>CAWJNT010000001.1:0-81041 GCA_963844305.1 uncultured Actinomycetota bacterium
GATCGAGAACGCCGACTCCAGGTCGTGGCGGGAGTAGGCGCGGAAGGCGATGTGGGTCTCGGTCGAGGTGACGCCGGGGACCTTGTTCAGCCGGTCGGCGACCACGGCCGCGACGTCGTCGTGGTCGCGGACGCGGACCATCGCGATCAGGTCGATCTGGCCGGTGACGGAGTAGACCTCGCTGATGCCGTCGAGGTCGGCGATCTGCTCGGCCACCTCGGGGATGCGGGCGACGTCGGCCTTGACGAACACGATGGCGGTGATCATGGCGCCGAGCGCTTAACGAACCGGCTGGTGCACGGTCGTCAGGTCGCGGCGGTCGTCGAACGGGACCAGCGAGGTCCGCGACTGCTGGACCGCGTCGTGGAGCGCCAGGTGGCGGGTGGCGCCGGCGAGCGGGCACGTCCACTCGCCCTCGACGTCGACCAGCCGGACGCCCGGGCGACTCCAGCCAGCGCAGCACCTTCTCGGTCTCCTCGGCCGTCGCGGCCGGCACCGGTCCTGGGGCGGTCGCCGACGGTCTCGGCGGACGCGCACAGCCCGGCGACGTACTGGTGGGCGTCGGCGCCGGGCGGGATCACGCCGGCGGCGGCGAGCCGCCCGTGGCGGACGACGTGGACCGCCCAGCGGCCGTCGTCCTCGCGGCGGCCGGCCACGACCTCGGGGCAGCGGGTCAGCGCGCTCAGCCGCTGGGTGCGCGCGGCGGCGCGGACGAACGCGGCCAGCCGGTCGCGATGGACGTCCGGCCTCCTCGAACCGCTCGTCGGCGGCGAGGTCGGCCATCCGCCGGTTGATGGTCTCGACGACGTCGTCGGGGTCGCGCAGCAGGGTGTCGCGCAGGCGGCGGACGACCGCGGCGTACGACGTGGCGTCGGCGCTGCCGTCGCACGGCGAGAGGCAGCGCCCCATCTCGGCGAGCACGCACGGCGAGCGCGACGGGTCGCGCCCGAGCCGGTCGGAGCACTGCCGGACGGGGAAGGTGTCGTGCAGCGCGGCCAGGCACTTCTCGGCGCTCTTCTTGGACCCGAACGGGCCGAGGTAGTCGGCGTCGTCGTCGAGCACCCGGCGCACCAGCGACAGCCGCGGCCAGGGCTCGCGGGTGAGCTTGATGAAGTGCACCTTCTCGGGGAACCGCGACCGGCGGTTGTAGCGCGGCTTGTGCTCGGCGATCAGCCGGAGCTCGCGCACCTCGGCCTCGAGCGGCGTGGCGCACTCGATGCCGGTCACCGACGAGGCAAGGCCGACCATCTCGCCCATCCGGGACCGGGTCTCGGAGGCGGTGAAGTAGGAACGGACGCGGGTGCGCAGGTCGCGGGAGGTGCCGACGTAGAGGACCCGGGCGCGGTCGTCGCGGAAGAGGTAGACACCCGGGGCGTGCGGCAGCCCCTCGGCCAGGTGGCGCTTCTTGCGCTGGGCGGTGCTGACGCGGGACGAGAACGTCTGGAGCTCCTCGAGCGTGTGGACGCCGAGCCCGCCGAGGCGCTCCATCAGGCCGTGCAGCACGTCGACCGTGGCCCGCGCGTCGGCGAGGGCCCGGTGGTTGGGGACGGTGCCGGAGTTGAAGGCCCGGGCCAGCGAGGAGAGCTTGCAGTTGGGGGCGTCGTCGCGGGTGATCACGCGGCGCGCCAGCTTGGCGGTGTCGAGCACCTCGAAGCGCGGCCACGGCCGGCCCTGTCGCTCGGCGAAGTACTTCAGGAAACCGACGTCGAACGGCGCGTTGTGGGCGACCAGGACGCAGCCGGCGGCGAACTCGAGGAAGGCGGGGAGCGCGGACTCGATCGGCGGCGCGTCGGCGACCATCGTGTTGGTGATGCCGGTGAGCACGGCGATGAACGCCGGGATCTCGGTGTGGGGGTTGACCAGCGTCTGGAACTCGCCGAGCACCTCGCCGCCGCGCACCTTGACGGCGCCGATCTCGGTGATCATCGAGCCGCCCTCGGCGGAGCCTGCCGGTCGTCTCGAGGTCGACCACGCAGAAGGTCAGGTCGCGCAGCGGACGGCCCAGCTCGTCGAAACTGCGTTGCGACTCCCAGCGGGAGGTCGCACCCTGAACCGCACTGCTCACGTTGACGACGCTAGATGTGGGTACCGACAAACGGTGCGCGGCGCGCGGAGGCCGAGGCCCTACGCTGGAAAGCACGCATCGACGACGTATCGACGACAAGGAGCCCTGTGAGCCCCGAGACCCCCGCGATCCCCGACGCCACCCAGCGGTGGCGGTGCGCCGGATGCGGCAACCTGACCCGCTTCGACGTACGGCGCACCCGCCGTACCAGCGAGTTCTGGCACTTCGACCTGGCGGGGGAGCACCGCGTCGAGGAGACCGAGGTCGAGGGAGAGACCGTGGAGTCCGTGACCTGCCGCTGGTGCGGCCGCGCGGACGCGATCGAGGTCGTGCTGCGCGCGGAGGTCTCCGACGACGCGGCCACCGGCTGACGTACGGGCCGTGCCATGTCGGTGGACAACTCTCCCGCAGGACTGGCCGGGCTCCCGGACGACGTACGGAGCCGGGTCCTGGGGTTGACCGCCGACGTCCTTCCCTCGGTGCCGAAGCTGCCCGCGTCGCTGCGGAAGGTCGCCGACTTCGCGCCCGCCCGCCGGGCCCGGCTCGGTGGCACGGCCATCGTCGCCGCCCTCGAGGCCGACGACGACTTCCGGGAGCGGGTGTCCGCCCAGGTGGTCGGCAAGCTGCCCGCGCCGCTCGCCGACCTCACCGACGCGCCTCGTGACGCCGACCCGGTCGAGCTGGCAGCCCTGGCCTGGCTGCTCCGCCCCGAGGGGTGGGAAGGCGTGCTGGCCGACGCCGTGTCGCGGGTCGCCGAGCGTGCCACCACGACCGGCGCGGCCCGCGAGGGCGACCTCGAGCGGCTGCGAGCCAAGGCTCGAGGGTGCCGAGCAGGCGCTGCGCGACGCACGCACGCGCGCACCGCACCGAGCTCGCCGACCTGAAGACCGAGAACACCCGGCTGCGGCGGACCCTGGGCGAGACGCGCAACGCCCTGCGGGACGCCAACGCCGCCGCCGAGAAGGCCGAGGCGGCGGCCGACGAGGCCCGCCGGCGGGCCGAGATCGCGTCGACGGCCGGCGAGAAGGAGATCCGCCAGCTGCGCGCCCAGGTCGACCGGCTCGACGCCGAGGCCCAGAGCGAGCGCCGCGCAGCACGCACCGACCGCGACGAGGCGACGATCCGCGCGCGGCTGCTGCTCGACACCGTGATCGATGCGGCGAGCGGGTTGCGCCGCGAGCTCGCGCTGCCGCAGGCGGCCGGGGCGCCGGCCGACCGGGTCGAGGGCGAGCTGGCGCAGGAGGGCTCCCGTACGCCGACCTCCGCGGGCGCGCTCGGACCGGCCAGCCCAGCGCTCCTCGAGCAGTACCTCACGATGCCGCGCGCCCGCCTGATCGTCGACGGCTACAACGTCAGCAAGACGGCCTGGGGATCCTCGTCGCTGGAGGCCCAGCGCATCCGCCTGCTCAACGGGCTGGCGCCCCTCGTCGCCAGGACGGGCGTGGAGACCACCGTCGTCTTCGACGCGGCGCCTCCTCCTCGCGGCCCGTGGTCAGCTCCCCTCGCGGGGTGAAGGTGCGGTTCAGTCCCGAGGGCGTGATCGCCGACGACGTGATCCGCGACCTGGTCGCGGCCGAGCCCGAGGGCCGGGTCGTGGTCGTCGTGACCAGCGACCAGGCCGTCGCGCGCGACGTCGTCCGCAGCGGGGCGCGGTCGGTGGCGGCGGAGGCGCTGATCGCGCTGCTCTCGCGCACCGGCTGAGCGGGCGACACGCGGGGTGGGCGGCGACCCGGGACCGGACTGTCGGTGGTCACTGGGACCGTCATCGACATGACGACGAGAATCGACTGCGACACCTGCGTGGTGCGCGGGCTGGCCTGCCACGACTGCGTGGTGACGGTGCTGCTGGGGCCGCCCCCCGAGCTGACGTTCGACGACGAGGAACGCCGCGCACTCGACGTGCTCGCCGAGGGCGGGCTGGTGCCGCCGCTGCGGCTGGTGGAGCCCGTGGAACCACCCGCGACCGAGTCCGCATAGCGTGCGACATGCCCCGATTCGGTGAATCTCCACACCACGCCGGGCCCCGACTTGGTCGCCACCCGGACCGGCTACTAGGGTGTACCGCTCAGGCGCCCGTGGAAGTGGATCAGTCCGGATTCGCGCGGGTGCCGCGCCGAGTCCGAAGCCGCGCACCCGCGTGGTGGAGGAGCCGGGGAACCACGTTTCCTCTGGGGTGAATCCCCTGTGAGGCAGTCGAGTGTTTGCGGGCTGTGGAGCAGGGGTAGGGCAATGTCGTGCCCGAATCCGTCAGCTCACCCGGTAGGCGTACGACACGCAAGGGAGACCGCCCGCTCGTGTTGAACGGTCGGAAGCGATTCATCACTG
Organism: uncultured Actinomycetota bacterium; assembly: GCA_963844305.1. Taxonomy (GTDB): domain Bacteria; phylum Actinomycetota; class Actinomycetes; order Propionibacteriales; family Nocardioidaceae; genus Nocardioides. The sequence goes on from CAWJNT010000001.1 coordinate 4,391, forward strand.
CCCTGTCCGCCCTGGCGATGGCCGCCGCCATCGGATTCGTCCCCGGAACCGCCCAGGCTGACCCCGACATCGAGGACGTCGAGTCCCGGGTCGACCGCCTGTACCACGAGGCCGAGCAGGCCTCGGAGCGGTACAACGACGCCAAGCTGGAGCTCACCGAGCTCGAGCGCGACCTCGGGGCCGTCGAGGCCGACGAGAAGCGCCAGGACCAGCGGCTCGCCGTGGTCCAGGAGCAGGTCCAGGAGGCCGTCGTCCGGCAGTACCAGGGCGAGGGTCTCTCGGCGATGGGCCAGGTCGTGGTGTCCGAGGACCCCCAGGCCTTCCTCTCCCAGCTGTCCACCATGTCGGCCTTCAACGACTACCAGGACCAGCTCTTCTCCGACTACGCCCGCGAGGCCAAGGCGCTCGACATCCGCGCCCGGGCCACGCAGAAGCGTGCCGACGAGGTCGCCAAGATCAAGGACCAGCTCGGCCGCGAGAAGGCGACCATCGACAAGAAGCTGGCCGAGGCCCAGTCCCTCCTCGACCGGCTCGAGGCCGAGGAGCGTGAGCGCATGCTCGCCTCCCGCAGCAGCACGATGCGCGTGCCCACGAACGTCCCGGCCTCCGGTCGCGCCGGTGCCGCGGTCAGCTACGCCATGGCCCAGGTCGGCGACAGCTACTCCTACGGCGCCGCGGGCCCCAGCTCCTTCGACTGCTCGGGCCTGACGATGATGGCGTGGGCCCAGGCCGGCGTCGGCCTCCCGCACTCCTCGAGCGCCCAGTACGGCTCCGGCCCGCACATCGCGTCCGGTGCCCTGCAGCCGGGCGACCTGGTCTTCTACTACCAGCCGATCAGCCACGTCGGCATGTACATCGGCAACGGCGCGATCGTGCACGCCGCGAACCCCAGCACCGGCGTCGTGGTGTCCGGCCTGTACTCCATGCCGTACTCCGGCGCCGTTCGCCCTGGCTGACCAACACGTCCGAAAGGCCGGTCGCCCCCTCTGGTGGGTGGCCGGCCTTTCGCTGTCCCTGCTGCTGGTCGCCGGCCTGCTCGCCTGGCTCGTGCTCGACGACGACCCGTACGTCGCCACGGCGCCGGGCGGTGCCGCCCGGACCGCGGCGCCCGGCGCTCGCCGGCGAGGCGCTCAGCGGCCTCGAGGACGCCGTCCTGGAGGGCAGTCCCGAGCGGGCGGGGGACCTCGCCGACGCCGACGACAGCGCCGCCCGCGACCAGCTGGTCGCCCTGGCCGAGAACGCCGCGTCGGCCGAGGTCGCCGAATTCTCCCTGAGGTACGTCGACGAGCTGGGCGGCGTCGCCGAGGACGGCACCTGGCAGGCGGCGGTCGACACCTCCTGGGCGTTCCGTGGCTTCGACCCCACCCCGGCGCTGGCCGAGGTGCGGTTCGGGTTCCGGGTCGACGGTGATCGCGCCGTGATCACCTCCGTCGGCGGTGGTGACCGGCGCTCGCCGCTGTGGATGACCACCCCGCTCGTCGTACGCCGCGACGCCGGCACGCTCGTCCTCGTCGCCGGGGACGCTCGCGAGGCCGACCGGTTCGAGGCGCTGGCGCAGGCGGCGGTGCCGGCCGTCCACGGCGTGCTGCCGCGCTGGAGGCCGCGGCTGGTGGTGGAGGTGCCGCCGACGCTCGCCGCCCTGCACGGCGCCCTGGACAGCGACCCGGGGCAGTACGACGCGGTCGCGGCGGTCACCTCGACCGCCGACGGCTCGCTCACGCCCGACGGGCCGGTCCACGTCTTCGTCAACCCGGAGGTGTTCGGCAACCTCAAGCCCCGCGGAGCGCAGGTGGTGATGAGCCACGAGGCGGTGCACGTGGCCACGGACGCGGCGATCAGCACCATGCCGCTGTGGCTGCTGGAGGGCTTCGCCGACTACGTCGCCCTGCGCGACGTCCACCTGCCCGTCTCCGTGACCGCTGGCCAGATCATCCGGCAGGTCCGTGCCGACGGCCCGCCGGCGCAGCTGCCCGGGCAGGCCGAGTTCGACACCGCGACCACACACCTCGGGGCGTCGTACGAGTCGGCCTGGCTGGCCTGCCGGCTCCTGGCCGACGTCGGCGGTCAGACTGCGCTGGTGGACTTCTATCGCGCCGTGGATGCCGGCGCCGAGGTGGACGCCGCGCTGCGCTCGGAGTTCGGCTTCGGGCGAGCGCGAGCTCACGTCGCGATGGCAGGCCCTGCTCGAGGACCTCGCCGGATGAGCGACCGGACGAGCCGGCCGGACGCGCGCGTCGGGGTCGCGGTCACCCTCGTGGGTGGCGTGGCCCTGCTGGTGCTGGCGGTCGTCCTCGTCCCCTGGAACCCGGTGCCGGGCGGGATGCCCGACCCGACCCCCGCCGGTGACGTCTTCACGCCGGAACAGATCGCGGCGGCGGAGCAGTTCTCGCGGTGGGCAAGGGTCTGGGGCTGGAGCGCGCTCGCCGTCTCGATGGCCGTCGCCTGCTGGCTGGGCTTCACCTCGACCGGCCGCCGGCTGGTCGAGCGGCTGCCCGGACGCTGGTGGGCCCAGGTGGTGCTGGGCGTGGCCGCGCTGTCGCTGATCGGTCGGCTCGCCACGCTGCCGCTCGGGTACGCGGCGTACCGGCACCTCGTCGACTACGGGCTGTCCACCCAGTCGGTCGGTGCCTGGCTGCTCGACGTCGCGAAGGGCGAGCTGGTCGGCGATCGTGGCGACATCGCTGGTGCTGCTGGTGCTGGTCGGCTGCGCCCGACGTTGGCGGCGCGCCTGGCCCGCGGTCGCCGGCGGGGTGCTGGCGGCGGTCGTGCTGGTCGCCTCGTTCGTCTACCCGGTGCTGGTCGAGCCGCTGTTCAACGACTTCCACTCGTTGCCCGACGGGTCGCTGCGGACCCAGATCCTCGAGCTCGCCGACCAGGAGGGCGTGGCGGTGGACGACGTGCTGGTGGCGGACGCCTCGCGGCGTACGACGACCCTGAACGCCTACGTGTCCGGCTTCGGCGGCACCCGACGGGTCGTGGTCTACGACAACCTCGTCGAGGACCTGCCCGAGGACAGAGGCCCTGTCGGTGGTCGCCCACGAGCTCGCGCACGCCCGGCACCGCGACGTGGTGACCGGGTCGGTGCTCGGCGCGGCCGGCGCGCTGTTCGGGGTCGGCCTGCTGTCGCTGGTCGTGCGGGGCGCATGGGGGAGCGGCGCCGGCTCTCGATGGCCGACCCGGCCGTGGTGCCGCTGGTGCTGGCCCTGGCCGCCGTGGCGACGTTCGTGGCGAGCCCGGTCGAGAACACCGTCAGCCGGCAGATCGAGACCCGGGCCGACGTCGACGCGCTCGAGACGACCGGGGACTCCGACGCGTTCGTCGCGATGCAGCGCCAGCTCGCGCTGCGGTCCTTCAGCGACCCGACGCCGCCCGGCGTTGTCGCAGTTCTGGTTCGGCAGCCACCCGACCTCGCTGCAGCGGATCGCGGTCGCGCGGCAGCTGGCCGAGCGCGACGGCTGATCGGAAATGCCACGAGGCCGCCGGTCGATGACCGGCGGCCTCGTGGTATCCCACGAACTCGATGGTGCGCTCAGCAGGTCGCATGTCCCGGCCGCGCTGGTCCCGTCGCCCACCGTCTCGCAGGTGTTGGTCGAACAGCTCCGTCGACGTTGTCGCCGAAGGCGAAGACGACGAGCGCGACAGCGCGGCGATACCCGAGATCAACAGGCCGTACTCGACGGCCGAGGCACCGCGTTCGGTGCGGGTCGCGGCGAACGACGGACAGGGCTGCGAATGGTCCACTCCTCAGATCCGCTCGGACGACGAGGCTGTCACGGTTCGAGATCGCAGTGGCCGCGAGCGTTGCGCTCGCGGCCACCGTGAAGACTCGCTGGATCGGCTCGGTGGCAGCCGCCGGTCGCCGACGCCGTTGCAGGTGTCGCAGTCTCTGGAAGATGGCGGTCGATGTTGTCACCGAACGCGAACACGACGACGACGATGAGGGCGGCGATGCCGGCGATCAGCAGGCCGTACTCGACGGCAGAGGCGCCGCGCTCGTCACGCTTCGGCAGGTGAGCGGCGAGAACGGTGCGCAGGTAGTCAAGCATGGGTGTTTCTCCTTTGTTGGCCCAAGGTACTTCCGAGATAGCGAATCGGCAGTTTTCGCCCTGATCTAAGTGTGTCTGGGCAAAGAGTTCGGCGAATCCGGCGTTCGATCCGACTGCGGTAGTCCGAAAGGACTACTTCTTACCCAAATTGGTGGTTGACACGGAACCCGGGCCACTGGATAGGAGCCCGATCCGCATCGCGCGTGACCAGCGCCTGGGCGCGGTTGGCGGCGCCGAGCTTCTGGTAGAGGTGCGCCGACGTGGGACTTCACCGTCGACTCGCTGAGGTGCAGCCGGCCGCCGATCTCGGCCGCGCTGAGACCGTCGGCGAGCAGCACCAGTACGTCGTGCTCGCGCGTGGTCAGCCGGGTCGACTCCGAGCTGGTGCGCCGCATGAACGCCTCCGCCAGCCCTGAGCAGAGGAACGAGCGCGGAGAGACAGCGGCGTGCCTGGCGGCCTTCACCACCTCGGTGGAGGGCGCGTCCTTGCCGACGAAGGCCGACGCGCCAGCCTCCATCGCGGCGAAGATCTGGTCGTCGCCGGCGTGCATGGTGAGCACGACGATGCCGGTCTCGCTCCGGTCCCGTGCGGACGGTCCGGACGACGTCGAGCCCGGTGCCGTCCTGCAGCTGCAGGTCGGTGACGATGACGTCGGGCTGCGAGCTCGGCGTACATCGCGAGCGCCTCGGCCACCGTCTTGGCGGCACCGACCACCTCGGTCGCCGGCTCGGCGGAGAAGACCATGGAGAGGCCGTCACGGATCAGGTCGTGGTCGTCGACCAGGAGCACCCGTGTGGGCGTCGCCGTCGCTCATACGGTGACCCTCTCGTCGTCGCGGAGATCGTCGTCGGTGCTCGCGTGCCGGACCGGGCAGGCGCACCGTCACGCACGGTGCCGTGCGGGACGCCGTCGGTGATGGACAGAGCTGCGCCCACCAGGCGCGCGCGCTCGTGCATGATCTCGAGGCCGTGGGAGTCGGAGCGTCGCGGGCCGAGGCCCGCCGCCGTCGTCGCGGACCACGATCTCGGCCGTCGGGGCGTCGACGCTGCAGCGGACCGCGATCGAGGAGGCGCCGGAGTGCCGGACCGCGTTGGTCATGGCCTCCTGAGCGATCCGCAGCAGCTCGGCCTCGACCTCGGTGCGCAGCCGGGTGGTGCGCTCGTCGGCACTGACCAGGATCGGGATCCCGGAGCTGTCGCTGAGGTGCCGGGCGATGCGGCCGATGGCGGCACCGAGGCTGTCGCTCTCGCTGACCTCGCTGCGCAGGCTCTGGACCGAGCGCCGTACCTCGGCGACCACGCGGGTGATCCGGTCGCGCAGCATCCGCAGCTGTGCGTCCTGGGCGGCGGACGCGGACTGCGCAGCGATGCCGTCGACGAGGTAGCCGATCGAGGCGATCTCCTGGGCGACCCCGTCGTGCATCTCGCGCGCCAGCCGGCGTCGTTCGTCGGTGGTGGCGGCGTCGCGGAACGCGCTGAACAGCAGTGCGGTGTCGAGCTGGACGGCCATGGGCTCGAGCTGCTGCGGCAAGGCGCCCGAGCCGGGCCTCGAGCCGGACGGCGTCGGGGTGCAGCCCGTCGGTCGAGCAGGCCGGACACGACCGCCACCAGCTCCTGCGTCGTTGGTCAGCGGGAACGCGAACGCGTTGCCGTCGCGCGTGGCGCGGCCGGTGCGGTCCGTCTCGTGGGCGAGCAGCTCGAGCCGCGCCAGGGCGTCGGGGGTCTCGCCGGGCTCGGTGACCAGCGGGCTGAGAGCGGAGCCTCTGGGCACGTGCACGGCCAGCGCGGTCACCGGGAGCTGGTCGCGGACCCGGGCGGCGATGGCCACGCCGAGGGTCACCGGGTCCAGGCCGGAGCTGAGGCCGCCGGAGAGGTCGATCAGCTCGCGGAGCAGGGTCTGGGCGTGGCGGTACGGCGTCAGCGGGTCGCCAGCGCACGTCGAGCGCGGCCCGCAGGAACGCGCCGATCAGGCCGAGCCCGACTCCCGTGACCACCCAGGTGAACGTGGCGGCGCCCTGCTCGGTGTTCATGCCGCCGTACAGGAGTCCGCTCAGCGACGACCAGCGGGATCAGCTCGGCGGACAGCGCCAGCATCATCCCGCGTGGGCCTCGCCGCAGGGCGGCGGTGAACGGCGGGAGGGCGAGTGCACCGAGCGGCCACGAGCGAGGCGTCGATGGTCAGCGCGGCGATGGTGCCGACCGCACCGGCCTCGACGAGCGACACGACGGTCGCGTTGACGCGGAGCTCCTCGGCCACGCTCGAGGCCAGCCAGACGGTGCCGATGGCGACCAGCGCGAGCACGCCGGTGTCGTCGCGCGACCACAGCGCCGGACGCCGAGAGCACGACCAGCCCGAACACCCGCGCGCCCACGGCGAGGCGCGCGAACTGTGGCCGGACGTGGGTGCTCATTCGTTGAAGTTGTCCATGATGTTGATCACCGCGGGCCCCATGACCGCGATGAACAGCGTGGGCAGGATGCAGAAGATCAGCGGGATGGTGATCTTCACCGGCACCTGCTGGGCCTTCTGCTCGGCCCGCTGCCGCCGCTTGATCCGGACCTCGCTGGACTGGACGCGCAGCACCTGGGCGACGGGGATGCCGAAGGCGTCGGCCTGCACCATGGCGCTGACGAAGGTCCGTACGTCGGGCACGTTGGTGCGGTCGGCCATCGCACGCAGGGCGGCGGACCGGCCCTGCCCGATCTGCATCTCCCGCAGCACGCGGGAGAACTCCTCCGCGAGCGGGCCCTCGGTGTTGCGGGCGACCTGCTGGACGGCGGCGTCGAAGCCGAGGCCGGACTCGACGCTGATCGTGAGCAGGTCGATCGCGTCCGGCAGTCCGCGCTGCAGCTTCTCGGAGCGGTCGTAGGCCTTCTGGTAGAGGTACAGGTTCGGCGCGAAGAAGCCGGCGAGCGTGCCGCCGATCGACCACGAGCAGCCTGATCGGGATCGAGGAACCGAGCATCAGGGAGAACACCAGCGCGATGATCAGGCCGGCGACCGCACCGATCACCTTGCCGCCGATCACCCGGTCGACCGTCCAGCCGGCCGGGTTCCCGGCGAGGTCGAGCTTGTGGCGGATCCGCTCCGCCGGCATCGGCTCCGACCAGGCGACGCCCGATCTTGAGTGCCCGCGCCTGGAACGGGTCGAGCACCCGCTCGGAGAACGGGCGTTCCAGCTCGGCCGTCAGCTCGGCGGGAGCGTCGGTCATCGCCTCGAGCACGGCCAGGGACCGGTTCAGGCCCCGGGGCTCGCTGGTGGGGATGGCCGTGGCCACGAGGTAGATGGCCACGAGCACCATCGCGGCACCGAGGACCAGGAGCATGGTCATCTCAGACCTCCACCTTCACGAGGCGGCTCATCCAGAACACGCCGAGGGCGAGCAGCAGGCACGCGCCGCCGAGCATCAGCCAGCCGATGGGGTCGGTGAACAGCACCATCACGTAGTCGCGGTTGGTGAGCAGCAGGTAGAGCATGAAGAGCGGAGGGAGACCGCCGAGCACCCAGGCGGAAAGCTTTCCCTCCGCCGACAGTGCCGCAACCTGGCGCCGCATGTACTCCCGCTCACGCATGGTCGCGGCCACGGTTTCCAGCAGCTCCGCGAGGTTGCCGCCCACCTGACGCTGGATCTTGATCGCCATGACCACCCAGGCGAAGTCCTTGCTGTCGAACCGGTCGGCAACCGACCTCGAGCGCGTCCTCGAGAGCGACGCCGAGACGGGCCTCGATCAGCACGCGCTTGAACTCCGAGGAGATCGGTTCCACGCCTTCGCGGACGATGGTGTCGACCGACTGGGCCAGCGACAGACCCGCCGCCAGGGATCCCGACATCAGCTGCAGGGTGTCGGGAAGCGAGGAGCTGAATGCCTTGCGACGGCGACTGCGGCGCGATCGAGAGCCACACCCACGGCCCGATCGCGCCGACCGCGAAGAACACCAGCCCGAGGACCAGGCCGCCCTTGCCGAGCAGCAGGCCGACGAGGCCCGCGCCCACGAAGATCCCCATGTGGATCAGCAGCCACTCCGCCGGCTTCAACGAGCTGCCGGCCCCATCCAGACGGCGGGCGATCCGGTCCTCGAGGCTCTTGTTCCGGTGCAGGACCTTGGCGGCGGCGTCCTTCGCCTGGGTCAGGGCCGGGTCGTGCTCGGCCTTGGACGGACCGGAGTGCCGTCCGACCAGGCGGTCGGTGTAGACCGCGGCACGCTCCTCGGGCGTCATCGCCGGCCTCTTCCGGGGAACGAGCAGCACGACCAGCAGGATCAGGAGGCCCAGGCCCAGCGCCGCGACGCCGCCCATCATCCAGGTCCGGCTGATCGCCAGGCCCCGGTCGGTGGTCGGCGCGGCCGTGGTGGGCGCGGGCGTGCTGGACTCATCGGCGCTGCGAACTGCCGCGAAGGCCTGCGCGGTCAAGGAGGTGGGCTCGGCGGCCAGCGTGACGGTGACGGTGGCCTCGTCGTCGGTGACCGCGTCCGGCAGCTCGGCGGTGACGAGGATCTGGCGGGAGAGGATGTCCGCTTCGCGGGTGAACTCCTCGCGCAGGGCCTCGGCATCGGCCGTGATGACCTGGCCGTCGCCGGCGTCGGCCAGCTGCTGGAGAGCGGAGTCCTCGGCGCTCGCGCGGCCGACGGACACGACGTCGACGAGCACGCCGTTCTCGGACACGGCGTCCGTGACGTCGTCCAGCAGGTGTGTCGGTGGTGTCGCGGCCGTCGGAGAGCACGAGGAGGCTGCGCTGGCCCTCGGTCCCCGCCATGTCGACGGCACCGAGGACCCCGTCGTAGAGACGGGTGTCCCGGCTGAGCGTGAGGTCGCCGATGACGGCTTCCGCCGCAGCCGCGGTCGGTCGTCGGCTCCAGGGCACGGTCGACGTCGTCGGCGAAGGTGACCACGCCGACCCGGACGTCCTCGGGCACCGTGTCGAGGAAGGTCAGCGCCGCGTCCTTCGCCGCCTCGAAGCGTTCGCCGCGCATGGAGTTGCTCGTGTCGATGACCAGGATCGTGGTGCGCTCGACGGCCGTCGTCGGACTCGGCGGGGACGGCCGTCGGCGTCTGCCTCGGCGCCGTCGACCGTCACGCTGACGCTGTCGAGGTCGACGTCGCTGCCCTCGGGCACCGACACCAGCAGCTGGACCCCGCCGGGGTTGGGCTCCGCGTGCGTGATCGACGCCTCGTCGGCCGCGTGTGCGGGGGAGGCGGCGACCGGGACCGCAAGCGCGACGAGCACGGTCGAGACCGCGAGGACCGAGCGGCGCGCCATCAGATGCGGTCCGAGACGAAGAGCAGCGGGTCGACGTTGACGTTGGCGTACTGCATCTTGTCGAGGAACTTCGGGCGCAGGCCGGTGGCGCGCAGGCGGCCGAGCGCGCGACCTTCGTGGTCGAAGCCGGCCGAGTGGTCGTAGATGAAGATGTCCTGGAGGGTGATCACGTCACCCTCCATCCGCTCCACCTCGGTGATGTGGGTGATCTTGCGGGCGCCGTCCTTGAACCGGGTCTGGTGGACGATCAGGTCGACCGCCGAGGCGACCTGCTCGCGGATGGCCCGGATCGGCAGGTCCATGCCCGCCATCAGCACCATGGTCTCGATGCGGGCCAGGGTGTCGCGCGGCCCGTTGGAGTGGACGGTGCAGATGGAGCCGTCGTGGCCGGTGTTCATGGCCTGGAGCATGTCGAGCGCGGAGGCGTCGCGGACCTCGCCGACGATGATCCGGTCGGGGCGCATGCGCAGGCTGTTCTTCACCAGGTCACGGATGTCGACCGCACCCCGGCCCTCGATGTTCGCCGGGCGCGACTCGAGGCGGACGACGTGGTCCTGCTTGAGCTGGAGCTCCGCGGCGTCCTCGATGGTGACGATCCGCTCGTCGGTCGGGGATGAACGACGACAGCACGTTGAGGGTCGTGGTCTTGCCGGCGCCGGTGCTGCCCGAGACGATCACGTTGAGCCGGCCGCGGACGCACGCGTCGAGGAAGGCGGCCGTGTGCGGCGTCAGCGAGCCGTAGTCGATGAGGTTCTGGACGGTGAGCGGGTCGGCCGCGAACTTCCGGATGGTCAGCGCGGAGCCGTCGACCGCCAGCGGCGGGATGACGGCGTTGACGCGGCTTCCGTCGGGCAGACGGGCGTCCACCATCGGGCTGGACTCGTCGACGCGGCGGCCGATGCGGGAGACGATCTTGTCGATGGTGCGACGCAGGTGGGCCTCGTCGCTGAACTGCGCGTCGGCCTGCACCAGCCGGCCGGACCGCTCGAGCCAGACGCTGTCGAAGCCGTTGACCATGACCTCGGAGACGTCGGGGTCACGGAGGTAGGGCTCGATCGGGCCGTAGCCGAGGATGTCGTCGCTGATCTCCTGGGTGATCCGGGTCCGGTCGCTGTTGCTCAGCGGCCGGTCCTGCGAGGCCAGCACGTCGGCGAGGACGGCGCGGACCCGCTTGTCCAGCTCCTGCTGGTCGAGGTCGGCGGCGTACAACGTCGGACCGAGCTGCTTGAGCAGCTCGGCGTGCACCGTGCCCTTGACGGTCTCCATGCGGTCGGTCTGCTGGGTGAGCTGCTTCCGGGCGGCGGCGCCGGACTGCGGCTGCAGCTGCGGCCTCTGGGGAACGGCCTGGGGCTGGAACGACTGGACCGACTGCTCAACCGGCGCCATCCGGCGGCCCACGACGGGCGCCTCGGGCTCGGTCTCCGGCAGGGGATCGGCCATCCGGCGGCCCGGCGGGAAGAGGTCGTGGTCGGCCGGGTCGTACCCGTCCTCCAGGGCCTCCGCGTCGTCCACCAGCTGGGCGGGGACGCTCGTCTGGTCGTGATCGCTGGTCCGCGCCCGTCGGGCAGCCGCGAGCCGGTCACCGAGACTCGACACGTCACTCACCGCCGGATCCGGAAGCGACGGCCGGACTTGTCGTCGGACGACGCGGCGTCGGCGTCGTTGCGGCTCAGCGGCGCGACCGGCTCACCGGTCAGCTGCGTCGCCAGCTGCCTGATGGCGCTGCTCGAGGCGTGGCCCGGGTTGGCGGACACGATCGGCCGGCCGGAGTTGGTCGCGGCGGCGATGTCCATGGACGTGGCGATCTGTGCGGCCACCTCCATGCCGAGGATCGACTCCACCTTGTCCGGTCCGAGGCCGACGGCGTCGTCGGCGCGGTTGAGCAGCAGGTGCCGGTGCCCCCGCGCGATGTTGAGCATCTCGAGGGTCTCGATGGCCACCTTGACGTTCTTCAGGGTGGGTACGTCGAGCGTCGCGATCACCACGCACTCGTCGGTCTCGTCGAGCGCGGTCAGCGTCTGCTCGTCGAAGGCCGGAGCGGTGTCGACGACGACGAAGTCGAAGACCTCGCGCAACCCGCGAAGGATCCTGGAGACCAGCACCGGCGACACCCGGTCGCGCACGTCGGGGTGGCTCGGCGCCGCCAGCACCATGAGCGAGTCGGGGTGGCGGGTGAGCAGCGACTCGAGCATCGGGGCGTCGATGGAGTCCTCGGAGCCGATGGCGTGCTCGATGGTGTGGGTCGGGAACAGCTGGAGCGTGATCGCGACGTCGCCGAACGCGAGGTCGAAGTCGACCAGGCAGACCTTGCGGGAGCCCTTGTCGGCAAGGGCGAGCGCGAGGTTGACCGCCATCGTGGTCTTGCCGACGCCGCCCTTGGGGGAGAAGACGGTGACGATCCGGCCGGTGTGGATGGCGCCGCCGGGGCCCCGCAGCGCGATGTAGAGCTGGTAGGCGCGGTCGACGGCGGAGGTGATCGCGGCCGCGTCGCTGGCGGGTACGACGTCGCGGACGCCGGCGGCCATCGCGTCGCGCAGCACGGTGGTGTCGACGACCTCGCGCACCAGCACCACGCTGGTGGACGGCCGGGTCAACCGCATGCCGTCGGCGACCGACAGCGCGTGGTGGAGCTCGACGTTCGGGCCGAGGACGACGGCGTACTCCTCGGGCCGGTTCACGAGCCAGGTCTGCAGGCGATCGGGCAGGTCGACGCCGTGCCCGCCCGTGGGAATGGCAGCGAGCAGCCGGGCGAGGACCTCGCTGTCGGGATCAACGACGACTGGCATGGCTTCTCACTTGAAGAGGTTGTCGGGAGTCGCGCCGGGGCCGGGGCCGACGTCGCTGGCGTCGGTCAGCAGGGCGAAGGCCACCTCGCCGGTGAGGGCGGCGAGCTGCACCTTCTCCGCGTCGCGCTGGTTGACGGCGATCGTCAGCAGGGTCCGCGGCAGGGTCTCGACGGTCTGCGCACCACCCTCGGCGGTCGTCGTGGTGGTCGCCGCGGGGGTGGTCGACCCGACGCCGAGCACGGTGACGCGCGGGAGCAGCATGCGGGAGTAGGCAGAGGTGTTGTGGAAGATCGCGACCTGCGAGCCCGGGTTCACGAACCCGGCGACGCGGGCGGGATCGGTGAGGTTCACCGAGATCGCGACGTTGTCCTTGGGGATGGTGAGGGCCGACGGGGCCTCTTCGATCTCGCCGCCGCCGAACTTGTCGGAGATGATCTGCTCGCCCGCGAAGATGCGCGTGGTCGCGGTCAGGCCGGCGAGGTTCTCGGTGCCGGTCTGGTAGCCGGGCAGGAGGTCGTCCTGGGCGACCGGCGAGAGCTGGAGCTTGCCAGCGGCCTGCGCCGAGTCGATGGTTTCGCCTGCTTCGATCGGCGCGACGGCGGTGAGCACGTCGACCGTTTCGAAGCGATCCTCGGCACGGGTGTCAGCACCCTGCACGTAGAGGAAGACGAGAAATGTGCCGGCGGCGGCGACAAGCACCGCGACGGTCAGCAAGATCACGCGTCGGGACAAAGTTGGCACCCCTTGTTTGAAGCACGCCGGCGGACCCCCCGTCCCCTGGCGCGCACAGTCCGCTGCTACCTGCTGTACATCGGCTGGAGTTCTACCCACCTGAGGACGTTCGTCAACCGGCCGACAATGACTGTAGGAGTGCCTCCCCGATCTTGGGAGGATTTTGGGTGTTCATGCCCATCACGGGCTCAGCTGAGGTATAAGGCGTCGACCTCGTCGCGGAACTCCCGCATCACGACGTTCCGCTTCAGCTTCAGGCTCGGCGTGAGCTGCCCGCCCTCCTCGGTCCAGTCGTCCGGGAGGATCGTGAACTTGCGGATCGACTCTGCCTTGGAGACCGCCTTGTTGGTCTCCTCCACAGCGGCCTCGATCTCCGCCTGCAGGTCGGGATCGTCGACCAGGTCGGCGACGCGGGTGGACTTCCCCTTCGACTCGGCCCAGACCGGGATCGCCTCCGGGTCGATCGTGACCAGCGCTGCGATGAACGGCTGGCCGTCCCCGACCACCATCACCTGGCTGACGAGGGGGTGCGCGCGGAGCCGGTCCTCGAGCACGGACGGCGCCACGTTCTTGCCACCCGCCGTGACCAGGATCTCCTTCTTGCGCCCGGTGATCCGGACGAATCCCTCGTCGTCGACCTCACCGACGTCGCCGGTGTGCAACCAGCCGTCGCGCTCCAGTGCCTCGCTCGTGGCCTCTTCGTTGTGCCAGTAGCCCGCGAAGACCTGGCCTCCCCGGAACAGCAGCTCGCCGTCGTCGGCCACCCGGACGGCGGTTCCGGGCAATGGCCGCCCGACGGTGCCGATCTTGGTGGCGTCCGGCAGGTTCACGGTCAGTGCCGCCGTCGTCTCGGTCAGCCCGTATCCCTCGAGGACGGTCAGACCGATGCCGCGGTAGAAGTGGCCGAGCCGGTCACCGAGCGGCGCACCGCCGGACACGGCGTACCGGCACCGCCCGCCGAGGGCGTCGCGGAGCTTGCCGTAGACGAGCCGGGAGAAGACCGCGTGCTGCGTGCGCACCGCCAGGGACGGCCGGCCCTTGTCGAGACCGCGTGAGTAGGCGATGGCCGTCTCGGCGGCGCGGTCGAAGATCTTGCCGCGGCCGTCGGCGGTGGCGCGCTGGGAGGCGGTGTTGAACACCTTCTCGAACACGCGGGGGACGGCCAGGACGAACGTCGGGCGGAACTCGCCGAGGTCGACGACGAGGTTCGTGATGTCGGCGCTGTGTCCCATCCGGACCCGCTTCTTGACGCAGCCCACCTGGATGACGCGCGCGAAGACGTGGGCGAGGGGGAGGAAGAGCAGGGTCGAGGCCCCGTCGACGGTGAACAGCTCGTCGAGCTCCTCGACGGCCACACCCAGCTCGAACATGAAGTTCCCGTGGGTGATCATGCAGCCCTTGGGCCGTCCGGTGGTCCCGGACGTGTAGATCAGGGTCGCCAGGTCGAGAGGGGTGGTCGAGGTCCGGCGCTTCTCCAGCTCCTCGTCGGAGATGTCGGCGCCCAGGCGGGTCAGCACGCCGATCGCGTTGTCGTCGAGCGACCACACGTGGTTCAGCGCGTCCAGGTCACCGCGCACCTCGGCCAGCCGGGCGAGGTGGGCGGGCCCCTCGGCGACGACGGCCCGGGCACCGGAGTCACGGAGGATCCAGCCGAGCTGCTCGGCCGAGGAGGTCTCGTAGACCGGCACCGTGACGGCGCCGGCGAACCAGATGGCGTAGTCGACCAGGGTCCACTCGTAGCGGGTCTTGGAGACCAGGGCGACCCGGTCACCGGCCTCGAGACCGGCCGCGATCAGTCCCTTGGCGACGGCGCTGACCTCGGCGAGGAAGCCGGCGGCGGTGACGTCCTCCCACCCGGAGTCGGTACGACGGCTGAAGACGACGTCGGTGCCCGCCTCGCGGGCGTTGTTGACGACGTCGTCGGTCAGGTTCCCCGTGGCCGGGATCTCGACGGCCAGGGGCGTGGAGAACTCACGCACTAGCGCCTCCTGGGTGGAGCCGGGGACCGTCCGTCGCGGAGGCCGCGACGGCTCAGGCGGCAGGTTACCGCCGACCGGGTGCGAGGAGTGGATCCGGTACGCTCGCAGCCGCCGCATCCTGCCGATCAACCAGCGAGTCAACCAGCGAATCAGCAAGGGGTCACGATGGCCGAACAGACCACGTCCTCCATCGTCATCGACGCCGATCCCGACGCGATCATGGAGGTCATCGGCGACTTCGGCGCCTACCCCGAGTGGGCCAAGGGGGTCAAGCGGGCCGACGTGGTCAAGGAGGGCGCCGAGGGCTGGGCCGACGAGGTCTTCTTCGAGCTCGACGTCTCGCCGATCAAGGACGAGTACACCCTGTCCTACTCCTGGGACGGCTACGACGAGGTCACCTGGACCCTCGTCTCCGGCAAGATGCTCCGCGCGCTCGACGGCGCCTACACGCTGCGCGCACTCGGTCCCGGCTCGACCGAGGTCACCTACCGCCTCGCCCTCGACGTGTCCATCCCGCTCATCGGCATGCTCAAGCGCAAGGGCGAGAAGATCCTGATCGACACCGCGCTCAAGGGCCTGAAGAAGCGCGTCGAGTCGCTCGCCTGAGCGCCGCGGCTGACACCGTGCGCATCCTCCTCTTCACCGGCAAGGGCGGCGTCGGCAAGTCGACGGTCGCCGCAGGCACCGCCGCACTCGCCGCGCAGGCCGGCCACCGGACGCTGGTGCTGTCCACCGACGCCGCCCACTCGCTGGCCGACGCCTTCGGCGCGCCCGTCGGCCCGGAGCCCACCGAGGTGGCCGAGCGCCTCTACGTCCAGCAGGTCGACGCCCAGCTGCGCTTCCAGCAGTCCTGGGCCGAGATCCAGGGCTACCTGCTCTCGGTGCTCGACGTCGCCGGCATCGACCCGGTCGCGGCCGAGGAGCTGACGATCATCCCCGGCGCCGAGGAGGTCCTGGCCCTGCTCGAGCTGCGGCTGCACGCGCTGTCGGAGGAGTGGGACGTCATCGTCGTCGACTGCGCCCCCACGGCCGAGACGCTGCGGCTGCTCGCGCTGCCGGAGGCGCTCGGTTGGTACATGCAACGGGTGTTCCCGGTCGAGCGCCGGGTCGTCCGGGCACTCAAGCCGGTGCTGTCCCGGGCGGCCGGCGTACCGATGCCCGAGGACTCGGTGTTCGACGCCGTGGAGCGGCTCCACCGGGAGCTGGACGAGGTGCGCGAGCTGCTCTCCGGTCCCGGCTCCAGCGTCCGGCTGGTGCTGACCCCGGAGACGGTGGTGCTGGCGGAGGCCAGGCGCAGCTACACGACGCTGTCCCTGTTCGGGTACCGCGTCGACGGCGTCGTGGCCAACCGCGTCTTCCCCACCGAGGGTGCCGACGACTGGCGGGCCGGCTGGGTGATGGCCCAGGACGACGTGCTGACCCAGGTGACGCAGTCCTTCGCAGGCCTTCCCGTCTGGCGCTCGGAGTACCGCGCGGCGGAGCCGGTGGGTGTCGATGCGCTCAGCGAGCTCGCCACCGACCTGTACGGCGAGGACGACCCGCTGGCGCCGCCGCGGGGCGATGGGCCGTTCCGGATCACCCGCAACTCCCGCGGCGCCGTGCTCCGGCTGGCCCTGCCGCTGGTGTCGAGAACCGAGGTCGATCTCGCGAGGAACGGTGATGAGCTGGTCGTGACCGTGGGGTCGTATCGTCGTCTCCTCACGCTTCCGTCGGGGCTCACCCGCTACCGGGTGGCCGGCGCGCGTGTGGAGCAGGGCCAGCTGCAGGTGAGGTTCGAGGAGAAGTCGTCGTGAGCGAAGGCACGGGACCCGACGGTCCCGACGATGTCGGCAGCGTGGCTGACGAGGCCGCGAAGCTCTTCGGCGCGCTCTCGGACTGGGCACGGGACGCCAACGAGCACATCGCGACCGGCGGCGCCGAGTGCACCTACTGCCCGATCTGCCGCACCGTGCACGTGGTCCGCCAGGCCAGCCCCGAGGTCCGCTCGCACCTCGCGGTGGCTGCCGCTTCGCTGATGCAGGCGGCCGCGGGCCTGCTCGCGACCGCCGTACCCGACGAGCATCGTGCCGGCGCGGCGCGGGGCGACGGCGTCGAGCACATCGACCTCGACGACGAGGCGTGGCCCGAGGAGGAGAAGGAGTGAGTCTCTCCTGCGGGATCGACGTCGGCGGCACCAAGATCGCCGGTGGGGTCGTCGACCTCGACGGCAACGTCCTGGAGCAGCTGCGCGTGGAGTCGCCCGCCCGGGACGTCGAGCGGATCGAGGACGCGATCGCGGGCCTGGTCGCCAAGCTGGCCGCCAACCACCCGATCGAGGCGGTCGGGGTCGGCGCCGCCGGCTACGTCGACAAGGCGCGTGCGTCGGTCATGTTCGCGCCCAACCTCGCCTGGCGCGACATCGACCTCAAGGCCGAGCTCGAGCCCCGGGTCGACCTGCCGGTCGTGATCGAGAACGACGCCAACGCGGCCGCCTGGGGCGAGTTCCGGTTCGGCGCCGGGCACGACGTCGACGACCTCCTGCTGGTCACCGTCGGCACCGGTGTGGGCGGAGGGTTGGTGCTCGACGGCGAGCTCTACCGCGGCGCCTTCGGCGTCGCCTCGGAGATCGGGCACCTCCGGGTGGTCCCGGGAGGCCGGCTCTGCGGCTGTGGCAACTACGGCTGCTTCGAGCAGTACGCCAGCGGGTCCGCCCTGGTCCGCAATGCACGCGAGGCCGCGCAGGCCGGGTCGCTCCTGGCCCGGACGCTGCTCGACCTCACCGGCGGCGACGTGGACCGGATCGACGGTCCGATCATCACCGACGCCGCGCGCGAGGGCGACAAGTTCGCGCTCGAGCAGCTGGCCGAGCTGGGCAGGTGGCTCGGCGAGGGCATCGCGTCGCTGACCGCCGTCCTCGACCCGGCCGTGGTCGCGATCGGCGGCGGCGTCGCCGACGCCGACGAGCTGCTGCTCGACCCGATCCGTGCGGCCTTTGCGGCCAACCTGTCCGGACGAGGCCACCGGCCGATGCTCGAGATCCGCAAGGCCGCCCTCGGCAACCGCGCCGGCGCTCATCGGCGCCGCAGACCTGGCCCGGAGGTAGATCGTGGCGCTGTACATCGGGGTCGACGTGGGTGGCACGAAGGTGCTCGCCGCGGCCGTCACCTCCAGTGGTCGGCTGGTCCGCACCGCACGCCGGTCCACGCCGGACCGTCGCGTCGACGCGACAGTCGTCGAGGACGCGCTGACCGACGCGGTCAACGACGTCGCGGGCAAGCGTCGCGTGGACGGGGTGGGGATCGCTGCGGCGGGTTTCGTCGACGCGGCGGGGGAGCGCGTGATGTTCGCCCCGCACCTGCCGTTCCGCGGCGAGGAGGTCCGGGCGCGGCTGATGGAGCGCTGGAGCACGACGGTGGTCCTCGACAACGACGCCAACTGCACCGCCCGTGCCGAGGTCAGGTACGGCGCGGCGCGCGGCGCCGTGGACGCGGTCGTCGTCACCCTCGGCACCGGCATCGGTGGCGCGGTGGTGATCGACGGCCGGGTGCACCGGGGGTACAACGGCATGGCCGGGGAGTACGGCCACATGCAGGTCGTGCCCGACGGCCGGGAGTGCGAGTGCGGACGCCGGGGTTGCTGGGAGCAGTACTCCAGCGGCAACGCGCTCGTCCGCTACACGCGGGCCCGGCTCGACGAACAGCCGACCAAGCTCACCGACCTCTGCGGCGGCAACCCGGAGGCCCTGACCGGTCCGATGGTCACCGCGGCAGCCGAGGAGGGCGACCCGCTCGCGCTCGAGGGATTCGCCGTGGTCGGCGACTGGCTCGGGGTGGGTGTCTCCAACCTCGTGGCCGCGCTCGACCCCGACGTCGTGGTCATCGGCGGCGGGGTGTCCGCGGCCGGTGACCTGTTGCTGGGTCCGGCTCGTGAGGCGCTCGGGCGGTCGTTGGTCGGCGCGGCGCACCGCAGCATCCCGCCCGTCTTGAGGGCGACACTGGGGCCGGAGTCGGGCGCGGTCGGCGCCGCCGACATGGTGCGCACGACCGTGAAGCAGACCGGTCGGCGGGCTATGGCCGTCGGTACCCGGGCACGAGCTCGATCGCGAGCTGCTCGAGGAAGAGCCCGACGTCGGTGACGATCCCGCGGGCCTGGCTGGAGCCGCGGTCCGCGAGCTTGGTGACGGTCGCCGGGTTGATGTCGACGCAGACCAGCGGGATGGACGCGGGCAGGATGTTGCCGGTGGCCACCGAGTGCAGCATCGTCGCCACCATCAGGCAGAAGCCGACGTCCGTGAGCTGCGCACGCATCGCCCGCTGCCCCTCGATCACGTCGGTGTAGACGTCCGGCAGCGGCCCGTCGTCACGGACGGACCCGACGAGCACGAACTCCTTGTCGTGGGTCACCAGCGCGTGCATGATCCCGCCGACCAGGACACCGCTGTCGACGGCGGCCTTGATCGAGCCTTCCTTCCGGATCGTGTTGAGGGCGCGGATGTGGTGCTCGTGGCCGTGCTCGACGCCGCGACCCATCGCGAGGTCGACTCCCAGTGACGTGCCGTAGAGCGACGACTCGATGTCGTGGGTCGCGAGGGCGTTGCCGGCGAACAACACGTCGACGAACCCGGCGTTGACCATCGCGACCATGGCCGGTGCGGCTCCGGTGTGGACCACACCCGGACCGCCCACCCACAGCACCTTCTTGCCGTTGGCCTTGGCCTCGCGCATGCCCTCGGCGACCGAGCGGACCAGCACCGCCTGCGGCTTCTCGGACGACACGTCGGACTCCATGAAGCCGAACGCCTCGTCGCTCTGGTCGACGATGGGCACGTGCACGCGGATGCCGTCGGCACCTGTCACGACCTTCATCCCGGTGCGTACGTCGGACATCGGCAGGGTGATCACCCGGTGGGGAGCGTCGCCCTCGCCGGTCTCCACGACCAGGCCGCAGTCCATCTCGGGGTTCACGACGTCGTACCACCGACCGCCGAGCCGGACCTGGGTCTCGAGGTTGGTGGTCGAGTAGAACCAGTCCGGGAAGACGCCGTCCTGCTGGGCCTCGGCCAGCGTCGCCTCGCCCGGGTCGACCTGGTTGACGCCATGGGTCTGGATCCGCATCAGGAGCCGCTGGAGGTCGTCATCGGTGTCGGCCGACACCCGGATCGTCGCGGTGGAGGTGTCGTCGCGCTCGCGGCCGACGTCCATCTTCGTGATCACCCAGTCGCCGGCGTACTCACGGATGTCGTCGAGGACGCGGCTCAGCACGCCGCTGTCCATGAGGTGGCCGGTGACTTCGACGGTCTCGCTGACGCTCACGAGACGCACACTAGGGCACCGTCGTCGGCGCCGGTCGCCGGGTGTTGGTCAGAGTCGGGCGCCGTCGTCGCCGGGGTCGCGCGGCCCGCGTTGCATGTGGGCGACGAGGTAGCCGAACCCGCCCAGGAACGAGCCGATCAGGAGGTAGGCGACCCACGACGGCAGGCCGATCCCGAGGACCAGGGCGACCAGGAGCACCGCCGGCGAGCCGAACAGGCCGAGCCAGGCCGCCAGGCGGACCGGCGGCGGGTGGGGGAGCGGCGGCGGCGGAGGCGGGACGTAGCGCTCTTCGGCAGCCTCCTCGACCGCCTCGGCGTCGGGGTACGCCGTGCGGTCCGGGTCGGGCGCAGGCGGGTTGTCCTTCTCCTGCGTGGCGGGAGGCTCGAGGTGGGCGCGCTCTCCGTAGTTGTCCACGATCGAGCGCCAGGCGTCCTCCTCGCTCTGGTTGCTCACGGGTCCAAGAGTAGGCGGTGGTGGGTGATCCGTGTCGCCGTCGGCACGCACCTCAACCAGCGGTGGAGGTGGCGGTGGCGCGGGAGAAGAACTCGAGGGACTCCTCGAAGATCGCGGGCGCGTCGTTGTCGAGGGTGGCGACATGGAAGCTGTCGGTGAGCGTTCGCTCGACGACGTCGCGGGAGGAGACCTTGGCCGTGATGTGGGGGATCGAGGACTCGTCGACGACGTGGTCCTCGGCCGAGTGGAAGATCAGCAGCGGAGCGGTGATCCGCGGCAGGTCGGGCACGATCGCCTTGCTGGCGCTCAGCATCGAGTGGGCGGCCTTGAGCGGGGTGCGGGTGTAGCCGTGCTCGTCGACGCCCGGCTTCTTGATGTCGTTCGCGACGCCCGGGAACGACGGGATCACCCACTTGAACAGCGGGAGGGCCAGCACGTCCTTGCGCCGGGTCGTCAGCGCGGGGTTCACCACGCAGACCGCGGCCACGCGGTCGGGTCGGTCGGCGGCGAGCCGGAGCACGAGCGCGCCACCCATCGACAGCCCCGCCGCGACCACCACGTCGTTCTCGGCGGCGAGCTTGTCGAACGCCCGGGTCACGCCGGCGTACCAGTCCTCCCACCGGGTGCGGTTCATCTCCTGCCAGGTGCTGCCGTGACCGGGCAGGAGCGGGACCTCGACGGCGTACCCGTGCTCGGCGAGGTACCGCGCCCACGGCTTCATGGAGTACGGCGATCCCGTGAACCCGTGGCTCACCAGCGCGCCGATCCGCTTCCCGCCGGTCAGCTCCGGGCGGGCCGGGAGCGACAGTGGAGCGGCGGGGGCGTCGTTCGTCATGGCGGCATGATGCCGTAACCCGACGTGCACCTACTCGACGGTCCAGACGACCGGCGGGGGTCTGGGGATCGGGCGGCGATGGGTCTAGGCTGCCCGCGACGGGCCGTCCGGTCGGCCGGTCGTGAAAGGCGAGGGAGGTCGCGGTGTTCTACTGGTTCCTGAAGTGGATCGCGATCGGTCCGGTGCTGCGGATCATCTTCCGACCCGTGGTCGAAGGGGCCGAGAACGTCCCCGACGAGGGCCCGGCGATCCTGGCCAGCAACCACCTCTCGTACGCCGACTGGCTGTTCATGCCGCTGACCCTGCCGCGCCGCGTGACCTTCGTGGCGAAGGCGGAGTACTTCACCTCCCCGGGCATCAAGGGCTGGTTCCAGAAGAAGTTCTTCGCCGGGGCCGGCCAGGTCCCGATCGACCGGTCGGGTGCGTCCGCGGCAGAGGGCGCGCTGACGGCCGCCAAGCGGATCCTCGACGACGGCGAGCTGTTCGGCATCTACCCCGAGGGCACCCGGTCCCACGACGGGCGCCTCTACCGCGGCAAGACCGGCGTCGCCCGCCTGGCGCTGCTGACCGGCGTCCCGGTGATCCCCGTCGCCGTGCTCGGGACCGACGTGGTGGCGCCGCCGGGCAAGAAGTTCGGCACCTTCACCCGTCCCGGTGTCCGGTTCGGGAAGCCGCTCGACTTCAGCCGCTACGAGGGCATGGAGAACGACCGCTACATCCTGCGCTCGATCACCGACGAGATCATGTACGAGCTGATGCGGCTCTCCGGGCAGGAGTACGTCGACATGTACGCCGGGCGGGCCAAGGAGGAGTCCAAGAAGCCCGCCCCGGCCGTCGGCGAGGCGGCCGGCGATGCTGCCGGCCAGGCCCAGCAGAAGAAGGCGTCCTGACCCGCTTCCGCCTCTGGAGCCGGCCGGCCCTGGCGGTCGAGGACCGGCTCTTCCGCGCGCTGGGGTTCCTGCGCATCCTGCTGGTCCTGAACGCGATCGGCGTCAACCTCTACCGCGCCGACAACTTCGACCATCCCGCCGCGGGCGTCGCCGTCGTGGCCGCGATGGTCGCGTGGACCGCCTTCACCGTCTGGGCGTACGCCGACCCCGCGCGGCGCACCCCGCCCCTGCTGTTCGCCGACCTCGCGGTCGCGCTGGCCGCGATCCTGGTCTCACCCCTGGTGAAGGGGCCGGACATGAACGCGACCATCCCCGGGTTCTGGGTGATGGGCGCCCTGCTGGCCTGGGCCGTCAAGTGGCGCTGGCCGGGGGGCCTGGTCGCGGCGGTGCTGCTCTGCGCAGCGGACCTGCTGGTGCGCGACGAGGTCACCCAGGCCAACTACGGCAACGTCTTCCTGCTCGTCATCGGCGGCCTGGTCGTGGGCTTCCTCTCGGAGTCGCTGCACCTGATGGAGCACGAGCGCGACGAGGCGCGCCGCGGCGAGATCGTGGCCGCCGAGCGGGCGCGGCTCGCCCGCGCCGTGCACGACGGCGTGCTCCAGGTCCTGGCCCTGGTGCAGCGGCGGGGCCGCGAGCTCGGCGGTGACGGAGCCGAGCTCGGCCGGCTGGCCGGGGAGCAGGAGAGCGCCCTGCGGGCGCTGATCCGCCAGCAGGACGCGTTGGCCGGCCCCGCGAGTGACGAGCTGGCCGACCTCCGCCAGGCGCTGGGCGGCCTCGACCGGACGGTCTCGGTGACCTTGGCGGCCCCGGCGGAACCGGTGCTGCTGCCCGGAGCCGTGGTCTCCGAGCTGGCAGCGGTCGTCGGCGCCTGCCTCGACAACGTGGCCCGCCACGTGGGCCCCGACGCGCCGGCCTGGGTGCTGCTCGAGGCCTTC
Organism: uncultured Actinomycetota bacterium; assembly: GCA_963844305.1. Taxonomy (GTDB): domain Bacteria; phylum Actinomycetota; class Actinomycetes; order Propionibacteriales; family Nocardioidaceae; genus Nocardioides. The sequence continues at coordinate 27,598 of CAWJNT010000001.1, forward strand.
CCGGACCGGGTGGAGGTGTCGGTCCGCGACGAGGGGCCGGGCATCCCACCCGGACGGCTCGAGCGGGCCGAGGACGAGGGGCGGCTCGGCGTCGCGCAGTCGATCCGGGGCCGGGTCGCGGACCTCGGCGGCACCGTCGAGCTCGTCACCGGCTCGTTCGGCACCGAGTGGGAGGTCACCGTGCCCCGCCGTACCGTGAGCCCGTGACGATCCACAGCGAGCACCCGTTCCTGGAGCCGGAGTCCGACCGCGATCCGGTACGCCGGCTGCGCGGCCGCCTCGGTGGCTCGGTGACGCTGTGGACCTCGGGCGACGAGAGCGACCGGGTCGGCCTGACCGTGTCGTCGCTGATGGTCGCCGCCGGCGAGCCGGGGCGGGTGCTGGCCCTGGTCGATCCCGACGCCGACCTCCACGACCGGCTCCGCGACACCGGTCGGGCCGTCGTGCAGCTGCTGGGCTGGGAGGACCGCGCGCTCGCGGACGCGTTCGCCGGGACGGCGCCCGCCCCGGGCGGGCCGTTCCGGATGGCGGAGTTCGAGCAGACCCCGTGGGGCCCGCGACTGGTGGGGTCGACGGTCTGGGCCGGGGTGTCGCTGGAGAGCGTCGCCGAGGCTGGTTGGTCGGCCCTGGTCACGTGCACGATCGACGAGGTGACGATCGGCGACGACGTACCTCCGCTCGTGCACCGGCGCGGTCGTTATCTGCGCCCGCCTGGGGAGTAAGTGGCTTAGGGTCGGGCGCGATGAGCGAGAAACCGATCCGGGTGATGGTCGTCGACGACCACCCGATGTGGCGCGACGCGGTCGAGCGCGACCTGCAGGCGGCCGGCTTCGACGTGGTGGGCGTGGCCGCGACCGGGCAGGAGGCGCTGGCCAGGTTCCCGGCGTGCCGCCCGGAGGTGGTGGTGCTCGACCTGCAGATCCCGGAGCCGAACGGCGTCGAGGTCACCGCCGAGGTGCTCCGGCACGATCCGTCGGCCCGCGTGCTCATCCTCTCGGCCTCCGGCGAGCAGGACGACGTGCTCGAGGCGGTCAAGGCCGGTGCCACCGGCTATCTCGTGAAGTCGGCGTCCCGCGACGAGCTGCTCGCCGCCGTGCGCCGGGTGGCCGCGGGCGACACGGTGTTCACGCCCGGGCTCGCCGGGCTGGTGCTGGGGGAGTTCCGGCGGCTGTCGGACCCCGGCCAGTCGGCCGACCCGACCCGTCCCGAGCTCACCGAGCGCGAGACCGAGGTGCTCAAGATGGTGGCGAAGGGGATGTCCTACAAGCAGATCGCCGAGCGGCTCGTGCTGTCCCACCGGACGGTGCAGAACCACGTCCAGAACACCCTGCGCAAGCTGCAGATGCACAACCGGGTCGAGCTGACCCGCTACGCCATCGAGCACGGCCTCGACGATGACCCCGACGATGACACCGACGATGACCGCCAGTGACCTGCTCGCGCCGTACCTCGGCCGGCTGGGACTCGCCGAGCGGCCGCCCGCGACCCTGGAGACGCTGGTCGACATCCACCGGCGGCACCTCGCCGCGGTGCCCTACGAGAACCTCGGCATCATGCTCGGCCGGCCCCCGTCCGTCGACCCCGCTGCCTCGCTGGCCCGGGTAGGGGAGACCGGCCGCGCGGGGTACTGCTTCCACCAGAACGGCGCGATGGAGGTGGCCCTGCGCGAGCTCGGCTTCGACGTCTCGCGCCGGCACGGGCACGTGTACACCGCCGAGGAGCACCGCGCCGGCACCGACCTCAACCACCTGGTCCTCGTCGTCGACGGGCTGCCGACCGACGACAACCCGGGCGGCCGGTGGTGGCCGGACGTCGGGCTCGGCGAGGGCTCGTCGGACCCGTTGCCGCTGGTCGAGGGGCGGTTCGGGGACGGCGACCTCGCGGTCGGGCTCGAGGACCTCGACGGGTCGGGCTGGTCCTACGTCCACCACGGGTACGGCTCGTTCCGCGGCATCGAGGTGCGCGACCTTCCCATCGGTGCGCCCGAGGTGCAGGCCGCACACACGACGCTGTCGACGCCGCCCGAGGGCGCGTTCTCCCGGGTGCTCGTCGTGCAGCGGCGCGTCGACGACCACGTCGACACCCTGCGCTGCTGCGTGCTGTCGAGGTTCGGGCCCGACGGCCGGACGCAGACGGACGTGACGACGTACGCCGACTGGCGCGCGGCACTGACCGACGCGCTGGCGCTGCCGCTCGACGACGTGCCGGAGGACGAGCTGCGGGGGTTGTTCGAGCGGATGCGCGCTGCGCACGAGGGGTGGGACGCAGCCGGACGGCCGTGAGGACGAACCGAGGCGGGTCCTCGATGCATCCAAGGTGCAGAGGGCCGGTTGTCGCACGAGGGGGCAGGGATGAGAGCCGAACGCGAGGCTGAGTTCGAGACCTTCGTCGCGGCCGTGTCGGACCGGATGTTCCGCACGGCGTACGCGATCACGCGCGACCACCAGCTGGCCGAGGACGCCGTGCAGTCCGCCCTGGCCTCGGCGTACGCGAAGTGGCGGCGGGTGAGCAGCGCCGACCAGCCGGAGGCGTACGTGCGCCGGATGGTCGTCAACGAGGTGATCGGCTGGCGGCGTCGCCGCTCGTCGACCGAGCGACCGTACGCCGAACCGCCGGACCGGGCGGCCGACATCTCGCCGGAGGACCGGATCGTCGAGACGGACGCCGTCTGGGGCGCGCTCGGGCAGCTCGCCCCGCGGCAGCGGGCCGTGGTGGTGCTCCGCTACTACGAGCACCTGTCCGAGGCCGAGATCGCCGACGTCCTCGGCATCCGGCCGGGCACGGTGAAGTCGCAGTGCTCGGCCGCCCTCGCCAACCTGCGCCGGATCCTCGAACCGGCCACCGCGACGAAGGGGGAGCACGCATGAACATCGAGCAGACCCTCACCGACACCATCGAGCGGCACGTCGCGACGGTCCAGTCGCCGCGCGTCGACCTGGGTGAGGTACGCCGGGTGGGTCGGCGCCGGGCCCGGGTCCGCACCTCGCTCGTGGCCGCAGCCGTGGCCGTCATCGTCGGCGGTGGCTTCGTCGCCGTCGACAGCCTGGGCGGGAGCGGCACCGGCGCGAAGGACATCAAGCCGGTCGACCTGCCGCAGATGGACTTCGCGAACGGCCTCCAGGCGTGGTTCAACCCCGACGACAACCAGGTCCACATGGGTGGCGAGACGTTCGACATCGGGAACGTCCCCGACCTGGACACGGCCGCGTCGACCACGCCGTACGGGCTGGTGTTCTTCGGAGCGGACCAGGACGTGCGCCTGCTCCGCGACGACGGGTCGGTGACGGTGCTCGCCGGGGCACCCGAGGAGCCCCGCGACTTCTATCCGACCGTGAAGTTCGACGCCGATCGGCCGCTCGCCGCCTGGCTCACCAGGGGCGACGAGGGTGTCCGACTGACGGTCTACCGGTTCGGCCCGGACAACGCGGTGGTCGGCACGTTCCCGGCACCCTGCGACTGCGAGCAGCTGGCGATGGCCGGCGTCGACCGGGGGTTGGTCTTCGTGCGCGGAGACGGTCGGACGTGGGTGCTGGACCCGGGCCAGGGCGAGACCGCCGAGTGGCGGCCGGTCGCGGACGCCGAGGTCGCGGACGTCCGCAACGGTGTCCTGCTGATCGACGGCAAGCTGCCCGAGAGTCCCTCGCTGCCGGGGAAGTGGCGGTTCGCGAAGGCCCAGGGTCTGGATGCGCTGCTGACGTTCGACGGTGCCCACGAGCTCTACTGGTCGACGACCCTGCGTTCGACGACTCCCGGAAAGGCCCCGCTCGAGCTGGCGATCCCGAAGGGCAAGGGGGTGGTCTTCGTGAACATGGACAGCGACGGCTCGGTGCTCGTGGCCCGGGCGTACGGCCGGACTCCCGGCCAGACCTGGTGGGACTGCGACACGACGTCGCGGGCATGCACCGAGTTCGACCGGAGCGACATCACTTCCGGCGACCCGGGGTTCATCGGCAACGACATGTGACGCGCGTCCGACCGCCGTACCCCTACGATCCGGTGCATGGCCGAGGCAGACCTGCTGACGATCGCGGACGAGCTCTACGGACTGACCCTGCCCGGACTTCACCCCGGCCCGGGACGCGAAGGCCAAGGAGCTCAAGGGCGCCGACAAGGAGCTGTCGGCGCAGGTGAAGGCGCTGAAGAAGCCGTCCGTGGCGGCCTGGGTGGTCAACGTCCTGGTGCGGCGCGAGACCGAGCAGGTCGACCAGGTGCTGGCCGTGGGCGTCGCGCTGCGTGACGCGCAGGCGGGGATGTCCGGCGAGGAGCTGCGGGCGCTGACCAGGCAGCGGCGACAGCTGACCGCGGCGGTGACGACCCAGGCCCGGCGGCTGGCCGGCGACCTCGGGACCAAGGTGACCTCGGCCGTCGCCGACCAGATCGAGGCGACGCTGACCGCCGCGATGATCGACGAGGGCTGCGCGCAGGCCGTGCGCAGCGGCCAGCTGCTCACCGCGTTGTCGGCGACGGGAGTGGACGCGGTCGACCTCGCGGCCGCCGTCGCCACCCCGGACGCGCTCGGGTTCGAGGCGTCCACCCGCGAGCCGGAGCCCGAGGCCAAGCCGGACCTGCACGTCGTACCCGACCCCGAGGCGGACGCCAAGGCCGTCAAGGCGGCCGAGAAGGCGCTGGCCGAGAAGCAGCGCGAGCTCGACAAGGCGACGAAGGCGCACGACGCCGCCGCGGCCGACGTCGCGGAGCTCGAGGCCCGGAGCATGCAGGTCCAGGCCGAGATGGACGAGCTGCGCCGCAAGCTCGCCGAGCTCGAGTCGACCTTCGAGGAGGTCGAGGAGGAGCTGTCGGACGCCGAGGACGTGCGCTCCGAGGCCGAGGGCTGGCAGACCGCCGCCACCGAGGAGCGCGACGAGGCCGCGACCGCTCTGGCGAAGCTGAAGCGATAGTCCACGACGTTTTGGTCGTCAGATCGCCCGATGGACGACCAAGACGTCGTGGACTATCTCAGTCCGCCCAGCCCTTGGAGCGGGTGACGGCGTCGATCCAGCGGGCATGGGCGGCGTCGGCAACACCCCGGTCGCCGGAGGGTTCGAACCGGCGGTCGAGCTGCCAGGTCTCGTGGAGGTCGTCGGTCGAGGACCAGACGCCGGTGCCGAGCCCGGCCAGGAACGCCGCGCCCAGGGCGGTGGTCTCGACGATCTCCGGTCGTTCGACGGGTACGCCGACCTGGTCGGCCTGGATCTGGCAGAGCAGGTCGTTGGCGGACGCACCGCCGTCGACCCGCAGCGAGGACAGCTCGCCGGGCATCGTCTCCAGCACGTCGCGCACCTCGAACGTGATCGCCTCCAGCGTCGCCCGGACGACGTGGGCCCGGGTGGTGCCGCGCGTGATCCCGATGATCATGCCGCGGGCGTGCGGGTCCCAGTGCGGTGCGCCGAGCCCGGTCAGCGCGGGCACGAACACCACGCCCTCGCTGTCGGGCACGGTCGCGGCGATCGCCTCCGTCTCCGCTGCTGACCCCACGATCTGCAGCCCGTCGCGCAGCCACTGCACGGCCGCGCCGGTCACGAAGATCGCGCCCTCGAGCGCGTAGGTCAGCTCGCCGTCGGGGGAGCGCCAGGCCGCGGTCGAGAGCAGGCCGGCGTCCGACCGCTCCAGGGTCGTCCCGGTGTTGGTGAGGATGAACGAGCCGGTGCCGTAGGTGCACTTGGAGTCGCCCACCTCGAAGCAGGTCTGCCCGAACAGCGCGGACTGCTGGTCGCCCGCGAGGCCGGCGATGGGCAGCTCCAGCCCCAGGAACGACTTCGGGTCGGTGGTGGCGATCTCGCCCCAGTTGGGCACCAGCTCCGGCAGGGCGTCGCGGGGTACGCCGAACAGGTCGCACAGCTCGTCGGACCAGTCGCCGGCGGCGAGGTCGAACAGCAGCGTCCGACAGGCGTTGGAGACGTCGGTCGCGTGCCACGTGCCGCGCGTCATCCGCGCGATCAGGTAGGAGTCGACAGTCCCGACGGCGTACCGGCCCTCCTGGACCAGCGCCCAGGTGTGCGGCTCGTTCTCGGCCAGCCAGACCAGCTTGGTGCCCGAGAAGTAGGGGTCCAGCCGGAGCCCGGTCAGCTCGGCGACCCGGTCCTCGTGGCCCTCGTCGCGCATACGCGTGCAGATGTCGGCGGTACGCCGGTCCTGCCACACGATCGCCCGCCGCGGGCGAGCCGAGGGTCTCGCGGTCCCAGAGCAGGATCGTCTCGCGCTGGTTGGTGATGCCGAGCGCCTTCAGCTCCGAGGCGTCGTACGCCCTTCATCGCGGCGCGGGTCGCCTCGAGCGTCGCCTGCCAGATCTCCTCGGGCGAGTGCTCGACCCAGCCCGGCTTCGGGAAGTGCTGCGCGAACTCCTGGTACCCGCGCGCCGCGATCCGGCCGTCGTCGGTGACCACGACCGCCGTCACGCCGGTGGTGCCGGCATCGATCGAGAGGACGCTCACGGCCGCGTCACCGGCTGCGGCGGGCGAGGTCGACGATCTGCTGGTCGACCCAGTCGTCGCCCACCCGCATCTCGAGGTTCTCGGCGCCCACCCAGGCCGCGAAGCTCTCGTGCTCCTCACCGCGGGCGAACTCCTCGAGCTCGGCCCGCAGGTCGTCGTCGAGGGGCACGCGGTCCTCCTCGTCGGGGGGCGTGAGGTACCACTCGTTGAGCTCCAGCAGGCGTTCGAGCTCGGCCAGGGGGTCCTCGTGGTCGTCGACCCGCAGGTCGACCCACACGTCGTCCCCGCCGTCGTACCCCGCGCCGTCCTTGACGACGAACAGGGCCGCCGACTGGCGACCGCGGCTGTCACCGCCGGCGGCGTCCCCGGCCCGCAGCGCGGCGAGCAGCCGGCGGGCGAGGCGCGGGTGGTCGGCCGACTCCTCCCAGGCGGCGCGCATCGCGTCGACCACCTCCTCGCCGACGAGGATGTTCCCCTGGATCGAGAACCCCTCGCCGGTGATCCCGCCGGCCCAGGGCAGGCACGCCGGCCCGGTGTGGGTGGCGGAGCCGCCGTCGGCGTCGACGATGCCGACCTGCCGGTGGTCGCGTCCCGTGTCCTCCTCCAGCAGGCGCTGGAGGGCGACCGACGCGGTCGCACCGTCGTCGAGGTGGGCCAGCGCCTGGCCCTTGTAGGCGACGTTCGCCCAGGCCTGGGTGGCGATCGCGCCGACACCCGCGACGGCGGCGGGTACGGCGGATCCCACGGCGAGGAACTTCGAGGCGACGGCGACGCCCCACGACTCGCCGTCGGCTGATCGGGCCACGATCGAGAAGGTCATGTCGGCGACCCTACCGACGCGAGGACCTGACACTCGCTCACCGGTTTCGGGTGGTCTCCTCGCGACGCCCCGGGCCCAGCCTCCCCGCCACGGTCACATCACGAGTCGGGCAGCGAGACCTGCACGAACCTCGGGACGCCGAGCTCGGGGTCCTTCAGCAGCCGCTGGAGGTCGGTGGTGTTGCGCGAGACGGACACCAGGAGCTTGCCGTTCGCCATCGGCACCTCCGGGTGCGCCAACGGCGCGTACTCCAGCTCGCCGTCGTCGAAGTCGGTCGGGGCCGGGACGCCCTTGTGCGGCGACCACGGCCCGTGGGGAGTCGGCGCGGTCCAGGCATACACGAAGTCGCCGAGGTCGCCGTCCCGCTTCGAGACCGCGACGTAGGTCCCGGCGCCGGTCGGGTGGACCGAGAGCGTCTGGGACACCCCGCCCTCCGACGGGAGGATGGCGGCGGCACGGGTCGGGTCAGCCTGCCAGCGCCGGCCGTCCCAGAACTCGTACGTCGACTGGTCGGTCGGGGTCGCCAGCGGCAACCGGGCGACGTACAGCTCGTGGCCGAAGACCGCCTTGCCGGGCGGCAGGCGCGTCCCGTAGGCGTAGATCGAGCGACCGTCGTGGAAGCTGGCGGCGCCCCAGTTGACCTGGTGCACGTCGCGGTCGTCGGGCGTGATCTTGCGCCACGACTGCAGCTGCGGGACCCCGTCGGTCCCCACGTCGAAGACGGCGACGCTGGTGCCGAGGAACGTGAAGTCCAGTCCGCCGCCGGAGGTCCCGCGCTCGACCCGCGCACACAGCACCGCGAGGTGCTCCTTGCCGTCGACCCGGTGCGCGAGCACCGACATCGGCCAGTGCACGACGCCGGGGCGGGCGTCCGGGATGACCGGTCCGCGGTCGGGCGGGAGCAGCTGTGAGATGCATGTGCGCGACGAGATCAGCATCGAGTTGGCGACGATGCTCTGAGCACCGCCGATGTCGCGCAGCGTGTCCCCGAAGACCCAGACGATCCGGCCGTCGTCCAGCCGGGTGCTCGCGCCGATGTCCGCGGCCTCCCATGCGGGCAGCCGGGCGGACGCGACGATCTGGTTGGCGCTCCTGGCCGACGGGAGCGAGCCGTGCACGTCGGGCGCGGGGCAGCTCGGCTCGAGGGTGGCGACCGCCGCCTTCCTCGGCGACTCTTCCCGAGAGTCCCGTTGCGCGTCGCCGTCGGAGGTGCAGCCGGCCGTGAGCGCGATCGCGGCGCCGAGGAGCAGCAGCCACGGCCGCGGGCGGGACACGTCGACAGCGTGGCACAGCGTTCCTGACCAGGGCCCGACTAGGAGACCGTGAGCACGACCTTGGACCGGGCATGCTCGGTCTCGAGGTAGGTGATCGCCGCGCGCGCCTCGGTGAGCGGGAAGGTCCGGTCCACGGCGGGGGTGAGCGTGCCGGCCTCGACGAGCGCGGCGAGGTCCGCCAGCTGGCCCGGGTTCTCGGGCGTCTGGGGAACGACCACGCGGGCGCCCAGGAACCGACCGAACAGCTGGCCGCGCAGCATCAGCCAGACCGGGCCGAGCAGACGGCGCTTTCCGGTCGACGTGCCGCCACCGGACAGCACGAGGACCCCGCCGGGCGCGACCACGCGGCACAGGTCGCGCAGCGAGCGGTTGCCGACCAGGTCGAGCACCACGTCGTACCGCTCGCCGGACGACGCGAAGTCCTCGCGCGTGTAGTCGACGACGTGCTTGGCGCCGAGCGACCGGACGAGATCGACGTTGCGGGTGCGGCAGACGCCTGTCACGTCCGCACCCAGGGCGTGACCGAGCTGGACGGCGAACGTGCCGACGCCTCCCGAGGCGCCGTTGACGAGCAGCCGCTGGCCCTCGCGCAGCCACGACGCCTCGCGCAGGCACACCAGCGCGGTCCGTCCCGAGAGAGGTACGGCGGCGGCCTGCTCGAACGTCAGGGCTGCGGGCTTCGGCCGGAGCAGGTCAGCACGCACGACTGCGTGCTCGGCCCATCCGCCGCCGGCCAGCCCCAGCTCGCCGTACACCTCGTCGCCGGGGTGCCACCGGGTCACCTCCTGGCCGACCGCTTGCACCACCCCGGCCACGTCGCTGCCGTGCACAGTGGCCTTTGGCACGCGCAGGCCGGTGGACAGCCGGGCCATGAGGGGCAGGCCGCGCATGAGGTGCCAGTCCGCGGCGTTGAGGCAGGTCGCGCGGACCGCCACCAGCACCTCGGCCGGCCCGGGCTCGGGGCGAGGGACCTCGGCCACCTCGAGCGTCTCCGGACCGCCGTACCGGTGCTGCACGACGGCGGTCATCGTCGGCTGGTTCATGTTCTGACGCTAGGGACGCGGGCGCTCCTGCGCATCGGGGACACCCCTGAGCCGCCCCCGGGCGGCGATCGGTAATCCGGTTCCCTCCAGCACGGTCTGGCCCGGACAATCGACGTGTGCTCAGCAGGCTCGGGTTCCCGTCGATCGGTCCGCACCGGCGGTTCGTGACGGCCATCGCCGTGGACGCGATGGGCAGCGGCGTCTGGATGCCGGTCTCGATGCTCTACTTCCTGGCCGTCACGTCGCTGAGCCTCGTGCAGGTCGGCGCCGCCATCTCCATCGCCGCGCTGGTCGCACTGCCGTCTGGCCCGGTGCTCGGCATGCTCGTCGACCGGCTCGGCGCCAAGCGGGTCCTGCTCGCGGGGAACCTGATGCAGGTCGCCGGCTTCACGGCGTACCTCTTCGTGGACACGTTCGTGACCGTCCTGGCCGCGGCGATCCTGGTCATCCTCGGCATGACGTCGTTCTGGGGTGCCTACGGCAACATCGTCGCCGCGATCTCGCTGCCGGGGGAGCGGGAGCGGTGGTTCGGGTTCCTGGGGGCGCTGCGCAACGTCGGCTTCGCGATCGGCGGCCTGGCGTCGGGGCTCGCGGTCGCCATCGGCACCGACCTGGCGTTCAGCGCGGTGGTCGCCGCCAATGCCGCGTCGTACGCCGTGGCGTTCTGGCTGCTGCTCGCCGTGCCCGTGGCCCCGCGCGAGCCGCACGAGTCACTGCCGGGCAACTGGGGCACCGTGCTGCGCGACGGGCCCTACCGGCTGCTGGTGCTCGCGCAGGTCGGCTACTCGATCTCGATCATGATCCTGATCTTCGCGCTGCCGGTGTACGCCGTCGAGGTGCTCGACCTGCCCGGCTGGGTCGGTGGTGTCGTGTTCACGGTCAACTGCGTCATGGTCGGGCTCGGCCAGGGGCTGGTCGTCAACGCACTGACCGGACACGTCCGCTACCGCGTCCTGCTGCTGGCGCAGGCGACCTTCGCGACGTCGTACGTCGTGTTCCTGCTGGCGAGCGAGCTGTCGGTGTGGGTGGCGACCGTCGTGGTCGTCGCCGGGTGCATGGTCTACACGCTGGCCGAGCTGATGGGCGGGCCGGTGCTGAGCGCGCTCGCCGCGGAGTCGGCGCCCGAGCACCTGCGCGGCCGCTACCTCTCGCTGATCCAGCTCGCCTGGAACACCAGCGGCATGGTCGCTCCGCTCCTCTTCGCGTGGCTGCTCGACAGCGGCGCAGCCAACCTGTGGCTGGTCATGCTCGGTCTGTGCGGGATGGCCGGGGTCGTGACGTGGCTGCTCGGACGCGTGCTCCCGCACGCCGGGCAGCCGGTCACCAACCGCGCGGCCGAGACGCCGGCCGGCACCTGAGCGCCGACCGGTCACCCACTGGTCACCCACGGTCGGGGACCGCTAGTGTCGGTTGCCGATGTGAACGATCCAACCAGAGGAGAGACCGTGCGCGTCGGAGTGCTCACAGGAGGCGGGGACTGCCCCGGACTGAACGCCGTGATCCGGGCGGTGGTGCGCAAGGGCGCCCGCACGCACGGCTTCGAGTTCGTGGGGTACCGCGACGGTTGGAAGGGCCCGCTCGAGGGCATCACGATGGAGCTCGGCATCGAGCAGTGCCGCGGCATCCTCCCGCGCGGCGGGACCATCCTCGGCTCCTCGCGGACCAACCCGTTCAAGATCGAGGGCGGGGTCGAGCGGATCACCGAGAACCTCAAGAACGACGGCGTGGACGCCCTGGTCGCCATCGGCGGCGAGGACACGCTCGGGGTCGCGACCAAGCTCTCCGACCTCGGCGTGAACGTCGTCGGCGTACCGAAGACGATCGACAACGACCTGTCCGGGACCGACTTCACCTTCGGCTTCGACACCGCCGTCAACATCGCCACCGAGGCGATCGACCGGCTGCACACGACGGCCGAGTCGCACCACCGCGTCCTCGTCGTCGAGGTGATGGGCCGGCACGCCGGCTGGATCGCGCTGCACTCCGGCATCGCCGGCGGCGCCAGCGCCGTGCTGATCCCCGAGCACCCCTTCGACATCGACGCGCTGTGCGCGTACGTCGAGGACCGGTTCAAGACCCGCTACGCCCCGATCATCGTGGTGTCCGAGGGCGCCGTCCCCGCCGAGGGCGGCGACATGACGCTGGTCTCGGGGGAGAAGGACGCGTTCGGCCACGTCCGGCTCGGTGGCATCGGCGACCGGCTCGCCCACGAGATCGAGACCCGCACCGGCAAGGAGGCGCGCGCGGTCGTGCTCGGCCACATCCAGCGCGGCGGCACCCCCACGGCCTTCGACCGCTGGCTGGCGACCCGCTTCGGGCTGCAGGCCATCGACGCCGTCGCCGAGGGCGACTACGGGAAGATGATGGCGCTGCGCGGCACCAACATCGTCCGGGTGCCCCTGATCGAGGGCACCGGCGAGCTGAAGCTGGTCAGCCCCGAGGAGTACGCCGAGGCCGAGGTCTTCTTCGGCTAGGCCGACCTAGAATCGGCGGATGCCCGGCTTCCAGCACACGGTCACCATCGCGGCCCCGCCCGAGCGGGTCTGGGCGGTGGTCGTCGACGTCGAGCGTTGGCCCGAGCTGATCCCGACTGTCGAGTCCGTGGAGCGTCTCGACGCCGGACCGCTGGCCGTCGGCTCCCAGACCCGGTTGCAGCAGCCCAGGCTGCCCACGGCGGTGTGGACGGTCACCGAGCTGGCCGACGGGTCGTCGTACACCTGGGAGTCGAGCTCGCCCGGCGTCACCGTGACCGCCGCGCACGTCGTCGAGCCGCACCCCGACGGGAGCCGGCTCACCCTCAGCGTGACCGTGTCCGGTCCGCTGTCGGGGATCGGCTGGCTGATGACGCGGTCGCTGACCAAGAGGTACGTCGAGACCGAGGCCGTCTCGATCACGAGGGCCGCCGAGCGTTGAGGCCACCGGCTCGCCACGCGGTGGTCGCTCGCTTGGTGCGTCGATTGGTCACAAACCGCAGGTTTTGAGGGCCATTTCCTGCGGTTCGTGACCAATCGACGGCCCTCCACTCTCACGCCAGGTCGACCACGAGCGGCCGATGGTCGGACACCGGCAACTGCTCGGCCCGCGAGGCGACGGCGCGGAGCGGGCCGCCCGAGAGCACGTGGTCGATCTGCCGGCGCGGCCGGTCGGACGGGAACGTCAGGTGGGTGGCCAGGGGCGTCATGCCGGTGATCCGGCGGGCTCGCGGCGGCGCCATGTTGAGGTCGCCGACCAGCAGGAGCGGCCGGGGCGTGGAGGCCAAGCCGCGCACCAAACGTCGCAGCTGCCGCCCGCTCGACCAGGGCAGGAACGACAGGTGCGTGGTGACGACCGTCAGCGGGCCGCCGGGTGCATCGATCCCGGCGACCACGGCGACGCGGGGCTCGTCGGCCACCAAGGTCGGGAGCAGCGCGCCCGGCCACCGGTACGGCGTCCGTCCCGGCATCGGCGGCAGGCGGATCACGTCCCAGGTCGTGACGGGGTACCTGCTCAGCAGCGCGACGCCGTACGCCGGCCCGCGCGGGCGCGACGTCGCCCTCGCCGTCGGCCGCGACCCACTGCTCCGGCGTGCCCCGCAGCGCGGGGACGAACCGGTGAGCGACCGCGCCCATGGCCTCGGCAGCGACGGCAGTCAGGTCGACGTGGGAGGAGCGGGGCTGGTCGCGGTCGACCTCCTGGAGCGCGAGCACGTCGGCGTCGATCGTGCGGATCGGCCTCGGCGAACGCGTCGACGTCCACCCGCGGCCGTTCGGGATGGCGGCCGCTGAGGATGTTGAAGGTCGCGACGCGCACGATCAGGGAGCGACCATCGACCGCAGCGCGGCGGACCGGGCTCGGTAGTCCGAGAACTCGTCGAAGCTCGGCGCACCCGGCGACATCAGGACGACCCGGGCCGGGTTGCCGTCGGACGTCGCCCAGCCGACCGCCTCGGCGAGGGTGCCGAACGTCCGGCACCGGTGCGGCGCGACCGCGTCGCCGTGCTCCGCAGCGAACCGGGCCCCCGCCGGGCCGATCAGCAGCAGGTCGACCGGCCGCGGACGGGTCGTGAGGTACGCCGCGAGCGGGGCCAGGTCGAGGCCGCGGTCCGCGCCGCCGAAGATCAGGGCCACGTCGTCCTCCGCCCAGGCCCGCAGCGCGGCCACGACCGCCTCCGGCGCGGTCGCGAGGCCGTCGTCGATCCAGGTGCGGCCGTCGGAGGAGGGGATCTGCTCCATCCGGTGCTCGAGGGCGGCGAAGGTGCGGAGCGAGGCCAGCATGTCGGCCCGCTGGTCACTCGACTCCGCAGACCAGACGTCGGCGGCGAGGAGGGCAAGGGCGAGGTTGCGCGCGTTGTGCGCCCCCCGCACGCGCAGGTCCACAGCGGCCAGGTCGCCGACGCCCGGCCACACGATGCTTCCGCGCGGGTCGGCGTACAGGGTCTCGGGGCCGGTGACGTGCAGCTGGGACGCCGGGTCGAGGCGCTCGCGGACCAGCGCCAGCACGCGTTCGTCGTCGCCGGGGACCACGACGTGCTCGGGGGCGAACTCGACCATCCGCAGCTTGTCGGCGTAGTAGCGCTCGACGGATCCGTGCCACGGCAGGTGTTCCGGGAACAGGGACGTCACCACCGCCACCCGCGGCGAGACGCTGATCGACTGGGCCTGGTAGCTGGAGACCTCGAGCACCGCCACCCGGTCGTCGTCGGAGCGCTCCAGGACGTGGCGGCCGATGTTGCCGAGTACGTCGGCCGGTCGGCCCGTGGCCGCCAGGACGTGTCCGATCGCCGAGGCCGTCGTGCTCTTGCCCTTGGACCCGGTGACCCCGATCGTCGTGGACGCGTGCTCGCTCAGCCACAGGTCGGTCAGGCTGGTGAACGTCGTCCCCGCCGCGACCAGCTCCACGTACAGCGGTGCGGTGACCGGCACCCCCGGCGACTTCACCACGACGTCGGCCCCGCGCAGGGCGGTGGCTCCCGCATCGCTCTCGTCGGGGAGGGCCACGACGTGGTCGATGCCCAGCTGACGGCAGCGCTCGGCGACAGCGCTGCCCTCGGTGCCGTGTCCCCAGATGACGACCCTGCGGCCGGTCAGGTCAGAGAACCTCACGGGCCGCCTTCTCCAGCACTCCGCCGAGGAAGTGCCTGTCGGAGAACGCGAAGAGCTCGGCCAGCTCGAGCTCACCGACCGCGATGTCGACCACGCCCGGGGACGACAGGAACGGGTGGTCGCGCCAGTCGGGGTGGTCGCGCAGGAGCTCCACCGCGGCCCGGCACTCCGCCGGCTCACCCACGCACTCGAACGGCTTGTGCCCCTCGCCGACGGCGATCAGGTCGAGCAGGCCCGCCCGGTTGTCGGGGTTCTCGAGCACGTCCTGCCCGAAGATCCCCAGCAGCGCCGACCGCGTCGTGAACGGCGCCAGCATGAGGAACACGAACTGGCACTTGGGGCAGGTGCCGCACCAGGAGCGCCGGCGGCTCTCGTCGAGGTGGAAGGCGCGGTTGCAGCTGGTGAACGCCGAGTGGTAGGCCGTCTCGGTGGCGAACCGCCGCATGATCGCGAGCTCGGTGAGCGGGCGCAGCAGCGAGACGTACTCGACGCCGGTGCCGACGAGGTTCCTGCGCAGCAGCTCCTCGAACTCCAGCCCCTTCGACCACTGGTGGTTGACGTCGTACGGTCCCCACCGCAGGTTGCCGTACGACGAGCTGGCCTCGTTGCTGAACACCACCGAGCCGAGCCGCGCGCGAAGTGCGGTCAGGCAGCCGATCAGCGAGTTGATCGCCGTGACCGGCACGTGGCCGTTGAAGGCGCCCGCCTCGTTGAGCTCGAACAGCAGCGGGTCGATGGTGCGTCGTGCCGTCAGCAGCGGGAGGCCGGCGACGTCGGCGGTGGCGACGATCGGCTCGTAGGTGTTGACCGAGAACAGGTGTACGTCGACCCCGGCCCGCCGCAGCGCCTCCAGGCTGACGATCGAGTCCTTGCCGCCGCCGACGCCGACCAGCGCGCCACCCGTGTGGCTCCGTCGGACCGACGGACGTCGTCGGGGAGCACCGGCGCCTCGATCGTCGGCTCCAGCGCGCGGGGGAGGTCGTTGCGGTACGCGAACTCGCCGAGGCCACCGCGGATCACCGCGGCCAGGAACTCCCGTTCACCAGCCGTCAGGCCGCCCGGCACGCGCACGGTCGCCGGCACCAGCGCCTTGTAGTAGCTGAGGCCCGCCACCAGGCCGAGCAGCCGGGCGACCCGCCGGAACGCGTCGTCGACGGGCGCAGGGTCGTCGACGTCGGGCAGCGTCACGGTCTCGGTGAACGCGATGTCGGCTGCACCCTCGACGCTCCCGACGATCCGGTAGTGGAGGCCGATGGCCTGCCCGCCCGCCTCGATCGTCGGTTCGTCGACGACGAAGACGAGGTCCTCCGGCGCGACTCTCGTCAGCTCCGCAGACAGCTCTGGCACGCGCTCCATCCTAGGTGCGGGGGCGAGTCCGCCCCCGGCGTGTTCGAGCGGCGCGCCGGATGGGTAGGTGACCTTCGTCGCGGTCTGGGCAACGATGGTCTGGCCCGCCCCATCGAGGAGGTCCCATGAGCACCAGTCCGGACGCAACGGCAGATATCGCGGACGACCACCAGCCCGAGCTCAGGCGGGTGATGGGGCCCAAGCTCCTCCTGCTGTTCATCATCGGCGACATCCTCGGGGCCGGCGTCTACGCCGTCACCGGGCAGATGGCGGGCATCGTCGGCGGCATCGTGTGGGTCCCGTTCGTGGTGGCGTTCATCGTGGCGGCACTGACCGCGCTGTCCTACCTCGAGCTCGTGACGAAGTACCCGCAGGCGGCGGGCGCCGCGCTGTACACGCACAAGGCGTTCGGGATCCACTTCGTGACGTTCCTGGTCACCTTCGCGGTCATCTGCTCCGGCATCACCAGCGCGTCCACGTCGGCCAACGTCCTTGCGCAGAACCTCACCGGCGGCCTCGTGGTGAACGGCTGGCTGGACGAGCAGCCGAGCAGCGGGGTGATCACGATGATCGCGATGCTGTTCATGGTCCTGCTCGCGGGCATCAACCTGCGCGGCGTGGGCGAGAGCGTGAAGTTCAACGTGGTCCTCACGCTCGTCGAGATGGCGGCGCTCGCGATCGTGATCGGCGTCGGCTTCTACGCGATGGCCCAGGGCGACGGCGACATCAGCCAGGTCACGACCTTCAGCTCCCCGGAGGAGAAGGGATGGTTCCTCGCCATCACCGCGGCCACCTCGGTCGCGTTCTTCGCCATGGTCGGGTTCGAGGACTCGGTCAACATGGTGGAGGAGGTCAAGGAGCCCGAACGCATCTTCCCCCGGATCATGCTCACCGGCCTGGGTGTCGCGGTGATCATCTACGTACTCGTGGCGATCTCGGTCGTCGCGGTGCTGACCCCGGGCGAGCTGGCGGAGATCAACGAGGCGGAGGGCCGGGCGCTGCTCGAGGTGGTCAGCAAGGGTGCACCCGACTTCCCGATCGACAAGGTCTTCCCGTTCCTCGCCTGCTTCGCGGTGGCGAACACCGCCCTGATCAACATGCTCATGGCGAGCCGGCTGCTCTACGGCATGGCCAAGCAGGACGTCCTGCCCCGGTCGCTGAGCCGGGTGTCGGTGAGCCGGCGGGCGCCGTACACGGCGATCGCGTTCTCGACCGTCCTGGCGCTGGCCCTGATCTGGTACGTCGCGTCCGACGCCGAGAGCGAGGTGGTCCTCAACCTGGCCAGCGTGACCGCGCTGCTCCTGCTCTGCGTGTTCACGATCGTCAACATCGCGTGCCTCGTGCTGCGTCGTGACGGGCAGGAGGGATTCTTCCGGTCACCCGGGATCACGCCGCTCTTCGCTGCGATCTTCTGCGCCTACCTCGTCGGTCCCTGGGTCGACCGCGACGCCGTCGTCTACGAGATCGCCGGAGTGCTGCTGGCGATCGGCGTCGTGCTCTGGGCCCTCACCTGGCTGACCAACCGCGGCGTCCGCGCGAAGAAGACCGGATTCCGCGACATCGACCACCTCGGGGAGTGACCACGATCTCGCCGTAGTCTGGGCAGGTGACGATCCCCGACCTGTCCACCCTGCACGCGCTCGGACCGGCCCAGCAGCCCACCTACCCGGACCCGGCCGCCGTCGACGCGGCGGTGGCCCGCCTGCGCAGGTGCCCGCCGCTGGTCTTCGCCGGTGAGTGCGACGATCTGAAGGCCAAGATCGCCGCGGTGACCCGGGGCGAGGCGTTCCTGCTCCAGGGCGGGGACTGCGCCGAGACGTTCGACGGGGTCACCGCCGACAACGTCCGCAACAAGCTGCGCGTGCTGCTGCAGATGGCGGTCGTGATGACGTACGCCGCCTCGGTGCCGGTGGTGAAGGTCGGCCGGATCGCCGGCCAGTACGCCAAGCCGCGCTCCTCGGACTTCGAGACCCGCGGTGACCTGACCCTCCCCGCATACCGTGGCGACGCGGTCAACGGCTTCGACTTCACCGAGGAGTCGCGGGTGCCGAACCCGCAGCGCCTCGTGGACGTCTACAACTCGTCCGCGGCCACGCTCAACCTGGTCCGCGCGTTCGTGACCGGTGGCTACGCCGACCTGCGGCAGGTGCATGCCTGGAACACCGACTTCGTCCGCGAGTCGGCGGCGGGGCAGCGCTACGAAGCCATGGCCAACGACATCGACCGCGCGCTGACCTTCATGCAGGCCATCGGCGCCGATCCCGACGAGTTCCACCGGGTCGACTTCCACAGCAGCCACGAGGCGCTCGTGCTGGAGTACGAGCACGCGATGACCCGCATCGACTCCCGCACCCAGACGCCGTACGACGTGTCGAGCCACTTCGTCTGGATCGGCGAGCGCACCCGCCAGATCGACGGCGCCCACGTCGAGATGCTGCGCCACATCAAGAACCCGATCGGCGTCAAGCTCGGTCCGACCACCTCCGCCGACGACGCCCTGGCGCTGGCCGCGAAGCTGAACCCCGAGAACGAGCCCGGGCGGCTGACCTTCATCACCCGGTTCGGCGCCGGCAAGATCCGCGACGGCCTGCCCGCGCTGATCGAGAAGGTCACCGCCGCCGGGGTCGAGGTCGCCTGGGTGTGCGACCCGATGCACGGCAACACGTTCGAGGCGTCGTCGGGCTACAAGACCCGCCGCTTCGACGACGTCATCGAGGAGGTCCAGGGGTTCTTCGACGTGCACCGCTCGCTCGGCACCTGGCCCGGTGGCGTCCACGTCGAGCTGACCGGCGACGACGTCACCGAGTGCGTCGGCGGCGGCGAGGACCTCGCCGAGATCGACCTGGCCAACCGCTACGAGTCGGTGTGCGACCCGCGCCTCAACCGCGTCCAGTCGCTCGAGCTCGCGTTCCTCGTGGCCGGCATGCTCCGCAAGGCATGATCGACCTCCGCAGCGACACCCTGACCCGGCCGACCGAGGCGATGCGCCAGGCGATGGCGCGGGCCGAGGTCGGCGACGACGTGTACGGCGAGGACCCGACGGTCCGCGTGCTCGAGGAGCAGGTGGCGGGCCTGTTCGGCCACGAGGCCGCCCTGTTCACCCCCACCGGCTCGATGGCCAACGTGCTGGCCGTGCGCAGCCTGGTCGGCCCGGGGCAGGAGGTGCTCTGCGAGGCCCGCGCGCACATCGCCCGCGCCGAGCTCGGCGCCCACGCCGCCTACACCGGCCTGACCATGCGCACCTGGATCTCGCCGCGCGGGCAGGTGGAGCTGGAGACCATCCAGCAGCTCTTCGCCCCCGACATGGGCCCGTTCTTCGTGCCCACCGTCGCGATCTCGGTCGAGAACACCCACAACTTCGCCGGGGGAGCGGTCCTGCCCCTGGCCGACCTTCAGGACCTGCACGCGTACGCCGCGTCCGTCGGCACCAAGGTGCACATGGACGGCGCCCGGATCTGGAACGCGCACGTCGCCACCGGCGTCCCGCTCACGGCGTACGGCGAGGTGGCCGACGTGATGGCGGTGTGCCTCTCCAAGGGGCTCGGCGCGCCGATCGGCTCCCTCATGGTGGGCAGCGCCGACGCCATCGACGAGGCGCGGGTCTGGCGCAAGCGGATGGGCGGCGGCATGCGCCAGGTCGGGATCCTCGCCGCGGCCGGGCTGCACGCGCTCGACCACCACGTCGACCGGCTCGCCGACGACCACGCGCACGCGCGACTGCTCGCCGAGGCCTGCGGCGTCGATCCCGAGAGCGTGGACACCAACATCGTGGCGATCCCCCACGACGACCCCCCGGCGTTCATCGCCGCCGCGCGCGAGGAAGGGGTCCTGGTCGGCGCCGTCGGCCCGTCCGTCGTCCGCATGGTCACCCACCTCGACGTCTCCCGCGAGGACGCCGAGCGCGCCGCCAAGGTGTTCGCGAGCCTCTGACCCGCGGCCGGATCGAACCCAGCGCCGCTGGGCGCCGTACGTAACCGACGTGACCACTTTCCACCGGTGGTGTCTGGTCGCTGCCCTCGCGCTGGTGGTCGTCGCCCTGCCCGTGGTCGCGCGCTCGCTGCCCGTCGGAGAGCAGGACGTGACGGCTGCCGACCTGCTCGCGCGCATCGACGAGTCGTCGTCCCGTGGATACAGCGGGTACGTCGAGTCGCTGGGCAGCCTCGACCTCCCGGTGGCCGACCGGTTCACCGACGTCGCCGCGCTGTTCGGCGAGCGCACGCGACTGCGGGTGTGGTGGCGCAGCGCGGACGCGTGGCGCGTCGACAAGCTGCTCGCCACCGGGGAGACCGACCTCGTCCACGACGCCGGTGGCACCGTCGAGTGGAGCTACGAGCGCGACCGCGCGGAGTTCGGCCTCGACCCAGCGGTGCGGCTGCCGCGGACCGCTGACCTGCTGCCGCCGGCGGTCACGGAGCGGCTCCTGCGCGACGTGGCGGACGACGAGGTCTCACGGCTGCCCGACCGGCGCGTCGCGGGGCGGGTGGCGCTCGGGCTCCGGTTGGTCCCCGGCGCGCCGCAGTCGAGCGTCGAGAGGGTCGACGTGTGGGCAGACCGGGAGAGCGGCATCCCGCTGCTGGTCGAGGTGTACGGCGCCGCCACCGAGCCGGCGTTCCGCAGCGAGTTCCGCGACTTCAGCGCCGAGCGCCCGGCCGCGTCGGACGTCGCCTTCGCCCCGCCGACCGGGGCCGACGTGGACTTCGACGCGGTGCTCGACATCGCCGACGCCGCGAACCAGTACGCGCCGGTCGTCCCGCCCGACACCCTGGCCGGGCTGCCGCGGTCCGGCGACAGGACCGGCGCGGTCGGCATCTACGGGGCGGGCGTCACGCGACTGCTCGCGATCCCGCTGCGCGGCCAGGACGCCGAGCCGCTGCGCCAGCAGCTCGCCACGACGTTCGGCAACCGGGAGGTCGACCAGGGACGGGTGGTCTCGGTCGGTCCGCTCGGGGTCATGGTCACCGGCGAGTGCGAGGACGACGGCTGGCTGGTGACCGGCACGGTGACCGAGGCGACCCTGATCGATGCCGCCGACGAGCTCGCCCTCGTCGTACGCCGGGACGAGCCGACGCCGTGATCCGCACCGAGGGGCTGACCAAGCGGTTCGGACCGGTGCTGGCCGTGGACCGGCTCGACCTGGACGTCCGCGAGGGCGACGTCTACGGCTTCCTGGGCGCCAACGGGTCGGGCAAGACGACCACGGTGCGGATGCTGCTGGGGCTGGTGCTCGCCACGTCCGGCTCGATCGAGGTGATGGGACGACCGATGCCGCGCTCGGCACGCGAGGTGCTGCCGCACGTCGGTGCGCTGGTCGAGGGGCCGGCGGCGTACCCCCACCTCTCGGGCCGCGCCAACCTGGCGCTGTTCGACGCCATGGGACCCGCCGGTCCGCGGAGCAGCCGCGCCCGCCGGGTCGATGACGCGCTCGACCAGGTGGGGCTCGGTGGCGTGGACAGGCGCCCGGTGCGGACGTACTCCCTCGGGATGCGCCAGCGACTCGGCCTGGCCCTGGCCCTGCTGCGACAGCCACGGCTGCTCGTGCTCGACGAACCGACCAACGGCCTCGACCCGCAGGGCATCCACGAGGTCCGGGACCTGCTCCTCGCGCTGAACGCCTCGGGGACCACGGTCTTCCTGTCCAGCCACCTGCTCTCGGAGGTCGGCCACCTGTGCTCGCGGGTCGGCGTCCTCGACGGCGGGCGGATGGTGGTGCAGGAGGAGCTGGCAGTGCTGCTGCAGCCGACCGGGCGGGTCGTGCTGACCACGCCGGAGCCGGACACGGCGCGGGCCCTGCTGGACGGCCGCGTCGACGGATCCGACGGCGAGCGGCTGGTCGTGCGCGACACCGACCCGGCATCGCTCAACGCCCGGCTCGTCGCCGGAGGCGTCCCGGTGACGTCGCTGGCCGAGGAACGGCGCACCCTCGAGGACGTCGTCCTCGAGGCCAGCCGTCCGGGCTCGGACAGGTGGTCGCGGTCATGATCGCCGTCGAGCTGCGCAAGATGCTGCTGAGCCGGCGTACGTGGGTGACCATCCTGCTCATCGACGCGCTGCCCACGCTGGTCGCGATCCTGCTCGCCGTGACCGACCTCGGCCCGCGGCCCGGCACCGGCCCCGCGTTCCTGTCGGCGGTGATGACCGACGGCTCCCTGTTCCCGCTCGCAGCGCTCGGGATCGTGCTCCCGCTCTTCCTGCCGATCGCCGTGGCGCTCACGGCGGGGGAGGCGATCGCCGGGGAGGGCCAGCAGGGCACGCTGCGCTACGTCCTGGTCCGCCCGGTCGGGCGCACCCGCCTGCTCGTCGCCAAGCTGGTCGCGGTGATGTCGTTCGTCGTGGTGACCGTGCTCGTGGTGGCCGTGACGGCGTACATCACCGGCACCCTGCTGCTCGGGCAGGAGAGCCTGACCACCGGCACCACCAGCATCTCCGGCTCGAGCATGTCGACCCAGGAGCTGGTCGGGCGGACCATGCTCGCCCTGGCCTACGCGATGCTCTGCATGCTCGGGATCGCGGCCATCGCGCTGTTCCTCTCGACGGTGACCGAGTCACCGCTCGGGGCCGCCCTTGGCTGCCTCGCGGTGCTCATCGCGTCGACGCTGCTGCTGACCCTGGAGGCAGCGGACCCACTGAAGCCCTACCTCCTGACGCGGCACTGGCTGGCCTTCGTCGACCTCTTCCGCGATCCCATCCTGTGGCGCGACGTCCTGCGCGGTGCGCTGCTCCAGGGCGTGTACGTCGTGGTCTTCCTCGCCGCCGGCTGGGCCAACTTCACGACCAAGGACGTCACGGTCTGACTGGCTGCGCCGTCCTTGCGTACCCTTGCTGTTACGTAACCCATAGGGTACATTCAACGCATGGACACCGTGTTGCAGGCGCTGGCGGACCCGGGTCGACGCGCCCTGCTCGAGATCCTGCGCGACCATCCGGCCTCGGCCGGCGAGCTGGCGGAGGCGTTGCCGATCGCTCGCCCCGGGGTCTCCCGGCACCTACGGGTGATGCGCGACGCGGGCCTGGTCGACGTACGGCAGGACGCCCAGCGGCGGATCTACAGCTTGCGGCCGGAGGCGTTCGTGGAGGTCGACGAGTGGCTCGCCCCCTACCGGGCGCTGTGGCATAACCGGATTGATGCCCTGCACACCGAGATAGCACGAGGAAAGAGGACCAGGAGATGACCACGATCGAGACCATCGGGACGATGCGGGCACTGGACGCCGAGCGCGGTGCCATCCGGGTCGAAGAACTCTTTGACACCCCCATCGACGACCTCTGGGAGGCGTGCACGGATCCCGAACGGCTGGCCCGGTGGATCGCAGAGGTGTCCGGTGACCTCCGGGTCGGCGGTCTGATCCATGCCACCTTCACCAGCTCGTGGACGGGGCCCGCGCGCATCGAGGTGTGCGAAGCTCCGCGTCACCTGCTGCTCACCACGGAGCCCGGGACGCAGGACGAGGCGCAGATCGAGGCGTGGCTCAGCGACGCCGGCGCACGGACCCGCCTCGTGGTCGAGGAGCGCGGTCTGCCTCTCTACCACCTCCCCTTCCACGGAGCCGGCTGGCAGGCCCACCTGGAGGACCTCGCCCGATCGCTCAACGACGAGCCGTCGGCCTGGCGCGAGCGCTGGACCGAGCTCACACCGGTCTATCAGGCCCAGCAGGTCGGCTGATGTCGGACGAGATCAGCCTCGCTGCCACGACCGTCAACGCCCCCGACGCGCTGGAGTTGGCCACGTTCTACGCCGAGATCACCCGCGGAGTCGCGAAAGGCAGCGCTCACTGGGCGGTCGTCGACGGCCCGAACGGCTCACTGGGGTTTCAGCAGGTTGACGACTTCCGCCCCCCGGTGTGGCCCCACGGTGACCCACCCATGCAGATGCACCTCGAGTTCTTCGTCGACGATCTGGACGCCACGCGGGCACGGGTTCTCGCGGCTGGCGCCAGACCCTTCGACTTCCAGCCGAACTCCGATCACTGCCTCGTCTACGCCGACCCGGTCGGACACCCCTTCTGCCTGTCCACCTGGAAGGCCCCAGTCCTGGCCGACGACGCCACCACGACGGACGGTTGAGACGGGTGGATGAGACGGCCACAGCCTCTATCCACTCCTCGTGTGCGGCCACTCGAGAAGGCTGGGCGGTCGACCGCTCATCGGCAGATCCGCGCGGGTCGCGGCTATGAGCGTGCGATCAGCCAGCGTGGGCTCGGGCGACCTTGCCGTTCTCGTCGAGGAAGAGTCGTATCCGGTTGTGCCGCAGGTCGAGAGTCACGGCCTCCACCGTGTGCGCTATCGCTTGCGGCTCGAACCCGCGATCCGTCGTGCGTCTGATCGCTTCCTCCCAGCCAAGGCCCACTAGGGATGCGGCGAAGGTGTTGCCCTCGGCTAGTGCGCAAGCCTGAGCGGCGGCATGGGCTTGCGCACGAGCGCGGTCTTGATCGGATCCCATCTGGGCCATTGTGACCCTGCCGATCGGATAGCGGCATGAGCGGACGGATCCGAGCGCTCGACAGGCTCCGGTAGGACGCTTGCTGAAGGGTCCCAGTCTCGGCGGATCCGCGAAGTGATTGCCTGTCGCCTTCGACACGGGATCGTCGGTGGGGCTCCATATAGTGATCGCGTGGCTGAGCGCGAGCAGTTTCGCGAGCGGGACCTTCGTGGTGCACGGTTCGTCGAGTGCGACTTGTCGGATGTGGTGATGCGCGGCGTCGACATCGCGGGGATGGACGTCGATGCCCCTTGGTTGAGC
The DNA here is from genome assembly GCA_963844305.1 of uncultured Actinomycetota bacterium. Classification (GTDB taxonomy): domain Bacteria; phylum Actinomycetota; class Actinomycetes; order Propionibacteriales; family Nocardioidaceae; genus Nocardioides. The sequence goes on from CAWJNT010000001.1 coordinate 52,331, forward strand.
GAGGGTGCCGGGTTGCGGGTGAACGGGGTCGACGTGACGTCGTTCGTCGAGCAGGAGCTGGACAGGCGCTTTCCTGGGCGCAGCGAGCGACGGGCAGAGAGCCCGGCTGGTTTGCGAGCGGCATGGACCGTCGTGGACCGGGCATGGGACGCGGCGATCGAGAGGGCAGCCGCGCTGCCCCCCGGGTCCGTCGACGTCAGGATCGATGATGAGTGGTCGTTCGCCGAGACATTGCGTCACCTGGTGCGCGCCACCGACGTCTGGCTGGGCAAGGGTGTGTTGGGGCTTGAGGAGGCTGACTTTCATCCCCTCGGCCTCAGGCACGGGAGCAACGGCTCCGTGGCCGGCTCATATGACGATGTCTTGGGCCGCACGGGCGGACCGGGCCGGGATGGTGCGTGACTTCCTGGCCACCGTTACCGACGAGGTGCTCGACGAGGAGCGCCGCAACCCCCACAACCCCGCAGAAGCCGAGACCGTTCGCAGCTGCTTGCACGTGATTCTCGAAGAGAGCTGGGAACACCTGCGATTCGCGCAGCGTGACCTCGACGCGATCAACTCGCCGAACAGCTGAGAGACGCCACGATGCGGGCGGAGATACGGATAGCTGCTGATCGGCCAGGTCCGGTCGATTGCTCGCGCCGACAGGCGGCGAAATTACGCACATTCGCGGCCGCGCGGATCGCGGCATGTGCGGATGGTTGCAGTGTCAGGCGGCACTTCCGCCGACTTGGAAGGGGGAAGGCTGGCCCCTGGACGCTGACCCAGGTAGGCCATTGTGCCCGTTGAATCAGACTGCCACTGTGGCGAGTCCAGGGTTGCGGGTGCCCATCTACATGGGCAGGCGGACGATGAGAAAGCGGCTGAGTCTATTCGCGTTGATCGGCGTCGGCGCTCTCGCGCTAGCGGCGGGTGGCTGTTCGATATCGGATCCTGATGATGGCCCCTCGGGCCAGTCCACGTCGTCAGCGAGTGCCGGCGGGTCATCCGAACCGGCATTGAGCCTGGTGGTGATCGGTGACTCGATCCCCTACAACAGCTCCGCCGACTGCCCCGGCTGCACCGGGTTCGTCGACCGGTACGCGACGGCGCTGGCCCAGGCCACCGGCCGGAAGGTCGAGACCTCGAACCTGTCCGAGCACACCGGGCTCACGCTGCCACAGCTCTTGGACGAGTTGGACTCCTTCAAGGAGCCGCTGACCGGGGCTGATGCGATCATCGTCGGCATCGCACACAACAGCTTCGAGCTCAACAACGACGAGCAGTGCGGCACGACCTTTGACGAAGCAACGTCGACGCTCAAGGACTGGTCCAAGGTGACCCCCCGCTGCGCTGCCTCCTCGGCCACCAAGTACCGCCCCCAGTACGACGAGCTGTACGCCACCATCGCGTCCTGGCGCGAGGGCCGCCCCACGCTCCTCCGCACAATTGACAAGTACAACGACTGGAACGGTTGGGAGGACGCACACCTGACCCCCGACCAGGAGCGCCGCACGTTCTTCATGCATGACTCGTGGAACAGAATGCTGTGCCGCTCCGCCGAGCAACACGGCTTCGGGTGCGCCGACATCTACCACGTCTTCAACGGCCCAGACGGCACCAAGCCCTCCGGTGACCTGCTAGCCGCGGACTACACCCATCCCTCTGATCAAGGCAACGCACGCATCGCCGGTGTCCTGCTCGCCCAGGGGTTCGACCCCCTGGTGTGACCGTTGGCCACAACGTTGGGAACCGCCCTCCCCCAATGGTTCGCCGCGTGGACACGAACCCGCTCATCGGCTAGCTCCGGACTTCCGAAGCAGCCCGATCCAGCAGCTTGGCCGGCCCGGCTACAGAGCCGACCACCGCCAGCCACGCTCAAAAGGTGCCGTCAGTTCTCAGGAACAGTGCCTGCCGCTCTCCGCGATCGAGGTGGGTGGGTCACACCACGTGTCCCTCCGCCCCCGATAGCGGACAGCGGCCTGTCCGGAGGTTCCAAGTACGCCGCCCGGCGGGCCCAGGACGGGGCAAGTTGGGCGTTCGCCCTGGGCCGGATCCCAAAAGCAGGCAACCGAACCCGTAAGTCGGCGGATGTCCCGGCGCCCTGTGTCAGCAAGTCTTGGTGACGTCTTCGGGACGGTTTTGCAGGCGTCGTCGTCCCGGAGACGCCCCGGCTCTGGGAGCCCTTCCTAGCGGTCGGCCCGGAGTCGGGGCCTCAGTCCACACGGCAGTGACGCACAGCCCGTCCCCCCTCGGCAGGGCGGGCTGTTTTCGTTCCCGGCCCGCAGTGCGGAGAACCAAGGGCCAGCGGGGATTGCAATGCGGGGGTCAGGGTCGTCTGGAAACAGGTAACCGAACCCGTAAGTCGGCGGATGTCCCGCACCCCTCCCGTCGGCGACGCTGAATGCAGATCGAGGACAGCAGGAATGTGCCGTCGTTCGGTCACTGGTGGTGGATCGACCCCCGGGCCCCCGGCGCTGAAACTCGCCGGGACCGGGGGTTCCTCCAGACCAGTCCGCGCGGCAGCAGCGTGCAGCCGCGAGGTCCGCTACACACCAACGAAAAGAGAGACACACCATGCGCAAGATCATCCTCGGCCTCGTGGCCACCGCCGCGATCGCCAGCCCGCTCGCAATGGCCACCGCGGCCAACGCCGACGCACCCGTCGGCAACTACAACGACACCCTGAAGGACGGCGTGAACGCCACCGAGTACGTCGCCCACCAGGTCACCTCGAAGAACGCCAGCCTCGTCGGCGAGTACTCCGCCCGCTCGACCCAGAACGGTCAGTTCGTCTCGGGCAACCAAGACCACGACGCCCGGCTCACGCGCCGCGCTCGTGCAGGGGTACCTCGGCCACTGATCCACCGGTGCCGCCCCGCGAAGGGCGGCACCACCCAACGACACAACGACGAGAGAGACACCATGACTGGCCTCGGCAACACCACCGCACGATCCGTTACACCTGGACACATCCGGACGCGCCAGCCGACTGCTCGTGGCTGGTTCGCAGCCTTCGTCATCCTGACCCTGCTCTTGGCGCTGGCCGCCTTCCTCACGACCGGCAACGCCTTCGAGACGATGGGCACCTCAAAGGCGACCGCCACCTACGGCGAGCCCGAGATGGAGTTCAACACCGGCCTCGCATTCGCCGCAGCCGCAGGCGTCATCATCGCGTGGCTCCCGATCATCGCGCTGTTCGACTACCTGCGCCGGGGCCGCGACTGATCCCCTGACTCCGGGGTCACTCTCCTCAGCGAGGGGGAGGAGAGCGATCCCGGTAACTCATAGCGCCGCCCTGGCTCACGCAGTCAGGGCGGCGCTTACGTCGGCGCGGGCGCACATCCGATCCGGGCCTCCTACAGCGAGGCAACCCACGGGATCACCGCATCGTCCCCGCCAAGCCAGGCCACCTCAGGCGGGTCGTCGTGCTCAGGCGGGTCGCCTAGATAGGTGGTGCCATCCAGCCACGGTCCCGCTAGTGCCAGCCGAGCCCCGTTCCCGTCCGTGCCTGGCGGGGTTCCATCCCGGCGAGTCGTCCCGTGGTTTGCATCTGTCCACCGCCCAAGCCCTATGGCCGGGCTCTGGATGTGCCCGAACATGGCGAAAAGGACTGGATAGGAGAGGCAGCCCCAGGCCAGCTCCCCCGCGGGGTCAGGCGAGAACCTTGGACCAGGGAGCTGAGCGTGGTGCGGCCGAGCTTGGCGAAGTCGCCGGTGACGGCACGGAGCGTGTTCCGCTCCGCCCGTTCACCATCGCGGACCGTGCTCCGCTGGGGGTCCCAGGCGTCGACGCGGGCCCCTCGGGCATCACGGTCAGCCGGACAGCAACATGAGCCGACGCTGCTGCCGTAGCGCACACAGCGGCATGAGCGGATCGCCGCGACGGCCTCGGTGTCAGCGCGCGTCGCGAAGCATGGAGATGATCGGCGGGGACGAGCCCGCCTGGGACTCGGCGGCGACCTCGAACCCGTTCCGCTCGTAGAAGGGGACGTTGCGCGGGTTCGTCGAGTCCAGGTAAGCGGGCAGGTGGTCGCGGTCCACGATCGCCAGGCACCCTCGCATGAGCTGTGATCCCATGCCCTCGCCCTGCCGGTGGCAATCTGTGCCGAACCACGGCAGGTACCACAGCGGGGTGGTGGGGTGTGCCCCGTCCATCTGCCCGAGCATCGCGAGCATCTCATCGAGCCGGTCTCCGAGCACCGTGGCCTCCAGATGAGCCACCGTGGCGGGACCGTCAGGGTCGACGCCGGGTCGCATCCAGAGCGCGACGGCGGAGAAGTCGCCCAGCCCCCACACGGTCTCCTCGGCGAACGATGCGCCCCCGAAGGCGACCAGCAGCTCGGGGAAGGCAGTGACATACCGGGTGGGCTCGGGGTAGAGCCAACGCATGATCGGGTCGGCGGAAAAGGCGAGCACCAGGGTCGCAATGGCCCGGTTCCGCTCACCGTCGGACACGTTCACGAACTCCGGGGCCATGACGGCGGCGGCGTGAACTGCTGGCATGCTCGCTCGGAACTCAGCTTCCAGGCGGCGTGTAGTCGACCGTCATCTTCGATGCCTCGTCAAGTTGCGCCGGCATCAACAGGACGACGGTCTCATAGCTGCTGAGCGCACCGGTCTGACCGACCGTGCCGGCGATGGCTGCCATCGCCTCATGGCTCGGTGCATCGACGATGGCGTACAGGTCATCAGAACCGAACGAGAAGTAGACACTCTCGACCGAGCCACCAACGCCGACGGCCAACTTCTCGATGGCATCCGCGCGAGCGGAGCCGCCCTTCGCCATGACGCCTTTGATTCCTTCGGGCGAGTACGAAGCTTTGATCATGTACTTGGCCATGGTGTGCTCTCTCTGTGGATGGCGGGCGATGGTGGAACACCCGAGAGGGCGTCTCCTCCGAGCCATCAAGGGTCGAGTCCTCGACGAGGGTCACACGGACCGGGAGCCCCTCGACCGTACGCTCCCGGCTGTGAATGCGGAAGGCGCAGGGCCCGCTCATCGGCAGATCCGGTCGTCAGGTTCCTGAGGCCATGTACGCGGCGAGGATGTAGTTGGGGTGACGGTCGAGGTTCTTGCGGGCACGGTCGTAGCGCATGGTGGTTCGGGGGTCGGCGTGCCGGGCGGCGATCTGGACGTCGCGAAGATCGACTCCGGCGTCGAGCATGGTGGTGACGTAGGTGTGGCGAAGCATGTGCGGGTGCATGCGGGGCAGGTGGACGCCGGCGTCGTTGGCCAGGGCGCGTAACCGGCGGGTGGCGCAGTGGCGGTCCATCGGGTCCCGACGCGGTTGCGCAGCACCGGCCCGTACTGGCGGTCGTCGATGGCGCGGTCGATGGCCCGGCTGACGGCGGGCGGGAGCGGGACCAGGGCGATCTTGTCGCCCTTGCCGTGCACGCGCAGCACGCGGTGGCCGTGGACGCTCGCTGAGTGCCTCGACGTCGGAGCCGGTGGCCTCGAAGATGCGCAGTCCGAGGAGTCCGAGCATGGCGACCAGGGCGAAGTCGTTGGGGTTGGTGGAGTCGCGTCCCGCGCTGAGCATGGCCTCGAACTGCAGGTGGCTCAGCCCGAGGGTGGGTGACTCCGGTGGCACATGGGGCCGGCGAACGTGGTCGGCCGGTGAGTGCTCCAGCACGCCGTCAATAACGCAGGTCCGGTAGAAACCGGTGACCACCGAGAGTCGTCGGGAGACTGTTGACGGCTTGTACCGTCTGGACCTCCTGCATCCAGCGCAGGTAGAGCTCGATGTGGGGGCGCTGTGCTGACAGCGGTGCGAGCTGGTGGCGTGTGCACCAGTCCAAGAAGGTGCGCAGGTCCGAGGCGGTGTGGGTGCGGGAGTCACCCTTGTACCGGGCCAGGTAGGCGGCCACGGCGAGACGCAGGAAGGCGTCATCGGCGAGAACGGGAGCCAGGAGGTTGGGCGCGGAGTTCATAGGATCACAACACACCCAGTCGGCACACCCATCTGCCGATGAGCGGACACATGTCAGGATGCGCACTGTGGAGGCAGGGCTCGTAGCGCGTGCAGCCGCTGCGGCATCGTCCCTGGGGCGCGACCTCGACCTGCATGTGGAAGATGTGGTCGTTGTCCAGAACTCCAACGCCCTCGGTCTCCGCCTCCTGCCGTGTGACGTGTTCGCCCGAACTGCGGTTGCCGGCCAGGAGGTCGCAGCGTTCGAGGTTTTGGTCGCGCAGAGCCTGGGCGCGGTCTCGGCCCCTATCGCGTCGCTCGACCCTCGGGTGGAAGCGCGTGTGTACGAGCGTGATGACTTTGCCGTGACCTTCTGGACCCACTACGACTCGGCGACTGACGCGGCCCCTCCTGCCGAGTACGCCGACGCTCTGTATCGCATGCACGCGGCGATGCAGAGCGTCGAGGTCGAAGCACCGCACTTCACCGAACGAGTCGCAGCCGCTGAGGGTCTGCTGACGAATCGACCCGACACGCCTGCGCTTGTTGATGCTGATAGATCTCTGCTCCTCGACACTCTGCGCCGCGGGCGGCAGGCAATTTGCGGCCAGGTGAACTCCGACCAATTGCTGCACGGCGAGCCGCATCCCGGGAACCTGCTTAGTACACGGAACGGCCTGCTCTTCATCGACCTCGAGACGTGCTGCCGAGGCCCCGTCGAGTTCGACGTTGCGCATGTGCCCGAAGAGGTCAGTGGGCGTTATCAGGGCCTCGACCCGGTGTTGCTCCAGGAGTGTCGTCGCCTCGTCCTGGCGATGGTCGCGGCTTGGCGTTGGGATGTGCGGGATGAGTTTCCGAATGGCCGTCGACATGGACTCAACATCCTGGACCTGCTCCGCAACGGGCCTCCCTGGCCCGCGTTGGGTCCGCTCTCAACGGGATAGTAGAACGCACTCACATGCCGCGTTCCGCTTGGTCGTGCCGACTAGCGGATCGCGGCAGATCCGCGCGGTCGCGGCGGTCAGGTGTGGTTTGCGCAAGACGTTCCAGCGCAACGGATCCGTGGTCGCTCGAAGAGATCGGTGTCCTGGCGCCAGCAGTCGCCAATCACGTCGAAGCGGACGGCACTCGCAGAGCACCGCCCCGGCTCGCCGGGAGCCAGGGCGGTGCTGGAGTTGGTCCGAGCCGTTCTGGCTCAGCTCCCGGAGATGATCTGCGGCAGCGCTGCGTCGAAGAGCTCGACGAAGGTCGCCGGGGGGAGGATGTAGCTGCGCGGCTTGGCAGCGGCGGCCAGGTCGGCGCCCCAGTCGGCAGCACGCTCGCGCTGCAGCGGCGTTCCGTGGTGGCCGGGGCTGTCGAACTGGCAGTCGCCGACGGTGTAGAAGCTGAGCAGCGCGTCGGCGACCCGCTTCTTGTTGAGCGCCAGGCCCTTCTTGTGGGTGCCGTAGTAGGCGGCCATGGCGTCGGCCATGAGCTCGGTACGGCGTGTGGCCTCGGCGGGGTCCGTCGGTCCGGTGTCGAAGACGCCGAGCTCGTACTGGACGTGGTGCCCGAACTCGTGGGCCATGATCACGCGGATCCCCACGTCACCGAGGCCAATGTCGTCGTAGGCGTCGATGATGCCGTCGCCCATGATGAGCTTGTCCGGGAGCGCCGCGATGAAGGGGTCGGTCTCCCCGTCGCCGGTGAAGGCGAACGCGTTGAGCGTCCAGAGCGGGTTGTCGTAGAAGTCGCCCTGCGTCTGCATGAAGTCGGCCACGGTGGCGGCTTCCGCCTGGATCTCGGCCGGAGTCATCGGGTCGAGCTCACCGGTCGCGACCATGGCGGTGAGGGTCTTCGCGATGCGATCGGCGTCGAGCAGCACGTCACCGTGCATGGCCATCAGCTGGATGTCGGCGGACTCGATGTCCCAGAACCGGCGCAGGTCGCGGAAGGTGTTCCTGATCTGCTGAGCGTGGGACTCGAGGGCGTAGTCGGGGTCGGTGGGAGTGCCGAAGAACAGCGCGTCGTACGTCGGCACGTTGAGCAAGGTGTCCTGGTGGGCGACCAGGAAGGCGAACTGCTCATCGGTCATGTCGGCGAAGAGCTGGTCGATGTAGGTGTCGAGCAGGGTGCCTTCGCACTCGCTGGGCGCCACAGCCCGTGCCAGGGCTGCCTGGGCAGGGCTCTCGACGAGGTGGCGATGGGTTGAGGCAGGTGCCGGACTGGCCGTGTCGGTCGCCGTCGCGGCTGTGCTCAACCCTCCGAGGGCGAGCAGTACCGCGGCCCCGAGAGCCACTAACGAACGGATCGATCTGGTCACGCGCATCTCCTTTGTGGGGACTTAGGCGTTCTTCCCGCGGGTCAGGTGGGACTGCCACGCTAAGCCGCTCGGCGTCGCTTGAGGAGACCCTTTCGGGTGAGCGCCTGATTCACCGCTCACGCAGCGCGGCCCCGGCCGGGGCCACGGACGCAGCTGCGGAGATGCGCCCGGTCATCGACAGATCCGCACGCCAATCCCTGTAGGTGTGGGGGTTGCCACCGGTTTCGGGGATGGCTGCTAGGTGGTGGCGGGGCGAAGCAGGCTTTGCCAAGCCACGCAGACCGCGGCGAAGCCGAGGACGACGGCGAGAGTGCCGTTCACGACGCCGTGGAAGGCCATGGCGTGGACCCCGGAGGGCACGTTCATCACCGCGGCGGCGATCCCGCTGACGGCGCCGGCCACGGCAACCGCCGGCAGGAGGCCGGTCGCCCATGCTGGTCGCGGCGCCGGCCGACGGATGGGCGGCAGGGCTCGCAGGTAGGCGACAGCGGCCAGACACACGATGGCGAGCCCCAACGCACCTGAGAGGTACTGGGCCCACTTGTAGCCCGCAAGCCCCGCCTGATCGGACTGCAGCCACGCGAACTGGGCTACTCCCCACCGGTGGGGATGGGTGAACGCGTCCCACAGGACGTGCGTGAGTGCCCCCATCAAGGCCGCCGGCACGGCCAGCACCCACTGGCGCGACGTCAGCACCACGTGTGGTGCCAGTCGCGACCGGACAGCGTCCGGTGACAGGTCGACCAGGGCGTCGCGCGCGACAGCGAACCACAACCACACTGCCACCAGGGTGAGGGCCACGTCGACGGTCGCGACACCGACGAGGCTGTAGATGCCATAGGTGCCGGTCCGCCCCAGGAACAGCGGCACGTCAGGGGCCATCGACCCGGCTACCAATGCCGTCATCGGGAGACCAAGCCTGCGCAAGGGCAGCACGGCTGCGGGATGGCTGAGCGTCAACGGCACCAGCGAAGCGTAGGTGGTGACGCCGGTGGTGGCGGCGTTGGCCGACACCGCGGTAGCGCGATCCGGAACTGCTGCGTCGTAGCACGAAGCCGAATCCAGCGATGCGGAGGATGATGGAACCTGCCGGGTCGGTCGGGAGTCGTCACTGCACCGATCGAGCGAGGAGTCAGCCCATGTCAGAGACCCTGGAGTCAGGGCGCGAGGCGGCTCGGGCGCCGGCGGAGGTGGAGTTCCGAGAAATCTTCGCTGCGTCGTATCGGCGCCTGGTCGTGCAGATGTACGGCGTCACCGGCGACGCCGCGGAAGCCGAGGACCTGGTGCAGGAAGCGTTCGTACGGGCGGCTGCCGCCGGGCGGAGCTTCCTCATCGTCGACAACCCCGAGGCGTGGCTGCGTGCCGTGGCCATCAACGTTCAGCGCAGCCGTTGGCGCAAGTTGCGCAACTTCTCCCGCATCCGGGAGCGGCTGGCCGCGCCGCCGACGGACCTGCCGGCTCTCGAGGAGCGGATGGATGTCATCGAGGCACTCCGCGGACTTCCGGCGGGCCAGCGCGAGGCGGTGGCACTCCACTACCTCGCCGACCTGCCGGTCGAGGAGATCGCCAGGACCCTGCGTGTCCCGGAGGGAACCGTGAAGTCGCGGTTGAGCCGGGGGCGCGACGCGCTTGCCGTCGTACTGGCCAAGCAGGAGGGGAACCATGTCTGAGCAGAAGTTCGCTGAGTTCCGTGAGCGGGCAGAGCACGTGGTCACGCCCGCCAACCCGGACAGGCTCTTGAAGCGAGGTCGGGCCCTTCGTCGGCGCCGCCACGTGGCACCGGTGGTGGCCGTGGCCGCCATCGCGGCGGTCGGCTACGGGATCCTCACCGCCGGCGGTGACGACGGCGCCCGCACCGACGACCTGCCGCCGGTTGCCCCGCCGAGCACGCCGGCGCCGCGGTGGCTCGAGGAAGACCTGCCGGTGGCGCCGGGGGTCTATGACCTGGAAATCGTGATGGACGGCGTGCCCGACGCCACCTTTGAGGTGTTCGGCGGCGGGTGGGACGCCTTCAGCGGTGGGGTCTACAAGGCGGACACCGAGTCGGCGGTCAGCATGGGGCTGGGTCTCTACAGCGACCTGCCCATCGAACGGTGTGACATCGACCGACGCGCCGAGTCGCTCCCCGGCGCGGTCCGACAGCTGTCCCGACTCCCCGGGACGGTCATCGCCGGCCCGAGTCCAGGGACCGCTATGGGGGTGACCCACCTGCGGCTGTCGCTCCCCGTGGACGTGGAGTGCCCCGACGGGGCATCCCCCGACCCCAGCCAACCTCCAGGCGATCTGGGACGGTTCGACGGATCCCACCGTGACCGTCGACGTGTGGCTCATCGAGCACGACGAGGACCGGCTGCTCATGCTCACCAAGGGCGTGCGCGGCCACCCGTCCAAGGCCACCCTGGCGGAGTTGAACCAGACGGTGAACAGCCTCCGCATCCAGCCTCGCGGCGGGACCACCACATCGGCGCAGGACTAGGCGTAAGCCCACTCTTGGACCGATCCGTCCATCGCACGCACACGCCGCGTTGACGCTCATGCGCGTGGCGCGGTTCCTGAACGGATGGCTGACTCAACTGAACTCGTCCCGCCGCCGATGTTGACGACACGATCCTGCGGCTCGCTGTCGCCGCATACCTGGCCCGTGAACCTCGACGGGCACCCACCTACACCCTCGCCGCCTACATGGCATCAGCAACCTAGTCCGACCCACCCCACCCGGGGCCGCGGCATGAGCGGATGTGACATTTGACGGCCCCTCGGCCGGAGAGTCCCAGGCCGACTCCCTGATCCCCTGGCCCACAATGGGTGCCGAGACGAGTCCCTCGTGCCTCGAAGGGATCGACCATCCGGAAGGCCGAGGAGGGCTGGCCCACATGCGGGCAATCCTGCTGAGTGGCGGGCTGGCGGTGGTCTGCTCGCTGCTGGGCACGTGGGTCGCCATCGGATGGTTCACCCGACACGGGTTCGGCCAGCCGATCAGGGACGACGGCCCGACGACCCACCACGTGAAGCGGGGTACGCCGACCATGGGCGGTCTCGTCATCTTGGCGAGTGCCACGGCGGCGTACCTGATGGCCACGATCCTGACCGGCGGGCTGCCGAGTGCCAGCGCGTGGCTCCTGCTTCTGCTCTTCGCCGGCTGCGGGGTCGTGGGGTTTCTCGACGACTTCATCAAGGTCTACACGCAGAACAACCAGGGGCTGAGTAGTCGCGCCAAGATGGCCGGTCAGTCGCTGGTCGCTCTGGGGTTCGGGCTCCTGGCCACACGCTTCTTCGCCGACGAGCAAGGCGTCCGGCCGGCGTCGTCGTACATCTCCACCACCCACGACGTGGGGTTCAAGCTGCCTCTGGTGGTGGTCCTGCTGGTCATCTGGTTCATCGTCACCGCGACCTCCAACGGCGCCAATCTCACCGACGGCGCGGACGGCCTGCTCGCCGGCACCTCGGCGATGATCTTCGGCGCCTACACGTTGGTGAGCATCTGGCAGAACAACCAGCGGTGCGGATCCTCGCGGCCCACCGTGGTGGAGTCACAGTGCTACCAGGTGCGCGACCCCCTCGACCTCGCGGTGCTCGCGGTAGCCATCAGCGCGGCCTGCATCGGGTTCCTGTGGTGGAACGCCAAGCCGGCCCGGATCATCATGGGCGACGTGGGTTCGCTCGCCATCGGGGGAGCGCTGGCCGGGCTGGCGATCATGTCTCGTACCGAGCTCTTGATGGCCGTCATCGCCGGGTTGTTCGTGCTGGAGACGATGTCGGTGCTGCTGCAGATGGGCTATTTCAAGCTGACCAAGCGGCTGACGGGCACGGGGCGCCGCATCTTCCGAATCGCCCCCATCCACCACCACTTCGAGAACGTGGGTTGGGACGAGGTCACGGTGGTGATCCGCTTCTGGCTGATCGGTGGGATCTGCGTCGCGACCGGGCTTGCCATCTTCTACGCCTCCTGGCTGGCCTGAACCCAAGGACTTGCGCATGGGGACTAGAAGGGCGGCGGGCCGAGGATCTCGATCGCACCCGTCTGCCTGGCGGCATCCGCGATTCTGTCGAAGTCGACGGGGATCGGCAGGCTGCCCGGAGGGGCAGGTTCGCTGGCGAGCCGGAAGAACGCCTCGCCAATACCAGGTGTCAGGATGGTCAGGAGACGAGCCTGGGGCGAGGTGACCATGAACGCGTGCGGCATGCCGCGGGGGATCACCACGACCCCTCCCGTGGACAGCGGGCGCCGTTCTCCTGCGAGGTCCAGCAGGATGTCGCCGTCGAGGATGTAGAACGTCTCGTCCGACGCGGGATGGATGTGGACGGGCGTCACCTTTCCCTGTTCTCCCACGAACTCGAACAGGAGGAACGCGCCGTCGGTCTCCTCCGAGGTGGCCAGCCAGGTGTGCCTCCCGCCGCCGTAGAACCAGCGCTGCTCGCCTTCTCCGCTGTCGCGGACCGTCGCGTTCAGTGTCTTCATGCTGGGCTCCTCACCCTTCGTGGGACACGAGTCCCATAAAGAAACTAAGGTACCGTGTTGACCGTGTCAACGGCGTACGAGGAGTCCGGTCGGATCCGCCAGAAACAGCGAACGCGCAACGACCTGGTGGCCGCTGCGCGTGACCTGATCGCCTCGGGCGGAACTGCGCCGACCGTCGAGGAAGCGGCGGCAGCGGCGTCGGTGTCGCGCACGACGGCGTACCGCTACTTTCGCAGCCAACGAGAGCTGCTCGCCGCCGCCCACCCGGAGGTCGAGCTGACGTCGCTGTTGCCGGCCGACGTCGGGGACGACCTCGAGGCGCGGATCGAGGCTGTGATCCGCGGGTTCATGGCGATCGTGGTCGACACTGAGTCCCAGCAACGCACGATGCTCCGCCTGTCCCTGGAGGACGCCAGGTCACCCGGGCAGCTACCACTCAGGCAGGGGCGGGCGATCGGCTGGTTCTCGGAGGCTCTCGACCCCTTGTCCGGGCAAGCTCGGCACCGATGGTGTCCGCCGGCTCGCCATCGCGATGCGCGCGGTCGCTGGCATCGAGGCGTTGGTGTGGCTGACGGACGTTGCGGGTCTCACGCGCGACGCCGCGATCGACCAGATGGTGTGGTCGGCGGTCGCCCTGGTGCGTCGCGCCGCGGAGTAGTGCCGCAGATCGCAGTCACCTGGTGGCTGGGATCCGCGGTGCAACGGATGGAGTCACCCGCGGACCTCGTAGGAGCGCGGATAGCGGCAGTTGCGGACGTTCGCGAGGCGACCCGTACGCCCGATTCCGGCCGATAGCATCGACTCTGCACAGAGACCGGTGAGAGTGTCGAGGTGATGCCCGTATGACCAACTACTTCATGGTGGGGACGATCCACGGTGGTTGGCATGGCGACGGAGCACGGGAGATGCTCGCCGACTGGATCGAAGCGGGTGAGTGGGTCTTGGGCTGGCACAACATGGAGTCGGACCCGAGCTACCAGAAGCAGGCCCCGAACCTCGACCTCATGGAGCGCGGCGACGTGCTCGTCGCGAAGCAGATGAACAACGACTTCCGCACGATGCTCGTCAAAGCCATCGGTGTCGTGACCGAGCCGTCAACTGACGGCCACCGGGTCGGTGTGGATTGGGTGCGTGACCTTCGATCAGCGCCCGTCACGCTTCCGTCGTCGTACCGCCAGACCTTGACCAAGGTGTCCGACACACCTGCGTCAAGGGCGCTCATCAGGGACCACATTCTCCCGCTGATTGGTTGAGGGCTGGCCTCCACCAGCCACCTCGCCCGGCGTCGCGGTGTGCCTCTGACCGCAGCGATGACTCGGTGGCGGGCGATCGAGTGCTCCCGAGAGCTGAGTCACGGCTCCGCGGCTGCGGCTCGGTGACCCTCTGCGGTGAGAAGCTGGCGCTCTCTCATCGGCAGGAGAGTGCACGCCCAGCGGCATGAGCGGATGGCCGCGCAGGGGCAGATGGGGATGGGTCACCGCCAGGGCATGCGTCGGTCCCCGTCATGGATGGCAATGGCAGGTCGGGTTCTGGCATGGTGTGCTCCAGGTTGACCTTTGACCGCGGGGAGGACCGGCGCTCGGGGAAGTTCGTTCGGCGGCGATCGGCGGACGGAGCGACCAATGTTCCCCATTCCGAGCACGGCTGCTCACTCGATGCCGCTTGGGGGGCGGTTCGGCTTCATTGTTCCGATGGTCTTCGCCCTGATAGCGGCCACGAGCCTCACGGCATGCAGTGGTGATTCGGGGGATGGAGAGGTGGCCCCGCCCCTGATGCATCCCGTACGACCGAGGCAACGCTGTCGGCTGACGATGATCTCATCGCGTTCGAGCAGCTTGTGCCCGGAGCCGAGGAGCGCGACCTGTACGCGGTCGGGCCGGACGGCCGTGAGCCGAGTTTGCTCAGGAGTCCCGGTGACTACCCGCACTGGTCACCTGACGGCAGCCAACTCGCGTTCCTCGCCTGCCTGAACCCTCCCGACTGCACCACCGCCGTCGCGCTGATGGAGCGCTCGACTGGTGACGTCCACGGATTCCCTATGCCGGACCCGGGCCTCTTCACCCCCTGCCCCGTGTGGACGCCCTCGGGCACCGAACTCGCCTGTGGGGCGTTGAGCGACAGCGATCCCACGAGGAACGGCGTCTACACAATCCGCGCCGCCGACGGCAAGGGTCTGACCCGTATCACCAAGAACCCGGGCGGCGAGGACTTCCCGCTGGCGTACTCTCCCGACGGCAGCCAGTTGCTGCTCAATCGCATGGACCCTTCCCGCGCCGACTCGGTGAACCAGGCCTTGTTCATAGCGCCGGTCAGTGGCGGCCGGCCGCACCAGATCACGCGGTGGGGTTACGCAGACGACGTCGCGGGCTGGTCCCCGGACGGCCGCACCATCGTCTTCGGCACGAACGGCTCCTTGTACCGCGTGAGTCCCGACGGGCAGGGCCTCGCCGAGATCAACGTGGTAATGCCTGACGGATCGTCCGCGGAGACCGCTTTCGACGTCGGCTTCTCACCCGACGGCGGAAACATCGTCTTCTCTCTCGGCAGCCCCGCGCCTGGCATCTACCTGGCCCTCCTGGACGGCACCGGCGTCGAACGAATCACCAGCGGTGAACACCACCATGCGAACTGGAGCTGCTGCGTCGGCGCTCCTGAGCGAACGCAATGACCGCATCGACCGAGGAAGTGGCTTCCCGCGTCCGAGCAGACCTCGCTGGAGGCGCAGAGTCGGAGTGTCCTGACATCTGCATGAGCGTACATCGCGGCTACTTGTTTCATTGACGTCAGGACCGGGGTTGGCGAGTCTCGGTCCAGGCGCCCGGCCTGTCGCTCTCATTTCGGCTGCCCACGCTGATCCTTCGGGGTCCCGTGTGGCTCTCTCATGGCATGCGTGGGCTGGGCGTCGCAGGGTCGGCAAGAGGCTCCAGAGGGGTTTGCCCAGCTCTAAGTAGCGTTGCCCTTCCCGACTCGACGAACACTGGGATCGAACACCGGGGAGAGTGCATGGAACAGCAAGCAGAACGCGTCGTGATCGGCATGGACCCGCACAAGAGGTCGGCCACGATCGAGGTCATGGACGCCGAGGAGACCGTCCTGGGCGGCGGCCGTTACGACACCGACGAAGGTGGCTTCGCCGACATGTCCGGTTACGTCAACCGGATCCAGCCCGACCGCGAGCGACGTGTGTGGGCGGTCGAGGGCTGCAACGGGATCGGTCACCACATCGCGGTCCGGCTGCTTGCTGCCGGCGAGCAAGTGGTCGATGTGCCACCGAAGCTGTCCGCGCGAACGAGGGTGTTCGCGACCGGTCAGGGACGCAAGACCGACGCCACCGACGCCCACTCCGTGGCCCTGGTCGGCACCCGGATGGCCGGACTGCGTCCGGTGGTCGATGACCAGCAGCTCACCTCTTGCGGGTCCTGGCCGATCGTCGCCGCTCACTGGGCGAGGACCACACCAGGATCGTGTCCCAGCTGCACCAGCAGCTGCTCGAGCTGATCCCGGGCGGAGCGAAACGCGACCTGTCCGCTGCTCAGGCCAAGACCCTGCTGGTGAAGGTCCGCCCACGCGACGCCGCCGGCAAGACCCGGCGCCGCGTCGCAGCCGAGATCATCGCCGACCTGGAGCGGATCTACCAGCGCAAGAAGGCGGCCGACAAGGAACTCACCGAGCTGGTCGCTGCCACCGGCAGCAGCCTGATGAAGCTCCACGGCATCGGCCCGTTCGGGGCCGCGCAACTGCTGGTCGACGTCGCCGACATCACCCGGTTCCCCGACCGCGGCCACTTCGCGTCCTGGAACGGCACCGCCCCCATCGACGCCTCGTCCGGTGACCAGGTCCGGCACCGACTGTCGCGACTCGGGAACCGTCAGATCAACCGGACCCTGCACATCATGGCCACCGTCCAACTCAGGAACCCGACCGAGGGCCGCGCCTACTACGACCGCCGCAAAGGCGAGGGCAAAACATCGAACGAAGCGATGCGCGCCCTGAAACGACGCCTGTCCGACATCGTCTATCGCACCATGCTCGACGACGCGCTCGGCCACTCCTTCAACACCCGGAGGACGGGCCCGGGTGGGCAACAGGGCAACGACTCTTACTCCAGCGCGGCCGGCTCACAACCCCAGACCAGCTCTTCGGATAAGCCACACCCGAGCCCGTCGAAGACCCAGCCTAGAACCCCCATGCCAGCTGCGTCTTGACACAGAGGGGTGCCATGAGCGGACCGGTTATGAGCCTCGTCGGCAGGCTGCCCACCACTCTGAGGAGCAGCGGTGGCCGGGCGCTTTCAGTGGCTGCGTGATGGCCGGTTGCAAGTGCGCCATGCGAAGCCCCTTGCTGGTGAGCGCGCTGGCATGGCCAGAATGGTGCGGGCACGGGTTGCTGGACCGGTGGAGGGACGAGGCATGAGGCTCGGAGTGTTCGGTCCATGGCTGGAGCCGTGGTCCGCGGCCAAAGCGACGTGGCAGCACCTGGAAGGCATCGGTTTCGATGTGGCCTATCTGGGAGACCACCTGACGCACCCGTCCCTCAAGGGACGCTGGATCGCTGACGCCTACGCCACCCTAGCGGCGGTCGCGCAGGTGACGACCCGCCTCGGAGCTCGGAACACTGGTGGCTTCGACGGTCATCCGCAGGTCGTGCCCCGCTGGCCCGCGTAGCGGCGACACTGCAGGACCTCAGCAACGGGCGGTTCGTGCTGGGCGTCGGTGCCGGCGTTCCCGGTGACGAGGAAGTCCTGTACGGCGTCGCAGGCGAGGGCAAGGATGCGGTTCGAGACGTTCGCTGAGACCGTCGAGGCGGTCAGCGACGCTGTGGTCGGGCGGGTCATCGTGGCCTGGAAGCCGCACGGGCACCGAAGAAGTGCGCCCGCTGCCCATCGTCCCGGGGCAGCAGCCCCCGCACCTGATGATCAGCGCGCACGGGCCCCGCGGCTACGACCTCCTCGCCAGACTCGGCGACGGATGGAGCAGCTACGGCGGGGTCAGCGCCGCGACCCTCGCCGAGCACGAGTTCTGGGAACTCGTCACCAAGCAGTCGCAGGATGTGACCCGCGCCTGCGAGCGAGCCGGGCGAGACCCCCACACTCTGCGCCGGTCTCTGCTCGTGGGTTATGGGTCCATGCAGCCGCTGGCAAGCGACCGGGCGTATCTGGAGACCCTTGAACGGGCGGACCAGGCAGGCTACGACGAGGTGGTCGTCTACTGGCCGTGGCCCAACACCAACCCCGGAGACCGTTTCTGGGCAGACCCGGAAACGGTTGCATCCGCCGTCGCGCGTGCACGGGGGTAGAACGAGGACGCTGGTCTCTCGAGGAACGGCGCCTCACGACGGCCCGCCGTCAGGGCTGAGCCGGGCGGACCCAGACGCCCACTGGTCACCCAGCGCCCCGTCATCGGCATGATCGCTCAGCGGCAGTTCCGGGCACATGGCTAGCGCGTCGCTGTCCCCGTGTACGTCTCGCCAGCCGGCTCGTCAGGGTCGGGGTCATACGCGACCTCCATCTCCCCGCTCCCGCGCAACCTCTCAAACGCGCCGGTGCCGCTGACGATCTTCCACGAGCCAGTCTGATTCAGTCCCTCGGGCATGTCGGGCGTGATGTCCATGCGGACTTCGCCGTCCGGGCAGGTGATTGTCCGGGCGATGAGCCACACCTCTGGGTCGGTGCTCCCGTGAGAGTCCTGGATGGTCCCGCCGACGCAGAAGGGCGAGTCCCCAAGAGTGGATCCTTCCAGGACTTCCCCGGTGGCGATCACTTCCGCACCGGGCGTCGGGGCGATGCTGACCCGCGTGATGATCTCAACCTGCTCGGTCGCGCGCGGCTCCGGATCGCTGTTCTCGTCACCACCGCACCCTCCCGCGAGAAGCGAGCTCACCGGAGCTAGTGCGTGCGCTGTACGCATTGCGACGCTCCCTTGACGAACAAACCGTGCACCACTGTCCTCCGGTCGGCGTCGGATCGACAAGGCTGCCTCCCGAACGATGAAAGTGGGATGAAGCTCTCCCCTCGGCTGACCGCGCACGCTCATCGGCATGTGAGTGCGTTTCAACCGAAACGGGACACCCAGTGACAGCGAGTCCTGCTCACGGGCCCGACGGGTTCTCCGACCACTCCAGTCGCAGCCGCAGGAGCTGGGCCAAGGGCATCGACTCGCCGTCGCGCGCACCCTCCCCGACCTGCAGGGGCGGGGGAGTCGGCTCGATCGTGACCGAGCGCCGGCGACCGAAGCGCACCGGCGGCACGGTCAGCACGTAGTACCCGCCGTCCCGGTCCACGCCGACCGAGTGGTCGAGGCGGAGGTACCAGCCGACGAGACCCGTCCGGTAGCGCCCGCGCCCGGACCACGGCCGGGCGGTGAGCTCCTCGGTGGGCAGCCCGGCAGCGACCGCCTGCTCGACGAACTCGTCGATGAGGACCTGTGCCTTCACCGACTCCTGCTCGCGACGTCCGTCCTGAGCCCGGCGATGCTCCTCGGCGCGCTCTCGTCGCTCGGCTCGGCGCTTCGCCAGTTCCTCGTCCATCGATCCCCTTGTCCGGCGGCGTCCCGCGAGCCTAGGGCGTCTCGGCTCGCCGCGTAGGGTCCCGGTGTGCCCGGCCTCCAGAACCGACTGCGTGACGACCTGACCGCGGCCATGCGTGCCCGCGACCGCGACACGGCCCGCGTGCTGCGCACGCTGCTGTCGGCGATCGCCAACGCCGAGGCGCAGCCGCAGCCCGACGAGACCCCGGTCGGCCTGCGCTCGGACGGCGTCATCGCGGGCGCCGCGGACGGCCTGGGCGCCGCCGAGGTCGCGCGTCGCGAGCTCGCCGAGCAGGAGATCCACGCGATCGTGGCGGCGGAGCGCGACGAGCGCCTGGCCGCCGCAACGGACCTGACCGCCCGCGGCGCGACCGGCCCGGCCGACGCGCTCCGCACCGAGGCGTCGCTCCTGGACCGCTATCTCGAGTGAGGCCCGAGAGCGCCACACCGGCCGGCGGTGCCGCATCGTGTGACACCACGGCGTAGACTGCCGGTGTTGGTCCATCCCGGGGCCCACCGACGGAACCGATCCCCGCCCACCGTGCAAGGCGGGTGGCGCAGATCGTGATCGTGCCGAACGGCATCTGTCCCGGGCGACTCGGACCCGTCGGCTGCAGGTGTCACGCCGGAGGGGATCGAGTGCCGCCCCGCACCGTCGGCGTGCTTGAGCGGTGGAGTACTCGCACGAGGAAAGAGCTTCTGGCTTGGCAAGACGGCGTGAACGTCGGTCCGGCAACGCCCGGACCACTCGGCGTACCGACAACCGGAGTCGTGACAACGACGGGATCCTCCCCACGTTGGCCATGGCGGTCCGGGAGGTCGAACGAGCGGTCGAACGCGGGCAGCTCGACGGTCGGCAACGGGCGAGGTTCCAGGCCATCGCGCTGCTCGCCCGACAGGAGCGCACGCGCATCCGGGCCGACAAGAGTGTCGGCGAGGCGCAACGCGACACGATGATCAAGCGCCTCGACGGGGTGGCGACGATCCTGGCGCACACCGCGGCGCGCGAGCCGTCCCTGTTCTCGCTGCTCGACGAGGACGCCACGGTCTCCGAGGCCACCCGCCACCTCCAGCGGGAGATGCAGCGGGCCGCGGGCCTCGACCCGGTCCCGGAGACGCCCGAGACGAGTACGGCGGCCGCCAGCGACGGACGCGCCGAGCGCAGGGTCGTACCGAAGTCGGTCGTCTCGGCGCAGCTCGCGAACCCGTTCCAGGTCCCCGAGTTCACCCAGCCACGGGCCAGGACCCAGGGCCGCCTGATCGGGTGGGAGCTGATCGGGCCCGTGCTGAACGCCTTCGAGCACCCCGCCCCGGGCGCCTCGGCGTGCATGGAGCTGCCGGAGCCGCGGGCGACGCTGACGCCCAAGGGCCTCGACCTGATGCCCCACCAGGCGCGGCTGCTCGGCGCCGTCGCGGAGGGCCACCGCACGTTCCTCCTCGCCGACGAGCCGGGGCTCGGCAAGACCGCCCAGGCACTGCTGGCCGCCCAGGTCGCGAACGCCTACCCGCTGCTCGCCATCGTCCCCAACGTGGTGAAGACCAACTGGGCGCGCGAGGCGGAGCTCTGGACGCCCGGCAAGTCGGTGACGGTGATCCACGGCGACGGCGAGTCCGTCGACGGCTTCGCCGACATCGTGGTGGTCAACTACGAGGTGCTCGACCGGCACGTCGACTGGATCGGTGACCACGGGTTCCGCGGCATGGTGGTCGACGAGGCCCACTACATCAAGAACAAGAAGTCGCAGCGGTCCCAGCACGTCGCGGAGGTCTCCGAGCGCATCCGCCGGCGGGTCTCGCGGCCCCTGCTGATGGCGCTGACCGGCACCCCGCTGATCAACGACATCGAGGACTTCCGGGCGATCTGGCAGTTCCTCGGGTGGATCGAGGAGCGCAAGCCCGGGCACGACCTCATGGTCGCGCTGGAGGAGACCGGGCTGACCCCGGCCGACCACGCGTTCTACCCGGCCGCCCGGTCCGCGGTCGTCGACCTCGGCATCGTCCGCCGGCGCAAGGTCGACGTGGCCGCCGACATCCCGGCACGCCGGGTCGCCGACCTGCCCGTCGAGCTCGAGGGCGCTGTCGGGCGGTCCATCAGCCAGGCCGAGCGGCAGCTCGCCCAGCGGCTGGTCGGTCGCTACCAGGCGGCGCTGGAGCATCGGCGTACCGGCTCGGACGTCGAGGGGATCGACCACGCACTCGTACGCCGCGTGGCCGAGCGCGAGGTCGCCGAGAGCGCCGACGAGGGCACCGGCGACAACGTCTTCGCGATGGTGCGCAGGATCGGTCAGGCCAAGGCCGAGCTGGCCGCCGACTACGCCGCGCAGCTGGCTCGAAGTGCCGGGAAGGTCGTCTTCTTCGCCAAGCACCTCGACGTGATGGATGCCGCGGAGGAGCTGTTCGCCAGGCGCGACATCCGCTACACGACGATCCGGGGTGACCAGACCTCGAAGGCGCGCCAGCACGCCATCGACTCGTTCGTCAACGATCCCGACGTGGCCGTCATCGTCTGCTCGCTGACCGCGGCCGGCGTCGGCATCAACCTCCAGGTCGCCTCCAACGTCGTGCTCGCCGAGCTCTCGTGGACCAACGCCGAGCAGACCCAGGCGATCGACCGGGTGCACCGGATCGGCCAGCGCGAGCCGGTCACCGCCTGGCGGATCATCGCCGCGCAGACCATCGACGCGAAGATCGCCGAGCTGATCGACAGCAAGGCCGGTCTGGCCGCGCGGGCCCTGGACGGGGCCGATGAAGAGGTCACGTCGTCGGCCGACGTCCAGGTGGAGGCGCTGGTGGCGATGCTGACCGGCGCCCTGGAAGAGGCCGCCGGCGACGAGTGACGCTCAGCCCTGGGGGCAGGAGTCCCAGGCAGCGCCGAAGACCGGGACGGGCTGGCCGGTCGGGGCGCCCGCCGACCGCCCGGCGACCCGACCTCCTGCGGCAATGTCCGGGTCCGACGTCGGCGCGTACTCGATGTGCACGCCACAGCGTAGGTCGGGGACCGTCGAAAATCCGGCGACTTCGGCCAGCCCATGGGCCTACCGTCGCGACATGGAGGTCACGTTCACCAAGGTCGACGACAAGCGCTACTCGATCGCCATCGAGCGCGAGCACGGGCCGGCCCTGGTCGCGCGCTCCGGGCCCGGCTACGACGACCTGATGCCGCACGACCTCGCCCACTACCTCGTGGAGGAGTACTTCGGGATCGAGCTGGGCGTGTGGGGGCAGCTCGCCGCGGGCGGTGGCGGCATCTTCTCGCCGGCGCCCGAGGACAACACGCTGCGACACCAGCGCCGGGTACGCCGGATCGCCGCCGTCGGGCGGGAGGAGATGCAGCGCTCGGAGCGGCTCGTCGCCATGGTCGTGACCGCCTGGGAGCGGAGCATCAAGCGGGTCAAGCACCCGACCACTGAGGTCCCGATCGAGGTCGACGCCGAGGAGCTGCGCGGCGCCGTCCGGCGCATGGGCGAGGTGGCCGAGCGCTGGCGCGCGCTCGGACGCGGTGGCTCGCTGACCTTCGCGTGGCCGGCCGGGCTCACGTTCGACGACTCGAGGTCCCGCCGCGGGCGGCGTACGGACCGGCGGCCGGTGGCTCCGGTACGACGCTGAGCACCTGCCCCCTACGGCGTGCACACCGCGCTGGTCGGCACCGCGGGCGCGTCCACCCCGAGCTCCCGCTCGACCATCGCGATCACGGACGGCGTGCGGGGGAGCGCGGCGTGCGAGACCGTCTCACCGGGACAGACCGACTGCACCGAGAACGCCACCGATCCCTCGAGCGAGCCGGAGTCGGGCGGGACGACCACCCGGTCGTCGTCGGTCCAGATCGAGACCCACGCGGGACCGGCAGGAGTCTCGTCGCCGGCGTTGAGCTCGCGGAGCAGGTCGCTGTCCTCCGCGAGCTGGCGGCAGGCCTCGGGGCAGCTGTCGGGTGCCAGGTCGGCGCCGAGGGAGGCCAGGTCGGAGCCGTGGTGCGGCGAGGCGAGGGTGATCGCGCGGCGGGCGAGGCTGCCGCCACCCAGCTCGGCGACCCAGAGCCGGACGACGACCCCGCCGGCGGAGTACCCGACGACGTCGACCGACGACGCGCCGGTCCGGTCGATGGCCCGCGCGACAGCGCGGTCGAGCGCCTCGGCCTGGACCCGCAGGTCCTGGGTGCCGGGCGGCACCAGCGCGACCACCTCGGCGTCGCGGCCGGCGCGTCGCAGGGCGTCCGCGAGTACGTCGAGCGCGGCGGTGCTCCCGCCGTACCCGGGGACCAGCAGGACCGGACCCGGGCGGTCCTGGGCGACCGGATCCACCGGCTCGGGACGGGTAGCGACGACGGCGACCACGACCACGATCGCGAGCGCGACGGCCAGCACGACCAGGGCGACCACGAACCGTCGCCGCGACGGAGACAGGCCGGCCAGCACCGCTCAGGCCGGACTGCCGAAGAGGGCGACCTCGCTGATCGGGGTGTAGTTGCGCCCGGCCGGACCCGAACCGGGCTTCGAGACCTCGACCAGCCGGAGCTGCACCGTCTGCGTGGTCACCTTCGGCACCTCGATGCTCTGGAGGTTGCGGGTGCTGTCGAGGTCCTGGCTCACGCTGCTGCCGTCGTCGAAGAGCCACTCGACCGCGAGCACCCGCCGGTTGCCGGTGTACCAGTCGAGCTGGCGCCCGCCCTCGTTGGAGGTCTTGGCATAGCCGTTGATCAGGCCCACCTCGGTGATCGTCGCGGGCTCGGGAAGCTCGAAGGTGAGCGTCTCGCCGGTGCCGTCGCCCGGCATCCGCCACGTCGTCTCGGGTACGCCGTCGAGCATCTGACGCGCATCGAAGCGGACGGCGTTGCCGTCGACGTCCTGGCCCGCGGGGGCGGTCTTCGGCGCGGAGGCGGTCGCGGTGCGCGAGATGTCCTCGGGCTTCCCCTTCGACCCCGTGTTCTCGCTGGCCTCCTCCGTGGGCTGCGACTCCTCGGTCGCCGACGGCTCCTCGGTGGGTGGTGGCGTGTCGGACGCGGTCGTGTCGGAAGCGGTGGGCGATTCGTCGTCGCCCGTGCCGAGCAGCAGCCAGGCGCCGAGCGCGGCCACCAGCACCAGGACCACCGCCCCGGCGGCCCAGGGGACCCAGCCGACCGACCGGGTCGGCGGCCGCTCGCCGACATGGCGGAAGGTCTCGGTGGGCGTCGCCTCGCCGGGAGGTGCCGCGAGCTGGTCGGGCGGTGCCTCGTCGGCGTACAAGGGATAGCGCGGCGCCTCGCTCGGCGTCGTGACCGGAGGCGGCAGGATCGGGCGTTGCCGCCGGATGGTGTGCTCGACCTCCTGGACGGCGGGCCGCTCGGCGGTGTCGGTGCGCCACTCGTCGGCGACCACCGTCTCCTCGCTGACCGGCCCGGTCTCGTCGACCGGGTGGCCACAGTTGGTGCAGAACCGCCCGACGCCGAGCGGCTGGCCGCACTGGGCACAGACGGACATGTTCCTCCCTGTTCGCCATCCCCCGCGGAAAAGACTAGGCGAATCGGGCCCGGAACGCGGGAATCACCCCGTGCGCACGTGTTGCGCCGCGTTCACCCGACCCATGGCGGGGGGCAGCTTGCGCACCGCCTGCGCCAGCTCGCGCAGGTCGGTGCCGTGCAGGGCCTGCGGGCCGTCGCACAGCGCGGTCTCGGGTGAGGGATGGACGTCGACGATCAGCCCGTCGGCGCCCACGCCGATGGCGGCGCGGGACAGGGGTACGACGAGGTCGCGGCGTCCCGAGGCGTGCGAGGGGTCGACGATGACCGGGAGGTGGCTGGTCGCCTGGACGATCGGCACCGCCGACAGGTCCAGGGTGGCTGCGCGTGGCCTGCTCGAAGGTCCGGATGCCGCGCTCGCACAGCACCACGTCGAGGTTGCCGCGCTGCGCGATGTACTCGGCGGCCATCAGCCACTCCTCGACGGTGGCGGTCACGCCGCGCTTCAGGAGGACCGGCTTGCCGGCCTCGCCGACGGCCTGGAGGAGCCCGAAGTTCGCCATGTTGCGGTTGCCGACCTGCAGCATGTCGGCGAACTCCGCCACCATGCCGACGTCGCGGGCGTCGACGACCTCGGTCACCACCGGCATGCCCGTGGCCCTGCGTGCCTCGGCCAGGACCTCCAGGCCCTGCTTGCCCAGTCCCTGGAAGGCGTACGGCGAGGTCCGCGGCTTGAACGCGCCGCCGCGCAGGATCGTGGCTCCCGCCGACTGCGCCATCCGCGCGGCCTCGAAGGTCTGGTCGGGCCCCTCGACGGCGCACGGGCCGGCGATGAGGGTGAACGTCCCGGGGCCGATCGGCACCTCGTGACCCGGCGGGCCGACCCACACCGTCGAGCGTTCGGGGTGGTGCTGGCGGCTGACCAGCTTGTAGGGGTCGGAGATCCGGTGCACGTCGGCGACGCCGGACATGCTGCGCAGGTTGAGGTGGTGGAAGGACTCGATGTCGCCGACCAGCCCGATGATCGTGCGGGTGACGCCCTTGCTCACGAACGCCTCGCCGCCGACGCTCTCGACGCGTTCGACGACGTACGCCACGTCTTCGTCGGTGGCGTCCGGCAGCATGACAATCACCATGGCGGGGGACCCCTCGGCGGCAGGACTCAGCGGACTCAGCGGACTCGGTGAACGCTAGGGGAGCCGGACCCCCCTGCCCACGGGTAGACCGGATATGAGATCAAACCGCGATGTGCGGGACCTGTCCCTCGACCTTCCGCCGGGGGATCAGCTCGACGATGAGCATCGCGGTCAGCACCATCGCGCCGCCGACCAGCATCCGGGCGGTCGGGTCCTCGCCACCGAAGAGCACCGCGAACAGGGCGGCGAACACCGGCTCCATGCTCATGATGATCGCGCAGCGCGTGGCCGCGAGGTGGGCCTGTGCCCAGGTCTGGCCGACCAGGGCGAACGCACCGGCGAACGCCGCCATGTAGAGCACGGCCAGCCAGTCCCGGGCCGTGTCGGGCAGCACCAGCCCGCCCGGCGCGGCCGAGACCAGGCAGATCACCGCGATCACGATGATCTGCACGATCGACATCCCCAGCGCCTCCTGCGGGCGTGACCACGCCCCGAGGCCGACGATGTGCAGGGCGTAGAGCATCGCCGCGACCAGGGTCAGCGCCTCGCCGTACCCGACCGAGACGCCGTTCAGGGTGAGGACGGCGAGGCCCGCGGTCGCGAGGACCACAGCGCCCCACGTCATGGCGGTGATCCGGGTCTTCAGCAGGAGCGCGGCGAACAGCGGCGTGGCCACGACGTACATGCCGGTGATGAAGCCCGAGACGCTCGCGGCCGTGTGCGCGAGCCCGGCCGTCTGGAGGATCTGGGCGACGCCGTACAGCAGGCCGAGGACCAGGGCGTGCCGCCGCGACTCGGCGCTCAGCCGGCCGAGCGCCTTCGGCGCGATGACGAGCATGAGCAGGCCGGCGATCGCGAACCGGACCCCGAGGAAGTCCAGCGTCGGGACGCGGACGAGCAGGTCCTTGATCATGAAGAACGTGCTGCCCCAGATCGCCGTGATCAGGAGCAGGACGAACGTCGCCAGCAGGGCCCGGCGCGACTCCCTCACGCCGACTCCCGCAGCTTCTTGAGCAGCGGGATCCCGGTGTCGCCGGGGTCGCGGGACCCCGGCGTCTCGAGGATGAACGGCACCCCCTCGGTCGCCGGGTGGGCGAGCAGCTCGGCGAACGCGTCGGCCCCGATGTGGCCCTCGCCGATCCGCTGGTGCCGGTCCTTGAACGCGCCCCGGACGTCCATCGAGTCGTTGGCGTGCACGAGCCGGAGCCGGCCCGGTCCGCCGATCTCCACGACCCGGTCGAGCGTGGCCGCCGCGCCGCCGGGCTCGTCGAGCGGGGCACCCGCGGCGAAGACGTGGCAGGTGTCCAGGCAGATCCCGGCCTTGGGGTGGTGGTCGAGCGCGTCGAGGTACGCCGCCAGGTCGTCGACGCCCGCGCACAGCGACCGGCCCTGACCGGCGGTGGGCTCGAGCAGCAGCCAGGGGGCGTCGTCGCCCGCCACGGCCTCGAGCAGCGGCAGCAGGCCCTCGCGCACCCGACCCAGCGCGGCCCGGTGCTCGGCGGCGCTGCCGGCCGGGTCGACGTACGAGCCGGTGTGGACGACCACGCCCTCCGCCCCGAGCTCGACGGCGCGGCGCAGGTTGTGGGCGACGATCCCCACCGAGCGCTCGAAGGTGTCGGGCGTCGGGCTACCGAGGTTCACCAGGTACGGCGAGTGGATGACGACCCGCATCCCGAGCTCGGCCGTGGCCGCGCGGAACGCCTCGTCCTCGGCCGGTCTGCCGGGGGAGTGCGCCCACCCGCGCGGGTTGCCGACGAAGATCTGCATGGCCTCGCAGCCGAGCTCGTCGGCCTTCGCCAGCGCCCCCGCGACCAGGCCCTTGCCGACCTTGACGTGGGTGCCGACCGGGTTCCGGAGGGCGGGGTCGGCGGTCACCCCGAAACCCTAGACGCGGGAGCGGTCAGATGATGAAGAGGGTGATCTCGCTGCCCTTGGGGACCATCGTCCCGGACGGCGGGTCGACGCGGTACACGTAGCCGATGCCGAGGTAGTTCGGCGCACGCTCGAGGTTCACGTCGAAGCCGGCGGCCTCCAGTGCCTCCTGGGCGTCCTCGACACCCGAGGCCACCAGGCCGCCGGGCACCTCGACCAGCTCGGGGCCCTGCGAGACGACGAGACTCACCGTGTCACCGCGGAACAGGGTCTCGCCCGCCTGCGGGTCCTGGGAGATGACCGAACCCTCGGGCACGGTGTCGGAGTACTCCAGCCCGTCGCGGCTGACCTCCAGTCCCTTCTTCTCCATGGCCTGCTCGGCGCGGTCGGCGCTCTTGCCGACCCAGTTCCTGACCTCGATCGGCTTGCGGCCCTTGCTGACCACGAGGTCGACGATGGCGCCGGGCTTCAGCGTGGTGCCGCCCGGCGGGTCGCTCCTGATCACGTCGCCCTTGGCGACGCTCTCGGAGAACTGCCGGGTCGACTCGCCGAACTCCAGGTTGCGCTTGGCGAGGGCGTCCTGGGCCTGGTCCTCGCTCTTGCCGCGCAGCTTGGGTACGTCGTAGCGCTCCTTGCCGAGCGAGACCACGACGCTGACGTCGCCGCCGTCGAGGATCCGGTCACCGGGCTCGGGGTCGGTGCCGATCACCTGGCCCTCCGGGACCGTCTCGGAGTACGCCGGGTCGCCGAGGTCGGCCTCCAGGCCCGCGGCCTCGATCTTCTCGACGGCCGCCGCCTGCGACAGGCCGATGACGCCGGGGGTGGAGGTGTAGCGCGCCCAGCCGTACCACCACGCGCCGAAGCCGGCGCCGGCGACGAGGAGCAGGGCGAGCAGGAGGATCAGCGGACCCTTCTTGGACCGGCGCGGGCGGCCGCGCTCCGGGGGCAGCTCGGGCTCGACGAGCTCGGGCATCGGCGGGTCCATCCGCGCCGCCAGCATCCGCTCGTTGGTCGGCGTCCGGTCGAGCGCGGTCGTGTGCTCGGTGGCCGCGTCCGTGGCGGAAGGCGCCGCCATCAAGGCTGCCAGCTCGCCGACG
>CAWJNT010000002.1:0-183318 GCA_963844305.1 uncultured Actinomycetota bacterium
AGATCCCGAGCACCTTGGCCTTGGCGGCGGCGAACTCCGCGTCCGACAGGATGCCCTGGTTGTGCAGGTTCGCCAGCTTGGCCAGCTGGTCGGTCATGTCGTCCTCTTCGGCCGCCGGAGCGGGGGGCGGCGGAGGCGGCGGCGGCTCCGCGTACTGCTGCGGGGGCGGCGCGCCGTACGCCTGCTGCTGTTGCTGCGCCTGCGCCTGCTGGTCCCAGCGGGTCGCCTGCCGACGGGACACGCGGTTGGACACCGCGGTGGCCGTGCCGGCGATGGCGGCGGTGCGGGCCATGCCGCGGACGAGGCCCATCTCAGGCCACGCCCGGCCCCAGCGCCGGCCAGCCCTGGCGCACGGCTGCTACGACGTCGTATGGAATCCGCGCCTGGTCGACGACCTCGCCGCCGGCGTTGGCCACCGCGTTGACGAACGGGATCGCCCAGCGGTGCTCGGCCGCGAGCACGGCGGCCGACGTGTTCGGCTCGAGCTGCGGGGCGACCTCCTCGGCGTCCTCGGAGTCGAGCAGGCCGCCCTCGAAGTGCCCTGCCACGCCCACGAACGCCGGCTCGAGGTCGGGTCCGAGCCCTGCCAGCTCGATGACCCCGACGTTGCCGTCGGCGTCCTTCGTGACGAACAACAGGTCGATGATCCGCACCAGGTCGTCGGCCACCAGGTCTCGCAGGGCTGCGGCGATCTCGCCGGTGAAGTTGTTGCCCGTGAACTTCAGGACGATCACGTCCACTGGTCCAGAGTCGATCTCGGCCATGCTGCGCACACCTCAGTCCGTGTAGTTGGTCCCGGTGCTGCCAGATTCGCGCTCACGGTCAGGCGCTGCCTCACCCGATCCGGGTGGGCTCCGCGCCAGACTGAACCGGTACGGCCGGTTCCGCGTGTGACCTGTGTGGGAGGTGCCATGGCCGAGAGCCCGACCACGCTGATGCACCGGCTGCATGACGAGCATGCGACCGCGCTGTGGGGATACTGCCTGCGCCTGACCGGGCACGACCGCGCGCGGGCCGAGGACGTCGTCCAGGAGACGCTGCTGCGGGCGTGGCGGAACTTCGCGACGCTGGACGAGTCGCAGGGATCGGTCCGGGCCTGGCTGTTCAAGGTGGCACGCAACATCGTGATCGACGAGTGGCGCACGAAGCGCTCGCAGAACGAGTTCCCCGTCGCCGACGTCCCGGAGCTCGCCGGCGACGACGAGCGCACCGACCAGCTGCTGCTGTCGTGGGTGGTCGCCGACGCGTTCACCCGGCTGTCGCCGGAGCACCGCGCCGTGCTGGTCGAGTGCTACTACCGCGGGGTGTCCGTGGCGGAGGCGTCCCGGCGGCTCGGCGTGCCGGAGGGCACGGTGAAGTCGCGCACGCACTACGCACTGCGTGCCCTGCGGCTGGCGCTGGAGGAGATGGGGGTGGTGGCATGAGCCGGCTGCGAGTTCTCCCACCACGACGCGGCGTACGTCCTCGGCGCGCTGTCGCCGGAGGACCGGCTCGCCTTCGAGCGGCACCTTGCCGGCTGCGCGTCCTGCCGGCGTGCGGTGCAGGAGCTGGCCGGCATGCCCGGCCTGCTCGCCCAGGTGTCCTCGGAGGTGGTGCTGTGCCGCCCGAGCACGACCGGTCCCGGACACGCTGCTGCCGCGGCTGGACCGGGAGGTACGTCGATCCGAGGCTCGGCGTAGCTGGCTGACGATGGGCGTCGCCGCGGCCGTGGTCGTGCTGATCACCGCGCTCGGTGCGGTCGCGATCTGCCAGCATGTTCGACAACGACGGCGCCGCCCGCTGCCGGACCGACCTCCGATCTCGCCCCGTCGTCGCCCCCGCGGAGCCGGCTCCCGCAGCGAGGCGATGCAGCAGGTCGGCCAGGACGTCCTCAACGCCACCGTCATCATCAACTCCGTCGACTGGGGCACCAAGCTGGACCTGACCTGCTCCTACGAACCCCCCGAGCACGAGTACGGCGAGTCGCCGCCGTCCTGGACCTACGCCCTCGTCGTCCGCACCCGCGACGGCTGGGAGCAGGTCGGCACCTGGACGGCGCTGCCCGGCAAGACCATGTCGTTCGCGGCGGCACCGCCGCCCTGGGCGACGACATCTCCTAGGTCGAGGTGCGGGCGCCCGACGGGACCGCGGTGCTCCGCCTCGGCACCTGAGCTCTGCGTCGGTCGAGCTTGTCGAGGCCCTTGCGCCTGAACGCTCACCCAGTCGGTGGGTGCGTGCAGGCAGGTGCCGGGACGTAATGTCCATCCTGTGGAGGGGCTCAGTGGGGAGTCGTGATGGCCTCCGCGACCGGAGGGGGGTCGGCGTGAGCAACGCTGCCCAGCAAGAGCAGTACAAGAGATGGCCGGGGTCGGGCCGATGGGACCCCGACCTGGCCCAGCCGGGACCATGGGTGCTCGTCCTGATGGCGTTCATGGTTGCAGCGGCCGCTGTCGCCTGGGCCATGCTTTCCTGATCGGCTGGCCGGACTGCCGACCGGGGCCGGTCTCGGGGGCCGGCGCCTCACTGCCGGAGGCTCGGCCGACGTACTCGCCACCTGCCCGAGGTCAGGGGGTGGCTTCGGACTGAAGGCCGAGAGGAAGCGGTCGCGGAAGGGGTCCATCGGCCAGACGGGGGCGTCCGGGGAGGGGTGGAGGCCGTCCTGCCAGCCCCAGGCGGAGATCTGGGCCATCACCGACGGGTCCTGGGCGATCACGGAGATCGGGACGTCGTGGCCGGGGTCGTCGCCGGTGACGTAGGAGTGCGGCTGGTGGTCGCCGAGCAGGACCACGACGAGGTCCGGGTCGGGGTAGGTCTCGAGGAACGAGAAGAGGCTGGTCAGGGTGTACTCGATCGACTCGCCGTAGGCGTTGCGTACGGCGTCGGGGTCGCGGAAGACCTCCTCGGCGGACTCGCCCTCCTCGGGCATCCCGTCGTAGACGGAGCCGTCGCCGAGCTCGTGCCAGTCGAGCATGCGGGGGAGCGGCACCCACGGGTGGTGGCTGCGACTCGAGGTCGATCTCGGCCATCACCGGCCGCCGGTCGCGCCGGGCGAGCTCGAGCCGCCGGAAGGTCGCGAGCGTGTACTGGTCGGGCACGTTCGCGTAGCCGAACTTCGGGCCGGCGTACGGGATGTTCGTGAAGTCGTACAGCTCGTCGAACCCGTAGTACGCCGAGCCCTCCGGCCACGGCTTCGTGTTGGCGGGTACGTCGAAGACGGTCCGCCAGCCGGCCCGCTCGAACGCGCTGGTCAGCGTCATCCGGTCCTCGGTGAGCAGCTGGTTGTAGCGGCGCTGGCTGTCGACCCACAGCCCCGACTGCAGCGAGGAGTGCGCCAGCCACGAAGCCGCGCCGAACGTCGGCGAGGTGAGGAACGCGCTGCGCGCCGAGTAGCCGGCGCCGCGCAGCCGCGCGGTCCCGTTGTCGAGCACCGCGTCGATCTCGGGCGAGAAGTCGGAGTCCTGCACGGCGACCCGGCCGTAGCTCTCGACGAAGACCAGCAGCACGTCCTTGCCGCGCAGCCCGGTCAGCAGCCGTGCCCGGGGAACGTCGGCGAGGCGTCGCGGCGATCTCGCGCGCGAACACCTCCCGGTCGGCGATGCCGGCCCGCACCTGGGTGACCTCGCCGTACGCGAGCCGGGCCGCGGCGTCGACGCGACCGGAGCGCCGCGCGCGAACTGCAGCCCGGACACCGCGCACAGCACCCAGGCCACGGCGAGCGCCACCAAGCGCCCGCAGCGAGGTTCGCGATGACGGTGCGCCACCCGGCCAGCCGGCCGACGGACAGCGGCATCACGACCAGCAGGGCGACGACCAGCAGCCCCACCACGACGGCGGTCACCGACGGCGCCGGTCCGGCCGATCGAGTCGCCGAGCACGCCGTAGCCGGGACCGAGGTAGGCCCAGTCGTTGACCGGGTCGAACGACCGGTCCATGACCTCGTTGAAGCCCATGTCGAGCACCTTCACGACGACCAGCAGCGCCAGCACGACGCCGAACACCCCGGCCGCCACGCCCGGGCGAGCGGCCGCAGGGCCAGCGCGAGGGCGACCAGCAGCAGGCCCTCGACCGGGATCCGCAGGAACCAGCCGGGCGTCAGGCGTTCGAGGTCGTTCGGGACCACCAGCGCGAGCCACACGACGGCGCACGCGACGACGGTGAGCGTGCGGTCGACGACGACGCGGGTGCCCGGCCAGCGGTCGACCTGCTCGGGCAGCACGGCGACCGCCCGCTGCCGCCACAGCCACCACACGTCGCGGCCGAACGACTCGGCCAGCAGCGCCAGGGCGACCACCAGCAACAGCGACGCCATCGCCGACGGCAGCAGCGCCCGATGCCACCAGCGCCAGCGCGATCCCCTGGACCGCCGCGACGACCTTGCGCCAGTGCCGCGGTGGCACCGGACGGCGCAGCCAGGGCAGCACCCGCTCGGCCACCAGCAACGCGTAGCGGACCAGCCCGATCGCCAGCACCCACCAGCCGACCGCGGGTGCGACGTACACGCTGAGCACGAGGATCAGGAACGCGTCGACCTCCATGTCGAAGCGGGCGCCGAGCGCCGTCACCGTGCTGGTACGCCGGGCGACCCGGCCGTCGACCGCGTCCAGCGCCAGCGCGACCGCCGTGAGCAGGACGAGCAGCGCGACCGGGCGTCGGACCCGACGAACGAGTCGGCCGTCAGCGCCGCCACCCCGCACGCGAGCACCGCCCGCGTCAGCGTGACGCGGTTGGCCGGACCGAGGCGGCGGAGCCGTGGTGGGCGAGGCCGCGAGCGAGTGCCCCGTTCACGAACAACCCGCAGGCAACCCCCGTCGCCCACCCGGCCCCGCCGAGTCCCACCGTCGCGGCCAGGACCGCGAGCACCAGTAGCACCCCGGCGCATCCGACCAGCGGACCGGCTTGAACCCGACGCACCTTGCCTCCGTGTCTAGAGGTACACGGTCCATACGGGCCCCACGACGTCCCGGTTCAGGCGAACCGATCCGGGTCGCGGGAAGGATGGCGGCAGTGGCTGACGCGCTGGCGTTCTGGCTGCGCGAGCCCGGCGTGGGCGAGATCCGTCCCGTGGGGGTGCCGGACCCGGACGCGGGGGAGGTCCGGGTCCGCACCCTGCGGTCGGCGGTCAGCCGCGGCACCGAGTCGCTCGTCTTCCGCGGCGCCGTTCCCGAGGACCAGTACGACGCGATGCGGGCGCCCTTCCAGGAGGGCGACTTCCCCGGGCCGGTGAAGTACGGCTACCTCAACGTCGGGCGGGTCGAGGAGGGACCGCCCGAGCTGCGCGACCGCACGGTGTTCTGCGCTCTACCCCCACCAGACGGCGTACGTCGTCCCGGCGAGCGCGGTCGCCGTCGTGCCCGACGACGTGCCGGCGAGCCGCGCCGTGCTCGCCGGGACCGTCGAGACCGCCGTCAACGCGCTCTGGGACGCCGGCCCGATGGTCGGCGACCGGGTCGCGGTGGTGGGTGCGGGGATGGTCGGTTGCTGCGTCGCGCGGCTGCTGGCGCGGTTGCCGGCGGTCAAGCGTGACCCTGGTCGACGTCGACCCGGCCCGGGCGGCCGTGGCCGACGCACTGGGCGTCGGCTTCGCCCGCCCGAGGACGCCGACGACGGCCGCGACCTGGTCGTGCACACCAGCGCCACCTCGGCCGGGCTGCAGACGTCGCTCGACCTGCTCGGGCCCGAGGGCACCGTCCTCGACCTCAGCTGGTACGGCGACACCGAGGTCAAGCTCGCGCTCGGCGGCGCGTTCCACTCCGGGCGGCTCGCGATCCGCGCCAGCCAGGTCGGCACCGTCTCCCCGGCCCGGAGCGCGCGGCGCACGCGCCGCCGACCGGCTGGCGATCGCGCTCGACCTGCTGCGCGACCCGGCCTTCGACGCCCTGCTCACCGGCACGTCCCGCTTCGCCGACCTGCCCGACGTGATGCCGCGGCTGGCCAGCGGAGACCTGCCCGCGCTGTGCCACACGATCACCTACGACGAGGGCGGCAGCGATGTTCAGCGTGACCGTCCGCGACCACATGATGATCGCCCACAGCTTCCGGGGCGAGGTGTTCGGACCCGCCCAGCGGCTGCACGGCGCGACGTACGTCGTGGACGCCACCTTCCGTCGCCGGGACCTCGACGCCGACGGCATCGTCGTCGACATCGGCCGCGCCGGCGAGGCGCTGCGGGAGGTCCTCGGCGAGCTGACCTACCGCAACCTCGACGAGGAGCCGGACCTCGCCGGGATCAACACCACCACCGAGATGCTGGCCAAGCTCGTCGCCGACCGGCTGCACGACCGGCTGCAGCTCGACGAGCTCACCGGGATCGCCGTGACCCTGCACGAGTCCCACGTCGCGTGGGCCAGCTACGAGCGTGCGCCGTGACCGACCTCCACGTCGTCCTGCCGGGCGACATCGACGACGCGACCCGGCCCAGTGGCGGCAACGTCTACGACCGCCGGGTCTGCGACGGCCTGGCCGCGATCGGCTGGGACGTGCGCGAGCACGCCGTCGCCGGCCACTGGCCGTGGGCGTCGGTGGCCGACCGGGTCGCGCTGGCCGACGTCCTGGCCCGGATCCCCGACGGCGCACTCGTGCTGCTCGACGGGCTGGTCGCCTCGGCGGCCCCCGAGGTGGCCATCCCCGAGGCGGAGCGCCTGCGGCTGGTCGTCCTGCTGCACATGCCGCTGGGCGAGGCCTCGCTCCAGGGCCGACCGCGCGAACGCGCGGTGCTCGCCACGGTCGCGGACGTCGTCGTCACCAGCCACTGGACGCAGGCGTGGGTGCTCGACCACTACGGCCTCGCCGACGACCGGGTGCACGTCGGCGAGCCGGGCAGCGACCCGCGCGACCTGGCCCCGGGCACCACCTCCGGCGGCGAGCTGCTGTGCGTCGGTGCGGTCACGTCGGGCAAGGGGTACGACGTGCTGGTCGACGCGCTGGCCCTGGCCTCGGACCTGCCCTGGCTGTGCACCTGCGTCGGGTCCCTCGACCTCGACCCCGGCTTCGTCGACCAGCTCCGACAGCCGGGCCGCGGAGCCGGCATCGGCCGCCGGGTGAGCCTGCTCGGGCCACGCACCGGCGCGGACCTCGACGCGGCGTACCACGGGCCGACCTGCTGGTGCTCGCGTCCCGCGCCGAGACCTACGGGATGGTCGTGACCGAGGCGCTCGCCCGCGGGATTCCGGTGGTGGCGTCCGGTGTCGGCGGTGTGCCCGAGGCGCTCGGCCGCGGACCCGACGGCACGCGACCCGGGCTGCTGGTCCCGCCCGGTGACGCGACCGCCCTGGGGGCGGCGCTGCGGTGCTGGCTCGAGGACGCCGGCCTGCGCCGGTCGCTGCGGATGGCCGCCCGCGAACGCCGGCAGGCGCTGACCGGCTGGGACGACACCGCGGCGCGGATCTCGCGGGTGCTGACGGGAGCCATGGCATGCGTGCCCGGATGACCCCGTGGGGCTGGGCGCGCCTGGTCGGCGGCGCCGCGATCCTGGCCGTCGTGGTCGCCCGCGTCGGCACCGGCCCGTTCATCGACGCGGTCCGGCTCACCAACGCCGGGGCGCTGGCCGTGGCCGCCCTGGTCGGGCTCGCGACGACCGCCTGCTGCGCCTGGCGGTGGAGCCTGGTCGCCCGCGGTCTCGACGTCGCCGTACCCCTGCCGGCCGCGGTCGGCGCCTACTACCGCTCGCAGTTCCTCAACGTGACCCTCCCCGGCGGCGTGCTCGGCGACGTCCACCGGGGCGTCGCGCACGGCCGTCAGGCCGGCGAGCTCGGCCGGGCCGTCCGCGCGGTCGTGTGGGAGCGCTCGGCCGGGCAGGTCGTGCAGGTCGTGCTCACCGTCGGGGCGCTGCTCGTCCTGGCCTCGCCGGTGAGTGCGTCGATGCCCGCGATCGCGACCCTGCTGGCCGCCGCGACGCTGGTCGGGGTGCTGGTCGGGTGGACCCTCCGCCGCACCCGGCTCGTGCGCGCCGCGTCCGACGACGTACGCCGGGGCCTGCTGGGCCCCGGACTCTGGCCGGGCATCCTGCTCGCCTCGACCCTCGCCGTCGCCGGGCACCTCGTGGTCTTCCTGGTGGCGGCACGCACCGCCGGCGTGGACGTGTCGCCGGCGCGCGTGCTGCCACTGGGACTCATCGTGCTGCTCGCCTCGGCGGTGCCGACCAACATCGCCGGGTGGGGCCCTCGCGAGGGTGCGGCCGCCTGGGCGTTCGGCGCCGCCGGCCTGGGCGCCGCGACCGGCGCGACGGTGGCGATCGTGTACGGCGTGATGGTGCTGTTCGCGGCCCTCCCCGGCGCCGTCCTGCTCCTCGCCGGCTGGCTCGCCGGCAAGGCGCCCCAGCTCGCGCCGGCGCCCGAGGGAGCACGCCATGGCTGACCGTCCCTACATCCTGCTCAGCTGCGGCACCTCGATCGACGGCTACCTCGACAACGCCTCCGAGCACCGCCTGATGCTCTCCAACGACGCCGACCTCGACCGGGTCGACGAGGTCCGCGCGGGCTGCGACGCCATCCTGGTCGGCGCGGCGACGGTGCGCGCCGACAACCCGCGGCTGGTCGTGCGCGACCGGCTCCGGCGGGAGAAGCGGGTCGCCAACGGCCTGCCGCCCACCCCGGCGAAGGTCACCGTCACCGGCCACGCCCAGCTCGACCCACGCGCCCGCTTCTTCCGCACCGGCGGCAACGAGAAGCTCGTCTACTGCTCCAGCGCCGCCGTCACCGGCGCCCGCGAGCGGCTCGGGCGCGTGGCCACCGTGATCGACGGCGGCGAACCGGTCGAGATGACGCGGATGAGCGAGGACCTGTACACGCGCGGCGTACGCCGGCTGATGGTCGAGGGCGGCGGCCGGATCCACACGCAGTTCCTCACCGCCGGGCTGGCCGACGAGCTGCACCTGGTCATCGCGCCGTTCTTCGTGGGCGACTCACGGGCTCGGCGGTTCGTCGAGGACGGCCGCTTCCCGTGGCACCCCGACCGGCACGCCGAGCTGGTCGACGTACGCCGCATCGACGACGTGGTGCTGCTGCGCTACGCGCTCTCGCAACGATTCCAGTGGGACTGAAGGAGTGGGCAGATGACGACAGAGGCCACGCGGTCGACGATCCGGACCCGGCTGACGGTGCCGCTCCGGTTCGCCGACGGGTTCGCCACGACCGCCCGCGTCTTCACGTTCGAGGGGCTGGCGGACCCGGGCGAGCACATCGCGCTCCAGCTCGGTGACCCGCTCGGTGTCGACCCCGGCGAGCCGCCCCTGGTGCGGGTGCACAGCGAGTGCCTCACCGGCGACGTGTTCGGCAGCGAGCGCTGCGACTGCGGGCCGCAGCTGCTCGAGTCCGTACGGCGGATCGACGAGGCCGGCGGGTTCCTGCTCTACCTGCGCCAGGAGGGGCGGGGGATCGGGCTGTACGCCAAGCTCGACGCCTACGCCCTGCAGGACACCGGCCTGGACACCTACCAGGCCAACGTGGCGCTGGGGTACCCCGAGGACGAGCGCGACTACACCGTCGCCGCCCAGATGCTGCACGCCCTCGGGATCGACCGGGTCTCGCTCCTCAGCAACAACCCCGACAAGGCCGGCCAGCTGTCCCGGCTCGGCATCACCGTGACCCGCTGCCTGCCGACCGCCGTCCACCTCAGCCCCGCGAACGCCCGCTATCTGGCGACGAAGGCACGGCGCGGTTCGCACACGCTGGATCTCCGCTCGAACGTCTCCTGATCACCGGTCTGGATACCCCAAATGCGGCACCGACGCAGGCGGTAAAACGGCGTATCGTCCCCAGCAAGGGCCACTCGGGCCCTTGTGGGCCGGGAGACATGTACACACACGCAGTGGTGCCACCCCCGCTCGTGGTCGAAACCACGCCATGCGCGGGGCACGAGCTTGTCGTCAAGGTGTGCGGCGAGCTCGACCTGCTGACCCACGGCTCGATGCGCAACGCGCTCGACGGTCTGTGTCTCGACGGTGTCGACACGGTCCGGCTGCAGCTGGCGGACCTCACCTTCTGCGACTCCCGCGGCCTGCGCCAGCTGCTGACGTTCGTCCGCGACGGCGACGGCGCCGACCGGCACATGATCATCGAGGATCCCTCTCCGCTGGTCCACCGTCTGCTGTCGTTGTTCGCGCCCTGGGCGCTCGACTACGTGCCGGCTGCCTGAACCGCTCAGAGGCGGATGCCGACTTGACAGGCCCCTTTGAGAGAGGGGGCGCCCAGTGCGCGATACTGCCCGTAGTGGATGGACGTGCGGGCGTCCGCGAGCGACTGGCGGCGGCGGTCGAGATCGGAGACGCGATGGGGGCTGCGTCGGTTCAGCTGATACCGCTGGCCCTCGCGGCGGCCATGAGCAGCGTCCCCGTCACCGCCACCATCTTCATCCTGCTCTCGGAGAGCCGCACGCGCTCCGGGCTCGCTTTCCTGACCGGCATCGTGCTCGGCACTTTCGCCGCTCTCACATTGGCGACCGCGGCGGGTCAGGCACTTCCCGGACGACCGCGCCAGCATGAGGCCCTCGTCGGGAAGCTGGAGGTAGTGATCGGCATCGCCATGGTGCTGCTGGGCGTTGTGATGCTGGCGCGTCGGAGTCGCGCGAGTGGCGGGCGTCGGCCGGGTTGGCTTGACGACATCGGCTCGGTCGGAACCGTGCCCGTGTTCGGCATCGGCCTCGCGCTGAACCTTCGCCCGAAGGCGGTGCTCCTGACGGCTGCGGCGGGGCTGGGGATCAGCGGCGCGCACCTGCCGTCCGGCAAGAACCTCGTCCTCATCGTCTTCTACACCGCGATCGCGACTTGCACGATAGTCGTCCCCATCGTGGCGACGATTCTGTTCCCGCGGTGGATGGAGCCTCGCCTCGTCTCGGCGAAGGGCTGGATCGCTGCTCACTCCACCGTGGTTGGTGCCACGATCCTGATTCTGATCGGTGGCGTCGTCACTGGTCTCGGATTGAGCGGCTGAGCACTGAGCAGATCTCGCCCGGTTGTGGTCGGGATCGGAAACCTGACCTCAGGGG
The DNA here is from genome assembly GCA_963844305.1 of uncultured Actinomycetota bacterium. Lineage (GTDB taxonomy): Bacteria > Actinomycetota > Actinomycetes > Propionibacteriales > Nocardioidaceae > Nocardioides. The sequence continues at coordinate 10,960 of CAWJNT010000002.1, forward strand.
CTGGCGTTGGCGCTGGCATGGAGCTGTTGGCAAGCCGGTGTGGTCTGGAAGGCGCTCTTGAGCTCCTCGGCCCCGTCGAGCTGGCTGATGTTCTGCACGGTGGCTGTGACGCCGCTGAGCATCGTGGCGAGCGCGCCGGTGATGGTCGAGACCTGGACGAGCAGCTCGCGAGCGGTGGCCGGGGACTGGCTGGTAGCGCCGGTGATCGTGTCCTTCTGCTGTTGCAGCTGGCTGGCGAGCGCGGACAGCTGCGCCTGGGCTTGGTGGCCGGCGGCGGTGTCGGGCGGGCCGAGGTTCGTCAGGTTGGTGACGAGCGAGTCGGTGGCGGCGGCGACGCTGTCCAGGGCGTCGCGGACCCCGTTCGCGCTCAGATTCGCCTTGTCACTCAGCGTGGCCTGCGCCGTGTCGACCGCGACCTTCCAGTCCGACGCGGTTGAGCAGACGTCTTGGGCCCAGGTCGAGGCCGACGGCTCCTGGCTACCGGTCGAGGTGCCCGAACTCTGCGAGCTGCTTGAGCCCGGGGAGCCCTCCATCCCATCCGAGCCTCCGCACCCCACCGCGAAGAGCACGAGCGCGGCGACCGCCGTCGCGGTGCGGCTCGCGGCTGCCAGATTCTCGCGGCGTCGAGGACGAGATCGACGGAAGGCGCGGATAAGGGTCACAACGATTCCTCCGATGCGATAGGGGCAGCCAACAGGCTCCTCCGCAGGTTGAGGCGGCCGGAGCATCTGGTCAGCGATGGGGCGCGGAGGACCGGCATCGCATCAGCCGCGCATCAGGATGGTCTCGAGCTCGATGAGGGCGCGGTCGGCGTATCCCTTCCACATCCGGCCGATGACGTTCAGGGTGAGCCGGGCCGGCTGGGCTTTCGGGTGAAGCGTCCAGGCCCAGCTGATGCGCGCACCGGTGCCCTCCGGGATGACCGACCAGACGCCGTCGACCGTGCTCACGAAGGGCCGGAGTGGGCCGTGAAGCTCGTCGAGCTGGTAGGCGTAGCCGTGCGGTCGGTCGACCGAGGCCAGCGTCTCACGCACGCTGCCGCCGTCGGCGAGCAGGATCCTGCGCGTCTGGCCTGCGGCGCCCCAGTCATCCGGCTCGTCGATCACCTCCTTGACCGGCGGGAAGGCGGCGTAGCGGCGGCGGAATATCTCCGGCAGCCGCGCACCCATCAGCCGATCGAATGCCTCCGTCGGCTCCACGGCGACAAGTCGCGAGGCTTCTACCCGGTGACCGGACATACACAACAGGCTAGGTAGTCCACAGCCGAGCGGGAGGGTCCGTTTCGGGGGAGTTCACCAAGGGAAGCTCCGGACCCGCGGTGAGTTGACGGCGGTGGCCACACTCAGCTGCCGCTATGCGAGCGAGCCTGAGCGGCAGTCGCCTCCAGTCCGGTTCCTGAACGCAAGCCGCCGGCCGCTCGGACGGCCAGCTGGTCAGGTCTACGGCGCTCACAGTCGAGCCCCCTTGGGGCTACCATGCGCGAAACCCGCCAAGCCAATGCTGATGCGGGGCCGCGTAACCGCGGGTCAGCGTGCATATATCAGAGGCGGTAGACCGACACCTCGTTCGCCTTCACGCTGAAGGTCACCTCCGAGCCCGGAGCGAGGTCCAGCTCGGCCACCGCCTGCGCCGTCACGTCGGCACTGAGGTCGCCGGCACGGACCCGGATCCGGTCACCCTGCGGCTCGAGCTCGGTGACCACCGCGGACAGGGCGTTGCGGGGACTTCCCCCGGGCGGCTGGCGGAAGACCGCCACCGCCGTCGGCGGGAACACCGCCACCGCCGGCTCCCCGTCGGTGGGGGCCGGCCCGGTGACGAGGCCGTGGACGTCGACACCCGTCGGGGTGTGGACGCCGTCGCCCCGCCAGGTCCCGACGAGCATGTTGAGCCCGGCGATCCGGGCGGCGAAGGCGCTGCGCGGCCGGGAGAGTACGTCGGCGGCCGGGCCCTGCTCGACGATCCGCCCCTCCTCCAGCACCGCGACCGTGTCGGCGAGCAGCAGGGCGTCGAGGGCGTCGTGGGTCACCAGCACCACGCTGCGGTCGGCCAGGACCCGGCGCAGCGTCTGGCGCAGCGCCGGCGTCACGGCCACGTCGAGTGCGGCCATCGGCTCGTCGAGCAGCAGCAGGCGTGGATCGGCGGCGAGCGCGCGGGCCACGGCGGCCCGCTGGGCCTGACCTCCGGAGACCTGCGCCGGCTTGCGATCGGCGAGCTCGGGGATTCCCACCTGCTCCAGCCACTGTGTGGCGGTCGCCTGCGCCGCGGCTCGGCGTACGCCTTGGCTGCGCGGAGCGAAGGCCGCGTTGTCGAGCACCGTCAGGTGCGGGAACAGGAGCGGGTCCTGGGCGAGCATCGCGATGTGGCGGTCGTGCGGCGCGACCCAGGCCTGCCGGGCGCCGTCACCGACGACGGTCAGCGGTCGGCCGTCGAGCACGACCCGTCCCCGGTCGGGGCGCAGCAGGCCGGCGGCCACCGCGAGCACGGTGGACTTCCCGGCACCGTTCGGACCGAGCAGCGCCAGCGTCTCGCCGTCGGCGACGGTGAAGGAGACGTCGACCCCGCGCTCCTCCACGGTGGCCGAGAACTCGAACGTCATGCGGGGTTCTCGATTGGGGGTCATAAGCGGCGGTCCGCCCCTGCCGGGCGAACCCGATCACGACGATCGCGACCACCACCAGCACGAGCGAGAGCGCCACCGCGGCGTCGGCGTCGGTCTCGCGACGCAGGTAGATCTCGAGCGGGAGGGTGCGGGTGACGCCCTGGAGGCTGCCGGCGAACGTGATCGTGGCCCCGAACTCGCCGAGCGCCCGGGCGAAGGACAGCACGGCGCCCGACATCAGCCCGGGCAGCACGAGCGGCAGGGTCACGCGGCGGAACACCGTCGTCGGGCGCGCGCCGAGCGAGGCGGCGACGACCTCGTACTGGCTACCGGCCGTGCGCAGCGCGCCCTCGAGGCTGAGGACGAGGAAGGGCAGCGCGACGAAGGTCTGCGCCATCACCACCGCCGTGGTCGAGAACGCGATCTGCAGGCCGAGCACGTCGATCGTCTCGCCCAGCAGCCCGCGCCGGCCGAACGTGTAGAGCAGCGCGATGCCGCCCACGACGGGCGGCAGCACGAGCGGGAGCAGCACCAGCGAGCGCAGCAGGCCCTGGCCGGGGAACTGGGTGCGCGCCAGCACGACGGCCATCGGTACGCCGATCACGATGCAGGCCAGCGTGCTGATGGCCGACGTACGCAGGCTCAGGGCCAGCGCCGCCCTCGACCCCTCCGAGGTGATCAGCTCGAAGAAGCTGCCCCACTCGACCCGGGAGACCATCGCGACGAGCGGGAGCAGCACGAACACCGCTCCCGCCAGGGCCGGGACATAGATCCAGCCCGGTACGCCGACGTCGCGGTGGACACGGGACATGCCCTAGGGCTGGCCGAACCCGGCGTCGGCCAGCACCTGCTGGCCCTCGTCGCTCAGCACCAGCTCGACGAAGTCCGCCGCCAGGTCGGCGTTCTCGCTGTCGGCGACGGTCGCGATCGGGTACTGGTTGACGGCTGCGCTGGACTCGGGGAACTCGATGCCCTGCACGTCGTCGCCCGCGGCGATCACGTCGGTGACGTAGACCAGCCCGGCGTCCGCCTCGCCCGAGGTGACCTTGCCGAGCACGTCGGTGACCGACTGCTCCTCACTGACCGGCTGCAGCTCCACGTCGGCAGACTCTGCCACGGTCTGGGCTGCGGCGCCGCACGGCACCTCGGGAGCGCAGATGACGAGGTTGAGGTCGGGGTTCGCGAGGTCCTGGAACGTCTGCACGCCGGCGGGGTTGTCGGGCGGCACCGCGATCTCGAGGGTGTTGGTGGCGAAGAGCTCCGGCTCTGAGCCCTGGAGGTCGTCGGCGGTGAGCTTCTCCATGTTGGCCTCGTCGGCGGACGCGAAGACATCGGCCGGAGCACCGCCCTGGATCTGGGCGACCAGGTCGGAGGAGCCGGCGAAGTTGAACTCCACCGTCACGCCGTCGTGCTCCTCCTCGAACTGGCTGCCGAGCTCCTCGAACGTCGACGTCAGCGACGCCGCGGCGTACACGGTGAGCGTGGTCTCCTCGCCACCGCCGTCGTCACCACCCGAGTCGTCGTCCCCGCTGCAGGCGGCGGCTCCGGCCACCAACAGGAGGGCGGCCATCGTGGTGAACCAGCGCTTCATGATTCTCCTTCTGCTGTTTCGACGATCACGTTCGTTGACTTGATGACCGCCACCGCCACGGAACCCAGCTCCAGGCCCAGGTCGCGGACGGCTTCGCTCGACATGAGGGAGACGACGCGGAACGGGCCGCACTGCATCTCCACCTGCGCCATGACCGTGTCCAGCTGCAGGTCGGTCACCAGCCCCACGAACCGGTTGCGAGCCGAGCTCGCCACCCCGCCCGGGATCGCAGGAGGGGATGCGTGACGTCGCGCCACCTGGGCGACCTCGTAGCCGTCGACGACCTTGCGGCCCGAGCCGTCGACCGTGGCCTCGAGGGTCCCCTGATCGATCCAGCGCCGGACGGTGTCGTCGCTGACGCCGAGATACCGGGCGGCGTCCTTGATCCTCATGTGCGGCATGAGAGGGACTTTAGTTCCGCATCAGCGACTGAAACAACCTTCGCGCTCCGCTCCTGCCAGCGCCGCCGGTGTGTGACGAGCCTGCGGCGCGAGCGCGTACCCAGAATGCGGGACCGCGCGACACGAGCGCCTCCTGCGGCCCCGCAGTCTGCGGAAATGAAGGGTCGGGCGGCACGGCCGCGTGGTCCGGAGAGTTCGGATGGTCTCGAGATGCGGGAGCTGCTGCGCTCAGCCGTCCTCTGGCTGGCGGCGCTCCTGGTTGCCATGTCGGCGGGGATCCTGGCCGAGGACGGCCTGGCGGGGGGTGCCGCACCCCGTCCCACCGCCGCTGTTGCCGTCACGCCACTCGCGAACCCGTCGGCCGTCGCGGACCTGCGGGTCGTCGCGACGGCGGACGCGCTCGTACGAGCCGACACGAACGGTGTCGCGGACATCTATGTCCGGGACCCGGCCAGCGGTCGGTTCGAGCGCGTGTCGGTCGGCGCGGGCGGCGGGCCGGCCAACGCCCCCTCCAGCGACCCGGTCCTGTCGGCCGACGGGCGCTACGTCCGGTTCACGTCGACGGCCACCAACCTGGTGGCGGGCGACCGCAACGGGGTGGCCGACGTCTTCCGCCACGACCTGAGGACCGGGCGAACCGTCCTGGTCACGCCCCGGAGCTGAGTCGACCTGAGCCGCGTCCCAAGGTGACGACCACCCGCGGCGTACGCTCGGAGCATGGTCGGATTCCTTGTCGCCGGGCTCATCATCGGAGCACTGGCTCGCCTCATCAAGCCGGGCAAGCAGAACCTCGGCATCCTCGCAACGCTCGGCCTCGGACTGGTGGGGTCGTTCATCGGCGGCACCATCGCCTGGCTGATCGGCACCGGCACCATCTGGGAGCTGAACATCCTCGGGTTCGTGCTCGCCGTGGTCGCCTCGGTCGTCCTGGTCGGCACTGCCGAGGCAGTGACCGGGAAGAACAGCCCGAAGGAGCTCAGCCGCTAGCGCTTCTGCGCCGCCATCCACTGCTCCACGTCGGACGACGTCCGGGGGAGCGAGTCGGAGAAGTTCCGGTAGCCGTCGGCGGTGACGAGGATGTCGTCCTCGATCCGGATCCCGATGCCGCGCAGCTCCTCGGGGACGAGCAGGTCGTCCTCCTGGAAGTACAGCCCCGGCTCGACCGTGAGCACCATGCCCTCGACCAGCTTGGCCTTGTTGTAGGCCTCGGGTGCGGCCTTGCCGCAGTCGTGGACGTCGAGGCCGAGCATGTGGCTGACGCCGTGCAGCGTCCACCGGGAGTAGACCTTGCTCTCGGGGGAGAGCGCCTCGTCGACCGACACCGGCAGCAGCCCCCGGTCGCCGAGCCCACGGGCCAGGACCTCCATCGCCGCCATGTGCGGGCCGGTGAACTCGATCCCCGGACGCACGGCCTCGATCGCGACCTGCTGGGCCTCGTGGACGAGGTCGTAGAGCTCGCGCTGGAGAGGCGTGAACTCTCCGGTCACGGGCAGGGTGCGGGTCACGTCGGCGGTGTAGAGGTTGGATCCCTCGACGCCCATGTCGAGCAGCACCAGCTCACCGGGCGTGATCGGGCCGGTGTTCTCGATCCAGTGCAACGTGGTGGCGTGCTTGCCGCCGGCCACGATCGAGTCGTAGCCGATGTCGTTGCCCATCGCGCGGGCGCGGCGGAAGAACGTGCCCTCGATCCAGCGCTCGCCGAACTCGAGCACGTTGTCCCAGTCGCGCACGGAGTCCTGGAAGCCGAGCGTGGTGATGTCGCAGGCCTCCTGGAGCTCACCGACCTCCCACTCGTCCTTGACCAGGCGCATCTCCGACATCACCCGTGCGAAGTCCTCGTCGCGGGTCTCGTCGGGGGCGACCAGCTTGTCGACGTCGGCTGACACGCCACGGTGGACCCTGGTCTTGCCGCTGCCCTCGAGGGCGCCGGGCAGCTCGTCGATGTGGCGCACCGGCAGGCCGAGGGACGACGAGATCTCGTGGAGCGACGGGCGGCGCCCTGCCCAGAGCTCGCCGTACGCGCGGTCGCGGAAGAACTCGTCGGTGTCGCGGGAGGAGCGCGGCCGGGCGTAGAGGACGGCGTCGCTGCCCTCGATCACCAGCACGGCGTCGCTGGTCTGGTTGCCGCTGAAGTAGGTGTGGGCGGTGTCGGGGCGGAAGCGGTAGTCGGTGTCGTAGGACCGGACCTTGAAGGTGCCGGCCGGCAGCACGAGCCGCTCGTCGGGGAACATCTCACCCAGCCGAACCCGGCGCGCTGCCGCCCACTCGGCAACCGGGTGGCGCGGGAGATCGAGCTCACGGTCGCCCCAGCCCTGTCGCATGAAGGCCGCCCAGGCCTCGGGGACGTTCGGGTCGTGCGTCTCGGTCTTGGGCTGCGTTGTCTCGGGGGTGGTCTGCTCGCTCACGCCGTTCACTGTACGCCGGGCGCGCGTCGGGTCGCAGGTCGCAGGCCGTCCGCAGATAGGCTTCCCCACATGCCTGTGGCCCGCCGTGACAGCATCGCTTTCACGGTCGTGGTGACGGTTCTGGTCACCCTCGGCGCGCTGCCGATCCTGGTGATCATCGCGCTCTCCGGAGCCCCCAGCTCGATGGTGCTGGCGACCGCCCTCGCCGCGCTGCCCGTGGGGCCGCTGGTGGGCTGTTACCTGTGGCTGGACCGCTACGAGCCCGAGCCACGCTGGCTGCTGGCGTTCGGCCTGCTCTGGGGTGGGTTCGTCGCCACCGCCGCCGCCCTGCTGATCCAGGGCCTCGGCGGCTGGTTCGTCGGTTTCACCGACAAGCAGAGCCTGGCCATCGTCGCCCCGATCAGCGAGGAGGCCTGCAAGGGGCTGTTCCTCTTCCTGCTGCTGTGGTGGCGGCGCGCGGAGCTCGACGGCATCCTCGACGGCATCGTGTACGCCGGCATGGTCGGCATCGGCTTCGCCTTCGTGGAGAACATCTTCTACCTCGGGGCGGCGTACAACGGGACCGGCGGCGTGGGCCCCGGCGGGACCGGTGCGGTCACGGGCGTCTTCATCGTGCGCTGCCTGTTCAGTCCCTTCGCCCACCCGCTGTTCACGACGTTCACGGGCATCGGGGTCGGGCTCGCGGTGACCTCCCGACGCCGTTCGGTGCGGTACCTCGCGCCGGTCGGCGGCTTCCTGCTGGCGGTCGGCGCGCACGCGGCCTGGAACGCCTCCACGCTCTGGGGCTTCTCGGGCTTCGTGGGCGTCTACGTCGTCCTGATGGTGCCGGCGTTCATCGGCCTGGCCTGCGCGGCGATCTGGTGGCGCCGCTCCGAGCGGAAGATGCTCACCTCCGCGCTCTTCGACGCCTCCGAGCGGGGCCTGATCCCGGCGACCGACATCGGCTGGCTGGTCGACCTCAAGGCCCGCCGGGCCGGGCGCGCCTTCGCCCGGGAGTTCGGGGGGGAGCGCGCCGAGCAGGCGATGAGGGAGTATCAACAGGCAGCCGTGGAACTCGGGTTCCTCCATCACCGGTTCCTGCGCGGGACCGCACCGAAGGACTTCGCCGAGCGCGGTCAGATGTACGTCGCCCGGATCGGAGCGATCCGTCCCTACGTCGCCTTCCCCGGACAGGTGGTACCCCGCCGATGAGTGCACCCATGACCGGGCCGACCGACGACAACGCGCACATGCTCACCGCGGTGGTGCAGCTGCGCGGCCAGCTGCAGATGGCACGGCTTCCGCTCGAGCTCCCGGGCGCCGACGAGCAGCGCACGGCCCGGCAGGAGATGGTCGACCAGGTCGAGGACTACGTCCTGCCGCGGCTGATGACGGTCGACGCTCCACTCCTCACCGTGGTCGGCGGGTCGACCGGAGCCGGCAAGTCGACGCTCGTGAACTCCCTCGTCGGGAGGCGGGTCACCCAACCCGGCGTGCTCCGGCCGACCACGAGGTCGCCGGTGCTGGTCCACCACCCCGACGACGCCCAGTGGTTCGGGCAGGACCGTCTGCTGCCCGACCTCGAGCGCGTCTCCGAGCCCACGAACGACCCCCGGGCGTTGCAGCTCGTGCCGGCCGACACGATGCCCGCCGGCCTGGCCGTCCTCGACGCCCCCGACATCGACTCGGTCGAGGAACAGAACCGCACGCTCGCGGCGCAGCTGCTCGCCGCGGCCGACCTGTGGCTGTTCGTCACCTCGGCGGCCAGGTACGCCGACCAGGTCCCGTGGGACTACCTGCGCCGCGCCGCAGAACGCAGCGCCGCTGTCGCGATCGTGCTCGACCGGACCCCCGACGACGCGATCGGCACCGTCTCGACCCACCTCGCCCGGATGCTCGCCTCCCGCGGGCTCAAGGACTCCCCGCTGTTCGTGGTGACCGAGGGCCCGGTCAGCGACGACGGGCTGCTTCCGGCCGAGTCGGTGGCCGACGTGCGTGGCTGGCTCGACTCGCTCGCCGAGAACGCCGAGGCGCGGACCATGGTCGTGCGGCAGACGCTCGAGGGAGCGATCCGCACGATGACCCGGCGTACCCACGCGGTCGCGGACGCCGAGACCGAGCAGGCCACCGCCGAGGCCCGGCTGCGCGAGGACGCCGACCGCGCCTACGACGACGCCCTCGCCAAGATCGAGGAGGCGTCCGCCGACGGCACGCTGCTGCGGGGCGAGGTGCTGGCCCGGTGGCAGGAGTTCGTCGGCACCGGCGAGCTGCTGCGCGGACTCGAGCAGAAGGTCGGGCGGTTCCGCGACCGGCTCGTGAACAGTGTGCGCCGCAAGCCGCAGCAGGCCGAGCGGGTCTCCGTCGCGGTCGAGGCCGGGCTCGAGACGCTCATCCTCGAGCACGCCGAGGCAGCGGCCGAGCGCGCGGCGGCCTCGTGGGCGGCGTACGGGCCCGGCGCGGCGCTGCTCGACGCGGTTGACGACGACCTCAGCCGCGCGTCGCGCGACTTCCGCCGCCGGGCCGAGCGCGCCGTACGCGACTGGCAGCAGGGCGTGCTCGAGATGGTGCGCACCGAGGGCGCCGACAAGCGCGGCTCCGCCAAGGTCCTGGCGTACGGCGTGAACGGCCTGTCCGTGGCGCTGATGGTCGTGGTCTTCGCCCACACGGCGGGCATCACGGGGGCCGAGGCCGGCATTGCCGGCGGTTCGGCCGTGCTCGGCCAGAAGCTGCTGGAGGCCGTCTTCGGCGACCAGGCGGTGCGCACCCTCGCCGAGCGCGCGCGACGCGATCTCGACCGCCGGGTCACCGACCTGCTCGACGCCGAGCGGCTCCGCTACACCGGCCTGCTCGACGCTCTCGGGATCGACGCCGCCGCCCCCGACCGCCTGCGGGATGCCGCCCGCCGGGTCGAGGACCTGAGGTTCGCCATGAGCCGCTCCGGACGGGAGTCACCACTCGAGTCGCCGGACCCCTAGGCTGGACGCGCACTGCACAACTGCAGCCCGAGGGAGAATATGACGGCCTTGCTCGAGGGGGCGAAGAAGCTGGTCGCCAGGGGGTCCGACCTCGGCGCCCGGATCGAGGGACTCGACGCGGCTGCCGACGGCGCCCGCGGACGCCTCGACGACGCGATCGTGGACGACGCGCGTGCGGCCGCCGACCGCGCCGCCGCCCGGATCCGCCTGTCCGCCGACCACACCGTCGTGGGGATCGCCGGCGCGACCGGTTCGGGCAAGTCGTCGACCTACAACTGGCTGACCGGGCTCGATCTCTCGGCCGTCGGCGTACGCCGGCCCACGACGTCGTGGGCGACCGCGTGCGTGTGGGGGAGCGAGGGCGCGAGCGAGCTCCTCGAGTGGCTCGGCATCCCGGCCCGGCACCAGGTGATGCGCGACTCGATGCTCGACACGCGTCGCGAGGACCAGGGCCTCGAGGGCGTCGTCCTGCTCGACCTGCCCGACCACGACTCGACCGAGCTCGCGCACCATCTCGAGGTGGACCGGCTGGTCGCAGCTCGCCGACCTGCTCGTGTGGGTCCTCGACCCGCAGAAGTACGCCGATGCCGCGATCCACGACCGCTACCTCGCGCCGTACACCACCCACCAGGACGTGATCCTGGTCGTGCTCAACCAGATCGACACCGTGCCCGAGGGCGACCGGGACTCGATGGTCGCCGACGTACGCCGACTGCTCGACGAGGAAGGGCTCAGCGGGGTGCCGCTGATGGCCGTCAGTGCGCGCGAGGGCGATGGCATGGCCGAGCTCAAGGCCGAGGTCGTCAAGCGGGTGGCCGCCAAGAAGTCGTCACGGGCCCGGGTCGAGGCCGACGTGAAGGCCGCCGCGGGCCGGCTCGAGGAGGAGTCCGGGACCGCGGCTCCGCGAGAGCTGTCGAAGGAACGCGTGGCAGCGCTCGAGGACGCGTTCGCGGACGCCGCCGGCGTGCCCACCGTCATCGCGGCCGCCGAGCAGTCGGCCCGCCTCCGCGCCCGGCGGGCGACCGGGTGGCCGGTGACCCGGGTGTTCTCGTTGTTCCGTCCCGATCCCCTCAAGCGGCTCGACCTCGACCTCGGCTCCGCCGGCAGGCACCTGTCGGGGCGCGGCCGGAGGCCGGCGCCGGAGCCGACGCCGGTGGAGAAGGCCCGGGTCGACGCCGAGGTCCGTGCGCTCGCCGACGACGTGTCCGACGGGCTGACCCGCCCGTGGGTCTCGTCGGTCCGCGCGGCGGCGTCGTCGGGCCTGCCCGAGCTGGCCGGCCGGCTCGATCGCTCGCTCGCCGGCACCGACCTGGGCGTCTCGAAGATCCCGTGGTGGGCCGGGCTGGTGCGGCTGCTGCAGTGGCTGTTCGTGCTCGCGGCTCTCGGCGGCGCGGGCTGGTTGGCGGTGCTGGCGGTGATGTCGTACCTGAAGGTGGACGCGCCGGAGCCGCCCGAGGTGGGCTCGCTACCGGTGCCGACGCTGATGCTGATCGGCGGTGTGGTGCTCGGGGTGCTGTTCGCCCTGGTGTGTCGGGTGCTGGTCGGGGTCAGTGTCCGCCGGCGGGTGGCGGTGGCCGAGGCGCGACTCCGTGGCGCGATCAGCGAGGTGGCCGACGAGGTCGTGATCCGTCCGGTCAAGGCCGAGCTGGCGGCGTACGCCGGCGTCCGCGAGGGGCTGCTCCGGGCGCTCGGCTGACCCTGCGTTCTGCCTACGCGGGCCCGAAGTCGTCCACAGGCGCGCCCCGACCACCGTTCTCCACAGCCTGTCCTCTGCTCGTCTCCGGTCTGTCGGCGACCGTCCGCAGGCTGTCCCGATCAGACCGATCCGGACAAGGAGAACACCATGAACGAAACCCTGATCACGCTCGCGGGCTGGCTGGGCAACGACGTGCAGCTGCGACAGGCGGGCGAGGTCCCGGTCGCCAGCTTCCGGGTGGCGACGACGCCGCGGCGCTTCCAGCGCAAGACCGGCACGTGGGTCGACGGCGACACCCAGTGGTACACCGTCAGCGCCTGGCGCGACCTCGCCGACAACTGCGCGACGTCGCTGCGCCGGGGCGACCCGGTGGTGGTGCACGGCCGGCTCCGGGTGGAGAAGTGGACCGGCTCCTCGGGCGCCGAGATGACCAGCTTCGAGATCGACGCCACCTTCGTGGGCCACGACCTCTCGCGCGGCACCAGCCAGTTCACCCGCACGCCGAAGGCCGAGCCCGTCGCGGCCCCGAGTGACGAGGAGGTGACCCCCGAGGCGGCCGCGGCGTGACCACGACGGGCAGTCGGGCTCGGGTCAGGAGGCCCAGGGCCCCTCCGCGATGGCGCGCAGCTGGTCCATGGTCAGCGGTGGCTCCGGGGCGGAGACGTTCGAGTCGCGGTTCCACTTCTCCGAGGTCGAGTTCGCCGCGGCGACGTAGACCATGCCGCCCTGCTGGGCCAGGCTCACGGAGCGGATGACCAGGTCGCCGTACCGGTCCTCGACCATGCTGCCGACGACCTCGCCTTCGGCGCGGATCTCCTCGCACGTGACGGCCTCGTCGACGTTGGCGGGACAGGTCAGGAGTTCCAGGGCGCCGGGCGACTCCGTCGCGACGTACGGCTCGCCATCGGTGGTGTACTCCGGGTGGTCGACGGGGACACCGACCTGCATCGAGTCGGGCGAGTAGAGCAGCACCTCGATGCTGCTCGTGCCCTCGGTGCCGTCGATGGTCAGCCAGCCGCCGACCCAGCCGCGTGCGGCCTCATGGTCCACGTCCGACTCGGGCCGGATCCCGAACGCCGTCAGCTCCGCTCCCGGTGGCAGCAGGTCGCCCAGCTGGCGGAACATCGCGTCGGCGGGCCTGTCCCACCAGCCCTCGGGCGGCGGCGCGGGCGGTTCGTGCACTTCCTCGCCCGACGCGGCAGCGCCGTGATCGCCGGTGGTGTCGTGCGCGGTGGTGGGTTCCGTCAACCGGGGCAGGGCAACGACGACGGCGGTGACGGCGGCGGCCGCGACGAGTGCGGTGCCGACGCGGTGCCTGCGACGCGTCCGGCGGCCGGCGCCGACAGCGCGGGCGCCGAGGCGCTCCGTCGGTGCCTCGAGGCCGGCGACGGCGCGCTCCATCAGCGCGTGCAGGTCGTCGCCGTCGTGGACGAGCTCGTCGGTGGACGTCATCGTGTGCTCCCGTTCGGTCGGGGTGTCGGTTCGCTGAGCTGCGCCCGCAGGGCGCGCAGTGCCCGGAGGCTGCGGTTCTTGACGGCGGCCTCGCTCAGGCCGAGGTCGGTGGCGGTCTGGGCGACGCTGCGGTCCTCCCAGAACCGCAGCACGACCACCGCGCGGTCGACCGGCGCGAGCTCGGCCAGTGCCGCCATCAGGGCGAGCCGGTCGGCGGGGTCGGGCTGGTGCAGCGGCCGTTCCGGTGTGTCGGCGACCGGCAGCTCGCTGCTGCTGCGCCGCCGACGGTCCGAGAGGAACGTCTTGATCAGTACCCCGTGGACGTAGGCCACCGGGTCGTCGGCCCGGCGGACCCGCCACCACGCGGCGTACGCCTTGGTGAGTGCGGCCTGCACGAGATCCTCGGCGCGGTCGGCCGAGCCGGCCAGCAGGTACGCCGTCCGGTACAGCTGGGTCGACCTCGCCTGGACGAACTCCGTGAAGTCCGCATCGGCCGCTGTCGGTCCGGGCACGAACGCCCCTTTCTCGCGACCCTCGCGGCCGCCTTCACCCCTAGAGACGCGGCCACCCCCGAATCGGTCTCATGCGGTCTTGCCCCGTAGGCTCCACGACCATGGCGGACTATGTCTTCACCCTGCGCAACGTGCGCAAGGCCCACGGCGACAAGGTGGTGCTCGACAACGTCACCCTCTCGTTCCTGCACGGAGCGAAGATCGGCGTTGTCGGACCCAACGGCACCGGCAAGTCGTCGCTCCTCAAGATCATGGCGGGGCTCGACCACGCCAACAACGGGGACGCGATCATCGACCCCGGCGCGACCGTCGGCATGCTCCAGCAGGAGCCGCCGCTGACCGAGGGAAGAACCGTCCTCGAGAACGTCGAGGAGGCCGTGCACGACATCAAGTCCAAGCTCGACCGGTTCAACCAGATCTCCGAGGAGCTCGGCGACCCCGAGGCCGACTACGACAAGCTGCTCGCGGAGATGGGCGACCTCCAGACCGACCTCGACCACGCGAGCGCCTGGGACCTCGACAGCAGGCTCGACCAGGCGATGGACGCACTCCGTTGCCCTCCCGGTGACGCGCCGGTCGACAACCTGTCGGGTGGCGAGCGGCGCCGGGTGGCGCTGTGCAAGCTGCTCCTCCAGCAGCCCGACCTGCTGCTCCTCGACGAGCCCACCAACCACCTCGACGCCGAGTCGGTGCAGTGGCTCGAAGGCCACCTCGCGGCGTACCCCGGCTGCGTCCTGGCCATCACGCACGACCGTTACTTCCTCGACAACGTCGCGGAGTGGATCCTCGAGCTCGACCGCGGCAAGACCCACCCCTACGAGGGCAACTACTCGACCTACCTCGAGACCAAGAAGGACCGCCTCAAGATCGAGGGCCAGAAGGACGCCAAGCGCGCCAGGATGCTGGAGAAGGAGCTGGAGTGGGTCCGCTCCAACCCCAAGGCCCGGCAGGCGAAGAGCAAGTCCCGCCTCCAGCGCTACGAGGAGATGGCGGCCGAGGCCGACCGGATGCGCAAGATCGACACCTCGGAGATCAACATCCCGGCCGGTCCGCGGCTCGGTGACGTCGTCCTCGAGGCGCACGACCTGGTCAAGGGCTTCGAGGGCCGCACCCTCATCCACGACCTCTCGTTCACCCTGCCGCGCGCCGGCATCGTCGGCGTGATCGGCCCCAACGGCGTCGGCAAGACCACGCTGTTCCGGATGATCACCGGCTCCGAGAAGCCCGACGAGGGCGAGCTGAAGGTCGGCCAGACGGTCAAGCTGTCGTACGTCGACCAGAGCCGGGGCGGCATCGACCCGAACAAGAACGTGTGGGAGGTCGTCTCCGACGGGCTCGACTTCATCAAGGTCGCCAACTTCGAGATGAACTCCCGCGCGTACGTCGCGTCATTCGGCTTCAAGGGCCCCGACCAGCAGAAGAAGGCGGGCGTCCTCTCGGGCGGCGAGCGGAACCGCCTCAACCTGGCGCTCACGCTGAAGATGGGCGGCAACCTGCTGCTCCTCGACGAGCCGACCAACGACCTCGACGTGGAGACCCTGTCCTCGCTCGAGGACGCGCTGCTCGACTTCCCGGGCTGCGCCGTGGTGACCTCCCACGACCGCTGGTTCCTCGACCGCATCGCCACCCACATCCTCGCGTGGGAAGGCGACGACGAGGACCCGTCCAAGTGGTTCTGGTTCGAGGGCAACTTCGCGGCCTACGAGGAGAACAAGGTCGAGCGGCTCGGCGCCGAGGCGGCGCGGCCGCACCGCGTCACCCACCGCCGGCTCACGCGCGACTAGGGACGCACCGCACCCACCGCACCCAACGTCGGTCGAGCCTGTCGACCCCGACCCAACGCCGGTCGAGCCTGTCGAGACCTCGACTGCGGTTGCGGTCCGCGGTCGGTCACGCGCGGCTCGACCCGCCTCCGTTTGATCCGCTGGCGCGGATCAAGGTCAGCGCATCTCCATCTCGGGGTGGGCGGCGACCAGGTGGTCGGACACGGTGTCCATCACCCGGCCGAGGGCGGCGAAGTCCTCGGGGCTGGCCAGGTCGACGAGGTGGTCGCGTACGCCGCGCACGTGGGTGGGCGCCATCCGGGTGAGCAGGTCCCAGCCCTTCTCGGTCATCTCGCAGACGATGCCGCGCCCGTCCTCCGGGGTGGTGCTGCGACCGACCAGGCCCGCCTTCTCCAGCCGCGCCACCGTGTGGGTCACCCGGCTGCGGCTGTGCGCGAGCGCGTCGGCGAGCTGGGCCATGCGCAGTCGGCGGTCCTCGCTCTCGGACAGGCGGACCAGGATCTCGTACTCGGTGAGCGAGAGGCCGTGCCCGCGGCGCAGGTCGTCGTCGAGCCGGTCGATGAGCAGCGTCATCCCCATGATCAACGCTCGCCACGAACGCTGCTGCTCGGGGTCGAGCCAGATGTCGCCGTTGTCTCCCACGGGCGCAGTGTAAGACGCCGACAGCGATTCTCACCCGAATCCCTGTCGGCGGCGTGCCTCAGGATGGAGCCATGCAGGTCACCCGTGACGACGTGCTCCGCTTCCGCGTCCGCGCGCAGGAGCTCGACAGCGACCCCGACCGGGCCGTCAGCAGCGACGACGTGGCCATCCTCGACCTCGGGGTCCAGGACACCGGTCCCGACGGGGCGCCGTGGGCGCTGGCGCTCCGTGGCGGGGCGGTCGACCCGGCCGACCTCGTCTACGCCTGGACGCTGCGCGGCGCCCCGCACGCCTACCGGCGATCCGAGGTCGCGTCGGTGGCGGCCGCGGTCGCTCCGTTCAGCGAGGCCGACGCTGCCAAGCGCATCTTCGATGCGTCCAAGCCGCTGAAGGACGCCGGGATACCGGTCGTCGACGCCCTCGGTGTGATCGCCGGAGAGATGCGCGACATCGTCCGCCAGCCGACGGCGAAGGGCGAGATGTCGGGAGAGCTGACGAGGCGGCTTCCGGACCCCTATCTGCGCTGGTGCCGGGTCTGTGAGGCCACCCACCCCTACGAGCAGCCGTTCCGGCTGTCGGCACTCCAGGCCGGCCTCGAGCTCGAGCCCGGCACCTCCCCGCCCGTCCTCCATCGCATCCGCGGCTGGCGCGGCCGCACCAAGCGGGTCCCCGCCCGCCTCGACCCGGTGCGGGGCGTGCTCCGGTTCCTGGGGCCGTCGACGCCCAAGCTGGTCGCTGGGTACGTCGACTCGCCGGTGAAGGAGATCGCTGCTCGGTGGCCCGAGGACGTCGTCCCGGTCGAGGTCGAGGGCCAGCGCCTCGACGTGCTGGCCGACGACGTCGACGCGCTCACGGGAGCCGAGCCGGCCACGGAGGTGCGGCTGCTCGGGCCGTTCGACCTGTTCCTCCAGGGCCGCGACCGCGAGCTGGTGCTGCCCGACGAGGCCGCGCGCAAGGACCTCTGGCGGACGATCGGCAGGCCGGGCGCAGTCCTCCGTGGCCACGAGGTGGTCGGCAGCTGGCGACCTCGCTCCTCGGGCAAGAAGCTCCGCATCGCGGTCACCACCTATTCAGGCAAGAGCGCACCGAAGGCCGTCGCCGCACAGGCAGAACGCCTGGCCGCATTCCGCGGCCAGGCGTTCGACGGGTTCGTCGACGAGTGAGTCAGGGGTGACTCAGACACGCTCGAGGATCAGCGCCATGCCCTGACCGCCGCCCACACACATCGTGATCAGGCCGGTGGACTTGTCGTGCCAGTCCAGGCTGTTGATCATCGTGTTCTGCAGCCGGGCGCCGGTCATGCCGAACGGGTGCCCGACCGCGATCGAGCCGCCGTTGACGTTGAGCCGGTCGAGGTCGATCCCGAGGTCCTGGTACGACGGCACCACCTGCGCCGCGAAAGCCTCGTTGATCTCGACCAGGTCGATGTCGCCGATGCTCATGCCGGCGTTGGCCAGCGCCCGCTTGCTCGCCTCGACCGGGCCGAGCCCCATGATCTCGGGGGACAGGGCGCTCACCCCGGTGGCGACGATCCGAGCCAGGGGCGTGGCACCCAGCTCGGCGGCCTTGGTGTCCGACATGATCACGACCGCGGCGGCGCCGTCGTTGAGAGCACAGCAGTTCCCGGCCGTGACGACACCGTCCGGCCGGAAGACCGGGTCGAGCTGCGAGATCGCCTCGAGGGTGACCCCCGCGCGTGGCCCGTCGTCCTTGCCGACCTCGACACCGTCGGGCGTCGTGACCGGCGTGATCTCGCGCTCCCAGAACCCGTCGGCGATCGCCTTCTCGGCGAGGTTCTGCGAACGGACGCCGAACTCGTCGAGCTCCTGGCGGCTCAGCCCGCGCTGGCGGGCGAGGTTCTCGGCGGTCTGGCCCATGGCGATGTAGATGTCGGGGAGCTCCACGTCCTCACGCGGGTCGTGCCAGTCGATGCCACCTTCCGCGGTCTTCACGGTGCGGGCCTCGGCGTCGGCGAACTGCGGGTTGTGGGTGTCCGGCCAGTGGTCGGAGGTGCCCCGGGCGTAGCGCGACACCGTCTCGACGCCGGCGGACACGAAGACATCGCCCTCGCCGGCCTTGATCGCGTGGAACGCCATCCGCGTGGTCTGCACCGACGATGCGCAGTAGCGGGTCAGCGTGGCGCCGGGCACCAGGTCCATCCCGTTGAGGATGTTCACGACCCGGGCCATGTTGTTGCCCGCTTCTCCGCCGGGCAGGCCGCAGCCGAGGTAGAGGTCGTCGACCGTGTTCGGGTCCAGGCCGGGCACCTTGTCGAGCGCGGTCCTGACGATCAGGGCAGCCAGGTCGTCGGGGCGGAAGTCCTTGAGGGACCCCTTGTTCGCCCGCCCGATGGGGGAGCGAGCGGCGGAGACGATGACGGCCTCGGGCATGGAGACTCCGATCTCGGGAGAGGGGTGTGGTCCGCTGTCACCCTAGACGCTGGTCGGTGAGGGTGGACGAGGCGTTCGTCACGCTCCGGCGTCTGGCAGAGTCAGGGTCGTGACGCGCCACGTCTACGAGTGCCCGATGCGCTGGGCCGACATGGATCTCCTGGGGCACATCAACAATGTCGTGTACGTCGACTACCTCCAGGAGGCGCGGGTCGACATGCTCCGCACCCATGGCCCGGACGTGACCGGCGAGCTGGCCGAGGGTGTCGTGGTGGTCCGCCACGAGGTGCACTACACGGCACCGCTCAGCTTCCGGTTCCGGCCCGTGAAGATCGAGTGCTGGGTGACCGAGATCCGGGCTGCGTCCTTCACCATGGCCTACGAGGTGTTCCAGGACATCGACGGCGACCCGGAGGGGGGCCGCCGGGTCTACCTGCGGGCGACGACCTTGCTGACGCCGTACGTCTTCTCGACGGAGCGTCCACGCCGCCTGTCGCCGGACGAGAAACAGACCCTCGGCGAGTTCCTGGAGCCGGAGGAGCGCGGGAGCCGGGCCGTCACCACGCCGGCTCGACACGAGAAGGTCGGCCACTACCCCGTGCACGTCCGCTTCTCCGACGTCGACGTCTACGGCCACGTCAACAACGTCAAGTACTTCGAGTTCTTCCAGGAAGCCCGGATCCTGATGATGGCCAGGCTCTGGAGAGACGTTCCCGACGGGTCGCCCGAACCCTCGTTCGTGGTCGCCCAGACCGACGTCGACTACCGGCTGCCGATCCTGTTCCGGCCGGAGCCGTACGACGCGTGGTCGTGGATCTCGCACGTCGGCGAGCGGTCGCTGGTGATCGAGTCCGAGATCTGCGACGGCGACACGATGCTGTCGCGAGCACGCGTGGTCCTGGTCTTCTTCGACCCCCGCACCCAGCGCGCCACCCCGCCCGCCGACGTCTACCGCGAGCGGTTGCTGGCGGCCTTCGGCTGAGACGCGATCTTCCGGAGGCGGGCCAGGCCACGGTGCCGGGCGACGCGCACCGCCACCGCGCTGATGTCGAGCGCCCTCGCGGTGCTCTCGACGTCGAGCCCGACCACGTCGATGCACGCCACGACGTCCCGCTCGCGGGGCGGTAGCCCGGCCAGGGCCCGGTTGACCCAGTCCCGCGCCATCAGCTCCGGTTCCGGGCCATCCAGCACCCTGGTCGGCTCCGCCTCGGGCTCCGCCGTCGGGTGCGTGTCCCGCCGCCCGCTCTTGCGCCGCGCATTGGCCTGCAGGTGCCGTGCGATCCCGAACAACCAGCCGGCGAACTGCTCGCCGGTCCCGCGGAACTCGGCGATCTTCTCCGCGGCGGTCAGCCAGGCCTCGGCGGCGATGTCCTCGGGGGCCACGGCGGCGTCGCCGCTCGGGCGCGCGCGCAGCCAGACGACGAGCCGCCCGGCATGAGCCCGGTAGAGCTCTCGCCAAGCGGTGGCGTCGCCGCCCTTCGCACGCCGGATCAGATCGTCGTCAGCGGCCACCCATGCCCCGGTCCGCTCCAGCAGCCTTCGGGCCCTGTCCCGGAAGCTCCTCGTCCTGGCCGGGAGGGTCCCCGGCGTGACCGTGAGGCTGTCCGTCCTGCCCGTGGACCTCGTCTCCCTGGCCGTCCTGCTGACCGTGGTCGATCCCGGCCTGACCGTTGCCCTGACTGTTGTCCTGGCCGCTGTCGTCCTGGCCGTTGTTGCCCTGGGGACCCTGCCCCTGACCCAGTTGGCCGTCCACCGCTGGCGGGTCGTCCTGCGACTCGCTGCCCGCGCCCGGCGCCGGACCGCCAGCATGCCCGGAGACGCCACCCGGGTTCGAGCCCCCCAGCTCACTGTTCTGGCCCGGCCCGGCGCCGGAGTCCCTCCCACCAGTTGGCACGCCGTCGGACTCGCTCGGCGCCGGGTCGGTCGGCTGGGTTGCCGGTGTCCGCGACGGGGGCGAGGGGGCGTCCTCACCCGTCACGGCGGTCGCCAGCCAGGCACCGCCACTCACGACCGCTGCGACACTTGCAGCAGCGAGACCGACCCGCCAGCCGGGTAGTGATGGGACGCCGGCTGGCGGGCGGCTCGTGCCTGACCCCGCAGCCAGCTCCGACAGCCGGGCGAGGAAGGCGTCGTCCGGCTCGAGCGTCGGCACGGACGCCCGCATGTCCGGGAGCTCGTGCCTGCTTCGAGCCATCGGTCGCCTCCTCTCTCGGTGTCTGTCTCGACGCTATATCGGGGGTCGTTCGCGTCGAGGGAGCTGGCTGCCAGGAAATGGGGTCAGTCCTGGTCGGCTAGCCGTTGTCCGGCTTGCCGTGGTCCTCTCCGTCCTGGCCGTGTGCCTCGTCGCCGTTGCCGTCCTGCTGGCCGTGGTCCTCGGCCGCCGAGCCGTGGTCCTCACCCGACTGGCCGCCGTGGCCGTGCGGAAGTCCGTCCTGGCCGTGCACCTCGTCGCCCTTGCCGTCCTGCTGGCCGTGGTCCTCCGCCGCCGAGCCGTGAACGACGGGCTCGTCGCTCGGCGTCTCGGTGGGCGCGTCCGCGGGCGCGTCGGTCGACTCGTCTGCGGCGTCGTCGGTCGGCTCCTCGGTCGGCGCCTCCGTGGGCTCGCTCTCGTGCTTGGCGCGGGCAGCGGCGGCGGTCGCCTGGCCCTTGGCTGCGTGCTCGTTGACCTCGTGACCGTTCTTGTTCACCACGGTCGTGGTCGAGTCCGCGTCGTCTCCCGACGCGGCGGGACCGGAAACCGCGGCGGCGCCTGCGGCTGTGACTGCGGCGATCGCGGCGGTGGCGGCGATCGCCTGGGCAAGGGTGGACCTTCGCATGTCGGGTTGCTCCTCGACGGTCGACGGAGGGTTGGCACTTCACCCGGTTCCTGTCGCGGGAGCGCAGCGGTGTTACACGCGTCGACGAATTTCTCGAAAGGCGCCTCAGTGGAAGGTGTTGACCATGAACTTGGCCGCGTGGGTGACGTAGTCCCAGAACTGCTGGTCCTGCTCGGGCGTGAGGTCGGCGGCGTCGAGGCCCGCCCGGAAGTGGACCAGCCACCGCTCCGCGGCCTCCGGTGTCACCGCGAACGGCGCGTGCCGCATCCGCAGGCGTGGGTGACCGCGCTGCTCGGAGTACGTCGTCGGCCCGCCCCAGTACTGCACCAGGAACAGCATGAACCTCTCGGCGGCGGGGGCCAGGTCCTCCTCGGGGTACAGGGGCCGCAGCACCTCGTCGGTCGCCACGCCCTCGTAGAAGCGCGTGACGATCGTACGGAAGGTCTCGAAGCCGCCGACTTCCTCGTAGAACGTGGTCACCCCGTCCATTCTGCCGACCGCCGCCGAAGCATCCGAATCGGCGTGGAAGACTCGCACCGTTCCCGAGTGACGACCCCAAGACGACGAGGAGTTGAGGAGCGCATGGCAACGACCCGTACCGCCAAGACCCGCTGGGAGGGTGGACTCACCGACGGTTCCGGCCGGGTGAACATGGAGTCCTCCGGCATCGGCACGTTCGACGTGTCGTGGCCCTCCCGCGCCGAGGAGGCGAACGGCAAGACCAGCCCCGAGGAGCTGATAGCCGCCGCGCACTCGTCCTGCTTCTCGATGGCTCTCTCCGGGGTCCTGGCCAAGGCCGGTACGCCGCCGACCTCCCTGGACACCCAGGCCGACGTCGAGTTCACCCCGGGCACCGGCATCACCGGCATCCACCTGACCGTCCTCGGCAACGTCGAGGGCATCAGCGAGGAGCAGTTCGTCGAGGCCGCCGAGGGCGCCAAGGCCAACTGCCCGGTCAGCCAGGCGCTCACTGGCACCACCATCACCCTCTCCGCCTCCCTGGGCTGAGCGAAATCACGCTGACCCGTCGCTAATTAGCGACGGGTCAGCGTGATTTCAGGGTCACTCGGTGGTGGCGGGCCTCTGCTCGACGCCGGGGTCGTTCTGGTCGCGGTGCCAGACGACGCGCTGCGGCAGCGGGATCTCGATGCCCTCGTAGTCGAACCGGGCCTTGACCCGCTCGCGCATCTCGCGGGCCACCTCCCACTGCTCCATGGGCGCGGTCTTGAGGGTCACCCGGACGGTCACGCCATCGGGGGTCAGCGCCTCGACCCCCCACACCTCGGGCTCCTCGATGATCCGGCCCCGGTAGTCCTCGTCCTCCCACAGCCCGTGGGCGACCTCCTGGAGCACGCCGCGCACCTTCACCAGGTCCTCGGTGTAGGACACGTTGATGTCGAGGACGCTGCGGGCCCAGTTCTGGCTCATGTTGCCGACCCGGATGATCTCGCCGTTGCGGACGTACCAGACGGTGCCGTTGACGTCGCGCAGCCGGGTCACCCGCAGGCTGACGGCCTCGACCGTGCCGGACGCCTCGCCGAGGTCGACGACGTCGCCGACGCCGTACTGGTCCTCGAAGATCATGAACAGGCCGGAGAGGAAGTCGCCCACCAGGCTCTGGGCGCCGAAGCCGATCGCGAGGCCGAGGATGCCGGCGCTGGCGATGATCGGGGCGATGTTGACGTTGACCTCGGACAGCACCATCGTCACGACGATCGCGACGACGATGCCGGTGATGATGCTCTTGAGCAGGCTGCCGGTGGTCTGCGCCCGCTGGACGCGACGCGTGGCGACGACCGCGTCACGACCGTCGTGTGCCTCCAGGCCGCGGGCCGCGCCCATCGCCACCCGGCTCACCCGGTCGGGGAGGACACCCACCTCCGCCTTGCGGACCAGACGGTCCACGAGTCGGTGGAGGATGAACCGGACGATCAGTCCGCCCAGGAGGATGCCGGCGATGGCCAGCGGCGTGCCGATCACGATGTCGGCGACCTCGGCGACCTGTTCGTTGTCCGTCCAGTCCATCGCGGTGTTGCAGACGAACTCGTCGTCCGCGCACGGGCTGGAAGTCAGCGAAAGCATGCGCCCCAGTATGTACAGGACGAGGCGCAACCCAAGTCTTCGCGCGCCCCGCCACGCTCAGCGTGTGACGCAGCCGACGCCCGGTCGCAGACCGGTGGGCGCGAAGCCGATATCCTGCTGCGCGTGACCTCGACGATGCAGACGCTCGCCCGTCGTACCTCCGTCCTGCTCCTCGCCCTCCTGGTCCCGGTGCTCGTCGCGGCGCCCGCTCGAGCCGACGTGCCGGTGGGCTGGACCGACCAGTCGGAGCCGGTCGACCCGCTGCACACCATCCTGGTGTTCGTCGGCATCCCGCTCGCGCTGTTCCTGATCATCGCGATCGCCGTCTACATCCCGTCGCTGGTGCGCGGCGAGAGCATCAGGCCGGGTGCGCCGGCCATCGAGAGCCAGTGGTTCGGCGGCCCGCGCAAGGGCACCCACGAGCTCGAGTCCCGTCAAGAGACGGTGGACGCGGATGACACCGGAGGTGCGAGTGGCCGCTGGTGAGTTCAGCTCCGGCGAGCGGCACGAGATCGACCGGACCATTCGCGCGGCCGAGCAGGCGTCGCGCTGCGAGTTCTCGGTGTACGTCGGCGAGGCCGGGCCCGATCCCGCGGCTTTCGCCCGCCGCCTGCATGCCCGGCTGGTCGCCCCCACCCGCAGCGTGCTGATCCTGGTCGACCCGCTGAGCAAGTCGCTCGAGGTCATCACCGGAGCCACCGTGCGCCGCAACCTCACCGACGGCGAGGTCGAGCTCGCCGTGCTGCAGATGAAGTCGGCCTTCGCCGAGGGCGACCTCGTCGGCGGCCTGAAGCGCGGCATCTCCATGCTCGCCGAGCACGCCCGCGCGCCCCTCACCCTCCACGCCGACGGCTGAGATGACGCCCAACCTGTACCCACTCGCTCGGGAACTTCCTGGCCAGCGACGTGGTCAGCCGTGAATACATGCCCCTAGCCCTGGGCGTCCTTGGCCTGAGCGGCCAGGGCGCGGGCCACGTCGGCCCGGCCCTCGTTGACGTACCTCTTGGCGGCGGGGTTGGCCGAGGAGGACTCCATCCAGGCGTCGATCCGGTCGAGCAGCTCCTGGCTGGCCAGCGGGCGAGGGAAGATGTACTCGAGGGCGGTCGAGGCGCGTTGGGTGCCCTTCTCCTCCCACATGGTGTCGGCGGCGGCGAGGTACTTCTCGACGTACGGCGCCAGCTCGGCGTCCTGCCCGTGCTGCTGGAAGGCGAGGACCACGCTGCGCTGCGTCTCGTTCGGTACGTCGTCGCGCACCATCGCCACCTCCCACGCCTCGGCCTTCGCCTCGGCGTCGGGGCGGGAGGCACGCGCGGCCGCGGCCCGCTCCTGGCCGGAGATGGTGTTGTCGCGCTCGAGCTCCTGGGCGATCCGGTCGGCGTCGGCGCGGCCGTTCTTGGCCAGCTGGGTCAGCAGGTGCCAGCGCAGGTCGGTGTCGATGGCGAGCCCGTCGAAGGACACCGACTCGTCGAGCAGGCCCTCGAGCGTCGCCAGCGCCTCGTCACTGTGCGCCGCGGCGGCGTAGGCGCGCGCGAACGACAGCTGGTGGTCGCTGCCCGACTCGGCCTGGTCCAGCAGGTCGCGCAGGCCGCGCTCCCAGGTGGCCCTGAGCTCGGCGCGGTTCTCGGGTGCGGAGTAGGTGTTCACCGCCTGGGCGCCGTACCCGGGGATCCGGCTGACACCGAACGCATCGGTCTCGCGGCCGACCGCGCTCAGGACCAGCGAGACGAAGGCGGTGGCACTCATCTCGGCGTCGCGGGTCATGTCCCACGCCGCTCCCCAGCACAGCGCCCGTGCCAGGGAGTCGTCGAGGGTCCCGAGCCCGTTGACCACCGTCGCCAGCGACCGCTCGTCGAGCCGGATCTTTGCGTAGGCGAGGTCACCCTCGTTGAGCAGCAGCAGGTCGGGCTGCTTCTCGCCGACCAGGTCGCGGACCTCGGTGAGGTCGCCCTCGACGTCGATCTCGAAGGCAGCCCGCCGCACGAGGTGGCCGTCGCGCTCGTCGTAGAGGCCGATCCCGAGCCGGTGCCGGCGCAGCGCGGGGTAGTCGGCCGCCGCCGTCTGGCGTACGCCGAACGACACGTAGCTGCCATCGCTGTCCAGCTCGAACTCCGGCACCAGCGTGTTCACGCCGGCCGTCTGGAGCCACTCCTGGGCCCAGGTGTCGAGCTCGCGCCCGGAGGCCTTCTCGAGCGCGGCGAGCAGGTCGGTGAACTGGGAGTTCCCGAACTCGAAGTCCTTGAAGTACCCCTGCAGACCGGTCAGGAAGTTCTCCAGGCCGACCCAGGCGACGAGCTGCTTGAGCACCGAGGCGCCCTTGGCGTAGGTGATGCCGTCGAAGTTCACCTCGACCGCGCGCAGGTCGACGTTGTCGGCCGCGATCGGGTGGGTGCTGGGCAGCTGGTCCTGGCGGTAGGCCCAGTTCTTGCGGGCGTTGGTGAAGCCGGTCCACGACTCGGTGAACTCCGTCGCCTGGACGGCAGCGTGGTAGCACGCCCACTCCGCGAACGACTCGTTCAGCCACAGGTCGTCCCACCACTTCATGGTCACCAGGTCGCCGAACCACATGTGAGCCATCTCGTGGAGGATCACCGAGGCCCGGAACTCGTAGAACGCGCCGTCCTGGCGGCTGCGGGGGAGGTACTCGTCGCGCAGGGTCACGCAGCCGGCGTTCTCCATCGCGCCCATGTTGTACTCCGGCACGTAGAGCTGGTCGTACTTGCCGAACGGGTACGGGTAGTCGAAGGCGTCCTCGAAGAACTCGAAGCCCTGCCGGGTGACCCGCACCAGGTTCTCGACGTCGAGGTGCTCGACGAGCGACTGGCGGCAGTAGTGGCCGAGCGGGATGTCGCCGTACTTGCCCTCGTAGGTGTCGAGGACCTCGTGGTACTCGCCGGCGACCAGCGCGGTGATGTACGTCGACATCGGCTTGGTCGCGGGGAACCGCCACACGCCCTTGCCGTCGGCGATGTCCTCGGGCTTCGGCGTCGGCGCGTTCGAGACCACCTTCCAGTGGCTCGGCGCGGTGACCGTGAACGTGAACGGTGCCTTGAGGTCGGGCTGCTCGAACGTCGTGAAGACGCGGCGGGCGTCGGGCACCTCGAACTGCGAGTAGAGGTAGACCCGGTTGTCGGCGGGGTCCACGAACCGGTGGAGTCCCTCACCCGTGCGCGAGTACGTGCAGTCGGCGCGTACGACGAGCTCGTTCTCCGCAGCCAGGCCGGTCAACGTGATCCGGCTGTCGGCGTACACCTCGCCCGGGTCCAGCGACTCGCCGTTGAGCGTGAGCTCGTGGATCGTCGCGTCGACGAGGTCGGCGAACGTGGTGGCGCCCGGCTCGCGGCAGGTGAAGCGGATCGTCGTGGTCGACGCGAACGTGGTGTCGCTCGTCGTCAGGTCCAGATCGATGGCGTAGGACGTGACGTCGAGGAGCGAGGCCCGGGCGGCGGCTTCGTCCCGGGTGAGGTTGGTTCCTGGCATGCCCGCATCCTGCCATCGGGCCCTCCGTGCTCCCAACCGGGAATGACCCTCGTGACCAGCCCGTGACCGGCGCGTAGCGGGTGGGGTTGGAGTGCTCTCGTGTTTCGAATGTGATTTTTGGGGCAAAACGCCGCCATGGTGCTTGACATCGGTCAGACTTTCGCCTCGTGACTCGGACCCGGTTCCTCGCCCACACCCTGCTCGTGGCAGTGGTGCTGCTCGGCGTCGTCCCGTTCGCGCCACCGGCCCAGGCCGCCTCGACGTACATCTGCACGGGGTACGCCGGCTGCAAGGAGAAGGGCTACCCGAACTCCGGCTACAAGGCCAACAGCAAGAAGATGTGGTGGCGGATGTACTCCGGCCACAACTGCACCAACTACGTCGCCTTCCGGATGGTGAAGAGCGGGATGTCCGCCGAGCGTCCCTGGAGCGGCACCGGCATGGCCTACAACTGGGGCCGCGCGAACAAGAAGATCACCAACCAGACGCCCATGGTGGGCTCGGTCGCCTGGTGGAACGCCGGCGACGGCGTCGGCTCGAGCGGTCACGTCGCGTACGTCGAAGAGGTGGTCTCCGCGACCACGATCGTGATCTCCGAGGACAGCTGGAGCGGCGACTTCCACTGGCGACGGATCTCGAAGTCCAGCAGCAGCTGGCCCACCGGCTTCGTCCACTTCAACGACCGCGCGGTGGCGAACACCGCTGCCCCGACCATCACCGGTACGCCGGCGGTCGGCGCGCCGCTCACGGCGAAGGCCGGCACCTGGACCTCGGGCGCGACGCTGGCCTACCAGTGGCTGGCCAACGGCAAGGCGATCGCCGGCGCGACGACGGCCTCGCTCACGCCGACGGTCGGGATGCTCGGCCAGCAGCTGTCCGT
The DNA here is from genome assembly GCA_963844305.1 of uncultured Actinomycetota bacterium. GTDB lineage: Bacteria > Actinomycetota > Actinomycetes > Propionibacteriales > Nocardioidaceae > Nocardioides. The sequence continues at coordinate 38,641 of CAWJNT010000002.1, forward strand.
GCGCGTCGCGGCCACCAAGCGCGGCTACGTCTCCGGGTCCGCCGCATCGGTGCGCACCGCGGCCGTCGCCCCCGGCACCATGGCCAGCACCGCCGCTCCCGCCGTCTCCGGCACCTCGCGCGTGGATGAGGTGCTCACCGTGCGCGCCGGCACCTGGTCGCCCAAGCCGAAGTCCACGACGATCCAGTGGTACGCCGACGGCAAGGCCATCCCCGGCGCGACCGGCCGCACCCTCCGCCTCGGACAGGACCTGTTCCGCAAGGTGATCACGGCGCGGATGACCGCGCGCCTCGACGGCTACAAGGTGTCGACGGTCTCCTCGGCCCCGACCGCCGCCGTGGCCGCCGGACTGATCGAGTTCACCCAGCCCTACGCGCTCGGCGGCGTCCCCAAGCTCGGCGGGCGGCTGACCGTCACGCCGGGCAAGGCGGACCCCGCCGACTCGGCCGTGACCTACACCTGGCTGCGCGACGGCCACCCGATCGCGGGGGCCACCGGCAAGCTGGCCTACGACCTCGGGCTCGAGGACGTCGGTCACCAGGTCTCGGTGCGGGTCGGCCTGAGCCACACCGGCTACCTCGACAAGAGCGTGACCCTGGCCGCGGCGGGGATCGTCACGACCGTTCCCGACCTGCGGGTGACCGCGACCGGCAAGCGGGGCCGGGCCGTGGTCGCGCTCCGGGTCAGTGCTCGCGGCGTTGCCGCGGCCACCGGTCGGGCCACCGTGACGATCGGCGGCCACGAGGTCGCAGGGCGAGTCGTCGACGGTCGGATGCGGGTGGTCGTGCCCGAGCTGCGACCCGGCACCTGGAAGGTCAAGGTGGCCTACGACGGCACCGGCACGATCCTGCCGGGTCGCGTCCAGACAACGGTGCGGGTCCTGAAGTAGATCCTGAGACGGACGTTTGTCGCCTTGGTGCGGCGGTTAAGTTGAAAATATGACCAACGCCGACTTCTGGTTCGACCCCCGGTGCCCGTTCGCCTGGATCACGTCCCGCTGGATGCTCGAGGTGGCGCAGGTGCGCGACGTGACCGTGACCTGGCACGTGATGAGCCTGGCCATCCTCAACCAGGACCGCGATGTCTCCGACGACTACCGCGCGTCGCTGGCGAAGGCGTGGGGGCCTGTGCGGGTGTGCATCGCCGCCGAGCAGGCCCACGGCAAGGGCGTCCTCGAGCCGCTCTACACCGCGATGGGAGAGCGCCGGCACGTCCGCAAGGAGGACCTGGACCGCGACGGGATCGAGGCCGCGCTCGAGGAGGCCGGGCTGCCCCGGTCGCTGGCCGACGCGATGGACTCGACCGAGTACGACGACGCACTGCTCAAGTCGCACCGGCTCGGCATGGACCAGGTCGGCGACGACGTCGGCACGCCCACGATCTCCTTCGAGGGGGCGGCGTTCTTCGGGCCGGTGCTCACGAAGGCACCGCGGGGCGAGGACGCCGGCCGGTTGTGGGACGCCTGCGTCACCGTGTCCGCGTTCCCGCACTTCCACGAGCTGAAGCGGTCGCGCGACAAGGACCTCGACTTCAGCTGAGGGCGTGGGCGGCCCGGAGCCGCGGACTGGCGCATCACCTGCCTCTCACGCATCATGGGTGCGGTCATGACGCGCCATCTCGGAAGTTCCTCGTTCCTGACTCCCGCCGCGATGCTGCTCTGCGCGAGCACCATCGTGGCCGTTCCCGCGACTGCCGAGGCGGCTCCTGCTCCCGCGCCCGACCAGCGCATTCGCCTCACGGCGCCCGCCGGTGACGTCGTCCGGTCCGCGACCGTCGACCTCGCCGGGCAGACCTGGGCCCGGGCGCGTGGTGCGACCCGGACCGTCTCGCTGGAGACCGACCGGTTCAGCATGGTCGGCGCGACCTGGCAGGGCAGGGCGCCGCACCTGCAGGTACGCACGCGGCACGACGGAGGCTGGACCACCTGGCGCCACGCCGACCCGATGGCCGACGCCGGCGCGGTCGCCGGCAGCCGGCGCGCGGCCGACCTGCTGTGGGTCGGCGACTCCCGGGCGATCCAGGTCCGGACCTCGTCGAACGCGGCGCGCGACCTCGAGCTGGTGCTGATCGACCCCGGTCACCTGCCGTCCGACCGGGCCACCGCCGCGCCCGTGTCCTCGCGCACGAGCGCCAAGCAGCGGTCACGACCCACCAGTGCTCCCGCACCGAAGCTGCGCACCCGCACGCAGTGGGGCGCCAACGACAACTGGCGCAACGGCGAGCCGCGCTACAACCGGACCGTCAAGCAGGTCCACGTCCACCACACCGCGACCGGCAACACCTACAAGCGCGTCGACGTGCCCGGCATCCTGCGCGGCATGTACCGCTACCACACCCAGACCCTGGGCTGGTTCGACATCGGCTACAACTTCCTGGTCGACAAGTTCGGCCGGGCCTGGATCGGCCGGTCGGGTGGCCCGTACCGCGTCGTGCAGGGGGCGCACACCCTCGGCTTCAACGTGCAGTCGGTCGGCATCGCCGTGATCGGCAACCTCGACGAGCGCCGGCCCTGGCACAAGGCCGTGGTCACGGTGGCGAAGCTGGCTGCGTGGAAGCTCGACGGGTACGACCGGATGGCCAAGGGCACGGTGCGGATGCGTTCCACGGGCAGTGACAAGTACGCCGAGGGCCGGCGGGTCCGGCTGCCGGTGATCGACGGGCACCGCGACACCAACGACACGGCCTGCCCGGGGGAGTACCTCTACGCCAAGCTGCCCGAGATCCGCAACCGCAGCCAGCGGCGCATCAACCGCTGGTGAGGACTGTCAGCTCCCGGAGGTGGTCGCTGCGGTGGTCGCTGCCGCCACGCCTGCGGCGACGGCAGCAGTGGACGCGGAGATGGCGTCCTTGACCGCCTTGGCCGCCCACTCGCCCTGGGCGATCTCCTTGGCCCGCTTGCGCACCTGACCTGCGGGCAGGCCGTCGCGGTCGACGACCTTGTGGGCACGGTCGATGGCCGCGAGCAGCGCGATCAGGCAGGCGGTGTGCTGGTCGGGCTGCACGCCCTGGACGAGCGCGGCGGTGAGCTGCCGGCGTACGGCGTCCTCGTGGGTGGAGTCGACCGTCGGCCAGCGGCGCCGCGGGAACAGGCCGAGGACCTTGTCCTCCTTGCGCTCGAGGACGCCGCGCTGCTCCAGCCGGCCGAGCAGCTCGTCCTGGACCCCCTTGCCCAGCCGGGTCACCAGGTCCTGGCCCGACCGCTCCTTCTCGGCGACGGCGTCGGCTGCCCGACGCAGCAGCACGTCGTCGGGCAGGGAGCCCGGCTGCACCCGCACCTTGGCGGACTTCCACATGCCCTTCTTCTCCTCCACGATCACCGTGCCGGTCGTGGCGAGCTCGATCAGCATCGCGCCGCCGAGCACGATCTGCAGGTGGGAGGTGCCGACGATGGTGCCCTTCTCGTCGTCGAGAAGCAGCAGGAGCATGTCTTCGGCGATCAGGCTCATGCGTGCAGACCCTACGTGCGGCTAGCGTGCTGACTCGACCCCCAGGAGGCTGCCCATGGACGACCTCGACCCCACGGTGAGCAACGGCGATCTCTACCGCGTCGTGTTCGAGAACGAGCGGGTGCGTGTGCTGGAGTACCTCGACCGGCCCGGCGACCGCACCACGCCGCACGCGCATCCCGACAGCGTGATGGTGACGCTGTCGTCGTTCCGTCGCCGCCTGCACGCCGGGGACGGGCAGACGCGTGACGTGGAGCTGCCGGCCGGGCTCGCGAACTGGCTGCCCGCCCAGCAGCACAGCGGCGAGAACGTGGGTGAGACGGAGACCCACGTGATCTTCGTCGAGCTCAAGGAGCCGGCCCCGGGCGACGCCGGACCGGCGGGCGTGATCGGGCCTGCGGGATAACCGGTTCGGCGCGTCGCGGAGGCCCTCCTAGGATCATCCGCATGAGTCGAGTCCTGTCAGCCGTCGCCTGGCCGTACGCCAACGGCCCGCGCCACATCGGCCACGTGGCCGGTTTCGGTGTGCCCTCCGACGTCTTCAGCCGCTACATGCGGATGGCCGGTCACGACGTACTGATGGTCTCGGGCACCGACGAGCACGGCACACCCATCCTCGTCGCCGCTGACAAGGCCGGAGTCCCGGCGAGGGAGCTGGCCGACAAGAACAACGCCGTGATCGTGCAGGACCTCGTCGACCTCGGCCTGTCCTACGACCTGTTCACGCGGACCACCACCGGCAACCACTACAACGTGGTGCAGGAGATGTTCCTGACCGTCCACCGCAACGGGTACATGATCGAGAAGACCGCGCTCGCGGCGATCAGCCCGTCCACGGGCCGCACCCTGCCCGACCGCTACATCGAGGGCACCTGCCCGATCTGCGGGTACGCCGAGGCGCGCGGCGACCAGTGCGACAACTGCGGCAACCAGCTCGATCCGACCGACCTGATCAACCCGCGGTCGAAGATCAACGGCGAGGAGCCGGAGTTCGTCGAGACCCAGCACTTCTTCCTCGACCTGCCCGCGCTCGCGGGGGCGCTGGCGGAGTGGCTCGACGAACGCGAGGCCAGCGGCACCTGGCGGCCGAACGTCATCAAGTTCTCCAAGAACATCCTCGAGGACATCCGCGAGCGGGCGATGACACGCGACATCGACTGGGGCATCCCGGTGCCGCTCGACGGTTGGCGCGAGAACCCCGCCAAGCGGCTCTACGTCTGGTTCGACGCGGTCATCGGCTACCTGTCGGCGTCGATCGAGTGGGCGCGCCGGATCGGTGACCCCGATCGCTGGCGGGACTGGTGGAACGACCCCGAGGGGCTGTCCTACTACTTCATGGGCAAGGACAACATCACCTTCCACAGCCAGATCTGGCCGGCCGAGCTCCTGGCGTACGACGGACGCGGCGACCGGGGCGGCTCGCCCGGCAAGTACGGCACCCTGCAGCTGCCGACGGAGGTGGTGTCGAGCGAGTTCATGACCATGGAGAGCAAGCAGTTCTCCACCAGCCGTGGGCACGTGATCCTGGTCGGCGACATGCTGTCGCGCTACCAGCCCGACGCGCTGCGCTACTTCATCTGCGCGGCCGGCCCCGAGACGTCTGACTCCGACTTCACCTGGGCGGAGTTCGTGCAGCGCACCAACTCCGAGCTGGTGGCCGGCTGGGGCAACCTCGTCAACCGGACGGCGACGATGATCGCCAAGAACTTCGGCGAGATCCCGCCCGCCGGCCCGCTCGAGGACGTCGACCAGGCCGTGCTGGACGCCGTGCTCGCCGGCTTCGACACCGTCGGCGACCTGATCGGCCGGCACCGCCAGCGGGCCGCGATCTCCGAGGCGATGCGGGTGGTGGGCGAGGTGAACAAGTACCTCACCGTCACCGAGCCCTACAAGATGAAGGACGACTCCCAGCGCGAGCGGCTCGGCACTGTGCTCCACGTCGCCGCCCAGTGCGTGCTCGACTGCAACACGCTGCTGGCGCCGTTCCTGCCGCACTCGTCCAACCGCGTGTGGTCGGCGTACGGCGGCGAGGGCGAGTTCATGCCGATGCCGCGCATCGAGCACGTCGAGGACCTCGACCCCGACGACGGCGCCGGGCTGCACGTCTACCCGATCATCACCGGCGAGTACTCCGGCACCCCCACCTGGGAGCGCCGGCCCGCCGTCGTCGGCACCCCGGTCGCCAGGCCGACCCCGATCTTCACCAAGCTCGACCCCGGCGTCGTCGACGACGAGCTGGCCCGCCTCGCCACCGACTGACCAGCGGCCCGCACGGGTCCGGGGTCTCGAGGCTCGGGCCGACAGGCGGCCCTTCGCACCTCAACCAACGGCCGGTGGTTGAGGTGCGAGCGAAGCGAGCCTCGAAACCCCGGTACGGGGGCAGGGCCGCTCAGCCGTCCTCGCGTGAGGGCCTGCTGGCGAGGTCGGGCAGGTCGGTCAAGCGTCCGTCGATGAGTGCCTGCCGCTTCGCCCGACTCCAGCCCTGGATCTGTTTCTCATAGATGAACGCGTCCTCGACGCGGTTGAACTCGGCCGCCCAGACAAGCCGGACGGGTCGGCGACGGCGGATGCGTGTGTATGCGGCGCCCAAGCCGAGGTTGTGCTCACTGATCCTGCGCTCGAGGTCGGTGGTGCTGCCGACGTACAGGCTGCCGTCGGCGCACTCCACGATGTAGGTCCACGCCATGGAGAGGTGGTTCCCGGGCCGCGCCAGGACGAATCGACTGATGTCCCTGGCTGTGGACAACGCCTATGGGTGCTGCCCTGCGCGGGTGCGGGGGTTTCGAGGCTCAGGCCGCGAGGCGGCCTTCGCACCTCAACCTCCGGTGGTCGGGGTGCGGGTGGTGGTGACTGCGAGGTCGCGGATGGACGGGATCTGGGCGAGGGCGTTGACGACCACCGAGAAGGCGAGCAGGGCGAGCGCCCAGGTCGGGTGGCCGGCGTCCCAGAGGGCAAGGCAGGCGAGGCCGAAGACCACGACCTTGGTCACCGGCCTGACGACGCGGCCGCCGTACCTCGCCTTGGGCGATGCGAGGAGGAACCACGCCGCCATGGCGATCAGCGGCAGCAGCCACACCAGGAGCCAGCGCGGCGAGGTCTCCCATCCCCACACCCCGAAGGCGATCATGGCGAGCAGCTCGTCGACGAAGACCAGGGCCAGGACCAGCCAGCCGAAGGCAGCCATGGCGCCATTGTTGCTCAGTAGGGTTCCGGGCATGACGCAGTCGATGTACCTGCCGCTGTTCTACCTCCGGCAGCGATTCGCCATGACCACCAACCGCTACGAGGTGCACGCCGCGAACCCGGACGGCAGCTACGCCCACCTGATGGCCGTCGCGGAGCAGAAGCGGATGGCGTTCAAGGAACACGTCACCTTCTACACCGACGACACCAAGACGCGCCCGGTGTTCGCGTTCAAGGCCCGCAAGTCGATCGACCTCGGCTCGGGGTACGACGTCACCGACGAGGTCGGGCAGCAGATCGGCTTCTTCCGCAAGGACTTCGCGGCGAGCCTGCTGCGCTCCACCTTCCACGTGGAGGGGCCCGGCTACCAGGGCGCCGGCCAGGAGCGCAGCCAGGGAGTCGCGCTGGTGCGTCGGTTCATGGACATCCCGTTCCTGCCGATCCACTTCGACTTCCTCGACGCCGCCGGCAACCCCCTCCTGGGTGTCGAGCGGCAGGGGAGCGTCCGCGACGTCTACACCGTGCACGTGCCCGACCAGCGCGTCGACTTCCGGGTCGCGGCGGCGATCGCGGTCGCCCTCGACACCCTCATGCAGCGTTGACCAACAGGCTGACCAGGAAGGCTGACCCATGGCGCTCTACCCCGAGTCCGTCCGAGCCCTCGAGTACGCCGCCGGCGACATCCCGGTCTGGACCGACGGCTACGACATCGACGCGGCGCGCGCCGATGCGCGGACGCTGGCGGCCGAGGAGCCACGCGAGGACGTCGCCGAGGTGCGCGACGTGGACGCCGACGGCGTGCCCTGTCGGCTCTACCGTCCGGCCGACGCGGACGCCGGGGTCGTCCTCCACCTGCACGGAGGCGGCTTCGTCTTCCACGACGTCGACGTGCACGACGCGGCGGCCCGGCGGCTCGCGAACCGGTGCGGTACGGCGCTGCTCAGCGTCGACTACCGGCGGCCGCCCGAGCACCGGTTCCCGGCGGCGCCGGACGACGTCTCGACCGTGGTCCGCTGGCTGGACGACCATGCCGACGAGCACGGGCTCGCCGGGCCGGCGTACGTCCACGGCGACAGCGCGGGCGGCAACCTCGCCCTGGTCGCGGCGCTGCGCCACCCGGACCGGTTCGCCGCGGTGGCCCTGATCTACCCGTTCCTCGACCCGCACGGCGACCACGACTCCTACCGCACGGCGGCCGACGGCTTCGACCCCCGCGAGGCCGAGTGGTACTGGCGGCAGTACGCCGCGACGCCGGCCGACCTGGAGCACCCCGACCTCGCCCCGCTGAGCTCCGACCGGCTGCACACCCTGCCTCCGACGCTGGTCACCACGGCCGAGCACGACCCCCTTCGCGACGAGGGCGAGCTGCTCGCGCTGCGCCTCGCGGAGGCCGGCGTCGAGGTCGTGGCCACCCGCTACCTCGGTCAGGTGCACGGGTTCTGGCGGCACCACCTCGTGTTCCCGGCGGCCGAGCCGATGACCCGGCAGGTGGCGGCGTTCCTGCGCCAGCACCGCTGACCCGCGGCCGCGGTGTCGCCGCGCTCTGCGAGCATGTCGCCCATGCGTGTGCACCTCGGCTCCGACCATGCCGGCCTCGAACTCAAGGACCACCTGCTCGCCTGGCTGCGCGACCACGGCTACGAGCCGGTCGACCACGGCCCGTTCGTCTACGACGCCGTCGACGACTACCCCGTCTTCTGCCTGCGTGCCGCCGAGGCCGTGGCCGCCGAGCGGGTGAGCGGTCACGACAGCCTGGGCGTGGTCATCGGCGGCTCGGGCAACGGCGAGCAGATGGCCGCCAACAAGGTGGTCGGGGTCCGGTCCGCGCTGGCGTGGTCCGAGGACACCGCACGACTCGCGCGCGAGCACAACGACGCCAACGTCGTCGCGGTCGGCGGCCGGATGCACTCGGTCGACGACATGACGCGGTTCGTCGAGCTCTTCCTCACCACGCCGTTCAGCAACGACGAGCGGCACGTCCGCCGGATCGGCCAGGTGGCCGGCTACGAAGCGACCCACGAGCTCCCGCCGCTGCCGGAGTCCGCCCGCGGACACGAGCTGGGCGATGCCTGAGGGCCACACCCTCCACCGACTCGCCACCGAGCTCACCGAGGTGTTCGCCGGCCGGGTGGTGCGGGTGCAGAGTCCGCAGGGCCGGTTCGCCGACGCGGCGGCGCTCCTCGACGGCCACGAGCTGCTCGGGGCCGAGGCGTGGGGCAAGCACCTGTACGTCGAGTTCCCGGGCGAGCGGTTCGTCCACGTGCACCTCGGCCTGATCGGCAAGTTCGACGTGGTCCGCTCCGCGCCCGAGGTGCCGCTCCCGGTGGGCCAGGTGCGGCTGCGGCTCGTGGCGAACGGCGCTCACGGGACGTCGTACGCCGACCTGCGCGGGGCGACCGTCTGCGAGCTGGTGACGGTCGGCCAGCGAGACGCCGTCATCGGGCGGTCGGGCCCCGACCCGATCCGGCCCGAGGCCGACCCCGAGCGGGCCTGGGCCAGGATCCGGCGCAGCAAGGCGCCGATCGGCGCGCTCCTGATGGATCAATCGGTGCTGGCCGGAGTCGGCAACGTCTACCGCGCCGAGCTGCTGTACCGCCAGCGCATGCACCCGCTCCGGCCGGGCAACACGCTCCGCTCGGGGCAGTGGCGGGCGATGTGGGAGGACCTCGTCGGGCTCATGGCGGAGGGGGTGAAGACCGGGCGGATCGACACCGTTCGGCCCGAGCACACTCCCGAGGCGATGGGCCGCGCGCCGCGCGTGGACGACCACGGCGGGGAGGTCTACGTCTACCGCCGTACGGGCCAGCCGTGCCTGGTGTGCGAGGCCCGGATCCGGACCGATGTCTTGCTCGGAAGAAACTTGTTCTGGTGTCCGCGATGTCAGCCCCGGTTCCGTTCCCGCGCCGTACAGTGAGGCCGACCGCGAGCACGAGACGAGGATCATGACGTCAGCCCGTGGGCCCGACCGATCGGTGGCCCCCACCCGACTGCGCCGCACCTGGAGCGGCACCCTCCGGCGAGTGTTCCCGCCGGAGTCGCGTGATGCGCGCATTCTCGTGGTGATCGCCCTGCTCATGATCGGCGCGATCGTCATCTGGCCGCAGACCGCGCCGCTCTCGATGCTGGTGCTGCCGATGCTGATCGGCAGCCTCGTGCTCGGTCCCCGGCAGCTGCCGTGGTTCATCGTCTTCATGCTGATGCTGGTCGTGATCGCGATCGCCCAGCAGAACACCATCAGCTTCCGCACCGTCCTGGCCGTCCTGGTGCTGTTCATCGCCGGCTTCATCATCTTGATGACGTCGTTCCGGAGGACCCGCCTCGGAGTCGGTGGCACCCAGGGCGAGTCGATGCTGGTCGACCTGCGTGACCGGATCCAGAACCAGGGCGGGGATCCCGACCTGCCCGAGGGATGGCACCTCGAGTGGGCGCTGCGCTCCGCCGGCGGCACCCCCTTCGCCGGCGACTTCATCGTGACCGTGCGCTCCGGTGACCTGCTCGACGTCGTGGTCGTCGACGTCTCCGGCAAGGGCGAGGGCGCCGGCACCCGCGCCCTCCTGCTGTCGGGCGCCTTCGGCGGCCTCCTCGGCGCGCTGCCACCCGGCGAGTTCCTGTCGGCCGCCAACGACTTCCTGCTCCGGCAGAACTGGGACGAGGGCTTCGCGACCGCCGTCCACCTCTCGCTCGACGTCGCAACCGGCCAGTTCGCGATCCGCACGGCCGGCCACCCACCCGCCGCCCAGCGCATCGCCGGGTCGGGTCGCTGGACCGTTCACTCCACCGAGGGGCCGGCGCTCGGCCTGATCGAGGGGATCGAGTACCCCAGCGCCCGAGGCACCCTGCGCCCCGGCGACGCGATCATGCTCTACACCGACGGCCTGGTCGAGACCCCGAGCCGCGACATCATGCTCGGGATCGACCGGATGCTCGGGCAGGCCGAACAGCTGCTGCGCGGCCAGTTCGAGGGTGGCGCCCGCCGGATGATCGATGCCCTCGGCTCGCCCCACGACGACCGGGCACTGCTGCTCCTGCACCGTTCCTAGCCGCTGTTCAGCGATTCGCCTCGGTTACAGGTGGGCGCGCTCCGTGTGGCACCATGACACCCGCAGAAAATCGGCGCTCCCGCGGGGCCGTCGGCTGTGCGCGGATGTAGCTCAATGGTAGAGCCCCAGTCTTCCAAACTGGCTACGCGGGTTCGATTCCCGTCATCCGCTCCAAGCGGGGCCCAGACGTTTCGGGGGCCCACTTGGCGGGGCGTAGCGTAGTGGCTAGCGCGCCTGCTTTGGGAGCAGGAGATCGCAGGTTCGAGTCCTGTCGCCCCGACGTTTGACCGGAACCCGAAAAATGAGGAGACCCCCTGTGAAGAGCGCCGTCGAGACCTTGAGCCCGACCAGGGCCAAGCTGACCGTCGAGGTGCCCTTCGAGGAGCTCAAGCCGAGCCTCGACGCGGCGTACAAGGCGATCGCCCAGCAGATCAACATCCCGGGCTTCCGCCGCGGCAAGGTGCCGCCGGCCGTGATCGACCGCCAGATCGGCCGCGGGCCGGTCCTGGACCAGGCGATCAACGAGGCCCTCCCGAAGATGTACATCGAGGCCCTGCAGAGCAACGACCTCGAGCCCCTCGGCCAGCCCGAGATCGAGGTGACCAAGCTCGAGGACAACGAGACCCTGGAGTTCACCGCCGAGGTCGAGGTGAAGCCCGAGATCACGGTGCCCGACTACGACGGGATCGAGGCGGAGGTCGAGGACATCTCCCTCGCCGACAGTGATGTCGAGGAGCAGGTCGCGACGCTGCGTGAGCGGTTCGCCTCCCTCAACGACGTCGAGCGCGCCGCCGCCGACGGCGACTTCGTGGTGATCGACCTCAAGGCCACCCAGGACGGCGAGATCGTCGAGGGAGCCGACGTGACCGGCATGTCCTACCAGGTCGGCCGGGGCGGCATGCTCGACGGCCTCGACGACGCGCTGGCCGGGATGTCGGCCGGTGACGAGAAGACCTTCACCTCCCAGCTCGTCGGCGGCGACCTGGTCGGCCAGGACGTCGAGGTGAACGTCGCGGTCAGCCAGGTGCAGGAGCAGGAGCTGCCCGAGCTCGACGACGAGTTCGCCCAGATGGCCTCGGAGTTCGACACGGTCGAGGAGCTGACCGCCGACGTGCGTGAGCGGCTCGGTCGCGGGAAGCGCCTCGAGCAGGCCGCGGCCGCGCGCGACGCCGTACTCGAGGCCCTGCTGGAGAAGGTCGACATCCCGCTGCCCGAGACCCTGGTCGCCGACGAGCTCAACAGCCGCCGCCAGAACATCGAGCAGCAGCTCGCGTACGCCGGCATCACCATGGACAAGTACCTCGAGGACGAGGGTCAGACGCTCGAGGAGTTCGAGGCCGAGCTCGAGCGCCGGGTCCGCGACGCGGTCACCGCCCAGTTCGTGCTCGACGAGGTCGCGAAGAAGGAGGAGTTCGGGGTCGACCAGAACGAGCTCTCCCAGCACCTCGTCCGCCGCGCCCAGCAGTCCGGGCAGGACCCGCAGGAGTTCGCCAACCACATGTTCGAGCACAACCACGTGCCCGAGCTGGTCCAGGAGATCCTGCGCGGCAAGGCGCTGGCGAACATCGTCGAGTCGGCCGTCGTCAAGGACGCCTCCGGCAACGTCGTGGAGCTGAAGAACCTGCGCCCCGACGGCACCATCGGCGAGCCCGAGGACGAGGCTGCCGAGGACGCCGCCGAGGTCGTTGGCCGAGGACGAGCCGGCCGAGGCCGTCGAGGAGGAGACCGCCGACAAGGCGTGACCCGACGTTTTCCCGCTGACCCGTCGCTAATGAGCGACGGGTCAGCGTCATTTCACGCCGCAGGGCTGAGCGTGCGAAGCCCTGGTGACGGCGGGAGATTGAGGAGGGATCGGCGTCGGCCCGAGCTTGCGAGGGACGGCGCGACCCGTCTCGAAATCGGGGGAGTAGCGTCGCGGGGGTGAGCGCGGAGGACGATCTCTGGGCGGTGACGCGGATCGTGCGCGGGGCCTGGGTCACGCTGTGCCTGCGGGCGGCCGTGGAGCTCGGGCTGCCGGAGGCGATGGACGTGCCTCAGGACGTCGAGACGCTGGCCGGCCGGGTCGGTGCCGACCCGGACGCGCTGCTCCGCCTGCTCCGTGCGATCGCCGACGCGGACCTGATGAAGCCGGACGACGCCGGGCGGTGGTCGCTCAGTGCGCGTGGCGAACATCTGCGTCGCGACCATCCGAGCGGGCTGGCGAGCGTCCTCCTGGCGACGGCGTGGGGACCGAAGCTGCACACGTGGGAGCGGATGGCGGACGCCGTGCGCACCGGCCAGGGCATGTTCGAGGAGGTCAACGGCCTGCCCTTGTGGGAGGCCCTGGCCAGGGAGCCGGAGGCTGAGACGGTCTTCAACGCGTCGATGGCCCGGCGAGGCACCGGCCAGGCCGCGTCGATCATCGCTGCCTGCGACCTGGCGGAGGTCGGCGTGATCGTCGACGTCGGTGGCGGCAACGGCGCGATGCTGGAGGCGCTGCTGACCCGGGAACCGCGACTTCGCGGTGTCGTCGCCGATCGGCCGGAGGTCGCGCGCGAGGCGGAGGAGCGGATGGCGGCGGCCGGTCTCGCCGACCGGTGCTCGGCCGCCGCCGCCGACTTCTTCGCGGAGGTCCCGCAGGGCGGCGACGCCTACGTGCTGTCGAGCATCCTCCACGACTGGGAGGACGAGGACTGTGTCCGGATCCTGCGCGTCGTCCGCGACGCGATGGCGCCGGGAGCGCGGCTGTGGATCGTCGAGAAGGTCCTCGACCCGGACCCGCCCCGGTCCGCGCAGGCGCAGGCCGAGCTGCACCTCGTGGACCTGCACATGCTGGTCCTGTTCGCGGGTCGCGAGCGCACCTCCGCCGAGTACGCCGCCCTGCTCGCCGAGGCGGGCTTCGACCCTCCCGTCGTGCACGCCCCCGATGCGCCCTGGAACGTGGTCGAGTCGAGGCGCCGCGCGTGACCGCTGCGGCGTACGCCGACGAGCGCGTGGCAGCTGTCCGCGACGACCCATCGGCGCGACTGGCACTGCTCCGCGAGCTGTACGAGGTGCCGCGCGCGGTGGACCGGGGCTACCTGCCCTACCGCCGGGCGGCGTCGGCGTTCCTGGGCTGGCAGCTGCGTCGCGGACTGCTGAACCCGGAGTCCGGCCCGGCGCCCGGCAGCCCGTGGTGGCGCTCGGTGAACGAGACGCTGCTGAGGGACACGTGCGAGGCCTCGGCGCTCGCCTTCGGCCGGGCGGGTGATCCGCGCACGCCGGGGGTGGCCGCCATGCTCGCGTTCATCCGCGAGCCGACCGCACGCACCTGGTACCGCGCCCACAACACCTCGATCGCCTCGGCGTTCCTCGCCCACGAGGACCTGGCCCGCCGCGAGCTGCGCGTGGAGCGGTTCTTCATCAACCTCGTGCTCGTCCGCGTGCTGTACGCCCACGCGCTCGTGGCCGAGCCCCGCCTGGCCCTCGGCCGGCTGTCACCGGCGGGTCGGCTGGTCGGAGATCCGCGTCTCGGCATGACCGGCATCTTCCTGTCCCTCGGGCGGGTGCTTCCCCCGAGCTACCCCCTCGACGACGACCTGGAGAGGTATGTCGGCGCCGAGCACAGCCTCGGCCACCTGCTCGACGTCGGGATGATCGTGCCCCGGGTCGGCCGGCTCTACGACTGGTCGGCGGGCGAGCTCGGTCTTCCGGGGCTCCGGGCCCTCCTCTCCGACCACGGACCGACTCCTGCCTACGCGTGGGACCCGGAGGACGCTGCCGTCTGGCACCCGACGCCGTCCCGGCTGGCGCGGGCGGCCCGTCGTGCGGTGCCGGCGACACGCTGAGATCTGGTGTACATCTGTTCACCGAAGTCCGCTAGCGTCTGGCCATGACCCAGGAACCGGGGCTGCTGGACGCCCTCTCCCTGCTCTCCGAGGTGGCCGACGAGCTCGTCGTGCGGACCGCCCGGGACACCCACGTGGCGTGGACCGACCGCGTGCAGGGGCTCTCGCGTCGCGTCTCGGGCCGGACCCGGCCGTCGGTGCCCGACCTGCTGCACCGAGGCATCGCGACCGCGGTCTACGGCGGCGTGAGCGTCGGCCTCCGGGCAGCCTCGAAGGGACTCGACCGGGCGGCCGCGACCGGCGCCGGGCCGCGCCTCGAGACCGAAGCGCGTGGCCGGTTCGTGAGCTCGGCCGTCAACGGGCTGATCGGCGACCGGCTGGTCGCCGAGCGGCCGCGCCTGGCCATCCCGATGGCGGTGCGCGCCGACGGCCGCGACGTACCTCTCGACGGCGCGGGCTTGGCCACCGCGTTCCCGGACGCCACCGGGCGCCTGGTCGTCTTCCTGCACGGACTGTGCGAGAACGAGGCGTACTGGAACCGGCACCGCGACGAGCTCGGCACGACGTACGGCGAGGCGCTGGCGGCCGAGGGGTGGACGCCGGTGTTCCTGCGCGCCAACACCGGCCTCGGGCTGCGTGAGAACGGCATCGCGCTCTCGGCGCTCATGCAGCGGCTGGTGGAGGGGTGGCCGGCCGACGTCGAGCGGATCGCGCTCGTGGGCCACTCGATGGGTGGGCTGATCCTGCGCGCCGCCGGCGCGGTGGCGACGCCCGACGACACGAGCCCCTGGACCGAGCGGGTCTCCGACGTGGTGACCCTCGGCACCCCTCACCTCGGCGCGCCGATCGCCCGCGGCATCGGGCACGGCAGCCGCGGCATGGCCCGGTTGCCCGAGACCGCAGCCTTCGGACGGATCCTCGACTGGCGCTCCGTCGGCGTCCACGACCTGGTCGCCGGGCTGGCCGAGGACGTTCCGCCGCTGCCGCACGCCCGCTACCGCCTGGTCGCGGCAACGCTCACCGGGTCGCAGCGACACCCGGTCGGACACCTGCTGGGCGACATGCTGGTGCGGGTGCCGTCGGCGTACGGCCGGGACAGGTACGGCGCCGAGCTGTTCCCGGACGCGGACGTGCTCCACGTCGGACGCACCGACCACTTCGGCCTGCTCAACCACCCGGAGATCCACCGGGCGCTGCTGGACTGGCTGGCCTGAGCGGGGTCAGTCGTCGAGCACGAGGCAGGGGAGCGGCTGGTCGGCGTTGTTGGCGAAGCCGCCGCGGTTCCAGGTCGGGTCGATGGCCTGCACCCGGCCGGTCTCGTCGTGGGCGCGCACGCGCAGGCTGTGCTCTCCGGGCTGCGCGTCCCACTCCCACGTGAACCGCTTCCACGCCCAGCGCCGCAGGCCACCCTCCTCGAGCGTCGCGTCCGCCCACGTGGCGCCGCCGTCCGTGCTGATCTCGACCCGCGCGACGCGCCCCCAGCCCGACCAGGCCCGGCCCTCGAGCTCGACCCGCCCCGGGCGCAGCACGCGGGTGCGGGTGATGAAGTCGGGGAAGCCGGGCGGCACGAGCAGCGCCCGCGGCTCGATGCGGGTGAGCTCGACACCCACGTCCTCCGGGCTCTGCCTGAGCCGGTAGGCGTGGTGCTGGAAGCCCTCGAACCGCTCGGCCTGCACGCTGATCCCGGCCAGCCACTTCACGCTGGTCATGCCGTACCAGCCGGGCACCACCAGCCGGGCGGGGAAGCCGTGCTGCGGCGGCAACGGCGCGCCGTTCATCTCGTGGGCGATCAGGACGTCGTCGGCTGCGGCCTCCTCCATCGGAAGGCCACGCTGGTAGTCCTGCTCGACGCCGCGCTCGATGCCGTGGTCGAGCCCGGTGAACACGACGTACCCGTTCTCGGCCGTGGGGTCGGCGTCGGCGAGCAGGTCGGCCAGGCGTACGCCGGTCCAGTCGGCGGTGCCCACGGCACCGTTGAGCCAGGGCTGGCTGATCGGTCGGGGGGCGAGGACCGCGCGGCCGTTGCCGGCGCACTCCATGGTCACGCGGACGGTGTGCCGGGGGAGCGCGCGCAGCGCAGCGAGGTCGAACGAGAGCGGCCGCGTGACGAGCCCGTCGAGGGTCAACCGCCAGTCGGCAGGGTCGACGTACGGGATGTCGTAGTGGGTCAGCTGGTAGTGCAGACCGGCGGGCGTCACGTCGGAGCGCAACGCTTCCTGGGGTACGGCGTGGTTGCGCGAAGCGAGCCGGAGCTCGTCGAACGTGATCCCCTCGTGCTCCTCCGCCAGCCGCGACTTGGCGCTGATCTCCTCGAGCGACGCCATGCCACCCACCTCCTCGGACCCCTCGAGCGAGAGAGTAGCGGTGCCAGACTGACCCGGGTGATGAACCGATGAACGCCGACCGCGAGCTGCGCGCCGAGGCGAACGTCTCGGCGCCGCCGGACCGGGTCTGGGCGCTGGTGACCGACCTGCGCCGGATGCCTGAGTGGAGCCCCGAGCTGGTGCGGATGATCCCCCTGAAGCCCGGCGGGCTCCGGATCGGGCAGTGGTACCTCGGGCTGAACCGCCGCAAGGCCGTGCTCTGGCCCACGCGCAACGTGGTCGCCGTCCTCGATCCGGGACGCGCGCTGGCCTGGGACACCACCTCCAGCGGCGCCCGGTGGATCTGGGAGATCGAGCCGGAGGGCGCGGTCGACGGGGCGGGCACGCATGTCGTGCACCGGCGTCCGGTGCCGCGGCGGCTGACCCGGCTGGGCCGGGCCTTCGCACCCGTCGCGCTCGGCGGGAACGAGGAGCACGCCGACGAGCTCGAGGCCGGGATGGCGCAGACGGTGGGCCGGCTCAAGGCGGCGGCCGAGGCCGAGGCCTGAGCAGGCTCAGCCCTGCGGCGTGATGTCTGCTGATGGCGAACAGCGGGGGATTGGGCGTGGAACTGTCGACCCCGGCGGCTAGGGTCGCACTCGTGACCCAGTACTCCAGCCCTCAGTTGAACGGCGCGGGGTCGTCGATGTACGGACTCGACGACCACATCTACCAGCGACTGCTGCGCGAGCGGATCGTCTTCCTCGGCTCCGAGGTGCGCGACCAGAACGCCAACGCGATCTGCGCCCAGCTGCTGCTGCTGTCCGCCGAGGACCCCGACGCCGACATCTTCCTGCACATCAACAGCCCGGGCGGCTCGGTGGACGCAGGCATGGCCATCTACGACACCATGAACTACATCCCCAACGACGTCGCGACCGTCGGCATGGGCCTGGCCGCGTCGATGGGCCAGTTCCTCCTCTGCGCCGGCACCAAGGGCAAGCGCTACGCCCTGCCGCACGCGCGGATCATGATGCACCAGCCGTCCTCGGGCATGGGTGGCTCGGCCTCCGACATCAAGATCCAGGCCCAGCAGTCGCTCCACATCAAGGACGTCCTGCTCAACCTGATCGCCGAGCACACCGGCCAGACCCGCGAGCAGGTCGAGTCGGACGCCGACCGCGACCGCTGGTTCACCGCCGACCAGGCGCTCGAGTACGGCCTCGTCGACCAGGTCATCAAGAGCGCCCGCGAGGCGGCCGACGACGGCCGTCCCGCCCACCAGAAGGACTGAACGCACATGAACCAGCCCATGAACCAGCCCACGAGTCAGCAGAGCCCGGACCTGAGTCCGTCGATGAACTACTACATCCCCCAGTGGGAGGAGCGGACGTCCTACGGCTTCCGGCGGATCGACCCCTACGCCAAGCTGTTCGAGGACCGCATCATCTACCTCGGCACCCCCATCTCCGACGACGTCGCGAACGCCGTGATCGCCCAGCTGCTGTGCCTGCAGTCGATGAACCCCGACCAGGACATCAGCATCTACATCAACAGCCCCGGTGGCTCGTTCACCGCGCTGACCGCGATCTACGACACGATGAAGTTCATCAAGCCCGACGTGCAGACGGTCTGCATCGGCCAGGCCGCCTCGGCGGCGGCGATCCTGCTGGCGGCCGGCACCGCCGGCAAGCGCCTGGCGCTGCCGAACAGCCGGATCCTGATCCACCAGCCCTACACCGAGGGCACGTTCGGCCAGACCTCCGACATCGAGATCCAGGCCAACGAGATCCTGCGCATGCGCGAGCTGCTCGAGAAGATGATCGCCGACCACAGCGGCCGGAGCATCGAGCAGGTCAGCCGCGACATCGAGCGCGACAAGATCCTGACCGCCGAAGGCGCCGTCGAGTACGGCCTGATCGACGCCGTACTCGCGTCCCTCAAGGGAACTCCCGCAGTCGCGGGCTGAACCGTGGCCAAGAGTGATGAGTTCTTCGTGTCCGCCACCCATCCGGGGGCGGCGCGAGGTACCGTCGTACGGCTCTTGCAGATTGATTCAGGAACGAACCGGAGGATGATCCGTGGCACGCATCGGTGACGGTGGGGACCTGCTCAAGTGTTCCTTCTGTGGCAAGAGCCAGAAGCAGGTGAAGAAGCTCATCGCCGGCCCCGGCGTCTACATCTGCGACGAGTGCATCGACCTGTGCAACGAGATCATCGAGGAGGAGCTCAGCGAGGGCACCGAGGTCAGTCTCGACGAGCTGCCGAAGCCCAAGGAGATCTTCGAGTTCCTCAACTCCTACGTCATCGGCCAGGAGCACGCCAAGAAGTCGCTCGCCGTGGCGGTCTACAACCACTACAAGCGGGTCCAGGCCGGACTGCAGCCCATCGGTGGCAAGCACAGCAAGGACGAGATCGTCGAGGTCGCCAAGTCCAACATCCTGGTGATCGGCCCGACCGGCTGCGGCAAGACCTACCTCGCGCAGACCCTGGCCCGGATGCTCAACGTCCCGTTCGCGATCGCCGACGCCACCGCTCTCACCGAGGCCGGGTACGTCGGTGAAGACGTCGAGAACATCCTGCTGAAGCTGATCCAGGCGGCCGACTACGACGTCAAGAAGGCCGAGACCGGGATCATCTACATCGACGAGATCGACAAGGTCGCCCGCAAGGCCGAGAACCCCTCCATCACCCGCGACGTGTCGGGCGAGGGCGTCCAGCAGGCGCTGCTGAAGATCATCGAGGGCACCACCGCGTCGGTCCCGCCCCAGGGCGGGCGCAAGCACCCCCACCAGGAGTTCATCCAGATCGACACCACGAACATCCTGTTCGTCGTCGGTGGGGCGTTCTCGGGGCTCGAGCACATCATCGAGCAGCGGGTCGGCAAGAAGACCCTCGGCTTCACCGCCGAGGTCCGCGGCAAGGACGAGCGCGAGGCCGAGGACCTCCTCCAGCTGGTGCGCCCCGAGGACCTCACCAAGTTCGGGCTGATCCCCGAGTTCATCGGCCGCCTGCCGCTCATCGCCAGCGTGAGCAAGCTCGACATCGAGGCGCTGGTCCAGATCCTCACCGAGCCCCGCAACGCGCTCGTGAAGCAGTACCAGAAGCTGTTCGAGCTCGACGGCGTCGAGCTCGAGTTCACCGAGGACGCCGTGGGCGCCATCGCCGAGCAGGCGATGGAGCGCGGCACGGGCGCCCGCGGCCTGCGCGCGATCATCGAGGAGGTCCTCCTCCACGTGATGTACGACGTGCCCTCACGCGGCGACATCGCCAAGGTGATCGTGACCGGCGAAGTGGTCACCGACGAGGTCGCCCCGACCCTGATTCCGCGCGAGTCCGAGGCGAAGAAGAAGAAGTCCGCCTGATCGGCCGTTCTGGCTCTTCAGGACTACCCCGACTAGTCGAATCGGGCCCCGAACTACCCGGGGACCACGGGTCGAACTAGGCCGGACTAGTTCTTTGGGACCATCTTCGCCCCAAGCCATTCTTTACCGGCGTTTTGACCCGGACACTCTTCCTGTCTGAACTCGGCAGGCTCCTGTCTGAACTCGGCAGGCATAGGAAGGTAGTCAGCGTGGGGATCGATCACAAGCGCCCGATGTACGCGTTCGTCGCGGTGGCGCTCATCTGCGGTCTGGTGATCGCAAACCAGGTACGCACGGAGGCTCTGGCCAGCTACGTCCGTTATTCGGTCGTCGCCGGCTCGTCCCTCGAGGTCGACCTGCCGTCGCTCGACGACCTCCTCACCGACCCCGCCCCGGCCCCGGCCCCGGCCTCCGAGCCGGCACCGGCGCAGACCACGTCCGCCGTGGTCGCCTCGTCCGTGTCGGCCACCGCCGCGAGCCACGGCACCGCCAACGCCGCTGCCGCGGCGACCGGCGGCCGCCACGAGGGCCGCGGCCAGGGCAACGGCCCCCGGGTGACCGACCAGCACCACGCCGTCACCACTCCCGCCGTCGCCGTCGCCGGCGACCCCGGCGACGCCGGTGACCGACGAGCCCGAGGTCGACAGCCCCTCCACGGGCTCGCCCCAGACCCCGTCGCACGGCTGGAAGCCGCACGGCTGGAAGTCGAACAGCGGCTGGAAGTCGCACGACGGCTGGAAGTCGCAACAACGGCTGGAAGTCACGACGCTGGAAGCACGACGGCTGGAAGTCCAACAACGGCTGGAAGTCCAACAACGACTGGAAGTCCAACAACGACTGGAAGTCCAACACCGACTGGAAGTCCAACAACAGCTGGAAGTCCAACAACAGCTGGAAGAAGAACCAGGACTGGAAGAAGCCGCAGACCCAGTGGCAGGGCCACGGGCAGGTCTCGTCGTCTCCCGGGAAGCCGTGGGTCAAGCCCGGCAACCAGTCGTGGCAGAACCCGCAGAGCCAGGGGTGGAACAACGGGTGGCGCACCCGTCACCACGACCGTGACGGCGGCGACGCCGGCCACGGTCGTGGTGACGGCAAGCGGTCCTGGCGCTAGCCCCCGGGGGCCGTCGCAGGCCCTGCTGAAAGCCCTACTCGGGTGCTTCGGCCAGCCGCGCGTCGACGCTGATCTCCGTCGCGTCGTCGGCCACGGTGAAGACCAGCTCGCCGGTGACCTTCCCGACCTTGCGCAGATCGTGCTCGGCGGTGCGCACGGCGTCGATCAGCTCCTGCGGCCCCGAGATCTCGACCCGGGCCAGCTCCGCCCGCATCGACACCTTGGCCGTGGACTTCGCGCCCCGGATTCCCGCGAGCGCCGCCGCGACCGCGTCGATGATCGTCGGGGAGGCGGCCGCCGCCGCGCCGAGGTCGGAGCTGACGGGCCAGGGAGCGCGGTGGATGGAGCCCTCCTGCCACCACGACCAGACCTCCTCGGTCACGTACGGCAGGAACGGCGCCAGCAGCCGTAGCTGCACCTCCAGGGCGATCGCCAGCGTGGCGCGGGCCGAGGCCGTGCCGGGCGTCTCGTCGTCGCCGTACGCCCGCTCCTTGACCAGCTCGAGGTAGTCGTCGCAGAACTCCCAGAAGAACTTCTCGGACAGCTCCAGCGCGGTCGTGTAGTCGTAGGCCTCGAACGCGTCGGTGGCCTTGCCGACCACGATCTCCAGGCGGCCGAGCAGGGCACAGTCGACCGGGTCGCTGACCGCGAAGTGATCGAGCGCGTGGGCGCCGACGCCGTCGAGGACGAACCGCGAGGCGTTCAGCACCTTCATCGCCAGCCGGCGCCCGACCTTCATCTGGCTCTCGTCGAAGGGTGAGTCGAGACCGGGCCGGGCCATTGCTGCCCGCCACCGGACGGCGTCCGCGCCGTACTTGTCGAGGACATCGGTCGGCACAACCGCATTGCCCTTGGACTTCGACATCTTCTTGCGGTCGGGATCGAGGATGAACCCGGAGATCAACGCGTGCGACCAGGGTGCGGCGTGGTTCTCGTAGTGGGACCGGACGACCCGCGAGAACAGCCAGGTCCGGATGATGTCGTGGGCCTGCGTGCACAGGTCCATGGGGAAGACCCGCTGCCAGAGGTCGTCGTCGGACTCCCAGCCGCCGGCGATGTGGGGGGTCAGCGACGACGTCGCCCAGGTGTCCATCACGTCGGGGTCGCCGATGAAGCCGCCGGGCTTGCCGCGCTGGCCCTCGGAGTACCCGCCGGGGACCGTCGTGGACGGGTCGAGCGGCAGGTCGGCCTCGCTGGGGAGCAGCGGGTGGGCGTGGTCGGGCTCGCCCTCGTCGTCGAGGGGGTACCAGACCGGGAACGGGATGCCGAAGAACCGCTGCCGCGAGATCAGCCAGTCGCCGTGCAGGCCGCCGACCCAGTTGTCGTAGCGGTGCTTCATGTGGGCCGGGGCCCACGCGATCTCGCTGCCGCGCGCCAGCATCTCGCTGCGCACGCCGGCGTCGCGGCCGCCGTTGCGGATGTACCACTGGCGGGTGGCGACGATCTCGAGCGGCTTCTCGCCCTTCTCGTAGAAGTTCGTCATCCGCTGGGTGGGGGTGGGCTCGCCGTCGAGGTCACCGGTCTCCCGGAGCTTCGCGACCACCGCCTCGCGGGCGGAGAACGCGGTCTTGCCCTTGAGGTCCTCGTACGCCGCGGCGGCGTCGTCGGCGGACAGCCACGGGGGCGTCTCGCGCGACATCCGCCCGTCGCGGCCGATGAGGGTGCGGACCGGGAGGTCGAGCTCGCGCCACCACTGGACGTCGGTCAGGTCGCCGAACGTGCAGCACATGGCGATGCCGGCGCCCTTGTCCATCTCGGCGGCCTCGTGGGCGAGGACCGGGATCTCGACCCCGAACACGGGCGAGGTGACCGTGCTCCCGAACAGGTCGGCGTACCGCTCGTCGTCGGGGTGGGCGATCAGGGCCACGACGCTGGGGATCAGCTCGGGCCGGGTGGTCTCGACGTGGACCCGGCTGCCGTCGGGCTTGTGGAAGGCCACCCGGTGGTAGTGGCCGGCGTACTCGCGCGCCTCGAGCTCCGCCTGCGCGACGGCGGTCTGGAACGTGACGTCCCAGAGCGTCGGCGCCTCCTGGAGGTAGGCCTCGCCCCGGGCGAAGTTGCGCAGGAACGCCCGCTGGCTGACGGTCATCGCCCGGGAGCCGATCGTCGTGTAGTGCTGGGACCAGTCGACGGAGAGGCCGAGGTGGCGCCACAGCGCCTCGAAGATCTCCTCGTCCTGCTCGACGAGCTGCTCGCAGAGCTCGATGAAGTTGGGCCGGCTGATCGGGACCTGCTTCTTGGCGTCCGGCTTCTCCGGGGGCGTGAAGTCCTCGACGTACGGGAGCGAGGGGTCGCACCGGACCCCGAAGTAGTTCTGGACCCGTCGCTCGGTGGGCAGGCCGTTGTCGTCCCAGCCCATCGGGTAGAACACGGCCTTGCCGCGCATCCGCTGGTAGCGGGCCACGAGGTCGGTGTGGGTGTAGGAGAAGACGTGCCCGACGTGCAGGCTGCCGCTCACGGTCGGCGGCGGGGTGTCGATCGAGTAGACGTTCTCGCGCGGCTGGGTGCGGTCGAAGCGGTAGGTGTCGTCGGCCTTCCAGCGGGCCGACCACTTCTCCTCGAGACCTTCCAGCGCAGGCTTCTCCGGTACGACGACGGCACGGCTGTCCGCGCTCGTCGCCATCGGTGCCTGGTCCTGCGTCGTCTCGGTCATGCCGGAAATCCTAGGGCGGAGGGGCCCTCCCACAGAAACCGGTTGTTGGCGCGGACGAATTCTCCGGTTCCCGGGACACGGCCCGAGCGTGAGGAGGATCGTTGACGCAGGGGAAATGCAACCGGGGGGATGCCATGAACACCAGCTACACCACACCGTCGTACACCAACCTGCTCGCGCACCGGGGACGCGAGCTGGTGGTGGTCCCGGAGCCGTGCCGACTGGTCGCTGGCGCCACCCTCGTGCTCGAGGACGTCTCGACGCCGTGGGAGTGGGACGGCGTGTCCCACTACGAGGCCGTCTTCACCGGGCCTGCCGGCCAGGAGCTGCAGGCGGACTTCTACCGGGTGCGCGCCCGCGAAGCGGTCTTCGCACTGCACCTCGAGCCGGTCGCCCGCGATCTGCGCCACGTCCACTACGTCGCGACGTTGAGCGAGCCGAGCGTGCCGGTCGTCGCCCTCGCCGGCTGACCTGCCGCGTCCTCCACGACGCCGGAAACCATTGGCCTCGGTCCGGCCGGCTCCCTAGCCTGCGTCCATGACCGTGCTCGCCGACCCCGACTCGTTCCGGGTCGAGATCACCGAGGACCCGCGCGCCTTCCTGGCCGCCGCGGAGGAACATCTGGCCCTCGACCCCGTGCTGACCACGGTGGTCTCGTCGGTCACCCATCGGGCCATGGCCGACGTCGCGGCCGGCGTCGCGCCGCCCGAGCACCCGCGGTGGTGGGCGGTCGTGCGGGATGCCGCCGGGGTGCTTGCCGGCGCCGCGATGCGCACCGCACCGTTCCCGCCGTACCCGCTGTTCGTGCTGCCGATGCCGGACCCTGCCGCCCGGGCCCTGGCCCGCGCGGTCCATGCCCGTGGTGAGGATCCGGGCGGCGCGAACGGAGCCCTCCCGGCGACGCGGGCGTTCGCCGAGGAGGTCGCGTCCCTCACCGGCCGGACGGCCGTCGTGCACGAGCACATCCGCCTCTTCGAGCTGCACGAGCTCGTCGAGCCGCGTCCCGTGCCCGGCGGGCTGCGGGTCGCCACGCAGGACGACCTCGACGTGGTGCACGAGTGGTTCCTGGCGTTCGCCGCCGACGCCGCGGAGCAGGCGGGCCGGATCGGTGAGCACCACGGCGGCGAGCACCACACGGACGAAGAGACGGTCGAGCGGATCGAGTCGGGCCAGGTCTGGCTCTGGGACGACCTGGACGGCCGGACGGTGCACATGACGGCGCGCCGTCCGCCGTCGTTCGGGGTCTCGCGGGTCGGCCCTGTCTACACGCCTCGCGAGCACCGCGGCCACGGGTACGCCAGCGCCGCCGTCGCGGAGGTGTCGCGCCGGCTCCTGGCCGAGGGCGCCCGGGTCTGCCTCTTCACCGACCAGGCGAACCCCACGTCGAACCGGATCTACCAGGCCCTGGGCTACGAGCCCGTGGTCGACATGGCGAACTTCCTGATCGCACCTGAACCGACCACGAGGATCGCCGCTCCGCCCACGGCCCAGGGCCAGACGGGTGAGTCGCCGTCGGCGTCGTCACTCGGGGCCGGCCCGGCCTGACCCACCACCTTCAGCCGCACCACGGCGTCGTCGTTGTCCGGGTCGGGGTCGTTGATCGACCACGGGCCCTGCTCGTGCGGGGTCAGGTGCACCGAGCCGGCTGCGCCCGGGACCCGCTCGTCGATCCGCAGCTGGAACACGACCTTCTGCGCCCAGCCGGGCGAGTGCGAGCCGGCCTGCGACTCGCATGTGTACGACGCCGCGCCGCCCTCGGCGGGCTCGCATCCCCAGAGGTCCTCCTCCTGGCCGATCTCGACCACGGTGGTGCCCGGGGGTGGGACGAACTCCAGGGCGTACGGCGCCGGCCGGTCGTACAGCTCGATGTCGGAGGGGCCGAGGTTGCGTGCTCCGACCTTCACCTCGACCGTCTCGCCGACCGCACCGACCACGGAGGCGCCGAGCGCGGCGAAGTCGGTGGTCCCTCCGGAGACCCAGAAGTCGACGAAGTCGACGGTGGCGCCGGTCTGCCCCGTCGGCAGCAGCCGCATCGCCGGCCCGCTGCCCTGGACCGAGAACTCCTTCGGGAAGAACCAGTCCTGGGTCGCCGCCTCGTCGCTCGTGGAGGCGCCGACGAACACGCTCGCGAACGTCAGCTTCGTGCCGGACCGGACCCGGACCAACTGGTCGAACCGGACCGCCTCGCCGGGATCGAGGACCGTGTCGAACCGGCAGTACGCGCTGCCCCCGACGTCCCGGCGTCCCTTCATGTAGTGGCAGGCCGAGCCGCCGATGTTGTCGAACCAGATCGGGCCCTCGGCCGAGATGAACACGTACAGCCCGCGCGCCGGCTGGGTGCCCTCGTTGACGATGCGGACCGGCATCGTGAAGGCGTCGCCGGGCTCGAAGCCCCGGGGCTCGGCGATCCGGCCGACCGTCAGCTTCGGGGTGCCGACCTCCACCCGCATCGTCCACGCATCGGGCGTCGCTCCCGCCGCCGAGAGCTCGAACCGGACCACCCCCGAGTCGCCGACCTCGGCGTCGGGGTCGGCGAGGATCGTGAACTCGCCCATCTGCACGCCGTTTCCGTCGACGATGCCTTCGGTGCAGGTGATGACGGCGTCGTCGTCATCGAGGCCGTCGACGTCGCAGCCGCCCTTGTCGTTGAACTCCGCCACCCCGGCGAGGCCGGACGCGTCGATGGTCAGGGTCACGTCCTCGACCTCGGCCTTCGGCACCGCGACTGCTTGGGGGTAGAGCCACTGGTTGTTGCCGGCGATGCGCTGGTTGGCCTCGGGCGGGGCGATGTTGAACAGCTCGGGGACGTAGCGGTGGGTGAACGTCTGCTCCTCGGCAGACCATGCGGGCGAGGCGGTCGTCGTACCGAGGGCGAGCGCGGCGAGCAGCAGCGCGCCGAGCACTCGCAGGCCGTTCCCCCGATCCATGGAGACACAGTAGGTGGGCGTCGCGGTGGTGTCTCTAGACTCGACGAGTCATGAGTGAGACCCCCGCATCGCCCCGGTTGGCCGAGACCTTCGCCGAGGTCGAGGACGCCCTGCTGTCCCGCTGGCCCGAGACCCGGCTCGAGCCCTCCCTGGATCGGATCCGTGCCTTCACCGAGCTGCTCGGGGACCCCCAGGACACCTACCAGGTGATCCACCTGACGGGCACCAACGGCAAGACGTCGACGTCGCGGATGATCGACACGTTGCTGCGCGCGATGGAGCTGCGCACCGGACGCTTCACCTCCCCGCACGTCGAGCGGATGAGCGAGCGGATCTCGATCGACGGCGAGCCGCTCGACGACGAGGCGTTCGTGCGCGCCTTCAACGACGTGGCGCCGTACACCCATCTCGTCGACGAGGCCTCCGACCACCCGCTGTCGTTCTTCGAGACCGTCGTCGGGATGGCGTACGCCGCCTTCGCCGACGCCCCGGTCGACGTCGCCGTGGTCGAGGTCGGGATGGGTGGGTCCTGGGACGCGACCAACGTCGCGCATGCGGCCGTCGCGGTGATCCTGCCGGTGGCGGTGGACCACGCGAACTACCTCGGCAACAACCCGCGCGACATCGCCGAGGAGAAGGCCGGGATCATCAAGCCCGGGTCGATCGTCATCCTCGCCCAGCAGGATCCCGAGCCGGCCGAGGTCGTGATCCGACGTGCCGAGGAGGTCGGGGCCACCATCGCCCGGGAGGGGATGGAGTTCGGAGTCGTGTCGCGGGTGCCGGCGGTCGGCGGCCAGATGCTGTCGCTGCAGGGGCTGCGGGCGAGGTACGACGAGGTGTTCCTGCCGCTGTACGGCGCGCACCAGGCGCAGAACGCGGCGGTCGCGCTGGCCGCCGTCGAGGCGTTCGCGGGGGAGCAGCCGCTCGACGAGGAGCTGGTGAAGGCGGCGTTCGCCGAGGTCACCTCGCCCGGCCGCCTCGAGATCATCCGGCGCAGCCCGACGATCGTCCTCGACGCCGCGCACAACCCGCACGGTGCCGAGGCGACCGCCGCCGCGATCGAGGACTCGTTCGTGTTCTCGCCGCTGATCGGCGTGATGGGCGTGATGGCCGACAAGGACCACGAGGGCCTGCTCGCGGCGTTCGAACCCGTCCTCGCCCACCTCGTCTGCACCCAGAACTCGACCGAGCGCGCGATGCCCGCCGAGCGGCTGGCCGTGACAGCCCGCGAGGTGTTCGGCGACCATCGGGTCACCGTCGCGCCGAACCTGGCCGACGCGATCGACCAGGCCGCGACGCTGGCCGAGGCGGGCGAGGTGTTCGGCGACGGCCTGGGCTCGGGCGCCGTGCTCGTCACCGGCTCCGTGATCACCGTGGGCGAGGCACGCGCACTGCTGCGGGGCCGGTCATGAGCGAACCCGAGGCGCGCTCTCCGCGACGCGGCATGTGTGCCGCGGTGCTCTGCCTGGAGGCGATCGTCCTCGGGCTGACCACCCCGGTGATGGTGACGCTCACCGACGTCTCCACCAGCACCGCGCTGGTCGTCGGCCTCGGTCTCGCCGTCGTCTGCCTGCTGCTGGCGGGGATGCTCCGGGGCGAGTGGGCTTACGCGTTGGGCTGGGTCGTGCAGGTGGCCGCGATCGGGCTCGGGTTCGTGGTGCCGATCATGTTCGTCCTGGGCTCGATCTTCGCGCTGCTGTGGGGGTCGGCGTACTTCCTCGGGCGGAAGATCGAGCGCGAGCGCGCCGAGGCGTACGCCGCCCACGAAGCGGGCGAGGGCTGACCGGCGCCGGGCGCCGGGCGATGGATAGGGTGCGGGCCATGACGCAGCGCACCCTCGTCCTCCTCAAGCCCGACGCCGTACGACGCGGGCTGGTGGGGGAGATCCTCTCCAGGTTCGAGGCGAAGGGCCTCACGATCGTCGCCCTGGAGCACCGCACGATCGACGGCGACCTGGCGGACCGGCACTACGCCGAGCACGTCGAGCGCGACTTCTACCCGCCGCTGCGCGCGTTCGTCACGAGCGGGCCGATGGTCTCGCTGGTCCTCGAGGGGGACGAGGCGGTCGAGGTGGTGCGCGCGCTCAACGGCGCCACCGACGGGCGCAAGGCCGCTCCCGGCACCATCCGCGGTGACCTCTCGCTCTCGAACCGCGAGAACCTCGTGCACGGCTCCGACTCGCCCGAGTCCGCCGACCGCGAGATCGGGATCTGGTTCCCCGCGCTCTGATCCTTCGCTCAGTCGCGGACGACGTCGTACCGCAGCTCCTTCAGCTGAAGCCGGGTCCGGCGCTGGTGCCCGTTGGAATACCCGGTGCACCGGGGATCCCTCACGTTCTCGGGTGTCGCGATGGCCGAGAAGTTGAGGGAAACCCCGAGAAGCTGCCGCTCGTGCCGGTGCCGTCGGCCTGGTCGCCGCGAATGTGCACAGGATCACATCTCGTCGGTTTCGGGCCGGACTGGCCGGGCATACCGGATCCATGGAGCTGCAACCGTCCGACGCCGCCGTACCGCCGTTCTTCGAGGCCGTACGGCGCCGGCACCCCGACGTCGACATCGTCGTGCTCCCACCCGAGCACGAGCAGCCCGCGGAGCGCGTTCCGACCGCGCAGGTCGAGGCAGGCAAGGCCCGCGTCGCCGACGTGATGGCGCGAGCCTGGGCCGCAGCCACGGACCTCCCGGAGGAGGCGGAGGTGCGGCTGGGCTACGGCCCGCAGCCGGGCACGGTCGTGGCCAAGGCCCGGATCCTCAGCCGGTCGCCGGAGGGCGAGCGCGTGGTGGACGCCCTCCACACGGTGCTGACCGAGGACGGCTGGCAGCTGGGTCGCGTGGGCGACGGGTCGCGGTTCCTGGGTCGGCGCGAGGACCTCCAGATCCGGGTGTCGTACGCCGAGGCGTCGGGCGGCGTGCTCGTCGACCTGTCGTCCGACCCGATGTCCGTCGGCTCCGACACCGCGCGCGAGCTGGTGAGGCAGTGATGGACGTCGTACCCCTCAGCATCGGCCAGGCCTCGCGGGCCTGGGACGAGCAGCACCTCGACGTCACCGCCGCCGGCGAGCAGATCGGCGGCGCCACGACCAGCGGGTTCACCGACGCCGTCTCCGGCACCGCCGCCCGGTTCACCACCACCTGGCAGCGGCACGCGGCCGACCTCGCGGGGCGGGCCGAGGCCCAGGCCGACGGTCTGCGCACCGCGCTCGCCGACTACCTCCAGACCGACCGTGCCGTCGGCTCCGACGTGTTCGTGCTGCAGACCTACCTGACGGAGATCCGGTGACCGTCACGATCACCCTCCCGCCGCCGCCTCGGCTCGTGCCGCCGCTGGTCGTCGACCCCGGGTCGATCAAGGCCTGCGCAGCCGACCTCCTCGCCGCCTCCGCGCAGGTCGACGACCTCGGCAGCTTCGTCGCGGGCGACGCCAGGATCGGCGACTGGACCGGCGAAGGCTCGACGTCGTACCACCAGTCCATCCGACCCGTCGGTCGCACGGCCGACGCGATGTCCCTGGCCCTGCGCAGCGTGTCCCGCCGCGCCGACAGCCACGCCGACACCATGCAGACGCTGAAGGACCGCCACGAGTCGCTCGAGGAGGTACGCCGGCACCTGCTGTCCGCCATCGCCTCGCTGACTGCCCGGGCCCAGACCGCGACCGCAGCCGAAGCCCCGGCGATCCAGGCCGAGTGCGACGAGTGCACGCGCAACGTCCGCGGCTACGAGGCAGACCTCGACACCTGGGCCACCGACCTGATGGCCGAGGAGGAGGGGATGCGCGAGGCGTTCAACCGCGTGATGACCCTCGAGCAGGTCGACCGGACCTACGGCGGCGCCACCGACCCGGCCGACGCGGCCCTGGCCTCCAAGCCCGGCAGCGATGCCTCTCCGGAGGAGGTCAACGCCTGGTGGGACTCGCTGACCACCGAGCAGCAGGAGGCGATCATCGCCGCCTCGCCCGGCTCGATCGGCAACCTCGACGGCGTCCCGCCCGAGGCTCGCGACGCCGCCAACACCGTCGCCCTCGACCGCGACCTCGCCGACTGGGGCCTGCTCGAGGAGCGCGGCCTGCTCACCGACGACGAGGAGCGCTGGCTCGAGAACGCCCGCTCGGCCGAGGACGCCGTCGACCACATCCAGGCCGGCGTCGACCCGGTCACCGGCGAGCACGTGACGACCCAGCTCTACATCTACGACCCCACCGCGTTCGACGGCGACGGCGCGATCGCGGTGTCGGCCGGCAACCTCGACACCGCCGACAACGTCGCGGTCGTGGTCCCGGGCTTCGGCACCGACGCCGAGTCCGCGCCGTACCAGGCGGAGCGGGCGCTCACCCTCTACGAGTCGAGCCGCTACCTGGACGGCAACCAGACGAACGCCTCGATGTTCTGGATCGGGTACGACGCCCCCGACAACCTTCCCTGGGACGAGGGCTGGGACGCTGCTGGCGTGGTGACCGAGCAGATGGCGAGCAACGGCGGCGAGCGGCTCGCCGACACCCTCGACGGGCTCCGTGCCTCCCACGACGGCGACCCCGCCCACATGACGGCCATCGGGCACAGCTACGGGTCGACCACGACCGGCCACGCCGCCCACGACCACGGCATCCCCGTCGACGACCTGGTCTTCGTGGGCAGTCCCGGGGTCGGCGGCGACACCAACAACGCCGGCGACACCGGCGTCGACCCCGACCACGTCTGGGCGGGCGCCAACAGCCGCGACCCGATCGCCAACCTCGGCAACCACGGCTGGATCCACGGCGAGACGGTGTTCGGCGCCGGCCTCGGCGACGACCCCGCCGAGGACGACTTCGGCGCCAACCGCTTCGAGGCCGAGTCCACGTCGCGCGGCGACATCGTGTCCTTCGAGCAGCACTCGAAGTACTTCGACCACAACACCGAGTCGCTCTACAACATCAGCCAGGTGGTCAACGGCAACTACGACGCCGTCCAGCACGCCGACCACGTCTACGACCCGTGGTACGCCGGCCCCCAGGACCCCGAGGCCGACCGCGACCCGACCACGACCGTCACGAGCGGCCCGTGAGGACCGGCCCATGAGGACTGCCGCGCTCGCGGCCGCGCTCGTGGCGACGGCCGCACTCACGCTGGCAGGCTGTGACGGCAAGGAGGACGACGTGGACCCCGCCAAGGCGACCGCCCAGCTCGAGCAGCAGCGCGACGACGTGCGAGCGGCGACCGCCGAGCTGCAGCAGGGCGCGGCCGCGGCGTTGGGAGGCTCGGTCACCTCGTCCTCCGGCACCTGGGAGGGGTGTGAGTCCGGCGGGCTCGAGGAGTTCAAGAACTTCCGCTACCACGCCGACGCCCGGATCGACGTCGAGTCCGGTACGCCGCGGCCCTACCTCGACCAGCTCGGACCGGCCTTCGAGGAGGCCGGGTTCGGCACTCCCGAGCCGGGCGAGCGTCCGGGCGGGCAGACCCTGGTGGCCGAGCGCGACGACGTCACCGCGTCCTTCAGCGAGCTCCCCGACCAGGGCGACTACGTCCTGCTGACGGTGGCGGGGCCCTGCATCGACGTACCCGAGGACGACCGCGACGACTGGCTGACCAAGGACGAGCCCACGCCCGACATCCGTTAGCAGACTGCCTCGCCGCGTGTCCTCCCCGGCTGCGGCCTGTCGCGCTCTTAACCTGTGACGCGGGGCGTCACAGGCGTCCCTCCTTCCCCACGAGTGACGACCCTGCGAGGCAGCGCATGGCGAACAGCTTCATCGGCCGCGACATGGCCGTGGACCTCGGCACCGCCAACACGCTGGTGTACGTCCGCGGCAAGGGCGTCCTGCTCGACGAGCCCAGCGTCGTCGCCCTCAACGCCACGACCGGCGAGATCCTGGCCGTGGGCCACGAGGCCAAGCGCATGATCGGTCGTACGCCGGACAACATCACCGCCATCCGCCCGCTCAAGGACGGCGTGATCGCCGACTTCGAGGCGACCGAGCAGATGCTGCGGTTCTTCATCCAGCAGGTGCACCGCCGCCGCTACTTCGCCAAGCCTCGGATGGTCGTCTGCGTGCCGAGCGGGATCACCGCCGTCGAGCAGCGCGCGGTCAAGGAGGCCGGCTACCAGGCCGGCGCCCGCCGGGTCTACATCGTCGAGGAGCCGATGGCCGCCGCGATCGGCGCCGGCCTGCCGGTCCACCAGGCCACCGGCAACATGGTCGTCGACGTGGGCGGCGGCACCACCGAGGTCGCGGTCATCTCGCTCGGCGGCATCGTCACCAGCCTCTCCATCCGCACCGCCGGCGACGACCTCGACCAGGCGATCGTCGCGTGGATGAAGAAGGAGTACTCCCTCATGCTCGGCGACCGCACCGCCGAGGAGGTCAAGATGACCCTCGGCTCGGCGTTCCCGCTGCCCGATGAGCCCGAGGCGGAGATCCGCGGCCGCGACATGATCTCCGGGCTGCCGCGCACCGTCGTGGTGTCCAGTGCCGAGATCCGTCAGGCGATGGAGGAGCCGCTGCACGCCATCGTCGACGCGGTGCGGGCCACCCTCGACCAGACCCCACCCGAGCTCGCCGGCGACATCATGGACCGCGGGATCGTGCTCACCGGAGGCGGCGGGCTGCTCCGCGGGCTCGACGAGCGGCTGCGCCACGAGACCGGCATGCCCGTACACCTCGCCGAGGACCCGCTCACCAGCGTCGCCCTCGGCGCCGGCAAGTGCGTGGAGGAGTTCGAGGCGCTGCAGCAGGTGCTGGTCTCGGAGCCGAGGCGCTTCTGATGAGCGTCCTCGACCGCGTCTGGCGCCGCCGCGAGCGGCGCTGGGGGAGCGGTGACCGGCTCGACGAGCGCAACCGCTCCAAGTCCCTGCTCGTCGCCCTGGTCCTCGCCAGCGCCTCCCTGATCACCCTCGACTACCACGGCGGTTCCGACTCGCCCGTCGAGCCGGCCCGCCGCGCGGTGGGCGAGGTGTTCGGCCCGATCGAGACCGGGGCGACCACCGCGCTGCGGCCGTTCACCGCGGTCCCGTCCTGGTTCCGCTCCCACGGCTCGATGCGCGACGAGATCGGCGAGCTCGAGGCCGAGAACGCCAAGCTCCGCGCCCAGGCCGCCACGTCCGGCTACGACCGCAACCGGCTCGAGGAGTACGACGGGCTGACCGCGTCGGCGAAGTCGCTCGGTCTGGCCCTGGTCCCGGCGCGGGTCGTCGGGCTCGGACCGTCGCAGTCGTTCTCGCGCACGGTCACCATCGACGCCGGCTCCCAGTCGGGCATCAACCCGGACATGACGGTGCTCAACAACGACGGCCTGGTCGGGCGGGTGCTGCAGGGTCACCAGCACCACCGCCACGGTCCTGCTCATCGTCGACGCCGACTCGGTGGTCGGCGGCCGCGTGGGCGAGAGCATGGAGGTCGGGTTCCTGCACGGGCGCGGGGTGCTCGGCAACGACGGCAAGCTCGACCTCGAGCTGGTCGACAAGACCGCCGTACCGATGAAGCACGACACCGTCGTCACCTGGGGCAGCCAGGGCGGAGCGCCGTACGTCTCGGGCGTCCCGGTCGGCCGGGTCACGTCGGTCTACAGCAGCCTCCGCGAGACCTCCCAGCGTGCCGTGATCGAGCCGTTCGTCGACTTCGGCTCGCTCGACCTGGTCGGCGTCGTCGTGCCCTCCGGCTCCAAGAGCGACCGCTCCGTCATCGAGGCCGACGGGGACCTGCGGTGAACGGCATCCGGCTCGGCATCGCCATGGCCGTGGTCAGCGTCGCGCTGGTCCTCCAGGTCTCGCTGTTCCCGCACCTCGCGTGGCAGGGCGTCGTACCCAACCTCTGCCTGCTCGTCGTGGTGGCCGCGGCGCTCACCCGCGGCGCCCAGTTCGCGGCCGTCCTCGGGTTCCTGACCGGGGTCGTCCTCGACCTCGCACCCCCTGCCGACCACGTCGCGGGCCGCTGGGCGCTGGCGCTCGTCGTCGTCGGGTACGTCGCCGGCCGGATGCGCCAGGAGGTCAAGCCGACCGCCGTGGCCGTGGTCAGCACCGTCGCCGCGTCGTCGTTCATCGGCACCTCGATCTTCGCCCTGAGCGGCCTCATCCTCGGCGACGGCGCAGTCGAGTTCGGCGAGCTGATCCAGGTGATCCTGGTGGCGGTCATCTGGGACGTGCTGCTCACCCCGTTCGTGCTGCCGCCGGTGATGACGCTGTTCAACCGCCTCGAACCGGAGCGGGCGACGGTCTGATGGCTTCCCCGACACATCCGGCCGCGGGAGGGTCGCGGTCGCAGCGCGGGCGACTGCGCCTGATCGTCATCCAGGTCCTCGTCTTCTCGCTGTTCGCCACCCTGCTCGCGCGGCTCTACTACCTCCAGGTGATCAGCGGCGCGGAGTACCACGCGCAGGCCGCCTCGCAGTCGGTCCGCGAGATCGTGGTCCAGCCCCAGCGCGGGCTGATCGTCGACGACCAGGGACGCCCGCTCGTCACCAACCGCCCGTCGTGGGTGATCTCGGTCGACCGGACCCTGCTCGGCAAGATGGACGAGGACCAGCAGCGGCGGCTGGTCGCCCGGTTGGCGTCCTCGATCGACGTACGCGATGCGCAGATCCGCAAGCGGCTGGTCACGTGCGGCGACGACGGCAGCGTGGCCGGGCAGTGCTGGAACGGCTCGCCGTACCAGCCGGTGCCGGTCGCGCGCGACGTCCGCGAGCCGGTCGCGCTGCGGATCCTCGAGCAGCCCGAGGACTTCCCGGCCGTGCTCGCCGAGCAGGAGACCGTGCGCGCCTACCCGCGACCGTTCGGCATCAACGCGGCCCACCTGCTCGGCTACCTCAGCCCGATCACCGAGGACGAGTACGACACCGCCGTCGACAACGGCGACCGCTCCGTCAACGGCGCCTCGTCGGTCGGCCGCGCCGGCGTCGAGAAGGAGTACGACGCGTGGTTGCGCGGCATGCCCGGCTACCGCAGCGTCGCGGTCGACTCGATGGGCCGCGTGCTCGGCGACGACGGCGAGCTCGCCGGCCAGCCCGGCGACACGCTCGTCACCTCGATCGACGCGAAGGTCCAGGGCACCGTCGAGCGCCTGCTGCACGACACGATCATGACCGCGCGGCAGACCCACGACGACGTCTCGGGCCGCAACTACGAAGCCGACTCCGGAGCCGCCGTGGTGATGGAGGCCGACACCGGCCGGATCGTCGCCATGGCCAGCCAGCCGACGTACGACCCCCAGGTGTGGGTGGGCGGCATCAGCGAGAAGCAGCTGAAGCGGCTGTACTCGGTGAAGGCCGGCACCCCCCTGTTGAGCCGGGCCACCCAGGGTCAGTTCGCCCCGGGCTCGACGTGGAAGCCGTTCATGACCGCGGGCGCGCTGACCAACGGCTTCACCGAGAACAGCCAGCTCGACTGCTCGTCGGGGTTCCAGGTCGGCAACCGGGTCTTCAAGAACTACGAGTCGGGCGCCTACGGCTACATCGGCTTCGCCAAGGCGCTCGAGGTCTCCTGCAACACCTTCTTCTACCGCGTGGGCTACAGCCTCTGGCAGCGGTACGGCACCGACATCGACGACGTGCACGCCAAGGACCCGCTGGTCTCGGAGGCCAAGGAGTTCGGCTTCGGCAGCCGCACCGGCATCGACCTGCCGGGCGAGGCCTCCGGCCGGATCGCCGACCGCAAGTGGAAGCTCGCCTACTACAAGTCGATGAAGGACTTCTACTGCGGGATCGCCGACAAGCCGCAGGACTCCAAGACCAGCGACTTCGTCTACAAGTTCGCGCGCGAGTTCTGCATCGAGGGCTACGTCTACCGCGCCGGCGACGCCGTCAACTTCGCGATCGGCCAGGGCGACACGATCGTCACGCCGCTCCAGCTCGCCCGCGCGTACGCCGCACTCTCCAACGGCGGCAAGCTCTACGAGCCCCGCGTCGGCAAGGCGGTCGTCAGCCCCGACGGCACCGTCCTGCGGCGGATCAAGCCCAAGGTCGCCGCCCGCGTCGACGTACCCAAGCGCGTCATCGACTTCATCGACGGCGCGCTGAAGGGCGTCACCCGTCAGGGCACCATGGCCTGGCGGATGGGCGGCTTCCCGCTCGACCGGGTGACCGTGCGGTCCAAGACCGGCTCGGCAGAGGTCTACGGCAAGCAGTCGACGTCGTGGGTGGCGTCGTACAACGAGGACTACGTCGTCGTGATGATGGTGTCGCAGGGCGGCACCGGCTCCGGCACGTCCGGCCCCGCGATCCGCAAGATCTGGGAGACGCTCTACGGCATCGACGGCACCCGGGTGAACCCGCGCAACGCGGCGATTCCCGGCAGCAGCCCGCCGAGCTCCCTGCCGGTCTTCGCCAGGGACGGCTCGATCCTGCCGCCCGCCCGGAAGGAGGACTGATGGCCACCATCCGCACCAGCCGGCCGCCCGCACGCCCGGCGGCCGCACTCCGCGCACCCGGGCTCGACTGGCTGCTCATGGCGGCGGTCCTCGCCCTCCTCGTGCTCGGATCGCTGCTCGTCTGGTCGGCCACGTCGACCCGCGACGACCTCACCGGCGGCGACCCCACGGCGTACCTCCGCAAGCAGCTGGTCAACGTCGGCATCGGGCTGGTGCTGATGGTGATGGTGCTCGCCACCGACCACCGCTGGGTGCGCATCCTGGCCCCGGTGGTCTACCTCGCGTCGGTGGCCGGGCTCGTGCTCGTCCTCACCAGCGGGTCGACCATCAACGGCTCCCGGTCCTGGATCCAGCTGGGCAGCATGTCGGTCCAGCCCGCCGAGTTCGCCAAGCTGGCGGTGGTGATCGGCATGGCGCTGGTCGTCGCCGAACGCGCCGAGGGGCGCCGCAACCCGACCACCACCTGGGTCGACGTCGTCGGGATGCTGCTCATCGCCGGCATCCCGGCCACGCTGATCATGCTCCAGCCCGACCTCGGCACCATGCTCGTGCTGTCGGCGACGGTCTTCGGCGTGGTCGCCGCCGCCGGAGCCGCCCGCCGCTGGCTGGTGCTGCTCGTGCTGGGCGCGGTCGGTGCCGCCGTGGCCGCCGTGTCACAGGGCCTCCTCAAGGCCTACCAGGTCGACCGGTTCCTGGCGTTCACGAACCCCGACCTCGACCCGCGCGGCGCCGGCTACAACACCGAGCAGGCGCGGATCGCCGTCGGCAACGGCGGCCTGTTCGGCGAGGGCCTGTTCGACGGCTCGCAGACCAGGAGCGGGTTCGTCCCCGAGCAGCACACCGACTTCATCTTCACCGTCGCGGGGGAGGAGCTCGGGCTGGTCGGCGCGACGCTCCTGATCGGCCTGCTCGGCGTGGTGATCTGGCGAGCCCTGGTGATCGCGTTCCAGACCGACGACGTCTTCGGGCGGGTCGCGGCGGCCGGCATCGCCTGCTGGTTCGGCTTCCAGGCGTTCCAGAACGTCGGCATGTGCCTCGGGATCATGCCGGTCACCGGCGTACCCCTCCCGTTCGTGTCGTACGGCGGCAGCTCGATGTTCGCCGGCATGCTCGCCGTCGGCCTGCTCCAGAACATCCACCTGCGCTCCACCGCCTCCGTCCCCACCCGCTACACCGCCGCGCCGCGCGTCCTCGTGCGCTGACCGCAACCGGTCTGGATGGGCCATGGCGCTCGCGGGCCTGCGGGTGCACCGTGGATCCGGGTGGCTGCGAGCCGCGCGCCACGTGCAGACGTCGCCGAGCGGAGTGATCGGAATGGACCTGGACACGCTCTACCACCGCACCGTCGTCAGCTGGGTGGACCGCGTCAACGCGGTCGACGCCGACCAGTGGGACGGCCGCACCCCGTGTCAGGACTGGACGGTGCGCGACCTCACCAACCACGTCGTGGGCGAGGACCTGTGGACGTCCCCGCTGATGCACGGCAGCACCATCGACGAGGTCGGTGACAGGTTCGACGGAGACCTCCTCGGCGCCGACCCGGTCAAGAGCGCGCTCGCCGCGGCCACCGAGGCCACGAAGGCCGTCGCGGAGACGCTGCCCACCCAGGGCACCGTCCACCTCTCCTACGGCGAGGAGCAGATGGACGAGTACGTCCACCAGCTGGCCGCCGACCACCTGGTCCACGGCTGGGACCTCGCCGTCGCCACCGGCGGCGACACCCGCCTCGACCCGACCCTGGTCGCCGAGGTGGCCGCCTGGTACGCCGACCGCGAGCACCTGTACCGGCAGGCCGGGATGGTCGCGGAACGGGCGGAGTCGACCGGGGACCCGCAGGGCGACCTGCTCGCCGCGTTCGGTCGCGACCCGCGCTGGCAGGGCTAGAACGGGTCTAGAGCCGTACGCCGCGGACCCACACGGCCTCCGGGCGCGACAGCGCCGCCGGGTCCCGCTCCACGTCCCCGTCGACGACGAGCAGGTCGGCCGCCAGACCGGCACGCAGCCGCCCGGTCACCGAGCCCAGGCCGCAGGCGTCGGCGCCGACCGACGTCGCGGTCGCCAGCGCCTCGGCGACCGGGTAGCCCACCACGGTCAGGTCGACCACGGCCCGCCACGCGGAGCCGTGCTGCATGACCGGCGCGACGCCCGCATCGGTGCCGCTGACCACGCGGATCCCGTGCCGGCGCAGGCCCAGGAGCTGCTCGGCGCGCGTCGCGAGGAGCTGGTGCGGATCCAGCCCGTGCCTCTCGAAGGTGGCCCGGAGGTTCGGTGGCAGCTGCTCGGGCGGCGGACTCAGATCGGCGTTCGAGCCCAGTGTCGGGTCCACGTCGACACCGGCAGCCGCGACCTCGGCGAGCACCTCGTCGGGCGTGTGGATCCCCTCGTCGGTCAGCGACGTGAAGTGCTCGAGCCCGTCGACCCCCGCCGCCACGGCATGCCGGATGCCGCGCAGCGAGTGCGTGTGGGCGAGCACCCGCAGGCCGGCGTCGTGCGCACAGTCGACGAGCAGGCGGAGGTCGTCGAGGCCGAACTGCACGCCGTTGACATCGCTCCCGTCGGTCGCCATCCCGCCGCTGGCCATCACCTTGACCACGTCGACGCCGCGCTCGACGCGCTCGCCGATCGCGGCCCGTACCGCCGCCGGGCCGTCGACCACCCCGCCGAGGTAGTGGCAGTGCCCCTCGGGCTCGGTCAGCGGCGGGCCGGCCGCGACGATCCGGGGGACACCCGGCTCGGCCCGGTCGCGGAAGGCGAGGGTGCGGTAGCCGACGTCGCCGAGGTCGCGCACGGTGGTGACGCCCGCGGCCGCCTCGGCGGCGAGCGAGTCGGCGATGATCGCGTCGACCTGCTCGGGCGGGTACGTCGGCACGCGCGGCAGGTTCATCAGGCTCGCGTCGGCGATCAGGTGGACGTGGGCGTCGACGAGTCCCGGCAGCAGGGTCCCGTCGTACGTCGCCAGCGGGCAGCCCTCCGGTGGCTCGTGGTGCGGGCCCTCGACGCCGACGATCCGCTCGTCCTCGACCAGGACCGTGGCCCCGCCGGGCAGGAACCGCTCCCCGTCGAAGGCGTGGGCCGCGCGGATCGCGTGCATGCCGACACTGTCCTCCGGGTCACCGGGAGCGGTCCAGCGGTCAGGGGCTGATCGACAGGAACACGAACGCCGCGAACAGCACCAGGTGCACGCCACCCTGGAGCGGCTTCGCGCGGCCGGGTACGACGGTCAGCACCGCCACCGGGACGCTGATGAACAGCAGCACCATCTGCATCGACTCGAGGCCGAGGTGCAGTGGCCCGTCGAGCCAGATCGAGGCGACCGCGATGGTGGGGATGGTCAGGCCGATCGAGGCCATGGCCGACCCGTAGGCCAGGTTGAGGCTGGTCTGCACGCGGTCGAGGGCCGCCGCGCGGATCGCCGAGATCGACTCGGGCATCAGCACCAGCAGGGCGATCACGACGCCCACGAAGGCGTACGGGAAGCCGAGCGCGTGCACCGTGTCCTCGATCGTGGGCGAGACGACCTTGGTCAGGCCGACCACCGCCACGAGTGCCGCGACCAGCAGGCCGAGGCTGATCAGGGCATCCCTGTCCGGCGGGGGATCGGCGTGACCGTCGCCGTCCGCGTCGACGGGTCCGTCGCCGGTCTCGACGGGCAGGAAGAAGTCGCGGTGCCGCACGGTCTGGGTGAAGACGAACATCAGGTACAGCGCCAGCGAGGCGACCGCCGCGAAGGCGAGCTGGGGCCCGGAGAACTCGGGGCCGGGCTCGGACGTCGTGAACCGAGGCAGCACCAGGGTGAGGCTGGCGAGCGCGATCACCGTCGACAGCGCCGCGCCGGTGCCCTCCGGGTTGAAGTTGGCGAGATGGTGCTTCAGGGCGCCCACCAGCAGGGAGATGCCGACGATCCCGTTGAGGGTGATCATCACGGCCGCGAAGACGGTGTCGCGGGCCAGCGCCGAGGTGTCCTTGTCGGTCGAGACCATGAGCGTGACGATCAGCGCCACCTCGATCACGGTGACCGCCACGGCGAGCACCAGCGAGCCGAAGGGCTCGCCGACCCGGTGGGCGACCACCTCGGCGTGGTGCACCGCGGCCAGCACCGCGCCGACCAGGACGATGCCGACCACCGCGAGCATGACCGCCTCGACGGCTCCCCCGGGGTGACGCCCCCAGGTGGCGGCGAGCAGGACCAGCGCCACGACCGGGACGACGACGGTCCAGCGGAACCGGCCGGTCGTCATCGCGCTCATGGTCTAGACCCTAGGGACAGCGTCGATTTCGAGACGGGTCGCCCCGTCGTCGCGGGCTCCGCCGGGGCCGAGCCCTCCTCAATCTCCGCCGTCTTCAGGGCTTCGCAGATCAGCCCTGCGGCGTGAAATCTTCGCTCCGCCCGCCCACGCGTAGGCTGGGTCGTTTCCGAACCCCGTCCCTCCGAGGTGTTTCCGCCGTGTCCGTCGCCAGCGTCTTCCCGCGCCTGGAGCCGAAGCTTCCGTCCGTGCAGAAGCCGATCCAGTACGTCGGGGGCGAGCTCAACTCCACGGTCAAGGACTGGGACTGCGCCCCGGACGGCCCGTCGGTGCGGTGGGCGCTGATGTACCCCGACGCCTACGAGGTCGGCCTGCCCAACCAGGGCGTGCAGATCCTCTACGAAGTCCTCAACGAGCGCGACTGGATCCTCGCCGAGCGCACGTACTCGGTGTGGCCCGACATGGAGCGGGTCATGCGCGAGGGCGACATCCCGCAGTTCACCGTCGACAGCCACCGCCCGGTGCGCGCGTTCGACGTACTCGGCCTGAGCTTCTCGACCGAGCTCGGCTACACGAACATGCTCAACGCGCTCGACCTCGCCGGCATCCCGCTGCACGCGGTCGACCGCGGCGACGACGACCCGATCGTGCTCGCCGGTGGCCACGCGGCGTTCAACCCCG
This sequence comes from uncultured Actinomycetota bacterium, assembly GCA_963844305.1. Lineage (GTDB taxonomy): Bacteria > Actinomycetota > Actinomycetes > Propionibacteriales > Nocardioidaceae > Nocardioides. The sequence goes on from CAWJNT010000002.1 coordinate 80,729, forward strand.
AGCCGGTCGCCGACTTCCTCGACGCCGCCGTCCTCGGCGACGGTGAGGAGGTCGTGCTCGCGATCTCCGACGTGATCCGGGAGTGGAAGGCCGAGGACCGTCCCGGAGGCCGCGACGAGCTGCTGCGCCGGCTCGCGGTCGGCGGCTCCGTCTACGTGCCGAAGTTCTACGACGTCGTCTACGCCGAGGACGGCACGATCGAGGCGGTCGTGCCGAACCGGCCGGGCATCCCCTTCCGGGTCCGCAAGCACACGCTGATGGACCTCGACGCGTGGCCCTACCCCGCCAAGCCGCTGGTGCCCCTGGCCGAGACGGTGCACGAGCGGTTCTCCGTCGAGATCTTCCGCGGCTGCACCCGCGGCTGCCGGTTCTGCCAGGCCGGCATGATCACCCGACCGGTGCGCGAGCGCTCGATCGAGACCATCGGCAACATGGTCGAGAACGGCATCCGCAAGTCCGGCTTCGAGGAGGTCGGGCTGCTGTCGCTGTCGAGTGCCGACCACACCGAGATCGGCGAGGTGGCCAAGGGTCTGGCCGACCGCTACGAGGGCTCCAACGTCAGCCTCAGCCTGCCGAGCACGCGGGTCGACGCCTTCAACATCACCCTCGCCAACGAGTTCTCCCGCAACGGCCGTCGCTCCGGGCTCACGTTCGCTCCCGAGGGCGGGTCGGAGCGGATGCGCCGGGTGATCAACAAGATGGTCACCGAGGAGGACCTGATCCGGACCGTCGCCGCGGCGTACTCGCACGGCTGGCGGCAGGTGAAGCTCTACTTCATGTGCGGCCTCCCGACCGAGACCGACGACGACGTGCTCGCGATCGCCGACCTCGCCAAGTTGGTGATCGCGAAGGGGCGCGAGGTCTCCGGACGCAACGACATCCGGTGCACGGTCTCCATCGGGGGCTTCGTGCCCAAGCCGCACACCCCCTTCCAGTGGGCCGCGCAGCTCGACCACGAGACCACCGACGAGCGGCTGAAGAAGCTGCGCGACACCGTCCGCCAGGACAAGAAGTTCGGCCGCGCGATCGGCTTCCGCTACCACGACGGCAAGCCGGGCACGATCGAAGGACTGCTCTCCCGCGGCGACCGCCGGGTCGGTGCGGTCATCGAGCAGGTGTGGCGCGACGGCGGCCGGTTCGACGGCTGGAGCGAGCACTTCTCCTACGACCGCTGGGTCGCCAGCGCCGAGAAGGGACTTTCCGGCACCGGCGTCGACCTCGACTGGTACACCACCCGCGAGCGCGACTACGACGAGGTCCTGCCCTGGGACCACCTCGACTCCGGTCTCGACAAGGACTGGCTGTGGGCCGACTGGGAGGACTCCCTCGCCGCCGCCGACGGCGCGGACATCGAGGTCGAGGACTGCCGCTGGACGCCGTGCTACGACTGCGGCGTCTGCCCGGAGATGAACACCGAGATCCAGATCGGCCCCACCGGCCGCACGCTGCTGCCGCTGTCCGTGGTCTGAGCCCGGCGGTCAGCGCCGGCCTTGGGCGCATCGGACAGGTCATGCCGTCGATTGGTCACGAACCGCATGAAATCGGGACGAAAACCTGCGGCTTGTGACCAATCGAGGCCCCACGACCGCGCTGTCCTGGTCGAGGGGCTCCCGTGGTCTGATGGGGCGATGACCGACACCGCCGCCGCGGCCCGCGCGTTCGTCACCACGCTCGACGCCCGCGACTGGGACGCCTGGTCGGCGCTGATGTCGCCCGACGTCGTCTACGAGGTGCCGCAGACGCGCGAGCGGATCCGCGGCCGCGACGCCTACCTGGAGTTCAACGCGACCTTCCCCGGCGACTGGAGCCTGACCCCGAAGGTCGTCATCGGTGACGCCGACCGGGCCGTCGTGTGGTTCGAGTGGCAGCGTGGACGGCCCGACCGCCGACGCGCAGGTGTTCTTCGAGTTCGACGCCGCGGGTCTGATCACCAAGGTCACCGACTTCTGGCCCGAGCCCTACGACCCGCCGGAGCGGACGGTCGGACAGCTGGAGCGCTGGTGACCGACGTCCGGGTCGCGACGGCCGACGATCGCGCCGCCATCGCCACGCTGCGGCGCACCTGGACGGAGGAGAACGCCGGTCACCCGGTCGACGACCCGACGTTCGAGGAGCGGTTCGCGGCGTGGTTCGAGCGCGAGCACGACCAGCGGGTCACCTGGCTGGCGTACGCCGGCGGGGAGCCGGTCGGCATGCTCAACCTGCTGGTGTTCACCCGGATGCCGTTCCCGCTCGACGACGACACCGCTCGTCCGACCCAGTGGGGCTACCTCGCCAACTGCTTCGTCGTCGCGGGCCACCGTGACCGCGGGGTGGGCGAGCGGCTGGTCGCTGCCTGCACGGCGCACGGGGACGAGCACGGCTTCGCCCGGATCGTGCTCAGCCCGACCGAACGATCGGTCCCGTTCTACGCGCGCGCCGGGTTCGCGCCGGCCACCTCGCTCATGGTGCGCTCGGCGCCCGCGACCTGAGCTGGTCCTCGACGTACGCCGGGCGGGCGGCGTACAGCCCGGCGACGACCTGCGGCACCGACAGGCTGATCAGGAACCACAGGGGGAGCGTCCATCCGCCGGATGCGTCGTGCAGCAGGCCGACGGTGAACGGCCCGACCGCGGCCAGCAGGTACCCGGCGGACTGGGTGAAGCCGGACAGCGCGGCCGTGCCCGACGGGGTCCGCGAGCGCAGCCCGATGAAGGTCAGGATCAGCGGGAACGTGCAGGTGGCAGCGCCGATGACGACCGCCCACAGGATGGCCAGGTCGTACGGCGACACCATCAGGCCGAGGTAGCCGATCGGGTAGCAGGCCATCACCGCGAGCAGGATCCCGCGCTGGTCCTCGCGCTTGGCCGCCGCGGTCGGCAGCCACAGCGAGAGCGGGATGCTCGTCGCCGCCACGATCCCGACCAGGATCCCGGCCGCGGTGGGGGAGTAGCCCGCGTCGCGCCACAGCTGGGCGAACCAGCCGAAGATCGTGTACGCCTGCATCGACTGCAGGCCGAAGAACAGCACCATCGCCCACCCGATCCGCGTGCGGGCGACGTCGAGGAGCCGGACGTCGTGCGGCTCGGCGGCCAGCCGCCGGTCGTGGCCGGCCAGCCAGATCCAGGGGATCGCCGCCAGCACGGCCGGCACCGCCCAGGCCCCGAGCCCGGTCCGCCAGCCACCACCGCCGTCCGCGATCGGCACGGTCAGCATCAGCGCCGCGGTCAGGCCGGCCGCCATCGCCCCGGTGTAGAGGGCGGTGACCGTGCCGACCCGGTCGGGGAAGTGCAGCTTGACCAGCGAGGGGAGCAGGACGTTGGCGACGGCCATCCCCGAGAGCGCGAGCATCGAGAGGGCGAGGAACGGCAGCTGATGGGGCACCAGCGGCCGGGTGGCCAGGCCGATGGTGAGCGCCGCCAGCGCCAGGAGGGTCGCCCGGTGCACCCCGATCCGGCGGGCCAGCAGGGGAGCCGTCGCCCCGAAGCCGGCAAATGCGAGCACCGGGAGCGACGTGAGCAGGCCGACAGCCGGAGCCGACATCGACAGCCCGTCGCGGACCTCCGCCAGCACCGGACCGACGGCGACCGCGGCCGGGCGCAGGTTGACGGCGAGCAGGACGATCCCGGCCAGCACGAGGACGGGCGGAGGACCGGCCGAGTTCACGAGGAGTCGCGAGTGGGTTGCCTCGGGTCGCACCATGACCACGTCGAACTCGATGACCGCAGCGTTCGCAGGTGACGACTGACCGGGGAGATCGCGCTGATCGCGAACCCAGCCGCCTCGTAGGCATCCAGTTGCTCGGTCATGCGCGGCATGCCGTCGTAGATCGGGAGGCAACTCACCTCCGACTGCAGCCCGACCACCTCGGACAGCCGGTCGCCGGCGCCACGCAACGTCGCGAGGTCGTAGCCCTGGGTGTCCATCTTGAGGAAGACCCGTGGCGCGTCGAGGCCGCGGGTGGCGTCGTCGAAGACCGCGTCGAGGCGGCGTACCCGGATCGTCTCGGGTCGGCTGCTCCGCAGCTTGTGCGACCAGTCTCTGCCGAAGTCGCTGGCGGGCAGCAGCGAGCTCATCGTGCCGGGGACGACGTTGATCTCGGCCTTCCCCTCCTCGTCGCCCAGGGCGCAGTCCTCGACGTGCCACTCGGGGTCGTCGCGCGCATGCCTGCGCAGGGAGGCGACCACGTGGGCGACCGGCTCGTAGGAGACGATCCGCCCGGTGTAGCCGACCCGGCGGAGTCTCTCGGCGAACTGGCCCTCGTTGGCGCCGACGTCGAGCACGCAGTTGATGCCGAGCCTTCGGAAGACCCACATCAAGTGCTGCTCGCTCATATGCGCGGACAGGGCCTTCTGGAAGCCGTTGACGTGGGCCTGGGCAGTCTGAGGGTCGTAGACCAGGTGCGTGCGCAGCTTCGGCGGCCCGATCCGCCGCACTTCCATCTTCTCGCCGCGCTGCAACACGACAGCGGAGCCGTCGAGCCGACGCGCCGAGAAGCCGGTGCGCTTGAGGATCTGGCCGAGTACCCGGTGCCGGCGCCAGTCATCTGAGCACCATAGCCGTCGCGCCGGAGTCATGGCTCGGGCAGGATATGGGCATGCGCCACATCGGGGACGAGGAGCGTCGGGCGCGACTCGCCACCAGGCACGCCATCGCCCCCGCGGCCCGCGTCGCCGACGCCGAGAGCGCCACCCGCGCGATGACGGTGCTGCACTCGACCGAGCCGCCCACCGTCTACCTCTCGCTGGTCGCGCGCGTCGACGGCCTCACCCTCGCCGACGTCGACCGGGCCCTGTACGACGACCGGACCCTCGTGAAGCAGCTGGCGATGCGGCGCACCCTCTTCACGTTCCCCCGCGACCTCCTCCCCGCGGCCTGGGGGAGCGCCAGCGCCCGCGTCGCGGACCGGGAGGAGGCACGGCTGATCAAGGACGTCGAACGCAGCGGGCTCGCCGCCGACGGCGCGGCCTGGCTGGGCACGGCCGAGGCGGCCGTGCTCGGCCTGCTGGCCGGCACCGACGGCGGGCTCACCACGACCGAGCTGCGCAAGGCGCTGCCCGAGCTGTCGGGGACCGTGTCGATCTCACCCGGCAGCAAGTGGGGCGGTGACGTGCCGATCGCGCCCCGGCTGCTGGGTCTGCTCGGAGTGCGCGGCGACATCGTCCGCGGGCGCAACGCCGGACACTGGCGCCTGTCGCGCCACGCCTGGACCCCGACCAGCACCTGGCTGGGCGAGCGGCCGGAGCCGCTGCCCACCGAGGAGGGGTACGCCGAGCTGGTGCGGCGCTGGCTGTACACGTTCGGGCCCGGCACCACCACCGACATCAAGTGGTGGCTGGGCTCGACCGTCACCGCGGTGAAGCGGGCGCTGGCCGACCTCGAGGCGGTCGAGGTGTCCCTCGACGGGGGCGGCCAGGCCTGGGTACTGCCCGACGACGTCGCCGAGGTGGACCCGGTCGAGCCCTGGGCCGCGCTGCTGCCGGTGCTCGACCCCACGACGATGGGCTGGAAGGAGCGGGACTTCTACCTGGCGCCGGACCACACGCCGTACCTCTTCGACAGCAACGGCAACGGCGGCACCACGGCCTGGTGGAACGGCCGGATCGTCGGCTGCTGGGTACAGGACGAGGACGCCGCGGTGCAGGTGGTGCTGCGCGAGGACGTCGGCGGCGACGCCCGCCGGGCGCTCGACGCCGAGGCCGCGCGGCTCACCGAGTGGCTGGACGGCGTCCGGATCTCCAGCGTCTACTCCTCGCTCCAGATGAAGTCGGCGCTGCTGCCCTGAGCGTCAAGGACATCCAGACATCCCTTGCCGCGAACACGGCGACGCTCGTAGATTCGACGACCGGGGGCCCCGCACAGACCGGGAGTCACGATGATCCGCACCATCGCCGCAGCTGCCAGTGCTTCACTCATTCTGACCTTCGCTCCCGCAGCCGTCACGGCCGGTGCGCCGGCCGAACGTCACCGGACCGGAAGTCCCGGCTCCGCCGGCGTGGGTGATCCCTACTTCCCGCTGGACGGCAACGGTGGCTACGACGTGGGCCACTACGACCTCAAGATCCGCTACAGCCCGGGCAGCGGGCGGCTGACCGGGCTCGCGACGCTCGCGGCGCGCAGCACGAAGGCCCTCTCGGCTTTCAACCTCGACTTCGTGGGGCTGAGGGTCGGTGGCATCACAGTCAACGGGCGCCCTGCCACGTGGTCGCGGGCCGGGCAGGAGCTCACCGTGCGCCCCGGAAAGCCGCTGAAAAAGCACCAGCGGTTCACGGTGCGGGTCCGGTACGGCGGCGTTCCGGTGTCACTCGAAGGTGCCGGCTTCCTCGTCACCGATGACGGGTTCGACATCGTGGGCGAACCGCACGTCGCCGCGAGCTGGTTCCCGGTCAACGACCACCCGACCGACAAGGCCGCCTATACCTTCCACGTCACGGTGCCGCGCCGGCTCGAGGCGGTGGCCAACGGTGACCTCGTGAGCGTGCAGCGGCACGGCGCCGTGAAGACGTGGACGTGGCACGCCCCCGAGCAGATGGCCAGCTACCTCGCGACGGTTGACGTCGGCCAGTTCAGGCTGGACGGGTACCGCCAGGGAGGCATCCGCTACCTCGACGCGATCGACCCCGACCTGTTCGATCCCGTTGCTTCGCCGTCGACCGGCTCTCAGTTCGCCCTGTCGCAGCAGGACGATGACTCGTACAAGCGGCTGATGCGGACCATCGACGTGCCCGCAGGCGGCGCCGACGTCGCGTTCACCATCACCCGCGACACCGAGGAGACGTGGGACTTCGTCTTTGTCGAGGCGCACACAGTCGGAGCCGACGACTGGACCACCTTGCCCGACGAGAATGGTCACACCACCGATGACACGGGGAACTCATGCCTGCTGTGGCCGGACACGCATCCGTTCATCTCCGACCACTACATGACGGTCGACCTGGGTGCCGAGGAGTGCGCGCCCACCAACGGGGACGGTGAGTGGTGGGCAGCCAGCGGCCGGAGCGACGGTCCCGAGCAGTGGCAGGTCGACCTCACGCCGTACGCCGGCAGCACCGTCGAGCTGTCCATCAGCTACGCCAGTGACTTCGCGGTGCAGCAGAATGGCGCTTTCGTCGATGACATCGCCGTGTCCACGGGCGAGGGGTCGACCTCGTTCGAGAGCGGGTTCGACGGCTGGACCGTTCCCGGGGCGCCGCCGGGCAGCCCCGGCAACGACAACGACTGGATCATCGGCACAGCCGCCGACGTGCCGCCACCGCCGGGGGAGTTCGCGGCTGGTGCGTTCGCCCGGCAGCCGGAGATCATCGGGTTCGAAGCCGGCGTGTTCGGGCGGTACCCGTGGAAGTCGGCGGGCGGGATCGTCGATGACATCCAGGGGCTCGGGTTTGCCCTGGAGAACCAGACGCGTCCCGTCTATGCCCCGGACTTCTTCACCGACCCGCTCTCCAGCGACGGGGTGGTCGTCCACGAGCTCGCCCACCAGTGGTACGGCGACAGCCTGGCCGTGCATCGCTGGAAGGAGATCTGGCTCAACGAGGGCTTCGCGACATACGCCGAGTGGCTGTGGCAGGCGCGCGAAGGGATCGCCACCGAGCAGGAGAACTTCGACTTCTTCTACGAGGACTTCATCGCGCCGGACGACCCGTGGTGGGACATCACCATCGGCGATCCCGGGCCCGACCTGCTGTTCGAGTTCCCCGTGTACTTCCGCGGTGCCATGACGCTGCACCAGCTGCGGCTGACCGTCGGCGACCCGGACTTCTTCCGGATCCTCCGCGTGTGGGCCCAGTCGAGGGCCGGGGACAACGTGACGACCCGGGAGTTCGTCAGGCTCTCGGAGCGGATCTCGGGCCAACAGCTCGATGAGCTCTTCGAGGCCTGGCTGTACACGCCGGGGCGCCCCGAGCTCGCCCCGGGTCTGCAGGCACCTGAGCCAGAGGCTCGGCGGTCCGGGAAGCCGCCTGCGGGCATCAACGCCCTGCTGACGACGATGAAGCTGGAGTCATCAACGCGGCGGCGGTGAGACAGGCGTACGGCAACCCGACTAGGGTGCCGCCGTGCGCGACCAGCCCGAGCAGCAGGCGCCGCCCGTCCAGCGGCTGCGGATCCGCTACGCCAAGCGCGGCCGGCTCCGCTTCACCAGCCACCGCGACTTCAGCCGGGCCTTCGAGCGGGCCGTGTTCCGGGCCCGGGTGCCGATGGCGTACTCCTCGGGCTTCAACCCGCACCCCCGGATCTCGTACGCCGGCGCGGCGCCGACCGGGTCCGCGAGCGAGGCCGAGTACCTCGAGATCGGGCTCGCGGAGGTCACGGACCCGGACGCGATCAAGGCGTCCCTGATGGAGGCGCTCCCCGACGGGCTCGACGTCCTGCAGGTCGTCGTGTCGCCCGGCGGTTCCCTCGCCGACCTGCTCCAGGGAAGCCACTGGCAGCTCGACCTCGCCGACGCCGACCCCGAGCAGGCCGAGGCGGCCGTCGCGACGTTCCTCGCGACCGACGCCGTGATGGTGGAGCGGATGACCAAGAAGGGCCTGCGGGAGTTCGACTGCCGGGCTGCGGTGGTGTCGCTGTCGGCCGGGCCGATGGAGACGGGCGCTCGGCTGCAGCTCGTCCTGCGCCACACCGTGCCGGCCGTCCGGCCCGACGACGTCCTCAGCGGACTCGGCGCCGTGGCCGGCTTCGAGGCCGGCGAGGCGCCGCTGCTGACCCGCCTCGCCCAGGGACCCCTGGACCCGGCCAGCGGCCGGGTCGGCGACCCGCTGGACCCGCCGGTATAGGGGTGATCCGGAGCCGGTGTGCGATACTCGCAGCGGTTGACGAGGTAGCGGGAGAGCCGCCCGAGTTGATCCGACGACGTTCTCGCCGGGCCTCCGACGGTCCGGCACATGTGAACACATGTCGTCGCCAGACCGCGACGCGGCTGGTCAGGAGTCGGTGACAGCGATTCCCTCGGACCAGGCCCGGCGACCGCGGCAGGTGATGGCCGGGTTCACTGACGCACACCGCGGAGGGTGTCGCCGCCACCAGAAGGCTTGACGCCTGTGGCCCTGTCCGCTCGGGTCGCGGCGTACGACAAGTCCGCTCACTCAGTGCGGCGGACCGAGGAGAGCATGATGCTCGAGGACCCCCAGGCGAACGAATCCACCGGCGCGGCAACCTCCGACACGCCGCCGGCGAAGAAGGCGGCCGCGAAGAAGGCCACCGCCAAGAAGACGGCTGCGAAGAAGTCCACCGTCAAGAAGACGGTCGCCAAGAAGGTTGCCCCGCCCGACAGCCCGCCGGACAGCCAGCCCGATTCTGGGGCTGACGCCGCGGCCGACGCGAAGCCCGCGAAGAAGGCCGCCGCGAAGAAGACGGCTACCAAGAAGACCGCCGCCAAGAAGGCGGCTGCGAAGAAGACCACCGCCAAGAAGGCCGCCGAGGCCCCTGCCGCGGGTGCGGACGACGCGTCCGGAGGCACCGGCACGGCCGTGCTCTTCCAGGCACCCGAGCCGACCGTGGCGCCGGCCCGGCCGGCCCGCAAGAAGGCCGAGGCGAAGGACGAGCCAGAAGGACGAGCAGCCCGGCGCCGACGAGACGTCCGACGGGCAGCGCACCGCGAAGAAGGCCGGCACGAAGAAGCCGGCCCAGAAGTCGGGCCAGAAGTCGGGCCGAGAAGAAGCCGGCCGACAAGGCAGACGAGGCGCCCGAGGGCGATGGTCAGTCCGACTCCGACGGCGAGGACGGCGAGGGCGGCGCCCGGCGCCGGCGTCGCCGCGGCGGTCGTCGGCGTCGCAAGTCCGGTGAGGGCGGCGAGGCCGGGTCCGGCGACGAGAAGGACGACAGCGCCGAGGAGCAGGACGACAGCGGCGATGAGCCCGCGGGCGAGGGCGGCACCTCGCGTCGCAGGCGGCGTCGCCGGCGCGCGGGCGAGGAGGGCGACGGCACCGGGGACGACCCCGACAAGACCGTGACCCGGGTCCGCAAGCCACGGTCCGCCGAGGACCAGATCACGGCCGTGTCCGGCTCGACCCGCCTGGAGGCGAAGAAGCAGCGCCGCCGCGAGGGTCGCGAGGCCGGTCGCCGGCGTGCGCCGATCGTGAGCGAGGCCGAGTTCCTCGCCCGCCGCGAGTCGGTCGACCGGGTCATGGTGATCCGCCAGCGCGACGAGCTGACCCAGATCGGCGTGCTCGAGGACAAGGTCCTCGTCGAGCACTACGTCGCCCGCGAGTCCCAGACCTCCCTGATCGGCAACGTCTACCTCGGCCGGGTGCAGAACGTGCTCCCGTCGATGGAGGCGGCGTTCATCGACATCGGCAAGGGCCGCAACGCCGTGCTGTACGCCGGTGAGGTCAACTGGTCCGCGCTCGGCCACAAGGACGGCCAGGCGCGCAAGATCGAGTCCGTGCTCAGCTCGGGCCAGTCGGTGCTGGTCCAGGTCACCAAGGACCCCGTCGGCCACAAGGGAGCCCGGCTCACCAGCCAGATCAGCCTGGCCGGCCGGTTCCTCGTCTACGTCCCCGACGGCACGACGTCCGGCATCTCCCGCAAGCTGCCCGACACCGAGCGCACCCGCCTGAAGAACCTCCTGAAGGAGATCGTCCCCGACACCGCCGGCGTGATCGTCCGCACCGCGGCCGAGGGGGCCAGCGAGGACGAGCTCACCCACGACGTGGAGCGGCTCAAGGCCCGCTGGGAGGACATCGAGAAGAAGGCGAAGGGCAGCTCGCCGCAGCTGCTGTACGGCGAGCCCGACCTGACCCTCAAGGTCGTCCGCGACCTCTTCACCGAGGACTTCTCGCGCCTGGTCATCGAGGGCGACGACGCCTGGGACACCGTGCAGAGCTACGTCTCCCACGTCGCACCCGACCTCCAGGACCGCCTCGAGCGGTACGACGCGGACGGCAGCGGCAAGGACGTCTTCGGGAAGTACCGGCTCGACGAGCAGATCGCGAAGGGACTCGACCGCAAGGTCTGGCTGCCGTCGGGTGGCTCGCTGATCATCGACCGCACCGAGGCGATGACCGTCGTCGACGTGAACACCGGCAAGTTCACCGGCTCCGGCGGCAACCTCGAGGAGACGGTCACCAAGAACAACCTCGAAGCCGCCGAGGAGATCGTGCGGCAGCTCCGGCTGCGCGACATCGGCGGCATCATCGTCGTCGACTTCATCGACATGGTGCTGGAGTCCAACCGCGACCTGGTGCTGCGCCGGATGGTCGAGTGCCTGGGCCGTGACCGCACCCGCCACCAGGTGGCCGAGGTGACCTCGCTCGGGCTCGTCCAGATGACCCGCAAGCGGATCGGTACCGGCCTGCTCGAGGCGTTCAGCGAGACGTGCGAGCACTGCCAGGGCCGCGGCCTGCTCGTGCACGACGCACCGGTCGAGCCGAAGAAGACGGAAGACGACTCCCGCCGCGGCAGCGGCCGGCGCCGGGGAGGCCGCGGACGCAGCGGCGACGGCTCCGGCGGCGATGGCAACGGCGGTGGCAACGGCGGTGGCAACGGCGGTGGCAACGGCCGGTCCGGCACGCCGTCGCCCAAGGACGTCGCCGCGATGGCCCGGCCCGCCGACGACCACAAGGACGAGCAGCCGACCGACGAGACACCGGCCGACGAGACACCGGCCGAGCCCGACGACCGGTGCGGCGGACACGATGCCGCTGGAGCCGGAGGCCGACAGCGCCCCCGAGCCCACGTCGGTCGAGCCGGTCGAGCCGGTCGAGACCCCGACCGAGCCGGCACCCGAGGCCGACGGCACCCCCGAGCCCACCCCCGAGCCGGAGGCCGACAGCGCGCCCGTCGAGGCCCCCGCCGCGGTGGAGCCCGAGAAGCCCAAGGTCGTGACCCGCACCCGCCGGCGCAGCGCCAGCCGTCCCGCCGGACCACCCGCCGCCAGCCAGGTGGACCCCGCAGGAGCCGACGGCTCGCCGAGCGCGGTCGCCTCGGCGGAGCCCGTCGCGGCGGACGGCGACGCCGTACCGCACGCCGTGGAGCACGTCCCGATCAAGAAGAAGGGCTCGCGCAAGCGGTAGATCCCGTTTTGCGGTGGGCGGGCGGGGTCCGTAGTATTGACCCTCGGTGCGCTGACGCGCGCCTTCTCTGCTGACATCCCGACTCCCACGGAGTTCGAGGCGTGCCGCAGACCCGGACGTGAAGCTGAAGGAAATGACGAAGGAGACCGCGGTGTACGCGATCGTGCGCGCAGGCGCCAAGCAGCAGAAGGTTGCCGTCGGCGACGTCATCGAGATCGACAAGGTCACGACGGCGGTCGGCGAGTCGCTGACCCTGCCCGTCGTGATGCTCGTGGACGGCGACAAGGTCACCGCGACCGGTCTCGACAAGGCCTCCGTGACCGCCGAGGTCCTCGGCGCCACCAAGGGCCCCAAGATCGTCATCCAGAAGTACAAGAACAAGACCGGCTACAAGAAGCGCCAGGGTCACCGCCAGAAGTACACCCAGGTCAAGGTCACCGACATCTCCGCCTGACCCACGTCAGCACAGCGCAAAGGACTGAACTCATGGCACACAAGAAGGGCGCGGCCTCGACCAAGAACGGTCGGGACTCGAACTCCCAGCGGCTCGGGGTCAAGCGGTTCGGCGGCCAGGTCGTCAACGCCGGCGAGATCATCGTCCGCCAGCGCGGCACCCACTTCCACCCGGGCACCGGCGTGGGCAAGGGCGGCGACGACACCCTGTTCGCGCTCGTCGGTGGTGCGGTGGAGTTCGGCACCCGTCGCGGTCGCCGGGTCGTCAACATCGTCCCGGGCGAGTGACCTGACGCTCGCTCAGCACACTTCACTCGAAGGGCGTCCCTGCACGGGGGCGCCCTTCGTGCTTTAGATCCACCGAGTGATCCACCGAGAGTAGGCACCATGGCAGTCCCGACCTTCGTCGACCGCGTGCGGCTGCACATCAGCGCCGGTCGCGGCGGCAACGGCGTGGCCTCGGTGCACCGCGAGAAGTTCAAGCCGCTCGGCGGGCCCGACGGCGGCAACGGCGGCCCCGGGGGATCGGTGATCCTGCGGGTCGATCCCGACGTCACCACCCTCATCGACTACCACCACAGCCCGAAGCGGGGGGCCGAGCACGGCGGCCACGGGGCCGGCGGCCACCGCAACGGCGGCCACGGAGCCGATCTGGTGCTGCCCGTCCCCGACGGCACCGTCGTGTCCGACGGTCACGGCACCGTGCTGGCCGATCTCGTCGGCCCCGGCACCGACATGGTGATCGCCGAGGGCGGTCGCGGCGGGCTCGGCAACGCGGCGCTCGCGTCGTCGAAGCGCAAGGCACCCGGCTTCGCCCTGCTCGGCGAGCCCGGCGACGAGCTCGACATCGTGCTCGAGCTCAAGGTGGTCGCCGACATCGGCCTGGTGGGTTTCCCGAGCGCCGGCAAGTCCAGCCTGATCGCGGCGGTCTCGCGCGCCCGCCCCAAGATCGCCGACTACCCCTTCACCACCCTCGTGCCCAACCTCGGGGTGGTGACGGCCGGCGACACCACGTTCACCGTCGCCGACGTCCCCGGCCTGATCGAGGGTGCGAGCGAGGGCCGCGGCCTCGGCCACGACTTCCTGCGCCACATCGAGCGCTGCGCGGCGCTGGTCCACGTCATCGACACCGCGACGATGGAGCCCGGCCGCAACCCCGTCGAGGACCTCGACATCATCGAGAACGAGCTCGGCCGGTACGGCGGGCTCGAGGACCGGCCGCGCCTGGTCGCGCTGAACAAGATCGACGTACCCGACGGCCGCGAGATCGCCGACATGGTGACCGACGAGCTGCGCGAGCGAGGGCTGCGGGTCATCCCGGTGTCCGCCGCCTCCCAGGAGGGGCTGCGCGAGCTGACCTTCGCGATGGCGGAGATCGTCGAGGCCGCCCGGCGCGAGAAGCCCGTGACCGCCGCGACCCGGATCGTCATCCGGCCCGAGTCGGCCGACGGCGGCGCCGAGTTCACGGTCAAGGAGACCGGCGACGGCTGGCGGGTCCGGGGCGTCAAGCCCGAGCGCTGGGTGCGCCAGACCGACTTCAGCAACGACGAGGCCGTGGGCTTCCTCGCCGACCGGCTCAACCGGATCGGCATCGAGACCCGGCTGCTCCAGCTCGGCGCGCAGGAGGGCGACGCGGTCCTCATCGGTGACCCCGACAACGCCGTGGTCTTCGACTTCAAGCCCGGCATCGACGCGGGCGCCGAGGTGCTGTCGCGGCGCGGGGAGGACCAGCGGTTCGACGAGAAGCGGCCCGCGGCCCGACGCCGGCGCGAGATCGCGGCCCACATGGACGACCGGACCGAGGGTGAGACCCGGGCCGACGTGGCCCGCCGGATCGACCGTCCCGAGACCTACGGGCCCACCTCCTACGAGATCGGCTCCGCCGACGACCCCGACCGTCGCGACGAGGACGAGGACGGGGACTCGCAGGGATGAGCGACGACGGCCGGCGTACGCAGGTCACGTCCGCGAAGCGGATCGTGGTGAAGGTCGGCTCGTCCTCGCTCACCACCGCCACGGGTGGCATCGACCCCGGCCGGGTCCGCCAGCTGGTCGACGTGCTCGCCGGGGCCCGCGCTCGCCGGAGCCGAGATGGTGCTGGTCTCCTCGGGAGCGATCGCCGCCGGACTGGCTCCGCTCGGGCTGGCGCGGCGCCCCCGCGGGACTGGCCGTCCAGCAGGCCGCGGCGTCGGTCGGCCAGGGGCTGCTCGTGCACCGCTACACCGAGGAGCTCGCCCGCCACGGCATCGTGACCGGGCAGGTGCTGCTGACCAACGACGACATGACCCGGCGTTCGCACTACCGCAACGCGTACCAGACGTTCGCGAAGCTGCTCGAGCTCGGCGTGCTGCCGATCGTCAACGAGAACGACACCGTGGCCACCAGCGAGATCCGGTTCGGCGACAACGACCGCCTGGCGGCCCTCGTCGCCCACCTCGTGCACGCCGACCTGCTCGTGCTGCTGTCCGACGTCGACGGGCTGTACGACGGCAACCCGGCCGAGCCCGGGGCGTCGCTGGTGAGCGACGTCGCGGCCGGTGACGACCTGTCCCACGTGCGGATCGGCCGGGCCGGAGCCGCCGGGATCGGCACCGGCGGGATGCAGACCAAGGTGGAGGCCGCCCGGATCGCCACCGGAGCCGGGATCCCGGTCGTGCTCACGTCGGCTGCTCGCGCCGGCGAGGCACTGCACGGCGCCACGGTCGGCACGCTCTTCCACGCCACCGGGCGACGCCGCCCGACCCGCCTGCTGTGGCTGGCGCACGCCACCGAGCCCAAGGGCCGGCTCGTGCTCGACGCCGGAGCGGTCCGCGCGGTGACCGAGCGCCGCGCGTCGCTGCTCGCCGCCGGCCTCACCGGCGTGACCGGTGCCTTCGTCGCCGGCGACCCGGTCGACCTCACCGACCCCGACGGGCGTCCGGTCGCGCGGGGCCTGGTCAACTTCGACGCCGAGGAGATCCCCAGCCTGCTCGGCCGCTCGTCGCACGAGCTCAAGCGCGAGCTCGGGGCGGCGTACGAGCGGGAGGTCGTGCACCGCGACGACCTGGTGCTGCTCTGAGCATCGTGCGCCTGCGCTCCGTCGTGTTCTGGGCCGTGGTCCTCGCGGTGCTGCTCCCGGGGTTGCTGCTGACGTTCACCCGCCTCGTCGAGCCGCACGGTGGTCGGTGGATCCGGCTGGAGTCGTTCACGCCGTACGGCATCCCGCTGTACCTGATCGCGCTCCTGCTGCTGGCCGTGGCCGCCTTCCGCGGGCGGCGCCCGTGGACGATCGCGCTCGTCGGGGTCGCGGTTGCCGGGCTCGCGCTGCACTGCTGGTGGTGGTCGCCGATGGTGACCGGAGCGAACCCGCCGGCCGCTGAGGGCGCGGAGCGGCTGCACGTGATGACGGCGAACGTCTACCTCGGGCAGGCCGACGGGCCGGCGCTGGTCGGGGACATCGCGGACGCCGAGATCGACCTGCTCGTCGTGCCCGAGATCACCGAGGACCTGCTGGCCGACATGGAGCGTGCGGGCCTCGACGAGGTGCTGCCGTACCGCGCCGGCGACGCGGAGGGCACCGGCTCGGCCACGATGATGTTCGCGACCCAGCCCCTCGACGACCCGATCGCCCTCGACACGCGGTGGGGTGGGTGGCAGGTGACGATGGGCGACCTGACCGTGCTCGGCGTCCATCCCTCCTCGCCGGTCGACCCCGGCTGGTGGCGGCGCGACCACGCGGAGATCCTCGCTGCGGCGCGCGCGTCCGACGCGGACCTGATCGTGGGCGACCTCAACGCGACCATCGACCACGAGCCGATGCGCCGGCTGGCTGATGCCGGGTTCCGTTCGGTGACCGAGCTGGCCAACGAGGGGTGGCAGCCGACCTGGCCGGCGTACGGCGTCATCGACGTCGCCGGGCTCGAGCTGCCGCGCGTGGTGCAGATCGACCACGTCCTCGTCGGACCCCGTCTCGCAGCGATCGGAAGCCATACGCTGGCGATCCCGGGGACCGACCACCGGGCGCTGGTCGCGGAGGTGGCACTGAAGTGAGGGAGCCGTTGCCGCAGACGGCGGAGGAGGAGGCGGAGGACGCCGCCTTCTTCCGGCTGTACGGCGAGTGGGCGGCGCTCGACCCGCCGCAGCTGGTCGCGTTCATGGACGGCTTCGCGCCGCCCTGGTGGATCCTCGGGGGCTGGGCGATCGAGGCCTTCACCGGCGCGCAGCGCGAGCACGAGGACATCGACCTGTCGATCCTCGCGTGCGACGTGCCCGCGCTGCGGGACCACGTCGGCGACCGCTGGCACCTGTGGAGCAACCACGGCGGCACCCTGCGCCCGATCACGGACGAGCACCCCGACGTCCTCGACGTCCGCAGCCAGATCTGGATCCGCGCGAGCGCGCACGACCCGTGGATCATCGACCTGCCGATCACGCCCGACCGCGACGGGCTCTGGACCAACAAGTTCCTCGACGGGCACGTGCTGCCGGTCGAGGAGGCGACCTGGGTGGCGGAGGACGGTGTGCGGTACCTCAATCCCGAGATCGTGCTGTTCTACAAGGCCCGGCACCGACGCCCGAAGGACGAGCGCGACCTGGACCGCGCCCTGCCTCTGCTCGCACCCGACCGGGTGGCCTGGCTGCGCGGCGCCGTACGAACGCTGGATGCGGAGCACCCCTGGCTGGCCAGGCTCGAGGGGATCTGAGGTAGCCGCGGTTGGGTGCCGCACCCGGCCGCGCCGTACGCTTGACCGGTCATGACCGTGTACCTCGACCATGCCGCCACGACGCCGATCCATCCGGCGGCCGTCGAGGCGATGACCGCGCAGCTCGCCACGACGGGCAACCCGTCCTCCCTGCACGCTTCCGGCCGGCATGCCCGCCGGGTCGTGGAGGAGTCGCGGGAGAAGATCGCGCAGGCCCTGAACTGTCGTCCGGGCGAGGTGGTGTTCACCTCCGGGGGCACCGAGGCGGACAACCTGGCGCTCAAGGGCCTCTACTGGTCGCGGCGCAACGTCGACGACCGGCGGCGCCGGGTCCTGACCAGCGCCGTCGAGCACCACGCCGTGCTCGACTCGGTGTTCTGGCTGGGCGAGCACGAAGGCGCGAGCGTCGAGCTGCTGCCGGTCGACCGGACGGGCCGCCTCGACCTCGACGCCCTGCGCGAGACGATCGAGCGCGACCCGGAGTCGGTCTCCCTGGTCTCGGTCATGTGGGCCAACAACGAGGTCGGCACCCTCCAGCCGATCGCCGACGTCGTGCAGATCGCGGCCGCCCACGGCATCCCGGTGCACACCGACGCGGTCCAGGCGGTGGGCGCGGTGCCCGTCGACTTCGCCGCTTCCGGCGTCGACGCGCTGACCCTGACCGGGCACAAGCTCGGCGGTCCGTACGGCGTCGGGGCGCTCGTCGTACGCCGCGAGGTCGAGGTGACCCCGCTGGTGCACGGCGGAGGCCAGGAGCGCGACATCCGATCCGGCACCATCGACACCCCGGCGATCGCCGGTTTCGCCGCCGCCGTCGAGCTGGCCGTGAAGAACCAGGCCGACCACGCCGACCGCGTCGCCACGCTCCGCGACGACCTGGTGCGCCGGGTCCGCGAGCTGGTGCCGGACGCCGAGCCCAACGGCGACGTCGAGCACCGGCTGCCCGGCAACGCCCACCTCTCCTTCCCCGGATGCGAGGGCGACTCGCTGCTGATGCTGCTCGACGCACGCGGCATCGAGTGCTCCACCGGGTCGGCCTGCTCGGCCGGCGTACCCCAGCCGTCGCACGTCCTGCTCGCCATGGGTGCCTCCGACGAGCAGGCCCGCTCCTCGCTCCGGTTCACCCTCGGCCGCACCACCACCGAGGCCGACGTGGACGCCCTCGTCGACGCCATCGGCCCGGTCGTCGAACGCGCGCGGGCGGCGAGGACATTCTGATGCGAGTCCTCGCTGCCATGTCCGGCGGCGTCGACTCGGCGGTCGCCGCGGCCCGGGCCGCCGAGGCCGGGCACGACGTCACCGGGATCCACCTCGCGCTGTCGCGCAACCCGAAGTCGTACCGGTCCGGAGCCCGCGGCTGCTGCACCATCGAGGACAGCAACGACGCCCGCCGCGCGGCCGACGTGATCGGCATCCCGTTCTACGTCTGGGACCTCTCCGAGCGCTTCCACGAGGACGTGGTCGAGGACTTCATGAGCGAGTACGCCGCCGGCCGCACCCCCAACCCGTGCCTGCGCTGCAACGAGAAGATCAAGTTCGCGGCCGTGCTCGACCGCGCGCTCGGGCTCGGCTTCGACGCCGTCGCCACGGGTCACTACGCCCAGCTGCGGACCGGGTCCGACGGGCTGATCGAGATGCACCGGGCTGTCGACCACGGCAAGGACCAGTCCTACGTGCTCGGCGTACTCACCCAGGAGCAGCTGGCCCACTCGATGTTCCCGCTGGGGGACACGACCAAGCCGGCGGTGCGGGAGGAGGCGGCCCGGCGCGGGCTGCTGGTCGCCGACAAGCCGGACAGCCACGACATCTGCTTCGTCGCCGACGGCGACAACGGCGGATGGCTGCGCGAGAAGCTCGGCGACCGCGCGCCCAACCAGGGCGGCGAGATCGTCGACGCGGGCAGCGGCGAGGTGCTCGGCCAACACGAAGGAACGTTCGTTTTCACGATCGGCCAGCGCAAGGGGCTGCGTCTCGGGCGGCCGGCCCCGGACGGCAAGCCGCGCTACGTGCTCGACATCGAGCCGGTCTCGGGAACGGTCACCGTGGGTCCGCGATCGGGCTTGAGCGTCGACCGGCTCCGGGGCGACAAGCCGCGCTGGTGCGGCACGATCCCGAGCCGCCTCGAGGGCACCGTCCAGCTCCGCGCGCACGGCGGGGAGCACCGGGCGGTCGTCACCGTCTCCGCGGACGGTGACGAGGTCGCGGTCGAGCTCCTCGACCCCGCCGAGGGGATCGCCCCCGGCCAGGCGGCCGTGTTCTACGACGGCACCCGCGTCGTGGGGTCGGCCACGATCTCGGCGACCGAGCGGGTCGGCGCGAGCTTGTAACGCCGGGTTACTCCTTGTACCGACTGCCCTGTAAGCCAGTCGGTACAAGCACTAACCCGGCGTTACATGGGACGGCGGCCTGCCCCTAGGGTCGCCACCATGGCGATTGCGACGGGTGTGGGCTCGCTGCCCGGCGACGACGAGCACGCGTACTCCGAATGGTTGCGGATCGTGCTGGGGGAGCTGCCCGACCTGCCACACCTGCCGGAGCTCCCCGGCCGCGGGGCGATCGCGACCATGACCGGCCGGGCGCTGGCGGTGATGAGCGACCTGGGCGCCGACCTCCAGCCGGCCGGGTGGCGGCTGACCGATGCGCCCGGGGTCGACCATCGCCGGGCGCGCAGCCTGCTGGCCCGGGACCTGGACACGCTGGAGGAGCAGGCGCAAGAAAGCGAACGTTCGTTCTTCCTCAAGATCCAGATCGCCGGCCCGTGGACGATGGCGGCCACGGTCGAGAAGCCGCGCGGCGACAAGGTGCTCAGCGACTTCGGGGCTCGCCGCGAGCTGGCCCAGGCGCTGGCCGAGGGGCTGCGGACACACGTCCGCGACGTACGTCGCCGGCTGCCGGGATCCGAACGCCTGGTCGTCCAGGTCGACGAGCCCGCGCTGGCCGCCGTGCTGACCGGCAGCGTCCCGACGGCGTCGGGGTTCCACCGGCACCGGTCCGTCGACCTCCCCGAGGCCTCGGCCGCCCTGCAGTGGGTGCTCGATGCGGTCGCCGACGAGGGCGCTGAGCCGTGGGTGCACACGTGCGCCCGCGACACCCCACTCGACCTGCTGCGCGGCGCGGGCGCGCGCGGGCTGTCCGTCGACCTGGCGATGATGTCGGCCGCCGACCACGACGTACTCGCGGAGGCGCTCGACCAGGACGAGACGGTCGTCCTCGGCGTGCTGCCGAGCACCGAGCCCGGCCCAGCCGCCCACCGAAGCCGAGGTCACCGAACGCGTGCTCCGCTGGCTGGACATGGTCGGCCTCGACCCCGACACGACCGGCGACCGGCTGGTGCTGAGCCCCGCGTGCGGGATGGCCGGCGCGACGTCGGCGTGGGCGCGCCAGGCCATGACCACGCTGCGAGCGGCCGCGAAGAACCTCGGCTGACGCACGAGGGCCCGGCCACCTCGCGGTGACCGGGCCCCAACGTGATCCGTCGTACGGCGGATGTCAGCCGACGTGGACGCCCTCCGGGCCGTCCGTGGCCAGCTCGGCGTGCTTGACGTTCAGGAAGATCCACACCACGAGCGACGCGCCGAGCATCAGGACCGCACCCACCAGGAACGCCGCGGTGGCGCCCTCGGTGAACGTGGCCTGGAAGCCGGCCGCCTCGATGAACGTCAGCGACGTCCCCGGGACGTGCGCGGTCGGATCGATCCCGGCCGCCTGCGCGGCCTCGGCGAGCTGCGGCCCGACCTCGGCACTCTTGTTGTTGACGAAGTGCAGCGAGACCGTGCTGAGCGTGGCCAGGCCGAGCGCGCCGCCGACCTGCTGCATGGTGTTCAGGACACCCGACCCGATGCCGGAGTCCGCAGCGCGGACGTGGTGTACGGCGGTCAGGGTCAGCGGCACGAACGTCATGCCCATGCCGATCGACATCGTGATCACCCACGGGAAGATCGACGTCCAGTAGTTGACGTCCACCCCCGCGGTGCTGCCGTTGGCCAGCGCCGCCACGACCGCGCCGGGCGAGTCGTCCGCCGCGAGTCGGGAGAACATGAACAGCGAGAACGCCGCGAGCAGCGTGCCGACTCCGGCGAGGTAGCGCGGGTCGATCCGGGCGACCAGGTTGGACGCGAGCCCGGCCCCGATCACGATGCCCACCGAGAACGGCAGGAACGCGAAGCCGGCGTGCAGCGGCGTGTATCCCATCACCTGCTGGATGAACAGGCTCAGGAAGAAGAACATCGCGAACATCGCCGCAGGTGCCAGCATCATGGCCACGAAGCTGGCCGCGCGAGTGCGGTTCCGCAGGATCCGCATCGGCAGCAGCGGGTGCTTCACCCGAGACTCGATGACGGCGAAGCTCGCCAGGAGCAGCGCTCCGGCCACCAGCGAGACGATCGTCCAGGGGTCGCCCCAGCCGTGGTCGGCGTCGCCGGCCCGGGTCAGGCCGAACACGATGCCGAGCAGGCCGAGGGTGCCGGTGATGGCGCCCGGGAAGTCGAGCTGTCCGGGGTGCGACTCGGACTCCGCCAGGAGGCGGGGCGCGATGGCAGCGGCCGCGAGGCCGATCGGGACGTTGATCAGGAAGGTCAGCCGCCAGCCGCTCATCTCGATGCCGAGCACGCTGTCGAGCCCGGTCAGCCAGCCACCGAGGATCAGGCCGACTGCCGCGCCGGCACCGGACATCGCGGCGTAGATCGCGAACGCACGGTTGCGCTGCGGTCCGGCCGGGAAGGTCGTGGTGATCAGCGCCAGGGCTGCGGGCGAGGCAAGCGCGGCGCCGAGGCCCTGGAGGCCTCGGGCGGACAGCAGGAGCGCCTCGTTCTGCGCGAGCCCGCCGAGCAGGGACGCGATGGCGAACATGGTCAGGCCCGCCATGAAGACCCGGCGGCGGCCGTAGAGGTCGCCGAGGCGTCCTCCGAGCAGCAGCAGGCCGCCGAAGGCGAGGGCGTAGCCGGTCACGATCCAGGACAGGTTCGCCTGGTCGATGTCGAGGTCCGCGCCGATGTAGGGAAGCGCGATGTTCGCGATGGTGGCGTCGAGCACCACCATCAGCTGGGCCACCGAGATGAGCACGAGCGCCCATCCCAGGTGGGCGTGCTGGCCGGGTGCGCGCACCTCGGCCTTGGTCAGGTCAGCCATGGTTTTCCTTCGCGGTCGGTGCCAGAGCGGCAGGGAGGATGATCTGGTCGATGACTCGAGCGACTCGCTCGGCCGTCGGCGCCTCACCCATCAGGTAGGCGCGGTGGAGCAGGATCCCGGCGAGTGCCGGGCCGAAGAGGGAGACGTCGAGGTCTTCTCGGACCTCGCCTCGGGCGAGCGCCCGCTCGTAGAGGGTGCGCGAGACCGCCAGCTTGGGACCGATCACCCGCTCGCGGAACTCGCGGGCGAACTCCTCGTCGCGGTCGATGGCGGTCAGCACGCTGGAGAGCGTGGACACGGCCTCGTGGTCCAGCGCGCCCATGCCGCAGAACACCTCGACCAGGTCGCCGCGCAGGGTCCCCGTGTCGGGGATCATGGCCGGACCCTTCTGGAGCAGCAGGGCGTCGATGACCAGCGAGACCTTGGTCGACCAGCGCCGGTAGAGCGTGGCCTTGGAAGCGCGGGCACGAGCCGCGACCGCGTCCATCGTGAGTCGGTCGTAGCCCACGTCCGCGAGCACCTGCAGTGCGGCCTCGAGGATCTCGCGCTCGCGGTCGCCCTCGACCCGCGGTCGAGCGTGTGCGGCTTCGGTTGGTGTCATCGGGGCCCTTCGTACGGCGTTACACGGATGAAACGAAACAGTTTCGTTTCATCGGGAACACGGTAGGTCGGGCGGCCATTCCCGGCCCAGCGAATTAATTTCGCGCCGCCTGAAGCGGTCTGGACCAGCCCGGTCCGTGAATCGCTGGTCCAGCGGTCGATGGCCTTCCCAAGCGGCCCCGAGAGAGGAAATTGTTGGTGAGACCGGATCGGTCTCGCTCACGAGGGAGGTGGCCAGGTGACCTCGACGACCAAGCGGTTCGCGGCGACGTCGGCGCCCTGTGGACAGACCAGCGAGGGCGAGCGCTTCGCGACCGAGGACCGGCAGGGCCTGCTCACCGAGGAGATCCTCTTCGACTGCGGTTGCCTGACGTCACGCGAGGAGTTCCACGACGGCAGCGTGCACCGGATGGTGGTGAACCACCGGCACAAGGTGCTCGTCGACGAGGAGTTCCGCGGTGAGTGACGGGGAGGCGGTCACCGACCACGACGTACTGCTGGTCGGCGGTGGGGCGGCCGGCCTGAGGGCGGCGATCGCGATCGCCGAGACGAACCCGCGCCTCGGCGTGGCGGTGGTCTCGAAGGTCTACCCGATGCGCAGCCACACCGTGTCCGCCGAGGGCGGGGCCGCCGGCGTGATCGCCGAGGGCGACACCATCGACGAGCACATCTACGACACCATCTCCGGCAGCGACTGGCTGGGCGACCAGGACGCCATCGAGGCCTTCATCGAGGAGGCGCCCCGGGAACTCCTCCAGCTCGAGCACTGGGGCTGCCCGTGGAGCCGGCAGGACGACGGCCGGGTCGCGGTCCGGGCGTTCGGCGGGATGAAGAAGATGCGCACCTGGTTCGCCGCCGACAAGACGGGGTTCCACATGCTGCACGCGCTGTTCCAGACGTCCTTGAAGTATGCCGCGGTGCAGCGGTACGACGAGTGGTTCGTCACCCGGCTCCTGGTCGACGACGGCCGGGTCTGTGGAGTGGTGGCCATCGAGCTGACGACCGGCCGGATCCAGGCCATCACGGCCAGGTCGGTCGTGCTCGCCACCGGCGGTTGCGGGAAGGTCTTTCCGTTCACCACGAACGCCAACATCAACACCGGCGACGGCATGGCGCTGGCGTACCGCGCGGGCGCGCCGCTCAAGGACATGGAGTTCGTCCAGTACCACCCGACGGGCCTCCCGTTCACCGGGATCCTGATCACCGAGGCGGCCCGTGCCGAGGGCGGCTGGCTGCTGAACAAGGACGGCTACCGCTACCTCCAGGACTACGACCTCGGCAAGCCGACGCCCACGCCGGAGCTGCGCAGCATGGAGCTGGGGCCGCGGGACCGGCTCTCCCAGGCCTTCGTCGCCGAGATGGAGAAGGGCCGCACGATGGACTCGCCGTACGGCCCGATCGTCCACCTCGACCTGCGTCACCTCGGCGAGAAGCTGATCGAGGCCAGGATCCCGTTCGTCCGGGAGCTGTGCCTGAAGTACGAGCGGATCGACCCGGTGACCGACCTGATCCCGGTCCGGCCCGTCGTGCACTACATGATGGGCGGCGTCCACACCGACATCGACGGAGCGACCCCGCTCGGCGGCCTGTACGCCGCCGGAGAGACCGCGTGCGTGACCATCAACGGCGCCAACCGGCTGGGCTCCAACTCGTTGCCCGAGTGCCTGGTGTTCGGTGCCCGCGCGGGACGCGCCGCGGCGGAGTACGCGTCCTCGGCCAGCGGCCCGCCGCCGAGCGTCGAGGCACAGGCTGCCGACGAGGCCCGCCGGATCAGGCGGCTGATGGACACGCCGCCGGGGGACGATGGGGTCCCCGCCATCCGTGACGAGATGCAGGTGACGATGGAGGAGGCCGCGGGCATCTACCGCACCGGTCAGGACATGGCCGACGGAGGCGAGATCCTCCGGGGCCTGCAGGAACGGCTCGACAGCGTCGGCATCCTGGACACGAGCCAGTCGTTCAACACCGAGCTGGTCGCGGCGCTCGAGCTGGCCAACATGCTGGACGTCGCCGAGTGCATCCTGGAGTCGGGACGGCGCCGCGAGGAGTCCCGGGGCGCCCACCAGCGCACGGACTTCCCGGCACGGGACGACGAGCGATTCCTGACCCACCAGCTGGTGTACCGCAACCGGGACGGCAGCGCCCGGATCGAGCAGCTGCCGGTGACCATCACCCGATGGCCGCCTGGCGAACGCGTCTACGGGAGGTGACCATGGCCGACAGCATCAGCCTCGAGGTGATGAGGTACCGGCCGGACAAGAACACCCCACCCCTGCTGCAGCAGTACGAGGTCCCGCTGCGCTCGGAGTGGACGGTCCTCGACGGCCTCAATTACGTGAAGAACCAGGTGGATGCCTCGCTGGCCTTCCGGTGGTCGTGCCGCATGGGCATCTGCGGCAGCTGCGGGATGAACGTCAACGGTGAGCCGCGACTCACCTGCGGAACGTTCCTCTCCGACTACTCACCAGGCCCGATCCGGGTCGAGCCGCTCGCCAACTTCCCGGTGGTGCGGGACCTGGTCGTGGACATGTCGGACTTCATGGAGAAGCTGCCGCGGATCAAGCCCTGGATCATCCGGGACGACGACGTGACGGTGATCGACGGGGAGTACCTCCAGACGCCGGAGGAGCTGGACGCCTACAAGCAGTTCAGCATGTGCATCAACTGCATGCTCTGCTACGCCGCGTGCCCGGTCTACGGGCTCGACCCCGACTTCGTGGGGCCAGCTGCCATCGCGCTCGCGGAGCGCTACGACCTCGACTCTCGCGACCACGGTGCGCGCGAGCGGCTCGACGTCCTGATCGAGCACGAAGGGGTCTGGGGCTGCACGTTCGTCGGCGAGTGCACTCGCGTGTGTCCCAAGCACGTCGACCCCGCGGGAGCGATCCAGCGGTACAAGGTCAAGGCCGCCCGGGAGTCGGTCAAGGCGTTCCTGCTGCCGCGAGGTGCGCGATGACGGTGCCGAAGAGCGAGCCGCTCACCTACCGACGCCCGGTCTCGACCTGGTGGTGGACCCGGAAGCGGACCTACTTCGTCTTCGTGATGCGCGAGCTGAGCAGCATCTTCGTCGCCTGGTTCGTGGTGTTCCTGCTGCTTCTGCTGCGCGCGGTCACGGACGGGCCCGCGGCGTACGACGACTTCCTCGACTGGGCGGCCTCGCCGTTCGTCGTCGGCCTGAACGTCGTCGCGGCCGCCTTCCTGGTGCTGCACGTGGTGACCTGGTTCAGCCTCACGCCGCAGGCGATGGCCATCCGGGTGCGGGGTCGGCCGGTCCCTCCAGTGGCGATCGTCGGAGCCCAGTACGCGGGGCTGGCGGTGGTGTCGGCGTTCGTGGTCTGGCTGGTGACGAGATGACCACGCGCCGGATCGAGCCGCTGGTGTGGCTGATGTTCAGCGGCGGCGGGGTGATCGCCGCGGTGTTCCTGCCCGTGCTGGTCTTCCTGTTCGCCTTCGCGTTCCCGCTCGGCTGGATCACGGCGCCCGACCACGAGCACCTGTTGGCCGTCGCGGGCAACCCGATCACGGTGGTGGTGCTGTTCGGCATGTTCGTGGTGCTGTTGGTGCACGCCGCGCACCGATTCCGCTACACGCTCTACGACGGTCTCCAGATCAAGGCGAAGGTGGCGACCGCGGCGATCTGTTATGGCGCCGCCCTGTTCCTCTCGGCCGTCGCGTTCTTCACCTTCGCGTTCCTCCTGGAGGCCTGGGGCTAGGCCAGCATCTCCAGGACGCTCGACCGCGCGAGGTCATTCCACGCGCCGACGTGACGCAGCAGGTAGTGCCCGACCGCGCCCATGTCCTGCAGCGTGGCCGAGGCCGCGACGGCGCGCGCCCGCTCGACGTACGCCGCGGTGGCGCGGAAGCTCGTGATCCGGTCGCGCCGGCCGTGGGCGGCGACCAGGTGCCGGCCCGCGAGCCCTTCGACCGTCTCGTCGGCAGGGAGCCACGGCGCGAGCCCGATCACCCCCACCACGGCCGGGTCGGCGGCGACGTGGACGGCGGTCCGGGCACCCATCGAGTGGCCGAGCAGCACCACGGGTACGTCGCCGTACGCGCGGCGTACCTCGGCGAGCGCCCAGTGGGCGTCGTCGACCGGCCCGGCACCGCCGTTCCACCCGCGGTGCCGGTAGCGCAGCAACCAGGTGCCGATCCCCGCGTCATGCAGGGCCGGCGCGATCGCCCGCTGCAGGCCCAGGCAGCGCAGCCAGGACGCGCTACGACCGTCGACGACCTGCGCGGAGCGCTGCTTGCCGCCGTGCAGCACGAGCACGATCCCGCGTGGCACGCCGGGTACGTCGGCCCGCGTGAGCGAGGGTGCGGGCACGGTCGTCTCCCGGGTCGTCGGATCGGCAGCCACGGCAGTGGTTCGGAGGCGACAGCCTGTCAGATGGCCCGGCAGGTGGGCGTCGGTGGCATTGGGCAAGATGTCCCCATGACCGAACCGCAGCCGGCGCCTGCCGAGGCCCGTGACGAGCACCGTCAGCTGTCCGAGGAGATCGAGGAGGCGCGTTGGCGCTACTTCGTCCTCGACAGCCCGACCCTCGACGACGGCGACTACGACCGGCGGATGCGCCGGCTGCAGGACCTCGAGGAGGAGTTCCCCGAGCTGCGCACCCCCGACTCGCCCACGCAGAAGGTCGGCGGCGCGGTCTCGACCGAGTTCACCGCGGTCGACCACCTCCGGCGGATGGAGAGCCTCGACAACGCGTTCTCCTTCGAGGAGCTCGAGACCTGGCACGCCCGCCTGCGGCGGGACGGCGTCGACGACCCCGATCTGCTGTGCGAGCTCAAGGTCGACGGTCTGGCCATCAACCTGCTCTACGAGGACGGTCGTCTCATCCGGGCGCTGACCCGCGGCGACGGCGTCACCGGCGAGGACGTCACCCCCAACGTCAAGACCATCGACTCGGTGCCACACCGGCTGGCCGCCAGCGACGAGTTCCCGACACCCGGGCTGCTCGAGGTGCGCGGCGAGGTGTTCCTGCCGAAGGAGGCGTTCGAGCGGCTCAACGAGTCGATGACCGAGGCCGGCAAACCCGTCTTCGCCAACCCGCGCAACGCGGCGGCCGGTTCGCTGCGCCAGAAGGACCCGCGGGTCACCGCGACCCGCGCGCTCGGCATGGTCTGCCACGGCATCGGTGCGCGCGAGGGCTTCGAGCCGAAGGCCCAGTCGCACTCCTACGACGCGCTGGCCGCGTGGGGATCTGCCGACGTCGGACCAGGTCAAGGTGCTGCCGACCCTGAAGGAGGTCGAGAAGTACGTCACCAACGCCGGCGAGCACCGGCACACGATCGTCCCCTACGAGATCGACGGGGTCGTGATCAAGGTCGACGACGTCAGCCTGCAGCGCCGGCTCGGCTCGACCAGCCGCGCGCCGCGGTGGGCGATCGCGTTCAAGTACCCGCCCGAGGAGGTCAACGCCAAGCTGCTCGAGATCCGCGTCAACGTCGGCCGCACCGGCCGGGTGACGCCGTACGGCGTGATGGTGCCGACCCGGGTGGCCGGCTCGACCGTCGAGAACGCCACCCTCCACAACGCCCACGAGGTCAAGCGCAAGGACGTGCGTCCGGGCGACACCGTGGTCCTGCGCAAGGCGGGCGACGTGATCCCCGAGATCGTCGGTCCGGTGCTGCCGCTGCGACCCGACGGGCTGGCGGAGTGGGTGATGCCCACCGAGTGCCCTGCCTGCGGCACCGAGCTCGCGCAGCAGAAGGAGGGCGACAAGGACCTCCGCTGCCCCAACCACCAGTTCTGCCCCGCCCAGGTGCGCGAGCGCGTCTTCCACGTCGCCGGTCGCGGCGCCTTCGACATCGAGGGCCTCGGCTACGAAGCGGCGGTCGCGCTGCTCGACGCGAAGGTGATCGACAACGAGGGCCAGGTCTTCGACCTCGACGAGGAGCGGCTGCTCCGCACCGAGCTGTTCACCCGCGCGGCCAAGAAGTCGGAGGGCGAGGGGCGGGTGCTCTCGGCGAACGGCCAACGGCTGCTCGACAACCTCGCGTCGCGCAAGCAGGTGCCGCTCTGGCGGGTGCTGGTCGCGCTGAGCATCCGCCACGTCGGCCCGACCGCCGCCCGGGCGCTGGCCCAGGAGTTCGGGTCGATGGCGGCCATCCGCGAGGCCGCTGAGGCGGAGCTCGCCGCCGCCGAGGGGGTCGGCCCGACCATCGCCGAGGCCGTCATCGAGTGGTTCGGCGTCGAGTGGCACCGCGACATCGTCGACGCGTGGGAGGCCGCGGGCGTGTCCATGGAGGACGAGCGCGACGAGTCCGTCGCCCGCACCCTCGAGGGCCTGACCATCGTCGTCACCGGTTCGCTCGACGACTTCAGCCGCGACTCCGCCAAGGAGGCGATCCTCGCCCGCGGCGGCAAGGCCGCCGGCTCGGTCTCCAAGAACACCGACTACGTCGTCGTCGGCGAGAACGCCGGCACCAAGGCCGACAAGGCCGAGCAGCTCGGCGTACCCGTCCTCGACGAGGCCGGCTTCAAGCAGCTGCTCGAGGCCGGACCGAGCGGGCTCTAGCTGCCGTCGGTCAGCGGGTGCCGGTGCAGGCGGGTGCTCAGCAGCCGCCGCTCGGCGTCGTTGGTCGTGAGCTGGAGTGCGCGGGCGTTGGCAGCGGCTGCCTCGTCGTCGCGCCCGAGGCCGGCCAGCAGCTCGGCCCGGGTGGCGTGGAAGAGGTGGTAGCCGTCGAGCCGGTCCGCAAGGGCGTCCACGTCGAGGAGCGCGCGCGACGCCTGGTCGGGGCCGAGCTGGGCGAGCGCGACGGCGCGGTTCAGGCGCGGCACGGGTGACGGGTCGTGGGCGAGCAGCAGGTCGTAGAGGGTGACGATCTGCAGCCAGTCGGTCTCCTCCCACGACGGGCTGGTCGCGTGGCAGGCGGCGATGGCGGCCTGGAGCTGGTAGCGGCCGGGGGAGTGCAGCGCGGCCGCCCGCTCCAGGTGTGCCTCGCCGGAGGCGATCGCAGCGCGGTCCCAGCGCGACCGGTCCTGGTCGCGCAGGAGCACCAGCGCGCCGGACTCGTCGAAGCGCGCGGCCGACCGGGCGTGCTGGACGGTGAGCAGGGCGGCCAGGCCCCACGCCTCCGCCTGGTCCGGCAGGCTGGTCGCGACCACCTCGGCCAGCCACACGGCGTCCGCGGCCAGGTCGCGGTCCTGGGTGCCGCCCGTCGAGGAGACGAAGCCCTCGTTGAACATCACGTAGACGACCGCGAGTACGTCGGCCAGCCGCCCGGTCAGCTCGGCGGCGGGCGGCACCGACAGGGCGATGCCGGCGGTGACGATCTTCCGCTTGGCCCGCACGATCCGCTGGGCCAGGGTCGTCTCGTTGACGAGGAACGCCCGCGCGATCTGCGGGGTGGTGAGGCCGACCACCGCCCGCAGCGTGAGCGCCAGCCGAGCCTCGGGTGCCAGGGCCGGGTGGCAGCACGCGAACAGCAGCGCCAGGCGGTCGTCGGTGCCGGACCTCTCCGGCGCGGGCGCGGGTGCCTCGACCCGTGCTGCGAGTCCGCGCTGCCGTGCGGCCCGGCGTACGGCGTCCAGCGCGTTGCGCTGCGCCGCGACCTGGAGCCACGCACCCGGCCGGTCCGGGGGACCGTCGCGGCGCCAGGACGTGAGTGCCTCGACCACCGCCGACTGCACCGCCTCCTCGGCCAGGTCGAAGTCGCCGAAGCGCCGCGACAACCGGGCCACCAGCAGACCGGACTCCTCGCGCAGGGTCTGGGCGAGGAGCCGGTCGGTGGCGAGCGTCATCGACGAGGCGTCAGTCGAACTGCGAGTAGTCCTCGACCATCGGCCGGATCTCGAGCGTGACGCCCGGGAGCTCCAGCGGCGGCCAGGTCTTCGCCATCGCGATCGCGGCGTCCATGTCGGGCACCTCGATCACGCTGAACCCGCCGATCACCTCCTTGGCCTCGTTGAACGGTCCGTCGACCACGACCGGGCCGTCCTCGCCGTACCTGACGCTGGTGGCCGTGGTGACCGGGTGCAGCTCGGCCCCGCTGTCGGCGATCCGGCCGGCGGCGCCGTGCTCCTGGAACCACTCGTAGACCCGCTTGTAGACGGCCTGCGCGTGTTCGGGGTCGACGGCCGCGTCGAGGTCGGGCCGGGAGGTGAACATGAGCACGTACTTCATGGTGGAACCTTTCCGTTGAAGGGAGTCTCGCCCTTCTCGTCGCCGCCGCGTCACCCAAATCGACAACCCGGGGAGAAATCGAGACCGCTTAGGGTGTCCGCATGGGACATCGGGACCCCGAAGGGCTGCCGGAGGGCGGCACGGCCAAGGCCGCCGGCGGTCTGCTGGAGGGCGTCGCCCGCGACTGGGCGGTCAACGGCGCGGTCTTCTTCTCGCTGGTGGTCGTCGTCGCCGGGCTCTTCGCCGGGGGCACGGCGAACGTCGTGATCGGCCTGGTGATCGGGATCACAGGAATTGGTTTGCCGTGGGTGGCGGTGGGTAGGAGATGGCCGATCACACGGACGTGGGTGACCGTGTTCGCGGTGATCGTGGCCGACGCCATCGCGCTGGCGGTGATGTTGGTCTAGCCGGACCCACACATCTCTCGGGGGAGACCGATGACCGCTGAACTCGCTGTCGAACTGTCCGACCTCAACGGCTGGGCCACCCAGGTCAGCCGCGCCGGGAAGGACGCCCAGGCCATCGGGCAGTTCGCCCGCAACGTCTCCGACGGCGACTTCGGCGCCATCCTGGAGCTGATCACCGCGGCGTACGAAGGCATGATCCCGAGCTTCCACGGCGTCCTCGACGCCGACGGCGACCGGCTGACGGCGACGAGTGCGGCCCTCCAGGCGCTCAAGGAGGACTACCGCGAGACCGACTCCCGGGTCGCCCAGGAGTTCGGCAGCGGCGCGGCGATCACCGACGACGGCGGGGCCGGCGGCTTCTCCGACGTCGCCTCGGCCGTGCCGTCCGCGCCGAGCTCCGGCGGCGCCGAGCTGCCCGAGGTCAGCTTCGGCGCCATCTTCGACACCGTCTGCGACGTGATCGCCTGGATCGGCGGGCCCGACCCCCGCGAGTACGTCACCCGCTGGGTCGTCGGCGACATGGGCAAGGCGGGGATGCATGCCTCGTCGTGGGAGGCAGCGAGCGAGGCCCTCAAGGCCGTCGAGCGCAACCTGGCCTCCGGGGCGGCCGCCATCGGCAAGACCTGGCAGGGCCAGGCGGCCACCGCGTCCGCGGCCCAGATCGACCAGTGGGTCGCCGCGCTCGGCGAGCAGGCGGCCGGCATGAGCCAGGTCGGCCGGCACATGGTCGACATGATCAGCCAGGCCCTCGACATGGCCCAGGTGGTGGTCGACATCATCAAGACCGTCATCAGCATGGTCTCGGCCGCGCTGGCGGGTGCCTCGATCCCGATCTTCGGTCAGGCCAAGCTGATCAAGACCGTCAAGGACGCGATCGTCCTGATCAACAACGCCCGCAAGGTGATCACCGTCTTCTGGAACGCGCTGGTGATGATCAAGGACGCCTTCGACATGATGGTCAGCGCCTTCGGGGTCGAGAAGCTCCCGCCGGCCCCGAGCACCCCCTGAGAGCCGCCCGCGGGAATGCCCAGGCCGATGACGAACAACGACGCAGATGACCAGGTCCGCACCGCCTGGCGCGAGCTGCAGTCGACCCTCTCCCACGCCCGGACCGAGCTGGACCGCGTGCGGTCGCGTCCGGTGCTGAACGCCGACGAGCGGCGGGAGCTGCACTGGCAGGCGCTCAGCGGTGTGCTCGGTCGCGACATGCAGACCCTGGCCCAGCACGTCGAGGCGCGGGAGACCACGTGGGGTGAGGTGTTCGAGGGCGACCCCGAGTACGCCCACCTGCTCCAGGACCACCTCGCCCGGATGGCCGAGGAGCATGCCGACGACGTACGCCGGGCGCTGGAGGACGACGAGGACTTCGACCCGCTGGCGCCGTCCCCGAACCTCTGACCCGGTCGCACCTGCGGGCGATGGTCCCGGGCGGGCCTCCTCAGAGATCGCGCGGATAGGGCAATGCCTGCGGTTCGCCGCCCCAGCACGCACCTGGGCACCTTCTCCTCAGTCGCCGGGCCTCCGGCCCGTCTCCCTCGTCGGCGGCACCCAGCTACGCACTGGAACGACACCCCGCGACGACAGCCCCTACCCGCGCGATCTCTAGGATGCTGCCCATGCCTGAAATCTCCCGAGACGAGGTCGCGCACCTGGCGAACCTCGCCCGGATCGACCTGTCCGACGCCGAGCTGGACCACCTGGCGCCGCAGCTCAACGTCATCCTCGAGTCCGTGGCCTCGATCAGCGGTGTCGCCGGCGACGACGTGCCGCCGACGTCGCACGCGCTGCCGATGACCAACGTCTACCGCGAGGACGTCGTGACGCCGGGCCTGACCGCCGAGCAGGCGCTCGCCGGCGCCCCGGAGGTCGAGGAACAGCGGTTCAAGGTGCCGCGGATCCTGGGGGACGAGCAGTGAGCACCGACGACCTGACCAGGAAGACAGCCGTCGAGCTGGTCGAGCTGCTGGAGTCCGGCGACGCCACCTCGGTGGAGATCACCCGCGCCCACCTCGACCGGATCGACGCGGTCGACGGCGGGGTGCACGCGTTCCTCCAGGTCGACCACGACGGCGCCCTGGCCGAGGCCTCGCGAGCCGACGAGCGGCGCGCGAACGGCGGACCCGCGAGCACGCTCGACGGGGTGCCGATCGCCGTCAAGGACGTGCTCGCCACCGAGGGGCTGCCCACGACGTGCGGGTCGCGCATCCTCGAGGGCTGGGTCCCGCCGTACGACGCCACGGTGGTCCGCAAGCTCCGCGAGGCGGGGCTGCCGATCCTCGGCAAGACCAACATGGACGAGTTCGCCATGGGCTCCTCGACCGAGCACTCGGCGTACGGACCGACGCGCAACCCGTGGGACCTCGACCGGATCCCGGGCGGCTCGGGCGGCGGCTCCGCGGCCGCGGTCGCCGCCTTCGAGGCGCCGATCGCCATCGGCACCGACACCGGTGGCTCGATCCGCCAGCCCGGCGCCGTCACCGGCACGGTCGGCGTGAAGCCGACGTACGGCGGGGTGTCGCGCTACGGCCTGGTCGCCCTGGCCAACTCGCTCGACCAGGCGGGCCCGGTGACCCGGACCGTCCTCGACGCGGCCCTGCTGCACGAGGTGATCGGGGGCCACGACCCGCTGGACTCCACCAGCATCGACCAGCCGGTTCCCGACATCGTGGCGGCCGCCCGCGAGGGCGCCTCCGGCGACCTGTCGGGGGTGCGGATCGGCGTGGTCCAGGAGCTCGGCGGGGAGGGCTACCAGGAGGGCGTGCTCACCCGCTTCCAGGAGTCGGTCGAGCTGATGGTCAAGGCCGGCGCCGAGGTGGTCGAGGTGTCCTGCCCGAGCTTCGTGCACGCGCTGGCGACGTACTACCTGATCCTCCCGGCGGAGGCGTCCAGCAACCTCGCGAAGTTCGACGCCATGCGCTACGGCCTGCGCGTCCAGCCCGAGGGCATCGACGCCCCGAGCGCCGAGGAGGTCATGCGCGCCACCCGCGACGCCGGCTTCGGCGACGAGGTGAAGCGGCGGATCATCCTCGGCACCTACGCCCTGTCCAGCGGCTACTACGACGCGTACTACGGCCAGGCCCAGAAGGTGCGCACGCTGATCAGCCGCGACTTCGAGGCGGCGTTCGAGCAGGCCGACGTGCTCGTCTCACCCACCGCGCCGACCACGGCGTTCAAGCTCGGCGAGAAGCTCGACGACCCGCTGGCGATGTACCTCAACGACCTCGCCACGATCCCGGCCAACCTCTCCGGCGTCCCCGGCATCTCGGTGCCGAGCGGGCTCGCCGACGAGGACGGCCTGCCGGCCGGCGTACAGATCCTCGCGCCGGCGACGAAGGACGACCGGGTCTACCGGGTCGGGGCGGCGCTGGAGTCGTTGCTGTCCGACAAGTGGGGCGGGACGCTGCTCGACCGGATCCCCGACCTGGCCGACGTCGCGCGCCGCGGAGGTGTGGCATGACCGACACGCTGGTGTCCTTCGAGGACACGCTCGAGAGGTACGACCCGGCCCTGGGGCTCGAGGTCCATGTCGAGCTGAACACCGCGTCGAAGATGTTCTGCGGCTGCCCGACCGAGTTCGGCGCCGAGCCGAACACCCAGGTCTGCCCCACCTGTCTCGGGCTGCCCGGCGCGATGCCGGTCGTCAACCGTACGGCGGTGGAGTCGGCGATCCGGATCGGGCTGGCGCTGAACTGCGAGATCGCGGAGTGGTGCCGGTTCGCGCGGAAGAACTACTTCTACCCGGACATGCCGAAGAACTTCCAGACCTCCCAGTACGACGAGCCGATCGCGTTCAACGGCTGGACCGAGGTCGAGGTCGACGGGGCGCCGTACCGGATCGAGATCGAGCGCGCCCACATGGAGGAGGACACCGGCAAGTCGATGCACGTCGGCACGTCCGGTCGCATCCACGGCGCCGACTACTCGCTGGTCGACTACAACCGCGCCGGCATCCCCCTGATCGAGATCGTCACCAAGCCGGTCCTCGGCACCGGCGACAAGGCGCCCCAGGTCGCCAAGGCGTACGTCGCCCACCTGCGCGAGCTGCTGCTGGGGCTCGGCGTCTCCGACGTACGCATGGAGCAGGGGTCGCTGCGCTGCGACGTCAACCTGTCCCTCGCCCCGAAGGACGCCGCCCTTCGAGACGCCTCGTCCCTCGGCTCCTCAGGACAAGTCAAGCTGGGCACCCGCACCGAGACCAAGAACGTCAACTCCCTGCGCTCGGTGGAGCGGGCGGTCGTCTACGAGATGCGCCGGCACGCCGGCGTGCTCGACCGGGGCGACTCGATCCTGCAGGAGACCCGCCACTGGCACGAGGACACCGGCGTCACCACGAGTGGCCGGGAGAAGTCGGACGCCGAGGACTACCGCTACTTCCCCGAGCCCGACCTGGTGCCGATCGCCCCCGACCCGACCTGGGTGCACACGCTCAAGTCCAACCTGCCCGAGCCGCCGCGCGAGCGGCGGGCCCGGCTGCAGGAGGAGTGGGGCTTCTCCGACCTCGAGATGCGCGACACGATCGGCGCCGGCGCCCTGATGCTGGTCGAGAAGACCATCGTCGCCGGCACCACCGCCCAGGCCGCCCGGAAGTGGTGGCTCGGCGAGATGGCCCGCCGCGCGAACGAGGCGGGCGTCGAGCTCGAGGAGCTCGCCGTCACGCCCGGCGACGTGGCGCGGGTCCAGGCGCTGGTCGACGAGGGCAAGCTCAACGACAAGCTCGCGCGGCAGGTCTTCGACGGTCTGCTGGCCGGCGAGGGGTCGCCCGACGAGATCGTGGCGGCCCGCAACCTGGCCATCGTCTCCGACGAGGGCGCGCTCGGCACCGCGGTGGACAACGCGATCGCGGCCAACCCCGACGTCGCCCAGAAGATCCGCGACGGCAAGGTGGCGGCCGCCGGCGCGCTGATCGGCGCGGTGATGAAGGAGATGCGCGGCCAGGCCGACGCCAACCGGGTGCGCGAGCTGATCCTCGAGAAACTGTCTGATTGAGTCGTCCGCCTGAGGGCGGCGTATCCGCCGCCCTCAGGCGGACGACCCGGTTGGTACGCTGCGCCAGCACACACACTCATCACGCCCGTCGTCGGGGGAAGCCGGTCCGAGTCCGGCGCTGACCCGCAACCGTAGGCCGCCTCGAACCACCGGGGCTGCGAGCCGGAGCACCCGCGACGAGACGTCCTGAACACACGCTGTCGAGGAAAACGGCGGGTGGACCCGGATCCCGGGCCTCCCGCTGTGCAGCGGGAAGGAAACCATGCGTCGCGCTGCTCGTCCGTCGAGGACTGCTCACCCTGGCCTGCTCCGTCGTAATGCTGATGGCCGGTTGCGGTGACTCCGGAGACTCCGGCGGCGACGCCGCGCCAGCCGAGCCGGCGTACGACGAGGCCGCGGCCACCGCCGCCGCCGACTGGCTGACCGGAAAGCTCGACGGCGGCCTGCTCAGCTATGAGTCCGACTTCGGCCCCTACACCGACTACGGGCTGAGCATCGACGCCGCGATCTGGCTCGACGAGCTCGATGACGAGGCAGCGGTGCAGCAGACGAGCGAGGCCGTCGCCGCCAACATCGACGCCTACATCAGCGGCAAGGCGTTCGGTGACCCCGGCAGCACGTACGCGGGACCCGCCGCGAAGGCGCTTGTGTTGGCGCAGCTCGCCGGCGACCCGGCAGCGTTCGGCGGCGTCGACCTGGTCCAGACGGTCGAGTCCGTGACCACGCGGGGCGGGCCTGCGGCCGGTCGGATCGTCGACGTCAGCACATTCGGGGACAACGCCAACGTGCTCGGCCAGGCCTTCGCTGTCCAGGGCCTCGAGGAGGCCGGCTCCGACCGGGCCGCCGACGCCCTGGCCTACCTCCTGACCCAGCAGTGCTCCGAGGGATACTTCCGGCTCTAGTTCACGAAGGACGTGGAGGCTGCCGACCAGTCATGCGACGCCGGCAGCTGCGAAGGAGAGCCAGCCGGACGTCGACACTACTGCCGTCGCGGTGCTCGCCCTCGGGGAGTCGGACCACGAGCCGGGCGTCGCCGACGCCGTCGCGCGGGCGACCGAGTGGCTGGCCGGCCAGCAGTCCGACGAAGGCGCCTTCACCGGCAGCGGCGACACGGCCGTCGAGAACAGCCAACAGCACCGGGCTCGCGGGCTGGGCGCTCGGGGAGAACGGCCGGAGGGACGCGGCCGAGAGCGCGGCTACGTGGGTGCGCTCGGTGCAGGCCGGCAGTGACGGCGCCTGCGACCAATGGGGAGCCGCTGCCGGCGCGATCGCCTACGACCCCGCCGCGCTCGAGGCGCCGCAAAGGACGGCATGACAACAAGACCGCCGGTCAGTGGCTCCGTTCGACCGCCCAGGCCGTCGCTGTCCTACAGTGGGCGCCGGCCGGAGGCGAGAGCTCTGCCTGCCCGTCGACGGGCTGAGCAGCCGCCGATGACGAGGTGGGCGTCGTTCTTGGTCGTCG
This sequence comes from uncultured Actinomycetota bacterium, assembly GCA_963844305.1. Classification (GTDB taxonomy): domain Bacteria; phylum Actinomycetota; class Actinomycetes; order Propionibacteriales; family Nocardioidaceae; genus Nocardioides. The sequence continues at coordinate 118,565 of CAWJNT010000002.1, forward strand.
CGGGGCTGGCGGCCCTCACGACCACGCCCGCCGTCCCGTCGTACGCCGACGGCGTGGCATCTGCGGCTTGTGACGGTGTCACCGTGATCGTCGACCACGGCCCCTTGGGCGGTGGCACCGAGGCGGACTGCCGCCCGGCGGGGGACGATGCCGACACCCTGTTCCGGGCGAGCGGGTACGAGCTCGACTACGTCCAGCAGCAACCGACGTTCATCTGCCGCGTCGACGGCGAGCCGGCCAACAACCCCTGCGTGGTCACTCCGCCGCAAGACGCCTACTGGGGCCTGTGGTGGAGCGACGGCGAGTCGCCGACATGGCGGTACGCCACCGTCGCCGCGAGCGGGCTGTCCGTCCCCATCGGTGGCTCGGTGGCGCTGGTCTGGCAGGACACAGCCGACCGCGTCCCGCCGGACGGCTCCGCCGTCACGTCCGTGTCCTCCGACACCGAGACCCCCTCCGCGCGGGACGACGCCAGGAACGAGTCCGGCCTCCCCACCTGGGTCGGCCCGTCGGCGGTCGTCGTCGTCGCCCTGGCCGCGGGGGTCGTCGTGCTCCTGAGACGGTCGCGATCCTGATGGCGGCGCTGGCGGGCTTCGGCCCGCAGGCTGCCTCGCGACCTGCACCCGGTGGCCTGGTGGGTGTGGGCGATCGGCCTGTCGACCGCGGCGTCGTTCACCACCAACCCGTTCCTGCTGTTCATGCTCATCGGCGTCGCCGCCGTGGTCGTCATGGCGCGGCGGTCCGACCAGCCCTGGGCGGGGTCCTTCCGGCTCTATGTCTGGGTGGGCGTCGTGATCGTGGTCGTCCGCGTCGTGTTCCGGATCATCTTCGGATTCGGGTTCGGCACCGTCCTGATCGACCTCCCCGAGGTCCCGCTGCCGGACTGGGTCGCGGGGATCCGGCTGTTCGGGCCGGTGACGCTGGAGGCCGTCCTCGCTGGCTTCTACGACGGCCTGCGCCTGGCCACCCTCGTCATCTGCATCGGCGCGGCCAACTCGCTGGCCAACCCCAAGCGGCTGCTCCGCTCGGTGCCGCCGGCGCTCTACGAGATCGGCACCGCCCTCGTGGTCGCGGTGACAGTGCTCCCGCAGTTCGCCGACAGCGTGCGCCGGGTGCGGGCGGCGCAGAGCCTGCGGGCAGGGGACACCGGCCGGATCAGCCGCCTACGGCGGCTCCTGGTCCCCGTCCTCGAGGACGCGCTGGAGCGTTCGCTCGCCCTCGCCGCGGGGATGGACACGCGGGGGTACGGCCGCACCGGCGGCCTGACCAGGGGCCAGCGGCGGCGTACCGGCGCGCTGATGCTGATCGGGCTGTGCGGCATCTGCGTGGGCGTCTACGCCGCGCTCGACCAGACCGCTCCGCGGATCCTGGCCGTCCCGATGCTGGTGCTGGGCGTGCTCGTCGCGTTCGCGGGCATCTTCAGCGCCGGCCGCCAGGTGCACCGCACGACGTACCGGCCCGACCGGTGGCGCGGCCCGGAGCTCGTGGTCGCGGCCTCGGGGGTCGTGACCGGCATCGTGGGCTGGTACGTCGCCGGCAACCAGCCGCTGATCGCGTACCCGCCGCTCGACGCCGTGCCCCAGGTGAGCCTGATGGCGCTGTCGGGCATCGCGGTCGGCCTGCTCGGCGGCCTGTGCTCGCCGGCCGCCGCGGTGCCGTTCCGGGCCCCGGCTCGGGGGGTGCCGGCGTGATCGAGCTGCGCGGCATCACCTTCGCGTACGACGACACGGTCGTGCTGCGCGAGGTCGACCTGACGATCGGCGAGAGCGAGCTGGTCCTGGTGTCCGGGCCGACCGGGGTCGGCAAGTCGACGCTGCTCGGCGTGGTCACCGGGCTGGTGCCGCGGTTCAGCGGCGGCGAGCTGTCCGGCGACGTGCTGCTCGACGGGGCGAGCATCGTGCGTACGCCGCCGCGCGAGCGGGCGCACGTGATCGGGTACGTCGGCCAGGACCCGGTCGCCGGCTTCGTCACCGACACCGTCGAGGAGGAGCTGGCCTACGGCATGGAGCAGCTCGGCCTCGAACCGGCGACCATGCGCCGCCGCGTCGAGGAGACCCTCGACCTGCTCGGGATCGCCGACCTGCGCTCGCGCGCGCTGCGCACACTGTCTGGCGGGCAGCAGCAGCGGGTCGCGATCGGGTCGGTGCTGACCATGCACCCGCGGCTGCTCGTCCTCGACGAGCCCACGTCGGCCCTCGACCCGACCGCGGCCGAGGAGGTGCTGGCCACGCTGACCCGGCTCGTCCACGACGTGGGGGTGTCGGTGCTGCTGGCCGAGCACCGGCTCGAGCGCGTGGTCCCGTTCGCGGACCGGATGTGCCTGCTGGCCGGGGACGGCCGGGTGGCCGTGGGGGAGCCGGCCGACCTGCTGGAGTACTCGCCGGTGGTGCCGCCCATCGTCGAGCTCGGCCGGGCCGCCTCGTGGCACCCGTTGCCACTCACGGTGCGCGAGGCGCGGCGCCGGGCGGGGTCCATCGACCTCGGCCCACCGCCGGTCGACGCGCCCGCCGACGATGCGCCCGCCGCGCTCACCGGCCGGGGCCTGACCGTCACCCACGGTCGCGAGGTCGCGCTGCGCGGGGTCGACCTCACCCTGCGCACCGGGCGGGTGACGGCCCTGATGGGTCGCAACGGCTCGGGGAAGTCCTCGCTGCTGTGGGCGGTGCAGGGCGGTGGCCGGCGTACGAGCGGGTCGGTCGACGTCGACCGCGTCGACCCCGCCGACCTCGAACCGGCGCGGCGCCGGGCGCTGGTCGGGCTGGTGCCGCAGACGGCCGCCGACCTGCTGTACCTCGAGACCGTCGCCGAGGAGTGCGTGGCCGCCGACGGCGGCAGCGGACGGTGCCGGGCGATCCTGGACCGGCTGGTGCCGGACATCCCCGACGGCCAGCACCCGCGCGACCTCTCCGAGGGTCAGCGGCTCGCGCTGGCACTGGCGATCGTGCTCTCCGGCGAGCCCCACGTGCTGCTGCTCGACGAGCCGACGCGGGGGCTCGACTACGCCGCCAAGCACGCGCTCGCGGGCATCCTGCGCACGCTCGCCGACGACGGTCACGCGGTGCTCGTGGCCACGCACGACGTGGAGTTCGTCGCCCAGGTGGCCCACGAGGTGGTGGTGCTCGCCGACGGCGAGATCGTCTCCTCCGGTCCGGTACGCCGCGTGGTCGCCGAGTCGCCCGCGTTCGCGCCGCAGGTCACCAAGGTGTTCGGGCCTCCCTGGCTGCGGGTGGACGAGGTGGCGGACCGGCTGGAGGCGATGTGAGCACCACGCACCGCGCCGTCGCGCTGACCCCACGCTCGGCGCTCGTGCTCCTGGTCGCCTCGGTGACCGGCCTGATCATGCTCACCTGGCCGTTGCTGCTCCGGGTCGAGGACACCACCCGGGTCGATCCGCCGTTCCTGTTCCTGGCGCTGCTGCCGCTGGTGATCGCGGTGGTGCTCGCCGAGGTCAGCGAGGGAGGCCTCGACCCGCGGGTGCTGGCGATCCTCGGTGTGCTGAGCGCGGTGAACGCGATCCTGCGCGGCATCTCCGCCGGCACCGGCGGGGTGGAGCTGGTGTTCTTCCTGCTGATCGTCGCCGGGCGGGTGTTCGGTCCGGGATTCGGGTTCGTCCTCGGCTGCACCTCGCTGTTCGCGTCGGCGCTGATGACCGCCGGGGTCGGCCCCTGGCTGCCCTACCAGATGCTGGTGGCGGCCTGGGTCGGCATGGGTGCCGGGCTGCTCCCACGCCGCGTCACCGGCAAGGCCGAGATCGCGATGCTGGTGGTGTACGGCGTGCTGGCGGCGTACGCGTTCGGGCTGCTGATGAACCTCTCCGGCTGGCCGTTCATCCTGGGCATCGAGGTCGCCGGTCACGAGGGGTCGCTGGCCTACGTCGCCGGCGCGCCCGTCGACGAGAACCTCAAGCGGTTCCTGGTCTACACGCTGCTGACGTCGACCGGGTCCTTCGACACCGGGCGCGCGATCACCAACGCGGTGCTGCTGGTCGTGCTCGGCCCGGCGGCGCTGACCACCTTGCGGCGCGCGGCGCGGCGGGCGACTGTCAACTCGGAGAGATGACCAGGATCCGGTCGTCCTGCGCGGCGGGGTTGCCGCGGCCGTCGTGGTTCGAGGTGGTGACCCACAGGTTGCCGTCGGGCGCGACGACGACGGTGCGCAGCCGCCCGTACTTCCCGACGAAGAAGTCGGTCGGCTTGCTCGCCCGCGCGCCGTTGACGTCGATCCGCCACAGCCGTTCGCCGTTGAGGGAGGCGAGCCAGAGCTGCCCGTCGAGGAAGGCGAGACCGGACGGCGACGCCTGGTCGGGGTCCCACACCACCTGCGGGTTCACGAAGTCGTTGTCGGTGCCCTGGCCCTCGATCATCGGCCAGCCGTAGTTGCGGCCCTTCTGGATCAGGTTGAGCTCGTCGAACAGGTCCTGCCCGAACTCCGAGGCCCACAACCGGCCGCCGTCGTCGAAGGCCAGGCCCTGCACGTTGCGGTGGCCGAGGGTCCAGATCGGCGAGTCCGGGTCGGGGTTGCCGGGCGCGGGGTCGCCGTCGCGGGTGATCCGCAGGATCTTGCCCGCGAGCGAGCCGCGGTCCTGGGCGAGCTCGCCGACACCGGTCTCGCCGGTGGACACGTAGAGGTAGCCGTCGGGGCCGAACGCCATCCGCCCACCGTCGTGGATGAAGCCGTTCGGGATGCCGTCGAGCACCACCTCGGTCGCGCCGAGGCTCCCGCCGCGGTACGGCGCCCGCACGACCCGGTTGTCGCTGGACGTGGTGGCGTAGAAGTACAGGTCGTCGCCCGGCTGCCAGTCGGGAGGGACCGCCACCCCGAGCAGGCCGGCCTCGCCCTGCGGTTCGGCCTCGGGGACGGTACCGATCTGGTCGACGCGGCCGCGCTCGTCGACGGTCAGCACGCGTCGCGAGTCGCGCTCGGTGACGATGGCCGTGCCGTCGGGCAGGAACGCCAGCCCCCACGGCGTACGCAGGTCGGTGGCGACGGTGTCGACCACCTGCGGCGGGCCGGGCTTGTCGCTGGGGCTCTCGGACGTCGCCGACTCGCTCGGTGCGCCGGTGTCGGTGTTCTCGTCGGTGGGTGTCGCGGTGATCGTCGGCTGGGCCGGGTCGGCGTCGTCGTCGGAGCAGCCCGCGAGGACGAGCATCCCGATGACGACCAGCGCGACCCCCAGGCGCACGTCAGTCCACCTGCTCCAGGAAGTCCAGCAACAGCTCGTGGACCCGCTCGGGCTGCTCCATCTGGATGAAGTGGCTGCCGCGGAGCTCGACGTACGACGCCCCGGGGATCCGCGCCGCGGCGGTCGCCATGTCGCGTGCGCCCGAGAGCACGTCCCACTTCGCGGCCACGAAGGCCGCGGGGACCGTCACGTTGCTCAGCCGGACCCGGGCGTGGGTGGAGGTGCGCAGGGCGAGGTGGAAGTACCAGTCGACGGGCGTGGCCAGGAATTCCTTCACCGCGTCGGCCGCGAGCTCCGGGTCGGGGACCGGCAGCATGAAGCCCGAGTGCGTCAGCGCGGCGATCGCCTTCGGCCCGACCGGCAGCCGGGTCGTGACGGGCGTGAGTGCCTTGCCGGTGTACTTCAGCGCACGCGAGAGGTTGACGGTGACGGCGCGGGCGGCGGCGTGCGGCATGCGCAGCGGGCCGAGCATGGTCGCGAACGTGTCGCCCGGGACGCCGGCAACCGCGAACAGCCCGGTGACCCGCTCGGGGTTGCGCACGGCCAGCTCGAACATGGTGTTCACGCCCATCGACCAGCCCATGAGCACGGCGCGGTCGACGCCGTAGTGGTCCATGACCGACAGGCCGTCCTCGACGAACTCCTCGATCCCGACCCGCTTCGGGTCCGCGGGTCGCGCGGAGCCGCCGGTGCCGCGGTGGTTCCACGAGACGACCCGCACGCCGCAGTCGGGCGACAGCAGGGCAGGCCAGGACAACGGCCCGACCCCGAGGCCGTTGCAGAGCACGACGGTGGGGCCGTCGACGCGCCCCTCGGGGTCGTTGGTCCACGTCCGCAGACGGGTGCCGTCGTCGGAGAGGACCTCGTCGTACGCGATCCGGGCGGCGCCGGCGGTGCGGGCAGCGGACGTTGGCATGCCCCGATTCTGCCGGAGCGGACATGAGGTTGGTGGGAGGTGTGGCCGAGCGCACGAGTCGGGCGCACGGGTGCAGGGCCCACCGGTGGAGGGAGGATTCCACCGGTGGGCCCTGCTGGTCGCCCGCCCGTCCCGACGAGCGACTGTGCCCAGAAAGCTGGGCGGTCCCATGGCCCCGCTGCGCTCAGCGGGACCGCCCTGCTTCCTAGCCGTTCGCAGCCTTCGCTGCGACTTCAGGTGTCGAGGCCTCGCCGAGGGCGGCGAGGAACTCCTCGACCTCGATCCGCTCCGCCCGCCGCTGCGTGAGGGCGGTCGAAGCGATCATGGCGTTGCGTCGGGCCGTCTGTTGCGAGGCGACGGCCAGGTGTTCGATCCACGTCGCGAACATCGTCAGGCCTCTCCGTCAGGTCTCCGTTGCCCTCGAACCTAGGAGTCGGGTGCGTCGGGCCGATCAACCGTATGTGACGTTTGCGTGAACTTGGCCGGGGCGCGAGCCGCGGTCTAGTCGGGTATCGGCTCGACGATCGGCCGGCCGGTGCGGGTGGCGCCGACGCTGGCCACGATGACGCAGGCGACGGCGAGCCACTGGGCGGGGGAGAGGAACTCCTGGAGGACCAGGATCCCGACCAGGGCCGCGACCGCCGGCTCGAGGCTCATCAGGATGCTGAAGACGGCCGGACGGATCGTGCGCAGCGCCGACATCTCGAAGCTGTACGGCACGACCGAGCTGAGCAGGCCGACGGCGGCGCCCAACGCGAGGATCCGCGGGTCGAGGAGCGTGTCGCCACCCACTGCGATGGCACCGGGAGTGAGCAGGAGGGTGGCGATCACGCTGGCCACCGCGAGTCCGTCCAGCCCCGGCCAGCGGCGTCCGGTCTGCGCGCTGAGCAGGATGTACGCCGCCCACATGGCGCCCGCGAGCAGCGCGAACGCCACCCCGGCGAGGTTCAGGTCGTCCGACTCGAAGCCGAGGAACGCCACCCCGAGTCCCGCCAGCGCCACCCACAGCAGGTCGCGTGCGCGCCGTGACCCGAACAGGGCGACCGACAGCGGACCGATGAACTCGATGGTCACCGCCAGCCCGAGCGGGATCCGGGCGAAGGACTGGTAGATCGCCCAGTTCATCGTGCCCAGCGTCAGTCCGAACCCGAGCGCGACCAGCCAGTCGCCGCCGCTGCGCCCGCGCAGCACCGGTCGGGCGATCGCGGCGAGCACCACCGCGCTGGTGACGAGGCGGAGCCAGACGATCGCGGTGGGTTCGACCTCGTCGAAGAGATCCTTCGCGATCCCGGCGCCGAGCTGCACCGAGAAGATCCCACCCAGCACCAGCCAGACCGGTGAGATTCGGGAGGTCACCGGGTCAATCTAGGTGGAGGTGTCGATTCGGGGCCGACCCGGTCGACGTACTCATGAGGCCGCTGGCAAGTGTCGGCGGCCGGTGTGAAGATGCAGAGCGGGCGAGAGAGAGGCGGAGCAGTGAGCACGATCCTGATGGTGGGCACGCGTAAGGGCCTGTGGCTGGGCACGTCCGACGACCGACGTACCGACTGGGAGTTCACCGGACCCCACTTCGACATGGAGGAGGTCTACTCCTGCATGGTCGACACCCGGGGGGATCAGCCGCGGCTCCTGGCCGGCGCGTCCTCGAGCTGGCTCGGCCCGCAGGTCTGGCGCTCCGACGACCTCGGCGCGACCTGGCAGGAGACGCCCAACGGCGCCGTCCGCTTCCCCGACGACACCGACGCGAAGGTCGAACGCGTCTGGCAGCTCGTGCCGGGCAGCGAGCCCGGCGTCGTCTACGCCGGCACCGAGCCCGGTGCGGTCTTCAAGTCGACCGACGGCGGCGAGACGTTCGCCCTCGAGCGGGGGCTCTGGGACCACCCCCACCGCCCGGAGTGGAACGCCGGTTTCGGCGGTCAGGCGTTCCACACGGTGCTCCCGCACCCGACCGATCCCGACTCGGTGACGGCCGCCCTGTCGACCGGCGGTGTCTACCAGACCAGCGACGGCGGTCAGTCGTGGGAGCCGCGCAACCACGGCATCAAGGCGGAGTTCCTGCCCGAGGGGCAGCAGTACCCCGAGTTCGGGCAGTGCGTCCACAAGGTCTCGCGGCACCCGTCGCGGCCCGACCGGCTGTTCCTGCAGAACCACGGCGGCGTCTACCGCTCCGTCGACCACGGCGCCAACTGGGAGTCCATCGCCGACGGTCTGCCGGCGGAGTTCGGGTTCTCGATCGTCGTGCACCCCCACGAGCCCGACACGGTCTACGTCTTCCCGATCAACGGCGGCGACCGTCGCTACCCGCCCGACGCGAAGGCCCGGGTGTGGCGGTCCCGGGACGCCGGTGACACCTGGGAGGAGCTCGGCACCGGCCTGCCCGACTCGTTCTATGTCGCCGTCATGCGCGACGCCATGTGCACCGACCAGCACCCCGACGCCGGCCTCTACTTCGGTGCCCGCAACGGCGGGGTCTGGGGATCCGCCGACGCCGGGGAGACCTGGTCGCAGCTGGTCAGCGACCTGCCCGACGTGATGGTGGTCCGGGCCGCGGCGATCTAGGGTTCACGGCGCATGGGGAGCTTCGAAGTCAGCCGTTCCGAGACGATCAACGCCGAGCCGGCGCGCATCCACGCGCTGATCGACGACTTCCACGAGTGGACCAAGTGGTCGCCGTGGGAGGACGTCGACCCAGACCTCCAGCGCACCTACACCGGTCCCGACTCCGGGACCGGTGCGGCGTACGCCTGGTCGGGGAACCGCAAGGCCGGCCAGGGCAGCATGACCATCACCTCGTCCACGCCCGAGCGGATCGGCGTCCAGCTGTCCTTCCTCAAGCCGTGGAAGGCGACCAACGACGTCACCTTCTCCTTCACTCCCACCGGCAGCGGCACCGAGGTGACCTGGCGGATGACCGGCGAGAACAAGGGCATGGCCGGGATCGTGGTGAAGGTCTTCAGCATGGAGAAGCTCGTCGGCAAGGACATGGAGAAGGGGCTGGCCCGGCTCAAGGCCAACGCGGAGATCACGCCGCAGGGCTGAGCTGGCGAAGCCCTGACGACGGCGGGAGATTGAGGAGGGCTCGGCGCCGGCCCGAGCTTGCGAGGACGGCGCGACCCGTCTCGCAATCGCCTGACGCTCATCTCACTCCCACGAATCGGGTGGGTACGCCGAGGGCCGCGCAAGTACGCTCGCAGACATGCCTGACACGCACGCCCCGGACATCAAGCCCCGCTCCCGTGACGTCACCGACGGGCTGGAGAAGACCGCCGCGCGCGGGATGCTCCGCGCGGTGGGCATGGGCGACGCGGACTGGGAGAAGCCGCAGATCGGCGTGGCGTCGTCGTGGAACGAGATCACGCCCTGCAACCTCTCGCTGGACCGGCTGGCCAAGGCGGTCAAGAACGGCGTCCACGCCGCCGGCGGCTATCCGCTCGAGTTCGGCACCATCTCGGTCTCCGACGGGATCGCGATGGGCCACGAGGGGATGCACTTCTCGCTGGTCTCGCGCGAGGTGATCGCCGACTCGGTGGAGACGGTGATGATGGCCGAGCGGCTCGACGGGTCGGTGCTGCTGGCGGGCTGCGACAAGTCGCTTCCGGGCATGCTGATGGCCGCCGCCCGGCTCGACCTCGCCTCGGTCTTCCTGTACGCCGGCTCGATCATGCCCGGCCAGGTCGACGGCCAGGACGTCACGATCATCGACGCCTTCGAGGCCGTCGGCGCCTGCCTGGCCGGCAAGATCACCCGCGAGGAGGTCGACCGGATCGAGCGGGCGATCTGCCCGGGCGAGGGCGCCTGCGGCGGCATGTACACCGCCAACACGATGGCCTCGGTCGCCGAGGCGCTCGGCATGTCCCTCCCGGGTTCCGCCGCGCCGCCGGCCGTCGACAGACGCCGCGACGGGTTCGCGCACCGCTCCGGGTGAGGCCGTGGTCGGCCTGCTCCGCGAGGGGATCACGGCGCGCCAGATCATGACGATGGAGGCCTTCGAGAACGCCATCGCCGTGGTCATGGCGCTCGGCGGCTCTACCAACGCCGTGCTCCACCTCCTCGCGATCGCCCGTGAGGCCGACGTCGAGCTGACCATCGACGACTTCAACCGGATCGGCGACAAGGTGCCGCACCTCGGCGACCTGAAGCCCTTCGGTCGGTACGTCATGAACGACGTCGACAAGGTCGGCGGGATCCCGATGGTGATGAAGGCGCTGCTCGACGCGGGCCTGATGCACGGCGACGTGCTCACGGTGACCGGCCGGACCATGGCCGAGAACCTCGCCGACATCGCGCCCCCCGACGTCGACGACAACATCATCCGGGCGATGGACAGGCCGATCCACAAGACCGGCGGCTTGACCATCCTCAAGGGGTCGCTTGCGCCCGAGGGTGCGGTCGTGAAGTCCGCGGGCTTCGACGACTCCACGTTCACCGGCACCGCCCGCGTCTTCGACGGCGAGCGGGCAGCCCTCGACGCCCTGACCGCCGGACAGATCGTGGCCGGCGACGTCGTCGTCATCCGCTACGAGGGGCCCAAGGGCGGCCCGGGTATGCGCGAGATGCTCGCGATCACGGGCGCGATCAAGGGCGCCGGCCTCGGCAAGGAAGTGCTGCTCATCACCGACGGCCGGTTCAGCGGCGGCACGACCGGCCTCTGCGTCGGACACATCGCGCCGGAAGCCGTCGACGCCGGGCCGATCGCGTTCCTGCGCGACGGCGACAAGATCACGCTCGACGTCGCCAACCGCTCGCTCGACGCGGAGATCCCCGACCTCGACGACCGTCGCGAGGGCTGGTCGCCGAACCCGCCGAAGTACACCCGCGGTGTGCTCGGCAAGTACGCCAAGGTGGTCCAGAGCGCCGCCCACGGCGCGGTCTGCGGCTAGGAGCCGGCGCCGATGTCCGGGCAAGCTCCCGACAATCGGGGCCCCGTCCTGTTCCTGGTGATGCTCGCCATCGCCGGCTTCATCGCCGTTGCCGGCGGTCTGTCCGAGACGTCGGATGAGTCGCCCGCGCCCACCGCACCGGCGACGTCACCGGCCGAGCCGAGCGAGCAGCCGAAGAAGCAGAAGGAGCGCAGGCACAAGCGGGACAAGCCGCGCCCGAGCGAGCAGTCCCCGTCGGCGGACCAGGCGGTCGCGACGGCCGCCGCGAAGCTCCAGTGAGGAGGAGGGGTGGTGGCGCCGTTCCTGTCGGCGCCACCACGAGGGGTCAGACCCCCGACCGGAGGACGTCGAGGATGCGGTCCAGCAACCGGACCAGCCTGCCGAGCTGTCCGCCCAGGCCTCCGTCGAGGAGACCGGTGACCGCGCACAGCAGGTTGCCGAGCAGGTTGCCCGCCCCCGATACCGCGACGATGTCGAGCACCACGCGGTCCAGGTGGACCTGGAGACCGAGCAGGTCGAGGTCGAGGGGTGCGAGGACGAGGTGCAAGATGTCGCAGGTCGCCCGGTTCTGCACAGCCGCGCGGGCGGTGGCCGGTTCGCCGTTGATCGACTTGACCCTCATGGTCCGCAGCGCGGTGAACGTGCTCCTGGAGCCGTTGGCGTGGTGCACGACTCCCTGCACCAGCCCGCTGACCCTGACCTTCCCGTTCTTCTTCGAGAACTCCAGCGGGATGAACTTGCCGGTCACCTGACGGCCGCTGGCCGTCGTCCCCACGACCCGCGACTTGATCTTCCCCTTGGCGTTCTTCGCCACGACGCCCTTCGCTGCGGTCACGGTCGACCGCTCGGACGCCGACTTGTTGCCGACACTGGCTACGCCCCCGGAGACCAGCGTCATCGATGCCGTCACCGCCAGCGCGACGACGAGCGCGACGGTGCGCGCGTATCGATACCTCATATGGGTTTCTCCCTCCAGATGACCGACTCGGAAGCCGGTCGCCCACCGCGGTCGCGATGGACGGAGGTCGGCGGGCTACCGTGCGGTTGCACGGGAGGTACGCCGACCCCGCTTCTCGGGCACGCGGTGCACGAGGTAGACCACTCGAGCCCGGGGAGCACGGCCGCCGTACCCCTCGCACCTGAGGAGGAAACGTGACTGATCCGGAGCAGCTCGACGCTGCCGACCCGCTGGCGAGGTACCGCGACAGATTCGTCGGTGCTGACACCCCGCTCGCCTACTTCGACGGCAACTCGCTGGGGCGTCCGCTGAAGAACACCGCCCACCGCCTCGCCGACTTCGTCCACCAGGAGTGGGGGAGCAGGCTGATCCGGGGCTGGGACGAGCAGTGGTTCGACCTGCCGATCCAGCTGGGTGACCGCCTCGGGCGGGTGCTGCTCGGCGCGGCTCCCGGCCAGGTCGCTGTCGGGGACTCCACGACGGTGCTGCTGTACAAGCTGATGCGCGCGGCCGCGGCGGCGCGGCCGGGCCGGACCGAGATCGTCCTCGACCGCGACAACTTCCCGACCGACCGCTACGTCGCGCAGGGCGTGGCCGACGAGCTCGGGATGACCCTGCGCTGGATCGCTGTCGACCCCAACGGCGGCGTCACCGCCGAGCAGGTGGCGGAGGTGGTCGGACCGCAGACCGCGTTCGTCACGCTGAGCCACGTGGCCTACCGCTCGGCCTGGATCGCCGACGCCGCGGAGATCACGCGCATCGCGCACGACGCCGGCGCGCTGCTGCTGCTCGACCTGTGCCACTCCGTCGGGGCGATGCCGGTCGAGCTCGACGCCTGGGGCGTGGACCTCGCGGTCGGCTGCAGCTACAAGTACCTCAACGGAGGCCCCGGCTCGCCGGCGTTCCTGTACGTCGCCGAACGACACCTCGCCTCGATGGCCCAGCCGATCCAGGGCTGGATGGGTGCGGCCGACCCGTTCCTGATGGGGCCGACGTACGAACCGGCCCCGACCATCCGCCGGTTCCTCTCGGGGACCCCGCCGGTCGTCGGGATGCTCGCCGTCGAGGACATGCTCGAGCTGGTCGAGGAGGCGGGGATCGATGCGGTGCGCGCGAAGTCGGTGGCGCTGACGGAGTACGCCATCGAGCTGTCCGACGAGATCCTCAAGCCACTCGGCGTCACCATCGGCTCGCCGCGCGACCCCGGGCTCCGCGGTGGTCACGTCACGCTGGTCCACCCGAAGGCCAAGGCGCTGACGGCCTCGCTCTGGATGCGCGACGTCATCCCCGACTTCCGCGAGCCCGACGGCGTACGCGTCGGTCTGTCGCCGCTGTCGACGTCGTTCCAGGAGGTACGGCGGGGCATGTACGCCATCCGCGACGAGCTCGAGCGCGTCGGGTGAGCCCGACCAACGCCCACGGCCAGCCGATCGGTGAGCCGGTGCCCGACTGGGAGCCGCGGCTGCCGCCGGCGCAGACCACGCTCACCGGCCGGTACGTCGCCCTGGAGCCGGTCGCGGCCACACACGCCCCCGCGCTGTTCGCCGCCCTCGCCGCCGAGGAGGACGACGCGTCCTGGACCTACCGGCACGACGAGCGACCCACCGACGAGGCCGGCATGCAGGCCCTGATCGAGGTCTGGTCGAGCCGGCCCGTCGACGTCACCTACGCGATCCTGCCGGCCGACACAGGCACGGCCGCCGGGGTCGCGACGCTGATGCGGATCGACCCGGCGCACGGCTCGGCCGAGGTGGGCGCGATCCTCTACGGCCGCGCGCTCAAGCGCAGCCGCGCGGCGACGGAGGCGATCCACCTGTTGGCGCGGTACCTCTTCGACGACCTCGGCTACCGCCGGTTCGAGTGGAAGCTCGACTGCCTCAACGAGCCGTCCGCCCGCGCCGCGCGCCGGCTGGGCTTCACCTACGAGGGCAGGTTCCGCAACGCGATGGTCTACAAGGGCCGCAACCGCGACACCGACTGGTTCGCGATGACCGACGGCGACTGGCCGCGGATCCGCGACGCCCACGAACGCTGGCTCGACCCCGCCAACTTCGACGCCGCCGGCGTCCAGCGCACGTCCCTGAGCGACCTGACAGGTGGTTTCGAGACGGTTGCTGCGCAACCTCCTCAACCACCGAACCCGATCGGTGGTTAGGAAGGCGCCTGCGCTTTCGAAACCACCGGCCGCCCGTGGCAGGGTGAACGGCATGGACCAGAGGATCAGCTTCGTCACCTTCGCGGTGCGCGACCTCGACGCCACGAAGGCCTTCTACATCGACGGGCTCGGCTGGGAGGCGGCGATGGACGTGCCCGGCGAGGTGCTGATGATCAAGGTCGGTGAGCACGTCCTGCTGTCGCTGTGGGCGGAGGCCGAGTTCGAGGCCGAGGTCGGGCCGATCGTGCGCGGCCCCGGTCTCGCGCCGTGCTCGCTCGCCCACAACGTGCCCACCCGGGAGGAGGTCGACGAGGTCCTCGAGACCGCCCGCCGCGCCGGCGCCGACCCCGTCTCCGGGGGTGTCGAGCGGGAGTGGGGTGGGTACACCGGTTACTTCGCCGACCCCGATGGTTTCCGCTGGGAGATCGCGTGGAACCCGGGCCCGATCGGACAGGAGGTCCTGCCATGACCGACAAGACGACGCTCACCGCGGAGCAGGTTGCGGGGGAGGGGCTCACGGACTGGACGTTCGTGAACGACACGCTGCACGCGAGCTTCGACACCGGCGACTTCGCCACCGGCCTGCGCCTGGTCAACCGGATCGGCGACGCCGCCGAGTCCGCCAACCACCACCCCGACATCGTGCTGACCTATCCCAAGGTCGAGGTCTCCCTGACCAGCCACGACGCCGGTGGGGTCACCAGCCGCGACGTGTCCATGGCCCGTTCCGTCAGCGAGATGGCGGCGGCCGAGACCGGCTGACGCCAACATGTGGGACCGCCGTCCCGGATTCTGGGACGGCTGGAAGACTTGCTTGACGGCGAGGAGCCGGTGAGGCGACGGTTGTCGCATGTGCACGGACGTTCTTGTACGCACGCGACGCGTGAGTTGAGTTGGGCTGAGTCAGCCGGACCAACCAGCGCGTCACCCCTCGTTGCCACACTGGCCGAGGGGTTTTTTGTTGGGCAGAGTCGGGACCGAGCAGGAAGCAGGACGATGAGCGAGACGACAGGCACGCCGATCACCGGCGCGCAGAGCCTGATCAGGTCGCTGGAGGCTGCGGGAACGCAGGACATCTTCGGGATCCCCGGCGGCGCCATCCTCCCGGCGTACGACCCCCTCATGGACAGCCGGATCCGCCACATCCTGGTGCGCCACGAGCAGGGCGCCGGTCACGCCGCGCAGGGGTACGCCGCCGCGACCGGCAGGGTGGGCGTCTGCATGGCCACCTCGGGGCCGGGCGCGACCAACCTCGTGACCCCGCTGGCCGACGCGCACATGGACTCGGTCCCGATGGTCGCGATCACCGGCCAGGTCGGGGCCGCCGCCATCGGCACCGACGCCTTCCAGGAGGCCGACATCCGCGGCATCACGATGCCGATCACCAAGCACAACTTCCTGGTCACCGACCCGGCCGAGATCCCGCGCACGGTCGCCGAGGCCTTCTACATCGCCTCCACCGGCCGCCCCGGGCCGGTCCTCGTGGACGTCGCGAAGTCCGCGCTGCAGGCCACGACGACGTACGACTGGCCGAGCGAGCTGCACCTGCCCGGCTACCACCCCGTCACCCGCCCGCACTCCAAGCAGATCCGCGAGGCGGCGCGGCTGATCCTCGAGTCCAGGCGGCCGGTGCTGTACGTCGGCGGCGGCGTCATCCGCGCCCGCGCGACCCGCGAGCTGGCCGTGCTCGCCGAGCTGACCGGCATCCCGATCGTGACCACCCTGATGGCGCGCGGTGCGTTCCCCGACAGCCACCCGCAGCACCTCGGCATGCCCGGGATGCACGGCACCGTCGCCGCCGTCGGTGGCCTCCAGCGCAGCGACCTGATCATCAGCCTCGGCGCGCGGTTCGACGACCGGGTCACCGGCAACCTCGACTCGTTCGCGCCCGGCGCGCAGGTGATCCACGCCGACATCGACCCGGCCGAGATCGGCAAGAACCGCGTTGCCGACGTCCCGATCGTGGGTGACGCCCGCGAGGTGATCAGCGACCTGATCGTGGCGCTGAAGGCCGAGGCCGACGCGGGCCACACCGGCGACTACGAGTCGTGGGTCGACTACCTGGCCGGCATCAAGAAGCAGTACCCGCTGGGCTACGACCATCCCGAGGACGGCACGCTCGCGCCGCAGTACGTCATGGAGCGGCTCGGTGCCCTGTCGGGCGAGGACGCGATCTACTGCGCCGGCGTCGGCCAGCACCAGATGTGGGCGGCCCACTTCGTCGGCTACGAGAAGCCGAACAAGTGGATCAACTCCGGCGGCCTCGGCACCATGGGCTTCGCCGTCCCGGCGGCGATGGGCGCGCAGGTCGGCTGCCCCGATGACGTCGTGTGGGCGGTCGACGGCGACGGCTGCTTCCAGATGACCAACCAGGAGCTCGCGACCTGCGCGATCAACAAGATCCCGATCAAGGTCGCGATCATCAACAACGAGTCGCTCGGCATGGTCCGCCAGTGGCAGACGCTCTTCTACAACGAGCGCTACTCCAACACCGACCTGCACAGCAAGCGGATCCCCGACTTCGTGAAGCTGGCCGAGGCGTACGGCTGCGTCGGCCTCGCCTGCGACAGCCCCGAGGACGTCGACGCCACGATCTCCAAGGCGATGGAGATCAACGACGTGCCCGTGGTCGTCGACTTCCGGGTGCACCGCGACGCGATGGTGTGGCCGATGGTCGCCGCCGGCACCAGCAACGACGAGATCAAGTACGCCCGCGACCTCGCGCCCCAGTTCGAGGAGGACGAGCTCTGATGAGCAAGCACACGTTGTCGGTGCTCGTGGAGAACAAGCCCGGCGTGCTGGCGCGGATCGCGGGGCTGTTCAGCCGGCGCGGGTTCAACATCGACTCGTTGGCGGTGGGTCCGACCGAGCATGCCGAGGTCTCCCGGATGACGATCGTCGTGAACGTCGAGGACTCCCCGCTCGAGCAGGTCACCAAGCAGCTGAACAAGCTGGTCGAGGTGATCAAGGTCGTCGAGCTCGACGGCACGGCCTCGGTCAACCGCGAGCTGCTGCTGGTGAAGGTCAAGGCCGACGCCGAGGCCCGCGGGCAGGTGCTCGACGCCGTCCAGCTGTTCAAGGCGCGGGTCGTCGACGTGGCTCCCGACGCCGTGACCGTCGAGGTCACCGGCAACGCCGACAAGCTGGCCGGCTTCTTGAAGGTGATCGAGCCGTTCGGGATCCGCGAGCTCGTGCAGTCGGGCATGGTCGCCATCGGCCGCGGCTCGCGGTCCATCAGCGAGCGCACCCTGCGGCCGGTGCCCATCCCCGCACCCCCGGCTGTGACCGGCTAGCACGTTGGTTTCCCCGGATCTCCGGGGAAACCAGCACACCCCACGCGAAGCAACCCGTGGGAAGCGACAAGAACCCGTGAGAAGTACCGTCCAGATCGAGCAGAGATACACCACCAAGAAGGAGAGCCCCCGTGGCTGAGATGTTCTACGACGATGACGCCGACCTCGCCCTGATCCAGGGCAAGAACGTGGCGGTGCTCGGCTACGGCAGCCAGGGCCACGCCCACTCGCTGTCGTTGCGCGACTCCGGCGTCGACGTCCGCGTCGGCCTGCTCGAGGGATCCAAGAGCCGCCCCAAGGCGGAAGCCGAGGGCCTGCGCGTGCTGACCCCCGCCGAGGCGGTCGAGGAAGCCGACGTGATCGTGATCCTCGCGCCCGACCACGTCCAGCGGAAGCTCTACAAGGAGGCGGTCGAGCCCAACATCGCCCCGGGCGACACCCTCGTGTTCGGCCACGGCTTCAACATCCGCTTCGGCTACATCGAGCCGCCGGCCGGCGTCGACGTGTTCATGGTCGCGCCCAAGGGCCCCGGCCACCTCGTCCGTCGCGAGTACGTCGACGGCCGCGGCGTGCCCGTCCTGGTCGCCGTCGAGAAGGACGAGTCCGGCAAGGCCTGGGACCTCGCGCTGTCCTACGCCAAGGCGATCGGCGGCCTGCGCGCCGGCGGCATCAAGACCACGTTCACCGAGGAGACCGAGACCGACCTGTTCGGCGAGCAGGCGGTGCTCTGCGGCGGCGCGAGCCAGCTGGTGCAGTACGGCTTCGAGGTGCTCACCGAGGCCGGCTACCAGCCCGAGGTCGCGTACTTCGAGTGCCTCCACGAGCTGAAGCTGATCGTCGACCTGATGTACGAGGGCGGCATCGCCAAGCAGCGGTGGTCGGTCTCCGACACCGCCGAGTACGGCGACTACGTGTCCGGCCCGCGGGTCATCGACGCGCACGTGAAGGAGAACATGCTGGCCGTCCTCGAGGACATCAAGAACGGCTCCTTCGCGCAGCGGTTCATCGACGACCAGGACGCCGGCGGCCCCGAGTTCAAGGCGCTGCGCGAGAAGGGCGAGAAGCACCCGATCGAGGAGACCGGCCGCGAGCTGCGCAAGCTGATGGCCTGGGTGAAGTCGCACGACACCGACTACGTCGAGGGCACCGCCACCCGCGGCTGAGTCGCTCGTCACAGACGCCCGCCGGCAGGAACACCGCCGGCGGGCGTCGGCGTTCCCCCACCATGCGCATCGACATCTGGTCCGACGTCGTCTGTCCGTGGTGCTACATCGGCAAGCGGCGGCTCGAGAAGGCCCTGGCCGGCTTCGAGCACGCCGACGACGTCGAGGTCGTCTGGCACTCCTTCCAGCTCGACCCGGGCGCACCCCGCGAGAGCGTGGAGTCCGTGCCCGAGATGCTCGGCCGCAAGTACGGCGGCGGACCCGAGGCCGGGCGCCAGATGGTTGACCGGACCGAGGCCGTCGCCGCCGAGGCGGGACTGATCTTCCGGCTGCACCAGGCGCAGCGCGCCAACACCGTCGACGCCCACCGCCTGCTCCACCTCGCCCTGGAGACCGGCGGTCCCGACCTCCAGGGCCGGCTCAAGGAGCGCCTCCTCGCGGCGTACTTCACCGAGACGGCGAACGTCGCCGACCACGTCGTCCTCCGCACGGCGGCGGGCGAGGCCGGCCTGGACCCGGCCCGCGTGGACGCCGTCCTCGCCTCCGACGAGTACGCCGCCGACGTGCAGGCCGACATCGACCGCGCGCACGCCTTCGGCGCCACCGGCGTCCCGTTCTTCGTGGTCGACGAGAAGTACGGCGTCTCCGGCGCCCAGCCGGTCGAGGTCTTCGACCAGGTGCTCCGCCAGGCGTGGGCCGAGCGCACGCCGACCGTGCAGCTGGTGGGCGGCAGCGAGGACGTCTGCGGACCCGACGGCTGCGCCTGAGGACCATCCCGATCGCTTCCCCGAGATAGGTTAGGCATCCCTAAGTAGGCAGGAGTAGTCTGCCGGGGTGTTCGCGAACTACCTGATCGGCCTGCGGGAGGGCCTCGAGGCGGCGCTGGTCGTCACCATCCTCGTCGCCTACCTCGTCAAGACCGATCGCCGTCACCTGCTGCCCCGGATCTGGGCCGGGGTCGCGATCGCGGTGGCGGTCAGCCTGGCGTTCGGTGCCGCGCTCACCTTCGGGCCCCGCGGCCTCACGTTCGAGGCGCAGGAGCTGATCGGTGGCTCGCTGTCGATCATCGCCGTCGGGTTCGTCACCTGGATGATCTTCTGGATGGCGCGGGCCGCCCGCAGCATCAGCGGCGAGCTGCGCGGCAAGGTCGACGTCGCCGCTGAGGGCGGCGGCTGGTCGCTGATCGTCGTGGCCATGCTGGCCGTCGGCCGCGAGGGACTCGAGACGGCGCTCTTCCTCTGGGCAGCCACCCGGGTCGCCACCCGCGACGCCGTCGGAGCCGTCACGCCGACGTGGGAGCCGCTGCTCGGCGCCGCCCTCGGCATCCTCACCGCCGTCGTCCTGGGCTACCTGCTCTACCGCGGCGCGATCCGGATCAACCTCAGCAAGTTCTTCACCTGGACCGGCGCGTTCCTGATCCTGGTCGCCGGCGGCGTCCTCTCGTACGGCGTCCACGACCTGCAGGAGGCTGGAGTCCTGCCCGGCCTGAACAACCTGGCCTTCGACGTCTCCGAGACGATCGAGCCCGGCACCTGGTTCGCCACCCTGCTCAAGGGGATCTTCAACTTCAGCCCGGCCACCACCTGGCTCGAGCTCGCCGCCTGGCTGCTCTACGTCGTCCCCGTCATGTTCCTGTTCCTGCGGTCGGTCCGCCGCCGCAACGTCCCCGCACCGCCCGCGGTCCCGTCGACCACGGCCCCCTGACCCCGTCCCCACCAGCACGATCGAGGATCCATGAACCTGCTCCGTCTCAGCCTCCCCGCCGCTCTGCTGCTCGCCGCGCCGGTGCTCGCGGCCTGCACCGAGAACGCCGAGCCGGAGGAGGGCGACCCGCGCGCGATCGCGGTCACGTCCACCGACGACGCCTGCGAGCTCACCGCGGCGGAGGCGCCCGCCGGCACGCTGCGCTTCGACGTCACCAACTCCGGCTCCGACGTCACCGAGTTCTACCTCCTCGGCGAGGACGGACTGCGGATCGTCGGCGAGGTCGAGAACATCGGTCCGAACCTCGACCGGCAGCTCGTGGTGAACGCGCCCGAGGGCAGCTACGTCACCGCCTGCAAGCCCGGCATGCAGGGCCAGGGCATCCGCGACGACTTCACGGTCACGTCCTCCGACGAGGAGGTCGAGGTGTCGGCCGACGACCAGGAGCTGATCGACCAGGCGACGGCCAACTACAAGTCCTACGTGCAGGACCAGTCCGACCAGCTGGTCGTGAAGACCCAGGAGTTCGTCGACCTCTACAAGGCCGGCGACGACGAGGCCGCCCGCGACCTGTACGCCGACGCGCGGGTCCACTGGGAGCGGATCGAGACGGTCGCGGAGTCGTTCGGCGACCTGGACCCGATGATGGACGCCCGCGAGGCCGACCTCGAGCCCGGCCAGAAGTGGACCGGCTGGCACCTGATCGAGAAGGACCTCTGGCCGCAGCGCGCCGAGGACTACACGCCGCTCACACCGCAGCAGCGCGCGACGTACGCTGACGACCTGATGCAGAACACGACCACGCTCGACACCCGGATCGACGACCTGACCTTCACCGTCGACCAGATCGCCAACGGCTCCCGCGGACTGCTCGAGGAGGTCGCCACCGGCAAGGTGACCGGCGAGGAGGAGTACTGGTCGCGCACCGACCTGTGGGACTTCCAGGCCAACGTCGACGGCGCCCGGGTCGGCTTCGAGGGCGTCGAGCCGCTCGTCGAGCGCAAGGACCCCGAGCTCGCCGCCGAGCTCCAGGAGCGGTTCGACGAGCTGCAGGTGCTCCTCGACGAGCAGGAGACGGCCGACGGCTTCACGTACTACGACGACCTCAGCCAGGACGAGATCAAGAAGCTCGCGGACGCGGTCAACGCGCTGTCCGAGCCGCTGTCCCAGCTGACGGCCGTGGTGGTCGCCTGACGATGTCCCCACGCCCCATCTCCCGGCGCGGCCTGATCGGCGGCGGGGCCGCCGCGGCCGTCGGGGTCGGTGCCGTGGGCGTCGGCGCCTACGCGCTCGCCCACGACGACCCGGACGCCGCGGCCGCGTCGCGGCTCGACCGGACCTACCCGTTCCGGGCCGAGCACCAGGCGGGGATCACCACCCCGGCCCAGGACCGGCTGCACTTCGCCGCGTTCGACGTCACGACGTCCTCGCGCGAGGACCTGGTGACGCTGCTGAAGGCGTGGACGCTCGCCGCCGAGCGGATGACGGCCGGTGGACCGGCCGGACCCGTCGGTCCGCTCGAGGGCGCCTACGACCTGCCGCCCGACGACACCGGCGAGGCGATCGGGTTGCCGCCGTCGGGGCTCACGATCACGTTCGGGTTCGGCCCGTCGCTGTTCGTGGACGACGACGGCAAGGACCGCTTCGGTCTCGCCGAGCGCCGGCCCGCGGCCCTCGAGCAGCTCCCGCACTTCCCCGGGGACAACCTCGACGAGTTCCGGTCGTACGGCGACCTGTGCGTGCAGGCGTGCGCCGACGACCCCCAGGTGGCCGTGCACGCGATCCGCAACCTGGCCCGGATCGGGTTCGGCACCGTCTCCGTGCGCTGGTCGCAGCTCGGGTTCGGCCGCACGTCCAGCACCTCGGAGTCGCAGACGACGCCGCGCAACCTGTTCGGCTTCAAGGACGGCACCATGAACGTCAAGGCCGAGGAGACCGCGGCCCTCGAGAAGCACGTGTGGGTCCAGCCCGGTGACGACGACGCGGGCGCCTGGCTGGAGGGCGGCTCCTACGTCGCCGTGCGACGGATCAACATGACCATCGAGGTCTGGGACCGCCAGCCGCTGGGCGACCAGGAGTCGTTCATCGGCCGCACGAAGGACACCGGCGCACCCCTGTCCGGCGGCGAGGAGCACGACCAGCCCGACTTCGCGATGGCCGGCCGCGAGGGCCCGATCATGCCCGTCACCTCCCACGTCCGGAACGTGCACCCCGACTTCCACGACGGCGCCCGGATGCTGCGCCGCGGCTACAACTTCGTCGACGGCACCGACGCGATCGGCGGCCTGAACGCCGGGCTGTTCTTCCTCGCCTACCTGCGCGACCCGCGCACCCACTTCATCCCGATCCAGCTCCAGATGACCAAGGTCGACGAGCTGATGGAGTACCTCAAGTTCACCGGCAGCGCGCTGTTCGCCGTGCCGCCCGGCATCGCCCCGGGGGAGTACGTCGGGCAGGCGCTGTTTGCTTAGAGCTCGCTCACGCGGCCCGCGTCGACGTGGATCCGGCGGGTCACACCGACGGCCTCGAGGAACATCTCGTCGTGGCTGACGACCACGAGCGTCCCGTCGAAGCCGGCCAGGGCCTGCTCGAGCTGCTCGATGGCGGGCACGTCGAGGTGGTTGGTCGGCTCGTCGAGCACCAGCACGTTGACCGCGCGGGCCTGGAAGAGCGCCATCAGCGTCCGGGTGCGCTCGCCCATGGACAGGCTGCGCGCCGGGCGGTCGACGTGCTCGGCCCCGAGCCCGAACTTCGCCAGCAGGGTCCGCACCTCACCCCGGTCGGGGCCACTCCCGGAGCCGCCGAGCTCGCGACGGACCACGTCGACGACCGGGTCGTCGGTGTCGAGCAGTGACCGCGGCTGGTCGATGACGCCGGTGCGGACCCGGGTGCCGCTCGTGCGTCGGCCCGACGCGAGGGGGAGCTCGTCCAGGAGGGCCGCGAGCAGGGTGGACTTGCCACTGCCGTTGTCGCCGGACAGCGCGATCCGGTCTCCGCGGGCGACGGTCAG
This sequence comes from uncultured Actinomycetota bacterium, assembly GCA_963844305.1. Lineage (GTDB taxonomy): Bacteria > Actinomycetota > Actinomycetes > Propionibacteriales > Nocardioidaceae > Nocardioides. The sequence goes on from CAWJNT010000002.1 coordinate 141,826, forward strand.
GTCGACCGGGCCGAGCCGGAAGTCGCCGCGCTCCACGACGGCGTGGTCCAGCGTGCTCACCACGTCCGCCGACGGCGCTCCGGACGCGATCGAGTAGCGCAGCTCCCACTCCTTGCGCGGCTGGTCCACCACCTCGAGCCGGTCGCCGGCGCGCTTCAACCGGGCGGACTTCGCGCCCTGCCGGTCCGCGCGGGCCTTGAACTTCTCGCGCTGGTGCTTGTCCGGCTCGCCGCCCTCAGCCACCTGGCGCCGACCCTTCGCCGCCCACTCGGCCCGTTGCCGGGCCTGGGCGGCGAGGTTGTCGCGCGCGTCGGCGTACTCCTCGAAGGCCTCGAGGGCCTGCCGTCGCTGCAGGGCCCGGCTCTCCACGAAGACGGAGTAGTTCCCCGGGTAGTGGCCGATCCGCTGCTGCGGCAGGTCGAGCTCGACGACCGACGTGGTGACGCGGTCGAGGAACGCGCGGTCGTGGCTGGCGACCAGCACCGGGCCGTCGTGGCCGATCACGAAGTCGGCCATCTGCGCGAGCCCGCGGGCGTCGAGGTTGTTCGTCGGCTCGTCGAGCAGCAGTACGTCGTACCGGCTGAGCAGCACCGCGACCAGCGCCGCGCGGGCGGTCTGCCCACCCGACAACGAGCCGAGCGGGCGACCCGGGTCGACGTCCAGCCCCACCTGGGCGGCCACCTGGGGCAACCGGTCCTCGAGGTCGGCCGCACCCAGGTGCAGCCAGTGCTCGAGTGCGTCGGCGTACGCCGCATCGGCGTCCGGGTCGTGGGCAGCGAGCGCCTCCGACGCATCGTGGAGGGCGCGGTCGGCGGCCGTCACGCCGGTACGCCGGCGGGCGTACTCGAGCAGCGACTCGGCCGGGTCGGGTGCGACCTGGGGCAGCCAGCCGATGGTGGCGTCGCCGGGCGCGAGCCGGATCGTGCCGGACTCGACCGGGAGCTCGCCGACGACGGTCCTCATCAGGCTGGACTTGCCGGACCCGTTCGGGCCGACCAGCGCGGTCACGTCGCCGTCGGAGACCACGAGGTCGAGACCGGTCACGAGGGTGCGGGCGCCGTACGCGACGCCGAGGCTGGAAAGGGTGAGAGTGGTGGACATGCGAGGCTCCTGAGCAGGACGACAGCGGCCCCACGCGCGGTGGGAGGGCGGGTGCGTCAGGAGATGTCCACACGAGAACCGTAGCCGGTCCCCAGTGAGGGCACACCGGATTTTCATCGCCGACCGCCGTGCCGAGGCGTAGCGTGGCGGTGAACATCGGAGAGTGGCCATGCGCAGGAGCACCGTGCGAATGGCGGTCGCTGGTCTCGTCGTTGTTCTCGGAGCGGCTGGCCTGTCGGCCGTCGACCCCCCGTCTGCCGTCGCCGCACCCACGACCTCCGGACTCGTCCTCAACTACCGGTTCGACAGCGACTCGGGAGTCTCCGCCCGCGATTCGTCGCCGAACGCCATCCACGGCACCTACGTCAACACCACGGCAGCGGCCGCGAGATCGGCCGGGACGCCCGGCCAGTCCTGGGCGATCACGCTCGTCGGAGCCCAGCACCAGTTCGTGTCGGTGCCCGAACGGAATGCCCTGGACGTCGATCGGTTCACCGTGGCAGCCCTCATCCGCTACACCGGCGTCGAGAACGACAAGACCTTCGGACGGTGGGAGGTCGTCGAGAAGGCCGGCGCCTACTGGATCAACATCCGGACCGACGGACGGGTCCGGGTCGGTGGCTTCTTCGGTGGCTGCACGTCCGCGGCATGGAAGTACCTCGACAGCACGGTCGTGGTTCCCACCAACACCTGGACCCACGTCGCCAGCACCTACAACGGCTCCACGCTGACGGTCTGGGTCAACGGCTCTCGAGCGGGCAGCATGGCGGTCACCGGCAGGACCTGTCCCAACAACCGCCCCCTGGCGGTGGGGGCCAAGAACTACCCGGCCGAGGGACTGCTCGAGGCGTTCTGGGACGGGCAGCTCGACGACATCCGCATCTACCGGCGGGCGCTGTCCCAGACCGAGATCCGGGGACTTCTGCCGAGCTAGGGCGCGGCGCGTCGGACGCTGGACGCAGCCGCTCTCGGGCAGACCCGTCCGGTACAGTGGCGGCTTCGGGCACAGCGTCGTGCACGACCGGCCGCGTCCATGCTCAGGACGCCACCGCTGGTCCACACAATCCACGGACAACTCTCGAGGGAATCCCTGTGACCAAGCCCGTCGTACTCATTGCCGAGGAGCTGAGCCCCGCCACCGTGCAGGCGCTCGGGCCCGACTTCGAGATCCGCCAGTGCAACGGCGCCGATCGGGGCGAGCTGCTCCCGGCGATCGTCGATGTCGACGCGATCCTGGTGCGATCCGCGACCAAGGTCGACGCGGAGGCGCTCGGCGCAGCCCGTCGGCTGAAGGTGGTCGCGCGCGCTGGTGTCGGTCTCGACAACGTCGACGTGAAGGCGGCGACCCAGTCCGGCGTCATGGTCGTCAACGCGCCGACGTCCAACATCGTCTCGGCCGCCGAGCTCGCGGTCGCGCTGATGCTCGCCGCCGCCCGGCACGTCTCGCCGGCCCACCAGGCGTTGAAGAACGGTGAGTGGAAGCGGTCGAAGTACACCGGCATCGAGCTGTACGAGAAGACCGTCGGCATCGTCGGCCTCGGCCGGATCGGTGTGCTCGTCGCGCAGCGGCTGTCGGCGTTCGGGATGCGCGTGATCGCGTACGACCCCTACGTCCAGGCCGGTCGCGCCGCACAGATGGGCGTGCGCCTGGTCGACCTCGACACCCTGCTCGAGGAGGCCGACTTCATGTCGGTCCACCTGCCGAAGACCCCCGAGACGGCGGGACTGATCGGCGAGGAGGAGCTGCACAAGGTCAAGCCGTCGCTGGTGCTGGTCAACGCGGCGCGCGGCGGCATCGTCGACGAGGCCGCGCTGTTCGCCGCCCTCAAGGAGGGCCGGATCGCCGGAGCCGGGCTCGACGTGTTCGCCAAGGAGCCGTGCACCGACAGCCCGCTGTTCGAGCTCGAGAACGTCGTGGCCACGCCCCACCTCGGTGCGTCCACCGACGAGGCGCAGGAGAAGGCGGGCGTCGCGGTCGCGCGGTCGGTGCGGCTGGCGCTGTCGGGCGAGCTGGTGCCGGACGCCGTGAACGTCCAGGGCGGCGTGATCGCCGAGGACGTGCGCCCGGGCATCCCGCTCACCGAGAAGCTCGGCCGGGTCTTCACCGGCCTCGCCGCCGAGGCGGCGCAGCAGATCGACGTCGAGGTCCGCGGCGAGATCACCGAGTACGACGTCAAGGTGCTCGAGCTGGCCGCGCTCAAGGGCGTCTTCTCCGACATCGTCGAGGACCAGGTCTCCTACGTGAACGCGCCGCTGCTCGCGGCCGAGCGCGGCACCGCCGTACGCCTGGTGACGGAGGCCGAGAGCCCCGACCACCGCAACCTGATCACGATCCGCGGCACCCTCGCCGACGGCACCCAGGTGTCCGTGAGCGGCACCCTGGTCGGGATCAGCCAGAAGGAGCGGCTGGTCGAGATCAACGGCTTCGACGTCGACATCGAGCCCACCGACCACCTCGCGTTCCTCAACTACGAGGACCGTCCCGGCATGGTCGGCGTGGTCGGCGGCATCCTCGGCGACGCCGGGGTGAACATCGCCGGCATGCAGGTCTCGCGCGACCGGCAGGGCGGGTCGGCGCTCGTGGCCCTCTCGGTCGACAGCGCGATCCCGACCGAGACCCTCGACGAGATCGAGACGTCCATCGACGCGACCTCGGTCCGGGCGGTCGACCTCACCTGACCGGTCGGCGTTCCTAGGCGACCATGACCCGGCCGGAGGTGCTGGCGGCGCCGCCCTGCCGGTCGCGTACGGCGTCCCAGGCGGCGGCGAGCCGGCGGACGGCCTCCTCGAGCTCGTCGACCGGGCGGGACCACGGGATCCGCACGAACTGGTCGAGCCCGCCCTCGGCGGCGAAGAGCGGACCGGGGGCCACGATCACGCCGCGGCGCTCGGCCTCGGCGGCGACGGCCGTGCCCGATGCGGTCGGCAGCTCGGCCCACAGGGCGAGCCCGCCGCCGGGCAGCCGGAACCGCCACTCGGGCAGGCGTTCGCTCAGTGCGGCCGCGAGCCGGTCGCGCTGCTCGCGGAGCCGGTCGCGCTGCGGCTCGAGCACGGCGGACGGGTCGGCGAGGAGGTGCACCAGCGCCAGCTGCTCGAGCACCGGTGCGCCCAGGTCGAGCCCGACCCGGGCGTGGGTCAGGCGCTCCATCTGTCCGCGCGGCGCGCGGATCCAGCCCAGGCGGAGGCCGCCCCAGAACGTCTTGCTCGCGCTGCCGATCGTGATCGTGTCCGGCGCGAACGCGGCGAACGGACGCGGCATCTCCTGGCCATCGAGGGCCAGTGCCTGGTGGGCCTCGTCGACCACCGCGACGGTGTGTGCGCGCCGCAGGTGGCCGGCGTACTCCTCGCGCTGCTCGTCGGTCATCAGGTGCCCGGTGGGGTTCTGGAAGTCGGGGATCAGGTAGGCCAGCTTCGGCGCGGTCTGGCGCAGCGCCGCGCCCGCGGCGTCGAGGTCCCAGCCGTCCGGATCGACCGGCGAGCTCGCCAGCCGGGCGCCGCTGTGCCGGATGGCGAGCGTGGCGTTGGGGTAGACCGGTGACTCCACCAGCACCCGGTCGCCCGTTCCGGTGAACGCCTGGGCCACCACCGCGGCGGCGCTGAGCGCACCGGGCGTGACCATGATCTGGTCGGGGTCGGTCGGGAGCCCGCGGGCGTCGTACGTCGCGGCGATCGCGGCCTGGAGCAGCGGCAGCCCGGCCGGGAAGTACCCGTGCCCGCCGAAGTACGCCGGCAGCTCGGCCGCCGCTTCGGCGTACGCCGAAGCCAGGCCCGGCGGGGCCGAGGATGCCGCGCAGTTGAGGTCGATGGCATCGCCGTCGCCCGCGCCGGGGAGCAGCGCCCGGTCGTGGGCGCGGTGCCGCCCGCCCGGGACGCGGGTGAAGGTGCCGGCACCCTGCCGGGCCTCGGCGTACCCCGCGTCGCGGAGGGTGGCGTAGGCCCGGGTCACGGTCGTGCGCGAGACGCCGAGCGACTCGGTGAGCTCGCGCTCGCTGGGCAGCCGGGTCTCGAGCGGGATCCGGCCGTCGCCGATGAGCAGGGTGAGCGCGTCCGCCAGCCCGGCGTACGCGGGGGAGCGGCCGAAGTCGCCCACGAGAGTGGCTACGCGTCTGGCGCTGATGGACCCGGTCATGCAGGCCACTGTCTCACGATTGGCTATTTCGTCCAAGGCCAATCGGCGCCATCCTCGTGGTCATGACCACCGTCGCCACTCCTACCCGGGGCACCGGACCCCGCCTGACCGACCTCGGCCCGATCGCCCAGCTCCGCGCCGGGCGGCTCGCGCGGCGGCTCCCGCAGCTGCTGATCGGTCTCGTGCTGTACGGCGTCTCCCTGGCGATGATGGTCCGCGGCGCGCTCGGCCTCGCGCCGTGGGACGTGCTGCACCTCGGCGTGACCCGCTACGTCCCGATCACGCTCGGCCAGGCCGTCATCGTGCTCAGCTTCGTGGTGATGCTGGCCTGGATCCCGCTGCGGGAGACGCCGGGCATCGGCACGATCCTCAACGCGCTCCTCGTCGGGACCGCCGCCGACGCGACGCTGTGGCTGCTCGACCAGCCGACCCCGCTGGCCGGCCGGGTCGGGCTCATGGTCGGCGGTGTCGTGCTGTGCGGCATCGCCAGCGCGCTCTACATCGGCGCGCAGTTCGGTCGCGGACCACGCGACGGGCTGATGACCGGCCTGTCCCGGCGTACCGGACTCTCGCTGCGGGTGGTCCGCACCGGCCTCGAGGTCTCCGTGGTCGTGATCGGCCTGGCGCTCGGTGGCGTGGCCGGCCTCGGCACCGTCCTCTACGCCCTCGCCATCGGCCCGCTCACCCAGCTGATGCTGCCCTGGGTCACGGTCTCCCTGCCCGACCGCGACTGATGGCTGGGTTCGAGACGGTTGCTGCGCAACCTCCTCAACCACGTCGAGGAACGCTCCTGTCTCGACGAGGTCAGCGGCGGGTGGCGATCAGGGTGGCGGCGTCGGAGGCGACCATCACCTCGACGGTGGTGAACCGGTCGTCGGTCAGCCACTCCTCGCGCAGGGTGTCGACCCGGCCGTGGAAGACCGGCGGCCACACCTCGCACGGCGTGAAGTCGTCGAGCACCACGATCCCGCCCTCGTCGACGAGGTCGGCGACCGCGTCCACCCGGACGTCGGAGGGCTCGCCGCTGTCGAGGTAGAGCAGCGAGAACGGCCCCTCGTCCTCCAGCGTCGACCAGTCGGCCGCGAGGACCTCCACCTGCGGGTCGTCCACGAAGATCTCCGCGGCGGCTCCGGCCAGCTTGGGGTCCAGCTCCGCGGTCACGATCCGCGCGTCCCCTCGCAGGCCCGAACGCAGCCACGCCGTACCGACGCCGGTGCCGGTGCCGAACTCGGCCATCGTCCCGGTGCGGGTCGCGGCGAGCATGGCCAGCAGCCGACCGGTCTCGTTGCGGCAGAACGAGACGTAGCCGGCCCGCCGAGAGACGTCGAACGCCCGGTAGACGATGTCCGGCAGCTCCGGTGGTGCGCTCATGCCTCCGAGTCTTTCATTCTGGTACGCACGTCTCGCATCGTGAACTGATCGGTAACTCCCGGGACAGGGTCGGCGTACCCCCGGTACGGTTGCTCCATCATGCGGAGCGTCTTCGTACTTATCGAGCGCCGCGGCGAGGCCACTTAAGTGAGGCCACCTCGCCGCGGTGGTCGGCGTTGACGGTCTCACGGCACATCTGAAGATGCCTCCGCGGCGGGTCCGCAACAGAAATCCTGCGCAACCCGCAACTCATTCTGGTTCTCCTCTCACGTGATCCGTGAGCCGTACGGCGCTTCCCGCCGCGGGGCATGACCACCCATCACCACGCATCACGATCACGCGTTTCACCACAGGAGAACCGAGATGTACGACATGTATCCCGACTGGGGCCCGGCCAGCCACCACCCCGAGAACCCGCGCAGCCACGAGGCCGTGCAGGAGTCGCTTGACCTGCGAGACAACGGCGGCGAGCGCCCGGACGACAACTAGCCTCGGCCGCATGAACACCACCCACGCCGACACCCTCGACCTCGCCGTCATCCCGGGCGATGGCATCGGACCGGAGGTCACCGCCGAGGCCCTCAAGGTCCTCGAGGTCGCCGCGCCCGACGGCGTGAAGATCGCGCCGACGCGCTACGACCTGGGTGCGGAGCGCTACCTCGCCACCGGCGAGGTGCTGCCGGACTCGGTGCTGGCCGAGATCCGCGACCACGACGCGATCCTGCTCGGCGCGGTCGGCGGGAAGCCCGGCGACCCGAGCCTCCCGCCCGGCATCCTCGAGCGCGGCCTGCTGCTGCGGCTGCGGTTCGAGCTCGACCACTACGTCAACCTGCGGCCGTCCCGGATCTTCCCGGGTGTCGCCTCGCCCCTCGCGAACCCGGGCGACGTCGACTTCGTGGTGGTCCGCGAGGGCACCGAGGGCCCCTACACCGGCAACGGCGGCGCCGTCCGGGTCGGCACGCCTCACGAGGTCGCCACCGAGGTCAGCGTCAACACGGCGTACGGCGTCGAGCGCGTCGTCCGCGACGCCTTCGCCCGCGCCCAGCGGCGCCCGCGCAAGAAGCTCACCCTGGTCCACAAGACCAACGTGCTGGTCAACGCCGGCAAGGTGTGGAGCCGGCTGGTCGACGCGGTGGCGCCGGAGTTCCCCGACGTCGCCGTCGACTACCTCCACGTCGACGCGGCGACGATCTTCCTGACCACGGACCCGGCCAGGTTCGACGTGATCGTCACCGACAACCTGTTCGGCGACATCATCACCGACCTCGCCGCCGCGATCACCGGCGGCATCGGCCTCGCGGCGTCGGGCAACATCAACCCCGACCGCACCGCGCCCAGCATGTTCGAGCCGGTGCACGGCTCGGCGCCCGACATCGCCGGCCAGCAGAAGGCCGACCCGACCGCGGCCATCCTCTCGGTGAGCCTGCTGCTCGACCACCTCGGCTTCGCCGACGCGGCCGCCGCCGTCGAGCGGGCGGTCATCGACGACCTCGCCGAGCGAGTACCTGGCGCGCCGCGCGCGACGCCCGAGGTCGGCGACGCGATCGCGGCGCGCGTAGCGGGGTAGTCACGTCGCCCACGTCGGGGAGGTTGTGACACCGATTCGCCGGCCGATCCCTCTCCTGAAAGAACGTGGACTACCGTGACCCCCATGCAGATCAGCACCACCTCGTCGGCCACGCCCGTCGACGACGCCCGGCTCGCGGAGATCCTCGCCAACCCGGGCTTCGGGACCTATTTCACCGACCACATGTTCACGGTCGAGTGGACGCCGGACTCCGCGTGGCACGACGCGCGGATCACGCCGTACGGACCGCTGACGCTGGACCCCGCGACGGCGGTCCTGCACTACGCGCAGGAGACCTTCGAGGGGATGAAGGCCTACCGCCATGGTGACGGCTCGATCTGGACCTTCCGTCCCGAGGAGAACGCCGCGCGGATGGTGCGGTCCTCGAAGCGGCTGGCGTTCCCCGAGCTCCCGGTCGACGACTTCGTGCAGGCGGTCGACGCGCTGGTCACCAGCGACCAGCGCTGGGTGCCCGACCCCGCGGGCGAGAAGAGCCTCTACATCCGCCCGTTCATGATCGCCACCGAGACGTTCCTCGGCGTCCGGCCGGCCCAGCACGTCACGTTCATGGTGATCGCCTCACCGGCCGGCGCCTACTTCAAGGGCGGGGTCAAGCCGGTCAACCTGTGGCTCACCACCGAGTACACCCGCGCCGGCCGCGGCGGCATGGGCGCCGCCAAGACCGGCGGCAACTACGCCAGCTCGCTGGTCGCGCAGCAGGAGGCCATCGCCCAGGGCTGCGACCAGGTGGTCTTCCTCGACGCGCAGGAGCTGACGTACGTCGAGGAGCTCGGCGGCATGAACATGTACTTCCTCTACGACGACGGCCACATCGTCACTCCCGAGACCGGCACCATCCTCGAGGGGATCACCCGCTCCAGCATCATCGAGCTGGCGGGCAAGCTCGGCCACCAGGTCGAGGAGCGCAGGTTCTCCATCGACGAGTGGCGCGACGGTGTCGCCAGCGGCGAGATCGTGGAGGTCTTCGCGTGCGGCACCGCCGCCGTGGTGACGCCGGTCGGCGAGCTGCGGTGGGACGGCGGCTCCACGCCGGCTCCGGCCAGCACCGAGCTGACCATGAAGATCCGCCAGGCCCTCGTCGACGTGCAGTACGGCCGCGCCGAGGACACCTTCGGCTGGATGCACCAGGTCTGCTGACCCGCCGGCTCAGCCGCGGTAGCGGTCGGCCACCTCGTCGAAGCGGGTGCGCGACCTGTCGACGATGTCGTGGTACGCGTCGTAGTCGAGCTGCAGGACCTTGAGCTGCGGCGACGCGGCCAGGCGTCGGTGGCCCTGGCGGTCGAGCTCCTCCGGCGTCTCCTCGCGGGCGGTGATCTCGAACGACATGGTGCAGGCCAGGCCCACGGCTGCGCTGACGGCCGAGAGGCCCTCGTGCGCCTCGTGGTGGTCGCGGATGCCGTCGACGATGGTCAGCGGGAGGCCCCAGACCTCGGCCACCGTGCCGCCGATCTCGGCGTGCGTGAGACCGAAGACGACCCGTTCGGCCTCGACGATCTCGAGTCCGTCGTTGGCGGCGGCCAGCGCGAGGGTGTCCAGGATCTGGTTCCCGAAGTGCTTGGCCAGCACCACCTTGCCGAAGTCGTGCAGCAGCGCGGCGGTCCCGGCCTCGGCAGGGACCGGGGTGCGGGAGCGGGAGCGGACGATCTCGGCGGCGATCGACGCCGCGACCGAACGCTCCCACAGCTCGCCCGCCTGGAGGCCGTACGCCGGCAGGGCCTGGATCATCCGGCCACCCAGGCGCGAGGCCAGGGTCAGCGACAGCAGGGTGCTGGGCCCGAGCCGGACCACGGCGTCCCGGACGGACGTGATGGTGGAGCGCCCACCCAGCGCAGCCGAGTTGGCCCGGCGCAGCAGGTCGGCCGTCAGCGAGACGTCGAGGGACACGACCTCGGTGATCTCGCGGATGTCGGAGTTCGGATCCGCCACCAGGGTCGCCAGCCGGGCGACGGTGTGGGGGAGGGGTTCTACAGATTCTGCGGACGCGGCCAGTGCGTCCCTGTCGACCAGGGGGGTGCTCACGCTCCCGTGATCGGCATTCCGCGCGCCGACCTGAGTGCTCTCTACGTACGTCGCTTGCCGCGCGCGATCTCGGTGCCGAGAGCGTCCAGCCGCTGCTCCCAGAACACCCGGAACCGACCGAGCCACGCGTCGACCTCGGCCATCGGTCCGGCGTCGATCGCATAGATCCGGCGCGGGCCGTCGGGCCGGGCGCTGGCGAAGCCGTTCTCCCGCAGCACGCGCAGCTGCATGGACACCGCCGGCTGGCTGATCCCGAACTCGCGGGAGATCACCTCGGTGACCTCGCCGGCGGCACGCTCGCCGTCGGCGAGGAGCTCCAGGATCCGCCGGCGCACGGGGTCGCCGAGGACGTCGAAGGCCTCCACGGTCCGGCGCCTACTCGGACGCCGGCTCCGGCTCGGCGGTGTACGCCGCCGCGCACCGCTCGCCGGCAGCTCGCGCCTCGTCGGGGTCGGTACCGAACGCGATGCTGGCCTCGACCCAGTGGTCGCTGCTCCCGGTCATGAACTCCACGAGGTAGGGCCGGCCCTCGGGCCCCTCCAGCCAGGTCCTCAGCGCGTCCATGTCGGCGTCCGGCGCTGCGAGGTGCTCGGCCAGGCCCATCAGCATCGACTCCCAGCCGATGCCGACCGCGCCCGGACCGAACTGGGCCCACATCTCGGGCGGAACGGGCGCGGTGTGCTCGAGGTGGAGCAGGGTGCCGTCGCCGACCGACACCAGCGTGGCGTCCACCCACGTGGTGCCGTCGTACTCCCAGGTGAGGGCCAGGCGTTTGGGCGGCTCGCACTCCAGGATCTCGCCGCCGGCGTTGCCCTCGATCTGGTACCTCCCGCCGAGCCGGAGGTCGCCGGTGACCGCGCCACCGATCCAGCGCGGGATCCGCTCCGGGTCCGTGATCGCGTCCCACACCTCCTCGGGCAGGGCGGGGTAGGTGCGCTCGGCGGTGAGCACCTTCATCGGCTGGCCGTCGCGCTCGACGGTGTGGAGGCCGCGGGTGACGGCTCCGAGGTGGTCGGCGGGTGGGATGGGCACGAGAACCTCCTGGTCCGGGAAACGGGCTATCAGCAATGGATGATATCAGGCTGACTCTGATATTGCCAGCCCTCGGACTGGACCGGTCCGGATCGCAGGTCACGCCGTGCACCACCGGCAAGGGCGCAGCAGCGCCGGACAAGGTCAGGCATGCCGAAGTTCCACCGTGACGGCGCGTCCTCGCCGTCCGGTCCGAAAGCCGGGGCTCGCGCAGGTAGATTCGTCGCGTGACGACGTCCCCCCAGCAGCCACCGGCCGGGCTGACGGTCGGCGGGTACACCCTGCTGACCCGCCTCGGTGAGGGCGGCATGGGCGTGGTCCACCTCGCGCGCCGCGGAGACGGTCCCCGGGTCGCGCTCAAGGTGCTGCGACCGCACATCGTCGGCGACGACGAGATCCGGGGTCGGCTGGCCCGCGAGGTGAGCTCGCTGTCGCGGATCCGGAGCCGGTGGGTCGCCGAGATCGTGGACGCCGACCCGTGGGCCGACATCCCCTACGTCGCCACCCGCTACGTGCCCGGCCTCTCGCTGCAGGAGCTGGTCCACGAGGAGGGGCCGATCACGGGCGCCGACCTGCACTGGTTCGCCCGCGGCCTGGCCGAAGGTCTCGCGACCGTGCACGAGGTCGGGGTGCTGCACCGCGACGTGAAGCCGTCGAACGTGCTGATGGAGGGGCGCAACCCGATCCTGATCGACTTCGGCCTGGCCCGGGTCGCCGATGACCCCAAGCTGACCGCGACCGGCTGGCTGCTGGGCACGCCCGGCTACCTCGCGCCCGAGATCCTGTACGGCGACGACGCGGTCGAGGCCTCCGACATCCACTCCTGGGCGGCCACCGTCGCGTACGCCGGCACCGGCCGCGGGCCGTTCGGTCGCGGGCCGTCGATGGCGATCATGGACCGCGTGCGCCGGGGCGAGCACGACCTGACCGGACTGCCCGACGACCTGCGCCAGGTCGTCGACGCCGCGCTCGACCCCGACCCACGACGGCGGCCGACCCTGCCCGCGCTGCTGGCCTGGCTGCGCGGCGACGGTCGGGCGCCGCTCCCGGTGCCGCCCCCACCGCCGCCGGCGCAGCGCGACGATCCCTACACGATTCCCCTGGCGCTGGCGTCCCAGGCGCACGAACGCACGATCACCCTCTTCGACGAGCCCGACGCCAAGGATGAGGGGGAGACCCGGCGCTACGAGGACGAGGACCCGTGGGCCGCCGCCGGTCCCGAGAAGGTCCCGGCCGCCCAGAAGCTGCGCCGCTTCCTGTTGCTCGGCGGCGCCGCGCTGGCCGTCGCGGCCGGCCTCACGGCGTACCCCTGGCTGGGCACCGCCCTCGTGCTGCTGGTCGTCTGGGTGCTGCGCAGTGCCTCGCTGGCCGCCAGCGCGACCGGCGACCGGCGCCGGCTCCGCGGCGCGAAGTGGTACGACCCCGTCCTCTACCTGGTCGGTGCGCCCTGGCACGTGGTCCGCTCGATCCCCGGCACGCTGCTGCTCGTCCTGTGGGCGCTCGGCCTGGCGCTGGCCGCGGCCCTGGTCTGCTACGCCGCAGCAGCATCGGTGGAGGTGACCCTGGTCGTCTCCGGCCTGGTGCTGGCCGTCTGCCTGTGGCTGGGCCCGGGCGGCTCGCGGGTCCGCGGGCCGATGTCGCGCGTGGTCAACCCGCTCGCCGTGCGCGCCGGCCCCTGGGCCTGCGCCCTGGTGGTGGTGCTCGCGTCGGCCGGGGTCCTGGCCTTCCTGGCGGTCGATCGTGGGCCCAACTGGGCGCCCGCGGACGGCGCGCCGCTCTCGCAGTTCGACCTCGACGGCGCCGGTCGGCCGTTCGGGGGCTGATCGCCGGGTTGAGCCGCCCGGGGCCCTGCAGCAGACTTCATCCGAGGAGGGAGCGATGCTGCTCTTCGACACCGACACTCTCGACGAGCGCGAGCGCGCCGACGCCGTCTCCGCGTCGATGATCGACGCGACCCTCTCGACCGACCTCGTCCACCACGATCCCGCTGATGTCTGGCTGCGGATCACCAGCGTCGACGTCGGCGTCGTCGACCTGACCCGCGTCGCCGCCTCGGGCATGGACACCACGCGCACGTCGCGGCAGGTGGCCGACGACGAGGTGCCCACCGTCGCCCTGAGCCTCGGTGTCGGCCGGCGCGGGGTGATCGAGCAGGACGGGGTGGAGATCCCCGCCGTTCTGAGCACCGTCAACCTGGTCGAGCTGACGCGTCCCTACCGGTCGCGCATCCCCCGTGGGACGGACGGCTGGAGCGTCAAGATCCCCCTGGACGAGCTGGCGCTGCCGGCCGGCACCATCGCCAGGGCCCGCGGCGGTATCGTCACCAGCCCGGTGCACGAGGTGTTCCGCCAGCACCTGCGCACGCTGGGCAGCCAGGCCGGGCACCTCGACGCCGGCATGGGCAACGCGCTGCTCGGGACCGCCACAGTGGCGCTGGCGCGGGCGCTGATCAGCTCGGCGGCGGACGAGGAGAGACTCGCGAGGGAGGCGATGGCCGACACCCTGCTGCTGCGGGTGCAGTCGTACGTCCGGGCGCACCTCAGCGACCCCGGGCTCACCCCGGACGCGATCGCCGCGGCGCACCACGTCTCGGTGCGCCAGCTGTACAAGACGTTCGCCTCCTCGGACCTGAGCCTCGAGCAGTGGATCATCGCGCTCCGGCTCGAGGGCGCCCGGCGTGACCTGGCGCGGCCGGACAGCCGCCAGCGCACGATCGCGGCCGTGGGGCGGCGCTGGGGGTTCCCGAACCCGTCGCACTTCACCCAGCGGTTCCGGGCGGCGTACGGCATGACTCCGCGCGAGTGGCGAGCGCTCCAGCTGGAAGGGCGCTGAGCGGGGTCGAGGGTGCACCCACGGCACAAGACCGTGCACGCACAGCACAGCGGGGCGGAATGTGGAGTGGCAGCGTCGTCTTTCCCGACCCCCGCAGGAGACAACATGTCCGACCAGCCGTCCGACTTCACCCCCGACACCATCGTCCTCGTCCACGGCCTCTGGATGACCCCCCGCAGCTGGGAGAACTGGGTCGCGCACTTCGAGGCGCAGGGCTACCAGGTGATCACCCCGGCCTATCCCGGCTTCGAGATCGAGGTCGAGGCGCTGCGCGAGAACCCGGAAGTCATCGCCGAGCAGAAGGTCCCGAACATCCTCGAGCACATCGGCGGCATCATCGACAAGCTCGACAACCCGCCGATCATCATGGGCCACTCGTTCGGTGGCACCCTCACCCAGCTCCTCCTGGCTCGCGGGCTCGGCTGCTCGGGAGTCGTGGTCGACTCCGCGCCGACCGAGGGAGTCCGCGTCAACCCGCCCGCACAGGCGAAGTCCCTCTTCCCGATCCTGAAGCACCCGTCCAACCGGCACAAGGCGGTCGGCTTCACGCCCGAGGAGTTCCACTACGCGTTCACCAACACGCTGAGCAAGGAGGACTCCGACCAGGTCCACGAGCGCTACCACATCCCGGCCCCGGGCTCGTTCGTGTGGGACTTCGGCCTGTTCGCGAACCTCAAGCCGGGGCACCAGGAGACCTGGCTGGACTACAAGGCCGACCGGGCCCCGCTGCTGTTCATCGCGGGCGGCGCCGACCACATCATGCCGGCGTCGGTGAACAAGTCGAACGCCAAGAAGTACAAGAAGTCGGCCGCCGTCACCGAGTACCACGAGTTCCCCGGGCGCTCGCACTGGACCTGTGCCGAGCCGGGCTGGGAAGAGGTCGCCGACATGGCGCTCTCGTGGGCAGTCGTGAACGCCCGGCACCCGCAGGCGCAGGCCTAGAAGCCCGACGGTGGCCCTCCGCCTCACCCACGTCGGCGGGCCCACCCTGCTGGCCGAGTCGCACGGCTGGAGCGTGCTCAGCGACCCGACGTTCGACCCGCCTGGCCGGCGGTACTCCTTCGGATGGGGCGCCGGGTCCACGAAGACCGTGGGCCCGGCGGTCCCGGCGAACGGGCTACCGCCGCTCGACGTCGTCCTCGTGACGCACGACCAGCACGGCGACAACCTCGACACCATGGGGCGCTCCCTCCTGCCGGGGGCCGGCACCGTGGTCACGACGCAGGTCGCAGCCCGCCGGCTGGGGCTGCCGAACGTGCGTGGCCTGGCGCCGTGGGAGAGCACGACGGTGTCGGCCCCGGGCCGGCCCGACCTGACGATCACGGCGACGCCCTGTCGGCACGGGCCACCGCTGAGCAAGCCGATCGTGGGCGACGTGGTCGGCTTCGCCCTGCAGTGGGCCGGCGACGACGCCGCCCTGTGGTTCACCGGCGACACGGTCATGTACGACGGGCTGCGCGAGGCGGCGTCCCGGCTGTCGGTGGACGTCGTGGTCCTGCACCTCGGCGTGGTGCGATTCCCGATCACCGGGCCGCTGCGCTACACCATGGGCGGTCACGACGGGGCCGAGCTCGTGCGGCTGGTGCGCCCGCGGGTGGCCGTGCCCGTGCACTTCGAGGGGTGGAGCCACTTCTCGGAGCAGGAGGATGCGCTGCGCGCCGAGCTCGCCGCCGCACCGGCCGACGTACGCGAGGTCGTGCGGTGGCTGCCGCGCGGCGAGGCGGTCGACGTCTAGGCCCGGATCGCGAGACCACTGTCTCCGCACGGGTGGTCCGTGCCACACTGGCCCCGTGCAGCACCAGAGCATCATCATCATTGCCTAGCGCGTCGAGGCCCACCGGGCCGCCGACGCGCCAACCTTCCGTTCGCGGAAGGTTTTTTTGTGCCGCAGGGCCGAGCGTGCGAGGCCCTGAGAACGGCACAAGATTGAGGAGGGTTCGGCGTCAGCCCGAGCGTGCGAGGGCAGGCGCGACCCGTCTCGAAATCTGGTGCAGCACCGAAGGCTCAGTCACCGACCAGCAAAGGGACAGAGAGCAGATGGATCTCCAGGGCTCCTTCCACGTCTACGACACGACCCTGCGCGACGGCGCCCAGCAGGAGGGGCTCAACCTCTCCGCGGCCGACAAGCTGACGATCGCGCGGCACCTCGACGGACTCGGCGTGGGATACATCGAGGGCGGCTGGCCGGGCGCGAACCCCAAGGACACCGAGTTCTTCCGTCGCGCCAGCGAGGAGCTGGACCTGCGCAACGCGAAGCTCGCGGCGTTCGGCGCCACCCGCCGGGCCGGCATGAAGGCGGCCGACGACCCGTTGGTCGGCGCACTGCGCGACAGCGGCGCGAGCGTGGTGACGCTGGTGGCGAAGTCCCACGACCGGCACGTCGAGCTGGCCCTGCGCACCACGCTCGAGGAGAACCTCGCGATGATCCGCGACACCGTCGAGCACCTGCGCGCGGAGGGCCAGGAGGTCTTCCTCGACGCCGAGCACTTCTTCGACGGTTACCGCGACAACCGTGACTACGCGCTCGAGGTGCTGCGGACGGCGTACGACGCGGGTGCCTCGGTGCTCGCCCTGTGCGACACCAACGGCGGGATGCTCCCCGGCTGGGTGGGCGACGTGGTCCACGACGTCGTGGAGTCGACGGGGGTCCGGGTCGGCATCCACTGCCACAACGACACCGGCTGCGCCGTCGCCAACACCCTGTCCGCCGTCGAGGCCGGCGCGACCCACGTGCAGGGCACCATCAACGGGTACGGCGAGCGCACGGGCAACGCCGACCTGGTCTCGGTGGTGGCCAACCTCGAGCTCAAGCTGGACCGCCGGGTGCTGCCGCAGGGACTGCTCAAGGACGCCACCCGGATCGCGCACGCCGTCGCGGAGGTGACCAACTTCCCGCCCGCATCGCGCCAGCCGTACGTCGGCACGTCGGCGTTCACGCACAAGGCCGGCCTGCACGCGAGCGCGATCAAGGTCGACCCGAACCTCTACCAGCACCTCGACCCGCTGCAGGTCGGCAACGACATGCGGCTGCTGGTCTCCGACATGGCCGGCCGTGCGTCAATCGAGCTGAAGGGTCGCGAGCTCGGGTTCGACCTGTCAGGCGACAAGGAGCTGGTCAGCCGGGTCACCCAGCGGGTCAAGGCGATGGAGTCGAGCGGGTTCACGTTCGAGGCCGCGGACGCGTCCTTCGAGCTGCTCCTCCTCGAGGAGGTCGAGGGCGCGCGGCCGGCGTACTTCGAGGTCGAGTCGTGGCGAGTGATCACCGAGACCACGCCCGGTGACGAGGCGGTGTCCGAGGCGACGGTGAAGCTGCGCGCCGACGGGGTCCGCTACGTGGTGACCGGCGAGGGCAACGGCCCGGTCAATGCGCTCGACCAGGCCCTGCGTGAGGCGATCGGGCAGGCGTACCCGGAGGTCGCGAAGTTCGAGCTGATCGACTACAAGGTGCGGATCCTCGACCAGGGGCACGGCACCGACGCGATCACGCGGGTGCTGATCGAGACCACCGACGGCGAGTCGTCGTGGGTCACGGTCGGCGTGGGGCACAACGTGATCGAGGCGTCGTGGGGGGCCCTGCTCGACGGCGTCACCTTCGGGCTACGTCGCCACCACCGGGGCTGAGGGCTCGGCGGAAGGCTCCGCGAAGGCGCGCGACAGGCGACGGTAGGACCGGCTGCGCAGCGCCAGGAGGGTGGCCACCAGGCCGAGGATCCCGGTCACCACGAAGATCAGGGCCAGGCCGCGGTCCGCGCCGGTGCCGAACCAGGGGCCCAACGTCTCCGCACCCGAGCCGTCGGTCATGAACGGGATCACGATGAACTGCGCGATCGGGCCGATCAGGAAGGCGGTCAGGGGAGAGGCGGCCTGCTCCACGCTCTGGGCGAACCCGAAGACCCGGCCCTGGCGCTCGAACGGCACGACCTTCTGCAGCACCGTCTGCTCGGCCGCCTCCGCGAACGGGATCAGCAGCATGAACACCGCCATGCCGGCCGCCAGCAGGACGATCGAGCTGCGGATCGGGAACAGCGCGGTGACCGACCAGAGCACGACGTTCACCAGCAGCAGCGCGCGGACGGGGTTGCTGCCGAGGCCGACCCGGGCGACCACGAGGCCACCGGCGATCACGAACGCGCTCAGCACGCCCCAGAGCAGGCCCCAGGCCTGGACCGACACGAGCGAGAGCCCGTAGGCGTCCATCAGGGCCATGAACGCCCCGCCGAGGAAGTTGTTGAAGCACGAGAACGCGATCAGGGCCACCAGACCGGGTACGCCGCGCACGAGCGTGACCGTGCCGCGCAGGTCGACGCCCGCGCCCTCCTCGCCACGCTCCAGCCGCACCGGACGGGTCTCGGGGATCTGCACCGTGCCGAGATGCAGGATGGCCAGCGCGAGGACGGCCATGGCCAGCAGGAGCACGTAGAGCATGCCGCCGGCGGCGACCAGGAGGCCGCTGATCACGGACGTGACCAGGAACGAGACGCCGCTGGCGGATCCGACGAGACCGTTCGCCTTGTCGCGGCGGTCCTCGGGGATCAGCAGGGTGACGAGGGTCGGCGTCGCGATCGTCCGCAGGTTGCCCGCGACCACGCCCGTCATCAGGAGTACGACGAAGACCCACAGGCGGACGCTGGCCGGGTCGCGGAACACGGCGTCCGGCGTCACGAGGTAGATCGCGAGGCAGCCGGCGTACAGCAGCAACGAGACCGCCGCCGACCACTGCATGACCGTCTTCTTGTGGTGGTGGTCGACCAGGCTGCCGAACCAGACGCCGGTCACGGCGATCGAGACGAGGAAGATGCCCGCGATCAGGCCGGTGGCGAAGACGGACCGGGTCTCGAGGTAGACCCAGAAGGTGACCGCGAACCAGACGGTGAAGTTGATGACCGAGACGACCAGGGTGCTCAGCAGCACGTGCAGGAACGTGCGCTGGGTGCCGGTCCGCAGGTCGAGGCCCGGGCTGGGGTCGGTCATTGGTTGCCTTTCACGGTCGTCGACGTCCATGGTGCGAGTTCAACCCGGCTTGAGGTCAAGCGACTTTGCGCGTTCGTCGTGAGGTAAGACCGTCGGCGAGCCTGCGATTCATCGACGCGGCCCAGACCAGGGGCGTCGGCCTACGGCTGCAGGCTCTCCAGGCCTTGCACGCCCGCTGCCGCCGCCACGAACAGCGCGGCACCGAGCACCACGGCGACCACGTGCGGAAAGGCGACCTGCGGCATCCACCAGGGCTTGCGTAGCAACCAGCGCAGCTCGTAGGGGTTCCGGCGCCAGGGAGCCTGGGTGCGGAAGTCCTTCGGGTGCGGCGGCGGTGGCGGGGCGTCGGGGTCGGCCACGCGGGGATCCGGGCCGCCGTCGGCGAAGCCCTTGAAGTTCCAGTACATGTCGATCCGTGGCGCCGACATCTCCCCGAGCTCCGGAAGGGGCACCCGGTTGAGGTGGTGGGCGGCGACCTCGATGTCGCGCATCCGCGAGTAGTAGCGCAGCTGGTAGCCCTTGTAGAGGACGTCGATGAACCAGAACCCGGCCGCGGTGAGCGCCGCCAGCCCGAACAAGGCGTAGTGACCCTGCTGGAAGCCCAGTCCGAGCGCGGCCAGCGACAGGGTGACCGACCAGCCCTTCACGACGACGAGCCGCTGGTCGTAGTCGGTGATCACGTGGACGATCGCGTAGTACTCGGTGCCCAGGTCCTGGCGCAGCTTGTCGGGGTCCGACATGACCGGGCCCGGTGCCTGCGGGCTCGGGTCGGCGGCGTGCGCGCCACTGGCCATGCCTCAGCGTGCCCGGCGCCCTCCCAGCGGTCGGTGCGGCGCGCCGTACCGACCGCGCCTAAGGCCGTCTCTCAATTCGGACGCCTGCTGCGCGGGTCTTCGCATCCGATCTGGCGGCCGGCGACTCGACGGGCCTCCGGCCCGCCTCGCACCTCCGCCGCCAGATAAGGCGCGAGATTCTCACGCCGATTCGGCGGGGGCGTCTTACGTCGAATGTTGAGGTCGACAAAGAGTCCACCGAAACCGAGCCGAGGAGCCCCGCGATGTACCCCACGACCGACACCACCACTGTTCTTGCTCTCGCCCGCCAGCACCAGGCCGACGTGAAGCGCGGGTTCCCCCGCCGTCACCGCAAGGGTGGGCAGCCCGAACCGAGCATGCCGCTGACCTTCACCGCGCCCATGGGCCGGATCGACGTGGGCGCACTGTCGATCCCGGAGCCGCGTCAGTCGGACAGGGAGAAAACTGTCGCCTGACTGATCGGCCTCAGGGCTCGGTGAATCCCACAGGACCGGCGTCCGCCTCACGGCGGACGCCGGTCCTTCGTCATGTGCGCGTCAGGCGGGCAGCGGGCCCACGATCCGCCGCGCCAGGTCGACCCAGCCGGCGTACACGCGGTCGACGAGCAGCCCCTCGATCCGGACCTGCTGGTCGAGGACCGGGGCCTCCAGGGGA
Organism: uncultured Actinomycetota bacterium; assembly: GCA_963844305.1. GTDB lineage: Bacteria > Actinomycetota > Actinomycetes > Propionibacteriales > Nocardioidaceae > Nocardioides. The sequence goes on from CAWJNT010000002.1 coordinate 162,338, forward strand.
GCCATCAGGGCGGTCGCCAGGAGAGGTACGTCGCCGGTGACGCCGAGCCCCCCGAGCAGGTAGCGCACGTGCATGGCCGCGAAGGAGTACGCGGCGTACGAGCGGGCGCCGGTGCGGCCGGCAGCCCGGATCAGGTCGGCGTGCAGCAGGGTGGTCTCGAGCCGGGAGCGGCCGAAGGCGAGCAGTCGATCCCAGGGCTCCGCGCCCGGGCCGAGCGGGGGAGGCCCGCTCATCACCGACGCCTGCCACTGCGTCTCGGAGTGGTCGAGCAACGAGGCCATCAGGCCCTCGCGGGACTCGAACCGCCGGAAGACGGTGCCCTTGCCGACCCCGGCCTCGGCCGCGAGCGCGTCCATCGTCAGGCCGTCGACGCCACAGTGCTCGATCAGCCGCGACGCCGCCTCGAACAGGGCCGCCCGGTTGCGGGCAGCGTCGCGACGCTCGGCGGGGGGCTCGTCGAGCAGGTGCAGCTGGCGGCGTTCGTCGGACATGGCCTTGGTCACTCTAGGAGCGGGGACCGACGGCGTCCTCCGATTTCGAGACAGGTCGCGCCGCCCTCGCACGCTCGGGCCGCGCCGAGCCCTCCTCAATCTCCCGCCGTGACCAGGGCTTCGCAGGCTCAGCCCTGCGGCGTGAACATTTCGGTGAGATCGGGGAATGAAAACGGACCGCGGTCCGCTTTGAGTGGTGATCGCACGTTCACCCGCATCTCGAGGAGCCCACTTCATGTCGAACACCCGCGTACTCGTCCTCGTCGGCAGCCTCCGCACCGACTCGCTCAACCGCCGGATCGCCGAGACCCTCCAGGCGCAGGCTCCGGCCGGCGTCACCGTGGAGATCGCCGAGGGCCTGGGTGAGGTGCCGTTCTACAACGAGGACCTGGACGGCGAGCAGGTGCCGGCAGCCGCCGCGGCACTGCGCGCCCAGGTGGCCGCGGCCGACCGGGTGCTCGCCGTGACGCCGGAGTACAACGGCACGATGCCGGCCGTGCTCAACAACGCGATCGACTGGCTCTCCCGCCCGTACGGCGCCGGCGCCATCACCGGCAAGCCGTTCGCCGTCGTCGGCGCGACCCCCACGCCGTACGGCGGCAAGTGGGCGCACGAGCACGCCCGCCGTTCCGCCGGGATCGCCGGTGCGGTCGTCCTCGAGCACATCGAGGTCTCCCAGCCGGCCCTCGAGGGCGACATCCTGGCCGACGAGGACGTCCTGGCCCGGCTGCTCGCCGCCGTCGACGCGCTGGCGACCTTCGAGCGCGACGCCAACGCCGCCTGATCGGCGGGCCTAGGCTGGCTCGCATGAGCGAGCTCACGCCCTACATCTGCGTCGAGGACGCCCGCGCCGCCATCGAGTGGTACGTCGACGTGCTCGGCGCCGAGGTGACCTACGAACCCATCGAGATGCCCGACGGCCGGATCGGCCACGTGGAGCTGGCCGTGGACGGCGCGGGCTGGATGATGTCCGACGAGTTCGCCGAGGCCAACGTCGCCGCGCCCGATCGCGGGCGCGGGAGCTCGGTATCGCTCCACCTGACCGTCGGAGACGTGGACGCGGTCGCCGCCCGGGTGGTCGGGGCCGGGGTGCCGATGGACCGCGGCCCCGAGGACAGCCCGCCCGCGGGACGGGTCGCGATCTTCTGCGACCCGTTCGGGCACCGGTGGTTCCTCAACCAGCCGTTGGGGTGAGCCAACCCGGCGCCTGCGACCGGAACGTGTCGCGGTCCAGGGCGCCGGCGCCGTCGGGGATGCGACCGAGCAGGGGTACGCCGGTCACGCGCGGCAGGTCCGCGAGGTTGGTGTTCTCGGCGAGGCCGGGGTGATCGGGCCAGGCGCCGATCACGATCCCGGCGGGCTCGATGCCGCGCGCACGGAGGGCGGCGACGGTGAGCTCGGTGTGGTTGAGCGTGCCGAGGCCGGCGGTGGCCACCACCACGACCTCGGCGTCCAGCTCGGCGGCCAGGTCGAGCAGGGTGCCGCCGTCGGTGTCGAGCCGCACCAGCAGCCCGCCGGCGCCCTCGACGACCACGGTGTCGTGGAACTCGTCCAGCACCCGGATCCGGTCGGCGTACTCACGCACCGGCGGGATCCGCACGTCGCGCAGCCGCGCCGCGGTGTCCGGGGCGAGCGGGTCCTCGAGGGCGGTGAACTCCTGGACGGAACAGCCCGTGAGCGCATGGACGACGTCGGCGTCCGCGTCCTCGTCGGAGCCCGGCCCGACGCCGGTCTGCACCGGCTTCACCACGACCACCGACCCCGACTCGGCCGCGCGTACGGCGAGGGCAGCGGTCACGACTGTCTTGCCCACGCCGGTGCCGGTCCCCGTCACGACGAGGACGGTCATGGGCCGGTGCCGTATTCCTTGACCACCTGTCCGAGAACGGCCGCCGCGCGGGCCCAGTCGGCCTCGTTGAGACCGGCGTTGGTCGTGACCCGGAGCCGCGAGACGCCGTCGGGCACCGACGGCGGGCGGAAGCACCCGACCCGGACACCCTCGTCGAGCGCCGCAGCCTGTGCCGCGACCGCGACCTGAGGTGACGGCATCGGCACCGACAGCACCGCCCCGCTCGGCACGTCCACGCCCAGCGCACGCGCCAGCGCCGCGACCCGTTCCTTGACGACCCCGGGGAGGTCGGGTCGCGCGATGAGCACCTCGAGCGCGGTGAGCGCGCCCGCGGCTGCCGGCGGGGCGAGGCCGGTGTCGAAGATGAACGGCCGCGCCCGGTTGACCAGGTGCGCGATCACGGCGGGGGAGGCCAGCACCGCGCCGCCCTGGGCGCCGAGCGCCTTCGACAGGGTGGCCGTGACGATCACGTGCTCGTGGTCGGCGAGCCCGAGGTCGGCGACCAGGCCGCGCCCGTCGGTGCCGGCGACGCCGAGGCCGTGCGCCTCGTCGACCAGCAGCAACGCGTCGTACACCGCGCAGACCCCGGCCAGCTCCAGCAGCGGAGCGGCGTCCCCGAGCACGGAGTAGATCGACTCCGCCAGCACGATCGCGCGCCGTCCGCCTGCCCCGGCGAGCGCGGTCGAGACCGCCGCCACGTCGTTGTGGGGGACCACGGTGACCTCGGCCCGGGCGAGCCGGGCGGCGTCGACCAGCGACGCGTGGACGTGGGCGTCGGACACGATCAGGCACTCGCGGTCGGCAAGCGCCGTGACCGCGGCGAGGTTGGCGTGGTAGCCGGTGGACGTGACGAGCGCGGCCGGCTGGCCCATGAACGCCGCCAGCGCGTCCTCGAGGTGGGCGTGCAGCTCGAGGCTCCCGGTCACCAGCCGGGACGCTCCGGCTCCGGCACCCCACGTGCGTGCCGCCTGGGCCGCGGCCTCGGTCACCGCCGGGTGGCGGGACAGGCCGAGGTAGTCGTTGCCGGCCAGGTCGACCACGGCGTCGTCGGCGGCCCGGTGGTGCAGGCCGCGACGCAGCCCGTCGCGGTCCCGCTGCTCGGCCTGCTCGCGGAGCCATTCCTCCCACATCATGCGGCGCTCACCGCCGCCCGGATCGCCGTACAGATGGCGGCGATGTCGTCGTCGGAGCAGACGTACGGCGGCATCGTGTAGACGAGGTCACGGAACGGGCGCACCCAGACGCCGTGCTCGATCGCTGCGTCCGTCGCGGCCGTGACGTCGACCGGCCGGTCGAGCTGGACGACGCCGACGGCGCCGAGCGTGCGGACGTCGGCCACGCCGGACAGCTCGCGGACCGGGGCCAGGCCCCGGGCCAGCCCGGCGTTGATGCGGGCGACGTCCTGCTGCCAGGCGCCGGTGGCGAGCAGCTCGAGGTTGGCCAGGGCGGCCGAGCAGGCCAGCGGGTTGCCCATGTACGTCGGCCCGTGCATGAGCACCCCGGACTCGGACCGGGAGAGGCCGTGCGCGACCTCGGAGGTGCACAGCACCGCCGCCTGGGAGAGGTAGCCGGCCGTCAGCGCCTTGCCGACGCACATGACGTCGGGGGTGACACCGGCCGCTTCGGCGGCGAAGAGGGTGCCGGTGCGGCCGAAGCCGGTGGCGATCTCGTCGAAGACCAGCAGCAGGCCGTGGCGGTCGGCGACCTCGCGCATCACCCGCAGGCACTCCGCGGGGTAGACGTGCATGCCGCCGGCGCCCTGCAGCAGCGGCTCGACGATGATGCCGGCCAGCTCGTCGGCGTGCTCCTCCGCGAGCCGCTCGAACGCCTCCGCCCACGCGGGCACGCCCTCGGGGTCGGCCGGCGGGCGGTCCGCGAACACCTGCTGCGGCAGCACGTCGCTGAACATCGAGTGCATCCCGCCGACGGGGTCGCACACGCTCATGCACCCGAACGTGTCGCCGTGGTAGCCACCGCGGACCGTGAGCATGCGGTGCCGCTCCGGTCGGCCGGCGCCGCGGTGGTACTGGAGCGTCATCTTCAGCGCCACCTCGACGCTCACCGACCCCGAGTCGGCGAGGAAGACGTGCTCGAGCCCGTCGGGCGTCACCTCGACCAGGCTCCGGGCCAGGCGCAGCGCGGGCTCGTGGGTGAGCCCGCCGAACATCACGTGCGCGAACTCGGAGGCCTGCTTGGCCACCGCCGCGTTGAGGACCGGGTGGTTGTAGCCGTGGATGACGGCCCACCACGACGACATCGCGTCGATCACCTCGCGCCCGTCGTCGAGCCGCAGGCGTACGCCGTCGGCGCCGGTGACCAGGCGGGTCGGGGTGGGGTCGGTCATCGAGGTGTAGGGGTGCCAGACGTGCTCGCGGTCGAAGGCGAGGAGCTGGGTGGATGGGGCCGACACAGTCATCGCTCTGGAGTGTACGGAGGTGCTCCGACCGGTCGGTTCTGGCGTTCCAGCAGCCGACCGGGGGTCGGACCGGGGGCGAGCGGCCGATATCTTGGCCGGCGTGACGGACATCCTGGAACGCGCCCGAGTGAAGGTCCTCGACGAAGGGGTCGGCCTCTCGCAGGACGAGCTGGTGGAGGTCCTGCAGCTGCCGGAGGACCAGATCCCCGAGCTGCTCGAGCTGGCCCACGCCGTACGCATGAAGCACTGCGGGCCCGAGGTCGAGGTCGAGGGCATCATCAGCCTCAAGACCGGCGGCTGCCCGGAGGACTGCCACTTCTGCAGCCAGTCGGGCCAGTTCACCTCGCCCGTCCGCTCGGTGTGGCTCGACATCCCGCAGCTGGTCAAGGCCGCCCAGGAGACCGCCGCCACCGGCGCCACGGAGTTCTGCATCGTCGCCGCCGTGCGCGGGCCCGACGAGCGGCTGATGTCGCAGGTGCGCGACGGCATCAAGGCCATCCAGGAGGCCGTCGACATCAACGTCGCCTGCTCGCTCGGCATGCTCACCCAGGAGCAGGTCGACGACCTGCGGGCGATGGGCGTGCACCGCTACAACCACAACCTCGAGGCCGCGCGCTCGTACTTCCCGTCCGTGGTCACCACCCACTCCTTCGAGGAGCGGTGGGAGACCTGCGAGATGGTGCGCGACTCCGGCATGGAGCTGTGCTGCGGCGGCCTGGTCGGCATGGGCGAGACGATCGAGCAGCGCGCCGAGCTGGCCGCGCAGCTGGCGGAGCTGGACCCGCACGAGGTGCCGCTGAACTTCCTCAACCCGCGGCCCGGCACTCCGTTCGGCGACCTGCCGCTGATGGACTCCCACGACGCGCTGCGCACGATCGCGGCGTTCCGGCTGGCGATGCCCCGCACCGTGCTGCGGTACGCCGGCGGCCGCGAGCTCACCCTCGGCGACCTCGGCACCCGCGACGGCCTGCTCGGCGGGATCAACGCGGTCATCGTGGGCAACTACCTGACCACGCTCGGGCGCGACGCCGACGCGGACATCGCCCTGCTCTCGGACCTGAAGATGCCGATCAAGGAACTGGCGAAGACCCTCTAGTGGGCACGACCGCGCCTGAGCCGGCGTACTGCGGCCACTGCGGTGAGCCCCTGGCCGCGCGCGACCACGCGGCCTGCGCTCGTCAGCTCGCCATGGAGCCCCCACGCTTCTGCACGCACTGCCGCCGCCGGATGAAGGTCCAGGTCACCCCCCGCGGCTGGACCGCCACCTGCGTCGAGCACGGGGAGCTTTCGGGATAGTCCACGACGATCTGGTCGTCGATCGGCCGATCTGACGACGAAAGCGTCGTGGACTATCGCAGTCCCCCTACTGACCCAGCGCGTTCGGGGCGCGCCAGGAGCGCTCGAACGGGAGCCGCCAGGCGTGCGGGGCGATCAGCTGGTGGATCGCGTTGGGGCCCCACGAGCCGGGGGCGTACGCACGGACCGGCGGCGGGTTCTGGATCAGGGGGATCGAGCGCTCCCAGAGCGTCTCGATGCCGGCGGCGGTCGTGAACAGGGTGTGGTCGCCGCGCATGGCGTCGAGGATCAGCCGCTCATAGGCCTCCAGTACGTCGCCCGAGGTCGAGGTCTCGTGGGTGGCGAACTGCATCGACAGCTTCTCCAGCTGCATGCCCGGCCCGGGCCGCTTGCCGTAGAACGAGAGCGACATCCGCGACTGGTCCGCGAGGTCGAAGGTGAGGTGGTCGGGCCCCTGCATGCCGGCGTTCGAGCCCTGCGGGAACATCGACAGCGGCGGCTCCTTGAACGCGATCGAGATGATCCGCGCCCCCTCGGCCAGCTTCTTGCCGGTGCGCAGGAAGAACGGCACGCCGGCCCAGCGCCAGTTGTCGATCTCGATCTTCAGCGCCACGAACGTCTCCGTGTCGGAGTACTCCCCGACCTCCTCGCTGGCGCGATAGCCGGAGTACTGGCCGCGGACGACGTCGTGCGGCTCGATCGGCTTCATCGACCGGAAGACCTTGAGCTTCTCGTCGCTGATCGGCCCCGGGGCCAGGGAGGTCGGCGGCTCCATCGCCATGAACGCGAGCACCTGCATCAGGTGGGTGACCACCATGTCGCGGTAGGCGCCCGTCGCCTCGTAGAAGCCGGTGCGCCCCTCGAGCCCGAGCGACTCCGGTACGTCGATCTGCACGTGCTCGATGAAGTTGCGGTTCCAGATCGGCTCGAACAGCCCGTTGGCGAAGCGGAAGGCCAGGATGTTCTGGGCCGCCTCCTTGCCCAGGAAGTGGTCGATCCGGAAGACCTGCTCCTCGGCGAAGACCCCGTGGACCTCCCGGTTGAGCGCGACCGCCGTGGCCAGGTCGGTGCCGAACGGCTTCTCCATGATGATCCGCGACCGCTCCACCAGGTCGGCCTCGTCGAGCTGGTGGATGACGTCGAGGGCGGCCTTCGGCGGGACGCTCAGGTAGTGGAGGCGACGTACCTCACCGTTGCCGCCGAGGTCTGCCTCGGCCTTGTGCACCGCCTCCGCCAGCTCGTGCGGGCCGCGCGACTGGGGGACGTAGGTGAGCAGCGACGCGAACCTGGCCCGCGCCTCGTCGTCGAAGCCGCCCTTGCTGAACTCCGAGCAGGCGGTGTGCGCCCGCTCGATGAACTCCTCGGTGGTCAGGTCGTCGAGGCCGGTGCCGACGATCCGCGCCTGGCTGAGCAGCCCGGACTGGGTCAGCCGGAGCAGGCCGGGCAACAGCTTGCGGCGGGCGAGATCGCCCGTCGCGCCGAAGAGCACGACGACGTGCGGAGCGGTGACTCGATCGACGGTGGCCATGAGGGGCACGGTAGTACGCGGGCAAAGGGTCTCGACAGGGTCGAGACGCGCTACGACGGGTCGACGTCCGCGCCGTGCAGCTCCGCCAGCAGTACGGCGCCGGGGAGATCGAGCCGCGTCCGCCCGAGCCGGGCGGCGGTCAGGTCCACGCCGGACAACGAGGCGCCACGCAGGTCGGCGCCGGTGAGGTCGGTGTCGCGGAGGGCAGCGCCGTCGAGGCGTACGTCGCGCAGCACGGCGCCCGACAGGTTGCTCAGGGAGAGGTCGGCCTCGCGCAGGTCGAGGCCGGTGAGGTCGAGCTTCGACAGGTTCCCGCCGCGGATCGTCACCCCCTGCCACTGGCCGCCGACCACCTTGATCGGTCGCAGGGTGCAGTCGGCGAAGACCGAGCCGGCCAGCTTGCAGCCGTCCAGGATCGCGTCGAAGAAGTTCGTACGCCGGAACTCGCACGCCACGAAGGCGGTCGAGGTGTGCGTCGACGCGTTGAACCGGCAGTTGTGGAAGACGCATCGCTCGAACGTCGCGCCGCGGCTCGTGGTCTCGCTGAGGTCGACGTCGGTGAACGTGCCGTCCACGAACGACCGCGCGCCGAGGTCGTCGCCGTACCAGTCGAGTCCGCGGAAGTCCTCGCCCTCAGACATCGAAGGTGCCGCCGCTGCGCCAGTAGACGCCGTCCTGGCGGGTGAGGAACTGGTTCTCCACGAGATAGCGCCGCAGCGCGGCGTAGTCGGGGTGGAAGGCGGTCAGCACGTCGTTGACCTCCGCCTCGGGGTAGGTCCTCCCGGGCTCGAACGACTGCGCGATGTGGTCGAGCACCACCAGCAGCTTCTGGTGCCGCGAGGGGATCGTGTGCAGCCGCCCCTCGGCGGTCATGAAGTGGTACAGGACCCGCTCGTCCACGTCAGCCGTTCGCCTTCAGCCTCAGGAGCCGGCGCGGGTTCACCGCGCTCTCGAGGCCACCCCGCAGGGCGCGCTTCTCGAAGTGCAGGTGACACCCGTCGGGGGCCGCGGAGTCGTTGGCGCGCGCGATCACCATGCCTCGCCGCACCCGGTCGCCGGGCTCCACGAACACCTTCTCGGTGTGCCCGATGACGACGTCCCAGCCCAGGCGGAAGTTGCGCAGCCGGATCGGGTTCACGCCGTACGCCGATCCCAGCGAGCTGTTGCTCACCACCCACGCTCGACGGCCCGCGCGCAGCTTCGTGCCGCACGGCATCGCGAGGTCGAGCCCGTGGTGGAAGCCCCGGTTCTTGCGGCACCGCGAGTCGGGCGAGTAGTACGGCGCCCGCGTGCAGCCGAAGTGGATCATGATCCGGTGGGCGCGGTCGTACCACGGTGAGTCGTAGTGGTTCTTGTCCTTGCTGTAGAACTCCCACCGCGGGTCGGCCGGGGCCGATCCCGCAGGCGTGGCCGGGACGCCCGTCAGCAGCGCGGACGCGATCAGCAGGGCCAGGACGCGGGCGCACACCGTGAACATGCGGCCCAAGTTAACCCGTCCGGCCGCCCGCTATGAAGCCTCCCGCACCCGCTCCGGCGCGGCGATCGGGTTGACCAGGGTCCCGGCGTAGATCAGCGACTCCGCCTGATCGGCGATGTTCACCATCTCCAGGGTGTTGCGCAGCTGCAGGCGGTTGAGGCAGCTGTGCCGGAACTCCGGGCGGAACAGGTCGTACGTCGCGGCCGCGTCCGCCAGCTCCGGGTGCTCGTCGGCGTGCTGGTGGACGCACCGGCGTACCTCGTCCCAGAACGTCTCGCCGTCGACCACGCCGTCCTCGTCGAGGATCGCGGCGAGGTGGCGCAGCACGCCGTCGAAGACGTCGGTGTGCAGCGAGAGCGACTTGATGTCCTGGTCGACGTCGACCCGGATCCGCTCCACCTCCTCGGGCAGCGGTCGCGTCGTCGACATCACCGCCACCTCCTCGCCGACGTCCTTCATCAGCGTCCGCACCGGCACCCGGTCGTGCAGCACGAGCACGAGGTTCTCGCCGTGCGGCATGAACGCGAGGTCGTGGGCCAGCAGGCAGTGCACGATCGGGCGCACGTACGCGTGCAGGTAGCTGCGCAGCCACGACACCGGATCCACCCCCGAGGCCTCGACCAGCGCCGTCACCAGCGCCCGGCCGTCCGCGTCGCGGTGCAGCAGCGAGGCCATCGTCATCAGCCGCTCCCCACGCGCCAGCTTCGGCATCGGTGACTCGCGCCAGAGCGCGGCGATCATCTTCTGGTACGCCGACTTCACGCCGTGCTGTGCGTGCACCCGGTGGAAGGCGTCGCCGGTGTACCCGATCGCCGCCCGCTCGCGCAGGATCGTGAACCCGCAGCCGAGCAGGGTCGGGTCGGTCGACACGACCTCGGCGACCCAGTCGTTGATCGCCGGAGTGGCGCCCATGTAGTTGGGGGAGAGGCCGCGCATGAAGCCCATGTTCTGGATCGACAGCGCGGTCTTCACGTAGTGCCGCTCGGGTGCGCTGTGGTTGAAGAAGGTCCGGATCGACTGCTGGGCGCGGTAGTCGTCCGGCCCCTCGCCGAGGAACACCAGGTCGCGGCGGGCGATGTCGGGCGCGAACGTGATCGCGAGCTTGTTCCGCCACTGCCACGGGTGCACGGGCAGCAGGAGGTAGTCGGCCGGGTCGAGGCCGAGGTCGCGCACCCGCTGCTCCAGCCCGTCGCGGACGTCCCGGTCGAGCTCGCCGGCGTACAGCTCCTCCTCGTCCAGGCCCTCGCCCAGCGACAGGTGCGTGTGCTCGCGACGGGCGGCCAGCCAGACCAGGCGGACCGGGCTGCCGGTCTCCGGGGCGTACGCCGTGTAGTCGTCGACGCCGTAGCCGATCCGGCCGTTGTTGGCGACGAACGCGGGGTGGCCCTCGGTCATCGCGGCCTCGACGGTCTGGTAGTCCGCGTCGACGAGCTCGGCCGACGTCGTCGTCGAGTGCCGCAGCTTCCAGGCCGCGGAGGCCAGCGTCGAGGCCAGCTCCTCGAGGTACGTCGGCAGCAGCGCGTCGGGGACTCCGAGGACGCCCGCGAACTCCACGACGAACTCCTGGACGTCGAGGTCGGCCGGCTCGTCCTTGACCTGCCGGTGCAGGCTGCCGGCGTCCACGACCCAGTGGTCGAGGGCGTGCCGCCGCGCCGTGAACGCGTACGTCGTGTCCCCGGCCGGGGAGGTGAGCGTCCAGGCACCGTCGGCCCCCTCGACCGGCGCGAGCAGGCGTTCGTGGCTGAACTCGGCGATCGCCTTCGCGACCAGGTGTCGCTGGGCGATCTCGAGCGCCTCGGGGGTGAGGTGTGCGACCTGGCCGACGTGGTCGTCACGGGTCAGGAACGACAAGGTTGCCTCCTTCGCAGGCAGGGTGATCGTGCGGGCCTCGCGGAAGCCGAAGGCCCGGTTCATGGCCCGGATCGGCTCGTTGCGCTGGTCGGGCTCGACCACGACGCGGCGGACGCCGGGGTCGGCGAAGCAGTGGTCGAGCACGGCGCCGAAGACGGCCCGCGTGAAGCCGTGGACCCGCTCGTCGGCGGGTGCGACGAGCACGTGCATGCCGAGGTCGCCGGGCCGCAGCTCGGGCAGGTCGGCGAGCTCGCCGTGGGCCGGGTCGTAGGTCTCGGCGAGGAACGCCGGCACCCCGTCGACCCGGCCGAGCCAGGCGTCGTGGTGCGGGCTGTCGAGGATCAGGCGGTACTCGTGTGCGACGTCGTCGACGCTCGCGCCCTGCATCATCCAGTACACCGAGCGGGGGTGGGTCACCCACTCGTGCAGCAGGGCGAGGTCGCGGTCGAGGTCGAGCGGCTCGAGGGTGATCCTCATCGGGCCACCTCCTTCAGGTGGTCCGGGACGCCGAAGCTCTGCACCGCGATCTGCTTCTCGATCGGGTACACCTCCCGGCCGAGCATCGAGGCGATCAGCACCGAGTTGCGGTAGGCGCCCATGCCGAGGTCGGGCGCGACCAGGCCGTGGGTGTGCTCCTCGGCGTTCTGCACGTAGATCTCGCGGCCGTCGTGGTCGATCGTGTACGTCGGCGACACGGCGTACCGGCCCCGGTCGTCCCAGGCGATCCGGTCGCGGACCGGCTCGAGGAACGCCGGCGCCTGCGACCGGTACCCGGTCGCCAGCACGAGCCCCTCGGTGCGCAGGCCGAACCGCTCGTCGGTCTCCTCGTGGTGCAGGTCGAGGTGGTACGCCGCGCCGTCGCGCCGCGCGCCCGTGACGGCGGTGTTGGTGACCAGCGTGGTGTGCGGCCCCTGGCCGTTGACCCGCAGCTGGTAGTGCAGGTCGAAGATGTCGTCCACCAGGTCGCCGCTGATGCCCTTGTACAGCGACCGCTGCTCGCGCAGCAGCCGGGCGCGGGTGAGGTCCGGCAGGTCGTGGAAGTACGACGTGTACTCCGGCGAGGTCATCTCGAGGGTGAGCTTCGTGTACTCCATCGGGAAGAACCGCGGGCTGCGGGTCAGCCAGTTCAGCCGATAGCCGTGGTCGGGGCTCTCCGCGAGCAGGTCCTGGTAGATCTCGGCCGCGCTCTGCCCGCTGCCCACGATCGTGATCGAGTCCAGCCCCTGCAGCCGCTCCTTGTGCTGCAGGTAGTCCGCCGAGTGGATGCCCATGCCCTCCAGACACTCCGGCACGTACGGCGACGTCCCGACGCCGAGCACCAGCCGCCGGCCCCGGAACTCCTCGCCGGTCGCGGTGGTGACGACGTACGCCGAGCCCTTGCAGTCGGCTACGTGCTCGACCGAGGTGACCGCCTGCCCGAACCGGACGCTGTCGAGCCGGTCGGCGGCCCAGCGGCAGTAGTCGTCGTACTCGCGGCGCAGCGGGTAGAACGACTCGCGGATGTAGAACGGGTAGAGGTTGCCGGTGTCCTTGAGGTAGCTGAGGAACGAGTACCGCGACGACGGGTCGGCCATGGTGACCAGGTCGGCCAGGAACGGCACCTGGAGGGTCGCGTCGTCGAGCAGCATGCCGGGGTGCCACGCGAGCTCGTCGCGGGCCTCGAGGAACACGCCGTCGAGGTCGTCGATCGGGTCGGTGAGGCAGGCGAGGCCGAGGTTGAACGGGCCGGCGCCGATGCCGATGAAGTCGTACACGTCGGTCGAGCCTGTCGAGGCCATCACGCCACCGCCTCCACGCAGAGCTCGCGTCCGATCGCGACCACCTCGTCGGTGATCCCGAGGATGTCCTCGCGGGTGGCGAGCGGGTTGAGGAGCGTGAGCTTCAGCCAGCAGCGGCCGTCGACCTTGGTGGCGGCGACCATCGCGGTGCCGCGCTCGTAGAGCGTGGTCCGGATCCGGGTGGTGAGGGCGTCGGCGACGTCCTCGGACATCCCGCGGGGGCGGTAGCGGAAGACCAGGGTGCTCAGGCCCGGGTCGGCGGCGATCTCGACGTCGGGGTCCGCGTCGAGGTGCGCGTGCACCTCCTCGGTGAGGTCGACGACGTGCTCGACGTACTGGCCGATCTGGTCGGGTCCCATCACCCGCAGCGTCATCCAGAGCTTGAGCGCGTCGAAGCGGCGCGTGGTCTGGAGGCTCTTGTCCACCTGGTTGGGGTGCGCTGCGTCCTTGGGGTTGAGGTAGTCGGCGTGCCAGGTGACGTGGCCGAGGTGGCGCCCGTCGCGGACGACCAGGGCGCTGGCGGAGACCGGCTGGAACCACGTCTTGTGGTAGTCGACGGTCACCGAGTCCGCGCGTTCGATCCCGGCCAGGCGGTGCCGGAGCCGGCGCGAGGCGAGCAGCCCGCCGCCGTACGCCGCGTCGACGTGGAGCCAGGTGTCGTGCAGGTGGCAGAGCTCGGCGATGGTCCGCAGCGGATCGATCGCGCCGAAGTCGGTGGTGCCGGCGGTCGCGACGACGGCCATCGGGACGAGCCCGAACGACGCGCAGTCCGACAGCGCCTTGCTGAGCGCGCCCGGGTCCATCCGGCGGTCGGAGTCGGTGGGGATGCTCACGACCGCGTTGTCGCCGAGGCCGAGGAGGCGGGCGGACTTCTGGACGCTGAAGTGCCCGTCCTCGGAGGCGAAGATGCGCAGCCGGGCCAGGTCGCCGGCCGCGCCGGACAGCACGCGGTCGCGGGCGAGGTGCAGTCCCTGGAGGTTGGACTGGGTGCCGCCGCTGGTGAAGATGCCGTCGGCGCCGCTGTCGAAGCCGATCCGGGCCGCGGTCCAGTCGACGAGGTGGCGCTCGACGAAGGTGCCGCCGACGCTCTGGTCGAACGTGTCGAGCGAGGAGTTGACCCCCGACACGAACACCTCGGCGAGGAGGGCGGGGATCACCACCGGGCAGTTGAGGTGGGCGGCGTACGTCGGCTCGTGGAACCAGACCGCGTCGTCGAGGTAGATCCGGCTCATCTCCGCGAGCGCGTCGGCCGCGTCGTGGAGGGGATGGTCGAGGTCGATGTCGGCGACCAGCCGCGCCGCCTTCTCCGGTGCCTGTCCGGTGGCGGGCCCGGAGACCCGGCGCAGGGCATCGGCCAGGTGGTCGACCCCGAGCCGCATGGTGCTCACGTACTCGTCGGCCCGGTCGGGGTGGAAGAGCTGGTGCTCAGGGGAGGCGGACACCACGAAATCCTTCCGAGAATGGGATTAGGTAAGGCTTACCTAAGCATTTCTCGTGGGGTGATGTCGCGGTGGGGTCCGTCACTCGGACATGGCGAGGGTCAGCAGCCGCTCGCACTCGTCGACCAGCCGCGCGCGCAGTGGCGCGCCGCGCTCGGCGAACGTCCGCTGCGCGTCGGCGTACTCCTGCTTGCCCTCGGCGGTCTCGATCCGGACCGGCTCGAAGCCGAGGTCGGCGAGGTCGTACGGCGCCGCCTTCATGTCCAGCACCCGGATGTCGCGGGCCAGCTCGAAGCAGTCGGCGACCAGGTCGGAGCAGATCATCGGCGTGAGCCGGAACGCGTGCTTGTAGAGGTCCATCCCGGCGTGCAGGCAGGCCGGCTGCTCGAACTCCGGCCGGTCGTGCGACGCGGGGGAGAGGGTGTTCATCGGCCGGGCGGTGGGAGTGAAGAAGCGGTAGGCGTCGAAGTGGGAGCAGGCGATCCGGTGGGACTCCACGACCCGGTCGGTGCCCTCGCGACCGAGCCGGAGCGGCCAGTCGTGGCGGGTCTCGTCGGCGCCGTGGACCATCGCCCACTCGTGCATCCCGAAGCAGCCGAAGTGCGCCGGCCGGCTCGCCGTGGCGGTCAGGAGGCGGCGCAGCGACTCGAGCAGCGGCCGCTGGGACGCGACGTACTCGTCGGAGACGGCTGAGACGTGGTGGTTTCGAGACGGTTGCTGCGCAACCTCCTCAACCACCGAGAGGGTTTCGCTGGTTGAGGAAGGCGCGCTAGCGCCTGTCTCGAAACCTGCGTAGCCCTTGAGCGCGGCGTACTCCTCGCCGTTCTCCAGCCCGACGCCGTACCCCGGGTGCCAGCGCCGCAGCTGCGCGGGTCGCTGGGAGTAGTAGGTGAACAGGAAGTCGTGGACCGGGTGCTTCACGCCGTCGCGGCGGCGCTCCAGATGGGGCTGCACGAACGCGTCGACACGCTCCGCGTGCGCTGCAGCGCACGCCCGCCATGTCTTCTCGTCGAGCACCTGCAGGGTCATGGGGCAAGCGTAGAAGGGTCTCGACAAGCTCGACCGACGTCGGTCGAGCTTGTCGAGACCCTTAGGCTCAGGTCCGTGCGTATCTGCAGGTTCACGACAGGCGACGACCCGCTCTACGGCGTGCTGACGGGCGAGCTCGACGAGTTCGACCAGCCGGCCGAGGACAGCGTGATCGTCTCCCTCGCCGGAGACCCGTTGTACGTCGGGGTCAAGCTGCTCGACGAGCAGCACAAGCTCGAGGACGTGCGACTGCTCGCGCCCGTGCTGCCCCGGAGCAAGGTGATCGGGATCGGCCGCAACTACGCCGCGCACGCCGCCGAGCTCGGCAACGAGGTCCCGACCGAGCCGATCTTCTTCATCAAGCCCAACACCAGCGTGGTCGGGCCCGGCGACCCGATCTTCTACCCGTCGCAGTCGAGCGACGTGCACTACGAGGGAGAGCTGGCCGTCGTCATCGGCCGGATCTGCCGCGACGTGCCGGCGGCCCAGGCCACCGACGTCATCCACGGCTACACCATCGGCAACGACGTCACGGCGCGCGACCTGCAGAAGAAGGACGGCCGCTTCACGCGCGCCAAGGGGTTCGACTCGTTCTGCCCGCTGGGCCCGTGGATCGAGACCGACCTCGACCCGCAGCACTTCATCGACGGCGTGAGCGTGCGCACGCACCTCAACGGCGACCTCGTGCAGGACGGCAGCACGAAGGACATGGTCTTCGACATCCCGCACCTGGTGGAGTACGTCTCCAGCGTGATGACGCTGCTGCCCGGCGACGTCATCCTCACCGGCACCCCGGAGGGTGTCGGACCGATGGAGGTCGGCGACGAGATCGAGGTCTCGGTCGCCGGTCTCGGAACCCTCACGAACAAGGTGGCAAAGCGTTGAGCGACTCTCCCGTCCGCGTCCGGATGGCGCCGAGCCCGACCGGCAACCCGCACGTCGGCCTGGCCAGGACCGCGCTCTTCAACTGGGCGTTCGCCCGCCACCACGGCGGCACGTTCGTCTTCCGGATCGAGGACACCGACGCGGCCCGCAACACCGAGGAGTCCTACGACTCGCTGATCGAGGTCATGGAGTGGCTCGGCCTCGACTGGGACGAGGGCCCGCTCAAGGGCGGCCCGTACGCGCCGTACCGCCAGTCCGAGCGCAGTGACATCTACGCCGACGTCCTGACCCGGCTCCGCGAGAGCAAGTACACCTACGACTGCTACTGCACGACCGAGGAGGTCGACGCGCGGCGCAAGGCGTCCGGCTCGAAGGTCATGGGGTACGACGGGTTCTGCCGCGAGCTCACCGACGGGCAGGTCGAGGCCTTCCGTGCCGAGGGCCGGCAGCCGATCGTCCGGTTCCGGATGCCCGACGGTGAGATCAGCTGGGACGACGTCGTCCGCGGGGACGTGACGTTCCAGACCGAGTTCGTGCCCGACTTCGCGCTGTGCCGGGCCAACGGCGACCCGCTCTACACCCTGGTCGCTCCCGTCGACGACGCCCTCATGGAGATCACCCACGTGCTGCGCGGCGAGGACCTCCTGTCCAGCACGCCGCGCCAGATCGCGCTGCACGACGCGCTGCAGGCGATCGGGGTCGCCAAGACCACGCCGCAGTTCGGGCACCTTCCCTACGTCATGGGCGAGGGCAACAAGAAGCTGTCCAAGCGAGACCCGCAGGCGCACCTGATGGGCTACCGCGACCAGGGCTTCCTGCCCGAAGGGCTGCTCAACTACCTCGCACTGCTGGGCTGGGCGATCGCTGCCGACCGTGACGTGTTCACGATCGAGGAGATGGTCGCGGCCTTCGAGATCGGTGACGTGAACCCCAACCCCGCGCGCTTCGACCTCAAGAAGGCCGAGGCGATCAACGCCTCCCACATGCGGATGATCCCGATCGAGGACATGACCGAGCGGGTGCTCCCGTTCCTGCACCGGGCGGGGCTCGTCGACGACCCGATCAGCGACGCCCACCGCGAGCTGCTCGTCGCCGCGATGCCGCTGATCAACGAGCGGATGAACAAGCTCGCCGAGGCCCCCGGCCTCCTCGGTTTCCTCTTCGTCGAGGAGGACGAGTTCGGCCGCGACGCCGACGACGTCGCCAAGGTCCTCAACGACGACGGCCGGGCCGTCGTACGCCGGGCACTCGAGAGTCTCGAGACCCTGCAGGAGTGGTCGACGGAGGAGATCCAGGCCGCGCTCCAGGCCGAGCTCGTCGAGGCGATGGGGATCAAGCCGCGCAACGCGTTCGGGCCGGTGCGCGTCGCGATCACCGGTCGTCGCGTCTCGCCCCCGCTCTTCGAGTCCATGGAGCTGCTCGGCCGCGAGCGCAGCCTGTCGCGGCTCCAGAGTGCGCTGACATGACCGACGGAACGGGCGAGCAGCCACCGGCGCCACCGCCACCGCCCGGTGGTCCGGGCTACCAACCGCCGGGCTTCGGCACCCCCGGCTACCAGCCCTCGCCGTACGGCGCTCCGCAGCAGCCGCCGCCCCCGGCGTACTACGGGCCACCGGGGAGCCAGCCGGCGTACCCGCCGCCCGGCCAGCCACCCGCGCAGCCTGCGGCCGCGGGGCCGCTGGAGTACCACCTGATCCTGCGCGGAGGTCGCTGGGGCTGGTGGAGGCCGGCGGTCGGCGTGTTGTCCCTCGCCGTCGGATCCATCCTGGTGCTCCCGCTGCTGCTCCAGCTCCCGTTCCTCGTGTACTTCGCCGCGACGGGTCAGGACGTGATCGACGCCGGTACGCGGCTGGTCGACCTCGACGACCCGACGCCGCTGGGCCTGGCCTACCTCAACCTCGCCCTCGCCTCGACGATCCCCCTGACCTGGCTGCTGATCCGCACCCTGCACGGACTGAAGCCGCGCTGGTTGTCATCGGTTCGGCCCCGGCTGCGGTGGAACTTCCTGCTCGTCTGCTTCGGGCTGGCCTTCGTCGCCCTGATCGCCACGCTGCTCGTCTCGGCGGTGCTGCCCGCCCAGGACACCGGCACCGAGATGACCGGTGAGCTGAACGACTTCACCAGCACCACCCGCGACTTCCTGCTCGTGGTGCTGTTCCTCACGCCGCTGCAGGCCGCGGGGGAGGAGTACGCGTTCCGCGGCTACCTCGCGCAGGCGTTCGGCGGGCTGTTCCGCAGCCGGATCGCGGCCGTCGTGATCCCGGCCATCCTGTTCGCGCTCGCCCACGGCATCGGTCAGAGCCCGCCGATCTTCTTCGACCGGCTCGCGTTCGGCCTGGTCGCCGGCACCCTCGTCATCCTCACCGGCGGCCTCGAGGCCGGCATCGCGATGCACGTGCTCAACAACTGGCTGGCGTTCGGGATCGCGCTCGCGTACGGCGACATGGGCTCCTCGCTGAACCCCACCGGCGGCAGCTGGTGGAGCATCCCCGTCACCCTCACCCAGTCCCTCGTCTACCTCGGCCTGGCGTGGTGGGTAGCCCGGTCCATGGGCCTCGCGACGAAGACCGATCCGGCCGTTTTGGAGGCCTCCCGACGTCGCGTGTAAGGTTTCTCCTCGGCTCGCCGCGGAGCGGCAAAGGCCACTAAAACCATTGGGATATGGTGTAATTGGCAGCACGACTGGTTCTGGTCCAGTTAGTCTAGGTTCGAGTCCTAGTATCCCAGCGAAGTCCCGGTCCAGTGGACCGGGATTTGGTGCGAAACAAGGCGTTCGCTAGAGTTTCGCCCGCTTGTTCGCAGAGCATTGCCCCCGTTGTGTAGCGGCCTAGCACGCCGCCCTCTCAAGGCGGTAGCGCCGGTTCGAATCCGGTCGGGGGTACCAGTCAAAAGGGGCTCTGACCAGCGGAAACGCTGGTCAGGGCCCTCTGCATTCACGGAACAGCACCGCCCCGTGAGGCGGTAGCGTCTTCTCGAGCGAAGCTGCTCTGACCAGGGGAAACGCTGGGCGGCGCCCCCTGTGCGTTCCTGTCTGTGCCGGCCGGAACGGGGGCTTCTGCAGGTATCTGTGCCACATACGTGCCCACGTTCTGCGCTGGCTCGGAGCTTGACGTGCTCGGGCCGTTCGAGCACTGCTCATGTGGTCTGCGCCCTCGATCACGACGAGCTCCGTGTCGGGGATCGCTTCCTCGAACTGGCCGGCGACGCTGAGCGGCGAGCGAACATCCGAGTCGCCCCAGACCAGCAGGAGTGGAGACGGCGAACTGAAGGCAGCAGGTCGCCCAGATCCGTCTCGGCCACAACGGCCAGTTCGTGCCCCGAGGGGCGGGCGGACGTCGGCGGCGATGGCGTGACGTTCGACCGCCTCGACTCGGGGCCAGGACAAACGCCTGACGGTGGTTCTCGCTAGCTGTCCGCGATCTCGACCGACGCGACATCGTCGCCGAACCGCTTTTTGAACCTCGCGACTGCGGCGTCGATCATGGCGTCCAGAGTCCGATCGAGGACTCCGTCCGCGGCTCTCACCATCAAGACGACCACCGCCACCTCAACGACTTCAGTGCGGTTCTCCCGTGGCTGGTCGAACTCCACGCCCTCCTCACGCAGCAGGTGTGCGAGCGCTCCCACCAGGACCCGCGGTCCCCGATATGTGATCGTCTTCTGCGGCATTGAGACTCCTTCCCGAGGGGCGTGTCGATGATTCATCAGGCTTCCTTGCCGGACGGCTCCGCACCGAGCGGACAACAGCAGGTGCGCGTCTCCGGGTCACCGCCACCCCGCACAGACGCTGACCGGACGCGACCCCGGACGGGGTGTCAAGCGTGGACTGCGCTGCAGACGGACAGGCGACACCTAGAGGACCGCGCCGCGGGGCGCGACCTCCACGGCGGCGACACCCCTCGCGTACAGCACCACCAGCCGATCGCCGTGTCTACAACGCAGCACGCCGGAGTCCTTCGACAGCGTAGACACGACGTTATCGATTGCCTCGCCTTCGCTCCCCGTTTTCCGGCTCCTCGTACGTGACATCCATGTTGTCGCCGCTGATGAGACGGACACGAAGCACAAGGCCTTCCATGTCCGCAGACTAGACGCGCGCAGCGCGCACCCGCCATGGACTTGTCTCAACGCTCGGTGAGAGTCGTGAGTCCCAAGACGAACGATCGTTCCTCGGCAGATCCGCACGATTCCATATACGCCACGCTGCATGCTGTCGTCGACCTGGCGGACGTCGCGGGCCGAGAATCGGCGCCTCGGGCTCTCTCTACTTCTCCGCTGTTCAGTCCCGCGGTTTCGAGTCGTGCGTGGGTCTGGCACCGGGCGTCTACGTGGCGCAGGATGCGCCAAGGCGACTCGGATCAACTGCGGGCGACCCGGTCCGCGTCCTCCGGCGTCCGATCGGGGGTCATGGGTGATCACACAGCAGTGCCCAAACTTGCAAGCCAGGCTGCCCCGGCTGTCCGGAACCCACCGACGGCGCACGCATCCACTCGCCCCCCAGGCTCGACCAGGTCAACCCTGACCAACCCAGGTCCGGCGGCGCATTCGTGCCGCCACCGCTCCCCTCGCGGCTGACCGTCGGCTGTCAAGGGACGGTGGTCCCCTTTCCGGAGGGCCGCACGATCCTTGTCAAGTTCGCGCCGGCTTCTTTACGTTGATCGAGTGGCGACCGTGGGACACAGGTTGGACGGGCCGGGGAGCGATGGGCTCCTGAAGGGCAGGACGCTTCTTCACGCGCTGGGACGGGACGACGGCAGGGCCGTCTCCGCGAGGGCGGACGTGCCGGCGACGTGTTCTACCGAGAGAAGTGGAGCCACGACAAGGTGGTGCGGTCGACGCACGGGGTGAACTGCACGGGTTCGTGCTCGTGGAAGGTCTACGTCAAGGACGGGATCATCACCTGGGAGAGCCAGGCGACCGACTACCCCTCGGTCGGGCCTGA
>CAWJNT010000003.1:0-1010962 GCA_963844305.1 uncultured Actinomycetota bacterium
GCGGTGTGCCCTCGCGGCTCGTCGTTCCGGAGCTCGGTGTGGAGTCCACGGTCGTGCCGGTGGCGTTGCTGCCACGACGTCCTGACCCCGCCGGACGAGGCCTGGTTGACGGGCTGGTCGTACCGGCGGGGCACGGCCCGGCGCGTCCACGGGGACGTCTGTACTGGTGGCGCACACCGTGGCCGAAGGCGGGGGCGCGTTCAACCAGTGGACCCTTGCGTGAGAAGGCGCTGATCGTCGTCGACACCGCTGATGGAAGGGCTCACTACGTGGCCAACGCGGGTGCTGACCTACGACCACCACCAACTGGGGCAGCGAGCGCCGGTCCTGTTTCGCCAGTCGGACAACGGCAGGCTGGCGCTGGTGATATGCAGCGACTGGGACGGGACAGCGTTCCGGTGGAACACGGTAGTCCTCGCCAATCCGGTCCCCACCAAGTGATGGCCTGCCAGGCAACGCCGACGAAATGCGTCGGTGATCGACCAGGCGCACTGTCATCTGCGGGGTATCAAAACACCGAAACCGGAGCCAGGGCGAAGGTCGCCTCGATCGGCGAGCCGGAACCACGCGGTGGTGGGCGCGTAGCGGGCGGGCCGGGCGCCTGAGACGCGTCTGCCTGGCACAAGAGGTGGGCGGCCTGCAACTCCCTGTGAACCTACGCGCCGTGACCACCGGAGCGCCGCATCCATAGGCCCGTGAGCATCGCAGCCGCGGCGGTGTCGAGGCTCAGACCAGCGCGGCCTTGACGGCGTCGGTCAGCGGCGTCGTGGGCCGGCCGATGAGCGCGCTGAGGGTGCCGGAGTCGTCGTAGAGGTCACCGACTGTGACGCCGCGGTCGCTGTCGGCCAGGATCTCGGCGAACGCGGCCGGTAGCCGGCGGACACGAGCGCGGCGGCGTACTCGGCCTGCGGGAGATCGACGTAGGTGACTTCCTGGCCGGAGTACTCGGCGAGGGTGGCGGCGTAGTCCGCCATCGTGAAGACGTCGTCGCCGGCCAGCTCGTGGATCTTGCCCGCGCTGTCGTCGGCGAGGAGGGCGACGGCGGCGGCGTCGGCGAGTCGGCGCGGCGGCGGCGCTGATCCGGCCCGAGCCTGCCCCGCCGAGCACGCCGCTGCTCGAGGTGACGGGACCTGCGCGGTGTAGTTCTCGAGGTACCAGCCGTTGCGCAGCAGCACGTGCGGGAGGCCGAGCCGGCGAGGACCTGCTCGGTCGCGTAGTGGTCGGCGGCAAGGGACGATGGAGGTGGAGTCCGCCCGCAGGATGCTGGTGTAGGCGACCAGCTCGACGCCTTGCTGGCCGCGGCCTCGAGCACCGTCCGGTGCTGGGCGACCCGTTGCCGACCGCGCTGGAGGAGACCAGCAGCAGCCGGTCCACCCCCTCGAGGGCGGCCTCGACCGAGGCCGGGTCGTCGTAGTCCAGCCGGCGAGTGACCACTCCCCGCGCGGCGAAGGCGACCAGCCGGTCGGTGTCGCGGGCGGTGGCGACGATGTCGCCGGGGGCGACGCCGCGTCGAGCAGCGCCTCGACGGCGAGGGCTCCGAGATGGCCGGCGGCGCCGGTCACGAGGAAGGTCATGGATTGTCTCCTGGGGTGGTCTCTCGACCGGTGGGGCTCGCTGCGAGCGTCTGACAGCGGCCACCAACCAGCGGGACGAGAACCCTTCCCAATCACGGTACCCACTTTGAAGTAAGGTACTGGTATGGAAGTAAGTCAGGTGTCGCTGCGGCTGGCGCGACGCCTTCGGCGATGGCGTCTTCACCGAGAACTGCCCGACCCGGAGGCCCTGACCCGCGTGACGAGCAAGTGGGCGCCGCTGCTGCTGGCGGCGCTCTCCGACGGTGAGCCCTTGCGCTGGAACGGTGCGCCGGCGGGCCGGCGGGATCACCGAGAAGATGCTCGCCCAGACGCTGCGCACCCTGGAGGAGGACGGGTACGTGCATCGCGAGGCCCGTCCCGTCGTGCCTCCGCACGTGGAGTACTCGTGACCCCGGACGGCGAGGAGCTCACCGAGCGGTTGCTCGCGCTGATGACCTTTGTCGCCGACCGCGAGCTCGCGGACTCAGACGCGGGCTGATCACGCGGGTCCGCGCAGCCGATCCAGGATCCTGGCGCGGGACCCGCGGGGAGGTTTGGTCGATCCAGAGGAGGAGTTCGTGCCGCGCGAGTCCTTGCTGTGCAGCGCGAGGCGCGGCTCATCGCGAGGGCCGACTTCTTCTTGGCGTCGCGGCAGTCGCCTGAGGGCGCTTCGCCCTTTCGCTCAGATCGGTCGTCCGAGCACCCGATAGCGCAGGTGAAGCGCCCGGGTGCCTGGATACCGCCTGGTCTGGATCCTCCAACAGTGCTGCGCGTTGACGGAGCCGAAGTAGCGCTTTCCGGATCGAATACGACGGGAGCGACGTGCATGCGCACCTCGTCGACCAGCCCCGCGGCAAGCACCCGCCCAACGACCTGATTCATTGCATGGCGTACGGCAGTACGGACTGCACCACACGCATCGAGGTGTGTCGTCCTGAGCCAGATGTGGGTTCCTCAACGCCCGCGAGAGTAGGTAGGCCAGCAGGGTCGCGAACTGTCACACTCGTGGCGTGGCGTCGAAACGCTGGGTGGCTGGGTCACGCGGGCGGACACTGGTCACGCGTCCGGAGCGCCGTATCGACCCTGGTCACAATCCCTGGACCACCCGAGCAGCTGTGGTCGCTGCCGTGGCTACGCTCGTAGCGTCCATTGGGGCTCTGTACTTCAACGCGCAGAGCAGCCGGCAGGCGACCGAGCAGGCACGTCTGACGCAAATGGCTCAAGCCACGGAGCGATTCTCGCGTTCCGTTGAACAGCTCGGATCCCGATCGATCACGCTGCGCATCGGTGCTGTCTATTCGTTTGCGCGTCTGATGCGTGACTCAGATGACGACGATCAGGCCATCGTGAAGATCCTCAGCAGTTTCATCCGCTTGCAGGCGAGGCAAACCCCCGTGCCCAGGCCCTCCCCCGCGACAACTCCAGAGGACATCGATGCGGCCCTTGGAGTCGTTGCCGGTCATTCGCCCGCCCTGCCCAGAAGTGACCTGTCGGGTTTCGACCTGTCTGGAATGGACCTGTCGGGCGCCGACCTCTTCGGGGCCGACCTCAGTCGCGCTGACTTGAACCGAGCCACTCTGGTCGATGCCGACCTGACCGGCGGCGACTTATCGGGGGCGGACTTGAGGTCGGTCGACCTGACCGGCGCGAAACTCCAGGCGGCCGATGTCACGCACGCCGTCCTCTCGGGGGCGAACTTGAGCGACACGAATCTGTTCGTCGTACGCAACCTCGCAAGCGCCGCCCTCATCGATGCCACGCTCGCGGGCGCAAGGGGCCTCGACGGTGAGCGTTTCGGCAGCGTCAACTGGAGACGGATTGACCTCACTGGCACGAACTTGGAGGGCTCGACCTGGCCGGATCGAGCCTGAACAGCGCGACGCTGCGGGGCGCGAACCTGACAGGCGCGGACCTGGCTGCGGTCGACCTGTTCGCTGCCGACTTGCGCGACGCGAACCTGACCGGCGCCAACCTACAAGGCGCCGCGATGGCGCGCGCAGATCTGACCGAGCTGGACTCCTTGAAGGCGCCAATCTGACCCACGCGGACTTGAGCGATGTGGTCTGCAACCAGACCAGCCTGTGGCCCGCATCTGCTCAGACAGTCAACCAACTTACGCTGCGGAATCCTCGTAGGCTTGAGTGCAGCCTTCCGCGCGAGGGTCCACAATGTGGGCTCGCTCCCGCTTAGGGGTCTGGCGCGTGCCGTACGTAGAGACTTCGCGACGGTTCTATGACTGGCGAGAGCGCCGAGCAGTTCTCGGAAGATTGCAACTCAGTTCAGGAGTGTGCCAAAAGCGATTGAGTTCTTGACAGTCTCGGGCGGCTGTTGGACGACGCTCGGGCGAGTGATGGAAGTGTCTCAGCCTCTCCGCGCGGTGGCGTGGGTGGCCGCATGTGCCCACCCGTCGCTGCCGAGACGACCCGATCCACCCATCCGTGGCTGGGCCGCTCCCCCGGGGCCTGGGAGGTCAGGGTCGGCCGGTGCGTTCCCAGGTCAGGAGCTCGACCAGACCGAGGCGTGGCAGCCCGTGGGTCTCGTGAAGCCAGCGCAGGTCCTGCTCACCGATCGGGCCCCGCGAGTTGCAGCTTGTCGACGAGCGGTCGGCCGCGGCGCAGGAGCCCAGAGAAGCGTCGCTCCTCCTCCCTCAGCACGTCACGGGTTTGTTTCCGGTCGAGGTGCATGCCGAACTGCTCTCCGGTGATATCGACCAGTTCCCAGGGCAGATCATCCAGACTGCAGGATGGATTGGTACGCCACAGCATGGTCAGGGCCCGACGAACCAGTCGGCGAAGCACATACCCGCGCCCTGTGTTCGACGGCCGGATTCCTCGCCGATGACGACGAACGAGGACCGCAGGTGGTCCATCACCACCGGCAGGCCCTTCCCTTCCAGACCCCACAGGCCGGGCAGTCGTCCCGCCACCGGGAGAACAGGTCCGTGTCGAACACCGAGGTGCAGCCCTGCAGGACCATCGTCAGCCGTTCCAGGCCCATCCCGGTGTCGACATTGCGCTGCACCAGTGGCGTCAGGCTGCCGTCGTCGTGGCGTCGATAGCGCATCATCACGTGATTCCAGATCTCTACCCAGCGGCCGTCGCTGCCGGGATTTCCGATCGGGTCACCCGTCCCGGTCCAGTAGAAGATCTCCGAGTCCGGGCCGCACGGTCCAGACGTCCCGTTCGACCACCAGTTGTCGCTGGTGGTGTGCTCGACCGGAACGCCCAGGGACTCCCACACCCCTTCCGAGTCGCGGTCCGGTTCGACCTGCCCGTCGCCGCCGAACACGGTCACGTGCAGGAGGCGTGGGTCGATCCCGAACCCATCGGTGAGCAGTTCATATCCCCAGCGCAGCGATTGGTTGCCGTCGTAGTTGCCGAGCGACCAGTTGCCGAGCATCCCGAACACTGTCAGGTGGGTGTTGTCCCCGACCTCGTCGAGGTCGGTGGTGCGCAGGCATCGCTGCAGGTTCACCAGCCGGGTCCCGTCCGGGTGCGGCCGTCCCTCGACGTACGGGGTCAGCGGATGCATCCCGGAGGTGGTGTAAAGGACCGGGTCTCCGGGCGGAGATAGCAGCGTCGAGCCCCTGATCGGGCGGTGACCGCGGCTGGTATAGAAGTCGAGGAACATGGAGCGGATCTGGGTACTGTCCATGGCGGGTCTCCGTAGCCGAGGACCGAGCCCAGACGCCGACGGCGACGCTCAACACGTCAGGAGAAACCGAAACGGCGACCGGAGCCCGGCCGCCGAATGGGGTGCAGAAAGTCAGGCGGCAACCGGTGAGCTGAAAGCTCGTGCGGCCGCTGCGGCGGTAGAGGTGACCTTCATGCCTTCTATCATGCGGGACCGGTCGTCACTGTGCAATCGAGTTGTCGCCGCTTTCGCCTGCCAAGTCCCCTGAGTTGGGGCGACGGCGGGTGACGTTGATGAGCACGCGCGTCACTCGGCCGCGCAAGGGAGTCTGATTAGCGCGCTCGAGGGATCGCTCCACCGGTGGCTCACGGTGATGAAACACCTGCGCACCAACCTCCCGCCGAGCCCCGCCCGTCGACTCGTCGAAGATCACCACTTGCGTGGTGCAGGGCGGCGGGCAACATCGGCCGCGCCAGCAGAGTGATCCCGAACGTGAGCCAGGCCCGGACGGCTCGGCCACGACGCCCGGAAGGACGCAACGCATGACCAGTCTGACCGATCTAGCAGAGGTGGTCGATGTCGTCATCGGCGTAGACACCCACGTCCATACCCACTCAGCAGCCGTGGTCAACGCGACCACGGGTGGTGTCCTTGGTGAGATCACCGTGGAGGCCACCGCTGAGGGCTACGCCACCTTGGTGGAGTTCGCCGACGAGCAAGCCACCTTGCGGGCTTGGGCGATCGAAGGAACCGGTGGCCATGGTGCCGGCCTGAGCCGACACCTGTGCGGGCGTGGTGAGATCGTGGTCGAGCTCGACCGAGCCAAACGAGCCAAGCGAGGAAACGGGGCGAAGACCGACCCCCTCGATGCGATCCGTGCTGCGCGTGAGGCGTTGGCACGGCCCCGGCTCGGCACCCCGCGCAGTGGTGGGGACCGCCAGGCTCTTTCGGTGCTGCTGGCGGCACGCCGCTCGGCGGTGCAGGCAGCCACCGAGGCCCAGCAGCAGGTGTTCAGCCTGGTGATCGCTGTACCCGAACCCATCCGTGTGAGGTTCCGTGGGCAGAAGCTGCCCGGGATGCTCGCCACGGCTGCAGGCCTGCGAGTGCAGTCGTCCTGGGACGTCGAGACGAGGACCACGGTGCTGGCGTTGCGGTCCTTGGCACGTCGTTTCCGAGTGCTGACCCAGGAGGCAGCCGAGCATCGCAAAGCGATCGTGGCGATCGTGCACTCTCCTGGCGTCCCGACCTGCTCGAGCAGGTCGGGGTCGGTCCGATCGTGGCCGCGACCGTGCTCTGTGCCTGGTCCCACCATGGACGGATCCACTCCGAGGCCGCGTTCGCGATGCTCGCCGGCGTGGCACCGATCCCTGCCAACAGCGGCCAGGTCACCAACCGCTACCGGCTCAACCACTACGGCGACCGCCAGCTCAACCGCGCACTGCACACCGTCGTCCAGTCCCGGATCCGCTATCACGACACCACCCGCGACTACGTCGCCCGCCGCACCACCGGGGGCAAGACCAGCCGCGAGATCAAACGCTGCCTGGCCCGCTACATCGCCCGAGACTTCTACCGCCTACTCGAAAAGCGCCCCGCCACGGCTTGACGAACCATAGGAGCGTCGCACCAGTCAGGACGCCGCTCAGGAGCCATGGCATGCCCACGGAAGAGCCGCGTACTTCCGCTGCCACGCGCTCACGCAGCACTCGAGCGGCGGTTCGGACCCCTCCGGCGACGACGCGATCGCAGACCAGGTCCGCACCCGGTGGACGGGCCTGCGCGGTCACGCCACAGCCGGCTCCCCGGCGGTCCCATTTACTGACCTGTCGTCGCGTCACGCGCCGACATGGCGCAGCTGGTGCCTTGCACGCTCATGTACATCGATGAGGTGTCCGGCGGGTCGTACCTCTCCGTGTCACCCTGATCGCTGATTGTTACCTCCGCGATCCCACCGGTCTCGGCGTTGACCATGTTCACGAAGCAGGGGAAACTGCTGGCCGCGTCGGCCGTGATCTCCATCGGCCCGCTCGGGTTCCAGGCCAGCGAGTCGCCGACCCCGGCGGGGATCGTCACAGGGTAGGGCGCGTCTCCGCGGCCCTTCTCTGCGTCGATCAGACACCCCTGCGGATAGTCGAGGTAGAGCGACCCGGTGTTGCTGACCTGCAAGATCACGTTGTCCTGCCTGGATGGGTGTGGCGTCGAGGCCACGGCGGTCCCTGACCTCGTATTCTCCCGGATCTGAACCGTGCACCCCTCGCTGGGCGCCTGGGGGCCGGTCGAGATCGTGAGGTGCCAGGGCACCGAGGTTTCGACGTACCTTCCATCGCGGAACGAGAACTCGACGCCATCATCACCGTCACCACTGTTGATCGCTTGCCAGACCGCCACCCCTGCCGCCACCCCTGCCGCCACGGCGACCGCCACGACCGTTACGGCAACGACGAACGTCAGGCGATTCCCCTTCCACCACGCGGGTGGGCGCCAGCCGGACCCTGCCGGGATACTCACCGTGGTCGCCGGGCGTGCACCGGGGCCAGCCGAATCTAGGTCCGGGCGCTTGGTCGGGATGGCGCCGACCCGGGTCGCGGTCGGGTTCTTCGCCAGCACGATGTCGCCCTCAGCGCCGTACAACCACCGCTGCGGCGTCTGCTGCGCACCGGCGGCACGCATCGCGTCGAACGCGTAGGCATAGGCGTCATCGACGGAGATGTACCCGTCGTCGTCGGTGTCTGCGACCCCGGTCCGGATCCCGGTCGCGAGCGCGGCGGTGAACACCGACCCCGGGATCGCGGAGTCCTCTGCCGGGGTTCCTTCGAAGGAGTACTCGGTGGCTCGGGACGCGGTCAGCACGACGCGGCCCCGACCCTGACCGAGCAGTTCGCTGCCGAGCTCGACTGTGTTGTCGCCCTTTGTGCCGGTCGCGAAGGCGCCGCTGAAGCAGCAGTCCAGGATCACCACCTGGCGCCGGGCCCGACACTCTTCGAGCTGATCGAGCAGCCACCGCGCCTCCACACCGGTCGACGCGAGCCGGTCCTTCAAGGTGTCGGCGGCGGCGAAGTACAGCCGGCGGCGGGCATCGACCAGACCGTGGCACGACAGGTACACCAGCGCCAGGTCGTCCCGGCCGCAGACCCCCAGAAACTCCTCCACCGCGAGCCGGATCTCGTGGGCGCGCCCATCCAGCACCGAGGTGACGTCGAAGCCGCCGAGGTCAGGGCTGCCGAGAACCAGCCCGAACTCAGCCGCGTCTCCTGCCGGTGACCGCAGCTGCCGCAGCATCTTGTCGGAGTAGGCCGAGACCGCGAGCACCAGTGCCACGCGTCGAGCAGCGGCGCCGTCGGAGGATGACGCCGAGGGCGCGGCGGCTGATCCGGTGTTGGCCTGTCTGGCCATCGCTGCCCCTTCTAAGCGGGCGTGCCTGCGCCGATGATAGTCCTTGGCGACGCTCAGTGACGCTCATCCACACGGACTCCGACCACGGTCGACGCCGACGGTACGGGCCGGCCGCGTTGGCGGCGGCGCCGACACGGCCGGGCCTACACTCGTCATATCGAGCTCGGGTCGGTCCTCATCCGGCGACGACCGCGGGCCGCAGGAGTGGTCATGAGCACAGAACTGCAGATCGAGATCCTCGATCCCACAGCCGACGACCACGAGCTCAATGAGCTTACGGAGTCTCTGCGACAAGACCTGCTAGAGCTCGATGTCGACTCGGTGTCCCGCCCCCCATTCGGCCCTGCGCCGGAGGGCAGCAAGGGCCTCGACCCAGCCGCGGTGGGAGCGCTCCTCGTCGCGCTCAAGAGCTCGGTCGAAGTCGCGACGCAGGTCGTGTCCGCGGTGCGCTCATGGATGCACCGCACGAAGGGGTCTACACAGACCCTCAAGCTCACGATGAACGGGCAGACTCTCGAGCTCTCCGCGGCCACCGTCAACCAGCAGCAACAGCTTGTCGACGCTTTCGTGGCCTCGGCGGCAACAGCGAAGCAGACCTGACCCTCCAGCGCAGCAATCAACTCCGCAGGACTTCCTCGGGTCGGCCAGAGCACGGTGTGCGACACCCTGATTGCGGCTGGCTGTGCCCTCCGTTCCTGGCCTGTCTCGACGAGCTGCCCTCGACAGCACCGATCCAGGAGTGGGTTCGGTCGTCTATCAGGCACGCCAGTTCCCAAATGACGCTCACGGTCCTGATCCGCCGCGATCCGAGGGCCAGCAGGGCGTGTCCTTCCGCCGCCAGTCGGCGCGTTTCGTTTCGCAGCGCGACACCCCTGTGAGGCCGTCTCTGCCGCTGATTGCATACTGCCGCGGATTCGCTCTCTCGATTCGCGCGAACGGGAGCGCGAGTGCTACCCGGGTTGCTGGGACTCGGCGTGTTGTTTGACGGCGGCCTGATCCTCCTCGCGGGTTCGTATGGTGCCGTGGCCGGTCTCGATCCGCTGCCGCAGGCTCTCGGTGATGTAGTGGCGCCAGGCGTCATAACAGACGTCGAAGCACTCGTCGCCTGACGCGATGCCCTCGTGCGTGAAAGTCACCTGCGTCTGGCTGCCGTCGGAGGCGATGTCGAAGCGGCCCGTCGTCCCAATCCACTCGCCCGTCTCGGCGATGAAGTCGAGGTAGCCGTCGGTGAACTCCCACACCACCCGTTCGCCAGGGACGAGCTCGGCGGTGTGCTGCTTGGAGTAGTGGATGTCTGGCACCAGGTAGAACCAATCAGCATCCGGTTGGTCGGTCCGGCCCACGATGTTGGTCGCGCCCCACCAGGAGCGTACGTCGATGATGGCCTCGTAGGCCTCCTGCGGCGTCGCATTGACGGTGATGGAGTGGGTCAGGTCGCTCATGCGTCGATCCTTTCGTGATCGTGTCGGGGGAATCTCAGCGTTGAACTGACTGCGCCCAGCGCCGCGATGGCAGCGAGGGCGACGAAGGCGGCTTGGAAGCCGTCGAGGCCGGCCTGGGATGCGACCACTGTCGCCACCACGGCCACGCCGACCGCGCCACCGATCTCGCGAGATGTCTCGACGAGCCCGGACGCGAGGCCGGTCAGCCGTTCCTCGACGCCGGAGAGTGCGGCGATCTGGACTGCCGGCGCCGCTGCCCCCACTGCGATCCCGGCGAGCAGGAACGCCGGCAGCAGGTCGGTCCAGTAGTCGGCATCTGCCGGAACGCGGGCCAGCAACAGCATGGCGATCGCGAGCAGTGCCTGGCCGCCGATCAGCAGCTTTCGAGGGCCGAGCACGGCGGCGAGCTTGGTGCCGGTGAGGCCCGCGGCGAAGAACGAGATGCCCGACGTGGCCACCCAGGCGACGCCGGTCTTCGTTGCCGAGTAGCCCAGCACCTGCTGCATCAGCAGCGTGCCGAGAAAGATCAGCCCGAAGAAGGTGCCGAAGGTGAACAGGGCGCTCATGTTGGCGGACACCAGCGTGCGGTTTCGCACCGCGATGCCCGGGACGAGCGGCTCCCGCGAGTTCGACTCGACGGCGAGAAACGCGACCATCATCGTCGCTGCGCCGGCGAAGAGGCCAAGCGTCGACCACGCCGTCCACCCGTCGTCCGGTCCCTGGCTCAGTGCATAGACGGCCAGCAGGATGCTCCCGGTGAGCGTCACGGCGCCAGCGATGTCGAAAGGTTCCCCGGTGGCTTCGCGCGCCTCACCCCTGAGAGACCGCGCCATCATCGCGATTAGGGCGATGCCGATCGGCACGTTCAGCAGGAAGATCGCCCGCCAACCCGGCCCGTCGGTCAGTAGCCCGCTCGCGATGACGCCGACCGTCGCCGAGATCCCCGCAACGGCGCCGAAGAAGCCGAGGGCCCGATTGCGTGCGCTGCCCTCCTCGAACGTGACCGCGAGGATCGACAGCGCGGCCGGAGGGATCATCGCCGCCCCGAATCCCTGGACCGCGCGGGACGCGATCAGCAGTTCGGCGTTGTCTGCCAGTCCCGCCAGCAGCGACGCCGCGGTGAAGATCGCCAGGCCGGAGATCAGCACGCGCTTGCGCCCGACCAGGTCGGCCAGCCGCCCGCCGAGCATCAAGAAGCCGCCCAGCATCAGCCCGTAGGCGATCACCACCCACTGCAGCGAGTCCTGGCTCATGGCGAGGTCAGCCTGGATCGAGGGAAGCGCGACGTTCACGATCGCGATGTCCAGGACGACCATGAACTGCGCCGCGCACAGGAGCGGCAGGATCAGGCCCGTCTTCGGAGGCGTGCTGGTTACGGTAGTCACGCCGCCACCGCTTCGAAGACCAGGTGGGGAAGGCTCCCCAGCAGCCCGCTGTCGGTGAGGCGGAAGGTCTTGCGGTCAACCGTCTCGCCCCACAGCCGTGGGCCTGTGCCGACAACAAACGGGTGGATGGTCAGCCGTAGTTCGTCGACCAGGTCGTGGTCGATGAGCATCCGCACCAGCACGGCGCTGGCGTAGACGACGATCTCGCCGTCCGCCTCGGCGCGAAGCTTGGCGACTTGCTCCACGAGGTCACCGCTGAGAACCGTCGCGTTCCCCCACTGCGCGTCGTCGATCGTCGAGGAGACGACGTACTTCGGCATCGTGTTCAGCCGGTCGGCCCACTCACCGGTGCGCTCGCGCCAGCGTGCTGCGAACCAAGCGTCGCTGCGGCGGCCGAGTAGCAGTGCCCCGGCTGCGACCGACTCGGCGAACTCATGCTCGGCCCACGTCTCGCGGTCGGCCTGCGACATCTCGTTGACCCAGCCACCCCGGCTGGTTCCTTCCACTCCGGATGGGTCGTCGACTACCCCGTCGAGCGAAATCTGTTCGCTGACCACGATCTTGCCCATGCTCTCGCCTTCTTTCATTGACTGTCATCGGGATAGACACCGGACCGTCGGGAAAGCGGGCGGTGGTCGAACGCCCAGTTTTCGGCCGCGGCGGTGTCAGTACCGGGAGAAGATGAGTCCGACGAAGAGGCGCCCATGACGACTGCACTGTTGGAGAAGGCGAAGGCCGGCGACGGCGCGGCCTTCCGGGAACTGATCGACCCATTCCGCCGCGAGTTGCACGTGCACTGCTACCGGATGCTCGGGTCGTACCAAGACGCCGAGGACCTGCTGCAGGAGACACTGCTTGCGGCATGGACGGGTCTGGTCAGATACGAGGGGCGCTCGTCGCTGCGGACCTGGCTCTACCGGATCGCCACCAACTCGTGCCTCAACGCGCGCCGGGCCGAGAGCCGGCGGCCAGCGAAGGAGTGGGACGTGCCGTACGTTCAACCGCCGGAGCCCACGCGGCTCGGCGAGGTGCCGTGGTTGGAGCCGTACCCGGACGTCGCCCTCGACGGGCTGACGATTCCGCTCGGCCCTGAGGCCCGCTACGAGCAGTCCGAGTCCATGTCGCTGGCCTTCGTCACCGCGGTGCAGGCTCTACCACCGCGACAGGTGGCGGTGCTGATCCTGCGCGATGCACTCGGCTTCCCGGCCCAGGATGTGGCCGAGATGCTGGAGACGACGGTCAGTGCGGTCCACAGTGCCCTCAAGCGGGCACGAGCGACCTTGGCAGAGCGGCGAGGCGACCCTGACCCCGTGCCGACGCCGGCGGAGCAAGACCTCATCGAGCGATTCGTGCGGGCCTATGGCTCGGCTGATGTCGGCGGGCTCGTCGCACTGCTCACCGACGACATCTTCATCTCGATGCCGCCGCTGCCGTTCGAATATGAGGGTCTCGACGCCGTCGCCGGCTTCTTTGCCGCCGTCTTCGGCAGCGGCCGGACCCTCGACCTTGTTCCGACCAGCGCCAATGGCCAGCCGGCGTTCGGCGCCTACCTGCGCGGACCGGACGGGGTGAGCCACGGGAACGGCCTCATCGTGCTGACTCTGAGGGACACCAAGATCTGCGCGATGACCCGCTTCGAGACCAGCGTCCTGCCCCATTTCGGGCTGCCCCGCTCGCTGCGATCCGAATAGGCGTCGCCAAGCGCGGCGGATCTCATGCCGCGGATCCGCGCGCCGCGGAGGAATGTCATTCCGCCTATGGGTACTGCCTACGTGCGTGCTCGTCGACGTCTTTCCTTCGGGTGAGACACGCTCACGCCCGCGGGTGCGAGCGCGGCGAGCACGCCCCTTGGTCGACGCAATCACATATCGCGATCATCGGGTCTTCAGCAGCCGCGTCATAGCGCCGCGTCTGCACCACACGAGGACGCTGGCCATCTCGCGCACCAGCGATCCGTACGGCCTCTCGGACGGGGCTTCGGAGGCGGGAGGAGGTCTCCCCGCACCGGAGCCTCGGCGCGCGCACGAGCGTCCTGACGCATACTGCCAGCCATGGATCCGCGCCCGGAGACTGACCGACAGCCGCGGGCGACGAGCGCGGTCGTGGTAACCGCGGAGTCGAAGCACCGGTCCCGCTCACTCCAGCCGACGGTGCTGCGGCGGGTGGGCGGCGTGACCCTGCTCGACCGCACGGTCAAGGTGCTGTGCGAGGCAGGAGTGACCCGGATCGTGGTGGTGGCCGGCTACCGAAGCGAGGACGTGGCGGCGACCATCCACTCCCACGGCCTCCCGGTCGAACTGGTGGTCAACCCAAACTGGCAACAGGGCACGTCGACCTCGGTGCTGGCCGGCCTCCAGCAGGTCGACGAGGACCGGTGCCTGGTGGTCATGGGCGACCACGTGTTCGAGGCCGACGACGTACGGCGGCTGATGGGCGCACCGGGTCGCAACGTGCTGGCCGTCGACCGTGACCCACAGCGCCAGGTGGGCGGCCTGGGAGGGGTGCCCCCCGTCCGGGTGCGGACCGCGGCCGACGGCCGACTGCTCGAGCTGGCAGCCGACCTGAAGGAGTACGCCGCGGTCGACGCCGGCCTCAGCTCCGTCCACGTCACCGACGTCCTGGCCGCAACCGCCGACGCACCGGCGATGCCGTGGGCCGCCGTGCAGCGGCGGATGCTCGACTACGGCTCCGAGATGACCACCTGCGACTTCACCGGGCTCTGGGCGGCCGTCGACACACCCGATGGAGTGCGGGCCCTGGAGCGGGTGATGTGGCATCGGTACGGGCCCAAGCCGACCGACCAGATCATCGCCCGGACCGTCAACCGGCGGATATCGGGGCCCCTGACCCGCCAGCTGCTGCGGACCGGGCTCAGCCCGCATGTGGCCACGTTGCTGGCCTTCGCCACCACGCTCCTCGCGGCCGGCCTGATCGCGTTCGGCGACCGGTGGGCGATGGCCGCGGGCGGGCTCGGCGTCCTGCTCGGCTCCGCCCTCGACGGCGTCGACGGCGAGCTCGCGCGAGTAAGCGGCCGGGCCTCGCGCCGGGGCGCCGCGCTGGACACGCTGCTGGACCGCTATGCCGACCTCGCCGTGGTGGTCGGCCTGGTCATCGGCGCCGGCCACACGGAGACCGCCTGGGCCTGGGGGTTCGCCGCCGGGTGCGGCTGCCTGCTGATCTCCTACATCCACGCGGTGGGCCGCGACACCGACGTGCGGTTGCTCTTCCGGCGCGAGGTCCGGCTGCTGATCTTCGCCCTGGCGGCGATCAGCGGCCTACCGCTATGGGGGCTGGCGGTCGTTGCCGTCGCGGCCAACCTCGACACGGCGCGCGGCGTGGTGCTGCTCCTGCGCGCGATGCACACCTGATGCCCGCCGAGCCGACCTCAATAACGACTTGAAGGTGCGTCTACCCGCCGCCTGTCGGCGGTCTCGGTGCGCCAGCTCCAAGAGATGGACGGACGCATCGCCTGACGTGGCAAGACACCGGAACGCTAGGAGTAGCGGTGGCTCTTTGCCGCGTGGCCCTGCTCGCGCGTGCAGGTGCGTCCATTTCATCGAACGGTGGCCACACAGCGCCTCGGTGGGCGAAGCCGGAGCCGCCGTGCTGGCGGCCTGGACCTTCGCAGGTCGAACCGCCGGTCTGGGCGGCGGCGAGGCGGCGGTCGACGTGGCTGAACTTTCGCGATGCCGGGCCTCCCCCATCGCCCGCACTGCTGCTTCCTTGCTCATGGTGCATTCACCTGGCGAACTCTAGGCGTGCGTGCCGACAGTTTCGTTCAGGCGCGGCGTCGACAACCGATGCTTCCCATCCCTGCAGCGCCAAGGCCCATGAACGCGACCTCCGCGGCCAACTCGCGTGCGTCACTACGCCGCCAGCGGACGTGCCAGGGCCGGCTTCGTGCGGCTAGCGTGACCTCGCTCCGAACTGCCTGGCCGCGTTGGCGGCGAGCGGGGTCTGCGCGTTCTTCAGGTCGCCGCGTGAGGTGACTTCATGTCCGGTCCGACCGCGCTCTTGCCCTTCCAACCAACCACGATGTCGACCGCCCAACTCGCGGCGATGTCGTATCTGGCCCGCTACTCCGGGCACACCCACAGCCTGTACGCCTAACAGCTGAGGCGTTGGTTCGCGTGGTGCGAGACCAACCAGTTGGACCCGCTGGTCGGGATCCAGCGAGCACATGTCGAGCTCTACATTCGCCAGCTCGGGGAATCCGGGCTGACGGACTCCTCGGTCAACACCATGATGCACGCGGTCCGCGGGCTGTTCCGGTTCGCGCACATCGACGGCCTCATCCCCGCCGACCCCGCCGTCTACGCACGGCTGCCGAAGGTTCATCGCGACGAGTCCCGCACGCAAGGCCTGGATCGGCTCGAGCTGATCGGGTTCCTCCAGGTGGCCCAGACCCTCAGCGTCCACCATGGCGCCCTGGCCTACCTGCTGGGCATCAACGCCCTGCGAGCTTCCGAGGCAGCGGCGGTGCGGATCGAGGACTACGCCGACAGTTTGCGAGGGCACCGGGTGCTCCACCTGATCGGAAAGGGCAACAAGCCCGCCACCATGCCGCTCACCGTCCCGGTGCTCCGGGTGCTGGAGGCATGCCGGGGCCAGCGGACCTCTGGGCCAGTCACGATCCGTCGCCAAGCCCGGCCTGGCGGGCCTTCACGATTGCTGCGGAGCGGTCGGAGACGTGCAGCTTGGTGAAGATGTTGGAGACGTGGTTGCGGACCGTCTTGAGGCTGATGATCAGCTCGTGCGCGATCGTGGCGTTGCCCTTGCCGGCCGCGATCAGCTCGAGCACTTCCCGCTCGCGCTCGGTGAGCGCCGGGAATGCGGCGGCGTTCGACCCCGAGCCGCTTGCGAAGTGGCGGATGACCCGGGCCGCGATCTCCGGGCCGAAGATCGCCTCGCCCGCCGCGGCGGCGCGGACCGCTCGCACGATCTCGTCCCGGTCGGCGCCCTTGAGCAGGTAGCCCCGGGCGCCCGCGCGCATCGCCGCGAACACCGAGTCGTCGTCCTCGAACATCGTGAGCACGACCACCGCGGGCGCGGTGTCCAGCCGGGTGATCCGCCGGGTGGCCTCGATGCCGTCCAGCTCGGGCATGCGCAGGTCCATGAGGACGACGTCGGGGGAGAGGTTCTCGGTCAGGTCGACGGCCTTGGCGCCGGTCTCGGCGAAGCCCACGATCTCGACGTCGTCGACGTCACCGAGCATCAGCTCGAGGCCACGCCGGAAGGCCGGATGGTCGTCGGCGACGAGCACGCGGGTCACGCGGTCACCCGCACGTCGAATTCCTCGCCCATCGGAAGCACGGCGCGCACGACGAGCCCGCCCTCGACGCGGCTCGCGATCGTGCAGGACCCGCCGAGCTCGGAGGCGCGCTCGGTCATCGAGGTCCACCCGACGCCGTGCCCGATCGGCCTCGGCGCGCCGCGGCCGTTGTCGGTGACGGTCACCTCGAGGGTCCCGTCGATCCCGATGTCGATGGTGCAGCGGCTCGCGCCGGAGTGCTTGGCGACGTTGGTCATGGCCTCGGAGGCGATCCGGTACGCAGCGACCTCGACCGCGGCCGGAATGGGTGGCAGTGAGTCCGGTCCGATGACCACGTATCGCAGGGTCTCGGTGGACAGCCCTGCTGCACGCTGCCGCAGGGCGCCGAGGAGACCGACCTCGTCAATCGCTGGTGGACGAAGGTCGTCGACGACTCGGCGGATCTCGGCGATCGCGTCCTTGACCTCGTCGCGGATCTCGGCGAGCAGGGCGGTCCGCTCGGTCGCGTCGGTGCGGGTCGCGGCGGCGTTGAGCTTGAGCACCATCGCGGCCAGCGACGGCCCGAGCCCGTCGTGCAGGTCCTGGCGTAGTCGTTTGCGCTCCTCCTCGCGCGTGGTGACGAGCCGCGACCGGGAGGCCATCAGGTCGGCGTTGAGCTGCCCGGCGCGGACCAGGACCGCGGCCTGCCGGGCCAGGTCGTGCAGGAGCTGGGTGTCGTCGGGCGAGAAGGAGCGCCCGGGCGGAATCTCGACGGCGAGTGATCCGAGCGGCGTGCCTTGGTGCACCAGGGGAGCCCGCACCACGTTCGTTGCGGGAGTCGACGGTCCGTCCTGCTCGAACCAGGCTCGTTGCACCGAGAGCGCCTCCGTAACCGTGTCCGTGATGGCGGGGAGCAGGTCGAGCGGGTCGGCGGCGTCCACGCGATCGGACATCATCCGGATCGCCCGGTGCGGCTCGGACCGATAGCCGTAGACCCAACGCTCGATGCGTGCCCGGAGCCACCGTTGGGCCGGTGCTGCTGCCACGGCTACGACGGCGATCGCACCGATGCCGCCGACGGTGCTGTTGCCGAAGGTGCTGCCGGTGAGAGCCAAGAGCCCGGCGTACGCGCCGAAGACGAGCGCGGTGAGCACGCCGTACGTGAGGGTGCGGCTGAGGACGAGCTCGATGTCGAACAACCTGGTCCGCACAATCGCGATGCCGATCGCGACCGGCAGCGCGCACATCACCAGCGCGCCCACGAACGGGGCCAAGGGGGAGGGGTCGTCGAGGAGGAAGTACGACGCCCAGTTCAGCAGCAGCGCGACGGGCACGCTCAGGGCGCCGAAGAGGAACCACAGCAGCCGCAGCCGATCATCGCCGGTCGACCCGCGTAGCCGTCGAAGCACCGACACCACCGAGCCGAAGAAGAACACCACCACCCAGATCAGGCCGACCACGCCCACGGCTGCCGACACCCCCGGGGGCAGCCACGCCACGGGCAGCGGGTCGGGCTCGAACAGACTCGGATCACCGGCTGCGCCGACCCAGAAGACGACGTTGCCGACCAGGCCGAGCCGGATCCACGTCCGCTGCCGCGAAGACGCCGCATGCCCGTCGGGCAGGAGGTAGGCGATCAGGACGAGCCAGAGGAACAGCAGCGTCCAGGTGCCGGCCGAGAGCTGTTCGGCGACCATCCCCGGCTGGCTTGTTGCGGGCTCGCTGGGTATTCCGAGGAAGAGGCCGATGCAGATGCCGTGGGCGACGAGAAGCCCGCCGATCCGTGCGCTGGTCACTGCGGAGCAGCACCAGCGTCCCGACGGCCACCGGTACGGCGGCGCCGATCAGGGCGATGAACCGGTCCATGTGCTCAGTGTGGGGTCGAGGCGGTGTCCGCGTCTGCACTCCCGGGAACTGTTCCCGGGTCGCTCGGGACTCCTGGATCGTGCCGACGGGTCATCGGGCGCGCCACGGTGCGTTGGTCGAGGGCCGCCGGTCCCGCATCACCGAGAGGAGCGCACCATGCCGCTAAGCCCGTTCGAGAGATTCCTGCCCTGGACCGGTGTCATCGCCGGCCTTGCCTGGATCGCCCAAGATTTCCTGTTCAGCGTTCAAACCTCCGACGTGCCGGGTCGTGGTTCAGTCGAGATCATCAACGGTCACGTTGGGCTGAACATCGCCGGCCTGTCGTGTCTGGTCGTGATGGGAGTGTCACTGGTCTTCTTCGCCACCGCGGTCCGCAATCTGCTGCGCTCGGGGGAGGCCCGCGAGGCGACGTACTCGAGCGTCGCCTACGGCGGGTGGCTCATCGTCTCGGCTGGGCTCGCCCAGATGGCGGTCTGGACCAAGGGCCTGATGTCCGCGGCTGAGGATGGCGATGAGGCTGCGACTCACATGCTCAGCTACGCCCAGTACTTCGGCTGGCTGGGAATGGGAGTCGGCATCGCTGCCGCGTTCATCGCCATCGGACTCGGGGGCATGCGCAACGCCGTGTTGCCGAGGTGGTTCGCCATCACGACGACGGTCATGGGTGTCCTCTCACTGCTCGGCGCTTGCAGCATCCCGCCGGGTGGCCTGGTCAACTACCTGCTGCTGCCGTTCTGGCTCATCGCCGCGGCCATCATCATCGCCCGCCGGCAGAAAGCCGCCACCCCAGGCAAGGCTCCGGCCCTCGCGCCGACCGTCGCCACATAGATGCGACCTGTTCACCTCAGAGTGTCCCTTGCTTTCGGTCGAACCGTTGCCTGAAGTTCGCCGATTCTCCCGTCATGCAAGGGCATTCTCGCGTTACGGCACGCTCACCCGACCACCCTCATCAGCGGATCCGGGCTCAGGTTTCACAACCTGCGCGGTCGCCGTGGCTGCTCGGGCATGAGCCCAACTGTCGGGCCGGGGCAACGAGCGCCAGAGCGAGGCAGACATGCACTCCGCTCCTTCGGCACCCCTCCGCTCATCGGCTACTTGTTTTGATTGCCTCAGGTCCGGTGCCTGGCGAGGATCGGTCTAGGTGCTCGGGTCGTCGCTCTCACATCGGCTGCCCTCGACTCGTCGTGTGGCTCGCGGCCTCGGACAGTGCGCTTAGGGTTGTGCGGGCTGGTGGCGCGCGTCGGTTCGCTGTTGGATCACGGTATTCAGGATCATTCGGGCCAGCCATTTCTCGTAGCGTCGCGGGGTCCAGCCGTAGTCGCCCATGAGCATGTCAGCGACCTGAGGGCTGTACAGGACGTAGAGGGTTGCGGCTGCCTCCGCGGAGTTGACGCGTAGTCCGTCCGCACCAGCAACGATCTTGGCAGAGGCGATCATCTCGTGGCGTCGTGTGGCCTTGACCGTCTCCATGAGTGCGGCGAGCTCCGGGTCTGAGGCCGCGGCCTCGCTCGCGACCCGAACGATGGGCGCCACGCGCTGGGCGATCGAGCGGCTCAAGGCGGCGTCCATCGCCGCTCTGCGGTGGGCGTCGGGTTCGGCAGCGATTGCTCGGGCCTCGGCTCGCTCGGTGATGGGCTCGGGCTCGTCGTCACCTGCGATGGTGCGTTCGATCAGCTGCCGCAGCAGTTCGCGCTTGTTGCCGAAGACGACGTACACCGTCTGCACGGCGACGCCGGCTTGGTCGGCGATCGCCTGGATGGTGGTCGCGGCGAATCCGTGGGCGACGAACAGGTCGTGGGCCGCGTCGAGGATCGAGCGCCGGGTCTCACGGGCCTGGGCTTCGCGCTTGGCGGAGGAGTAGGACCTCTTGACAGACACATGATTAGAGTAGCAGTCTAATGAATAGAGCAGTTCATCACTGAATGGAGATGGTCATGGCCTTCGCAACGCTCATGGAGTTCGACGTCGATCTGGACACACACATCAAGCTGGGCGAGGCGGTCGGCGACGAACCGATCAAGGGACTGATCCTGCATGCGGGCGGTTCCAGCGCACGGGGTGTTCACAGCCTCGACGTGTGGGAGACCAAGGAGGACTCCGAGCGCTTCTACGTCGAGCGCATGGTGCCAGCGTTGCGGAAGGTAGGCGTGGAGGGCGGGCCGCCGCTGAGCTACCAGGAGTTCGAGCTGCCACATCTGCTGCGCGGATAGCGCCAGATCGTTCGGGAGGCTCGCCGTACATCGCAGCATTCCGGGCAAACATCGGTGTCGAGCATCCAGCGCGATCGCCGGCTGCGCCCTCAGCTCCCGTTGCGTGGGCTGCATCCGTTCGCGGACCCGTTCCGGGTCACGACGGGGGGAGGCTGCTCATGATCAGCGCGGCGTCGTGGTTCTCGGGGTCCAGGTCGAGGGCGCGACGGAGAAGACTCATGGCCTGATCGGGCTGCCCGTCCACATGGTGGGCCCATCCGGCCATTGTCCAGGCCGTCGACGATTCCGGACGAAGGTGGGTCCACAGTCGCAGGAGCGGCCAGACCATGCTCGTGCGATGCAGCTCGATGGCTCCCCACACTGCGTCTTCGAACATGTCATCGTCGACGTCGTACGCCGCCGGTTCGGCCGAGGCGAGGCGGTGGAACGCTTTCGCTGCGGCCTCGGGTCCCGACATTCTCAGTGTCTCGGCGAGAGGCTCCACGATCGAGGGCAGCAAGCCACGGAGCTCGGATGCCCCCTCACCGCCAGGGTCGTCAGCGAGCACGAGGTCGAGCGCAGCCTTCGTAATGAGGGACGCCGGGACGGTGTTGGAGTTGGCAAGCACGATCACACCGGTGCGCCGCGATGGCACGATCACGACCCGCGACCCGAATCCCGGGTCGGAACCACTGTGACCGAACGTCCGGTGGCCGCGATAGGTCCCGACGGCCCAGCCGAGCGCCGCGGACTCGTCCCAGGGAGGCTCGCCCACCTCCACCACCGGCTGCCGCATCCGGTCGACCAGCTCGGGGTCGAGACGTGTCCACGGCTCGCCCGAGCCCGCGGCAGCTACGCTGGCCGGCTCGAGGTGGGCCACCAACCAGCGACACATCTCGACCAGGTTGGAGTGCAGGGTCGAGCTGGGGGCGTGGCGCCTGGTGTACGGGTAGACGCCGTCGGGCACGGTCAGCGGCATCCCCACATGCGGTGCGGCCGCCAGGTGATCGGGCACCTCGGAGCGCAAGAACGTGCTGTCGCGCATCCCGAGCGGGATGAGCACCTGCCGACGCATGGCGTCCTCGAACGTCGTGCCGGTGACTCTCGACAACAGCAGCCCGAGCAGCTCGTACCCCGCGTTCGAGTAGGAGAAGGCGGAGCCGGGCTCGGACCTCAGCCGCCAACCCGCCAGGCTGCGTGCGAACTCACTGAGGGCGTCGTCGTCGAACTGGGGATCGTGCCAGCCGTAGTCGGCGACGTCCGGAAGACCGCTCGTGTGGCTCAGCAGACCCCGGGCCGTGACCTCGCGTGCGCGCCCGTCCGCCAGCGTGAACTCCGGCACCCAGTCGATGATCGGGGCATCCAGGTCGAGCGCCACCGTCGCATCGTCTCGAGCCGTCGCCATCGCCACCACCGCAGTCGCGACAAAAGGCTTGGACACCGAGGCCAGGTGGAACATCGTGTCGGGAGTGACCGGCGCACAGGTCTCGACATCCCGCACGCCGAACCCACGCACGACGACCTCATGGTCACGCACCACCGCCACCGCCACCCCGGCCGCCGCGTGAACATCGAGGAAGGTCTCGACAAGGGGCCACAAGCCGTCCTCCACGCTGACCCCAAGAGGCGCCCTGCCTGCGTCCACATCCCGACCATATGCCGAGAGCGCGTCGCCGCGTCGGCCGGCGAATAGCCCTTGCCATGTCGCGCAGGGATAGGGCGACTCGCGCGTCCGGCTAGGTCGGTGTGTCCCCAGTATCAAGCAGACCCCAGCCGCGGGAAAGACGATCCCCCTCCGGCGCCACTGCGCGAGCGACTCGGTCTGTCCGGAGCCGAGGCAATGGCGGCGGTATCACCCACCCGCTGACCACCGCATAGTGCGAGCGGGTCATCATCCAGCTAT
This sequence comes from uncultured Actinomycetota bacterium, assembly GCA_963844305.1. Classification (GTDB taxonomy): domain Bacteria; phylum Actinomycetota; class Actinomycetes; order Propionibacteriales; family Nocardioidaceae; genus Nocardioides. The sequence continues at coordinate 22,637 of CAWJNT010000003.1, forward strand.
GGATCAGAGTGGGTCGGAGACCATCAGCTGGGGGCCAACGAACTCGACCCAGCTATTGCGCGCCACGGTAGCCAGCACTTCGGGACTGACAGGGCCGCGGAGAAACTGGCGAGGTCCTCGAACAGACGCTCCGCCCCCGAAGGTGCAGTGATCACGAGCAACCTGGCCGGAGCCTCGCCCAGGTTCTGGAAGCGATGCGACGTGTTACGAGCACCGAAAGCCAGGCCGCCCTTCGCAGAACATCTCGCTGCCCGCCTTGAAGCGGAAATTCCCCTCGAGGACGTACCAGACCTCGTCCTCACGGTGGTGGACGTGCAGGGCAGGGCCGTTCTTCGGCGAGATCGCGCTCCAGCATCGCCAACGACCCGTGCGCGCTCGTCGTGTTCGTCATGACATAGCGGTGTCGCCCGTGGGCGTCTCCAGACGAGCGCCCTCGCCCGACTGGACTGCAAACGGTTCGAAGGAAGAGCCGTCCAGCACCCCTTTCCGGATCGACGTGATGCCCTTGTTCGTGGCATGGCATCCACCAAGTTGCTCATCGTGGGCTTCCGTCGCGTGGAGTGAAACTGCGGATAGGGGTACCAGTGGCAGTGCGGTGAGTTCGCCGCGAGAAGTGTCGGCGCGTTCGGCTGCTGGCAGATCCCGGTGCGAGTGACGCCACGCCTTCGCGCTGAAGGCCGGCTCACCGGCACGTTGTACGTGGACAACCCGCTGTACGGGGTCTTTCCCGGCTCTTCGCAGTTGAGGGTGTAGTCCGGTCGGCGCGTCGGTGGCCGGGTAGGGGTCGAGGTCTCCCGAGGATGGAGGTGACTATGATCTCGGGCTCGAAGTGCTCGGGCAGCGGTTGGAGCCCGATCGGGCGATTCTCCTGTGCCGGGTTGTCGAGCCCGACAGATGGTGTCGTCGCTGCGGATGCCAGGGCGCGGCCAGGGACACGGTGGTCCGGCGGTTGGCGCACGAGCCGTTCGGGTGGCGGCCCACGGTGTTGGAGGTCAGCCTCCGCCGATACCGGTGTAACGCCGCCTCCGACGACCGGAACACGGACCGACGACGCGCCGCGAGCCGTCAGTCGCCGACGCTGCCGTCGATCATCTCGCGCAGGATGTCCGCGTGGCCCGCGTGCCGGCCGGTCTCCAGGATCACGTGCAGGTACACCCACCGCAACGTCAGCTCCCTGCCCCGCGGTGCGTAGTCGAGGCTGTGCTGGGCGGCGATCTCGCGGGAGCGGTCGCACTCCGCCTGGTAGGCGCCGATGACGTCGTCGAGCTTCTCGTTCGGCTCCAGCCGCAGGTCGGCCTCCGGGTCTGCGTCGGTCCACGGCGGCGTGGGCAGCTCCGCGGCGGGGATCTGCCCGATCTGCTCGGCGAACCCGCCCAGTTCCACCCACCGCAGGTGTTTGATCAGGCCGCCGAGGTTGGTGCCGGTCGGCACCGGGCTGCGCCGGGCGTCCTCCTCCGACACCCCGCGGGCCTTGCGCACGACGGCGTCGCGCAGGTAATCCAGGAACGTCTCGAGCTGCTCGCGCTCGCTGGCGGCGACCACGCTGCCGAGGATCTCACTGGGTCTAGTCATGGCCGGAACGTAGCACGCGGGCCGACCCTCGCACCGGGGGCTATTTGGGCTCTTCGCAGTCGCAGTTGAGGGTGTAGTCCGGTCGGCGCGTCGGTGGCCGGGTAGGGGTCGAGGTCTCCCGAGGATGGAGGTGACTATGCCGTCCATCTGGAAGACCTCGACGTGTCTGACGCTACCTTCGCCCGCCCTGACCTGACCACGTTCGCTCGTCTTGATGATCTCGGGCTCGAAGTGCTCGGGCAGCGGTTGGAGCCCGATCGGGCGATTCTCCGGTGCCGGGTTGTCGAGCCCGACAGATGGTGTCGTCGCTGCGGATGCCAGGGCGCGGCCAGGGACACGGTGGTCCGGCGGTTGGCGCACGAGCCGTTCGGGTGGCGGCCCACGGTGTTGGAGGTCAGCCTCCGCCGATACCGGTGCACCGGGTGCGGTCACGTGTGGCGCCAGGACACGTCGCGGGCCGCCGAGCCGCGGGCGACGCTGTCGCGACGTGGCCTGTGGTGGGCGCTGGAAGCCCTGGTGTGCCAACACCTGAGTGTCGCCCGCGTCGCCGACGCTCTGGGGGTCTCGTGGAACACCGCCAACGACGCGGTCCTGGCCGAGGGCCGCCGGGTCCTGATCGACGATCCGCACCGCTTCGACGACGTGCAGGTCATCGGCGTGGACGAGCACGTCTGGCGGCACACCCGGCGTGGCGACAAGTACGTGACCGTGATCATCGACCTGACGCCGATCCGCGACGGCACCGGGCCGGCGCGGCTTCTGGACATGGTCGCCGGCCGCTCCAAACAGGCGTTCAAGGCCTGGCTCGCCGAACGGGACAAGTCCTGGCGCGACAATATCGAGGTCGTCGCGATGGACGGGTTCACCGGGTTCAAGACCGCCACCACCGAAGAGCTACCCGAGGCTGTGCCGGTGCTGGACCCCTTCCACGTCGTCCGTCTGGCAGGCGACGCCCTGGATCAGTGCCGGCGCCGGGTCCAGCAAGCCACCCACGGGCACCGAGGCCGCACCGGCGATCCACTGTATGCCGCGCGACGCACCCTGCACACCGGCGCCGACCTGCTCACCGAGACCCAGCAGCACCGGCTGACGGAGCTGTTCGCGGCCGACGCCCACGTCGAGGTCGAAGCCACCTGGGGCATCTACCAGCGGATGATCGCCGCCTACCGTGAGCCCGACCGAACCCGGGGCCGCGAGCTGATGAGGCAGTTGATCGAGTCGATCAGCCGAGGCGTCCCCAGCCCGTTCAGCGAGATCATCACGCTCGGCCGCACCCTGACCAAGCGCGCCGCCGACGTGCTCGCGTACTTCGACCGGCCCGGCACATCCAACGGCCCCACCGAAGCGATCAACGGCCGCCTCGAACACCTCCGCGGCTCCGCCCTCGGCTTCCGCAACCTGACGAACTACATCGCCAGATCACTACTCGAGACAGGCGGCTTCCGACCCCAACTACACCCTCGATTGTGAAGAGCCTCTTTCCCGTCCGCTGCTGGCACGGCCGGGTCGACCGCACGTCGGGCAGTGCTCCGACGTCCCGGTCGATCACAACATCGCGCACGACAACACGATCGGCTGGAGATAGAGCTGTCGAGTCGAGTCGTCGTCGAGGACAACGTGGCCACCGCCAACGGCATCGGCGCCGTGGTGCAGATCTCCCCGCTGACGCCGGTCAAGATGACCGACGACGTGCTGGTGCGCCGCAACGTCGTGTCGGGCAACCAACGGCCGAACACCGTCACCGACGGCCTGTTCGGGGCACTGCCCGGCGGCGTTCGCATTGCATGACGATCCTGGGATGAGGGCCTGTTCGGTGCCGGTGAGCGCGAGCGCGGCGGAGGTGGCCCCGGTCAGGGCACCGGCCTCGATCCTTCAGCCGCGGTCAGTTGAGTCGCTGAGGCCCGGGGTGGGCGCAGTGCCGAGCAAAGGGGAACCGACCGGTCCGCTCAGGCTTTGTGTCTTCAGACGAACTTTCCCGCTCGGCGAAGCGGTGGGACATTGGTCGAGGAGGCAGGAGTGGCCGACACACCGTGGGTGGATGAGCTGTACGACGCGGCCTACCGCCGGCTGGTCGTGCAGTTGTACGCGATCTGCGGCGACCTGAACGACGCCGAGGACGCCGTCCAGGAGGCGTTCGTGATCGCCCTCCGCAAGCAGCGCGACCTGCGGAAGGTCGCGAGCCCTGAGGCCTGGATCCGCACTGCGGCGCTCAATCACCTGCGCAGCCGCTGGCGACACGCCTCCGTCGTGCGTCGCTACCAGCCGAAGGTTCCCGGACCGCAGATGCCCGTCGAGGTCGGTCCCGAGCACGTGGCGATCGTGACTGCGCTCGCGCGAGTTGACGCCGATCAGCGCGAAGCCGTGGTCCTGCACTACCTGGCCGATCTCGGCACCGCTGCCATCGCGGCCGAGCTCGGGATCCCCGAAGGCACCGTGAAGTCACGGCTGTCGCGGGCGCGAGCCAAGTTGGCCGAGCTCTTGGACGAGAAGGAGGAGCGTCATGTCTGATCTCGACTTGCTGCGTGCAGTGGGTGACCAGGTTGTCCCGCCCCCTATCGTGTCCCTGCGCGAGACCGCCCGACGGCGGAACCACCATGCGAGGATGGCCACCTCCACCGCGGTCGTGGCCGTCACCGCGATCGTGGCCGTCTTCGGGGTTCTTGGTGTCGACGCGCTGCGCGATGCTTCGCGGCCCGCCGAGGGGCCCGCCGACCACCCAGGGGAGCCCGGCATCCCCTCGGAGGTCCACGACCCGGTCGGCGACGGCGGGCTCGAACTCGAAGGAGATCTGGCCGTCGGCCGCGCCTCCGTCGCGATCGCCAACGACACCGCGGCGTTCGTCATCACCGCTGATGACGGCGTCTACCACCGGCTCGATCTGCCCGGGTTCGACCCTGCGTTGTACGCCGCTGGCGGCTCGGAGGTCTCCGGGCTGACGCTGTCGCCAGACGGCACCAAGTTGATCTACGGCTGGCAGGGCGCCTCGGAGAGCGCGGAAGACAGCGGCGCGCGGCTGGTCGACCTCCTCACCGGGCAGGTGACCACCCTCCCCCGTCAGACCCAGTACGACGAGCCCGCGCGACTGCTGCCCTGGGGCTTCTCCTGGTCCCCCGACAGCCGGTACGTCATCAACCGGGTCAAGGTCGCCGACCCCGGCGACCCCTGGGGATCGGGTCCACACTGGCAGCAGGGGCTCGACACCGAGACCGGGCGCACGTTCGGCTTTTCCGAGCGCACTGCCGGCCTCGAGCTCGCCTCGGACGACGAACTCGCGAGCACGGGCAGGGTCTCGTCCTCCCGGCTGGAGGCCCGCAGTTTCGCAGACGGCCTGCATCTCTACACGGCCCACCGCGGTGGTGGGCTCGACCTCCCTGAGGTGCGCACAGACCCGTCCACTGACCCGTCCACCGATGACGAAGTTTGGGTCACGGGCCAGTTCGACGCCACGGGTACGCAGTTGCTGCTCGAACCCGATCGCATCGCCGCCTCGCTCGCGCTGGTCGCTGGCCTCGGCGAGGACGGCGGGCGGCACGACCCGACGACCAGCGTGCTGAGGCTGACCGACGGGCCGGCGGACGTGCTCCTGCTGGGATGGGTGGACCACAGCCACGCGCTCGCGGTCATGGACAACGACTTCAGCGACGGGCGCGCCGATGTCGTGCTCCTCGCCCTGGACGCCGAAGCGGGCCAGGCCGACGCGACCTTGGTGGGGCACGTGTCGCATGCGGACGTCGCAAGCGACCTGAGCTTTGCCACGGACCTGGTCAGCGTCACGAGTCCCACTCGCGACTTCCCGACCAGCCCCGCCGGGGACGGCCCCGGAGGCGATTCGGCCCCCGGGGCGGCCGGGTTGTCGACGACCGCTCTGGTTGGATTCGGCGCCGCGGTGCTGGCCCTCGCCGGAGCCCTCATCGTGGCCGTCCGGCGGCGCCGGGTCTGAACCCGCGCAGATACAAGCCACCGACATCGTCCGCCGCTCCCGCTCGCTGGGGACCCTTCCCGCGCCCTGACGGCTCCTTCGCGCGTCACTGCCGGGAACCAACCGGCTCGCTCAGGCTTCGTATCTTCAGACGCCCCCGCCGGCGGGCGGGAGGTGGACGTTGGTCGAGGAGGCAGGCATGCAGGCACTGGGACGACTGACCCGCCGCCAGCACGTGATGGTGGTGCTGCGGTACATCGAGGACATCACCCCGGCCGAAACCCCCGGACTGATGGGCTGCTCGGTCGGCACGGTCGAGTGCCAGAACCCCAAGGGCTTGCCGAAGCTGAGAGGGACGCCGCGCTCCGTGCGTCCAATGACGAGAGGAGGGCGCTGTGAACCCAGGCGACCCGTGGTCACTTGCTGGGCGACGTGCTGTCGCCGCCACGGTCGGCACGGCCTGGTTGATGTTGACCGTGGTAGCCGGCCTGGCGTCATGCTCTGGACGCGACGACGCCGGCCCAAGCCCGGCCAAGACGCCTGAGCCGTCGAAGTCGACCGTCATCAACGACGCCCGCCCACTCGTGTATGCCGAGGGCAGAACGATTCACTACGGGGACCGGACCTACGACTCCGGCCGGGTCGTGGAGTTCGTGGAGGCCACCGACGACGGGTTCGTCTACGTCACGAAGAACGACAATCGGCGGTTGTGGTTCACCGACGGCTCGTATGCGGCGGACAGGATTGGTATGGGCGTTGCCCCCGTACACGTCGGGGACTTTCCCGTTCTCACCGCCAACCCTGGATCGCTCGTGGCCTGGCAGACGACAACGACCTCGCCGAACGGCGAGGTCGTGGTCTACGACACCGATCGACACGAGATCGTGACGACACGCCTCGCCGATTCCCCGTTCCCCTACCTGGTGGCTGTGAACGGAGACCGTGTCTACTGGGAGAACGATCGGCGGGACCGCGGGCTGATGCGCTTCGACCTGTCGACCGGCGCATGGCATGCCGTCTCCGAGAGGTCGGTCCGCGCCGACCTCGCGACGAACCCTCGCATGCTGATCATCGAGAGGTCGGCGGCCGGCGTGGACCTGGACGCAGCCGAGATGGCGCAGCGTCTGGCGTTCTTCAAGCTCGTCGGGAGGCGACTGGTCGCCATCGACCTGATCAGCCGGGGCGTCCTCGCCAATGACGCCGAGCCGACGACACTGGTGGACGACAGGCAGCTGCGGCTCACGGTTCCGCGGGGGTACGAGGGCACCAAAGAGTCCCTTGTCGCTGTGCAGTGGCTCGACGATCACCAGCTGGTGCTGTTCGCCTACCACGAGTTCAACGAGCTCCCCGCGCATGTCGGGGACTTCCTGGCCTGCCCGGTCCCCACGGGGACCTGCCGTGTCGTCGTCCCCGCCTCCGAGACGCCCTACGTGCCGCCGGGTGACGTGCCGTGAGCCCTGGCGCATGGGTGTACGAGGTGGATGCGCCGGACATGTGGGAGGTCTACCGGGGGAGGTACGTCAGCACCAGCGCCCTCTCGGGAGGTGCCGGCATCTTCTCCGTCGCCGGGCCCGCCACCGAGGCCTGGCTCCCGGCGCACCCCTGCTGGGACCGAACCCTGATGCCGGTGGGACCGACAGCTGGCGCCTACGTCGAGGTCAGGTCCCCGACCCGGTCAACTCACCTGCCTGAAGCGGACCTCGAGGTGCTCGCGGCATGCCCGAGTCCGTCACTTTCGTAGGTAGGGATGGAGGCGAAGCCTGCGGCCCATGGCCTTCGTCGCCGACCTGCAAATGGGAGCCAGCACCCCGCCCGAACCCCTCGGGCTGAGGCCCCGCCAAGGCGCACGCCCGCGGGCGTGACCCGCAACCGGGACGGGCGCTGGGCCTGAGTCCGGGACGCGACTCCCTTGCTGCCCTCCGGCGCAGGGCCGAATGGGGGCGGGACACCGGGTCTGACGATCGAGCCGTCAGCGGGGGACAGGTGTCGGGCCGCAGATCGATCGCAAATGGCACATCCGGGTCATGCGGAGCGGCTGCCTGGGCGAGCAGACTGAGGTGCCTCTGGAGCATTCGACTCGCGGGACGGAGGCGCTCTCGATGCCGGACGCGGATCCTCGGGCGCTCTTGGACGCGCTTGCCGCGCAGTTCGTGGGCGGTCGCGCAGGACGCCGTGGACGACCTGGCGAACCCGCTCGCCGGCCTCCAGCCCCTGGCGGACGCCGGCGACCCGGCCCTCCAGGGGCGGCTCCTGGACCCGCTGTCGCCGCCGCCGGCCGGGAACGCGCTGCTGACCCTGTTGCGCGAGATCGTGGGTGACCTGCCGGATGGCTCTCCGCTGCGCTGGCACGGGTGGGAGCGGGAGCCGGGAGCCGGCCAGAGGTCTTGCGGTGGTGCTCGCGACCGGCGCTCGATCGTGCGGCGCTTGCGCTGAGCCCGGGGCCGGTCGTCGACTTCGGTGGTGACGCCGGGGGCGAACCTGAGCCACAGCGCCACGAGCGGGGTCTGGAACGTCAGGGTTGCGGTGTCCGCCCCGGCGGCGTGGCAGGCGACCTGGCGGCCCGGCGAGCCGGCCGTCGATGCAACGGGCACGGCGACGATCAGCCTCACCCGTGACGCGGCAGGTCCAGCTCGGCCCACCGACCGGGCCCGGCGTCTCGTGGAAGAGGTTGGCCGCCTCGATCACCGTCACCCCCGGCCAGCCGGCGGCCGTCGACGTCGGCTTCGTCGACTTCGCCTCCGCGGTGATCCCCGAGGCGCTGCGCGAGCATGGTGGGCGAGGGTCGCCCGTCGACGCCGGCCCCCCTCAACATTCTGGCCGACCGAGCCGGCGGACTCCGCTTCCCCGACGGCGGGGTCCGGCTCCCGCTGCCCGGCGGCGTCGCCATCGAGCTCCTCGGCGGCGCACTCCGGGATCGAGGTCCGGCCCTCGCTGTCGTTCACGGCCTCGCTCCCCGGCCTGCCGGTGACGGTGACGGTCGACGACGTCGGTGCGCGTCGTTCCGATCACGGTCGACGGCGGCCGGATCGGGGTGGACCCCAACGCGATCGAGGCCGCCCTGCCCGAGGGGCATGGGCATCGACCTGGCGCTGCCACCGGTGTCGGGCGGCGGGTTCCTGCGTGAGAAGGACAAGCAGTACGGCGGGATCCTCGACCTCGACCTCGGTGTCTTCCAGGTCCAGGCGATCGGGCTGCTCACCCTGCCCGACGGAGACCGCGACCTGTCCTTCCTCGTGCTGCTCTCGGGCGCGCTTCCCGCCGCCGGGGATCCAGCTCGGGTTCGGGTTCGCGCTCGACGCCGTCGGCGGGCTGGTCGGGATCAACCACCGTGTCGACGCCGAACGGCTGCGCGGCCTGGTCGGCGAGGGCAACGCCGACCACGTGATGTTCCCGGAGCGGGCCCTCGCCCGCGCCGACGAGATCCTGCGACTCCCTCGACGACCTCCTTCCCGGCGGCGCCCGGACACCACGTCATCGGTCCGATGCTCCAGATCAACTGGGGCGGGCGGCTGGTCACGCGTCTCGGCGGCCGTGCTTCTCGAGCTGCCCGACCCGGTGCGCGTCGATCCTGCTCGGCCGCGCCGTGGTCGCCATTCCCGACCCGGCCGTGCCGCTGATCCGCCTCCAGGCATCGCTGTTCGGCCGCATCGATCCCGGGGTCCCGCTGGTCGAGGTGCTGGTCTCGCTGACCGGGTCGCACGTGGCCGGCATCCCGATCTCGGGCGACCTCTACGCGCTGTTCCGGGGCGGGCGCGAGGCGACCTTCATCCTCAGCGCCGGCGGCTTCCACCCGGGCTACGTGCGACCCAGCCGGCGTACCGGCGCTGCGCCGCGCTCTCCATGGACCTCGGCGGCGGCTTCCTCGGGCTGCGCGGCGACGCGTACCTCGCGCTCACCTCGAACTCCCTCCAGTTCGGGGCGATGGTCCACCTCGACGCGACGATCGCCGGCTGCGGCGTGGAGGGCTACCTCGGCCTGGACGCGCTCTTCGTCTGGGAGCCGGTGCTGTTCTTCTCCGTCCAGGTGCAGCGCCGGTGTCGCCGTGCTCGCGTTCGGCCGCCGGCTGGCCAGCGTCGCCTCCGCTTCACCCTGGAGGGGCCGGGCGCCTGGCACGCGTTCGGCACCGGCAGCATCTCGGTCCTCTGGTGGGACGTCGACCTCGACTTCGACGTCCGCTGGGGTACGCCGCCGGCGCTCACCCAGGACCCGCCCGACATCCCCGACGGTGCTCGCGACCGCGGTCGCCCGCCCGGACTGCTGGTCGCTGGCGCCACCGTCGACCGCTCGGTCACCGATCCAGCTGGCGCCGTGGGCAGCCCGCGAGGTCGCAGCCGGGGACCTCGCCCTGCCGGAGTCCAGGTCTCCGCGTCTCCCAGCAGATCGTGCCGCTCGACGTCGCGATCGACCGCTTCCACCGGATCGGCGTCCCGCGGCAGACCTGGCGGCTCGACAAGGTGCGTCTGAACCCTCGCAAGCCCGTGCCGGTCGGCCGTAAGGTCACGGCCCGCTTCGTGCCGGGGGAGTACTTCACGCTCTCCGACCAGGAACAGCTCGGCAGGCCCGCGTTCGAGGAGCGGCGCAGCGGCGCGGAGCTCAGCGACACGATCGTGCAGCCGACCACCAGTCGAGCGGCCGACGAGCGCTACGAGACCGCGTACGACGTCGATGACGGGTGGTTCCCACCCGATCCTCCGAGGTTCCCCGCGCTTCGTGTTCGCCGTCGGCCTGTTCTCGTTCGAGGCGTTCGCGCGCCGCCTGACCGCGGCCGAGCGCGTGGACCGCTGGCGCCTGGAGCAGCGAGCCGTCAACGTCGTGCCCGCTGGTCAGGCTGCGATGACCCGACGCATCTTCGTCTCCGCCGCGCACACCGGGCTGACCGCCGTGACCACCAAGGTCATCGGCCGGACGGGCCACCTTCCAGCCGCAGGTCGAGTTCAGCCAGGAGCAGTCGCCCGAGGACGGCGGTGTCGCGGTCCACAAGCTGGGCGGGCCCGAGTTCGCGGTGGTCGGTCCCGGCGACGTGGTCGGCTTCGACCACGGGGCCGTGCTCCGGTGCACTCCTGCGCCCGGGTCGGTGGATGCGGTCGACAACTACCTGGCGACCGTCGACCTCACCGACGCCCGGCTGCCGTGGCTGCTCAACCTGCCGAGCATGGGCGACCGGCCCTGGCTGACCCTCGTCGTGCTCCGTGACGACGAGGGCGATCTGACTCCCGGGCAACCCGCTGCCGATGGTGACGGCACCGGCGTCGGCGCTGCCCGACCCGGCGGACCTGGCCTCCTGGGCGCACGTCGAGGCGCGGATCGAGGACGGCGAGAGCCTCGCGACCGTGCTGGAGGAGGAGTGTCGCACCGGCACCGACCGGGTGGTGGCGCGGCTGATCTGCCCGCGCGGCTCGAGCGAGAACCAGGGCTGGCTCGCCTGCGTGGTGCCGACCACCCTGGCCGGCAAGGCTGCCGGGGAGGGCCGCCGTCCGGCCGACAACGAGGGCGCGCAGCCGGCCTGGCGGGCCGGAGGCGGCGCCACCCTGCCGGTGTACTACTCGTGGCGCTTCCGCACCGGGCCGCACGGGCTCGTTCGAGGAGCTCGCCCGACTGGTCCAGCCGATGGACGCCTCGGACATACCCGGCCTGGGCTCGCGGCTGATCGACGTCCGCCGCCCCTGGCGACACGCCGATCTGCTCGAGGGAGCGCCAGACGAGGTCACCCTGAACATCCAGGGCGCGCTGCGCGTCCCGGGCGAGGCCGTCGCCAGCGAGGCCTGGTCCGACGCCGGCGCCCAGGCCACGTTCCAGGACCACGCTGAGCCCATTCCTCGACGCACCGGGACGGCTGGCCGAGGACCGGGACGAGGGGGCGCTGGCGCCGCCGCTCTACGGCAGCCACCACACCGGTCACCGGGCCGTCCCGGCGTCGGGCTGGGTGCGGGAGCTCAACCTCGAGGTGCGGCACCGGATCGCGGCCTCCCTGGGCGCCCGGTACGTCCAGCTCGAGCAGGAGTTCCTGATGGAGCGTGCCTGGGAGCAGGTGGGTGAGGTGCGGGAGGCGAACCGGAGGATGGCTGCTGCCGAGCTGGCCGCCGAGGCCGCCACCGTCGCCCAGGCCAAGCACCTGGACGCGATGAACCCGCAGCCGCTGACCTTGCTCGCCGCCCCGATCAAGGACCAGGTCCGCATGGGGGACGACGCGCAGTCGCTGGACTCGATGCTCGCCGGGTCGCCCGTGCCCGACGGCACCGCGTCAGCGAGTTTTCGCCGGTTGAGCCGAAGCACGGGCGCGATGGCGCGTCGCGCGCTGCGCTCGGCCGAGGCGCGCGGACATGGGCATGCCCGCTCCGAGCGTGATCAGCGACGGGCTCAGCGGTTCGGCGATCGTCCCCATGCAGCCGGTCGCGTGGGTCACGGCTGGAGCGAGCGTCGTCGGTGCCGATGGTCGCGGTGGACACCTCCTCGACGTACGGCACGGGCGCCATGGTCGGCCTGCTCGACGCCCAGAGCACGTTGTTCGGGGGGCGCACCGAGTTCGCGGTCGGGCGCACCCGCCGACGAGCTCGCCGCTGCCCGCGCCGACGTCGGCGGAGGGATGGGATCGTCGGCGGCGTCCACCATCGCCGCGGTCAGGCTGCGGAGCCTGCGCCGGGCGGTCGTCAGCCAGCCGCTCGTCGAGCTGTCCGAGGTCGCGATGGGCAGCATGGAGATGGGCACCGTCGTCGGAAGGATCCGGACCAGTCTCGAACCGATGCCACAGCAGCTCGAGCTCATCGCCCGCCACGTCGTCACCGACCAGATGGCCACCAGGGCGCCGGCGCAGACCCGGCCGCTGCGGCGGATCATGGCCCACCCACGCTTCGGCTTCCCGGTCGCCGCGGAGCTGTTGACCCGGTGGCCCGAGTGGACCATCCCCGGCATCACGGAGTTCCCGGAGAACACCTGCACCCTGCTGGAGATGAACACCGAGTTCGTCGAGGCCTGCCTCGTCGGGCTGAACCAGGAGTTCAACCGGGAGCTGCTCTGGCGCGAGTACCCCACCGACCAGGCCGGCACCCCCTTCGCGCGCTTCTGGCCGGGCGAGGTGGAGCCGTTCGGCGAGATCGGCGCTGTGGGGTGACGGAGGAGACCTCGGTAGCCACGACAAGACCGGTGGCGCCGCGCACGTGACCCTGCTGGTGCGGGCCGACGTACTCCGCCGGTTCCCGGGCACGACCCTGCTCGCCGTACCCGCCGACGCGGCAAAGCGGGTGCCCGAGACCGGCGGAGCCTGGCAGCAGCCGACCTTCACCCTCCCGGTCGACGACCGCACCTGCGTCTTCGGCTTCCCGCTGACCGGCCGCCAGGTCGTCGACGAGTCGTGGCTGTTCGTGCTGCGCGAGCCGATGCGGGGCACGCAGTTCGGCTTCGACCTGACGACGCCGCAGTCGCCGGAGTTCGAGACGTGGGCCGACATGCGCTGGGACCACGTCCCCAGGAAGCGGTCCTTCGCCCACGCGCACGGGCACGCTGCAGACGAACCCGAGCCTCCTCACGGCCGCGGATCCGCGGTGGGGCCCGTCCGCGGTCGACATCGCGTACATCGCCTTCCAGCGACCCTTCCAGATGGCGTACTCCCCGAAGCGGCTGCTGGGAGAGGACTTCACCGGATGACCGACGTCTTCGCCCTGCGCCAGGCCCTGGACGCCAAGCGGCTCGAGCGCGACAGCGCCCGCGCGGACCTCGACGACAAGAAGGTGCGCCTGGAACGCACCCTGAACTGGTTCGAGAACGGCGCACCCGGCGGAGGATTCCACGGGAACCCACCCGAGAAGATGGCCGAGGACGCGCGGGAGGAGCGAGACGCGCTGCAGGCCAAGCTGGACGGGCTGACCGCCGAGCTCCGGGCCATCCGCCAGCGGCTGCGCACCCACCTCGACCGGGAGCCGAAGCTCTTCGGTGCCCGCACGGACACCCCGATCGCGCTGCTGCCGGTCCGACTGGAGACCCGGTTCGACGGGCCGCGCCTGAAGGTCCGTGTGTACCCCGACGACATCCACGTGGACGCGCTCGACCTCGCCCTGACCCCGGCAGAGCTTGCCGCGGGACGCGCGTACTGGAAGGCGGCGGACGACCAGGCGTGGCAGCGGCTCCTGGACCGGATGAGCCCCAGCAGGGCGGCCTGGGTCGTCCATGCGACCCGTGGCGGAGCCCGGCCGACGAGCCGACGCGAAGGGGAGCGGCGGATGCCGCGGGTGGTCACCCTGCCGTCGCGATGGCGCTTCCTCGGCATCGTCGGCGGTACGACGGTCGTGGACCAGGTCGGCAAGCCGATCCCCACCCCGGTCCCGCTCGGGATGCTCAAGTCCGACGAAGACGGTCCCGACGACCATGCCGAATGGCTGGTGGACTTCGACGCCGCCGCAGAAGATCGGCATGGCCGCGACCCTGAAGCTGCCCGCCGGCCTGGACGTGCTCGACCAGCTGTTCGCGGTCGGCGTCCAGGACTCCCGGCCGGCTGCGGCTGCAGGTCGGCTGCAGGGAACCCTCCGATCGCACGCCTTCACGAGCGGCTTGGCGTTCCTCGCCCCCGGCGCGCCCACGAACAACACGCCCGAGACCCGCTCCGACTGGTCCTCGCGGACGACGCCGCGCCGGCCGCGCCCCCGACCGCCCACGCTGAAGCCGCACTCCGACGCCCAGCGGCTGGCCACGTCACTGGGGCTGCCCGCCGCTGAGGTGCTGGCCTACTGCCCGGGTGGCGGCCGCGACACCGTCACAGCTGCCCGGGCGATGGCCGCGTTCACGTGGGCCGCCTTCACCAAGAGGCTCGTCGACGACGCGAGCCTCCGCATCGACCTGGGTGACGGGTTCGAGAACCTCGATCCCGACGTCTTCATCCCGGTGCGCCGCCACCTCGTCGGCAACGTGCGCAGTCGTGGAGTCCTGCCGACGTTCCGCGTCGGCCGCCAGCCTTACGGCGTACTCCCCGTCTCCACCCTCGACGAGTGGGAGAGCTCCGAGGAGGAGGAGGCGGCGGAAGCCCTCATCCTTCCGTGGCTGCTGCGACTGCGGCACCACTGGCGCGCGGCATTGGCCCCGGGCTGGATCCCGCGCGTGTCCGACGGACGACCGGCCGACCGGACCGCCGTGGATGCGCTGATCCGACTCCCCACCGCCACGGACCTGGTGATCCGCAGGATCAAGTCCCACGTCGAGACCACGATGGAGTTCGACAAGCAGAGCCTCCGGGCACCCGGGCCGGTGCTCTCCGTGGGCGGGATCGACTTCGACAACGCCCTCCGCTGGAGCACCCCGACGGAGCTCTACAGCAATGTGGCATGGACCTCGAACACCACCCCTCCGGACTACGACAAGGTGCCCGAACGGCTCGCTCCCGACCCGGAACGAGACAAGAAGGTGCTGCTCCGCAGCGTCGAGAAGTACGTCGACGCGGTGGCGCTGCTCGACCGTCGGATGCAGGCCCGTGCCTACGCCGAGCGCTGGCTCAATCGCGGCTCCCCGCGCAACGTCACCATGTTCGAGGAGTTCCTCCCGAACCAGGACTGGGTGATGCTGCTGCTCAACCTGGCCAACTGGCAGGACTACCCACGGACGGGCGCCCCGGACGACCTGATGCGGGCCCTCAGCCTTCCGCGGGACATGGACGCGCTTGCTGGGGAAGCCGTGAAGAAGCGCCCGCGCAGGTCGCTCATCGACTTCCTGCGGCGGGAGGCGATGAAGGAGCGGGACCGATGCGACGACGTCTTGGAATGGCTCACCGGCCTGTCCGAGGTCCCGGCTGACGACCTGCTCCCGCTGGCGTTCGAGGCCCTCGACGCGCACTCGCACCGACTGGACGCGTGGGTGACGTCGCTGCCGTCTCGCCGACTGCAGGCGATGAGGCTCGAGGAGGACCGCACCGACATCCGCATCGGCGGGTACGGCTGGCTGGAGAACCTTCGTCGGCGCCCTCCGCCCGAGAAGGTCCCGGGCACCCGTCTCCTGCGCTCGACCAGCGACGGCTACGTGCACGCCCCCTCGCTGCACCACGCGGCGACGGCGGCCGTGCTCCGCTCCGGGTTCCTCGGGCACGACGGGGACACCACCCTCGCGGTCGACCTCTCGTCGCGCCGCGTTCGTACGGCGCGATGGCTGCTGGCCGGCGTACGACGCGGCCAGGACCTCGGGTCACTGCTCGGCTACCGGTTCGAGCGCGCCCTCCACGACGCGCACCTCGACGACCTGGTGCACCGCTTCCGCCGCGAGTTCCCGGTCGCGACGGTCCCGCCCGACGCCGGGCAAGACGCGGATGACACCTGGCAGCGCAGCCATCTGGCGATCGCTGCCAGCAACGTCGTGGACGGGATGGCGCTCGCGAAGAACCCGTCGGCGGTCGAGGCCGTGGCCGCGGGGCTGGACGACGGCCGCGCCGCCCTGCTGCGAGCCGCCGGACGGGACCTGGTCGACGCGCTGGATGCCGTGGGCGACCTCGTGCTCGCGGAGAGCGTCCACCAGATCCTCGGCGGCTCGCCCTTGCGAGCCGGCGTCGCCGCCGACACCCTCGGCCGTGGCGAGCAGGTGCCGGACCGGCTCGACGTCGCACGCACGCCCCAGCGAGGCCGGGCGGTGACGCATCGGCTGCTCAGCGTGCTGCCCGCGCGCCCGGGTCGAGTCAACGGATGGGGCAGGGACGTCTTCAGCGCACTCGATCCACGCCTCGAGGCGTGGGTGTCACACCTGCTCGGGCCGGCGGACCAATGGCCGCTGGCCGCCGTCGTGGGCGAGCGCCAGGTCGAGACCACCGCCGCCAAGCTCGGGTTCAGCGCGATCGGCCTCCTCCTCGTGAGCAACGAGCGGCGGGTCCGGCTCGACGACCGGCTGCGCGTCCTGGCCCGCCGAGAGGGTGCCGTGGAGCTGGGGGAGGGGTGGTCGCAGCTCGACACCGTCTGCTCGTCGATCCGCTCGGTGCTGGCCGGCACCCACGCCCTGCTGCCCGACGAGATGTCGTGGGCCCCCAACGCGCGCGCCGACCTCGAGGATCTGCGCCGGCGGCTGACCGAGTTCGTCAAGCAGCTCCAGGACCCCAAGCTGCGCCGGTCCCTGGGGCTCGCGGCGCCGGACCGGCTCGCCCGGCTGGCGGGGCTCGACGTCGACAGCCGGGGCTGGTTCGAAAGGGTGGCCGACGCGCTGCACGACCTGGTGGGCGTGGCCCTGCCGGTGGCACCGCTGCTGCGCGGTGCCGACCTACCCGCGCGCCAGCCACGGGTCCCGGGATCCGACGTCGCCGACTGGCTCCGTCAGTACGGCGCGGTGCGTCCCGCCGTACGCACCTGGCACGACGTGGTCGCGTTCGGCGACGCCCGCAACGGGGAGCAGTCCGACCTGGCGGCAACCCAGCACCCGCGGGGCGGTGAGTGGATCGGCGGGACGTTCCCGGTCCTGGAAAGGCCGCCCGCGCGTGAGCACTGGGTGCGGCATGCCCCTCGCGGGCTACCGACCGCGATGTTCGCGGGGTTCGTCGCCGATCAGTGGGCCGACGTCCTGCCCGGCTCCGACGCCCTGGTCGAGACCAAGCGCGGGCGCGGCGCCGTGCCCGTCGAGTCGGAGCTGACCGGGCTGGGCTTCCACTTCGACCGGCCGGATGCGAAGGCGCCACAGGCGCTGCTCATCGCCGTCCCCCGCACCGGCGGCGCGGATGGACGGCCGACACCTTGGCGCTGGTCGTGCGCGACACCCTCGAGCTGGCCAAGCTGCGCGCCGTCGACCTGGGTGACCTGCCACTCCTCGACGACGTCCTGCCCGGCGCCCGGTTCCGGCCCCTGGCCGACCACGGGGGAATGCTTGCGTTCGAGCTCTGGAACACCCTGGTGGAGGACTGATGGTTCGACAGGTGATCGACCCGCTCACGGGGGAGTCGAGGTTCCGGATCGACCACAGCTTCCGGCTGGAGCCGTTGCCACGCAGCAACGAGGTCGCGTCGGGTCTGGCCGCCCGCATCCACGACGCCGCGTGGCTGCTCACTCGCCAGTGGCAGTTCGGCGAGTTCATCGGCCAGGACGGTGGCTCACCCGTGGCCGTCACCATCGGCGGCCAGAGCGAGCGGCTCAGCGGGTGGCGACCGCTTCCAGAGGACCAGGAGCCGCCGCCGTGGCGGCGCTATCGCGTCGCGCAGGGTCCGCTCGACCCGCATGTGGAGAGCGAAGGGCGTTCCAAGCCGGACCTGCGGATGCGGATCGAGGGAGGAGTGCACCTGCGCCAACATGCTCCGGGAGAGGGGCCGTGATGCGGCACTCGTGAGCATCACAGCCGCGTGCCCGATCGGTGAGGTGCCGGACGACCTCGGCCTGCTGGCCCTGCTCGCGGCCGAGGTCCCGGACGGCGCCGAGGTGGCGCGCCGGATCGCGGCCGGCGGCGTCGGCCCAGCCGCCGCCAAGCCGGCGCTGGCCGAGTGGCTGGCCTGGTGGAAAGCCCGCGTGGGCGGGCCGGCTCAGCAGGAGGCGTTCAACGAGCACCGCTTCGAGCACCGCTTCGAGCTGTCCTGTGGCGACAAGGTGCTGCGCGCGGAGGAACACGGTGGCGACGGTCTCGACTGGCACAGCGTCGACCGCGTCGACGGCACGCCTGCCGCCGCCGCCCCGCCGTTCAAGTTCACGACGGAAGGACTGGCCACGCCGATCCGGTACGGCGGGCTGCCCGCCGACCGGTTCTGGGAGATGGAGGACGCCAAGGTCGACCTGGCCGCGGCGGACGTCTCGACGCTCGACACCGGCCGGCTGCTCCTCATCGGATTTGCAGAGGTGTACGGCAACGACTGGTTCGTGGTGCCGCTCGAGGTGCCCGTCGGAACGCTGACGACCCTCGGCCGGGTCGTCGTCACCGACTCCTTCGGCGAGCGGTGGAAGCTCGAGAAGGCCGGTGACACCGAGTCCGGCTGGAACATGTACGCCGTGACCGGGACCGAGGACGGCCTCCTCATCTTGCCCTCCATGAGGGGTCATGCCGGGAGAGCCGCTCGAGACGGTCGCCCTGGCGCGCGACGAGCTCGCCAACACCGCCTGGGCGGTCGAGCAGACGTTCACCGACGGCCACGGCCGGCTGGTCGACCGGCGCGAAGCATGGCTGCGCAACGAGCCGGACCTGACCCGCCCGGGCGAGCTGCCGGCGTACGAGGTGCAGACCGTGATCCCCGACTACTGGCTGCCGCTGATCCCCGTGCGCATCCCCGGAGCCAGCGACGACGAGTCGATCCGATTCGAGGTGGCCCGGCTGGTCCAGCCGCTGCCTGACGGTGCACGGGACGCCACGCCTCTCGGCCGGCTGCTCTCCCTCGAGCAGTGGATCCACGAGGAGGAGGTCCCGCGCGACGGAGCCCGGCTGGCGCGCCGTCCCGTGCTCGCACGCTGGTACGACGGCACCTGGCACTCCTGGACCCGCCGCGAGAAGAACGCCGGATCGGGGGAGAGCTCCAGCGGGCTGGCCTTCGATGTCGTCCGACCGTCGGACCCGTGGCCGTAAGTGCGGTGGGGCGCGGAGCACGGCGAAGCGCTCCGATTCCGTCAACCGACCCTGCGCTGCGTCACGGGTCTCAGGCCGCAGCAGCCGTTCGACTTGACCACCGCTCGACGCCACGCTGCGAGCGCCGCCAACCGACGTAGGCCGTTGCGCCCACATGGGCGCCGCCCGGACGAGGATCCTGGGCTCAGGAGGATTCGGACCGGATGTCCCTGCCGGAACCAGGGATCCCCTCAGCGTTTACCGAAAGTCGGCGGCCGAGAGAGATGACTCCGCTGTCGCACACTCACCGCTCAGGCACTTCAAGGTGTCGAGCCCGAGTGTGCCCGCTGGAGACATCGCTCGCCCCCAGGCGCTGGCGTCGGCAATGCCCCCGCTTGGCCGATACACGGCCCGTGACTCTTCCGCACCACGCGTGCGGCGGTTGGTCCCGGAGGATGGTCACTCTGACAGACCTCCGAACGGTGTCCGCGCGGCGTCGTCATGGGTAGAGGGGAGAGCGGAGTTGCTCGGTGGCGCGCCCATGCCTGATCAAGCGGCGTTCAATGAGTTCGTCGTTGCCCGCAGCTCCCCCTCATGCGCACCGCAGACCTGTGACCCAGGACCATCAGCCGGCCGAGGACCGGGGCCGCCGGGTGGCTGAGTCCAGGCCTCTCTCCGGGGTCGGTGGGCGTGGGCGGGAAGTGGATCTGCCCGTGACACTCGAGCGCTGGAGCGGCTGACCGTGTGTCAGCGGGCGGTCCTGGTGCAGGGCTAGTACGAAGACCTGACGAAGTCGAGACAGCGGAGCGCGGGGCGTGGTGACGTCCCGTGAGGTGGTGTAGTTGGGGCCGCTGTTCGTCGTGTTGACGATGACGTAGGCGGCCACCGTGCCACGGTCAGTGAGACCTAGCGATAGAGACTCACGGAAGGACCTGAAGCACGATGGCCTTGGACAATGCTGCACTACTCGAGGTACTCGAAGCCATGCAGGCGGGCGGTGTCGAGGACCGGATCCGGACCGCGGCGCAGACGATCTACCAGGCGTTGATCGACGCCGAGCTGACCACCGTGATCGGTGCCGGCCCGTGGGAACGCACCGATCAGCGCACCGCGCAGCGCAACGGGAGCCGGCCGCGGACACTCACGACGACCGCGGGTGATCTGGAGCTGCGGATCCCGAAGCTGCGAGTGGGTTCGTTCTTCCCCTCGCTGTTGGAGCGACGGCGCCGGGTCGACCAGGCGCTGTTCGCGGTGATCATGGAGGCCTACCTGCACGGTGTCTCGACCAGGAAGGTCGACGACCTGGTCAAGGCGCTCGGCGCCGATACCGGGATCAGCAAGTCCGAGGTCTCGCGGATCTGCGCGGACCTGGACGAGGAGGTCGGCGCGTTCCGGGACCGGTCCCTGGCCGAGATCGGCTACCCCTACGTGTTCGTGGACGCGACCTACTGCAAGGCCCGGGTGAACCGCAGGGTGGTGTCCCAGGCGGTCGTGATCGCCACCGGAGTCACCGCCGACGGGCGCCGCGAGGTCCTCGGTTTCGACGTCGGCGACTCCGAGGACGGGGCGTTCTGGACCGCGTTCCTGCGCGGCCTGAAGGCCCGCGGGCTGGGCGGGGTGCAGCTGGTCATCAGCGACGCTCATACCGGCCTGAAGGCAGCCATCGGCTCGGTGTTCATCGGAGCCTCGTGGCAACGGTGCCGGGTGCACTTCATGCGCAACGTGCTCGCGGTCGTCCCGAAGGGCAACCAGGAGATGGTCGCCGCCGCGATCCGCACCATCTTCGCCCAGCCCGACGCCCCACACGTGCACGAGCAGTTCGAGGTCATCGCGACCATGCTCGGCAAGCAGCTG
The DNA here is from genome assembly GCA_963844305.1 of uncultured Actinomycetota bacterium. Classification (GTDB taxonomy): domain Bacteria; phylum Actinomycetota; class Actinomycetes; order Propionibacteriales; family Nocardioidaceae; genus Nocardioides. The sequence continues at coordinate 43,446 of CAWJNT010000003.1, forward strand.
CCGAAGGTCGAAGCGATGCTGCGTGAGGCCCACGATGACCTGCTCGCCTTCGCCGGCTTCCCCGTGTCGCACTGGAAGAAGATCTGGTCGACCAACCCGCTCGAGCGACTCAACAAGGAGGTGAAGCGCCGCACCGACGTCGTCGGCGTCTTCCCCAACGCTCCCGCACTGCTCAGGTTGGCCGGCGCGGTCCTGGTCGAGGCCCACGACGAATGGCAAGTCAGCGCCGAGCGCCGCTACCTCTCCGAACGATCCATGGCCCTCGTGGCCGAGAAGAACACCGAGGAGGTGGCCAAGCCCGAACTCATGACGGCATGATCAGAACCACTGACCCGCACGGTGTCGAGAAACTCCACCACACAGCGGGACGTCACCTCTCGTCAGTGGCTCAACGCGGTGCCACTGTCACGAGAATGAGTCCGGCCGACCATGACGACGACCGGTTGCCGTCGGTTCGTCGTACCGAATACGTGCCGAAGTTCCGGAGATCTACGAGTCCGTGCAGGTCAGCGCGCTGTGTGCGTCGGACTGTAAATCCGTCGGCGTATGCCTACGCAGGTTCGAATCCTGCACCTGCCACCGCGAGCCACAGGGCGGGTGACCTACACACACGGGTCACCTGCCCTGATGATGAACTCCGCGGCCGCCCGCAGCAGCAGTGTCACCGCGGACGCTAGCTCGGCGGGTCAGGAAGCTCATCGGTCCGCCAGAGGTCGGGGTGTTGCTCGACCCACCGCAGGGCGTCGCGTCGGCCGAACGCGGCCGCGGCGGCAAAGAAGTCGGGGTCGAACAAGAGGTAGGAGAGAAGCTCGCCCTGCAGCGGGCTGTCGCTGCCGAGCAACCGGTGCATGACCTGCAGGTCGGGATCGCCGAGGGTGCGAAGTAGCGAGCCGTGGTTGGCACGAAAGACCTGCATCGCGGTGCGGGCAAGCTCGTCACCGTCCTCGGGCGCAACTGCGACGTAGGGGACCGTGCGGTACGGCGAACGGCCGCGCGCCACGCGGTGACGCTCGAGAACAGGTGCGAGCTCAGGGTCCCCCGTCAGCGCGTTGAGCTCCGCGAGCCGTCGCAGGTCGTGTCGCAGCGGGTCGTCCATGACCGCGCCGAGCAGGGTCGCCCCGGCGTCTCCAAGGTCGACGGCAACCCGGTCCAGGTCGGTGTCTGCGTCTGGCGGGCGCAAGCCACCGGTGCCGACGACCATCACGCGATCGGCACCCAGCTCGAGAGCCGGAGCCAGCGGCGCTCGGCGGCGGGTGGCGCCGTCGACGTACCACCCCGCGGCCTCGGCGGGCTCGTCTACGTGCACGGAGGGGAACAGAACCGGGATCGCCGCGGAGGCCATCAGGTGGGGGACGTCGAGACGGGTGGCCACGAAGCGCCCGTGGTACTCGGGTGCAGCGCGCGGTACAGGGGAGCCGGACTCGGTGAACAGGATGACTCGCCCGGTTCGGACGGACGTCGCCGTGACCGCGGCAGACTCGATGAGACCGTCCTCGATGTTGCGGTGCAGCGCATCCCAGTCGATGAACTTCGACAGGGTGTGGGCGAGTGGCTGGCTTCCGAACAACCCGCGCAGCCGGAAGCGCGACAGGCCAAACGTCTCCGATGTGTAGCGCACCAGTACTTCTGGAACCTGCCTCCACAACGGCCGCATCACGTTCTGCTTGGTGGTCTGGCCGACCATGCTCGTGAGCTGCGCGACCTGCTCGTCCGGCTCCAGGTGGGCCGTTGCGCTCAGCGCGCCGATGAGCAGCGCACCGGCGCTGGTGCCAACCAGCAGGCGGGGCCGGGTTCTGCGCTCCGCCAAAGCCGGAAGCAGTACCTCCAGCGCGCCAAGCTGGTATGCAGAGCGAGCGCCACCCGCATCGAGCACCAGCGCCACCCGGGTCGCGTCCGCATTCGGAGTTCTGCTGACCTGCACCCCGCGATCCTAGGGCGTCCGGCCGGCACGAGTATCGGGCTGCAGATCGTGCTGTTCCGGTACGGAGGCCTCGCTTCTGCCCGCGGCTCGGTACGCGCGCGTTGGGATGACGGCGCGGATCGCGGCCCGATCCGGGCGTCCGGAACAGGGCAGAGGCGATGGGGTGGTTGAGGCGGTTGAGTCGGGCGGTTTGGAAAGGCACCGCCGTGACGATTCAGGTCTAGAGTGCGAAGCATGGTGCAACCGTGAGAGCTCCCATCCGGCTGGCCATTGTCGACGACTTCGCCGTGGTGATCGCCGGAGTCGCTTCGCTGCTGGGGGAAGAGCGCATCGACGTAGTCGAGACCGCGGCATCGCTTCCCGTTCTCACTGACGTCGATGTCGTCCTGTACGACACGTTCGGCCAGGTGGACGGCCAGGACTTCGACCTCGTGGACTTCGTCCGCGACAGCGGCGCGAAGGTCGTGATCTACAGCTGGAACCTTCGGCCAGACCTGATCGCGCGAGCAATCGCACAGGGCGCGAGCGGCTACCTCTCCAAGGTGCTGACCGGACCCGTCATCGTTGAGGCTCTGGAACGGGTCATGACAGGCGAAATCGTCATCCTGGCTGGAGACAGTGAGACGAGCGTCGGGGGTGCAGGCGCCTGGCCCGGACGATCCGCGGGGCTGTCTCCGCGCGAAGCTGAGATGATTGCGCTCATCGCCCGGGGACTGAGCAACCAGGAGATAGCCGACCGCGCCTACGTCACCATCAACTCCGTGAAGAGCTACATCCGCTCGGCCTACCGCAAGATCGGCGTCGAGCGGCGCACCCAGGCAGTGCTCTGGGCGCTGGCGAACGGTTTCCAGCCCGATAGGGAGCGCACCCTCGATCCCGCTTTGCGGCTGCGCCAAGCGGTTCCTGCGAGCAGCGTTCGCCGCCCCTGACCGGTCCGTCCTCCACGTGCTCGTCGTGTCATGGCCGGGCCGCTGACTCGCGACGGCCCGACGCTTGCCGATTTCCCCCGCCAGCGCGATGAGCGAGATGTTGCGCCGGGCGGTTGCCAGCCGCCAGCGGACCGGCGACGACGCCGAACGCCAGACCCGCTGACGCGATGTGTCCGACCCGCCCCTGCCACGAGTCGGCCAGGTCGGCGTACCGCGCACGCACGAGAAGGCCGACGTCCAGCGGGATCAGCATCAGCACGATCAAATGGGACATGTTCGGCAATGCACCCTGTTGTCGAGAGGGGATGCATGACGGGTGGGGCCGTGTTGAACACCCCGTCGGTTGGGGTGTCCTGACCCGCCCCCACCCCCGCGGTTCCCCCGGCGCGCCACCGGAGGCGGCGCTATCTGTGGTCTCGGATACGCGAGGTCTCCGGTATGCAGCCCTGCTCCCCGTGGCGTCGGTTTCGACGTCCGTCAGGCGCGGGGGAATCGCCGCCGCCGTGTTCCCGGAGTTGCTTCGTATGGGCGGCGTTGGGACTCATGTCGCCTCGATGCTTCGAGACCCGGTACGACGCAAATCCAAGAGCGGCAACGCCCAAGATCAACACGGCGACAAAGATCTCCATGTCGCACCTCCTGCTTGTCAAGGTACGTCTGCGGGCAGCCGTCGTAAATGCCGGGTGGTCTAGTTGCTTGCGCAGGTGGCGCAACTGTCGGGGCGTTCGCCGGGCCGGACCCAAAAGCAGGTAACCAAACCCGTAAGTCGGCGGATGTCCCCCACCCCTCGTATCGACGACGCTTGAAGACGTCGCAGGGAAATGGGGATGTCGAGACGGACCTCCGCCTCATGGCGCAATCCCTGAGACACCCCGGCCCCGGGATGCAGGCGTCAAGCCCGGGGCCGGGGCTCCTCCAAGGCCAGATCGCGGCAGCACCGTGCTGCCGCATACGCCCATCCACCCCACAAGACGCCCATCGGCGGCACGTCGGTCACCTCCGAGCCCGCAGCGTTCAGCGGTGTCTGGTTCGAGGTCAGCGACAACGGTGGCACCTGCACCCCGCCGCCCGTCCTCGACGGCGGGAACCACGGCCAGTGCGTCTCTGGTGCCAGCCACGCTGGCATCAAGGGCAAGGCTCTGGCCGAGATCGCCAAGGTCGTCACCAAGGTCGGCGCGTACGGCAGCGCCACCTGCCCGAAGGTCTGACCCAGACCCCGGGTCCCTCCCCGTTCATGGGAGGGACCCGGTACCACGTAGCGCCGCTCCGACTCACGCAGTCGGGGCGGCGCTTTCGTCGGCGCGGGGCGTGCGCGTGGACACACCCCGGACCCACCATGCACGCTGGACGGGTGGAGCACACCCCCGACCCGACGCACCGCGGGTTGACCCTCGTCACACGCTTCGGGTGAACCCGACGGCGTGACCCGCGGTGACACTTGCCGTGCGGAGGTACGGGCGGGGGAGGTCGGGATGGCTCAGTCAGCGGCGGAGCAGGCCACTGGCCCACCGACGCTGAGCCGACGCCAGATCAACCTGGTCTTCGGCACGGTCATGCTCGGCATGCTGCTGGCCGCACTCGACCAGACGATCGTGTCCACCGCACTGCCGACCATCGTCGGCGACCTGGGCGGGGGAGGCCACGTCTCCTGGGTCGTCACGTCGTACCTGATCACCGACACCATCGCGGTCGTGCTCGCCGGCAAGTTCGGCGACCTGTTCGGGCGCAAGCTGGTCTTCCAGGTCAGCGCGGCGATCTTCGTCGTCGCCTCCATCATGTGTGCCGCCGCCGGCTCGATGTCGTGGCTCGTCGGGTGGCGCGCGGTGCAGGGCATCGGCGCCGGCGGGCTGATGGTCACGGCGACCGCGCTGATCGCCGACGTCGTCCCGCTGCGCGAACGCGGCAAGTACCAGGGCGCCCTCGGAGCCGTCTTCGGAGTCACCACGGTCATCGGGCCGCTGCTCGGCGGCCTGTTCACCGACCATCTCTCCTGGCACTGGTGCTTCCTGGTGAACGTGCCGCTGGGCATCCTCGTGATCGGCGTCGCTGCCAAGACGATGCCGTCGGTGAAGACGATGCGGCGCCCGACGATCGACTACGCGGGCATCGCTGCCATCTCGCTCGCGGCCGGCGGGCTGACCCTGGCCACCAGCCTCGGGGGCACCGAGTACGACTGGCTCTCGCCCACGATCGTCGGCCTGGTCGTCGCCTCGCTGCTCGGGATCGTCGCCTTCATCTACGTCGAGCCCCGCGCCAAGGAACCGATCCTCCCGCTGAGGCTGTTCACCCAGAAGGTCTTCTCGGTCGCCTCCGTGGTCAGCTTCGTCGTCGGCTTCGCGATGCTCGGAGCGATGACGTTCCTGCCGACGTACCTGCAGTACGTCCATGGCGTCTCGGCGACGTCGTCCGGGCTGCGGATGCTGCCGATGGTCCTCGGCCTGCTCGGGGCCTCGATCACGGCCGGTGTGGTCGTCGGCCGCACCGGTCACTACAAGACGTTCCCGATCGTGGGGTCGCTGCTGCTGACGGCCGGACTGCTGCTGATGTCGACGATGGACGCCGATACCGGCTTCTTCAGGATCTCCCTGTTCATGCTCGTGCTCGGCGTCGGCATCGGGCTGTGCATGCAGGTCCTGGTGATCATCGTGCAGAACACCAGCGACTACCGCGACCTCGGCGTCGCGACCTCGGGCGTCACGTTCTTCAGGACGCTCGGCAGCTCGTTCGGCGCTGCCGCGTTCGGCGCGATCTACGCCGGCAAGCTCGAGGACGCCCTGCCGGCAGCGTTCGCGCAGTCACCGGGCCTCGCCCCCGAGGACGCGGCAACCCCGGCGCTGCTGCACAGCCAGCCGGCCGACGTGATCGCTCCCGTCGTCGACGCGTACGCCGAGGTGCTGCAGTCGGTCTTCCTCTACGCGGCGCCCGTCGGCATCGTCGCGTTCCTGCTCAGCCTGATGCTGCCCCAGGTGCCGTTGCGGGACGCCGCCCGGGCCGGAGCCGGCGACATGGGCGACGGGTTCGCGATGGCCGAGGGCGGTGACCCCGACCGCGCGCTCGAGAAGGCCGTCGGCCGCCTGATGCACCGCGAAGGCCGACGCAACCTGCCCGAGATCCGCCTGGCGTCCGGTACCCAGCTCGACGGAGCCGCGGCCTGGTGCGTGGCCCACGTGCTGCTGCGAGAACGACATGGCGTCCCGACCGACCTCGACACGATCACCGCCGCCGTAGGCCGGGTGCCGGCCAGCGTCCTCCTGCCCGCGTTCGACCAGACCGCGCGGTCCGGGTACCTCACCGGCGACCCGTCAGGGTGGCGGACCACCGAGCTGGCACGCGAGCAGTGGGACATCTTCGCGGCCGAGCTCAAGCGGTGGCTGCTGGCCCAGCTCAGTGCAGCCGGCACGGAACACGACGCCGAGCTGCTGGACGCGGCCCTCAAGAGGCTGACGAGCCAGGTCCTCGGCGAGGAGGCCACGGCCGAGGTTCCGGCCCTGCAGGCGAGCTGAGCCGGCAGCGACAACTCCGGGTCTAGTACCGGTGCTTGAACGCGACCGAGTGGTTCTCGTCGTTGCCGTTGGGCATCGTGTACTCGAACAGCCAGGAGAAGTTGACCCCCGCGCCGCCGACCAGGCAGTCGTCGCCGCGTCCCCCGGTCAAGTCGTCGTTGCCGTCGCCGCCGTAGATCAGGTCCCGCCCGTTGGCGCCGTAGATCTCGTCGTTGCCGGCGAGTCCGAGGATGAGGTCGTTGGCACTGGTCCCCGCGATCTGGTCGGGGCCAGGGGTGCCGATGATGATGTTCGTCCAGATGACCGGGCACGGAGCGAGCGGCAACGGCACCGGCTCCGGTGCCGGGATCGCCGAGGCCGGAGCGGCGGCGAGCAGGCCGGCGGCGGTGACGCCGGCGAGGAGGGACGTGAGTCGAACGGTGTGACGAGACATGGTGGATCTTCCTTCTCTTCGTGTGGTTCGAGCGGATGGTTCCGCTGAGTTCGTGGATCGGAGCGTGTCAGCGCCGCATCAGCGTGGCGTCAGAACGGCGGCCGCCCGAGCCTCGGTGACGTCGGGAAGGACGGTGCTCGGGTCCGGCGCCGGAGCGTCGATCTGCCGCATCGCCTCGCACCAACGTTCGAACGCCCGCCGCGCCTCCCCGTGTCTCCCGGACCGGACGAGGCTGACGACGACGCGGCGGTGGATCGCCTCGTCGTACGGATCGATGACGAGCAGGCGCGCGAACAGGCCGAGGGCCTCCGCACTGCGACCCGCCCGGGACAGGACGATCGCCAGTCGGCGTACCGACCGGACCCAGGCCGCCCGGACCTCCTCGCGCAGGCCGTCGGCCCAGTCCTCCGACTCGTCCTCGAAGGCGTCGCCGCGGTAGAGGTCGTCCACGTGCTCCAGCACCTCACGCTCGCCCTCCGCGTCCCCGCTCTCGCGGAGGGCCGCCGCGTGGGCGGCATCGCGCAGCAGCAGGTCGGCGTCGAGGACCACCGCGCCGAGGTCGAGGCGTACGCCGTAGTGGTCCGCCGTGACGTAGCGGTCAGGAGGCCACGCCTTCGCGGGGTCGAGCACCCCGCGAACGGTGGCGAGCAGGACCGAGAGCCGGTGTCCCGTGCGTGCCGGGTCGTGGTCGGGCCAGAGCAGGTCGCAGAGTCGGGCCCGGGTCACCACCCGGCCGCGGTGTGCCGCCAGGATCTTGACGAGGGTGCGCGCTTGCTTCGACCGCCAGGCGGGCAGTGGCACCTCGGCGTCCCCGGCTCTGACCGTGAACGGTCCCAGGACGGAGATCGACACGACGCCGGCGTCGTTCCCGACGCCACGGCCACCGGGGATCTGGATCCCTGCCCGTCGCAGGGAGCGTGCGGCATCGCGCGCGCGGGACCGCTCCGAGCCTTCGGCGTCAGGTAGCCGTCCGATCAGGACCTCGACCCGGGCGACGGCCGGCCAGGCCCCGCCGGCGGACCAGATCGACATGGCCTCCGTCAGCGCCTCCCGTGCCCGGGCGGGATCGTCCAGCACGGTGGCCTCGAGCTCGAGGGCTTCCGCCAGCAGGTCCGTCATGCGTACGGCGCGGGCCTCTGCGACCGCCCGACCCGCGAGGCCGGCTGCGGCGGCGCGGTCGCCGCGCACCAGCGCGATCCGTCCGGCGGTCGTCAGGGCGAGCGGGACCACGTCGTCCGACGCGAGTCGAAGTGCCTCGGCGACAGCGTCCTCGGCCTCGGGCGTCGGTTCGTCGGCCGCCAGCAGGGCCTGCCCGCACAGCGCGGACACCACCACCTGCACCTCACCGGAACCGCGGGCGAGCTCGACCGCCTCGGTGTAGGCGGCGCGACTCTGCTCCTGGTGCCCGAGCGCCCGGTGGATGTCGCCCGTCCCGACCAGACCCAGCGCCGCCCGTGCCGGACCCAGCCTCCGGCACAGGTCGATCGAGCACTCGAGCTGCCAGAGCGCCTCGTCGAGCTGTCCGGTGCGGGCAAGGGCCTCGCCGAGGTTGTGCAGGACCGACGCCTGCAGCCCCGGCGGGCACGCCAGCCGGGCCATCCGGGCCGCTTCGCGCGCGGCCAGGCACGCCTGGTCGTAGCGGGCGGACGACATGAGCACGTAGGTACGGTCCGCGAGCGTGCGGGTCGACGTCCCGACGTCGTCGGCCTGCGCCGCGTACCGCAGGGCGTGGTCGTGGTGCAGGTCGGTCAGGGTGCCGCGACAGGTGCGGGCTGCGGCGAGGTGCGCGACGCCGAGCGCGCGTGCGTGTCCGCCCCGCTCGGCCGTGTCGAGGCAACGCTCCGCCGCCCGCTGCGCATCCTCGGGCCGCCCGAGCACGTCGAGGACGTGCACGCGGGAGGCCCACCAGTCGACGATGTCCTCGTCGTCCTGTCCGTCTGTGGCGGGTTCCGCGACGTCGGCGCACCGGTCCAGGACGGCGAGCGCCGACTCGTACTCCCCACACATGTAGTGCAGCTGCGCCACCCGGGCCGCAAGACCCGGCCGCCATCCGGCCTCGTCGGCGGCAGCCACGAGCGGGGCGTAGGCGCGCCGTGCGCGCTGCGGGTCGCCGGACATGCGGAGCGCGTCGGCATACGTGCGCTGGACGATCGGTGGCTCGTCCTCGAGGGCCTCCCCGATGACCCGCTCGACGAGCCGGGCAATGCCACGAGCATCCCCCCGGCGGAGCATGTCCTCGCCATGCTCGGCGACGAGTCGGACCACGGCGGCGCGGTCACCCGCCACCGCGTGCGCCCGGGCCGCGGGGAGCCATGCCCGGCCGTCCTCGTGGGCTGCCGCGATCGTCGCGACCACCGCACGCGACGGCGGGCCATCCGCGTCCCGCTGCAGCAGTCGTGCCACCGCCGGAACCAGGACCAGGTCGGTCGTGCACCCCACCCGCCGTTGCGGCACGAGCACGCCCTGACGGCGAAGGAGGTCCACCAGACCAGGTGCGCCGGCGCCACCGGTCTCGGCACGGACGGCGTCGCAGAGGGCCTCGGTGATCGGACCCGATCCGTCCGTCGTGGCCACCGCGCGCAGGAGGTCCTCCGCGCCGGAGGGCAGGGCGTCGAGCACGCTGGCTCGGATCCAGTCCGCGGCCGCGGCACCCGGTGCCGTGAGCGCCGTCGCCAGGTCGACGTGGGGGTCACGGCCGAGTGCGTCCCCGGCGAAGTGAGCGAGCATCGGCCACCCGCCGGTGAGGTCGGCGACGCGCAACGCGGCGTCGGGGTCCGTGACGCCGTACTCCTCGGTCAGCAGGCCGGCGATCTCGTACGGCGTGAGAGCAAGGTCGGAGGCGTCCCGCTCGCTCACCTGCCCAGACAGGCGCGCACGGGCCGCGGCGTCGAGCGGTGATCGTGAGGCGAGGGCGACGCCGATGTCCGCCCGCCCGGTCAGGAGCTCGACGAACCGCTCCTGCTCCGCGGGGCACACCTCGTCGAAGTCGTCGACCCCGACCCAGGAGACCTGGTCGGGCAGTCCGTCCGAGGCGAGCGTGGCCGCGGGGATGACGACGCCCCGGTCGGGGCGGTGCGCCTCGAGCACTGTCGACTTGCCGTATCCCGCGGCGGCGGTGATCAGCAAGGGGGAGGCGTGGGGGTGTCGCCCGACAGTCACGCCAAGCAGGAGCCACTGGCGGTCGGGTTGATACACCCCCGGACCGGCCGATGGGTCCCGCGGCGTCAACCGCGGGACCCATCACCCCCCATGGATCAACCTCGTGTGAGGCCGGCGACGAGGCCTCCCTCACCAGCCGATCGTGGTCGCCTGGGTCAGCTCGGGGGTGCTCCAGTTGCCGGTGACCGGTCCGCTGGTCACCCGGAACTTCACCTCGTGGTAGACCTCCTCGTCGAAGTCCGTGTCGGTGTGCGGCAGCACGCCGCGGACGTCGACGGTCTTGCTGCCGCCGGCGGCGCTGAAGCTGCGGTTGGTGGTGGCCGAGCCGATCCGGTCCTCGTCGGCGTTGTTGACGCCGTTGGCGTCCACGTCGCCGGCCACTCCGACGCGGTCCGCCTCCCAGGTCACGGTCTTGACCTCGACGTCCAGGCCGCTCGCCGAGCCGACGCACGAGACCTCGTAGGGGTAGAAGACGTACGGCCTGTTCTGCGGGTCGAAGGTCTGGCGGAACTCCGGCGGCAACGGGGTGACCGTGCAGCCGTCCTTGGTCGTGGCTGCCTGGGCCGACTCGGCCAGCCCCAGGGGCAGCGCTGCCGCCGCGACGAGGGCGAACGATGCCGCGGCCAGCTTGCTCGTGTTCAGGTTCATGTTCTGCTCCATCGTGAGGCGGTCCTGCCCGGACCGCCGGTCCGTGCCGGCCACGGGTGTGGCCGACAGGAGGACGATGTGCGAGGGGAGTCAGCGTGGCGTCACAACGAGCGCCAGACCGAAACATTCCTAATGGGCTAAAGGTGAATAGCCTGCTAGTGTGCACGGATGAGCAGCACCCCGCGCCAGGTCCTTCGGTACGCCGACGGCGGCTGGGCCGAGGCGGTGGGCGGTCACGTGGCGCTCGACCTGGTCAACACGGTGTCCTGGCGGCCGGACCCCGCCCGGGCAGTCGACCGGCTACCCGACGCATCCGCCCTCGTGGAGTGGGCGCGCTTCGTCGGGCTCGTCGACGACCACCGGGCCGCGGCGTTCCTGCGCGAGATCGCCGACGACCCGGTCGCCGCCGACCGCTCTGTCGCGCGGGTACGCCGGGCACGCGAGCTGGCCTACCGCGTGCTGGCGCCGATGGCCCGCGGGGAGGCGCCGGACCCGACTGACGTCGAGGCACTCCACCGTTGGCTGCTGGGCGTGCTCCGTCGCGCGAGCGTGACCTCGCTGATGCCGCTCGACTGGTCGACCCGCCTCGGTTCGGTGCACGACGTCGTCGACGAGGTCGGACTGCACGTCTGGCGTCTGCTGGAGCAGGAGGACGCGGCGCGCCTGCGTCAGTGCCAGGACGGCGCGTGCGGCTGGCTGTTCCTCGACCGGACCAAGAACGCCTCCCGCGTGTGGTGCAGCTCCGGCGACTGCGGCAACCGGGCCCGCGCCCGCCGCCACTACGCGGCCCACAAGGTGGCGACCCGATGACCACGAGGGAGTCGTTCGTCGAGGGCATGCGGGCCGCGGTCGGGCCGGCCGCGGCGACGTTCGTGCTCGGGGTCTCGTTCGGCGCAGCGGCGGCGACGGCCGGCTGGGGCGTCGCCGTACCCCTGTTCTTCTCTGCGTTCGCGTTCTCCGGCTCCGCCCAGTTCTCGCTGCTCACGACGTTCGAGACGGGCAGTGCCTTCGCGGCGGTCACGTCGGCCGTGCTGATCAACGCCCGCTACCTCGTCATGGGGGTCGCCCTCAACGACAGCCTGCACGGCAGTCGTGCCTCACGGGCGCTCCAGGCCCAGGCGCTGGTCGACGCGTCCTTCGTGGTCGCGCACCGCGGCGACGGCCGGTTCGACATCGCCCGGTTGGTCGGCGCGACGGTCCCGCAATGGTCCTGCTGGCTGGTGGGCACGGCCATCGGCCTGGTGCTCCAGCCGGATGCGACCCTGCTCGACAAGCTCGGTGCCGACGTCATCTTCCCGGCGTTCTTCCTGCTGCTGGTCCTCGACGAGGTGCGCTCCGCCCGCGCCGCGATCGCTGCGCTCTGCGGGGCCGCGATCGCGGGCGGCCTGCTGCTCGTGACCGAGCCCGGCTACGCGCTGCTGGCGGCCACGGCCGGCGCGTTCGTCGGGGTCCTGCCCGATCGGACGGACCGATGAGGCTCTGGACGGCGGTGCTCGCCGTGACCGTCGCGAACTGGCTGCTGAAGGCCAGCGGACCGCTGGTGCTCGGCCACCGGACGCTGCCCCGCGCCGCCCGCCGGGTGGTCGCTCTGGTCGCACCGGTCCTGCTCGCCGGGCTGATCGTGATCGAGCTGGCCGGCCCCGACTGGGACGGTCTCGACTGGCGGCAGATCGCGGGCGTGGCAGCCGCAGGTGTGGGCCGGGTGGCGCTGCGGATGCCGATGCTGGTCGCGGTCCTGTTCGGCGCCGCCGTCACCGCGGGTCTTCGCCTGCTCTGACGTCGGCCGACCCGCCGCTGTCAGTCCCGGGCACCCTGCTTGCGATCGCGGGCCGCCTCGATACCCATCTTGACCAGCAGCAACGGGATCAGCAGCGTCGCGAGGGCGGTCACCAGCCACACCAGCACCGTGGCGGCGATCCAGGTGGCGACGCCCGAGATCGAGAGTGCGTCGCCGATGGTCGAGGCGATGAGCAGGGCCACGAAGGTCGTCACCAGGCCGACGCCGCCGAGGAAGGCGTTCGCGTTCCGTGCGACCGTCATGGCGATGAACGGGCCCAGGATCGCCTGCGCGATGGTGAAGATCACGACGACGGTCACCAGCCCGGACGCCTCGACGGTCATGTCGTCGAGGATCGCGTCGGCCACCAGCAGACCCACCACGGAGGACACGAGATAGATCGCAAGCCTGATCAGGAGACGGATCACCCCTTCAGTGTCCACTCGCGGCCCGCCCCGACGGGTCACCCGATCCATACGAGTCAGGGACTAGGGTGCGGCCATGACGCAGACTCCTCGGGAGTCCGAAGAGCTGCACCTCGCCCTCGACCGGGGGGAGGTGCGTCCCTGGTACCAACCGATCGTGCGTCTGACGACCGGTGAGCTGGTGGGGTTCGAGGCTCTCGCCCGGTGGCACCGTCCCTCGGGCATGGTCGAGCTGCCGGGGGCGTTCATCGGCCTGGCCGAGGAGACCGGCCTGGTCACGCGCCTGGACCTGGCGATCCTCGACGGCGCCGCCTGCGACCTGGCCCGGTGGCGGGATGCCAGGCCGGACCTCCGGATCAGCGTGAACTTCTCCGGCCGCCACCTCGACGGGGACGGGTGGGTGGACGAGCTGCACGCGCTGGTCACCCGGTACGACGTACCCCCCGGCAACGTGGACGTCGAGCTGACCGAGTCGGCGCGGCCGCGCGACCTGGCGCAGGGAGCGAGGGAGCTCGGCCGGCTGCGCGAGCTCGGGTACGCCGTGTGGTTCGACGACTTCGGTACCGGCTGGTCGGAGCTGACCCATCTGGTGGACGTGCCGGTCGACGGGATCAAGATCGACAGGTTCTTCACCGAGCGACTGGGCGGTCGCGCCGACGCAGTGGTGAAGGCGCTGCTCGGGGTGGCCGCGGACCTCGGCCTGGCCACCACGATCGAGGGGATCGCCACCACGGAGCAGGCGGACCGGGCCCGCGAGCTCGGCTGCGACCTGGCCCAGGGCTACCTCTGGTCGGAGCCGCTCTCCGCGCCGGACGCCGAGGCCCTGCTCGCCACCGGATTCCTAGGAACCTGACTGCTGCGACAGCAGTCCGCCGAACCGGTCGGCGGCCCGGTCGCGGTGGTACGCCTCGGCCTCCTCGGCCGGCATCGGGCGGGCGATGTGGAAGCCCTGCACCGACTCGCAGTCGAGGGCCCGCAGGGTGGCGAGCTGGACGTCGTGCTCGACGCCCTGGGCCACGGCGGTCAGCCCGACCGCGTGCGCGCCCTGCACCATCAGGTGCAGCAGTCGGCCCGACGGAGTGGTGCCGACGTCGACGTACCGACGGTCGATCTTCACGATGTCGACCGGCAGGTCGGCGAACCGCGACAGTGAGCTGAACCCGGCGCCGAAGTCGTCGACGCTGACCCGGACGCCGAGCTCCCGGATCCGGCGGAGGTGGGCGACGGAGCCACTGAGGTCGGAGAGCACCGCCTCGCCGGTCTCGACGACGAGGAGTGCGGGGTCGGCCTCCCAGTGCTCCAGGGCGGCGGCGACGGAGTCGACGACGTGGGGCCGGGCGACATGCCTCGGGGCGAGGTTGACCGAGACGTACGGCGCGTCGGGCGCCGAACAACGTGCTCCAGCGGGCGAGCTGGCTGGCGGCCCGGTCGAGCACCCACGCGTCGACGGCGTCGATCAGGCCGGACTCCTCGGCGATCGGGAGGAACTCGTCGGGTGGCAGCAGCCCGGTGCCGGGCCTCTCCCACCGGACCAGCGCCTCGTAGCCCTCCACGTCGCCGGACTGGGTGCCGACGATCGGCTGGAAGTGCAGGACCAGCTCGTCCCGGCCGATCGCGTCCCGCAGGTCCTGCTCGAGCACCCGACGGCGGTCGGCCGCGCGGCGCATGGACGTGTCGTAGACATGGGCGCGGCCGCGCCCGCTCGACTTCGCTGCGTACGCCGCCGCGTCGGCCTCGTGGATCAGCGTCGCCGCGTCGGTGTTGCCGGCGGTCGCGAGGGCGACACCGATGCTCGCTCCGACGCGAGCCATGTTGCCGGCCAGCGTGATCGGCTCGGAGATGCCGGCGATCAGTCGGCGGGCGACCGACAGGGCGACGTCGGTCTCGCCGACTCCGTCGAGGAGCACCAGGAACTCGTCACCGCCGTACCGGATGGCGACGTCGTTGTCGCGCACCGACTCCCGCAGGCGGTCCGCGATCCGGCGGAGCACCTCGTCGCCACTGCGGTGGCCGAGGGTGTCGTTGACGTGCTTGAAGCCGTCGAGGTCGATGAAGAGCACCGCCGTGCTGGTGTCGGCTCCCCGGTCGCGGGCGAGCGCACGTCGGGTCAGGGCCAGGCCGCGGGCGCGGTTCGGCAGCTGGGTCAGTGAGTCGTGCGCCGCGTCGTAGGCGAGCTGCTCCTGCAGCTCGGTCCGGGACCGGTTGACCTCCTCGACCTGCTCGACGGCGACGACCATGCGGGCGAACACCAGCGCGGACAGCACGACGCTGCCGACCACGATCGCCCATCTGTCGTGCTCCGCCCCCAGCAGCTCTTCGGCGGCGAGCAGGGCCGGTGCGATGAGGGCGGCGAGGCCGACCACCAGGAGGCGCGATCGGCTGGGACCCGCCTGTGCCGTCCAGGCGGTCGGACGGGAGAGCACGGCCATCGTCGGGTGCAGCGCGGCGGCGCCGAAGGCGGTGTAGGACAACAGCCGAAGCAGGTCCCCGGGACGGTGGTCGGGCGTGGCGTAGAGCCCGAGCAGGATCGAGATGGTGTCGGCCACGAGCAGCAGCGCGCCGCCCATGAGAAGGAGCCGACCGGCGCGCGTGCGACCGCCCGCCGCGGTCGCCAGCCGGGCCAGCCCGAGCACGAGCAGGACGTCACCGGCCGGGTAGGCGACACTCACGATGCTGCCGGCGGTCGTGCCGGGCCCGGCGTCGAGCGACGGGCGGATCAGCAGGTCCACGAAGACCAGGGCGGCGCCGGCACTGACGATCCAGGACTCGAGCCGTCCCGCACGGTCGCCGGGGCGACGGTCGTGTGCCAGCAGCAGGAGTGAGACGGCGAGGAGCACGTAGCCGAGCAGGTGGGCGGCGTCACCGGCAGACGGGTCGCGGTCGCCGTGCAGGAGGACGCCCCGTCGAGCACCCAGCGCGTCTCCGAGGACCAGCAGGGCCAGGCCGGCGGTCATGACCACCCAGGGCCGGATGGTCCGTGGGCGATTGATCCGGATTCCGGCCACCATGGCGCCGACGGCGAGCCAGGCCGCCAGCTGGTAGACGGGATCCAGGTCGGACTCGGAGCCCCGCCCTGCGACGGCGTTCACTCCGGTGAGGACTGCACCGACCGCGAGGAGGGCGAGCCAGGCGCGGGCGGTCATGTCCGGGCGCTCATGTGGTCGCGGGTGCGACCGGAGCGGCCTGGCCGAACGACCGGACCGCCGCCGGAGGCTTGTGCCACTTGCTGGCGGCGACCGCGGGTACGCCGACGGGCATGCCCCCGACGACTCCCGCGGGGGTGTGGAACAGCCAGAGCGACATCGCGCGGTAGCCCTCCCAGTCGTCGGCCAGCAGTCGGCAGGACACCACGTCGTGGCCGCTGGTGTCCGGCGACACACGGACGACCGACATCTCCACCGGGTCCGCCTCCGGGAGCTGCAGCTCGACCTGGCCGGCCGTGGGAGCCGATCCGGCCGGGAATCGTACGGCGACCCCACCGACCGAGATGTCGACCAGCTCGCCCTCGATGCCGTCCATCGTGACCGAGGCGGTGACGGCGGTGCGGTGGGCGTTGCGCCGCGACGTCGAGTAGTCGGTGTCGGTGATCCGGCGGGTGCCGAGGATCAGCACCACGTCGGCGACGGCGAGCCAGGCGCCCGAGGCGATGGTCGACACCGTGTTGGTGCGCCACGGGACCAGGCCGAGCACGCCGGCCGCGGCGTACACCAGGGCACCGGTGACGACGACGATCAGGACCAGCAGCACACGCGGGACGCGTCCCCGGAGCCGTTCGTCGGCGCCGGCCTTGGGCGTCACCTCGAAGGTGAGGGTCCGGCGGGTGAGCAGCCACCACAGGCAGGAGATGCCGATCGGGACCCGGAAGATCCGGAGCGCGAAGGCGGTCCGCCAGTGCAGGTGTCCGCGGAACAGCCGCTTGGTGCCCCACATGCGCACCAGGAACATCGAGACGAAGGCCGTGGCGAACGCGAGCGGGGTCGCGGTCGAGGTCTGGGCACCGCTGAACATGACCACGAGCGGGATGATGAACACGAACAGCGTGGCGACGCCCTCGAGCCACCACAGGGTGCCGGTGAGGTACTCGTAGAAGTTGCGCCACGACAGCCACCGCTTGGCCGCCCACAGCTTCTCGTGCGCCAGCACCTGCATCGACCCCATGCCCCAGCGACGCCGCTGGAGGAGGTACTGCTCGGCGGTCGCCGGCGCGAGGCCCACGGCGAGGGTCTGGTGGTGGTAGACGGTCTTCCAGCCGCGACGGATCAGGCCGAGGGTGGTGTGCATGTCCTCGACGATGGTCTCGGTGGAGATGCCACCGATCTCGTGCAGTGCCGACGCCCGGATCAGCGACGTCGACCCGCACCAGAAGGGACCCGCGCCGTCATGGTTGCGGGCGGGCAGGAGGACGTGGAAGAACATGCCCTGCTCGCCGGTCACGCCGTCGTCGTCGAACGCCCCGGAGTTGTAGTAGCTCTGCGGCCCCTGGACCAGCGCCAGCTCGGGGTCGTCGAACCAGCCGACGGTGTCGGTGAGGAACGTGGGGAGCGGGACGTGGTCGCAGTCGAGGACGGCCAGCACGTCGGTGCGAGGCGCGCCCTGCGCCTCCTCCTCGGCCATCAGGGCGAGGGCGTGGTTCATGTTGCCGGCCTTGGCGTGCTCGTGGGTCGGCCGGGCGATGTAGCGGGCGCCGTACTGCTCGCAGAGCTCGGCGACCCAGGGCCGCTCACCGTCGTCGAGCACCCACGTCTCGTGCGCTGGCTGCAGGTCGCAGGCGGCGGCGATGGTCGGCGCGATCACCTCGACCGGCTCGTTGTACGTCGGGATCCACACGGCCGTGCGCAGTCCGGGCTCGGCTGCGGTCACCCGCCGCGGCGCGCGGGAGTCGATGTCCCACAGGGTCACGATCCGGATCAGGAGGCCGATGAGCGGGACCGCCTCGAACACCACGAGCGTCCAGGCCGCGACCAGGTTCCAGCCGCCGTCGGGCAGCGTGAACGCGACGCGCCAGGTGAGGTAGAGCAGCAGGGCGAGGATCGAGACCAGGCCGCCGAGGTGGGCCAGCTGCCGGGACCGCCGGGGCTCGGGTCGGGGCTCGCCGAGGAGGTAGGCCCAACCGGCCAGGCTGGCGCCGTTCTCGAGGCGCACCTCGGTGGCTCGAGCACTCACCACCGTGTGTCGACCCCGGATAGGGGCGGACCGGAACGGTGCCCGCCACGTCGGCATAGGGACTGCCTCCCTGTAGAACCTGGCTTTACATTAGCGATCGTTGGCTGAAGATGCGGACGATGCCCGCGCCGGGGCGGGCGTAGCCTGCGAACGGTACGCATCGGCGCTCGGGCCGGCGGAGGAGGTCGGGCCCTGTGACGGAGCGTGCGGCGCAGGCCGTCCTCATCCGGTGGGTTCCCGGGCTCGCGATCTTCTCGGACTACCAACGGGCCTGGCTGCGCAAGGACATCGTGGCCGGACTGGTCGTGACGACCCTGCTCGTGCCGCAAGGGATGGCGTACGCCGAGCTGGCCGGGCTGCCGCCGATCACCGGGCTCTACACCACCATCCTGGCCCTCGTCGGGTACGCGCTGTTCGGTCCGTCCCGGGTGCTCGTGCTCGGCCCCGACTCGTCGCTGGGACCGATGATCGCCGCGACCGTCATCCCCCTCGCGGCCGCCGGCGACGATCCCCAGGCAGCGGTCGCGCTACGCGTCCGTTCTTGCGCTGATGGTCGGCGTGATCACGGGCCTGGCCGGCGCGTTCAAGCTGGGGTTCATCGCCGACCTGTTGTCCAAGCCGACCCAGATCGGCTACATGAACGGTCTGGCACTGACCATCCTGGTCAGCCAGCTGCCGAAGCTCTTCGGCTTCTCGGTGGACGCCGACGGCGTCTTCGACGAGGCCGTGGCCTTCGTCGACGGCCTGGTCGGAGGGGCATCCCTCGGTGCCGCCGTCGCCGTGGGCCTGGCGAGCCTGGCGCTGATCCTGGCCACGCAGCGATGGCTGCCCGC
This sequence comes from uncultured Actinomycetota bacterium, assembly GCA_963844305.1. Taxonomy (GTDB): domain Bacteria; phylum Actinomycetota; class Actinomycetes; order Propionibacteriales; family Nocardioidaceae; genus Nocardioides. The sequence continues at coordinate 62,237 of CAWJNT010000003.1, forward strand.
CGTCCCCGGTGTCCTCGCGGCCGTCGTCCTCGCCATCATTGCCGTGAACCTGCTCGACCTGGAGAGCCGCGGGGTCGACGTCGTCGGACCGATGCCCGAGGGCTTTCCGCCGCTGACGTTGCCGACCGTCCCGCTGGACGACGTCGCCCTGCTCATGGCGGGCGCCTTCGGCATCGCCCTGGTCTCGCTGACCGACACGATCTCGACGGCGTCGGTGTTCGCCGAACGAACCGGCGCCGAGGTCGACGGCAACCGCGAGATGATCGGCTGCGGCGCGGCAGCCCTCGCCGCGGGCCTCTTCCAGGGCTTCCCGGTCAGCACGAGCGGGTCACGGACGGCGGTCGCCTTCCAGAACGGTGCCAAGACCCAGGTCACCGGCCTGGTGGGGGCAGCGGCGATCGTCACGATGCTCCTCGTCGCCCCCGGCCTCCTCCGTGACCTTCCGCAGCCCGCGCTCGCCGCCGTGGTCATCGCTGCGTCGATGTCGCTGGCCGACATCCGCGGCCTCCGGCGGCTCCGGCGCCAGCGGAGGTCGGACTTCATCCTGGCGCTGGTCGCGTTCCTCGGCGTCGCGTTCCTCGGCGTGCTCCCGGGGATCGCGGTGGCGGTCGGCCTCTCGATCCTCAACGTCTTCCGCCGCGTGTGGTGGCCGCACCAGGCGCTGCTCGGTCGGGCCGAGGGCCTGCCCGGCTATCACGACACCACGTTCCATGCGACCGTCGAGCACGTCCCGGGCCTGGTGATCTACCGGTTCGACGCCCCCTTGCTGTTCGCCAACGCCCGGACGTTCCGCGACCAGGTACGGCGGCTGGCCAGGTCTGAGCCGACGCCACGGTGGATCGTCGTTGCCGCCGAGCCGATCACCGATGTGGACACGACCGCCGCGGACATGCTCGAGGACCTCGACACCGAGCTGCACGACCAGGGGACGCGGCTGGTGTTCGCCGAGCTGAAGGACGCCGTACGCCAGAAGATGGAGAGCTACGAGCTCAGCGGTGCCCTGCCGCCGGATCGCTTCTTCCCGACGATTCGGGTGGCGGTGGAGGCGTTCGAGGCACAGACCGGAGGGCAGTGGACGACGGGTCCGAGTCCCTACGACCTCTGATCCGGCCGCGGCGGCCACTAGCCTGTCGTCATGACGATCGTCCCCCGGTGGGAGTGGCGGACCTTCGGTGATCGCTTCGGACCGGCGGAGCTGGTGCTGGCCGCGCTGGCCCCGACCGAGGTGGTCGAGAGCGCCGAGACGTACGTGTTGTCCGTCGGGGACACGGACGTGGTCAAGGTGCGCGACGACCTGATGGACGTCAAGCGCCGGAAGCAGGTCGACGAGAACGGGCTGGAGCAGTGGACGCCGGTGATGAAGGCTCCGTTCCCGATCACGGCGGCCGACGTCGGGTCGGCGCTCTCGGCCCTGGGCGTGGAATCGGGCCGGCTGACGCGGTCGGAGTACGCCCTCGCCGAGCTGGTCGACGAGGTCGTCGGCGCGAACCCCGACCTGCTCGCGGTCGAGGTCCACAAACGACGCCATCGCTACCGGGTCGGCGACTGCCTGGCCGAGCTGACGGACGTACGTGTCGGCGAGCGCTCGACGAGGACGATCGCGGTCGAGTCGGAAGATCCCGCGAGGGTGATCGGCACCGTGCGCGAGCTCGGGCTGGCCATGCGGCCGAACGTGAACTACGCGCGAGGGCTGAAGACGCTGACGGGCTTCGGCGTCGAGCGGTTCGCGGTCATCGACGTCGGAACCAACTCGGTGAAGCTCCACGTCAGCGAGCGAGGGGCGGACGGCGTCGGCCGGACGCTCGCCGACCGCGCCGAGATCACGCGGCTGGGCGAGGGCCTCGAACGGTCCGGGCGGCTCGAGCCGGAGCCGGTGCAGCGGACGATCGCAGCCGTGGCAGGGATGGCGGGTGAGGCCGTGCAGCAGCGGGTCGCGGCGATCGCCGCGGTCGGTACGGCGGGCCTGCGGATGGCGAGCAACGGCGCGGAGGTCGTCGACCAGGTGCTGGCGCACTGCGGGGTCGTGGTCGAGGTCATCTCCGGGGAGGAGGAGGCGCGGCTCGCCTTCCTGGCGGCAACATCCGGGCTCCCTGCATCGGGATCGCGGGTGGTGTTCGACACCGGGGGCGGCAGCTCGCAGTTCACGTTCGGCGACGCAGGCGAGGTCGACGAGCGGTTCAGCGTCGACGTCGGCGCCGTGCGCCTCACCGAGGAGTTCGGCCTCGAGCGGGTCGTCTCCGACGAGACGCTCGCCGCCGCCCTCCGCGCCATCGACGACGGCCTGGGGCGCCTCGCCGGCCGGCGTTCGCCCGAGGCGCTCGTCGGCATGGGCGGGGCGGTCACCAACCTGGCCGCGGTCAGGCACGGCCTGGTCGAGTACGACCCGGACGTGGTGCAGGGCACGGTGCTCGATCGGGCCGAGATCGACCGGCAGATCGGGCTCTACAGCAGGCGTGACGCCGACGAGCGACGCACGATCGCCGGCCTCCAGCCGCAGCGCGCGGAGGTGATCCTGGCGGGCGCCTGCATCGTCCGGACCGTGCTGGAGAAGCTCGGTCGCGACTCGTTCACGGTGAGCGACCGTGCCCTGCGGCACGGCGTCCTCGCCGAGAGGTTCGGCACGGTGGCCGCGCACTGACCAGCGGGAGGTCAGGCCGCCCCGCTCAGCGTGCCTCCCGGCTGCTGACGCTGCGAACGCCAGGCGCAGCACGGCCGGCCGGTCGACCCGCGGCCGGTCGATCAGGTGGAACAGCGACTCCCCTTCGAGGATGCCGTCGCTCGGGTCGCAGGGCGAGGCCGATGCGGGAGAGCAGGTGCTGTGACGCCAGGTTCGTGCCCAGCACGGACGCCTGCAGCCGACGGATCCGCATGGCGGCCGCGACCGTGGTGACCGTGTCGAGGAGGACCGTGCCGAGCCCCAGGCCCTGGTGCTCGTCGGCGACCTCGAAGGCGATGTCGGCGGTGCACGGCGCCACCCGGACGAAGCGGGCGATGCCGGCGGGGCGGCCGTCGACGGTGGCGAGCCAGGCGACGTGGTCGTGGCCGTCGACGTCGGTCAGCGCGCCCCACATGGCGGGCGTGAGTCTGTCGACCCCCGTCAGGAACCGGTCGGTGCGCGATGCCGCGGAGAGGCCGTCGAACACCGCCTGCTGCGATGCCAGCTCCCCGGGGCGCAGTGGCCGCAGCCGGGCCTCGCCCTTCTTCAGGCACGCGGTCACGTGGGCCTCGTGGCCCAGCGGCGACGTGAACGCGAAGCGGGTCACGCAGTGGTTGCGCATGTCAGAGGCTCCCGGTCAGGGCCGCGGTGATCGCGACGTACGTCAGCCCGCCGGTGGCGATCGCCAGCAGGATCGAGCGGCCGGTGTAGGCCACGACCAGTCCGGCGGCGGTGGCGGTGAGGGCCACCAGGGGAGCGCCGGGCAGGTCGGGGTTCTGGTGCAGGACGACGGCGCGGACCACGATCGCCGCCAGGACGGCGACGCCGGCGTGCTCGGCGTACGCCGCGACCCGGTCGGGCAGCCGTCGGGCGAACAGGAGCGGCACCACGCGGAGGAGCAGGCTCCCGGTGCCGACGACGAGCACGGCGAGCAGGACGTTCATGACGCCCTCCCTCCGCCGACGGCGGCGGCGGCCACGCCCGCGACCGCGCAGATGACGAGAGCGACGCCCGGCGCCAGGCCCGCGGTGGCCAGCGCGGCCACGGCGGACGCCGACACGGCGAGGGCGACCGGGCGCGCCCGCACCCGAGGCGCCACCAGCGCGCCGAGCGAGAGGGCGGGCAGGATCGCGGTGACCGCCAGCTGCGCCAGCCAGCCGCCGAGCAGCATCCCGGCCGTGACCATGACCGGCCACGCCACGAACAGGGTGAGTGCGGCTCCGAGGTAGAACTGCCGCTGGCCGCGGCGGTCGCGGGACAGGGCCCAGGGGATGTCGGTGAGCATGACGCCTGCGGCCAGTCGCAGCCCGACCGGGGCAGAGCGCCACTCGGGGACCAGCGAGGTCGCGAACGCGGCGAGGCGCATGTTGATCAGGAGCCCGACGGCGGCCGCGGCCACCCACCCCGCTCCCGCCGAGGTGAGGTCGAGCACGGCGAGGTGTGCCGCGCCGCCGTAGATGGTGGACGTGCCCAGCCAGGCGGCGAGCCGGTGGTCACTCTGCGCGACGGCGGTGCCGACGACGACGGCGAACGGCACCAGGGCGACCAGCATCGGCGCCATCGCCCGTACGCCGTCACGACGCTCCTGCGCCGCGCCGCGCGTGCCGGGGCTGGCCGCGACCCGCTCCGGGGTCTGCACGCTCATCTCGCTCGTTCCCTCCCGCCGCGGTGATCACCGCGGCTCCTCGGGGAGGAGCGTGGCGGGTGCACCTTCCGGGCGGCTTCCTCCGCGGTCGGGGCGCGCCGACGGGAGGGAAGGTCCGGGGAAGACCGGGTCGGACGGGCGGCAGGAACCGGCCGTCAGCGGTCGACGAGCGTCGCCTCGTAGGCGTACAGGTCGGGACGGTAGAGGTGGTGGCCGAACTCCACGGCCCGGCCCTTGTCGTCGTACGACGTCCGTTCCATCGTCAGCACCGGGTCGCCCTTGCGGCCGGCGAGGTAGCGCGCCTCCCGGGTGTCGGCGAGCCGGGCGCTGATGGTCTGGTGGGCCACGCGCAGGTGGATCCCGACGGCGCGGAAGCACTCGTAGAGCCCGGTCTCGGAGAAGTCGACGCGGCTGAGGTCGATCACGGCCTCGGGCACGTGGTTGCGCATCAGCGCGAGCGGCTCGTCGTCGAGGTGGCGGAGCCGGTGCAGCTCCCACAGGACGGTGCCCGTCGGCAGGTTCAGGCGCGTGGCCGACTCCTCGTCGGCCTCCACCTGCTCGAGCGAGAGCAGCACGGTCGACGGATGGCGTCCCGCGCGCTTGAGGTCGTCGTTGAGGCTCGTGAGCTCGACCGTGCGGCGCACCTGCGAGTGCACGACCTGCGTGCCGACCCCGCGCTTGCGCACGAGCATGCCCTTGTCGACGAGCATCTGGATCGCCTGGCGCAGCGTGGGCCGGGAGAGGCCGAGCGAGTCGGCCAGGGCCACCTCGTTGCCGATCCGGTCACCCGGGACCAGCGCGCCTTCGAGGATCGCGCGCTCGAGCTGCTCGGCCACCTGGAAGTAGAGCGGGACGGGGCTGGAGCGGTTGACCACGACGTCGGGAAGGGGCACTGGTGGCTCCTCTCGTACGTCGGTGGCGGGGGCAGCATAGCGTGCAAAGGTCAGTATGTACGAACGTAAGAATGTCCAGACAAACTCTTGACGTGACAGCCGTCACGCCGCAAGAATCCCCTCCATGACGCAGGTCCAGAGTGCGCCACGACCAGGCCACGCCGACAGCCCGTCCTCGCTGCCGTCGCGAGTCGCCGGAGCTCCCATCTCGTGGGGCGTCTGCGAGGTCCCGGGCTGGGGTTTCCAGCTCGACCCGCACACCGTCCTGGACCAGATGCGCGAGCTCGGGCTGGCCGCCACCGAGTTCGGTCCGGTCGGCTTCCTGCAGGACGACCCGAGCGCGCGGGCCGAGCAGCTCGGCGGCTACGGCCTGAGCGCGGTCGGCGGCTTCCTCCCGGTGCTGCTGCACGACCCCGACCACGACCCGATGCCCGAGGTCGACGCGTTCATCGACGGCTGCCTCGCGTGCGGTGCCGGCGTGGTCGTGCTCGCGGCCTTCACCGGCGTCGACGGGTACGACGACCGCCCGGTCCTCGACGAGGACGGCTGGTCGGTGCTGCTCCGAGAACCTCGACCGGATCAGCGACCACGCCGCGAGCCGCGGCGTCGTCGCCAGCCTGCACCCCCACGTCGGCACCATGGTCGAGACCGGCCAGGAGACCGAGCGGGTGCTGTCCGGCTCGAAGGTCGGGCTGTGCATCGACACCGGCCACCTCGTCGTCGGCGGCGGCGACCCCGTGGCGATCACCGCGGCCCAGCCCAACCGCGTCGTCCACGTGCACCTCAAGGACGTCGACAGCGGTCTGGCCGCGAAGGTGATCGCCGGCGAGCTCGCCTTCGGCGACGCCGTCCGCGCCGGGATCTTCCGGCCGCTGGGCCAGGGCGACGTCGACATCGCGGCGATGGTCCGGACCCTCGAGGACGCGGGCTACCAGGGCTGGTACGTCCTCGAGCAGGACGTGATGCTCGACGGCCCGCCCGACGACGAAGGCCCCGTCGGCAACGTGCGCCAGAGCCTGGACTTCCTGCTGGGGACGACCGCATGACGTTCGAGGTGCTCACGATGGGACGCGTCGGCGTGGACATCTATCCCGACCAGGTCGGCGTACCCCTGGAGGACGTGACGTCCTTCGGCAAGTACCTCGGCGGCAGCCCCACGAACGTCGCGGTCGCCGCAGCCCGTCACGGCCGCCGCTCGGCCGTGATCACCCGCACCGGCGACGACCCGTTCGGCAGGTTCGTCCACCAGGCACTGCAGGGCTTCGGCGTCGACGACCGCTACGTCACCCCGGTCGACGGGCTGCCGACGCCGGTGACGTTCTGCGAGATCTTCCCGCCCGACGACTTCCCGCTCTACTTCTACCGACTGCCGACCGCCCCCGACCTCCAGATCCGGGCCGACGAGCTCGACCTCGACGCGATCGCGGCGGCCGACATCTTCTGGGTGACCGGCACCGGCCTCTCGGAGGAGCCGTCGAGGAGCGCCACCATGGCCGCACTGAAGGCCCGCGGCGACCACGGCACCACCGTCCTCGACCTCGACTACCGGCCGATGTTCTGGCCGTCGCGCGAGGAGGCACACCAGCACATCCGCGCCGCCGTCGACCTGGTCGACGTCGCGGTGGGCAACCTCGAGGAGTGCGACGTGGCGATCGGCGAGCGCGACCCGCAGCGCGCCGCAGCCGCGCTGCGCGAGGCCGGGGTGGACTTCGCGATCGTCAAGCAGGGTCCCGACGGGGTGCTCGGCGTCCGCGGCGAGGAGTCCGTGGTCGTGCCGCCCGTCCCGGTCGACGTCGTGAACGGGCTCGGCGCCGGCGACGCGTTCGGCGGCGCACTGTGCCACGGCCTGCTGTCGGGATGGGACGTGGAGCGCATCCTGCGGTTCGCCAACGCGGCCGGCGCGGTCGTCGCCGGCCGGCTGGCCTGCGCCGACGCGATGCCCACCAGCGACGAGCTCGAGAAGGTCCTGGAGGGCGCGGCATGAGCCACACCGAGAGCATCAGCGATCTCGTCCGGACCCGCGTGGGCAACCCGGGCCGGATCGCCGAGCTGGCCGCCGCGCGCACCCGACCGCAGGGCCTCACCGGCTCCACCGGCCGGCTGATGCTGGTCGCCGCCGACCACCCGGCCCGCGGTGCGCTGCGCGCCGGCGAGGACGCGCTGGCCATGGGCGACCGCTGGGAGCTGCTCCGGCGCCTGGCCGAGGCGCTCTCGCGTCCGGGCGTCGACGGGGTGCTCGGCACCGCCGACATCATCGAGGACCTGCTCCTCATGGGCGCGCTCGACGGCAAGGTCGTGATCGGGTCGATGAACCGCGGCGGACTGGCCGGCACGGTCTTCGAGATCGACGACCGGTTCACCGGGTACGACGCCGCGGCCGTGGCCCGGATGGGCTTCCAGGGCGGCAAGATGCTGCTGCGGATCGATCCGGAGGACGCCTCGACCGCACGCACCCTCGAGGCCTGCGCCCGCGCGGTCAGCGAGCTGGCCGAGCGCGGCGTCATGGCCATGGTCGAGCCGTTCATCTCCCACCGGGTCGACGGCAGGATCCGCAACGACCTGTCCGTCGAGGCGGTCGTCCGGTCGGCCACGGTGGCCGCCGGCCTCGGCTGGACCAGCGCCCACACCTGGCTGAAGCTCCCGGTCATCGACGACATGGAGCCCGTCCTCGCGGCGACCGAGCTGCCCGTGCTCCTGCTCGGCGGCGAGGTCTCGGCCGACCAGGACGCCCAGTTCGCCCAGTGGGAGAAGGTGCTGGCCAACCCGCACGTCCGCGGGATGGTGGTCGGCCGGTCCCTGCTCTACCCGCCCGGCGGTGACGTGTCCGCCGCGGTCGACGCCGTCGTGGGAATGATGTGACATGACTCCAGAGATGACACTGACCAGCACGCGTCTCCACCTCCCGGCCGGTACGGCGAGCGATGCCGGCGCGGACCTCGTCGTCACGCCGGAGTCTGCCGACTGGGGCTACAGCGGCCTGGCCGTCATCAGCCTGGCCGCCGGGGAGCGTGCCACCTGGTCCACCGGTGACGCGGAGACGCTCGTGCTGCCGCTGGAGGGCGGCTGCACCGTCACGCTCGACGGAGAGTCGTTCGACCTCGCCGGTCGGGCAGACGTGTTCAGCGGCGCGACGGACTTCGCCTACGTCCCCCGCGATGCCGAGGTCGTGATCGAGAGCCGCGAAGGCGGGCGCTTCGCCCTTCCCTCGGCGCGCTGCACGAGGCGGCTCCCGTTCCGCTACCAGCCCGCCGACGCGACACCTGTCGAGCTGCGCGGCGCCGGCCGGGCCAGCCGCCAGGTCAACAACTTCTGCACGCCCGAGGCGTTCGAGGCGGAGGCGCTCATCGCCTGCGAGGTGCTGACGCCGGGCGGCAACTGGTCGTCGTACCCGCCGCACAAGCACGACGAGGCGACGGAGACCGAGAGCGTCCTCGAGGAGATCTACTACTTCGAGGTCGCCGACGGACCGCAGGGTCCGGGTGTGGCCTACCAACGTGTCTACGGCCATCCGGGCAAGGAGATCGACGTGCTCGCCGAGGTGCGCAGCGGCGACGTCGTCCTGATCCCGCACGGCTGGCACGGCCCGTCGATGGCGGCCCCGGGCTACGACCTCTACTACCTCAACGTGATGGCCGGTCCCGGCGACGAGCGGGCCTGGCTGATCTGCGACGACCCCGCCCACACCTGGGTCCGCGAGACCTGGACCGACGAGCCGATCGACCCGCGGCTCCCGTTCGGAGAGAGCACGGAGGCCCGATGACCACTCGACTGACGGTCGCCCAGGCGATCGTGCGATTCCTCGAGGCGCAGTACGTCGAGCGCGACGGCGTCGAGACGCCGTTCTTCGCCGGCTGCTGGGGGATCTTCGGCCACGGCAACGTGGCCGGGTTCGGGCAGGCGCTGCTGGAACGCGAGCGCGAGGTGGTCGACGACGGCGCGGGTGGCCACGTGCTCCGCTATTTCCAGTCCCGCAACGAGCAGGCCATGGTGCACGCCTCGGTCGGCTACGCCCGGCACCGCGACCGGCTGGCCGCGTTCGCCTGCACGGCCTCCGTCGGCCCGGGGTCGACCAACATGGTCACCGGCGCCGCCCTCGCCACCGTCAACCGGATCCCGGTCCTGCTGCTGCCGGGCGACGTGTTCGCCACCCGGGTCTCGAACCCGGTGCTCCAGGAGCTCGAGGACCCGCGGTCGCTGGACGTCAGCGTCAACGACTGCTTCAAGCCGGTCTCGCGGTTCTGGGACCGGATCAACCGGCCCGAGCAGCTGCCGCTGTCGCTGCTGGCGGCGATGCGGGTGCTCACCGACCCGGTCGAGACCGGCGCGGTCACGATCTCGCTGCCGCAGGACGTGCAGGCCGAGGCGTGGGACTGGGAGGACGACCTGTTCGCGCGCCGGGTGTGGCACGTCGGGCGGCCGGCGATCGAGGAGAGCGCGCTGGCCCGCGCCGTCGAGGTGCTGCGCTCGGCGAGGAAGCCACTCGTCGTGGCCGGCGGCGGCACCATCTACGCCGACGCCACCGAGCAGCTGCGCGCCCTCGCCGAGGCGACCGGCGTACCCGTCGCGGAGACGCAGGCGGGCAAGGGGTCCCTGCCCTACGACCACCCGCAGTCGGTGGGCGCGATCGGGGCCACCGGCACCACCGCCGCCGATGCGCTGGCCGAGGAGGCGGACGTGATCCTGGGCGTCGGCACCCGCTACAGCGACTTCACGACGGCGTCCAAGACCGTGTTCGCGAACCCCGACGTCAGGTTCGTCAACCTCAACGTCGCGTCGTTCGACGCCCACAAGCTCTCGGCCGTGGCCGCCGTCGGTGACGCCCGCCGCGGGCTCGAGCAGCTCACCGAGGCGCTGGCCGGCTGGCGGGCCCCGGCCGAGCACACCGACCGGGCGACCGATCTCGCGCGGCAGTGGGACGGGATCGTCCAGGGCTCCCACGACGTCGCCCACACGCCGCTGCCCGCGCAGTCGGAGGTGCTCGGGGTCGTGAACCGGGTGTCGCGGCCACAGGACGTCGTGGTCTGCGCGGCCGGCTCGATGCCGGGCGACCTGCACAAGCTGTGGCGGACCCGCGACCGCAAGGGCTACCACGTGGAGTACGGCTTCTCGTGCATGGGCTACGAGATCGCCGGCGGGCTGGGCGTGAAGATGGCGGCGCTGGACACCGGTGAGGACCGCGACGTGATCGTCATGGTCGGCGACGGGTCCTACCTGATGATGGCGCAGGAGCTGGTCACGGCCGTGCAGGAGGGGATCAAGCTGATCGTCGTCCTCGTGCAGAACCACGGCTACGCCTCGATCGGCGCGCTGTCGGAGTCGCTGGGCTCCCAGCGGTTCGGCACCCGCTACCGCTACCGCACCGACTCCGGCCTCGACGGCGACCGGCTGCCGGTCGACCTGGCCGACAACGCGGCCAGCCTCGGCGCCCGCGTGCTGCGCGCCACCGGCCTGACCGAGTTCGAGAAGGCCTTCGTCGAGGCGCAGTCCGTCGACGGGCCGGTCGTGGTGCACGTCGAGACCGACCCGCTGGTCCCGGCACCCGACAGCCCCGGCTGGTGGGATGTCCCGGTCGCCGAGGTCTCGGCGCTGGAGAGCACCCGGACCGCGCGGACGACGTACGACGAGAACAAGGCGCGGCAGCGCGCCCACCTGAGGCCGGCGACGGCCACCCCCGACCGCGACACCGAGAAGGACGGCTGATGAGGACCATCGAGCACTGGATCGCCGGCAAGGCGACGACCGGGACGTCCACGCGCTCCGGCCGCGTGTGGAACCCCGCCACCGGCGAGCAGCAGGGCGAGGTACTGCTCGCCACCGCGGCAGATGTGGACGCGGCGGTGTCCGCGGCCCGGGACGCGTACGCCGACTGGTCGCAGTCGTCGCTGAGCAAGCGCACGAAGGTGCTGTTCGCGTTCCGCGAGCTGGTGAACGCCAACGTCGACCGGATCGCCGAGGCGATCACCGACGAGCACGGCAAGGTGCTGTCCGACGCGGCAGGCGAGGTGCAGCGCGGGCTGGAGGTCGTGGAGTTCGCGTGCGGCATCCCGCAGCTGCTCAAGGGCGACTTCTCGGCCCAGGTCTCGACCGGCGTCGACCTCTACTCGTTCCGCGAGCCGCTCGGCGTCTGCGTCGGGATCACGCCGTTCAACTTCCCGGCGATGGTGCCGATGTGGATGTTCCCCGTGGCCATCGCGTGCGGGAACACGTTCGTGCTCAAGCCGAGCGAGCGCGACCCGTCCGCCTCCTTGATCCTGGCCGAGCTGTGGCGCGAGGCCGGACTGCCCGATGGCGTCTTCAACGTGCTGCACGGCGACAAGGAGGCCGTCGACGGGCTGCTGGAGCACCCGGACGTGGCGGCGGTGTCGTTCGTCGGGTCGACCCCGATCGCGAAGTACATCCACGGCCGGGCCACCGAGAACGGCAAGCGGGTGCAGGCGCTGGGAGGCGCCAAGAACCACGCGATCATCCTCCCGGACGCCGACCTCGAGTACGCCTCCGACCAGCTCGTGGCGGCGGCCTTCGGTTCCGCCGGCGAGCGCTGCATGGCGATCTCCGCGGCCGTCGCGGTGGGCGGCGTGGGCGACAGCCTGGTCGAGCTCGTCAACGCCAAGGCGCGCGCCGTACGCGTGGGCTCGGGCCGCGACGCCGACAGCGAGATGGGTCCGGTGGTCACGCCCGAGGCGCGCGACCGGATCGTCGGGCTGATCGGCTCGGGCGAGCAGCAGGGCGCGGAGCTCTCGGTCGACGGCCGCGGGCTCAGCGTGGACGGCCATGACGGCGGGTTCTTCGTCGGGACCCACCGTCATCGACCGGGTGACGCCCGAGATGGACGTCTACACGCAGGAGATCTTCGGGCCGGTGCTGTCCGTCGTCCGGATGGACGACGTCGATGCCGCGATCGACCTGATCAACGCCAACCCCTACGGCAACGGCACCGCGATCTTCACCTCGAGCGGCGAGGCCGCGCGCCGGTTCCAGCGCGGCGTGCGGGTCGGGATGATCGGCGTGAACGTCCCGATCCCGGTGCCGATGGCCTACTACTCCTTCGGTGGCTGGAAGGACTCGCTGTTCGGCGAGCACCACATCCACGGTCCCGAAGGGGTCGCGTTCTACACCCGCGCCAAGGTGGTGACCGCGCGTTGGCCGCACGTCGACCACGCCGAGCACCAGCAGGCCCAGTTCAGCTTCCCCACGGCCCAATGAGGCCCCCAGACCCCCGGCGCGAAGCAGCACCGGGACATGCCGCGTCAGCGGTGGACCAAGGAGGAACAGCATGAAGATCCGACGGGTACTTACCCTCGGCCTCGCCGCTGGCGCGCTGGTGCTTGCCGGCTGCAGTACCGGAGAGGAGACGGCGGGGGCGGCGACGGAGACGACGGTGGTGGCGGCGGCGGTGGTGGCAGTGTCGAGGCCGGCGACATCCGGATCGACGTCGTGACCCACGCCGCGCCCGGCGACTCCTTCTGGGACGTCGTCAAGGCCGGCGCCGAGCAGGCGGGCGACGACTACGGCGTCGACCTGCAGTACAACAGCAGCCCCGACCCGGGCGAGCAGAGCACGCTGATCGACAGTGCTGTCTCCGCGGGCACGAACGGTCTCGTCATCTCGATGGCGAACCCGGACGGCCTGGAGTCGAGCATCCGCGCAGCCGTGGACGCCGGCGTACCGGTCATCACGATCAACTCCGGCATCGACGACTGGCAGGACTTCGGCGCGATCACCCACGTCGGCCAGAGCGAGACCATCGCCGGTGAGACCGCCGGTGCGGAGCTGTCCGAGGCCGGCCTGAAGAACGTGGTCTGCGTGATCCAGGAGGCCGGCAACGTGGCCCTCGAGGAGCGCTGCCGGGCGGCGGCCTCGAAGTTCGACGGCACCATGAAGAACCTGCAGACCGACAACGCCGATCTTGCGGGTTCCCAGGCCACCATCGAGTCCCAGCTCAGCGCCGACAGCAGCATCGACGGCATCCTCACGCTCGGTGGCGACATGTCCGGTGCCGCCGTCCAGGCGGTCGAGGCCTCCGGGACCGACATCCCGGTCGCGACGTTCGACGTGAACGCCGACGTGGTGCAGAACGTGATCGACGGCAACCTGCTCTTCGCCATCGACCAGCAGCCGTACGTCCAGGGCTACCTCGGCGTCACCGGCATCTACCTGAAGAACATCAACGGCAACGACATCGGAGGCGGCCAGCCGGTCTACTCCGGTCCTGCCATCATCACCGCGGACAACGCGGAAGCCGTCCTCGAGTTCGCAGGGAACGGCACGCGCTGATCCGGCTGCGGTGTCGGGGCCAGCGCGGCCCCGCCTGGCCCCGACACCGCGACGGACCGGCACGGACCGGGAAGGAACTTTCATGAGCACGACGACAGCGGCCGAACCAGCAGGCGCCGAGCGCGAGCCGGAGCCCGACGAGCGACTCGCAGGAACCCGGGTAGTCACGCGGATCCTCCGCCGACCGGAGATCGGCGCCATGGTCGGCGCCCTCGTGATCTTCCTGTTCTTCGCAACCCAGACGGACCCCTTCATCGAGCCGGCGGGCGCCAGCACGTGGATCTTCAACGCCTCCACCGTCGGCATCATGGCGGTCGCCGTCGCGATGCTGATGATCGGCGGCGAGTTCGACCTCTCCTCCGGCGCGATGATCGGCACCACGGGTCTCACCACGGGGATCCTGATGACGGAGTACGGCACCAACGTGTGGGTGGCGATCGTCATCGCGCTGGTGATCGCCCTGGCCATCGGCGCCCTCAACGGGTTCCTCGTGATGTGGACCAAGCTGCCGAGCTTCATCGTCACCCTCGGCACGTTCTTCGTGCTCCAGGGCGTCAACCTGGCGGTCACCAAGATCCTCATCGACCAGGTGTCCGTGGTGGGCCTGGCGCGGGTCAACGGCTACTTCGACGGCAAGCAGATCTTCGGGTCGTTCGTGAACATCGACATGGCCTGGCTGCCGTGGCTCGAGGGCGACGAGCCCAAGACCACCCTGACGCTGTACGCCGCCACCTTCTTCTTCATCGGCGTCACCGCGGTGGCCACCTGGATCCTGCTCCGGACCCGGGCAGGCAACTGGATCTTCGCCGTCGGCGGGGCCCAGCAGAGCGCGCGTCAGGTCGGCGTACCCGTGCTGAAGACCAAGGTCGGGCTGTTCATGGGCACCGCGTTCGCCGGCTGGATGGTCGGCATGCTGAGCCTGTTCAAGACCACGACCGCGCAGAGCACGACCGGTGTCGGCCAGGAGTTCGTCTTCATCATCTGCGCCGTCGTCGGCGGCTGCCTGCTGACCGGTGGCTACGGCTCGGCCATCGGCGCCGCCTTCGGCGCGCTGATCTACGGCATGGTGCAGCAAGGGATTCCGCAGAAGGGCTGGGACAACGACTGGCTCTACGCCTTCCTCGGTGTGCTGCTCCTCGGCGCCGTCCTCGTCAACAACTGGGTCAAGACACGAGCGGAGCAGATGCGATGACCACGCAAGCCGAAGAGGCCAACGCCATGAACCTGCCCGAGCCCGGAACCGCGATCATCGAGGTGCGCGACATCGGCAAGACCTACGGGTCCGTCATCGCACTGCGTGAGGTGACGACCACGGTCAACGCCGGCGAGGTCACCTGCGTCCTGGGTGACAACGGTGCTGGCAAGTCGACGTTCATCAAGATCCTGGCCGGCGCGCACGAGCACACCAACGGCGACTTCATCGTCGACGGCGTGAGCCGGAACTTCTCGTCGCCGCGCGCGGCGCTGAACCTCGGCATCGCGACCGTCTACCAGGACCTCGCCGTCGTGCCGCTGATGCCGGTGTGGCGCAACTTCTTCCTGGGCTCGGAGATCACCAAGGGCGTCGGGCCGCTGCGTCGCCTGGACATCAGGCAGATGAAGCGGATCACCAAGGAAGAGCTGGCCGCGATGGGCATCGACCTGCGCGACGTCGACCAGCCGATCGGCACCCTCTCCGGTGGCGAGCGGCAGTGTGTGGCCATCGCCCGCGCGGTGTACTTCGGTGCGCGGGTGCTGATCCTCGACGAGCCGACCGCCGCGCTGGGCGTGCGCCAGTCGGGTGTGGTGCTGAAGTACATCGCCAAGGCCCGCGACCGCGGGCTGGGCGTCATCTTCATCACCCACAACCCGCACCACGCGTATCCGGTCGGCGACCGGTTCATGCTGCTGCGACGTGGGCGGAGCATGGGCAGCTTCCCCAAGGCCGAGATGACCCTCGACGAGCTGGTGCAGATGATGGCCGGCGGCGCCGAGCTCGAGGCGCTGAGCCACGAGCTGGCCCGCGAGATGCCGGACTCCGACCTGGCCAAGGCGATGGAGGAGGAGGTCTCGGAGACCATCACGACCACGCCCGTCGACGCGGATGTGACCGCGAAGGAGAGCAGCAAGTGACGGAGACCCACGAGCTCGGGGTCGCGGTCATCGGGTTCGGCTGGATGGGTCAGGTCCACTCCCGGGCCTGGTCCCGCCTGCTCCAGCACTACCCGGACAGTCCGCTGCGGCCGCGGCTCGTGGCCGTGGCGGACCCCGACGAGGGGCAGCGCGAGAAGGCGCGCTCGGCGTACGGGTTCGCGCACGCGTACGCCGCGTGGCCCGAGCTGCTCGAGCGCGACGACGTGTCGGTGGTGAGCGTGTGCGGTCCGAACTTCGTGCACCGCGAGATCGGGTCCGCGGTCGCCGCCTCGGGTCGTCACCTCTGGATCGAGAAGCCGGCGGGGCGGGGGACCGCCGACACCGCGGCGATCGCCGAGAGCGTCCGCAAGGCGGGCGTGATGTCGACGGTCGGCTTCAACTACCGCAACGCCCCGGCGATCGAGCGGGCCCGCGAGCTGGTCGCGTCCGGCCGGCTCGGGACGGTCGAGACGGTCAACGTCCGCCTGCTCGCGGACTACTCCGCCCACCCGGACGGCGGGCTGTCGTGGCGCTACGACCCCGAGCACGCCGGGACCGGCGTCCTCGGTGACCTGGCCACGCACGGCTTCGACCTGGCGACGTACGTCGGTGGGCAGGCGGTCGGCCGGATCACCGAGCTGGTGTGCGACCAGGCGACGTTCATCACCGATCGCCCGATCGTGACCGGCGCGGTCTCGCACCTGTCGGTGCGCGGCGGGGACGGGCCACGTGGTCCGGTCGGCAACGAGGACCAGGTGTCGGCGCTGCTGCGGTTCGCGTCGGGGGCGCACGGGTACCTCGAGTCCTCGCGCGCGGCGATCGGCGAGCAGTGCAGCTACGGCATCGAGGTCCGTGGCACCCGCGGAGCGCTGTCGTGGGACTTCCGCCGCATGGGCGAGCTGCAGCTCTGCGTCGATCAGGACTATCAGAACGCGACCTGGCAGACGCATCTCGTCCGGCCGGGCGACGGTGAGCTGCTGACGTTCCAGCCGGGGGCCGGCGTCGCCATGGGCTACGACGACCTGAAGGTGATCGAGGCGCGACACCTGGTGGAGAGCATCAGCAGCGGCGTACCGCACGGGCCCACGATCGAGGACGTCCTGGTCACGGCCGAGCTGGTGGACGCGATGGTGCAGTCGTTCGAGCAGAAGAGGTGGGTGAGCCTGTGAGCCCCCTGGATGAGCAGGTCGTGCGGGTCGGGGTGATCGGGACGGGTGCGATGGGCACGTCCCACGCGCAGACGCTGGCCCGGTGGGTGCCAGGGGCCCGCGTCGCGCGGGTGTTCGACGCCGACCAGGCGCGCGCCAAGGAGGTCGGCGAGACCGTCGGCGCCACCGCGTCCGCGTCGGCCGTGGGGCTGATCGAGGACGACGCGGTCGACGCGGTCCTGATCGCGGCACCGGACCCGCTCCACGAGGAGCTGGCGCTGGCCTGTCTCGCCGCGGGCAAGCCGACGCTGTGCGAGAAGCCGCTCGCCACGACGATCGAGGGGTCGCGCCGCGTCGTCGACGCCGAGGTCGCGACGGGTCGCCGGTTGCTCCAGGTGGGCTTCATGCGCCGCTTCGACCCGGCGTACGTCGAGCTCCGCGCCGCCCTGCTCGACGGGGTCGTCGGTGACGTGCGCGCCGCACACTGCCTCCACCGCAACGCGCAGGCTCATCCGACGGCGACGTCGGAGGGAGTGCTCGTGAACTCGATGATCCACGAGTTCGACTCCGTGCCGTGGATGCTCGACGACCGGCTCGTCGCGGTGACGGTCTTCGCGCCGAAGGTGCCCGACGGTGCGCTGCAGGACGTGCAGGTCGCCGTGCTCGAGACAGCGGGTGGGATCGTCGTCACCGCCGAGGTCTCGGTGAACGCGCGGTACGGCTACGACATCCACACCGAGGTCACCGGCACCGAGGGCACGGTCTCCCTGACCCCGCCGTACGGGCTCTCGGTGCGCAGCCGCAACGTCGACGGCCGCCAGGTGAACTCCGACTTCGTGGCGCGGTTCGCCGACGCCTACCGGATCGAGCTGTCGTCGTGGATCGCCGGCCTGCACGCCGGGGACGCGCCGTACCCCTCGGCCTGGGACGGCCACCTCGCCAACCTCGCCGCGTTCGCCGCCGTCGACTCGTTGCACGGTGGTGGCCGGGTCGAGGTGCCGCAGGAGGAGCGCCCGGCGCTCTACCGGGCTGAGGGCGTCCCGGCTGTCGGTACCGGTGACAGAAGTGCCTCACGGCTGTGACGGGAGTGACCCATGAGTCGTGGCCACCGGCCGGTCACGGCTGAGGTCGCTCCGGTCTGGCCCCGTTTGCCGTCGAGCCTGGGTAGCGGGACGGTCTCGGCGTCGGGCGGCAGCTCCTGACCGCCACCGGACGGGGGCGGGACGGGTCGTGACCGCACGCGCGGGACCCGACGCATCTGGACCTGGAGCCGGACCCGCTGCTCGAGGTCCATCTCGCGGAGCAATCGCTTGACCGTCAGCGCCACGGCTGCCAGCAGCTCGCGCACCGGCGGGGCCGCGTCCATCGTGGCCAGGTCGTCGAGCCTCGCCTGTGCTTCGCGCAGCCCGTCGATGGCGTCGCGGAGCGCGTGGATGTTGGTGGACGTCCGCTGCGCCAACGGCACGGCCTCGTTGCGGACCAGCTGTCCGAACGCGTCGACGCCCGCCGCCAGCTCGCGCAGCGTCTGGGCCAGGCCGAGCAGCACGTCGTCGGCGGCGTCCTCGCCGAGCCAGCCCGGTTCACTAGATGCGTCCACCACGGCCCGGAACAGGGATCGGATGGACACCGCGGAGTGCTCCAGGGCCTCGAACCCCTGGCGCAGGCCGGGACCCACGTCCGGCGTTGCCACGGCCCGCACGTTGAGTCGCCGGCCCTGCTCGGCGTGGGCGAGGGCGGACCCGGCCCGGGGGATCTCCTCATGGGTGATGCCACGCGCCTCGTCCAGCCAGCCCTGAGCGGCGGGTGCCAGCTCCCGCGCCCTCACCCACGAGGTCGTCGAGCTCGCGGGCCGCGCGATCGAGCAGGCCACCGAGGTGGTCGGCCAGGGCGTCGATGGCGCGCGCGGCGTCGGCGCTGGCGATCTTGGGCGGGACGAGGAGGTTGATGGCGATGCCGACGGCCGCGCCCACCAGCGTCTCGGCGATCCGCTCCCAGGCCGCGGCGTCCGCTCCGAGCGACCCGACGCCGAGCACGAGCATCCCGCTGATCGCGACCTCGATCAGGTTGTCCCGCAGCCGCAGCACGTGGCCCGCCATGATCGCGACGAAGATGAGCAGCCCGAGGCTCCACCACTCCAGCGGCACGACGGCCGCGAACCCGACGGCCAGGAAGACGCCGGTCACCACCGCGAGCACCCGGTCCAGCCCACTCGCGAGCAGGGACACGGGGGTGACCTGGACGACCAGCATCGCGGTCAGCGGCGCGAGCAGGGGCTCGGTGTCCGGGAAGATCAGCGTCGCGACGACGTAGCTGGCGACGGCGGCGGCCGTGATCCGCAGCGACCACAGCAGTGCCGGCCGGCCATCGTGGCGCAGCCGGTGCAGCTCCCGCTGAACTCTCTGCCGCCACATCCTCCACATCATGCGCGACCGGGCAAGGGGTGGACTACCGGACGCCCTTCCCGAGCAGCGATCGGACCTGCTCCGGGTCCGCCGCGCTCAGGCAGCGCGCGACCAGGTCGCCGTCGGCGGCGGTCGCGATCCGGCGTACGGCCTCCTTCACGCCCGGCACGCTCGACGGAGCGACGCTGAGCTCGCGTACGCCGAGCCCCACGAGCAACGGCACCGCGCGTTCGTCGGCGGCGAGCTCGCCGCAGACCGAGACCAGACAGCGGCCCTCGGCGGCACGGCAGACCGCGTCGATCAGCCGCAGTACGCCGGGGTCGAGCGGGTCGGCGATCCCGGCGACCGACGCGTTGCCGCGCTCAGCGGCGAGGGCGTACTGGGTGAGGTCGTTGGTGCCGATGCTGAAGAAGTCGACGTGGTCGACGAACGCCGCAGCCTTGAGCGCCGTGGCCGGCACCTCGACCATGATGCCGACGCGGAGGGCGTCCGGCCGGGCCCGGCCGCTGGCCGCGACAGCCTGGTCGAGCATCGCCCGGACCTCGACCAGCTCGGCGACCGTGCTCACCATCGGGAACATCAGGTCGACCGGGTTCTCGTGGGCGACCGCCACCACCGCGCGGAGCTGGTCCTCGAGCAGCTGTCGCTCCGCGAGGGCCAGCCGGATGCCCCGCACGCCGAGGAACGGGTTGGCCTCCGGTGGCTGCGGGAGATAGGGGAGCGGCTTGTCGCCGCCGACGTCGAGGGTGCGCAGCGTGATCGTGCGACCGCCGAGGGCCTCGCCGAGCGCACGGTAGACCTCGACCTGCTCCTCGACGGAGGGCGCAACCCGCCGGTCGAGGTACAGGAACTCGGTGCGCACCAGCCCGGCCAGGTCGGCGCCGTGGTGGGCAGCGGCGCGCGCGTCGTCCACCGAGCCGAGGTTGGCGCCGACGGCCACCTCGACACCGTCGACCGTGACGGCAGGCGAGCGTGCGGCGTCGAGTGCCCGGGCGGCCCGCGCGCGGGCCTCGTCATCGAGCCGGTGCAGTCGCGCGAGTGTCTCCGCGTCGGGATCGACGTACACCTGGCCGGTGCTGCCGTCGATGGCGATGGTCGCTCCGACGGGTACGTCGAGGACATGCGGCCCCGCGGCCACCACCGCCGGGATCGCCCGGGACCGCGCGAGGATCGCGCTGTGCCCGGTCGGGCTGCCCGATGCCAGGAGCAGGCCGCGGACCCGGTCCGCGTCGAGCTCGGCGACCTGGGCCGGCGTGAGGTCGTCGGCGACGAGCACGCCCTCGCCCTCGATGCTCAGCGCTGGGGCTCCGACGAGGACGCGGGCGACCTGCTGCCCGACGTCGCGTACGTCGGCGGCGCGGGCGCGCAGGTAGGGGTCGGCCACGTTGGCCAGCTCGCACTCCACCTCCGAGACCGCGTCGAGCCAGGACCGGGCCGCGGGACTGCCCTGGCGGATCCGCTCGTGGACGTCGTCGAGCAGGTCGGCGTCGTCGATGAGCATCAGGTGGGCATCGAAGATCCGGGCGTCCTCCTCGCCGGCCTGCGCGCGCAGCCACGGCCCGGACCCGCTGGATCTCGCGGCGGACCTCCGCCAGCGCCGCACGGATCCGGCGCCACTCGGCGTCGGCGTCACCGGTCGGCTCGTCGGCCGCGTCGACGTCGACGGCGCGAATGGTCAGCACGCGGCCGATCGCGATGCCGGGGGACGCCGGAAGCGGCGCGCCGTTGACGCGGACGGCGGGCGGCGGTGTGGGTTCGTCGACCGGCTCGGGCTCGTCGAAGCGCCGAGCCGCCAGCGCGACCACGTGGTCAACGGCCTCCCGGGCCTGGCTGCCGGTCGCGGT
The DNA here is from genome assembly GCA_963844305.1 of uncultured Actinomycetota bacterium. Classification (GTDB taxonomy): domain Bacteria; phylum Actinomycetota; class Actinomycetes; order Propionibacteriales; family Nocardioidaceae; genus Nocardioides. Next base: position 83,211 of record CAWJNT010000003.1, read on the forward strand.
CACCTCCACCCGGTGGCCCGCCAGCGCTCCGAGCGTGGCCACGCGCGACAGGCTGGTCGCGGGCGCGGGCCCGGCGCCCGTGTCGAGGTTGCGCAGCTCGATGCGGGCGTCGTACAGCCGCGCCTCCTGCACCAGCCTCGCCGCGGGGCGCGCGTGCAGGCCGTGCCGGTTGGTGATCTTCATGACCGCCGACTCCGACACCGGGACCGCTGACGGTCGGCGACTCGGTGCCGCCGACTCGGCCTCCGCCGGCCCGCCCACGTGGGACTGCTTCGCCGCGAGCGACCCGACGGCCTCGGCGGCCACCTCGGCCGGCCCTGCGCCCCCGGCCGCTGCGACAGCCGCCACGACCAGGCCCTCGACCAACGGCGCCGGGCAGAGCACCGCCCGCTCGCGCACCTCGGGGTCGACCATGTCGAGCGCCATCTCCGCCGACAGCACGGCGCTGCCGAGGTCCATCAGCAGCACCACGCCGTCGCCGTCGTCGGCCGCCGTGATCGCGTCGACGATCGCCGTCGCGTCGGTGCCGAACGTGGTCGCGTCGAGCCCGGCGGCGACGGTGATCCGCACCTTGCTGCCGTGCACCATCTCCGATGCGAGCGCGACAGCGGCGTCGGCCAGGGCACGGCTGTGGGAGACGACGACGATCCCGGTCATGGCGGGCTTCCCGCACCCAGGGTCCGGGCGGCCGCGGCGACCATCAGCGCCGTCGACGTGGCCCCCGGGTCCTGGTGTCCGACGCTGCGCTCGCCGAGGTACGACGCCCGGCCCTTGCGGGCGAGCATCGGAGTGGTGGCGTCGCGACCCTCGTCGGCCGCGGCGGACGCCCGCGCCAGCGCGTCGGCGAGACCGGCTCCGTCGGCGAGCGCTGCGTCCAGCGCGTCGCAGGCGGGGGCGAGCGCGTCGTACATGGTCTTGTCGTCCGCCTGCGCCTTGCCGCGCGCGACCACGCCTTCGAGCCCGGCGCGGAGGGCGGCCGCGAAGCCGGCCGCGTCGAGGCTCTCGGCGTCGCCGGCGCTGCCCGGCCATCCGCAGGAAGAGCGTGCCGTAGAGCGGGCCGCTGGCGCCGCCGACGTTGCTGACCAGCGTCATGCCGGTGGTCTTCAGGACGGCGCCCGGCGTGGGCGCCTCCGCGTCGGCGAACACCGACACGACAGCGGTGAGGCCGCGATCCAGGTTGGCGCCGTGGTCGGCGTCCCCGATCGCCGCGTCCAGCTGGGTGAGGTGGTCGCGGTTCTCCGCGACGTCCCCGGCGAACGCCTCCAGCCAGGCCCGCACTGCTGCCGCATCGATCATGGTCACTCCCTGGTGCTCCTGGACCGTCACACGCCCCACCGCAGTGCCGGCGTCTTGACGGGAGCGTCCCACAGCCGCAGCAGGTCGTCGTCCAGCCCGAGCAGGGTCACCGAGCACCCGGCCATGTCGAGGCTGGTGATGTAGTTGCCGACGAGCGATCGCGCCACCGGGATCCCGGCCTTGGCGAGCAGCCGGTCCACCTCGTGGTACATCAGGTACAGCTCGATCAGCGGCGTGCCGCCCATCCCGTTGACGAAGGCGAGCACGCCGGAGTCGCCGCCGAAGTCCTGGTCGTCGAGGATCGGCTCGACCAGCATCTGCGCGATCTCGGCGGCCGGTGCCATCGGGACCCGGGTGCGCCCGGGCTCGCCGTGGATGCCGATGCCGAGCTCGATCTCGTCCTCGGGGAGGTCGAAGGTCGGCTTCCCGGCCATCGGCACCGTGCACGAGGTGAGTGCCATCCCCATGCTGCGGCCGCCGCCGTTCACCTTCCGCGCCAGGTCGGCGACCTCCGCGAGGCTGCGGCCCTGCTCGGCGGCGGCGCCCGCGATCTTCTCGACCAGCACGGTGACGCCGACTCCACGCCGACCGACGGTGTAGAGGCTGTCCTGGACCGCGACGTCGTCGTCGGTGACGATCGCCTGGACCTCGACTCCGCTGTCGGCGGCACACAGCTCGGCGGCCATCTCGAAGTTCATGACGTCGCCGGTGTAGTTCTTGACGATGTGCAGCACGCCGGCTCCGGCGTCGACGCCCTTGGTGGCCGCGACGATCTGGTCGGGCACCGGCGAGGTGAACACCTCGCCGCAACAGGCCGCGTCGAGCATCCCCTCGCCGACGAAGCCGCCGTGGAGGGGCTCGTGGCCCGAGCCGCCGCCGGAGACCAGCGCCACCTTGCCCGGCCTGGGGGTGTCGCCCCGGAAGACGACCTTGTTCTCGTGGTCGACCCGGAGCTCCGGGTGGGCCGCCTCGACCCCGAGCAGCGACTCCGAGAGGACGTCCGCGGGTGCGTTGATGAGCTTCTTCACTGGACCGGCTCCTTCGAGTGGGTGGTTGGTCAGGCGGGCCTGGTCTGGTCGACCAGCTCGGGGACGGGTGCGGGCTCGGGCTGGACCTCGGGTACGTCGGAGCCCTTGACGAGGGCGCCGTACGCGAGTGCGGCGAGGATGCCGGCGAGGATCTCCGCGCCGAGGTAGACGGGCAGCTGCTGCCACTGGATGGTGCCGCCGGCGATCTGCTGGACGAGCATCGGGCCGAAGGTGCGGGCCGGGTTGATCGAGGCGCCGGTGGTGGGTGCGACGGGGATGATCGCCGCGAAGACGACGAGGCCGATCGCGACCCCGGCGAACCCGGCGGGGGCCTTGTGGTGGATGACGCCGAAAATCGTGAACACGAGGATGAAGGTTCCGACGAACTCGGCCGCGAAGGCCTGGCCGACACCCACCGTATCGGCGTACGACGCCACCCCGAGGCCGACGTCGCTGGCGCGCTGTCCGAGGACGGCGATGATGGCGGCTGCCCCGATGATCGCGCCCACGCACTGCGCGGCGATGTACGCCGGGACGTCGCGCCACGGGAACTTCCCGGTCACCGCGAGGCCGATCGTGACCGCCGGGTTGATGTGGTTGCCGCCGATGTGGCCGAGGGCGTAGACGGTTGCCACGACGATGGTCCCGAACGCGAGCGAGATCATGCCGAGGTCCGCCATGGTGAACGGCGCGTCGCCGTTGACGATGAGGGTCGCGGGCACCGAGCCGACGCCGACGAACACGAGGAACGCGGTGCCGAGGACTTCGGCTGCCAGCTTCTGAGGGGTGGACGGTTGGTTCATGTGGCTCTCTCCTGAGGCGATCACGGTCGTCCTGCGGACCCCACACAACGCCGTGTTCCGGATCGAATATCATTCGACAATGTCGAATGATGGTTGGACGTTACGCTTGTGTTTCGACGGGCACAAGACCCAATCCGCAGATGTCTGAACCGATGGCGCTACCGATGGAGGCCGCATGATCCAGTCCGTGGACCGGGCGCTGCGGATCCTCGCGGTGCTCCAGGGCGACCACCGATTGAGCCTGGGCGAGATCGCCCAGCGGCTCGACCTGCCCCCGTCCACGGTGCACGGGATCGTGAAGACACTGCTGGTCCACCGGGTCGTCGTGCAGGAGCACGACTCCGGCCAGTACCGCCTCGGGCCGGCCGTGCTCACGATGGGCAACGTCTACCTCGACACCCTCGAGCTGCGGTCGCGGGTGACGCCGTGGGCGGAGGACCTCGCCCGCCGTACCGGCCTCGCGGTGCGGACCGCCGTGATGCTGGTCGACGACGTCGTCGTCGTGCACCACGAGCCGCGCCCGGACGGATCGCGGCAGATGCCCGAGGTGGGCATCGTGATCCCGGTCCACGCCTCGGCGCTCGGCAAGGCGATGCTCGCGTTCGACGAGGAGCTCAGCGAGGGAGTCTTCGCCCGTGGCGGACAGCTGCGCAGCATGACCGGCGAGACCGTGACCGACCCGAAGAAGCTCGCCCGCCAGCTCGACGCGATCCGCTCCACCGGAATCGCCGAGGAGATGGAGGAGGCGGTGCTGGGGGAGTGCAGCGTGGCGGCGGTGCTGAGCGACCGGCTCGGCGGCGCGGTCGGTGCCCTGGGTCTGGTCGCACCGTCCGCCGACTGGCCGCTCGACGACGCCATCGTCGGCTCCCTGCGTGCGGCGGCGCGCTCGGTCTCCCGCGAGCTCGGCGCCGCGTCCTGGCCGCCCCTGGGCCACGCGCCGAAGGCGTCCGAGATGGGCACCCGCCGCCGGCGCCCCCGGCCTGCCTGAGGGGTCTGTTGCGATCCCCGGCTGGCCGGGGATCCTGTCACTTGTCGGCCGTTGCAACCCCTGACAAGTGACAGGAACGCGTGCGCGCTGTGACGGGAGTGAACCGTGGGCTGGCCCCCGCGGCCACCGGCCCTCAGGCTCGCGAGCGCCCGAAGAACCCCTCGCCCGCGAACGCCAGCCGCGCGAACCGCTCACCGATGGCCCGCTGGGTCGCCGCGTCCGGGTGGAGGTTGTCGGGCAGCGGCCGCGCAGCGGCGTCGGACTCGCCGTACAGCTCGAGCCCGTCGAGGTAGCCGAGGTGCGGGTCGTCGGCCGCCCGCTGCTGCCACGATCCGCGCCAGCTCCTCACGGATGACCCGGAGCGTGAGCTTGCCGCGCGCGATCTCGGCCGGGTCTCCGGCGGCCACGAAGCGACAGGCGCCCGTCGGCGAGCCCCGCGAGGTCCATCTCGCTGGGACCCGGCGTGGCCTCGTGCATCGGACACGCGATCGGGGAGATCACGAGCAGCGGCGTGTCCGGGTGGCCCTCGCGGATGGAGTCGAGGAACCCGTGCACCGCCGGCACGAAGGCGCGCAGTCGCATCAGGTCGGTGTTCACGAGGTTGATCCCGATCTTGAGGCTGATCAGGTCGGCAGGCGTCTCGCGGATCACGCGTGCGACGAACGGGTCGAGCAACGCGCTGCCGCCGAACCCGAGGTTGACCAGGTCGACCTCGCCCACAGACGAGGCGACGGCCGGCCAGGTGGACGTCGGGCCGGCGGCGTTCGAACCGTGGCTGATCGAGCTGCCGTGGTGCACCCACCGCGGCCGGGCACGTTCGGCAAGGGGTACGACGGGCGCGTCCGTCCGCAGCGCGACCAGCTCGGTCCGCTCGTTCCACGGCAGCCAGACCTCGACCTCCTTGTCGTCGTCGGCCAGCCCGCCGAACTCGAGCACGACAGGCGCTCCGGCCGTGACCTCGGCCGTCCCGGTCGCCATGTCGATGGTCAGGGTGTCGCCGCCGACGGCTGCCGCCTGCGCGATCGGACGGCCGTCGACCACGAGCTCGTAGACGCCGTCCGGGCGGGGTGGCGCGCCGACGTACGCCTGCTTGGTGGGCACGGTCTCCACCTGGACGCGGGTGGCCCGGGAGCGGAAGGCGAGCCGTACGCCGGACGGCTGGGCCTCGGCCATCGCGAGCTGGCCGTCCGCGTACCGACGCGCCCACGCCGGCAGCCGGTGCGGCAGCACGCCCCGTGCGGTCTGCTCGAGCTCGAGCGCTCCACGCACGATCTCCGCCGTCAGAGGTGTCGAGATGAGGTCGTTCGGTTGGTCCACGCACCCAGCATCGCCGGTGGCCACCTGACGACGTACGGCGCCCGCCTCCGCCACGCCAGACCCATGTGACTAGCCCGTAACCAGCCAGACGTGACAGGTTGCTGGTGGGCCACGCAGCAGCGCGGTCCGGTGGACCGCACGATGGAGTTGCTCATGGTGTTCTCTCGCATTGCGATCGTGAACCGCGGTGAGGCGGCGATGCGCCTCATCCACGCGGTCAGGGAGATCAATGCGGCGGGCGACGGGCCCCTCCAGACGATCGCGCTGCACACCGAGGGCGAGAGCCGTGCGATGTTCGTGCGCGAGGCCGACCTGTCCTACGACCTGGGTCCCGCATCGGCCCGCCCCTACATCGACCTCCAGGTGCTCGAGCGGGCCCTGGTCGAGAGCGGCGCGGACGCCGTGTGGCCCGGCTGGGGCTTCGTCGCCGAGGACCCCGCGTTCGTCGACCTGTGCGACAGGCTCGGCATCACCTTCATCGGTCCCAGCGCCGACGCGATGCGCAAGCTCGGCGACAAGATCGGGTCCAAGCTGATCGCCGAGGAGGTCGGTGTCCCCGTCGCGCCGTGGAGCCGCGGCGCGGTCGACACCCTCGACGGTGCGCTGGCCGCCGCCGACGCCATCGGCTACCCGCTCATGCTGAAGGCGACCGCCGGTGGCGGCGGCCGTGGCATCCGCCGGGTGGACTCCGCGGCCGACCTCGAGGACGCCTACCAGCGCACCAGCGACGAGGCCCTGCGCGCGTTCGGCAACGGCACCGTGTTCCTCGAGCGGCTGGTGACCGGCGCCCGTCACGTCGAGGTGCAGATGATCGCCGACAGCCACGGCACCGCCTGGGCGATCGGCGTCCGCGACTGCTCGATCCAGCGCCGCAACCAGAAGGTCATCGAGGAGTCCTCCTCCCCGCTGCTGAGCAGGGAGCAGAACGACGAGGTCAAGGCGGCGGCCGAGCGGCTCGCCGTCGCCGTCGGGTACGTCGGTGCCGGCACCGTCGAGTTCCTCTACCACCCCGGCGACCGGACGTTCGCGTTCCTCGAGGTCAACACCCGACTCCAGGTCGAGCACTCCATCACCGAGGTGACCACCGACGTCGACCTGGTCAAGGCGCAGATCCACGTGGCCGGCGGCGGCCGCCTCGACGGCGAGAAGCCGGACGAGACCGGACACGCCATCGAGGCCCGCCTGAACGCCGAGGACCCCGACCGCGACTTCGCGCCCGCTCCCGGCCGGATCGTGCGGCTGGACCTGCCCGCCGGTCCCGGCATCCGTGTCGACACCGGCGTGGCCGAGGGCGACACCATCCCGCCCGACTTCGACTCGATGATCGCCAAGATCATCGCCTACGGCCGCACCCGCGAGGAGGCCCTCGCCCGGCTGCGCCGGGCCATGGCCGGGACCACCGTGGTGATCGAGGGCGGCGCCTGCAACAAGAGCTTCGTGCTCGACCTGCTCGACCAGCCCGAGGTCGTCTCCGGCACCCCTTCGTGGGCCGACACCAGCTGGATCGACCGGGTCCGCGGTGAGGGCCGCCTGGTCGCGGCCGAGCACTCGGGCGTCGCCGTCATCGCCGCGGCCATCGAGGCGTACGCCGACGAGCTGCGGCTCGAGGTCGGCCGGCTGCTCGAGACCGCCCACGGCGGTCGCCCCCAGGCCCAGCACAAGGCCGGACGCCCGGTCGAGCTCAAGCTGCGCGGCACGACGTACCACGTCGCCACCGTCAACACCGGGCCCTCCCGCTACCGCGTCACGATCGCTTCTGGCGGCACCGAGCAGACCGTCGACGTCGAGCTGGACCGGATCGACGAGTTCCACCGCCGGCTCGCGGTCGGCGGACGCCGGCACCACGTGGTCACCGCGACCCATGGCCCCAGCACCCTGGTCGAGGTCGACGGCGTCGCGCACCGCGTCAGCCGTGACGAGGGCGGCGTGCTCCGCTCGCCCGCCCCTGCCCTCGTGGTCGCCACCCCCGTCCCGGTGGGCGGGGAGGTCGAGGCGGGTGCGCCGGTCCTGGTGCTCGAGTCGATGAAGATGGAGACGGTGCTGTACGCGCCGTTCCCGGCCCGGATCAAGGAGCTGCTCGTCATCACCGGCAGCCAGGTCGAGACCGGTGCCGCGCTCGTGAAGCTCGAGCAGGTCGGCGACGAGGCCGAGGAGGCCGTCGCCGAGGTCGCCGGCCCCGACCTCGACCTGCCCGAGCAGGCCGCCGAGCTCCCGCTGCAGGCGCGCGCCGCACGCGCCCGCGAGAACCTCACCGCGGTCGTCCTCGGGTACGACGTACCGCCGGCCGACCAGAACAGCGCGCTCGACGACTACCTGTCGATCCGCGACGAGCTCCAGGCCCAGGACATCGCCGTGGTCGCCGACGAGATGGTCCTGCTCGGCACCTTCGCCGACCTCGCCGAGCTCAGCCGCAACCGCCCGGCAGACGAGGAGCCGCAGACCGAGCTCCGGGTGCACAGCTCCAAGGAGCACTTCCACTCCTACCTGCAGAGCCTCGACGTCGAGCGCGGCGGGCTGCCCGACCAGTTCCGCGACCGGCTGCTCCGGGTGCTGCGCCACTACGGCGTCGAGGACCTCGAGCGCACGCCCGAGCTCGAGCAGGCGGTGTTCCGCATCTTCCTGGCCCAACAGCGCTCGGCGCCCGAGATCGCGCTGGCCTCGGCGTTGCTCGGACGCTGGATCGACGAGCCGACGCCGACCGGCGACCAGGGCGGCGACGCCCGTGCCCTGCTCGAACGGCTCGGCCGCGCCACCCAGCTGCGGTTCCCGGTCGTCGGCGACCTCGCCCGCAGCGTCCGGTTCCGCTGGTTCGACCAGCCGCCGGTCGACGCCGAGCGGGCCGACGTGCTGGCCGCGGTGCGCGACGAGCTCACCGCGCTGGCCGCCGACGGCAGCCTCAGCGACCACTCCGAGCGGATCGAGGCGCTGGCCGCGATCCCCGAGCAGATCGTGCGGTTCCTGGCGGAGCGGCTCGAGGGCGGCGTCCCGGCCAAGGAGCCGATGCTGGAGATCCTGGTCCGCCGGCACTACCGCGAGTTCGACCTGAGCGACCTGCACACCATCGAGAACGGCCGCCCGTTCGTGGTCGCCGACTACATCCTCGACGACCGGCCGACCCGCGTGGTGTCCACGGTCGGCACCATGGCGGAGCTCGAGAACCCGGCCGGCGACCTCGCCGGAGCCGTCGCCCTCCACCTCGCCGAGCGGCGTACCGGCGACGAGGCCGTGGTCGACCTCTACCTGCACTGGCCCGAGGCTCCCGAGTCGGCCGACGAGCAGAGCGAGCTGCTCCGGCCGCTGGTCGGGGCGCTTCCGTTCGCCGGCGACGTACGCCGGGTCTCGGTCGCGGTCTGCGCCGGTGGCAAGCGTCCCGTCGGGTACTTCGCGTTCCGGCCCGCCGACGAGGGCGGCGTCGCCGAGGACGACCTCACCCGCGGGATGCACCCGATGGTCGGTCGCCGCCTCAACCTCTGGCGGCTCCGCAACTTCGACATCACCCGGATCGAGGCGCCCGAGGACGTCCTGCTCTACGAGTGCGTGGCGAAGGAGAACGCCACCGACCGGCGGCTGGTCGCATTGGCCCAGGTCCGCCAGCTCGGCATCGTCCGCGACGACGACGGCAACGTCACCTCCCTCCCGCACGCCGAGCGTGCCGTGGAGAACTGCCTCGAGGCGATCCGGCGGGCCCGGGTGGCGCGTGGCGCCGCCGGCACCAAGCTCGACATGAACCACGTGTGGGTGCAGGTCTGGCCGGTCGTCGACGTCGACATCACCGCGCTGTCCGCCCTGGGCAACAAGATCCGCCCGCTCACCGACGGTGCCGGCATCGAGGAGGTCGTCGCGCAGGGCCGGATCGCCACGGCGGACGGCCCGGTGCCGGTCGCCGTACGGTTCAGCGCCCAGCCCGGCGCCGGCGTCGTCTCCTCGGTCGACCCGCCGCCGACCGACCTGCTCAAGCCGGTCGACGACTACGCCGGCAAGGTGCTGCGCGCGCGCCGTCGCGGGCTGGTCTACCCCTACGAGCTGGCGTCGGTGCTCACCGGCCCCGACGGCTCGCTGGTCGAGCACGACCTCGACGACAAGGGCGAGCTGGTGCCGGTCGACCGGCCCCGCGGCCTCAACAAGGCCGGCATCCTCGCCGCCGTCGTGACCACGAAGACGCCGCTGCACCCGGACGGCGTCACCCGCGTCGTGCTCTGCGGCGACCCGACCAAGTCGCTCGGCTCGGTCTCCGAGGCGGAGTGCCTGCGGATCATCGCCGCGCTCAACCTCGCCGAGCGCCTGCAGGTGCCGGTCGAGTGGTTCGCGCTGTCCGCCGGCGCCCGGATCTCCATGGACTCCGGCACCGAGAACATGGACTGGGTCGCGGCCGCGCTGCGCCGGATCGTGGAGTTCACCCAGGCGGGCGGCGAGATCAACATCGTCGTGGCCGGCATCAACGTCGGCGCCCAGCCGTACTGGAACGCCGAGGCCACGATGCTCATGCACACCAAGGGCATCCTGGTGATGACGCCCGACAGCGCGATGGTGCTCACCGGCAAGCAGTCGCTGGACTTCTCCGGCGGGGTGTCGGCCGAGGACAACTACGGCATCGGCGGCTACGACCGCGTGATGGGGCCGAACGGCCAGGCGCAGTACTGGGCCCCGAACCTCGCCGGCGCGTTCGAGATCCTGATCTCCCACTACGAGCACACGTACGTCGTGCCCGGCGAGTCCGGTCCGCGCCGCGTGGCCACCACCGATCCCGCCGAGCGCGACGTGTCGGCGTTCCCGCACGAGGCCGAGGGCAGCGACTTCGCCACGGTCGGCGAGATCTTCTCCTCCGAGACCAACCCGGACCGCAAGAAGGCCTTCGACATCCGCACCGTGATGCGGGCCGTCGCCGACCAGGACCACGAGACCCTCGAGCGCTGGGCCGGCATGGCCGACGCCGAGACCGCCGTGGTCCAGGACGCCCACCTCGGCGGCATCCCGGTCTGCCTGCTCGGCATCGAGTCGCGACCGGTCCGCCGTCGCGGCTTCCCTCCGGCCGACGGCCCCGACACCTACACGGCCGGCACGCTGTTCCCGAAGTCGTCGAAGAAGGCGGCGCGGGCGATCAACGCGGCCAGCGGCAACCGGCCACTGGTGGTGCTGGCGAACCTGTCCGGCTTCGACGGGTCGCCCGACTCGATGCGCAACCTGCAGCTCGAGTACGGCGCCGAGATCGGACGCGCGATCGTCAACTTCCGTGGGCCGATCGTGTTCACGCGTGATCTCGCGCTACCACGGCGGCGCGTTCGTGGTGTTCTCGAAGGCGCTCAACCCGAACATGACGGTGCTCGCCATCGAGGGCTCCTACGCGTCGGTCATCGGCGGCGCGCCAGCGGCGGCGGTGGTGTTCACCGGTGAGGTCGAGAAGCGCACCGCGGCGAGCCCCGCCGTACGCGAGCTGGAGGGGCGGATCGGCGATGCCCGCGGCGCGGAGCGCAGCCGGCTGCTGGTCGAGCAGGCCGAGCTGCGGGCGTCGATCCGGGCGGAGAAGATCAGCGAGGTGGCGGCCGAGTTCGACGGCATCCACAACATCCACCGTGCCGTCGACGTCGGATCCGTCGACGCGGTCATCCCGGCCGCGCGGCTGCGGCCGGAGATCATCGCCGTCCTCGAACGCTCGCTGGGGAGCAGCGCGAACGGAGCGAGTTGACCGAAGCCGAACAGATCCACGACATCGGCCGGCGCCGGGCGTGGGTCATCTGGCTGGTCGCACTCGCGGTCTACGTCCTCGCGGTCTTCAACCGCTCGTCGCTGGGCGTCGCCGGCCTGATCGCGGCCGACCGGTTCGAGATCGAGGCGACCGCGCTGGCGTTCTTCACCGTCCTCCAGCTCGTGGTGTACGCCGGCATGCAGATCCCGACCGGCGTGCTGCTGGACCGGTTCGGGTCGCGGGCCCTGCTGCTGACCGGGCTCGTGTTGATGACGGCGGCCCAGCTGGTGTTCGCGTTCGCGACCTCGTTCCCCGTCGCGGTCGGTGCGCGGGCGGTCGTCGGTGCCGGCGACGCGATGATCTTCGTCAGCGTGATCCGGCTGGTGTCCGCCTGGTTCCTGGTCCGCCAGGCGCCGCTGGTCACCCAGCTCACCGGACAGGTCGGCCAGGTGGGCGCGATCCTCGCGGCCGCGCCGCTCACCCTGGCGCTCTCGGAGCTGGGCTGGACCCGCGCCTTCGCGCTCGCGTCGTCGGTCGGCGTCGTACTGATGGTGGTCGTCGTCCTGATCGTCAAGGACTCGCCGTACCGTCGCGCCGACGTCGTGGAGATCAAGCTGGCCGCGCTCGCGCGTGCGCTCCGGCTGGTCTGGGGAAATCCCGGCACCCGGCTGGGCATGTGGTCGCACTTCGTCTCGCAGTTCTCGATGACCGTGTTCACGTTGCTGTGGGGCTTCCCGTTCCTGGTGCGTGGGCAGGGGCTCTCGCCCACCGAGGCGAGCACCTTGCTCGTGGTGATGACCGGCTGGGTGCTCCTGGTCGGCCCGCTGCTCGGGTGGCTGGTCGGGCGGGTGCCCTACTACCGCTCGGTGATCGTGCTCAGCGTCGTCGGCGGGATGGTGATCGCGTGGACGGCCGTGCTGGCGCGCTCCGAACCGTCGCCCCTGTGGCTGCTCGTCGTCCTCGTCTGCCTCACCGCCTCGGGCGGCCCGGCGTCGATGATCGGCTTCGACCTCGCCCGCACGTTCACCCCGCTCGAGGCCTCGGGGCGCGCCAACGGCCTGGTCAACGTCGGCGGCTTCGTCGCCTCCCTGCTGACGATGGCGCTGGTCGGGATCGTGCTCCAGCTGCGCGCGCCGGCCGGGATCGATGCCGCCGGCCTCGACGACTTCCGCGCGGCGATGTCGGTGCAGTACATCTTCTGGGCGCTCGGTGTGTTCCAGGTCGTCCGCTACCGCCGCCGGGCGCTGGCCCACCTGCGCCGCGTGCACCCGGGCGCGATCGAGCAGATGAAGCGCGGCGATCCCTTCGTGCACCCGGGGTTCGTCGACCGCGAGGGTGTCTAACCCTCTTGGGGTAACTACCCGGCCGGGGTCCCCGTGATCGGGTGCCGGGCGCGGCACACTGACGTCACCCTCGTGACGGGAGGATCGTGATCGGCTCTGGCAAGCACCGCAACGCAGACACGGAGACCCTGTCTGCGCAGTGGAGCATGCGCGCGGAGTGGATCAACGGCGACGTCGCGACAACGAACTGGCCGGACTTCGCCCACCAGCAGGCTGCCCGTCGGGTGGCGAACCTCCTCGAGGGTGCGCTCCCCGACCTCGTGGTGGCGACGAGCGTGACCCTGCTGCTCTCGCCGGACTTCCAGCCGATCCCCGACGTCGCGGTCACCAGCAAGACACCGGACGGAGTCTCGGTCGCAGAGGCACCACTCGTCGTGGTGGAGGTCGTCTCGCCGGACACCTGGGCAACCGATGCGGTCGTGAAGTCCGCCGCCTACCACCGGCACGGGGTCGGGCAGTACTGGCTGGTCCAGCCCTCGCCACGCTCCATCCACGTCTTCGAGCACGCCGACAGCGGCTGGCAGCCAGTGGTCACGGTCGACGACGCTCGGCCCGTGGCGAGCCTTGCGCTGGGGCGATACGGGACCGTCGGCATCGAGCTCGCCGTCCTGCTGGGTGACGAAGACTGAACAGTGACGATCAGCCCGCCACGTTCCGACGGATCGACTCGTGGCTGCGGATCACGTGCGTGATGATCAGGTTCAGGAACTCCTCGGCGAACGTCGGGTCGAGGCCCGAGTCGCGGGCGAGCAGATGAAGCGTGGCGATCCCTTCGGGCACCGGGGTTCGTCGACCGCGAGGGTGTCCAGCCGACGGCAGGCCCGCACGCCCGGGAGGGCGTGAGGGACTATCTAGAAGGGCGCACGTGCGCCCTTCTACACAGTCCCGCTCGACGACGCCATAGGCGTGGGGGTGTGAGGCGCGTCAACGGGGGATCGGCGCCGTCCCCGGTTCCAGGTCGAGACGGAGCGCACGCACGGCGTAGGAGATCGCGTGGTACCAGCCGCACAGGAGAGCCAGGTCGAGGGCGGCGTCCTCTCCGGTGGCGGCTGTCAGAGGCGCCCACGCCTGGTCGGAGAGGTCGTGACTCGCGTGGAGTTCGTCGACCGCCGCCAGGACCGCCTGGTCACCCGGGTCGCTCCAGCACGGGTCGTCGGGACTGCCTGAGGCCAGAGATCGCACCTGCGCGTCGTCCAGCCCGACCTTGTCGGCGAAGACGGAGATGTGCACGCCCCACTCGTAGTCGGCTCCGCACAGGGCGGTGGTCCGGTCGATGACCAGCTCACGATGCCGCAGGCTCAGCCCCGCATTGCGCGAGAGGTAGTAGTGCCCCCAGCCGGCGATGCCACGAGCCCGCGCCGGGCGTCGGGCGAAAGCCCGGAACAGCCGGATCGGCGGTCCCAGCATCTCCAGGACAGCCGCGGTCTCGGCGTCGTACGGCGGTCCGGGAAGGTGCATCCGTTCACGCTTCGATTTTCGAGGCATAACTGGCCACGCTAGCATCGGTGCTTTGGAAAGGGAAGCAAATGCCGAACAACGCACCTCTGCCCGGCCGACCGGTCCGTGGCTCAACGACGGGTCGCCCGATCATGGCCCTGCTCGACCTGCTCGGGCGGCGCTGGACACTCCGTGTGATCTGGGAGCTGCGCGACGAGCGGCCGCTCAGGTTCCGGGAGCTTCAGGCGCGATGCGACGGTGCGTCATCGAGCGTCGTCGCCGACCGGCTCCGCGAGCTGGGTGAGGCCGGTCTGGTTGCCCATGCCGGGGACGGCTATGTCCTGACGGCGCAGGGGCGCGACCTGCTCGGCCGCCTGGCGCCACTCGACGAATGGGCCGCGACCTGGCGACCGCGCGGGTGAGTCAGCCCGCCACGTCCCGACGGATCGACTCGTGGCTGCGGATCACGTGCGTGATGATCAGGTTCAGGAACTCCTCGGCGAACGTCGGGTCGAGGCCCGAGTCGCGGGCGAGCTCGCGGAGGTGGGCGATCTGGATCGCCTCGCGGTCGGGGTCGGCCGGAGGCATGCCGTACTCCGCCTTGAGCCTGCCGACGGCCTGGGTGAACTTGAACCGCTCGGCGAGCAGGTGGACCAGGGCCGCGTCCATGTTGTCGATGCTGTGGCGCAGCTCCTGCAGTCGGTCGTCGTAGGCCTGCTCGCTCATGTCTTCATGACACCACGGAACGGCTCAGACGTTCGGCGGCGTCTCGCCGGTGTAGAACGGCGAGTCCTTGCGGGACAGGATCTCCCGGCGGTCCTCGGGGCTGAGCGCCTCGACCTGCGCACGTACGTCGCTCGGGTAGCCGCTGACCTCCGGCGCCTCGGTGACCGGCACGATCGAGTGCACGATCCGGTCGTCGTAGAGGTGGAGCATGGTCACCGACTGGTGGGCGTCGACGCCGGAGATGAACCGCTCGAGCGGCGCCGGGTCGGAGGTGTAGCAGGTCGCCGACGCCACCGACACAGGCACGCCCGCGAACGTCGAGTAGCTGGAGAAGTGGAAGTGCCCGCCGAGGATCCCGCGGACGTCGGTCCCCGCGATCACGTCCGCCAGCAGGTGCTGGTCGACCAGCTCGATGATCTCCGCCGCGGGCAGCATCGGCACCGGGATCGGTGGGTGGTGCAGCGCGAGCAGGGTGCCGTGCGGCGCCGGCGTCGCGAGCACGTCACCCAGCCAGCGCAGCTGGTCCTTGGTGAGGTCGCCGTGGTGGTAGCCGGGCACGCTGGTGTCGAGCGCGACGATCCGCAGCCCGTCGACGTCGTGCACCCGGTCCTGCGGGCCGTCGTCGTCGGAGCCGAACAACCCCGCGGCGTACGGCGCCCGCTCGTCGTGGTTGCCCATGACCCAGACCACCTCGGCGCCGAACCGCTCCGCGAGCGGCTCGACCAGCTCGCGCAGCCGGGCGTACGCCGCCGGCTCGGCCTTGTCGGCGAGGTCGCCGGTGAACACCAGCGCCTGCGGCGGGATCTCGAGCCGTTCCAGCCTCGCCAGCGCCAGCCGGAGGTACGGCTCGGGGTCGACGGAGCCGTACTGGAGGCCGCCGTCGGCGAGCAGGTGCGGGTCGCTGAAGTGGGCGACGACGTGACCGGGCGCGGGGTACTGACCGAACTGCACGCGCACAGATTAGTGGGAGCGGCCGAACAGCCGCCCGAGCCACGACCCACTCCGCCGGGGCTCGCGGGGATGACCCGCGCACCGGTCGGCGCGGGGAACGCCGGCCAGCACCTGCTCGACGTGGCGGCCGCATCCCGCCCAGGTCGGTTTGCCGCACTTCTTGCACACCACAGCTCGACACATCGCTTCTCCTCGCCTGCGCGACTCACCCCGCGGACGGGTCAGTCCCGCGCCGCCTCGATCCGGCCGGTCACCTCGCCGAGGGCGATCCGGCCACCGCCGGTGCCGGGGGCGGTGTAGCGCAGCACCACGTCGTCGCCGTCCTCGAGGAACGTGCGCCCGTCGTCCATCGGCTCCTGGCCACCCCAGCACAGCTCGAGGAACGAGCCCCGCTGGTCCCGCTCGGGTCCCGAGATCGTGCCGGACGCGAACAGGTCGCCGGTGCGCACCGACGCGCCGTTGACGGTCATGTGCGCGAGCATCTGCGCCGGCGACCAGTACATCGTGCGGTACGGCGGCCGGCTGACGACCGTGCCGTTGAGCTCGACCTCCACGTCGATGTCGAGGCCGCGCGCCGCCGGACCGGTGAGGTAGGGCAGCGGTGCGGGATCCTGGCCGGGGAGGTCGATCCACGCGGCGTCGAGCGCCTCGAGTGGGGTCACCCAGTGCGAGATCGAGGTGGCGAACGACTTGCCGAGGAACGGACCGAGCGGCACGTACTCCCACGCCTGGAGGTCGCGCGCGGACCAGTCGTTGAGCCCGACCAGGCCGAAGACGTGCTCGGAGAAGGAGTCGACCGGGACCGGGTCGGCCATCACGGACGGCGTACCGACGACGAAGCCGAGCTCGGCCTCGATGTCGAGCCTCCGGCTCGGGCCGTACGTCGGGGCAGCCTCCTGCGGTGCCTTCCGCTGGCCGCTCGGTCGCACGACCGGTGTCCTGCTGGGCACCACCGTCCCGGAGCGCCCGTGGTAGCCGATCGGCAGGTGCCGCCAGTTCGGCGTCAGCGGCTCGGAGTCGGGGCGGAACATCTTGCCGACGTTGGTGGCGTGGTCGAGCGAGGCGTAGAAGTCGACGTAGTCGCCGACGTCGAACGGCAGGTACAGGTTCACGTCGGCGAGGGGTGCGAGGTGGGGCTCCACGTCGGCACGGCGGTTCGGGTCGGTGAACAGGTCGACCAACCAGGTGCGGTTGGCCCGGCGAGCACGGCTGCCGAGGGCCATGAAGGCATTGAGGCTGTGCTTGCGGAACGGTTCCGGGTCGTCCGCGACGGCCGCCAGGTCGAGCACCCGCTCGCCGATCCGGACGCCGACCCGGGGCTCCGCGCCACCGCGAGAGAACACGCCGTACGGCAGGTTGTCGACGTCGAACCCGGAGCCCGCGGCGCCCTCGACCCAGGTGCTCATCGGGGACCCTCCAGCAGCCCCAGGGCCACCAGGTCGTCGAGCGGCTCGACGACGCTGCACGAGCCGAACGACGTGAACCAGCGTCGCGCCCGGGCCAGGGCGTCGTCGCCCTGCTCGCGCCACCGCTCCAGCACCACCTCGGCGACCCGCTCGTCCAGGATCGCGACGACCTCGTCCGGCCCGGCCCCGTCGAATGCGAGCCGGGTGGCCAGCAGCACGTTGAGGAATCCCTGGTGCTCGAACCCGTCCGCGCCCGTGTGCCGCAGCGCGTTGTGCAGCCCGGCCGTGCACTTGAACGGCGTCTCCCGGTCCAGGGCGGCATCGATCCACACGGCCAGGGTCGTCGCGGTGGGGAACAGGTGGGACTCCAGCCCGCCGGTGCGGAACTTCAGCCGAAGCTCGGCCTCCGCCACGGCGTCGGCGGCGCCCAGCCAGCTCGCACCGGGCTCCTGTTGCGGCAGCTCGACGTAGACGGGCGTCTCCTCCTCGAGGACCCGGTCGGCGCGGGCCGCGTCGACCGCCGCGACCACGCGGCGAGCGTTGCCGGCCAGGTCGTCGAGGTCGCGCAGCGCGATCTCGACGCCCGCGACGTCGGCATCGGCCCGGCCGGCGAGGTGCAGCGCAGGGCCGATCGCGCCGGCGCCTCCGGTGATCACGATCGAGACGGGGATCCGCTGGTCGACCTTCGGCAGCTTCTCGTCGGTGACGACGAAGGAGCCGACCAGGTCGACGTACCACTCGTCGCCTCGGGAGGTGTACGCCGCCACGGCGTCCGGCAGCGGCGCGTCGCCGGGCGGGAAGATCGCGGCGTCGTCGACGAGGCCGCGGAAGGGTTCCGGGATGGACACCTCGTCAGGCTTTCACACGAGCGCGGCGCGGCCCCGCTTGGCCAGCTGGTCGGCGACGATCAGCCGCTGGACCTCGCTGGCGCCCTCCCAGATGCGTTCCACGCGCAGCTCGCGGAAGAAGCGCTCGGCGACGTTCTCGCGCATGTACCCGCGACCGCCGAAGATCTGGAGCGCCCGGTCGGCGACCCGGTTGGCCATCTCGGAGGAGTACAGCTTCACCATCGAGCAGCGGGCGTGCAGCACCTTCTTGTCGACGCCCTCGTCGATCGAGCGCGCGGTCTCGTACGTCATGGACCGGGCGGCGAACAGCTCGGTGAGGCTGTCGGCCAGCATCGCCTGGACCAGCTGCCGCTCGATGAGGGGCTGGCCGCCGACGATCCGCTGCTGCGCGAACGCCGTCGCCTCGTCCACGAGCCGCTCGGCGGCGCCGAGGCACCGGGCGGCGACCATCAGCCGCTCGAAGCGGAACCACTCGTAGACGAAGGACATGCCGTCCTCCTCGCTCCCGACCAGGTGGCTCGCCGGCACCCGCACCCCCTCGAAGGCGACGATCGGGTGCGCGTGGCCGAGGGTGTGCGTGTAGTCCGGAGTCCGTACGACGCGCACGCCGGGGGTGTCCTTGTCGAGCACGAACAGTGCCTGGTCGCCGGCGTGCGGGCCGGTGGTCAGCACGGCCTGGAAGAACACGTAGTCGGCCTCGTTGAAGGACGTGACGTGCCACTTCACGCCGTCGAGGACGTACTCGTCGCCCTCGCGGCGGGCGGTCGCGGTGAGGTCGGAGACGTCGGACCCGGCGCCCTCCTCGGTGATGGCGTAGCACTCCTCCTTCTCGCCGCGCACGGTCGGCAGCAGCCAGGTCTCGCGCTGGTGGTCGTTGGCGACCTCGGGCCACCACGACGGCGGCGTCGCGCAGACCCAGGCCACGCCGTTGGTCACCCGCCCCACCTGCTCCTGGACGAGCACCTGCTGCAGCGACGTACAGCCCGGGCCGCCGACCGACGCGGGCATGTTGGTCGCGAACAGGCCGAGGTCGATCGCCCGCTCGTGGTGGGCCTTGGTGACCTCGTCGGGGAGCCGTCCGCCATGGGTCTCGGCCTCGACCTCGAACGGGATCAGCTCGTCGGTGAACTCGCGCGCGCGGCGCTGGAGGTCGAGGTCCTCGGGGGTCAGGCCGTACATGGGTTCACCCGTCTCGAGTCGATTGACTGACTGTTCAGTCTATGCGAGGCTCGCAGGCGTGACCAGCGGTTGGCCGCGCACCGCCGATGCCGTCGTCGTCGGTGGCGGGACGGTGGGCGCCTGGTGCGCGTGGTTCCTGCGCGAGGCCGGGCTCGACGACGTCGTCCTGGTCGAGCGGCAGACGCTCGGCGCGGGTGCGAGCCCCCGCGCGGCGGGCATGGTGCGGGCCCAGGGTGGCACCGAGGCGGCGGTCCGGCTGGGCCTGTTCAGCCGGGAGTTCTACGCCGGGCAGCGGGAGCGGCTCGGGATCGACTCCGGCTTCGTCGCCCAGGGCTACTTCATGCCGTGCTTCTCCGAGCGCGAGGTGGCCGACGCGCGGGCCCGGATCGCCATGCAGCAGTCCCTGGGGCTGGACGTGCGCTGGGTCGACCCCGACGAGCTCGACGAGCTGAACCCGGCGATGGGACCGGGCATGACGATGGGCGGCTCGTACGCGCCCGGGGACGGCTACATCGACCCGCCCCGCAACGTGCTCGCCTACACGGCGGCGCTGTTCACGTCGGGGGTGCGGGTGCTCGAGCACACCGCGTTCACCGGCCTGCTCCACGACGGGTCGCGGGTCACCGGGGTCGCGACGTCGGGCGGGGAGATCTCGACCGGGCGCGTCGTGCTGACCGGCGGCCCCACCCTGGCCGGTGTCGGGCTGGCGGCCGGCGTACGCATCCCGGCCGGAGGCGCCCGACACCAGGTCGTGGTCACCGAGCCGCATCCCGACCTGGCGCCCTCGCGGCTGCCGATGGTCTTCGACCTGGCGTCCGGCATCTACTGGCGGCCCGAGGAGGGCGGCGTGCTCTGGGGGATGAGCAACCCCGACGAGCAGCCGGGTGAGGCCGCAGGAGTTCGACTGGACCTACTACGACAAGGTGCGCGGTCGGGTGGCCGCGCTGCTGCCGGCCACCGCCGACCTCGGCCTGCGCAAGGCCTGGGCCGCGACCATCGACTTCACCCCCGACCACCTGCCGATCCTCGGCCCGGTCATCACGCCCGACGGCCCGGTCGCCGGCACCGTCGTGGCCTCCGCCGGCGGCCACGGGATGATGTGGGGCCCCGGTGTCTCGAAGGCCGCCGCCGACCTCGCCGTCGAGGGCGCGACCGACGTCGTCGACGTCACCGACCTCGGGCTGGACCGCTTCGACGAGCACGGCCGCAGCCGGCTGGCGCCCGACCCGATCGCGCTCCCGTTCCCCGAGTCCGCTTCCTGATCGATAGTCCGCCACGAAAATCATGACCTCGGACGCCCAGGACATGATTTTCGTGGCGGACTATCGCGGCACCACCAGTACGTCGACCGCCACGACACCGGCCTGCCCGACGACCAGCGGGTTGACGTCGACCGCCTCGAGCAGGTCGCCGAGCTCGTAGGCCAGCTGCGAGAACGCCACCACCGCGGCGACCAGGCCGTCGGTGTCGAGCGCCGGACGGCCGCGGTGGCCGGCGAGCAGCTCCGACAGGCGCAGCCGGGACACCAGCCCCGAGGCGGTGCCCGCGTCCACCGGCGGCAGCGCGACCGACCGCTCTGCCAGCAGCTCGACCAGCGAGCCGCCGGCCGCGACCAGGACGAGCGGTCCCAGCAGCGGGTCGCGCCACAGGCCGAGGGCGACCTCCACGCCCTCGGGCACCTCCGGCTGCACCGACACCGTCGGCCCGAGCCGCGCGGCCAGGTCGGCGTACGCCGCGGCGACGGCGTCGCTGTCGCCGAGCCGCAGCCGGACGCCGTCGACGTCGAGCTTGTGGTGGATGTCGGGGTCGGCGGTCTTGAGCACGACGGGGTAGCCGGCCGCGTCGGCCGCCGCCACCGCGGCCGTCCGGGTCGTCGGCCGTCGCGGTGGTCACCACCGGGATGCCGTAGTCGGCCAGCAGCGCGAAGGCGTCGACCTCACCGGCGCGCAGTCGGGCCGACCACCGCGCACGCCGCTCCTGGTCGGCCACCGGGTCCGGGCGGACCGGCGGTGTCGCGTGGTCGAGCAGGTGACCGAGCGCCCGCAGGCCCGACCTGGTCCCCTCGAGCACCGGGATGCCGCGGGCGCGCAGATCGGCGGCCAGGGGCTCGTCGATGGCCGACGCGAGGTGCGACAGCACGGCGACCGGCTTGTCGGTGTGGTCGACCAGCCGGCCGAGCGCCTTCGGGAACGACTCGTCGCCGTCGTACTCCGGCACCAGGTCGACCGCCAGTGCCACGACGTCGACGTTGGGGTCGTCGGCGAGAGCGGTCAGGCACTGCGACAGCAGGTCCTCGGTGTCGGCGCCGGAGCCCCAGACGTCGAGCGGGTTGGTCGGCTCGAGTCCCGGGTCGAGCAGTCCGGCCAGCCGTTCGGTCGTCGGCTCTGACAGGGGCGCGAACGGTACGCCGAGGCGTTCCGCCACGTCGGCGGCCAGCACCCGCTCGGCCCCCGAGTCGTGCACGGTGGCGATGCCGCCGGCCCGCCGCCGGACCCGCCGACCGATGGCGAACGACTCCAGGCTGTCGGCCAGCTCGCCGAGGTCGTCGACCCGGTGCACGCCGTACGCCGAGAACAGCGCCTCCCAGGCGGCGTCCGATCCGGCGATCGCACCCGAGTGTGCGTCGACCAGCGTCCGCCCGCGCGACGAGGTGCCGACGGTCAGCGCGACGACGGGGACGTCCCGCGACGCCGCGTCGGCGAGCACCGCCCGCATGGTGTCGGCGTCGCGCAGCGTCTCGAGCACCAGCCCGACCACCTTCGTCTCCGGGAGCGAGAGCGCGTAGGTCAGGTGGTCGGCGGCCGTGGTGACCAGCTCCTGGCCCGACGAGACCGCGACCGAGTACTCCAGCCGCCGGTGGGTGCGCAGCATCGCCGAGAACACCGACCCGGAGTGCGTCACCAGCGCGATCGGGCCGGGCGGCAGCGGGTCGCGCTCGAGGTAGCCGATCGCCCGGACGCCGCGGACCGCGTTGACGAAGCCCATGCAGCCTCCGCCGCAGATCTCCAGGCCCTGCGCGGCAGCCACCAGCTCCTCGCGGACACCCTGCGCGGCGCCGTACACGACAGCACCGCCGTCGCCCCGCGCCGCCGCCAGCCGCACCTGGTCGAGCAGCGCGTGGTCGGGTACGCCGAGCAGCACCAGGTCCACCGGCTCCGGTACGTCGGCCAGGGACGGCAGGCACGGCTGGCCGAGCACGGTGTCGCGCCTCGGGTGGACGAGGAACGAGCGCTCGATGCCCGGGCTGCGCAGCACCTCGGTGGCCATCCGCCAGCCGAAGGAGTCGGCCCGCTCGCTCGCGCCGACGACCGCGACGGTGCGGCCCTCGAGCATGCGCCGGAGCCGGGGGCGGACCGGCAGGGAGCCGCTCTGGGTCATCGCTGTCACTCGCTCCGTGCGGGCCTGTGTTGCTTGACTGACTGTTCAGTCTATGGGCGTGCTACGGTGCCGACAAGGAGCTCGTCGACGGATTCGGGAAGCCCGGGGGCCACCGTGAAACAGCAGACGAAGCAGCAGGTCAAGCAGGGTGAGGCGGTTGCCGACGTACGCCGCGACCAGATGCTCGTCGCGGCCGCCCACCTCATCGCCGAGCGCGGCTTCTCCGACACCCGGATCGCCGACGTCGCCGACCGGGTCGGGGCCAGTCCGGCCCTGGTCATCTACTACTTCCGCACCAAGGACAGCCTGCTGACCGAGGCGCTGCGCTGGTCCGAGCGCTCCTTCTACTCCGGGGTCGAGGAGATGCTCCAGGAGACCCCGTCGCTGCGGAAGCGGATCGAGAACCTCGTCGACGCCTGCCTGCCGGCGTCCAAGGACGTCCCCGACGACTGGGGGCTGTGGTTCGACCTGTGGGCACAGGCGTTCCGTCACCCCGAGGTGAAGAAGGACCGCGCCGTCCTCGACCAGGAGTGGCGTGACCTCATCACCCGCGTCGTCCAGGCCGGTGTCGACGCCCGCGAGATCAAGAAGGTCGACGTCGCCGACTTCACGATCATGTGGACCGCGCTGCTCGACGGGCTGGTCATCCAGCTGGCCCTCGAGGACCCGCTGGTCGACGCCGCCACCGGCAAGCGGATCGCGCTGGGCGTCGCGGTCAAGGAGCTCGGGCTCGGCTGAGGCTCAGACGAACGGGCGCAGCGTCTCCAGCGACTTGGTCGGCACCGTCACCGCGATCCCCTCGCCGATCGCGCGGATCCGCCACCCCTCGCCGTCGCGGAAGAGCTTGGCCATCGCCAGCCCTGTGTCCTGCACACCGAGGCTGAGGGTGAAGCGGGCGAGCTCCGTGTCGGTCTCGTCGTCCACCAGTCGGCAGTAGGCGTTGGCGACCCACTCGAGCGAGTGGCCCTGGTAGCTGCTCACCAGGAAGATCACCGTGTCGACCGGCCCGTGCACGCGACCGAGGTCCACCGTGACCGCCTCGTCGTCGCCCTCGCCGCGGCCCGAGATGTTGTCGCCGAGGTGGACGACCGACCCGTCGCGGGTCTGCAGGTTGTTGTAGAACGCCAGGTCGAACAGCTGGCCGCTCGCGAACTGTACGGCGGTGGCGTCGAGGTCGACATCGGGTGCGCCGGAGCCGATGAAGCCCGCGGTCGGCAGCTTGTCCCAGCCGAGGCCCATCCGCACCCGCGTCAGCGGACGGCCGTCCTCGCCGGCCAGTGCCAGCTCCTGCCCCTTGGTCAGCTCGATCACGGCTCGAACCTACCCCCGGTTGCCGAGTCGTCCATGACCGGTCAGCGGGCGCCCTGCTGGGCGAGCTGTCCCGTCAACCGTGCCGCCAGGTGCTCGCAGTTGGCGACGAACCGGTCGACGTCCTCGTCGGTGTGCTGCACCGACATCAGCCACTGCTCGACCTTGCCCCACGGCGGCAGGAACGCGCCGCGGTTGTGCTGCACGAGCCAGTGGGCATGACCGTAGCGGCCGTCGAGGCCGAGGAAGTCGCGGAAGTTGTGGATCGGGTGCGGCAGGAACGAGACGCAGCCCTTGGCGCCCGCCGTGACCACGCGCCACGGCAGGTGGTGCCGGTCGATCACGTCCTGGATCCCGATCGCCATCCGGTCACGCAGCCGGCCGAGGTGCTCGTAGGCCTCCGGCGTGAGTACGTCGGTCAGCATCGCCCTGGCCGAGGCCATCGCCAGCGGGTTGCCGTTGAACGTGCCGACCTGCTCGTAGCGGCCGTCGGCGATCATCCCCATCACGTCCTCGCGGCCGCCGATCGCCGCCGTGGAGATCCCGCCGCCGATCGCCTTGGCCAGGCACACGAGGTCGGGGGTCACGCCGACCATCCGGGTCACGCCGCCCGGCCCGACGGTGAGACCGGTCTTCACCTCGTCGAACGTGAGCAGCGCGCCGTGGCGGTGCAGCAGCTCCTTGAGGCCGGAGAGGTAGCCCTCGACCGGGTGGATGATGCCGGCGTTCATCATCACCGGCTCGAGGATCATGCCGGCCACCTCGCCGGGGTGCTCCGACAGCACCCGTTCGACCGCGGCCAGGTCGTTGAACTGGACGATGGTGACCAGGTCGGTGATCGCTGTCGGGATGCCGCTGTTGTCGGGCACGTTGCGCGGCCGGTCGGCCGGCCCGATGTCGTCGTCGGCCTCGGGCAGCACCGAGACCTCGACCGAGTCATGGTGGCCGTGGTAGCAGCCCTCCACCTTGATGATCCGGTCGCGGCCGGTGGCTGCCCGCATCAGGTGGATCGCGTCCATCGTGGCCTCGGTGCCGGAGTTGCCGAACCGCCACAGTGGCTGGTCGAACCGCTCGGCGAGGTTCTCGGACACGACGATGGCGTCCTCGGTCGGCTGCGCGAAGTGGGTGCCGCGGGTGACCCGGTCCTGGACGGCCGCCACGATCGCGGGGTGGGCGTGCCCGGCCAGTGAGACGCCGTACCCGCCGTGGAAGTCGGAGTACTCGCAGCCGTCGACGTCGTAGAGCTTCGACCCGCTGCCATGGCTGATCCACACGGCGTGTGGCTCGGCGATCTGCCAGTTGGAGGTGGCCCCGCCGGCCAGCCGGCGGGCCCTGTCGCGGAACGCGCGGCTCTGCGGCAGACGGGCGACGAACGCCTCTGTCTCCGCTGCGATCACGGCGTCGAGCTGGTCGGTCAGCAGGGTTGCGGTGCCGGTCATCCGGGCTCCTCCAGGCATTGACTGATTGTTCAGTCTATGCGAGCCCGGCGACAAGGAACAAGGATCCAGCCTCCACGGAAGGCTCGACACGTGCCGCTCCGGGAGGGAGAATGGGCCCACTGGCTGAACAATCAGTCAACTGGGTCCCGGGGTATGCCAGCGTGACGTTCTGGCCGACCGTGAAGGGGTGTGGCATGAACTTCGACCCGTCAGATCCGATGCTGCGGCGCAGGCGCCCCCGACCGCAGCTCGCCCGCCGAGACGTGCTGCGGGGAGGCCTGTGGATCAGCCTGGGGCTGGGGGCAGCACCGCTGCTCGCTGCCTGTGGAGGCGACGACTCCTCGCCGCAGGCACAGAACGGCGCCGCCCCATATCCGTTGGCTCGGCCGGACAGCCCGGTGACCCTGCCGATCAAGGACAGCAACCCACCCATCGATGACGGGCTCGATCCCGAGACGGGTGGCGCATTCAAGATCCTGAACTACGACGCGTACATGGCGCCGGGCGTCATGAAGGCCTTCGGTGAGGAGCACGGCGTCGAGGTCCAGGTGACGCCGTACAGCAACTACGACGAGATGCTGGCGAAGATCCGCGCGTCGGGCGAGTCGTTCGACCTCGTCTTCCCCGGACCCAGCGTGCTGAGCAAGATGGTGTACGCCGAGCTGCTCCAACCGCTCAACCACTCGTACGTGCCCAACCTCACCAACCTCTGGCCGGAGTACCAGGACCCCTGGTACGACCAGCAGGCGCGGTACACCGTGCCGTACACGATCTACGGCACGGGGGTGTTCTACCGCGCGGACCGCGTGTCGAGTGTCCCGGAGAACGGCTACGACCTGATGTGGGACGAGCAGTACTCGGGCAAGGTCTACCTGCTCGACGACCTCGGGGAAGCGATCGGCATGTCGCTGCTGCGCAACAAGATCACAACGGACATCAACACGAGCAACCCCGACTACGTTCACGAGGCCACCGACTCGCTGATCGAGCTGATCGACCTGGTCAAGATCAAGGCGAACGTCAACGCCTTCTCCGAGGTCCCCGAGGGCACCGCCACGATCCACCAGGCCTGGTCGGGCGACCCGATCGCCGGTCAGTACTACCTGCCCAAGGGCGAGACCGCTGACGTCCTGGCGTACTGGCGGCCTGATGACCCCGCGGAGCGCGTGATCGGAAGCGACAACATCGCGATTCCCAAGAGTGCGACCAAGCCCGTGCTCGCGCACCTGCTGATCAACGACCTGCTCGACAACCAGATCGGCCTTCGCAACTTCGGGTGGAACGGCTACCAGCCACCGCTGACCAAGCTGTCCGCGCGGTACCTGATCGACCAGGGCTACATCCCGGAGAACCTGATGAACGCCGTGGTGGTGCCCGGTGACTTCGACAACGGACTCACGTTCTACGAGACGAGCCCGAGCACCGAGGCACTCTGGCGTCAGTCCTGGTCCGAGTTCAAGGCCGGTGGTGGCTGAACCGAATGCCGGCCACGCCCGCGCGACGCGGCGGTTGTGGCCGGCGCTCGCACTCCCTGGCACGCTCTGGCTCATCGCACTGTTCCTGGTGCCCATCTACGCCGTCATGGCGGTCGCCTTCAGCGGCAACATCAACCTCTTCGGGGAGCCGATCCCGGCATGGAACCCCCTCGAGTGGCAGTTCGCCACGTTCAACCAGGTGGTGTCGGACTCCGTCTCCGGGGCCTACCAGGCGGTGTGGGTCCGCACCGCGACCTACACGGTCTGCGCGCTGGCTGATCTGTGTCGTCGTCGGCTATCCCGTGGCGTACTACACGGCACGGCTCGCCGGGCGGAGGCGCGGCCTGGTGCTGGCTCTGATCCTCGCGCCGTGGTGGATCAACTACATCACCCGCATGCTCGCCTGGGTGAACCTGCTGCAGGACGACGGCTACGTGAACAAGGTGCTCGGGATCGTCGGCATCGCGCCGATCTCGTGGTTGTCCGGCAACTCGTTCACCGTCGTGATCGCGCTCGCCTACGGCTACCTGCCGTTCTTCATCATTCCCTTGTTCGCCTCGCTGGACCGCATCGACCAGCGACTGCTCGAGGCGTCGCGCGACCTCGGCGTGGGTTCGGTGCGCACGTTCGTGCACGTGACCCTGCCGTTGTCGAAGTTGGGGTTGATCACCGCGATCGTCATCACGGCGCTTCCCCTGGCCGGTGACTACTACACCAACACGATCGTGTCGGGTTCACCGAGCACCACGATGATCGGGAACCAGATCGAGCTGTTCCTGCTGCAGGGCCCGCTGAAGAACCTCGGCGCATCCCTGGTGCTGCTGCTCTCGCTCGTCCTGCTGTTCTTCATGGCGTACTACCTCGTCCTGACCCAACGCGCGAGCAGGGACGCCCGATGACGTCCACAGCCACCACTCGGGACCCGGACCGCACGCGAGAACGCGGCCGGACATGGGTGCCCCCCTGGCGCAATCCCTGGCGCCGCCCGTACGTGCTCGCGTCGGTCACGTGGCTGTACATCCTGTGGTCCCTGCTCCCCGTCCTGATCGCGGTGCAGTTCTCCTTCAACGACGGCCGGTCGCGCAGCACATGGCAAGGGTTCTCCCTGCAGTGGTACTGCTGCGCCGAGGGGTCGGTCGGCGAGGACCCCAGCCTGCTCCTGGCGCTGCAGAACAGCCTGATCCTCGGGGGGGCGACGGTCCTGGTGGCCACGCCGCTCGGCGTCATGCTCGCGATGGGGCTCACCCGATGGCGTTCGCGGACCAGCAAGGTGGCCAACGGCATCGCCCTCGTCCCGCTGGTCACACCAGAACTGGTGGTCGGCTCGGCGCTCTACCTGGTGATCGTCAATCTGTACCAGTTCGTCCCGCTGGGGCGGCCGGCGATGCTGCTGGGCCACGTCACCTTCTCGGTCTCGTACGTGCTCGTGGTCGTGCGGTCGAGACTGTTGGCCATCGGCGGGGACTTCGAAGAGGCGGGCCAGGACCTCGGCGCCAGCCCGCTGCAGGCCATCCGCACGATCCTGATCCCGCTCCTGATGCCGTCGATCTTCGCGTCGGCGATGCTGGTGTTCGCCACGTCGCTCGACGACTTCGTGGTCAGCCAGTTCCTGTTCGGCGACGCGTCGAACGTCACCGTACCCATCAAGCTGTACAACGCCGTCCGCTCGGCCCCGACCCCGGCGCTCAACGCCCTGGCCACGCTGCTGCTCGTGGCGTCGTTCGCCGCCCTGATCCTCGCGTACGTCGGCCTGCGTGCTCGGCGGCGGGACTCACGGTCGGCGCTCGAGGACCTCGCCGACTACGGCTGATCGTCACCGACGACTGATCAGCCATCCGCGACTCGTGTTGTCGGCGCCTGGTCGGCCGACGCCAGCACCCGCAGCGACTGCGACGGGAGGTGGACGGTGACCGGCTGGCCGGTGGCCAGCCTGTCGCGTCGCGCGCTGTTGGTGACCAGCGACTGCAGCGCCCCACCGTGCGGGAGACGGACCACCAACTGGGTCGTCGACCCCCGGAAGACGGCGCCGTCCACCATGCCTGGGAGCCGGTTGGCTCCGGTGAGGCCGGGCTCCTGCACCTCGACGCACTCCGGTCGGATCACTGCGCGGCGTGCCGTCGAGTCGTCGCCTGCCGGAGCCTGCGCCTCGAGGGTGAAGTCGCCGTACCGAACCGTGCGCGTCGCCCCGTTGCCTGGCAGGCACTCGATGTCCAACAGGTTGGCGACGCCGAGGAAGTCCGCGACGAACTCGGTCCGGGGTTCTTGGTAGACCTCCTGCGGGGTCCCGAGCTGGATGACCCGGCCACCGTCCATGACGGCGAGCCGGTTCGACATCTCGAGGGCTTCCTCCTGGTCATGGGTGACGAAGACGAAGGTGATGCCCACCTCGCGCTGCAAGGAGGTCAGCTCCCCCCGCAGCGAGTGGCGGAGCTTCGCGTCCAGCGCGCCCAATGGCTCGTCGAGGAGCAGCACCGACGGTTCGAGGACCAGGGCCCGGGCCAGGGCGACGCGCTGCTGCTGGCCTCCCGACAGCTGATGGGGGCGGCGCCGGGCGTAGTCGGAGAGCCGGACCAGTTCGAGCGCCGTCCCGACGCGCTCCTCGCGGGTCCGCTTGTCAAGGTCCTTGCGCCACCGCAGGCCGTACGCGACGTTCTTGTGGACGTCGAGGTGAGGAAAGAGCGCGTAGCTCTGGAAGACCGTGTTGACGGGACGCTTGTGAGGAGGGCTCTGCGCGACGTCGACCCCGTCGAGGAAGATCTGACCGTCGGTCGGCTGCTCGAACCCGCCCAGCATGCGCAGCGTGGTGGTCTTGCCGCAGCCCGACGGGCCGAGGAGGGTGAAGAACTCACCGGGCTCGATCTCGAGGTCGATGCCGTCGACGGCGGTGACTCCGTCGAAGTCCTTGCGGAGACCGACGATCGAGATCGCCCCACCGGCGTGGTCGGGTCCAGCGTCGCCTCGGGGCATGCGCCGCAGTCTAGACAGCGAGGGCGCCGTTTGACAGACATGACTGAACACTCAGTTAGTCGCGGTGCGCGCGACCTGATCCGGCGGCCGGTCGTGGCGAGAAGGAGGCCAGCAGACTCGACGTGTTCACCGGCGAGGCCCTAGTATTGAACGACCATTCAACGAAAGGCACGGCCGCCATGCTCGTCACCGGTTCCGTTCCCCCCGCACCCGTGGACACCGACCAGGTCCTCCGCTCGCTCGCCCCGTTCGGCTCCAGCCGGATGCTGCCGCGCGGCTCCTACCTCGACGATGCGGTGCTGGCCTGGGAACGCGAGAACTTCTTCGGTGGCTGGCAGTGCGTGGGCCGGGCAAGCGATGTCGCGCCGGGCGGCATGAGCGCCGAGTCCGTCGGCGACTACGGCGTCCTCTTCACCCGCGACAAGCAGGGCGAGCTGCGTGCGTTCGAGAACGCCTGCCGGCACCGCGGGCACGAGCTGCTGCCCTGCGGCGCGTCCCAGCAGGCGCGCGCGATCGTGTGTCCCTACCACGCCTGGAGCTACCGCTTCGACGGCAGCCTGATCGGCGCACCGGGTCACCAGGGAGTCGACCTCGACAAGGCGCAGTTCAGCCTGAAGCCGGTCGCGGTCCGCGAGTGGCACGGCTGGGTGTTCATCGACCGCGCCGGACGCGGCATTCCGTTCGACGAGCACATCGGCGAGCTCGACAGCATCGTGGCGGCGTACGGCGCCGACACCTTCGTCACCCCCGTCTCCCACGAGTACGACGTCGCGGCGAACTGGAAGGTGGTCATCGAGAACTACCAGGAGTGCTACCACTGCGCGATGATCCACCCCGAGCTGACCGCCGTCAGCCCGCCCGAGAGCGGCGAGAACATCGAGAAGGACGGCAACTGGGTCGGCGGCTGGATGGACCTCCGCGCAGGCGCGCAGACCATGTCGCTCGACGGCCGCAGCGGCGGCGTGGCGATCCAGAAGCTCTCCGAGCACGAGCAGCGGACCGTCATGTACGTCGCGGTGCTGCCCAACCTGCTGATCAGCCTGCACCCCGACTACATCATGAGCCACCTGCTCACCCCGCTGAGTCCTGACCGCACCCGCATCCGCTGCTCGTGGGCGTTCCCGGCCGACGTGGCCAACGCCGAGGGCTTCGACCCGGCGTACGCCGTGGACTTCTGGGACATCACCAACAAGCAGGACTGGTCGGCGTGCGAGTCGGTGCAGCGCGGGATGAACGCGCCCAACTTCGAGCCCGGTCCGCTGGCGCCGGTCGAGGACGGCGTCTACCACTTCGTCTCGTACGTCGCGCAGGCCTACCAGGGGTCGCAGGCACAACAGGCCTGATCGCTGGCAGGCTGTCCGCATGGCCTACTACCTCAGTGTCGGAGACGTCCCGCCGAAGCGGCACACCCAGCACCGCGACGCCGACGGGAACCTCTATCGCGAGGAGCTGATGGGGGAGGAGGGCTTCTCCTCCGACTCCTCGCTGCTCTACCACCGCGGCGTGCCGTCGGCGATCGTCGACAGCCAGGTGTGGGAGCTCGGCGACCAGACCCGGACGCCCAACCACCCGCTCAAGCCGCGCCACCTCAAGCTGCACTCGCTGTTCCCCGAGGGCACCACCGGCGACGCGGTCACCGGGCGGCGGATGGTGCTCGGCAACAACGACGTCCGGATCGGGTACGTCGTCACCGGGACGGACGCCTCGCCCTACTACCGCAACGCGATCGGCGACGAGTGCGTCTACGTCGAGTCCGGTGCCGGCGTCGTCGAGACGGTGTTCGGGGTCGTGAACTACCGGTCCGGCGACTACGTGATCGTGCCGCGCGCGACGACCCATCGCTGGATTCCGCAGGAGGAGAGCCGGCTCTACCCGATCGAGGCGAACAGCCACATCCATGCACCGAAGCGCTACCTGTCGCGGTTCGGGCAGTTCCTCGAGCACGCGCCGTACTGCGAGCGCGACCTGCATCCGCCCGACGCGCCGATGGTGGTCGACGGCGAGGACGTCGAGGTGCTCGTCAAGCACCGCACCTCCGCCGGCATCGTCGGCACCCGGATGACGTACGCGACGCACCCGTTCGACGTGGTCGGCTGGGACGGCTGCATGTACCCCTACACGTTCAACGTCGAGGACTTCGAGCCGATCACCGGGCGGGTGCACCAGCCGCCGCCGGTGCACCAGGTCTTCGAGGGCTGGAACTTCGTCATCTGCAACTTCTGCCCGCGCAAGGTCGACTACCACCCGCTGTCGATCCCGGTGCCCTACTACCACTCCAACGTCGACAGCGACGAGGTCATGTTCTACGTCGGCGGCGACTACGAGGCGCGCAAGGGCTCCGGCATCAACATCGGGTCGATCTCGCTGCACCCGGGTGGCTACGCCCACGGACCGCAGCCCTCGGCCATCGAGGCGTCGCTGGGGGCGGAGTACTTCGACGAGCTGGCGGTCATGGTCGACACGTTCGCCCCGCTCGACCTGGGCGAGGGCGGGCTGGCGGCCGAGGACCCGGCGTACGCCTGGACCTGGGCGGGACGCCACGCGCCGGGCGACGATGACGGCGGGCCGGCGGTGTACTCCAACTCGTGACGACATCGAGCCGCCGGCTTCGGCGGGACAACGTGCTCGCGGGCCTGTGCTTCCTGCTCGGCGGCTCCCTCTTCGCCATCGGCGCGTTCCTCGCGCAGACGGGCGCAGAGCTGGTCGCCGTGAACCTGACCTACCTCGTGGGCGGCGTGTTCTTCAGCAGCGGCGGCTGGCTGTCGATCGTGATCACGACCGCGCACACGCGGGGCAGGTCGAGCGCGGTCGTGCTCTTCGTCGGCACCCTGTTCTTCGCGGTCAGCCTGGTGGCGGCCTTCGCCAGCGGGC
Organism: uncultured Actinomycetota bacterium; assembly: GCA_963844305.1. GTDB lineage: Bacteria > Actinomycetota > Actinomycetes > Propionibacteriales > Nocardioidaceae > Nocardioides. Next base: position 115,654 of record CAWJNT010000003.1, read on the forward strand.
TGACGCCCCGGCAGGCCGACAACTGGATCTGGCTCCCCGACATCACCGGCTGCGTCTGCTTCCTCGTGTCCGGGCACCTGGCGATGCTCGATGTCGGTAAGGGGCGGGTCCGGGTGCTGCCGCGGAGCACCGACTGGTGGATCGTCGTGATCAACCAGGTCGGGTCGGTGCTCTTCTTCCTGGCCGGACTCGCGGCGTTCATCCGGCCGGCGACCTCGGAGGCGATCAACGTCGAGCTGGTCAACTGGGGCACGTTCTCCGGCGCGGTGTGCTTCGCGATCGCGGGTCTGGTCCAGGCCCGCTTCGTTGTCGCCGACGTGGGTACGACGACCGCATGAGGAGCTTCAGCAGGCAGGCACCCCAGAACGACATCGACGAGTCCGACCTCGACGTGGGCCACGAGTCGCACTCCGCGGCCGGCGTCACCGCGGTGGCCGTGTCGATGAAGCGAGCGATCGAGCAGATGGGCGTGACCCGCGCCGCCCGGACCCTGCTGAAGCTCAACCAGGCCGACGGATTCGACTGCCAGGGATGTGCGTGGCCCGACCCCGCTCCGGGCGAGCGGGCAACCGCCGAGTTCTGCGAGAACGGCGCCAAGGCGGTCACCGAGGAGGCGACCAGGCGCACGGTCGGCGCCGAGTTCTTCGCGGCGCACCCCCTCCAGGAGCTCCGTGACCGGACCGACTACTGGCTGGGCCAGCAGGGCAGGATCACCGAGCCCGTGGTGCTGCGTGCGGGGAGCAGCCACTATGAGCCGATCTCCTGGGAGGACGCCTTCTCCCTGGTCGCCCGGCACCTCAACGGTCTGGACTCACCGGACCAGGCGATCTTCTACACCTCGGGCAAGACCTCCAACGAGGCAGCGTTCGCCTACCAGCTCTTCGTGCGGGCCTTCGGCACCAACAACCTGCCCGACTGTTCGAACATGTGCCACGAGTCGACCTCGGTCGCGCTTGCCGAGGTGATCGGGATCGGCAAGGGCTCGGTCTCGCTCGAGGACATCCACGACGCCAAGCTGATCGTGATCGCCGGGCAGAACCCCGGCACCAACCATCCCCGCATGCTCACGGCCCTCGAGAAGGCCAAGCGCAACGGCGCGAGGATCATCGCCGTCAACCCGCTGCGGGAAGCGGGACTGGTCCGGTTCAAGAACCCCCAGAAGGTGCGGGGCCTGGTCGGTGCGGGCACCGCTCTCGCCGACCTGCACCTCCCGGTGCGGGTCAACGGCGATCTCGCACTGTTCCAGGCGATCGCATCGCTCCTGCTCGAGTGGGGCGCTGTCGACCACGAGTTCATCGAGCGCTACACCACGGGTTTCGACGCGTGGGCCGACCACCTCCGTGAGCTGGACTGGGACGCCGTACGCCGGTCGACCGGCCTCGGCCGGGACCAGATCGAGCAGGCCGCCCGGATGTTCCAGGAGTCCGACGCGACGGTCATCTGCTGGGCGATGGGGATCACCCAGCACCGCAACGCCGTCGCCACGGTGAAGGAGATCGCGAACCTCGCGTTCCTCCAGGGGAACATCGGCAAGCCCGGCGCCGGACTCTGTCCCGTCCGCGGGCACTCCAACGTCCAGGGCGACCGCACCATGGGTATCTGGGAGCGCCCGCCGGACCACTTCCTCGACAGTCTCCGTGAGGAGTTCGGCTTCGAGCCACCGCGGGAGCACGGCTTCGACAGCGTCGCCGCGATCAAGGCCCTCCGCGACGGAGACGCCAAGGTGTTCTTCGGGATGGGCGGCAACTTCGTCTCGGCGGCCCCGGACACCCAGGTCACCGAGGAGGCATTCCGCGGGGCCGATCTCACCGTCCACGTGTCCACCAAGCTGAACCGGTCGCACGTCGTCCACGGTCGTGAGGCGTTGATCCTCCCGGCGCTCGGCCGAAGCGAGAAGGACCTGACCGGCGGGCGCCCGCAGCGGGTCACCGTGGAGGACTCCATGTCAGCGGTCCACGCCTCGCAGGGTCCGCTCAAACCGGCGTCGCCGCACCTGCGCTCGGAGGTGGACATCGTCTGCTCGCTGGCCCAGGCGACGCTCGGCGACCGGCACGGTCTGCCGTGGGAGGACTTCCGGACCGACTACAGCACGATCCGCCATCGGATCTCGCGGGTCGTCGAGGGCTGCGACGCGTACGACGAGAAGGTGAACCGTCCCGGCGGGTTCACGTTGCCGCACCCGCCGCAGGACACCCGGACCTTCCAGACGGACAAGGGCCTCGCCATCTTCACCGTCAGCCCGACGACGGTCCTGCACGTACCGGAAGGACACCTGCTGCTGCAGTCGTTCCGCTCGCACGACCAGTTCAACACCACGATCTACGGGCTGGAGGACCGCTACCGCGGCATCTCGGGCGGCCGACGCGTCGTCTTCGTGCACCCCGACGACATCGCCGCCTTCGGACTCGAGGACGGGTCGGTCGTCGACATCGTCAGCGTGGACGAGGAGGGCACCACCCGACAGGCTCCGGAGTTCCGGGTGGTGGCCTATGACCAGCCCCGGGGGTGCGCGGCGGGCTACTACCCGGAGACGAACCCGCTGGTCGCCCTCGCGGACACCGCCGAGGGCAGCAACCAGCCGGCGTACAAGTCCGTGGTGGTCCGCCTCGAGAGGTCGGACGGTGGGCCGCAAGGGGTGCGCGGGTCGAGCGACGCCGACTCCGTGACGCCGGCCGGGAGGGGCGACGAGAGCAAGCGCCACGTCGAGCCGGAGCATCTGAGCTGACCCGTCGTCGCGGGCCGTCGTCTGCGGGATAGTGGAAGGGTGACGAACCCGGAACGCGATCCCGACGAGATCGTCTGCGTGCAGGGGGCCGCCGAGGTCGAGGTGATGGAACCCCGCGAGGTGCCGCTGGGCGGGCCGCGGGCGATGCACGTGCGGCGCACCCTCCCGCAACGGCACCGGTCGCTGATCGGGGCCTGGTGCTTCCTCGACCACTACGGACCCGACGAGGTGGCCGACAGCGGCGGCATGTCGGTCGCGCCACACCCCCACACCGGGCTGCAGACCGTGAGCTGGCTGTTCACCGGCGAGGTCGAGCACCGCGACAGCGCGGGCAACCACGCGATGGTGCGGCCCGGCGAGCTCAACCTGATGACGGCGGGCCGCGGGATCAGCCACTCCGAGGTGTCGCCGTCGTCGACCTCCACGCTGCACGGGGCGCAGCTCTGGTTGGCGCTGCCGGAGTCGGCGCGGCACACCGACCCCGGCTTCGACCACTACGCGCCGCCGGCCGTGTCCGGCGACGGCTGGACGGCGCGGGTGTTCCTCGGGTCGCTGCTGGGCAGCACCTCGCCGGTCTCGACGTACTCGCCGCTGCTCGGGGCCGAGCTGCTCCTCGAGCCACTGACCGACCTCGCGCTCGACGTCGACCCGACGTACGAGCACGGCGTCCTCGTCGACACCGGTGTGGCCACGGTCGCCCGCCACGAGGTCAAGCAGAACGAGCTCGGCTACGTCCCGCCCGGAACCTCCGCGCTGTCGATCACCTCCCACGACGAGCCGGTGCGGGTGCTCGTGCTCGGCGGCGAGCCGTTCGGGGAGTCGATCGTGATGTGGTGGAACTTCGTGGGCCGCAGCCACGAGGAGGTCGTGGCCTACCGCGCCGAGTGGCAGGCGCAGATCACCGCTGACGGTGCCGTCGTGGGCGACAGCCAGGACGTCGGAGACGGCCGGTACGGCGTGGTCGTCGGCGACCACCTGCCGCCGATCCCGGCACCCCCGCTGCCGAACGCCAGGCTCAAGCAGCGTCGCTGACGAGCGGGGCGTCGGTGCCGGCCTCGACCTCGTCGAGGCTGACGCCGGGGGCGAGCTCGACCACGCGGAACGAGCCGGCGGCGACGTCGAAGACGCCGAGGTCGGTGATCACCCGGTCGACCACGCCCTTGCCGGTCAACGGGAGGTCGCACCCGGTCACCAGCTTGGCGCCGCCCTTGCGGGTCAGGTGGTCCATGACGACGATCACCCGGCCGGCGCCGTTGACCAGGTCCATCGCGCCGCCCATGCCCTTGACCATGGCGCCCGGCACCATCCAGTTGGCCAGGTCGCCGTTGGCGGCGACCTGCATGCCGCCGAGCACGGCGACGTCGATGTGGCCGCCGCGGATCATCGCGAACGACGTGGGGGAGTCGAAGTACGACGCCCCGGGCAGCACCGTGACGGTCTGCTTGCCGGCGTTGACCAGGTCGGGGTCGACCTCGTCGTCGTAGGGGAACGGGCCGACGCCGAGGATGCCGTTCTCGGCGTGCAGGGTGACCGTCGATCCGGCGGGCAGGTAGTCGGGGATCAGGGTCGGCAGGCCGATGCCGAGGTTGACGTACTGGCCGTCCTCGAGCTCGGCCGCCGCCCGCTCGGCCATCTGGTCACGGGTCCAGCCCATCTCAGGCCTCCCTCTCGCGGGTGGTGCGCTTCTCGATGTCCTTGCGCGCGGCCTGCTCGGGGGTGAGCTCGACGATCCGCTGGACGAAGACGCCGGGCAGGTGCACGTCGTCGGGTCCGAGGGTGCCGACCTCGACGACCTGCTCGGCCTCGACGACCGTCATCCGGCCCGACATCGCGGCGGCCGGGTTGAAGTTGCGCGCGGAGGCGTGGAACACGCAGTTGCCGGCGCGGTCGGCGACGGCGGCGCGGACCAGGGCGACGTCGGTGACGATCGACTCCTCGAGGACCATCTCCTTGCCGTGGAAGATGCGGACCTCCTTCGGTGACGACTTCTCGACCACGTTGCCGTCGGCGTCGTACCGCCAGGGAAGGCCGCCCTCGGCGACCATCGTGCCGACGCCGGTGGGCGTGTAGAACGCACCGAGCCCCGCGCCGCCCGCGCGCAGCCGCTCGGCGAGCGTGCCCTGCGGGGTGAGCTCCACGGTCACCTCGCCGTGGAGGTACTGGCGGGCGAACTCCTTGTTCTCCCCGACGTACGACGCGATCACGCGAGTGATCCGGCCCTGCTCCAGGAGGAGGCCGAGACCGGCGCCGTCGACGCCGCAGTTGTTGGAGACCACCGTCAGGTCGTCGGCGCCCTGCTCGAGCAGCGCCTCGATGAGAAACCACGGGATGCCGGCGAGACCGAAGCCGCCGACGGCCAGGCTGGCACCGCTGGGGATGTCCGCGACCGCCTCCGCGGCGGAGGGGACCAGCTTGTCGAGGCTCATCGCACGGCCTCGAAGACCGCCGCCATGCCCTGGCCGCCGCCGATGCACATGGTCTCGAGGACGTAGCGGCTCTCGCGGCGCTGCGCCTCGTACGCCATCGTGGCCAGGATCCGGGCGCCGGTGGCGCCGATGGGGTGGCCGAGGGAGATGCCCGAGCCGTTGGGGTTGAGCCGCTCGTCGGTCGGGTCGACCTTCCACTCCCGCAGGCAGGCGAGCACCTGGGCGGCGAACGCCTCGTTGAGCTCGATCAGGTCCATCTCGTCGAGAGTGAGGCCGGCGCGGTCGAGCGCGGCGGCCGTGGCGGCGACCGGCCCGATGCCCATCACCTCCGGGCCGACGCCGGCCACCGCCCAGGACTTGAGGGCGAGCAGCGGCCGGAGACCGCGCCGCTCGGCCTCCTCGCGGGTGGTGACCACGCACATGGCGGCGCCGTCGTTCTGCCCGCTGGCGTTGCCGGCCGTGACGGTGGACTCGGGATCCTGCTTCAGGCGGACGGGACGGAGCCTGGCGAGGTCCTCGAGGGTGGTCTCGGGCCGCGGGTGCTCGTCGCGGTCGACCACCACGTCGGGCTTGCCGCGCCTGCCGGGGACGGTGACCGGGACCAGCTCGTCGGCGAACCGTCCGGCCTCGTGGGCGGCCCCGGCTCGCTGCTGGGAGCGGATGGCGAGCTCGTCCTGCTCCTCGCGGCCGATGGCGTACTCCTTGCGGAGGTTCTCGGCGGTCTCCAGCATCCCGCCCGGGACGGGGTGGTCCTTGCCGCCCGCGGTGATCCGCGCCCGGTCGAGCCGGTCCATGAGCTCCACGCCGCCGGCGCGGACACCGGTGCGCAGCCCGAGGGCGTAGTGCTCGACCTGCGACATCGACTCGGCCCCGCCGGCCACGACGACCCTCGCGGCGCCGGTCGCGACCTGGCCGGCGGCGTACAGCACGGCCTGGAGCCCGGACCCGCAGCGGCGGTCGACCTGGACGCCGGGTACCCCGGTCCCGAGGCCGGCATCGAGCGCGGCGATCCGGCCGATCGCGGGGGACTCGCCGTTGGCGTAGCCCTGGCCGAGGACCACGTCGTCGACGTCGCCCTCGCCGAGCCCGGTACGGCGGACCAGCTCGGTCAGCGTGAGGGAGGCGAGGTCCACGGCGCTCAGCGTGGAGAGGGCACCGCCGAAGCGCCCCACGGGCGTCCGGACCGGTTCACAGATCACGACGTCGCTGCGCTTGTCGGGGTCCCTGTCCGAACCGGAGCGAAGCGAGGATTCGGATGGGGTATTCATGCGTCCACCGTAGGTGGCCGACGGTCCATATGGAGAAGTATCCATTTCGCCATGATTGAGACTCTGAGAGTATGAAACCGTGGAGCTTCGTCACCTGCGCTACTTCGTCGCGGTCGCCGAGGAGCGGCACTTCGGCCGAGCCGCCGAGCGCCTGCACATGGCCCAGCCGCCGCTGTCCCAGCAGGTGCGGAACCTCGAGGCCGAGCTGGGGGTGACCCTGCTGCGCCGTACCACCCGTCGCGTCGACCTGACCGATGCCGGGACGGCGTACCTCGACCGGGCCCGCGCGATCCTCGCCGCCGTCGACGAGGCCGGGATCGAGGCACAGCGCGTCGACCAGGGGCTGGTCGGGCGGCTGACGATCGGCTGCGTCGGGTCGGCGACGTACAGCCTGCTGCCGGCCCTGGCGCGACGGTTGCGGGAGGACCTGCCGGGGATCGACTTCGCGTTCCGCGGCGAGATGCTCGTGCCCGACCAGGTCGCGGCGCTGCTCGCCGGCACCATCGACCTCGCCCTGCTGCGGCCGCCGGTCGACGAGCCCGGACTGACCCTGCGACCCCTGCGGAAGGACCGGCTGATCGTCGCCGTCCCGGACGGGCATCGGCTCGCTGCCCGGCGACGGGTGCGGGTCGAGGACCTGCGCGACGAGGACCTGGTGGTCCACCCGGCGCGCGGTCGTTCGGTCATGCACGGCGTGGTCGAGGAGCTGTGCCGCGACGCCGGCTTCCGTCCCCGCATCCGCCACGAGGTCGCCGAGACCTCGACCCTCGTCACGTTCGTCGCGGCCGGCCTGGGCGTCGCCGTGGTGCCCGAGCCGGTCGGCACCCTCGGCGTCCCCGGCGTCACCTACCGGCCGCTGTCGCCTGCCGAGGTCGGCGTCGAGCTCGCGGCCGCGGTCCGGGCCGGCGAGGAAGGCCGGCACGTCGCACGCACGCTCGAGGTGCTCGGCACGCTGGTCTGATTCCGCTGTCGGTGCGGCCTGCGAGGATCGCGTCGTGCCCGGACCAGTGATCGGTGACGACGGAATCGCGCGGTGCCCCTGGGGTGCCGGTGACCCGGTGAACATGGCCTACCACGACACCGAGTGGGGGATGCCCGTGCGCGGCGAGTCGGCGTACCTCGAGCGGCTCACCCTCGAGGCGTTCCAGTCCGGACTGTCGTGGCTGACCATCCTCAACAAGCGGCCGGCGTTCCGCGAGGTGTTCCACGGATTCGACGCCGAGGCGATCGCGGCGTTCGAGCCGGCCGACGTCGAGCGGCTGATGGCCGAGCCGAGGATCGTGCGCAACCGGCTGAAGATCGAGGCTGCCGTCACCAACGCGCGGGCGACGGTGGCGTTGCGCGAGCAGGGTGGCCTGGTCGCGTACGTCGAGACCTTCCGGCCCGACGTCTCGCCCGCGCCCGAGACCACCGAGCAGATGGTGGCGACGAGCCCCGAGTCCGTGGCCCTGTCCAAGGGTTTGAAGAAGCAGGGATTCGCGTTCGTCGGACCGACCACGATGTACGCGCTGATGGAGGCGATCGGTCTCGTCGACGACCATCTCGTGGGGTGTCACCGCCGCGGCTGCGCCGCGCGCTGAGCGCGACGTACCCGATTTGGGAGATTCCCCGACGGGCGGCCATGCGTAGGTTCGTAGGGACCCTGGAGGTGGGCCATGTTCCGTCGCGTGTTCGCCATCGTCACCACCGGCCTCGTCGCCGGCCTACTCACATCCGCCGCTCCAGTGGACGCGGCAGTCGACAGGACCGATGCGGCCGCTGCTGCCGCCGCCGTGGTGGGGGTGCCGTGGACCACCGGTGCCGACGGGTTCGGCCAGCTCGGCAACGGAGCCGCGGGCGCGCGACGGACCTACGCCTCCATGGGGCTGACGAACGTGGTGGACATCCACGGCGGGCGCGAACACGTGGCCGTCGTCCGTGGCGACGGGTCGGTCTGGACGTGGGGCAGCAACAAGCAGGGTCAGCTGGGGGTCGGTGGCAGCACCAACCGACCGTCTCCTGTCCAGGTGCCGACCATCTCCGGTGCCGTGGCCGTCGAGACCGGCCACAACTTCACGATGGCGCTGCTGGGTGACGGCACGGTCTGGACGTGGGGGATGAACACCGACGGTCAGCTCGGCGACGGCACCACGACCGTACGCCGCACCCCGGTCAAGGTGGTCGGGATCACCGACGCCGTGGCGATCGCGGGAGGGCGGGACATGGCCTACGCGATCCGGGCGAACGGCACGGTCATGGGCTGGGGGCGCAACGACGAGGGCCAGCTGGGGGACGGCACGAGCACCCGGCGGCTGACGCCGGTGCGCGTGGGCACGTTGACCGGCGTCGTCGCCATCGCCGGCGGACGCGACCACGGTCTGGCCGTGCTCGCCGGCGGAGCGGTCTGGGCGTGGGGTTCCAACAACTACGGACAGGTCGGGGACGGGACCACCGCCGACCGTCGGAGCCCGGTGCAGGTGATGACCGGCGCGACCGACGTGATCGCCGGCGCACATCACTCCTACGCGCTGCGCAGCGACGGGCAGGTATCCGCCTGGGGCCGCAACTACCGCGCCAACCTGGGCGACGGGACCACCGCCAACCGGACACGGCCGGTTCTGGTGCGCAACGTCACCAACGCAGTGTCGATCGGTTCCGGCCGCGACTTCGGTCAGGCCGTGCTGGCCAATGGCCAGGTGCGCACCTGGGGTCACAACGCGTTCGGTCAGCTGGGTGACGGCACCATCACCAACCGGAACACCTCGGTCCTGGTCCCCGGCGTCACCGGCGCGGTGAAGGCCGCCGGCGGCGGTGCCGAGTACGCCGTCATCCTCGTGAACTGATTTCTCGGACGCGTGCGTCCGCTGGTCGAGCTTCCGTGCGGCCTCCGGATCCGCGTCGGTACGGTTCAGTCCCATGACGCGCGTGCATGCGTTCGGCGACGACGTGCTCGGTGAGCTCGACGCCGTCGGGCTGGTCGACCAGATCCGGTCGGGGTCCGTCACGATCCCCGAGGTGGTCGCGGCGGCGATCGCGCGCGCCGAGCGGGTCAACCCCGACCTCAACGGCATCGCGCACGCCGCGTTCGGGCGGGCCCGCCAGGAGTCCTTCGACCCCCGGGGCGGGTTCTTCGCCGGCGTACCGACGTTCGTGAAGGACAACGTCGACGTCGCCGGCATGCCCACGCTCCACGGCACCGACGCGTGGGAGCCGCGACCCCGGGCGGAGGACGGCGACTTCGCGCGGATGTACCTCGCGACCGGGCTGCTCCCGCTGGGCAAGACCCAGCTCTCGGAGTTCGGGTTCAACGCCTCGGCCGAGCACGCCGCGCCTGGGGCCGGTGCGCTGCCCGTGGGACCTCGATCGCACCGCGGGGGCGTCGTCAGCGGGGTCCGCGGCGATGGTCGCCGCCGGCGTCGTGCCGATCGCGCACGCCAACGACGGTGGCGGGTCCATCCGCATCCCGGCGGCCGTCAACGGACTGGTCGGGCTCAAGCCGACGCGCGACCGTCTGGCGCAGGACAAGATGATGCGGGAGATGCCGGTCCGGATCGTGTCCGACGGGGTGCTCACCCGGTCGGTGCGTGACACGGCGGCGTTCTACCGCGAGGTGGAGAAGGTCTACCGCAACCTGGCCCTCCCGCCGATCGGGGACATCACCCGACCGGGGAAGGCCCGGCTGGACATCGCGGTGGTGACCGAGGGGATCGGGCGCGGCGCCTCACCCGAGGTGCACGACCTGACCCTGAAGACCGCCGCGCAGCTGGAGGGTCTCGGCCATCGCGTGCACCAGATCCCGCCGCCGCTGCCCGAGAGTCTCGCCGACGACTTCCTGCTCTACTGGTCCCTGCTCGCGCTGTTCATGATGCGCACGGGTCGGCGTACCTTCGGACGCTCCTGGGACCCCGGGCAGCTCGACAACCTGACCCGTGGCCTCGCGAAGCACTCCCTCCGGCGACTGCACCGCCTCCCGGTCGCGATCGCGCGGCTGAAGCGGAGCAGCCGGTGGTCTCACGCGTTCTTCGAGGAGTACGACGTCGTGCTCACCCCGACGCTGGCGACGGAGACGCCCGAGCTCGGCCACCTGGCGCCAACCGCCGACTTCGACACGGTGATGGACCGGCTGCTCGACTGGGTGGCATTCACTCCGCTCCAGAACGCCACCGGTGACCCGGCGATCAGCCTGCCGCTCGCGACGACAGCGGCCGGGCTGCCGCAGGGGATGATGTTCGGCGCGGGCGCCGGCCGCGAGACGACCCTGCTCGAGCTGGCCTACGAGCTCGAGGAGTCCACTCCCTGGCCGCGGATTCAGGACTGAGCAGGTCGGCGCTGCACCAGCAGGGCCTGGCTGGACCTCGCGACGGGCCCCAACCACTCCATCGTGAACCGGCCGACGACGCCCTCATCGAGGCGTTCGAGTGCCCGCCCGAGGAGTGCGGCCGGAGGTCCGCCGTGCTGGCTGTCGGGTCCCCAGGGCGAGGTGGTGGTCGGCAGGGGTCGGAAGGTCTCGCGACCCCCGGACGACGGGGCGGTCGGAGCGTAGAAACAGGCGGTCTCAGGCGATTTCCGGTTCATCCGACCCCCTGTGTATTCTCTTCGGTCGTTGCCCCTTTAGCTCAGTCGGTAGAGCGTCTCCATGGTAAGGAGAAGGTCTACGGTTCGATTCCGTAAAGGGGCTCTGGGTTGGGGTCCCGCCGCTGACAGGGCGGCGGGGCACCCCGTCCCGGTGGCGGGGTAGCTCAGGTGGTTAGAGCACACGGCTCATAATCGTGGTGTCGCGGGTTCGAGTCCCGCCCCCGCTACTCAAGACGACTGCGCAGTATCTACCAGAGATCGACAGAAGGACTTCCCGTGGCCAGCAAGAGCTCCGACGTTCGCCCCAAGATCACGCTCGCCTGTGTCGAGTGCAAGGAGCGCAACTACATCACGAAGAAGAACCGCCGCAACAACCCCGACCGCATGGAGCTCGCGAAGTTCTGCCCGCGCTGCCGCAAGCACCAGCCGCACCGCGAGACCCGCTGACCGGTTCCGCAGACGCCCACGAGGGCGGTCACCCCGCTGTCGGGGTGACCGCCCTCGTCCTTTTCCACCCCTCAGGCAGGAACCGGTGCGGTCTCGGACTCGGCCTCGGTGGCCTCCTCCGTCGTACGTCGGATCCGGGGAGCCACGGCCAGCGCGGCCCCGGCCAGCACCCAGCAGGTGAGCACCAGCAGCGACGGCCCGGCTCCCGCGCCGTCGAAGAACGCGGTCGAACGGAGCGCCGTACCGGTCGCACCCGGCGGCAACAGCTGGCCCAGGGTCGACCAGCCCGACGGCAGCAGCTCCGGCGCCGACGTCACGCCCGAGAGCGGGTTGCCCAGCAGCAGGATGGTCATGGCTCCGATCGGCAGGCCGGCCATGCCGATCGCGCGTCGCAGGCCGACCAGCGTGAGGGCGATCGCCGCGATGCCGAGCGAGACGACGCCCGCGTTGACCCAGTAGCTGCCGTCCAGGGCGCCGAGCCAGCCCTGGAGCACGCCGGTGATGGCCAGGCCGCCGCCGACGGCGATGCCGAGAGTGGCGAGGATCGAGTCCAGTCCGCCCCGGACCCGGAGCGCCACGACCACGCCCACGAGGATGCCGCCGAGGACGATCGGCAGGGATCCGGCGTTGAAGACCAGGCCGCGGGGGTCCTCATCGGGGAGCGGGACCACGTCGGTGGTCGTCACCGGCGGCTGCTCGGGATGTGCTGCGGCCAGCTGGACGGCGATCTGCTGCATCATCTGGGCCACGGCGGGGCTGCCTGCTGACGCGGTCAGCAGCTCGGCGCCGTCGGGGGTGAAGACGAACGCCGCGGACACGTCGCGCTGCTCGATCGCGTCGACCGCTGCGGCGCGCGAGTCCATGGGGACGACGTCCAGCGCGTCCTCGCCGACGGCCGCGGCTCCGTTCTCGAATCCGGTGACGGCCTCGGCCGGCCCGACCGCCGCGACGGGCAGGTTGCGGGGGGCGACCTCGCTGGCGGGCCAGGCGAAGGCGGTGACGACCAGGGCCAGCAGCGCGCTCACGCCGAGGATCATGGCGGCGAGCTGCGCCCGGGAGGGGGTGGTGTGGGTGGTGTGGGTGGTGGTGTTCATCTGAGTCTCCAAAGAAAAAGGAATGTTCGTTCTGTTTGACTCCAGAGTGGCCCGCGCGGCTCCGAGTTGTCAAGAACGAATGTTCGTTTTATTATTTTGACCATGCCCAAGGTCTCCGACGCCCACCGCTCCGCCCGCCGCGAACAGATCCTGGACGCGGCCATCCGTTGCGTCGGCCGCGAGGGCTTCCACCGCACGACGATGGCGCACGTGATCGCCGAGTCCGGGCTGTCGTCGGGCGCCGTCTACGGCTACTTCAAGGGCAAGGAGGACCTGATCAAGGCGATCGCCGGCCGCGCCCTGGGCGGGTTCTCCGAGCTGCTCTCGGGGATCGCGAACGGACCCGCGCCGGTCACGGTCGCGGGTGCCGTGCGGGCGATGGTGAACGAGGTCGAGCGGCTCGGCGTCGAGTCCGACGGCGCCTTCCCCAAGGTCGTCATGCACGCCTGGTCGGAGGCCGCGCGCGATCCGGAGGTGCTGCGCATCGTGGGCGAGAACGTCGACCGCGTGCACGCCGCGTGGGTCGAGGTGCTCCGCCGGGCGAGCGCCGACGGCAACCTCACCGGCCCCGGTCGCGACAGCGACATGGCGCGCGTGCTGATCGGGTTGATGCCCGGCTTCGTGCTCCAGGGTCTCCTGCTCGGCAAGGTCGACGGGCAGCAGTACTGCGACGGATTCGAGTCCCTGACCGCCGACTAGGCTGGCTGGCATGCCAGTCGACCAGTCACTCGTCGGCCGCGAGTTCCCGCCGACCCGGCCCTACACCGTGTCCGAGGAGAACGTGCGCGCGTTCGTCTCCGCGACCGGCGGCGAGTACGCCGGCGGGCCCGCGCCCGCCACGTTCCCGATCGTGCTCGCGTTCGACGCGATGAACGCCTTCCTCGAGGCCGAGTCGATCGACCTGTTCCGGATCGTGCACGGCGAGCAGAAGTTCGCCTACGAGCGGCCGGTGCAACCGGGCGACGTGCTGACCGCGACGCTCACCGTCTCCTCACTGCGTCAGATCGCCGGCAACGACATCATCGGCACCAAGAGCGAGGTCACCGACGACAGCGGCACGCTGGTCTGCTCGACGTCCGCGACCCTGGTGCACCGGGGGGCCGAGTCATGACCCTGCCCACCCAGACGTACACCGTGACGCGCGCCGACCTGGTGGCGTACGCCGAGGCCAGCGGCGACCACAACCCGATCCACCAGGACGAGGCGGTCGCCACCAGCGTCGGGCTGCCGGGTGTGATCGCCCACGGGATGTACACGATGGCGCTGGCCGCCCGCGCCGTGCAGACCTGGTTCCCGGACGCCGAGGTGGTGAGCTTCGGCTGCAAGTTCACCAACCCGGTCGTGGTGCCCGCCGAGGGCGGCGCCGAGATCGAGGTGGCGGGGGAGACCAAGGACGCCGACGAGGGCCTGACCACCGTTGCCCTCACGGTCACCTGCGACGGCACGAAGGTGCTCGGCATGCCCAAGGCCGTCCTGCGTGGTTGAGCTGCTCCGCTGGCACACCTCGCTTCGGCTGGGGGGACCGGCGAAGAAGTGGGTCGAGGCGCGCACCGAGGCCGAGCTGATCGAGGCGGTGACGGCCGCGGACGACGCGGGTACGCCGCTACTCGTCCTTGCTGGAGGTAGCAACCTCGTCGTGGCTGACGACGGGTTCCCCGGCACGGTGGTGAAGGTCGCCACCGAGGGAACTGTCACTGACCACGAGCCGGACGACGGTCCGACCTGCGGCGGAGTCACCGTCACGGTCAGCTGCCGGCATGTACTGGAACACCTTCGTCGGCACGGCCGTCGAGAACGGCTGGGTCGGCGTTGAGAGCCTCTCCGGAATCCCCGGATCGGTCGGCGCGACCCCGATCCAGAACGTCGGGGCCTACGGCCAGGAGGTCTCCCAGACCATCGCCCGGGTCCGCGTCTGGGACCGCAAGCTGCGCGGCGTCCGGACGTTCGCCAACGCCGACTGCGGCTTCGGCTACCGCACCAGCCGGTTCAAGGCCGACCCCGGCCGTCACGTCGTCCTCGACGTCACCTTCCAGTTCCGGCAGGGCGACCTGAGCGCTCCAGTCAGGTACGCCGAGCTCGCCGCACGGCTCGGCATCGCGCCGGGTGAACGTGCGCCGCTGTGGGACGTCCACGAGGCGGTGCTCGCGCTCCGGCGGGGGAAGGGGATGGTGCTCGACCTCGACGACCACGACACGTGGAGCGCCGGCTCGTTCTTCACCAACCCCGTCGTCCCCGCCGACGTCGTCCCCGACGGCGCGCCCGCCTGGCCCAACCCCGACGGCACCGTCAAGACCAGCGCGGCGTGGCTGATCGAGCGCGCCGGGTTCGGCAAGGGCTACGGCCTGGACCGCGACAGCGGGCGGGTCAGCCTCTCGACCAAGCACACGCTGGCGCTCACCAACCGCGGCAACGCCACTACCGGTGAGCTGCTCGACCTGGCCCGCGAGGTCCGCGACGGGGTCGAGGAGAAGTTCGGGATCCGGCTGGTCAACGAGCCGGTCCTGGTCGGCGTGGAGCTCTGAGCTGCCTCAGCCGGCCGCGAGCCACTCGTCGATCTCGGCGAGCACCCGCTTCTTGAGGTCGTCTGGCGCCTGCGAGGCACGCACCGACATCCGGGCCAGCTCCGCCAGCTGCTCGTCGGTGAGCTCGTGGGCGGCACGCATCGTGGCGTACTGCCCGGCCAGCCGCGACCCGAACAGCAGCGGGTCGTCGGCTCCGAGCGCCACGATCGCGCCGGCCGCCAGCAGGTCGGGGAGCGGCACCGACGTCAGGTCGGAGTAGACGCCGAGAGCCACGTTGGACACGGGGCACACCTCCAGGACGACACCGCCCTCCACGACCCGTTCCAGCACGGCCGGGTCCTCGCCCGCCCGGACGCCGTGGCCCAGCCGGTCGGCGTGCAGGTGGTCCAGGCACAGGGCGATGTGGTCGGGTCCGCGCAGCTCGCCGCCGTGGGGCACGAGCAGGAGCCCGGCGCGTTCGGCGATCGCGAAGGCCGGAGCGAACTCCGCGGTGGTGCCCCGGCGCTCGTCGTTGGACAGGCCGAACCCGACCACGCCGCGTCCGGCGTACTGCGCGGCCAGCCGGGCCAGGGTGCGGGCGTCGAGCGGGTGACGGGTGCGGTTGGCGGCGATGACGACGGCCATGCCGAGGCCGGTCTCACGCGAGGCCTCGGCGACGGCGTCCAGCACGAGGTCGGTGAACGCGGTGATGCCGCCGAACCGGGCGCCGTAGCCGCTCGGGTCCACCTGGATCTCCAGCCAGCGCCCGCCGTCGCGGACGTCGTCCTCCGCGGCCTCCCGCACGAGCCGGCGTACGTCGTCCTCGGTGCGGAGCACCGAGCGCGCGACGTCGTAGAGCCGCTGGAACCGGAACCAGCCCTTCTCGTCGGCCGCCGAGAGCTCGGGCGGCCAGTCGTGCACCAGCGAGTCCGGCAGCGAGATGCCGTCCCGCTCCGCGAGCTCGAGCAGGGTCTCGTGTCGCATCGACCCCGTGAAGTGCAGGTGCAGGTGCGCCTTGGGCAGCGAGCGGAGGTCGCGCAAGGACTGGGTCGGCCGGGTCAGCTGAAGAGCTTCTGCAGCCGGGTGATGCCCTCGACCAGGTCGTCGTCGCCCAGGGCGTAGGACAGGCGGAGGTAGCCGGGTGAGCCGAAGGCCTCGCCGGGCACGACCGCCACCTCGGCCTCGTCGAGGATGTACTCGGCCAGGTCGGTCGACGAGTCGATGACCCGCCCGGCGTACTCCTTGCCGAGCAGGCCCTTGACCGACGGGTAGGCGTAGAACGCTCCGCGCGGGGTCGGGCAGACGACGCCGTCGATCTCGTTGAGCATCGACACGATCGTCCGTCGGCGGCGGTCGAAGGCCTCCTTCATGACCTCGACCGCCGACAGGTCGCCGGTCACCGCCGCCAGCGCCGCTCGCTGGGAGACGTTGGCGACGTTGGAGGTGGCGTGCGACTGCAGGTTCGTCGCGGCCTTGACCAGGTCCTTCGGGCCGATCATCCAGCCGACGCGCCAGCCCGTCATCGCATAGGTCTTCGCCACCCCGTTGACGACCACTGTGTAGTCGGCGACGTCGGGGCAGAGCACCGGCAGCGAGCCGGTCTCGACGCCGTCGTAGACGAGGTGCTCGTAGATCTCGTCGGTCAGCACCCACAGCTGGTGCTCCTCGACCCAGCGCCCGATCGCACGGATCTCGTCGGCGGTGTACACCGCCCCGGTGGGGTTCGAGGGCGAGACGAACAGCAGCACCTTGGTGCGGTCGGTGCGCGCCGCCTCGAGCTGGTCGACGGTCACCTTGTAGTCCTGGGTCTCGTCGGCGAGCACCTCGACCGCCGTGCCCCCCGCGAGCTGGATCGACTCGGGGTAGGTCGTCCAGTACGGCGCGGGCACGATCACCTCGTCGCCCGGGTCGAGCATCGCGGCGAACGCGGCGTAGATCGCCTGCTTGCCGCCGTTGGTGACCAGCACCTGGGCCGGCTCGACGGCGTACCCGGAGTCGCGGGCGGTCTTCTCCGCGATCGCCTTCTTCAGCTCCGGAAGCCCCCCTGCCGGGGTGTAGCGGTGGTTCTTCGGGTCGTGGCACGCCTCGGCCGCGGCGTCGACGATGTAGTCGGGTGTCGGGAAGTCGGGTTCACCGGCGCCGAACCCGATCACGGGTCGGCCCTCCGCCTTCAGCGCCTTGGCCTTCGCATCCACCTTGAGCGTCGCGGACTCGGCGATGGCGCCGATCCGTTCGGAGACGCGGCGGTCACGGGGCGAGGCGGAAGTGGTCATGGCGACCATCGTAGAGGCGGGCGGCCAGCACCCGCGGAGCGGTTTGGACTCCGCCTCGGTCCACCCCGTAGACTCCCCTGTCGGTGGTTCCCTCCACATGCTTCGGCGTGCCCGCAGGCGTTTCCGGACGGAGTCGCCCTAGGGCACTAGCTCAACTGGCAGAGCATCGGTCTCCAAAACCGAAGGTTGGGGGTTCAAGTCCCTCGTGCCCTGCAACGGAAACTGGTCTACGGTCGAACATGAAGAGGTGAGGACGTGTCGGACGGCAGCGCGGTACGCCGCGACAGCAAGCCCGAGAAGCGGACGACCCCTGTCGTGTTCTACCGCCAGGTGGTTGCCGAGCTGCGCAAGGTCGTGTGGCCGACGCAGGAGCAGCTGGTCACGTACTTCCTCGTGACCATGGTGTTCGTCCTGTTCTTCATGGCCGTCGTCTCGCTGCTCGACCTCGGGTTCGGCAAGCTCGTGTTCGAGGTCTTCACCCAGGACAGCCAGTAGCCACCGCCCCGGCCGGTCCGGGGCACCCGTCCGGCCGCCGCCGGACCTGACCACGAACAACAGATGACGGAGTCACACGTGTCGCAGCAGTACGACCCGGCCGAGGCCGGGGATACCGCCACCACCGAGGCGACCCCGGAGGTTGAGCTCGAGGCGACCCCCGAGGTGGCCGACGACGCCGCCCCCGAGGCCGCCCCCGAGACCGACGCCGAGACCGACGAGACCGCCGAGGTCGCCGACGAGGCGCCGGCAGCTGCGCCCGACGATGAGCCTGCCGACGAGCCCGAGCCCGCCGCCGACGCCGAGGCCGAGGTCGACAGCACGGACGCCGAGACCACCGACGACGCCGAGACCACCGAGGACGCCGAGGCCGAGGACCCGCTCGAGGCGTTCCGCCGGGAGCTGTGGGCCAAGCCGGGTGACTGGTTCGTGGTGCACACCTACTCCGGCATGGAGAACCGGGTGAAGTCCAACCTCGAGAACCGCATCATCTCCTTGAACATGGAGGACTACATCCACGAGATCGTGGTCCCCACCGAGGAGGTCGCCGAGATCAAGAACGGCCAGCGCAAGATGGTCAAGCGCACCGTCCTCCCCGGCTACGTCCTGGTCCGGATGGACCTCACCGACGAGTCCTGGGCCGCGGTGCGGCACACCCCGTCGGTGACCGGGTTCGTCGGCCACAGCCACCAGCCGGTCCCGCTGAGCATGGCCGAGGTCGAGAACATGCTCGCCCCGGCCGTCGTGCAGGCCGCCGAGGTCGCTGCCGCTGCCGCCGCCGGTGGTACGCCGGCCGCAGGCGGAGCTGCCCCGACCCGCAAGCCGATCGAGGTCGCCGACTTCGACGTGTCCGACTCGGTGATGGTCGTCGACGGGCCGTTCGCGACCCTGCACGCCACGATCACCGAGATCAACGCCGAGGCACAGAGGGTCAAGGCCCTCGTCGAGATCTTCGGCCGGGAGACCCCGGTCGAGCTGAGCTTCAGCCAGATCCAGAAGGTCTGACCGAATCCAGCAAAGCAACACCCAGGTGGCAGAGGACCGACGTACGTCCTCGTCATGACCACGAGAGAGAAAGAGACACAACGCAATGCCTCCCAAGAAGAAGATCGCCGCGCTGGTCAAGGTCCAGCTGCAGGCCGGTGCCGCGACGCCGGCCCCGCCGGTCGGTACCGCGCTCGGTCCGCACGGCGTGAACATCATGGACTTCTGCAAGGCGTACAACGCCCAGACCGAGTCCATGCGCGGCAACGTGATCCCGGTCGAGATCACCATCTACGAGGACCGCTCGTTCACCTTCATCACCAAGACCCCGCCGGCGGCGGAGCTGATCAAGAAGGCGGCCGGTCTGTCGAAGGGCTCCGGTGTCCCGCACAAGGAGAAGGTCGGCAAGCTGACCAAGGACCAGGTGCGCGAGATCGCCCAGACCAAGATGCCTGACCTCAACGCCAACGACATCGACGCAGCGATGAAGATCGTCGAGGGCACCGCCCGCTCCATGGGCGTCACCACCGAGCGCTGAGCGCCAGCTCAGCCGACGTACTTGTCACCAGTGGCAGGGCCGCGCTGGCCCACCTATTGACCACGACCTGGAAGAGAAGAGAACCAGACATGCAGCGCAGCAAGACCTACCGCGCGGCGGCAGAGCAGTTCGACAAGGACGAGCTCTACGCCCCGCTGGCCGCGATCAAGATCGCGAAGAACGGCAGCAAGAAGAAGTTCGACGAGACCGTGGACGTCGTCATGCGGCTCGGCGTCGACCCCCGCAAGGCGGACCAGATGGTCCGCGGCACCGTCAACCTCCCGCACGGCACCGGCAAGACCGCTCGCGTGCTGGTCTTCGCCAACGCCGAGAAGGCCGACGCCGCCCGTGAGGCCGGCGCCGACGTGGTCGGCGGCGACGAGCTGATCGAGAAGGTGTCCGGCGGCTGGCTGGACTTCGACGCCGTGGTCGCGACCCCCGACATGATGGGCAAGGTCGGCCGCCTCGGCCGCGTGCTCGGGCCGCGTGGCCTGATGCCGAACCCGAAGACCGGCACCGTCACCCCCGACCCGGCCAAGGCCGTCACCGACATCAAGGGCGGCAAGATCGAGTTCCGGGTCGACCGCCACGCCAACCTGCACTTCATCATCGGCAAGGCCTCGTTCGCCGAGGCCTCGCTGGCGGAGAACTACGCAGCGGCGCTCGAGGAGGTGCTGCGGCTCAAGCCGGCCAGCTCCAAGGGCCGCTACATCCGGAAGGTCACCGTCTCCACGACCATGGGCCCCGGCATCCAGGTCGACCCCAACCGCACCAAGAACGTCGCGGGCGACGACGAGGCCACGGCCTGACCCGTTCCACACACGCTGACCCGCGCGAATTAGCTGGCGGGTCAGCGTCATTTGTGCGTCTGAGAGGGTGGGCGCCGTGCGCTGCGTGATCCTCGACGACTACCAGGACGTCGCCCGGTCGTACGCCGACTGGTCGGCGCTGCCCGACGTGACCGTGGAGGCGGTCCACGAGCACGTGGCCGACCACGACCGGCTGGTCGAGATCGTCGGGGACGCCGAGATCCTGGTGGTCATGCGGGAGCGGACGCCGCTGCCGCGCTCGCTCCTCGAGCGCCTGGCCGGGCTGCGCCTGATCGTCTCGACCGGACGGCGCAACGCGTCCATCGACGCGGCGGCCGCCGACGACCTCGGCATCGCCCTGGCCACCACCTCCAGCATGGCCACGCCACCGGGCGAGCTGACCTGGGCGCTGATCCTCGGCCTCGCCCGCCACGTCGCCGTGGAGGACGCCGCCTTCCACGCGGGCGGACCGTGGCAGTCGACCGTGGGCCGCGACCTGCACGGCGCCACCCTGGGGCTGGTCGGCCTGGGCCGGATCGGCCGGCACGTCGCCGGCGTGGCGGCTGCGTTCGGGATGGACGTCGTGGCCTGGAGCCCGCACCTCACCGAGGAGCGGGCCGCCGAGGCGGGGGTTCGTTGCGCGCCTTCGCTCACGGACCTGATGGCCGAGAGCGACTGGGTCAGCGTCCACCTGGTGCTCGCCGACTCGACCCGCGGGATCGTCGGCCGCGACGAGATCGCGGCGATGAAGCCGTCGGCGTACCTCGTCAACACCTCGCGCGCCGGGCTGGTCGACACCGACGCCCTCGTGGAGGCTCTGGAGGGCGGCCGGATCGCCGGCGCCGGCCTCGACGTGTACGACGTCGAGCCGGTCCCGCTGGGTGACCGGCTGCGCCGCCTGGACACCGTGCTCGCCACGCCGCACGTCGGGTACGTGACCGAGGCCAACTACCGCACCTTCTACGGCGAGGCGGTCGAGGCGATCTCTGGTTTCGTGACGGCTCGCTGAGTCCCGCGCTGGCGCGCGGCCCTCAGCCGACCCTCCTCAACCTCCCGGCCTTGTCGCTCGTTCGTCGCAGGCTCCGCCCGAGCGGGCCGTGAATTTGTCGCGGACGCGGCCACGCCGTAGTCTTTCCACTCGAAACCAGAGACCGCCGGTTGTCATGCCGCATCAGCGACACGACCGAAGGTTCCGCGAAAGCGGACGACCTGCGCAGGTGACAGAGCAAGGCGCCGCAGTCGGCGCCATCCACGCCCTGGACCTGCGTCCGGGGCGTTCGTCTTCTCCGGAGTCGGCGCGGCGGTCTCGCATCCGGAAGGAGACCCATGGCGCGGCCAGAGAAGGCAGCAGCCGTTGCGGAGATCGTTGAGTCGTTCAACGACTCCGCTGGCGCTGTGCTGACCGAGTACCGCGGTCTCACCGTGAAGCAGCTGCAGGAACTGCGGCGCTCCCTCGGTGCGAACGCCAACTACGCCGTGGTCAAGAACACGCTGGCCAAGATCGCCGCCACCGAGGCGGGCATCGAAGGCTTCGACGACCTGCTGTCCGGCCCGACCGCCATCGCCTTCATCAACGGCGACGTCGTCGAGGCGGCCAAGGGTCTGCGTGACTTTGCCAAGGCGAACCCCACCCTTGTCATCAAGGGCGGCGTCCTGGACGGCAAGCCCCTCGACGCGACCGAGATCGGCAAGCTCGCCGACCTCGAGTCCCGCGAGGTGCTGATGGGCAAGCTGGCCGGCGCGATGCTCGCGTCGCTCAGCCAGGCCGTCTACCTGCTCAACGCCCCGATCGCGCAGGCTGCCCGGCTCGCCGGCGCCCTGCAGGCCAAGGCCGAGCAGGACCCCTCGATCCTCGCAGGTGGTGCCGGTACCCCGGCCGCCGCCGAGGAGGCCCCGGAAGCGGCTCCCGCCGCTGACGAGGCTCCCGCTGACGAGGCGCCGGCCGGCGCCTCCGACGAGGGCGAAGCCACCGAGGCCTGAACCCAGGCCGACGTACCGACCACCTGAAACCGGTCCGCGCGATCCCGCGGGCCACCGACTGGAAGGAAACGCCATCATGGCGAAGCTCAGCACCGACGAGCTGCTCGACGCGTTCAAGGAGATGACGCTCATCGAGCTCAGCGAGTTCGTGAAGCAGTTCGAGGACACCTTCGGCGTCACCGCCGCTGCCCCGGTTGCCGTGGCCGCTGCCCCGGCCGCGGGCGGCGCCGCCCCCGCCGAGGCCGCCGCCGAGCAGGACGAGTTCGACGTCGTCCTCGAGGCCGCTGGTGACAAGAAGATCAACGTCATCAAGGAGGTGCGCGCTCTCACCTCCCTCGGTCTCAAGGAGGCCAAGGACCTGGTGGAGTCCGCTCCCAAGGCGATCCTCGAGAAGGTCGACAAGGCTGCTGCCGAGAAGGCCAAGGAGGCCCTCGAGGGCGCCGGCGCCTCCGTCACCGTCAAGTGACCCGTTCCTTGACGCTGTAGCACCCGCTCCGCCAACAGGGCGGCCACCCGCGAGGGTGGCCGCCCTGTTGCATTTCCGGGCGCATTTCCGGGCGCATCTCCGCGGCTGCGATATCACGGTCGCGACGGCGCTCTCGACCCGACGTGGGCCATCTCTCACCCCCGTGACGTCTAGACCGGATTCCCCGTAACCTCGCCCGCCGACGCCCGTTGTTACTCGTGAGTGGGCCCGGTCGGGGAGAGCCGGTGCGCCCGCGTTTCGGGGGGAGTGACCGGCGGGTATAGGCGAGTACGCGAGGGAGAGGGAGTCGCATCGTGGGTGTGGAGATCAAGGTCGACGACCTGAGCAAGTCGTTCGGCAAGCAGCTGATCTGGGGTGACGTGACCCTGACGGTGCCTGCCGGCGAGATCTGCGTGATGCTCGGTCCGTCCGGCACCGGCAAGTCGGTGTTCCTGAAGACCCTGATCGGCCTGCTCAAGCCCGACAAGGGCTCGATCGTCATCGAGGGCACCGACATCGCGAGCTGCTCCGAGAAGGAGCTCTACGAGATCCGCAAGCTGTTCGGGGTGCTGTTCCAGGACGGCGCCATGTTCGGCTCGATGAACCTCTACGACAACGTCGCGTTCCCGCTGCGCGAGCACACCAAGAAGTCCGAGTCCGAGGTCCGCGACATCGTCATGGAGAAGATGGACCTGGTCGGCCTGATCGGCGCCGAGGACAAGCTGCCCGGCGAGATCTCCGGCGGCATGCGCAAGCGCGCCGGCCTGGCCCGCGCCCTGGTGCTCGACCCCGAGATCGTGCTCTTCGACGAGCCGGACTCCGGCCTCGACCCGGTGCGTACGGCGTTCCTGAACCAGCTGATCGTCGACCTGAACGCCCAGATCGACGCGACGTTCCTGATCGTCACCCACGACATCAACACCGCCCGCACGGTGCCCGACAACATCGGCCTGCTCTACCACCGCCACCTCGCGATGTTCGGCCCGCGCGAGATGCTGCTCTCCTCCGAGGAGCCCGTCGTCCGGCAGTTCCTCAACGCCCAGCGGGTCGGCCCGATCGGCATGTCCGAGGAGAAGGACGCCGACGAGCTCGAGGCCGAGAAGGGCCAGGAGCTCCCGCCGCTGCCGCCGATCCCGATGCAGATCGAGCCGTCCAACGGCATCGCCCGCCGCAGCCAGCGCGAGCCCGGTGCCTGGTGCCGCGAGAACGGCGTGACGCCCGCCTCCGGGCTCGTTCGAGCAGAACCTGTCCATGGCTCCGGGCGGCGCCTGACCTCGTGGCCTCCCTGACCGCATCCCGGGCACTCGCCCCGATCGGAACCGCCGGCAAGCTCTTCGCCTTCGGTCTCGACGTCGGGCGCGGGTTGTTCCGGCGACCCTTCCAGCTGCGGGAGTTCATCCAGCAGGCGTGGTTCATCGCCTCGGTGACGATCATCCCGACCGCGCTGGTGGCCATTCCCGTTCGGCGCCGTGATCGCGCTGCAGGTGGGCGGTCTGATCAAGCAGTTCGGCGCCCAGTCGTTCACCGGCTCCGCCGCCGTCCTGGCGGTGGTCCGCGAGGCGGGCCCGATTGCGACGTCGCTCCTCATCGCCGGCGCGGGCGGCTCCGCGATCGCGGCCGACCTCGGCGCCCGCAAGATCCGTGAAGAGCTGGACGCGATGATGGTGCTCGGCATCGACCCGATCCAGCGCCTGGTCGTCCCGCGCGTCCTCGCCTGCATGCTCGTCGCGGTCTTCCTCAACGGCCTGGTCAGCGTCGTCGGTGTCGCCGGCGGCTACGTCTTCAACGTCGTCCTGCAAGACGGCACGCCAGGGGCCTATTTCAGCGAGCTTCACAGCGCTCGCGCAGTTACCCGATCTCTGGCAAGGCATGGCCAAGGCGCTCGTGTTCGGCATGATCGCGGCGATCGTCGCCTGCTACAAGGGCATGAACGCCGCAGGTGGCCCGAAGGGCGTCGGCGACGCGGTGAACGAGTCCGTCGTCATCACCTTCATGCTCCTGTTCGTCGTCAACTTCGTGATGAGCGCGATCTACTTCCAGCTCATCCCACCGAAGACGGGTTGACGCCGTGGCCTCGATCAGCTCGGTCAAGTCGATCTACGAGCGCCCGGCCCGGCACCTCGACCACCTCGGCGAGGAGCTGGCGTTCTACGTCAAGGCGCTCGCGTGGACGCCGCGCACCGTCCGCCGCTACAAGAAGGAGATCCTGCGGATCCTGGCCGAGGTGACCCTCGGCTCCGGCGCGCTCGCCGTGATCGGCGGCACCGTCGGCGTGATCACCGCGATGTGCTTCTTCACAGGCACCGAGGTGGGCCTCCAGGGGTACGCCGCGCTGAACCAGCTCGGCACCTCCGCGTTCTCCGGCTTCGTGTCGGCGTACTTCAACACCCGCGAGATCGCCCCGCTGGTCGCCGCGATCGCCCTCGCGGCGACGGTCGGCTGCGGCTTCACCGCCCAGCTCGGCGCGATGCGGATCTCCGAGGAGATCGACGCCCTCGAGGTGATGGCGATCCCGTCGCTCCCGTTCCTCGTGACCACCCGGATCATCGGCGGCCTGATCGCGATCATCCCGCTGTACGTCGTGGGCCTGCTGTCGTCCTACTACGCCACGAGGCTGACGGTCACCGGGTTCTTCGGGCAGTCCACCGGCACGTTCGACCACTACTTCAACCAGTTCCTGCCACCCGGCGACGTGCTGTGGTCGTTCGGCAAGGTGCTGGTCTTCGCCGTCGTGGTCATCCTCATCCACTGCTACCACGGCTACACCGCCAGCGGCGGCCCCGCCGGCGTGGGTGTGGCGGTGGGCCGCGCCGTCCGCACCAGCATCGTGGCGATCAACGTGATCGACCTGTTCTTGTCGATGGCCATCTGGGGCACCACGACCACCGTGCGATTGGCCGGGTGATCGGGCGATGCGGCTGTCCCAGAACCACAAGCTCCTCGGCGTGCTGTTCGTGCTCGTCCTGCTCGCCGGCGTGTACGGCACCTACGCCATCTTCACCAAGAAGTACGCCGACTACGACGAGGTCACGATGCAGACCTCCAACATCGGCCTCCAGCTCCCGAGCCGGGCGGACGTCAAGATCCGCGGCGTCATCGTCGGCGAGGTCCTCGCCTTCGACGCGACGGCGGACGGCGCGGAGCTGACCCTCGGCATCTACCCCGACGAGACCGAGACCATCCCGGCCAACGTCACCGGCGCGATCGTTCCCAAGACGCTCTTCGGCGAGAAGTACGTCTCGCTCGAGATCCCGGAGGAGCCCGCTCCCGAGCCCATCGGGGCCGGGCGACACCATCGAGCGCAGCGAGGTGTCGATCGAGGTCGAGAAGGTCCTCTCCGACCTGTACCCCCTGCTGCGCACCGTCCAGCCGGCCGAGATCAACAAGACGCTCACCGCCATGGCCACCGCCCTCGAGGGGCGAGGCGAGCTGATCGGCGAGAACCTCGTGACCGTCGACAGCTACCTCAAGCGGATCAACCCCCAGATCCCCGACATCGTCGAGGACCTCCGGCTCACCGCCCAGGTCTCCGACACGTACGCCGACGTGATGCCCGAGATCGCCAGCATCCTGCGCGACACCGTCACGACCACCGGCACCCTCGAGGACCGCGAGGACCGGCTGAACGCGCTCTTCACCGACGTCGCGGCGTTCTCCGACACCTCGCGGGAGTTCCTCGAGCAGAACGGCGACAACCTGATCCGGTTCAGCCAGCTCGGCGCGGCGCAGCTGCGCGTGCTGGCGAAGTACGCCTCCGAGTTCCCCTGCCTCACGGGCGGCATCGTCAAGGCCGGCAAGCTCCAGGCCGAGGCGTTCCGCGGCTTCGAGCTGCACATCATCCTCGAGACGCTGCCCAACCAGCCGCGTGGCTACGGCGCCCAGGACGTCCCGCGGTTCGGGGAGACCCGCGGCGGCAACTGCCTCAACCTGCCGAACCCGCCGTGGTCGCAGGAGAACCCGGTGCGCCACCAGCCGAACATGGACGACGGCGTCGACGAGCCCACCGGCAAGGGCACCAGCCGCGTCGCCCCGCCGTACCTCACCGGCGGGCTGGGCTGGGCCGGCAGCAGCCAGGAGTCGGACCTGCTCAAGTCGTACCTCGGGCCGGCCCTCGGCCGCACCACCGCCGACGTTCCCGACCTCGGGGTGCTCCTGGTCGCGCCCATGGCGCGCGGCGCGGAGGTGAGCCTCCGATGAGCGTGTTGGACAAGAAGACCGCGGTCGACCTGACCAAGCTGCTGATCTTCATCGTGGTCACCACCGTCGCCACGAGCGTCCTCGTGGTCACGATCGGCAACATCTCCTTCGCGGGCAGCAAGGAGTACAAGGCCGAGTTCGTCGACGCCACCGGCGTCGTGAAGGGCGACGACATCCGGGTCGCCGGAGTCAAGGTCGGCACGGTGAAGGACGTCGAGATCGTCGACCGCACCCGCGCCCTGGTGACGTTCTCGGTCGAGGAGTCGACGCCGATCACCGGCGCCACCAACGCCGCCATCCGCTACCGCAACCTGGTCGGGCAGCGCTACATCACCCTCACCCAGGAGATCGGCGACTCCGCACGGCTCGACGACGGGGCGACGATCCCGGTCTCGCAGACCTCGCCCGCGCTCGACCTGACCGTGCTCTTCAACGGGTTCAAGCCGCTCTTCCAGGCCCTGTCTCCCGCTGACCTGAACAAGCTGAGCTACGAGATCATCCAGGTCTTCCAGGGCGAGGGCGGCACCCTCGAGGGCCTGCTCGCCCACACCGCGTCGGTCACCCAGACCCTCGCCGCGCGCGACAAGGTCATCGGCCAGCTGATCGACAACCTCAACCAGGTGCTCGACCACATCGGCGACCGCGACGACCAGCTGACCGAGCTGATCAAGACGTTCCGCACCTTCGTGGGCGGGCTCAAGGACGACCGCGAGGCGATCCTCGGGTCCCTCGACCAGATCTCCCAGCTGTCCGCCGAGACGGCCGGGCTGGTGTCGGGGATCCGCGAGCCGTTCGTCGAGGACATCAAGCAGCTCCGCCGGGTCGCCGGCAACGTCGACAAGAACAAGGCCGAGCTCGACCGCGCGCTCCAGGTGCTGCCGATCAAGCTGAACAAGGTCGGGCGGACGGCGATCTACGGGTCCTGGTTCAACTTCTACCTGTGCGAGTTCAGCGGCCAGGTCAAGGTGGCCGGACTGGACCCGCTCAAGGTCAGCTACCCGTTCCCCGGCACCAAGGTCGCCGACAGGTGTGATCTCGGATGAGCAAGCCCTTCCGCGAGCGCAACCCCGTCACCATCGGGGCGATCAGCCTTGCCGTGATCGCGGCGCTGATCCTGGCCGCCTTCCGGGCCCAGGACCTGCCGCTGATCGGCGGCGGCGACACCTACTACGCGTCGTTCAGCGAGGCCGGTGGCCTCAAGGCCAACGACGAGGTCCGGATCGCGGGCGTCCGCGTCGGCAAGGTCGAGAAGGTCGAGCTCGACGGCGGCCACGTGCGCGTGACGTTCCGGGTCGACGGCGACGCCGACTTCGGTGACCAGACCGGCGGCCGCGATCAAGGTGAAGACCCTCCTCGGCGCGATGTTCCTCTCGCTGCAGCCGGCCGGGTCCGGTCAGCTCGACGAGGGCGGGGAGATCCCGGTCGAGCGCACCAGCTCGCCGTACGACGTCGTGGAGGCGTTCTCCGGCCTGGCGGAGACCTCCGAGCAGATCGACACCGACCAGTTCGCGCAGGCGCTCACGACGCTCGCCGACCTCACCCGCAACACCCCCGAGGAGTTCCGCGGCGCGCTCGACGGGGTGTCCCGGCTGTCGGCCAACGTCGCCGAGAAGGACGCCCAGATCAACGAGCTGCTCGGCAACCTGGAGCGGGTCTCGAAGGTCCTCGACGCACGCGACCAGGACATCATCGGGCTGATGAAGGACAGCGACGTGCTGTTCCGTGCCCTGGTCGCCCGTCGTGACGCCGTGCACCGCCTGCTCGTCTCGACCTCGACGCTCTCCCGCGAGCTCACCGCGCTGGTCCAGCAGAGCCGCGAGGACCTCAAGCCCGCGCTGTCCCACCTCGAGAACGTCGTCGCCGTGCTCAACAAGAACGAGGACAACATCGACAACAGCCTGCGGCTGATGGCGCCGTTCTACCGCGTCTTCGCCAACACCCTCGGCACCGGCCCCTGGTTCGACACCTACATCCAGAACATCCCGCCGGTCCCGCAGCTCGGGGCAGGGGGCAACGGATGAGCATCAGGAAGCTGGTCGTCCCCGGCATCATCGTCGCCCTGCTCGCGGCCGCGGCGGTCGTGATGTTCCAGGGCGAGGAGCGCAAGACGCTGACCGCGCACTTCCCGCGCACGGTCTCGATCTACGAGGGCAGCGACGTCCGGGTGCTCGGCGTGCCGATCGGCACCGTCGACACGGTCACGCCGTCCGGCACCGACGTCGTCGTGACCATGTCGTACGACGCCGAGACCGAGGTCCCCGCGAACGCCGAAGCCGTCATCATCGCGCCGTCGATCGTGGGTGACCGGTTCGTCCAGCTCACGCCGGCGTACGAGGAAGGCGAGGTGCTCGCCGACGGTGCGACGCTCACCGAGGACCAGACGGCGGTGCCGCTCGAGCTGGACCAGATCTACTCGAGCATGGACCAGCTGACCGTGGCCCTCGGCCCGACCGGGGCCAACCGCAACGGCGCGCTGTCCGACCTGCTCGAGACCACCGCCGCGAACTTCGGCGGCCAGGGCGAGCAGTTCCACCAGACGATCCAGGACTTCAGCAAGTTCACCCAGACGCTCGACCGCAACAAGGAGGAGCTCTTCGGCTCCGCCCGCGCGCTGGAGGGCTTCATCAGCACCCTCGCCGAGAACGACCAGACCGTGCGTCAGTTCAACCAGTCACTGGGCGACGTCGCGACCATGCTCGAGGGGGAGCGCGGCGAGCTGAAGGAGTCGCTGAGCAACCTGGCCGTGGCGATGGGTGAGGTCTCGACCTTCGTCAAGGAGAACCGCGACTCGCTGGGCCGCAACATCAAGGGCCTGAACCGGGTCGCGAAGGTGCTCGTCAAGCAGCGGGGTGCCCTCGACGAGGTGCTCCAGAACGGTCCGCTCGCCCTGAACAACCTCTACCTGACCTACAACCCGCAGGCCGGCACGCTCGACACCCGCACCAACCTGGGCGAGAACATCGGCCAGCTCGAGAACGACCCCGCCGCGTTCCTGTGCGGTCTCGTCAGCCAGGCCGACACCTCCGGACAGGTCTGCGATGCGATCGAGGCGGCCGGGCTCCCCGGCCTGGGTCGCGCCGCGGCCTTCGGCCAGGGCGGTACGCCGACCGGGCTCGACCGCTACGACCCGTCGCTCGGCGGACTCGTGGAGGTGGAGCGATGAAGCGGCTCCGCTCCCTGCTGCTGGTCCTCGTCCTGGCCCTGCTGGCCACGGGCTGCGACTTCGACGTCTACAAGCTGCCCCTCCCCGGCGGCACCGACACCGGTGCCGACCCGATCACGGTGACGGCGGAGTTCGCCGACGTACTCGACCTGGTGCCGCAGTCGACGGTGAAGGTCAACGACGTCAGCGTCGGCAAGGTGACCGACATCGACCTCGATGGCTACAAGGCGATCGTCACGATGGAGCTGCGCTCCGACACCGACCTCCCCGACAAGCCCGTGGCGGAGCTGCGCCAGACCAGCCTGCTCGGCGAGAAGTTCGTCGCGCTCAGCGCCCCCGAGGACGGCAGCGGCCAGGGCCAGCTCGAGTCGGGCGACACCATCCCGCTCGACCAGACCGGCCGGAACCCCGAGGTCGAGGAAGTGCTCGGGGCGCTCAGCCTGCTGCTCAACGGCGGCGGCGTGGCCCAGCTCAAGACCATCGCGCACGAGCTGAACCTCGCACTGGAGGGCCGCGAAGGCTCGGCCCGGTCGGTACTGCGCCAGATCGAGGCGCTGATGCTCCAGCTCGACGCCAACAAGGGCGACATCGTCAACGCCATCGAGTCGCTCAACAGGCTGGCCGCGTCGGTCAACGAGCAGACAGGTGCCATCGACTCCGCGCTCGAGGAGCTCCCGAGCGCGCTGACGTCCCTCGACCAGCAGCGTGCCGACCTGGTCAAGATGCTGAAGGCGCTGAACCAGCTCGGCGATGTCGGCGTCGAGGTGATCCAGGCCTCGAAGCAGTCCACGATCGAGTCGTTCGAGCAGCTGTCGCCGGTGCTGACCGAGCTGGCCAACTCCGGTGACGACTTCGTCAACGCGTTCCACGTCTTCCTGACCTACCCGTTCGTCGACGAGGTGGTCGGCCGCGACCCGCAGGTCGCCCGCAACCTGCACATGGGCGACTACACCAACCTGTCGATCGAGCTGGACGTCACCGTGACCGACGAGGGCGACATCGGTCCGCCGGACCTGCCGCCCGTCCTGGACCCCGGCCAGATCGTCGACACCCTCACGAAGTGCCTGCGCAGCGGCGACCTGAGCAGCAAGCCGTGCAAGAAGGTGCTGGCCACCCCGCAGGCGCTGCTCGAGCTGCGCGAGGAGTGTGCGAAGCCGAAGAACGAGAAGAAGGCCGTCTGCAAGCAGCTCAACCTGATCCCCGGCCTGCCGTCCCTGCCGGGACTCGGTCTCGGCGCCGGCCAGGACGAGGGCGGCGGCCTGCTCGGCATCCCCGGCCTGCCGCGGGCGGGCTTCGGTGAGACCCGCGCCCCACGGGCGAGTGGCCCGACGATGGGCCAGCTGATGGACGACTACGACCCGGCGCTGGTGTCGCTGCTCGTGCCCGGGATGGTGGTGTCGCGATGATCACCCGTCGTACCAAGATCCAGCTGCTGATCTTCGTGGTCATCACGTTGATCGGCGTGAGCTTCGTCGGCGCCCGCTACGCGCGCCTCGACCGGCTGGTGGTCGACGACTCCTACACCGTGGTCGCGCACTTCTCCGAGTCCGGTGGGATCTTCGCCGGTGGCGAGGTGACCTACCGCGGCGTGGGGGTGGGCCAGGTCGACTCGCTCGAGCTGACCGACGAGGGCGTCGACGTCCACCTGTCGATCAAGAAGGACTACGACTCGATCCCCGCCGACACGCTGGCGGTCGTCGGCAACCGGTCGGCGGTCGGCGAGCAGTACGTCGAGCTCCAGCCGCAGGCGGACAGCGAGCCGTTCCTGGCGGAGGACTCCGAGATCGCGACCGAGAACACCCGCACACCGATCGCCACCCAGACCCTGCTCACGCACCTCTCCGACACGGTCGAGTCGGTCGACAAGGAGGCCCTCGAGACCACCGTCGGCGAGTTCGGCAGGGCCTTCGACGGGACCGGCGAGGACCTCGCCCGGATGATCGACTCCGGCGACGCGTTCATCCAGGCGGCCAACGACAACTTCGACGTCACGACCGCCCTGATCAGGGACAGCAACACCGTGCTCAAGGGCCAGGTCGCCTCGGCCAGCGCCATCCGCGAGTTCGCCCGCAACATGTCGCTGTTCAGCGGCACCCTCGCCGGCTCGGACCGCGACCTGCGTGAGGTCATCGACTCGGGATCGGCGACCGCGACCGAGCTGCGGACCTTCCTCGAGGAGAACGAGGTCGAGCTCGGGCAGCTGATCAACAACCTGGTCACGACCGGCGAGGTCGTCGTCAAGCACCTCGACGGCATCGAGCAGATCCTCACCATCTATCCCTACGTCGTCGAGGGCGGGTTCACCGTCGTGTCCAAGTCGGACGACGGGATGTACGACGCCCACTTCGGGCTGGTGCTGACCCAGGACCCGCCGGTGTGCCACGCGGGCTACGAGGGCACCGACCAGCGCCCGCCGCAGGACGGCAGCAACGCGCCGATGAACGAGAGCGCGCGTTGCACCGAGCCGCCCAGCCAGAGCAACCCGCGGGGTGCCCAGAACGCACCGCGTGCCGGCGCCGCGTACCGCGCGCCGGTGGTGGCGACGTACGACCCCGAGGCCAAGAAGCTGCACTGGGGGAGCGAGGCCGCGGAGCGGTACAGCTCGCCCGGTACGTTGGCACCTTCATCATTCGGAGAGGAGTCGTGGAAGTGGCTGTTCCTTCAGCCCCTGGCGACACGGGACTGACGAGCAACCCCCACGACAGCACACCTTCCCCCAAGGTTCGGTTCCTGCTGCTGTGCGGGCTCGTCGTCCTGCTCGTGGCCTCCACCGCCGTGCTCGTCTGGCTCGTCGCCGACCATCGCGGCGAGGCCGACGAGGTCCAGTCGCAGCGCGAGGACGCCATGGCGCAGGCGCGTCAGCTCGTGCTCCGCGTCGGCACCTACGGTCCCGACCAGCTCGAGGGCCAGCAGATGCCGCAGTACCGCGAGCAGGTCTCCGAGCTGATGACCGACAAGCTGGCCGCCGACTTCGAGAAGAACGGCGCCCCCCTCGCCGAGCAGACCGTGGCCCAGACGAACGCCAGCCGCGCCGCCGAGGTCTTCTCGACCGGCGTCAGCGCGATCGACGACGACTCCGCCACCGTGCTGGTGGCCGGCGCGTTCCAGACCACGTTCCCCGACAGCGGGGGCGAGCAGGTCCAGCAGCCCGAGCCGACGCCGTTTCGCTACATCGTCGAGATGAACAAGGTCGACGGCACCTGGCTCGTGGACGACTACGACTCGGCGACGGACGCGGAGCAGTGAGCCCCATGAGCCCCAGCCTCTACGACCTCCTCGACGTCGACCCGACAGCGTCCGACGCCGAGATCCGGGCGGCCTGGAAGTCCGCCATCGCGGACCTCGACCCGACGGACCGACGGTTCCGCGCCTACAACCAGGCCGCGGAGGTGCTGCTCGACCCCGAGCGGCGGGCGGCGTACGACGCCGAGCTGGCAGCGGAGCAGGACGAGCCCGAACCGGCCCCGGAGCAGGTCGAGCACGACCCGGCCCCGCGTCGACGTCGACGCCGAGCCGGCTCCGGACGCGCCGAAGCGGCAGGGCCGCGAGGTCCCGGCGGTCCCGGGGTGGCTGCTGATCGGGCTGGCCGTGGTCACGGTCGCGGTGATCGCGGCGGCGGCGTACTTCTGGTCCCAGCCGTCCGACAGCGCGATCGAGGACGCCACCCGCGAGGCCCAGAGCACCGCGGAGCGCGCGATCGTGCCCGTGCTCTCCTACGACGTCACGACCCTCGATGACGACCAGGCCGCCGGCCGGGCGTACCTCACCGACGACTACCGGAAGAAGTACGACGAGCTCTTCGGCGTGCTCCGGGCCAACGGGGACCAGACCGGGACGAAGGTGTCCACCAAGGTCGTCTCCTCCGGGATCGTGCGCTCCGGCGAGGACCGGGTCGAGGTGCTGCTGTTCGTCGACCGGCCGACCACCAACAAGCAGCAGACCGAGCCAGTGGTCTACAAGGACCAGGTGCGGGTGACCATGGAGCTGGTCGACGGAGAGTGGCTGATCGACACCCTGGAGACCTCGCCAGCGGCACCCTGACCAGCAGAAACGCGTGTTCCGCTTGACCGCGGGGGCCGCAGAGTTCATCATCGTTCGCAACGAACAACCGTCGAGCGATCAAGCTCCGGCTGACCGGGTTTGTAGCGCGCCCTCTCCTGCGCTAGGCTTTGTCTTTGCGTCTGCCTTCAAATGCCCTTCCGCCTGCCCGGTGGCGGAACGGTGGTGGGTCGGCGATCACCCCAGAGCGACCCTTCGAAGGACACCTCTTGGCCGCGCGCAGCACCACTGGTAACACCCGCCGCATCTCTTTCGCAAAGATCACCGAGCCTCTCGAGCTTCCCAAGCTCCTCTCCTTGCAGACCGACAGCTTCGACTGGCTGGTCGGCAACGAGCGTTGGGGCACCACCGTCGAGCGTCGTCGCTCCGAGGGTGAGGACGTCTCCGAGAAGTCTGGTCTCCAGGAGATCTTCGAGGAGATCTCCCCGATCGAGGACTTCTCCGAGACGATGTCGCTCTCGTTCGAGAACCCGGTCTTCTACGACCCGAAGTACACCGTCGACGAGTGCAAGGAGAAGGACTTCACCTACTCCGCTCCGCTCTACGTCTCGGCGGAGTTCACCAACAACGACACCGGTGAGATCAAGGGCCAGACGGTCTTCATGGGCGACTTCCCGCTCATGACCGACAAGGGCACCTTCATCATCAACGGCACCGAGCGGGTCGTCGTCTCCCAGCTCGTCCGCTCGCCCGGTGTCTACTTCGAGCGCAGTGCCGACAAGACGTCCGACAAGGACATCTTCACCGCCAAGCTGATCCCGTCGCGGGGCGCCTGGCTGGAGTTCGAGATCGACAAGCGCGACATGGTCGGCGTCCGCCTCGACCGCAAGCGCAAGCAGAACGTCACCGTGCTGCTCAAGGCGCTGCAGGCCGTCGCCGAGGACACCGGCGAGGCCTACGACTTCGACGCCGTGATGGCCGACCTGCGCCGGTTCGAGTCGATCCAGCTCACCGACGAGAAGGACCACACCCAGGGTCCCGACGACGCGCTGCTCGACATCTACCGCAAGCTCCGCCCGGGCGAACCGCCCACCCGCGAGGCCGCGCTGACGCTGTTGAAGAACTACTACTTCAACCCCAAGCGCTACGACCTGGCCAAGGTCGGTCGCTACAAGATCAACAAGAAGCTCGGCCTGCACGAGGCGTTCGACCAGCAGACGCTGACCATCGCCGACGTCGTGGCCGCGATCAAGTACATCGTCGCGCTCCACGACGGCGCGGCGACCGTCGAGATGCCCGAGGGTCCGGTCGACATCGCGGCCGACGACATCGACCACTTCGGCAACCGCCGCATGCGCACGGTCGGCGAGCTGATCCAGAACCAGCTCCGCACCGGCCTGGCCCGCATGGAGCGCGTGGTCCGCGAGCGGATGACCACCCAGGACGTCGAGGCGATCACGCCGCAGTCCCTGATCAACATCCGCCCGGTCGTCGCGGCGCTGAAGGAGTTCTTCGGCACCTCGCAGCTCTCGCAGTTCATGGACCAGACCAACCCGATCGCGGGCCTGACGCACAAGCGTCGCCTCTCCGCGCTCGGCCCGGGCGGTCTGTCCCGTGACCGCGCCGGCATGGAGGTCCGCGACGTCCACCCGTCGCACTACGGCCGCATGTGCCCGATCGAGACGCCGGAAGGCCCCAACATCGGGCTGATCGGCTCGCTCGCGTCGTTCGGCCGGATCAACCCGTTCGGGTTCGTCGAGACGCCGTACCGCAAGGTCAAGAACGGCAAGGTCACCGACGAGGTCCACTACCTCACCGCCGACGACGAGGACCGCTTCGTCATCGCGCAGGCGAACGCGCCGCTCGACGACAAGAGCCGCTTCGTCGAGGAGCGGGTCCTGGTCCGCCAGAAGCACGGCGAGGTCGACGCGATCCTCGCGGCCGAGGTCGACTACATGGACGTCTCCCCGCGCCAGATGGTGTCGGTGGCGACCGCCCTGATCCCGTTCCTCGAGCACGACGACGCCAACCGCGCGCTGATGGGCGCCAACATGCAGCGCCAGGCCGTGCCGCTCATCCGGAGCGACTCGCCGCTGGTCGGCACCGGCATCGAGTACCGCGCCGCGGTCGACGCCGGTGACGTGGTCGTCGCCGAGAAGGCCGGGGTCGTCAAGGAGGTGTCCGCCGAGGTCGTCGAGACCATGAACGACGACGGCACCTACACGACGTACAAGCTGGCGAAGTTCCGTCGCTCCAACCAGGGCACGTGCATCAACCAGCGCCCGCTGGTGAGCGAGGGCGACAAGCTCGACGTCGGCAGCCCGATCGCCGACGGCCCGTGCACCGACGAGGCCGAGATGGCGCTCGGCACCAACCTGCTCGTGGCGTTCATGCCGTGGCAGGGCCACAACTACGAGGACGCCATCATCCTGAGCCAGCGCCTGGTCCAGGAAGACGTCCTCACCTCGATCCACATCGAGGAGCACGAGGTCGACGCCCGCGACACCAAGCTCGGCCCCGAGGAGATCACCCGGGACATCCCGAACGTCTCCGAGGAGATGCTGGCCGACCTCGACGAGCGCGGCATCATCCGCATCGGCGCCGAGGTCACGACCGGCGACATCCTGGTCGGCAAGGTCACGCCCAAGGGCGAGACCGAGCTGACCCCCGAGGAGCGGCTGCTCCGCGCGATCTTCGGTGAGAAGGCGCGCGAGGTGCGCGACACCTCGATGAAGGTGCCGCACGGTGAGTCCGGCACGGTCATCGGCGTCCGCGTGTTCGACCGCGAGGACGGCGACGAGCTGCCCCCGGGCGTCAACCAGCTGGTCCGGGTGTACGTCGCGCAGAAGCGCAAGATCTCCGTGGGTGACAAGCTCGCCGGCCGTCACGGCAACAAGGGCGTCATCGCGAAGATCCTGCCGATCGAGGACATGCCGTTCATGGAGGACGGCACCCCGGTCGACGTCGTGCTCAACCCGCTCGGTGTCCCGCGCCGGATGAACATCGGCCAGATCCTCGAGCTGCACCTCGGCTGGCTGGCCAAGCAGGGCTGGGACCTCGACCTGTCCGAGGACAAGAAGACCGCGGACTGGAAGCAGCGTCTGATCAAGATCCACGCCGACAAGGCAGCGCCGGACACCAAGGTCGCGACCCCGGTGTTCGACGGTGCGCGCGAGGACGAGATCACCGGCCTGCTGGGTGCGACCATCCCGAACCGCGACGGCGTACGGATGATCGAGGAGTCCGGCAAGGCCGACCTGTTCGACGGCCGCTCCGGCGAGCCGTTCCCGGACCCGGTCTCGGTCGGCTACATGTACATCCTCAAGCTGCACCACCTCGTGGACGACAAGATCCACGCCCGCAGCACCGGCCCCTACTCGATGATCACGCAGCAGCCCCTGGGCGGTAAGGCCCAGTTCGGTGGCCAGCGGTTCGGCGAGATGGAGGTCTGGGCGATGGAGGCGTACGGCGCCGCCTACGCCCTGCAGGAGCTGCTGACCATCAAGTCCGACGACGTCCCCGGACGCGTCAAGGTCTACGAGGCGATCGTGAAGGGCGAGAACATCCCCGACTCGGGCATCCCGGAATCGTTCAAGGTGCTCGTCAAGGAGATGCAGTCACTCTGCCTGAACGTCGAGGTGCTGAGCCAGGACGGTTCGCAGATCGAGCTGAAGGACGCCGAGGAAGACGTCTTCCGGGCGGCCGAGGAGCTCGGCATCGACCTGTCCCGCCGCGAGCCCAGCAGCGTCGAAGAAGTCTGAGCGCCGCGGGAGCGGTCGCGAGACCGCTCCCGCCCCACTCAGTCCACAGCGTGACCCACAGAACTAACGAAGGATTGCAGCCATCGTGCTCGACGTGAACTTCTTCGACCAGCTTCAGATCGGCCTGGCCACCGCGGACGACATCCGCACGTGGAGCCACGGTGAGGTCAAGAAGCCGGAGACCATCAACTACCGCACCCTCAAGCCCGAGCGTGACGGCCTCTTCTGCGAGAAGATCTTCGGTCCCACCCGGGACTGGGAGTGCTACTGCGGCAAGTACAAGCGCGTGCGCTTCAAGGGCATCATCTGCGAGCGCTGCGGCGTCGAGGTGACCCGCTCCAAGGTCCGCCGCGAGCGGATGGGCCACATCGAGCTCGCCGCGCCGGTGACCCACATCTGGTACTTCAAGGGCGTGCCGAGCCGGCTCGGCTACCTGCTCGACCTCGCCCCCAAGGACCTCGAGAAGGTCATCTACTTCGCGGCGTACATGATCACCGCCGTCGACGAGGACGCCCGCCACCGCGACCTGTCCTCGCTCGAGGGCAAGGTGCAGCTCGAGCGCGAGCGCCTCGAGAAGCGCCGCGACGGCTCCATCGAGGACCGCACCAAGAAGCTCGAGGAGGACCTCGCGCAGCTCGAGGAGGAGGGCGCCAAGGCCGACGCCCGCCGCAAGGTGCGCGACGCCGCCGAGCGCGAGATGAAGCAGCTGCGCGACCGCGCGCAGCGCGAGATCGACCGCCTCGACGAGGTCTGGAACACCTTCAAGACCCTGCAGATCCAGGACCTCATGGGCGACGAGATGCTCTACCGCGAGATGAAGGCCTGGTTCGGCAAGTACTTCGAGGGCCACATGGGCGCCACGGCGATCCAGAAGCGCCTCCAGGACTTCGACGTCGACGCCGAGGTCGAGAACCTGCGCGACACCATCGCCAACGGCAAGGGCCAGCGCAAGGTCCGCGCGCTCAAGCGGCTGAAGGTCGTCGACGCGTTCCGCAAGACCGGCAACCAGCCGATCGGCATGGTGCTCGACGCCGTCCCGGTGATCCCGCCGGACCTGCGCCCGATGGTGCAGCTCGACGGTGGCCGCTTCGCGACCTCCGACCTGAACGACCTGTACCGCCGCGTGATCAACCGGAACAACCGCCTCAAGCGGCTGCTCGACCTGGGCGCTCCGGAGATCATCGTCAACAACGAGAAGCGGATGCTCCAGGAGGCCGTCGACTCGCTGTTCGACAACGGCCGTCGTGGCCGTCCGGTGACCGGCCCGGGCAACCGGCCGCTGAAGTCGCTGTCCGACATGCTCAAGGGCAAGCAGGGCCGCTTCCGTCAGAACCTCCTCGGCAAGCGCGTCGACTACTCCGGCCGTTCGGTGATCGTGTCCGGTCCGCAGCTGAAGCTGCACCAGTGCGGTCTGCCCAAGCAGATGGCGATCGAGCTGTTCAAGCCGTTCGTGATGAAGCGCCTGGTCGACCTGTCGCACGCGCAGAACATCAAGTCCGCGAAGCGGATGGTCGAGCGCGGCATCCGACGCGAGGTCTGGGACGTCCTCGAAGAGGTCATCGCGGAGCACCCGGTGCTGCTGAACCGTGCGCCGACGCTGCACCGCCTCGGCATCCAGGCCTTCGAGCCGCAGCTGGTCGAGGGCAAGGCCATCCAGATCCACCCGCTCGTCTGCTCGGCGTTCAACGCCGACTTCGACGGCGACCAGATGGCCGTGCACCTGCCGCTGTCCGCGGAGGCGCAGGCCGAGGCCCGGATCCTGATGCTGTCGACCAACAACATCCTGAAGCCGTCGGACGGTCGTCCGGTGACCATGCCGACCCAGGACATGATCATCGGCCTGTTCTTCATCACCACCGACCGTGATGGTGAGAAGGGCGAGGGCCGTGCGTTCTCCTCGCCGGCCGAGGCCCTGATGGCGCTCGACCACGGCGAGATCTCGCTGCAGAGCCAGGTCCGGATCCGGTTCGACGACATCGTGCCGCCGCTCGAGCTCGAGCTCGGCGACGACTGGGAGGAGGGCCAGTCCCTCACCCTGGAGACGACGCTGGGCCGGGCGCTGTTCAACGACACCCTGCCTGCCGACTACCCGTACGTGAACTACGAGGTCGGCAAGAAGGCTCTCGGCGCGATCGTGAACGACCTCGCCGAGCGCTACACCAAGGTCGAGGTCGCTGCGTCGCTGGACGCCCTCAAGGACGCCGGCTTCCACTGGGCCACCCGCTCGGGTGTCACCGTCTCGATCGAGGACGTCGTCACGCCTGACAACAAGGCCGAGATCCTCGCCGAGTACGAAGCACAGGCCGAGAAGGTCCAGAAGCAGTTCGAGCGCGGTCTGGTCACCGACGAGGAGCGCCGCCAGGAGCTCATCGAGATCTGGACGCAGGCGTCGAACGACGTCGCGAAGGCGATGGAGAGCAACTTCGACCGCTCCAACCCGATCTACATGATGGTCGACTCCGGTGCGTCCGGAAACATGATGCAGATCCGTCAGGTGGCGGCGATGCGTGGTCTGGTGGCGAACCCGAAGGGCGACATCATCCCGCGGCCGATCAAGGCGAACTTCCGTGAGGGCCTGTCCGTGCTGGAGTACTTCATCTCCACCCACGGTGCCCGCAAGGGTCTCGCCGACACCGCGCTCCGCACCGCCGACTCCGGCTACCTCACCCGTCGCCTCGTGGACGTCTCCCAGGACGTCATCATCCGCGAGGACGACTGCGGCACCGAGCGTGGCCTGCCGAAGCGGATCGGCGAGCGTCGTGAGGACGGCACGGTCGTCAAGCACGACAACGCCGAGACCGCGGCGTACGCCCGTTCGGCGGCGACCGAGGTGACCCACCCCGACACCGGTGAAGTGCTGGTCGAGGGTGGCGGTGACCTCGGCGACGTCAAGATCGGCGAGCTGGTCGCGGCCGGGATCGAGGAGGTCAAGGTCCGCTCCGTGCTGACCTGTGACGCCCGTACCGGCACCTGCGCGAAGTGCTACGGCCGCTCGCTGGCCACCGGCAAGCTCGTCGACATCGGCGAGGCGGTCGGCATCATCGCCGCTCAGTCGATCGGTGAGCCGGGCACGCAGCTGACGATGCGTACCTTCCACACCGGTGGTGTGGCCTCCGCGGACGACATCACGCAGGGTCTGCCCCGCGTGGTCGAGCTCTTCGAGGCCCGCTCGCCCAAGGGTCGCTCGCCGATCTCCGAGGCCGCCGGTCGGATCGAGATCGAGGAGACCGACAAGGCCCGCAAGGTCCTGGTCACTCCCGACGACGGCTCCGAGGTCCAGGAGTACCCCGTCTCGAAGCGGTCGCGTCTGCTCGTGGCGGACGGCGACCACATCGAGGTCGGCCAGATGCTCACCGTCGGTACCCCCGACCCGCAGGACGTCCTGCGGATCCTGGGTGTGCGCCGGGCGCAGGAGCACCTGGTGGACGAGGTGCAGCAGGTGTACCGCTCGCAGGGCGTGTCCATCCACGACAAGCACATCGAGATCATCGTGCGGCAGATGCTGCGCCGGATCACGGTCATCGAGTCCGGCGAGACGAACCTGCTCCCGTCCGACCTGGTCGACCGGGTGAAGTTCGAGGAGGAGAACCGTCGCGTGGTCTCCGAGGGCGGCAAGCCGGCCTCGGGTCGCCCGGTGCTCATGGGCATCACCAAGGCCTCGCTGGCGACCGAGTCGTGGCTCTCGGCGGCCTCCTTCCAGGAGACCACCCGCGTCCTCACCGACGCGGCGATCCACGGCCGCTCCGACTCGCTGCGCGGTCTGAAGGAGAACGTGATCATCGGCAAGCTGATCCCGGCGGGCACCGGCCTCGAGCGGTACCGCAACATCCGGGTGGAGCCCACCGAGGAGGCCCGCGCCGCGGCGTACTCCGTCACCGGTTACGACTCCTACGACTACGAGTTCGGCAACGGCAGCGGCCAGGCCGTCGCCCTCGACGACTTCGACTTTGGTTCGTACCAGAATTAGCGCCCTTGATCCGAGCTCGCTCGGATCAAGACCCAGGCGCAAAGGTTGAGGAGCGTCGGCGTAGACGGGCGAAGCCCGGATGCGCGACGCGTCTCGAAACCGAGTCGTCGCTCGTAGGCACTAGCAAACGAGCCGGAGCCCCCGTCACCTTCGCGGTGACGGGGGCTCCGTCCATTTCGGGGAGGCAAAGGGGATAGTCCGAGACGTTTGGGTTGCTTTCACACCCCGAGAGCAACCCATTCGTCTCGGACTATCGCCGTGGGCTCAGGCAGACGCTCCGACCGGGACTCGCTGGTCGAGGGAGTCGGCCGGGGCACGCTCGCCGCGCAGGAGCGTCACGCTGTACGTCGCGATCCAGACCAGCCACATCAGGAAGCCGGCCAGGCCGATCAGGCCGAGTGCTTCCACGTCGGTGTGCCACGGCGTGGTGAACGACGACGTGGCCAGCACCGCGGCGGCGACGAAGCCGAGCGTCCCGTGCCAGCGACGGATCAGGCCCGCACGCAGTCCGGCGACCGAGAACGACAGCAGGATCAGGGCGAGCGAGGAGCCGTTCAGCGTGAACAGGACGTTGTGCAGCTGCCAGATCGCCCAGAACGAGTCATCGGAGAGCTCGCCCGAGG
Source organism: uncultured Actinomycetota bacterium (assembly GCA_963844305.1). Lineage (GTDB taxonomy): Bacteria > Actinomycetota > Actinomycetes > Propionibacteriales > Nocardioidaceae > Nocardioides. The sequence continues at coordinate 157,924 of CAWJNT010000003.1, forward strand.
CGAGCACGATCTGGGTACCGACCACGCCGGCGAAGATGGTGTTCTGCATGAAGACGCCGGCGAGCCCGAGCAGCGGCCACGACTCGACCCGCTCGGGCGCCTCCCGTCTCAGTCGGGCGACCGCCCCGGCCGCGAAGACGGCGAGACAGACCCAGACGAGCGTGGCGATCGAGGACGCCGCGGTCACCGCGCCACCGTGGGTCGCGAAGAACTCGTGGACTTCGGTGGGCGAGGCGCCGGCCTGCGGCATGCCCGCGGACCCGAGGATGATGTTGACCGATCCCACCAGTGCGACGAAACCGAGGCCGGCGAGACCACCCAGACGACGAGACAGCATGATGTGTTCCTTTGCATTTCGAGATAGACTGACTCAATGAATATAGAGCCACTCAGCGAATCTGGCAAGAGTCGTTCCTACGACTCTCCGAAGCGGCGCGCCCAGGCGGACGAGACGAGGCGGGCGATCGCCGACGCCGCCCGCAGGCTCTTCCTCGAGCGCGGCTGGTCGGCGACCCGGGTGCGTGACGTCGCGGCCGAGGCCGGTGTCTCCGAGCCGACGGTGTTCGCCGTGTACGGCAACAAGGCCGGACTGGCCATGGGCATGCTCGACTCGCTGGACGGCGCGGCCGACCCGATGCGGATGCTCGGCGAGCTCCAGGAGCGCGACGGCGACCCCCGGGCCCAGCTCGCGTCGCTGCTGTCGTTCGACCGCCGCCTGTTCGAACACGGAGCGGACGCGATCGTGGTGATCCGGGAGGCGGGTCGGGCCAAGCCCGAGCTGGCCGAGGTGGTGACCCAGGGCCGGGCGCGCGGTGACCGCAACCACCGGCGAATCTTCGGTTCCTGGCCCGAGGGGACGCTGCGCGACGGGGTCGACGTCGACCGGGCCCGCGACATCTACGCCGCGCTCTCGAACGTCGACGTCTACCTCGTGCTGACCCGCGAGCGCGGCTGGACGCCGGAGCAGGTCGAGGAGTGGTGGATCGACACCCTCGAGGAGCTGCTGCTGGCCTGAGGCTCCGGCACGTCTCGTAGCCTCGGGCCCATGCCCGTTCCCGATTTCATCGTCGAGCTGCGCCGCATGGTGGGCAGCACCGAGCTCTGGCTGCCCGGCGTCACCGCCGTCGTACGCCGCGCGGACGAGCTGCTGATGGTGCAGCGTGCCGACAACCACCAGTGGACGCCGGTCACCGGCATCGTCGACCCGGGGGAGGAGCCGGCGGTGGCGGCGCGACGCGAGGCGCTCGAGGAGACGGGCGTCGAGATCCGGGTCGATCGACTCGCGCAGGTGAGTGTCGTCGGGCCGATCACGTACGCGAACGGCGACCGCACGGCGTACCTCGACCTCGTCTTCGCGTGCAGCTGGGTGGCCGGCGAACCCCACGTCGCCGACGACGAGTCGGTGGCGGTCGGCTGGTTCGCCCTCGACGACCTGCCCCGCATGGAGCAGGGCATGCTGTCGCGGGTCCGGGCCGGCCTCGCGGAGGAGGAGCGGGCGCGGTTCGTCTCCGGGCCGTGAGGGGTGGGCGGCCTCAGCGCAGCGGCCGGAAGAACGTGCGCACGTCGTCGACCAGCAGGTCCGGTACCTCCATCGCGGGGAAGTGGCCCCCGCGGTCGAACTCCGACCAGTGCTCGATCCGTCCCTGCGGGTCGGCGAGGCTGCGGATCGTGGTGTCGGCCGCGAACACGGCGTACCCCACAGGAGGTCCTTCCGGCCCTTCGTCCCAGCCGCCGTCTCCCATCGACGCGGCGATCTCGCGGTACGCCTGCATGCCTTCGTACGTCGCGTGCGCGGACGACCCACCAGACCGGTTGAACCAGGTCAGGCTGACGTTGGTCAGCAGCTGGTCGCGGTCCACGGCGTCCTCGGGCAACGCGGCGGCGGGGTCGGTCCACTCCTGGAACTTCTCGACCACCCACGCGAGCTGTGCCACCGGCGAGTCGGTGAGTGCGTAGGCGAGGGTCTGTGGCCGCGTCGCCTGGAGGTGCAGGTAGCCGAGCCCCTGGTCGCGGAACTCGTTGAAGCGACGGGCCCGGTCGCGGTCGCGCTCCGGCATCGCGTCGACGTCGAGCGCCGGCCCGAACGGCATGGCTGCGGTGGTGCCGGTCAGGTGGCTCCCGACCAGGCGCTCGCCGTCGACCATGGCGAGCAGCGCGGCGACACCCGCGCCGGCATCGGTGCTCTGGGCTCCATAGCGCTCGTAGCCGAGCCGCCGCATCAGCTCTGCCCAGGCCTGCGCCACCCGGAAGAGATTGCCCCACCCCGGGCCGGGGACCGGCGGGGAGATGCCGTAGCCCGGGAGGGTCGGGAGCACCACGTCGAAGGCGTCGGGTGACTCAGCGTCGGTCAGGGGGCCGATCACCCGGAGGAACTCGACGGGCGAGCTCGGCCAGCCATGGGTCAGGACGAGGGGCAGCGCGTCCGGGCGCCCGGATCGCAGGTGCAGGAAGTGGATGTCCTGCCCGTCGATCGTGGTGACGAACTGCGGGATCTCGTTGAGTCGCGCCTGCTGGGTGGGCCAGTCGAAGCCGTGGGCCCAGTAGTCGGCGAGCTCGCGGAGGTAGTCGACTGGCACACCCCGGCTCCAGCCGGTGCCGGCGGGTTGCTCCGGCCAGCGGGTGTGCTCCAGGCGGTAGTGGAGGTCGTCGACGTCGGCGGCGGGGATGTCGATGCGGTACGGGCGGATCTCGGTGTCGGTGTTCATGGGTGAACGCTAGGAGCTATTGCGGAAGCAATCGTTCCGCGATTGCGCGCCATCATGGACACCATGACGGCCACCTCTGCGCGACTCCTGAGCCTCCTCGGCCTGCTCCAGACCCGGCGCACGTGGACCGGGGCGGAGCTGGCCGAGCGGCTCGCCGTCACGTCGCGGACGGTCCGCAAGGACGTCGAGCGGCTGCGCGAGATCGGGTACCGCGTCGACGCGACACCGGGTGTGGCCGGTGGCTACCGGCTCGACGCCGGGAGCGCGCTACCGCCCCTGGTGCTCGACGACGCGGAGGCGGTGGCGGTCGCGGTGGCGCTCCGGGCCGGTGCCGGGGGCAGCGGGTCCGGCATGGAGGAGCTCTCGCTGCGGGCGCTCGTGAAGCTCGAGCAGGTGCTGCCGTCTCGGCTCCGGCGCCGGCTCCGGGCGGTCACGACGGCGACAGCAGTCCTGGGTCCGACGGGCCCGGCCGTGGACACCGACGTCCTGACGACCATCGCGACCGCCGTACGCGACCGGGAGCAGCTCCGCTTCGACTACACCGCCTTCGACCGGACCGAGACCAGGCGGCGCGCAGAGCCCTACCGGTTGGTGCACGCCCGCGGTCGCTGGTACCTGGCCGGCTGGGACCTCGACCGGGACGCCTGGCGCACGTACCGGATCGACCGGATGCGGATCCGTACGCCGAACGGGCCGCGGTTCGCGCCGCGCGCCGAGCCGCCGGGTGGTCTGCTCGCGCACGTCGAGGCCGGCCTGCAGACCGCGACCTGGCGGTACGTCGCCACCGTGCTCGTCCACGCTCCCGCCGAGGTCGTCGCGGCCCGGCTGCCTCGCGCCGTCGCGGTCGAGCCGGTCGACTCCGGCACCTGTCGGATCACGGTCGGGTCGGACGGCCCGGGCCAGCTGGTGCTGTGGCTCGGCCTGCTGGACACCGACTTCACGGTCGAGGACGCCCCGGACCTCGCCGACCACCTGCTGGCGGTCGCCGACCGCTACCGTCGCGCCGCACGTCCGCGCTAGGCCCCCGATGAGTTCTGGGGCCCGCGCCGGTCGAAAGGGGCATGGAACACACCAGGGACGCCGCGGCCGAGCTGGCGCAGATGGCGCGCGAGGTCGTCGACAGCAACCCCTACCTGGTGCTGGGCACCGCTGACGAGAACGGCGTGCCGCGGGTGACGCCGGTCTTCTTCGGTCACGACGGCTACCGCGACTTCTACTGGGTCTCCCGGCCCGAGACGAACCACTCACTGCACGTGTCGCAGCGGCCGACCGTGAACGCCGTCATCTACGACTCGACCGTGCACGTGGGACACGGTCGGGCGGTCTACCTCACCGGCCGGGCGCGGCAGGTGACCGACGCCGAGCTGGCCGAGCGTTGCCAAGTGGCGTTCCGGCCGTTGGCCGGCGCCCACGGGTTCGCGCCCGAGCAGCTGAGCGGCGATGCCCCTCTGCGGCTCTACCTGCTGCCCGTCGAGGTGTGGGAGCTGTACGTCGGCTACGCGAACCCCGGGCACGCTGACGGCCCCGAGCGTCGGGTGCCGGTGTGGCCCGCAGGTGCTGCCTGAGAGAATCACCGGGTGACCGTGAACGTGCCCGCGCAGACCGACGTGCTCGTCGTCGGCGCCGGGCCCGCCGGGTCGGCGGCGGCGGCCTGGGCGGCGCGGCTGGGCTTCGACGTGCTGGTCACCGACGCCGCGGTCTTCCCCCGCGACAAGACCTGCGGCGACGGCCTCACGCCACGCGCGGTCGCCGAGCTCGAGAAGCTCGGCCTGGAGGACTGGCTGCGCGCGCACACCGTCAACCAGGGGCTGCGCGCGCACGGCTTCGGCCAGACGCTGCTGCTGCCCTGGCCCGGAGGCAGCCTGCCCGCCTGGGGCTCGGCGGTCGCCCGCACCGAGCTCGACGACCACATCCGTACGACGGCCATCAAGGCCGGCGCCACGGCCCTCGACGGCGTCCGCGCGGTCGACGTACGCCGCGACGGCGGACGGGTGACGGCCGTGGTCTTCCAGCGGGGCGACGAGACGATCGAGATCGGCTGCCGCTGGCTGGTGGTCGCCGACGGCGTGCGCTCGCCGCTCGGCAAGGTGCTCGGGCGCGAGTGGCACCGCGACACGGTCTACGGCGTCGCCGGCCGCACCTACGTCACCTCCGGGATGTCCGACGACCCCTGGATCAGCTCCCACCTCGAGCTGCGCGGCGAGGGTGGCGACATCCTGTCCGGCTACGGCTGGATCTTCCCGCTCGGCACCGGCGAGGTGAACCTCGGCGTCGGCACGCTCGCCACCGCGAAGCGCCCGGCCAACGTTGCGGTCAAGCCGCTGATGCGGTTCTACGCCGACCAGCGGCGCGAGGAGTTCCAGCTCGGCGACGACCTCAGGATGCCGACGTCGGCGCTGCTGCCGATGGGCGGCGCCGTGACCAACGTCGCGGGACCCAACTGGGCGCTCATCGGCGACGCGGCCGCCTGCGTGAACCCGCTCAACGGCGAGGGCATCGACTACGGCCTCGAGACCGGCCGTCTCCTGGCCGAGATGCTGCTCGACGAGCCCGACCTCGCGACGGCGTGGCCGGCCCTGCTCCGCGAGCACTACGGCGAGGCCTTCTCGATCGCCCGCCGGCTGGCCGGGCTGGTCACCGTGCCGCGGCTGCTGCCGGCGCTCGGCCCGGCCGGGATGCGCTCCGACTGGCTGATGACCCTCGCCCTGCGCTGGATGGGCAACCTCGTCACCGACGAGGACCGCGACCGGGCCGCCCGGGTGTGGCGCTGGGCCGGACGCCGCTCGATCGCGCGCGACCAGCGGCCGCCCTTCGCCTGACCGGTCCACGTCGGTGGCTTAGGTTGAAGGCGTGGGGAGCAGCCTTCCGAAGCGGCAGCGGGTCGCGGCGTACGCCGTCATCCTGCGCGACGACCAGATCCTGCTGTCGCGGCTCTCGCCCCGCATCTCGCCCGACGAGCTCTGGACCCTGCCGGGCGGCGGTCTCGACCATGGCGAGGACCCCCGCGACGCGGTCGTCCGCGAGGTCCACGAGGAGACCGGGCTCGAGGCCGAGGTCGGCGACACCGCGCGCGTCTACTCCGCGCACCTGCCCGGCGTCTGGCGCGAGGGCCGCAGGGTCGACGCACACGCGCTGCGGATCGTGTACGACGGATGGGTCGCCGTGGACGCCCCGGAGCCACGGGTGATCGAGGTGGACGGCTCGACGGTGGAGGCGCGCTGGCACCCGGTGCCGGCGGTTCTGGACGCGACGGTGCCCGTCGCCCCCATGGTGCTGGAGGCGCTGGCCGACCACCGGCCGGTCCGGATGCAGCGGGTCGCGGCGTACGCGCTCATCGTCCGCGACGACGCCGTGCTGCTCACCCGGATCTCCGCCCGCGGCGCGCACCCGGGGTCGTGGACCCTCCCCGGCGGCGGGATCGAGCACGGCGAGTCACCGCGGACGGCGGTGATCCGCGAGGTGCGCGAGGAGTGCGGTGTCGAGTGTGCGGTCGGCGAGCTGCTCGCCGTCCACGACGACCACTTCGACGGCACCGCCCCCACGGGCCGGCACGAGGACTTCCACGGCGTGCACCTGGTGTTCTCCGCGACGATCGACGACGACGCGGAGCCCGCGGTCACCGAGCAGGGCGGCACGACCGACGCCGTGGCCTGGGTCGCGGTCGGGGACGTGCTGAACGGGCGGCTGCCGGTCCTGGAGGTCGCCCGCGAGGCACTCGAGGCGTCCGGCTAGCCCCGTGCTAGTACGTCCGACGACTGCTGCGGCCATGTCGTCGGCAATGCTGTACGCATGGAGTACGTGTCCAGGGCGCCGCAGCCGCCGCTCGACGGCCTGATCCACGACATCTACTATCTGGCGGGCAGGCCGCCGTATCGCCGGCTGGCGCTGCCGGCGGCGCCGGCACCGCTGCTCATCGTCAATCTCGGGGCACCGTTCCACATCCGCGCGGGCAACCACATCCAGGCGGCCGAGTACGCCGACGGCTGCGTGGTCAGCACGCCCACCCGCGCGTGGGAGTTCGGCTACCCGATCCCGAGCCGGTCCGTCGGCGTGCACTTCAAGCCGTGGGGGCTGGCACCGTTCCTGCCGATGGCCGCGGCCGAGCTGCGTGACCGGCCGGCGACGATCGAACAGGTCTGGGGCCGGCCCGCCATCGCTGAGCTGCGAGACCAGCTGGCCGCCGTGCACGAACCCCACCAGCTGCTGACGGTGCTCGAGGAGGGGCTGATGCGACAGCTGCGCGAGACCCCCGGCCTGGATCTGGTCCGCCACGTGAGCACCGCCATCGCGGCGACCGGTGGGACGGTGCCGATCGGCGACCTGATCGCGGCGGGAGGTGTCAGCAGCACCTATCTGGCGCGAAGCTTCAAGGAGATCATCGGCGTCACGCCGAAGCGGCTGGCCCGGGCGCACCGCTTCTCCACCACCGTGCTCGCCATCGACCCCGCCGAACCGATCGACTGGGCAGACCTCGCCGCTCGCGCCGGGTACTTCGACCAGGCGCACTTCGGTCACGAGTTCCGGGAGTTCACCGGCTTCACGCCGACCCGGTACGTCGAGGTCCGGAGGCGTTTCCTGCGCGAGCATCCCGGCCACGTGCTCGACGGCTGGCCGTTGCCGGCCGATTGAATTCTTACAAGAGCGAACAGCTCGACGCGCCGCAGACTTCGGGGACACATCCCCATCAGAGGAGTCCTATGAGCAAGGTAGTCATGTACGCGTCGGTGTCGGTCGACGGCTTCATCGCAGCCGAGAACGACGACCCCGGGCCGCTGTTCGAGTGGCTGGTCAGCGGTGAGGTCGCGTTGGACGAGAGCGGTGTGTTGAAGGTGTCGCAGGCCTCCTACGACTACGTCCGGCCGTACTGGGACAAGATCGCGGTGACCATCGCCGGGCGCCACGTCTTCGACATCACCGACGGCTGGGACGGGACGCCGCCGGCTGGGGTCGACCACGTCGTCGTCGTCAGCCACCGGCCGCCGCCCGAGGGCTGGGACCCCGAGGCGCCGTACCACTTCGTCGACGGCATCGAGGCAGCGGTGGCCAAGGCACGGGAGCTCGCGGGTGGTCGCACCATCGAGGTCGCGGCCGGAGACGTCGGCGGCCAGTTCCTGGCCGCGGGCTTCGTCGACGAGGTGCGGATGGACGTCGTCCCCGTCGTGCTCGGCTCCGGCAAGCGCTTCTTCGGGTCGGTCGATGCTCCGCACCTGTTGAATGATCCCGACGTGATCATTCAGGGCAGCCGAGTGCTTCACCTGCGCTATGGCGTACGCCTGACCACCCCAGCCTCCGCGAGCAAGCCAGCATGATCCGCCGCTACATCACCTGGCGCAATGCCCACGCCACCGACCCACGGGCTACGCAGGGTCGTCAAGCGGGCTGCCACCATCACGAGGGCAAAGGTTGCCTGACGCAGTACTAGCCCCGAGCCAGCCCCGTGCTGCCGCTCGGCCGCAGGTCCTCGAACGCCTCGACGATCGTCTCGACGCACTCGGTCAACAGGGCCGTGTCGGCATCACCGGGCAGCGCCTCGCGGCGGGCGCGCAGCGTGATCAGGTCGGCCCCGAGCTGGGCCTGGGCGATCACCAGCTCGAAGCGTCGGCTCGCCTCCAGCTTCGCCACCTCGACGTGGCGCATCAGCGCGAGCTCCGCCTCGTGGATCCGCTGGAGCACCTGACGGGTGATGTCCTCGATGGAGGCCCCGTCCGGGTACCCGGCGGTGGTCGATTCGGTCTCCTCGGCCTCCTGCTCCTGGCCCTCTTCGACCAGGGGCATGCGGTCCACTGACATCAAACGCTCCCTCTGCGGCTGCGGTGCCGGCTCGTTCGACCCGAGTTCTGGAGCAGCATAGGTCGGTCGCGGGCGCCGGCCACGCCGGTGGAGCGCATTGTGGTGAGCCTGTGGAAGGGTTGTTACCAGCCCGTTGATCTGGGCACGTCCCGCGTGGAGATCCTGTTAGGACGGTGACATGACCGAGACCGTGTTCACCTACGGCGCACCCGCGCTGAAGTTCGGCCCCGGCGCGTCCTCCGAGATCGGCCACGACCTCGTCCAGCTCGGCGTGCGACGCGTGCTGCTGGTGACCGACCCGGGTGTGGCCGCCACCGGTCATCCCGACCGGATCGCCGACCAGATGGCCCTCCGCGGGCTCGACGTCACGACGTACGACGGGGTGCACGTGGAGCCCACCGACGCCTCGATGAGCGATGCGATCGACTTCGCCCGCGACCACGGGCCGTTCGACGCGGTCGTGGCCGTCGGCGGGGGATCGGCCATCGACACGGCCAAGGCCGTCAACCTGCTGCTCACCAACCCCGGCGAGCTCATGGACTACGTCAACGCGCCCGTCGGCAAGGCCACCGCGCCCGTCAACGCCCTGCTGCCCCTGGTGGCGGTGCCGACCACGACCGGGACCGGCGCCGAGAGCACGACCATCTGCGTCCTCGACGTGTTGTCACTCCAGGTGAAGACCGGCATCAGCCACCCGCGGCTGCGGCCGACCCTGGCCGTGGTCGACCCGAGCCTGAGCGCCACCCAGCCCGCGATGGTCACCGCGGCTGCCGGGATGGACATCCTCTGCCACGCCCTGGAGAGCTGGACCGCGCGCTGGTACGCCGAGTTCGACGCCAAGCAGCCCGAGCAGCGGGTGCCGTACTGCGGCGCGAACCCGATCGCCGACATGTGGTCGGAGAAGGCCATGTCGCTGCTGGCCGGCGCGTTCCGCACGTGCGTTCGCGACGGGGCCGACTCCGACGCCCGGGAGCAGATGGCGATGGCGGCGACGTTCGCCGGTCTCGGCTTCGGCAACGCGGGCGTGCACATCCCGCACGCCAACGCCTACCCCATCGCCGGACGGGTCCGCGACTACCGGCCCGAGGGCTACCCCGAGGGCGAGCCGATCGTCCCGCACGGCATGGCGGTCTCGCTCACCGCGCCCGCGGCGTTCCGGTTCACGTTCGAGGCCGCACCCGAGCGACACCTCCGGGCGGCGCGCCTGCTCGAACCCGACTCCCCTGCCGACGGGCCGGACGCCCTGCCGGGGGTGCTGCTCCGGCTGATGCGCGACATCGGGCTGCCCAACGGCCTGGCCGAGGTGGGGTACGCCGATGCCGACGTCGACGACCTCGTCGAGGGCTCGCTCAAGCAGCAGCGCCTCCTGGCGACGGCGCCGCGCGACGTGACCGGAGAGGACCTGGCCGGCGTGATCCGCGGGTCGATGGAGCTCTGGTGACGACCGGTCCGACCTCGGACCTGGTCGCCGAGCTCCGTCGTCGCGGGGTCAGCGACGTCGACGACTCCGTCCTGGCCCGGGCGCTCTACTCCTCCGACGCCTCGCTCTACCGCGTCGAGCCGCAGGTGGTCGTGCGGCCCCGGCACACCGACGAGCTGCTCGCCGTCCTCGACGTCGCCCGCGCCACGGGCGTGCCGTTGACGATGCGCGGTGCGGGTACGTCGATCGCCGGCAACGCCGTCGGCCCGGGCATCGTGGTCGACACGGTCCGGCACCTCAACCGGGTCGTGTCCGTGGACCCCGAGGCACGCACCGCCGTGGTGCAGCCGGGCGTGGTGCATGCCTCGCTCCAGCGGGCGGTCGCGCGGCACGGGCTGCGGTTCGGACCCGACCCGTCCACGCACACCCGCTGCACCGTCGGCGGGATGATCGGCAACAACGCCTGCGGCTCGCGGGCGCTCGGCTACGGCCGGACGGCCGACAACGTGGCCGGGATGCGTGTGGCGTTCGGAAGTGGCGAGGACGACCGGCTCGTCGAGGACCGGTTGACGCGCCTGGTCTCCGACCACCTCGCCCACGTCCGCCAGTCCTTCGGGACCTTCTCCCGCCAGGTGAGCGGCTACTCGCTCGAGCACCTGCTGCCCGAGAACGGTCGTCGCCTCGACCGGTTCCTGGTCGGCTCCGAGGGCACGCTGGCCGTCGTCCTCGAGGCGACCGTCGAGCTGGTCGCCGACGAGCCGAGACGGCTCGTGGTGCTGGGGTACCCGTCCATGGCCGAGGCCGCGGACGCCGTACCCACCCTGCTGAGCGAGGGCCGGGAGCTGGTGGCCTGCGAGGGGCTGGACGCCCGGATCGTCGACCTGGTGCGCGCCGCCGGTGGCGCGGTGCCGGACCTGCCCCGCGGCGATGGCTGGCTGTTCGTCGAGACCGGCGAGGGCGGGTCGGTGCCCGCCGCAGGTGAGCTGGAGCGACGGGAGATCGGCGACCCGGCCGAGGCGGCGGCGCTGTGGCGGATCCGCGAGGACGGGGCCGGGCTCGCCGCGCGCAGCCTCGACCGGCCGGCGTACTCCGGCTGGGAGGACGCGGCCGTGCCGCCCGACCGGCTCGGCGCCTGGCTGCGCGACTTCGACGAGCTCCTCGAGGAGCACGGGCTGCGGGGGGTGCCGTACGGCCACTTCGGCGACGGCTGTGTGCACGTGCGGATCGACTTCGAGTTCGACGAGGGTGGCCGCGGCCGGTTCCGCGAGTTCCTGGTGGCCGGGGCGGAGGCGCTGCGCCGGTACGGCGGGTCCCTGTCGGGCGAGCACGGCGACGGCCGGGCGCGCTCGGAGCTGCTGCCGTTGATGTACGACGAGGAGTCGCTGCGCCTGTTCGCCGCGGTCAAGGCGGCGTGCGACCCCGACGACGTGCTCAACCCCGGTGTTCTCGTGGACCCCGTGCCCGTCGACGCCGACCTGCGCGCGGCGCGTCCCCGCGCCACCGTCGCCACCGCGCTGCGGCTGACCCACGACGCGGGCTCGCTCGCCGATGCCGTGCACCGTTGCACCGGGGTCGGGAAGTGCGTGGCTCCCACGACCGGCGGCGTGATGTGCCCGTCGTACCTCGCCACCCGCGACGAGAAGGACTCCACCCGCGGCCGGGCCCGAGTCCTCCAGGAGGCGCTCGACGGCTCGCTCGTGCGCGGCCTGGCCGACCCGGCGGTGACCGACGCCCTCGACCTGTGCCTGTCCTGCAAGGGGTGTGCGAGCGACTGTCCGACCGGCACCGACATGGCGACGTACAAGGCGGAGGCGCTGCACCAGCAGTACGCCGGCCGGCGTCGGCCGCGGTCGCACTACACGCTCGGTCGGCTGCCGAGGTGGGCCGCGCTGGCGGGACCCGTGGCCGGAGTCGCCAACCGGATGGCGAGCGGACCGCTGGGCCGCGTCGCGAAGGTGGCGGCCGGCGTGGACCGGCGGCGTTCGCTGCCGGCGTTCGCGACGAAACCCTTGCGGAAGGGTCTCGAACCGAACGACCGCGCGACACCCGATGTCTGGATCTGGGCGGACACGTTCACCGACCGGTTCCTGCCGCAGAACGCCGAGGCCGCCATCCGGGTGCTGGCCGATGCCGGGCTGACCGCCGCGGTGATCCCGGACGACGCCTGCTGCGGACTCACCTGGATCACGACCGGCCAGCTCGACCACGCGCGCCGGATCGTCACCCGGACCGTCGCCACGCTCGCGCCGTACGTCGAGAGCGGCGCGCCGATCATGGGCCTGGAGCCGTCCTGCCTCGCGGTGCTGCGCAGCGACGTCTTCGAGCTGACCGACGATCCCCGCGCCGTCGAGCTGGACGCCGCCGCGACCACGCTCGCCGAGGTGCTGACGGGAGCGGGCTGGCAGCCTCCCGACCTGAGCGGCGTACGCGTGGTCGCGCAGCCGCACTGCCACCACGCGTCGATCCTCGGCTGGGAGGCGGACGAGCGGCTGCTGCGGTCCGCCGGTGCGGAGGTGGTGCGGGTCCCGGGCTGCTGCGGCCTGGCCGGCAACTTCGGGATGGAGCGGGGCCACTACGACGTGTCGGTGGCGGTGGCCGAGACCCACCTGCTGCCGGCCGTGCGCGCGAACGAGGGCGCCGTCGTCCTCGCCGACGGGCTGTCCTGCCGCCACCAGCTGGCCGACCTCGCCGACGTCCCGGCGATGCACCTCGCGGAACTGCTCGCCTCTAGGCTTGGGGAGTGAACCCCCGCCATCGCCGCCTGATCATTCCCGTGGCGCTGGCCGGTCTCCTCGTCCTTGTCGTCGTCGCCGCCATCTTCAACAAATGAGCGAACCACTCCTGCGAGTCCTCACCCGGATGCGGGGCCACCTGCTCGATCCCGACAGCCTCGTGCGGGCGGTGGCGTCGGGCCGGCAGAAGGGCACCCAGCCGCGCTGGCGCCGGGTGGAGCTGCGGTACGTCGACCTCAAGGCCGGACGCCACCTGCAGGTCACGGCGTACGACGCCACCCAGGCGCACACCGCCAACCACCTGGCCGGGGACGAGGCGCGCGATGCCGTCGACGACCTGCTCGACGAGCCGTTCGCCAACTGGCACGTCGAGACCACCACCCAGACCCACCAGGTGCGGGTCACCAAGCGGCTCGAGGCGGTCGTGCACACCTCCGACCGGGCCGAGGCGGTCGAGCCGGACCGCGGCCACGACCGCGACAAGGAGCGGATGCTGCCCGAGGACGACCCGGTGCTGGTGGCCCTCGGGATCTCCGACAAGCAGGGGCGGATCAAGCCGAGCCGGCAGGCGAAGTACCGCCAGGTCGAGGAGTTCCTGCGGCTGCTCGACGCGTCGCTGTCGGACGCGATCGACCGCGGCCACGTGCGCCGACCCACGGCCGAGGAGCCGCTGCGGATCGTCGACCTCGGCTGCGGCAACGCCTACCTGACGTTCGCGGCCCAGGAGTTCCTCACCCGGGTCCGCGGGCTGTCGGTCCACCTGGTCGGGGTGGACGTGAAGGAGCAGTCGCGCGAGCACAGCTCCGAGGTCGCCGAGGCGCTGGGCGTGGACGCGGAGTTCGTCGTCGGGTCGATCGCCGGGGCCCAGCTCGACATCGACCCCGAGGTGGTGCTCGCGCTGCACGCCTGCGACACCGCCACCGACGAGGCGCTCGCGCGCGCTGTCGAGTGGCAGGCCGCGCTGGTGCTCGCCGCGCCCTGCTGCCACCACGACATCGCGGCCCAGCTGCGTCGCAACCCGACGCCGGCGCCGTACGCGATGCTGACCCGGCACGGCATCCTGCGCGAGCGGTTCGCCGACACCCTGACCGACGCCCTGCGCGCATCGCTGCTGCGGCTGCAGGGCTACCGCGTCGACGTGATGCAGTTCGTCGAGAGCAAGCACACTCCCCGCAACACCATGCTGCGTGCGGTCCGCACCGGAGCGCCGGTGAAGGGCGGCGGCGTACGCAAGGAGTACGACGAGCTGGTGGCCACGTGGGCCGTCCGGCCGCGCCTGGCCGAGCTGCTCGGTGAGCTGCCCGGTGAGCCGCCCGGGGAGAAGCGTGCTTGAGCGGGTCGCGGCCGTCGTCGTCGCAGTGCCGTTCGCGATCGGCAGCCTCGCCGCGCCGGCGTCCGGTCGTGACGTGGTGTTCCGGTTCCAGGACCCGGCGATCGTCGAGGCCAGCGGGCTGGTCGTGCGCGACGGACTCTTCGTGACCACCAACGACTCCGGCGACAGCGCCCGCGTCTTCACCGTCGACCCGGCGACCGGCGCGACGGTCGGGGTGACCACCTGGTCGGCTGCGCCCGAGGACGTCGAGGCGCTCGCGCCGGCCGGCCGCCACGACGTCTGGGTGGGCGACATCGGCGACAACAACAACGCACGGTCGTCGATCAGCGTGACCCGCGTGCCCGTCGGCGCGACCGACCACGAGGTGGCGGGGGAGACCTACGAGCTGGTCTACCCCGACTCGGCCGTCGACGCCGAGTCGCTGCTCACGGACCCGCGGACCGGACGACTGCTGGTGGCCGGCAAGAGCCTCCTCGGCGGATCGCTGTACGCCGCCCCGACCCGCCTGCGCGCGGACCGGCCCAATCGGCTGACCGAGGTCGGCGGGGTGCCGCCACTCGCCACCGACGGAGCATTCTTCCCCGACGGACGACACCTCGTGCTGCGCGACTACGGCCGGGCGGTCGTCTACAGCTACCCCGGGCTCGAGGAGGTCGGGTCGCTCGACCTCCCGGAGCAGCAGCAGGGCGAGGCGATCGCCGTCGACGACGACGCGCGGGTCTACGTCACCTCCGAGGGAGTCAACGCGGCGGTGCTCGAGGTGCCGCTGCCAGCGGGCCTGCGCGAGGTGGTCTCACCGGAGCCCACGCCGTCCCCGAGCCCCTCGGCGTCGGCGACACCGGGCCTCTCCCGCGAGGGCAGGGAGCTGCCGGAGGAGGAGCCGACCGGGAGCCGCGACGCGGGGCAGTGGCTGCTCGGCACGGTCGTCTTCGTCGGCGCCGTCGCCGTGGTGCTCATCGCGGTGCGGCCGCGGTCGGGCCGTCGTCGTACCTGACTCACCCCTGCGGGTGCTCGACGGCGTTCGCGTTGCGCCCACAGGATGGGTCCGTGCCGCGCCTCCGGAAGACCTCGCCCGACCAGCCCGGCTGGACGAGGAGGCGCGCGGGACAGGGGTTCGTCTACCTCGACCAGTACGGCGAGCGGCTCGGTGACGCCGACGCGCAGCGGGTCCGCGACCTGGTGATCCCGCCCGCGTGGAAGGACGTGTGGGTCACGCCGTACGAGAACGGGCACCTGCAGGCGGTCGGCACCGACGAGGCCGGGCGGCGGCAGTACCTCTACCACCCGGACTGGCGCAGCCGACGGGACGCCGAGAAGTTCGACCGGGTGCTGCAGTTCGGCAAGGCGCTCTCGAAGGCGCGGGAGCGGGTGCTCACCGACCTCGGGACCGAGGGCATGGAGCTGACCCGCGCCTGCGCGGTCGCCGTACGCCTGCTGGACCTGGGGTACTTCCGGATCGGGAACGACGTGTACTCCGACAAGTACGGCAGCTTCGGGCTGACCACGCTGGAGCGGCGGCACGTCCGCAAGCAGGGCGACCAGCTGGTCTTCGAGTTCACGGGCAAGTCGGGGATCGAGCACCACGTCGAGATCGACGACCCGGCCGCCGTGGAGGCGCTGGAGGCGATGCGCCGGCGCCGGGGTGAGGACGATCGGCTGCTGGCGTTCAAGGAGGGGCGGTCCTGGCAGCCGCTGGACGCCGCACGGGTCAACGACTACGTGCGCGAGACGACCGGGCTCGACGCCACGGCCAAGGACTTCCGCACCTGGCACGCCACGGTCATTGCCGCCGCCGAGCTGGCCGAGACCGACGAGCCGGGGGAGTCGAAGGCGTCGCGCAAGCGGGCGATCTCAGCAGCGATGAAGGAGGTCGCCGAGTTCCTCGGGAACACGCCCACCCTTGCCCGCTCGTCGTACGTCGATCCCCGCGTCATCGACGCCTACGAGCAGGGCAACACGATCGCCACCACCACCCGTCGCCACTTCGCGAAGGACGACGACCGTCAGGCCGCCCTGGAGCGCGCCGTCCTGAGGCTCCTGCGATAGTCCACGACGTTTTGGTCGGCCGTTCGCCGGTTTGGTGACGAAACCGTCGTGGACTATCGGCCCGGAGCCGGGTAGGGAGGAGACATGGAGATCACGGTCGTGCAGGGGGACATCACCGAGCAGCAGGTGGACGCGGTGGTCAACGCCGCGAACAACCGGATGCGGGGCGGGGGTGGTGTCGACGGGGCGATCCACCGTGCGGGCGGACCGGCCGTGCTCGAGGACTGCCGCACCCGGTTCCCCGACGGCCTCGCCACCGGCGACGCCGGCTCGACGACCGCCGGGGACATGCCGGCGCAGTGGGTGATCCACGTGGTCGGACCCAACCACGCGGCCGGCCAGACCGACCGCTCCCTGCTGACGTCGTGCTACGCCCGCGCGCTCGAGGTCGCCGACGAGCTGGGCGCGAAGACGGTGGCGTTCCCGCTGGTGAGCGCCGGCGTCTACGGCTGGCCGTTCGACGACGCGATCAACGCCGCCCTCGAGACGCTGCGCACCGCCTCGACCAACGTCGAGGAGGCCCGGTTGGTGGCCTTCAACGGGTCGACGTACGACAAGATCCGTCAGAGGTTGTCGACGACGTAGTCGATGCACGCGGTCAGCGCCTCGACGTCGGCGGGGTCGACCGCGGGGTACATCGCGATCCGCAGCTGGTTGCGCCCGAGCTTGCGGTAGGGCTCGGTGTCCACGATGCCGTTCGCCCGCAGCGTCGCCGCGATCTGCGCCGCGTCGATGCCCTCGTCGAAGTCGATCGTGCCGATCACCAGCGAACGGTGCCCGGGGTCCTCGACGTACGGCGTGGTGTACGCCGTCTTGTCGGCCCACCCGTACAGCGCGTCGGAGCTCGCCGTGGTGCGTTCGACCATGCCCGCGAGACCGCCGTTGGCGTTCATCCAGTCCAGCTGCTCGGCCATCAGGAACAGCGTCGCGACCGAGGGCGTGTTGTAGGTCTGGTTCTTCCGCGAGTTGTCGATCGCCGTCGGCAGGTCGAAGAACGCCGGGACGAACCGGCCGCTCGCCGCGATCTCGTCCACGCGCGCGAGCGCGCGCGGAGACATCAGGGCGAGCCACAGCCCACCGTCGGAGGCGAAGCACTTCTGCGGAGCGAAGTAGTAGGCATCGACCTCGGCCACGTCGACGGGCAGCCCGCCCGCGCCCGAGGTCGCGTCGATCAGGACCAGGGCGTCGTCGGCGGCGCCGTCGGGCCGGCGTACGGGCGCCATGACCGCGGTCGAGGTCTCGTTCTGTGCCCAGGCGTACGCGTCGACGCCGTCCTCGGCGACCGCCTCCGGCCGCGAGCCCGGCTCGGACTCGATCACCGACGGGTCGTCGAGCCACGTCGCCTGCTTGGCCGCCTTCGCGAACTTCGAGGAGAACTCGCCGAACGAGAGGTGCTGGCTCTTCTGCCGGATCAGCCCGAACGTCGCGATGTCCCAGAACGCCGTCGCGCCGCCGTTGCCGAGCACCACCTCGTAGCCGTCGGGCAGCGAGAACAGGGACGAGAGCCCGTCGCGCACGCGGCCGACGGTCTTCTTGACCGGCGCCTGCCGGTGCGAGGTGCCGAGCAGCGAGGACCCGGTCGCGGCCAGGGCATCGAGGTGGCTGGTCTGGATCTTGGACGGCCCGGCACCGAAGCGCCCGTCAGCGGGCAGCAGGTCGGCGGGGATCTGGATTGCGTCGGTCATCTGGGCAACCTTTTCGGTATTGCGGCGGTGTTCCTGACGACGCTGTCAGCGCGGCTATTGTGGCACGGTCGTCCGGAGGTGGTCGGAGGGATCCCATGAGCGTGGTCGAGGGTGCGGGGCCCGGCGCCGCCAGCAGTCGCGCGACCGGCGACCGCTCCGCCCTGCGGTTCGTCCGGGTCGGCTTCGGGCACGCGGACGCCGTACGCCTGATCGAGGAGGTCCAGCAGGAGTACGTCGCGCGCTACGGCGGCATGGACGAGACCCCGCTCGACCCGCTGATGTTCGACCCTCCGCTCGGCAGCTTCTACGTCGGCTACCTCGACGACGAGCCGGTGGCCTCCGGCGCCTGGCGGCGGCGCGACGACGTCGAGGCGTTCGGGACCACCCAGGCCGCCGAGCTCAAGCGGATGTACGTCGCGTCCGGCCACCGCGGCAAGGGGCTGGCGCGGGCGATGCTGGCGCACCTGGAGGCCACCGCCCTCGACGCCGGTGCCGAGGTCCTGGTGCTGGAGACCGGGATGAAGCAACCCGAGGCGATCGCCCTCTACGAGTCGTCGGGCTACACGCCGATCCCGCTGTTCGGCTTCTACCGCGACTCGCCCCTGTGCCGGTGCCTGGCGAAGGCGCTGGTTTCGCCGTCCCGCTGACAGGGCAGGGGTCCGCACGTACCCTCGACGGGTTGTCCTGTCCATGGTTCGACTCGGGAGAGACCATGCCGCCCATCACGCGCTCCGTCACGCGCTCCGCCGCGCGAGGACTGACTGCCGGGCCTGCTCGCCGTCGCCGTGCTGACGGCGGCCCCCGGGGCCGCCACCCCGGCTCCGGTCGAGGACTACGCCGAGTACCAGCCGCAGACGAGGTGCGCCAAGCTGCCCAAGCCGGGCACCAGGGTGCTGGGCCGCTGGCTGGAGCGCCGCGGCGGCAACGCCGTCGTGACCACCCGGTCCTGCCGAGGCGCGAGCACGTCGGAGCACAAGGACGGGCGCGCGGTCGACTGGATGCTCAACGCGCGCAACAAGCAGGACCGCCGCGTCGCCCAGGAGTTCCTCGCCGCCGCCTTCGCCACCGACGCCGCCGGCAACGAGCACGCGCTCGCCCGCCGGATGGGGATCATGTACGTCATCTGGAACGACCACATGTACTCCGCGTGGGACCAGTTCGACCGCGACAGCTACCTCAGCTCGAGCTGCAAGCGCCGCAAGCGCTGCTCGCCCACGCTGCGCCACCGCGACCACGTCCACATCTCGCTCAGCAGGGCCGGCGCCCGCGGCAAGACGAGCTGGTACGCCAACCGCCTGTCCTGATCGGGCTGATCTGACCCGACTGCCCGATCCGGCTGGCACACTCGGCGCATGCTGCTCCCCGCCGCCATCGCCCGCGGCGTGGCCGACGGGTCGGTGACCCTGGCCTACCGCCGATGGGCCGAGCCGCGGGTGCGACCGGGATCGACCTTCCGCACCCTGGCCGGCGTCCTGCGCGTGGAGGCCGTGACGCGCGGTCGACCCGGAGTCGATCACCGACGAGGACGCCCGCGCTGCCGGTGCGCGCTCCGCCGATGTCGTACGCCGGCGGCTGCGCGACGACGAGAGCCTGACCACCTATCGGGTCGAGCTGTCGTGGGCCGGTCCGGACCCGCGCGTCGCCCTGCGGGCCGACGCCGACCTCAGTGACGCCGACGTCCGCGCCATCGACGTACGCCTCGACCGGCTGGATCGGGCCAGCAGCCACGGACCGTGGACGATGGCGGTCCTCGACGTCATCCGCCGGCGTCCGGCGACGCGGGCCGAGGACCTCGCAGCCGAGGAGTTCGGCCGGGAGCGGGACCCGTTCAAGATCGACGTACGCAAGCTGAAGAACCTCGGGCTGACCCACAGTCTCGAGGTCGGGTACGAGCTCTCGCCGCGCGGCGAGGAGTACCTCCGGCGTACGGAACGGGGCTAGGCGTTCCCTAGGCCCGTCTGGTCAGGCCGAGCCCGCCTCGTGGCCGCCGTTGCTGTCGGAGACCTCGCGGAACCGTTCCCACGCGGCCTGGCGGGAGATACCCATCACCTTGCCGATCTCGGCCCACGAGATCTTGCGGGTGCGGAGCAGCTGCACCCAGTCGCGGAGGAACTCGTCGACCTGGTCGGAGGTCGTCGCGATCAGCGGGAGCTTGCTCAGCAGCTCGGCATCGGTCATCGACTCCCACGGCGGTCGCGAGATCGCCTTGAGCCGCTTCTTGCGGGAGAACGCGTCGTGGTAGTACTCGAGGCAGTCCTGGCACATCATCGCGCCGAGTCCGCCCGCGAACTTGGTCTTGCGGGTCCCGACGGCGCCGCAGAACGAGCACACCCTTCCGACGGGGCTGAAGTCCACCATCAACGTCCTTTCGCGGACGACGCCGCCTGAATCGGAAGGCTAACCCGGGTAGACCAGGCTGCTGACCCGCTGTTCAGGAGATGACGGTATCCCAATGTGTCAAACGGGAGGCGGCGCCACGGCGATGGAGAGGCAGTGGCCCGGCCGGAGCGGCCCGGGCGGTGCGTGGGCGGCCCGGTGAGAGGACCCCCGCGCCGCTCACCGGACCGCCGACCTGCCCCGAAGGTGGCAGACGTCAGGTTGACCCTGACGTGGGCGTCATCGTACCTGTGGATCGGGCCGCATGCATGCGAAGACGCAAACATTTTTGGCCGGGTCAGGCGGACACCACGAGGTAGCGCTCGTCGTCGATCTCGCGACCCCAGAACCGGGGCTCCGGGAGCATCACGAGCTCGGCCGAACGGCCCGCGGCCTCCACCAGGGAGACCGTCTGCTCAGACGTGAGCCCGGCGCCGGTGGACCAGTGGCCCTCCACCAGGACCAGGCGTCCGCCGGGCTGCAGGAGGGCGACCCACCGGGCCAGCGCGGCTGCCGGGTCGGGCATCGCCCACAGGACGTGGCGGGACAGCACGACGTCGTACGCGCCGGGCGAGAGAGGCGGACGCGCGGCGTCGCCCTGCACGAAGGCGACATCGGCGCGGGCCGGGTGAGTGGCCGCCTTGGCCCGCGCCCGCCGCACCATCGCGGGGGAGACGTCGACGCCCGCGACGGCGTACCCCTCCTCGGCGAGCAGCAGGCTGAGCGTGCCGGTGCCGGAGCCGAGGTCAGCCACCGTCGCCGGGGAGGAAGGAAGGACGTCGAGCAACAGCTCGCGCCAGGCCGCGCGCACCCCGGGGTCGCGCAGCCCATGGTCGGCAGCCTCGTCGAACGTGGCGGCTTCGTGGTCCCAGACTTCGATCGTGTCGCGTGCGGCCATGGGAACACCCAACCACCGGCCACCGACAGCCCCGTCGAGAGGCGCAGGGCGGTGACCTCCGGCGGCCCGAGTTCTACCGTGGAGGGATGATCACTGCCCTGCACACGCTCGTGTACGCCGACGATCCCGACGCCGCGCGGGCCTTCTTCCGCGACGTCCTGCAGCTGCCGGGGGTGGACACCGGCGGTGGCTGGCTGATCTTCCGCACCGGACCCAGCGAGCTCGGCGTCCATCCGTCGTCGTGGGAGTACGGCGGAAGCACCGGCGGCACCGACCAGCGCTTCGACCTGTCCCTGATGTGCGACGACCTCACCGCCACGATGGCCGAGCTGTCCGGGCGCGGCGCGGCGTTCGAGGGCGAGGTGGCCGAGGAGCAGTGGGGCTCGACCGTGCAGCTCGTCGTCCCCGGCGCCGGGACCATGACCCTCTACCAGCCGAAGTACCGCCCTCCCGCCTTCGAGGAGGACATCCAGCCGATGTGGTGAGTGTCAGGTCGCCCAGGCGTCGCTCCAGCCGGGGACCTCGCTGGCCTGGCGGGAGGCCGGGCCGGTGTAGATCGCGGAGGGACGGATCAGGCGACCCGTGCGCTTCTGCTCGAGGATGTGGGCCGACCAGCCTCCGGTGCGCGCGCAGGTGAACATCGAGGTGAACATGTTCGCGGGCACCTCGGCGAAGTCGAGGACGATCGCCGCCCAGAACTCGACGTTGGTCTCCAGCACGCGGTCGGGTCGGCGTTCGCGCAGCTCGGCGAGGGCGGCCTTCTCGAGCGACTCGGCGACCTCGTAGCGCGGCGCGTTCAGCTCACGGGCGGTACGCCGGAGCACGCGGGCGCGCGGGTCCTCGGCGCGGTAGACGCGGTGGCCGAAGCCCATCAGCCGCTCGCCGTCGTCGAGCAGTCCCTTGACGTAGGCGGCGGCGTCGCCGCGCTGCTCGACCTCCTCGATCATGCCCAGCACCCGCGACGGCGCCCCGCCGTGCAGCGGCCCGCTCATCGCGCCGATGGCGCCCGAGAACGCGGCGGCCACGTCCGCGCCGGTCGAGGTGATGACGCGGGCGGTGAACGTGGAGGCGTTCATGCCGTGCTCGGCGGCGGAGCTCCAGTAGGCGTCGATGGCCTTGACGTGCTGGGGGTCGGCCTCGCCCTTCCACCGGATCAGGAACCGTTCGGCCAGGGTGTGGCCGCGGTCGACGTCGCCTTGCGGCACGATCGGCTGGTTCAGCCCGCGCGCGGCCTGGGCGGCGTACGAGAGCACCATCACCGCGACCCGGCTGAGGTCCGCACGCGCCTGCTCGTCGCTGATGTCGTAGGTCTGCCGGAAGCCGAACGCCGGCGCCAGCATCGCGATCGCGGCCTGCACGTCGACCCGGATGTCGCCGGTGTGGACGGGGATGTTGTACGCCTCGGCGGGAGGGAGCCCGGGCTCGTAGGCACCGTCGATCAGCAGCCCCCAGACCTTCTCGAACGGCACTCGCCCGGCGAGCTCCTCGATGTCGACGCCGCGGTAGCGCAGCGCCGACCCCTCCTTGTCGGGCTCGGCGATCTCGGACTCGAAGGCGACGACGCCCTCCAGGCCGTGGTGGACCTCGGTCATGCCCTCTCCTCCCGTGAACCCCCGGACGTGCCGGACGCATTCTGCACCTGTCCACGGCTCGGCGCCTAGGCTCGGCGCCATGAGCCCAGCCGTGGATCCTCCCGTGGACCTGGCCGCGCTCCGCGAGGAGTACGCCCGCGGCGGGCTGGCGGAGTCCGACCTCGCCGACGACCCGATGGCCATGTTCCGGCGCTGGTTCACCGAGGCGGCGACTGCGGGGCTGCACGAGCCGAACGCGATGGTGGTCGCGACCGCGGACGCCAGCGGCCGGCCGTCGTCTCGGATCGTGCTGCTCAAGGGGCTCGACGAGCGCGGCTTCGTCTTCTTCACGAACGCGCACTCCCGCAAGGGCGAGGAGCTGGCGGCCAACCCGCGCTGCTCGCTGCTGTTCCCGTGGCACGTGCTCGAGCGGCAGGTCCGCGTCGACGGGACGGCGACGCCCCTGTCGCGGACCGACGTGGCGGCGTACTTCGCCACCCGGCCGCGCGGCTCCCAGCTCGGCGCCTGGGCCTCGCACCAGTCGCGGGTGGTCTCCGGGCGCGGGGAGCTCGATGACGCCTACCGGGACGTGGAGGCGCGCTACCCCGACGACGTACCGGTCCCCGACGAGTGGGGCGGGTACGTCGTGACCCCCGAGGCGGTGGAGTTCTGGCAGGGCCGGCCCGGCCGGATGCACGACCGGCTGGTGTACCGGCGCGGCGGCGGGACCGGCGCCTGGGAGGTCGTCCGTCTCGCCCCGTGAGCACGGGTGGTGATCGGTCCTTGCCTCGGCGCGGGATCCGCCACCGGCGCGACCTTCTCGGGGTTTCCCTCACGTTCTCGGGTATCGCGACACCCGAGGTCTTGAGGGATACCCGGTGCACCGGGTATCCCCCAACACCTGAGGTGACCGGCGAGCGCGCCGGGGAGGTCGTCCGTCTCGCCCCGTGAGCGCTCCCGGTTAATCCCTTGAGTCGCGCTCACCCACCCGCCTACCCTCGTGGCACACGGGAAAGGAGGTGGTCCGAGGAATGAATTCTTTGAGGACGCGTGAGGTGGCTGTCCGCTAGCAGTCCAGCCAACAGTCAGCACAGCGTGGCTGAGCCGGACTGCCGGTGAATCCACAGCAGCTACCCGACCCGCGGGCGATCCGGGACTCACGTCCCCCGGAGCGGTCTCACCGAGGCCACGCCCGCGGGTCGCCGCATTTCTGAAACATGTTGCAACTATTTCCCCCCAATTCGGCATGCGAAGTTAAATCCTTGGGTAGCCTCCCCGGGTGGACTTCTCGGGGCCCAGCCTGGGAGGCGGCAACGGATCAGAGGCGCTGCTACGCGCCATCCTTGCCGTCAGTTCCGACCTGGACCTCCACAGCATCCTCAACCAGATCGTCTCCTCCGCCTGCGACGTCACCCACGCACGCTGCGGCTTCCTCGGGGTCCTCGGCGAGAACGGCGAGGTGATCGACTACGTCGTCCAGGGCTTCACCGAGGTCGAGGTCAAGGCGATGGCCGACCTGCCGTTCGGGCTCGGGCTCCTCGACAACGCCCAGCCGCTCCGGCTGCACCGCCTCGGCGAGCACCAGGAGGAGTACGGCTTCCCGGAGGGCCACCCGGCCGCGGAGAGCCTGCTCAGCATGCCGGTCCGGATCGGCGACACGGTCTTCGGGAACCTCTACCTCAGCCAGAAGGCCGACGGCGAGGCGTTCACGAACGGCGACGAGGCACGGGTCGACGCGCTGGCCCGGGTGGCCGGCCTGATGGTCCGCAACGCACGCAGGTACGCCGTCAGCGAGCGGCGCCGCGAGTGGGTCGAGGCATCGGCCGAGATCGCCGAGTCGCTCCACGACGCCACCCGGATCGACGAGACCCTGAACCTGATCGTCGCCGGCGCCCGCCGGGTGTCCCGGGCCGCCCTGGTCGCCGTGGTCCGGCGTACCGACGGTGGCCTGGAGGTGCCGGCCAGCTCGGGTGACCCGTCGACCACGCTGCACGTGCTGCTCGACGTGTTCTCCGACGAGATCGACACCGTGCGCCAGACCGGCGAGCTCCTCACCTGTCAGTACGACACCGACGGCACCGCCGTGATCGTCCCGCTGACCTCGCAGCTGACCGACCAGGGCGTGCTGCTCGCGGTGCTCGAGCGCGGCCGCGGCCGGCTGCTGGCGGAGGACCGAGAGCTGCTCAGCTCCTACGTCGCGCACGCCTCGCTCGCGCTCGACCGCGCCCAGGCGATGGTCGACCGCCACGAGCTGGTGCTCGTCGCCGACCGCGACCGGATCGCGCGCGACCTGCACGACCTCGTCATCCAGCGGCTGTTCGCCACCGGCCTCCAGCTCCAGGGCGCCGCCCGGCTGACCCCTCATCCCGAGGGTCGCGAGCGGATCGAGACCTCCGTCCAGGAGCTCGACCAGGCGATCCGCGACATCCGGTCCACGATCTACGAGCTCCAGCACGCCAACGACTCGACGCCGCGCGCCGACCTCAACAACCTGATCCGCGAGTACGTCGACACCCTCGGCTTCCACCCGCAGATCCGGGTGATCGGCGCGCTCGACTCGCTCGTCAGCCGCACCATGGCCGACCAGCTGCTCGCGGTCACGCGGGAGGCGCTGTCCAACTGCGCCCGCCACGCCGAGGCGCGCGCCTGCCTGGTCGAGGTGGAGGTCGACAGCGAGTGGCTGCTGCTCTCGGTCACCGACAACGGCGTCGGCCTGAGCGAGGACGTTCGCGAGAGCGGACTGCGCAACCTGCGCCGTCGCGCCGAGCAGCTCGGCGGACAGATGACGCTCGAGGCCATCGAGCCCCACGGCACCAGCCTGGTCTGGCGAGTGCCCACCGACGCCTGACGTCGACGCGGGTCCGCCGGGCCCGAGATGGACCCCGGCGGACCTCGGCTCTCTACAGGTCGATCGGGCGTAGCACCCGGTTGATGCCGTGGGCGATCTGCTTGTTGCCCTTGTTGATGTCGAGCAGGCCCGGCCGCACTTCGGGGTTGCGCGCGTTCCGGTCGTTGTCACGCAGGAAGATGCGGCCGCCCGGTCGGACGTTGACGCGGACCTTGCCGCCCTGCGCGGTGGTGAGGGCGGCGCCGTCCGCCTTCGCTGCCTGCGCCGAGGTGATCGTCATGCCAGGCACGACGTGGTAGAGCAGGATCGTCTCGAGGGTGTCGACGTCGGCGACCGATGCGACCGCGCGGAAGGTTCGCTTCTCGCTCCTCGGGGTGTTGCCGGTCAGGCTCCTCACCAGACGCATGAACGCCCGATCGGTCGGGATGAAGGCGGTAGCCCGCTTGTTGCCCTGGGCGAGCAGGCCGACCGGACTGTTCGGCTTGGCCTTGAGGACGGTGCGGACGGCACGATCGACGATGTCGAAGTCGTGGTGGTTGCGGTCGAACCTGTTGCCGTCGGCGGCAAGGACCGCCGCCAGGCTCGTGGTGCCGGGTGCAGCGGCCGCCGAGGCGGTGCTGGGTACGGCGATAACAGCCGAGGCCAGCAGCGTCGTGACGCCGATGGCTGCAGTACGGATCAACATTTCTGTTTCCCTTCCTGGTTCCTCGTGCAGAGGTGGCGCCGGCCAACCCGGCACCCTGCACCCGGTGTTTCGGCGCCGATGCGCAGATGGATGGGAAAAGTCTGCAAAAACTTATGCGCTATGCGTGGAATCACTCCCGGGCGGCGGAGTCCACGTAGGCGACCAGGCGCTGGAACAACGAGGTGACGCGTTCGAGATCGGCGGACGCGGGCGCGGGCTGGTCCGACAGATGCCGCGACAGGCTCTCCGCCCGGTCGGGCGAGAGCTGGCTCTCGACCTGATGGGCGGCCAGGCGAGCCGCGGTGCGGACCGCTCGGGGATCGACCGTCCAGACGGTCTCGAAGCGGCGCAGTCGGTCGGGCAGTGCCGATGGCCGCGGCTGCTCCCACCCCAGCAGGCACATCGAATACCCGGGACTGTCGCAGACCAGCGACCACTCGCGCAGGAGCGGCGCGTCCGGTGACAGGGGACTCAGGTGCAGGTTGTCTGCTGCCGGGTGGCCGGCCCGGAGGTCCGGGAAGTCGGCGAACACGGCGGCGAACTCGGCGGTACGGGCGAGCTCGACCCAGCGGGCGCGCGACTGTTGGAAGAACTGCTCTCGCTGGAAGGCGGCGAACAGGACCGCACGGCTGGCGCGCGCGGCGAACTCGTCCTCGGCGGCCCGGGTCAGGGCCAGCAGGGTCTGCTTGGTGAGGACGTGGACCGGGATCTCCGGGTGGGCCACCCGAAGTCCGGCGAAGAGTGACGCTGCGACGGGGCGGTCGTCACTGACGGCCGCCGTCGCCGCTCCCATGCTGAGCCCCGAGGCTCGTTGTCGCAGGATCACCTGCACCGCCTCGACCGATCCCTCGTCGTAGCGACGGTGTCCACTCGGCAGGCGGTGGGACCGTGGCTGTCCGTAGCGGCTCTCCCAGGAGCGCAGCGTGGGCACCGGCACGCCGGTGCGTCGGGAGAGCTCGCCGATCGAGAACCCGTTCGCGTCGTCCACCACGGGCCGATCCTCTCGCAGCCGCCAGCTCCGCGGGTGGAAGCGGGGCGCCTGTTTCTTGAAACCTTGGCAGTATGCATAGATTTCTTGCTAGAACCTGTCTAGCGTGGACAGCACGGCGCGCGAAGGGACGTGGTCATGACCGTCGCCAGGACGAACGGCAGGCACGCGGCGGTGGTCGCGCCTCCGGGTCGCGCCGCGCGGGTCGCCTCGTGGGCCGACGAGCGGCTCGGCCTGGCGACCGCGGCCCGCAAGAACCTGCGCAAGGTCTTCCCCGACCACTGGTCCTTCATGCTCGGCGAGATCGCGCTGTGGAGCTTCGTCGTACTCCTGCTCACCGGCGTCTTCCTGACGCTCTGGTTCCAGCCCTCCATGGCCGAGGTCCAATACGTTGGCTCCTACGACCAGCTCCGGGGCATCCACATGTCCCAGGCCTACGCGTCCACGCTCGACATCTCGATGGACGTACGCGGTGGCCTGCTGGTGCGCCAGATGCACCACTGGGCCGCGATGCTGTTCATCGCCGCGATGTTCGTGCACCTGCTCCGGGTGTTCTTCACGGGCGCCTTCCGCAAGCCGCGGGAGCTGAACTGGGTGATCGGTTGCCTGCTCCTGCTCCTCGGGACGCTGGAAGGGTTCACCGGCTACTCGCTGCCCGACGACCTCCTGTCGGGCACCGGCATCCGGGCCGCCGACGGGTTCGTCAAGGCGATGCCGGTCGTCGGGACCTATGCGTCCTTCTTCCTCTTCGGCGGCGAGTTCCCGGGCGACGCGATCATCCCGCGGCTGTACGTCGTCCACGTGCTGCTGATCCCGGGCCTGATCCTGGCGTTGATCGCTGCCCACATGCTGCTGCTCGTCTACCACAAGCACACCCAGTGGCCCGGTCCCGGCCGCACCGAGAAGAACGTCGTGGGCTTCCCGATGCTCCCGGTGTACGCCGCCAAGGCCGGCGGGTTCTTCTTCATCGTCTTCGGCATCACGGCGCTGATGGGTGGCCTGCTCGCCATCAACCCGGTGTGGAAGTACGGCCCCTACGACCCGACGAAGGTCACGGCCGGCTCGCAGCCCGACTGGTACATGGGGTGGCCCGACGGGGCGCTCCGGATCATGCCCGGCTGGGAGACCCATCTGTGGGGGCACACCCTCTCCTGGAACGTCCTCCTGCCGATCATCGTGCTGCCGGGCGTGATGTTCACGATCCTGGTCATGCTGCCGTTCATCGAGGCGTGGATCACCGGTGACAAGCGCGAGCACCACCTGCTGCAGCGGCCCCGCGACGTCCCGACCCGTACTGCCACCATGGTCGCGCTGATGACGTTCTACGGGCTGCTGTGGGCCGCGGGCGGCAACGACATCATCGCGATCACCTTCGACGCCAGCATCAACCAGATCACCTACTTCATGCGGGTGGCGGTCTTCGTGCTGCCGGTGATCGCGTTCCTCATCACCCGCCGCTGGTGCATCTCGCTGCAGCGCTCCGACAACGACAAGCTGCTGCACGGCTACGAGAGCGGCATCATCATGCGCTCCGCCGAGGGCGGCTACTCCGAGCGCCACCTGCCGGTGTCGACGGAACGCGCGTTCGCCCTGACGGCCCGCGACCGCGACCCCGACGTCTTGCCCGAGGAGACCACCGACGACAACGGCGTTCCCGTTCCCGGGCGCGACCCGGCCCGGCGGCTGCGGCGCCGGCTGCACACGCTCTTCTACGCGGACAGCGTCCAGAAGCCCACGCGAGACGAGCTCGAGCAGGCGGC
The DNA here is from genome assembly GCA_963844305.1 of uncultured Actinomycetota bacterium. Lineage (GTDB taxonomy): Bacteria > Actinomycetota > Actinomycetes > Propionibacteriales > Nocardioidaceae > Nocardioides. The sequence continues at coordinate 186,761 of CAWJNT010000003.1, forward strand.
CGACACCGTGGAGAGCCGACACGACTCGCTGACGTGACTGCTCAGCGTCCTGCCCGTGTGTCGCTGCGGCGGACGGCCCGGACGACGACGTCGTGCAGGGTGACCTGTCCGCCACCGGGGGAGTCGAGGGTCCGGGTGTGCTCGTCGGTGGTGACGACGTCCCAGGTGGTGGGGTCGAGTCGTGCCGTGATGCTCGCGGCGGTGACGCTCGCCTCGGGGGGCGGGTGGTGGTCGTGGTGTGCCCCGTGGTGTGCGCCGTGGTCGGCGTGGAGGTGTCCGACGATGAGGAGGGACCCGCCGGGGGCGACCCAGGCGGAGAGTCGGTCGTAGAACGCCAGTTGCGGCATCGCCGGATGGGCGTAGTGCGTGGTCACCAGGTCGAAGGTCGTCGAGGGTTCCCACGAGCTCAGGTCGGCCTGGACCCACTCGATCTCGTCGTCGCCCAGTCCTTGGGCGGCCGCGCGCTCAGCCGCTCGCGCCAGTGGCTCGTCGGCGATGTCCGCCGCCGTCACCTTCCAACCAGCCCGGCCGAGCCAGATCGCCTCGGCGCCCTCACCGCAGCCTGCCTCCAGCGCCGTACCGGGGGCGAGGTCGCCGACCTCACGCACCAGGTAGGGGTTCGGCGGGACCTCGTGCCTGGCAGCCGGGTCGTCGTGGACCTGCTGCCAGTGGGCGTCCCAGTAGTCCTTGTCGAAGTCGTGTTCCATCGCTTCCCCCTCCATCAGCTCGAGGGTGCCCCGAGCGATGGCGGAATGGCAAACATTGTTGCCGAATGGCAAACTGGGTGCGTGGACGAGTCAACCGACCAGACCCTGGGCGCCGTCGGACCGCGGCTGAAGAACCTGCGGCTACGCCGCGAGATCACGCTCTCCGACCTCGCGGACGAGACCGGGATCTCCACCAGCACCCTGTCGCGTCTCGAGGCCGGCCTCCGCCGCCCGACGCTCGAGCAGCTCCTGCCGCTGGCGCGGGCCCACGGGGTCACGCTCGACGAGCTCGTCGATGCCCCACCCACCGGAGACCCCCGCATCAACCTGCGTGCCATCACGCACGGCGACGGCACCACCGTCCTGCCGCTCACGCGCCGACCCGGCGGGATCCAGGCCTACAAGTTCGTCCTGGCCGCCGCACCCGACGACCAGGAGCCCGAGATGCGCACCCACGAGGGCTACGACTGGGTCTACGTCCTCAACGGCACCCTGCGGCTCGTGCTCGCCGAGCACCACCTGCTCCTGGGCCCGGGCGAGGCTGCCGAGTTCGACACCAGGACCCCGCACTGGTTCGGCGCGACCAGTCGAGGACCCGTCGAGTTCCTCAGCCTGATCGGCAAGCAGGGCGAACGTGCCCACGTCCGCGCGGCGCCCAGGCAACGCCTGGCCGGGTACACTAGGCGGTCGGCTCGCTCTCCTCGGTCGGCTCGTCGATCCGGAGCGCGGGCCCGGGCGTGACCAGGTCGACCAGGACCGACAGCGCGACCCAGGCGATCCCCAGCACGATGAAGTAGCGGGTGAGCGCAACGTCGATCGGCATGGTCTGCTCGACCAGGCTCAGCCACAGCGCCGGTGAGGCGACGACGGCTGCCGCGAAGAGCACGCCGCCCGACAGCGGGATCATGCCGTCACCGTCGCACGCTCACCGGTGACCACGCCGACCGAGCGGACCTGGTTGGCGCCGGTGAGCTCCTGGTAGGAGACCACGGCCAGCGACGACAGCGCCGGCCGCACCATCCGGCGTACGGCGGCCCGCACCTGCGGCGCGCAGACCAGGGTCGGGCGGATGTTCTGGTTCTCGGCCTCGGTCAGGAACTGCGAGAGCTGGGTGAGCATCGACTGGCCGGTGACCGGGTCGAGCGCGATCATCGCGCCCTGCTCGCCGGGCCGCATGCTCTCCAGCATCCGCTGCTCGAGCTGCGGGTCGAAGCTGATCACGTGCACGGTGCCGTCGACCAGGTGCGGGGCGATGATCGCGGGGCCGAGCGCGGTGCGTGCGGCCTCGACCAGCGAGTCGAGGTCCTTGGTCGCCTGGGCCCGCAGCGACAGCGCCTCGTAGATCCGGACCAGGTCGCGCACCGAGACGCCCTCGTCCAGCAGCGTCTGCAGCACCCGCTGCACCTCGCCGAGGCTGAGCGCGGCCGGAGTGAGCTCCTCGACCACGACGGGGTGGGAGCGCTTGACGACCTCGGTGAGCAGCTTGACGTCCTCGCGCCCGAGCAGGCGGGCCGCATGGGTGGTGACGACCTCGGCGAGGTGCGTGGTGATCACCGACGCGCGGTCGACGACGGTGGCGCCGCTGAGCTCGGCCTGGCTGCGGAGCTCGGCCGGGATCCACTTCGCGTCCAGCCCGAAGACCGGCTCGGTCGTCGGCTCTCCCGGGAGGGAGCCGAGGAACTCGCCGATCGCGAGCACGGTGCCCGGAGGCGCCTCGCCGCGCGCGACCTCGATGCCGAACAGCTTGATGGCGTAGGTCCGCAGCGGCAGCTCGAGGTTGTCGCGGGTGCGGACCGGCGGGACGACGATGCCGATGTCGGCGGCCACCTTGCGGCGCAGCGCCTTGACCCGGTCGAGCAGGTCGCCGCCGACCGACGGGTCGACCAGGTCGATGATGTCGGCGGAGAGCTCGAGGCCGAGGGGATCCACCTGGATCTCGGCGGCGAGCATCTCGGGGGAGTCGCTGGAGGGGAGAGCCTCGATGGCGGTCTCGGTCGTCTCCGGTTCCTCCTCGGGCTTCGGGATCCGCGACGACGCGAGCAGCATGATGCCGCCGGCGAAGAGGAACGGGATCTTCGGCAGGCCGGGGATCAGGCACATCGAGAAGGCCGCGAAGCCGGCCACCCGGAGCGGCATCCGGTTGCGGCCGAGCTGCCGGATGATGTCGGAGCCCATGTCGCTGTCGGACACGCCGCGGGTCACGACCAGGCCGGTCGCGACCGAGAGCAGCAGCGCGGGGATCTGGGAGACCAGGCCGTCGCCGATCGACAGGAGGCTGTACGTCGTGATCGCGTCCTGGAACGACATGCCCTTCTGGGCGACGCCGATGGCGAAGCCACCGATGAGGTTCACCAGCGTGATCACGATCGCGGCGATCGCGTCGCCCTTGACGAACTTGGAGGCACCGTCCATCGCGCCGTAGAAGTCGGCCTCGGCGTGCACCTCGGCTCGACGGCGGCGGGCCTCGTCATCGTCGATCAGGCCGGCGTTCAGGTCGGCGTCGATCGCCATCTGCTTGCCGGGCATCGCGTCGAGGGTGAACCGCGCGCCGACCTCGGCGACGCGGCCGGCACCGTTGGTGATGACGACGAACTGGATGACCAGGAGGATCGCGAAGACGATCAGGCCGACGATGAGCGAGCCGCCGACGACGAAGTGGCCGAAGGTGTCGATCACCTTGCCGGCGTACCCGTCGAGCAGCACGAGCCGGGTGGCGCTGACGTTGAGGGCGAGGCGGAACAGCGTCATCACGAGGATGACGGCGGGGAACGCGGCGAAGTCGAGGGGGCGGTGCACGAACATCGCGGTCAGCAGGATCAGCAGACCACCGGTGATGTTCAGCGCGATCAGCATGTCCAGCACGATCGCGGGGAGCGGCACGACCAGCATGACGACGATCAGCACGATGCCGACCGGTACGCCCAGCTGGGTCAGGCGCTTCGAGTCCATGGACTGCCTTTCGAGGGGTCACCTGTGGGTGCGCCCTCCATGGCACCGCGGAGACGCCGTCCTGGCGTCAGTCGACCTATCGGCTGGGAGCGGGCAGGGCTGAGGGAATTTGCCTGGGCGCGGCCGTGGGGGTCCTGCGGCGGCGCCCGGCGGCCGGTACGGCGGGCAGGTCGGCCTCGGTGCGCGGGCTGCGGTGCTCGCCGCCGGCCTGTCCCTGCATGCGCCGGGAGATGACGAACGCCAGCACCTGGGCGACGGCGGAGAAGAGCTCCTGGGGGATCTCCTGACCCACCTGGCAGGAGCTGTAGAGCGCACGGGCGAGCGGGACGTCGCGGACCATCGGGACCCCGGACTCGTGCGCCTTCTCACGGATCTTGCGCGCCACCTCGCCGGCGCCGCGGGCGACCACCTTGGGCGCACCCTTCTCGGCGTCGTACCGCAGGGCGATGGCGATGTGGGTCGGGTTCACGAGCAGGACGTCGGCCTCGGGCACGTCCGCCATCATCCGGTTCCGGGCGGCGGCGAGCTGGCGGCCACGGATCGCGCTCTTGACGAGCGGGTCGCCCTCGGTGTTCTTGTGCTCCTGCTTGACCTCTTCCTTGGTCATCCGCGCCTGCTTGCCGACCCGGCGCCGCTGCATGGCGTAGTCGGCCACGGCCATGATCACGCCGGCGACGGCGACGTTGCGGATCAGTCCGAGGGCGTTGTCGGCGACCATGGAGATCATCACGGGGATCGGCACCAGGCCGCCGACGAGCGGCACCATCGACTTGATCGTCATCCAGACCAGGATCCCGACCAGGGCGCTCTTGATCAGGATCTTGGCGCCCTCCCACAGGGCCTGCGGACCGAAGATCCGCTTGGCGCCCTTGATCGGGTCGAGCTTGGACAGCTTCGGCTTCATGCTCTTGGTCGCCAGGTAGAACCCACCCTGGGCCAGCGCGCCCGCGACGCCGATGACCATCACGGCAGCGCCCAGCAGCAACAGCGCGAACAGACAGTGCATCAGGCCGTCTCCGAGCAGGTTGAGCGCCTTCTCGGTGGTCACCTCCTCCTGCGGCATCGTGAACGCCTCGTACATCAGGGCCCGCAGGGAGGTCATCTCGCGGCCGATCAGCGCCGGCATCGCCATGCCGACGACCAGCATCGACGCCCAGGCGCCGAGCTCCTGGGTCCGCGGGACCTGGCCCTCCTTGCGGTTCTCCTTGTTCTTCTTCGCTGTGGGCTTCTCTGTCTTCTCGCCTCCGCCGCTCATGCCGTCACCCCGCTCCCGCGAGCTGGGCCATCGCCTCGGTCGCCAGGCCGGCGAGCCGTCGTACCGCCTCGGGGAGGACCGGGAACGACAGTCCGAGCAGCAGCAGGGTCAGCCCGATCTTGGCGGGGAACATGAAGTTCATGGCCTGGAGCTGGGGGGCGACCTTGGTCAGCATGGCCAGGCCGAGGTCCGCGACGAAGAGCACGGCGATCAGCGGCAGCGCGATCTGGACGGCCGTCACGAAGAAGACCCCGAACGCCTTGAGCAGCACGTCGGGGAGTCCGCTGACGTCCGGCATCTCGCCGAGCGGCAGTACGTCGAAGGTCTTGAGCAGCCCGCCGATGACGAGGAGGTGGGCGCCGGTGGCGAACATCAGCACCGTGGCCAGGAGCTGGTGGAACTTGCCGAACACCGTGTTCATGTTCATCGACAGCGGGTCGAAGCCCTGCGCCAGCGAGAAGCCGCCGAAGACGTCGACCAGCGTGCCGGCGGCCGCGATCGCCGCGAAGAGCAGGTAGGTCACGAACCCCATGGCGGTCCCGATCAGGACCTGGGTCACCACGTTGACCAGCAGCTCGGCGTTCCCCATCCCGATCCCGCCCGCGGCGAGCTTCGGGGCCACCGCGAACGACAGCCCGAGGGAGAGCACGACCTTGGCCATCATCGGCACCGAGCGCCCCGCGAACGGCGGGACGATCGCCAGCCACGCGACGATGCGCACGGAGGCGAGCAGGTAGGCGACGAGGAGCTCGCCGGGGACGGCCAGGGTCACGGAGGCGTCCCGGTCAGCTCAGGAGGCCGGGGAGCGACTCGAACAGGTCGTTCGTGAAGTCGATCATCGTGTGCAGCATCCAGTTGCCCGAGACGAGCAGGGCGACGCCCACGCCGACCAGCTTCGGCACGAAGCTGAGCGTGAACTCCTGGATCTGGGTCATCGACTGGAACAGCGAGATCGCGAAGCCGATCACCAGGGAGGTGACGAGGATCGGCGCGGAGAGCTTCAGCGCGACCATCATGGTCTGGAGCGCGATCGCGATGACGGCGGTGTCGGTCATGAGGCGCCTATCCGTAACTGGCTACGAGGGACTTGATCACGAGCGCCCAGCCGTCCACGAGGACGAACAGGAGCAGCTTGAACGGCAGCGACACCATCACCGGCGGCATCATCATCATGCCGAGTGCCATCAGTGCCCCGCTCACGACGATGTCGATGACCAGGAACGGGATGAAGATGATGAAGCCGATGATGAAGGCCTGCTTGAGCTCGCTGAGCACGAAGGCGGGGATCAGGGTCGCCATCGACACGTCGGCCTCGTTCTTCGGGAGCTCCCGGTCGGCCACGTTGGTGAGCAGCTCGAGCTCGTCCTTGTCGGTGTGCTCGAGCATGAAGTCCTTGAGCGGCGCGCCGCCGTCCTTGATGGCGGCGGACGTCGTCTTGTCGCCGTTCATGTAGGGCTCCACGCCCTGGTCGTAGATGTCGCTGAGGACCGGGCCCATGATGAACAGGCTGAGGAACAGCGCGAGGCCGGCCAGCACCTGGTTGGGCGGGGTCTGCTGGAGACCGAGGGCGTTCCGGGTCAGGCCGAGGACCACGAGGATCTTCGTGAAGCTGGTGCAGGTCAGCAGGATCGACGGCAGCAGCGAGAGCAGGGTCAGCCCGATGAGCATCGTGACCGACGTGCTGGGCTTGTTCGAGAGGCCGGTCAGGTCGACCGAGACACCGTCCGGGCTCGTCGTGCCGCCCGAGGGGCCTCCGGGGCCTTCCGGCCCGGGGGCCTCGGTGCTGTTGGCGGCCGGGGGCGTCGTGCCCTGGCCGGGGGTCTCGCCGGTGGTCTCGTCGGGCGCAATGGTCGTGGTGCCGCCGGGGCCGAGCTCGGAGGCCTGGGCGGAGGTGGCGGGGAGCGCGAGCCAGATGACGGCCGCGGCGGCGATCAGGCCGAGGGCGCGGAGCACTCGGGTCATGACGCCTTGCCCGTGGCTGCGGCGAGGGCCTGCTTCCAGGTCTGCGGCGACAGCACCGATCCGTTGAGCGCGCCGTGCGCCGGCGCGGCCGAGGCCGGGGCGGTCGCCCGGCGGGCGCCGGCACGCGGGGTCACGGCCTTGCGGGCGCCGGCACGGGGCGTGACCGCCTTGCGGGCGCCACCGCGCTGGACGGGCTGGACTGGCTGGACTGCGGTCTCGACCGCGGGCTGGACGTGGGCGCCGATCGGGGTGGGCGGGAGCAGCACGGGGACGGTGGTCGGCTCGCCGTCCTCGTCGGCCTCGCCCGGGACGAGCACGAGGTCGGAGGCCAGCTCGTCGTGGTCGAGCTCGGTGAGGACGGTCACCTGGTGCTCGGTGGTGCCCAGCACGAGGACCCGGGACCCGACGGTGACGACGGAGACGGCGGACGACCGGCTCAGCGGTTGCCGGTGGACGACCTGCACGAGCGAGCCGGCCCGGCCGCGCATGCGTCGCCCGCTGACCTTCGCCAGGAGCAGGAGGAGTCCGACGACGACCGCCAGGGAGGCGATCAGTCGCACCGTCAGTTCGAGCATGGTCAGCTGGCCGCCGCTTCGTCGACGATCTCGGTGACGCGGAGGCCGTAGTCCTCGTCGAGCACGACGACCTCGCCGCGGGCGATCAGGCGCCCGTTGACGAGCAGGTCGGCGGGACTGCCGGCGGCCCGGTCCAGCTCGAGCACGGTGCCCGGCGACAGCGCGAGCAGCTCGCGGACGGTCATCCGGGTGCGGCCGAGCTCGACGGTGACCTCCATGTCGACGCCGTGCAGCATCTCGATGCCGCGGGGCGCCGTCGCCACCGCGCCGATCGTGGCGCGGGCCTCGGCGATGGGGGTCGTGGCGGGGAAGGACGCGGCGGGAGCAGCGGCCGGCGCGGCGACGCCGGTCGTGGCGAGCGCGGAGTCGGAGATCAGGACGGCGGCCGCGAAGCCGGTGCCGAGCAGCGGCACGGCGGTGAAGGGGCCGAGGTCGGCGACGACGAGCGAGAGCTCGACGGCGCGCGCCGCTCCGGCGGTGGCGCCGAGCGCGGTGGCGGCGGCGTCGATGGCCGGCTGGGTGGCAGCGGCCAGGTCGAGCCCGCCCAGCGGGCTGGCCGCCAGCGCGGCGACCAGGTCCTCGGCGACGAGTACGGCGACGCGGCCGAGGCCGGCCGGCTCGAGGTCGGCGATCGCGGCGCCGGCGAAGGCGGCCGTCACGTGCTCGGTGCCCGGCTGGGCGCCGGCGGCAGTCAGCGTCTCGGCCGACGGCAGCACGGTGGCGGCCGCGGCGGCGGCGGCGACGGCCAGCTCCGACGTGGACTCGATCTGCTCGGTGGTCATCAGTTCTCCTTCGGGGTGCCCACGATGAGGGCGGCCAGGCGGGGGCCCTGCGCACCGGCGGTGGCGTGGGCGAAGGTCTTGTCGTCGAGGGTGACGTCGAGCGGCGCGGAGGCCGGGTGGGCGAGGCGGAGCACGTCGCCGACGGCGAGGCCGCCCAGGGTGTGCGGGTCGACGCGCGTGGTGCGGAAGCGGACGGTCGCCTCGACGGGCACCTGGTCGACCTGGATCTGGACGAGCTGCGCGGCCTGGGCGCGCTGGGCCCGCTCGCGGTCGGACACCGGAGCCGGGGCCGCGGCCTTCAGCAGGTGCGGCTGCAGGCCGGAGAACGGCAGGCAGATCGTCATCCGGTAGGACCGCTCGCTGATCCGCAGGTCGAAGGTCGCGACCACCATCACGTCGGCGGCGCCGGCCACCTGCGCGAACTGCGGGCTGTACTCGATGCCGGCGACGGTCGGGTTCAGCTCGACGATGTCGGTGAGGCTGTAGCGCATCTCGCCGAGCAGCCGCTCGACGAAGCCGCGCACCACGCCGCCCTCGATCTCGGACAGCGGACGGATCGGCTGGGTGGCCGCGCCCGGGCCGCCCAGCATGTGGTCGATGCAGGACATGGTCGCGGGCAGCGGGATCTCGAGGACGCCGTGGCCGGCCATCGGCTCGGCCGAGAACTTCGTCATGTACGTCGGAGCCTGCAGCGAGTCGACGTACTCGGAGTAGGACTCCTGGTTGATCGACAGCAGCTGGACCGAGCACACCGTGCGCAGGGCGGAGGTGAACACCGTGGTGGCCTGGCGCGCGAACCCGTCGAGGCCGAGCTGCAGGATCCGCGCGTGCTCGCGCGAGAGCTGGATCGGCTTGCGGAAGTCGTAGGCGACCGGCTCCCCGGCGCGCGCCGTCCGACGGCGCGCGCGCACGCCCGCGGAGCCCGGGCGCTGGGCTGCGGTGGACGGTGCGAAGAGGGTCACGAAAGGGGTATCGGCGCCCCTCGATCCTTCCTGAGCGAAACGTTCGGGGTGATCTGGGTCACCCGTCTGTACCGGTGCGGGCTACTGGGTGACGAACTCCGTGAAGTACAGGTCCATGACCTCGTCGTGGTAGAGGTGCTCGACCTCCTTGAGCAGCTCCTCCTTGAGGTGCTTGCGCTTCTTCGGGTCGAGGACCTCCTCCATCTCCTTGCCGCTGAAGATCGCGATGGTGGCGTCGAGGGCCTTGCTCCCGTCGGCCTCGTGCGCCGCCTCGGTCAGCTGGAGCGCGACCCCGACCCGCAGGTAGTGGCCGGCGGCCAGGTTGACCTGGATCGGCTCCAGAGCGACCACCTCGCCGGGCTTGGGCGCCTCGACCGGCTTCGGCTTGAGCATGAAGAACCACACGGCTCCTCCGACCACGCCGAGCAGCACGAACAGGATCAGGATCTTCTTCAGCTTGCCCCCACCCTTGGCCTCGGCCTGGGCGGCGTCCTCCGGCGGGGCCGTCGTCATCGTGGTCACTGGTCTTCCTCCGTGTGGTGCTCGGCGCTCGCGGCGCCCTGGGCGTTCGTGGTGGTGGTGCTCGTGGACTGGGTCCGCTTCTGGTCAGCGACGACGTCGTCGAGCAGCGCCTTGGTCTCCGGCGGGAGATCGGACACGACGATGATGTCGACTCGCTTGTTGACCTCCTGCGACCCCGGCTTCGACGGGTCGATGAGGGGCTTCTCGTGGCCGAACGCGGAGGCGGTCATCCGCTCGTTCGCGATGCCGCCGACCTCGTTGAAGTGGCGCAGGACGGTGATCGCCCGGGCAGCCGAGAGCTCCCAGTCGGTCGGGTAGTACTTCGGCTTCACCGGGACCTGGTTGGTGTGCCCGTCGATCCGCAGCGGCTCGCCGACCTCACGCAGCACCGGGGTGATCGTGTCCAGTACGGCGATGCCGCGGGCGCTCAGCTCGGCCAGGTTCGGCTCGAAGACCACGTGCTTGGAGACCAGGCTGATCACCAGTCCGCGGTCGTCGATGCCCGCCTGGACGTCGTCGCGCAGCCCCTTGGCGCGCAGCGCCGCGTCCAGCTTGTCGAGCAGCTCCTGGAGCCGGTTCACCTCGGCGGACGCCTCGGCGTACTGGCGCTCCTTCTTCAGCTGCTCCTCGGCGGCGAGCGCCTCCTTGAACTTGGCGCGCTCCTCGGGCTTCATCTTGCGGACGTACTCGTTGGCCTCGATCAGGTCGACGTCCGAGACGCCGGCCTGGGCCAGGATGTTGTCGGAGCCGTCGAGGATGGCCGTCGAGTCGCCGAATCCGGCGGCGAGGCCCTCCTTGAGCGCGTTGAACTTCTTCTCGTCGACGACGCTCATCGCGAACATCACGATGAACAGCACCATGAGCAGGGTGACCATGTCGGCGTAGGTGACGAGCCAGCGCTCGTGGTTCTCGTGCTCCTCGTGCTCCTCGCGGCGCTTGCGGCGCGGCTTGCTGTCAGTCATGTCAGGCCGCCTCCGCCTCGGGGACCTCGCCCTCGGGCAGCAGCGACTTCAGCTTCTGCGCGATCACCCGGGGGTTGGAGCCGGACTGGATGGCCGAGATGCCCTCGATGATCAGCTCCATCCGGGCGGCCTCGAGCTCGGCCAGCCGCTTGAGCCGGTTGCCCACCGGCAGCCAGATCACGTTGGCGGACATGACGCCCCACAGGGTGGCGATGAACGCAGCGGCGATCAGGTGACCGAGCTCCTCGGGCTTGGCGAGGTTCTCGAGCACGTGCACCAGGCCCATGACCGTGCCGACGATGCCGATGGTCGGGGCGTACGCGCCGGCATCGGCGAAGAACTTCGCGCTGTGCTTGTCGTGGGCCTTCTTCGCGTACAGCTCCGACTCGAGGATGTCGCGCAGCTCCTCGGGGTCGGTGCCGTCGATGGCCATGGTGACGCCCTTGACCAGGAACGGGTCGTCGATGTCCTTGATCGAGTCCTCGAGGGCCAGCAGGCCTTCCTTGCGGGCACGCTCGGCGAGGGACACGACGGTCGGGACGACCTCGCCGGCGGGGCGGACCTTGGCGGTGAACGCGTAGACGAACGCCTTGGCGGCGGCCTTCGCGTCGTTCATCGTGCCGCCGGCCACGGTCACCAGGAGCGTGGTGCCGAACACCAGGAGGAGGGGCGCGACGAGCAGCAGGCTCATCGGGTTGCCGCCCTCCATGACGTTCGCGACGACGATGACGACCAGGCCGAGGAGGACACCGATCAGGGTTGCCGGATCCATCACTCGCCCCCTTCGACCGACGCGGGGTGCTGGCTCACGGGCGTCAGGTGGCGCGGCGCCGGCGCCTCAGGTGCGACGGCGCTGAAGGCGATGACGGCACTGCGGTAGGCGCGGATGGAGTCGACGACCTCGGTCATGGTCTCGGTGACGACGTACTTCTTGCCGTCGACCAACGTGATGACGGTGTCGGGTGTGCTGTCGAGGCGCTCGATCAGGTCGGCGTTCAAGACGAACACCGAGCCCGAGAGCCGCGTGAGGCTGATCATCTGCGCGCACCATCCCTGTGCCTTGGCGTGAACTGACTACCCGGGCCATCCGTGGCCCTTCGACGAATCTGATCGGACGAGACTTTGCCGACCTGAGGGAAAGGCGCGGCCCGTTCCGGTTGGCGTCGGAACGGGCCGCGTGTGCGTCCCCTGTGCTCTTCGATCGGCGGCGCCACGCCTGACCTGAGGTGATTTGCTCCGACACGCGGGTCAAGCCGTGGTCACCGTTCCGTTCGACGACCACCTGGGCGGCGTCCCTGTCTGGACCGAGAGGCGCAGCTCGAGATGTGGTGCCCACCGTGTGAAGCAGGCAGACCCGCTCCGCCGTCGGCCAGGAGTCGTTCATGGTCACCCGGTACTCGTCGGCCGGGCGATCGAAGCGTCCTCGCTCATGCCAGGACACTGGGTCGATGGCCGCTCCAGGCGATCCGACCCGCCGCTCGCGGCACGCCGAGCGGTGCGCTTCTCGCGGTAGAGGCCAGCAACGCAGCAGTGGCCCGCTTCCTCGGGGAGGAAGCGGGCCACCGCCGGAGTCAGCGCTGGACCCCCGGGCTGGATCAGCGCTTGATGTTGACGAGGTCCTCGAGCACCTGGTCGCTGGTGGTGATCACGCGCGAGCTGGCCTGGAACCCGCGCTGGGCGAGGATCAGGTTGGTGAACTCGGCGGCGAGGTCGACGTTCGACATCTCCAGGGCGTTGCCCATGAGCGTGCCGCGGCGGCCCTCACCGGCGACACCGAGCTGCGGGGTGCCGGAGTTGGCCGACTCCTTGAACGCGGTCTCGCCGATCTTGTTCAGACCCATCGGGTTGTTGAAGTCGGCGATCGCCAGCTGGCACAGGTCGCGACGGACGCCGTCGTCGAAGTTGGCGCTGACCATGCCGTTGGCACCGATCTCGTACGACGTCATCTCCACGCCGACGGGCACGGCCGGGACCGCGTTGGCGGTGTCGAGCGAGATGTCGACGAGCCCGCCGGTGGGGTCGCCGGCGGCGTCGAGCAGGTAGCCCTGCACGCGGTTGCCGCCCTTGGTCGTGGTCAGGTCGCCGGCCTCGTCGAAGCTGAAGGCGCCCGCGCGGGTGTAGAGGGTCTCGCCGCCGCGCTGCACGACGAAGAACCCGTCGCCCTGGATCATCAGGTCGGTCGCCCGACCCGTGACCTGCGAGGAGCCCTGCTGGAAGTTGGTGTGCGTGGCTGCCACCTGCACGCCGAGGCCGACCTGGATCGGGTTGGTGCCGCCGCGGTCGGCGTTGGCGCCGGTGGCGCCGATCATCATCTGGCTCAGGGTGTCCTGGAAGAGGACGGTGCTGGCCTTGAAGCCCGCGGTGTTCGCGTTGGCGATGTTGTTGCCGACCACGTCGAGCATGGTCTGGTTGGCCCGGAGGCCGCTGATTCCGGAGAAGAGCGAGCGAAGCATGGTTGTTTCCTTTCGGGCGCGTCAGGCAGACGCGGTGGAAGAAGCGGTGGATGTGGAGGAGGACTCCGCGGTGACGGAGAGGATGGCGCCGAGCGGCACGTCGGTGCCGTCGATGTCGAAGACCGGACCGGTCGCGCCGAAGGTGACGCCGTCGATGGTGCCGGTCTTGGTGGTCGTGCCGTCCTCGCCGAGCCACGAGACGTGGCGGCCGACGAGTGCGCTGGCACCGAAGGCCATCTGCGCCCCCAGCAGCTCAGCGGTGCGGTCGGCGACGTCCTGCATCTTCTCCAGGGCCGTGAACTGCGCCGACTGGGCGAGGAACTCGCCGGAGTCCGCAGGGTTCATCGGGTCCTGGTAACGCAGCTGCGCCACCATGAGCTCCAGGAACATCTGCTTGTCTTCCTGGGCCTTGATGTCTGTCGTACCCGTCGCCGTGCCCGGGATCGAGCCGTACGTCGAGACGCCTTCCGTGGCCGAGATGGACACGGTTCCTCCTCACATGGTCACGTCGACACCCGAGGTACGGGTGCGCGTGGCCGGATGGACTGGACGGTGCGGAACCGCTCCGTCGTTGATGCCCTCCTTGGCACTGCTTCCACCACGCGTCCCTGCGTGCTGGTGCTGGGACCGGTCGCCACCGCTCCAGACGTCGCCGGAGGTGCCGCGGCCGAAGCCGTCGCCACCCCACTGACCCGTCAGGTTGGTGCCGTTGCCGTTCCCTGGTGCGGACCCCGAAGAGAGGTCCCGCACCGAGATCTTGGTGTCGCTCGCGCCGACGAGCTCCAGCAGGCGGCGCAGCTCGGGAGCGCCCTCGCGCAGCGCGCGCTGGGCGTCCTCGCCGGCCGAGAGCCGTACGTCGACCGCGCCGTTGCGGATCGTCAGCACGACCCGTACGTCGCCGAGCGCCTCGGGCTCCAGCTGCAGCCGGATCCGGTGCGTGCCGTTGCCGGTGGTGACCAGGCGGGTGATCTCGGGGAACACCTGGCTGGTGACCGCGCCGGCGGTCGACGTAGCGGTCGAGGCAGTCGGTACCGAGCTCGCCGCGGGCCCGATCGGGCCCGCGACGGCCCCCGCCACGGTGGGCGGCGCAACGCTGGTGGTCGCCGCGACCGGCTGGCTCGACGCGGCCGGCAGTGTGCCTTCGGAGGGAGCCTCCTGTTGCCGGCCGGGAGCCGCTGTCGCGGGCGATCCTGCGCTGGGGTGGGGGGAGCTGACGACCTCGCCGGTGGTCGGCGCGGTCGTGGGGGTCTGGGTGGCGGCGTCCGCCGTCGGCACGGCGGTGGCAGTGGCGGTGGCGGTGGCCGTGGCGGTGGCCGTGGCGGTGGCCGGTGGTCGGCGTGCCGGTGGTCGGCGTGCTGACGGTCGACGGGGTGGTGTCGCCGGCGGTCGGCGGCGTCGTGGCCGTCTGAGCCCCGGTGGCTTCCACGGCCGCCGCGGTGATCGCCGTGGCCTGCGCGGTCACGGCGACGACGACGTCACGGGACGGCGCGACGGCGGCGGTCAGCGGGAGAGCGGCGAGGAACGCCGTGGTCTGCGGCAGCAGCGGCACGGTCGCCGCGGTGCCGGCGGCCGACTCCGGCGTCGACTCGTCGGCGGGCTCGTCCTCGGTCTCGCCGGGTACGACGACGGCGGGGTCCTCGGCGACAGCCGTCGCCGGGACGCCCTCGGGCTGGGCAACACCGGGCTGCACCGCGTCGGGCACCGGCAGACCGGTCGCCTGCTGCTGGCCCTGGCCGCCGAGGAGCTGGGTGACCAGTGCGGCGAAGGTCTCCGCCGAAGCCTCGGCGTCGGGGCCCATCGGAGCCGGCACCGAGCCCGCGCCGGCCGGCACGGGGAGGGGGAGCGGGGTCACGGTCATGCTGCGGCCTCCATCATGGACATCACGGAGCGGACGTAGTTCTGGGTCTCCGGGTACGGCGGGATGCCGTTGTAGCGGAGCACCGCGCCGGGGCCGGCGTTGTACGCGGCCAGCGCCAGGTCGGTGCGGTCGAAGCGGTTGAGCAGGTCACGCAGCAGGCGGGCGGCGCCGTCCACGGCCTGGTTGGGGTCGAACGAGTTCTGGACGCCGAGGCCCTTCGCGGTGGCCGGCATCAGCTGCATCAGGCCCTGCGCACCGGCCGAGCTGACCGCCTTCGGGTTGAAGCCGGACTCCTGCTTGGCCACGGAGGCGAGCAGGTTGGCGTCCACGCCGTACTTGGCCGACGCCGCGTTGAACAGGTTGGAGTACGGCGTACCGGTCACCGCCTGGCGGCCGCTGACGCCGGAGACGGCGGAGGCGCCCGAGGACTCGGGAAGGATCCGGCGGATCACGTCGGGGGTGGACGGCACGTCGATGATGCGCACGTCGAGCCCGGTGCGCGGAGCCTCGATCATCTTGCCGTTGCCGATGTAGATCGCGATGTGGTCGACGCCGTTGTTGCGGCTGGAGTTGTCCCAGGCGATCAGGTCGCCGGGCTGGGCCTCGGCCATGCTCGCGACGGGGCGCCCGCTCCGTGCCTGGTCGGCGGAGACGCGCGGCAGGTCGTAGCCGAGGTTCTTGTAGACCAGCTGCACCAGGCCCGAGCAGTCGAGGCCGACCTTGGGGTCGGTGCCGCCCCAGACGTAGGGAAGGCCGAGGTACTTCTTGGCCTCGCCCACCACGTCGTTGCCGGTGACGCCGTTGGCGTCCCCGGTGGTGACGGTGGCCGACGTCGCGGCGCTGGCCTCCGACAGGGCGCTGCTGAACGCGGCGCCGCTGGTGGAGCCGATCGGCTGCAGCATCGCCAGCTGCGACTGGATCTGCTGGATGCGTGAGGTCACGTCGGCAACGCTCATGCGGCGTCACCCCCGGTGCGCTGCCAGCGCTGCGAGATCATGTCGTCGAGCTCGCGGACCTCGCTGCGGCGCTGCTCGGCGCGACGCTCGTCGGCCCGGCGCTCGAGCAGCAGCTCGACCGCGGACAGGCGGGTCTTGTCGCGGCGCCAGTGGTCGCGCGCCGACTCGGTGATGGTCCGGGCGCTCTGCAGCTGCGCGGTCGCGGCGCCGATCTGCTCGGTGAGCGCGTGGTAGCCGGCGCGCACCGTGAGGAAGCTCGCGACGGTGCCGGCGTCGAAGCGGAGCGCCTCGTCGAGGCGGCGGCCGAGCTCGACCAGCGACGTCTCGTGGCGGCGCTGCTCGTCGATGGCCTGCTGGAGGCCGAGACGGCTGTCGCGCTCGCGGACTGCGCGCACGCGGGCGACAGCGAGCATGCCGGCGTCGGGGCGAGTGCTCATGCCGTCACCACCAGGTTGTCGAGGCGGCCCCAGGTGTCGGTCAGCGCCGTGGAGTCGTCCATGTCCTGACGCAGGAAGTCGTTGATCTGCGGCATCAGCGAGATCGCCGCGTCGGCGTCGGCGTCGGCGCCGGGCACGTAGGCGCCGATCTCGACCAGCTCGCGGACGTCGCGGTGCGCGGCGAGCATCCGGCGCAGCCGGGTCGCGTTGCCGCGCTGCTCGGGCGTGGTGACCGTCGAGGTCAGGCGCGAGATCGACTCCAGCACGTCGATGCTCGGGAAGTGGCCCGAGGTCGCGAGCCGGCGCGAGAGCACGATGTGGCCGTCGAGGATGGACCGGGCGGCGTCGCCGATCGGGTCCTGCATGTCGTCGCCCTCGACCAGGACGGTGTACAGGCCGGTGATGCTGCCGTGCGGCGAGGTGCCGGCCCGCTCGAGCAGGCGCGGCATCAGGGTGAAGACGCTGGGCGGGTAGCCGCGGGTGGCGGGCGGCTCGCCGGCCGACAGGCCGATCTCGCGCTGCGCCATCGCCACGCGGGTCAGGCTGTCCATCATCAGCACGACGTTCTTGCCGTCGTCGCGGAACCACTCGGCGATGCGGGTGGCGACGAACGCCGCCCGCAGCCGCTCGACCGGCGGCGCGTCCGAGGTGGCGACCACGACGACCGAGCGGGCGAGGCCCTCGGGACCGAGGTCGTTCTCGATGAACTCGCGCACCTCGCGGCCACGCTCGCCGACCAGGGCGATCACGGAGACCTCGGCGTCGGTGCCGCGGGCGACCATCGACAGCAGGCTCGACTTGCCGACGCCGGAGCCGGCCATGATGCCGACCCGCTGGCCGCGGCCGATCGGGGTGAGCGCGTCCATCGCACGCACGCCCAGGCCGACCTGCTGGTCGATCCGGGGACGGCTGAGGGCGGACGGCGCGTCGTTGTCGACGACCACCTCGGCCAGACCCGCGAGGGCGGGGCCGCCGTCGACCGGCCGGCCGAGTCCGTCGAGGACGCGGCCGCGCAGGGCGTCGCCGACGCGGATCTTGAGCGGGCCGCCGCTGTTGCGGACGGTGTCGCCGACGCGGAGTCCGTTCGTGGCGGAGAGCGGCAGGCAGATCAGGCCGGCGGGACCGCTGGCGGCAACCTCGGCGAGGACCGGCGCGGGGCCGGCCACCTCGACCAGGTCGCCGACCGCGGCGGGCAGGCCGGTGACGAGCAGGTGCAGGCTGAGCAGCTCGGCCACGCGGCCCAGCTGCAGCGGGCGTACGGCGTCGAGGGCGCGCTCGCGGAGAACGGGGGTCAGGACGCTCATGACATGACCTCCCGCAGGCGGTCGAGGGCGGTGTCGATGCGCAGGTCCAGCACGTGGCCCTCGGCCTCGACGACGGCGTCGGTGGGTGCGAGCGACGGGTCGGAGACGACCACGACGCCCTGGTCGGTGAGCCCGGACGCGGCGACGCCCTGGGCGACCGACGGGTGCAGGCGGACGCGCGGCTCGTTGCGGCCGGGCAGCACCGCGAGCACGCGGCGTACGGTGTCGGCGCTGTGGTCCTCGGCGACGGCCAGCTCGCGGCCGACCAGCTCGCGGGTGAGCTCGAAGGCCAGCTCCGATGCGTGCCCGGCAACCTCGTCGGACAGCTCGGAGAGGGTCTGGTCGAGGCGGACGGCCGCCTGCTGGAGCGCGGTGATCGCGGCGCGGTGCTCGGCCTCGCGGCGGGCCTCGGCGGCGGCGATCCGCTGCTCGTTCTGCTCGGCGGCCAGGCGTGCGGTCTCGTCGGCCTCGCGGCGGCCCTGGGCCCAGCCGACGGCGTACCCCTGGGCGTTGGCGGCCGCACGGGTGCTCTCGGCGAGCGTGGACAGGGTCTGCTCGGTCGCGACGTCGCCGAGCACACCGGCGCCACCCAGTCGGGTCCACACGCCGGAGCGCAGCTCGGGGGTGGCCAGGCCGGTCGCCGAGCTCGCCGGCGTCCCGCGGACCACGCGGGGCTCAGGTGACGAATTCATCGTCGTTCCCCCGGCGGACCATGATCTGGCCCTGCTCCTCGAGCTGGCGGATGGTGCGGATGACGCCCTGCTGGGCCTCCTCCACCTGCGCCAGGCGGACGGCGCCGAGCATCTCGACCTCGTCGAGAAGGTTCTCGGCGGCGCGCTCGGACATGTTGGACGTGATCTTGCTGCGGACCTGCTCGCTGACGCCCTTGAGGGCGAGGGCGAGCTGGGAGTTGTCGACCTGGCGCAGCACCTGCTGCACCGAGCGGTCGTCGAGCTGGACGACGTCCTCGAACATGAACATCCGGCTCCGGACCTCCTCGGCCAGGGCGGCATCGAGGGACTCGAGGCCCTCGACGATCTGGCGCTCGGTGGAGCGGTCGGAGCGGTTGATGATGTTGACCAGCGGGTCGACGCCGCCGACGCGGGACATCTCGGTCGGCTGCAGCACCGAGGAGAGCTTGCGCTCGAGGATCGCCTCGACGCTGCGGATGATCTCCGGCGACGTGCGGTCCATGACGGCGATGCGGTGCGCCACCTCGGCCTGCTGCTCGGGCGGGAGGCCGGAGAGCAGGAGCGACGCCTTGTCGGCGGTCATGTGGGCGAGCACGAGCGCGATCACCTGCGGGTGCTCGTCGACGATGAAGGAGCGCAGCTGGGACGGGTCGGCGCGGTGCAGGAACTGGAACGGCATCTTCACCGCGGCGGCGTTGAGCCGCTCGACGATCTCGGACGCGCGGTCGGCGCCGAGCGACTGCTCGAGGAGCTGCTGGGCGTAGGCCAGGCCGCCCTGGGCGACGTGTGCGCGCGCCGTGAGCAGGTCGCGGAACTCGCTCAGCACCGACTCGCTCTCGTCGGCGCTGACCGCCTCGAGACGGGCGATCTCGGCGGAGATCAGCTCCACCTCGGTCTCGTTCAGGTGGCCGAGGATCGACGCGGCCTTCTCCTTGCCGAGCTGGATCAGGATGATGGCCGCCTTGCGGGCGCCCATCGTGGCGATGGCGGGTGCGCTCACCTCTCCACCAGCCATCCGCGCAGGAGGGCTGCGACGTCCTCGGGCTGACGCTCGACCAGCGAGGCGAGCTCGTCACGCATCTCGTCGGTCGCGTCCCGCTCGGCACGCTGCAGCGCCATGGTGGCGGGCGACGCCTCGAGGGCGACCTGCTGCTGGGCGGCGGCCAGGCGCTGGGCCTGCTCCTGCCGCAGCTGCTCGACGACGTACGACGTGGCTTCCTTGCGCGCCTTGCTGCGGCGGCGGCCCTTGAGCCAGACCACCAGCAGGAGCACGGCGACCAGCAGGCCGAGACCGGCCTTGCGGATCAGGTCCATCCGCTCGGCGTTCTTGTCGGCGGCGGCTGCCGCCTCGAGCTCCTTCGCGGTGGAGGCCTCGGTGGAGCGGTCGAACGGCATGGTCTCGACCTCGACCTTGTCGCCGCGGCGCTTGTCGATGCCGACGGCTGCCGCGATCATGTTCTCGACCTGGCCCGGGTCGAGGTTGCGCGCGGCCTCGGAGTCGAGGATCGCGCCGACGAAGATGTTCGACGGGGAGCCGGGGGCGTTCTCGCGCCGCTCGACGACGCTGTCGACCGGGTTGTCGCGGGTGGCCGACTGCTTCTCGTAGGCCGAGCCGTCGCCGCCCGCCAGCCCGCTGTCCATCTGGCCGTCGGGGCCGACCACGCCACTGGCGCCGCCCGCGCCGGCGGCCGCACCGGCCGGGCCGGTGTAGGTCTCGGAGCTCTCGCTCTCCGACAGCGCGGGCAGGTCCGGGTTGGCGGAGTACGTCGTGGACTCGGTGACGGCCTTGTCGAAGTCGAGGTCGGCGGTCACGGTCAGGGTCGAGTTGCCCGGACCGACGACGCGGTCGAGCATCGCCTGGACGCGGGTCTGGATGTCGGTCTGGAAGTCCTCGACGGCCTGGGCGCGGGTGCCGGAACCGGACCCGCCGGAGCCGTCGTTGGCCGTCAGCACGCGGCCGTCCGCGTCGGCGACGGTGACCTTCTCGGGGTCGAGTCCGTCGATGCTCGAGGCGACGACGTTGACGATCGCCTGCACCTGCTCGCCGTCGAGGTCGGTGCCGGCGGAGGTGTCGACCAGCACGGACGCGGTGGCCGGGGCCTGCTCGTCGGCGAAGACCTGCTTCTCCGGCAGGGCCAGGTGCACGATCGCGGTGTCGACGCCGTCGATCGCCTCGATGGTGTTGGAGAGCTCGCCCTCCATGGCCCGCTTGAAGTTCGTCTGCTCCTGGGCCTCGGAGGTGGAGATGTCCGCGTTGTCGAGGATGCCGTAGCCGGTGTTGCCGCTCTCGCTGGGGAGGCCCTCGCCGCTGAGCGCGATGCGGGTGTCGTACACCTTGTCCTGCGGCACCATGATCGAGGTGCCGTTGCTGCCGAGCTCGTAGGGGACGCCATCGGCGTTCAGCTGCTCGACGACCGCGGCCGCGTCCTCCGAGGAGAGGTTGTTGTACAGCGGTGCGTAGCTCGGCGTGGCCGCCCAGCGGAACACCAGGAAGCCCGCCAGCAGCAGCGCCATGGTGCCCAGCACCGCGACGACCTTCTGGCCGGTCGTGAACGCGCCGAACGTGCGCTGGAGGCGCGACATCTGGCGGGTGAGTGTCTCTTTCATCCGATCGGCATCCGCATGATCTCGGTGAACGCCTCGACGGCCTTGTTACGGACGGCGACGGTCATCTGGGTGGTCACGGAGGCCTCGGTCGCGGCCAGCGTGTAGTCGTGGATGTTGTCGAGCGTGCCGGTGGCCGCCTGGACGGCGAGGTTGTCGGCACGGTCCTGGACGCCCTCGAGGCGCTCGATGCCGTCGAGGACCAGGTTCCCGAAGTCGGCGCTGGGGCCGGTCGGACCCGCGGGCTGCTGCGTGCCCTGCACGCCGACCTGCGGGGCGACGTACGGCGTGAAGCCGACGCCCTCGATTCCCGAGACACTCATCAGGCACGTCCGATCTGGAGAGCAGCGTTGTAGGTGTCCTGCGCGGTCTTGGTGGTCTGCACCGAGGCCTGGAAGCCGCGCTGCGCCATGATCAGCTGGCTCATCTGGCTGGACATGTCGACGTTGGCCGCGCGGACCATGCCGTTCTCGTCGGCGAGCGGGTTGTCGGGCGCGTAGGTGAGGATCCCCTCGGCGCTGCCCAGCTCGATGCCGGCCACGTCGACGCCGCCGTCCGGGCGGGCCTTGGCGACGACCATCTGGGCCTGGAAGGCGTCCTCGTCGGTCGAGGTGATGTCGTTGGCGTTGGCGATGTTGTGGCCCAGCGAGTCCAGCCAGGTCTGGTGCATGCCCAGGCTGCTGCTGGCGATGCGCAGCATGTCGAAGGCGCCCATCACTGACCCGCCACGACGTTCTTGATCAGGTCGAGCCGGTCGGTGACCGAGCGGGTGACCATCTGGTACTGGAACTGGGACTGCATCGCGCTCAACGACTCCTTGCGGAGGTCGACGTTGTTGCCGTTGACGCCGACCGGGGTGTCGGTCGGGGCGGTCTGCGGGGTCACGCGGCCCTGGGTGATGGAGCCGTCGGCGATGGCGGACTGGAGCGAGGACTCGAAGTCAACGGACGTCGCGCGGAAACCGGGCGTGTCGACGTTGGCGATGTTGTCGGCGATGACACGCTGGCGCAGCGCGAGGCCGTCGAGAGCAGAGTGCAGGACACTCTGGACGGGATCAGTCGCGAAGGACACGGCTTGGCCTCCAGGCGCGGAGCTTGGCGTGCCGATCCATCGGCGAGGGGCGAGCTGTCCTTGCTCACAGTGTTGGTCGGCCCCCCGCGCCCGTGGCTGAGGATTTTGCCCCGCTACGGGCAAGGTCGGGCCTAAGGTCCCGGGTCGAGCCCCCGCCCGGACTACCCCCCGTGGCTGGTCGGGGCACTGCGGGTGGGGCAGACAGGCCACCTGACCCGACGGGAGGGCGGGGCTGATGCGCCAGGGGCGGCTCCGAGCCTGAAGTAGGGATCTCAGCGCCGGGTGGCCGCCAGGCCGTTGCGTTCGAGGGCGCGATCGTCCGCCGCCGGCGGCGGGGTCACCGGTTCGGTGACCTGGTCCGCCACCCAGTCGTCGTCGTAGATCGTGTCGAGGTACCCGCCGCCGAGGTCGGGCGCGATCCCGACCGCGGTCAGGAACGGGTCGCCGCGCTCGCTCAACCAGCGTTCGGCGCCGGCGACGACCGTCCCGGTGGACCCACCGAACAGGAAGCCGCGACGCCCGAGCCGGCGACAGGCGCGGATCGTGTCGGGCTCGGAGACGAGGACGATGTCGTCGACGTACTTCGTGTCCAGCATCGGCGGGCACACACCTGACCCCAGGCCGGGGATGCTCCGCGCAGCGGCGGGACCGCCGAAGGTCATCGAGCCGACGGCGTCGACCGCGACGATGTGGACGCGTGGCGACCACTCGCGCAGGAATCGCGCACACCCCATCAACGTGCCGGTCGTGCCGGCGCCGACGAAGAGTACGTCGAGGTCGGGGAACTGCCGCAGGATCTCCGGCCCGGTGGTGCGGCCGTGTGCCTGCCAGTTGGCGGCGTTGCGGTACTGGTCGAGCCAGACCAGCTGGTCGTTGGCCGCGCACATCGCCTTCACGTAGGCGATCCGCGCGCCCAGCAACCCGCCCTCGGCGGCCGCCTCGGTGATCACCTTCACATGGCCCCCGAGCGCCTCGATCATCCGACGGGTCGTGACATTGCAGCGGTTGTCGGTCACGCAGCTGAAGCGGTAGCCACGGCTGGTCGCGATCATGGCGAGCGCGACGCCGAGGTTGCCCGAGGATGATTCGATGAGCACCGAACCGGGCCGCAGTCGTCCGGCCGCCTCGGCGGCCGCGATCATGGCCGCCGCAGCCTTGAGCTTGATCGAGCCCGCGAAGTTGAAGCCTTCGCACTTCAGGTAGAGGCGATTGCCCAGCATCGGCTCGAGGTCGACGAACACGTCGTCGGCGTCGAACTCGGAGGGCTGCGTGATCACGGGCATGGCGTGGGATCCCGGTCGGTGCCGTGGCGGCTCAGCTCGTCGAAGAATCCGTCGACCACGTCGAGCTCGCCGGCCCTCGCCACTTCGGCGTGGACCAGCTGGCCCACCGCCAGGTCGAGCACTCCCAGGCCGAAGGGCGAGAACACCACGGGTCGTTCGACGCAAGGTCGGAGCCGGCCGGCCATCACGTCGTACAGCGTGCCGGCCAGGAAGTCCCGGGTCCCGGTCAGCTGCTCGGCCAGGTGAGGCGAGGTGTCCGCCTTCAGGCAGTGCTCGACGTCGTCGACGATGTTCGTGGAGCCGAGCAGGATCTCCGGGGCGAGGTCGCGCAGGGACAGGTGCAGCACCAGGGGCGCGTGCGCGAAGCACCGGAGGTCGTGCAGGTGCGGCTCGGAGGCCACCGTCGTGAACAGCACCAGATCGCTCTCGGCGACCAGGCCCGCGGCGGTCTCGTGCGCCCTGATCGTTCCGGTGACGGCGGAGCGCTCGAGGTAGTCGCGGAAGCCGTCGACGCTGGCGGGTGCGGTGTCGTGGAGCGAGATCTCGTCGAACGTCCAGCCGGTGGCCTCGAGGAAGGTGTGCACGTAGCGAGCGATCAGGCCGGTGCCGACGATCCCCAGTCGCCGCGGCCGGGCCCGCCCACGGCTGAGCCAGTCGGCTGCGCTGACCGCCATCGCGGCCGTCCGCGCCGCGCTGATCACCGATGCCTCCAGACAGGCGTACGGATAGCCGGTCGCGGGGTCGTTGAGGATCAGCACCGCGGACGCGCGAGGGAGGCCCTCGGCCACGTTGCCCGGAAAGCTCGCGATCCACTTGAGGCCGTCCACGGGGGCGGCGCCGCCGAGCGACGCGGGCAGGGCGATGATCCGGGAGGACGGACGGTCGGGGAACCGCAGGAAGTACGACGGCGGGTTCACACTGCACCCCTCGGCGTGCAGCCGGTACGCCGACTCGACGAGCTGCACCACTTCGGCCTCGCGACCACCCAGGACTCGTCGCACCTGGGCGCCGGGAATGACGGAGAAGGACGGCGGGGCGTTCATCGGGCCACCTCGGTCGGCTCGGCGAACCCGACCAGGACCTCGCGCCGGCCGACGTAGGGTTCGCGGCTGTGTGCGGTCCTGACGTTGTCGATGACCATCACGTCCCCGGCCTGCCAGGGCTCGCGACGGGTCATCGTCTCGTACACCTCGTTGATCGTGGTCACGACCTCCTCCTCGACCGGTGAGCCGTCGCCGTACCAGGTGTTGAACGGCAGCCCGTCGCCACCGAACTCCTCGACGAGGAACTCCCGGACGTCGGGGTCGAGGGTCCACTGGCTCAGGAACGCGATCTGGTTGAACCAGCAGCGCCGTTCGGAGGAGGCGTGGGTGACCACCGCGCGGCGCCGTTGTCGCGTGCGCAGCGTGCCGTCCGACTGCCACGACGTCTCGATGCCGTGCCGGCGGCAATAGTGCTCGACGGCCGTCGGATCGTCGGTGCCGAACGCCGCTGCCCACGAGGCACCGATCTCCTCGGAGTAGGACCGCGTCAACAGCCATCCGAGCCGTTCGAAGCGGTCCACCACGTCGGAGGGAAGGGCGTCGAGCACGTCGCCGGCGTCGGCCAGCCCGGTCACACCACCCTCGGTGGCAGGCGTGACGCACGCCAGCATCACGAGGCCGGGCGCTGGGAGCGCATAGCTGAGCTCGTGGTGCTGGCACATCGGTTGGCTCGCCTGCCAGGTCGCCGAGGAGTAGACACCGGTGGCCAGCGTGGCGCGCGCGGCGAATGCCTCTCGCTCGGTCATCAGCCCGCCGCCGAGCGAGGCCAGCACGGCTGCGGCATCGACGGGATTGTCGACGCCGAACCCGCGCAGGATCACGGCGCCGTGCTCGGCAGCGAGGTGGCGTACCTGCATGCGGTTGTCGTCGACTGCCCAGACGCCGGGTCGGGGGTCCCGACACGGACGACGTGGACGCCGTTGGCAGTGGGAGTCGCTTCGATCGTCCGGGTGGTGGTCATCGCGGTGCTCCTTCCATGCGGCGCGCCAGGTCGGCGAGCACGGGATGGGTACGGACGTCGCGCAGGGTGACGGCCCGGTCCAGGGCCACCACCAGTCGCACGGCGCTCAGGGACGTGCCGCCGAGATCGGCGAAATGTGCGTCGGGGCCGATGTCGGCCAGGGGGACGTCGAGAACCTCTGCCCAGGCGACGGCGACCCGCCGCTCCGCCGGGCTGAGCTCGGCCGCGGTGGGCCGGTCGACCCTGCGGGCGTCGGCGCGAAGCTTGGCTGCGTCGACCTTGCCGTTGGCGGTCAGCGGCAGCTCCACCACCTGCCGCAGCAGCGACGGCACCATGTACGGAGGCAGGGAGCCGGCCAGCCGGGCGCGCAGGTCGTCGGCATCGAGGGGACCGTCGCCGGTGACCCAGGCGACGAGGCGGGCCGACCCAGCACTCTCGTCGACCACGACCGCGGCCTGTCGGACGCCCGGCAGTCGGGACAGTGCCGTCTCGATCTCGCCGAGCTCGACCCGGAAGCCGCGCACCTTGACCTGGCTGTCGCGACGACCGAGGAACTCCAGCTTGCCGTCCGGCCGCCAGCGGCCGACGTCGCCGCTGCGGTAGAGCCGTTCACCCGGACGCAGCGGGTCCTCGAGGAACGCGGCGGCCGTCCGGTCGGGGTCGTTCACGTAGCCTCGCCCGACGCACACGCCGGAGAACACGATCTCGCCGGGTGTGCCGAGCGGAACCGGCCGCAGCTGGTCGTCGACGACGTACACGTGCACGTTGGCGATCGGCCGTCCGAGCGGGACCCGGTCGTCGTCCGGGTCGCGCCACATGACCTCGTGGTTGGTGTCGTCGCTGGTCTCGGTCAGGCCGTAGGCGTTGACCAGCGGGACACCGGGCCGCGCGACGAACCAGCGGCGTACCAGGTCGCGCGGCAGCGCCTCGCCCGTGACCGACACACATCGCAGGTCGGGCAGGTCGCGAGGCTCGGCCTCCAGTCGCGACAGCACGACGTCGAGGTACGACGGCACGACCTGGAGGATCTCGACGCGGTGGTCCACCACCGTGTCGAGGAACCGATCGACATCGAGGATCGCCTCCTGGTCGACCAGGACCGTCCGACCCCCGACGAGCAGGCCCGCGACCAGCTGCCACAGGGAGATGTCGAAGCACTGCGGCGCGGTCTGTGCGACCACGGCGCCCTCGCGCAGGCCGAGGTCATGGACCTTCGCGTACAGGTGATTGAGCATCCCGGCGTGCTCGCACAGGGCGCCCTTGGGCTCGCCCGTGGAGCCGGACGTGAAGTACAGGTACGCCTGACGGTGCGCACCGACCGGGACCAGCACCGGGCTGATCGGCCTGGCCCGGTCCACCGTGTCGAGGGGGATGACGCTGATGCCGGCGACTCGCGCCGAGGCCACGTCGAAGGTGGCCGTGCGGCCGGTCTCGGTGAGGGCCAGCCGGCAGCCCGAGCGGCGCAACATGGCGGCGATGCGGTCGGCCGGGAAGTGCGGCTCGATCGGGAGGTAGGTGCCACCCGCCCGGAGGACGGCGAGCACGGACGCCATCCAGTCGAGAGTGCGCCCGGTGACGACGGCCACGACGTCCTCGGCCTGGAGCCCGCGGTCCAGCAGTGCGTGGCCGATCCTGTTCACCCGGTCGTCGAGCGCCGCGTACGTCAGGGTCTGGTCACCGTGCTCGGCGGCCACCCGGTCCGGGTGGGTCGCGGCGCGCAATGCGAACAGGTCCGGCAACCGCAGGTCGGGGAGCTCGCGGGTCGGACCCGCCAGGCCGTCGATCTGGGCACGGCGCTCGGCGGGCCCGACCAGGGTGGCCTGGTCGTGCGGGGCGTCCGGATCGGCGACCATGTGGGCGAGCGCCGTGAGGTGGTAGCCGATGATCCGCGAGGCCGCCCCGGCGTCCAGGAAGTCGCGGCGATGGCGCAACGTGACGACCGGCCGCTTCTCCCTCCAGGACACGGCGACACCGAAGACCGTCTCCACCGACAGCGGCCCCGAGCCTCCCGTGGGGTCCAGCTCGGTCTCGAACGCCGGGCCGGACAGCCCCAGCTCGGCACGGAGCTCACCCACCGGAAATGCATGGTGGGGCAGCAGGTCGGCCTCGGCCCGTGCGGTCGCGCGCAGCAGGTCTCGCCAGGCGCCGTCGGAGACGGACACCCGGCACGGAACGGGACACCGGCCGGGCACCGCGACGTACCCGGTCGTCACCTCCCGCTCACCGGACAGCACGGACAGGACCTTGACGTGGGCGGCGAGCACCAGCGTCGCCAGCGGCACGGCCTGGCACAGGGCCAGCCGTTCGAGCGCGACCTGCAGGTCCTCGGGAACGACCCGCTGGATGGTGCCGATTCCCTCGTCGGGCTCCTCCGACCAGCGCGGGACGCGGGTGGGTGGGAGACCGCCCAGGACGGAGAGCCAGTACGCGCGGCTGACGGGCGTGACCGCACTGGCGGTCTGGCTGACGACCTTGACGCTCATGAGACCTCCTGCGCGGGATTGCCGGCCCAGTGCGTGTCCGGGCGCGGCTCTTGGCCCTTCATCAGGAACGAGTCCGGGGCGAGGACGACGCCGTCACCCACGACGGCGCCGTAGTGGACGAGGGATGCGGTCCCGAGGGTGCACCCGGAGCCGACGACGATCCGGTCGGACTTGAAGGCACCGTCCTCCTGCGAGTGCGCCTGCAGGGTGCTGCGCATGTTGAGCGTGCAGTCGTCACCCACCGCGGTGAGGGTCTTCTCGACGATCGCACAGCCGTCGTCGAAGACCCGGCGACCGATCCTGACGCCGACGAGCCGCCACGTGAGGGGCTTGAACGGGGTGCCGTCGAGCACCGGGGGCGGGGGCTGCGCGAACTTCCAGTAGCGCTCGTGTGCCCAGAACCTGCGGTCGTAGATCGAGACGTTGAGCGGTCGGAGCGGCCGGAACGCTCTCGAGGCGTGCTCGGTGAAGGCGAGGTGCAGCACCCTGACGGCGAGGGCGGCCACGATGGCGAGCGCGAAGGCAGACGTCCCGATCGCCGGTTCCAGCGCCAGCGCGGCGTTGGAGACCAGGCAGAGCTCCGCGATGCCCGCGGACGCGGCCAGGGCGTAGAGCGCCATGCTGACCAGGTTGTGACGATTCTTGGCGGCCAGACCGCGGCGGAGGTTCTCCCCCTCGGCAAGGTGCTGGAACTCGGCGTCACGGCGAACCGTCCGCGGGATCTCGAACGCCGGGGCACCCAGCAGACCGGTGCCCGTACGCAGCGGCCCGGTCATGGGGACCATCACCTTGGTGCCCAGGAGGCAGTCCTCGCCCACGGCGGCCTGCGGCGGGTACACGATCTGGTTGCCCAGGAAGCTGCGCGCACCGACGGCGGTGTCGGACAGGCGGAACGACGAGCCGGAGTAGTCGACGTTGATCACCGACAACCCGTCCGCGATCATCGTGCCGCTGCCGACCGTGGTCAGGAACGGGTTGTCGTGCTTGACGTCGGAGCCGAAGTTGGAACCGGTCTGCACGAGGTCCGGCATCCGGTAGCCGACGGCCCGCAGGTAGGGCACGACGTACGAGCTGTCACCGACCAGGCGGACCCAGAACGGCTGGTTGCTCCGCCGCTCGACGGTGCGCTGTGCCCAGTAGCGGACGCCGTACAACGGGTAGGTGCGGCCGGGGACGAGCAACGGGCGCAGCATCCGCGGCAGCGTCACGGCGATCAGGAAGGTGACCACCAGGTAGCCGACGTAGCTCACGGCGCCGACCGCGAGCGCCACGACGTAGGTCTGCCAGGCTCCCAGCGATCCGGTGAACACTCCCGTGCGTGCGTCGTACTGCGTGGAGAGCCAGATGGTGACGGCTGCCGCGAGCGGGATGGTGACGAGGACCACCGCTCCGACCTGGTAGAGCGCGAACAGCGCCGGCCGCATCGCCTTCTGTGCCACCGGCTCGACCACGATGCCGTCGGCTTCGCCGGAGTGCTGTCCCCCGAACCCGTCGCGACGCTCTCCGGTCCGCACCTGCTCGCCGTCCTGGAGCGACGAGGCGTGGCCCAGTCGGGCGCCTTCCCCGATGGAGACGTCCAGGCCGAGCACCGAACCCTCGCCGACGTGGGCCCCCGCGCCGATCGTCACCCGGCCGGTCCGGATCCGCCCTGCCTCGGCGTGGTAGCCGTTGAAGAGCACGTTCCTGCGGACGACCGCTCCGGGTCCGACGGTGAGCAGGTCGGTGACCAGCGGCATCCGCCGGGAGACGATCAGCGCGCCCCGGCCTATATCGGCGCCGAGCGCGCGGAGGAACAGGTTGTAGATCGGCGTGCCGGCCGTGAAGGGGATGGGACTGATCCGCAGGAGCGACTTGACCGTCCACAGCCGGAGGTAGGCAGCGCTCCAGACCCGGATCTCGGTCTCCCGCCAGCGTCCGACCAGGACCCACTTGACCAGGATCGGGATGGCGCAGGCGAGCCCGAGCGCCAGCCCTCCCGCGAGCACACCGCGCCCGTAGGTCGCGACCGCGCCCTCGGCCCCCAGGACCCACGTACCCACCCAGAGGGTGAACTGCACGGTCACCCACGCATAGGCGAGGAAGACGATGAGCTGGAGCAGCCCGCAGGCCCAGTACGCCGCCGTACTGGCGCGGAAGGGCGGTCGCTCCACGGGCGCGACGGGAACACGGGCCGGTCCGGTGGGGGCCGGCTCGGGCACGGGCCGATCC
Source organism: uncultured Actinomycetota bacterium (assembly GCA_963844305.1). Taxonomy (GTDB): domain Bacteria; phylum Actinomycetota; class Actinomycetes; order Propionibacteriales; family Nocardioidaceae; genus Nocardioides. Next base: position 216,790 of record CAWJNT010000003.1, read on the forward strand.
CCGGACAGCGCCGCGGAGAGGCCGGCGAGCGTCGGGTTCGCATAGATGTCCCTCATCGAGATCGACGGGAGGTCTGACTGCTTGCGGACCCGGGCGCAGAACCTTGCCATCGTCATGGAGTCGGCGCCGAGATCGTCGAAGAAGTTCGCGTCGGTCGCGACCGTGGTGGCCTCGACCACGTCGGCCAGCAGGACGGCGAGGCGGTCTCCCAGCGCCGCTTGCGGGTCGGGGTGGACGGTCAGCACGGGATCAGCCCCGCGGCCACGACGTAGCCTCGACGGACCGCCCACCGCCCGCGCAGCGGCGGTAGGCCGCCGGCGCGGGCGGTGAACGTGCCGTCGGCCCGCACGTGAGTCACCACGTCCGTGAACTCCAGCCACTGCCGGGTCCCCGGAAACCATGCCTTGTACGCCGCTTCCTTCGCGCAGAACGCGATCCGGCCGGCATGCCAGCCGGCGGGCAGGTCGAACATGTCGTCGCGTCGGAGCACGACGCCGTCCACCTCCGGGGAGAGCGGCTCGTGCGGCTCCGCGTCGACTCCGACGCTCACGACGTCGGTGCCCAGCGCCACCAGCGCCGCCCGGTACCCGCGACAGTGGGTCAGGCTGCCGACCACGCCCGCCGGCCAGATCGGAACGCCGTCGGCATCGTTGAGGATCGGTGTCGGTCGCTGCCCCAGCTGGGCCAGCGCGGACCGCGCACATGCCCGGACGGTCGCGTGCTCGCGTTGCCTCTCGAGCCCTGCGTGGCGGACGGCCCCGGCCTCGGCGGCGTACGGGTCCGTCGTCACGTCACCGAAAACCTCCACGAGAACGGTCACGCGGCGACCCGTCCCGACCGGGGGCTCAGCGCTTTCTCCCCGTGCGCGCCTTTTGCGGCGCAAACAACCTTAGACACCCGCTACCCCCGGTTATCGCTGCCTTCGCCGAGTCGAGAGCAAATGACTTCCTTCTACTTCCCATAGCCCTGTTTTTAACTGAGGAAGTCAATAGTCACCGCTGCACGTCCCCAAGATGCGGGAGTCCCGACCCGCCGATCGGGCGCGCGGTAGGCAGGGGATTACCCCACGTGGGGCTTGCATGTCAGCCGCTGCGTGAACTCGGTGAATCGCCAACCGTGTGCAATTGCAAGCCAACCACCTGGAGTTCGCGGGTCGGTCCAGGCAGCTTCTTGGGTGCGATCACTCTCCGCGTGTTGTCCTTGCCATTCTGCTGCATTCCCGGTGACATTGTCGTGAATTACTGCGGCGACCCCGTCGTTGATTGCAGGTCAATCACAATGTAAGGAATCAATGACCGCGGCGGTCAACTACCTGCTGGCGATGTGGACTCACGCTGGCTGCGGTGGTCGCCGCTGCCCGGCCGTTCGACCAGGACGACCGAGAGCCGGCCGTCGCCGTACCCGGCGATCTCGAGGCGTACGTCGGCACGCCGACCCAGCGTGAGGGCCTGGGCGAGCACCTCGTCGGGGAGGTCGGCACCCGCAGGGTGCAGTCCCTGCAGGCGCACGTGGGTGCCGTGGTCGCGCTCGAACAGCGCTCCCGCCACCTCGAGCACCTCGGCGAGGTTCTCGGCCAGGTCACCGTCCACGCACCCGCTGCGGATGGCGCGGTCGGCCCCCGACGGCGGGACCAGCCCGATCGCCGCGCCGGCACGGGCGGACAGGTCGAGGTCGCACGAGATCACGGCGCGCACGCACTCCTGGTCGTCGACGTACGTCGCGACGGTCGCGGGCACTGCCGGTCCGGGCACGACCGGAGTCCCGGGCTCCTGGTGGACGTCCCGGTCGAGCAGATCGGCGAACAGCTCCTGCACCTGCTCCCCCGCGGGCAGGTGCACGCTCATGGTCTCGCTGGAAGGACCCCGGTCAGTGCATCTCGGAGCACGTCGGACCGGAGCGGCTTGGGGATCAGGAACAGGGCTCCGGCGGCCGCAGCGCGGGCGCGCACCGACTCGGAGACGTCAGAGGTGACGAAACCCATGGGCACCCGCGATCCGGACGCGCGCACCTCGGCCAGGGCGTCGATCCCGTTCAGGACGGGCATGTGCCAGTCGGAGACCACGAGGTCGGGTTGCTCGGTCGCGACCAGGGCCACCGCCTCTCGGCCGTTCGCAGCCTCGACGATGTCGTGGCCGCCGAAGCCGGCCTGGCGCAGGGCGCGGGCGATGATCCGTCGCATCACCCGACTGTCGTCGGCGATGAGGATCTTCATGGGGGGATTCTTCTTCCGTGCGGTGCTGGTGGGGGGAGGGGCCGCCCGGGTCAGGCGGTGAAGTCGACGTACGCCGGGCGGGCCGAGCCCTGGCTGCTGCTGAGGTTCACGCGGTCGGCGAAGGCACGCTGCTTGTCGTTGGCCGAGAGCGCCACGCGCAGCGAGTCCTTGACCTCGGCCTGCCGGCGCAGGATCTCGCTGGCACGGGGGAGCAGGCCGTCGGGCATCGGCCCGTCGAGGTGCGGGACCTCCCACGGCTCCGTGGTCGGGGCCTGGCCGGACGCCAGGAACCGCTCGGCCATGAGGACGTCTTGCTCCAGACGGTCGAGTGTCGCTTCCCAGGCGGCCTGGTTGGACTCCTCGCTCGAGAAGCTCGAGAACGCGGACTGGACGGCCATGGCGCTCACGCCCCCACCGCAGAAACGTTCTGGAGGGCCGCCTCGCGCCACGCCTGGGCGAGGTCCTGGACCATCCCGAGGCAGTGCTCGGTCACGGCGGCGTCGCGCTTGACGTTGGCCTGGACCAGCCGCGTGTGCAGGAAGTCGTAGAGCGAGGCCAGGGCAGGCCCGCCGTCCCAGGTGTCGGTCTTCAGGGAGCTGCGCAGCTCCATGACGATGTCCTGGGCGTGCATCAGGTGGCGGTGCGCCTCCTGGTGGTTGTCTGCCCGCTGCGCGTCAAGCGCGCGGTAGCAGTCGAGGGTGAGGCGCTCGTACAACATGACGAGCAGCTTCGCCGGGCTTGCGGTCGCGACCGATGCATCCATGTATGCGGCGCGTGCGCTGGGGTTCATGAGGGTGCCTTCCTTAGCTTCCCGATGAGTTGGACAGTGAGGCCACCTGGCCAGAGAGCCAGCTGGACTGGCTGTTCATCTGGCTCAGGGCGGTCTCCAGTGCAGTGAACTGCCGGGTCAGCGACGCGCGACGCAGCTCGAGGCGCTGGTCCCAGGCCTCGATGCTGTCGTTGAGGCGGTCGATGCCCGTGGTGCGGCTCGTGATCGACGTCGTGATCGAGCCCTCGTACTTGTCGCTGGCGGCGTTCGCGACCTTCTCGATCCGCGCGGCGAGGCCCGTGGCCCCGCTCAGCTTCTCGGTGACGGCGGCGGCGTCCGCGGCGTACGCCTCGGCGAACTTCTCCTCGTTGAAGACCAGCTTTCCGTAGCGGTCGGTCTCGATGCCGATGTCGGCGATCGTGGCGCCGGCGCCGGGGTAGATCGAGTTCAGCAGCGACGTCCCGACCTCGCGGACGGTCGCATCGCCGGCCAGCGCGCCGGCCGTCTTGGTGGTGGAGTTGTACTTCGTCTGGTTCGTGATGTCGGCCAGGACGGAGTTCACGGCGTCGACCAGGGCCTTCGCCTGGGTGCTCGCCGCCGAGGTGTTGCGGGAGACGGTCACGTCCACCGTGGACCCGACGGCCGCCGCGGAGACGGTGATGTCGAGGCCGGGTACGACGTCCTTGAACGTGTTCGTCGCCGAGTGCAGCGTGTCCCCGCCGATCGTGATCGCGGCATCGCGTCCGGCCACGACGGTTGCGCCGCCGAGCAGGTCGCTGCCGTCGGACGCGGTCAGGGTGACCGTGTTGGCGGCTCCCGTCGTGGCGGACTGGACGTTGAGGCGGTAGGCGCCGCCGTCGAGCTTCACGGCTGCGGCCGCGACGCCGGTCCCGCCGCCGTTCAGGGCACCGACGAGGGACGCGAGGGTGCCGTCGCCGGTGTCGATGGTCTTGGGAGTTCCCGCGACCGTCAGCGTGATCGTGTGCTTGCCCTGCGCGTCGGCCGGGACCACGACGTCGGTCATGGCGGCGGTCGAGGTGTAGGTGAGCTTGTGCGCGAGCGCGGACGTGTCGACGGTGACGCTCAGGCTGCCGCCGGAGGTGCCCGACGAGGCGCTCACGGTGACCTTGTCGCTCGAGCTCGTCGCGGTGAGAGGCGTCCAGGCGGCGGCCTTGGTGAGGTCCTTGGCCTGGGTGGCGAGAGCGGCGATCTTGGCGTTGAGGTTCTGCAGGAGCTTGAGGGTCGACTGCTCGGAGGTCACGCGCGACTTCAGCCGGGTCTGTCCCGCTGCCTCGACCTGGATGAGCTGGTCGATGATCGAAGCGGTGTCGAGGCCACTGGCGAGCCCGCTGACGCTGGCGACGGCCATGGTGAGCCTCCCTCCGTGTGTCGCGCTGGTGGTGCTGGTCAGAAATGGACTCCGGCGGGGGGCGAGTCGGGACTCACCCCCCGCCGGAGTGTGGTGCTGCTTGTTCTCTCAGCTGCGGTTGATCAGGTCAGTGATCAGCGGAGCAGCGACAGAACGCTCTGCGGCGCCTGGTTCGCCTGCGCGAGCATGGCCGTGCCGGCCTGCTGCAGGATGTTCGCGCGGGTGAAAGCAACCATCTCGGACGCCATGTCGGTGTCGCGGATCCGGCTCTCGGACGCCGACAGGTTCTCGATGGCGACGTTGACGGAGTTGATGGTGTGCTCGAACCGGTTCTGGAACGCACCGAGCGAGGCACGCTGGGTGGAGATCGCGGTGATCGCGGTCTGCACCGTGGTGCTGTCGGTGATGACGGCAGCGGAGGTGTCGACGGCCGCGAGGGCGTCGGCGCCGGTCACAGTGATCGTGTCCGCGTTGTCGTAGCCCACCTGGAACGCGAGGTCGGCACCGTCGAACAGGGCAACACCGTTGAACTTGGTGTTGTCGGCGATCCGGGTGACCTCCTCCTGCAGCTGGTCGAACTCAGCCTGCAGAGCGGCCTGCGAGTCGGTGTTCTGCGTGCCGTTGTTGTACTGCACCGAGAGGTCGTTCATGCGCTGGAGCATGGAGTGGACCTCGGTGAGTGCACCTTCAGCGGTCTGCACGACCGAAACGCCGTCCTGGGCGTTGCGGACCGCGACCTTGAGACCGCCGACCTGCGAGCGCAGGCCCTCGGAGATCGCGAGACCGGCAGCGTCGTCGGCAGCGCGGTTGATGCGGAAACCGCTGGAAAGCTTCTCCAGCGACTTGGACATCTGGCCCTGGGTGACGGACAGGTTGCGGTACGCGTTGAAAGCGTCGGTGTTGGTGTTGATGCGAAGACCCATGATGATTCCCTCCTGGATGTTAGGTCACGTGCTGGAGTCCGTCCTTGGACTCCGTTGACCTGCTGATCGGCCCTGGGCGAGCCGGGTTGAGAAAAGTTCGTGGTTTTTTTCGATCTTCTTCTGCTGGACGCTGCTGTACGCCGTGCATGACGCGGGTCCGCGAGGGAATCAGGCGGTGGCCTGGAAGCCCGCGGCGTGGGGACGGACCTGGCGGGCGCCGGCGGCGTGGCGGGCGGCCACGGCGGCGAAGTAGGCCTCGCGACGCCGGGCGGCGCAACCCTCGGGACGCGCCGGGGCGGTGACCAGCTCGGGCTCGAGCTGGGCGTTCATCGCGTCCTTGAGCAGGACGAGCGCCTCGGCCCGCATCTGGGAGACCCGGGACTCGGAGACGCCGAGCTTCTCGGCGATCTCGGCCATCGGCCGCTCGCCGAGGAAGTACTCCTGGACGACGACGCGCAGGCGCTCGGGCAGCTCGGAGACGGCCTCGACCATGTAGGTCAGGCGCTCGCGGTGCTCGATCATCGCCTCGGGGCTCGGGGTGGTGCTGGCGAGGGTCTCGGCGTACGGGTTCTCCGGCGAGCCGTCGAGGGAGAGGACCTGCGCGCGGGCGATGTCCTCTTCATTGGCCGCGATCTCCTCGGGGGTGAGGCCGAGGGCGGTGGCCACCTCCGCGTCGGACGGGACCCGCCCGAGCGCGCCGGAGAGACGGTTCCTGGTCTCGTCGAGGTCGCGGGCGCGGCGGCGGACGGAGCGCGAGGCCCAGTCGATGCTGCGCAGCTCGTCGAGGATGGCCCCGCGGATCCGGGTGGCGGCGTACCGGGCGAAGGGCACCCCCCGCTCGGCGTCGAAGCCACGCGCCGCCATGCACGAGGGCGGTCATGCCGGCCGACGTGAGGTCGTCGCGGTTGACGTGGGCGGGGATGCGGACCATGGTCTCGCGGACGACGTGTCCGACGAGAGCGATGTGGCTCTCGATCAGTTCGTCGCAGTGGGGCTGGGTCTCGGTTGGCACGAGAGAGATCCTCAGCGGCTCCATACCCTCTTTGGGGTAAAAGGCCGGGTAACCGGACCGTCTGAACACGAACTCGGGACCAACGTCCCGACGGCCCCCGTCCCGCCGGGTCATGCCCCTCTGGGCCATTGTTGAAGCTGGAACCATCCGGTCGGCCAAGTAGGTCCGAAACTTTGCGCCCGAAACATCTCAGTTCCCCCTACCCGAGCCCGATGAGTGCTGGCGTAACCCCTGTCGAAAGGAGGTGGCCCGGATGGAGAGGCTGTCTCTCGTGCTCTGGCGCGAACGTGAGCTGCTGGACCTGCTGCAGTTCAAGCTCGAGGTCGAGCAACTGGTACTCGCCAGCGGACGTTCCCGCTGGCTGATGCGGGCCGCCCGCGAGGTCGAGGCCGTCCTCGAGACGATCCGCGAGACCGAGGTCCTGCGCGCCGTGGCCGCCGACGAGGCCGCCGCGTCGATCGGCATGACCAGCAACCCGAGCCTGAGCGCCCTGGCCGAGGCCGCGGGCGAGCCGTGGAGCACGATCCTCACCGAGCACCGCGACGCGTTCGTCGCGGCGACCCGCGAGATCACGGAGCTCGCGGACGCCAACCGGGACCTGATCTCGGCCGGCTACCGCTCTGCCCGCGAGACCCTGCTGACCCTCGGCGAGTCCGCCGACGGGTACAGCCCCGACGGCACCGCGACCGTCGAGGCCAACCGGCACCGCCTGGTCGACCGGAGCCTGTGACGTGTCTGCCACCTTCGCCTCGTTCAACAGCGCGCTGAGCGCGCTGCGCTACCACCAGGTCGTCATGGACACGGCCAGTGGGAACATCGCCAACGTCTCGACGGAGGGCTACGCCCGCCGCCGCGCTGTGGGCGAGACGATGGGTGCCCCCGCCGTACCTGCCATGTGGAGCCGGTACGACGGATCCGGCGACGGCGTCCGCACCAAGGGCATCGAGCGGATGACCGACCCGTTCCTCGACATCCGCGCGCGACGCGAGCACGGCAACCAGGCCTACCTGGACACCCAGCAGGCGACCCTGGACCGGGTCGAGGCCGGGATCGGCGAGCCCGGCCCGAACGGCGTCTCCGCCGCGCTGGCGGACTTCCGCAAGGCGTGGCACGACCTCGCGAACAACCCGGGAACGGACGCCGCCCGCAGCCAGGTGCTCGCCGCGGCCAACACGCTGGCCACCGCGATCAACAACCAGTCGCGCAACGTCTCGACCGAGGAGGCCGACCAGCGGGGCCGGCTCCTCAACACCGTCAGCGAGGTGAACACCCTCGCCGCCGACCTCGCCGCGACCAACCGCAGCATCGCGTCCGCCCAGGTCTCGGGCACCGACGCCGGCACGCTGCTCGACCAGCGCGACAAGCTGGCCCTCGAGCTGTCGGAGCTCACCGGCGGCGTCGCCAGGCAGAACGCGAACGGTGGCCTCGACGTGTTCGTCGGCGGTCAGCCCCTCGTCGAGGGCCAGCGCGCCGGCCGCCTCGACATCGCGACCGGCGTCACGCCGTCCGGCGCCGCCGACGGCGCCAGCGTCACCTACACCGTCACCGGACCCGACGGCTCGACCGCCGCGCCGTCCGAGGCGCTCGGTGGGGTCGTGGGTGCCACGACCACCCTGCTCAACACCACACTTCCTGCCTACCGCGCCGGGCTGGACGCGGTCGCCACCTCGCTGGCCACCAGCGTCAACACCCAGCACGCGGCCGGCTTCGACAAGGGTGGCGCCGCCGGCGGGGCCTTCTTCAGCTTCGACCCTGCCAACGCCGCCGCGACCCTGAGCATCGCCATCACCGACGTGGCCGACATCGCCGCCTCGAGCGTGGCTGGTGGTGGCCTGGACGGTGGCAACGCCACCGCCGTGTCCGGCGAGCTCGCCGACGCCGAGGGCGACTACCAGCGGCTGGTCAACGTGTTCGGCTCCGAGGTCTCCTCGGTCCGCCGGCTCGCCGCCAACCAGCAGGTGCTGACCGCGCAGGTCGATGGCTCGCGTGAGCAGCTCTCGGGTATCAACCTCGACGAGGAGATGGTGACCATGCTCCAGGCGCAGCGCGCGTACGAAGCCGCCGCGCGTGTGATGAGCACGCTCGACTCGGTGCTCGACACCCTGATCAACCGGACCGGGCTGGTGCGCTGACATGGCCATCGGACGTGTGACCCAGTCGATGATGACCCAGCGCTCGCTCGGGTCGCTGCAGACCAGCCTCGGCCGGCTGGCCGAGCTCCAGGAGCACCTCTCCACGGGGCGCGTGCTCAACCGGCCGTCGGACTCGCCCGGCGACACCACTGCGGCAATGCGGCTGCGGTCGTCGGTCGCCGACCAGCAGCAGTACGCACGCAACGCCGAGGACGGGCTGGGCTGGCTGGGCCAGATCGACAACACGCTGACCTCGATGAACGGCGAGGTGCGGCGGGCCCGCGACCTGGGTCTCCAGGGCATCAACGGCTCGTCCGGCCCGGCCGCCCGCGAGGCGCTGGCCGTCGAGGTCGACAAGATCCGCGAGTCGCTGCTGGGCTCCGCCAACACCAGGTACCTCGATCGTCCCGTGTTCGGCGGCATCACCGCCGGCAACCGGGCGTTCGACCCGACCACCGGCAACTTCGTCGGCCAGTCGGGTGCTGTCAACCGCACCATCGGCGCCGGCCCGCCGGTCGACGTCCAGGTCGACGGCCAGGCCGTCTTCGGGCCCGACGGCGACAGCCTGTTCACCCACCTCGCCGATCTCTCCGCCGCGCTGCGGTCGGGCGATGCCACCGCGATGGGCAACGTCGTGGGCGTGCTGAACGGCGACATGAACACGATCACGTCCACCGTCTCCGACGTCGGCACCCGCTACAACCGGCTCGAGGCCGCCACGCAGGCTGCCGCTGACGCCGAGCTCTCCCTGACCACCTCGCTCACCGAGATCGAGAACACCGACCTGCCCAAGGCCACCGTCGAGCTGCAGATGCAGGAGGTGGCCTACCAGGCCGCACTCGCCTCGACCGCACGGGTCCTGCAGCCGAGCTTGCTGGAGTTTCTGAGATGATCGCTGAACTGACCGAGTCGACCGCCGCGTCGTCCGCCCAGTCAACCGCCATGCCGACCAGGAGTGTCATGCCCGAGATCCCGGTGATCGAGCTGGTGCAGCCGATGCCCGGCTTCCCGGACCGCACCCGCTTCACCCTCGTCCAGCTCGACGAGGACGGCGTGCTCTGCGCCCTGCGGTCTCTCGACGACCCGGACCTGCGCTTCCTCGTGGTCTCACCGGTGCCGTTCTTCCCCGACTACGAGCCCATCGTCGAGGACGAGGCGGTCGCCGAGCTCGAGATCTCCGACGTCGAGGACGTGCTCGTCCTGCTCGTGATCACGGCCGGCGACTCTCTGACCAGCACCACTGCCAACCTGCTGGCCCCGATCCTGGTGAACACCGCCACCCGGCGCGCCATGCAGGTCATCCTCGACGACCCGGCCCTGGAGATCGCGACGCCGCTCGTCGCCTGAGGCCGGCCCGGACACGGTCCGCGGGGGCGTCCGTCCACGGAAGTGACCCCTGGGACGGTAAGTTGGGCGCCATGTTGGTTCTCAGCCGCCGCCCCGGAGAGAGCATCGTCATCGGTGACGATGTCACGATCTCCATCCTCGAGGTGCGCGGCGACGTCGTGCGCGTGGGCATCGACGCGCCCCGCTCGGTCGCGGTCCACCGCGCCGAGCTGATCCGTGAGCTCGAGAACACCAACCGCGAGGCGGCCTCGCCCAGCGACGACGCCGTCGCCTCGCTCAGCAAGGCGCTGAAGAACCGCAAGGAGTAGGCGCCGCCGACGACCTAGCCGTCGTCCTGCTGGCGCAGCTTCGAGGCCAGCACCGCCGCCTGCGTACGCCGCTCGACGCCGAGCTTGGCGAGCACGTTGGTGACGTGGTTCTTGACCGTCTTCTCGGCGAGGAACATCTGCTCGCCGATCTGGCGGTTGGTCAGCCCCTCCGCGATGAGGGAGAGGATCTTCTTCTCCTGGGGCGTCAGCGACGCGAGCTCGGCCGGCCCGGTCGTGTGGCCGGTGCGCATCCGGTCGATGACCCGCACGGCGACCGACGGGTCGATGAGGGACTGGCCCTGCACGACCGCGCGGATCCCGCTGAGCAGCGTGGTCGCCTCGATCTGCTTGAGGACGTACCCGGCCGCGCCGGCGAGGATCGCGGTGAACATCGCCTCGTCGTCGTCGTAGCTGGTGAGGATCAGGCCCTTGATCGAGGGGTCTGCAGCCCGCACCTCGCGGCACACCTCGATGCCGGAGCCGTCGGGAAGCCGTCCGTCCAGGATCGCGACGTCGGGACGGAGCTCGAGGATCGCCGGGATCGCCTCGGAGACCAGGCCGGCCTCGCCGACGACCTCGATGTCGTCCTCGGCCTCCAGCAGCCCGCGCAGTCCGCGCCGGACGATCTCGTGGTCGTCCAGCAGGAACACCCTGATCGGTGCCCCCGCCGGTCGTGTCGCCTCCATCGTCGCTTCTCCCCCTTACTCCCTCCATCCGACCCTAGTGCCCGAGGCGGTCGCGACTGGCGTTCGACGCGCGCCGGGAATATAGTTGCCGTTGTCAACCTTCTCTCGGAGTGAGTTCTTCTGTGACCAATACCCAGCCCGCGCCGATGACACACCGCGAGGTGCTCGAGGCCCTCAGTGGCCTCCTGCTCGCGATGTTCGTCGCCATGCTCTCGAGCACCGTCGTGACCAACGCGCTGCCGCGCATCGTCACCGACCTCGAGGGCAGCCAGACCGGCTACACGTGGGTGATCGTGGCGACCCTGCTGACGATGACGGCGACGACGCCGATCTGGGGCAAGCTCGCCGACCAGTTCAGCAAGAAGATGCTCGTGCAGACGGCCCTGGTGATCTTCTCCGCCGGCTCGCTGATCGCCGGCTTCGCGCCGAGCATGGAGGTCCTGATCGGCGCCCGCGCGATCCAGGGTCTCGGCGTGGGCGGCCTGACCGCCCTGGTGCAGGTCGTGATCGCGTCGATGGTCAGCCCGCGCGAGCGGGGCCGGTACGCCGGCTACATCGGCGCCACCTTCGCCCTGGCCACGGTCAGCGGCCCGCTCATCGGTGGCCTGATCGTGGACGCGCCGGGGCTCGGCTGGCGCTGGTGCTTCTTCGTCGGCATCCCCGTGGCCCTGCTCGCGTTCCTCGTGCTCCAGCGGAAGCTGCACCTGCCCGTCGTACGCCGCGAGGTCCACATCGACTACCTCGGCGCGACCCTGCTCGTCGCCGGCATCTCCGTGCTGCTGGTCTGGGTCTCCCTGGCCGGCAACCAGTTCGCCTGGACCTCCGCGACCAGTGGCCTGATCGTCCTGGCCGGCCTCGCGATCATCGGCGCCGCCATCTACGTCGAGGCCCGGATCGCGGTGGAGCCGGTGATCCCCCTGCGCCTGTTCCGCGACCGCACGACCACGCTCGCCACGCTCGCCTCCGTGCTGATCGGCGTGGCCATGTTCGGAGCGACCGTCTACCTCAGCCAGTACTTCCAGCTCGCCCGGGGCATGAGCCCGACCCGGGCAGGCCTGATGTCGGTCGCCATGGTCGGCGGCCTGCTGGTCTCGAGCATCGTCAGCGGCCGGATCATCACCGCGACCGGACGGTGGAAGCGGTTCCTGGTCAGCGGGATGGCGCTGGTCATCGCCGGCCTGAGCCTGCTGTCGACCATCGACGAGACGACCAACCTGTGGCTGGTCGGCGGCTTCATGTGCCTGCTCGGTCTGGGTCTCGGCATGACCATGCAGAACCTCGTGCTGTCGGTGCAGAACAACGTCGCCCAGTCCGACCTCGGTGCCGCCAGCTCGCTCGTGTCGTTCTTCCGCTCGGTGGGCGGCTCGGTCGGGGTCTCCGTGCTCGGTGCGCTGCTCAGCCACCAGGTCGCGACGAGTGTCGCCGACGGGCTCGCCCGCCTCGGCATCCAGGTCGACGCCCACGAGCAGGGCTCGATCCCGGACCTCGCCACGCTGCCGGCGCCGGTGCGGGCGGTCTTCGAGCAGGCGTTCGGCGAGGCCACGGGACACCTGTTCCTGGTGGCCGTACCCTTCGCCGTGTTGGCGTTCGTGTGTGTCCTGTTCATCCGCGAGGTGCCGCTGCGCACCACCATCTTCCGTGAGGACGAGGTGGCGCCGGAGGTCGCGGCCGAGGTGCGAGGAAGGTGACCCCCATGCCACGTGCAGAGCTCCTGGGCGACCTGGAGCGGGAGGTCGGCGTCCTGATCCGGCGGGTCCGCCGGGTCATCCACCAGCGGTCGCGGATGGTCCACCCCGACCTGCAGCCGGCGTCGTACCTGCTGCTGAGCCACCTGGCCCACGAGGGCCCGATGCGGTCCTCCGCGGTTGCGGAGAGCTTCGGCATCGACAAGGGCGCGGTCAGCCGCCAGGTCCAGAACCTGGTGGATCTCGGGCTGGTGGAGCGGATGCCCGACCCGGCCGACGGGCGCGCGACCCTGCTCTCGGCGAGCGAGGATGCGCTGACCCGGCTCGAAGAGGTCCACCGGCACCGCCGCAAGTACCTCGACGAGCGCCTCGGCGAGTGGTCCGAGGAGGAGCTCCGGGGTTTCGTGAAGTCGCTCGGCCGCTACAACATCTCGCTCGAGGAGTGAGCTGGCCGGCCGGTCAGGCCAGACCGGTCAGCTGAGCCAGACCGCGGTGTCGGGCGGGAAGCATGCCGTCGGGCACCGGTCCGCTGGCGACGACGACCTCGCCCTGGGGGAGTGGCACCGGCTTCTTCCCGCAGTTCACCAGCACCCGCAGGGGCCCGCGCTCGAACGCGAGGACGTCCGTGGGCGTCTCCAGCAGCTCGACGGCGTCACCCGCCGTGTCGGCGTACCGGCGCCGGATGGCCAGCGCCTCGCGGTAGAACGACAGCGTCGAGGCCGGGTCGGCCTGCTGGGCCTCGACGGTGAGGCGGTCCCAGTCGTCCGGCTGCGGGATCCACGGCTGGCCGGTGCCCGGGCCGAAGGCGTACGGCGGCGTGGTGCCGCCCCACGGGATCGGCACCCGGCAGCCGTCGCGCCCCTCCTCGCCGGTGCGGAACCAGGACGGGTCCTGCCGGTAGTCGGGCGCCACGTCGGCCTGCTCGAGGCCGAGCTCCTCGCCCTGGTAGAGGTACGCCGACCCGGGGAGCGCCAGCATCGCGAGCGTCGCCGCCCGGGCGCGGGCCAGGCCGCGCTCGCCGCCGCCGTACCGCGTCGGGTGCCGGACCACGTCGTGGTTGCTCAGGACCCAGGTGGGGGAGGCGCCGACGGGCTCGACGGCCGCGAGGGTCCCGGTGATCACCTTCGCGAACGCGGTGGCCGACCAGGTCGCGAGCAGCCACGAGAAGTTGAACGCCTGGCTGAGCTCGTCGGGCCGGACGTAGTTGGCCATCGACTCCGGCGTCGACGTCCACGCCTCGGCGACGGCCATCCGGTCGCCGTCGTACTCGGCGAGCACCTTGTGCCAGCGGCGGTAGACCTCGTGCACCTCGGGCTGGTCCCACATCGGCTCGTCGCCCGGGCCGCGCTCGACCATGCTGCCCTCACCGGCGCGCGCCGGCTCGTCGGGCTCCTTCTCCGGACGGACCTCGTCGGGCAGGCCCTCGGCCTTGAAGAGTCCGTGGGCCACGTCGATCCGGAAGCCGTCGACGCCGCGGTCCAGCCAGAAGCGCAGCACCTCCTCGAACATGTCGCCGACCTCGGGGTTGCGCCAGTCGAGGTCGGGCTGGGTGGCGTCGAAGAGGTGGAGGTACCACTGGCCGTCGTCGGTCTTGGTCCACGCGGGACCGCCGAAGACCGACTTCCAGTTGTTCGGCGGGGTGTCCGGGGCGGCGGGGTCGGCGTCGCGGAACAGGTAGCGCCCCCGCTCCGGGCTGCCCGGCCCCGCGGCCAGGGCGGCCCGGAACCACGCGTGCTGGTCGGAGGTGTGGTTGGGGACGATGTCGACGATCACGCGCAGGTCGAGCTCGTGGGCGCGGGCCAGCAGGGTGTCGGCGTCCTCGAGCGACCCGAACAGCGGGTCGACGTCGCAGTAGTCGGCCACGTCGTACCCGTGGTCGTGCTGCGGTGAGGTGTAGAACGGCGTGATCCAGAGCGCGTCGACCCCGAGGTCGCGCAGGTAGGGCAGCCGCGAGGTGATGCCGGGCAGGTCGCCCACCCCGTCGCCGTCGCTGTCGGCGAAGCTGCGCACGTAGACCTGGTAGCAGACCGCGTCCCGCCACCACTGCTGCATCGTTGGATCGTTCCAAGCCATGGGCGCCATCCTCTCGGCGCGACGGAGCCCCCGTCAATTCGCTGACCCGTCAGCTAAGTTTGCGACGGGTCAGCGGAAGTTGGCGGGGTCGACGGCCACCCAGACGTGCTCGGCGACGGCGACGATCCGCCCGTCGCCGTCGTAGAGGGTGGCGGCGGTGAAGGTCTTGCGGCCGTCGTGGCCGCGGTCCTGGCCGACGACGACGTGTTCCTCGCCGACCACGGGGAGGCTGTCGACCCGGGCGGTCATGCCGGCCAGCACCATCAGCCGGTCGGACAGGTCGCCGGCCCAGCCGCCCACGCAGTCGAGCGCGGCCCAGGTGACGGCGAGCGAGGCATGGCGTACGTCGTCGACGTACGCGTGCCAGTCCTCGGCGACGCTCGGGTGCGGCGTCCAGGTGGCGGCGATCCGGGTGGCGCCGTCGTCGGGCTCACCGGCCGGATCGCCGACCGGGCCGGGGAAGATCCGCAGCCCGTCGCCCTCCTCGCGGCCGGTGCCGCAGGCGAAGCAGGTGGGGAAGGGGTGCGAGGTCAGTCCGGGGTACGTCGCCATCGCGGCGCGGGCCTCGTCGCGTCGGGACCGGCTCGACCGGAGCGGGATCGGCCTCGGCGACCTGGGCCTGGGCGACCACGGCGCCGTCGAGGGTGGCCCGGGTGACGCCGTCCTCCTCGGCGACGGCCAGCGGGACGTCCAGGGGTGGGGGCATGCGCAGCGCGACGCGGATCGCCGGCCACCGGTCGGCCCGGTTGTCGGGGGAGCCCGGCTCGACCAGCCCGGCCAGGGCGCCCGAGGTCCAGCCGCCGTTGCCCGACGAGGCCGGTCCGCAGAACCGGCTCGGAATGATCAGTTCGGTCAACGGTGGTCCTTCGCAGGTGGGAGGTGGCCACGCTGACACGCGCGCGACCCTCAGGTCCACCCTGCGCGAGCCCGTGCGCGAGACCGGTGGGCGCCCCACGCGGTGAGGGCCGCGACGAGCAGCAGCAGGACCACGTTGTGCGCGTACTTCTGCTGGTCGGTGACCTCGCCGATCGGAGTGGTCTGGAACGCGAAGCTGCCGGCCGCGACCAGGGCGCCGCCGGCCAGGGCGAGCACGTGGCCCTGGCCCCAGTCGGCGCGCCGGGACTGCCACCACACCAGCCGGACGGCGACCAGGCCGAGGAGCACCACCAGGGCGGTGCCGACCCGGGTCGGCGGGATCGCGACGAAGCCGAGCATCCCCGCGAACGCGGCCAGGCCGACCTGCCACGGCCGCCACGCCCGGCCCGGGACCACGGAGGCCGGACGCCGGCCCACCCGCACCGCGGCGACCACCAGCGCGACCGCGGCCACGGCGCAGCCGACCAGCTGCCCGACGGTCGCCGTGGCCTCACCGGTCGACACGGCATCGCCGAGCACGAGGGCCGACGCGCCGACGTACAGCGCCGCCACCACGAGCAGGGAGACCGGCCCCAGCCAGCGTGCGTCGCGACGGCCCGGCGTGAGCGACTCGACGATCGCGATCGGCGAGCCGATGCTGAGAATCACGTGCCCGCACACGAAGGAGACCGCGAGGTAGATGCTGAGTCCGATCGGCTCGATGTACGTCGGGACCGACATGTCCTGCCAGTAGGGGATGTCCCGGTAGCCGGTGCTCCACATCGACTGGTCGACGATGCCGGCCTGGATCACGCCGAACGCGGCCGCCATCAGCAGGATCCCCGGCCAGCCCAGGCCGAGACGGCGCGCCGCCTCGCGGATCAGCAGCGCGGGGGCGCCGTACAGCGGCGAGAAGACGATCAGGTTGCCGATCAGGACGCCCCAGTGGCCGGTGCTGTCGTCGTAGCCCCAGAGGTACTCCGCGCACACCGGCGCCAGCAGGAAGAGCCCGGTCGCGGGGAGCCATGCGGTGCGCATGCGCCGACGCTAGGGTCCGGCCCGGCGGCCGCGGAACCGACCGCGGTCCTTTGCCGGGCAGACCAAAGTCAGGGGCGGATCCGCTCCCACCGGGCCAGCGCCTCGCGACGCTCCTCGGCATGGTCGACGATCGGCGCCGGGTAGCCGTCGGCGTCGCCGCCCGGCTCGTGCGGGTCGTCGGCGTCGGCGAGCTCGGGGACCCACCGGCGGACGTACGCGCCGTCGGGGTCGAACTTCCGGCCCTGAGTGGTGGGGTTGAAGACCCGGAAGTACGGCGCCGCGTCGGTGCCGCAGCCGGCCACCCACTGCCAACCGTGCTGGTTGGAGGCGAGGTCGCCGTCGACCAGCCAGCGCATGAAGTGGCGGGCGCCGTGCTGCCACTCGACGTGCAGGTCCTTGACCAGGAAGCTGGCCACGATCATCCGCACCCGGTTGTGCATCCAGCCGGTCGCGCGCAGCTGGCGCATGCCGGCGTCGACGATCGGGAAGCCGGTGCGGCCGCGGCGCCAGGCGTCCAGCTGGCCGTCGGGGTCGTCGTACTCCATGTGCGCGAACTCGGGGCGGAGGTACTCGCGGGCGGTCTCCGGGCGCTGGAACAGCACGTCGGCGTAGAACTCCCGCCAGGCGAGCTCGGTGCGGTACGTCGCGGCGCCGGCGCTGCGCAGCCGGGCGAGGTCGGCGAGCATCGTGCGGGGATGGATCTCGCCCCACTTCAGGTGGACCGACATGTGGGAGGTGCCGTTGGTCCCCGGCCGGTCGCGGTCGGTGTCGTAGGCCGCGACCCGGTCGTCGAGGAAGTCTCGCCACCGGCGTGCGGCCGCCGCCTCACCCGCCTCGGGCAGGTCGATCCCGTCGGGGAGTGCCGGGTCGGGGATCTCGGTGGTGTCGTCGAGCTCGAGCCAGCCGGCCCCGGTCGGGGCGTCGACCGGGCCGCGCCAGCCGTGGTCGGCCCAGGCCTTCGAGAACGGCGTGAACACGCGGTAGGGCTCACCCGAGCCGCTGGTCACCCGGCCCGGGGCGACGGCGTACGGCGAGCCGGTGCGGACGAGGTCGATCCCGTGCTCGGCCAGGGCCTGCTCGACCGCTGCGTCGCGGCGGTGGCCGTAGGGCCCGTAGTCGGCCGCGACGTGGACCCGCTCGGCGCCGACGGCCCGCGCGGCCAGCACCACCCGGCGTACGGGATCGCCGCGGACGACCGACAGCCGGGTGTGCCGCTGCCGGAGCGAGGCGTCGAGGGAGTGCAGAGAGTCCGCGAGGTAGGCGCGACGGACCTGGCCGGCCGGGCCCCACAGCGCAGGGTCGAGCACGAACAGGGGCAGTACGTCGCCGTCGGCGCAGGCTTCGACCAGGGCCGGGTTGTCCGCCAGGCGGAGGTCGCGGCGGAACCACATGACGGCAGGCATCGCGACCACCATGTCAGCCCCTTCCCCCATGCGTCACAATGAGGCAGTGAGCGATCTGATCGACACCACCGAGATGTACCTCCGGACCATCTATGAGCTGGTCGAGGAGGGCATCACCCCGCTGCGTGCGCGGATCGCCGAGCGGCTGCACCAGAGCGGGCCGACGGTCTCGCAGACGGTGGCACGGATGGAGCGCGACGGGCTGCTCACCGTCGAGGGCGACCGGCACCTCGAGCTCACCGACGAGGGCCTGCGACTGGCCACGCGGGTGATGCGCAAGCACCGGCTCGCCGAGCGGCTGCTGACCGACGTGATCGGCCTCGACTGGGAGCTGGTGCACGCGGAGGCATGCCGGTGGGAGCACGTCATGTCCGAGAACGTCGAGCGCCGCCTGGTCGAGCTGCTCGACCACCCGACCGAGTCGCCGTACGGCAACCCCATCCCGGGCCTCGACGAGCTCGGGGAGACCGAGCTCGGCGAGGAGTTCATGGAGGGTGTCGAGGCGCTGTCGCAGGCCGCCACGACCGAGGAGTCGCGGGTCCACGTGCGCCGCATCTCCGAGGAGATGCAGAAGGACGAGATCCTGATGAGCGCGCTGCGGCGGGTCGGCGCCCTGCCCGACAAGACGGTGACCGTCGCCGCCACCTCCGAGGGCGTCCTGGTCGGCTCGGGTGGCGAGACCGCCGAGATCGTCCCCGAGGCGGCCGACCACATCTTCGTGCGGAAGCTGTAGTCACTCTGGCCCCACGTGACACCCAATTCACTGGTTAACCAGTGAATTGCGCACTTGGCTCGGCAAATAACCCGAGCCAAGTGCAAGAAACCCGAGCCCAGTGACCCAGCGATCACCTGCCCAACGGGTCAGTTCGGCGCCAGTGCCCCGAGGAACTCGCTGCACCCCACGTCGAGCTTGTACGTCGCCAGCTCGTCGCCGCGGGTCTCGCCCCGGTTGACGATCACGACCGGCACCCCCGCCCGGGAAGCGCGCCGGACGAACCGGAACCCGCTCATCACCGCCAGCGACGACCCCGCCACCAGCAGCGCACCGTCGGCGTCGAGCAGCGCGTCCACGGCGGCGTAGCACCGTTCCACCCGCGCGACCGGCACGTTCTCGCCGAAGAAGACCACGTCCGGCTTGAGCACGCCGCCGCACGACGAGCAGCCCGGCACCACGAAGTCGGCCGTGTCGTCCAGCTCCACGTCGCCGTCCGGCCGCACCTCGACCTCGCCGTGCCGCTCGGCGTACTCGGGGTTCAGCTCGGCCAGCCGCGCCTGCAACGCCGCCCGCGGAGACGTCGAGCGACAGCCGAGGCAGATCACGTCCGCGATCCGGCCGTGCAGCGCGACCAGCCGCCGCGACCCGGCCTGCTCGTGCAGGCCGTCGACGTTCTGGGTGATCAGCAGCTCGGGGTCGAGCCGGGCCAGGGCGAGGTGCCCGGCGTTCGGGTCGGCAACCTTCATCCGGCCCCACCCGAGGTGGCTGCGGGCCCAGTACCGCTGCTGGGCCTCCGGGCCGGACACGAACTCCTGGTAGGTCATCGGCATCCGCGCGGGTGACCCCGGGCCGCGGTAGTCGGGGATCCCGGAGTCGGTCGAGAGCCCCGCACCGGTCAGCACCACCAGCGGCCGCCACGCGAGCAGGTCGAGCGCGGCCCGTACGTCGGAACCGGTCGCGACAGGCGAGACCGGTGCGGGCCCGGGCCCGGGCCCGACGTCGAGCGTCACCGGGCGTACCTGAGCTCCGCCCGCGCCCGGCGCTTCTCCGCCTCGGCCTCGCGGTTCTTCGGCGGCGCCGCCGTGACCAGCTCGTCGAGCAGGTGGCGGGTGATGTGGGCGATCTCGTGGACGGCGTGGTCGAACGCCTCCTGGTTCGCCTTCGACGGCTTGGTCGTCCCGCTCACCTTGCGCACGAACTGGAGCGCGGCGGCGGCCACCTCGTCGTTGCTGGCGGGCGGCTCGAAGTTGTGGAGAGGTCGAATGTTGCGGCACATGCCTTGAAAATACGTCAGACCTCGAAGGAGGACACCTCGTCGCCCGTCACCAGCAGCACGCGACCGTCCGGCAGCGGCACCAGGCGTACGTCGGCGACCTCCTCGCCGTACTCCACCTCGACCATCCGGTTGTCCATCTGCCCGCGGTCGAGCCGCAACACCGAGACCCACCCGGTGCTGCCCTTGAGGCCGTCCGCGACCACCGTCAGCACCGTGCGCTTCGCGGGCAGCCAGGTGAACTGCCGCGGGTCCGTGCCCGCGCCGGCCGTGGTCCCGGGGCCGTAGGTCACCGTGTCCAGCCGCCGAGGCTCGGTCAGGTCGGACACGTTGAACAGGGCGGCCTGCGCTCCGCGGGAGGTCCCGAACGCGTCGGCGTCCTGGCCGATCCCGACCAGCCGCCGCGAGCCGAGCGGGTGGAGGTACTCCGAGAAGCCGGGGATCTTGAGGCTGCCCATCAGCGTCGGGGCGGCCGGGTCCGTCAGGTCGACGGCGTACAGGGGGTCGACCTGACGGAAGGTCACCATGATCGCCAGCCCGTCGAACCACCGCATCGACTCGATCTGCTCGTTCACCCCGAGCCGGTCCACCCGGCCGGTCTCCACCAGGTCGTCGCCCTCTTCCCGGAACGTGACGATCGAGTTGAAGTTCCCGGTCATCCCGGTCGGACCGACCGCCACGCGCAGCACGCCGGCGTACTCGTCCATCGACCAGCGGTCGGCGATCGAGCCCTCGACCTCACCGGACGCCAGGTACGTCGTCCCCGCACCGTCGAGCGCGAAGGAGTACAGGTGGCTGGTCCCCGACGCGACGGGGAGCGTGTCGCCCGCCGGGCAGCACGGCTCGTCGACGATCCAGGGCTGCGACCAGGAGTCGGAGGCGACGTACATCCGGTCGCTGGAGAAGTAGGCAAGTGTGGACGGGGTCGCCAGGCCCCCGGCCGACCACGTCGTCGGCTCAGCGGGGTCGAAGCCCACGACCGCGAGCGTCCCCAGCCCGGCCTCGTCCGTCGGCAGCTCGACGTCCGAGCAGTCGAGGAGTGCGTCGGTCTCGCCGTCCCGGGTGACCGTCGGCAGCCAGTCCTCGAGCGCGCTGTCGCGGACGATCTCGCGGTTGCGCTCGAGCGCCCGCTCGTCGTTGCGCCACCACCGACGAGGCTCCACGAAGGGCAGGTCGGGCAGCTCCGCGGACACCGCGAGACGGACGGTGTCGCCGTGCTGGCGCGCGGTCACGAACGCGGCGCCGTACTCCGCGTCGTCCACGACCTCGGGATCGCGGGGGTCGGACACGTCGACCACGAGGACCCGGGTAGCCGATCGCTCGTCCTCGTCGCCGGCCTCGGGTGCGAGCACCACCACGCGGTCGCCCACCAGGAGCATCTCCGCGTCGCCTGCTCCCTGCCCCGCGTCGGGAAGCGGGAGCGTCGCGAGCTGCTCGGGCTCGGCGCCGGTGACGTCGTAGGTGAGCAGGTCGCCGTCGCGCAGCCGCACGAGCAGCGAGCCGTCGGTCTTCACGACATCCGGCTCGTCGACGCCCGACTCCTGCACGTTGGTGCCGGTGTCGCTCCCCGTGGCGCGCTCGGTGGCGGGCGGCGCAGGTGCCGCAGGTGACCCAGCCTCGGCGCTGCCGGCCAGCCCGTCCGTCGGCACTGACAGTTCCCGGCGCACCCCCCACGTGTCATAGACGTACGGCGTCTCCCAGCCCCACGCCGTCACCCGGTCGACGCCGCGGTCGACGTACCAGTCGAGCAGCCGCTCGCAGGTGGCGTCGGCCGGGAGCTGCACGTCGTCGGTGGTCTCGCGCTCCTCGCCCGCGGTGGCCGTGGCGGGTGCCGGACCGCCGGCGAACGCGGCGACGGCGATCACGCTGACGGCCAGGGTTGCGCCGAGCCCGGAGGCGATCACGGCGATGCGGGTCGAGGTGCTCATGCCGATGTGACGGCCGTCCTGTCGCCGCGGTTCCGCCGGGTGCAAGCATGCACGCATGACCGATCGTGATCTGGACATCGTGCTGTTCGGAGCCACCGGCTTCACCGGCGCGCTCACAGCCGAGTACCTCGCCCGCCACGCCCCCGCCGACCTGCGCTGGGCCCTGGCCGGCCGCAGCCCGGAGAAGCTGCAACGCGTCCGCGCGGACCTCGCCGCGATCGACCCGGCGCTCTCGGATCTCGAGCTGCTGCACGCGGACGTGACCGACCCGGCGTCCCTGGCCGACGTCGCGGGCCGTGCCCGGGTCGTGATCACGACCGTGGGTCCCTACCTCACGTACGGCGAGCCGTTGGTCGCCGCGTGCGCCGAGGCCGGGACCGACTACGTCGACCTCACCGGCGAGCCGGAGTTCGTCGACCGGATGCACGTCGCCCACCACATGACCGCGCAGCGCACGGGTGCGCGGATCGTGCACGCCTGCGGCTTCGACTCCATCCCGCACGACCTGGGGGCGTACTTCACCGTGCAGCACCTGCCGCAGGACCAGCCGATCACCATGCGTGGCGTGGTGCGGGCCGGCGCGATGTTCTCCGGCGGCACCTTCCACTCGGCGATGACGGCGATGTCGCGCATCCGTGAGAGTCGCGCGGCCTCGTCCGCGCGGAGGCGGGTCGAGGCACGCCCGGAGGGGCGGTCCTCGCGCGCCGTCGCCGGCAAGCCGCACCGCGACCCGGTGCTCGGGTACTGGCTGCTCCCGCTGCCCACGATCGACCCGATCGTGGTCGCCCGCAGCGGCGCCGCGCTGCCGGCGTACGGACCGAAGTTCCGCTACTCCCACTACGCCGGGACCAAGACGCTGCGCTTCGCCGCGGGTGGCGCGGCCACCGTCACGGCGCTCGGCCTGGCCGCGCAGGTGAAGCCGGTGCGCAACCTCCTGCTGTCGCGCATCAAGCCCGGCGACGGCCCCGACCCGAGCCGCCGCGAGAAGTCGTGGTTCCGCGTCGACTTCGTCGGCGAGGCCGCGGGCAGCACGATCCGCACCCGCGTCTCCGGCGGAGACCCGGGCTACGACGAGACCGCGAAGATGCTCGCGGAGTCGGCCCTGTGCCTGGCCCTCGATGACAATCCGCCCACCTCGGGCCAGGTCACGACCGCACAGGCCATGGGGGACAACCTCGTCGCCCGCCTGCAGAAGGCCGGGATCGTGTTCGAGGTCGTGGGCTGACGCTCGGGCATACCCCAAATTGGGTACCTGCCGGCAAAGTCGCGGCGCGGGCCACCGGCACTCACGAGGGTGGGCGGGAAACCAACCACCTGGGCCTTGGCACGTGAGTGCGTAGTGATGGGATGCCCTCGTCCTCGTGGAGGAACGATGTATCCATCCCTGCGCCCTGCCGGGCGTGCTGTTGCCGCGCTCGGGATCGCCACCGCCGCCTGCCTCGCGCTGGTCGCCCCTGCGTCCGCTGCCAACCCGCCGGGCAACAACGGCACCGTCAAGATCGACGCCGACCCGTTCGATGATGCCCCGGACAACGAGCCGCACGTCGGCTGTGTCTTCCAGGTCGACTTCTACGGCTACGACGAGGGCGACCTGTCGGCGGCGGTGACGTTCGAGGCCCACGCGCCGACGCAACGGCTCGGGGTCGACCAGACGTTGCTCACCGATGAGGTGTTCATCGGCGAGGACGACAACTCCGGGGGCGGTTCGGAGGCCGGACTCGATGCCTCGCGCACCTACTTCCTCGACCTCAGCGGGATCGAGCCCCACCCGCAGCAGGGCGTCCACGTCAAGCTGACCGTCAACGCCGAGGGAAGCCAGGGCGCAGACCTCAAGCACAAGGTGTTCTGGGTGACCGACTGCGGCTACCCGTCGCCGTACTGATCGAGCCGGTGGGGCGGTGGAGCGACTCCCGGGCCCGTGGGGGGCCCGGGAGTCGCAGTCGCTCATCGGACCGGGTCGAACTTTGCGCTTGGTGCCCCAGGCAGGAGTCGAACCTGCGACCTTTCGCTTAGGAGGCGGCTGCTCTATCCGCTGAGCTACTGGGGCGGTGCGTCCGCATGGTAGTCGGGCACGCCGCGCCCATGGTCACCTGGCGTGGGGCCGGCCTGGCCGGGGCAGAGGGGGGAAGTTCCTCCGGCAGGTGGAGCCGGCGCAGTTCTTGAGCACTCGGTAGCGCCTGCCCAGCTCCCGGCGAATGGCGCGGTAGCGCTTCCACTCGGCGACGTTGACCTGCTGCAGCGGGTCGCGCCGTCGGTCGTAGAGCTCGATGAAGCCGTCGTACCAGCGGACCCACGTGTACCGGCCGGCGCGGATGCCCCGCCAGGTCCAGGCTCCCGGGCCGGACTTGGTGCCGATGACGTGCGTCGAGGGCTTCCAGCCGCGGGTGCGCGCGAGGGTGACGAGGTTGCGGCCGTCGAGCGTCAGCCGGGCGCGTGCGCCGGCGGCGATGGCGATGGTGCTGGCGATGTCGACGTGCGAGACGGCGCCGCTGCGGACAGCCCCCGCGGGCACGCCCGGCCCACGCACGAAGAGGGGCACGCGCAAGGACTCCTCGTACGGCCGGACCTTGCCGATGTGGCGGTGCTCCCCGAGCTGGTACCCGTTGTCGGAGGTGAAGATGATGAGCGTGTTGTCGAGCTCGCCGTTCTCCTCGAGCGCGGCGATCGTGTCGGCAACGCCCTCGTCGAGGGAGGCCATCGAGCGGATCCGCTGCGTGAAGAGCGCCTGGACGTAGGAGCGACTCACGCGCTTGGTCCTGCGGATGAGCGGCGGCTTGTCGGACATGTTGTGTTCGTTGAACGACTTCTTGGACAGCTGGGGCGCGACCACGCCCGGGTAGGCGCCGGCGTGCCGCGCGGCCGGCGCCGGAGGCGCGCTGCAGCTCGTGTTGGTGGGCGTGCACATGCCATGGGGTGCGACGTAGGAGGCCCAGATGAAGAACGGCTCGTCGTCGGCGCTGAAGTCCTCGATCAGCCCGCGCGTCTTGCCGGCCACCACGTCGTTGCTGTGGTCGTTCGGGTACGACCTCGGAGAGCCGTTCTCGTTCATCATGACGTCGAAGCCCTGGTAGATGTTCTTGATCATCGCGTCGAAGGACTCCCAGCCCGGCTCGGTGGGGACCTCGTCGTTGTAGAGGTTGAGGTACTTGCCGACGAACGCGTTCCGGTAGCCGGCCGCCTCCAGCCACGTCGCCACGGTGTTGCTGTTGTCGAGCGCCTGGTAGCCGCCGTGCGGCCCACTGTTGGCCCGGACACCGGTGTTGTGGCTGTACTGCCCGGTGAGCAGCGTCGCCCGCGCCGGGCAGCAGAGGGGGTTGGGAGCGATCGCGCGGGTGAACCGCGTCCCGGCCTCCCCGACCAGCTTCCGGGTCCGTGGCATCCACTGCAGGTCGGATGCGGCCTGGTCGTCGGAGGTGATCAGGATGATGTTGGGACGCTCCGCGGCCGCCCGCACCCCGTCTCCGGCGCTGGCCGGGACCCCAGCGACGACGGTCATCAGGCTCGCCAGGACCGTCACGACCAGCGATCCGGACACCTGTCGTAGCACGCGCGACACGTCAAACTCCCCCTGACAAATCTTAAGCAAAGTAATTCGAGTAACTAACTACGCCAAGGTACGACGCCCCAGCATGTTAACGGGCCCGGGGGCCTTCACCCGGGATTCCAGCATTTGGGTTTGCGGGTGGTAGAGGGAGAGAATGATCGATCACGCGTAGGTTCGATCCCTGCGTCCGTCCCCGAGATTCCGAAGGTCCGTGCATGTCCGAGCCCGACGCGAGCGCTGAGCCCGCGGGCCCGACCGCACCCAAGCGTCGGGGACGTGTCAAGAAGAAGCACACCGTCGGCAAGGTCCTGCTGGGCGTCTCGCTCGCGCTGGCCCTGGTCACGGGTCTGGGCGTCGCCTTCCTCTACCGCCACCTCAACGGAAACCTCAGCGAGCTCGACGTCACCGCCCAGCTCGAGAACCGCCCCGACAAGAAGGAGGTCGAGGGCCCCAAGGAGCCGCTCAACGTCCTGGTCATGGGGTCGGACACCCGCGATGGCGCCGGCAACAACATCGACAACCTGACGGGTGGCGGAGCGCGGTCCGACACCACGATCCTGCTGCACGTCTCGGCGGACCGGAAGCGCGCGTACGGCGTCAGCATCCCGCGCGACTCCCTGGTCACCCGTCCCGACTGCAAGACCAAGGGTGGCGAGACCATCCCCGGCGGCACCGACGTGATGTGGAACGACGCGTTCTCGGTCGGTGGGCCGGCGTGCACGATCCAGCAGTTCGAGCAGATCACCGGCGTCTACATCGACCACTTCGTCGTCGTCGACTTCGCCGGCTTCGAGGACATGGTCGACGCCATCGACGGTGTCGAGGTGTGCATCCCCGAGGACATCACCGACCCCGCGCACGGCATCAACATCCCCGCCGGCACCCGTGAGGTGCGGGGGCGCGAGGCGCTCAACTACGTGCGCGCCAGGTACACGCTGGGCGACGGCTCCGACATCGGCCGGATCTCCCGCCAGCAGGCGTTCATCGCCTCGATGGTGAACAAGGTCAAGTCCGCCAACGTGCTGGCCCGGCCCGACCGGCTGGTGCGGTTCCTCGAGGCGGCGACGAAGTCGCTCACCGTCGACAAGAACCTGTCCAGCATTGCGAAGATCGCCGACCTCGCGCTGCAGTTCCAGGACACGGGCCTCGACAAGATCCAGTTCATCACCGTGCCGTGGGAGTACGACCAGCGGCCGGAGTACCGGGGTCGCGTCTCCTGGCTTCCCCAGGCCGACGAGGTGTGGCGCAAGCTCGCCGCCGACGAGCCGCTGACCAAGAGGCTCACCAGCGACGCCATCAACGCCGCCAGGCCTCCGGGCTCGGAGGCGCCCTCCGGGTCGGGCAGCGAGTCGCCCTCCGGCTCGGCGTCGAGTCCGTCCAACGGCGGCACCGGTGGCAACGGAGGCAACGGCGGCGGATCCGACGGGCCGTCCGGCGAAGAGGCGCTCAACCTCGGGCTCTGCGCATGACGGGCGAGAGCGACTGGGAGCGACGCAAGCGGCTGGCCGAGGTGTTCGGCGACGTGCTCCCCGAGACGACTCGCGACGAGCGGGACGACGACGGTCCGGCCTCGAGCCCGACCGAGCGCGAGCGCGGCGACGCCTGGCTGCGGGCGCAGGTCCCGCCGCACCACGGTCTGACCCGTCAGAAAGTTTCTGACGGGTCGGCGTCAGGGGGCCTTGTTGGCCGCCGCCAGCAGGTCGCGGATCTCCTGCAGCAGTACGACGTCCTCGGGCGTCCCCGGCTCCGGGCTCGGGAAGAAGCGCTCCTTCGCCTTGGTGTAGGGCAGCACGACCAGGAAGTAGACAACCGCCGCCAGGATCAGGAACGCGATCAGCGCGTTCAGGAAGAACCCGAAGTCGCCGAGCTTGGTGCCCTGGAAGGTCTCGTCGGCGCCGGGCAGGTTCGAGGTGAGCCACGCGGTGAACGCCGTCACCACGGCGCCGAAGGCGACGCCGATGATGACCGCAACCGCCAGGTCGACCAGGTTGCCGCGGAGGATGAAGTTCTTGAAGCCGGTCATGCGGCCAACCTAGCGGGAGTACGCGAAGGTCAGGAACAGGCGTACGCCGGCGTCGGCGATCGACGGTCAGGTCGGTGGCGGACGCGCCGATCACGACCAGCGCACCCGGCTGTCCACCGTCGGCTCCGTCCGCTCGGGATCGCGGGATCGCGAGCACCGGCACCCCCGCCGCGACGACGCTCGCACCCCCTCCCTGCGGATCGGTGGCGACGAGATCGATGACGTCGCCGACCTCGAGCAGGTCGACCATGGCGGCGTCCGGGAGCCGCACCGGCACCGGCCTGAGGTCGGGACGGCCCGAGGTGAGCTCGGGCCCGACCAGGCGTACGTCGGTCACCGGCTCGCCGCGCCGCAGGGGCGAGGCCAGGGTGCGGCCGACCGCGTCCTCGGCCAGCCCGGCGGGGGCGGTGTCGGGCGCGAACGCCCGCTCGGCAAGGTCGGCCTCCGACACGACGGCCCCCGCGGGCAGGTCGCGCGCGGCGGTGAGGACCCGCACGCTGGGCGGCGGGGGAGCGGCCGCCGCCTGCAGGCCGGCGGCCACCGCGACGGCGGTCAGCAGCGCGGCCAGCAGGCGACGTCGGACGAGGACGGCGCGGCGTACGGCGCGGAACGGGCGGGCGAGCCGGTCACGGAGCATCCCGTGACGGTAGGTGAGACCGGGACCGGCGCGGGCCGGTCATCCACAGGCTCAGTCGGAGGAGCCCGACGAGCCGCTCGAGGAGGGCTTGCTGTCGGTCTTGGTGGCGGTGCCACCCGACGACCCGGAGTCGGACGACGAGGAGGACTCCGACGAGCCGGACGAGGACGAGGACGAGCCTTCCGACTTCGACCCGGCGGAGGCGCGGCTGTCGGTGCGGTAGAACCCGGAGCCCTTGAAGACCACGCCGACGGCGTTGAACAGCTTGCGCAGGCGGCCGCTGCACTCCGGGCACTCGGTGAGCGCGTCGTCGCTGAAGCTCTGGAACTGCTCGAAGGCGTGCCCGCACTCGGTGCAGGCGTACTGATAGGTCGGCACGGGCTTCCTCCGAAGACTGCGGCTACGTGGCCGGGCCGGTCAGCTGGCGGAGCCGCTGGCACTCGACGTCGGCGACTGCCAATGGTACGGCACAATGGCCAGCACCATGACCGACCAGTCACTCGTCAGCCCCGTCGACCCCGGGCCCGAGGACCGCTCGTGGTGGCACGTCTTCCGTTCGTGGCCCGCCTGGGCCAGGGTCCCGGTGTACGTCGCCGTCGGTCTGGTGCTCGTCCTGGTGGCTGGCCTGGTGACCGGCGTCGCCCTGGTACGCCGGCCGCTCCCGCAGACCAACGGCGAGCTGGACCTGCCCGGACTGACCAGCTCGGTCACCGTCGTCCGCGACGAGCACGGCATCCCCCAGATCTACGGCGACTCGCTCGAGGACCTGATGCGCGCCCAGGGATTCGTGCACGCCCAGGAGCGCTTCTGGGAGATGGACGTCCGTCGTCACGTGACCGCCGGGCGCCTCTCGGAGCTGTTCGGCGAGGACGGCCTCGAGACCGACCGGTTCGTCCGCACCATGGGCTGGCGTCGCGTCGCGGAGCGCGAGCTGGCGCTGATCAAGCCCGAGACCCGCGCCGCGCTCGAGGCGTACGCCGACGGCGTCAACGCGTACGTCGACTCGCGGAGCCCGTCCGAGCTGGCCGTCGAGTACACCCTGCTCCGTGCCGGTGGCCTCGACTACCACCCCGAGCCGTGGACGGCCGTCGACTCGCTCGCGTGGCTCAAGGCGATGGCCTGGGACCTGCGCGGCAACATGACCGACGAGATCGACCGGGTGCTGGCCCTGGCGGACCACACCCCGGAGCAGGTCGAGCAGCTGTACCCCGCCTACCCCTACGACCAGAACGCCCCCATCGTCGGCCAGGGTGCGGTCGTCGACGGCGTCTTCGAGCAGGACGCCACCCGCGAGGCGACCCGGCTCCCGCAGCGGCCGGCGTACGTCGAGGCGCGCGGCACGCTGCGCCGGCTGCGGGCCGGACTCGACCGGCTGCCGGAGCTGCTCGGCCGCGGCGAGGGAATCGGCAGCAACGCGTGGGTGGTCGACGGCGAGCACTCCTCGACCGGTGCGCCGCTCCTGGCCAACGACCCTCACCTCGGGGTCACCCTCCCGGGCGTCTGGATGCAGGTCGGGCTGCACTGCCGTGAGCTCTCGGCCGACTGCCCGCTCGACGTCGCGGGCTTCTCCTTCTCCGGCGTCCCGGGCGTGATCATCGGCCACAACGCCGACATCGCCTGGGGATTCACCAACCTCGGCCCCGACGTCAGCGACCTCTACCTCGAGCGCGTCGTCGGCGACCAGTGGCGGCATGACCGTCGGCTCCTCCCGCTCCGCACCCGCACCGAGACGATCGAGGTCCGCGACGGTGACGACGAGGAGCTGACCGTCCGCGCGACCGACCACGGACCCCTGCTGTCCGACGTCTCTGACGACTTCACCGACATCGGCGAGCAGGCACCGGTCGACCACCCCGACGGTCGCGACGAGCCGTACGCCGTGTCCCTGGCGTGGACGGGGCTGCAGCCCACCGCCACGGCGGACGCGATCCTCGCCCTCAACACCGCCACCGACTGGTCGTCGTTCCGGGAGGCCGCGTCCCAGTTCTCGGTGCCGGCGCAGAACATGGTCTACGCCGACCGCGAGGGACACATCGGGTACCAGGCGCCCGGCCTGATCCCGATCCGCCAGTCGGGCAACGACGGCTACCTCCCGGCCGAGGGCTGGCGGGCCGACGACGACTGGACCGGCGACTACGTGCCGTTCAAGGGCCTGCCGAGCGTGCTCGACCCCGAGCAGGGGTTCGTGGTCACGGCCAACCAGGCGGTGACCGATCCCGACTATCCCTTCCACCTCACCGACGACTGGGACCGCGGCTACCGCGCCCAGCGCATCCGTGAGGTGCTCGTGGAGGAGGGCGAGCTCTCGGTCAAGGAGATGGCCGAGCTGCAGCTCGACGACCGGAGCCCGCTCGCGCCGCTCCTGGTCCCCCACCTCCTCGAGCAGGAGGTCCCCGGCGGCTACTACGCCGATGGCCAGGAGCTGCTGTCGACGTGGGACTACTCCCAGTCCTCCGACAGCCCGGCGGCGGCGTACTTCAACGTCGTGTGGAGCAACGTCCTCGCGCTGGCCTTCCACGACGACCTCCCCGAGGAGGTCTGGCCGGATGGCGGCGAGCGCTGGGTCGCGGTCATGTCCGAGATGCTGACCAGGCCCGCCAGCCCCTGGTGGGACGACGCGACCACCGACGACCACGTCGAGACCCGCGACGACATCCTGCGGCAGGCGATGCTGGACGCCCGCGACGACCTCACCCGACTGCAGGCGGTCGACGCCGACGACTGGTCGTGGGGTCGGCTGCACGGGCTCGACCTCGAGAACCAGACCCTCGGCACGTCGGGGATGGCGCCCGTCGAGGCGCTGCTCAACCGCGGGCCGTGGCGAACCCCCGGCGGCAGCACCGCCGTCGACGCCACGTCGTGGAACGCCGCCGAGGACTTCGGCGTGACCAGCGCCCCCTCCATGCGGATGGTCGTGTCGCTCGCCGACCTCGACGACTCGCGGTGGGTCAACCTCACGGGTGTCTCCGGGCACCCGTTCAGCGACCACTACACCGACCAGACGGACCTCTGGGCAGACGGTGAGACGCTGGCGTGGCCGTTCTCGCAAGAGGCCGTCGAGGACGCCGCCGACGACACCCTCACCCTGAATCCCGCGCCAGAGCAGTGATCCCGGCCGGGCTGGCGGCGGCGAGCACCGGCCGGTCGTGGGGCTCCACCGGCACCGGCACCCCCACCTCGTCGTCGTAGAGCAGGACGCACGTGAACGTTCCCACCGGCACTCGCCCCAGTGCCCGGTCGTAGCACCCGCCGCCGCGTCCGAGCCGGACGCCGTCGGGCGAGACGGCGAGTCCGGGTACGAGTACGGCGTCGGCGGTCGCGACCGCGTCCACACCCAGCCGGGGCCCGACCGGCTCCAGCAGGCCCATCCGGGCCGGCGCCAGGGAGCCCGGCCCGGCGTACGCCGCCCAGTCGAGGTCGAGGTCGGGAAGCACGACGGGGAGCAGCACCCGCTTGCCCGCGGCGACCAGCTCGTCGAGCAGCAGGCCGGTGCCGGGCTCGGTCCCGATCGAGACGTACGCCGTCACGGTGGCCGCGCGGCGTACGGGTGGCGAGGCCAGCAGGTGCCGGGCGATCGCGGCCCCGGCGTCGGCGACCTCGGCCAGCGGCCGGCGGTTGCGCGCGGTCAGCAGCTGGTCGCGGCGCGCCAGCTTGGCGGCCCCGGAACCGGTCGCTCGGGGATCTTGGTCTCCGGGCGATTGCGAGTGCGTCACCGGGCCAGCCTACGATCGAGGTATGGGTAGTTCAGCCTTGAACCGCGCGCGCGACAAGATGGTCGCCGCTGGTGTCGACGAGGTGGCGATCGAAACCTTCGCGCACTACTTCCGGCTGCTCGAGCACGGCGAGACCGGAATGATCCCCGAGTCGGCCATCGAGCCGCTCGACATGGAGTCCCTCGCGGACGTCGACGTCTCCGACGAGGACGCCGCTGAGGCGATCAGGACCACGGCGGTGATCAAGCTCAACGGTGGTCTCGGCACGTCGATGGGCATGGACCGCGCCAAGTCGCTGCTCTGCGCGCGGCGCGGCCTGTCCTTCCTCGACATCATCGCCCGCCAGGTGCTGCACCTGCGGGGCGAGTACGACGCCCCGCTGCCGCTCATCTTCATGAACAGCTTCCGCACGTCGTCCGACACCATGGCCGCGCTCGCGCGCTACCAGGACCTCGCGCTCGACGGGCTGCCCCTGGAGTTCCTGCAGAACAAGGAGCCGAAGCTCCTGGTCGACGACCTGGCGCCGGTGAGCTACCCCAAGGACCCCGACCTCGAGTGGTGTCCGCCCGGCCACGGCGACCTCTACACCGCGCTGCGCGGCACCGGCCTGCTCAACCGGCTCATCGACGCCGGCTACGAACGCGTCTTCGTCTCCAACTCCGACAACCTCGGAGCGGTGCCCGACCCGCGGCTCGCCGGCTGGTTCGCCGGGTCCGGTGCGCCGTTCGCGATCGAGGCGGTGCGCCGTACGCCTTCCGACCGCAAGGGCGGGCACTTCGCGCGGCGCAAGATCGACAACCGGATCGTGCTGCGCGAGTCGGCGCAGACGCTCGACAAGGACAAGGAGGCGCTCGCCGATCTCGACCGCCACCGGTTCTGCTCGACCAACAACCTCTGGTTCGACCTGCGCGCGATGCAGCGCGAGCTCGACCGCCGCGGCGGCATCCTCGGCCTGCCGCTGATCCGCAACGTCAAGAACGTCGACCCCGCCGACCCGAAGTCGCAGAAGGTGATCCAGATCGAGACCGCGATGGGCGCGGCGATCGAGACCTTCGACGGGTCGCGGACCATCGAGGTCGGCCGCGACCGGTTCGTGCCGGTGAAGACCACCAACGACCTGCTGGTGCTGCGGTCCGACGTCTACGACCTCGGCAAGGACTTCGCGCTCGACCAGGCTGCCGAGGCGGTCCCGTTCGTGGACCTCGACGAGGACTTCTACAAGTACGTCGGCGAGTTCGACAAGCGGTTCCCCGACGGCACGCCGTCGATGGTCGAGGCGACCTCGCTGCGGGTCGAGGGCGACTTCACCTTCGGGCAGGGCGTCCGGGTCGTCGGCGACGTCGAGCTCGAGTCCCGGTCCGCCCAGCGCGTGGACGCCGGGACGGTGCTCGGGGATGGCTGACGACCTCGTCACCGTCGAGGAGCACCTCGCCCGGATCCTCGACGCGATCGAGCCGCTGGGTGCGTTCCCACAGCCGCTGATGGAGACCCTCGGCCTCGCCGCCGCCGAGGACGTCGTCGCGCCGATCTCGCTGCCGTCCTTCGACAACTCGGGGATGGACGGGTACGCCGTGGCCTTCGCCGACGTGGTCAGCGCCTCGGAGGACGCACCGGTCCACCTGCCCGTGGTGGGGGAGATCGGTGCCGGCCAGGCGCAGCTCCTCGCCATGTCACCCGGCACGGCCGTCAAGATCATGACCGGTGCGCCGCTGCCGGCCGGGGCGGACGCGGTGGTCCCCTACGAGTGGACCGACCGGGGCGTGGCCCAGGTCCAGATCACCCAGGCGCCCACGGAAGGACAGCACATCCGGCGCGCCGGCGAGGACGTCAGCGAGGGCGACGTGCTCATCGAGGACGGCACCGTCCTCGGCCCGCGCCACCTCGGTCTGCTGGCTGCCGTCGGTCGCGGCACCGTCCTGTCCCGGCCGCGACCGCGGGTCGTGATCCTGTCGACCGGCTCCGAGCTCCGCGAGCCCGGCACACCGCTGGGCCACGACTCCGTCTACGACGGCAACTCCTGGCTGCTGGCCGCCTCCGCGCGGCGCGCGGGCGCGATCGCCTACCGCGTCGGCATCGTCCCCGACGAGTCACGGGCCTTCCTCGACGCGCTCAGCGACCAGCTCGTCCGCGCCGACCTGGTGGTCACCAGTGGTGGCGTCTCCCAGGGCGACTACGACGTCGTCAAGGAGGCGCTGCGTCCGTCGGGGTCCGTGTGGTTCGGGGGCGTGAAGATGCAGCCCGGCAAGCCGCAGGGCTTCGGCACCGTCGGCGAGGACGAGACGCCGATCTTCACGCTGCCCGGCAACCCGGTGTCGGCGTACATCTCGTTCGAGACGTTCGTGCTCCCCGCGATCCGCAAGCTGATGGGCAAGCGCCCCTGGTCGCGGCCGACCACCCGGGCCCGGCTCACCCATCCGCTGTCGTCGCCGCCGGGCCGGCGCCAGTACATGCGCGGCAGCTACGCGGTCGACCGCGGCGGCCCGTTCGTCTCGCCGGTCGGCGGGGCGGGCTCGCACCTGATCGGCGACCTGGCCTCCGCGAACGCCCTGATCATCGTCCCCGAGGACGCGACGTCGGTGTCCGCCGGCGAGCAGGTGCAGATCGTCTGGCTGGACGAGGAGTACTGATGGCCGACTCCCCGGAACCGGCCGCGCTGACCCACGTCGACGCGGCCGGCGCCGCGCGCATGGTCGACGTGTCCGGCAAGGACGTCACCGCCCGCACGGCCACGGCGTCCGGTCGGGTGCTGGTCTCGTCCGAGGTGGTCGGGTTGCTGCGCGGGAGCGGCGTACCCAAGGGGGACACGCTCGCCGTCGCCCGTCTCGCCGGGATCATGGGAGCCAAGCAGACCCCGTCACTGATCCCGCTGTGCCACCCGCTGTCGATCTCCGGCGTCACCGTCGACCTCGCCGTCGGCGATGCGTCGGTCGACATCACCGCGACGGTGCGCACCACCGACCGCACCGGGGTCGAGATGGAGGCACTGACCGCCGTCAGCGTCGCGGCGCTGACGGTCGTCGACATGGTCAAGGCCGTCGACAAGGGCGCCGTGATCACCGACGTGCGGGTCGAGACCAAGACCGGCGGCAAGTCCGGCGACTGGGTCCGGGAGTCATGAGCCTGCGCGGCGAGGTGGTGGTGGCGTCCAACCGCGCCGCCTCGGGTGTGTACGCCGACGAGACCGGGCCGCTGATCGTGGAGTTCCTGCAGCGGCTGGGGTTCACGGTCGATGCGCCCGTCGTGGTGCCGGACGGCGAGCCGGTCGGCGAGGCCATCTCGGCGGCCGCGGCCGGAGGTGCCCGGCTCGTGCTCACCACCGGCGGCACCGGCCTGACGCCCACCGACCGGACTCCCGAGGTGACGCGCGCTCTCCTGGACTTCGAGGTGCCCGGGATCGCCGAGTCCATTCGCGCGGCAGGCGTCGCCAAGGGCATCCCGACGGCCGCCCTCTCGCGCGGGCTGGCCGGGGTGATCGGCAGCTGCCTGGTGATCAACCTTCCCGGCTCCCGCGGTGGCGTGAAGGACGGGCTGGCGGTCCTCGAGCCGATCCTCGAACATGCCGTCGAGCAGGTCGTGGGGAGCGACCATTGAAGGGCTGGCCCGCCCGACTGACGGCCGGCGAGGTCACCCTGCGCCCGATCGAGATCTCCGACCAGGGCGCGTGGCGCTCCGCCCGGCAGCGGAACGCGGCGTGGCTGACGCCCTGGGATGCCACCGTGCCGCCGGGTGGGGACGCCCGGCCCTCGACGTTCCGGCAGCTGGTCCGACGGCTGAACCGCCTGGCCCGCGCCGGCACGACGTACCCCTTCGCGATCGAGGTCTCCGGCCGGTTCGCCGGGCAGCTCACCGTCAACAACATCGTGCGCGGCTCGGCGCAGTTCGCGTCCATGGGCTACTGGATCGATCGCGACTTCGCCGGCCGTGGCGTGATGCCGCGTGCCGTCGCGATGGCGATCGACCACTGCTTCTTCACGGCCGGGCTGCACCGGGTCGAGATCGCCATCCGGCCCGAGAACTCCAACTCGCTCCGCGTGGTCGAGAAGCTCGAGATCCGCGAGGTCGGGTTCGCGCCGAGGTTCCTGCACATCGACGGCGCCTGGCGCGACCACCGGATCTACGCCGTCACCGTGGAGGAGTGTCCGGAGGGGATGCTGGCCCGCCTGCAGGGTCCGACCACCGAGAGTTCTTAACTCCCGTCACACGAGTTGTTTTGCGACACACCTGTGGACATCCGTCTCCCGGTGCGCTAGCCCTCCTAACCTCTGACTCGTGGACCTCAGCGCACTGATCTTCGTCGCCCTTGCCGTGGCATGGGCCGTCTACCTGATCCCGAAGGCGCTCAAGCACCACGACGACGTGATGCGCAGTCGCTCCGTCGACCGGTTCTCCCACACCATGCGCGTGCTGGCCCGCCGCGAGCCGGTCAGCCGCCGCGACGCCCGGCTGGTCGTCGCCCCGGGTCGCGCCGCGTCCACCCCGGTCGTCACCACCAAGGGCATCCCGCCGATGCCTGCCATGCCCACCATGAGCGACCATCGCGCAGCCACCCGCCGCGCCACCAGTCGTCGCCGCCGGGTCCTCGGCCTGATCCTGCTCGCGAACATCGCGACCGGCACGGTCGCCGCGCTCGGCTACATCGACTACTGGTACGCCGCCATCCCCGCCGGACTGCTGGTCGCCTGGCTGGTCGCCTGCCGGCTGATGGTCCGCCGCGAGCAGGCATGGGACCCGTCGGCCGAGGTGCCCGACGGCCTGGCGCTCGACGACGCCGACGACGAGGCTGCCCGCATGGACGCCGAGACCGCGGCGTACGCCCAGGACGCGGAGACCGGCCAGATCCCGGCGGTCACCGACCCGAGCCTCTGGGACCCGATGCCGGTCACCCTCCCGACGTACGTCGGCAAGCCCGCCGCCCCGCGCAGCGTGCGCACGATCGACCTCGACTCCACCGGCGTCTGGACCTCCGGCCACACCGATGCCGACTCCCAGCTGGCCCGTGAGGCGGATGCCGCCGCCAAGGCCGAACGCGACGCCTCGGGCGGCCGAAACCGCGCCGTCGGCTCCTGACCCCATCGATTTCGAGCACCCGCAATCCTGGTGCTAACGTTTCCCACCGCTTGGGGCTGTGGCGCAGTTGGTAGCGCGTCTCGTTCGCAATGAGAAGGTCAGGGGTTCGAATCCCCTCAGCTCCACCACGAACATGATCGGTTGGGTGCGGTTGGTAGCGCACTCTGCTGGATTCGCAATGAGAAGGTCAGGGGTTCGAATCCCCTCAGCTCCACCACGAACATGATCGGTTGGGTGCGGTTGGTAGCGCACTCTGCTGGATTCGCAATGAGAAGGTCAGGGGTTCGAATCCCCTCAGCTCCACCACGAACAGGATCGGTTGGGTGCGGTTGGTAGCGCACTCTGCTGGATTCGCAATGAGAAGGTCAGGGGTTCGAATCCCCTCGGCTCCACCACGAACTTAGGTCAAAGGTCGCCGGCGTCGTTCAGCTCGTGTCGCAGCCGAACCGCGTCCGAGAGAAGCAGCAGGCCTCCGAGCATGGCCCAGACGATGACGGCCCAGTAGACGACGGTTCCGTTCGCGATGGGCTCCACGATCAGCGCGAGTCCCAGGACGATCTCCATGCCACCGAGGACGCGCGACATCCAGCTGAAGCGGCCGATCACCTCTCGTTCGGCGCGGAACATCCCGAGGAAGTGCAAGACGCCCGTCAGCAGGATCACGGCACCGAGGGCGACGACCACGACCTGGCCGGCGATCGCTCCGCCGAGTCGGTCACGAACCACGACAGCGACGCCGGCCACGATCCCGATCGACCCGGCCAGTACCGAGAGACGCCGACCGGGCGGCACGGTGGCGAGGCCGAGACGGATGCTCACCAGTCCCATGCCCACCCAGTACGCGCCCATGAAGCTCAGCAGGGCGGGGGTGGCTTGATCCGGCCGCCCGAGGAGTCCGAGGCCGAGCGCAACCGCGAAGACACCCCGGACGAGGGTGATCCAGAACGCGACGACGAGGCGCCGGCGTTGTCGCTCGTCGGGCTCGGCGCCCTTCCTTGCCACGGCACCCTGCTTGGTGGACTCGGCCGCGATCTCCCTATTGCCTCGATAGCGCGACGCGAAGGCGCTCAGCGGGGTCGATGAAGTGGTCGTGGTTGTCGTCTCCGAGGTCGATCCGCACCCAGTTGATCTTCCCCGTGAACCGGCTGGTCTTGGGGGTGTAGTCGGGAGTGACGGTCGTGCCGGACTCGTAGCCGATGTCGGTCGTCTCGTCGGCGGAGAAGATCATCGGCTGGGTGGCGCCGACGCGACCGCTGCCCACGTCGTTGCCGTCGTAGTAGAGAGTGACGTCGCCGCCCTTGGCCAGTCCGCCGCCGTCGTAGGCGAACTCCATGCGCACCTGGTGTGTGCCTTCCGGGATCGGTGGGCCGGCCTCGGTGGCGAACGACTGGATGCCGAGGACGTTGTAGACGAACTTCGCCTTTCC
The DNA here is from genome assembly GCA_963844305.1 of uncultured Actinomycetota bacterium. Taxonomy (GTDB): domain Bacteria; phylum Actinomycetota; class Actinomycetes; order Propionibacteriales; family Nocardioidaceae; genus Nocardioides. The sequence continues at coordinate 254,928 of CAWJNT010000003.1, forward strand.
CTCCTGGGAGTACAGCGCCCAGCCGCCGAAACGGCCGCCTTGGGCGATGACGACGCCGCTGGCGCCCCCGGCCGGTACGTCGACCTCGGCCGTCACGGAGAACGACTTGTTCTTGATGCTGACCACGCTGTTCTCGGACAGCCGGCCCATGCCGGGGAAGAACAGCTGGGAGTTCCCCCTGATCAGGGTGGGGCGTCCCGCCAAGCCGGGCTCGAGTCGCTCGGCTCCACGGTCATCGATGGGCAGCACCTGATACTTCGTGGCCTCGATCAGCCAGAGCCGCTGCAGCTTCGCGAGCATCTCAGGGTTCTCCGCCGCGAGGTTGCGGGCCTGGCTGAAGTCGGTGCTGCCGTCGTACAGCTCCCACACGTCGTCGTCGAAGGCCGGCAGGTCGCCGCCGACCATCACCCACGGCGTCTTGTGCTTGGTCACCGCGCTCCAGCCCTTGAAGTAGACCCCCCGGTTGCCGAACATCTCGAAGTACTGCAGGTCATGGCGTTCGGGCGCCTCAGGCTCGTTGAACGCGTAGAGCATGCTGGTGCCCTCCATGGGCGACTGCTGGACGCCGTTGACCATCGCCGGCTCCGGCAGTCCTGCCGCTTCGAGGATCGTGGGGGCCACGTCAATCACGTGGGTGAACTGAGAGCGCAGGCCGCCGGGCTCGGCGATCCCCTGCGGCCAGTGCACGATGGTGCCGTTGCGAGTCCCGCCCCAGTGCGAGGCGACCTGCTTGGTCCACTGGAGGGGAGCATTGTTCGCCCAGGCCCAGCCGACCGAGTAGTGGTTGTAGGACTCCGGCGACCCGAAGTCGTCCATCTTGCTGAGCATGAACTCGGGGGTCTCCAGGGCAGCCATCCCGTTGAAGTTCGCGAGCTCGTTGAAGGCGCCGTTGACCGTGCCCTCGGCGGAGGCGCCGTTGTCACCGATGATGTAGTAGATCAACGTGTCGTCGAGGACCTCGAGGTCCTCCAGCGTGGTGATCAGTCGGCCGACGTGATGGTCGGTGTGCTCCAGGAAACCGGCGTAGACCTCCATCTGCCGGGCCAGAACAGGCTTGAGCTCATCGGGCATGTCGTCCCAGGCCGGAATCTCGTCGTGCCTGACAGTCAGCTCCGTCCCTGACGGGATGATGCCCAGCTCGAGCTGCCGGGCGAAGGTCCGCTCGCGTAGCGCGTCCCAGCCCTCGTCGAACTCGCCGGCGTAGCGGTCGGCCCAGTCCTTGGGCACGTGGTGCGGCGCGTGGGTTGCGCCGGGCGCGAAGTAGACGAAGAACGGCCGGTCCGGCATCAGCGCCTTCTGCTGGCGCATCCAGCCGCACGCCCGGTCGGTCAGGTCCTCGGTCAGGTGGTAGCCCTCCTCGGCGGTGGCCGGCGGCTCGACCGGGGTCGTCCCGTCGTAGAGGGCGGGGTCCCACTGGTTGTTCTCCCCACCGATGAAGCCGTAGAACGACTCGAACCCGCCGCCTCCCGAGGGCCAAGCGTCGAACGGTCCCATCGGCGACGACTGCCAGACGGGCACCTCGTGGCACTTGCCGAACTGCGCGGTGGAGTAGCCGTTCAGCTTCAGTGTCATCGCGACCGGGGCCTTCGTGTTCGGCCGCAGCGAGCTGTTGCCCGGTGCCGAGGTGGCGGTCTCGGTGATGCTGCCCATGCCGACCGAGTGGTGGTTGCGGCCGGTCAGCATCGCCTGCCGGGTCGGAGCGCACAAGGCCGTGGTGTGGAAGCGGTTGAACCGCAGTCCCCCCGCGGCCAACCGCTCGGCGGTCGGCGTCCGGCAGGGGCCGCCGAACGCGCTCGCAGCGCCGAAGCCGACGTCATCGAGCAGCACGATCACCACGTTCGGTGCGCCCTTGGGGGGGAGCAAGGGTTCGACGGGGGGATATGCGGTGTCGGGGTCCTTGGCGTCGTACGTCGTGAGACCACGCGCCGGACGGTCGGGGATGGGCAGCATCGTGCGCGCATGTCGGTCGGGACTCATCATCTACCACCTGTTGTCGGTGAGCTGCTGCCTGGGGCCCATCACACCGCAGGGGGAGGCGCCGTGGCATCGTTCAGATCGCGTGAAGCGGCCGCTCGACCACAGGCCCGACAACGGGTTGCGGCGAGATCGTTCGGGGCTGCTGTGAAGCCTTTCGGCGTAGTCTCAGGCCGTGGCCGACGTTCTCCGTGACGGAACGCCGAGCGGACTCGAGGTCGATCGGCTGCTCCTCGACGCAAAGTTCATGGTTCCGCAACCGCGTACGGGCTCGGTGAGCCGCGCTGGGCTCATCGAGGCGGCGAGGGCGAGCGGCTGCCGCGTGATCGGCATCACCGCGCCCGCGGGCTACGGCAAGTCGACGCTGCTGTCGCAGTGGGCGCTGGCCGAGGACCGTCGTGTCGTGTGGGTGTCGCTGACGGGCATGGACGACGACCCGACGCTCCTGCTCGCCTTGCTGGCCTCTGCCTACGCCCGGGTCTCGGGAGGACACGACGACCTGGTGGCCGACATGGGCGGCATGGGCGTGTCCGCGTTGGGACGAGCCGCGCCGCGCCTTGCGGCGGCGCTCAGCACGAGCCGGGACCCGTTCGTGATCATGCTGGACGACCTCCACGAGCTCCGTTCACCGGAGTGTCACGATGTGCTGGGAGTGGTGATCTCGGGGATCCCACACGGGTCTCAGCTGGCGGCCGCCAGTCGCTCCGAGCAGCCCCATGTGCCGCGGTTGCGAGCGTCGGGTGACGCGTGGGAGATCGGGGCGAGCGACCTGGCTCTGGACGCCGCCGCGGCCGCGCAGATCTTCGAGGAAGCGCACGTGAAGGTCTCGCCCGAGGCCGCGGCCACCGCGACCGAGCGGACGGAAGGTTGGCCGGCCGGCCTCTATCTCGCGGCGATGATCGCCCGAGCCAGCCCCAGCCACGTCCTGACCGTTTCCGGCGACGACCGCTTCGTGGCCGACTACCTGTACCGGGAGTCGTTGAGCCAGGTCCCCGAGAGCATGCAGCGGTTCCTGCGACGCACCGCGGTGCTCGACCAGCTCTGTGCTCCGCTCTGCGATGCGCTCCTGCAGGACACGAGCGGCCAGGATTGCCTGCGCGAGCTCGAGGCGGCCAACCTGTTCCTGATCCAGCTGGATCGCAAGCGAGAGTGGTACCGATACCACGCGCTCTTCCGGGAGTTCCTGCTCGGTGAGCTCCGCCGCGTCGAGCCCGACGTCACGACGGAGCTGCACGTGCGGGCCGCCGACTGGTACGAGGCGAACGGATCCCCTGCCCTTGCGCTCGAGCACCTGATCACCAGCAACGGCCACCAAGACCGATGCGTCCAGCTGGCGACGCAGCTCCTGCTTCCGACCTACAAGGCCGGACACGTGTCGACCGTCCAACGCTGGCTCACAGCCCTCGGCGACCCAGCGATCGAGCGCTTCCCACCGCTGGCTGTCCTGGCCGGCTGGACTGCGGCACTGACCGGGCAGACGCGCGAAGCACAACGGTGGGCCGCGCTCCTCGACACCGCCTCATTCGATCCGGCACCCGTCGGGGGCACGTCGTTCGACTCTGCCCGGAGGATGTTGCGGGCCGTCATGTGTGCTGCCGGTCCCGAGCAGATGTTGACCGAGGCGAGCATCGCAGTGGCCCAGGAGCCCGCCTGGAGCCCGTGGCGCGACACCGCTCTCTACCTGAACGGCGAGGCACTGCTGCTCGCCGGCAACGTTGACGAGGCGTGCGCCATGTTCGCGGAGTCCTCCTCGGTTGCGGCCACGAATGCCAATGCCGATTGCCTCGTGCTCAGCGAGTCCGAGCTGGCATTGGTCGCGATGGAGCGTGGGCGATGGAAAGAGGCTGCCCAGCGCGTCGAGGGTGCCCTCGCCGTTGTCGATGCGAATCGGATGCATGACTACGCCACCAGCGTCCTCGTCGTCGCCGTGGCGGCACGGCTGGCCGTGCACCGTGGCGACCTGGAGGGGGCGGACCGCCTGATCGCGCGGGCCATGCGAGCACGTCTGTCGTGCACGTTCGTGCTTCCGTTCATGGCGGTGAGCGTCCGACTGCAACTGGCCCGGGTGCACCTGGTCAGGGGGGACCCGGCGACCGCTCGACACCTTCTGCGCGAGATCGACGACATTCTGCTGCATCGCCCGGACCTCGGGGTGCTCGTCGAGCAGGTCTCCACGCTGCGTGAAACGCTCACGTCGAGCGCGCGGGGTGCATCCGCCGGTGGTCCGCCCCTCTCGCCGGCAGAGCTCCGGCTGTTGCCGTACCTCCAGACGCACCTCACGTTGGCCGAGATCGGTGAACGCCTGTTCGTGTCGCGCAACACCGTGGCCTCGGAGGTCACGTCGATCTATCGGAAGCTGGGAGTCTCCACACGTACCGATGCGGTCCAGCAGGCGAGCGCGATCGGGTTGCTCGGGGGGTAGCAGGGATCCGATCAGCGGCGGTCTCGGCGGTCGTCCCTGCGGTCGGTACGCCGGTTCACCCCATGTGCGACCACGGCGGCGGTGGCCACCGTGGTGGCGGTGCGGGCGACCGGTGCCGGTCCGATCACTGCTGCGCGACGCACGCGTCGTCTGGCGATGCCCATGTCAGGTTCCTGCCTCTTCGAGCTCTGCATCCTCGTCCGCTTCGAGGGCGGCGAGCAACGCTTGGATGGGGATCCGTCCGCTGGCGACGAGCTGGCCGCCAGATGCGCGGACCTCGGACGCGAACGGAGCGGCCCAGATGTTCTCCCAGACCAGGACGGCGGCGGAGCTCCCTGGCTCGATGGCGGCCGCGACCGCGACCACGTCCTCCTCGCTGAGCAGCATCGCGAGCTGCGTCTCGTAGGCGCGAAGGTCGCCGAGCTCGCCTTCATCGAGGTCGGAGAGCTCGAAAGACCTCGAGGGCTCCGTCGGCGTCCTTCTTCAGCACCAGCAGGTCGAGCACCCGGATCAGGTTGCGGTCGACGAGGTCGCGCAGCGCCGGCGCGATCGCGCCGTTGAACTTGCTGCCTGGGAACTCGACCACGATCCAGTCGACTGGTCCCAGCTCTGCGTCGTTTCTCGTGTCGTCCATGGACACGCTCCTTTGGCTCAAGAGGAAATGCTGGCCGGCGGTCGTCCGCAGGCTTCGTGCCTCGCGTGCACGGCAAGCCTCCGCTCGGGTGGACCGAGGCGCATCATTTCTTCTGCGTGAAACGGCTCTTGGTCGCGAGGTCGGTGCCACGACGTCTCGCCGCCGGCGACGGTGACGCGAACCGTCGTGCCATGGGGACGGCACTGAAGCCGTGCGCCACCACGCTGAGCAGGACCGTGAGCGAGATGACCGCCACGACTTCCTGACCCACGCTGTGGAGGCTCTCCAGGGCGATCAGGGCGAAGATGACGGAGGCCAGGCCCCGCGGACCGAACCACCCCACGAACGCCACGCTGAAGCGATCGAAGCCCGCCCCCCACAGGGCTGCCGCGACGGGCAGCATCCGCACCAGCGTGAGGCTGAGCACCGCGTAGACGAGCATGGACGCGTTCCACGCGGTGCCGATGATGGGCACGGCGAGCGCGCCGAAGGCCAGCCAGCTGACCATGGACGCCATCGCACCTGACTGGTCGACGAAGTAGACCTCCTTCTCGCCGCTGGGCCCGGAGACGTTGCCGAAGACCAGTCCTCCGACGAAGGCAGCCACGAAACCGTTTCCGTCGATCCCGACGGCACCGACGTACGCCAGCAGGCCAGGGTCAGCACGGCGGGTCCGGCGAGCTCCTCGGACAGCCAGCCGCGCTTGCCGGCCAGCCGGGTCAGGACGCCTCCGGCACCTCCCACGACGACGCCGGCAGCCAGGCCGACGAGCAGGGAGAGGACTGCCCGGCCAGGGCCCTCGACCCCCGCCAGCCCGTGGTCCGCAGCGACACCGGCAACGGCCACGAGCACGATGGGTGTGGCGATCCCGTCGTTGAGTCCGCTCTCCACGTTGAGGGCACGTCGCACGGCGGAAGGGACACGAGGGTTCGACATCACGGTGGCGCCCAGCGCGGCGTCGGTCGGGGCCAGTGCCGCGCCGACCAGCAGGGCCGCCCACGGGTCGAGGCCGAGGACGAGCAAGGCCACCCCCGTCCCGAGCGCGACCGTGAGCGGAAGGCCGACGCCCAGCAGCCGGACGTAGGTGCTCAGGTCACGGCGGAACTGTGCGAGTCGGACCCGCGACGCGTCCGCGAAGAGCACCCAGACGAGGGTCACCTCGGCGATCAGCTTGACGAGCTCGGGATCGACGTCGGCATCGAACAGTCCGAACGCCTGGGCGAACCCGTAGCCTGCCGCGACGAACACCAGCGGGGCCGAGAGCCAGGCACGTTCGAGCCGAACGGCAAGGACGCACCAGGTGAAGATGGTGGCGAGGGCCACCGTGACGGTCACGAGTTCCAACTGACGTCTCTCTCGATCATGAAAAGCGTCGCATGCCGGCCGGTCCCGGCCGCACTCACCCCGACTGGTCGAGAGCATCGGTGTCGTAGCCCAGCGCCATGGCCAGCTTGGGGGCGGCGGCGACCACGCGCGGCCGGCCGACGATCGGGAGGACGCCGACCAGGACGTCGACGACCTCGGCCGCGCTCGCGCCCTCGTCCAGCGCGGCATCGGCCTGGGCGCCGTACGACGGCACGGCACCCCCGACAGCGACCAGCGCCGCAAGCCGGACCAGGGCCAGGGTTCTGGGGTCGAGCACCGGCTCGAGAACTCCGGTGCGTTCCTCGACAGTGTCGGCCTCGTTGATGGACAAGCGACGCAGCCGGTCGATGTAGTCCACGGCGGACCGTCCTTCCGATGCAAGAGCTGTCCGAGTCAACGGCGACGCCACCGAAGGAACCTCGCGGCGCCCCGGTCACCCGGAACTCGGTTCCTACACAGTCAGCCCGAAGGGCACGGCGAACACGTCATCCAGATCAGGTGAAACCCCGTTGATGGACCCGGAACGAGAAGGCGTATCAGCAACGCCCGAGCCCTGCTCCTGAACACTCACACGAGCAGACAAGGGGCAGTGATGACGTCACGCGATCGCAAGCCAGGCACCGGTCGAGCAGCTGATCGGAGGGTCCACCTGGGCCACCACGGCATCGTGCCGCCGTACATCCTGGAGGCGCTGAGCCAGCACGGAACCCCGGAGCAGCGGGTCGTGGCGGCGGAGACGCTGGCGGTCGACGCCGCCCTGCGCGCCCAGCGGGCCCTGGTCGCGGCGGACGTCGGTCGCCGCGCGCGGGTCACCAGGCGTGAGGACCGCGCCGCGCTACGGAAGCACCGCTCGATCCATGACTGCCAGAACGACGACGACCTTCCCGGCGACCTGGTGCGCGACGAGGGTGATCCGGCCACCGGAGACGTCGACGTCGACCGCGTGTACGACGGCCTGGGCAACACCTGGGACCTCTACCAGGACCTGTTCGCTCGCAACTCCTTCGACGACGACGGCGGCACGATGACCGCGTCGGTCCACTACCGACGCAACTACGCCAACGCGTTCTGGAACGGCGAGCAGTTCGTCTTCGGCGACGGCGACGGGGTGGTCTTCGCCAGCATGACCGCCGCGGTCGACGTGATGGCTCACGAGTTCACGCACGGCGTCATCTCGCACGCCTCCGACCTCGAGTACGAGGGCCAGTCCGGCGCGCTCAACGAGCACCTCGCCGACGTCTTCGGCTCCCTCGTCAAGCAATGGTCGGCCACGCCGCAGCAGACGGCCGCGCAGGCCGACTGGCTGATCGGCGCCGGCCTCTTCGTGGCCGGCATCAACGGCGTCGCGCTGCGGTCGATGATCGCGCCCGGCACGGCGTTCAACGACCCGAACCTCGGCGGCCAGGACCCCCAGCCCGACCACATGAACAACTTCCTCGTCACCGACGACGACAACGGCGGGGTGCACATCAACTCCGGCATCCCGAACCGCGCGTTCGTGCTCTTCGCCCAGGCCCTCGACGGGTTCGCCTGGGATCGCGCCGGACGAGTCTGGTACGCCGCCATGACCTCACCGTCGCTGCCGAAGGACGCCGACTTCGAGACGTTCGCGACCCTCACCGCGGACCGTGCGTACGCCCTGTTCGGCCACGACGTGGCCCGGGCCTGCGTCGATGCCTGGGCCGCGGTCGGCGTGACCTGCCGCTGGAACCGGCACCGCGACCGCACCCTCGACCACGGCGCTCCCTCTGCGGCCGGTACGCCGACGGCGACCGTGCTGCCCGGCCTCGGTGTCTCGAACATCGCCTACCGGTCCAGCGACGGCCACCTGCACGAGCTGTGGAACAACGGCGGAACCGACTCTGGCACCTCCGACCTCACCAGCCTGGCCGGTGCGCCGGGGGCTGCCGGTGACCCGTTCGCGTACGCCGACCACGCACGCAACACCGAGATCCTGCTCTTCCGCAGCGGTGACGGCCGGGTGCGCAGTCTCTACTGGTCCACCGGACCGGTCGGGCACGACGACCTCTCCGGAACGGCGGGTTCACCGGCGGCCTCGGGCACCCCGGTCGGCTACCACCACCAGCCGAGCGACGGTCACCACGTCATCTACCGAGGCACCGACAAGCACCTGCACGAGCTGGTGTGGTTCGGCGTGGCGCCGGTGTTCTACGGCGGCAACCTGACCGGCACCATCGGCGCGCCCCAGGCCGCCGGCGACCCCGCGGCGTACTCGACTCCAGACGGCACCAACATCGTTCCGTACCGGGCCGGGGACGGCCGGATCCTGAGTGTGTACTGGAAGGACGGCCCGAGCGGGCTCGACGACCTCTCCGGCACCGCCGGGACACCGAAGGCCAGCTCCGACCCGGTCGCGTTCCACGTGCCGGCGACCGACAGCCACCACGTGTTCTACGTCGGTACCGATCGGCACGTCTACGAGCTGTCCTGGGTGGGGGTGGCGCCGGTGAGTGGTCGCGACCTGACCGCGCTGGCGGGCGCACCTCTGGCGACCGGGCGGCCGACCGCGTTCTTCAGCTCCGTCCACCAGGTGTTCTCGGTGACCTACCGGCGCGACGACGGCCACCTCGAGGAGCTGTGGTGGGCACCCGGCCAGCCGGTCAGCCACGGTGACGTGACCGCCAACTCCGCGGCGCCGCCTGCCTCCGGGTCACCGGTCGGGTTCGTGGTTGACGCGGACCGTTCGGCGCACCTGGCCTTCCGCGGCACGGACGGTCACGTGCACGAGATCACCTGGCGCTGACCCGCACCTACGCGAGCGGCGCCACGCTCGCCTCGACACCGCTGCGCGCCAGCTCGTCGCGGACGAAGCCGGACGCCTTCAGCTCCTCGACCCGGGCCGCGACCGCCGCGACGGCGTCGGGGTCCAGGCCACGCGGCAGGCCGACGGCCTGGTTGATCTCCATGAAGGGCGGCTCGAGGATGAGGGATAGCCACCCCCCGGACGCCAGTGGCTAGGTCGCCGATGCCGCAGGCGCTCGCAAGGCGAACCCGATCAGGGTCAGGACGAGTCCGAGCACGAAGGCCATGCCGGCGACCCCGAACGCGACGACCGAGGTGAACAGTGACGCCTGCAGGAACGCGGAATCCATCGCCACTGCTCGGTTCGGGTCCTCACGCTCGAGCTCGGCGTAGGTCAGACCTCCGGTGATGTCCAAGGTGTGATGGTCGATGATGTCCGCCTGGCAATAGGCGGAGATCGGGCCGTTGACGTCGTCGCCGGCCGCACAGTTGGCGTCGTCGGCGACGGTGATCTTCTGGTCGGCCAGCGTGCTGGAGATCACCACCCAGGTGACCACCCCGGCGATCGCCATCACGACGCCGACAACGATGCAGGTGATTGTCGCTACTTTGCGCATGTCTCGTGCTCCCTTCCGTCCATGACGGTCCGCCGGCGTACAGCGCCGGGTCGGATCCGACCTCGGCTGGCATCCTCCGGCTGTCCGGACGGGTCCGGTTCCCCCGCGCCGGGTGAGTCGGCCCCGGATAGTCTCGGGCTGTGGCCAGCAGCGTGTACGTCGCAGCTGTCGAGGGGTTCGCCGGCAAGTCCACGGTGGCCCTCGGAGTGCTCGAGCAGTTGTCCAAGCGGGTCGAGCGGGTCGCAGTCTTCCGCCCCGTCGTGCGCGAACAGGGTGCCGTCGACTATGTCCTCGACCTTCTCGTCTCTCACGACGCCGTCGCCCTGTCCTACGACGAGTGCGCCGGCGTGAGCTACGCCGAGCTGCACCGTGACCCGGAGGCGGCGCTCAGCAGGATCGTCGAGCTCTACCACCAGGTAGCCGAGAAGGCGGATGCCGTGGTCGTTGTCGGCAGCGACTACACCGATGTCGGGGCGCCGACGGAGTTCTCCTTCAACGCTCGCGTCGCGGCCAACCTGGGAACCCCGGTGATGCTCGTCCTCAACGCGCACGGCAGGACCCCGGTGGAGCTCGAGGCGACGACCGAGGTGGCGGCGGCAGAGCTGAAGGCCAACCTCGGCTCCCTGTTCGCGATCGTGGCCAACCGGGCGGACCCGGCCCGACGCGACGATGTGGCCGCCGCGCTCGCCCGCTACGGCGTACCGGCTTTCGCATTGCCAGAGGAGCCCTTGCTGAACGCACCGTCGGTCGGCGACATGATGCTGGCCTGCGAGGGCAAGCTCATCAGCGGCGAGGAGAGACTGCTGGCGCAGGAGGCCACCGGCGTCGTGATCGCCGCCATGACGCTGCCCAACGTGCTCGACCGCCTGTTCGACGGTGCCGTGGTCGTGGCGCCCGGCGACCGGCCGGAGGTGGTCCTCGGCGTCCTCACGGCGCAGGTGTCGGCGAACTTCCCACAGATGTCGGGGATCGTCCTCAACGGCGGCATTCCGCTGGCCCCGCAGGTCGGCCGTCTCATCGAGGGACTGCGCACGACGATGCCGATCATCGAGACTGACTTCGGGACCAAGGAGACCGCAACCGCGCTCACCATGCTGCGCGGACGCCTGCACAAGGACTCGCCGCGCAAGGTGGCGACCGCGCTCGCCCTGTTCGACGAGTACGTCGACGGTGATGCCTTGCTGGACCGGCTCGAGGTCGCGCGCAGCGACGTCGTCACCCCGCTGATGTTCGAGCACCACTTGCTCGATCTCGCGGTGTCGGACCGGCGGCACATCGTCCTGCCCGAGGGGGACGACGACCGTGTCCTGCTGGCCGCGGACATCGTGCTGCGACGCAGGATCGCGGACCTCACGATCCTGGGTGACCCCCCATCCGTCGAGGCGCGGGCGGCGATGCTCGGCGTGGACATCTCCGGTGCCCAGCTGCTCAGCTCGTTCGACGACGCGCTGCACGAGCGGTTCGCCGCGGAGTACCACCAGCGGCGGAGACACAAGGGCGTCGACCTCGAACGCGCGCGGGAGCTCGTGCTGGACGTGTCCTACTTCGGGACGATGATGGTCGAGCTCGGCCTCGCCGACGGCATGGTGTCCGGCGCGTGCCACACCACGGCCCATACGATCCGGCCGGCGCTCGAGGTGGTGCGAACGGTGCCCGATGTCTCGGTGGTGTCTTCGGTGTTCTTCATGTGCCTGCGCCACCAGGTCCTGGTGTACGGCGACTGCGCCGTCAACCCGGACCCGACGGCGCCCCAGCTCGCGGACATCGCGCTCGCCTCCGCCCGGACGGCGTCGGCTTTCGGCGTAGAACCGCGCGTGGCCATGCTGTCCTACTCGACCGGAAGCTCCGGCTCGGGGAGCGACGTGGAGAAGGTCGCCGAAGCGACGGCGACGGTGCGCGAACGTGCGCCGGATCTGCTGGTCGAGGGCCCGATCCAGTACGACGCCGCGATCGACCCCAGCGTGGCGCGCACCAAGCTCCCGGACTCCGCAGTCGCGGGACACGCGACGGTCTTCATCTTTCCCGACCTCAACACGGGCAACAACACGTACAAGGCCGTCCAGCGCTCGGCCGGCGCGCTCGCAGTGGGCCCAGTCCTCCAGGGGCTGCGCAAGCCGGTCAACGACCTGTCTCGCGGCGCGACCGTGCGTGACATCGTCAACACCATCGCGATCACCGCGATCCAGGCTCAAGGGCGCTCGTGAGCTCCCACGTACTGGTTCTCAACGCCGGGTCGTCGTCCTTGAAGTACAGCCTCGTCGACGCCGAGTCCGGCGTGGCGAAGGCGAGCGGGTCGGTGGAACGGATCGGCGCGTCCGGTGGCCAGCTCCTGCACTCGACGGGCGACGCCAGGCACGCTGTCGCGTGCGAGTGCCCCACAGTTGAGGAAGCGCTGACGGCCGTGCTGGGTGCATTTGCCAGCTACGGCCCGTCGTTGGCGGGCGCCGAGGTGGCCGCCGTGGGTCATCGGATCGTGCACGGCGGTTCCCGCTTCGCGGCGCCGGCCATCGTCGACGACGAACTCATCGAGGAGGTGAGGCAGCTGGTGCCGCTCGCACCGCTGCACAATCCGGCCTGCCTCGAAGGGATGATGATCGCCCACACGCTGTTCCCCGACGTACCCCACGTGGCGGTCTTCGACACCGCGTTCCACCAGACGATGCCTCCCGTGGCGTACACCTACGCCGTACCCCTGAGGTGGCGCGAGGAGCACCAGATCCGCCGCTACGGGTTCCACGGCACCTCACACGCCTTCGTCAGCCGGGAGGCCGCGCGTCACTTGGGCAAACCCGTGGACGAGACCAATCTGATCGTTCTCCACCTGGGCAACGGTGCCTCGGCCACGGCCGTCCGCGGCGGGCGGTCCGTCGACACGTCCATGGGGTTCACTCCGCTGGAGGGGCTGGTCATGGGAACTCGCTCCGGCGACCTCGATCCCGCTCTACCGGCACACCTCCACCGCGAGCTCGGCTGGTCGATCGACGCCATCGACGGTGCCCTCAACCGCGAGTCGGGACTGAAGGGGCTCACGGGTCACAACGACTTCCGCGAGGTGCTCGCGCTCCGCGAGCGGGGCGACGAAACTGCCCGGCTGGCGTTCGACGTCTATGCCTACCGCATCCGCAAGTACGTCGGGGCCTTCCTCGCGGTCCTCGGCACCGTCGACGCCGTCGTCTTCACCGCAGGCGTCGGCGAGCACAACGCCGAGCTGCGCGCGGCCAGCCTGTCCGGGCTCGAGGCGCTCGGGATCGAGATCGACCAGGCACGCAATGCCGGGCCGTTGAACGGGCCCAGCGTGGTCTCCGCCCACGGCAGCCGGGTGCAGGTGCTGGTCGTTCCGACCAACGAGGAGTGGGAGATCGCGCGCGAGGCCCTGGCCGTGGTCCGGGACACGTAGCGGTCAGGAAGGCGCACGAAGGCGACGCGGGATCCCGGCATCGAGTGTCTCGGAGGCACGCAGTTGCAGCTTCACATCGACGCAGTGGACACCGTCGGGCGCGACGAGGAGCGGGTTGAGGTCGAGATCCGAGACCTGGGGGACGTCGACCACCAGCTGGCCCACGCCCACGAGGACTGCCTGCAACGCCTCCACGTCGACCCGCTCGGCGCCGCGATAGCCGTCGAGCAACGGCCACAGGCGCAGCCCGCGCAGGGCACGACCGACGTCGGAGCTCGTGACAGGGGGCACCAGGTAGACCTCGTCCTTCAAGATCTCCGTCGCGACGCCGCCCGCGGCGATCCGGACCAGCGGTCCGAACACCGGGTCCCGGACCACTCCACAGGCCACCTCGACCCCGGTGAGCACCGGCTGTACCCGAACACCGATTGAGTCGCTGCCCAACTCGGCACGGAAGGCGTCGACGGCCGCCGAGACCTCCGCCGACGTCTGCAACCCGACCCGCACCAGCCCGCGATCGGTCTTGTGCAGGACATTCGCGTCGGCCACCTTCACCACGACGGGGAAGCCGATCTCCGCCGCTGCGCGACCGGCCTCGTCGGCGTCTTGGGCCAGGACTCCGACGGGGTCGATGCCGTACGCACCGAGCAGCTCGCTCGTTGCCGAATCCGGAACCCACTCGGCCCGCCCACCACGGGCCGCGAGCCGCTGGACGGCCCAGGCCTGGGCGAAGGCAGCCCGGACACCCAGCGCCGCCGGAGGTTCCTCGGCCGGAACCCGCCGCCACGCGGCATACCTCATGGTGCGCGCCAGCGCCCCCACCGCTGCCTCCGCGGTTCGGTAGACGGTCACCCCGTGGGGGCGACCGTGCTCGGCTGCGTTGGACGCGACGAGCAGGACCGGCCGGTCGCACTTCGCCCCGGCCCTGGAGACGGCATCGAAGAGCCCGCCGGGGTCGGCCAGGCTGGTGGGGACCAGGACCACGACGACCGCGTCGAGCTCGGGTACGGCGAGCAGCGCCTGAAGACCGGCCTCGAGCGCCGCGGGGGACAGCGCTGCCCCGAGGTCGACGGGGTTGCCGGTACTGACCGCGTCCGGCGCCGCCGACCGCACGACGGCCCGACCCTCGCTCGACAGCTCCGGCACCGAGAGGCCTTCGGCGTCGGCAAGATCGGCCACCACCGTGCCCATGCCGCCCGCATTGGTCAGCACACCGACCCGGTAGCCGTCCGGCAGCGGCTGGGCCAGCAACAGTGCCGCGGTCTCGGCCACTTCGGTGGCGCTCCTGCACGGGATCACCCCCGCCTGGGCGAACAACGCGTCGACGCCGACGGCCGAGCCCGTCGACCGACCACCGATCACGCCGAGCAGGGGTTTGCGCTCGGCGAAGCGGCGGGCCATGCGGGCGAACTTGAGCGCGTTGCCGAACGATTCCAGGTGGAGCGCGGCGGCAGCCACATGCGCATCATCCATCCACGCGGCCAACAGGTCGTTGCTGGAGACGTCGAGCTTGGCTCCGAGCGAGACGAACGAGTGCACGCCGACGCCCAGATCGCGAGCGAGGTCCATCAGCGTGAAGCCGACCCCGCCCGACTGCGAGGCGATGGCGAGCCCGCCCGGACCCGGCAGCGAGCGTGCGAACGTCGCGTTGAGTCTGACCTCCGGCCCCTGCGACAGCACTCCCTGCGAATCGGGGCCCACCACGCGGATGCTGTGGGCCCGAGCCGTCCGCAGCAGTTCGCGCGCATCTGCCGCGCCGAGCTCGTCGGGCCCGGCGAAGCCGGAGGACACGACGATCGCAGCCCCCACTCCCGAAGCGGCGGCGTCGGCCATGACGGAACCGACCTGACCGGCGGGCACCACGACCACCACGAGGTCGACCGGTTCCTCGATCGCGACCAGGCTGCGGTGGGCCGGCATGCTGGCCACGGAGTCGGCCTGCGGGTGCACCGCATACAGCCGCCCGGTGAAGCCTCCGCCGCGGATCGCCTCGAGGATGTCGTTGCCCAGCCCCGCCTGGGTGCGGCGGACGCCCACCACGGCGACGCTCTCCGGGTACAGCAGCGGGCGCAGGGACCGTGCCTCGGAAAGCCACTCGCGGCGGTCCGCGGCGTCGACGGCGGCCGGCGAGACCTCGGTCCGAAGCTCGACCGACACCTCGCCGTCCTGGGCTCGGCGGGTGGCCGCGAAGCCCGCCGCCCGGAACACGCCCAGCATGCCGTAGTTGTCGGCAAGGACCTCTGCCTCGAAGCGCGTGACACCGTGTTCGCGGCACAGTGCCGCGAGGTGCTCCAGGAGCAGGCTGCCGAGCCCACGACCTCGATCCTGGTCGGAGACCAGGAAGGCGACCTCCGCGCTCTCTTCCGACAGCAGCTCGGCGGTTGCCAGGGCCGCGATCCGGCCACGGAGTACGGCGACCAGCGCGACCGACTGGTCGTTGGACTCGTCGAAGAGCCGCGCCACGTAGGCCCGTCCGGCGGCGGGACTCGGCGAGAAGAATCGCAGACGGAGCGTGTCCTCCGAGACGCCCTCGTGCAGCGCCAGCAGCTGCTCCCGGTCGCCGGGCTCGAGTGAGCGGATCACCGCGATCGTGCCGTCGGCCAGCAGGACGTCGGATGGCGGAGAGGACCAGTCCCGCGCTTGCACCGTGGTCGGGTCGTGCCCGTTCATGGCCCCATACTGCTCGGTTGCGGGGCGTTTCTCCTCCCAGGTGGCGCCTCGGTCGCGCAGGAATGGCTGCACGAAGCTGTTGCCGGCGTGCTCACCCTAGTGACGCCGGCCGTCCTGCAGCCCGGTCGTGGGCTCTCCACCCAGTTCGGGGGAGGCCGGCCGCCGTCGGCGCGATCAGATTGGGCGGCAAGTCGCACGACCTCAGGAGCATCGCCGATGGGCACCGATCACGAGATCCCCGCACCGGCTGCCGACCTGGTCGAGACGATCGCGCGACCGAGTGCCGATGAGGTCACCGTGCTGGACGCATGGTGGCGGGCGAACAACTACCTGACCATCGGCCAGATCTACCTGCTGGCGAACGCACTGCTGCGTGAGCCGCTGTCGTCCGAGCACATCAAGCCCCGACTCCTCGGGCACTGGGGAACCAGTCCCGGACTCTCGTTCGTGTACGCGCACGCCTCCCGGCTGATCCAGCACACCGGGCAGGAGATGATCTATCTCGCCGGTCCGGGGCACGGAGGTCCGGCGCTGGTCGCGGCGAGCTATCTGGAGGGCACCTACACGGAGATCTATCCGGAGGTCACCCAGGACGCCGAGGGCGTGCGCCGGCTGTTCCGGCAGTTCTCCTCGCCCGGCGGCATCCCGAGCCACGTGTCGGTGCCGACGCCGGGCTCGATCCACGAGGGTGGCGAGCTGGGTTACGTCCTGGTGCACGCGTTCGGGGCCGTGATGGACAACCCGGACCTGATCGCGCTGGCCGTGGTCGGGGACGGCGAGGCGGAGACCGGCCCGCTCGAGGGGTCCTGGAAGGGCATCTCCTTCCTCAACCCCACCCGGGACGGTGCTGTGCTCCCTGTCCTGCACCTGAACGGCGCGAAGATCGCCGGGCCGACGGTGCTGGCGCGGAAGGAGCCCACCGAGGTGCGCTCGCTCCTGGAGGGGCACGGGTACGACGTCATCGAGGTCACCGGCGAGGATCTGCCCGCCATGCACCACCGGTTCGCGGAGGCGCTGGCTCGCTCCTGGGGGTCGATCCGCCAGATCCAGGCAGCCGCACGTGGCGGTGACTGGGACGGTACCCGTCCCCGCTGGCCGCTGATCGTGCTGCGGACGCCGAAGGGCTGGACCGGTCCCGCCGTGGTCGACGGTGTGCAGGTCGAGGGAACCTGGCGCTCCCACCAGGTGCCCCTGGCCGGCATCAAGGGGAACGACCAGCACCTGAGGATCCTCGAGGAGTGGTTGCGGTCCTACCGGCCAGAGGAGTTGTTCGACGACGACGGTCGACCCACCGAGCTGGTCCGGCGGGCCAACCCGGAGGGCGCACTGCGGATGAGTGGCTCGCCGCATGCGAACGGGGGTTTGCTCACCGTCGACCTGGACCTGCCGGACTTCCGCGACTACGCACTGGACCTCCCCCGGCCCGCGTTCCTGCGCGCCGAGTCGACGCGCCGGCTCGGGGAGCTGATGCGCGACATCTACCGGCGCAATCCCGACAGCTTCCGGTTGTTCTGCCCGGACGAGACCAACAGCAACAGGCTCGGTGCGGTCTTCGAGGTGTCCGACCGTGCGTTCGCCGAGCGCGTCACCGAGGACGACGTCGCCCTCTCGCGTGACGGGCGGGTCATGGAGGTGCTCTCGGAGCACAACTGTCACGGCTGGCTCGAGGGGTACACGCTGACCGGGCGGCACGGCTGGTTCGCCACCTACGAGGCGTTCGCGATGGTGAGCGCCTCGCAGACGATCCAGCACGGCAAGTGGCTCGAGGAGGCAGAGCACCTGGCGTGGCGGGCCCGGGTGCCGAGCCTCAACATCCTCCTGACATCGACTGCCTGGCGCAATGATCACAACGGGTTCAGCCATCAGGGACCGGGACTGATCCAGAACGTCATCACCCAGCGAGGCAGCGTGGGCCGGGTGTACCTGCCACCCGACGCCAACACCCTGCTCTCCGTCGCCGACCACTGCCTTCGCTCCCGGTCGTACGTCAACCTGGTCGTCATCGACAAGCAGCCCCAGCTCCAGTGGCTGTCGATCGACGACGCGATCGCCCACTGCGCCCGCGGTGCGGGCGTCTGGGACTGGGCGGGGACCGACGACGGCAGCGCGGACCCCGACATCGTCCTCGCGTGCGCCGGTGATGTGGTCACGATGGAGACGGTGGCTGCCGCCTCGATCCTGCGAGAACGGGTGCCCCAGCTGAGTACGCGCGTGGTCAATGTCGTCGACCTGATGGCCATGCTGCGTCCCAAGGACCATCCGCACGGCATGGACCCCACGCTGTTCAGCGAGCTGTTCACCGACCACGTCGACGTCGTGTTCGCCTTCCACGGCTATCCCGGTGCCATTCACCAGCTGGTGCACGGCCGGCCGGACGCCGACAGGTTCCGGGTGCGCGGCTTCATCGAGGAGGGAACGACGACCACCCCGTTCGACATGGTCGTGCGCAACAAGGCATCCCGGTACCACCTGGTGATGGACGCCCTCAACAACGCGCGGCGGACTCCGCCGGGAGCGAGCGACCTCATGGCGTGGTGCCGACAGCGGCTTGCCGATCACCAGGCGTACGTCGTCGAGCATCTCGAAGACATGCCGGACGTGCGCGACTGGGTCCTCGGCGACTGGGCAGAGCCTGGTTGAGCACGGGTTGCCGCGCCCAGCTCGGTCGGCGCTATCCGCTACGACCTCTGACGCAGCCGGGTCGCGGCGGTCCGCTTCCGCGCCCGCGGCTCGACGGTTTCCTCGAGGCTGGCCAGGGCGGTGCGCATGCGCTCGTCGTCGCGGTCGACCGCCGGCACGAGTACCTCCGTGATCACGTCGACGACGTCGGAGAGCCGCTGGTTGAGCCTGCGTGTCTCCTGGACCTCCTGCTCCAGGGCCAGCACCCGCTTGTACAGGGACAGCGGTCCCACCAGCTTCAGCACCCGGTCACGGTCCGACTTGTTCACGTCCACCTCACCACGAGTCGACAGATGCGCGGATTCGCGCGCTCGAACGGTGCCAGTCCCCGACCGACTTCTCGGTGCACCACGCGGCCGCCGTACTGCTCGATTTCGGCGATCACGCGGTTCGGGTCGAGCAGGCCCCGGTAGCGCGCCAGCCACGGACGGCGTCGCAGGACGTCGTGCCACGTCCGGAACTCCAGGAACGTCTCACCGCCGCGGCGCTGGATCATCTGGGCCCAGCGGAAGAAGTTCTGCCGGGCGTCGACCTCGAGGGAGTCCAGCAGGAAGCGGGCATAGATCTGCGGCGGTCGCTTCAGGCGGGCGAACCGCGCTCCCGATGACAACGTCGAGTAGAGGTCGTTGAGGTTCAGTGCCCGCGGGCGCACCTTCACGGATCGGGAGGCGGCGAGGCGACGGGTCAGCGTCCGGGCCTGCGTCGTGGCGTCCAGCGCGGTGACCCGATGTCCCTGCTCGGCGAAGTGGACGGCGTCGCGACCGTTCCCACACCCCACGTCGAGGACGTGCTGCCGCGGCTCCAGCCGATCGGTCACCCAGTGCGCGAAGGGCGCGGGCGTGGTCGGCACCCGCCGGCTGGTCCGCGACCGGTAGAAGTCGTTCCACTGCCGCAGGTGCTTGCGGTTGTTGCGCAGCCAGCCGTTCAGGCGACGTACGGTCGCGCGCGACGGGTCGTAGCCGAACGACGGGTCGGGTACCCGCCAGCCCGGTCCGTAGGTCACCTCGAGGAGGTCGGCCGGCCGGGCCGGCGCGACGAAGCGGCGCCCTTCGAGCGTCACCTCCCCGACCGGGAGCAGCGCCGACCTCGCCAGGTCTCCGGTGACGGTCGGGACCATGTAGAACGTGTCGTCGACGTAGAACGCGGCGAAGACGTCGATGCCCACGCGTCGTCCACCGCCGGGCCTGGTCCAGATCTTGAAGTCGCCCGCGGACATCCGGGTGACCGGCCAGCCCAGCGCCTCCATGGTGTCCGCCGCCCGCTTGTTCTCCCGGATGACGTCGAACGGGTGCGTGTGCGGACTGAGGTACGACACGTCCGCGTCGCAGTCGTGACCGATGACGTGACCGTCGCGCACCGCGCCCAGCAGGCAGCCGAAGGCGAGGAACGCGTCGAGCCCACACTCCTCGCGCAGGTCGTGCAGGACGCGCTCCAGGGCGTCGAGCACCGCCTCGGTCAGGGCCGGGTCGGTGCGCGCGAACATGCGCTGGAGGTGGCCGGCCTTGTCGACGGCGAGCGCGTGTCCGTCGCCGTCGACGAGCCGGACCGGGTCGGTCCCGGTGCCGAACTCGACCCGCCTCTCGAGGACGGTCCTGCCGCTCACGTGCTCGACGAGGCTCACCTCCGCCACGCCGTCGAGGTAGGGCTGGAGATCCCGCGGCCAGCGAACCCATCCGCGGCCGAGACGAGTCCGCTCACGCGCCGGGTTGAACGACCAGACCCGCTCGCCGTCGAACTCGACGTCGACGACCTCGCGGAGTCCACCGGGAACGCGGACCCCGCGGCTGGTCACCGCGACGTCGCCAGTCACCAGATGACCTCACCGGTGGGGAACCGGGCGACGAGCCGAGCCACGTGCGGGTCCTCGGTCTTGTAGACCGCCAGCCCGCAGCCCTCCTCGCGATAGGTGACCTCGCCGCCGAGCGCCTCGATCTCCGTCTCGACGACCATGGGGTCGAGGAACACCCGGAAGTGGTCGTCGCCGAAGAGGTGCTCCTGCCCCAGGTCCTTGCCGGTGCGGAACTCGAGGAACAGCTCGCCGCCGGGGCGCAACGCCGTGGCGGCCAGGCGGAGCAGGTTTGCCCGGCCGGCCTCCTCGAGCGAGTGGACGAGGAATCGCGCGTACACGGCACGGGTGGCGGGCGCCGACGACAGTGACTCGGCGACTCGGCTGACGGCGAGGTCGTCGTAGAGGTCGAGTACGTCGAAGTCGGCGCTCAGCGCGTGCTCGTCGGCCTGGCCACGGGCCTGCGCGACGGCGGACTCGGCGAAGTCGAACCCCCGCACCCTCCTGCCCAGTCGGGCGAAGAACAACGAGTCGCGGCCGGTGCCGAAGCCGAGCTCGACGACCTCCCGTCCTGCCGGCAGCTGCGTGTCCACCCACCACGCGAACGCGGAGGGCCGGCCGGGCACGCGCCCGCTCGCCCGGCCGGCGTAGAAGGCGTCCCAGTAGTCGTGGTGCTGCGCGATGGTCGTGATGGCTCGCTCCTTGGTGAACGTGTGGCCAACGATAGACGAACTACTACTAAGTTACTCGACATTAGTGACTAGTCGCACACCTGGGCGTGTCGATGGTCCGGGTGCGCTGCCTCTGACCCGGGCTCAGCCGCGGCAGCGGCAGGTGAGCAGGATGCGCAGGTCGGTCGTCACCTGGTCGAGGTTGTCGACCGGGCCGCCGGGGAAGTCCAGCCGCACCCGGCGTACGCCGTCGGAGCCGAGCGCGGCCAGCTCGATGCCGTAGCGGTCGAGCGCGCGGGGCACCACGGCGAGCACGTCGTCGCCCCCGTGTGCGCGCACGCAGGCGAGGAGGTCATCGGCGTGCCACGTCTCGAGGTGCTGCAGGGCTGCCGCCGCGCAGGACCGGAGCGGATCCGGCTCGGCCGCCTGGAACTCGCCGAGCGGGATCGGGACGGACTGGCCGGACGGCGTGACGAGACGGGCCGACAGCAGTGAGAGCCGGTAGCTCCGGGCGC
Source organism: uncultured Actinomycetota bacterium (assembly GCA_963844305.1). GTDB lineage: Bacteria > Actinomycetota > Actinomycetes > Propionibacteriales > Nocardioidaceae > Nocardioides. The sequence goes on from CAWJNT010000003.1 coordinate 276,421, forward strand.
CGTCGCGGCCGGCCCGGCACGGGTTCAGCGGACCGATCAGGTCGACGGCGCGGTAGGGCGCCGGTCCGGGCAGCGAGAGCGTGACGACGGGGCAGGACGCCAGCAGCCGCACGGTCGGCGACGAGCGTTCGAGGCGGACCACCGGGCGGCCGTCGGCCCGGTCCTCGATCGGCACGACCGTGAGCGTGCCCGGTGTCGGGCAGCCGGTGGTGACGAGGGTCGCGGCGCGGGCGTCCGCGAGCGCCGTCCGCGCCAGCTCGGCGGGGGAGGGTTCGCGCACGATCCGGCCCATGAGCTAGGGCACGTCTCTCAATTCGGGACGCCTGCTGCGCGGGTCTTCGCATCCGATCTGGCGGCGTTGTCGGCGACCTCGACGGGACTCCGTCCCGCCTTCGCACCTCCGCCTTGCCAGATACGGCGCGAAACCCCGCTCGCGACGGCGCCGAGTTGAGAGACGCACCTAGGCGACCTCGGCCTCCATGGCGGCGACGTAGTCGCGCTTGACCTGCCGCCACGCCTCGTCGGTCATGGTGCGGCGCCAGTACGGCGAGCAGGACATGTCGGCGCGCCCGAGACCACGCTCGGTGAGCAGGTGCCGGCGGATGGCGCGGATCTCGTCGGCCTCGCCGTGCACGAACGCATGAACCCGGCCATGACGGAAGTCGAGGGCCCGCACGGCGTCGGCCAGGAGGTCGGCGTCGCCCGGGCCGCCGGCCCGGTGCAGCCACTGCAGGTCGACCGACCCCGGGCTGGGCAGGGGCAGCTCGTGGTCCGGGCCGTCGCAGAGCAGCCGCACGACCGCGGGAGCGCCCGGAGGCAGGACCTCGAGCGAGGCGGCGATGGCGGGCAGCGCGGACTCGTCGCCGACGAGCAGGTGCCAGTCGGCATCGGGATCGGGACGGTAGCCGCCGCTGGGGCCCTCGAACACCAGCACCCCGCCCGGCTGCACCGCAGTGGCCCACGGCCCCGCGACGCCCACATCGCCGTGCACCACGAAGTCGACCACCAGCCGCCGCGCCGACGGGTCCCACGAGCGGACGGTGTAGCGCCGTCGCGCGGGCCAGGTGTCCTCGGGGTGCTCGGCCTTCACCTCGCGCGGGTCGAACACCGCGTCGTACGGCGCCCCGGCAGGCGGGAGCGCGACGTTGACGTAGGCGTCGGTGGCCTCGGGCATGGTGAACGACGCGAGGTCGCCCTCGCCCAGCTCGACGCGCACCAGGCTCGGCGTCAGCTGCTGGGTCGCGATCACCCGACCGTGCATGCGCACCCTCCGTTCGAACGGCAACTTAGGTAAGCCTAACCTCTGGGTCGTGACCGGCACAATCCGGCCCATGTCCTAGGCTCGAGCGGTGCTGACAACCGCCGACCGCGTGGCCGTCGTCTCGGGGTACTTCAACCCGGCCCACATCGGCCACCTGCGCATGTTCCAGGCGGCGAAGGAGATCGCCCCCCACCTGCTGGTGCTCGTCAACAACGACAAGCAGCAGCTGCTCAAGAAGGGGCAGATCATCATCCCGGAGGACGAGCGGCTCGAGCTCGTCTCGGAGTTCCGATGCGTCGACGAGGCGATCCTGACCGTCGACGAGGACGCCACCGTCATCCGGTCGCTCCACGTCGTGCGCGACCTGTACCCCGACGCCGAGATCGTCTTCTGCAACGGCGGGGACCGGTCGAGCGCCGACAGCCTGCCCCCGGCGGAGGCCGAGACGTGCGCGGAGCTGCGGATCGAGATGCGCTACGGCGTCGGCGGCAGCGAGAAGCAGGACTCGAGCACCCGCATCAACGAGCTGCGCTGACTAGAGTCCGAGCCATGGCCGACCTCGACCTGGTGATCCGCGCTCGTCGCGTCGTCACGCCCGCGGGCGAGGTGGACCGCCAGGTCGGCGTCAAGGACGGCCTGGTGGTCGCGATCGAGCCGCCCGAGGCGGGCCTCACCGCCGACGCGATCGTCGACCTCGCCGACGACGAGGTGCTGATGCCGGGCGTGGTCGACACCCACGTGCACGTCAACGACCCCGGGCGCACCGAGTGGGAGGGCTTCACCACCGCGACCCGCGCGGCAGCGGCCGGGGGCGTGACCACGATCGTGGACATGCCGCTCAACAGCATCCCGCCGACCGTCGACCTCGCCGCGCTCGAGGTGAAGCGCAAGACCGCCGAGCAGCAGGCGTACGTCGACATCGGCTTCTGGGGCGGCGCCGTACCCGGCAACGTCGCGGACCTGCGTCCGCTGCACGAGGCGGGCGTCTTCGGCTTCAAGTGCTTCCTGCTGCCGTCGGGCGTCGACGAGTTCCCGCCGCTCGACGACGACGAGCTCGAGCTCGCCATGCGCGAGATCGCCTCCTTCGGTGGCCTGCTCATCGTGCACGCCGAGGACGCGCACGCCATCGACGACGCCCCCGCCGCCCACGGCGCTCACTACAGCGACTTCCTGGCCTCGCGGCCGCGCACCGCGGAGGACCTCGCCGTCGCCCGCGTCCTCGACCTCTCCCGGCGCACCGGCTGCCGCGTGCACGTCCTCCACGTCTCGAGCGCCGATGCCCTGCCGGCCGTCGCGACGGCGAAGGCCGACGGCGTGCCGGTCACCGCCGAGACCTGCCCGCACTACCTGACCTTCGCCGCCGACGAGATCCCCGACGGCGCCACGCCGTACAAGTGCTGCCCGCCGATCCGCGAGCGCGACAACCGCGAGCAGCTCTGGCAGGGCCTGCGCGACGGCACGCTCGACCTGGTCGTCTCCGACCACTCGCCGTCGACGGCCGACCTGAAGTGCCTCGACACCGGCGACTTCGGCGCGGCGTGGGGCGGGATCTCGTCCCTGCAGCTGAGCCTCTCCGCCGTCTGGACCGGCGCGCGACGTCGCGACCTCGACCTCTCCGACGTCTCGCGCTGGATGTCCGCGGCGCCGGCCCGCCAGGCCGGTCTGCGTCGCAAGGGCCGGATCGAGGTCGGGTACGACGCCGACCTCGTCGTCCTCGCCCCCGACGAGGAGTTCACGGTGGACGCTGCCCGGCTCCACCACCGCAACCCCGTCACGCCGTACCACGGCCGCACCCTCGTCGGCGCGGTCCGCAGCACCTGGCTGCGGGGGCGGAGGATCGACATCGACGCGGAGCCGCGAGGCCGGCTCCTGACCCGAGGAGTCGCATGAGCTACTACGTGCCGACCGGTGGCCTGCCCGGCCAGGCGGAGCTGACGACCGACCGCGCGGTGTTCACCGAGGCGTACGCCGTCCTGCCGCGCGGCACCATGCGCGACATCGTCACCAGCCGGCTCCCGCACTGGGACGGCACCCGGCTGTGGGTGATCGCCCGGCCACTGTCGGGCTTCGCCGAGACGTTCGCGCAGTACATCGTCGAGGTGGGCCCCGGCGGGGGCAGCGAGCGGCCCGACGACGAGGTCGCGGAGTCGGTGCTCTTCGTGGTGGGCGGCACCGTCTCCCTGACCGTCGACGGCGTGGTCCACCGGGTCGAGGCGGGCGGCTACGCCTACCTGTCCGTGGACACGCGCTGGACGCTGCGCAACGAGAGCGACGCCGACGCCACGTTCCACTGGATCCGCAAGGCCTACGAACGGGTCGACGGCGTCGACGTACCGGAGTCGTTCGTGACGCACGAGTCCGACGTCGCGATCGCGCCGATGCCCGGGACCGACGGCGCCTGGGGCACCCAGCGGTTCGTCGACCCCGACGACGTCCGCCACGACATGCACGTCAACATCGTCACGTTCGAACCCGGCGGTTCGATCCCGTTCCCGGAGACCCACGTCATGGAGCACGGCCTCTACGTCCTGGAGGGCAAGGCGGTCTACCTGCTCAACCGCGACTGGGTCGAGGTGCAGGCCGGCGACTTCATGTGGCTGCGCGCGTTCTGTCCCCAGGCCTGCTACGCCGGTGGGCCCGGCCGGTTCCGCTACCTTCTCTACAAGGACGTCAACCGTCATCCGCGTCTCGGCCGACCCTTCCACTGATGCCATGACCAGTGACACCTCCGCGGTGACGATCCGCGGGCTCGAGGAGCGCGACCACGACGCCGTGCACGCGATCCTCACCAGCGACTCGGTGATCGAGGGCACGATGCGGGTGCCGTACTCCTCGCAGCACTCGACGAAGGAGCGGCTCGAGCCCAAGGACGAGATCCACCTGCTGGTCGCGGAGATCGGCGGCCGCGTGGTCGGGTTCGCGGAGCTGGTCACCTACCCGCCGCACCCGCGGCACCGGCACGTCGCCGAGCTCAACATGGTGTGCACGCATCCGGAGTTCGAGGGGCGTGGCGTCGGCCGTGCCCTGTCCGAGGCCGTCATCGACCTCGCCGACAACTGGCTGAACCTGCGCCGGCTCAGCCTGATCGTCTTCGAGGACAACGCGCACGCGATCCGGCTCTACGAGCGACTCGGTTTCGAGCGCGAGGGTGTGATGCGGGAGTTCGGCTTCAAGCGCGGCCGCTACGTCGACGCCGTCGTGATGGGTCGGCTACGCCCGTGACGGCAGCAGCACGCCGGGGTTGAGGATGCCGGCCGGGTCGAGGGCGTCGCGCGCCGCGGCGAGCGCCGTCGCGAAGACGTCGGGCCGCTGCTGGTCGTACCACCGCCGGTGGTCGCGCCCAACCGAATGGTGATGGGTGATCGTGCAGCCCGTCGCGGCGATCGCTTCCGAGACCGCCCCCTTGATCTCGTCCCACTGGGCGACCGTGCTGCCCCAACGGCCCGGCGCGTAGATCCCGTAGTAGGGCGCCGGCCCGTCCGGGTAGACGTGGGTGAACCGGCAGGTCACCACCCCGCCGCCGCAGACGCGCTCCATCGCCTCCTGCGCCGCGGTCGTGATCGCGGCGTGGGCCTCGTCGAACCGGTCCCAGGTGCAGGCCGTCTCGAACGTCTCGACGACCATCCCGTGTCGCGCCGCCTCGTCGCGCAGGTAGGGCATCCGCAGGAACGACGCGCGCCAGGTGGCCGCCGCGTCGTCCTGGTGGCTCGCCCGCTCGTCGCGTGATCGTACGGCGAGCCGCTCACCGCCGTGGTCGAGGGCGATCTCGACGGCCCGGTCGAGCCACGGGTCGACCGGGTGGTCGGCGGACTCGAACGCGAGCACCAGCAGGCCGCCCGTCACCGACGTACCGGCGTTGAGGAAGGCCTCGGCCGGGTCGAGCAGCCGGCAGTTCGCGGGGTGCAGACCGGACTGCGCGATCGTGCGCGTGGCGGTGACCGCGTCGGCGTACTCCCGGAAGGCGAGCGACGCGGTGGCCTGCCACCTCGGCCGGTCCTGCAGCCGCATCCATGCCTCGGTGATCACGCCGAGCGTCCCCTCCGAGCCGAGGAACAACCGGTCCGGTGACGGCCCGGCCCCGGACCCCGGCAGCCGGCGGGACTCACTCACGCCGACCGGCGTGACCACCCGTAGCGACTCGGTGAGGTCGTCGATGTGGGTGTACAGCGTCGCGAAGTGCCCGCCGGCCCGGGTCGCCAGCCAGCCGCCGAGCGTGGACCACGCGAACGACTGCGGGAAGTGGCGCAGCGTCAGCCCGTGCGGCCGGAGCTGGTCCTCGAGCTGCGGACCGAGCACCCCGGCCTGGATCCGCGCTGCCCGGCTGGTCGTGTCGATCTCGAGCACGCGATCGAGGGCCCCGAGGTCGAGCGACACGGCGGGCCCGTCGAACCTCGCCTCGACCCCGCCCACGACCGAGCTCCCGCCGCCGTACGGGATGACGGCGACCCGCTCGCGTGAGCACCAGTCGAGCGCGTCGACGACGTCCTGCTCCGTGCGCGGCCGGACCACCAGGTCGGGAGGGTTCTCCAGCTGCCCGTGCAGGTTGCGCACCACGTCGCGGAACGCCTTGCCGTGCGTGTGCGCGGCCCGGTCGGAAGGATCGGTCGAGCACAGCGGGCTCAGGGAGCTTGGGGGAGTGACCCGTGGCGCCCGAAGGCCGAGTGACGTCGGGTCGGGAGCGGCGTGCGGCGACAGCTCGGTGCCGGGCAGGAACTCCCGCACCCGGGCCACCAGCTCCGCCGACTCGGCGGGTGTCACCGCCTCCTCGACCGACCCCCAGCCCCACCACGAGCGCGTCATGGGCCGATCCTGTCAGGCCGGTCGCGTCACCGTTCCGTAAGCAGTCGCGGGTCCTCGTAGCCCGGGTAGGTCGCTCCTCGTAGCCGTCCAACACTTTCGACCAGAGGAGAAGTCATGTTTCCGACACACCGCCCCGTCCCGACCCGGCTGCTGGCCGTCGCCGGTGTCCTCGCCGGTGCCACCGTGGCCTTGTCCACCCCCGCGCACGCGGTCCCGGGTCTCACCACGGCGCAGACCATCAGCGCCCACGACTCCACGCCCGAGAAGGTCGTCCGTGTCTCCTGTCCGGCCGGCACCAGCGCGGTCGGGGGCAGCGCGGTGGTCGGCGGTACGACCGGGGTCCGGGTCAACAGCCTGGTGCCGGACGCCGGTGGCTACACCGTGCTCGCCCGCGAGCAGCGCGGCGGGGTGGCCGAGAGCTGGTCGGTCGTGGTGACCGCCCAGTGCGCGCCCACCAGCTCGCTGCCCGGCCTGGAGTACCGGCGTGCCAGCTCGACGTTCGACTCCGCGACCCGGCACAGCATCTCGGCGACCTGCACCCCCGGCAAGTTGCTCGTCGGCGTCGGCGGCCTGATCGACAGCAGCGGCCCGGGACAGGACGCGCTGGTGCTGGGGGCCGTACGCCCCGCCGACGCCCTCACCGGCGTGGTGGTCACGGGCATCGAGGACGAGGGCGGGTACTCCGGCGGCTGGCGGACCAGCGCGGTCGCCGTGTGCGCCAACCCCGTGCCCGGTCTCGGTCTCGCGTCCGGGACCACCGCCGTGGACTCGACGACGTTCAAGCGCGCGGTCGCGGTGTGCCCGACCGGCACGAAGATCCACAGCGGCGGCTTCGACCTCGGCTCGGCGGTCGGGCAGGCCGGTGTGTCGGCGTCGTTCCTCGACGTCGACGTCAACGGCGACCCGGCCCGGCAGGGGTTCGAGGTGCAGGGCCGGGAGGACCGGACCGGGTTCTCCGGCATCTGGCGGGTCGCGACGTACGCGATCTGTGCTCGCTAGGCCGGATCGAGCAGCTCGGCCGGCAGCCACTCCTCGACGACCACCCAGCCGTGGTCGTCGGGGACCGGCCGGACCACCCGGCCCTGCCAGGAGCCGCCGCGCTGCTGCCACTCGAGCAGGAGCCCGGGCAGGCGGCCGTGCCGGTCGGTGACCCAGCAGTGCTTGACCGCCGGTGGTCCGGGTGACGGCGGCGGTCGAGTCATCGGTCGATGCACCGGTCGAGGCGCTGCGGACGCGGTCGGCCATGGGCCCGTAGCTACCACGCTTGTTCATCCCGCCGGCCATGCGCGAAGTGTGTCGGACGGCGGCGACAGCGGGTAGTGCCGGGGCGAGGCGCACCCTAGTCGCCGGGCAGTCCCCGGCGAGCGGTTCGGCGGATGGCGTCGAGGTCGCGGTGCAGCTTGCGGACCCGTTCGGCGCCGATGGCCTCGGCGACGGAGGTCTCGATCTCGGGGACCAGCTCGGTCACGATGCGGAAGACGTCGCGGCCGCGGTCGGTCGGCGTGACCAGCTTCGCCCGGCCGTCGGTCGGGTCGGGCACGCGCACGACGTACTGGTGCTGCTCGAGCTGGCGTACCAGCTCGGCCATCGCCTGCTTGGTCATCTGCGCGCGACCAGCGAGCGTGCTCACGGTGGTGCCGTCGTCATCGAGGTACTGGAAGACAGCGGCCTGGGCGGGACGCACCTGCTCGTGCCCCGCGGCCGCCAGCCGATCCAGGACGAGGTCGTTGAGCGCGCGGAAGGCCTCGCGCAACAAGACGGCGGTGTTGCGGGTGCGCTCGCGACCAGGCGTTGACACTAGACAGGCTCCTTGTCTATATTCCCGATATGGACATGCTACCTGTCGAACTTCCCAGCGAAGGCGAGACGATCCGGCTCGGCGGCGGCGACACCGTGGTCGTGCGCGCGACCAGTGCCGGGACCAACGGCGACCTGTTCGCGGTCGAGGTCCGGATGCCGCCGGGAGGCGGCCCGCCGGTGATGCACCGGCACGCTCCGAGCGAGGTCTACCTCGTGCTGAGCGGCGAGTTCACGTTCTACGTCGGCGACCCGGAGCGCGAGGTGCGCAAGGTCGTCGCCCGACCGGGCGACGTGGTGCCGCTCGCAGGGGACACGCCCCACAACATCCGCAACGAGGGCCACGAGGACGCGGTGGCGTTCTCCGTGCACGCTCCCGGCGGCCCGATGGAGGGGTTCACGCGAGCGGCGGCGGCGCTGTCGCTCGACGGCTCACCGAGCATGGACGACGTGCTGTGCGTCGCCGAGCGACATGGCATCGAGCTGATGGGACCGGTGCCCGCAGAGGTCACCGGCTAGGGGTCGGCGCCCGCCCTCGTGGGGGACGGGGAGAGCGGGCGCCGAGTCGACCGCAGCGGGGGGACGTGTGCCGGGCGACGAGTTCACGGTATCGGCCGGCGTGCCGCGCCCCGTCACCCACAATGGGTATGTAGTCAAAACCAGTTGGATTCAGCCTGTTAGTAGGCCTGGGAGGTCAGCTCCACCACTCGCGGAAGTCGGGGTGGTCGCGGTAGAGCTGCGCCTCGCGGCGCAGGTAGTTGCCGACCTCGGCCTTGGCCCAGGGACGCTCGTCGACGTCGCGCTGGAACTGTGCGTGCAGGTCGCGACGCCAGTGCGCGTACGAGACCGCCTGCGGGTCGCCGACCTGCTCGGCAACCGTGACGTCCTCGGCGGTCCGGTGCGCGACAAAGCTCGCGAGCTCGCGCAGCGTCGTCTGCTCCGTCACGACCAGGTACCCCCGTAGCCAGTCATCTCCATGTGAAATCCAATCGGCCCCGTCGGCGGTTTCCTGACCCGTCCGCGGAACCAAGGCCAATATTGCGCGGAGCGGGGCCCGCGGACAATGGCTTTCGGGGAAAGTCCCCGAGAGTGGGGTATCAGATCCAGCGCGAGAACCAGATCCGGTCGGTCCACTCGGCGTGCGTGAGCAGCCCGTCGGTGTAGATGGGCCAGAACCACGCGAAGTTCAGCAGCACCAGGACGAAGAACGATCCGGCCACCACCACGCCCGCCGTACGCCGTGGGGTCGGGGTCGCTGCCGACCCGATCAGCTTGCCCATGGCGAGCGTGATCGCCAGCACCACGAACGGCAGCATCGCCACCGCGTAGAACAGGAAGATCGGTCGGTCGTCGTAGCTGAGCCAGGGCAGCCAGGTGGACGCGGCACCCACGACGGTCAGCCCGAACCGCCAGTCGCGGGCGCCGACCCACATCACCACTGCGAACAGCAGCGCCACTGCGCCGCCCCACCACAGGACGGGCGTGCCGAGCAGGAGGACCTGGCGGATGCAGTCGCTGCCCTGGGGGGCGTCGCAGCCCTGGGTGCCCGGCTGGATGTCGGTCTGGGCGTCGACGCCGACCGGGCGGTTCTGCAGCAGCCAGCCCGCCGGCTGGGACTGGTAGGTGTGCTGGCTGCAGCTGAGGAAGTCGGCGTGGAAGACGTAGAGGTCCTGGTGGTAGCTCCACAGCGAGCGCAGTGACTGCCACAGCTCGGCCGGCCCGGAGGCGTCCGGCTCGGTCGCGGTCGGCCACCGCGCGTCCTGGTCGGGGTTGTCGGACACGAACGTCTCGTCGTCGCAGTGCCCGGACCCGGTGAACTGGGTGTACTGCGTCGACGACAGGTCGCGCTCGTAGTCGGGGGCGTGCACGAGCCAGCCCGTCCAGGTCACGAGGTACACGACGAAGGCGACGCCGACGATCTGCACGAACGCCGGGAGGGCGTCGGTCAGCACCGACTTCAGGACCGGCCAGCGCACGCCGAAGGACCGGCGGGCGCCCCAGCTCCAGGCCCAGGCCAGCAGGCCGAACGCGGCCATCGGGAACAGGGCGGTCCACTTCGTCCCGACCGCGAGCCCGAAGCACACGCCCGCGACCACCATCCACGGCCGGAAGAGGAGGCCCCGCACCGGGCCGTACCCGCGGGGGTCGGCCACCGGTTCCGGGCAGAGCCGGGCCAGCCGGCGGCGGTGCCAGTCGCGGTCGTTGACCAGGGCGGCCACCGCGCACAGCAGGAAGAACGCCATGAAGATGTCGAGCAGCGCGAGTCGCGACAGCACGAAGTGCAGGCCGTCGAAGCAGAGCAGGAGCCCGGCGACGCAGCCCAGGACCGTCGAGCCGGTCAGCCGTCGCGCGAGCCGGCACATCACCACGACCATCAGCGCGCCGACGACGGCCGAGGCGATCCGCCAGCCGAACGGGTCCATCCCGAAGAAGTGCTCACCGGCGGCGATCAGCCACTTGCCCACCTCGGGATGCACGATCAGGGACGGCTCGTCCTTCCAGATGCCGCTGGTGGTGCCGTCGAGGATCTTCTCGTTCGCGTCGCCGACGTACGACCGCACGTAGCCGTGGTTGAGCAGCGACCAGGCGTCCTTGGCGTAGTAGGTCTCGTCGAAGGCGAACTGTCGCGGCGTGCCGAGCTTCCACACGCGCAGGAAGAAGGCCAGCAGCCCGATCCCGATCGCCACGGCCCAGCCCAGGAGCGGATCCTCGAGACGCAGCCGCCCGGTGGCCCGCTGCCGGGCGGAGGGTACGGCGCGCCCGGCCGCGTCGCGCGACAGGCCGACGGTGTCGTCGGGAGGCGCCGCGGTCGTCACAGGCGTGAGCCTACGGGCCGCCCACAGGCGCTGGTTTCGAGACAGGCGCCAGGGCGCCTTCCTCAACCAGCGAACGGTTTCGGTGGTTGAGGAGGGCCGTCAAGGCCCGTCTCGAAACCACCACCGGGGAGACCCGGGAGCGCCTGCGATGATGCGGGACGTGAGCGAACCCGGCGTCCTCGTCCTGGCGGCGACCCCGATCGGCCGGGTGGCCGACGCGCCGCCGCGGCTCGCCGAGGAGCTCTCCGGAGCCGACGTCGTCGCGGCCGAGGACACCCGCCGCCTCCGCCGGCTGGCGGCCGAGCTGGGGGTCACCATCGCCGGCCGGATCGTCTCCTACTTCGAGGGCAACGAGGCGGCGCGCACGCCCGCACTGGTCGAGGCCCTGCTCGCCGGGGAGCGCGTGGTGCTCGCCACCGATGCCGGCATGCCGAGCGTCTCCGACCCCGGCTACCGGCTCGTGGCAGCGGCGGTGGAGCACGGGATCACCGTCACCGCGGTGCCGGGCCCGTCCGCCGTGCTCACCGCCCTGGCCGTCTCCGGGCTGCCCGTCGACAGGTTCTGCTTCGAGGGCTTCCTGCCCCGGAAGGCGGGAGAGCGGTCCCGCCGGCTCGCCACCCTCGCCGCCGAGGAGCGGACGATGGTGTTCTTCGAGGCACCGCACCGCACGGCGGCCGCGCTCGCGGCGATGGCCGAGGCGTTCGGTGCCGACCGGGCCGGTGCCGTGTGCCGCGAGCTCACGAAGACCTATGAGGAGGTACGCCGCGGCGGGCTCGCCGAGCTCGCGGCCTGGGCCGACGACGGGGTCCGCGGCGAGGTCACGATCGTGGTCACCGGGGCGACCCCCGCCGCAGCGCTCGACAGCGATCCGGAGAGCCTGCGGGCTGCGGTCGCGGAGCTCGAGGCCGCAGGCACGCCGCGGAAGGAGGCGATCGTCGAGGTGGCGCGGCTGGCCGGCGTCCCGAAGCGCGAGGTGTACAACCTGGTGCACGCCCGATGACGCCTCGTCGGCTGCCGGCCTACCGGCGCGGACGGCTGACCTTCGACGTCCGCGACCAGGGACCGCTCGACGGTGACCCGGTGGTGCTGCTCCACGGATGGCCCGAGCGTGCCGCGTCCTGGGACGCGGTGGCCGCCCGGCTGCACGGGCACGGGCTGCGCACCCTCGCCCCCGACCAGCGCGGCTACTCGCCGGGTGCCCGGCCGCGGTTCCGTACGTCGTACCGGCTGCCGGCGCTCGTGGCCGACGTCGAGGCGCTGGTCAACCACCTGGGCAGGCCAGTCCACCTCGCCGGGCACGACTGGGGAGCCACCGTCGCATGGGGCCTGGCCGCCCGCCGCCCCGACCTGGTCCGCAGCCTGACCGCGGTGTCGGTGCCGCACCCGGCGGCGTACCTGACCGCGTGCGTGCGCGGCGACCAGCTGCGCCGGTCGTGGTACTTCTCCCTGTTCGTGCTCCCGTTCCTGGCGGAGTGGGTGGCCCGGAACCGGCGCCGGCAGTTCGACACCTCCCTGCGGAAGGGCGGCATGACCCGCCAGGACGTGGACCGGGTGCACCGCGAGGTGATCGAGTACGGCGCCCTGTCCGGCGGGCTCGGGTGGTACCGCGCGCTGCCGTTCGAGCCGTTCGGGTGGGCGAAGCAGAAGGTCGCCGTCCCGACGACGTACGTCTGGAGCGACCGCGACGTCGCGCTGTCGCGCGCCGGTGCGGAGATCTGCGGCCGCTGGGTCACCGGTCCCTACGAGCTCGTGGTGCTCGAGGGCGTCAGCCACTGGATCCCGGCCCAGGCTCCGGAGCCGTTGGCCGACGCGATCCTGGCGCGGATAGATTCGGCCTAGGGTGGGGCTCTCGATCCTCGGCCGTCGCGAGCGTCGTCCAGCGCGTGCGATGGCAAGGCGGAGGAGGGAGGCGGGATGGTGTCCCGGCGACTGACGACAACGCAGCCAGCGTGCGTGATGGGCGGCGCGCAGCAGGCCATGGGATCGGGAGGCGCACCCGTATGACTGAGGAGCCCACCCGGAGCCGTGCGCCGACCGAGGAGAAGAGCGGCGCGCGCCGCAACCGCGAGCGGCCCCCGGCGCCCGAGCCGCTGCCGCACCCGGTCGTCGACAACCACTGCCACCTCGACATCGCCGACGGCGACGACTGGCTGGCCGCCGAGGACGCGATCGCCGCGGCGCGGGCCGTCGGCGTCGCCCGCATCGTGCAGATCGGCTGTGACCGCCCGGGTGCGCGCTGGGCGGTGGAGGCCGCGCGCACCCACGACGCGCTGGTCGCCGGTGTCGCGCTGCACCCCAACGAGGCGCCGCGACAGGCCGACGCCGGGACCCTCGACGAGGCCATGGAGGAGATCGAGCTCCTCGCGCAGGCGCACGACAAGGTGCGCGCCGTCGGGGAGACCGGGCTCGACCACTACCGAACCGGCGAGGAGGGGCGGGCGGCGCAGGTCGAGTCCTTCCGCCGGCACATCGACCTGGCCAAGCGGCTCGACAAGACGCTGGTCATCCACGACCGCGACGCCCACGACGAGGTGCTCGAGGTGCTCGACAGCGAGGGCGTGCCCGAGCGCTGGGTGATGCACTGCTTCTCCGGCGACCACGAGTTCGCGCGGCAGTGCCTGCAGCGCGGCGCCTACCTCAGCTTCGCCGGAACCGTCACCTTCAAGAACGCCGCGCCGCTGCGCCGTGCGCTCGCGGTCACCCCCCGGGACCGGGTGCTGGTGGAGACCGACGCGCCGTTCCTCACGCCGATGCCCTACCGCGGCCGGCCCAACGCGTCGTACCTCGTCCCGCTGACCATGCGGGCGATGGCGGAGGTGCGCGGGGACGACCTCGGTGAGCTGTGCGCGGCGGTCGACCAGAACACGGAGAACGCGTTCGGAGGGGCCTGGTAGTCCGATTACCGGACGCTCTCGTCCAGGAGAGCCTGGTCACTTTCGTCCACATTTAGGGCTCGCGGACTTGGCAGAGCCCCCCGGGCCGTCGTTATGGTCTTGTGATGTTGGCCGGGATCGGGAACGAGCCCAGCCCAGCGCCAGGTGTGGCCGCCACCCGCAGCCGCTCCGCACGAACCCCCGTGCAGCACCGGCTTGCCCATCGGCGAGTGCGCGCGCACGGGCGCGCTGGCACCCGAGGCCCGGAGAGTACAAAGTTCGGAGAATCGTGCCCAGTAATGAGCACAGCAAGCTGTCCGCCCTGTTCAGGAGCCGTGGCGTCCTGGTCGCCCTCGCGGCGACCGTGGTCCTGGCCCTGGCCGGCACCACCTACGGCTACGCGGCCCTGAGCCGCACCGTCACCCTGTCCCTCGACGGGCAGGAGCGGGAGGTCTCCGCGATGGGCGGCACCGTCGCGGACGTCCTGGAGTCCGAGGGCATCGAGGTGGGCGCCCACGACGTGGTCGCGCCCAGCGCCGACGAGGCCGTCGAGGACGGCAGCCGGATCAGCGTCCGCTTCGGACGGCCGCTCGAGCTGAACGTCGACGGCGAGACGCAGACCCACTGGGTCACCTCGACCGACGTCGCCTCCGCCCTCGGCGAGCTGGGCGAGCGTTTCCTCGGCGCCGAGCTGTCCACCAGCCGTAGCGCCGGCATCGACCGCGAGGGCATGGCCCTCGAGGTGGTGACCCCCAAGAAGGTGAAGGTCTCCATCGCCGGCAAGAAGCCGGTCACCCACAACCTCACCGCGCTCACCTCCCACGACGCGCTGCAGGAGCTGGGCGTGAAGGTCGAGAAGCGCGACATCGTCAAGCCCGGCGCGGACACCACGCTCGAGGACGGCGACAAGATCGTCTTCACCGACATGAAGGTCGTCACCAAGCGGGTCAAGCGCGAGGCCGTCGACTTCAACACGGTGGAGCGCGAGGACGCCTCGATGTTCGAGGGCGAGGACGAGACCGTCCGCTCCGGTGCGGCCGGCGTACGCGACGTGACCTACCGGCTCACCTTCCGCAACGGCAAGCTGGTCACCACGAAGGTGGTGCGCCAGGACGTCAAGCGCGAGCCGGTCGACGCGATCGTCCGGGTCGGCACCAAGGAGGCGGCAGCCAACTTCGCGGGCGGCAACTCCGTCTGGGACCAGCTCGCGCAGTGCGAGGCCGGCGGCAACTGGGCCACCAACACCGGCAACGGCTACTACGGCGGCCTGCAGTTCTCGCTGGGCACCTGGCAGAGCTACGGCGGTCCGGGCATGCCCCACCAGCAGAGCCGCGAGACCCAGATCAGGATCGCCGAGAAGGTCCGTGCCGCGACCGGTGGCTACGGCTCCTGGCCGGCCTGCTCGCAGTCGCTGGGCCTGCCCCAGTGAGCGGTCGCTGAGCCCCTACCCTTGGGCCATGCCTGACGGCCCACCGGCTGATCCACGAGCTGACGCTGCGTCCGCCGGGCCGAGACTCCTCGGCCCGGCGGATGTGCGTTCACTGGCCTCGGTCATCGACCTGCGCCCGACCAAGCAGCGCGGGCAGAACTTCGTCATCGATGCCAACACCGTGCGCCGGATCGTGCGCGAGTCCGGCATCACGCCCGACGACGTGGTCCTCGAGGTGGGCCCCGGCCTCGGTTCGCTGACCCTGGCCCTGCTCGAGGTGGCCGCGCGGGTGGTCGCGGTCGAGGTGGACGAGAAGCTGGCCGGGCTGCTGCCCGAGACGATCGCGGAGTACGCACCGCGCCACGTCGACCGGTTCGAGGTCGTGCAGGCCGACGCGCTGCGCATCACCGAGCTGCCGGGTCCGGCGCCGACCGCGCTGGTGGCGAACCTGCCCTACAACGTGTCCGTGCCGGTGCTGCTGCACCTGCTCGCCATGCTGCCCTCGCTGCAGCACGGGCTGGTGATGGTGCAGGCGGAGGTGGCCGACCGGCTCGCCGCCCCTCCGGGCTCCAAGGTGTACGGCGTCCCGTCGGTGAAGGCGGCGTGGTACGCCGACGTCCGCCGGGCCGGCTCCATCGGACGCAACGTCTTCTGGCCGGCGCCCAACGTCGACTCCGGCCTGGTCGCCTGGACCCACCACGAGCCGCCCACCACCACGGTCACCCGGGAGCAGGTCTTCGCGGTCGTGGACGCGGCGTTCGCCCAGCGGCGCAAGGCGCTGCGCGGGGTGCTCAAGGGCCTGGCCGGCTCGGCCGCCGCCGCCGAGGCCGCGCTGGTCGCGGCCGGTGTCGACCCGATGGCGCGTGGTGAGTCGCTCGGCATCGCAGCGTTCGTCCGGATCGCCGAGGAGGTGCACCGGTGATCGCCACGACCCTGCGCGCCCGCGCGTCCGCCAAGATCAACCTCCACCTGGGCGTGGGCGGGCTCCGCGACGACGGCTTCCACGAGCTGCACACCGTCTACCAGGCCATCTCGATCCACGACGACCTCGACGGCCACCGCCGGCTCCGGCTGGTCGCTGGCGACCCGCGCGCAGGACCACATCGGCGCCGCCGACCTGCCCGCGCCGGCCGACGACATCGTCACCCGCGCCGCGCTGCTGCTCGCGACCCGCCACGGCGTCGCGGCCGACGCCGACGTGCTGGTGGAGAAGGCGATCCCGGTCGCCGGTGGCATGGCCGGCGGGTCTGCCGACGCCGCGGCGGCGCTGGTGCTCCTCGACCGGTTGTGGAAGCTCGACCTCCCGCAGCACGAGCTGATGGCCCTGGCTGCCGAGCTCGGCAGCGACGTACCGTTCTCGCTGCACGGCGGCACCGCCCTGGGCACCGGCCGCGGCGAAGAGGTCGCGGCGGTGCCCGACCGCGGCACCTGGTGGTGGGTGGCCGTGCCGTCGCGCGAGGGCATGTCCACCCCGGCCGTCTACCGCCGGTTCGACGAGCTGTTCCCCGACGCGGCCACCACGCCGCCTCGCGGCGACGCCCTGCTCGCGGCGCTGGCCACGGGTGACCCGCACGCCCTGGCGCGGACCCTGCACAACGGCCTGCAGGAGGCGGCGTTCGACCTGCGCCCCGACCTGCGCGGGCTGGTCGAGCGCGGCGAGCGCGAAGGTGCGTTGCGGGGCATGGTGTCCGGGTCCGGACCGACCTGCGTCTTCCTGTGCGAGTCCGAGGCGCACGCCGAGGCCGTGGCGAGCGGCCTGAGCGGGGCAACGGCGACGGCGCTGACGGCGTACGGGCCGGTGCCCGGCGCCCGCCTGCTGGACGCGGACTGACGGTGGCCTGATGGCGAACCTGGTCAACCTCGAGCGGGTCTCGAAGGCGTACGGCGTGCGCGCGCTGCTCAGCAGCGTCTCGCTCGGGATCGCGCAGGGCCAGCGGATCGGCGTCGTGGGCCGCAACGGCGCCGGCAAGACCACGCTGCTCGAGGTGCTGACCGGCCTCGAGCGGCCCGACTCCGGCCGGGTGTCCCTCGCCCGTGGGCTGATGATCGGCTACCTCCACCAGGGCGATGCCCTCGAGGACACGCACTCGGTGCGCGAGGCCGTGCTCGCCAACCGGTCCGACCACGAGTGGGCGGCCGACCCCGGGACCCGCGAGATCGTCGAGGTGCTGCTGGCCGGCGTCACCCTCGACCGGGCGGTCTCCGGGCTGTCGGGCGGTGAGCGGCGGCGCTGCTCGCTGGCCGCGCTGCTGCTCGGCAGGCACGACCTGATCGTGCTCGACGAGCCCACCAACCACCTCGACGTGGAGGCGGTCGCGTGGCTGGCCGACCACCTCGCCAACCGTGCCTCCGCGCTGGTCGTGGTGACCCACGACAGGTGGTTCCTCGACGCGGTCTGCCAGTCCACGTGGGAGGTGCACGAGGGTCAGGTCGACGCGTACGACGGCGGGTACGCGGCGTACGTCCTGGCCAAGGCGGAGCGGCAGCGCCAGGCGGCCGCGACCGAGGCCCGCCGGCAGAACCTGGTCCGCAAGGAGCTCGCCTGGCTGCGCCGGGGACCGCCGGCCCGGACGTCGAAGCCGAAGTTCCGGATCGAGGCCGCGAACGCGCTGATCGAGGACGTGCCGCCACCGCGCGACCGGCTCCAGCTGGAGCGGTTCGCCACCCAGCGGCTGGGCAAGGACGTGATCGACGTCGAGGACGTCGACCTGGTGCGCGGCGAGCGCACGCTGCTGCACCACGCCACCTGGCGGATCGGGCCGGGGGACCGGATCGGTTTCGTCGGCGTCAACGGCGCCGGCAAGACGTCGGTGCTCGCGCTCCTCGCCGGAGAGCTGCCGCCGGTGGCCGGGCGGGTCAAGCACGGCCGGACCGTCGCGCTGCAGCACCTCACCCAGCACATCGACGAGCTCGATCCCGAGGCCCGGGTGCTGGCCACCGTCGAGTCGATCCGCCGGGTCACCCGCACCGTCGACGGCGAGGTCACCGCGACCTCGATGCTGGAGCGGTTCGGCTTCACCGGCGACCGGCTGACCGCCCGCCTGGGGGATCTGTCCGGTGGCGAGCGGCGCCGCTTCCAGCTGCTGCGGCTGCTGCTGACCGAGCCCAACGTGCTGCTGCTCGACGAGCCGACCAACGACCTCGACATCGAGACCCTGAACGTGCTCGAGGACTTCCTCGACGGGTGGCCCGGCACGCTGGTCGTGGTCTCCCACGACCGCTACTTCCTCGAACGCGTCACCGACTCGACCTGGGCGCTGCTCGGCGACGGGCAGATGTCGATGCTGCCGCGCGGGGTCGACGAGTACCTCGAGCGCCGCGCCGCCAGTCATTCCGCTGCCATGGCGGCCGAACGACAGGTTCCTGCGCCGGAGGGACAGGCCGCAGCCACGCCGAAGCCCAAGGCCGGCAGCGCCGAGGAGCGGGCCGCCCGCAAGACCGTGGACCGGATCGACAAGCAGCTGGCCCGGCTCGCCGAGCGCGAGGCCGAGCTGAACGCACAGGTGCTGGAGCACGCCCACGACTACGAGAAGCTGGCGGGCCTCAGTGCCGAGCTGCAGCAGATCAGTGCGGAGAAGGACGAGCTCGAGGGCGAGTGGCTCGAGGCCGCCGAGCTGCTCGAGTGACCCATGAGCTCAGGCGAACGGAGCGAGCAGCCGGCGCAGCAGCTGGGCCAGCCGCTTCCGCTCGCCGGCCGGGAGGTCGGCGAGCAGCAAGGCCTCGGCGGTCAGCAGCGCCTCGAACGCGCCATCCACGGCGGCCTTGCCCTCGGTCGTCAGCCGCACGATCACCCCGCGCCGGTCATCGGGGTCGGGGTAGCGCTCCACCAGCCCGCGGGCGGCGAGGCGGTCCACCCGGTTGGTCATCGTGCCGCTGGTCACCAGCGTCTCGCGCAGCAGCCGTCCCGGCGACAGCTCGTACGGCGCACCGGCGCGGCGCAGCGCCGCCAGCACGTCGAACTCCCACGACTCGATGCCGTGCGCGGTGAACGCCTCCCGCCGTGCCAGGTCGAGGTGGCGTGCCAACCTGCTGATCCGGCTGAAGACGGCCACGGGCGCGAGGTCGAGGTCGGAGCGCTCGCGCTCCCACGCCTCGATCAGCTCGTCGACCTCGTCCCGCATGCGGCCAGTGTAGACGAGCGGTCGAGAATCTTGACATCGAGAGACAATCGAGACACGATCGGGCTATCTTGACGTCAAGAGATCAAGCTCGGAGGGCGCGATGACGCACACCTGGGATCCCGACCGCTACCTCACGTACGCCGACGAGCGCGGGCGACCGTTCGTCGAGCTCGTCCAGCGGATCGGGGCTGGCGAGCCGCGGACCGTCGTCGACCTGGGCTGCGGACCCGGCAACCTGACCCGGCTGCTGGCCGACCGCTGGCCCGGAGCCGACATCCTGGGCGTCGACTCCAGCCCGGAGATGATCGAGAAGGCGCGGGCGGCCGTTCCCGCCATCCGGTTCGAGGTCGCCGACCTGCGCGACTGGGCGGCCGGCGCGGGCGACCCGGTCGACGTACTCGTCTCCAACGCCACCCTGCAGTGGCTGCCCGACCACCTCGACCTGCTGCCCCGTCTCGTGGCGCGGGTCGCGCCCGGCGGCTGGTTCGCGTTCCAGGTGCCCGGCAACTTCGACGAGCCCAGCCACACCATCCGCACCGCGCTTGCCGCCGAGGAACCGTACGCCGCCCACACCGCTGGCGTCGCCGTGCCCGACAGCCACGACCCGGCCGACTACCTCAACGCGCTGGCCGCGGCCGGCTGCTCGACGCTGGACGTCTGGGAGACGACGTACCTGCACGTGCTGACCGGCGAGGACCCTGTCTTCACCTGGGTGTCCGGCACCGGCGCCCGGCCCACGCTGCAGGCACTGCCCGACGACCTGCGCGGCGACTTCGAGCGCGAGTTCAAGGCGCGGCTGCGAGCTGCCTATCCGACCCACGAGCACGGCGTGGTGCTCCCGTTCCGACGGATCTTCGCGGTGAGCCAGGTGCCCGCGTGAGGCTCCACCACGTCCAGGTCGCCTGCCCGTCCGGCGGCGAGGAGGACGCACGGCGGTTCTACCGCGACGGGCTCGGGATGACCGAGGTCGAGAAGCCGGCGGACCTGCGTGCTCGCGGCGGCGCGTGGTTCCGTGCGCACGACGCGACGGGTGCGGTGACCGCCGAGATCCATGTCGGGGTCGAGGACCCGTTCCGCCCCGCCCGCAAGGCCCACCCGGCGTTGGTGCTGAGCGATGAAGCCGAGCTCGCCGGTGTCGGCGAACGCCTTGCTGCGCTGGGGTTCGAGGTCGACGACAGCCAGCGCGACAGCTTCCCGGGTCATGTCCGCTTCCACACCTTCGACGGCCACGGAAACCGGGTCGAGATCCTCGCGCCCGGCTGAGACGATCCCGGAGTGCATCTCGTGCTCCTGATCGGTCCCGCCGCCGTCGGCAAGATGACGGTCGGCAGCGAGGTCGCGCGCCTGGCCGGCTACAAGCTGTTCCACAACCACATGACGATCGACCCGTTCCTCGGGATCTTCGACTGGGGCACGCCGTCGTTCGACCGCCTGCGCGCCGACGTGCGGCGCCGGGTGATCGAGGAGGCGATCGCCAGCGACCTGCCCGGGCTGGTCTTCTCGTTCGTCTGGGCGCTCGACCTGGAGGAGGACCATCGCGCCGTCGCGGAGCTGATCGCGCCGGCTCTCGCGGCGGGTGTCCGGGTCGACGTGGTCGAGCTGACCGCCGACCAGGCGGTGCGGCTGGCGCGCGAGGGGACGCCGTACCGGCTGGAGCACAAGTCGTCCAAGCGCGATGTCGAGGCCAGCCGCGCGCGCCTCGTCGAGGACGACGAGCGACACCGCCTCAACAGCCTGCCCGGCGAGCACGTCGGGCCGGGCGCAGCACCTCGTGTTCGACAACTCCCACGGCGACCCGGTTGCGACGGCGCGTGAGATCGTCGAAGCACTACGCATTACTCGTGGGTAACATTGGGGTATGCCCCAGGTTCTCGACCTCTGGACCAAGACCAGCGCCCTCCCGCAGGGAAGCGGATCTTCTCGTTCCTGTTCGCCCAGCGGGCGCCGTACTTCGCCTCGATCCGGCCGCGCTTCACCGAGATCCGGCCCAACCGCGCGGAGCTGGTGATCCGCAAGCGGCGCCGGGTCCACAACCACATCAAGACCGTGCACGCGATCGCGCTCTGCAACGGGCTCGAGGCCGCGATGGGGGCGCTCGCCGAGGCCACGATCCCGCGCACACAAGCGCTGGATCCCCAAGGGCATGGAGGTCGCCTACACCGCCAAGGCCGACTCCGACATCACCTGCATCGCCGAGACCGACCCCGAGCAGTGGACGAGCGACGACCCCGACCTGCCCGTGCGCGTGCGCGGGGTCCGGGCCGACGGCGAGGTCGTGGTCGAGGGCGTGATCAGGCTCTGGGTGACCGAGAAGAAGCGCTGAGCTGACTCAGACCCCGCGGCCGCCCTGGGTGTTTCCGGTGTCCGCGTCGGTGATGCCGACCATCGACACCTCGAGCACCTTCTTCTCGCCGACGAGCTTCTTCTGCAGCCAGGTGGCGAGCCAGGTCAGGATCAGGTTGACGACGATGTACAGTCCGGCGATCACCAGCATCGTGGGGATCCGGTTGTCGAACTCGAGGTAGATCTGCTTGTAGACCCGGGTAAGGCCGGGCGCGATGATGTACACGCCGAGCGCGGTGTCCTTCAGGGCGACCACGCACTGGCTGATGATCGCCGGCAGCATGATCTTCACGGCCTGCGGCATCAGCACCAGGTTCATCACCTGCGACTTGCGCATCCCGATCGCGTACGCCGCCTCGCCCTGCCCCTTGGGCACGGCGTTCACGCCGGCGCGCAGGACCTCGGCCAGGACGGCGCCGTTGTAGAGGGTGAGAGCAATGATCACGGCCCAGAACGACGAGCGGTCGTTGCTGATGCCCAGCCCGTACCAGATGAAGACCATCAGCAGCAGCACCGGGATCGCGCGGAAGAACTCGACGACCAGCCACGCCGGCCTGCGTACCCATACGCGGTCGGACATCTTGCCGACCCCGAGGACGAAGCCGAGCGCGACGGCGCCGAGGATGCCGCCGAAGGCCATCTTGAGGGTGTCGAGCAGGGCCTCGAAGATGATCCGCACGTAGTCGGGGGTGATGAACACCTCCCACTTGTCGCCCTCGAACTGACCCTCGTCATACAGCTTCCACGCCACCCACCCGAGCGCCGCCACGAGGAGGACAGCGGCGACGACGGAGTAGAGCCGGTGCCGGGCGACGGTCCGCGGCCCGGGGGCGTCGAACAGGATGCTGGCGCTCATCGGGCCACCGCCCAACGGTGCTCGAGCCGATGGGAGAAGAACGAGAAGGCCTCGACGATCACGATGTAGCCGATCGCGAACATGATGAAGATTCCGGTGCGCTGGGTCGGGTCGTCGTTGGTGAACGCACGCATCTGGGCGGTCGCCTCGGCGACGCCGAAGACGGCCGCGACCGACGTGTTCTTGATCAGCGCGATCTGCACGCTCGCCAGCGGTGGCACCGACGCGCGGAACGCCTGTGGCAGCACCACCTGCGCCATCACGCCGCTGAACGGCAGCCCGACGGCTCGGGCGGCCTCGGCCTGACCGAGGGGTACGGCGTTGACGCCGGCGCGGAGCGCCTCGCACACGAAGCTGGACGTGTAGATGGTCAAGGAGGCCACGGCGGCGCCGAAGAACGCGGTGAAGTCGAACTGGCCGATGTGGATGTCCAGCCAGTTGAAGCGGATCCCGAGCATCGGCGCCAGGAACGAGAAGGTGGCGAAGACGATGACGAGCGGGGTGTTGCGAACGAGCGACACGTACGTCGCGCCGGCCTTCCGCAGCACCGCGATCGGACCGACCCGCATCGCCACCAGGATCGTGCCGAGCACCATCGACAGCACCCCGGAGACCAGGAACAGGAAGAACGTGTAGCCGAACGCCCTGAGGTAGAGGTCGAAGTTGTCGAAGACGAGGCTCACCCCGGCCGCGCTCCTTTCAGACGGTGCGGATCGCGGGGCGGCGCACGACGTACGCCGCCCCGCGAATCAGCGCTGGATCAGGCCTGGCACTCGTCGAGGGCCGGCGGTTCGGGCGTCTCGACACCGGAGGGGCCGAGCGTCGTCTCGAAGGCCTCGGCCCACGAGCCGTCGTCGAAGGACTCCTCGAGAACGCCGTTGATCCATTCGCACATCTCCGGGCTGTCCAGGGAGTAGCCGACGCCGATCCGCTCCTCGGAGAAGGGCTCGCCCACGACCTTGAGCTCGCCCTCGTTCTGGGCCGCGAAGCCCGCGAGGATCGAGCCATCGGTGGACATGGCCGCCGCGGTGCCGTCCAGGACCTTCTCGACACACTCGGAGTAGCTGTCGTAGCCGACGCCCTTCGCGCCCTCGGCGTTGATGTTGTCGATGGACGTCGACCCGGTCACCGAGCACACCTCCTTGCCGCTCAGGTCGCCGATGCTCTCGACGTCGCTGTCGGCGGGCACCAGCACCTGCTGGCCGGTGATCAGGTAGGGACCGGTCTGGCCGACGATCTGGCGGCGCTCGTCGGTGATGGAGTACGACGCAAGCACGACGTCGACGCGATCCTCCACGAGGAACGGCTCGCGGTTGTCGGAGATCGTCTCCTCCCACGTGACGTTCTCACTCTGGGGGTCGATGCCCAGGTCGGCCACCAGGAGCTTGGCGACCTCGATGTCGAAGCCGCTGGGGATGTCGTCGGCCGCGCCCTTGAAGCCCAGGCCGGGCTGGTCGTACTTGACGCCGACCACGATCTTGCCGCTCTCGGCGAGCTCCTTCATCTTGGTGCCGTCGTCGAACTTGTCGGCGGCGTTCTCCTCGGCCTGGACGTCGCTGCCCTCGTCGTCGCTGCCGGCGTCGCCGCAGGCTGCGAGGCTGAGTGCGAGACCGAACCCGGCCAGCACCGCCTTGGTCCTGATGAATCGCATCTCTTTCTCCTTCTCTCCCGAGCCGGACGTACCGCCGGCCCCCGTTGGATGGATGGATCTGCTGAGTCAGTGCTTGAGGATCTTCCCGAGGAAGTCCTTGGCGCGATCGGTCTGCGGGTTGGTGAAGAACTCCTCGGGGGTGTTCTCCTCGACGATGGCGCCCTCGGACATGAAGAGAACCCGGTCTGCGGCCGTGCGCGCGAAGCCCATCTCGTGGGTGACCACGACCATGGTCATGCCCTGCTGGGCGAGGTCGACCATGACGTCGAGGACCTCCTTGATCATCTCGGGGTCCAGCGCGGAGGTCGGCTCGTCGAACAGCATCACCTTGGGGGTCATCGCGAGCGCCCGCGCGATCGCCACCCGCTGCTGCTGCCCACCGGACAGCTGGGCGGGGTACTTCTGCGCCTGGTGGCCGACGCCCACGCGCTCGAGGAGCTCCATCGCCCGCTTGTCGGCCTCCTCCTTCTTCTGGCCGCGGACCTTGATCGGTCCGAGCGTGACGTTCTCGAGGATCGTCTTGTGGGCGAAGAGGTTGAAGCTCTGGAAGACCATGCCGACCTCGGCCCGCAGCGCGGCGAGCTCCTTGCCCTCCTGCGGGAGCGGCTTTCCGTCGAGGCTGATCGAGCCCTTGTCGATGGTCTCGAGCCGGTTGATCGCCCGGCACAGCGTCGACTTGCCCGAGCCCGACGGCCCGATCACCACGACGACCTCGCCGCGGCTGATCGTCTGGTTGATCTCCTTGAGCACGT
Source organism: uncultured Actinomycetota bacterium (assembly GCA_963844305.1). Taxonomy (GTDB): domain Bacteria; phylum Actinomycetota; class Actinomycetes; order Propionibacteriales; family Nocardioidaceae; genus Nocardioides. Next base: position 301,120 of record CAWJNT010000003.1, read on the forward strand.
GGAGCTCGCCGAACCACTTGTTGACGCCGTCCAGCACGACCAGCGGCTGTCCCTGCTGCGCCCCGATCGACGCCGCTTCCTGCATCGTCATGCGGGGAACCTATCGGTAACTAGTCCGTTCGGGCCAAGGGTCGATGCGGACCTGTGACAAAAGGGCGACCAACGACCGGTGGCCGAACGTGCGCATCGGCTCCCGCCCCACCAGGGGACGGGAGCCGATGCGCGTGGCCGGCGAGATCAGCCCCGCTGACGCAGGAACCGCTCGTACTGCCGCTTCACCTCGGACTTGCTGACCGCGGTGTCGAGGAACATCAGCGTGTCCATCCGGCAGTTGCACGGGTTGCGCTCGGTGCCGTCCTGGGGGAACGAGCCGCCGATCTTGATGCCGCGCGGGTTCGTCGCCGAGGTGCCGGTGCCGTCGACCTGCCACGGGTCGCCGCTGACGGTGTAGAAGCCGTCGATCGGCTTCCCGTTGCGGTAGAGCGCCATCTTCCCGGTGGTGTAGTCGAACGTCGCCGCGAGGTGCACCCACTGGCCCGTCGGCAGCAGCTGCTGCCAGTCCTGCGAGGCCGCGAACGTCTGCGAGGCACCGGTGTCGATCCGTCGGCCGAGGGCGACCAGCCGCAGCTCGCCGTTGACCTGGATCAGCTCCAGCAGCGCCCGGACGCCATGGCCGTCGGAGTTGCCCGACAGCAGCCCGGCCAGGCCGATCGCGTTGTAGCCGGCGGTGGGGTTCTGGCCGGTCATCTTGAACCAGCCCATCACCGTGATCTGCTCGGCGCCGTTGAACCTGCTCAACGTCTCCATGCCGTCCGCGTCGCCCTCGTAGATGCCGGCCTTCCACGGCTGGCCGGTCGGCGACTCGGCGGCACTGTGGACCTGCAGGGCGTTGAGGGAGCCGGGGTAGGCGCCGTCGTCGACCCGCATGTCCTCGCCGCCGTTGATCAGCCGATTCAGGGTGCGCGAGGAGCCCTGGTCCTCCTCGTAGGAGTCGTCGGCCGCGAACGGGTGCTCGAAGTCGTACGCCGCCACCAGGTCCTTGGCCAGCTTCGGCTCGACCTCCTGTGGCCACGGCTGGTTGCGGGTGCCGACGACCTTCCAGATCTTCCCGTTGGCCTTCGCCAGCAGGTAGAGGTTCTGGTCGGCGTCGGTGCCGAAGCGCAGGTCCACCCGGCCGTCGTCGACGAAGTCGGACATCCGCATCCGCTTGCCGCTGGTGTCGTAGAGCGAGAGCTCCTCGATGGGCGTCCCGGCCGGGGCGGAGCCCCGCCGCTTCGGGTCGATGGAGAACACGCGGCCCTCCACCAGGTCGCCGAAGATGTACTTCCCCTGGAGGCCACGCAGGTCACCGCGGTGCACGAAACCACCCGAGATCGCGTGCCCGGAGTCGCTGTTGCACGACCAGGGGCTGGGCTTGTCGTGGTCGTAGGACGCGAGCGGGTACTCGTAGCCGGCCTGCTCCATCTCCTCGGTCATCGGGTAGAGCCAGCACTGGTTCTCGTTGCGGTAGGCGAAGCGACCCTCGATGACCGGCCAGCCGAAGTTGTCACCGGCGTCGACGTCGAGGACCGACTCGATGGCCCGTTGGCCGATCATCCCGAGGTACATGTCCTGTGGGCGCTTGGCGTCCCAGCTGAAGCGGTGCGGGTCACGCATGCCGAGGGCGTAGATCTCACCGATGGTGCCCGACTCGCCCACGAAGGGGTTCGACTCGGGGATGCCGTACTCGCCGTTGGGGCCGTCGGTGCCCGCGGGGTCGATCCGCAGGACCTTGCCCCACGGGGTGGCCTTGTCCTGCGGCACGTCACTGCTCACGCCGTACCCGCCGTCGCCGACGGCGAGGTAGAGGAGACCGTAGTCCTCGTCGCCGGGCTCGGCTGCGGGGTTGAAGTCGATCTGCTGGATCGCGTGGGTCTGGGTGTTGAAGCGCAGGCGCATCAGCTCCCGGCTGGTGCCCGTGAAGGTGTCGGCCGACGGGTCGTCCGCCGTCCACTCGGTGACCACGCTCTGCGTGGAGCCGGACGCGAGCGGCTGCGGTGGGTAGGTGAACTCGCCGGGAGCGTCGGGCGTCTCGCTGTGAGCGGTGTAGAACTTGCCGTTCTCCTCGAACTCGGGGTGGAAGGTGACGAACCCGAATCCGGAGCCGAGGCCGCGCCAGGAGAGGAAGTTCGGGTACCGCGACTTCACGTCGAGGTAGACCTGCGGCTCGCCGTCCTCGAGGAGGTAGAGCGGGCCGTTGAGGTCGGGCACGTACATCCGGCCGGAGCCGTCGGGCACCTCGCCGAAGTAGTTGATGCGGTTGTACCGGCTGCCGATCCGTACGTCGGTGACCGGACCGTTGGGGGTCGAGGCCGGCAGCTGGGCGTACTCCTCGAGCACCAGGCCGTGTGGCGAGCCCTTGATGGGCTGGGGGATCGGGTCGGTGATGGGGTCGTCGGCGTCCTCGGCGGTGGCCGGGATCGCCCCTGGTGAGAGGGTCGCTGCGATCACGGTGGCCGTGATCGCAGACACCCACCAGCGTGTCTTCCGCATGATCGTTCCCTACTGTGGTTGTGGTTGGAGACAACTGCTGCCGGTGGCTGCCGGCAGCCTTCGCCGGTCCCCGCGTGCGGGGACCGGCGAGGGATCAGGGGACCGCGGGCGCGGTCGTGGCGGTGTCTGCTCTGCTGCCGACGGCCCTGACGTGCCGGGTGCGGCCGAAGTTGTCGAACGATCCGAAGCCGAGCCGGCCGCCCGAGAAGGTCGTGTCCGTGGCGGTCATCAGCGGCCGGCGCGCCCGGTCGACGTACACCGCGATCTCGCCGGTCCTGGCGTCGTAGTCGATGCGGACGTCGTGCCACTCCGCGTCGGTGATCGCGGGAGGTGCGCCGACCGCGCCGTTCCACTGGTCGTCGATCCGGAGCCGGTCGGCATCGTCGACCACGAAGATCCCGTTGTGCGGGTAGATCGTGTTGTCGGTCGACAGGTGGGCGTAGTAGAAGCGGGTCGGCGACTGGTAGTTCCAGATCAGGACCACGTCGCGGTTGGTGACCTCGACGGCCTCGTCGATCCGCACGTCGGCCTCGAGCCTCAGCGACGACAGCTCCGGGCCCTTCGTGACGACGGCGTACTCGAACGGCCGACGCGGACCGCCCGGGTTGGTGCCGGCCTCGGTGAGGACGACCTGGCCGCGTTCGAAGGCCCACTTCTCGTCGGTGAGCGGGTCCCAGTCGCGCGGCGTGGGGGCGGGGGTCACGTGCACGTGCTTCGGGCCGTGGCCAGGAGGGCTGCCGGCGTACGCCGGAGCGAGGGAGGTCGCGATCGCGAGAGCGACGGCGGCGGCGATGAGCGGTTTCGTGGGATGGGGCACGGGTCCACGTCTCCTTCCGAGTCGGATGCGGACGTACGGGAGCTACAGGTGTGGCTCCACGAGCTCGACGTAACGACGGGTGAGCGTGTCGAGGACGGCGTCGCCGTCGGCGGCCCACACGTCGGCGTTGAAGATCTCGACCTCGACGTCGCCGCGGTAGCCGGCGGCGGACACGCACGAGGTGAGGTGCGGGAAGTCGATGTGGCCGTCGCCCATCATCCCGCGGGACAGCAGCGCGTCCGGGGGGAGCGGCGTGATCCACTCGCAGACCTGGTAGCTCGCGATCCTGCCGGCGGCGCGGGCGATCTGCTCCTCGACCTCGGGTTCCCACCAGACGTGGAAGGTGTCGACCACGACCCCGACCGCCTCGGCCGGCAGCGGCTCGGCGATGTCGAGCGCCTGCCGCAGGGTGGACACGACACCGCGGTCGGCGGCGAAGATCGGGTGCATCGGCTCGATGGCGAGGCGGACGCCGACGTCGAGCGCGTGCGGCACCAACGCCTCGACCGCCGCGGCCGCTCGCGAGCGCGCTGCCGGGAGGTCGCGGTCGTCGCCGGGAAGCCCGCCCGGCACCAGCACCAGGCACGGCGCACCGAGCTCCGCCGCCTCGTCGAGCGCGCGCCGGTTGTCGTCGTGGCGTTCGCGGCGGGTCTCCGGGTCGGCGGAGGTGAAGAAGCCGCCCCGGCAGACCGACGAGACCCGCAGCCCCGCGTCGCGCACCATGCGGACGGCATCGGCCAGGCCGACCTGGGCGACGGGCTCTCGCCACACCCCGAGCGCGGGCAGCCCGTGGGCGACGCACCCGGCGATCGCGTCGGAGAGCGACCACGAGTCGACGGTCTTCTGGTTCAGGGAGAGTCGGGACAGCCGCGGGTCACCGGGCGCGGGCGTGGCGAGCCGGGCCGGGGCGCCGGACGGGACGTCGAGGGTTGCGGTGACGGTCATGCGACCCCCGCGCCCTCGAGCCAGATCCGGAGCCGGTGGGCCGCCAGCTCCGGGTCGGGCAGCAGCCGGGCGTCGTTCGCCAGCGCGAACAGCCGACCGAGATGCACCACGCTGCGCGCCGACTGCATCCCGCCGACCATGGAGAAGCCCGGCTGGTGGCCGGAGAGCCAGGACAGGAAGGCGATGCCGGTCTTGTAGTGCCAGGTCGGCGCCTCGAAGACGTGACGCGACAGCGGCAGCGTCGGCGCCATCTCGGCGTCGTACGTCGTCAGGTCGCCCTCGTCGAGTGCCGCCAGGGCCGCCGACGCGGCCGGGGTCACGGCCGCGAACGCACCCAGCAGGGCGTCGCTGTGGTGCCGGCCGTCGCCACGGATCAACGCCGGGTAGTTGAAGTCGTCGCCGGTGTAGAGGCGTACGCCGTCCGGCAGGTCGGCCCGCAGCCCGATCTCGTGGTCGGCCGACAGCAGCGAGACCTTCACCCCGTCGACCTTGTCGGCGTGCGCGCGGACCAGCTCGAGGAACGTCGCCGTCGCGGCATCGGTGTCGACGGAGCCCCAGTAGCCGCGCAGCTGCGGGTCGAAGGCCTCGCCCAGCCAGTGCAGGATGACCGGCTCTCGCACCTGCCGGAGCAGGTCGGTGTACACGCTGAGGAAGTCGTCGGGGGAGGTGGCCACGGCGGCGAGCTGGCGCGACGCCATCAGGATCACCTGGGCGCCGGTGCCCTCGACGTAGGCGACCTGTTCGGCGTAGGCGTCGTGGACCTGCCGGGTCGTGGTCAGGCGACCGACGTGGTCGGTGCCGGCGCCGGCCGCGATCCGGGCGCCGTGGTCACGGGCCTGGTCGGCGCTGCGGCGGACCAGCTCCTGGACCGCCGGCCAGTCCAGGCCCATGTTGCGCTGCGCGGTGTCCATCGCCTCGGCCACGCCGAAGCCGTGGCGGAACAGGTGCCGGCGGAACGCGAGCGTGGAGTCCCAGTCGAGCGCCGCAGGAGCACCGGGGACGTTCTCGCCGTGCGGGTCGGCGATCACGTGCGCCGCGGCGAAGGCGACCCGGCTGCGGAACGGGCGCGGGTGCGGGGTCCACTCGCGCGGCTCGCGCAGGTCGACGGACTCCAGCCCGCCGCCGGCGGTCGGGATCGTGACGGTGCCGAGCGTCGTCGTGCTGCTGGGGGTCACAGCGCCACCCGCCGTCCCTCGCGCGACGACTGCAGTCCGGCGTCGACGAGCCGGAGTCCGCGCACGCCCGCCGCGAAGTCGTAGTGGTGCGGCCGCCCGGCGTGGACGTCGAGCAGGAACCGCTCCCACTGCGCCCGGAACCCGTTGCCGAACTCCTGGTTGTCGGGGACGTCCTGCCACTGGCTGCGGAAGTCCTCGCCGGTCGGCAGGTCGGGGTTCCACACCGGCTTGGGCGTGGCCGCTCGCGGCTGGACCCGGCAGTTGAACAGGCCGGCGACGGCGGAGCCGTGGGTGCCGTCCACCTGGAACTCCACGAGCTCCTTGCGCTCCACCCGCACCGCCCACGACGAGTTGACCTGCGCGATGACGTCGCCCTCGAGCTCGAAGATGGCGTACGCCGCGTCGTCGGCCGTGGCGGCGTACCGCTCGCCGTCCTCGTCCCAGCGCTCGGGGATGTGGGTGACCGCCTTGGCCGTGACGGCCTCGACCCGGCCGACGAGGTTCTCGAGCACGTAGTTCCAGTGGCAGAACATGTCGAGCACCATCCCGCCGCCGTCCTGGGCGCGGTAGTTCCAGCTGGGTCGCTGCGCCGGCAGGTAGTCGCCCTCGAAGACCCAGTAGCCGAACTCGCCGCGCACCGAGAGGATCCGGCCGAAGAAGCCGCCGTCGATGAGCCGCTTCAGCTTCATCAGACCGGGCAGGTAGAGCTTGTCGTGGACGACGCCGTTGACGATGCCGTGCCGCTCGGCGGCGTCGACGAGCTCCTGGCCCTCGTCGACCGACTCGGCGATCGGCTTCTCGGTGTAGACGTGCTTGCCTGCTGCCGCCGCCTTGAGGATCGCCTTCTTGCGCTCGCTGGTGACCTGGGCGTCGAAGTAGATCGGCGCGGCGTCCTCCGCCAGCGCCGCGTCGAGGTCGGTGGTCCAGTCTGCGACGCCGTGCTCGGCCGCGAGCCGGGCCAGCTTCTCGCGGTTGCGCCCGATCAGCACCGGCTCGACCTGGAGGCGCCCGCCGTCGGGGAGCGGGACACCGCCGTCGTCACGGATCGCGAGGATCGAGCGCAGCAGGTGCTGGCGGTACCCCATCCGGCCGGTGACGCCGTTCATGAGGATGCGGTAGGTCGTGTCGGGCATGGCGTGTCCTTCGCTCGGTCCGGGCCAGGCCCGGACCGGTCGGGGTCAGGTCGTGGGGATGGGCTGCGGCCGGCCGCCCAGGTAGAGGTCTGCGAGCTGCGGATCCTCGAGGAGCTCGGACGCGGGTCCGGTGATGTGCACCCGACCGAGGTCGAGGACGCAGCCCAGGTCGGCGGTCTCGAGCGCCCGGCGCGCGTTCTGCTCCACCAGGAGTACGGCGGTGCCGGCGTCGCGCATCCGCACCACCTGCTCGAAGACGGTGCCGGTGGCCTTGGGGTCCAGGCCCATCGACGGCTCGTCGAGCAGCACCACCTGCGGGCTGACCATCAGCGATCGGGCGAACTCCACCTGCTTCTGCTGCCCGCCCGACAGTGCGCCCGCCAGCGCGGACCACCGCTCGGCGACGACGGGGAACAGGGTCTTCACGAAGTCGATCCGGTCGTTGATCTCCGAGCGGTCCTTGAGCGAGAACGCGCCGAGCCGGACGTTCTCCTCGACCGTCATCTCCTTGAAGACGCTGTGGCCCTGGAGCACGTGGGAGAGGCCCGCCGCCAGCATCTGCTGGGGGTTGTTGCGGGTGACGTCGGCGCCGGCGACCCGGATCGTGCCGGAGCGCGGGGTCAGCATGCCGCTGGCGACCTTGAGCACGGTGGACTTCCCGGCCCCGTTGGGACCGACCAGGCACACCACGGTGGCGGGCGGCACCTTGACGGTGAGGCCCCGCAGGACGAGCGCGGCCCGGCCGTAGCCGGCCTCGATGTCCTCGAGCTCGAGCAGGTGGTCAGACGCCAAGGTAGGCCTCCAGGACTCGGGGGTCGTTCTGCACGACCGACGGCGGTCCCTCGCAGATCTGCCGACCGCGGTCGAAGACGACCACGTGGTCGGAGAGGCTCATGACGAGGTCCATGTTGTGCTCGACGACGATGAACGTCTTGCCCTCCGCGTTGAGCGAACGGACGAGGCTGGCGATCCGGTCGATGAGCGCCGGGTTCACGCCGCCGGCGGGCTCGTCGAGCATGATCGTCTCGGGATCGGCCATCAGCACTCCGGCCAGCTCCAGCAGCTTCTGCTGGCCGTAGGAGAGGTCGCGGGCCTCGGCGCGCTCGAGGTGGTCGATGCCGACCCGACCCAGCAGCTCACGCGCGCGCTCGGTGTCGGCGCGGTCCTGCGACGAGCGCAGCATCCGGCCGAGGCTGCCCGGCCGGACCGCGACCAGCATGTTCTCCATGACCGTCATCCGCGGGAACACGCGGCACAGCTGGAAGCTGCGGCCGATGCCGGCCCGGGCGACGCGGTGGGAGGCCTTGTTGGTGAGGTCGCGTCCCCGGTAGCTGACGGTGCCCGCGTCGGGCCGGATCATCCCGGTGACGCAGTTGAAGAACGTCGTCTTCCCGGAGCCGTTGGGCCCGATCAGCGCGTTGACCTTGCCGTGGTGGAACCGCACGCTCGCGCCGTCGACGGCGTGGACGCCGCCGAAGGACTTGGACAGCCCCTCGGTGGCGAGGTTGACCTCGCTCGGCGCGGCCGTGGTCTCGGGGGTGCGGTCGGTCGTGGTCACGGCCGGGCTCCTTCGGTCTCGCGGTGCGCGGCGGCGTCCCGGCGGCGTCGGTCTCCGGGTCATCACCCGGGTCGACGGGCTGTGCCTCGGACTGTCGGCGCTGCTCGGCGAGGTCGGCCTGCGACACCTCGCGGATGGAGGCAGCCTGCGGCCGGAACCGGTTCACGAGCTGGCCGAGCCCCGGGATGATCCCGTCGGGCATGAACAGCACCACGACGCCGAGCAGCAGGCCCATCGCGACCAGGTGGAACTGGGTGTCGCCGTACTGGTTCTTGAAGTACTCCACCGCGTAGCCGACGATCACCGCGCCGAGCAGGGGACCCAGGAGGCTGCGGATCCCGCCGAGCAGGCTCATCAGCACCATGTAGGCACCGACCAGGATCGAGAACTGGAAGATCGGGTCCAGGAAGCCGAACCACAGGGCGTACAGGCCGCCGGCCAGGGCCGTGAAGAACGCCGAGACCACGAACGCGACGAGCTTGTAGCTGAACGTCGGGACGCCCAGGGACTGGGCCTTGTCCTCGTCCTCGCGGATCGCCTTGAGGCCCATCCCGAAGCGGGAGCGGTCGATCGCCCACCAGGCGAGCAGGGCGACGGCCAGGAGCGCGGCGTGGAGGTAGAAGAACCGCTCGTGCTGTTCGGGCCGCAGGACCGAGGTGTCGAACGGCCGGGGGACCCGCAGGCCGTTGGAGCCGCCGGTGAACGAGGCCCACGACTGGAAGACCAGCAGCAGGATCAGGACCAGCGCGATCGAGACGATCACGAACGACGCGCCACGGACCCGGAGGCTGGCGATGCCGATCGGGACCGCCAGCACCGCCACCACGACGCCGCCGGCCAGCATCGCCAGCCACGGGTTGATGCCCGTGTGGATCACGAGCAGCCCGGTGGCGTAGGCGCCGAGGCCGGAGTACGACGCGTGCCCCAGCGAGATGTAGCCGGTGAACCCGCCGACGAAGTTCCACGACGTGGCGAGGCACGCGTAGCTCATGATCACCACGCCGACCGAGAGGATGAACGGGTCGGGAGCGAGCGACGGGAACGCCAGGACCACGGCCACGAGAGCGAGCAGGCCGAGGGCCTTGAGCGCGGTCGTCCAGCGGCCGCCGCGCGGCTCGTGGACGGTCACCGTGGCCGTCGTGGGTTCAGAAGCGCTGGGCAAGACGACCTCCGAAGAATCCTTGCGGGCGCACCATGAGCGTGGCGAACAGCGCGACGTAGAAGAACGTCTGCGCCCACGTGGTCCCGAGCGGGATCTGCAGCAGGCTCTGCCCGAGTCCGAGCACCAGCGCCGCGATCGCCGCGCCCGGGATGCTGCCGAGGCCACCCACCACGATGATCGCCATCAGCGGGCCGATCCAGTGCCAGTGCAGCGACGGGTAGATCGTCGAGTCGAGCGAGAGCGCCGTGCCCCCGATCGCGGCCGTGGCCAGACCGAGGCCGAAGCCGTAGCCCGCCACGCGCTCGGTGTTGATGCCGACCAGCCGGGCCGCCTCGGGGTGCTGGATGGTCGCGCGGAGCGCCTGGCCGAACTGTGTCTTCTTCAGCAGGAGGTAGAGCGCGAGCAGTGACGCCGCCGCCATCCCGAAGGCGATCAGCTTCACGACGGCGATGTTGGCGCCGAAGATCTCGAAGCTCTCGCTGCCGTAGGGCAGCTGGATCCGTCGCTGCGTCCCGGTGAAGACGAAGCCGAGCATCCCCTCGATCACCAGCGCGATCGAGAACGTGAGCAGCACCGACATCATCGTGAGCGTCGCCGGCCGCAGCCGTGAGATCAGCAGCCGCTGCATCGCCACGCCGAGGCCGAAGAACAGCGGGACCGTGACGAGCAGGGAGAGCATCGGGTCGAGACCGGTCTCGGTGCTGAAGAACCAGGCGAGGTACGCCGCCAGGATCAGGAACGCCGAGTGGGCGATCATCACCACCCGCATCACGCCGAAGTAGAGCGTCAGCCCGGCGGCCAGCAGGGCGTACAGCCCGCCGAGCAGGACGCCGAGCACGAGGCTCTGGAGCAGCAGGGACATGGAGTCGTGCCTTCCGTGGGTCGGGGGACGTCGTCAGGCGCGGGCTGTCACCAGGCCGGCTTCTCGGCGATGAAGTCCGCCTCGGCCGTCTCGTCGGGAAGCACGATCCGGATCTTGTCGTCGACGTACTGCTGGATGAGGTGGGCGCCCTGCGGCCGTCCGTCCTCGTCCCACGTCAGCGGGCCGACGACGGTCTCGACCTCGTTCTCGCGCAACCAGTCGATGAGCTTCTCCTGGCACTCGGGCTCGGGGTCGGCGCAACCCACGGCCTCGACCGCGGCGGCGACGACCTGTCCGGTGGTCCACGCGTTGGCCTCGTCCTCGGCGGGCGGGGTGCCGTTCTGCTCCGAGTAGTACTTCACGAACTCCTGGTTCGACGGGTACGGCGCGTCGGGCGTGTATCCGGTGGGGGAGAGGATGCCCTCGGTCTTCTTGCCGATCGCCGACGGGAACTCGGGGTTGGTCGGGGCCGTCGAGAAGGCCGCCATCGTCGGCTGGTAGTCGAGCTGCTGGAGCGCCACGATCAGGTTGACCGCGTCCTGGTACTGCGTGCCGCCGACGACGATGTCGGCGTTGCTGTTGGCGATCTTGGCCGCGATCGAGCCGAAGTCGGTGGTGTTGGGCGGGTAGACCTCGTCCACCACGACCTCCACTCCCATCTGCTCGAGCCGGTCCTTCAGGCCGTACGCCGTGCCCATCGCGAACGGGTCGTCCATCGCGGCGAACGCAGCGGTCTTGGGTCGCTGTGCCGCGGGCAGCGCCTCGAGGTGGTCCGCCAGGTAGTTGTAGTGGTCGTCGGCCACCGCGGGCGCGGCGTAGAAGAGGTTGTCGAAGCCCTGGGTGAACACCTCCTCGGCGGCACCGGCCGGCTCGACGAAGAGGAAGCCGTAGTCCTGCGCCACCTGGGCGGCGGGAACCACCAGCCGGGTCGAGAACGGTCCGAAGACGAGGTCGACGCCGTCCTGGTTGATCAGCTTCTCGTAGTCGGAGGCCACCCGGTCGGCGCTCGACTGGTCGTCGAGGATGACCAGCTCCACGTCCTTGCCCAGCAGGCCGCCGTTCTCGTTCATGTAGTCGGCCCAGGCCTCGTAGCCGCGCTGAACGCCCTTGCCGGGCTCGGAGAAGTCGCCGGTCAGCGGCAGCGAGATGCCGATGGTGATGGTGTCGTCGTCCCCTTCGCCGGAGTCGCCGTTGCCCGAGCTCATGCAGCCGGTGAGCGCGAGGATGGCGGTGGACGCCAGCGCGGTGACTCGGACGGGGATGGTCCTGCGTGACTTCATGTCGCTCCTCGAGACTGTAGCGAAAGCGCTTACGTAAGCGCTTTCGGTTACTCTAGGCACGACGGCGGGTCAGTGGCAAGGGTCACAGCCCGACGAATTCACCCAGGTGCCGGGTCGGGGAGGGCCGATGTCAGGAACGCGGGGCGCACGTCCGCGCAGCTTGCGGCTGCAGGACGTGGCGGAAGCGGCAGGCGTGTCCATCGCGACCGCTTCCCGCAGCCTGTCCGGGTCCCCGGGTGTGAGCGAGTCGGTCGCCGAGCGGGTGCGAGAGGTGGCTCGTTCCCTCGGCTTCGTCGCCAACGTGCATGCCCGCAGCCTGGCCGCCGGTCACTCGCGTTCGGTCGGGCTGGTGGTCCACGAGATCGGGGACCCCTACTTCTCCGAGATCGCCAGCGGAGTGCTCGGTGTCGCCGCGGCCTCGGGACTGTCGGTGCAGATCTGTCACTCCGGTCGCGACCCGGCGCGCGAGCTCGAACAGATCCGGATGCTCGTTGCCAACCGGGTCGGTGCCATCGTCATCGCCGGGTCGGGCTTCGTCGACGCCCCGGTGCAGGCCGACGCCAAGGCGGACCTGCAGGCCTTCCGGGCGAACGGCGGCAAGGTCGCGGTGATCGGCCGACACCATCTGGGCGTCGACGCGGTGCTCCCCGACAACCACGGTGGTGGGTACGCCGTGGGCAGCCATCTGCTCGGTCTGGGGCACCGTCGCATCGCCGTCGTGACCGGCTCGCGTCGGCTGACCACGATCGCCGACCGGCTGGCGGGCGTCGAGGAGGCCATCAGCGAGGCAGGACTGGCCTTCGGTGACGTCCCGGTCGTCGAGGCCGAGTTCACCCGAGGAGGCGGGAAGCAGGCCGCCGAGACGGTGCTCGCCGAGCACCCCGACGTGACGGCGGTGCTGGCCCTCAACGACGACATGGCGATCGGCGTGCTCTCGGTGCTGCGGGGCCGGGGCGTCGCGGTGCCGCGGCAGGTGTCGGTGGCGGGCTTCGACGACGTCGCGGTCGCCCAGGACCTCTCGCCCTCGCTCACCACGGTGCGGCTCCCGATGGTCGACATGGGGGCCAAGGCTCTCGAGCTGGCGCTGTTGCCGCCGTCGCCGCGCCCGCGACGGCGCCGGGTCGGACATGAGCTCGTGGTCCGCGACTCGACCGCTGCGCCGGGCGCATGACGGGTGGTCTGCGGGTGCTGCTGGCGCCCGACAAGTTCAAGGGCTCGCTGCCGGCGTCGGGCGTTGCTGCGGCGGTGGGTCGCGGGCTGGTGTCGCAGCGTCGCGACGTGGAGCCGGTGGTCCTGCCCGTCGCCGACGGCGGCGACGGCACCCTCGACGCCGCGATCTCGGCCGGGTTCGAGCGGGTGCCCGTCAGGGTGTCCGGGCCGACCGGCGAGCCCGTGGCGACGGCGTACGCGCGCCGAGGGCCGGTGGCCGTCGTCGAGATGGCCGACGCGTGCGGCCTGGTGCGGTTGCCCGGTGGGGAGCCGGCGCCGCTGACCGCCTCGTCGCGTGGAGTGGGTGAGGCCGTGCTGGCCGCGCTCGACGCTGGCTGCGACGAGGTCGTGCTCGGGATCGGGGGCAGTGCCAGCACTGACGGCGGCGCCGGTCTGCTGGAGGCGCTCGGCGCCCGACTGCTCGACGCGTCCGGCGCCGCTCTCGGAGCCGGCGGCGGGGCCTTGGCGTCCCTGGCCGAGCTGGACCTCGCGGGGGTCCACCCGGCCGTGGCGAAGGCCCGGTTCGTCGTGGCGTGCGACGTGGACAACCCACTGCTGGGCCCCTCGGGGGCGGCAGCCGTCTACGGAGCGCAGAAGGGCGCCGGCCCCGAGGACATGGCCGTGCTCGACGCCGCCCTGGCCCACTGGGCCGACGTCGTGGCCGACCGCGTCGGGGCCGACGTGCGGACCGCGGCGGGCGCGGGAGCTGCCGGGGGTGTTGGTTTCGCGGCGCTGGCGGTGCTCGGCGCCGACATGCGGCCGGGGATCGAGCTGATGCTCGACCTGGTCGGGTTCGACGAACAGCTGCCCGGGAGCGCGCTCGTCGTCACCGGCGAGGGGTCGCTCGACGAGCAGAGCCTGCGCGGCAAGGCTCCGGTCGGCGTCGCCCGCCGGGCGGCGGCCGCCGGCATTCCGGTGGTGGCCGTGTGTGGTCGTCGGCAGCTCGGCACCGACGCCCTGCAGGCGGCCGGCATCCGGGCGGCGTACGCCCTGCTCGACCACGAGCCCGACCCCGAGGTCTGCATGCGCGAGCCGGCCCCGCTGTTGGAGCGGCTGGGAGCGACGATCGCGCGGGACCACCTGCCCTGACGCGATTGGGGCCACGACGCGCGGCCGCCGTACCCTGACGACTGTCATGAGCAGCGCACGCACCTACGAAGTCGTCACCTACGGGTGTCAGATGAACGTCCACGACTCCGAGCGGCTGACCGGGCTGCTGGAGGACGCGGGATACGCCGCCGCACCCACGGGGGAGCAGGCCGACGTGGTCGTGTTCAACACGTGTGCGGTGCGGGAGAACGCCGACAACCGGCTCTACGGGAACCTCGGTCACCTGGCGCCGGTGAAGGCGAACCGGCCCGGCATGCAGATCGCCGTCGGTGGCTGCCTGGCGCAGAAGGACCGCGACACGATCGTGAAGAAGGCGCCGTGGGTGGACGTCGTCTTCGGTACCCACAACATCGGGTCGCTGCCGGTGCTGCTCGAGCGCGCGCGGGTGCAGGAGGAGGCGCAGGTCGAGATCCTGGAGTCGCTCGAGGTGTTCCCCTCGACGCTGCCGACCAAGCGCGAGTCGGCGTACGCCGCCTGGGTGTCGATCTCGGTCGGGTGCAACAACACCTGCACGTTCTGCATCGTCCCGTCGCTGCGCGGCAAGGAGCAGGACCGGCGGCCGGGCGACGTGCTCGCCGAGATCCGGGCGCTGGTGGGCGAGGGCGTCTCCGAGGTGACGCTGCTGGGACAGAACGTGAACTCGTACGGCGTGGAGTTCGGCGACCGCCAGGCGTTCTCCAAGCTGCTGCGTGCGTGCGGCGAGATCGAAGGGCTGGAGCGGGTGCGGTTCACCTCGCCCCACCCCGCCGAGTTCACCGACGACGTCATCGCGGCCATGGCCGAGACGCCGAACGTGATGCCGCAGCTGCACATGCCGCTGCAGTCGGGCTCGGACCGGATGCTGAAGGCGATGCGCCGGTCCTACCGGCAGGCCAAGTTCCTCGGCATCATCGACCGGGTGCGCGCCGCCATGCCGGACGCCGCGATCACGACCGACATCATCGTCGGCTTCCCGGGCGAGACCGAGGAGGACTTCCTCGAGACCATGCACGTGGTCGGGGAGGCGAGGTTCTCCGGCGCGTTCACGTTCCAGTACTCCAAGCGCCCCGGCACGCCGGCCGCCGTGCTCGAGGAGCAGGTGCCGCGCGACGTCGTCCAGGACCGCTACGAGCGGCTGGTCACGCTGGTCAACGACATCGCGTGGGAGGAGAACAAGCGGCTCGTCGGCCGCCGCATCGAGCTGATGGTCGCGGAGGGTGAAGGCCGCAAGGACGCCGCCACCCACCGGCTCTCCGGCCGCGGCCCCGACAACCGGCTGGTGCACTTCGCACCCGGTGACGCCGACGTGCGGCCGGGCGACATGGTCGCCGTCGAGGTCACGTACGCCGCCCCGCACCACCTCGTGGCCGACGGGCCTTTGCTGGGGGTGCGGCGTACCCGCTCGGGTGATGCGTGGGAGGCGCGCCGTTCGGCGCCGGCTGCGCCGGCCGGTGTGTCACTGGGCATGCCCGTGATCGGCGTACCCGCGGCCTTGCCGGACGCGCCGGCCTGCCGCTGACCGGTGGTTTCGAGACGGTTGCAGAGCAACCTCCTCAACCACCTACCTCGCTGGTTGAGGAAGGCGCGCTAGCGCCTGTCCCGAAACCAGCTGCCGACTAGTCCGACCGCGGGTCGACCGACGAGTACCCCGCCTTGGGCGGGATGCCGTCGGGGTTCTCCTCGGGGTTGCCGGGCCGCTGCTCGGGAGGCGTCTCGGCGTCGGGTGGCTCGTCGACCGGAGTGGTGTCGCGCACCCCGTCGGTGGCGTGCTGCCCGGGGCCGGTGTGGCCCTCGCGCTCGCTGCTCACGCCCATCCCGCCCGCGGCGCGGTCGGGACCGCTGGCGTTCGGGTTGGACTCGCGGAGTAGCTCGTCGTCGTCGGTGCCCATGAGAGTGGCGTACCCAGGATCAGGCGGGAGATTCCTTCGTGGGCTCCGAGGCACCGTCGGTCGTGGCCTCGGTGTCGGTGTCGTCGGGCACCTTGATCTCGTCCGGAACGATGTCGTCCGCAGCCGGGTTGGCGTCGGGACTCAGGTCCGGAACAGCCAGCGGACCGCTGTCGTCGTCGACCGCGTCCGGACCACCGGGATTCGGCTCACCCGGCTCGATCCTCGGTTCGGGCCTCGGTCCCAGGTCCTCGCCCATCATCTGCTCCTCCCTCAGCGCGGAATCCGAACGTCGTGTACGGGACGGTGGTACCCAGCCGCACCGCGTCCAACACACGCAGCTCGTGCGGCACCACCGGGTCGGGGAGGTCGTCGAGCCGACACCAGCGCAGGTCGGCGCACTTCTCCGGCTCGACGATGCGCGGCTCACCCAGCCAGGACCGCGCGGTGAAGAAGAAGTCGATCCGCTCGTCGATCGGCTCGCCGCTCTGCGTTCGCTGCATCGACGTCACGAACTCGAGGGCCAGGTCGGTCACGTCGATCTCCTCGGCCGCCTCGCGTCGCGCCGCGTCGTACGCCGTCTCGCCCCGTTCGACGTGACCCGCAGCGGCGGCCGCCCAGTGCCCGTCCATGTAGCCGGTGTTCTGCCGCAGCTGCAGCAGCACCTCCCGCCCGGAGACGCCGTCGCGCAGCAGGAAGACGTACGCCGCCGGCACCACGACGAACCGGTCGATCACTCCCGCTCGTCCCCGAGCTCGGAGTCGTGCGGCGTCTCCGCGGGCTCACCCTCGCCCTCGTAGACGGTCCCCGTGTCGCCGGACACCGCGTCCCGGTCGCCCTCCGACTCGTACTCCTCCGGGTCCGGCTCCTCATCGGGCTCGTCGGGAGCGAGCTCCTCGGGTGGCACCTCGGTCATGGCTGGCTCCTCACTCACTCCTGGCTCACTGGCTGGGCTGGTCCAGCGACGTCTCGGCGTTCTCCTCCTGGGCCTCGCGTGCGGCCTCGCCCTGACCGGGCTCCGGTGCGGTCGGCTCGGGGACGTCGTTCTCGCCGCGCGGCTCGCCCTCCCGTTCCGGCTTCGGTTCCGCCTTCGGTTCCGCGTCGTCTCCGGTCGCTGCCTCGCCGGGCGTCTGCATGCCGTCGGGCTGGTCGGTCCGCTGCGGGCCCGCCGGGCGGTGCGGGCGCGTCGGCTCCGCCGGGTCCGCTCGGGTCGGTCGGGCCCTGGGGCTTCTCCTGCTGCTCGTCAGGCACGCGGCGGCTGCCCGAGGTCGCCGTCGTTCTTGCCGTCGAGCTTGTCGAGGGCGTCCTTGGCCTTGCCCCGGCCGGTCTCGATCTTGTCGGTGTACTTGCCCTTGGTCTGCTTGTCGACCACTCCGGCGGCCTTGTCGATGCCGTCGGCGACCTTCTCGCCGTGCTGGTCCACGGCCTTGGTGGCCTGCTTCTTCAGCTTGTCCAGGAAACCCATGGCGCTCCCTTCGTCGGGCGGTCCGTACCCAGTCGGGCCGCTCGGTTGCAACACTAACCACATGGAGGTGCTGCCGATCGTGGCCGTTGTCGGGGCCACGGCCTCCGGCAAGACCGGCCTCTCCCTCGACCTGGCCGAGCGCCTCGGGGGCGAGATCGTCAACACCGACGCGATGGCGGTCTACCGCGGCATGGACATCGGTACGGCGAAGCCCACCGCCGCGGAGCGGCGCGGCATCCCCCACCACCTCCTCGACGTGCTGTCGGTCCGCGAACCGCTCACGGTCGCCGAGTTCCAGCGCACCGCCCGGTCGGTCATCGACGAGCTGCGCGCCCGCGGAGCCGTTCCGGTGCTGGTCGGCGGGTCGGCGCTCTACACCCGCTCGATCCTCGACCGGTTCGAGTTCCCCGGCACCGACGCCGGCGTGCGGGCGCGCCTGGACGACGAGCTCGCCGAGGTCGGGTCGTCGGAGCTGCACCGACGGCTCGCCGGCCTCGATCCCGAGGCCGCGGAGCGGATCCTGCCCGAGAACGGCCGCCGCGTGGTCCGCGCGCTCGAGGTCATCGAGATCACCGGCCGCCCGTTCAGCGCATCGCTGCCGCGGATGGAGTACGTCGATCCCGCCAGCGCGCAGGTCGGGGTCGACATCGACCGGCCGACGCTCGACGAGCGGATCGAGCGGCGGGTCGAGCAGATGTTCGCCGACGGGTTCGTCGCCGAGGTGGCCGGACTCCTCGAGGACGGCCTGGCCGAGGGGCGCACGGCCTCACGCGCGATCGGCTACCCCGAGGTGACGGCGTACCTCGCCGGAGAGCTGAGCCTCGACGAGGCCCGCGAACGCACGGTCACCGCCACCCGCCGGTTCGCCCGCCGCCAGGACGCGTGGTTCCGCAAGGACCCGCGCATCACGTGGGTGGGGTACGACGACCCCGACCGCGTCGAGCGCGCCCTCGCCGCGATCCCCTCGACGGGCCACGGCTGAGCAAGAACGGTCGGGTGCGGCGGGCCCGGTCGGCGGCAGACTGGACCCATGACCGAGAGCAGCAGCGGCCGCGACCGCCTCCGTGAGCTGCTCGACGCGGTCCTCGACGAGGACAACCAGACGCTCGGCGACATGGCCGGCGGCGCGTTCTCCTCGCCGTACCACTTCAGCCGCCAGCTCTCCCGCCGCGCCCGCGAGGCACCGGTGGCGATGCGGCGTCGGGTGATGCTCGAGCGGGCGGCCTGGCAGATCCGCAACGGCACGTCGGTGACCGACGCGGCGTTCGCGGCCGGCTACGAGTCGGTCGAGGGGTTCAGCCGGGCCTTCGGCCGCGCGTACGGCCACCCGCCCAGCCGCCCCGTCGATCGCCCGAGCAGCTGGCTGCCCGCGCCCAACGGCATCCACTTCCACCCACCCATGTCGCTGTGGGTGCACACCACGGAGCAACCGATGAGCCCACTCACCGAACAGCTGGTCGCCCAGGACCTCGACGACACCCGCGACCTGCTGGACCGCGCCAAGCAGCTGCCCGACGAGGAGTACCGCGCGACCCGCCTGCCCGGCAGCTCGGTGCTCGGCTTCGACGGGCCCGACGAGTCCATCGCCGAGGTGCTCACGCACATCGTGTTCACCAAGGAGGTCTGGCTCGCCGCCATCGAGGGCACGGACTTCCCGCCCGAGCGGGCCGACGACCCCGCCACGCTGATCGAGCGGCACGAGGACGTCGCAGCACGATGGCGCGCCACGGTCACCGACATCGAGCGTCGCGGTGCGTGGGAGGACCGCCTGATCGACGCGCTGTGCGACCCGCCCGAGAGCTTCGTGATGAGCAGCGTCGTCGCTCACGTACTGACGTTCTCGATCGCGCGCCGGCAGCTGGTCCGCCAGTTCATCCGCGCCGGCGGAGGCGAGATCGACGAGGGAGACCCGATCAACTGGCTGCGCAAGCAGATGGGGGAGGACACCGAATGAGCCGCACGATCTTCTACACCGCCACGACGCTCGACGGGTACATCGCCGACGAGAACGACTCGCTCGACTGGCTGTTCGTCCAGGACATCGACAAGGACGGCCCGATGAACTACGACGCGTTCATCAAGGACGTCGGCGCGATCGCGATGGGTGCCACGACGTACCAGTGGATCCTCGACCACATGGCGAAGACCGACGACTCGTGGGCCTACGACATGCCCGCCTGGGTCTTCACCCACCGCACCCTCCCCGAGACCGACGGAGACGTCCGGTTCGTCCAGGGCGACGTCGCCGACGTGCACGCCGAGATGGTCGAGGCCGCCGGCGGCAAGGACGTGTGGGTGGTCGGTGGGGGAGACCTGGCGGCGCAGTTCGCCGAGGCGAAGCTGCTCGACGAGCTCATGCTCTCGATCGCGCCGGTCACGCTGGGCGCGGGGCGGCCGCTGTTCCCGCGGAAGTACGACCTCAAGCTCACCGAGCTCGCCCAGAACGGCGCCTTCCTGTGCGCGCGCTACGACGTCGTGGGGCCGCGCGAGAACTGAGTGCGAGAACTGGGTGCGAGACTGGGTCGGTGTTCGACGGTCGACATTGTCGGTGCCTGGGTACAGGGTGGACACAGTCCGTGGATCACGTCCGTCTCGGGAGGACCCATGCGCCACTCCACACGAGCGACCCTCGTCGCGTCCCTCGCCGCCCTGGCCCTGCTGGCGCCGACCGCGCCCGTGACCGCCGCGGCACCATCGGCCGCCCGCTCGCCCGCGCCCCAGGCTGCGAAGGCGCCACCCAAGTCGCCGATCGCCGTCGGCCGCGGAGGTGCGGTCTCCTCCGTCGACCCCAACGCCACCCGCATCGGCCTGCGCGTGCTGCGCAGCGGCGGCAACGCCGTCGACGCCGCCGTGGCGACGGCCGCCGCGCTCGGTGTCACCGAGCCCTACAGCGCCGGCCTCGGGGGCGGCGGCTTCTTCGTCTACTACGACGCGAAGTCGGGCAAGGTCCGCACCCTCGACGGCCGGGAGACCGCGCCCCGGGCGATGCCGCGCAACGCGTTCATCGACCCCGAGAGCCCGACCGGTGAGCCCTACAACTTCACCCCCGAGCTCGTGACCAGCGGCGTCTCGGTCGGTGTGCCCGGCACTCCTCTCACCTGGCAGCGCGCGCTCGACCGCTGGGGCACGCGCAGCCTCGCGAAGTCGCTGATGCCCGCCGCCCGGCTGGCCCAGCGCGGGTTCCGGGTCGACCGGACCTTCCACCAGCAGACCGCCGACAACGAGGTGCGGTTCGACGCGATCCGGCCCACCCGGCGGCTGTTCCTGCCGGGCGGCGAGCCGCCCGCCGTCGGCTCGAGGTTCCGCAACCCCGACCTGGCGCGCACCTACCGGCTGCTCGCCGACAAGGGGCTCGCGCCGCTCTACACCGGCAAGATCGCCCGCCAGATCGTCGCCGCCGTACGCCGTCCGCCGAAGACCGCCAACACCGACCTGCCGGTGCCGCGCGGCTTCATGAAGCGCGGTGACCTCGCCCGCTACCGCGTCATCGACGGCCGGGCCACGAAGTCCCGCTACCGCGGCTACGCCGTCTACGGCATGCCACCGTCCTCCAGCGGCGGCATCGCGGTCGGCGAGGCGCTCAACATCCTCGAGCGGTTCAACCTCAAGGCGATGACCGACGTCGACGTGCTCCACCACTACCTCGAGGCGAGCTCGCTGGCGTTCGCCGACCGTGCCGAGTACGTCGGCGACTCCCGCTACGTCAGGGTTCCCCAGGGCGCCCTGCTCAGCGACAGGTTCGCCCGCGAGCGGGCCTGCTCGATCGTGCCCGGCGACGCCCAGGACAAGCCGGTCGCGGCCGGCGACGTGTCGTCGTACGACGGGGTGTGCGGCACCGGCCGTGTCGGCGAGGTCGCCGACGACCACGAGGGCCTGTCGACCACCAACCTCACGGTCGCCGACCGCTGGGGCAACGTCGTCGAGTACACGCTCACCATCGAGCAGACCGGCGGCTCCGGCATCGTGGTGCCGCACCGCGGGTTCATCCTCAACAACGAGCTGACCGACTTCTCGCTCGAGTACGACCGCGACGACCCCAACCGGATCCAGCGCGGCAAGCGCCCGCGCAGCTCGATGTCGCCGACGATCGTGCTCCGCAGGGGCAAGCCGTTCCTGGCGCTGGGGTCGCCCGGCGGGTCCACGATCATCACCACCGTGCTCCAGATGCTGGTCAACCGGATCGACCTCGGCATGACGATCAAGCAGGCGATGGCGGCGCCCCGCGTCTCGCCCCGCAACGCGAACCCGATGCAGGCCGAGCAGGCGTTCCGCACCGCCTACGGTGCGGCGCTCGAGGCCTACGGCCACCAGTTCACGGCGCCCCCGGCGCCCGGTGAGCTCGGAGCCGCGACCGCCATCCAGTTCGGTCCCCGCAATCGGATGACCGCCGTCGCCGAGCCCACCCGGCGGGGAGGTGGTGCGGCCGCGGTCGTCACCCCACGGCGCTGACCGCCCACCGGCCACCGGCAACGCTTGCGCCGGCCGGGCTACATTTCGGTCGTGGAGAACTGGCCAGAGATCACGTCCGTCGACGAGCTGGTCGCGCTGCTCGGCGAGCCCGTCCCGCGCGCCCGCGACAAGGTGCGTCCGGCGCTGGTCGACCTCGACCGGGAGTGGCTGTCCGCCTCGCCGTTCTGCGTGCTCGCGACCGCTGCCGACGACGGCTCCTGCGACGCCTCGCCCAAGGGCGACCCGGCCGGGCAGCTGGTCCACGTGATCGACGACCGCACGATCGCGATCGCCGAGCGGCCGGGCAACCGGCGTACCGACGGCTACCGCAACGTGATCACCAACCCGCACGTCGGCCTGCTGTTCCTGATCCCCGGCCGCGGCGACACCCTGCGCATCAACGGCCGGGCACGACTGGTGACCGACGCTCCGTTCTTCGACCAGATGCTGGTCAAGGGCTCGCGGCCGGTGCTGGCCCTGGTCGTCGAGATCGACGAGGTGTTCCACCACTGCCAGAAGGCGTTCCTGCGGTCGCGGCTGTGGGACCCGGAGTCCTGGGATCCCGAGGCTCGGGTGCCCCGGCGGGCGGTGGTCTCCCACGAGCTCGAGCGCCCCGACGCCACCCTCGAGGAGCTCGACGAGTACTACGGCCCGTCGTACGCCGCCGGCCTGTACTGAGCCCGGTGCACCAAGGCCCTGCACAATGGACCGGTGACCACCGACTACCCGTTCCTCAAGGGGCACGGCACCGAGAACGACTTCGTGCTGCTGCCCGACCACGACGGGTCGGTCCACGGCGACCTGTCGGTCGAGCGGGTGCGCGCGCTGTGCGACCGTCGCGCGGGCATCGGCGGCGACGGAGTCCTCAGGGTGGTCCGGACCGCGGCGTACGACCCGAGCCAGGCCGCCGACGCCGAGTGGTACATGGACTACCGCAACTCCGACGGTTCGCCCAGCGAGATGTGCGGCAACGGGATCCGGGTGTTCGCCCGGCACCTCGTGGAGGAGGGGCTCGCCGACCCGTCGGCGCCGATCCCGGTCGCCACGCGCGACGGCGTCAAGGTGCTCACGATCGACGGCGACCTGGTCACCGCCGACATGGGTCGGCCCAAGGCGCTGGGTGAGACCGCGGTGTGGGTCGGCGCCCGGTCGTGGCCGGCCCGCCACGTCGACCTGGGCAACCCGCACGCCGTGGCCTTCGTCGACGACCTCGCCGACGCGGGCAACCTGCTCGATGCGCCCACCCACGACGAGGCGCTGTTCCCGCAGGGCGTGAACGTCGAGTTCGTGGTGCGCGAGGGCGAGCGCCACGTCGCGATGCGGGTGCACGAGCGCGGCTCGGGCGAGACCCGGTCCTGTGGCACGGGTGCGTGCGCCGTCATGGTCGCCGCCGCGCTCGCCGACGGGGCCCGCGGACCGGAAGCCGCCGACGTGGCCTACCGGGTCGACGTACCCGGCGGCACGCTCACCGTCACCTGGACCGCGGACGACCGGGTGCTGCTGACCGGTCCCGCCGTCGTCGTGGCCCGCGGGACGACCTCGCTCTGAGCGTCGCTAGAGTCCGGCGCATGGACATCAGCGGATCCTCTGCCATCGTCACCGGCGCCGCCTCGGGCATCGGCGCCGCCGTCGCCCGCCAGCTCGCCGCCGCCGGCGCGAACGTCGTCGTCGCCGACCTCCAGGCCGACAAGGGCGAGGCGCTCGCGCAGGAGATCGGCGGCACGTTCGTCTCGGTCGACGTGACCGACACCGAGCAGATCAAGGCGGCCGTGCGCAAGGCGACCGAGCTCGGCCCGCTGCGGATCCTGGTCAACTCGGCCGGCATCGGCTGGGCGCAGCGCACCATCGGCCGGGACGGCGAGTTCGACTCGGCACACGACCTCGGCGCGTTCTCGAAGGTGATCGCGATCAACCTGATCGGCACCTTCGACGCGATCCGGCTCGCCGCCACGGAGATGAGCAAGCTCGACCCGACCGGGTCGGGGGAGCGCGGCGTGATCGTGAACATGGCGAGCGTCGCGGCCTTCGACGGCCAGATCGGGCAGGCGGCGTACTCCGCGTCCAAGGGTGGCGTGGTCGGCATGACGCTGCCCGTGGCGCGCGACCTGTCCGCGTCCGCTATCCGGCTCAACACGATCGCCCCGGGACTCGTCGACACCCCCATCTACGGCGAGGGCGCGGACTCCGAGGCGTTCAAGGCCAAGCTCGGCGAGAGCGTGCTGTACCCGAAGCGGCTGGGCGTGCCCGACGAGCTCGCATCGATGGTCCTTGAGTGCGTCCGTAACACTTACCTGAACGGCGAGACGATCCGCGTCGACGGCGGCATCCGGATGCCGCCCAAGTAACAGCCCTCCAGCACGGCCCATCGGTCCTTCCCCACTGGACCGGACCACGTATCTGAACCCGCTGGACCCGCCTCCTCCCTGGCAGGACCTGTAGAAACCGCTCCCCCTGCCAGGAGAAATGCATTGTCCCGTTCCGTGCCTGTCATCGACCCTGCCCGCGCGCCGGCCGTACCCGACCCGAGACGCCCGGCCGCCACGCCGTACCTGCGCCTCCATGTGGGTGAGGCGGTCGAGCGCTACCGCCGATTGGCGCGGGCCCTGCCGGGCACCGCGATCCACTACGCGGTCAAGGCGAACCCCGACCCGCGGCTGCTCGCGGCGCTCAACGGCGCCGGCTGCAGCTTCGACGTGGCCAGTCCGGCGGAGGTGCACGCCGCGCTGACGGCCGGCGCCGTGCCGTCCGACCTCGTCTACTCCAACCCGGTCAAGCGCCGCTCGGACATCGCGTACGCCGCTGCACGCGGCGTCCGACTGTTCGTCGTCGACAGCCTCGAGGAGACCGCGAAGGTCGCCGACGCCGCTCCCGGCGCGTCGGTGCTCTGCCGGCTGGTCACCTCCGGCGAGGGCTCCGACTGGCCGCTCTCACGCAAGTACGGGTGCTCGACCCAGCAGGCCATCGACGTGCTGCGGCACGCCGCCCGGCTGGGCCTGGACCCGGCAGGAGTCTCGTTCCACGTCGGGTCCCAGCAGCGCGACCCCGAGGCGTGGGCCGGGCCGATCGCCGCCAGCGCGCGGGTCTTCCGGGTGCTGCGCGAGTCGGGGATCCGGCTCCGGCTCCTGGACCTCGGCGGCGGCTTCCCGGCCGCGCTGGCGGAGGGCTGCCCCCCGCCGTCGGCGTACGGCGCCGCCATCCAGCGGCACCTGGCCCGGCACTTCGGGCAGCACCGTCCGCGCACCCTCATCGAGCCCGGCCGCGGCATCGTCGCCGAGGCCGGCGTGCTCGTCGCGGAGGTGCTCGCCGTCGTCCATCGCGGTGACACCCGCTGGGTGTACCTCGACGCGGGTGTCTTCACCGGCCTCGTCGAGACCCTGGGCGAGGCGATCCGCTACCCGATCGAGACCGACCGCGACGGCGGCAGGACCGGCCCGTGCGTGCTGGCCGGCCCGACGTGCGACAGCGTCGACGTGCTGTACGAGCGGACGATGGTCGACCTCCCGCTCGACCTCACCGAGGGCGACCGGGTCCGACTCCTCGGCACCGGCGCCTACACCACGTGCTACTCGACAGTGGGCTTCAACGGCTTCCCTCCGCTGCCGACCCGACTCGTGTCGTGACCTCCCGCGCCGCGGTCGGACGCCACCTGGCGTCGTACGCCGCGGCGTCGGTCGCGATCTCGCTCCCGTGGCCACTCCTGCTCGTGCTGGCGTGGGACCGGTACGGCGACGGGCCGTACGGTCCGCTCGTCATCGGGCTCACCGGTGCGGCCCGGATGCTGCCCTACGTGCTGCTCTCGTGGCTGGTCGGGTCGCTCGGCGACCGGGTCCGGCGCGAGCGGCTGCTCGCGGTCAGCCTGAGCCTGCGTGTCCTGTTCCTGACCGGGCTCGCGGTGGCGCTGGCGGCCGGTCAGCTCGGCGTCGCCGTCATCGCGGCCGCGCTGGCGGTGGCCGCCGGGACTCCGGCGTACCCGTGCGTCGTGGCCGCGATGCCGCGGCTGGCCGGCCCGGGCAGCCGGCGCGCCACCGAGGCGCTGGTGACGATCGAGGTCGGCGCATGGGTGGTCGGCCCGGCCATCGGGGGACTGATGCTGTTCCCGGCGACCCGGCCCGCGATCCCGGCGGTCGCCGTCGTGCTGACGGTGGCCGCGCTGTTCCTGGCCCGTGGCGTGGCGCTGCCGGGGCCGGCGTCGGCCGACCGGCGGACCCGGGAGGCGGTGCGGGGGATGTTCCGGACCGTGCGGCGCACCCCGGTCGTCATGGGCGCGCTGGCAGCGGCGGGCCTGCTCAACTTCGTCGAGTCCGCCGCCGCCGTGGCGCTGCTGCCGCTCACCCGCGAGGTCTGGCACCAGGGGGATGCCGGCTTCGGGGTGGCGACCGCCTGGCTGGGGTTCGGCGCCCTCGCGGCACCACTGCTGTGGTGGGTGCACGGGTCTCCGCGCGGCCGTCGGTCGTGGGGCCTGGTCGTGCTCGGCCTCGCGGTGGTGTTCGCCGCGCTGTCGCCCGCGCCGATGTCGGTGCTCCCGGTGCTGGGCCTGGCCGGGGTGATGTCGGTCGTCGTCGAGTGCGCGGTGACCGAGAGCATCCAGGACAGCGTCGCCGACGAGCACCGCGCCGGAGTGCTCGGGCTCGGGGACGCCGTCATGGTCTCCTGCGCGATGGTCGGCACGCTCGTGGCTCCGCTCCTGGCCGCCGCTCTCGGTCCGCGGCTCGGCCTCGTCGTGCTCGGTGGCGCGTGCGTGGTCGTGGTGCTGGTCGGGGTCGTGCGGTCGCGCCGGCGCTCGTACGCCCCCGAGCCGAGGTCTCGAGCCCGCCCCATGGCCTGGCTGTGACGTGTCACTCCAGTCACAGCTGCGAGGCACTCCTGTCACTTGTCGGGGGTTGCAACCCCTGACAAGTGACAGAACCCCCGGCCAGCCGGGGATCGCAACATCCCCCGCCACCACGGCTCAGGCGCGGCGGCCCATCCGCCCGAGGAGGCGCACCTGCCGCGGCGCGTCGTCGGGTACGTCGATCGCCGGCTTGCACACCCCGTCCGCATAGAGGTTGTCGCCGAACCCGTCGAGCGCGGTCTCGATCCGGTCCAGCTCCGCGTCCGTCCACACCGTCTCGATGCCGAGGGCCGTGGCGAGGTCCCAGCGGTGGATGAGCATGTCGAAGCCGTAGAAGTTCGCGAGCGTGTCCTCCACCGACGTACGCCCGAAGTAGCCGTCGTACTCCCGGGACACGAAGTCCTCGTCGGCCACGACCTGGTCCACGCTCTTGCGGTGCGCGGCCCAGAGCTCGGGAGCCGGACCGTCCGGACGCGGTCCGACGTCGGCGCCCTGGCGCTCGAGGAAGTCGCGCTGGGTGTCGACGACGTGGCCGACCACGCCCGCCGCGGTCCACTCCTCGCACGGGCTCGGGGCGTCCCAGTCGGAGTTGCCGGCGGCGTCCACCACCGTCCCGAACTGGTCGGCGTTGGCCTGGAAGTCGGTGATCAAGGTGCTCATGCCACCACTCAACCCGAGCAGCGTCGGCGGCTCTTGAAAGAATCCGACACATGCAGGACGACCGGCACGACGAGCAGCGGGGCAACAGGCGGATCGACCCCACCGAGCGCGCCCACCTGCTCGACGCCACGGGCTACACCCCGCCCATCCATCGCTTCGCCCCGTCGCCCGGGCTCGCGGGCGTGGTCCGGCGCTACTGGATGCCGGTCTGGTCGCTGCCCGAGGGCCATCGGTCGGTGCAGCGGGTGCTGCAGTATCCCGTCTGCCTGCTGGTGATCGCCCACGACTACGCCCTGCTGGTCGGCCCGAGCACCGGCCTCTCGACCCAGGAGCTGACCGGCTCCGGGTGGGCGCTCGGCACCATGCTCCAGCCGGCCGCCGGGCTGCCGGTCTCGGGCGCCTCGCTGGACGAGCTGACCGACCGCGCGGTCCCTCTCGACCAGGCGCCCGGACTCGACGGCGCGGCGCTCGAGTCCGCGGTCCGGCAGGCGGTGGGCGACGACCCCGACGACCGCGAGCGCCAGCAGGCCGCGGTCGCCGTCGTCGAGTCCGCGCTGGGCAGCCTCCCGCCGCTCGACGAGGAGGGCGAGCTGGTCAACGCCGTGGTCGAGTACGTCGAGGGCGACACCGACGTACGCCGCGTCGGCCAGGTGTGCGAGAAGTTCGCGATCGGCGAGCGCAGCCTCCAGCGGCTCACGGCTCGGCGGATCGGGCTGACCCCCAAGTGGCTGATCCAGCGCCGGCGCCTGCACGAGGCGGCCGAGCGCCTGTCCGGCGAGGAGCGCCCCGACCTCGCCCGCGTCGCTGCCGATCTCGGCTACGCCGACCAGGCCCACTTCGGCCGCGACTTCCGCGCGGTCACGGGCCTGACTCCGGGGGCGTTTGCGGCGGAGCCCAGGCGCTGAGGTCGAGCACGACGTCGGCGCGGTGCGCGGCTGCCTCGACGAGCAGAGCGTTCGCGCCGTCGACCCGCTCCACCCAGGCGCGTGCCTGCTCGAGCGTCTTGCCGAACCGGACATGTCTCTCGACCAGCCGCCGCAGGCGCAGCTCGTCGTCGGTGACGACGTGCCAGACCGCGTCGAGCTGGGCCCGAGCGTCCGGCCACCCGCCGTCCTCGAGCAGCAGGTAGTTGCCCTCGGTCACCACCAGGCTCGCCTCCGGCGGGACCGGGATGGCGCCGGCCAGGGGCTGCTCCAGGTCGCGCTCGAACGCCGGCGCCATCACGACGTGGTCGGGCGTCAGCCGCAGCCGCGCGAGCAGGGCGGCGTACCCGTCCGCGTCGAAGGTCTCGGGTGCGCCCTTGCGGTCGCTCAGCCCACGGCGCTCGAGCTCGACGTCGGCGAGGTGGAAGCCGTCGAGCGGCACCACCACCCCGTCGTACGCCGCGGCGACGGCGGCGGCCAGGGTCGACTTGCCGGCTCCGGGCGCTCCGCTGATCCCGAGCAGGAACCGGCGCCCCGGCGGCGGCACCAGGTGGTCGAGCTCCCGCCCGTCGGGGGAGAGGGGAATCGTCGCGGGCGCCACGGCGTTCACTATGACGGGTGGCGAACCGTTATGGAGTCGCGCTCCCGCACCCCCACACCTAACCTGAAGGCATATGACGAACGCACCTGACTTCAACCTCGCCGACGAGCTGGCCGCCACCCAGGAGTGGGAGGACGACAGCTTCGAGTCGGGGTACGCCGACGAACCCGATCCCGAGGTCGCCCTCACCACCGGTGAGCAGGACCTCGCGGAGCGCCACGCGCTGCGCCGGGTCGCCGGCCTGTCGACCGAGCTCGAGGACATCAGCGAGGTCGAGTACCGCCAGCTCCGGCTCGAGCGGGTCCTCCTCGTCGGGGTCTGGACCGAGGGCACGGTCGGGGACGCCGAGAACTCGATGGCCGAGCTCGCCCTGCTCGCCGAGACGGCCGGCTCCGAGGTCCTCGACGCGATCTACCAGCGCCGGCAGAAGCCCGACCCCGCGACGTACATCGGCCGCGGCAAGGTCGACGGCATGCGCGAGATCGTGCAGGCGACCGGCGCCGACACGGTGATCTGCGACGGCGAGCTGGCGCCCAGCCAGCTGAGGAACCTCGAGGACCGGCTGAAGGTCAAGGTCGTCGACCGGACCGCGCTGATCCTCGACATCTTCGCCCAGCACGCGAAGTCGAAGGAGGGCCAGGCCCAGACCGAGCTGGCCCAGCTCAACTACATGAAGCAGCGGCTGCGCGGCTGGGGCGGACAGCTGTCCCGCCAGGCCGGTGGCCGAGTGGGCGGCGAGGGCGGCGGCATCGGTGGCCGCGGTCCCGGTGAGACCAAGATCGAGACCGACCGGCGCCGGATCAACACCAAGATCGCCAAGCTCCGCCGCGAGCTGCGCGACATGAAGGGCACCCGCGACACCAAGCGCCAGGAGCGCCGTCGCAACCACATCCCCAGCGTGTCGATCGCGGGCTACACCAACGCCGGCAAGTCCTCGCTGCTCAACCGACTCACCGACGCCGGCGTGCTGGTCGAGGACTCGCTGTTCGCGACCCTCGACCCGACCACGCGGCGTACGACCACGACCGACGGCCGCGTCTACACGATGAGCGACACGGTCGGGTTCGTCCGACACCTGCCGCACCAGCTGGTCGAGGCGTTCCGCTCGACGCTGGAGGAGGTCGCCGACGCCGACCTGATCCTGCACGTCGTCGACGGCTCCCACCCCGACCCCGAGGGCCAGCTGGCCGCCGTCCGCGAGGTGTTCGCCGAGATCGGGGCCTCGCAGGTGCCCGAGCTGGTCGTCATCAACAAGGCCGACGCCGCCGACCCGATGGTGGTCGCCCGGCTCCGCCAGCGCGAGCCGCACTCCGTCGTGGTCAGCGCCCGCACCGGCGAGGGCATCGGCGAGGCGCTCGCGATCATCGAGTCCGAGCTGCCGCGCCCCGACGTCGAGTTCAGTGCCCTGCTGCCCTACGAGCGCGGCGACCTGATCAACCGGCTGCACCAGCACGGCGAGATCGCCTCGATGGAGCACACCGCCGACGGGACCCTCGTCTCCGGTCGGGCGAACGAGGACCTCGCCGGCGAGCTGTCGGCGTACGCCGTCTGACCTCACGGCCGTGATCAGGCCGGCACCTTCTCCGGCGGCGTGCTTGCCGCTGCCTCCGCGCGGGCGATCCTGTGGCCGAGGATGCCGAACGCGAACATGATCGGCAGGAACGCGCTCCCCAGGGAAGTCACCTGGGTGATGCCGATCGTGGCGGGGAACATCAGCGCGAGCAGCACGGCCGGCAGCACCGGCCGGAACCGCTTCACCAGCAGTGTCACGCCCAGCACGCTGGTGAAGATCAGCATCAGCCCGAGGCCGAGGAAGTCGAACCAGGTCCCGATCGTGAACAGCGCCGCCTGGACACCGTCACCCTCGTAGCTGCCCGTGAACTGGATGCCGTAGGTCAGGAACACCCCCAACGTGGCCGCCGCGAACAGGACGATGTTGATCCGCCACATCCACTTCTCGAAGCCCGCCGGTCGGCGGCGGCGGTAGACCACCACCGCGCAGAGCGTGACGGCCAGGAAGACCGGGACCCAGATCTTCCCGTACGTGACGTAGACCAGGTCCGGGTTGCCCCAGTCGAGCAGCGGTGACAGCAGGTCGTCGGCCGGCACCGCCCAGGCCGCCGTCAGCGGGTAGTTGTCGGGGTCGATGTCCTCCAGGCCGTCGGCGGTGCGGAACCGCGCCAGTGCGTGCAGCTGGCCCACCACCAGGCCGACCCATGCCATCACCCACGCGAGCTGGCCGATCTGTCGCTCGTGTCCCTCGATCATGTCTCCTCCTCGTTCGTCGCTCTCGGGTCGTCGAGACTCGAGAGTCGCCCGGAGAGGGGTCGCAGATCGTCAGCCCTGGTGTCGGACTGCGGTCCACCCTGGGGTGGACGCGTGCGTACGCCGATCGCCGTACTCTCGCTGCGTGGACGAGGCACGCCGGGTCACCGGGCGAGACTTCCTGGTCCCCACGGCTCTGGCCGTCCTGGGGACCGCCGAGCTGGCCGCCCTCGGCACCAGCGGGTGGGCCGCGGCCGCGGCGCTCGAGGTGGCGGCCGCCGGGGTGCTCGTCTTCCGCCGTCCTTACCCGCTGGTGGCGGCGCCGCTCGCCGCGATCCTGATCCTGCTGATGCCCTACACCGGCACCCGGATGGACGAGCCGGCGACGCCGATCATCTTCTACATCGTGGCGATCTACTCCCTCGGCCGGTACGCCGGTCTGCGGGGCGGCCCGGTCGCGCTGGTGCTGACGCTGCTGCTGGTCTTCGCCGACCTGTACTTCGTCAACAACGAGGACAACGACGTCACGGACGTGATGTTCATCCTGTCCTTGGCGATCCCGCCGTACATCTTCGGCCGGGTGACGCGGAAGCTGGCCGGCCAGTCCGAGCAGCTGAAGCTCCAGCAGTCCCTGATCCGCGACCAGGCGGTCCGCGACGAGCGGGACCGGATCGCGCGCGAGCTGCACGACGTCATCGCGCACTCGCTGAGCGCGATGGTGGTGCAGACGGCCGCGGCCCAGGACCTGGTGCGCAGCCATCCCGACCGGGCCGCGGAGCTGCTGGACTCCGTGGCGGAGACCGGGCGAACGGCGCTCGCCGAGACCGGCCGGCTGCTGCACCTGATCCGCGACGACGCCGACGAGCTCGGGCTCCGTCCCGCGCCCGGCATGGCGGACGTGCCCGAGCTGGTCAGGTCGTTCCGCGACAGCGGACTGGTCGTCGAGACCGAGCTGGAGCTGCCGGCGTCGCCGCTGCCAGGCGGCGTCGACGTCTCGGCGTACCGCGTCGTGCAGGAGGCGCTCACCAACGCCCTCAAGTACGCCGACGGACCCGTCCGGCTGCGGGTGTGCGCCGGCCCCGAGCGACTCCGGATCTCGTGTGCGAACCCGGTCGGTGCGGTGCGAGCGAACGGCGCCGGTCTCGGGCTGCAGGGGATGTCCGAGCGGGTGGCGCTGCTCGGCGGCACCCTCCACAGCGGAGCGACGCCAGGCGAGGGCTTCGTCGTCGACGTCGACATCCCTCTGGCGGGCGAGGGAACGACGTGACCCGGGTGGTCGTGGCCGACGACCAGGAGCTGGTCCGGACCGGCCTGCAGCTGGTGCTGGAAGCACGCGGCTGCGAGGTCGTCGGTACGGCGGGCGACGGACGCGAGGCCGTCGACGTCGTCCGCCGGACCGAGCCCGACGTGGTGCTGATGGACATCCGGATGCCGGTCATGGACGGCATCGCTGCCACCCGGCGGCTCACCGAGCACGGGTCGCCGAGCAAGGTGCTGGTGCTGACGACGTACGACCTCGACCGCTACGTGTACGACGCCCTCGGCGCCGGGGCGGCGGGGTTCCTGCTCAAGGCGACCCCGCCCGACCGGCTGGTCGAGGGCATCCGGACGGTGTGCGCGGGCGAGGCGCTGTTGGCGCCGAGCCTGACCCGCCGGCTGATCGAGGAGTACCTCCGCCACCCGCCCGCGGCCGACGAGCCGGGGCGGCTCGGTGAGCTGACCGACCGCGAGCGCCAGGTGCTGGTGCTGATGGCCCGCGGCCTCGCCAACGACGACATCGCGGCCGAGCTGGTCGTGGCCCCCGCGACCGTGAAGACACACGTGAACCGGGTGCTGGCCAAGCTCGGCGTCACGACGCGCGTGCAGGCGGTGGTGCTGGCCTACGAGTGCGGGCTGGTCCGGCCCGGCGGTGGCTGATCAGACCCCGATCTTCGCCCAGGGCCCCCAGATCGCGAACGTCATGCCCCGCGAGGCCTGGATGTTCACGAACAACGTGTGCCCGTCGGGGCTGAACGTCGTCCCGGCGAACTCGTCGTTGTAGCGGGTGGCGTTCGGCGGGATGCTGCTGACCAGCCGGTTCAGGGCGATGTCGAACAGCTGGCCCCGCTTGGTCAGGCCGCGCAGGTAGTTGTCGAAGTCGTGGTCCTCGCAGATCACCAGCGTTCCACGCTTGGACGTGGTGACGTTGTCGGGGAAGTCGAGGACGTCGCGGTTGGGGGACTGGAAGAGGCAGGTCAGCCTGGCCCGCTTGGTGTCGTAGGCCCACACCTGGCCGAACCCCTTGCCGTAACCGGCGACAGAGTCGGGCCCGGTCATCGGGTCGCCGCCGCCCTGGGTCGAGGTGAAGTACACGACGCCGTTGTCGTAGGCCTGTCCCTCGAGCCGCGAGAACCCGGCCGCCCCCAGGGCCTGGCCCTGGGTGGCGACGTGGTTGATGGCCGTCTTGTTGTCGGTGGTCGCCACCTCGCCGGGCGTGTAGTCGTACTCGACGTTGGGCTCGTCGATGTCGACCCACTCGACGGCGTACGACGCCCCGGTGGTCTGCATGGCCTCGAGGTGTGCGTTGTCGGTGCCCTTGACCTTCAGCATCTGCAGCGTGCCGCCGTCGAGCATCTTCCCGACCTTCATCGGGTCCCGCGGCGGGCGGTAGCGGTAGAAGCCCGACGGGAACTCGAAGTTGTCCTCCGTGAGGTACAGGTGGCCGCCCTTCGGGTCGTACGACACGGCTTCGTGCGCGAACCGGCCGGCGTGGGTGATCGGCCTGCGGCTGGACTGGCCATGGCCGGGCAGGTGGCTGGCCGGCACCTCGAAGACGTAGCCGTGCGGCTTCTTGAGTGGCACGTTCGAGGCGCCGGTGAAGTCCGGACTGACGTCGGGACCGTTCACGGTCTCCTCGCAGGTGATCCAGGCGCCCCACGGCATCCGGCCGCCGGAGCAGTTCATCATCGTGCCGTTGAGGCTGGTGAAGGACCGGATCTCCTGCCCGGTCGGCGTGACCTGGATGGTGGTCGTGCCACCGCCCGCGGCCTCGTCGTACGGCCTTCCGGGGCCGAAGTGTGTGTAGGGCGGAAGCGGCGCCGGCGGCGTCGGCGGAGGCGGGTTGTTCAGCTCGTGGTTGCGGACCAGGATCACGCTCTTGCGTGGCCCGTCGAAGGCGCCCATGCCGTCGTGCCGGCCGGGCAGGGCGGTGCCGTCGGTGAGCGTGATCGGTGCCTCGGTGTCGTGGAACGACCGGTACTTGAACCCCTTCGGCAGGTGCAGCCGGACCGCTCCGTCGCGCTCGTCGGGGAGCGGCACCAGAGCGCCGGGGTTGGGCGGCGCCGCGGCCTCCGCCGACTCCGCAGACATGGCCACGATCCCGGCGAACGGCCCGCCGACGGCGGCTCCGGCGGCGGTGGACTTCAGAAGCGTGCGGCGTTCGACGGACATCGCGATCCTCCCGTGGTGTGACCTGGATCACCTCACCGTAGTCACGACTCTCGCCGGGTCAACCGAGGCCAGACAGGTTTTGCCATTCTCCTGCGGGGAGCCGTCTGCGTCCGGATCATTGCGTTCGTGATCCATCGGGGGGTTGCGCGGCACGTGGTTGCCGCCACGCTGTTCGTCGCACTCGTGACGGCCGTGCTGGCCGTTTACGTCGGCGCGCGCGCACGCGGGACCGAGGGGTCCCGCTGCGAGCGGTTCGCCGCCGCCTCCGTGCAGCGCGAGCAGGCCGTCAGCGGCTCCGGCGACCGGGTGCTGGTCATCGGCGACTCCTACTCCGCGGGCCTCGGACTCGACGCCATCGGCTCCTCGTGGCCCTCACGCCTGGCCGGGCGGGTGCACGTCGCCGGCTTCTCGGGGTCGGGCTTCAGCCGCCACGCGAGCGGTTGCTCCGACGTCTCGTTCGCCACCCGCGGCCGGGAGGCGATCACCGCGGGCACCTCGCTCGTGGTCGTCGAGGGCGGCCTCAACGACTTCGACCAGCCGAGCGCCGACATCCGGGCCGGCTTCGAGCGGCTGATGCGGTCGCTCGACGGGCACCGGGTCGTCGTGGTCGGTCCGCCGTCCGCGCCGTCGCGCGCCACCGCCGTACCCCGTGTCGACGCCCAGCTCGCCGCCCTCTCCGCGGAGTACGGCGTCGCCTACGTCCCGACGTCCGGCTGGGACCTCCCGTACCTCGACGACCGGCTCCACCTCACCCCCGCCGGCCACCGCCAGTTCGGCGACGGTGTGGCCGACGCGATCGCCGCGCTCTCCTGAGGGTCTTCCGCGATAGTCCACGACGTTTTGGTCGCCGATCCGCGCGATCGACGACCAAAACGTCGTGGACTATCGGCCAGGGACCAGACGGAGAGCCAGCCGGGGACACACCCGGACGGCCTCCTTGGCGTCGGCGAGGAGGTCCTCGGTGACCGGGCCACGGACGATCGGGTAGCCCCACTCGTCGAGGTCGACCAGGTCCGGCAGCACCTCGTGGCACAGGCCGCGGGCCCGGCAGGATGGCCAGTCGACGCGCAGCTGGCGGCTCACGACGCCGCCTCCGCCGCGATGACAACAGGGGAGTCGACGGGTACGACGCGCAGCCGAGCCGCCTCCAGGCACCGACCCTCGCCGTGTGCCGTGACCTCTCCGGCGAACGTGCCGAGCAGCGAACGCACCAGCCGCACAGTGCCGTCCGGGTGCGCGCACGCGCCGCGCCGCTCGACCAGCTTCGAGAGCTCGTCGACGCGGGCCAGCCCGCCGTGCCCGTCGCGCACGGAGCCCAGCGCCCGGGCCAGCGCCGGTAGCCCGTTGAAGCACGGCCCGCACCGTCCCGCGCTCTGGCCCGCGAGGTAGTCCACGACCCGGCTGGTCAGCTCGAGCGGGCACTCGCCGTCGGGCGCGCTCAGCACGACGCCGGCGCCGAGGGCGGCACCCAGCCCGCGCAGCCCGGTCACGGACACCCGCGCGCTCGCGAGCGTCTCCCACGTCGCCCACGACCCGTGGAACCCGCCGAGCAGCGCGGGCCGGCCGTGTGCCGAGCCGGTGAGGTACTCCCGCAGCCGGCTCCCGTACGGCGCCTCCCGGACCACCGGGTCGGACCCCGGCCGGCTCAGGGTCAGCAACGCCGCCCCGGGCTCCTCGCGGGTGCCGACCGCGGCGTACTCCCGCTCCCCGCGCAGCACCAGCAGCCCGAGCCGGGCCCAGGTCTCCGCGTTGCTGAGCAGGGTCGGCCGCCCCTGGTGACCGGACACGGCGTCCGGCCGCCACGACGTGACCGGCAGGTTGGGCCGACCGGAGAGCAGCTCGACCACCGCCTTGGCCTGCCCGGCGACGAACCGCGGCTCGGCCACGTGCGAGCGCACGGGCAGCGGGTCGTCGCGCTCGGCGAGCGCCGTCCGCATCGCGGTGGCCGCGGCCGGCCGGTCGCCGGGGAGCACGACGTGCAGCTCGCGTGCGTGCAGCGCCCGGCCGGCGGCGACGGCCCCGTCGAGCACCAGGTGTGGTCGGGTCAGCGCGAGCGCCGCGTCCTTGCTCGACGCGGGCTCGCCCTCGCTCATGTTCACGACGAGCACCGGCCGCCCGCGGCGGAGCGCCTCGAGCTTGGTCGCGAACGGGAACGCCGCGCCACCACGCCCCCGCAGGCGGACCCGCTGCACCAGCGCGAGCAGCGCGTCGCGGTCCAGCCGCGGCAGGTCGCCGTACTGGCGCCGGTGCGCGGCCAGCGACGGTCCGTGCTCGATGCCGGCGAGCAGCGGCCGGTCCCGGATGGACGGTCACCCGGGTCGGGATCGGCACCGGCGAGGCAGGACGGTCGTCGGCGTCGGTGCGGACGATGAGGTGCGGGTCGAGGTACGTCGTCATCGGATGACTCCCACGGTGGTCGGAGGGTTCGGGGTGGGTTCGGGCCGGTCGAGCAGGAGCAGCCCGAGCCGGTACGTCGCGGCCAGCGGCACGGCGGCGGCGCACGCGACGGCGACCAGCCACCAGGCGCCGCCGAGGTCGGTGCCC
The DNA here is from genome assembly GCA_963844305.1 of uncultured Actinomycetota bacterium. GTDB lineage: Bacteria > Actinomycetota > Actinomycetes > Propionibacteriales > Nocardioidaceae > Nocardioides. Next base: position 337,935 of record CAWJNT010000003.1, read on the forward strand.
ATGCCGAGGCCGTGCAGCAGCGACATCAGCCACAGCCCGTAGGACGAGACGTGCAGCAGTCGCCAGGCGCGATGCCGCATCCGGTGCCGCAGCATGCTGGTCACGACCACGACGACGATCAGGTCGAGCGCGATCGCGCCCAGCCCGAGCCACAGGGGCTCGTAGCTGCCGGCGAACGGCACGAACGACTGCCACCAGCGGATCTCGACGTACTCGTCGACGACCGCCGACACCACGTGCGCCACCAGCAGCGCCACCGACAGCAGCGCCAGGTTGCGGTGCAGCGCCTGGCTGACGAAGCGCGGCAGCCCGCGCCCCGACCTGTTGCCGAGCGCCACCACGCCGAGCACGGTCGTGATCGTCAGCAGCACGAGGACGACGACGCCGGTGCCGCGGTTGAGGTACCAGAGGAACGGGCCCTCCATCAGCTGGCCAGTCATCTGCACGGTCATCTGCACAGTCATGAAGCCTCCCGAGAGGTGTCGGCCGGCCAGCCGCCGAGGCAGCGGACCGTGCCGTCGGATGCGACCAGCCGGGCGGTCACGGCGTGTGCCGCGAGCCAGTCCGGAGCGGAGTCGCCGAGCACGACGGCCGCCGTGCTCGCGGTGTTGGCCGCCACGCAGGTGGGACCCGTGGCGGTGACGGTGCGCCACACCTCCGGCGCAGACCGGCCGGTGCGGGGGTCGAGCAGGTGGTGGCGGGTCACGCCCGCGCGCGACCAGCGGCGTACCTGCGTGGACGACGTGGCGAGCCCGCCGCGGTCGATCCAGACGGTGGTCGCGGGCGCCGCACCGGGATGCTCGGACACGGCCACCGACCACGGCCGGCCGTCCGGTGCGGCGACCCGCACGTCCCCGCCGAGGCTGACCACGGCGGGTACGCCGAGCTCGCGCTCGACCGCGGTCGCGACCAGGTCGGCGGCGAACGCCTTCCCGGTGGCGCCGAGGTCGAGCGCGGTGCCGTCGGGCACGCGGATCCGGCCCGACCGGTCCAGGCCGATCGCCCGCCAGGCGTCGGGGGCGGGTACGTCGACGGGCAGGTCGGGTACGTCGGTGACGTCCGGCAGCTCGGCCAGGTCGCGGTCGTAGCCGAGCTGCACCAGCGGCCGACCGAGGAGCGGCGAGACCAGCCCGCCGGACTCCTCGGCAGCGCCACGCGCCACGGCGACGGCGGCGACCAACAACGGGTCGACGTCGACCCAGCGTCCCGGGCTGCCGGTTGGCGCGGGTGAGGTCGGAGTCGTCGCGGAACCGGCTGCACGTCGCATCGACGTCCGCGACCACCCGCTGGGCGAGGGCGAGCGCGGCGCCCAGCGCCTCGGGCCGGCGTACGGCCAGGAAGGCGTAGCTGCCGAACGCGTCGAACGTCGCGTGCACGCCGGTCACGACCCGCTGCTGGGAGCCGGTGCCGGCTCCGGCTCTGGGGCCGGCGCGGGGGCAGGTGCGGGCTCGGGCGCCGCCTGCGCGGGCTGCGGACGACTGGGCCGGCGCCGACGACGTGACCGACCCGCCCGAGCCGACCGGGTTCGAGGAGCCCTCGGTGACGTAGCGGACGGTGACGCGGGTGACGTGCGGTCGCTGGATCAGCTTCGGCGCCCGGTGCTGGCGCGCCTTCGCCTTGGCCTTGCCTGGGGGGCCGGCGTCGGGTTGGTGGCCTGCTGGTCGGCCTGCTGCTCCGCGTAGTCGCGGGAGGCCAGCCCCATCAGCAGTCCGGTGAGGGTCACCGCCGTCACGCCGACGGCGCCGGTCACGCCGGTGACGACGAGCCGGAAGCGGTCGCGGGTTCTCCTGTCGTAGCTCACGGGTCGAGACCTTTGCCCACGCTCCCGCAAGTGCGCCTCATCGCGATGTTAAGAGCGCGTCATGGCGCTCCTTGACGTGGATTTAGGGTTCCGACGCGGCACCCACAACGTCGGGAGTCGCAGGCTCGGCGCATGAACATCAAGTCCGTCATCCTCGTGCTGGCCGCGGTGATCGCCGGGACCCTCGGCGCCGCCGTGACCTACCAGGTGGCGGTGCCGGCCGGGAACGCCCAGGCACCCACCACCGAGTCGATCGTGCTCAAGTCCCCCGGCGAGAAGGCCAGGCCGGAGCGGAGGAAGGCGCGGTTCGCCCCCTGCAAGCCGCCCGCGAAGCGGGAGGGCAGGCGCTGCGTCACCGACGTCGTGCGCACCGTCGTGGTGGCCCCCCAGTCGGCCCCGGCCGCCCCCGCACCCGCCCCGCGCTCGTCGGGCTCGTCCTTCAACGACGACAGCCGGCACGGCGACGACGACTCCGGGTACGACGACGATGACGACCACAGCGGGCCGGGTGGCGGCGGTGGCGATGACGACGACACCGGCACCCACACCCGGACCCGGTCGCACACCGGGACCAACACGGGTGGCAACACCGGGACCCAGACCCGGACCCGCAGCCACGACTGACGTGGGGTCAGCCGCGCACGATCGGCAGCGTCACCTCGACCGACGTCCCGCCGCCGGGGGCCCGCCCGAAGGTCAACGAACCGCCGCACCCGACCGCCGTACGCCGGGCGATGTCGAGGCCCAGCCCGGTCGAGCCGGTGCGCTCGCGGCGGGCCGGCTCGGGTCCGGGCCCGGAGTCGGTGACGACCAGGTGGGCCTTGCCGTCGGCGGTCGCCAGCCGGACCTCGAAGCCGGCCGGCTCGGGCGTGTGGGCGAACACGTTGTCCAGCAGTACGTCGACCACGTCGGCCAGGTCGTCGGCCGCCACCGGCACCCGGAGCGACCGGTCGGGCACCGACACCGTCACCACGCGTCCCTGGTCGTCGGCGAGCGCCCGCCAGAACGCCACCCGGTCGCGCACCACGACCGTCGCGTCGCTGGAGGAGCGCAGGTCGGTGCGCACCGGCCGGCGGGCCTCGTGCACGATCGCGTCGATGCTGCGCTGGAGCACGCCGATGTGCTCGCCCAGCCGCCGTTCCAGGTCGGGATCCTCGACCGCCTCGGCGTCCAGCCGCAGCGCGGTCACCGGCGTCCGCAGGCGGTGGGAGAGATCGGCGACGGCGGCGCGCTCCTCCACCAGCAGCTCGTTGGTCCGGTCGGCCAGGCCGTTGAGGGCGCGGGCCAGCTCCTCGGTCTCCTCGGTACCGGCGACGTCCGCGCGCGCCGAGAGGTCGCCCGCCCGCAGCTGGTGCGCGACCCCGGCCACCTCGAGCAGCGGTTCGCTGATCCGGCGGCCGATCCGCGACGCGACCGCCCCGGCCAGCCCCATCAGCACCAACCCCAGGCCGATGATGCTCAGCCAGGCCTGCATCACGCCCGAGCGCACGGCCTCCGGGGACACGCTCGTGCGGACAACCGTCGTGTCCTGGCCGAGCAGCACGGGGATCAGCACCCGTCCGCCGTCGTCGTCGACCACGGTGAACGCCTCGCCCCCTGCGGCCCGCCGTACCTCCGCGTCCTGCGGGTCGACGCCGGCGCCGATGACCTCGCCCGAGGGCGTCAACACCCCGGTCGTGGTCTCGCCGCGTTCGTTGGTCGACGTGACCACCTCGCGGACCTCCGCGTCGCCGACGCCGCTCGACACCACGATCGCCACGTTGCGGGCGGCCTGGTCGGCCGCGCTCATCGCGCGATCCTCGGCGAGCGTCCGCACCAGCAGGCAGAGCGGGATCACGAAGGCGACGACGATCGTCGACGTCGTGGCCAGGACCAGCCATGAGATCCGGCGCTGCATCAGGCCTGCTGCGGGTCGACCAGGCGGACACCGACCCCGCGCACGACGTGGAGGTAGCGCGGCTCGGCCGCGGACTCGCCCAGCTTGCGCCGCAGCCACGACAGGTGGACGTCGACGGACCGCTCGGAGCCGCCGTACGCCTGCTGCCAGACGTCGGCGAGCAGCTCGCGCTTGCTGACCACCTCGCCCGGCCGCGACGCGAGGGCGAGCAGCAGGTCGAACTCCTTGCGCGCCAGCTCGAGCGGACGGCCCGCGAGGGTGGCGGTGCGCGAGCGCTCGTCGATGACCAGCTCCCCGACTCGCACCGGCTCGGTGGTCGTCCCCGGGTCGCCGCCGGTACGCCGCAGCACCGCGCGGATCCGCGCCGCCACCTGGTCGGTCCCGAACGGCTTGACCACGTAGTCGTCGGCGCCGCTGTCGAGGGCCTTGACCATGGTCGGGTCGTCGTCGCGGGCGGTGATCACGATGATCGGCACCTGCGAGGCGGCCCGGATCATCGAGATCAGCGCGAGCCCGGCCACGTCGGGCAGACCGAGGTCGAGCAGCACCACCTGCGGATGGTCGGCCAGCACCTGCTCGAGGCCGGACATGCCGGTGCCCGCGCTGGCGACGGCGTACCCCCGCTCGGCGAGGCCCCGGCGTACGGCGCTGCGGATCGCCTCGTCGTCCTCGACCACGAGGATGCTGGTCATGCCCGAACCGTACGACGCCCGGCGCCGCGCGGGCTGCACGTCGCGCCGGTTGGGATGATGCGGGCATGAACAGTCGCCGGACCGTCGCCCTCGGCGTCGCCGCGTGGCTGGTCGTCGTGACCGCCGGAGCGGGGCTGGTGTGGGCGGTCATCTCGCGGGCCGGCGAGGGGGTGGCGGGCTCGGCGCAGCCAGGCGTCGGCGCGGGTCCCGCCGCGGCCGCTCCCGCCGACCCCACCGGGACCGGGCGTCCGTCGACGCCGGCCACCCAGGACCCGACGACCGGCCGGCAGACCTGGAGTGACACGCCCGGCTACGTCACCGCGCTCTGCGAGGGCGCGGTGATCAGCGCCAAGGCCACGCCCAACGCGGGCTGGCGGGTCGAGGTCGACGAGAACGGTCCGCGACAGGTCGAGGTGGAGTTCGAGTCGGCCGACGAGCGCACCCGCATGCGCGTCACCGCGGCCTGCTTCGACGGGGATCCGGCGTTCGAGGTCGACGTCCGAAACAAGGGCTGACCCAGCAGGGCGGCGACCCGACGCCTGTCGGGACCCGGGGCTAGGGTTTCCGGGTGCCCGAGCCCGCCACCACCGCCACCGACACGGCCACCGACGCGGCCTCCGTCCGTGAGGTGCTCGGGGCAGCGGTCGACGCGCTCGGCGGCGAGGAGCGCACCGGCCAGATCGAGATGGCCGAGGCGGTCGCCGACGCGTTCGACGCCGGCCGGCACCTCCTCGTCCAGGCCGGCACCGGCACCGGCAAGTCGCTCGCCTACCTCGTCCCGAGCCTGCTCCACGACCGACGCGTCGTCGTCGCGACGGCCACGCTCGCCCTGCAGCACCAGCTCGTCGAGCGCGACATCCCGCGGCTGGTCGAGGCGGTCGGCGACCGCGTCGACGCGAGCTACGCCGTCCTCAAGGGCCGCTCCAACTACGCCTGCCTCCACCGCATCCGCGAGGGCGTGCCCGACGACCAGGGCGCGCTCGTCGAGCTGCCGGCCGGCTCGACCGGGCAGAAGGTCCTCGAGCTGCGCTCCTGGGCCGAGGAGGAGGCCGAGGGCGGCGGCAGCGGCGAGCGCGACAACGCCCCGCGTCACACCGACCGCGAGTGGCGCCAGGTCAGCGTCAGCCATCGCGAGTGTCTCGGCGCCGCCAAGTGCCCGTTCGGACAGGAGTGCTTCGCCGAGCTGGCCCGCGAGAAGGCCCACCGCAGCCACCTCGTCGTCACCAACCACTCCCTGCTCGCGATCGACGCCATCGAGGGCGTGCCGATGATCCCCGAGTACGACGCCGTGGTGATCGACGAGGCCCACGAGCTGGTCGCCCGGGTCACCCAGGCCGCCACCGACGAGCTCACCGTCACCGACGTCGAGCGCGCGGCCCGCCGGTCGCAGCGCTACGTCGACGGCTCCGAGGCCGACGACCTCGCCGACGCGGCCGACGCCCTGGCCGACGCGGTCACCGTCGCCTCCCCGGGACGCTTCGACACCATGCCCGACCAGCTCGGCGACGCACTGGTGCTGGTGCGCGACGCCGCGCGCGCCTGCCTGTCGGCGTACCCCAAGGAGTCCGACGGCGACTCCGCCGACGCCGGCCGCACCCAGGCCCGCGGGTCGGTGCAGGAGGTGTTCGTCAACGCCGAGCGGATGGCCTCGAACCTCGAGTCCGACGTGCTCTGGCTGGCCGAGGGCGGCGAGAGGTTCCCGCCCCGGCTCTGTGTCGCGCCGCTGGAGGTCTGGGGCACGATGCGCGACAAGCTGCTCTCCGACAAGACGGTGGTGTTCACCAGCGCCACCCTGATGCTCGGCGGCGACTTCAGCGCCGTCGCCACGAGCGTCGGCCTCAAGCCGGCCGAGCGCGTGGTCGACGGCGAGCCCGTGGGCGATGACCCGGCGGCCGGCTCCCTGCCCTGGCAGGGCCTCGACGTCGGGTCGCCGTTCGACTACGGCCAGCAGGCGATCCTCTACATCGCGCGCCACCTGCCGCAGCCCGGCCGCGACGGCCTGGGCGAGGTGCAGCTGCAGGAGATCGCCGACCTGGTCGACGCCGCGGAGGGCCGCACCCTCGGGCTGTTCTCGTCGCGCCGGGCCGCCGAGACCGCCGCCGAGGCGGTCCGCGAGCGGCTGCCCCACCTGACGACCCTGGCCCAGGGCGACGCCCAGCTGCCCGAGCTCGCGCGCCAGTTCCTCGAGGACCCCCACACCTGCCTGTTCGGCACCCTCAGCCTCTGGCAGGGGCTCGACGTGCCGGGCGACACCTGCCAGCTCGTGATCATCGACCGGATCCCGTTCCCGCGCCCCGACGACCCGCTGATGTCGGCCCGCCAGCGCGCGGTCGAGAAGGCCGGCGGCAACGGCTTCATGCAGGTCGCCGCCACCCACGCGGCGCTACTGCTCGCGCAGGGCTCCGGCCGGCTGATCCGCACCACCACCGACCGCGGCGTCGTGGCGGTGCTCGACCCTCGGCTCGCCACCGCGCGCTACGGCGGCTTCCTCAAGGCCAGCCTGCCGCCGATGTGGACCACCACCGACCCCCAGGTCGTCCGCAAGGCCCTCACCCGGATCGCCGCCGGCGGAGGCTGAGCCCCGGGTCTGTTGGTTTCCCCGGATCTCCGGGGAAACCCGCGCTTCACACGGGTTGCATCACGTGAGAAGTGACAGGAACCCGTGGGAAGTCGAACTCAGGCGGCGGACGTCACCGGCAACAACCTGGGACCCGCGCTCGATCCCGGGCCCTAGAGCCGGTTGCGGCCGTCGTACCCCCGGCGGGGTGCGCCGACGCCGAAGAACCGCGCCACCGTCGGCGCCACGTCGACGGTGCGCGCCATCGCCGAGGAGGCCCGCCGTCGCGGCACGTCCGGGTGACCGCCGGCGATGAAGAACGGGATGGCGAGGGTGGCCGGGTGGCCGTGGTTGCCCGGGATCGGGTTGCCGGTCGGGTCGGGCTCGGAGAACCTCCAACCGGCCTTGCAGAACACCACCACGTCGCCGGCCTCCGGGCCCAGGCGCAGCGACGTACGCCGTTGCCGGTCGTGCGCGGCGAGCACCCCGGGGGTGGCCTTCGCGATCGTCCGCATCCGGTCCACCGCCGCGGCGCGGTCCGCGGCGGCTCCGGTCCAGTAGAGGAGGTCGGCGCCGCCGTTGTCGGCGATGGCGACGTTCCCCGCGAGCAGCGGGTCGGCGTCCATGGCGCCCTGGAGGCTGATCACGTCGGTCGGCCGCGACCAGTCCATCGAGTGGTCGGCGAGCACGATCACGATCGAGTGCTCCCAGCGGCCGGTCTCCTTCAGCATCTCGACGAAGCGCTGCACCTGACGGTCGGTGCCGGCCAGGGCGAGCTGTCGCGCGAGCTGGACGTCGTTGCCGGTGAGGTCGGCATGCCCGAACCGGTCGATGTCGCCGAGGTTGACGAACACCAGGTGCGGGTCGAACTCCTCGACCATCGCGAGCGCGGCGTCCATCGTGAACTGGTCGGGGGCGTGGCCCGACACCGGGATCACCGGCGCCGGCTCCCAGCGGTGGGTGGCCCGGTCGCCGAAGACGCCGTACAGGTACTCCTTGCTGAGCACCGTCCCGGTGCGCAGCCCGGCCCGGTTGAGGCGGCCGATGACGGTGCGGGTGCGGATGTCGCGCTTGCGGTCCATGGTGCGGACCTCGCCCAGCCCGCGGTCGAAGATCTGGTTCGCAGGCACGCCGGACCGGTCCGGGCGGACGCCGGTCATCATCATCACGTGGTTGGGCACGGTCTCCATCACGGGCATCGACGAGGCCATCGGGTAGTGCAGCCCGTTGCCGCGCAGCCGGTGCAGGTTCGGCGTCAGCGTCGGCGTGATCTCGTCGGGACGGCAGCCGTCGACGACCAGCACGTACGCGCGCTTCCTCGTACGGCGCGGCGCCGCGGACGCCGCACCGGGCAGCGCGGTCGAGAACACCAGCCCGGCCGCGCCGGCCGTGACCAGGGCGCGGCGACCGATCAGGTGGTTTCGAGACGGTTGCTGCGCAACCTCCTCAACCACCGAGGACCTCTCGCTGGTTGAGGAAGGCGCGCTAGCGCCTGTCTCGAAACCAGCGCTTGATCGAGATGGCGAGCACATGTCAGCCACCCACCGGCCGGTCCACCGCGACCACCCGGTTGCTGCCGGCCTGGGTGGCGAACGACGTGGTCCAGGTGATCGTCGCGTCCTGGTCGGCCCGGTCGCTGATGACGAACCAGTCCATCTGCGCCCGCTTCGGCGTCAGGTCGAGCACCGAGAAGCCGTGGTCGTCGAAGTTGAGGTACTTGATGTGCCGGTTGTTGGCGATGATCGCCTGCTCCACCGCGATGCTCGCCGTCCGCGGCGGCGCGCCGGTGATGTCCTTGAGGTTGTTGGACGTCACCGACGTGCAGACGAACTCGACGCCGGCCGACTCCTCGGTCGGTCCGACACCGGTGTACGTCGCGGCGTCGTACGGCAGCTCGGCGGCCCACCCGGAGTGGATGTCGCCGGTGATGAAGACGGTGTCCTTGACCTGGTGGTCGCGGATGAACTCGAAGACCCGGCGCCGGTCGGCGGTGTAGCCGTCCCACTGGTCGAGGTTGTACGGCGCACCGTCCTCGGGCAGCAGCCCGGTCACGTCGTTGATCGGGTTGACGATGTCGTCGGGGAGTGCGCCGAAGTTCACCGGCGCGATCATCACCGGGTTGCCGACCAGCTTCCACTGCACGTTGCGGGTGCGGCGCAGCGAGTCCTTCAGCCACGCCAGCTGCCGGTCGCCGGTGAGGGTGCGGTCGGGATCGCTGACCTCGCCCGACGGCCACGGTGCGGGCGGCGCGGGGGAGGCGACCTGCTCGCTGCGATAGGTGCGCAGGTCGAGCATGCTCAGCTCGGCGAGGCGTCCGAACCGCAACCGCCGGAACAGCCGGGTGCCGTCGCCGAGCCGGGCGGTGCCGTCCATGCGCACCGGCATCCACTCGTCGAACGCACGGTGCGCGCGGGCGCGACGCTTGCGGTAGTCGCCCTCGCTCGCGTCGTGGTTCTCCGCGCCGTCGCGCCACTGGTCGTTGGTGACCTCGTGGTCGTCCCACGTGACGATCCAGGGGAACTTGGCGTGCGCGTCCTGCAGGTCGGGGTCGCGCTTGTACTGCGCGTGCCGCTGGCGGTAGTCGTCGAGCGACACCATCTCGTGGGCGGGCACGTGCCGGCGTACGTCGGTGTTGTCCTGGCCGAGGCCGTACTGGCCGGGGCCGTACTCGTAGAGGTAGTCGCCGAGGTGCACGACGGCGTGCAGGTCGTTGCGTCGGGCCAGGCCGCGGTAGGCGGAGAACCACCCGGCCTGGAAGTTGGCGCAGGAGACCACGCCGAGCCGGAGGTTCTTCGGGAGCGCCCGGGCGGCAGGGGCGGTGCGGGTGCGTCCGGTCCGGCTGGTCGCGCCGCGGCAGTGGAACCGGTAGTGGTACCAGGTCGCGGGCTTCAGCCCGGTCACGTCGACCTTGACCGTGTGGTCGCGGCTCGGACCGGTCACGAACTCGCCGCTGGCGGACGACGTGGCGGAACCTCTTGTCGGTCGCGACCTCCCACCGGACCGTCACCCTCGGCCCGCGGCCCGAGCCGGGCGTGCTCCGCGGGGTCGGGGTGACCCGGGTCCAGATCAGGACGGCGCGGGGCTCGGGGTCGCCGGAGGCCACGCCGTGCCGGAACACGCCTCGGCCGCGCGGCGTCGGCAGCGCCGGCAGCTTCGGAGGGCGGCGCGTGCGTGGTCACGGCCAGTCCGGCCAGGCCGGCGCCGGCTCCGGTGGCCAGGACCGTACGCCGTCCGACCTGTTGTCCGACTGAGCTCTGAGTGATCCTCACGCCACCTTCAACGACGGTGGCGGCGATCGGTTAACGCGGCGGCGGTGTGACCACCGTCCATTCACCCGTCGTTGGCCGGCGGCAGGTCAGCGGAAGGCCACCCCGCGCACCTTCGACCTCAGGTTGTTCTCGAGCGGGCGGCCGAGCAGGCCCAGGTGCCGAAGCCCTGGCAGCGACGCCGCACCGTAGCTGGTGCTGGCGTTGACCAGGGTCACGTCGACGTGGTCGACCGCGGCGCTGAGAAGGCGACGTCGCGGGTGGCGACGCCGTCCTTGTTCAGCCCAGCTGGCGGACCGAGACGCCACCGCCGTCGCGGTAGACGGCGACGACGACGGCCGAGCCGGTCGCCTTCGGCGCGAGGTCGGCGCTGATCCGCAGCTTCCAGCGCGAGCCGCCCAGGCCGCTGCCGGGGTTGAAGCGCGCCGTGGCGCTGGTGAGGTGATCGAGGCTTCGGTCGCTCGGACTCCGCTGTTCCGGTGGGACCTGCTCAGGTTGGCGACGGTCCAGGCCGGCGCGACCGGGTAGTCGAGGCTCGCGCCCTCGTCGTACGCCGAGTGGGTGCGGCGGTTGCGCGCTGGCGAAGCTCGGCGTACGTCTTGATGAAGTTGCGGTGCTTGCTCCTCAGGACGCTCTTGATCGCCTGGACGGAGTACTGGTCGGGCGCGCCGCGCTTGGCGTCTGCCTTGCGCCACATGTTGCGGATGATGACCGGCATCCCGGCCTTGCTCCTGCCCATCCGCTCGGTGAGGTAGCGGAAGTAGATCCAGTTGCCGTAGACGTTCGAGTCGAGGAAGCCGTCGAGGGGCTTCCGGGTCCGCCGGATCTGGCTTGCGGGCAGGTAGTTGCAGTTGTCGTTGACGCCGTCGTAGAGCTCGTCCTCGGCCCAGGTGGCCGTGGCCTCCATGAACCAGCCGTCCTCGAGGAAGTCGTAGGCGAACTGGACCGCGTGGAAGTACTCGTGGGCGGCGGTGACCCGCATGTTCTCCAGCGGCGTGTTCGTCGGGAACTCGATCGGGGAGTAGTCGTTGTCGAGCACGCAGAAGGCCCACACGTTGTCGGGCGGGGTGCGCGGCCTCTGGTCGGTGGTGCAGTAGCCGTAGAGGCCCTGCGCCGCCGATGTTGCGCAGGTAGACGTCGCGCTTCCTGTTGCCGCCCCGGCCCCTGTCCTTCAGCGGCGCGCGGTAGCCGGCGCGCACGTAGGTGCGGTGGACGCGCTCCATCGTCGCCAGGGTCGAGTCGACGAAGTCGGGGTACGCCGTTGGCCGGGCTGGCGTCCACCGGCGACGGCGCGTGGCTGCCGGTCGAGGTCCAGTGCACGCACGTGGCCCGGCCGCACTTCACGCGCTGGGCGCCCGGACGCGCGAGCAGCCGGTCGGCCGACGCGCGCTGGCTGCGGCCGAGCAGGTCGCGGTGGGCGGCCAGGTCACGCAGGGCGATGGTGGCGTCGCGGTCGACCACGGGCTGCGTCGCCGGGTCCTCGTCGAGCAGCGCCTGCGCGTCGGCCAGTGCCTGCTCGGCGACCTCGACGCCTGCCTCGCCAGTGCTGCCTGCGTCGGTGCTGCCCGCGCCGGTGCTGTCCTCAGCAGGAGCCGCGGGTGGAGTCGCCGGGTCGCCGGGGTCCGCTGCGGCCGACGACATCACCCCGGCGGTCAGGGCAAGGGTGGCGACGGCTGCGACGGCAGACCGGATCCGCATGTGGTGGCTCCTCCGTAGTGGGCGTGACCGGTCCGATTAGACGCTGCTTGCGGCCAATACGCCAAGTCTGCCGAGGAGGTGGTGATCAGCGGAACGCGCTGGCCCGCAGCTTCTGGGTGAGCCGGTTGTCGGCAGAGCCCCGGGTACTGGCGTTGACCAGCAGCAGTTCCACCCGGCTGACCTTGCGCGAGGAGAACGCGACCGCCTTGGCGCCCTTGCCCTTGCCGTTGAGCGAGATGAAGCCGCTGGTCACCTTGCCGCTCTTGAAGTAGACACTGACCACCGCGACCGAGCCACGGGAGCGGTCGGCCATGTCGACCTGCACCTTGAGCTTCCACTTCCTGTGCGTCGTCTTCTTCGGGACGAAGCTCGCGCTTGCGCTGGACAGGTGGTCCAGCCGCACGGCGCCCCAGGTCGTCCGCGGAGTTTTGGCCGAGAGCTTGATGGCGCGGAAGGCCAGCGGGGCGGTCGGGTACCGCTGCGCCGCGCCCTCGGCGTACGCCTTCTTGGGCGGCGGTTGGCGTCGGCGAACCCGGCGTACACCCTGGCGAAGTCGCCGCCGGCGGCCTTGACGGTGTTGACCACGGCCTGGAGGCCGAACTGGTCGGGCCCGGTCGCCGACGCGGCACACCCCACATGTTCCGGACCAGTGTCGGCATCCCGCCGGCCGACGCGCGGTACTTCTCGGTCAGGTAGCGGAAGAAGATCCAGTTCCCGTAGTGGTTGCCGTTGGTGTAGCTGCGGTCCAGCGACAGGTCCGGGCGCCCGAGCTGGCCGGCGCGGAGGTACTGCACGTTGTCGTTGACGGCGTCGTAGACCTCGTCCTCGGCCCAGGTGGCGGTGGCCTCCATGAACCAGCTGGCCTCCGTCGCGTCGTAGGCGTACTGCACGGCGTGGAAGTACTCGTGCGCCGCGGTGACCTGCACGTTCTCCAGCTGGGTGCGCGGGAAGAGCGTGTAGTCGTCGTCGAGCACGCAGTAGGCCTGGCGGTCCCGGGCCGATCCCGAGCCCTCGGGCGCGCAGTAGCCGTACAGACCGGTGCCGAGATCCGCGAGGTAGATGTCGGTGAGGCCGCGACCCGCCGCCGGTCGTGCCGTCGGACTTCGGCGCGCGGTAGCCCGGCGCCGACGTACACGTCGTGCACGTGCTCGACCGTGGCGAGGACGCGGGTCGACGTAGTCAGGCGTGGAGCCGGCGTCGGCGCCGTCGGTGAGCGACGGGGCGTCGGTCGTGCTGGTCACGTAGTGGACGCAGGTGTCGCTGCCGCAGACGGGGGGCGCCTCAGGCACGGCGTAGCCGTTGCGCTGGGGATCGGACCCCCGTCGGTCGGGCGGGACAGGATCCGCTTCGCAGCCAACCGGTCGGCGGCCGAGAGGTCGTCGAGGTTCAGCGCCAGGTCACGCAGGACCAGGCTCGCGTCGCGTCCGCCGGTCGGCTGCGTCGCGGCACTCCGGTCCAGCACGGCGCGGGCGTCGGCCAGGGCACGGTGGGCGGCGCGGGGGGTGGTCCGCTCAGCCGGTTCGGGGTCCGCCGTGGCCTGCGACATCACGCCCATCCCGAGGGTGAACGTGGCGATGGCAGCTACGACCGTCCTGGTCCGCATGATGACTCCTCCATGAGTTCGCGACCGGACCATTGGACGCCATGTCGGCTGATCTCGCTGCGGTTTCGCGCAGATCGGTCGACCTCCGCCAGGACCGCGCCGCGTACCAGCCCGTCCCGACCACCAGCCAGCCGGCGACCGCGTCCAGCACCCAGTGGTTGCCGGTGCCGACCACGACGATCGCCGTCACGATCGCATGGGTCCAGCCGAACGCACGCGCGGCCCGGTTCGACGTCGCGCTCCGGATGGCCAGCGCCACCCACAGCGCCCACCCGGCGTGCAGCGAGGGGAACGCCGCGAGCTGGTTGGTGAACCCGCCGAGCCCGCGCGGGGCCGAGGCCTCCGAGCCCCACCAGCCGTCGGCGGAGTTGAGGGCCAGGACGTCGACGTACCCGCCGGTGAGCCGGGGCGGTGCCATCGGCAGCAGGAGGTAGAGCACCAGCCCGGCGATGGTGGCGATGAGCAGCGCTCGGCGGGCGGGGGCGTACGTCGTCGGGCCGCGGCGGTAGAGCCAGACCAGGACCACGGCGGTGACGACGTAGTGGGCGGTGGCGTACCAGTAGCTGCCCACCAGTCCCAGCCACCCGACGTCGACGAAGAGCCGGTTGATCGCCTGCTCCCAGTGCAGGCCGAGGAAGATCTCGACATCGACCAGGGCGTGCGCCCGGTCGACCGCGGGCGCCAGCGCGTCGTCGGCCACCAGCCGGGTCGCGCTGTACGCGACGTACAGGGCGGTGATGAGCAGCAGCTCGCGCACCCCACGCATTCGCTGGTTGAGGAGGGCGCTCAGCGCCCGTCTCGAAACCTGCGAATCCGGTGTGGGAGTAGGAGCAACGATCGTCACTCATCCGACGATCGCCGCGGGCGCCGGATCACGGCATCGGGTGCGCCCCTTATTGACCCCGGAACGGACCCTCAGGGGGGTCGGGGTCAGACGCGGCGCAGGACGGCGGTGACCTTGCCGAGGATGGTGGCGTTGGTGCCGTCGATCGGCTCGTAGGCCTCGTTGTGGGGAAGCAGCCAGACCTTGCCGTCCTTGCGCTGGAAGGTCTTGACCGTGGCCTCGTCCTCGAGCAGCGCGGCGACGATGTCGCCGTTCTCGGCGGTCTGCTCCTGTCGGATCACGACGTAGTCGCCGTCGCAGATCGCGGCGTCGATCATCGAGTCTCCGCGGACCTCGAGCAGGAACAGCTGGCCCTCGCCGACCAGGGTCTTGGGCAGCGGGAAGACCTCCTCGAGGTTCTCCTCCGCCAGGATCGGGCCACCGGCGGCGATCCGGCCGAGCAGCGGCACGTACGCCGCCGGGGGAGTGGCGTCGCCGATGCCGGTCTCGTCGATCGCGGACTCCTCCACCGAGCCCAGCGAGCGACGCGCGGCCATCACCTCGGGCAGGAACACCTCGAGCGCCCGCGGCCGGTTGGGGTCGCGCTTGAGGAAGCCCTTCTCCTCGAGCACCTTGAGCTGGTGGGCGACGCTGGAGGAGCTGGTCAGCCCGACCGCCTCGCCGATCTCGCGCATGCTGGGCGGGTACCCGCGCTTCTCGATCGCGTCCTTGATCGTGGCCAGCACGCGCTGCTGGCGCGGAGTGAGCCCCGTGGCGTCCGGCGGCCCGTCGGGCAGCTCGCTGACGTTCTTTGTGGCCATGGTGGCGCCCTCCCGGTCGCGGTGCCGATCTCGGTCCTGCTGTGCACGCACCGTAGACCCCGCGCCGGGGTGAATTCAAACACCTGTTCGAACCGCGTGTCGTAGCTAGGCAGCGGTGGGCGAGGCACGAGTGCGGCGCGTGGGCCCTGCCAGGTAGAGCAAGCGAAGCGACTGAGGCACGAAGTCGCGCGAGCGCGTCGAAACCGAGTAACTGTCGGCAGGGCGTGAACCCAACGCCGGTCGAGCCTGTCGAGACCTTGGATGCCGAGGTGGTTGACTCCCGCATGACCAGCAGCGTCGTCGTCACCGGTGCCGCCCGCGGGATCGGCCGCGGCATCGCCGAGCTCATGGTCGCCCGCGGCCACCGGGTCGTCGTCACCGACGTCGACGGCGACACCGCAGTCGCGACCGCGCGGGAGATCGGGGCTGCCGAGGCGCTGGCCCACGACGTCCGCGACCCGGAGGCGCACCGCGAGGCCGCCGCGGCGGCCGCGCGCCACGGCGTACTCACCGCGTGGTTCAACAACGCCGGCGTCGGCGACGACGGAGCCCTCGCCGACCTCGGTGAGGAGCAGGTACGCCGCCTGGTCGAGGTCAACCTGCTCGGCACGCTCTGGGGGATGCGGGCCGCGCTGGAGGCGTTCGGCGACGGCGGTGGCGACATCGTCAACACCGCGTCGCTGTCCGGGCTCGGGCCGGTCCCCGGCTACGGCGTGTACGCCGCCACGAAGGCCGCGATCGTGTCGGTCTCCATGTCGACCGACGCCGAGACCCCGCGCAACGTGCGCGTGCACGCGCTGTGCCCCGACGGCGTGCAGACCGCCATGCTCGACGGCCAGACACCCGACTCGCTCGCCACCCGGCTCGTCCACTCCGGCGCCCGGATCCTCTCCGTCGACGAGGTCGCCCGCGCCGCCGTCGACCTGGTCGGCAGCGGCCGTGTCGTGCGCAGCATCCCGCGCTGGCGCGGCGCCCTCGTCCGCACGACTGCCCTCGCCCCCTCGGTCGCCAAGAAGGGCATGCGGCTGATCGAGGCCCAGGGCAAGCGCAACCTCGAGAGGAAGATCAGGAGCCAGTCCGGCGAGCCAGGCGCCACTCGGCGACCATGAAGGCCAGCAAGGCAGCTACCGGTGTTCCCATGGCCAGGACCACGGTTTCGATCGGGCTGACTTCCGCGCCGGTGAACCAGAGGATCGCGAGGACGGCGAGGGCCACGACCCCCACCGCGGCCGTCACGACGGCCGCGCGGCGCGGAGGGCGAATCAACCATCCCAGCAGTACGCCGATGGGAAAGATCAGGATCGCCATGTCACCTCCGCGGAGGTCGCCCCGGTGACCTGCGCGTGAGCCGGGAGCGGCCCGCCTGACCACCGTCCCACCCGGGGGACTGGCGCTCAACCCTGTCGCAACGCGTTCGAACAAATGTTCGGCGTGTCCCTTGATCTGTTCGAACACCTGATCTAACTTCGTACATGTGTTCGATCGAACGTCTGATCGAGCGGCCGCCGGAGATCAGGGCAGACACCCTGTCGGTGGTCGCCGATAGACATCTCTCGGACACGGATCAGCAGTAGAGACCGACAGGCTGACCGCCACTTCCCCAGGAGGTCCCGATGAGCACCATGACGATCGCCCCCGGCGCCGGATACACCCGAGCAACCACCGCTGGTCGCGCCCGCTGCGACCAGCCGTCGCAGGTGCGCCTGACCCGCCGCGGTCGTCTCGTCGTGTTCCTCGGCGCTCTCGCCGTCGTCCTGCTCCTCGGCGTCTTCTGGGGCGCCGGCTCGGTCGCCACCGACCGCCCCGGCCAGCCCGAGCCGACCGAGATCGTCCTCGTGGGCGAGGGCGAGACCCTCTGGGACATCGCCGCCACGGTCTCCACCGACGGCGAGACCGGCGCGATGGTCGAGCGGATCCAGCGGATGAACGCCCTCGACTCCGGCATGCTCACCGCCGGCCAGAAGATCCGGGTCCCCGCCCCGGAGTAGACACACCACAAGCTTCGCCAGCCGACTCGACCCCGGCTGGCGAGCCGGGGAAGACGAGGGGTGGAGCCCACGCGGCTCCGCCCCTCGCGGCATTTCCGGGCCGGTCCGCGGCGCTAGGTTGGGCGCCATGGCCGGCTACTCCGGGACCCCGCTGCCGAGGAAGCTCGGCGTCAAGGACACCCACACCGTCTTCCTCGACGGCGTCCCCGCGGGCGTGGAGCTCGGCGACCTCGGCGCCGCGCACGTCGTACGCCGCCTGCCGCGTGCGGCCGACCTGACCCTGACCTTCCATGACCGCTTCGCTCGCCTGGCCGACCGGCTGCCGACGCTCTTCGAGCGCACCGTCACCGACGGCATGGTCTGGGTGTGCTGGCCCAAGAAGGCCAGCAAGCTGCCCACCGACCTCGACGAGAACGTCGTCCGCGACCTCGGCCTCGAGCTCGGGTTCGTCGACGTGAAGGTCGCCGCGATCGACGAGACCTGGTCCGGCCTGAAGTTCGTACGCCGGCTGCGGGACCGGTAACGGCGGCTAGCCCGCGCGCCGGTGCCCGCCGGCGGGCCGGATCGGCTTGACCGGCGGCGTGGGCATCGTGGCCGTCTCCGGAGTGGACGGCGAAGGCACGGACGATGACGGGTCGGTGATCCCGAGCCGCCGCAGGATCCGCGAGATCAGCATCAGCCCGACGAAGAGGCAGGCGATCGCGCCCAGCGAGGCGAACCCGAGGAACAGCCAGGCGTCCTGGTCGCCGGCCCGGGCGGTGGAGCC
Organism: uncultured Actinomycetota bacterium; assembly: GCA_963844305.1. Taxonomy (GTDB): domain Bacteria; phylum Actinomycetota; class Actinomycetes; order Propionibacteriales; family Nocardioidaceae; genus Nocardioides. The sequence continues at coordinate 355,847 of CAWJNT010000003.1, forward strand.
GAAGTCGATCGCGGCCTTGACGAGGTACCCCCAGGCCACCATGCAGACGGTCACGCCGACCGCGAGGAGCAGCAGGACGGGCGAGAGGCGGCGCTGCTTCTGCCTCGGCCCCGCGCGCTTCCCCTTGTGACTCACCGGCACATTCTGTCCCATCGCTGGTCGCGATCGTGGCGCAACGCCCGGGGGCAAACGCCGTTCAAACCTCGGATGAAGGTGAGGATCATCGCCTCAACCCGCGAGATTTCGGCCCCGAACAAAGTGGAACGTGATCTAAATTGGAAGCGTGGGTGGTGGGGCCGGTTACGGGGACGGCCCGCGCGATGACGCGTGGGCTGCGTCCAACCACGTCCACCGCATGGAGTTCGTGCTCCACAACGCCCGCGACGTCGACGCCGTCGCCCGCGGGGTGCTCAGCCACCTGCTCGGCCTTCCCGGCGTCAGCCGCGTGGGTCTCGCCCTGGTCGAGGGGGCCGGTCGGCGGCTCCGCTTCGTGGCGTCCGACGGCTCCGGCGGCGACACCCTCGACTGGTGCCACATCGACGCGTACGACGACGTACCCCTCGTCGCGGTGACCCGCTTCGGCTCGCCGGTCATCGGCAGCCTCGACGAGCTCGAGGGGCGGTTCCCCGGCGTGGTCGCCCGGCAGCGCGAGCACGGCACCCGCGCCCTGGCCACCATCCCGCTGCCCGGCAACGGTGCGCCGATGGGCGGCCTGATGCTGTTCTTCGACGCCGACCAGGAGTTCGGCGAGACCGAGCGGCACATGTTCGACGTCGCCGCCCGCCGCACCGCCGACGCCGTACGCCGGGTGCGCGCCGACGCGCTCGGCACCGGCCCCACCGGTGGCGGCCCGATGCTCGGCCAGCTCGGTCACCGCGCCGTACTCGAGCTCGACAGCGACCCGCGCTCCGCCGGCCTGGCCCGCCGGTTCCTCCGCGAGCGGCTCACCGAGTGGGCCGTCGACGACGACGTCGTGGACTCCGCCCAGCTGTGCATCTCGGAGCTGGTGAACAACGTGATCATGCACGCCCACGCCAGCTCCGAGCTCACCCTCCACCTCGAGGACGGCGTGCTGAGCGTGATCCTGGCCGACCGGGGCGGCGCCGAGGCCCGCTCCGAAGGCCCCGCCCGGCCCTCCGCGGGCCCCACTGGCGACGAGGACGAGCTGATCGTCGCCGGCCGCGGACTGGTGCTGGTCGACGCCCTCACCGACCGCTGGGGGACCGAGCGCAACGACGTCGGGACCACCGCCTGGTTCGCCTTCGACCTCGGGGCCCGTGCCAGCTCCGAGCAGACCGGCTGAGCCCTCACCCTTTCGGGTCGCCGACCCCGCGGTGTCAGGGTGTCGGCATGGACGTGCTCCCGCGACGTGGTCGGCACCGAGCCGAGGATCGTCTTCTGCGGCATGGCGTGCGCCGAGAGCACCGGCAGGCGGGACCACTACTACGCCGGCCCCGGGAACAACTTCTGGTCGATGCTCCACGAGAGCGGGCTGGTCCCCAGCCGGTGGGGGCCCGGCGACGAGGAACGGCTTCCGGGCGAGGGCCTCGGCCTCACCGACGTGGTGCGGCACATCTCGACCACGCCGCCGACGTACGACGCCGAGCAGCTCGTCGCCAAGGTGCGGGCCTGGGGTCCCGACTGGCTGGCCTTCACCAGCAAGACCGTGGCCCAGGGCACGGCCCGCGCGTTGGGACTGCGCCGGCCGCAGCTCGGCGTCGCGCACTGGGAGCTGGGAGGCGCCGGCGTCTACGTGCTGCCGGGGACCAGCGGGGCCAACCAGCGACGCGACTACGACGGCCGCCCGGACCGCCTGTCGTGGTGGCGCGACCTGGCCTCGTTGGTCGAGTCCGAGCAGGCCTGAGACGCGCCCGACACGCGGGCGATCCATACCGATTATTGGGTATGCACAGGCCGCTGACCTGCGGTTACGCAGGTCGTGTGCCCCGCGCCACAAAGAGTTGTCGGCGCTACTTGCGAAGCCCGTTCTCCCGGCGTACGGTAACCACAACATCTAGTACTTACACCCGTGTAGTTATCCACATCTAGTCCCCAGGCAGGGTGTGGAAGTCCCACAGGTGACTGGGCGTTATACACAGCATCACCCCCCATATCCACAGCCAGCGCACACCCGTCGAGGGTGTCTGAGGCGCGCCCGAGAGGAGGCCCCGCGATGCACTGCCCCTACTGCCGCAGCACCGACACCCGGGTCCTCGACTCCCGCGTCGCCGACGACGGCGCCTCGATCCGCCGCCGGCGTACCTGCTCGGCGTGTGCGAAGCGGTTCACCACCGTCGAGATGATGCAGCTGACCGTGCTCAAGCGCTCCGGCGCGACCGAGCCGTTCACCCGCGAGAAGGCCGTCGCCGGCGCCCGCAAGGCCTGCAAGGGCCGCCCGGTCACCGAGGACGACCTGGCCTGCCTCGGCCAGCAGGTCGAGGACGCGCTGCGCCTCGAGGGTGCCGCCGAGATCCCGGCCCACGAGGTGGGCCTGGCGATCCTCGGCCCGCTGCGCGCCCTCGACGAGGTCGCCTACCTCCGGTTCGCCAGCGTCTACCGCGCCTTCGAGTCCGTCGACGACTTCGAGGACGAGATCGCCATGCTCCGCATGGAGCGCGAGACGGCGGCCGACCGTGCCGCCACGCCGGTCGAGCCCGCCGAGACCAAACACCCTCAGCCAACCGGCTGACCACGATCTGCCCGGCGTGGGCTGTGTGGGGAAGCGCAGTTCACGCCGGGCACACCATGTCGGTGGCCAGAGCCACCATGAGTAGTAGCAACACCAGCAGGACCGAGGAAACAACGTCCAGGGAAGCGGAGGAAGTTCCATGACGGAGACGGTGAGCGGTGCAGCCACCCGCAAGGGCGGACTGAAGGTCGAGCGGGTCTTCAGCACCGAGGGGGTTCACCCGTACGACGAGATCACCTGGGAGCGGCGCGACGTCGTCCAGACCAACTGGAAGACCGGCGAGACCGTCTTCGAGCAGCGCGGGGTCGAGTACCCCGACTTCTGGTCGGCCAACGCCTCCACCATCGTCACCACCAAGTACTTCCGCGGCGCCGTCAACACCGACGTCCGCGAGTGGAGCCTCAAGCAGCTCATCGACCGGGTCGTGCACACCTACACCAAGGCCGGCGTCGACCACGGCTACTTCGCGTCCACCGCCGACGCCGAGACCTTCGAGCACGAGCTCACCTGGCTGCTGGTCCACCAGTACTTCTCGTTCAACTCGCCGGTCTGGTTCAACGTCGGCACCCCGTCGCCGCAGCAGGTCTCGGCCTGCTTCATCCTGTCGGTCGACGACTCGATGGACTCGATCCTGAACTGGTACAAGGAAGAGGGCTTCATCTTCAAGGGCGGCTCCGGCGCCGGCCTCAACCTCTCCCGCATCCGCTCCTCCAAGGAGCTGCTCTCCTCCGGCGGCACCGCCTCCGGCCCGGTCTCCTTCATGCGCGGCGCCGACGCCTCCGCCGGCACCATCAAGTCCGGCGGCGCCACCCGCCGTGCGGCGAAGATGGTCGTGCTCGACGTCGACCACCCCGACATCGAGGAGTTCGTGCAGACCAAGGCGCGCGAGGAGGACAAGATCCGCGCCCTGCGCGACGCCGGGTTCGACATGGACCTCGGCGGCAACGACATCACCTCGGTCCAGTACCAGAACGCCAACAACTCCGTCCGCGTCTCCGACGAGTTCATGCGCGCGGTCGAGGACGGCACCGACTTCGGCCTGCGCGGCCGCAAGACCGGCGAGGTCATCGAGCGGGTCGACGCCCGCGACCTGTTCCGCAAGATCAGCAAGGCCGCCTGGGAGTGCGCCGACCCGGGCCTCCAGTACGACGACACCATCAACGACTGGCACACCAACCCCGAGACCGGCCGGATCACCGCGTCCAACCCGTGCTCCGAGTACATGTCGCTCGACAACTCCTCCTGCAACCTCGCGTCGCTGAACCTGATGAAGTTCCTCAAGGACGACGACACCTTCGACGCCGAGCTGTTCGCGAAGGCGGTCGAGGTCGTCATCACCGCGATGGACATCTCGATCTGCTTCGCCGACTTCCCGACCGAGGCGATCGGCCAGACCACCGTCGACTACCGCCAGCTCGGCATCGGCTACGCCAACCTCGGCGCGCTGCTGATGGCGATGGGTCTCGGCTACGACTCCGACGGCGGTCGCGCCATGGCCGCGACCATCACCTCGCTGATGACCGGTACGTCGTACCGCCGCTCGGCCGAGCTGGCCGCGATCGTCGGCCCCTACGCCGGCTACGCCCGCAACGCCGAGGCCCACAAGCGGGTGATGCGCAAGCACCAGGCCGCCAACGACGCCGTCCGTCCGCTGCACGTCTCCGACGGCCTGGTCCACAAGCTGGCCACCAAGGCGTGGGCCGACGTCCAGGAGCTCGGCGCCACGAACGGCTTCCGCAACGCCCAGGCGTCGGTGCTCGCCCCGACCGGCACCATCGGCTTCATGATGGACTGCGACACCACCGGCATCGAGCCCGACTTCTCGCTGGTGAAGTTCAAGAAGCTGGTCGGCGGCGGCTCGATGCAGATCGTCAACCAGACCGTGCCGCGCGCGCTGCGCAAGATGGGCTACCAGCCCGAGCAGGTCGAGGCGATCGTCGACTACATCGCCGAGAACGGCCACGTGATCGACGCCCCGGGCCTGAAGACCGAGCACTACGAGGTCTTCGACTGCGCCATGGGCGCGCGTGCCCTCAAGCCGATGGGCCACGTGCGGATGATGGCCGCCGCCCAGCCGTTCCTCTCCGGCGCGATCTCCAAGACGGTCAACCTCCCCGAGGACGCCACCGTCGAGGAGATCGAGGACATCTACCTCCAGTCCTGGAAGCTCGGCCTCAAGGCCACCGCGGTCTACCGCGACAACTGCAAGGTCGGCCAGCCGCTCTCCGGCGGCAAGGGCGACAACAAGGGCAAGTCGTCGAACGCCGACGGTCGCCGACGGTCGAGGCCACCGAGGCCGAGACCAAGGTCGTCGAGAAGATCGTCTACGCCCCGACCCGCAAGCGGCTGCCCAAGTCGCGCGACTCCAAGACCACGTCGTTCACGGTCGGCGGCGCCGAGGGGTACATGACCTCCGGTGCCCACGACGACGGCGAGCTGGGCGAGATCTTCCTCAAGCTCGGCAAGCAGGGCTCGACCCTGGCCGGTGTCATGGACGCGTTCTCGATCGCGGTCTCGATCGGCCTCCAGTACGGCGTCCCGCTGGAGACCTACGTCTCGAAGTTCACCAACCTGCGCTTCGAGCCGGCCGGCCTCACCGACGACGCCGACGTGCGGATGGCGCAGTCGATCATGGACTACATCTTCCGCCGCCTGGCCCTCGACTACCTGCCCTACGAGTCCCGCCAGGCCCTCGGCATCTACTCCGCCGACGAGCGCCAGCGCTACCTCGAGACCGGCTCCTACGAGCCCCTCGAGGAGACCGGCGCCGCCTCCGAGCTGATCGAGATCGCCCCGAAGGACTCGGTGGTTGAGCCGACGGTGACGCGCAGCGCCCGTCTCGAAACCACGAGACCACGACACCGAGGACAGCCGGTCGACGCCGAGGTCGGCGAGGACCGACCGCCAAGCCCGCCCCCAAGGAAGCCCACACCTCAGCGGAGCTGATGGAGAAGATCACCGGCACCGCCGTCGACTCCCCCCTCTGCTTCACCTGCGGCACCAAGATGCGCCCCGCCGGCTCCTGCTACGTCTGCGAAGGCTGCGGCAGCACCTCCGGCTGCAGCTGACCTGGACAAGCCGCACGCAGCTCCGGCCCGGCCTCTCCTTCGTGGGAGGCCGGGCCGTGTGCGTTGAGGAACCCGATCCTCTTCCCCGCGGGGTGGGGACCTCGGCTCAGCTCGGCGACGGTGACGACGCCGACGGCGACTCCGACTCCGACTCCGACTCCGGCGTCGCTACGTTCTTCTCGAAGATCGGGTCGAGGGCCTGGTACTCCTCGACCGCACTGACCTTTGCCAGCTCGTCGGAGAACTGCGTCAGCTGCCCGCTCCGCTTTGTGAAGGCGTTGTTGACGCGCGTGAGGCGGGCGAGTGTCTGGTCGAAGCCGGCCTTGCCGGCGCCCAGGTCGGCCGTCAGGTCGTTGCGCTGGTCGATGACCTTGCGCCAGTTCTCGGCGTACTCGGTGATCCGGTAGTTCCTGGAGTCGTCCAGCTCGTCGAGAAGCTTCAGGCAGGGGGCTGCGGCCTTGTTGTGCTTCTTGATCCACAGGTTGCTGTACGCGTCCGGGGTGACGAAGACCTGCCCCTTCGGAATCTCGATCGAGAAGATGTCCGGGCAGAGGTCGAGCGAGCGCAGGAACACCGGCATCGACTCGTTGTAGCCGTCCTGGAAGGTGGTCATCTCCTCGGCAGCGGTGGTGAAGGTCTCGTAGGCCTTCTTCAGCTCGGGATCACTCATCGCGGGCTCGTCGCCCAGCCCGGCGATCTCCTCGTCCCGCGTGGCGGCCAGCTCCTGTTGGGCTTCCAGGGCGGCGGCGACCGACGGGTCCGTGAGTACGCCAGCAGGTGACTTGTCGTGCACCTTCCGTACGGCGGCCTGGTAGTCGATCGCGCCGCTGAGTGCTGCGTCGAAAGACTCACCGACCTGGTGGTAGTTCTTGTGCGCCGCGGTCCAGTCCGCCTCGGTCAGCGGGTCTGGCTTCTTCGGCGGCGAGTCCGCGTCGGAGCCTCCTCCGCACCCCGTGAGCAGTACCGAGGCGAGCAGGACGCCTGCCGCCGCGTGTGTGAGGACCCCCGTGTGACACATGCCGGATTCCTTCCACGGACCTGCGACGTGCAAACCCCGGACTCGAGCGAGGGCGCAGCCAGCGTCGGACGGTGCGGCTAGCGTGCCTGTAGTGGGTCAGGCAAGCGATAGTTCACGGCTCATTGAGCAACAGCCGATGCGACGGTGAAGAAGTCCATCGGCATCTCGTGCTCGAGCCGCCAGGTGACGGCGATCGGGCGGTCGCCGGTATGACGTCGCATAGTGGGCCGGCCCCAGGAAGAGGTACGGAGACGTGCCGAACTCGTCCTTCTGCTCCTGGCGGGCGAAGATCAGCACGTGACTCGAGCCGCTGAGGTATCGCTGGCCTGTAGGTGATCCTAGAGAGGTCGTTGACTGGGACTCCCAGTGGAAGAGCGTCGGGAGAGATCGGGTAGTCGCGGTACATCGTGGTCGGCGAGTAGTCCGCTTCCGACTTCTTCAGCGTCACGAAGAAGGCGTCGACGTTGAGATCAGGCGAGTACCAGACGCCTTCCCGGAAACTATTCGGCCGGCGCGGGAAGTCGAGCGCGGCGAGGATCTCTTCACGCTGATAGCGAGCATGGACACGCAGCGGGACGTTGGCGAGCGGGCCTTCGAGATCGATCGCGACATGTCGCGCCGCGTCGAACGAGAGGTCCACGACGGCGGCGAGTTCGCGTCGACGGCAGGTTCGCGCCGCAGAGTTTCGAGCCCATCGGCGTACGACGCGTGATCGCCACCGTCGGACCACAGTGAATAGAAGAGCATGCGGGCAAGGCGCTGCTCCGGTCGGGGAGTGTCGTTGTATGAGGGGGCATAGTCGGAAAGCAGTTGAGAGTAGGCACCTGCTCGTCTGCGGTCGTCGACATGTGCGAAGGCCCGGATCCGCTTGAGAAGCGTCTCCTCGAGCTCGGATCCCGGCTCGGTCGGCAGCCCGGCGTCCCGGCGCAGCCGAGTCCAGGAGTGACTCCCTCGTCGAAGGACGTCGCTCAGTTCAACCCCGGACTCTTCCAAGAACTGACCCAGGTTGCTCTCGCCGTGGGATCGCAGTTCGGCGACGATCTGCTGCCAGCGGTTCGCGATCTGGGACGCGGATGTTCTCCAGAACCAGTGTCTGCGACTGACGGTCCATCTCGATCTGGCACCCCGGACGGCAGGAACGGGAACCCGTCCTTGACCTGACGCTCGACGCCGGCCCGCGTTGCACCCGTCAGGGCTCGTAGCTTCTGGTCGAACCGGAACTCCTTGCGGTGGTAGCCGACGAAGTCGAGCACGGTGAGCACGGCCTTGTCGCGTGTCCGCCGGAGGCCGCGGCCGAGCTGCTGAAGGAACACGGTGGCGCTCTCCGTCGGCCGGAGGAACAAGACGGTGTCCACGTCTGGGATGTCGAGACCCTCGTTGAAGAGGTCGGCCGCGAAGAGGATGTTGACTCGCCGAGCCCGCAGGTCGCGCAAGCGCTGCGTCTCGTTCGGTTCGCGGGTGTCTGCCCACTGACGGCCAGAGCCGGGATGCCGGCCTCGTTGAACACGGCGGCCATGTAGTCCGCGTGCGCAACGCTCACGCAGAAGCCGAGGGCACGCATCGCGCCGACGTCGGCCACCTTGTCACGGAGCTGCGTTCAGCACGATCCGCGCACGAGCGTCGTTGCCGGTGAAGACGTTGCTGAGCTCGGCCTCGTCGTACCGGCCGCGCGACCAGGTGATCGATCGCAGGTCGGTGCCGTCGGCGGCGACGAAGTAGTGAAACGGGCAGAGCAGGTCAGCGCCGAGCGCATCCCACAGGCGTAGCTCGGCGGCGGTGCGGCCATCAAAGAACGACCGCACGTCGATGCCGTCCGCGCGCTCGGGAGTCGCCGTCAGACCGAGGAGTTCCTGCGGCCGCAGGTGATCGAGAATCCGACGATACGTCCGCGCCTCAGCGTGGTGGAACTCGTCGATCACCACCACGTCGAAGGCGTCGGCCGGGATGTTGGCGACGCCGTACGAGGTCAGCGACTGGACACTGGCGAACACGTGCTGCCAGCGCTCGGGTCGCGCACCACCGACATAGAGCTCGCCGAAGTCACCGTCGCCGAGGACTTCGCGGTAGGTGCGCAACGACTGTTCAAGGATCTCGCGCCGATGAGCCACAAACAGCAGACGCGGCCGGTTGCCGCCAGCGAGCAGAGTCGGCGGTAGTCCAACGCCGCAACGACGGTCTTGCCAGTGCCGGTCGCGGCGACGACGAGATTGCGGTGCCGATCATGGATCACGCGCTCGCCCTCGATCGCGTCGAGCATCTCCTGCTGGTAGCGGGAAGGGGCGGACTTCCAGGCCGGAGATCGAGATCGTGATTCGCTCCCCCGGCTCGGACGCCGCGCGCGGCGATTGAGCGCATCGTCGAGACGATCGCGATCCGCGATCCGGGTCGTAGCGTCTCGAACTCAGAGCTGTTCCAGTACGAGTCGAAGGTGGCCTCGAACTTCTGCAGCAACGCAGGAGTGGCGGCGGTGCGACAGACGAACGTTCCACTCGACGCCATCGAGGAGCGCACTCGTCGATAGGTTCGACGACCCGACGTACGCCGTGTCGAAACCAGTGTGGCGACGGAACAGCCACGCCTTCGCGTGAAGCCGGGTCCTCGCGGCGTCATACTGGACCTTGACCTCGGCGCCGAACTCACGGACGAGGCGGTCCAATGCTTCCCGTTCGGTGCCGCCGATGTAGGTAGTGGTGACGACTCGGATCGGCACACCGGCTTCGCTGGGCCGCCTCAGCGGCGTCTTCGAGCAGGCGAAGGCCGCGCCACATGACGAAGGCGCACAACAGGTCAATCGTGTCTGCCGAGTCAATCTCGGCCTTGAGTTCGGTCGCCAACGAGGGTTCGCCGTGGGCGTTCGTCAGCAAAGCGGCGTCGTTGAGCGGCGTCTTCGGCCGCTGTGAGTAGCGAGGCTGTCTGGCCCGGGCCGGCATGCCGACGAACCGCGTGGAGCTCCCGGACTGGGTCGGAGACTTGAGGGAGCGCCTGGCTGATCGCGCCGAGCATCGCGTTGGCGACCGCGAGTTTCCGGACTGGGTCACGCTCACCGTCCAGCCGGTTCGCCGCAGCCTCCGCGAGGTGCCGCGCAAGCACGTGTGTCTGATCCGCAGGATCGACCTTCGACAGATCCACATCGAGACCCAGCATTGCCTCAAGGCGGCGCTCGAGCTCTGTTGTCAGAACTGACTCGTAAAGACCCTCGTCCACGGTGCGAAAGCATGCCAGGCATGCGACCGTAATGAGATTCATCGTCGCTGAAGGAGATGTATTCGGCGTCCGTGTCGAGGATTGAGGCCCGCTCGACTCATTTCCCAGACAAGTCCCCTGCGCCCGCCTAGCCTGTCGAAAGGACCGGATCTCGGGGGAGGAACGACGCTGGGGCAATCGGCACGAGACGTCGACGAGCAGCTGCGAAAGTCCGCGGGCCTGCGCCGATCGGTAGACGAGATCGGTCATCACGGACTGCAGCCCGGCCGACTCGGGCGGGCCGTGAAGTGGACGAGCAGGATCGCAACGTTGGCTGTGGTCGTTCTCCTCGCCGTGAACGCATGGTTCGCGTACGACGTCTTCGTCGGCGATGGCGAGCCGGGCCCGCAGGGTTCCAGATCGGAGCCGTCATACGAGCACCTCGAAGTCTTCGAGGACGCCGGCCGGTTTGCCGGTCGGATCACGATCACGAACCCGCTCAAGCGGGAGGCTGAGGTCGTCATAGACGTGGACGTGTTCGACGGTGATCAGCATGTAGGTGAGCTGTTCGCATCGGTGGCCGTCAAGGCGGACTCGGAGTCGACGGTGGGACTCACGGGACTCGGCGACTACTCCCAATTCACCGACACAAGCGTCAACCTCACGGGATGGACTGAATGACTCCTTGCCCATCCCGCGCACGAGATCGGTCAAGATCTGGCGGGTGAGGAAGAGAACAGCACCCTGAGGGGGCGGGTGGCGATGACCAGGCCGCGCGATGATGGCGGCATGAGCCTCGACCTCGACCGCATCCGCAAGGACTTCCCGGCCCTCGACCAGGGCGTCGCCTACTTCGACGGGCCGGGTGGGACGCAGGTGCCGAGGCAGGTGGCGGAGGCGGTGGCGGGGGCGATGACGTCGGGCATCTCCAACCGGGGGTTGGTGACCGCCGCCGAGCGGCGGGCCGAGGATGTCGTGGTCGCTGCGCGGAGCGCGGTGGCGGACCTGCTCGGGTGCGACCCGGGCGGGGTGGTGTTCGCGCGGTCGATGACACAGGCGACGTACGACGTCTCGCGGGCGCTGGCCAAGGAGTGGGTGCCCGGGGACGAGGTGGTGGTCACGCGGCTCGACCACGACGGGAACATTCGGCCGTGGGTGCACGCGGCGGCGAGCCGCGGGAGCGGAGCTGCGCTGGGTCGGGTTCGACCGGGAGACCGCCGAGCTGACGGTCGACGACGTCCGCGCGGAGCTGTCCGGGCGCACGAAGCTGGTCGCGGTCACCGGGGCGTCGAACGTGCTCGGCACCCGGCCCGACCTGCCGGCGATCGCCGACGCGGTGCACGAGGCGGGCGCCCTGCTGTACGTCGACGGCGTGCACCTGACGCCGCACGCTCCGGTCGACGTCGCGGCGCTGGGCGCCGACTTCTACGCCTGCTCGCCGTACAAGTTCTTCGGGCCGCACCACGGCGTGGTCGTCGCCGCGCCGGAGCTGCTGGAGCGGATCCACCCCGACAAGCTGCTGCCCTCCACCGACGAGGTGCCCGAGCGGTTCGAGCTCGGCACGCTGCCCTACGAGCTGCTCGCCGGCACCACCGCCGCGGTCGACTACATCGCGGGGCTCGGCTCGGACGCCGCCGACCGCCGGACCCGCGTGCTGGAGTCGATGCGCGCGGTCGAGGAGTACGAGGACCAGCTCTTCGATCGGCTGCTGGACGGCCTGCGGCAGATCCGCGGCGTCACCCTGTACGGCGCCCCGAAGCGGCGCACGCCGACGGTGTTCTTCTCGGTCGCCGGTCACGAGAACCGGGAGGTGTACGAGCACCTCGCGACGGTCGGCGTCAACGCGCCGGCCAGCAGCTTCTACGCGATCGAGGCGTCCCGGTGGCTCGGCCTCGGCGACACCGGGGCGGTGCGGGCGGGCCTGGCGCCGTACACCAGTCCCGACGACGTCGAGCGGCTGCTCGCCGGCGTCGCGGAGGTGGCCCGGTAGCGGCCTTCGTCAGCTAGCGCCCGAGCAGTGCCTCGTCGAAGAAGGTGACGAGTCGCCGCTCGTACTCGGCCGGTGCGGTCTTGATGGCCTTGACGTGCGGGGCGTCGGGGACGCGACCACAGCGACGCGTCGGGCCCGGCGATCCGCGCGTAGTCCGGGGTCAGGACCTCGGTCACGTTGCCGCCGTCGGGCGCGTAGATGAACAGCAGCGGGCGCGGCGCGATGCGCGGGACCAGATCGAACAGCGACTCGGGAGGTGCCGTATCGGAAAACGCCGCCACCGACAGGTTCAGCAGCGCGAAGGTCGGGCTCATCGCCCAGAACCCGGCACCGGGGAGGGCCTCCTTCATCTCCCGGAACTGGCGCGCTCCCGCACCGTCGGACACCACGGCGGCGAGGTCGGGGTCCTTCGCGGCGGCCTCGAGCATCAGCTCGCCACCGACCGACAAGCCGATCCCGCCGATCCGGTCGGGGTCGACGTCCGGGCGTCGTTTGAGCCAGTCGACGGCGGCGATGATGTCCTTGTCGCCGCCCCAGCCGAGCATGTTGCCGCCACCCTCGCTGTCACCCTCACCGCGTCGGTCGAACAGCAAGACGCCGTAGCCGTGCCGGGCCAGCATCCGCGCGTGCGCCTGGGTGCCGAGCCGCCCGGGGAAGTCGACGATCGCGGCGCCGTTGCGCGATGGGATGTACCAGCCGTGCAGCGTCAGCCCGTCCGAGGTCGTGAAGGTCACGTCCTCGTGGGGAACGCCGAGCTCGTCCTCGGGCACCACGGCACGCTGGACATGGGTGACGGCATAGGCGAACAGCACCGGCTGCGCGACGAAGTACGCCGCGAAGACCGCCACCACGACGTGCAGCGAGCGCCGGACGAGGCGTCGCCAGAGCCGCCCGGTGCGGCGTCGCGACTGCCACAACCTCCACAGGCCGAGGCCGACGAGCAGCGCGCCGGCGGGGATCGCGAGCAGCCCGGTGAAGTCGTCACCGGAGGGCCCGACGGTGGTGGTGTAGTAGCCGGCCTCGATCGCGCCGATGCCGATCCCGAACACGCCCACCGACAGCGCCAGCACCGCCCGCCACCCGGCGCGTACCCGCCCGAAGCCCCACGCGGCTGCGGCGAGCAGCGCGGTCGGGACCAGGGCGCCGACCAGATGGTCGGCCGCAGAGGTACCCGCCGGCGGCTGCAGCAGGGTGTCGTCGAGCACGTGAAGCGCGACGAGCGCCGTGCCGAGCAGGAACAGCGAACGTTCGTCGCCCGGAAGCCACCGGCTGCGGGTGGCGGCGGTCGATGCGGGGGCGGGCGGCAAGCTAGTCGTGGTCATGCTCCGACGCTAGGGACACCGCGCCGGATGCCCCAGGTGGCTACCCGCCCGACCGCCGGGGTCAGCCGCCCAGTTCGCAGGAGATGGTGGCCTTCGTCAGCCGTCGGCGGGATCGGCCGCGACAGGGGACGTCGCAGCCGCGCCCGCTTCCCGAGCCTCGCCCCGGTCGGCGAGGAAGGAGTCGGCGGCAGCCACGGCGCCTCCGAGCAGGACCGCGGCGATCGGTGCCGGCAGCTTCGTCCGTCGGAGGGCGGTGGTCGCGAGCAGCATCACCGTCGACCAGGACGCCACGGCCGTCGCGAACGGGATCGTGGCGCGCTTCCACGGCTCGTCGGTGTCGGGGATGACGACGAAGACCTGCAGACCGGGCTTGTCGAGGGGCCAGCCCACGGCGTACGCCGCGACCAGGATCTGCGAGCGCGTGGTCGGGGTGGACGCGAGGCAGGCGACACCCACCCCGGCGCCCCGGGCCACGGCGCCTGGCCGCACCTTCACGACACCACCTCCGCTCCGCTCGTCAGGCTCGTCAGGCGAGCGCCTTGGCCTTCAGCTTGTCGAACTCGCCCTGGTCGATGGCCCCGGAGTCGAGGAGCGCCTTGGCGCTGGCGATCTGGTCCGCCGACGAGGTCGGGGTGCCGGCGACCTGCTTGATGTAGTCGGCCTGGGCGGACTGCATCTCCTTGGCCTTGGCCAGCTGTCGTTCGGTCATGCTGCGGCCGCGGACGATGAGGTAGATCAGGGCGCCCACCCAGGGCACGAAGATGAGGAGCAGGGCCCATCCGGCCTTGTGCCACCCACTGAGCGTGTGGTCCCCGAACAGGTCGAACAGGCAGCGGAACCAGACCATGAGTGCTGCGATCCAGATGAAGAACCAGAAGGACCACAGGAGTACTTCCCCGAAGTCGTTGGTCATGGCGTCCATGTCAAGCTCCCTCTCGTCGATCCCGGTCCTGATCGGCCGGTCGGGTGGAGTGTGGCCCGCGCTGGCACGCTCGGCTTCACCCATAGGGGGTGAGACGGCTGCTACTTGCCCATCCCGCCCACCAGCCCCGACACGATCTGGCGGGTGAGGAACAGGAACAGCACCACGAGGGGCAGGGTGGTGATGACCAGGCCGGCGAAGACGGCGCCCCAGTTGGTCTGGTACTCGCCGAAGAAGTGGGTGAGGCCGACGGGGAGGGTGTACTTGTCGGTGGTCCTCAAGAGGATGAGCGGGAAGAAGAAGTCGTTCCAGAGCTGGACGAACTGGAAGATCGCGACGGTCGCCAGCGCCGGCTTCACGAGGGGGAGCATGACGCGGGCGAAGATGCGGAACTCGCCGGCGCCGTCGAGGCGGGCGGCCTCCTCGAGGTCGCGGGGGAGGCTGCGGAAGAACGCGGCCAGGATGAAGACGGAGAACGGGATGCCGGTGGCGGCGTAGACGAGCACCAGCCCGAACAGGGAGTCGACCAGGCCGAAGGAGCCGAGCAGGTAGAAGATCGGGACCACGGCGAGCTCGATCGGGAGCGTCAGCCCGGCGATGAAGTACGCCGTCAGCACGCCGTTGCCGCGGAAGTCGTAGCGGGCCAGGGGGTAGGCGGCCATCGCCGAGACCGCCGTACACAGGGCGACGCCGGCGACGACGACCATCACCGAGTTCTTGAAGTACGTCGCGAACCGGGCCTCGCGCCAGGCCTCGACGTAGTTGTCCAGGTAGAGAGCGTTGGGGAGGCCGAGGGGGTCGTTGAAGATCTCGGCGCTCGGCCGGAACGACTGGAGCAGCATGAACAGCAGCGGCCCGACGGCCACGACGGCGTAGGCGGCGAGCAGGAAGGTCACCGCGGAGCGACGGAGGGTCACGTCAGCTCCGCCTCCTTGCGCCGCAGGTAGCGGTTCGCGACCACGGCCACGCCGAAGATGAAGACGAACATCAGCACGGCCAGGGCGGACGAGTGGCCGATGGCGTTGAGCCCGCCCTCGAAGGCGGTGCGGTAGAAGACCAGGCCGAGCATGTCGATCGAGCCGGCCGGGTCGCCCTTGGAGCCGCCGACCGCGTAGACCAGCGCGAACAGGTTGAAGGACCCGATGAACGTCAGCACCGAGACGGTGCCGATGGCGGGCGCGAGCAGGGGCAGGGTGATCCGGCTGAACGCCTGCCACGAGCGAGGCGCCGTCGACGCGGGCGGCGTCGTCGAACTCCTCGGGGATCCCGCCGAGCGCGGCACCGAAGAGCAGCATCGGGAAGCCGATCCACTGCCAGGCGTTGATCAGGATGACGACCGGCAGCGCGGTGTCGGGCTGCCCCAGCCACGGCTGCGACAGGGACTGCAGACCGACGGCGTCGAAGAGGGCGTTCAGCGCGCCGAACTGCGGCCGCAGCATCAGCACCCACAGGTAGCCGACGACCAGCGGGCTGACCAGGTAGGGCAGCGTGTAGAGCGTCTGGAACAGGCGCTTGGTGATCCGCCGTCGGTAGAGAAGTACGGCGAAGGTCAGCCCCAACGTGTTCTGGATCAGCATCGTGCCGAGGAAGAACACCACGTTGTGCCCGAACGCGCTCACCAGCTGCTCGTCGAGCGGGAACGTCGTGAACAGGTCCACGAAGTTCTGGGTCCCGACGAAGGCGCGGCGAGCCGTGCCCTCCCAGTCGAACAGGCTGTACTGCAGCGCCGAGAACAGCGGGTAGACGACGAAGACCGAGTACAGGAGCAGGGCCGGCGCGAGGAACGTCGCGAGGACGTGTATCGGCGGGGCCGGGCTCCGAGTTGCCCGGCCCCGCCGATCTCTGGCGCGTGGGGTCACGCGTCCGGCTTGAACCACTGTGAAACGCCCTTCTGCAGGTCCGCAGACACCGCAGCCGGGTCAGAGTCGCCGAGCAGCATCGACTGCAGTCCGGCGGCCATCAGGTCGCTGCCGGTCGGCTCGCCGTAGCGGAAGTCGACCAGCAGCAGGTACGGCGTGGGGGAGTCGTTCGAGAGCTGCGACATCTCCTGCAGCAGCGGGTCGCTCGGCGTGACGCCCTCGACCGGGTTCATCTGCTTGAGCTCGTCGGCGACCATCTGGCCGAACTCCTGGCTGCCCATCCAGGTCACCAGCTCCAGCGCCTCCTCCTTGTCGGGGGACTGGCTGTTGACGCCGAACGACGCGTCCACCCAGCCGGGCGTGAGCGACTGGTCGACGACCGCGCCGGGCGGCGGCGGCACCGAGAACACACCCATGTCGAGGTCGGGGTTCTGCTTCTGGAAGAACGCCAGCTCGAACGAGCCGCCCGGGTACATCGCGGCCTTCTCGCTCGTGAACAGCGTCTGCGCGGTGGCGTAGTCGACGCCGACCACGTCCTCCGGGAAGTACGGCGTGATCTCGTCGAGGGTCTCGATCGAGGCGACGTAGTCGGGGTCGGTGAAGTCCTTCTCGCCGGCCTGCACCGCCTGCTCGAACTCGGGCCCGCCGTAGCGCGGCGCGGCGAACAGGTCGTGCAGCATCGGCAGCACCCAGTTGTCCTTGCCGGTCACGGCGTACGGCGTCACACCGGCGTCCTGCAGCGTCGAGCCGATCTCCATCAGCTCGTCCCAGGTCTTCGGCTCCTCGAGCCCGTTCTCCTCGAAGATCGCCTTGTTGTAGTAGACGACCAGCGCCTGGCTGGCGAACGGTACGCCGTAGAGGCCGCCGTCGCTCTCGCACCGCGCGCCCTCGAGCACGTCGTCGGAGATGCCGGACGTGTCGACGCTCTCGGCCTCGAGCTCCACCAGCCGGCCGGCCTCGCACAGCGGCTGGAGACCGCCGTACGCCCGCAGCTGAGCCACATCCGGGCCGCCCTCGGCGCTGAGCCCGGTCGACAGGATGGTGTCGTACTCGGTGTTGACGTACGGCTTGAACTCGACGGTGACGCCCTCGTGCTCGGCCTCGTAGGCGTCGAAGATCTTCTCGTAGGCATCGACGTCCTCGGTGCGCCACGACCACACCTCGAGCGTGGTGCCCTCGCCGTCGTCCCCGCCCGAGGAGTCGGTGGACGGCGCGCAGGCCGCCAACATCGCTGCTCCGAGAACGGCGCTTCCGATCCCGAGTATCGACCGCGTCAGCATGAGCGTTCCTTTCGCTGGATCCTTCAATCGGTGGTGGGTACGTCGAGGTGGCGCAGGGCGGTGCGGACCACGCCGCCGCCCGCGTCGAGGGCGGTGCGGGCGCGGTCGGCGTCGACCTCGGCGAGCAGGCGCACGAGCGCCAGCTTGAGGTCGCCGCCGGAGTCCTGGAGCACCCGCGCGCAGGCGTCGAGGTCGTGACCGGTGGCCTGGGCGAGGATCCCGACCATCCGGCCGTGCAGCTTCGCGTTCTTGGCGACCACGCCGGTCATCAGGTTGGAGTAGGTGTGCCCGAGCCGGACCATGGTCGCGGTCGAGATCGAGTTGAGCACCAGCTTCTGGGCGGTGCCGGCCTTCATCCGGGTCGAGCCGGACAGCACCTCGGGGCCGGTCTCGACGCAGATGTGGACGTCGGCCACCGAGGCCATCTCGGCGGCCGGGTTGGCCGAGACCAGCACGGTGTGGGCGCCGATCCGCCGTGCCTCGGCCAGCGCGCCCGCGACGTACGGCGTCCGCCCGCTCGCGGTGAGCCCGACGGCGAGGTCGCCCGCCTGCAACGAGCCGGCGTCGGCGGCGCCGGAGTCGCGGTCGTCCTCGACGTCCTCGAGCGCGGTGCCGAGCGCGTCGGCGCCCCCGGCGTGATGGGCGACGACGCGACCGGGCGCCAGCCCGAACGTCGGCGGCAGCTCGGCGGCGTCCATGGCGGCGATCCGGCCGGAGGTGCCGGCCCCGAAGTAGTGCACGACGCCACCCCCGTCCAGCGCGGCCACCGCCAGGTCGACCGCCGCGGCGATGCTGGGCAACACCGCCGCGACGGCCGGGGCCACCTGGGCGTCCTCGTCGTTGATCAGGACGAGCAGGTCGAGGGTGGGCAGCAGGTCGAGGTCGAGCGAGCGCGGGTGGCGGCGCTCGGTGGGCGCCTCGACGGGCGTCGGCCGGCGGGTAGCGGTCACCGGCCGGCCTTCCGGCCCACGCGCCGGTCGAGCACCGCGTCGTGGGTGAGCTCCAGCGCCCGCTGGCTGGTCTCGAAGGTGCGCTGGGCGACGCCGACGAACACGCAGTCGACGACGGTGAGCTGGGCCAGCCGGCTGGCGGTCGCGCCGGATCGGAACGTGGTCTCGCGGGCCGCGGTGGTGAGCACGTGGTCGCCGAGCTCGGCGAGCGGGGAGCGCGGGAAGTTCGTCACCGCGACCGTCGTCGCGCCGTTGCGGTCGGCGAGGGCCAGCAGGTCGACCGTGTCCTGGGTGGTGCCGGAGTGGGAGATCGCGACGGCGACGTCTCCCTCCGTGAGCAGCGCGGCGCTGGTGAGCGCGAGGTGCGGGTCGGTCCACGCGAACGCGACCCGGCCGATCCGGTGCAGCTTCTGCTGGAAGTCGAGCGCGATCAGCCCGCTGGCGCCGACGCCGTACACGTCGATCCGGCGGGCTCCCACCAGCGCGTCGATCACCTCGTGCAGCGCGTCGAGGTCGAGCTGCTGGGCGGTCTCCTCGACGGCGCGCGCGTCGGCGAACGCGATCTTGGCGACCACCTTGTCGAGGTCGTCGTCGGCGGCGATGTCGCCGGTGAGCTCGCGACCGTTGGTGCCCTCGCTGCGGCCACCCTCGGCGGCCAGGGCCAGGCGGAGCGCGGGGTAGCCGGTGAAGCCGACCGCCCGGCAGAACCGGATCACCGTCGTCTCCGACGTCGCGCACTCGGTCGCCAGCGTGCCGATCGTGGACGCCGCCGCCGCGGCCGGGTCGGCGAGGACCCGCTCCGCGACCCGGCGCTCGGCCGGTGCCAGCGACGGCATCAGCGCGCGGATGCGGACCGTCGAGGCCAGCGCGGAGTCGGGCATGTAGGAAAGTTACCGTCTAGATCGTGGAATCGGCAATGACCAACATTCGTGGGCGGACTGGCTACGGTGTCGCCGTGGACCTGGTGATCGGCGTCGACGCGGGCGGTACGTCGACCCGCTGCCTGGTGGCCGACCGCGAGGGACGGCCGCTCGGCGTCGGCGCCGCGGACGGACTCAACCAGCGGTCCAGCGGCGGTGACCCGGTGGACCGGCTGACCCAGGCGATCTCGGAGGCGCTCGGCGAGCACGACCCCGCCGCCGTGCGCGCGGGAGTGCTCGGCGTCGCCGGGGCCGGCGCAGCCGGCATCGACGTGGCCCGGGAGCACGCGCGCGAGGCCTGGCGCCGGCTCGGACTGGGCGGGGAGGTCGAGGTCGTCCCCGACCTGGTGGCCGCCTTCGCCGCGGGGACCCCCCAGCCGTCCGGCGTGGTGCTCGTCGCGGGCACCGGCGCGGGCGGCCGCGGCCATCGCCGACCGGGCATTGACGCGACAGGCCGATGGCGCGGGCTGGCTCCTCGGCGACATCGGCTCTGCGGTGTGGCTGGCGCGCGAGGCGCTGGTCGCCGTGGTGGCCGCTCTCGACGGCCGTGGCCCGGCGACCGCCCTGACCGAGCCGCTGCTCGAGCGCCTGCTGGGCCGTCCGGCGCCGTACTCGGTCCAGGACGTGATCGCCAAGGCGTACGCCGTGACCCCGGCCTCGCTCGGCGAGCTGGCGCCGGTGGTGACCGCCCGGGCCGAGGAGGACGACGAGGTCGCAGACGGCATCGTCGCGCGGGGCGTGGCGGGACTGCTCGCCTCGGTCGACGCGGTGCGCCCAGCAGCCGCAGGGCCGGTCGTGCTCGCCGGCGCGCTGCTGACCCACCAGGGCCCGGTGCTGGCGGGCGTGCAGGCAGGGCTGGCCGATCCGCCGCTCACGGCCGACCAGCCCACCGTCGGCGCCGCCTGGCTCGCCCTGGTGTCTCTCGGCGTCACCGACGAGACCGTGCATTCAGCCTCCTCGAGGTTAACCGGGTCTCGACACGCCGGTCGCGACCTCGTGCCTCGGTCGCGCGGCTCGCTCGACCACCATCAGCGGATCCGCTCGTCTCCGCTCAGTCCGCGACTGCGTCCACCCGTCCGCGGTGAACAGGGCGTCGGGCAGCCGGGTGCCGTCGACGCGCACGCGGTCGACGTACACGCCGCGGCCCTGGTTGGCCGCGTCGTTGGCATAGCGCCAACGCACCTGCACGTCGTCACCCTCGGGCAAGGTCGCCGCGGCGGCATGCCAACGGCGGCCGCCGAATCCCGACAGCGTGCCGTCGGTCGTGGCGCTCCCCAGCGAGAACGGCACGGGTGCCCAGGTGGTGCCGCCGTCGGTGGACGCCTCGAGGTGGAGGACGTCGTAGCCGGCCTCGGTGTCGTACCAGAGCCCGAACGAGAGCTCGCCGCCCGGCTTCGCCGGCGTCGACAGGGTGACCGTGCGGGCGTCACCGACCCCGGAGAACCACGAGGTCCTGCCCTCCAGCGGGCGTACGGCGATCGCCCGGGCCAGGTCGCGCGCGACCGCACGCCGGGCCGGGTTGTTGCTGCCCCAGTCGCGCGACGGGTGCACCCGGTTGGTCAGCAGGATCACGAACGAGTCGGACAGCGGGTCGATCACCACCGACGTGCCGGTGAACCCGGTGTGCCCGAAGGTGACCGGCGTGGACAGCCCGTCCATGTACCAGCGCTGGTCGAGCTCGAACCCGAGCCCGTGTGAGTCCTCGGGGAACTCGGTGTTCTCGTTCACCAGCATCGCCCGCACGGTGTCGGCCTCGAGGATCCGCGCGTGCCCGTAACGCCCACCGTTGAGCAGGGTTCGCGCCAGCACGGCCAGGTCGTGGGCGGTCGAGAAGAGTCCGGCGTGGCCGGCGACGCCGCCGAGCGACCAGGCGTTCTCGTCGTGCACCTCGCCGCGGATCATCGGACGGTCGGCCCAGGGCTGGGCCTCGGTGGCCGCGATCCGGTGGACCAGTCGCGCCGGCGGGTTGAACATCGTGTCCGACATCCGCAGCGGGCGGGTGATCCCGCGGGCGATCACGGAGTCCAGCGGCCGCCCGGTGACCTCCTCGACGACCAGGCCGAGCGTGATCAGGCTGAGGTCGGAGTAGACGTAGGCCACGCCCGGCTCGGTGGTCGGCTTGACCGCCAGCACGGCGGCCAGCCGTTCCTCGACCGTGGGATAGGCGCTGTAGAGCGGGATCCAGGCCGGCAGCCCGCCGGTGTGGGTCAGCAGGTGCCGGATCGTCACGTCGTCCTTGCCGTTCTCGGCGAAGGCCGGGAGGTACGTCGCCACCGGCTCGTCGAGGTCGACCCGGCCGGCCTCGACCTGCTGCATGACCGCGATCGTCGTGAACGTCTTGGTCACCGAGGCGAGGTCGAAGATCGTGTCCCGCCGCATCGGCACCTGCTGGTCGGCCGGCAGCTCGGTCTCCGCGTCGACGTACCGCACCGCCTTGCCCGCGGCGTCGTGCACCGGGACCACGCCGTGCCGCGACGCCAGCACCACGCCGCCGGCGTACAGCGGGCGGGTGGGCGAGGGCGCCAGGAACGAGCGCAGGTCCGCCGACATCTGCTCCAGTGGCTCGGCCAGCAGGTGCGCCTGCTTGGGCGTGCCGTACCGCAGCTGGTGGTGCTGGAACCGCAGGTCCTGCGGGTCGGCGTCCACCGGTCCGGCCCCCGCCGGGCGGCGTCACCACGAACATGCCGGCCACCAGCGCCGCGACCATCGCCCGCCTCACGGCCGGCGTCCGGGGTAGAGCAGGTGCCGGGCGCGGAGCCTGCGGAAGTCGGCGAGCTCACCGCGCCACACGGCCGTCACCTCGTCGGCGTCGGCACCCGCGTCGATCGCCAGCCGGACGTCGGTGTTGCCCGACAGCTTGTCGATCCAGTACGGCGCAGCGGTCTCCCGCCACGCCCAGTCGTCGGGGTAGAGCTGACGGCCCGTGACGATCATCGCGATCGCCGTGTGGATGGCGTCGAAGTCGTCGCGGTCGCCGACGTGCAGCTGCACGCCCGCGCACGCGACGCCGGCGTGCTTGGAGATCGAGGGCGCGAAGTACGCCTCGCGGAACTCGACGCCCGGCAGCCCGAGCTCGTTGAGCGCCTCGGCCCACCGGTGGTCGACCCACGGTGCGCCGATCAGCTCGAACGGCCGCGTGGTGCCCCGGCCCTCCGACAGGTTGGTGGCCTCGAACAGGCAGGTGCCCGGGTAGACCACCGCGGTCTCGACCCGCGGCATGTTGGGCGAGGGCATCACCCACGGCTGCCCGGTCTCCTCGGCGTACTGGTCGCGCCGCCAGTTCTTCATCTTCGAGACGGCCAGGTCGACCGCACCCGCGGCGTTGGCGTCCTCGGGCAGGAACTCGGCGTTGAACAGGCCGGCCAGCTCGCCCACCGTCATGCCGTGCTGCTGGGCGATCGCCTTGCGGCCGACGAAGGTGGAGTGCTCGGGGTGCAGCACCGGCCCGTGCGCCGCGGTCGCGCCGATCGGGTTGGGCCGGTCGAGCACCACGAACCGCACGCCGGCCAGCGACGCCGCGACCATGCAGTCGTACATCGTCCAGATGTAGGTGTAGAACCGCGCGCCGACGTCCTGGATGTCGAACATCACCGTGTCCAGCTCCGCCTGCGCGAAGAAGTCCGCGATCTGCGCCGGCGTCTTCGTGTAGGTGTCGTAGACGGGGATGCCGGTGCGCGGGTCGGGGCCGCCCGGCTCCGACCCGCCGGCCTGGGCGCTGCCGCGGAACCCGTGCTCGGGCCCGAAGGCGGCCACCAGGTCGACCCGGTCGTCGGCGGCCATCACGTCGACCTCGTGCCGCAGGTCGGTGACCACGCCGGTGGGGTTGGAGATCAGCCCGACCCGCTCGCCGGAGACCATCCGGTACCCGTCGCGGGCGAGGGTGTCGAAGCCGGTGAGCACGCGGCCGCCGTGGCCGTGCTCCTCGACCTGCCGCCTGGGCGGGCGCGGACGCGAGCACGCCCACGCCCGCCGTGCCGGCGGTGGCCTGGAGGAAGGTGCGCCTGCGCATGTCAGTACTCCAGCCCGTGGCCGTAGGGGTACAGCGTCTTCTTGCCGTTCGCGCTGGGGATCGTCACCGGCAGCCGCCCACTCGGGTCGAGCTCGCCGAACAGCACGCGGACCAGCGAGTCCAGCGCGGCCGCGGTGTAGGAGTACGTCGCGACGTACGACCGCACCTTCGGGAAGAGGTTGATGTCATAGGCGTCGCGGACGGCGACCGCGATCACCGGGGTGCGCGTGGCGATCAGCCGCTTGACCAGCTTCGCCTGTCCCTCTTGGCCCTTGAGGCCGGCCCGGTTGGTGATCACGACGACGTAGTTGCGGTTCCGCGCCCGCTTCACGGCGTTGTCGATGGTCGCCTTGTCGGGGTTGACGCCGGTCTCGAGGACGTCGCTGGCCACCCCCCGATCGGCGAGCTCCGCAGCGACCGTTGCGGTCGTGCTCGCTCCCCAGCCGGTGACCAGCGCGTCCTCGCCCGAGTCCTTGGACAACGGCAGCAGCCGGCGCTGGTTACGCACCAGCGTGGTCGTGCCGTCGGTGATGCCCTGGACGGTGTCCAGGTGTTCCGGAGTGCCCACGTGTGCCGGGATCTCGGCCGGGTCGACGTGCGGGTCGTCGACGATGCCGAGGTCGTGCTTGAGGGTGAGGATCCGGCGTACGGACGTGTCGATCCGCTCCTCGGTCAGCTCGCCGGTCTCCACCGCCTCGAGGACCGCGTTGTAGGCGACCTCGAACTCCGGCGGCATCAGCAGCATGTCGACGCCGGCCTTGAGGGCCAGCACCGGCACCCGGTCGTTGCCGTACGTCGCACTCGCGCCGGCCATGTCGAGGGCGTCGGTGATGACGACGCCGTCGTAGCCGAGCTCCTCGCGGAGGATCCCGGTCATGATCGGCTCGGACAGCGTGGCCGGGTCGCCGGTCGGGTCGAGCGCGGGCACCGAGATGTGGGCGCTCATGATCGCCGGGACGCCCGCGTCGATCGCGGCCTGGAACGGCGGCCGGTCCAGCTGCTCCCACTCCTCACGGGTGTGGTCGATGACCGGCAGGCCGGTGTGGCTGTCGGTGGCGGTGTCGCCGTGGCCGGGGAAGTGCTTGGCGGCGCCGGCGACACCGGCCGCGGTGTAGCCGCGCGTCTGGGCGGCGGTCATGCCCGAGACCAGGCGCGGGTTCTCGCCGAACGAGCGGACCCCGATGACGGGGTTGGCCGGGTTGACGTTCACGTCGGCGACCGGGGCGAAGTTCCAGTTGATGCCCATCGCCGCGAGCTCGTCGCCGTTGATGGCGGCGGCGGTCTGGGCGTCGCGGTTGCTGCGGCCGGCGCCGAGCGCCATGTTGCCCGGCAGCTGGGTGGCCGGCGGACCGATCCGGGCGACGATGCCGCCCTCCTGGTCGATGCCGACCAGCGACGGCACGGCCATCCGCTGGCTCAGCGCGGCGTCCTGGATGCCGTTGGAGAGACCCGCGATCTGGTCGGGGTTCTGCACGCTGTTGGTCCAGGCGAAGTAGATGATGCCGCCGGGCTGGTAGCGGTCGATCAGCTGCTCGGCGTTGTCGACGCCGTACAGCTTCTGGTTCTCCGCCACGTCCGCCGGGTTCTGGGTGTCGGCGGTGCTGCCGTAGACGTTGGTCATGAACAGCTGGCCGACCTTCTCCTCCAGCGTCATCTCCGCCAGCGTGGTCTCGACCCAGTCGTCATCGGGCGCCGAAGCGGCCCGCGCCTTCGGTGGGCCGACGGCCAGTCCCGCGACCACGAGGGCCGCCAGAGCGAGGATCACCCCCGCCGTCCTGAGGCGTGCCGAAACCTGCATCCCGAGCTGCATGGTTCTTCCTTCCAGCAGTTGTGCCCAACGGCTTGGTAAGTGAGTTACCTCTGAGCCTCTTGCGTGGTGAGTTTTCTACCAAACCCGGCCGCAGGTCAATCCCCCACCGGTTGCAGGGATGATGGGCTCGTGGAGGACCCTCACAAGCTGCTGCGGCGGCTCAGGCTCGGTCGCGAGGAGTACTGCCAACGGTTGTTGACGATGCTGGTGCTCGACGGCGACTACCCGCCGTGGAACACCCGCAGCACGCCTTCAACCGCGGGGCTGGCGTTCCTGCGCGCCCTCGACGAGCTGTCCTTCGGCGCCGCCGACCTGCCCGAGGACACCGTCTTCGTCGACGAGCTGGACCTCCCGCGGCGCAGCGAGGACGAGCCGGGGTGTGCGCCGGACTACGGCGTCCTCACGGCCGACCGGCTGTGGATCATCGAGCTCAAGACCGAGCGGGGGAGCAACCGGAGCGGCCAGGTCGAGAGCTACTTCGAGCTGGGCCGGCACCACCATCCCGACCGGCAGACGGATCTCACCTACCTGACGCCGGGGATGGCCGCGGTGGCCGCCGCCCCCTCCGGCAGCCGGCTGGCGCAGGTGACCTGGGACCAGGTGCGGCCGCTCATCGACGCGGCCTGGTCCGGGTCCTCGGGCCCGACGCGCGCCGTGTACGACGCGCTGGTCGAGGCGGTGGCCAGCATCGGGTCGCCGTGGACGGTGTGGCGCGAGAAGACCCTGAACGACCTGACGGCCAAGGCGGCGAGGACGGCCCGGCTCACCGCCCAGGACGGTCGGGAGCGGGCGCTCGACTATGCGGCCGGCTCGTTGGGCGAGCTGCAGGAGCTGCGGGTCGCCGTACTGTACGAGTTCCGGCGGCCGGAGAGTCCGCTCCGGGCGATCACTCCCTGGCTGTGGGATGCCGCGACCTCGGGTGGGCAGGCCCTCACGGAGGCGGGCCGGGTCCATGGCTACGAGCTGAGGTTCTCCCGTTCCACGGATGGGATCTGACCTCCAGGCTACGGATTCGTCGGTCGGCGGTGGGGGGAGTAGGTTCGCAGGATGGCCATGTTCGAGACGATAACCAGGGATCACGTGCAGCAGGCCATCGAGGAGTGTGACTCGCTCGGCGCCGACACGTTCCAGCGCAGGTACGGCTTCGGGCAGGCGCGCCACTATGCGATCTGGCACGACGGCAGGACCTACGACTCCAAGGCGATCCTCGGCGTGGCCCAGCGCTACGCGACCGGGGAGGCCGCGATGGTGACCGAGTTCGACGGCAGCCAGCAGGACGCCGCGCTGTTGCTGCGCGACCTCGGCCTCGACGTGATCGTCGACCGCGGCGAGGTGGAGCTGCCCCCGAGCCCGACGGACGAGGAGCAGCAGGAGGCCGCCGACCTCGGCAACGAGGCCGCCCGCGCCGCCTGGGCCGGTGCGGCCCGGGAGATCCTCCTCGAGGTGGCGGGTCGCTACCAGGCGCTCGTGACCTACCGGGAGCTGTCCGGGCTGGTGCAGCTGCGGACCGGCATCCGGACCAACCAGCTCGTCCACTACTGGATCGGCGACGTGCTCGGCCGGGTGGCGCGCGTCTGCGCCGACCGCGGCGAGCCGCTGCTGTCCGCCCTGTGCGTCAAGGAGGACGGCAGCGTGGGCGCGAGCTACGCCAAGGCCGTCATCGACGTGCGCGGCGAGCTGGTGGGCGACCCCGACGACCATGCCGCCGACGAGCGGCTCGCGTGCTACCGCGCGTTCGGGGCAGTGATGCCCGAGGACGGCGGCAAGGCCGCGTTGGCGCCCAAGGTCGCGGCCGTGCGCGCTCGCGAGCGGGCACGCCGGGCCGCGACGAGGCCGCAGTTCGAGGGCCAGGTCTGCCCCAGCTGCAACATGGCCATCCCCGCCACCGGGGTCTGCGACAACTGCGGCTGAGTCAGGCCGGACGCGACCACGCGGCCGCGTCGGGACTCGACGACAGGCTCCGCATCATCCGCTCCACCTGCGCGGCGTCGCCCTCGCCGAGCAGTCGCGTCAGCTTGGCGCGGACGTCGTCGGCGGTCAGCGGGAAGTGCGCGGCGTCGCCGACGGGATTGGGGGCGGCGAGGGAGAGCGTCGTCGCGCCGTCGCTCAGGCTGACCTCGGTGACCCGGCGATCGGGCAGCCACCGGTCGAGCCCCTCGTCGATCTCGACGACGACCGCGTCGAGCAGGCGGGTGCTCTCGGCGAACGCCTCGCTGGCCGGGTCCATGACCGCGGGCGTGACCTCGCCGTGGGCCCAGGCCGTGGCGACGACGAAGGGCAGCGAGAACATCGCGGCCAGGCGGGAGTCGGTACGCCGCTGGAGAAGAGGTGTGGACAGCGAGCCCGTGCGGACGTGCACGCCGGAGGCGTCGGGCAGCTGACCGCGCAGCGCGAGGACCAGGTCGACCGCGGGGTGGGTGTAGGAGCAGGCCGAGTGGAGCTTGAGGTAGCCCTCTCCGCAGAGCCATCGGTCCGGGTGCGCGGTGATCGAGGAGGCGTCGACCTCCCCAATCAGTGACAGCCCGGCGTACGCCGAGGACGGCGGTGGGGCCAGGCCGGCGGCCGCGAGGTCGGCGGCACGCAGACCGGCGAGGACGGCGTCGGCCATCCAGAGGTTGCGGGTGAAGTCGCCGTCGAGGACCGCCTGCCAGGGGGCGACCCGCATCAGGCTGCCGGCGGCGCCGACGGCGCGAGCGCACTGGTCGGCGTCGAGGCCGCGGACGCGCGCGGCGGTCCAGGCCGCGCCCAGCACGCCCCAGTGGCCGTGGGTGTGCCAGCGCGGGTCCCGGCGAAGGGAGCGACCCACCCGCGCGGCGAGCTCGTAGCCACCGGCGACCGCCGCCAGGAGCTCCTGCCCGGTGATCGGGCCGTCGTGAGCGCGGGCCGCCGCGAGGGCGGTGAAGAAGACGTGCGCGGCGGGATGACCCACGGCGTACTTGTTGCCCTCGTCGAGCTCGAGGCACGCGGCCGCCACGGCCCGCAACCACGCGTCGTCGGTCGGCTCCGGCTGGGTGGCCGCCCGGAGCGCGCGCAGCTCCGGCGTCCGCGTCCCGGCCTCGGCGACCCCGACCAGGTCGAGCAGTGCGAGCTCGAGGCGCTCGCGGGCGGACGCGGGCAGGTCATCCCACGTGAGCCGGTGCAGCCGCGCGCCGAGCTCGGAGACGGCGACTCCGAACTGTTCCGCTGGCCGGTACGACGATGGCGAGCCCACGATCGCCAGTGGAGCGCCAATCTCAGCGCAAGTCAAGGCCGGACAGGGGTTTCCGGGCGCGCGGCGAGCGTCTAGGGTGGACCGAGTCGTTTCACCAAGCGGAACAGAGAGACGAGCGATGAGTTCTCGGATGGCGCTCGAAGGTCTGCGCGTCCTCGACGTGTCGACGATCCTGGCCGGGCCGCTGTGCTGCCAGATCCTCGGCGACCACGGCGCCGACGTGATCAAGGTCGAGCACCCGCGCGCCGGCGACAGCATGCGCGGGCACGGCCCGAGCAAGGACGGCGTACCGCTGTGGTGGACGGAGATCAGCCGCAACAAGCGGACCGTCGCCCTCGACCTCAAGTCCCCCTCGGGTGCCGAGGCACTGCGCCGCCTGGTGGCCACCGCCGACGTCCTGGTGGAGAACTTCCGTCCCGGCACCCTCGAGAAGTGGGGGCTGGGCCCCGACGAGCTGATGCGGGCCAACCCCCGGCTCGTGGTCGCGCGGATCACCGGCTGGGGCCAGACCGGCCCGTACGCCGGCCGGGCCGGCTTCGGCACCCTCGCCGAGGCGATGAGCGGGTTCGCCGCGGCGACCGGTGAGGCCGACGGGCCGCCGACCCTGCCGGCGTTCGGCCTGGCCGACAGCATCTGCGGGATCGCCGCGTCGTCGGCGATCCTGATGGCGCTGCGACACCGCGACGCCACGGGCGAGGGCCAGGTCTGCGACCTGAGCATCCTCGAGCCGATCATGACCGCGGTCGGACCGGCGCCCACGATCTACCAGCAGCTCGGCACGGTCGAGCCGCGCCACGGCAACCGTTCGACGAGCAACGCGCCGCGCAACACCTACCGCACGGCCGACGACAAGTGGGTCGCCGTCTCCACCTCCGCCCAGAGCATCGCCGAGCGGGTGCTGCGCCTGGTCGGCCACCCGGAGGTGATCGACGAGCCGTGGTTCGCCAGCGGGCACGGCCGGGTGCAGCACGTCGACGAGCTCGATGCGTACGTCGGTGACTGGGTCGCCACGCGCACCCGCGACGAGGTGATCGAGGCGTTCACCGAGGCCGGAGCAGCGGTCGCCGGTGTCTACGACGCGCGCGACCTCACCGAGGACGAGCACATCCGCGAGACGCAGATGCTCACCGAGGTCGACGACGACGACCTCGGTCCGGTGCTGCAGCACAACGTGATGTGGCGGTTGAGCCGCAGCCCCGGACGGATCAGGTTCACGGGTCGGCGACTCGGCCAGGACACCGACGATGTGCTCCACGAGATCGGGTACGACGACGAGGAGATCCAGCGCCTGCACGAGGAAGGAGCCGTCCGGTGACCGATCCCCTCCTGGAGGCCGTGACCAGCGGCCTGGACGTCGTCGACCTGGGCCGCCAGTACCGCGTCGGCATGCCGCAGAGCCCCAACCACCCGCACTTCTGGCACACCCTGCCCCGCCGGCACGGCGACATGTCGCGGCCCGACGGGGCCAGCGCCGCCAACGACATGATCACCATGGGCACCCACGTCGGCACCCACATCGACGCGCTCGCCCACGTCTCCCTCGACGGCCGGCTCCACGGAGGAGCCGACGCCCAGGAGGCGGGCCGGGGCGGGCGGTTCGACGAGCACGGCGTACACACGATCGAGCCGATGGTCTGCCGCGGGGTGCTCCTCGACGTCGCCGCCCACCACGGCGTCGACGGCCTCGAGGGCGGCTACGAGATCACGGTCGACGACCTCGAGGCGACCCGCGCGGCCGCCGGCGTCGACATCGGCGAGGGCGACGTGGTGCTCGTCCGCAGCGGCTGGGGCCGACTCTTCGACGAGGGTCCGGCGTACGTCGGCCGCGACACCGGCGTGCCCGGCGTGGCCGAGGCCGGCGCCCGGTGGCTCGCCGAGCACCGCCCGCGCGCCGTCGGCGCCGACACCATCGCGTTCGAACGTCTCGCCCCCGGAGGCGGCCACTCGCTGCTGCCGGGCCACAACGTGCTGCTCGTCGAGCACGGCATCTACATCGTCGAGGCGATGGACCTCGAGCGCCTCTCCGCCACCGGCTGGGCCGCGTTCACGTTCGTGCTCATCCCGCTCAACCTGTACGGCGCCACCGGCTCGCCGGTGCGGCCGCTGGCGATGAGGCCGGCATGACCCTCGCCGAGACCCTGGCCGAAAAGTTGGGCGAGTTCGCGGCTGACACCAAGCTCGACAGCCTGCCCGACGAGGTCGCCGACAGCGTCGGCATGCGGGTGCTCGACACGCTCGGCATCGCCGTCGCGGCGGCGCCGCTGGCCACGAGCCGCGCCGCGCGCCGCTGGGCGCACGAGACCGGCGGCGCGCCCGGTCGCCTCGGCCGTCGGCCTCCCGGCCGCGACCTCGGCCCCGATGGCCGCCTTCGTCAACGGCGTCCTCGCCCACTCGCTCGACTACGACGACACCCACCTGCCCTCCGTGCTGCACCCGAGCGCGGCCGTGGTGCCGGCGGCCCTGGCCGCCGCCGAGCGTGCCGGCGCCAGCGGCAGCGACGTGGTCCGCGCCATCTCCGTCGGCCTCGAGGTCTGTGTGCGACTCGGCATGGCCGGCTTCGACGAGGACGCCGGCAACTCGATCTTCTTCGAGCACGGACAGCACGCCACGTCGATCTGCGGCGCCATGGGTGGCGCCGTCGCCGCGACCCTGCTCGACACCCGGGGCGGCCTGTCCGACAGCGAACGCGTCACCCACGTCCTCGGTGTCGCCGCGTCCATGGCCGCCGGGATCATCGAGGCCAACCGCACCGGCGGCACCGTCAAGCGGATGCACTGCGGCTGGGCCGCCCACGCCGCGGTCTCGGCCGCCGACCTGGTGCGGCTCGGCTTCACCGGGCCGCCCACCGTGCTGGAGGGCAGGTTCGGCTTCTTCCAGGCCTGGCTGCACGACGCCGGCAACCTGGACGCCGTCACCGACGGGCTCGGGCAGCCGGTGGGAGGTCCCGCGGATCTTCTTCAAGCCCTACCCCGCCAACCACTTCACCCACGCCGTCGTCGACGGGGCTGCGGCCCTTCGCGCGCGCGGCGTCAGCCCTGACCAGGTCGAGCAGGTCACCGTCGGCGTACCGGCCGCCAACCTGCGCACCGTCGGCGAGCCGATCGACGTCAAGCGCCGGCCGACGACCGGTTACATGGCGCAGTTCTCGGCGCCGTACGCCGTCACGGTCGGCCTGCTCGGCGGCGGCGGGCTCGGCGCCTCCCTCGAGGACTACGACGACGCCAAGGTCGACGAGAAGGCTCGGCTCGACCTGATGGACCGCACCGTCGTCGAGGCCGACGAGGAGTGCTCGCGGATCTTCCCGCACCAGTTCCCGGCCGTCGTCCGGGTCACCCTGCACGACGGCACCGAGCACGAGGAGCGGGTGCTCACCACCCGCGGCGGCCCGGAGCGCCCGCTGTCGTTCGACGAGCTCGCCACCAAGTTCCGCGACAACGCCGCACGCGGCCTCGACCACGACGACGTCGAGCGGCTGCAGCGCACGTGCCGCGACCTCGCCGGCCAGCCCGAGGTCCACACCCTCCTGCAGCCACTGACCCGGGTCGACCCCGTCGACCTCGACGCACCCGAATCCCACGACCCCGAGGGGGAGGCATGAGCACCTACGACCTGCTGATCACCGGCGCCGAGGTCGTCCGGCCCGGCGAGGACGCACCCCGCCGGCTCGACATCGCCGTCACCGACGGCCGCTTCGCCGCGATCGAGGAGCGGATCGACCCGGCCGAGGCAGCCACGGTCGTCGACGCGTCCGGCCGTCATCTCTTCCCCGGCGTCGTGGATGCCCACCAGCACTGGGGGATCTACAACCCGCTGCCCGAGGACGCCACGTCCGAGAGCAGCGCGGCGGCGCAGGGCGGCGTCACCACCGGGCTCACCTACATCCGCACCGGCGCCTACTACCTCAACCGCACCGGCCCCTACCGCGAGATCTTCCCCGACGTGCTCGCCGCCACCGAGGGCCGCGCGTACGTCGACTACGGATTCCACGTCGCGCCGATCCTGAGCGAGCACATCGACGAGATCCCCGCGCTGGTCTCGGAGTTCGGCGTGCCGTCGTTCAAGATCTTCATGTTCTACGGCGCCCACGGGCTGCACGGCCGGTCGTCGGACCAGGGCAAGTTCCTGATGATCCCCGAGGACCACAGCTACGACCTGGCGCACTTCGAGTTCGTGATGCGCGGCATCCAGGCCGCGCGCGAGAGCGCCGACCCGGCCGACCGCGACCACATCTCGCTGTCGCTGCACTGCGAGACCGCCGAGATCATGCGGGCCTACACCCGGCTGGTCGAGCAGGAGGGCAAGCTCAAGGGGCTCGAGGCCTACAGCGCCGCGCGCCCACCCCACTCGGAGGGGCTCGCGATCACCATCGCGTCGTACCTCGCGCACGAGACCGAGCTGCCCAACATCAACCTGCTGCACCTCACGTCGCGCAAGGCGATCGAGGCCGCGATGATGATGCAGGCGACCTTTCCCCACATCGACTTCCGGCGCGAGGTCACGGTGGGCCACCTGCTCGCCGACTTCCACACCGCGGCCAACCTCGGCGGCAAGGTCAACCCGCCGCTGCGCTCCCGCGAGGACGTCGAGTCGCTCTGGGAGCACCTGCTCGCCGGCCACTTCGACTGGGTGGTCTCCGACCACGCCTGCTGCCGCGACGAGACCAAGTTCGGCGATCCGCGTGACGACGTGTTCGTCGCCAAGTCGGGCTTCGGTGGAGCCGAGTACCTCCTGCCCGGCATGGTCAGCGAGGGCCGCAAGCGCGGCCTGTCCTACAACCGGATCGCCGAGCTGGTCAGCGCCAACCCGGCCCGCCGCTACGGGCTGCACACCAAGGGCGCGATCGACGTCGGGTACGACGCCGACTTCGCACTGATCGACGACCGGGCCGACTGGGTCGTGCGGGCCGACGAGTCGCTGTCGACCCAGGAGTACACGCCGTTCGAGGGGTTCCACATGACCGCGCGGGTCACCGACACGTTCGTCCGTGGCCAGCAGGTCCTCGCCGACGGCGCGGTCGTGGGGGAGCCGGTCGGACGCTTCGTCCACCGGTCGGGGGCGAACGCCGAGCGCCGCTGAAGCCGTGTCAGCCGTCGGCGCGGGCGAGCGTCTCCCGCGCACCGCGCACGACCGCGAGGTCGATCAGGCGTCCGCTGGGCGTCGGTGGTGACCGCCTGCCCGGCGGCCTCGAAGCGGGCGAGCACGTCGCGCGCCTCGGCGACCTCCGCCTCCGCGGGCGTCAGCACCTCGTTGATGACCGGGACCTGCGCCGGATGGACAGCGGTCCGCGAGCGGAAGCCGAGGTCGAGCAGCGCCCGCGTCGTGGCGCGGAATCCGTCGAGGTCGCGGAAGTCCGTCGACGTCGGCGCGACCGGCGCCAGCAGCCCGGCGGCGGCGGCGTCCACCACGACCTGGAGGCGCAGCGCGTCGATCGCCGCACCCGCCCGACGGTTCACCCGCAGGTCGGCCAGCAGGTCGACCTCGCCGATGCCGACCGTCGCGAGGTGCGGGGCCTGCGCCATCGCCGCGATCTCGCGCAGGCCGGCGGCGTCCTCGACGAGCCCCACGACGGGCACGTCGGCACGCGCCTCCCGCGCCCACCACGACTCGAGACGCTCCAGCCCGGCGGCCCGGCACCCGGCCAGCAAGATCCCGTCGGGGAGGTTGTCCTCCAACGCGGCCAGGTCTGCCGCCTCGACCGCCGCGTCGATGCGCACCCAGCGCCGCGGGCCGGCGTACTCGTCGGCGAGCCAGTGCCTGACCACGTCGCGCGCCTGCGTCTTGGCGTCGCTCGGCACCGAGTCCTCGAGGTCAACCACGACCGCGTCGGCTCCCGATCGCGCGGCCTTGGTCACCAGGTCTGCCCGGTTCCCCGGGACGTAGAGCAGTGAGCGGGGCAGCACGAGCTCGGGCCAGCGCGGGGTCACGTGGTGCCCCGCAGTGCCTCGGTCACCCGCTCGGCCGCCGCGACGACCAGCGCCGCGTGCTCGGCCTCGTGGTCGCCGGGGTAGCGGAAGACCGGCCCGGAGGCGCTGATCGACCCGACCACGTTGCCGGCGAGGTCGAAGAACGCCGCGGCGATCGACGCGCCGCCCGTGCCCCGCTCGTTGTGGGAGATCGTGTAGCCGCGTCGCCGGGTGGCGTCGAGCTCCTCGAGGAACGCCGGCTCGTCGAAGTCGCCGCGCAGCTGCCGCAGCTCACTGACCGCCTCGCTCGCGAAGTTGCGGGGGAGCCAGGAGAGGATCGCCCGGCTCGACGCCCCGGAGTGCAGCGGGAAGCGCGGGCCGATCTCGACGACCATCTTGATCTCCTGCGAGCTCTCGAACTGGTCGAGGTAGATCCGGTGCCGACCGACCAGGATCGACAGCGTCGTCGTCTCGCGGGTCTCGCCGCGCAGCTCGCGCAGGATGGGCGCCGCGACGCTCCGCACGTCCATCTGGCTCCACGCGCGCGCGCCGAGCCCGATCGCCGAGGGCCCGAGCTGGTACGTCGCACGTCCGGGCACACCCCGGATCAGCGACCGCGACATCAGCGACTGCAGGATCCGGTGCACGACGGCCTTGCTCAGCGCGAGCTCGCGGGCGATGCCGGAGACGCCCAGCGGCTCGTCGCTGCGGGCGAACAGGAGGAGGACGTCGGCCACGCGATCGGCCGCCTCCGTCCCACCTCGGGGCTGGGCCTCGTCGTCCACCGCAGCGTCGTCCATGACGGCATTGTGGCACACGGATGACGGCAATGTTTCGCTCAGCGGACCGATTTTGACCGAGATTCTCGGGGGAGGCCCTAGTTTTCAGGCGGCATCGAGTGACATACTCCCCGGATGGCCCCATTGGAGGGTCGCTCAGCGGAACAGTCGACAGGTGGCGACCATGCGGGCGCCGACGGAAGGCACGTGACATGAGAAAGCTCTCGGGGATCGTCGCTGCGGTGACGTTCGCACTGGCCATGACAGCCTGCGGGACCGACGACGAGGGCGGTGGCGGCGGCTCCAGTCCCGACCAGATCGTGATCGGCTCGATCCACCCGCTGACCGGCCCGCTCGCCGGCGCCGGCCAGCTGATGGACCAGGGCGCCAAGCTGGCGGTCCAGGACATCAACGAGGCCGGCGGCATCGAGGCGCTCGACGGCGCCGAGCTGGTGCTCGAGTCGGGCGACTCGAAGGGCGAGGCCGAGACCGGTCAGAGCGAGGCGCAGCGGCTGATCGACGAGGGCGCGGTCGCCTTGGTCGGTACCTACCAGAGCGACGTCACCCTCAACGTCGCCTCCGTCGCGGAGCGCAGCCGGGTGCCGCTCGTGATCGACGTCGCCGTCGACGACCAGATCCTGGAGCAGGACTACCAGTACACGTTCCGCATCCAGCCCAACGCCACCGCCATGGGGCAGGACGGCGCCGATCGCCTGCTCGAGATCGCCGAGCAGGGTGGCGAGCAGATCGACTCGGTCTCCTATATCCACGAGGAGGGCGCGTTCGGCACCAGCGTCTTCGAGGCGTTCAAGGAGCAGGCCGAGAGCCAGGGCATCACCGTGGCCAAGGAGGTCACCTACTCGCCGGCCAACTTCTCCGACGCCACCACCCAGGTCCGCGAGGCCGCGTCGGCTGACCCCGACGTCATCGTCGGCACCGGCTACTACCCCGACCAGCTGCTCGTGGCCAAGGCGGTCAAGGCCCTCTCGCCCGACATCCAGGCGCTGTACGGCGTGGCCAACGGCGCCTTCGACGACGAGAACTTCCCCAACGACGCGGGCGACGCGGGCGAGGGCGTGCTGTCGGCCAACTACCACTACAACGCGGCCAGCGAGCGCACCCAGGACATCCGCAAGCGCTTCGAGCAGGAGTACGGCGCGCCGATGCAGACCGCGTCCGTCCTGTCCTACCAGGCCGTCGAGGTCATCGCGAAGGCGCTGGAGGACGGCGCCTCCGCCGACCCGGGCGACCTGAGGGAGGCCATCTCGGGTATCTCCCTCGACGACCCGCTGCTCGCGTTCGACGGACCCATCGAGTTCGACGACACCGGCCAGAACACCAACGCGACGGTCGTGGTGATGCAGGTCCAGGGCACGAAGGTCGAGCAGGTGGCCCCTGCCGAGTTCGAGACCACCAAGGTGACCTACCCGGCGTTCGGCCGCTGACCTGATGAGTCGCACCGAAGTCGTCGAGCAGACGGCCGCGGAGGTCGACACCTCCGCCGATCGTCGCTCCCGGGCAGTGCTGGTCGGCGTGATCGCCGCCGGCCTGCTCGGCCTGCTCGCCGTCTACACCATCGGCGACCGCGACTCCGGCCTGGTCACGCAGGCCATCGCCACCGGCATCCTGCTCGGCGGCGTCTACGCGCTGGTCTCGGTCGGGCTCACCCTGATCTTCGGGGTGCTCGGCATCGTCAACTTCGCCCAGGGGTCGATGCTGACCCTGGCGATGTACATCGTCTACAGCCTCGGCCAGGGCCTCGGGATGCCGGTGTACGCCGCCACCCTGCTGGCGGTGCCGCTGATGTTCGCCTTCGGCTACGTCGTCCAGCTGACCCTGCTCAACAAGCTCACGATGTCGGGCAGCCACGAGGGTCCCCTCCTCGTCACGCTCGGTCTCTCGCTGCTGATCGTCAACGTGCTGCTGATGATCTACAGCGGCCGGCCCAAGTCGGTCGGCTCCGTGGTCGACGGCTCGGTGACGATCCTGGGGGCGCTGCTCTCCTGGGAGCGGATCATCGCGTTCCTCGGCGCGGTCGCCGTCACCGCGGCCCTCACGATCATCCTGCGCAAGACCTCGTTCGGCCTCTCGATCCGGGCGGTGGCGTCCAACCCCCGCGGCGCGGCACTCGTCGGCGTCAACGTCGGTCGCGTCTACGGCCTGACCTTCGCGATCGGCGCCGCCTGCGTCGCGGTCGCCGGCGGCCTGATGGCGCCGCTGGTCAGCATCACCCCGACCGTGGGCGAGGAGTTCACCATCCTCGCGTTCGTGATCGTCGTGCTGGGCGGGCTCGGCAACGTCGTCGGCGCCATGGTCGGCGGGGTCCTGATCGGCCTGGTGCAGACGGTCGGCTCGCTCTACCTCTCCGGCTCCGGCTCGCTGATCCTGGTCTTCGTCGTCTTCGTGCTGACCCTCTTCCTGCGGCCGCAGGGCATCTTCGGAGGCGCCCGATGAGCGTCGCCACCGAGGAGCGGGCGGAGACGCCCGCCACGCCGGGGTGGGTCCGCGACCGGACTCCGCTCCGCCAGTTCCTGGCCCTCGCCGTCTTCGTGGTCGTGGTGGGGCTGATGCCCCTCGGGATGACGGACCGGGGCGAGAGCATCGCCGTACGCACCCTGATCATCGCGATCCTCGCGGTGGGCTGGAACCTGATGAGCGGCTACGGCGGCATGTTCAGCTTCGGGCACGCCGCGTTCTTCGGCATCGGCGCCTACACGGATGCCTACCTCGTCGTCGAGTACGAGATCTCGCCCTGGATCGCGATGGCCCTCGGGGCGGTGATCGCGGCCGTGGCCGGTACGGCGATCGCGTTCCTCTGCCTGCGCTACCGGCTCGCCGGTGCGTACTTCGCGCTGGCCACCTTCGCGTTCGCCCAGCTCTTCCTGCTGATCGTCCAGAACGTCGACGCGCTCGGAAAGACCGAGGGCTTCAACCTCCCGATCCTGCCCGAGGACTCGTTCTGGATGATGCAGTTCGAGTCCGGCAGCTCGATGTACTTCTGGATCCCGCTGGGCCTGCTGGCCGCCAGCCTGGCGCTGGTCATCGCGTTCACCAGCTCCCGCGCCGGCCAGCGCGTGCAGGCCGTGCGCGACGACGAGACCGCGGCGGAGTCGCTCGGGATCAGCATCATGAAGTACCGCCTGATCCCGGTCGCCCTGAGCTGCGTCATCTCCGCGGTCGCGGGTGCCTACTACACGCAGTACTACTTCTACGTCGGGCCGACCCAGGCCTTCGGTGCGACCGTGTCGGTCGAGGCGATCGTGCCCGCCGTGATCGGCGGCATCGGCACCATCTGGGGACCCGTGATCGGTGCCCTGGTCGTGGGCCCGCTCGCCGAGCTGATCTCCGAGCTGCTGCGCGACCCGCCGTCGTCGCTGTCGTTCGTCGAGGGCCTGACCGGTCTCGACGTCGTCGTGTACGCCGTACTCCTGATCGCGATCGTGATCTTCATGCCCAAGGGCATCTACGGGACCCTGCGCGACCGGAGGCGACGATGACCCTCCTCCAGCTCGACGGGCTCACCCGTCACTTCGGCGGCCTGCGGGCCGTCGAGGACGTGTCGCTCGACATCGACGACGGTGACTTCCTCGGCATCATCGGACCCAACGGCGCGGGCAAGACGACGCTGTTCTCGCTCGTCTCCGGCCAGCTGCCACCGACCTCCGGCCGCGTGGTGTTCGACGGCCAGGACATCACCGGATGGCCGGCGCACCGCGTCGCCCAGACCGGGTTGGTCCGCACCTTCCAGCTGATGCGGCCGTTCGCGTCGATGTCGGTCGTCGACAACGTCGCCATCGCCTCGCACACCCGCGACCGTTCGCGCACGGTCGCCCGCGGCCACGCCCTCGAGGTCCTCCAGCGGGTGCGGCTCGACGACGACGCCCGGCGCGACACCGGCAGCCTGACGACGGCCGGCCTGAAACGACTCGAGCTGGCGCGGGCGCTGGCGATGGAGCCGCGGGTGCTGCTCCTCGACGAGGTCCTCGCCGGGCTGGTCCCCGCCGAGCGGCAGCCGATGATCGAGACCCTGCGTGAGCTGCACGGCGACGGGCTCACCGTCCTGTACGTCGAGCACATCATGGCCGCGGTGATGGCGCTCTCGCAGCGGCTGCTGGTCATGCACGAGGGACGGTCGCTGGCCCTCGGCGACCCGCAGGAGGTCGTGCAGGACCCGCGCGTCGTCGAGGCGTACCTCGGTGAGGAGCGCTCGGCATGACGACCCTCGAGCTGCGCGGAGTGCACGCCGGCTACGGCCGGATGGAGATCCTCCACGACGTCTCGTTGCGCGTCGACGCCGGCGAGATCGTGTCGCTGATCGGCGCCAACGGTGCGGGCAAGACGACGACCCTCCGCGCGATCGCCGGCATCGTTCGCTGCGCCCAGGGAGAGATCGACTTCGACGGGCACGACGTCGCCAACGCGCGACCCGACCTCGTCGTCCGCCGCGGCCTGGTGCACGTCGCCCAGGACCGCGAGCTGTTCGGCGACCTGACGGTGATCGACAACCTGCTGATGGGTGGCTACAGCCGCTCGCGTCCGGAGCGCGACGAGGGACTCTCCGAGGTGTTCGACCTGTTCCCGGCGCTGAAGGAGCGGAAGGACCAGCGCGCGGACACGATGTCTGGCGGCCAGCAGCAGATGCTCGCCATCGGGCGCGCGCTGATGGCGCGGCCGTCGTGCCTGACCCTCGACGAGCCGTCGGTCGGGCTCGCGCCCAAGCTCGCCCAGCAGGTGCTCGACGCCATCGCCCGGATCCGCGAGACCGGTGTGACGGTGCTGATCGTCGAGCAGAACGCCGCACAGGCACTGGCGATCTCGGACCGCGCGTACGTGATCGAGAGCGGCTCGATCGTGCTCGACGGCCCGGCAGCCGACCTGGCGGAGGACCCACGGGTCCGCGAGGCCTACCTGGGGGTCTGAGCGGTGGAGTTCCTGGTGCACATCGAGATCCGCTGGCCGGCCGACAGGCCGACCGAGGAACGCGAGCGGATCTTCGCGCAGGAGCTCGAGGCCGGCCAGCGGCTCGCGCACGCCGGTGCCCTGCGGCGACTGTGGCGGATCCCCGGCCGGTGGGCGAACTGGAGCCTGTACGACGTCGCGGACGCCACCGCGCTGCACGAGGCGCTGTCCTCGTTGCCGCTCTACCCGTGGATGGACATCGAGGTGCATCCGCTCGCCGAGCACCAGAACGACCCGCGACTGCTCGGCATCGAACCGCCCACGGCGGAGAGGTGACGATGAGACTCCTGGCGCTCACGCCGATCGACGTACCGCCCGACGAGGTGGTGCGGCGCCAGGCGCGCTACGACGCGATCGCCCCCGACGGCATCCAGGTCGTGGTGCGGTGCCCACCCGGACTGCCGTCCGAGCTGGGCTCCGACGACGACGTCGCGAGGTCCGACGAGGTGCTGGTCTCGACGTACGCCGCCGAGGACGGTGCGTGGGACGGCTTCCTGCCCGACTGCGTGCTCGACCCCGCCGTGCATGCGGCCCCGTCATTGCCGCGTCCGATCCACGGCATCGGCCGGCTGGCGATGCATGCCCTGACCGGTGCCGGCCTGTCCTGGCGGGCGGTCGCCCGCAACGAGCCGATCGCACACGAGCTGGACCGGCTGGCAGGTCGCTACGGCCTGGCCACCGACGGCCGGGCGATGGTGCTCTCGCTGAGCGTCGCGGACATCGCCGACGACGTCGGCTGGGCGGATGCGCTGGCCGCCGCCGTGACCGACCTGCCCTGCGATGCGGTGCTCAACGGCTGCTCGGCGGTCGACGTCCGGGCGCCGGCGTCGGGTCCCGACGTGGTGGACCCGACCGCGCTCGCGCTGCGGGTGCTGGCCGGGGTCGAGGGTCTCGCGTGAGCGAGCTCGACGGCCCCGACCTCGTCGTCGCTGGGGCCGGGGGAGGCCTCGTCGCCGCCCTGCGCGGTGCCCAGCTCGGGCTCGACGTACTCGTGCTCGAACGGCAGGAGCACTTCGCCGCCGGCAACAACACCGCGATGTCGACCGCGATGGTCCCCGGGGCCGGCAGCCGATGGCAGCGCGAGCAGGACGTGGACGACTCGCCCGAGCGGTTCCTCGACGACATCCGGGCCAAGACCCGCGGCGACTTCGACGAGCGGATCGCCCGTGCCCTGGTCGACGTGAGCGGGCGGCTGGTCGAGTGGCTCGCGGACGACCAGGCCCTGGACCTGTCGCTGGTCACCGACTTCAGCTATCCCGGGCACTCGGCGGCGCGCTGCCACACGGTGCCGGGCCGGTCGGGGCGTCGCCTGCTCGACGACCTGGTCCGCCGCGTGCGCCGCGAGGAGCGGGTCGACCTGATGGTGCCGGCGACGCTGGTCGAGGTGGTCACCGACGACGGGAAGGTCGCGGGTGTCGTCGCCGAGACACCCAACGGCCGCGAGGAGATTCCCTGTCGCGCCGTGCTGCTGGCGACGAACGGCTTCGGCGCCGACGACGCGCTCGTGCGCGACCACCTGCCGGCGATCGCCGGAGCGGTCTACCACGGGAGCTCCGGCTCGCGCGGCGACGCACTGCGGATCGGCGCGGAGCTCGGCGCCGCCACCGGCTACCTCGACGCCTACCAGGGCCATGCCGCCCTGGCCGACCCCGGCGCGACGCTCGCCGGCTGGGCGACGGTGATGCACGGCGGGTTCCTGGTCGACGCCGCGGGACGGCGCTTCGGCGACGAGACGACCGGCTACTCCGAGTACGCCGAGGTCGTGCTGCGCGAGGCCGGCGGCGAGGCCTGGGTCGTGCTCGACGAACGGATCCACGAGGCCTGCCTGCCGTTCCAGGACTTCCGCGACACCGTCGAGTCCGGCGCCGTCCGGCGCGGCGACACCGTCGAGGAGGTCGCCGGCCGCGCCGGGGTGGACCCCGACGGCCTCGCCGCGACGCTCGAGGAGACGGCACGCTGTGCGGCCGGAGACGCTGACGACCGGTTCGGCCGCACCCACTGGGAGGCCCCACTCGCGCCGCCGTACGAGATGATCCGGGTCCGGCCCGCCCTCTTCCACACCCAGGGCGGGCTGCTCGTCGACGCCCACGCCCGCGTCCTCGACCACGACGACCGACCGATCCCCGGCCTGTACGCCTCCGGCGGTGCGGCCGCCGGCATCTCCGGTCACGGCGCCTCCGGCTACCTGGCCGGCAACGGCCTGCTGCCGGCCCTCGGGCTCGCGCTGCTGGCGGCCGAGCACGTCGCCTCCTGACCGTCCGTTGACGGAATCGGGGTCCCTGTGGTTCATCTGTAATCGATTACGTAATCGATTACAGACGAGGAGGCGGCGAGTGCCAGCAGAGCGCCCCACCGTGGCCCGGGTGGCCGAGCACGCAGGCGTGTCAGTGGCCTCCGTCTCGCGCGTCCTCAACGGTCTGCCCGCGAGCGAGTCGGTGCGCGAGCGGGTGCTGGCCGCCGCCGCCGAGCTCGGCTACCGTCCCAACGCGCACGCCCGCAGCCTCAAGGTGGGCCGCACCGAACAGCTCGCCTTCGCGGTCGCCGACGTCGGCAACCCCGTCTACGTCGAGATGATGCGCGCCATCGAGGACGTGACCCGCACCAGCCGGCTACCGGCTCGTGGTCTCGTCGACGGCGTGGGCGTACCGCCGACATGATCGACGCTGCTCGACAGCCTGGACGCGCGGGTACGCCGACGGGCTGATCCTGAGCCCGCTGCGCGTCGACGACGAGCTGGTCGCGCGAGCTGCGCAAGGCTCGACTACCCGGTCGTCGTGATCGGGACGCTGCCGACCGACGTCGGGATCGACAACGTGCGAGCCGACTCCGCCGGCGGCGTACGGCTGGCGCTGGAGCACCTGCACGAGCAGGGACGCCGGCGCATCGGATTCGTCAACGGCCCGGTCGACACCGTGCCCGGCGCGGCCGCGACGCAAGGCCTTCGAGCGCACCGTGAAGCGCGCTCGGGCCTCACGCCGACGACGGCGCTGCGGGTCGAGCGCCGGCGACTTCACGCTAGGCCGCCGGGCCGCAAGGCCGCCGTGACCGCTGCTCGACCGGACGCGCGCCCGGACGCCGTGCTCGGCGCCAACGACCTGCTCGCCATCGCCGACGATGCAGCGCGCTCGCGCGAGCGCGGTCTGCGCGTGCCCGAGGACGTCGCCGTCGTCGGCATGGACGACACCGAGCTCGCCGGGTGTCACCAGCCCGACCCTCACCAGCGTCGACCTCGGCGCCGCCGAGCGCGGCCGCGACCGCGGCCGACTCCTGCTGCTCGCACCGGCTCGCGGACCCCGATCGGCGAGTCGCAGCGGGTGACCGTCCAGCCGCGCGCTCACCGTCCGCGCGTTCCTCGCTCGGACGGAGGTCTGCGCCGATGAGTCCGTCACCTCGAGCACGCGCCGCCGCCGCGCGCCGCCCTGCCGCGCGCAGCCGCGCGGCCGGCCGGCCAAGGGTCGGCCGACGGGCGACGCCTGGCCGTTGCTGCTGCCGGCGCTGGTCCCGGTCGCGCTGTTCAGCGTCTACCCGCTGCTCCAGGGCATCTACCTCGGCTTCACCGACGCCCGGGCCGGGCCTCAACCAGGTCGACCGACTTCATCGGCGTCGAGAACTACGCGCGCCTGCTCGACAACGACCTGTTCTGGAACTCGTTCCGGATCGGCCTGATCTGGGCGTTCTCGGTGACGATCCTGCAGTTCGTGCCGCGCATGGGGCTCGCGCTGCTGCTCAACCTCGACCTGCGGCTGCGCTGGCTCGCCCGCACGCTCGCGCTCGTGCCGTGGGCGATGCCGCCGGTGATCGTCGCGATCATGTGGCGGCTGGTCTACAACCCCAACGCCGGGCCGATCAACGAGCTGCGCTGCGCAGGCGCTCGGGCTTCCGGCGACATCAACTGGCTCGGCAACTTCTCGACCGCGCTGCCGGCGGTGATCGTGGTCGGCGTCTGGGCCGGCATGCCGCAGACCACCATCATGCTGCTCGCCGGCCTGCAGCGCGTCGACAGCGACGCTGCACGAGGCCGCCGCCGTCGACGGCGCCGGCGCGTGGCGGCGGTTCCGC
The DNA here is from genome assembly GCA_963844305.1 of uncultured Actinomycetota bacterium. Classification (GTDB taxonomy): domain Bacteria; phylum Actinomycetota; class Actinomycetes; order Propionibacteriales; family Nocardioidaceae; genus Nocardioides. The sequence continues at coordinate 399,778 of CAWJNT010000003.1, forward strand.
CACGTCACGCTGCCGTCGCTGCGGCCGGTGATCATCGCGATCACGTCGCTGGACTTCATCTGGAACTTCAACTCGTTCGGCCTGGTGTACGTGCTCACCGAGGGCGGGCCGGGCGGCAAGACGATGCTGCCGATGCTGTTCGCGTACAACGAGGCGTTCCGGTACGGCAACTTCGGCTACGCCGCCGCCATGGGCAACGTGATGGTCGTCGTCATCGTCGGCGCTGCTGCTGTTCTACCTGCGCTCGCCGGCTGAAGGAGGCGCACGCGATGAGCGCCAGGCCGACGAGCCGACCGCGACCCGCGCCGCTGCAGTACGTCGCGCTCGCCGGCGTACCTCGTGTTCCTCGGCTTCCCGCTGCTGTGGCTGCTGTCGACGTCGTTCAAGAGCACCGCAGGAGATCGGCGCTCGGCCGACGCGCTGATCCCGACGCAACCCGACGCTCGACAACTTCGTGCGACGCCATCGAGCAGGCCGACCTGGTCGCGGCCGGCGCGCAACAGCCTCATGGTCGCGCTCGCCCGACGATGCTCACCGTGATCGTCGTCGCGCTGCCGGCGGCGTACGCGCTGGCCCGGTTCCGGACCCGGCTCCGGCCGGTCGCGCATCGGCTGGGTCCTGGTCAGCCAGGTGTTCCCGTTCGATCCTCGTGATCATCCCGCTGTTCCTGATCCTCAAGCAGTTCGACCTGATCGACCGCACTGGTCGGGCTGATGCATCGTCTACATCGTGCTGCTCGCTGCCGTTCGCGCTGTGGATGCTGCAGGGCTACGTCGCCCGATCCCGCGCGACCTCGAGGAGGCCGGCGCCATCGACGGCGCCGGCCGGCTGCGGATCCTGCGCAGATCGTGCTGCCCGCTGCTCGCGCCCGGGCGTCGTCGCGACCGCGCTGTTCACGTTCATCTCGGCCTGGAACGAGTTCTTCTTCGCCCTCGTCCTGATCCAGACGCCCGAGAACTCCACCCTGCCGCTGACCCTCGCCCGCTTCGTCGGCGCCGAGGGCCAGGTCCAGCTCGGCGCCGCTCGCCGCCGGCTCGCTGCTCGCCACCATCCCGAGCCTCGTCTTCTTCGCGCTCATCCAGCGCCGGCTCACCTCCGGCCTGCTCAGCCGGCGCCGTCAAGGGCTGACCGACCACGTACCGCAGCCGACCACCACGAAGCGGACCCACCATGAAGCGCATCAAGACACGCCAGCCGCACTGGCGGCCGGCCGCTGCGGCGCTCGCTGCTCGCCGGCTGCGCCACCTGCGGCCGGCTCCGGCGAGCGACGAGCGACGGCGAGCGGCGAGCGAGCCCGGTCACGCTGCGCTTCCAGAGCCTGGCCTTCCAGGAGCCGACGGTCGCGGCGACCAAGGACGATCGTCGACGAGTGGAACGACGGCCAACCCCGACATCCAGGTCGAGTACGTCCAGGGCAGCTGGGACTCCGTGCACGACCAGCTCGTCACCCAGTTCCAGGGCGGCACCGCGCCGGACATCATCCACGACGAGTCCGCCGACATGGCCGGGTTCGCCGAGAGGGCTACCTCGCCGACCTCACGCCGTACCTCTCCGACGAGGTCATGAGCGCCGTCTCCGAGGGCGTCTGGGAGACCGTCACCGTCGACGACCAGATCATCGCCGCGCCGACCCTGCTGCAGTCCTACATGGTCTTCGCCAACACGCGACCTGCTCGAGGCCGCCGGCGTCGAGGTCCCGACCGGCGACACCTGGACCTGGGACGACTTCCAGGCCGCCGCCGAAGGCGACCACCAAGGGCGACATCTACGGCGTCGGCTGGGGCTCAAGTCGACCCGACCGCGACCGTGATGAGCCTCGGCGCTCGAACTTCGACGGCACGTTCTTCGAGGGCGACCGGCGAGGACGCGACGATCGACGTCGGCGACGCCGAGCTCGCGGTGCCCGAGCGCATCCACGACATGACGTACGACGACCGGTCGCTCGACCCGGTCACGCTCACCCAGAGCGGCGCCGACGTGCTGCCCGGCTTCCTCGCCGGCGAGCTACGCGATGACCGTGCAGGGCAGCTACGCCGCGCCAGCAGCTCACCGAGCCGGCGCCCGACGGCTTCGACTGGGTGGTGCTGCCGCCGCTCGAGGGCCGACCCGCCGACGCAGGCGGCCAACCCGCAGACGCTGTCGGTCTCCGCGCAGAGCGCCGAGCACGTCGAGGAGGCGGCCGAGTTCATCGAGTTCTACATGCAGGCCGAGAACCTCGCCGCGGTCGCCGAGGGCGACTGGCTGATCCCGGCGTCGGCCGCCGCCGCGGACGCGGTCGCCGAGCGACACCGGCGGCGAGAACGGCTGGGACACGATCCTCGGCCAGCGGCGACGACCTCACCTCGGCGCCGTTCCAGAGGTCGACGGCTACCCGCAGTGGAAGGACCAGATCGCCACCCCGGCGCTCCAGCAGTACTTCGCCGACCAGATCGACCTCGACGGCCTGCGAGCTCAGCTGACCGACGGCTGGACCGATCGGCAGGCTGACGCACGGTCACGCCATCTGACGACCGTCCGGCTGACGGGCACGACGACGGAGCGACCGGTGACCTGCTCGAGGACAAGGCGATCGGCTGCCTCGTCGGCGCGGCGGTCGGCGACGCGCTCGGCGGCGCCACCGAGGGCTGGACGCCCGAGCAGATCCGGGAGCGGTACGGCGGCTGGGTGACGGCATCGTCGCCGCCGTTCTACGCGAACTGGCGCGACGCCCGGCCGATCGCGCCGTACCACAAGGGCGACGGGCACATCACCGACGACACCTTGATGACCCACGCGCTGGTCGAGGTGTACGCCGAGCGCCGCGACCACCTCGACGCGTACGCGATCGCCGACGGACCTGGTGCCCGCTGCTGATCGGCGAGCAGCGCTGGATCCCCGAGCTCGAGGCCGAGGCGCTGCTCCTGCAGCGGGTGTTCCTCGCCGAGAAGTGGCTGGTGGCCCGGCTGCACTACGGGCACGTCGACCCGCGCGAGGCCGGCGTCGGCAACATCGTCAACTGCGGCGCCGCCATGTACATGGCGCCGGTCGGCATCGTCAACGCCGGCGACCCGGCCGGCGCCTACGCCGAGGCGATCGACGTCGCCGGCGCCCACCAGTCCAGCTACGGCCGCGAGGCCGCCGGCGTCTTCGCGGCCGCGGTCGCGGCGGCGATGCGCCCGGCGCCGACGTCGACGACGTCGTCGACGCGGCGCTGGCGCTCGCCCACGACGGCACGCGGGCCGCGATCGAGGCGGTCGTCGGCGGCCGCGGCGCACCGTCGACGACTGGCGGGACGGCGCTCGCCGCGCTGCGCGCCGCGGTCGCGCCGTACGACACCGTCGGCCCGGACTACCGCGCGCCGGCCTGGACGCGCGCCGCCCCAGCCGCACCAAGTCGATCGAGGAGCTGCCGGTCGCGCTCGGCATGCTGCTCGTCGCCGGCGGCGACTACCGCGGGCGCGGTGCTCGGCGCGGTGAACTACGGCCGCGACGCCGACTCGATCGCCACCATGGCCGGCGCGATCGCCGGCGCGCTCGGCGGGCCCGGCGCCGTCCCGGCCGAGTGGGCAGCGACCGTCGGCCGAGGCGAGCCGGACGCGACGTCGCGAGCCGGCGGGCGCGACGATGGCCGACGGTCGCCGCGCGACGTCTTCGCCAAGGACGCCGACCGGGCGCGGCCGCGCCGACGCAGCCGACGTGCGGCGCTGCTGGCGGACGGGCGCCGCTCGATGAGCCGACTCACCTGGGTCGCAGCCGGAGGACCTGCTGGCCACGAGCTGGTGCCAGCCGCCGACGAGGGCAAGGACGTCGACGCGACGTCCGCCGACCGCTGGATCGGCGGCCGGCGGCCAGGCCGCCGCAGCCCGCCGCGCGGGGCGTCGGCCGAGGCCGCGCGACCCGACGCTGCGCGCGCTCGCGCGCGAGCTGCTCGACGAGCTCGACGCGCTGCCGGCCGACGCCGCAGCTCGCCGAGCGCGAGCCGGACGACCTGGCAGCGATCGACCGCAGCTCGGCCCGCCGGCCGCCCGGCGCCGGACGGCCGACCTGCGCGGACCGCGCTGCACGGCGCGTGGACTCGGCCGCGCCGCCGGCTGCCTGCTCGGCAAGCCGGTCGAGAAGATCCCGCGCGCAGGGCATCCGGGAGATCCTGCAGAGCCACGGGCCGCTGGCCGCTCACCGACTGGTTCACCGCCGTCGGCCTGCCCGACGACGTCGCCGCGCGCTGGCCCTGGAACCGCCGCAGCGCGCCGACCAGCCTCGCGGAGAACATCGACGGGATGCCCGAGGACGACGACCTCAACTTCCCGCTGCTCGCGCTGGACCTGCTCGAGCGGCACGGCGCGGGTTCACCACCGACGACGTCGCGCGGCGTGGCTGGACCACCTGCCCGGCGGCCGCGTCTTCACCGCCGAGCGGGTGGCGTACCGCAACTCCTGCTCGACGCGACGCCGCCGGCGACCGCGACCGCAGCACAACCCGTTCCGCGAGTGGATCGGCGCGCAGATCCGCACCGACGTCTACGGCTGGGTCACCCCGGCGACCCGGCCGCGGCCGCCGCGGCTGGCGTGGACGGACGCCCGGCTGAGCCACACCCGCAACGGCGTGTACGGCGGCGATGTTCGCCGCCGCGGCGTGCGCGCGGCCGTGGTGTCGACCGGTCGACGAGGTCGACGACGTCGTCGCGACCGGGCTGTCGGTGCGTGCCGCCGCGGCAGCCGGTTCGCCGCGGCCATCCGCTTCGGCGTCGAGCTCGGCGCGTGCGACGCACCGACGCCGAGCGCGGCCCTCGACCGCGCTCCACGAGCGGTACGGCCACCTGCACTGGGTGCACGTGCTCAACAACGCCGCGCTGGTCGCGTACGCGCTGACGCGTCGGCGGCGGCGACTTCGACACGCGCGATCTCCACCGCCGTCACGGGCGGCTGGGACACCGACTCCAACGGCGCGACCGTCGGCTCGGTCTGCGGCGCGCTCGCCGGCGCGGCCGCACTGCCCGACCGCTGGGTCGCGCCGCTGCACAACCGGCGTCTCGAGCAGCCTGCCCGGCTTCGACGGCATCGGCTTCGACGCACTCGCCGAGCGCACTCGCGCACTCGCCCGGACGCCGGACGGCCATGCGCATGAGCCGCGACGCACGACGTCGTCGTGGTCGGCAGCGCCAACCTCGACCTCGTGTCCACGTCGCCCACGATCCCGGCGCCGGGCGAGACCGTGCTCGGCGCTCGACCCGCGACGCGCGCCGGCGGCAAGGGCCTCAACCAGGCCGTCGCGGCCGCCCGGGCCGGCGCGCGGACCGCGTTCGTCGGCGCGGTCGGCGACGACGAGGCCGGCCCGGCTGCTGCCACGGACAGCCGAGGCGCCGGCATCGACACCGGCGCTGGTACGGCGGGTGGCCGGCCCCAGCGGGACGGCCTGGATCACGGTGCGCCGCGACGGGCGAGAACTCGATCGTCGTCGCGAGCGGCGCCAACGCCACGGTCGACGAACCTGACCGACGCAGGAGCTCGGCGCGATCCCGCCGCCGCGCGTCCTGGTGCACCCAGCTCGAGATCGCCGCTGGCCACCGTCGCGGCGGCGGCCGCGCTGCGCCCGGGAGGCCGGCGTCCTCGTGGTGCTCAACGCCGCGCCGGCCCAGCCGCTACCCGACGAGCTGCTGCGCCTGCGTCGACGTGCTGGTCGTCAACGAGCACGAGGCCAGCCACCTGTCCGGCGACGGCGACCCGGGTCGGCGCAGCCGCCGAGCTGCGAACGGCGTGGTCGGCTCGCGTGGTCGTGACCCTCGGCGCCGACGGTGCCCTGCTCGTGCGACGACGCCGGGCCGCGCCGGGTCGCCGGCGTGCCGGCCACCGTGCGTCGACACCACCGGCGCCGGCGACACGTTCACCGGTGTCGCTGGCCGCCGCCCTCGCCGGGCGCGCCAGTCTCGACGACGCGGTTGGCTCGCGCCGTGGTCGCGGGCGTCGCTGGCGGTCGAGACGCCGGGCGCGGTCCCGTCCATCCCCACCGCCGCCCAGATCGATCGGCGGGCCGGCCGATGACCATGCCCGCGGAGGCGCCGCGCGACCCGTACGCCGCACGGCCGATCGACCTGCCCACCGCGGTCCCGCTCGACCGACGGCGCGGACCTGTCGGTCCTCGACGAGGCGAAGATCCTCGCCGCGCCGGTCGACCCGGCCGACGGGCCGCGTGGCGAGCCGCCCTGACCGATGGCGGCGGCTAGGCGCGCGAGCGCACGGCTACGACGACGCCGGTCTACGACGACCCGCGACACCGCGTGGGCGACCACCGCCTGGAACGTCGCCATGGTGTGGCTCTGGGACGAGGCGCTCTACGACTGGGAGCACGAGCGGTTCGACGTCGACCGGCTGCTCCGGCGCCGTACGAGCGAGTTCGGCGGTCTCGACGCGGTCGTGCTCTGGCACGCGTACCCGGTGATCGGGATCGACGACCGCAACCAGTTCGACTTCTACCGGACGTGCCGGGCCTGGCCGATCTGGTCGCGTGACCTGCACGGACGCAGGATCAAGGTCTTCCTCGACTACAACCCGTGGGACGTCGGCACCCGTCGCACCGAGCACACCGACGCCGCAGGAGGTGGCAGCGCTCGTCGGAGCGGCCGGCGCGGACGGCGTCTTCCTCGACACCCTCAAGGAGGGCGACCCCGAGCTGCTCTCGGCGATGGCCGCCCTCGCAGCTCGACCCGTGCTCGAGGGCGAGTCGCGGGTCCCGCTCGCCCGGATCGGCGACCACCTGTGTCGTGGGCGCAGTGGATCGCGGACAGCGCGGTGCCCGGCGTGCTGCGGGCGCGCTGGTTCGAGCAGCGGCACATGCTGCACCACACCCGCGCTGGAACCGCGACCACACCGACGAGCTCCGTCGGCCTGGGTGAACGGCGTCGGCGTGCTGATCTGGGACGTCGTGTTCGGCGTCTGGGTCGACTGGCAGCCCCGCGACCGGCACACGCTGTCGCGGATGCGTGCGGTCTACCGGTCCCTCGAGGAGTTCTTCACCGCCGGAGAGTGGGTGCCCCTCGCCGACCTCCACCCGGCCGCGACCGCGGCCGGGCTCGCCGGGTCCTGCTGGCGGCTCGACGGGTGCGACCTGTACACGCTCGCCAACCCCACCGGCACGGCGTACGACGGGCCGCTGCTCGACGCGTCCGACGACGTCCACGTCGTGCTCGGTGACGGGACCGCGCCGGCGGGCGGGATCGCAGGCGTGCTGCGCGTGACCACTGGTGCGAGCGCTCCGGACGGGCTGGCCGACCTGGTCGTGGCGAATGCGGGCGATCACGCGCCCGAGGGCAACGACGACCGCCGCATCCCGCAGCGGGTGGTGCCCGCACTCGCCCACGGGTCCCCGTCCGCCGGCGCGCTGCTGGTCGAGGCCGGAGAGCGGGAGCTGCCCGTGCGATGGCGCCAGCGCGAGACCGGCCTCTACGAGGACGCGCCGTACGTCGAGGACTGGAAGCCGCTCCCGCCCCGGCTGCACCAGCTCCGCGAGGACACGCGGACCGTGACCCTCGCACCGGTCGCCGTCGACGCGGCCGAGGTCAGCAACGCCGACTACGCTGCCTTCCTCGAGGACACGGGGTACCACCCGCCCGAGCCCGACCGCTTCCTGGCGCACTGGGTCGACGGCGCCCCTCCACCCGGAACCGCCGACGAGCCCGTCCGCTTCGTCGACCTGGACGACGCCCGTGCGTACGCGCGCTGGCGCGGTGCCCGGCTCCCGACCGAGGACGAGTGGCAGGCCGCCGCCGCTGTCACCGGGTGGCGTCGCCGGGAGCCCCTGGTGTGGCAGTGGACGGAGAGCGAGCACCGCGACGGGCGCACCCGCTGGGTCGTGCTCAAGGGGGGCTCGTGGTTCGCGGCCGCGGGCTCGGAGTGGTACGTCGACGGCGGTCCGCAGGATCCGAGCTGGTCGGTCCGGCTGCTGCCGACACAGGCCGGCACCGGCCGGTCGGAGTGCATCGGCTTCCGGTGTGCCGTGGACCTGGAAGGACGCCCATGAGCGGACCGCTCGCCGACGAGATCGCCCGACTGCGGGAGGTCGGTGCGGTGTGAGCGTCGTGGCGTTGTACGTCCCGGGCTCGCGGCCGGACCGGTTCGCCAAGGCCGCGGCGACCGGCGCCACGGTGATCCTCGACCTCGAGGACTCCGTCGCCGCCGCCGACAAGGAGACGGCGCGCACCGCCGTGGCGACGTGGGTCGGGACCTACGACGGACAGGCGCAGGTCCGCGTCAACGCCCCCGGGTCGGCCGACCTGGCCGCCGACCTGGCCGCTCTGCCGTCGGCGACGGAGATCCGGTTGCCCAAGGTGAGCGCCGCGACCGACCTCGCGCCGGTGCGCGGCCGACGGGTGCACGTGATCCTCGAGTCCGCGGCTGGTGTGGAGAACGCCGCCCTCATCGCCACAGAGCCCGAGGTGGTCACGCTCGCGCTCGGCGAGGCGGACCTGGCCGCCGAGCTCGGGCTGGACGGCGAGGACGCATTCGGCTGATCCGGTCACGGATCGTCGTCGCCGCAGCGGCCGCGGGGCTGGAACCGCCGATGATGTCGGCGTACCCCGGCGTGCGCGACCTGCCCGGGCTCGAGGAGTCGTGCCACCGAGGGCGACGGCTCGGGATGCGTGGCCGGACTGCAGTGCATCCCGGCCAGGTGCCGGTGATCAGGTCGGCGTTCACGCCGTCGGCGGCCGAGGTCGCCTGGGCCAACGAAGTGCTGGAGGCGCTGAGGTCGGCCGGGGTCGCGACCCTCGCGGACGGCTCGATGGTGGATGCCGCGATGGCCCGCAGGGCCCGCAGGATCGTCGGCTGACCGCAGGACGCCGGGATCAGACGAGCACGCGGATCTCGGCACCCAGCCGGGCACCGAGCTCGAGCCGCAGGTGGTCCCCGGACCAGAACATGCCGGGGTCGTAGTAGTTGGTGGGCAGGTGGCCGTCGAGCAGCCCCATGGCGGTGTACGTCGCGGCGACCACCTCGGCGCAGTACGTCGTCTCGGCCGGTGCCTTGCGGCGTACCCGGCCGCGGGCCCAGCGGCCGGCCAGGGCGGCGGTCGCCGGGAACGGCATGCCGTCCAGGCGGGCGATGGTCTTGAGCACGGCGTCCTCCATCGCGGGCGTGACCTCGGCGTCGAGCTGCCGCAGCCAGGCGCGCTGCTCGTAGCGGCCGGTCCACTGGACCACCGCCTCCCGCAGGTCGTGCAGCTGTACGCCGCGGTGGTGGCTGCCGGTCCACACGTCGCGCAGCCCCTTGCCGAGCTCGGCGTGCCACATCAGCGGCGGCAGGTCGTCGAGGACCACGGCCATGCCCACGTGGTTGACCGGCGCGTTGGTGACGACCCGGATAGCGTGGTCGGCGGCGGAGCGTCCGCGGAACAGCCACAGGTCGCCGGTGCGGGTCAGGTCGACCGCCTGGTCGAGGGTCAGCTGGCTGTCGTGCACTGAAGGAGTCCTGTCGGTGAAGCTGTGGAGAGTGCTCGGCGTCGCGGGGGTGGCGGGTGTCGCCGCCACCGGGGTCATCATCGCGCGAGACCAGCGCAAACGCGCGCAGATGTCGCCCGACGAGGTGCGGGCGCGTCTCCGGGAGCGACTCGACGAGGGCGAGCCTCCTCTCCGAGCCCTGAGTCGGGTCAGCCCGCCGCCCGAGCGGCGACCTACTCGTGGGCGCGCAGCCAGGCGGCGTCGAGCGCCTCGAAGAACACCGGCGTCTGCACCGGCAGGCAGTCCCGCTGCTCGAGCGCGGGAGTCAGCAGGCGAGGTCGCCGAGGATGGAGAGGCCCTCGAGGTCGCCGGGGCCGAACGACGTCTGACCGGTGTTCTCGGCGTGCATCAGCTCGTTCGGGTCGTCGACGTGGTCGAGGCCGACGAGGTGGCCGAACTCGTGGTCGACGATGGCCTGCGCCTCGTTCGGGTTCCGGATGCCCCCGAAGTCGTCGGCGTCGAGCACGACCTGGCCGGTCACGTAGCGAGCGTCTCTCGTGCCGAGGGCGGTGGCCGCGCTGCCGCCGATACCGGCCACGTCCCCCTCGAGCGCGGGCACCTCGTCGGCCGTGGCCCAGGCGACGAGCACGGGAGGGTAGGTGCCGGCGGACGGGTCGTACGAGCGCTCGAAGTCGCGCACGTTGGTGGTGCCGACGCGCACGAACTCGAGGCCGGTGGGCTCGCTGATGTGGTCGATGGCGGTGTCCACCAGGTCGCTCCAGTTCCCGGGCGCTCCCTCCGGGTTGACGACGACCTCGATCGGCTCGCAGGTGCGGTACCCGACCGGGTTGCCGCGTGTCGGGCTGGACGGTCATGAACGCGTACTCACCCTCGCCGTACTCCGTCCCGAGGCCGACGAGCTGCCTGACCTTCTGCATGCTGTGCGCCGGTGAGACGGCGATGACGCCGCCCAGGATCAGGGCGGTGATGAGCAGTCCGGGCAGCACGGGTCCGATGCCGCGGCGGCGGGAACGCCGGGCGCGCCCGACGTGGGCATCGCGCCCAGGCCGTACTCGCGGTCCAGCCGGTCGAGCTCCGCCATCCGACGTTCCAGCTCGCGCACGGTGCGGCGGCGCGCGCGTTCAGAAGTCCCCCAGAGCACGGGACATCATCGCTTGTCGCTGCGGATCGTGGGCCGGTTTGGGGGCTTTCACACCAGCCCGTGCTCGAACGCGTACGCCGCGGCGGCGGTGCGGGAGCCGACGTCGAGCTTGGTGAAGATGTTGGACAGGTGGCGGGCGACGGTCTTCTCGCTGAGCGTCAGGTCGGCCGCGATCTGGGGGTTGCTGCGGCCGGAGGCGACCAGGCGGAGCACCTCGACCTCGCGCGCGGTGAGGCCGGCCGGAAGGCGCGCGGGTTCGAGGAGAGCGGCGACGGTCTCGGCGTCCGGCGCTGCGCCGAGGTCGCGGAAGGCCGACAGCGCACCGGCCAGCTCGTGGCGCGCGGACTCGTCGTCGCCGAGGGCGGCCAGGGCGCGGCCGATGAGCACCCGCACCCGCGCCGTCTCGTAGGGGCACTCCAGCCGCGTCCAGAGCTGGCGCGCCTTGCGCAGGTAGGGGAGTGCGCCGGACGCGTCGCCCGCGGCCAGCTCGACGGCGCCCGAGGCGTACGCCGACCGGGTCTGGAGGCCGGCCGAGCCCACGGCCGTGGCGAGCCGGTCGAGGTCGGCGGCGACGGCGCGCGCCTCGTCGACCGCACCGACGTCGAGCAGCACGTCGACGGCGGCGGGGAGGAGGCGGCACTGGGCCGGCGGGTTCACCGCCTCGGCGACCAGCCGGCGGACGGCGGCGGCGGCGGCGTCGTGCGAGCCGCGCGCGAGCCAGAGCAGGGCCAGCCCGGGCTGCGGGTCGAACCCGTGCTCGCCGGCGCGCTGGTAGGCGACCTCCGCGTCGGCGTACGCCCCCTGCAGCCGGAGTACGTCGCCGCGCTCGCCCTCGGCCTGCCCGATCGCGTCGGGAGTCTTGGCCAGCCGGTACCGCTCGCCGGCGCGGGTGAACTCCTCGAGGGCCTCCGCCCAGGCGCCCTGCTGCCGCATCACCTGGCCGCGGTGGACCGAGCACTGCCCGGTGAACGCCACCAGGCCGGGGCTCGAGTCGCACCAGCGCTGGAGGGCCGAGGTCCACTCGACCACCCGGTCGAGCGCGCCGATCTCCTGGCAGCCCTCGATCGAGATGCAGTAGACGTTCCCGAACACCTCGGGCGAGACCTCGCCGGCCGCGACCGCGGCCATCGCCTCGTCCAGGCGGGTCAGGCCCTCGGCCGCGCGTCCGGAGTAGATCGCGATCCGCCCGCTCGCGACCAGGCCGAGCACCACCAGGTCGCGGTCACCGTGGCGACGCCCCGCATCGGCGGTCGCTTCGGCCATCTCGGCCGCGGCGCCCCAGTCGGCCGCGGCGAGGTGCCGGTACATCTGCAGGAACGACACGTACCCGGCCTCGGCCGACTCGGGGCCGAGCTCGTCGACCAGTCTTTCGGCCCGAGTGGTCCATCCCGACGACAGCGCCGGCTCGCCGCTGGTCCCGAAGATCATCGAGAGGTGGAAGGCGCACGCGACCCCTCCCGTCGGGTCGCCGTCGTCCTCGCACAGGCGGAACGCGCGCTGGTAGAGCTCGACCGCCTCGTCGCGCCGGCCCGTCAGGTACGCCGTCTGGGCCGCCTCGCGCAGGTCGCCGGCGCCCTGGTCCTCGCGCACGCCCATCGTCGCTACCTCCGGTCCGGACGATACTCGCGCGGGGGCCTCGAGGGTCTCGACAAGCTCGACCTCCGTCGGTGTCGCTCAGGCCGCCTGGCGCTCGCGCCGGGCCGCCGGGCGAGTCGTGCGCTCGGTGATCCGGCGGGCGACGTACTCCGCGTCCCGGCCGGCGCCGCCGACGAGCATGGAGGAGAAGGAGTACTGGAAGGAGAGCCCGCAGAAGAACAGGCCGGGTGCGTCCGAGCAGACGCCGCGGTACTCCCGCGGGTAGCCGTCGTCGCCGAAGACCGGAAGGTTGATCCAGTCGAAGACCTGCCGGAAGCCGGTGGCCCACACGACGTTGGCCACGTCGACGGTGGTGCCGTCGGCGAGCAGCGGCATCCCGTCGCGCACGCCCTCGACCCGCGACTCGTTGCGCACGACGCCGCGCTCGGCGAGGTCGGCCCGCTTCACGCGCAGCATCGGGCCGCCGTGGAAGCGGACGTGCGGCATCTCCTTGCGCCCGATCGGCGTACGCCGGGTGACGAGGTGGCGCCACATGAAGAGGAGCACCGGGAAGACGACCTTCATCCGCCGCGACTCGAGCCGCACCGGGATCTCGCCGCAGTCGCGGCCGACGAGCGTGGTCGGGCGGGTGGCGCCGACCTCGTAGGCGATGTCGGAGCCGGAGTGGGAGGCACCGACGACGAGGGTGGCGCCGTCGCGGAGCTGGCCGGGGCGGCGGTACTCGCTGGAGTGCAGCTGCAGGATCGACGGGTCGAGGTCCTGCGCGAAGGAGGGGACCAACGGCGTACGACCGAAGGTGCCGGTCGCGACCACGACGCTCTCGCAGTGCAGCGGGCCGGTGTCGGTCTCCACCACGAATCCCTCGCCATCGGCCGGGTTGCCACGCGCGGACACCCGCGAGACCCGCACCCCGAGACGGACCGGGATCTCGAACCGTTGTGCGTACGCCTCCAGGTAGTCGGCCACATCATCTTTCCCGGGGAACGACCACGCCTCGGCCGGGAACGCCATGCCCGGCAGGCCGTCGTACTTGGCGGGAGAGTAGAGGCGCAGGCTGTCCCACTGCTGGCGCCACCCGTCGCCGATGCGCTGGTTGCGGTCGAGGACCACGCAGTCGCGGCCCTGCTTCTTCAGGTGGTACGCGGTCGACAGGCCGGCCTGTCCGGCGCCGATGATGACGGTCTCGACGTGGTCCATGACTTCTCCCTCTTGTTCGGTGAAGTCACGGTAGGAACGCGCGGTGCCCCGCCGCGTCGGGCTGGATGCCCATTCGTCGTCGGCGCGGGATGGGTGGATCGACCCACCGCGAAGTACACCGCCGCGGCGCAGACGGCCGTGCCCGCGATCGCGAGTGGGCCGGGCCGGTCCCCGAACGCCACCGCGGCCCAGAGCATCGTGGCCGGCGGGGTGAGGTAGAGCCAGGTGCTGACCTCGGTGGCGCCCGACCGGCGCAGCACGGCGAGGTAGAGACCGTAGCCGCCGAACGTGGAGAGAACGACGACCCAGGCCACGGCCGTCCAGAACGCCGTGGTGGCCGGCGGCGTCAGGGTCCCGCTGGCGGCGGCGGCGACCACCATCAGCACGGCCACGACGGCCAGCTGGACGGTCAGTGCTTCCAGGACGCCGTCGTCGAGCTTCCAGCGGCGATCGAGCACCGTGCCGACCGACAGGCTGAGCATGCCGGCGAGGGGGAGCAGGTAGGCCCACGCCGGCGCCGCCCCGCCCCCGATGTCGGAGGAGACCACCAGCGCGACGCCGGCCAGGCCGATGACCAGCCCGGCCCGCTGCGTCCTGGTGGTGGTCCTGCCGAGCACAAGGTGCTCGAGGGCCGCGACCACCAGCGGTTGCGCCGCGGCGACGAGGGCCGCCGTACCGGGTGGGACGCCGAGACCGACTCCGCCGACGACCCCGCCGAGGTAGACGGCCTGGCACAGCACCGCGATCACGCCCTGCCTGCCGAGATTGCGGCGAGGCGGCCGGCGTCGCAGCGCCAGCAGGAGCAGGGCGAACGCCGCCGTGGCCACGACGTACCGCCAAGCCAGCAGCGTCGACGCCGGTGCGCTGCGGGTCCCGAGCTCGGCGCCGATGAAGCCGGAGCTCCAGGCGGCCACCAGGGCAAGTCCGAGAAGGATCCTCATGTCCGCGATGTAACCATACCGGTTGGTATACTCGCAGTGGAGTCGAAGGAGGAATCTCGTGAGCACCCAGCTCGACACCGGACTCGAGGACCTGCCGGCCCTGACCCCGGCCGGCCAGCGCCTGCTCGACGCCGCCTCGGACCTGTTCTACGACCGGGGCATCCGCGCGGTCGGCGTCGACCTGATCGCCGAGACGGCGGGCACGACGAAGAAGACGCTGTACGACCGCTTCGGATCGAAGGACGCGCTGGTGGCGCTCTACCTCCGCCGCCGCGCCCTGCGCTGGCAGGAGTTCCTCACCGGTCGCCTCGAGGAGTCGGGACCGGACGCCGCCGATCAGGTGCCCGCGGTCTTCGACGCCCTGGAGTCTTGGCACGAGGAGAGCGAGCGCGGCTGCGCGTTCGTCAACGCGTACGCCGAGCTCGGCGGCCACGACCATCCGGCGCTGGCCGTGATCCGGGCGGAGAAGCAGTCGATGCACGACCTGTTCGTGCGCCTCGCGGCCGACGAACGGGTCGGCAACCTGCTGCACCTGGTCTACGAAGGTGCCCTGGTGCAGGCCACGGCCGCGGGCCTGCCCGAAGCGATCCCGCGTGCCCGCGAGGCAGCCGCTGACCTGATCAGGCGAAGGCCGGCATGACCTTGTCGTGCACCAGCTGCAGCTGAGCGTTGATGTCGGGAACGCCCTCGACCTCGCGGCCCATCAGCGCCTTGACCAGCGCCTTGTCGGTGATGGCCAGGATCATGTGGTTGACACCGGCGGCCGCGATGTTGTTCTGCAGCTTCTCGGCGCACTCCTCCGGCGTACCCGCCACCGAGAGCCGCTCGGCCAGGTCCGGCGAGGTCAGCTCGATGCCCTTCGCCATGTCACCGGCGCCGATCGCCTCGATGATCGGGGCGACCTCCTCGGGGTCGACGCCGTTGCGCTTGAGCTGCTCGTGGGGCATCGACGACGCGTAGAGACCGACCATGCTGCGGGCGGCGTCCTTCGCCACCGCACCGTCCTCGGCGACGGAGAAGACGATCCAGGCGCCGAGGTCGAGGTCCTGCACGTTCTTGCCCGCGCGCTCGGCGCCGATCGTGCAGTGCTCGATCATGTAGTCGTAGGCCTCGCGGGTGTAGCTGAGCGCGTGGTGGCAGCCGTCGGAGAACTCCGCGGCCACCTCGAACGACTTCGGCCCGCGCATCGCGCCCATCTTCACCGGCAGCCGCTCCTGGACCGGCCGGGCGAACGTGAACAGCCCGCTGTACTTGAAGAACTCGCCGTCGAAGGTGACCACGCCGTCGTCGAGCAGGATGCGGATCGCCTGCACCGCCTCCTTGACCCGGGAGAGAGGCTTCGTCTTGGCCCAGTCGATGTGGTACTGCGCGAGCAGGCCGAAGTTGCCGCTGGACACCGCGACCTCGGCCCGCCCGTCGGTCAGCTCGTCGAGCGTCGCCGCCGCCTGGGCGATCAGGGTCGGCTCCCGGAGGCAGACGCCCGAGACGCTCGGGCCCATCCGGATGTTGGTGGTGCCTGCGGCGGCGGCGGCGAACAGGAGCCAGAGGTCCTTGTGCCACGTCTCGTCGGCGGCGTACACCGCGTAGAACCCGAGTTCGTCGGCCTTCTTGATCGACGCCAGGGACTCGCTCAGCGGGTAGTCCGGCAGCATGGCGTAGCTGAACTTCATTCGTTGACTCCTTCTCGGGTGGGTACGGCGTCGCCGTGGCGGGCGTCGCTCCGCAGGTAGGGCTTGGCGATGAGCATGTAGACCGCGCCGATGCCGACGCCGATGATCGCCGAGAGCGCGACGAGGTAGTTGTCGTACCAGGCCGCATCGGGGGTCCGCGGCCAGGCGATGTTGATCATCGTGAAGACGCCGTACGCCAGCGCCGCGATCGTCACCGGCAGGCCCCAGACACCGAGGGTGAACGTCCCGGACGGCACCCAGCCCTTGAGCCGCGCCCGCAGCGCCGCCAGCACCACCATCTGGAATCCGAGGTAGATGCCCAGGATCGCGAACGACACGATCGAGGTGAGCGCCTTGGTCGAGACCACCGAGCCGAGCACGATCAGCGCCGGCACGGACGCCGCGATCACCATCGAGTACGGCGGCACGTGGCGCTTGTGGTCGAAGTGGCGGAGCAGGTGGGAGGCGAAGATCATGTCGTCGCGCGCGTAGGAGTACATCAGCCGGCTGGCCGCCGCCATCAGGCTCAGCGTGCAGGACAGGAACGAGATCATCACCACGAACAGCACGAACTTGGTGCCGGTGACGCCGAAGGCGCTGTGCAGCACGCTCGTGACCGGGTCGGGGTCCTCGCCGCTGATCACGGCGCCGAAGTCGGGCACGGCCAGGAGGAGCGAGAGGCAGACCAGGATCGAGGCCGCGCCGCCGACGTAGATGGTCATCCGCATCGCCCGCGGGATCACGCGCGTGGGGTCCGGCACCTCCTCGGCGACGTCACCGCAGGCCTCGAACCCGTAGTACTGGTAGACGCCGATGATCGCCGCCGCCAGGAACGCGGAGAGGTAGCCGCCGCTGTGGCCGGTGACGCCCTCGGTGTCGAAGAGGACCGAGAGGTTGTGGTAGCGCTCGGTGAGCAGCAGCCAGCCACCGACGACGATCGCGCCGACCAGCTCGGCGACGAAGCCGATCGTGGCGGCGAGTGGCGAGGATCTTGGTGCCGAGCATGTTCAGGCCCAGCGCCACGGCCAGCATGATCAGCGCGCAGATGATGGTGGAGCCGGTGCCGGGCGTGAAGTCGAGCAGCTGCGCGAGGTACGGGCCGGCGCCGTACACGACGCCGGCGATGGTCGTCAGCAGGGCGATCAGGTAGACCCAGCCGGTCATCCACGCCCAGCGGCGGCCCCAGAGGCGCCTGGCCCACGGGTAGACGCCGCCCGCGACCGGGAACTGCGAGACCACCTCGCCGAAGACGAGCGCCACCAGGAACTGCCCGATCCCGACGATCACCAGCCACCAGATCATCGGCGGCCCGCCGGTGGCGAGCGCGATCGCGAAGAGCGTGTACGTCGCGACGACCGGCGACAGGTAGGTGAAGCCCAGGGAGAAGTTCGCCGAGAGACTCATCTCCCGCTTGAACTCCGAGGTGTAGCCGAGGCCTTCGAGCCGGGTGGCCTCGTCGTCCGGCGGCGCGGCGGTCATTTTCGGGGTCCCTGTTCGAAGCGGAGCGAAGCGAGCATTCGAATGGGGTGAATCATGCGTCACCGGCCTGGGACTCGTCCTCGGCGTCGACCTCGGCCAGCAGCTCGGAGCCGGTGACGACCTTGGAGGCGAAGTGCTTGTGGATCCACTCGAGGTGGTCGAGGCGGCTGTTCATGATCCGCAGGCTGTCCCAGTTGGGGAACGTCTGCTGGAGCACCCAGCGCTCCATCAGGCGAGGGTCGACCTCGAAGAGGTGCTCGTGGGTCGTGATCGCCACGTCCGAGACCCGGTGCGGTTCGGGCGGCGTGAACTGCTCGGCGTACCGGTAGCCGATCGGCGTACCGTTGCTCGACTCGTCGCTCATCGGGTGGTCCCTGTCTCGTAGGCCCGGTCGAGGAGGTACTTGCCGGGGTTCATGATGTTGTTCGGGTCGAGCTGTCGCTTGATGTCGAGCATCACGTCGAAGCCGCGGCCGAGCTCCTCGGGCACCAGGTCGACCTCGCCCTCGCGGCAGGATCCGTGGCAGGCGCTGATCGATCCGTTGTGCGCCAGGGCGACCGCGGCGATGTCGCGCTTGGCCTTGACCCACATCTCCCACGCACGGTCGTCGAGCTGCTGCTCCCAGATGCCGACGTCGATCTCGGTGAGGTAGTCGACGCCGGTGTTGCCGGAGGTGTAGGTGAACATGCCCCAGTCGTCGAAGACGTCGGTACGCCGGCGCAGGTCGGCGACGATCCCGTGCCACGCCTTGCTGACCGCAGGCAGGGCGGTGTAGTTGACCGCGGCGTCCTCGCAGTGCCAGCTCATCGGCACGACCTGCCCGGCCTTGGTGCGGCCGTGCAGGGGTGTGGCGTAGCGGTCGTGCCGAGCGGCCCAGTCGCCCTCGGAGATCTCGTCGCCGAGGTAGCGGGCGCCGTGCTGCTTGGCGATCCGGAACAGCCGCTTGCCGGCCGGCCGGACCTCGTCCTCGTAGCCGTACATGACCGAACACACGAGCGCGCGGACGTCGCCGGGCTGGGGGATGTAGGCCTCGTCGTCGCGGCGGAGGTAGGCGACCTTGTACTCGTCGAACAGCACCGCGCCCGCGAACGTCGCGACGCCGGCCCGGGCGAGGGCACCGACGCAGGCGTACGCGTCGTCGTAGTTGTCGAACGCCCAGAACGGCGACAGCTCGGCCTCGGGCTTCGGGAACAGCTTGAGCGTCGCCTCGGTGGCGATGCCGAGCGTTCCCTGGTGGCCCATGAAGAGGTGCTTGAGCTGGTAGCCGCTGGACGACTTGCTGACCTTGCGCCCGATCCCGTCGCCGACGTGCAGCACCTCGCCGGTCGGGAGGACGTGGTCGAAGCTGAGCACCAGGTCGCGGGTGTGCCCGTAGCGGGAGCCGATCAGCGACCAGCCGCTCGTACCGATCCGGCCGCCGACCAGCGAGCAGGGGTACGACGCCGGGTTGTCGGGATAGATCAGCCCGTGCTTGCCGAGCACCTCGTTGAGCTTGAGCATGCTGATGCCGGTGCCGACGGTGACCGTGCGGTTCTCGAGGTCGAGCTCCTTGATCTGGTTCATCCGCTTGACGTCGACGACGATGCCGCCGCGCAACGGGACGGCGCCGTCCGTGAGGCCGGTGCCTCCGTCCCTGGGCACGATCGGGATCCGGAGCTCGTTGGCGATCCGGACGACGCCGGCGACCTGCTCGGTGCTCGTGGGCAGGACGGCGAGGTCGGGGAGCCGCTCGGACCACCGGTGCACCGGGAACGGTGCGGGGACCCGCGCGCGGTTGTAGCGGTCGGGCTTGGACGTCAGGATCTGGTCGTCGGCCAGGACCGTGCGCAGGGCGGTGACGACCTCGTCGAGCCGCTCGACCGTGATGGTCACGACGGGCTCCCGTTGTGCGATCCGCCGACCGTGATCCCGAGTGACTCGGCGAGCAGCTCGTGGATGTCGACCACGTCGATGCTCGCTGCCTCACCCGCCTCCGTCAGCGGCCGCTCGGACCAGGGGCAGGCGCTGACGAGCGTGTCGACCTCGAGCGCCGCGGCCTTCTCGAGACGACTCGCCGAGATCGCCGCCGTGAGCTCGGGCTTCTCGACCGGGAGGCCACCGCCGCCGCCGGAGCAGTAGGACCACTGGGTCACCCGGTCGACGTCCTTGAAGTCCAGGCCGGGGATCGAACGCAGGACCTCGCGCGGCTCCTGCCAGATCCCCTTGCGCTTGTTGAGCCGACAGGGGTCGTGGTAGGTGATCGTGCGCTCGACCGGCACCGACGGCGTCAGCTTGCCCTCGCGGATCAGCTGGGCGAACAGCTCGACGACCAGCACCACCTCGATGTCGTAGTCGTCGCCGAAGTACTTGGGGTAGTCCTCGGTGAACGAGATGTAGTCGTGCGGGTCGAGGACCAGCACGCGCTTGGTGCCCGTCGAGCGCCAGTTGTCGAGGTTGTGCTGGGCGAACCGCTTGGCCTGGTCGACGTACCCCATCTCGGCGGCCGGGCCCCCGCAGCACCACTGCTCGCCCATCAGCCCGAACTCGACGCCTGCCTGCTGCAGGATCTGGGCCACCGCGCGCGGGACCGACGTACGGTAGAACGCCGCCTCGCAGTCGACGAACAGCACGGTCTCGCCGCCGATCGGGATGTCGAGGCCGTCGGACCAGTCGCGGACGTGGTCCTGGCTGATCGGGGTCTCGCCGAGCACCGGTTCGTGGGTGAGCTCGTCGGTGCGGGCGTTCCACGACTGCCACTGCGGCTGGTGCACGCCGCTCTCGACGGCCAACGCCCGGACAGCTTTCACGACGTCGACCGTGCGGGTGCGGAAGCGGTAGAAGTCGCCGGTGAACAGGGTGTTGGGGCAGCGCAGCTCGCAGGCGCCGCACTGGGTGCAGTTGACGTAGTCGGATGCGACGTCCTCGATGGTCAGCTCGCCGCGGTCCATCGCCACGACGTTCGCGTGGAAGGCGGTCGGCGTCCACGACTCGTTGCGGGTCACCTGCATCACCGGGCAAACCTCGCGGCAGAACTTGTGGCCGGAGGAGTAGCAGTTGTACGACGCGTTGCGCCACTGCGCCGTGAACTCCTCGGTGAGCGTCGGGTCGTCAGGCTCCTCGAAGTCGCGCGCGATCTCGTCGGGGATGAGCGTGAGCTCCTCCGGGTTGTCGCGCATGCCCGGCGTGAAGGGCTCCGAGAGGGGGTCTGACTTGTCCTGCCGGTCGAGCTGCGTCATGGGGGCTCCCGGGGGTGACGGTGATCGAGACCACGGTCACCGCAACATATTGCCCGGAGCGGTCACGCGACAAGGGAGCCGCCGGGCCGTGCCAGACTCGCGACGTGGAGACGCGAATCCTGGGCAGGACCGGCCGCGAGGTCTCGGTCGTCGGGCTCGGCACCTGGCAGCTCGGTGCCGACTGGGGCGAGGTCTCCGCGGAGGATGCGTTGGCCGTGCTGGAGGCGTCGGTCGAGGCGGGCGTGACGTTCTTCGACACCGCGGACGTGTACGGCGACGGCCGCAGTGAGTCGGTCATCGGGCAGTTCCTGACGTCGCATCCGGAGGTCACCGTCGCGACCAAGATGGGCCGCCGGATGGACCAGGTGCCGGAGAACTACACGCTGGCCAACTTCCGCGCGTGGACCGACCGGTCGCGCCGCAACCTCGGCGTCGACACCCTCGACCTGGTGCAGCTGCACTGCCCACCGAGCGCGGTGATCGACGCGGACTCGACGTACGACGACCTCGACACGCTGGTCGCCGACGGTGCGATCGCGGCGTACGGGGTCAGCGTCGAGACGGCGGCGCAGGCGCTGTCGGCCATGCAGCGGCCGAACGTCGCCTCGATCCAGATCATCCTCAACGCGTTCCGGCTCAAGCCGCTCGACGAGGTGCTGCCGACGGCTGTGGACACTGGCGTCGGGATCATCGCGCGGGTGCCGCTGGCGTCCGGGCTGTTGTCGGGAAAGTACGACGAGCAGACGACGTTCGCGGCCGACGACCACCGCACGTACAACCGGCAGGGCGAGGCGTTCGACGTGGGCGAGACGTTCTCGGGGGTCGACTACGCGACCGGCGTACGGGCCGCTCAGGAGTTCACCGGGTTGGTGCGCGAAAGCGGCGTGGACGCGACGCCGGCGCAGGTCGCGATCGCGTGGATCGCGCAGCTGCCCGGTGTCTCCACGGTGATCCCCGGCGCCCGCAGCGTCGACCAGGCCCGGGCGAACGCGGCGGCCGGCGCGCTGCCGACGTTGCCGCCGGGTCTGCGCGACGGTGTGGCCCGGCTGTACGACACCTACTTCCGCGAGGCGATCCACGCGCGCTGGTAGGTCAGCTCGGCGGTGCGGGCCACTTGCCGTCCACAGGCTGGGTTTCCGTCGCCGGTCTCCACAGGTGTCTGCGCGAACGTCGCCTGCTGTCGGCGCGACTGGTGAGCATCGGAGCATGACGGTCTCCCTCGCCACTCCCGAGCACCCGGTGCTGACGTGCGCCGCGGAGATCCGCAGTGCGCTCGACCGGGTGGCCGCCGTCGACCCGATGTCGCTGTCGACGCGCGACAAGGGAGACGCGCTGATCCAGCTGGCCCGCTGCGGCAACCAGCTGCGTGGCCTGATGCTGCGCGTGCTCGCGGACGCCGACGACGTCGCGCTCGACCACGGCGCCCGATCGGCGAGCGAGTGGTTGGCCCACGAGACCCGCGCCGACATCGGGCCGTCGCTGGCGGCGGGCCGTCTCGCCGAGTCGCTGGCCGGCCGGTGGCGGCTGCTGCAGGAGGCGTTGTCCGACGGCCGGGTGACCGAGCCCCAGGCACACGTGATCGCCCGCGCCCTCGACGACCTGCCGGACGACCTCGACCCCGAGGTGGTGGCCAAGGCCGAGGCCCACCTGGTCTCGGAGGCGGCGCACTTCGAGCCCCGGCGGCTTCGCGTCCTGGGGCGGAAGGTTCTCGAGGTGGTGGCGCCCGACGCCGCGGAGGCCCATGAGCAGATGCTGCTCGAGGACGAGGAGGCCCTCGCCCGGCGGACGACGTCGTTGACGATGCGATGCCGCGGCGACGGCACGACCGACGTCCATCTCCGCCTCTCCGATGCCGCGGCGGGTCGGCTGCTGACCTACCTCGAGGCCTATGCCGCGCCGCGCCGTGTCGCTGGTCGGTCCGGCGGCGATCGGCCCCGGCCCGGTCGTGCCGGGCCCGATGTTCCCTACTCCACGGTGCTCGGGCACGCCTTCTGCTCGATGCTCGAGGCGATCCCGTCCGACGCGTTGCCGCGGCACGGGGGTGCGTCGACCACGGTGGTCGTCACCATCGACCACGAGACGTTGTCAGCGCAGCTGGGCTCGGCCGGGTTGTCGAGCGGCGACCGGATCAGCGCCTCGGAGGCCATGCGGCTGGCGTGCAACGCCTCGATCCTGCCGCTGGTCCTGGATGGCAAGGGCCAGCCGCTGCACCTCGGTCGCTCCCGGCGGCTGTTCACGAGCGGTCAACGCACCGCGATGTCGGTGCGCGATGCCGAGTGCCGTGCCGACGGGTGCACGATTCCCGCGGCATGGTGCGAGGCGCACCATCGGCAGCGCTGGACCGACGGTGGTCGCACCGACATCGACGACGGTGTGCTGCTCTGCTCCTGGCACCATCACCGCGCCCACGACCCGGCGTACCGCACCGACCTGATGCCCAATGGAGACCTGCGCTTCCACCGGCGCACGTGAGCCGATGGCCGTGCGGTCACGATCGATGAAGAGAAGCGGCGGCGTACTGGCGCAGGAGCTCGAGCCTGATCTCCCGGGCGCGAGTCATGTGTGCCGTCGCGACCTTGCGCGCGCCCTCGACGTCGCTGTCACGGATCGCGGCGACCATCGCCTCGTGCTCGGCCAGCGCTTCCTCCCACCGGCCCGGCGCCGACAGGGTCGAGTGCGGGATCCGGACGAGGTGGACCGTCAGCCGGCGCAGCAGGTCCTGGAGCACCGGGTTGTGGGTGGCCGTCCAGACGGCCTCGTGGAACTCGGTGTTCGTCTCGGCGCGGGTCGGGTCGTCCGGCTCGGCCAGCGAACGGTCCCGCTCGGCCAGCGACTCCAGGCGCACCAGGTCCGTCTGGTTGCGGGCCGACGCAGCCTCGGCGGCGGCCTCGCCCTCGAGCAGGATCCGGACCGTGTAGGACTGGATGACCTCCTCGGGGTCGACCCCCCGGACGACCAGCCCGCGCGACGACGGCACGAGCAGCCGGTCGTGCTCGAGCCGGCGCAGCGCTTCGCGCACGGGCGTGCGGGAGACCCCGAAACGCGAGGCGACGGCCACCTCACGCACCGGCTCGCCGGACACGAGGGCGCCGGTCATGATGTCGGCGCGCAGGGCGGCGTAGATGCCGGTGGCATCGACCTTCGCCGCCATGGCCCGACTCCTTCTCGTTCCTAGGCGAGCGACCCGGCCCGGCGGCCGAAGACGGCTCCCGAGACGAGGCCGGTCCCACCAGGATAGTTGCCACTGAAGAGCCCGCCGAGCATCTCTCCACAGACGAACAGCCCCGCGATCGGCGCACCCGCCTCCGACAGCGCCCGGCCGTCGGTGTCGGCATGCAGCCCGCCGAAGGTGAACGTGATCCCGCAGGTGACCGGGAACGCGTAGAACGGCGCCCTCTCCACCGGCTGGGCCCAGTTGCTCTTGGGCGGGTCGGCCTCCGCCCGCCGACCGTCCTTGATGGCGGCGTCGAACGGCACCGTCGCGTCGACCGACGCGTTGAATTCCAGGACGGTCTTCACCAGCGCCGTCTCGTCGATGCCGAGGTCCGCGGCCAGCTTCTCCAGGGACTCCGCCTCGACGACGGTGACGCCGGGGGAGTCGTACTCCTCGGTCCGCAGCATCGGCCGCGTGGTGGCGTCGAACAGCTGGTACGCGACACCGCCGGGCTGCTCCAGGATCGCCTTGCCGTACTTGGCGTAGGTGTAGTTGCGGAAGTCCGCGCCCTCGTCGAGGAACCGCCGCCCCTCGGCGTTGACCACGATCCCGAGCGGGTAGCCGCCGCGCGTCAGCTGGTTGGTCAGCTCACGATCACCCTCGTCGGACGCGCCGGCGTCCCACGCGACGCTGTGGCACGTCGACCAGTCACCGTACGGCGCGGCGCCGACCTCGAGCGCGGCGCGCAGCATGTCGCCGGTGTTGAGCGGGGTGCCGCGGACCTTGGCCCGCTCCCAGCCCTCCCCGAGGTGCTCGCGCCGCATCTCGGCGTTCGCCTCGAAGCCACCGGCCGCCAGGATCACCGACTCCGCCCGCAGCTCACCCGGGTTGCCGTCGGCATCGACGACGGCGACGCCGACCACCCGGTCGTCCTCGGTCAGCAGCCCGGTCGCGCCGACGCCGTACCTGACCTCGACCCCGGCCGCCGCGGCCGCTGCTTCGTGCTGCTCGACCAGGCCCTTGCCGCCCCCGGTGCTGCCGATCGCGAGCCCGCCCCAGAAGACGTGGTCGCCGGCGTCGTTCTGGTAGGCCTGCCGCTCGTACATCAGCCGGAACCGCAGCCCGTGCCCCTTGAGCCAGCGCAGGGTGTCCTCGCTGTCGGCGACCAGGGTCGCGGTGAGCTCGTCGTCGTTGCGGCCGTTGGTCAGGCGCTCCATGTCGAGGGTGTACTCGGACGCGGTGTACGGCGCCAGGGTCGTCCGCGCGAGCCGCTCGTCGTCGTCGACGAGGTCGCGCACCTCGTCCACGTCGCCATGCACGACCCGCATCGCGCCGGCCGTGTAGTAGCTGTTGCCGCCGTGCTGCCCGCGCGGCCCCTTCTCCAGGAGCAGGACCCGTCGGCCCCGTTCCGCTGCGGCCAGCGCCGCGCTGTGTCCGGCGTTCCCGCCGCCGACCACGACGACGTCGTACGCCTCCCCCGTCTGCATCACTGCGAACTCCCATCTACGAGTCTGGGTCTTGTGCCGATGAGGATACATATGTATACAGAGGGATACAAAATGCGGTCTCGCGTTCCAGGGCCGCAACATCTCGGACCCATTTCGGACATCTCGGACCCCATCTCGGACAAGGAACACCCATGAGCGAAGGACCCGCGCGCTGGCGCGCCTGGGCGCCGTACGTCGTGGCCGGAGCGCTGGCGATCGTCCTCGTGACCGTCACCGCCACCCGCGCCGACGAGCCCAGTGCCGCCGAGGACGTGCTCGGCGAGAAGCAGCTGAAGATCATGGCCCCGGCCGACCCCGGTGGCGGCTGGGACCAGACCTCGCGGGCCATGCAGGCCGCGTTCGAGGACCTGGTCGGTCGCTCGGAGGTCTACAACGTCGGCGGCGCGGGCGGCACGATCGGGCTCAGCCAGTTCGCGCAGCTCGAGGGCCAGCAGAACCAGCTGATGACGATGGGCCTGGTCATGGTCGGCGCCATCGCTGCCAACAAGCCCGACGTCACCCTCGACGACGTCACCCCGCTGGCGCGGCTGATCACCGACAACCAGGTGATCGTCGTGCCGAAGGACTCCGAGATCGAGACGGTCGACGACCTGACCAAGGCGATGGAGGACGACCTCGAGGGCGTCTCGATCGCCGGCGGTTCGGCAGGAGGTGTCGAGCAGATCCTCGCCGGCCTGCTCGCCCAGGAGCTCGGACTCGAGCCCGCCGACGTCAACTACATCGCGCACGCCGGCGGTGGCGAGGCCATCGCGACGCTCCTGTCCGGCAGCGCGACCATGGGCGTCTCCGGCATCTCCGAGGTCAAGCCGCAGATCGACGCCGGCGCGCTGCGTCCGATCGCGGTCACCAGCGCGGAGCGGGTCGACATCCTGCCCGACGTACCGACCCTGAAGGAGGAGGGCGTCGACGTGGTGGTCCTCAACTGGCGCGGCGTCGTCGCGCCCCCGGGGATCACCGACGAGCAGGAGAAGGCGCTCGAGGACCTCGTCATGGAGATGACCGAGACCGACTCCTGGCAGGAGGCCATCAAGCGGGAGGGCTGGGGCGACGTCGCCCTGGCCGGGCCCGAGTTCGAGGAGTACCTCGACCAGGAGCAGGAGCGGATCGACAAGGTCATCGCCGACCTCGGTGTCGGGGAGGTCTCATGAACGCGCCCGACGACCACCGCGACCACCGGCACGAGCCGGTCAACGTCCGCAGCGAGCTGGTGGGCGACGCGGAGGCCGAGCAGCTCGCGATCGAGACCGACCAGCGTACGGCGCTGGCGACCATGGTCCTGGGCGTCCTGCTGCTGGTGTTTGCCGTCGTGGTGCTCGTCCAGGCCGCGCGGCTCGACAACCGCGGCGAGACCGTCGGTGCCGCCACGGCCCCCTGGGTGGTGGGGGCCCTGCTGTTCATCGTCTCTGTCCTGCTGATCATCCGCGGGCGCCGCGACATGGGCGTCTGGGAAGTCTCCGAACACACCACCTCCCAGGACTGGCTGCGGATGCTCACCCTGCTCGGCGTGCTCGTCGGCTACGCGATCGTGATGCCGTTCCTCGGGTACGTCGTCTCCGCGACGCTGCTCTTCGGGGCCACGGCGGTCGTGCTGGGCGCGCCCGCCCGGCTGCGTTCCTTCGCCTACGGCTGGTGCGTCGCCGTGCTGGTCTATCTCGTCTTCGACGTCGGCATCGGCATCTCGCTCCCCAGCGGACCGTGGGGGTTCTGACATGGACTCCCTGCAGATGCTCATCGACGGGTTCGGCGACGCGCTGACCCCCACCAACCTGCTGCTGGCGCTCCTCGGCGTCACCATCGGCACCGCCGTCGGCGTGCTCCCTGGCATCGGACCGGCACTCACCGTGGCGCTGCTGCTGCCGATCACGTTCACCCTCGAGCCGACCGGTGCGCTGATCCTCTTCGCCGGCGTCTACTACGGCGGCATGTACGGCGGGTCGACCACCGCCATCCTGCTCAACACACCGGGGGAGAGCGCCTCGATGGTGGCCGCCCTCGAGGGCAACAAGATGGCCAAGGCCGGCCGGGCCGCGCCGGCGCTGGCGACGGCGGCCATCGGGTCGTTCGTGGCCGGCACCATCGCCACCCTCCTGCTCACGTTCCTGGCCCAGCCGTTCGCCGACATCGCCGTGAACTTCACCCCGGCCGACTACGTCGCCCTGATGGCGGTCGCGTTCGTCACCGTCGGCACCCTGCTCGGGGTCTCGCCGCTCAAGGGCGTCGCCAGCCTGCTCATCGGCCTCACCCTCGGCATGGTCGGCATCGAGCAGCAGACCGGCCAGGCCCGGCTGACGTTCGGAATCCCGGCGCTGCTCGACGGCATCGACGTCGTCATCGTCGTGGTCGCGCTGTTCGCGATCGGGGAGGTGTTCCAGCACGCGCTCAAGGGCGGCGGTGGCGGCACCGTCACCCCGCTCCACGGCCGGGCCGTGATGTCGCGCGATGACTGGCGCCGGTCCTGGAAGCCCTGGCTGCGCGGGACGGCATACGGGTTCCCGATCGGCGCGCTGCCCGCCGGCGGCGCGGAGATCCCGACGTTCCTGTCCTACGCGACGGAGCGGAAGCTCACGAAGCACAAGGACGAGTTCGGGCACGGCGCGATCGAAGGCGTCGCCGGGCCCGAGGCGGCCAACAACGCCGCGGCCGCCGGCGTCCTCGTGCCCCTGCTGACCATCGGCCTCCCGACCTCGGCCACGGCAGCCGTGATCCTGACCGCCTTCCAGTCCTACGGGCTCCAGCCCGGACCCCAGCTGTTCAGCGAGTCCGGCCCGCTGGTGTACGCCCTGCTCGCCAGCCTGTTCATCGGCAACCTGATGCTGCTGGTGCTCAACCTCCCGCTGGCCGGGGTGTGGGCGCGGCTGCTGCAGATCCCGGCGTACGGCATCTACGCCGGCATCCTGGTGTTCGCCACCCTCGGCACGCTGGCCACCGGCGGCGGGCTGCCCGACCTGCTGGTGCTGTACGTGATCGGCCTGCTCGGCGTGCTGATGGCAATGGCCGACGTGCCCGTCGCCCCGGCGATCGTCGGGCTCATCCTCGGCCCGCTGTTCGAGACCCAGCTGGTCCGCGCGCTCCTGATCTCCGAGGGTGACCTGTCGGTCCTGGTGGAGTCGAAGCTGAGCATCTTCTTGTGGATCGTCGTGGTGCTCGCGCTGGTCGCACCGTTCGCCTGGCAGCGGATACGCCGGCGCCAGATCCGCGAGGCGGCCGGCGTCTGACGCGACGAACCGACCCGGTGGCCACCCAGGGCCCACCGGGTCGGTTCGTGGCTCAGCCGATCAGCGGATCTTGGTCAGCGCGCCGGGGCCGAAGATCGGTCCGGTCACGTAGATCGCCCGCTTCGTGGCGTCGACGCCACCGGGGATGATCAGCTGGTCGCGCACCAGCTCCTTGATGCGGAGCTTGTGGTGTGGCCGCTTGTTGACGTTGAACAGACCGCCGACCTCCGCGCCGGGCACGCCGAGCTCGAGCTGGAACCAGCTCATCTTCGACAGCGACACGGCCAGGATGCCGCCCTTCGGGCTCGCGGCCAGGTCCACGACCGAGGTCAGACCGTCGGCGTACCGCTTGCACGGGCCCCGGCGAGGCTTGTCCGGGTTGCACACGGCGTTCTTCGACCCGGGCTTGATCCGCCAGATCTGCGAGGTCTTCGGCGTTGCCGGGAAGCCGCGCAGCTCGCCGACGTACCAGTAGCCGTCGTTGCCGACCGTGACGGAAGTCGTGACCGCCTCGGCCGGAATCGGCGTCCCGGCCGGCGGAAGCGGACCGCCCGCCTCGGGCGGGAGCTCCGGCAGGCCCTCCGGGACCTCGACCACGCGCGGCATCACGCGGGCGACGGTCTTGATCCTGCCGCCGGGCCACACCCGGAGCAGGTCGTTGCCGGCGGCGTCGGCGACCAGGACGGTGCCGTCCCTGAGTGCGGCGAGGCCGAACGGGTTGCTGTCCTCCGGCACACCCTCGAGGTCGAACGGGTCGGTGTCCTTGGCCTGGTACGCCGCGATGTCCGCGACCGCCCGGGGCTTCTTGAAGCCCGGACGCCACTTGAAGAGGGTCGCCCCGCTCGCGGGGACCGGTGCGTCGGCCTTGCCGGCCAGGCTGCGCATCGCCTCCTCCTCCGGGGGTGCCGCCGCGCCGGTCAGCAGCCAGATGGTGTGGTGGCGGCCGGCCGCGATGGCCGGCGGGAAGTCGCCGCCGAGGCTGCCCAGCCGGATGACCTTGGCCCGCCGGTGCTTGCGCTCGATGACGAGGCTGAAGCTTCCGTCGCTCTCGGTCACCAGGGTCTTGCCGTGGCCGAGGGTGTCGACCCCCCGGGGACCGTTCAGCTCGACGATCGTCTTGGTCTTGTTGAAGTGCCCATGACCGCCGGTGGCGGTCGCGGGTGCGAGGCCGGAAACGGCCAGGGCCAGAGCTGCGCCCCCCGCTGTGATCAGGATCTTGCGGTTTCTCACCATGCCTGAGCTCTCTCCTTCGTTGCCGCTGCTGTGACCTCAGTAGTCGAACGGGAGTGGGCCGGTCATGCCCCAAATGGCGGACGCGGGGTGCGCTCAGCGCGGATCGGGGGTTGACAGGTCTAGACATGTCGGGCAGGTTAAGTTCATGTAACCGGTTTCAGTAACCGGTTACAGAAGTCTCGGGAGGGGTCGGTCGGCGACAGCCCAGGTCGCCGGCCGGCCCACCAACCAGGAGGGCAATCGGGTGCCAGCCACGATCCGCGACGTCGCGCGTCACGCCGGCGTCTCGATCGCCACGGTCTCTCGGGTCATGCGTGACTCGAAGGACGTGCGGCCCGACACCCGCTCCCGCGTCATGGAGGCGGCCGCCGACCTCCACTACACGCCCAGCCAGCTCGGTCGGCAGCTCGCCGAGCGCCGGTACGCCGCCAACGGCATCGTCTTCCCCGACCTGTCCGGTCCCTACTACGCCGAGGTCGTGCTCGGCTACGAAGGGGTCGCAGCCGAGCTCCGTCGGTCGGTCCTGATCCTGTCCACCCACGGCCGCGAGGACGCCGAGAGCGCCGTCCGCGACATGGCCGGTCGCTGCGACGGCCTGGTCATCCTCGGCCGCACCGTCAACGACGACGTCATCGAGGCACTCGCCGACCGCGGCACCAAGCTGGTCCTGGTCGCCCGTCCGCCCATCGGCGACCTGGACTCGGTCAACGCCGAGAACCGCTCCAGCGCCACCGAGCTCACCCGCCACCTGCTGGACAACGGCGTACGCCGGCTGACCTTCGTCGGCGACCCCGACTCCTCGCCCGATGTCGCCGAGCGCTGGCAGGGCATCTGGGAGGCGGTGGACGCGAGCGAGCACGACGTCGCCATCGAGCTGGCCACCGTCTACGACCTCGACGAGACCGCCGGCGCCGCCGTCGCCGAGGAGGCGCTCGGGCGCGACGACCTGCCCGACGCGTTCGCGTGCGCCAACGACGAGCTCGCCCTCGGGCTGATGGGTCGCCTGCGCAGGGCCGGCATCGACGTACCCGGCGCCGTCAAGGTCACCGGCTGGGACGACGTGATGGCCTCGCGCTATGCGGGGCTGACCACCGTCCGCCAGCCGATGCGCGACCTCGGCGCCACCGCTGCCCGCCTCCTCGACGAGCTGATCACCGACAACCGTTCCAGGCCCCGCCACGAGCTCCTGCCAACAGAGCTCGTGATCCGCACCAGCACCACAACCCGAGAGGAACCCCGATGAAACGCCCCCGCATCCATCGCGCCCAGCCGAGGCGCATCGCCACGGTGGTCGCGCTCGCGACCGCCGCCACCCTGGCCCTCACCTCCTGCGGCCGCGACGAGAACGCCGGCGCCGGCGGCGAGGACCAGAGCGAGGCCATCGACGAGGGCAAGGCCACCGGCACCATCGACGTCTGGGCGATGGGCACCGAGGGCGACATGCTCCAGGACTTCTCGGCCGCCTTCGAGGAGGCCAACCCCGACGCCACCGTCAAGGTGACCGCGATCCCGTGGGAGGCCGCCCACGACAAGATCGCCGGCGCGATCGCCAGCGGCGAGACGCCCGACGTCAGCCTGATCGGTACCACCTGGATGGGCGAGTTCGCCGAGGCCGGCGGCCTGATGCCGACGCCCGAGGAGCTCGTCGACGAGTCCGCGTTCTTCCCCGGCGCCTGGGGCTCGACCGAGGTCGGCGGCACGTCGTACGGCGTCCCCTGGTACGTCGAGACCCGCGTCCTCTACTACCGCACGGATCTTGCCAAGAAGGCCGGCTGGTCCGAGGCACCGCAGTCGTGGGACGACCTCAAGACCTTCGCCGAGGACATGCAGAGCAAGGGCGGCGCGGAGTACGGCCTCAGCCTCCAGCCCGGGCAGACCGGCTCCTGGCAGACCATGATGCCCTTCGCCTGGTCGAACGGTGCGACCCTCACCAACGACGACGGCACCGAGTACACGATGGACTCCCCGGAGATGGCCGAGGCGATCGACTACTACACGTCCTACTTCAAGGACGGTCTCTCGCAGACCCGGCTGCTCGATCCCGGTGAGCTCGAGAGCGGCTTCGCCAAGGGCACCATCGGTTCCTTCGTCTCCGGCCCGTGGCACACCGGGCTCGTCGAGGACCAGGGCGTCACGGACGACCAGTACGCCGTCGCCCCGCTGCCCGGTCCGGACAGCGCCCCCGGCACCTCGTTCGTAGGTGGCGGCGACCTCGCCGTCTTCAACGACTCCGACAACGCGGACAACGCCTGGAAGTACGTGCAGTGGCTCAGCGAGCCCGAGACCCAGCAGGCGTTCTACGACACGGTCGGCGACCTGCCGGCCGTGCAGGAGGCCTGGAAGACCGGCGAGCTCGCCGAGGACCCGCAGCTGCAGGTGTTCGGCGCCCAGCTCGAGAGCACCCAGGCCCCGCCGGCGGTCCCGACCTGGGAGCAGCTGGCCGGATCGATCGACGCGATCATCGAGCAGGCGTCCAAGGCCGACCTGTCCGGCGAGGACGCCGCGAAGCAGATGCAGACCGAGGCCTCGTCGATCGGCACCGGTCTCTGACATGAGCACCACGACGGCCGACCGGGGGTCCCGAGATGCGCGACCGACGACCGGTCGTCGCGGCTCGAAGCCCCCGGGCAAGCCCACCAGGCACGTGGACCCCACGCGGCGGCAGCAGGCTGTCGCCGCGTGGGTCCTGGCCCTGCCCTTCATGGCCCTGTTCCTCGTGTTCACCGCGGGGCCGGTGCTGGCCAGCCTCGGGATGAGCTTCACCGACATCCGCAGCACCGACATGCGCAACCCGCTGGCGGTGGAGTTCGCCGGGCTCGACAACTACACCCAGCTGATCCAGGACCCGCTGTTCCGCAAGGTCACGGTCAACACGTTCCTCTACCTCATCCTCGGCGTGCCGCTGACGATGAGCGTCGCGCTCGCCGCGGCGGTCGGGCTGAACCGGATGACCCGGCTCAAGGGCTTCTTCCGGGTCGGCTACTACCTCCCGGTGATCACCAGCATCGTGGCGGTCTCGGTGGTCTGGAAGTTCATCCTGCGCGAGAACGGCGGACTGCTGAACACCGTGCTGGGCTGGGTCGGCATCGACGGCATCGGCTGGCTGGACAACACCAGCACCGCCCTCCCGACGCTGGTCGTCATGGCCGTGTGGCGGAACTTCGGCACCCTGACCGTGATCTTCCTGGCCGCCCTGCAGACCGTCCCGCGCGAGCTGCTCGAGGCCGCCGAGACCGACGGCGCCGCCGGATGGGCGCGGTTCCGCTACATCACGCTGCCCATGCTGCGCCCGGTCATGCTCTTCGGTGCGGTGATCACGAGCATCGGCTACCTCCAGTTCTTCGAGGAGGCGTTCGTGATGACCAAGGGCGGGCCGCTCGACTCCACGCGGTCGATCACCTACTTCGTGTACGACCAGTGGGGCTACGGCAACTACGCCGTCGGCTCGGCTGCGGCGTACCTCCTGTTCATCGTCATCGTCGTGCTGACCGCGGTCCAGTTCCGCGTGCTGCGTGAGAAGGACTGACCATGGCCCAGATGCTCGAACCCTCCCCGTCGCTGACCGGCACCGAGCCGGCGGCGCCGACGAAGCGTCCGAAGTCGCGCGAGGGCAACCTCCGCACCCCCAAGTGGCTGTACGCCGTGATGGCGGGCGGGCTGTTCCTCGTCGTGATCCCGTTCATCTGGATGGTGATCTCGTCGTTCAAGCCCGAGGCCGAGGTCATGACCGTGCCGCCCACCTGGTGGCCGGAGACGCCGACGACCGACAACTACGACCAGCTGTTCACCAAGCTCGACTTCCCGACGTACTTCGCCAACTCGGCGATCGTCGCCGTCGCGACCGCCGTCGGGAACATGGTGTTCTGCTCGATGCTCGGCTACGCCCTCGCGAAGCTGCAGTTCCCGGGCAAGCGCCTGGTCTTCGTCCTGGTGCTCGGGACGCTGATGGTCCCCGGCGTGGTGACGTTCATCCCGCTGTTCGTGCTGACCACGAACCTCGGCCTGACCAACAGCCTGCCCGGCATGTTCCTGCCGTACCTCGCCGGCCCGTTCGGCGTCTTCCTGATGCGGCAGTACATCCTCGGCCTGCCAGACGAGCTGATCCAGGCCGCCCGCGTCGACGGCGCCAGCGAGCTGCGGATCTTCTTCTCGATCATCCTGCCGCTGTGCGGGCCCGCCGTCGCGACGCTCGGAATCCTCACCTTCCTGACGTCCTGGAACAACTTCCTGTGGCCGTTGGTCGTCGCGACCGACGAGTCGAAGTTCACCCTGCCGGTCGCACTCGCCCTGTTCGCGGTCGGCCAGAACGCCACGAAGTACGGCCTGCTGCTCGCCGGCTCGGTCGTCGTCGTGCTGCCCGTGCTGCTCGTCTTCCTGTTCCTGCAGCGCCGGATCATCCAGGGCGTGGCCATGACCGGCATCAAGTAGCCCAGCTCTTCAACCCGTCCATCGACCGCGCTCATCTCGGAGGAGTCACCCATGCGCGTACGACGTACCCCCACCACCCGGCTGGTTGCCGTACTTGCGGCTGCAGCCCTCACCGTCGGCCTGGCTGCGACGACCAACCCGGGATCTGCGGCCCCGCGGTCCGCTGAGAAGGCGGCTGCGGCCAAGCCGGGCGGTGACAAGAAGGTGCTGAAGAAGTACCTCGCCGACACCTGGAAGTCGTTCGAGGCGATGGCCGTGCCGGCCACCGGTCTGCCCGCCGACAACATCGGCGGCGACCTGTCGCCCAAGAGCCGCAGCGCGTTCACGTCCCCGACCAACATGGGGGCCTACCTCTGGAGCACCGTCGCCGCCCGCGACACCGGCCTGATCTCCCAGGCCGAGGCGCAGCGGCGGATGGCGAGGACGATCGACTCCATCGGCAGGCTCGAGCGGCACGAGCCGAGCGGGATGTTCTACAACTGGTACGACCCGGCGACGCGCGAGAAGCTCTACACCTTCCCCGAGTCGGGTGACCCGATCAAGCCGTTCCTGTCGTCGGTCGACAACGGGTGGATGGCCACCGGGCTTCTGCTCGCCGCGCGCGCCGAGCCGTCGCTGGCCAAGAAGGCTGACGCGATCCGCAACGACATGAACTTCGGCTGCTACTACAACGAGGCCGAGCAGCAGGGCGGCCAGATCCGTGGCGGCTTCTGGGACGAGGACCCGAACGACTCGGCCGCCGTCGTCGGCGACTACTGCGGGATGGGCACGGACGTCTGGTACACCGGCCACCACTACGGCGCCTTCAACACCGAGCCGCGGATCGCGTCGTACCTCGGCATCGCGTCCGGGCAGATCCCGGCCAAGCACTACTACGGGACGTTCCGTACGTTCCCGAACGACAACTGCGACTACGGCTGGACCGAGACGCAAGCCGGTCGGCGAGTGGAAGTCGTACCCCGTCGGCGGCGAGGAGATCGACGTCTTCGAGGGCGCGCTGCCCTACCGCGGGATGAACATCGTCCCGACCTGGGGCGGCTCGATGTTCGAGGCGCTGATGGTGCCGCTGTTCGTGCCCGAGGAGACCTGGGGACCGCGGTCGTGGGGCAGGAACCACCCGCTGTACGTCCGCGGGCAGATCGAGCACGGCATGGACGAGGCCGGCTACGGCTACTGGGGCTTCTCGCCGTCGAACAACCCGGCGGGCGGCTACCGCGAGTACGGCGTCGACATGCTCGGCATGGACGCCGGCGACTCCGTCAACAAGTCGGGCGGCTACGCCAGCGACCAGGAGAAGACCTTCTGGGACCAGGCCTACGAGGGCTGCCGTGAGGGCAAGCCCGCGCCGACGGCGTACGGCGACGGTGTGGTCACCCCGCACGCGTCCTTCCTCGCGCTTCGCTACGCGCCGCAGGCGGCGCTGGCGAACCTCGCGAACATCAAGCGCGACTTCGACGCCTACGGCAAGGGCGGTTTCTACGACGCCGTGGCGGTCAAGAGCAAGCAGGTCTCGAAGCGCTACCTCTCGCTCGACCAGGGGATGGTCATGGCCGCGCTCGGCAACGCCCTGGCCGGTGACGACATGCGCCGGTACGTCTCGCGCGGCGCGATGGAGCAGTCGCTGCGGCCGCTGATGGAGCAGGAGGTGTTCGCGACCTCGTGAACCCCGACTCCAGCACCGACGCGCGCACCGACTGGGAGAACCGGATCGGGATCCGGAGCGGCCACGCGTTCGGCGGGTCCGCCCCCGAGCTCGATCCACCTGCCGGCCTCACCGCCATCTCCGGCGGGTCGCAGGTGACCCTGACCTGGCAGCCGGTGTCGGGAGCCATCGGCTACCAGGTGCACGTCGCGAAGTCGGACGACGGGCCCTGGCAACCGCTGGACCACGCCGGTCGCGACGTGCTCGCGGTCCCGCATCCGCCGTACGTCGACACCACGTGTGCCCCGGGCGAGGAGCGGTGGTACGCCGTGTCGTCGCTGTCCGACGTCCACGTCGAGGGGCCGCTGTCGGCGCCCGTGTCTGCTGCTGCGCTGAACGAGCCCAGCGGGCCGGTGACGGTCGGGGTCGACGTCGGGTCCGACATCGGCGAGCTGCCGCGTCCGTGGCGGCCGATGATCGGTAGCGAGCACCTCTCCCACGCGCTGTCCGCCGACACCACCGGTGGTCGCGTGATCGGCGAGGAGCTGAGCGCCGCGCTGTCGGCCGCCCATCGCGAGCTCGGGGTCACGCACGTGCGGGCGCACGGGATCTTCTGCGACGACGTCGCGGTCTACCGCGAGGAGGACGGTGACCCGGTCCACGACTTCTCGGGCGTGGACCGGGTCTACGACCACATCCGGTCGCTCGGCCTCTACCCCGTCGTCGAGATCTCGTACATGCCGCACGACCTGGCCAGCGACCCGTCGAAGACGGTCTTCGACTACCGCGCGATCATCTCGCCACCGAAGGACTGGGAGCGGTGGCACGACCTGGTCCGCGACTTCACCGCCCACCTGCTCGAGCGGTACGGCGAGGAGGTCGTCGAGCTCTGGGCGTTCGAGGTCTGGAACGAGGCGAACCTCGAGGTCTTCTGGTCGGGGACGCCCGAGGAGTACCTCAAGCTGTACGACGTCACCGCCGCCGCGGTGCGTTCCGTGGATTCCCGGCTGGCCGTCGGCGGACCCTCCTCCGCCGCGGCCGGCTGGGTCGAGGAGCTGCTGGCTCACGCCGACCGCTCGGGGGCGCCGGTCGACTTCGTCTCCACCCACACCTACGGCTCGCCGCCGCTCGACTTCCGTCCGATGCTCGAGCGGTACGGCCGCCCCGGCACGCCGATCTGGTGGACCGAGTGGGGCGTCACACCCACGCATTTCAACGAGGTCAGTGACGCGGTGTTCTCCGGCACCTTCCTCGCGCGCGGCATGCTCTCGGCGATGGGACGCATCGAGTCACTGTCCTACTGGGTCGTGTCCGATCACTTCGAGGAGCTCGGCCGGCCGCCGTCGCTGCTCCACGGTGGCTTCGGCCTGCGCACCGTCGGCGAGCTCCGCAAGCCGCGGTGGTGGGCGCTGGCCATGCTGGAGCGGCTCGGGTCGCGCCGGCTCGCGGTCGAGCTCGGCGGCGACGGCGGGGGTTCGCTGGTCGAGGCGGTCGCCGCGACGGCGCCGGACTCCGGCTCGCACACGGTGATGCTGTGGAACCTCACCCTCGACCAGACCAAGGCCACCGGCAGCGCGGCGCTCGCGCGGTCGGTGTCCGTCGAGGTCACCGGCCTGACCCCGGGTGCGACGTACACGCTGACGCACCAGCGGGTCGACGAGCGCCACTCCAACGTGGCGCACACCTGGGGTGAGCTGCGCGGGGACGGCCAGGACTGGCCGACCGACGAGCAGTGGGACGCTCTGCGCGCGGCGGACCGGCTCGACGAGCTCGAACCGGCCCTTGAGGTGACCGTCGACGAGACCGGCGCCGTACGCCTCGACACCGAGCTGCCGATGCCGTCGATGAGCCTGCTCACCCTGACCGTCCTGTCAGCCTAAACTTGACAGAGTCCAACCTTCGGATTTCCCGGACGTGACCGCTCGCGCGGCGTAACCTTCGCCCCAACCTGTACTGGGAGGTGGCATGGTCGGGGGACCTGCCCGAGGAGTGGAGACGGCGACAGTGCTCGCTGCGCTCCCGCGCGACACCTGGAGCGTGCTTCCGCACGCCGGCTGGCGGCGCGGCTCCTCGACGTACGCCGGCCATGTCGTGGTCGGCCCCTCCGGCGTGTTCGTGATCGAGGCCAAGGCCTGGGCGGGCATGGTCGAGGTGCGTGACGGAGTGCTCCGCCACGACGGCCGGGCGCGAGCCACCACCATCGCCGACGCCTCCGACGCCGCCGGCGCCGTGGCCCGGATCCTGCCGTTCGTACCCCGCGACGTCGTCCGTGGCGCGCTCTGCTTCGAGCGCGGCGAGTGGCTGTCGGTCACCGCCGGCGCCGTCCTCGTCTGCTCGACCTCCAGCATCCTCGAAGCCATCGCCTCGGCCCCGACCGTCCTCGCGCCCGACGAGGTCAGGCGCGTGTCGCTCGAGCTCCAGCTGGCCCTGCACCCACCGATCCCGATCAGCGAAGTACCTGCGACGCGGACGCCCGCGCAGCAGCGGTGGGTGCGGACCGCCTAACCTAGGCCCGGTTGCTTGCGGCGACTCGATGCGCCATGGCGGTCAGCCACTGTCGGTAGTTGCCGTCCGCTGGTTGTAGTCGGTACTCGCAGCCGGTTTGTTCGACGTAGGCACGCAGTTCGTCGTCGGTGGTCGCCGAAAGCCGGGCCTCGACCTCCCCGGGCAGCTGGTCGACCAGATGCGGATCGTCGCGGACGAATGCGTCCACGGTCTCCCACATGCCGCCGTGGTCGTGGAAGAAGTCCTGGTGGAAGTAGCCGAGCAGGGAGTCGAGCGCGGGTGTCTCCATGGATGTCCTTTCATCACGGAATCGGGTAGGCGGTGTGGACCCGGAAGCCGTCAGGTGATTCGGCATCTCGTACGAGATAGGCCAAGGCGCCCTTCACGTCACTCACTGTGCCGTCAGCATCTGCACGACGTCCAACTACCTCGTCGAAGTGTCCGCGAATTGGCAGGCCCTTGCCCTGTCCGGCCAACCAGGTCTCGATGGCGGCCTGGTTGCGCTGGATGAGACTCGCGACGGACCGCGCTGCCACCGCCTCGGTCGGGAACGAAGATGCACCTCCGATCCACGGCTCGTCGCGCATTCGTTGCAGTAGTGCCTGGTCGTGCTTGCCCACGTGCCGTTCGATGGCATGGCCTCTGCCTTCCGAGGCTCGAAGGGCGACGACGGCGTCGTCGCCGAGCTTCCAATGTCCGAACTCGTTGCGCATCGCCAGCCGCGCGTTCACGAACTTCGCCATCCGCATCCGGGAGGCGCGGAGGGCGGCGTGGGTGGTGCGGAGGTAGGCGGTGGAGGTGGCGACGGCGGCGCGGAGCGCGGAGAGGATGGCCGCGAAGCGGGGTGCCTGCGCGGCGACCCGGGCGACGACGGCGGTGGTGCCGGCGACCGCGCCGGCTCCGCCGGTGATCAGGCCGATGGCGGCGCTGACGACCAGCCCCTCGACGACCATCTGGAGGATCTCGCGGAGCAGGGCGCGGATCTCGGCACGGCGGGCGTCGACCTGGGCGGCGTACTCCTCGCACGAGCCGGCGACGGCGACGAGCTGCCCGGCGACCTCCCGGATCGCCGCCGCGAGCTCGTCGGTGGCCGCGACGGCGATCGGGATCTCGGGGGAGCGCTGGGTCTCGAAGGCGCACACGGCGTCGCGGCAGTGGTCGGTGAGGCCGTCGAGGCCGTCGGCGGCGGTGCGCCACACGTGCGCGGCATCGCGGAGCCGGTCGGTGTCGGCGTTCGGCCAGACGAAGCCCTCGATGTGGTCGAGGATCCAGTTCTCCTTGTCGGAGAAGGCGGCGGCGTCGCCCCCGAGGGAGGACGGCGGGGGTCGCGGGCAGCACCGAGACCACCTCGCCGGTTGGGTGCCAGGTGCCGTCGAAGACGACGTTGCCGGTGATGATCGAGCGGTTGTTGGCTTCCCGGTGGTTCGCAGCGGACTGACCGGCGAGCCGGCCGAGGTTGGCGAACGCCGGCACCACGTCGGCGAGTGCGGCCAGCGCCTCCGCGGCGGCCTCGTCGTACGCCGCCGCGAACGCGGCCGACGTGGAGTCGTCGCCGGCCATGCCGGCGTACGAGCCGAGCTTGCCGACCAGTGCGTCGTACTGGATCGCGGCGACCTGGTTGGCGGTCGTGAACGAGTCTGCGGCGGTGGTGTACGCCGGTGCGTCGATGACCAGCCTCATGGCGCCTCCCGAGAGCGTGCGTTGGTACGGGAAGGCTGCCCCAGACGGAGGCGACCGAGACGGGCGAAACCGAATCTGTGGAAAACTCGCGCGACAGCCGGAATGCGGATCCGGCACGCTGGGTTCTCACATCGAGGTATCAGTCAGCCCCAAGTGAACTCTTAGTGGTCGTCGAGACGCTCGACCTGCTCGAAACCACTACCCGCGAGGTCCCCCATGCGACACCAGAACACGAGCCGCAACGGCTGGAACGCCCTGTCCGTCGACGAGAAGCAGGCGCGGCTGTCGGAGATGCGCCGCCGCCAGCAGGCCCAGATCGAGCTCGAGGTACGCCGGCTGCGTGCCGTGCGCTGACCCTCCGTGCGCTGACTGGGCCCGGGAAACCAGCACTTGGCCTGGAAAGTTTCCCGAGCCAAGTGCGCAATTCACTGGTCAACCAGTGAATTGAGCGCGGCGTCAGCCG
Source organism: uncultured Actinomycetota bacterium (assembly GCA_963844305.1). GTDB lineage: Bacteria > Actinomycetota > Actinomycetes > Propionibacteriales > Nocardioidaceae > Nocardioides. Next base: position 440,270 of record CAWJNT010000003.1, read on the forward strand.
CAGAGCGTGAGCTCAGCCTCGGCCGAGACGCAGTTGAACCAGTAGCCATCGACCCGCAGCATGCCGTGCTCGGGCACGGCGGCGACCGGCTGACGGGTGGTCCGCAGCGCCGACTTCAGGCGCGCGGAGTCGTGGTGGCGCCAGCGCTGGGGCCGCCCGGGGAGCAGGAGCTCGACGGAGTCTCCGACCACGCGCACCTTGGTGACGACGATGCCGGGGGAGCTCGCGACCTGCTTCCAGAGGGTCCAGTGCAGCTGGTGACCAGGACCGTAGGAGGCGCAGGTGGCCTCGGTCTGCTCGAGCAGCTTCATGACATACCCCATTTGGTGTATTCGGACGGTGTTCCGCAACGTAAAGCGCTGATCGGCCAACACCAGCCCCACACCCGTGTTGTGGCAGAACTGTGGATGTCCTGTGCATGTTTTGTTACTCGGCGCCGCCTGCCTTGCGGGCGCCCGGCAGGGGGAGCATCGTGGGTCGAGGAGGTGGTCCGGATGCACGCGAAGGTCGGTGACAACCTGGTCATCGAGGGCAGGACGACGGAGATGCACAGACGCGAGGGCGAGATCGTCGAGGTCCGCGGCGAGGACGGCGCCCCGCCGTACGTCGTGCGCTGGTCGGACGGCCACGAGGCCCTGACCTACCCGGGCCCGGACGCCCACGTCGTCGCCGCGGGCTAGCTGCACTCAGCGGGGACGCCGGCCCCGTCAGTCGGGTACGCCGCTGGTCAGGCGCCGACGCACGACCGCGCCGACCAGGGCCGCGAGCAGCAGTACGCCGACGGCCACGAGCAGCACCCGGCCCGTCGTCCCACCCCAGAAGGCCTCCAGCACCGCGATCCCGATCGTCACGTAGATCGTGGCCCACAGCGCGGCTCCCACCGCCAGCGCCGGCAGGTAGCGGGGGAGCGGCATCCGTAGCGACCCGGCGGCCGCGTTGACGGCGGTCTGGACGCCGATCGTCAGGAAGCACAGCGTGACCGCGGGAGCGCCGTACCGGCTCACCACCGCCTCGGCTCGACGCACCGACGGACGCTCCACCAGCTCCGACCGCCGCGCGGCGAGACCGCGCAGCCCGCGCGCGATCGCGTACGTCGCCCCGCCGCGGCAGAACGCCACGGCGAAGAGGAACGCGAACGCCAGCCCCGCCGGCCAGTCGTCGTACACGGTCGGGTCAGTCCAGGCTGCTGAGGTCCGGGGGTACGTCGACCGACGCCTCGGACAGCAGCTCGATCGGGACCACCTCGAGCGCACGCTCGTGGGTGGCCGCCAGCACGACCGGCGCGACCACGCCGGCTTCGTACGACTGCAGCCAGCGACCGGCCACCACGCACCAGCGGTCGCCGGGGTTGAGCCCGGCGAAGTGCCACTCCGGCCGCGGCGTCGACAGGTCGTTGCCGACCGACTTCTGGTGCTCGAGGAACTCCAGGGTCATCACCGTGCAGACCGCGTGCAGGCCGATGTCGTCGGGTCCGCAGGTGCAGGTCCCGTCGCGGTAGAAGCCGGTCATCGGGTCGGTCCCGCAGGTCTCGAGCTCACCACCCAGCACGTTGCGCTCGGTCATGGGGATGAGCCTGCCACGCGCGCGGCCCTCCGCGGACCCTCGGGTCGCCGGTTGTCCACAGATCGGCGAAGCCGGGTGAGAGTGCCGCCGGGACCGGGCATGGATGGTGACCATGGACCACACCGACTACGTCGGGCGCGTCGACGTCCGCCCGCCGCTGAACGACGACGAGGCGGCCGCGATCGCCAGGTTCGCCCGCTCCCGCACCAACGGCAGCGCCTGGACGCCGTGCCCCGACGGCTGCTGCCTGGCCTGGGGGAGCAGGAACGGGCGGGAGTCGGCGGCGACCTGGCTGCGCCACCTGCTCACCGACCTGCTCGGGTCGGGTCATCGGCTCGACGGCGTGCTGGTCGGGTTCCGGAGACGCACCGGCGAGCTGTTCTCGGTCACGGTCACCAACAACCGGGTCTACGAGAAGGTGCTGCGCGAGGGATCCACGACCGCCGGTCCCTCGCAGCGGCGTACGCCGAAGAAGCGGTCGGGCGCGGCAGTCATCGACCTGGCCTCCCACCGGGCCTCCCGGAGGTGAGGTGAGTCAGACGCCGGCCAGGTCCTTCAGGTCGGCGAGGACGTCGTCGAACCTGGCGCAGAGGGAGAGGTGCCCGACGCCCTCGAGCAGGTGTGGTCGTGCGGTCGGCACGTGCATCGCCAGCCAGTCGCCGTGCGAGGGCGGCACCATCGCGTCCTCGCGGCCCTGCCACACCGACACCGGAACCGTGACGTCGGCGAGATCGAATCCCCAGTCGCGGACCAGCGCCAGTCCGTCGTCCCGCCAGCCCACCACGCCCTGCTCGTGGGCCTTGCGGCCGAAGGCGTCGACGTACTCGGCGAACTCGCCGGTGAGGAACGCGGCGTCGACCGGTGTCAGCAGGCTGCCGAGGTTCGCGACCAGGTCCTCGGGCCGGGCAGGCTCACCGTCGGGCGCCGGCAGCTGGCGCAGGTAGTGGTGGTACGTCGTTGCCCCCTGGCCGGCGGCCGCGAACTCGTCGATGTTCTCCTGGCCCATCCCGTCGAACCAGTCGAGGCCCTCGGCGTCGTACGGCGCCACGCCCGACATGGTGGCCGCGGCCCGGCAGCGACCGGGCAGGATCGCGGCGCAGGCGATCGCCCGCGGGCCGCCGCCCGACCAGCCGAGGGTGAGGAACTCGTCGACGCCGAGGTGGTGCAGCAGTGCCAGGACGTCGACGACGTCGTCCGCAACCCGTGGCCCGCGCTCCGAGAAGGGCCACGGCGTCGAGCCGCCGTACCCGGGACGGGAGTAGGTGATCACCTTCAGGTGGGCGTTCCGTGCGGCACGATCCAGCAGCGGGAACGGCACCGCGCCGACGGGCGTCCCGAGGTGGAAGACCATAGGAAAGCCCTCCGGGTCGCCCTCGGTCAGCGCCTCGAGGATCCGCCCGTCCGGGGTCGGGACCTCGATCTGGTCGGCCATGCGGCCACGCTAGACCTTCAGTCCTCCCACGGGGCGTCCTCGCCCATCTTGTCGTAGTACTTCGCGAGGTGGCTCTTCACGCGGTCGATGTCGCCCTTCGGCAGGTCGGCGCCGCCGCGTGCGCCCTGCATGACGTTGCCGGCGGCCATCACGCCCCGGGGGACAGCCTTCAGCCGGCCGTCGATCACGTCGGCGATGAGCAGCTTGTACGCCGTGAAGTTGTCCTTGCTGTCCGCGTCGTACCAGACGTGGGCGTCGCGGTACTTCGCGTTGGGCTCGTCGTCGGCCCCTGCCCACGAGCGGACCCGCTTCTCGGCAGCGTCGCCGTCCCACGCACGATCCCGGTCGGCCAGGGGCAAGTCCTGGAAGGCACTGACTGCCATCGCGTCGCTCCTTTCGCAGGCACATCTGGTACCCGCTCCCGCGACTCCGATGCCGTCGAGGTCGTGCTCAGCCCTGCTCGTCCTGGAGGGCCTCCGCGGCCTCCTCGATGATCCCGCGCATCGCGCGCTCGGCGGCGGCCGCGTCGCCGAGGCGTACGGCGCGCGCCACCTCGTCGTGCAGCGCGATCGCCTCGGGGTTCGGACGGTCCGGCATCATCCCGTGGTGGGTGCGCCCGCTGAGCACCTCGGCCACCACGCCGTGCAGCGCGCGGAGCATCTCGTTGCCGCTGGCCTCGAGCAGCGTGCGGTGGAAGATCGTGTCGGCCAGCAGGTAGGAGTCGAGGTCGCCCGCGCGGCCGTGGATGACCATGTCGGACACGGCGGCAGCCAGCACCCGGCACTGGTTGGCGTCCGCGCGCTCGGCGGCCAGCGCTGCGGCGACCGGCTCGATCCCGCGGCGGAGCTCGGAGAGCGACAGCAGCTGCTCGGTGCGGTCGCCCTCGTCGAGCCGCCAGCGGATGACGCGGGGGTCGAAGACGTTCCAGCGGTGCTTGGGCTGCACGGTGATGCCGACCCGCCGGCGCGACGCTGCCAGGCCCATCGACTCCAGCACCCGGACCGCCTCGCGGGCGACGCTGCGGGACACGGCGTACTCGCGGCCGATGCCCTCCAGGGTGAGCACCTGACCCGGCGCGAGCGAGCCCGAGGCGATCTTCCCGCCGAGCGCGGCGAGGACGCTGGCGTGCTGGCCGAGCGACGGGGTACTGGTCACCCAAACATCGTCTCATCCCCGCCAAGTCGGAAGAAAGAACCTGCTAATTCGTGTCTGACTCTTGCAATCGTATGACTATTGGTTGCAGGATGTCCGGACGCAGCCGCCGTTCGCTCAGGAGTACGTCGCATGTCGCACCCGCCCGCCCTCGTCGTGATGGGGGTCTCCGGATCCGGCAAGTCCACCGTCGGCGCCGCCCTGGCGCAGCGGCTCGGGGTGCCGTTCGAGGACGCCGACGACCTCCACCCCCGAGCCAACATCGCCAAGATGTCCGCCGGACAGGCCCTGGACGACGAGGACCGCTACCCCTGGCTGGAGATCATCGGGGAGTGGCTCGCCGTCCACAGCGACGGTGGCGGCGTGATGAGCTGCTCGGCGCTGAAGCGGAAGTACCGTGACCAGCTCCGGCAGCACGCGCCCGGCCTCGCGTTCGTGCACCTCGAGGGCAGCCACGAGACGATCGCCCGGCGTCAGGCCAGCCGCCCCGGACACTTCATGCCGGCCTCGTTGCTGGCCTCGCAGTTCGCCACCCTCGAGCCGCTGGAGCCGGACGAGCGGGGCGTCGTGATCGACGTCGACCAGAGCGTCGACGCCATCGTCGAGGATTCCGTCTCGGGCCTCGACGCGCTCGACCCAACCGAGGAGAACAAGTGATGTCCACCTTGTCCGCCGTCCTGCCTCTCGCCGGGACCGACCTCATCGAACCCGTCGCCGGCGGGTGGCAGCTGATCCTGGCCGCGCTGGCCGCGATCGCGGTGATCATCGTCCTGATCACCGTGGTGAAGGTGCACCCGTTCCTCGCCCTGATCGCGGGCGCGTTCACGGTCGGTGCGCTGGCCGGGCAGAACATCCTCGCCGACCCGGACAGTGGCCTGGGGGTGCTGCCGTCGTTCCTGCTCGGGTTCGGGACGACGGCCGCCGGCGTGGGCATCCTGATCGTGCTGGGCGCGATGTTCGCCAAGCTGCTCGCCGACTCGGGCGGTGCCGACCAGATCGTCGACACGATCATCGGGCACGCGTCCCCGCGGATGCTGCCGTGGGCGATGGCGCTGGTCGGCGCGATCATCGGCCTGCCGATGTTCTTCGAGATCGGCCTGGTGCTGCTGATGCCGGTCATCTACCTGGTCGCACGCCGCTCGCAGCTCTCGCTGATCACGATCGGCATCCCGGCGCTGGCCGGCCTGTCCGCCATGCACGGGCTGGTGCCGCCGCACCCCGGCCCGCTGGTCGCGATCGACGCCCTCGGGGCGCAGCTCGGCACCACGCTCGCCCTCGGTGTGCTGGTGGCGGTCCCCACGGTGATCGTGTCCGGACCGCTCTTCGGCCGGGTGGCTGGCCGCTGGGTCGACGTACCCGCGCCGCACATGTTCGACGCCGATGAGCGCGAGGAGGGCGACACCCGGCGCCCGTCGTTCGGGGTCACCCTGTTCACGGTGCTGCTGCCGGTGTCGCTGATGATGGGCAAGGCGCTGGCCGACATCTTCATCGACGACAAGGAGCAGCCGCTGCGCCGGGTGCTCGACCTCGTCGGTGAGCCGATCTTCGCGCTGTCGATCTCGCTCGTCGTCGCGATGTTCACGCTCGGCCGCGCTTCGGGCATGGACCGCGCGAGGATCTCGAAGGTCACCGGTGAGTCGCTGCCGCCGGTCGCCGGCATCCTGCTGATCGTGGCCGCCGGTGGTGGGTTCAAGCAGGTCCTGGTCGACACGGGCCTCGGCACGCTGCTCGCCGACTGGGCCGACGACGCCAACATCTCGGTGCTGCTGCTGGCGTGGGTGCTGGCCGTCCTGATCCGCCTCGCGACCGGCTCGGCGACCGTCGCCACGATCACCGCGTCGTCGCTGATGGTCGGCCTGGTCGAGGGCATGTCCACGGGCGAGACCTCGCTGGTCGTGCTCGCCGTCGGCGCCGGCTCGGTGTTCTTCTCCCACGTCAACGACGCCGGCTTCTGGCTGGTGAAGGAGTACTTCGGCCTCAGCGTCGGTCAGACCATCAAGTCGTGGTCGATCATGGAGACCGTGCTCTCGGTGACCGGACTGATCTTCGTGCTCCTGCTCGGGATCGTGATCTAGCCGGGCTTGACCGCCCGCGCTCGTTGCGACACGTCGACCAGCCAGCCGCGGTAGCCACCCTGCACCGGGTCGGCGGCGAAGCCCACGCCGAGCTCGTCGAGGTGCTCGCCGACGGCCTCCTCGGTGGGCAGGGCGACCAGCACCCGGGCCACCTCGCCGGGCAGGCGGCCGGCGGTCTCGCGGCGGTCGGCGAGGAACGCATCGACCGCGGTGGGGACGTCGCCGTACCGCTGGAAGACGTGCTCGTTGACGAAGCCGCCGACGAGGTCGGCGAGCACGGGCGTGGAGACGCGGTCGGTCACGGACTCCACGCTAGTGGGCGGCCGGCGGCTCATCCGACCTGCTCCCACAGTCGGAGGTTCGTGTCGGCCGCCGACGTGTAGTTGTCGTGCGCCGTGTAGGCAGCGGCGCGCATCTGCTGGAGCGCGGCGCGCATGTCGCGGAAGCCGTGGTCCCAGGTCTGCTGGGCGACGACGTGTGCGTCGGCCGCTTCGCCCTGCCAGGTCAGGTGGAGGCCGGCCATCCGGCGCTCGATGTCGGTCGCGAGGTCGTGGAGCGCAGCTTGGCAGGTGGCCATCCGGTCGACGACGTGGAGCAGGGCGTCGATGTCGACCTCGAACACGTCGTCGGTCATGGCTCGAGCCTCTCCACGAGTCGCCCGGCGATCGGGTCGAGCGAGGCGTCCGCGTCGAGGTCGCGCTCGGTGAGGTCGGCGTGGACGGCGTCGAGCAGCCGGCCCATCGTGAGCAGGCCCTCGAGCACGGTGTCGGACGCCGCCCGCCAGTCTGCCCAACCGTCGGCGTACGACCGCGCGGCCGCGCCCGTCCAGCCGTCGTCCAGCAGCGCGTCGACCTCGCGGTCGATCCCGTCGCGGGCGTGCCGGAGCGCCGCGCCCGCCTCATGGACGTCGTGGACGGCGGACCGGAACTCCGCGTGCTCGACCTGGATGCTCATGCGTCAAGGCTGCCCTGCCGATCGCCGAACCGAAACCGGGTCCGGGCAATCTGTGGAGAACCGACTTTCCACAGGTATCAAAGAGGATCTGGAACCGTCGGCGGTTGTTTCGTACGGTGGTGGCACCTCGTCGTCACGTGTCGTTTGGCGGCGGGTGTCTCGGGAAGAAGGTCTCCATGACGTTCGGGCGTCGCCTCCTGGCCGCCGCTGCCTGCGTGCCGCTGCTGGCCGCCCTCGGCGCCTGCTCCGAGGACGAACCCGAGCCGAAGTTCGCGCCCTCCGAGTCGCCCACCCCCACCGAGACCACCACCCCGGAACCGGCTGCCTGGGAGGAGAAGTCCGAGGACGGGGCGGTGGCGTTCGCGGAGCACTGGGTGGACGTGTTCAACGAGGCACGCGACTTCTGGAGACACGTACGCCTGCTGGCGCTAAGCATCAGTGCACGCGTGCGAGTCGTGCACGCGACTTCGCCGGACGACTCGAGGAGATGTACGCGGACGGCGGCGTCCATGGAGAGCGACGGCTGGACGGTCTTCAACTCGCGTTCCAACCCAAGGACCGCCCCAATCGAGGCCGAAGTTCTCGCGCTCGAGGATCGGCAGATCGCCGCAGGTCGTTCATCACGGCGACGGTGAGGATCGAGACGCTTCCGAGCGACGGCAAGGCTCACCTACTCGGCGCGGCTCGTTTGGCGCGCGACAGGCTTGGCTGATGAACGAGTTGGTGCTCGTCCAGTGATGCAGCGCGATCGCTCGCTCGTCGTTCTTGCGCTCGCGGTCTGCCTGGTGCGCAGTCCGGCCATTGCGCCGCGCACAGGACGAGGTTGGCGCCACGACGCGGGCGATGCCTTCGACCCAGACGCATACGTGCGCAGAGTCGAGACGCGAGTCGACTCAGACCACGGATCAGGTCCGTCGGGCAGTCCGGCGATCACCTACAGCTACGTGCCCGATCTGCATCCGCGGCGAGGGGATCCCGGGCGAGCAGTTCCAGGGATGTGGCGACCAGATGACGTGCGGGGCGGACGACGAAGGACTGCTCGTTCAACGAAGTGGCCCACCTGCCGGACGGCTCGATCGATGGACTGGGCCCCGTGTGCTTCGGCGAGGACGAGCAGCCTCCCGTCGCGCAGCAGGTGACCCAGGCGCTCGTGCTGCGCGCCTTCCAACGCATCCCGTTGCCGGAGTCGGAGGTGGTGATCCAGCCGCCGGGTGGGGAGACGCTGGTCAACCTCGACACGATCTTCTCGACCGAGGCTGATGGGTTCGTGCGCACGATCGGGCTGCTGGGCCATCGGGTCGACCTCGACATCACGCCGGCCGAGTTCCGGTGGGTGAACGGCGACGGCACGCAGCAGGTGACCGACTGGGCCGGCAAGCCGTGGCGCAGGGGAGTGCCGTTGCACGAGTTCATCACCCACCGCTACGAGGACTCCCACCACGGCCTGCGGACGCGGGTGGACACGACGTGGACGGCGCGGTACCGCGTGGACGGCGGCGCCTGGCAGGACGTGGGCGGCACGGTCACGATCACGGGGGAGTCGTTCGACCTCGCCGTGCTGTCCGCAGAGCCGCATCTGGCGGGCTGAGGGGTGACATTCTGGGCCGGTGCTCACGCAGGTACGCCGGCTCCGGCTCCCGTCGGTCCTGAGGGACGAGCCGCAGTACCGCCTGCTCTTCGGCAGCCAGGTGCTCTCGATCCTCGGCGACCGGGTGACGGCGGTGGCGCTGCCGTTCGCCGTACTCGCGATCGACGGCGGCGTGGCCGACGTGGCGCTGGTGTCGGCGGCGCAGTTCCTGCCGTTCGTCGTCCTCGCCCTCCCGGCCGGGGTCTGGGCCGACCGGTGGGACCGCAAGCGGATCCTGATCGCCTCCGACGCGGTGCGGCTGGTCACCCAGCTGGTGGCGGCCGTGCTGCTGCTCGGCGGCGGGGCGAGCGTGCCGTCGCTGGTGGTGCTGGCCGCGGTGTTCGGCGCGGCCGACGCGTTCTTCGCGCCCGCGTTCAGCGGCATGCTGCCCAACACGGTCGCGCCCGCGAACCTCCAGCCGGCCAACGCCCTGCGCGGCCTGAGCTTCTCCTTCGGCAGCGTGGCCGGCCCGGTCATCGCGGGCCTGCTGATCGCGTTCGCGGGTGGCCCGGGCGGAGCACTGCTGTTCGACGCCGTGACGTTCGCGGTGTCGATCGCGCTGCTGCTTCCGCTCAAGCCACGGGTGGTCGAGGAGGGGATGCACGACGAGGACCCGCTCGCCACGACCGACCACTTCTGGACCAGCCTCAGGCAGGGCTGGGGCGAGGTGCGCAGCCGGTCGTGGGTGCTCGGCTTCCTCGTGGGCATCAGCGCCTACCACCTGATCGTGCTGCCGTCGATCTTCGTGATCGGCCCGGTGCTCATGGACCGCGAGCTCGAGGGCGCCCGGAGCTGGGCGGTGATCGTGGCCTGCTTCGGGGTCGGCGCGGTGATCGGCGACCTGCTGTTCATGAAGTGGCGACCCCGGCACGCGATGCGCGTGGCCAGCCTGCTGCTGGTCGGGGCGTCCTGCCAGGCCGCGTTCATCGGGAGCGGCCTCGGCACCTGGGGCATCGGCGCGCTCGAGCTCCTCGCCGGCATCTGCGTCACGGGCGCCTTCACCCTGTGGGAGACGTCGCTGGGCGAGCACATCCCGGATCGGGCGCTGTCGCGGGTGTCGAGCTACGACTACCTGTCCTCCAACGGCATCATCCCGCTCGGCAACCTGCTCGCCGGCGCGGCCAGCGCGGCGTACGGCATCCACGAGACGCTGTTCGGCATGACCGTGCTCGGCATCGGAGTGACACTGTCCGTGGCGATGCTCCCGGCGGTGCGGTCACTTCCCCGGGCAACGGCGCGCCCGGTCGGGGAGGGTCAGAGCGCGTAGAGGTAGCGGCTGGTCGGCACCAGGTCGAGGTCGCGGTCGGCGCCGAACGTCGCCACGCTCTCCATCAGGCGGGTCATCCGACGCGACAGCTCGGCGTCGTCGCCGCCGCTGCCGTAGAACGCGTGCATGTCGTGGATCGCCTCCGGCGGGAACAGCTCCTCGACCAGCGCGTCCACCCGTGGCGCGTCCGGCGTCACCGGCTCGACCACGACGTTCTGGAGGTACCCGAACGTCGCCTGGGTCTCGATGGCGACCGGCGTGTGGTGCTCCAGCCACCGGTGCAGCCACTCGTCACGGCTGAGCTCCTCGGGTCGGCGCAGGATCGCCACGTTGGCCAGGGCGTCGGCCCGCGAACCGTCGGCCGACTCGGGTGGGTCGAGCGGGCGGCGCTCGTCGACCACCCATCCGGCCACCCGTGGTGCCGCTTCCTCCACGGCCACCACGGCATCCGCGACGTCTGCGTCCGTCCAGACGCTGACGATGGCTCGCACCGGCTCGTCGAACGTCTGCAGCCGCAGCGCGTCGGCGACCGGCTCGTCGTCGATGTTCACCTGCAGCCGACGTACGCCGGCGCTCGCGAGGCGCGCGTGCCAGTCCGGGTCCTGCACGAGGAGGCGCTCGCCCCAGAGCAGGAACATCAGCTTGGTCATGACCCCCGAGGCTAGACGTCACGCGGACACCGGCAGGGGCAGGTCATCCATCGGGACGGGCTGCAGGTCGGTGTCGCTCGCGACGTGCACCACCTCCGCGGCGACCCCGGCCGCTCGACAGGCCTCGACGACCCGACCGGCACAGGCCCGGTCGTCGGAGGTCGGTCCACCGGGCCCGGGCCGGCTGATCAGGAACGCCGGCCGCAGACCGGCACTGCCGATCTCCTCCATCAGCCGTTGCAGCCCGAGCAGGTCCTCGTCGTCGAGCACCGGAGGGATGTCCACGATCTCGGTGACCTGCGGCAGCAGCCGGTCGTCGCCGGCGACGAACATCAGCCACAGCGTGCGTCGGGAGAAGCCGAGCGGCTCCATGAGGGTGCGCCAGGCGTCCTCGAGGTCGGCCTGGGAGTGGATGATCGGTTGGTAGGTCTCGTCTTCGCTCATGCCCTCGAGGATGAGTCGCTTCGCCCGATCGCGCGAACGGCTATCCACAGGGTGCCGACGAGGTCACGTCACCGAGCGGTAGACCCCCACCGTCTTCTCCGCGATCGCCGGCCAGCTGAACGCCCCGATCGCCCGCTCCCGACCCGCCTTGCCCATGGCCGCGGCCCGCGCCGGGTCGGCGACCACCTCGTTCAGCGCGGCGGCGAAGTCGGCGACGTACTGGTCGGGGTCGAGCGGGGTGCCGGTGCCGTCGGTCGCCTGGTCGATCGGCACGAGCAGGCCGGTCTCGCCCGGCACGACCACCTCGGGGATCCCGCCCGTCGCCGTCGCGACCACGGCCGTCTCGCACGCCATCGCCTCGAGGTTCACGATGCCGAGCGGCTCGTAGATCGAGGGGCACGCGAACGCCGTCGCCGCCGTCAGCAGGGCGACCACGTCGGGCCGCGGCAGCATCTCGCGGATCCAGACGACGCCGTCGCGCGACGACGCGAGCATCGCGACCAGCTCCTCCACCTCGGCCTGGATCTCCGGCGTGTCCGGGGCGCCCGCGCACAGCACGATCTGCACGTCCGGCGGCAGCTGGGCCACCGCGCGCAGGAACAGCGGCAGCCCCTTCTGCCGGGTGATCCGGCCGACGAACACCACCGACGGCCGGTCCGGGTCGACGCTCAGCGATCGCACCCGGTCGGGGTCCGCCACGGGTGCCCAGTCGCTGGTGTCGATGCCGTTGTGCACGACGTGCACCTTGTCCGGGTCGATCTCGGGATAGGACCGCAGTACGTCGTCACGCATCGCCGCCGACACCGCGATCACGGCCGACGCCGCGAGGTACGACGTCTTCTCCACCCACGACGAGACGGCGTACCCGCCACCGAGCTGCTCGGCCTTCCACGGCCGCAGCGGCTCCAGCGAGTGCGCGCTGACGACGTGCGGTACGCCGTGCAGCAGCGAGGCGAGGTGTCCGGCCATGTTGGCGTACCACGTGTGCGAGTGGACCAGGTCGGTGCCGAAGCAGGCATCCGCGATCGCGAGGTCGACGCCGAGCGTTCGCAGCGCCGCGTTGGCCGAGGCCAGCTCCGCGAGGTCGGCGTACGACGACGTCAGCTCCTCGTCGCGCGGGGCACCGAACGCGTGCACCTGCGCCTCGATGTCGCCGCGGCCCCGCAGCGCCCGCACCAGCTCGGCGACGTGCACGCCCGCGCCGCCGTACACCTCGGGTGGGTACTCCCTGCTCAGCACGTCGACTCGCATGTTCGGAAACTACCCCTAGCGGTCCCTCACGAACACAGAGCCTCACCTGCGAGGTGTACCGCAGGACGCCTCGCCACTAGCGTGAGCGACATGACGGGTACCCAGCGCAAGAACGTCCTGGCGATCGTGCTGGCCGGCGGGGAGGGCAAGCGGCTGATGCCGCTCACCGCGGACCGCGCCAAACCCGCCGTGCCCTACGCGGGCATCTACCGGCTCATCGACTTCGCGCTCTCGAACGTCGTCAACAGCGGCTACCTCCAGGTCGTCGTGCTGACGCAGTACAAGTCCCACAGCCTCGACCGCCACATCAGCCAGACCTGGCGGATGTCGACGATGCTCGGCAACTACGTCACCCCGGTGCCGGCGCAGCAGCGGGTGGGGAAGCGGTGGTACCTCGGCAGCGCCGACGCGATCTTCCAGTCGCTCAACCTGGTCCGCGACGAGAAGCCCGACATCATCGTGGTGGTCGGCGCCGACCACATCTACCGCATGGACTTCTCCCAGATGGTCGACCAGCACGTCGAGTCCGGCGCGGGCTGCACGGTCGCCGCGATCCGCCAGCCGATCGGGCTCGCCGACCAGTTCGGGGTGATCGACGTACAGCCCGACGACCCGCAGCGGATCCGCGAGTTCCTCGAGAAGCCGAAGGACCCGGTGGGCCTGCCCGACAGCCCGAACGAGGTGCTGGCCTCGATGGGCAACTACGTCTTCGACGCCGATGCCCTGGTCGACGCGGTCACCAGCGACGCCATGCTCGACGGGTCCAAGCACGACATGGGCGGCGACATCGTCCCGGCGTTCGTACGCCGCGCGGACGCGGGCGTCTACGACTACAAGGACAACGTGGTGCCGGGCTCGAGCGAGCGCGACCAGGGGTACTGGCGCGACGTCGGGACGCTCGGCTCCTACTACGCCGCGCACATGGACGTCGTCTCGCCGCTCCCGATCTTCAACCTCTACAACTTCGGCTGGCCGATCTTCACGTCCTACGGCCCGCAGCCCCCCGCCAAGCTGGTCCAGGGCGACGGCCACCAGCCCGCGTCGGCCAGCGACGCCCTGCTCTCGCCCGGCGTCGTGGTGAGCGGAGGACGGGTGCACCGGTCGGTGCTGTCGCCGTCGGTGCGCGTCGAGTCGGGCGCGCAGGTGACCGACTCGGTGCTGCTGCACGGCGTCAAGGTCGGCCCCGGCGCCGTCATCCGCAACGCGATCATCGACAAGAACGTCGTCATCCCCGCCAACACCCGCATCGGCATCGACGAGGCGGAGGACAAGGAGCGCGGCTTCGTGGTCGAGGACGGGCTCACCGTGCTCGGCAAGGAGCAGAAGGTCTCCGGCTAGTCGATCGGGCAGATCGGCTGAGGTCCGTCGAGGACGGTGTTCCAGGTGGCCTGCTCCATGAAGCACTGGCGCCACCCGGGTGGGATGTCGATCGACGGCTGGGTCACGACCGGAGTGGAGTAGCGAGCCGGCTCGGTCGGGACGGCATTGCCTGCCGAAGAGGATCCGACGATGGCGACCACGACCAGCGCGGCGGCGGTACCTGCCGCGGCCGACGGCAGCCACCAGCGCGAGGACTCGGAGGTCAGTGTGTAGCTGTTCATGATGTTCTCCTGGGGTGATGCCGGGACCTGATGCCCCGTGCTCGTCCCGTTGTGCCAGCCATCGGTATCGACCCCGCCCCGCCCCGGTATCCGTCCGGTATCCACGCGGTTGACGGCCCCTGAGGCGGCGAGGACATTCGAAGCGTGGGTATTTCGGTCCTGGGACCGCTCACGCTCGACGACTCGGCGCCTCGCCTGGGCCCCCGCGACACTGTCGTCCTCGCCGCGCTGGCCGCGGCCGGGGACGAGGCGCTCAGCGCCGACGAGCTCGCCGAGGCGGTGTGGGGAGACACGCCGCCCGCCTCCTGGCACAAGAACCTGCAGAGCTGCGTCGTGCGGCTGCGCAAGGTCCTCGGAGCCGGCGCAATCGAGACGACCGGCACCGGGTACCGGCTCACCCTCCCCGCCGACGCTGTGGACGCGCGCCAGTTCGAGGCGCTCGCCGAGCGCGGCCACGAGCTGCTCGAGCTCGGCGAACCGGACCGGGCGGCGTACGCCCTCAGCCAGGCGCTGGCCCTGTGGCGCGGTCGCCCGTTCACCGAGCTCGAGGAGTGGGAGCCCGGCAGCCTGGAAGCGGCCCGGCTCTCCGAGCTCCGTCTCGACGCCCAGGAGTGGTGGCTCGAGGCATCCGTCCAGGCCGGCCACCACCGCGACGTGCTCGCCCAGGCGCAGGCCCTGGCCAACGCGGCCCCGCTGCGGGAGCGCCGGTGGGAGCTGCTCGCCCTCGCCCAGTACCGAGCCGGCCGTCAGGGCGAGGCGCTGCGCACCATCGCCCAGGTACGCCGGCGGCTGGTCGACGAGCTCGGGATCGACCCCGGACCCGGTCTCGGAGAGCTGGAGGGCGCCATCCTCCGCCAGGACCCCGACCTCGACGTGGCCTCGGTCAGGCAGCAGCCCAGCGAGGCCTGCCCCTACCTCGGCCTGCTGCCGTACGACGTCGAGGACGAGGAGGGCTTCTTCGGCCGGGACCGGGACATCCGACTCTGCCGGGAGCGCCTCGACGAGGAAGGCGTCCTCGCCGTCCTCGGCCCGTCCGGGAGCGGGAAGTCCTCCCTGGTGCGCGCCGGCATCGTCGCCGCACTCCGCCGCGAAGGCCAGCACAGCGACGTCATCACCCCCGGCCGGCACCCCGTCGGCGCCCTCCCACCACCCAGACCCACCGGGAAGCCGCGACTCCTCGTCGTCGACCAGGCCGAAGAGCTCTTCTCGCTGTGCGACGACCAGGAGGAGCAGGACCGGTTCGTCCAGCTCCTCGCCGACCACGCTGAAGCAGCTCCTCTGGTGCTCGTCCTCCGGGCCGACCGGATGGGAGACGTCTCCGCCCACCCCGTCCTCGCCCGCCTGGTCGAGCGCGGGCTGTACGTCCTCGCCGCCATGACCGCCGACGAGCTTCGCGCCGCCATCGAGGGACCCGCCCGGCAGGCCGGGCTGATCATCGAACCCGGCCTGGTCGACCTCCTCGTCCGCGAGGTCGAGAACGAGCCCGGCGCCCTCCCCCTGCTCTCCCACGCCCTGCGCGAGACCTGGCTCCGCCGCGAAGGACGCACCCTGACCGTGGCCGGCTACCAGGCCTCCGGGGGGATCCGCGGCGCCGTCGCCCAGTCCGCCGAGAGCCTGTACGGCGACCTCGAGCCCGACCAACGCAGGTCTCTCCACGATCTACTCCTCCGGCTCGTCTCCCCCGGAACCGAGGGCGAGCCGGTGCGCGCGAGAGTGCCGCGTCGCCAGGTCGCCACCGGACCCGGACAGGACGAGCTCGTCGACCGGCTCGTGCGGACCCGGCTGGTCACCAGCGACGACGGCGTGGTCGAGATCGCCCACGAGGCCCTCGCCCGCGCCTGGCCACGACTCCGCGGCTGGCTCGAGGACGACGTCGAAGGACAACGGATCCTGCACCACCTCAGCGCCACCGCGGACACCTGGGACTCTCTGGACCGCCCGCCCAGTGAGCTGTACCGCGGCATCCGCCTGGCCCAGGCCCTGGAGTGGCGGGACCGGCCCCACCCGGAGCTCAACACCGCCGAGCGCGACTTCCTCGACGAGAGCGCCGCGCTCGCCGAGGCCGAGGAACGCGCCACCGCCGAGCAGGCCAGGCGGCAGTCCCGGCTGATCCGGCGGCTGCGGATCGTGCTCGTCGGTGCCTGCGTGCTGCTGCTCGTCGCCGTCGCCGCCGGCGGGTACGCGGCGTACCAGCAGAACCAGGCCGAGGACAGCGCTGCAGCCGCCGTGGCCGCCCAGACCGCCGCCGACGCTCGTGCCGCCGGCGCCCGCGCGCTCGTCGCGGAGAACATCGACGACTCCCTCCTCCAGGCCGTCGCCGGCGCCCGGCTCGACGAGTCCGCGGCGACCCGCGCCAACCTCCAGGGTGCGATCGACCGCCGACCCGAGCTCGTCCGGTCGGTCCCCTACGACGGAGCCGACATCACCGGACTCGCGCTGAACAGCGCCGGGAGCCGCGTGGCGGTCATGGACCACCTGGGTGCCGTCACCCTCTACGACGCCGCCAGCTGGGACCCGCGCGCCGAGTTCATCCCGCCAGAGATCCGGAACGCGCGCGAACAGGTCGCGCCGATGGCGTTCTCCCCCGACGGCGCCACGCTGGCCGTCGGCATGCCGCTGCTCGAGCCGGAGCCGGTGCGCCTGTTGGACGCCGAAACCCTCGAGGAGACCGGCGGCGACCCGCTGCCGGGACTCACCATCGGTGAGCCGGGCCCGAACGTGGGCCGCCACGCCCGCCAGGCTGTACCTCGACCGCGCCATCGACCTCGCGTGGAACCGGGACGGCACGACGCTGGCGGCCCTCTTCCACCGGGTGTTCGCCAAGGACTTCGAGGACCGGACCGCGGGGGAGGCCGGCGGCACGCGGCTCCTGGTCTGGGACATGACCGGTGCACCGCGCCTGGTGCTCGACAAGAACCTTCCCGGACATCAGCACGAGCTCAACGACCGCAACCAGCTCGCGCTCGCCCCCGACGGTCAGACGGTGTGGACCAGCCAGCCGTTCAGCGCGATCGAGGTGCCGTCCGGTCGGGTCCGGTACCGCACCGACCGCGTCGGGTACGACATCGCCCTCAGCCCGGACGGCACCACCATCGCCCTGGACGACGAGGTGGACGTACTCGTCCTCGACGCGGCCACCGGGGAGCCGCAGCGGACACTGCACGGCCACACCGAAGCGATCAACGCCCTCACCTTCAACCCGGACGGCTCCCAGGTCGCCTCGACCGCCGGGGACAGCACCGGCATCGTCTGGGACCCCGCCACCGGTGCCGTCCTGCACCGACTCGACCTCGGCGCCGCCAGCGTCCAGGGGCTCGCGTACTCACCCGAGGGCGACACCCTGCACACGGCTGGCGCCGACGACGCCATCCGGCTCTGGGACCTCACCGGCCGGGCCAGCTTCATCGAGCGCACCCGCCCGCCCGGCGAGTTCGGGTCCGGCTGGGTGATCGTGTCACCCGGCAGCAGGTACACCGCGCACAGCGACCAGCACGGCCTCCGGTTCTTCGACACCACCACGGGGCGCCCGACCGAGTACGTGAACGAGACCTGCTGCGACGGAGGAGCGTTCGACCCGGCCGGCAGCCGCTTCGTCGCCGCGGACGGAGGCGACATCTGGGTCTATGACCCCAGACACCGGGGAGCTCCTCGCCGACAACGCGGCGCACCGGTGGCCGGTCGACACCGTCGACCTCGCCTACACCCCGGACGGGTCCCGGCTCGTCCTCTCCGACGCCAACGGGGACCTCTCCCTGCTCGACGCAGAGACGCTCGCGCCCATCGGCGAACCGGTCCACGTCGGCGCCTGGGTGTGGAACACCCAAGCCGGCGCCGGCGATCACACCGGGTTCGTCTCGGTCGGCGAGGACCCGTCCGAGCTGACCGGGTCCAGCGAGTTCCTGACACCCTCGACCGAGTGGGCCCAGGTCGACCTCGAGTCGGGCAAGGTCGTCCAGCGGGTGGAGTTCCCGGACGGCATCGACGCCGCGACCATCTCCCCGGACCGGACCCATCTCGCACTCACCGGTCACGGCGGCGTGGTCGCCCTGACCGACATCGAGACCGGGAAGCTCGCCCGCTCCCCGGTCCGGGCCCACCGCGTCGGCACCTCCTGGGTCGCCTGGTCCGCAGACAGCTCCCGGTTCGCCGTCACAGCCGGCGACGGAACCGTCAGCCTGTGGGACGGACACACCGGCGAGCCCCTCGGCAGCATCGTGAATCCCGAACGCAACCTCGCCGGCGTTGCCTTCAAGCCCGACGGCAAGACCGTGCTGATCGCGCCGCTCACCGACAGCTTCTACGAATGGGACACCAGCCTCGTCCACACCATCGAGTTCGCGTGCACCATGGTCGGGCGGGACGCGACCCGGGACGAGTGGCGGGACTGGTTCGGCGAGCGGCCCTACCAGGCGACCTGCCCGCAGGAGGGTTCCTAGTCGGCCGGGCAGGATTCCGGCGGCCCGGGCCGGCTCGGCGTACGCCGCGGCGAGGGTGTCGACGGTGGCGTGCGCGTTCAGCCCGCTCGGGTTCGGCACCACCCACAGCTGCGCGCCGGCGAGGTCCTCGGGCTGGCGGCCGACGACCGCCTTCTTCTGCCCGAACGCCGAGCGGTACGCCGTGATCCCGAGGACCGCGACCACCGCCGGCCGGGTCTCGGCGACCAGCCGGGCCAGGCGCTCCCCACCCTCGCGGAGCTCGTCGGCGTCGAGCTCGTCGGCCCGCGCGGTGGCCCGGCGGACCAGGTTGGTGATGCCGATCCCGCGCGAGCGGAGGTAGTCGCGGTCGTCGTCGTCCATGCCCGCCGCCTGGTCGATCGGGCGGTCGATGATCCCGGACTTCAGCAGCGCGGGATAGAAGCGGTTCACCGGGTGCGCGAAGTGGGTCTGGGTGGCGGCGGTCCACAGGCCGGGGTTGATCCCGACGAACAGCAGCCGCACGTCGGGGCCGATCAGGTCGGGCACGAACGCGCCGCGGTACGACGCGAGCTCGGCCTTGGTGAAGCGGGGCATGACCCGAGCCTGCCACCTCACCGGCAGGGCGCTGGGAACCGGCCGGAACGCGCTACCGTCCCATGGACATGCGGCACCTTCTCGGAATCCTCTGCGCGCTCACCCTCGTCCTCGCCGGCTGCGGCGGGGAGGACGGCGGCGGGTCGGACGACGGAGCCACGGACCGGGAGACCCCGTCCGAGACGCCGACCGAGACGCCGACCGAGACCCCGACCGGCACGGTCGAGCCGGGGGAGGTCGTGTTCGTCTCCGAGTCCGCGGTCGGTGGCAACGTGCTGTCCACCGCGACCACCATCGACGGCGACCAGTCGATCCAGGAGTTCGCCGGGCAGTTCGAGGACCCGCGGATGGCCGACCGGATCGAGGCCGAGGCGGCGCGCATCGACGTACCGGACGGCGATGAGCTGGCCGCCGCCGTCGTCGCGGTCGCCTGCGACGCGCCGACCGACGTGTCGGTCGAGCGGACCCCCGCGGGGCTCCAGGTCACCTCGCCCCCGGTGAAGACCGACAAGCAGTGCCTGGTGCCGGTGACCACGGTCGCGCTGGTCACCGTCCCAGCGCAGTAGGCCAGGCCGGCTAAGGCTTCCGGTACTTCACGACGAGCGCGTCGGCGACGGACCGCTGACGCCCGTCGGAGGCCCGGTTGAGGAGAGCAAGCTTCCCGGCGCGGGTCCTGCCGACCATCGTCGAGGAACCGCCGCCGTCGAGGTTGAGCGCGTCCTCGGCGCCGAGCCGGCGCATCATCCGCGCCAGCTCCACCAGCGTGTAGCCGCGGCTGCGCTTGGACCGGCCGTCGACGACCAGCAGCAGGACCCGGCCCTTGTCGCGGTCGATGCCGACGGCGGTGCGCGGGTGGAGCTCGCGGTCGTCGGTGACCTGCAGCTTGCGGCCCAGCAGCAGCACGCTCTCGCCGCCGATCGCGAATGCCGGTCGTCCGGCCAGGCCCCACCGCACGGTCGCCGTCGAGCCGACCCGCATCTGTGCGAGCTGCTCCGCGCCGGGGCCGCGGCCGACCAGCACGGTGGCGTCGATCAGCTTGCCCGAGTTGAGCCTGGTCCGGTTGGCGATCACGCGGCCGCTCCTGATCACGACCATCCGCACCGCCTTCGTCTGCCCGTCGGTGATCCGGTAGCCGTAGGTCTGGCCCCAGTCGGGCGAGTACACGCCGATGCCGCCGCCCTTCACCGTCGGCGAGTTCACGTTGGTGACGTCCATCTGCGGGTACTGGTCGACGGTGGCGCTCAGCTGCATCGCGCCGATCCGCGCGATGCCGCCGCGCGAGATGTAGAAGGCGTTGCGCCACGTGTAGCGGGCCGCGTGCAGGAAGCCGCGCTGCCGGTCCACGCCGGCGCCGAGCGGCGCTCCGGTGTCGTGGATGTCGAAGAATCCGCCGTTGACGCCGGCGACGGCCCGCTCGCCCCGGACCAGCCGGCCGACCGGGCTGCGGTCGGGGACGTAGCGTCGCGACGCGTAGTCGAGCGACACCCCGCGCTTGCGGAGGTTGGCCGTGATCAGGTGCGCCCGGATCGGGCCGCGGCGACTGGTCTGCTTCCAGCGCTGGTAGTGCACGCCGGGGGCGATCCTCCAGCCGCGCTTCGCGGACACGCGTGTGGGGAGCGTCCGGCCGGGCGGCAGCGGCTCGACCATCTCGCCCCTGATGCCCTCGGACGTCTGGCCGGGACGGACGCTCTGGTCCGCACGTTGCTCTCCGGCGACCTGCTCGGCCCGGCCGGGCGGATCCGGCTCGCCGGCCCCGTAGATGACCGGCGCGATGCCGGCGAGGGCACAGACCACGGCGATGACCAGCAGGCGGGTGCGAGCGGACACCACCTCAGGCTAGGTCGGTCACCTGCCGACGACGGGGAGGTGCGCCACCGTGTCCTCGATCAGTACGGCGCCCGGCGTACGGCTGCCCATGGCCGCGAACGCGTCGCTGAGCCCGGTCGCCATGACGTACAGCGTCTGCCCCGCCGGTACGTCGACCGCCACCGACGGCAGCGCGATCCGGCGGTGCTCGCCCAGCACCGGGTCCGGCTCGTCGAGCGGCAGCACGTTGCCCTGGACGAGGTGGGCGTCGAGCGGCGTCGTACCGATGCCGAGGCCGTAGAACGCGCGGTTGTTGATGCCGAGAGCGGTCAGGTCGCCGGTGAGGTACGGCGTCCCGGCGATCCGGATCGGCCCCTCCGCGACCGGGAACGCCACCGGAGCGGAGACCGCCTCGGTCGTGGCGACCGTGCCGACGTCGAACCCGCGGTCGGCCCGCACCGAGTCCACGGTGGTGCAGGCGCCGTCGGGGGTGGCGAGGTGGTAGCGGCCGAAGCCCTTCAGACCGGTCCGGCGACCCTTGAGCTTCTCGTTCATGAACCGCAGTGCGAGGTCGGCGAAGGTCCCGCCGGCCAGTCGCTCGCTGCACGGGTCGGAGGTGACGTTGATGCCGAGCCGGCAGCACCGACGGCAGCACGTGGCCGCCGTTGTAGGCGACGAAGATGCTCTTCCTGCGCGCCCGGGGGGTGAGCGCGTGCGACCAGTTGGCGAGGCCCTGCTGGAGGTTGAAGAGCGAGTCGGTGGTGCCCTGCCCGAACAGCACCGGGATGTCGAGCCGGCGGCCGTGGTCGACGTGCCACTTCGGGCCGTTCTTCGCGAAGAACGACACCATGTCCTCGGTGCCGGGGATCGACCCGTCGGGCCAGGTGCCGGTGGCCGCGCCCTCGACCAGCGCCTTGTAGACAGTGGGTGGCAGCGAGTCGGACGCCAGCGCGGCGGCACTGAGCGCGAGCGCCCACTCGGTGCGGACGACGCCCTCGGGGGCCAGGCTCTGGCTCAGGTCGAACCACGTGATCTCGGGGGCGAGCGCGTCGAAGACCGGCTTGCCCTTCGTGCGCAGCGACTCGAACGCCGCGAGGAACTGGTAGCCGCCGCCGTAGCTCCCGCCGATCGCTCCCAGCCGGGGGTCGCCCTTCCCGTCCTGCCGGACCCAGGGCAGGCCCGCGATCAGCGCGATCAGGCGCCGTACGTCGTGGCCTTCGTACGCCGGGCTCTCGACGTGGGCCTGTCCGCCGCTCTCGCCGAAGCCGCGCTGGTCGAACGAGAGCACGCCGTACCCCGCGTCCAGCCACTTCTGGAACGACGCCGGGTCGGTGGTCCGCGAGCCGCCCCAGCCGTGGCTGTGCATGATCATCGGCACCCGGTGGCGTCGGTCGGCGCCCGCGGGGCGGAAGAGCGAGTAGCAGATCTCGACGGGTGCGGTGCTGCCCGGCTCCGGCACGCTGGCGAGGCAGCCGTTCGTGACCGTGGCGGTCTTCGCGGCGGCGTGGGCTGGCGGGGAGAGCGCCGGAAGCAGGGCGGCGACGACGGCACCTGCGACGAGGGCGATGCGGAACCTCATGCCGTATCAACCGCGCCGCCCCTGTTTTGGTCACGCGCAGGACTAGCATCCGGCTCGTGGGCACCTGGAACACCTTCTACGAGGGCGACAACCTCGAGGTGCTCGCCACGTTCGACGACGGCAGCGTCGACCTGGTCTACATCGACCCGCCGTACAACACCGGCAACGACTTCGCCTACCACGACGACTTCCGGCACGGCGCCGGGTCGGGCAGCCGCGCCACCCGGCACGAAGCCTGGGTCGCGATGATGCGGCCGCGGCTGGAGGCGGCGCGGCGGGTGCTGCTCGAGACCGGCGCGATCTTCGTCAGCATCGACGACAACGAGGTGGCCCACCTGCGGCTGCTCATGGACGACGTCTTCGGCGAGACCGCCTTCGTCGCCCAGATCGTCGTGAACCTCAACGCCAAGGGGCGCCAGCTCGGCCGTGGCTTCGCGACCAGTCACGAGTACGTCCTGGTCTACGCGAAGGACGCCGCCGCGTGCGTCCTCGACGCCAGCAGCCCCGACGCCGTCGACGAACGCGACTTCCCGCTGGCCGACCCCGACGGGCGCCGGTTCCGGCACCTGCCGCTGCGCAACACCAACAAGAAGTTCAACCCGGTCACCGCGCGCACCATGCACTTCACCGTCTGGGGGGACCCCGCGACAGGTCGGGTGGCGACGGCGCCGTTCGACGGTGCGGTCGAGGTGGCGCCGGTGTTCGGCGACGGTCGGCCGGCGGTGTGGCGCTGGAGCCGGCCGTTGATCGACGAGCGCCCCGACGACCTGGTGTGCCGCCGGGTCAAGGGGCGCAACGGCGAGCGGGTCGACGTGTTCCAGAAGGACTGGCTGCACGCCGGCCGCCGCAAGAAGCTGCGCACGATCTGGCTGGCCGAGGAGATCGGGTCCACCGACACCGCCGTGGCCGAGCTCAAGGAGATCGTCGGCCACGTGTTCGAGTCGCCGAAGCCCACCGGGCTGATCCGGCGGATCCTCGCGACCATGCCCGACGACGTGGTGGTGTGCGACTTCTTCGCCGGCAGCGGTACGACGGGGCACGCGGTCGCGCTGCTGAACGCCGAGGACGGCGGCACCCGCCGCTGCCTGTCCATCAACTCCGCCGAACCGACCCGCGAGGGCTCCAACGCGCGTCTGGCCGGGTTGGACACGGTCGCCGACATCACCCGCGCCCGTCTGAGCGCCGTCGCCGAGACGGTCGGTGGCGGCCTCGACCTCGGGTAACGACAGCCAAACCCTGACGCCGGGACGGCGGGACGCCATGATGAGTCCATGGCGGCGGGAGGCACCCGTGACCTCGTCGGCCGGGAGGGCGAGCTGGCGACGCTGGCCGCCTCGGCCGACCGGGCCCGCGCGGGCACGACGACCACGGTCGTGGTCACCGGCGATGCCGGGATCGGCAAGTCCCGGTTGGTCGCGGAGGCCACGGCGCGGATGCGGGCCACGGGCGCGATCGTCGCCACCGGAAACGGGGTGGACCTCGCCGAGGGGGCACTGCCGTACGGCGTGGTCGGCCAGGTGGTGCGGGGCCTTCGCAGTGCCGTCGGCGCACACCGGATCGTCGAGATCCTGGGCTCCCAGCGCCAGGTCCTCGGGTGGCTGGATCCCGGGCTCGCGGCCACGGACACCGCCCCACCGGAGAGAGCCTCGCTCTTCACCGCAGTGGAACATCTCGTGACCGAGCTGGCCGGCGAACGGCTGCTCTGCCTCGTGCTGGAGGACCTGCACTGGGCCGATCCGTCCTCGCTCGACCTGGTCTGCTACCTGGCCGCCACCGCCGGTGTCGGCAGGCTGCTCATCGTGGCGACTGTTCGTGGTGAGGGCGCAGCCGGCGTGGCCAGACTCGCCTCGCTCGGTGAGCTCCTGACGCTCGGGCCGCTGCCGCGGGACGCGGCCCGGGCGCTCGTATCCGAGCTCGATGGCAGCACGCCGGCAGACATCGTGGAACAGATCGTCGACCTGGGCGAGGGGGTGCCGCTGTATGTGGAGGAGCTGATCGCGGCGGGTGCTCGCTCCCCGTCCGTGCCCCCGTCGCTCGCCCTCAGTTTCACTGCGCGGCTCACTAACCTGCCTGAATCCGGTCTGGAGGTCCTGCAGGCGATCGCTGTCGCGCAGGGCGACGTTCCTCTCGACCTGCTGCCGGCCGTCGTACACATGCCTGTGGCTGCGGTGACGAAGGCGATCGCCGAGCTGACGACCCGCGGTCTGGTGGACGAGGTCGGCGAGGGGCAGGTGCGCTGCCATCACGAGCTGCTGCGCCGAGCCGTCGTCGATGGGCTCTCCGGCCTTCAGCGCGCCGCATGGCATCGACGCTGGGCGCTGGCCTTGGAACGCCATGGCCGGGGAGATGCCTCCAGCCTGGGAGCGCTCGCGCATCACTGGTATCTCGCAGGCGACGCCGACCGGACCCTGGCGGTCTCGGTCCTGGCCGCCCGTTCGGCGATCGAGGTCGATTCCGCCGTCGAGGGCTCCGTGCACTGGCGACGGGCCCTGCAGTCCTGGCACCACGCCCGAGACCCCGAGCGGGCATCGGGTCTCAGCCACGATGATGCGCTCATCGAAGGGACGACCGCGCTCCGGTTGGCCGGTTCGCACGCCGCCTTGACAGAGATCCTGACCGCCGAACGGACCCGGGTCCGGCCGGATGACGAGGTGGCCAGGTTGTGGCTCGACCTCAGCCTGGCCCACCTTGCCAGCCGGCTCGGCGAGGCCCGACCGCTGGTCGTGCCGCGTGATCGGCTGGCCGACGTCCTCGACTGGCTGGAGTCGGTCGAGCCTCGACCGCTGGTGAGCGGCCTGCTCTTCGTCCTCTGGTGGGACGCGTATGACGCTGACGAGGCAACCGTCGACCGGATCCTCGGCTTGCTCGAGGCGCGCAGGAGCGCGGGATCCGGCGTCACCGAGGCGGTTCCCATCCTGCTGCGCCGCGCGCGGATGTCCCTCGCCCGAGGTGACGCAGACTCCGCGCTGTGGCTCTGTCGGGAGGCTCTGGCCGTTCGTGACAACCCGTTCCGGATGAACCTGGCCGTCGTCAGGTCGTTCGAGGTGTGGATCCTCTACGCCCTGGGCCGGCTCGCCGAGTGCATCCGGATCGGGGAGGGTGAGCTCACGCGGCTGCGCAGTCCCGCTGTCTCCGGCACGAGCTGGATCGGAATTGCCGACAACCTGGCCTGTGCCCACGTCAGCACGGGGTCGTGGAAGCGCGCCGACGAGCTGATGACCACGATCCTCGCCGAGGGTGATCCGGCCTTCACCAGCCTGACCGGATGTGACCTGGCCGGGCTCCGGCTGAGGCAGGGACGACTCGACGACGCAGAAGCGCTCCTGGCGTCGGCGCGGGCCTACGACCTGCCCGAGCCGGGTGCGGCCGGCTACCGATTGGGGTACACGGCGCAGCTCCACGGCGCGACCGCGCTCGCCGAGGCCGCGCGGGGCCGGCTGGTCGAAGCCCGCGACGCGGTGCGCGACGTCGTGGCGGATCCGCTCGTCACGCTCGAGTCGGAGTACTTGTGGGCGACCGTGCTCGACGCCGGTCGCCTCTTCGACGATCCGGTCACCCTCGAGCCGCTCGAAGTCCGGCAGGAGTGGGCCGGCGTCGTCCGCGATGCCGCCGCCCGGGTGCATCTGTACGGCGAGCTGGGACCCGTCTGGCTCGCCGACGTGGAGGCTCACACCGATCGCGCGCTCGAGCGCGACACCGCCGAGCAGTGGGAGGCCGTGATCGACGGCTGGGCGCGCCTCGGGGCTCCCTGGGATGAGTCGTTGGCCCGCGCGAGGTCGGCGGAGGTGCTGGCGCGTGACGGCCGTCGGGACGAGGCTGCGACGCAGCTGGCCCACGCCATGGAGATCGCGGAGGGACTCGGCGCGGCCCCGCTGGCTGCGACCGTCCGGGCGATCGCTCGGCGGACGCGGATCCGCATGGTCGACACCGACGACAGGGGCGGCTCGGGCCTGACGGGCCGGGAGCGAGAGGTGCTCGTCCTCGTGGCCGACGGCCGCACCAACGAACAGATCGCCGCCGCCCTGTTCATGTCGCCCAAGACCGCGAGCGTCCACGTCTCGCGGATCATCGCGAAGCTGGGCGTGGAGAACCGCACCGCTGCCGCCGCGTACGCCCATCGCTCGGGGTTGGTCTGACTGGTCAGCGTCTCGGTCGGTCCACGATGATTGGCCCATGAGCAATCGCGTCGCCCTGGTCACCGGTGCCTCCAGCGGGATCGGCGAGGACGCCGCCCGCCGGCTCCGGGAGGCCGACTTCGAGGTGTACGCCGTGGCCCGCCGGGTCGAGCGGATGGCCGGGCTGGAGCGGCACGGCGTCACGGTGTTCGGCATGGACGTCACCGACGACGCGTCCATGGAGCGCGGCGTCCAGCGGATCATCGACGAGCGCGGGCGGATCGACGTACTCGTGAACAACGCGGGGTACGGCTCCTACGGCGCGGTCGAGGACGTCCCGATCTCCGAGGCCCGCCGGCAGTTCGAGGTGAACGTCTTCGGGCTGGCGCGGATGTGCCAGCTGGTCACGCCCCACATGCGGGCGGCGTTCGCCGAGCACGACCGCCGCGGCCGGATCATCAACATCTCCTCGATCGGCGGGAAGTTCTACGAGCCGCTCGGCGCGTGGTACCACGCCACGAAGTTCGCGGTCGAGGGCTTCAGCGACAGCCTGCGGCTCGAGCTCGGGCCGTTCGGAATCGACGTGGTGATCATCGAGCCGGCGGCGATCCGCACCGAGTGGAACGAGATCTCCCGCGACAACCTGCGCGCCAGCAGCGCGGGCGGTGCCTACGCGGAGATGGCCGACAAGGTCGCGCGGGTCATGGAGCGCGCCGACACCAGCCGGCTGCTGTCGACCGGCCCGGAGCCGGTCGGCAAGAAGATCGTGACGGCCGCCCTCGCGAACACCCCACGCGTGCGCTACCCGGTCGGCCGCGGCGGCGGCACCATCGTCCGGCTGCGGCGGCTGCTGCCGGACCCGGTGTTCGACTACCTCGTCAAGGGTCAGTACCTGCGTTAAACGCCAGCGGCCTTCTCCAGCGCGCCGATCTCGTCGTCGAGATAGGTCAGCAGCCGCTGCAGGTGGGGGACCGTACGCCGGCACCCGGTCAGCCCGAAGCACATCTTGCCGTCGTACGACGTGCAGGTGATGTTGAGCGCCATGCCGTTGATCGGGATCGACAGCGGGTACATGCCGAGCAGCTGCGCGCCGTTCCAGTAGTGCGCCGTCCGCGGGCCCGGCACGTTGCTGATGATCAGGTTGTACGGCGGCCGCACGACGCCCTGCATCTTGAACAGCGGAGTGAGGATCGCCGGCGCCTGGCCGACCGCGCTCATCGCCAGGATCTGGGTGGGCGTCATGCTGGACAGACCGCGCTTGCCGTCGAGCATCGAGTGGTGGATCGCGTCGAGCCGGTCGGCGGGGTCGGCGAGGTCGGTGCCGAGCTTGACCATCACCGCCCCCACGGCGTTGCCGCCCTCGGCCGACGCGACGTGCGACTGCTTGGCCTTGAGCCCGACCGGGACCATCGAGACGAGCGTCGAGTCGGGCAGGGCGCTCAGCTCGTCGAGGTAGGTGCGCATCGCGCCGCTGCACATCGCCAGCACCACGTCGTTCAGGGTGGTGCCCGACGCGCGGCCGATCGCGCGCAACCGGTCGACCGGCCAGTCCTGGGCGGCGAACCGCCGCGAGCCGGTGATGTTGCGGTTGAGGATGGTGCGCGGGGCGTAGAGGGAGAGCGCGGACGTCTCGTTCTTGACGCTCTTGCTGAGCGTCTTGATGAGCGCGCCGGGCAGGCCGGCGGCCTCGGCGGTGATCCCCATCGCGGTGCGCAGCGCCTGGACCGGCACCTCCGACAGGCTGCGCTCGGCGTCCTCGCGGGCGTGCTCGACCTTGGCCGGGCTGTGCGCCGCCCACGGTGCGGGCATGCCGCGGCGGTCGGGGTCGGTGCTGAGGGTGCTCTGCAGCAGCCGCATCGCGGAGACGCCGTCGACGAGCGCGTGGTGGGTCTTGGTGTACATCGCGACCCGGCCGTCGCGCATGCCCTCGATCAGGTGCGCCTCCCACAGCGGACGCTCGCGCGCGAGCCGGGTGCTGTGCAGCCGCGAGCACAGGTCGAGCAGCTCGCGGACCCGGCCCGGCTTGGGCAGCGCGCTGTGGCGCACGTGGTGCTCCATGTCGAACTGCTCGTCGGGCCGCCACACGAACTGGCCGGCCGTCTTGGCCGAGCGGTAGGGACGCTTGAGGAACAGCGGAGCGATCTCGTCGACGTCGCTCATCTGCTCGTACATCTCACGCACGTAGCTGCGACCGGCGCCCTCCGGCTTCTTGAACAGCTGCAGCCCGCCGACGTGCATCGGCATGTTGCGGTTCTCGGCGAGCAGGAACCCGACAGCCGTCGGATCGATCGGTGAGACCACGCGTCTTCACACTCCTCCCGTTGGTCGTTCGATCCTTGCCGCTGGCCGGAGAGGCCACAAGGCCACACCCGGAGAAACGGGCGACGAACTGTACGGCGTACCCCTTCCCATCCGCGCCGAACCGGGGCAGGCTCGACCACGCCAACCAGGGCTTCATCTCGGGAGTGTCCATGTTGCTGCGCAGAACTCTTGCTGTCCTCGTCGCCGTCTGCGGCCTGCTCGCCGTACCCGGCACCGCCCATGCGGCGACGTACTCCGCACCACTCGTCACCGCGATCTCCGACCTGCCGGTCGCGACCGAGTCGCGCACCGGCTACAACCGCGACCTGTTCCCGCACTGGATCGACGCCGACGGCGACGGGTGCAGCACCCGCAACGAGGTGCTGATCTCGGAGGCCGACGACCCGGTCACGGTCGGGTCGGGCTGCTCGCTGTCGGGCGGGCGGTGGTTCTCCTACTACGACCGGGTGTCGTGGACCGACACCGGGCGGGTCGACATCGACCACATGGTCCCGCTGGCCGAGGCCTGGGACTCCGGTGCGGGCTCGTGGACCACCTCGGTGCGCCAGTCCTACGCCAACGACCTCGGCGACTCGCGCTCGCTCGTGGGTGTCACCGACTCGGTGAACCAGACCAAGGGCGACCAGGACCCGGCCGAGTGGCTGCCGACCTACGACAACTGCCGCTACCTGCGGGAGTGGGTGGCCGTGAAGCACCGCTGGCGGCTGAGCGTCGACAGCGCCGAGAAGAGCGCGCTGCAGTCGCTCGCGTCGGGCTGCTCGAACGACACGATCACCGTCACGCTGGCGCGCTGAGCCCACCTGTCGTCCACAGGGTCGCCCCGCGTGCGCGTTGTGCACAGGGTGGGCACCGCTGACGGGTCGACCGTCGGGATCGTTCCCTAGCGTCGGCGTCGCGCCGGATGGTCCGGCGCAGCACCGACGAAGGGAGACGACATGACGAGGTACGCCGCGAGCATCATCGCCGCGGTGGTGGCACTGCTGGCGGGCTGCGTCGGCACGGCCCTGGCCGCGTCCGGCAGCGCGGATCGGAGCTGGGTGCCGCCCGACGACACCATCGTGGACATCCACGGGGACGCGGCGAACGGCTTCGAGATCCGCCACTACGACGGCAGCTCGCTGTTCCCACCGACCGACTCCGAGGCTCGGGCCGAGTGCAACGAGTACGCCACCCGGCTCGCGCGGGTGCGCTGCCGGGTCGAGGTCCGCACCTGGTACCGCGACCTGGCCGCGACCCAGCAGGCGCTGCGCTGGGCACACGCGTCGGGGTAGCCGGGCGGAGGCCTCGGGCACGTTGAGCGGGCCGGTTGACGGAAGGCGAGGTCTGGCAGGATCGGAGGCATGGAGGCCGCGCCGTTCGACCGCGTCTGGAGCCGCGGCCGCACCTCCATGACGACGCGGGTCGCGCGGCTGCGCTCGAAGTCCTGGCAGATCGGGCAGTGCGCGGTGGCGGCCGGTGTGGCCTGGTTCATCGCGGCCGAGGTCGTGGGCCATCCGACGCCGTTCTTCGCGCCGGTGGCGGCCGTGGTCAGCCTCGGCACGTCCTACGGCCAGCGGCTGCGGCGGGTGCTCGAGGTGACCATCGGCGTGGCGCTGGGCGTGTTCGTCGCCGACCTCCTCGTGCTCGAGATCGGCGTCGGGCCGTGGCAGCTCGCGCTGATCGTGGTGCTGTCGATGTCGGTCGCGCTGCTGCTCGACGGCGGCCAGCTCCTGGTCACCCAGGCGGCGGTGCAGTCGATCATCGTCACCGCGCTGGTGCCCGCTCCGGGCGACGCGTTCGTCCGCTGGACCGACGCCCTGATCGGCGGCGGTGTGGCGCTGGTGGCGGCGACGGTGGTGCCGGCCGCGCCGTTGCGGCGGCCACGCGAGCAGGCTGCGGTCGTGGTCGGCAAGATCGCCGACCTGCTGCGGGCCGCCGCCGACGTCATGACCAGCGGCGAGGTCGAGCCTGCCCTCGAGCTGCTGGCGGACGCGCGCTCCACCGACGACCTCATCCGCGAGCTGCAGGCCGCGGCCGACGAGGGCATGGACGTGGTGGCGTCCTCGCCGTTCCGGGTCCGGCACCGCGGCCAGATGCGGCAGATGAGCGAGCTCGTCGACCCGCTCGACCGCGCCCTGCGCAGCACCCGCGTGCTGGTCCGGCAGACCGCGGTCGCGGCCTACCACCGCCGGTCGGTGCCGACGTCGTACGCCGTGCTCTGCAAGGAGCTGGCCGACGCGGCGGAGGTGATCGTGGCCGAGCTGGCCGACAACCGGATGGCCTCGGAGGCGCGCGAGCCGCTGCTCGAGGTCGGCAACGCCACCGGTCGCGTCGAGCGGACCGAGGTGCTCTCGGCCGAGGTGATCCTGGCCCAGATCCGATCGGTGGTCGTCGACCTGCTGCTGCTCACCGGCCTCGACCAGCTCGAGTCGACCGACGCGCTGCCCCCGCCACCGAGGTGACCGGGGATGAGTGACGGCTACACCGGGCGACCGGCCGGGCAGGCGTCGACCAACCGCGGGCGCGACACGCCTGCCGACCAGCAGTGGGTGCTGCACGTCGACCTCGACCAGTTCATCGCGGCCGTCGAGATCCTGCGCAACCCCGAGCTCGAGGGGCTGCCGGTGGTGGTCGGCGGGAGAGGCGACCCGACCGAGCGCGGAGTGGTGTCGACGGCGTCGTACGCCGCCCGCGAGTTCGGCGTCGGCTCCGGCATGCCGCTGCGGGTCGCCCTGCGCAAGTGCCCCGACGCGGTGTTCCTGCCGGTCGACGGTCCGGCGTACGACGAGGCCTCGGGCGAGGTGATGGCGACCCTGCGTTCGCTGGAGTGGGGCGGAGTGCCTGTGGTGCTCGAGGTGCTCGGCTGGGACGAGGCGTTCCTCGCGGCGGGCACGCGACCATGGCGACCTCGGCGACCCGCGCGACTTCGCCGAGGAGATCAAGGCCGCCGTGCTGGCGCGGACGCGGCTGCACTGCTCGGTCGGGATCGGCGACAACAAGCTGCGGGCCAAGATCGCGACCGACTTCGGCAAGCCGCGCGGCACCTGGCAGCTGACCGGAGACAACTGGTACGACGTGATGGGGCAGCGACCCACCGACGCGCTGTGGGGGATCGGCTCCAAGACCTCCAAGAAGCTCGCCGCCCTCGGCATCGACACCGTCGAGCAGCTGGCGCACTCCGACGCCCGGATGCTGGCCGAGCGGCTCGGCCCCACCATGGGCCCGTGGTTCCACCGCCTCGGCCGGGGCGCCGACCCGAGCCCGGTCGACGCCACGCCGTGGGTGCCGCGGGCGCACGGGCGGGAGGAGACGTTCCAGGAGGACCTCACCGACTGGTCGGACGTCGAGCAGGCGGTGCGCACGCTGACGACTCGCGTGGTCGAGGACATCGACCGCGAGGGGCGCCCGGCGGCGCGGGTCGGGATCAAGGTGCGGTACCGGCCGTTCTTCACGGTCAGCCGCAGCCTGACCCTGCCGGCGCCGAGCAACGACCCCGGTGTGCTGGCCGACGCGGCGGTCTCGCTGCTCGACCGGGTCGAGCGCGACCGGCCGGTCCGGCTGCTCGGCGTACGCCTCGAGATGACCGCCACCGTCAGCCGAGCCGTCAGTGGAGTGACTCGCGCAGCTCCCGCACGACCGAGTCGACGACGGCGACCAGGTCACCTCCGGTCTCCTGGGCGACCGCCCGCTGCCGCTGGTACGACGCACCCAGCCGCGGGATGTCCGCGACCGACCGGAGCTCCTTCTCGCAGCCGAGCCGCCGCGAGGTGGGCGTGAGCTGCTCGAGCAGGTCGGCGAGGTGGTCGGTCACCAGCCGCTCGTTCGACGCCGCGTCGAGGATGATCTCGGCGTCCAGCCCGTAGCGCGCCGCACGCCACTTGTTCTCCTGGACGTGCCACGGCGGCATCGTCGCCAGCTCCTCGCCGTCGGACATGCGGGTGTCGAGGTCGACGGCCACGCAGTGCATGAGCGCGGCGAGTGCGGCCAGCTCGCGCAGGTCGGACACGCCGTCACACACCCGGTTCTCGATCGTGCCGAGCTTGGCCGACGGGCGGATGTCCCAGCGGATCTCGGAGAGGTCCTCGACCACGCCGGTGGTGATCTGGTCCTGGACGAACGCCTCGTACTCCGGCCAGGTCGCGAACTGGAAGGGCAGCCCGGCGGTGGGCAGCTGCTGGAACATGAGCGCCCGGTTGGACGCGTAGCCGGTGTCGAGGCCGGCCCAGACGGGGGAGGACGCCGACAGCGCCTGGAGATGGGGGTAGGTGTTGAGCAGCGCGGAGAGGACCCCCATCACCCGCTTCTCCTCGGGCATCCCGACGTGCACGTGCAGGCCCCAGATCAGCATCTGCCGGCCCCACCACTGGGTCCGGTTGATCAGCTCCTCGTAGCGGTGGCCCGGGCTGAGCACCTGCCCGGACCAGGCGGCGAAGGGGTGTGCGCCCGCCCCGAACAGGTCCACGCCCATCTCGTCGGCGACCGGCAGCACCAGCGACGAGCGTGGTCCGCAGCTCCCCGACCGCCTGCTCGACCGTCTCGCAGACACCGGTGACGATCTCGATCGTGTTGGTGAGCAGCTCGTGGTGCAGCCGGGTCGGGTCCGGCACCAGGTGGGCGGCCGCCTCGATGCAGCTCCGCGCCGCGGTTCACCAGGTCGCGCGACTCCTTGTCGACGAGCGCGAGCTCCCACTCGATCCCGATCGTCGGCCGGGGGGAGGCATGGAAGTCGACGCGCACGCGACAAGCGAAGCACACGGCACACCCGATCGGGCAGTACACGTCCGGGTGGTGTCAGCATGGCGACCATGCTCGACACGCGGACCCTGAACCTCACGATGGACTTCTGCCTCAGGGTCGGCGAGCTCCTGCTCTCCTCGGGGGCGGGCGCAGCCGACGTGACGGCGACCATGCGCGGCCTCAGCTGGCAGCTGGGCCTGCGCAATCCGGAGATCGACGTCACGTTCACCGCCCTCTCGATGAGCTACCAGCCCGACCCGGAGGAGCCCCTGGTGATCCAGGTCCGGCACGTCAAGCAGCGCGACATCGACTACGAGGACCTCACCCTGGTCGACCACCTCGTGCGTGACGTCGTCGTCGGCCACGTCGAGCTCGCCGAGGCCAGGACCACGCTGGCCCGGATCGTCTCGTCGGGCCACAGCCTGCCGCGGTGGGCGGTCAGCCTCGGTTGGGGCGTGATGTGCGGCGGCGTCGGCCTGATGCTGGGCGGCAACGCGTGGGTGGTCGCCATCGCGTTCGCGTCGGCGGTCTCCATCGACCGGCTGCAGATGGTGATGAGCCGGCGTCGGCTGCCGTTCTTCTACCAGCAGGCGGCGGGCGGCGCCGTGGCCACGATCCTGGCTGCGCTGGCCGCGTTGACGCCGCTGCACCTCAACGAGTCGCTCGTCGTCACCGCGAACATCATCATGCTGCTCGCCGGGGTCGGGTTCATGGGCGCCCTGCAGGATGCCCTGTCCGGGTTCTACCTGACCGCCGGGGCCCGCCTGACCGAGGCGCTGCTCGCCACCGCGGGCATCATCGCCGGCGTCAGCGGCGGGCTCACCTTCGCCGACGTGATCGGCGTGAACATCGGCGGCCTCGACCTCGGGCTGGGCGACAGCCTGAAGAGCGTCAGCGTGATGGCCCTCGGGGCGGCCATCACGGCGGGAGCGTTCGCGTTCTCGTCGTACGCCCCGCGCCGGATCATCCTTCCGATCGCGCTCATCGCCGCCGTGGCCATGACCATCTCGCAGTCGTCGACGATCGTCGGGCTTCGGCAACACCTGGCCGACCGGGATCGCGGCGTTCCTGGTCGGTCTGGTCAGCTTCACCGTCGCCGGCCGGATGCGGGTGCCGCCCCTGGTGGTCGTGGTGTCCGCGGTCGTGCCGATGCTGCCCGGCCTCTCGATCTACCGCGGGCTGTCCCTGCTGGCCGAGGGCGGCCCCTACGTCTCGCTCGGCCTGCTGTCCCTGATCACGGCGGCCTCGGTCGCGCTGTCGCTGTCGGCGGGCGTGATCCTCGGCGAGTACGTCGCCCAGCCGCTCAAGCGGGAGGCGTCCCGCCTCGAGAGCCGCCTGGCCGGTCCGCGTCTCGTCGGTCCGCTGCGGCACCGAACCGATCGAGCCAGGCGCGGTGGGTCGGACCGTCGAAGGGAGCGGTCCGGGCGGTCACAGCAGCCCTGATCCGCTCCGAGGACGCCACCGTCGCCCTGACCACGTCGTCCGGGTAGTCGAACGCGACCCGGTGCTCGGCGAACTCGTCCTCGTCGTCGACCCACACCCGCCCGGTCGGCCCGCGGACGACGTCGAGGTCGAGGTCGACCGCCCGCAGCACCGACCCGTCCCACTCGGGCGGGCTGGTCATGTCGACGTACACCTCGACCGGGCCGCCGGTGTCGTGGAACGTCGCCAGCCACCAGCGCTCGGCGGCGTCGGCCGCGGGTACGCACATCACCTGCGCGACCGGCGCGAACCACTCGACACCCGGCCTGGTGAACCGGGTCCCCGCGACCACGCCGAGCCAGTCGCCGTGCTCGTCGCTGCCGAGGTACGTCGCCCCGAACTCCCAGTGCGGCCGGTCGCCCCACTTCGACATCACGCCGCGGACCGCGGAGCCGGGGGAGCGCGTCACCCCGCCGTTCTACCAGTCCCCGAACGCTGACCCGTCGCTAATTAGCGACGGGTCAGCGGGCGGACGGCTTGATCCGGGCGGTCGCGCGGGCGACGACGTCCTGGTAGCGGGAGCCGAGCAGCTTCGCCATGTGGTGCAGCAGGTGTGCGTCGAGGCCGACGAGGACGCGCGCCTTCCCCGAGAGCATGCCGTCGACGATGATCCGGGCGGCCTTGTCGGGCGTCATCGTGGCCAGCCGCTTGTCGAACAGCTGCGCGGTCGCGGCCTGGTCCTCGCTCGCGGTCACCCGGGCGTTGCGGGCGATCGCGGTCTTGATCCCGCCGGGGTGGACGACGGTGACGCCGACGGGGTGGCCCGAGACCAGCATCTCCTCGCGCAGCGCCTCGCTGAAGCCGCGGACGGCGTACTTGGTGGCGTTGTAGGCGCTCTGGCTCGGGCACGCTGATCAGGCCGAACAGGCTCGAGATGTTGACGACGTGGCCGTTCGCCCGACGCGATCAGGTGGGGCAGGAACTCCTTGGTCCCCTGCACGACGCCCCAGAAGTTGACGCCGACGATCCAGTCGAGGTCGGCGTACGCCGTTTCCTCGAAGTGCCCGGTCAGCGCGACGCCGGCGTTGTTGAACACGACGTTCACGCGTCCGAAGTGCTCCGCGACGGTCTGCGGCGTACGCCGTCATGGCGGCGCGGTCGGCCACGTCGACGCGGTCGGAGCGGACCTCGCGGGCGCCGGCGTTCTTGACCAGGTCGACGGTCTCCGCGAGCCCGGCCTCGTCGACGTCGGAGAGGGCCAGCAGGGCGCCCTTCTCCGCGACGTTCACCGCGAGCGCGCGGCCGATGCCGGAGCCGGCGCCGGTGATGACGACGACCAGGTTGTCGAGCGAGGTGACGTGGTGGCTCATGCCGAGACCTTCTCACTGTCGTTGCTGTCGGTGGGGCCCGCGACGTCGTACGACGCGACGTCGAACTCGGCCAGCCGGCGGCGGAACGTGAACGTGCTGCGCGGCCAGAGCACGGTGTTCTTCCCGTGTGCGTCGAGGTACCAGCTCGAGCAGCCGCCGGTGTTCCACACGGTCCGGCGCATCCGTCGCTGCAGGCTGTCGTTCCACGACTGCTGCGCCCGGGCGGTCGGCTCGACGGCGGCGTACTCGTTGGTGCGCATGGCCCGGATCGCCTCGCGGATGTAGGCGACCTGCGACTCGATGATGAACACCATGCTCGAGTGGCCGAGGCCGGTGTTCGGGCCGACGATCATGAACAGGTTGGGGAAGCCGCGGACCGTGGTCCCCTTGTACGCCGACATCCCGCCGTCCCGCCAGGTCTCGGCGAGCGTGGCGCCCGCGCGTCCCGTGATCCGCTCGGCGATCGGCAGCTCGGTCGTGTAGAAGCCGGTGGCCACGACCAGCACGTCGATCGGGCGCTCCACGCCGTCCGCCGTCACGACCGCGTTGCCGGTGACCTTCGCGATCGGGTCGGTCACGAGGTCGACGTTGTCGGCGGCGAGCGCGGGGTAGTAGTCGTTCGAGATCAGGATCCGCTTGCAGCCGATCTCGTACGTCGGCCGCACCCGCTCGCGCAGCCCGGGATCCTTGATGCCCTTGCCGATGTTGGCCAGCGCCAGCTTCTTGGCCGGGAAGGCCAGCTTCGGCTGCACGGTGAAGCCGGGCACGTAGGTCTCGCGGGCCCAGTAGATCCCGGTGCGGTAGACCTTGCGCAGCGCCGGCAGTCGCTTGAGCAGGAACCGCTCGAGCGCGCGTGTACTTCCGGTCGTTGCGCGGGATGACGTACGGCGCCGTCCGCTGGTAGACGTCGAGGTGCCCGACGACCTTCTGCAGCTCCGGGACGATCTGGATCGCCGAGGCGCCGGTGCCGATCACGGCGACCCGCTTGCCGGTGAGGTCGACGTCGTGGTTCCAGCGGGCGGAGTGGAACACCTCGCCCTGGAAGTCCCCGATGCCGTCGATGTCCGGCAGCCTCGGCTCGGACAGACCACCGGCGCCGACCAGCAGCGTGCGCCCGGAGACGGTACGCCGCTCGCCGGTCGCGGACCGCGTCTCGACCACCCACCGCTGGGCGTCGTCGTCCCACGCGGCCGACTCGACGGTGGTGTCGAAGACGAACCGGTCGAGGATCCCGGCGCCGGCCGCGACCTTCTGGAGGTAGGCCTGGATCTCCGGCTGGGGGGAGTAGGAGCTCGTCCAGTCGGGGTTGGTCGCGAACGAGAACGAGTACAGCTGGCTCGGCACGTCGCACGCCGCGCCGGGGTAGGTGTTGTCGCGCCAGGTGCCGCCGACGTCGGAGCCCTTCTCGATGACGAGGAAGTCGCGCTCGCCGTCCTCCTGCAGCTTGATCGCCGCACACAGGCCGGCGAACCCGGCCCCGATGATGAGGTGTTGCACGTCTCCGTCGTACTCCATGCCGCCAAGGTATTGGCGTTATTGAACAGGTGTCAATAAGATGGGGCCCGTGACGACAGCCACATCGCGCAGCCGCCTGAGCCCCGACGAGCGGCGTACCCAGCTGCTCGACCTCGGTGTCAGCCTGCTGGCCACCCGGTCGCTCGACGACCTGACGATCGACGTGCTCGCCGAGGAGGCCGGCATCTCGCGCGGCCTGCTCTACCACTACTTCGGCAACAAGCACGCCTTCCGCGAGGCGGTCGTCCGCCGCGCCGTCGACGACCTGCTCGACCCAGACCGCCCCGCCCGAGGGCGGCGAGCCGCTCGACCGGCTGCTCGCGTCCGTGGCGGCGTACGTCGACTACGTGGTCGCCAACCACCAGGGCTACGTCTCGATCGTGCGGGGCGCCGCCGGCGGCAACGAGTCGCTGCGCGAGCTCTACGAGGAGGCCCGCGCCGCCCTCACCGACCGGATCTTCACCGAGGACGCCCAGGGCGACGTCATCCCCGACACCCCCGCGGCCCGCCTGATGGTCCGCGGCTGGTCGGCGATGGCCGAGGAGCTGGTGCTCTCCTGGATCGCCGACCCCCGCGACGTCACCCGCGAGCAGCTGCTCGAGGCCCTCGCCGCCTCCCTCCCCGCCCTCGTCGACCTCCTCCACTGACGCTGACCCGCCAGAACTTCTGGCGGGTCAGCGAGCGAGCCGTCACCGCCACGACGGTGTCGCCGGGGTGGCTGGTGAGGGTGACGGTCCCGCCGTGGGCGGTGACGATCGCCTCGACCAGGGCGAGGCCGAGGCCGGCGCCGGAGTCGGGGTTGCGGGTGCGGGCGCCGTCGCCGCGGGTGAACCGCTCGAAGGCGTGGGCGGCCAGGTCGGGCGGGAACCCCGGCCCGTCGTCGCGTACGTCGAACCCGTCCGGCGCGCGCGGTCACGGTGACGGTGGTGCCGGGCGGGGTGTGCTTGCGGGCGTTGGTGAGCAGGTTGGTGACCACCTGGTGCAGCCGCTGCTCGTCGCCGGTCACCTCGACCGGCTCGTCGGGCAGCTCGAGCCGCCAGCGGTGGTCGGGCGCGACGACCCGCGCGTCGGAGACCGCCTCCACGAGCAGCCGGGTCAGGTCGACCGGGCCGCGCTCGAGCGGGCGGCCGGAGTCGAGGCGCGCGAGCAGCAGCAGGTCCTCGACCAGCGAGGTCATCCGGACCGACTCCTCGTCCACCTTCGCCAGCGCGGTCCGCGCGGCTTCGGCGTCGTCGGGGTGGCGTCGGGCCAGCTCGGCGTACCCGGCGATGGTGGCGAGCGGGGTGCGCAGCTCGTGGGAGGCGTCGGCCACGAACTGCCGGACCTGCTGCTCGCTGCGGTGCCGGGCCGCGAGCGACGTCTCGACGTGGGCCAGCAACGTGTTCAGTGCGCCGCCGACCTGGCCGACCTCGGTCCGCTCGTCGGTGAGGTGCTCGGGCACCCGGTCGGACAGGTCGATCTCGCCCTCCGACAGCGGCAGCTCGGCCACCCGGTGGGCGGTGTCCGCGACCTCGCGCAGCGGCCGCAGCTGCCGGCGTACGACGACCGTGCCGACCGCGCCCGCGGCGACGACGGCCAGCAGCCCGACCAGCAGCTCCAGCCCAGACCAGGGACAGCGACCGTGTCGTCGACGTCGTCGGTCGGCAGGCCGATCGACCAGGGTCAGGTCCTGACCCAGGTCGACGGTGCCGACCCGGTAGCTGCCGGAGTCGGGCAGTCGCACCGTGTGCAGGTCGCCGTCGACCGGGAGCTGCTCCAGCTCGTCGACGGCCCGCCTGCGGGAGGGCGTCGAGGTCTCCGCGCTGGGCCCCGACCAGGCCGGCCCCGGCGTTGGGACCGCCGACGATCGCGATCAGCGTGCCCGGCGCCTGGTTGATCCCGTCCACCATCGGCCGCTCGTCGTCCGGCCGCCCGGGTCCCGGGCCGCCGTACGTCCGCTCGACCGTGGCGCGCACGTCGTGGTCGAGCTGGTCGGTGAGGTAGGAGCGCATCGCCAGCGCGGTCGCCGTACCGATCAGCAGCGACGCCAGCGCCACCAGCGCCACCGCCGTGAGCACCAGGCGCGAGGTCAGCGTGCGGAAGCGGCTCATGCGGTGCCGTTCTGGGCGGGCTTCAGCACGTAGCCGGCGCCGCGCATGGTGTGGATCATCGGCTCGCGTCCGGCGTCGATCTTCTTGCGCAGGTAGGAGATGTAGAGCTCGACGACGTTGGCCTGGCCGCCGAAGTCGTAGTTCCAGACCCGGTCGAGGATCTGCGCCTTGCTCAGCACCCGCCGGGGGTTGCGCATCAGGAACCGCAGCAGCTCGAACTCGGTCGCCGTCAGCGCGATCTCCTCGCCGTCGCGGAACACCTCGCGGCTGTCCTCGTCCATCGTCAGGTCGCCGACGACCAGCACCGACCGCTCGGCCGCCTGCTGGGCGCCGGCCCGACGCATCAGCGCGCGCAGCCGGGCCACGACCTCCTCGAGCGAGAACGGCTTGGTCACGTAGTCGTCGCCGCCCGCCGTCAGCCCGGCGACGCGGTCCTCGACGGAGTCGCGGGCGGTCAGGAACAGCACGGGTACGTCGGGCGCCGACGTCCGCATCCGGCGCAGCACCTCGAGACCGTCGAAGTCGGGGAGCATCATGTCGAGCACCACCGCGTCGGGCCGGAACTCCTTGGCCGCCGCGACCGCCTTCGCGCCGGTGTGCGCCATCTTCGCGTCCCAGCCCTCGTAGCGCAGCGCCATCGTGATCAGCTCGGCGATGTTGACCTCGTCGTCGACGACGAGGACGCGCAAGGGGGACCCGTCGGGCCTGATCAGCTCCATGGCCACCACTCTGCCGTTCGTGGCTGTGGGTTTCCTGTGGGGTCCCTGTGCCGCGCTCACGACTCACTCATCGCTGGCACACAGCACCGGCACAGATCGCGGCCGCAGGGTGTCGCCATGGACGACGAGACCCAGCATGAGGCAACCCAGCAAGAACCCGCCCAGACCGAACCGACCGCCGAGCAGCCGGCCAAGAGGCGCTGGCGCGACCGCGCCCTCGGCTTCCGCGGCGTCATCGCCGTCACCCTCGCCGGCGTGATCCTCGGCGGGCTCGGCGGCACCGCCCTCGGCTTCGCGCTCGACGACGACGGCCACCCGGACGATCCGGTTCGGCTCGCACTTCCGCGGTGACGACGAGCGGCCCGGCCCCGGGGGCGGGTTCCAGCCGCCCGGCATGCCGCAGCCACCCGAGGGCACCGTCCCGGACGAGGAGACCCAGCCCGACGGCTCCGGCGAGACGAGCGGGCTCCACCAACAGCTGACCCGCGCCGGCTCGCGCCGACAAACGCGTTGCCGGACCTCACCGCGGGTGGGGGAGAATGCACGACGTTGTGCGCATCTCCTTCCCACCCGAGCTGCCGGTCACCCAGCGTCGGGACGACATCGCCGCCGCGATCCGTGACCACCAGGTCGTGGTCGATCGCCGGCGAGACCGGGTCCGGGAAGACCACCCAGCTGCCGAAGATCTGCCTCGAGCTCGGCCGCGGCAAGGACCGGCTGATCGGGCACACCCA
Source organism: uncultured Actinomycetota bacterium (assembly GCA_963844305.1). Classification (GTDB taxonomy): domain Bacteria; phylum Actinomycetota; class Actinomycetes; order Propionibacteriales; family Nocardioidaceae; genus Nocardioides. The sequence continues at coordinate 481,683 of CAWJNT010000003.1, forward strand.
GCCGCGCCGGATCGCGGCGCGCTCGGTCGCCGAGCGGATCGCCGAGGAGCTCGGCACCGAGCTCGGGGACCTCGTCGGCTACCAGGTGCGGTTCACCGACCGCACCTCGAAGTCCAGCCGGCTCAAGCTGATGACCGACGGCATCCTGCTCGCGGAGCTGCAGCGCGACCGGCAGCTGCGCAAGTACGACACGATCATCATCGACGAGGCCCACGAGCGGAGCCTCAACATCGACTTCCTGCTCGGGTACCTCAAGCGGCTGCTGCCCCGGCGGCCCGACCTCAAGCTGATCATCACCCGCGCGACCATCGACGTGGAGCGGTTCGCGCAGCACTTCGACGCGCCGGTGGTCGAGGTCTCCGGCCGCACCTACCCGGTCGAGGTCCGCTACCGGCCGCTCGATCGAGCTCCCGGAGGCCGACGAGGAAGGGCGAGCCGATCGTCCGCGACCAGACCGAGGCGATCGTCGACGCGGTCAAGGAGCTCTCGGCCGAGGGGCCGGGCGACATCCTCGTCTTCCTGCCCGGGCGAGCGCGAGATCCGCGACACCGCCGACGCGCTGGAGGGCGCCCTGGGTCTCGACAAGGTCGACCGGCGGGCGGCCACGGTCGAGATCGTGCCGCTGTACTCGCGGCTCTCCGCCGCCGAGCAGCACCGGGTCTTCCAGTCCCACACCGGACGCCGGATCGTGCTCGCCACCAACGTCGCGGAGACGTCGCTGACCGTCCCCGGCATCCGGTACGTCGTCGACACCGGCGTCGCACGCATCTCGCGGTACTCCGTGCGCACCAAGGTCCAGCGGCTCCCGATCGAGCCGATCAGCCAGGCCTCGGCCAACCAGCGGTCCGGCCGCTGCGGCCGGGTCGCGGCCGGCATCGCCGTACGCCTGTACGCCGAGGAGGACTTCGAGGCGCGCCCGGAGTTCACCGATCCCGAGATCCTGCGCACCAACCTCGCCAGCGTCATCCTCCAGATGACCTCGCTCGGGCTCGGCGACATCGCTCGGTTCCCGTTCGTCGAGCCGCCCGACCGCCGCAACGTCACCGCCGGCGTGCAGCTGCTCGAGGAGCTCGGCGCGCTGTCATCGGTGGTTGAGGAGGGCGCGCAGCGCCCGTCTCGAAACCGCCTCACCAAGGTCGGACGCCGCCTGGCCCGGCTGCCGATCGACCCCCGGCTGGCCCGGATGATCCTCGAGGCCGAGCGGATCGGCTGCGTGCGCGAGGTGGTCGTCATCGCCGCCGCGCTCTCGCTGCAGGACCCGCGCGAGCGCCCGGCCGAGCACCAGGCCCAGGCCGACCAGCAGCACGCGAGGTTCAAGGCCGAGGGCAGCGACTTCCTGACCTGGCTCAACCTCTGGCGCTACGTCCGCCAGCAGCAGCGCGAGCTGTCCAGCAGCGCGTTCCGGCGGATGTGCAAGCGGGAGTTCCTCAACTACCTGCGCGTGCGCGAGTGGCAGGACTTCGAGTCCCAGCTCCGCCAGGTCTGCAAGGAGATGAAGATCCAGGTCGGCCAGCCCGCCGACACCCCCGACGCCGACGGCATCCACCAGGCCCTGCTCGCGGGACTGCTCTCGCACATCGGCGCGCTCGAGCAGCGGGAGAAGGAGAAGCGCGGTCCCGCGCGAGTACCTCGGCGCCCGCGGGACTCGGTTCGCGATCTTCCCGGGCAGCGTGCCTGCACCGGAAGAACCCGCAGTTCCTGATGGCCGCCGAGCTCGTCGAGACCAGCCGGCTCTGGGCCCGCCAGAACGCCGCGATCAAGCCCGAGTGGGCCGAGCGCCTCGGCGCCCACCTCGTCAAGCGCACCTACTCCGAGCCGCACTGGTCCAAGAAGCGCGCGGCCGTGATGGCCTACGAGCGGGTCACCCTGTACGGCGTACCGCTCGTCGCCGACCGGCTCGTCAGCTACGGGAAGGTGGACGCGGCGCTGTCGCGCGAGCTGTTCATCAGGCACGCGCTGGTCTACGGCGAGTGGCACACCCGGCACCGGTTCTACGAGAAGAACCTGCGGCTGCTCGAGGAGGCCGAGGAGCTCGAGCACCGCGCCCGGCGCCGCGACATCGTCGTCGACGAGCACACCCTCTTCGACTTCTACGACGCCCGGGTCGGGCCCGAGGTCGTCAGCGGCGCGCACTTCGACCAGTGGTGGAAGCGCGAGCGGCAGAAGCGTCCCGAGCTGCTGACCTTCGACCCCGAGATGCTCACCCACGACACCGCCGGGGAGGTCCGGGAGACCGACTACCCGGAGGCCTGGCACTCCTCGGCGGGCGAGGGGCTGACGTTCCCGATCAGCTACCACTTCGAGCCGGGCGCGGCCGACGACGGCCTCACCATCGAGGTGCCGGTCGCGACGCTCAACCGGGTGGAGGCCGACGACTTCTCGTGGAACGTGCCCGGGCTGCGCGAGGAGCTGGTGACCAGCCTGATCCGCAGCCTGCCCAAGAACCTGCGGGTCAACTTCGTGCCGGCGCCCAACAAGGCGCGCGAGTTCCTGGCCGCCGTGCCGCCCGGCGACGAGCCGCTGCTGGACGCGCTCGAGCGCCACTTCCGGAGCACGACGGGGGTCGTGGTCCCGCGCGAGGCCTGGGACTGGTCGAAGGTGCCCGAGCACCTGCGGCCGACGTACCGGATCATCGACGAGAGCGGCGCCGAGCAGGCCCGGGGCAAGGACCTCGAGGCGCTCAAGGAGCCGCTGCGGCCGAAGCTCGCCAGGGCCATCGCCGAGGTCGCGTCCGACAGCGGCATCGCCCGCACCGGCGAGACGACCTGGACGTTCGGCACGATCGAGCCGTCGTTCACGCAGACCCGGGCCGGCCACGAGGTGCGCGGCTACCCCGCGCTGGTCGACGAGGGCGCCACGGTCGGGCTGCAGGTGTTCGGCTCCGAGGACGAGGCCGAGGCGCGGCACCGGCTCGGCGTACGCCGGCTGCTGCTGCTCGAGCTCGACGACCCGGTCGACCGGGTCCTCGACGGCCTGACCAACGCCGAGAAGCTCGGCCTCGCCGGGTCGCCGTACCCGACGGTCGCGGAGCTGCTCGCCGACTGCCGCGCCGCCGTCGCGGGCGCGGCCGTGGACGCGCGTCCGCCGGTCCGCGACCAGGCGGCGTACCTCGCCCTGCGCGACGCGGTCCGTCAGGACCAGGAGGCGCAGCTGCGCAGCGTGCTCGCCGACGTGCTCCGGGTGCTCGACGCGTGGCGGCGTGCGGAGAAGGCGCTCAGCGGCCGGGCCGACATGGCCATGCTCCCGGCGCTGACCGACATGCGCGGCCAGCTCGGCCGGCTCGTCCACCGCGGGTTCGTCGGCGAGGCCGGGCCCGCCCAGCTGCGCCGCTACCCGACGTACCTCGCCGCCCTGGAGCTGCGTCGCGAGCGGCTGCCCGACCAGATCGCCCGCGACCGGCAGCAGCAGGACCAGATCGCCGACGTGCAGGACGCCTACCTGCACCAGATGGACGCGCTGCCGGACGGCCGCCCGCCCGGCGAGCACCTGCGGCAGGTGCGCTGGATGCTCGAGGAGTACCGCGTCTCGCTGTGGGCGCAGCACCTCGGCACGGCGTTTCCCGTCAGCGACCAGCGCATCCGTCGTAGCCTGCAAGCGTGACGGATCGGATGCACCACCGGCCGATGACGCCCGGGAGCAACTTCTTCGAGGCGCTCACCGGCGGCGCGGACCCCGCTGCTGTCAGCGAGGCCGCCGACCGCGCGGCCACGCTGCTGGTGCGGGGCGCGCGCGACGCCGGCGACTCCGCGGTCGCCGACCGGCTGCTGCACCTCGCCGAGACCGAGGGCATCGAGGCCATCGCCGAGGTCTGGTCGGGCTCACCGGCCGACTCGCTCGCCGGCTGCCTGTGGCGGCTGTACCTCCTGCGGACCTGGGTGTACGCCGACCCGTCGGGCGTGGCCCGCGAGTTCGAGGCCGGCCAGCGCACCGCGCAGGTGGCGCGGGTCGTCGCCGGCGTGGCCGACCCGCCGGGTCCCGACGAGCTGCGGGCCATGGTCGACGAGGTGCTGCGCGGGATCGCGGGCAGCGACTTCGCCGACGTGCTGTTCCGCGCCGCGGCGTTCGCGCGGGTCGTCGCCACCGGCCGGGCAGCCCTGCCGTCGTCGTCCGACGACGAGGTGCGCCGGATGCTGGCGCTGGCCGAGCAGCTCGAGGCCGCCGGTCACGTGGAGCTCGATCACGGGCTCGCGTGAGACTCGTCTCCACAGATGTCGGGGACTTGCCTTGGCTGCAGCCACGGACCCCCTAGACTTGCTCGAAGTGTGCCGGGCCGCGGCAGCCCCGGGTCCCAACATCAGCCGCTACGAGCGGCCACGCGCCGTGAGGCGCTCCCGGTCCGGCACACTTCAACTCCTCTTCACTAGCCTCGGTCCCGTGACCCGTGTCGAGTACGCGCCCGAGGCCGACGGTGAGCCCGACCCCGGCGAGGTCGTGTGGGGCTGGGTGCCCTACGAGGACGACCCGGCCCAGGGCAAGGACCGCCCGGTGCTGCTGCTGGCCCTGCGCGGTGACCGCTGGCTCGGGCTGATGCTGAGCAGCCAGGACCACGACCTCGATTCGGACGACGAGGCCCGGCACGGCAGGTACTGGATCGATGTCGGCACGGGCGGCTGGGACAGCGCCGGCCGGGCGAGCGAGGTCCGGCTGGACCGGCTGCTCGAGCTCGACCCGGCGACGATCCGGCGGGAGGGCTCGGCGCTGGACGAGGAGATCTTCCGGGCGGTGCTCGCCGCGGCCGGCGAGTACCACGCGCTCGAAGAGGCGTGAGCGCTCAGGCGAAGGTCGCCGCGATCCGGCGTACGGCGCGCCGGGCAGGGCTCCAGCCCGTCGGGTAGTCGTCGCTGGCGGCCGTGATCTCGACGATCGTGAGCCAGCGGCCTTCGCGGACGATGCCGGTGCCGGCCGCGTCGGTCGCGCGGCGCGAGCCGTAGCTGAGCCGGTAGTGGCCCGCGGCGGTCGCGTCGGTGGCGACCTCCGCGAGCGGGCCGACGTCCTTGCGTCGGTAGTCGAGCCGCTCCTCGCAGTCGTCGCGCCAGGCGCGCAGCACCTGCTCGGCGCGCCACGCCGACTTGGCGTCGGCGTACTTCGCGACGGTCTGGCGGGCCGCGACGCCGGAACCGTCCGGGCCGGCGTACTCGCGGCGGAGGGCCTGGAGGGCCCCGATGTCGAAGAGCGAGGTCTTCTGGCAGGCGCCGGTCGGCTCGGATGCCTCCGCGTCGGTGTCGACCACGGTCCAGGCCAGGTCGTCGCCGAGGGCGGGCAGCCGCGCGGCGCTGAGCAGGTGCTGGGCGGGAGTGCTGCGGCGGGCCGACGGCAGCGGCGTGGGTGCGATCTTCTTCCCGCCGGCCGCGTGACCGGTGCCGGCGGGGCTTCTGCTCGGTCGGTTCCGTGGCGGGTTGCTCGGTCGGCGAGGCGGCCTGCGTCGGCTCGGCCGGCGACGTCCGCGCGGGCGCGGGCGTGGAGGTCGTGGGGTCGTCGGCGGCACAACCGCCCGTCACGAGGACGGCGGCCAGCAGGGTGGGGAAGAGGGCCCGAGGCACATCCAGAATGGTAGGGATCACACGCGCCCGGATGGTGGCACGACACGGGGGTGCCTGTTACTGAGTGGTCGCTAGGGTGTGTGTCGCGCGCCAGACCGTCGCGAGCGTCGCATCCACGGGATGCATGGCAAGGCGGAGGAGGAAGGCGGGACGGAGTCCCGGCGACCGACGACAACGCCGCCAGGCGCCCGTGGGGCGGCGCGCAGCAGGTTTCGGCGCGCGACAGACACCCTTTGGGTGTCTCTGGCGTAACGCGGGGAGGAAGGCACACGGTGGCGAGGCGACGTAGACAGGTGGGGCTCAGTCGCGCGCGCGTACGCCGCGGCGGGCCCGCGGGCGTGGCCGCCCTCGCGCTGCTCGTCACCGGGCTGGCCGCCTGCGACGCGGGCGGGTCGCCGGAGCCTCCCGAACCCAGTGGTCCGACCACGGCGACGCCGGCGCAGCTGACGTTCGGTGCCTACGGCCCGAAGGACCAGCTGGACGCGCTGGCCGACGTGACCGAGGAGTTCAACACGCTCTACGAGCCGGCCGAGGTCGAGATGGAGACCTGGGCCAACGACGACGAGCTGATCGAGGCCCTCAAGGCGGGCGAGGACGTGCCCGACGTGTTCACGGTCTCCCGCGAGGACCTCGCGTGGCTGCTGCAGGAGAAGCTCACCCAGCCGGTCGACCAGCTCCTCGACGAGCGGGGCGTCGACTTCGGCGACAACTACTCCCGCGACGGGATCGAGGCGTTCAGCGCCGAGAACCGGCTGCAGTGCATGCCCTACGGCATCTCCCCGATGGTGATCTTCTACAACAAGGACCTCGTCGACTTCGACCGGATGGAGCGCCGGGGCCTCGACGTACCCGCCGAGGCCGAGGAGGGCGAGGGCCGGCTGACCTGGAACTTCGACCAGTTCGCCGCCGCCGCCGACTTCGCCACCCGCCCGCGCCGCGGCACCAAGGGCGTGTACGTCGCTCCCACGCTCGAGGGACTGGCGCCGTTCATCTACTCAGGCGGCGGCCAGATGTTCGACGACGAGAACGATCCGAAGTCGCTGGCGTTCTCCGACGACGGCACGAAGGACGCGCTGGAGCGCTCACTGGAGCTGTTCCGCAGCCCCACCCTCACCCTGAGCGAGGACCAGCTCGAGGAGCTCACGCCCCTGCAGTGGTTCAGGCGCGGCAAGCTCGGGATGCTCGCCGGCTACCGCGAGCTGGTCCCCGGCCTGCGTCGCGTGCAGGGCCTGGACTTCGACGTGATCGCGATGCCGAACCTCGAGACGCCCCGCCACGGTCGGACAGGTCACCGGCCTGTGCATGTCCGCGGACGCCGCCAGCGCCCCCGCCGCCGCCGACTTCATGGTCCACCTGCTCGACACCCCCGCCGCCGCCCACGTCACCAACGCCGGCTACCTCGTGCCCGGCGAACATCGAGGTCGCCGTCTCCGACGACTTCCTCCAGCCCGGCCGCCTCCCCATCACCGCCCAGGTCTTCAACGCCAGCGTCCGCAACATCGTCTTCCCGCCCCTGCTCTCCACCTGGCCCGAGCTCGAAGCCGCCGTCACCGACGACCTCGACCGCCTCTTCAACCAGCCGATCCTCGACAACCTCGACGAGCTCACCGAGCAGATCGACGAGGACAGCCGCACCGTCCTCGACCCCGAGTCGGTCTCGCCGAGTGCGAGCGAGAGCGACAGCGCCTCCTGAATCAGGGCGGGGGTGCCCGATTGCTCGTCAGATCAGGTCTCGGAGACGGTCGGCCAAGGACTCCCGGACGGCTCGAGTGACAGCTGCCTCGACCTGCTGGTTGAGGTCGTCCTGGTCGTCGAGGTTCGTGAGCAGGCTGCGCAGATCGAGGTCCTCGATGGCGCGGGTGAGGACGTCGTCGGTCTTCAGCGCGGAGTCGACCACCGAGTCGGGAAGTGCGCGGATCAGGGACTTCAGGAAGTCGTTGAGGTCAGCGGAGTCGAGCGCCTCGTCCACCAGCTCCGACGCCGGGGGCAGCGATCCGTCCTTCTCCATCTGAGTGACCGCCGACAACAGGCCTTCGCGCAGGGCGTCGATCTCGGCCGCGGTCGGGGTGCCGGGGTCGGCGAGCTCGAGCGTCAACGCCTCCCGGCTGACGCCCAGGCTGCAGGCGGCGTCGTCGACGCCGATGAGCACGAGACGTTCGGTGAGTCCCTCGATCCCCTCGGACTGGGAGGTGACGGTCCGCGCGGCGCAGGGATCGGCCGGTCGAAGTGGCTCATAGGTCCCTCCGCCGTACGCCAGCTGGATTCCGAGCACACCACTGACAAGTCCCAACGCGATCGCCGGCAGGCTCGCTGCGCGGACGTGGCGGTTCATCGGGCCCTCCGTCGGTGCGGTGCAATCACGGTGAGCAGGGCGAGGAGGGCCAGGCCGGCGCCGACGAGGAACGAGTCCCGGAAGGCCCGGGTCGCGGCGCGGACCAGCTGATCGTCGAGGTCGCGCTCGAGCCTGGCCGCTGCCGGGCGAGCGTCCGGCCCGAAGTCGGCCGCCGCGAAGGCGCGGTGCAGGTCGGGGACCTCCCCCTGCTGGTCCGACAGCTCGTCGCCGAGCGCTTCCGCGAGCGACACCTTGTCCTGCGCCGTCAGCGGCGCGTCGAGCACGAGAGAGGTGATCGCCTCCTGGGCCGGCACCTGAGCCTCCTGGAGGTCCCCGACGAACACGGGCGTCAAGATCGCCAGCCCGACGACCACGCCCAGGTGTCGGGCGCTGATGGTCCAGCTCGCGTGCTCGACCCGGGGCAGGCGCAGGTGCATCGCCTGGGAGGTGAGCTGGTCGACGGTCAGGCCGAGACCCAGGCCGACCAGCGCCTGCGGCGCGACGGTCCAGAAGAGGTGGGCCGACGGCAGGATCGCGAGCCCGACCAACCCGCCGGCGATCAGGAAGCAGCCCACCGCGACCTCGACGTCGGCCGAGGGCTGAAGGAGACGGGCCAGGGGACGGGCGGCGAGCGCCGCGACCGGTACGACGGAGACGGCCAGCGCCGCGGTCGCCGGGGAGTGCTGCCAGCCGTCCACCAGGAGCAGGACCAGCAGGAACAGCGCCGCCGTCAGGGCGGCGGACAGCAGGGCGAGGGTCAGGTTGGGACGCATCGCGGGGCGATGCCGGACCGGAGCGTGCGGGTCGGGTGCAGCAGGGGCGAACCCGGCGCGGACCGCGAGCGCAGCCGGCACCGCCAGCACGGCCACCGGCACCTGCACCACGAAGATCGCCTGCCACGAGATCGCCTGCGTGAGCAGCCCACCGGCGACCGGTCCGGTGGCCGTGCCGATCACACCGGCGGTGATCCACGCGGCGATCCCGCGGCGCTCGCCGTACACAGCGACCAGCAGCTCGAGGCACCCGACCAGCGCCAGCGCGCCGCCGAGCGCCTGCACGCACCGAGCCGCGATCAGGACGTCGATCGACTGCGCCACCGCGCACCAGGCCGAGGCGCCGGCGAACAGTGCGATGCCGACAGCACCGAGAACTCGCGGATCGACCCGCGCGAAGCCCACCGCCGCCGGCACCGCGACCAGCCCCAGCACCAGGTTGAACGAGATCAACACCCAGGCGACCTGCGCGACGGTCGTCTCGAGGTGCCGAAGGATGTCGGGCAGTGCCAGCGTCACCACCGCGGAGTCCGCCAGCACCAGCGCCACGGTCACCGCGAGCAGTGGACCCACGGCACGACGCACCACGCCATCTTGGCAGCAAGGCCCATGACAGGAGTCGCACTGACGTGCATGCCGCACCGCGTATCCGCGGGCGCAACGACGTCGATCTGCCTGGTCTCAGTGGGGGCTGTCGAGCCCTTGCTGCTGGCGGGTCAGGCTGCGGTCGATCCAGTCGAGGTCGGCTCCGGCCAGTCCGTCGTCCGCACCATGCCCGCTCAGGGTCGGCAGGAGGGCACGGTAGGACTGCACCTGGTACAGCGCCCCGACGACGAGGCCGAGGCCCACCGCCTCGCGAAGCGACTCCTCTGACCGCACCGCCGACCAGGCCTCGACATGAGCGTCGACGAGATGCCGGCGTACCGAACTGTCCTGGGTGCGGAAGACATAGGTGCCGAGATCGACGAACGGGTGCGACACGGCGGCGTCGGTCCAGTCGAAGACGCGTGTGGTGGCCCGGCCGCGGGCCACGTTCCACGGATGGAAGTCGCCATGCACCAACGTGGGACCGGGTCCGATCTCGTCGAGACGCCGGCACGACTCCACCAGCCGCGGCGCCGTGGACAGCCATCGCTTCTTCAGGTCATCCGGCATGCGGCCCAGCAGCACGGCGTCTTCCGTCATCTCCTCCACGTGTGCGCCCAGGTCGGCCAGCGACCGGACCGGCAGCCCGAGAGCGACCAGGTCGGAAGTCCGACCCAGCCACGACTGCTGGATCTCTGCGTGGGCCACCACCCCCTCGTGCCACAAGGCCTGGTCCTGGTCGCCCAGGTCGGCGGCGCCGAGGTCGCGCATCAGCATCCAGCCCCGGGTCTCGTCGACGGCAAACACCTCCGGCAACAGATGCGGCGTCGGCTCGGCCAGGGCCCGAGTCACGACCCCCTCGTGCCGGAAGGCGTCGGCGCTGCACTTGAAGAACACATCGCCGTCCGCCGAGGGTGCGCGCAGGAGGACCGACAGGCCCCATAGCTGGTGGCACCGAGCTACCCCGACGGCGGGCCGGCCGTCCGCTGCCATCTGCTCAACCATCCAGGCGGCGGCACGCGCGAACCAACCCGGGTGCGACCACGCAGGCCGCAGGGGCGACCAGCCCTCGGCACGCTCTCGGGCCCACGACGCAACGGCGGCTCGGGAAGCTTCCGGCTCCAGCCGGGCGATCAAGTCCGCGTCCACGTCCTGCCAGGTCCAGCCTGGCGGCGGCTCGCTCATGCCCGCGTCGAACTCCACCATCAGCGTGAGCTCGCCAGACTCGGCATCGTCGACGTCGGCGTCCGAGGCCACGACCACCCGCAGAACCGCCGTGGCGGCGGTGTCCACGACGTCGACCGAGGCCAGGATCTCGGCGAGACCAGGCTCCACGCTGCTCATCCGCACCGTCGGCAAGGTGGCGTGGCGCGGCGTCCCGTCGTCGGCGACCAGAACAGCGAGGAGGCTCGGATGAGGCACCAGCAAGCTCACCTGGCAGCCCTCGGCAGACTCAGGGTCCAACACTCCGCGAGTCTCCCATCAACCCACTGGTCAGCCGGACCACTCAACCCTCGGTGACTCGGATGACCGTCTTGCCCGGCGTACGGCGTTCGGGGGCGAACGCTGCCGGGGCCTCGGTCAGCGGTACGACGCTTCCGACGGCCAGGCTCAGCCGTCCGTCACGGACGCGCTGAGCCAGGTCGGCGAGTCGATCGCGATCGGGTTCGACGACGAAGAAGACGGCACTCCCGTGGTCCGGCCACACCGTCGGTGGCGCGGCGATGGAGACGAGCGTGCCTCCGGGGCGGACCAGCCGAGCCGTGCGCTCGAGGATCTCTCCGCCGATCACGTCGAACGCCACGTCGACCTCTCCCGCACTCTCCAACGGCTCCGCCTGGAGGTCCAGGAAGGTCTCCGCACCGAGGTCGCGCGCCCGATCCCTGTCGGCCGCCCGGCCGGTGCCGATCACACGCGCTCCCGCCTCCCGCGCGAGCTGGACGGCGATCGAGCCGACGCCACCAGCCGCGCCGTGCACCAGCACCGTCTGGCCCGCCCTCAGCCGGCCGTGGTCGAACAGGCCCTGCCAGGCAGTCAAGCCGGAGATCGGCAGCGCTGCGGCCACCGTGTGGTCGAGGTCCGCGGCCAGCGGGGCGAGGTTCCGAGCCTCCACGGCGGCGTACTCGGCCAGTGAGCCGTCGCGAGCCCAGTCGGCCATGCCGAACACGCGTTGCCCGATGGTCAGGCCGGTGGTCCCGTAGCCGAGCTCGACGACGACGCCCGAGAGCTCATGTCCGGGCACGCTGGGCGTCCGGTCCCGGCCGGCCCGGTCGGTCCAGGTGGCCGGCCAGTCGAGCTCCCCGGGCGTGAACCCGGCGGCGTGGACCCGCACGATCACGTCGTTCTCGGCCGCATGGGGATAGGGCAGGTCGGCCAGGGCGAGACCGGCGACGCCGGCGGCCCGGTCGCGAACGGTGATTGCCCGCATGGTGGCGGCTCCTCCTCAGGTGGGCCAGGGCGAGCCCGTGACCCGTTCGACCATGCTGCCACGGCGGAACCCGGGCACGAAGTGCTCCAGCACGTCTGCGTTCACCGTGCCGTACGTCGTGTCCGGGCGGTGGGCGAGCCCGTCGACGAAGGCCTGCAGGAACTCGGTCTTGAAGTCGCCGCGCGGGTGGGCCGCGACCACCTCGTCGACCTGGGCGGGGTCAAGCCCCTCGAGTCCCAGGCCCACCACGTCGGTCAGGACGCCCCGAGCGGTGGCGGCGATCTCCGGTCCCAGCCGATCGGGGATCCCGGGCGTCGTGTGCACCGCGATCGCGGTCCAGACGGTCTCGGCGGAACGGGCTGAGAACCCGTGGTCGAGCAGGAACCTGCGTGCGTGGTCGGCCCCGTCCATCTCGAACCGTTGCTGCTCGTCGGAGTACGGCGTGGCGAGGCCGGTGTCGTGGAAGAGCGCGGCGAGGTAGAGCAGTTCCAGGTCTGGCTCCAGCGCGCGCGACTGGGCGTGGATCGCCCCGAAGAGGAACACACGCCGGGAGTGGTCGAAGATCAACTCGCTGGTCATTCCCCGGATCACCCGGGTCGCCTCCACGGCCGCCGCCGTGTGCGGAATCTCCACACCTGCAATGACCTCGGTCATCGGTCCAGCATCGCCTGAATCTGCGGGTTCAGGTACTGGTCGCGGTCGAAAGCGGACGCGCCATCGGGAGGCAGCGCTGGTCAGTGCCACGGGTCGGTGATCTCACGGAGGTCGCGCAGGGTCTCGTGCATCTGACGGAGTCGCTCCTCCCCGACGCGATCTGCCCACTCAGTGAGAACCCGTTGGACCTCGGCGTCTGCCGCCTGGGCGACGCGTCGTGCTCGCGCGGTCAGCCGTACCAGTCGGGCGCGACCGTCGGTGGGGTCGGGGACCCGCTCCACGTAGCCCGCCTTCTCGAGCTGCTCGACCAGGAAGGCCGCGCTCTGCTTGGTGACTCGGGCCTGCTCGGCAAGGTCGGAGACCCGTGACCCGTCCGGGCTGATCCTGGCCGCCACGCGAGCCTGGGCCAACGTGATGTCGGTGATGCCAGCAGCGACGACGGCGTCGAACGCTCGCTGCTCGAGCGCTCGGTTCGCGACGAAGAGCAGAATGCCGAGCTCCTGCAGTTGACCGAGGGTAGCCACCGTGCCAGATTAGACAAATAATCTGTCTAATGTGGGAGCGGGAGCTGGTGACACGCCATGGACAGCAACACCGTGTGGCAACACATCGACCGCGAACGCGCCTGGTTGGCCGATCTCTTGGAGTCGCTGCCTCCGGAGGCGTGGCAGCAGCCGAGCCTGTGCGAAGGGTGGACGGTGCGCGATGTCGGCGCGCACCTCACGTTCGCGCAGACACGAGTGCGTGACTTGCTGTGGCCCGCGGTCCGGGCCGGCTTCCGGTATGACGCGCTCGTCAAGGACACGGCCCTGCGCAGCCCACTGACCCACGAGGAGATCGTGGCCACTCTGCGTGGTTTCGTCGGGTCCCGGCGAAAGGTCGCCTTCATCACCGATCTGGAGCCCTTGATCGACATCCTGGTGCACATCCAGGACATCTGCCGCCCCCTGGGCATCGACCACCCGATGCCGCCCGATGCGGCCGCCGCGGCAGCGGACCGGATTCTTTCGACGCCTCGCCCCATACGGCGGTGGAAGTCCCCGCAGGGCATGCGCATGGTCGCCACGGACGTTGACTGGGCCCACGGAAACGGCGACGAGGTGCTGGCGCCGATGGGGTCCCACCTGCTCACCCTCACCGGTCGTCAGGCCGTCCCCACAGGGCCGACAGCCACCGCGTGAAGGGCGCCAGTCCCCGCGGCGACGCCAGGTCGTCGCGTCCATCGCGGCGGAGACGGGTAGGCCAGACTGGCCGGAGCCGCGTCGGTGTCCGGTGAGTCGGTACCGCGGCGCCGACGAACCGGATTCACCCGCCATCGCGTTAGGGGTCTGTACGGGACGCGGGAGGTGAGGGATGAACATCGACGAGGACTTCGCCGAGTTCGTCGGCGCCCGGTGGGGGTCGCTGTACCGGCTGGCCTACCTGCTCACGGCCTCACCTACCGGCGCGGAGGACCTGTTGCAGACCACTCTGGAGAAGGCGTACGTCGCGTGGCCGCGGATCGGCCGGATGGAGTACGCCGAGGCGTACGTGCGACGGATGCTCGCCAACGCCCTGGTGTCGAGCCGTCGGAGGATGTGGAACCGCGAGCAGCCGTGGGACGAGCTTCCCGAGACGTCCGGGGAGTCCGCCGAGCTGCCGGCGCTGGACCGGCACCTGCTGTGGCCCTTGGTGTGCGCGCTGCCCGTCCGGCAGCGGGCGGTCATCGTGCTGCGCTACTACGAGGACCTGACCGAGGCGCAGATCGCCGAGGTCCTCGGCTGCGCCACGGGCACCGTGAAGTCACAGTCATCGGCGGCGATCGCGGCGCTGCGTAGGGCATTGGCCGCGTCTGGCATCGGGGAAGCGGTGGAGGAGTCATGAATCTCGACGAGCAGCTGCGAGCTGCGCTCGACCTGGAGGCAGAGATGCAGAACGCACCCGCACCCGACGTGGACCGACTCATCAGCGGCGGGCGGGACCGCCGGCGCCGCCGCAACACGACGCGGTTCGGCATTGCCGCCGCGATCGTGGCCGTGGTCGTCGGCGTGGGTGTGTACGGCGTCATGCAGCTCGATTCCGAGAGCGCGATCGAGCCGGCCCAGCCGTCCGAGCCGTCCGAGTCCGCAACGACGGCGCCGCCGCTGCCCATCGATGGCCGACGGCTCGAGCCCGACACGACGTACCGGACGCTCGTCGGCGTCGATGCCACCGGCGCCACCCTCGACGCCGACCTGACGGCGTACGGATCGGGCTGGACCAGCGCGAACTTTCCGGTCATGACCGAGTCCCTGGCGACCGGCGGTGTGGCTGCGTACCAGCCGCTGGCGCTGGCCGCGGGGTCGGGTTGCACCGGCGATGATCCCAACACGAATGTCGGACAGACCTCGGAGGCCCTCGTGCAGCAGCTCGCCCAGCTCCCGCGGAGCACGGTCCTCCAGGCGCCGAAGACGACCGAGGCGTTCGGCCACGACGCGACCCACCTGCGCGTACGGATCGACAACGACTGCCCGGGGGACCAGGGCTACCGCGTTGCGGAGACGCACCGAGGCAGTCACGGGATCAACTACAACGTCAGCCCCAAGGACGTTTTAGTGGACTTCTGGGTCGTGGACCTCGACGGGACTCCGGTCGTGGTCGAGATGTGGCACGACGAGGACGCATCGAGCGAGCTGCTGGACAAGATCGCCCGGACCCGGGACTCCATCACGTTCGTGACCACGGGGGGAGCTGGTCAGCGCCGATCAGACGTGACCGCTGAGCTGGGCCAGCCGGGCCGCGAGTGCGTCGACCATCGCGCTGGCGGCCTTGGTCGAGATGGCCGCCTTGCGGTCGCCGCCCTGACTTGACACCGGGAGCACGTCCACCGAGAGCTTCGCGCCGCCGGCCAGCGCTCGCAGCTCGTCGATCTTGTCGCCGAACGGAGACCCACTCCCCGGTGAGTAGTAGTGCACGACGTCGTCCAGCTCGTCGGCGTACAGGTCGGCCTTGGTCACGGCGATGACGAGCCAGACCGGCTTGTCGCGGCGGACGGCCATCGAGGCGATCCGGTGAGACGTGATCGCCCAGTCCTCGAGTTCCGCGGTGAGCTGCTCGTCGCGGGTGGCGGTTGCCGAGCCGGTGGTGCCCGCCGTACGTCGCGGGGTGGCGTGACCGTTGGCGACCACGTGGATCACGCCGTCGACCGGCTCGTCGTGGAAGACCTCGTCGAGGGCACCGAGCCGCGTCGCCGCGTTGTCGCCGGGCACCACCAGGAAGCGGAAGCCGTGCATCCGGTGAGAGCGGCGGGTACGTCGTTCCATCACCGCCGAGCCGACCTCGGCTGCGCCGTCCCCGGAGGTGCGCCGCGCGAGCCTGTCGGCGAGCTGGGTCTTGCCGACCCCGGTCATCCCGGTCACGGCCACGGTCGGGAAGCGCCTCCGGAACAGCCGACCGATCCGCTCGGGAGCCGACGCCAGACCGGTCAGCACGCCGCCGGCGATGGTCGCGCCGAGGGCGGCGCGACCCGAGCTGGGCAGGGTCGTCCGAAAACGAGTCTCTGTTCGGGACACGGGGCCTCCTCGGCCTGCGAATCAGGAACCGGCTGGCACGCCTGAGCCTACGTTCCGACCCCGGCAGGCGTACTGTCGGGACACGGGGCCGTCCAGGCTTCCTCTCAGAGAGATTCGCCCATGAGTGACAAGTCACCGCGGCAAAGCATGTCCAAGAAGTCCGGCAAGTCCATCAAGGAGAAGCGCGCCGAGAAGCGCGACAAGGGGCACCAGGAGACCTTCTCCGAGAAGATCCACCCGACGAAGAAGTGACGCTCCTGGGGCTGGGTGTGATCGGCTCGTCGGCGAAGGAGAACGAGCTCCGGCTTCCGCTCCACCCGGACCACATCCCCCTTCTGGATGCCGACATCCGGGCCCGGATCACCCTCGAGCACGGGTACGGCGCACACTTCGGCGCGTCCGACGCTGCCCTGGCCGAGCACGTCGCCGGGTTCGCATCGCGCGAGGAGATCCTGGCGGACTCCGACGTCGTACTGCTCCCGAAGCCCCAGCACTCGGACGTCGCCTCGCTGGGCCCGGGACAGGTGCTGTGGGGCTGGCCGCACTGCGTGCAGGACTCCGAGCTCACCCAGCTCGCGATCGACCGGCGGCTGACCCTGATCGCGTTCGAGGCGATGAACCACTGGACGCGCGACGGTCGCGTCGGCCTCCATGTGTTCCACAAGAACAACGAGCTCGCCGGCTACTGCTCGGTGATCCACGCACTCCAGCTGGCGGGCCTGACCGGTGACTACGGCCGTCGCCTGACCGCGGTGGTGATCGGTTTCGGCGCCACCGCACGCGGCGCCGTGACCGCGCTGAACGCACACGGTGTGCACCAGGTCGCGGTGCTGACCAACCGGGGCGTGGCCGCCGTGGGGTCGCCGATCCACTCGGTGCTGATCCGGCAGTTCGACCACGAGCCGGACGGCGAGCACCTGAGCCACGTGATCACCGAGCGGGGCCGCGAGCCGTTGGCGGCGTACCTGGCCGAGAACGACATCATCGTCAACTGCACCCTGCAGGACACCGCCCGCCCACTCGTCTACCTCGAGACGGGCGACCTGGCCGCGTTCCGCCAGGGCAGCGTCATCGTCGACGTGTCCTGCGACCTGGGCATGGGCTTCAGCTGGGCTCGACCGACGACGTTCGAGGAGCCGACGTTCGTGGTCGGCGAGAACATCCTCTACTACGGGGTCGACCACAGCCCGTCGTACCTGTGGAGCTCCGCGACCTGGGAGAACAGCAACGCCTTGACCCCGTTCCTGCGGCCGGTGCTCGAAGGCTCTGCCGCATGGGACGCCGACGAGACGCTCAGCCGGGCGATCGAGATCCGGGACGGCCGGGTGGTCAACCCCGCGATCCTGTCCTTCCAGGGGCGGGCAACGGCGCCGCCGTACGCACTGGTCTGAGCCGGCGTCCGGCGCGACGCTCAGCCTGCGCGCTTCGAGGGCTCGTGGCCGTAGCGGCAGATCAGTGCGCCAGCAAACGGCGCTCCCAGTCCCAAGCGCGTGACGGCCGGGTCAGGCGGGGCCGTCGACCAGATCGAGATCGACGTACTTGAAGTTCTGGCTTCCCGATGTGCCTGGCGCCTGGTTCATGGCGTCCTGGCAGATGAAGAGCCCGTTGGGGAAGTCTGGTCCCAGGGAACCGCCGTACGCCTCGATCCCGTCGGTCCGGTCGCAGTCGTCGGAAGCCGGCCCGTTCGCCAACTGGAAGCTCCCTCGATAGGCGCCAGTGGCCTTGTCGTAGCGGCTGAACCAGTTGGCGCTGGGGGCGACGAGGTTCTGCGACGAGGCGTACAGCTGACCGTTGGCCAGGGCCAGTCCCTCGATGTCTGCGGTCAGGTCCGCCCCGAGCGCGCGGAACGTCGTGCGCGGGGGGGCCGCGCTGCCGGGGGCCGTGAGGTTGTAGCGCCAGATCGCGACGTCCTCCTCAGCCATGTACAGAGCTCCGGTGGCGTCGTCGACGACACACCCTTCCCCTTCGCTTGCCAGGAACCACTGCCGCACGGCTGCACCCAGGAGGAGCAGACCATCACCGTCTGCGTCGGTCAGCGGATGCACACGCACACGGAAGGTGTTGCGGTTGATGTTGATCGCGTACAGGCCGCCGGCGATGCCGGGGGCTCCCGGGTCCCACATGCACAGACCCTCGCCACTGGTACCGGCATTCCCTGACTGCTCGCGCGCGAGCACGAGCCGCGGCCCGTCGGGCGTCGCTGTCATCCGGTAGGTCCAGATGCCTGAGTGAGCAACGGCGAGGATGTCACCGCGGAAGTCGAGATTGCCGAAGAAGGTCGGGTCGGTGATGCGCTGGACGACCTGCCCGTCCAGGTTCAGGACCGTCATCCGGTTCGTCAGCTTCTCGTTGGTGACGACGAGGGATGCCGCAGGGTTGTTCGTGTTGACCCAGATGGCGGCATCGTCTGCGGTATCGCCGGCCCTGCCGGTAGGTACCGTCTCGAGCGTCGCCGGCACACGTATCGTGCCGGTCGGCGCCGGCACGGCTGGCGTCGCGAAGAGAACTGTTGTTACAGCTACCGTGACAAGAAGAATCGCGAGCTTCATGGGAGCTCCTCAGGGAGCGGGGCGGCGACAACGTGCCGCCATCGGCTCATCCTCGCAGCGTCGATGGCGCCGCGGCATGATCCAAATTGGGGGCTCGCCCAGTCCTCACGAACCCTCGCGTTCTGCGACGCTGGTCAGCCCGGCCAGCTGTTCGCTCAGCGGCAGGTCCGATCACCCAGCCGCGCCGACAGGCGGCGATAAGACGCAACTAGCGCGGTGCACCCGGCGGGTCGTTCCCGCCCCGCGGCCGCCACCGTCGATCGAGGCAGCTGCGCGGTGGCGAGTGGATCGAAGCCGGTATGCCTGCGCCGGCAACGTCATGACCGCCCGGCGACGCGCGTCCGTAGGACTGGTCAGGAACCGTCCTTCTTGCCCGCGACCACGAGGCCGGACTCGTACGCCGCGATCACGACCTGAGCGCGATCACGGACCGACAGCTTCGTGAGGATCCGGGCCACGTGTGTCTTGACCGTCGTCTCGCCGAGCACGAGCTGGTCGGCGATCTCGCGGTTGCTCAGGCCGCGCGCCATCAAGGTCATGACCTCGATCTCCCGCGGCGTCAGCTGCTCGAGCACCGAGGCGGCGGAGCGGGTCGGGCCCGTGGCCGACAGGTAGCGCTCGATGACCATCCGGGTGATGCCCGGCGCGAGCAGGGCTTCTCCGGCGGCGACGGTGCGCACCGCGCCGATGAGTTGGTCGGCGGACGAGTTCTTGAGCAGGAATCCGCTGGCGCCCGCCCGAAGGGCTTCGAGCAGGTACTCCTCGTCACCGAACGTCGTCAGCACCAGGACCCGTCCCGCCGTCGGCCTCAGGGAGGTGAGGTGTCTGGTGGCGTCGATGCCGTTGAGGACGGGCATCCGGATGTCCATGACCACGATGTCGGGCCGCAAGCGAGTGGCGACCTCCACGGCCTCCGCGCCGTCGCCGGCGCTGCCCACGACGTCCAGGTCCGGGGTGGATCCCAGGATCGTGGTCAGCGCGGTGCGGGCGAGCGGGTCGTCGTCGACCACGACCAGGCGGATGCTCACGTGGGGCCACCGGTCGGAAGCACGACCTGAACCCGGAATCCGTTGGCCGTGGGGTCCACGACGAACGATCCGTCGTGCAGCGCCACCCGTTCCCGGATGCCGACCAGCCCGTGCCCCGAGCGGATCGGCATCGCGGAACCGTCACCGTCGTCGACGACCTCGATGTCGAGGGCCTCGGGCAGGTAGGTCAGGCGCACCCAGGCCGTCTCGGCATTCGCGTGCCGGCGAACGTTGGTCAGGGCCTCCTGCACGATCCGGTACGCCGACAGCTCCAGACCGGTCGACAGGTCACGGGGGTGGCCCTCGATGGTGAGCCGGACGACGGGGGGCGTCCCTCCGCCCGCGCACAGGGTGGACAGCTGGTCGAGCCGCGGGAGCGGCTGGACGGGAGGGTGGTCGGCGCCGGACCGGAGCACCCCCAGCATCCGGTGCAGCTCCTGGAGGGTGGCGCGCCCCAGCGACTCGATCGACTCCAGCGTGGCGCGCTGGTCCGCCAGTTCCGGCGGCAGTCCGGCCCTGGCACTGCTCGCCTGGAGACCCATGACGCTGACGCCGTGCGCCACCACGTCGTGGAGCTCACGAGCGATCCGGATCCGCTCCTCGGCCACGGCAGCCTTCGCGGCCGAGGCTGCTCGCTGACGGTGGTGGCGGACCTCTCGACCGACGTACCACGCGGCGCCGATGAGTAGCGCGGGGACCACGAAGTCGTCGGGCCGGTCGTCAGCTGTGTGGGTGAGCCAGCTCCAGGCCAGGAAGCTGCCGAGGAGCAGGCCGGCTCCGGCCCACGCTCGTGGCCCGGTGGTGGTCTTGGCCAGGGTGTAGGTCGCCACCAGCCCACCGAGCGCGAGCTCGAACGCAGCCTGGTCAGCGTGTCCGACCCAGCCGATCGCGACCACGGTTCCGGAGAACACGGCGGCACCTGCGAGCGGCCAGCGCCCCTGACTGGCAAGGGCCACGCCCATGATCACGACGAGCACGGTCAGCGGAACCCGGGGACCGGGGATGCCGGTCTGGAAGATCGGTTGCACCCAGATCTCGATCAGGGCCAACCCGCCGAGCACCAGGCCGACCAGCACGTGGAACCCGGCCGCCGGCCCGGCGGCAGCGACGTCATCCCCGCCGGTCGAGCGCATGGGATGAAGGTACGGGACCTTCTGCCGGCCCGGGTCGTCCTTCAGGATGACCCGGGTCGACCCAGGTCATCCTCCGGCGGGACGCTGCCTGCGGTTCGGGCGAGCTTCACTGCGGAGCATGACCGAGACATCACGCCACCCTGCACCCGGTACTACTCCTGCTTCGCGTACGCGGTCCTACCGCACGCTCTCCTTGCTCGCCGTGGCGACCGGCGCCCTCTGGACCATCGGCGTCACGCTGGTCGCCACCCAGGCCGTGGGCGACCCGGTCGGCGCAGGGTACGACGCCGCCAACCGCTTCCTCACCCTCTCCCTGGCGCTCCTCGTCGGCTTCGCGGCACTGCTGCCATCGTCACCACCCGGTGGCAGCAAGAAGGGTCCGACAGCGCTGGTGGTGGGCTCGGTCCTGCTGCTCGCCGGGAACGTCCTGGAGTTCTGGATGGTGCTTCTCACCGACCTGCACACGGAGAAGACCGCCGAGCGACTCGGGGAGACGGACGCGTTCTGGGGGAGCCCCGCCGGGTGGATGGTGTTCGTGCTGGGCATGCTGGTCACGATCGCCGCTGCCGCGATGATGGGACGTGCCATCGGTGGCCTCCGTGGCGGAGTACTGGTCGTCCTCGCGATCGTGGGGCTCTCCGCCACCGGGCTGTGGGCGGTCTCACCGCTTCTCGCTGGCGCCGCTGGGCTTGCCCTCGCCGGGTGGCTGATCGGGCTCGTCCACCCGCGCCATCTCACGCCGTAGATCGGCCTGGACACGGACTGCCGAGCAAGCGTCCCGTACGCGGACACGAGATGGAAGCACCCTTCCGCTGCCGGCGGGGCCGGCACCTTCGTCAGACACGTTGCCACCCTCGCGGCGATCTGACGCACGGCTGAACCCCGCCGCCGGCTCAACGGCTTCTGCAGGCCGGGTCGTTGGTCGAGAGGCGTTGGTCGACGCATGACAGGAGAGCGCTGGCGGGTCGGGGGCTGCTCGCCTGCCGACTGCGCGGGGACCGCTCGCCAACGGTCCCCTTGTTCCGGTTCGGTCCGGCGGACCTGACCAGCTCAGAACGGCACGAACGTGGCCATCAGCCCTTGGCCCGTGCCTCGCCCGGACAGGATCCGGCAGAACTGTTCGGCGTCCATGCTGATCGCGTCGTCGGTGGCGCCGGACGACCAACGGCCGCCCGCCGGCCCGGTGAGGATGAGCCTGTAGGGCTGCCCGTGCCGCAGAGCCCACTCTGCCACCACGTCGGCGACGAGGACGCCGTCGTGTCCGGGGGTCAGCTGCATGGGCCGACCCAGCGCCTGGGCGATGTCGCTGCGGTGCATCCACGGGTCGCGGGTCAGGATCGTGTCGATCATGAACCCGACCTTCCAGCGCTCCGGGCTGGCGCCGTCCGGCCCTTGGTCGATGATGGTCCTGGCCCGCATCAGCGCGGGCCGGCGGCGGCGGCCGGCGACCGCTTTCGGCCCGATGCGCTGGACCGCAGCAACCAGATCCGGGACGCTCAGCTGTTGGTGTTTGCGGACCTGGAGGTCGGTGAGCTCGTCGATCTGGGGCTTCCCGGACCGCTTCGCGGCGCGGCCCGCATGGAACAGCTGGCGCGCCATCTCGGGTAGCGACGCTGCGAGATCGGCCATCCCGAGCGTGTGCCCGGCCATGTCGCGGACCGTCCAGCCGGGGCAGCTGGTTGGCACCTGCCAGTCCTCCGCGGCCAGGCCGGCCAGCATGCGGGCGAATCGGGAGTATTCCTCTGCCGCCAGCTTCATGGCGGTCTCATGGTCGAACCGGGTGTCGTGGATCGTTTCTTGTTCTGCGACCTGCGTGGGCATTGCGGTCTCCTCAGAATCCGAAGTGGTCGGCGAGCATGCCGATGGCCCGGTCGAACTGCCGCGCGTAGCGGTCCCCACCCGGGTCGTTCGCCAGCTGGGCGTCAACGAGGCCGCCGACGACCGCCGAATAGAGATCCAGGTCCTCCTGCGCGGTTACCCCGATCGCGGCGAGGTGGGTCCGACCCAGCTCCCAGACGGCGACCGAGGGCGCGTACGCCTCCGGAGTGGGCTCGAAGTCGGCGCTGATCCTGGCGTTCATCAGCTGGTTGCGAGACTGGTCGGCAACGGCGTAATCGAAGTAGGCGCGGCCCATCACGATCATCGCCGCCCGCGGGTCTTCAGGGAGACCGTCCTCCGCCGCGGCGCGCAACGCGTCGAGACAGCCCTGCCACGCCTGGCCGAACATCGCATCGTAGATGGCGTTCTTGGACGCGAAGTGGGAGTAGAGCGACGGTGGGCGCATCCCGACCCGGTCGGCGACGTCCCTGAGGGTCAGGGCGGCGATGCCCTTCTCGTGGGCGACGGCCCAGGCGGCGTCGAGGATCTCCGCCCGGGTTGCCTCACGGCGTTCGGCCACCCTATCGCGCGTAGGACTACCTATCATGATTAGGAGAATGCGCCCTGACACAGCCCCTGTCAAGAGGATCCGGAACTCCCTCGTCGCGGAACCGGGCCCCGGCAGGCGGCGGAGAGACGTGACCCCGTGACGCAGCGCATCGCAGTACGACAGGGCGATGCTGGGCGTCCCTAGTTCGTCGAGGGGCCAGCGTGGTGCTCGCGGTATGGCTGGTAGAGCCGCGCCAGGAACGCCTCCAGCTCCGCTGCGAGTTCGTCGTCCAAGGCGGGGAATGAAAAGGTCGCCTTACCGGTGCGCCGCGCCTTGAATCTGTCGGCGGAGCCCTCAAGTGCCTCCGGCCAGGCATCCACGGCGATCGCATAGAGGCTGACCTTGTGTGCGCTCCGCTTGACTGCTGCGAAGTAGTCGTGGCTGCCAGAACCGGGCCACCGCAGCGAGGGCATGCCGTAGATGGTCGCCTCCTCGAGCTCATCTCGGTAGCGGTCGAGGAGTGCCCAGATCTGAGCTTCGACAGCGTCGAGATCCGCCATGGTGCAAGCGTAGAGGCCCAAGGGAGGTGAGCTCCTACCTTGAGTCCGTGAAACGACAGCCCTTCATCGGTCACCCGAACAGATCGCGATCCCAATCAGGCCGAGGGACCTCACGCGAGGACTCCTGCACTCGCAAGCCGGCCGTCGCTCACGCAAGGCAGATGTGCGAGCTGCCGCGGCGCAATGACGCACTTCGAATCCGCGCATCGCGGCGGATCGGGGCGTGCGAGGCACGCACAGCTCGCGGACGTGGTCGGCGACGGTCAGGCGGGGTCACTCAGTCGTCGCCGCACCACGCGCCGCCGCAGAGTGGGGGAAGCCACCACCTCATAGCCGGCCTCGAGGAAGACCTGCACCAGTCCGACCGACGCCTCGTCCCAGATCACGGACCGACCTGGCGGCGGCTCGATCGGATAGCCCTCCAGGACGCGGGCGCCGACCTGCTGGCCGTACTCGACGGTGGCCGCGGCGAGCTCGTAGGTCAGCCCCGACCGGCGCCACCCTTTGCGCACGACGAAGCAGGTCACTGACCAGACGCCTGCCAGCTCCGGGTCCATCCGCATCCACGCCTGCTTCCGGCTCCAGAGCCTGGGGTAGTTCTCACGCTGCTCGACCGCCACCCAGCCGGCCGACTCGCCGTCGACGTATCCAATCAGCCCCGACGTCGGGCCGCCGGTGCCGCAGGCGGTCTGCTCGAGCAGCGCGGCGTCCCGCTCCTCCTGGGTGGTGTCACGCCAGATCCAGCCCGGCACCTTCAGGGCTTGGCAACGGCACTTGCGGGCGCCACCCGTGGCAAAGACGGCCTCGACGTCCTCGGCTGCTGCTCTATTGGCCGGGAGCCACGTGAACTCAGGCATGCCGCGACTCTAGGACCAGCCGGACTCCGTGCCCCGGACGTCCCGGACCTGAACGCGTCCGCTGGGAGGCGGAGCGGTACAGGCGAGGGATGGGCAACGTCGCGGATGCGCTGACCGCGGCGAAAAGACGCACCGATCGAGTGCGCGAATCGCGGCTGCGTCCGGTCAACCGTCGAGGAGAAGGTTGTCCAACCCACGCGTCAGGCCACAGCGGCCTGACACTGCGCGGACCGCGAGCAACGTGCCCCCGACGTACGGAACGGGTGTATTGCCCGCATCGTGGCGGATCGACAGCCGCTCGTCCGGCAGCGCAAACAAGACCTCCGTCGACAGCACGAAACTGGGCAAGCGGAGCGAATGAACCTGCGTTCCAGCGACTGTGGTGCCGCGCGCCTCGACCGCTCCCCGAGTCTCGGCTGGCGTCACGTCAACTGAGTTGGCCCGCACCTGGGCCAAGCGCTCTGCGAGTTCTCGGGCCGTCCCGCTCGGCGCGTCCGGCTTGCCAGCCGAGGCGTAGTCGATGACTTCTCGATACGGCAGATGGCGCGCCACGAGAAGTGCGGCCGCCTGCGCCATCGCGGCGGTGAGGGAGAAATTGCCGGCCGCGACGACACCCACCCCGGCCTCGCCGGCGGCGCGGTCGATCTGAGCGAAGTCCTCGGCGTCAAGACCGGACGTACCGATGACGACCGCGACTCCTCGTTCGAGCGCAGCCAAGGTGTTGGAGAGCACAGCCTCGTCCGAGGTGTAGTCGACCAGGACGTCAACGCCCTCGAGAGCCTCCGCCACCGTCCCGAAAGCCGGTACCTCGAGCGGGTCACCGTCCCAGGCGAGACCCAGATCCAGTCCGGCAGCAGAGCGACTCACCGCACTACGCAGTACCAAGTCATCAGCGGCCAGAACCGCCTCGGCGATCGGACGCCCGGTCCACCCCGTCGCGCCCGCAATGCACACAGTGGTCGGCATGAGCCGACGCTACCGGGCCCGGACATCGGCTGATCCGTGCGCCCTGATGCGGCGGTGTGACGCACTCATGGTGTCGGACGCGGACTCACGGGGCGCGCGTCGTTGCCGAGCGAGCTAGACGCGCTCGGACTGGGCGTATCGGTCCAAGGCCCCCACGAACAAGCGGGACACGAGGGTCCTGATAGGGAAGCGGTTGATCATGAAGATGAGGACCTTGTCCAGGGGGCGACGGACCCCCGTGTGGGTCCACTCGGTCTGCACCCGGCTGCCGCCACCATCCGCGGGGTGGATCCGGAACGTTCCGTCACCAGATCCTCCCCAGCTCGCCTCCACCACCGTCGTCCGGATCACGGTCGGGTCGGCCCAGTCGTATCGGTTGACGACCCAGAACGGCGAGCCTGCGGTGCTCTCACGAGCCACCCCCCAGGTATCTCCCAGCTCACGCACCTCATATGTCCTGGGGTCGAGCGTGCGTCGCCAGGTCTCGAGCCGGCGATCGCTGAAGTCGGTCAGGGCCACGCGAACCTGCTCTGGCGAAGCCAGGGTGGTCACCTCAAAGCGCATGGGACTCACCCGCCCGCGAGCCGCACGCCGTGGCGCTGGGTGACCGAGAGGATCGTCGCCATCGACTCCTCGGCGGGTCGGTCAGGCGGCACCGAGCCGGCGAAGTCCGCGAAGAACCGTCCGGCGCGGTCACCGGACGTGACGCCCACGAACCGCGCGGAGTCCCCGACGACCTCGAACGTGCTCGGCGTCCCTGCGGGGAAGACCACCACTCCGCCGGGCTCCACGTCGTACGTCGTGTCGCCGACCAGTGCGATGACGCGGCCCTCGATCAGGAACAGCACTCCGGTCCACGGCGAGACATGGGGAGGCGCCATCGGCGCCGCAGGTGCGATCATCTCAAAGACTTCGAAGGCTCCCTCGGCGTCGTGGACGGCCGCCTTCGCGACATGTTCGCCGTCGATCATGGGATAGCTCCGGCCCTCCCCGGGCGGGATGTGGATCGTGGTCATGACTCTTCCTCTTCCTGGATTCCCTGGGTGTGGACAGCTCTGTGCGGCCTGCGGACGAGCCCGACGATCCCGGTCGCGACCAGCCAGACTCCGGCCAGGCCGGCCACCGGGAACAGCGGGTCGAAGGTGTCGACGAAGGCGATCGTGGCGGTGGCGACGGCGAACGCGAGGCCCCCGAGCACGCCGAGCGGGAGGAGCATCCGATTGCCCAAGGCGCGGGTGAGGCCACCGGTGAAGGCGAGTGCGGCGATCATCAGCCCCCACGCGGGATTGACGATCGTCTCGACACCCATGAAGGCGGCAACGAGCGGGGTCGTGTCGCCGTGCTCGATCTCGGCGGCCTGGGTGGCGGCGAAGAGATGGATCACTGCACCGAGCGTCGCGACGACGGCCACCGTTGCGCTGATCGGTAGCAGCCTGCCGAGGCGGTCACGGACCGTCGGGTCCCGCCCGAGAGCGAGGAGCCCGGCAGCGACGCACGCGAAGCCCAGCAGCGCGACGAGGTGGGCGGGGTACCAGGCGGAGTCGATGAGCATCGAGTGCAGCTGCTCGGTCTTGTCACCCTCGTCGCTGCCCTGGGGGTGCAGGGGACCGCCGGCGAAGAACGCGGCACCGCCAGCGATCAGGAACAGGAAGCCGAGGCGGTCTCGTCGTGCCATGGTCGTGGCGGTGGTGTGGGATTGGTTCAGAGTGGTCATGCCCCCACGCTCCCCCCAAGCCGGGTCGAGCACATGCGGGCGCACCCGGGACCAATTCGAGGGTCAACCCTGGTACGTCGACGCGCAGAGCCGTGCCAACATTTCGACATGAGCCCGGCCCTCGCCGCCGACGAGGCGGGGTACGACAACGCGCGTTCGCTCACGCGCGCGGTCGTGGGCGCCCTGGGCCTGCTCGTGCTCGGGCTGGTCGCGTACGGTGCGACGCTGGACTTCCACGTCGGCAACCTCCACAACGCCCTGCTCGCGCTCACCTTCGCCGGCGTCGGGCTCTACGTGCTCCTGGCGCGGCCGGGGCAGCGCCTGGGCCAACTTTTCGTGGGGCTCGGGGTGGCGGATGCCGTCATGTACTTCGGTCGCCAGGTCGGCCTGCACAGCCCGGCGCTCCCCGGAGGATCGTGGCTCGCCTGGGTGTCGATCTGGCTGGTGCCGCTGGCGATGGCGGCAGCCGGCGTTGGCATCATGACCTTCCCGACGGGCGTCCACCTGTCGGGGCGGTGGCGCGCCGCGTCTCGCGCCATGGTCGGACTCGCGATCCTGATCGCGTTGGCGTCGGCCCTGTGGCCGATCGAGGACGACTGGAGCCGCAGCCATCTCGTGTTCCCGTTCGACCTCGGCGGCCAGGAGGACGCCCGTGCCGTTGCCTGGCCGCTGATGCTCAGCTGCTATTTCGGCTTCCAGGTCATGTGGGCCGCGGCGGTTGTCACCCGGCTGCGCCGGGCGGGCAGCGACGAGGTCCGCCAGCTGCGGTGGTTCGTGTTCGCCGTCGCCGTCTCGTTGCTGTCCCTGCTCGTCGGGCAGATCGTCTGGAGCACGCCGCTCCTGGGTCTGCTCACCCTCCCCCTGGTTCCGCTCGCGGCCGGGGTGGCCATCGTGCGATACCGGCTCTACGAAATCGACCCGATCATCAACAAAGCACTCGTCGGTGGGGCGATGGTGCTGCTGATCTCCGTCGGCTACGTCGGACTGGTCGTGGGTGCCGGCGCTCTGATCCCGGTGTCGGACCGGGTGCTGGCCCTCGCTGCGACAGCCGCTGTGGCGGTGGTGTTCGAGCCCGTACGACGGCGTGCCCAGGGTCTGGCGGACCGGCTCGTATACGGCCGTCGGGTGACCCCGTACGAGGCGCTGTCGCGCCTCTCCGCGCAGCTCTCGCGCAACGACGAAGGTCTGTTGGAGGGCCTCGCAGCAACGATCGCCAGCGGCATCGGTGCCTCCCAGGTCGTGGTCTGGCTCGGTGACGAGGAGCGCATGGAGGCGGTCGCCGCGTGGCCCACGCAAGCCCCGGCAGGATCTTGCTCGCTGACCGAGCTCGGGAGCCGCCGGGAGCTGGTGCGGGCGGTGTCGCACGACGGCATCGTGCAGGGGGCCTTGGTGCTGACCACGGCACCCGGAGAGCAGCTGACGCCGGGCGATGACCAGCTCCTCGACGACCTGGTCGCGCAGACCGGGCTCGTCATCGACCACCGGGCCCGGCTCGAGCAGGTCGCCCGCCAGGCGGCCGAGCTGCAAGCGGCAGCGCGACGGATCGTCACCGCCGAGGACTCCGCCCGGCGACGGATCGAGCGCAACCTCCATGACGGCGCCCAGCAGCGGTTGGTGTCGCTCGGTATGGAGCTCGGCGCTCTGGTCGAACGTGCCGGGGTCAGGGGTGACCCCGTCCTGGTGCGCAAGGCCGAGCAGGCACGCGAACACCTGATGGAGGCGACCGCCGAGCTGCGCGAGATGGCCCGGGGGGTGCACCCTGTCGTGCTCACTCAGGACGGACTCGAGGCGGCCCTGGCCAACCTCGCCGACCGGTCGCCCCTCGTGGTCCGGCTCCACCTCGCTCTCGACCGGAGGCCGCCGGCCGAGGTCGAGGCAACCGCTTACTTCGTTGTCAGCGAGGCGCTCACCAACGCCGCACGCCACGCGGGCGCGCACGTCGTCGAGGTCCACGTGTCGCTCGACGGGGATCGCCTCGCCGTCGAGGTGTGCGACGACGGCACCGGGGGTGCGAAGCTGGAGTCCCTCGGGGGTCTGCAAGGGCTCGCCGACCGGTTGTCCGTGCTGGGCGCGCGCCTGGAGGTGGTCAGCCCGGCGGGCGGAGGAACCACGGTCAGGACGGAGCTGGCGTGCGCGTGATCCTTGCCGACGACGCCGTGCTCCTGCGCGAGGGGCTGGCCAGGATCCTCACCGACTCCGGCTTCGAGGTGGTCGGACAAGCGGGCGACGCGCCGTCGCTCGTCGATCTCGTCAGACGCGACGCCCCGGACGTCGCCGTGATCGACCTGAGGATGCCGCCGGGATTCGCCAGTGAGGGCATCGACGCCGCCGCCGAGATCCGCGCATTCGCGCCCGCCGTAGGGCTGATGCTGCTCTCTCAGCACGTGGAGGTCCACCACGCGATGCGGCTGATGACCGACTTCGACGGAGGCGTGGGCTACCTCCTCAAGGACCGGGTCTTCGACCTCACGTCCTTCGCCACCGACGTACGACGGGTGGCCGGCGGAGACGTCGTCCTCGACTCCGAGCTCGTGAGCCGGCTGGTCGCCAGGCGCCGTCGCGACGATCCGCTCGACCGGCTCACGGGGCGCGAGCGCGAAGTGCTTGCGCTGATGGCCCAGGGACTCACCAACGCGGGCCTCTGCTCGGAGCTGCACCTGAGCGCCAAGACCGTGGAGGGGCACGTGCGGAGCATCTTCACCAAGCTCGACCTCGACACCGACGAGCGCTCGCACCGGCGAGTACTGGCAGTCCTGAGGTTCCTGCGTGCCTGAGCCTGTGAATCCGCCGGGATGCCGTGCGTCAATCCGGGGCGAACTGGGCGGAATGGGGGGTCGGCTCCCGCACGGTCGCGAGCGGCGGAGCTAGTCCGCGACTTCGTCCGGGTCGGGTGGGGGCGGTTCCTTGTCGGCCTCGAGGATCGCGGACACCAGGATCGGGGTGGTCAGGTCGATCTGCCAGGGGCGGGCGGCGTAGCCGGCGAGGAGGGTGCGGACGGCCTCGGTGAGGGGTTCCTCGTCGCGGGTGCGGGGTGGGGTCCAGAGGGTGCGGCGGAGGGTGTCGGGGGTGAGGACGTTCTCGACCGGCAGGTGATTTTCCGCGGCGAGCTCGGTGAGCTGCTGGCGGGCGAGGGTGAGGCGGCGGGCGGCGACGGGGTCCTTCTCGGCCCAGGCGCGTGCGACGGGAGGTCCGTCGCCGCGGGGTGCGCGGGTGGGGAGGGCGCTCTCGTCCATCTCGCGGACCTCGGTGAGCGCGGCGACCCAGCGGTTGGCGTAGCGCTCGGCGCCGCGGCCGTGGAAGCCCTTGGTGTTGAGCAGGGCCGCCTTGTCGGACGGCATGGCCTGGGCGGCGGCGACGATGGCGGCGTCGGGGATGATCCGGCCGGGGGTGACGTCGCGGCGCTCGGCGATCTCGTTGCGGGTGTCCCAGAGGGCGCGGACGGCGCCGAGGGCCCGGCGGCCGCGCACGCGGTGGAGTCCCGACGTACGGCGCCACGCGTCGACGCGGGGAGTGAACTCGAAGCTGCGGAGGTGGTCGAACTCCTGGCGCGCCCACTCGTCCTTGCCGGCAGCGACGAGCTCGGCGGCCAGGGCGTCGCGCAGCTCGACGAGCACCTCGACGTCGAGCGCGGCGTACACGAGCCACGGCTCGGGGAGCGGTCGCGTCGACCAGTCGACGGCCGAGTGCTCCTTGGCCATCCGGTAGCCGAGCCGGCTCTCGACCAGGGTGGCCAGGCCGACCCGCGGGTACCCGAGCAGGCGGCCGGCGAGCTCGGTGTCGAACAGGTGCGTGGGCTTGAGGCCGAGCTCGGCGAGGCAGGGGAGGTCCTGGGTGGCGGCGTGCAGGATCCACTCGGTCCCGTCGAGCGCCTCCGCCAGCGGCCGCAGCGACTCGAGCCCGATCGGGTCGACGAGATGGGTGCCGGCGCCCTCGCGGCGCAGCTGGACGAGGTACGCGCGGGGGGAGTAGCGGTACCCCGAGGCGCGCTCGGCGTCGATGGCGATCGGGCCGGTCCCGCCGGCGATCTTCTCGGACACCCCGAGCAGGTCATCCTCGGTGCTGACGACCGACGTCAGGCCGTCGCGGAGCTCGAGCAGCGGCCGCTCGGGAACCTCCGGTGCCTCGGCTGTGTCAGGCGCGTCGTCGGGCGTGGTGTCGTCGGGAGTCGCAGTGGGGTCTTCGGGGGGCATACCGGGTCAGCGTCCCGCGCCGCGCTGTCCGCGGCGGCTGGGCATGGCGGTGACTCCTTCGGGCACCGGCGGCAGGCCGACGGCGGTGCACAGGAGCTCGCCCCACGCCTCGACGTGGGCGGCGATGTCGAGCGGCGCAGGCGACGTCGTCCGGCGAGCCGTCCGACGGATCGCCCGGCGTCCACGACGCCCGGATCTCGATCTGGGCGGTCCCGCCCTCGTCGGCCATGCCGCCGAAGCTCTCGGTCGCGACCCGGGTGACGGTGCCCGAGGCGTTGGCGTACGTCGCTCCGTGGGCGTCCAGCGCCTCGGTGAGCCAGGTCCAGCCGACCGCCGCGAGCATCGGGTCGGTGATCATCTCGATCTCGATCTCGGCGCGGGCGTAGGCCACGCAGCGGAAGGTGCCGTCCCACGCGTCGTTGCCCGACGGGTCGTGGAGCAGGATGATCCGGCCGGTCCCGATGTCGGTGCCGTCGACGGTCACGTCGGCCGACATCGCCGCGGCGTACGGCGCGATCCGCTGGGGCGCCGGCATCTCCTCGCAGAAGACCTCGGGGCGCAGCCGGGCCGCGTGCATGCTGTCCACCGCAGCCTGGAACTCCGGTGGCCACGCGCCCGCACCCGTGCCCGGGTGCGTCTCCTGACGGACGACCATGCTGTCCACAGTAGATCCGGCGGTCACCTCCCGATGTGCGAACACGCCGACTGACCTGCGAGGCTTCCGCCCATGGCGACCGACGAGCGGCTCAGCGACAGCGCATTCCTGCGTGCCGCGCGCGGCGAGCCGGTCCCGCACACACCGGTCTGGTTCATGCGCCAGGCGGGCCGCTCGCTGCCGGAGTACCTCGCCGTCCGCGAGGGCGTCGGCATGCTCGAGTCCTGCATGAACCCCGAGCTCGTCGTCGAGATCACCCTCCAGCCCGTCCGCAGGTACGGCGTGGACGCGGCGATCTTCTTCTCCGACATCGTGCTGCCCCTCAAGGCGGTCGGGGTCGACCTCGACATCAAGCCCGGCGTCGGGCCGGTGGTGGCCGACCCGGTGAGCACCATGGCCGACGTCGAGGCCATCCCCGACCTCACGCCCGAGCACGTCCCGTTCATCACCGAGGCCGTGCGCGGCCTGGTCGGCGAGCTCGGCGGGACCCCGCTGATCGGCTTCGCCGGCGCGCCGTTCACGGTGGCCTCCTACCTCGTCGAGGGTGGCCCGTCGAAGGAGCACGCCCGCACCAAGGCGCTGATGTTCGGCGCCCCCGACGTGTGGGACGCGCTGATGCGCAAGATCGCCGGCATCGCCGCGACCTACCTCGAGGTCCAGGTGGCCGCCGGGGCCAGCGCCGTCCAGCTGTTCGACTCGTGGGCCGGCGCGCTGACGCCGTACGACTACGAGCAGCAGGTGATGCCGCACTCCGCCGAGGTGCTGCGCCGGGCCGGCGCCCTCGGCGTGCCGCGGATCCACTTCGGCGTCGGCACCTCCAACCTGCTCGGCCTGATGGGCGAGGCCGGAGCCGACGTCGTCGGCGTCGACTGGCGTACGCCGCTGGCCACCGCGATCGCCACCGTCGGCGACCGTGCCGTCCAGGGCAACCTCGACCCGACCCTCGTCTTCGCGCCCACCGACGTGATGACCGCCCGCGCCGCCGAGGTGATCGAGGCCGGCCGCGCAGCCCGCGGCCACGTCTTCAACCTCGGCCACGGCGTGATCCCGACGACCGACCCCGACCAGCTCAAGCGGCTGACGGAGTTCGTCCAGACCTACCCGATCTGACCGGCGCTCGCGCCCGGCGGCCGGCGCCGCAGCTGGCTGCGCACCAGCAGCCAGGTCGGGATCCCCAGCACCAGCGCCAGGACCGCGAACGGCAGCAGCAGGCCGACCAGGGTGGCCAGCCCGGTGAGGAACGAGGTCATGCCGCCCCAGCCGTTGGCCAGCCCGGCCAGGAACCCGGTGTCGTCGTCGGCCTTCTTCTCGGTGCGTGCCTCGCGCCTTCCGCTCGATGTAGACGGTGATCGTGCTCATCGACGTCTGGTCGGCGAGGTACGCCTGGCGTGCCTTCAGCGAGTCGAGCTCGGCCTGGCGCTGGGTCAGCTGGGCCTCGATGGCGACGATGTCGCGCAGGCTCTCGGCCCGCGAGAGCAGCACCTCGACCCGCTGGAGGCTCTGCGACTGCGCCCGGATCCGTACGTCGGTGTCGATCACCTCGCTCGTGACGTCCTCGGTGTTGCGGTTCGAGGACACGAGCTGGGCGACCTGCTCGAGCTCGGACATGGTCGCGTCGAAGTCGCCCACGGGCACCCGCACCACCAGCCGCGACCGGGTCACCCCGCCCTCGTCGTCGGTCTGGGTCTTCTCCTCGGCGATCTCGCCGTCGTGCGACGTCGACGATCTTCCCGACGTCGAAGCGCACCTTCCCGGCGTCCACGCCGAGCAGCGACACGACGCCCTTGGCGATGACCGCCTTCCGCGCCGGCGTGATGGCTTCGTCGACGAGGCTGGCGCTCCGGGCCGAGCTCTCCGCCGGACCGGCCTCGGCGGAGTCGGCAGCGGCGCCCGCGTCCTCCGCCTCGGCCGCGACCTCGCCGCCGGTCGCGCCGCGCGTCGTCGAGTCCGATCCGCCCGAGCAGGCGGCAAGGGTGAGCACAGCAAGAGCACGTGGTACGGCGGCGAGGCGGCGCAGGTAGTGTGGTCGTCATGCGGCTGGGACGACGCCCGCAGACGGCCGGTTCCGGCCGTGACCAGATCGTTGCCTACGACCGCTTCCGCGCGGCTGGCCTTCTTCGCCGGTGCCTTCTTGGCGGCCGGCTTCACCCGGACCCGCATCGTGTTGCCGGCCCCCTGCTTGACCTCGAGGAAGGACTGCGCCCGGGCCAGCGAGCTCAGCTTGGGGAAGCCGTAGTTGCGCGGGTCGAAGCTGGCGTCGGTGTTGTTCAGGAAGTTGCCGACGGCGGACATGCTGGCCCACCCGTCGTCCTGCGAGGTGCTGTCGACCGCCGTGGTCATCAGCCGCTGCAGGTCGGGCAGGTCGAGGTCCGTCTCCTGGGTGCCGCCGGCCAGGACCTCGAGGAAGATGAACCGGTCGCAGGCAGCGCGGAACGGCTCCGGGGTCTTGCGCTGGCCCAGCCCGTAGACGGTCGCGCCGCCCTCACGCAGGCGGGTCGCCAGCCGGGTGAAGTCGCTGTCGCTCGACACGATCGCGAAGGCATCGAAGTTGCCGCGTGTACAGCAGGTCCATCGCGTCGATGATCAGCGAGGAGTCGGTCGAGTTCTTCCCGGTCGTGTAGGCGAACTGCTGCTGCGGCTGGATGGCGTGCTTGAGCAGCTCGGACTTCCAGCCGGCGAGGTTCTGCGTCGTCCAGTCGCCGTACGCGCGCTTGACGGTCGGGGTGCCGTACTTGGCGATCTCCTCGAGCAGGTCGGACGCATGTCGCGGTGAGGTGTTGTCGGCGTCGATGAGGACGGCGATGCGGGCGGACGGGTCGTCGGACACGAAGCCATCATGGACCACGGCTAGGCACTCTGCGCGTGTGCCCGGGCCCGGTCGAGCAGCGCGTCGCGCAACCCGCGCAGCGCGGGCGGCAGCTGAGCGACCCGGCGGTGCAGGAGCAGGAGCGTGACCCGCGTCGTGTCGCCGGCGATCGGCCGGTGGGTGAGCAGGCCCGAGCGGCACGATCGGGTCCCCGTCGATGCTGTAGTCGGGCAGGATCGTCACCCCCAGACCGTCGGCGACCATCAGCTTGCCCATCTCGGCGCCGTCGGTGGAGAAGCTGGTCGCCGGCAGGCGTGCCGCCGAAGAGCCGGTGGGCGTAGCGGTGCATGAGGTAGCCCGAGCGCATCGCGACGAACGGCTCCTCGGCGAGCTGCGTCGGGCTCCACCGCGTCCAGCTTCGGCGAACGGGTGGTCGGAGCGGCAGCACACCACCGGACGACCGTGCAGCAGCTCCATCGACTGCAGGTCGGGAGGTACGTCGTCGCCGGGCAGCACGTTGACCAGGCCCAGGTCGAGGCCGCCCTCGACCAGCCCCTCGTGGATCTCCTGCGGGCGGGTGTTGACCATCTCGACCAGCGTCCCCGGGTGGTGCTCGCGGAACGCGTGCATCGCGGGCACCAGCACGGCCGACGTACCGGCGTTGACGGTGCCGACGCGCAGCATCCGCAGCGACAGGGCCGGGTCGCCGGCGGCCTGCCGCAGCCGGTCGACCGCCTCCAGGACCTCCACCATGGTCGGCAGCAGCTCCTGCCCCTGCCGGCTGATCCGGGCCCCGGACCGGCGGCGGTCGAGCAGGGTCACGCCCAGCTCGCGCTCGAGCTTGCTCAGCGCCTCGCTCAGGGCGGGCTGGGAGAGGTGCAGCCGTTCGCTCGCCTGCCGCAGCGACCCGTGCCGGGTGACCGCGGTGAGGTACTCCAGCTGTTCGATCCGCATGCTGCTCCTCGGTCGCTCCGTGGGTGTCCCGTGGGTGTCCGGTGATCGGCAGCGCCTATCACCCCGTCGACCGAATGTGATGCGACTTGCACTGCCTCGCCTTGCATCGGCTCCCTAAGTTTAGCAACGTAGTAGACATACAAGCCAAAGGAAGGCAGGCCTGATGTCCACCCCGCTGAAGTTCCACTGGTTCCTCCCCACCAACGGAGGCGACGGCCGCCACGTCGTCAGCGGTGGCCACGGCGTCGACGCCGGCTCGTCCGGGCGCCCCGCCTCGGTCGGCTACCTCGGCCAGGTCACCCGCAGCGCCGAGCAGCTCGGCTTCGAGGCGCGCGCTCACCCCGACCGGCGCCTGGTGTGAGGACGCGTGGCTGTCGACGGCCATGTTGAGCAGCGTCTCGGAACGGCTGAAGTTCCTGGTCGCGTTCCGGCCCGGCATGACCTCGCCGACGCTCTCCGCGCAGATGGCCGCGACCTTCCAGAACATGTCCGGCGGCCGGCTGCTGCTCAACGTCGTCACCGGCGGCGAGAGCCACGAGCAGCGCGCGTACGGCGACTTCCTCGACAAGGACGCCCGCTACGCCCGGTGCGACGAGTTCCTCACCGTCGTCCGCCGGCTGTGGGACGGCGAGACCGTCGACTTCGAGGGCGAGCACATCCACGTCGAGGGCGCGGCGCTGCAGCAGATCCCCGACCCGATCCCCGAGATCTACTTCGGCGGGTCGTCCGAGGCCGCGGGCCGGGTGGCCGCCAAGCACGTCGACGTCTACCTCACCTGGGGCGAGCCGCCGGCCGCCGTCGAGGCGAAGGTGGAGAAGATCCGCAAGCTCGCCGCCGACGAGGGCCGCGAGATCCGGTTCG
This sequence comes from uncultured Actinomycetota bacterium, assembly GCA_963844305.1. Classification (GTDB taxonomy): domain Bacteria; phylum Actinomycetota; class Actinomycetes; order Propionibacteriales; family Nocardioidaceae; genus Nocardioides. The sequence goes on from CAWJNT010000003.1 coordinate 518,166, forward strand.
GCATCCGGATGCACACCATCGCCCGCGACACCTCCGAGGAGGCCTGGGCCGAGGCCGACCGGCTGCTCGCCGGCATCGACGACGAGACGATCGCCAACGTCCAGGCCGGCCTGAAGAAGAGCGAGTCCGAAGGACAGCGACGGATGCTCGACCTGAACCAGGGCAGCCGCGACAGCCTCGAGATCTACCCCAACGTGTGGGCCGGCGTCGGCCTGGTCCGCGGCGGCGCCGGCACCGCGCTGGTCGGCAGCTTCGAGGAGGTCGCCGACCGGATCGAGGAGTACGCCGCGGTCGGCATCGACGAGTTCGTGCTCTCGGCGTACCCGCACCTCGAGGGCGCGTACTGGTTCGGCGAGGGAGTGCTGCCGATCCTCGAGAAGCGCGGCCGCTGGACCCACCCGGCGCCGTCCACCATGGGCACGTCGTCGGTGCCGTTCGGCTCCGGCGGGCGCAAGGCGGCGTCGTGAGCGCCCGCGTCGCCGTCGTGGTCGGCAACCCCAAGCCGGAGTCGCGGACCCTCGACGCCGCCGTCCACCTCGCCCGCGAGCTGGCCGGCGAGCCCGACCTGGTCGTCGACCTGGCGACCCTCGGCGCGGCGGTGCTCGACTGGGCGGACCCGCACGGTCACCGAGCTCGTCGAGCAGGTCGGTGACGGCCGACCTCGTCGTCGTGGCCTGCCCGACCTACAAGGCCACCTACACCGGGCTGCTCAAGGTCTTCCTCGACCGGTTCGCGGGCGGCACCGGCCTCCGCGGCGTCGCCGTACCCCTCATGCTCGGCGCCGGCCCCACCCACGCCCTCGCGCCGGAGCTCACGCTGCGGCCGGTGCTGGCCGAGATCGGCGGCACCACGGTCCGCGGCCTGTACGTCCTCGACTCCCGCTACGACGACCCGGCCGCGTACGCCGACTGGCTCGACGCCAACCGCACGGCCGTGACCCGCCTGACCGGCAACCTGACAGGAGCCCCTGCATGACTGTCTCCAAGCTGACCACCAACCAGGACCTCGATCCCAGTCGCCTGCGCGAGGCGTTCGGCGTCTTCCCCAGCGGGGTCATCGCCGTCGCGGCCCGGGTGGACGACGTCCTGGTCGGCCTCGCCGCCAGCTCGTTCACGTCGGTGAGCCTCGAGCCCGCGCTGGTGTCCTTCTCGGTCGCCAACACGTCGAAGACCTGGCCGACGCTGCGCCAGGCCAGCCACCTGGGCCTGACCGTGCTCGCCGACCACCACGACGACGTCTGCCGACAGCTGGCCGGTCCGGTGGAGCACCGCTTCGACGGCCTCGACGTCAGCACGACCGAGCAGGGCGCGACCACCATCGACGACGGCCTGGCCCGCTTCGACTGCACCATCTACCGCGAGGTCGAGGCCGGCGACCACACTCTCGTCCTGCTGCAGCTGCACGCCGTCGACCAGTCCGACACCTCGTTGCCGCTGGTCTTCCACCGCAGGGCCTTCGGCCGTCTGGAGGCCTCCGCATGAGCGCCCACGTCGACACCCCGCCGACACCGCGCAAGGTCGCGGTCGCGTCGGCCGTCGGAGCCACCATCGAGTGGTACGACTTCTTCCTCTACGGCACGGCCGCCGGCCTGGTCTTCGACAAGCTGTACTTCAACGGGCTCGACGGGCCGGCCGCCCAGTTCGCGGCCTTCGCCACGTTCGCCGTCGGGTTCCTGGCCCGGCCGGTCGGCGGGCTGATCTTCGGGCACTTCGGCGACCGGATCGGCCGCAAGAAGATGCTGATCCTGACCCTGCTGATCATGGGCCTCGGCACCGCCGCGATCGGCCTGCTGCCGACGTACGACCAGATCGGCGTCTGGGCGCCCATTGCCCTGGTGGTGCTGCGGATCCTGCAGGGCATCGGCGTCGGCGGCGAGTACGGCGGTGCCGTGCTGCTGGCCGTCGAGTACGCCCCCGCGCACAAGCGTGGCTTCTTCGGCAGCTTCGCCCACATCGGCGTACCCGGCGGGCTGCTGCTCGCGGCCGGGGCGTTCTCGATCGCCGGCCTGCTGCCGGACGAGGCGTTCCTCGCCTGGGGCTGGCGCGCCTGCTTCCTGATCAGCATCGCCCTGCTCGCGATCGGCGCCTACATCCGCCTGTCGGTGATGGAGACGCCGGCGTTCGCGCGGGTGCAGGAGAAGAAGGAGGTCTCGCGGATCCCGCTGCGCGACCTGCTCGCGAAGCAGCCGAAGCCGCTGCTGCTCGGGATGGGGACCCGCTTCATCGAGGGGTTCACGTTCAACCTGTTCTCCGTGTTCCTCCTGGCGTACGTCGTGACCAACCTCGAGCTGCCGAAGTCGTGGGCCCTGAACGGGATCATGGTCGGCGCCGCGCTCGGCGTGGTGCTGGTGCCGATCGCCGGCGCCCTGTCGGACCGGCGCGGTCGCAAGCCGGTCTACCGCGTCGGGTGCCTGGGTCGCCCTCGTGATCGCGTTCCCCGTGGCCGCGCTGATCCAGAGCGAGTCGCGGGCGGGGATCTTCGTGGCCCTCGTGGGCGGCCTGGGCCTCGTGTACGGCGTGGTCTACGGCCCGCTGGCGGCGTGGTGGTCGGAGCTGTTCGACACCCGCTACCGCTACACGGCGCTGTCGTCGCTCTACCAGATCTCCGGCATCGTCGCGTCCGGCCTGACGCCGCTGATCGCGGCGTGGCTGGTGACGCTCGGCGACGGGACGCTGTGGTGGGTCGCGGGCTACAACGTGGCCGTGGCCGCGATCAGCCTGATCTGCGCCCGGTTCCTGCCCGAGACCCAGGGGCGCGACCTGGACGAGGACTGGGTGCCGGTCGATGCGCCGCACGGCGTGCCGGAGCCGGCGGTGGCGTAGGGGCTCGGGGTTAGGGATACCCGGTGCACCGGGTATCCCTCAACACCTCGGCCAATGGAGTGGCCGAGAACGTGAGGAAACCCCCGAGCAGTGTGACGGCTGTGGTCTGAGAGATTGGATCCGTGCCCGCCGACCCGCTGACGCCCACCCCGACAACCCAGCGCCGCGTCGTCGTCGTGGGCGGCGGCCTGGCCGGCCTGACCGCGGCGTACCTGCTCGGCGAGGACCCGCACCTCGACGTCCTCCTCCTCGAGGCCTCGCCCCGGCTCGGCGGCAAGCTGCGGCTGGCCCAGGTCGCGGGGGTGACCGTCGACGTCGGCGCCGAGGCGATGCTCAACCGACGGCCCGAGGGGGTCGACCTCGCCCGCGAGCTCGACCTCGAGATCGTCCACCCCACGTCCGCGGGGTCCCGCGTCTGGACCCGCGGCGACCTGCGGCCGCTGCCGCGCTCGCTGATGGGCGTCCCGCTCGACCTCGACGACCTCGAGCGCTCCGGCGTCCTCTCCGACGACGGCCTCGCCCGGGTCCGCGAGGAGCCGACGCTGCCCCCGCTCGAGCTCGACGGCGACATCTCGGTCGGCGACCTGGTCGCCGGCCGGTTCGGCGACGAGGTCGTCGACCGCCTCGTCGAGCCCCTCCTCGGCGGCGTGTACGCCGGCCAGGCTCGCCTGCTCTCGGCCCGCGCCGCCACCCCCCAGCTGGTCACCCTCGCCGAGCGCGGCGGCTCGCTCCTCGACAACGCCGCCACCCTGCCGACGTCCGACGAACCCGTCTTCGCCGGCCTCCCGGGCGGCATGGGCCGCCTGCCGCAGGCCCTGGCGGACACCGAGCTGTTCGCCGTCCGCACCGACGCCACCGTCCGCGAGCTCCGGCGCAGCCAGGACGGCCGGGGCTTCGAGCTCGTCGTCGGCGAGACCCGCACCCCCGAGACCATCACCGCCGACGCGGTCGTCCTGGCCACCCCCGCCGCGCCCACCGCACGACTCCTCCAGCAGGTCGCCCCGCCGGCCGCCGCCGCGCTCGCCGAGATCGACTACGCGTCGATGGCCGTGGTCACCCTCGCCTTCCGCGCCGACGAGGTCGGCGAGCACCTCTTCGACTCGTCCGGCTTCCTGGTCCCGCCCATCGAGGGCCGGCGGATCAAGGCGTCGACGTTCTCCTTCGCCAAGTGGGACTGGGTCCGCGAGGCCGGCCGCGACGTCGCCGACGGCGAGGAGGTCGTGGTGCTGCGCACCTCCCTCGGCCGGTACGGCGAGGAGCTCGCCCTCCAGGTCCCCGACGACGAGCTGGTCGCCTCCTCGCTCGCCGACCTCGCCGACGCCACCGGCCTGCGCGCCCGCCTCGTCGACAGCCACGTCCAGCGCTGGGGCGGCGGACTCCCGCAGTACGCCGTCGGCCACCTCGACCGGGTCGCACGCATCCGCGCCGCGGTCGCCGAGGTCCCCGGTCTCGCGATCTGCGGCGCGGCGTACGACGGGGTCGGCATCCCCGCCGTCATCGCCTCGGCCCGGCGCGCGGCCGTGCAGGTCGTGGCGGCCGAGGCCTGATCAGACGACGACGGCGCCCTCGGCCGCCGTCCGCTCGGCGTACGCCGCCGCGAGCCGCGCGACGTACTTCCCCGGCCGCCCGTCGCCGATCGCCCGGCCGTCCACCGCCACGACCGGCGTGACGCCGCCCATCGTGCCGGTCACGAACACCTCGTCGGCGCTGTAGACCTGCGTCAGCGAGAAGTCGCCCACCTCGGTTGCGATCCCCGCGGCCGCACAGATCTCGAGGATCGTCTCGCGGGTGATCCCCTCGGGGCAGGCGCGCGTCGTCGACGTGCGCACCACGTCGCCGGCGACGTGGAAGACGTGCGTCGCGTTCGTCTCGGCCACGAACCCGAGGTCGTCGAGCATCAGCGCGTCGTCGGCGCCGGCGACGTTGGCCTCGACCTTGGCCAGGATCGAGGTGAGCAGGTTGTTGTGGTGGATCTTCGGGTCCAGCGAGTCGGGCCGGTGCCGCCGCACCGACGACGTCACCAGCGAGATCCCACCGTCGTCGTAGACCGGCGACTTGAACTCCGCCAGCACGATCAGCGTCGGACCCGACTGGTTGAGCCGCGGGTCCATGCCGCTGGTGACCTTCACCCCGCGGGTCAGCGTCAGCCGCACGTGCACGTCGTCGGTCATCGCGTTGGCGGCGAGCACCGCCCGGATCCGGTCGGTGATCCACTCGTCGGACGGGATCTCGGCGAACGCCAGCGCCTGGGCCGACCGCCGCAGCCGCGCGAGGTGCGCGCCCAGCTTGAAGATCCGCCCGCCGTGGAGCCGGAGCCCCTCCCACACGGCGTCGCCACCCTGCACCGCCGAGTCGAACGGGCTGATCCCCGCCTGGTCGCGGTGCACGAGCCGGTCGTCGATCCCGACGACCAGGTCGCGGTTGCGTTCGTCGTAGTGCTGCAGCATTCAGGACTCCCCGTCGGGTCGGAGGCGGTACGGCGCGAGCGCGTCGTAGTAGGGACGGCACCGCTCCAGCAGCGGCGCGAGCCGGTCGGGCAGCGGGTCGCCCGAGCCGGGGGAGTACGGCGCGAAGCCGGTCGAGGCCTCGACGCCGGCGTACCAGTGCGGAGCCCACACGCCGTCGGTGTCGCGCGGGCCGGCCGGCCACGACAGCATCGCCTCGTCGAAGTCGATCCCGAGGGCGTCGCACAGCAGACCGAGCGTGCGCCGCGGGTCGCGCAGGACGTCGGCGGCGTCGACGACCGGGCCGCCGTACGCCTCGAACAGCTCCACCTGCTGGGGCAGCCCGAGGTCCTCGAGCGTCGGCTCGTCGCGGACCTTGGCGTACGACGTGAGGACCCGCTCCGGGTCGCGCACCAGGAAGGCGTGGCGCAGCGACCCCAGCGAGTCGCGGGGGAAGGCCGGCAGCAGGTGGTGGGTCATGTGCTTCTGGTACTGCACCGGCGTCGCCACCGGCCCGGTCGCCAGCTCGTCGACGACCACCGCTGGATCGGTCGGCTGCGACGCGATCACCTCGTCCCGGCCGGGGTGGTCGAGCCCGGTCGCCTCGAGGTAGGCGGCGTACAGGGGCTCGTCCACGACCGAGCAGTCGGGCCGGTTGCCGAAGCTGCGCATGAGCGCGGTCGACAGGTTGCGCGGCCCCGACCACATCGCGATCCGCACGGTCATCAGCGGCCACACCAGCTCGAACCGCTCGAACGCGACCGCGACGTCCTCGGAGTAGGGCAGACCCAGCGCCGCACACCGGCGGCGGCAGTAGTCGCGATGCGCCTCGAGCCAGTACTCGAGCGAGCGGTCGCCCTCACCCTCGTCCCAGGCGAACTGCGCGTCCACGCTGGACAGCGGCCCGACCCGGATGTCGGTGGTGCGCAGCACGCCGCCGGGCCGCCCGTCGCCGAGCACGAACACGTTGTGGTCGCCCACCTGCGGCAGCGGCGTACCGTCGGCCTCGAAGTCGGCCACCAGCCCGGCGGTCGCCCGCTTCGGACCGTGCAGCACGAGCTTGCCCAGCTCGTCGGCCTGCGCGACGGTGAGGCCGAAGGCGAACACGTCGACGGGCTCGCCGGTCGCACCGCTGGCCGCGCGGTACTCCGACCAGATCGCGGCCACCGCCGCCCGGTCGGGTGCGGCAGGGGGCTCCGGGTCGGTCACGGCCCATACTCTGCCACCGGCACAATGGACCCATGAGCAGCAAGGCAGCCAAGATCCGGGAGATCAACGACTCCGTCCGCTACACGATGTGGTCGGTCTTCCGGCTCGCGGACACCCTCGGGGACGCCGACCGGGCCAGCGAGGGCGCCGAGGTCGAGAAGCTGTTCGCCGAGCTCGCCGAGGCCGACGTCGTGGTGCGCGGCGTGTACGACGTCTCCGGGCTGCGCGCCGACGCCGACCTGATGGTGTGGTGGCACGCCGCCACCTCCGAGCAGCTCCAGGACGCCTACAACCGCTTCCGGCGTACGGCGTTCGGCTCGCCGGCTCGAGCCGGTCTGGTCGCAGATGGCGCTGCACCGGCCCGCGGAGTTCAACAAGAGCCACGTCCCCGCGTTCCTCGGCGAGGAGGAGCCGAAGGCACACGTCTGCGTGTACCCGTTCGTCCGGTCCTACGAGTGGTACCTCCTCGACGACGAGGAGCGCCGCCGGATGCTGGCCGAGCACGGCAAGATGGCCCGCGACTACACCGACGTACGCGCCAACACCGTCGCCAGCTTCGCGCTGGGCGACTACGAGTGGCTGCTGGCGTTCGAGGCCGACGAGCTGCACCGCATCGTCGACCTGATGCGCCACCTCCGCGCGTCCGACGCGCGGCGGCACGTCCGCGAGGAGGTGCCGTTCTACACCGGCGCCCGCGTCGGGATCGCCGAGCTGGTCGACCGCCTGCCCTGACGGAACCGACGGAACCGGGCGGCCCGGGATCGCGTCCCATCCCCATGAAGACAGTCATCGCTGCCATCGCACTGATTGCGCTGACCGCCCTGACCGCCTGTGGCTCGGACTCCGGTGACGACACCGCCACCGACCCCGGCGGCTCGGGTGGCGGCAACCCGATGCCGACGGAGCCGCCCGCGGCCCCGGGCCCGGTGCACACGCGTGGCCTGGCCACCGTGATGGACACCGGCCGACCCGAGCTCTGCCTCGGAGCGGTCGCCGAGTCCTACCCGCCGCAGTGCGGCGGGCCGGAGATCCGCGGCTGGGACTGGGACGACCAGGACGGCGTCTTCGACCAGCAGGGCAAGACCCGGTGGGGGCAGTTCGCCGTGACCGGCCGGTGGGACGGCACGACGTTCACCGTGTCCGACGCCATCCCCGCGGCGCTCTACGACGGGATGGCGATCGAGGAGCCGACGGTCCCCGAGCCGGGCCGGTCCTACGACCAGGCCGAGCTGGAGCAGATAGCAGCGAAGCTCGGCAAGGAGCTTCCCGGCGCGCAGGGCAACTTCGGCGACCAGGGGCACGTGTTCATCGACGTCATGTACGACGACGGCTCGCTCCAGGCGTGGGCCGACGAGGAGTACGGCGAGAACGTCGTGATCGTCGTACCCGCCCTGGTCGACGGGAAGTGACGCTCAGGCGTTGTCGGCGGGCTCGAGCGTCAGGCTGATCGAGTTGATGCAGTAGCGGTCGCCGGTGGGCGTGCCGTACCCGTCGGGGAAGACGTGACCGAGGTGGGAGCCGCAGTTGGCGCAGCGGACCTCGACCCGCTTCATGCCGGCGCTGTTGTCCTCGATGTACTCGATGGTGTCGCTGATCGGCTGGTAGAAGCTCGGCCACCCGCACCCCGAGTGGAACTTCGTGTCGGACTCGAACAGCTTGGCCTGACAGGCCTTGCACCGGTAGACGCCGACCGTCTCGATGTCGGTGTACTCACCCTTGAACGCGCGCTCGGTGCCGGCCTGGCGGAGCACGGCGTACTCCTCGGGCGAGAGCTCCTCTCGCCACTGCGCGTCGGTCTTCTCCACGTTGTAAGCCACGCCCCCAATCTAGTCGGCGCGTGCAAGGCAGATCGAGGTCCGGTCCTTACGGAACGGTGACTCCGGGCGCGGGGTAGGCCAGATCACGTTGACGAGTTCAGTCTACAAGTGTTCACTGAACGTGTTCTGGGTACCGGCCGTTCATCGAGCCGATCCAGCGAGACCGAGAAGGGGGATCCATGGCAGCAGGCGCCCTGACCTGGGCCCGCGTCCGCGAGGCCGGGTCCAAGCTGACGACCCCGCTGCATCCCGACGACTACCTGCGCCTGGTCAACCCGCTGTGGACCGAGCGCGAGCTGCGCGGCCGGGTGGAGGAGGTCGTGCAGGAGACCGACGACGCCGCCACGCTGATCATCCGGCCGGGCTGGGGCTGGCGCTACCACCACCGGCCGGGCCAGTACGTCGGCATCGCGGTGCAGGTCGACGGCCGCTACCAGTGGCGGTCGTACTCGATCAGCTCGCCGCCGCAGCGGCACGGTCGCACGATCTCGATCACGGTGCGGGCGATGCCCGAGGGGCTGCTGTCGGCCCATCTCGTGAACGGCCTGCAGCCGGGCACCATCGTGCGTCTGGCCCTGCCCGAGGGCGACTTCGTGCTGCCGGACCCGCCGCCCGAGCGGATGCTGTTCCTGGTCGCCGGCAGCGGCGTCACCCCCGTGATGGCGATGCTGCGCACGCTCGACCGGCGCGGCACGCTGCCCGACGTGGTCATGCACTACTCGTCGCCGACGCCCGAGCGGATGATCTTCCGCGACGAGCTCGCCGACCTCGACGAGCGGCACGAGAGCCTCACCCTGCACCGGCTGCACACCGACGTCGACGGGATGCTCGACCTCGCCGACCTCGATCGCATCTGCCCCGACTGGCGCGAGCGGGAGACCTGGGCGTGCGGCCCGGGGCCGATGCTGGACGCGATCTCGGAGCACTACGAGCAGGCCGACCTGGCGGACTCGCTGCACCTCGAGCGGTTCTCGCTCCAGCTCGGCGGCGACGGCGGCGAGGGCGGCACCATCACGTTCCGCAACTCCGGCAAGACCATCGACGCCGACGGCGCCACCACGGTGCTGGAGGCCGGTGAGGAGGCCGGCGTCGGCATGCCGTTCGGCTGCCGCATGGGCATCTGCCACACCTGCACGCTGACCCTCGTCGACGGCACGGTGCGCGACCTGCGCAACGGCGACGAGTTCGGTCAACCCAACGAACCAGTCCAGACGTGCATCACCGCCGCTGTCGGTGACTGCACGTTCGACATCTGAGGTGGTTTCGAGACGGGCGCGGAGCGCCCTCCTCAACCACCGATCACGACAGGAAGCGGAAAGGGGAACGAGATGGCGATCTCGGACGTCAAGGAGTACACCCACCTCACCGACGAGGAGGTGGAGCAGATCGGCCGGGAGCTCGACGCGATCCGGGCCGAGATCGAGGAGTCGCGCGGCGCCTCCGACGCGGCGTACATCAACCGGATGATCAAGGTCCAGCGCGGCCTGGCCGCGGCCGGCCGGGTGACCCTGTTCGCGAGCAACAAGAAGCCGGCGTGGGCGCTCGGCACGAGCTTCCTCGCGCTGGCCAAGATCCTCGAGAACATGGAGATCGGCCACAACGTCATGCACGGCCAGTGGGACTGGATGAACGATCCCGAGATCCACTCCAGCAACTGGGAGTGGGACACCGCGCAGCCGGCCGAGCAGTGGAAGCACTCGCACAACTACGTGCACCACCAGTTCACCAACGTGCTCGGCTACGACAACGACATCGGCTACGGCATCCTCCGGATGGCGCGCGAGCAGAAGTGGCACCCCGCCAACCTCGGGCAGCCGGTCTACAACGCGATGCTCGCCACGCTCTTCGAGTGGGGGGTGGCGCTGCACGACCTGGACATCGAGCGGATCCGCAAGGGCGAGAAGGATCCCGAAGGAGATGAAGCGGCAGCTCAAGCAGATCCTGCGCAAGGGCCGCAACCAGATCATCAAGGACTACGTCGTCTACCCGGCGCTGGCGGGCAAGAACTGGAAGTCCACGCTGACCGCCAACCTCACCGCGAACATCGTCCGCAACCTGTGGTCGTACGTGATCATCTTCTGCGGCCACTTCCCCGACGGTGCCCTGCACTTCACCGAGGAGGAGATCGAGGACGAGACCCGCTCGGAGTGGTACCTGCGCCAGGTCCTCGGCGCGGCCAACTTCAACGGCGGCCCGCTGCTGCACATCCTCAGCGGCAACCTCGGCTTCCAGATCGAGCACCACCTGTTCCCCGACCTGCCGAGCAACCGCTACGCGGAGATCTCCGAGCGGGTGCAGGCGCTGTGCGAGAAGTACGACCTGCCCTACACGACCGGCCCGCTGCACCAGCAGTACGGCCAGGCGCTGCGCACGATCATCAAGCTGTCGCTGCCCAACCGGTTCACGAGCAGCGACCAGCACGAGCCCGCCTCGGAGGAGGGCGAGCGCAGGCGCCGTACCGACGAGGAGCGGCCGGTCCGGCGTACCGAGCTGGGCGGCTGGTCGCGCAGCCACGCCGAGGCCCGCGGATGATTGCGACCATGGACCCCGGTACGCCGTTCGCCTGGGGCGACTCGCTCGACGACCTGGTCGGCAAGCGCGTCACCCAGTGCGCCCTGAGCCGCATCTGCGGCGCCTGCGGGGAGCCCCTCGGGCGGCCGATCGCGTTCCTCGGCACGCCGCTCGAGGTGGGCCGCAACGCCTTCCACTACCCGCCCATGCACGTCGCGTGCGCGCACGCGCTGCTGGGGAAGGTCGCGGACACCGAGCTCGTCACGACCGCCGGCTTCGAGTTCGTCCGGCCGAGCCGGGAGGACGACGACCGGCGGCCGACGTTCCAGCCGAACTCGCTGCTCAGCCAGTAGGTCTCGACGGGCTCGACCGTATCGGCCGGGGTCGGTCGGGGGTGGTCCGGGTTGTGCAAATACGTGCGGTTGGGGACCAAACGGCGACCAAACGGGTCGCTGGGGTGCGGTTTGTGACCAATCGGTGGGGGGAGGGGCGGCTAGGTTTGGCTCCATGCCGAAGCCGCCTGCCGCCGAGGTCGAGGCCGGGGGTCGCAGCGTCCGGGTGAGCAGCCCGGACCGCGTGATCTACGAGAAGACCGAGCACACGCCCGAGGTCACCAAGCTGATGGTGGCCGAGTACTTCGCCAGCGTCGACGACGGTCTGATGCGTGCGCTGCGCGAGCGCCCCACGGCCCTGGAGCGGTGGCCGTCCGGCGTCCGGCCCGAGATCAAGCTCGCGACCGGCAGGCCGGGGGAGAAGGCCGACGCGTTCTACCAGAAGCGGGTCCCCAAGGGCGCGCCCGACTACCTCGAGAGCGTCGAGGTCACCTTCCCGTCCGGCCGCACGGCCGACGAGATCTGTCCGACCGAGATCGCGGTGCCGGTCTGGTGCGCCCACATGGGCACCCTCACCTTCCATCCCTGGCCGGTACGCCGCGCCGACGTCGACCATCCCGACGAGCTCCGGATCGACCTCGACCCCCAGCCCGGTACGTCGTTCACCGACGCCGTGCGCGTCGCGGGCGTCGCCCGGGAGCTGCTCGAGGAGCTGGGCATCACGGGGTTCCCGAAGACCTCGGGCAACCGCGGCATCCACATCTACGTCCGGATCGAGCCGCGCTGGGAGTTCACCGACCTGCGGCACGCCGCGATCGGCTTCGGCCGCGAGCTGGCGCGACGCGACGAGGGCGTGACGATGGACTGGTGGAAGGAGGAGCGGGGCGAGCGGATCTTCGTCGACTTCAACCAGAACAACCGCGACCGCACCATCGCCTCCGCCTACTCCCTGCGACCGATCCCCGGCGCCCCCGTCTCCACCCCGATGACCTGGGAGGAGCTCGCCGGCCTCACCGACCCGCGCGGCTTCAACCTGTTCACCGTCCCCGACCGGATCGCCGACGGCGACCCCTGGGCGGCGATCGACGACACGGCGTACCCCCTCGAACCACTGCTCCGCCTCTGGGAGGAGCTCCCCGGAGGCGAGATGAACTTCCCACCCGACTACCCCAAGATGCCCGGCGAGCCGCCCCGGGTGCAGCCGTCGAAGAAGGTCGCCGAGCACTGGGACGAGCAGGGCAACCGGATCCCCGACGCGAAATGACCGAGCCCTTCGAGACGGTTGCAGCGCAACCTCCTCAGGAACCAGACAACCGCGTGGGCCGCAACCCCGGCGAGCCCCCCAAGGACGCTCCGACCGGGAGCGCCCGCTGGGCGGCGTACCTGGACTGGGTGCGCGAGGACATCGTGGACGGCGTGCTGGCGCTCCCACCCGACGACCAGCGCCGCACGCGGCTTCCGTCCGGCTGGACGCCGATCGAGCTGCTGTCACACGTGCTGCACATGGAGCAGCGGTGGTTCGTCTGGGGCTTCCTCGGCGAGCAGGTCGACGAGCCGTGGGGCGACTGGACGGTCGACGAGCCGTGGGACGAGGACACCCCTGGCCGGTGGTACGTCGCACCCGACGTCACCGCAGAAGAGCTCGTCGAGCGGCTCCGGGCGATCGGCGACCGGACGCGGTCGGTGCTGCGGGACTTCCCGATGACGGCGACCGCCTCGCCGGGCGGGCGGTTCGCCGACGACCCGCCGAGCCTGGAGTGGATCTGCTTCCACGTGCTGGCGGAGTACGCGCGGCACGCCGGGCACCTCGACATCGCGGTCGAGCTCGCCACCAAGTGACCAGGCCCCGAAATGAAAGGGACCCGTCCGGCACGTCCCCCCAGAAGCGCCGAACGGGTTGATTCCCTCCCTGAAGAAGTGACGCTCCCCATCGCGTCACTGTCTTCGTTCTCAGCAGGTGATGACCTCCAGCAACCCGGGTGTACTTGGAGCTGACCTACTGAGCCGGACCGACCCCCCGTCGGTCCTGTCGGCGTGTTCCCCGGAACCTTCCGACAACCAGAACGTTATGGGGAGGTCCTCCACGGAGCGTGCACGCGACGTACACAAAGTGGTCAGGCTTCGGTAACAGGATTTCTTTACTCTCGGCGGGAGGCTCCGGCCCTAGACTCCGGCTGTGCCCCAGGGAGGTCCGGCCTCGCGGCCTCGACTACGTCTTCGTCGTCACCTACGGGCGGTCGGGATCCACGCTGGTGATGGGTCTGCTCAACTCCATCCCCGGGTATCTCATCCGCGGCGAGAACCGCGACGCGGTCCACCACCTCTACGACTTCCACATGACGATGGTCCGCGAGAAGCACCGCGGTACGGCCGAGAAGCTGCGCGAGCCGACCCACCCGTTCTACGGGATCGGTGACTTCCCGCGAGGCCGGTCGCGGAGCATCATCCGGCGCCTGGTGACCGAGACGGTCCTCCGGCCCGAGGACGACACCCGGGTGACCGGCTTCAAGGAGATCCGCTGGTACCACGACGATCTCGAGGACTACGTGCGCTGGCTGACCTGGGTGTTCCCGGGCGCCCGCTTCCTGGTCAACACCCGCAACCTCGACGACGTCGCCCGCAGCAAGTGGTGGAGCAAGGACCCCGGCGTGCGGACGAAGCTCGAGGAGATCGAGGCCAGGATCGTGGCCCTGGCCGCCTCGCTCGGGGACGCGGCGTACCGCGTGCACTACGACGAGTACGTCGACGACCCGACCGTGCTGGCGGGCATGTACGCGTGGCTCGGCGAGGAGTACGACGAGCGCCGGGTCAAGGAGACTCTCGCCGTCAGGCACTCGATCGAGGAGCTGGCATCGGCCTCTCCCACGGCGCCGCGACCGGGAAGTAGCTCTGGAGGAACGTCGACGAGCGCCCCGGCCAGGGACTCCGGCGGGAGCCCGTGCACGTGGAAGTCGCCGATGCAGAAGAAGTCGTGCTCCCGGTTCAGCATCCTGTTGAACTGCCTGTTGACGTCGGCGGCGCCCAGGTTGATGAAGGCGACGCGGTCGGACTCGGCGGAGCGGGCCGAGCCTGTCAGCAGCCCGTAGTGCTGGGCGAGCGAGCGACAGCAGCGACAGGTCGGTGTCCGAGCGGAACGGCGAGTGAGCGGTGCGGTCGACCTCCTCGGCGAACCGTTGCTCGATGCTCCTGGAGCACCGAGAGCCGGTGCGGGTGGGGCGAGTGCGCCAGGGATGCGGTGAGAGCCACGCCGAACGCCTGCTGGAGCAGCCGCCGGTTGTTCCACGCGGCCTTGAGCCACGGCGGTGCGGCCGGGTCGCGGCAGCCCGAGGCTGTGGTCCGACAGGAACACCGACGGCTGGCCGCCGGCCGTGAAGAAGGACTCCGGCCGTCACCGGGCGGCCGAGGAAGAAGTCGTCGTTGACGTAGATCAAGTGCTCGGTGAGGTCGGGGACGCGGTGCAGGCCGGTCTCGATGGCATGGGAGTTGAACGTCGGGAGCGCGTCCGCCGGGAGGATCTCGCGGTGGTCGACGACGCGGATCCGGGGGTGCTCCGGGTCCAGCCAGTCGGGGACCTGACCGGCGGTGACCAGGTGGATCCGGCGCACCCAGGGCGCGAAGAGGTGGAGTGCTGCGCATCGAGTAGCGCAGCTCGTCGCGGGCGGTGAAGCGGGCCCGGCCGCTCGACTCCTGCGGCCGGGCGGTGCCGGTGACGGCCGGCCAGCCGCTGCTCGCGGGCCTCGTTCCAGGCGGGGTCGCTCGCCGTCCACCCAGGTGTAGACGACGTCGATCGGGAACCGGCACTCGCGCACGGTCGGTTCCTTCATCAGCGGAAGGGTCCGGCACGGCGACTCCCTCGATCTCGACGTCGACGGTCGCGGTCCCGGCGGGGAGGCGGGACGGCGTAGGGGTTGGTGCGTCGGGGCCACCAGGTCGCCGTTGACGGCCGACCTCCCAGAACTCGACGTCCACGCGGCAGCCCTGGGCGAGCAGGCTCGGCTTCTCGCCGGCCCGGCGGCCAGGGTTCGAGGCTGACGCCGGACGTACGGCCTCGGCGGAGGTCGCGGGCGAGCTCGCGACGGTCGTCCCGCGTCGCTCCGGCCAGCCGTAGCCACCGGCGTCGACGCAGGGAGAGGTACGTCGGCCCGTCGCCCCCGCCGAGCTCGCGGAGGAACGCGTCCCGCGCCGGCATCGGCACGACCACCGTCGACGTCGTCGAGTCGTGGGGCGGGACGACGAACCAGGAGTCGCTGACGCTGCGGCGCAGTGCGGACCGCCCAGTCGAGGGCCGCGCTGCCGGGCCATGGCCGGCGTGGTCTCGGCCGGCGCCTCGGTGGGCTCCGCGCCGGGCTGCGCCGTGGTCGAGTGCCGCCGTGAGGGCGCCGGAGCAGCCGCCCGTCGGCGCCGGAGCCGCGACGGCTCGAGCGCGGACTCGAAGATCTCCGACCCAGCTGCTCGGGCCAGGACGTCGGGCGCGTACCGCCGCGTCGACTGCATCGGCACCCGCGCCGAGCCGGCGCCGGAGGTCGGTCGTCGGTGGCCAGGCGGAGCAGGGCAGCGGCCATGCCCGGGCACGGAGTCGGGCGCCACGAGGAGGCCGTTCACCTCGTGCTCGATGATCTCGCGCGGCCCGGCGGCGCAGTCGAAGCTGGCCACCGGCACGCCCGGCCGCCATGGCCTCCTGGGCGACGAGCGGAAACCCCTCGGCGCTGCGAGGTGAGGGCGGAGATGCTGCGCCTTCGCCCACTCGCTGCGCATGTCGGTGGTCGCTGCCGGGCAGCTCGACGCGGTCCCAGAGCTGGTGCTGCGCGGACCAGTCGCACCAGCTCGGGCGCTGCGGACCGTCGCCGAAGATGCGCAGCCGCCAGTCGGGGATCTGGTCGGCGATCTCGGCGAAGGCGGCGATCAGCTTGCCGAACTGCTTCTCCCTGACCAGGCGACCGGCGGCGACGATGAGCTCCGGTGTCGAGCCGCGACCGCGGCGCGTAGCCCAGCGGGCAGCGGGTTCGGCATCGACGACGCGTCGGTGGGCAGGGCGGCCCGAGCTGCTCGCTGAGCCACGCCGCCATCGCGTCGGTGAGGACGGCGACGGCGTCGGCGCGCGGCGCGAACGACGAGCAGCGGCTCCAGCGTGGCGGTGCGATCGGAGGACGAGCGGTGCTCCTGGTGCACCACGCGCGACGTCGGTCAGGCGACGAGCTGGACCGCGGCCGCGAGCAGCGCCGGGGTCGACGGTGACCAGCACGTCGGCGTCGAGACCTTCGGGCAGCGTAGTCCTCGAGCGCCACGTCGGTGAGGGCGGAGAACTGGTGGTCCCAGCGAGGCGGGCACCAGCAGGGACTCGCTCGCGCGTGCAGCCGCGGACGCCGTACCGGCGTCGACGAGGTCGGCGACGGTCGCCGGCGGTTCGCCCGGCACGGCGTGCGACGAGGTAGTCGACGGCGATGCGGGAGTCGATGTCGTAGTGCGGGGTCTCGCTCGGAGCGGGTCACGCTGACGAGCTGGATCGTCGTGGCTCGCCGGCCAGGGCGTTGGCCTGGGTGATCGACCGAGCGCGACGTTCCGCCGATGCCGTTCGAGGTTGAAGACGAGGAAGGCGATCCTCATGCGTCGCCCCCGCCCGTCCGATCGCGACGCCAGGGCGGTCAGCCGGATCGCCAGGGCGCCCTGGGGCGACCACCGGAGCCTCGCGACGACGCGTTCGCCGTCGCCGTCGCAGCAGCTCGGGGCAGCTGCACCGCGTCGGTTCGGGGTGGCGCAGGTCGTTGCGGGCGCGGCGGATCGGCAACGACTGCTCGGCGCCGACGGCCAGCCTGGCGAACACGGGACCGGACTCGGGCAGCGCCGGCCGACGTCAGCACCCCGCGAGCCGATGCCTCGCCGTCGACGACCATCGGGAAGCTGGCCCGGAGCCTCGTCCCGGTCGGTGCGCAGGGTGAGATCCGCGGGCTCGGGCACGCCGCGTACGGCCACCTCGATGCCCGCCGCGGACGACCGTCAGGGCGACGAGCTCGGCCTGGGCCGGGCGTCGGCGCGACATGGAGCTGCAGACGCGTCGGCGGGGCCGTGGTGAAGGGTGAACTGGTGCCGTCCGTCGCGGGTCGGAGGAGTCACGCATCGGGCCCGCGTCCGGCGGAGGAGCCCAGAGCGACAGCGGCTTGTCCTCGCGGACCAGCACGAGGTCGTACGTCGTCGGGCGGCGTCGTCGCGCGAGGCGTCCAGGTCGGCCCGGAACGACAGCTCGCCGTCGCGGTCCTCGACCAGGTCGGCCGGCAGCGGCACGAGCGCGTCGGTCGACGGATCGAGCGGGCGAACAGCGTGCCCTCGGCGGACTCGGCCGTCAGCCAGAGCGTCTCTCCGTCGAGGACGCCGGCGTGGACGACGCGCGTCCGGCGGCCCGCCACCCGCTTGAGGTTCTCCCGCACCTTGCGCAACGCCCGGTCGCGAAGGGCCGGCGCTTCGACAGGCTCAGGTCCTTCCGACGACACCCGTCGATCGTAGACGGCGCGAACGGGGCGAACGCGCAGCGGTGTCTGCGAGTCAGAGACCGCTCACGCCCTCGCCGCCGCCGGCCTGCTCGTCGAAGTTCTCGTGCTCGAGCAGGTGCAGCACGGGTACGCCGATCTTGCGGCGCGCCCGCGAGGTCCAGTCGACGTGGAAGAACTCCGAGACCACGTGCGGCCGGGTCAGGATGATCGCCTCCCGGCCGTCGACGGCCGCCACCTTCTCGGCGAGCGCGTCGATCGGCGGCTTGGTGACCACCTCGCCCGTCGCGGCCAGCGCACCGGCCGCCTTCAGGGCGGCGAGGGTGGCGGCCAGGTCACGGTCGGAGCGGTCGCGGCAGTCCTTGCGCACGGCCTCGATGTCGACCTCGCGCATCGCCATGGCGGGCGAGGCCATCACCTCGCCGGCGGCGAGGGAGCCCATCGACGCCTCGATCCGCGCCGCGGCGTCCTCCATCGGCAGCAGCACGTGGTAGGTGACGGGCTCGTCGAGGCCCTCGTGCAGCGAGCGCACCTGGGCGGCGTCCGCGTTCGTCAGTGCCTGCTCGACCAGCAGGACGACGTCGTAGTCCTCAGCCATGGCCATTGCCTCCCGCACTCGGGTCCAGTCCCAAAATCCTAGCGAGGTCGTAGCTCACGGGCTCCTCCAACTGCTCATATCCACACGATTCGGGGTCCCGGTCTGGACGCCACCGGCGGAACTGCGCCGTGTGCCGGAACCGGCGGCCCTCCATGTGGTCGTAGGCGACCTCGAGCACGCGCTCCGGGCGAAGCGGTGTGAACGAGAGGTCCTTGCCGGCGCTCCAGCGGCTCTGGGTGCCGGGCACCCGGTCGGGGTTGGCGATCGCCCACTCCTGCCACTCGCCCCAGGGATGCTCCTCGATCGGCACCACGAGCTCCTGCATCTCCTCGATCAGCTCCGCGCGGCGCTTCTCGGTGAAGCTGGCCGAGACCCCGACGTGCTGCAGCTTCCCGTCGACGTACAGGCCGAGGAGGAGTGACCCGAGCAGCGGGCGCTCGGGGGTCGAGGTCTTGTGCTCGCGGTACCCGGCCACGACCACGTCGGCGGTGCGCTCGTGCTTGATCTTCAGCATCGTCCGGGCCTTCTCCTGGTACGTCGCCGCCAGCGGCTTGGCGACCACGCCGTCCAGCCCGGCGCCCTCGAACTGGTGGAACCAGTCCTCCGCCACCGCCGGGTCGGTGGTGGTGCGGGTGAGGTAGCAGGGGCCGGAGAGGCCGCCGAGCGCGTCCTCCAGCGCCGCGCGGCGCTCGGAGAACGGGCGGTCGACGTACGCCGTGTCGCCGAGCGCGAGCAGGTCGAAGGCCACGAACGACGCCGGCGTCTTCTCGGCGAGCATGTCGATCCGCGACTTCGCCGGGGTGGATCCGCTCCTGGAGGATCTCGAACTCCAGCTTGTCGCCGATCGCGACGAACAGCTCGCCGTCGAGCACGCACCGCTCGGGCAGCTGCTCGCGGATCGCGGTCGACCACCTCGGGGAAGTAGCGGGTCAGCGGCTTGGTGTTGCGGCTGGCCAGCTCGATCTCGTCACCGTCGCGGAACACGATGCAGCGGAAACCGTCCCACTTGGGCTCGAACGACAGGCCGCCGTACTTCTCGGGGTCGGGGATGCCCTTGACGGACTTGGCGAGCATCGGGGGGACGGGCGGGATGACCGGAAGCTGCACACAGCGACCCTAGCCGGGTCAGCCCCTGCGCAACCGCCGCATCACTCGTCGGGCCGCGCCGGGCCGGCTCTCCTGCGCCCGCAGCTCGTCGACCAGTCCTCGCTGGCGGCGCAGGGCCTGCTTGAGCCGCGCGATCTCCGCCCGGTTGGTGCGCTCGGCGACGACGACCTCGGCGTGCGTGTGGTCGTAGACGGTGGCCACGGCGTACTCGTACATCTCGTCGTAGGTCGCGTGGATCTCGTCGAGGCGCTGGGAGGCGGCCGGGTCGTCGGGGGCCTCCACCATGCCCCCGACCAGCTGCCAGACCTCGTCGGCCATCTCGCGGAGCGCGACCGGCACCGTGACGTCGTCCCAGGTCAGCGTGGACCGCCGCATCCCCGAGTCGAGGAAGTCGTCGACCTCGTGGTGACCACCCGGGCTCACGTCACCCTCGTAGGTCAGGTCGAGCTGCTCACCGACCAGGGTCAGCGCCGGACGCCAGTCGGCGATCAGGTCGGGGTAGCGGATGAAGGAGCGGCGCAGGCCGCGGCCGGCCTGCTCGGTGAGCAGCGCGGCATGCACCCAGCCCGCGATGTTCGAGGTCTCCTTGACCCGACGAAGCTCCTCGGTCTCCTGCTGCTGGTAGGCCAGCTTCCGGGAGCCCACCACCTCGGCCGGGTGCCGCAGGGCCGTGAGGACGCGCAGGTCGGCGCCCAGCTCCTGCGCAGCGCCGCGCCACGCCGCGGCGAACCAGAACGCGTGCGGGTCCTTGATCACGAGCTGGGGGTGGTCGAGCTGGCCCGCCGAGCCAGGTCCTCAGCTCCTGCTCGACGGTGCCGTCGGCCAGGAGCTCGGCCATCATCCGCACCGCCTGCGGCCGGCTGTCGATGTTGTGCAGGGCGAGCTCGGCGAGATGGCGCTTGTGGAAGTCGATCACCCACTGCGGCTCGTAGAAGCCGCGCTCGTTGCTCGACTTCGGGGGCACCTCCGGCTGCGGGACGTGCAGCCCCAGGCGCTTGAGGCTCCCGGCCAGCGAGCTGGTGCCGCTGCGTCCGGAACCGGTCACGAGCACGACCGCGGGGGGCGCGGTGGATTGCTCATCGGCCATGGTCTGAACTTCCTACCCGAGGTGGTGACGTGCTCCTGAACCACGCGAGCGTATCCGCCCGACTCGTGACCGTAAGGTTCTAGCGACATTCCCCGGTTGGTCTGCCGGCAGGGCCCGCCTGACTTTGAATCAGGACTAGCGACGTAGGTTCGACTCCTACCCGGGGAGCCTCATGCGTTCGGGAGGCAGCGACCATGGCCGTGACGATCCGCGAGGTCGGCCGGCCCGGGGACCTCGGCTGGGTGGTGCAGGCGCACGGCGAGCTGTACGCGCGGGAGTACGGCTGGGACACCACGTTCGAGGAGCTGGTCGCCGGCATCGTGGGCGAGTACGCCACGCGACGCGACCCGGCCCGTGAGCGGGGCTGGATCGCCGAGGTCGACGGCGTACGGGCCGGCTGCGTGTTCTGCACCGCCGGGCCGGATCCCGAGACGGCGAAGCTGCGGATCCTGCTCGTAGACCCCCAGCACCGTGGTCTCGGCCTGGGTGCCGCGCTCGTGGAGACGTGCGTCGACTTCGCCCGGACCAGCGGCTACGCGCGGGTGGCGCTGTGGACCAACAGCGTGCTGGAGTCCGCCCGTCGGCTCTACGAGGCGGCCGGATTTCGGCTCGTCGAGGAGGAGCGCCACCACAGCTTCGGGCACGACCTGACCGGCCAGACCTGGGCCGTCGAGCTCCGTCTAGAGTGAGGCGACCAGCCACGGAGGGGAGCCCGGTGCGAAACGAGCTGACAGTGGTCGTCCTGGCCGCGGGCGGCGGCACCCGGATGAAGTCCAAGACCATGAAGGTGCTGCACCCCGTGTGCGGGCGCAGCATGATCGGCCACGTCCTGACCGCGGTCCAGGCCGTGCGGCCCCAACGCATCGTCGCGGTCGTCGGCCACCAGCGCGAGCAGGTCTCCGCGCACATCGCCGCGCTGGTGCCCCAGCGCCGTGCTCGCCGTCCAGGAGACCCAGCAGGGCACCGGCGACGCGGTCCGGGTGGCCATGGAGGCGGCGCCCACGACGAGCGGCACCGTCCTGGTCGCGTACGGCGACACCCCGCTGCTCGAGGGCGAGAGCCTGCGCGCGTTCGCCCAGGAGCACGAGGCGGCGCAGCGCGCGGTGAGCATCCTGTCCGGCGTGCTGGCGAACCCGTTCGGCTACGGCCGGGTGATCCGCGACGACGAGGGCGACGTCGAGGCGATCGTGGAGGAGAAGGACGCCACCCCCGAGCAGCGCGAGATCCACGAGATCAACTCCGGGATCATCGCCTTCGACGCCGAGTTCCTCGCCGAGGCGCTGCCGAAGCTCTCCAACGACAACGCCAAGGGCGAGTACTACCTGACCGACACCGTCCAGATCGCCCGCGACGCGGGCCTCACCGTCGGAGCGCACGTCATCGACGACGTGGTCCAGACCGAGGGGGCCAACGACCGGGTCCAGCTCGCCGACCTCGGCCGGGAGCTCAACCGCCGGATCCTACCCGGTGGATGAAGGACGGCGTGAGCGTCATGGACCCCGCCACGACCTGGGTCGACGCCGACGTCGTGCTCGCGCCCGACGTGACCATCCTCCCCGGCACCCAGCTGCTCGGAGCGACCGTCGTGGGCGAGGACGCGGTGATCGGCCCCGACACCACGCTCAAGGACTGCGAGATCGGCGCCGGCGCCCGCGTCGTGCGTACCCACGGCGAGCTGGCCGTGGTCGGCGCCGAGGCGACCGTCGGACCGTTCTCCTACCTCCGGCCGGGCACCCACCTGGGGGTGCACGGGAAGATCGGCGCGTTCGTCGAGTCCAAGAACGCCGTGATCGGCGACGGCGCGAAGGTGCCGCACCTCTCGTACGTCGGCGACGCCGAGATCGGCGAGGGGACCAACATCGGGGCCGGGACGATCTTCGCCAACTACGACGGCGTGGCCAAGCACCGCACCACCGTCGGGCGGCACGCCAGGACCGGGTCCAACAACACGTTCATCGCCCCCGTCAACGTCGGCGACGGTGCCGGCACGGCCGGGGGCACGGTCGTGCGCCGCGACGTACCGCCGGGAGCGTTGGCGGTGTCGAGCGGGCCGCAGCGAAACATCGAGCGCTGGGCCCAGCGCAAGCGTCCGGGGACCGCCCAGGCGACCGCTGCCGACGACGCAACGTCCGGTGAACGCGACACGTCTCACGAGGAACCGGGCGGAGTTGGGCAGAGCGGCTCCGGTAGTGGAGAATCCTGAACGCACCCATCCGGCGAAGCAGGGGAGCCACACACCGTGACCGGACTGAAGCGGACCACCGAGAAGAACCTCATGGTCTTCAGTGGACGGGCCCATCCCGAGCTCGCCGAGGAGGTGTCCGAGCTCCTCGGCAGCGGCCTGGTCCCCTCGAGCATCTACGAGTTCGCCAACTCCGAGCTCTACGTCCGCTACGAGGAGTCGGTGCGCGGCTCTGACGCGTTCGTGATCCAGAGCCACACCAGTCCCATCAACGAGTGGATCATGGAGCACCTGATCATGGTCGACGCGCTCAAGCGCGCGTCGGCCAAGCGGATCACCGTGGTCATGCCCTTCTACGGCTACGCGCGCCAGGACAAGAAGCACCGCGGCCGCGAGCCGATCTCGGCCCGCCTCATGGCCGACCTGTTCAAGACCGCCGGGGCCGACCGGCTGATCACGGTCGACCTCCACGCCGACCAGATCCAGGGCTTCTTCGACGGCCCGGTGGACCACCTGATGGCGCTGCCGATCCTTGCCGACTACGTCCGCGAGAAGTACGGCAGCCAGCCGCTGGCCGTGGTGTCCCCGGACGCCGGCCGGATCAAGGTCGCCGAGCGCTGGTCGGCCCGCCTCGGCGGAGCCCCGCTGGCCTTCATCCACAAGTCGCGCAACATCGACCGGCCCAACGAGGTCAGCGCCAACCGGGTGGTCGGCAAGGTCGACGGCCGGATCTGCGTGCTGGTCGACGACATGATCGACACCGGCGGCACCATCGTCCAGGCTGCCGAGGCGCTGATGGCCGACGGCGCGGCCGGCGTGGTCGTCGCGGCCACCCACGCCCTGCTGTCGGGACCCGCTGTCGACCGGCTGAAGAACAGCCAGGCCACCGAGATCGTCGTGACCAACACCCTCCCGCTGAGCGACGACCGGATCTTCGACAAGCTCACCTGCCTCTCGATCGCTCCGCTGCTGTCGCGGGCGATCCGCGAGGTCTTCGAGGACGGCTCCGTCACCTCGATGTTCGACGGCCACGCGTAGGCCACTGCCTCGATTCGCCCCCTGCCCCGGGTTTGGCTAGGCTTGCCCGGTTGCCTCGGCGAGGGAGCACCGATGACGGTGGCTCCGTGATCGACAGGGCTGGCTGAACCACTGGTACGCCGCGCTGCTCGAGTCGAGCACGCGGCGTTTCGCATCCGCGGGCCTTGCACAGGGCGACGTACGAGTTTCGCAGAGCCGTCAGAGTCGTCAGCGTCAGCAGGTTACGAGGAGAAGAGCAGCATGGCCGAGAAGATCACCGCCCAGTCCCGCACCGAGTTCGGCAAGGGCGCCGCCCGCCGGATTCGCCGTGAGGACCAGGTCCCCGCCGTCCTCTACGGCCACGGCAACGACCCGATCCACATCACCCTCCCGGGCCACGACACGATGCTCGCCCTCAAGCACGGCGGCTCCAACGCGCTGCTCGAGATCGACCTCGACGGCAAGACCCTGCTCGGTCTGACCAAGCAGGTCCAGATCGACCCCATCACCCGCCACATCGAGCACGTCGACTTCGTCGCGGTGCGCAAGGGCGAGAAGGTCACCGTCGACATCGACGTGCACCTCGTGGGCGACGCCGCGCCCGACACGCTGGTCGTCGTCGAGAACAACCGGATCTCGGTCGAGGCCGAGGCGACCCACATCCCCGAGTACATCGAGGTCAGCATCGAGGGCCTCCCGATCGGCACCCAGATCCACGCCTCCGACCTCACCCTCCCCGAGGGCAGCCTGCTGCTCACCGACGGCGAGATCCTGGTCGTCAACATCACCAACGCGCCGACCGAGGAAGAGATCGAGGCCGAGCTGGAAGAGGCCGAGGCCGAGGCCGGCATCGAGCGCGACGAGCACGAGGAGACCGAGGAAGAGGCCGCCGAGGGCGAGTCTGCCGAGGGTGCCGAGGGCGGCGAGGGCGAGCAGCCCGCCGAGGGCGGCTCCGAGGAGTGACCCTCCGTCGCTGGTGGGCGAGGTTGCGCGGCAACCCTGCCCCCGGCGACGCGCGGACACCAGGCCGACAGAAGCTGGGCGCACAGGAACAGGGCCGGGAGACCCCCATGACCGAGAGTGGCACCGACGTGTGGCTCGTGGTCGGGCTGGGGAACCCCGGCCCTGCCTATGCCTGGCACCGCCACAACGTCGGCTACCACGTCGTCGAGGCGCTGGCCGAGCGCATGGGGTCTCCGCTCCGGGCCCACAAGTCCGGCCGCGCCGACGTGGTCGAGGGCCGGATCGCCCCGCCGGGCACGCCCGGCCCGCGCGTGGTCCTGGCCCGGCCGCGCTCGTACATGAACGAGATCGGCGGGGTGGTCAAGCAGCTCGCCGGGTTCTACAAGGTGCCGACCGAGCGGATCGTCGCCGTCCAGGACGAGCTGGACCTCCCGTTCGGCACCATGCGCGTCAAGCTCGGCGGCGGGGACAACGGCCACAACGGCCTGCGCTCGATGCGCTCCTCGCTCGGCACCGGCGACTTCCACCGGGTCCGGATCGGGGTCGGCCGCCCGCCCGGTCGCCAGGAGGTCGCCGACTTCCTGCTGTCCAACTACTCCGCCGCGGAGCGCAAGGACGTCCCCTTCCAGGTGATGGACGCCGCGGACGCCGTGGAGTGCCTGGTCGCCGAGGGCCTCGAGAAGACCCAGCAGAAGTTCAACTCCTGACGCCCCCTAAGGTGCTGCCCGTGAGCTACGAACCCGGTACGCCGCCCGCCGAGGCCGCCACCGACGACCACGTCCTCGCCGCCTGGCTCGCCACCACGGCCGGCGAACGCCTGCTCGAGGTCCGCGGCGAGGGGCTCGAGGGCCGCGAGCTGAAGGACGCCGGCGACATCGCGGCCCACGAGCTGCTGATGTCGCTCCTGGCCGAGCACCGCCCCGGCGACGCGGTGCTGTCGGAGGAGGGGAAGGACGACAAGGCCCGGCTGCAGGCCTCCCGGGTCTGGATCGTCGACCCGCTCGACGGCACCCGCGAGTTCTCCGAGCCGCCGCGCGACGACTGGGCCGTCCACGTCGCCCTCTGGGAGGAGGGCGAGCTGGTGGCCGGCGCCGTCGCCCAGCCCGCGCTCGGCGAGACGTTCAACACCGGCCGGCCACCCGTCGTACCTCCCAGCAGCTCCGACCGGCCGCGGATCGCGGTCTCCCGCACCCGCCCGCCGGCCTTCGTGGAGGCACTCGCGGAGGAGCTCGACGCCGAGCTGGTCCCGATGGGGTCGGCCGGCGTGAAGGTGATCTCGGTGACCCGCGACGTCAGCGATGCCTACGTGCACGCAGGCGGGCAGTACGAGTGGGACAA
This sequence comes from uncultured Actinomycetota bacterium, assembly GCA_963844305.1. Classification (GTDB taxonomy): domain Bacteria; phylum Actinomycetota; class Actinomycetes; order Propionibacteriales; family Nocardioidaceae; genus Nocardioides. The sequence goes on from CAWJNT010000003.1 coordinate 544,075, forward strand.
CGCCGCACCCGTGGCCGTCGCGCGTGCCGCCGGGCTGTTCTGCTCGCGGGTCGACGGCTCCGAGCTGGTCTACAACCAGGACGAGGTCTCACTACCCGACCTCATCGTGTGCCGCCCGGAGCTCGCCGACCGCATTCTCGAGTTCGTACGCCGTCACGGCGTCGCCTGACCCGCCGGCCGCCGCGCCAGCGGTCACTGAGCCGGACCGGTGAGCACGTCGAGCGGGTGCGTCTTGGCCCAGTCCGAGACCTCGTCCTCGCGGACCGCCTCCCACATCGAGGTGTTGTCGGCCGGGTCGAGATAGACGACGCTCTGCGCGCCCTCGCGGCCGAAGCCGGCGACCGGGGCGGTCAGGAAGTTCACGTCGCCCGTCCGCATGCCGCGCATGTCCAGCATCAGCGAGCGCATGTCCCCGACCTCCCAGCCGGAGTCGACCGAGACGTTCTGCGTCAGGGTGTCCAGCAGGTCGTAGATCCCGGTCGGGCTCGCGGAGCCGAGCGTGGAGAGCGAGGCCCGCATCAGGGAGCGCAGGATCGCCTGCTGCCGCTTGACCCGGTCGATGTCGCCCATGGTGAGCCCGTAGCGCTGGCGGGAGTAGGTCAGCGCCTGCTGCCCGTTCAGGTGGTGCCTGCCCTTGGTCCACACGACGTCGTTGTGCGTGTCCTCCACGGTCCTCGGCACGGTGACGTTCACGCCGCCGACGCTGTCGATGAGCGAGCGGAAGCCCTCCCAGTCGATCACGGCCAGATGGTCGATCCGCACGCCGGTGAGGTCCTCCACGGTCTCGACGGCCAGTGACGGGCCGGCGAGCGAGAAGGCGGCGTTGATCTTGTTGTACCCGTGGCCGGGCACCTTGACCCAGGAGTCCCGCGGGATCGAGATCAGCGTCGAGTCGTCCCGCGCCGCGTTGATGTGCAGGACCATGATCGTGTCCGTGCGCTGAGCGCCGGGCACCCACTCGGCGGCCGTGGCGGCCTCCCCGGTGGTCTGCTGCCCCGAGCGACGGTCGGTGCCCATCACGAGGATGTTCATGGACTTGGCGGCTGCGCCGCCCGCTCGCTCCGGCCGGTTGTCGAGGCCGTCGAACACCCCGTCGATGCGCGAGACCTGGCCCTCCAGGTGGGACTGCAGCGACAACAGCGTGACGATCCCGCCCCCGGTGACGAGGAGCAGCACGGCGAGCAGGGCGATCATGATGCGAGTGCCTCGGCGTCGGTTGCGACGTCCCCCCGAGGCCCCGTGTGGCGGTTCCGGCCGGTTCGTGTTCGCGGCGTTGAGCGCGAGCACGCCCGGCGTCTCTCTGACGGCGGTCATGCCGAAACAGTCGCCGTCGCACGACGCTGACACGCTGGAGCAGGCCAGAGATACCCCAAACCGGGGATCCGAAAAGACGCCGGGCACGACAGGCTCTGTGTGTTGCGCGCGAAAACGCGCCGACCCCCAGAACCCCCGTGCCACAAGGGATTCCGCCATCGGCGATCCCCAATATCGACGATAACGCTTCGTGAACCCCAAGTGAACTCGTCGGTGCGCGGCAACCTTTCGAGCACGCCGAGCCCCCAGGGACCACTGTCGACGGGCTCGGCGGCCAAACTTCGACCTAGTGGCAGGTGTGTGGATGACGCTCAACGCGTTCCTCGAAGCGCACGACGCGGCTGCGAGGTCCGACGAAGAGGCACTGGGGGGCAATGTCCATGCGCTGCCGGGAGCGCAGGTCAGTCAGGCCGTCCCAGTGTCATTCGGACGGACGCTCGGCATGCTGGCTCGCGTCGTCGTGCCGATTTCGATCGGTGCCGCGACGGCGATGGTGGCGGGCGCCGACCCGTCGGCCGCGGTGGGTGTGCTGGGCATGTGGGCCCTGGTTCACCTGCGCATGCCCGCAGCCCGGCCCCGCGCCGGAGTGCCTGACCTTGCCGCGCTGACCCGGTACGTCGCGGTGCCGTTCGCCTTCATCGCCCTCGCGGTGGCCGTCGGCATGGTGCCGGAGACTTCCCTGGCACCGGCCCTGGTGACGACCCTCGCGAGCAGCGTTGCGCTGTGGCTGACCGCCGCGATCCTGTCGGGTCGCCGCCGGGCGACCCGCGTCCTGGTCGTCGGTGACCGCCAGGGCGTCGGTCGGGCCGCCGTCGGCTGGACCAAGCGCCGTGACCTGACGCTCGTCGGTGCGGCGCTCGTCGACGACCGCCCGGAGGAGGACGCACAGCCTCGAGACCTTCGGGCTGCCGACCGGGCGCGGTGTCGACGACCTGGCCGAGCGCGTGACGCGGCTTCGTGCCGACGCCGTGGTCGTCCTGCCGTCGCCCGCGATCGACGGCTCGGTCCTCCGCCGGATGAGCTGGGCGCTCGAGGGGACGGACGCAACTCTCGCCATCAAGACCGAGCTCCAGAACGTCTCGTCGCACCGGCTGGCCGTGTCCCGCATCGCCGACTTCACCGTCGCCGAGGTTGCGCCGAGCCGGGCCCCGCTCCACGTGCGCGCCGCCAAGGCGATCATCGACCGGGTCGGCGGGTTGCTCCTGCTTGTCCTGCTGTCGCCCGCTTCTCCTGAGCATGGTCGTCGCCGTCCGGCTCGAGTCCCGCGGTCGCGGCCTGTTCACGCAGACCCGCGTTGGTCAGAACGGCCGGCTCTTCAAGGTCTACAAGATGCGCACGATGTGCGCCGACGCCGAGGAGCGCAAGCAGGAGCTGAGCGAGGTGGACGAGGGGAATGGCGTGCTGTTCAAGATGCGCCGCGACCCCAGGATCACCCGGGTCGGTGGCATCCTGCGCAAGACCTCGCTGGACGAGCTGCCCCAGCTGCTCAACGTGGTGCGCGGTGAGATGTCGCTCGTCGGCCCGCGCCCGGCGCTCCCGCAGGAAGTCGAGCAGTACGACGAGACGGCCCGCCGGCGACTGGCGGTCAAGCCGGGGATGACCGGCCTGTGGCAGGTCAGTGGTCGGTCGGACCTCGACTGGGACACCACGGTCGATCTCGACGTCACCTACACGGACAACGTGACCATCGCCAAGGACCTTCAGATCTGCCTGCGGACGGTCAAGGCCGTCACCAGTGGCAGGGGTGCCTACTGATGGGCCGGCCCGTGCTCATGGTCAGCACCCAGGGAGGCCACCTCACCCAGCTCCTCGTCCTGAAGTCCTGGTGGGGCGAGCGGGAGCGGCTGTGGGTGTGCCCGAACACGCCCGACGTGGTGGACCGGCTCCAGGGTGAGCGGGTGGTGACGTCGTACTCGCCGACCACTCGCAACCTGCCCAACACCGTCCGCAACCTGTGGTTGGCGCTCCGGGTGATCAGGCGCGAGCGGCCGCAGCTCGTGGTGAGCGCCGGCGCCGGAGTCGCCGTCCCGTTCTTCGTGGTCGCGTGGCTGATGCGCATCCCGACCGTCTTCATCGAGGTCTACGACCGGGTCGACTCCCCGACCATGACCGGACGACTGTGCGGCCCGTTCACGACGAGGCGCATCGTCCAGTGGGAGGACCAGCTCGCCTTCTATCCCGACGCTCGACTGGTGGGACCCTTGCTATGAGCCTGATCTTCGCCATGGTCGGAACCGACCACCACCCGTTCCACCGGCTCGTCGACTGGATGGACGAGGCGGCACGCCGACACCCCGAGACGCGGTTCGTCGTCCAGCACGGCGAGAGCAAGGCGCCGATCCTCGCCGAGGGCCACGCCTACCTGCCGCACGAGCAGATCAGGGAGCTCCTGGCCGAGGCCGACGGCGCGGTCGTCCACGGGGGGCCCGGCACGATCATGGACGCCCGTGCTGCCGGTCATGTGCCGATCTGTGTTCCCCGCGACCCCGCTCTCGGCGAGCACGTCGACGGCCATCAGCAGCGGTTCGCGGCCCTGGTCGGGCCCGCCGGGGTCGTGACCCACGTCCAGTCGGCCGACAGGTTCCACGCCGCGGTCGAGGCCGCCCTGGCAGCCGGATCGGCGGGGCGGGTCCGCTCGATGCCTGTGAGCGCGGCCACCGAGGCGGCGAGGGCGCAGCTCGCCGTCGAGCTGGACGCGCTGCTCGTTCCACGCCCGCTGTTCTTCCGTGGCCGCCGCTCCCGTCTCGCTGGGCTCAGCGAGGCGTGATCGGCTCCATGCCCAATTTTGGGGGTGCGCCCCCAACCCCGCTTCGCCGCAGAAAGTCCGATGTAAGCATCGCTGTCGGCTCCGCCGAGAGTTCCGTCGTCTACACAACTGGGGATCGCAGTGCCTAATGTCACCACCGAGACCGTTCGCGGTCCGCGCCGGCTCGTAGCCGCCGCCCTGGCTCTCGCAGTCGGAGTCCTGTCCCTGCTCACGACGGCGGTTGTCACGGCGCCCGCCGCCACGGCTGCCGACGAGACGCTCAGCCACGTCGCAGCGGTCAGCAGCGCCGGCAACCGGTCGGCCCACACCGTCCGGATCCCGGCGTCGGTGCAGTCCGGCGACGCGCTGGTCATGTTCATGACGTGGAACTCCACCACCGCGGTGACCACCCCGCCCGCCGGGTGGACCCAGCTCCAGACCCGGGCCGGCAGCGGCATCAGCGGCCGGGTGTGGACCAAGGTGGCCACCGGGGCGGACGCCAACGCCAACGTCAGCGTGACGACGGCCGCGGCCGCCAAGTCCGTGCTCTCGGTCGCGGCGTACCGCAGCAGCGGCGGCATCGCCGAGGCGACCGCCTCGGCCATCGGCGGCTCCAACTCGCCGGCGACCAGCCACACCACGCCCGCCGTCAACGTGGCCGAGGCGAACTCCTGGCTGCTCAGCGCGTGGGGCGAGAAGTCCGCCGTCGCCCAGACCTGGACCCTGCCCGCCGGCGCCACCCAGCGCACCACCGGTGCCACCACCGGCAGCGGCAAGACCAGCATGGTCGTCGCCGACTCCAACGGCGCGGTGCCCACCGGGAACGCGGCCGGCCGGACCGCCACCACCAGCGCGTCCGCCAACCGCTCCAACGTCTTCTCCGTCGTCGTCACCCCGGGCTTCAGCGAGCCGAACGCCGAGCCGACGGCAACCTTCAGCTTCAGCTGTGCCCTCCTGGTGTGCGGTTTCAACGCCTCGGGCTCCTCGGACGCCGACGGTGACCCGCTGACCTACAGCTGGAACTTCGGCGACGGCGCCACGGCCACCGGAGTCTCCCCGTCGCGGACCTACGCCAGCTCCGGCACCCGGACCGTGACCCTCAACGTGAGCGACGGCAAGACCACCGTGACGACGACCCGGTCGGTCACCGTGTCGAACGTCGGCCCGGGCACCCAGCCGAGGCCGAACCACACCACGCTGGTGCCCGGACACCCCGAACACCACCATGCCGCGGATCAGCAGCGGTGAGATCTGGGACATCGAGGTCGTCGGCAACCGCGCGTTCGTCGCCGGTGGCTTCACCTCGCTGCAGAACCGCACGGGCACCAACACGACCACCGTCAACCAGCGCTTACCTGGCGGCGTTCAACCTCACCACCGGCCTGATCGACACCACGTTCCGGCCGACCTTCGACGGCGGCGTGAGCGCGGTCGAGGCCTCGCCCGACGGCACCAAGCTGTACGTCGCCGGCACGTTCAACACGATCAGCGGCGTCACCAAGCGGAAGATCGCCTCGCTCAACCTGACGACCGGCGCGCCCGTCGCCGGCTTCACCGCCAACGCCAACAGCCAGGCCAACGCGCTCGCCGCCAGCAACACCACCGTGTACGTCGGCGGACGGTTCGCCACCATCAACGGCCGCCTGCGGTCGGCCTGGCCGCCCTGAACGGCGCCACCGGTGCGGTCGACACTGGGCTTCGACAACCAGCTCTCCGGCGGCATCGGGGTCAACGGCGTGCTGACCGGTGCAGCAGCTGAAGCTCACCCACGACAGCTCCAAGCTGCTCGTGGTGCACACCGCCCGCCGGATCGACGGCCAGGACCGCTACGGCGTCGGCCTGATCGACACCGCGCAGCAAGGAGCTGCTGCCCTGGAAGCACCCGGCTGTGGGAGGACAACCTGCAGTACGTCGGCGGCATCCAGCGCATCTACGCCGGCGACATCGCCCCCGACGACTCCTACTTCGTCGTGACCAGCGGCTCCGGCGGTGACCGGCCGCCGATCAACGACACCGCCGTCGCGTACCGGCTCGACGGCAACGACGTGAACGACACCAACGCGCAGCCGATGTGGATCTCGCGCGCGTTCGACAGCATCTACTCGGTCGCGATCACCGAGCGGGCCGTCTACATCGGTGGCCACTTCCAGTGGAACGAGTCGCCGACCGCTCCGGACCCGTGGCCGGGCCTGGACAACGTCGGCTACGGCACCGGTCAGGGCCTGGCGGCGTACGCCCTGGGCGACGCGGTGGTCCGTCGTGACCACCTCGGCGCGCTGAACCCGGCCGACGGCAAGGCGCTGGAGTGGCACCCCGGCTCCAACTCCTTCGAGGGCAACAAGGCCATGGAGGCCACGCCCCGCGGCCTGCTCACCGGCGGTGACGCCGGTACGCCAGGGTGGCGCGAGCGTCGGCCGGGTCGCGTTCTTCGACCTCAACCAGCTTCCCGCCGCCAGCAACCCGGACACCACGATCGCCAGCCCGATCGCCGGTCGGGTGGTGCCGACCGGACACGCAGTTCACCCTCGAGGGCACCGCGACGTCGACCGGCACCATCGCCCGGGTCCAGGTGGAGGTGCAGAGCGGCAGCCAGTACCTCCAGGACAACCTCACCACCTGGGGCGCCGTTCAACACCATCGACGTCGACGGTGCGGCGACGCTCGGTCCGCGCCGGCAACGCGACGCCCGTGGTCGCTGCCGCTGACCATCGCCAGCGCCCGCGAGATGACGGTGCGGGCCCGCGCCGTCACCACCAACGGCGCCCAGGACCCGGTCAAGGCGACGAAGAAGATCGAGGCGTTCAGCTTCGACGACCTGCCGCCGACGCACCAGCATCTCGTCGCCGAGCAGCACGCTGCAGACCTCGACCTCGTTCGTGCTGCGCGGCAGCGCGTCCGACGACAAGGGCGTCAACTCGGTCGCGCTCTACATCCGTGACAACGACGACCGACCAGCTACCTCACCGAGGACGGCGACCTGGTCGACGACTACACGACCTTCCGGATCGAGCCCGACAACCCGGGCGCGGTCAGCACCACCTGGCAGCACGAGGTGAACCTGCCCCACGAGGGCAACTGGAAGGTCGGCGCAATGGCCGCGCGACACCGGTCGGCCAGAACGACACCCGCTGGGACACGCGCGACTACACCGTGCGACTCGTCGGGCCAGGCGCCGACCGTGACGATCGCGCAGCCGATCGCGGTCACCCCGCCGGTGACCGCCCCGACGCTGACGATGAACCCGGGCGGTCGGGTGACCTTCACCGGCACCGCCACCGACGACGACGTCCCTCGCGACCGTCGAGGTCACCCTGCGCAACAACACCACGCGGGAGGACCTCGCCTCCGACGGCACCTGGGGCGCCGACGTCATCCAGGGCTGGTACAAGATCTCGCCGGCCAACCTGAACCAGGCGTCGCTACAACTGGAGCTACACCATGCCGGCCGACCTGGTGCCCGGTCAGTACAACTTCCAGGTGCGGGCCACCGACAAGCAGGACCTGACGACCTCGTCGAGCCTGCAGGGCCGGGTCACGATCAACGTCGTCGTCCCCGGTGACGTCGCGCCGAACGGCCTGCTCAACGTGACCGGCAACCAGAGCTCGACCGTGCGCCACCTCGACCTGGCCGGCACCGCCACCGACGACCTGGGCGTGGGCGCGGTCCGGGTGTCGATCCTGGAGAACGACACCGACCGCTACCTGCGGGCCGAACGGCACGCTGGGCGCCGGCTTCGGCACCATCAACGCGAACCTCGCCTCGCCGGACGGCGACCAGCACCACCTGGACGCTGCCGGTCGACCTGCCCAGCAACGGCAACTACTCGGTGACGGCGTACGCCGTCGACACCGCCGACCAGATCGACCCGTCCACGATCGGGCGCGACCGCGCGGTACAGCCGTGTACCCGGGTGACCTGCCGCCGACGCTGCTGCCGAACCTGGTCTCGCCCACCGACGGCGCGGCGTTCACCGAGTCGCGGATCTTCGTCAGCGGCCGGGCCGAGGACGACATCGCCATCGCCGGGGTCGAGGTCGCGATCGTGAACGCGCGACCGGGCCAGTACATGAGCAGCAACGGCACCTTCGGCACCAGCGAGCGCTGGATCGCGGCGTTCCTCAACAGCCCGGGCTCGCTGGGCTCGAACTACTCCTACACCACGCCGATCATCCCCGACGGCACGTACACGGTGCGGGTGCGGCCGGTCGACAACCACGGATTCATGCCCGGCCTACCGCGAGGTCACCGTGACGGTCACGGCGCCGGCCGGCGAACGACCCGCCGGTGGCGGTCGCGACGGTGCAGCTGCACCCAGAACGTCTGCACCTTCGACGGCCGCGGCCAGCACCGACGAGAACACGCCGACGCTGACCTACTCGTGGAACTTCGGCAACGGCCGCACCGGCTCCGGTGCCCTGCCGACGACCACCTACACCGCGGCCGGCACGTTCACGCCGACGCTGACGGTGCGCGACGAGTACGGCCTGACGTCCACGGTGACGCTGGCGCCGCTCACGATCACCGAGCCGAGCGGCAACGTGCCGCCGACCGCGGTGATCACCACGCCGACCTGCGTCGGCCTGGTGTGCAACTTCAGCGGTGCCACGTCCAGCGACCCGAACACCGGTGACGCGTTCACCTACTCCTGGAACTTCGGGGACGGCGGCACGAGCACCTCGTCGAGCCCGTCACGGACCTTCGCCGCGGCGGCACGTACACCGTCACCCTCACCGTCACCGACGGCTGGGGCAAGTCCAGCACTCACCACGAGGTCGGTCACGGTCACGCCATGACCTGGGCCGACCAAGCCGGCACGGGGCCGGTGGAGCCGCCGCCGGCCCCACACACCTGAGGGGGGACCTCGAACATGGCTGAACCGACAGCAGCACACGCCCGGGACCTGGGGGACTACGTCTCGCTGGTCCGCCGACGCTGGACCTGGGTCGTGGCTCGCGTCCTGGTGGGCACTCGCGCTCGCCATGGCCTACCTGAGCGTCGCGCAGCAGACCTACGTGTCCACCGCCAAGGTCCTGGTCAAGTCGACAGGTGGTGGGACGACCTCGGCCGTCGGGGCGCGCACCAGCAGCGAGATCAACCTGGACACCGAGGCGCAGCTGGTGAAGTCCGAGCCGGTCGCGACCGGGCCGGGGAGCTGCTCGCGCCGACCAGTAGCCCGTCGCGCTCGCGAACCAGGTGTCCGTCACGGTGCCGCCGAACACCACGGTGCTGGCGATCTCCTTCCCCGCCTTGACGGCCGAGGACGCCCAGGACGGCGCCTCGGCGTTCGCCCAGGCCTACCTCGAGAAGCGGCCGACGACGCCCAGGAACAGCTCGCGGCGAACGTCGACCGGCTCGGAACCAGCTCGACGAGAGTCCGAGCAGATCCAGGACACCAGCGTCGCGATCGCCCGCCTGCACGGCCCGGGCGAGAGCGCCGACCGGGCGTTCATGATGGCCCGCCGGTCAACCTGAGCGGCGCAGCTGGCCTCGTACAACGCCGAGCTCGCGCCGCTGGTCGGCGACCACCGTGAACCCGGCGAGGTCATCCTCGAGGCGCAGCTGCCCGGGCCCGGTCGACCCCAACCCGATGGTGGTGATCCCGGCCGGCCTGATGGCCGGACTCGTGATCGGGCTCGGCCTGCCGCCCTGCGCGAGCGTCTGGACAGGCGGATCCACAGCGACGCGGAGGTCGAGCGGCTCTTCGGGATCGTGCCGCTGTCGACGCTGGTGGCGCGCGGTCGCGGCCGCTTCGTCCGGATCGACCACGACGTCCGCGCGTTCTACCACTCGCTGCGGGCCAATGGTCCGGACCGAGGTGAGGTGGGCTGCTGGTCGGCCCGGACGCGGGGACACGGCCGAACACCTCTCGTACTCCGTCGCCGTGCTCGCCGCCCGGTCGGGTTCCGCCGACCGCCTTCGTCACCCGGCCGGCCTCGCCGGTGCTGGCCGAGCGCCGTCGCGGCAGCCGAGAAGGACGACGCGCTGGACCTCCCCGACTACGAGAAGCTCGGGGTCATGGCGGACGGCGAGTTCCGCTCGGCGGTGCTGCGCGATGAGCTCGACGAGATCTCCTCGACCCACGAGTTCATCATCCTGGGGCTCCCCAACGACGACCCGTCGGTCGACCTGCCGATCCTGGGTCGCCACGTCGACGTCGCGGTGGTCGTGATCCGCCTGGGCATCACCCGGCGCGACACGTCGGCGAGGTGCTGGCCGACCTCACGAAGTCCGGTGTCGACCGGGTGTTCGCCGTGACCGTGGACCTCGGGCAGCGGGCGGCGTGGGCCGCGTCGCGGGTGACGAATGTTCGGTGGCGAGCCCGGTCCCCGGCCGGTGACGGTCGAGTGACCGCCACGGTGGTCGAGGGCGGCCGGCGTCGGCGCCGGCCGCGGGCTCGAGCCGGCCGCACCGGAACGACGGCACGGGTCGCCCGCGGGAAACGGGACGCCGCGGTCTCCGGGCGGCCGCGGAATCGGACCAGGCCGGCGATGACTCGTCGGGCGCTCCCCTCCGGGCTGCAGCGATGACCACCGGCTAAATCGGCTCGACTCCGGACGCCTGGTCTTCGTCGCCGGCCTGCACCGCAGCGGCACCACTCCGCTCGCGCGGCTGCTGTCCGCGCACCCGGAGGTCAGCGGGTTCGCGGACACCGGCGTCAAGGAGGACGAGGGGCAGCACCTGCAGGACGTCTACCCGTCGGCGCGGCAGTACGGCGGCGCGGGCCGGTTCGCCCTGGACCCGCGCTCGCACCTGACCGAGGCCTCGCCGCTGGTCACGCCCGACAACGCCGAGCGGCTGCTCGAGCACTGGTCCCAGCACTGGGACCTGGATCGCCGGCTGCTGCTGGAGAAGTCGCCGCCGAACCTGGTGATGACCCGCTTCCTGCAGGGGCTGTTCCCGCAGGCGCGGTTCGTGGTCGTGGTCCGCCACCCGGTCGTGGTCGCGCTCTCGACGCAGAAGTGGGCGGGCCCGCTGGCCGGGCTCGGCCCCCTGCTGGAGCACTGGGTGCACGCGCACGAAACGTTCCTCGCGGACCTCGCCCACGTGCGCAACGTGCACGTCGTGCGCTACGAGCAGCTCGTGTCCGACCCTGGCGCGACCCTGGCCGGCGTCGGCGACTTCCTCGGCCTGGCCGAGCCCATTGCCGCCGACTCCCTCGACGGGCGCCGCAGCGACCGCTACCGCACTGCCTGGGAGCAGCTCGCCGCTCGCCGGTGACCCGGCGGCGGATGGCGCGGCTGCGGGCCCGCTTCGCCGACCGGATCGCGGCCTTCGGGTACGACTTCGACGACCTCGACCGGGTCGGCGACTTCCCGGCCGGGCACATGGCGGCGTCCACGCCGGCTGCGGCGACGAGCCCACCGCCCCGAACCTCCAGGTGCTCTACGTCGGCGGCATGCCGCGCAGCGGCTCCACGCTCACCGACCTGATGCTGCACCAGCTCCCGGGCCACGTCGGCGTCGGCGAGCTGTTCTACCTGTGGCGCAACGGCCTGGCCCACGACGGGCTGTGCGCCTGCAGCGAGACGTTCTCCAGTGCCCCTTCTGGGGCGAGGTAGGCCGGGTCGCGTTCGGCGGCTGGGTCAGGTGGACGCCGAACACGTGATGCGGCTCCAGGAGCAGGTCGACCGCACGTCGCGATCCCGCTCCTGCTGTCGCCGTGGCGCCCCCGGAAGTTCGCCGCGACAGCTCGCGGAGTACTCCGACATCCTGCGCCGCCTGTACGCCGCCATCGCCGCCGTCTCGGGGAGAGGGTCGTCGTCGACTCGTCCAAGCGCCCGTCGCTGGCCTACGTGCTGCGATGGATGCCGGACGTCGACCTCCGGGTCGTCCAGGTCGTGCGCGACCCGCGCGGGGTGGCGTTCTCCTTCAACAAGCACGTCGCGCTGCCCGACGGCGCCGCGCTGCAGCAACGAGATGCCCCGCAGCACGACGCGCAAGGTCGGCCGCCGCTGGGTCACCGTCAACGCGATGACGGCGGCCTGCGCCGCGGCGGGCGACCCGTACACGGGTGCGCTACGAAGACCTGGTCGGTCAGCCCGACCGCGAGCTCGGCAAGGTGCTCGCGCTGACCGAGCAGGACGTGGCCGACGGCGTGTTCGACTACGTCACGGCCGAGGGGATCACGGTCCCGCGCACGCACGTCGTCGCGGGCGGCCGGATCCGGTTGGCGAGCGGGCGGATGCCGCTCCGGCTCGACGAGCAGTGGCGGCGTGACATGCCCGCCCGGTCGCGTCGGCTGGTCGAGCTGATGACCGCCGCCACGAGGCGGAGGTACGGGTACCAGTGACTGTCGTCGACCTGCCCGGCCGGCACGAGCCGCCCGACACCGAGCAGTGGGTCCGTGACCCGCTCGCCTCCGATGTCGACAACCGCCTCGTCGTCCGCGCCAAGGTGGTAGCGAAGGAGCACCGACCGCCGCAGACCCGCTGGCCGGTGACGCGGCGCGTCCGTCGGCTGCCTGTGGGATGGCCGATCGCCGCAGCCGTCGCCGGCTGGCCCGTGTGGTGGGCAATCGGCGTCACCAACCTGGTCTTTCCGGTCTTCGCCTCGATCCTGGCCTGGCAGCTCGCCCGACGCGGCAAGATCCGGGTCCCTCCCGGCTTCTGGCTCTGGGTGTTGTTCCTGGTGCTGGTGCTCATCAGTGGATTCGCGCTCGACGCGGACCTCATGGGCACGGCCAGGTCGGAGGGTGTCGGTCGCTACATCGCATTCGGCCTGCGGCTGCTGAACTACCTCGGTGTCACCGTGATGCTGCTGTTCGTCGGCAACATGACCGAGGAGGAGCTTCCCCGCAAGCGCGTGATCAGGTGGCTCAGCTACCTGGCCCTGGCAGCGATCCTCCTCGGGTCGTTGTCATTGCTGATCCCGGACTTCGGCTTCGTCACCCCGTCGACGTACTTCCTGCCCGGTGGGTTGCGCGACGAGGGCAGTGCGGTCGCCAGGCTCGCGCAGGTACAGCCCGTCCTGGGAGAGGCGCTGCCACGACCGTCGGCGCCGTTCCCGTTCAGCAATGCCTGGGGCAACAACCTGTCGCTGCTGCTGGTGTGGCTGGTCGTCGGGTGGGGCGTGCTCGGCTCGAGTCGCCGCCGTCTGGCGCTGTGCGGCATCCTGCTGCTGGCCCTCGCGCCGATCGTCTTCTCGCTCAACCGCGGCATGTGGATCGGCATCGGCCTTGCCGTCGTCATCGCTGCCGTCCGGCTGGCGCTGCGTGGTCGGATCAAGGCCCTTGCGGCCCTGGTCCTCGCGATCAGCATCGGTGGCGTCGCGTTCTCGGCCTCGTCTCTCGACACGATGGTGCAGGCGCGGGTCAACGAGGGGCACAGCAACGAGCTCCGGCGTCCCTGCTCAGCACCGCGATCGACTCCGCCGAGCAGTCTCCCGTGATCGGCTTCGGCTCCACCCGCAAGACGCTGGGCAGCGACGCCTCGATCGCGGTCGGGCCCTCCGAGGCATGTCCGAAGTGCGGCTCCCGCAACATCGGTAGCACGGGGCAGCTCACCCTGTTGCTGATCTCGCAGGGATTCCTCGGGGCGCTGCTGTACTTCGGCTTCCTGGGCCGCATCGTGGTCCGATATTTCCAGATCACTCGGTTCTCGGGATCGCGGGCACCACCGTCGTCATCCTGGAGATGGTGTACGCCGAGGTTCTACTCCGCGCTCACGATGCCGCTCGCGATCACCTTCATCTCGATCGGGCTGCTGTGGCGCAACGACCAGATCCGTACTGCCGCCCTGGCGGAACAGAAGCCATGAGCGCCCAGGTCGAGAGCCGACCGACCGCGGAGCCGCAGCCGTCGACCTGCTGTCGGCGCTCTACCCGGCGCCACTGCAGGTGCAGGTCGCGCCCGCCGAGCGGTCGGGCGCGCGGACGGGGCATGGACCGCCATCCCGTCCGCCCAGAACCCCCGGATCTGGTGCCCCTGGCCGCCCGGCGGCCGCGACCCGGATGCTGCGACGCCAGCTCACGGGCCAGCGGCTCCGCACGCGGGTGGCCCGTGCGGGCCTGTCCCTCGCCATGGGCTCGGGCGCGCTCTGCGCCCGAGCTGCGGCTCACGGTCACCGGTCCGGAGGACGCCCCCAGCATCGAGGTGCCGCTGCGCGAGGTGCTCGGCGTACACCAGCTGCACCTGACGATGCCGGTCGGGCCTGCCCGCGCCAACCGCAAGCCGGTGCTCCAGGTCGCCGACCGGCACGGCCGGGTGCTGGCCTTCGCCAAGGTGGGGCACAACGACCTGACCCGCCGGCTGGTCCGGTCCGAGGGTGACGCCCTCGGACGCTCGAGTCGCCGCAGCTGCGTGACGTCCGGGCGCCCCGTGCGCTGGCCTGCCTCACCTGGTCGGGGCAGGAGGTGCTGGTCCTCGAGCCGCTGGACATCCCGGCGCGCCGGCTGACGGGTGACGCCGCGTCGTCCGTCTGCTACGGTCGTCGACGAGATCGCCGGCATCGGCGGCCGCACCACCGTCGCCTGGCAGGAGCACCCCTACCGCGCGACCCTGCTCGACCGGATCGACCGGTGTGCGGAGCTGGCGGACCCGCTCCGCCGCCACGTCGAGCAGATCGGTTCGCGCCTGCCGGTGCCAAGCGGGTCCTGGCACGGCGACCTGAACTCGGGAACATCGCCCTCGTAGCGGGCGCCTGCCCCATCTGGGACTGGGAGCGGTTCGAGACCGGCGTGCCGGTGGGCCTCGACCTGCTGCACCACGAGCTGCACCGGTCCATCACCGTGCGGGGGGCCCCGCGCCGGCGGCCGCCCTGCGGCTGATGGCCGAGCCGCCCGGAGCTCTCGCCGCTCGGTGTCGGTCCGGCCGCCGCGGACACCGCGGCCCGCACCTATCTGGTCACCCTGGCCTCCGGTACGTCGCCGACGACCAGCGCGCTGCCGGTGCCGACCTGGGCCGGGTGGAAGAGTGGCTGCTCCCGGCGCTCGAGGAGGCCCGGCATGACGCCCCGGTCCCGTCGTCGTTGCGGTGCTCTCACACCGCGACCCCGCACTGCTGCAACGACTCGTCGACCGCATCCTCGAGGGTGACAACACCGTCGCGCTCGTCCACCACGACCCGCGCGGGGTCCCGCACGGGCTGACGCCCCACGACCGGCTGGTGCTGGTTCCGGACCCGCAACCGTGCGACTGGGGACGGATGAACCTCGCCGAGGCGATGCTGCGCTGCCTGCGTGCGGGGCTCGACGCGTTCCCCGACCTCGAGTGGATCCTGCTCACCTCCGGCCAGGACTACCCCGCCCAGCACCTGCTCCGGACCGAGCAGGACCTCGCCGAGGTGGAGGCGGACGCCTTGCTGCGCTGGTTCCCCGTGCCCGCCGACCCGGCGACGACGTACACCCGTGGCAGGCGCGGTGCCGAGGCGGTACCTCCAGCGGATGCGCATCCCGGGCGACCACCGCTCGGTCCCGTTCCCCCGTCGCTCCCTTCCGCGACGGCACCGACCTCTACATCGGTGACATGTGGGCGAATCTCCGGGCGCCGGCGGTGCGCCACGTCCTTGAGCAGCGTGAGCGTCTGCCCCGGGTCGAGTCCTACTTCTCGCGGTGCTCGGTCCCCGACGAGGCTCTGCTGCCGACGCTGCTGCTCAACAACGCCGACCACCTGCGGATTCTGGGGGAGCGCCACCGCTACATCCGCTGGGTCGAAGGGCGACCGAACCCCGAGCTGCTGACCCCAGCAGACGTCGTAGCCATGGAGGGATCGGGGGACTACTTCGCCCGCAAGGTGGACAGCGAGCGGACCCCGGAGGTGCTCGACCTGCTGGATGCCCGGGCGCGCGAGCATGTCGAGCGCAGGTAGGCGGGGCCGCCGCCGTCGGCGCCCCGTCCGCCTGGCGCCGACGGCGTTCGCGCTCGCGCTGACGCTCACCTTCGGGCGGCCTGCTCGGCCGCGCCACCCTCCGCCGAGTCGGCGTCGCGGCCGACCGAACACGGTCGGAGCGCCGCCGGTCCCGTCGACGGCAGCGGGGGCACGCTCTTCGGCAGCAACGTCTGGAGGCGCCCGGGGAGACCTCCGTCGAGGCGATGGCGCGGGTCGATGCGACGTACGGTCCGGTCGCCATCGCCCGGTTGTTCTCCAGGTGGATGCCACCCGACTGGGGAGTCCTCGACGAGCAGGATGGGTGACCGCCCGCGGTCGTGTCCTTCCGGCTCCGGCCGGCCAAGGTCCTGGCTGGTGAGTTCGACGACGAGCTCACCGCGTGGTTCCGCGAGGCTCCCGCGGACCGTGACGTCTACTGGGTGTACTACCACGAGCCCGAGGACGAGATCGAGCGCGGCGAGTTCTCTGCCCAGGATTCCAGGACGCATGGACGGCTACATCGACCAGCTGGCCGATGCCGCGGACAACCCACGGCTGCACGCGACGCTCATCCTGATGTGCTGGACGGTCACCGAGCACTCGGGTCGGCAGTGGCGTGACTACGTCCCGGACAACGGGTTGGTCGACGTACTCGCCTGGGACTGCTACGCCAAAGGCGCGGACGCCGCGTCGTACGCCGACACTGCAGCCCTGCTCGAGCCTGCGCGCCAAGCGTCCGCCTCTATCGGTGCCGCGTGGGGCATCGGAGAGCTCGGGGCCCGGATCATGGACGGCGACGACGGCCACGACCGGGCTGCGTGGCTGCAGGAGGTCGGGCGTTACGCGATCGAGCACGACGCCCTCTTCGTCACCTACTTCGACGCCCCGATCGGGGGATCCTTCCGGCTCACCGACCCGCCGTCGATCGACGTCTGGGCGCGCCTGGTTCGGTCGTAAGGGCCACACTGTCGAGAGGTTCGTGAAACGGTTGACTGATGGGACTCCTGGGGGCGGGGAGATGAGCGAGACACTGCCGGGCGGCAACCCGGCACCGGCGGCCGGTCGACGCCCACGCGTTCTCCTCATCGTGGGCTCGGGGCGCAGCGGGTCGACGCTCTTCGAGCGGGCCCTCGGTGGCGTGACCGGAGTCGCCGCGTTGGGTGAGATGGTGCACATGTGGGACCGCGCCGTGCGCGACGACGAGCTATGCGCCTGCGGCCAAGCCTTCAGCGCCTGCCCGTTCTGGTCGGCAGTCGGCTGGCGGGCCTTCGGCGGCTGGGACCGGGTGGACACCGCGCGGGTGGTCGAGGAGCGCTACTCCGTCGTCCGCACCCGCCGCGTCCCCCAGCTGCTCACCTCCAGCGCCTCGTCTCGGTGGCGGGGGCAGCGTGACCATTTCGCCCATGAGCTGTCCGCCGTCCTCGGTGCCGCGCAGGCCGAGTCCGGCGCGAGGCTCCTGGTCGACTCCAGCAAGATGCCGGCGTACGCCGCGCTCCTGATGC
Source organism: uncultured Actinomycetota bacterium (assembly GCA_963844305.1). Classification (GTDB taxonomy): domain Bacteria; phylum Actinomycetota; class Actinomycetes; order Propionibacteriales; family Nocardioidaceae; genus Nocardioides. The sequence goes on from CAWJNT010000003.1 coordinate 561,438, forward strand.
GCGCCGACGTGGACCTCACGTGCGTCCAGGTCGTGCGTGACCCGCGCGGGGTCGCCAACTCGCTCGGCAAGACCGTGCTGCGGCCCGAGGTGACCGGCGCAGAGGACCTCATGCACCGGACGGGCGTCGCGGAATCGGCCCTGTGGTGGTCGGCGTTCGACCTCGTCACCACCGTGCTGCGCGCCGTCCGGAAGGTTCCGTTCACCACCGTGCGCTACGAGGACTTCGTCGCCGACCCCGGCGGGACGGTGGAGCGGGTACTGGCCTTCAGCGGCTTCTCGGCCACCTCCGACGACCTCGCGCACGTGTCCGCCGACAGGATCCTGCTCGGCGCCAACCACCAGGTCGCGGGCAACCCGGTGCGGTTCCGTACGGGCGAGGTGCAGGTGCGGCCGGACGAGGCCTGGAAGGACACGATGTCGGCCCGCGACCGACGGGTGGTGGGCATCCTCACGGCCGGACTGCGCCACCGGTACGGATATCACTGACTGGACGCCGCGTTTTGCACCCCCCAGTCCGGGTCCGCTAGGTTGCTCGATCTGGGAGAGAGCGCCGGATTTTACCGTTCCGTGTCTCATGGCGTCCGACTATCGGATTGACGGGTCGTTCCTCCCTTGGCCGGCCCAGACGCTTGCTGGCCTTGTGACAACCGGGGGACGTGCGCTCGGGGTACGCCACACGCAAGCGAACTCAGGAGTTCTGCAGTCCCATGCGTCAACTCACACCACTTGTCCGCGCCTGTACGTCGGTGCTCGCCCTGGCCACTGCCCTGACTGTGACCATCGCTGCGCCCTCGACCGCTGCCCCGCCCGCCGGGACCGCGGCCAAGGGAGCATCACCGATGTTCGGCTCCACCGTCTTCGAGAATCCCGGAGAGTCCTACCGCGCTGCCTATCAGCGGGTGTCGGGCCAGTACGGCAAGCTCGACGCGGTCCGAATGTTCTTCCCCAAGCTGCCCACCTCCTGGACGAAGATCCAGGCCAACGTCGACACCACGCCGCTCGTGGTCTCCTTCCGTGCCGACCCGGCGGGGGTGGTCGACGGCAGGTATGACCGCGAGCTGAAGCAATGGTTCGCGGACGCTCCCACCGGACGGCCCACGTGGTGGTCCTACTGGCACGAACCCGAGGACGACGGAGTCAACGCGACGCAGTACCGCCGGGCCTGGGCGCACATCCGCGACCTGGCGGACACGGCGCGTAACCCGCAGCTCCGCGCCACCCTGATCCTCATGTGCTGGACGCTCGCCCCGAACTCGGGCCGCGACTGGCGCACCTACTACCCGGGCAACGACGTGGTCCAGGTGATGGGCTTCGACTGCTACAACACCGGTCGCAAGAAGGGCGTGTACCGCGATCCGGTCAAGATGCTGGCACCCGTACGGGCCGTGGCGTCATCGGTCGGCAAGCCCTGGGGCATCGCTGAGCTGGGCAGCACCGTCATCCCCACCGATGGGGGTGAGCGGGGACGTGCGGAGTGGCTGCGCACGTTCGCCGACGAGGTGCAGCGCGGAGGCGGAAGCTTCGCGACGTATTTCGACAGCGCCGTCCGCCTGGACTACCGACTGCACGACCAGCTTTCCCGCAGCGCCTGGCGGTCGATCGTCCAGCGCTGAGCCGGGCGTAGGCCGAGCCCCCGCTTCCCTGCCGGGGCCGGCCACACCCGCCTACCGATCTGCTCAACTGCCGAAGGCTCCGGCCGATCGTGCACACATGGGCAGAACGGTTCACGAACAGATCACATCAAGGCGTTCTGCGCACCCCCTGTATTGGGTATCGGCCGTCCGGCCATCGTGATCTCGACCACGTCACGGTTTCCGGGTGAGAGCCGGGGGATAACACCACTACCGCGCGGGGTGCGCCAGAACCGAACACAGAAACGTCAGGAGATCGCATTCTCATGCGGAAACGGAATTCTCGTCTACGGGCCTGGACGCGGTCCATCGTTCTGATGCTGGCGGTCGTGCTGACCGCCGCAGGCTTCACGGCCGCGTCGTCGGCGATCTCGGGCGATACGGAGCGCAAGAGTCCCGCCGCGGCCGGCAAACGAGCCGCCGACACCAAGCCGGCCTGGGCCCACCACCGACACTGCAACCACTGGCACAAAAAGCACCCGAAGGGGACCTACTGGCGACACCACCGGGGTATCTGCAACCACCACCGGAGCCGGCCCCCACACCGTCCCCGGCTCCGACCCCGGCGCCGGAGCCCACCCCGACCCCGGCGCCGGAGCCCACCCCGACCCCGTCGCCGGCGCCCACGCCGACTCCGACCCCGTCGCCGGGGCCGACGCCGACTCCGACCCCGACGCCCTCGCCTTCACCGGCCCCGACTCCGCGGGAAGACCTTGTTCGGTGCGAACTACGCCGGGCGGGTCGATGAGAGTGTGTACAACGGCCGGGCCAAGGCTGCCCGGATTTTCTTCCGCAGCTCGAGGGTGTGAAGTTCTCGGGCAACCAGGGAGTCCAGGACGCCCTGGCCGACGGGATCAAGACGTTCGTGATCTCCTGGAAGGAGACTGACCCGAGCGCGATCCGCTCCTTCCTGGCCGATATCCCCAACGGGTTGACCGTTTACACCTCGTTCAACCACGAGCCCGAGAACGACCAGGAAGCCCGGGCTCGGCGGCTTACCAGTACTGGGCAACGGAGTACCGGCGTCAGTGGGGCCAGCAGGCGCCGTTGATGCGTGCGCAGGGGATCATCCCCACCAACATCTTGATGGCATACACGCTGGTGAAGGGTTCGGGTCGCAACGTGGCCGACTGGACGCCGCCGAAGGGCAGCGTGGACGTGTTCGCGTTCGACGGCTACTACGGCAAGGGCAAGGACCCGTCCGACGCTGGTGGAGCGCATGTCGGCTGCCGCGAAGGCGGCCGGTGTGAGCCGACCGGCCTCGGTGAGACCGGCGCTCCGACCAGCGACGCCGACCGGGTCGCCAACACCCGAGAGATGCGGAAGCGATCATCGAGGACGGCACGTACGCGTTCGCGTTGTACTGGCACGCGACAGGGACCACCGGGTACGACAGCCGGATGAACAAGGCCACCGGCGACGCCTGGTTCGGCTGAGGGAGGCTGGCGCTCCGACTCGACGTGACCGGGACCCCACCGCTCACCATGAGCCCAGCGGGACGCGCACCCGGGCGATGCCCGGGTGCGCGTTGCGTTCTGCCCGGAGACCAGGCTCGGGCCTCCGGCAATCACCTAATTAGGGGATTGCCCCGCAACCCGTCGGCGCCAGTGCGTCACTCGCCCTACGTTGGGACCCGGTCAGGAGTGGACGGTCAGCTGGAGGGGACGACATGCGGGCGATGCTCGTGGGGGCGATGCTTGCCGCGCTGGGCGTGCTCGCCCCGGTCACGATCCCGGCGAGCTCCGCGGCCACTGCCACGGTGGAGTTCGTCGGGGAGGCCGGTGTGGCCCGCAACATCGCGACCCCTGGATCAACCTCCCGACGCAGGTGCAGCCCGGCGACCGGTTGGTGCTGATCCTGTCGCTAAGCTCCGATATCACGACCGTGTCCGCGCCCACGGGCGTGACCGGCTGGACACTCGAGGGCACCCGGGTCGCGCGCTCCATGAAGACCGTCGCGTGGTCACGCGTCGCCACAGCAGGGGACGCCGGCGCCCGCGTCAACATCGCCCTGAGCGGCTCGCCGAAGAGCACGCTCCAGGTCGCGGCGTACCGGGGAGTCGACCCCGGCCCGCTGACGGCGGTCTCGCGAGCCGAGACGAACACCTCGGCGGTGCGTACGACGCCCCTGGCGACCGCACCGGAGAGTGCCTGGGTGGTGTCCTACTGGGCGAGCAAGTCGTCATCGGTGACGTCCTGGACCGCTCCTGCGTCGGTGACCGCCCGGAGAACCGTCTCCAACACCGGGTCGGGCAGAATCAGCAGCCTCCTCGCAGACTCGGGGGTCGCGGTGCCGGCCGGCAGCTCGGCAACGTCGCGGCCACCTCGGACGCGACCTCGACGGTGGCCACCACCTGGACCGTTGTCCTCCCGGCCGCGACCGTCGGCGACCAGCCGCCTGTCGCGGACTTCGTCGCGTCCTGCTCTTCCTTGGCGTGCTCCGTGGACGCCACGTCGTCCTCGGACCGCGAGGGCCCGATCGCGTCCTACGACTGGGACTTCGGTGACGGCGAGACGGGCAGCGGGCAGGTCGTCGGGCACACCTACGCGGGGGCAGGCAGCTACGAGGTCGAGCTCACCGTCACCGACGGTGAGGGAGCCAACACCAGCTTGACCCGCACCGTGACCGTGGCCGTGCCGCGCCCGGAGGTCGTGCCGGTCGAGCCGGATGTCGAGACGACGCCCACGACCAAGTCCGGTGACGCAGCCGACGACCCGGCCATCTGGGTCCATCCGACGACACCCGCGGACTCTCTCGTCATCGGCAACGACAAGAAGGGAGCCCTCGAGGTGTACGCCCTCGACGGCTCGCGCATCCAGCGCATCACCACCGCGACCTCCTTCTGGGGCAACGTCGACGTCCGCCAGGGCGTGACGATCAACGGCCAGCAACGCGACGTGGTGGTCGGCTACAACGCCGGCCTGCGGACCTTCGACGTGGACCCGGTCGACGCGTGCAGCTCAACCCGGTCGGCGACGGCACGGGCACCATCGACCCGGCGGAGGCGAGGGTCTGTGCGCCTACCACAGCGCCGCGACCGGTGACCTGTCCGTCTTCGTGATCACCCGCGGCCGGCCGGGTCCGCCAGTACCGCATCCACGACGCCGACGGTGACGGCCTGCTCCAGGGCACGCTGCGTGCGGGAGTTCCGGTCGGCTCGGAGGCAGAGGGCTGCGTGGCCGACGACGCAGCACGGGCTGCCTCTACGTCTCCGAGGAGGACGTCGGTCTCTGGCGCTACGGCGCCGAGCCCGGCGACGGGTCGGACCGCACGATCGTCGACGCGGTCCGGCCCGAGCGGGAACCTCGTCCGCGACGTCGAGGGTGTCACCCTCGTCGCCACCGGGGCCGGCGCGGGCTACCTGATCGTCTCGGCCCAGAGCAGCGACCAGCCCGACGCCAGTCCTACTTCACCGTCTACGACCGGCAGACCAACGCCTACCGTGTCGTCCTTCGGCATCGCCGACGGCAGCCTGGCCGACGGCTGCGAGCGCACCGACGGCATCACCGCCTACGCCGGGGACCTCGGGCCGTCCTTCCCGAAGGGCTGTTCGTCTGCCAGGACAACAGCAACACCAGCCCCGCGTCCGGCAACCAGAACTTCAAGCTGACGCGGCTCGACAAGATCCTTCCGGGCACGTGACCCGGGATAGTGGGGGAGACTGCAGTGACATTGCTGATGAACCAGTCCACGCAGAGCAGCACCGCCCGGCTGGCCCGGCGGACCGTCAGGCGAGCCTCCGACGCGACCCTGGAGCTCACCGGCCCGGTGCGCGTACGGCCGGACTTCCTGATCGTGGGCGCCCAGCGCTGCGGCACGACCACCATGTTCAAGACCCTCGTCCAGCACCCCGCCGTGGTGCCGGCCCTTCCTGCGCAAGGGCATCCACTACTTCGACAAGTCGCTACGACCGGGGCGAGCACTGGTACCGCGGGCACTTCCCGCTGGCGGCCACCACGCGGCTGCGGCGGACGCGGGCAGCGGGCGATCACCGGCGAGTCCAGCCCGTACTACATGTTCCATCCGCTCGCGCGGCAGCGGCTGGCCGGCGACCTGCCCGGCGTGAAGCTGATCGTGCTGCTGCGCGACCCGGTCGTGCGCGCCTACTCCGGCCACAGCCACGAGATGGCCCGCGGCTTCGAGACCTGGGCTTCGAGGACGCCCTGGCCGCCGAGCCCGAGCGGCTCGCCGGCGAGCGGGAACGGATGATGGCCGACCCCGGCTACGACAGCGTCCACTGGCAGCACCACGCCTACGTCACGCGCGGGCAGTACATCGAGCAGCTGCGCGCCCTCGAGCAGCTGGTCGGCCGCGACCGGATGTGCGTCGTCGACAGCGGCGACTTCTTCGTCGACCCGGAGCCGGTCTTCGACGAGGTGCGCGACTTCCTGGGCTTGCCGCCGTGCCCCGACATCGCTCTTCGAGCAGCACAACGCGCGGTCAGCGTTCGCCCGCTGTCCGACGGAGCTGCGTACCCGACTGGAGGAGCACTACGCGCCGTATGACGCCGAGCTGGCCGAGTGGTGGGGCCACACGCCTTCGTGGCGGCGTTCGGAGGCCTGAAGCGCCATGGGCCACGATGATCTGGCCGGGCCGGACGAGGGCAGCTTCAGCAGGGGGAGACATTGCGAGAACTCGATCCCCGACCACCGGGGCCCGGTCGACAGCGGGCAAGGCGGAGCCGACGCCCGAACACCCGTCCGGTAGCGCGGAGTCACCGGTGGACGTCCTCTTCGTCGGTGGAATGCCCCGAAGCGGCTCGACACTGCTCGACCTGCTCATCGGCCAGCGGCCTGGGCACTGCGACGTCGGTGAGCTGTTCTACATGTGGCAAGGAGGCGTGAAGCGCGACCAGCGCTGCGCCTGCGGCGAACCCTTCTCCGAGTGCCAGTTCTGGACGGCAGTGGGGATGAGCGCGTTCGGGGGATGGGACCAGATCGACGTCGACGAGGTCCTGCGCCTGCAACGGCAGGTCGACACCACCGCCCGACTGGTGCTCCGGCCCGTGTCGCGCCTGATGCCGAGACAACGGGCACGCACGGCGCGGTATCTCGAGCTCACACGTCGCGTCTACCGGGCCGTCGCTGACGTCTCCGGTTCCTCGATCGTGGTCGACTCGACCAAGCGGCCGTCCACGGCCTATCTCCTGGCATCGGATCCCGATGTCCGGCTCCGGATCGTGCACATGGTCCGGGACCCGCGGGGTGTGCTCAACTCGTGGAGCCACGAGGTCCCCCTCCCCGAGGGTGCCGGGCCGCGAGACCACCTGAAGCGCCGACCCGCGCGCCAGATCCTGCGTCGATGGCTCACGGTGAACCTGATGATCGGCCGCCTCGAACGTCGCGGGGTTCCGCTCCTGCGGCTGCGCTACGAGGATATGGTGACCGACCCGCGCGCCTCCATGCGGGCGGTGATGGAGCTGTCCCGTCTGGAGGCGGGCGAGGAGGACCTGGCCTTCATCGGCCCAGAGGGCGTCAACCGTGCCGTGAGCCACGCCCCCACGGGTGGGCGGGTCCGGTTCCGCACCGGCCCCATGCCCCTCAGGCTCGACGAGAAGTGGCGCCGCGAGCTCCCGCCGTCGCGGCAGCGTCTGGCGTCCGTGGTGTGCGGCCCCCTGATGCGGCGCTACCAGTACCGCTGACCTGGGCGGAGGAGGGCTCGACCGGCCGCCATCGAGGCGCCCTGTCGGCCAGCGAGCGGAAGGGACCAGCGAGGGGCCACGCGCGACCTAAGGGGCCCAGGCGTCCGCGACCGCGCCGAAGGCCGCCGGTAGGGCCGCCGATCCGATCCTCCTCCTGGCGATGAACGGGAAGCCGACGAACTCGGTGTAGTGCGGTGCGATGGCTGCACACGATGGCCGCGGGTCCTCCGCGTGGCGGTCTCCGCCGCGACGGCGGCACGGCGGGGGCTGGTGCGGCCGGTACGCCCGGCCGGTTCGGGGCCGAGCACGCGCTGGACCGGGACTCGGCCGGCCGCGTCGAGAATCCGTCGCGAGCGTGGGGAAGCTGAAGAAGCGTGGGCCGATGCTGATGGGGACGGCGAGCGCTACTGGTGCCATCGGCACCGTGCGGTTTCCGGAGAGCCCGTGCGCTGTCGATCGGGGGCCGACTCGACAACAAGGACCGCGTTCCCACCGGCCCCACAGACCAGTTCAACGGCGTGATCGACCAGGCCTTCTACGACCTGGTCCGGATCGAGCCCGGAGCGGCTCAGATGCCCCGGCCGAAACGGTTGGCGACGTGCAGGACGCGGTCGGCGCTCATCAGCCCGGTCAGCACCACGAGCGGCGGCCATGGCACGGCGCTCGCGGGGGTTCTCCTGCACGGTGGTCCGCCATCGGGACCACGCCTGCCGGCGCTGCCCCTGGGCGGCCAGGGCAAAGGCCTGCTGTCCGTGGATGCGGGCCGCGCCGCGTCTGTCCCGCGCGATCTCGGGGTGCTTCTCGAGCACGTAGGACAGGGCCTCGGTGATGGTGTCCCAACGCCGTGTGAAGAACGAGCCGGGGTGCCAGAGGACTTCCACCATGGGTTCGGACACGAAGGCGATGTCGGTGTGCCGGGCGACCCGCAGCAGCCAGTCGTAGTCTTCGCCGTACCCACCGGGGATCGTCTCGTCCACGGGGCCGGCGGCGTCCGCGATCGCCTTCTCCACGAGGTAGCTGGAGGGGTGCGCCGCGGTCACGCGGTCGCGCACCAGGTCCTCGTGGTGCAGGACGGGCGACGCGCTGGTGCGGTGCCGGACCTTGTCGCCGTAGTGGATCCGGATGCCGGTGACCGAAGCGCCGGCTCCGGCGGCGCGCATGGCCGCTGTCTGGGCGCGGAGCTTGGCGGGCAACCAGAAGTCGTCGTCGTCGCAGAACGCGATGAGGGGGTACTGCGCGAGCGCCATCCCGGTGTTGCGCGCACCCGGCAGGCCGGGGGTGCGGGCGTTGCGAGTGACCCGCACGGGCCGGTGGACCCCGTCGCGCTGGAGCTCCATGACCGGCTCCGCCTGGTCGAAGACGGCGATCACCTCGATCGGGCCGTCGTAGTCCTGGGCGAGCGCTGCGGACACGGCCTTCGCGAGCAGCTCGGGGCGGTTCCGGGTGGCGATGACGACGCTCACGCCACGGCTCGGCGGGGTGGTGGTCACGGGGTTCTCCTCGATGAGCGTCCTGACCGTCAGCGTAGGGAGCCCAGGGATGGGCCGGCGGCAGTCACGGTGCGTATCCCCAAGTTGGAGGAGTGCCCAGAATTTGTCATTGGCGGAGATTGAAAGGCAACGCGTTGGACTACGAGAGAGATCTCGGGATGGAGGATGTCGTGAGACGAGGACTAAGGGGGATGCTGGTGCCGGCCGCCGCGGTACTGGCACTGGTGGTTCCAGGGGCGGCGTCGGCAGATGTCGTCGCCGACTGGCAGATGAACGAGACGACCAAGGCGAACGGGTTGGTCGACTCGTCCGGCAACGGGCTCACCGGCGACATCGGCAACGAGGTGAGGGTCGGGCTCTCCACGGGGGAACGGTGGCCTGGCCTACCAGTTCCCGGGACCTCACTTCGCGCCGTACAACCCCGAGAAGCTGGTGCTGGTCCCCGACGACCCGCAGGGCCGTCTCGACCCCGGGACGCAGCCGTACGCCGTGACGATCCGGTTCCGGACCTCGGCGGACAAGCCGAACATCGTGCAGAAGGGCCAGAACAACGTGGGCGGCGGCTTCATGAAGTTGGTGATCAAGAACGGGTGGCCGCGGTGCCACTTCGAGGACGGGCAGCAACGATCAAGTGCGATCGGGTTCGTCAATACCAACGTCCCGAAGGTCAACAACAACCGGTGGCACACGCTCCGTTGCGAGCGGACCCTGACCGGGGTCCGGGTCACCCTGGACGCGGGCACGCCGAACGAGGCGACGAAGTTCAAGAGCGGGACGGTCGGCAACATCAACAACACCAACCCGTTCATGATCGGCGGCAAGGCGTACTGCCAGGTGGAGGGCGTGACCTGCGACTTCTTCAACGGCCAGCTCGACTGGGTCCGCATCGAGAAGGGCTGAAAGAGCACCTGACCTCACGATTCCGCCCCGCCGGGGGCGGACAACACGGATGATGGATGCTGGCCATGTCGACTCGGCATGGCCAGCACCGTGCCGACCGTGAGCGTGAAGGGGACGATGACGTGACCTCCGTCGACAACCCCGACGCGCCCGCGCAGCCGGACGGGCACCCGGGCGACCTGCGGCGGCTCGCGCGGGGGAGCGCGCTCAACCTGGCCGGCAGCTTCTTCGCCGCGTCCGTCAACCTCGTGCTCCCGGTCATCATCACGAGGAGCCTGACCCAGAGGACGCCGGCCTCTTCTTCCAGGCGACGGCCGTGTTCGCCATCCTGATCAACGTCGGCACCGCCGGCGCCGACACCGGGGTGCTGCGCTCGCTCCCTCGAGCGCTGGTCCTGAACCGCCGCCAGGACCTGCGCCGGTACCTCGCGCTGGCGATCGTCCCGGCTGTGGTCTTCAGCGTGGTGCTGGCCGGGGTCCTGGTCGCTGGTGCCGGGGCGCTCTCCGAGCTGGTGACCAACGACGCTGCTTCGGCGGCCAGCTTCCGGGACGCGGTTGTGGTGCTTGCGCTGTGGATACCGGTGGCGGTGACGTACATGATCGCCATGGCAGCGAGCCGTGGCCTGGACTCGATGCGACCGCTGGTGTTCATCGAGAAGATCGGCCGGAACGCGCTCGAGACCGGTGCGCGCGTTGGCCGCCAGCCCTCTCGCATCGGTCCCTCGCCCTGATCGTGACGGCCTGGGTCGCACCGTACCTCGCCATGTTGATCGTGGTGGCGGTCTGGATGGTGCGCCGCCTCCGGCGGGTACGGCCCAAGGACCCCGACGCGGGGGCGGACGCCCACGCCCTGGCGCGAGCTGGGCTCGGAGTTCTGGCGGTTCTCCGCCCCGCGGGGCCTGTCCCGGGTGTGCAACGTGGCGCTCAAGCGCTTCGACATCCTCGTGGTCGCTGCGCTGCGCGGCCCGGCCGACGCCGCCGTGTACGCAGCCGCGACGAGGTTCCTCGTCCTCGGGCTGATGTTCGTGCAGGCGATCCAGCAGGTGATGACCCCGAAGATCAGCGAATGCCTCGCCCTCGGCGAGGAGAGCCGCGCCCAGACGATCTACCGCACCACCACCGCTGGCTCATCTTGTCGTCCTGGCCGATCTACCTGATGGGGATGCTCTACGCGCCGCTGCTGCTCGGCGATATTCGGACCCGGCTACGACGGGGTGCCTGCCGCCGTCATCCTGTGCGCCGCGATGCTGGTGGCCACCACCTGTGGCCCGGTCGATTCCATGCTGCTGATGGGCGGCCGGAGCATGCTCAGTCTGTTCAACACCGCGCTCGCCCTGAGCACCAACGTGGCGCTCGACCTCCTCCTGGTGCCGGAGTACGGCGTGTCCGGCGCGGCCGCCGGGTGGGCTGCAGGCATCCTGGTGAACAACCTGCTCCCGCTCTGGCAGGTCAACCGGGTGATGTCCATGCACCCCTTGGGGGCGGGGACGCAGTCGGCGATCGCGATCAGCGTGATCAGCTTCGGCGTGGTGGCCGGCGGTTGCCGGATCCTCCTCGGCGGTGACCTGGTGTCATTGCTCGTCGCCGGGCTGCTCGGGACCGCCACCTTCGCGGTCCTCGTGCACCGCAGGGACGGGGTGCTCGAGCTGGGCGCGCTGCGAGCGGTCGTGCGCCGGGGTCAGCGCAGGTAGCCGTACCTCAGCAGCCCGGGCCAGGTGATCGCGGAGACCTTCCTGCGGGTTCCGGCCGGCAGGCCGTCGCGCCATGCCTCGTCCGGCCGCACGGGGATGACCCCGGTCTGCAGGCGCATCGGGTTGCCCCAGACGCTGTGGTCGGTTGCCAGCCGCACCTCGGTCTCTCCGACGAACGGCATCTCCGCCTCGGGGATGTCGAGGCCGAGGAAGTCCACGACCTCGCGGGTGCGCGCCAGCGGCGCCTCTACGAAGTCCTCGTACCGGAGCAGCATCCGCCGGGTGCCGGTGCGGCCGATGACCTCGAAGAGCGCGTTGTCGGAGAGCCAGACGGCCGCGGTCCTGCTCGGGTCCTTGCGGAGCATCTCCCGGCCCGCCTTGTCGCTGCGCGTGACGTGCTTGGTCCAGGAGTACGCCACGCCGTGGCTGCGCCGGACCAGGTGCAGGACAGAGAGGTCGACGCCGGGCGTCCGACGCGCGAGCAGGGCAACCTCGGGTTGCTTGGAGTTGTCGATGATCACGGCGCCGCCGCTCTCGGCGGTGATGCCGGCGTAGAGCGGCGCGAGCAGCGAGACGTACTCGTCGACGTCCGACGCCAGCCTGCCCACAGGTCGGGTGAGCAGCGGCGGGGATCCCTGGCGTCCGGGTCACCCGGCGCCGCAGGACGTTGGCCCGCTCGGCGTCGACCTGGTCCCAGCCGCCGAACGCGCGCTTGCCGACCCCGGTCCAGAACGGACACTCGAGGAAGGCTGACCGCACCCGCACGCGCGGTTGCGCAGGACGCCGTACGTCCACAGCCAGCAGAGCTCGCCGACGGAGAAGGCACCGGGGACGCTGCCCAGGACGCGGGAGACCAACGTACTGCCGCTGCGGCCGGTGGCCCCGATCAGGCAGACGCGCGAAACGTCACCAGTCCCGCCCTCGATCATGTCCCCCACTGCCTTCCGTGCGTTGTCGACGCCGCGCACGACGCGGCCCCGTGAGTCCATCCTTCTCCTCGGGCTCGGGCACCCGGAGGGGTCGGACACCAGATCATCAAAATGAGGGATCGCCGCCTCACGCCCGAGCGACGGTTCACTGGCGGGCGTTTGATGGACCGGTGGGGGCGGGACTGGCCTGCCTGTCGACGGGAGACGCGGATGAGACGACTGTTTCGGGCATGGGTGATCGCAGTGGTGGTCGTGGGGCTGACCGCGTTGTTTCCGGCGACCGCCATGGCCTCCGTCGTTGGTGACTGGGACATGGACGAGCCCGCCGGAAGCACGACGATGATCGACAGCTCCCCGAACGGTCTGAACGGCAGCATCGGGCCGGATGTCGAGCCCGGCGAGGCCACGCCGGACGGTGGTTCGGCGTACCGGTTCAAGGGTGACTGGCGGATCGTGAACGACAATCGCCTCGTCACCTGGCCGGAAGACAACCGGCTCGATCCGGGAACCCAGCCGTTCGCGGTGACCCTGCGCGTCAAGACCGGTGCCCTCGACCCGAACATGATCCAGAAGGGCCAGGCCAACCAGGCCGGCGGCTACTGGAAGTTCGTCCTGAAGAAGGGATGGCCGCGCTGCCACTTCCGGGACTCGACCGGACGGACCAAGGCGATCGGGTTCGTCAACGACGTCCGCCCGGAGACCAAGGTCGCGGACAACCAGTGGCACACCCTGCGCTGCGAGAAGACGGCTACCGGCGTCCGCGCGACGATCGACTACGGCGAGCCGGGCGCGATCACGAAGTTCATCAAGGGGACCATCGGCACGATCAACAACACCCGGCCAATGTTCCTCGGAGGCAAGCTCGATTGTGACGGCTCGACCGTGACCTGCGACTACTTCGCGGGCGCGGTCGATTGGGTCACGATCGAACGGCCGGGGCTGTAGCACGGCTGCGCGCCAAGACACCGGCGCGAGCCGTTCGAGGGGACGACATGGGAATGACAGCACGCGCGACCGCAGGACTGCTGGCCGTCTGCGCGACCCTGGCCCTGACCGGGTGCCAGGGCGATGAGGACACCGGCGGCTCGGAGCGAAAGCCGCAGTTGCAGGTGAGCGAATCTCCGCCCGAGCCTGATCTGGACGCCGAGGTGCCGGAGCGATCGGTGCTGCTGTCGTTCAACGAGCTCGAGCCGGGCGCCCCGGTCAGCACGATCGAGAACTCCGGCGCGCTTCCCGCGCAAGCCAGGGTCCTCGCGGACAATGGCGGTCGAATCTTTGCGACCCGGTCACCGCGTCGTGTGGGCGTGCGGCTGCCCGCCTATTCCGAGACGGATCCCCGGTTCGCCATGATCGGCGTGTTCAACACCGGTGAGGACGACCCACTCAGCCCCGACGAGGCAGACTTCCTGTTCGGTGCCGACTTCTCGATCGACGCCGTGAGCACCGGCAACCAGCTCGACAACGGCGACAACCTGGTCGCGCGCGGCCTGTTCGAGGGGGCCAGCCAGTACAAGATCCAGGTCGACGGCGGAAAGCTGTCGTGTCGGGTCGCGGGGCTTGGGGGCGAAGTCCTGGTCTTCGCGAAGGAGACGGTGCAGCCGGGCCAGTGGTACCGCGCCCGATGTGCCCGCCTGGGCAACGTCGTGACGCTCGACGTGGCGAAGCTGGACGAGTCGCAGGACCCTGACAACCGTGGAGAGCTGGACTGGGTGAGCGCCTCGGGGACCGGCACCACGGGCGCGGTCCTGATGGCAAGCACCGTCCCGATGGCAGTGGGCGGGAAGCTGTCCGGCAACGGCAAGATCTTCCCCGTCACGACGGACCAGTTCAACGGCAGCGTGGACCGCGTGGTCTACCGGCTCCTGAACTGATCGGCGAAACTAGGTCCAGACGCGCCCATACCCCAGATGGGGGAGAGGGCGTTGCCGTGCCCCGCGGATCCGGGGACCCTCGGCCACAGGGTTTCAAACCCCTGACGGGACTCACCAGCCGCCCAGTGCCGAACAGGGGAGGGAGCAATCGTGGCTTTTGTCTCTGGCGTCCCCCGCGCGGAGACGGCGCCACGCCCCGATGTCCTGCTTCCGCAGGCGTTGCTCGGCCACGACCGGCTGGTGGGTCCCCCCGCTCCGCCTCGGGTGACCGCTCGGCGCGAAATTACCCAACAGCAGTCATGTTGTGGCGCGGCATCGGCGCCCAGCAGACCGTGACCTCTACGACGACCCGGACAACGGAGCGCGCGGATCCCCTTCGCGATCACCAGCATCACGGGCATGTTCTATGACCCCGCGACGCGCCGGATCTACTACACCGTCGCCAACGACAGTCGGCTCTACTACCGGTACTTCACCCCGGAGAGCGAGGTCGTCGGGGCGCAGACCTTCCAGGCCGATGCCGGAGCAGTGAATTTCAGCAGCGCCGCCGGGATGACGCTGGCGGGGGCCGCCTTCTGTTCGGATCGAGTGACGGCGCCCTGCGGTGGGCCCCCTTCTCGAGCGGCCGAGTGACCGGCCCGTCGACCGTGCTCGGCTCCGACGGCACCTGGCGGGCTCGCGCGCTGTTCGTGCCGAGCGGCTGAGCCCGGCGTCCGGTCACAGCGGAACGGGGAGAACCGTTCCCGGCTCCGCTGTGAGACGCTCGTCAGCGCTGGATGATCTTGCGCCAAGCGGTCCGTGAAGGCCTGTCGTGCAGGCGGTAGTCATACCCCACGTGGCTGTCGAAGTAGGTCGCGAAGGCTCCACCCTTCAGTTGCACGTAGGAGGCGTAGTTGCGCAACCACCGGGCCCGCCCTGCGTGTCCCCCCGCCGCCGGGATCGATGTGCTCCCGAACTCCGCGATGCCCCACGGCTTGCCGACGCGTCGGGCGAGCCTGACCACGTTCTTCAGGATTGCCTTGGGGCGCTTGTAGACGTTGCTCTTGCGGCCGGTGTTGTAGCAGTCGAACGCCAGGACCCGGATGGCGCGCGGCCCGGCGTAGTAGCTGCGCCAGTTCCGGCCGGATGCGCGCTCCAGCGTCCAGCACATCAGGATCAACGTGGACTTCAGCTGGCGGTTCTTCGCCTGGTCGGCGAGCTTGTCGAGGTGGCGCCAGGCGCGGCGGTAGGTCGCCTTGTTGACCGAGTCGTTCTCGGGTTCGTGCCAGTAGGACCAGTACGTCGGCCTGTTCGTGGGCGCGGTGGCGAACCACCGCCGCATCGAGCGGTCGTAGCGGCCGGATGCGACCGCCCGCGGGTCCATCCGGAAGGACACGACCACGGGTGTCTGGTGGACCTTGGCCCGGATCTGCCGCCACGAGCTCGGGGCGCCGGGGAAGAACAGGCGGATGGCGTCCAGGTTGCCGTAGGTCCGCGTCACGCGTCGGTAAGCCTGGGCGTAGGTCTCCCCTGGCCGTTCGAAGACGGTTCCGCCGAACCGCGGCGCCGCAGCGGCGGGCGTGGCCGTGAGGGTAAGACTTCCCATGACCAATGCAAGCAGGCTGGTGAGGGCCACGATGGACGGGGTCCAGGCCCGAGTACGCGATTCACGCATAAGAGCGCGACTCCCTTGGACTTCGATGTTCGGTTGTGGCGCACCCCGCGCGGAGACACGGACGTTATTCCCTTTGCCTTCTTTACCAAACAATTTGTGACAAGTTTCACGCAAATGACCGGTATTGGGTATGCGGAACGGAGTAAATCCCGTACTCGTTCTCTTTGCCCCGACGGTGGGTCCTGCTGATCGGCCGGCGCCGCTTAGAGTTCCTGCATGACGGACACGCACGGTCCGGGCCCGGGGGTTGACCTGAATCGGCTGACCGCGGAGCTCGACGCCAGACTGGACCAGGCAGACGCGGCGCTGGAGCGGGGATTTCCCGGGGGAGCGACCCGGGCGGCAGCCCGTCCACACCGTGTACGTCCCGGCCGACCGCTTCCATTCCGGCACCTTCCAGGAGTACGGCGAGTGGGCGCTGTGGTCGATGGACGACCACGAGACCCTGTTCCTCGACC
Organism: uncultured Actinomycetota bacterium; assembly: GCA_963844305.1. Classification (GTDB taxonomy): domain Bacteria; phylum Actinomycetota; class Actinomycetes; order Propionibacteriales; family Nocardioidaceae; genus Nocardioides. Next base: position 577,704 of record CAWJNT010000003.1, read on the forward strand.
TGCTCGAGGGCGACCTCGACCTGCTCGACACGGTGCGGCAGAAGCTCAACGTCGAGCCGGTGGAGGACCTCCGGATCGACTTCGAGGACGGCTACACCGTCGACGACGACGAGCAGGAGGACGCGGACGTCGAGCGGGCGGCGCAGGCGCTGCGCCAGGCGATCAAGTTCGGTGACGCCTCCGCCTTCCACGGAATCCGCTTCAAGAGCTTCGAAAGGTCGAGCCGACAGCGCGGCCTCCGCACGCTGACCCGGTTCGTCGAGACGCTGGCCGACGGCGGTGCGCTGCCGGACGGCTTCGTGGTCACGCTGCCCAAGGTGACCTCGGTGGACCAGGTCGAGGCCATGGTGCACGCGGCAGCGAGCCTCGAGTCGGGGCTCGGCCTCGCCGACCGCTCGCTCCGCTTCGAGATCCAGGTCGAGACCCCCCAGTCGATCCTCGGCCCCGACGGCACCGCGCTCGTGGCCCGCATGATCCACGCGGCCGACGGCCGCTGCACGGCCCTCCACTACGGCACCTACGACTACTCCGCGTTCTGCGGCATCGCCGCTGCCTACCAGAGCCTCGACCACCCCGTCGCCGACCACGCCAAGGCGGTGATGCAGGCCGCCGCCGCCGGCACCGGCGTCTGGCTCTCCGACGGCTCCACCAACGTCATACCGGTGGGGGAGGAGGCCGACGTACTGGCGGCCTGGACCAACCACATGCGGCTCGTACGCCGCTCGCTGGAACGTGGCTTCTACCAGGGCTGGGACCTGCACCCGGCGCAGCTGCCGACCCGGTTCGCGGCCACGTTCGCGTTCTACCGCGCCGGGTTCCCGTCCGCCGCCGCCCGGCTGCGCAACTTCCTGGAGCAGACCAGATCTGCCATCCTCGACGAGCCGGCGACGGCCCGCGCACTGGCCGACTTCCTGCTGCGCGGTCTCGACTGCGGCGCGATCACGTCCGAGCAGACGCTTGCCGCGACGGGGGTGAGTCCGGGCAGACTGGCCGAGCTCGCTCGTCGCAGCACCCCCGAAGGAGGCTGAGCGGATGGGGATCGTCCTGGGCCCCAACCAGTACGGCAAGTCCGAGAACCGCGTCGTCCGCGTCTACCGCGACACCGATCGCCACGAGATCCGAGACCTCAACGTCTCCACCTCGCTCCGCGGCGACTTCGCGGCCGCGCACACCGTCGGCGACCAGTCCGCCGTGCTGCCCACCGACACCCAGAAGAACACCGCCTTCGCCTTCGCCAAGAAGCACGGCGTCACCTCGCCCGAGGACTACGCCATCGCCCTCGGTCGCCGCCTCCTCGAGGCGACGCCGGCGGCGACCGACGCGCGGGTCGAGGTCGAGGAGTACGCCTGGGACCGGATCAGGGTCGGCGGCGCCGGCCACGACCACGCGTTCGTACGCCGCGGCGGCGAGGTCCGCACCACCGTCGTCGAGGTGACGTCCGGCGGCGCGACCGTGGAGTCCGGCCTCCAGGACCTGGTCGTGCTGAAGTCGACCGGATCGGAGTTCAAGGGCTTCCTGGTCGACGAGTACACCACTCTCGCCGAGGCCGACGACCGCATCCTCGCCACGTCCCTCACCGCGCGGTGGCGGTACGCCGAGGCCGGTCCCGACTGGAACGCGGCGTACGCCGCCATCCGCCAGCTGATGCTCGACGCGTTCGCGACGACCTACAGCCGGGCGCTCCAGGAGACGCTGTACGCGATGGGCACGGCCGTGCTGGAGGCCCGGCCCGAGGTCGAGGAGATCTCGTTCGCCGCACCCAACAGGCACCACTTCCTGGTCGACCTCGAGCCGTTCGGTCTCGAGAACCCGGGCGAGGTCTTCGTCGCGGCCGACCGTCCCTACGGCCTGATCGAGGCGACGGTGCGCCGGGAGGGCCCGTGACCCTGGAGGAGTTCAACGCGCTGCCCGAGGCCGAGGCGCGCGACCGGCTGGCCACCTGCCTCGACGTCGGGCGCTGGGTCGACACGGTGCTCGAGGGCCGCCCGTACGCCGACACGGGCGCGCTGCTCGCGGTCGGGCGCAACGCCGCGGAGCTCGACGACGCGGAGCTCGAGGCGGCGCTCGCGCGGCACCCCCGGATCGGCGAGAAGGCCGGAGCCGGTCACGACGCGGCGTTCTCGGCCAGCGAGCAGTCCGGAGTCGACCGCGACGACGCCTCGGTCGCGGACCGACTCGTCGCCGGGAACCGCGCGTACGAGGAACGGTTCGACCGCGTGTTCCTGATCCGGGCGGCCGGCCGCGACGCCGACGAGATCCTCGCCGAGCTCGAGCGGCGGCTCGGCAACGACGACGCGACCGAACGAGACGAGACGGTCGAGCAGCTGCGCCAGATCGCGTTGCTGAGACTCGAGCAGGTGGTGACCTGATGGCGACCCTGAGCACCCACGTCCTCGACACGAGCCGCGGCCGACCAGCCGCCGGCATCCGCGTGGCGCTGCAGTACGCCTCCGGTGCCGACGTCGGCGAGGGCGTCACCGACGCCGACGGCCGGATCCCGTCGTTCGGGCCCGAACGGCTCGGCGCCGGCGACTACCGCCTGCGGTTCGACACGGCCACCTACTACACCTCGCTCGGCGTGACCGGCTTCTATCCCGAGGTGGTCGTGACCTTCTCGATCGAGGGCGACGACCACTTCCACGTGCCACTGCTGCTCAACCCGTACGGCTACTCGACGTACCGCGGCAGCTGAACTCCCCTGTGGTTCAGCTGATCAGCTCGTCCAGTCGCGAGTAGCCCTCCGCGTCGCCGCGAAGGATCTCGCTGCGCCGCCCGTCGACCGAGACCGGCACGTCACCGGCCACCGTGATCCGGCGGACCTCCCGCGGCTCGGAACCGAAGTCGGCGACGGCGTAGTGCTGGGTCGCACGGTTGTCCCACATCGCGACGTCGCCCGGCTGCCAGGTCCACCGGATCGTGTTCTCCAGCTTGGTGATCCGGTTCTGCAGCAGGTGGAAGAGCGCGGTCGACTCCGAGGTGTTCAGCCCTTCGAAGCGACTCACGAAGTTGCCGAGCACCAGCGACCGCTCGCCGGTCTCCGGGTGCACGCGCACCACGGGGTGCCGGGTCTCGAACACCTGTGACGCGAAGTCGTCGCGGGTGAAGTTGGCGTCGGGCTGGTCGTGCTCCTCGTCGCGCTGCGCGTAGTCGTAGCTGTTGGTGTGCACGGCCCAGAGGTTCTCGACCAGGGCCTTGAGCGCGCCCGGCATCGCCTCGTACGCCGTCACCGTGTTCGCCCACACGGTGTTGCCGCCGTACGGCGGGATGGTGACGCCGCGCAGCACGCTGATGGCCGGGACCCGGTCGACGAAGGTGACGTCGGTGTGCCACGCGTTGGCCGCCATGCCCTTGTTCGCCGTGAACCGGAGCACCCGGGCGCTGCCGGTGTTCACGGTCGGGTGCGCCGTGGTCAGCGGGCCCATCAGCTCGGCGAACCCGATGTGCCCGTCGTCGTCGAGGTGGTCCTGCCCGCGGAAGAACACGACTTTGTGCTGCAGCAGGGCGGCCCGGATGTCGGCCACCGTCTGCTCGGACAGGTCGCCGCCGAGCCGGACGCCGTCGATGCGGGCGCCGATCCGGCCACCGAGCTGGTGGATGGAGACAGCGGTACGGGGCTGGTCGGTGATGGTCATGGCTCCCTCTCGTCGTGGTCCCTGCTCATTATATGAGTAACACACTCAACAAACATGAGAAGGCCGCGAAGACTTCGGGTCGCCCACGGTGCTGCTTCCTGTGAGCCGATTCACGTAGAGTGGCGAGTGCGGCGTCGCTGTTCGGCATGGATAACCAGCGGCCACCGACCTCTCGAAACCATGCGCGCAGCCTCGCCTGCGCTCGTCGATCTGCAGGGAGAGGGAGATGACTGAGCCGCGGATCACCGTCAACGGGGAGTCCCGCGCACTACCCGATGCGCCCGCGTTCACGACCGCGCTCGACTTCCTGCGTGGCCTCGGGTTGACGGGTGCCAAGGAGGGCTGCGCCGAGGGCGAGTGCGGCGCCTGCTCGGTCCTGGTGGCCCGACCCACGTCTGACGGCGCGGACGAGCGCACCCAGTGGACGGCGATCAACGCCTGCCTGGTGCCGGCCGCCGCACTCGACGGCCAGGAGGTCGTGACGGCGGAAGGCCTGGGCACGCTCGACGCGCTGCACCCGGTGCAGCGCGAGATGGCCGCGCGTGGCGGCTCGCAGTGCGGCTACTGCACGCCAGGCTTCGTGTGCAGCATGGCCGCGGAGTTCTACCGCGCCGACCGGACGTCGGTGGCGGCCGGAGACGACGGCGACCACGAGCACGGGCCCAACGGGTTCGACCTGCACGCCATGAGCGGCAACCTGTGCCGCTGCACCGGCTACCGCCCGATCCGCGACGCCGCGTGGGCGCTCGGCCAGCCGCTCGCCGACGACCCGCTCACCCAGCGGCTGTCCGCCCCACCGCCGGCGCCGGTCCCGACCCGCATCGACCGGCCCGACGGATCGTTCGCCCGCCCGCGCGACCTCGCCGAGGCAGTGTCGCTGCTCGCCGAGCGCCCCGACGCGACCGTCGTCGCCGGCTGCACCGACTGGGGCGTCGAGGTCAACATCCGCGGCGAGCGGGCGGCGTACGCCGTGGCGATCGACCGGCTGCCCGAGCTGCGCGAGCTCGCGGTCGGCGACGACGACATCCTCGTCGGCGCCGCGCTCACCCTGTCCGAGGTCGAGGCCGGCCTGGCCGGCGCCGTACCCCTGCTCGACGAGGTGTGGCCGCTGTTCGCGTCTCGACTGATCCGCAACGGCGCGACCATCGGCGGCAACATCGGCACCGCCTCGCCGATCGGTGACCTGCCGCCGGCGCTGCTCGCGCTGGAGGCGACCGTCGTCCTGTCCTCGCAGGCCGGCGACCGCGAGGTCGCGCTGGCCGACTACTTCACCGGATACCGCCAGACCGTGCGTCGTCCCGGTGAGCTGATCCGCGCGGTCCGCATCCCGCGGCCCCTGGCCGGGCTCGCTGCGTTCCACAAGATCGCCAAGCGCCGGTACGACGACATCTCCAGCGTCGCGGTCGGCTTCGCGATCGACGTGGTCGACGACGAGGTGGTCCGGGCCCGGATCGGGCTGGGCGGCGTGGCCGCCACCCCGATCCGCGCGCTGGCGACCGAGGCGGCGCTCGAGGGCCGGCCGTGGACGCGCGAGTCGGTCGAGGCCGCGGCGGCCGTGCTCGCCACCGAGGGCACGCCCATGGACGACCACCGCGCCAGCGCGGCGTACCGCGCCGCCATGCTCGGCCAGTCGCTCCGCAAGCTCTGGGCGGTCGAAGGCAGCGAGGTGCCGGCATGAGCACGCTGTCCGACCGTCCCGACGAGGCCCTCGTCGGCCTGGCCCTGCCCCACGAGAGCGCCGGCCTCCACGTGACCGGCCACGCGCTCTACACCGACGACCTGGTGGGTCGGACGCGCGACGTGCTGCATGCCCACCCCGTCCAGGCGCCCCACGCCCACGCGCACGTCACCCGGCTCGACGTCCAGCCGGCGTACGCCGTGCCGGGCGTGGTCCGCGTCCTGACCGCCGGCGACGTACCCGGCGTCAACGACGCGGGCGTCAAGCACGACGAGCCGCTGTTCCCGTCGGAAGTGATGTACGTCGGCCACGCCGTCTGCTGGGTGCTCGGCGAGACGCTCGAGGCCGCCCGCCTCGGCGCCGCAGCCGTCGAGGTCGACTACGAGCCGCTGCCGGCGATCATCGGTGTCACCGAGGCGATCGCCGCGCACAGCTTCCAGGGCGGCCAGCCGACCGTCGAGCGCGGTGACGTCGAGGCCGGGCTCGCCGGGTCGGCCCACGTCTTCAGCGGGGTCACCGAGATGGCCGGCCAGGAGCACTTCTACCTCGAGACGCACTGCGCGCTGGCCCACGTCGACGAGGGCGGTCAGGTGTTCGTGCAGAGCAGCACCCAGCACCCCTCGGAGACGCAGGAGATCGTGGCCCACGTGCTCGGGCTGCACAACCACGACGTCACCGTGCAGTGCCTGCGGATGGGCGGCGGGTTCGGCGGCAAGGAGATGCAGCCGCACGGCCTCGCCGCGATCGCGTCGCTGGGCTCCGTCCTCACCGGGCGTCCGGTGCGGCTGCGGCTGACCCGCGCGCAGGACATGACGATGACCGGCAAGCGGCACGGCTTCCATGCCCAGTGGCGGGTGGGCTTCGACGACGACGGCCGGCTGCACGCGCTCGACGCCACGCTCACCTCCGACGGCGGGTGGAGCCTCGACCTGAGCGAGCCGGTGCTGGCCCGGGCGCTGTGCCACATCGACAACGCCTACTGGATCCCGCACGCCCGCGTGAACGGCCGGGTCGCGCAGACCAACAAGACCTCGCAGACCGCGTTCCGCGGGTTCGGCGGACCTCAGGGCATGCTCGTGATCGAGGACATCCTGGGCCGGTGCGCGCCGCTGCTCGGCATCTCCCCGGTCGACCTGCGCCGCCGCAACTTCTACGTCGAGGGCCAGTCCACGCCGTACGGCCAGCCGGTGCGGCACCCCGAGCGGGCCGGCCTCGCCTGGGACCAGGTGGTCGAGAACGGCGACGTCGCGGCGCGGCTGGCCGAGATCGCGGCGTACAACGCGAGCCACGAGCACACCAAGCGAGCCATCGGCGTGACCCCGGTGAAGTTCGGGATCTCGTTCAACTTCACGGCCTTCAACCAGGCCGGGGCGCTGGTGCACGTCTACAAGGACGGCTCGGTGCTGATCAACCACGGCGGCACCGAGATGGGCCAGGGCCTGCACACGAAGATGATCCAGGTCGCGGCGACGTCGCTCGGCGTACCACTGGAGAAGGTGCGGCTCGCGCCGACGCGCACCGACAAGGTGCCCAACACCTCCGCCACGGCCGCGAGCTCCGGCGCCGACCTCAACGGCGGCGCGGTCAAGCACGCGTGCGAGCAGATCATGGAGCGGCTCGAGGCCGTGCGCGCCGGACGCGACATCGCCTGGGACGACCTGGTCCGCGAGGCCTACTTCAGCCGCGTGCAGCTGTGGGCGGCGGGCTTCTACCGCACCGAGGGGCTGCACTGGGACTCCACCGCGATGCACGGCCACCCGTTCAAGTACTTCGCGTACGGCGCCGCCGCCGCGGAGGTCGAGGTCGACGGCTTCACCGGCGCCTACCGCACCCGCCGGGTCGACATCGTGCACGACGTCGGCGACTCCCTGTCGCCCCTGGTGGACCTCGGCCAGATCGAGGGCGGCTTCGTGCAGGGAGCGGGGTGGCTGACCCTGGAGGACCTGCGCTGGGACGAGTCCGACGGCCCCCACCGCGGCCGGCTGACGACCCAGGCCGCCAGCACCTACAAGCTGCCGAGCTTCAGCGAGATGCCCGAGGAGCTCCACGTCGCGCTGCTGCCACGCGCCCACGAGGACGGCGCCGTCTACGGCTCGAAGGCCGTCGGCGAGCCCCCGCTCATGCTGGCGTTCTCGGTGCGCGAGGCGCTGCGCGAGGCGGCCGCTGCGTTCGGTCCGCCCGGCATCTCCGTCGACCTCGCCTCACCGGCCACACCCGAGGCGGTCTACTGGGCGATCGAGCAGGCCCGGCGCGGCACCGAGCACGGCCACGTTGCCGACGGGCTGCCCGGCGCCGTACCCGACCAGCCGGACGCGGACGCCCAGCCGCTGCACCCCCGGTCGGAGCAGGCCGCCCGGGCGGAGGTGCCGTGATGCACTGGATCGCCGCGGTCGAGCAGCTGCGCCGCCGTCGGGTGCCGGGAGTGCTGGTGACCGTGGCCGACGTACGCGGGCACGCGCCCCGTGACGCCGGCGCCAAGATGGTGGTCTCGGCCGACGCGGTGTGGGGGAGCGTCGGTGGCGGCAACCTCGAGGAGACCGCCGTCGCACGGGCTCGCGAGCTTCTGCAGGGCCCGCCCACCGGGCCCGAGTCGATGACGATGTCGCTCAACGACAAGGCCCGCACCGAGCACGGCCGGCAGTGCTGCGGCGGCGAGGTCACCCTGCTGCTGGAGCCGTTGGCGGTCGTCCCGTCGGTCGCGATCTTCGGCGTCGGTCACGTCGGCCTCGAGCTGGCCCGCATCCTGTGCCGCCACGACCTCGAGCTGCACCTCGTCGACTCCCGGGCCGACCAGCTCTCTGCCGACCGGCTGGCCTGCCTCGACGACGGCCAGGCCACCGTGCACGTCCACCACTCGCCGGTGCCGGAGGTGGTGCTCGGGCAGATCCCGCGCGGCACGCACGTGCTCGTGCTCACCCACGACCACGCCGAGGACTTCGCGCTCTGCGACGCCGCGCTGCGCTGCGCCCACCTGGGCTCGATCGGGCTGATCGGGTCGTCGGCGAAGTGGCGGCGGTTCCAGAAGGGGCTGACGGTCGAGGGCCACGACGACGCGACGATCGCCCGGATCCAGTCGCCGATCGGCGACCCCGACCTGTCCGGCAAGGACCCCGCGACCATCGCCCTCGGAGTCGCCGCCGAGCTGGCGCGCACCTTCCAGGCCGACCGGGCCGGGGTCCGGCCGTGACGGTCTTCCGGGCCCGGGTGCTGGACACACCCGACGACCCGTTCACCGGCGGGTTGCTGCGCAGCGACGACGACGCCGGGCTGCTCGTCGTCGGCGGGGTTGTCCTCGAGCGCGGCGACTTCGCGACGGTGCGCTCGGCCCATCCCGACGAGGAGGTCATCGACCTCCGCGAGGGAGTGCTGCTCCCCGGCTTCGTCGACACCCACGTGCACTTCCCGCAGGTCCGGGTCATCGGCGCGCTCGGCATGCCGCTGCTCGAGTGGCTCGAGCGGTGCGCCCTGCCCGAGGAGTGCCACCTCGAGGAGCCGGCGTACGCCCAGCAGGTCGCGGCGGAGTTCCTGTCCGGGCTCACCTCCGCCGGCACCACCGCCGCGCTGGTCTTCGGATCCCACTTCGCGCCGGCCGTGGACCTGCTCTTCACCGAGGCGGCCCGGGTCGGGCTCCGGGTCACGTCGGGGCTGGTGGTCAGCGACCGTGGGCTCCCCGAGGCGTTGCTGACGACGCCGGAGCGCGCGTACGACGAGGCGATCGCCCTGGCCGGGCGCTGGCACGGCTCCGGCGCACGCGCGGTACGCCGTCACCCCGCGGTTCTCCTTCAGCGCCGGCGACGAGCTGCTCGACGCCTGTGCGTCGGTGGCCAAGGACGTGCCGGACGCGTGGTTCACCTCCCACGTCAACGAGAACCCCGCCGAGGTGGCGGAGGTGGCGCGGCTGTTCACCGAGGCCGAGCACTACGTCGACACCTACGACCGCCACGGCCTGCTCGGCGAGCGCTCCGTGCTCGCGCACAACGTGCACGCGACCGACCAGGAGCTCTCCGTGCTGGCCGCGCGCGGCGCGTCGGTCGCCCACTGCCCGACGAGCAACGCCGCCCTGGGCAGCGGGCTGTTCCCGCTGCGCCGCCACGTCGACCACGGCGTCCGGGTGGCGCTCGGCTCCGACGTGGGCGCCGGCACCGGCTTCTCGCTGCTCAAGGAGGGGCTGCAGGCCTACTTCGTGCAGTCGCTGCTCGGCGGTGTGAGCGGCATGCCGCTGTCGTCGGCCCACCTGCTCCATCTCGCGACCCGCGCGGGTGCGCTCGCGCTGGGGCTCGGCGACCGGATCGGCGACCTCGGCGTCGGCAAGGAGTTCGACGCCGTGTGGGTGCGGCCGCTGCCCGAGGACCCCCTCGATGTCGGCCTGCGTCATGCCGCCTGCGCCGAGGACGCCCTCGCCAAGGTCTTCGCCCTCGGCACCGACTCCGACCTCGCCGGCGTCTGGGTCGCCGGCGACCGGGTCAAGTTCGCCCGGAACTAGGCTGACCCGTCGCTAATTAGCGACGGGTCAGCGTTCTGACGGCGAGGACGGACCGGTACGCCGGGAGGGTGAGGAAGTCGGGGAACTCCTCGCTCAGGGCGGACTCGACGAACAGGCGGCGGGCCTCGGCCCAGTGGCCGGCGTCGAACGCCTCGGCGCCCACGGCGTCGCGGAGCCCGGCGTACTCCTCCTCGACGATCCGCTCGACCAGCTCGTGGGTGACCGTCTCGCCGGTGTCGAGGGTGGCGTCGTTGAACATCCACTGCCAGACCTGCGACCGCGAGATCTCGGCAGTGGCGGCGTCCTCCATCAGGTTGTTGATGCCGGCTGCGCCGTTGCCGGAGAGCCAGGCCTGGAGGTACTGGATGCCGATCCGGATGTTGCCGCGCAGCCCCTGCTCGGTGAGGTCACCGGGCGTCTGGTCGACGGCGAGCAGGTCGGCCGCGGTCACGTGGACGTCGTCGCGGAGCACGTCGAGCTGGTTCCGGCGCTCGCCCAGGGTCTCGTCGAAGATCTCCGCGCACACCGGCACCAGGTCGGGGTGAGCCACCCAGGACCCGTCGAAGCCGGCGGTGACCTCGCGGGTCTTGTCCTCGCGCACCTTCGCGAACGCCCGCTCGTTGATCTCGGCGTCGCGCCGGCTCGGGATGAACGCGGCCATGCCGCCGATCGCGAACGCGCCACGCTGGTGGCAGGTGTGCACCAGCAGGTCGCTGTAGGCCTTCATCATCGGCGCGTCCATGGTGACCGCGTTGCGGTCGGGCAGGGTGAACGACGGCCCCGCGTCGCGGAAGTTCTTGATGATGCTGAACAGGTAGTCCCAGCGTCCGGCGTTGAGGCCGGCCATGTGGTCGCGCAGCTCGTAGAGGATCTCGTCCATCTCGAACGCCGCCGTGATCGTCTCGATCAGCACCGTCGCCCGGATCGTCCCGTGGGGCACCTCGAGCGCTGCCTGGGCGTGGGTGAACACGTCGTTCCAGAGCCGGGCCTCGAGGTGGGACTCCAGCTTCGGCAGGTAGAAGTACGGGCCGCTGCCGCGTGCGAGCAGCTCCGTCGCGTTGTGGAAGAAGTACAGGCCGAAGTCGACGAGCGCAGCCACGACGGGCGTCCCGTCGACGACGACGTGCTCCTCGTCGAAGTGCCAGCCCCGGGGCCGGGGCACGATCACCGGGATCGAGTCGGGGTCCTTGAGTGCGTACTCCTTGCCGTCGGGCGAGGTGAACGCGATGGTGCGACGTACGGCGTCGTACAGGTTGACCTGGCCGCCGACGACGTTGCGCCAGTGCGGCGTGTTCGCGTCCTCGAGGTCGGCCAGCCACACGCGGGCGCCGGAGTTGAGTGCATTGATCGCCAGCTTGCGCTCGGTCGGTCCGGTGATCTCGACCCGACGGTCCTGCAGGTCGGCGGGCGCGGGAGCCACCGACCACTCGCCGGCACGCACGTCGGCCGTCTCCGGCCGGAAGTCGATCGTGCCGTCGCGTGCGATCTCGAGGCGCCGCTCGGCGCGCGCCGCGAGCAGCTCGTTGCGCCGCGCACCGAACCGGCGGTGCAGGTCGGCGACGAAGTCGAGCGCAGCCGGGGTCAGGATCTCCTCGGAGCGTTCGACGGACGGACCGGTGACGTCGATGCTGGCCATGGAGGTCACGGTAGCCGCGGAGGGCGATTACGTCGCCCGTCAACGGGCACGGGAAGGCATGGCCACGGAGGACCGCCCCGGCGCCGAGCAGTGGGTCCCGGGCCGACCGAGCCTCAAGCGATTGCGCGAGGCCGTCCAGGAGTGCCGGGGCTGCGAGCTGTACCGCGACGCGACCCAGGCGGTGATGGGCGACGGGCCGGCGTCCGCCGCGGTGATGGCGCTGGGGGAGCAGCCCGGGGACAAGGAGGACTTGGCGGGCGAGCCGTTCGTGGGGCCCGCCGGCAAGCTGCTCGACCGGGCGCTGGCCGAAGCCGGCCTGCCGCCCGAGGACGTGTTCCGCACCAACGTCGTCAAGCACTTCCGCTTCTCGGGCACCCGCGGGAAGCAGCGCATCCACAAGTCGCCGAGCCGGGTGCACGTCACCGCGTGCGGGCCGTGGCTGGTCGCCGAGCTGGCGGTCGTCAAGCCCAGCGGCGTCGTGGTGCTCGGCGGGACCGCCGGCAAGGCGGTCTACGGGTCGGGCTTCCGGGTCGGTGACACGCGTGGGCGGCTGATCGACTGGCCGGAGGCGTTTGCCTCGTCCCATCGGCCCGCGTGGGTGCTGACCACGACACACCCGTCCGCGGTGCTCCGGGCCGACGACCGGGACGCGGCCTACGAGGCGCTGGTGTCGGACCTGCGGGTGGCGGTGTCGGCGTTGTCGCGCTGACTCGGGACGCCGTACGTCGTGGTGCGTTCGCGGACGGGGCGGCCGATGTCGTTGGCGATGGTGGTGAGCTCTTCGACGGTCTTCGCGGAGCCGTGCTCGGAGCCGGCCATGCGGGAGATGGTCTCTTCCATGAGGGTGCCGCCGAGGTCGTTGGCTCCGGAGTTGAGCATGGCCTGGGTGCCGTCGGTGCCGAGCTTGACCCAGCTGGTCTGGATGTTGGGGATCCGGCCGTGCAGGAGGATCCGGGCGACGGCGTGGACGGCGAGGTTGTCGCGCAGGGTGGGGCCGGGGCGGGCCACGCCGGCCAGGTAGATCGGTGAGGAGTGGTGCACGAACGGCAGTGGCACGAACTCGGTGAACCCGCCGGTCTGGTCCTGGATCCGGCTGATCACCCGCAGGTGACCGACCCAGTGGCGGGGGTTGTCGACGTGGCCGTACATCATCGTCGAGCTCGACCGCAGGCCGACCTGGTGGGCGGTGGTGACCACGTCGATCCAGGTCTGGGTGGGCAGCTTGCCCTTGGTGAGGATCCAGCGGACCTCGTCGTCGAGGATCTCCGCGGCGGTGCCGGGGATGGTGTCCAGGCCGGACTCGCGGGCCTTGATCAGGAAGTCCTCGATCGAGAGGCCGGTGCGGGAGGCGCCGTTGACGATCTCCATCGGGGAGAAGGCGTGCACGTGCATGCCGGGGACCCGCTTCTTGACCGCGGCCGCGAGGTCGAAGTAGGCGGTGCCGGGCAGCTCGGGGTCGATCCCGCCCTGCATGCACACCTCGGTGGCGCCCAGCTCCCAGGCCTCTGCGGCGCGGTCGGCGACCTGGTCGAGGGACAGCGAGTAGGCGTCGGCGTCGGTACGTCGCTGGGCGAACGCGCAGAACCGGCAGCCCACGTAGCAGACGTTGGTGAAGTTGATGTTGCGGTTGACGACGTAGGTGACCTCGTCGCCGACGGTGTCCCGGCGCAGGTCGTCGGCCAGCCGGCACACCTGCTCCAGCAGGTCGCCCTCGGCGGTCATCAGCTCCAGCGCCTGCTCGTCGCTCAACCCCGCCGGGTCCCTCTCCGCCTGGGCCAGCGCCGATAGTCCGCCACGATCAGCACCGTGCTTCGCGGGCTCAGCCTGCTTTTCGTGGCGGACTATCGACTCGCGCAGGGAGTCCCAGTCGCCGTAGACCTCGTCGAAGTCGCTACGGCGGTCCTCGGTGCGGCCGGTGGTGTCGATCTCCGCGTGCAGGTCCGTGCGGCCCGACCCCGACCCCACGGTGGCGAAGCCGCCGTCGGGCTCCTGCCACGGCAGCCCGATCGGGCGTACGCCGGGTCTGGCCAGCCCGTCGTCGGTCGCGAGGGCGGCGACGTGGCCGGAGATGCGCGGGTCCAGCCACGGCTCCCCGTGGACGACGTACTCGGGGTGCACGGTCAGCCGGGCAGCCAGCTCGAAGCCACATTCGGCGGTGACCGCGGCCAGCCGCTCCAGCGTCGGCCACGGGCGCTCGGGGTTCACGTGGTCCGGGGTCAGCGGCGACACGCCGCCCCAGTCGTCGACCCCCGCACCGAGCAGCGCCCGGCACTCCTCGAGATCCACCAGGTTGGGCGGCGCCTGCACCCGGGCCTTCGGGCCGAGCAGCAGCCGGGTGAGGGCGATCGTGGCGCGGTACTCCTCCAGCCCGAGGTCATCGACGTGCCGCATCGCGGTCTCCGGCTTGGCCCGGAAGTTCTGGACGATGACCTCCTGGATCCCGCCGTACTGGCGGGCCACCTTGCGGATCGCGAAGATCGTCTCCGCGCGCTCGGTCAGCGTCTCCCCGATCCCGACCAGCAGGCCGGTGGTGAACGGGACCGCCAGCCGTCCCGCGTCCTCCAGCACCCGCAGCCGCACCGCCGGGTCCTTGTCCGGCGACCCGTAGTGGGCTTCACCCTTCTCGGTGAACAGCCGCGCCGAGGTGGTCTCCAGCATCATCCCCATCGACGGCGCCACCGGCTTGAGCCGCGTCATCTCCTCCCACGACATCACCCCCGGGTTCAGATGCGGCAGCAGACCGGTCTCCTCCAGCACCCGGACCGCCATCGCCCGCACATAGGCCAGCGTCGAGTCATACCCCTCGGCGTGCAGCCACTCCTCGGCCTCCGGCCACCGCTCCTCGGGCCGGTCGCCCAACGTGAACAGCGCCTCCAGGCACCCCAGCTCGCCACCCTGCCGGGCGATGTCGAGGATCTCGTCCGGCGAGAGGTACGGCGCCCGCCCCTCGCGCGCAGCGTGCCCCGGGGTCTCCACGAACGTGCAGTAGTGACAGCGGTCCCGGCACAACCGGGTGACCGGGATGAACACCTTCGGCGAATAGGTGACCGTCGCCTCCCGGCCCGCCGCGACCAGCCCCGCGTCCCGCACCCGCGCAGCGGCCCCACACAACCGGTCCAGATCCTCGCCACGCGCAGCCAGCAGCGCCGTCGCCTCGTCGAGGTCGAGGGCCGCGCCCCGCTCCGCACGGACGAGCGCGCGGCGTACCTGGGCCGGCTTCACCTCGTCCATGTCGACAGTCTCCCAACAACGCCGTACGGCGCGCCCGCGGGGATCACCCCACGGGACGCGCCGTGCCGAAGGCGGATGCGGTCAGACTCCGGCCTTCTCTTCGACCGGGGCCTTCTCCTCGACCTTGTTGGCGCCACGATCCAGCGAGCTCGGCCACCAGATCTTGCCGCCGAGGTCGAGGTTGATCGCGGTGACCAGGACCGACCGGACGATGATCGTGTCGAGCATGACGCCCAGCGCCACGGCGACGCCGAGCTCGGCCAGGAACACCAGCGGGATGGTGCCTAGCACGAGGAACGTCGCCGCGAGCACGATGCCGGCCGAGGTGATCACACCGCCGGTCGAGCTGAGCGCGATCAGCGAACCCTGGCGGGTGCCGTGGTTGCCGGTCTCCTCGCGGACTCTCGTCATCAGGAAGATGTTGTAGTCGATGCCGAGCGCCACGAGGAAGACGAACGCGAACAACGGGAACCCTGGATCGGACCCGGCGAAGCCGAAGACGTACTCGAACAGCAGGGCAGAGAGGCCGAGCGCAGCCCCGAACGACAAGATCACCGTGCCGATCAGGATCAGCGGCGCGGTCAGTGCCCGCAGCAGACCCATCAGGATGAGCAGCACCACGACCAGCACGATCGGGATGATCACCTTGCTGTCACGGTTGGAGGCGGTCTTGGTGTCGAGGTAGAACGCCGCGCCGCCACCGACCAGGGCGTCGGCTCCCTCGACCGAGTGGGCCGCGTCCCGCGTGGCCCCGACGATGTCGAAGGCCTCGGGCGACGAGACGTCAGCGGTCATGGTCGCCTCGTAGTAGGAGCGACCGTTGCCCAGCTCCGCGGGCGGTGTGGGCTCACCGAGTCCGTCGATCCCGGCCGTCGCCTCCTGGACCGCGGCGATGTCGTCGGTGTTCGCGACCACCTGCACGGTGTTGGAGTTGTCGGCAAGGTCGTGCGCCACCAGCAGCTGCTGACCCTTGATCGAGTCGAACTCCTTGGTGTAGCTGTCCTCGGTCGAGAGACCGGACGCCTGCAGCGTGAACAGGCCGAGGCACGCGATCGCCAGGAGGGCGGCGGTGATGGTCCAGACCTTGCGCGGCTTGGGGGCGATCCAGTTCCCGACCCGGGCCCAGAGGCCCGACGAGGTGGGCTCGGCCGACTGGAAGGTCGGGCGCTTGGGCCAGAACATCCAGCGGCCGAAGATCACCAACAGCGCGGGCAGCAGGGTGACCATCACCAGGTAGGTGACGGCGACGGCGACGGCGTTGACCGGACCGAGGCCGGCCGTGGAGTTGAGGTCGGCGAACAGCAGGCACAGCATGCTGATCGCGACGGTGGCGGCGCTGGCCAGGATCGCGGGGGCAGCGCGGTGCAGCGCGAACGCCATCGCCTCGTGCCGGTCCTCGTGGCGACGCAGCTCTTCCCGATATCTCGCAACCAGGAGCAGGGCGTAGTCGGTGCCGGCGCCGATCACCAGGATGCCCATGATCGCCTGGCTCTGGCCGTTGACCGTGAGGTCGGCGTACTTCGCGAGGAGGTAGACGACGCCACCGGAGACGGAGTACGCCACCACCACGGAGATGATCGGGAGCAGCCACAGCAGCGGGCTGCGGTAGGTGAAGAGCAGGATGATGATGACCACGCCGAGCGCGATCGCGATCAGGTTGGTGTCGATCCCCTCGAACGCCTCGGCGGAGTCGGCGGCCTGACCGCCGTAGCCGGCGAGGTGGACCGTCACGCCGTCGATCTGCGCGATGTCGCGGATGTCCTCGGCGGCTGCCGGGATGTCGTTCCAGCCGTTCTGGCCGAAGTTGAAGGTCAGCGCGACGTAGGCGACCTCACCGTCCTCGGACACGAACGGCACCGGGACGCCCGCCTGCTCGGCCATGTTGGGCGACAGGGCGCCCTCGTCGGTGACCCCGTCGATCTGCGACATCTCGGCGGCCTGCTCGTCCATCGCCGTGAAGTCGGCCTCGGTGAGGCCGCCGGGCCGGCTGTAGACGACGAGGGTCGGGATCTCGTTGGGGTCGACGGTGCCGGCCAGCTCGTCGAGCACCTTGGTCGACTCGGCCGAACCGGGCAGCCACGAGGAGGCCTCGTTGTTCTGCACGTCGATCAGCTTCGCGGACAGCGAGCCGAGCCCGACGAGGGCGACGAGCCAGGCGGCGAGAACGATCCATTTGGTGACACGGCCGGTGAGCGAGCCGGCGATCTGAGCATGCATGGCGAGAACTCCATCACAGGGCGGGGACAGTCGGCATCAGGGTTTCCCCCGATCAGACCGGGCCGCACCCGGAAATTCATCGTGAATTTCGGGTGGTGCAGACCTGTGGCCGCAATTCAGCGGCAGATGGCAGTAATTCAGTGCGCGGATCAGTACGCGCCGCGGTGGCCGAGCACGGCCTGCACGGTCCGCACCAGGATCGAGAAGTCCAGCGCCAGCGACCAGTTGTCGACGTACTTGACGTCGAGGCGCACCGTGTCCTCCCACGAGAGGTCCGAGCGGCCGGAGACCTGCCACAGCCCGGTGAGTCCGGGGCGCACGACCAGCCGACGGCGGGCGTCCTGGCAGTACTGCATGACCTCCGTCTGGAGCGCGGGGCGCGGACCCACGAGCGACATCTGGCCGAAGAGCACGTTGATCAGCTGCGGGACCTCGTCGATGGAGAACTTCCGCAGGAAGGCGCCGATCCGCGTGATGCGCGGGTCCTGGCGCATCTTGAAGAGCACCGCGTCGGACTCGTTCTGGTCGCTGAGGTCCTCGACGACGTGGTGGGCGCCGTTCGACATGGTCCGGAACTTGTACATCGTGAACAGGCGGCCGTCGCGACCCACGCGCTGCTGACGGAAGATCGCCGGACCCGGGGTGTCCATGCGGATCGCGAGCGAGAGAGAGATCAGCAGGGGCGCGAGCAGCAGCAGCATGAGGGCTGCCAGCGGGCGCTCGAGCAGGCTCTTGACGACCTGGGCGGGGCCCTGGCGGCCGGCCGGGCGGACGCGCAGCAGCCGGAGGCCACCGGCCTCGGCCACGGACGTGCGGGAGGCGTCGACGTCGATGAGCGGCGTCTGGACGAACAGGCTGACGCCGGACTGCTCGAGCTGCCACTCGATCCGGCGCAGCTCCTTGTCGTCCATGTGCTCGCACGGGACGACGATCACGGCCTGGGCGCCGCACGCGGCGGCGGTGTCTCCGAGGTGCTCGAGGCCGATCGCGACCGGGACGTCGAACGACGTACGGCGGGTGGGCCGGGCGAGACTGACGGCGACGACGTCGAGGGCGTGCAGGCGGGTCCGCCCGAGCTCGGCGAGGACCCGCTCGACGTCGCGGGGGTGTCTGCCGGCGACGACGACTCGGGTCCTGCTGCGCACCGCCGAATTGGCGTGGGTGATGACGACGTCACGGGCAACGCGCGCCATGACGGAGCCGGTGGTGGCTGCGCCGGCGACGAGCAACAGGGCCCCCGGGCCCGCGGCCGGTTCGGCGATGGCGGCGAGTGCGACACCGCCCAGCACCATGCCGGCGCCGGCCCGGACGACGCGGCGCAGCGACTGGGCCAGCCCGACGCCATCGCCCCGGGTCTCGTAGGCGCGGGTGGCGGCCAGGAGTCCGAGCCAGGCCAGCGGCAGGAGCAGAGCGGCGGCCATCCGGGCACCGAGGGCGTACGCCGCGGCGAGGCCGATCGTGCCGGCGGCGAAGTCACTGACCAGCAGCGACCACGGGAGTCGGCTGACCCGCGACGTGGTGCGGGCACGCGAAAGGACGGCCGTGCGCGCGTCTGCCGGCCGTCCGCGGTCGTCGACCAGGAACCCTGGTCCGACCGGCGCCGCCAGATGCGTCAACGAGGTCACCGTCCCTGCTCCCCTGTCTCCAACGTCTTGACCTCAAGGGTCCCAACGCAGGGCGGCCGAGACATGCCGCAAATCGGGCAAGAAACCGCTGCCGGGCAAGGGTTTCCGGGCACGACAACGACGCGCCGACCAGTTGGGCGGCGCGTCGCGGATCGGGGAGGGTCAGGCTCCCGGGGGCTTCCAGTTGACGGTGTGCGCGAGGCCGACCGCGGCCAGCTGCGAGGACACCTCGAGCTTGGCCAGGATCGACTTCACCTGGGTGCGGACGGTGGCCTCGGAGACCACGCTGATGCGGGCGATGTCGCGCACGGTGTGGCCCTCCATGAGGTGGCCGAGGACCTCGCGCTCGCGGGCCGTCAGGCGACCGAGGCGGGTGCGCAGCTCCTGGTGCTCCTGGCGCTCCTTGTGCCACGCCTGGAGCAGGTCCTCGCGCTCCTCACGGTCCATGACGGGCAGGCCCTGGTTGAGCCGTCGCACCGTCGCCATGATCTCGTTCAGCGGCCGCGCCTTGGTCAGCACCTTGCGGGCGCCGTACCGCAGGCACTCGCCCCAGCGACCCTTCTCGGGCGACGCGGTGACGACGACCACGTGGGCCCCGGACCGGGCGATCGGTGCGATCAGCCGGACACCGTCGCCCATGTAGCCGAGGTCGAGGTCGAGCAGCACGATGCGCGGATGCAGGCGGACGACCGCCGACAGCAAGGCACCTTGGGATGAGCCCATCTCCGGGATGGGCAGACGGCGTACGTCGTACCCCTCCATCGTGAGGGCAAGATCAAGTGACTCGGCGAAGAGTGTGTGGTCCTCGATGATGAGGATCCGGACATTACTTCGCGCGAGCGCGGGCTGCGCCATGTGCATTCCTCGCAGGGTTCAGAGTGATCACGAAGATGGCGCCAAAGCCGGCATGGCTCTGGGAGGGAAGCGCCCGCAGGGAGCCGCCGAGCTCGTCGATGAGCCGCTTGGCGACGTTGAGACCGATGCCCTGGCCCTCGGAGTCAGGACCACGCTCACCCCATTCGAAGATGCGGGCGGCCATCTCACGGGAGATGCCGGGACCGCAGTCCGCGACGCGGATCTCGACGAGGTCGTTGACCCGTCGAGCCGACACGGATACAGGAGATCCGGGAGCGTGCTGGGCGGCGTTGTTCAGCAAGGTGGTGAGCACCTGGCGGATGTCGTCCTCCCGCCCGCTGACGGTGAGGCCGCACGGCGTCCACTGGACGTTCCGGCCCATCGTCTGCTGGGAGAGGATCAGGGGGGAGACCATCGCGTCGAGGTCGACGTCGTGCGTGTGCGCACTGCGGTGGTCAACGAGCCGCTCGAGCCGCGCGATCTCCGAGTCCAGCATGTCCTGGAGGAGATCCTTGCGGTCCGCTGTCAGCTCGGGTCCGTCGTGGATCAGCCGGGTCGCGGTGGCGATGCCGGCGATCGTCGCGTTGATCTCGTGCAGCCGCTCGCGGTCCTCGCGGACGGCCTGCTCGACCTGTGCGACCCGGTCGTGGAGCTGGTCGACAGTGGTCGTGTTGTCGCGGATCGCCAGCCGGAGCATGGCCAGTGAGGTGCCGCAGAGCAGCACCGCGCCGGCGGTGTCGGTGACGAGCGCGGTCACGCTGAGGAGGTTGCCCTCGAGAGCGGGGTAGGAGATCGCGCGGTTCACACAGAGGAGCACGACCGCGAGTGCGAGGCGGGGGCCGGCCCACGCGGGAGTCGTGACCAGGTTGAGTACGGCGACCGCGAAGCCGAGGTGCACGGTCAGCAGGAGCATGTTGCCGATGGCGAGCACGTTGTCGTTGACCGTGAGCAGCGGCTCGTTGGCCACGAGCGCGAAGCGGACTCCGGCGACGAGCATGCCCAGGACGAGGCCGAGAGCGGCCGGGTCGATGGGCGGCACCTTGCGACGGACGACGGTCACCATGCCGAGGACGGTGAGCGCGAAGACCAGGTCGATGATCATCAGCACGGCCGCGTGGTCCGCGAGCTGGTCGGGGTAGGCGACCCGCATGCCGGCCATGGCGAGGCCCTTGACGGCGCCAGCCGTCAGCGCGGCGGTCAGCCAGGCGGACCCGTTGGTGGTCGTGAGGCGCCAGTGGAAGTAGAGGACGAGCGCCGCGGCGAGCGCGACGGCGTTGCCGACCAGGCCGACCACCCCAGCGGCCTCCGTGAGGCTCTGCGAGTCAGGGTCGAGGCGCAGCGTGACGAGCGGTGGCAGCGCCACCACGAGCACGACCAAAGCCGTGCCAGTCCACCCCCACACCCCTGACGGGATGCGCATGTTTGTTCCGGACAAGATCCGCCCCCACGCGAAATGTCGCCAACCCAGAGAATCCCCCTGGTGCTCCCCTGCGACGGCCCCGAGAGCCCTTCGCGGAGGCACCAATCCCCGCCTGGTCACTATGTTGCCACCCACAGTGTGAACGTTGGTGGCCGGCCGCGGGGCGTATTAGAGGTTTTCGGGGCACGTACCGCAAATTAGGGAGGAGTCACCCGACCGCGTCGGGGCGCAGTGGGCGACTTCTGTCACACCAATCCCTCAGGACCCACCAGCCGCTGCGGCGCTGCTCGCCCGGCGTGCCAACTGGCCGAGCTGTGACGAAGGGTCGCGTCCCACTGCCGTGGGGGACGGTAGCAGCGGTAACCGCCAGGACTCCCTCCCCAGCAATGCCACGCGCGGCTGGTGGGCCGCTTGCGAGGTCGTGTGGACCTGCGACAACCATCAGGGAACAACCCCCCTGAAACCATCCCCAATTGTAGGTGTGATCCCGTTCGGAGACCGGTCCCTCGCCCGCGGCGAGCAACGATGGGCGTCGCCAGGAGGTTGTGGTCTCGAGGGTGCCCCTGAGCTCTCGGACACGCCGCCCACGACTGGGCCGGGAGGGGCCAATGGTGATGACGCGCCGGCCGCGCCGGATCGCGGTGGCGTCCGACCAGTCACTGGTCGCGGAAGCCGTCCGGACTGCCTTGTCGAGCCGCGGGTTCGACGCCTTCGTGCTGACCTGGGCCCGCCCTCGCCGGCCACTGCCGCCCGGGCACGTCAGCACGGAGCTGGCCGACGCCGGACTGCTGCTGTGCGACCTCGAGCCCTCGCCGCGCTTGCGCGAGGCGCGCGCGCTGGCCGCCGCCCAGGCCGAGATGCCGTGGCTGCTGCTGACCGCCGCGCAGCAGGGTCCCCTGTGGGGTGCCCTGCTCGACCGCGGCGTCGACACCGTGCTGTCCAACACCACGACGCTGGACGAGGTCGTGCTGACGCTCCACGACGTCATGGAAGGGCGCACGATCATGCCCGCGGAGGACAAGGAGACGCTCATCAAGGAGTGGCGGGCGGCTCGCAGCGAGAAGGACCTGCTGATGGCCCGGATGCAGTCGCTGACTCCGCGCGAGCGGACCGTCCTCCGACTCCTGTACGCCGGCGACGGCGTCCGCTCGATCTCCGACATGCTCGACGTCTCCGAGGCGACCGTGCGCAGCCACGTCAAGGCGGTGCTGCAGAAGCTGAAGGTGAACTCCCAGCTGGCTGCGGTCGCGGCGCTCGGCTGGCTGCAGGACGACCCGGAGTGCCGCGACCCCTGGTCGGTGCGCTGACCGTCCGGAAAACCGGTCGACGTCGGTGCCGAGGCCGACGATGCTGCCGTCGTGACGTCGTACATCTCGCACACGACCATCGACTGCCGCAACGCCTACCAGCTCTCCGAGTGGTGGAAGCCGGTGCTCGGGTACGTCGACCTCGAGGGCGACCCGAACGAGCCGGGCCACGACGAGTGCATGATCCGCGACCCGGAGACCGGCCACATGCTGCTGTTCATCGAGGTGCCGGACCAGAAGTCGGTCAAGAACCGCGTGCACCTCGACCTGCGGCCCCGCGCGGGCACCCGTGACGAGGAGCTGGCACGGCTCCTCGAGCATGGAGCCACCGAGGTGCTGGACGTGCGCGGCAAGTACGGCCCGGGGACCGGCTGGGTGGTCCTCGCCGACCCCGAGGGCAACGAGTTCTGCATCCTGAGGTCGGAGGCCGAGGCCGCCAGCGACTGACCGCGTCGTCGCCGGGATGTCGTCGACGTCACGGCCACGCCGGCGAGCCGCTGACGGCGTACGTCGGCGGCCCCAGTGAATACTTCGCGCGGTGCGTGTCATCGGGGCGCTGGCGCTGGCGCTGTCCGTGGTGACCGGGCTCGGGTACCTCGCCTCGCAGACGATCCTGGCCCGGCCCGGGTTCGACCCTGCGCACTCTCCCTACTACGTGTCCGCACCCGCGCCCGCCGAGGTCGAGAGCGTGGCGCCGGCGGGCCGCCCGGTCGGCGTACCCGTGGTGGACGACGCCTGGCTGTCGACCGTCTCCGCCCGCACGGGGATCCCGGCGCCCGCCCTGCGTGCCTACGCCCGGGTGCAGCTCGCCGGCGACGCCGGCTGCCCCGTCGGCTGGACCACCCTGGCCGGCATCGGCTGGGTGGAGTCGCACCACGGCACCCTCGGTGGCCGGAGCCTGCGTGCGTCGGGCCGGCCGTCGTCGAGGATCCTCGGCCCTGCCCTCGACGGCCGCGGGAAGTTCGCGGCGATCGAGGCGGCCCCCGGCTCCCGCTCCTTCCACGGCGACGAGCGGTGGGAGCACGCCGTGGGGCCGATGCAGTTCCTCCCGGAGTCGTGGCGGTCGTGGGCGACCGACGGCGACGGCGACGGTCGCGCCGACCCCCACGACCTCGACGACGCGGCGGCGACGGCCGCGCGCTACCTGTGCGCGAGCGGCGGCGACCTCTCGACCGGCGACGGCTGGCAGGCGGCGGTCCTGACCTACAACCACGCTCAGTCCTACGTCGACGCCGTGCACTCGGCGGCGACGGCGTACGCACGGCGCAGCGGCTGACCGGCGCGGGTCCCCGGTTCCGGGGCCCGGCCTGCCTACCGTGCAGTCACTGCGAAAGGTCGGGTGATGCTTCGCGGGTCGCGCGCGCTCATTTGTCTCGGACTGCTGGCGGCTGCCCTCGGGGCGGCGCCGGGACCCCGGACGGCGGCAGCGACCGCACCGGCGCCTCCTCCCCCGGGGCAGGTGCGTACCGAGGCACAGCTCCGGGCCGCGTGGGCCGACCCGGTGCGGACCCGGATCGACCTCGGCGCCGACATCGTCCTGCGCGACTGCTTCCTCGGTGACCCGATCCGGGAGACGCCGTACCCGATGGTGCTGGACGGGCACGGCTACGCGATCACCCAGGCCTGCTTCGAGAAGCGGCTGCTGCGGCAGGACGGCACCGGCTTCCTCGACATCCGCGACGTCACGCTGACCCGCGGTGGGTCCGACGGGCCCGGAGCGGCCCTGACCTCGCGCGGGGAGATCCTCCTGTCCGACTGCCTGATCCGCCAGAACCTCGCCGAGGAGCCCGGCGGCGGCGTCTTCTCGATGCGCCGGGTCACGGTGCACCGGTGCTACATCAACGGCAACCTGGCGAACGACGACGGTGGAGGCATCTACGCCCGGCGCGGCGGGGTCGAGGTCTACGACTCGGTGCTCAGCACCAACCTGGTCGACGGGTCGGGAGGCGCGATCGGGTCGACCGGCGACATCCTGGTGGTCCGGTCGTTCATCGACGGCAACACCACCGACGGTGACGGCGGCGCGCTGTACGCCGACGAGGACGGCGACGTGACGGTGATCGACTCGTTCATCGACGGCAGCGACGCCGACGGCCCCGGCGGCGCGATCTTCACCCTCGACGGGGACGTCGCCGTCCTCGACTCCACCCTCAACGGCAACCGGGCGGACGACCGCGGTGGCGCGATCTCCGGCGAGGCGGACGTGCTGGTCGTGAACTCGACCGTGGCCCGCAACCTGGCTGTCGCGCACGCCGGAGGGGGCATCTGGGCGCGGGGGGACCTGGTGCTCGTGAACTCGACGGTCACCGACAACTACGCCGAGGGCGAGGGTGGCGGCGTGCTCGCTGCCGGCCGGCTGACCCTGCTCTCCAGCACCGTGGTGAACAACATCGCGTCGATCGGCGGCAACATCGGGGCGTCGGGAGGTTTCCGGTCCTTTGCCACCATCCTGGGTCCGCCGGTGACCACCGGAGTCACCGGCGACACCATCCCGACCAGCCGGAGCTGCCGGGTGCACCAGCCGGTCTCGGGCGGCTACAACTTCCTGACCGACGAGACCTGTCTCGTCGACGACAGCGGGATCCCGGACGTGCGCGGCGAGGACCCGATGCTCGACGAGCTGGAGGCCGACATCAGCGGGTTCGTGATGGTCCCGCGGCCCGGCAGTCCGGTGGTGGACCGGATCCCCAGCGGATCCTGCCGGGGCACCCTGCCCGACCCGCTCCCGGCCGGTCAGCTGCTCGACGCGTACGTCGACTGGGACCGGATCCTGGACCGCGACCAGATCGGGTCGGTGCGCGACACCGGGGGACCGTGCGACATCGGCGCGGTCCAGACGCCCGTGCCCGACCAGGACGGCGACCGGCTCCCCGGCCCGCCCGCGGACGCCGTCGAGCCCGCCGAGGTCGAGGCCCCGGCTCAAGTGGTCGCGGCGGGGGAGCCCATCGAACGTGCCGGGCTGCGGCCCCGCGGGCCCGTGCGCCAGGTGCTGGCCCGGCTCGAGCGGAGGCTGGAGCGGCTCAACCGCCTCGCCCGGCGCTTCGACGTACTGCTCGACTGCACCCGCCGCTACCCGGTCCGCCAGCTCGGCGACGTCCGGCACCGCTGGGGGTTCCGCTACGACGAACGCGACGGCACGGGCGAGGACCTCCGCCCCGCCCTCGTACGCCGAGCGCGGGGCGACCACCGTGGGTGGGACCTGCTCCGCATGTCGACCAGCCGGCGCTGCCTGAGCCTGCCCGTCGACCCGAACGGCACCGGCGAGGACGCCCGGATGGTGCCCGGCGCTCGCGGCCACCTCGGTCACCTGTGGCGATGGCTGCACCGGCTGGAGCGTCTCGCCGCGCGGGTCGACGCCCGGACCGAGAGGTTCGACGACTGGGAGTCCTGCCTGACAGCGGTGCCGCTGACCGAGGCCGGCGACGCCCGGCAGGACCTCGGCTACCTGGCCGGACCGGTCGACCCGGTCAGCGGGCCCCGGCACCTACCGGCCCTGGACGTCGACGCGAGCGAGTGGGACGACCCCGACTACCAGCTGCTCGCCTTCCGCGCACAGGACCGCCCGTTCCGACCCGGCCCCTGCGGCACCGACCCGGGCGAGGGCGTCGACCGTCGCCATCCCGGCCTCCGCGGGCCGGAGGGATCGCGGGCCGACCTGCGCGAGGACCTGGGGGCGCTTCGCGAGGACGTGGAGGACCTCGGTGAGCCGGTCGCGGAGATCACCCAGTTCGACGAGTGCCTCTACACCGTCGGTGTCCGGGAGCAGTCCGGCTACCTCTACCGGCCCAGGCACGGCGGCCAGCGCAGCCGTTCGGCCCTCTCCTTCGACATGCGCGGCCTGCGACGGCCGGCGATGAGCATGATGGCGTTCCCGGGCGAGGAGCCGCCGCAGATCGAGTGCAACGAGGACGCCAGCGGGGAGAGCACCGACGAGTAGCTCGGCCTGTCGGAGGAGCCGCCTAGACTGGGGTTTCCACCCCCTGTCCACCCGGACCGGGGGCGCTCGTGCTGTCCCCAGGAGAGATCACCCGTGAGCCTTGCCGGCCTCGCCGACGCCGTCCTCGCCGACCCCACGCTGGCCACCGCGGTCGCCGACGCGCGCGCCGGCACCCTGCCCGCGGTCGACCTGACCGGCCCGGCGGCCCTGCGGCCGTTCGTGGTCCGCGGCCTGGTCGACGCCGGCCGCACCGTGCTGGCGGTGACGCCGACCGCCCGCGAGGCCGAGGACCTGGTCGAGTCGCTCGGCGACCTCCTCGACCCCGACCTGGTGGGCTACTACCCCAGCTGGGAGACGCTGCCCCACGAACGCCTCAGCCCGCGCAGTGACACGGTCGGTCGGCGGCTGGCCGTGCTGCGGCGGCTGCGCCACCCGGGCCGCGAGGCCACCAACGGCCCGCTGCGGGTCGTCGTGGCCCCGGTGCGCTCGGTGCTGCAGCCGCAGGTCAAGGGCCTCGGCGACCTCGAGCCGGTGGAGCTCGCCCCGGGCGACACCGCTCCGCTCGAGGACATCGTCCGCCGACTGGCCGACGCGGCGTACTCCCGTGTCGACCTGGTCGAGCGGCGTGGCGAGTTCGCCGTGCGCGGCGGCATCGTCGACGTCTTCCCGCCGACCGAGGAGCACCCGCTGCGCGTGGAGTTCTGGGGCGACGACGTCGACGAGATCCGGACGTTCGCGGTCGCCGACCAGCGCACCCTCGACAAGGTCGACCGGCTCTGGGCGCCGCCGTGCCGCGAGCTCCTCCTCACCGACGACGTGCGCAGGCGTGCGGCCGAGCTCGGCGAGCGCCACCCGCAGCTGCTCGAGCTGACCGACAAGATCGCGGCCGGCATCGCCGTCGAGGGCATGGAGTCGCTGTCTCCGGTGCTCGTCGACGAGATGGAGCTGCTGGTCGACCTGATGCCCGCCGACACCCACGTCATGGTGGTCGACCCCGAGCGGGCGCGGTCGCGCGCCCACGACCTGGTGGCGACCAGCGAGGAGTTCCTGGGGGCGAGCTGGGCGGCCGCGGCCGGAGGCGGCACCGCCCCGATCGACCTGGGCGCCGCGTCGTACCGCTCGATCGGTGACGTCCGCTCGCACACCATCGGACAGGACAAGCCGTGGTGGACGATGAGCCCGTTCGGCATCGGCGGCGACGAGGCCGCGATCGCCGACGCCCCGCCGCTGCGCGACATCACCGGCGAGCTGGTGAGCTCCGGCGTCGACGTGTCGGTGGGGGCCGTGGAGAGCCGGCTGCTGCCCGGCCCGACCGGCCGAGTCCTATCGCGGCGACATCGAGCAGGCGGTCGGCGACGTCCAGCAGTGGCTCAAGGAGGGTTACCGGATCACCGTCGTCCACCCCGGCCACGGGCCGGCCCAGCGGATGGTCGAGGTGCTCGCGGAGCACGACGTACCCGCCCGGCTGGTGGAGGACCTCGCCGACCTGCCACCCACCGACCTGGTCACCGTCACCTGCGGATCCACGGCCCACGGCTTCGTCGACGAGACCAACCGCGTGGTCCTGCTCACCGGCGAGGACCTGTCGGGCCAGAAGGCCTCCACCCGCGACATGCGGCGGATGCCCGCGCGCCGCAAGCGCCAGATCGACCCGCTCGAGCTGGCGGCCGGCGACTACGTCGTCCACGAGCAGCACGGCGTCGGCAAGTTCGTCGAGATGAAGCAGCGCGAGGTCGGCGGCGCGGTCCGCGAGTACCTCGTCCTCGAGTACGGCGCGTCCCGGCGCGGCGGCCCGCCCGACCGGCTCTACGTCCCGGCCGACGCGCTCGACCAGGTGACCCGCTACGTCGGCGGCGAGCAGCCGTCGCTCGACCGGCTCGGCGGTGCCGACTGGGCCAAGCGCAAGGGCCGGGCCCGCAAGGCGGTGCGCGAGATCGCTGCCGAGCTGATCAAGCTGTACGCCGCCCGGCAGGCGACGAAGGGGCACGCGTTCGGGCCCGACAGCCCGTGGCAGCGCGAGCTCGAGGACGCGTTCCCGTTCCAGGAGACCCCCGACCAGCTGAGCACCGTCGACGAGGTCAAGGCCGACATGATGCGGTCGGTGCCGATGGACCGGCTGGTCTGCGGCGACGTCGGCTACGGCAAGACCGAGATCGCGGTGCGTGCGGCGTTCAAGGCGGTCCAGGAGGGCAAGCAGGTCGCCGTACTCGTGCCGACCACGCTGCTCGTCACCCAGCACCTCTCGACGTTCACCGAGCGGATGAGCGGCTTCCCGGTCAACGTGTCGGCCCTGTCGCGGTTCCAGACCGACAAGGAGGCCCGCGAGGTGATCGAGGGTCTCGCCGACGGGACCGTCGACATCGTGGTGGGCACCCACCGCCTGCTCAACCCCGACATCCGGATCAAGGACCTCGGCCTGATCATCGTCGACGAGGAGCAGCGGTTCGGGGTCGAGCACAAGGAGCAGATGAAGCGGCTGCGCACGTCCGTCGACGTGCTCGCCATGTCGGCCACGCCGATCCCGCGCACCCTGGAGATGGCGATCACCGGCATCCGCGAGATGTCGACGATCATGACCCCGCCCGAGGAGCGGCACCCCGTGCTCACCTACGTGGGCGGCTACGAGGACCGCCAGATCGTGGCGGCGATCCGGCGCGAGCTGCTCCGCGAGGGTCAGGTCTTCTACATCCACAACCGGGTGCAGTCGATCGAGAAGGCCGCGGCCCGGATCCGCGAGCTGGTGCCGGAGGCGCGGGTCGCCACGGCGCACGGCCAGATGGGCGAGCACCAGCTCGAGCAGGTGATGCTCGACTTCTGGGAGAAGACGTTCGACGTGCTGGTGTGCACCACCATCGTCGAGTCGGGCCTCGACGTCTCGAACGCGAACACGATGATCATCGAGCGCGCCGACACGTTCGGCCTCAGCCAGCTCCACCAGCTGCGCGGCCGGGTCGGCCGGTCGCGCGAGCGCGCGTACGGCTACTTCCTCTATCCCCAGGAGAAGCCGCTCACCGAGACCGCCCACGAGCGGCTGGCGACGCTGGCCCAGCACTCCGACCTCGGCGGCGGCATGGCCATCGCCATGAAGGACCTCGAGATCCGCGGCGCCGGCAACCTCCTCGGCGGGGAGCAGTCGGGCCACATCGCCGACGTCGGCTTCGACCTCTACGTGCGGCTCGTCGGCGAGGCGGTCCACGAGTTCCGCGGCGACGCCGAGCCGGAGCTGAAGGAGGTCCGGATCGAGCTCCCGATCGACGCCCACCTGCCCCACGACTACATCCCGAGCGAGCGGCTGCGGCTGGAGATGTACAAGCGGCTGGCCGAGGTCCGCGCCGACGAGGACGTCGACCTGCTGCGTGCCGAGATGGTCGACCGCTACGGCGAGCCCCCCGAGGAGGTCGCCTCGCTGCTGTTCGTCGCGCGCTTCCGGGCGCGTGCCCGCGAGGCCGGGATCGGGGAGGCCACGATCTCGGGCAAGTACGTCCGGTTCGCCCCCGTCAGCCTGCCCGAGTCGCGCGTCGTACGCCTGCAGCGGCTGTACCCGAAGTCGGTCGTGAAGGCGCCGGTCGAGACGATCCTCGTGCCGCGCCCGGGCACGCCGGGGGCCACGGGCCGGCCGCTGGCCGGGATGGCCCTGCTCGAGTGGGCCCGGCAGGTCATCGACGCGGTGATCGACCCCCCGCGCAGAAGGAGCCCTCGTGAGCATGCCCCGTCCCGGTCGGCGCACCCGCCTGGCCGCCGGTCTCGTTGCCGCCACCGCACTGCTGGCCGGCTGTGGCGACGCCAACCCCGGCGTCGCCGTGAAGGCCGGCGAGGAGACGATCTCGCTCCGCGAGGTCGACACCGTGGCCGAGGACTTCTGCACCGCCCTCACGCCGCAGCTGGAGGCGCAGGACCCGCTGCCGCTGCGCTTCATCCGCAGCGGTGTCGCCGGGATCATGGCCCAGCGGTCGGTGGCCACGCAGCTCGCCGAGGAGTACGACGTCGAGCCCGGCAGCCAGTACGACGACCGGGTCGCCGCGACCCAGAAGGGTCTCGGCGAGCTCGACGAGGACGTCCAGGCGGCCGTGATCACGATCGACACCGCCGGCGCCTACATCGAGGGCGTCCAGGCGGCGGTCGGCGACCTACTGCTGAGCGAGGAGGGGGCCCCCGGGTCGCCGTACTCCGAGCGGGTCACGCGCGGCCAGCAGGCCTACGACGAGTGGATCGCCGAGCACGGCGTCGAGTTCGACCCACAGTTCGGGGTCGACCTGGTGAAGGGCCAGATCCAGCCCGTCGACACGTCCGTCTCGTACGCCGTCGGCGACATGGCCAAGGCTGGACTTGCCGAGCAGCCCGACCCGGCGAACGCCGGCTCGCTGCCCAGCGCCCACACCTGCGGCGGCTGATCGGCCGCGATGGGTGAGCCCGCGCCCGGCGAACGGCTCCTCGAGTTCCTCGAGGTGATGCGCCGGCTGCGTGTCGAGTGCGCCTGGAAGGCCGGCCAGACCCATCGCTCCCTGGCGCGCTACCTGCTCGAGGAGACCCACGAGACGCTCGAGGCGATCGACACCGGCGACCTCGAGCACCTCCGCGAGGAGCTCGGCGACCTGCTGCTCCAGGTCTACTTCCACGCCGTGATCGCCGAGGAATCCGGCGCGTTCACCATCGACGACGTCGCCGGCGACATCATCGAGAAGATGCGCCGGCGCAACCCCCACGTCTTCGCCCCACCCGGTGAGCAGCCGACCCCGGGTGGCGACGCCGAGACCATCAACGAGGTCTGGGAGTCGATCAAGGCGCTGGAGAAGCGCCGCAGCTCACCGGTCGAGGGGCTCCCGCCCGGCCTGCCGGCGCTGCTGTACGCCGACAAGGTGCTCGACCGGATGCAGCGCGACGGGCACCCGATCGAGCCGCGCGGCGACGACCTCGGCGACCGGCTCCTGGCCCTGGTGGCCGAAGCCCGCGACGCCGGGGTCGACCCCGAGCAGGCGCTGCGCGACGCCGTACGCCGCCGCGTGTGACGCGGAACGGTTCAGGTCAGAACAGCTGACCCGCCTGGTCGTAGACCAGCACCACCGAGAAGCCGCCGTAGAAGAGCACGGCCCAGCAGATCGCCACGAGACGACCGCCGCGCAGCCCGATCTCCCGGGGCAGGACGCCGCGGTTGAGCTTGAGCAGCAGCATCGAGTACACGAACATCACGACGCCGTTCAGGCACGAGGCGATGACCAGCAGGACGATCGGCTGGGTGACACCGGACAGCAGGATGATCGAGCCGAACAGGATCATCGCCCACACGGTGATGAAGTAGAGCTTGCTCTCGCTCCAGCGCTCGTTGTCCCGCAGTACCCCGGTCTTGAGCACGTCGGCGGTGAGCCGACCCACCATGTCGAGGACCGTCAGGTTGGTGGAGAACAGCACCACGCTGCCGATCAGCCAGAAGGCAGTGCCGAGCCAGCTGCCGTAGTCGGCCTCCAGCGCCTCGCCCTGCAGCTTGATGAAGTCGAACTGCTCCGCGTCGCCCCCGGTCCCGATGGTGACGAACGTCAGCGTCATGAAGACCAGCAGAGTCACGCCGCCGATGACGAAGAACGTGCTGAACTGCTCGCGGTTGGCGACCTTCCACCACTCGTTCCAGCGCCGCATGTTCTGCTCGTCGCGGCGGAAGAAGTACCCCGTGGTGGGTTGGGCGACCTCGTCCCCGGTGAACGGCGAGACGACCTTGGGCAGCTTCGCGCCCATGCCGAGACCCTTGTCGCGGACCCAGTTCGACTGGACCAGGTTCATGGCACCGCCGGCGCCGGCGAACGCGATCGCGCCCAGAAGCGTGGCGATCGGGATCGCCTCGATCGCGTCCGGAACCTTGTCGACCTCGACGAAGCCCTTCGCGAGGGCGGTGTACCCGTCGCTGCCGAGCAGGGCGACGATCGCGTACAGG
The DNA here is from genome assembly GCA_963844305.1 of uncultured Actinomycetota bacterium. Taxonomy (GTDB): domain Bacteria; phylum Actinomycetota; class Actinomycetes; order Propionibacteriales; family Nocardioidaceae; genus Nocardioides. The sequence goes on from CAWJNT010000003.1 coordinate 609,648, forward strand.
ATGAACAGCACGATCAGGGCCACCATGAAGAACTGGATCTTCTCCACGGTGCGGTAGACCACCGGCGAGGCGGTGAGCACGGCGCCGATCAGGGCCAGCACACCGATGGTGATGTAGGGAATGAGGTCCTCGGAGAATCCCAACGCGAAGCTCAGGGTGGTCGTGCCACCCGTTGCCCATCCGGGCCACATCCACGGGATCACCGTCATGGCGATGAACAGCAGGCCCCACGGCTTCCAGAGCCGGGTGAACCCGGTGACCGCCGTCTCGCCGGTGGCGAGGGTGTAGCGCTCGATCTCCATGTTGAGGAAGTACTGCGTGCCGACGCCGATGACGACCAGCCAGACGAGGGCCAGGCCGACCTGCGAGGTGATGTAGGGCCACAGGACGTACTCACCGGAGCCGATCGCGCCGGCCAGCAGCAGGACGCTGGGGCCGATCACCTTCTTCATCGGCAGGGCTTCGGGGAGCTCGGTGTACTTCACCGCGGGGACGTGCTTGTCGGGGATCTCGGCGGTCTGCGTCGACTGGTCGCGGCCGCCTCTCGTGTCGGTCATGGTTCTCCAAGGTCGACCGGGCGCCAGTGCCACGGAGCGCCGGAACGGCCCGGTGAAGTCGACCGCCACCCGAGATGGCCTTCCGCAGGACGGAAGGTTCCTTCGAACCTATGTCGATCGCACGGGGGCGTCAACGGGTCGGGAGCGTGACGGTGCTCGCTCATGTAACGCCGTGTTACCTGCTGTACCCGGGGTGTTGCAGCACCCCGGGTACAGCAGGTAACACGGCGTTACAGCTGGCGCCCGCCCACGTTCTGCACGCGGTCCGTCCAGCACGGGCGAGCGCTGCCGGGTTCGGCGGCCCGCCGGGGCTAGGCTGCTGTTCGCACGCCAGATCCCCGCAATCCCTTCCCCAGGAGCAGCAACGTGGCATCCATCGAAGCCGTCGGCGCCCGCGAGATCCTCGACTCGCGCGGCAACCCCACCGTCGAGGTCGAGGTCGCCCTCGACGACGGTTCGTTCGCGCGGGCGGCGGTGCCGAGCGGTGCGTCCACCGGCGCGTTCGAGGCGGTCGAGCTGCGCGACGGCGACAAGCGCTACGGCGGCAAGGGCGTGACCAAGGCGGTCGAAGCCGTGATCCAGACGCTCGGCCCGGCCCTCGAGGGGCTCGACGCCGACGACCAGCGCCTCGTCGACCAGACGATGCTCGAGCTCGACGGCACGCCCAACAAGGCGACGGTCGGTGCCAACGCCATCCTCGGCGTCTCGCTCGCGGTCGCGCGCGCTGCGGCCGACTCGGCCGGCCTGCCCCTCTACCGCTACGTCGGTGGCCCGAACGCCCACCTGCTGCCGGTGCCGATGATGAACATCCTCAACGGCGGGTCGCACGCCGACTCCAACGTCGACGTCCAGGAGTTCATGATCGCGCCGATCGGCGCCGCCACCTTCCGGGAGGCGCTGCGCGAGGGCGCGGAGGTCTACCACGCACTGAAGGCGGTGCTGAAGAAGAAGGGTCTGGCGACCGGTCTCGGTGACGAGGGCGGCTTCGCGCCCAACCTCGACTCCAACCGAGCCGCGCTCGACCTGATCGCCGAGGCGGTCGGCAAGGCCGGCCTGAAGCTCGGCACGGACATCGCCCTGGCCATGGACGTCGCGGCCAGCGAGTTCCACGAGAAGAAGTCCTACGCGTTCGAGGGCGGCAAGAAGTCGAGCGAGGAGATGACGGCCTACTACGCCGAGCTGGTCGACGCCTACCCGATCGTCTCCATCGAGGACCCGCTCGACGAGGACGACTGGGACGGCTGGAAGGCGATCACCGACCAGCTCGGCACCAAGACCCAGCTCGTCGGCGACGACCTGTTCGTCACCAACGTCGAGCGGCTCGCGCGCGGCATCAAGGGCGGCCAGGCCAACGCACTGCTGGTGAAGGTCAACCAGATCGGGTCACTCACCGAGACCCTCGACTCCGTCGAGCTCGCCCACCGCAACGGCTACCGCTGCATGATGAGCCACCGCTCCGGCGAGACCGAGGACACCACCATCGCCGACCTCGCGGTCGCCACGAACTGCGGCCAGATCAAGACCGGCGCCCCGGCGCGGTCCGAGCGGGTCGCGAAGTACAACCAGCTGCTCCGGATCGAGGACGAGCTCGGTGACGCCGCCCGGTACGCCGGCGCAGCGGCCTTCCCGAGGTTCGGGGGCTGACCGGGGCGATGGCGCAGCGACGTACGCCGCGGGGTGGACCCGGCGGCAACCGGCGACCGGGGGAGCGGCCCAGTGAGCGGCGCCCCCGCACCTCGCCGGCCGCACCGGTCTCGGCCCCGGCCACGCGCGAGGGCCGCCGACGCCCCCGCCTCACCGGCCGGGCCGCGATCCTGGTGCTGGTGGTGGCGGTGCTGACCGTCTCCTACGCATCGTCGATGCGTGCCTACCTCCAGCAGCGCTCCCACATCGGCAACCTCAAGGACCAGATCGCGGCGCGCGAGGCCGCCATCGACGACCTCGAGCGCGAGAAGCAGCGGTGGCACGACCCGGCGTTCATCGAGGCCCAGGCCCGCGACCGGTTCGGCTACGTCATGCCCGGCGAGACGTCGTACGTCGTGCTCGACGAGGACGGCGACCCGCTCGAGGGCGACCAGACCCTGCCCGACGCCGACGACGTGCTGCAGCAGCGGCCGACCGCGTGGTACGAGCAGGCCTGGGACTCCGTGGTGCTCGCGGGCAACCCGCCGAAGGACCGGGCGCCCGCGTCGACGTTCATCGACCAGCCCCGGCGCTCGGAGAGGTCCGCGGAGGAGCGCGGGCAGTGATCGAGCCCGCCGACGAGGCGGCGATCGCGGCCCAGCTCGGACGCGAGCCACGTGCCATCCACGAGGTCGGGCACCGCTGTCCGTGCGGCAACCCCGATGTCGTGACCACCGAGCCGCGGCTGCCGAACGGCACGCCGTTCCCGACGACGTACTACCTCACCTGCCCGCGGGCGGCCTCGAAGATCGGGACGCTCGAGGGCTCGGGCCTGATGAAGGAGATGCAGGACCGTCTCGGCGAGGACCCCGAGCTCGCGGCGGCGTACCGCTCCGCGCACGAGCGCTACCTCGCGGCCCGGGCCGAGCTCGGCTCGGTGCCGGAGATCGAGGGGATCTCCGCCGGCGGGATGCCCGACCGGGTCAAGTGCCTGCACGTGCTGGCCGGGCAGTCGCTCGCGCAGGGCCGCGGCGTGAACCCGCTCGGCGACGAGGTGCTCGACCTGCTCGGCGACTGGTGGTCGCCCGGGCCTTGTGTCCCATGACTTGTCCTGAGGAGGTCGCGCAGCGACCGTCTCGAAGGGTTGCCGCGATCGACTGCGGCACCAACACGATCAAGCTGCTGATCGGCGACCTGCCCGACGTCGCCGTCCGCGAGTCGCGGATCGTGCGTCTCGGCCAGGACGTCGACCGGACCGGCCGGCTGGCCGACGAGGCGCTGGAGCGGACGTTCGCCGCGATCGACGAGTACGCCGCACTGGTCCGGGAGCACGACGTCGACGTCGACCGGATCCGCTTCTGCGCCACCTCGGCGACCCGCGACTCCTCGAACGGTGAGGTGTTCGCCGACGGCGTCGAGGAACGGCTGGGGGTGCGGCCGACGGTGCTGTCGGGGGAGGAGGAGGCGGCGCTGGCGTACGCCGGGGCGGTCCGGCACCTGCGCCGGAAGGCGGCCGAGCCGGTGCTGGTGATCGACATCGGCGGCGGCTCGACCGAGCTGATCCTCGGACGGGAACGCCCCGAGGCGGCGCACTCGATGGACATGGGCTCGGTCCGCCTGCACGAGCGGCACCTCCACTCCGACCCGCCGACCGCCGGCCGAGGTCGACGCGTGCGTGGCGGACATCGACGCGGCCCTCGACGCGTGCCCGGTCGACCCGGGGGCCGCGGCGACGGTGGTCGGTGTCGCCGGCACGACCCTCTCGGTGGTGGCCGGGACGCTCGACCTGCCGGCGTACGACCCGGACGTCATCGACCAGTCGGTCGTGCCCGTCGCCGACGTGCTCGCGTTCGTCGACCGGCTGGTGGCGATGCCCGTGGCCGAGCGGCTGGCGCTGCCCTGGATGCACCCCGGCCGCGCCGACGTGATCGACGCCGGCGCCCTCGTCCTCGCCGCGCGTGCTCCGGCGTACCCGCGTCGACACCCTGGTCGCCTCCGAGGCCGACATCCTCGACGGGCATCGCCTGGTCGATGGTCGACGGGTGAACAGCGGATAGTCCACGACGATCTGGTCGTCGGATGGCCGTTTCGATGACGAAAACGTCGTGGACTACCCCAACGAAGACGTTTGCGCACGACCCGGAGGGGCACGGGAAGCTCATGAACGACCAGACGACACGTACGGCGGACGAGCCGATCGGCGCGCTGGTTCACCGGCTGACCGAGCAGATCCCGGAGCTGGTGCGCAGCGAGATGCGGCTGGCGCAGGCCGAGCTGACCCAGAAGGGCAAGAAGGCCGGGCTCGGGATCGGCATGTTCAGCGCGGCCGGGCTGCTCGCGTTCTTCGGCCTGGCCACGCTGATCACCACGGCGATCCTGGCGCTGGCCCTCGCCGTACCCGCGTGGGCCGCGGCGCTGATCGTCACCGGCGTCCTGCTCGCCATCGCTGCCGTCGCGGCAGTGCTCGGCAAGAAGGAGGTCGAGCAGGCGACCCCGCCCCAGCCGGAGCGGACGATCGAGAACGTCAAGGAAGACGTCGCCGCCGTGAAGGGGGGCCACCGATGAACGCGCACCGCGACAACGGCTCCACGCCCGAACAGCTCGAGGCAGACATCGCCCGCCAGCGCGACGAGCTGGCCTCGACCGTCGACGCCCTGCATGCAAGGCTGGACGTCAAGACCCGGGCCAAGGACAAGGCCGTGCAGCTGCGCGACCAGGCGACCACCGACACCGGCAAGCCGAAGCCGCAGGTGCTGGCCGGTGCCGCTGCCGTACTCGCGGCGGTCGGAGGGTTCATCGCCCTCCGGATCCGCCGTTCCCGCTGACCTCGAGAGGAGCACTCATGAAGAAGATCACCGTCCTGGTGGCAGGAGCTGCGGGCTACGTGCTCGGCGCCCGCGCCGGCCGCCAGCGCTACGACCAGATCGCCGACGGGGCCCGCAAGGTGATGGGCAACCCGAAGGTGCAGTCCGCCAAGCAGCAGGCGCAGGACTTCGCCGCGGAGCAGGCCTCCGCAGCGGGATCCGCGGTCGCCGGCAAGGCCAAGGACGCCGCCTCGGCGCGCCGCCGACAAGGTGCGCGGTGACGGCGGCACGCACGCGTCGCCGGACGAGTGGCCGGCGTCCGCGCCGCCTCCGGGTTCCTGACCGACCCTCTGCCGCACCCGGTGACGGGTGCGCCCTTCGCGTCGCCGGTCCCGCCCGGCACCGGCTGGCCCGAGGACCCGGCCTCGGCGGACACCCCGGTCGCGACCACACCCGCGCGGGTACGCCGGCTGGCCGCGGCCGCGCCGACCCTTGCCGAGCTGGACGCCGAGGTCTCCGTCTGCCGCGCCTGTCCCCGTCTCGTCCGCTGGCGCGAGGACGTCGCCGCCACCAAGCGGGCGTCGTTCGCCGACCAGCCCTACTGGGGCCGCCCGATCGCGGGCTGGGGCTCACCGACGCCGGCGATCGTCATCGTCGGGCTGGCTCCGGCCGCCAACGGCGGCAACCGCACCGGCCGCGTCTTCACCGGCGACAGCTCCGGCGACTGGCTGTTCGCCAGCCTCCACCGGGTCGGTCTCGCCACGCAGGCGACGTCGGTGCACGCCGGTGACGGCCAGGCGCTCGTCGGCGCCCGGATGGTCGCGACGGTCCGCTGCGCCCCGCCCGCCAACAAGCCGACTCCGGTCGAGCGCGACACCTGCGCCCCGTGGCTGGATCGCGAGCTCGCCTTCCTCGCCCCGACGATGCGGGTCGTGGTGACCCTCGGCGGGTACGGCTGGGAGGCCTCGCTCAAGGCGCTCGCCCGCGCCGGCCACGCCGTACCCACCCCGCGGCCGCGCTTCGGCCACGCCGCCGAGGTGGAGCTCGACGGCCTCACCGTGCTCGGCTGCTACCACCCCAGCCAGCACAACACCTTCACCGGACGGCTCACCCCCGACATGCTCGATGCCGTCTTCCGGAGGGCTCGGTCGCTGACAGACTTGTGAGCGCCCCCGTATCCCAACCGGCAGAGGAAGCCGCCTTAAAAGCGGTTCAGTGTGGGTTCGATCCCCACCGGGGGCACGGACCCGTGCCCAATTTTGTGGATGCACCCCCCGGTTCGGGCCCTGCGCTCCCCCTGGCTTGTGAGTGTCACAGAGCCAACATGAAGGGGGACTTCTCGTGGACCACGCCAAGACCGTTGCCCGACGCAGCAAGCTCGTATCGATCATCGCAGCCCTCGCCCTGATGACGGGGGCCGTCCTGATCGTCGTTTTCGCACCTCCCTCGGACGCTGCGGCTCCACGGCTGACGCAGGTCGGAGTGGGCTCGTCCAGCTCGGGCGGGAAGTCGCACGTGGCAGTCATCCCGACCCGCGTCCGTGCGGGTGATCGACTGGTCCTCTTCTTGTCGGCTGCCACCAGGAAGGCCGTCGGCAAGCCGGCAGGGTGGACACAGATCGAGGCGCGCAACGGCAAGGGCCTCCAGGCCCGGGCATGGACCCGCCAGGCCACCGCGGCCGACGCCGGTCGCCGGGTCGCGGTGCGTACGCGCAAGGCAGCCAAGACGGTGATGGCCGTCGTCGCGTACCGCACGACCGGCACCGGTGCCACCGTGACCACGTCGAGCGTCGGCGGGTCCAACGCCAAGCGCCGCAGCCTCACCGCCCCCGCCGTCTCCCTCCGGGACAGCGGCTCCTGGCTGGTGAACATGTGGAGCGCCACGTCCACGAAGAACCCCCGCTTGAAGCTGCCGTCCGGTGTCGCATCCCGCGCCGTGCGCTCGACGCCCGGCAAGGGTCGGGTCAGCATGGCCGTCGGAGACTCGGGCAAGGCCCTCGCGGCCGGGCGCGCGGCAGGGCGGCGAGCGACCACCAGGAAGCCGGTGGACCGGTCCGCCATGTTCTCGGTCGTCGTCAGCCCCGGCCGACGGTGGCGCCTCCCAACGCAGCGCCCCGGGCCGAATTCAGCTCCGCGTGCGAGGAGCAGGTCTGCGCGTTCGACGCCGAGCTCCTCGACCGACGCCGACGGCGACCCGCTCACCTACAAGTGGACCTTCGGCGACGGCAAGAACGCGACGGGTCGCCAGCCCGAGCACGACTACACGTCGATCGGCGCGCACACCGTCACCCTCACCGTCTCCGACGGCAAGGCCACCCACTCCATGAGCCACCAGGTGGTGCCGGGGCGGGTCCCCGCACCGACGGACAGCGCGGCGCAGCCGACCACCGACCACGACGGCATCGTGTCCGACGCCGCGGACGCCGACATGCCGAGGATCAACGACGGCGAGATCTGGGACATCGAGGTCATCGACGACACGGCGTACGTCGTCGGTGGTTTCACGTCGGTCACGGACGTCGCCGGGGACGGCAGCACCCTGCCGCTGAGGAACATCGTCGCCTACGACCTGACCACCGGACTGGTCGACCGCGACTTCGACCCCGAGTTCGCGGGTGGCGAGGACGACAACCGGGTGCGGGCCGTCGAGGCGTCGCCGGACGGCACGAAGCTGTACGTCGCGGGTGCCTTCAACTCCATCGACGGGGCCGACAAGAGGAAGATCGCCTCGATCGACCCCGCCACGGGCGCCCCCGTCGCCGGCTTCACGGCCACCGCGAACGCGCAGGCCACAGCCGCTGGAGGCCACCGACACGACGGTCTACGCAGGTGGCCGGTTCGCGAGCGTCAACGGCACGCCTCGGGTCGGCCTGGTCGCGCTGGACGGCGCCACCGGTGCGGTGGACACGGACTTCGACAACCAGCTCTCCGGCGGGATCGGCACCAACGGCGTGCTCACCGTCCAGACGCTGAAGCTGACCCACGACAACTCCAAGCTCATCGTCGTGCACACGGCCCGGAAGATCGACGGCCAGGACCGCTACGGCGTCGGCATCATCGGCACCACCAGCAAGCAGCTGCTGCCCTGGCGCACCCGGCTGTGGGACGACAACCTGCAGTACGTCGGCGGCATCCAGCGCATCTACGGCGGCGACATCGCCCCCGACGACTCCTACTTCGTGGTGACCTCGGGCTCCGGCGGCGACCGGCCGCCGATCAACGACACGGCCATCGCCTTCCGGTTCGGCGGCGGGGACAACCGGCAGCCGATGTGGATCTCGCGCGCCTTCGACAGCATCTACTCGGTGGCGATCACCGAGCGGGCCGTCTACATCGGTGGCCACTTCCAGTGGAACGAGTCGCCGACCGCTCCGGACCCGTGGCCGGGCCTGGACAACGTGGGCTACGGCACCGGCCAGGGCCTGGCGGCGTACGCACTGGGCGACGCGGTGGTGCGCCGTGACCACCTCGGTGCGCTGAACCCGGCCGACGGCAAGGCGCTGGAGTGGCACCCCGGCTCGAACTCCTTCGAGGGCAACAAGGCGATGCTGGCCACGCCGCACGGCCTGCTCGCCGGTGGCGACGCCGGTCGTCAGGGTGGCGAGGCCGTGGGTCGGGTCGCGTTCTTCGACCTCGACGCAGCCGTCGGCCGCCGCCACCCGGATCACCACGCCCATCCAGGGCCGCGTGGTCCCGACCGAGCAGCAGTTCGTGATCCAGGGAGACGCGCCTCCGCGCGCTGCAGAAGGTCCAGGTCGAGATCCAGGCCGGCAGCCAGTTCCTCGCCGAGGACGGCACCTGGAGCAGCTACTTCACCGCCATCGACGCGCCCTGGGCGCCACCTCGGCGGGTCGCAGGCGTGGTCGCTGCCGGTCACGATCCCCGACGCGCGGGAGATCACCGTCCGGACCAAGGCGTTCTTCACCGACGGCACCACCGACGCGGCGAAGGCGACGAAGAAGATCGAGTCGTTCAGCTTCGGTGACCTGCCCGCCGACCACGAGGATCACCGCGCCGAGCGGCTCGCTCCAGGCGTCGACCTCGTTCGTGCTGCGCGGCAGCGCGTCCGACGACAACGGCGTCAGCTCGGTGACCCTCTACGTCCGGGACGTCGACACCGACCGCTACCTGAACGCCAACGGTGACCTGGTCGACGGCTACACGACGTTCCGCATCGACCCCGACGACCCGGGGCCGCCAGCACGACGTGGCAGCACCAGCTCGACCTTCCCTATGAAGGCAACTGGAAGATCGGCGCGATGGCGACCGACAACTCCGGGCAGAGCGACACCCGGTGGGAGACGCGCGAGTACACCGTCGACTCCTCCGGCCAGCCGCCGACGGTCACCATCACCCAGCCCCTCGCGGTCACGCCGCCGGTGACGTCTCCGACGCTCACCATGCCTCCCGGCGGCCCGTTGACCTTCCGCGGTACGGCGACCGACGACCAGGCCCTCGCAACGGTCGAGGTCGTCCTGCGCAACAGCACGACGCGCGAGGCGCTGGCGGCCGACGGCACGTGGGGCAGCGACGTGATCTCGGGCTACCACAAGATCTCGCCGGCCGGGCTGAACCCGCGTCGTACAACTGGATCTACACCATGCCGGCGGACCTGACGCCGGGGTCGTACTCGTTCTCCGTGCGGGCGACCGACAAGCAGGACCTCTCGACCGGGTTCGTCCATGATGGGTCGCGTTGACCATCAACGTGGCGGTGCCGGGCGACGCCGGCGCCGGACGGCCTCCTGAACGTCACGGGCACCCAGGTCGTCGACGTCGCCGGGCGTCGATCTGGCGGGAACGGCGACCGACGACAAGGGTGTCAGCGCCGTGCGGGTGGCCATCCTGGAGAACGACACCGACCGCTACCTGCGCGCCAACGGGACGCTCGGCGCCGGGCTTCGGCACCATCAACGCGAACCTCGCGACGCCGGGCGGGACCAGCACCAACTGGACGCTGCCGGTCACCCTGCCGACCGGCGGTGACTACTCGGTGACGGCGTACGCCGTGGACACCGTGAACCAGCTGGACGCGTCGCCGGCGACCGCGCGCTACCGGTACTACCCGGGTGACCTGCCGCCGACGCTGCTGCCGAACCTCGCGTCGCCGACCGACGGCACGGCCTTCACCGAGTCGCGGATCTTCGTCAGCGGCCGGGCCGAGGACGACATCGCGATCGCGGAGGTCGAGGTCGCGATCGTGAACGCGGCCGGGCAGTACATGAGCAGCAGCGGCACGCTTCAGCAGCAGCGAGCGCTGGGTCTCGGCGTTCCTGAACAGCCCCGGCTCGCTCGGCTCGAACTACTCCTACACCACGCCGATCATCCCTGACGGGGCCTACCAGGTGCGGGTCCGGCCGATCGACAACCACGACCTGTCTGCCCGAGCCGCGCACGGTTGCCGTCACGGTGACCGCGCCGGCCGGCAACGAGGCGCCGGTGGCGGTCGCGAGCGTGAGCTGCGCGCCAAACGTGTGCACGTTCGACGGTCGGGACAGCACCGACGAGAACGAGTCGACGCTGACCTACTCGTGGAGCTACGGCAACACGCCGGACCGGCTCCGGAGCCCTGCCCGACCTTCACGTACACGGCGCGCCGGCACGTTCACGCCGACGCTGACAGTGCGTGACGAGTACGGGCTGACGTCCACGGTGACCATGGCTCCCATCACGATCGCCGAGCCGCCGGGCAACGTGGCGCCGACGGCGGTGTTCACGACGCCGACGTGCGTGGGCCTGGTCTGCAACTTCAGCGGGGCCGCCTCGACCGACCCGGACACCGGCGACGCCGTGACGTACCTGTGGGACTTCGGGGAGGGGCGTGACCAGCACGTCGTCGAGCCCGTCGCGGACGTTCCTGGCCGCAGGGACCTACACCGTGACCCTCACGGTGTCCGACGGGTGGGGCAACACCGACACCGAGACCAGGTCGGTGACCGTGACCCCCTGACCGGGCTGCAGTGGACCCGTGACCCCCGACGGGTCCGCTACCCGATAAGGGCTGCCCCGCGGCGGTCGGGTGGTCGATCGGAGCACGCGCATGGTCACGGTGCGTCCGACCGCGAAATCCCTTGTGACAGTGCGAATTGTTGACCACGGCAACGATCCGAAATGAAGGAACAGGACGCCCCGTCCGGTCGTTGAACCAACCAAGGACCCCTAGGATGGGGTCCAGACAGGTGACCCCAAAGCGGGCGGTCATCACCGGCCTCCAAGGAGGAGACCATGCAGAGCAACAACCCGGTGTTCCGACGTTCGGATGCCTTCAACGGGCGTTCGCAGAACGCCCACGGCAACCAGATGTACGCCGGCAACGGGTCCGCCTACCCGACCTACGGCGAGCAGCCGCCGGCCCAGCCCGGCTACGGCGCCCCGACCACCACCGGGCGGCCGATGACGATCGACTCGGTCGTCCAGAAGACCGGCATCTCGCTGCTCCTGGTGATCGTCGCCGCCGCGATCACCTGGATGATGACGCCGGAGATCTCCGCGTCGACCACCAACGAGGACATCGCGCCGCTGATCGGCCTGATGACCGTCGGCTCGCTGGCCGCGTTCGGCCTGTCGATCGTCAACTCGTTCAAGCGGATCATCAGCCCCGCCCTCGTGATGGCGTTCGCCGTCGCGGAAGGTGTCGCGCTCGGTGCCCTGAGCAAGTTCTTCGACGCGCAGTTCGGTGACGGCATCGTCACGCAGGCCGTGATCGGCACCTTCGCCGCGTTCGCCGGCACGCTCGCGGCGTACAAGTTCTTCAACATCCAGGTCGGCCAGCGGTTCCGCACGTTCGTGATCGCCGCCGTCTTCGGCATGGTCGGCCTCAGCCTGCTCGAGCTCGTGCTCGGCATGTTCGGCAGCGAGCTCGGCCTGTTCGGCTTCGGCAGCCTCGGCCTGCTGTTCGCGGTCGCCGGCCTGGTGCTCGGTGTCTTCATGCTGATCCTCGACTTCGACTTCGTCGAGAAGGGCATCGCCGCTCGGCATCGACGAGCGCGAGTCGTGGCGCGCGGCCTTCGCGCTGACCGTCAGCCTGGTCTGGATCTACACCAACCTGCTGCGGATCCTCGCGATCCTCAACTCGGACTGACCGCACCGAAGCTCCGTCGACCCGCCGTTGATGAACGGCGGGTCGACGTCATTTCGGCGTCATTTCAGGCCGACTCGGCGTTGAGGAACGCCAGGACGGCGAGCACGCGCCGGTTGTCGTCGCTCGCCTGCGGCAGGTCGAGCTTGGTGAAGATGCTGTTGGTGTGCTTGCCGACCGCCTTCTCGGAGACGAACAGCCGGGCCGCGATCGCGGCGTTCGACCGACCCTCCGCCATCAGGGTCAGCACCTCCGTCTCGCGGGGCGTCAGCCGCGCCATCGGTGAGGCCTGGCCGGCGCCGCTCACCAGCGCCGCGACCACCTCGGGGTCCAGGACGGTGCCGCCTCCGGCGACCTGGCGTACGGCGCCCACGAAGCCGTCGACGTCGGCCACCCGGTCCTTCAGCAGGTACCCGACCGCGCCCTCACCGCTGGCGAGCAGGTCGCGCGCGTAGAGCGGCTCGACGTACTGGCTGAGCACGAGGACCGGAAACCCCGGCCGCGCCGCCCGCGCCTCGATCGCGGCGACCAGGCCCTCGTTGGAGAACGACGGCGGCATGCGTACGTCGACCACGGCGACGTCGATGTCCTCGCGGCCGAGCGCCCGGGCCAGCGCCGGGGCGTTGTCGACCGCCTCGACCACCGAGATGCCGCTGGCCTCGAGGATCCGGGTCAGGCCGGCCCGGAGGAGGGCCTGGTCCTCGGCGAGGACGGCCCGGAGTCCGGGGTCGGGCTGCTGGTCGGACGGCTGGGGCACGGCACCTCCATGGTCACGACGGTCCCCCCGCCGGCGGGACTGACGACCGTCATTGTGCCGTCGAAGGCCGCGATCCGCTGGGCGACACCGGCCAGCCCGGATCCCGCCGGGTCCGCCCCGCCCTGGCCGTCGTCGCCGACCACCAGCCGGAGCACCGACCCGTCGTGGGCGGCCGACACCCAGGCCCGGCCGGCGCCGGAGTGCTTGACCACGTTGGTCAGTGCCTCGGCGACCGCGAAGTAGGCGGCCGACTCCACCGGCGCCGGCAGCGACCCGGGCAGGTCGACCGACAGCGTCACCGGCATCGGGATCGGCAGGGTCAGCGACTCGATCGCGCCCCCGAGCCCGCGGTCGGCCAGCACCGGCGGGTGGATGCCGCGCACCACGGTGCGCAGGTCGTCGAGCGCCGACAGCGCCGTCTCCTTGGCCTCGCGCAGCAGCTCGGCCGCGGCCTCGGGATCGGTGTCGATCAGCTTCTCGGCCAGGCCGACGTTCATGCCGACCGCCGCGATCCGCGCCTGGGCGCCGTCGTGCAGGTCGCGCTCGATCCGGCGTACCTCCGCCGCCGAGTGGTCCAGCGTCTCGGTGCGCGACGCGGCGACCTGTTCGACCCGTGCTTCGAGGCGCTCGACCCGCGAGTGGCCCAGGATGTTCCGCTCGGCCAGGGCCCGCGCACGCACCAGCGCCGGCGTGACCAGCCACCAGGCGACCAGCAGTGGTCCGGCCAGGAGGGCGAGCACCCACCACCAGCCACCGCCGTCGACCACCGCGCCCGTCAGGTGGACGACCGGGGCCGTGAGCAGTCCCAGCGGGAGCACCGACAGCACGAACCCGCCGGTCGCCGAGAACCACAGGAACCCGAAGTCCCGCCAGCGGGCGCGGTCGCGCAGCCAGGTCCCGGCGCGGGCGAAGGGGCCCTGGCCGGTGGTGTCGGCGTAGTCGGCGCGGATCGGCTCGCCGAGCAGCTGACCGCTGATCCAGCGGTGCAGCCGCGTGAGCTGCTGGGTCGCCGGGACGACCAGGTGGGCCAGGCCGAACCCGACGGTGATCAGCAGCAGCGGCCAGATCAGCACGCTGAGGATGGCGAGCGCCAGCGCGGGCGCCATCAGCAGCGCCTGGCCGGCCGCGACGGCGGTCAGCCGCAGTCGCCCGACGATCGCGGACCGGTCGACCGGCGTGGGCGCCAGGGACTCGATCCGGGGCAGGTGGAGGGCCATCGCGGCCGAGTCTGTCATTGCGCCACCCCCGTCACGGCCAGCGGCGGCACCGACGTCGCCCGGCGTACGGCGGCCGCAGCGGAGGCCAGCGTGATCGCCGCGGCCGCACCGGCCAGGACGATCGGCAGCCAGAGCTGGCCGTCGGGGACCGGCCCCTCGTCGCGGGCGATCGCGAACGGGACGATCGTGGCGAGCGCGGCGACCAGGCCGAGCACGACGCCGACGGCCGCCACCAGTCCGGCCTCCGCGAGCACCGAGGAACGCACCTGCTCCCGGGTGGCGCCGAGCAGCCGCAGCCGGGCCAGCTCCGCGCGACGGTGGGCGATCACGGCGGCGAACGCGTTGACGACCATGATCGCGGCGAACAGCGAGATCATCCCGACCACCACGTTGTTGAGCAGGGTGATCGTGTCGCTGTCGGGGGTGCTCGCGGCCAGGGTGCGGCCGTCGATCCCGACCAGCATCAGGGTGCCCGTGGCGGCCGCGGTGAACACGATCACCGGGGCGAGCACGCCGGCGAGCAGGTGCGAGCGGCGGGAGGTGTTGAACGCCGCGAGCTGCCCCGCGGCGCCGAAGCGGCTCACCAACGGGCGGAGCGCGGTCGCGAACCACCGCAGCAGCACCGGCGCCAGCGTCGCCAGGCCGAGGCCGACCAGGATCGAGCTCGACCCGGAGGTCTGCATGGCGGCGTACGGGTCGTCGGAGTCGGCCATCACGGCCACGGTGACGACGGCCATCACCACGCCGTACCCGATCAGCAGCAGCGCGAAGGTGACCCGCCACCACGGCATCCGCCCGGACCCCGACCGGCTGTCGGCCAGCGCGAGGGTCGCCGGGCCCGACGTCGCCCGCCGGCCGGCGATGGTGGCGGACACGAGGCTCGTGAGCACCACGCCGAGCGCGGTCAGACCCAGGGAGACGGGCCCCGCGGAGAAGTCGACGGAACCGTCGACCAGGCCACCCTCGCGGATGGCGGCGAACAGTGCGCGCCCGCCGAACCACGCCACGACGGCGCCCAGCGCCGGAGGCGAGGACCGCCACGACGAGCGTCTCGACCCGCACCATCCGGCGCGCCTGGCGCGGGGTGCCTCCGACGGTGCGGAGCAGCGCGATCTCCACGCCACGCTGGCGTACGGCGATGCCCAGGGTGGAGGCGAGCGAGAAGAGCACGATCATGGTGCCCCAGCCGCCGACGACGGCGCCCATGATGATGAGCGTGTCGCGGTCGACGTCGGACATCGTGCCGCGGGAGGTCTCGACCAACGTGGCGAACGACCCGATCAGCGCGGTGCCGAGCAGGATCGAGAGGAACGTCGCGGTGAACGCGGTCGCGCGGAAGCGCAGGGACCGCAGGGCCAGGCCGGTCACGACGCCACCCCGCCCATGGCCAGCTCGTCGAGGTGCGTGAGCTGGCGCGGCCACGGCGTCGGCGGTGGGCCGGTTCATCCGGCCCGCGACCCGCCCGTCGACGAGGAACACCACCTGGTCGGCGTACGCCGCGGCGATGGGGTCGTGGGTGACCATGACGACGGTCTGTCCGAGTGCGTCGACGCTCTCGCGCAGCAGTGCCAGCACCCCGCGGGCGTTGGTCGAGTCGAGGGCGCCGGTGGGCTCGTCGGCCAGCACGACGGCCGGCCGGTTGACCATGGCACGAGCGATCGCGACCCGCTGCTGCTGGCCGCCCGAGAGCTGGGCGGGCAGGTGTCCGGCGCGCTCGCCGAGCCCGACCCGGGTGAGCAGGTCGCGGACCTGCGTACGGTCCACGCGGCCGCCGGCGAGGCGGCGGGGGAGGGCGACGTTCTGCGCGGCGGTCAGGTAGGGCATGAGGTGGAACCCCTGGAAGACGATGCCGATCCGCTCGCGGCGGAGCCGCGTGCGCCGCGACTCCGACCACTCGGTGACGTCCTCGCCGTCGACGAGGACCCGGCCGCTGGTGGGCGCCTCCAGGCCGGCGGCGCAGTTGAGGAACGTGGACTTGCCGGACCCGGACGGGCCCATGACGGCGGTGAAGGTGCCGGTGTCGAAGGCCAGGTCGACGCCGTCGAGCGCGCGTACGGCGGTCGGCTCGGTGCCGTAGACCCGGGTCAGGTCGTGGACGGAGAGGGCGGTGGTCGATGTCATGCCTCGACGCTAGGGACGCGGCGCGGCGCTCTCGATGGACCTGGACCGCCAATCGGGGTGGGCTTTTCCCTACCCCTGTGCCTGCTCCTGGGCCGTCCCCTGGGCGGGCAGGCCGTCCTCGGCGGTGACCGGTGCCTCGGGGGTGGCCATCGGCTCGCGGCGGCGGTGTCGCAGCTCCACCCACAGGCCGCGGACGCCGCGGCGCTGGCCACCGACCTCGGTCCCGTCGAGCTCGGTGCCGGGTGTGGCGACGGCCTGGACGGCCGCGGTCGCCACCGGCATCACGCCCTCGCCGCGGTAGGCCTCGGGCTGGAGCTCCTCGGCCCGGGTCAGGCCGAGCACGGCCAGCGTCGAGGGGAGCAGCACCTCCGCCAGCCGGCGGTAGCCGTCGGCCGAGGGGTGGAAGCGGTCGGGCCCGAACAGCAGGGCAGGGGCGGCGGCGAACTCCGGGCCGAGGATGGTGCCGAGCGAGACGGTCCGGCCGCCGGCCTCCACGACCGCGATCGTCTGCGCGGTCGCCAGCCGGCGTGACCACGCGCGCCCGACCTGGCGCAGCGGCGGGGCCACCGGCTCGACCGTGCCGAGGTCCGGGCAGGTGCCGACGATCACCTCGGTGCCGGCCTCGCGCAGCCGGATCACGCCCTCGACGAGGTTGCGCACCGACTGCGCCGGCAGCATCCGGTGGGTCACGTCGTTGACGCCGATCAGGATGATCGCGACGTCGGGCTCGGTCGGCAGCGCCCGGTCGATCTGACCGCCGAGGTCGGCGGACTGGGCGCCGACGACGGCGTACGAGCGCAGGTGGACGCGGCGGTCCGCGATCTCGGCGAGCGCGCTCGCGAGCACGGCACCCGGCGTCTCCTCGACCCGGGCCACGCCGTACCCCGCTGCGCCCGAGTCGCCGAGCACCGCCATCTTGATCGCCGGGCCGGGACGGCCGCGGCCGTACCAGCCGGTCGCGTCGGGCGGCGGTTCCTCGCGCGTGCCGCCGATGGTGCGGCGCGCGATCGTCGCCTCGAGCCGGAGCAGGCCGTAGATCAGCCCGCCGAGCGCGGAGACGCCGCCTCCGCCGTACGCCGCGGCGGAGGCCAGCTTGCGTGCGGCAGCGGCCTTGGTCACGGCCTTAACTCTACGGAGCCGACCCCACCCGTGCCCGCCGGTTGGTGAGTTCCGGACAGGCGGGCCTAGATTGGCGATGTGCAGTATGTGAACTCGCTCATCGACCTGATCGGCAACACCCCGCTGCTGCGGCTCTCGACGACGCTCGCGCCCGAGATCGACGCCGCGCGCACGACGGGGGAGGCCGGCCCGCTCCTGCTCGCGAAGATCGAGTACCTCAACCCGGGCGGCTCGGTGAAGGACCGCATCGCCACCCGGATGATCGAGGCGGCCGAGGCGTCCGGCGAGCTGCAACCGGGCGGCACGATCGTCGAGCCGACCTCGGGCAACACCGGCGTCGGGCTGGCGATGGTCGCCCAGTCGAAGGGCTACCGCTGCGTGTTCGTCTGCCCCGACAAGGTCAGCGAGGACAAGCGCAACGCCCTCAAGGCGTACGGCGCCGAGGTGGTCGTCTGCCCCACGGCCGTCGACCCGGAGCACCCCGACTCCTACTACAGCGTGAGCGACCGGCTCTCGTCCGAGCCCGGCGCCTGGAAGCCCGACCAGTACTCCAACCCGCACAACCCGCGCTCCCACTACGAGACGACCGGCCCGGAGATCTGGGCGCAGACCGAGGGGAAGATCACCCACTTCGTCGCGGGCGTCGGCACCGGCGGCACCATCAGCGGGATCGGTCGCTACCTCAAGGAGCAGAACCCCGACGTCCAGGTGGTCGGCGCCGACCCGGCCGGCTCCGTCTACTCCGGCGGCACCGGCCGCCCCTACCTCGTCGAGGGCGTGGGCGAGGACTTCTGGCCCGACTGCTACGACCGCGACATCGCCGACCGGATCATCGAGGTCTCCGACGCCGACTCCTTCGCGTTCACCCGGCGGCTCGCCCGCGAGGAGGCGCTGCTGGTCGGCGGCTCGTCGGGCATGGCGGCGTACGCCGCGAAGCAGCTGGCCGCCGAGCTGGTCGGCACGCCCGAGGGCGAGAACGCCGTGATCGTGGTGCTGCTGCCCGACTCCGGGCGCGGCTACCTCACGAAGGTCTTCAACGACGACTGGCTGGCGCAGTACGGCTTCGCGGTCGGCGACACCGCCGAGGACGTGCCGACCGTCGGCGAGGTGCTGCGCGGCAAGGACGGCCGGCTGCCGGACCTCGTGCACACCCACCCCGGCGAGACCATCGCCGAGGCGGTCGCGATCCTGCAGGAGTACAGCGTCTCCCAGATGCCGGTGGTCCGCGCGGAGCCGCCGATCGTGGCCGCCGAGGTCGCGGGTTCGGTGTCCGAGCGGACCCTGCTCGACGCGCTCTTCGCCGGCTCCGCCCGGCTCACCGACTCCGTCGACCAGCACATGTCGAAGCCGCTGCCCGCCATCGGCTCGACCGAGTCGGCGCGCGATGCGGTGAAGATCCTCGAGGACGCCGACGCCGTACTCGTCCAGGAGGACGGCAAGCCCGTCGGAGTGCTGACCCGGCAGGACCTGCTGGCCTTCCTCGCGAAGGGCTGATGTCGCGAACTGCGCTGCCGTGTGTTTGGGTTGGTGCAGGGACCGCTTCCTTGCGGAGACCCAGGACGGCCGATCGGGCGGACGTCCGGGCGGTCCGCGCAGGGGTGATCCACCGACGTGTGGGACTTCATCGTCGACCGACGTGACCAGATCGCGTTCAACACCTTTCAGCACGCCAGCCTGGTGATCCAGGCCGTGCTGGTGGCGACGCTGATCGCCGTCGCGGCGGTCGCGGTGGTGCTGCTCGCGATCCCGCTCGGCATCATGCTCACCCGCGGTCGGCTGCGCGCGGCCTCGCCGGTCGTCGTCGGCATCGCCAACATCGGCCAGGCGGCGCCGTCGATCGGCCTGATCGTGCTGCTCGCGATGTGGCTCGACTTCGGCTTCTGGACCGCCGTACTGGCTCTGACGCTGTACGGCCTGCTGCCCGTCCTGCGCAACACCATCACCGGCCTGCAGGGCGTCGACCCGACTCTGAAGGAGGCCGGCCGCGGCATCGGCATGTCGGCCAGCGGCGTGCTGTTCCGGATCGAGCTCCCGATCGCCGTACCGGTGATCATGGCCGGCGTGCGCACCGCCCTGGTGCTGCTGGTCGGCACCGCCAGCCTGGTGACGTTCATCGACGGCGGCGGGCTCGGCGCGATCCTGCAGACCGGGATCTCCCTGTTCAAGTCGTCGTTGATGGTAGCGGTGCCGTGCTGATCGCCCTGCTCGCCCTGCTCGTCGAGTGGGTCGGGCGCCTGCTCGAGCTCGTCGCCCGACCGAAGGGGATCTGAGTGAGCGCCCCCCGCCGCCGTCCGTTCCGCCGCCTCGCCGTCGCGGCCGCCGCGGTCTGCCTGGTCCCCGTTGCGGGCTGCGGGCTGGCCACCGCCGGTGGGTACGTGCCGGACGGACAGCTCGCCGGCTCGCTCGAGGACGCCGGGTCGCTGGACGGCGTCGAGCTGGCGGTCGGCTCGAAGAACTTCTCCGAGAACATCCTGCTCGGCAAGATCGCGCTGATCGTCTTCAAGTCGGCCGGCGCGGAGGTCACCGACCTCACGAACATCCCCGGCAGCGCGTCGTCGCGGCAGGCCCACCTCGAGGGCCAGATCGACGCGATGTGGGAGTACACCGGCACCGGCTGGATCAACTACCTCGGCCACACCAAGCCGATCAAGGACGAGCAGGAGCAGTACGAGGCCGTCCGCGACGAGGACCTCGAGGAGAACTCCCTGGAGTGGCTCCCGCCCGCGCCGATGAACAACACCTACGGCTTCGCGATCACCCAGGAGTCGGCGAAGAAGTACCCGCAGCTCAAGACGCTCAGCGACATCAAGGACGTCCCTGTCGAGGACCGCACCTTCTGCGTCGAGTCGGAGTTCGCCAACCGTCCGGACGGGCTCGACGGCATGCTCAAGACCTACGGCCTGCCGCCCGGAGAGGCCAGCGGGGTGCCGGCCGACAACATCCAGCTCTACCAGACCGGGGCGATCTACGACGCGACCGCGAACGGCCGGTGCGTCTTCGGCGAGGTGTTCACCACCGACGGCCGGATCATCGCCCTGGACCTCAAGGTGCTCGAGGACGACCAGCGGTACTTCCCCAACTACAACGTCTCGCTGGTGGTCCGCGAGGACGTGCTGGCCGACCACCCCGAGATCGCGGACCTGATCGCGCCGGTCACCGAGAAGCTGACCAACGAGGTGCTGCTGCGGCTGAACGCCGAGATCGACGTCGAGGGCCGCGAACCGGCCGACGTGGCGCTGGAGTGGCTGCAGGACGAGGGGTTCGTGCAGTAGCGGTCGCGCCTCGGCTAGAATGAGAACCTGTTCTAGTTTCAAGGGGTGACATGACGGCCACACCTGCGATCGAGGGCTGGTTCACCACCGGCGACGACCCGGCGCTGACCGGCTCCCGGTGCACCTCCTGCGCAACGGTGTTCTTCCCGCCGGCCGGGGTCGACGGAGGCGGCTTCTGCCGCAACCCCGGCTGCACCGGCGAGGAGTTCGAGCCGACCGAGCTGTCGCGGCGCGGCACCGTCTGGTCCTACACCGACGCGCAGTACCAGCCGCCCCCGCCGTACATCCCTCCCACCGACCCGTTCGAGCCGTTCGCGCTGGCGGCGGTGGAGCTGCCCGAGGGCCTGGTGGTGCTCGGCCAGGTCGCCCAGGGGTACGGCGTGCGCGACCTCCACGTCGGCGGCGAGGCCGAGCTCGTGGTCGAGACCCTCTACCGCGACGACAGCGGCGACCGGCTGATCTGGCGATGGAAGCCCGTGACGGAGATGGGCGAGGAGGCCGACCAGTGAGCGACCACGATGTCGCCGTCCTCGGGGTCGGCATGCACCCGTGGGGCAAGTGGGGCCGCTCCTTCGTCTCGTACGGCGTCCACGCCGCCCGCGCGGCGCTGGCCGATGCGGAGCATCCCGTGGCCCGACGTCGACCTGATCGTCGGCGGCGAGACCGTGCGCAACGGGTACGCCGGCTACGTCGCCGGGGCGACGTTCGCCCAGGCGCTGGGCTGGAACGGCGCCCGCGTGGCGACGTCGTACGCCGCTTGCGCGACCGGCGCCCAGGCGCTCGACACCGCCCGCAGCCGGATCCTCGCCGGGCTCAGCGAGGTCGCGCTGGTGGTGGGCGCCGACACCACGCCGAAGGGGTTCCTCGCGCCCAACGCGGGTGAGCGCTGGGACGACCCCGACTGGCTGCGGTTCCGGCTGCTCGGGATGACCAACCCCGCCTACTTCGCGATGTACGCGCGCCGCCGGATGGACCTCTACGGCGCGACGAGCGAGGACTTCGCCCAGGTCAAGGTCAAGAACGCCCGGCACGGCCTGGCCAACCCGAACGCGCGCTACCGCAAGGAGGTGGCCGTCGCCGACGTGCTCGACTCGGCGATGGTCTCCGACCCGCTGCACCTGCTCGACATCTGCGCGACGTCCGACGGGGCGGCCGCGGTGCTGCTCACCAGCACCGACTACGCCCGTCGCCACGACCTCGGCGACGCGGTGCGGATCCGGGGGATCTCCACGGTCACGCCGACCTTCCCGAACACCGTGCTCGACATGCCGAACCTCTCGACGGACGCCTCCTCGGCGGTGCCGGCACCCGAGCGCACCTTCAAGGAGTCGATCGCGCACGCGGCGTACGAGGAGGCCGGGATCGGCCCCGAGGACGTCGACCTGGCCGAGGTCTACGACCTCTCGACCGCCCTCGAGCTGGACTGGATGGAGGACGTCGGCCTCTGCAAGCGCGGGGAGGCCGAGGCGCTGCTGCGCGCGGGCGAGACCGCCGTCGGCGGGCGGATCCCGGTCAACCCCTCGGGCGGGCTGGCGTGCTTCGGCGAGGCCGTGCCGGCGCAGGCGCTGGCCCAGGTCTGCGAGGTGACCTGGCAGCTGCGCGGCCAGGCGGAAGGCCGCCAGGTCGAGGGCGCTCGGGTCGGCATCACCGCCAACCAGGGGCTCTTCGGCCACGGCTCGTCGGTGGTCCTGGGTCGCTGACCCTCAGCTGGTGGCGCGCCGCCCAGCAGCGCCACCAGCCGGTCGATCGCGGGCGCGTCGTCGGCGACGGGCTGGGGCGGCCCGAACGGTGTGCGGTCGGGCGGCAGCCGCTCCATCAGCGCCAGGCTGTGGGCGATCGCCCGCTCGGCCGCTGCCTCGTCGACGTCGGGCGCACGCCCGATCGCGCGGCCGACGTCCCAGCCGTGGGTCAGCGCCTCGATCGTCCGGAGCTCGGCGACCGCGGCGACGGGCATCGGGCCCAACCCGGTGGGGAACGGCCCGTCCGTCGCGCTCGCGAACGCGCCCTGAAGCCGGGCAACGGTGGTGTCGTAGGTGGCCGCGAGGTCTCCGGTGGCGACGGTCGCGACCTCTGCGGTGATCGCAGGCAGGTCGTAGGGCTGCCCGCCCAGCGAGGTCGTGAACGCGCGGTCGCCGGCGATGAGGTGGCGTACGACGGCGGCGACGTCCCACTGGTCGCAGGGTGTGGGTCGGCTCCAGTCGTCGGCTTCGACGCCGGCGAAGAGCTCGGATGCCGCTGCCTGGGCGTGCGTGAGGTCGTCGAGGTCCATGGCGTCACTGTGCCGTTGACCGCCGACACCACGCGACCCCTATTCTCGCGCCTCCCGGATCCGGGTGACGCGCGAACCTACGCTGGCCCGGTGGCGGTGAACAGGAGTCGCAGGGCCCGGGCTGCCCGCCGTCGCAAGCGCCGCATGGGTCTGGTGGTCCATGACCTCACCGATGCTCAGTGGGCCGCGCTCCAGGCCGCCTGGGGTGGGTGCGCCTACTGCGGCGCGACCGATGGGGCACTGCAGCGCGACTGCGTCCTGCCCATCTCGCGCGGCGGGCGGTACACGCTCGACAACGTCGTCCCGGCCTGCCGCTCGTGCAACACCAGCAAGTGCAACGACGAGGTGACCGGCTGGCTGCGGCGCAAGCGGCTCGACGAGCAGGCCTTCCTGCTGCGCTACGTCGAGGTCAGGCAGGAGATCGCGCTGCGCTTCCCGGCGGCTGAGGACGCCGAGCCCGCGCCGTACGCCTGACGCCACTCCTGTCACATCGGGAGGGCACTCCTGTCACTTGTCGGGGGTTGCAACCCCCGACAAGTGACAGAACCCCCGGCCAGCCGGGGATCGCAACGGGCCCCGCGCCCACCCCGTGGCGGGGGCGGATACGGCGGGCGTAGACTTTGAGAAAACTTTCACAAAGTCCGGTTCTCGGGGCGCTCGCCACGGGACCTTTGGCCCGAGTCGGGTGACCCTCGGCCGGTGCTCGAGGGGAAGCGTGGGGCCTAGCGTTCCTGAGTGGCAGTACGTCGACTCCTCGGAGGGAGCTCGTGGACAGCATCCTCGACATCGCGCGGTGGCAGTTCGGGATCGTCACCGTCTACCACTTCCTGTTCGTCCCGCTGACGATCGGGCTGACCGCCCTCGTCGCCTTCATGGAGACCATGTGGCTGCGCTCGAAGTCGCCGGAGTGGCTGCGGCTGACGAAGTTCTTCGCGAAGCTGATGCTGATCAACTTCGCCATCGGCGTGGTCACCGGCATCGTCCAGGAGTTCCAGTTCGGGATGAACTGGTCGGACTACTCGCGGTTCGTCGGCGACGTCTTCGGAGCCCCGCTCGCCATCGAGGCGCTGCTCGCCTTCTTCCTGGAGTCGACGTTCCTGGGCCTGTGGATCTTCGGCTGGGACAAGCTGCCGCGGGGCCTGCACAACGCGTGCATGTGGATCGTCCACGTCGGCACCCTCGCGTCGTCGTACTTCATCCTGGCGGCCAACTCCTGGATGCAGCACCCCGTCGGGTACAGCTACAACGAGGACACCGGCCGCGCCGAGCTCACCGACTTCTGGGCGGTGATGACCAACAAGGTCCAGCTCGTGACGTTCCCGCACGTGATCCTGGCGGCGTACATGACCGCCGGCGCGTTCGTGCTCGGAGTCGCCGCCTGGCTCTACACGCGCAAGCGGTTCGAGGCCGACCGCGGGATGTACCGCAAGGGCATCCGGATGGGCGCGGTGGTGGCCCTGATCGCCGGTATCGGTGTCGCGGTGACCGGAGACGTGCAGGGCAAGGTCATGACCGACGTCCAGCCGATGAAGATGGCGGCGGCCGAGGCGCTTTACGACACCGAGGAGAGCTGCGCACCGTTCTCGATCTTCACGATCGGGACACCCGACGGCACCAGCGAGAAGTTCGCGATCACCGTCCCGTGCCTGCTGTCCTTCCTCGCGACCGGGCACTTCGACGGCAAGGTCGAGGGGATCAACGACCTGCGTGAGCAGTACCAGGAGAAGTACGGCCAGGACCCGGGCGCGACGTACTACTCGCCCGACGGCTACGTGCCGATCATCCCCGTCACCTACTGGACGTTCCGCTTCATGATGGGTTTCGGCGTCCTGGTCGCGTTGGGCGCCGCTCTCGTGCTCTGGATGACCAGGAAGGGGAGGTCGCCGACCTCGCGCTGGTTCGCGTGGATGGTGCTCGGGCTGCCGGTCGCGGCCGTGCTCGGCAACTCGGCGGGCTGGATCTTCACCGAGATGGGTCGCCAGCCCTGGGTGGTGTTCGGGCTGATGACGACCAGGAACGGCGTCTCACCCGGAGTCAGCCCCGCCGAGGCCTGGATCTCGATCCTCTCGCTCACGCTCCTGTACGCCGTCCTCGCGGTGATCGAGATCGGGCTGCTGGCCCGCTTCGTCAAGCGCGGCGCCGACCCGTTCGAGGAGCCTCCGGACCCGACGCTGCGCGGCAGCGACGACGAGGACCGACCCATGACGTTCGCCTACTAGAAGGAGGAGTGACATGGAGCTCACGACCGTCTGGTTCATCCTGATCGCCGTCCTCTGGATCGGCTACTTCTGCCTCGAGGGGTTCGACTTCGGGGTCGGCATGCTGCTGCCGGTGCTCGCCCGCGACGACCGCGAGCGCCGGACCATGATCAACACCATCGGCCCGGTCTGGGACGGCAACGAGGTGTGGGTGCTGACCGCCGGCGGCGCGACGTTCGCCGCGTTCCCGGAGTGGTACGCCACCTTGTTCAGCGGCTTCTACCTGCCGCTGCTGCTGATCCTGCTCGGCCTGATCGTGCGCGGCCTCGCGTTCGAGTACCGCCACCAGCGTCCGGAGGCCGAGTGGGCGGCCTGGTGGGACCGCGCCTTGTTCATCGGCTCGGTGCTGCCCGCGATCCTGTGGGGCGTCGCGTTCGCCAACATCGTGCGCGGCGTGCCGATCGACGCCGACAAGGACTTCACCGGCAACCTGTTCACCCTGCTCAACCCGTTCGGGCTGCTCGGCGGGCTGGTCACGCTGCTGCTGTTCCTGACCCACGGCGCGATGTTCCTGGCGCTCAAGACCGACGGCGACATCCGGCACCGCTCCCGAAGGCTCAGCGTCCGGTTCGGCCTCGCGGCCGCCGTCGCGGCGGTGGTCTTCCTGGTCTGGACGCAGGCGATCGCGGGCGACGCGGCCTCGGCGGTGGTGTTCGTCGCTCGCCGCACTCGCGCTCGTCGGCGGCGTCGGCATGGCGGCCCGCGGCCGGGAGGGCTGGGCGTTCACCGGGACTTTCGCTGACGATCGGCCTGGCGGTCGCCGGGCTGTTCGTGGCGCTCTTCCCCGACGTGATGCCGTCGATCGACGTCCGCGGCGTACTCGCTGACGACCACGAACGCGTCCGCCACCGACTACACGCTCACGGTGATGACCTGGGTCGCGGTGATCTTCGTGCCGGTCGTGCTGATCTACCAGGGCTGGACGTACTGGGTGTTCCGCCGCCGGATCTCGGTGCACCACATCCCCGAGCACGCGGACTCGCACGCATGAGACCGACCGACCCCGTCGTACGCCGTCAGCTGGCGCCGGCTCACCGCCAGCTGGCCGTGGTGCTGGCGGCCGGGGTCGTCGGGAGCCTGCTCGTCATCGGCCAGGCGTGGGCCGTCACCGCGCTCGTGCTCGCGGCGCTGCGCGACGGCGACCTGACCGGCCCGGCGACCGCCGTCGTGGCCGTGTTCGTCGGCCGCGGCCTGGTCGGCTGGGTCGGTGACGTCGCGGCGGCCCGGGCCGCCGTGCAGGTCGGCACCGACGTACGCCGACGCGTGGTCGCCGCCGTGCTGCACGGCGGGCGCGGCCGGCTCCACGGGTGAGCTGTCGGTGCTGGCCACGCGCGGCGTCACCGCCGCCGAGCCCTACCTGACCCGCTACCTGCCCGCGCTCGTGCTGGCCGGCGTGCTGCCGTGCCTGACCCTCGCCGCGATCGCCACCCAGGACCCGATGTCGGCCGTGATCGTGCTCGTCACGCTGCCGCTGGTGCCGGTGTTCGGGATCCTGGTCGGGCTGGCCACCGAGGACCGCGCCCGGTCGCAGTGGCGGGCGATGTCCGCCCTGTCCGGGCACTTCCTCGACGTCGTCCGCGGGCTCCCGACGCTGGTGGCGTTCCGCCGCGCCGAGGCGCAGTCGGCGACGATCCGCTCGATCACCGACCGCTACCGCCTGCGGACCCTGAGCACGCTCAAGCTGGCGTTCGCGTCGTCGGCCATCCTCGAGCTGGTCGCCACCCTGTCGGTCGCGCTGGTCGCGGTGACCGTCGGCCTCCGGCTGGCCGCGGGTGACATGGCCCTGCAGACGGCGCTGATCGTGCTGCTGCTCGCGCCCGAGGCGTACTGGCCGCTGCGTCGCGTCGGTGCCGAGTTCCACGCGGCCGCCGAAGGCGTCGCGACCTTCGAGGCGGCCGCCGTGCTGACGACGGACGCGCGCGACGCCACGGGTGTCGCCGGCACCGGCAGCCTGCGCGTCGACGGGCTCTCGCTCCTGCGCCCGGGACGGACCGTGCCCGCCCTCGACGACGTCACCCTGGAGATCCCTGCCCGGGGCGTGACCGCGGTCGTCGGCCCCTCCGGCTGCGGGAAGTCCACGCTCCTGTCGGTGCTCGCCGGCCTGCTCGCACCCACCGAGGGACGGCTGACGGTCAGCGGGCTCCCCGTCTCCGGCCCCGCCTGGCGCTCGCAGGTGGCCCTGCTGCCGCAGCGACCGACCTTCGTGTCCGGCTCCGTCGCCGACAACCTGCGGCTGGGTGCCCCCGAGGCGAGCGAGGAGATGCTGTGGGACGCGCTCCGACGGGTGGCCCTCGACGGACGCGTGCGGGACCTGCCCGGCGGCCTGGAGTGTCCCGTCGGCGAGGACGGCGCGACGCTGTCGGCCGGTGAGCGCGCTCGGCTCGCGCTGGCCCGCGTGCTGCTCGCGGACCGGCCGTGGGTGCTGCTCGACGAGCCCGCCGCCCACCTCGACGACCGGACCGAGCAGGTGATCGTGGAGACGGTCCGCGAGCTGGGGCGCAGCCGCGGCGTCGTCGTGGTCGCGCACCGGCCGGCGCTGGCCGAGGCCGCCCATCGGGTCGTCACGCTCCCGGATCCGCCGGCCGACCTGCCCGCCCCCGTGCCGAGCGCGACCGCTGCGCCAGCGCCGCCGGCCCCCGCCGAGCCCTCGTCGCCCCACGTGCCCGGGTTCGCCGTACCGACACTTCTCGGCGGACTGGCGTCGGCGTCCGGTGTGGCGCTCACGGCCACCGCCGGCTGGCTGATCGTCCAGGCGTCGTACCAGCCGGCGATCCTCACCCTGCTGGTCGCGATCGTGGCCGTGCGCACGTTCGGCCTCGCCCGGCCGGTGCTGAGGTACGTCGAGCGGCTGCGGTCCCACGACGCCGGGCTGCGGCTCCTGGCGGCGCGCCGGGTCGACGTGTACGACGCCCTCGTGCCGCTCACGCCGGGAGCACTGGGCCGCCGCCGCGGCGACCTGCTGACGGCCGTCGTCGACGACGTGGACGCAGTGGTCGACCGCGAGCTGCGGGTCCGGTTGCCGGTCCGTGGGTTCGTGCTGGTCGCCGCGATCGCCACGGCGGTCGCGGCGTTCCTGGCTCCGGCCGTCGGCGTCGTGGTCGCGCTGACCTGCCTGGCCTGCGGCACCCTCGGGTACGCCGTCGCGCGGCTCGGGGCCGGCCGGGCGGAGCGCCTGGCCGTCGACGCGCGCGCGGCGCTCTCCGACGTCGTGGTCGAGGCGACCCAGACGGCCGACGAGCTCGTGATGTGGCAGGCCGAGGACCGCGCACTGTCCGGTGTCGTGAGCGCCAGCGAGCGGCTCGGCCGGTCGACCGTGCGCAGCGCGGCGTGGCTGGGTGCGGCGCGGGCGCTGGTGCTGCTGGTCGCCGGCGTCGGGGTGGCGGTGGCGGCGCTGCTGGGCACGCCCCTCCTGGCCGACGGCACGATCACCGGCCCGGTCCTCGCGCTGCTGGTCCTGTTGCCGTTGGCGATCGGCGAGGTCGCGACCGGTCTCGCCGATGCCGGAGCACTGGCGGCCCGCACCGCGGCGGCCGAGCAGCGGCTGACGGCCCTGACCTCCCGCACGCCCGCCGTGCTCGACCCTGCCGAACCGGCGCACGCCGGGCGAGGACCCGCGCCTCGTCCTCGACGACGTCACCGCCGCGTGGGACGACCGGGTGGTGCTGAGCGGCCTGTCGCTCGACCTCTCCGCCGGTGACCGGGTCGGCGTCACCGGAGCGTCCGGGTCGGGGAAGAGCACGCTGGCGGCGCTCCTGCTGCGCTTCGCCGATCCCGCGGCCGGGAGGATCGAGCTGGCCGGACAGGACCTGGACCGCCTCGCGCTCGACGACGTGCGATCCCGCGTCGGGCTCGTGGACGACGATCCCCACGTCTTCGCGAGCACGCTCGCCGAGAACGTGCGGCTCGCCCGTCCCGGCGCCGACGACGTCGCCGTCGAGCAGGCGGTCCGCGAAGCCGGCCTCGGCGGCTGGCTCGAGAGCCTCCCCGAACGGCTCGGCACCCGGCTCGGCGACGGGCACGCCCAGGTCTCCGGCGGCGAGCGCGCCCGGCTGGGCGTGGCCCGGTCACTGCTCGCCGACCAGCCGGTGCTCGTGCTGGACGAGCCGACCGCCCACCTCGACGGCGCGTCCGCGGAGCGGCTGGCCACGGAGGTGCTGGGCAACGGACGTGACCGGACCGTCGTCTGGATCACCCACGGCACCGCCGGCCTGGACCTGGTCGACCGCGTGGTCGACCTCGACGACCCGAGTCCCCGATGATCCGCGTCTACCTGCTGGACGACCACGAGGTCGTGCGCCAGGGACTGCGCTTCCTGCTCGAGGGAGCGGGTGACATCGAGGTCGTCGGGGAGTCCGAGTCGGCAGTCGAGGCGACCAGCCGGATCCCGGCACTGAAGCCCGACGTCGCCATCCTCGACGCCCGGCTCCCCGACGGGTCCGGGATCGAGGTGTGTCGGTCCGTCCGCGCCGTCGACCCGTCGATCCGGGCGCTGGTGCTCACGTCGTACGACGACGACGAGGCGCTGTTCGCCGCGATCATGGCGGGTGCATCCGGCTACGTGCTCAAGGAGATCAAGGGCACCGACCTGCTCAGCGCCGTGCGGCTCGTGGCCGAGGGGAAGTCGCTCATCGACCCGGCGCTCACGGCACGGGTCCTCGACCGGCTACGCAACGGCCCCGCCACCGCGCCCGAGCTGGCCGACCTGACGGAGCAGGAGCTCAAGCTCCTCGGCCACATCGCCGAGGGCCTGACCAACCGGCAGATCGGCGAGCAGATGTTCCTGGCCGAGAAGACCGTGAAGAACTACGTGTCCAGCATCCTGGCCAAGCTCGGCCTGGAGCGCCGTACCCAGGCGGCGGTGCTCGCCTCGAAGCTGCTCGGCACGCCGGACGACCACCGGCCCTGACGGTCGATCCGGGCGATCCCGGCGATCAGGGCAGGAGCTGGCCGACCCACTGGGTGGCGCCGTGGCGCTTGTACGGCGTGTGCCAGAGGAACTGCTCGTCGGGGGCGGGGCCGCCCAGACCCCACGACGAGACCTCGTCGCTGATCCGGAGGAACCGGTCGGTACCGAGGTCGTAGACGTAGGTGCCCGGTCGGTCGTTCTCGTAGGCGGTCACACTGACCACGTCGTTGGTCCCGCCGGGCCCGGCCACCGCACCGTCGATCCCGCTGTCCTGGAGCGTCACCACCTGGTCGCCGTCCGTGGTGAGGATCTGGACCCGGTCGTCGCGGACGCCGTCGGCGTACGTCCCGCAGTACTGCCCGAGCACCACGCGGTCGTCCGTGGCTCCGAAGGACAGCAGGTTGCACCGCTCGCCCGCGTGGGGATCGAACGAGTGCTCCTTGCCGGTCGACAGGTCGCGCACGTGCACCAGGCCGGCGTCGCCGCCGGAGGAGTCGGTCCACACCATGGAGGTCTCGGTGAAGGCGAGATCGCCCACGGTCAGCGCCTCGTCGCGCACGTCGGTGCTGTCGGTGAGCGAGGCCGACCACAGGTGGTAGGTGTCGCCCTCGGCGTCGGCGTCCTCGGCCTCGCCGTCGGGCCCGGTCGGCCAGCCGCCCTCGGGCGCCTGCCCCTGGGTGGCGGGGACGAAGACGTAGAGCCGGTCGTCCGGCCCCACGACCGCCCGAGGCTGCTCGACGAGCGGAAGGCTCGGCCAGTCGATGCTGGTCCACTGACGCTCGGTGCGGTCGAAGACGTGGGCGACCAGCCGCACCTTCATGCCCCCCTCGGCGGACACCAGGACCAGGCGGTCCGTGCCGAGCTCGATCGGCCAGACCTGGGTCTGTCCGATGTCCAGGTCGGGCAGCCAGTCCTTGTGGCCGGTCGCCGGGTTCATGAGCGCCATCCGTGGCCAGAGCTGGTCCATCCGGGGGCCGTCGCGGAACAGGATGAGGCCGTCGTCGGTGACCCCGTCGAGGTACTGCCCGTTGTCGCGGTCCAGGTTCTCGTTCGTGTACGACGCCAGGAGTCGGTAGTCGCGGCCCTCGACCGCCTGCTGCGCGTCGCTCAGGCGCAGCGTGGGCGCGTCCGGCGTCGGCGGCTGGTCGGCCACTGCCGACTCGTCGGTCCCCTGCGGCCAGATGACGGCGGTGGTCACGAAGATCCCGGCGACGAGCAGGCCGGCGCCACCCACGACACCGGCACGACGGCTGCGGACCCGACGGCGTCCGGCACTCACGAGTGAGTCGAGGTCGAGGTGGTCGGGCGGGGGAGCAGCCACGTTCTCCCGCATCAGCTGCTTGAGTTCGTTCACCACGGGAGGGTCCTCTCTCCGGCCACGACGAGCTCGTCGCGGGACGCGTCCTCGAACATCGCGCGCAGTGCGGCGAGCGCACGCGAGGTCTGACTCTTGACCGTGCCCTCGCTGCAGCTCAGCGCGACCGCGGTCTCACGCACGTCGAGCTCCTCGAAGTACCGCAGCACCACGCACGCTCGCTGCCGTCCTGGCAGCCGGGAGAGCGCGTCCATCAGGGCGGCCCGGTCGGCGACGGCCGCCGCGAGGTCCTCGCCCGAGGTCCGGTCGTGGTGCTCGGCCGTCGGCCGCTCGGTGCTCGACCGCTTGCGGCTGGCGTCCAGGAACGCGCTGACCACGGCCTTGCGGGCGTAGGCGAACTCGCCGCCGTGCCGGACCAGCCGAGGCCACGCGACGTACACCCGGAGAAGGCCTTCCTGCACGTGGTCGGAAGCGCGCTCCCAGTCGCCGCACATCAGGTACGCCGTGCTGCGCAGCCGGGACCGGCTCGCGGCCGCGAACTCGGTGAAGGCGGCATCCGCGGCCGCATCTCGCCCCATGCCCTATTGAACGACGTCAGTGGCGGATCGGTTGCACGACCGTCCGGCAAGAGACGGCCCGAGTGAGGACTTTGGTCCCACCGGCTGCGGGCGATCAGCACTGACCTCGAGCGGTGGTCCGGCGGGACCCTCGAAGTGGAAGATCCAATCCCACCGAGGAGGCTGTCAGATGACCGCCCAGCACACCGCCCCCGTCGTACACGACGACGCCACCCACGACCCGCCCACCCCGCTGGCGTACCGCGCACTCGCGGCGCTGCGGATCGGCTTCGGTCTCACCTTCCTGTGGGCGTTCCTGGACAAGATGTTCGCCCTCGGGTTCCACACCGGTTACGACCAGGCCGGCAACCTGGACCGGTTCGGCGACGCGGCCTGGATCAACGGCGGCAGCCCGACCGAGGGATTCCTCGCGTTCGGGGCCGACGGCCCGTTCCAGGACTTCTACAACAGCATCGCCGGCGCCGCCTGGGCCGACTGGCTGTTCATGCTCGGCCTTCTCGGCATCGGCCTCGCCCTCACCCTGGGGGCAGGCGTGCGGATCGCGGCCGCGACCGGAGCGCTGCTGTACGTCCTCATGTGGACCGTCGTCCTGCCTCCCGAGAACAACCCGGTGATCGACGACCACCTGCTGGGCGCACTCACCCTGGTCGTGCTGGCCATGTTCCACGCCGGCGACACCTGGGGCGCCGGCTCCTGGTGGAAGCGGATCCCGCTGGTACGCCGCCACCCCGTGCTGCGGTAGTCGGCCCAGCCGTCGAATCGGCCACCCGGAACTCCACCGGGTGGCCGTTCCGCTGGCCCCGGCTCAGTCGAGCGGGACCCGCCAGACGAAGCGGGTGCCGCGCGGGTCGTTGGCCAGCAGCTCGCAGCGAGCCGCCGAGGCCGGTCGGCGCGGCGCCGTGCGTTGCCGAGCCCGCTCTCGCGACCGGCGCCGCCGAGCCCGACGCCGTCGTCGCTGACGGTCAGGGTCAGCTCGTGCGCGTCGGCAGCCAGCTCGATCTCCGCTCCGGCCGCGGACGCGTGGCGGGCCACGTTGGACAGGGCCTCGCGGAGCACGGGGAGCAGCTGTTCGCGGGCGGACGGTGTGACGGCGGTGTCGACCGGTCCCGTGGTGACGACGGCGGGGGTGAAGCCGAGCACCTCGGCGTACTCACGCGCGAGTGCCCGGATCTCGGCTCGGAGCGACTCGTCGCGACGCTCCTGGAGCTCGAAGATCGTGGCGCGGATGTCCTTGATCGTGCGGTCGAGGTCGGTGGCAGCCCTGGTCCAGCGGTTCCTCGAGCGGGCCCTCCCCGGCACGCATCGCGATGCCGCGCAGCTGGAGCCCCGTCGCGAACAGCCGCTGGATGACCACGTCGTGCAGATCGCGGGCGATCCGCTCCCGATCGGAGATCACGGCCAGCTTCTCGCGGTCGGTGACCGCCTGGGCACGGTCCAGGGCCAGGGCGGCCTGGTCGGCGAACGCCGCCAGGAAGTCACGCTCCTCCACGTGCTGTGCCGGCCGCTGGTCGTACAACGCCACGAGCGCACCGGCGTCCGCGAGATGCGCACGCAGTGGGATCACCAGCGCGGACAGGGACCTGGTGGCGACCTCGAGCGGGTCGCCGTCGGGTGCTCGCTCCGCCAGCGTGGCCACGACCTCGTCGAGGGCGAGGCCGATCTCCTCGACCTCACTCGTCTCCGCGGCGACCGTGCGCTTTCCCCTCGGCGCCCGCGAGGCCGACCACGGCAACGGCGCGGGCTCCGGAGACGGCACGGGCCGCCTCCGTGATCCTGCGCAAGGCGCGGCCGAGGTCCACCGGTGGCTGCAGCGCGTCCGCGAGCTCCGCCGATGCCTCGAGCCACTGTCGCCGGCGTTCGCTGAGCCCGTACGCCCGGGCGTTCTCGATCACGAATCCGGCAGTGCCCGCCAGGGCCTCGACCAGCATCTCGTCCTGTTCGGTGAACGGCACCCCGCCGGCCTTCTCGGTCAGGTAGAGGTTGCCGAAGACCGTTCCGCGGATGCGTACCGGCACTCCGAGGAACGTGGTCATCGGCGGATGGTTCGGCGGGAATCCGGAGGACTGCTGGTGTGCGCCGAGGTCGGGGAGCCGGATCGCCTCCGGTTCCTTGACGAGCAGGCCGAGGATCCCGCGCCCGCGGGGAAGGTCGCCGATCAGCCTGCGCTGCTCCTCGGTGATGCCGGTGGTCACGAACTCCACGAGCGTCCGGTCCGCCCCCACGACGCCGAGCGCGCCGTACCGCGCGCCGGTGAGCTCGGTCGCGGACTCGACGATGCGCGTGAGAACGCCGGCCAGGTCGAGGTCCGACGAGATCGCCGTGACGGCATCGAGCAGGGCCTGCGCGGCGCCGGGCAGCACGGGCGGGCGGTCGGTCACGGGCACAGTCTGCTACCGCTGTCGGCGCGCAGGGCGCTGGCGTCAGACGACGCGCTGGACGGGCAGGTTGCGGACGAGGTCCCACTCGGCGCCGAGGCGGCGGCCGCTGAGCTCGGTCCAGCGCAGCCGGAGCACGAGGTTGCGGGCACCCGAGGCCCACGGGAGGGGAGGCCACACCTGCTTGATGTGGTCGAGCTCGTCCTGGTCGGCCACGACCTGGCTGCGCCCGCGTGCCTGGACGCTCCAGCCCCGGTGGTTCTCGTGGTCGAACTGGTCGATCTCGAACGCGAGGGTGGTGTCTCGCCCGTACGTGCCGAGCAGGCTGTACGGCGACGTGCGCACCACGACCGCGTCGTCGACCACCGAGTAGTTGATGGGGACGATGTGCGGTCCCGTGGGTGTCGCGATGGCGACCCGTCCGGCGACGCCGGCACGCAGCAGGCGCTGGCACTCCTCCTGGTTGAGCTCGTGTGACTCGGGCATCTCGCACCTCCGCGTGCGTCTCGTGTTCGTCCATCCTCCGTCGCGGGCGCGGCCGAGGTCAGGGTCCTTGGTCCCGAACGGCGGGACCGTTGCGCCCTGCCCTGGTCGTCATCGGCTCGCGTCACCCGGCCCTCGCCTCCGACCTGGTGTTCAGCTGGATGGCGACGTCGGTCGTCGAGCACGCGCACTCGGCCGTGGCCGTGGTGCCCCTCGGCTGACCTCGTCGGCCGAGGTCGGCCCGCCACACAGATAGCGTGCGGACATGACCGACGTTCTCAGCCTGACCCAGGAGGAGGCCCGCGAGCGCGCGGCACTCCTCGACGTGGAGCGCTACGACCTCGAGTTCGACCTCACCGGCCTGGCCGAGGGTGACACCCTGCGTGCCACGTCGACGATCAGGTTCTCGGCCACGGAGGAGGGGGCCTCGACGTTCGTCGACTGCCTCGGCGAGGTCGAGGAGGCCGTGCTCAACGGGACGCCGTTGCCGAGCGGCCCGCTTCCGGACGGGCGTCTCGCACTTCCCGGGCTGGCCTCCGAGAACGTGCTGGTGGTGCGCTCGGTGCAGCGCCGTACCGACGAGGGGCAGGGTGTGAACCGCACGCTCGACCCGAGCGACGACGAGGTCTACGTGTGGATGAGCTTCGAGCCAGACGACGCCCGCATGGTGTTCGCCTGCTTCGACCAGCCCGACCTCAAGGCGGTCTTCGGCATCACCGTGCACGTGCCGGAGCGGTGGCTGGTCACCAGCAACACCGGCAACGCCGACATCAGCACGAGCGACGGGGTGAGCACCTGGACGTACGCCGACACGCCCCCGATGTCGACGTACGTCACGGTGGTCAACGCCGGCCCGTTCGTCGAGCTGCGCAGCACGCGCAACGGCTACGACCTCGGCCTCTACGTGCGCCGCTCGCTCGCCCCGATGCTCGAGCGTGACGCCGAGGAGCTCTTCGAGCTGACCGCACAGGGGCTCGAGTTCTACGGCGAGCAGTTCGCGATGCCCTTCCCGCAGAGCAGGTACGACCAGGTCTTCGTGCCCGAGCTCGGCGGCGCAATGGAGAACTACGGGTGCATCACCTGGAGCGACAGCTTCATCCACCGCGACCCGCCGTCGTACGCCGAGCGCGAGTACCGCGCCCTGGTGCTGCTGCACGAGATGGCGCACATGTGGTTCGGCGACATCGTGACCATGCGCTGGTGGGACGACCTGTGGCTCAACGAGTCGTTCGCGGAGTGGGCCTGCGAGTGGTCGGGCATGGCCTGCACCGAGTTCACGGACATGCGGGCCGGGGTCCTCGCGACCGACAAGCAGGACGCGTACGCCGCGGACTCGGCCCCGACCACGCACCCGATCCGCCAGGAGATCGTCGACGTTGCGACCGCGGCGGCCAGCTTCGACAACATCACCTACCCGAAGGGCGCGGCCGTCCTCAAGCAGCTCGTCGCCTTCGTCGGCGAGGACGTCTTCGTCGCGGCCCTGCGGAGCTACTTCACCAAGCACGCCTGGGGAAACACCACGCTCGACGACCTGATCGCCGAGATCGCCGCGGCCAGCGGGCGGGACATGTCGGCCTGGGTGGAGGGCTGGCTGGAGACCTCGGGCACCGACCAGCTCAGCCTCGAACGGAGCGACGGCGAGCTCGTCCTGGTCGCGACGCCGCCGAACGGCCGCGGGCCGCTGCCGCACCGACTCCTGCTCGGGGCGTACGCCGACCGGGGCGACCGGCTGGCCCCGCTCGACATGCTGTCGGTCGAGGTGGCCGGCGAGCGCACCCGGATCGAGGACGGCACGGGGGCGGACCTGCTGCTCGTCAACGACGAGGACCTGACCTTCGCCACCGTGCGGCCCGACCGGGCGTCGCTCGAGCTGATCCTGACCCGCGGCGGCGAGCTCCCGACCGCGATCGCGCGCACCGTCGCGCTGACCACCGCGTGGCGACTCATGTACGACGGCGAGCTGGCCGCGGGACGATTCGTCGACTGCGGTGTGGGCGTGCTGGCGAACGAGACCGCGGACTCGGTCATCGAGCCACTGCTGACCCGGCTGGTCGAGGCGGCGGACCGTTGGACACCCCACGCGCAGCGCGACGAGCTGCTGACGCGGGTCGCCGACCTGAGCCTCACGCTGGCCGAGCACCCGGCCCGGCGGACCGCGGCCGTACGCGCGCTCGCGCAGAGCGCCACCACCGAGGCCCAGCTCGAGAGCCTGGCCGGGCTCGCGACCGATCCGGACCTGCAGTGGCGGCGGCTCACCCGGCTTGCCGAGCTGGATCGCGTCGACGGCTCCGATGTCGACCAGCTGGTGGCCGACGACCCCAACCCCGATGCCTGGATGAACGCCGTCCGCGTGCGGGCCGCCGAGTCGTCGCCCGAGGCGAAGGCCGAGGCCTGGCAGGCGGTGATGGTCGACCGCAAGATCCCGCCCGGCGTCATCGGCCGGGCCGGACGGGCGTTCTGGCAGCCGGGACAGGAGGCGGTGCTCACGCCGTACGCCGAGAAGTACCTCGCCTCGCTGCGCGAGATCAGCGACACCGGGATGCTCTGGGCGCTCAGCCTGTCGGCCGCGTTCTACCCCGCTGTCGGTGGCGAGGACGGCTTCGTCGACCGGCTCGAGGAGGCGGCCGGTGGCGACGGGGTCAGCCCGCTCGTGCGCCAGACCGTGCGTGAGCTCAACGACCGGCGGCGCCGGCGCGAGGCCGCCCGCGCCCGCGGCTGAGTCCTAGCCAGATCAGCTGACGTCGCCCGCGACGTAGACCCACCGGTGCGCCCGCCGCTCGAACCGGCTCCGCTCGTGCAGCACGCCGCGTCCGCCCGGGCCCTGGTGGTGCGCGCGGAACTCCACCTCGCCCGCGTCGTCGTCCGGTCCACCGTCGACGGTGTCGACGATCTCCAGGCCGGTCCACACGAGCCCGGGAGTCGCGACCACGTCGTCGGGACGGGTGCGCGGGTGCCAGGTGCGGAAGACGTAGCCCAGCTCGCCGACGGCGTACGCCGAGTAGCGCGAGCGCATCAGCTGCTCGGCGGTCTCGGCCAGGGCGCGCCCGCGGTGGAGCGGGCCGCAGCAGGCGGCGTACAGGGTGGGCGCGCCGCAGGGGCAGGCGTCGCCGAAGCCGGGGGAGCGCATCGCCGCACACCGTACCCAGCGCGTAACACTCCGTTTCCGCGGGTGGGCTAGCGTTCCAAAGGTGACGGCACCCACGATCTCGACACTCGGCGAGCTCCGCGCGAGCGGCCACGTCCAGAAGCAGCTGCGCGAGGAGCTCCGCGACAACCTGCTGGCCCGGCTGGCCGCGGGCGACGACCCCTGGCCGGGGCTGCACGGCTTCGACACCACGGTGATCCCGCAGCTCGAGCGGGCGCTGATCGCCGGGCACGACGTCGTCCTGCTCGGCGAACGCGGCCAGGGCAAGACCAGGCTGCTGCGCACCCTGGTCGGGCTGCTCGACGAGTGGACGCCGGTCATCGCCGAGTCCGAGCTCGGCGAGCACCCCTACGAGCCGATCTCGCCCGAGGCCCGCCGCCGCGCCCGCGAGCTGGGCGACGCGCTGCCCGTGACCTGGCGGCACCGCGACGAGAGGTACGCCGAGAAGCTCGCCACGCCCGACACCAGCGTCGCCGACCTGATCGGCGACGTGGACCCGATGAAGGTGGCCGAGGGCCGCCACCTCGGCGACCCGGAGACCATCCACTTCGGACTGATCCCGCGCAGCCACCGCGGCATCGTCGCGATCAACGAGCTGCCCGACCTCGCCGAGCGGATCCAGGTCGCGATGCTCAACGTGATGGAGGAGCGCGACATCCAGATCCGCGGCTACGTGCTGCGGCTCCCGCTCGACGTGCTCGTCGTCGCCAGCGCCAACCCCGAGGACTACACCAACCGCGGTCGGATCATCACCCCGCTCAAGGACCGGTTCGGCGCCGAGATCCGCACCCACTACCCGGTCGAGCTCGACGACGAGGTCGCGGTGATCCGGCAGGAGGCGCACCTCATCGCCGAGGTCCCCGACCACCTCGTGGAGATCCTGGCCCGGTTCACCCGCCAGCTGCGCGAGTCGAGCTCGGTCGACCAGCGCAGCGGCGTGAGCGCCCGGTTCGCGATCGCGGGAGCCGAGACCATCGCCGCGGCCGCCCTGCACCGCGCCATCTCGCAGGGCGAGGGAGCGGACGAGGCGGTGGCCCGGGTCGTCGACCTCGAGACCGCCGTCGACGTGCTCGGCGGCAAGATCGAGTTCGAGACCGGCGAGGAGGGCCGCGAGCGCGAGATCCTCGAGCACCTCCTGCGCACCGCCACCGCCGAGACGGTGCGCCACCACTTCCGCGGCCTCGACTTCGCGCTGCTCGTCGACGCGCTCGAGGGCGGGGCGCTGGTCACGACGGGCGAGCAGGTCACCGCCCGCGACTTCCTCACCGGGCTGCCGGTGCTCGGCGAGTCGGAGCTGTACGACGACGTGTGCGACCGCCTCGACGCCCGCAACGACGGCCAGCGGGCCGGGGCGATCGAGCTGGCGCTCGAGGGGCTCTACCTCGCGCGCAAGATCAGCAAGGAGTCCGGCGGCGGGGAAACCGTCTATGGCTAACCACACCCCACGAAACCGCTCGGTCCGCGCGCTTCGCGCGGAGTGCTCACGCTTCCGCGGGGACCCCGTATGACCCGGGCCGATCGTTCCCAAACACGTTACGGCCGCTACGACGGCGGCCCGGACCCGCTCGCGCCCCCGGTCGACATCGCCGAGGCGCTGGACGCGATCGGCCAGGACGTGATGGCCGGGTACTCGCC
The DNA here is from genome assembly GCA_963844305.1 of uncultured Actinomycetota bacterium. GTDB lineage: Bacteria > Actinomycetota > Actinomycetes > Propionibacteriales > Nocardioidaceae > Nocardioides. Next base: position 649,158 of record CAWJNT010000003.1, read on the forward strand.
GGAGCGGGCGATGCGCGAGTTCCTGCGGCGGGGCGGGCAGAGCCAGACCGGCCTCGACGACCTCGCCCGCCGGGTGGCGGAGAAGCGGCGCGAGCTGCTGCAGCGGCACAACCTCGACGGCACGCTCGAGGAGGTGCGCCAGCTGCTGGACCACGCCGTACTCGAGGAGCGCAAGCAGCTCGCCCGCGACGTCGACCTCGACGACGCCGACCGCGCGTTCCGCGAGATGCAGCTCGAGAACCTCCCGTCCTCGGTCGCGGCCGCCGTGAGCGAGCTGTCCGACTACGACTGGCAGTCCCGCGAGGCGCGCGAGGACTACGAGCGGATCAAGGACCTGCTCGGCCGCGAGCTGCTCGACCAGCGGTTCGCCGGCATGAAGCAGGCGCTCGAGAACGCCACCGACGAGGACCGCCAGGCGATCAACGAGATGCTCGACGACCTGAACGGGCTGCTCGAGAAGCACCAGCGGGGCGAGGACACCCAGGCCGACTTCGACGAGTTCATGGACAAGCACGGGGACTTCTTCCCCGAGAACCCGCGGAACATCGACGAGCTGCTCGACTCCCTCGCCCAGCGCGCCGCCGCCGCCCAGCGGATGCTGAACTCGATGACCGCCCGAGCAGCGCGAGGAGCTGATGCAGCTCTCGGCGCAGGCGTTCGGCTCGCCGCAGCTGATGCAGTCGCTGGCTCAGCTCGACGCGAACCTCCAGTCACTGCGCCCGGGCGAGGACTGGGGCGGCTCGGAGCGGATGGACGGCGAGCAGGGGCTCGGCCTCGGCGACGGCACCGGCGTCTTCCAGGACATCGCCGACCTCGACGAGCTCGCCGAGCAGCTCTCCCAGTCCTACGGCGGCGCCCGGATGGACGACCTCGACCTCGACAAGCTGGCCCGCCAGCTCGGCGACGAGGCGGCCGTCGACGCGCGCACCCTCCAGCGGCTGGAGCAGGCGCTGCGCGACTCCGGCTACCTCAAGCGCGGCTCCGACGGCCAGCTCAAGCTGTCGCCCAAGGCGATGCGCCAGCTCGGACGAGGCGCTGCTGCGCGACGTGGCGAACCGGATGTCCGGTCGGCAGGGGCAGCGCGACCTGCGGCTGGCCGGGTCGGCCGGCGAGCCCAGCGGCGCGAGCCGGGAGTGGGCGTTCGGCGACACCGAGCCGTGGGACGTGACCCGCACCGTCGGCAACGCCGTACGCCGCACGGTCGCGGAAGGCGGGGACCCGCGCGAGGGGATCCGCCTCGACGTCCGCGACATCGAGGTGGCCGAGACCGAGGCCCGCACCCAGGCGGCGGTCGCGCTGCTCGTGGACACGTCGTTCTCGATGGCGATGGACGGCCGCTGGGTGCCGATGAAGCGCACCGCTCTCGCCCTGCACACCCTGATCCGGTCGCGGTTCCGCGGCGACGCGCTCCAGCTGATCGGCTTCGGCCGGCACGCCGAGGTGATGGAGATCGAGCAGCTCACCGCGCTCGACGCGATGTGGGACAAGGGCACCAACCTCCACCACGCGCTGCTGCTCGCCAACCGCCACTTCCGCAAGCACCCCAACGCCCAGCCGGTGCTGCTGATCGTCACCGACGGCGAGCCGACCTCCCACCTCGAGCCCGACGGCGAGGTCTACTTCTCCTACCCGCCCCACCCGCTGACCGTCGCGTACGCCGTCCGCGAGCTCGACAACGCCGGCCGCCTCGGCGCCCAGGTCACGTTCTTCCGGCTCGGCGAGGACCCCGGCCTGGCCCGGTTCGTCGACTCGATGGCCAAGCGGGTCGAGGGTCGGGTGGTGGCCCCGGAGCTCGACGACCTCGGCGCCGCCGTCGTCGGCTCCTACCTGGGCTCGCGCGACACCGGCACCGGCGGGCACTACGGCGACTGGTTCGGCGGACGCGGGTTCTGGGTCGGCACCTGAACCGGCGCTACGTCGAGCCGGGGATCGCGAACCTGGCCTCGTAGGCCATGACGACCAGCTGCGTGCGGTCCCGTGCCTCGAGCTTCATGAGGAGGTGGCTCACGTGCGTCTTCACGGTGGAGAGGCTCATGTGCAGCTCGCCGGCGATCTCGGAGTTGGATTGCCCCCGGGCGATCGCGGCCAGCACGTCTCGTTCGCGTCCGGTGATCTCCGGGATGGGGGTCCGGGGACCACTCGACGTTGCGGGACGGGAGGTGAACTCCGCGATCAGCCGCCGGGTCGCACTCGGTGCCAGGAGGGCCTCGCCGCTGGCGACGACCCGGATCGCAGCCCGGAGCTCGTCGGGCATGGCCGCCTTGAGCAGGAAGCCGCTGGCGCCCACCCGGAGCGCCTCGAACACGTACTCGTCGAGGTCGAAGGTGGTCAGTATCAGCACCTTCACGTCGGACGTTGCGGGGTCAGTGGCAAGGCGCCGGGTGGCTTCCAGACCATCCAGCTCGGGCATCCGGATGTCCATGAGGACGACATCGGGCTGTCGCGCCGCGACCACGTCGAGGGCCTCGGCGCCGTCTGCTGCTTCTCCGACCACGGTCAGGTCGTCGGCGCTGTCCACGAGGGAGACGAGACCTCCTCGGAGGAGGGCCTCGTCGTCGACGACCACGACGCGGATCATGCCGACGGGATCGGGTCGGCGGGGAGCGGTGCGAGCAGTCCGGTTCGTGGGGTGTCGAACGGCAGGTCGGCGCGTACGCCGAAGCCGCCCTCGGGGCGCGGGCCCGCCGCGAGCACGCCGCCGAACAGTGCGACCCGTTCGCGCATCCCGAGCAGGCCATGTCCCGGATGCGTCCCTGGCTGGTCCGGGCCGAACAGTGCGCGGCCGTGGCCGTCATCGGCGACCTCGACGGCTACGCCTGCTGCAGTCCAGTCGACGGTGACGTCCGCGCGTGCGCCCGGCGCATGCTTGGCCACGTTGGTGAGGGCTTCCTGGACGATCCGGTAGCCGCACAGGTCAACGCCGGGAGGCACCTGCTCGGGTCGCTCCCCGGCGACGGTCAGGGACGTGGCAATGCCGGCGGCCGTCGACTCCTCGACGAGCGCCGGCACGGTGGCCAGGCCGGGCGCAGGCAGCAGGCTCGCGGAGGTCTCGTCCCCCTGGCGCAACATGCCGAGCATCCGCCGCATCTCGGCCAGAGCCGTCCGGCTGCTGGTCTCGATCGCGGCCAACGCCTGCTCCGACGCATCCGGGTCCGTGCGCAGCCGGTCCAGGCCGACGCTGGACTGCACCGCGATGCTGGTCACGGAGTGCGCCACGACGTCGTGCAGCTCGCGCGCGATCCGGAGTCGCTCCTCGTCGACCGCCCTGCTGGCCACCGCGACCCGCTCGGACTCCAGTCGCGCCGCCCGCTCGGCATAGATCTCGGCGTACGCGCGTCGCGTGCGGACGAGCTCGGCAATGGCTATCACCATCGCGAACGTGATGGCGTCGAAGAACAGGCCACCCAGAGTGGTGCCCGGGATCGTCAGGTTGGCGATGACGATCAATGCGTAGCCGACCACGATGGATGCCAGGCCGGCCATCCGGGAATCCACGGCCAGGATCGTGTACGCCGCCAGGGCGACCCCGAACCCGGTGGACTCGCCGCCCATGACCAGCGCCACCGCGAAGCAGCCGGCCATGACGGCGAACACCGCTCTCGGGGCTCGGCGCCGCAGGGCAACGGGGGCGCTGGCGCCGACGGCCACGAGATACTCGAGCACGGTCCACGGCGTGACGTCGCCGGAATCCGAGACCAGCGGCCGAAGCCACAGGGCGGTCAACGCTGCCGCGACGAGGACGTCCAGCGCCATCAGGTGCCGGGCGACGCCGGCCACCAAGGGGTGTCCGGGCGGCGGCGCCGGGTTGGGTCCGCCGCGGCGCGGCATTCCGTCGAAGCCGGGGGTGGGGCGGAGCGAGGTCTCGCTCATGGCCGTCACGCTACTCCCGGCCGGGCGACCCGGAATCGGTCTCGGGACCGAGACCGCATCGGTCGCGAGGACTAGCCCCGTGGACCGATGCGGGTATGGGCTCGAGGCTGACGATTCAGGGCTCGGCAGCGCGGATGGTGGTGGAAAGCCGGCACCAACAGAGGTCCGGTACGTCCGAAAGGCAACACCATGACCGTCCAGCTGACCACTACACCCGACCAGCTCGTGAAGCAGCCCGCCGTCCAGGTGGTCGACGTCTCGAAGGCCTACGGCCGGGGGCAGAGCCGGGTCCATGCGCTGCGCGGGGTGACCGCAGCGTTCCATCCGGGAACGTTCACCGCGGTGATGGGTCCATCGGGCTCGGGCAAGAGCACCCTGCTCCATGTTGCGGCTGGTCTCGACCGACCCGACACCGGAGACGTTCGCATCGCGGGCGACGAGCTGAGCCGGAAGTCCGAGACCGCGCTGACCAGACTGAGACGCAAACGCGTCGGATTCATCTTCCAGGCCTACAACCTGATGCCGGCGCTGACCGTCGCCCAGAACATCGGGCTACCGGCCCGTCTCGCCGGCAAACGACCCGACCGCGCCTGGCTCGCGGAGGTGGCGCACCGCGTGGGCCTCACCGAGCGCCTCGGCCATCGGCCTGCGCAGCTGTCCGGCGGACAGCAGCAGCGGGTGGCGATCGCCCGGGCCCTCGTGATGAGGCCCGACGTGCTGTTCGCCGACGAACCCACGGGAGCGCTCGACTCGCGCACAGGGGCAGAGATCCTCGACCTGATGCGCCAGTGCACCGATCGCGACGGACTCACGATCGTCATGGTCACGCACGATCCTCTGGCCGCCTCGCGGGCCGACGGGGTGCTCTTCCTTGCGGACGGACGCATCGTGCATCACCTGGCTCGACCCACTGCAGACGCCGTCGCCGACCGCATGACCCACCTGGAGGGCTGAGCCATGCTGTACCTGGCCATTCCCACCCTCCGCGCCCGATGGGCAAGCTTCATCGGGGTGTTCGCAACAGTGGCGGCTGCGGTCGCCCTGATCACGGCGACCGGCGTGCTGCTCGAGTCGGGCATCCGCGGCGACGTACCACCCGAACGACTGGCCGGCACCGACATCGTCGTGGCGGGCAACCAGTCCATCAGCGAGCATCGCGGCACGGGCGACGACGCCGAGACCATCACCACCGGCGTCACCGAGCGAGTTCCGCTTCCCAGCGAGACTCTGACCCGGGTCAGCTCCGTCGCGGGGGTCGAGTCGGTCGTTCCCGACGTGTCGTTCCGCGCGTCCGTGCTTCGCGAGGACGGGTCGGCCGTTGCCGGCCCCACGGGCACGCCATCACTGGGCCACGCGTGGTCGAGTGCACTCCTCACCCCGTTCCACCTGATCGATGGCCAGACCCCCGAGGCGAGCAACGAGATCGTCGTCGACACCGCTCTGGCGCAGCGCGCCGACCTGGAGGTCGGTGACGACGTGAGGGTGCTCGTGGCCGGCGATGCGATGGAGGTACGGCTCGTCGGCCTGACCGAGCCCGCGGGACGTGCGCTCGAGCAGCAGTCGGCGGTCTTCTTCGATGACGACACCGCCATCGATCACTACGGGCGCTCCGGTGCCATCGACCTCCTCGGAGTCACGGTGAAACCAGGGGCCGACGTCACGGAAGTCGCCGCCGCCGTACGGCACGCACTGGACGGCGACGTCTCCGTGCTCACCGGCGACGAGCGAGGCAAGGCCGAGTTCCTCGACACGGCCGACGCCAGCACGCGGCTGGTGGCGATCAGTGGATCGCTGGGTGGAATCGGCATGTTCGTGGCCATCTTCGTGATCGCCGGGATGCTGTCGATGTTCGTACGCCAGCGCCAGCGCGAGATCGGGCTGCTGCGCGCCATGGGGGCGACTCCGCGACAGGTGCGCCGGATGATCTCGCGAGAGACATTGATCGTGGCCACGCTCGGTGCGCTCGTGGGCGTGTGGCCGGGCCTCGTGCTCGCCTCGCACCTGGCCAGCGGCATGCAGGCCAGGGGAATCATCCCCGGAAGCTTCCGAACCGAGCCCGGACTGATCCCGATCGCAGCCGCCGTCGGCGCCGCCGTGGTCGTTGCGCTGGCCGCATCGTTCGCCGCCGCGCGCAGGGCGGGCCGGACCCGCCCGATCGAGGCCCTGTTCGAGGCAGCCGGCCCGACCCGGTCCATCGGGCTCGGCAGGACGGCGATGGGTCTCGCGGCCGCCGTCGGGACCGCCGTGCTCTTCAAGGTCGCAGCCTCGGTGAGCGGACCGGTCGCACCGGCCGTGACCCTCGGCGTCTTCGCGACAGCGATCCTGGCCGTCGGTCTCCTGGCTCCGCTGTTGGTCAGGATCGGGGTCGCGGGCCTGGGCGCCGTGTTGGGCCGACTGGGAGCCACCGGGTTCCTGGCGGGGGCGAACAGCCGGCATCAGGGCGCGCGCCTGGCCTCGGCCGTCACGCCGTTGGCGCTGACGATCGGCATCGCCGGGATGACGCTCTTCCAGCAGTCGACTCTCGATGCGACAGCAGAGCGGCAGGGCGCGGAACGCCTGCTCGCCGAACACGTCGTGGCGGCCGACGGTCCCGGGGTGGCAGCGACGTCCGTGGACGAGCTTGCCAACGCGACAGCGGGCGCGGCCATCGGCTTTCGACCGACAACCGTCTACGCGAACCAAGAGCTGGATCCGTATCAGGCTCATGCGGTGACGTCCGGGCGGCTCGGGGACGTCCTCGACCTGCACGTGAGTGCGGGTTCCGTCGACGACCTGGCTCCTGACGAGGTCGCGCTCTCGGAGTACGCCGCGGACAGTATGGGCGCGAAGCTGGGCGGACGGGTCGACCTCAGGCTCGGGGACGGGACCCAGCACTCGGCGCGGGTCGGTGCGGTCTACGACCGCTCGCTCGGCTTCGGGGACGTGGTCCTGCCCTGGCAGGGCGTCGCCGAGCACCTCGGAGATCGCACCGTCTCCACGGTGCTCGTCAGCGACGGAGGAAGCCCGGGCCAGTCCGGTGAGCTGCTCGACGAGTTCCGGGTCCAGCACCCGGATGTCGAGGTCGGCGGGGGAGAGATCATCGCCGCTGCTGCGGATGCCAACGCCGAGACCCAGGCGTGGGTGAACTACGCACTGCTCGGCATGGTCATCCTGTTCGCCGCGTTCGCCTTGCTGAACACGTTGATGCTCGGCGTCGCAGGGCGGGTTCGAGAGCTCGGGCTGTTGCGCCTCGTGGGCGGCACCCGTCGCCAGGTGTTGGGCATGATGCGTCTGGAAGTCGTCCTGACGCTGCTGATCGGCGGTGCGCTCGGCGCCGCTGTCGCCGCCGTCACGGTGTTGCCGTTCGCCAAGGCTGTGTCCGGCTCGTTCAGACCGGACATTCCGATGCTCCCGGCTCTCATCTTGGCGGGGGGTGCAGTGCTTCTCGGACTTGTGGGGACGATGCTGCCGACGCGGGGAGCGTTGCGAACGCGGCCTGTCGACGCGATCGGGATCCGCGAGTGAGACCGAGAACGACGTGAACGCACGAGACGACGGTCCCCGGCTGGCGCCGGGGGCCGTCGTCCCGTTTCGGGTCGGCACGTGAGCGCGACCGGCGCTCTAGACGCGTCGGTGCTACGACCAACGTGCTATGGACAACCGGTCCCCGCTGGGTGGACGGTGATTGCTGTCGGCCTCGGGACCGTGATTGATCCCGGCCTTGGAGGTCACGATGCGCCACTGGTCTGTACGTCTCGCCCTGGTAGCCGCGTTCACGGGGTGCCTGGTCGCGATCGGCGCTCCACCGTCGACCGCCGCGCCGACCGTCGACGGACGGGAGTGGCGGGAGCTGTTCGAGACGACAGGTCTCTCGTGGTCGCAGGTCGCGTCGGTGTGTCCCACCGACGGGGCGACCGCGTGCTCGGGCACGGTCGGCGGCCGCAACCTCACGGGGTGGACCTGGGCCACGTCCGGCCAGGTCCGTGACCTGCTGGACGACTACGCGCCCGGACTCGCCACCGCCGAACCCCCACTGGTGACAGGCATCGACGGGTTCTGGGCGGCCATCAGCTTCCTCGGCGTGATGCGGTGGACGACGTACAGCTCCAGCACCTACTCCTACTCGGAGTCGACCAGTGGCTGGACCGCGTCGAAGGACGCCACGTCGGGCCTCCCCATCGGCGGGGCCGCGGCGTACTCCCACCGACTGGCCGGCACCACCGCCACCGGGAGCATCGGGCTCGGCACGGCCGCCGACGCGGCCAGCTCGGTGCGCGGCGTCTTCCTCTGGCGTCCCGTGGGCGTGGACTACACGGCGCCGGTGGTCACGCCGACGGTGACGGGGACGCTCGGCAACAACGGGTGGTACCGCTCGGACGTCTCCGTGAGCTGGACGGTCACCGACATCGAGTCGCCGATCGACTCCCGCGTGGGTTGCGACCCGTCGACCCTGTCGACGGACTCGGGCGGAACGGCCTACACCTGTACGGCGACCTCGGCCGGCGGGCAGGGGTCCGGATCGGTCACCGTCAACCGCGACGCCACGCCGCCGACCATCTCCTGCGGGACCGCACCCACCTTCGAGCTCGGCCAGTCGATCGCGACGGTCGCCGCCACCGTGACCGACTCGCTCTCCGGCCCGCCTTCGGCGCCGATCAGCAGGCTGGTCCCCACGACGGCCGTCGGCAACCAGTCCGTCGTGATGACCGCCGCCGACCGCGCCGGGAACACCCGAAGCCAGGCCTGCCCCTACTCCGTGGTCGTGCCCAAGTGTCAGGGCAAGACGCCGACCATCCTGGGCACCGCCGGCAACAACGTGATCCGGGGCACCGCGGGCGCCGACGTGATCCACGGGCTGGCCGGGACGGACACGATCGAGGGTCTCGGAGGCAACGACACGCTCTGCGGCGGCGAGCACCCGGACGTGATCAGGGGTGGTGACGGAGCCGACCTGGTCGACGGCGGCGCCGGCAACGACGACATCTACGGTGGTGCCGCCGACGACACCCTCGACGGTGGCGCGGGATCCGACTCCATCCGCGGCGACGACGGCGCCGACCGGTGCACCAGCGGCGAGGTCCGGATGTCGAGCTGTGCCGTGATCTACTGAGCGGCCGCCTGAGGTACACAATCCGGATCCGCTCATCGGCAGGTCCGTGCATCCGGATCGCGGCGGCATGAGCGCCGTGGCTCCCGGTCCTTCCCGCGCGGATCGGGACAGATGAGTGCATTGGTGGAGGCGGCGGGGGTACGCGCACGGCAAGGTTCCCACTGCGCCATGGAGCGGTTGAGGACCCAGGCTCCGGCGTCGAGACCGCGGCGCCGGGGCCGCCCCCCAAAGGGTGCATTGCGCCGCCAGCTCGGGCGGGTAGTGTCGCAATCAAGGTGTTGCCTAGACCCTGCAGCGCCTCACCACAACCACGGAACGTGTCTCCGTCTGCGAGATCCCCCGGCGACCGAGGTCGGGTGGCGGTCGTGACGTTCTTCAGGGAACGAGAACCATGACCGCCGATGCTCCGTCGTCGCTGCCTGGCCCCCGCGACGCTGCCCTCCGGTCCATCTCGGATTCGGCCGCGGCGAACATCCCGGGCGTGGACTTCGCCAGCGTCACCGTCCATGAGGCTGACGACCGGCTGCGCACCCTGGCAGCCACCGATCCCCTGGCGGAGAGGATCGACGCGCTTCAGTACGAGCTGCGCGAAGGTCCCTGCTACGCCGCCGTCACCGAGGAACGCTTCGTGCTGGTCAACGACATATCTGCAGCGAACGTGTTCCCTCGGTACGGTCCCAGGGCGGCCGAGCACGGGATCGGGGCGCAGGCGGCCATCCAGCTCGTCCACAACGGCGATCGGGCAGGGCTCAACCTGTACGCCCGCAGGCCAGGGGTCTTCGACCGGTCCACCGTCCAGTTCGCTGAGCTCTTCGCCACCCAGGCTGCCGCTCTGCTCCAGTACGCCGTGCAGGTCGAGCAGCTCGACGAGGCGCTCCACACCCGGACCGACATCGGCACCGCGGTCGGCATCGTGATGGAGCGCTACCGCATCGACCGCAACCTGGCCTTCGCCTTCCTGGTCCGCAACTCCAACAACCGCAACCTGAAGCTTCGGGTCCTGGCCCAGCAGGTCATCGACGGCACCTTCGAGAGCACGCCGGCGGAAGACAGCAGATCACAGCGATGGCCGTAGTCCTGCACACGAGGTCGCCGTGGGCTGTTCGGGGTGACTGGACGTCTCTTGCGGCGGTGCCGAGCACGGATCTAATCTCGTCTTGACCTCCGGGCTTGAGCACACAGGGCCGAGAACTTCGAGTGTTGCGGACGACAACACCATGCCCGTGCTCTTCAGCATCGACCTGGAACCACCAGAAGCCGACCTTCGCATCGACGGCGAACTGGATCTTGCCGCCCAGGACCGGTTGCGCAGTCATCTCAGACACCTTCGCGATTGCACCGCCGGAGAAATCCGCATCGACCTCGCGAACGTCGCGTTCATCGACTGCACCTGCCTGCGTGTCCTTGAAGAGCTGCGCCTCGACCTGGTCGCCGCCGGACGATCCCTGCATCTCACATCGGCGCAACCAAGCTTCCGTCTTATCTCCGCGCTCGCCGGGTACGACGAACTCGCGCGAATGACGACCCCGAGACTCGTCTTGATCCACCCCCGCCGGCGGGTGGCACGTCAGCCTCGTTGCAACGAAGCCTGTCCCTAGCGCACAACCAAGATGATCCGCCACCCCACGACCCACTCGCGGCGATAAGACGCAGGTCTCGATACGCGCGGTTGCGGCAGTTCCGGGGTGTTCTGCCTGCATGCTGCGGAGGGCAGGAGCGGGCGTTGATCCAGGCACGGCGGCGAGGCGGCGAGCCGGTTGAATCCGACGGTGTGGAGGGGCACGGGCTCGACGAGACAGGTCTAGAGTGCGAGTCATGGTGCGACCGTGAAAGCACCCATCCGGCTGGCCATTGTCGATGACTTCGCGGTGGTGGTCGCAGGCGTCGCCTCGCTCCTCGCGGATGAGCGCATCGACGTGGTCGAGACCGCGGCTGGACTTCCTGTCATCACCGACGTCGATGTCGTCCTCTACGACACCTTCGGCCAGGTGCACGGCCAGGGGATCGATCTCGTGGACTTCGTCCGCGACAGCTGCGCGAAGGTGGTGATCTACAGCTGGAACCTTCGGCCGGAGCTGATCGAGCGAGCAATCGCCGAGGGCGCCAGCGGCTACCTGTCCAAGGTGCTGACCGGACCCGCCATCGTGGAGGCGCTCGACCGGATCATGAGCGGCGAGATCGTGATTCTGGCGGGAGACAATGAGACCAGCGTCGGTGGGGCAGGTGACTGGCCCGGACGATCGGCGGGGCTGTCTCCGCGCGAAGCCGAGGTGCTGGCACTGATCGCGCTGGGGCTGAGCAACCAGGAGATCGCCGAACGCGCCTTCATCACCATCAACTCCGTCAAGAGCTACATCCGCACGGCCTACCGCAAGATCGGCGTTGAGCGGCGCACCCAGGCAGTGGTCTGGGCGCTGGCGAACGGCTTCCAGCTCGACACCGAGCGCACCATCGATGCCGCGTTACGGCTGCGCCCAACGGTCCCTGCACGCGGTACTCGCCGCTCCTGACAACACGCCTGAGGCTGGCGGCGACCGCGCGGGGCACCCACCGGGTCAGGGTGTTCCGAGCCTACGGGCCAGACAACGTCATCGATCCAGCCGGTGCCTCAGCTTCTGGGGAGCGCAGAACCGGTAGCTCTCGGTCACCAGCTCGGCCACCTCGTCCCAGTCGGTGTCCTCGTCGAGCACCATGCCGACGACGGTGGGCGACCATGGCGGCTGGTAGAACGGCGGCCCGGCGTGCGTCAGGGCCAGCAGCTCGTCGCCGGATGACCGGAAGGTGAGCACCGTGGTTGGCTCGGTCACCCCGGTCATGTCGCGGTACGCCGACGTGTAGCCCTCCTGGGCGACCAGGACGTGGGCGAAGGTCTTGCTCCGGACCCGCCACCTCACGCCGGTCCAGGCGTCCTCCTCGTAGGCGTCGGGCAGCCCCAACGCGGTGGACGCAACCCGGGCGACGACGTCGCCGGAGGGCTCGATGCGCGGCGTCCGTGGACATGCCCCGAGTCTGTCAGCGGATGCCGACAAGAGTCAGGCGCGGCGGCGCGCGGCTCCGTGACAATGCCCGCGCCGACCAAGGAGACTGGTCGGGAAGGCCCGCGGTCTGCGAGCAGTCCCCGTGCCGATCTCCGAACGAAAGGAAGCGGCCGTGACGACGCAAAGTGACTTCTCCGAGGACGACTGGAGCCGGATCGTACGAGCGCCGTTCGTGGCCGGCCTGGCAATCTCGCTCGCCGATCCCGGTGGGCCGATCGAAGCGGCGAAGGAGTCCATGGCGACGCTCAAGTCCGCCACCAATCCCTCCAGCCGCGAGCAGCTGATCACGGAGGTGGCGCTCGGCATCCAGGCGGAGGTCCAGGAGAAGCGCAACCCGCTCAAGGGCTACCGCCCCACATCTGAGGGGACTGCTCCCGCCGGCGAACAGGTGCTGGTCGAGCTGACCGCTGTCCAGGCGATCGTTGCTGCCCAGGCGACCCCGGACGAGGCTGAAGCCTTCGCGGCGTGGCTGGTCGATACGGCGCAGGCCGCCGCCAACGCGGCCAAGGACGGCGGCTTCCTGGGGTTCCACGCCGAGCAAGTCAGCAAGGGCGAGCGGGAGATGCTTGACCGGGTCCGGGCCGCGGTCTCCTAGCCGGACCCTCGACTCCGACCCGCGGACCCATGTCACAGCATCAGGTTCCGTCGGGCCCGACACGCGCCGGAAGGCGGCGTTATGACGTACCTTGGCGGCCGCGCGGATCGCGGCTCCAGATCCGGGCGTTCGCCATCGGGAAGACGGCGCAGCTGCCCTTCCCTGCGCGCAGCATTCTGATTTCGCCACGCGGATCGGGGTGTCGGCGTACCTTGGCCCTGGCCCGTGAGTCTCGGGCACTCTAGGTTCGATCTTCAAACAGAAATGGGACTTGTTCATGCGCAACTTCTTCATCGGGGCTTCTGTCGTTGGCTTGAGCATCTTCGGTCTCGTCACACCTGCTCAAGCAGGGCCGACGGACCCGCGCGACAACACCGGCTACTGCGTCAGCGACGGGTTCTACGGGAACCAGCCCAACCGCGACGCTGACGGGAACGTGGTGCCGAGCCAGTCGCCTGGCCCAAAGAAGACATTGCCGGACGGCACGGTAGTGGCGGGCAATAGCGTCGGTGACTACAACTCTGGCCGGGCGCTCGATGGTCAACGCTTCAACATCGCCCAGTTCTGCCACGACCTCGTCGGCTGACCCGCGAAGCGCCACGAGCTGGTCGCGGTCCTCCACCTTCTGCTGACAGAAGTGGAGGACCGCGTTCGTATCTTGCGCCGCGGGGACGGTTCATCGGGTCACGCACAACGGCTGCAACCGAGCGGATCGCGGCAAGTGCGGATGGACCGAGGGCCTGGCGTCTGCGCCGGTCGAGGGCGGGGTTACTCTGTGAGCGGCGCGTGGGCGAAGGCCCACTCCGACGCCCAGGGAGTGTAGTAACTGGCACCCTGGTTGCCGGGTGGGTACCTGCCGGGACCGAGTTCGAAGACCCGCTCGCACGCTCCGCCGGTCACGGCGCAGCGGACGAGGTAGCTGCTGCCGTCGACGACTGCATCCAGCAGCACCGTCTCGTTGGACTCCCACCACACCCCCCACGTGCCGCGGTCTGAATACCAGTGCCACAGAGTCAGGTGGGGGATCCCCTCCGGCAGCGGCAGCGTGATGACGTGGCTGGGGTCGACCGACTCGATCGGACCGACCGGGCGCACCCGGAGCTGGGTCGTGCAGCAGTCCGTTGACGTGTCCCCCGGGGCGGGTCCGGTGAAGACCTCCCTCGTGCCGTCAGGAGACACGTATCCGCGCTCAAAGCGCCACGGCCGGAGGTCGGGCAGCAAGGAGCACTGCGCGCGCATCGACCACTTCGAAGGGTCCCAGGTCAGGTCGCTCGGCTCGAGGGTGTCGGCACGGATGTCCCACTCAGTCACCGGTGAGTCTGTTACCCCGCCCCCCTCGTCGATGGCGTCGCCGCTGGTGCCCCGCACGTAGCCGATCCCGGCGGCGTCGATTCCTTCCAGGTGACCCCGGCAGGTCACGGCTGGTCAGCTCCCGGTTGGCCTCGACGTCCCAGGTGACCACCTCCGCGTTCTCGTTCGGGCCGGTGGCCCAGTACGCGATTCGGCCGTCAATGCTCAGAGCCGGGTCGGCATCCCCTGTCGGAAGTGGTTCGAGCCGGTCCCCGCTGACCACTGCCCACTCCCGTCGCGGCTGCGGTCATCCCATACCGGATCTCCGACCAGGACGGTGCCACCGGCAACCTGGATCATCTCCAAGTTGACCTGGAACGGGGTTTCGATCTCGGCATCGTTCACGTGCAGCACCCCGTCGTGCCACCACGGTGTCAGCGGCGGTGCGCCGACGGGAAGCTGGTCGATCCATTCCTGCTGAGCTGCCAGGATCGCGTCACTCCTGGGCGCGGTCATGGGCTCTTCCTTTGGGCTGGACGCGCACGCCGGGTCCTTTTCCCGATCCACCGGTGGCTGGTCGGTTCGGGCGTCGCCGGAGGTCAGGAGCCCGATGCCGAGGGCGGCACACGCGGCCAGGGCCACGACCGGCACCAACTGCCGACGACGACGCAGCGCCCGACCGCGCTGCAGCAGCAGGTCGGGGTCAGGATCGGCGACGGCCAGCTGCGCGCGCTCCCGGAAATCGCTGATCTTGTGGTCAGACATGACCGCTCTCCTCCTTGTCGGCCAGGGCGAGTGCGAGTGCGTCGCGGCCTCGGCTCAGCCGCGACTTCACCGTTCCTTCGGCGATCCGCAGCGTGAGCGCCACCTCCGCGACCCCGAGATCGGCCAGGTAGAACAAGGCGACGACCTCGCGCTGGCCCGCGGGCAGCCCCCGCAGCGCCTCGATGACGTCCAACCGGTCTTCGAGCGCGGGCAGGTCTGTCGGTCGGGCCGCAACCCGGTCCCGGATTCGGAAGAAGTTGCGCTGCTTGCGCCAGCGGCTGCGCTGGAGGTTGATCGCCACCCTGCGCAGCCAGGCTTCGTGGTTGTCCAACTCGATGAACCGCCTGCCTGCGGCGGCTGCCCGGACGAACGCTTCCTGCACCAGATCCTCGGCCTCCGCAGCGTCGCCCGTCACGCCGTACAGCTGGACGACCAGGCGCGAGTAGGACACGCGGAAGACCTCGCGGAACCCCACCTCCGCCGAGACCGGGGCCGCCTCGCGCCCCGATCCCAGTATCTCCGGCTCCATGGCCGCCTCCTGCTCGATCGGACAACGTGACGACTCCCCAGGACCGCGCCGGTTCCATCATGTGCGCACGGGCCCGGTTCTTGGGCGGGAACCAGCACTGCCAAGCGCGGACATCGACCCCGACTCGCCCGCACGTCGACATGAGAGTGCGTCTGGCTCGCGGCGGTAAGACTGTGAGGATCGCCTTGGCAGCCTGATGGTGTTGGGCTGTGGCTGGCGACCACGGGTGTGACCCACGGTAAGACTGGCGTTTCTGCCTTGCTGCGACTTGTCCGCTCGTGGTTGCTGGCCCCGGCCCGGTCAGAGGAGCTGGCCTGATCAGGAGCTTGACCACCTGGCGTTAGCAGCGCCCGGTGTGTCTCATCACAGTCCTGCCGAACCTCCGTCCCGGACCGGAACCACGTCCCGTCCGGCGAAGGAGAGAACGCATGACCAGTCTGACCGATCTAGCAGAGGTGGTCGATGTCGTCATCGGCGTAGACACCCACGTCCATACCCACTCGGCAGCCGTGGTCAACGCGACCACGGGTGGTGTCCTTGATGAGATCACCGTGGAAGCCACCGCGGAGGGCGACGCCACCTTGGTGGAGTTCGCCGACGAGCAAGCCACCTTGCGGGCTTGGGCGATCGAAGGAACCGGTGGCCATGGTGCCGGCCTGAGCCGACACCTGTGCGGGCGTGGTGAGATCGTCGTCGAGCTCGACCGAGCCAAACGAGCCAAGCGACGCAACGGGGCGAAGACCGACCCCCTCGATGCGATCCGTGCTGCACGTGAGGCGTTGGCACGGCCCCGGCTCGGCACCCCGCGCAGTGGTGGGGACCGCCAGGCTCTTTCGGTGCTGCTGGCGGCACGCCGCTCGGCGGTGCAGGCAGCTACCGAGGCCCAGCAGCAGGTGTTCAGCCTGGTGATCGCTGCACCCGAACCCATCCGTGTGAGGTTCCGTGGGCAGAAGCTGCCCGGGATGCTCGCCACGGCTGCAGGCCTGCGAGTGCAGTCGTCCTGGGACGTCGAGACGAGGACCACGGTGCTGGCGTTGCGGTCCTTGGCACGTCGTTTCCGCGTGCTGACCCAGGAGGCAGCCGAGCATCGCAAAGCGATCGTGGCGATCGTGCGTCCTGGCGTCCCGACCTGCTCGAGCAGTTCGGGGTCGGTCCGATCGTGGCCGCGACCGTGCTCTGTGCCTGGTCCCACCATGGACGGATCCACTCCGAGGCCGCGTTCGCGATGCTCGCCGGCGTGGCACCGATCCCTGCCAACAGCGGCCAGGTCACCAACCGCTACCGGCTCAACCACTACGGCGACCGCCAGCTCAACCGCGCACTGCACACCGTCGTCCAGTCCCGGATCCGCTATCACGACACCACCCGCGACTACGTCGCCCGCCGCACCACCGAAGGCAAGACCAGCCGTGAGATCAAACGATGCCTGGCCCGCTACATCGCCCGAGACTTCTACCGCCTACTCGAAAGCGCCCCCGCCACGGCTTGACGAACCATAGGAGCGTCGCAAGTCAACTATCGAGCGATCAAGGCGATGGCGTGCGCTTGGCGGCGCGCGGTCATTGGCAGAGGAAGACGTTGATCGTCATCGGTCTGCGGCAAGTTCGTGCACTTCTCCGACACGTCAGTGCGTCCCGGATGCGGTTCGCCGGGCGTACCGTCGAGGCAACCGCAACGATGGGTGCATGGACGATGGCTGACCCTCCCGAGCAGGAACCCCAACACTTCGCAGCTCCTGATGCGCTCAGCGCCTCGGCCCGCGAGTGGCACAAGTTGCAGCTCGCTGCCCTGGCCTTCGTTGGACTTTGTGGCGTGCTCACCGGTGACAACGGCACCCGGCTTCCCATGTGGCTGCAGTCCGTCGCCGGCGTGCTGGCGCTGCTCGCCCTCGCGGTCGCAGCGATCGGGGTCTTGCTGGTGGTGCTCGTGGCGTGGCCGCTCGGCGCACCGGCGGACCCGACCACCGGTGCCCGCCGGCTCCGGACCGGTGTCATCTTGACCGGTGTCGCGGTCGGCTTGACCGCGTTTTCGGCGTCCAGCAACTGGTGGCCGCAGTCCAGTGCGGATCGCCCCGTGCAGGTCAGCACCAGCAGCGGCACCGCCTGCGGCCAGGTAGTCGACAGCGCCGCCGGCTGGATCGATCTCGACGTGCGCGGCACGGTGGTCCGCGTCGACCTGGTCGACCTGGTCTCACTAAGGCCCACGGAGTCCTGCTGACGCACTGGGCGGATGCGCGGTCAAGACCAGTTCCCCTGCCGCAAGCGGATCGGCTTGCGGCGGCGGGCGCCCCTACACGATTGCAGAATGCGATCGCGGGCAGGATGGCCCCGTGACCCACGCCCACAGTGACATGGACGTTGCGCTGTCGGCCGCTACGGCTGGTGCCCAGATTGTGAGGGCCGCCTACGGCACTCAGGTGACCCGCCATGCAAAGTCTGGTCTCGACTTCGCGACTGATGTCGACCTGGAGGCCGAGACAGCGATCCTTGGTGTCATCGAATCGGCCCGTCCCGAGGACGCTCGAGTCGGGGAAGAGTCAGGCACGACAGGAAACTCCAGCGCTCGGCGATGGCTGGTTGACCCGCTGTGCGGCACTCTCAACTTCGCGGCGCAGACGCCCCTGGTGGCAGTGAACGTGGCGCTCGTCGATGCCGGGTCAAGCATTGCCTGTGTGTCCGTCGACCCCATCGCCGAAGAGTGCTTCTGGACCGATGGCCACGGCGCGTACCTGCGTCGCAACGGGTCCGACGAGGCACTCGTGCCGGCAGGCGACTCACGACTCGTCGACATCAACTGCGACGGACCAGTCGACAAGGCGTTTCTAGGACCACAGTTGCTGGCGGACCCCGCTTTCAGGTCAGCGTTCGGTCCCCGGGTGACGTCGACAACGCTGGCAGTCGCATGGGTCGCAGCCGGGCGACGTGCCGCCTACGTCAGTGACGGGCTCTTCAACGAGAACGTGCACTACGCCGCGGGGATAGGAATCTGCCGGAGCGCGGGATGCGTCGTCACCGACCTCTTTGGGGACCCGTTGGCGGATGGCCGAGGTCTTCTCGTCGCTGCGGACGTGGAGACCCATGAGCGTCTAGCCGAGATGCTCCGCCCCCATCTCGCGGACTTACTGATCGATAACTGAAGCAACGGACGTGGACGGCTGCCGACCGCGTCACGGAACTTTCGGCTGTCCCACAAGTCGAACCGCTTGCGGCGCAAAGGCACGGGGGACCACCTGTCGTACTGGTGCGTGCTCCGAAAGACCCGTCCGAGCAACTTCTCGGGACAGGGGCGTCATCCGAAGCGCGGCTAATGCCCCCAGGGCCGCGATCGCGTCGCAGCGACCCGACCGCTCATCGGCTGCCATGAGCGTGCGTCCGGCTCGCGGCGGCAAGGGTCATCGACGCCAGAGGTCGAGGGACTCCCACCCCTGCGGGACGCCGATGGAAGCCAACGTCAGCGCGTGCGACTCCGGGAACCTCAGTAGGAGCGTGGCCAGTCGTCGGCGCCAGGTCGTCTCGGCCTCTATAGAGGGGAGAAGGTGGGCGATCACGGCGAGCGCGTTGTACGTGCCAAAGACACCTTTGGCTGTCTGCTCGTCCCGGAGATGGTCGAGGACCGGGACCTGCCCGGCCTTGGGCCGCGCGGGCGCGTGCTGGAGCTTCCTGTTGAAGAGCCGTGCGTGGTGCGCGGCCACGTTGCGCACGTAGTTCAGGCTGGCGAGCCAGCTGACCATGATCTTCTTGGTCGGTGCCCCGAAGGCAAGGGCAATCTCTTGTGAATCCTGTTGGCGCAGCCCCCGATAGAGCACGGCCAACTGGCCGAGCTCCAGCACTTCGGTGAGCGCCCAGATCGGCATCCGATCGTCGTACTTGTCTCGGAAATGGGCGACGAATTGCTCGTCGGACTTGGCCCGTCGCTCGTCTGCTCGCTCCAGCCACGTCGCGTGCGGGCTGGAAAGCGGCTCGCCGCTCTCTGGGTCGGTCTTCGCCTCGACGAACGACTCAGTGAAGACCGAGGGATCCTCGTGAGCGAATGCCGAGGAGCGCCCGAGCACGTACCCCAACTGCATCCGCACGGCGACCTCGATGCGTTCGACGCCGTCCATGACGAGCATGCGCAGCCGCCGGTCGAAGTCGATGATCGCCTCGGCGTGGTCCAGCCTCGTACCTGCCCGGTAGCCGCTGAGCACGCGAGTGCGCTCGCGGCCCGAGTCGTCGACGTACTTCTCGGACTCCCGGAACGGGTACAGGTAGCCGGTGAGCCGGTAGTAGCCCACCGCTTTGAGAACGGCGGCCGCTCGGTCACGGTCGCCCACCTCAACTCCCCGGTTGGCGAGCCGCTCGACCTGCTGCTCCAGGGAAAGCCATGGCTTCGTGTATTCGACCATGAAGCTCCTCGCCCAAAGAAAATCAGCCCGCGCCTTGCGGCAACGGGCTGATCGTGATGGCTCCACGCTAGCACGCGTGTCCGACGGCCGTCATGCCGGCGGCGCCGGCGCCCGATTCCGATGGTACGAGGCTTTGGACGAACAGACGGTCTTGGCCACCTCGACGACGACCCGGAGTCAGGGCCAGGTCGGCGGACGTCCGGTTCGCGCCGGAAATTGTCGAGAGGTTGTTCGTGAAGTTCGTCCACGAGGGGTGATCGCGGACGATCGGTTGGCGCCTTGAGCCTGGGTCATTCTGGGCTACTAGACGATTCCCGTAGGGCCGGTGTCTGGCCAGACTCGGCCCAGGTGCCCGGCGGGATCGCTCTCTATTGGGCTGCCCACCCGTTGGCGGGTGTGGCTCACTTTCGGTCTGCAGCCCGCCGGGCACCGCTGACGAGGCGTGGCTCAAGAAGGGACTGCCCTGCTCGTAGTAGCAATGCCCACCTCGCCGTCCCTATCGGCACGAGCACAGGCGGGAGCAGCACATGGAGCACGTCATCATCGGGGTCGATCCCCACAAGCTGTCAGCGACGATCGAGGTCGTCGACCAGCACGAACAACTGCTTGGCTCTGGTCGATTCACCACTGACCAAGCCGGCTACAAGGCAATGCGGACCTACGCGAAGTCATGGCCGAACCGGGTCTGGGCGGTCGAAGGCGCCAACGGTGTCGGACGACCGCTGGCCCAGCGGCTGCTCGAGGCCGGCGAGCAGGTCGTCGATGTCCCAGCCAAGCTCGCGGCACGGATCCGGCTTTTCGACACCGGCCACAACCGCAAGACCGACGCCCGCGATGCCCACTCGATCGCGATCGTCGCAGTCCGCACCAAGACCCTGCGCGTGCTGCAGGTCGACGGGGAGCTCGAGGCGCTGCGGATGCTCACCGACCGACGCGAAGCACTGACCCGACGCCGGGTCCAGACCGTCGATCGGCTCCAGGCTCTACTCGCCGAACTCCTGCCAGGACAGGCCAAACGCGACATCACCACCGGCCAGGCCAAGACAATGCTCGCCACGGTCCGGCCCCGTGACATCGCCGGCAAGACCCGCCGGCGCATCGCAGCCGACGAGCTGGCCGAATTGGTCGCGGTCGAAGCGAAGATCAAGAAGGCCACCGCCGAACTCAAGACCATGGTCCTCGCCCGAGACTCGCGGCTGATGCAGATCCCCGGCGTCGGGCCCGTGGTCGCCGCCCGGATCCTCGCCGACGTCGGCGACATCAGCCGGTTCGCCGACCGCAACCGGTTCGCGTCCTGGACCGGCACCGCACCCCTGGACGCCTCCTCCGGCGAACAGAACCGCCACCGGCTGTCCCGGGCCGGCAACCGCCGGGTCAACCACATGATCCACATCGCCGCGGTCACCCAACTACGTCACGACCCCAACGGCCGCGGCTACTACCACCGCAAACGAGCCGACGGGAAGAAGCCGTTGGAGGCGATGCGGTGCCTCAAACGCCGCATCTCTGACGTCGTCTACCGCCAGCTGGTCGCCGACGCGCAGAGCGCTGCCGGTCACGACGTAGGCACGGGCCCGGGAGGGCACTGCGGGGCGTCTCAAGAATCCAGCGCGGTCGACTCCCACCCGCTCATCGACACTTCGGATCAGCCACTTCCCGGACCCGCAGCCACGACGCTACGCCCGGCACCGTCAACCCGGAAGAACCCACTCACACCGACCGGTTGACAACAGAAGGGAGCCGAAATGACCTGAGCAGCATCGACCCGGAAGACGGAGGCTCGATGCCTCCCGGTACGCCGCGGGCTCAGACGTCGGTGGAGCTCGTGGCGAGCTCGGCCCAGACGACCTTGCCGGTCGGGAGGGCGTCGCAGCCCCAGCGGCGGGCGAGGGCGTCGACGATCATCATGCCGCGGCCGCTGGCGTCGTGGCTGGTCGAGTCCTGGGGTGAGGCGGGGTCGGGGGTGACGTCCTGGACCGAGATGCAGACCACGCCGACCGAGCGGTCGATGGACACCCGGAACGGCGACGACGCGTGCAGGACGGCGTTGGTCGCCAGCTCGGACGCCACCAGGCTCGCGTCCATGCCCAGCGTGCGCTCGCCCCAGCGGCGCAGTGCCTCGGTGACGAACCGGCGTACGGCGGCGACCGCCTCGGGCACCGGCAGGAAGACCTGGGAGTACTCCGCGATCGTGGCGTCGGCGGCCGGGCTGCCGGCGGCGTAGCTCGCCGGCGGGAGCACGCCCGAGTGGGCCGCGCAGATGTCGTTGACGTCGCTGAGGCGTGCGTCACCGAGGGCGGAGGTGGGGTACGCGCACAACAGCTCGAACGGCGTCTCGTCCTGGAGCCGGGTCCACCGCTCCTCGAGGTCGAGGGCGCCGGTCACGTCGCCGACCTCCCAGAGCAGCGCGACCATCTCGCCGAACGCGCGCACTCGGCGCCCGTCCGAGCGCGCGTCGTGGATCATCCTGACCACGGTCGTCCCGAACCGGTCGGCATCGAGGACGCCGTCGACGAGGATCGAGTCGAGGGTCTCGCGGGCGTCGAAGACGACCAGGCGGCCGCTCTCGCGCTCCTGAGCAGGGTCCACCCCGTGGGCGCGGAGGAGTGCGTCGAGGCCCGTTGCGGTGCGCCTCGGTGGCGACCACGATCACCCGCTCGTCGAGAGCCAGACCCTCGTCGACGAAGCGTGCGAGAGTCCCCACGAGCTCTGCGTCGCGCTCGTAGAAGCTGACCGCATGTGACTGCGGTGGTGAAGTCAGGACAGGGGTCCCCACAGGGGCGATACTAGGCCCGGGTCAGGCTTCTGCAACGAATTTCGTGGCGAATGCACGTTTCTGCAATTGGATACTTCTTACGCTCCGCATGCAGTTGCGGATTACGCGGTTGTCACCGACATGAGGACACTCTCCAGCTCCTCGACCCCGTCCACCAGACGGGTGCCCGGCCTCGCCCAGGCAGCGTTCGCGTCCACGGCGTGCACCCGGACGCCGTCGGGGAGGACATCGGCGGCGACCAGCTCGTCCGCCAGCGCCTGGGCGCCCGGGAGGTCGTAGCCGCACGGGGCCGCCACGACCACGTCCGGCCGAGCCTCGTGGACGGCCTCCCAGGTCACGCGCTCGGACTTGGCGCCGGGCTTGCCGAGCAGGGGTACGCCGCCGGCCGCCTCGATCATCTCGGGCACCCAGTGGCCGGGTGCGAACGGCGGATCGGTCCACTCCAGCAGCATCACCCGAGGCCGGGGTCGTCCCTCGACGCGTGCGCGTGCCGCCGCCAGCCGGGCCCGCAGCGCGTCGACCAGCGCGTCCGCCTCGTCGAGGTGGCCGGTGGCGTGACCGAGGGTGCGGATCGACTCGAACACCTCGTCCAGCGTGTGCGGGTCGATGGTCAGCACCTCCGCGGTGCACCCCAGGTGTGCCAGCGCGTCGTCGACGACGGAGACGTCCACCGCGCAGACGGCGCACAGGTCCTGGGTCACGACGAGGTCGGCGTCCAGGCCGGAGAGGGCTCCGGCGTCGAGGTGGTAGAGGTCCTCGCCGCGCGCCATCGCGGTCGCGACGTACGCATCGATCTCGTGGGGTCGCAGGCCCTCGGGCATCGCCGACGTCGAGACGATCGTGCGGGTGCGCGCCTCGGGCGGGAAGTCGCACTCGAACGTCACCCCGACCACGTCGTCGCCCGCGCCGATGGCGAACAGGATCTCGGTGGTCGAGGGGAGCAGGGAGACGATCCGCACGCGACCGACCATACGATCTCGGCGTGGAGGACCCGACCTGGACCGTGCTCGCGCTGCTGGCGCTCGCCGGGCTGGCGGCCGGGTTCGTCGACGCCGTCATCGGCGGCAGCGGGCTGATCCAGATCCCGGCCCTGCTGCTCTGGCTGCCCGGTGCGACACCGGTGCAGGTGCTGGGGACCAACAAGCTCGCCTCGATCTGCGGCACGACGGTGAGCAGCGCGACGTACTACCGGAGGGTGCGGCCCGATCCACGGACGTTCGTCCCGCTGATGGTCCTCGCGTTCGTCGGGTCGGTGCTGGGTGCGCTCGCCGCCAGCCAGATACCCGAGTCCGCCTTCGACCCGATCGTGCTGGTGGCGCTGATCGTGGTGGGGGCCTACGTGTTGTTCAAGCCGTCGCTGGGTGAGGAGACCGCGTTGCGGTTCGCCGGGCACCAGCACACGGCGCTGGCGATGGCGACCGGGTTCGCCATCGGCTTCTACGACGGCGCACTCGGCCCGGGGACCGGGAGCTTCTTCGTCTTCGCGCTGGTCGGGCTGCTGGGCTACAGCTTCCTCGAGGCGTCGGCCAAGGCCCGGATCGCCAACTGGGCGACCAACCTGGCCGCGCTCTGCGTCTTCGTCCCGCAGGGCGCCGTGCTCTGGAAGGTCGGCCTGGTCATGGGCGCGTGCAACCTCCTCGGCGGGTACGTCGGTGCGCGGACCGCCGTCGCCCGCGGGTCCCGGTTCGTGCGGGTGTTCTTCATCGTCGTCGTCGGTGGGTTCATCGTCCGGATCGGCGGCGAGGTGCTCGGTCTGTGGGGATGACTACCGTGGCGGCATGCACTGGCTGACCGCCTTCCTGGACCTCGCCCCCGAGGACTTCGACCGCAGCGTGGAGTTCTGGCAGGGCGTCACCGGGTACGCCGTGTCCCCGCCGCGCGGGCCCGACGGCGAGTTCGTCTCGTTCGTGCCGCCCGCGGGCGACGTACACCTGAAGGCGCAGCGGATCCGGCGCGGACCGTCGAAGCTGCACCTCGACGTGCACGTGGAGAATCTCGAGCTGGCCGTCGAGGCGGCCGAGGCACTCGGGGGCTGCGGTGACGCTGCGGCACGAGCTCGGCTACGTCGTCATGTCGTCGCCGGGGGGTTTCGGCTTCTGCTTCGTCACCCACCGCGGCGTCGCTGTCACCGGCGCCGCCCGATCGTCGACCAGGTCTGCCTCGACGTGCCCGGCGCCGGAGTACGAGGACGAGTGGGAGTTCTGGTCGTCGCTGTCGGGCTGGGAGCAGCGGGACGTCGGCGGGCACCCGGAGTTCCGCCGGTTGAACCCTCCGGCCGACCAGCCCCTCCAGCTCCTGCTCCAGCGGCTGGACGAACCGACCGGTCCGGTCCGCGCCCACTTCGACCTGGCTGCGAGCGACCAGCAGGCGGAGGTCGAGCGGCATCGCGCCCTGGGCGCCACGGTCGGCGCCGCCGGCGACGGATGGGTCGTCATGGAGCCGCCCGCGGGCCCGGTCTACTGCATCACCGGCCGATCGCCCGGGATGCGGATGCTGTCCGGGGACGGAACTGGCTAGGGTCGCGGCCATGACCACCACCGAACGCGTCGACGCGCCCCTGCGCGGCGGCGAGGCCGACACGCTGCTCGGGTTCCTCGACTACCACCGCGACACCCTGCGGATGAAGATCGACGGCCTCAGCCAGGCCCAGCTCGCGCAGACGCTCCCGCCCAGCACGATGACGCTCGGCGGGCTGGTCAAGCACCTCGCCCTGGTCGAGAACTGGTGGTTCAGCATGGTGCTGATGGGCAACGAGGACGTCGACCCCTGGGCGCCGGTCGACTGGGACGCCGACCCCGACTGGGAATGGCGCACCGCGAAGGACGACAGCCCCGAGGAGCTGCGACGTCTCTTCGACGAGGCGGTGGCGACGTCCGACGGCTTCATCTCGCAGGCAATCGCCGACGGCGGCATGGACGCGCTCGGCGTGCGCCCGTCGCGACGCGAGGGCGAAGGGCAGTTCAGCCTGCGCTGGATCGTGGCGCACATGATCGAGGAGTACGCGCGGCACAACGGCCACGCCGACCTGTTGCGCGAGTCGATCGACGGAGTGACCGGCGAGTGACCGATCCGGCGATCCGCCCGGCGACCCAGGACGACTGGCCCCGCATCTGGCCGATCTTCGACGCCACGGTCCGGGCGGGGGAGACCTACGCCTACCCGCTCGACCTCACGTCCGAGCAGGCGCGCGACCTCTGGCTGGAGCGGCCGCCCGGCCTGACCGTCGTGCTGGAGGAGGGCGAGGAGATTCTCGGCACCGCCAAGATGGGTCCCAACCGGCCCGGCCCCGGCGACCACGTCGGCACCGCCTCGTTCATGGTCGCCGAGTCCGCCCGCGGCCGCGGCGTCGGCCGCCGGCTTGGGCGAGTACGTCGTGCAGTGGCACCGCGACCAGGGCTACCGCGGCATCCAGTTCAACGCGGTGGTCGAGACCAACGAGTCCGCCGTACGCCTCTGGCAGAAGCTCGGCTTCGAGATCGTCGGCACCGTGCCGGGGGCATTCCGCTCACCCACGCGCGGGTACGTCGGCCTGCACGTGATGTACCTGCCCCTCTGACGAGCGGGCCGGCCGCGCTACTTCTCGGCGAAGCCCGGGAGGAACTCCTCGAGGATCGCCCGGAACGGCGCCTCGGCCTCGAGCTGGCTGAGCACGCCGATGCCGCCGAGCCACGTGCGGTGGATGAGCAGGTACGACGGCGGCAGGTTGAGCTTCATCGCGATCGTGTACGTCGGTTCCCGGGGGTTGTTGATCCGCGCGAACTGCGTGCGCATCCACTCCCGCGAGAACTGGAACCGCTCCACGCGCGTCGGCTCGACGAACGGCGACAGGTAGTCGTGCAGCAGGTCGGGGTCGAGCCGGATGCCCTCCTTGACGAACCCCTCCTCGCGCAGCCCCGCCAGCAGCTCCTCGTTGTCCTGCCCGGCGAGCCGGATCAGCCGGCCCATCGCCTCGGGCAGGCTGCGGTCGGGCAGCCGCGCGACCGCGCCGTAGTCGAGGACTGCGATCCGGCCGAGCCCGCCGTCCGCGGCGGGCAGCACCCGGAAGTTCCCCGGATGGGGGTCGGCGTGCAGCATGCCGGTGCGGATCGGCCCGGAGAACAGGAACCGCACGAGCAGCTCGCCGTAGTGGTCGCGCTCGGCCTGGCTGCCCTCCCGGATCACGTGCGCGAGCGAGTAGGGGCTCTCGACCCACTCGGTGATCAGGACGGTGTCGCCGTGGGCGACGACGTCGGGCACGACGGTCTCGGGATCATCCCGGAACACGTCGGCGAAGCGGCGCTGGGCGTCCGCCTCGAGCTGGTAGTCGAGCTCCTCGGCGGCCCGGGCCTGCATCTCGTCGATCAGCGGCTTGATGTCGACGCCCGGCACGAGCGGGCCGATGGTGCGGCCGAGCCTGGCCAGCTGCTTGAGGTCGGACATCAACGCCTCGCCGGCCCCGGGGTACTGCACCTTGACCGCGACGTCGCGCCCGTCGTGCCAGCGGCCCTTGTGGACCTGGCCGATGGATGCGGCCGCGGTCGGGCCGCCGTCGAGCCAGACGAGACGCTCCTTCCAGTCCGGGCCGAGGTCGCGCTCGAGGATCTCGCGCACGGTCTGGGTCGGCATCGGCGGTGCGGAGTCCTGGAGGCGGGTGAGGTGCTCGCGGTACGGCCCGGCCACCTCCTCCGGCAGCGCCGACTCCAGCACCGACAGCGCCTGGCCGAACTTCATGGCGCCGCCCTTGAGCTCCCCGAGGGTGCGGAACAGCTGCTCGGCGGTGCGCTGCTGGACCTCGGCCATGACGGCCTCGGCCGGCTTGCCCCCGAGTCGCTTGCCGAGCCCGATGGCGTTGCGGCCGGCGAAGCCGAGGGGCAGCGCCGCGAGCCGCGCCGTACGCGCGACTGCCTTGCGGGGGAGCTCGGTCACTTGGTCCATTGTGCCCGGTGACCCATCCCGGTCCCGACGTCGCCCGAGCCTCACCCCATTCGCGTGACCCGTGGCGCCCGAGGCGTGGGACATTGGGGCCATGACGGGTGAGGCATCGACGGCCGCGGTCCGTGGCTGGAAGGGCCGCGTGCTGGCCCACCTGCGGTCGGGGCAGGTGTCGAAGATCGTGTACGGCTCGATCATCGGGCTGGCGCTGGTGCTCACCCTCGAGGCGCACCCGTCGACGCCCGGCGTCGCCATCGGCTCGCTCGTCGCGACAGGCCTCGCCGTCGGGCTCGCCGAGCTGTACAGCGAGGTGATCGGCTCGCACACGAAGAAGGGCCTCGGCGAGGAGCACGCGCCGATCGCGGAGGTGGTCGAGGAGACGGCCGCCGTGATCATCGGCGTCGCGTTCCCGGCGGTCTTCTTCATCGGGTCGGCGATCGGCCTCTGGGAGCTGGACACGGCGTTCCAGCTCGCCAAGTGGACCGGGCTCGGCCTGATCGCGGGCTACGGATACCTCGCCGCCCGGCTCTCCGGAGCCAGCGTTCCGCGCGCCCTGCTCCAGGCCAGCGGGGTGGCCATCATCGCGGCGCTGCTGATCGCGTTCAAGGCGGTACTGCACTGACCAGCGCGAGCGCTCAGCGGCGGCCTTGGTGCTCGACCTCGATGCCCTCGGCCGAGAGCACGACCTCTTCCATCGCGACCTCGGTGCCGCGCGCGTCGAGATCGGGCCCGGAGACCTTGATCGGCATCGCGTTCTGGAGGACGTAGCGGCAGACCGCTTCGTGGGCGGGGTTCAGCAGCGTGATCACGACGGTGCGTCGCTCGGGCTTGCGCGCCCAGCGCCACAGCGCGTCGTCGACACCGGCACCCCGGCGCAGGGTCACCTCGGTCACCCGGCGCTTCTCCGGCTCGAAGCCGATGCCGAGCACCTCGGAGAACCCGACCGCCTCACCACCGAGCTCGACGGAGAAGTTGCTGACGGTCACCGGGTCGTCGTGGTCCACGAATCGCGAGGCTATCGCCGTACGAGCGGAGAGGGCTACGTTCGGCACATGGCGATCCTGCGCGACGACCCCTACGGCGCCTTCAACTTCATCGTCGACTACGGGGCCGGCGACGGGGGCGAGGCAGCCGCAGGATTCTCCGAGGTCACCGGCCTCGCCAGCGAGATCGAGTACGCCGACTACCGCAACGGCAACGACCCGGAGAACCACGTCCGCCGGATCCCGGGTCTGCACAAGGCCGGCGACGTCACCCTGAAGCGCGGGGTGATCGGCGACCTGCGGCTGTTCGAGTGGCTGAAGCAGACGCGTCAGGGCGACGTGCAGCCGCGGGACCTGACGATCACGCTGCTCGACGAGAAGCGCAGCCCGGTGCTGACCTGGTCGTTGCGCGGCGCCCTGCCGAAGAAGTGGGTCGGCCCCATGCTCGTGGCCAAGACCGGTGAGGTCGCGATCGAGGAGCTGCAGCTGGTCGTCGAGCAGATCGACGCCAAGTAGAACATCAGCGAGGTGTGGCATGAACGTCATTGCGGACCGAACCGCCGAGTTCCACCGCCTGCACGAGCAAGGCTGCTTCGTGATGCCGAACCCGTGGGACCTCGGTAGCGCGCGGACCCTGGAAGAGCTGGGCTTCCCGGCGCTGGCGACGACCAGCGCCGGTCTGGCCTGGACCCTGGGGCGCGGGGACGTCCAGGTGACGCTCGACCAGTCACTCGCCCACCTCCGTGACATCGCGGCTGCGGTGCGGGTTCCGGTCAACGCGGACTTCCAGGGTGGCTACGCCATCGAACCCGAGGGGGTCGCGGCGAACGTCAGACGAGCGTCGGAGACCGGGATCGCCGGACTGTCGATCGAGGACTCCTCAGGTGACTCCTCCGATCCCCTCCTCGACTTCGAGCTGTCGGTGGAGCGGGTCCGGGCGGCGCGGCAGGCGATCGACGACAGTGGAACGCAGGTCCTGCTCACCGGCCGCGCCGAGGGGTTCGTGGTCGGGCGGCCCGACATCGACGAGACGATCCGGCGGCTGCAGGCGTACGCCGAGGCGGGGGCCGACTGCCTGTACGCCCCGCGGCTCGACCAGGTCGAGCACGTCTCGGCGATCGTCGCGGCGGTGGCCCCCAAGCCGGTGAACCTCCTCATCAACGCGCCGTTCATCACGGTGGCCGAGGCGGCCGACCTCGGCGTACGCCGGATCAGCGTGGGCGGCACCCTCGCGCGCACCGCCTGGGGTGGCTGGCTCGCGGCGGCGAAGGAGATCGCCGACGAAGGGACGTTCACCGGCTTCCGGGACCTGCCCGACGTCGAGGGGATGCTCGGCAGCTGAGGCGGAGGTCGACCCAGGAGGGCTCGATGACGACGATGACGGTGGCCGCGGTGCAAGCGGCGTACGTGCTGATGGATCGCGAGGCGACCCTGGCCAAGGTCGAGGAGCTGATGGCCGGCCCCTCCGTGCAGGGTGCGGACCTGGTGGTATTTCCCGAGGCGTTCGTGCCGGGTACCCCGATCTGGATCGACGGACCGCCCATCTGGGACGGCGACGAGCAGTGGTTCGCCATGCTCGCCGAGAACGCCGTGATCGTCCCGAGCGACGCCACGGACCGCCTCGGGGCCGCGGCCCGGAGTGCAGGTGCCTACCTGGTGATCGGGATCAACGAACGCGAGCCGAACGGCGGCACGATCTACAACACGCTGCTCTACTTCGACCCCCAGGGTGCGCTGCTCGGCAAGCACCGCAAGCTGATGCCGACGGGATCGGAGCGCACCGTCTGGGGCATGGGCGACGGCTCGACGCTCGAGACGTACCCGACGCCGTTCGGGCGGATCGGCGGCTTGATCTGCTGGGAGAACTACATGCCGCTGGCTCGGTTCTACCTCTACTCGCAGGGCGTCGACGTGTGGGTGGCGCCCACCCTGGCGCCGGGCGACGCCTGGGTCGCGACCATGCGCCACATCGCCCGTGAGGGGCGCTGCTTCGTCATCGGCGCAAACCCCTGCCTGCGCGTCGACCAGATCCCCTCAGACTTCCCCGACCGGGAGCGGGTGTGGCGGATCGATCCCGACGACCCCGAGTGGGTCGAGCCCGGCAACACCGTGATCGTCGACCCCAAGGGCCAGATCATGGCCGGCCCGGCCCGACACGAGGAGACGGTCCTCGTCGCCGAGCTCGATCTGACGCAGGTGCGCTCGGCCCGGCGGATGTTCGACCCGGTCGGCCACTACCACCGCCCCGACGTGTTCCGGCTCGCCGTCGACACCGCTCCGCGGCCCGTCGTCACCACCCTGCGCAACGGGCTCGGCGAAGACTGACTCGCCGGTCGCCCGCTGCGCGTGTGGTGGCGTGCCTCTAGGCCGAAGGCCGGGACCCGAAGCGGCGTACTTCCTGGGGCCAGCCGCACGCCTCCGCGATCTTGCCGGCCCACATCCTGGCGGCGTCCTCGTCGGCGACGTCGACGATGGTGAGTCCGCCGAGGTACTCCTTGGTCTCGACAAACGGCCCGTCCGTGAACAGCAACGTGCCGCTGGTCGCGTCGGCGCTGAAGGCGGTGTCGACGTCCTCGTCCAGCCCGCCGGCGAACACGTACACGCCCGCCGCCTTCGTCTCCTCGACGACCGCCGCAGCGAGCGGCCCGCGGCTGCGGAACCACTCCTCGGTGTGGTCGCCCACCCACTGCTGGTTGAAGTAGATGAGGTACTCGGTCATGTCTGCCCCTTGTCTCGGTCGCGGACCCGGTGCCCGCCTCAACCTATCCACGAACGGCGTGCGGCGGATACGACATCGTCAGGCAGGAAATGTATGACTGTGCTGATGTCACACAACCGTCGCCGACAGCGGTGAGGATGGAGCGATGACGACCTGTTGCGGAACGAAGGAGTTCGAAGGAGCGACCTTCGTCAAGGCGAGCTTCAAGGGCGCCACCCTGCGATTCTCCGATGTCAGGGGTGTGACGATGCGCAGCGTCGATGTGGACGGACTCGACATCGACAGCCACGACCTGTTCTTCGGCAGCCTCTTCGTCAACGGCGTCGACGTGGTACCGCTCGTGGATGCCGAGCTCAACCGGCAGTTCCCGGGCCGCGAGCTGCAGAAGGCGCGGACGCCCGAAGGCCTGCGCGAGGGTTGGGTCGCTGTGCAGTCCGCGTGGCAGTGCGGGCGTGTGGATACGTCTGCCACCTGAGGATCGCTTGGTGCTGCGACAGCTTTCAAGCCGCCAGGACGTAGGCGTTCCATGAGTGCACTCGGCTGGGACGCACGCAGGTCTAGCCTGTGAGCCATGCCAGAACTGAAGCGTCCCCTGCGGCTGGCCATCGTCGATGACTACGCCGTGGTGGTCGCTGGAGTGGCTTCGTTCCTGAAGGCCGAGCGCATCGACGTGGTCGAAACCGGGGCGACAGAGCCTGTCATTTCAGACGTCGACATCGTGCTTTACGACACGTTCGGCCAGATCCAGGGCACGGGGATCGACCTCGAGGACTTCGTCCGCGACAGCGGCGGCGCCAAGGTGGTGATCTACAGCTGGAACCTCAACCCGGAGCTCATCGAGCAGGCACTGGCCGGCGGCGCCAGCGGTTATCTGTCCAAGGTGCTCACCGGACCCGCGGTCGTTGAGGCCCTCGAGCGGATCATGAGCGGCGAGACCGTCATCCTGGCCGGGGACTTCGGGACCAGCGTCGGAGGGGCGGGCGACTGGCCGGGGCGCGAGGAAGGGTTGTCGCCGCGCGAAGCCGAGGTCCTCGCGCTCATCACCCAGGGCCTGAGCAACCAGGCGATCGCGGATCGTGCGTATCTCAGCATCAACTCCGTGAAGACCTACATCCGTTCGGCCTACCGCAAGATCGGCGTCACCAGCCGCACCCAAGCGGTGATCTGGGCCATCGATAACGGCTTCAGGCCCGATAAGCTGCGCACCATCGACCCCGGCCTCCTGGTGCGTCCAGCGCCCGGGCATCACCCGCCTGCCCCTGGGCACTGACGGCCAAGCAACGGCGGCAGCGGCTGGGTTTCTGCGCCCGCTCATGGCGCGATCGGTACGTCTGCGGCCGTAGCCCAGGTGGCGCCGCCGGGGAACGCTGGAGATGCGATGGGCCCCACGCTTTCGGCGCGGGGCCCATCGCTGCAACGTCAGGCGGTCTCGGGGAACTTGACGCCGGTGTTCGCGTGACAGCGGTAGCCGAACGGGTTCTTCGCGAGGTACTGCTGGTGCACGTCCTCGGCGTAGTAGTACGGCGGGGCGGTCTTGATCTCGGTGGTGATCTCGCCCAGCCGGCGGCGCTTGAGCTCGGCGCCGTAGACGTCGGTCAGCTCGCGGGCGGTCGCCTCCTGCTCAGGGGAGGTCACGTAGAGCGCCGAGCGGTACTGCGTGCCGACGTCGTTGCCCTGGCGCATGCCCTGGGTCGGGTCGTGGATCTCGAAGAAGGTCTTCACCAGGTCGGCGTACGAGACGACAGCGGGGTCGAACACGACCCGGACCGCCTCGGTGTGGCCGGTGCGGCCCGAGCACACCTCCTCGTACGACGGGTGCGGGGTCTCGCCGCCGGCGTACCCGACCGACGTCGACCAGACGCCCGGCACCTGCCAGAAGGTCTCCTCCAGGCCCCAGAAGCAGCCCGCGCCGAAGATCGCGACCTCGAGGCCCTCGGGCACCTCCTCGGTGATGACGGGGGCGTCGAGCACGCGGTGCTTCTCGGCGATCGCCCAGGGACGGGTCTCGCGGCCGGCCAGGGCGCTGCCGGGCTCGGGGAGGGAGGTCTTGTTGCGTCCGAACATTGTTCTCCTCGGTTCAGAGGGACCTTGCACAGTCTGCAACAACATTGCCCCGAGATCCGTTCCCGTTGCGCCGCCCACACCGCCGGGTAGCCTCCCGGGGACGAACGGGGGTCCGATGGACGACGAGCTCGACGACTGGCTGCCGCTGACCGTGGCACGCGCGAGGCAGTTCCGGGCCCTCGTGCAGACCGCCTTCCGGGCGCGAGCACTCACGGTCAGCATGCAGCAGGACACCGCGGTCCACGACGAGACCGATGAGGTCTTCCGGCTGTGGGACCTGGCGGCGATGTGCAGCCATGTCGGCGAGGAGGAGTGGCCGGAGATCATCGGCGAGACGGTGTTCACGATGCTCGAGGCCCCGCGGACCCTGCTGGCCACGCTGTCGGAGAACCAGCTGCGGGCCAAGGTCTACCACCGGCTCGCCGCGGTCACCGAGCCCCCGGACCTCGCCGGCTACCCGACCGCGCGCCGCATCGGCGATGACCTCATCGCCGTGGTCTCGGTCCACCACCAGCGGTTCACCGACACGCCGCTCGAGAGCTCCTGGGAGGAGTTCGGGGGCGTCGATCGCTGGCGCGAGCTCGGCACCCAGAACCTGCGCAACCTGCTGGCGTCGGGCGCGATCGAGCACGACCACTTCCGGCTGGAGGACGGGAGCGACTTCCACATGGCGACCGGGGACGCACGCTTCGCCTCGAGCGTCGCGCTGGTGCTCGACGAGGTGATCAGCCGGTTCGAGTACGTCGGCACCCGCACCGACCGCGGCGTCCTGGTCGCCGTACCGTTCCGCCACCAGCTGGCATGGAAGGTCGTCGACGGGCCGGGCGCGGCGCTGTCGCTGAACGCCATGTTCCAGTGGGCACAGATGTGCTTCGCCGACTCCGTCGGGCCGCTGACGCCACACGTGTTCTGGGTGCGCGGCGACGACTGGCGACAGGTGACGCGGATCGACGACGGCCAGCCCCGGGTGATCGTCGAGGCCGACCTGAACGACGCGCTCGGCATGCCGCCGGACTGGACCCCGGGATAGTCCGCCACGAAAATCACGCCTGAACGCGGGTGGCGGGTGATTTTCGTGGCGGACTATCGCCGCCTCAGCCGTGGTGCTCCGCGCACCACGCGTCGCGGGCGGAGGGGTCGGGCGAGGCGAAGATGGTCCGGATCAGCGCGGCCTGGGACGCGGCGTACGCCTCGACCTGCTGGCGCGCCAGCGCCCGCTCGATCGGGTTGCGGGCGAGGGCGATGTTCTCGGCGTGCCGCCAGACCGCCTCCCGCCAGCCGCGCATCACACCGCCGACGAAGGCCTCGTCGAACGGGCCGAGGTCGAGGTCGTCGAACGTCGGGTCGAAGCGTGCGGCCATCTCGGCGAACACCGGCGCGTACAGCGCGTCGAGCCGAGGGTTGTAGGCGTTGTGGTCGGGCTTGTGGGAGCTGCCGTCGGGGCCGCTGAGTCCGACCTCGGCGATGACGTTCGGGAAGTCGCGGTTGATGTGCGCGTTCATCGCCAGCATGAAGTTGCCGATCCCGCTCATCGCGTGGTCGTCCTCGGCCTGCAGCGCGATCGCCCAGGCGGCCGGCACCGCGCCCCGCCGGCCCGCGTGCCAGTCGTCGATGGTGTCGAAGTACATCCGCGCGAAGACGGCGTCGACCTGGTTCATCCAGACCCGGTCGGCGAAGACGCCCTCGTGGATCGCCCGCCGCACGTCCTCGGTCACCCGCAGGTAGGCGAGCGAGAAGACGGCGTCGTGCTGACAGCTGTCGGCGAGCGGCTCGAGCCGGCGACGCATCTCGGTGATCGTCCTGTCGATGCAGCGGTTGGCGCCGCTGGGACAGATGTCGCCGGTGTACGGCACGTACGGCGCCGGTCGTGGCGGCAGGATCTCGACGACCGGGTCGAGGGTGCCGGGGTCGAGGAGGTCCGCGCGAGCCGGGCTCGCGAGGACCGACGAGACGAGGACGGACGAGAGAACCATGACGCCGCCCGAGATCAGGCGCCAGCGGGGGTGGCGGGTCACGAACCGGGCCCTACCCATCGGTCTGCCGCCCCAAACCAGAGGTCCGGACCACCCTGAGTAGGGTCGTTCCGTGAGCGAACAGCAGCACCGCAACAAGTCCGGTTTCGAGACCCGCGCCATCCATGCGGGCTACGAACCGGACCCGACGACCGGATCGGTGATCCCGCCGATCTACGCGACGTCGACGTACAAGCAGGACGGCGTCGGCGGGCTCCGCGGCGGCTACGAGTACAGCCGTTCGGCCAACCCCACGCGCACCGCCCTCGAGGGCAACATCGCGGCGCTGGAGGAGGGCGAGCGCGGCTTCGCGTTCGCGTCCGGGCTGGCCGCCGAGGACACCCTCGTGCGCGCCACCTGCCGGCCCGGCGACCACGTGGTGATCCCCGACGACGCGTACGGCGGCACGTTCCGGCTGTTCGACAAGGTCGCGCAGCCCTGGGGGCTCGAGCACAGCCCGGTGCCGATCTCCGACGTCGACGCGGTGCGCGACGCGATCCGCCCGGGTCGCACCAAGCTGGTCTGGGTGGAGACGCCGACCAACCCGCTGCTCAACATCGCCGACATCGAGACGCTGGCCGGGATCGCCCACGCGGCCGGCGCGCTGCTCGTGGTCGACAACACCTTCGCGTCGCCGTACCTCCAGCAGCCGCTGAGTCTCGGCGCCGA
Organism: uncultured Actinomycetota bacterium; assembly: GCA_963844305.1. Lineage (GTDB taxonomy): Bacteria > Actinomycetota > Actinomycetes > Propionibacteriales > Nocardioidaceae > Nocardioides. The sequence goes on from CAWJNT010000003.1 coordinate 684,852, forward strand.
CGTGGTCGTGCACTCGACGACGAAGTACTGCGGCGGCCACTCCGACGTCGTCGGCGGCGCCCTGGTCGTGCGCGACCTCGAGCTCGCCGAGAACCTCACCTTCCACCAGAACGCCATCGGCGCCGTGGCGGGGCCGTTCGACTCGTGGCTGGTCCTGCGCGGGCTGAAGACGCTCGGCGTGCGGATGGACCGGCACTGCGACAACGCCGAGCGGGTCACGGACTTCCTCGTGGGCCACCCGCAGGTCAGCAAGGTCTACTTCCCGGGGCTGCCCGAGCACCCCGGCCACGAGCTGGCCGCGAAGCAGATGAAGCGGTTCGGCGGCATGGTCTCGTTCCGTCTCACCGGCGGCGAGGAGCAGGCGCTGGCCGTGTGCGAACGGACCGAGGTGTTCACGCTCGGCGAGTCGTTGGGCGGCGTGGAGTCGCTCATCGAGCACCCCGGCCGGATGACCCACGCCAGCGTGGTCGGCACCGACCTCGAGGTCCCCGGCGACCTGATCCGGCTCAGCGTCGGGATCGAGACAGCCGACGACCTGATCGCGGACCTCGACCGTGCCCTCGGCTGAGCCCGCGGCGGAGCCGGACTACCGGTTCACCCTGGCCAACGAGCGCACCTTCCTGGCCTACGAGCGGACGGCGATCGGCCTGGTCGCGGCCGCGGTCGCGGTCTTCAACCTGCTCGAGGCCGAGCTGCCGGAGCGCAGCCTCGGGGTGGCTCTGCTCATCGCCGGCGCCGTGGCGGCCGTCGGCGGCTACGTCCGCTACCGGGGCAACGACCGGGCGATCCGGGCGGGTCAGCCGCTGCCGGCCGCTCCGGTGCCGCACGTGCTGGCGGCCGCGATCGTCGTCTGCCTGCTCGCCGCCGCGCTGACGGTGCTGGTGTGAGCGTTGGCTTGACGGTGGTCTGCGTCGACTTCGGGTCGACGTTCACCAAGGCGTCACTGGTCGACCTGGACGAGGGGCGGATCGTGGCCGCGGCCGAGCACCCGACCACGATCGGCACCGACGTGCTCGACGGGTACGACGCCTGCCTGGCCGCGCTGGTCGACCAGGACGCTCGGGCGGCCGACGCGGACGTGCTCGCCTGCTCCAGCGCGGGCGGCGGACTGCGCATCGCCGTCGTCGGCAACGAGGAGCTGGTCACCGCCGAGGCCGGCCGACGAGTTGCCCTGTCCAGCGGCGGCAAGGTCGTCGGGGTCATCGCCGAGTCGGGTCGTCCGCCTGACGGGGACGCCTACGCCGCCCTCACGCGGACGACCCGGCCGGACGTGGTGCTGCTGACGGGCGGCACCGACGGCGGCAACGCCGACCCGCTGCTCGCTGCCGCCCAACACCTGGTCGAGGCCGGCTGGACCGGCCCGGTCGTGGTCGCCGGCAACGTCGAGGCCCGCGACGAGGTCGCGGACATCCTGGGCGACGTCCCGCACGTGCTGGCCGACAACGTGGTGCCGCGGATCGGCGTGCTCGCTCCCGACTCGGCCAGGGCCGCGATCCGCGAGATGTTCCTGGCCCACGTCATCGGCGGCAAGCACCTCAGCAAGCGCGCCGACTTCACGCAGATGGTGCGCGGCGCGACCCCGGACGTCGTCCTCACGGGCGTCGAGCTGCTCGCGCGCGGCCTCGACGCCGAGCGGGCCGGGGCGGGCGACGTGGTGGTCGTCGACGTCGGCGGCGCGACCACCGACGTCCACAGCGTCGTGGAGCTCGACCCCGAGGAGGGGGCACTCGCGCGGGAGGTGGTCGCGACCACGCCGGTGACCCGGACCGTCGAGGGTGACCTCGGCATGCGGTGGTCGGCGGTCACCACGGTCGAGGCGGCCGGCATCGACCTCGCCGACGCCGCGCGCCGCCGTCACGACGAGCCCGGCTACCTGCCCGACAGCGACGAGGAGTACGCCGCCGACGAGGCGATCGCCGCCGCTGCCGTCGGGCTGGCCCTGCGCCGGCACGCCGGACGGTCGCGCGTGGTCGTCGGGCCCGACGGCCGGGTGGTCGAACGCACCGGGAAGGACCTGCGCGAGGTCGACCTGCTCGTCGGGTCCGGGGGAGTGCTGCGCAACGGGCGACCGGGCGTGGCCGACCGCGTGCTGGCCGGCAGCACCGGCGACGTCGAGGGTGGATGGCAGGTGCCGCGGGCGCCGCGGGTGGTGGTCGACCACGACTACGTCCTCGCGGCCGCGGGACTGCTCGCGGAGCCGCACCCCGACGCGGCGTACCGGCTGGCGAAGCGGCTCGTCGGCGATGGGTAGCCTGTCGCCGTGAGCGATGAGCCGGACGCCGTCGACGCCGGGGACGCCGAGAAGGCGGACGCCGACGAGACCGACGACGCCGCGGCGTCGGAACGGCGCCATCTCTTCGCCCGCATGATCCACCGCCAGCACGGCGAGGACGACGAGCGGCTGGCCGAGCGGATCGCCCACCAGTGGTCGGCCATCCGGGCCGTCGACCGGCGGCCCGAGCCCGAGCCGATCGTCACCGGCCCCTCGAACTTCTCCCGTGCGCAGGTGCCGTGGGGCGTCGACCTGGCCGCCGCCTGGGCGTGGCGGTTCCTGGTGATCGGCCTGGCCGGCTACGTGATCATGCGGGTGCTCGGCTTCTTCGCCGTCGTCACCCTCCCTCTGGTCGTTGCCCTGCTGATCGCGGCGCTGGTCGTCCCGCTCGTGGACCGGATGCAGTCCATCGGCGTCCCGCGCGGGCTCGCGGCCATCCTGGTCGTGATTGGAGGCCTGGCGTTCGTCGCGGCACTGCTCTCGTTCGCCGGCCAGCAGGTCGCGAACGGCGCCGACGACCTCGCCGACCAGACCGTCAAGGGCCTCGGCGAGATCCGGAACTGGCTCCGCGACGGGCCGCTCCATGCGAGCGACTCGCAGATCAACGACTACATCCGGCGGGCCCAGGACGCGATCACCGAGCAGACCGGCGAAGGCGGAGCGCTCAGCCAGGTCACCGAGGTCGGTACGGCGGTCGGGCACGTCGTGGCCGGCTTCTTCATCGTGCTGTTCTCGACGTTCTTCTTCCTCGCCGACGGCGACCGGATCTGGTCCTGGCTGGTGCGCCTCGCCCCCCGTGCGTCGCGCGAGCACGTCGACGGCTCCGGCCGCGTCGCGTGGCGCTCGCTCACCCAGTTCGTGCGGGCGACCGTGATCGTCGCGGCGGTCGACTCGATCGGCATCATGCTGGTGGCCGCGATCCTCGGCGTGCCGTTCGTGGCGGCGATCGGCGTCCTCGTCTTCCTCGGCGCGTTCGTCCCGATGATCGGTGCCACGATCGCCGGCACGGTCGCGGTGCTGGTGGCGCTGGTCGACCAGGGGCCGCTCACCGCCCTGCTCATGCTCGGCGGGGTGATCCTGGTCCAGCAGATCGAGGGCCACATCCTCCAGCCGTTCCTCATGGGCCGGTTCGTCTCCGTCCACCCGCTCGGCGTGATCGTGGCCATCGCCTGCGGCGTGCTCGTGGCCGGCGTCGCCGGCGCGCTCGTCGCCGTACCCCTCGCCGCCGCCGTGAACGCCGTCGTCCAGCACCTCGCCAGCCGCACCGACATCGGCGAGGACGACCCCGACGACGCCCTGGACGAGGACATCGAGGAGGAAGACGCCCACGCTCCACCCGTCCCCGAGGAAGAAGGACCCCTGCGTGACTGAGGTTCCGACCGTCTCCCTGGCCGACATCGAGGCCGCCCGCGAGCTCGTGGACGGCACGTCGATCTACACGCCGATGGAGGAGTCGCGCTGGCTGTCGGCCCTGGTCGGCGGGCCGGTGCACCTGAAGTGCGAGAACCTCCAGCGCACCGGCTCGTTCAAGATCCGCGGCGCCTACGTCCGCATCTCCCGGCTGTCCGAGGACGAGCACCGGCACGGCGTCGTCGCCGCCTCGGCCGGCAACCACGCCCAGGGCGTGGCGCTGGCGGCCAAGCTGCTCGGGATCAAGGCGACGGTCTTCATGCCCGAGGGCGCGCCCATCCCCAAGGAGAAGGCGACGCGCGGGTACGGCGCCGACGTGGTCTTCCACGGCCGCTACCTCGAGGACGCCCTCGCCGAGGCGCGCAACTTCTCCGAGCGGACCGGCGCGGTGCTGATCCACCCGTTCGACCACGTCGACATCGTGGCCGGCCAGGGCACCGCCGGGCTCGAGATCATGGAGCAGGCGCCCGACGTGAAGACCGTGGTGGTGCCGACCGGCGGTGGCGGGCTGCTCGCCGGGAATCGCGATCGCGGTCAAGGCGATCCGCCCCGACGTCCGGGTCGTCGGTGTGCAGGCCGAAGGTGCGGCGGCGTACCCCGGCTCGCTGGCGAAGGGTGCGCCGGTGAAGCTGGACTCGATGAAGACCATGGCCGACGGCATCGCGGTGGGCCTGCCCGGCGAGGTCACGTTCGCCGCGGTCCGCGACCACGTCGACGACATCCTCACCGTCTCCGAGGAGTCGATGTCGCAGGCGCTGCTCGCGCTCATGGAGCGCGCGAAGATGGTGGTCGAGCCGGCGGGAGCCGCCGCGGTGGCCGCGATGCTGGACCACCCGACCGCGTTCGAGACGCCCGCGGTGGCGGTGCTGTCGGGCGGGAACATCGACCCGCTGCTGCTCGGCAAGGTGATCCGGCACGGCATGGCCGCCGCCGGTCGCTACCTCTACCTGCGCGTCAACATCCCCGACCTCCCGGGTGGCCTGGCGTCGCTGCTGCGCGAGCTCGGCGAGGCCGGCGCGAACGTCCTCGAGGTCGCCCACGAGCGGATCTCGCCGTCACTGCACCTCGACGAGGTCGAGGTGCGGATCCAGATGGAGACCCGGGGCGAGCCGCACGCCGAGCGGGTGCTCGCCCGGCTCCGCGAGGGTGGCTACCGGGTCTACGAGTAGCCCGACACCACAGCCCGACAACGCAACGGGCCGGCGCCCCCTGAGGGAGACACCGGCCCGGCGACGTACGGGGTCAGCCGTGGTAGGGCACCGCGTCGACGATCTCGACCGACATCTCGTGGCCGTTGGGCGCGGTGTAGCTCACCGTCTCGCCCTTGGAGCGGCCGTTGATCGCGGCGCCCATGGCGGACTGGGGCGAGTAGACCTCGAGCGGGTCGTCCTCACGCTTGATCTCGCGCGCACCGAGGAGGAACTTCTCCTGGTCGTCGTCGCCGACGAAGCGGTAGGTGACGACCATGCCCGGCTCGACGACCCCGTCGTTCTCGGGGGTCTCGCCGACCTGGGCGCGACGGAGCATGTCCTCGAGCTGGCGGATCCGGGCCTCGACCTTGCCCTGCTCGTCCTTGGCCGCGTGGTAGCCGCCGTTCTCCTTGAGGTCGCCCTCGTCACGGGCGGCGCTGATCCGCTCGATGATCTCCTGACGGCGCGGGCCCTTGAGCTCGTCGAGCTCGGTGTGCAGCTTGTCGAAAGCCGCCTGGGTCAGCCAGATGGCGCCCTGCTCTGTCGACTGCGTCATGGTGAGTAACTCCTGCTCGGTGGATGTCACATGTGACATCCACTTGCTTGGTAGGTGGTGCTGCCCGCTGTCCAACCGCGGAATCGGCGCAATGATGTCGGCCGGCTCCCCACGGACGGGCAGAAGGACCAGCCTAGCAACCATGCCGCCGGTACGCAGGTCGGCGACGGGCCGGCGACCGGTCAGCGAGGTCGCTGCTGGTCAGGGGTGGTGCAGCCGACGAGCTCGACCGACGTGGCGCGGCGCTCGGTGCGGATCTCCTGGTCGAGCCTCGACCCGTTCTCCAGCGCGGCGGCGTCGACCTGGAACGAGAGCTCGCCGACCACGGTGTGGTCCTCGGCGTACGCGCGGAGCACGCAGGTCGCCTCGGCGTCGTCGTCGCTGAGGCGTACGTCGACCTCGGCGGTGGCGGTGTGCTCGTCCTCGATCGACCAGGTGACGATGTCGGAGCTGACCTCCGGGTCACCGTGGAAGAGCGCCGTCCACCCCAGCCAGGCCACGAACACCACGCCGAGCACGCCCGAGGCCGCGATCACCACACGCTGCCGCGCGCGGGACGGCGCGCCGTACCGGTCGGCGAGCGAGGAGTCGGGCGGGGACACGCCTTCATCGTCCCATCGAGCCCGGCTCATAGACTCACGGGCATGCCCCAGGCTCCACGCGCCGGTTACCGGCTGATGCACGTGCACGCCCACCCCGACGACGAGTCGAGCAAGGGGGCTGCGTCGACGGCGAAGTACGTCGCCGAGGGCGTCGACGTGCACGTGGCCACGTGTACCGGCGGCGAGCGCGGCTCGATCCTGAACCCGAAGATGGACCGACCCGAGATCCTCGCCAACATCACCGAGATCCGGCGCCAGGAGATGGAGCGGGCGCGCGACATCCTCGGCGTGCGTCAGGACTGGCTGGGCTTCATCGACTCGGGGTGGCCCGAGGGCGACCCGAAGCCCCCGCTGCCGGACGGCTGCTTCGCGACGATCCCGGTCGAGGAGGCGGCGGCGCCGCTGGTCAGGCTGATGCGGGAGTTCCGGCCGCACGTCGTGACGACGTACGACGAGCGCGGTGGCTACCCGCACCCCGACCACGTCATGTGCCACAAGATCTCGGTGGCGGCGTTCGAGGCGGCGGGCGACCCGGAGCGCTACCCCGACCTCGGGGAGCCGTGGCAGCCCCTCAAGCTCTACTACCACCACTCGTTCAACCGCCCGCGGATGCAGGCGATCCACGACGCGATGATCGCCCACGGCCTGGAGTCGCCCTGGGAGGAGCGGCTCAAGGACTGGAAGCCGGAGCCGGAGTGGGACGCGCGGATCACCACGCGGGTGCCGTGCAGCGAGTACTTCGGCGTCCGTGACCAGGCGCTGCTCGCGCACGCGACCCAGATCGACCCCGACGGCTTCTGGTTCGCCGTACCGCGGGAGATCCAGGAGCAGGTCGCGCCGACCGAGGACTTCGAGCTGGTGACGAGCCACGTCCCGTCGTCGACGCCCGAGGACGACCTCTTCGCCGGCATCACCGACCCCTCCTGAGAGGATGGGCGCATGCCGCTGCTCCTCCTGATCACGCTCGCCGCCGACCAGGCCCCCGAGCCCGAGGACGTGAAGGCCGGGTGGACCGCCTTCCTGATCTTCATCCTCCTGATCGCGGCCGTGGTGTTCCTGGGTTTCAGCCTGGTCAAGCAGCTCCGGAAGGCGCAGGCGGCCGAGGACGCCGGGCTCTACGACCACGACGACAAGCAGAAGAAGCGGCGGACATTCCCGGTCGACGTCACCGACGCCCCGGAGAATCCGGACGACGGGCAGGCTGCGGACGACACGGAGACCGCCGACAACGGCGAGCCGCACCCGCGCCCCTGAACCGAGCGGGCGGTCTAGCCCTCATGGGCCTCTCGGGGACCGAATTAATGATCTGCTTAGGCGGCCGTTGACGGGACCGACCGGCGGGGCGACAGTCGGGGAACCAGCGTCTGAGGGAGGTCCCCATGCAGGTCCCCGCGCCCTTTGAGTACCAGCGCGCCACCAGTGTCGACGAGGCCATCGGGCTCCTCGACCGGCTGGGCTCCGAAGCCCGGCTCATCGCCGGAGGGCACAGCCTGCTGCCGATGATGAAGCTGCGCCTGGCCAACCTCGAGTACGTCGTCGACATCAACGACCTGCACGACGAGCTCGGGTACGTGCGGCTCGGGACCGACGAGGTGCGGATCGGCGCGATGACGCGCCACCGCGAGCTCCTGGAGTCCCCGGAGCTCGCCGCCCACTTCCCGATCTTCGCCGACGCCGAGCGGGTGATCGCCGACCCGGTCGTGCGCAACCGCGGCACCATCGGCGGCTCGCTGTGCCAGGCCGATCCCTCGGAGGACCTGACGGCCGTGTGCACCACTCTCGACGCCAGCTGCGTGATCCGTGGGGCTGGCGGGGAGCGGGTGGTGTCGATGGTCGACTTCTTCCGCGGCCCCTACGAGACCGCCGTCGAGCAGGCCGAGATCCTCACCGAGATCCGGATCCCGCTGCGTCCCAACGGCTCGAGTGCGTACGCCAAGGTCGAGCGCCGGGCCGGCGACTGGGCGGTGACCTCGGCCGGCGCCGCGGTCTGGATGGACGGCGACGTGATCGCCGATGCGCGCGTGGGGCTGGCGGCGGTCGGGCCGAACGCCACCGGGATCCCCGCGATCTCCGACCTGCTGCGCGGCAAGGAGCCGTCCGAGGAGCTGTACGCGCAGGCCGGCGCGATCGCGGCCGAGGCCTGCTCGCCGGTGACCGACAACCGAGGTACGGCGGACTACAAGCGGCACCTCGCCGACGAGCTGACCAGACGGACGCTGCGCACATCGGTGGAGCGGATCCGGGCCGGCCTCGCCGGCGACAGCGCCCGACCCAGCGGAACGGAGATCTGACATGCAGGTGACCATGACGGTGAACGGCGAGACCGTGACCCGCGAGATCGAGGGCCGGATGCTGCTGGTCCACTTCCTCCGCGACGAGCTCGGGCTCACCGGCACCCACTGGGGCTGCGACACCAGCAACTGCGGCACCTGCGTCGCGTGGATGGACGGCGAGCCGGTCAAGACGTGCACCGTGCTGGCCGCGATGGCCGGCGGGCACGAGGTCCGCACCGTCGAGGCCCTCGAGGTCGACGGGCAGCTCGACCCCGTGCAGGAGGGCTTCATGAAGTGTCATGGCCTCCAGTGCGGGTTCTGCACGCCGGGCATGCTGATGACCACGCGCGCGCTCCTCGATCGCGACGACGACCCGACCGAGGACACGATCCGCGAGGCCATCTCGGGCCAGATCTGCCGGTGCACCGGCTACACCACCATCGTCCGCTCGGTGCAGTGGGCAGCAGCGAAGGAACGCGAGCTCAAGGCAGCACCGGCCGACAGCGACACCGAGTCAGTGGGGAGCGCGTCATGACCACCACCGACGCCCGCGAAGACCTCGAGAAGGTCGACAACGACCAGACACCCGTCGGCCACGGCCGGATGCTCCGCAAGGAGGACCCGCGCTTCATCCGCGGCATGGGCAGGTACGTCGACGACATCAAGCTGCCCGGCATGCTGCACCTCGCGATCCTGCGTTCGCCGGTCGCGCACGCCCGGATCGTCAGCATCGACGTCAGCGCCGCCCAGGCGCACCCCAAGGTCAAGGCGGTCATCACCGGCGCCGACCTCGCCGCACAGAACCTGGCGTGGATGCCCACGCTGTCCAACGACGTGCAGGCGGTGCTGGCCACCGACAAGGTGCGCTTCCAGCACCAGGAGGTCGCGTTCGTCGTCGCCGAGGACCGGTACGCCGCACGCGACGCGCTCGAGCTGATCGACGTCGAGTACGAGCTGCTGCCGCCCGTGATCGACGTACGCAAGGCGCTGGCGCCGGACGCCGCGCTGATCCGCGACGACCTCGAGGGCAAGACCGACAACCACTGCTTCGACTGGGAGACGGGCGACGAGGCGGCAACCGAGGCCGCCTTCGCCAAGGCCGACGTGGTCGTGCAGGAGGACATCGTCTACCCGCGCGTGCACCCGGCGCCGATGGAGACCTGCGGCTGCGTCGCCGACTACGAGCGGGTGGAGGGCAAGCTCACGCTCTGGACGACGAGCCAGGCGCCGCACGCCCACCGCACGGTCTACGCGCTGGTGTCCGGCCTGCCCGAGCACAAGATCCGCGTGATCGCGCCCGACATCGGCGGCGGCTTCGGCAACAAGGTCCCGATCTACCCGGGCTACGTCTGCGCGATCGTCGCGTCGCTGGTGATCGGCAAGCCGGTCAAGTGGGTGGAGGACCGTTCGGAGAACCTGGTCAGCACCGGCTTCGCCCGCGACTACGTGATGCGCGGCGAGATCGCGGCGACCAAGGACGGCAAGATCCTCGCGATCCGGACCAACGTGCTGGCCGACCACGGCGCCTTCAACGGCACGGCCGCACCGGTGAAGTACCCGGCGGGCTTCTTCGGCGTCTTCACGGGCAGCTACGACCTCGAGGCGGCGTACTGCAAGATGACGGCCGTCTACACCAACAAGGCGCCGGGCGGGGTCGCGTACGCCTGCTCGTTCCGGATCACCGAGGCGGTCTACCTCGTCGAGCGGATCGTGGACTGCCTGGCCTACGAGCTCGACATGGACCCGGTCGAGCTGCGCAAGCGCAACTTCATCCAGCCCGAGCAGTTCCCGTACACCTCCAAGACCGGCTGGGTCTACGACTCCGGCGAGTACGAGAAGGCGATGGACCTCGCCCTCGAGATCGCGGGGTACGACGACCTGCGGCGCGAGCAGGCGGAGAAGCGCGCCCGCGGCGAGCTGATGGGCATCGGGGTCGCGTTCTTCACCGAGGCGGTCGGCGCCGGACCGCGCAAGGACATGGACATCCTCGGGCTGGGCATGGCCGACGGCAGCGAGCTGCGTGTCCACCCCACCGGCAAGGCGGTGCTGCGGGTGTCCTGCATGAACCAGGGGCAGGGCCACGAGACGACGTTCGCGCAGATCGTCGCCGAGGAGATCGGCATCCCGCCGGCCGACATCCAGGTGGTCAACGGCGACACCGACCAGACGCCCTTCGGGCTGGGAACGTACGGCAGCCGTTCCACGCCCGTCTCCGGTGCCGCGGCCGCGCTGGTGGCCCGCAAGGTCCGCGACAAGGCGCAGATCATCGCGTCCGGGATGCTCGAGGTGTCCGTGGCCGACCTGGAGTGGCAGAAGGGCTCCTTCCACGTGAAGGGCGACCCGTCCCGTGCGGTGACCATCCAGGACATCGCGATGCGGGCGCACGGCGCGGGCGACCTGCCCGACGGCATCGAGGGCGGTCTCGAGGCCCAGATCTGCTACAACCCGACGAACCTGACCTACCCGTTCGGCGCCTACATCTGCGTGGTCGACGTCGACCCCGGCACGGCCCAGGTGAAGGTACGCCGGTTCGTGGCGGTCGACGACTGCGGCACCCGGATCAACCCGATGATCATCGAGGGCCAGATCCACGGCGGCCTCGCCGACGGCGTCGGCATGGCGCTGATGGAGATGATCTCGTTCGACGAGGACGGCAACTGCCTCGGCGGCTCGCTGATGGACTACCTCATCCCGACCGCGCTGGAGGTGCCGCACTGGGAGACCGGCCACACGGTCACGCCGTCGCCGCACCACCCGATCGGCGCCAAGGGCGTGGGCGAGTCGGCGACGGTCGGCTCGCCGCCGGCCGTCGTGAACGCCGTGGTCGACGCGCTCAAGCCGTTCGGGATCCGGCACGCCGACATGCCGCTCACCCCGTCGCGGGTCTGGGCGGCGATGCAGGGCCGACCGACCCCGCCGATCTGAGCGGCCGCAGTGAGCATCAGCTGACCGGATCGTCGAGCTGACCGCCTCGCGCGTGCCGTTCGTGCGCGCGACGGTGGTCCGGGCCCAGGAGCCGTCGTCGGCGCACGCCGGTGACAGCGCGATCATCCTGGCGGACGGCTCGATCGAGGGCTTCGTCGGCGGTCACTGCGCCGAGGGCTCGGTGCGGTCGGCAGCGCTCGGGACCCTGGGCTCCGGGGAGGGGCTGCTGCTGCGGGTGCTCCCCGACGGCGAGCCGGGGTTCCCGGACACGCCGGGCGCCAGCGTGGTCGTGAACCCGTGCCTGTCCGGTGGCGCCCTCGAGATCTACCTCGAGCCGCTGTTGCCGCCGCCGCTCGCTGCGTGTCGTCGGCTCGCTCGCCGATCGCCGAGTCGGTCGCCGGGCTCGCGGCCGGCCTCGGGTACGTCGTCGACCGCGCCGCTCAGGGCGCCGACCCGACCGGCGCCACGGCGGTCGTCGATCTCCAGCCACGGCGGCGACGAGGAGGGCGAGATCCGGGCCGCCCTCGACGCCGGCGTCGGGTTTCATCGGGGTGGTGTGCAGCCGCACGCGCGGCGCGCGCGCTGCTCGACGGGCTCGGCCTGACCGACGAGGAGGCGGCCCGCGTGCACACGCACGTCGGGGTCGACATCGGTGCCCGCACGGCCCCGGAGGTGGCGCTCTCGATCCTGGCGGCCGTCGTCCGCAGCATCCGCCTCGACGGGGTCGCCCCCGTAGATCCCGTCGAGGCGGCTCCACCGGCTGTGGCGACCGACCCGGTGTGCGGCATGTCCGTCACCATCGGACCGGACGCGATCCATGCGACAGTGAACGGCGTGGACCACTGGTTCTGCTGTCCCGGCTGCCGCAAGCACTTCCTGGCGGAGCTGGCCTCGTGACCGGAGCCGTCGCAACGGCCGTGGTGCTCGCCGCGGGCGGCTCGCGCCGGCTCGGTCGTCCCAAGCAGCTCCTCGACTACCGCGGAGCGACGCTGCTCGATGCCACGCTCGTCGACCGCGCGTGGCGCCGAGGTGGCCCAGGTGGTCGTCGCGCTCGGCGGGGCCGCCGACGAGGTGCGCGAGCGGGTCGACCTCGACGGCGTCGACGTGGTGCTCAACCCGGACTTCGGTGACGGCTGCAGCACCTCCATCCGGTCGGCGCTCGGTTCCGTGAGCGACGATGCCGCCGGGGTGGTGCTGATGCTCGGCGACCAGCCCGGCGTACGTCCCGAGACCGTGCAGGCGCTGGTGTCCGCTGCCTCGGACCACGCCGTCGGCGTGTGCGAGTACGACGACGGGCTCGGCCACCCGCTGTGGTTCCACCGGCGGATGTTCGACGTCCTCACCGGGCTGCACGGCGACAAGGCCGTCTGGAAGCTGGTCGACGCCGGCGACGACGTCGTCCGGGTCCGCGTGGCCGGCGACGTCCCGCGCGACGTCGACACCTGGGAGGACTACCAGGCCCTGCTCGAGGCGGCCCCGTGAGCCAGCCGGAGCTGGCGTCCGCCGACGACGTACGCCGGCGGCTTCGACGAGCACGGGTACCTCGCCGACGAGGGTCTGGCGACCGCCGTCTTCCTCACCCTCGAGCTGGGGTTGCCGCTGCTGCTCGAGGGTGAGTCGGGCGTCGGCAAGACGTCGGCCGCGCAGGTGCTCGCGAAGGCGCTCGACGCCCCGCTGGTGCGGCTCCAGTGCTACGAGGGCCTGACCGCGAGCGAGGCGCTCTACGACTGGAACCACCAGCGGCAGCTGCTCGCGATCCGGCTCGCCGAGGCGCAGCACCAGACGCTCACCGAGGGCGACCTGTTCAGCGAGGAGTTCCTGGTCGAGCGGCCGATCCTGCGCTGCGTCCGGTACGACGGGCCGCGCCCGCCGGTGCTCCTCATCGACGAGATCGACCGGGCCGACGACGAGTTCGAGGCGCTCCTGCTCGAGGCGCTCGGCGAAGGGTCGGTGACCGTGCCCGAGCTCGGCACGTTCACCGCGACGCGACCGCCGATCGTGGTGCTGACCTCGAACCGGAGCCGCGAGCTGCACGACGCGTTGCGGCGGCGCTGCCTCTACCACTGGCTGGAGTACCCGGAGCCGCAGCGGATCGTCGCGATCCTGCGGCGTACCGCGCCCTCGGCGAGCGTGGCGCTGGTGGAGTCCGCCGCGCAGTTCGTGGGTCACGTGCGGACCCTCGACGTGGACAAGCCCCCGGGTGTCGCGGAGGCGATCAACTGGGTGGCGGCCCTCTCGGCGCTGGGCGCCACCGAGCTGGTGCGCGAGGTGATCGTGCCGACCCTCGGCGCGGTCGCGAAGACCCCGGACGACCGCGAGCTGGTGGTCGACTCGCTCGACAGCTACGCGTTCGGATGACCGACGACTCCTCCCGAGGACGTCGGCGCCTTCCTCTGGGGCGTCGACCGGGCGGCGTTCGCCGTCGCGCTGGCCCAGAAGCTGCGCGACGACCGGCGTGCCCGTGAGCCTCACCTCGATGACCGCGTTCACCGACGCCCTGGCCTCGGCGCCGCCGTCCGAGCTGCACCGCCTGTACTGGCTGGCGCGGCTGACCCTGGTCAACCGGCACCAGGACATCGAGCTGTTCGACCAGGTCTTCGAGGCGGCGTTCGGCGCGGCCGTGCTCGCGGTCGACCCGAACAGCCGCCGGACCGGCGTGGGCGCCGCAGTCGGGTGCGGAGGATGTGCTGGCGCCGATGCCCGGAACGTCCGGGAGCGGTCGGTGACGGGGCTCGGCACTGCCCTGGCACACGCTGCCCCGGGTCACGGCCTCCGAGGACGCCGAGCCCGACGGACCACCGCTGCCGGAGCTGATGCCGAGCGCCGTCGCCCGGATCGCCGAGACGCCGTTCGAGGAGCTCGACGCACGCGAGCTGGCGGTGCTCGGCCGCTGGCTCGAGGGGGCCTCGCACCGCTGGCCCACCCGCCGGTCGCGGCGGGCCAAGGCCGGTTCGTCCGGGCACCGGCTGGCGATGCGGGAGACGATGGCGGCCTCCCGGCGTACCGGCTGGGAGCCGATGAAGCTCAAGCGCTACGACCAGGTACGCCGCCCGCTCACGGTCACCCTGTTCTGCGACGTGAGCCAGTCCATGCAGGGCTACGCGACGGCGTACCTGCACCTGATGCGGGTCTTCGCGCGGACCCGGCACGCGGAGACCTTCGCGTTCTCGACGTCACTGACCCGGCTCACCCCGGCGCTGGCGCAGCGGTCGCCGTCCGCGGCGGTCGCGCAGGCGGGCTCGCAGGTGGTGGACCGGTTCGGTGGCACCCACCTCGCCCGCTGCCTGGCCGAGCTGCTCCGGTCGCGGCACGGCAACGTCGTGCGCGGGGGAGTGCTCGTCATCGCCTCCGACGGCTGGGACAGCGACCCGCCCGAGGAGCTGGCCGCCGTGATGGCCAAGGCGCAGCGCCGGGCACGAGCGGTGGTCTGGCTGAACCCGCGCGCCGCGGCCGCCGGCTTCGCGCCGCTCGTCGGGTCGATGTCCGCGGCGCTGCCGTACTGCGACGCGTTCCTGCCCGCCCACACCCTCGCGCGCCCTGCCGGACGTCTTCGAGGCGATCGCCGCCTCCGGATCGTCGGGGGTCAGCTCCAGAGGGTGACGTGCACGGCCGGCTTGAACCGGCCCACGTTCACGCCGGCGCCGCGGACCATGGCCTGGGTGGCGCGCGGGGTCGTGATGAAGCGCAGCAGCTCGGCCGTGGCCGGCGTCTGGTGGTCGCGGGGCAGGGTGAGCGCCGTCCAGCGGCCCTGGGCGCGCAGGCCCGGGCCGTCCAGGGTCACCAGGCGTCCCGCGGACAGGTCGCCCGCGACCGAGAACCCGACGGCGAGCGCCACGCCGTTGCCGCGGGTGGTCTCCTCCAGCGCGGCCGCGTGGCTCTGGAAGATCCGCTGCTGCTGCTCGGGGATGCCGAGCCGCTTCACCATCGCGGGTACGACGCCGTCGGTCTCGACCGCGGACGGGCCGAGGTTCCAGCTCTGGCGCCGGACCTGCTCGGTGGTCAGCGTGCGCCCGGTCAGCGGGTGGTCGGGACCCGCGACGGCCTGGACGTCGTACAGGAGGAACGGCAGCAGGGCCATCGACTCGATCGGGGTGCTGGGTGCGGGTCCGATCGCGACGTCGACGGTGCGGGTGGCGAGCAGCGCGGGGAACTCCGCGGCCGAGTGCACGCTCAGCTCCACCTCGAGGTCGTCGGCGCGGCTGGCGAAGAGGTCGATCAGGCCGGGCGCGGCGTGCTCGGCGAAGAGGGTCGAGGAGGCCACCCGCAGCACCCGCAGGCCGTGGCCGGCCTGGGTGACCTCGCGCACGGTGCGGTCCTGGAGCCCGAGGATCTCGACCGCGCGGCTGGCCAGCCGCAGGCCGCCCGGGGTGAACGCGAGCCCGGCGGAGGTGCGCGTGAACAGCAGGTCGTCGAACTCCTTGCGGAGCTGGCCGACGTGCATCGACACCGCGGCCTCGCTGACGTCGAGCTCGCTCGCGGCCGCCTTCACGGAGCCCAGCCGGGCCACGCACGCGAAGGCCCGGAGCTGAGTCGGCGTCACGCCGCGCAAGGTCCTAGCCCCGGCGCACCAACCTCACGAGCGAATCGAGTGCGGTCGCCGTACCGTCCTCGGTCTGCACCCGGCGCTCCACGCGGCCGGCGCGGACCACGTCGTACGACGCACCGTCGAGGTCGCCGAGGACGTCGTCGGCGGTGTAGAGCACGGAGGCGTCCTGCGGGCCGCCGTGGCCCTCGGTGAGGTTGCTCGAGTCGTGGGCGACCACGAGCAGGGTGCCGCCCGGCGCGAGGGAGGCGAAGGCGTTGCGGACCGCCGCGCCGCGCTCGTCGGCGACGAGCTGGAGGTAGGCAACGACGGCCAGGTCGTACGCCGCGTCCCGCGACCAGGCGGTGGCGTCGCCGACGACCCACTCGACCTCGACGTCGCCGGCGACCTCGCGGCCCTTCTCCAGGGCCACCCGCGAGAAGTCGACGGCCGTGACCGTCCAGCCGTTGCGGGCCAGCCAGAGGGCGTTGCGTCCCTCGCCGGCCGCCAGGTCGAGCGCCCGCCCGGGCGTGAGCTCGGCGCACTCGGCCTCGACGAACTGGTTGGGTCCGGGCGACCAGACCAGCTCGGTCGCGGCGTACCTCTCGTCCCAGGCCTCGGCGTCCATGACGTCACCGTATCGGGGGTCAGCCGGACACGGCCCGGCCGTGCGGGCGCCCGGGGTCGGGGTCGACCGGCTCGGTGTCGCCGGCCCGCAGCGCCTCCAGCTGGGCGCACACCGCGACGCCGTAGAACAGCCCGACCGAGGTCATCAGCGACCACAGCAACAGGGCGACGATCCCGGCGAGCGGGCCGTACGTGCTGCCGAACGACGAGCTCAGGTGGACGTACGTCGCGAGCAGCCCGGCCGCCAGCATGCTCAGCAGCACCGCGACACCCGAGCCGAGGGCCAGCCACGACAGGGCCGGCTGCCGTCGCCGCGGCGCGTGGTCGAGGACGGCCGCGATCGCAGCCACGAGCAGGACGGTGCCCACCGGCCAGCGCGCGATCCGGAAGGCGAGGACGACGTCGTCGGACCAGCCGTACTCCGCGGCCATGGCGTCGGCGAACGCCCCGCCGGCGACCAGCAGCAGGAAGCCCGCTCCGACCGGGGCGGCCAGGACGGCCGTGAGCACGGCGGCCCGTCCGTACTTCGACCGCGCCGGACGGTCCCGCCGGATCCCGTAGATCCGGTTGCTTCCGCGCTCCACCTGCCCCATCGCCGCGGTCATGGACACCAGGGCGAGCAGCAGTCCCAGCACCAGCGCGAGCTCGCCGGCGTTCTCGCTGCTCTCCGACCCGGACACCGCGCCGGCGAGGGCGTCGCCGGTCGCGCTCCCGGGGGAGACCGCCTCGATCGTGCGGGTCACGACCTGCGCCGGTCGCTCCTCGTCGATGTCGGCGGCGAGCCCGGTCAGCGCCAGCATGAAGGGCAGTACGGCGAGACAGGTCTGGATGGCCAGGGCCCGGCTGTTGGTGAAGCCGTCGCCGTACCGGAACCTGACGAACGAGTCCACGGCGATGCGGCGCAGCCCGAACCGCCGAGCGAGGTGCCACGCGTCCTCGGCATCGAGCTCATCGCCGTCCATCTCGACGGTGACGGGAACCAGCCGGGCAGTCGTCATGGTCCGCTACGACCACAGGGAGTGGTAGGCGTTCAGCGCCTGCTGACCGCCGAGGTGCGCGTAGAGCACGGTCGCGTCGCGGGGGATCTCGCCGCTGCCGACCAGGTCGACCAGGCCGGCGAGCGACTTCCCCTCGTAGACCGGGTCGGTGATCATCGCCTCGAGCTCGGCTCCGAGCCGCATCGCCTCCATCGTCGAGTCGACCGGGATGCCGTACAGGTCACCGGCCCAGCCCTCCAGCACCTGGATCTCGTCGTCGCGCAGGTCGCGGCCGAGCTCGATCAGCTCGGCCGTGTGGCGGGCGATCCGGGCCACCTGGTCGGTGGTCTTGGCCAGGGTCGCCGAGGCGTCGATGCCGAGCACCCGACGGCGTACGCCCGTCTGCTCCTCGAGTGCGGCGAACCCGGCGATCATCCCGGCGTGCGTCGAGCCGGTGACCGTGCAGACGACGATCGTGTCGAAGTGGACGCCGAGCGCCTTCTCCTGCTCGGCGACCTCGAAGGCCCAGTTCGCGAACCCCAGCCCACCGAGCGGGTGCTCGCTCGCGCCGGCCGGGATCGGGTACGGCGTGCCGCCCGCCTCCTCGACCTCGCGGATCGCGTCCTCCCAGGACTGGCGGATGCCGATGTCGAAGCCGGACGGGTCGAGCCGGACGTCGGCGCCCATCATCCGGGACAGCAGGATGTTGCCGACCTTGTCGTTGACCGGGTCGTCCCACGGGACCCACTTCTCCTGGACCAGACGGGCCTTCAACCCGAGGTGTGCCGCGACCGCCGCCACCTGTCGGGTGTGGTTGGACTGGATGCCGCCGATCGAGACCAGCGTGTCGGCGCCGCTGGCGAGCACGTCGGGGACGATGTACTCCAGCTTGCGCACCTTGTTGCCGCCGTACGCCAGGCCGCTGCTGACGTCCTCACGCTTGGCCCAGACCTCCGCACCACCGAGGTGGGCGGTCAGGCGGGCCAGCCGGTGCACGGGGCTCGGCCCGAAGGTCAGCGGATGGCGCGGGAACTCGTGCAGCTTCATGCGACGAGCATGGACGATTCCACTGCCCGGCCGGACAATGGCCCCATGCGCACCCAGGAGCAGCGCGACGAGCAGACCCTCGTCATCTCCTCGATGGTGATCGGCCCCGCGATGTTCTGGGCGGCGCCGCTCCTCTTCACGGTCATCCTGCTGCTCTTCGCAACGGATCTCGCCGGGCTTCCGTACCTCGCCCTGTTCGCGGCGTACTTCGTCGTCGTGGCGCCGGTGCGTCCGCGACTGAATGTGGCGGAGGTCGACGCCGCTACGGTCACGGCATGACGACCGGTCCTGACCGCTGCCCCTTCCCGACCCCGACCAGCTGACCGCCGCCCAGCAGGATGCCGTGGACCGGATCTCGTCCGGCCCCCGCGGAGCGGTGATCGGTCCGTTCGTGCCGTTGCTGCGCAGTCCGGAGATGATGACGCGCCTCCAGCTCGTCGGCGAGTTCCTGCGCTGGGGCAGCGAGCTGGACGACGACCTGGTCGAGCTGGTGATCCTCTACGTCGCCCGCCGCTGGGACCAGCAGTTCGAGTGGGGGTTCCACCACCCGATCGCGCTCGAGAAGGGACTGCCCGCCAACGTCGTGGACGACCTCGCGACAGGGCGTCGGCCTGAGGGCGGGCGGGCCGAGGTGACGGCTGTCTGGGACCTCGTCCACGAGCTGCACGAGACCGGTGCGGTGACCGACCCGACGTACGACGCCGCGGTCTCGCTGCTGGGGGAGACCAAGGTGGTCGAGGCGGTCGGCACGGCCGGCTACTACACGACGCTGGCGATGGTGATGAACGTCGGCCGGACGCCCACCTCCGCCGGACGCCCCCCGGCTGCCTGAGCGGACCTAGTCGCCGGACTCGGCCGCCCACAGGGCGGCTCCCACGATGCCCGCGCGGTTGCGCAGCTGGGCCGGCACGATCTCGGTCTCGATGTCGACCAGGGGCAGGAACTCGGCGGCATGCTTGCTGACCCCGCCGCCGACCACGATCAGGTCGGGTGCGAACAGCTTCTCCACCGTCCGGTAGTAGACGGTGAGGCGCTTGGCCCACTGGGGATAGGTGAGGTCCTCGTTCTCCTTGGCCGAGTGAGCGGCGCGGGTCTCGGCGTTGTGGCCGTCGATCTCGAGGTGACCGAGCTCGGAGTTCGGAACCAGCACGCCGTTGTAGACGAACGCCGATCCGATCCCGGTGCCGAGGGTGGTGACGATGACCAGTCCGGGCCGGCCCGCGGCCGCGCCGTACCGCACCTCGGCCAGTCCGGCCGCGTCCGCGTCGTTGAGGACGTGTACGTCGCGGCCGGTCGCGTCGGTGAAGAGGGCGTCGGCGTCGGTGCCGATCCAGGCCTTGTCGATGTTCGCGGCCGAGCTGACCTTGCCGCCGCGCACGACACCCGGGACGGTCACACCCACCGCGCCCGTGGAGTCCGGGAAACCGTGGAGCAGCTCGACGAAGGTGTCGGCCACCGCCTCGGGCGTGGCGGGCTTCGGCGTCTTGATCCGCAGCCGGTCGGCGGCGAACTCGCCGGCCTCGAGGTCGACGGGCGCGCCCTTGATGCCCGAGCCGCCGAAGTCGATGCCGAAGGGGAGTGAGTCCATGCGTCGATCGGTCACACCCCGCAGGCTAATCGACCCGCTAGGCCAGGTTGTCCGGCTCGGGCTCGACCCGAGGGCGCAGCGCCACCCTGGTGACCCGGGGGCCGGCCATCTCCCTGACCTCGAGCACCGACCCGTCGACCTCCACCGCGTCGCCGACATCGGGGATCCGGCCGAGCCGGGCGATGACGTAGCCGGCCACCGTCTCGTAGCTGCCGTCCTCGAGCTCGATCCCGGTCGCCTCCGCGAAGTCCTCCAGCGTGGTGCCGCCGTCGAAGCAGGACCGGTCAGCCCTCCGCGTCGGCCTCGCGCTCGCCGGCGTCGTACTCGTCGCGGATCTCGCCGACCAGCTCCTCGACCAGGTCCTCGAGCGTGACGATGCCGTCGGTGCCGCCGTACTCGTCGACGACCACCGCGAGGTGGGTGCCGGCCTCCCGCATCGTCGAGACCGCCGGCAGCACCATGTTGGTCGCCGGGAGCATCAGGATCTCCCGGGCGACGGTGCGGACCTGCCGGTCGTCGTCCGCGTGGACGTCGAGGAGGTCGCGGACGTGCAGGAAGCCGACCACGTCGTCGAACCCGTCGTCGACCACGGGATAGCGGGAGTACGGCCGGTCGCGGACCCGGTCGGCCGCGTCGGCCAGCGGCAGCGCGGCGTCGATGAACTCCACGTCGCCGCGCGGTCGCATGACCTCCTTCAGCGTCGTCTGCGACGCCGCGAACACGTCGTGCAGGATCCGCCGTTCCTGCTCGCCCAGCCCCTCGTGGGTGGAGACCAGGTCACGCAGCTCCTCCTCCGACAGCTCCTCACTGGTGGCGTGCGGGTCGCCGCCGAGCAGACGGACCAGCGCGTCGGTGGAGACCGAGAGCAGCCAGATGACGGGGCGCATCAGGGTGGCGAACTTGTCGAGCGCCGGTGCCACGGCCAGTGACAGGCCGGCCGACTTCTGCAGCGCGAGCCGCTTCGGGACCAGCTCTCCGAGCACCAGCGAGAGATAGGCGATGAGCAGCGTCATCAGCACCAGCGCCGTCGACTCGGCAGCCGTCTCGGGGAGGCCGAGGTGCTCGAGGTACGGCGCCAGGTCGGGAGCGAGGGTCGAACCGCCGTACGCCGCGGAGAAGAAGCCGGCGACGGTGACGCCGATCTGCACGGCGGCCAGGAACCGGTTGGGGTCGCGCGCCACGGCCGCGACGCGGACACCGCGTGGCCCACGACGCTCGAGGCTCGTGAGCTGGCTGTCGCGCAACGACACCAGCGCGATCTCGGTGGCGGCGAACACGCCGCCCACCAGCACGAAGAGGAGCACCAGGCCCAGGTTGAGGAAGGTCTGGGAGTCCATCAGGCCCGTTCACCCCCGACCACGGTCGCGGGCGAACGGCTCGTACTTCGGGGGTCGTCCATGCCGCACACGGTAGCGAGCGACCGGTGACGAACCCCAACGCAGACCGACGGTCCGGGTCAGTCGACGGCGGTCACGAGCTCAGCCTGCGCGGCTCGCCACGGTGAGCAGGACGACGGAGTCGCTCATCGCCTCGAGGTCGTGGCGCTGCGCCGGGATGAGCAGGTAGTCACCTGCCTCGCCCTCCCAGGTCTCCGCGTCCGCGTGCAACCGCACGTGCCCTCGCAGCACCTGCAACGTCGCCTCGCCGGGCGACTCGTGCTCGCTCAGCTCTCGACCGGCCGCCAGTGCGATCACGGTCTGCCGCAGGTCGTGCTCCCGGCCCCCGTAGAGGGTGACGGCCGACCGCCCACTGCTTGCTGCTCGGGCCAGCTCGAGCTGCTCGTCGGACACGCTGGTCAGCGAGTACGTCTGCATCGTTCCTCCTCGAGGAAGCAGGCGGCCAGTCTTGCACTTCCGAGCCGTCCCGCGGCCGGTGTCCGGCCGCCCCGACGCCCTTTGGCACACTCGCTGAATGGCGAACCGACTGGCGAGCGCGACGTCGCCGTACCTCCTCCAGCACGCCGACAACCCCGTCGACTGGTGGGAGTGGGGCCCGGAGGCGTTCGCGGAGGCGCGGCGCCGCAACGTGCCGGTGCTGCTCAGCGTGGGGTACGCCGCGTGCCACTGGTGCCACGTCATGGCGCACGAGTCGTTCGAGGACGAGGCGACCGCGCGTCAGATGAACGAGCACTACGTCAACATCAAGGTCGACCGCGAGGAGCGCCCCGACGTCGACGCGGTCTACATGCAGGCGACGACCGCGATGACCGGGCACGGCGGCTGGCCGATGACGTGCGTGCTCGACCACGACGGCAACCCCTTCTTCGCCGGCACCTACTTCCCCGACCAGCCGCGGCACGGGCAGCCCGGCGTTCCGCCAGGTGCTGACGGCGATCGTCGAGGCCTGGGAGAACACGCCCGACGAGGTACGCCGCGTCGGCGGCACGCTGCGCGAGCACCTCCAGCAGCAGGCGCGGCTGGAGTCGGGCGTCCTCGACGAACCCGTGCTGGCCGGGGCCGTGCAGACCCTGGCGCGTGAGTTCGACCCGGTCGCGGCCGGGTTCGGGACGGCGCCCAAGTTCCCGCCGTCGATGGTCCTCGAGCTCCTGCTGCGCCGGCGCGAGCGTCGACGCGGAGGCCGGGCGGATGCTGGATGCGACCTGCGAGGCGATGGCGCGCGGCGGCCTCTACGACCAGCTCGGTGGCGGGTTCGCGCGCTACTCCGTGGACCGCGGCTGGGTGGTGCCGCACTTCGAGAAGATGCTCTACGACAACGCCCAGCTGGTCGGCCTGTACGCCCGCTGGGGCGGGCCGCTGGGGGAGCGGGTCGCCGCCGAGACCGCTGACTTCATGCTCCGCGAGCTGCGCACCGACGAGGGCGGCTTCGCCTCGGCGCTGGACGCGGACAGCGAGGGCGTCGAGGGCAAGTTCTACGCCTGGACCCCGGCCGAGCTCGCGGACGTGCTCGGCGAGGAGGACGGTGCCTGGTCGGCGCGGCTGTTCGAGGTCACCGAGCGCGGGACGTTCGAGCACGGCTCCTCGACGCTGCAGCTGCTCGCCGACCCCGAGGACCCCGAGCGGTACGCCGACGTCCGGGCCCGGTTGCTCGCCGCCCGCGAGACGCGGGTCCGCCCGGCCTGCGACGACAAGGTCGTCGCTGCCTGGAACGGACTGGCGATCAGCGGGCTCTGTGACGCCGGACTGCGCCTGGGTCGCCCCGAGTACGTCGCGGCGGCCACCGAGGCCGGGGAGCTGCTCGCCCGTCTCCACCACGCCGCCGACGGTCGGCTGCTGCGGGTCTCGCGCGCCGGGGTCGCCGGCAGGCACGCGGGCGTGCTGGAGGACCACGGTTGTGTCGCGACGGGCTACCTCTCCCTGCTGCAGGCCACCGGGGACCCGGTCTGGCTGACCCGGGCGGAGGGCCTGATCGAGGCGGCGCTGACGGACTTCCGCGCGGACGACGGTGGCTTCTTCGACACCGCCGCGAACGCCGAGACGCTGCTCGCGCGACCGCGGGACCCGTCCGACAACGCCAGCCCGTCGGGGCTGTCCTCGATGGTGCACGCGCTCGCGACGTACGCAGCGGTCACCGGGTCCGGACGCCACCGCCAGGCCGCCGAGGAGGCGGTGGGCACGATCCGGGCGCTGGCCGAGCAGGCGCCGCGTTTCGCCGGCTGGTCGCTGGCGGCCGCCCAGGCGATGCTCGACGGTCCCGTCGAGGTGGCCGTCATCGGCCCGGCAGGCCCGGACCGCGACGCCCTGGCCCGCCGCGCGCGCGAGCTCCCGGGTGCGGTCGTGGTGGTGGCCGACGACGGACGCGACGACGTGCCACTGCTCGCGAGCAGGTCGCCGGTCGACGGCCGCGCGGCGGCGTACGTGTGCCGCAACCTCGTCTGCGAGCGACCCGTCACCGACCCGGCGCTGATCGGCTGACGGTCAGCGCAGGGAGTACGTCGCCAGCGAGACGCCGATGTAGTGGCTGACGAAGGCCAGGATCGTGAACGTGTGGAAGATCTCGTGGAAGCCGAACCAGCTCGGCCACGGGTCCGGGCGCTTGAAGCCGTAGACCAGCCCGCCGATCGTGTACAGCCCGCCGCCGACCAGCACCAGCACCAGCACGGCGGTGCCGATGCCGACGCCGAGGTCCTGGGCGCCGTGCGCGAAGCTCGGGATGAAGAAGACGGCGGCCCAGCCGAGCGCGAGGTAGATCGGGAGGTACAGCCAGCGCGGCGCACCCGCCCAGAAGACCCGGAACAGCACGCCGAGCACGGCGCCGCTCCACACCACGGTCAGCAGCACCACCCGCTCCGTGCCCTCGAGCAGCAGGAGGCTGAACGGGGTGTAGGAGCCGGCGATGAGCAGGAAGATGTTGGCGTGGTCGAACCGCCGCAGGAACGCCCAGACGCGCGGCGACCAGGTGCCGCGGTGGTAGATCGCGGAGACCGTGAACAGGATCACGGCGGTGCCGGTGAACAGGGCCGATCCGACCCGGGTGACGGTGTTCGGCGACAGCGCGATGAGCACGATGCCCCCGGCCAGGGTGAGCGGTGCGATGCCGAGGTGGAGCCAGCCGCGGAGCTTGGGCTTGACCTCGGCCTTGAGCTCGGAGGCGCGCTCGGCAAGGTGGTCCAGCCCGTGCCGGATCACCTCGTTGCCGTGCTTGATCGCCCCACTCATGTCTTTGAAGGTACCCGGTGACCTGGCACCGAAAACGGCGATTGGGTGAACGTCGTGTCACATCGCCGGTCCACGGAGTGGGTCAGGCCGGGCAGTAGCATCGGGGCGTGGCGAGGTGGAAGGACGCAGTGCGGCGGGTGCTCTACCCGGCGTACGAGTCGCGGATGGTCAGGGCCCTTCCCACCGATCAGCTCCCCAAGCACGTGGGCGTGATGCTCGACGGGAACCGCCGGTGGGCGAAGGCCGTCGGGGCCGACACGGCCCACGGCTACCGTGCGGGCGCCGCCAACATCGAGCCGCTCCTCGACTGGTGCGAGGAGGTCGGGGTCGAGGTGGTCACGCTGTGGCTGCTGTCGACCGACAACCTCAACCGTCCGCCCGACCAGCTGGCCGGGCTGCTGAGGATCATCGAGGGCGCGGTCGCCACCCTGGCCGAGGAGAACCGCTGGCGGTTGCACCCGGTGGGCGCGCTCGACCTCCTGCCGGCCTCCACGGCGCGCAAGCTCAAGGACGCCGAGGAGGCGACGCGGGACGCGCCCGGCCTGCTCGTCAACGTGGCCGTCGGGTACGGCGGTCGCCGCGAGATCGCGGACGCCGTGCGCTCGTTGCTCCAGGAGCAGGCCGGCAACGGCATGACGCTCGAGGAGCTCGCCGAGGTGATCGACGTCGAGCACATCGCCGAGCACCTCTACACCAAGGGCCAGCCGGACCCGGATCTGGTGATCCGCACGTCCGGGGAGCAGCGGCTGGGCGGGTTCTTGCTGTGGCAGAGCGCGCACAGCGAGTTCTACTTCTGCGAGGCCTACTGGCCCGACTTCCGGCGCGTGGACTTCCTCCGCGCCATCCGGGCCTACGCCCAGCGTGAGCGCCGGTACGGGTCCTGAGTCCTGACCCGGATGATCACCTCGGGTGATGGGGTCCCTGGTCACCCCGGGTCATTTCACCTTCCGGTCACCCCACGTTCGGGCGTGTCGGCTGAGCGGGGTACCGGCACCGGCGTACTTTCGCAATATCGGCGAGTGGGGAAGCTCGCCGTACTGGGAGGCCCCTTCGTGAGGAATCACGACTGCACCGCGCGACAGGTGATCCCTGGAGTGCGTACGGAGGCCGGCACTCCGGTCTCCGGGTCAGATCCCGGTCCGTCTGCGTGAAATGAAGGACCGGGCGGAGTGCCTGCGCGGTCCCGTGAGGGGTGACCATCGTGCCGACCACGGCCAAGAAGTCCCAGCGCTCCGCGTCCGCCACCACGCCTGACCAGCAGCCGCATCGCACCTTCGTGCTCGACACCAGCGTCCTGCTGGCCGACCCGGGGGCGTTGAAGAGGTTCCACGAGCACGAGGTCGTTCTCCCCGTGGTCGTGATCACCGAGCTGGAGGGCAAGCGGCACCACCCGGAGCTGGGGTTCTTCGCCCGGACGGCACTGCGCATGCTCGACGAGCTGCGGATCGTCAACGGTCGCCTCGACGAGCCGGTCCCGGTCGGCGAGGAGGGCGGCACCATCCGGGTCGAGCTCAACCACACCGACGCCGACTCGCTGCCGTCCGGCTTCCGCCTCGGCGACAACGACACCCGGATCCTGGCCGTGGCGCGCAACCTCGCCAACGAGGGGCGCGCCGTCACCCTGGTCTCCAAGGACCTTCCGCTGCGGATCAAGGCGTCCGCGGTCGGGCTGGACGCGGAGGAGTACCGCGCCGAGGCGATCAGCGACTCCGACAGCGGCTACACCGGCATGGCCGAGCTCGACGTCACCTCCGCCGACCTCGACGAGCTGTACGACGACGGCTCGCTCGACCTCGAGGCCGCCCGCGGGCTGCCCTGCCACTCCGGGCTGGTGCTGCTGTCCGAGCGCGGCACGGCCCTCGGCCGGGTCGGCGCCGACAAGCAGGTGCACCTCGTGCGCGGCGACCGGGAGGCGTTCGGCATCCACGGTCGCTCCGCGGAGCAGCGGATCGCCCTCGAGATCCTGCTCGACCCGGAGGTCGGCATCGTCTCCCTCGGCGGGCGCGCCGGCACCGGCAAGTCCGCGCTCGCGCTGTGCGCCGGGCTCGAGGCCGTGATGGAGCGTCGCCAGCACAAGAAGGTCGTCGTGTTCCGTCCGCTGTTCGCGGTCGGCGGCCAGGAGCTCGGCTACCTGCCCGGCTCGGAGTCGGAGAAGATGTCGCCCTGGGCGCAGGCGGTCTTCGACACCCTGGGCGCGCTCACCTCGCGCGACGTGATCGACGAGGTGCTCGACCGCGGGATGCTCGAGGTGCTGCCGCTGACCCACATCCGCGGCCGGTCGCTGCACGACGCGTTCGTCATCGTCGACGAGGCGCAGTCGCTGGAGCGCAACGTGCTGCTGACGGTGCTCTCCCGGATCGGTGCCAACTCCAAGGTCGTGCTGACCCACGACGTGGCCCAGCGCGACAACCTGCGGGTGGGTCGCCACGACGGCGTGGTCGCGGTCGTGGAGAAGCTGAAGGGGCACCCGTTGTTCGCCCACGTCACCCTGACCCGGTCCGAGCGGTCGCCGATTGCGGCCCTGGTCACGGAGATGCTGGAGAACGTGACGCTCTGAGCGGGACACCGCGGCCGCAGGCGTCCGGATGCCGGGACGTCTGCGGCCAGTGGTGCCCATGGGGCTCATGTTGCGTAGTGTGACCAGGCTCGCGTGCGTTTTGCGGCGTTTGGTTTGCATGAGCCCTGGGGATCCTGCAGGGTGGCGCGAGATGCGTTTCGTGATCCGGGGGAGCTCGAGCATCGGATTCGTGCCAACGAAGGGTCCTGAGAGCTCGCTCCGCGAAACTGCCCACTGCCGTCTACCCCCGTGAGTCCACCACCGTATGTCGCCCAAGCGTGAGAAGTACGTTCCCAAGCACCGCCAGGCCAAGCACCGCAAGGAGACGTCGCCGTTCATCACGGTGGCGCCCCGACAGCTGCTGCGGTCGACCGCGGTGTTCTCCTCGGTCGCCGTCGCGGCGACCGCTGGTGTGGTGTCCACAGGCGTCGCATCCAGCCCGCTGTCGGTGAGCAGCGCCGCGCAGGACTTCACCGACGTCACCAAGCCGCTGGTCTCCGGCGGCGGGGAGCGCGAGGACCGGGCCACCCCGGTCTCCCGCTCCGACCGACGCGACACGACCGACCCGGCCAAGGAGGCAGCACTCGCCTCCGCCGACAGCCCGGCCGTCAGCCGCACCGAGGACGTCAGCGACGACGACCCGCGCGAGATCGCGCGGGCCCTGCTCGCCGAGTTCGGCTTCTCCGCCGACCAGTTCAGCTGCCTCGACTCCCTCTACATGAGCGAGAGCGGCTGGCGCGTGAACGCCGACAACCCGTCCTCCAGCGCCTACGGCATCCCGCAGGCCCTGCCCGGCTCGAAGATGGCGACCGCCGGCTCCGACTGGGCCACCAACCCGGTCACCCAGATCCGCTGGGGCCTCGGCTACATCCAGGACCGCTACGGCTCGCCGTGCAGCGCCTGGGGCTTCAAGCAGTCCAACAACTGGTACTGAGCCGAGCGCGCCTAGCTGAGGGCGTCGCGGAGCGAGAGCGCCAGCGCGTCCCGTTCCACCTCCGGGATCCAGCGGGACCGGTCCTCGGTGAGGTAGCTGAACACCCGCGGTCCGCGGGCGTCCTCCGGCTGGTCCGGCATGCGCGGGACGAGATGGAGGTGCAGGTGTGAGAACCCCTCGGCCTCGGAGAACTGCATGAGGTAGGTCTTCTCGCACCCGGTGACGTGCGCCAGTGCGACGCTCAGCCGCCGAACCAGCCCGCCGAGCTCGTCGGCCGCCTCGCTGGTGAGGCCGGTGAACGCCGTCAGGTGGCGGGTGGGCAGCACCACCAGCCAGCCCGGCAGGGTGCTGTTGAACGCGTGCGCCACCCGCCAGTGCTCGGTGGTGACCACGTCCTCGCGAGGTGGTGCCGGCTCGGCGGCGAGCTGGTCGCAGGAATAGCACCCGGGCACGAGGTCGGCATCCACCCGGCGAGCCTACGGGTGGGTCATGCTCTCGACGTCGAGCGCCTCGTCGAGCTGTTCCTCGGTGAGGTCGCCGCGCTCGACGTAACCCATCGCGATCACCGTCTCTCGGATCGTCGCCCCGTCGGCCAGCGCCTGCTTGGCGATCTTGGCGGCGTTCTCGTAGCCGACGTACTTGTTGAGCGGGGTGACGACGGACGGCGAGGACTCGGCGTACGTGCGCATCCTCTCGGCGTTGGCGGTGATCCCGTCGACGCACCGCTCGGCCAGCAGGGTGGAGGCGTTGGCGAGCAGCCGGATCGACTCCAGGACGTTGCGGGCGATGACCGGGAGCATCACGTTGAGCTCGAAGTTGCCGGCCGCGCCGGACCAGGCGACGGTCGCGTCGTTGCCGACCACCTGGGCGCACACCATGAGGGTGGCCTCGGGCAGGACCGGGTTGACCTTGCCGGGCATGATGCTCGAGCCCGGCTGGAGGTCGGGCAGGTGGATCTCGGTCAGGCCCGGTGGTGGGGCCGCTGGACATCCAGCGCAGGTCGTTGCAGATCTTGGTCAGGCCGACGGCGTACGTGCGGAGCACGCCGCTGAGCTCGACGAGGGAGTCGCGCGTGCCCTGGGCCTCGAAGTGGTCGCGGGCCTCGGTGAACGCCTGCCCGGTGTCCTCGGCGAGCACCTCGATCACCCGGGCGGCGAAGCCCGGAGGCGTGTTGATGCCGGTACCGACGGCCGTCCCGCCGAGGGGCAGCTCGCGGACGCGGGGGAGGACCGACTCGAGCCGTTCGGCGGCGTACCGCACGGTGGCGGCGTACCCGCCGAACTCCTGGCCGAGCATCACCGGCGTCGCGTCCATGAGGTGGGTGCGGCCGGACTTCACGAGCCCGGCGAACTCGTCGGCCTTGGCGGACAGGCTGCGCTCGAGGGTGGCGAGGGCGGGCAGCAGGCGTTCGGTCACGGCGACCGCCGACGCGACGTGGATCGAGGTCGGGAACGTGTCGTTGCTCGACTGGCTGGCGTTGACGTGGTCGTTGGGGTGGACCTCGGTGCCGGCGCTGGTGGCGAGGGTGGCGATCACCTCGTTCATGTTCATGTTGGAGCTGGTGCCGGAGCCGGTCTGGAAGACGTCGACCGGGAACTGGTCGTCGTGGTCGCCTGCGACCACCTCGCGCGCGGCGGCCTCGATCGCCTCGGCCTGCTCCTTGCCGATCACCTCGAGCTCTCCGTTGACCTTGGCCGCGGCGGCCTTGATCCGGGCCAGGGCGTGCACGTGGTCGACCTCGAGGCCGCTGCCGCTGATCGGGAAGTTCTCCACGGCCCGCTGCGTCTGGGCCCGCCAGCGGGCGGACTCGGGCACCCGGACCTCGCCGAGGGAGTCGTGCTCGATGCGGTATCCGTCGCTCATGGGGTGGACGGTACCCGCGCGACGTGCAGCCAGTACTGCTCGTCTCGCTCCTGCAGACGCACGTCGTACGCCCGGGTCTCGGCGTTGCCGAAGACCTCCTCCAGCGTCGCCTCGAGGTCGGCCGAACGGTCGGCGGACCAGATGACGAGGACGCCGCCCGGACGCAGCAGTCGGCGTACGTCGGCCAGGAAGGCCGGCTGGTACAGCGCGGCGTTGGACTCGTGGACGAGGTACCCCGGCCCGTTGTCGACGTCGAGCAGCGCGAGGTCGTAGGTGTCCTCGGCCGCCTCCTGGACCGCCACCGCGATGTCGGCGACCACGACGTTGGCGCGGACGTCGGCGAGCAGCCCGGGCCCGTGGTGGATCGTGCCGTCGCGCATCCAGTCGACCAGCGCCTGCTCGATCTCGACGACGCTGCAGCGCTCGACGCGGCTGTCCGCGAGCACGCGGTGCATCGTGTAGCCGAGACCCAGCCCGCCGACCAGCACGTCCTTCGGGTCGTCGTGCAGCTCGAGGGCGGCGTCGGCGAGCGCCTGCTCGGTGCTGGTCTCCTGGGTGTCCATCACGAAGACGCCGTTGGCCCGCAGCTCCAGCGCGGCCGGGCTCCCCGCGTCCCGCCGCTCGCGCAGCACCAGCTCGCCGCGCTCGGACTCGGTGCGGGCGACCTCGATGTACTCCATGCGCTCCCCGTGCCCATTGCCTGTTGCGTCATACGAGGTGTCCACCGTCGACACTGGGCACGGTTTCTATGCACATGGCTCGGGAAACTTCCCGAGCCATGTGCGCATTTCCCTGGTCAATCAGGGAAATGGGCGGGCGCCGGCCTCAGTCGAAGAGCTCGCTGAGCCAGCTCTCCTTGCGCTTGGGCTTGCGGTGCTGGTCGCCGGTGGGGCGGTAGTCGCGCTGGTAGCCCTGTTGGTACTGCGGGGGCGGCGCCGGCTGCGCCGCGGGCTGGCCCAGCGAGCGCTCGATGATCTTGTCGAGCTCGCCTCGGTCGAGCCACACGCCCCGGCAGGTGGGGCAGTAGTCGATCTCGATGCCGCTGCGCTCACTCATGGTCAGCGTGGTTCCGTCGGTCGGGCACTGCATGGGTGTCCTCCTGTCGTTATCCGGAGCAACGTGCGAGTCAGGTCGAGGGTTCCGGTCCACACCGGTCGCGCGAATCCCGGGTGCGAGGTGCGCTGAGGAGTAGCCTCCGGAGCAGCGCGCTCGGGAGGGGCGCGCCGCGCGGGTACGCGCTCTGCAGCAGGAGGCCCCATGAAGGTCCGTTCCTCGTTCAGCCCCATCCTCGCACTCGCCGTCGTGGCCACCCTGGGCCTTGCCGCCTGTGCGCCACCGGAGGACGACGACGACGGAGGTGGTGGCGGCAGCGGCTCGACGGATGCCGCAACCGCGACGTCCGCCGAGGACTTCGGCGGCATGGACGCCCTGGTCGAGGCCGCTCAGGAAGAGGGCGAGCTGAACGTCATCGCGCTCCCGCCCACCTGGGCGAACTACGGCGAGATCATCTCGGCGTTCGCGGAGAAGTACGACATCAAGGTCAACGAGGCGCAGCCCGACGCCGCCAGCCAGGACGAGATCAACGCGGCCGACCAGCTGGCCGGCACCGACCGCGCACCCGACGTCTTCGACCTCGGCCAGTCGGTCGCCCTCGCCAACACCGACATGTACGCGCCGTACCAGGTGGAGACCTGGGACGACATCCCCGCCGAGTTCAAGGACCCGGACGGCGCCTGGGTCAACGACTACGGCGGCTACATGTCCATCGGCTACGACTCCTCCGTGGTCCCCGAGGTCACGTCGGTCGAGGACCTGCTCGGCTCGGACTTCAAGGGCAAGGTGGCCCTGAACGGCAACCCGACCGAGGCCGGCGCCGCGTTCAGCGGCGTGGTCATGGCCTCGGTCGCCAACGGCGGCTCGGCCGACGACATCGCGCCCGGCGTCGACTTCTTCAAGGAGCTCAACGACGCGGGCAACCTGCTGCCGGTCGACCCGACCTCCGCCACCATCGAGTCCGGACAGACCCCGGTGGTCATCGACTGGGACTACCTGAACGCGGCCGAGGCGGCCAAGATCGACACGTGGGAGCAGGTCGTGCCGTCGGAGGCCGTGATCGCGGGCTACTACTTCCAGGCCATCAACGCCGACGCGCCGCACCCGGCGGCGGCTCGGCTCTGGCAGGAGTTCCTCTACAGCGACGAGGGGCAGAACCTCTGGCTCAAGGGCGGTGCCCGACCGGTGCGCGCCGACGCGATGGTCGAGGCCGGCACGATCGACCAGGCGCTGTACGACGCGCTGCCGCCGGTCGAGGGTGAGCCGATCATCCCGACCAACGAGCAGACCGAGAGCATGGCCGCCTACCTGGCGGACAACTGGGCAAAGGCCGTCGGCTGAGCGTCACGGCCCCGGTGCAGGCCACCGGCGCACCGGCTGCACCGCCCGACCGGCAGGGTCGACGCTTCGACGTCGGCCCTGCGGTCGGGCTGCTTCCGTTTCTCGCCTTCGTCCTGATCTTCCTGATCGTCCCGACCATCACGGTGGCGATCGGGGCCTTCCAGGACGAGGACGGGGGCTTCTCGCTGGAGAAGGTCCGCGCGCTCGGCGGTGAGACCGCGCTCGCCGCCCTGCGCGACAGCCTGATCCTCTCGTTGTCCTCGGCAGCCGTCGGTGCGGTCCTGGGCGCGCTGCTCGCCTACCTCGTCCTCACGGCCCCGCCGACGAGCCTGATCCGCCGCGGGGTGATGTCGATCTGCGGTGTCCTCGCCCAGTTCGGCGGCGTCACCCTGGCCTTCGCGTGGATGGCCACCCTCGGCTTCGGCGGGCTGCTGACCGACCTGCTCGCCGATGTGTTCGGCATCGACGCCACGGGATCGGCGTGGTTGTACGAGCTGCCGGGCCTGATCCTCGTCTACACCTACTTCCAGATCCCGCTCATGGTGATCGTGTTCCTCCCGGCCCTCGAAGGTGTGCGGCCCCAGTGGCGCGAGGCAGCGGTCAACCTCGGCGCGACCACCTGGCAGTACTGGACCCAGGTGGCGTTCCCGTTGCTGCGCCCCGCCTTCCTGGGGTCCGCCCTCCTGCTGTTCGCCAACGCGTTCGCGGCCTACGCAACGGCGGCTGCCCTGGTCAGCCAGGGTGCCTCGATCACGCCGCTGCTGATCCGGTCCGCGCTGACCAGCGAGGTCGTGCTCGGCCAGGCCAACTTCGGCTACGCACTGGCCCTGCAGATGGTCGTGGTCGTCGCCATCGTGATGGGGCTCTACGCCTGGCTGCTGCGGCGTACGTCGAGGTGGCTGTCGTGACCGGGCCGCTGCCGTGGCGCGTGCTGCGGATCGTCCTGCTGCTGGTGTTCGCGTCGTACTTCCTGCTCCCGCTGGTGGCCCTGCTCGACTTCAGCACCAAGGTGCCCGGCACCGACGAGCGCACCGGCGAGGCGTGGCGCAACCTCGCCGAGGACCCGACCATGAGCGCCGCGATCGTCACGTCGGTGCTGCTCGCGGCGATCACGGTCGTCGGGATGGTCGTGCTCCTCGTGCCGACGATGATCTGGGTCCGGCTCCGGGTGCCGCGCGCGACGCGGCTCGTGGAGTTCCTCTGCCTGTTGCCGCTGACGATCCCCGCCCTGGTGATCGTGGTCGGCCTCAAGAACGTCTACGCCTGGGTCAACTACCTGGTCGGCGACTCGGCGCTGACGCTCGCTTTCGTGTACGTCGTGCTGGTGCTGCCGTACGCCTACCGGGCGATCGACTCCTCCCTCTCGTCGATCGACGCACGGACCCTCGCGGAGGCCGCCCGCTCGCTCGGCGCGGGGTGGGTGACGGTCATCGTCCGGGTGATCGTGCCGAACATCTGGGACGGCGTCCTGGGAGCGGCGTTCATCGCGGTCGCGCTCGTGCTCGGTGAGTTCACGATCTCCTCGCTCCTGCACTTCGACACGCTGCCGGTGGTGATCGTGCAGCTCGGCAAGAGCGACGCCCCGCTCTCCATGGCGGCCTCGCTCGCCTCGATCATGTTCGCCGCCCTGCTGCTGGTCCTGCTGTCGTTCCTGGACCGTCGCCGGCGTCCGTCCGAAGGGAAGTAGATGACCACCCACGCCCCCGCCAGCCAGGGACTCGCCGTCGACATGACGGGACTGCGTCGGTCGTACGGCGACGTCCACGCGCTCGACGGCCTCGACCTCCACATCGAGCCCGCCGAGATGGTGGTCCTGCTGGGACCGTCCGGCTGTGGCAAGACCACCGCGCTGCGGATCCTGGCGGGGCTGGAGCGCCAGGACGCCGGGACGATCAGCGTCGGCGGCCGCGACCTGTCGTCGGTGTCGGCCAACAAGCGCGACATGGGGATGGTGTTCCAGGCCTACAGCCTCTTCCCGCACCTGACCGTGCTCGACAACGTCGCCTTCGGCCTCAAGCTGCGCGGCCGGTCGCGCAGCGATCGACGCAGCCGAGCGGGCGACATGCTGGACCTGGTCGGACTGGCGGCGCACAAGGACCGCTACGCCAACCAGCTCTCAGGCGGCCAGCAGCAGCGGGTCGCCCTGGCCCGCGCCCTGGCGATCGAGCCCGCGGTGCTGCTGCTGGACGAGCCGCTGTCGGCCCTCGACGCCAAGGTGCGGGTCCAGCTGCGCGACGAGATCCGCCGGGTCCAGCTCGACGTCGGCACGACGACTCTCTTCGTCACCCACGACCAGGAGGAGGCGCTGGCGATCGCCGACCGGGTCGGCGTGATGAACGCCGGCCGGCTGGAGCAGCTGGCTCCGCCGGCCGAGCTCTACGACTCCCCGAAGACACCGTTCGTGGGCGAGTTCGTCGGGCTCAGCAACCGGATCCCGGCGCGCGTCGAGGGCGACACTGCCCATGTGCTCGACACCCGCCTGCCCCTGCTGGCCGGGTCGGCGTCCGGCGAGGGCGTCGCCCTGGTCCGGCCCGAGGCGGTCTCACTGGTCGCCGATCAGAACGGGCACGCCACCATCGCCTCGGTCGCGTTCCTGGGCCCGGTCTCGCGCGCGACGGCGACGCTGTCCGACGGGACCCTGGTGGTCGCCCAGCTCGCCAGCCAGGCCGCGATGCGGCTGGCGATCGGCGAGCGGGTGCGGGTGGAGATCGCGGGCGGACCGGTGCTCGTGGTCGGCGCCTGAGCCGACCGCGGCCCACGCGGTCAGGCGCTGCGCCGCCGCTCTCGTCGCGCCTCGGCTCGCGCCATCAGCTGGTAGCGCCACGCACCCAGCCAGCCCACCAGTACGGCGAACAGTCCCACGCCGCCGACCAGCCACAGCCAGAGCGAGCCCGGACTGTCCTCGCTGGCCCAGTCGCTGCTCGGCGAGACCCAGACGTCGACCGTGTCGCCCACGTCGCGGCGCTGGGGGCCGCAGCGTCGCAGCACGCTCTCGTGCGCCTCGCCGTCGTCGTCCTCCCACGCGAGCGAGTAGATGGCCCGCCGACCGGAGTCGCAGCCGTCGTCCAGCCGGACTGCCGTGATCTCGGCCGTCACCTGCTCGGTCCGGCCGAGGACGTGGTCGCGGGTGTCGCCGGGCACCAGCACCAGCAGCAGGCCGGCCACCAGCCCGGCGAGCAGCCACCGCCACGAGAAGCGCCACGGGCCGCGACGTGGCTCGACCGTCTCGAATCCCGGCCTCGGGTCCCCCACCCGTGTCCCGCCTACTCGGCCGACCGCACCCGGATCCCCGACAACGGCACCGTCACGGCACCGGAGGGATCGGTGAAGAAGTCGTTGCCCTTGTCGTCGACCACGATGAACGCGGGGAAGTTCTCGACCTCGATCTTCCAGACCGCCTCCATGCCGAGCTCGGGGTACTCCAGCACGTCGACCGACTTGATGCAGTCCTGGGCGAGCCGCGCCGCCGGGCCGCCGATCGAGCCGAGGTAGAACCCGCCGTGCGCGTCACACGCCTGGGTCACCTGCTTGGAGCGGTTGCCCTTCGCCAGCATCACCATCGACCCGCCCGCGGCCTGGAACTGCTCGACGTACGAGTCCATCCGGCCGGCGGTGGTCGGGCCGAACGAGCCGGACGCGAAGCCCTCGGGAGTCTTGGCCGGACCGGCGTAGTAGACGGGGTGGTCCTTGAGGTACTGCGGCATGTCCTCGCCCGCGTCGAGCCGCTCCTTGATCTTGGCGTGCGCGATGTCGCGGGCGACGACCAGCGGGCCGGTCAGCGAGAGCCGGGTCTTCACGGGGTGCCGGGAGAGCTCGGCCAGGATCTGCTCCATCGGCTGGGTGAGGTCGACCTTCACCACGTCGCCCGACTCGGCGAGGTGCTGGACCTCGGTGTCGGGCAGGTACGTCGCGGGGTCCGTCTCGAGCTGCTCGAGGAACACCCCGTCGGCCGTGATCTTGCCGAGGGCCTGCCGGTCGGCCGAGCACGACACCGCGATCGCCACCGGGCAGGACGCACCGTGGCGGGGGAGTCGCACGACGCGGACGTCGTGGCAGAAGTACTTGCCGCCGAACTGCGCGCCGATGCCGAACGACTGGGTCAGCTCGAAGACCTGCTGCTCCAGCTCGAGGTCGCGGAAGCCGTGGGCGGCCATCGTCCCCTCGGTCGGCAGGTGGTCGAGGTAGTGGGCCGAGGCGTACTTCGCCGTCTTCAGCGCGAACTCCGCCGACGTGCCGCCGATGACGACCGCGAGGTGGTACGGCGGGCAGGCGGCGGTGCCGAGCGAGCGGATCTTCTCGTCGAGGAAGGTCAGCATCCGCTCGGGGTTCAGGACGGCCTTGGTCTCCTGGAAGAGGAACGACTTGTTGGCCGAGCCTCCGCCCTTGGCCATGAACAGGAACTTGTACTCGGGCTGCCCATCCTTGTCGGGCGTCGAGTACAGCTCGATCTGCGCCGGGAGGTTGGTGCCGGTGTTCTTCTCCTCGTACGTCGTCAGCGGCGCGAGCTGGGAGTAGCGCAGGTTCAGCTTCGTGTACGCGTCGTAGACCCCGCGCGAGATCGCCTCGCCGTCGTCGGCGCCGGTGAGCACGCCCTCCGACTTCTTGCCCATCACGATGGCGGTCCCGGTGTCCTGGCACATCGGCAGGACACCGCCCGCGGAGATGTTGACGTTCTTGAGCAGGTCGAGCGCGACGAAGCGGTCGTTGCCCGACGACTCGGGGTCGTCGATGATCTTGCGCAGCTGGGCCAGGTGGGCGGGGCGCAGGTAGTGGGAGATGTCGTGCATCGCCTCCTCGGTCAGCGCCCGGATCGCCTCGGGCGAGACCTGGAGGAAGGTGCGGCCGCCGGCCTCGAACGCGGAGACCCCTTCGGTCGTCACCAGGCGGTACGGCGTGTCGTCGGCGCCGGTCGGCAGCAGGTCGGAGTAGCGAAATTCGGGACCGGAGTTCACGCCAGCAGGTTAGTGCCCATGGTTAGGCTGGCCGTCATGGAGGGAGAGCTCGAACGCCCCGACCCGTCGCGGATGAGGGTCTCGGACGCCGACCGGCACCGCGTGGCCGACATCCTGCGCGACGCCGCCGCCGAGGGCCGGATCGACATCGAGGAGCTCGACGAGCGCCTCGAGTCGACGTACGCCGCCAAGACGTACGGCGACCTGGTGCCGATCACCTCCGACCTGCCCGTGCCCCGCGCCAGCGGCGCACCGGCTCCGCGACCGCAGCCCGCGCAGCCGGTGGTGCCGGCCTCCCGTTTCGACTCCTCGATCGCGATCCTGGGCGGCGTCAGCCGCAAGGGCGTGTGGGAGATCGGCCCGACGCACTCCGCGTTCGCGATGATGGCGGGGATCGACATCGACCTGCGTGAGGCGAGGTTCACCAGCCGCGAGACGGTCATCCACGCCAATGCGTTCTGGGCCGGCATCGACATCATCGTCAACGAGCACACCAACGTGATCGTCGAGGGCATCGGGATCATGGGCGCCTTCGACCAGGGCAAGGACAAGGTCACCCCCGACCTCGGTCCCGACTCGCCGACGGTGCGGGTCAAGGGCGTCGCGCTGATGGCCGGCGTCACCGTGCAGCGGCGTCCGATGCCGGGCAAGAACAAGCGGAGGATGCTCGGCCACAACGGCTGAGCCGGTCACCGAGGGGCAGCGGTCGTCTTCCGCAGGACGAGCTTCGAGGGCACCACGACCGAGAACCGGTCGAGCTCCTCGCCTCGCAGCAGCCGGATCGCCATCTCCCCGGACAGGCGCCCCTGCTCCTCGACCGACTGCTCGACAGTGGTCAGTCCGAACAGCTCGGCCAGGGGATGGCCGTCCACGCCGACGACGGACATCTCGCCGGGTACGTCGACGCCGCGCAGCGCGAGCGCCCGGAGCGCGCTGAGGGCGATCTCGTCGGAGAAGGCGAACAGCGCCGTGGGCGGCTCCTCGAGCTCGAGGAGCCGCTGGACGCCGCGGGCGCCGGCCTCCTTGCCGTAGGGAAGGGTGACGAGGTACTCGTCGCGGAACGCGATCTCGGCCCCCTCGAGCGAGTCGTAGTAGCCGCGGCTCCGCTCCAGCTCCGAGGAGTGGGCTGCGACGGCGGTGTCGCTGGTGCGGATCAGCGCGATCCGGCGGTGCCCCAGCTCGAGGAGGTGGCCCATGGCGGCCATGGCGATGGCGTGGTCGTCGACCTCCACGTTCGGGTGGTTGCGCAGTCGCCCGCCCGCGACGACGACGTCGACGCCGAGGAGGTCGAGGCGTTCCTCCTCGCGCTCCAGCAGGGGGAGCGCGATCAGCACGGCGGCGTCCACCTTGCGTCGTGCGGGCAGCTGCTCGAAGAACCGGCCGCGCTGCTCCTCGCCGTCGACCTGGTAGACGAGCATGTCGAGGTCGGCCGCGCGCAGGGTGCGCTCGATGGTGGCCAGCATGGTCGAGTAGAACCAGATGTCGATCCGGGGCACGACCACGGCCACCCGCCCGGTCTCGCGCCGCGCCAGGCCCGAGGCCTCGGGGGAGACGACGTACGAGAGCTCGTCGGCGATCGCGCGGATCCGGACGCGGGTCGCGTCGCTGACCCCGGGCACGTCTCGCAGGGCGCGTGAGACGGTGGCGATGGACACCCCCGCCCGACGCGCCACATCGGCCATGTTGACCTCTGCCGAGGTCGTGTTCGACCCGCGCACCCCCTCACGATAGCCACAAACACCCGATCGTTACGCAAACGTTTG
Source organism: uncultured Actinomycetota bacterium (assembly GCA_963844305.1). GTDB lineage: Bacteria > Actinomycetota > Actinomycetes > Propionibacteriales > Nocardioidaceae > Nocardioides. The sequence goes on from CAWJNT010000003.1 coordinate 723,920, forward strand.
AGGCGCCCGTTGGCCAGCCGTTTACACAGAGCCCCGGTAGCGGTAGGAAAGGGGGTGCATGTGACGAGCACCACAGGTTCCGGGGAGGGGCGTCTCGCCGCCTCCCTTGTTGAGGAGGATCGGCATGGGCAGAAGCGCATGGCGCCGGACAGCGGTCACCGGTGCGGTTGTCGCACTGGCTCTGGCACTCACCGGCTGCTTGCAGGACCCGAACGACAGCGGCGGCGGGGCCGGGGGCATCAGTGGCAGCGTCGACAACAACCAGGACGACGGCGATGGCGTCGTGACGATCCTCGGCGCCTATGGCGGTGACGAGAAGGAGAACTTCGAGAAGGCGCTCGCGCCGTTCGAGGAGGAGTCCGGGATCGACATCGAGTACACCGAGGACGCCGACTTCACCACCACGATCAAGACCCGCGTGGCGGCCGGTGACACACCGGACATCGGGTTCTTCCCGCAGCCGGGCGGCCTGCTCGAGCTCGCCGCCGACGGCAAGATCCAGCCGGTCGACACCTTCCTCGACTACGACAAGATCGAGTCAACGCTCGTGCCCGGCCTGCTCGAGTCGGCCCGCCTGAACGGCCGGGTCTACGGCGCCCCGATGCGCCTGGCCAACAAGAGCATCATCTGGTACCCGAAGAAGGTCTGGGACCAGCAGGGCTACAAGGTGCCGCAGACGATGCAGGAGCTCACCGACCTCGCAGCCCAGATCAAGCAGGACCAGGGCATCACCCCGTGGTGCATGGCCTGGAACGCCGACCAGGCGACCGGCTGGGTCGGCACCGACTGGATCGAGCAGTACGTGCTCACGCTGAACGGTCCCGAGGTCTACAACCAGTGGACCAGCCACGAGATCCCGTTCGACGACCCCGCGATCGTCAAGTCCTTCGACGAGTTCGGCAAGATCGCGAAGACCGACGGCGAGGTCTACGGCGGCGTGCGCACGGTCGTGAACACGCCGGTGGCCGAGTCGATGGTCCCCGCCTTCCGCAACCCGGCCGCGTGCATGCTCGAGCGGCAGGGCAGCTTCAACATCTCGTTCCTGGCGGCCGACATCCAGGCCGACCTCGACAACCAGGTCGGGGTGTTCCCGTTCCCGCCGGTCGAGCAGGGCGCCACGGCGCCGGCGATCCTTGGTGGAGCCGACCTCGCCGCGCTGTTCAACGGCAACGACGACGAGGCGATCCAGGTGATGGAGTTCCTCACGTCCGACCAGTTCGGGGCGGAGTGGGCGCAGGCCGGCGGCTGGCTGTCGCCGCACCGCACCTTCGACGCGAGCAACTACCCCAACCAGACGACCAAGGACATCGCCGAGCAGGCCACCAATGCCTCGGCGGTCGTGTTCGACGGGTCCGACGTGATGCCCAAGGAGGTCGGCTCCGGCACCTTCTGGACCGGCATGGTCGAGTGGATCCAGGGCAAGAGCTCCGCCGACACCACGGCTGACATCGAGTCGTCCTGGCCTGCGGAGGAGGGCTCCTGATGAGCACGCGCACCGACGACGACATCGACGTCGGGGGGGCGCCGGAGGCGGGTGAGCCGACACCTCCGGACCAGCCGGCACCGCCGGGACCCGACGAGCCCGGGTCGAGTCCCGACAAGGCGAACATCGGCAAGATCCTGATCGGCCTGGTCGGGATGGTGGCGGTCGTCTGGGCGATCGCGAACGTGTTCCTGGCCTTCGCCTACTACCCCGAGTGGTTCTTCGACAGCAAGATCCTGATCGGCCTGGTCGCACTGGTCGTAGGAGTGGGCGGCGCGTACGTCCTCTTCTTCTTCATCAACATGTTCGTCGAGGGGCTGCCGGGACCGATGTCCCGCGGGCTGATGCCCTACGCGTTCGTGCTGCCGGCCGTCGCGCTGATCACGATGATGCTGCTGTTCCCGACGGTGCAGACCATCAACTACGCCTTCGCGAACTCCGACAGCACCGAGTACGTCGGGCTTGAGAACTTCCGCGACATCTTCAACGACAGCGAGTTCTGGCAGGCGATCACCAACAACATCCTGTGGCTGTTGATCGTGCCCGCCTTGACGGTCCTCTTCGGGCTGATCGTGGCCGTCCTGGCGGACAAGCTGTCGACCAGCGGCGAGAAGGTGAGCAAGAGCTTCATCTTCCTGCCGATGGCGGTCTCGTTCGTGGGCGCCTCGGCCATCTGGTCGCTGGTCTACGCCTACGACCCACCGAGCGAGCCGGCCACCGGTCTCCTCAACGCCTTCTGGCGGCTGCTCGGCGGCGAACCGCAGTCCTGGCTCCAGGTCTCCGACCTGCGGCTGAACTCCTTCCTGATGATGATCATCCTGATCTGGCTGCAGGTCGGGTTCGCGATGATCCTCTTGTCCTCGGCCATCAAGGGCGTCCCCGAGGAGACCCTCGAGGCGGCGCGGATCGACGGCGCGACCGAGCTCCAGATCTTCCTCAGGGTGGTCGTGCCTCAGATCCGCGGGACGATGATCACGGTCTTCATCACCGTGGTGATCATGGTCCTCAAGGTGTTCGACATCGTCTACGTCCTCACCGACGGGCGCGACAAGACCCAGGTGATCGCGAACCTCTTCTTCACCGAGCTCTTCCGCAACAGCCAGGCCGGAATCGCCTCGGCGATCGTGGTGGTGCTCCTGATCGCGGTCACGCCCGTGCTCATCTACCAGGTGCGGCACTTCCGGCGAGAGGAGATGGACCGATGAGCGCCGACGTTCAGGAGGCCACCTTCGCCACGGAGAAGACGAAGCCTCCCCGCGGAAGCGGCCTGATGGCCGACGGCCGGCCGCGCAGCTGGTTCTCCATCATCATGATGGTGTTCCTGGTCGTCCTCTGGACGGTCCCGACCATCGGCCTCCTGGTCACCTCGCTGAGGAGCCGGGAAGCCCAGGCCGAGACCGGCTGGTGGACCGCGCTGTGGAACGGCGGCTGGACGTTCGAGAACTACGAGGGCGTCTTCAACAGCACCGACATCGACACGGCGCTGCTGAACAGCGTCATCGTGGCGATCCCCGCGACGATCATCCCGATCATGTTCGCGGCGTTCGCGGCGTACGCCTTCACGTTCATGGACTTCCCGGGCAAGGACATCATCTTCATCGTGATCATCGCCGTGATGGTGGTGCCGATCCAGGTGGCGTTCTCGCCGCTGCTCGACCTGCTGGGCCCGGAGGGCATCGGCATCTCGGGTGAGTACATCGCGGTGTGGCTGCTGCACACCGGGTTCGGCATGCCGCTGGCGATCTACACCCTGCGCAACTACATGTCGACGCTGCCGAGGACGGTCATCGAGTCGGCCAAGATCGACGGGGCGACCCACTTCCAGACGTTCTGGAAGCTGATCGTCCCGATGTCGGTGCCGGCGCTGGCGGCCTTCGCCATCCTGCAGTTCATCTGGGTGTGGAACGACCTGCTGATCGCCAAGCTGTTCCTCACGGCCAACAACACCACGGTCATCGTCGAGGTGCAGGGCCTGCTCGGTTCCCAGGGACAGGGCAGCGAGTACCTCCCGGCAGCCGCGTTCATCTCGATGGTGATCCCGATGATCGTGTTCTTCACCCTGCAGCGCTACTTCGTCCGCGGACTCACGTCCGGTGCGGTGAAGGGGTGACGCCACCGGCATCATGGGCGGCGTGACCGACGCTCCCGTCCATCTCACGCGGGCGGGCGTGAGCCTCGTGCTCGCGCCCGCCCCGTCCGGTGCTCCCGCCCTCCTCCACTGGGGACCGGCGCTGGGTGACCTCTCGCCGGCCGGCCTCGAGGCGCTCGCGACCCTGCACCGGCCCGGCATCCCGCACTCCGCACTCGACCAGCCGCGGCTGCGCGGTGTCGTCGGCGAGAACGTCAGCGGGTTCACCGGCATCCCCGGGCTGGAGGGCGTGCGCCCGGGTCGGACGTCGGGCTCGTGGGCACCGCGCCTGGCCGGCTGGACGCTCACCGTGGACGACGACGAGGACGCGCGCGCGCTGCTCGCGGGATCGGACCCCGAGGCGGGCTGGGACGTCGTCGTCGAGCTCGAGCTGACCCGCGAGGGCCTGGTCCGACAGCGGCTGGTGGTCACCAACTCCGGCGACGGCGACCTCCAGCTTCAGTCGGTGCGCGCGGCGCTGCCGGTGCCGGCGCGGGCCGGCGAGCTGCTGGACCTGACCGGCCGCTGGTGCCGCGAGCGGGTGCCCCAGCGCCGCCCCTGGCTGCTCGGCGCCCACGTGCGCGAGGGCCGACACGGCCGCACCGGCCACGACGCGTCCCTGCTCATGGCGGCCGGCACCCCCGGGTTCGGCTTCGGCCATGGCGAGGTCTGGGCCGTGCACGTCGCCTGGAGCGGCGACCACACGACGTACGCCGAACGGACGCCGGAGGGGGAGTGCCTGCTGGGTGGTGGCGAGCTGCTCGGACCCGGTGAGGTGGTGCTGGGCGAGGGTGCGACGTACACCTCGCCCTGGCTGGTCGGCGCCTTCTCCGACCGGGGCCTCGACGCCGCCAGCGCCCGGATCCACGGCTGGCTGCGGCGGCACTCCCCACGCACGCGCGACACCCGCCCGGTGCTGGTCAACACGTGGGAGGCGACGTACCTCGACCACGACGTCGACCGGCTCACCGAGCTCGCCCGCGCCGCCGCCGAGGTCGGTGTCGAGCGGTTCGTGCTCGACGACGGCTGGTTCCCCGGCCGCGACACCGACCGGGCCGGCCTGGGCGACTGGACCGTGGACCCGGTCTCCTGGCCGCGAGGGACTGCACCCGCTGGTCGACGAGGTCAAGCGGCTCGGCATGGAGTTCGGCCTGTGGGTCGAGCCGGAGATGGTCAACGAGGACTCCGACCTCGCGCGCGCCCACCCCGAGTGGGTGCTGCGCGGCCGGGACGACTTCCCGCCCGGGTGGCGGCACCAGCAGGTGCTCGACCTCCAGGTGCCCGACGCTTACGCCCACGTGCGCGACGCGCTGCTGCGCCTGCTCGAGGAGTACGACGTCGCCTACCTCAAGTGGGACCACAACCGCGACCTGATCGACGTCGCCCACGGCGGGCGACCGGCCGTCCACGGACAGACGCTGGCGTTCTACCGGCTGCTGGACGAGCTCCGGGCCGCGCATCCCGACCTGGAGATCGAGACCTGCGCCAGCGGCGGCGGCCGGATCGACCTGGAGGTGCTCACCCGCACCGACCGGGTCTGGCCGTCGCGACACCATCGACGCGATCGAGCGGCAGCGGATCCAGCGGTGGACCTCGCTGCTGGTGCCGCCGGAGATGCTCGGCACCCACATCGGCGGGCCGGTCGCGCACACGACCGGACGCACGCACCGCCTCGAGTTCCGCGCCGCGACCGCGCTGCTGGGCCACTTCGGCATCGAGTGGGACCTGCGCGGGCTGGACGCCGACGACCGCGCCCGGGTCGCGGCGTGGGTGGCCCTGCACAAGCGGGTCCGGCCGATGCTGTCCGGCGGCACGCTCGTGCGCGGGGACCATCCCGACCCCGCCCTGCTGGTCACCGGCGTCGTCTCGGCCGACGCCGCCGAGGGCTGGTACGTCGTGGCCACGGTCGACACTCTCGTCACCCAGTCCCCGGCCGCGGTGCTGCTGCCCGGGCTCGACCCGTCCCGCACCTACCGGCTGACGCGTGAGGACCCGCCGGGGGACCGGCACGTGGCCGAGCTGGGCGAGTCCTGGCTCGACGGCGAGGGCGTCGAGGTCACCGGGGCGGTCCTGTCGTCGGCCGGCGTCCGGCTGCCGGTCACCGCGCCCGAGTCGGCGTACGTGCTGCGAGCGACAGTGCACGACTGAGCGTCCATGTTCGATCTGGCAGACCACTGGGTCTGGGACTTCTGGGTGGCCGATGATGGCGAGCGTTACCACCTGTTCTTCCTCCACGCACCGCGAAGCCTCGGCAACCCGGATCGACGCCACGACCATGCCCGCATCGGACACGCGGTGTCCGACGACCTCACCGTGTGGACCCGGGTCGCCGACCCGCTCCCGGAGCCCCGGCCCGGCTTCGACGACCTGGCCCAGTGGACGGGCACCACCGTGAGCGACGGTGATCAGTGGTGGTTGTTCACCACCGGTAGGGCGCTGGCCGACGATGGTCTGGTGCAGCGGATCGGCTGTGCCACGTCGGCGGACCTGGGGACGTGGCGGCGGGAGGATCTCTTCCTGGAGGCCGACCCCGCCCACTACGACGTCGGCGCCGGTGAGGTCCATTGGCGCGACCCACACGTGGTCCGTGACGACGCCGGGACCTGGCACCTCTACGCCACGGCTCGCACCGGTGGGCCCGGGTCCGGCGTCGTCGGCCACGCGGTCTCCGACGACCTGCGCAGATGGGAAGTGCGACCGGCCCTGTCCATTCCGACGGGACGGTTCGCATGGCTGGAGGTGATCCAGGTGACCCAGGTCGAGGATCGCTGGGTCCTGGTCTTCAACTGCCTGTCAGCGGAGATGCCCCACGCCGCCGCCGGCTCCGGCGGGGTCTGGGCGGTCCCGGTCGCTGGCCCGGGCGCTCCGGTGGACGTGGCGGAGGCGAAGCGGCTCACCAGTGAGGACCTGTACGTCGGCAAGGTCGTGACCCTGCGTGACGGGACGAGCCGGTACCTGGCGTTTCGGAACCGTGACGAGGAGGGCCTCTTCTGCGGCGGGGTGATCGATCCGATGCCGGTCACCTGGGGTGCGAAGGGCCGCCTTACCCTGCCCGACCTGCCCGCCAGGTGGCGTCCGTGAGACGCAACCGTTTACCGGAGGCCGTCCCGCACATAGAGTGACCAGCGTCACTTCACTACGGATCGTCCGGCACGTACCTGCCGGTGAAGGAGAAAAGTAAACATGGCAACAGTGACCTTCGAGAAGGCGCAACGCTGGTATCCCGGGGCGGACAAGCCCGCCGTACCCGGCCTCGACCTCGAGATCGGCGACGGCGAGTTCATGGTCCTCGTCGGCCCCTCCGGATGTGGCAAGTCCACGTCGCTGCGGATGCTGGCCGGCCTGGAAGAGATCAACGACGGGAAGATCTTCATCGGTGACCGCGAGGTCACCCACACCCCGCCCAAGGACCGCGACATCGCGATGGTGTTCCAGAACTACGCGCTGTACCCGCACATGTCCGTGGCCGACAACATGGCGTTCGCGCTGAAGATGGCGAAGGTCCCCGACGCCGAGCGCAAGAAGCGGGTCGCGGAAGCCGCCAAGATCCTCGGGCTCGAGGAGTACCTCGAGCGCAAGCCGAAGGCGCTCTCCGGTGGTCAGCGTCAGCGTGTTGCGATGGGCCGCGCGATCGTGCGTAACCCGCAGGTGTTCTGCATGGACGAGCCGCTGTCCAACCTGGACGCGAAGATGCGGGTCGCGACCCGCACCGACATCGCCAAGCTCCAGGCCGACCTCGGCGTCACCACCGTCTACGTCACCCACGACCAGGTCGAGGCGATGACCATGGGTGACCGGGTCGCGGTGATGAAGGACGGCATCCTCCAGCAGGTCGCCACCCCGCTGGCGCTCTACGACAAGCCGGTCAACCTGTTCGTCGCGGGCTTCATCGGGTCTCCGCAGATGAACCTCCTCGAGGCGACCGCCAAGGAGGGCAAGGCCGCTATCGGCGAGTACCTCGTGCCGGTCGACCCGGCCGCGTCGAAGCAGCTGGGCTCCGGGCACGCCAACATCACCGTCGGCGTCCGACCGGAGGCCTGGCGCGTGGTGAGCGAGAGCGAGGGCGGGCTCCCCGTCCGCGTCACCGTCGTCGAGGAGCTCGGCGCCGACGCGTTCGTCTACGGCACCAGCGGTGTCGAGGGCACGCCCAACAACATCATCGTCCGCGTCAGCCACCGCGACACCGTGCACAAGGGCGACACGCTCCACGTCACCACCGACCCCAAGCACGTGCACGTGTTCGACACCGACACAGGTGAGCGCCTGAGCGAGTGACCTCAAGATCACGCTGACCCGTCGCTAACGAGCGACGGGTCAGCGTGATTTCAGGGGCTGGTGACCCTGTCGGCCGTGCGGCGGATGGCGTCGGCGAAGGTCGGGAAGAGTGCCGGGGGGATGTCGTGCCCCATCCCGTCGATCAGCAGCAGCTCGGCGCCGGGGATCGCGGCCGCGGTGGCGCGGCCGCCCGAGACGTGCACCATCTTGTCCGCGAGACCGTGCACGACGAGCGTCGGCACCTGTACGCCGCGCAGGCGGGCGGCCCGGTTGGGCTGGGTGAGCACCGCCATCATCTGGCGCATGATGCCCGCGCGGCTGACCCCGCGGTCGAAGGTCTCCTCCGAGCGGCGGCGCATCCGCTCGTCGGTCTGCGGGTAGCTGGGGGAGCCGATCAGCTTCCAGAACGCCAGGCTGGTCCGGATGTACTCGTCGCGGCTCGGCCCGCGGGTGTGCAGCAGGGCGGGGAGCAGGGTCGGGTTCTGCCAGCCCACCGAGCGCTTCCCGGTGGTCGACATGATGCAGGTCAGCGAACGCAGCCGCTTCGGGTGCTCGATGGCCAGGGTCTGCGCCACCATCCCGCCCATCGACACGCCGACCACGTGCGCGGAGTCGAGACCGAGGTGGTCGAGGAGCCCGATCGCGTCGCCCGCCATGTCGCCGATCGTGTACGGCGGCCGGACCCGCGCGCCGGCGAACGCCCGGACCAGTGCCCGGCGCGTCACCCGTCCGGATGCCCGCGACGAATGACCGGTGTCGCGGCTGTCGTAGCGGATGACGAAGAAGCCGCGCTCGGCGAGCAGCGAGCAGAAGTCGGGGTCCCACCAGTTCATCGGGCCGCCCAGCCCCATCATCAGCAGCACGGGCTCGGCATCGGGGTCCCCGAAGGTCTGGTAGCAGATCTCGATCTCGGGGCCCACCGGCGCGACCAGCTCCTCGGATACGGCCACGTCGGGATGGGTACTGGACGCCATGGGGCCAGTCAACAACACGTTGCCAGGTTGGGTATACCGGGCCCCCTTCCGCGGAAATGGGCGGTATGACGCGTACCGTCGGTACTCGTGAGCACCCCGAATCTGGGCGCGTTTCTCCGGCCGGACGGCTTCGACCGTCCGGCTGTCTCGGCCGTGCTCCGCGAGGGCAGCCTCGTCGCCGAGGCCGGGCGGTACGCGCTGCGGTCGCTCGGGGACCGACGCGCCCGCTGCGGATCGCCGTACGCCGGCGGGAGCTCCGACCGGGGCGGCGAACCGGTCGTGCTGGTGCCCGGCTTCCTGGCCGGTGACGGCACGCTGCGGCTGATGGCCGGCGTGCTGCGCCGCGAGGGGTTCCGCACCTACCGCTCCCACATCCACGCCAACGTCGGCTGCACCCTGAACGCCGCCGCCCAGCTCGAGACGCGGCTGGAGGCGATCGCGCTGCGGCGTGGCAGCCGGGTCCGGATCGTCGGGCACAGCCTGGGCGGGATGCTGGCGCGCGGCCTCGCCGTACGCCGGCCCGACCTGGTGTCCGGGATCGTCACGCTCGGCAGCCCGATGCTCGCGCCCGGCGCCCACCACCGCACGCTCACCGCGAGTGTCGACGTCCTGGTGCGGCTGAGCCGCGCCGGCGTGCCCGGCCTGATGTCGGAGGACTGCGTCGGCGGCGGCTGCGCCCGGCAGAGCTTCGACGAGAGCCGGCGACCGGTGCCGCCGGGTGTCGGCTTCACCTCGATCTGGTCGCGGCGCGACGGCATCGTCGACTGGCGGGCGTGCCTCGACCCGCTGGCCGAGCCGATCGAGGTCACCACCTCGCACATCGGGATGGCCGTGGACCCGCGGGTCATCGACCACGTGGTCGCGACCCTGCGGTCCTACGACTCAGTGCTCGAAGTCGATCGCGGCAAAAGTGCGTAGCTTCTGGAGCTTGTGCTCGGAGGTGATCGAGCGGATGGTGCCGCTGCGCGAGCGCATCACCAGCGAGTGCGTGGTGCAGCCTCCCGCGCGGTAGCGCACGCCGCGCATCAGCTCGCCGTCGGTGATCCCGGTGGCCACGAAGAAGCAGTCGTCGCCGGTGACCAGGTCGTCGGTGGAGAGCACGTGGTCGTCGTCGAGGTTGTGCCCGGCGTCCAGCGCCTTCTGCCGTTCCTCGTCGTCCTTGGGCCACAGCTGGCCCTGGATCACGCCGCCGGTGCACTGCATCGCGCAGGCCGCGATGATGCCCTCGGGCGTGCCGCCGATCCCGAGCAGCAGGTCGATGCCGGTGTCGGGACGGGCGGCCATGATCGCGCCGGCCACGTCGCCGTCGGTGATGAACTTGATCCGCGCACCGGTGGCCCGGATCTCGTCCACGAGGCCCTGGTGACGGGGGCGGTCGAGCAGGACGACGGTGACGTCGGCGGGCTTGGAGCCCTTGGCCTTGGCCACCTGGTGGATGTTCTCGGTGACCGGGTAGCGGATGTCGACCACGTCGGCCGCCTCCGGCCCGGTGACCAGCTTGCGCATGTAGAAGACCGCGGACGGGTCGTACATCGACCCGCGCGGCGCCACCGCGAGCACGGAGATCGCGTTGCTCATGCCCTTCGCGGTCAGGGTGGTGCCGTCGATCGGATCGACCGCGACGTCGCACTCCGGGCCGGTGCCGTCGCCGACCTGCTCGCCGTTGTAGAGCATCGGGGCGTTGTCCTTCTCGCCCTCGCCGATCACCACCGTGCCGCTCATCCCGATGGTGGAGATCATGAAGCGCATGGCGTTGACCGCGACGTCATCCGCGCCGTTCTTGTCACCCCGTCCGACCCAGCGACCGGCGGCCATGGCCGCGGCCTCGGTGACCCGGACCAGCTCGAGAGCGAGGTTGCGGTCTGCTCTCGGGGGCGTGGACTTCGAGTCGGTGTCCGTCATGCCGAGATCGTAGCGGTCAGGAGACCAGCCAAAGCATCGTGACCGCTGCGACCAGGGACAGCGGCGTGGCCACCAGCGAGACCCGGTGGAAGTCGCGGAACGAGGGGCGGACACCGTGCCGGACCAGGGCGCGCCGCCACAGCAGGTTGGCGAGGGAGCCCGTGTAGGTGAGCCCGGATCCGACGTTGAGCCCGATCAGCGCCGCGAGGATCGCGGTGGTGCCGAGGGGCTCGAGCAGCGGCACGAGCAGCAGCGTCGCCGAGAGGTTCGTGAGCAGGTTGGCCAGGAGCGTCGCGAGCAGGGCGATGCCCAGCAGGGCGGCGTACGACGTGGTCTCGGGGAGCGCGTCCGCCACGATGTCGCCCAGGGGCCCGGTCGCGAGGGCCGCGACGACGACGCCGAGGCAGAGCACGAAGACGGCGAAGCCGGGGTGGGCGGCGCGCACCACGCGGGGCACGTCGAGAACGCCCTCACGCAGGCCCCACACGACCAGCACCACGGCGGTGGCGCCCGACACCCAGAACGGCTCGACGCCCAGCGGGGACAGCACGGCGAAGCCGACCAGCATGACCAGGACGGCGACCACGGGCGTGCGGGCATGGCCGGGCGGATCGTCGGGGAGGGTGCGGGTCGGCCGCACCTCCAGGTCGGCGCGGTGCAGCAGCCGGAGCACGACGTACTCCACGACCAGGACCACCGCCAGGACCGGCGCCATCCGCAGGGCGAAGCCGCCGAAGGTGAGGTCGAGGTAGTGCATCGCCAGCAGGTTGGTCAGGTTCGAGATCGGCAGGAGCAGGGACGCCGAGTTGGCCATCCGGATGCAGGTCTGCGCGCCGGGTCGGTGGGGAATGCCGAGCGCCACCGCCGCCGTCACGACCACGGGGGCGACCAGGACGACTGTCGCGTCGAGGCTGAGCGCGACCGTGACGACGGCGGCCAGGAGGAAGACGCCGGTCAGCAGGCGGACCGGATCGTCGCGGCTCAGGGTCACGACGTGGTGGGCGGCGGCGGTGAACACGCCCGCCCGGGCGCAGACCTCGGCCACGACCAGGATCGTGACCAGGAACGCGATCACCGGGCCGAGGTGGCGCAGCACGTCCTCGACGTCCTGCACGCTCAGCAGGCCGGTCGCCAGGGTTGCCGCCGCGGCGGCCAGGCCGACGAGCGCCTCGATCCGCCCCGACGGATGCCGGTACGCCGTGGCCAGCAGGACCGCCAACGCGGTCAGGGCGACCGCGTCGGCAAGGGGGCTCACGAGCGGAATCTACGGCACCTGTGAGGATTGACCCGTGACAGGACCCGAGGCCGGACCAGCGGCCGAACCTCCCGACGAGCCGGCCGAGCAGCCGGCGAACGAGCGGGCCGGGCGCTACACCCGGTCCTTCGCCGGGATGATCGGCGCGATGCTGATCAGCCTGCTCGTGATCGGCGCGTTCGTCGCGTTCCGGGCACTCAACCGCGACGAGCTCGACGTCGAGCCCCAGGCGGTCGACTACCTGGACTCGGTGGGTGTGCTGCAGGAGTCGGGCGTGACGGTGGTCTACCCGCCCACGCTGCCCGACGGATGGGTGGCCACGAGCATCGACTTCCAGCCGGGCGAGCGGCCGGTGTGGGGGGTCGGGTTCCTCACCGACACCGACACCTTCGCCGGAGTGCGCCAGGAGGACATCTCCCTCGACGAGCTGGTCGACACCTACGTCGACGAGAACGCCACCGAGGGGGAGACCGTCCGGATCGACAGCGACGTCGCCGACACGTGGCGGCAGTTCGAGGACGAGGGCGGCGACAGCGCCTTCGCGGCCGAGGTCGCGGGCCAGTGGGTGCTGGTCTACGGCTCCGCCGACCGCTCCGACCTCGAAGGGATCGTCGAGAGCCTGACCACCGAGCCGGTGGCCGAGACGAACTAGCGCGCGCCCGGCATCGCCGGGAGGCGCTGGCCGGCTCGCTCGACCAGGGCGATGAAGTCCTCCTGCGCCATGGTCATCTTGGCGTCGGGCACGAAGCCGACCTGGGTGACGGCGGTGCCGTCGCGCACGACCCCCATCAGGAACGACACCGTGGCGTCGTCGCTGAGCTCGGTGGTCACGTGCCAGACGCTGAGGTCACGGTCGGCCGTCTCCTGGTGGGCGATGCGTTCGACCTCGCTCCCGAGGTCGTCGTCGGGGCAGGCGGCCATCCGGTTGCGGATCTCCGCGACGAACTCCTTGGCCCGCTTGGCCGGCATCGTGGCGGCCGTCTGGGTGAGCCCGAACTGCGCGTCCAGCTCGGCGCCCGGGATCACGAACGTGCGGGTCACGTTGTTGCGCATCCCCTTGGCCGAGAAGTCGGCGTTGTCGCACGAGGTCGACGCGTCGTTGTCCATGGCCTTGCGTGGCTCGGTGCCGATCCAGGGCCGGGGTACACCGCCGATCGGTGGGAGGTCGACCTCACTGAGCATGCCCGGGATCTGGCCGACCGGGACCGGCGCGACTTCCTCGAGCTCGGGGCGGGTGGCGCAGGCTCCGGCGTCCGGCTGCCCGCAGACGCCGTCCACCGCCTCGGCGAGCAGGCGGGCGGACCCGCGCAGGTCGGCCGGCTTCGAGGCGGTGCTGCGGGTCAGGATGGTCGTGGTGATCAGGCCGGACCGCGCCACGCCGGCGACCCAGGTCCAGTCGACCTTGCCCCACTTCTTCAGCTCGAAGAGCGTCGCCTCGTCGCCGACGCCGTCGACCCGATGGGTGGACACCAGCTGCGCACGCGGTTCCACGCAGCCGGCGAACCAGTCCAGCGCCGTCCGGTAGGCGCGGTGTGCGCCACGCGGGGTGCGCGAGAGCTCCGTGGCCTCGATGACGGCGGTCTTCGGGCGGTTGGCCGCGGGCATGCTGTCGAACTCGCGGATCAAGGCCGCCACTCCCCGAGGGTCGGCGAAGCGGGTCTCCTGGCAGGGCATGACCCGCCCGTTGCCCTCGGTGTTGTCGCTGGTCGAGGTCTCGGTCCAGCGCCGACCGACCACGTGGTCGGACACCTGGGAGGCGCTGAGCAGGACGTCCTCGGAGAACTCCTCGGGTGGCTCCTCCGGCCGTTCGCGCGGGCTGGCCGACGGGGTGGTGGAGGGCTCGCTCACGGCGTCGCGCGCGAGCGTCGGGCGCACGCCGGACGCATCGAAGACCAGGGATCCGCTGATCAGGACGGCGGCAACAGCGACGCCCACGCCGACCAGGGTGTGGGTACGCCGGCGGGCCGCGCCCGCGCGCCGCAGGATCGACGCCCGCGGCCACGAGACGTTGTCGGTCTGCTCGCGCAACGGGTCGAACAGCGGCCGGATGTGGGTCGTGGAGACGTCACGGTGCACGGCGAACTGGGCGGTGGCGGTCTGCAGCACGCGCTCGGCCTCGGCCCGGGGCAGGCTGATCTCGCGGGCCATGTCGGTCATGCTCACGCTGGCGAGCTGGGTCAGCAGCAGCGCCTTGCGCTGGGTGACCGGCAGCTTGCCGAGCGCCTCGAGCGTGGCGCGCGCCTCCTGGTCGAGGCTCCGGTCGCGGTGCCAGATCCGGGCGGTGTGCCGGCGCTGGGCCTGCGCCCAGGCGTGCGGCCGCGCCCAGCCCTCGGGATCGGGGTGGCGGGAGATCTTGGGCCACAGGTGCCAGGCGACGACGAACGTGTCGCGGACGGCGCTGCGCGAGGCCGGGAGGTCGCCGGTGAGGGCGTAGGTCTGCAGCAGCAGCCGGGACCGCGTCTCCTTGTAGAAGGCGTCGAAGTCGTCGGATCTGTTCATGGCCTGTCCACGGTAGGCGAGCACCCAAGCCAGATGCACACCGGCGTGGGAGCGCTCTTCGCCACATTCTCGGCGCGAGGATGGCCGGGTCATGACTTCGTTGCTCAACCGACCCGACCGCCTCGCACCCGACGACCGGACCGATCCCCGGCACCGACGGCCGCTCGTCGTGCTGTCCGCGCTGGGTGGAGTCGCCGCCGCCGGGTCGACCCTGATCGTGTGTCTCGCCCTCGGTGTCGTCGGGTGGTTCCTCACCGACGCGGGCGCCCACGGAGAGCCTCGCGACGGTCTCGAGGCCGGGGCGCTCGCCTGGCTGCTCGGTCACGGGTCCGGCGTACGCGTCGACGGCGCAGCCGTGACCGTCGCCCCCCTGCTGATCACCCTGGTGGCCGCCTGGGCCACCTGGCGGATCGGGCACCGGATCGGCGACTCGATCTCCGGACACGGGCCCGACTCCGACGCCATCTCCGACGGCGAGCGCGACTGGACGGTGCCGGTCGCCATGGCCTGCTTCGCGGTCGGGTACGTCGTGGTGACCCTGCTCACCGTCGCGCTCGCCGCGACGCCGGCCACCGCACCCGACACCGCCCGGGCGGTGCTCTGGTCGGTGCTCCTCTCGATCCTCGTGGGCGGCCCCGCCCTGGCCGTCGGCTCCGGGCGTGCGGCGATCTGGGCGGCGTTCCTGCCCGTGTCCGTGCGGGCGGTGGCGACCACCTGTCGCAGCGTGCTCGTCTGGTACCTCGCCGCCGCTGCCATCGCCCTGCTCGTGGCGCTCGCTGTCGACTTCGGGACGGCCGTCAACGTCTTGTCCCAGCTCCACCTCGATGCCGGCGAGGCGGCCCTGTTCCTGGTCGCGACCGTGCTGGTGCTGCCGAACGCCGTCCTCTTCTCCGGCTCCTACCTCCTCGGTCCCGGCTTCGCCGTCGGCGCGGGCACGGCCGTCACCCCCACGGGGGTCGCCCTGGGTGCGCTGCCGATGTTCCCGCTGCTCGCGGCGCTGCCCGACAACGGCTCGGCCGCCGGATGGACCGCCGGCCTGATGGCCCTCCCGCCGCTGATCGCGGCGGTCGGTGCGGCCCGGGCGCAGCGGCGCCATCCCACCGTCCGCTGGGAGGAGGGGGCGCTGCGCGGGTGCACGGGCGGGGTCCTCGCCGGCGTGGTGCTCGGCCTGCTCGCGACCCTCGCCGGCGGCGCCGTCGGGCCGGGCCGGATGCGCGAGGTCGAACCCTTCGCGTTCGACGTCCTCGTCCACGCGATCACCGCCTTCGGCATCGGTGGCCTGTTCGGCGGGCTGGCGATGACCTGGTGGCACCGGCGCTCGGTCCGGCGGCCTGCCCCGGACGCCCAGCCCTAGACTCCCAGCCGTGACCGCCCGCCTCGTCGTCCTCGTCTCCGGCTCGGGCACCAACCTGCAGGCCCTCCTCGACGCCTGCGCCGACCCGGCGTACGGCGCCCGCGTGGTCGCGGTCGGAGCGGACCGCGACGAGATCGAGGGCCTGGCCCGCGCCGAGCGGGCGGGGATCCCCACGTTCACGCGGAAGCTGGGCGACTTCACCGACCGCGAGCTGTGGGACCGTGCGTTGGCCGACACGGTTGCCGGCTTCGAGCCCGACCTGGTCGTGCTCGCGGGATTCATGAAGCTGGTGAGCGACGACTTCCTGGCCCGGTTCGAGGGGCGGGTGGTGAACACCCATCCCGCCCTGTCCCCGTCGTTCCCCGGCACGCAGGGGCCGGCCGAGGCGATCGCCTACGGCGTCAAGGTCACCGGATGCACGCTGTTCGTGGTCGACAGCGGGGTCGACACCGGGCCGATCGTGGCGCAGGAGTCGGTGCCGGTGCTGGAGGGCGACGACGCGGAGTCGCTGCACGAGCGGATCAAGGTGACCGAGCGGGCGATGCTGGTCTCGGCCGTCGGGCGGATGGCTCGGGAAGGCTTCCGGATCGATGGCCGGCAGGTCACGTTCGGCGGCCGCGGCGACTAGCGATTAGTCTGGGGCCACACGACTGGCGCAGGTGGGCAACCACCAGGGAGTGTGACGCCGGGAGCATCGACCGCCTGGGTGCTCCTCCACCGAGCAGGAGTGTCCTTCAGTGTCAGACAACCGCATCGCGATCAGGCGTGCCCTGGTCTCCGTCTACGACAAGGCCGGGCTCGAGGACCTCGCCCGGGGGCTGCACGGCGCCGGGGTCGAGCTGGTCTCCACCGGCGGGTCCGCGAAGCTGATCGAGGGCCTCGGGATCCCCGTGACCAAGGTCGAGGACCTCACCGGATTCCCCGAGTGCCTGGACGGCCGGGTGAAGACGCTGCACCCTCGCGTGCACGCCGGGATCCTCGCCGACCGCCGTCTCGACTCCCACGTCTCCCAGCTCGCCGACCTCGGCGTCGAGCCGTTCGACCTCGTCGTCTCCAACCTGTACCCGTTCGAGCAGACCGTCGCGTCGGGCGCGAGCCCCGACGAGTGCGTCGAGCAGATCGACATCGGCGGACCGTCCATGGTGCGTGCCGCCGCGAAGAACCACCCCTCGGTCGCGATCGTCACGTCCCCGCGCCGGTACGCCGACGTGCTCGCCGCTCTCGACGCCGGTGGCTTCACCCTCGACCAGCGCAAGCGGCTGGCTGCCGAGGCGTTCCGCCACACCGCGGCGTACGACGTGGCCGTGGCGAACTGGTTCCACGCCGGGTACGTCGAGGCGGAGGACGGCTGGCCCGAGTTCGCCGGCGAGACGTGGGAGAAGTCGGCCGTGCTCCGCTACGGCGAGAACCCCCACCAGGGGGCCGCGCTGTACGCCGACGGCAGCGGTGGCCTGGCCGGCGCCGAGCAGCTGCACGGCAAGGAGATGTCCTACAACAACTACGTCGACACCGACGCGGCCCGGCGGGCGGCGTACACGTTCGGCCAGCCGGCCGTGGCGATCATCAAGCACGCCAACCCCTGCGGCATCGCGGTCGGCGCCGACGTGGCCGAGGCACACCGGCGGGCCCACGAGTGCGACCCGGTGTCGGCGTTCGGTGGCGTGATCGCCGTGAACGGTCCGGTCTCGGTCGCGATGGCCGAGCAGGTGGCCGAGGTGTTCACCGAGGTGATCGTCGCGCCGGCGTACGACGACGGCGCGGTCGAGGTGCTGCAGGGCAAGAAGAACATCCGGATCCTGCGTTGCCCCGACCCCGCCGGCGAGGCGCCCGCGGAGCTACGGCAGATCAGCGGCGGCATCCTGGTGCAGATGCGCGACCACGTCGACGCGTCGGGCGACGACCCGTCGACGTGGACGCTCGCGGCCGGCGAGGCCGCGTCGGCCGACGTGCTCGACGACCTGGCGTTCGCCTGGAAGGCCTGCCGGTCGGTGAAGTCCAACGCGATCCTCCTCGCCTCCGGAGGTGCCTCCGTCGGCGTCGGCATGGGCCAGGTCAACCGGGTCGACTCGTGCCGTCTCGCCGTCGAACGGGCCGGCGAGCGGGCCAAGGGCAGCGTCGCGGCCTCCGACGCGTTCTTCCCGTTCGAGGACGGGCCGCAGATCCTGATCGACGCCGGCGTCTCGGCGATCGTCCAGCCCGGCGGCTCGGTGCGTGACGAGCTCACGATCGAGGCGGCCAGGGCGGCCGGCGTCACGATGTACTTCACCGGCACCCGACACTTTGCCCACTGAACCTGCCCCACCGAACCGCTCCGTCCTGACAGGATGACGAAACCATGACTGCTGAGAAGCTCGACGGCGCCGCGACCGCTGCGGCGATCAAGGAGGAGCTCAAGATCCGGGTGGCCACGCTGCGCGACCGCGGCGTCGTCCCCGGACTGGGCACGATCCTGGTCGGCGACGACCCCGGCTCGCGGTGGTACGTCAACGGCAAGCACAAGGACTGCGCCGAGATCGGCATCGACTCGATCCGCGAGGACCTGCCGGAGTCGGCCACCCAGGAGGAGATCGAGGCCGCGGTGGCCCGGCTCAACGCCGACCCCGCGTGCACCGGCTACCTCGTGCAGCTGCCCCTGCCGCGCGGCCGCGACGAGAACCGCGTGCTCGGGATGATCGACCCGGCCAAGGACGCCGACGGCCTGCACCCGACCAGCCTCGGCTGGCTGGTGCTCGGCAAGGAGGCGCCCCTGCCGTGCACCCCGCGCGGCATCGTGGAGCTGCTGCGGCGCCACGACGTCCCGATCGCCGGCGCCGAGGTGGTCGTCATCGGGCGCGGAGTGACGGTCGGCCGGCCGCTCGGGCTGCTGCTGACGCGGCGCTCCGAGAACGCCACGGTCACCCTCTGCCACACCGGCACCCGCGACCTGGCCGCGCACACCCGAACGGCCGACATCGTGGTCGCGGCGGCCGGCGTACCCGGCATCATCAGCGGCGACATGGTCAAGCCGGGCGCGGCCGTCCTCGACGTCGGCGTCTCGCGGGTCGACGGCAAGCTGGCCGGTGACGTGGCGCCGGACGTCTGGGACGTCGCCGCCTGGGTGTCGCCCAACCCCGGAGGCGTCGGCCCGATGACGCGCGCGATGCTGCTGTCGAACATCGTCGACCTGGCCGAGAAGGCCGAGGAGTGAGCAGTGCCGCAGGCAGCGTGCACGTGAGCGACCTCCCGGTCCCCGAGGAGCCGCTGCCGGACGACGTCCCGCAGGAGGCCGAGCCCCTGCGTCGCTACCCGTCGACCGTCGGCGGGCTGTTCTACCTCGCCGTGCTCGCCGCCACCGGCCTCGGGATCTGGATCGCGTGGAGCGGCGACTGGCGGTTCGGGATCAAGTGGGTCGGGGGTGCGCTGATCATGGCCGGGCTGGCCCGGCTGGTGCTGCGTCAGCGCGACGCCGGCATGCTGGCGGTCCGCAGCCGCTGGATCGACGTACTCACCCTCGTCGGGACCGGCATCATCCTGGTGATCCTCACCGAGTCGATCCCCAACCAGCAGCCCCTCTGACGCACAAATGACGCTGACCCGTCGCTAATTAGCGACGGGTCAGCGGGTGAACGGTCAGATCAGGCCGAGCTCGGTGACCGCGTCGCGCTCCTCGGCGAGCTCGGCGGTGGAGGCGTCGATCCGGCCGCGCGAGAAGTCGTCGATCTCGAGGCCCTGGACGATCTCCCAGGCGCCGTCCTTGGTGGTCACCGGGAACGACGAGACCAGGCCCTCGGGCACGCCGTAGGAGCCGTCGGAGACGACCGCCATCGAGACCCAGTCACCCGCGGCACTGCCGGACAGCCAGTCGCGGGCGGCGTCGATGGTGGCCGAGGCGGCGGAGGCGGCCGAGGAGGAGCCGCGGGCCTCGATGATCGCGGCACCGCGCTTGGCGACGGTCGGGATGAAGTCGTTCTCGATCCAGTCCTGGTCGCCCACGACCTCGGCGGCGTTCTTGCCGGCGATCTCGGCGTGGAACACGTCGGGGTACTGCGTCGCCGAGTGGTTGCCCCAGATCGTCATCTGCTTGATGTCGGTGACCGCAGCGCCGGTCTTGGCCGCCAGCTGCGAGATCGCGCGGTTGTGGTCGAGGCGGGTCAGCGCCGAGAAGCGCTCCTGGGGAATGTCTGGCGCGTTGCTCATGGCGATCAGGGCGTTGGTGTTGGCGGGGTTGCCGGTCACGCCGATGCGTACGTCGTCGGCGGCCACCGCGTTGAGGGCCTTGCCCTGCGCGGTGAAGATCGCGCCGTTGGCGGAGAGCAGGTCGCCGCGCTCCATGCCCTTGGTGCGCGGGCGGGCGCCGACGAGCAGCGCGAGGTTCACGCCGTCGAAGATGGTGTTGGCGTCGTCACCGATCTCGACGCCGGCGAGGTTGGGGAACGCGCAGTCGTCGAGCTCCATGACCACGCCCTCGAGCGCCTTCAGCGCCGGCGTGATCTCCAGCAGCCGCAGCTCGATCGGCCGGTCGCCGAGCAACCCTCCACTCGCGAGGCGGAACAGCAGGCTGTAGCCGATCTGGCCGGCAGCGCCCGTGACGGCGACCTTGAGGGGTGAGCTCACGACGACTCCTAGACGTGCTTCGAGGCTGAGGGACGATCCGGGTCCGACGCTACCAACGGCGCGGCCCCGCGGCGACGGAGGGTTCGGAGGCCGGTCACCTGCCGTACGCCATGCTTGGCCGCATGATCCGACCGGGCACCAGGGCGGCAGCGACCGCCGTACTGGCGTCAGTGCTGGGCTCGCTGCTGCTCGGCGGGTGCGTCGCCGGCGACCCGGTCGCGATCGGTACGTCGGGCGTCGACGGCCTCGAGATCCCGACGCCGTCCGCCGACCCCGATGACTTCGTGGAGGAGATCGACAACCCCTGGCTGCCGTTGCGGCAGGGGAGCGAGTGGGTCTACGAGTCGCCCTCCGGGGACGCCACCACCGTGACGGTGACCGACGAGACCAGGGAGGTCCAGGGCGTCACCACGACCGGCGTCCGCGAGGTCACCGGAGCCTCGGACGGCCCGACCGCGGAGGAGACGACGCGGTGGTACGCGCAGGACGCCGCCGGGAACGTCTGGCTCTTCGGCGAGGACGCCGACGGCGCCGCCTCGTGGGAGGCCGGCGTGGACGGGGCCGAGGCCGGTATGGCGATGCCTGCCGCGCCCCGGGTGGGGGACGGCTACCGGTCCGCCCTCGCTCCGGGCGTGGCCGAGGACACCGTGACCGTGCTCTCGCTCGACGAGGCCGTCAACGTCGACGCCGACTCGTACGCCGACGTCCTCCAGACCGAGGTGACGGACGGGCTCGAGCCCGGGGTGGTCGTGCGGAGGTACTACGCCCGCGGCACCGGACTGGTCTTCGAGGAGACCGTCGGCGGACTCGACCCGCGTGAGCTGGTCGAGTTCACCGCGGGGTAGAACGCTGACCCGTCGCTAATTAGCGACGGGTCAGCGTCTGGAGTTACTGCTGGGGCGGGCGGATCTGGGTGCTCTCCGGCCCGTCGTCGCCCGGCCAGGCCTGCTGGGGCGGCCCGGACGGGGGCGCCTGCGGCGGTGGCTGCTGGACCGGCGGTTGCTGGGCCGGAGGCTGGGCAGGTGGTTGCTGCGGCGGGTGGCTGCTGCCACGGCTCTGCCGGCGGCGCCGCGGGCTGCTGGAGCTCCTCGCCGGTCGGCCACTGCTGCTCCTGGTTCCACTGCTCCTGGTACTCGTCGGGCACCACGGGCACCACCGCCTGCGTCGCGCGCCCGACCCGCAGGCCGGACCCCTCGACCGGAGCGGTGCCGTGGCCGAACAGGAGCGGGTAGAGCAGTCCGCCCAGCAGGCCACCCAGGGTGGGAGCCAGGATGAACAGCCACAGCTGGATGATCGCGTCGGTGCCGGCGAACAGCCCCACCCCGATCGAGCGGGCCGGGTTCACCGACGTGCCCGTGGCCCCGATCGACGCGTAGTGGATCATCGTCAGCGCCAGGCCGATGCCCAGGGGCGCGAGCGCGGTGTGCTGCTGGCGGCCATCGGTGAGCGCGAGGATCACCATGATGAAGATCATCGTCATCAGCGCCTCGAGCAGGAACGCCGCCCACCAGGCGTAGCCGCTGCCCGCGTCGCCGAACGAGTTCTGGCCCATGTGGCCCTCGGCCTCGAATCCCTCGAAGCCGTGGAACAGGATGAAGAGCGACAGGCCTGCGGCCACCGCGCCCGCGAGCTGGGCGCCGACGTACATCGGCACCTGCAGCCACGACAGGCGGCCGCCGATGGCGGCGCCGATGGTCACGGCGGGGTTGAAGTGGCCGCCGGAGATGCGGCCGACGGCGTAGGCCATCACCAGCACGGTGAGGCCGAACGCGAAGCCGGTCGCGACGTAGTCGCCGCCGCTGATGACGGCCGTGCCGCAGCCGAAGAAGACGAGGACGAAGGTGCCGAGGACCTCGGCGCTGATCGTCTGGATGCCGGTGGGTTCGTCAGACATGCGCTGTCCCTCCACAACGAGGCTCCGCGAGGCCGGGGCCCGGATTTACCCTAGCGCTGTGAGACCCCCATTTGCCTGCTCTGACGGGCGGCGAATAGCGTTCAAGGGTGACCGACTCGAAGATCATCTACACCCACACCGACGAAGCCCCGCTGCTGGCGACCTATTCGTTCCTGCCGATCGTCTCGGCGTACGCCGGGCGGGCAGGCGTGGCGGTGGAGACGCGTGACATCTCGCTGGCCGGGCGGATCATCGCCCAGTTCCCCGAGCGGCTCACCGACGAGCAGCGCCAGGACGACGACCTGGCCGAGCTGGGCGCGTGGGCCCAGACACCCGAGGCGAACATCATCAAGCTGCCCAACATCAGCGCCTCGATCCCGCAGCTGAAGGGCGCCCTCAAGGAGCTGCAGGAGCAGGGCTACGACCTGCCCGACTACCCCGACGAGCCGAAGACCGACGAGGAGCGCGACCACCGCGCCCGCTACGACAAGGTCAAGGGCAGTGCGGTGAACCCGGTGCTCCGCGAGGGCAACTCCGACCGGCGCGCGCCGGCGTCGGTCAAGAACTACGCCCGCAAGCACCCCCACTCGATGGGTGAGTGGTCGCCGGACTCGAAGACCAACGTCGCCCACATGACCGCCGAGGACTTCCGCAGCAACGAGAAGTCCGCGGTCATCGCCTCCGACGGCTCCCTGCGCATCGAGCTGGTCGGCGACAACGGCGAGACGACGGTGCTCAAGGACTCCGTGCCGGTCCTCGCGGGCGAGGTCGTCGACAGCACCGCCATGCGGGTCGCGGCCCTCCGCGAGTTCCTGACCGCCCAGATCGCGCGCGCCAAGGACGACGGCGTGCTGTTCTCGATCCACCTCAAGGCCACCATGATGAAGGTGTCCGACCCGATCATCTTCGGCCACGTCGTCCGCGCGTTCTTCCCGCA
Source organism: uncultured Actinomycetota bacterium (assembly GCA_963844305.1). GTDB lineage: Bacteria > Actinomycetota > Actinomycetes > Propionibacteriales > Nocardioidaceae > Nocardioides. The sequence goes on from CAWJNT010000003.1 coordinate 747,214, forward strand.
GGTCTTCGCCCAGTACGGCGACGTGCTGGCCAAGGCGGGCCTCTCGCCGAACGACGGACTCGGCGGCATCCTCTCCGGCATCGGGTCGCTGCCCGAGGGCGAGGAGATCAAGAAGGCGATCGAGCAGGGCCTGGCCGACGGGCCCCGGCTCGCGATGGTCGACTCCGACCGCGGCATCACCAACCTGCACGTTCCCTCCGACGTCATCGTCGACGCGTCGATGCCGGCGATGATCCGCACCTCCGGCCACATGTGGGACTCCGACGGGAACGAGGCCGACACCCTGGCCGTCATCCCCGATGCGTCGTACGCCGGCATCTACCAGGTCGTGATCGACGACTGCCGCGCCAACGGCGCCTTCGACCCCTCGACGATGGGCTCGGTGTCCAACGTCGGCCTGATGGCGCAGAAGGCCGAGGAGTACGGCTCGCACGACAAGACGTTCGAGATCCCGACCACCGGCACCGTGCGCGTGGTGGACGGGTCGGGCGACGTACTGCTGGAGCACGTGGTGTCCGAGGGCGACATCTGGCGGATGTGCCAGACCAGGGACGTGCCGATCCGCGACTGGGTCAAGCTGGCCGTCACCCGGGCCCGGGCCACCGGCGTACCCGCCGTGTTCTGGCTCGACCAGGAGCGCGCCCACGACGCGAACCTGATCGCGAAGGTGCGCGAGTACCTCACCGAGCACGACACCGACGGTCTGCAGATCGAGATCATGAAGCCCGACGACGCGATCGCGTTCTCGCTGGAGCGGATCCGCAAGGGCGAGGACACCATCTCGGTCACCGGCAACGTGCTCCGCGACTACCTCACCGACCTGTTCCCGATCCTCGAGCTCGGCACCAGCGCCAAGATGCTCTCGGTGGTGCCGCTGATCAACGGCGGCGGCCTGTTCGAGACCGGCGCCGGCGGCTCGGCGCCCAAGCACGTCCAGCAGCTCGTCAAGGAGAACTACCTGCGCTGGGACAGCCTCGGTGAGTTCCTGGCGCTGGCGGTCAGCTTCGAGCACTTCGCCCAGGTCACCGGCAACACCCAGGCGCAGGTGCTGGCCGACACCCTCGACCGGGCGACGGCGACCTTCCTCGAGGAGAACAAGTCACCCGCCCGCCGGGTCGGCTCGATCGACAACCGCGGCTCGCACTTCTACCTCGCGCTGTTCTGGGCCGAGGAGCTGGCGAAGCAGACCGACGACGCCGAGCTGGCCTCGGCGTTCGCCGACCTCGCCAAGACGCTGCGCGAGAACGAGCAGACCATCAACGAGGAGCTGCTCGCCGTCCAGGGCTCGCCGGCCGACGTCGGCGGCTACTACCGCCCCGACGACGAAAAGGCGTCCGCGGTGATGCGGCCCTCGACGACGCTCAACGAGGCGATCGCGGCGCTCTGAGCCTCACTCCTTCACCGCGCCCGCGCTGGCGTTCATGATCCGCTTCTGGAAGATGAAGAACACGATCGCCACCGGGATGGTCATGATCGCGGCCGCGGCCAGCTTCACGGGGTACTGCGTCCCCTGGCTCAGCGCGCCCGACGCCAGCTGAGCGACGCCCTTGGTCAGCGTGAACAGGCCGGGGTCGGAGCTGGCGACGATGAAGTGGTTGAGCTCGTTCCACGAGCCCTGGAAGGACAGGATGATGATCGTCATCACGGCCGGCCGGGCCATCGGCAGCACGATCGACCAGAAGATGCGCAGGGTGCCGGCACCGTCGATCCGGGCCTGCTCCTCGACGCTCACCGGGATCGACTCGAAGAAGCTCTTCATGATGAAGACCCCCGCCGCGTCGGCGAGCAGCGGGACGATCAGGCCGCTGTAGGAGTTGTACATCCCGAGCTGGTTGATGACCAGGAACTTCGGGATCAGCAGCACGACGTTCGGCACGGCCATCACCGCGACCAGGAGCGCGAAGACGACGGTCCGGCCGCGAAACGGGATCCGGGCCAGCGCATAGCCCGCGAGCGAGTCGAAGAGGACGCGGCCGAGGGTCACCGCCAGCGTGACCACGGCCGAGTTCGCGAACCACAACGGGAAGTCGCTGTTCGAGAAGAGCTCGCGGTAGGCCTCGGTCGTGAACGTCCGCGGGATCAGTGAGATCGGGTTCTCGGCCGCCTCCTGCTCGGTCTTGAACGACGTCGAGACGTCGATCAGGAACGGCAGGATGTAGACAACTGCGAGCGCCACCAGCACGGCGTACAGGGCGATCGACTGGCGGCCCGAGAGTCGGCGGGCGCTCACGTGCGGTTCCTCAGGACGGCCCGCTGGAGCAGGGTCAGCACCACGATGATCCCGAACAGGATGAAGGCGATGGCGGCGCCCTGGCCCCAGTCCTGGTTGATGAAGGAGGCCTGGAAGGACAGGTACGCCGGTGTCAGCGTGGTCTTCGCCGGGCCGCCCTGGGTGCCGGTGTAGATCTGGTCGAAGACCTGCCAGGTGCCGATCAGGCCGAGCGTCAGGACCACGAACATGGTCGGCTGCAGCATCGGGAGGGTGAGGTGCCGGAACCGCTGCCAGGCATTGGCCCCGTCCATCATCCCGGCCTCGTCGATCTCCTCGCCGATGTTGTTGAGCGCGGCGATGAACAGCAGCATGAACGTGCCGGACGTCGTGAAGACCGCCAGCAGCACGAAGGCCGACATCGCGAACGACGGGCCGGACAGCCAGTCCCACCAGCTGACGCCCAGGAAGTCGTGCCCGGTCAGCCGGCTGGGGCCGTCGTCGACGCCCAGGCGGCCGAGAGCCACGTGGAAGATGCCGCGCGGGTCGTTGAACCAGTTCGGCCCGTTCACGCCCACCCAGCCCAGCACCTTGTTCACGGCGCCGGTGCTGCTGAAGAGGAACAGCCACAGCACCGTGATCGCCACCGAGCTGGTCACGGACGGGAAGTAGAACGCGGTGCGGAAGAACCCGCGGCCGCGCAGCATCCGCGTGTGCACGAGGACCGCCAGGAACAGCGCCAGCGCCGTCTGCAGCGGCACCACGAACAACACGTAGTAGACGTTGTTGCGCAGTGATGTCCCGAAGTCGCGCTGGGCGAGCCCGCCGCCCGTCAGGATCGACCGGTAGTTGTCCAGGCCGACGTACCCGACGTCGGAGGACAGCGGGCTCCCGCTGCCGCTCCAGTCGGACACGCTGACCCAGGCCGCCATCAGCACCGGCAGCGCCAGGAACAGTCCCAGCACGACCACCACCGGGCTGATGAACAGCCAGCCGTCGCGGGTGCGGCCCCGATTGATCGCGGAGCCCCGGCGACTCACTGGGCCTGGTCCTCCTCGATGACCGCCTGCATCGACTCCTGGACGGAGGCCAGGATCGCCGCCGGGTCACCGTCCTTCAGGCCGTCGAGCTGGGCGTTGAAGTCGGTGATCACGTCCACCGCTCCCTGCTGCGAGGGCGGGTTCTGCGCGTAGTCGGCGCCGGCGACGAAGGGCGCGTAGTCCGGGTGGTCCTGCTGGTACTGCTCCGCGGCCGACTCCAGCGACGGGATCACGCCGAAGGCGTCGGCGAACGCGAGCTGCTGCTCCTCGCTGGTGAGGTGCTCGACGAGGTCCACGGCGTCCTCCTGGTTGCCGCTCGCCTCCGCAATGCCCCAGCAGTTCGTGAACGCGAGCGTGCCGGGCCCCGCGGGACCCTGCGGCAGCTCGGCCACGGTGTAGTCGACGTCCGGGAAGTCGGCGCTCATCGCCCCGCCGATCCAGCTGCCCTCGATGGTCATCGCGGACAGCTGCTTGCCGAACGCCTCGCCGCCCCAGCCGGCGCCCAGGTCGGAGGAGTACGCCGCCACCCCGTCCTTCATCAGGCCCTGCACGTAGTCGAGGGCCTCGAGGTTCTCGGGGCTGTCGACGGTGGCCTCGGTGCCGTCCTCGTTGGTCATCGCGCCACCGGCCTGCGGGAAGAACGCACCCACCCGGGCGTACTCGGGACTGAGCGCGAGCCCGACCTGTTTGCCCTGGGTCAGCTGCTTCGAGACTGTGGCGAGCTCCTCCCAGGTGGTGGGGATGTCGGCGTCGGTGAGGCCGGCGTCCTTCCAGAGCTTGGTGTTGATGACCAGCCCGAGGGTCGAGAAGTCCTTGGGTGCGCAGACGAACTCGTCGTCGACGGTGAACGCGTCGACCAGGGTCGGCAGGAAGTCGCCCGCGTTGGACAGGTCGTCGCCGTACGCGTAGAGCGAGCCGTTGCTGACGTAGCCCGCGAGCTGGTCGGTCGAGACGTAGAAGACGTCCGGCGGGTTGTTGCTGGCGAAGCCCTGGCTCAGCTGCTGGGCGAGGTCGGAGGCCACGGTCACCTCGGCCTTGACGCCACTCTCCTCCGACCACGCCGCCACGGCGTCCTGGACCGCCTGGGTCTCGGCGTCGCCGGACGAGCCGATCAGGATGGAGAGCTCCCCGGACGGCTCCGAGGCATCGTCGTCCCCTTCGAAGCCGGAGCCGCACGCGCCGAGGGCGAGGGTGGCGGTCACGGCGAGGGAGAGGGCGGACAGCATGCGGCGGTTCCCGAGACGGTGCTTCATTTCTACTCCTGGCGGGGTGGTGCGGGGTGTGGTGGACGGGACGGGTTGGTGCGGCTGGAGTCGCGGACGACGAGCTCGGGCTGGAGCAGCGTCTGCCGACGGATGGGGGCGCCGGCCAGCATCTGCTCGAGGGCGGCCACCAGGTCGGCGGCGACCTGGTCGAGCGGCTGGCGGAGGCTGGTCAGCCCCGGCGTGGTGAGTGCGGCTGCGGGGGAGTTGTCGAAACCGGTCACCGCTACGTCGACCCCGGCTCGCTGGCCGCGGTCGTCGAGGGCGCGCAGGACGCCGAGGGCGAGCGTGTCGGACGAGCAGACGATCGCGGTGGCTGGGTCGCCCGCGTCGAGGAGCCGGTGGGCAGCGGCCCGGCCGGCGTCGAAGTCGTCGGGCTCCTCGGCATGCAGGTCGCTGTCGAGCCCGAGGTCCTCGAGAGCGTCGAGCCATCCCTGGCGCCGGTCGCGGCCGGTCTCGGAGTCCAGGGGCCAGCCGACGTACGCGATCCTCCGGTGCCCCTGTGCGGCGACGTGCTCGGTGGCGGCGCGAATGCCCGTGCGGCCGTCGACGTCGACCCAGGCCAGCTCGTCGTCGCCGTCCCACGAGCGCCCGAACGTCGCGAACGGGACGCCGAGCTCGCGGAGGACGGCGACCCGGCCGTCGTCGGCATGGGTGCTGGCCAGCACGAACGCGTCCACGGCCGTGGTGGCCAGGAGGTCGCGGTAGGCCGCGATCTCGGCCGCCTCGTCGACGGCGTGGCAGAGGATGAGGTGGGACCCGGCCGCGCCCGCGGACTCGGCGAGCGCGTGCAGGAACTGGTCGAGCAGCAGCGCCGCGCGGTCGTCGCGCGAGCGCTCCACCTTCACCCCGATCAGCCGCGAGCGCTGGTTGCGCAGGGCGCGGGCGGAGCGGTTGGGGCGGTAGCCGAGCTCGTGGACCGCGGCCAGGATCCGCTCGCGGGTGGCGGGCGCGACCCGGTCGGGGGTGTTCAGCGCGTTGGACACCGACTGGGCGGAGACGCCGACATGCCGGGCCACGTCGCCGAGCGTCACGTGGCCGTGGGGAGCGGGACCGCTCTTGCGGCCCACCTGCTGTTTAGCGTTAAAATCTCGCACCGTGACGGAGAGTACCCAGCACAGCGAGTTCGAGACAAGACCCCCGTTGCAGCCGTTGCTGCACGACCTCGTCTCGTGCGTGGCCGCGCCCGGCCTGCTCCTGGCGGCGGCCGACGGGCAGGTGCGACCCGGTGGTGTGAGCGGCTGGTACGTCGGCGACAACCGCCTCCTCGACACCCTCGAGATCGCCGTCGACGGCTCGGAGCTCGACCTGGTGCGGTCGGCCACCATCGGCGCGGAGCGCCAGGAGTTCTCCTACGTCGCCCGCGGCCTCGGCGATCCGCTGCCCGACCCGACCGTGCGGCTCGACCGGTTCCGCACGGTCTCGGGCGACCACGTCGAGGAGCGGGTCGTCGTCGCCTCGGCTGCCCAGGAGCCGGTCGACGTCGTCGTGCGGCTGACGTGCGGGCACCGACCTGCTGGCGATGCCGGCGGTCAAGGGGGGCACGACCGGTCCGCGCGTGCCCGCCCATCCGGCAGAAGGTGGGCTCCGCTGGGCCGACGGCGACCTCGAGGTCGTGCTGAGCGCCGAGCCTGCTCCCGAGGTGGACGCCGGACGCGGCGTGCTCGCGTGGCGGTTCCGGCTCGAGCGCGGCGACTCTCGTGAGGTCGTCGTCACCGCCCGCACCGCCACGGAGCCACAGTTCCCTGCCGGCCGGCCCGCGGTGCGGTCGATCGCCGTCGAGGCACCCGACATCCGGCTCCGGCGTACCGCCGAGCAGAGCCTCGCCGACCTCGACGGTCTCGCGCTCGCCGACGACGGCGACCGGTTCCTGGCGGCCGGCAGCCCGTGGTACCTCACGTTGTTCGGCCGCGACTCCCTCTGGGCGGCACGGATGCTGATCCCGGTCGACGCGTCGCTCGCGCTCTCGACCCTGCGGGTGCTCGCGCGCAGACAGGGGATCCGCGACGACCCGGCCACCGAGGAGCAGCCCGGCAAGATCCTGCACGAGGTGCGCAGCGCCCGAGCCGCGGCCGCCCACTCGCTGCCGCCGGTCTACTACGGCACCGTCGACGCCACACCGCTGTTCGTGTGCACCCTGGCCGACGCCCACGCCTGGGGTGCCGATCCCGACCAGGTGCGCGCGCTGCTGCCGGCCGTGCGGGGCTGCCTGACCTGGCAGCTCGCGCAGTCGGCCGACACCGGCTGGCTCCGGTACGTCGACCACACCGGCTCCGGCCTCGCCAACCAGGGCTGGAAGGACAGCCACGACTCGGTGCAGTTCGCCGACGGGCGGCTGGCCGACCCGCCGATCGCACTGTGCGAGGTGCAGGCCTACGCCTACGACGCGGCCGTCCGTGGCGCGGCCCTGCTCGAGGCGTTCGGCGAGGAGCCGGTGCCCGGCCTGGTCGAGTGGGCCGCCGACCTGCGCTCCCGGTTCACCCGCGAGTTCTGGGTGGGCTCGCCGTCGGAGGGCCACGTCGCCATCGCCCTCGACCGCGACGGCCGCCCGGTCGACTCCGTCACCAGCAACATGGGACACCTGCTCGGCACCGGCCTGCTGGACGACGGGGCGACGTCCCGGGTCGCGTCCGTGCTCGCGGACGGGCGCCTCGACTCCGGGTTCGGCCTGCGCACCCTCGCCGCCGACTCGCCCCGCTTCTCGCGGCTCTCCTACCACGGCGGCACGGTCTGGCCCCACGACACCGCCATCGCGATCCGGGGCCTCGCGGCCGACGGACACCTCGACGAGGCGGCGAGCCTGGCCCGCGGGCTGTTCGTCGCGGCCGAGGCGGTCGACTACCGCCTGCCCGAGCTGTACGCCGGCGACGCGGCGGCCGACGTACCCTTCCCGGCCGCCTACCCCGCCTCCTGCCGCCCCCAGGCCTGGTCGGCCGCCGCGCCGCTGGCCGCCCTGGTCGCGATCACCGGCCTCCGTGTCGACGTGCCGGCAGGCACGGTCACCCACCCGGCCCGCACCAGCACTCTGCTCGGCGCCTTCTCGCTGCGCGGGCTCCGGGTGGGCGCCGAGTGCCTCGACGTGCACGTCGAGGCCGATGGTGTGGTGCGGGTCGAGCTGGAGCCGGGCAGCGCCCTGACCGTCAGCGATCCCGGCGGGCGTTGAGCCGCGCGGCCTGGCGCGTCAGGTGGGCGCGCTCGGCGAGGTTGGGTGCCTGGTGGGCCGCCTCGACGTACAGCCGGGCCGCCGTCGCCAGGTCGCCGTCGCGCTCGTGGAGGTACGCCGCCACCGCGGTGTGACGGGGGAGCGCGTCGTCGACCGCGGCCAGCGCCGCCAGGCCCGCGCGCGGTCCGTCGGCCTCGCCGACGGCCACGGCGCGGTTGAGCCGGACGATCGGGCTGTCGGTCAGGCGCGCGAGCTCGTCGTACCACTCGACGATCTGCACCCAGTCGGTCTCCTCGGCGGTGTTCGCGTCGGCGTGGAGCGCCGCGATGGCGGCCTGGGCCTGGAACTCGCCCAGCCGGTCGCGGGCGAGGGCCGCCTGCAGGATCTCGACGCCCTCGGCGATCGCGGTGGTGTCCCACCGGCCGCGGTCCTGCTCGGCGAGCGGCACCAGGCTGCCGTCGGGCGCGGTCCGGGCGGCGCGCCGGGCATGGTGGAGCAGCATGAGCGCGAGCAGCCCCGCCACCTCGGGGTGATCGATCACGGCCGCGAGCTGTCGGGTGAGCCGGATCGCCTCGGCGGCGAGGTCGACATCCCCGGAGTAGCCCTCGTTGAAGACCAGGTAGAGCACGCGCAGCACGGTGGCGACGTCGCCGGGCTGGTCGAACCGCACGCCGGAGACGGTGCGCTTGGCGCGGCTGATCCGCTGGGCCATCGTCGGCTCGGGGACCAGGTAGGCCTGGGCGATCTGGCGGGTCGTCAGCCCGCCGACGGCACGCAGCGTGAGCGCGACCGCGGACGACGGCGTGAGCGACGGGTGCGCACACAGGAAGTAGAGCTGGAGCGTGTCGTCCACCCCCGTGCCGGGCCCGGGCGCCGGCTCCTCGTCGACGAGGTCCTCCCGCCGGCGGCGGGCGGTGTCGGACCGGGTCGCGTCGAGGAACCGGCGCCAGGCGACGGTGACCAGCCAGCCCTTCGGGTCGCGCGGCGGGTCGGCCGGCCAGACCCGGACCGCCTCGACCAGCGCGTCCTGCACGGCGTCCTCGGCCGCCGCGAAGTCGGCTCCGCGGCGGACGAGGATCCCCAGCACGCTCGGCGTGAGGCTCCGCAGCAGGACCTCGTCCACCGGAGAGCTCACTCGGTGATCGTGGGCGGCTCGGCCAGGAACGGGCGCAGCTCGAGCCACTCGTGGATCGGCTTCCCGCCCGCCCCGGGGGCGGCCGACAGGTCGCCGGCCAGCTCGACGGCGCGGTCGTAGCTGTCGACGTCGATCACCATCCAGCCCGCGATCAGGTCCTTGGTCTCGGCGAACGGGCCGTCGGTGACCGGCGGACGGCCCTCGCCGTCGAACCGGACGAACGTCCCTTCAGGGGCGAGCGCCTGACCGTCGACGAACTCGCCGGTCCCCTCCAGCCGGTCCGCGAAGTCGCGCATGTACTGCACGTGTGCCGAGATCTCGTCGGGCGTCCACTGGTCCATGGGTACGTCGTTGACCGCAGCCGGAGCGCCTCGGTAGTGCTTGAGCAGCAGGTACTTGGCCATGGTGGTTCTCCTCGGTTCTGGTGCGACCCATTCTGGCCGCGTTCACGCCGGGGACGGAGCCGGGCATCGGTTCTCGACATCGCCGTCCGAACTTTCCTGAAACCTCCCGAGGTAGCGAAGAACACATCTGAGGTGGGGGTCGAGGAATAGGTGGTTCGCGGTCGCCGGTTGGAGCATGGCGTGACCATGACCGCCACGGACACCGCCCCCCGGACCCGACCAGCGAGCGCCAGGCACTTCACCCTGGCGATGCTCGCGCTGGCCATGGGCGGGTTCGCGATCGGCACCACCGAGTTCGTGACCATGGGCCTGCTCCCCGAGATCGCCGACGGGGTCGGCGTGTCCATCCCGACCGCCGGCCACATCATCTCGGCGTACGCCCTCGGGGTCGTCATCGGCGCCCCGTTGCTGGCGTTCTTCGGCGCTCGGTGGCCGCGGCGCGGTCTGCTGGTGGCGCTGATGGCGGCGTTCGCCCTGTTCAACGCGGCGAGCGCGCTGGCCGCGAACTACGAGCTCCTGATGGTCGCGCGCTTCCTCGGCGGCTTCCCGCACGGCGTCTACTTCGGGGTCGCCTCGCTGGTCGCGGCCAGCCTGGCCCCGCCCGGGCGTCAGGGCCGCGCCGTCGCGATGGTGATGCTGGGTCTCTCGGTCGCCAACGTGGTCGGCGTACCGGCCGCGACCTGGCTCGGCCAGACCCTCGGCTGGCGCTCGGCCTACTGGGCAGTCGCCGGGCTCGCCCTGGTCACCGTGGCGCTCGTGGCCGCGTTCGTCCCGTCCTGCCCGGGCGACAAGGAGGCGACCGGTCGCCGAGAGCTGGCGGCGTTCGCCAAGCCGCAGGTCTGGTTGACCCTGCTCGCCGGCGCGATCGGCTTCGGCGGCATGTTCGCCGTCTACTCCTACATCGCCCCGATCGTCACCGACGTCGGCGGCCTCTCGCGGTCGGCGGTCCCGGTCTTCCTGCTCGCGCTCGGGCTCGGCATGGTCGCCGGCACCTGGGTCGCCGGCGTCCTCGCCGACTGGTCGATCCTCCGCTCCCTGTTGCTGTCCTCGATCGGGATCGGCGTCGTGCTGCTCCTGTTCGCCGTGCTGGCGCCGTACGGCTGGGTGGCGATCGCTCCCGCCTTCCTGATCACGACGATCGGGTCGGTCCTCGTCGTGAACCTCCAGCTCCGGCTGATGGACGTCGCGGGCGACGCCCAGACCCTCGGCGCGGCCATGAACCACTCCTCGCTCAACATCGCCAACGCCCTCGGCGCCTGGCTCGGCGGTGTCGTCATCGCCGCCGGGTACGGCTACGGGTCCACCGCCGTCGTCGGCGCGCTGCTGTCGGTCGCGGGCTTCCTGGTGGTCGTGGCGTCGGTGTTCGCCCAGCGGCGGACGGCCCGCGCGCTGGCCTGACCCGGACGGCCGGGTCAGCCGAGGAAGGTCCGCTGCGCCTCGCGGATCTCCCACACGATCCGGGCCCAGAGCCCGAAGGCGACCACCAGCACCAGGGAGTACAGGCCTTCGGTCCACGCCAGTGCGTGCAGCCGTCCGTCGCCGGGGTGGCCCGCCGTCGGCGTCAACCCGCGGACGGCCAGCGACAGCACCATCAGCGAGAGCCACAGCGCCCACCACGGACCGATGGCCGCCGCGTCGCGCACCACGCTCGCGCGCCGGACGTCGCGGACCACCTGGTACGGGAACCAGAACGAGACGACGGGCACCCACCAGCCCAGCCACACCCACAGCCACGAACGCGCGTGCGGGACGCCCGGGCTGATCACGCAGGCCGCCTTGCGTGCGGAGTGGAGCCACCCGCAGGAGACGACGTACGTCGCGAGGGCGAACGGCAGGACCAGCAGGTTCATGGTGTCGTACGTCGTCCAGACGTCGGCGGCGTCGATGCCGAGGCTCGAGGCCCGGGAGTACTCGTCCACGGCCGGCCACACGGTGACGACGCACCCCACCTGGACGAGGATCCACAGCCCGCCGGCCACGAGCGCGGCCGTGGCGAGGCCGGAGGGCGCCCGCGGCGGGGCCGGGTGGACCGGCATGAACGTGCGGTACGCCGGCGGCCGGTGGGGGAGCTGCTGGGACATGGCTTCCTCGCCGGGTCGAAGAGTGGCGGCCGGAGTACGGTACGGCAGGCTCGCCCGAGACGTGGCCGGTTTCTGGGGACGTGCCCGACCCTGACAGAATGCGCGGCATGTCCGCTCCGACCACCGCACCAGAGGTGGCCTCGTCGACAGCCATGAGCGCGACGTCGCGTCCGCGCGTGCTGTCGGGCATCCAGCCGACCGCCGACTCGTTCCACTTCGGCAACTACCTCGGAGCCCTGCGGCAGTGGGTCGACCTCCAGGAGGACTACCAGCCGTTCTTCTTCATCGCCGACCTGCACGCGATCACCGTCGAGCAGGACCCGAAGCTGCTGCGCGAGCGCTCGCTGCGCGCCGCGGCCCAGCTGATCGCGATGGGGATCGACCCCGACCGGTCGGCGATCTTCGTCCAGAGCCAGATCCCCGCCCACGCCCAGCTCGGCTGGGTGCTCCAGTGCCTCGCCGGCTTCGGCGAGGCGCGCCGGATGACGCAGTTCAAGGACAAGAGCGCCAAGGGCGGGGAGGGTGCGGCGAGCGTCGGCCTGTTCACCTACCCGATCCTCCAGGCGGCCGACATCCTGCTCTACCGCCCGCACTTCGTCCCGGTGGGTGAGGACCAGCGCCAGCACCTCGAGCTCACCCGCGACCTCGCGCAGCGGTTCAACCACCGCTACAAGAAGACGTTCCGCCTCCCGGAGCCCTACATCCTGAAGGCGACCGCCAAGATCACCGACCTGCAGGAGCCGACGGCGAAGATGTCGAAGTCGGCGTCCTCGCCAGCGGGGATCATCGAGATGCTCGACGAGCCGAAGGCCAGCGCCAAGAAGATCCGCTCGGCCGTCACCGACTCCGGCAGCGAGATCCGCTTCGACCCCGAGAACAAGCCGGGCATCAGCAACCTGCTCACCATCTACTCCTCGCTGAGCGCGCGCTCCATCACCTCGCTGGAGGAGCAGTACGACGGTCGCGGGTACGGCGACCTGAAGAAGGACCTCGCCGAGGTCGTCGTCGACTTCGTGACCCCGTTCCGGGAGAAGACGCTGGAGCTGCTCGACGACCAGACCCAGCTGCTCGACGTGCTCAAGCGCGGCGCCGAGCAGGCCGGGGCGGTCGCCGAGGCCACGCTGCGCGACGTCTACCAGCGGGTCGGCTTCGTGGCGGCGGGGCGGTAGCCGTGCCGACGATCGGCGTCGCCGTCGCGATCCCGGAGCCCTGGGCGACCGAGCTCCAGGACTACCGCACGTCGGTCGGCGACTCGACCGCGACGATGATCCCCACCCACATCACGCTCCTGCCGCCGACGGAGGTCGACGAGGGGACGCTGCCGGACGTCGAGGCGCACCTCGCCGACGTGGCCGGCAGGCTCCGCGGGTTCGCGATCCACCTGCGCGGGACCGGCACCTTCCGTCCGGTGTCGCCGGTCGTCTTCGTGACCGTCGCGGAGGGCATCTCGCAGTGCGAGCAGCTCGCCGCCGCCGTACGCCGGGGACCGCTCGCCATCGATCTCCAGTTTCCCTACCACCCACACGTGACGATCGCCCATCACCTGCCCGACGACGTGCTGGACCGCGCGTTCTCGGAGCTCGCCTCCTTCGAGAGCGTCTTCGACGCCACGGAGTTCCACCTCTACGTCCACGACGAGGAGACCGGCTGGAAGCCCACGCGGGACTTCCCGCTGCAGCCCGGCCCGGCGGTGAGCTGATTGCCCTCCGTCAAGGAGCGCTTCACCGGCTGGGTGGAGCGGGTCCGCGAGCGACGGCCCTTCGTCGACCACCTGGTCCGGATGCAGGAGCACTACGGCAGCGCCAGGGCCAGTCAGCAGGCGGGGGCGGTCACCTACTTCGCGTTCCTGTCGATCTTCCCGATCCTGGCGATCGCGTTCTTCGTCGTGGGGAAGATCGCCCAGGTCTACCCGGGCGCCCAGCAGGACCTGATCGACGCCGTCAACGCGGTGATCCCGCGCCTGATCGAGGACGGCGAGACCGCGGGCCAGATCAGCGTCGAGAACGTCGAGAAGGCCGCCAGCACGGCGGGGATCTTCGGTGCGCTCGGCCTGCTCTACGCCGGGCTGGGCTGGCTGTCGGCCATGCGCAGCGCCCTGATGGTGGTGTTCGAGCAGGAGCAGAAGGAGCAGCCGAACTTCGTGGTCGGCAAGCTGTTCGACCTGGTGTCGCTGGTGGTCATCGGGGTGGTGCTGATGCTCAGCGTCGCCCTGGCCGGCTTCGTGACCGGTTTCTCCGAGGTCGTCCTCGACTGGCTGCAGCTCGACACCGACAGCGGCTGGCTGGTCGAGGTGATCGGCCGGGTCATCGGCTTCGGCGCCAACATGGTGCTCTTCTACGCACTCTTCAAGATCCTGGCGCGCCCGCACCTTCCGGAACGGTCGCTGTGGTCGGGTGCGCTGCTCGGCGCGGTGGCGTTCGAGGCGCTCAAGGCTGCGTCGTTCCTGCTGCTGGCGTCGACCCAGGGCAGCCCGGCCTTCCAGGTGTTCGGGGTCGCGCTGATCCTCCTCGTCTGGATCAACTACACCTCCCGCGGGACGCTGTACGCCGCCGCGTGGGCCTACACCACCGCCGCCGCCCGGGAGATCCGTGAGCGCGAGGCGCTCGAACGGGCCCGGATGCAGGAGCTGACCCGCGTCGACCTGCACGAGGCCGCCGAGCCCTCGGCCGGTCGGGCACGGGGCCGGACCGCGCGGTCGTTCGCGGCCGGGGGAGCCACGGCGCTGGCCCTGGCCGCCGTACTCAAGCAGAAGCGGAGCAAGGACAAGGAGGACGAGTCGTGAAGCTCGAACGCAGGCACGCCGTGCTGCTGCTGGCCGTCGCGGTGTGGAACGTCGTCACGTTCGGCAACTTCGCCCGCAACCTGCTCGACGCCTACCACGCCGGCGAGGAGCGTGCGACCGGCTACTGGGTCGCGCACTCGATCCTGATCCTGGGGAACTTCGTGATCGCGGCGCTGCTCGGCGCCCTGGGGATCAAGGCTCTTCGCGCCGGCCGCAACTCGTCACCTGTTCACCCTTCCGGGTGATTCCCGCCGGGCGGGTGGCGTCTCAGGCTGGGGGAGAGGCCGGCCCATGCCGTCCCCCTGGAAGGCCGGCCCGGCGCCCGCCCTTCTCTCCGTGAGGGCGGGCGTTCCAGGGCCATCTGCCTCCGACGTACCCAACGTTGGGTGTACCGGGCCGGGTCACGAGCGCAACCGGCCCGATCCGACCTACCTTTTTACCTGCCGCCCTAGGCGTCCCCCCGCGGGGCGGTACACGGCGCCCGCCCGTCTGACGGCGGAACTCAGGGAGGGCGGGCGCCGCTCGGGACCCCATGCGGGGGTGCCGTCGGTCGCCGGCGTCAGGGCGCACGCAGCCGGAGGGAAGCTGCGTTCGGGTGGCCGTCGGCACTCTCCAGGTCGAAGCGCGTTCACCTAGTTGCCGTGCCGGATCGCGGCGTGCAGGTCCCAGTTGAGCCGCGAGATCACGTCGAGCGGGATCTCCTTGGGGCACGCGGCCGTGCACTCGCCGATGTTGGTGCAGCCGCCGAAGCCCTCGTGGTCGTGCTGGGCGGTCATGTTCACCACGCGGGTGTCACGCTCGGCCTGGCCCTGGGGCAGCTCGCCGAGGTGGGTGATCTTCGCGCCGAGGAACAGCGACGCCGACCCGTTGGGACAGGCCGCCACGCAGGCACCGCAGCCGATGCACGTGGCCACGTCGAAGGCCCGGTCGGCCTTGTCCTTCGGCACCGGTGTCGCGTGCGCGTCGGGGGCCGCACCGGTGTTCACCGAGATGTAGCCGCCCTGCTGGATGATCCGGTCGAAGGCGCCCCGGTCCACGCAGAGGTCCCTGACCACCGGGAACGCGTCCGCGCGCCACGGCTCGATCGTGATCGTGTCGCCGTCCTCGAACGAGCGCATGTGCAGCTGGCAGGTGGTGGTCACCTCGGGCCCGTGGGCCTCGCCGTTGATCATCAGCCCGCACATGCCGCAGATCCCCTCGCGGCAGTCGGAGTCGAACGCCACCGGCTCCTCGTCGCGGGCGTTCAGCTCCTCGTTCAGTACGTCGAGCATCTCGAGGAAGGACATGTCGGGCGAGACGTCGTCGAGCTCGTAGGTGTGCATGGCGCCTTCCGACGCCGCGTTCAGCTGGCGCCAGATCTTGAGCGTCACCTTCATTACTTGTACGACCTCTGCTTCATCTCGACGAACTCGTAGGTCAGCTCTTCCTTGTGCAGGATCGGTTTCTCGCCCTCGCCGGGCCACTCCCAGGCGGCGACGTACGCGTACTGGTCGTCGTGGCGCAGCGCCTCGCCGTCCTCGGTCTGGGACTCCCCGCGGAAGTGGCCGCCGCAGGACTCGCGCCGGTTCAGCGCGTCGATGCACATCAGCTCACCGAGCTCGAGGAAGTCGGCGACCCGGCCGGCCTTCTCCAGCGACTGGTTGAGGCTGTCGGCCGTGCCGAGCACCTTCACGTTGCGCCAGAAGTCGTCCTTGAGGGTGCGGATCAGGTCGATCGCCTTCTTCAGGCCGTCCTCGGTGCGCTCCATCCCGCAGAACTCCCACATGATGTTGCCGAGCTCGCGGTGGTAGGAGTCGACGCTGCGGGTGCCCTTGGTGTCCAGGAAGTGCGCGACCCGGTCCTTGACCGACTGCTGCGCCTCGAGCACCGCCGGGTGGTCCTCGGGCACCTTGTCGAACGGGCCCTCCGCCAGGTAGTCACGGATGGTGTTCGGCAGCACGAAGTAGCCGTCGGCGAGCCCCTGCATGAGCGCGGACGCGCCGAGCCGGTTGGCGCCGTGGTCGGAGAAGTTCGCCTCGCCCGTGACGAAGAGACCGGGGATCGTCGCCTGCAGGTCGTAGTCGACCCACAGGCCGCCCATGACGTAGTGCACGGCGGGGTAGATCCGCATCGGCACGGCGTAGGGGTCCTCGCCCGTGATCCGGGCGTACATGTCGAAGAGGTTGCCGTACTTGTCCTCGATCGTGTCGTGCCCGAGCCGCTCCATGGCGTCGGCGAAGTCGAGATAGACACCGCGACGTACGCCCTCGACCTCCGGCCCGACGCCGCGTCCCTCGTCGCAGACGTTCTTCGCGGCCCGCGAGGCGATGTCGCGGGGGACCAGGTTGCCGAACGCCGGGTAGATCCGCTCCAGGTAGTAGTCGCGGTCCGCCTCGGGGATGTCGCGCGGGTCCTTCTCGCAGTCGGCCTTGTTCTTCGGCACCCAGATCCGGCCGTCGTTGCGCAGCGACTCGCTCATCAGGGTGAGCTTGGACTGGTGCACGCCGGAGACGGGGATGCAGGTCGGGTGGATCTGCGTGTAGCAGGGGTTCGCCATGTAGGCGCCCTTGCGGTGCGCGCGCCAGGTGGCCGTGACGTTGCTGCCCATCGCGTTGGTCGACAGGTAGAAGACGTTGCCGTAGCCACCGCTGGCGAGCACCACGACGTCGGCGAAGTAGGTCTCGATCTCGCCGGTGACCAGGTCGCGGACGATGATGCCGCGGGCCCGGCCGTCGACCACGATCAGCTCGAGCATCTCGTGCCGCGAGTAGCAGCGGACGGTGCCGGCGGCGACCTGCCGCTCCAGTGCCTGGTAGGCGCCGATCAGCAGCTGCTGGCCGGTCTGGCCGCGGGCGTAGAACGTGCGGGAGACCTGCACGCCGCCGAACGAGCGGTTGTCGAGCAGGCCGCCGTACTCGCGGGCGAACGGCACGCCCTGCGCCACGCACTGGTCGATGATGTTCACGCTGACCTCGGCCAGCCGGTAGACGTTCGACTCGCGCGAGCGGTAGTCGCCGCCCTTGATGGTGTCGTAGAAGAGCCGGTAGACCGAGTCGCCGTCGCCCTTGTAGTTCTTGGCCGCGTTGATGCCGCCCTGGGCGGCGATCGAGTGCGCACGGCGCGGGGAGTCCTGGTAGCAGAACGACTTCACGACGTACCCGGCCTCGCCGAGCGTGGCCGCGGCGGACGCGCCGGCCAGGCCGGTGCCGACCACGATGATCGAGAGCCGGCGTCGGTTCGCCGGGTTGGCGATCCTGGCCTCGAACTGGCGGGTGCCCCACATCTCCTCGAGCGGACCGCCCGGCGCCTTGGTGTCGGCGACCGGGGCGCCGTCGACGTAGAAGCCGGCCGCGTCGTCGTGCCGCTCGTTGTCCGCGCGGGTGTGCGAGGCGTCGAAGGTGTTGGTGGTATCGGGCATGTCGGTCATGACGGCACTCCCTCAGTCGATGACGCCGAAGACGACGAACAGCGGAACCAGCGAGAAGCCGCCGGCGATGACGATCGCGACGATCCAGCCGAGTCCCTTGGCGTTGCGCCGGGCGCTGGCGTTGTTGGTCAGGCCGAGGGTCTGGGCCGAGCTCCAGACGCCGTGGTGCAGGTGCAGGCCGAGCGCGACCATGGCGAGCAGGTAGATGATCGTCATCCACCAGGTCTGGAACGTGTCGACCAGCAGGTTGTAGGGGTCGTTCGTGGCGCCGCCGGTCACGTTGACCTTGCCGATCGTGAAGTTCAGCAGGTGCCAGATGAGGAACAGCAGGATCGTCAGTCCGCCCCAGCGCATGGTGCGCGACGACCAGGACGAGGCGAGGCTCTTCTTCACCACGTAGCGCTTGGTGCGGGCGTGGTTGGCGCGACGCCACAGCGTGGCCGCGCAGTAGACGTGCACGACCAGCGCCACGATCAGGCCGACGCGCATGATCCAGAGGAAGCCCTCGTAGGGCAGCAGCGGCTCGCCGAGGACGCGCAGGTGGTGGGCGTACTCGTTGTACGCGTCGTGCCCGGAGAAGGCCTTGAGGTTGCCGTACATGTGGCCCAGCACGAACAGGATGAACACGATGCCCGTGACGGCCATCAGCATCTTCAGCGCGATGGTCGAGCGCGCGCCGCGCGCTCCCTTGACCAGGCTGGGTCGGGGGGACGTCGTTGCCACACCCAGCACGCTACCGCTCCGATTTGTCGCTCCTGACCACTGGGGATGTGAGATTGCCCCGGTTACCGGGCAGTCGGGAAACGACTCAGGCCGCGTGCGGCGTGTGCGTGGGTACGGCGAGCGGCAGGTAGTGCTGTTCGACGAGCTCGTCGACGGCGGCCCGCCAGTCCCGGCGTACGGCGAGCTCGCGACCGCGCTCGCCGAGCAGGGACCGGTGCCGGTCACCGGCGACGGCCGCCACCGCACGGGCGAGGCCGTGGGGTTCGGCCGGGTCGTAGAGCAGCCCGGACTCCATCGACCGCACGACGTCGGGAGCCCCGCCCGCGCGGGGCGCGACGACGGGTACGCCGCTCGCGCCTGCTTCGCGCAGGGCGTGGCAGCAGGTCTCCTCGGTGCCGGGGTGGACCAGCAGGTCCAGCGCGGCCATGGCCCGGGTCAGGTAGCCCGTCTCGAGGGCACCGGTGAGCTTGGCGTGCGGCAGGCGAGCCCGGAGCCAGGGCTTCTGCGGGCCGTCGCCGATCAGCACCGGTCGGATCCCGGGCACGTCGGCGAGCTCACCGAGCGCGCGGACGCCGTGCCGTCGGTGCAGGCTGCCGACGTACCCCACGACGACGCGGGGTCCGTGCTTCGACTTGGCCTTGGCCCAGCTGTCGTGGAGCCACGGGTCACGCAGCTGCGGACCGAACGCGGCGGTGTCGACGCCCGGCGACCACAGGGCGGCCTCGACCTCGAGGTCGGCCAGCCGCTCGCGCATCCAGCCGGCGGTCACGAGGACCCGGTCGGAGCGATCGGCGACCTTCGACCTCCACCGCTCGTCGGCCAAGTGGGAGACGGGCGTCTGCTGCACGGTGAGCGTCGGGATCCCGATCCGGCGGGCGTGCTTGAGGGCCTTGCGGCCGACGGAGTCGGGCGAGGTCACGTGCACCAGGTCGGGCCGGAACTCCTCCAGCGCCGCCCCCACCTGGGTCCCGACGAGCTCGCGCGGCTGGATCCGCGCCACCCGGCATCCCCGGTACGTCGTCAGCCCCGGCGCCTGCGCGACCACGAGGACGTCGTGGCCGGTGTCGACGAGCCGGTCCACGACCGCCTTCACCGTCGTGGTCGTGCCGTCAACGGCGGGGAAGAAGGACTCGGCGACGAGAGCGATCCGCATGGCGCCACCGTGACCAGTCAGTGCGAACCGTCCACCGACGGCGAGTGACGTGTCGATGAACGGTCGTCACCTGGGCAACCGGACCCGCAGCACCGTCTCGCCGTCCCGCCGGTCGATGTCGATGGTGCCGCCGTGCCGCTCGACCACGATCCGGCGGGCGATGTCGAGTCCGAGGCCGGTGCCCTTGCCGACCTCCTTGGTCGTGTAGAACGCGTCGAACGCGCGGGCGGCGACGTCGGGCGCCATCCCGCTCCCCGTGTCACCGATCTCGACCGACACCGCGTCGTCGTCGGCCGCGGCGGTGACACGCAGCGTGCCCTCGCCGTCCATCGCGTCGACGGCGTTGTCGATGAGGTTGGTCCACACCTGGTTGAGCTCGCCGGGGTACGCCTCGATGCGGGGCAGGTCGGCGTCGTAGTCACGCACGACGGTCACGCCGTCGCGCAGCTTGTGCCCGAGCATCACCAGCGTGCTCTCGATCCCCTCGGTGACGTCGACCGGTTGCATGGAGGCCCGGTCCATCTGCGTGTAGGAGCGCACCGCGCCCACCAGCTCGGAGACGCGGCCAGTGGCCTCCCGCACCTCGACGAGCAGGGTCGACGCGGACAGGGTGCCCGCCACCCACTCGAGGCCGGACCGGAGGGCCGCGACATCGAGGAGTGCCGCCACCCGCTCGCACCACGCCACGTCGACGTCGTGGCTCGCGAACGTCGCGGCCAGCTCCCAGCCGTCGGCCACGCCGTGCCGGGCCAGCCACGCCGCGAGCTCGTCCTCGCGGTCCGCCACCGCCAGCGGGCTCCGCCCCTGCGGCGCCGGGCCGATCTCGCGGCGCAGCTCCTCGAGCGCCAGGAACTGGCTGGCCGAGATGTCCCCCTCGGCGAGACGCCCCAGCGACTCCAGCAGGACCCGGCAGGCGCCGTCGAGCCGGTCGACGGAGCGGGTGGCGGCCGCGGCGGGGTTGTTGAGCTCGTGGGCGAGCCCGGCGGCCAGGGTGCCCAGCGTGACCAGGGACTCGCGTTGCCGCACGGTCGACTCGATGCTGCGAGCGGTGCCGTACAGCCCCTGGATGAGGTGGACGCCCATCGGGAACCACGCGCTCACCCGGTCGCGCAGGAGCGTCGCGGGCACGCTGAGCAGACGGCCCTCGTGCACGCCGCGGCCGGTGGCGAGGTACACGCCGTTCTCGTCCCAGGCCCGGAAGCCGCCGGCCCAGCGTCCCGGCACGTCCATCCGTCCGACCACGGTGTCCTCGCGCCCGACGTGGCGCACGAGCTCGAGAGCTCCGTCGACGAGCACCCACCAGCGGTCCGCTCGGTCGCCCTCCCGGAATGCGTCCACGCCCGGCTCGATGGCCACCTCCTCGCTGCCCGCCAGCAGCTCGCCGAGCTGGTCGTCGGTCAGGCCGTCGAAGACGGCGAGCGGACGGAGGTCGTCGACGCGCATCAGACCGTCGCCAGGTAGCGGTGGACGAGGTAGACGGCCATCGCTCCCTCGCCGACCGCCGACGCCACCCGCTTCATCGAGTCGAGCCGGACGTCGCCGGCGGCGAAGACCCCGGGCACGCTGGTCTCCAGGGCGTACGGCGACCGGGGCAGCGGCCAGCCGGCGGCCCAGGCGGGCCGGAGCAGCTCCTGGCCGGTGACCACGAAGCCGAGGTCGTTGCGGACCACGCCGTCGCCCAGCCAGTCGGTGCGTGGTGAGGCGCCGATGAAGGCGAACAGCCAGCTCGCGTCGACGTCCTCGCGCGCTCCGCTGTCACGGTCCAGCAGCGTGAGTGACTCGAGGTGACCGTCGCCCCTTGCCCCCACCACCTGCGGTCCCGCACCGCACCTCGATGTTCGGCGACGCCTCGATCCGGTCCACCAGATAGCTGGACATCGTCTCGGCCAGCGAGTCACGGCGTACCAGCAGCACCACGCGCTTGGCGTAGCGCGCCAGGTTCAGCGCGGCCTGGCCGGCGGAGTTGGCCGCACCCACCACGAACACCTCGTCGCCCTCGACCTGGGGGGCGTCGCTCGCGCCGGCGCCGTAGTAGACGCCGCGGCCGGTCAGGTCCGCGAGCCCGTCACCCTCGAGCCGCCGGTACGACACCCCGGTCGCCACGATGACCGCCCGGGCCTCGATCTCCCCGGAGCCGCCGAGGAGCACGGCGCGCGCCGGACCTCGGGCCTCGAACCCGACGACGTCGCGCGCGAGCACCATCTCGGCGCCGAACCGGGAGACCTGCGCGATCGCGCGCTGGGTGAGGTCGGAGCCGCTGAGCCCCTTGGGAAAGCCGAGGTAGTTCTCGATCGCCGCGCTCGTGCCGGCCTGGCCGCCGGGTGCCTCCCGCTCGACCACCACGGTGCGCAGTCCCTCGGACGCGGCGTACACGGCCGCGGCGAGCCCCGCGGGTCCGCCGCCGACGATGCAGACGTCGTACAGCGGCTGCCGCGGCTGGGTGCTCAGCCCGAGACGCTCCGCCAGGTCGCGGGTGGTGGGGGAGTTCAGGGTCTCCGCGTCCGGCACGAGGACGAGCGGGAGGTCGGCGGGGGCGGCGCCCGCCAGGTCGACGAGCCGGCGAGCCTCCTCGTCCCGCTCGACGTCGAGCCAGCGGTAGGGCACGTGGTTGCGGGCGAGGAACGTCTTCACCTCGTGGCTGCGGTCCGACCACCGGTGCCCGACGACGCGTACGTCGCTGGTGTGGTCGGGATGCTCGTGCCGCCAGTCGTCGAGGAGGTCGTCGACCACCGGGTAGAGCCGCTCCTCGGGTGGGTCCCAGGGTTTGAGCAGGTAGTAGTCGAGCCCGATGTCGTTGATCGCCTTGATCGCGACGTCGGTGTCGGCGTACGCCGTGAGCAGGAGGAACTTCGCGTCGGTGTGCCCGCGCGCCTGCTCGAGCATCTCGATGCCGGTCATCCGGGGCATCCGCTGGTCGGCGGCGATGAGCGCGACCGGCCGGTCCTGGAGCGAGAGCTCTCCGATCACCGCCAGCGCGTCCTGGCCCGACGTCGTACGCACGATCCGGAACTCGGCGCCGTAGCGGGCGCGCAGGTCGCGGGTGATCGCCTCGGAGACGAGTGGATCGTCGTCGACGGTGACGATCGTGGGTCTGCTCATGGACAGCCTCTGCGCCGGGACCGGCCCGAGACGGTCAGATCTGGTCTGGCTGACCATACGGGTTCGGGTGGCATCCGGCACGTCCCCTTCCGCATCCCCTACGTTTTGTAGAGACTGCAACCCGTTGCACCCAGCCAGTGCACGCTGCCAACGGAAGGCGAATGGATGACGACAGGCGTCACGGGGCCCACGAGAGCCCGCATCGAGGCGAAGACCTTGCGGACCGACAGGTGGTGGCTGGCCCCGCTGACGACGTTCGTGGTGTTCGGCGCCTTCATCGTCTACGCGACGTGGCGGGCCTTCGCTGGCGAGTACTACTACTCGAAGCCCTACCTGTCGCCGTTCTACTCCCCGTGCCTGGGCGACTGTGTCGAGGGCGCCTCCGACTTCGGCCAGCCGTTCGCCGGGTTCCCGCTCTCGGCGGCGCTGATCATCCTGATCTTCCCGCTGGGCTTCCGGATGACCTGCTACTACTACCGCAAGGCCTACTACCGCGCGTTCTGGCTCTCGCCGCCCGCCTGCGCGGTCGCGGAGCCGCACGCCAAGTACACCGGCGAGACCCGCTTCCCGCTGATCATCCAGAACATCCACCGCTGGTTCTGGTACGCCGCCATCCTCGTCGCGCTGGTGCTGACGTTCGACGTGTTCCTGGCGTTCCGACCCGCCGAGGGGGAGTCCGACGGCATCCACATGGGCCTCGGCACCGTGCTGATGGCGATCAACGTCGTCTACATCTGGCTCTACACGCTGTCCTGCCACTCCTGCCGGCACGCCGTCGGTGGCCGGCTGCGGCACTTCTCGAAGCACCCCGTGCGCTACAGGCTCTGGACCTGGGTGTCGAAGCTGAACGTCAAGCACGCCCGCTATGCCTGGGTCTCGCTGTTCTCGGTGGCCCTGGTCGACCTGTACATCATGCTGCTGGCCCGCGGCGTGTTCGAAGACCCGAGGTTCTTCTAGCAATGAGTGATCGACACCCGATGACCGGCAACGAGATGTCCGGCAGCGAGTCCGGCGGCATGGAGCGGCACACCTACGACGTGGTCGTGGTCGGTGCCGGCGGCGCCGGGCTGCGCGCGGCGATCGCCGCCCATGAGGCGGGCGCGCGCACCGCCGTCGTCTGCAAGTCCCTGCTCGGCAAGGCGCACACCGTGATGGCCGAGGGCGGCATCGCCGCGGCCATGGGCAACCGCTGGCCCGAGGACAACTGGGAGGTGCACTTCCGCGACACCATGCGTGGCGGGAAGATGCTCAACAACTGGCGGATGGCGCAGCTGCACGCCCAGGAGGCGCCGGAGCGGGTCCAGGAGCTCGAGGACTGGGGCGCCCTGTTCGACCGCACCGACGACGGCCTGATCTCGCAGCGCGACTTCGGTGGCCACCGCTACGCCCGCCTGGCCCACGTCGGCGACCGCACGGGTCTCGAGATGATCCGCACCCTCCAGCAGCGCACCGTCGCGCTCGGCATCGACGTGTTCATGGAGTGCACGGTCACCGAGGTGCTCAAGGACGGCGACAGGATCTCCGGGGCCTTCGGCTACTGGCGCGAGACCGGCCGGTTCATCACGTTCGAGGCGCCGACCGTCATCCTCGCCACCGGCGGCATCGGCAAGTCGTTCAAGGTGACCTCGAACTCCTGGGAGTACACCGGCGACGGCCACGCACTCGCCCTGCGTGCGGGCGCCAGCCTGATCAACATGGAGTTCGTCCAGTTCCACCCGACCGGCATGGTCTGGCCGCCGTCGGTGAAGGGGCTGCTGGTCACGGAGTCGGTGCGCGGCGACGGCGGCATCCTGAGGAACTCCGAGGGCAAGCGGTTCATGTTCGACTACATCCCCGAGTTCTTCAAGAGCGAGACCGCCGACAACGAGGAGGAGGCGGATCGCTGGTACGACGACAAGAAGAACAACCGCCGGCCGCCCGAGCTGCTGCCCCGTGACGAGGTCGCGCGAGCGATCAACTCCGAGATCAAGGCCGGCCGCGGGTCACCGCACGGCGGCATCTTCCTCGACATCGCGTCCCGGCGTACGCCCGAGTTCATCCGCAAGCGGCTGCCGTCGATGTACCACCAGTTCAAGGAGCTGGCCGACGTCGACATCACCCAGGAGCCGATGGAGATCGGCCCGACCTGCCACTACGTGATGGGCGGTGTGGAGGTCGACGCCGACACCCAGGAGAGCGCGGTCACCGGCCTGTACGCCGTGGGCGAGTGCTCCGGCGGCATGCACGGCTCCAACCGCCTCGGCGGCAACTCGCTGGGCGACCTGCTGGTGTTCGGCAAGCTGGCCGGCGAGGCCGCGTCGGCGTACGCCGCGGGGCTGGGCGAGCGCCCGGCCGCAGGTCGCGGAAGCTGATCTCAAGGCAGGCTTCCGTGAGTGCGCTCGCGCCGTTCGAGGTCGAGGGCGGCGAGAACCCCTACACGATCCAGCAGGACCTCCAGCAGTCGATGAACGACCTCGTCGGCATCATCCGCACCGGCGAGGAGCTCACGAAGTCGCTGGCGGAGATCGAGCGGTTCAAGGAGCGGGCGAAGACGATGGTCGTGGAGGGACACCGGCAGTACAACCCCGGCTGGCACCTCGCCATCGACCTGCGCAACATGCTGATCGTGTCCGAGGCCATCGCCAAGGCCGCCCTGGCCCGCGAGGAGTCGCGCGGCGGCCACACCCGCGACGACTTCCCGCAGACCGACCACGAGGTGTGGGGCAAGAAGAACCTCATCGTCACCCTCGACGACAGCGGTGACGGGGTGGTGCTGAACGAGAAGCCACTGCCCGAGATGCCGGACGAGCTCAAGAAGTACTTCGAGGAGAGCTGACCTGACATGGGCTACGACCTGAAGATGCGCGTCTGGCGGGGCGACCAGGACGGCGGTGACCTCGCCGACTACACCGTCGAGGTGTCCGAGGGCGAGGTGGTGCTCGACGCACTGCACCGCCTGCAGGCCACCCAGACCGGCGACCTCGCGATCCGCTGGAACTGCAAGGCCGGCAAGTGCGGGTCCTGCAGCGCCGAGATCAACGGCAAGCCGCGCCTGCTGTGCATGACCCGGCTGTCGGACTTCGACGAGACCGAGACGATCACCGTCACGCCGATGCGGACCTTCCCGGTCATCCGCGACCTGGTCACCGACGTGTCGTACAACTACGAGAAGGCGCGCGAGCTCCCGTCCTTCGCGCCGCCGCCGCGCGACGCCGACGGCAAGCGCCGGATGGCGCAGATCGACGTCGAGCGCGGCCAGGAGTTCCGCAAGTGCATCGAGTGCTTCCTGTGCCAGAACACCTGCCACGTCGTCCGTGACCACGACGACAACAAGCCGGCGTTCGCGGGCCCGCGCTTCTTCCTGAGGTACGCCGAGCTCGACATGCACCCCCTCGACACCCACGACCGGCGCGAGCTCGCCCAGGGCGCGGCCGGGATCGGGATGTGCAACATCACCAAGTGCTGCACCGAGGTCTGCCCCGAGGGGATCAAGATCACCGACAACGCGATCATCCCGATGAAGGAGCGCGTGGTGGACCGCAAGTACGACCCCCTCGTCTGGCTCGGCAACAAGATCGGCATCCGCAGCAAGGACTACGACGGCCGGGCGGACGTCTAGAAGCCCAGTCAGATGCGCAGGGCAGCGACCCAATGCCGGTCGAGCCCGTCGACACCCGGTGAGTGAAGAGGATCGTCCGGGCCGTCGCCCTCCCGACGGCGCCATCGTGCGTCCTCCGTCCGTCGGGTCAAGGGTTCCCTTCGGCGGCTGCGCCGCCCTTGACCCGACGTCCTCCGGACGGATTGGCGCCTATCGGGACGACGCCGACCTGAGGTCGGATCGGGAGTGATGAGGCCCCTTTTCCCTTGTGGACAAGGGGTTCTGAGCGCCCGGGACTGTCGGTGGTCGCCGATAGCGTGAGGGCATGAGTCAAGAAGTCGTCCCCTTCACACACCCGATGGTGCGTGTGGTCGACGGTGTCGCGCGGCTGCTCGACGAGGTCGCCGGCAGCGACCCGATTTCCTGACGGCGGGCGAGAAGGAGCACCTGCTTGTCACGATCGAGCGGCAGATCGCGCGCCTCGAGTCACTGCGCGCGCGGACCCTTGCCGCCGCCGACGACGTGGCCGCAGCACACGGCAGCCGGTCCGCCGGTGCCTGGCTCGCCCATGAGACCCGGCAGGACGGGCCGGCCGGTCGTCGCGCTCAGACGCTGGCCGACGGACTGGATCGGCGGTGGCCACAGCTGGCGGAGGCGTACGCCGACGGCTCGGTGTCGACCCCCCAGGTGCAGGTGATCGGGAAGGCACTCGACGACCTCCCCCCTGACCTGGACGACACGATCCGGCGCCGGGCGGAGGCGCACCTGGTGACCCGGGCCGCCCACTTCGCTCCGCGTGAGCTCCGGGTGCTCGGACGGAAGGTCCTCGACGTGGTCGCCCCCGAGATCGCCGAGGCCCACGAAGTGCGGCTGCTCGAGCGGGACGAGCAGGCGGCGTACGACCGAATGTCGCTGACCTGGCGCCGCCTCGGCGCCGGAGTCTCCCGCGCCACCGTGACCCTGCCCGACGCGTCGATGGACCGGTGGCTGACCCAGCTGCACGCGTTCACCTCGCCCCGACGCGAGGGTCAGGTCCCACCCGACGAACGGGTGCCGCACCCACGCAAGCTGGCGCACGCGTTCACCGCACTGCTCGAGCGCATCCCGTCCCAATGGCTGCCCCGGCACGGCGGCGACAGCACCACCATCGTGGTCACCATCGACCAGGCGGACCTCGACCGACGTCTGGCCACGGCTGGACTCACCACCGGCACGCCGATAACGGCCGGCGAGGCACGCCGGCTCGCCTGCACCGCTGGCATCCTCCCGGCCGTGCTCGGCGGGGACTCCCGGCCGCTCGACCTCGGCCGCACGCGCCGCCTGTTCAGCCCCGCCCAGCGCAAGGCCATGGCGATCCGCGACCAGACCTGCCGGGCCGAGGGCTGCGACGTCCCCGCTGCGTGGACCGAGGCCCACCACCTGACGCCCTGGGCGAGGGGCGGCAGGACCGACCTGGTCGACGGCGTGCTGCTGTGCTCCTTCCACCACCACCGCGCGCACGACCACCGCTACGACCTACGCCGGCTCCCCAACGGCGACCACCGCTTCCACCGGCGGACGTGAGGGCACGTGCACACTGTCCGCGTGCACACCCACCGCCTGACCTTCGACGCGGACGTCGTTCGCAAGCGGTTCGTGTCGTGGGACGACGGCGAGGCCGACCGGGAGTGGGCGGGGCTGGTCGCCCTGGCGCAGCATGCACCGGGTCTGGCGCCCCGCCCGATCGAGCGCAAGCTCGACGGGGACGCGCCGGTCATCGTGATGTCCCGCGTCCCGGGGGAACCACTCGGCCAGGCACCGCTGTCGCCCGTCCAGGCCAATGCTCTGACGACGGCGCTGCGTCGACTGTTCGCCGCCCCTGTCGACGAGAGGACACCCGAGCGCGCCCTGGGTCCGTCGACCATGCGCGGCATGGTCCGGACGTGGGCGGGGGAGGAGTACGACGTCGACCCGTGCCGCGACCCGGCGCTCGTCGGCGCGGCCCTGACGCACGCCCGAGACTGGCTCGCGCCGGAGCGGCCGGGGGTCGATCGGGTGGCCGACGCGGTGCTCTCGGTCGGCGACGGCAACCTGGCGAACGTCCTCTGGGACGGCAGTGCCTGCCGGCTGGTCGACTTCGAGGAGTTCGGCGTCTCCGATCTCGCGTACGAGGTGGCCGACGTCGTCGAGCACGCGTCGTCGCGCCTCGGTCGGCTCGTGGACGTCGATGCCCTGCTGGCCGGCCTCGACCTGCGCGATGGCCAGCTCCCGCGGCTGGTGGAGTTCCGCCGGCTCCTCGCGGTGTTCTGGCTGGTGATGCTGCTGCCGGGCAACCGTGGATTCGAGCGGAACCCGGCCGGGAGCGTCGAGGACCAGGCCAGTCACGTGCTGGCGCTGCTGGCCGAAACCGGGTGAGGTCGGGCGGCTCCGCCTGAGACGATGAGGCCGTGGACCTGATCGCGCTGATGCCGGCCTTCGTGGTGGCCGTGCTGCTCATCTCGGCCTCGCCCGGGCCGGCGATGGCGTTGATCCTGCGCCGCGCGGCGGTGCACGGCTGGCGCGCCGCCGTACCGACGGTGCTCGGCCTCGAGTTCGGTCTCTACCTGTGGGCGCTGATGGCCGCGGCCGGGTTCGCCGCGCTGGTGGCGGTCTCCGAGGCGGCGTTCGTGACGCTCAAGGTGGTCGGCGCGGCGGTGCTGATCTACCTCGGCGTCCGCGCCTGGCTGGCCGCCTGGCGCGGCGACGGGCACGACACCGACGGCGCCCAGACGTCCGGCACCAGCTCGTGGTGGAAGAGCTTCGCCGAGGGAGTCGTGGTCCAGCTGGCCAACCCGAAGGCAGCGATCTTCATGGTCGCGTTCTACCCGCAGTTCGTGCCGGCCGATCGCCCGCTGTTCACCACCACGGCGGGGCTGGCACTGGTGCAGGTCACGATCGAGACCGCGTTCTACCTGTCGCTCGCCTACGCCTTCGGACGGGCCGGGCGGTTCTTCCGCAGCTCGCGGGTACGTCGCCGCCTCGACGCGGTCGCGGGGACGGTGCTGGTGGGGCTGGGCATCCGCGTGGCCGTGAGCTCCCGCTGACCGCTGCGGGTCGAAAAAGTCACACTGGCTGGAACCTGCTCCCCGCGCCCTCCTATCGTCAGCACCATGACCGAGGTCGAGGGCGGGCTCGACGAGCCCACCGAGCTGGAGCCCGAGCAGGGAACGCTCGCGCTGGCGGCGCCCGAGGACGACCACGCGCGCGCCGACTGGGAGAAGGCCGCGGCCGCGGTGCTCCGCAAGGCCGGCCGCCTGTCCGACGACGACGCCGAGGACGCCGCCTGGTCGAAGCTGGCGCGCACCACGCTCGACGGGATCGCGGTCAGCCCGCTCGGCACCCCCGACCTGCTCGACGACCTCGCGACCACCGGACGCCCGCAGCGGTCGGGCGAGTGGGACATCCGCGCCCACCTCGACATCGCCGATCCGAAGCTCGCCAACGAGGCGGCGCTGGTCGACCTCACGAACGGGGTCACGTCCTTGTGGCTCGAGGTGGAGCCGGACGCCGACTTCGAGACGATGCTCGAGGGCGTCCTGCTCGACCTGGCGCCGGTCGTGCTCGACGTACCCGCCGATCCACTCGCCGCCGCCGAGGGCTTCGTCACCCACGCCGGCGACACCGACCTGGCCGAGGGGACCAACCTGGGCGCGGACCCGCTCGGGGCACGCGTGCGCGGGCTCTCGACGAGCTCCACCGACAGCTCGACCGACGTGGTGGTCGAGGTCGCCCGGCTGGCGCGTGAGGTCGGGACGCTCGCCCTCGTGGTCGACGCGACCGCCGTCCACGACCTCGGCGCCTCCGACGCCCAGGAGCTCGGGTACTCGATGGCCGTTGGCGCGACGTACCTGCGGATCCTCACCGACGCCGGCATCCCGCTCGACGACGCTGCCGAGCTGATCGAGTTCCGGTACGCCGCCACCGACGAGCAGTTCCCGACCATCGCCAAGCTCCGGGCCGCACGCCGGCTCTGGGCGCGCGTGCTCGAGCTGAGCGAGGCCGAGACCCGGGAGCAGCGGCAGCACGCCGTGACCAGCCGGCCGATGATGAGCAAGTACGACCCGTGGGTGAACATGCTGCGCACGACGATCGCGGCCTTCGCCGCCGGCGCCGGGGGAGCGGACTCGGTGACCGTGCTGCCGTTCGACACCGCGCTCGGCGTACCCGACGCCTTCGGCCGCCGGATCGCCCGCAACACCTCCGCGTTGCTGATCTCGGAGTCGCACCTCGCCCGGGTCGCCGACCCGGCCGGTGGGGCGTACGCCGTGGAGAAGCTCACCGACGACCTGGCCGCCGCGGGGTGGGAGGAGCTCGGCCGGATCGAGGAGGCGGGCGGCGTCGAGGCCGCGCTCGAGGACGGCTCGCTCACGGCCCGGATCGAGGAGGTCGTCGCGCGCCGCGAGGCCGACGTCGCCCGCCGCAAGCGGCCGCTCACCGGGGTCAGCGAGTTCCCGCACCTCGGCGAGTCGCTCCCGGAGCGGTCGCCGCACCCCCACGAGCGGGTGCGTCGGTACGGCGCCAGCTTCGAGGCGCTGCGCGACGACCCGGCAGGACGACCGGTCTTCCTCGCGACGATGGGCACCATCGCCTCCCACACCGCCCGGGCCACGTTCGCCACCAACCTGCTGGCCGCCGGCGGCATCGCCGTCGACGTCGCCGGCGCGACGGACGGCGTCGAGGAGGTGCTGGCGGCGTACGACGGCCAGCCGGTGCGTCTGCCTGGCCGGCGCCGACCCGACGTACGCCGAGTGGGGACCCGACCTGGTGGCGGCCCTGCGCGAGGCGGGTGCGTCGTGGGTGGTCGTCGCCGGAAAGCCCGGAGAGCTGGCCGACCGGCTGGGCGTCGACGACGCGTGCGCGATGGGCGTGGACGCCCTCGACTTCCTGACCCGGACGAGGGAGAAGCTGTCGTGAGCGTCCCGAAGAGCTTCGCCGGGCTGCCGTTGTCCACAGGCACCACCGGCGCCTCGAATGGTCACGAACCGCATGAAAACGGTGCAATTCCTTGCGGTTGGGGACCAAACGGCGAGGCCTGGCACTCGCCGGAGGGGATCGACATCCTGCCGGTCTACGGGCCGGAGCACCTCGCCGGCCTCGACGCGCTCGACACCTGGCCGGGGCTCAGTCCGTTCCTGCGCGGGCCCTACCCGACGATGTACACCACCCAGCCCTGGACGATCCGCCAGTACGCCGGGTTCTCGACCGCCGAGGAGTCCAACGCGTTCTACCGGCGCAACCTGGCCGCGGGCCAGAAGGGCCTGAGCGTCGCGTTCGACCTGGCGACCCACCGC
This sequence comes from uncultured Actinomycetota bacterium, assembly GCA_963844305.1. Taxonomy (GTDB): domain Bacteria; phylum Actinomycetota; class Actinomycetes; order Propionibacteriales; family Nocardioidaceae; genus Nocardioides. The sequence continues at coordinate 778,557 of CAWJNT010000003.1, forward strand.
GGCTACGACTCCGACCACCCGCGGGTGCGCGGCGACGTCGGCATGGCGGGCGTGGCGATCGACTCGATCTACGACGCGCGCACGCTCTTCGACGGCATCCCGCTCGACCAGATGAGCGTCAGCATGACCATGAACGGCGCCGTGCTGCCGGTGCTCGCGCTCTACATCGTCGCGGCCGAGGAGCAGGGGGTGAAGCCGGAGCAGCTCACGGGGACCATCCAGAACGACATCCTCAAGGAGTTCATGGTCCGCAACACCTACATCTACCCGCCCGAGCCGAGCATGCGGATCATCTCCGACATCTTCGCGTTCACCGCGGAGCGGATGCCGCGCTACAACTCGATCTCCATCTCCGGCTACCACATCCAGGAGGCCGGAGCGACCGCCGACCTGGAGCTGGCCTACACGCTGGCCGACGGCGTCGAGTACATCCGGGCCGGCCTCGAGGCCGGGCTCGACATCGACCGGTTCGCGCCCCGGCTGTCGTTCTTCTGGGCGATCGGGATGAACTTCTTCATGGAGGTCGCCAAGATGCGCGCGGCCCGCGCGTTGTGGTCGCGGCTGGTCCGCCAGTTCGACCCGCAGAACCCGAAGTCGCTGAGCCTGCGCACCCACTCGCAGACCAGCGGCTGGTCGCTGACCGCGCAGGACGTCTACAACAACGTCGCCCGCACCTGCATCGAGGCGATGGCCGCGACCCAGGGCCACACGCAGTCGCTGCACACCAACGCCCTCGACGAGGCGATCGCCCTGCCGACCGACTTCTCGGCGCGGATCGCCCGCAACACCCAGCTGCTCCTCCAGCAGGAGAGCGGCACCACCGGCACCATCGACCCGTGGGGCGGCTCCTACTACGTCGAGCGGCTCACCCACGACCTCGCCGAGCGCGCCTGGGCGCACATCCTCGAGGCCGAGCAGGCCGGCGGGATGGCCAAGGCGATCGAGGCAGGGATCCCGAAGATGCGGATCGAGGAGGCGGCGGCCCGCACCCAGGCCCGGATCGACTCCGGCAAGCAGAGGGTGATCGGGGTCAACACCTACCGGCTCGCCGACGAGGACCCGCTCGACATACGCAAGGTCGACAACAGCGAGGTCTACCGCCAGCAGATCGCCAAGCTGGAGCGGCTGCGCGCCGAGCGCGACGACGACGACGTACGACGCACGCTCGACGCGCTGACGAAGTCCGCGGGCGACGGCCACGTCCACGGGGGCTCGCTGGACCAGAACCTCCTGAGCCTCGCCGTCGACGCGGCGCGGGCCAAGGCGACCGTCGGCGAGATCTCCGACGCCCTGGAGAAGGTGTACGGGCGGCACCAGGCCGTGATCCGTACGATCAGCGGCGTGTTCAGGGACGAGTCGGGCTCGGCGGGCGACCAGCTCGTCCAGCAGGTCATCGAGGCCGCCGACAGGTTCGAGGAGGACGAGGGCCGCCGGCCGCGCATCCTGGTCGCCAAGATGGGCCAGGACGGCCACGACCGCGGGCAGAAGGTCGTGGTCAGCGCGTTCGCCGACATGGGCTTCGACGTCGACGTCGGGCCGCTGTTCTCGACACCCGAGGAGGTCGCCCAGCAGGCGGTCGACGCCGACGTGCACATCGTCGGGGTCTCCTCGCTGGCGGCCGGCCACCTCACCCTGCTTCCCGAGCTGCGCAAGGCGCTGGCCGAGCACGGCCGCCCCGACATCATGGTCGTCATCGGCGGGGTGATCCCGCCCGACGACGTACCCACGCTCACGGAGATGGGGGCCGCCGCGGTGTTCCTGCCCGGCACCGTCATCGCCGAGTCGGCTCTCGACCTGATCGGCAAGCTGTCGGAGCAGCTCGGGCACGAGAGCACGTCCGGCGGTTGAGCTTGTCGAAACCCGACGTCGCCGCCCTCGCCACGGGCATCCGTGAGGGCAACCGGGCCACCGTCTCGCGGGCGATCACGCTCGTGGAGTCGTCCAAGACCGCCCACCGCGAGGCCGCGCGCGAGCTGCTGTCCGAGCTCGCGGTCGGCCCGGACTCGCCGGCGGTGCGGGTCGGCATCTCCGGAGTGCCGGGGGTCGGGAAGTCGACGTTCATCGAGACCCTCGGCACGCGACTCACCGCCGACGGGCACCACGTCGGCGTGCTCGCCGTGGACCCGTCCAGCATCCGCACCGGCGGGTCGGTGCTCGGCGACAAGACCCGGATGGCGAAGCTGGCCGGCGACCCGCACGCCTACATCCGGCCGTCGCCGGCCGCCGGCACGCTCGGCGGCGTCGCCCGCGCCACCAGCCAGGCGATGGCCGTGCTCGAGGCGGCGGGGTACGACGTGGTGCTGGTCGAGACGGTCGGGGTCGGGCAGTCGGAGGTCACCGTGGCCGGGATGGTCGACACCTTCCTCTTCCTCACGCTGGCCCGCACCGGCGACCAGCTGCAGGGCATCAAGAAGGGCATCCTGGAGATCGCCGACGTGATCGCGGTGAACAAGGCCGACGGCGACCGGGAGCAGGAAGCCCGGTCCGCGGCCCGCGAGCTGGCCGGAGCGCTCCGGCTGGTGCACGGCAAGGGAGCGTGGGCGCCACCGGTCGTGACCTGCTCGGGCCTGACCGACGTCGGCGTCGACGACGTGTGGACGCGGGTGCTCGGGCACCGCGACCACCTCGGCGCGGACGGACTGGCCGGCAAGCGCGCCCGCCAGCAGCTCGACTTCACCTGGGCCCTGGTCCGCGACGAGCTCGCCGACCGGCTGCGGCGCTCGCCGCGCGTCGCGGCCATCCGGGACGAGATCCGCTCGGAGGTCCTGGCCGGGGAGCTGCCCGCCACCACCGCCGCCGACCGGATCCTCGCGGCGTACGACGAGCGGGAGCTGAGGCTCTCGGGACCGCCCATTTCCCTGGTTGACCAGGGAAACACGCACTTGGCCAAGGAAGTTTCCCGAGCCAAGTGTCCATTTCCCAGGTTGACCAGGGAATTGAGCACACCTCTGGTGTGCGCGTCCGCACACCGCTCGGAATCTTCAGTAGTCCGCGCGGTGAACTAACCTTGACGACGCGATGTCCAACGAACCCACCGACGCCTCGGGCGTGATCGAAGCCGTTCTCGAGAAGTACGGCGACGACCTGGTCGACTTCCGTCGCGACCTCCACGCCCACCCCGAGCTGTCGTGGTCGGAGAAGCGGACCACGTCCGTCGTGGCCGACCGGCTGGTCGAGGCGGGCCTCCAGGTCAAGCGGATCGACGGTTCCGGACTGATCGCCGAGCTCGGCGACCACGGCCCGGTCATCGGCCTGCGCGCCGACCTCGACGCCCTTCCCGTCGACGACACCACCGGCGAGCCGTGGGCCAGCCGCACGCCCGGCGTCGCCCACGCCTGCGGGCACGACGTGCACACCGACCGGGCTGGTCGGCGCCGCGATCGCGCTCGCCGAGGTCCACGCCCGCGGCCTGCTGCCCGGCCGGGTGCGGTTCCTGTTCCAGCCCGCCGAGGAGGTCATGCCCGGCGGGGCGCTCCGCCTGATGGAGGCCGGAGCCCTCGACGACGTGGTCCGGATCTTCATGCTGCACTGCGACCCGACCGTCGACGTCGGCCAGCTCGGGCTGCGCGAGGGTCCGCTGACCGGTGCAGCCGACGCCCTCGACGTCCGGTTGACGGGGCGCGGCGGCCACACCTCCCGCCCGCACCTCACCGAGGACCTCACCTTCGCCCTCGGCAAGGTGCTCACCGAGCTGCCCGCGATCCTCTCCCGGCGGCTCGACCCCCGCGCCGGCGTGAGCCTCGTGTGGGGCTCGGTGCGCGCCGGCTCCGCCCACAACGTGATCCCCGGCGCCGGCCAGGTCGCCGGCACCGTCCGGATGCTCGACGCCGTGGCCTGGGCCGAGGCCGAGTCGCTCGTCCGCCGCCTGATCGACCAGATCGTGCTGCCGTACGGCGTGACCGCGGTCGTCGACTACAAGCGGGGCGTCCCGCCCGTGGTCAACGAGAGCGTGTCGACCCGGATCATCGGCAAGGCCATCGAGCAGGTCGTCGGCCGCGACGGGCTGGTCTCGACCACCCAGAGCCTGGGCGGCGAGGACTTCGGCTGGTACCTCGACCGCGTGCCCGGCGCGATGGCGCGTCTCGGCACCCGTACGCCGGGCGGTCCGACGTACGACCTCCACCAGGGCAACCTGCGCATCGACGAGCGGGCGACCGTGATCGGTTCGCGCGTGCTGGCCGAGGCGGCCGTCGCCGCCATGGTCACCGGGAGATAACAACCCGAGAAACATCGCCCAGTAGCCTCCCGGACGGCTACCCCGGCCACTAGGGTGACCCTGATTTCGCGCGCCGGGAACCTATCGGGCGCCTTGACTGCTTAGGAGGCGTCTTGCGACGCAGAACGAAGTTGGCAGCACTGCTCACGGCGGGAATGCTGTCCCTCGCCGCCACCGCGTGCGGTGGTGACGACGGCGACAGCGCTGACGACAACGGCGACGGTGACGCGGCCGGGTCCGGCATCAAGGTCGGTATGGCCTACGACGTCGGCGGCCGTGGCGACCAGTCGTTCAACGACTCAGCCGCAGCCGGCCTCGACCAGGCGGTCGAGGAGTTCGGCATGGACCCGCAGGAGTCCGAGGCCGAGGACGGCGAGGCCGAGACGGCTCGCGAGGAGCGGCTGCGCACGTTCGCGGACGCCGGCTACAACCCGATCATCGCGGTGGGCTTCGCCTACTCCGCGTCGGTCGCCAAGGTCGCGCCGGAGTACCCCGACGTGAACTTCGCGATCATCGACGACGAGAGCCGCGGCCGGCGACAACATCGCCAACCTGGTCTTCGCCGAGGAGCAGGGCTCGTTCCTGGTCGGCGCGGCTGCCGCGCTCAAGACCGAGGCCGACCACATCGGCTTCGTCGGTGGCGTCGAGACCCCGCTGATCCAGAAGTTCGAGGCCGGCTACATCGCGGGCGCCGAGGCGGTCAACCCCGACATCCAGGTCGACGTCACCTACCTGACCCAGGTCCCCGACTTCTCCGGCTTCGCCGACCCGGCCAAGGGCAAGACGGCCGCCCAGGGCATGTACGACGGCGGCGCCGACATCGTCTACCACGCCGCTGGTGGCTCCGGCGGTGGTGTCTTCGAGGCCGCCTCCGAGGCGGGCGAGGGCAACTGGGCGATCGGTGTCGACTCCGACCAGTACGAGACGGCCGACCCGTCGGTCCAGGACGTCATCCTGACGTCGATGCTCAAGAACGTGAACGTCGCGGTCTACGACTTCCTCAAGGCCGTCAACGACGGTGAGGCGCCCGACGGGCGTGACCCGCTACGACCTCGCGGTCGACGGCGTCGGCTACTCCACCAGCGGTGGGTTCGTCGACGACATCACCGCCGACCTCGACGAGTACAAGCAGCAGATCATCGACGGCGAGATCGAGGTCCCGACCACCCCGTGATCGACTGCTGAACATCGTTCGACGCAGCACCCAGACGGGGCTGCGGGCGCGCCTCACGGCGTACCCGCGGCCCCGTCTCTGCTTCTAGTAACGTGCACCCCGTGTCCAGCCCCGCCTCAGCTCCGGCCTCCGAGATCGACGCCGCTGCGACCACCGTTCGACTGCGTGGCATCGGCAAGCGGTTCCCCGGTGTCATCGCCAACGACGACATCAACATCGACGTCCACCGCGGCACCATCCACGCCATCGTGGGCGAGAACGGCGCCGGCAAGTCGACGCTGATGAAGATCCTGTACGGCGTCCAGCCGCCCGACTCGGGGACCATCGAGATCAACGGCGAGCAGGTGAGCCTGGGCTCACCGGCCGACGCGATCCGCAACGGAGTCGGCATGGTCTTCCAGCACTTCATGCTGGCCGACAACCTGACCGTCCTCGAGAACGTCGTCCTCGGCGCGGAGAAGCTGCACGGCATCGGTGGCGCCGCGCGTGCGGAGATCCAGCGGATCTCCGACACCTACGGCCTCGGCATCGAACCCGATCGCCTGGTCGAGGAGCTCGGCGTCGGCGCCCGCCAGCGGGTGGAGATCCTCAAGGTGCTCTACCGCGGCGCGCGGATCATCATCCTCGACGAGCCGACCGCCGTGCTGGTGCCGCAGGAGGTCGACGAGCTGTTCGGCAACCTGCGCGGCCTCAAGGCCGAAGGACTCAGCGTCATCTTCATCTCCCACAAGCTCGACGAGGTGCTCTCGGTCGCCGACGAGATCACCGTCATCCGCCGGGGCACCACCGTCAAGACGGTCAACCCCGAGGGGGTCAGCGCGCGCCAGCTGGCCGAGCTGATGGTGGGCTCCGAGCTGCCCTCGCCCAGCACCGAGACCTCCACCGTCACCGAGGAGGTCCTGCTCTCGGTCGACGACCTGACACTCCCCACGTCGGACGGCCGACCGCTCCTCGACGGGATCACGTTCCGCATCCATCGCGGTGAGGTGCTCGGCATCGCCGGCGTCGAGGGCAACGGCCAGGCCGAGCTGGTCGAGTCGATCATGGGCATGCGCCCCGAGGCCACCGGCCACATCGAGCTCGGCGGGCAGGACCTCTCCCACCTGTCCACCCGCGAGCGCCGCGAGCGCGGCGTCGGCTACATCCCCGAGGACCGGCACCGCCACGGCCTCCTGCTCGACGCGCCGCTGTGGGAGAACCGCATCCTCGGCCACCAGTCGCGGCCGCCCAGCGTCCGCCGCGGACTGATCGACAAGCGTGCGGCCCGTGACGACACCAAGCGGATCATCGAGGAGTACGACGTCCGCACACCCGGGCCCGACGTGCTCGCCCGGGCCCTGTCCGGCGGCAACCAGCAGAAGCTGATCGTCGGCCGCGAGATGAGCGGCGAGCCGATCCTGCTGATCGCCGCCCACCCGACCCGCGGCGTCGACGTCGGCGCCCAGGCAGCGATCTGGACCCACATCAAGACCGCCCGCCGGGAGGGCCTCGCCGTGCTCCTGATCTCCGCCGACCTCGACGAGCTGATCGGCCTCTCCGACCGGATCGAGGTCATCCTGCGCGGCAAGTTCGTCGGCTCCTTCGATCCCAACGACGTCACGCCCGAGCAGCTCGGCTCCGCCATGACCGGAGCGGGTGGCGAGGCATGACCCCCCGCACCCAGCGGCTGCTGCTCGCCGTCAGCGCGCCCGTCCTGGCGCTGCTCGCCGCGTTCGTGATCACCAGCCTGGTGCTCATCGTCGCCGGTGACCCGGTGGGCGACGTGTGGGGCCAGCTGCTGTCCTGGCCCGAGACCCGCAACTGGGCCAACATCATCAACAACGCCACCGTGCTCTACCTCTCCGGTCTCGCGGTGGCCATCGGCTTCCGGATGAACCTGTTCAACATCGGCGTCGACGGGCAGTACCGCATCGCCGCGTTCACGGCGGCCGTCGTCGCGGGCGAGGCCTGGCTGCCCGGCTACCTCAACACCGTGCTGGCCGTCCTCGCGGCCATGGCCGTGGGCGCGGCGTGGGCCGGCATCGCCGGCCTGCTGCGGGCGACCCGCGGGGTCAGCGAGGTCATCTCGACGATCATGCTCAACGCCATCGCGACCCTGCTCGTGGCCTACCTGCTGCGTCAGGTCGCGGTGCGCGAGGAGGGCAGCAACGCCCTCAACACCAAGCAGGTGCCCGAGGGCAGCCGGATCCCGAACATCCCGTTCGGGGACGCCTCCGACATCTACGGCTTCATCGTGATCGCCGCCCTGGTCGGGTTCGGCTACTGGTTCCTGCTCAACCGGACCCGGTTCGGCTTCGACCTGCGCGCCACCGGCCATGTCGACGACGGCCGCGGTCGCGAGCGGCATCAACGTGAAGAGGATGATCGTGGCCGCGATGCTGCTCTCCGGTGCCGTCGCCGGCCTGGTCGGCCTGCCGATCCTCTTCGGCGACGCCTACGTCTACGGCTCCACGTTCCAGTCCGGGCTGGGCTTCGCCGGCATCGCGATCGCCCTGCTCGGCCGCAACCACCCGATCGGCATCGCGCTCGGCGCGCTGCTGTTCGCCTACCTCGACGAGCAGTCCAACCCGCTGCAGATCCTGGTCGGTGTCTCCCCGGACATCGTGGCGATCACCCAGGGCGTGATCGTGCTGACGGTCGTGATCTCCTACGAGCTGGTTCGCCGCTACGGCGTACGCATCGAGCAGCAGCGGGTCGCCCGTGAGCTGCAGAGTACGAAGCCCGATCCGGCCGAGGAGGTGCCCGCATGAGCGTCCCGACCACCGGCGTCGCCGACCCTACGGCCCACCCGCGCCCCCGCCGCCGCATCACCTGGTGGCACATCGTGGCGGTGCTGCTCGCGGTGCTGCTCGCCCTGTCGGTCCTCGAGCTCGTCACCGGAGCCGACGACCTGACGTCTCGGGGCACCGTCGCCGCGACCCTGATCGCCACCGTCCCGATCATGCTCGCCGGCACTCGGCGGCCTGTGGTCCGAGCGCGCGGGCATCGTCAACATCGGCCTCGAGGGGATGATGATCCTCGGCACCTGGGGAGCCGGGTACTTCGGCTACCACTACGGCGCCTGGGCCGGTGTCGCTGGGCGCGATGTTGATGGGCATGCTCGGCGGCCTGGTGCACGCCATCGCCACCGTCACCTTCGGCGTCGACCACATCATCTCCGGCGTCGCGATCAACATCATCGCCCTCGGGACCGTGCAGTACCTCGCGTCGCTGACGTTCGTCGGACTTCCGGGCGGCGGTCAGACCCAGTCGCCGAAGATCCCGGACGTCGAGACGCTGACGATCACGCCACTCAGTGATGCGTTGGCCGATCTCGACGAGAAGAACATCGTTCTTCGTCTCCGAGGTCGCGGCGGTGCTGCGCGCCCTCGTGTACCAACCTGTCCATGTTGGTGGTGCTGGCCTTCCTGCTCGTGCTGCTCACCTGGTGGATCCTGTGGCGCACCGCCTTCGGACTGCGGCTGCGGTCCTGTGGCGAGAGCCCCGCAGCAGCCGAGTCGCTGGGCGTGAAGGTGCTCCGCTACAAGTTCGTCGCCGTGCTGATCTCCGGGTGGCCTGGCCGGTCTGGCCGGCGGCTTCCTGGCGATGGTGGCGTCCAGCAACTACCGCGACGGCCAGACCGGCGGTCGCGGCTACATCGGCCTGGCCGCGATGATCTTCGGCAACTGGCGGCCCGGTGGCCTGCTCGCGGGCTCCGGGCTGTTCGGCTACACCGAGACGCTCGGACTGCGCCAGGGCGGCTCGTCGGTGCACGCGCTGCTCCTCGCGCTCGCGCTGCTCGCGGTCGCGGCGGCCGTGCTCCAGGTGCGCACCGGCCAGTCCCAGACGGCGTTCGTGATGTTCACGGGCGGCGTGCTCCTGGGCGCGCTGTACTTCTCCATCGACGAGGTGCCGGGCGACTTCGTCCGGATGACGCCGTACGTCGTGACGCTGCTCGTCCTCGCGTTCGCATCGCAACGACTACGCATGCCCGCTGCGGACGGGCAGATCTATCGAAAAGGCAGTGCCGGATAGGCCGGTTCCAGCGTTCGGGAAGGCAGCACCGTGGCCGAGAGCTTCAGCGACGCCGACTGGGAGGACCTGCGGCAGCGCGCCGTCGACATCATGCGGCGCGCCTACGCGCCGTACTCCAACTTCCCGGTCGGGGCGGCGGCCCGGGTCGACGACGGCCGGTTCGTGGTCGGGTGCAACGTCGAGAACGCGGCGTACGGCGTGGGCCTGTGCGCGGAGTGCGGCATGGTCTCCTCGCTGCACGCGACCGGCGGCGGCCGCCTCACCCACACCGTGTGCGTCAACGGCGCGGGCGAGGTGATCATGCCGTGCGGGCGGTGCCGGCAGGTGCTCTACGAGAACGGCGGGCCCGACCTGTTGCTGTGGACCGTCTCGGGTGTGAAGAGGATGGACGAGGTGCTGCCGGATGCGTTCGGTCCCGACGACCTCGATTGACCTGACCGACCCCGAGGTCGTCGCCGACCCCTACCCGCACTTCGCCCGCGAGCGCGCCCAGCACGCCGTGGCCTGGCACGAGCCGTCGGGCATGTACCTGACCTTCTCCCACGCGACGGTCGGTGCGGTGCAGCGCGACCGGCGGCTGGGCCGGATCTGGCAGGACAAGGAGCCGCTCGACCAGCTCGAGCCGTTCAACCTGCTCCATCGCAACCAGATGATGGAGAACGAGCCGCCCGAGCACACGCGGCTGCGGCGTCCGGTGGCCTCGGCGTTCAACCGTGGCCACATCGAGCGACTGCGGCCGCGGGTGCGCGAGCTCGCGGCGCAGCTGATCGCCGAGATCGACCCCGAGGGCTTCGACGTGATCGAGGCGTACGCCGAGCCGCTGCCGGTGCTCGTGATCGCCGACCTGCTCGGCGTGCCCCGCTCGTACGCGCACGACCTGCGCGACTGGTCGCAGGCGATCGTGCGGATGTACGAGGTCACGCCGGCGCCCCAGACCGTCGAGGCGGCGGTCCGCGCCGCCACCGACTTCGCCGGCCTGGTCCGCGAGCTGGTGGCCGAGCGACGGTCGAGCCCGGCCGAGGACCTGATCACCGACCTGGTGGCCACCGAGCTCACCGAGGACGAGGTGGTCGCCGCCGTCGTGCTCCTGCTCAACGCCGGCCACGAGGCGTCGGTCAACGTCTTCGGCAACGGGCTCGTGGCGATGCTGCGCCGCAACCTGACCCCCGGTGCCGACGTGGCGAAGACCGTCGAGGAGATGCTGCGCTTCGACTCCGCGCTGCAGCTGTTCGAGCGCACCGCCACCGAGGACGTGCAGGTGGGCGACGTCGTCGTCGAGGAGGGGCAGAAGATCGCGGCGCTGCTCGGCGCCGCCAACCGGGACCCCGCCGTCTTCGCCGAACCCGACGAGTTCGACGTCGACCGCGAGCCCAACAACCACCTGGCGTTCGGGGTCGGCGTGCACTTCTGCCTCGGCGCCCCGCTGGCCCGGATGGAGCTCGCGGAGTCGGTGACGGCGCTGTTCGACAGGTTCCCCGAACTGACCCTGGCCGCGCGAACCGGAGAGCCGGGGAACGTTCGTGCTGCGGGGGTTCCGTAGGGTGCTCGTGGGAGGTGGCGGATGACCAAGCACGATGCCGTCGAGGTGATCATCGCCAAGCGCGACGGAGCCGAGCTGAGCGACAGCCAGATCGACTGGGTGATCTCGGCGTACACCGCCGGCGAGGTGGCCGACGAGCAGATGTCCGCCCTCGCCATGGCGATCCTGCTCAACGGGATGGACCGCCGCGAGATCGCCCGCTGGACCGCCGCGATGATCGCGTCGGGGGAGCGGATGGACTTCTCCACGCTGTCGCGGCCGACGGCCGACAAGCACTCCACCGGCGGTGTCGGCGACAAGATCACGCTCCCGCTGGCGCCTCTGGTGGCGGCCTGCGGCGTGGCCGTCCCGCAGCTGTCCGGCCGCGGGCTGGGCCACACCGGCGGCACGCTCGACAAGCTGGAGTCGATCCCCGGCTGGCGGGCCCTGCTCTCCAACGACGAGATGTTCGCCCAGCTCGAGTCGGTCGGTGCCGTGATCTGCGCGGCCGGCGACGGACTGGCCCCCGCGGACAAGAAGCTCTACGCGCTGCGCGACGTCACCGGCACCGTCGAGGCGATCCCGCTGATCGCCTCCTCGATCATGTCCAAGAAGATCGCCGAGGGCACCGGCTCGCTGGTGCTGGACGTCAAGGTCGGCACCGGCGCCTTCATGAAGGACGTCGACCGCGCGCGCGAGCTGGCCGCGACGATGGTCGACCTCGGCAACGACGCCGGCGTGCACACCGTCGCCCTGCTGACCGACATGTCCACGCCGCTCGGCAACACCGCCGGCAACGCGATCGAGGTCGCCGAGTCGGTCGAGGTGCTCGCCGGCGGCGGGCCGGCCGACATCGTCGAGCTGACCCTGGCGCTGGCGCGCGAGATGCTCGCGGGCGCGGGTGTCACCGACATCGACCCGGCCGACAAGCTCGCCGACGGGTCCGCGATGGACGTGTGGAAGCAGATGATCCGTGCCCAGGACGGCGACCCGGACGCGCCGATGGCGGAGGCCAAGGAGTCCCACGTCGTCGCAGCACCCTCGACCGGGGTGCTGACCCGGCTCGACGCGATGGCGGTCGGCCTGGCCGCCTGGCGGCTGGGCGCCGGGCGCGCGAAGCAGGGCGACGCCGTGCAGGACGGCGCCGGCGTCGTCTGGCACGCCCGCCCGGGCGACGAGGTCACCGAGGGCGCCCCGCTGCTCACGCTGCTCACCGACGAGCCGGAGCGGTTCGACCGGGCCCTGGCCTCCCTCGACGGCGGCTTCGACATCGCGCCTGCCGGGACGGCGTACGAGCCGGATCCGCTGGTGATCGACCGCGTCGGCTGAGGGTCGGCATCACCTAAACTTCGGCGCCGATCTGCCGATCCTTCCTACACTGCCTTGGTTCGGCGCTGAAGGGGGGCGAGGGTGTCCAGGACGATCGAGCATGCTGATGTGACGGGGAGCGAGTGGCGCTCGGCCGAGCTCCCTGAGCTGATCCACGAGCTCGGGCGACTCGGCTACCGCGTGCTCGGACGGGTCGTCCAGAGGAGCGGCGGCGGGTCCGACTCCCAGTTCGACCGCGAGGAACGCGCCCGGCTCCATGCCTGGCGCGCCCGGCCGGCTGCCACGATGCTCGCGGCCGGTGACGGCGAGGCGTTCGTGACCGTGGACAAGTACGGCGACGCGCCGACCCTGCGCTTCCGCACCGTGTTCACCGACGGAACTCTCGTGGAGACCGTCGGCGTCACCTCCGACGGCATCCTGCGTCCGCGGCCAGGTCTCGACCCGTTCGAGGGGTTCACGGTCGGCGACGCCGCAGGACGCTCGATCGAGCTCGTGACGGACCGGACGATCGCCGAGGTCGCGGCAGTCCACCGCGACCGGGTCCGCAGCGTCGCCGGTCCTGCCCATCCCCGTGACCACAGCAGCATGGCCGACGGCGTCTCGCTCTGGAACGATGCGGCCCGCCACACGCTCGAGACCTCACGCACGCTGACCCGGTGGCGCCGGCTGGCGGGCCTCGGCTGGCTGCTCGTGGTCCTGGTGCCGGCCGCGCTGGTGTCGCTCGCGCTGCACGCGTGGGTGGTCGAGTCCGTCCCGTTGGCGCTGCTGCTCGGCGCCGCGGCCGCCGTAGCGGCCACCCTGCTCCTCGTCCGACCGATCCGTGCCTGCAGCCGGGCCCTCGGCCGCGCGCGGTGGTGGCGTCCGCCGTACGCCGGCTGAGGTCAGGGGAGCAGCAGGACGACGCTCTCGGCCACGCAGGCGGGCTTGGCCTCGCCCTCGATCTCGATGACGTGCTTGAGGGTGAGCTGCTTGCCCGCCGGGAGGTCGGCGACGTCCACCACCGAGATCGTGCTGCGGATCTGCGAGCCCACGCGCACGGGGTGGGGGAAGCGGACCTTGTTGACGCCGTAGTTGAGCTTGGCGCCCGGGGTCTCCAGTGAGAAGACCTGGGTGCCGAGCCAGGGGATCAGCGACAGGGTGAGGTAGCCGTGGGCGATGGTGCCGCCGAACGGCCCGTCCTTCGCCTTGTCGACGTCGACGTGGATCCACTGGTGGTCGCCGGTGGCGTCGGCGAACTGGTCCACCCGTTCCTGGTCGATGGTCAGCCAGTCACTGGTGCCGAGCTCGTCGCCGACGGCGGCGGCGACCTCGTCGAGGGTCGTGAAGACGCGCATGGATGGAAGGATAGGAGAGTGACGACTCCGACTCGCGACCAGGTGCTGCGGGCACCCAAGGTGCTCCTGCACGACCACCTCGACGGCGGGCTGCGGCCGCAGACGATCGTCGACCTCGCCGCCGACGTCCACCACGAGCTGCCGGCCACCGACGCCGCGGAGCTCGGCCGCTGGTTCGCCGAGGCGGCGGACTCCGGCTCGCTGGAGCGCTACCTCGAGACCTTCGACCACACCGTCGCGGTGATGCAGACCGCCGCGGCGCTGACCCGGGTCGCCCGGGAGTGCGTGGAGGACCTGGCGGCCGACGGCGTGGTGTACGCCGAGGTGCGCTACGCGCCCGAGCAGCACGTCTCGCAGGGGCTGACCCTCGACGAGGTGGTGGCGGCGGTGCAGGAGGGCTTCGACGCGGGTACGGCGGCCGCCGGGGACCGGATCGTGGTCCGCCAGCTGCTCACCGCGATGCGCCACCAGGCGCGTTCCATGGAGATCGCCCAGCTCGCCGTCGCCTGGCGCGACCGCGGCGTCGCGGGCTTCGACATCGCCGGAGCCGAGGCGGGCTACCCTCCGACCCGGCACCTCGACGCGTTCGAGTACCTCCAGCGGGAGAACGCCCACTTCACGATCCACGCCGGCGAGGCGTTCGGGCTGCCGTCGATCTGGCAGGCGATCCAGTGGTGCGGAGCCGACCGGCTCGGCCACGGGGTGCGGATCATCGACGACATCACGGTCGGGGACGACGGGTCGGTCGAGCTCGGGCTGCTGGCGGCGTACGTGCGCGACAAGCGGATCCCGCTGGAGATGTGCCCCGCGTCCAACGTCCAGACCGGCGCCGCCGACTCGATCGCGGAGCACCCGATCGGGCTGCTGACCCGGCTGCGGTTCCGGGTCACCGTCAACACCGACAACCGGCTGATGAGCGGCACGTCGATGACCGACGAGATGTGGGCACTGGTCCAGGCGTTCGGCTACACCCTCGACGACCTGCGGTGGTTCACCATCAACGCGATGAAGTCGGCGTTCCTGCCGTTCGACGAGCGGCTGGGGATCATCGACGGGGTCGTGAAGCCCGGCTACGCCGCGCTGAACGGGTGAGCATGGTCGCCCGTTCCGGGTGACCCCCGGGTGGCCCGGGCAGCCGTACGCTCCCAGCGAGAAGCCGGAGCGCCCCCGCCCCGGCACAAAGGAAGGGTTCGTCTGTGGACAGCTTCTGGGACTTTTTCTGGTTCACCATTTCGTTCTTCCTCCTGTTCGCCTACCTCATGGTCCTGTTCCAGATCGTCGGCGATCTGTTCCGCGACCACACGGTCAGCGGCGGGATGAAGGCGGTCTGGGTCCTGTGCCTGATCTTCTTCCCGTTCATCACCATGGTCGTGTACCTGATCGCACGCGGTCACGGCATGGCCGAGCGGCACTTGGCGGCAGCGCAGGGCATGAAGGCACAGCAGGACGAGTACATCCGCTCCGTGGCGGGCTCGGGAGGGTCCTCGGCGTCGGACGAGATCGCGCGGGCCAAATCCCTGCTCGACTCGGGCGCCATCACGCAGCAGGAGTTCGACGCCCTGAAGGCCAAGGCCCTGGCCTGAACCCGTCGTGAGCGGTCGGACTCAGTCCGGCAGGACCAGCGAACCACGGCCGGTCCCAGCCGGCCAGACCCAGCCGCGCGTCCGCGAAGCGGCGCGCGGCTGACGTCCACGAGGCGCCCCTTGGCCGGCTCGTAGAAGCGAAGCGCGTCGTCGACCACGCCGAGCGCGAGGACGACGTGGCGCGGCAGCCAGCGGTTGCCCACGAAGACGGGCACCCGGTGTCCCTCGGCCGTCGCCGCGGCGATCCGGTCGTACGCCGACCCGCGCCCGGAGACGACCAGGTCGCTGTCGAACGACACGCCGGTGATCGTCTCCATCTGGCGGGCCACCGCCCAGGGCGGGGTCCCGAAGAACGGCGGCCAGGGCAGCTGCATCCGGCCCGACGTGTCCCGCAGCGACGTCACCTTCTTGTGCAGCGCGAGCACCTCGGCCCGGAACGTCTCCAGCTCGCTCGCCTTGGCGGCGTACTCCTCGTCGGCGAGGATGCGGGCCACGACCAGGCAGGTCGGGCCGCACGTGGTCTGGTCGGGCTGGGAGAACCGCCGCCGGAACACGGCAGCGGCCCAGGTCGGCACCAGCGGGTCAGCCATCGGCGGGTTCGCGCTCCGCGAGCCGGGAGATCTCGGCGTACGCCTGCTCGGGCGTGACCGGACGGCAGCCCTTGGCGACGGCGTCCTCGACGACCCGCTGCTGGTCGCGCATCAGGGCAAGCCGCGGCGGACCAGCACCAGCGGCGGCTTGCGGCGCTCGCGCAGGTCGCGCGTCAACCGCCGCCAGAAGGTCACCATCGGGTGCTGTCGCACGCAGTAGGCCCCGGCCAGCAGTCCGGCATCGCCGCAGCGGGGGACGACGTCCTGGGCGAAGATCCCCTCCGCGAGGAACAGGCGGTGACCGTCGAGGTCGAGGATCTGCGAGCCGCACCGGCCGTCCTTGGCGATCTCGTAGATCGGCACCTCGGCGCGACCCTCGCGGCAGAGCTGGTCGAGGGTCGCGATCGCGTCCTCCGGCAGCCAGGAGTCGGGGTGGTCCCAGTCGGTCAGGCCGGCGTTCGCGCCGTGCGTGATGACGGGGAGCGTCGGGTCGGAGCCGTCCTTGTAGAAGTCGTCGAGCCGCAGCACCGGCAGGCCGAGCCGTTCGGCGAGGCGCGACTTGCCGGCCCCGGACGGGCCGGCCAGGACGATCACCCGGGCGCGCACAGGGGTCATTCTCCACCCAACGGCGGGTGCGTGCCGAAACCGGTGGTTTCGAGACAGGCGCTAGCGCGCCTTCCTCAACCACCGAACATCGCTGGTTGAGGAGGGCCGCCTGGCGGCCCGTCTCGAAACCAGTGCTTCAGACGCCGATCGGGTGCCAGACGGTCTTGGTCTCCAGGAACGTCGTCATCGCGTCGAGGGCCGGTGCCTCGGACCAGTCGGGCTCGGCGGCCGGGGCGCGGCGGACCCGCTTGAGGTTCTCGGCGGCGGCTTCCTCGAGGGCGGTCGCGAGATCGGTGTCGCCGGCGATGCCGGTGAGGTCGATGGCGTTGACGTCCATGTGGGCGGCCAGCCACGGACCGACGGTGGCCGCGGAGCCGGTCAGGATGTTGACGACGCCACCCGGCACGTCGGAGGTGGCGAGCGCCTCGGCGAACGTGACCGCCGGCAGCGGCCGCTCGTACGACGAGACCACGACCACGGTGTTGCCGGTGACGATGACCGGCGCGATCACGCTGATCAGCCCGAGCAGCGAGGAGTCCTGCGGGGCGAGCACCGCGACGACGCCGGTCGGCTCGGGCGTGGAGAGGTTGAAGAACGGCCCCGCGACGGGGTTGGCGTTGCCGACGACCTGGGTGATCTTGTCGGCCCAGCCGGCGTACCAGACCAGCCGGTCGATCGCCTCGTCGAGCTCCTTGCCGGCGCGGGCCGCGGTCAGGCCCTCGGACTGGCGCAGCGCCTCGACGAACTGGGGGCGGCGGTCCTCCATCATCTCCGCGACGCGGTAGAGGATCTGGGCGCGGTTGTAGGCGGTCCTGCCCGACCAGCCGGCGAACGCCTTGCGGGCGGCGCCGACGGCGTCGCGGGCGTCCTTGCGCGAGGCGAGGGCGGCGTTGGCCACGAACTTCCCCTTCGAGTCGTTGACGACGTAGGAGTGGCCCGACTCCGACCGCGGGAACGCGCCGCCGATGTAGAGCTTGTAGGTCTTGCGGACGTCGATCCGGCTCATCGGTCGGCCCCCTTGAGGTAGGCCGCGAGGCCGTGACGGCCGCCCTCGCGGCCGTAGCCCGACTCCTTGTAGCCGCCGAACGGGCTGGTCGGGTCGAACTTGTTGAACGTGTTGGCCCAGACCACGCCGGCGCGCAGCGCGTTGGCCATCTTGAGGATCAGCGAGCCCTTCTCGGTCCACACGCCCGCGGACAGGCCGTACGGCGTGTTGTTGGCCTTCTCGACCGCCTCGGACGGGGTGCGGAAGGTCAGCACGGAGAGGACCGGCCCGAAGATCTCCTCGCGGGCGATCCGGTGCGCCTGGGAGACGCCGGTGAACAGCGTCGGCGGGAACCAGAAGCCGTGCTTGGGCAGGTCGCACGCCGGCGACCAGCGGCCGGCGCCCTCGGCCTCGCCGATGTCGGACAGCTCGCGGATCCGGCTGAGCTGCTCGGCGGAGTTGATGGCGCCGATGTCGGTGTTCTTGTCGAGCGGGTCGCCGACGCGCAGGGTCGACATCCGGCGCTTCAGGCTCGCGAGCAGCTCGTCGGCCACCGACTCCTGCACCAGCAGCCGCGAGCCCGCGCAGCAGACGTGGCCCTGGTTGAAGAAGATGCCGTTGACGATGCCCTCGACGGCCTGGTCGATCGCGGCGTCGTCGAAGACGATGTTGGCGGCCTTGCCGCCGAGCTCGAGGGTGGCCTTCTTGTCGGTGCCCGCGATGGACTTCGCGATCGCGCGGCCGACGTCGGTCGAGCCGGTGAACGCGACCTTGTCGACGTCGGGGTGGGCGACCAGCGACCGGCCGGTCTCGCCGGCGCCGGTGATGATGTTGACGACGCCCGGCGGCAGGTCGGCCTGCTGGCAGATCTCGGCGAACAGCAGCGCCGTCAGCGGCGTGGTCTCGGCCGGCTTGAGCACGACGGTGTTGCCGCAGGCCAGCGCCGGGGCGATCTTCCAGGCCAGCATCAGCAGCGGGAAGTTCCACGGGATGATCTGGCCGGCGACGCCGAGCGGCTGGGTGCCGTAGCCGGCGTACTCGAGCTTGTCGGCCCAGCCGGCGTAGTAGAAGAAGTGGGCGGCGACCGTCGGGACGTCGACGTCGCGCGACTCCTTGATCGGCTTGCCGTTGTCGATCGACTCCAGCACCGCGAGCTCGCGGCCGCGCTCCTGGATGATCCGCGCGATCCGGTAGAGGTACTTCGCGCGCTCGCGCCCGGGCATCCGCGACCAGACGCGGGAGTAGGCGCGGCGGGCGGCCTTGACCGCGGCGTCGACGTCGGCCTCGTCGGCCTCGGCGACCTCGGCCAGCACCTCCTCGGTGGAGGGGCTGATCGTCTTGAACGCCTTGCCCCTGCCGTCGACGAACTCGCCGTTGATGAACAGGCCGTACGACGGCTTGATGTCGACGATGGCCCGCGACTCGGGGGCGGGGGCGTACTCGAACACGTTCGTCATGTCGGATCAGTCCAGCGTGAAGTAGTCGGGACCGGAGTAGCGGCCGGTCGTCATCTTGGTGCGCTGCATCAGCAGGTCGTTGAGCAGCGTGGAGGCGCCGAAGCGGAACCAGTCCGGGTCGAGCCAGTCGGGGCCGGCGACCTCGTTGACCATCACGAGGTACTTGATGGCGTCCTTGCTGGTGCGGATGCCGCCGGCCGGCTTGACGCCGATCATCTGCCCGGTGGCCTCGCGGAAGTCGCGGACCGCCTCGAGCATGATCAGGGTGACCGGCAGGGTGGCGGCCGGCTGGATCTTGCCGGTCGAGGTCTTGATGAAGTGGCCGCCGGCCATCATCGACAGCCAGCTGGCGCGGCGCACGTTGTCGTAGGTCTGGAGCTCGCCGGTCTCCATGATCACCTTGAGGTGCGCGTCTGCCGCAGGCCTCGCGGACCTGGGCGATCTCCTCGAAGACCTGGAGGTAGCGGCCGGACAGGAACGCGCCCCGGTCGATCACCATGTCGATCTCGTCGGCGCCCGCCTCGACGGCGTCCTTGGTGTCGGCGAGCTTGATGTCCATCGCGGCTCGTCCGCTCGGGAAGGCCGTGGCCACCGCGGCGATGTTGACGCCGCTGTCGCCGAGCACCTCCTTGGCGGTCGCGACCATGTCGGGGTAGACGCACACCGCCGCGGCCGGCGGACAGGTCGGGTCGGCGGGGTCGGGGCGCATCGCCTTGGACGCCAGCGCGCGCACCTTGCCGGGGGTGTCCTGGCCCTCGAGCGTGGTCAGGTCGACCATCCGGATCGCGAGGTCGATCGCGAACTCCTTGGCCGTGGTCTTGATCGACCGCGTGCCGAGGGTCGCGGCCCGGGCCTCGGCGCCGACCTGGTCGACGCCGGGCAGACCGTGGAGGAACCGGCGGAGCGAGGCGTCCGAGCGGGTGATCTCCGAGAAGTCCCATCCGGAGCCGCCTGGTGCCGTCGCCGCCGGAGGAGCAGCGGTGGGGGAACTCACCTGGCCAGCATAGGGTGGCGTCTCCGTGGGACCGCAAACGACGGGAGGCCGGCCGGTGGCGGAGGACGTGGTGGAGACCTTCCGTCCGACAAGCGGACGGGTCATGGGTTTCCTGGCCCTCGCCCTGGTCGTCACGCTGCTGGTCACGGCCGCCTGGCCGGGTGACCAGGGGTTCGCGCCGTACGTCATCTGGGGGCTGCTGTTCGGAGCCGTGCTGGCCTGGTCGGCGATGCTGCGCCCCCGGCTGTGGGCGACCGCGTCGGACCTCGTGCTCCGCAACATGGTCACCACCACCTACGTCCCGCTCGCCGCCATCGACGACATCGCGGTGCGCCAGGTGCTGGCGGTCCGGGCCGGCGACCGGAGGTATGTCTCGCCGGTCATCGGCAGGAAGCTCCGCGAGCTCACCCCGCTGCGTCAGGACAAGGACGGAACCACGCCGGCGACCATGCCGTACCCGCTGTTCGTCGAGGACCGGATCCACCACCTGTGCGAGCGCGCCCGCTCCCAGGAGGGGATCGCGAACATGTCCGACGAGCAGCTGGCCCGCGCCGACGACGTACGCCGTGAGTGGGCCTACCCGGAGATCGTCGCCATGGTCATCACCGGCTTCGGGTTCGTGGCGTCGCTGCTGCTGGCGCTGGCCTGACCCGCTGCTCCGACCCGCTGACGGCTGTCGGTGGCGTGGTCCAGACTCGGGTCATGCACGCCGCGGAAGTGGTCGAGCTCGCCGAGCGCCTGCCCGAGCTCGTCCTCAAGGACTACAGCGACTGGACGTCGATCACCTTCCGCGGCAGGGGCTTCGCGTGGGTCAACCACGTCGCGAACACCGCGATGATCAAGTCCACCCACGCCGAGCGCGAGGCGCTGCTCGGCAGCGACCCCGCGACCTTCTCGGCCGGATGGGCGTCCTCGACGACGGCCTGGGTCTCGGTCGCGCTCGACCACGCCGACGCCGACGAGGTCTTCGAGATCCTCGCCGAGGGCTGGCGGATGACGGCGACCAAGAAGGCAGTCATGGCCTTCGACGAGGCGATGGGTTTCTAGGGCACGCTCTAGATGCCGGCGGCCCTGCGGATGTCGGCGCCCAGGGCGTCGAGCCGGCCGGCCGCGGAGATCCGGGCGGCGTCCACGCCGTCCTCGGGGGCGACCGGGATGACCACCTCGAGGTAGCACTTGATCTTGGGCTCGGTGCCGCTCGGCCGGACGATCACGCGGCCGCCCTCGGCCAGCCGGTAGCGCAGGCCGTCGGTGGGGGGCAGGTCGGCGGAGCCGGCGCTGAGGTCGTCGACCTGCTCCACGGCGAGCCCGCCGAGGGAGTCCGGGGGAGTGGCGCGCAGCCGGTCCATGGCGCGGCCGATCTCCGCGAGGTCGGTCACCCGGACCGACACCTGGTCGGTGGCGTGCAGCCCGTACTCGGTGGCGATGTCGTCGAGCAGGTCGTCGAGGGTTCGTCCCTCGGCCTTGGCCTCCGCGGCCAGCTCGCAGAGCAGCAGCAGCGCCGAGACGCCGTCCTTGTCCTTCACGTGCTCGGGGTCGACGCAGTAGCCGAGCGCCTCCTCGTACCCGAACGCCAGGCCGTCGACGCGGCCGATCCACTTGAAGCCGGTGAGGGTCTCGGCGTACGGCTGGCCGGCCGCCTCGGCCATCCGCCCCAGGATCGACGACGAGACGATCGTGGTCGCGTAGACGCCCTTGGTGCCCCGCCGGAGCAGGTGCGAGGCGAGCAGCGCCCCGACCTCGTCGCCGCGGAGCATCCGCCAGCCGTGCGGACCGGGGACCGCCGCGGCGCAGCGGTCGGCGTCCGGGTCGTTGGCGACCACGATGTCGGCGTGCGCTGACTCGGCGAGGGCCATGGCGAGGTCCATCGCGCCCGGCTCCTCGGGGTTCGGGAACGACACGGTCGGGAACGTGCCGTCGGGATGCTCCTGCTCCGCGACCACGCGAGGCGGGGTGAAGCCGGCCGTCTCCAGGACCTGCACCACGGACGTGCCACCCACGCCGTGCAGCGGGGTGTAGACGATGTCGAGGTCGCGCGGCCCGTCGGCCGCGAGCTCGGCGACGGTGTCGAGGTAGCGGTCGACGATCTCGTCCTCGAGCACCCGGCCCGCGTCCCCGCGCGGGACGTCGGCGAGCTTGCCGACCGCCGCGATCTTCGCCGCGATGCCCGCGTCCGCGGGCGGGACGATCTGGCTGCCGTCACCGAGGTAGACCTTGTAGCCGTTGTCCTGGGGAGGGTTGTGGCTGGCGGTCACCATCACGCCGGCGACGCAGCCGTACTCGCGGACCGCGTACGCCAGGAGCGGGGTGGGCAGCGGCCGCGGCATCACCAGCGCCTTCAGCCCCGCGCCGGTCATCACCTCCGCGGTGTCGCGGGCGAACACGTCGGAGTTGCGGCGGGCGTCGTACCCGATGACGACCGAGCTGCCCCGGGTGGCGCCCTGGTCGAGGAGGTACGCCGCGAGCCCGGCCGCCGCGCGGAGCACGACGACCCGGTTCATCCGGTTCGGCCCGGCTCCGAGCGCACCCCGGAGCCCGGCGGTGCCGAACTCCAGCGTGCCCGCGAACCGGTCCGCGAGGTCGGTCGGGTCCCCGCCGTCGGCCACGTCCGCGACGATCCGGTCCAGCTCGGCCCGGGTCTCCTCGTCGGGGTCCTCGGCTGCCCAGACCCGGGCGCGTTCGAGCAGCGTGGACACGTCCGGGGTCGTCATGGGGTCACCGTAGCGGCTGCTCAATTCACTGGTTGACCAGTGATTTGCGCACTTGGCCCGGAAAACTTTCCGGGCCAAGTGCGCATTTCCCTGGCCCAGTCGGTCGGAGCGTCCGGGCATCATGGCCGCGTGTCCTCCCCGGTCGACCTGCCCCCGCCTCGCGACATCGAGGCGCACGTGGGCGACCTGGTGGCCGAGCTGGCCCACCACCTCGGCGAGCGCGGCGTCGTCGACCTCTGCGTCGAGCTCCTGGAGGGCGCCGACGCGCGCGACCACCTGCCCGAGCTGGCCTACCTCACCGGCCTCGACTTCGGCCCCGCCGGTCACGAGCTCGAGGCGTGGTCGGCGTACTGGCCGCGCAGCTGGGGCGCCCGGGGTCTGCTCTACGTCTGGCACGACTCCGCGACGCCGGCGGTCGTCGCGGGCCTGGCCGACGAGCACTGGCGGCCCGCGGAGATGTGCCTCAAGGTCGCGACCCGCCACGAGGTGGCCGGCGCAGGCGACGGTGCCGCCGCCCTGTCCACCCACGAGCTGCCCCGGGTGCGCGCCCAGGCGCTGCGCACGCTCGCGGTCACCGGCGACACCGAGCACGTCGCCGCGGTGCGCGACCGGCTCGACGACGACCACGAGGACGTACGCCGACAGGCCGCGCGGGCGCTCGAACGGATGGCGCAGCGTCTCGACCTCGACGACGTGGACGACGAGCTCGTGAGCCCGGCGTACTCCTTCCGCGGCACCTGGACCGTGCCGGCCCCGGCCGCACGCGTGCAGCCGATCCTGCTCGACCTCGAGCACTACCCCGACTGGTGGCCGCAGATCCGCGCGGTCGCGAAGATCACCGACGACGACGCGCGCGTGCTGTGCCGGTCGACGCTTCCCTACACCCTCGACCTGCTGCTGCACGCCGAGCGCCGCGAGCCGCACCTGCTCGAGACGAGCCTGGCGGGCGACCTCGAGGGCGTGGTCCGCTGGCGGCTGACCGACCAGCCGTCGGGCACGCGGCTCGACTTCGAGCAGGACGTCCGGGTCACCGGGCGCCTGCTCCACCTCGCGTCGTACGCCGTGCGCCCGCTGCTGGGCTGGAACCACCACCGGATGATGGACGGCTGCCTGGCCGGCCTGCGCGCGCGGCTGGCCGCTCCCTAGGGCACGGGCTCGACGAACGCCTGACCGAACGACGGCGTCGGCGCCAGGATCGCCTCGGCCAGCTCGAGCCGCTCCGCGTCCTCCCGGGTCGCCTCGGCGCCGAACGGTCCCCGCGCCCGGGCGATGCCCATGCCGATCGTGTCCACGAGCAGGAGGCGCACCGCGTGGGCCTCTGCCGTCGGGTCGGCGTCTCCAGCAGGGTGTCGACCTGCAGCAGGCCGCTGACGATCGGCCGGCCGTCCTGCTCGAACTCCGCGAGGACGTCGCGGAGCCGACTGCCCACGCCCACCACGACGTCGTACGCCGCCCCCGCGGACGGGCCGGCGGACGCGAGCAAGCGGTCGAGCGCGTCGAGCGTCGGCTGGTTGAAGCCGCGGTAGCGCCCGACGACGGCGCCGAGCATCCAGAACGGCGCGAGCTCGAGGGTACGGCGCTCGTCGGGGCCGAAGCCGGCCTGCTCGTCCATGGGCCATTGTCCGTCCGGCGGCCGGGGCCCGGCAAGAGATCAGCCGCCGGTGTTGTCGACCTCGGCGTTGTCGGGGCGGTTCTCCGGGGCGAGCCGGCGCTTCGCGCTCCTCCTCGATCTCCGCGACCTCCTCGTCGGACGGCGGGTTCTCGCGGAACACCTCCGACGGGTCGGCGCGACCGGCGGCGCCCTCCTGGTCCTCGTCCTCGTTCAGCCTCGCGAACTCCTCGACCGTCGGCAGGGTCGCGTCGCTGTTGTCGACCTCGGCGTTGTCGGGGCGGTTCTCCGGCGCGAGCCGGCGCTTCCGCTCGGCCTCGATCTCCGCGATCTCGTCCTCGTCCGCCACGGCGGCCTCCTCGTCGGGTGGGATCCGATGCCCCTACCCGACGAGGAAGACGATCATGCGGGTCAGGCGTTGACGGTGCTCATGTCGGCGTACCGGTCACCGGCCACGGCGTCACGCGGCACGGCGGTCTCGAGCGCCTTCAGCTCGTCGTCGGAGAGGCCGACCTCGAGTGCGCCGACGTTCTCCTCGAGGTACGCCACCCGCTTGGTGCCCGGGATCGGCGCGACGTCCTCGCCCTGGGCGAGCACCCAGGCCAGCGCGAGCTGCCCGGGCGTGCAGCCCTTCTCCTCGGCCAGCTCGCGGACCTTGTCGACGAGGGCGAGGTTGGCGT
Source organism: uncultured Actinomycetota bacterium (assembly GCA_963844305.1). Lineage (GTDB taxonomy): Bacteria > Actinomycetota > Actinomycetes > Propionibacteriales > Nocardioidaceae > Nocardioides. Next base: position 803,358 of record CAWJNT010000003.1, read on the forward strand.
CGAGAGCGTCGCCGGTGAACCGCGGGAACCGGCCCGAGCGCCGCGAGTCGCTCTCGGACAGCGCGTCGGTCGAGGTGATGGCGCCGGTGAGGATGCCGCGGCCGAGCGGCGAGTAGGGCACCAGGCCGATGCCGAGCTCGCGGATCGTCGGCAGGATCTCGTCCTCGAGGTCGCGGGTGAACAGCGAGTACTCCGTCTGCAGCGCCGTGATCGGGTGCGTGGCGTGCGCGCGGCGGATGGTGTCGGCCGCCGCCTCGGAGAGCCCGAGGTGGCGCACCTTGCCGGCCTCGACCAGCTCGGCCATCGCGCCGACCGTCTCCTCGATCGGGACCGTCTTGTCGACGCGGTGCTGGTAGTAGAGGTCGATGTGGTCGACGCCCAGCCGCTGCAACGAGGCGTCGCAGGCCGCGCGCACGTAGTCCGGGCTGCCGTTGATGCCGACCCAGCTGCCGTCCGGGTTGCGCTCGTTGCCGAACTTGGTGGCGAGCTGCACCTCGTCGCGGCGGTCCGTGATCGCCTTGCCGACGAGCTGCTCGTTGGTGAAGGGGCCGTACATGTCCGCGGTGTCCAGGAAGGTGACGCCCAGGTCGAGCGCGCGGTGGATGGTCTCGATCGCCGTCGCCTCGTCGCGCGTTCCGTAGAACTCCGACATCCCCATGCAGCCGAGGCCCAGGGCCGAGACGGTGAGCGGGGTGGTCTTTCCGAGAGTGCGTTGAGAAGTGGTCATGCCACCCACACAACGGGTTGGAGCGCGCTCCAGGTCAAGCCCCGATCTCGGTGCGGGTCTGGATCGCCTCGAGCTTGTCGGTGTAGATGCCGATCTTGCGGTCGATCGCGCCCAGGTGCTCGGTGACCTCCGCGAGCTGGGCGAGCACGCTGAGCCGGTGGGCGCGCAGCAGGTCGAGTCGCTCCGTCTCGTTGCCGTCACCGGCCCGGACCAGGTCGGCGTACCGGCGCACCTCGCGGATCGGCATGCCCGTGCCGCGCAGGCAGTTGATCAGGCCGATCCAGTGCAGGTCGGCCTCGGTGTAGCGACGGTGCCCGGTGGTCGAGCGGTCGACGCGGCGCAGCATCAGCCCGTCCCGCTCGTAGTAGCGCAGCGTGTCGGGGGTCAGGCCGGTCTGCTCGGCGGCCTCCGCGATGCTCAGGCTCATGCCGACAGTCTCAGCCCTGGAGTGCACTCCAGGTCAAGTGCGGTCGAGCGCCGGACGGTGGTACGCCGCCAGCGCGAACGGGCCGCCGACGTACGCCGCCTCGTCGTCGTCGTCGGGCCCGGGCTCGATCGAGGCCGCGAACTCCTCCGCGTCGTCCCGCGGCTCGTAGCCCAGCCGCCGACCGGGCTCGAGGTCCCACCAGGCCCGGGTGTTGGCGGAGATGCCGTAGAGCACCGCGAAGCCGGGTGCGGTCGCGGTGAGGGCGGCGTCGACCATCCGCACGCAGTCGTCGTGGGAGAGCCAGGTCGAGAGCGCGCGCACGCTGCCCGGCCGGTCGCGGAAGGAGCCGATCCGGCAGGCGACGGCGTCGATGCCGTAGCGGTCGGCGTACAGGCTGAGCAGGCCCTCGGCCGCCACCTTGCCGACGCCGTAGAAGGTGTCGGGCCGGGGCCGGGCGTCGTCGGACACCAGGTCGCGGCGCGGGGTCAGCCCGACGGCGTGGTTGGACGAGGCGTAGACGATGCGGGTCACGTCGTGCTCGACCATCGCGTCCAGCAGCGCGGCCGTGGTCACCACGTGGGAGGTGAACGAGGCCGGCAGGTCGGCCTCGCCGGGGTGACCGGCCAGGTGGACCACGGCGTCGGGCGCCGACTGGGCGAACACGGCCGCGACGGCGTCCGGGTCGGCGCAGTCGACGCTGTGCCAGGGCCCGTCGAAGCCCTCCGGCTCGGGCACCCGGTCGAGGCCGACGATGTCGTGCCCACGGTCGGCCAGGCCGACCGTGACGACCCGACCGATGCTGCCGGCGGCGCCGGTGACCAGGACCCGCATCAGCTACTCCTCGTCAGATCCTGGGCACGATCTGGCCCAGCAGGTCGCCCATCCGGGAGGCCGCGGCCCTGCCGGCCTCCAGGACCTCTTCGTGGTTGAGCGGCTCGCCGCTGATGCCGGCGGCGAGGTTGGTGACCAGGCTGATGCCGAGGATCTCCATGCCCGCCTCGCGGGCGGCGATCGCCTCGAGCGTCGTGCTCATGCCGGCCAGGTGGCCGCCGATGGCGCGGACCATGCCGATCTCGGCCGGGGTCTCGTAGTGCGGGCCGGGGAACTGCACGTAGACGCCCTCGTCGAGCGTCGGGTCGACCTCGCGGCACATGGCGCGCAGCCGGCTCGAGTAGAGGTCGGTGAGGTCGACGAAGTTGGCGCCCTCGATCGGGGACCGGCCGGTGAGGTTGATGTGGTCGCTGATCAGGACCGGCGTGCCCGGCGACCAGGTGTCCTTCAGCCCGCCGCACCCGTTGGTGAGCACGATGGCCCGGCAGCCCGCCGCGGCAGCCGTGCGTACGCCGTGGACGACGGCGGCGACGCCCTTGCCCTCGTAGTAGTGGGTGCGGCTGAGGAAGACCAGCAGGTGGCGGTCGCCGCTGCGGATGGAGCGGATCTTGCCCGAGTGCCCCGCCACGGCCGCGGCGGAGAAGCCCGGCAGGTCGGTGGTGCTGATCTCGGCCGTGGCCTCGCCGAGGGCGTCGACGGCGGGCAGCCAGCCCGAGCCGAGGACGAGCGCGACGTCGTGGGAGTCGACGCCGGTCAGCTCACGGAGGTGGTCGGCAGCCTGCTCGGCGAGCTGGTAGGGGGTCAGCTGATCGTTCACGCAGCAGACCCTAGACCTGTCGGCGTCGTACGGCAGGATCGGCACATGATCGACCACCTGGGCATCAACTGCTCCGACCTCGCCGCTTCGGCGGCCTTCTACGACAAGGTCCTCGGCACCCTCGGCTTCACGCGCATCATGGACTTCGAGGTGGCCCTGGGCTACGGCAAGGACAAGCCCGACTTCTGGCTCGGCAGGCAGCCCGACGAGGGCCCGGCGTCCGGGCCCAACCGCGAGATCCACGTGGCCTTCCAGGCCGCCGACACCGCCGCGGTGCGGGCGTTCTTCGAGGCCGCCAAGGAGATGGGCGCCGAGGTGCTCCACGAGCCGCGCATGTTCCCGGAGTACCACGACCACTACTACGGCGCCTTCGTCCGCGACCCCGACGGCAACAACGTCGAGGCGGTCTGCCACAACGCCCAGCCGGGCGACTAGCCCGGACCGCACCCGCGCTTCAGCGGGCGTTCAGGCTGGATGCGTGAGACTGGCGTCCCCGATCGTCCGGAGGCATCCATGCGCGTACTCGTCGTCGATGACGAGAAGCGGCTTGCGCGCTCCCTGCGCGTGGGGCTCGAGGCCGAGGGCTTCGCCGTCGACGTGGCCCACGACGGCACCGACGGGCTGTGGCTCGCGCGCGAGAACCAGTACGACGCGATCGTGCTCGACCTGATGCTCCCGGGGATCAACGGCTACAAGGTGTGCGAGACCCTGCGCGCCGAAGCGGACTGGACCCCGATCCTGATGCTCACCGCCAAGGACGGCGAGTGGGACCAGGTGGAGGGCCTCGACACCGGTGCCGACGACTACCTGACCAAGCCGTTCTCGTTCCCGGTCCTGGTGGCGCGGCTGCGCGCCGTGGCGCGTCGGGGAGCGCGGGAGCGGCCGACCCAGCTCGAGGTGGGCGACATCCGGGTGGATCCGGCCGCGCGCCGGGTGTGGCGCGGTGACGTCGAGGTCGAGCTCACGGCCCGGGAGTTCTCGTTGCTCGCGTTCCTGGCCCGCCATCCGGGTGACGTGCTCTCCAAGCGACAGATCCTCGAGGCGGTGTGGGACGTCGACTTCGAGGGCGACCCCAACATCGTCGAGGTCTACATCCGACACCTGCGCAACAAGGTCGACCGCCCGTTCGGGCGCGAGGCGATCCAGACCTTGCGTGGCGCGGGCTACCGGTTGGCGAGCGACGGTGGCTGAGGCGCGCTGGAGCCGCGCGTCCGTCCGGGCCCGCACGACCGTGGCGGCCGTGCTGGTGGTGGCGGTCGTCCTGCTCGTCGGAGCCGTCACGCTCGTGGCGCTGGTCCGGGAGTCCCTGCGCGACGGGCTCGAGACCACCGCCGAGCAGCGCGCCGCGGCCCTGGCCGTGCAGATCGAGACGTCGGGACTGCCCGACGACGGGCAGTCCGGCGACGGACAGACCGACGACGAGGACCGGGACGAGCCCGACGAGCTGATCTGGCAGGTGACCGACGCCGACGGCACCGTCGTCCGCGCTTCCCAGCCTCTCGAGCGGCCGCTGCCGACCGACGACACGGACGAGACCAGGGTCCCGGGTGCCGACCATTCCTACCTCGTCGTCACCGAGGACGCCGAAGCGTCCGGCGAGGAGTACACCGTCTCGGTCGCCGCGTCGCTGGAGGACGTCGAGGACTCGACGGCTGCGCTGGTGCTGCCACTGCTGATCGGTCTGCCGTTGGTGCTGCTGCTGGTGGGCGGTACGACGTGGATGGTGGCCACACGCGCGCTCGCGCCGGTCGAACGGATCCGGCGCGAGGTCGAGCAGATCACCGGCGACCGCCTGGACCGACGGGTGCCCGAACCACCCTCGCGCGACGAGATCCATCGCCTGGCGCGGACCATGAACCAGATGCTGGGACGCCTGCAGGACTCGCGCGAGCGGCAGCAGCAGTTCGTCAGCGATGCCTCCCACGAGCTGCGATCACCGCTGGCCAGCATCCGCCAGACGGCCGAGGTGACCCGCACCCACCCCGGTGCGCTGCCCGAGGGCGAGCTCGCCGACGCGGTGCTCCAGGAGTCCGCGCGCATGCAGCGCCTCGTGGAGCAGCTGCTGCTCCTCACCCGGGCCGACGAAGGCGCGATCACGCAGACGCCCCGAGACGTCGACCTCGACGACCTGGCGCTGGCGGTGGCCCGACGCGTCCACCGACCCGGTCTCCGTGTCGACACGGCCGGAATCGGGGCCGGGCGGGTTCGTGGGGACCAGGTGGCGCTCACGCAGGTGGTGCAGAACCTCGTCGACAACGCCGCACGTCACGCCGACGCTGTCGTGGCCCTCGCCGTCCAGGAGACCGAGGAGGGCGTCGTGCTCGTGGTCGAGGACGACGGCCCCGGGATCCCCGCGGAGCACCGGCAACGCATCTTCGACCGGTTCGTGCGCCTCGACGAGGCCCGCGCCCGTGACGCCGGCGGGAGTGGTCTCGGGCTGGCGATCGTCCACGAGATCGTCACCGCCCACGGCGGGACCGTCGACATCTCAGCGTCGGATCTGGGCGGCGCCCGGTTCGTCGTACGCCTCCCCGGCTCGTCGACCTGAAGAGCCTTTCAGACGCGTTCAGGTGGGCTTCAGCGACGGCAGCTGCAGGCTGTTCCCGACCAGTCAGGAACACACCCAGAAGCCCGAAAGGCCCACCCCATGAACATCTCGAAGCTCCGCCGGAAGCGCGTCATCCTCCCCACGATCGCGGCCGTCGCCGTCCTCGGCGTCGGTGGCACGGTGTGGACGGCCGCGGCCAACGACGACGTCCAGGGAGGCGAGCGCGATCGCGTCGGCGCCGCGGCCGTCGAGGCCGCCGGCGGCGGCACGGCAGTGGACGTGGAGTCCAGCGACGACCGCGGCGAGGCCTACGAGGTCGAGGTCCGCATGGACGACGGCACCGAGGTCGACGTCACCCTGGACCAGGACCTGAACGTGGTCAGCCAGGACGCCGAGGGCCGCGACGACAACGACGACAGCGAGACCGAGGGCGACGACGGGCCCGACGCTGACGACCGTGCGCTGAGCGCCGAGGAGCGCCAGTCGGCCGAGCAGGCAGCCCTGGACGCCGTCGGTGGCGGCACCGTCGAGCAGGTCGAGGCCAGCGACGACCGTGGCGAGGCCTACGAGGTCGAGGTCCGCATGGACGACGGCACCGAGTGGGACGTCTCGCTCGACGCCGACTACCAGGTGCTGAACAAGAACGCCAACGACTGACCCACGTCGGTCAGGCGGTTCTCAGAGCCCGGTCGAGTGGCACGGCCGCGCGCGGATGGCGGCCACGTAGTCATCCGGCGCGTCGGCCGCCTCGGCGGCGTCCGCGAGCACGCCGAGGTACGACGCCGACGGCAGCCCGCCCTCGTAGGCGTCGAGCACGTAGGCCCAGACCAGGATCTCGCCGGTGAGGCTGGAGACCCGCACCCGGGTCTTGCGGTACAGCCCGAGGTCGGCGGCCTCCCAGCTGTCCATGACGCTCTCGTCCTCGCGGGTGACGTCGTAGACCGCGACGAACACCTGCTCGAGTGGATCCTCGACGATCGTCGCGAGCGCGCCGTCCCAGCCGTGCTCCTCGCCACCGAACGTCAGCCGCCAGCCGGTCAGCCAGCCGGTCATCCGCAGGGGGGAGTGCGGTGCCCGCTCGCCCATCCGGGCGGGATCGAGGTTCGTCCCGTAGGCGGCGTACAACGTCACGCGGACGAGATTAGTCGTTCGAACTGGTCGAGTTCGTCAGGCACAGCCATGTCGGCGCACGGCACTTTGGGGCGGCGACGCCAGCGGGCCTAGGCTGACCTCCGTGACCCACTTCGATGTTCTCGTTCTTGGTGCCGGCCCCGGTGGCTACGTCGCGGCGATCCGCGCCGCCCAGCTCGGCAAGTCCGTCGCCGTGGTCGAGGAGAAGTACTGGGGCGGCGTCTGCCTCAACGTCGGCTGCATCCCCTCGAAGGCGCTCCTGCGCAACGCCGAGCTCGCGCACATCCTGCAGCACGAGAAGCAGAAGTTCGGGATCGAGGGCGACGTCACCATGTCGTACGCCGTCGCCCACAAGCGCAGCCGTGGTGTCGCCGACGCCAGCACCAAGGGCGTCCACTACCTGATGAAGAAGAACAAGATCACCGAGATCGACGGGTGGGGCACCCTCACCGGCCCGAAGGGGGTCGACGTCAAGGCCTCCGACGGCAGCACGTCGTCGTACACCTTCGACAACCTGATCATCGCCTCCGGCGCCAAGGTGCGACTGGTGCCCGGGGTCTCGCTGAGCGAGAACGTCGTCACCTACGAGGAGCAGATCCTCGACGAGAACCTCCCCGGCAGCATCATCATCGGCGGTTCCGGCGCGATCGGCGTCGAGTTCGCCTACGTGATGAAGAACTACGGCGTCGACGTCACCATCGTCGAGTTCCTCGACCGGATGGTCCCGACCGAGGACGCCGACGTGTCCAAGGAGCTGCTCAAGCAGTACAAGAAGCTCGGCGTGAAGGTGCTCGTCTCGACCAAGGTCGACTCGGTCGAGGACACCGGCAGCGGCGTACGCGTGACCGTCAGCCCGGCCAGCGGCGGCGACTCCGAGGTGATCGAGGCCGACAAGATGCTGGCGGCGTTCGGCTTCGCGCCGCGCGTCGAGGGCTACGGCCTCGAGGCGGCCGGCGTCGAGCTGACCGACCGCGGCGCCATCGGCGTCGACGCCCGCGGCCGCACCAACGTCGAGGGCGTCTACGCGATCGGCGACGTCACCGGCAAGCTGATGCTGGCCCACACCGCCGAGGCGATGGGGGTCGTCGCGGCCGAGACCATCGCCGGCGCGGAGACCCAGGAGATCAACTTCGACATGATCCCGCGGGCGACGTTCTGCCAGCCGCAGATCGCCTCGTTCGGCTACTCCGAGGAGCAGGCCAAGGAGAAGGGGTACGACGTCAAGGTCGCCACCTTCCCGTTCTCGGCCAACGGCAAGGCCCGGGGCATGGGCGAGGGTGTCGGGTTCGTGAAGATCGTGGCCGACGCGCAGTACAACGAGATCATCGGCGGCCACCTGATCGGCCCCGAGGTGACCGAGCTGCTGCCCGCGCTCACCCTGGCCCAGCAGTGGGACCTGACCGCCGACGAGGTGGCGCGCAACGTGTTCGCCCACCCGACGCTCTCCGAGGCGATGAAGGAAGCCATCGAGGGCATCGCCGGCCACATGATCAACCTCTGACCCGACGTGAGCAGCGAACGCGTCGTCATCGTCGGCGGCGGCCCGGGCGGCTACGAGGCCGCCCACGTCGCCGCCCAGCTCGGCGCCGAGGTGACGATCGTCGACACCGACGGGATCGGCGGGTCCGCGGTGCTGACCGACTGCGTGCCGAGCAAGACCCTGATCGCGACCGCCGAGGTGATGAGCGAGCTCGAGGGCGCGGCCGAGCTGGGCGTCAACTTCATGGACCACGAGGGCGACGCGGCGACGTCGATCCGGGTCGACCTCGAGCGGGTCAACGCCCGGGTCAAGCAGCTCGCGGCCGACCAGTCGGCCGACATCGAGCAACGGCTGACCCGTGACGGCGTGAGCGTGCTGAAGGGCCGCGGCAGCCTGGCCGGACCCGATCGGGTCGTCGTCCAGGGCGCCGACGGCGCCGAGCGGGTGCTCCGCGCGGACGCGGTCCTGATCGCCACCGGGGCAGCACCACGCACCCTCCCGTCGGCGCAGCCCGACGGGGAGCGGATCCTCACCTGGGAGCAGGTCTACGACCTCGACGAGGTGCCCACCGACCTGATCGTCGTGGGTTCCGGGGTCACCGGTGCGGAGTTCGCCAGCGCCTATCTCAACCTCGGCATCCCGGTCACGCTGGTCTCCTCCCGCGACCGGGTGCTGCCGGGCGAGGACGCCGAAGCGGCGGCCGTGCTCGAGGAGGTGCTCACGCGGCGCGGCATGAACGTGCTGTCGAGGTCGCGGATGGAGTCGGTGACCCGCGACGGCGACGTCGTGACCGTGCGGCTGACCGACGGACAGGAAGTCCAGGGCTCCCACTGCATCCTGGCGCTCGGCTCGGTCCCCAACACGGCCGACCTCGGGCTCGAGGAGTCCGGGGTGATCCTCGCCGACGGCGGTTTCGTGAACGTCGACCGGGTCAGCCGTACGTCGGCCCGCGGGGTCTACGCCGCCGGCGACTGCACCGGCATCCTGATGCTGGCCTCCGTGGCGGCGATGCAGGGCCGGATCGCGATGTGGCACTTCCTCGGCGACGCCGTGACGCCGCTGGACCTCAAGAAGGTCTCGTCCAACGTCTTCACCGCCCCGGAGATCGCGACCGTCGGCTGGTCGCAGAACGCCGTCGACGCCGGCGAGATCCAGGCCGAGGTCGTGATGCTGCCGCTGTCGGGCAACCCCCGGGCGAAGATGCAGGGCGTCCGCGACGGCTTCGTGAAGCTCTTCTGCCGTCCCGGCACCGGCATCGTGGTCGGTGGCGTGGTCGTCGCGCCGCGGGCCAGCGAGCTGATCCACCCCGTGTCGGTCGCGGTCGCCGAGTCCCTGACCGCCGACCAGCTCGCGCACGCGTTCACGGTCTACCCGTCGATGAGCGGGTCGATCGCCGAGGCGGCACGCCGCCTGCACCGGGTCTGACGCTCAGCCGTCGCCGCCGCCCCCACCGCCGCCACCGCCGTCCCCCCAGCCGCCTCCGCCTCCGTCGCCTCCGCCGTAGCCGCCGTCTCCCCAGCCGCCGTGGCCGCCTCCGTCGAACGTGCCGGGCCCGTCGTCCCAGGTGGGAGCGCCGCCGTCCCAGCCGCTCCAGGTGTCCACGGGCGCGGCCGTCTGTGGGCCGCTGGTCGCCCCGATGAGGACGAACGCCGGGAACAGGTCCTGGCGCACATATCCGCCGTAGTAGCCCTCGACGTAGGCCTGGTACGGCCCGCCCGCCTGGTACCACGGCACGTAGCGGTTGCCCCACCTGACGAGCCGGGTGTCGGGGCGCTCGCCGCCGGCGAGGCGTTCCTCGCAGCCGAAGCAGACCGGGATCTCCCGGGTCACCCCGCCGGGAGGCGCCCATGTCGACGTCGGTGGCCGCCGGCCCGTGCGTCGGGTTGAAGAAGCACGGTGGTCTGCGGAGCGGGAGGGCCACCTCGTCGCGACGGGCGAGGACGCACGCCATCGCGAACCGGCCGTCCTCGAGGGCCTTGGTCGCCTGGGTCACTCCTGCCTCGTCGTTCGCGTCGCGGATGCGGTCCTTGGCGGTCTCGTAGGAGTCGAGCGCACTGCTGGTAGTCGGTCCGCATGTCGTCGTCGATGGCCGTGGTCAGGGTCTCGACGTGCAGGTCCGACAGCTCCTCGCCGAACGCGGTCACGTCCTCGTCGGCGACCTTGCGGCTGAGCCGGAAGTTCCGCGCCGTCTCCATCCGCCGCTCATGACGTGTCTTCGCGGCCCGGCGGACACCGACCCCGGCGACCACCGCGACGAGCAGGACGATCAGGATGACCTCGAAGGTCATCCCTCGAGGCTAGGCACCGCGCCGCCACGGCGCCATGCCCCGTTCGGGCGGTTGGTCGGGTGCCCCGGGTGGCGGGGCGGCGGGCTTGAGTGGCATGTGAGGATGGCCCGCATGTCTCGGACCACCCGACGTCTCCTTGTCCTGACCGTCACTGCTGCGCTGGCGGTGCCCACCTCGGCGTACGCCGCCGCGGGTGAGCGCGCCGACCGCGACCGCGCCGATCGCCGGGCGGTCAGCGTCACCTTCGAGGGCCGCGGCTACGGCCACGGGCGCGGCATGTCCCAGTGGGGCGCCCACGACGCCGCGGAGCAGGGTCGCGGCTGGAAGCAGATCCTGCGGTTCTACTACCCGCGGACCAAGATCGCCCGGAAGGGCGGCCTGATCAGGGTCGAGATCACCGGCGACACCAGCCGGCGCAACACCATCGTCCTCGACCGCCCCGGGCTCAAGGTCAAGGCCCTGAAGTCCGGCCGGACCTGGAAGCCCCGCAAGACTGCGGACCGCTGGCGGATCTCCGCAGCGGCCGGCGGCAAGAGCGTGGTGTCCTACCACCAGGGCCGGAAGTGGCACCGATGGAAGAGGATCACCGGCGACGCGGAGTTCTCGGCGGGCAGGAACCCGCTGACCCTGCTCAAGCGCGGCGGCCGCACGGCGTACCGCGGGAAGCTGCGCAACGCCGCGGTCGGCGGGCACCGCGCCACCGTCAACGTGCTGCCGCTCGACCACTACCTCAAGGGCGTCGTCCCGCAGGAGGTCCCGGCCTCGTGGCCGCGGCACGCGGTGCGGGCCCAGGCGGTGGCCGCTCGCACGTACGCCGCGTTCCAGCGCGCCGACCGCGGGACCATCTGCGACACCACGTCGTGCCAGGTCTACGGCGGCTACTCCGCCGAGCACCCCGACGCCAACGCCGCCATCAGGGCCACCGCGAGGCGGGTGCTGACCTTCCGGGGCGGGCTCGCATTCACCGAGTTCTCCGCCAGCAACGGCGGGTGGACCACGCAGGGCGAGGTGCACGGTCAGACGGTTCCCTACCTGCCCGCGAAGCAGGACCCCTACGACCACGCCTACCGCGGCTGGAAGGCGACCTTCACCGGCAACGAGATCACCCGGCACTGGAACGGCCTGGGCACGCTGGAGAGCATCCAGGTCCTGAGCCGCAACGGGCACGGCGCGTGGAACGGTCGCGTCGAGGGCTCCGGGTGACCGGATCGAGCGGCTCCGTGGACGTGGACGGCGACGACTTCATGCTCTACGTCGGACTGATGTCCCGGTGGTTCAAGAACCCGGTCGTCAGCGGCAGCTGACGCGGAGGCTCGCGAACTACAGGTCTGTAGTTCCTTCAGCGCGATGGCGCGCGCCCGATGGGCGTGTTGGCATTTCTCTTTGGTCACACCCGTACCAGGTGCCACACGTCCCCTCGAGGAGCCGCCATGCGCGCCGTCCGTGCTGCCGCCGCCGTCGCCGTGACGGCCGCGACCCTGGTCGCGCTGCCGTCGCCCGCGCGGGCCGCCGAGACCTGGGACGTGCCGGGGAAGGCGACGATCACGATCTCGGGCCACGGGTACGGCCACGGCCACGGCATGTCGCAGTACGGCGCCGAGGGCGCGGCCCGCGAGGGCCTCGGGTTCCGCGGGATCGCCGAGTTCTACTACCCCGGGACGTCGTGGGGAGAGGCTCGAGGGAAGGTGCTGGTCGAGATCTCGGCCGACACCACCGACGACCTGGTCGTGCGCGCGCGGTCGGGACTGACCCTGCGGGACAAGGGCGCCGGTGAGCGCACCCGGCTGCCCGCCAACGGCGCCACGCTCTGGCGGATCTCGCTGAACCGGAAGAAGCAGGACCGGGTCCAGTTCTACGACGGCAGGTGGCGCAACTACCGCCGGCTCGAGGGCCAGGGCTCCTTCCGGGCCGGGCGTGCGCCGGTCACGCTGGTCACGCCGTCCGGCGACCGTCCCTACCGCGGCTGGCTGGTCTCGGCCGCGCCCAGTCGTGGGTCGAACGCGCGGGACACGATCAACCAGCTCCCCCTCGACAGCTACCTCAAGGGCGTCGTACCCCTGGAGATGCCCGCCTCGTGGCACCCGGCCGCCGTCCGGGCCCAGGCCGTCGCCGCCCGCACGTACGCGGCGTACGAGCGGGCGCACCGCAGCGGCCCGCTGTGCGACACCACGTCGTGCCAGGTGTACGGCGGGTACGCCGCCGAGCACCCCGCGTCCAACGCCGCGGTGGACGCGACCCGCCACCTCGCGCTCCTGCACGGCGGGGAGCCGGCGTTCACGCAGTTCTCCTCGAGCAGCGGCGGCTGGACGTCGGCCGGCTCGATGTCCTACCTGGCGGCGCAGAAGGATCCCTACGACGGCTGGTCCGGCAACGCCATGCACGCCTGGACGACGCGCGTCCAGGACGGTGCGTTCGAGAGCGCCTGGCCCGCGATCGGCAACCTGCGCCGGATCGTCGTGCTGCGGCGCGACGGCAACGGCGAGTGGGGCGGCCGCGCCGCGTCGATCCGGATCGTGGGCGCCGCGGGCCGGGTCACGGTCAGTGGCGACACGCTGCGCAGTGCCCTCGGCCTGCGATCGACCTGGGTTACGTTCGAGGTGAAGCCGCGCACGTCCTGAACCCGGGAGGAAGACCGCTTGCGTGCCCTGCGCCTCACCGCCGTGGCCGTCCTGGTCGGTGCGCTGCTCCCGGTGTCGACGCCCGCGGAGGCGCGGGTCCCGAAGTGCGCCGGTCAGAAGGCGACGATCGTCGGGACCAACGGCGACGACCGGCTGGCCGGCACCAACGGGCGCGACGTCGTGGTCGCCCGGGGCGGTGACGACGTCGTCCGGGGCTTCGGCGGCGACGACCTGCTGTGTGGCAACGCCGGCGCCGACGTGCTGGAGGGTGGACGCGGGGCCGACGCGCTGTACGGCGGGGACGACCGCCTCGGCGACGACGTCGGCGGCAGGTTCCTCGTGGGCGACGTGCTCCGCGGCTCCGGTGGCGACGACGTGCTCGTCGGTGGCTGGGACGACCGGCGGGCCGAGACCCGGCGCCGTCCGGACATGTTCTCGTGGACCGATGCGCGGGGCGGGGTCACGGTGGACCTGTCCGGCAGCACCGGCACGGCCACCGGTCGTGGGGTCGGCACCGACCAGATCCGGATCCAGGCGCGGATGGGTGTCGAGGGATCGGCGTACGCCGACACGATCAGGGGCTCCGACAGAGCCGACGCGCTGCACGGCCTCGACGGCAACGACCGCCTGATCGGTGACGGGGGCGACGACCAGATCTACGGTGAGTCGAGGGGCGGGTCCGGCGACGACACCGTGTTCGCCGGGCCGGGATCCGACCTGATCGGCAGCTATGCCGGGCGCGACCACCTCCGCGGCGGTCCGGACGACGACTTCATCGAGGCGTTCGGGGCGCAGCCGGTGACCGTGCGGGGCGACGAGGGCCGCGACCAGGTGGCGCAGGCGATCAGCGGGGAGTCGGGCATGGCCACCGCCGGAGGACCGGGTCGCGACGTCCTCACCGTGTACGGCGACCACCTCGAAGGGCTGAGCCCGCGACCGCGGTTCTGGATCGACCTCGGTGACGGCACCACCAGCGCGGTGCTGCCGTCCTCGACCGCCACCGGGACGGTGGGCGGCTACGAGGAGTACCGCCTCGTCGGCCTCCTCCGCTGGGCCTTCCGGGGCAGCCCCGAGGCCGACCGGGTGCTCGCGCTGACCGGCGGCGAGCTGCGTGCGGTCACCGAAGCCGGCGACGACTGGGTGAGCGGTACGGACCTCGCCGACACCATCAACGCCGGCGACGGCACCGACACCGTCCACGGCAACGGCGGCGCCGACGTGTGCGAGAGCGCCGAGCGCGGCACCTGCTGACGTCTCGTTGCGACGGAGCCGAACCTGACGCGTCCAGACGAGCCGGCGTTGCGCCCGCCTCGATGGGTCACGAACCGCGGCTCCGGTTGTGCAAATCCTTGCGGTTGGGGACCAAACGGCAACTCCGCTGTGCAAATCCCTGCGGTTGGGGACCAAACCGCAAGGAATTGCACAGCGGTCTTCGGGCAGGGGCCACCCCGCCGGCTCAGCTCGACCGTTCCACCCGTACCGGGTGAGGACGTCGCAGGCAGGGCGTTCGACAGTGAAGGCCCCATCAGCAAGGAGTGGCTGGCATGTCAGACGAGAGCAACACGCCCGACCTGGAAGTGAGCGCGGCCGCCGTGTCCGACGGCGCCTACACCCTCCTCGTCGCGGACTTCAGCGACACGAGTACGGCGTGGGAGGCGTACGAGGCCCTCAAGTCCGTCGAGGACGGCCGCAACGTCGAGATCGAGGGCGTGATCGTGGTCAACCGCTCCGCGGAGGGCAAGCTGGAGGTCCAGAAGGCGACCGACCACAGCACGAAGTCCGGGCTCAAGTGGGGCGTCGTCGGCGGCATCGCGCTCGGCGTGATCTTCCCACCGTCGATCCTCGGCAGCGCCGCCGTCGTCGGCAGCGCCGGCGCCCTCGCCGGCAAGCTGCGGCAGCGCCACCACCACGGCGAGCTCGAGCAGCAGCTCGAGAACGCGATCCCGCCCGGGCACTCCGGTCTGCTCGCCCTGGTGTCCGACCCCGGTGAGGTCAGGATCCGGAAGGCCCTCGAGCGGGCGGACGCCATCGTCGAGAACGCCATCGGCAAGGTCGAGGCGGACGACATCAAGGCGGCCGCCAAGGAGGCGCAGAAGGACGAGGACTAGGCCAGCACCAGCACCAGATCGCCGCCGTCGACGGCCTGGGTACCGGAGAGTGTGATCCGCTCGACCGTGCCGTCGACCGGGGCGGTGATCGAGGCCTCCATCTTCATCGCCTCGATGGTGGCGACGGTGTCGCCGGCCGAGACCTGGTCGCCCTCCTCGACCGCGATGGTCACGACCCCCTGGAACGGCGCGGCCACGTGCCCCTGCTGGGACGGGTCGGCCTTCTCGGCCGCGTCGACCTCGGCCGCCACCGACTCGTCGCGGACGCTGATCGGGCGGAGCTGGCCGTTGAGGGTCGCCATGACGGATCGGTAGCCCCGCTCGTCGGGCTCACCGATCGCCTGCAGCCCCATGATCAGCGTGATGCCCTCGCCGAGCCGGACCTCGTGCTCCTCGTTGGAACGCAGCCCGTAGAGGTAGTCGCGGGTCGGCAGCACCGACACGTCGCCGTACGTCTCCCGGATCTCGAGGAAGTCCTTGGTCGGACCCGGGAAGAGCAGCTCGTTGAGGGTCTGCCGCCGGTTGGTGCGCAGCCCTTCGGCCTGCTCGTCGGTGACGTGCCCGGCCGGCTCCTTCCAGGTGCGGCCCTCGAGCGCCTTGCTCCGGAACGGCTCCGGCCAGCCGCCGGGCGGGTCGCCGAGCTCGCCGTTGAGGAAGCCGATGACCGAGTCGGGGATGTCGAACTTGCTCGGGTTCTCCGCGAACTCCGCCGGGTCGGCGCCGACCGCGACGAGGTGCAGCGCCAGGTCACCGACCACCTTGGACGACGGGGTCACCTTCACCACGTTGCCGAGGATGTCGTTGGCGGCGGCGTACGTGTCCTCGATCTGCTCGAACTTCTCGCCCAGCCCGAGCGCGATGGCCTGCTGCCGGAGGTTGGACAGCTGGCCGCCGGGGATCTCGTGCCGGTAGACGCGACCGGTGGGCGAGGCCAGTCCCGGCCTCGAACGGCGCGTACACCCGGCGCACGGCCTCCCAGTAGGGCTCGAGCGCGTTCACCGCCGCCAGCGACAGCCCGGTCTCGCGGTCCGAGTGGTCGGTCGCCGAGACCAGCGCCGAGAGCGGCGGCTGGGAGGTGGTGCCGGCCATGGACGCGGTCGCGGCGTCGACCGCATCGACCCCCGCGTCGATCGCCGCGAGCAGGGTGCCGAGCTGGCCGCCCGGGGTGTCGTGCGTGTGCAGGTGCACGGGGAGGTCGAAGCGGTCGCGCAGCGCCGTCACCAGCGTGCGGGCGGCCGGCGCGCGCAGCAGTCCGGCCATGTCCTTGATCGCCAGCACGTGCGCGCCGGCCTCGACGATCCGCTCGGCCAGGGCGAGGTAGTAGTCGAGCGTGTACAGCGTCTCGCCCGGGTCGGACAGGTCGCCGGTGTAGCAGAGGCAGACCTCGGCGACGGCGGTGTCGGTGCGCCCGCACGGCCTCGATCGCCGGCCGCATCTGCGCGACGTCGTTGAGCGCGTCGAAGATGCGGAACACGTCGATGCCGGTCTGCGCGGCCTCCTCGACGAACGCGTCGGTGACCTCGGTGGGGTACGGCGTGTACCCGACCGTGTTGCGCCCGCGCAGCAGCATCTGGAGGCAGATGTTCGGCACCGCCTGGCGCAGGGACGCCAACCGCTCCCACGGGTCCTCGGACAGGAACCGCAGCGCCACGTCGTACGTCGCCCCGCCCCACGCCTCGAGCGACCACAGCTCCGGCGTCGTCCGGGCGACGTGCGGCGCCACCGCCAGCAGGTCACGCGTACGCACCCGGGTCGCGAGCAGCGACTGGTGGGCGTCGCGGAACGTGGTGTCGGTGACCGCCACGTCCTTCTGCTCGCGCAGCCGCCGCGCGAACTCCTCGGGCCCGACGCTCAGCAGCAGCTGACGGGTGCCGTCGGGCGCGGGGACGTCGTGGTTGAGTTCCGGCAGCTTCGAGACCGGGTCGATGCTCACCGGGGCCGGGACCGTGCGGCTGGTTGACGGTGACACCGGCCAGGTACGTCAGCAGCTTGGTGCCGCGGTCGCCGCTGCCGCGCGCCTGGAGCAGCTGGGGATGGGTCTCGATGAACGACGTCGTGATGTTGCCGGAGACGAAGTCGGGGTCGTCGAGCACGGCCTGCAGGAACGGGATGTTCGTGGAGACGCCACGGATCCGGAACTCCGCGACCGCGCGCCGCGCCTTCTGCACCGCCTTGTCGAACGTCCGGCCCCGACAGGTCAGCTTGGCCAGCATCGAGTCGAAGTGGGCCGAGACCTCCGCGCCGGTGTACGTCGTACCGCCGTCGAGGCGGACGCCGCTGCCGCCGGGGGAGCGGTACGTCGTGATCTTGCCGGTGTCCGGCCGGAAGTTGTTGGCGGGGTCCTCGGTCGTGATCCGGCACTGCAGCGCGGACCCGCGCAGCCGGATGTCGTCCTGCGACAGGCCGAGGTCCTCGAGCGTCTCGCCCGAGGCGATCCGCAGCTGCGACTGCACCAGGTCGACGTCGGTGACCTCCTCGGTCACGGTGTGCTCGACCTGGATCCGGGGGTTCATCTCGATGAAGACGTAGTTGCCCTCGGTGTCGAGCAGGAACTCGACGGTGCCGGCGTTGACGTAGCCGATCTCCGTCGCGAACCGCACCGCGTCGGCGCACATCCGGTCGCGCAGCTCGGGGTCGAGGTTGGGCGCCGGCGCGATCTCGACGACCTTCTGGTGCCGCCGCTGGACCGAGCAGTCCCGCTCGTACAGGTGGATCACGTTGCCCTGCGCGTCGGCGAGGATCTGCACCTCGATGTGGCGCGGGTCCACCACCGCCTGCTCGATGAACACGGTCGGGTCGCCGAACGCGCCCTCCGCCTCGCGCATGCACGTCTCCACCGCGTCGCGGAGGTCCTTCGGGTCGTCGACCCTGCGCATGCCGCGGCCGCCACCGCCGGCGACGGCCTTGACGAAGAGCGGGTACGGCATGTCGGAGGCGGCCTCGGCGAGGGCATCGACGTCGGTCGACGGCTCCACCGAGGCGAGCGTCGGTACGCCGGCCGCCTTGGCCGCCGCGATCGCCCGAGCCTTGTTGCCGGTCAGCGTCAGCACGTCGGACGACGGGCCGACGAAGGTGATGCCGGCGTTGGCGCAGGCCTCGGCCAGGGCCGGGTTCTCGGACAGGAAGCCGTAACCGGGGTAGACCGCGTCGACACCCGCCCGGACCGCCGTCGCCACGATCGTGTCGGGGTCGAGGTAGGCCCGCACCGGGTGGCCGCGCTCGCCGATCTCGTAGGACTCGTCGGCCTTCAGCCGGTGCTCGGACCAGCGGTCCTCGTGCGGGAACACCGCCACCGTGCGCGCGCCGAGCTCGTACGCCGCCCGGAACGCCCGGATCGCGATCTCGCCGCGGTTGGCGACCAGCACCTTCGAGAACATGCAGGGAACGCTACTCAGGTTCGGCCGGACCCGGCTCCGCCGTTCCAGCCACCGGGCGTCAGGCGAGGAACTGCTCCACCAGCCCGGGTACGGCGGCGCGCGCGACGTCGAGCGCGTCGTCCTCGGGTACGTCGATCGCGGTGACCGACTGGGACCCTCCGGCCGTGGTGGCGACCAGCATCGTGAGCCCGGCGCGGCGCTGGAACCAGGTCGACCGGAGGTTCCAGCCGATCACGCCGGACGTCTCCAGCGCCTCGCGCTGGCGGAACAGGCTGCCCGACCTCGCCACGAAGTGCCCTGAGGCCAGCGCGTGCCCGAGCGACCGGACCCGGTCGGCGGCGAGGGCGAGCGCCGCCCCGAGCGCCAACGGGACGACGGCCAGCGCCCAGACGCTCCAGAAGCCGACGGCGACGAGCACGACCGCGGCGACGGCCAGCAACGACGCCGGCAGGAGCGCTCGGGTGTAGCGCCGGGTGCGTGCGTGTGGACCGTGCGTACGCAGGGGAGCCGTGATCGGGTCGTGCGTGCCGAGCACCTCGCCGGCGACCCCCTCGACCACGGCGCGCGGCGCGGGTGGGACCAGGGTCGAGCTGCCGCGCTGGTCGCGGTCGAGCCCGGTGACGATCGCCGAGAGCCGGCCGCCACCGGCCAACCGCAGGCCCAGCGGCTCGCCAATCGTGACGCCGCTGAGCCGGTCGTCGTCGATGCTGGTCTCCCGGGTGGTGAGCAGCCCCCGGGTCAGGTGCCAGGATCGTGCGGCGACGGCGTGGGTCAGGGTGAAGCCCCAGTTGTTGATCAGATATCCGGCCACGGCCAACGCCGACACCACCAGGCCGATCACCAGCAGGACCGCGGGCACCAGCAGCCACCAGACGGACGACGGCCGATCGACGTGGACGTCCAGGCTGGGGCTGTCGAAGAACCCCAGCTGGTCGAGGAGCTGGCTGCCGACGCCGATGACACCCGCGGCGAGCACCACGCCCGCGCTGGTCAGCGGGGCGAACCTGGCCCAGCCCGGGTCCAGCCGGAGCACGACCCGGTGGGGAGGCGGGAGCGGAGCCTCGGTGGCCGTCTCGCCCGCTGCGGCCCCTGCCCCCGCGGGGTCGGCGGCCCGGAGCAGCGCCTCGCGCAGCTCGCGGGCGCGCGGCACGGGCAGGCCGTCGAGGTCGAGGGCGTCACCGTCGGCGGCCGCGGTGCCCGTCCCGATCCGCACGGTCGTCACGCCCAGCACCCGGTGGAACGGGGAGGCGGTGAGCTCGACGGTGCGCACCCGCTCGATGCGCGTGGAGAGCACGTGCCGGTTCACCAGGCCGTGCTTGAGCTCGACCCGCCCGTCGGCGACCCGGAAGCTGGTCGTGACGTAGCGCAGCAGGCCGAGGGCGATCGGGATGCCGATGCCCAGGATCTGCCAGCGCACCTGCATCCCGCCGGACGCGCTGCCGGCCACCACCAGGCCGATCAGCACCGGCAGGAAGCGGAGCAGCTCGCGCAGCGGGTAGACCAGCAGCATCCGGGGGTCGAGCCGCTGCCACTCGGCGTCGCGGACCAGCTCGTTGACGGGGGAGGTCACGTGGCGTCACCGGGGACGGAGTCGGCCTTGATCGTCAGGTCCTCGGCGAGGCGCCGGGCGAGCTGCTTGTCGAGCGCGGCGATCTGGAGCGCTCCCGCGGCGGAGGCGGTGGTGGCGGTGACGCTCGCGAGCCCGAACAGCCGCTCCAGCGCGCCCTCGGAGTAGTCGACGGTCTGGATCCGCGACATCGGCGCGATTCGTCGCTCGCGGGTCCACCAGCCGGTCTGCGTGTACACCGCCGTGTCGGTCACCTCCCAGCGGTGCACGGCGTACTTCCAGCGCGGGACCACCACGACGTACGCCGCCAGCAGCAGTCCGACCAGCACCGGCACCCACCACGGCACGTCGACCGGGGCCCACACGTACGCGACGACCAGCAGGATGCCGAGGGTCACGACACCCTCGGTCGCGGCGCCGACCAGCCACATGGTGCGGGCGCGCGGGCTGACCCGCTGGCTGGGCTCACGGAGCTGGAGTTCGGCCACGGGGTCGAGCCTAGGCGGTGGCGCGCCACTCCCCCGGACCCGCGGCTGCCGGACCGCCGACACCTCTGGGCTAGGGTGCGGCGCATGTGGAAGGACGTCGTGAACAAGGGCCTGCGGTCCGTGACCGGATACGAGCTCAACAAGGCCCGCCCGGCCACGCGCGAGGCCCGCGGGCGGCGGCCAGCGAGCCCCGAAGAAGAGGCCGCAAGCCGAGCCGAAGCCGGCTGCCCCGGAGAAGGTTCAGCGGGAGCGGCCGATCCCCGGCCACTACGACGACGACGCCAAGAAGATCATGCACGCGGTGCGGCCGCGGACCATGACCGGCTGGCAGAAGCTCTACGGGCTGGTGCTCGCCACCCGCTACGTCGTCGCCAACGATGTTCCGGGCGCGATCGTCGAGTGCGGTGTCTGGCGGGGCGGCAGCATGCAGGCCGCGGCGTACACCCTCCTGGAGCAGAACTGCCGCGATCGCGACCTCCACCTCTTCGACACCTTCGAGGGCATGCCGCCGCCGACCGAGGAGGACCGTCGCCACGACGGCGCCACCGCAGCCAGCCTGCTCGAGGCGAACCGCAAGGACCACGCCGTCTGGGCGTACGCCGGGCTCGACGACGTCCGCGCCGGCATGGCCGAGACGGGCTACCCGGCCGACCTCGTCCACTTCCACCAGGGCATGGTCGAGGACACCGTGCCCGACCAGGCGCCCGAGGAGATCGCGATCCTGCGGCTGGACACCGACTGGTACTCCTCGACCAAGCACGAGCTCGAGCACCTGTTCCCCCGCCTGGCTCGCGGCGGGGTGCTGATCCTCGACGACTACGGGCACTGGGACGGCGCCCGCAAGGCGACCGACGAGTTCCTCGCGAGCGTCGGCGAACCGCTGCTGCTGATCCCGATGTCCGCGGGCAGGATCGCCGTCCGCCGCTGACTCGCGCGCTGGCCCGCCGGCTGATCCGCCGGAGGCGGTCAGTCCTTCAGCTCGCAGATCACCGCGCCGTTGGTGACGGTCGCGCCGACCTCCGCCTGCAGGCCGGTGACGGTGCCCGACTTGTGCGCCTTGAGAGGCTGCTCCATCTTCATCGCCTCGATGACGACCACGGTGTCGCCCTCGGAGACCTCCTGGCCCTCCTCGACGACGACCTTGACGATCGTGCCCTGCATCGGGCTGGTGACGGCGTCGCCGCTGGCTGCCGCTCCGGCCTTCTTGCCCTTGCCGCGCTTGGGCTTCTTGGCATTCGCGCCGCCGCCGCCCGGCGCCAGTCCGGCGAGGCCACCGGGGAGCACGACCTCGAGCCGCTTGCCGCCGACCTCGACCACGACCTTCTGTCGCTCGGCCTCCTCCTCGGGTTCCTCCGAGTCACCGGCGTAGGGCTCGATCTGGTTGTCGAAGTCGGTCTCGATCCAGGTCGTGTAGACGTCGAACTTCTCCGGGTTGTCGGCGGGGCTGCCGACGTACGCCGGGTCGTCGACGACCGCCCGGTGGAACGGGATGACGGTCGGCATGCCGTCGACCACGAACTCGTCCAGGGCCCGGCGCGACCGTTCCAGCGCCTGGGTGCGGTCGCGGCCGGTGACGATCAGCTTGGCGATGAGGGAGTCGAACGAGCCCGGGATGGTCTCGCCGTTCTCGTAGCCACCGTCGAGTCGGATGCCGGGCCCCTGCGGTGGGCTCCAGGCGGAGAGGGTGCCGGGGGCGGGCATGAAGTTGCGACCGCCGTCCTCGGCGTTGATGCGGTACTCGATGGAGTGGCCGCGGACCTCGGGGTCGTCGTACCCGAGCTCCTCGCCGGCGGCGATCCGGAACATCTCGCGCACCAGGTCGATGCCGGTGACCTCCTCGGAGACGCAGTGCTCGACCTGCAGTCGGGTGTTGACCTCGAGGAACGAGATGGTGCCGTCCTTGGCGACGAGGAACTCGCAGGTGCCGGCGCCGACGTACCCGGCCTCGCGCAGGATCGCCTTCGACGACTCGTAGAGCCGCGCGACCTGGTCGTCGGAGAGGAACGGGGCCGGGGCCTCCTCCACGAGCTTCTGGTGGCGCCGCTGGAGCGAGCAGTCGCGGGTGGAGATGACGACGACGTTGCCGTGCTGGTCGGCGAGGCACTGGGTCTCGACGTGACGCGGCTGGTCGAGGAACTTCTCGACGAAGCACTCACCGCGGCCGAAGGCGCTGACCGCCTCGCGGACCGCCGAGTCGAACGCGTCGGCGACCTCCTTCATCTCGCGAGCGACCTTGAGGCCGCGGCCGCCACCGCCGAACGCCGCCTTGATGGCGATCGGCAGGCCGTGCTCCTCGGCGAACGCAACCGCCTCGTCGGCGTTCTCGAGCGGGTCCTTGGTGCCGGGCGCGAGCGGAGCGCCGACCTTCTCGGCGATGTGGCGCGCCTTGACCTTGTCGCCGAGGTTCTCGATGGCGGACGGCGGCGGACCGATCCACACCAGCCCGGCGTCGATCACCGCCTGGGCGAACTCGGCGTTCTCGGCGAGGAAGCCGTAGCCGGGGTGCACGGAGTCGGCGCCGGTCTTCTCGGCGACGTCGATGATCTTCTTGATGTCGAGGTAGGAGTCGGCCGGGGTGGCGCCACCGAGCGCGTGCGCCTCGTCGGCGAGGCGGACGAAGAGCGGCGTCGCGGTCGGGGTCGGCGTACACCGCGACGCTGCCGATGCCGGAGTCCTTGCAGGCCCGGATCACGCGGACCGCGATCTCGCCGCGGTTGGCGATGAGGACTTTCTGCAGTGGCTTGCTCTCCGGCACCTGATGCTCCCGCCCGTCATTGACATCTGCCCAGCGCAGACTAGCGTCCACGCACCGCCGGTTCCTGTGAGGTCCCACACGCCACCGGTCGCTGGAAGACGTTTGCGTTCCGTACGGTGGCTGCGTGCTCACCTCCGAAGAACGACGCGGCTTCTGGCGCGAGCCGGACGGCACGCCCACCTCACGATCCATCGCCTTCCAGCAGTGGGCGCTGGCTGCCCACGACGTCCTCGTCGAGACCGCCGCGACCTACCACGGCCTGATCTCCGACGCGGACCTGATCGAGGCGGTGCAGGCCCGGACGAACATCCGGACCAGCCAGCGCAACTGGCTCGGCACCGTCCTCACCCCGGTGGTCCACCTCTGCTACCGACAGGGAGAGCCCCCGCTCACCTCGCTGGTCGTCGGCCAGCGGGACCGCCTGGTCGGGGAGGGGTACGACGAGGTGCTGCTCGTCGCCGACCTCTCGCCGATCACCGATCCCGACAAGCGCGAGCGGCATGCCGCCGAGGCCCAGCTGGACTGCTACCGCTGGGCCGGCTCCGCCCCGGCCGACGGCGGCGAGCCGCGGGTGCCGCCGCTGCAGGTCGCTCCGACCCGGAAGGCGGCGGCGAGGTCGACCGGCCGGACGACCAGTCGGGTCGCCACCGGGCGTGCGACGGCGACGAAGGCGGCCAAGGCGGCCAAGGCGGCCAAGGTGGCCAAGCCCAAGCGGGTGGCCAAGTCCGACCAGCCGGTCACCGTGTGTCCGAGCTGCTTCATCGCGCTCCCGGCGACGGGCGTCTGCGACAACTGCGCCTAGCGGCCTGGTTCCGCGACACTGCGTAGAAGTCGCGCAGTTCGTGACCAATCGACGCTGTGGACAAGGCCAGCCGCTCCGGATCCCTAGGGGCCGCCGTTTGGTCCCCAACCGCAACGAAGTGCACAGAAATCGTGCAGTTCGTGACCAATCGACGCTGTGGACAAAGGCCCAGCTCGACCCCGGTCAGGCCTGGGGAGTCGCGCCCAGCTTGCCGTCGGGTCCGTGGGCTCGTGGGCCGCCGTGACCGGTTCGTGGGGGAGCCGGCCAGCTCGACGTGCGTCTGGACCCCGGGTGTAGCTCCGCGCCGGCCGGGCGACCCTGGGGGTCGCCGTTTGGTCCCCAACCGCAACAAATTGCACAGAAACCATGCGGTTCGTGACCAATCGACGCCAGACGGCCAGACGGCCAGCCGCTCCGGATCCCCGGGGGCCGCCGTTTGGTCCCCAACCGCAAGGAAGTGCGTAGCAAGGGCGCAGTTGGGCCCTTCTACCAGTTGGGCCCTTCTACGTAGTCCCTTCCGGACGTCGCCCGCGACTGCCAGCATGGGCAGGTGATCCGGTACGTCATCACGTCCCCGCTGTCGCTGGCGCGGTTGCTGTGGTGGTACGGCGAGGACGACCTCTGGCCACCCGCCCTCGGGCTGACACCGGAGACGGTGGCGTTCATGTCCCGGGAGTTCGCCGCCCTGCGCGCCGACCCCGAGCGGGTCGAGCGGCTGTGGCCGTCGGCGCCACCCGACGCCTACCTGCTGCTCCCGACCATCGCCGAGCTCGACGGGGTGCCGCGTCCGGCAGCCCGAAGGTACCGCCGCTCGACCAGCGGCATGCCGGGCCTCCTCGCCGCTGAGGAGGAGAAGCGCTGGCGAGACCCGCAGCTCGAGGAGGTCGCCCGGATCGTCGACCTGCTCACGCGCACCGAACCGCGAAGCGTCGACCCGGCCGACCAGCCGCGGTGGCAGGGACGCTTCGCGCCCTGGTGAGCCGCCGAGCCGACGCAGCAGCGCGGGCAGGAGGTCACACGTAGATGTTGTCGTGCTCCTCGAAGAACGCCAGCAGCTCCTCGTGGCTCGGCTTCCAGCGGCCCTCCGCCATCTCGACCAGCCCGACGAAGTACGCCTCCCGCGGTGCGCCGGGTGCGAACAGGATCAGCAGCGACGCCGGCTCGCCGGACTCGTTGCGGAAGCCGTGCAGGCCGCCTTCGGGGACATGGACGAAGTCGCCGGGTCGGCCGTCCACCCAGTCGTTGCCCTCGAAGAGCTGTACGACGCCCGAGAGCACGTAGAACGACTCGGTGAACGTGCGGTGGAAGTGCGCCTCGGCGCCACCGCGCTGGGGGCCCATGTCCCAGCGGTAGAGCCCGAACTTCCCACCCGTCTGCGCGCCGGTCGCGAGGTAGCTCGTGGCGCCACGGCCGGGCCTCGGCAGCTCGGGGGAGCGGAGGCGGGGCGGAACCAGGCGCTCACCTCACCCGCGTCGCCGGTGTACCTGGGATCGGGGTACGACATGGCCCGACGATAGTGCCGATCCGCCCGACCCGTCTGGACCACGGAATCCGCCCGGTCGACCGGGCGTTGCCGCCTCATGGACATCGCAGTGCTCGGCACCGGGAGTGCCGGCCGCACCATCGCCGCCCGGCTCGACGAGCTCGGGCACCACGTGACGATCGGCACCCGGGATCCGGCGGGCACCGCCGACCGCGAGGAGTACGCCGCCTGGGCGGCCGGCGAGCCCGGCGTCACCCTGGCCACCTTCCAGGAAGCCGCGGCCGGCGCCGAGCTGGTCTTCCTCGTCACCAGCGGCGACGCGGCGCTCGACGTGCTCGGCCTCGCCGGAGCCGGGCAACCTCGACGGCAAGGTGGTCGTCGACGTCACCAACCCGCTCGACTTCTCGGCCGGGTTCCCGCCCACGCTGTCGGTCAAGGACACCGACTCGCTGGGGGAGCAGCTGCAGCGCGCCCATCCGGGGGCCCGCGTGGTGAAGGCGCTCAACACGATGAACGCCTCGGTCATGGTCCGCCCCGACAGCCTGTCCGAGCCGACCACGGCCTTCGTCGCCGGTGACGACGAGGAGGCCAAGGCCGTCGTCACGGGGCTGCTCGAGGACTTCGGGCACACCGACGTCATCGACCTCGGCGACATCTCGATGGCCCGTGGCACCGAGATGTTCCTGCCGCTGTGGGTGCGCCTGATGGGCAGCCTCGGGACGGCCAGCTTCAACATCAAGGTCGTGCGCTGACGCGCTCCTCGCCGTCAGGTTAACAATCGCTAACCTCACGGGTTACAGTGACGGCCATGAGCTTCGAGTTGTCCCCTGAGCACGAGCAGTTCCGGCGTACCGTCCGCGACTTCGCCGAGAAGGAGATCGCGCCGCGCGCCGCCGAGTGGGACCGCGAGCACCACTTCCCGGTCGACGTCGTGCGCAAGATGGGGCAGCTCGGCCTGTTCGGGCTCACCGCCCCCGAGGAGTACGGCGGCGCGGACGGCGACTTCACCAGCCTGTGCGTCGCGATCGAGGAGATCGGCCGGGTGGACCAGTCGATGGGGATCACGCTCGAGGCCGCCGTCGGCCTCGGCATCACCCCGATCCTGAGCTACGGCACCGACGAGCAGAAGCAGACCTGGCTGCCCGACCTGGTCGCGGGCGAGAAGCTCGCGGGCTTCGGGCTGACCGAGCCCGGCGCCGGCTCCGACGCGGGCGCCACGAAGACCAAGGCCGAGCTGGTCGGCGGCGAGTGGGTCGTCAACGGCTCGAAGCAGTTCATCACCAACTCCGGCTCCGAGCTCACCAGCCTGGTCACCGTGACCGCGCGCACCGGTGAGACCGCGTCCGGCCAGCCCGAGATCTCCGCGATCGTCGTCCCGGTCGACACGCCCGGTTTCACCGCCGAGAAGGCCTACGACAAGCTCGGCTGGCACGCCTCCGACACCCACCCGCTGAGCTTCGACGACGCGCGGGTCCCCGAGGACCACCTGCTGGGCGAGCGGGGCCGCGGGTACGCCCAGTTCCTGGCCACCCTCGACGACGGACGGGTCGCGATTGCCGCGCTGGCGGTCGGCTGCATCCAGGCCTGCCTCGACATGAGCCTCGGGTACGCCGGCGACCGGCAGACCTTCGGCGGACCCATCGGGCGCAAGCAGGGCCTCGCGTTCCAGGTCGCCGACCTCGAGGTGATGCTGCACGCCTCGAGGCTGCTCACCTACAAGGCGGCCGCGATGAAGGACGCCGGTGCTCCCGGTGAAGGACTTCAAGCAGGCGGCGTCCGTCGCCAAGCTGTACGCCACCGAGTCGGCCGTGACCGCCACCCGGATCGCCACCCAGGTCTTCGGCGGGTACGGCTTCATGGAGGAGTATCCCGTCGCCCGGTTCTACCGCGACGCCAAGGTCCTGGAGATCGGTGAGGGCACCTCAGAGGTGCAGCGACTGCTCATCGCGCGCGGCCTCGGCCTCCCGGTCGAGTGAAACTGCGTTAATCCTGCGGCGATCCGTCACGGTCGCCGGATAGCCTCGTCCTCGTGGGAGACCGCTGGCAGAAGTTCGCCGCCGAGGTCGGGAGATTCCTGGCCGTCGGCCTGCTGGCGACCATCGTGGCGCTGATCCTGTTCAACCTGCTCGTCCACGGCTTCAACACCGGCGAGTTCGCCCCGCTCAACGACAAGCCCGAGGTCGCCTACGCGCTGGCCAACGGCGTGGGCATGCTGATCAGCTACCGCGGCACCCGCGACTGGGCGTTCCGCGACCGGCAGGCCCGGCACGCCGACGGGGGCGTGGCGGCGTTCGTGGTCATCAACCTGCTCACGATGACCATCCCGATCGCCTGCCTGTGGATCAGCCGCAACGGCCTCGGCCTCGACGACCCGCTCTCCGACAACGTGTCGGCGAACGTGATCGGCCTGCTGCTGGCGAACGCCGCGAGGTTCGTCCTGTTCCGCACCTACGTCTTCCAGAGGAAGCCGTTGCCCTTTCATCTCCACCTCACCAACGACGAGGTGGAGCAGGAGCTCAGGGAGACCACAGATCGGTCCACGAGCGACCGAGTTCCGCCAGCAGGTCCCTGAGCAGCGGCAGGCTCAGCCCGACCACGTTGTGGTGGTCGCCCTCGATCCCCGTGACGAACGCGCCGCCGAGGCCGTCGACGGTGAACGCTCCGGCGACGTGCAGCGGCTCGCCGGTGCCGACGTACGCCGCGATCTCGGCGTCGGTGACGTCGGCGAAGTGGACAGTGGTCGACGCCGTGGCCGCGGCGACGTGGCCGGTCGTGGTGTCGCGCAGGCAGTGACCCGTGTGGAGGACGCCGGAGCGGCCGCGCATGGCCCGCCACCTCCGGGTCGCCTCGGCGGCGTCCTCCGGCTTGCCCAGGGCCTCGCCGTCGAGGTCGAGCACCGAGTCGCAGCCGAGCACGACCGCGTCGTCGGGCAGGCCGGAGCGCTCGGCCACCGCGGCGCACTTGAGCTCGGCCAGCTGCAGCGCCAGCTCGGCCGGCGGCAGGTCGCCGATCTGGTCCTCGTCGACGCCGGAGACGATCACCACCGGCTCGACGCCGGCGCTGCGCAGGGTCGCGAGCCGGGCGGGGGACGCGGAGGCGAGGACGAGAGGCATCGTCCGCGACCCTAGACGACTACTCGACGGTCAGCTCGGCGACCTTCTTCAGCCGCGGCCGGTCGTGCTCGCCGTCCTCGACCTGGCCGGTCGCCCACCACATCCGCAGCCCGCGCTCGGTGACCTCCAGCGTGGCCAGGTTGTTGTCGAACCACGGGCCCTCGAGGTTCTTCCACCTCAGCGGCGCCTCGGGGACCTTGGCCGACCTGGCCACGACATGGCCGATCGGCCCCGCGACGCCGTACGCCAGGACCGCGACGAGGAACCGCAGCCGCCGTGGCATCGGGTTGCGGATGGGGGAGCAGACGGCCTGGACGATCCTGCTCTGCACGGGGCGGTGTCCCCGCCGGTCGCGGCGGCTCGGCCTGGCCTCCGAGACGTAGCTGTGGTGGACGTCGCCGGAGAGGAATGCGACCGTCCGCGGTGCCCGGCCGCGCTCGCCGCGGGCCACCTCGAGCGTCATCTCCGCGACCCTCTGGAAGCCGTCCTGGAACGCTCCCCAGTGCTCGAGGTCGAGCATCGTGCGCAGCCGCTCGCCGGTGGCGGCGGCGCGACCCTTGCCCCAGGCGCCGGCGGAGAGCGCCTCGTCCCACGCCTCGACGTAGTGGAGCCCGGGGCTGAGCAGGAACGGCAGGGAGGTGCCGATGAGCAGGTGGTCGACGTCGCCGCGCATCTGCTCGTCGAGCCAGGCCATCTCGCCGTCGTTGAGCATCGACCGCTCGCCGTCGGTGAGCACCCGCGCCGCCCGCGAGTCCACGACCACGAGCCGGGCGTCGGGGCCGAGATCGCGCGCGTAGGACCAGCGGTAGGTGTCGGGCATCTGGTCGACCCGGTCGGCGAAGTTGTCCAGGAGGTCGGTGGCGTCGTACTCGCCCTCGTCGTCGGCGTGCGCCGCGATCTCCTGCCAGACCTCGTCGTCGGCTCGCTCGGCGGGCGTCATGTTGCCGAGGTGCTGGTGCACCCAGTAGGACCCGAGACCGGCGACGATGCGGGTGCGCCACCAGTCGGTCGCCTCCATCTCGCGGCGCCACTGCGCGGAGGTGTTCCAGTCGTCGCGGATGTCGTGGTCGTCGAAGATCATCGCCGTCGGCAGCGTCGAGAGCAGCCAGCGGTTCGCGGGGTCGGACCACGCGAGCTTGTAGAGGTGGGCGTACTCCTCCCAGTCCTTCAGCTCCGTCCAGGGCGGGTCCTCGGTGTTGCGCCGGGACTCGATGAACGCGCGCATCTCGTCGGTCGTCTCGTCGGCGTACACCTGGTCGCCGAGGAACAGCACGAGGTCGGGCCAGCGCACCTGGTCGTCGGGGTCGGGGTCGTCGTCGTGCGCGCCGTCGGTGAGGCCGGCCATGCGCAGCGCGTAGGCCCGCAACGCGTCCACGCCGTGCTGCTTGTTGCCCGCCTCGTCGTGGGTGACCGAGGTCCGGCAGGAGCCGAAGGCCATCCGGATCTTCTTGTCCTCGGCGATCGTCGCCACCTGGGACGGCGGGAAGGGCGAGTCGGGCTCCGGCCAGACCTGCTCGCCGTCCAGCTCCACCGTGTACGGCGTCCGGCTGCCCGGCTCGAGCCCCTCGACGCAGACCAGCGCGTAGTGGTGCCCGTGGACGCGAAACGTGGGCATCGTCGCGTGCAGCTCGCCGACCCTGAGGGTGACCCGGGCGGCGTTCTCGGTCTCGACCCACACGCAGGCGCTCACGCCGTCGACGTGACGGAGGAGCGGTCCGAGCACCAGTCCGGTCATGCCGGTCACCCAACCACGCTTTGCCGGGGATGTCGCGATGGGGGACCCGTGTGACGCCTCACCCGAACGCCGACGGGAACGCCTCCCGATAGCTCCGCAGCCCATGGGTCGACTCGGCCGCGATCATCGCCCTCCCCACCGCCCGGGTCACGCAGTCGCCGGCCGCCTCCAGCAGCCCGTGGAAGTACGCCGGATCGGGCTCGGCCGCGCGGGCACAGGTGGCCAGCGTGAACACGGTGTCCCCGTCGACCATCGTGTGCACCGGGTTGATCGCCCGGGCCAGGCCGTCGTGGCCGATCCCGCTGACCTTCTGGCACTGCGCCTTGGTCAGCGTCGCGTCGGTCGCGAGCGCGACCAGGGTGGTGGCCAGCGGCGGCCGGCGTTGCTCGGGTTCGCGCTCGGCGGCGGCCTTCGCCGCATCGAGGTCCGCGGGGTCCGGGCGCCGCAGCGGCGGCAGGTCGCCCGGCGCGGCAGTGGCGGGTGGCGAACAGCTCACCGGTGCCGAGGTCGACCGTCGACCCGGCCGCGTTCACGACCGCCAGTGCACCGACGACGGTCCCGTCGGGGAGGGTCGCGCTCACGGTGCCGACGCCGCCCTTGAGCCCGCCGGCCCGCGCGCCCGTGCCCGCGCCGTGGTTGCCCTCGGCCACGTCGCCCGACACCGCGTCGTACGCCGCCGCCCCGAGGTCGGGGCCCGGGAAGCTCCGGAACTCGCCACCGCGCCCGAGGTCGAAGATCACCGCGGCCGGGACCACCGGCACCCGCTCGTCGGAGCCGGGTTCGCCCACCTCGAAGCCGACCGCGGCGTCCAGCAGCCGCTGCACCACGCCGTCGACCGTCGCCAGCCCCAGCGCGGACCCGCCGGTGAACACCAGCGCGTGCACCCGGTCGACCAGGTTGCGCGGGTCGAGCAGGTCGGTCTCGCGGGTGCCCGGCCCGCCACCGCGTACGTCGACGCCCGCCACCGCGCCGTCGGCCGGCGGGAGCACGACGGTGACGCCGCTGAGCCAGCCGTCGTCGGTGCGCTCGGCCTGCCCGACCCGGATGCCGGGCACGTCGGTGATCGACCCCGCAGCCATCAGCGCGCCATCACAGCTTGGCGAGCGCCGTGCGCAGCGGGTCGAGGCCGATCGAGCCGAGGTCGAGCGCGGCGCGGTGGAACGCGCGGAGGTCGAAGTCGTCGCCGTGCCGCGCCTGCGCGTCGGCCCGCGCGTCCAGCCAGATCCGCTCGCCGACCTTGTACGACGGCGCCTGGCCCGGCCAGCCGAGGTAGCGCAGCACCTCGAAGTCGAGCATCGCGTCGTCCATCCGCGAGTGCAGCCGCATGAACTCCGAGACCATGGCCGGCGTCCAGCGCTCGCCCGGCCGCCACCCGAACGGGTTGTCCCGGGGGACCTCCAGCTCGAGGTGCAGCCCGATGTCGACGATCACCCGGGCCGCCCGGAAGCCCTGCATGTCGAGCATCCCGAGCCGGTTGCCCGGGTCCTCGAGGTAGCCGAGCTCCTCCATCAGCCGCTCGCTGTAGAGCGCCCAGCCCTCGCCGTGCCCGCTCACCCAGCACAGCACGCGCTGCCACCGGTTCAGCAGGTCGGAGCGGAACACCGTCTGCGCGACCTGGAGGTGATGGCCGGGGACGCCCTCGTGGTAGACGGTCGTCACCTCGCGCCAGGTGGTCAGCGCGTCGACGCTGTCGGGCAACGACCACCACATCCGCCCCGGCCGGGAGAAGTCCTCCGACGGACCCGTGTAGTAGACGCCGCCGTCGTTGGTCGGCGCCAGGCAGCACTCGATCCGGCGGATCGGCTCGGGGATGTCGAAGTGCACGTCGGCGAGGTCGGCGATGGTGGTGTCGGCGAGCTGCTGCATCCAGTCGCGGAACTCCTCGCGGCTGCCGAGCCGGCGCGCGGGATCGGCGTCCAGGGCGGCCACCGCGTCGGAGACGCTCCCGCCCGGGACGATCCGGTTGCTGGTGGCGACCATGTCGTCGGTGAGCCGCTTCAGCTCCTCCCAGCCCCACTCGTAGGTCTCCTCGAGGTCCACGGCCGCCCCGAGGAACTCGCGCGACGCCAGGGCGTACCGCTCCCGCCCCGCGGCCTCGCGGTCGCGACCGCGCGGCGCGAGCTCGGTCTCGAGCCAGCGACCGAGGTCGGCGTACGCCGCGCTGGCGGCGCCGGCGCGCCGCGACAGCTCGTCGCGGCGCGCTTCCGGTGCCTCGGCGACGAGGTTCGCGAAGAAGTCGCCGCTCGAGCCCTCCTGGCCGGTCCAGCGGCGGACCTGGCCGGCGATCTCGGCGTACTGCCGCTTCGCGACCACGCGCCCGGCGTCGGCCTCGCCGGCCAGGGTCGTGCGGTAGTCGGCCATGGTGTCGGGGATGCCGGCCAGCCGAGCGGCGATGTTGTCCCAGCCCAGCTCGGTGTCGGTGGGCATCAGGTCGAACGACTCGCGGATCGTGTGCGCCCAGCTGCTGATCACCGAGATCTCGCCGCGGCCGTAACCCGCCTCGGCCGTCTCGACCTCGAGCCCCACCCGCTCGAGGAACGCGTCGCGGGCCACCGCCTCGCGGTCGTCGACCGGATGGGTCGCCCGCATCCGGTCGAGCGCCCGCCGAGCGGCCTCCTCGCGGGCGTCGAACCCTCGGGAGAGAGGTCGGGCAGCTCGTGGTCGTGGCCGGCGATGCCGGCGTAGGTGGCGGTGGTCGGGTCGAGGGCGGCGTACTCCTCGACGTAGCTGTCTGCCAGGTCGTCGACCGCGCGGTTCGTCGTCACGCCGCCACCCTAGGAGACGGCGCTCAGCTCGGCAGCCCGCTGGAACGCCACCCGCCCGGGCCGTGCGGGTGGGTCACCCGCAGCTTGCGGTGGTGGGCCTGCCACGCGGGCGTACGCCGCGGCGCGGGCGCCGCGGCCGAGCCGAGCGAGGCGAACACCGCCACCAGCGCCGCGATCTCCTCCGGCGTCGCGTCGCCGTTGACGACGCGCAGCAGGTCGGCCTGCTTCGTCATCGGCTCACAGCGGGATGTTTCCGTGCTTCTTGGCAGGCAGGGTCTCCCGCTTGGACCGCAGCAGCCGCAGCGCGCGTACGACCTCGATCCGGGTCTCGTGCGGGCTGATCACCGCGTCGACGTAGCCGCGCTCGGCCGCGACGTAGGGGTTGGCGAGGGTGTCCTCGTACTCCGTGATCAGCTCGGCCCGCTTGGCGTCCGGGTCCTTGGCGTCCTTGAGCTCGGAGCGGTAGAGGATGTTCACCGCGCCCTGCGCGCCCATGACGGCGATCTGCGCGGTCGGCCAGGCCAGGTTGATGTCGGCGCCGAGGTGCTTGGACCCCATGACGTCGTAGGCACCGCCGTAGGCCTTGCGGGTGATGATCGTGACCAGCGGGACGGTGGCCTCGGCGTACGCGTAGATCAGCTTCGCGCCGCGGCGGATGATGCCGTTCCACTCCTGGTCGGTGCCCGGCAGGAAGCCCGGTACGTCGACGAACGTCAGCACCGGGATGTTGAACGCGTCGCAGGTGCGGACGAAGCGAGCCGCCTTCTCCGACGCGTCGATGTCGAGGGTGCCGGCGAACTGCATCGGCTGGTTGGCGACGACGCCGACCGGCCGGCCCTCGACCCGGCCGAAGCCGACGACGATGTTCGGCGCGAACATCGCCTGCACCTCGAGGAACTCCTCGTCGTCGACGACCGCCTCGATGACGGTGTGCATGTCGTAGGGCTGGTTGGGGCTGTCGGGGATCAGCGCGTCGAGGGTGCGGTCGAGGTCGCTGAACTCGAGGTCGGCGACCTCGTCGTCGTACGCAGGCGGCTCGTCGAGGTTGTTCTGCGGCAGGTAGGACAGCAGCGCCTTGACGTACTCGAGCGCGTCCTCCTCGTCGGAGCCCATGTAGTGGGCGTTGCCGGACTTGGTGTTGTGGGTGCGCGCGCCGCCGAGCTCCTCCATGGTCACGTCCTCGCCGGTGACCGTCTTGATGACGTCGGGGCCGGTGATGAACATGTTGGAGGTGCCGTCGACCATGATCGTGAAGTCGGTGACGGCCGGGGAGTAGACGTGCCCGCCGGCGCAGGAGCCCATGATCAGCGAGATCTGCGGGATCACGCCGGACGCGTGCACGTTGCGGCGGAAGATCTCGCCGTACAGGCCGAGCGAGACCACGCCCTCCTGGATCCGGGCGCCGGCGCCCTCGTTGATGCCGATGATCGGGCAGCCGGTCTTGATGGCGAGGTCCATCACCTTGGTGATCTTCTCGCCGTACACCTCGCCCAGCGAGCCGCCGAAGACCGTGAAGTCCTGGGAGAACACGCACACCTGGCGGCCGTCGATGGTGCCGTAGCCGGTGACCACGCCGTCGCCGTACGGACGCTTCTTCTCCAGCCCGAACGCCGTCGACCGGTGCCGCGCCAGCTCGTCGAGCTCCACGAAGGAGCCCTCGTCGAAGAGCATCTCGATCCGCTCGCGGGCGGTCTTGTCGGCCCTTCGCGTGCTGCTTCTCCACCGCCTTCGCCGAGCCGGCGTGCACCGCCTCGTCGAGCCGCCGGTCGAGGTCCTGCAGCTTGCCCGCGGTGGTGTGGATGTCGATGTCCTCGGGGACGTCGGTGCCCTCGCCGGGGTGTGCCTGCTCTGCGCTCACGCGTGTGGCCTCCTGTATGGCCTCGGGACGGTCCGTCGGCCAATGTAGTGCCCATGACAGACGCCCCGCCGTTGCGCCCATCACTCGACGCCGACTCCCTCGCGACGTCGGCTCCCGGGTCGTTCACCGTCGAGGTGGTCGACACGGCGGCCAGCACCAATGCCCTGGTCGCCGAGCGCGCCCGGTCGGGTGCGCCGGCCGGGCTGGTCGTCGTGGCGGAGCACCAGACCGCGGGTCGCGGCCGCCTGGACAGGAGCTGGGAGACACCCGCGCGGTCGGCGCTGACCTTGTCGGTGCTGGTGCGCCCGGACTCGCACCCCGACCGCTGGCCGTGGCTGCCGCTGCTGACGGGGCTCGCCGCGCACGCCGCCCTGCCCGAGGGCGCGGCGCTCAAGTGGCCGAACGACGTGCTGCTCGGGGACCGGAAGGTGGCCGGGATCCTGGTCGAGCGGGTCGAGACGCCGACCGGCCCCGCGGCGGTCCTCGGCATCGGCATCAACGTCGGCATGACCGCCGACGAGCTGCCGGTGGAGACCGCCACCTCGCTCGCCGTCGAGGGACACGACATCGACCGCACCGCCCTGCTCATCGCCTTCCTCGGAGAGCTGGCGGCGCAGCTAGACCGCTGGGCCAGGGGTCGCGAGGCGGACCCGGAGGTCAGGGCCGAGTACGTCGAGCGCTGCTCGACCATCGGCCGCGACGTCGAGGTCGCCCTGCCGTCGGGCGAGACGATCACCGGGCGGGCGCTCGACGTGGACGAGGGCGGCCGGCTCGTGGTCCGCACGGATGCTGGGACCACCGCGGTCGGGGCGGGCGACGTGGTGCACGTCCGCCCGACCGGGTGACATGATCGTCGCGTGGCCATCTCCAACAAGCTCCTGAACGAGGGCGAGCACGTCGTCGTCACGACCCGCACCCACCCGAAGGTGCTCCTGCTGCCGCTGCTCGTGCTGGTGCTGGCGCTCGCCGTGGCGGCGTACGTGAACCGGCTGGGCGAGGGCAGTGCGGCCGACATCTCGCACCTCGTCGTGTGGATCCTCGCGGCGCTGGTGATCTTCTGGTGGGTGGTCCGTCCGGTCGTCGCGTGGGCGACGACGCACTACACGTTCACCAACCGCCGGTTCATCAAGCGGTCGGGGCTGGTCGCCAAGCAGGGGCGCACGATCCCGCTCAACCGGATCAGCGGCGTCGACTTCGAGATCGGGGTGATCGACCGGCTCTTCGGCTGCGGCACGCTCGTCGTGTCCGACGCCAGCGAGGAGGGCCGGGTCGAGCTGCACGACATCCCGCGGGTCGAGCAGGTCCAGCTCAAGGTCTCCGACGAGCTGCACCGGCTGGCGGGCCAGGGCGGTCGTGTCGAGCGTGCCGACGATGGCACCTGACCCAGCCGACGACCGGCCCAGCGCCCGCGACGAGCTCGAGCACGCGATCCTCGGCGAGGAGCGGATCTACAACGCGCTCGAGGTGGCCGAGGAAACCGGTGTCACGATCGACGAGCTGCGGCGGCTGTGGCGGGCACTGGGCTTCCCCGAGCACGGGCTGGAGGTGGCGTTCACGAAGGCGGACGCCGGGGCGGTCTCCACGCTGACCGGGATCGTCGAGAGCGACGTCATCGACTTCGACCTCGCCGTGAACCTCACCCGGGCCGTCGGTCAGACGATGGCCCGCCTCGGGGACTGGGAGGTCGCCACGCTCGTGCACCGGGTCGAGGAGATCGCCCAGAGCGACGACCCGCCCGAGCAGCCGCCGGGACACGGCGATGCGGATGGTCGAGCAGATCAACGAGCCCTTCGAGCGGCTGCTGATCTACGCCTGGCGCCGCCACCTCGCCGCGGCGGTGTCCCGCGATCGAGGCGCTCGGCGCGAACGAGGAGGACCTGCACACCACCCAGGTCACCGTGGGTTTCGCCGACATCGTCAGCTTCACCGAGCTGTCCAACCAGATCGAGGAGGACCGGATCGGCGACCTCGTCGAGATCTTCGAGTCGCGGTGCTCCGACGTGGTCGCCGCGCGCCGGGGCCGCGTCATCAAGAGCATCGGGGACTCGGTGCTGTTCGTGAACACCGATCCGATCCGCGCCTACGACACCGCCGAGGGCATCATCAACGTGATCGGGCGCGACTCCCGGATGCCCGACGTCCGGCTCGGACTCGCGAGCGGTTCGGTGGTGATGCGGATGGGTGACGTGTTCGGACCGCCGGTCAACATGGCCGCTCGCCTGACCGCTGTCGCCCGGCGCAACCGGATCATCATCGACGCCTCGACCGCCGAGCTGTTGCCGTCCGACCAGTTCGAGACCCGCCTGCTGCCCGCTCGTCCGGTCCGCGGGTTCGGTCTGGTCGAACCTGTCGCCGTACGACGCAACTGACGAAAAGTCCCGCGTCCGCAACCGTTTTCAACAGGATGGGGTAGGTTTTGCGATTTTCACTCAGTTTCCCGAATCGAAACTTACCTTTTCCATGTGCTCAAGGTGCAGGACGTAGAGATCGACCCGGATACTCGCCAAGCGTGGCGGAGTGGCCGGGAAATCGTGCTGTCCCGCAAGGAGTTCGACCTGGTCCACGCGCTGATCTCTCGGGCCGGCGACATCGTGACCCGAGACGAGCTGATGCGGGACGTGTGGAACACCAACTTCTGGACGTCGTCGAAGACGATCGACGTCCACCTGGGGTGGGTCCGTCGCAAGCTGGGGGATGACAGTCGTCGACCGACGCTGATCACCACCATCCGTGGCAAGGGTCTCCGGTTCGAGGTCGGGGACCGCAACAACAACCACCGACCACCCGTCGGGCTAGTGTCTGGGGCGTGTCAGCGCCCGCTCCCACCCTCGCCGTGATCGGCGGCGGTCAGCTGGCCCGGATGATGGCGCAGCCGGCGATCGCGCTCGGTCTGCCGCTGCGGCTGCTCGCCGAGGCCGAAGGCGTCTCCGCCGCGCAGGTCATCCCCGACCATCTCGTCGGCGACTACCGCGACCTCGACACCCTCGTGAAGGCGACCGACGGGTGCGCGGTCGTCACGTTCGACCACGAGCACGTGCCCACCGGGCACCTGCACGCGCTCGAGGACACCGGGCTCGCTGTCCGGCCCGGCCCGGAGGCGCTGGTCCACGCGCAGGACAAGGGCGTGATGCGGGCCAGGCTCGCGGAGCTCGACGTCCCGTGTCCCCGCAACGCCCTGGTCGGCTCGGTGGCCGACGTCGAGGCGTTCGGACTCCCGTGCGTGCTCAAGACGACGCGGGGCGGGTACGACGGGAAGGGCGTCTGGTTCGTGTCCACTCCCGAGGAGTGCGCCGGGCCGCTGCGCGTCGCCGAGGAGACGCGGCGTCCGACTCCTCGCCGAGGAGCGTGTCGACTTCCGCCGCGAGCTCTCCGCGCTCGTCGCCCGTTCGCCCAGCGGTCAGGCCGCGGCGTACCCGGTCGTCGCCTCGACCCAGAAGGACGGCATCTGCCACGAGGTGATCGCCCCCGCCCCGGACCTGGCACCGGCGCTGGCCGGGCAGGCCCAGGAGATCGCGCTGCGGATCGCGGGTGCCCTCGACGTGACCGGGATCCTCGCGGTCGAGCTGTTCGAGACCACTGACGGGCGGGTGCTCGTCAACGAGCTGGCGATGCGGCCCCACAACACCGGCCACTGGACCCAGGACGGCGCCGTCACGTCGCAGTTCGAGAACCACCTGCGCGCGGTGATGGACCTGCCGCTCGGCTCACCCACGCCCCGGGCGCGGTGGACGGTGATGGTCAACATCCTCGGCGGCCCGGATGAGACAGGCCGCCTCTACGACGGCTACCCGCACGCGCTGGCCCGCGACCCGTTCCTGCGGGTACACCTCTACGGCAAGGACCTGCGTCCGGGCCGCAAGGTCGGGCACGTCAACGCGTACGGCGACGACCTGGACGACTGCCTCGAGCGGGCGCGGCACGCCGCCGCGTGGTTCCGCGGAGACCTGGGAAACGAGAGTGAGTGATCCGGTTGAGTGACACCGCCGCCCGCGTGGGCATCGTGATGGGGTCCGACTCCGACTGGCCGGTGATGCAGGAGGCCGCGACCGCGCTGTCGGAGTTCGACATCGCGCACGAGGCCGACGTCGTCTCGGCGCACCGGATGCCCGACGAGATGCTGGCCTACGGCAGGGAGGCCGCCGGGCGCGGGCTCCAGGTGATCATCGCCGGAGCCGGCGGCGCCGCCCACCTGCCCGGCATGCTCGCGGCGGTGACACCGCTGCCCGGTGATCGGCGTACCCGTGCCGCTCAAGCACCTCGACGGGATGGACTCGCTGCTCTCGATCGTGCAGATGCCCGGCGGGCGTGCCGGTCGCCGCCGTCGCGGTCGGCAACGCGCGCAACGCCGGGCTGCTCGCCGTACGCATCCTGGCTGCCGGTGACCCCGCCCTGCAGCAGCGGATGATCGACTTCCAGGCCGAGCTCCGCGATGCGGCGGCGGCCAAGGGCAAGGCGGTCCGCGACGCGTCATCGGGTGCGCGCAAGGTGGGTTTCTGAGCCGGGAGCTGGCGCCCGACCGCCTCGTCGGCCTCGACGTGGCGCGTTGCCTCGCGCTGCTCGGCATGGTGACGACCCACGTCATCGACGAGCGCGATCCCGACGGCACGCTCTCCTTCGGGCAGGCCCTGGCCGGTGGCCGGTCCGCCGCGCTGTTCGCCGTCCTCGCCGGCGTCAGCCTGGCGCTGATGACCGGTCGGCGGCTGCCGGTGCGCGGCCGCGAGCGGATGGCGCGATCGCTCGGCATCGTCGTCCGCGCGCTGCTGATCGCGGGAGTCGGGCTCTTCCTCGGTGGCCTCGGGAGCGGGCTGGCGATCATCCTCACCTACTACGGACTGCTGTTCCTGCTGGGCCTTCCGTTCGTCGGCCTCCGTGCGCCCGCGCTGCTGGGCATCGCCGGCGTCTGGGTGGTGGTCGGGCCGCTGCTCTCGCAGTGGCTCCGCCCGGACCTGCCGCCACGCGGCTTCGCCAGCCCGTACTTCGACCAGCTCGACGAGCCCGGCCGGCTGCTCAGTGAGCTGACCTTCACCGGCTACTACCCGGTGGTGCCCTGGCTGGTGTACCTCCTCGTCGGGATGGCGATCGGCCGGATGGACCTGACCGCACGCCGGGTCCAGCTCTGGCTGGCCGGAGGCGGAGCCGTGATCGCCGTGGTCGCCACCGTCGTCTCCCACTACCTCACGTCGCGGCCGTCGGTTGCCCGTGCGCTGGTCGCGAGCACCGCCGACGAGTGGACGGCCCGGACCGGCCCCGACCTGGTCAACGAGATCTCCTCGGGCATGTTCGGCAACACCCCGACCGGTGGCCCGTGGGAGTGGCTCCTGGTCGTCGCTCCGCACAGCACGACGCCGTTCGACCTCGCCCAGACGATCGGCAGCGCGATGCTGGTGATCGGGCTGTGCCTGTTCCTGGTCGGCTCGCTGGACGCGTCCGGCGTACGGACCATGGCGATCGTCTTCGGCGCCGGCACCATGACCCTCTCGCTCTACACGCTGCACGTGATCATGCGGACCGAGTACGTCCTCCCCGAGGAGACCCCCTCGTCGTTCCCGTACCACGTCATCGCGTTGCTGGGGATCGGTGCGCTCTACGTGTACGGCGGTCGGCGCGGCCCGCTCGAGTGGGTCGTCGCCGCCCTCTCCGGCAAGGCCATCGCTCGAGTGCGCGGAAAGGCCGAGACCCGATAGTCCACGACGTTTCGGTCGCCCTCCACGCTCGGACGGCGACCAAAACGTCGTGGACTATCCCTCGCCACGCACCCGGCCGCGGAGGGCCTTGGTCTGGCCGCGCTGCTTCTTGGCGTCGATCCGGCGCTGCCGGGCGCCCTTCGACGGCTTGGTCGGACGGCGCTTCGGGGGCGGGGGAGCCAGCGCGGTGCGGAGCAGGTCGGCGAGCCGTTCCCGCGCCGCCACCCGGTTGCGGTGCTGCGAGCGGTGCTCGGAGGCGTCGACCACGATCCGCCCGTCGACGAGGCGTGGGCCGAGGTTGCCCAGCGCCCGGGCGCGCTGGCTGTCGGTGAGGGCGGACGACGAGGCGACGTCGTACTCCAGCTCGACCCGGCTGTCGGTCGTGTTCACCGACTGGCCGCCCGGGCCGGACGACCGGGAGAACCGTTCGACCAGCTCGGCCGCCGGGATCACCACGCCGTCGGGGATCCCGGGACCGGACGGCACCTCGAGGTCGCTGCCGGGAGTGTTCATGCCACGCGTCGGCGCCACTCGATCGCCGGGCACGTGTCCATCACCATCGGTACGCCGGCCGCACGGGTGCGCTCGAATGCCGCGACGTCGAGCACGCCCGAGCTGGAACCACACCGCGCCGGCGCCGACGGCGACGGCCTGGTCGGCGAACTCGCCCGCGAACTCGGACCGCCGGAACACGTCCACGACGTCGATGGGGAACGGCACGTCGGCGAGGGTGGCGTAGCCCTGCTCGCCCAGCACGACCGGTGCGTCGGGGTGGATCGGCACGATCCGCTTGCCGCGCTGCTGCAGCAGCCGCGCGATCTCGTACGCCGTCCGGGACGGGTTGCCCGAGAGGCCCACGACCGCCCAGGTCTCGCAGTCGTCGAGCATGAACCGGATCGCGTCGGGGTCGTGCCACTCGGTCATGCTCCAAGCCTAGGCGCCGCCGGGTCCCCGCCCGAGGAAGGCCGGTTACCCGGAAGTACGATCCGGGCATGAGCTCCGACTTCCCGATGTACGCCCTCTCGGAGGAGCACCAGGCGATCCGCGAGGCGGTCCGGGCCGTGTGCGACGCCAAGGTGGCGCCGTACGCCACCGACGTCGACGAGAACGCCCGCTACCCGCAGGAGGCCGCCGACGCGTTGCAGGCCGCGGACTTCCACGCACCCCACGTCCCGGAGGAGTACGGCGGCGCCGGCGCGGACGCGCTGGCCACCGTGCTCGTGATCGAGGAGGTCGCCCGGGCCTGCGTGTCGAGCAGCCTGATCCCGGCGGTGAACAAGCTCGGGTCGCTGCCCGTGCAGATCGCCGGGTCGGAGGAGCTCAAGAAGAAGTACCTCGGCAAGCTGGCGTCCGGCGAGGGCGGCTTCTCCTACTGCCTCTCCGAGCCGGACGCCGGGTCCGACGCCGTCGGCATGAAGACCAAGGCCGTGCGCGACGGCGACGAGTGGGTCCTCGACGGCGTGAAGCGCTGGATCACCAACGCCGGCGTCTCGGAGTTCTACACGGTCATGGCCGTCAGCGACCCCGAGAAGGGCGCGAAGGGGATCTCGGCGTTCGTGGTCGAGAAGTCCGACGAGGGCGTCTCCTTCGGTGCGCCGGAGAAGAAGCTCGGCATCAAGGGCTCGCCGACCCGTGAGGTCTACCTCGACAAGGTCCGCATCCCCGCCGACCGGATGATCGGCGCCGAGGGCACCGGCTTCGAGACCGCGATGAAGACCCTCGACCACACCCGCGTCACCATCGCCGCG
This sequence comes from uncultured Actinomycetota bacterium, assembly GCA_963844305.1. GTDB lineage: Bacteria > Actinomycetota > Actinomycetes > Propionibacteriales > Nocardioidaceae > Nocardioides. The sequence goes on from CAWJNT010000003.1 coordinate 845,708, forward strand.
CAGGCCGTCGGCGTCGCCCAGGGAGCGCTCGACTACGCGCTGGGCTACGCGAAGGAGCGCCAGCAGTTCGGCAAGCCGATCGGCGACTTCCAGGGCCTGCAGTTCCTGCTCGCCGACATGGGCATGAAGGTCGAGGCCGCCCGTCAGATGACGTACGCCGCCGCGGGCCGCTCCGAGCGCGGGGACAAGGACCTCACCTTCTTCGGCGCCGCCGCGAAGTGCTTCGCCTCCGACGTCGCGATGGAGGTCACCACCAACGCCGTGCAGGTGCTCGGTGGTTATGGGTACACCCGCGAGTACCCGGTCGAGCGGATGATGCGCGACGCCAAGATCACCCAGATCTACGAAGGCACCAACCAGGTGCAGCGGATCGTGATCGCCCGCCAGCTGCTGGCCGGGATCCAGTCCGAGCTCTGACCACCCGAGGAGATCTCCCCATGGCCACCTACGACGCCGACCTGCAGGCAGCCGTCGACTCCACGGGAGTCGCGCTCCTGGCCGGCCAGACCGACGACCTCGTGCAGTACCTCCGCGACCAGCTCGCCGAGCGCGAGATCGAGACCAGCGACGATGAGTGGTTGCAGCGGCAGGTGGACGGGCTCCAGAACGACCCGGAGTGGATGGTCGACGGCGAGCCGAGCGACTTCACCAGCCCCAAGCGCGACACCTGAGCGGCTCAGCCCGGCCGTTCGGGGACCGGTAGGTCCATCCGTCGGTGCAGTGCCCACCCGCCCCAGGCGAGCGCGCCAAGCGGGATCGGCAGCCAGTACGACGCCAGCCGGTACAGCAGCGTGGCCACGACGGCAGCCTGGGCGTCGACGCCGGAGAGCACCAGCCACGTGGTCAGGCCGGCCTCGACGATGCCGAGGCCGCCGGGGGTGATCGGGACCATCCCCAGCGCCATCGCGACGACGTAGGCGAGCAGCACCCGGGCCGGCCGGATCTCGGCGCCCACGGCGTGCAGAGCCGCGACCAGGGCGGCGTAGTCGAGCATCCGGCTCGCCGCGGCGGCACCCAGCGACCGCGTCCAGCGTCCGGTGAAGGCCGCGGCCACCTGGTCCCGCTCGGCGTGGAACGTGCTGGCGACGGCATCGACGGAGACCCGGCGCCGGACCAGGTGGACGAGGTGGCCGGCCGCCCGCCCGATCCAGGTGACGAAGCGGTCCCACTTCAGGACGGCCGTGCCGAGCGCCATCACCGCGACCGCGAGCACGACCGACACGAGCAGGCCGAGCTGCAGCTGGCGCGCCGGGGGCGGCCCGATGATCAGCGTGGGCACGGTGAGCACCGGGATCGCCAGCAGGACGCCGGTCGTCATCAGTCCGGTGGCGCTGAGCGCGCTGGTCACCTCGCCGGCGGGACGGCCGGCCACGACCAGCATCCGGCCCTGCAGGACTCCGCCGGTGGCCGCGCCCCCGGGGAGCACCTTGCTGATCGCGTTCCCGACGAGCTGGGAGGCCGCGAGGTCACGCCAGCGGGCATGCGGCATCCCGATGCGATACAGCAGCCAGAGCGACGCGAAGCTGGCGAGCTGCAGCACCGCCAGCACGACGAACCACCACGGCCGCACGGCCTCGAGCGACGGCCACGCGCCGAACAGGGTGACCAGGCTCGGGGCGACGACGTACAGGCCGATCCCGGTCACGACGATCCCGACGGCGCGAACGCCCCAGCGCCGCACCATCCGCCGCAGCCAACGCACCACGTCGCTCCCTCTCCGGCCCGGGCGACCGCCATCGTGACCCGTGCCGGAGGCCGGTCGCGTCACCCGGGACGGGTGAGAGGGTGTGCCTGTGTGGGAGTCGGCCATGTGGGGCCTCGTCGGGGGCAGCACGCTCGTCGTCGGCGCCGTCCTGGGCCTCGTCCGCGACTGGTCGTCGCGGGTGATCGGCCTGGTCATGGCGTTCGGGGCCGGTGTCCTGATCGCATCGGTCGCCTACGAGCTCGTCGACGACGCGGCGCACGCAGGCACCTTCGGGGCCACCGCGGCCGGCCTGGCGGTCGGCAGTCTGACCTTCTTCGTGGGCGACGTGCTGATCGAGCGTGCCGGGGCCAGGGACCGCAAGCTGTCGACGGCTCCAGCGGCCGGCGCGGCAGCGGCCTCCGGTACGGCGCTGGCGCTCGGCGCGCTGCTCGACGGGATCCCGGAGTCGGCGGCGATCGGGGTGACCTTCCTCGAGGGCGGCACGCCCAGCCTGGCGTTCATCGCCGCGGTGGCGCTGTCGAACCTGCCCGAGGGGTTGTCGTCGTCCACGGGCATGCGCGCCGCCGGGCACTCCGTGCGCTCGATCATCGGCCTGTGGGTGGGGATCGCGCTGGTGTCCGGGCTGGCGGCGGGGCTCGGGTACCTCTTCCTGGACGGCGCCTCCGACGACGTCCTGGCCTTCGTGATGACCTTCGCCGCCGGGGCGATCCTGTCGATGCTGGCGTCCACGATGCTTCCCGAGGCGGCTCGGGAGGGCGGCCCCGTGATCGGCCTCGTCACCTCCGCCGGGTTCTTCGCGGCAGTGCTCATGGACCGACTCTGAGGACACCGGGTGAACGGAGGGCCACACAGCGGCAGGTGTCGGCCGACGGTCACGTGTCGCGGCGGCTCGGGCTTGGCTCGGCCTGAGAGAGTGCAGCCATGAAGCGGCTCAGCGGGGCGGCCAAGCGCGTGGTGCTCGAGACGGTCGGCTGGCTGCTCGTCATCGGCGGCATCGCCGCGCTGGTCCTGCCCGGGCCCGGCCTGCTCATGGTGTTCGCCGGTCTGGCACTTCTCTCCCAGCAGTACGAGTGGGCCGAGCGCCGCGTCGAGCCGATCAAGGAGAAGGCGCTGAAGGCCGCGGCCGAGGGGGTCGAGACGACCACCCGGATCACCCTGTCGGTCACGTTCGCGCTGATCCTGGTGGCCTGCGGCGTGCTCTGGATCTGGAGCCCTCCCGCCCCCGAGTGGTGGCCCATCCACGACCGGTGGTGGCTGGCCGGCGGACTCCCGACCGGCATCACCCAGATCCTCTCGGGAATCATCGCGATCGTGATGATCGCCTACAGCTACCGCCGGTTCCGCTCCCGCTCCGCATGACCGAGCCCGAGAGCGAGGGGGACGTCGTCCGGCTGTCCGACGGCCGCCGCGCCCACCTGTGGCAGGGCGGAGCCGCGTCCGGTCCGGCGGTCTTCTTCTTCCACGGGTGCCCGGACACCCGGCTCGCCGCGCGCCCGGGGGACGACGCGGCCGGCCGGGTCGGCGTACGCCTGGTGGCGGTGAGCCGGCCCGGGTACGGCCAATCCGACACCGCGGCGTCCGACCACCTCTCCGTCGCCGACGACACCGCGGCCGTCGCCGACCTGCTCCGCATCGAGACGTACGCCGTGCTCGGGATGTCGGTGGGCGGCCCGTACGCGCTGGCGTGCGCGGCCCGGCATCCGGACCGGGTCACGGCCGTCGGCGTGGTCGCGGCGCCGGCTCTGGTGCCGGCACTGGACCCGCCCTGGCATCGCGACGACCTGTCGCCCGACCAGCAGGAGTTCATCGCCGGACTGGCGGCGTCGTCGATCGACGAGATCGTCGAGCGGATGCGACCGGAGTTCGAGCAGTACGTCGCCCGGGTCGCCCCCCACGACCCGGACGACGCGGCACTGGTGGCGCGCTGGCTCGAGGGCCAGCACCCGCTCGACGTACCCCTCCTCGAGGCGCTGCCCGTGGCAGACGTCGCCGAGCAGGCGCGCGAGTCGGTCGGGCGGACCGATGGCTACCTGCGCGACGCGGCCGTGACGTTCCGCGCCTGGGACTTCCGGCCGGACGACGTCCGCTGCCCGGTGTTCCTCTGGTACGGCGACCGGGACCGGCAGGTGTCACTGCGCAACGCGGACTGGCTCCGCGACCACCTGCTCGACGCGACCCTCGCGGTGCGCGAGGGGTCAGCCCACCTCGGCACGCTCTGGAATCACTGGGACGAGATGCTCACGACGCTGCGTCGAGCAGCTCCAGCAGCTTCTCGTTGAACGCCGGCAGGTCGTCGGGCTTGCGGCTGGTCACGAGGTTGCCGTCGACGACGACCTCTTCGTCGACCCAGTCGGCGCCGGCGTTGCGCAGGTCGGTCTGCAGGCTCGGCCACGACGTCACCCGCTTGCCGCGCACGACGTCGGCCTCCACCAGCGTCCACGGCGCGTGGCAGATGGCGGCCACCGGCTTGCCGGACTCCACGAACGTCCTCACGAACGCGACCGCGTCCTCGTCCAGGCGCAGGGCGTCGGGGTTGGCCACGCCGCCCGGCAGCACGAGCGCGGCGAACGTGTCGGGATCGGCCTCGCCGACCTCCTGGTCGACCGCGAACGTGTCGGCCTTGTCGAGGTGCTCGAAGGCCTGCACCTTGCCGCTCGTCGTGGACAGCAGTCGGGGCGTCCCGCCGGCCTTCTCGACCGCCGCCCAGGGCTCGGTGAGCTCCACCTGCTCGATGCCCTCGGGGGCGACCAGGAACGCAACCGTCTTTCCGTTCAGCGATGTGTTCGTCATGTCATCGGCGTACCCGACACCTCCCTGCCCATGCCGGGGGAATGTCGTTTGTCGGGGCGCCCGGTCGGGTACCGCGACGCCATCCCGGACAGAGCCGGACAGAGGAGGTGCCATGCCGCAGCAGGCATGGAACAAGAAGCGGGAGCGCCAGTACGAGCACATCAAGGACGGGCTCGAGGACAGCGGACGCAGCGAGGACGAGGCCGAGGAGATCGCGGCCCGGACCGTCAACAAGGAGCGGGCCCGCGCGGGCGAGTCCGACCAGGCCAGCCGGACGTCGACGCAGGACATCTCGTCCGGCCGGCGTGGCGGGCTGCGCTCCCACCGGGGCCCGGGCGGACGCACCCGCGACCAGCTCTACGAAGAGGCGAAGCAGAAGAACATCAAGGGCCGGTCGAAGATGAGCAAGGCCGAGCTTGAGAAGGCCGTGGGTCGCTAGCCTGCACGTGTGGATGCGCAGGACGTCGCCGAGCGGAGCGCCGCAGGCGATGTGGGCCGACGACCGCGCCAGCCAGGCACTCGGCATGGCCATCGACGAGGTCGGGCCCGGTCGCGCGACGCTGCGGATGACCGTCCGCGAGGACATGGTCAACGGGCACGACATCGGCCACGGCGGGCTCACCTTCACCCTCGCCGACTCGGCCTTCGCGTTCGCGTGCAACTCCTACAACCGCCGTACGGTGGCGGCCGGAGCGGACATCCGCTTCCGCGCGCCGACGCGTCTCGGCGACGTCCTCGTCGCCACCGCCGAGGAGCGGTCCCGCGAAGGACGCGACGGGGTGTACGACGTGACCGTCACCGCCGGCGAGACGGTGGTCGCGACGTTCGTCGGGCGGTCGAAGGAGATCGGCGGCGCCTTCTGGGAGGACGACGGACATGGCCGGTGAGATCCCCGAGGTCACCCGCGAGCAGCTCGAGGAGCTCCAGCTCGTGCGGCTGCGCCAGTCGCTCGCCCGCGCCTTCGAGCACGTGCCGCACTACCGCAAGGCGTTCACCGACGCCGGGGTGACGCCCGACGACCTCGAGACCCTGGCCGACCTGGCCCGGTTCCCGTTCACCACCAAGGCCGACCTGCGCGCCAACTATCCCTTCGGGATGTTCGCGGTGCCGCGCGAGCAGGTGGCGCGGGTGCATGCCAGCAGCGGCACCACGGGCAAGCCGACGGTGGTCGGCTACACCGAGTCCGACCTCGACACCTGGGCGGAGGTGATGGCGCGGTCGATCCGCGCGGCCGGTGGCTCGCCGGGTGACATCGTGCACGTGGCCTACGGCTACGGGCTCTTCACGGGCGGGCTGGGCGCGCACTACGGCGCCGAGCGCCTCGGCTGCACCGTCGTACCGGTGAGCGGCGGCATGACCGAGCGCCAGGTGCAGCTGATCGTGGACTTCCGCCCGCGGATCATCATGGTCACCCCGTCGTACTTCCTGGCGATCCTCGACGAGATGGAGACCCAGGGAGTCGACCCGCGCAGCACCAGCCTCGAGATCGGGATCTTCGGCGCCGAGCCGTGGACCGACGAGATGCGCCGGGCGGTGGAGGAGCGGTCGGGGATCCGCGCCGTCGACATCTACGGCCTGTCCGAGGTGATCGGCCCGGGGGTCTCGCAGGAGGCCGTGGACACCCAGGACGGCCTGCACGTCTGGGAGGACCACTTCCTGCCCGAGATCATCGACCCGGTCACCCGCGAGGTGCTGCCCGACGGCGCCGAGGGCGAGCTGGTGTTCACGTCGCTGACCAAGGAGGCGATGCCCGTCGTGCGCTACCGCACCCGTGACCTGACCCGGCTCCTGCCCGGTACGGCGTTCCCCGCGTTCCGGCGGATGGCCAAGGTGACCGGGCGCACCGACGACATGATGATCGTGCGCGGGGTGAACGTGTTCCCGACCCAGGTCGAGGAGCAGATCCTGACCGTCGAGGGCCTCGCGCCCCACTACCTGTGCGTGCTCACCCGGCCGGGCAACCTCGACGAGCTCACCGTCCGGGTCGAGGCCGCGACCGAGTCCGACGCCGGCCGCGCCGACGAGCTCGCCGGCGTGCTGGCGGAGCACGTCAAGCAGCGGATCGGCGTCACCGCGCGGGTCGAGGTGCTCGCGCCGCATGCCCTCGAACGCTCGCTGGGCAAGGCGAAGCGGATCAGCGACGAGCGCTAGTCACGTCGGGACGGAAAGATCTCCGGCAGCTCCGAGGCCCTGCCCGGTGAACCGCGGCTCGCGCTTCTCGCGGAACGCCGCCACGCCCTCGCGGCCGTCGCCCATGGAGGTGTGGAACATCGCCAGCGAGTCCGCCAGGTGGGCGTCGAGCGGATGCGGCACGGAGCTGTTGCGGTAGACCAGCTGCCGGGCCAGTGCGAGCGCGACGGGGGAGCGGCCGACGACGAACGTGCGCGCCAGTGCCTGGGCGGCGGGCAGCAGGTCGTCGGGCTCGTGCACCGACCTGACCAGCCGGCCCTCGTGGGCCTGCTCGGCGGTCAGGATCTCGGCGGAGTAGATCCACTCCAGTGCTTGCTGGACGCCCACGATCCGCGGGAGGAACCACGTCGACGCGGCCTCGGGCACGATCCCGAGCCGTCCGAAGACGAAGCCGATCCGCGCCTTCGTCGAGGCCAGCCGGAGGTCCATCGCCAGGGTCATGGTGGCGCCGATGCCGACGGCCGGTCCGTTGATCGCCGCGATCACCGGCTTGGGGCAGTCGTGGATCGCCAGCGTGACCTTGCCGCCGGTGTCCCGCAGGCCGTCCTGGTAGGGCGCGCTCGGCGTACCGCTCGGCGAACTCCTCGCGGAGTGGGCCGCAGCGACTCGTCGAGGCCGAACACGTTGCCCTCGGCGGCGAGGTCCATCCCGGCGCAGAACGCCCGCCCGGCACCGGTGACGACGATCGCGCGGACGCTGTCGTCGCGGGCCGCGTCCCGGAACAGCTGTTCGAGCTCACCGGCCATGGTCAGGTCGAACGCGTTGAGCGCGTCCGGGCGGTCCAGGACGAGCGTCGCCACCCCGTCGCCGTCGACCGACCAGTCGAGCGTCTCCCAGCTCACGCTCCGGTCACCCGGTGACGCCCTTGGGCAGGCCGGTCGGCGTGCACAGCGCCTTCGGGATGCCCTCGGTGTCGTCCTCGATGATGTGCTGGAACATCTGCTGCGACCGCTTCTCGTCCCAGTTCACCGCGAGGTCGGCGATCGGGACGACGCAGCTGAGGTCGGCGTTCGTCATCGCCGAGGCCCACTTGGCTGCCTGCAGCGGACCGGTGCCCTCGCCGAAGGCGAAGAAGTCGGGCACCGCCATCGAGAGGTTCCAGTAGCGCACGGGATTGATGAACGGTCCACGGTGAGAGCACCTTGTCACCGACCGCGGCGACCACCTCGCGCTGGTGCTTGACCCGCTCGATGTCGCCGATGCCGGAGGTGTGCCGGGAGCGGGCGTAGCCGAGCGCGGTGGCGCCGTCGACCTCCTGGCAGCCCTTCTCGATGTCGAGCTTGGCCAGCTTGTCCTTCATGTTCTGCGTGGGGCAGATCTCGATGCCACCGACCGCGTCGACCACGCCGGCCAGACCGCCGAGGCCGATCTCGACGTACTCGTCGACCCGGATCCCGGTCTCGCTCTCGATGGTCCGCGTCAGCAGCTTGGCGCCGCCGTACGCATAGGCGGCGTTGATCTTGCCGGAGCCCTCTCCGGGAATCTCGACCTGCGAGTCGCGGGGGATCGACATGAGCAGGTTGGGCCCGGAGCCGGTGTGCAGCAGCATGATCGTGTCGGTGCGCTGTCCTGCGGCGTTGCCGGTGCCGAGCTCGCGACGCTCCTCCTTGCTGAGGCCGGCGCGCGAGTCGCTGCCGACCAGGAGGTACGTCGTACCGGGCTGGTCCTCGGGCCGCTGACCGCCGGGCTCGAAGTCCACCTTCTCGACCTTGGTCCAGGCGTACAGCGGCACCGCGACGAGGTAGACGATCCAGGCCAGGAACAGGATGAAGATCCAGCGCAGCCGCGGTTTCGGGAACCGGAAGCCGCGGCTCGTCTTGGGCTTCCCGCCCGGCGGTGGGGCGAGCGGCGGCGGGGTCGGACGGCTGCTGCGGCCCTGGGGCGGGGCGGACGCGGGGCCTCCGGACGCCGGCATCACGCGGGTCTCGTCGCCCCGGGGCTGCTGGGGCACGGCGCGGGTGGCGTCGGCACCCGCCGAGGAGCCGCCCTTGTTGCCGTACAGCCAGTTGTACTCCGGAGTCCCGTCCTCGGGACCGCCGTTTCCCCGGGGACGATCAGCCATGGCGCTGACGCTACCTTGCCGGGTATGACCGACCACGAATCGTCACGGCCGCCGTCGTACGCCCGCGTGTCGCTCGCGATCGTCGCCCACAGCACCCACGCGAACCTCCTCGGCAACGTCCACGGCGGCGAGATCATGAAGCTCGCCGACACCACCGCCGGCGCCGTGGCGTCGCGTCACAGCGGGGGTCCGGCGGTGACTGCCGCGATGGACGAGATGGTCTTCCTGAACCCGGTGCACGTCGGTGACATCGTGCGTACGTCGGCACAGGTGAACTGGGCCGGCCGGTCCTCGATGGAGATCGGCGTACGGGTCGAGGCGCAGCCGTGGAACGACGCCACCGACCACCCACGGCACGTCGCGTCGGGGTACTTCGTCTTCGTCGCGATCGACGCCTCCGGCGGGCCGCGGACGGTGCCCGCGCTCGACCCGGAGACCCCCGACGAGGTACGCCGGCTGCGCGAGGCCGAGATCCGCCGCGAGCACCGGCTGGCGAAGAAGCACGAGATCGAGACCGGCCGGGGTGGCGGAGGGGCGGCATGACGGACTGGCGGCACGCGCGGACCGCCCGGCTGCACCTCGACATGGCCGCCGAGGGCGACGAGGACGACCTGTTCGCGATCCACAGCGACCCGGCGTCGTGGACGCACTTCCCGGTCGGCCGACACACCGACCGAACGCAGACGCCCGAGATGGTGACCCTGAGCGAGCGCGGCTTCGCGGTGAACGGCCTCGGCTACTGGAGCATCCGCGAGGTGGCCGACGGCCCGGTGATCGGGTGGGGTGGTTGCTCGGCGCCGACCGGGAGGCCGTGGTGGAACCTGGCCTACCGGTTCGCCCGGTCCGTGCTGCGCCGCGGCTACGCGACCGAGGTCGCCGCCCGGTCGATCGAGGCGGCGCACGACGTGGCGCCCGACCGCCCCGTGCTGGCCTACCTGCTCGAGCACAACGTCGCGTCCCGCCGTACGGCGGAGAAGGCGGGGCTGCAGCTCGTCTGGCGCGGCCCGGACCGGCCCAACCCCGACCCCGACGCGATCCGGCTGGTCTTCCTCGATCGCGACCCCGACGACGCGGTGCTGCGGGCCATCGAGGACCACGCCGGCGCGACCACCATCTGAGGGGAGTTCCGGGCGAGGTTCACCCGTCGGGGTGATCTGCGGTCTAACCTCTCCGGATGGTCATGGACTCGATGAACAAGGTGATCCACGCCGCGGTACGCCGAGACCTGGCCCGACTCGGCGGTGCCCTGGACTCGGTCTCCGACGGTGACCGGAAACGCGCGGCCGACCTCGGCCGTGCCTGGCGCAACCTGCGCGACCAGCTGCGCCACCACCACGAGCAGGAGGACACCATCCTGTTCCCCGTCATGGTGCACCTCGGCATCGACCCGGCGCTGGTCGAGGTGCTGGAGGCCGAGCACCAGGCCATGGCTCGGGCGCTCGGCGAGATCGACACGGCGATGGGCTCCTACGCCACCAGTGCGTCGGCTCCCGACGCGGCCGACGCGGCCGACGCCGTACGCCGGGGGAACGTGGTGGTCGAGCAGCACCTCGCGCACGAGGAGGAGGAGCTCGAGCCGCTGGTGCGCCAGCACCTCGAGAGCACCGAGTGGAAGGCCGCGATGCGCCAGATCCGCAAGCAGCCGCCCCGTCGCGCCGGCTGGTTCTTCGCCTGGGTCGAGGACGGCGCGTCGCCCGAGGCGCAGCAGTTCCTGGCGTCCGAGGTCCCCGCGCCGATCCGGTTGCTCTTCGTGCGGGTGTTCGGTCGGGGCTACCAGCGGAACATCGCGTCGGTCTGGACCTGATCCGTACGGGCCCGTCCACCCGGGACCTCCGTCCCTGATCCGGGGCCTTCGGCGCGTCGTACGGCGCTGTGACGCATGTGACTGGTGATACTGGCGGTCAGCACTGCTTCACTTCCCCAGCAGGAGGCACTCGATGCCGCCCGAATCTTCCCCCGGGTTGCTCGACCGTCCGGCCAGGAGCGCCGGAGACCGCGCCGCACGCGTGCGGTTCCGTCGCGCCGTCGCGCTGATGTTGATGACGCTCGTCCTGCCCGGCTCGGCCCAGCTCGTCGCCGGCAACCGGAAGGTCGGCCGGATCGCGATGCGGATCTGGTTCGTCCTGGTCGCGAGCACGCTGCTGGCCTTCGCGATCGGGCTGCTCTGGCACAGCTTCGTCTTCTCGATCGGGACCAACACCACGCTGCTCGGCCTGCTCCGCCTGGTCCTGATGGCGCTCGCCATCGGCTGGGCGGCCCTCTTCATGGACGCCTGGCGGCTCGGCCAGCCACTGACGCTCGGCATGCAGCACCGCCGCGCGGTGGTCGGCGTCAACGGCATCCTCAGCCTGACGGTCGCCGGTGCCCTGCTGTTCGGCGCGCACCTGGTCGGCGTACAGCGCGACCTGATCATCACGATGTTCGGCGACGGCGCCGCGTCCGGCGCCCACCACGGCCGCTACAACGTGCTGCTGCTCGGTGGCGACTCGGGTGCGGGACGGTGGGGGCTGCGGCCGGACTCCCTGACCGTCGCCAGCATCGACGCGGAGACCGGACGCACCGTGCTCGTCGGCCTGCCGCGGAACATGGCCAACTTCCCGTTCCCCGAGGACTCGGTGATGGGCGAGCAGTTCCCCGACGGGTTCGACTGCGACGGCTGCTACCTCAACGGCGTCAGCACCTGGGCGCAGGACAACACCGAGCTCTTCCCGAAGTCCAAGAACCCGGGTGTCGACGCCACGATCGAGGCGGTCGAGGGCATCACCGGCCTCCAGATCAACTACTGGGCGATGGTCAACCTCCGGGGCTTCCGGGACCTCGTCGACGCCGTCGGCGGAGTGACCCTGAACGTCCGCGCCCCGATCCCCGTCGGCGGCCTGGGCAGTGACGTGACCGGCTACATCGAGCCCGGCACCCGCAAGCTCGACGGGCTCGACACCCTGTGGTTCGCCCGCGCCCGGGAGGGCTCCGACGACTACTCGCGCATGGCCCGCCAGAAGTGCGTCATGAACGCCATGCTGCAGCAGGTCAGCCCGCAGACGGCGCTGCGCAACTTCGAGAAGATCGCGCACGCCAGCACCGAGATGATCTCCACCAGCATCCCGCGCAGCGAGGTCGGTCGCTTCGTCGACCTCGCCCTCAAGGCGCGCGACCAGAAGGTGTCCACGCTGTCCCTGGTCCCGCCGATGATCAACACCGGCGACCCGGACATCGACCTGGTCCAGTCCGAGGTCGCCAAGGCGATCGACCGCGCCGAGGGCGACGCGCCCCCCGCCGAGCCGAAGGCCAAGAAGAAGAAGCAGGGCAACCAGGCGCCCGTCACCGGCGGCTCCGTCGGCACCCTGGGCGACGGGTACGCCGCCAACGAGTCCGAGGACCTGGCGAGCGCCTGCTGAGACTCGGTCACCGACCCGGCGATGAGCCGCCCACCGTTCTGTCCCCTCGAGGGGTGGGCGGCACACAGCCGGGTCGGTGGCCGCAACATCCTGTCGAACCGCCCACCGTGGGTGATTGTGTCGACGAGCCGCCGATCGACGGCGCCAGAACCGTCCACCGTGGGCGGTTCTGAAGCGGCGGATCAGGCGCGGCCGGGAAAGTGCGGTCGCCACTCGTTGCTCGGCTCCTGCGGAACGCCGGGCATCCGGCGCCGGCGGAGCAGGCGCCAGACGCGCAACACCGTGCGCTCGGGCTCGCGGTAGATGCCACGAGCCGTGATCACCAGGATCCGCCAGCCGTCGTCGTCGACGGCCTCGCGCCGGTCGAGATCGGCCTCCCAGGTGTGCTCGCGCTCGACGTGGTGGCGACCGTCGTACTCCACGATCACCCGGGCTGACCGGTAGCAGAGGTCGTAACGCCGGATGGGAGTTCCGTCTTCGGCGCGGACGGTCACGTTCACCTCGGGCTCGGGCAGCCCGGCCAGCACGAGCAGCATCCGCAGCCGGCTCTCCATCGGTGAGTCGACCCGTTCACGCACGAAGCGCGCCGCACACCGTGCCGCCCGGGCTGCCGGGAGGCTCGACGCAGCGCAGAACGCCACGAGCTCGGCGCACGTCGTCCGACCACTGCGAACCAGGTTGTCGCCGACCACCACGAGGTCGACGAGAGGGAGAAGCCCGGCGAGCTCGACGAACATCTGGCAGTGGTCGGACACCCGGAGCCCGCCGACGACCACGACCCGAGCGCCCGGGCGAGCCAGATGGCAGCAGATGCCCTCCCGCCTCCGGCGGTGTCGCTGCTGCAGGACGGACACGTGCTCGTCGGGCAGGGCAGGAATGGGTACGCCGTGGATACGGGCGGCTGACGCGTGGCTGGCGAACGCCGATGAGTCGAAGGCGACGAGCGCTGCTTCCACCCTGATCCGCGGGGTCACCGGGACGGTCGCGTCCACCAGGACGCCGCGGAACACGCGCCGGAACCGCGAACCGCGCAACAGCCGGGGATCGATTCCGGCCTCGAGTGCGTCCGCGCGGGAGAACGGGCGTCGGGTGTCAAGGCTGGTCACGACGCAGAAGCATCCCCGGCACCGGCCAAGCCTGCCGCCGTCATCCACAGGGGGTTCCGTAGGGTGTCCTGCGTGAACGACGGCCCCCACCCGCGCATCACCGCGGTCGTCGTCACCTTCAACCGGCTGCCACTGCTGCGACGACTGGTCCCGCGGCTGCGCGAGGAGGCCGGGCTGGCGGAGATCATCGTGGTCGACAACGCCTCGGCGGACGGCACGGGGGAGTGGCTGGCGGCGGAGGCGGCCGGCGACGATGGCCCCGCCCTGGTCGCGCATCCCCTGGACCACAACCGCGGTGGCGCGGGTGGCTTCCACGAGGGGCTGCGGGTCGCCGTCGAGCGCGGGGCCGACCTGGTCTGGCTGATGGACGACGACGGGCTGCCGGAGCCCGACTCGCTCAAGACGCCTGCTCGACCACGACGGGCTCGACTTCTGGGGACCGCTGGTCGTCGACGAGGACGACCCGGGGCGGCTGGTGTTCCCGATCCGGCTGCCGGGAGGCGCCCGCGTGGTGCACCGGACCGGCGACGCCGAGCGGGCTGCCCGCGACGGCCTGATCCGCGACGTCGTGATCCCCTTCAACGGCGTGCTGGTGACGCGCGCGCTGGTCGAGCGGATCGGGCTTCCCCGGGAGGAGTTCTTCATCTGGGGCGACGACCACGAGTACCGCCTGCGAGCCGAGCGCGCCGGAGCGCGGATCGCCACGGTCGTCGACGCCCGGGTGCGGCACCCGTCCGTGGGCGACCTCGGCACCCCGTTGATGTTCGGCCGGACGACGTACAACCACAGCCCGAGCGACCTCAAGGCCTACTGCATGGCGCGCAACAACACGGTGAACCTGCGGGAGTACCGCGGATGGCCGCACGTCCTGATGTTCTGGGCGAAGACGCTGTGGTTCTACACGCTGACCCGCCCCGACCTGGGCCGGCTGCGCCTGAGCTTCCGGGCGATGCGCGACGGCCTGCGCGGCGACTTCACCGGTCACGAGAGGTACCTGTCGTGACCGAGTCCGTCGCCGTCGTCATCGTGACCTTCAACCGCGCCGACCTCCTCACCGGGATGCTGGACGGGCTGGCCGCGCAGACCCGCAAGCCGGACGCGGTCTTCGTCATCGACAACGCCAGCACCGACCACACGCGCGAGGTGCTCGAGGCGCGCGCCAAGCTGCGTGACATCCCGCTCGAGCTGACCCACAGCTCCGACAACCTGGGTGGGGCCGGCGGCTTCAGCCTCGGCGTCCGCCAGGCGTACGCCGCGGGCCACGACCGGATCTGGCTGGTCGACGACGACGTCGTGCCCGCGCCCGACTGCCTCGAGGTGCTGATGGCGCTGGACGAGGACTGCCTGGCCGCCGTCCGCGAGGACATGTCGCGGCGCGCTGGTCGAGAAGGCCGCCGTCGACTTCGACCTGCGCAGCCCGCTGACGATCCGCCCCAAGCGCGCCAGCGTCGACGACCGGTACGCCGATCGGGCGAGCATGCCGCCGCGGGTCGAGCTGCAGAACGTGTCCTTCGAGGGCTTCCTGTTCCGCCGCCGCGTCGTCGACCGGATCGGGCTGCCGGACGCGTCGTACTTCATCTTCTACGACGACGTCGACTACGCCGTCCGCGCCCGGCGGGCGGGGTTCCGGATCTGGGGCATCCGCGACGCGGTCCTGGTGCGCCAGCTCGACTTCGACCAGCAGCACGCCCTGGACACGTGGAAGGGGTTCTACATGTACCGGAACCTCTTCGCCGTCCTCTTCCGGTACGGCGAGAACCGGCTGGTCCGGTCCAAGCCATGGCTGATCGCGGCGGCGGTCGTGGTCCTCAGCCCGGTCCGCGGCGGGCGCTCGGAAGCGGCGAATGTGATCCGGGCCATTCGCGCCGCGCGGGGAATGCGATCCGTTCCACCCACGACCGTAGACTGACCCACTGCGTCCAACGTCAGGAGTTCCACCCTTGTCCGAGCCCGTGTCCGCCAACCCGGACCTCGTCGTCGTCGGTTCTGGCTTCTTCGGCCTCACGATCGCCGAGCGGTGTGCCACCGAGCTGGGCCTGAAGGTCCTCGTCCTCGATCGTCGCCACCACATCGGCGGCAACGCCTACAGCGAGGCAGACGCCGAGACCGGCATCGAGGTGCACGTCTACGGCGCCCACCTCTTCCACACCAGCAACAAGAAGGTGTGGGACTACGTCAACCGGTTCACGGAGTTCACGGCGTACCAGCACCGGGTCTACACCAGCCACCAGGGCCAGGTGTACCCGATGCCGATCAACCTCGGCACCATCAACCAGTTCTTCGACGCCGCCTACAGCCCCGACGAGGCCCGCGCCCTGATCAAGGAGCAGGCCGCCGAGCTCGGCGACAAGGAGCCGGAGAACTTCGTCGAGAAGGGCGTCTCCCTCATCGGCCGCCCGCTGTACGAGGCCTTCATCGCCCACTACACGGCGAAGCAGTGGCAGACCGACCCCGAGAAGCTCTCGGCCGACATCATCAGCCGGTTGCCGGTGCGCTACACCTACAACAACCGCTACTTCAACGACACCTACGAGGGACTGCCCAAGGACGGGTACACGGCGTGGCTGGAGCGGATGGCCGACCACCCCAACATCGAGGTGCGGCTCGACACCGACTTCTTCACCGTCAAGGACGACTACATCGGGGTGGTGCCGGTCGTCTACACCGGCCCGGTGGACGCCTACTTCGACTTCAGCGAGGGCGAGCTGTCCTGGCGCACGCTCGACTTCGAGCGCGAGGTCGTGCAGACGGGCGACTTCCAGGGAACCTCCGTCATGAACTACCCCGACGAGGACGTCACCTTCACGCGCATCCATGAGTTCCGGCACTTCCACCCCGAGCGCGACTACCCGGGCGACAAGACCGTGATCATGCGGGAGTACAGCCGCTTCGCCGAGAAGGGCGACGAGCCGTACTACCCGGTCAACACCGACGAGGACCGCGACAAGCTGCTGCGCTACCGCGAGCTCGCCAAGTCCGAGCCGATGGTGCTCTTCGGCGGCCGGCTCGGCACCTACAAGTACCTCGACATGCACATGGCGATCGGCTCGGCCCTCTCCATGTACGAGAACAAGCTCAAGCCCCACTTCGCCGACGGCGAGGAGCTCAAGAGCGGAGGAGTCGACGAATGAGCGTGACCCACGCGCAGACCACGGCCGACAGCGAGAGCGCCAGCCCGGGCACCGAGCGCGTCCTGCTCCAGCGCCAGATCCTGCCGGTCGACCGCGACACCGACGTGATCCGCGCTCTACGTCGACCCCGACCCGGCCGTCCTCGACGAGGACAAGTACGTCGTCGGCGCACAACAAGGCCGCCCAGGAGCTCAACGCGGTCGCGATGCGGCAGAACGTCGGCAGCGCGCAGCGAGGTCCACCCCGACTACATCGAGTCGCGCACGGCGTACCGCCTGCCCGTCGGCCAGAAGATCTCGTTCGGCACCTACTTCAACGCGTTCCCCGCCTCCTACTGGCGTCGCTGGACCATCGTCAGCGACGTTCGCCTGACCGTGCGACTGAGCGGCGATGGGCGCGACCGTCACGGTCTACCGGTCGCTGGCCAACGGGCGCTCCCAGCGGGTCGACAGCGCGTCGAACGAGTCGTCCGAGGGCGAGTACTCCTTCGACCTGCCGCTGAAGCCGTTCGTCGACGGCGGCTGGTACTGGTACGACGTCGTCGCCGCCGACGAGGACGCCGTCGTCGAGTCGGCCGAGTGGACCGCCGAGGTTCCGGTCGAGCGGGCCGACGCACGGGACGGTCACCATCGGCATCACGACCATGAACCGGCCCGACTTCTGCGCCAAGCTGCTCAGCCAGCTCGGCAACTCCGTACGCGCTCGAGGAGTACCTCGACGAGGTGATCGTCCTCGAGCAGGGCAAGGACAAGGTCGTCGACTCCGAGTACTTCGTCGCCGCGCAGAAGGCGCTCGGCGACAGGCTCCGCATCATCGAGCAGGGCAACATCGGCGGCTCCGGCGGCTTCGCCCGCGCGCAGTACGAGGGCCTCAAGGCCGGCCGCTCGAAGTACGTGCTGATGCTCGACGACGACGTCGAGTGCCGAGACCGAGGGCCTGGTCCGCGCCGTCACCTTCGGTGACCTGTGCCGCCGGACGACCATCGTCGGCGGGCACATGTTCAGCCTGTTCCAGAAGACCCAGCTGCACAGCTGGGGCGAGAAGGTGGAGCCGTACCAGCTTCTGGTGGGGCTCGGCCCCCGGCGTCATCCCGGGCTGGGACCTCGGCGCGCGCAACATCCGGTCGGCCCGCTGGCTGCACGCCCGGATCGACGTCGACTACAACGGCTGGTTCATGTGCCTGATCCCGTCGGAGGTGCTGGCCCAGATCGGTCTCTCGCTCCCGGTCTTCATCAAGTGGGACGACTCCGAGTACGGCCTGCGCGCCAAGGAGGCCGGGTTCCCGACGGTGACCTTCCCCGGCGCCGCGGTGTGGCACGTCCCGTGGACCGACAAGAACGACGCGCTCGACTGGCAGGCGTACTTCCACCACCGCAACCGGTTCATCGCGGCGCTGCTGCACTCCGGGTACCCGCGTGGCGGCCGGCTGGTCCGCGAGAGCCTGAACCACCAGGTCAAGCACCTGGTGTCGATGCAGTACTCCACCGTCGAGCTGCGGCACCGGGCGCTCGAGGACGTGCTGGCCGGGCCCGGAGCGGCTGCACGAGGTGCTGGCGACCAAGCTGCCGGAGATCCGGGAGCTGGTGAAGGGGTTCGACGACGCCGCCCTGGAGTCCGACCCCAACGCCTTCCCCGACGTGCAGCGGCACAAGCTGCCGCGCAAGGGGCAGCGAGCCGTCCCCGGTCATCTCCGGGAAGCGGCCACGGTGCAGGCACTGCTCCAGCCGCTGCGGCAGCTGCGCAAGCCCCGCGAGCTGGCCAAGGAGCTCACCCGGAGGCCGAGGTGATGGCCGCGGAGGACGCGAAGTGGCACAAGATCGCCCGCTACGACTCCGCGATGGTCTCGATGCCCGACGGCACCGCCGCGGCGTTCTACCGCCGCGACCGCGAGCGGTTCCTCGACGGGCTCAAGCGGACCGTGGCGATCCACCGGCGGCTCGCCGCCGAGTGGGACGACCTCGCTGAGCGCTACCGCGCGGCACTGCCTCAGCTGACGTCGCCGGAGGCGTGGGAGGAGACGTTCCGCCCCTGGCTGGACGGGAGGCGACGAGGATGGCACCGCAGCACCGGAAGGCGGTGCTGGCCTCCACGACCTGAGACGGTCCCGCTGGCACCTCCTCCGCGACCACCGGTCTGCTCGAGGTCTTCCGTCGCCGCTACCTGCTGCGACTCCTGGTGCACAGCGAGACCTCCGCGCGCTACCAGGGCTCGGTTCTGGGCATGGATCTGGTAGCTATCTGCAGCCGCTGTGCAGTTCTGCATGTTACTACTTCGTCATCGGTGATGATCGGCTGGGGCTGCACAAGGACGTGGAGAACTTCGCCATCCACATGTTCTGCCGGGCATGGTCATCGTCCACTTCTTCACCGAGACCTTCAACGGCGGCACCCGCTCGATCGTGCGCAACCGCGGCCTGGTCAGCAAGATGGCGATGCCGCGGGAGATGTTCCCTGTCGCCATCGATGCTGGTCGCGGCGTCTGGCACATCGGTCCGCAGCTGGTGATCCTCAGCGTCGCCTGCCTGCTCCTCGGGCTGGACGCCGGACCCGATGGGCATGCGTCGCCTTCGTCGCTCGCGCTCGTGCGATCATCGGTTGCTGGGACGGCGCTGGCGCTGATGTTCAGCGCCGCCAACGTCTTCTTCCGCGACTTCGAGCAAGCGTGGTGCAACATCCTCACCAACTTCGTGCGCTTCGGCGTGCCGATGATCTACCCCTTCACGATGGTCGAGGAGCCGGTTCGGTGAAGCGGCGCAGTTCTACCTCTCGAATCCGCTCGCCGACGCGGTGCTGCTGATGCAGCGTGCGTTCTGGGTCGGGACCACGAGCGACCCGGCGGCGACCGAGGCCGTCGAGCATCCCCGACGACCTGTTCACTGCGCGGGCGTCATGGTCGTGGTCCGCTGGTGCTGCTCGGCATCGCCCAGCTCGTCTTCACCAGGCTCGAGCGACAAGATCCCGGAGCGCCTGTGATGGCGACCGACATCGACGTCGAGAACGTCGACGAAGGAGTTCACGACTGCAGCTACCACCGCACGCTGAAGCAGATCGGCATGGCCAAGGCCCGCGGCATGAGACGTCAGCGACACCTTCCACGCCGTCGACGAGGTGTCGTTCACCGTCAGCAGGGCGAGTCCGATCGGGCTGATGGGCCTGAACGGTTCGGGCAAGTCCACGCTGCTCAAGCTGATCAGCGGGGTCATGCGGCCCGACAGCGGCCGCGTGCTCACCCGAGGCCGGATCGCCGGGCTGATCGCCACCGGTGCGGGCTTCCAGCCGCAGCTGAGCGGTCGGGACAACCTCTACCTCAACGCCGCCATCCTGGGCATGAGCGAGGCCAGACCCGGCGCAAGTTCGACGAGATCGTCGATTTCGCCGACGTCGGCAAGTTCCTCGACAGCCCGGTCGGCCACTACAGCTCGGGCATGTACGCGCGCCTCGGCTTCGCGGTGGCGATCCACGTCGACGCGACATGTTCCTCGCCGACGAGGTGCTGGCGGTGGGCGACAAGCCGTTCAAGCGGAAGTGCAGGCGGAAGATGCAGGAGATCCGCGAGAACGGCACGCACGATCTTCTTCGTCAGCCACGCCCCCGGAGCGGTGCGTCGGCTGTGCGACCGCGTGCTCGTCCTCGAGAAGGGCCGGCTCGGCTTCGACGGCGGCGTCGACGAGGGCATCAAGTACCTCCACTACGACCAGGGCGACGGGGACGAGGAAACGAGGACGACGAGCTCGGCGCCGACGGCTGAGCCCGGTCCCGGATCCGGCGCCGATGGTCCTGACGTCGGCCCGAACCGCTTGACAAATCTCCGGTCGACGTCGGCGTGTCGAGTGGAAATTACAAGTTTGTAGTTACTCGGATTCTCTTGGTGACCAGTGTGACTGGTGTGAAACTTGCTACCCGTGTGATCCTTCCCCACGCACTGGAGTAGCCAACAATGCGCCCGAGCAAGACCCGTTTCGTCACCGCCTGTCAGCAGCTGCTGGCCCTGGGAGTGGTGCTCGCCGTCCTGACGCCGGCGGCCACCGTCATCAGCCTGGACGTCGTCCAGCGGAGCCCCCAGTCCTCGCAGCACGCCGCCGGCGGGCGGCCCGTGGCCGCGTTCGCGGCGTACACCCGCGAGACGCAGCACACGTCGGTCGTGCCGACGGCGCCGGTCGAGGCCGACGTCGACGAGTACCAGCTGACGCCGGAGGCCGCGAGCGGCAAGGTGGCGCCGGGCGCGCTCAGCGCGCGCTCCAAGATCGGCGCGCTGGACGGCGGGAGCCAGGTCGTCAGCACGCCCGAGCCGATCACCGGGTACGGCGCCGTGGGCGTGACCTGGAAGGCCGGCGAAGAGGTGCCCGAGGAGGGCGCGACCTTCGAGGTCCGCACGCAGGACGACGGCACCTGGTCGGACTGGCTCGAGCTCGAGTACCACGACGACCACGGCCCCGATCCGGACAGCGCCGAGGCGGCCCACGCCCGCCCGGGCACCGACGTGCTGCTCGTCGGACGGGTCGACGAGGTGCAGGTCCGCGCCACGACCGAAGGTGCGTCGCAGCCGCGCGACATGCGCCTCGCCGTGATCGAGCCCGGCACGCCCCCCGCCACGGCGCGCGAGCTGCCGACCATCAAGACCGACGAGGACGGCATCGCGGACCCCGGCTCGACCGAGCCCGAGCCGACCGACCCGGAGCCGACCGAGCCGACGACCGACGACGGCCTGGACCTCCAGGCGGCGACGTACACGCCGCGGCCGCAGATCTACTCGCGTGCGCAGTGGGGCGCGAACGAGCGACTGCGGGACAAGGGCTCGCTGCGCTACTACGAGGTCCACGCCGGGTTCGTGCACCACACGGTCAACGCCAACAACTACACGCGCGACGAGGTGCCGGGCATCATCCGGAGCATCTACGCCTACCACACGCAGTCGCGTGGCTGGAGCGACGTCGGCTACAACTTCCTCGTCGACAAGTTCGGGCGGATCTGGGAGGGCCGGGCCGGCGGGGTCGACCGCGCGGTGGTCGGCGCCCACACCCTCGGCTACAACGACTACTCGTTCGCGATGTCGGCGATCGGCAACTTCGAGACCGCGCGCGCGCCGAAGGCGATGGTCCAGGCGTACGGCAGCCTCTTCGCCTGGAAGCTCTCGCTGCACGGCGTCAACGCCGCCTCCACCCGTCAGGTGGTCGGTCCCGACACGTTCCAGGCCATCAACGGCCACCGCGACGCCGGGTCCACGGCGTGCCCGGGCCGCTACCTCTACGCCAAGCTCGCTCGGATCCGCACCCTCGCCGCCGCCGCCCAGAAGGGATGGACCGGCCGGCAGCTGGAGTCGAACCTCGCCTCGACCGCCCACCCGGACCTGGTCGTGCGGCGCGCCAGCGACGGCAAGGTCTTCATCATCCCGACGAACGGGAGCAAGGTCGGCAGGCGGGTCAAGACCGGCCTGGACCTGTCGTCGGCCAACCGCATCATGAACGCCGGCGACTGGGACCGGGACGGGGACGGCGACCTCGTCGTCCGGCTGTCCCGCGAACGGGCAGCTCGTCCTGATCCCAGGGAATGGCAAGGGGCGCTTCGGCGGCCGGCATCCGGTTCGCCGGAGACTTCAGCAGGGTGGGGCTGCTCGCGGCCGTCGGCGACATGACCGGAGACGGCTGGCCGGACATCATGGGCCAGCCCAAGGGCGGGGCGATGCGGATCTACCCCGGCCGCGGCGTGAACGGGCTCGCGGCGAGCTACGTCGCCCACAGCGCGATCCAGGGCCGGCGTCAGGTCGCCGTCGGCCGCTGGGACGCCGACGGCGCCCCGGACACCCTGGTGCGCCAGAAGGCCAGGCTCATCATGTACCGGGGCAACGGTCCCGGCGGGCTCACCGGGACCCCCAGGACGCTGCCCGACACTTTCGCGTCGTACGACTGGGTGATCGGGGTCAGCGACCTGGCGCTCACCGGTCACGCCGACCTGATCCTGCGGAAGAAGGCGACCGGCGAGCTGTTCGCGATCGACGCCACCACCAAGGGGCTGGGCCAGGCCCGGCTCATCGCCGACCGGTATGGAGAAGTACGACCTGGCCGGCTAGCCCGGTGAGGCCGGGCCGCCCACGGTCACGGGAAGCGAGCCGTGGCGTGCTCGGAGGCGTACGTCGCCTCGAGCCGCCCCGGGTCTGCGTGGGCGACCAGGACCAGCGAGCCGCCGCGAACGAGCGGCTCGGTGAAGGAGGGGATCCCGGAAGGGGAAGCCGGGTTCTCCTCGGTGAGAACGCGGCCGCCGTCGGTGAGCACGCTCCCGGCGGCGGCCGCGTCCCACAGCTCGCGCTGGGTGGTCCCGTCGACCGCCAGGTCGGCGGCATCGGGCGGGTCGAACGGCACGAACGCATCCGGCTGCGACCACACCTCCGCGCCGAAGTCGTGGACGCCGTCGGGCAGGGGCTCGGCGAACCGCATGCCCAGCGGGTGCAGGGCCGAGGCGAGAACCGTCGTGTCGGCAGCGGCCGTCGCCCAGTGGTCGACCCGTTCCGGGCCGCACACGACGGCGTCGGCGTCGTCGGCCTCGGTCACGACCAGCCCGACCGTCCAGGCGGCGCCGAGGAACACCGGGCCCAGCCAGTGCGCCGGCAGGTCGATCCGGATCGACTGCCCGCGCTCGAGGTCGAGCTCCTCGGCCAGCAGGGACGCGGTCTTCGCGACCCAGTTGGCGTACGTCGTCACGGACAGCTCGGTGCGCTCGTCGCTCGCGTGGTCGTAGAACGTGACGAACGGTCGAGCAGCCTCGCCGCGGAGGAGCCGCTCGAGGATGGTGGGGAAGGTCGTCACATCACGTTGGGCTCGGGCGAGTCCATGTAGGGGAACTCGATCATGAAGTCGTTGAGCGCCTCGCCGGAGACCGAGTCGCAGTACTGCCAGACGCCGACCTGGCCCGGCTTCTCCTCGTCCTCGCCCAGCGACCAGTGGGTGAGCGCGATGTGCTTGCCGTCGGGGAAGGCCTTGCCGTCCTCGGACGTCCACGGAGCAGCGATGTACTTCGTGCGGAAGTTGTCGGTGCCGGCGAGCTTGTCGGCGAGCGCCCGCAGCTCGAGCATCTGGTCGTCGTCGCCGGCGATGGTCTCGTCGTACCAGAGGATCGTGTAGCCGTGCTCGAGGTTGTGGACCAGCGACTCGAGCTCGGGCCGGTCGTCGGTGTAGAGCTTGCGCTCCATCGGGGCCGGGGCGAGGCCCGCCTCGTTCCAGTGCGCGCCGAACGCCGGCGGGGCGTCCTCGTAGGTCACCTGCTGGGTGGAGGGCACGTGGTCGTTGTTGCCCTCGGCCGTCTTCTTGGTGATGTCGCCGCACACCGACGCGGCCGACCCGACGTCGGCGATGGCGAGGTCGTTGAACTGCCGCTTGTCCCACCAGTCCTTGATCGGCTGGAAGGCTGCGGCGCCCACGATGAGCAGGGCGATGACGACGCAGACGCCGACGATCATGAATCCGCGGCGCTTCTCGGCGCCCTTCTGCTTCGTGCGGATCTTGTCGATGACCTGTTGGCGTTCGGTCTTGGCGGGCTTGGCCACGGATCAGCTTCCTGGGTGCTTGGTCGGTGTCGAGGGCAGAGTCTACGGACTGACTGGGCGGAACCGGACTTCGGCGGCGTCGTGTGTGCCAACCGTGACCCAACCGTGTGCAAACGCGACGGCGACGGCCGCCTCGCGGGCAGCGGCCTCGGGCCGGCAGCGCACCGTGTCGCCGTCTCGTGCGGGGTCAGTCACGCGGTCCAGGGACGCGAGCGCCGCGACCAGGTCGTCGGCGGCGGCCGGGCCGCCGAACGCCGTGATGTCGCCGGCGTCGCCGCGGAGCGCGGCGAGCACGGCCTCCCGCGATCCGTAGCCGAACATGTCGGCGCCGTCGGGCCGGACGATGGCGGTCGCCCCAGGGCCGTCGTCGCCCGGCGGCAGCACGAGGTCGGCACGCCCGCGCACGACGGCGAACGGGCGGGCGCCGAGCTTGCCCTGCGCGAGCTCCGCCGCACCCGCGATCTCGTCGGCCACCGCCGGGGCGGTCACGGCCAGCTCGTTGCCGTGGGCGTCCACCCGTCCGGCGTACTCCTCGAGGACCTGGAGGCCGGCTGCGCCGATCGCGATGTCGGTCTGGCCCTCGCGCCACGCCCGGCCGGCGGTGTCGGTCACCACGACCGCGACGTTGCGACCGGTCCGCTCACGGATGCGGTGCCGGAGCGCGCGTGCGGAGGCGTCGGGGTCCGCCGGCAGGAGCACGACGCGGCCCGGCTCGACGTTGGAGTTGTCGATGCCCGCGGCCGCCAGGGTCAGTCCGTGGTGGGTGCGGACGATGCTCGTGCCCCCACGGCGGGCCAGCACCCGCAGCGTCTCGTCGGCCAGGGCGTCCTCGCGCGTGCCGGCGCGGACCCGTCCCTCCGCCTTGCTCACGACCTTGCTCGTCACCGCCACCACGTCGCCGTCCGCGAGCTCGGCCACGGCGAGCAGCAGCGAGACGAGGTCGTCGCCCGCCGACACCTCCGGTACGCCGTCGGGGGCGTGCACCCGGACCTCGCTCACGTGGCGACCAGCTCGATCGCGGCCGCGGCCATCGCGGCGGTCGCCTCGGGCGAGGTCATCATCAGCGGTACGGCGCGGCAGGCGAGCCCGCCGGTCTCGACGTCGGCGCACGAGCCCGGAGTCGACCTCGTCCACCAGCCATCCGTCGAGCAGCCCGCCGTCCGTGCGGGCGCCGTACCGCAGCCCGACCGCGGCGGCGCTGACCTCGACTCCGATCGCGGTGAGCAGCTGCTCGGCCATGCCGCGCACGTGGGTGCCGCCGACGATGGGGGACAGGCCGACCACCGGTGCCTTGGTCGCCGTCAGGGCCTCCCGGACCCGAGGCACTCCGAGGATGGGACCGACCGAGACGACCGGGTTCGACGGTGGCAGGACGACCAGGTCCGCGTCGGTGATCGCGTCGATCACGCCGGGGCCGGGCGAGGCGTCGTCGAGTCCGACGAAGACCACCATCTCGGCGGGCACCTCGGCGTGCAGCCGCACCCAGTACTCCTGGAAGTGCACCACCCGGCGGCCGCTGGGCGACTCGGCGTCCGGGATCGCGACGTGGGTCTCGACCCGGTCGTCGGTCATCGGGAGCAGTCGCACACCGGGCTGCCAGCGCCGGCACAGCGCCTCGGTGACCTCCGACAGCGGGTAGCCCGCGTCGAGCATCTGGGTGCGGACGAGGTGGGTCGCGAGGTCGCGGTCGCCGAGGCCGAACCAGGTCGGCTCCACGCCGTACGCCGCCAGCTCCTCCTTGGCGTTCCACGTCTCCTCGCGTCGTCCCCAGCCGCGCTCCGGGTCGATCCCGTCGCCCAGCGTGTACATGACGGTGTCGAGGTCGGGGCACACCTTGAGCCCGTGCAGCCAGATGTCGTCGGCCGTGTTGGAGATGACGGTGACCTCGGCGTCGGGTGCCACTCCGGGCAGGGTGCCGGCCTCGATACCGTGCAGGAGGCCCTGCAGGAACCGCGCTCCGCCCGTCCCGCCACTGAGCACCGTGATCGCTCGCATGCGGATTACCTTGCACCACAGGGGTTCGGCGTCGACCCGTGACCTATGTCCCGCGCGGTATAGCCCGGATGGGGGGTTGGTTCTCAATACCAGATCCGGACTTGACTTTGGGTGTACGACAGGCATGTAATTCCCACAGTGTGCTTCACACGGGTAGCGGTTACCAGCAGTTAGGGGAATCGCCGCTCTCAGGGGATTTGTGGTGTACCGGGTCGAAAGGGCGAATGCCGTGAGGGAACTACTTCTTCTCGACGGAAGCGCCGACGAAGCGGGCTGGCAGGAGCGTGCACTGTGCGCGCAGACCGACCCCGAGGCGTTTTTTCCGGAAAAGGGTGGATCGACGAGAGAGGCCAAGAAGGTCTGTCTCACCTGCGAGGTGCGAGACGACTGTCTCGAGTACGCCTTGATGAATGACGAGCGCTTCGGTATCTGGGGCGGTCTGTCGGAGCGCGAGCGCCGCAAGCTCAAGAAGCGAGCGGTGTAGCCGTCCGAAGCTGACGTCGGGCGTGGGCTGGAGCACACCTTCAGCCCACTGCTGACCGCCAACTGACGGTTCGGCCGCTGTGGCCGTTAGGGTCGACGACCGTGAATTCATCGGTCGCCGTACTCCTCGTCAGCCATGACGGCGGCCGTTGGCTTCCCTCGGTGATCGACGGGATCCGCGGGCAGCGGGTCGCACCCGAAAAGGTCGTCACCGTCGACACCGGCAGCAGGGACGACAGCGTCGACCTGCTGACCGCCGCGTTCGGGACGGTCGTCACCGCGCCCGGGGCCACGTCGTTCCCCGCCGCTGTCGAGCTCGGCCTCGAGCACGTCGGCGACTGCGAGTGGGTGTGGATCCTCCACGACGACTCCAACCCCGACCCGGGCGCTCTGGAGGCGTTGCTCGCCGCGGCGATCGACGACCCGCGTGCCGAGATCCTGGGCCCCAAGCTCCGGGAGTGGCCATCCCTGCGCCGGCTGCTCGAGCTCGGCATCACCCTGTCGGGCACCGGCCGTCGCGAGACGGGCCTCGAGCGCGGCGAGTACGACCAGGGGCAGCACGACGACGTGCGCGAGGTGCTGGCCGTCAACTCGGCGGGGATGCTGGTCCGGCGTACGGTCCTGAACCAGCTCGGCGGCTTCGACAAGCAGCTGCCGATCTTCGGCAACGACATCGACTTCGGGTGGCGCGCGGCGCAGGCCGGCCACCGCACGATCATCGTCCCGCAGGCGGTCGTCTTCCACGCGGAGGCGGCACACCGCGGGATCCGCCGTACGCCGATCACCGGCCGGCACACGCACTACCAGGAACGCCGAGCCGCGCTCTACACGCTGCTGGCCAACTCGCCCGGCCGATCGCTGCCGTTCCGGGTCGTGCGCCTGGCGTTCGGCACGCTCCTGCGCATGCTCGGCTTCCTCCTCGTCCGTCAGGTCGGGCAGTCCCTCGACGAGCTCGCCGCGCTGGTGTCCGTCTACTCGAGTCCGCGCGAGCTGCGGGCCGCCCGGCGTACCCGTCGTAGCGAGAAGGTGGTCGACGACAAGGAGGTCCAGCTCCTGCTGGCGCCGTGGTGGCTGCCGTACCGGCACGGCCTGGACTTCGTCAGCGACCTGGCCGCGGCGGCCACCAACCAGGCTGCCGACGTCGCCGAGCGTCGCCGGGCCGTCAAGCTCGCCGAGACGGGCGCCGCTCCACCCCGGGTGGTGGACGAGGACGACGACGAGGCGGTGTTCACCCAGGAGAGCGGGCTGCTCGTCCGCTTCTTCACCAGCCCGGTGGCGCTCTCGGTCTCGCTGTTCGTGCTGCTGGCGCTGATCGGGGCGCGGGAGGCGTTCGGCGCGGTGGCGGGAGGCGCGCTGTCGCCGGTGCCCGCGACGGCGGGTGACTGGTGGAGCCTGCACGTCGAGTCCTGGCACCCGCTCGGGCAGGGAACCGCGGTGCCCGCGCCCGGCTACGTGTTGCCGCTGGCGCTCGCCGCGACCCTCCTCGGCGGCAGCCCCGGGGCCGCGATGTCGGCCCTGCTGGTGCTCGCGGTGCCGTTCTCGCTGTGGGGAGCCTGGCGCTTCCTGCGGGTGCTCGGCCGGCTCGTCGACCGCCGCGGCTTCGCGCGGCCCCTGATCGCGTGGGGCGCGGTCACCTACTCGCTCATCCCCGTGGTCAGCGGCGCCTGGGGCGAAGGACGTTTCGGCATCGTCGCGGTGACGGCGCTGCTGCCGTGGCTGGCGCATGCCGCACTCGGGTTCGCCGACCCCGAGCCGGACCGTCGCTGGCGCGCCGCCTGGCGGTGTGGCCTGCTGCTGGCGCTCGGTACGGCGTTCGCGCCGCTGCTCTTCTGGTTCAGCCTGCTCCTCGCGCTGGTCGTGGTCGGCGCCGGGTTCGCGATCTTCCCCCGCCTGATGCGCGACCGCTCGGTCTGGGCGCCGCCCGTCGCCGCGCTCGCGAGCGCGCTGGTGCTGCTCGCGCCCTGGTGGCTGCCCGCACTGCTGCACGGCGCCGGGCCCGGACTGCTGCTCGACGCCGGGAAGCTGCCGATGACCGAGGTCGGCTTCCGCGAGCTGGTGACCGGCCGGCTCGGGGATGCCGGGGCGCCGTGGTGGCTGGGCGTGCTGCTCGGCGTGCTGGCCGCGGCCGCGCTGATCCCGTCCCGGACCCGGATCCCGGTCCTCGTGTGCTGGATCGTGGCGTTCGTTGCCGCCCTGCTCGCCGCGGGGCTCGCCCTGCTGGAGTTCGCGCTGGCGGCCGTCGACACCGGCCCGGGGCTCGGGTTCGTCGTGGTCGCCCTCCAGGCGGCTTTCCTCGTCGCCGCGGTGCTCGGGGCCCACGGGCTGGTCGGCCACGGCCTCCCGGAGCGCCCGGTCGCGCGAGTCGTCGCGTTCGTGGTCGCGGCGGCGGCGCTGGTGGTGCCGGCCGCGGGCACGGTGTGGTTCGTGGGCGGCGGTCACAGCGAGCTGCAGGACCACCCCGACGACGGGATCCCGGCGTACATGGTCCAACGCGCGGAGCTGGGTCCCGAGCACGGGATCCTCGTCGTCCGGGGCGATGTCGCCTCCGGCCTCTCCTACTCCGTGCTGCGTGACGACGGCATCACCGTCGGTGAGGACGAGGTGGCCGGGCTGTCGGCGGTCGACCAGTCCCTCGACGCGGCGGTGTCGGCACTCGTGTCCGGTCCCGACCCCGAGGCGGTCGAGGCACTGGCCCGCGAGGGGATCGAGTACGTCGTGCTGCCCGCGCCGGCCGACGGCGACGTCGCCTCGGTCATCGACTCGACCGACGGCCTCAGCCAGGCGAGTGCCGAGAACCGGTCCACGCGTGCCTGGGAGGTCGAGCCCGAGCAGAACCCCGATGCCCTCGACGGCCCACGGTCGTGGCTGCGGATCGGCCTGCTGGTGCTCCAGGGCGTCGGCATCGTCGTGATCCTGGTCCTGTGCGCGCCCACCTCGACGCGGAGGAGGTCGTCATGACCGACGCCGGCCATCGCTCGCACAGTCGACGCAGCCGCCTGAACCCGACCGCGCTCATCGGCCTCGCCCTCGTCGTGCTGACCGGGGCGGCCCTCCTGCTCGTGTCGCCCGCCGAGCCGTCCGACCGGACCCAGGGACCCGAGGAGCGGCCGCTGACGTCGGCCACCGTCGGGTGCCCCGAGGCGCTGGACGACGCCGCGGCGTACGTCGCGAGCGGCATCCCGTCGGTCTCCGGCGAGGTCGGGGTCGCCTCGGGCGCGTCGAGCCGGTCGGTGCAGGTCAACGGGGACGAGGTGACAGCCGTCAACAACGTCCCCGGTGCACTGGTGCTGTCGGCGTCGGGGGAGCAGGCGCCCGGACTCCTGGCGTCCAGGTTCGCGACCGACGAGCTGGCCGCCCTCGACTGCCCCGTGCCGTTGCCCGAGCAGTGGTTCACCGCCGCAGGTGGCGGAGCCGACCACAACTCGGTCGTCGAGCTGGTCAACCCCGACGAGGGGCCCGCGATCGCGGACATCACGGTCCTGAGCAGGAACGGCACGCTCGACGCGCCGCAGCTGCGCGGCGTGAGCGTTCCCGGAAATGACAGCGTGCGGCTCGACCTCGGCCAGGTGCTGCCGCGCCGGGGCGAGCTCGCCCTCCACGTCGTCGTGTCGCGCGGACGGCTCGCCACCAGCGTTCTCGACGTGATCCCCGAGATCGGCCGCCGACCCGCGACCTCCGACTGGCTGCCACCCAGCGGCGAACCCACCGAGCGCTCGGTGCTGCTGGGCGTGCCCCGCGGCCCGGGTGACCGCGTGCTCGCCGTGGCCAACCCGGGGGCCGACGAGGCGCGGGTCTCGCTCGAGGTCCTGACGGCGGACTCGGCCTTCGCCCCCGAGGGCGTCGAGGAGCTGCGGGTCCCGCCCGGTGGCGTGCGGACGGTGACGCTGTCGAGCGTGCTGCAGGACGCCGCCCAGGACGGCGCGATCGGCGTCGCCGTCACCGGCACCGTCCCGGTGACCGCCACCCTGCGTTCGGTCATCGACGGCGACCTGTCCCACGCCGTCGCCGTCACCTCCTCGGCCGAACCGATGACCGCCCTCGTCCCGAACGGCGCCGGATCGGTCGTGCTGGCCGACGCCGACCGGGTCGGCACCGTCACGGTGACCTCCTTCGCCGACAACGGACGACGGCTCGGCGAGGAGACCGTCGAGGTCCGGCCCGGCACCGGCGGCTCCGTCGACCTGCCCCGCGATGCCGCGCTGGTCCGGGTCGCGCCGGCCCGGACCGCCGTACACGCCGCGGCGCTGGTGACCGACCAACGCGCAGGCGCCGCCGTCGTACCGTTCCGGGAGCTGGTCACCTCCGCACTGGTGCCCGACGTACGTCCGGGTCTTCCGTAGCGCCGGCGGTCGAGCGTCGAAACCCGGTGAGAGAGGCAGGGCAGCGACCACAACGTCGGCCGAGCTTGTCGAGGCTCTCACGGCGGTCGGTGGTCACCGCGGTGATCGATTGGTGTGGTTGCTCGCCGTCGTTGGTTGCGCTGGCCATTGCAGCCACACCCGGCGCACGGTCGGTTCCTTCCGTGACCGCTGTGGTTGCGGTCCGAAAGAGTTCTCCACAGATCGGCTCAACCACGGGCTTTCGGGGGTTGAGTGTCGGTGGTCGATGGTTGGCTTGTCCCATGATCGAGACCACGCCGGAGACCGACACCGCTGCTGCGGTGCTGGCCGCCGCGCGTGAAACCCGGGCGAACATCGACCGCGAGGAGGCCCGGCTGCTGGCGCTGGCGGTGGACTGGGCGGCGATGCACTCGGTGGACTCGATCCTGGAGGCCGAGACCCTGGCGGCCGGTGCGTATGGCGAGGCGGGGATGCCGGTCGCGGGTGAGGGTGCGCCGTGGGTGGCGGAGTTCTCGGTGACCGAGTTCGCCGCGGCGCTGGGGATGTCGACGGATGCGGGGAAGCGGTACGTCGGCCACGCCCTCGAGCTCCGGTACCGCCTCCCGCGGGTGTGGAAGCGGGTGCAGGCCGGTGGGCTGCGGCCGTGGCTGGCGCGCCGGATCGCCGAGAAGACCCTCCTGCTGTCGATGGATGCGGCGGGGTTTGTGGACCGGCACGTGGCGCCGACCGCGCACCGGATCGGCCCGGTCCAGCTCGACCGGCTGGTCGACGAGGCGATCGGCCGCTACATGCCCGACGAAGCCGAGGCTCGCCGCCTCGAACACGCGGACGGGCGGTACTTCACCGTCGAGTCCCGCCAGGTGCACTCCTACGACGGCACCCTGGCCGTCCACGGCGAGCTCGACATCGCCGACGCCATGGAGCTGGAGACGGCGATCCAGACGGTCGCCGCCCAGCTCAAGGACCTCGGCTCGACCGAGTCCCTCGACGTCCGCCGCTCGATGGCGGTCGGTGAGCTGGCCCGGCGTGAGCTGTCGCTGGAGTTCTCGGTGGTTGAGGAGGGCGCTCCGCGCCCGTCTCGAAACCACCACCGCAAGATCGTGCTGTACGTCCACCTCTCCCAGGACGCCCTGACCGCCCGCCTCGAACACGGCAACCACCTGATCACCCCCGGCCAGCTCCGCGACTGGTGCGGCGCGGCCAGCCAGGTGGTCGTGAAACCGGTCCTCGACCCCACCGCCCACGACCCCGTCGACACACCAGTCGTACCGGACCGGCACCGCGAAGCTCGATCGCGGTCCGCGACCAGACCTGCGTCTTCCCCTGGTGCACCCGACCCGCCCGGTCCTGCGACGCCGACCACACCGTCCCCGTCGTCGCGGGGCGGTCCGACCTGTCCGTGCAACGAGGCCTCGTTGTGCCGGCGACATCACCGGGTGAAGACATTCGCCGGCTGGACCTACACGGCCCTCGACGCCGGCACCTATCTCTGGTCGAGCCCGCACGGCTACAGCTACCTGCGCGACAAGACCGGCACCCAAGACACCACCCCCACCTGACCACCACGCCCCGGACCCCGCCGCACCCGGCGGGGCCACCGGCATGCCCGGCACCCGAACCGGCGGACCGGGACCCGCACCGGGGCCGCGTAAAACGAGGCGTGGCGCCGCAACCCACCGCAACCACAGCCGACGCCGTCGGCGACACGGCGAGCCAGCGGCCACGGGGCGGGGCACGGGGAGCCGGCCCGAACCGGCAAGCCGGGCCTCGACAAGCTCGGCCGAGGCGGTGATCGCCGCCTGCCCACATCTCACCGGGCGTCAGTCGGGCGGTGGCGCGTACCTCGGGTCGACCAGCTCCGCGTCGATGCCCAAGAGCTCGGCGACCTGCTCCACCACCACGGTGAGCACCATCGCCTCGAGGTCGGTGCGGTTCTCGCAGCGGTGCTCGATGGGCCGCCGGAACAGCACGAGCCGGGTGGGGGTGGCGCCGGACCCCCGGACCAGCGACGAGAGCGGCACCGTGTCGGGGTGCCAGTCGTCGGGGATCTGCGGCGCGTCCTCGACGGCGTACTCCACCAGGCCGAGCCGGTCCTGCCAGCGCCGGTCGATGTCGGTGACGATGTCGAGGGCGAGCTCGTCGAAGCGTTCGCGGGCGGTGCGGCCGGCCGGACTGCCCGGCAGCTCCGGGAGGATCGCGGGTCCGCGCATGCCGCGCCCACGGCGATCCCGGCGCCCTCGGCGCGAAGCGGCTTCCACAGCCGCGAGCCTAATCGGCGCCCGGGCGGTCGGCGGGTACCGTCTGGCCCGTGAGTCCTGCCCGCCGCTGTTCGCGCACGGCGTGTGGCCGCCCGGCGGTCAGCACGCTGACGTACGTCTACGCCGACCAGACGGCGGTGCTCGGCCCGTTGGCGACCTTCGCGGAGCCGCACGCCTACGACCTCTGCGACGCCCACGGCGCGCAGCTCTCGGCGCCCCGCGGCTGGGAGGTGCTCCGGCTCGCGCGGGAGCCGGTCGACGAGGGACCGTCGGAGGACGACCTGCTCGCGCTGGCCGACGCGGTCCGCGAGGCAGCGCGGCCGGTGCCGGCCCAGGTGCCGACGCCGCTGCACGAGGCCGGCCGCGAGGTCACCCGCCGCGGACACCTCCGGGTGCTCTCGACCGACTGACGCGACGCCCCCGTTAGGCTCCGGCCATGGCCCCACCCCTGGATCCCGAGGCGCTCGCCGGGATCTTCAAGGCGTACGACGTGCGCGGCACGGTCCCCGACCAGATCGACGCCGATCTGGCCCGGCGTACCGGTCATGCGTTCGTCCGGGTCACCGGGGCATCGACCGTCGTCGTCGGCCACGACATGCGCCCCAGCTCACCCGGGCTCACCGGCGCCTTCGCCGACGGCGCCGCCACCGCGGGCGCGGACGTGGTCCTGATCGGCCTCGCGTCCACCGACCAGCTCTACTTCGCCTCCGGACACCTCGGCCACCCGGGCGCGATGTTCACCGCGAGCCACAACCCGGCGCAGTACAACGGGATCAAGCTCTGCCGGGCCAACGCCCAGCCGATCGGCGCGGAGTCCGGTCTGGTCGAGATCCGCGACCTCGTCGCATCGGGAGACGTCGCGGCGGCGGCCACGCCCGGGGTGATCCGGCAGCAGGACGTGCTCTCGGCGTACGCCGCCCACCTGGTCGCGCTGGCCCCCGTCACCGGCCGCAAGCTCAAGGTCGTCGTGGACGCCGGCAACGGCATGGCCGGCCACACCACGCCCGCCGTCGTCAGCCGGTTGGGTGCGGGACGGGTCGACCTGGTGCCGATGTACTTCGATCTCGACGGCACCTTCCCCCACCACGAGGCCAACCCGATCGAGCCGGAGAACCTCGTCGACCTGCAGAAGCGGGTCATCGACGAGAACGCCGACATCGGGCTGGCCTTCGACGGCGACGCCGACCGCTGCTTCGTGGTCGACGAGCGCGGCGCCGCGGTCTCGCCGTCGACGCTGACCGCGCTGATCGCGGCCCGCGAGCTGGCGAAGCAGCCCGGCAGCACCGTGATCCACAACCTGATCACCAGCCGCGCCGTGCCCGAGATCGTCACCGAGCTCGGCGGCACCCCCGTCCGCACCCGCGTCGGCCACTCCTACATCAAGGCGACCATGGCCGAGACCGACGCGGTCTTCGGCGGCGAGCACAGCGGGCACTTCTACTTCCGCGACTTCTGGCGGGCCGACTCCGGGATGCTCGCCGCGCTCCACACCCTCGCCGCCCTCGCCGAGAGCGACCGCCCGCTCTCCGACCTCCTCCGCGACTACGAGCGCTACCAATTGAGCGGTGAGCTCAACTCCACCGTCGCCGACCCCCAGGCCGTGCTCGCCGACATCGAGCGCGCGTACGCCGGGCAGGACCTGGCGCTCGACCGGCTCGACGGCCTGACGGTCTCCCACGACGACTGGTGGTTCAACGTCCGCCCGTCCAACACCGAGCCGCTGCTGCGACTCAACGTCGAAGGCATCGACGAGCCCACCATGGCCGGCATCCGCGACGACGTCCTCACCCTGATCAGGAGGAACAACAAGTGAACCTCGACCCCGCCCTGCTCGAGATCATCGTGTGCCCGAGCTGCCACGCCACGCTCAACGTCGAGGGCGAGGAGCTCGTCTGCTCCGGCTGCGGCCTGGCCTACCCGGTGCGCGACGACATCCCCGTCCTGCTCATCGACGAGGCACGCAAGCCGGCCTGATCCGATGGTGACCTGGTTCGACGAGTCCCGGCTGGACGACGAGTCCGCCCTCGAGCGTGCCGACGGCAGGCTCCGGCAGCTCGCCGAGGCGGGCGCACGCGTACGCCGCGAGGTGGCCATCGCCGCCGAGGCCACCGACGAGGCCGTCACCCGGATGCTCGAGCAGCAGGCCCGTCCCCGGGCGGTGATCGCCGCGGGCCCGGACTCGCGCCTGCTGCGCGCCGTGCTCGAGCCGTGGTGCCCGGTGCCGTTCGTGGCCTGGCCCAGCGCCGGCCTGCCCGGCTGGACCGGGAGCCTCGACCTGGTGGTGGTGCTGGCGCCCGACGGGTCCGACATCGGCAGTGCCGCGGCGGTCGCGGAGGCGGTCCGCCGCGGCTGCCAGGTCGTCGTGGCCTGCCCTCCCGGCTCGACCGTCGCCGACCACGCCGCGGGCCGGTGGAGCCAGGTGCTGCCGACCTCGAGCCGCGACCAGCTGGCGACGGCGGTGGTGATGCTCGAGTTCCTCGAACGGGTGACGCTCGGGCCGCACACCGACGCCGAGCGGGTCGCCACGGCGCTGGACGACGTGGCGATCGCCTGCTCGCCGCTGCACGACCTGGCGGTCAACCCGGCGAAGATGCTCGCCATCGCGCTGGCCGACACCAACCCGGTCGTCTGGGGCGGGTCGGTCCTGGCGGCACGGGCCGCCCGACGGATCGCTGAGTCGATCCGGCGGGCCAGCGGCCGCACCGCCCTCGCGGGAGACGCCGAGCACCTTCTCCCGGTCATCGAGGCAGCCCGCCCCCGCAACGTGTTCGACGACCCGTTCGCCGACGACGCGGGCGAGCTCCGGCCGATGCTGCTGGTGCTCGACGACGGCAGCGAGGACGCCCTGGTCCGCGAGAACCGCGGCCGGCTCCAGGCGGCGGCCGACGCCCACGGCGTACGCGTCGAGAGGCTGACCACGGACGCACCCACCGAGGTCGCCCGCTACGCCTCCCTCTTCCTCAGCGGCTCGTACGCCGCGGAGTACCTGAGAGTTGGTCTGGTCGAGGACTAGACCAGCCCCGGAGTGGGTAGGGATCTGTCGTGCCCACGACGACACAAGAGACAGCCCTGCCCGCCGCCAAGGAGCGGGACCCCTGGCTCGACAACGCCAAGATGGCGCTGGTCACACTCGTCGTGCTCGGCCACACCTGGACCCTGCTGCCCTGGACCGGCAGCGTCGACATCCTCTACGACTTCCTCTACGCCTGGCACGTGCCGGCCTTCGTGTTCGTCACCGGCTACCTCTCGCGGGGCTTCCAGTGGGAGAAGGTGCGGATGTGGCGGCTGGTGCGCACCATCGTCGTCCCGTACCTCGTCTTCGAGTCCCTGCTCGCGGCGTTCCGGATCTACGTCGGCGGGGAGCACCTCGAGGACCTCTTCCAGGATCCGCACTGGCCGATGTGGTACCTCTCGGCCCTCTTCTTCTGGCGCCTGCTCACCCCGCTGTTCCGCCCGATGTGGGGCGGCGTCGTGGTCGCCGTCGGCATCAGCCTGGTCGCCGGCCTGTACGCCGGGGACACCCTCGACATGGCCCGGGTCCTGGGGCTCCTCCCGTTCTTCGTGATGGGCCTCAAGGCCACTCCCGAGCGGCTCGAGAAGCTGCGCTCGCCCGGAGCCAGGACGTGGGCGGTGGTCACGATGGCGGCCATCTTCGTGCTGTCGTTCTTCGTCGACGCCATGGCGAGCACCGAGTGGCTCTACTACCGCGCACGGTACGACGAGCTGGTCACCAGCGACCTGCACGCGTTCGCGATCCGGGCGTTCCTGCTCACGGTCGGCACCGTCGGTGCGATCGCGTTCCTCGCCCTGGTCCCGCGGGTGGGCGGCTGGTTCGCGCGGATGGGCGCGTGGACGCTGGTCGTCTACCTGTTCCACGGGTTCTTCATCAAGGCCGCCAACTACGCCGGCTACATGGAGTGGGCCGAGGCCAACGCCACGCTCGCCCTGCTCGTGACGAGTGTCGCCGCGGTCGCGCTGGCGCTGCTGCTCGCCTGGACGCCGCTGGCCCGTCGCCTCAACGTGATGGTCGACCCGCTGGGCGTCGTCGAGCGCCGGGTCCGCCGCAAGCTGGCCGAGCGGTCCGAGGACGAGCAGGACGAGCGGCAGCCCGCGCGCGTCGGCTGACTTCGGACACCGGTTAGCCTTCGGGCCATGGCAGGTGGCTTCTTCGCGCTCCTCGACGACGTCGCGGTGCTGGCCCGCATGGCCGCGGCCTCGGTGGACGACGTCGCCGCGGCGGCAGGCCGCGCCAGCGCGAAGGCGGCCGGCGTGGTCGTCGACGACACCGCCGTCACCCCGCAGTACGTCCACGGCGTCGCCGCCGACCGCGAGCTCCCGATCATCAAGAAGATCGCGCGCGGCTCGCTGCGCAACAAGCTGCTGTTCATCCTCCCGGCGGCCCTGCTGCTCAGCCAGTTCCTGCCCTGGCTGCTGACGCCGCTGCTCATGGTCGGCGGCACCTACCTCTGCTACGAGGGCGCCGAGAAGGTCTGGGAACGCGTGCGCGGCGAGAAGCACGAGGAGCTCGCCGTCGAGCTCGGCGAGGACGCCGAGAAGACCATGACGGCGGGGGCGATCCGCACCGACTTCATCCTCTCGGCCGAGATCATGGTGATCGCGCTCAACGAGGTGGCCGACGAGGCGTTCCTGCCCCGGGCGGTCATCCTGGTCGTGGTGGCGATCGCGATCACGATCCTCGTGTACGGCGTCGTGGCCCTGATCGTGAAGATGGACGACGTCGGCCTGCTCCTCGCCGAACGTCAGTCGGCGTTCTCCCAGCGACTCGGGCTCGGGCTGGTCAAGGCGATGCCGAGGCTGCTCGCCGTGATCTCGACCGTGGGCGTCGTGGCCATGCTCTGGGTCGGCGGGCACATCCTCCTCGTGGGTGTCGACGAGCTCGGCTGGCACGCGCCGTACGACACCGTCCACCACTGGGAGGAGGACGTGCACCACGCCGTCGACGGCATCGGCGCCGCCCTCGGCTGGCTGGTCAACACCGCCGCCTCGGCCGTGGTCGGGCTGGGCGTGGGTGCGGTCGTGGTCGCGGTGATGCACGTGCTGCCGTTCGGCCACAAGAAGCAGTCGCCCGCGGAGCACTGACCCCGGTACAGTCGACGCATGGCGCGCTCTCCCTGCTGATCCGCCGGACGCGGCTTCCGGCCGCGGATCCTGGCCTACTACGCCTCGCGGGACCTGGTCCCGCTCTACAGCGTCTATGCGCTGCTGTTCGCCGACCACGGGATGTCGGACGCCCAGATCTCGACCCTGTTCATCATCTGGTCGGCGACATCGTTCCTCGTCGAGGTCCCGTCCGGCGCCTGGGCCGACACCGTCGACCGCCGCCACCTGCTGGTCCTGTCCGGAGTCGTGTACGCCGGCGCGTTCTCCTCGTGGCTGCTGTGGCCGACGTTCGCCGGGTTCGCGCTCGGCTTCGTGCTGTGGGGCGTGTCCGGGTCGCTCATGTCGGGGACCTTCGAGTCGCTGCTCTACGACGAGCTGACGGCCAGGGGCGAGGAGAGCGAGTACGCCGGCCTGGTCGGCCGCGCCGAGTCCGCGGCGCTCGTGGCCCAGCTCGTCACGTCGGCCGCCGCGGTGCCGCTCCTGCACGCGGGCGGCTACGAGCTGGTCGGCTGGACGTCGGTGGCCCTCGCCGGCGTGCACACGATGCTCGCCGCGACGCTCCCGGTGTCGTCGGCCGCGCGCCGGCCCAACGACGGTGACGTCGTCGGCCGGACCGAGCGCGTGCTCGCCCGCTACCCGGCGATGCTGAGGGCCGGGGTGCGGGAGGCGGGCAGCTCGGTGCCGGTACGCCGGGCGGTGCTGATCGCCGCGGTGCTGGTCGGCTTCACGACGTACGACGAGTACTTCCCGCTCATCGCCGCCGAGCACGAGGTGCCGCTGGAACAGGTGCCGATCCTGGTCGGACTGACGGTGGTCGGCCAGGCCGTCGGCACGGCCCTGGCCGGACGCACCGCCACCCTCCGGCCCCGCGCACTCGGCGTGATCGTGCTGGCCGGTGCGCGTGCTGATCTCGGTGGGTGCCCTGATCACGCCGTACGCCGGGTTCGTCGGCATCGCGGTCGGCTACGGCCTGCTCGGCAACGCGATGGTGGTCGCCGAGGCCAGGCTCCAGGAGGTCATCTCGGGCCCGGCGCGCGCGACGGTCACGTCGGTGTACGGGTTGGCGACCGAGGTGGTGGCGATCGCCGTCTACGCCTCGTTCGCCGCGGCGGCCGGCCTGCTGTCGGTGAGCCAGCTCGTCGCGCTGCTCGGCGTCCCCCTCGTGGGCGTCGCCTGGTGGGTCGCACGCCGGCTGCCACCGCCGGGCCCCGGGTCGGGGGGCGTCGAGGATTCTGCTCCCGGCGACCTCCGGGTCTAGCCTCTGGGCATGGATTTCAAGGTTGCAGATCTGAGCCTCGCGGACTTCGGCCGCACGGAGATTTCGCTCGCCGAGCACGAGATGCCCGGCCTGATGGCGATGCGGGAGCGGTACGCCGGCTCCCAGCCCCTGGCAGGTGCCCGGATCGCGGGTTCGCTGCACATGACGATCCAGACCGCCGTCCTCATCGAGACCCTCACGGCTCTCGGTGCGGAGGTCCGCTGGGCGTCCTGCAACATCTTCTCCACCCAGGACCACGCCGCGGCCGCCGTCGCGGTCGGCCCCCACGGCACCGCCGAGGACCCGCAGGGTGTCCCGGTCTTCGCCTGGAAGGGCGAGACCCTGGAGGAGTACTGGTGGTGCACCCAGCAGATCCTGAACTGGCCGGGTGACACGTTCGCCAACATGATCCTCGACGACGGTGGCGACGCCACCATGCTCGTCCACCTCGGCGTGGACGCCGAGAAGTCGGGCCAGGCGCCCGACCCGGCCACCGCCAAGAGCCACGAGCAGAAGATCGTCTTCGACGTCCTCAACGCCTCGCTCGCGGAGAGCACCGACCGCTACACCAAGATCGCCGGCGAGCTGATGGGTGTCACCGAGGAGACCACGACCGGTGTCCTGCGTCTCTACGACATGATGAAGGAAGGCTCGCTGCTCTTCCCGGCCATCAACGTCAACGACTCGGTCACCAAGTCGAAGTTCGACAACAAGTACGGCTGCCGCCACTCGCTCATCGACGGCATCAACCGCGCCACCGACGTACTCATCGGCGGCAAGGTCGCGGTCGTCTGCGGCTACGGCGACGTCGGCAAGGGCTGCGCGGAGTCGCTGCGCGGCCAGGGTGCCCGCGTCATCGTCACCGAGATCGACCCGATCTGCGCGCTGCAGGCCGCGATGGACGGCTACCAGGTCTCCACGCTCGACGACGTCCTCGACATCGCCGACATCATCATCACCTCGACCGGCAACAAGGACGTCGTGACCGTCGACCAGATGGCGCGGATGAAGCACCAGGCGATCCTGGGCAACATCGGCCACTTCGACAACGAGATCGACATGGCCGGCCTCGAGACCTACGACGGCATCGTCCGCAAGAACGTCAAGCCGCAGGTCGACGTGTGGACCTTCCCCGGCGGCAACTCGATCATCGTGCTCTCCGAGGGCCGCCTGATGAACCTCGGCAACGCCACCGGCCACCCGTCGTTCGTGATGTCGAACTCCTTCACCAACCAGGTGCTGGCCCAGATCGAGCTGTACACCAAGCCGGAGGAGTACCCCACCGGCGTCTACGTGCTGCCGAAGCACCTCGACGAAGAGGTCGCCCGCCTCCACCTCGGCGCCCTCGGTGTGAAGCTCACCGAGCTGACGCAGGACCAGGCGTCCTACCTCGGCATCCCGGTCGAGGGCCCGTACAAGTCGGAGCAGTACCGCTACTGAGCAGCACGAACCCGCCGCTGTCGCCGCGCCGTGACAGCGGCGGGTCCCGTTGCACACCGGCTGTCACAATGACGATATGACGCAGTCTGCCGAGGTGGCGCCGAAGGGGCGCATTCTCGTCGTCGACGACGACGCCTCCCTCGCGGAGATGCTGACGATCGTGCTCCGCCAGGAGGGCTTCGACAGCCGCATGATCACCCGCGGTGACGAGGCGATGGACGCGTTCCACGACTACAAGCCCGACCTCGTGCTGCTCGACCTGATGCTGCCCGGCAAGGACGGCATCGACGTCTGCAAGGAGATCCGGGCGGAGTCCGGCGTCCCGATCGTGATGCTGACCGCCAAGGGCGACACCATCGACGTCGTGCTCGGCCTCGAGTCCGGGCGCCGACGACTACGTCGTCAAGCCGTTCAAGCCCAAGGAGCTGATCGCGCGGATCCGGGCGCGCGTACGCCGCTTCGACACGCCCGCTCACGAGTCCCTGACCGTGGGTGAC
Organism: uncultured Actinomycetota bacterium; assembly: GCA_963844305.1. Lineage (GTDB taxonomy): Bacteria > Actinomycetota > Actinomycetes > Propionibacteriales > Nocardioidaceae > Nocardioides. The sequence continues at coordinate 887,015 of CAWJNT010000003.1, forward strand.
CTCACCATCGACGTCGCCGGCCACTCCGTGACCCGCGACTCCGCGCCGATCAACCTCACCCCGCTCGAGTTCGACCTGCTCGTGTGCCTGGCCCGCAAGCCGTGGCAGGTGTTCACCCGCGAGGTGCTGCTCGAGCAGGTCTGGGGCTACCGCCACGCCGCCGACACCCGCCTCGTCAACGTCCACGTGCAGCGCCTGCGCTCGAAGGTGGAGCACGACCCGGAGAACCCCGAGATCGTCGTCACCGTGAGAGGCGTGGGTTACAAGGCCGGATCTGCCTAGTGACGGGGCACTAGTGGCCGGTCCCCGACTTCCCGAAGCGCTGCGACGTGGCCTGACCTTCTGGCGTCGCTCGATCCAGGCCCGCGTCGTCGCCAGCACCGTCCTGCTCTCCGCGGTGGTCGTGAGTGCCGTCGGCTGGTTCCTGCTGCAGCAGACCCGGGAAGGGCTGCTCGAGCACCGCGTCGACGCCGTGGTCGCGGAGGCCAACAACGAGACCGCCGAGGCGCGCACCCGCCTCGAGGCGGCCTCGGCCACCGACACCCCCGGTGCCCAGAAGCGCGAGCTGCTGGAGCCGATCATCCTGCGCGGCGAGGCCCGCGGGTTCGGAGTCGTGCTCGCCGGCCCGGTCGGCGGACCCGGCGGCCAGATCGACGACGGGGGTGCGATGTCCACGCCTGCGCTGGACACCGCCAGCGTCCCGCGTTCGCTGGAGGAGCACTTCGACCAGCCGGCCGGCACCGCCTGGACGTACACCGGCATCACCACCGAGAACGCCGACGGCAGTGTCGACACCGAGCCGGGGGTCGTCGTCGGCTCGCAGGTCGCACTGCCGGCCGACAGCCAGACCTACACGCTCTACTACCTGTTCCCGCTGCAGGAGGAGCAGGAGACGCTCGGCCTGGTCTCGCAGGCGCATGCTCACCGCCGCCGCGCTGCTGCTGGTGCTGGTCGCCGGGCTGACCTGGCTGGTCACCCGACAGGTGGTCACCCCGATCCGGATGGCCCGTCGGGTCGCCGAGCGGTTGGCGGCGGGTCAGCTCCAGCAACGCCTGCGGGTCTCCGGCGAGGACGACCTCGCCCGCCTGGCCACGTCGTTCAACCAGATGGCGACCAGCCTCCAGCGCCAGATCCGCCAGCTGGAGGAGCTGAGCCGCGTGCAGCGGCGGTTCGTGTCCGACGTCTCCCACGAGCTGCGCACCCCGCTCACCACGGTCCGGATGGCCGGCGACGTGCTGCACGACGCCCGCGAGGAGTTCGACCCCACGACCGCGCGGGCGGCCGAGCTGCTGCAGACCGAGCTGGACCGGTTCGAGACCCTGCTCGTCGACCTGCTCGAGATCAGTCGCTTCGACGCCGGCGCCGCGGTCCTCGACACCGAGGACGTCAACCTCGTCGACGTCGCCCATCGCGTCGCCGACACCACCAAGGCCCTGGCCGACCAGCGCGGGACCAGGCTCGTCGTCAAGGCCCCGCAGCATCCCTGCCTGGCGGAGGCCGACGTACGCCGCGTGGAGCGGATCGTGCGCAACCTCGTGACGAACGCGATCGACCACGCCGAGACCGGCGACATCGTCATCCACGTGGCCGCCGACGACCACGCTGCGGCGATCGCCGTCCGCGACTACGGCGTCGGGCTCGCCTCCGGCGAGTCGGCCATGGTGTTCAACCGCTTCTGGCGCGCCGACCCGGCCCGCGCCCGCACCACCGGTGGCACCGGACTCGGGCTGTCGATCTCGCTCGAGGACACCCACCTGCACGGCGGCTGGCTGCAGGCATGGGGGAGGCCGGGCGAGGGTGCGCAGTTCCGCCTGACGCTGCCCCGTCGCGCGGGCGGCGTGCTCCGCCAGAGCCCGCTCCCGCTCGTGCCCACGGACGCCGGGGAGAAGGTCGGATGAGACGCGCCGTCACGCCCCGCGCCCGGCGTACCGCCGCGGCCGCGCTGGCCTGCCTGACCGTGGTGACGCTGGCCGGCTGCGTGCGGCTGCCCGAGTCGGGTCCGGTCGTCGAGACGGAGTCCGAGGGCACCGCCGACGAGCCGCCGGCCATCTTCATCGATCCCAAGCCGCCCGAGCCGGGGGAGCAGCCCGACGAGATCGTGAACGACTTCCTCGAGGCGATGACGGCCACCCCGTTGTCCACCAACGTCGCCCGCCAGTACCTCACCCGCGACGCGAACGCGGAGTGGAACCCGGAGGCGAGCACGATCACCTATGCGCGGATCTCGCAGCCACGCGGCACCGACCTGCTGACGGTCGAGCTGTCCGAGGCCAGCCTGCTCGACGGGCGCGGCACCTTCCGCGGCCCGCTGCCGCCCGACCAGCAGGTCCTCGAGTTCCGGATGGCGATCGAGAACGGCGAGTGGAGGATCGCCGAGGCGCCGGACGCGCTGGTGGTGCCGGAGTCCTGGTTCGAGCAGCGGTTCCGGCAGGTCTCGCTGTACTTCTTCGACCCGAGCGCGCAGATCATGGTGCCCGAGCCGGTGTTCGTGCAGCGCGGCGAACCGTCCACCACGGCCCTGACCGAGGCGCTGCTCCGCGGCCCCGGCCCCGAGCTCGACGGGATCTCCCGCAGCTTCATCCCACCCGGCCTCGACTTCGACCTGTCCGTGCCGGTCTCGGAGGAGGGCGTCGCCGACATCGCGCTGCGTGGCTACTCCGGACAGATGACTCCCGAGGCCAGCGAGCTGATGGTCACCCAGCTGGCGTGGACCCTGCGCCAGGAGCCGGACATCGAGGCGATCCGGGTCTCCATCGGCGGCCAGCAGGTGACCTCCGACAGCGGTCAGAGCCTGTTCGACGTGGACGCCCGCTCGGAGTACGACCCGACCGGGCTCGACTCCAGCCACCTCTTCTACGGCCTCGACAACGGCCTGCTCGTGTCCGGGCAGCCCGAGACGCTGACCCCGGTCGAGGGACCGATGGGCGTCGGCGCGCTGGGCGCGCGCTCGTTCGCGGTCAACCTCGACGGCACCACCGTCGCCGCCGTCAGCGCGGCCGGTGGTGCGGTGCTCGAGTCCTCGGTGGCCGGTCCGGAGCAGCGCATCCAGGAGGTCGTGAGCGCCGCGGAGCGGCTGCTGCGCCCGGCCTGGGACTTCGCCGACCGGCTCTGGCTGGTCGACGCACGCGACGACGGCGCCGCCGTCCTGTTCCTGGGCGGCCGCGGGCCGCGCGAGGTCGACGTACCTCGGGTGAGCAACCGGCGGGTGACGATGTTCCTCGTCTCGCGCGACGGCTCCCGCCTGGTGGCAGTCGTGCGCGGTCGCTCGGGTGACCAGCTCATGGTGAGCCGGCTGCGCCGCAACGACCAGGGCGCGATCGTGAGCGCGACCCGGGCCCGGCGTATCAGCTGGGAGGGCGAAGGCGCCCTGCAGATCCGCGACATCGCGTGGACGTCGCCGACCTCGATCGCGGTGCTGCACCGCGTCGCCAGCCAGATCTCCGAGGTCCGCACCATCTCCGTCGACGGATCGCCGTCGGGGGCCGACGACCTGCTCACCCAGCTGAGCGGCCCGGTGCGGTCGCTCGCCGGGTCACCGGTGCCGGGCGAGGGCCTGTACGCCGTCACCGGAGCCGTGCTCGACGACCTGAGCCGCGGCGACACCGGCGACGTCGCGTTCGACCCGTCGATCCGCCAGCTCGCCTACGTCGGTTGAGCGGGGACGCGCCAGCGGACCCGCTGATGGTGGTCGAGCGAGCCGCACGGCTGAGGAACGAAGCCGTGACCGGCGTGTCGAGACCTGGCGAGACGAACGCCAACCCGTCACCCGAGCTCTCCACAGGCTGCCCGCCCGGGGTTGAGCGGAGCCCGCTCCTCTGGTGCCATCGAGCGCGTGCGTGACGTCTTCCTCGACCTGGTGCTCGGCGGCCGCTGCGTCGGGTGCGGCCGAGGCGGGCGGGCGCTGTGCCCGGCCTGCGACGAGGCGTTGCCGCACCCGCCGCAGCCGGCCTGGCCGACGCCCACTCCCGGTGGCCTGGCGTTCCCCTGGGCGGCCGCGCCCTACGAGGGCACGGTCCGCGAGATGGTCGTCGCCCACAAGGAACGTGGCGTCTTCGCGCTGCGTCGGCCGCTGGGCAGGCTGCTCGCCGCAGCGACGGAGCCGCTGGTCTCCGGCGCGGTGGTGCTGGTCCCCGTGCCCTCGCGACCCGGCATGGCCAGATCACGCGGCCACGACCCGACGTACGCGATCGTCCGTGAGGCGGGACGGCTCCTGCGCGGCTCCGGGCGAGACGTGACCACCGCCCGGTTGCTCGTGTCCCTCGGCGGTGTCGCCGACCAGGCCGGCCTCGATGCGGCGGGCCGCGCGAGCAACCTCGCGGGCTCGATGTCGTGCCCGTCGAGCGCGGTCCGCAGGCTGGCCGGTCAGCGGCTCCGGTTCGTCGTCTGCGACGACGTCCTGACCACCGGTGCCACCGCTCGCGAGGCCCAGCGCGCGCTGGAGTCCGCGGGCCTCCAGGTCGCCGGGATCGCCGTGGTCGCGGCCACCCAGCGACGCGTGCCCGCCGTGTCCACCAAGAGGGATTCTTCGGGGCTACCGCTTTCGTCGTCAGGCCACAGCGACTAGCGTCGGTTCATGGAGTCCGTCCGGGTCCGTGGTTGCGTTGTCGAGACGCTCTGGACGCCCAGGGCATCCCGACGGCTAGCCGATGCCAGTCGCAGGCGAAACGGTCCACGTAAGGCGGCCCCCGGTCTCGTCCGGGGACGCCGATCACGGTGCGGCTTAGATGTAAGTCCTGCCCCGACCCCACCGTCACATGCGGTGTCGGCGGGAGAAGGCCAGTAGTGGCAGAGAAGCTGCGAACGCCTCAGCAGGCGACTGTGGGGACGAAGACCAGGTCGGCCGGACGGACTCCACCCATGCCCCAGGCAGGGCCTCAAGCAAGCGGATGAGGGCCAAACGAATATCGGGAGGTTCACATGGAAGTTGTGGTCACGGGTCGGCACTGCGAGCTCTCAGAGCGCTTTCGCAGTCACGTCAGTGAGAAGCTCTCTCGCCTCGAGAAGCACGACCACCGCATCATGCGGGTCCAGGTCGAGGTCGAGAAGGAACGCAACCCGCGACAGCACGACCGAGCCGTGAAGGTGGAGCTCACCGCCTTCTCCAAGGGCCCGGTGATCCGCGCCGAGGCAGCGGCCGAGGACAAGATGGCGGCGCTCGACCTCGCCCTCGACAAGATGGCGTCCCAGATGCGGCGCGCCGCCGACCGCCGTCGCGTGCACCGCGGCCGGCACACCCCGGTGTCCGTCGGCCAGGCGCTCGCCGATGCCGGCGCCCCCCTGCAGCAGGGCGACGAGGACACGACCATCGACCGGCAGGTCGGACCGATCACCGTCACCGGCGACGGCCCGCTCGTCGTCCGCGAGAAGTCCCATCTCGCCAGCCCGATGACGCTCGACCAGGCGCTCTACGAGATGGAGCTGGTGGGCCACGACTTCTACCTGTTCGTCGACAAGGAGAGCGAGCGTCCGTCGGTCGTCTACCGCCGTCGCGGCTACGACTACGGCGTCATCTCGCTCGATATCGACGCCTGAGCGAGGACCTCGACGGACACCAGATCGGGGCGCGTAGGCCGGAATGGCCCGTTCGGACCACCCCAACGTTCGGTACCGCCACCCGTTCGTGAGCGCAACGTGACCCTGACGTGTCATGATTCTCCGGTGCTGGAACAGGAATCGGACTCCGGGGACGAGCCCATCCGCGTCTTGGTCGTCGACGACCAGGAATTGTTCCGTCGCGGCCTGACGATGTTGCTGGCCGTCGAGCGGGGCATCGAGGTGGTCGGCGAGGCCGGCGACGGCATCGAGGGCACCAACCTCGCCGCGACCGTCGCACCCGACGTGGTCCTGCTCGACATCCGCATGCCCAAGCGCTCCGGCATCGAGGCCTGCCTCGCGATCAAGGAAGCCGTGCCGTCGGCGAAGATCATCATGCTGACCGTCTCCGACGAGGAGGCCGACCTCTACGAGGCCGTGAAGAGCGGAGCCTCCGGCTACCTCCTCAAGGACTCCTCGATCGAGGAGGTCGCCCAGGCCGTCCGCGTCGTGTCGGAGGGCCAGTCGCTGATCAGCCCGTCGATGGCGGTCAAGCTGATCGACGAGTTCAAGCAGATGTCGCGACCCGAGCGCAACACCGTCCCGGGCCTGCGCCTCACCGAGCGCGAGCTCGAGGTGCTGCGCCTGGTCGCCAAGAGCATGAACAACCGCGAGATCGCCCGCGAGCTCTTCATCAGCGAGAACACCGTGAAGAACCACGTGCGCAACATCCTGGAGAAGCTGCAGCTGCACTCCCGCATGGAGGCCGTCATGTACGCCGTCAAAGAGAAGCTCCTCGACCTTCCCTGATCCACTGACCGTCACTGTCGGCGCGCACCCGTAGCCTCCCCGCATGCAGCAGTCGCTGAGCACCGCCCAGGCGCGGCGGATCGCCCTCGCCGCCCAGGGCTTCCTCGACAAGCCCCACGCCGAGCCCACGATGCGCACCCTCGGGCCGCACGCTCGCCCGCACCGGCGTCCTCCAGGTCGACTCGGTGAACGTCCTCCAGCGCGCCCACTACATGCCGCTGTGGTCCCGCATGGGCGCCTACGACGTGGGCCTGCTGACCCGCGCCGCCGAGCGCCGCCCGCGCCGGCTGGTCGAGTACTGGGCACACGTGCAGGCGCTGATGCCGGTCGAGCTGTGGCCGGTCATGCAGCACCGGATGGCGGCGTACCGCGCCGAACGCGGCAAGTGGGGGATGACCGCGCGCCCCGAGCTCGAGCACGAGGTGATCGCCGAGGTGCGCGAGCTCGGCGCCTCGACCGCACGCGACCTCGACGACGGCCTGCCGCGGGTCAAGGTCCACTGGGGCTGGAACTGGTCCGAGACCCGCAAGGTCCTCGACTACCTCTACATGTCGGGCCAGCTCGCCATCGCCGGGCGCAACAGCCAGTTCGAGGTGATGTACGACCTGCCCGAGCGGGTGCTTCCCGCGCAGGTGCTGGCGCAGCCGACCCCCAGCGTCGAGGACGCCAACCGTCGACCTGGTCCGGCTGGCCGCGCGCTCCCACGGCGTCGGCACCCTCCAGTGCTTCCGTGACTACTACCGGATGCCCGCGAAGGCCGCGCAGGTGGCGGTCGCCGAGCTGGTCGAGGAGGGCGAGCTGGTGCCGGTCGCGATCGACGGCTGGAAGCGGGCGGGCTACCTCCATCGCGACGCCCGGGTGCCCCGGCGGGTGCGGGCTCGTGCGCTGCTGAGCCCGTTCGACCCGGTGGTGTGGGAGCGCGAGCGCGCCGAGAAGCTGTTCGGCTTCCACTACCGGATCGAGATCTACACCCCGCCCGACAAGCGCGTGCACGGCTACTACGTGCTGCCGTTCCTGCTCGGCGACCGGATCGTCGCCCGGGTCGACCTGAAGGCCGACCGGCGGGCCGGGGCGCTGCTCGTGAAGGCGGCGTACGCCGAGGAGCACGCGCCCGACGAGACCGCCGAGGAGCTCAGCGCCGAGCTGCGCGACCTCGCCGACTGGCTGGAGCTGCCCTCGATCAGGGTCGATCCGCGCGGCGACCTGGCGCCGGCGCTCCGTCCCTGACCAGGTCGTCCAGGGCGTCCGCCCCGCCCGCCGCCTGGTGGTGACAAAATTTCGCCCGAGAACGTGGAGAGGGGTGCCGAGATTGAGGGACGGCTCCACCCCCTCGGTAGAGTGGCAGCCGCCAACCGCAACACCTCCAGGAGCCGACTCTCGTGCCAGCCATCCTTGACAAGATCCTCCGCATCGGCGAGGGCAAGATCCTCCGCCAGCTCGAGGCGGTGTCCAGTGCGGTGAACGCGATCGAGGACGACTTCGTCGCCATGAGCGACGCCGAGCTCCAGGCGATGACCGGGGAGTTCAAGGAGCGGCTCGCGAACGGCGAGACCCTCGACGACCTGATGCCGGAGGCCTTCGCCACGGTCCGCGAGGCGGCGAAGCGGGTCATCGGCCAGCGGCACTACGACGTGCAGATCCAGGGTGGCGCCGCCCTCCACCTCGGCAACATCGCCGAGATGAAGACCGGTGAGGGCAAGACCCTGGTCGCGACCCTGCCGGCGTACCTCAACGCGCTCGCGGGCGAGGGCGTCCACATCGTCACGGTCAACGACTACCTGGCGCAGTACCACGCGGAGTGGATGGGCCGCATCCATCACTTCCTCGGCCTCACGACCGGCGTGATCCTGCCGCAGATGCGCCCCGACGAGCGGCGCACGGCGTACGCCTGCGACATCACGTACGGCACCAACAACGAGCTGGGCTTCGACTACCTCCGCGACAACATGGCCGAGCTCGATCGAGGACTGCGTCCAGCGCCGCCACAGCTACGCCATCGTCGACGAGGTCGACTCGATCCTGATCGACGAGGCGCGCACCCCGCTCATCATCAGCGGGCCGACCCAGGACGAGGTCCGCTGGTACGCCGAGTTCGCGAAGCTCGCCCGCACCCTCACCCGCGACACCGACTACGAGGTCGACGAGAAGAAGCGCACCATCTCGGTGCTCGAGCCCGGCATCACCAGGGTCGAGGACCACCTCGGCATCGAGAACCTCTACGAGTCGGCGAACACCCCGCTCATCTCGTTCCTGAACAACTCCATCAAGGCCAAGGAGCTGTTCCGCAACGACAAGGAGTACGTCGTCATGGACGGCGAGGTGCTCATCGTCGACGAGCACACCGGCCGGATGCTCGCGGGCCGCCGCTACAACGACGGCCTGCACCAGGCGATCGAGGCCAAGGAAGGCGTCACGGTCCGCGAGGAGTACCAGACCCTCGCGACCATCACGCTGCAGAACTACTTCCGCCTCTACGAGAAGCTCGCGGGCATGACCGGTACGGCCATGACCGAGGCGTCGGAGTTCGACAAGATCTACAGCCTCGGCGTGGTCCCGATCCCGACCAACAAGCCGATGGCCCGCGCCGACCAGGCCGACCTCGTGTACCGCACCGAGGAGGCCAAGTACGAAGCCGTCGTCGAGGACATCAAGGAGCGCAACGACAAGGGCCAGCCGATCCTGGTCGGCACCGTCTCGGTCGAGAAGTCCGAGCTGCTGTCCGGGATGATGAAGAAGCGCGGCATCCCCCACAGCGTCCTCAACGCCAAGCAGCACGCCGACGAGGCGAAGATCGTCGCCATGGCCGGCCACCGGGGTGCGGTCACCGTCGCCACCAACATGGCCGGCCGCGGTACCGACATCATGCTCGGCGGTTCGGTGGAGTTCCTCGCCGACGCCGAGCTGCGCAAGCAGGGGCTCGAGCCCGCCGGCGAGACCGCCGACGAGTACCAGGCCGCCTGGCCCGGCACGCTCGAGCGGATCAAGGCCCAGGTCGCAGCAGAGCACGACGAGGTCCGCGACCTCGGCGGTCTCTACGTCGTCGGCACCGAGCGACACGAGTCGCGCCGCATCGACAACCAGCTCCGCGGTCGCTCCGGCCGCCAGGGCGACCCGGGGGAGTCGCGGTTCTACCTGTCGCTGCAGGACGAGCTGATGCGGCTGTTCAAGTCCGACTGGGTCGACCGGGTGCTCCAGGTCCTGAAGATCCCCGACGACGTACCGATCGAGAACAAGCGGGTCACCAGCGCGATCGCGAACGCGCAGGGTCAGGTCGAGTCGCAGAACTTCGAGTCCCGCAAGAACGTCCTGAAGTACGACGACGTCATGGACCGCCAGCGCAAGGTGATCTACGCCGAGCGCCGCCAGGTGCTCGAGGGCGCCGACCTGCAGGACCAGGTGTCGGGGTTCCTCGACGACGTGGTCGTCGGCTACGTGCACGGTGCCACCGAGGGCGTCCCCGACGAGTGGGACCTCGAGGGGCTGTGGACCCAGCTCGGCCAGATCTATCCGATCTCGCTGGACCTCAAGGTCCTCGAGAAGGAGGCCGGGGACGCGGCGAACATCGACCCCGACGACCTGATCGACCGGCTCAAGGCCGACGCCCGCGAAGCCTACGACCGGCGCGAGGCCGACATCGGCGAGGAGTTCATGCGTGAGCTCGAGCGCCGGGTGCTGCTGTCGGTGCTCGACCGCAAGTGGCGCGAGCACCTCTACGAGATGGACTACCTGCGCGAGGGCATCTACCTGCGGGCCTACAGCCAGCGCGACCCGCTCGTCGAGTACCAGCGCGAGGGCTACGACATGTTCTCCGCGATGATGGACGTCATCAAGGCCGAGACGGTCGGGTTCCTGTTCAACCTCGAGGTCCAGATCGAGGAGGACGAGGACGAGGACGTCGAGGAGGACGAGGTCGTCGAGCCGATGCGGCAGGCGGTCCCGGCGGCCGTCGGCGAGCGCGAGGCGCCCCACATCACCGCGCGGGGTCTCGACCGTCCGAAGCAGCCGGAGCACCTGTCGTACTCCGCTCCCTCGGAGACCGGCGAGGTGGACGTCCGTGGCGACACGGCCACGAACGCCGACGACCCGTACGCCGGCGTGGGCCGCAACGCGCTGTGCCCCTGCGGGTCCGGCAAGAAGTACAAGAAGTGCCACGGCGCACCCGGCGGGCCGACCGGCCTGACCGCACGCCCCGCCGGCTGAGCGTTCGACCGCTGACCCGCCAGAACTTCTGGCGGGTCAGCGTCATTCCTCGTTGGTTTCGACGCGCGGTCGCGACCTCGCACGCTCGGTCGCGCGCTTGCTCAACCTGCCTGAGCCCACGCAGCGCGCTCGTTCCTCGCGCTTGCTGCTCAGGCAAACTCGAGGGCCACGCAGATCCACTTCTCGGCCCGGAGCTCGAAGCGGATCGCCAGCGCCCGGGAGCGCTCGCCGTAGCGCACGTGCGCGCTGACCTCGGCGGCATCGCCGGCGACGAAGCAGGTGCGGATGCCGAGCACCTGCGGGCGCACGGACTGGACCCGCTCGTGGCCGGGGCGGCGGCCGACGGCACGCGCGACCAGCTGTGCCCGGCGGGCGAGGTCGTCGTAGACCTGAGGGGCGGTCCACCGGAGCAGCTGGGAGACGGGCCGGTCGCCGCCGACGATCTCCACGGCCGCTTGCGCGTAGCGATGTGACCACTGCTCGAGCCGGCCACGCACGTGGAGGTCGATCGGGACCACGTCGGCACCGGCCCGTCCGCCGTCCTGGGGGCAGTCAGGCGGGTCGTGCCGCGGGATGGAGGTCGAGAGCGAGCGTGCCCTGGACGCTGGCCAGCGGGACCGGCGCTCGCAACGGCACGACCTTCTGGTGGTACGGGGCACATCCGCAACTCCTCCTCAGCGCCCGCTCATGGGCGGCAGGCGCAGTCGCTGGTCGGGCTGGATCAGGTCGGGGTCGGCGCCGATGACGGCGCGGTTGGCGCGGAAGATCTGCTGCCACCGGACGGTGACCGAGGCGTCCGGCGCGTCCGGCGCGAGCGTGTCGGCGGCGAGGGACCAGAGGGTGTCACCGGGCCGGACCAACACCGTGTGCGGCGGCGCCGCTTCGGCGGGCCGAGGGCTGGTGACGGCGGCGGCCTGCCGGGCCACCAGTCGACTCATGTGCATGGTCACCGTGACCCGGTCGGGTGCCGGGAGGCCGGCGACGGAGGGCGCGCCCCGGGGCTCGTCGACGGGAGCGGCGTACGCCGGAGCCGTCAGGCCGCCCGCGAGCGCGGCACCGCACGCGGCCAGCAGCAACCGGCGCAGGGGCAGCGGCACGCCGCGGCGGGTGTGGTCGCTCCCGCGGGCCGCGTCGCGCGCGACCAGGCCGGTGACGACCCACAGCCAGCTGCCGGCCACCAGCAGCGCGACCTCGCACAGCCAGACCAGCACCACGTCGAACGACTGGCCCTCGGGGCCGGCCGACGCCAGCGTCGCGCGGGCCTGGACGAGGTCGGGCAGCAGCCACCCGCCGAGGGCACCGAGGGCGGTCGTGACCGCGAACCAGACGAAGAGGCAGCGCGCGACGGGCGCCGGCCGGAGTTCCCGAGACATGGCCAATGCTTTCGTTTGCTTACGTTTGCATCAGTCAAAGCCTTTTTGACCGACATTGCAAGGGGCTCTCCACAGGTCATCTCGCCCACTCGGCGGCGAGGACGGCGTACGTGACGGTGTCGAGCCAGCGCCCGGACCGGTGGAGCGACTCGGCGACGGCGTGGCCCTCGCGGCGCATCCCGACGCGCTCCATCAGTCGCGACGAGGTGTCGTTGGCGAGGAAGCAGTTGGCGACGACCCGGCGTACGCCGAGGGTCTCGAAGCAGTGCGCGAGCAGTCCGCGGACCGCTTCGGTGGCGTACCCGTGTCCGGTGTGGGCGGGATCGAGGACCCATCCGAGCTCGGCCTGGACACCACGCGCGAGGTCCGCGACCTCGGTCTGCGCCCACGCGTCCTCGACCCGGAGCATGAAGTCTCCGATGACCTCGCCGTCACGCTCGACGACGACGGTGGCCGCGAGCCGGGTGGAGTCGGCGAACGTGGCGCGGTAGGCCCGGAGATCGGTGGGGATCTCCGTCAGCCACTCGCCGACCTCCTCGAGACGCCGGTAGGACCAGGTGGCGTCGGCGTCGTCGGCCGTGGCGGGACGCAGTGTGAGGCGCTCGGTGTGCAGCGGACGCTCGAGCGCGCGCGGCACGACCCGGTCCGACGCATCCTCGGACGTGCGCAGTGAGAGCAGCGGGACGCCGAGGTCCCGGACCCGGGCGAGGACGCCGTGCAGCTCGGCCTGGTCGGCGAGCCGGCCGGTCAGGACGGTGCTGCCGTCGTCGTGGAGCCTCAAGGTGAGGTCGCCGAGCATGCCGGACCAGTGGTCGTCGAGATGGCCGGCCACCCGGATCTCGTACGTCGTGGTCGCAGTGATGGTCATGACCGTGCTCCGGCGGGGCGGCGGATGGCCCACTCGGCGACACCGAGGTTGATGGCCCACGCGGCGCCCTTGGCGAGGTCACCGGCCAGGACGCCGGTGCCGAAGACGGCGCCGCCGATGCCCTCGGTGAACACCTGGGTGCCGGCGCCCAGGCCGAGCGCGTAGCCCCGGATCATCCAGGCCCGGTGCGCGGCGATGTCGCGGCGGCGGATCGCGGCGAACCCCAGCACGACGCTCGCCACCATCGCGGAGCCGAACACGAGCCGCAGGACGAAGAGCAGGTCGCCGGTGCCGGGCTTGGCGGCGTACAGCAAGGTCATCCACAACGCCGAGACGCCGACCAGCAGACCTGCCACGACGAGGACCCGGCCGGCGCGGCGGTGCCACGCACGGTGGCGGCGCCGGATGCCGGGGACGAACTGGAACGCACCGACCACCGCGAACACCGCGGCGCCGACGATGTGGGCCACCAGCGGCGCAGCGAAGCCGGCGTACCGGGGGTCGGCCGGCATCAGGTCGGGGCCGCCTCCGAGCTGCAGCAGCCGGAGGGTGCCGGCCGCGAGCGGGACGATGCTCAGGGCGAGCAAGGCAGGCGGGACCGCCCAGCCCCGAGACTGGGCGGCCGGCCGAGCCTGCTGGATGGTCATCGGACCGGGCTGGGCTCGGCCTGGGCGGTCGACGGAGCGGTGGGGGCCGCCTGGCGCTGGCTGAGCCAGAGCGAGATACCGAGACCGATCATCGCGATGCCGTTGGGGAAGGCCAGCAGCCGGTAGAAGGCGTCCGGCAGCACTGCGAGGACGACGGTGACGACGCCGCCGACCGCCAGCAGCACGGTGGCCCAGCGGGCCAGGACCCCGGCGCGGAAGAGCGCGATGCCGAACAGCAGACCGCCGGCCAGGTAGGCGACGCCCTGGATCCTGTTGACGGCGACCATCGCGCCGATGTCGGCACTGGAGACGCGGCCGTTGGTCACGTCGAGGAGGTCGTTGGCGTACGCCGGGTTGGCCCCGGCGATCTCGGGGAGGATGAACGCGGCGCTGAAGGCCGTGCCCAGGATGAGCAGGTAGCCGGCGCTGAGCACGAGGTAGCCGACCAGCCCGAGGACACCGTTGCGGCGGACCTGGCTGAGGTACATGCCGGTGATGCCGGCCAGTGCCAGCGCGGCCATCAGCACCTTCAGGGTGTCGCGGACGACCACCTCGGTGGTCTGGATCGAGGTGGCATCCAGGTGGGGGTGCTTGACCTGGATGCCGATGAACAGGGCGCCGGCGACCGCGGCAGCGGCGCCGGCGGCCTTGGTGAGACCGCTGGTGGTGACGTTCATGTCGGGGTTCCTTTGCTCCTGGTTGCCCGGGGGTTCCGGGGACGATCAGGACGCTAGGAGCCGACGTGGTGACACCACATCGCATGATGATGTGACCAGCGATGTGATTGCGCCGGTCGGCGGCTAGATGAGGCTCAGCTCGGTTGCTCGCAGGACCGCGGCTCGTCGGGTCTTCACGTCGAGCTTGGTGAAGATGTGCCGGCAGTGGGTGCGGAACGTGTTGATCGACAGGAACAGCTGCCGCGCGATCTCGGGCCCGGTCAGGTCGGTGGCCAGCAGGCGCAGCACCTCGACCTCGCGCTCGCTCAGCGCCTCCTGGCCGGGCAGGACTGTTGGGCCGGCCGCGGCTGGGGTCCGCTCGGATCCGTTGGCGCGCAGCAGCGCTGTCGCCTCTGCCGAGCCCGCCAGGCCGGAGCGTGACGCCGCGACGCGGAGCAGGTCCAGCATCGGCTCGCCTTCGTCGAGGAAGAGGCGGCAGAACCCCGCCGGCACTCCTGCGACGAGTGCGTGGCCCAGGTCCTCGAGAGCGGCGTCGACGTCGCCCGCCGCTGCGCGTGCCAGCGCACGGACCAGCCGGGCTTCGATGATGCTGCCGGCGCGGTCGGCCGCCTGCGCAGCCGCCAGCAGCCGGTCGATCAGGCCGAGGGCGTCCCCCACGTCGACGGAGCCGGGGTCAGAGCGATGCTGGGCCACGAGCAGCCGGGCATGGGTGAGCTGGGTGAACTCGGCCAGGTAGGTCGGCTCGTCGCCCGCGGCCACGAGGTGCTCGCGCGCCCACTCCCGCGCGTCCGCGAGGCGGTCCTGGGTGATCCGGACCCGCGCTCTGGCGGCGGGGATCGGGCGCACGTCGGGGAAGAAGCCGGGCAGGTACAGCTGCTGCGCCTGGTCGAGCATCGCGACGGCCGCGTCGCGGTCACCGCGCGCGACGAGCAGCCCGGCCATGGCGGTGGGCCAGCGGTGCCGGTTCTCCAGCAGCGAGGCCACCTCGCCCAGCTCCCGTGCCTTCTGGAGATGCTGGGCTGCCGCATCGAGCTCGCCCTGTTCGCGGAGTACGTCGGCCAGGCCGACGTGCAGGTCGCCGACGGTGGAGAGCACGGGGCCGGGGTGGCTCTCGGCCGCGGCCAGCGCGCGCTCGTACAGCCGGCGAGCCTGGACGGGCTGACCCAGCGACAGCCGCATGTTCGCCAGCACGACGGTCGCGCCCAGCTCGTCGGCGACCATGCCGGCCGCATGCAGGCTGGCGACCGCCTCGGTGAACGTCTCCACCGCGGTGCCCAGATCGCCCGAGGCCCAGGCCGCCAGGCCGACGAAACCGGCGCCGGCAGCGCGCGGGTAGTGGTCCTCCGGCCCGGCCAGCTCGAGTGCTCGGCGGGCGTGGGTGATCGTCCCGTCGACGTCGCCGCGGGCCTGGGAGACCGAGGCGCGGTAGACCGCGACCATGGCCGGCAGGGAGCGGAGCTCGACCTCCCGGTCCCTGACCGCCTCGGCCAGCCGCTCCGTCGCGGGCACGGTGGACGGCGGAGCCGGCGTCTCGAGAGCAGCCTCCGCGGCGTCGAGCCATGCCTCCACGCCATCGACGTTGCCCTCGGACAGCCGTGCCCATCCCATGTGGGTCGCGAGCAGCGCACGCCTGCGGAGCACGTCGTCGGGCAGGGCGCGCAGCCATTCACGAAGTGCGTGGTTCTGGCGGTGCTTCCGCGCCTGCGGCAGCGCCAGCTCGACGAGGTCAGCGGCGTACTCGAGGTCACCGGCGGGCACCGCGTGGCCGATGGCGTCGGCCAGGTCGCCGTGCGCGGCGCACCACTCGCTGGCGGCACGATGCAGGTGGGCGACCCGGTCGGGGTGCTCGGCTCCGAGCCGGGCGCGCAACGCGTCGGCGAACAGGTGGTGGTAGCGGTACAGCCGGCGCCGGTCGTCGAGCGGGACCAGGAACAGGCCGCCCCGCTCGAGGGACTCCAACATCTCCTGACCGTCGCTGCGGCCGGTCACCACGTCGCACAGCGGGCCGGTCATCCGGCCCAGCACCGAGGTCTCGAGCAGGAACCGGCGCACGTCCTCCGGTTGGCGGGCGAGAACCTCCTCCACCAGGTAGTCCAGGACGAACCGATGGCTCCCGGCGAACGAGTCGACGAAGGCGGCGATGTCGTCGTGGCCGCGCAGGGAGAGGCCGGCGAGCTGCAGGCCCGCGGCCCAGCCCTCGGTCCGGGCGTCGAGCGTCGCCACCTGGTCGGGGGCGAGCTCGAGTCCCGTCACCTGGTGGAGGAACAGGCCGGCCTCGGCGGGCGTGAACCGCAGGTCGGCTGCGCGCAGCTCGAGCAGCTCGCCTCGCGCCCGCAGCCGGGGCAGCGGCAGCGGCGGGTCGGCCCGGGTCGTCATCGCGACGCTCGCCCGTGGGGGGAGGTGCTCCAGGAGGAAGGTGACGGCGTCGTGCACGGCGGGTTCGGAGATGACGTGGTAGTCGTCGAGCGCCAGCACCGTGGTCCCGTCGAGCTGGTCGAGGTCGTTGACCAGGCCGGTCAGCACCGCCTCGGTCGGGAGCTCGCCGCCGGTCTCGAGCAGGGCCGCGGTCTCGGCCCCGGCGTCCACCGAGGCGACCAGATGCGTCAGGAACCGGCGGGGGTCGTTGTCGCCCTCGTCCAACGACAGCCAGGCCACCCGCGCGGGAGGCTCGTCCCCGGCGCTCAGCCACTCGGCGAGCAGCGTCGTCTTGCCGAACCCCGCAGGTGCCGAGACGAGCACCAGGCGCGGGGGCACCGACCCGGTCGAGGGGAGCCGGTCGGTCAGCCGGGGTCGGCGTACCAGGTCGGGGCGCGGCGCGGGGACGTGCAGCTTCGTTCCCAGCACCACCATGACCCGAGCCTAGGAGCGTGTCCGTCCCGCCACCTCCCCAAGAGGCCCTGTGGGACAGTTGCGCATGACCTGGGAGGAGCAGCTCTTCTCGCTGCTCGACGACCTGGAGCAACAGGCAGAAGCGGCGTACGACGCCGAGCGCGACGTCGACCTGGCCGACCGCAGCCGCGCCGAGTACGCCCAGGTCACCCTCGCGAGCCGGTTGATGGCCTCCCTCCAGGACGAGGTCGTCCTCGAGGTGCGCGGGGTGGGCCAGGTGCACGGGACGCTGTGCCGGGTGGGGGAGGGCTGGTGCCTGGTGCAAGGGTCCGGCCAGGACTGGGTGCTCCGCACCGAGGTGATCACCCTCGTCCGCGGCGCCTCCGAGCGGTCCGTGCCCGAGGTGGCGTGGTCTCCGGTCGCCCGCCTGGGCTTCGGCTCGGCGCTGCGGCGGATCGCCGACACCCGCGATCCGTGCGTGATCCACCGGATCGACGGCCGTCATCACGACGTGATGCTCACCCGGGTCGGCCACGACTTCGTGGAGGCAGCCGGCGCGGACGCCAAGCTGCTGCTGTTCCCGTTCGCCACGCTGGCCGCGGTGCAGTCGCGGGACTAGCTACGTCGCCTCCGCGTCGTACGGCGGTACTTCCCCCGCCGCCAGGGGGCGCAGGCCGCGACGCTTGGGGCGCGCCTCCTCCTCGGCGTCGTCCTCCATCGCCTCCACGATGTGCTTGCGCACGATGGTGCGGGGGTCGAGGTCGCGCAGCTCGAGGTCGGAGTACTCGGGGCCGAGCTCGTTGCGCAGCTCGTCGCGTGCGGCGTTGGCGAACTGGCGGGCCTTGCGGAGCATGGCGCCGGCCTGCTTGGCCAGCTCGGGCAGCTTGTCGGGGCCGAACACGATGACGGCCACCAGCGCGATCAGCGCCAGCTCCGGCAAGCCGACCCCGAACACTAGAGCCTGCCGGCGGGAGTCAGGCCGAGCTGCATCCCGGCCAGGCCGCGGCCGCGGCCGGCGAGGCGCTCGGCCACGGCCGACAGCTCGACGGCGGACGGCGCGGTCGGGTCGGCCTCGACGATCGGCTTGCCGCTGTCACCGCCCTCGCGCAGCGCGCCCTCCAGCGGCACCCGGCCGATGACCGGTACGTCGTACCCGAAGCGGTCGGAGAGCGTCTTCGCGACGCGATCGCCGCCGCCGCTGCCGAACACGTCGAGCTGGTGCTCGGGTCCGCAGTGGGGGCACGCGAGGTAGCTCATGTTCTCGACGACGCCGACCACGCGCTGGTGCATCATCGAGGCCATCGTCCCGGCCCGCTCGGCCACCTCGGCAGCCGCCTCCTGCGGCGTGGTGACCACGACCACCTCGGCCCCGGGCAGGTGCTGCCCGAGCGAGATCGCGATGTCGCCGGTGCCCGGCGGGAGGTCGAGGAGGAGTACGTCGAGGTCGCCCCAGTAGACGTCGGCCAGCATCTGGACCAGCGCCCGGTCGAGCATCGGGCCGCGCCAGGCCACGACCTGGTCGCGCCGCGGCTTGAGCATGCCGATCGAGATCACCGAGACCCCGCTCGACGTGGGCACCGGCATGATCAGGTCCTCGACCTGGGTCGGCCGCGAGTCGGCGACACCGAGCATCGCGGGGACCGAGTGGCCGTAGACGTCGGCGTCGACGATGCCGACCTTGAGCCCCATCCCGGCCATCGCCAGGGCGAGGTTCACGGTGACCGAGGACTTGCCGACGCCGCCCTTGCCGCTGGCGATCGCGAACACCTTCGTCAGCGAGCCCGCCTGAGCGAACGGGATCTCGCGCTGGGCCTGGCCTCCGCGCAGCGACTCCTGCAGGCCGGCGCGCTGCTCGGACGTCATCACGCCGAGCTCGAGGTCGACGCCGGTGACCCCGTCGACCGCGGAGACCGCCGCGGTGACGTCGCGGTTGATCGTGTCCTTCAGGGGACACCCCGCGACAGTGAGCAGCACCTTCACCCGGACCAGTCCCTCGTCGCCGATCTCGACCGAGTCGACCATGCCGAGATCGGTGATCGGGCGCTTGATCTCGGGGTCGTTGACGGTCGCCAGGGCGGCGTCGATCTGTTCGCGAGTAGGGGTGCTCATGATGTCCAAGCCTAGTTGGTGACCCCGCACGGTCGGCGGGGCGGTACGCCCCGAGAGACTCGCGCGAGCGAGGTCTCGCCGGACGGACTACGACAGTGGTTCGTCGAAGACCGGCACGCAGATGGGTGACTCCGAGGCCGGCAGCTGGAACGACGTGCGTACGGCGCGGTGGTCGGAGATCTCGGAGAAGAGCACCTCGGAGCTCTGGGGCACCAGCGGGTCGGAGTACAGCAGGAAGTCGATCCGTCCGCGCGGGTTCGCGGCGGGGGCGGTCTTGCCGGTCCCCGCGCCCGCGCCCACGGCGTCCCAGGCGTCCTTCACGACGGTGCGCGCGGTCGACAGCACGGCGGACGAGGGGCCCGAGTTGAGGTCGCCGCCGAGGATCTTGGGGAGGGGGTCGTTGCGCATCAGGCCCGTGATCGCCTCCATCTGCTGCTTGCGCAGGCCGTCGTAGTGCTTCATGTGCTGCAGGTGGGTGTTGTAGACGCTGATCACGCTGTCGCCCACCTGGATCTGCGTGTTCAGGACGCCGCGCTGCTGGTCCTCGCGGGTGCTCGGGTCGTTCGGGAGATGGGTGTTCGACTGGCTCACGATCGGGTACTTCGACAGCGTCGCGACGCCGTACTCGGCCCGCCCGAAGTTCACGTTCACGCCGAACGCGACCTCCATCCCGAGCTGCTCGGCCAGGTAGCCGGGCTGGTCGGTCTCGGCCGAGTGGTGGCGGCCGCGGTCCACTTCCTGCAGCAGGACGACGTCGGGGTCCCACGCCCGGATCTCGTTCGCGATCTGGGACAGGCCGAGCCGGTCGCCCCGGCCGAGGGCGGAGTGGATGTTGAAGCTCAGCGCCGTGAGGTTCACGTCGGACGACTGGGGCACGCAGGTGGTGGCGCTCCTGGGCTGCAGTCCGGCCGGGCCGGGCGCGCCCTGCACGAGGGGCGGCCCGTAGGTGGGGCCGCCGGTCGTCGGCAGCCCCGGCGCGCGCGTGATCGGCGCCTGCCCGGGCACGATCTGCTGCCGCTCGGGACCGGTCGTGGTCAGCGGCGCGCTCGGGACCACCGTGGTCGGCGTGGGCGGGCCCGCCTGCGGCTCGGCGCTGGTGCCGAGCAGCGAGACCTCAGGAGCGAAGACGAAGACCAGACCCGTCGCCAGCACGACCCCGAGCAGCGCGGTCTGCCAGGGCCGGAAGCGGATCTTGGGATCGAAGTCCATGGAGGTCGTGGTGCCGATCGACAGGGGTGGGCAAGGCAGAGCCAATCGTATGTCTAGACAGGCTGTCCGCGGACGGAGTTCGGCGAACCTCTAGGCCTCGTCGGAGGGGCGCGGCGGGGCGGCGGAGCGCTCGTCGATCTCTGCCAGGAGGGACCGCAGCTCCGAGCGGAGGAAGTCGCGGGTGGCGACCTCGCCGACGGCCATCCGCAGCGAGGCCACCTCGCGGGCGAGGAACTCCATGTCGGCGTGCGCCCGGGTGTTGGCCTGGCGGTCCTGCTCGGCGATGACCTTGTCCCGCTGCTCCTGCCGGTTCTGGGCGAGCAGGATCAGCGGGGCGGCGTACGAGGCCTGGAGGCTGAGGATCAGGGTCAGGAAGATGAAGGGGTACTCGTCCCACTTCAGGTCGTCGGGCGCCAGCAGGTTCCAGGAGATCCAGATGAAGACGAACGCCGTCATGTAGGCCAGGAACCTGGCGGTGCCCATGAAGCGGGCGAACTGCTCGGCGAAGACGCCGAACGCGTCCTCGTCGTAGCTCGGCCGCCGGACGAGGGGACGGCGTACGTCGGCGGGAGTGTCGAGCCGGTAGCGGCGTGGCTCAGCCATGCCGGCTCCCGGGCTGGAGGGTGGGCCCGGTCTGGTCGCGCCAGTTCTCCGGGAGCATGTGGTCGAGGAGGTCGTCGACGGTCACCGCGCCCAGGAGCCGTCCCTCGTCGTCGACCACGGGCGCGGCCACGAGGTTGTACGTCGCGAGGTACGCCGCGACCTGGTCGATGGTCGCCTCGGGGGGCAGGGCGTCGAGGTCCTTGTCGATGGCGGACGCCGCGAGCGTCGACGGCGGCTCGCGCAGCAGTCGCTGGATGTGGGCCACGCCGACCAGCCGGCCGGTGGGCGTCTCGAGAGGCTGGCGGCAGACGTAGACCATGGCGGCCAGCGACACCGGCAGGTCGGGCTCGCGCGCATGGGCCAGCGCCTCGGCCACGGTGGCGTCGGGGCCCAGGATGACCGGCTCGGACGTCATCATGCCGCCGGCGGTCTCCTCGGCGTACGACATCAGCCGCTTGACGCCCTCGGCGTCCTCGGACTCCATCAGCTCGAGCAGCCGGGCGGCCAGCTCGGGCGGGAGGTCGGCGATCAGGTCGGCGGCGTCGTCGGGCGACATCTCTTCGAGGACGTCGGCGGCGCGCTCGGCATCGAGGTGCTCGAGGATCTCGACCTGGTCCTCCTCCGGCAGCTCCTCGATCACGTCGGCGAGCCGCTCGTCGTTCATGGCGGCGACCACCGCTGAGCGGCGTTCGGTGGGCAGGTCGTGGATGACACTCGCCGCATCCGCCGGCTTCATGTCGGTGAGGGCGGCGATCAGGTGGGTCGCGCCCTGCTGCTCGTCGCGCCGGGTGAGCCCCTCGACGTCGCGCCACTCCGCGATGTGGGTCTGGCCGCGCCGACGGAAGCCCGAGCCGGGTTCTTGTACGGCGACCCGCGACAACACCCAGTCGCGGTTGCGGGCCTGCTCCATGCCGATGTCGAAGACGGTTCCGGTCACGTCGCTGCCGGGGATGGTGACCGTCGCGTCGAGCATCTGGCCGATGACGAGGGTCTCGGTCGGCCGCTGCTCGAAGCGGCGCATGTTGAGCAGGCCGGTGGTGTACACCTGCCCGCTGTCGATGTTCGTGACCCGGGTCATCGGGACGAAGATCCGTCGTCGCCCGAACACCTCGGCGACCAGGCCCAGCACCCGGGGCTGGCTCACCTCGGACCGCACCGCGGCAACGACGTCACGCACCTTGCCGACCTGTTCCCCCTGAGGGTCGAAGATCGGCAGGCCGACCAGGCGGGCGGCGTAGACACGCGTGGGGGCGTTGCTCATGTCACCTCCTCGGCGTTCGGCGGGCACCCCGTCGTCCATTGGACCGTCGGGATGCGTCCGACGAGGAGGCTACCCGTGCGTGCGCCGCCGGACGCGGGCTCCGGGCGGCACGCCGAGGACCGGGGATCGACGCCGGTGCGCGCTCCATCGACCGGCTGTCGCCTACGATCGAGACATGTCCAGAGTCTGCTGGCCCGCGCCGCGACGTGCGCGCTGGTGCTCGGACTGCTCGCAGGCGGATGCGGCTCCGACACCGGGGCCACGGCGAGCGGCGCCGACGAAGACCGAGTCCTCCGCGGCGACCGACCGGCTGCCACCCAGCCGGCCGCGCCTGCCTGTGCCGAGGATCTGGGTCACGGGAGGCGAGATCCCGACGGGTTACAAGGGCTGCGACGACGGGTGGCGACTTCGTGCCGAGGGAGGGCGTCGACTGCTCCTCCGGCCAGTGGCTGGGCTGGTACGACGACCGCTACTACGGCGTGCTGGGCGGGACCGTCCACGAGGCGGAATCGTCGCTGGAGGACGACATCGGCTACCGTGACGCGGTCGCCAGCTGTCGCGCCTGATGTCGCTGACGGCCACCGGGCGGCCCAGCGGCGGCAAGCCACATCTGTGCAAGAAACGGGAACTTAGGGGTCGATTGATGCTTGTCAGGCGCGCGTGCGCTGTCGCTGTCTTTGCCCTCGTGGTCGGCGGCCTGCAGGTGGCCACGACCTCGGCACCCGCCGAGGCGGCCAAGCGGTTCACCCCGCAAGGCCGGGGTGACGTTCAACAGCCCCTTGGGCGACCTACTGGCACCAAGCGAGCGATCTTCAACAAGATCGTGAAGTCGATCCGGGCCACGCCGCGCCGCCAGGAGATCCACATCATGACCTGGAACCTCCTCTCGAAGGACGCCGTGGACGCCCTGCTCCGCGCCCAGAAGCGCAAGGTGCGGGTCCGGCTGATCATGTCCGCGGTCCAACGCCGAGATCGAGGGCGTCGGTCAACCAGAGCTTCAAGCGGCTGAAGAAGGGCCTGCACCGCGGCAACAAGGGACGCAAGGCCAACCGGAAGAGCTGGGCCATCCTCTGCACCAAGTCCTGCCGGGGCAAGCAGGGCGCAGCGCACTCGAAGTACTACCTGTTCTCACGGTCCGGCAAGGCGCGCGACGTCGTCATCCAGGGGTCGGCCAACCTGACCGCTCGCCTCGACCACCAACCAGTGGAACGACGTCTACACCATCCACGAACCGGGCCGCGCCCGTACAACTTCATGCTCGAGGATCTTCAACCAGATGGCGAAGGACCGAAGCCCGTACGCCGCCCCTCCGTGCGGTGGAGCGGTGGGACCGACAGCCTGCTGTTCTTCCCGCAGGGCACGGCGGGCCCGATCCGGTCATGCGGCTGCTGAACAAGGTGAAGTGCGCGGGCGCGACCAACACGGCGAGCGGCCGTACCCGCCTGCGGATCGCACCCGACGTGATTCGCGAGGCGCGCGGCATGCGCCTGGGCGTGAAGGTCCGTGACCTGTGGCGCGCCGGCTGTGACATCCGGGTCGGCTACACCGTCGTCGGCGTCGACGTCGGCCGGGCGATGCGCGCCCCGGGCGCTCGTGGGCGCCTCTGCCGATGCGCCACCTGGTCCAGGACCGCAACGACGACGGCCAGTTCGACAACTACTTCCACATGAAGACGATGACCATCGTCGGTCACATCGGTAAGAAGCGGGCCAACTACGCCACGTTCAACGGCTCGGCGAACTGGTCGTCGGTCTCCGCCCGCTCCGACGAGAACATGGGCATCACCTGGCGCAAGGGGTCAGACCCTCAAGATCGAGAAGCACATCAACTTCTGGTACGCCTCGCCTGCCTTCACCCCGGACACGGACCGGCAGTCGTCGCGCTTCGCCCGCCAGGCGACGGCGGACGGGCAGATGGTCGACGGGCTGCTGTTCGGCACCGGACCGATCAACGGCGTCGACCCCTACGCCAACGTCGACATGGACTGAGCACATGGCGGGTGCAGTTCGTGTCCGCCGGGTCGACGACCGTGGCGTCACGGTCAGCAGCGACGACGAGCGCGTGGTGGACGTCGTCTTCGACGACCACCGCGTGTGGTCGTTCCATGTCCTTCGCGACACCGAGACCCAGGTCTGGCCGGGGCGGCTCGCCGCCTGGCCCACGCCGTTGCGGCGGTACCTCGACGGGGTCACCCGCCTGGTCGTGCGCGACGCTGCGACCAAGGATGTCTTCTTCGACGACGAGATCGCGTTCGGCGAGGGCCGGGAGCGGGTGCAGGTCGTCAACCAGCTCGGCCTCCAGCTCGGGATGGACAAGTCCGGCCAGCGGCTGGTGCCGACGTTCTCGACCCGCGACCGCGATGACATCTCCTCCCTGCTCGACGCCGTCCAGCAGGTCCTCGAAGCGCTGCGGACCGCCGGGGCCAAGCCGTTCGTGGGCTACGGCACCCTCCTCGGAGCCATCCGGGAGGGCGCCGTCCTCGGCCACGACAACGACGCGGACATCGCCTACGTCAGCGACTCCTCGGCGCCCGTCGACGTGGTCCGGGAGTCCTTCCGGCTGCAGCGCGAGGTGAACGCCCAGGGCTTCGAGACGGTGCGCTACAGCGGCGCGGCGTTCAAGGTCCTGGTGGAGGAGGCCGACGGGTTCCGCCGCGGGCTCGATGTCTTCGGCGGCTTCCTCGACCACGGTCGCCTCTACCTCATGGGCGAGGTCGGCGTCAGCTTCGAACGCGACTGGATCTACCCCCTCGGTACGGCGCAGCTCGAGGGGGTCGACGTACCCGTGCCCGCGCGTCCCGAGAAGCTGCTCGAGGCGATGTACGGCCCCGGCTGGAAGTTTCCCGACCCGGCCTTCAAGTTCGAGACGCCCCAGCGCACGCGGTCGGCGCTCAACGCGTGGTTCCGCGGCCTGCGTCCCAACTTCTCGGACTGGCAGCGGCGTTTCGCGCTCCGCAAGTTCGACCTGCCGCAGCGCGGACCCTCCAATCAGCGCGCGGCATATCCGGAAGGCCGCCGCGAGAGACGGGCGCGACAGTGCTCGACGTCGGTGCGGGCCGCGGGGCCGACACCCTCTGGCTGGCGCGGTCGGCGGCGTGCCCGTCATCGCCTATGACTATCGTGAACCACCAGCTCCAGCGGGTGGCCGAGGCCTGCCAGCGACGAGGGCCGTCGGTCGAGGTGCGGACGCTCAACCTCACCGAGTGGCGCAGCTGGTTGAGCGAGGGCGCTCGACTGTCCCGCGCCTGCCCGGCCCGCGCATCGTCCTCGCCCAGCACGTGCTGGACGCCACGACCCCGCTGGGGCAGGAAGGGTTCGCGCGGTTCTGCTCGATGGTCTGCCGCGACGGCGGGTCCGTGTACGCGCAGTTCCACACGAGTCCGAGAACGCCGAGGCGCATTCGAGTGGAGCACCCAGGTGGACACCGACCGGCTCGCCACGCTGCTCCGCGACGCCGGTGCCGACTCGGCTGGAGTTCTCGACGCTCCAGCGATCCGGTGCGGCCGGACGCGATGCGCCTCGTGGCAGAGTGGCCCACGTGAACTTCCGGGAAACTCTCAGGTCGCGCGGATTCCGGTCACGCAACGACCTCGAGCAGCGCGTGGCCGACATCGAAGAGGTGATCACCGAGCTTCGGCGTCATCACCTCAGGGTGGCGGAGCTGGTCGACGTGGTCCAGGAGCTGCTCATTCCCATGGCTTCGCAGGACCAGCAGCGGATCCAGGAGGCCATTGCCAAGTTCGGCAAGAGCATCTGAATGGTCGAGCGCGTCTTCGTCCACATCGGACTGCCGAAGACAGCCACCTCATACCTGCAGACGATCATCTGGGGCAACCGCGAGCAGCTGCGCAAGGTGGGCGTGACGGTGCCCGGCAGCGAGCGTCGCGACCATCTGTGGTCGTCGAGGGAGATCCGCGAGGACAAGCACCACGCCAACGCGCCGGAGCAACACCGCACCGCCTGGTCCCGGGTACGCACGGAGCTGGCCCGGGCCTCCGGCACCGGCCTGATCAGCCACGAGTTCTTCGCCGCCGCGTCCGCGGAACAGGCTCGGCGGATGGTCGCTGACCTCGACGCCGAGGTCCACGTGGTCGTCACGGCGCGCGAGCCGCTCGGGCTGTTCACGGCGAGCTGGCAGGAGAGCCTCAAGAACGGCGCGACCACGCCGATGGCCGACTACGCCCGGCGGGTGTCGAACCGGTCGACGGACATCTGGAACTGGCGGACGCTCGACCTGCGGCTCGTGCTCGAACGCTGGTCGCAAGCGGTTCCGCAGGAGCGGGTCCACGTCGTGGTGCTCGATCCGGCCGCGGGGCGGGACGACGTGTGGCACCGGTTCGCCGGGTTGCTGGGAATCCCGGCCGACGCCTGCGACCTGTCCCACTCCTTCCCGAACCAGTCGATGGGGGTGGCCGAGGCCGAGACGCTGCGCCGCATCAACGGAGAGCTCGTCGACTTCCGGCGGGGGTTCGACAAGGGCGTCTACATCCGGACCTTCCTGGCCGACGAGCGGCTGGTCCCGCGTCGGGGCGAGAAGTTCTGGCCCGAGCCGGACCAGGTGGAGGAGTGCCGCGATCGCGGGCGACGGGCCGTGGCCTACCTCGAGCAGTCGGACATTGACGTCTCCGGATCGCTCCAGCACCTGCTGGTCCCCGACGAGCTCGAAGACCGCCGGCTGCCGGCGTCGGTGACCGATGCCGAGGTCGCGGAGGTCGCGGTCGGCCTCGCCGCCACCATGCTGGGCGACGTACGCCGGCTGCGTCAGCAGGCCGCGACCGAGCGATCGCCGTTCGCGGGCCTGCCGGCCCGGGTCGGGGGCAGGGTACGTCGGCTGCTGCGACGCCGCTGACGCGTCACGACCGGCGCAGGATTCCCCGGAGCCCCCCCGCGTCCTCGCGTCCCTCACGGCGTCGTCCTTCGGACGGACAGGTTCCGGTCGGAGCGCTCGTCGGCGACGAAGAACTGCCGCTTCGGCTCGCGGCGCAGCTCCTCGACGCGCTGCGCGAGCTGGTGTGCGTCGTCCGCCGGCAGCTCGTCCGGAGCCTCGCCACCCCGAGCCGGGTCGATGTCGTCGAGGAGCCCGAGCTCGCCGAGCAGCTCGACGTCGTCGCGGGTGGTCAGGTCGTAGATGCGCCAGAGGTACTTCTCGCGGACGTCGTCGGGGACGTCCTTGGCGGCCAGGGTCTTCAGCGCCTTCGCCATGGGAGCCCGCGACGGCCGGTAGCGCGCCGGTCCGGCGGTGGCCAGCGCGGTCCACTTGCGGATGAACTCCGCTCCCGACACGGCGTCGTAGTGCAGCAGTCGCAGCCGCTCGTCCTGGTGGCGCTCCTGTCGCTTGCCGTCGTCCGAGATGGCGTCGTGGAGGGTGAGTGCCAGACCCGACGCCGGCCGCACCCCGGACTTACCGAGGACGTGGCCGTGGAAGTAGGACTGGTTGCTGGGCTCGTCGAGCACGCCCAGCACGTGCAGGAGGTTCAGGTCGTCCTCGTCGAGGAGCCGCTTGAACCTGGTCGGGCGCTGCGTCGGATGCGGTTGGCTGACCGCCTCCGACGGCGCGAGCCACACGGCGTCCGTTCCCGGAGGAACCGCGGCGAGCGCCGCCCGGTCGAGCAGCGCGACCTCGTCGCTGTCGATGTGGAACAGCCACTCGGCCCAGCCGAGCGGCGCCAGCAACGAACGCACCCAGTTGGCGTTGATCCGCTGCCGCACGTTCAGGTTGGCCGGCCGGTCCTCCTGCCACCAGTCCTTGCGCGTGGTCCGGATGCACGTGACCTGCGAAGTGTCGTCGAGGAAGGCCCCGACCTCCTGCTGACCGGGGGCCTGCGGGGCGTCGAGGAAGACGAACATGTGGTCGACGCCGGAGGCCAGGTTCGCGGTGACGAAGAAGCGGACGTTCTCCAGCGAGTCCTTGACCGTGGTGGCCGTGCACAGCATGTGACGCACCCTAGGGCACGCCTCGTCGGCACCTCCGGGCCCGGCGAATGGGTCCAGCACCACACTGCCGACGACTCGGGCCTGGGAGGGTCAACGTGTTAGTTTTCCGGGGTGCCATCTCCCGCTCACCGGGGGTCTCGACGCGCCCACGAGGCGCCGCGACGCTCCCTGCGCCGCCTGCCGATCGTCCTCGTGACGGTCCTCGCCGTCGGGATCGCGGCGCCGGTGATCGCTGGTGAGGGCGCCCCCTTCGTCGGTGGTGGCGACGCGGAGGACCCGGCCGCCTCGGTGGACCGTCAGGCCCCGCAGGTCACGGAGACGCCCACTGCCGAGCCCACCGCAGAGTCGACCGTCAAGGCGTGGGACTACGAGCCGCGGGTGCTGGTGCGCAGCTCTCACATCAAGGCGAAGCCCAAGCCCGACCCCGAGGTCCTGAGGGCGAGGGCGGAGGCGAAGGCGGAGAAGGCGGCCGCGAAGAAGGCGGCGTCGGCGCCGATGTCCTTCCGGATCGGCACCTTCAACGTCCTGGGCAGCCAGCACACCGGTCCCGGCGGGGACCGCGGCAACTACGCCTCGGCGTCCGTGCGCTCGGCGAAGGCGGCCGGCGTGATCGCCAAGCACGGTGTCGACATCCTCGGCACCCAGGAGCTGCAGGACGACCAGCTGCGCGACCTGCAGAACCGCACGGGCATGGCGGCGTACCCCGGCTTCGCGTGGGGCGACAAGGAGACCGACAACTCGGTGTTCTGGGACCCCGGTGTCTTCGAGCTGGTGAGCGGCGACCAGTTCACCATCACCTTCATGGGGCGGCCCCGACCGCAGCCGATCGTGCGCCTGCGGCACCTGGCGACCGGTCGCGAGCTCTACGTCGTCAACACCCACCCCTCGGCGCACGAGGGCCAGTACGCCGTCGAGCGGCGCAACGGGCAGAACACCCTCGTCGGCGTGGTCCGCGACCTGAAGTCCACCGGCCTGCCCGTGCTGGTCACCGGTGACATGAACGACCGCGAGGCGTTCTACTGCAACGTGGTGCCGGCGGCGGGCCTGACCGCCCCCAACGGCGGCAGCTACGCCAACGGCTGCCAGCCGCCGCCCTCGCCGATCCCGGTCGACTGGGTGGTGGGCAGCGGCGCCGCGTGGAGCGACTACTGGCGCGACACGAGCACGACCGACCAGAAGATCAGCGACCACTTCTTCATCAGCGCGCACGCCACGATCGACTGATCACGGGCCTCGGGACCGGGTCCCGAATCTCCCGCCGTTGACAGGGATTCGCCGGCTCAGCACTGCCTGGGTGAATTACAACTTTGTTATTCATCGGAACCGATTGTCTGGTGCGGATGTTACTGATGTGATGTCTGGGACTCGTCCCCGATCCGGTGGACGGGCAGCCTGACAGGAGACGTTTCATGGCCACGCCCGGCACCTTTTCCAGCGCGCATCGGGGGCGCCACCTCGGGAGGCGGACGGTCGCGACGCTCCTGGTGGGTGCCACTGCCTTCGCAGGGGTGATGCTCGTCCCCGGACCCGCCCAGGCCCGACCGAGCACGGCCGGGAGCGACATCACGATCATCCAGGCCAACCTCCTCTCCCCGCAGGCCGACCGGCGGTTCCAGCGTGACGCCGCCGAGGTCCTCAGCTACGGGCCGGACCTGATCACCTACAACGAGGTCGGCTTCCGCAGGGACGGCTTCCTCGCCCCTCCGGGGTACGCCATCTACCGCCCCACCGGCCGGTACCAGAAGCCGACCCCGGTCGTCTGGCGTACCGACCGCTTCACCGATCTCGGGCACGGGACCTTCCGGATCAGCAACTGGCGCGGCCGCCCGCCCGGAAAGAAGACCGAGCTCGGCCGGCGCTGGGCCAACTGGGTCACGCTCGGCACCGACGACGGCCGCACGCTGTCCCTGGTGTCCACCCACATCGCCCCCAAGACCAGGGGGATGCCCGATCTGCGGCGCGGGTCGGTGGCGCGGCTCCGCGTCCTCGTCGACCGGCTGGCGGCCCGCGGGCCGGTGCTCGTCGGCGGCGACTTCAACATGCACCACCTCAGCAGCGCGTACCCGGAGGACCTCTTCGAGGCCGCCGACCTGAAGTCGACGTTCGACCTGAAGGGCACCAGGTTTGCGACAGGTGACCACCACGGGGCGACCATCGACTACCTCTTCATCCGGGGCAGCGAGCAGTTCACCGTGGACACGCACTTCCCGGTCGAGCTCAACTCCGACCACGACGCCGTCGTCGCCGGGCTCTCCTGGGTCGGCGATCCCGACTACACGGTGACCACGGTGCGCAACCGGCCGAAGGGCGACCAAGGCGCGAGCAGCGTGCCGTCCTCGCGGCCGTGCGGCGGCAGATCCTCGGCGCCGAGGCCGGGGGGCGCGTGCAGCTCGCCACCAAGGACACCCAGCTCGCCGGCGTCATCCGGGCGCTGCGCCGCGCGAACGCGAACGGCGTACGCGTGCAGGTGACACGCGCAGTGAGTCGCTGACCCGGCGCGAGAAGTCCCTGCGGACGCTCGCTGAAGGCAACGCCAGGAAGCTGGGTCCGCCGCTGCGTCGGCGCCTGCGCCAGGTCGTGGGAAAGGTCGCACCCGCCCACGCTGCTGCTGGTCTCGGACGCGTCCGGTCAGCCCGTGGCCGTGACCGAGGTCAGCCGACGGCTGATACCCGAGCGTGGTCAAGCGCCGGACCCGGGCCCGCATCGAGACCGGCCCGATCGCGCTCGCGGCCGCTCAGGACGCGTTCGGCAACTGACGGCACCCCTGTGCCGCGTCAGCGGCCCTGGCGGGCGTACGTCGCCGCCGGGGCCGTGTGGGACTTCCCACGTCCCGGGGCGGGGAGCGAGCCGCGGAAACCTCCGCTAGCATCGGCGGCGCGTCCACCCCCTGAAGGAGTTGCCGATGGCGCGCCTGTGCCACACCGACGGGCTCACTGAGGACCAGCAGGAGATCCTCAAAGCGGTCCGCACCTTCGTGGAGGAGAAGATCCTTCCCGTCGCGACCGAGCTCGAGCATGCCGACGAGTACCCGCAGGAGATCGTCGACGGGCTCAAGGAGCTCGGCATCTTCGGACTCATGATCCCCGAGGAGTACGACGGTCTGGGCGAGTCGCTGCTGACCTACGCGCTGTGCGTGGAGGAGATCGCGCGGGGCTGGATGAGCGTCTCCGGCGTGATCAACACGCACTTCATCGTGGCCTACATGGTGATGCAGCACGGCACCGAGGAGCAGAAGAAGAAGTACCTGCCGCGCGATGGCGGCCGGCGACATCCGCGGGTCGTTCTCGATGTCCGAGCCGGGACTCGGATCCGACGTGTCGGCGATCAAGACCAAGGCCGTCCGGAAGGAAGGGGCCGACGACACCTACGTGATCGACGGCCAGAAGATGTGGCTGACCAACGGCGGCTCGTCCAACCTGATCGCGCTGCTGGTGCGCACCGACGAGGGCGCGGACTCCGTCTACAAGAACATGACGACCTTCCTGGTCGAGAAGGAGCCCGGCTTCGGCGAGGTCGCCCCCGGGCTCACCATCCCGGGCAAGATCGACAAGATGGGCTACAAGGGCGTCGACACGACGGAGGCGGTCTTCGAGGGCCACGAGATCTCCGCCGACCAGGTCCTCGGCGGCGCGGCCGGCCAGGGCTTCTACCAGATGATGGACGGAGTCGAGGTCGGTCGCGTGAACGTTGCCGCCCGCGCCTGCGGGATCGCGCTGCGGGCCTTCGAGCTGGCCATCGCCTACTCCCAGCAGCGGGAGACGTTCGGCAAGCAGATCGCCGACCACCAGGCGATCATGTTCCGGCTGGCCGAGATGGCGACCAAGGTCGAGGCCGCGCACGCGATGATGGTCCGCGCCGCCCGGATCAAGGACAAGGGCGAGCGCAACGACGTCGAGGCCGGGATGGCCAAGATGCTCGCCTCGGAGTACTGCAACGAGGTGGTCCAGGACTCGTTCCGGATCCACGGCGGATACGGCTACTCCAAGGAGTACGAGATCGAACGTCTCTACCGCGAGGCGGCGTTCATGCTCATCGGCGAGGGAACCTCGGACATCCAGAAGATGATCATCGGCCGTAGTCTCCTCAAGGACTACACTCTGCGGAAGTGACCCCGTTTGGGCGAAGTCACTCGTCCGCGGAATCCTCCTCGGTATCGTCACGGGTGGCCCGCGTCCGGGTACGGACGTCCCGGAGCAGCGCGGCGGCTACGTTGATGCCGACCCGGTGGAGCTCGTCGGCTCCGACGTCGGACGGCAGCCGGCTGCCGCGCTTGTTCGTCCCGTTGCGGAGATCGGCCAGGTCACCGTGGACGTGGCAGCCCGAGGCCTGCAGCCTGGCAACGCTGTGCTCGGCTCGTTCGTTGAGTGCGTCCACGAGCGCGGGCTCGACGCCGATCGGGTCTCCGCCCATCGGCACGAGGATGCGGTGCGAGAGGTAGCGGCGGATCCAGCGATAAGTGTCGGTCCACGGGCTGAACGCGGCGTCCACGCTGGTGCGCATGGCGGGTCCGGCGTCCTGGAGCCACCGGGCCACCTCGACGCCCAGGGACTCGTTTGGCT
Organism: uncultured Actinomycetota bacterium; assembly: GCA_963844305.1. Classification (GTDB taxonomy): domain Bacteria; phylum Actinomycetota; class Actinomycetes; order Propionibacteriales; family Nocardioidaceae; genus Nocardioides. The sequence continues at coordinate 919,625 of CAWJNT010000003.1, forward strand.
TCGCGCCGGTGGGCTCCAGCCCGGTCGGCTCGAACCCGGCGGCCGCGGCGAACCTCTCCCACAGCTGCCCGGGATCGGCGCCGTCGCCGGGAACCGTGACGATGTGGATCTGGCTCCGGGGAACGTGCTCGCCCCACGCCTCGACGATCGCGGCCGGGTCCAGCGCCTGCCACGTCCACCGGCCGCCATCCCGGTCGAGGGCGGCGACGAACTGGCGCAGGTCGCGTCCGGTGCCGAGCTTGAGGGTTTCCTGCCAGGCGGCTGGGACGAGCCGGACGAGGTTGCGTGCGGTGATGACGACGTGGGTGCGCTCGGCGCCGAGTGAGTCGATCATCGCCCTTCGCTGCTCGGGTGTCGCCAGCACGTACCACTCGTTCGTGAGGAGAAGGTCCCCGGAGAACGTCGAGGCCCGGTGGAGGAAACGTTGCCACACGGGAGCCGACTCCGTGTCGAGGTGGCTCGAGCTCCGGACCTCGATCGACGCCCGGTTGTGGTCGAACAGCTTGCGTCCTGGGAGGAGGGTCCCGTTGTCGCGGAGCTGGGCGCGGTTGGCCCACAACCTCGTCTGCAGGTAGGTGGTGCCGGACTTCGGCGTGCCGATGTGGACGAACGCCCGTTCAGCCATCGGATCTCCGGCGCGCCTCCAGCGTGTCGAAGAGCTGGATCCACTGCCGCATCACGTTGTGCAGCGTGTACGCGTGGGCGGAGTCCAGGGCGGCGTTCCCGAGGCGACGGCGCGTGGCCGGGTCCGCCATCAGCTCCCGGAGGGCGTTGGTCATGTTGTCGACGTCCTCGGCGGGAACGAGGAGACCGTTCTCGCCGTCCCGGATCAGCTGTCGTGGACCCTGCGGGCAGTCGAAGGAGACCGGCGGGATCCCCTTGCTCAAGGACTCGAGCAGCACCATCGGAAGCCCCTCGAACCGCGACGACATGACGTAGATGCTGGCGGCCCCGAGCACCTCCTCGAACTGGTCGGTCACTCCCATGAGCCGAATCGCGTCGCCCACGCCGCGGTCGTCTATCTGCTGGCGCAGCCGCTTCTCGAGGGGACCTTCGCCGTAGATCTGGAGCTGCCACTCGGGGAACTCCTCGGCGAGCGGGGTGTACGCGTCGATGAGCAGGTCGAAGCCCTTCTGCTCGTGTAGCCGACCGGCCGCGACGACAACCGGGTGCTCGAGCGGGGCCGGGGACCCGACGGCGAACGGCGAGGCGTTGGGGATCACCTCGGTGTGGATGTCGGGCTTCCGGAGGTAGCGCATCCAGTCGTCCATGTCGGCGTCGGTCAGGGTGAGGAACGCGTCGAGCCGTCGTTGGGGGGACGGGGTGCGGGCGATGGAGGCGATGGTCTTGCGCATCCACGGGGTCCGCGTCTTGAACGCGATGTGCTCCTGATGGGCCACGATGCTGTGGGGCGAGCTCCACCGCACGGCCGCGGCCGCGAACTCGGGACGAGTGGTGACGACGATCGCCGGCAGCCGGCTCTCGAAGTGTGTCTTGAGCAGGTAGTCGCTGTACGCCGTCAGTTCGGTGCTCTTGCCCTGGGGAGTCAGCGTCGACGGTCGACGATCCATCTTGCGGATGTACGGTGGCAGGTCGGGATTCCGGCGAGCGGGTCGCCGCTTCTCGTCGCGCGACGGGTCGTAGCGGTCGTCCAGCCAGGTCAGCTTGATGCGCGGCCGCAACGCGAAGGACGGCTCCGCCCGGCCGCGCACCATCACCACGATCTCGATCTCGTGGCCCTGGTCGCTCAGCGCGTTCGCCACCGCGAACACGGTCCGCGGCACGCCACTGGGTCCCGAGGACCGGATCACGAAGGAGATCCGATTGCGGCGGGTCCGGATCGCCCTGCGCAGCTCGACCCACGAGCGCACGCTGCCGACAGTGTGCCCGGAAAGGGACAGCGCTTTGCGGGCTGCACGTCGGATGGCACTCTGCACGGGATTGACCTTCTCGTGTCGAATTGTCCTCTTGTGGCGGCGCCGTCAAGATGGGCAGGTGGCATCCTCCCATCCCGACGTTATCCTCCACATCGGGTGCCGTAAGTCTGGCACCTCCTACCTGCAGCAAGCGCTCCACCGGTCGCGTGAGGCGCTCACCTCCCAAGGGGTGGAGATTCCTCTGGGGCGTCGCGCCGGACACGTGCGAGGTCTCCTCGACCCGCTCCGTCGCGGCGTCGAGCGTGACAGCGCGGGACCCGGCCAGCGGGCGGTGCGGTCGCTTCGTGAGCTGCTCGAGCAGGAGCAGGCCGATCGCTGCCTGCTCACTCTGGAGGATCTCGCCGAGCTGCCTGGCGGTGCCACCGCGCAGTTGCTGGACGGGCTGTCCGACTATCGCGTGAAGGTGCTGATCACCGCCCGGCACTGGGCGGTGTCGATCCCGTCGGAGTGGCAGCAGTCGGTGAAGGAGCGGCTGACCACGCCGTACGTCGATTTCATCGAGCAGATCCGCGACCGCGATCCGCGAGCTGACCGCTTCATCGCACGCCAGGACCTGGCCGACATTGCCGCCCGTTGGGGCAGCGCCCGACCGGATGTCGACGTGGTCGTGCTGGCCGTACCGACCTCGTCGGCCGACGGGCTCGCGAACCTCTACTGCAGTGAGCTCGGCGTCGATCCCGACACACTCTCCGCGTCCGGGCGGGCGATCAACCAGTCGCTGGACTACCCGCGCGCGGAGCTGCTCAGGCGGCTCAACGTTGCCCTCGGCGACCGGCTCACCGACATCAGAGGGGAGTACCGCCCCGCCGTTCGGCTCTGGGTGACCCGGCCCAGCCTGATGAAGGGCGAGCATGACCGGATCCGCCTGCCGGCGGGGTTCGCGGAGTGGGCGCACCAGGAGTCACATCGACAGCTCGCGGGACTGCGTGACCAGGGCGTCCGCCTCGTCGGGGACGAGACCGACCTCGTCGCCCCCGCCGAGTCGGATGCTCCCGACCCCGATGTCTCGGAGGAGGAGGTCGGTGAGCTCGCCGTCCGCACTCTGGCCGACCTGGTGTCCGCTCGGTGGGAGGAGAAGAAGGCCGAGCGCTCCGCGACCGGCGATTAGGGTCGCCTAGGGTCGCAGCCAGCGCGCCCGCACCGGGAAAGGACAACCGAGGCCCATGGCACATCGCCTCTTCCTGCACGTCGGGACCCCGAAGTCGGGGACGACCTTCCTCCAGTCCGTCTGGTGGGCCAACCGGGCACCGCTGCTGGACCAGGGCCTGCTCCTCCCGGGGGGCGGTGTCCACGAGCACTACTGGGCGTCGTGCGCCGTGCGCGGGCCACAGCAGCTGAAGAACGTCCCGGCTGCCGGCGCGGGTGCCTGGGAGCGCATTCTCGATGCGTCCGGGGAGTTCGCCGGCGACGTACTGATCAGCCACGAGCTGTTCAGTCCGGCCGGCGCCGACCGGGCCGCCGACGCGCTGCGCCGCCTCGACCAGGTGGCCGACGAGGTGCACGTCGTACTCACGGCCCGCGACCTGCTGCGCCAGATCCCGGCCGAGTGGCAGCAACGCACCAAGCACGGCCGCCGGCAGACCCTCGACGAGTTCCTGGCGATGATCCAGACCGCGGAGTCGGTCAACTTCTGGCGGGTCCAGGACGTCGCCGGCGTGCTCGGGCGGTGGAGCCAGGGAATCCCCGACGACCGGGTGCACCTCGTCGTGCTCCCGCCCCCGGGCGGGCCCGCGCTCCTTCCTCTGGGACCGGACCTGTGACGTCCTCGGTGTCGACGGCGCCGGCATGGCCGAGCGGGCGCCGCGTGCCAACGAGTCTCTCGGTCTCGTCGAGATCGAGACCTTCCGCCGGATGAACCTCGAGCTCGCCGAGACCGGGATCGCCAAGTCCACCGAGCGGCTCCTGAAGGACTTCGTGGCCGAGGAGATCTTCCGGTCGAGCGACCCGGAGAAGATCGTGGTGCCCGAGGAGCTGCACCCGTGGGTGTCCTCCCGGGCGCAGGCCATGGTCGACGAGCTGCAGTCGCGTGGGTACGACGTCGTCGGCGAGCTGACCGATCTGCTGCCGGTGGCGGCACCCGTCACGGGGCGCCGTGCGGCGGATGTCTCGGACACCGAGGTCGCGCAGGCGGCGGTGCGGGCACTGGCGAGGTTCGTGGGCCACGAGGAGCGTTCCCGCCGCGCCCAGGCCGTGGCCCGCCGGCGGGCGGAGGAGCGAGACGCGTCGCGGTTGCGCAGCCGGCTCGGCAGGCTGCGCCGGCGGATCGTCGGGCGCGCTCGCGGGTGACCGGTGGCCCGTCAGGGCGCCAATGCGGTCGACGTGGGCTTGGAGCGCGTGCGATGGTGAGAGTGCTCCGCGCCCGACCGACACCTGGAGGAACGATGGCCGACGGCAACCATGCCAACGACGACCTGAAGGCGAAGATGCGGGAGGCCCTCGAGCGCAAGAAGGGGCACGACCACCCCGACGACTCCGCCGGCCACCAGAGCAAGGCGCACGGCCCGGAGGTCGCGGGCGGAGCCGCGCCGAAGATGCACCGCCGGAAGGCGGGGGGCGGCGGCGCCTGAGGGTGTGGCGCGCTGCACGCGTGAGCAATCCCACCCGGCCCGTCCTCGCCGACCGGCACGGCAGTTCGGCATGCTGGCGCCATGCAATTCGGGCGTAGCTACGAGGAGTTCGAGGTCGGCGCGACGTACAAGCACTGGCCGGGCAAGACGGTCACGGAGTACGACGACCACCTGTTCTGCCTGCTGACCATGAACCATCACCCGCTGCACCTGGACGCGCACTACGCGGGGGAGACCACGCAGTTCGGCAAGAACGTCGTGGTCGGCAACTACGTCTACTCCATCCTGCTCGGGATGTCGGTCCCCGACATCTCCGGCAAGGCCATCGCCAACCTCGAGATCGAGTCGCTCCGGCACGTCGCACCGACGTTCCACGGGGACACGCTGTACGGCGAGACCACGGTGCTCGACAAGTGGGAGTCGAAGTCGAAGGACGACCGCGGCGTGGTCCACGTCGAGACGATCGGCTACAACCAGGACGGCAAGGTCGTGTGCATCTTCCGCCGCAAGGTGATGGTGCCCAAGGACAGCTACCTCGACGAGCGTGGCGGTGAGCAGCCCGGTCGCCCGGTTCCGCAGCCCGACAAGAACTGGCCGGGCCCGCAGGCCGAGTAGTCCGGTCCGGTCGGCTCAGACGGGCTCAGACGGGCTCGTGCGAGCGCACGGGCGCGAACGCCCGGGCCAGCGGCAGGAGCAGGAGGATCAGCACCATCGGGACGGCGAAGCCGATCCTCAGGTTGCCGGCCCCGACCACGCCCGTGAGTACGGCGCCGAACAGCGCGCCGACGTAGTTGAACTGGTTGAACCGCGCGATGACCGCGTCCACGCGGGCGTGCCGGAGCGCCGGGTCGGTCTCGTCGGCGCCGGCGATCCGGGCGGCGGCCGAGAAGCTCAACGGTGCGATGACGGCGGTGCCCGCGCCCAGCAGCGTGAACCCGGCGACCGCGATCGGCCAGGTGGGCGCGAACACCACGACGGCGAGCGCGATCGAGGAGACGACGGCGCCGGTGCGGAGCACCGGGACGGCGCCGTGCCGGTCGACCAGGCGGTCGCCGGCCAGCCGGAGCACGAGGCTCGCGACGAGGTAGGGGAACGTCGCCAGCGCGACCAGGTCCTCGGGCGCCGAGAACGTGTCGTCGAGGTACGTCGCGCCCCAGGTCGTGGCCGCGGTGTCGACCATGTAGAAGAGCACCAGGGCCAGGCCCACCAGCACGATCGGGCGCCAGGGGACCGCGACCTGGCTGGCGGCCTCGCTCATGCCGTGGTCGCGGCGCAGGAACGGGGCGAACAGCACGACCGCCGGGAGCAGGGCCACGAACCCGGCCGCCGCCAGCGGGACATCGGGGGTCGCGAGCGTGAGGGCCGCGCCGAGGATGCCGCCGAGGGTCCAGGCGCCGTGGAACGACGGGAGGATCGGTCGGTCGTAGCGGTGCTCGAGGGCGACCGCCTGCATGTTCGTGCTGGCGTCGACGACGCCCAGCCCGACGCCGTACACCGCCATGCCGGCGACGAAAACCCCGAACGCCGGTGCGGTCGCCAGCACCGGCACCGCGACCACGATCAGCCCCAGGCCGATGCGCAGGAGCAGCGCGCTGTCGCTGCGCTTGGCCAGCTTCTCGGCGAGCACCGAGCCGACGCCGGCGAGCAGCACCATCATCAGCAGCAGGCCCGACAGCCCGAGCTCGGAGAGGTCCCACTTGTCGCGGAAATCGGGGAGTCGGGTGGTCAGGCTGATGAAGACGAAGCCCTGGGTCGCGAAGCCCGCGGCGATGGCCACGCGGGTCCGGTTCGAAGCCATGGCGGCATCGTGGCACGCCCGGGGTGCCAGACTCCGCATGTGAGCGTTGACGAGGTGTGGCTGGTCCGGCACGGCGAGACCGAGTGGAGCAGGGACGGCCGGCACACGTCGGTCACCGACCTGCCCCTGACCGACGAGGGCGAGGCGGTCGCCGGCAGAGTCGGGGAGCGGTTGGCCGGCGAGGAGTTCGCGCTGGTGCTGACCAGCCCCCGGCTGCGGGCGCGACGTACGGCGGAGCTGATCGGGCACGCCGACGCGACCGTCGACGACGACATCGTCGAGTGGGCGTACGGCGACTACGAGGGCATCACCAACGCCGAGATCCGCGAGACCGTGCCGGACTGGACGATCTGGACCCACCCCGCTCCCGGCGGCGAGAGCGCCGACCAGGTGGCGGAGCGGCTGGACCGGGCGATCGGCCGGCTGCGCGCCGTCGACGGCCGGGCGCTGGTCGTCTCCCACGGCCACGCGCTGCGCGCCCTGGCCGCCCGGTGGCTGGGGCTCCCGGTGACCGAGGGTCGGCTGTTCCGCCTCGACACGGCCACGGTCTCGGTGCTCGCCTACGAGCGCGGGACTCCGGTCGTCCTGCACTGGAACTCTTGACGGAGACCCCGGCGCCCGAAACCCTGCTCCCTATGTCGCTCACGGCGTGGTGCCCGCGCTGCCGGGAAGGGCTCGAGCGGGACGCAGACGGCCCGCAGTGCCCGGTGCACGGGTCTCTGCCGCCGCTGTGGCGCCCGGACGAGGTGTCCTACGAGGAGTTCGCTGAGCACCTGCGCGCTCGCCGCCGGCTTCCCGACGTACCTCCCGTGGCCGATGAGCCCCGGCTGGTCGGTCACCGACTTCGGCGTGGTGACCGACGACGCGCGCGGGTCACGGGCCACCGTCACCTGCGTGTCCGGCACCAGCGAGCTCGACGGACCGGTCGACGTGTTCGTCGTCGCCGAGGAGGCGGGCGTCGGGCTCGGGGCGCGGGTGGCCTCGATCGTCGGGGACGACCCCGGACACGAGATCGGCGACGGCCCCGCGATGGTGCGGGTCCGGATCGCCAGCCAGCAGGTGCCGCTGTGGTCGGTGTCGACGAGCGGCGTCGGACGCCGAGTTCGACCGCTCGGTCTTCGCCGGCGAGGCGTCGGGACGCTGGTTGTGGATCGTCCTCCGCCCGGCCTCGGCGATGCTGCTGCTCCGCGACGACTGGATCCTCCGCGACGTCTCCGGGCTGGGCCCGCCGCTGCTGGAGATGCCCTTCGGCGGCCAGCGCCCCGTCTGGTAGCGCTGACCCGTCGCTAATTAGCGACGGGTCAGCGGGGATCCCTAGGCTGCGGAGGTGCTCATCGACCTCCACACGCACTCGCGGGCCAGCGACGGGACGCAGTCGCCGGCCGAGCTGGTGCGGGCGGCGGTGGGCGCGGGGCTCGACGTCCTGGCGATCACCGACCACGACACTGCCGAGGGCTGGGACGAGGCCGCCCAGACCGCGGCGGAGGTCGGGCTCACGCTGGTCCGCGGCATGGAGGTCAGCACCCGGTTCCGCGGGCGCGGGGTGCACCTGCTGGCCTACCTCCCCGACCCGACGTACCCACCGCTGGCGGGGGAGCTGGCCAAGATCCTCGACGGCCGCGACTCGCGGGTCCCGGCCATGGTCGACCGGCTGCGTGGGCTCGGCATCCCGATCACGACCGACGACGTACGCCGGGCGGCGGGCGACGCGGCCGCCACCGGGCGACCGCACGTCGCCGACGCGCTCGTCGCCCTCGGAGCCGTCGCGGACCGCGACGAGGCCTTCCGGCAGTACCTGGCGGCCGGCCGGCCCGCGTACGTCGACCGCTACGCCGCGCGGCTGCCCGACATGATCGGCATCGTGGCGGCGGCGGGTGGCGTGAGCGTCGTCGCGCACCCGTGGGGTCGCCACGAGCGGACCTCGCTGGACGAGGCCGCACTCGCCGAGCTCGCCGGACTCGGCCTGGCCGGCATCGAGGTCGACCACCAGGACCACGACGCCGCGAGCCGCGCCGAGCTGCGTTCGATCGCCCGCGAGCTCGGCCTGGTCGCGACCGGCTCCAGCGACCACCACGGCGCCGGCAAGTCCGACCACGAGCTGGGCTGCAACACCACCGACCCCGACGAGTTCGCCCGGCTGGTGGCCCTCGCCGACGCCGCCGCGGCGGGCTCGGGCCGGCGTACGCCGGAGGTGGTCGCGCCGTGAGCGACCTCGTCAACACCGTCCTGCTGGTCGAGGTCTTCGTGACCCTGTTCGTGATCATGGACCCGGTCGGCACCGTGCCGATCTTCCTGTCCCTGACCAGCGGCCGCTCGGCGTCGACGGCGCGGCGGGCGGCGTGGCAGGCGGTCGCGGTGTCGTTCTTCGTGATCACCGTGTTCGCGTTCTTCGGCCAGCAGATCCTGTCCTACCTGCACATCTCGCTGCCCGCGCTCCAGGGCGCCGGCGGACTCCTCCTGCTCCTCGTCGCCCTCGAGCTGCTGACCGACAACGAGAAGGAGCCGACCGCCTCCGCCGGCACGAACGTCGCCCTCGTCCCGCTCGGCACGCCGCTGCTCGCCGGCCCGGGGGCGATCGTCGCGACGATGCTGTTCGTGGAGTCCGTCGACGACGTCGCCGACTTCACCGCCGTCGCGCTCGGCCTGGTCCTCGTGCACGCCAGCCTGTGGGCGTCGATGCGCTACTCGCTGCCGATCCTGCGCGTGATCCACCAGAGCGGGGTCCTGCTCGTCACCCGGATCGCCGGCCTGCTGCTCTCCGCGATCGCGGTGCAGATGGTGGCCGACTCCGTCCGGGCGTTCATCAACGGCGAGGGATGACCTACCGGGTGTCCCGGACCGCGACCAGGCCGCCCAGCACACCGACGTACGCCGTGCCGTCGGGTCCGAGGGTGATCGGGGCGTAGTTGTTGTTGTAGCCGAGCCCGACCCCGGTGAAGACCGACCAGACCCGACGACCGGTGCGGGCGTCGAGCGCGGTGAGGTACCACGGGTCCTCCGGGCCGGTGACCGGCTCGCCGCCGACGTACCGGACCTCGTCGGCCGCCGGGTGCTCGTAGACGTAGACCAGCCCGGTGGCGGTCGAGGCCTTGCTGACGCTGGACGGGACCCGCACCGTGCGGTTGGTCCACGCCTTGCGGCAGCCGCCGTGGCGGTAGTCGACGACCACGCGGCTCACGCCGGGCTGCGTCGTCGGCGTGTTGCGGAACGGGTCCGTCGACGGCGGCACCTGCGCGGGTCCGGTGTAGCCGTAGTTGTTCTCGACGACGATCGAGCGGCCGAAGGCGATCAGGGAGTTGTCGGTGCTGCCGCGCCGCTTGCCGAAGACCGGCATCCGGCAGACCGGGGCACCGGGCAATCTCTCGCCGGCGCGGAAGACGAGCACGTGCATCCGCGGGTCGGCGTTGTCGGTGATGGCGACGAACTTCCGGCCGCCGCGACGGATGATCGTCGGGGTGGTCCCGGACCCGGCCTGGGTCTGCCCGGGCTTGGTCCGGTCGCCGTTGTCGTAGGCACGCCGCCAGGTGACGGCCGGCTTCCCCTTCCGGGCCCGGAACCGGTAGAGCGCCCCGTTGCTGACGATGAACACCGCCCCGGTCTCGTCGACGGCGAAGGAGTTGCCGATCTCCTCGCCCAGGTCGCGGACCCCGACGTCACCGCTCCGGCGGTTGACGACGCCGACCACGCCGGCCTGGGTCACGAACCAGAGCCGGCCCTCCCAGTCGGGCAGCGCCGACATGATCACCGAGTCGCCCACCTGGCGGCTCACGTCGTACCGGCGGGCGAGCTCGAAGCCGGGGGCCGAGCGACCCCCGGTCTCGCGGATCACGTCGATCGTGCCCAGCGAGGTGGGGACGACCACGCGGTCGCGGTGGTCGAGGTAGAAGTAGCCGCCACCGCCGAACGACGAGAACGGCGTGGCCGACGGCCTCCTGGGCGGGAGCGCGTGCTCCGCGAGTACGTCGAGCGTCTGCGGGTCCAGCATCCGCAGGGTGATCTGGGCGGCGCCGACGCAGACGGTGACGAGGCGGCCACGCCGGTCGATGGTCAGCGAGCCGCACTCCTGGCCGAACAGCGCCGAGACGACCTCCGGGCTGCGGCCCAGCGGGCCCGGGGTCGGGCCGGCGTCCGACTGGTAGGCGTCGTCGTGGAGGTTGCTGCGACCGTTCGCGGCCATGTAGGGATGCCGCGGCGCGAACCTCGCGCCCTCGATCGGCCGGGGTCCGCGAGGCGCTCCGAGGAACGGGTCGACGCTCGAGGCGCCGGGGTCCTGGGGGATCGGTACGCCGAGCGCCGGTGGCGGGAGGAGCGTGGCTCCGAGCGCCAACGCCGTACCGAGGGCGACGAGCAGGCGGGACATGGTCACTCGGGCTCAACGAGAGTTCCGCGGAGGGGTGACGGAAGCCCCGTGGCGGGCTGGTGTCAGCGACGGCCCATCGACTGGAACCGCTGGAGCACCCCGCTCGGCACCGCCCGCGTGATCGCGGCGATGGTCCGGTACTGCGCACCGGGGATGGAGAACGTGCGTCCCTTGTCGAAGTCGGAGAGCGCCTTCTCGACGAGGAAGTCGGCGTCCAGCCACATGAAGCCGGTGCCGCGCCTGACCCCCATCCGCTCGTGGAACTCGGTCTTGGTGAAGCCCGGGCACAGCGTCGTGACGGTCACGCCGGCAGGTGCGTACTCGTTGTGCGCCCACTCGCCGAAGCTGTTCACCCAGGCCTTGGCTGCGGCGTACGTGCCACGCGGGAGGAACGCCGCGACGCTGGAGACGTTGATGATGCCGCCGTGGCCGCGCTCGGTCATGGCGCCGAGGGCCGCGTGGCTCAGCCGCATCACGGCGGTCACCAGGATGTCGAGCAACGCCTGCTCGGCCGCCACGTCGTTGACCAGGAACCGGCCCTTGAGCCCGAAGCCGGCGTTGTTGACGAGCAGCTCCACCGGTCGCTCGGGATCGGCGACCCGGGCCGCGACGGCGTCGAGCTGGTCGCGGTCGACCAGGTCCGCGGGCAGCACCTCGACGTCGACGGCGTACTCCTCGCGCAGCTCCTTGGCGACGCTCTCGAGGCGGGCGGCGTCGCGGGCGACCAGGACCAGGTCGTGGCCGCGCGCGGCGAGCTGCTGTGCGAAGACGTGGCCGATGCCGGCGGTGGCACCGGTCACGAGGGCGGTTCCGGAGGTGGAGGTGGCTGACGACATGCGTCACAGCAAAGCAGGTGCCTCCGCGGTCCGGCACGACCGGTCGGGCAGAATGTGGCTCGATGACCACCACGCTCGCGATCGCCAACCAGAAGGGCGGCGTCGCCAAGACCACCTCGGTGGCCTCGATCGGCGCTGCCCTCGCCGAGCTCGGGCACAGCGTCCTGCTCGTCGACCTCGACCCGCAGGCCTGCCTGACGTTCTCGCTCGGCATCGACCCGGAGGATCTCGAGCTGTCGATCCACCACGTCCTGACCAAGGGCCTCGACGCGCGCGAGGTGATCATCGAGACCGAGGACGGCGTCGACCTCCTGCCGGCCACGATCGAGCTGGCCAGGGCGGAGGCCGACCTGCTCACCCGCACCGGCCGCGAGCACGTCATCAAGACGGCGCTCGAGGAGCTCGCCGACAACGGCAGCGACTACGACTGGGTGCTGCTCGACTGCCCGCCGTCCCTCGGCGTGCTCACGGTCGCGGCACTGACCGCCGCCGAGGGCGTGCTCATCCCGCTGCAGTGCGAGACGCTGTCGCACCGCGGTGTCGGTCAGCTGCTCGACACCGTCCACGACGTACGCCGGTTCACCAACCGCTCGCTGGCGGTGTGGGGCGTGCTGCCGACGCTCTACGACGGCCGTACCAACCACAGCCGCAACGTGCTGGAGACGATCTCGGACACCTACGAGCTCGACGTGATCGAGCCGCCGATCCCGAAGACGATCAAGTTCGCCGAGGCGCCCGCCGCGGGCCGCTCGATCCTGGCCACCAGCCGCAGCAGCAAGGGCGCGAAGGCCTACCGCGAGGTGGCCGCGAACCTGGCCGCCCGGGCGACGGCGCCACCCCGGTGAGCAGTGCGGTGAGCAGTCCCCGCCACCGACGGGTCCGGCCTCGCTACGGCCGGATCGGACTGGCCACGACCTCGCTCACGGTCACCCTCGTGGCGATCCTCGGCGGCGCCGGCGCGCTCCCGTCGGCGGCCGACCCCTCGGCCAGTGGCGCGATCTCGAACTCCTCGCAGACCACGGACCGGCAGCCGGCCGCGCCGGAACCCAGCCCGTCCGCCACGCCCAGCACCGAGCCCAGCACCGAGCCCAGCCCGATGCCAGCACGCGCCGCACCCGAGCTCGAGTCGCAGGTCGACGAGTCGGCCACCGAGGAGACGCTGCCGGCCGACTCCGGCAACGGTCGCCGGGTCGTGTTCAGCGAGGGCCGCCAGCGGGTCTGGCTGGTCGGTGGCCGCAACGTCGTACGACGCACGTACCTCGTCTCCGGCAGCGTCGAGGACAACCTCGATCCCGGGACCTACTCCGTCTACTCGCGATCCCAGCAGGCGTGGGGGATCGACGACTCCGGCAGCATGCAGTACTTCGTGCGCTTCGCCCACGGCGACCGGGCCGCCATCGGGTTCCACGACATCCCGGTCGACGAGGGCAAGCCGGTCCAGTCGGTCGCCGACCTCGGCACGCCGCTCTCGCACGGCTGCATCCGCCAGAAGCGCGAGGACGCCATCGCCCTCTGGGAGTTCGCCCCGCTCGGCACGACCGTCGTCGTCACCGACTGACCTGCGGAAATCACGTCGACCCGCCTGAAGTTCAGGCGGGTCAGCGTGTTCTTGGTCGGTCAGGCGGTGGTCTGCTCGGAGGACTGGCCCCCAGCCACCACCGGAGGAGCGGCGACGACGCCGACGGTTCCGGTTGCCGGAGCCCGACGGCTTGTCCTCGCCGGACTTGCCGGCGTCGGCGGCCGGGGCGTCGCCCTCGGCGACGGGCTGGCCGCTACGGGTGCGGCTGCGGCTGCGGTTCCGATTGCGGTTGCCCTGCGGGCGGTCGCCCGACCGCTCGCCGCGATCGCGGTCGCGGCGCTCGGGCTTCTCGGGTGCGGGCTTCGGCTCGCCGATCCGGCCCTTGGTGTCGGGCGCGATGCCCTGGTCGTGGAAGAGGTGCTCCGACGTGGAGTACGTCTCCTGCGGCTCGTCGAACGGCAGGTCGAGCGTCTTGTTGATCATCTTCCAGCGGTGCAGGTCCTGCCAGTCGACGAACGTGATCGCGATGCCGGACGCACCGGCGCGGCCGGTGCGGCCGATCCGGTGCACGTAGGTCTTGTCGTCCTCGGGGCAGCTGTAGTTGATGACGTGGGAGACGCCGGCCACGTCGATGCCGCGGGCCGCGACGTCGGTGGCGACGAGCACGCGCAGCTTGTCCTCGCGGAACCGCGTGAGCGCCTTCTCGCGCGCGATCTGGGCCATGTCGCCGTGCAGCGGGCTCGAGCTGAACCCGCGCTCGGCGAGGTCCTCGGCGACGCGCTGCGCCTGCCGCTTGGTGCGGGTGAAGACGATGATCTTGCCGGCGTCCTCGGCCTGCAGCACCCGCCCGATGATCTCGGGCTTGTCGAGGTCGTGCACCTGGTAGATGAACTGCGCGGTGGCCGGGACCATCGTGGTGTCGTACGACGACTCGGCGCGGATGTTCATCGGGTGCCGCATGTGGGTGCGGGCCAGGGCGACGATCGCCGCGGGCATGGTCGCCGAGAACAGCATGGTCTGCCGGGTCTCGGGCGTCATCCGCAGGATCCGCTCGACGTCGGGCAGGAAGCCCAGGTCGAGCATCTCGTCGGCCTCGTCGAGCACCAGCGCGTGCACGTGGGAGATGTCGAGCGCCTTGCGGTTGCACAGGTCGATCAGGCGGCCGGGCGTGCCGACGACGATGTCGACGCCGGCCTCCAGCGTGTCCAGCTGCGTGTCGTAGCCGACGCCGCCGTACACGGTCAGCACGCGCAGGCCGCGGTCGGCACTCGCCAGCGCCAGGTCGCTCGACACCTGGAGCGCGAGCTCACGGGTCGGGGCGACGATCAGCGCCTGCGGCTTGCCCTGCGGCAGCTCGGAGTAGTCGGGGTCCTTCGGCGCGACGCTGCGCTGCAGCACCGGGATGCCGAACGCGAGGGTCTTGCCGGTGCCGGTGCGGGCCTGGCCGATCAGGTCGGTGCCGAGCAGCGCCACGGAGAGGGTCATCTCCTGGATGGCGAACGGCGTGGTGATGTTGGCGCGCTCGAGCGCGTCGCAAATCTCGGGGAGCACCCCGAGCTCTCGGAACGTAGTCAGTTTTCTGTTCGCTTTCGTGAGTTCCAGGCGGCCGACTCGTCGCAGGAACTCCCGACAGCGTCAACCGCGCACATCGCCGGCGGGGCGCAGGATCGTGGCCGTCTCGCCGGTTCCGGGCCGCTCCGCGGTGCGCGGGCTGCGGCGCTCGGACGCTCCGAGTCTATCGGTAGGGTGCGGCCATGGCTGAATCCCCGGCTGGCGAGCCGCGAGAAGAGGCGTCGCTGGCGCTCGAGGATCCGATCTACCGGGAAGCGGTCATCGATCTGCTGGGCGCCATCGCGTACGGCGAGATCTCCGCGTTCGAGCGGCTCGCCGAGGACGCCAAGCTCTCACCCACGCTCGAGGACAAGGTCGCGATCGCCACGATGGCCGCGACCGAGCTCGGGCACGTCACGCTGCTCCGCGACCGGCTCGCCGACCTCGGCGCCGACCCGTACGCCGCGATGGCGCCGTTCCGTGAGCCGATCGACCTGTTCCACGCCCACACCGCGCCGTCGGACTGGTACGAGGGCCTGGTCAAGGCGTACGTCGGCGACGGGCTCGCCGCGGACTTCTACCGCGAGATCGCGGCGTACCTCGACGTCCGGACCCGCGACCTGATCATCGCCTCGCTCTCCGACGCGGGCCACTCGCAGTTCGTCATCGACCGGGTGCGCCGGGCGATCGCCGAGGACCCCCGCCTCGGCGGCCGGCTCGCCCTGTGGGGGAGGCGGCTGATGGGGGAGGCGTTGACCCAGGCCCAGCGCGTGGCGGCCGAGCGCGACGCCGCTGTCGGCGCTGCTCGCGGGCGGCGTCGACCGACCCGGCCTCGACCTGGCGGCGATCGGGCGGATGTTCGCGCGGATCACCGAGCTCCACGCCGCCCGGATGCTCGAGCTCGGTCTCGACTCCTAGTCGTCCTGGTCGCGGCCCGACCCATCAGGGTGGCCGTGGACATCACCAGCGCGGCGGCGAAGGCCACCTGCCAGATGTGGCGCCACCAGTCGAAGCCCGGAGTGCTGTCGGCGAACAGGCGCGTGTAGGCGTAGGTGCCGATCAGCACGCCGCCGATGCCACAGATGATCGTCAGCCAGAGCGGGATCTCGTCGCGTCCCGACGGCGCGAGCCACTTGCCGAGCAGCCCGATGATCGAGCCGCCGACGAGCGCCACCATGAGGTCGCCCAGAACCATGCGTCCAGCCTAGGCCGGTCGGCCCAGAGGATTCCGCCGATTTACGGGGTGGGCTGGTCAGCTCCGGAAGCCGACCTGGCCGGCCACGCCGCCGCCGATCTCGACGTACGTCACCCGGGCAGCCGGGATCAGGATCTTGCGGCCCCTCGTGTCGGTCAGGGTCAGCAGCCCGTCGGAGCCCACCGCGTCGGCGACCAGCTTCTCGACGTTCTCGATGTCCTCGTCGGTCTCGACACGAGCTCTCGCTGGGCGTGCTGGACGCCGATCTTGACCTCCACGGGTCTCTCCTTCGTGTGCTTGGGTGCGGCCGTCGAATGTGCGGTCGCGGTGCTGATCAGTGCTGTTCAGTGTTCGTCGGTGAGCGGGTAGCCGCGGATGCCTCGCCAGGCCAGCCCCGCCACCAGGGCGGACGCGTCGGACCTCGGTGATCCCGCCGGCCTCCGTCAGCCAGAACCGCGCGCTGACCTGGGCCATTCCCACCAGGGAGACCGCCAGCAGCCGGGACGCAGGGTCGGGGAGGCCGGTGTCGTCGTGGATGACCTCGGCGATCATCTCGGCGCACTCGAGGGTCACCCGGTCGACCTGCTCGCGTACGGCGGGCTCGTTGGTCAGGTCGGACTCGAAGACGAGGCGGAACGCGCCGGTGTCGCCGGCGACGTACTCGTAGAACGCCTCCATCGTCGCCGCCACGCGCAGCTTGTTGTCCTGGGTCGACTCCAGCGCCTTGCGGCAGTTGGCGATGACGGCGTCGCACGAGACGTCGAGCAGGGCGAGGTAGAGCTCGAGCTTGCCGGGGAAGTGCTGGTAGAGCACGGGCTTGGACACGCCGGCCCGCTCGGCGATGTCGTCCATCGCCGCCGCGTGGTAGCCCTGCGCGACGAACACCTCGAGCGCGGACTACAGCAGCTGGGCACGGCGCTCGCGGCGCGGCATACGGGCGCCGCGGGGGCGGGCCCCGGTGTCGTACTGACCTGCGCTCACTGATGCTCCCTCGAGTAGCCGTGCGGGGTCCGGCCCCGCGCTTCGGAAGCCTACCGGCCCGTAGCATGCGCGCCGCGCAGGCGCCGCCGGGCTGCGTCCGGATGACGGGACGGCGCCCGGGGCGCGTGCGGTCGGCGAGGGAACATGGAGGTGGTCGGCGGTGTTCTTCCTGAACTGGTCCAGAGTCCCGACCTGATCGCAATCGAGGAGTACGACGTGTCCTTTCCCCCGCTCGTGGAGCCGGCGAACGAGCTGACCATCGACGAGGTGCGCCGCTACAGCCGCCACCTGATCATCCCCGACGTCGGGATGACCGGGCAGAAGCGGCTGAAGAACGCGAAGGTGCTGGTGATCGGCGCCGGCGGCCTCGGCAGCCCCGCCCTGCTCTACCTCGCCGCTGCAGGCGTCGGGACGATCGGCATCGCCGAGTTCGACGAGGTCGACGAGTCCAACCTGCAGCGCCAGGTCATCCACGGCCAGTCCGACGTCGGGCAAGTCGAAGGCCCAGTCGGCGAAGGAGTCGATCGCCGAGACCAACCCGCTCGTCGAGGTGATCCTCCACGAGGAGCGGCTCGACAACGACAACGTGCTGCAGGTGTTCGAGGGCTACGACCTGATCGTCGACGGCACCGACAACTTCGCGACCCGCTACATGGTCAACGACGCGGCGTACTTCCTGAAGATCCCCTACGTGTGGGGCTCGATCTACCGCTTCGACGGCCAGGCGTCGGTGTTCGCGCCGACGCTCACCGACGACGCTCCGTGCTACCGCTGCCTCTACCCCGAGCCGCCGCCGCCGGGCATGGTGCCGAGCTGCGCCGAGGGCGGCGTGCTGGGCGTGCTGTGCGCGAGCATCGGCTCGATCCAGGTCAACGAGGCGATCAAGCTGCTCACCGGGATCGGCGACCCGCTCGTCGGCAAGCTGATGATCTACGACGCCCTCGAGATGGAGTACCGCAAGCTCAAGGTCCGCAAGGACCCCAACTGCGCGCTCTGCGGTGAGAACCCGACCGTCACCGAGCTGATCGACTACGACGCGTTCTGCGGCGCGATCTCGACGAGGCGGCCGACGCCGCCGTCGGGCTCGACCATCTCGGTCACCCAGCTCGAGCACATGCTCAAGGAGCGCGACGAGGGCACCCGCGACTTCGTGCTGGTCGACGTGCGCGAGCCGAACGAGTACGAGATCAACCAGATCCCCGGCTCGTCGCTGATCCCCAAGGGCGACTTCCTCAACGGCAGCGCCCTGGAGCAGCTCCCCTCCGACAAGCAGATCGTCATGTACTGCAAGACCGGCGTGCGCTCGGCCGAGACCCTGGCCATCGTCAAGGGCGCGGGGTACGCCGACGCCGTGCACGTCGGCGGCGGCGTGGTCGCCTGGGTCAACCAGATCGACCCCTCCCAGCCGTCGTACTGACGCCTCCCACGCTGACCCGTCGCTAATTAACGACGGGTCAGTGTCATGGGTGAGCACAAGGTGAGAATCTGGTCTAGACCAGTGGTGGTCCAGACCACCCGGTGGGCATAGTCCGTTCGGGCTATGCGACGTAACCCGTTCGGGTGGTCCTCGTTGCTCACTCACCAGCTGCCGACACCCCGATGCGGCGCTCTCACCAGGGAGGGACCATCTCCATGAGCTTCACCTCGACGGGCACGCGCCGCCTCGCGACCGCGCTCTCGATCCTCGTCAGCGCCGTGCTCGCGGCCGCGCTCATCACCGCCCAGCCGGCCGCCGCCGCCAAGACCCAGCGGGTCAACGCCGCGTGGGCCCCGGCGGACACCGCGACCATCCACCCCGGTGTGCAGGCGTACACCGAGGGCGCCCAGTGCACCGCGAACTTCGTCTTCACCGACGGCGCCGGCAACACCTACGTCGGCTACGCCGCGCACTGCGCCGGCACCGGCGAGGCCACCGACACCAACGGCTGCGACGCCGGCTCCCTCCCGCTCGGCACTCCAGGTCAACTTCACCGAGGGCGGCTCGCTGGTCAGCGAGGGCACCCGCGTCGGCGGCGGCACCCTGGCCTACTCCTCGTGGCTGACCATGCAGGGCCGCGGCGAGAGCGACGAGAACACCTGCGCCTACAACGACCTCGCCCTGGTGAAGGTCGACGCGGCCGACGTGGCCAAGGTCAACCCGAGCGTCCCGTTCTGGGGCGGCCCGGTCGCGCTGAACACCGCCGGCACCGCTGCCGGTGACACGGTCTACTCGTTCGGCAACTCCAGCCTGCGCGGCGGCATCACCGAGCTCTCCCCGAAGCAGGGCGTGAGCCTCGGCACCGAGGGCGAGGGCTGGAGCCACCCGGTCTACACCGTCACCCCGGGCGTCCCCGGTGACTCGGGCAGCGCCTTCCTCGACGCCGAGGGCAACGCGCTCGGCACGCTGTCCACGCTGGCCATCGCACCGCTCGCCGGATCCAACGGCGTCGGCGACCTCGCCCACGAGCTCGCCTACGCCCAGCAGCACGGCGGCATCGGCGGCCTCGCCCTGGTCCCGGGCACGGAGCCGTTCTCGCCGCTGCTCTGAGGTACGCCGTACCTGAAGACCAGTCGACGCCTCGCGGAGCAGCGTCCTCGACGGATCGCACACACGACTCGACCGCCCTCGCTCCGCGTAGCCGGACGGGGCGGTCGCTCGTTGTACCGGTATGCGCACCTCCTCCGACTTCGAGATCCCTGATGCGACGCTCGCGACGGCCAGACTCCTGCGAGCGCGCTGACCGTCCTGATCGCGCTCCTCACGGGGGTGGGCCTCGTGGTCGCGTCGAGCCCGGCCGATGCCGGCGCCGACCGCGCAACGCGGTGGGCCAAGGCCTCCTCCGCGAAGCTCCACCCGGGGGTGCAGGCGTACACCCGCCGGCGCGCAGTGCACGACCAACTTCGTCTTCCGCGACGCGCGGGGCCGGGTCTACCTCGGGTACGCCGCCCACTGCGCCGGCAAGGGCGAGGCCACCGACACCGACGGCTGCCGCACCACCTCGCACCCGCTCGGCACCCGTGTCCGGTTCGCCGAGGGCGGCACGCTCGTCGACGGCGGCACCACCGTCGGCCACGGCCGGCTCGCGTACAGCTCGTGGACCACGATGCGCAAGCTCGGCGCCGGCAGCAACGCGTGCGCCGCCAACGACTTCGCGCTCGTGCGGGTGGCCAGCGGCAGACGGCCGCAAGGTCAACCCGAGCATCCCGATCTGGGGTGGACCCGTCGGCCTCTCGACCGCAGGGAGCCGGCCAGGGGACGCAGGTGTACTCCTACGGCCAGTCCAGCCTGCGCCCGACCACGCTGCTCTCGCCGAAGACCGGCGCGTCGCTGGGATCGACGTACGGCGGCTGGGGCTGGGACGTCTACACCGCCACGCCCGGCATCCCGGGCGACTCCGGCAGCGGGTTCATCGACGCAGGACGGGCGAGCCGTCGGCACCCTGTCGACGGTGGCGATCGCCCCGCTCGCCGGGTCCAACGGCCTCGGCGACCTGGCCAGCGAGCTGCGCTACGCGCAGCGCCACTCGGGCATCAAGGGGTTGCGGCTGGTCCGCGGGACCGAGCCGTTCTCACCGCTCCTCTGACCCCGGGGCGGCCGCCGGAGTAGGTTCTGGCGGCATGGGGGCGAGGCGAGCGTCCACGTCGGCCGTGGTGGCCGTGGTGGGTGGTGTCCTGATCGTCACCCTGCTCGTCGCCTGGGCGGCGGCGATCGGGCCCGGCGAGGTGCTCCGCGGCGACGGGCCGACCCCGCAGCGCGTGGCACCCACCACCGAGGAAACCACCGAGAGCGCGTCGCCCGGACCCACCGCCGACGAGATGGGCGAGGAGGACCCATCCGGGCACGTCGACCTGTTGTTCGCGCTGGCCCTGGGGCTCCAGCTGCTGCTGCTCGGGTTGTTCGTGGTCGGTGTGTTCCAGGGGGCGCGCGTGGTCCGCGATTCGCGGGGCAAACGCCGCCGCCATCCTCGATCGCCACCCGTCGAGGCGGTCGCGTTCGACCTCATGGACTCACCCGACGCACTGACGCGTGAGCTGGCCAGCGGCGCGGCCGCCCAGCGCGACCTGCTGCGCTCGGGGACGCCCCGCAACGCGATCGTCGAGGTGTGGAACCGGTTCGAGACCCTGGCCTCGAACGTCGGTGCCACCCGCCGACCCTGGGAGACGTCGTCGGAGTTCACGTTGCGGGTGCTCGAGGCAGTCGACGCCGACTCCCGTGCTGTCTCCCGGCTCGCGGCGCTGTACCGCGAGGCACGGTTCTCCGATCACGAGCTCGCCGAGGAGCACCGTGCGGCGGCGCTGGCGGCGCTCGAGGTCATCCATGCCGGGCTGACGGCGACCCGTCCGGGAGCGACCCGGTGAGCCGCCGGTCGTGGTGGCGCCCGGCCGTCGCCCTGGCTGCCGCGCTCGTGCTGTACGTCGCCCTGGCGCTGCTCGACTTCGACCCGGACCCGGTCCGGCTGACCCTGCTCGTGCTGGTCTGCCTCGCGGCCGCGGCGCTGTTCGTGGACGCGTTCGGGGGTGAGGAGGGCGCGTGGGGCGTGGAGAGCACCGGCGCGGCCCCGCAGCCCGGCCAGGACCACCAGTTCGCCTCCTATGTCCGGGTGATCGAGTCACACCTCACCGTGGACATCCCCAACCCCGCCCTCCGCGACCGGCTGCGCGGCCGTCGCGGACCTCCGGCTCGAGCAGCGGCACTCGGTACGCCTCGGCGACCCCGGCGCCGACGAGCTGCTGGGGCCGGAGCTGAACGCCGTGCTCTCCGGACCGCCACGCCGGCTGAGCCGCGACGAGATCGACCGATGCGTGACCAGGATCGAGGAGCTGTGACCGACTCACCGAACGCCCAGTCCTTCACCCCCGCGCGGGCAGCCGAGCTCGGCAACGCCGTGCTGGACGAGGTCGAGAAGGCCATCGTCGGCAAGCGGGAGCCGCTGACGATGGTGCTCGCCGCCGTCCTGGCCAAGGGCCACGTGCTGCTCGAGGACTTCCCGGGCCTGGGCAAGACGCTGGCCGCCCGCTCGATGGCGCGCGCCCTCGGCCTGGACTTCGGGCGCGCGCAGTTCACGCCCGACCTGCTGCCGGCCGACCTGACCGGGTCGTTCCTCTACAACCAGAAGGACGGCACCTTCGACTTCCGCAGCGGGCCGCTGTTCACCGGCCTGCTCCTGGCCGATGAGATCAACCGGACCCCGCCGAAGACCCAGGCCGCCCTGCTCGAGGCCATGCAGGAGCGGCAGGTCACGGTCGAGGGCGAGACCTTCCCGCTGCCCGACCCCTTCCACGTGCTCGCGACGGCGAACCCGATCGAGTACGAAGGCACCTACCCGTTGCCCGAGGCCCAGCTCGACCGGTTCCTGCTGCGGGTCAGCTTCGGCTACCCGTCCTCCGGCGAGGAGTACGACGTCCTGGCGCGGCGCCTCGAACGCCGGCGCGAGGAGGTGGCCCTGGACGAGGTCACCGACGCGGCCGGGCTGCGCGGGATGCAGGCAGCCGTGGAGACGGTCCGGGTCGACGAGAGCGTCGGCCGCTACTGCGTCGACCTGGCCACGGCCACCCGCACCCACCCCGACGTACTCACCGGAGCCTCGCCGCGAGGGTCGCTCGGGCTGGTGCTGACGGCCCGCGCCTTCGCCGTGCTGCGCGGGCGCGACTACGTCATCCCCGAGGACGTCAAGGTGGTCGCCCGCTCGGTCCTGGCGCACCGGGTCACGATCAAGCCCGAGCTCTGGATGACCGAGGCCAGTGGCCGGTCGGTGGTCGACGCGGTGCTCAAGGAGGTCCCCACGCCCGCCACCCTGGACAGACCGAGAGCGACATGAACGGCTGGCATCCCACACCCGCGCTGGGGCGCGCCCTGGTCACCGGCGCGATCGGGGTCGGCATCGCCGTGCTGTTCGGCGAGCCGGTGCTGGTCGTCCTCGTGGCGCCGCTGCTCGTGGTGGCCGCGCTCGGCCTGCTGCACCGGCCCGCCTCGGCGCCGCGGCTGCGCACCGGGCTCGACCACGCGACGCTCACCGAGGGACAGGGCACCCGCTCGCGCCTGCTGATCGACGACCCGGACGGCGTGGAGCACGTCGCCCGCGTGGCCGCGCGAGCGCCGTACGTCGCGATGCAGCCGGCGAACGGGAACGTCGGGGCGCTCCTCGACGCGCAGGGGGAGCCGCCGGTGATCGAGGTCAGCCCGCGGCGCTGGGGGGTGCGGCTCCTGGGGGAGGAGCGGGTCGGGCTGACGGCGCCGTGGGGTGGGTACCGCTGGGGTCCGGTGCTGCTGCCCGGGCAGTCGATGTCGGTGCTGCCGTCGACCGCGCCCCTCGACTCGCGCGCCGAGGTGCCGCAGCCGGTCGGCCTGGTGGGGCGGCACCGGTCGCGGCGCCAGGGCGAGGGCACCGAGTTCGCCGCGATCCGGCCGTTCCACGCCGGGGACCGGTTGCGCCGCATCAACTGGCGGGTCTCGTTGAGGTCCGGCGCGCTCCACGTCGTGACCACCCGCGCCGAGCAGGACGCCGGCGTCCTGCTCGTCGTGGACGCACTGGCCGACCACGGTCGGTCGGCCGGGGTGGACGGCGTCGCCAGCAGTCTCGACGTCACCGTGCGCGCGGCCGCCGCCATCGCCGAGCACCACGTCCGGATGGGCGACCGGGTGTCGCTGCGGGTGATCGGGGCGAGCCACGTGTACGCCGGGTACGGCTCCGGCCAGCGGCACCTGCGGGTGCTGCTCGGCCGGCTCGCCCGGGTGAGAGCGGGAGAGCCCCGCGACCTCGCGCCGGAGCGGCTGCACCTGCGGGCCACGGCCGGGACCGTCGTGATCGTGCTGTCGCCGATGCTCACCGACGCCATGGGCACCGCCGTCGCCCTGCTCGCCCGGCGGAGGCTGCCGGTGATGGTCGTCGACACGTTGCCGCCCGACGTCGTGCCGGCCGCGGTGGAGGGGACCGATCCCGTCATCGCCGGGCTGGCGTGGCGGTTGCGGCGACTCGACCGCGAGCAGCAGCTCGCCCGGTTGCCCGCGCTCGGCTGCCCGGTCGTGACCTGGCGCGGACCGGGAACGCTGGACGAGGTGATGCGCCGGCTCGCCCGCCGCGCCCAGCTGCCGAGGGCTGGTGTGCGATGACGGAGGTGCGGGACTGGTCGCTTGGGCAGTGGGTGCTGCGGGCCGTGGTGCTGCTCGGGCCCGTCGTCGGGGTGCTGGCTGCGGTTCCTGCGGGTGGCACGCCGCCGTGGTGGCTGGTGCTGCTGGTGCTCGCTCTCGGGGCCGGCTTCGCCCTCTATCCGGACTCCGCCGTCGGCACCGTCGCCCTGGTCGCGGTCCTCGTCTGGTGGGGGATCGGCCCGACCGACCCGCTGCATCCCGCGGCGCTGGTGGCGGCGGCCGCGCTGCTGGCTGGGCACCTGGCGGCGACGGTGGCGGCGTACGCTCCCGGCGCCGCACCTCCGGACCCGGCGACCCTGCGGCGGTGGGCGGTCCGCGGCGTCGCCGTGTTCCCGGCCGCGCTGGTGGCGTGGGCGATGGCCGGCGCCGCAGTCGACGGTGCCGAGCCGCCCGGCCTCTGGGCGGCCGGACTCGCCGGGATCCTGGTCGCGATCCTCGCCGCCGACCTGTTGTTCGGACGGAGCCAGGAGTCGTGAAGGTCGATCCCGACGAGTACGTCGAGCTCGTGCTGACCTGCGTCGAGCAGGTGCCGCGCGGCCGGGTCACGACGTACGGCGCCATCGCCGAGGTGGTCGGCCAGGTCGCCGGAGGCGGCGGGCCGCGGCAGGTCGGCTCGATCATGGCGTCGTACGGCGGGCCGGTGCCGTGGTGGCGGGTGGTCCGCGCCGACGGCTCGCTGCCGCCGAGCCACGAGGGGGAGGCGCGACAGGCGTACCTCGAGGAGGGCACCCCGCTGCGCCCGTCCGGGAACGTCGACATCGCCGCCGCGTTCTGGCGGCCGGTGCTGCGCTGACCGGCGTACAGTCGACGCCGTGAGGTGGGACCTGGGCACGGTACTCGGCGCGGTGCTGATGGTGATCGTGCCGTCGCTGCTCGCGACCGGCGCCGACAGTCGCGGCGTGCTCGCCCTGGCGGTCGTGGCGCTCGCGGCTGCCGCTCTCGTGCTGGTCGTCGGGGTCGACGTCCTCGCGGCTCGCGCGCTGGTCGCCGTCCGCACCACCGGACCCGGTGTGACGCCCGCTCTGTCGGGTCGCGTCACCGACCCCACCCATCACCCGCTCCGTCCCCGCGCTCCTGGATCGGCGTGACGCTCGCTCGAGCGAGCACACGCCCCGTCCATCCACCTCGTCCTTCCAGGAGCCACCCATGTCTTTTCTCGACCCTGTTCTCGACCCCTTCTCCCAGGCGCTCGCGGGCGTCGTCGCGGGAGCGCACGCCGCCCTGACCCACCTGGGCGCCGATCCGGCGTCCGGCCTGACCTGGGTCCTGTGCCTCGCCGCGGTCGTCGCCGTCGTCCGGTTCGCCCTGCTGCCTCTTGTGGTCCACGGGGTCCGCAGTGCGCATGCCGCCGCCCGGGCCCGCCCACGGCTGCAGGAGCTGACCAAGCGCTACCGCAACCGCACCGATCCTGAGTCGCGCCGCGCGTTCCTGGCCGAGCGCCGGCTCATCGCCACCGACCACGGCATGTCACGCCTCGGCTGTCTCCCGTTGCTGCTGCAGGTGCCGATCTGGTTCGCCCTCTACCGGCTGGTCAGCGACGTGGCTGCCGGGACGCCGGTGGGCGCCATGGGCACGGACCTGGTCGCGACTCTCGGAGCCGCGACCCTGCTCGGCGTCCCGCTGGCCGAGCGCGGGTACCTCGGCGCCGGCTGGGCCCACCTGGCCGTGGTCGCGGGGCTCGCCGGGGCTGCGGCTGCCCTGGCGTTCGTGACCCAGCGGTACCTGGTCGTCCCCAACACGGTCCTGACCGACCTGCCGGACGCCATGGCGCGGACCCAGCAGATCCTGCCTGCGGTCTCGGCTGTCGGCCTGCTGGTGGCTGGCGGCGTGGTCCCGGTCGCGCTGCTCGTCTACTGGGTCTGCAACTCGGTCTGGACCCTCGGCCAGTCGGCGGTCGTGTGGCGGTGGTTCCCGACGCCCGGTTCGCCAGCTGCCGAACGCGCCGCCCTGCGCGCCTCTGGGCGATGACGCTCGGCGGCTGGCAGGATCCTGGCCGATGGACGACATGGACTGCGACAACTGCGGCTCCCGGATGCGCTGGGAGACCTCGCACTCGCGCTGCGACAGGTGTGGGTACATCCGGCCGTGCTGCGAAGGCGCGCCGGTGACGGCGAGCTGCGTGGTGCCGGCCGCGAGCGGCGGCCAGGGGTAACCGAGAGGTGACTATGTAGAAGGGCGCACGTGCGCCCTTCTACATAGTGTCGGTTCATCGCATCCGGCCGAGGTACGCCGTCGTGCGCCGCAGCTCGAGCACCCGCTGCTCCCAGGTCACCCCGACCACGGTGAGCACGGTGCCGGCCAGGCCGATCAGCACCCAGCGCGGCGTCGCCTCGGCGTACGGCGCCAGCTCGCGCAGCACGACCAGCCCGCCGACGACCGCGCCGACGACGATCGGCGCGCCCCAGCCGAGCCGGGTGCCGACCATCATCAGAGCGAGGCAGGCGAAGCCGAGGAGCAGTGCGCGCGGGGTGAGGGGGTCCACGGCCAGCACCCACAGCAGGCTCGGCACGGTCGCCAGCGCGAGACCCGGCACCAGCACCTCCGACGAGGCGCCGGGCACGCGCCACAGCCGGTGCAGCCCGAAGCCGAGCAGGGCGACCGCCGAGGGCAACGTGTAGGCCTCGGGTGCGTCGACGCCCAGGTCGTACAGGCGTACCCAGGTGGCGGCCGCCAGCAGGAACCCGCCCAGCCAGCCGAGCTCGCGACGCTCGGCGTGCAGCAGGCTGGAGGCGGTGATCAGCACCCCTGCCACGGTCAGGTGCAGAGCCAGCGAGGTCGGCTGGTCCGCGGCGTGGCTGACCGAGGCGCTGGCGGCGACCAGCGCGCTCAGGCCAGCGGACGCCTCGAGCAGCATCCGCGGCCGCGCCAGCGCGAGTGCGCCGACGACGACCAGCACCGGCAGGCCGCGGGCCGCGACGTCGACATCGGCCAGGGCGCCCACGCACCAGACGAGACCCGCCGACGCGACGGGCAGCAGTGCCTCGCCGACGAGCCGAGCGCCCGCGGACCGGGCGGTCAGGAGCACGGTCCCGACCAGCACCGCGGCTGCTGCACTGGTCGCGGTCAACCAGTCACTCGGCAGCGCGAAGCCCGTGGACCCCACAGCGACGGCGGCGGCCGCGAGCGCGGCACCGGTCGCGCCGACGGTGGCCCGGGAAGCCGGCACGGACGAGTCCGATCGCCACCACGGCCAGGATGCCGGTGACGACGCCCAGCGGGACGTCGTACGACGCGACGGTGACCAGGCCGGCGGTCATGACCGTGGCGCCGGCGAGGTAGGTCCAGGTCGGCCGCGCGGACGGCCGGCGAGCACCCACGCCGCCAGCACCAGCGCACCGGCGAGCGGCGGCACCAGCAGCGGGTCGGCCGACGGCGCCGGGCCGCTCAGCAGCACGTCCGGTGCCTGCGTGAAGGGCGCACCGACCTCGACGACCCTCCCCAGTGCGGCCACGGCGAGGCCGGCGACGATCTCCACAGCGGGGAGCGCCGCGACCGCGACGGGGAACGCGGCCACCACCGACCATCGGGTCGGCAGCACAGCAGCGACGGCTGTCCAGGCGAGCAGTGCGACCAGGGCGACGACGCCCAGCTCGGTGGTGGTGCCGTCCACCACGGGGAAGGCGACCGTGACGGTGAGCAGCGTGGCCGCGAGGCTGGCGCACGCGAGCCCGACGTTGCGTGACCGGGGCGCGATGGCGATCGGGGTGAGGGCCAGCGCCGTCGCGGCCAGCAGGCCGAGTCCGTTTCCGTTCGACCCACAGGGCGTGCACGGTCGGCTCCTCGATCGCACGGACCAGGCCGAGAACCACGAGCCAGAGCCACCACAACCCCGCTCCGGTGCCGGCGACCCAGACCAGCACCGGAGCGGAGACCAGACGGCCCACCCAGACAGTGGCGCCGAGCACCACGACGGCAACCGCCGCGAGCAGCACGTCGTGCGTGGTGTGCATGCCGACGCCGCACAGCGCGGTGACCACGCCGAGGGGGAGGGCGACCTGAGGCACCGCCAGGCGCTCGCTGGCGGCGAGCAGGAACGCCGACGCCGTGGCGACGACCGCGCCGACGAGGACCAGCGTGCCGTCGGCTCCCGGGTCGCCGACCCAGCCGGCGCCGACTGCTCCGAGCACGTCGAGGACGAGCATCCCGAGCGCCACGGTGACGAGTGACTCGGCGGCAACCCTGAGTCCCCGGCGCGCGAGCCAGGTCCCGAGCACGCCGGCCGTCGCGGTGAGCCCGACCAGCACCAGCGTGCGGCCGCCGATGCCCATCAGGGCCCAGGCCATGACCAGGAACGTGATGGCCGCGACCAGCAGGCAGAGGGCGCCGAGGCCGAGCAGGATCGTGGGGACCGACGCCGTGCGGAGTCCGCCTCGGCGAGGAGTGACCGGTCGTGGGCCGGCCGGCATCGGCAGCGTCGCGGCAGGGACTGCGGTGGCGCGCAGACGGACGACCAGGGCGTCGGCGTACCCCAGGGTGCGGAACAGCTCACGGACCAGCGGACCGGTCAACGGGAGTGCGCAGTCGGGGCACTGCTCGGGCATCGGCGGCAGCGCGGCGCGGCAGTCCGGGCAGCGGGTCGGGTCGGCGTAGCGGGTCATGGGACCCATTCACGCGCCTGGCCGCGCCGATCAGCAGCGGCCGGTGACTCAACAGCCGCTGAGTACGCGGGCTCAGGTTCGGGAGCGGGTGCGGGCGGCGAGGGCCGCGAGCGCCTGCGGGAAGATCTCGGCCGGCGGTGTCACCAGGCCGGCTCCGACCTGTCCGACGCCGGCGACCTTGCCGGCCATGCCGGTGTTGATCTGGGGGAGGATGCCGGTGCGGCAGACCCGGCTGACGTCGATGCCGGACGGCACGCCCTGGAACTCCAGCACCGGCACCGACCAGCGCGGGTTCTCGCCGAGGGTGATCTCGTGCATCCGGCGGGTGGTCGCGAGCGCGTCGGGCACGGTGCCTCCGACGAACCGGACGATCGCCGGAGCCGTCGCCATCGCGAAGCCGCCGATGCCTGCAGTCTCGGTGATCGCGGAGTCGCCGATGTCGGGGTTGGCGTCGTCGGGTCCGTAGTCGCCGAGGAACAGCCCGTCGGCGAGCTGCGCCGGGCCGGTGAACCACTCGTCGCCGGTGCCCGAGACCTGGATGCCGAAGTCGGTGCCGTTGCGGGCCATCGCGACCACCATGGTCGAGCCTTCGATGTCGCGCGCCGCGTCGAGCGCGAGCTTGCACGCGGGCATCGCGAGGTTCAGGAAGAAGTGGTCGTTGCCGCCGATGAACCGCAGCGCCTCGGCGACGTCGGACGGGTCCGCCCCGCTGGTGGCCATCGCGGGGGAGAGGTCGCGCAGCAGCATGAGGGTGCCGGCGCGGTTGCGGTTGTGGGCCTCGTCGCCCATCTGCAGCATCTGCGTGAGGATGCCGGTCACGTCGACCGGCCCGGTGGCGCGGACGGCCGTTCTGCAGCAGCGGGCCGAGGACGTCGCCCATCCACCGCAGCCGGGTGAGCACCTCGGGCGAGTACGCGCCGTACCGCAGCACCTTGCCGAGGCCCTCGTTGAGCGAGCAGTAGGTGCGGTGCCCGGAGCTGGGGTCCTCGAGGACGAACATCCACATCGACGGCGTCACCACGCCCGCCATCGGGCCGACGGCGCTGCGGTGGTGGCACGGCTCGAGGGAGACGTCGGTGCCGGCCTCGAAGAGAGGTACGGCGTCCTCGGGGTCGTCGACCAGCCCTTCGAGCGCGGCTCCGCCCATCAGCGCCCCGCGCAACGGACCCGGCGTCCGGTCCCAGGCGATCGGCGGGCCGGCGTGCAGGAACTGGCCACGCTCGAGGCCGAGCAGCTCCGACGCCGGCGCGACGTCGACCAGCATCGCCTGGACGTCGAGCATCCGGGCCAGCGCCTGCTCGTTCGCGCTCCTGCGGAGCGGGTCGGCGGCCACCGTGGCGAGGTCGGCCTCGGTGCCGGGCATCGGCGGGCGCCAGTCGACGCGGGTGACGTCGACGGCCTGGGCGGCCACGGCGTCGGCGAGCAGGTCGGCGCCGACGTTGACGACGTGGCTGGGAACGGTGGTCATGCGCGTGCTCCCAGGAGCTCGACGGCGCGGCGGGTGGCGGCCGCGTTGGACAGGTGGACCTCGGCGCCGGCCTCGGCGAGCACCCGCACCTGCCGGTCGAGGTCCTGCGGGTCGTGGGCCGTGCCGACCACGGCGACCACCACCGGCCGCCCGATGCCGGTGATCGCGGGCGCGAGCAGGGCGGCGGGGTCGGGCTCGGCTCCGTGGCCGAGGACGACGTCCAGCAGGATCACGCCGGTCTCGGGATCGGCAGCCGCCTTCGCCAGGTGCTCCAGCCGCAGCGTCGGGTCGATCATCGGGTGCGCGCGGCCCTCGGTGTAGGCGTCGTCGCCGAAGTCGACGAACGTGTGCCCACCGTCGGCGCCGAGCAGGTCGGTGGCCACGATCCGTGCCTCGCTGGCCATCGTCCCGCCCACGAACAGCCCTCGTAGCAATCGCGGACCGCGTCGCGTCGATTGAGCGACGGGTCAGCTCGCCCACGACCGGCCAGGTCGGCACCTCGCGGCCGAGGGTGTGCAGGACGGCCTCGGTGGCGGCGGTGAGGTCGGGCCGGCCGGGGCCGAGCAGCGCGAACTCGACCGGGGTGGCCAGGGACGCGGCGTACTCGCGGATCTCGGCGGCGACGTCGTCGGCCGGTGGCTTGGAGATCACCAGGATCAGCTCGACCGCGTCGTCCTCGTCGAGCCGGCGCATCGCCTCGCGGGTGGAGAGTCCGCGCACCTCGGCCGACAGGTCGCGACCGCCCACGCCGAGCGCGGACGAGACGCCGACCCCCGCGTGGTCGAGCAGCGCCAGCACCTGCTGGCAGCCGGTGCCGGACGCCGCGACGATGCCGACCGGGCCGGGCGAGGTGGCGTTGGCGAAGCCGAGCCCGAGCCCGCCGACGACGGCGGTGCCGCAGTCGGGTCCCATGACCAGGAGGCCGCGCTCGCGCGCGGTCTGCTTGAGGACGACCTCCTGGTCGAGGGGGACGTTGTCGCTGAACACCATCACGTCGCAGCCCGTCGTCGAGAGCGTCCATCGCCTCGACGAACGCGCTCGCACCCGGCACCGACACCAGCACGACCGCATCGCCGGACTCGCGCAGCGCGGTCGCGGTGGTGCGCGGCGGCGCCACCTCGGCGGTCCCCGTGTCCCGCCGGGTGGCCGCCGCCAGCGCCGCTGCCACGGCCGCGAGCCCGGCGTCGAGAGCGCCGTCCGTCTCCAGGCGGAGGGCGACGATCAGGTCGTTCGGAGTGGCCTCGGCCGGTACGTCGAAGCCCATGCCCTCGAGCACCTCGACGTTGAGCGGGGTGGCCATCGCGACCTGCGCCGCCGCCACTCCCGGTGTGTCCTGCACGGTCCGGCTCACCTGGAGCAGGGTCACCGAGTCGGCGTACGCGCCGGGTCGGAGCTCGACGTGGGTGGTCATGCGGCGAGGGCTCCTGAGGTCAGCCGGGCAAGGGCGAGGCGCGAGCCGGCGAGCAGGCCGGCGCCGGAGGACGCGCCGACCCGGATCAGGTCGGCCGCCCGGGCGGGCTCGTCGGGCGTGCCGAGCGCGCGCAGCCAGGCGGCGTGCTCGGGCAGCACCTCGCCGTGCAGCGCGCAGTCGAGCAGGGTCGCCGAGAGCAGGGTGGTCCGGTGGGCGGTGCGGCGTACGGCGTCGTCGACGTCGGGCGTCGCCGCCCCGGCGGCGCGGTGGGTCGCCAGCCAGCCGCAGAGCACGTCGTCGCCGAGCGGAGTGAGGCCGTCACCGCGGCCGACCAGCCGGACCGACCGCCTCCGGGTCGATGCCGTGCGGCGCCGTGGCTGCGACGAACTCGGCCACGGGGGCCGGGGGGATGGCCACGCCGGTAGCCGAGTCCGCCGTCATGCCAGGGATCCGTCCGAGGTCCACTCGTGGCGTGCGCACGTCCACGGTTCGTCCCACCGGCAGTGGCCGACCGCCGATGTGGAGGACCCCCGCATCAACGTACGCGGAAAGCAAAGAAAGTAAAGAGATGCTCGTGAAGTCCCGCGTGCTGGAACGCAGCGCGCAGGGGACCTGCGCGGCCCCGGCGGCGACCAGCCCGACGCAGCGGCCGCTCACCTCGACGTACACCGCGAGCGGACCCTGGTGGACGACGGGAACCGGGCCGTCGGGCGCCGCACCGCAGCAGGTCGCGGACGCGAGGCGGCGCGCTCACCGGGAGCGGCTTCGTGGGTGACGGCTCGCTCGGCAGCTGCTCCGACATGCTTCCCGACGCTAGTGGGGTGCGGCTACGTTTGCCGATGTGAGGTTCTGCCAACGATCGGCCCAACCGGGCCCAACAGTTGACTAGGGGCGGCCGCGAGGACGGCGCCGCCGCCGCCCTGGCCCGGATCGACGCGCTGCACACCGCCCTGACCCAGATCGTGCTCGAGGGCGGTGACCTCGACCGGATCGCCGAGGAGGTGGCCCGGGTCCTCGACGTCGCGGTCCTGGTCACGTCGACCGACGGACGCGAGCGCGCGTCCCATGCCAGCGAGCAGCACCGGTCGCTGCTGCGCGAGCACGGCCTGATGGACCCGACCGGCCGGCTGCGGATCGAGCGCGTCGGCGACGGCGTACCCGCCGGAGAGGGCGAGGTCCGGTCGCTGCGCGTCGCCGCCGGCGGCGAGGACCTCGCGCGCCTGGTCTCGTTCCGTCCGGGCTCGGCGATCTCGGCCGCCGACGTGCACGCCCTGGAGCGAGCGGCGGCCGTGGCGGCGCTGCTGATCACGCGCGAGGAGGCCATCACCGCCGTCGAGAACAAGTACCAGGGCGACTTCCTCCGTGACCTGTTCCTGCGTCGCGCCGGCGACGAGCGGTACGTCGAGGAGCACACCGCCGCGTTCGGCTGGGAGGTCCATCGGCCGGTCGTCGTCGTCGCGGCCGAGATCGACCCGGCGGTGCCCGGCGACGAGCCGGTCTCGGGCGTCCAGCGGCGGCGCTGGCAGGAGCGGTTCTCCGCCGCCTGGCGGCAGGTGACCGGCTCCGTCGACCCCGGCATCCCCTGCGTCGACTTCTCCTCCGAGGTGGTCTCGCTGCTGCCGGTCGCCGACGGCGACGACGACCCGGTCGCGGGCCAGGCCGTCGTACGCCGGATGGTCACCGCGGTGGCCGGCGACAAGGGCGGCGGCCGCCGGCCGTTCTCGGTCGGGGTGAGCCGGGTTGCTTCGGCGCTCGACGAGCTGCCCGAGGCCTATGCCCAGGCCCGGCGGGCCGTCGAGGTGGGACGTCGGGTGCAGGGCGGCGGCTCGACGACGTTCTTCGACCAGCTCGGCGTACACCGGCTGATCGCGCTGGTGCCCGAGACCAGCGAGCTGCAGTCGTTCACCCGTGACGTGCTCGGGCCGCTCGCCGAGGGCAGCAGCGAGGCGGCGGACCTGCGCGAGACGCTGCAGGTGCTGCTCGACACCAACTTCAACGTGGCCGAGGCGGCACGCCTGCAGTTCTTCCACTACAACACGATGCGCTACCGGGTCAGCAAGCTCGAACGACTGCTCGGCCCGCTGTCGTCCGACCCCCATCTGCGGCTCGACGTGGCGGTCGCGCTGCGGGTCCTGGAGATCACCGGAACCCGCTGAGCAGGGTCCGGACGCCGGTCCAGACGCGCGACAACGCTTGCCATGGGTTGCGGCGTTCCTTCGGCATTTATCGCCGTCGAGGGTGTGTGATGGGGCCCACTACCTTGTGGATCCTCGGGCCCGAGAGAGCACCAGGAGGACGCTCATGTCGATGTTCAAGTGGGAAGTAGTCGATCCACAACCGGGGGAGGCCGTCGCGCCTCAGCAGCGGCTGGCGTGGGGCAAGACGATCGGACTCGGCGCCCAGCACGTCGTGGCCATGTTCGGGGCGACCTTCGTCTTCCCGATCGTCATGGGGCTGGACCCCAACCTCGCCATCATGTTCTCGGGTATCTGCACGATCCTGTTCCTGCTGATCTGCAACAACCGGGTCCCCAGCTACCTCGGCACGAGCGCGTCGTTCGTGGCCGGTGTCGCGGCGATCCGGGCCGACGGAGGCGACTCCGCCGACGTGACCGGCGCGATCATGGTCGCCGGCATCGTCCTGGCCCTGGTCGGCGTGCTGGTCCACTTCGGCGGGTCCGCGATCATCCACAAGGTGCTGCCCCCGGCGGTCACCGGCGCGGTGGTCATGCTGATCGGCTTCAACCTCGCCCCGGTCGTCGCCGGCATCTACTGGCCGCAGGACCAGTGGGTGGCCCTGCTGACCGCGACCTTCATGGTCTGTGCGGCGGTGCTGTTCCCGGGCTTCTGGTCGCGGATCGCCGTGTTCCTCGCGCTGATCTTCGGCTACGTCATCTCGTGGCTCTTCGACGGGATCTTCGGCCAGATCACCTCGGTCCTGCCGACCGGCCCCGACGCCGTCGCGCACGACCGCGTGACCTGGGCCGGCGTCGATGCGGCCGACTGGATCGGCTTCCCGAGCGGCCAGCTCGCCGACGGTGTCGACGTCGTCCACGGGCCGAGCTTCTCGCTGACGTTCATCCTGCTCGTGCTGCCCGGCGTCATCGCACTGATCGCCGAGAACACCGGCCACGTCAAGGCCGTCGCCGAGATGACCGGCGACGACCTCGACCCCTACATGGGCCGCGCGATCGGTGCCGACGGACTGGCGACGGCGCTCTCCAGTGCGTTCGGCGGCTCGCCGACCACGACGTACGCCGAGAACATCGGCGTCATGGGTGCCACCCGGGTCTACTCGACAGCTGCCTACTACGTCGCGGCGATCGTGGCGATCCTCCTGGGCCTGTGTCCGAAGTTCGGGGCGATCGTCAGTGCCACCCCGGGCGGGGTGCTCGGCGGGATCACCGTGGTGCTCTACGGCATGATCGGCCTGGTGGGAGCCAAGATCTGGGTCGAGAACCATGTCGACTTCGGCGATCCGGTGAACCTGGTCGGCCTGGCCGCCGGCATCATCGCCGGCATCGGCGGCGTGACGCTCCAGATCACCGACGACTTCGAGCTCGGCGGGATCGCCCTGGGCAGCATCATGGTCATCGTCTACTTCCACATGGTCAACCGGGTTCACCGCACGGGCACGGGGCGTGGTGCCGACGAAGTGACGCGCGCACTGTGAGTCCCACACCGTGAAGCCAGCACCGTTCGCGTACGTCCGCCCGCAGTCGCTCAGCGACGCGCTCGCGGCACTGGCGGAGGCGCCGGACGCGAAGGTGCTGGCTGGCGGGCAGAGCCTGGTGCCGCTGCTGTCGATGCGGCTGGCGGCGCCAGGCACCCTCGTCGACATCAACGGCCTGCCCGGGCTGGCCGACGTCACGGTCACCGACGACGGAGTCCGGATCGGTGCGCTGGCCCGGCATGCCGACGTGCTGGCCTCGGCCGACGTACGCCGGGTGCAGCCGTTGGTGACGATGGCGCTGGAGAACGTCGCGCACCCCACCATCCGCAACCGCGGCACCACCGTCGGCTCGCTCGTGCACGCCGACGCAGCGGCCGAGATGCCGGTCGTGCTGATGCTTCTCGGCGGATCGGTCGAGGTCGAGTCGGCCGCGCGCGGGCGCCGTACGATCCCGGCCGAGGAGCTGTTCCTCGGCCCGCTGGAGTCGTCGGTCGGGCACGACGAGATCGCGGTCGGCGCGTTCTTCCCGGCCCTGGCGAAGGGCGGCGGTGTCGCGTTCGAGGAGATCGCCCGCCGGCACGGCGACTACGCGCTGTGTGGCGTGGCCGCGCTGGTCGACGGCGACACCGTGCGGGCGGGGTACCTCTCGGTCAGCGACGTCCCGACCGTCGTCGACCTGTCGGGCGTTGCCGAGGAGCGGTGGGGCGACGCGGCGCTCGAGCAGCTCGACCCGGCCGACGACATCCACGCGACGGCCGACTACCGCGCCCACCTGGCGCGGGTGCTGACCGCTCGGGTGGTCCGGGCGGCGTACGACGACGCGAAGGCGAGGGCTGCGTGAGCGACGAGCTCCACTCCGTCCGGCTGAGCGTGAACGGCACCACCCACGAGGTGGAGCTCCCGGCGCGACGGCTGCTCTCCGACGCGCTGCGTCACGACCTCGGCCTCACCGGCACCCACGTCGGCTGCGAGCACGGCGTGTGCGGCGCGTGCACGGTGCTGCTCGACGGCCGGCCGGTGCGGTCCTGCCTGATGTTCGCGGTCTCGGCCGTCGACGCCGAGATCACCACCGTCGAGGGGCTGACCAACGCCGACGACTCGCTCGGCCCGGTGCAGCAGGCGTTCAAGGAGTGCCACGGGCTGCAGTGCGGCTTCTGCACGCCGGGCTTCCTGACCACGATCACCGCCGGCCTCCGCGAGAACCCGCACCCCACCCACGACGAGGCGCGCGACATGATCGCCGGCAACCTCTGCCGGTGCACGGGCTACCAGAACATCGTGAAGGCGGTCGAGCGCGCCGCCGAGCTCGCGGGTTCGCTGGTTGAGGAGGTTGCGCAGCAACCGTCTCGAAACCAGCCGGAGGCCAGAGCATGAGCGGCAAGCTGATGGGCGCCAAGGTCCACCGCGTCGAGGACGAACGCTTCCTCCGCGGTCGCGGCATGTACGTCGACGACGTCGCCCTCGGCTCCCTCCACGCGGCGGTCCTCCGGTCGCCGCACGCCCACGCCCGGATCACCGACATCGACGTCGAGGACGTGCTCGACCTCGACGGCGTGCACCTCGTGTGGACCCACGAGGACCTCACCGGCTTCATGGCCGAGCCGTTGCCGTTGCTGATCCCGCACCCCGCGCTGACGCAAGGCCGCACCCAGTACGCCCTGGCGAAGGACGAGGTGAACTACGTCGGCGAGGCGGTCGCGTTCGTGGTCGCCGACGACCGCTACATCGCCGAGGACGCGATCGGCAGGATCCGCGTCAGCTACGAGTTCCTCCAGCCGGTCGTCGGGCTCGACGCCGCCCGCGAGGCGAGCGTCGCTGGTGCACGACGACGTGCCCGGCAACGTCGGCGCCACGATGGAGCAGGAGAACGGCGACGCGCGCGCCGGCATCGCCGCCGCCCCGCACACGCTGACCCTCGACCTCACGATCGAGCGCAGCGCCTGCATGCCGATGGAGGGCCGCGGCACCGTCGCCCGCTGGGACCCCGACGTGCACCGGATGACCGTGTGGAGCTCCACGCAGACGTCGACCGGCGTGCGCGCCGCGATCGCCGCCAAGCTCGGCCTCGACCTCGGGCAGGTCGACGTGATCACCCCCGACGTCGGCGGCGGCTTCGGCGTGAAGATCAACCACCCGTGGCCCGAGGAGCTGCTCGTGCCGCTGGCGGCCAGGTCGCTCGGGCGGCCGGTGAAGTTCACCGAGGACCGGCGCGAGCACTTCATCTCCTCGGCCCACGAGCGCGGCCAGATCCAGCACATCGAGGTGGGCTTCGACGACGACGGCCGGCTGCTCGGCCTGGACGTCGAGTTCTGGCACGACCACGGCGCGTACACGCCGTACGGGCTGATCGTGCCGATCATCACCTCGACCCAGCTGCTCGGCCCCTACAAGCCCGCGAGCTACCGGGTGGTCTTCCACTCGATGTACACCAACACGGTGATGGTCACGCCGTACCGCGGCGCCGGTCGGCCGCAGGGCTGCTACGCGATGGAACGCACGATGGACGCGATCGCCGAGTACCTCGGCAAGGACCGCGCGGAGGTGCGGTCGGTGAACTTCATCCAGCCCGACGAGTTCCCCTACGACCAGGGCCTGATCTTCCAGGACGGCCGCGAGCTGGAGTACGACTCCGGTGACTACCCCGCGTCGCTGGAGAAGCTGAAGAAGCTGGTCGGCTGGGACGAGTTCCCGGCGTTCCGGGCGGAGATGGCGGCGGAGGGACGGAAGGTCGGCATCGGCCTGGCCTGCTACGTCGAGGGCACCGGCGTCGGCCCCTACGAAGGCGCCCACGTGCACATCGAGACCTCGGGCAAGGTCAAGGTCGCGATCGGCCTGACCACCCAGGGGCAGGGGCACGCGACGGTGTTCGCGCAGCTGGTCGCCGACGAGCTCGGCGTGAAGTTCGAGGACGTCGAGGTGGTCACCGGCGACACCCGCCGGATGGCGTACGCCGTCGGCACCTTCGCGTCGCGGGCGGCGGTGATGAGTGGCTCGGCGGTCCACCTCGCGGCCAGGCGCGCGAAGGAGAAGGTGCTGCGGATCGCGGCCGAGGCGCTGGAGGCCGACGAGAAGGACCTCGAGATCGTCGACGGCGTGGTGTCGGTGAAGGGCGCGCCGGCGTCCTCGATCGACCTCGGCACGATCTCGGTGCTGTCGAACCCGCTGCGCTACGCCTTCGACGAGGCCTCGAAGGCGGCCACCCAGTTCAGCGTCGGCGATCCGGGCAAGCCGCCCGTCGCCGAGGACGACGAGCCGGGACTGGAGGGCAAGGACTTCTACTCGCCCGAGCGGGCGACGTTCGCGTCCGGGATGCACGCCGTCATCGTCGAGACCGACCCGGACACCGCCGAGATCAAGATCCTGAAGTACGCCGTCGTCCACGACTGCGGCCACCTGATCAACCCGATGATCGTCGAGGGCCAGATCCACGGCGGTGTCGCGCAGGGTGTGGGCGGGGCGCTCTACGAGCGGATGGCGTACGACGAGTCCGGCCAGCTGCTCAACGCCTCGTTCATGGACTTCCTGATGCCCTACGTCACCGAGATCCCCGACGGCATCGACATCGACCACCTCGAGACGCCGTCGCCGCTCAACCCGCTCGGCATCAAGGGGGCCGGCGAGGCGGGCGTGATCCCGTCGGCGGCCGTGTTCGCGGCCGCCATCGAGGACGCCGAAGGCATCCCGATCCGGGCGATGCCGATCTCGCCGTCCGAGCTGTTCGACCTGCAGTCGGTGGTTGAGGAGGTTGCGCAGCAACCGTCTCGAAACCCCGAGAGAGGAGTCGTCATGAAGATCGCCGGTGCCAACACCGTCCCGTTCCCCGTCGAGAAGGTGTGGGACGCGCTGCTCGACCCCCAGGTGCTGGTCGCGACCATCCCGGGCTGTGAGCGGCTCGAGGAGACGGGGGAGCACACCTACGCGATGACGGTCACCGCCGGCGTCGCCGCGATCAAGGGGACGTACTCCGGCACCTGCGCGCTCTCGGACCTGAAGGAGCACGAGTCGCTGGTGATGCGCCTGCAGGGCGCGGGCGCTCCGGGCACGGTCGACGCGACCGTCGACGTGTCGTTCGCGCCGTCCGGCGACGGCGCCACCGAGATCTCCTACGAGGCCGACGCGACCGTCGGCGGGATGGTCGGCGGCGTCGGCCAGCGGATGCTCGGGTCGGTGTCGAAGCGGATGGCCGGTGAGTTCTTCGGCAACGTCGGCAAGTCGCTGTCGGGGGAGCGTCCGGCGGTTCCTGCGGCGGCGTCGGGGGCGGCCGGGGCGGCGGAGGCGTCGGCCGCCGCCCAGCCCGGGGTGTTCACCGCCCCCGCGAAGGCCGGCGGCATCTCCTCGCAGGACGACTTCCTCAAGGGCATCGTCGTCGGCGCCGGCCTGGTGCTCGCCGGTGTGATCGTCGGCGGGTTGTTCGGGCGGCGGCGGTGAGGGCGGGGTCGCGCGGGATACCCGGTGCACCGGGTATCCCAGAAGATCTCGGGTGTCACGAGGCCCGAGAACGTGAGGGAAACCCCGAGAAGGTGCGCCCATGACCGACCTGACCGTTGACTCCAGCGCCCGCGAGCAGGCGCACGCGATCCGCGCCGGGCAGATCTCCGCCCGGGAGCTCCTCGACCTGCACCTCGCCCGGATCGCCGAACGCAATCCCGAGCTGAACGCCATTGTCAGCCTCGACGAGGAGCGGGCGCGCGAGGGCGCCGCCGCGGCCGACGAGGCCACGGCACGCAAGCAGCCACGTCGGCCCGCTGCACGGGTTGCCCCACGCGTTCAAGGACACCCACGACGTGGCGGGCTGGCGGACGACGTACGGCTCCCCCCTGTACGCCGACCACGTCCCCGACGCCGACGACCTGGTCGTCGAGCGGATCCGGCGGGCCGGGGCCGTCACGATCGGCAAGACCAACGTGCCGGAGTTCGCGGCCGGGTCGCACACGTTCAACACCATCTTCGGCACCACCCGGAACCCCGTCGACCCCACACGCTCGGCCGGCGGGTCGTCCGGAGGAGCGGCGTCCGCGCTGGCGGCCGGCATGGTCCCGCTCGCCGACGGCTCCGACATGGGCGGCTCGCTGCGCAACCCCGCCAGCTTCTGCGGCGTGGTCGGGCTCCGCCCGTCCATCGGCCGGGTGCCCGACTGGCCGACCGAGAGCTACTGGGACAACCTCTCGACGGCCGGTCCGATGGCCCGCAACGTCGGCGACCTCGCCCTGCTGCTGTCGGTGATCGCCGGCCCCGACCGGCGTACGCCGTTCGCGCTGTCCGACCCCGGTCCCCGCTTCGCGCCGCCGGTCTCCGGCACCCTCAGCGGCCTGCGGGTCGCCCTGTCCGCCGACCTCGGCGGTGCCGTCGAGGTCGACGACGAGGTCGCCGCGGTGGTGTCCGCGTCCGCGACGACGTTCGCCGCCGCCGGCGCGACCGTCGAGGAGGCGAGCCCCGACCTGTCCCTCGCCGACGACGTCTTCCGCACGCTCCGGGCCTGGCAGTTCCAGGCCTCCTTCGGCGAGCAGCTGGCCGAGCACCCCGAGTCGTTCAAGGAGTCCCTCGCCGACAACATCCGCGCGGGGGAGGGGCTCACCGGTGCCGACGTCGCCCGCGCCTTCGAACGCCGCACCACCGTGATGGCCACCGCCAGCGAGTTCCTGTCGACGTACGACGTGCTGGTGCTGCCGGTCTCGCAGGTGCCGCCGTTCCCGGCCGACCAGGAGTACCCGCACGCGATCAACGGCCGTGCGCAGGAGACCTACCTCGACTGGATGCGCTCGGCGTACCTGATCACCGTGACCGGCTGCCCCGCCATCTCGGTCCCGGCCGGCACCACCCGGGACGGCCTGCCGGTCGGCATCCAGATCGTCGCGCCGTACGGCGCGGACCGCGCGCTGCTCGAGGTCGCGGCGGCGTTCGAGGCGGCTCGCGCCGCTGCCTAGGTTCGGGCGTCCTAGTCTCGCCGCATGACTGTCGAGCTGATCCGCTCCGCCGCCCTGACCGACGAGGTGCCCTACGCCTACGCAGCGAAGGTCACGGCCGGCCACCTGGTCCTCACCGCCGGCGCCTGCCCGCTCGACGACGACGGCGTCGTCGGGCCGGTCGGCGACTACCCGGGTCAGGCCGAGCGGGTGATGGCGAACCTGGCCGCGGCACTCGCCGACGCGGGTGCCCGACTGCCAGGACATCGCCAAGAGCACGGTGTACGTCGCCACCACCGACCGTGCCGACCTGGTCGCCGTCTGGGACGTCGTACGGCGCGCGATGGGCGACCACGATGCCCCGAGCACGC
This sequence comes from uncultured Actinomycetota bacterium, assembly GCA_963844305.1. Taxonomy (GTDB): domain Bacteria; phylum Actinomycetota; class Actinomycetes; order Propionibacteriales; family Nocardioidaceae; genus Nocardioides. The sequence goes on from CAWJNT010000003.1 coordinate 960,921, forward strand.
TGCTCGCCGTACCCCTCCTCGGCTACCCGGACCAGCTCGTCGAGGTGGAAGCGATCGCGGCGGTCGGCGCCGACGCCGGCCGCTAGGCAGCGGACGTTTTCCACAGGCTGTGGCAGAACCTGTGGATGGGTGGGACCTTTGCTGTGAACAACGCCCGGCGTGTCTGTGGGGGACACGCCGGAACCGGCAGAATGTCGAGCCCACCCCTTGCGCGCCGGGGGCCCCGGGACATAGAACTTCTCCACGCGCTCCCTCCGGGGAGAGCGGGATCGCTCGGCAACGAGAAGATCCGCGAGGGCCCTCGTGACTCATACTCACGAGGGCCCTTGTGTTTGTGCGGGGTTCTTGCGCAGAGGCGCGCCTGCCGGCTCACATCCCGTCTCCCACTACCCCGGCCCCGGGGCTCCCCATCGCGCCGACCCGTGCGGTGCTGCTCACCCCATGCTCCGAACGAAATCCACAGGTCTGGTCCGCTCCCTGTGGATGACCGGCCGAGGTTTGTGGAGGGGTGTGGCCGTTCTGTGGAGGACACGCTGAGAATGGCGAATCCCCTGAAATAGTTGGCGAAAGTGCTTGCGCGGCCAGGTGAACAGGGCATAGAACTTCTCCCACGCACTCCCTCCGGGGAGAGCGGGATCGCTCGGAGACGAAGGTCCACACGGACACGAGCCGGCTTGCCGGGGAGTGACCGCGGTGGCTGGGTGACGAGGCCGTCGGGGCCGGAGTCGAGGAGCGATCGACCGGGAGCGTCACCAGTACCGGTCAACCGAAGGGCCCTTGTGACTCATACTCACGAGGGCCCTTCACCTATTTCACGCCGCGGGGCTGAGCTTGCGAAGCCCTGACTGACGTCGGGAGATTGAGGAGGGCTCGGCGTCGGCCCGAGCTGGCGAGGGCAGGCGCGACCCGTCTCGAAATCCGCGGCCAGGGTCTCGACGAGCTCGACCGACGTGAGGTCACGGTTCTTCACAGGTTGAGGGCCTCGGCTGTGGATGATCGGCCGCGTTCTGTGGAGGGCGTTGCTGCTTCTGTGGAGGACACGCCGAGGAGCGAGAATCCCTTGAAATAGTTGGCGAAAGTCCTTGCGCGAGCGGGTCGCCAGGGCATAGAACTTCTCCCACGCACTCCCTCCGGGGAGAGCGGGACAGCTCGGAGACGAGGGTCCGTACGGCGGATCGCCAGCTTGCTGGAGGACCGCCGCGGCGACTGGGTGGCGAAGTCGTCGGGGCCGGAGTCGAAGAGCAGTCGACCGGGAGCGTCACCGGTACCGGTCAACCGAAGGGCCCTTGTGACTCATACTCACGAGGGCCCTTCACCTATTTCACGCCCCCGGGGCTGAGCTTGCGAAGCCCCGGACCCGGGGCGGGAGATTGAGGAGGGCTCGGCGTCGGCCCGAGCGTGCGAGGGACGGCGCGACCCGTCTCGAAATCCGCGGCCTGGGTCTCGACGAGCTCGACCGACGTGGGGTCACTGTTCTCAACAGGTTGAGCGTCTCGGCTGTGGATGATCGGCCGTCTCCTGTGGAGGGCGTCGGCTGCTTCTGTGGAGGACACGCCGAGGAGCGAGAATCCCCTGAAATAGTTGGCGAAAGTCCTTGCGCGAGCGGGTCGCCAGGGCATAGAACTTCTCCCACGCACTCCCTCCGGGGAGAGCGGGACAGCTCGGAGACGAGGGTTCACACGGACACGAGCCGGCTTGCCGGGGAGTGACCGCGGCGACTGGGTGGCGAAGTCGTCGGGGCCGGAGTCGAAGAGCAGTCGACCGGGAGCGTCACCGGTACCGGTCAACCGAAGGGCCCTTGTGACTCATACTCACGAGGGCCCTTCACCTATTTCACGACGCAGGGCTGAGCTTGCGAAGCCCTGGACGAGGGCGGGAGATTGAGGAGGGCTCGGCGTCGGCCCGAGCTGGCGAGGGACGGCGCGACCCGTCTCGAAATCTCTTCACGATTCGGCACAGCTGTGTTTGGCTGGCGCGCATGTTCATCTCTCGGGAACGCCACTCCAGCCTGCCCCCACGCAGCCGACACCGGCTCCTGCTTCCGGTGCTCGCCTTCCTCCTGGCCACCACCCTCGCCGCCGGCCTCACCGTCGCGACCCCGGCGCCGTCGTACGCCGCCACCTATCCGACGCTGTCCACCGGCTCGACCGGCGCCAACGTCATGTCGCTGCAGTTCCTGCTGACCTCGCGCGGCTACTCCACGACCGCGGACGGCGACTTCGGCAGCGGCACCAAGGCAGCGGTCACGGCCTTCCAGCAGTCCCGCGGACTCGGCGCCGACGGCATCGCCGGACCCCAGACGTTCGCGGCCCTGGTGAGCACCGTCCGTCAGGGCAGCAGCGGTGCTGCCGTCCAGGCGGCGCAGGTGCAGCTGGTCAAGCACGGCAGCTCGGTCGACACCGACGGCGACTTCGGCCCGGCCACCGACAGCGCGGTGCGCAGCTTCCAGTCCGCGCACGGCCTCTCCGCCGACGGCGTCGTCGGCCCGGCCACCTGGCAGGAGCTGCTCGGCACCGGCGGCGGAGGCTCGACGCCGGGCACGACGTACGACTCGCTGTCGGAGGACCAGAAGCAGAACGCCCGCACCATCATCGGGGTCGGCAAGGGCGCCGGCGTGCCGGAGTACGGCTGGGTGATCGCCCTGGCCACCTCGATGCAGGAGTCGACCCTGCTCAACATCGACTACGGCGACCGCGACTCGCTCGGGCTGTTCCAGCAGCGGCCGTCGCAGGGCTGGGGGACCGAGTCGCAGATCATGGACCCGGTCCTGTCCTCGAAGGCGTTCTACGGCGTCGCGGCGCACACCCCGAACCCCGGGCTGCTCGACATCAGCGGCTGGCAGTCGATGACCGTCACCCAGGCGGCCCAGGCCGTGCAGCGGTCGTGCTGCCCGGACGCGTACGCCAAGTGGGAGACGCTCGCGCGCGACATCGTCGCCCACGAGTCGGGCGCGCCACCCATCTCCTGAGCGGATCCGCGACACTGGTGCCGTGTCGCTCATGTACGAGGTCGTCCACCGCGTGGTGGCGCCGGTGGCGCGGACCGTCTGGCGGCCCGACGTCACCGGCCTGGAGAACGTCCCCGCGACCGGGGGCGTGATCCTGGCCAGCAACCACCTCAGCTTCGCCGACAGCGTGGTGATCCCGGTGGTCGTCCCCCGCAAGGTGGCGTTCCTCGCGAAGTCCGACTACTTCACCGGCACCGGCGTGAAGGGTGCGATCACCCGCGGGTGGTTCGAGGGGATCGGGATGCTGCCGGTCGACCGTGACGACAGCAAGGCCGCCCTCGCCAGCCTCGACACCGCGCTCGAGGTGCTCGGCCGGGGCGAGGCGTTCGGGATCTATCCCGAGGGCACCCGGTCGCGCGACGGCCGGCTCTACCGCGGCCGCACCGGCGTCGCCCACCTCGCCCTGACCGCCGGCGTGCCCGGTCGTGCCGGTCGGCCTGCACGGCACCGAGAAGCTCCAGCCCGTCGGCTCCAAGCTGCCGAAGCTGGCCAAGGTGTCGGTCACCGTCGGCAAGCCGATCGAGTTCGCCGGCAGGTACGACGGCGTCCCGCTCGGCCGCGCCCGGCGCGAGGTCACCGACGAGATCATGGCGGCGATCCACCAGCTCACCGGCCAGGTGCTCGCCGGCGTCTACAACGACCGCGCGCCCGACGCGTAGTCACCCGGTGAGGCGCTGGCAGACGTTGCCGACGGATCGGTGTCTCGTCGGCACATTGTGCCGTGGCCGGTCCGCGCCGGGCCCCGGTTGAATCGACACGTGCCCACCCACGATCTCGTCGTCGCCGACGCGACGCTCCGCGGTCGCTCCGGGCGCTGGCACATCGGGATCGACGGCGGGGTCGTGGCCGCGATCGAGGAGTCGCCGCTGCCGGGCACCGACGAGATCGACGCCGCCGGCGGGCTGGTGACCGAGAGCTTCGTCAACGGCCACATGCACCTCGACAAGGTCTACACGCTGGACCGGATCGGCGACGCCGCCCTGACGGCGTACACCTCCGGTGACATGGGCTCCGCCCTGCGCTCCATCGAGCTGGCCTCGGCCGTCAAGGACGACTACGACCGGAGCTGGATCCAGCGCAACGCACGCCGCGCGGTGCTCGCGGCCCTGCGGCACGGCGTCCGCCACGTGCTCGCGTTCGCCGACGTCGACACCCGGGCGCGGCTGGAGGGGGTGATCCCGCTGCTGGCGCTGCGCGAGGAGTTCCGCGGCGTGGTCGACCTGCAGGTCGTGGCGTTCCCCCAGGACGGGCTGCTGCGCGACCCGGGTGCCGAGGACCTGGTCCGCGAGGCGGTCGACCTCGGCGCCGACGTCGTCGGCGGCATCCCGTGGATCGAGCACACCGACGCCGAGGCCCGCGAGCACGTACGCCGGATGTGCTCGCTCGCCGCGGCCCACGGCCGCCGGGTGGCGATGCTCGTCGACGACGCCGGCGACGCCTCGCTGCACACGACCGAGATGCTCGCCACCGCCATGCTCGAGCACGGGTTGGTCGGCCGCGGCGTCGCCAACCACGCCCGCGCCGTCGGGCTGTACCCACGGCCGTCGCTCGAGCGGCTCGCCGGGCTGGTGAAGCGGGCCGGGCTCGGCTTCGTCAGCGACCCGCACACCGGGCCGCTGCACCTGCCGGTCCGCGAGCTGACCGAGCTCGGGATCCCGGTGGCGCTCGGCCAGGACGACATCGAGGACGCCTACTACCCGTTCGGCCGCCACAACATGCTCGAGGTCGCCTTCCTCGCCGCCCACGCGCTCGAGGCGGTCGACACCGCCGGCATCGACCTCGTCTACGACGCGGTCACCACGACCGCCGCCGACGTGCTCGGCGTCGCCGGACACCGGCTGGCCGTCGGCGGCAACGCCGACCTCGTGGTCCACCACCACGCCACGATGCGCGAGGTGCTCGCCCACCACGAGGCGCCGGCGTACGTCGTGGCGTCCGGCCGGCTGGTCGCCTCGTCCACCACCGCCACCACGATCCACCTCGACGAGCAGGGAGTGCTCGCATGACCGTTGCCCCGCGCACGATCCGGATCGGCATCGACACCGGTGGCACCTTCACCGACGTCGTCGCCTTCGACGAGGAGACCGGCGAGCTGGTGACCACGAAGACGCCGTCGACGCCGAGCAACCCCGCCGACGGCTTCCTGGCCGGCATCGACAAGGTGCTCGGCCTGATGGGCGCCGACGGCTCCGCGATCGACGCGGTCAGCCACGGCACCACGGTCGCGACCAACCAGCTGCTCGAGGGCAAGGTGGACCGGCTCGGGTTCGTCACGACCGAGGGCTACGAGGCGATGCTCGAGATCGCGCGGCAGTCGGTGCCGGACGGCTACGGCAACTCCTACTTCTGGGTGAAGCCCGACCGGATCGTCCCGCGCCACCTGGTCAAGGGAGTGGGCGGGCGGCTCGACTTCACCGGTGCCGAGGTGCGGCCCTTCGACGAGGACGGCGCCCGTGCGGTCGCCCGGTGGTTCCGCGACCAGGGGATCAACACCCTGGGCGTCTGCTTCCTGCACGCCTACGCCAACCCCGAGCACGAGGAGCGGATGCGGTCGGTGCTCGCCGAGGAGCACCCGGACGCGGTCGTGTCGCTGTCGAGCCAGGTGCTGCGCGAGTACCGCGAGTACGAACGCGCCATGACCACGCTGGTCGACGCCGCCGTGAAGCCCCGGCTGTCGGCGTACGTCAACAACATCAAGTCGCGGCTCGCTGCCGAGTACCAGCAGGGCGACGACCGTGCGATCCCGTTCTACGTGATGAAGTCCAACGGCGGCGTGCTGTCGGCCGACGAGGTCGTGCACCAGCCGATCACCACGGTGCTGTCGGGGCCGGCCGCGGGCGCCCTGGGCGCCGCGCTGATCGCGAAGGTGGCCGGCTTCGACCGGGTGCTGACCTCCGACGGCGGCGGTACGTCGACCGACGTGTCCGTCGTGATCGACGGCGAGCCGACGCTGACCACCGAGGGCTCCGTCGGCGCGTTCCCGTCGAAGATCCCGATGATCGACGTCGTCACGGTCGGCGCCGGCGGTGGCTCGATCGCCTGGCTGTCACCGGAGGGAACGCTCAAGGTCGGACCGCAGTCCGCGGGCGCCGACCCCGGCCCGCTCTGCTACGCCAAGGGCGGCACCGACGTCACCATCACCGACGCCCACGTGTACCTCGGCCGGATCCCGCCGCACCTGCTCGGCGGTGAGATCCCGCTCGACGTGCAGGCCGCGAAGGACGGGGTCGAGCAGCTCGCCTCGAAGCTCGGGTTGAGTCCGGAGGCCTGCGCGAGCGGCATCCTCGAGATCTCCGCGTGGAACCAGGCCAACGCGCTGCGCCAGGTGACCGTCAAGCGTGGACTCGACGTCCGCGACTTCACCCTCGTCACGTTCGGCGGCTCGGGGTCGCTGCTGCTGTGCCGCCTGATGGACGTGCTCGGCATCCAGACGGTGCTGGTGCCGCCCAACCCCGGCAACGTGTCCGCGTTCGGACTCCTCACCGTCGACGTCAAGAACGACTACGTGCAGACCCACGTCTCGCTCGCCGACAACCTCGAGGGCGACGCGGTGTCCCGGATCTACGCCGACCTCACCGGTCAGGCCGCCGCCGCCCTCACCACCGAAGGCTTCGCGGAGAGCCAGCACTCCTTCGCTCGCACCGCCGACCTGCGCTACTTCGGGCAGGCGTTCGAGGTGCGGGTCGGCGTACCGGAGGGGCCGATCGACTCGTCCGTGCTCGACGAGGTGGCGGGCCGGTTCCACGCCGAGCACAAGGCGCTCTACGGCTACGACTTCGCCGGCGACGACAGCCAGCAGGTGGAGTGGGTGAACCTCCGCGTCTCCGGGATCGGGCCGATCCAGCGGCCGGAGATCCGGCGGCATCGATGCTGCAACGGGGCGCGCCTTCCTCAACCACCGAAGAGCGCTCCCGGCAGGTGTGCTTCCGGGCCGAGGACGGGTACGTCGACTCGCCGGTCGTCCAGCGCTCGGAGCTCGCGCCGGGGGTGACGCGTCGCCGGGCCGGTGATCATCGAGGAGTTCGGGTCGACCGTGCCGATCCACCCCGGGTTCACCGCCCGGGTCGACGAGTACCTCAACATCATCGTCACGAGGAGCGAGTAATGGCCGACGACTCCCGCAGGGCGCCCACGCAGTTCCCGTTCGGCTCCCTCACCGACGACGCCGGCGCGAGTGCCGACCCGGTGCTGGTCGAGATCGTCCAGGGGTCGCTGGCCTCGGTCGAGATGGAGGTCGAGACCGCGATCGCGCGCACCAGCCGCAGCCCGATGATCCGCGACGCGCACGACTTCCGGGCGGGCATCCACGACCGGCTGCTGCGCAAGCTGACCGGCCGCTCGTACTCCGCCCTGGTGCACCCGGTGGCGCGCGACTTCCCGATCGAGGAGATGCGCGAGGGCGACGTCTTCTTCCACAACGACGTCTACCGGTCCGAGGGCGGCATCGGTCACCTGCCCGACCTCTGTGTCACGGTCCCCGTCTTCAGCGCCGGCAGGGTGGTCGCGTTCGTGCAGGCGTTCGGCCACCACGACGACATCGGCGGCGCCGTACCCGGCTCCATGCCCTCGAACGCGACGAGCGTGTTCGAGGAAGGCCTGATGGTCCCGCCGATCCGGCTCTGGGACGCCGGTGTGCCGAACCGCGCCGCGCTGTCGATCATGACCCGCAACTCCCGGATGCCCGAGAGCCTGGCGGCCGACCTCGACGCCGAGTGCTCGGCCTGCCTGATGGGCGCCCGCCGGCTGGGCGAGCTGTTCGACAGGTACGGCGTCGAGACCGTCGAGTCCTGCTTCGACGCGATCATCGACCGCACCACCACGACGTACCGCCGCGAGATCCTGTCCAAGATCCCCGTCGGCACGTGGGTGTGGGAGGACTACGCCGAGCACGACGGCGTCGACGAGCCGATGCTGCACACGCAGCGGATCACCCTCACCCGGACCGCCGCCGACGACCCGGACGGCGAGCGGCTGATCCTCGACTTCGGCGGCACCTCGCCGCAGGCGAAGGGTCCGATCAACCACTGCGGCGACTACAGCGACGGCGTCTTCCTCAAGAAGTGGCTCGCGCCGATCCTGCGCAACCTCGCCGACACCCCGGAGCGGATGGCCGAGCTCGACGTCAACGAGGGGATCGTGCCGCTGATCGAGATGCGGTTCCCGCCGCCCGGAACGCTGCTGACGCCGGTGTTCCCGGCCCCGACGAACGCGCGCACGTTCGTGATCCTGCGGCTGCTCGGCGTGCTGGCCGGCGTGGTCGCGAAGGCCGTCGACGGGCGGATGCCGGCCGACCAGGAGACGATCCGCTACACCGGCGTGTACGGCGAGGACCTCGAGGGCCGTCCGTACCTCATGCGCGAGGTGCTCGGCGGTGGCTCCGGCGGCCGCTACTACGCCGACGGCGAGGACACCATCCACGTCGTGCCCGGACTCCCGCAACCTGCCGACGGAGTTCACCGAGGCGCGGTTCCCGTTCCGGGTCGAGGCGCTGTCGCTGGCGATGGACTCCGGAGGGGCGGGCGAGTTCCGGGGCGGCCTCGGCTACGAGAAGCACGTCCGGATGCTCAAGGACGCGCACTTCATGTCCATCGCGGACCGCTCGATCCTCGCGTGCTGGGGGGTACGGGGAGGGCTCGCCGGGGCGCCGTTCGAAGTGACGGTCGACCCCGGCGGGCCGGCCGAGCGCCAGGTCGACGCGCTCGCCGACGCGGAGCCGGTCAAGGCGGGCGAGCTGATCCGGATCCGCACCACCGGTGGTGGCGGCTGGGGCGACCCGCTCCGGCGCGATCCCGCGCTCGTGGTCCGCGACGTGGTGTGGCGCAAGGTCTCGCCCGAGGCCGCGCTGTCGGCGTACGGCGTCGTGCTCACCGGCTCGACCGACGACGACTCGCTCGGCTTCGACGCGGCGGCGACCGATGCGGAGCGGGCTGGCCGGCCGGCTCCCTCGGACGCCTTCTTCGACAGGGGGCCGGGATACGCCCGGCTGGCGGACGGTGCCCCGTACGCGGACGTCGACCTGGTCGGGTGACCATGCGTCCGTCGTTGGCCGAAGCGCTCGACCTCGAGCCGCACCCGGAGGGCGGGTGGTACCGCCAGACCTGGGCCGCACAGCAACCGGTGACGCTGCCCGACGGGCGGACGCGACCGACCGCGACCCTGATCCACTTCCTGCTGCCGGCCGGCGAGGCGTCGGCCTGGCACCGGGTGCGGTCCGACGAGCTGTGGCTGGCTCACCTCGGGACGGTCACCCTCGAGTACGGCGGCACCGGCGCGAGTCCGGTGCCGGAGGCGACCGTGCTGCTCGGGGCCGACCCGGCCGCCGGGCAGCATCCGCAGGCATTGGTTCCGGGTGGTGTCTGGCAGCGGACCGTGCCGGCCGAGGCCGACGCGCTGGTCTCGTGCCTGGTCTCGCCCGGTTTCGACTACGACGACTTCGAGATGGCCCGAGGAGGCTGAGGCATGCCGATCACCGAGACCGACCTGCGCCACCTGCGGCGCTGCGTGGAGCTGGCCCGCGAAGGACTCGACGACGGTGACGAGCCGTTCGGGTCCGTGCTCGTCGACCGCGACGGGGTGGTGCGGTTCGAGGACCGCAACCGGGTCAAGGACGGCGACGAGACCCGGCACCCGGAGTTCGAGATCGCGAAGTGGTCGGCGGACCACCTGACGCCCGAGGAACGCGCGACCGCGACGGTGTACACCTCGGGCGAGCACTGCCCCATGTGCTCGGCCGCGCACGGCTGGATGGGGCTGGGCCGGATCGTGTACGCCGTGTCGTCGGCGCAGCTGGTCGGCTGGCTGACCGAGTGGGGTGCCGGGCCCGCCCCGGTGCGGGCGCTGCCGATCCAGGAGGTCGCGCCGGGGGTGCCCGTCGACGGGCCCGCGCCCGAGCTCGAGGACGAGATGCGCGCGCTGCACCGCCGGCTGTTCGAGTCCCGCCGGCCATGACCGGGCCGGTCGCGGTCCTGGGCGGATCGGGCAAGACCGCCCGGGCGGTCCGCGACGCGCTCGCGGCGCGGGGCGTGGAGGCGATCCCGGTCGGCCGGGCCGAGTGGCCGGACCTGGCCGACGTGCTGGCCCAAACAGAACGAGCGTTCGTTTCGGCACCGAACATGCATGAAGACGAACGAACATTCGTTCTCGAAGCGGTCGAGGCGGCCCGCTCGGCCGGCGTCCGGCGGCTGGTCTACCACTCGGTCGCGTCGCCGTACGCGCCGGACATGCCGCACCACCTGGCCAAGGCCCGGGCCGAGGACGTCGTCCGGCGCAGCGGCATCGCCTGGACGATCCTCCAGCCGGGTGCCTACCTGCAGAACTTCCCGCTCGACGGCGCACCGATCCGGATCGCCGTACCGAGGCGACGCGCCGTTCGGGCTCACCCACCTCGGCGACCTGGGCGCGGCGGCCGCGACCGTGCTCCTCGAGGACGGCCACGAGGGGGCGACGTACGAGCTGGCGTCGATCCGCGCGACACCCGCCGACGTCGCCGCAGCGGCGGGCGCCGACCTCGACGTGCTCACGCCCGACGCCTGGGCGCGCACCGACGGCGCGTCCCTCGAGCCGCGCGTGCGCGACTGGCTGCTCGCCATGTTCGCCTACTACGACCGGCACGGCCTGCCCGGCCGGCACGCTCGCCGATGCGAGCCCTCCTCGGCCGCGCGCCGACCACACTGGCCGAGGCGGTCGCGAGCCAGCGCTGAACGCGAGAGGATCGCCGGGTGAAGAGCGACGCCGCAACCGTCGAGGAGTACCTCGACTCGCTGCCGCCCGAGCGACGCGAGGCGATCAGCACCCTGCGCGACGTGATCAACGCCCACCTCCCCGACGGATACGTCGAGCAGATGGAGTGGGGGATGGTGACCTGGGTGGTCCCGCTCGAGGACTATCCCGACACCTACAACAAGCGGCCGCTGTCGTACGTCTCGCTGGCCTCGCAGAAGAACCACCTGGCCGTCTACCTGATGGGCCTCTACACCGACGGCCCCGAGGAGACGTGGTTCCGCCAGCAGTACGCCGAGCGCGGGATGAAGCTCGACATGGGCAAGTCCTGCGTGCGGTTCAGGACGCTCGACGAGGTGCCGCTCGACGTGCTCGGCGAGGTGGTGGCCAAGATCCCGGCGGGTGAGTTCATCGCCCGCTACGAGGCGGCCCGCAAGCGCTGAATCCGGCGGGCGCGCCGTCCTCTTGTGCCCCCTCGATCGGAGGCGCACGATGGAAGGTGGCTCCATTCCTGGAGGTGAGGGCCATGGGCAGCGTCGGCGTCCTGAGCAGTACCGTCCAGCACACTCACGACAACCTCGCCGCGCGGCTCGACAGCGCGAGCACGATGGTGAGCACGCCCGGCCAACCACGCAAGGCCTACGAGGCCATCGACACGTTCCTGGCGATCGCGAGCAGGCACCTCAACGCGGTAGACGCGACCCTGCTCCCGACCGCCAGGAAGCGGCTGCCCGACGGCACCCAGCTCGTCCACGACTACCTGCACTCGGCGCGCCATCTCGAGGTGATGCTCGCGCACGTGAAGGCCCGCGCGTACGGCTCGGTGTTCGAGGCCGGCCACCACTGGACCGAGGTGTGGTCCGACGTCGGTGACGCGCTCGACTCACACCGGAGGTGCGAGGTCGATCTCGCCGCCCTGCTGACCGGCACCATGGAGCCCGCGGAGCTCGACGACCTGACCGAGAAGCTGCACCGCGCCGAGGGGTCGGCACCCACCCGGCCGCACCCGTACTCGCCGCACACCGGTCTCGCCGGCCTGGTCGCGCGCAAGGTCCTGCACGCCGTCGACTCGTTCTGGGACACCGCCGAGGGCCGGATGTCGCCCGAGCCGACCCGGCCGCGGAAGAAGAAGCCGGGCCTCCTCAGCCAGTACCTCCTGGCCGACCCGAGGTTCGACGAGGAGGAGACGACGCCGCCGGCCCGCAAGCAGACGCCGACGCCGTCCTGATCAGCCCCAGACCTCCTCGGCCAGCTCGACGAGCAGGGCGAGCTTCGCCTTCTCCTGGTCGACACTGAGCGAGTTGCCCTCCGACGTCGAGGAGAAGCCGCACTGCGGCGAGATGCAGACCTGGTCGAGGTCGACGTACGCCGACGCCTCGTCGAGGCGCGCCTTCAAGGCGTCCTTCGACTCCAGCTCGCCGTGCTTCGTGGTGACCAGTCCGAGCACCACCAGCTTGTCCTTCGGCACGTGCCGAAGCGGCTCGAAGCCGCCCGAGCGCTCGTCGTCGTACTCGAGGAAGAAGCCGTCCACGCCGAGCTGGGTGAACAGCGCCTCGGCGACGAAGTCGTACCCGCCCTCGGCCGCCCACGAGTCGCGGAAGTTGCCGCGGCACATGTGGGTGGTGACCGTCAGCCCGTCGGGCCGGCCGGCGAGCGCCTCGTTGAGGTGACGGATGTAGGCCTCGTGCAGGTGCTCGGAGTCCTCGCCGCGGTCGGCCATCGCCCGCCGCTGCTCGGGGTCGTTGAGGTAGGCCAGCGAGGTGTCGTCGAGCTGGAGGTAGGTGCACCCGAGCTCGTGGACCCGCGCGACCTGCTGGCGGTACGCCGCGGTCAGGTCGGCCCAGAACTCCTCGGTGTCGGCGTACACGTCGGGATCGATCGCGGCCGCGCCGCCGCGGTAGTGGACCATGCTCGGCGAGGGCATCGTCAGCTTCGGCGTCACGCCGTCGGCGACCGTGTCGCGCAGGAACGCGAAGTCGTCGCCGAAGATCGTCTCCGACAGCCCGATCCGCCCGTCGACCTTGAGCGCGGCGGGGGTGAAGTCGATCTCGCCGTCCGCGTTCTTGAAGTGGACGGTCAGGTTGTCGCTGGCCTGGCTGATGCCGTCGAGCCGGTAGATGAAGTCCATGTGCCACGACGCGCGACGGAACTCGCCGTCCGTCGCCGAGCGCATGCCGGCCTCGCGCTGGAGCTCGACGACCTCCTGGACCGCCTGGTCCTCGATCTTCCGCAGGTCGACGGCGCCGAGCTTGCCGGCGGCATGGTCCTCGCGTGCCTGCAGCAGGTGCGGTGGCCGCAGCAGGCTGCCGACGTGGTCGGCGCGGAACGGCGGAGTGTCGCGAAGCACGGGTCCTCCTCGAGTGGACGGCGCTGAACCCTTCCACCCTCGCACGGGCTGCGATGATCGAGCGCGTGACGTCGTACGCATCCGAGCAGTACGCCGACACGGCCGAGGCCGCGTGGCGGTGGGTGCTCGACCAGGTCACCTGGGACGACGACGGCCCGGCGATCCCGGTCGACGACGGATATCCGACGGGCATGCACAGCGGGGTCGGCGGCCTCGCGCACGCACTGACCGAGATCGGCCTGTCCCGCCCGTGGACGACGGAGGAGCGCGAGCTGGCCGAGGGGATCGTCGCCCGGGTGCGGTCCGGCATCACCACGTCGACCGAAGCGAACTACTTCGACGGCCTGGCCGGTGACATCGGCGTGCTGACCGCGCTGGACGCGGACGGCGCCGAGGCAGCCGTCGACCGGTTGGCCGACCTCGCGGAGCCCGACGGTCGCGGGAACGACGCCACCCTCGGCACCGCCAGCGTCGCTGCTCGGCGCGGTCTGGGCGGTGCGGCACGGCGTACCCGGAGCGGACCAACTCGCGGATCGTGCGTCCGACGTCCTCCTCGCCGAGGCGGAGGAGGAAGGGACCGGGCTGAACTGGCGGTTCGTGCCACTCCGGTTCCGCACCACGCCGGCGTACGAGATGCCCAACTGGTCGCACGGCCTCGCCGGCATCGCCGCCACGGTGGCCCTCGCCGGAGCCGAGCTCGGGCGACCCGACCTGGTCGACGCCGCCCGCCGTGGTGCCGAGCACCTGGTCACCCTCGGCGACACCAGCGGCGGAGGCTTCCGGGTGCCGGTGCAGGTGCCCAGGCCACCGGAGGCGGACACCGAGGAGTTCGCGTACGGCTGGTGCCACGGCGCCTCCGGCACCTCGCGCCTCTTCCCGGCCCTGGCGCTGGCCGGCGTCGACGAGGTGGCGGGTCAGGCGCCGGCGTACTGGGAGCGCCGATGCCTGCACAGCGTCCGCAGCTCCGGCCTGCCCGAGCGGCTGCACCCCGGCTTCTGGGACAACGACGGCCGCTGCTGCGGCACGGTGGGCGTGGGCGAGGTGTTCCTCGACGCGTGGCAGCGCGGAGGCGACCCCGACGACCTGGCGTTCGCCACGCTCCTGGCGGACACGCTCGTGGACCGGGCTCACCGCGACGGCCCGCACGCCTTCTGGCGCTTCGTCGAGCACCGCAGCCCCGAGCCGCTCCTGCCGCCCGGCGTCGGCTGGATGCAGGGTGCGGCCGGGATCGCGGCGTACCTCTTCCGGGCCGCGCGGGTCGCCCGCGACGGCCGGGGCGCCGCGGCGGTCGCCCGGATGGACAACTGGTGGACGCTCCCCGCCGCGGGGCCTGGTGCTTGACTGGCGCCGTGGAGCGACCACTCACTCTCGTCACCGGCGGCACCCGCGGCATCGGCGCGGCCACCGCCCTCCGGCTCGCCGCCGACGGGCACGACCTGGTCCTCGGCTACGCGCGTGACGACGCGGCGGCCGAGGAGTGCCGACTCGCGGTGGAGGACGCCGGGGCCCGCTGCCTCGTCGTCCGCGCGGACCTCATGGAATCGGCCGGTGTCGACGAGCTGTTCGCCCGCAGCGCCGAGCACGGGCGGCTCACCGGCGTCGTCAACAACGCCGGCGCCACCCTCCACATCGGGAAGCTGGCCGACACCCCGGTCGACGTCATCCGGGCGACGGTCGACCTCAACCTCACCTCCGCGCTCCTCGTCGCCCGCGCCGCGGTGCACGCCCTCGGCACGTCGTACGGCGGAAGCGGCGGCGTCATCGTCAACGTCAGCTCCGGCGCCGCGACGCTGGGGTCGCCGGGGGAGTACGTCCAGTACGCCGCCGCGAAGGCCGGGGTGGACGCGCTGACGATCGGCCTGGCCCAGGAGGTGGCGGACGAGGGCATCCGCGTGGTGGGCGTCGCGCCCGGCATCGTCCGCACCCGCATCCACGAGGACGCCGGCGACGCCGGCCGTCTCGAGCGGGTGCCGCAGCGGGTGCCGCTCGGCCGGCCCGGCGAGCCGGGCGAGGTGGCGGACGCGATCGCGTTCCTGATGAGCGACCAGGCGTCGTACGTCACCGGCACGACGCTGCGGGTGGCCGGCGGCCGCTGAACCCGTTGGCAACACCTGCCAGCGAAACGGGCCGTCCTTGGCCGGAGTTGCTGGTGTCGGCGCCGTCGGCGGTCACTAGGTTCGTCGCATGAGGGTCCTGCTCGCGCTCGGCGGCAACGCCATGACGGCCGCCGACGGCCGGGCACGCGTCGAGGACCAGATCGCCGCGGCGCAGGTGGCGATGGCCGCCGTCGCGGAGCTGCTGCAGCAGGACGTCGACGTCGTGCTCACCCACGGCAACGGCCCCCAGGTCGGCAACCTGCTGGTCAAGAACGAGCTCGCCGCCGCCGTCGTCCCGCCCGTGCCCCTCGACTGGTGTGGCGCATCGACCCAGGCCACGCTCGGCTTCGTCCTGATGAACGCCCTCGACGCCGCGCTCGCCGAGCGCGCGATCGACCGGCGTACGGCGACCGTCGTGACCCGCACGCTCGTCGCGTCGAACGACTCCGGCTTCACGCACCCGACCAAGCCGATCGGCCGCTACCTGCCGGCCGAGGACGCCGCGCTGCTCGTCGACCACGGTGAGACCTGGGAGGACCGCGGCGAGCGCGGGTGGCGCCGGGTCGTCGCCTCGCCCGAGCCGCTGGAGATCCTCGACGGCGCGGCGGTGCACGCCCTGGTCGAGGCCGGGCACGTCGTCGTCGCGAACGGTGGCGGTGGCATCCCCGTCGTGCGCGAGGACGACGGGTCGCTGCGTGGGGTCGAGGCGGTCATCGACAAGGACCTCGGTGCCGCGCTCCTGGCGCGGACCGTCGCGGCCGACGTACTCGTCGTCGCGACCGACGTACCCCAGGCAGTGCTGCGGTTCGGCACCCCGCACGCCGAGCCGATCGGCACCGTCACCGTCTCGGAGATGCGCGGCTACGCCCTCGACGGGCACTTCGCCAGCGGCTCGATGGGGCCGAAGGTGGACGCCGCCTGCCGGTTCGTCGAGCAGGGCGGGACCCGCTCCGTGATCACCGACCTCGACCACATCATCGACGCCGTCGCCGGCAACGCCGGCACCGTCGTCGTCCCCGACTGACCCGATCGAAAGGAACCACCCATGCCCAGCGCCATCGAAGTCCGCAAGGTCCCGATCCACTCCGTCGCCGACGCCTCCGAGCTCGCGAAGCTCATCGACGACGGAGTGATGGCGGCCGACCGGGTGATCGCGATCATCGGCAAGACCGAGGGCAACGGCGGCGTCAACGACTACACCCGGATCATCGCCGACCGGGCGTTCCGCGAGGTGCTCGTCGAGAAGGGCGCTCCGGCCGACCAGGTCAAGGAGATCCCGATCGTGTGGTCGGGCGGTACCGACGGCGTGATCAGCCCGCACGCGACGATCTTCGCGACCACCGATGCCGAGCCCAGCGACGAGCCGCGGCTCACCGTCGGGTTCGCGATGAGCGAGGTGCTGCAGCCCGAGGACATCGGGCGGGTGGCGATGGTCAGCAAGGTCGCGGACGCCGTGAAGGTCGCGATGGAGCGGGCCGGGATCACCGACGTGGCCGACGTCCACTACGTGCAGACCAAGACCCCGCTGCTGACGATCCACACCATCCGCGACGCCAAGTCGCGCGGCAAGACGGTGTGGACCGAGCACACCCACGAGTCGATGGACCTCTCCAACGGGTGTACGGCGCTCGGCATCGCGGTCGCGCTCGGCGAGATCGAGATGCCGACCGATGCCGACGTCATGCACGACCGGTCGCTGTACTCCTCGGTCGCCTCCTGCTCCTCCGGCGTCGAGCTCGACCAGGCGCAGGTCGTCGTCGTCGGCAACGCGACAGGTGTCGGCGGCCGCTACCGGATCGGGCACTCGGTGATGGAGGACGCCCTCGACCAGGACGGCATCTGGGCGGCGATCAAGGACGCCGGCCTCGACCTGCCCGATCGTCCGCACACCTCCGACCTCGACGGCCGGCTGGTCAACGTGTTCCTCAAGTGCGAGGTCTCCCAGGACGGCGAGGTCCGCGGTCGCCGTAACGCGATGCTCGACGACTCCGACGTCCACTGGCACCGCCAGATCAAGGCCTGCGTCGGTGGCGTCACCGCCGCCGTCACCGGTGACCCCGCCGTCTTCGTCTCCGTCTCCGCCGCCCACCAGGGTCCGGACGGCGGTGGCCCGGTCGCGGCCATCGTCGACCTCGGCTGAGGCTGGGCCCAAGCCCGGTAGTCCACGACGTTTTGGTCGCGTTCAGGCCCGATCGTCGACCGAAACGTCGTGGACTATCGCAAACTGCCTAGTCGAGAGAGCGCCCGGCGAAGGCCGCGAGGCGGTCGTACGCCGGGGCGTCGGCGGGCGCGGACACCTCCGGGCCGAACACCTCGCCGCGGTTCTCCGGGGTCAGCGCGCCGGACATGAACGCCAGCCCCCGCTCGGCGACCTCGGGGTCGAGGCGGGCGGCCTGGCCGGTCGCCCGCGCCAGGTCCCAGGTGTGGACGGCCATCTCGGCGGTCTGCCAGTCGATCTGCCCCGCGTCGGCGTCCGAGCCCCGGGCGTGCCAGAAGTGGATCAGGTCGTCGGCCCCCGCCCGGAAGTCCGCGGCCCACTCGCCGGCAACCGGGGCCGGTTCGGCCGACCAGTCCGGCTGGCCGCCCTGCGACATCTCCAGGAGATGGCGCGGCGAGGCCACGATGTGGGCGATCAGGCGCGCGACGTCCCAGTCGCGGCACGGCGTCGGTTGTGCGAGCTGGTCCTCGTGCACGGCGGCGAGGACGTCGCCGGCCTGGTCAAGGGCGCGGGACAAGATGATGACGGAGTCGGTCGGAGCGCTCATCGGGTTCCTCCTGGGTGCGTCCACGATCCACGATAGACACGGGCGCGACGCGCGGCGAGGTCCCCCGACGGCTGTCGGCCCCGGATGATCGAATGGCGACATGACCGCGACGACGTACCGCCTCGTGCCGCACGCCGCCGCGCCCACCGCCCCCACGCTCGACGCCGACCAGCAGCGCGTCGTCGACCACCCCGGCGGCCCGCTGCTCGTCCTCGCCGGCCCGGGCACGGGCAAGACGACCACCCTGGTCGAGGCGATCGCCGACCGCATCGAGCGCCGCGGCGCCCGCCCCGACCAGGTGCTGGCGCTGACCTTCTCCCGCAAGGCCGCCGAGCAGCTGCGCGACCGGGTCACCGCCCGCGTCGGCCGCACCATGGCGACGACGCTCAGCTCGACGTTCCACTCCTTCGCCTACGGCCTGGTCCGTCGCTACGCGCCCGCCGAGCTGTACGCCGCCCCGTTGCGGCTGCTGTCCGCCCCCGAGCAGGACGTCGTCCTCCAGGAGCTGCTC
This sequence comes from uncultured Actinomycetota bacterium, assembly GCA_963844305.1. Taxonomy (GTDB): domain Bacteria; phylum Actinomycetota; class Actinomycetes; order Propionibacteriales; family Nocardioidaceae; genus Nocardioides. The sequence continues at coordinate 979,366 of CAWJNT010000003.1, forward strand.
ACCGACAACCCCGAGTCGGTCCGCTGGCCCGACTCGCTGCGCGCCGCGGTCGGCACCCGCGGCTTCGCGCGGGAGGTCCACGCCGTCCTCGCCCGCGCCCGCGAACGCGGCCTCGACCCCGACCAGCTCCGGGTGCTCGGCCGCGACGAGGGGATCCCCGAGTTCGAGGCGGCCGGGCTGTTCCTCGAGCAGTACCTCGACGTCCTCGGTGGCCAGGCCGCCATCGACTACCCCGACCTGATCGCCCGGGGCGTGCTCGAGGCCGAGCGGCACCGCGACGAGCTGCGCGCCGTGTTCGCCCACGTCTTCGTCGACGAGTACCAGGACACCGACCCCAGCCAGGTCGCGCTGCTGCGCGCGATCGCCGGCGACGGCCGCGACCTGACCGTGGTGGGCGATCCCGACCAGTCGATCTACGGGTTCCGGGGCGCCGACGTGCGCGGCATCCTCGACTTCCCCGGGGCGTTCCCGACCCGCGACGGCGCGCCGGCCCCGGTGATCGCGCTCGGCACCACCCGCCGCTTCGGGTCGCGGCTGCTGCGGGCCTCCCGCTCGATCGCCTCCTCCATCGCGGTCTCCGGCTCGATCCCGCGCGAGACCTACGCCGCGTTCCGCAACCCGCAGTCCGCCGAGCACGAGCTCGGTCCCGGCTCGGTCGAGGTGCAGACCTTCGACACCGCCCGCGCGGAGACCGAGCACGTCGCCGACCTGCTCCGCCGCGCCCACCTCGAGGACGGCATCGGCTGGTCCGACATGGCCGTGCTGGTCCGCTCCGGCCGCAACTCGATCCCGGGGCTGCGCCGCTCGCTGGCGGCTGCCGGCGTACCCGTCGAGGTGGCCAGCGACGAGACCCCGCTCGTCCGCGAGCCCGCGGTGCTCCCCCTGCTCGGGGCGCTCGGGGTCGTGCTCGACGCCGGCGTCGACGATCCGACCCACGACGACTACGTCGGCGCCGACCGGGCCGAGGCGCTGCTCACCTCACCCCTGGGCGGTCTCGACGCCACCGACGTCCGCGCCCTGACCCGCGCGCTCCGCAGCCGCGCGCCCGAGGCGCCCGCCCGCGAGCTCGTACGCCGTGCCGTGCTCGACCCGTCCGCGGTCGCCGGGCTCGACGGCGAGCCCGCCCGCCGGGCGCTCCGCCTGGCCGAGCTCGTGGCCCGCACCCGCGACCACCTCGCCGACGGCGGCACGGCCGAGGAGGTCCTCTGGACCCTCTGGGACGGCTCCGACTGGGGCAGGCGGCTGCGCGCGGCCACCCAGGCCGGCGGTCAGGCCGCCCGGCTGGCCCACCGCGACCTCGACGCGCTGTGCGCCCTGTTCGAGGTCGCCGCCCGCGCCGAGGAGCAGCGCGGCCACACCAGCGTCCGCGAGTTCCTCGCGACCCTGCGTGCGCAGGAGATCCCGGCCGACACCCTCGCCGACCGGGGCGTCCGCGGCGACGCCGTACGCCTGCTGACCGCCCACCGCTCCAAGGGGCTCGAGTGGCGCCTCGTGGTGGTCGCCCACGTGCAGGAGGGCGCCTGGCCCGACCTCCGCCGCCGCGACTCGCTGCTGCAGGCCGACCGGATCGGCGCCGACGGCCTGCTCCCGCCCGTGACCCGCACCGCCATGCTCGCCGAGGAGCGGCGGCTGTTCTACGTCGCCGCCACGCGTGCCCGCCAGCGCCTGGTCGTGACCGCCGTGCAGTCGCCCGACGACGATGGCGAGCAGCCGTCCCGCTTCGTCCACGAGCTCGGCCACGATCCGGTGCACCGCGTCGGTCGGCCACGCCGGCCGCTGTCGATGGCCGGCCTGGTCTCCGAGATGCGCCGTACCCTCGCCGACCCCGACCAGCCCGACGCGGTCCGCGACGCCGCCGCACGCCGGCTCCGGATGCTCGCGGAGGCCGACGTCCACGGCCGCCCCGCGGCGCCCGCGGCCGACCCCGCCACCTGGTGGGGGATGCGCGCTCCGTCGCGGTCGGAGCGGCCGGTCCGCCCCGACGACGACCCGCTCACCATCTCGGCGAGCACGCTCGAGGGGCTCCTCACCTGCCCCGCCCAGTGGTTCCTCCAGCGCGAGGCCGGGGGAGAGGTCGTCAGCTCGACCGGGCAGGGCTTCGGCAAGGTCGTGCACGCGATCGCCGAGCGGATCGCCAAGGGCGAGCTCGACGACGACGCCGACGTGATGGAGCTCGTCGACGAGGTCTGGGGACGCATGGAGTTCCGCACCCCCTGGTCCCGCGCCCGCGAGCGCGAGGCCGTCGCGGCCGCGCTGGCGCGGTTCGTCGCCTGGCACCGCCGACCGGGTGCGCGCACCGTCGTCGCGGTCGAGCCGCGACTGCGCGCGGAGGTGACGCTGCCCGACGGCCAGGTCGTCCGGCTGCACGGGTACGCCGACCGGCTCGAGCTCGACGAGGACGGTCGCGTCGTGGTGGTCGACCTCAAGACGGGCAAGTACCGACCCACCGGTCCCGCGGTGAAGGACCACAGCCAGCTCGGGCTCTACCAGCTCGCCGTCGACCGCGGCGCCGCCGACGAGCACGCGGGCTCGCCCGTGACCTCGGGTGGCGCCGAGCTGGTGCAGCTCCGGATGGGCGACGAGCTGCCGATGGTGCAGGCCCAGGACGCCCCGGGCGAGGGGACCCGCCTGGTCGAGGAGCAGCTCATGCTGGCCGCGGCCACGATCCGCCGCGAGGAGTTCGTGGCCCGTCCCGGCACCCACTGCGAGCGCTGCACGTTCTGGGCGATCTGCCCCGACAAGGCCTCCGGGACGGTGCTCTCGTGACGCCGGTGACCCTCGACACCCCCGAGCAGCTCCGCGACCTGATGGGCGTCGACTGGGTCTTCAGCGAGCAGCAGTGGGCGGCGGTGACCGCACCCCTCGAGCCCGCCGTCGTGATCGCCGGCGCCGGCTCCGGCAAGACCACCGTGATGGCCGCACGCGTGGTCTGGCTGGTCGCCACCGGGCAGGTCGCTCCCGGCGAGATCCTCGGCCTGACGTTCACGACGAAGGCCACCGCCGAGCTCCAGCAGCGGATCCGCGACAGCCTCCGGCAGGCCGGGCTGCTGCCCGACCGTGCCGCCCGCCCGGTCGCCGGCCCCGATGGTGAGGCCGACGACGAGGTCGAGGAGCCGACGGTGGCGACGTACCACTCCTACGCCTCGGCGCTGCTGTCCGAGCACGGCCTGCGGATCGGCCACGAGCCCGACACCCGGTTGATCGCCGACGCCAGCCGCTACCAGCTCGCCACCCGCGCGGTGCAGCGCTACACCACCCCGGTCGAGCAGCTCACCGACTCGCCCCGCCACGTCGTCCAGTACCTCCTCGCCCTCGACGGCGAGATGAGCGAGCACCTCGTCGACCCCGCCGACGTGCGCGCGTACGACGCCCGCCAGCGCCCGCTGTTCGTCGACGGGATGGACGGCGAGTCGCGCAAGACCTACCGCGAGAAGAACGAGAAGGCGATCTCGGCCATCGACCGGCGGGCCGAGCTGCTGGGGCTGGTCGAGGCCTACCGCGGGCTCAAGTCCCACCTCGGGCTGATGGACTTCTCCGACCAGATCGCGCTCACCGCGCGGCTCGCCGACGAGTGTCCCGAGGTGGGCGAGATCGAGCGGGAGAAGTACCGCATCGTGCTCCTCGACGAGTACCAGGACACCTCCGTCGCCCAGGCGCTGATGCTGAAGCGGCTGTTCTCCGGGCCGACTCCCGAGGCCGGCCTCGGCCACCCCGTCACGGCGGTGGGCGACCCCAACCAGGCGATCTACGGCTGGCGCGGGGCCTCGGTCTCCAACATCCTCGAGTTCGGCCGTGACTTCCCGCCGCGCGCGGGCGACGCGACGTCGTACCCGCTCACGGTCAACCGCCGCTCCGACGAGCGGATCCTCCGGGTCGCCAACCACCTCGCGGCCGACCTGTACGCCGACCGGCCCGACGTACTCCCGCTCGAGGCGAAGCCGGGCGCGCAGCCGGGTGAGGTGCACGCGATCGTCCACGACACCTACGACGACGAGCTCGCCTGGCTGGCCGACTCGGTGCTCGCGGAGCACGCCGCGCTCCTTGCGGCCGCTGCCGACGACGACGAGTCGGACCCCGCCTGCTGGCGGCGGATCGGCGTGCTGACCCGCGACAACTCCCACGCGGCCGCGGTGTTCGACGCGCTCAGCGACCGCGAGATCCCGGTCGAGATCGTGGGTCTCAAGGGGCTGCTCCGGCTGCCCGAGGTCTCCGAGGTGGTGGCCACCCTGACCCTGATCCAGGACGTCACGGCCAACGCCGAGCTGCTGACGCTCCTGGCCGGTCCGCGCTGGGCGGTCGGCCCGCGCGACCTCGCCCTGCTCGGCCGTCGCGCCCGCGAGCTCGCCGGCGCCCAGGCCGGCGGCCAGGAGTACGCCGATGTCGGGGCCCAGCTGCTGGCCGCGGTCGAGGGGGCCGACCCGACCGAGATCCCGTCCCTGTGCGACGCGCTCGAGGACCCGGGCGACCTCGACTACTCCGCCGAGGCGCGCGACAGGTTCGGGATGCTCGCCGGCGAGCTGCGCCGGCTGCGTGGCGCCGTCGGTGAGCCGATCCTCGACCTGGTGCGCCGGATCCTCGACACCACCGGGATCGACGTCGAGCTGGCGTCGTCGGTCAGCCCCGCGGCCGCCGCGCGACGCGAGAACCTCGACCTGTTCGTGCAGGCCGTGGCCGAGTTCCAGGCCGTCGACGGGGCGGTCACGCTGGCCGCGCTGCTGGCGTGGCTGGAGGCCGAGGACGAGTTCGGGCAGGGCCTCGACGTCGCGACCCCGTCGGAGGCCGACTCCGTCAAGCTGCTCACCGTCCACCGCGCCAAGGGCCTCGAGTGGGACGTCGTGTTCCTGGTCGGGGTCACGCAGAACAAGTTCCCCACCAACCGGGGCCGGTCCAGCTGGCTCACCCTGCCGTCGGTGATGCCGACCGCGCTGCGCGGTGACGCCCGCGACCTGCCCCAGCTCGGCGGTCACACGGCCGCCGACATCAACGCGCTCAAGGACGCCGCCAAGGCCCACGAGGCCCGCGAGGAGCTCCGGCTCGCGTACGTCGCGTGGACCCGCGCCAAGCAGCGGCTCTACGCCTCGGCGTGGCGGTGGGCCTCCCACCTCAAGGGCGGCCTCGGCCCGTCCGAGTACCTCCTCCGCACCCGCGAGGCGATGGCCGAGTGGGGCGGCGAGCCCGACGCGTGGCTCGACTCCGTGGCGAAGGCCGACGTCAGCCCCTACGCCCAGCGCTCGCCCGACCTGACCTGGCCGATCTCCCACCACACCGCCGAGGTCGAGCGGCGCCACGACGCCGCGGCCCGGCTGGCCGCGGTCGACGTCTCCGCGCCCGACGACCTCGAGGACATGCTGCTCCTCGAGCGGGTGCAGCAGTGGGACGACGAGATCGCGCGGCTGCTCGAGGAGGCCCGCCGCGAGCGGTCACCCGACATCGCCGTACCCCTGCCGCCGAGCCTGTCCGCCACCTCGCTCGCCCGGCTGCGCGACGACCCGGAGTCCTTCGCCCGCGACCTCGCCCGGCCGATGCCGCGGGCGCCGTCGGCCGCCGCGCGCTTCGGCACCCGCTTCCATGCCTGGGTGGAGGCGCGGTTCGGCCAGCAGCTGCTGCTCGACCCCGACGACCTCCCCGGCCGTGGCGACGCCGACATCGACGACGACGCCGATCTCCAGGAGCTCGTGAAGCTGTTCGAGGACGGCCCCTTCGCCGACCGGGCGCCGTACGCCATCGAGCCGTCGTTCGCGCTCGTCCTCGGCGGGCAGGTGGTGCGCGGCCGGATCGACGCGGTGTACGCCGAGGAGGTCGGCGGCGAGGCCGGCTATCTCGTCGTCGACTGGAAGACCAACCGCTCCGCCACCGCCGACCCGCTGCAGCTCGCGATCTACCGCCAGGCCTGGGCCGAGCTGCATGGACGTGCCGCCGGCGCGGGTCCGCGCCGCGTTCTACTACGTCCGCAGCGGTCAGGTGGTCGAGCCGCCCGAGCTGCCCGACCGTCAGGCGCTCGAGGCGATCGTCTCCGGCTGACCCGCCAGCCACTGGGAGACGCCGCGGGCGGCCACCCGGCCGGCCCGGTTGGCGCCGATGGTGCTCGCCGACGGGCCGTAGCCGACCAGCTGCACGCGCGGGTCGAGCGACGGCCGTGGTGCCGTCGAGCTGGATGCCGCCGCGCGGGCTGCGCAGGCCCAGCGGCGCGAGGTGCGCGACCGCCGGACGGAACCCGGTGGCCCACAGGATCGCGTCGGCCTGCTCGAACGTGCCGTCGGCCCAGCGGACGCCGTCGGGCTCGACGCGGGCGAACATCGGCCGGCGTCGGTACGCACCGAGCCGCTCGGCCTCGCGCTCCTGCTCGCGCAGCGCCAGCCCGGTCACGCTGACCACGCTGGCCGGCGGCAGGCCGCGTCGTACGCGCTCCTCGACCAGCGCCACCGCCTCGCGGCCGCGGTCGGGGGTGAAGTCGTCGGTGCGCCAGACGGGCTCGCGGCGGGTGACCCAGATCGTGTCGGTCACGGGTGCCAGCTCGCCCAGGAACTGCACGGCCGACGCGCCGCCGCCGACCACCACGACTCGACGACCGCGGAAGTGCTCGGCGCCGGGGTACTCGACGGTGTGCAGCTGCTCGCCGCGGAAGCTCTCCATGCCCGGGTAGCGCGGCACGAACGGGCGCGACCAGGTGCCGGTCGCGTTGACGAGGGTGCGGCTGCGCCACGTGCGGCCGTCCGCTGCGGTGACGACCAGGACGCCGTCCTCGTCGTGCACCGAGCTCACCTCGACCGGCCGCACGACGGGCAGGCCGTGCTCGCGCTCGTACGCCGCGAAGTACGCCGGCACGGCCTCGTTGGCGCGATCGGGCGAGCCCTCGGGGGCGTCGGCGTCCGGCAGCGCGGCGACGCCGTGCACGTCGCGCATGGTGAGGGAGTCCCAGCGGTGCTGCCACGCGCCGCCCGGCGACGCGTCGGCGTCGAGGACGACGTGGTCGATGCCGCGTCGGCGCAGGTGGTACGACGTCGACAGGCCGGCCTGTCCGGCGCCGATGACGATCGAGTCGAGGATCTCCACGCCTGTCCAACAACGCGCGGTCCCGACGTACTCCCTCAGGTCTGGCGAGAGCCCGGCGTCCAGCGCGATCTCGACCATCCGGCCGAACGTCTGCTCGCGCTCCTGCGAGCTCGTCTCCTCGCCGGTGACGACGTGGTCGGAGACGGTGCAGATCGCGAGCGCCCGACGGCCGTACTTCGCGGCCAGCGTGTACAGCGCGCTGGCCTCCATCTCGACCGCGAGCACGCCGTACTCCACCATCCGCGACAGCAGCTCCGGGCGCGGGTTGTAGAACGAGTCGCTGCTGTAGATCAGCCCGACGTGCACGCCGGCCTCGCCGCCCCGCGTGGCGGAGTCGTACGCCGCCCGCAGCAGGCCGAAGTCGGCGACCGGCGCGTAGTCGAGCCCCTCGAAGCGGACCCGGTTCATCGAGGAGTCGGTGCACGCCCCGGAGGCGATGACGAGGTCGCGCATCCCGACGCTCTCGACCAGCGCACCGCACGAGCCGACCCGGATGATCGACTGCACGTCGTACTCGCCGAACAGCTCGGTGGCGTAGATCGCCAGCGTCGGCTGCCCCATCCCCGAGCCCTGCACCGAGACCGCGCTGGCCGCGCCAGGTGCCGGTCCAGCCGTCCATGCCGCGCACCTCGTTGTAGCGCGTGGCGTCGTCGAGGAAGGTCTGCGCGATCCAGCGCGCGCGCAGCGGGTCGCCGGGCATGAGGACGAGCGGGGCGATGTCGCCGGGCTGGGCGCCGATGTGGGTGCTCACGTCCGCGGAAGCGTGAGCCTAGGAGCCGTGAGCGCGTCGCGCGGGCTAGCCTCGCCACCGTGACCTACCCGCACCTCCGGCTGTCCGCCAACCCGCACGACCGCACCGGGGTGCGGCGTGGCGACGATGCCTGGCTCGACCAGCGTTGGGCCGACCCGTCCAGCCGGGCGCTGGTCATCTCCGGGACCCGGATCCGGCCGGTCGACGGCAAGGTGGAGTGGATCCCGACGACCGAGGCACCCGACGGGATGCGGGTGCTGCTGGGGGAGCAGGACGACGTCACGTGGTTCGCGGTGATCGTGGACCCGGCCCTGGCCTCGGAGGAGAAGTCGGAGTGGTTCGGCCTGCGGGCCGCCTTCTCGCACCTCCAGGAGGGCGGCGGCTCCGAGGCGCCGCTGCTGTTCCACGCGGTCGGGCTGGCGGAGTGGCACTACGCGACCCGGTTCTGCCCGCGCTGCGGCGGTGAGCTCGAGGTGCTGAAGGCCGGCCACGAGAAGGTGTGCACCTCGTGCGGCAAGCCGCAGTTCCCGCGCACCGACCCGGCCGTGATCATGGTCGTCGCCGCCGGCGAGCCGGGGTCCGAGGAGGAGCAGTGCCTGCTCGGCCGCCAGTCGGCGTGGCCGGAGGGTCGCTACTCGACGCTGGCCGGCTTCTGCGAGCCGGGGGAGACCCTCGAGGACGCCGTACGCCGTGAGGTCGCGGAGGAGACCGACATCCGGGTCGGCGAGGTGGAGTACTTCGGCAACCAGCCCTGGCCGCTGCCCGCCAGCCTGATGCTGGGGTTCATCGCCCGCGCCGAGACCACCGAGGTGGAGGTCGACGGCGAGGAGATCGAGGACGCGCGCTGGTTCACCCGCGCGCAGATGAAGGAGGAGGCGGAGGCCGGCGCCCTCGTGCTGCCCGGCGGCGTCTCCATCTCGCGGTCACTGGTCGAGCACTGGTACGGCGGCCCGCTCCCCGGCCACTGGTGACCCGACACAAGCTGACGCTGACCCGTCGCGTAGATTGTCGCGACGGGTCGACGGTCAAAGACGTCAGGAAGCGAGCTGCTCGAGCTTCTGCTTGACCTGGATCAGCGACGGGTTGGTCTGGGCGCTGCCGTCGGAGTACACGAGGGTCGGGACGGTCTGGTTGCCGTTGTTCGCCGACTCGACGATGTCGGCGGCGTCGGGGACGCGCTCGATGTCGACGACCTCGTAGTCGATCCCTTCACGATCGAGCTGGCCCTGCAGCCGGTGGCAGTAGCCACACCAGGGCGTGGTGTACATCGTGAACGTGCTGCTCATGCAGGTCTGTCCCCTCGGGCGTCTAGGGTCGTGGTGGCACGTGGATCTATGAAGTTGAAACGACACCTACCTCGAGGTTGTTCCCGGCTTGACTGTGACGCAAACCCCACCTCCCGACGCCCTGCTCGACGCGCTCGACCCCGAGCAGCGCCGGGTCGCCGAGGCGCTGAACGGACCCGTCCGGGTGCTGGCCGGCGCCGGCACCGGCAAGACCCGGGCGATCACCCACCGGATCGCGTACGGCGTCGCCACCGGCGTCTACGAGCCCACCCAGGTGCTGGCGGTCACGTTCACCACCCGGGCGGCGGGCGAGATGCGCACCCGCCTGCGCAAGCTGGGTGCCCCCGGCGTGCAGGCCCGCACCTTCCACTCCGCGGCGCTGCGTCAGCTGCGCTACTTCTGGCCGCACGTCCACGGCACCGACCTGCCCGCGCTGACCGAGTCCAAGATCGGGCTCCTGGCCACGGCCGCGCGCCGTAGCCGCATCCAGACCGACCAGGCCCTGCTCCGCGACCTCGCCTCCGAGATCGAGTGGGCCAAGGTCAGCAACGTCCACCCCGACGACTACGCGCGGCTGGCGGCCCGCCGCGGCCGGTCGGTGGCCGGCCACGACCACGACACCGTCGCCCGGGTCTTCAGCACCTACGAGGACGTCAAGCGCGGCCAGGGCCGGATGGACATGGAGGACGTCCTCCTCTTCACCGCCGGGATGCTCGCCGACGACGAGCGGGTGGCCGCCCAGGTGCGCCGCCAGTACAAACGCTTCGTCGTCGACGAGTTCCAGGACGTCTCGCCGATCCAGTCGGCGCTGCTCGACCTCTGGCTCGGCGGCCGCGACGAGCTGTGCGTCGTGGGCGACCCGGCCCAGACGATCTACTCCTTCGCCGGGGCCAACGCGTCGTACCTCCGCGACTTCCCGGCCAAGTTCCCCGGCACCACCTCCATCGAGCTGGTCCGCAACTACCGCTCGACGCCCGAGGTGGTGGCCGCCGCCAACACCCTGCTGGCGGCTCGTCGAGCCGCGGTGTCGAGCTCCGCGCCCAGCGGCCGCAGGGTCCCGCCGTCACCTACGACGCCAGCTCCGACGAGGTGGCCGAGGCCGAGGCCATCGCCACCCGGATCGCCGGCCTGCGCGACGCGGGTCGCCCGGCGGGCGAGATCGCGGTGCTGTTCCGGATCAACGCCCAGTCGGAGGCCTTCGAGGACGCCCTGGCCGGGCGCGCCATCCCCTACGTCGTCCGCGGGGCCGCGCGCTTCTTCGACCGGCCCGAGGTCCGTCAGGGCGTCACCCTGCTCCGCGGCACCGCCCGGTCCGGCCAGGGCGGCGACGACCTCGTCGCGACCGTGCGCGACACCCTCGCCGGCATGGGCTGGAGCCCCGAGGCCCCGGCCGCGCGCGGCCAGACCCGCGACCGCTGGGAGTCGCTGCAGGCGCTCGTCGACCAGGCCACCGAGTTCGCGCGTGCCGACGGCGCCGACCTCGGCGGATTCGTCGACGACCTCGACCGCCGTGCGTCCGAGCAGCACGCCCCGGTGGCCGACGGGGTCACCCTCGCCACCCTCCACGCCGCCAAGGGCCTGGAGTGGGACTCGGTCTTCCTCGCCGGGCTCCAGGAGGGCACGCTCCCGTTCTCGTACGCCGAGACCCCGGCCGAGGTCGAGGAGGAGCGGCGCCTGCTCTACGTCGGCATGACCCGCGCCCGGCTCGACCTCGCCCTGTCCTGGAGCTTCGCCCGCAACCCGGGCGGGCGCGCCACCCGCAAGCCCTCGCGGTTCCTCGACGGCCTGCTGCCCGAGGAGAAGCGGGCGCCCGCGGCTCCGGCGCGCCGGGGCGTGGCCAGCTGCCGCGAGTGCGGCAAGCCGCTGGCGACCGGCGCCGAGAAGAAGCGCGGTCGCTGCGCCGGTTGCCCCGCGTCGTACGACGAGGAGCTCTTCGAGCGCCTGCGTGAGTGGCGGCGTACCACCGCCGAGGACGAGAGCGTGCCGGCCTTCGTGGTGTTCACCGACGCCACCCTGCAGCTCATCGCCGAGCACAAACCACGCACGCCCGAGGCCCTGCTGAAGGTCAACGGCATCGGCCGCGCGAAGCTCGAACGCTACGGCGACGCGGTCCTGACCATCGTCGAGTAGCCCCCGAGGCGGGGCCCGGGCTAGACCGGCAGAAAATCGACGAGAAATGGTCATTAAATCGTTTGCCCATTACCGAGGGGGCACGGTACGTTTCTCAGACCCGATCCGCGCGCACACGACCTTGGCACCGTCAGCGCCTAAGAACTGAAGGAGGTGGACCGCATGAACAGCATCAAGCTCTCGATGAAGGCTCAGGCCCCGTCGTGCTTCGGCATGCCCGTTTACGGCTCCACCTCCGGCATCACCCGTGGCACGACGACCGCCCTCGAGGCGGGCTTCGTTGCCGTCGCGGCCGATATCCGCGACCGCCACGTGGCCGGCGTTCAGAGCCTCGCGATGGGCACGTTCCCGGGTACCTCTGCCTGGAGACCACCGACCTGTTGACACCAACAGCTATCGGCAGCCTCCAGGCCGCGGACCCGAAACCCGGGATCCGCGGCCTTTCTGTATTTCAGCTACACCAAGCGATCAGGTCAGAAGAGGAGGTGAGACGAATGACCATCAGCGTTCTCGACCGAACTGATGGGACTGCCGAGGCCAGCCTGGGGCAGCTCCACGACGAAGCAGGCCGAGTCGACGAGTCGCAGCTGCCGTGCCGGGTGAACAGCCCGGAGCTGTGGTTCGCCGAATCCCCCGCAGACGTGGAGCACGCCAAGACGCTGTGCGTGGAGTGCCCGGTGCGCGAGCTGTGCCTCGACGGTGCTCTCGAACGGCGTGAACCCTGGGGCGTCTGGGGCGGGCAGCTCTTCCTGCAGGGCGTGGTGATCCCACGCAAGCGGCCCCGGGGCCGTCCCCGCAAGAACGAGGCCGCCGCGTGAGGCAGCCCCACCACCTCAACACCACCGCAACAACCGACCGGAACCGGAGAACCGAGATGAACCCGATGCACGAGCACGTGGCTCGCGTTCAGATGACCACGCGCCTGGGAGAGGCGAAGCAGAGGCGTCTGGGGCACCAGGTGTCCCGCGCTCAGCGTGTGAGCCGCAAGGCCGAGCAGGCCGCGCGTCAGGCACGAATGTCCCTCGCCCACGCGCTCTGAGCGCACCACCAGAAAGCAACCGACACCACCCATGAACACCACTTTCACGAACCGGAGCAATGCCATGGAACTCATGCACGAAAACTTGGCGCGGGCACAAATGTCCGCGCGCCTGGGAGAGGCGCACCAGATGCGGCGTGGCCACGAGCTGGCCAAGGCCCGCCGTCTGAGCCGCAAGGCCGAGAAGGCTGCGCAGCAGGCGCGTCTCGCCCTCGCCCGCGCGCTCTGATCCGCGAACGGCCGCATCTCGGCCGATCCGGTCCCTGATCGCTTGGGACGCAGAGGAGAGCCGGGTACGACGAACAGAACTCGTCGTACCCGGCTCTCGTCGTCCGTGGGCCAGGGTCTGTGGGCGTAGCCTGCTGGGCGTGACCACCTGCTCGTTCTGCGGCCGGCAGGAGCCGGACGAGGCGAAGACGCTGACCTGGACCTCGGCCGTCGAGAACGGTCGGCGGCGCTACTACTGCGACGAGTGCTCGCGCACCAACCTGCGCGCGATGGAGGGCAAGCTCGACTCCGAGTACTGGTGACTGGGGGTTTGCCCCTCACCCCACGAGCGCGTCGCCCCAGCTGCAGCCGCACCGCAGGTGTCGCGGCCACTCCCGGCGCACGAGCGTGAGGTCGGGCCCGCACTCGACCGTCGCCGACCACGTCGACGGAAGGCCGCCCTCGACGTAGGTGACCAGGTCGCGCACCGCCCACGCCAGCGCGAGCTGCATCAGCAGCGGGTCGCAGGGCTCGTCGCCCACGGGCGCGTGCTGCTCGACGAGGACCGCGTGTCCGGGATCGGCGTCGCTGGCGTGGGCGTCCAGGCAGCGCAGGCACGCGGTCGTGCCGGCGACGACGAACGGCCCGACCGTGACGCGCGCGCCGACGTTGCGTACGAGCAGGTGGGGTACGTCGGCCCGGACGTGGCGGTCCACGTCGTCGCGGACCGGCTCGCCGCCGGCAGCGACGAGGAGCCGCGCGGTGGGTATGGCGCGTGGTGGGGCGGCGGGCAGGCCGGTCGCGGTGAGCAGGCGGAGGACGGCGGACCGCCACGGTTCGTCGGCGTCGACGGCAACGCGGGCAGCCCTGCGAGCCTCCAGGCGAGCGGCGGCCTCGGCGCCGTGCTGGGCGAAGGCCGCCTGCACCGCGGGCCGGGGGAGGGGACCCGCGAGCTGGCGGGCGACGTCGGCGGCGTCGACGAGCAGGTCGCTGTCGGCGAGCGCGCGCGCCCATCGGCGTACGTCGGGCTCGCCGAGGTCCGGGCGACGGCCGACGGCGAGGTCGGCGAGGAGGTTGCGGACCGCTGGGCGCTCCGGGAGCACCACTCGCTGGCGTCGGGTCGAACCCGACCTGCAGGTGGTGGTCGTCGCGCCGGGTCACCCGCAGCCCGGGCCGCAGCGTGGGTCGGTCGGGAAGCCAGTCGTCCATGGACGGGTTCCTACCCGGTTCCGGACCGGCGCCGATCCGTCATCCACAGGCGTTCCGGGGGCGGGTCAGGCCGGCTCCACGCACCGGCCTCGATTGGTCACGAACCGCATCAAATCTGTGCAAATCCTTGCGGTTGGGGACCAAACCGCGACAACGCCAGCCTGTGGAAAAACGCAGACGACGGCGCAGGCCCGAGGGCCCACGCCGCCGTACTGTCTGTTGAGGCGCTTCGGTTACGCCTTGCCGAGGATGCGGTTGAGGTTGGTGCCGCACACGGGACACACGGCCTTGGCCATGCGGGTCCCCTTGTCGTTCACCCTGACCTCGCCCTCGGCCTCGCGCTTCTCCTTGCACTTCACGCAGTAGAACTCGCCGCTCCAGGTCTCCGCCATGACGGCCTCCTTGCTTCTCGATCACTCGGTCGTCGCGACGGGGGTTGTGGGGGAAGCCCGCCGGAGGTTCCTGGGCCGGAGCCCACGAACCGGTAACGACCCTACGACACGTCGGTCCGCAGGCGTAGCAGGCGCACCGTACGGCGTGAACAAGCCTGAAACAGGCGTGAAACCTGTCACGGCGCCTCCGGGGCCCGCTCAGTAGCCTTCGCGCATGCCTGACTACCCCCATCTGCGCCTCGAGCGACCCTCCGACGGCGTCGCCGTGCTGACCCTCGACAACCCCGACCAGCGCAACGCGATGTCGGACCAGATGACCGCGTCCTGGGTCGCCGCGGTCGAGGAGCTGGCGGGCGACCGGTCGGTGCGGGCCGTGGTCGTCACCGGCGAGGGCTCGGCGTTCTGCTCGGGCGGCAACACCGCCTGGATCGCCAGCGAGCCGGACGCCACGGTCGACCGGCTGCGCGACCGGATGCTGCCGTTCTACCGGGCCTGGCTGTCGATCCGCCGGCTCGAGGTGCCCACCATCGCGGCGGTCAACGGGCCGGCGATCGGCGCCGGGCTCTGCCTCGCCCTCGCCTGCGACATCCGGTACGCCGCCACGGGCGCGACGCTGGCGGTCCCGTTCGTGAGGCTCGGGATGCACGCCGGCATGGCCGGCACCTACCTGCTGCCCGACGTGGTCGGACCCGCCGCCGCGCGCGACCTGCTGCTCACCGGCCGGGCCGTCGACGCCGACGAGGCGCTGCGCCTGGGGCTGGTCTCCCGCGTGATCGACCCGTCCCGTTTCCGCGAGGAGGTCCTGGCCGCCGCGGAGGGGATCGCGGCCACCGCGCCGATCGCGAGCCGGCTGACGAAGCTGGCGCTGGCCGACGGCGGCCACGCCGACTTCGAGAGCGGCCTGCAGTGGGAGGCGATGGCGCAGCCGCTGACGCTGGCCACCGAGGACCTCCAGGAGGGCGTCCGGGCCGCGCGGGAGAAGCGGGCGCCGCGGTTCGCCGGCCGGTGAGTGACCCGCTGATGCACGTAGAAGAGGCCCCCGCCTCGACCCTTCCGACGCTTGCCTTCCCCTTGCGAACGTCGGACGGAATCGGCCGGGGGCCCCGTCTCCGCGCAAACCTAGGAGCCGCGGACGGGCGGGTCAACGCACCGTCGCCCACCCCTGTGGACAAACCTGTGGACAAAGCTGTGGACGGCCGGGGATCGCGGTGGAACACCCGCCCTCGGAAGGGGATCGGGCTGTGGATGACACGCCCGGGGCGAGCCCGGGCGCCGCGCTGACCAGCAAGAATGGCTGTCAACCGGGTGTGGACGAAAGAAAGTCGAGGAGAAATCGGGTGTCGGAACGGTACGACGGCGGGCCGGTCGCGGCGCTGCGCAGGATCGCCTTCCTGCTCGAGCGGGGACGCGAGGACACCTACAAGGTCAAGGCCTACCGCGCCGCCGCGGCGGCGATCCTCCCGCTCCCGGCCGACGAGGTGGCCGCCCGCGTCGAGGGCGGCAGCCTCACCGAGCTGCCCGGCGTCGGCGCCAGCACCGCCAAGGTGATCGCCGACGCCGCGCGCGGCGTCGTACCCGAGCGGCTGGCGAAGCTCGAGAAGGAGCACGCCGGCCCCCTCGTCCCGGGCGGGCGCGAGCTGCGCTCGCAGCTGCGCGGCGACCTGCACTCCCACTCCGACTGGTCCGACGGCGGGTCACCGATCGAGGAGATGGCGTTCACCGCGATCGAGCTCGGCCACGAGTACCTCGTGCTCACCGACCACTCGCCCCGCCTCACCGTGGCCCGCGGCCTCAGCCCCGAGCGGCTGACCCGCCAGCTCGGCGTCGTCGAGGCCGTCAACGACCACCTGACCAGCAGCGGGGCCGGGAGCGGGTTCACCCTGCTCAAGGGGATCGAGGTGGACATCCTCGACGACGGGGCGCTCGACCAGACCGACGAGCTGCTGGCGCGACTCGACGTCCGGGTCGCCAGCGTGCACTCCAAGCTGAAGATGGACGCCCGCGACATGACCAGGCGGATGACCGCCGCGATCGCCAACCCGCGGATGAACGTGCTCGGCCACTGCACCGGGCGCCTGGTCACCGGCAACCGCGGCACCCGCCCCGGCAGCACCTTCGACGCGAAGGCCGTCTTCGAGGCCTGCCTCGAGCACGACGTCGCGGTCGAGATCAACAGCCGGCCCGAGCGCCGCGATCCGCCGACCAAGCTGCTCGAGCTCGCGCGCGACATCGGCGTGAAGTTCTCCATCGACAGCGACGCGCACGCGCCCGGACAGCTCGACTTCCTCGACCACGGGTGCGAGCGCGCGGAGGCGGCCGGCATCGACCCCGATCGGATCGTCAACACCTGGCCCCGCGACCGGCTGCTCGCGTGGGCCAATCCGATCGAGCTGAACGGCTACTCTCCGAGCATGACCGCACGCCCCGAGGTGGAGGTACGCCGCTCCCGGCGCCGCCGGCGTACCGTCTCCGCCTATCGCGAGGGCGACCGGATCATCGTGATGATCCCGGCCTCGATGACCCGCAAGGAGGAGGCCGAGTGGATCAAGACCATGGTCGACCGGCTGGAGCGGTCCGAGCGGCGCCGCAAGCCGACCGACGAGGCGCTGCTCCAGCGCGCCAGCGAGCTGAGCGACAAGTACCTCGGCGGGCTCGCCACCCCCGAGTCGGTGCGCTGGGTGGAGAACCAGAACTCCCGCTGGGGCTCCTGCACCCCCGGTGACCGGACCATCCGGCTCTCCGCGCGGCTGCAGGGCATGCCGCAGTGGGTCATCGACTACGTCCTCATCCACGAGCTCGCGCACCTGCTCGAGCCCGGCCACGACGCGAAGTTCTGGTCGTGGGTCGACCGCTACCCGAAGGCCGAGCGGGCCAAGGGCTACCTGCTCGGCTGGTCGGCGGCGTCCCACGTCGAGTCGCCGCCGGGCAGCGACGGCGTGGACTGACCCGATCCCGTACGTCGGGCGCGCGCCAGGGCGACCAGCTCGACCAGGTCGGGTTCCGGTGCGGGAAGCGCGTCGGCCGGCCACCAGCGCACGTCCAGCGACTCCTCGCTGACCGTGTGCTCGGCGGTGTCCCCGGCCACCGCGACGAAGCGGACGTCGAGGTGGTGGACGCCGCCGCGCGGGTCGCAGAACGGTACGGCGTGCTCGCTCAGCTGGACGGGCACCGGGTCGAACGCCAGCTCCTCGATGCCGGACTCCTCGACCGCCTCGCGCGTCGCCGCTCCGGCCAGGGTGGCGTCACCGGCCTCGCAGTGCCCGCCGAACTGGAACCACTGCCCGGCCTTGGCGTGCAGCGTGAGCAGCACCCGGTCGAGGTCGGCGGACAGCACGAGGGTGCTGGCGGTCAGGTGGTCGGGGTAGCAGTCGCGGGTCATCCCGTCCGCGTGCGCGGTGAGGTGGGCGACGTAGCGGTCGCGGAGCGCAGCCTGCGCCGCCGTCGGCGGCTCCCATGCCGTCAGCGCGGCGAGCGCATCGGCACGGAGGTCGACGGGGAGGGTCACTCCTTGGTGTCGGGGTCGTCGCTCGAAGGGCCTTCACCCGAGGGACCGTCGCCCTCGAGCAGGTTCTTCAGCGCCGCGTCGAAGTCCTCGTCGGTCATCTCGTCGGGCGCCGAGGCGTCCTCGCGGAAGCCGAGCGGGTCGTCGAGGTCGGCGGCCGTCGGCAGCAGGTCGGGGTGCATCCACACGCCGTCGCGGGCCTCGGTGCCCTGGCGGGCGCGCAGCGAACCCCACAGCGTCGACGCGTCGCGGAGCCGCCGCGGCCGGAGCTCGAGCCCCACGAGCGAGGCGAAGGTCTGCTCGGCCGGACCGCCGGCCGCGCGCCGACGGCGTACGGCTTCCTGGAGCTTGGCGGCCGCGGGCATCCGCTCGGCGGTGGCCTGGCCGACGACCTCGTCGACCCAGCCCTCGATGACGGCGAGGGTGACCTCGAGCCGCTGGAGCGCCGCCTCCTGCGCGGGGGACTTCGGGATGTCGAAGAGCCCGCCCTCGAGCAGCTCCTGGAGCGACTCGGGGTTGGTCGGGTCGATGCCGCGCATCTGCTCCTCGACGCGGTTCTGGATGTTCTCGGTGTTGATCTCGAGGCCGCGGGCGTAGTCGGTCACCGCGCCGATCAGGTGCTCGCGCAGCCACGGCACGTGGCCGAACAGCCGCTGGTGCGCGGCCTCGCGGAGCGCCAGGTAGAGCAGGACGTCGTCCTCGCCCACGTCGAGGCCCTTCGCGAACTCGGTGATGTTGCTCGGCAGCAGCGCGGCCCGACCCGCGGGCCCGAGCGGCAGCCCGATGTCGGAGGCGGTCAGCACCTCGCCGGCCAGTGCTCCGACGCCGGAGCCGATCTGCGAGGCGAGCATGGCTCCGACGGCCTTGCCGAGGATGCCCATGAGCGGCCCGGCCATCGCCTTGGCCTCCTCGGGCAGCGCGCCGCCCATGGCGTTGACCGACCGCTCGGCGACCGGCTCGACGAGGATCTTCCAGACGTCGGTGGTGCCGACGATCCACTCGGCGCGGCTCCAGGCCGTCGCCGCGGTGACGCCGGAGGGGAAGGACGTGGCGTCGTCGAGCCAGTGGTCGGCCAGGCGTACGGCGTCGGCGACGGCGTCCTTCTGGCGCTGCGTGGGCGTCGGGTCGGGGGACTGGGCCACGACCTTGCGGGCCAGGTCGGTCGCGAACTCCCAGTTGATGGCGCCGTCGTGGGGCTGCATCAGCGACTGGATCTGGCTGAAGAGCGCGCCCAGGTCGGGGGTGCCACCGCCGCCCCCGAACAGCTGCTCGAACGGCGTGCCCTTGAAGGGGTTCTGGCCGCCGGAGTCGTCGCCGTCGGGGTCCTGGCCCGGGTTGGTGCTCATGGGGCAACCGTACGCGTTTGACGCAAAGTAGGGTCACAGCGTGAGCAGCGCCGTGATCCGCCTGGTCGAACTGCGCGAGGAGCCCCTCGACGTGGCCGAGGTGGTCGCCGCGCTCGACGACGGGGCGTCCGGCGGCCTGACCCTCTTCGTCGGCCGGGTCCGCGACCACGACAAGGGCCTGGGGGTCGTCGGTCTCGACTACTCCGCCCACCCGACGGCGCTGGACGTCTTCCGCGACGTGTGCGCCCGGGTGGCGGCGGAGTACGACGTGATGGGGCTCGCGGCCGTCCACCGCACGGGCAGCCTCGACATCGGCGACATCGCCGTGGTGGTCGCCACCGCGTCCGCGCACCGGGGCACGTCCTTCGACGCCTCCCGTGCGTTGATCGACACCCTCAAGAAGGAGGTGCCGATCTGGAAGCACCAGCGGTTCGCGGACGGGACCGAAGAATGGGTGGGCACGCCCTGAGGCGAGCCTGACCGCGAATCCGGGCCACGTTGCCTACCCTCGTCCCGTGGAGATCCTGCTGTGGCTGGTGCCGCCGGCCGTCGTCACCTGCCTGGCGATGCTGTGGGTGAGCTGGCTGGGCCGCGAGGGCCGCGGTCAGGTGGACCGCGACGTCGCCGTACGCCGTCTGGCCGCGGCGATGCAGAAGGACCCGCTGCCGCACACCACGCGTCGCCCCCAGCCGGTCCACGACCGCAGCACCGGCATCGCCGTGCGCCCGTCCCGCGCGGGTGGGACCGCGAAGCCGGAGCAGCCCCGCCGCAGCGCCTGATTTCGCTCAGGTGAGAGTCTTGGCCGCATGAATCAGCGCAACCTGGCCGGCCTGCTTGCAGCGCCGTTGTTGGTCGGGTTGTGGGTCGTGGCGCTCACCCAGCCGCTCCCGTTCGTCACCTACCAGCCGGGCCTGACCCTCGACGTGCTCGGGGAGTCCGGCGGCAAGGAGATCATCCAGATCGAGGGTCACGAGACCTTCCACGACGGCGGCGAGCTGCGGATGACCACCGTGTCCGCCTCCCAGCCGAAGCCGGCCTCGGTCAACCTGTTCGAGCTGATGGAGGCGTGGATCAGCCCCGACGACGCTGTCTATCCCTACGACGTCGTGTACTCCACGCAGGACACCCGCGAGTCCAACAAGGAGGAGGGGCAGGAGGAGATGGTGTCCTCCCAGCACCTCGCCGCGGCCGCCGCCCTGTCCGAGCTCGGCTACCACGTCACCGAGGCCACGGTGGCCGAGGTGCTGCCCGACACCCCCGCCGTCGGCAAGCTCGAGAAGGACGACGTGATCCTCAAGGTCAACGGCACCTCGGTGAGCAACGAGCTGGACGTCGCCGACGAGATCGGGGCGACCCCCGCGGGCGAGGACGTCGAGCTCGTCGTACGCCGCGACGACGAGCGGCGCACGGTCACGATCACGCCCAAGACCCGCGACGGCGTACCGTACGTCGGCATCGCCCCCTCCACCACCGTTCTCCCGCTGCCGTTCGACGTGACGGTCCAGGTCGCCGACATCGGCGGACCGAGCGCGGGTCTGCTCTTCTCCCTCGGCATCTACGACACGTTGACGCCCGGCTCGCTGACGGGCGGCGCCAACGTGGCCGGGACCGGCGAGATCGACGGCGCGGGCCGGGTCGGGCCGATCGGCGGGATCCAGCAGAAGATCGCCGGTGCGCGCGATGCCGGCGTCGACCTGTTCCTCGTGCCCCCCGCGAACTGCGACGACGCGCTCGGTGCCCGGAACGGCGACGTGAAGTTGGTGCGGGCTGACACCATGCATGACGCGGTGACCGCCATCGAGACGTGGGTGGACGACCCCGACGCCGCACTGCCGAGCTGCGAGGAGGTGGCCGGGTGAACGACCTCGACCTGGACCTCGACCCTGCCCTCGCGTCGGCCGTGCTCGAGATCGAGACCCACATCGCCGAGCGAGGCTGGGACCAGCCCGCCCGGCTGTACGCCCTGGTGGAGACCGCCCGCCTGGTGCAGAGCGAGCCGGCCCTGGCCTCGGCCATGGGCCTCGACAGCTCCGCCGCGCAGGGATCGTTGACGCCCGTCGAGCAGGACCAGCTGACGCCCGAGCAGCCGCTCGAGCAGGTGCTGCAGTCGATCGCCTGGCCCGACGGCGTGTCCGGCTGCGCCGCGGTCGTCGAGCGGCTGGTGCTCCCGCCGGGGGTCGACAACCAGATTCCCGAGGACCCGTCGGGCGCCGAGGAGTTCGCCCGCGAGCACCCCGAGCGGCAGGAAGTGCGCATCGTGGCCGGTGCGACGCGTGCAGGTGCCACGTACTGTGCATTGAGGTTGCGAGCCCACGACGACGACCAGTCCGTCGTGGCGGGCAGTGACCTGGTCCCAGCGCTGTTGGAGCTGCTGGCAGCGACGTTGGAGGACGACGAGTGAGCGAACTGTTCGACGAGGAACCCCGCGAGAAGCGACCGGTCCAGACCTCCCCCCGGAGGTCGCGGGCGCTGATCATCACGGCCGCCCTGCTGGTGGTCGGGTTCTTCTCGCTGACCACGTTCGCCGGGTTCTTCACCGACCGCATGTGGTACGGCGCGATCGGCTACTCCAGCGTCTTCAGCACGCTCTTCTGGACCCGCGTCGGCCTGTTCCTCGTCTTCTCGGCTGCGATGGCGCTGATCGTCGGCGCCAACATGTACATCGCCTACCGGCTGCGCCCGATGTTCCGGCCGAGCTCGCCGGAGCAGACCGGCCTGGACCGCTACCGCGACGCCATCACACCGATCCGCACCTGGCTGCTGATCGGCGTCTCGGTGCTGCTCGGGCTGTTCGCCGGCACCTCCGCGAACGGCCAGTGGCGCACCTACCTGCTGTGGCGCAACGGCGGCGACTTCGGCAGCAAGGACAAGTACTTCGACCGCGACGTCGGCTGGTACGTCTTCGACCTGCCGTGGATGCACTACCTCGTCGACGCCGCGATGGCCTACCTCGTCGTGGCGCTGCTGATGTCCGCCCTCGTGCACTACCTGTACGGCGGCATCCGCCTGCAGACCACCCACGACCGGCTGTCCGGCGCCGCGCAGGCCCAGCTCTCGGTGCTGCTCGGGCTCTTCGTGCTGGCCAAGGCCGGCGACTACTGGCTGGACCGGTTCGACCTGGTGCACCAGGGCGGTCGCCTGATCACCGGCATCACCTACACCGACGACCACGCCGTGCTGCCCGCCAAGGAGATCTTGATGGGCATCGCGGTGATCTGCGCGGTGCTGTTCTTCCTCAACGTCTGGCGGCGCACCTGGATGCTGCCCTCGGTCGGACTCGCCCTGCTGGCCCTCTCGGCCGTGCTGCTCGGCCTGATCTGGCCGGGCATCGTGCAGCAGTTCCAGGTCGACCCGACCGAGGCCGACAAGGAGGCGCCGTACATCAAGAGCAACATCGAGGCGACCCGCGCGGCGTACGACCTCGACGACGTGGAGGTCGAGCCGTTCACCAACCAGACGACGCCCGATGACTCCCAGCTGTCGGCGCTGGCGTCGCAGACGTCGTCGGTGCCGCTGGTCGACCCCCATCTCGTGCGGCAGTCCTTCGAGCAGAACCAGCAGATCCGCTCCTACTACTCGGTGGCGGACGTCCTCGACGTGGACAAGTACACGATCGAGGACACCCAGCGTGCGCTCGTGCTCGGCGTGCGCGAGCTCGACCAGGCCGGCATCAGCGCCTCCGACCGGAACTGGTCGAACCTGCACACCGTCTACACGCACGGCAGCGGCATCATCGCCGCCTACGCCAACCAGCGGCCCGAGGACAACGGCCCGGAGTCGACGGTGATCCAGTGGGCCGAGGGCCAGGAGCAGGACGACCTCGCCCAGCTGTTCCCCGACGGGTACGAGACCCGGGTCTACTACGGCGAGATGAGCCCCGACTACAGCATCGTCGGCAAGTCCTCGGCCGACAGCCAGGACGTCGAGCTCGACCTGGGCAACGTGGCCGAGGGCGAGGACGCCGGCAGCGGCGCCACGACCACGTTCGACGGTGACGGCGGGGTCGATGTCGGCAGCCTGTGGAGCCAGGTGTTGTACGCCGTTCGGTTCAGCGACCCGAACTTCGTGCTGTCCGAGCGGGTCAACGACAACAGCAAGGTGCTCTACTACCGCCAGCCGCTCGAACGTGTCGAGAAGCTTGCGCCGTGGCTGACGCTCGACCAGGACCCGTACCCCGCGGTGATCGACGGCCGGATCGTGTGGATCATCGACGGCTACACCACCACCGACCGCTACCCGTTGGCAGAGCGCGAGTCGTTCGAGGCGATGACCGACGACTCGCTGGCGACCGGCTCGGCGTTCGGCACGCTGCCGACCGACGAGATCAACTACATGCGCAACGCGGTGAAGGCCACGGTCGACGCCTACGACGGCTCGGTCAACCTCTACGCGTGGGACGAGTCCGACCCGATTCTCAAGGCGTGGCGCGGCGCGTTCCCCGGCACGGTCCAGGACCGCTCCGACATCCCGGACACCCTGCTGGAGCACCTGCGCTATCCCGAGGACCAGTTCAAGGTGCAGCGCTTCCAGTTCGCGAAGTACCACGTCACCAACGAGGGCGACTTCTACCAGGGCAACAACCGCTGGGCCGTGCCTCAGGACCCGTACCTGCCCAGCCAGTACCAGCCGCCGTACCGCCTGTTCGTCAACGACGACGAACGAGCAGCAGTTCTCGCTGACCTCGACGTACGTGCCGTCGGGGAAGAGCAACCTCGCGGCCTTCGTGTCGGTGAACGCCGACGCGACCGATCCGGACGGCTACGGGAAGATGAAGGTCCTCCAGCTGCCCAACGAGCAGACACCCGGTCCCGGCCAGGTCGCCAACGACATGGCCACCGACCAGGACGTGCGTGATGCGCTCCTGGAGTTCTCGGCCGGTGGCTCCGACGTGAAGACGGAGTACGGCAACCTGCTCACGCTGCCGGTCGGCGAGGGGCTGATGTACGTCCAGCCCGTCTACGCCAGCCGCGGGTCCGCGGAGGCCAGCTACCCCGAGCTGCAGTTCGTGATCGTCTCGTACGGCGACGAGGTCGGCATCGGCCGCACGCTCGAGGCCGCGCTGGCCGACATCCTGAACGTCGAGCCGGGCACCACGCCGCCTCCCGAGACCGGTGGCCCACCGGAGTCCGGCGGCAACAACGGCGGCCAGAACCAGGACTCGATCAACGAGCAGATCAGCCAGAAGCTGGCCTCTGCCCAGGCCGCCTTCGACCGCGCCGACGCGGCCCAGGCTGCCGGCGACACGGTCACCTGGGCGCAGGAGGTCGAGCGGGCCAAGCGCCTGGTCGCCGAGGCCTTCGACCTCGCCGCCCAGCGCGACGCCCGCGCCGCCGCCAAGGCCGCTGCCGGTGCGGAAGGCGGAGGCTCCGGCGGGTGAGCCACCCCGATTTGGCTGCCCTTGATCGCGTCCCGTAAGGTTGCGTTCACCGACGCGGGGTGGAGCAGTTCGGTAGCTCGCTGGGCTCATAACCCAGAGGTCGCAGGTTCAAATCCTGCCCCCGCTACCAAGATGAAGCGCCCCTCACAGTGACTGTGAGGGGCGCTTCTGCTTGTGCAACCATCCGCAAACACCCGGCTTCGGCAGAGTCAGTCCCGCCCGGCTCCCTGTCCTGCGGCACCTTCCTCGGCCAGGTTGTAGAGATGCTGGTCGATGCCTTTGGGCGGCACGACGGACTTTTCCTCGGCCAGGTTGTAGAGACGCTGGTCAAGGCCCTTGGGTGGCAGTTCGTTCCCGTACGGCCGAGTGACACCAGGGCTGGGTGGGGCGTTGGTTTCCGTGCCGCCGGCCACGCCGACCACCAGGGCGGTGAGGGCGACGCCGATGGCGATCGTGACGATCGCCATCACGATCCGGCTGTTGTAGGGCTTGGTCGCGCGGTTCCGTCCGGCCTGCGGCTGCTTGGTCGTGTGTTCGGCCTGTTCGGTCCGGTAGGACTTGACGTTCATGGTTGGGCTCCTCGTTGATGCCGGGTCCGGTTGCCCGGGTTCATCTCCGAGGTTGGACCCGGGCCGTGGCGGGCCGGAGTCAGCCGTGTGGCAGTCCTGTGGCAGCGGCGCGTAGCGCGAGGTCTGGCCGAGGGGCAGCTGTCGACGTGGAGGTACTGCTTGCACTCCGCGGTCGTCAGACCACGTGTCACCCGGTCGTGGGCGATGTCGATCAGCTCGTCGAGGTCGAGGGTCCAGACCCGGATGGTGCCGTCTGCCCAGCTCGTGACCAGGCGCCGACCGTCAGGGCTGAACGCAACTCCCTCTGCGCCCACAGGGGTGGCGAGCCGGAGTGCCACCTGCTGCTCGCCGGTGCGGGGATCCCAGATACGGACGCTGCCGTCGGCGCCGGCCGTGGCCACCCGCTCCCCGGCGGGGTCGAACACCACGTCGTTGACGATGCCGGTGTGGCCCTCGAGGCTGGACACGCGCTTCTCGGTGCCGGCGTCCCAGACGTCCACGACGCCCTCGGCCATCCGGGTGCTGGCCAGCAGGTCGCCGGAGGGGGCGGAGACGAGACCGATGGCGTTGCCCTCGAGACGGGCGAGGAGTCGGTCGGCCCGCCAGTCCCAGATCCGGATAGCCCACTGCGGCCGGATCATCACGACGTGGCGCGAGCGGTCGTCGCGATCGTCTCACCGTCCCCGCGGAAGGCCACCGTCGGGATCACGATGTCTGGCTCGCCCGATATCCGGCCGACCTCCGACCCGGTCCGGTCGAAAACGTGTACCTGCGACTCGTAGAAATGCCTCGTGTCGCGGGTCACCGAGACAGCCAGGCGCTCGCCGGATCCGTCCCATTGGATCGAGAAGACGTCTCCCCGCACGTCCTCGCCGACGACGAACGCGATCTTGCCGGTCCGGGTGTCCCAGACCGTGAACGGCAGCTCCCAGCTCATGAGGGCCAACAGCTGCCCGTCGGGACTGAGCTCGAGGCACTGGAGGTTTGACAGCCGCACCGGTGGTTCCGGGAGTCGCTGCTCGCGGTGTCCCGTTTCGATGTCGTAGCGCCCGACCGTGCCGTTGCCCTCGTCCAGCCACACCGATCGGCCGTCCGGAGTCGGAGCCGCCCCGCACTTGCTGCCAGCGTCAACGGGGATGTTCACGATCTCCGGGGCCGCCTCGTCACGCACGTCCCACACCTTGACGGAGGTGATCGCCCAGTCGCTGGTCATCAGCTCGCGGCCGTCCGGCGAGAACGCGACGGAGCGCACGCCGTTGCGCATGTCCTGGGCGGCCAGCCGGGCGACCTCCCGAGCCGCGCTCCCGTCGACGACGAAGACGCGCGCGGTGCCGTCCTCGCTGGCCGTGGCAAGCCGGTTGGAGTCCGGGCTCCATGCGACGGAGTTGACGAGCCCTGTGTGGCCCGGCGTCACGAACCTCAGGCGACCCGTTGGTGCTTCGTACACACTCGCCCCGTAGTCGCCCGACGCAGCCAACCACCGGCCGTCGGGGCTCCAGTCCAGGTCAAGAACGCCTTCGAGGCGGTCCAGGGCGAGCACCTCACGGCGCGTCTCGATGTCAACCACGTGCACCGTGCCGGAGCTCCCCGCGGCCACGGCGAGCCGTCGCCCGTCCGGGCTGAACGCCGTGTCTTGTACGTAGTCGGCGTGGATCACCCAGGGCTTGCCGCCGACGGCTGGGAACACCCGCACCTTGTTGTGCTCCGGCCACGCCCCCGCGACGAGACGGCCGTCGGGGCTGATGGAGGGCCCCCACGCCGGCCCCTCGCGCCCGACCGTGACGTCGCCCAGCTTGCGACCGGTGGCGATGTCCCACACCCGGATCGCGCCTTCGTCGCTCGCGGTGATCACCCGGCTGCTGTCCATGCTGAACACCGCGTCATTGAGGTCGATCGCGTCGGCGCGGAACTCGTGCACGGTCTGGCCCGTCACCGCGTCCCGGATGTCGACGATGCCGGTGTCCTCGGTGCCCTCGGTGACGAACAGCTTGCCGTCCGGGCTCCAGTCCATGGAGCCGCCCACTCCAGGGAACGAACGCAGGATCCGGGCAGACGCAACCCCGCGATGCAGGGCCTCGAGTGCCTCGGGCAGCACCGGCTCGTCGTACCGTCGGGTTGAGTCCAAGGCGGCCAGCGCCAGCAGGATGCTGCGCTCTGGATCGTCGCGGATGTTGGCGTCGGCTGCCGCGGAAAGCTCACGAGCCACCGCGATGTGCCGTTCGCGGTCGGCCTGCTGCCTCTGGTCGACTGCCACCAGGCCACCCACGAGGGCCACCACCAGCGCGACCCCGATGCCGCCCAGCTGCCACCGGAGCCGACGGTTGGTCCGAGCCTGCCGCCGGATCAGCTGGGCCTGCTCGGCCCGCTCTGCGACGCGCGCCGCGCGGCTCGCCTCGACGAACTCCACCTCCAGGGGCGCCAGGACGGTGCGACGATCGGCAACCTCCTGCGCCGCCTCCAGAGCGGTGCCGCGGAGGAGCGCCGAGGGCTCCCGGTCGAGGTCCGCCCACATCGCTGCGGACTCGCGGATCCGGTCGAGCACGATCAGCTCGCTGCGGTCGTCCTCCACCCACTGCCGCAGCCGTGGCCACTCCCGGACCAGCGCCTCGTGGGCGACCTCGACGGTCGGCACCCGGGTCTGCGGGTGTACGTCGAGCGTGAGAAGCCGGGCTGCGGTCCAGCGGTCCAGGATCTCCGTCGAGACGCTCAGCTCCTCGCGGCCGGCGCGCCGGCGGGTCGGCTCGCCCTCGCCGCCCACCACGACCAGGCGTTCGAAGAGTGAGCGCACCTGCTCCCGGTGGGGCGTCGTCGAGCGATTGGTAGAGGCCTTCGGCACGGGCCGCGATGGCCCCCTCCAGCCCACCCAGCGCCCGATAGGCGGCGAGCGAAAGCGTCCCGTCGTGACTGTGATCGGCGAGCTCGAAGAGCATCAGCTGCAGTGCCGGCAGCGCTGCCGGCTCCGAAGCCATGGAGCCGACCAGCTCGGCGGCCAGTGCGCGCTCGACGGTGCGCCCAGCACGCCGCGCGGGCTCGACCACGGCCGCCTCGACCTCTGCCGGCAGCATCGCGGGGATCGTCACCGTCGCGTCCTGGACGAGAGCCCCGAACGGCTGCACGCCCAGCGGCCGGTCGTAGTAGTCGGCCCGGAGCGTCGCCACCACCCGCAGCCGGCTGTCCGGGACGACCAGAGCATGCGTCAACGCCTCGAGGAACGCCCGCTGCTCGACCGCCGGCGACAGCGTGAACAGCTCCTCGAACTGGTCGACGACCAACAGCAGCTGACCGTCGTCGGGTAGCACGCGCCGCAATGCGAGGTCGATGCCGCGGACACCCCCGAGCTGCTCGGCGAGGCCGTCGGTGTCGCCCACCGCAACCCGACGGAGGCTCTCCGCCAGCTCCTTGTACGGCGCGCCGCCGGGCAACATGGTCGCGACGAACCAGGCCTCCGAGCCGGTGGCTCCTCCGGCGCGCAGCCGCGGGAGCAGGCCGGCTCGAACGGCGCTGGACTTGCCGGTGCCCGACGGCCCGACCAGCAGCACGAGCCGACTCCGAAGGTCGTCTCCTGACAGATGCCCGAGTACGTCGTCGACGAGCGCCGCGCGACCGAAGTAGTTGTCCGCGTCGGACTCGTCGAACGCACGCAAACCCTGGTACGGGTTCCGCGGCGGGGTCGCCACAGGCTCCTGAGCGCCGAGTGCGGCCAGTACCTGTTCGGTCAGCTCCTCGACTGCGCGCCCGTCGGGAGACTCGAGCAGTCCGGCCAGGCCCGGCGAGACGTCGCGTCCGGCCAGCACGTCGCCGACCAGCGCCGCGAACCCGCGTACGTCGTCGCCGGGCGCGGGCGCTTCCGGTCCGCCGAGCCAGAAGTCCGTGAGGACCGGCTCGCCGGAGGCGTTGTAAAGAACGTTGTCGGCCGTCAGCCGGCCATGTACGAGACCGAGGGCCGCCACGTCGCCGAGAACCCCTCCGAGGCGCTCGACCAGGGTGACCACCTCACGATCCGCGAGCGACGAGCGAAGCAACCGGTCGCGCAGCGTCCCGCCGGGCAGGCGTCGCATCGCCACGTACGCGGCGCCGGGCTCGCGCCACCAGTCGTGGATCGGTACGACGGCCGGGTGGCGCAACGACGCGACCATGGTCGTCACCGCGTCGAACGCGCGGATGAAGCCGGGGTCGTCCGCGACCTCGGCCCGCAGCACCTTCACCACGAGCTCGCGGTCGACCCCGGGGAGGTGGGCGGCGTACACGGTCCCCTCCCGGCCGGTGCCGAGTCGCTCGCCGAGCCGGTAGCCGCGCAGCGGCTCGCCGCCGGTCACAGGACCGACCAGCTCAGGGTCCTGGCCGAGGATCCGCCGCTCGAGCTCGACGAGCGCCGGCGACGGATCCACACCGAGGTCCTCGACAAGCTCGGCGTGGAAGCTGCGGTACGCCTCAAGAGCGTCGCCCTGCCGGCCGGAGCGGTAGTAGGCGGTCATCAGCTGGGCGCGGAACGCCTCCCTCAGCGGGTGCTCCCGGCACAGCCTCTCGATGGTCGGAAGGATCTCGGCGGCGTGGCCGCACTCGAGCTCGGCCTCGACGAGGAGCTCCTCGGCAGTCAGCCGGAGCTCGGCCAGCCGCTGCGACTCCGGGAACGCCCAGGGCTCGTCCGCGAACTCCGCGTACGCCTCCCCATGCCAGAGCGCCAGTACGGCGCGCAGTCGCTCGACCGCGGAGACCGCGTCCTGTCGACGCAGCGCAGCTCGGGCAGCGGCAACGCCGGCCTCGAAGTCCTCGACGTCGAAGGAGAGGCCGGTCAGCGACAGCTGGTACCCCGGTGCCCTGGTGACAACGACGTCGCCGATCACCCGACGCAACCGAGCCACATAACTGCGCAGTGTCGTGGCTGCCGCCTCGGTCGGCACCCCCGCGAACACGACCTCGGCGACCCGGTCGACCGACACGACCAGGTCATGGTGGATCAGCAGGACCGCGAGCAGACGCCGCTGCCGGGCGCCGCCGAGACGTTGCTCGACGCCGTCACGCGTGACGCGTATCGAACCCAGGGAGTGGATACCCAACCGGAGAGTGGTCGGTGTCGTGGGTGCCTGCAGCGAGCCCATCGCCCACCACCTCCACCATCCGTCCCCGCATGCCGTGCTTGCCACGCTGCCCGGACGGTGTGGCAGTCCTGTGGCAAACGACGATCCTCCGTGGCGAGCCCCCTGTCATCCGATTTCGGTGACCGATTGTCACCGAGGGCTTGGCGAGCGAGCCGGTCAGGGGCGGATCCCACTGACGTACGTGCCAGGTCGGCGGGCACTTGCGGTCGCTGTTGGGGCGGTCCGTGCGTCATCATGGGAGACATGCCGGTTACGGCAACTGGGGGCGGCGCGGGGGTAATTCTGGTTCGCATCGGCGGGCTGGCCGCGTTGGTTGGTGGGTTGGCGTGGACGGTGAAAGGGATGGCGATCCTTCTCGGTGGTGACCAGCCGCCACTGCTCTTCGAAGTCGCCCCAGTGCTGTTCGGCCTCGGGCTCCTGAGCGTCGCCTACTCCACAGTTCGGCCGGGCCGAAGCCGCTCCCTAGTGATCGGGTTTGCTGCACTGTCCTCGATGGCTGGCCTTGTGGCACTCACGAGTGATCTCGTAGGTGAAGTGTGGGGCGCGGCCCTTGCAATCTCGTCCATCGCGCTGCTGATCGGGCTCATGGCGCTCCCCAGACGCGGTCACTGGCCGGCACCCTTGGGGTGGTGGATCGGGTTGTCCATGGTTCCGGCCTTGATTGTTGGAGGCGCGCTCTCGGTGATCGACGAGCGGCTGCTGGAGATTCCGCTGACCTGCATCGGCGTCGCCTGGATCGTCGTTGGGTGGGCGATATTGAGTTCTCAGAAAGATGCCGCGCGCGCAGCGTGATCGCCCAGCGTGATCTCGCTGCGGAGCTCTGCAACTGCCTACCTGCTGCCGCGGCCGGTCGGCGTCCCGGACCGGGTCCAAGCCCCAGCACCGGGACCTCACCCGGGTCCGCATCGACGCCCCCGGCTACGACATCTCGCGCAGGGCAGTCCGTCCGACGCGCCGTCCCGGTCTGCTGTCCGACTCGACAAGCCGCGCCGCTGTCGCACGTACGGCTGCCCGCAAGGAGGAGTTTCGCCGCCCGATGGCCCGCAAGGACATCGACATCGACTTCGTTACGAGCGGTCGCTCGTCCGCGGCGTACTGCTCGACCAGCGCGAGGCCCGCGACGAACCGCGCGTCGTCGGCCGACCTGTCGTGCAGGGCGAGGCTCCACAGCAGCGCGAACGACGCCCGTCGCACGAACTCCCGACCGTCGCGGGCCCAGGGTTCGAGCCTGGACCAGGCGTCCGGCGCCCTGTCGAACAGCGAGAAGCAGACGGTGTCGCAGAGCGCCCAGTTGTCGAAGTCGGCGCACCAACTGTCCATCTGCTCGAGGGTGACCAGCGCCGGCTCGTCGATGAGTGCCGCGACGATGCGCGCCTCGTAGACCCGGGTCGCCCATAGCTCGGCAGCGAGTACGTGGTCGCGCCCCAGGTCGCGCGCAATCTGCTTCATGGCGGCCATCGGCACTCCCAGAGACTCCTCGGCGTGGATTCCGTAGCGGGGACCCATCTGGGCGAGCGTCTCGACCGAGGCGTGCTCGCGCAGCACCTGCAGCACGCCGTCGCGATCGGCTCGCGGCCCGTCGCCGCGCGCACCGGCCCCTCGGTGGCTGTCCGGTGTGCTGCTCATCGTGGGTCCCT
>CAWJNT010000004.1:0-113151 GCA_963844305.1 uncultured Actinomycetota bacterium
GCGTCGAGCAGGGCGGCGTGACCGCGACCCAGGTAGCCGATCAGGACAGCGGCGGCGCGGAGAGCAGCGGGACGTGGTGGCTCGCAAGCTGGGAAGCGGTGTCTGAAGCTCCGTTCAGCGTCGTCGAGCGACCAGTCGCCGTCAATCGGGCGGATCGTGAAGGACTCCAGCATACCAAGGTCATCTGCGATGGGGCCGATTGTTTCGGCGGGAGCGAGTTGCTCGATGAAGGCGGTGACTGGCGCAGGTTCATCGGCGGGCATGACGCGGTACTCGCATGCGCCGGTCGAGACATCGACCCAGGCGAGTCCCAGGAGCGCGCCGTGGGCGGCGATTGCCAGCAGGTAGTTGGGACGCTGGGCGTCGAGCAGCAATGGGTCGTCTACGGTGCCGGGTGAGAGGACGCGCATGACTTCGCGATCGACCAACCCCTTACCCGGTTCGGAGAGTTGTTCGCAGATGGCGAGCCGGTAGCCGGCTCGCAGGAAGCGGCGCAGGTAGCCGTTGAGCGCGTGGTGCGGGATGCCGGCCATCGGGACGCGGCCAGACGCCTTCCCAAATTCACGGGATGTGAGGGTGATACCGAGGACGCGGGCAGCGGTGTGGGCGTCTTCGTCGAACATCTCGTAGAAGTCGCCCATCCGATAAAGCAGGACGGCGTCCGGATGCTCTGCCTTCAGGCGCAGATATTGCTGGCGGCCGGGGGTAAGAGTCATCAATTCTCCGTGACGCATGATGCGTGATGCGTGACGCGACTGAGTATAGCGGTGACTGTGACACTCAGTCATCAACGACGTGGGATCTACGCGTCATGCGTCGCGCATCACGGAAACCGCATCGTCAACGGCGGCTGGCCGTGCAGCTCCATCAGCCACGAGTCGCCCTGCTGGATCGGGATGGCGCGGCCGAGGGAGCCGGAGAGGATGATGTCGCCGGGTTGGAGGGTGATGTCGAACTCGGCGAGCTTGTTGGCGAGCCAGGCGACGGCGAGGGCGGGGTGGCCGAGGCTGGCGTGGCCGACGCCCTCGACGACGACCTCGCCGTTCTGGGATAGGAGCATGCCGAGCGTGCGGAGGTCGCTCGTGACGAGGCTGCTGTCCCAGGGGCCGATGGTGAAGGCTCCGTAGGAGGCGTTATCGGAGACGGTGTCGACGAGCTTGAACTCTTTGCGGATGATGCGGCTATCGACGATCTCGAACGAGGCAGCCAGCGCGTCGGTGGCGGCGAGGACGTCGTCGACGGTGGCACCGGGGCCACGGAGCGGCTTGCCGAGCAGGAATGCGATCTCGCCCTCCATACGCGGCTGGATGAAAGTGGCGTGCGGGATTTCGGCGACGCCGTTCTCGGCTTCGACGAAGCGCGATGACCAGAGTGCGCCGAAGTCGGGTTCGTAGACGCCGGCGGCTTCCTGCATGGCGCGGCTGGTGAGGCCGATCTTGCGTCCGAGGATACGTTCGCCACGGGCGACGCGGAGATTGGTCCAGGCGGACTGGACCGCGTAGGCGTCATCGACCGACGAGAGGCCCTCGCTTTCCGACAGAGGAGCGATTGTTTCGTGGCTGTCCCAGGCACCGTCGAGGCGGAAGGCGAGAGCTGCATGGTCCATTTCGGTTCCCTTCATCATCTGTCGGCGTTGCGGTGGCAGGCACACGGCGGTTAGGATGCGCGGCGAGTGCCAGCGCCTGTTACTGACAGGTTATCGCGATTTTCGGACATTGAGGGGGAGTGGGATGACAACCGGACGGCCAACGACGTGGGCATCCAATGGGGTGGTCTGTTCGCCGCACTATCTGGCGAGTCAGGCCGGATTGCGGGTGCTGCAGGCGGGCGGGAATGCCGTTGACGCGGCCATCGCCACGAACGCGACGCTGAACGCAGTCTACCCACACCAGTGCCACGTTGGTGGCGATATGTTCGCGATGGTGTACGACCCGCGTGACGGATCGTTGTCCGGGCTGAACGCGTCTGGATACGCGGCGACGGGGCAGACGGTCGAGTTCATGCTCGAACGGGGGCATACCGAAATGCCGGAGCGTGGGCCTCTGGCAGTGACAGTCCCAGGGGTTGTCGGGGGTTGGGCGGCGTTGCATGAGCGGTTTGGATCAAAAGAGCTTGCGGAGATCCTGGCTCCGGCTGTTGGGTACGCGCGTGACGGATCCCCGATGTCGGCCAAATTCGCGGGATATTTGCAGACGATGAGGCCGCGGCTGGAGGAGTACGAGGGTGTGCGCAACACGTTCTTGAGCCAGAAGGTTGGCGTTGGCGAGCGGTTGCGACAACCGGGGTTGGCGGCGACGCTGGAGCGGATTGGGCGCGAGGGACGCGACGCGCTCTATACCGGGCCGGTCGCGGAGGAGATCGTCGCGACGCTGAACGCTGGTGGGTCGCCGATGACGCTGGATGACCTGGCGCGGTACCAGCCGGAGTGGGTGACGCCGATCTCGACCAGCTATCGGGGTTATGACCTCTACGAGCTGCCACCGAACACCCAGGGGGCAACGGCATTGCTGATGGCGAACATCGTCGAGGGCTGGCCAGTTACTGAGTTTGGACACACGACCGGCGCGGGTGTCCATGCCTGGGTCGAGACGAAGCTGCGAGCGTTCGCGGAGCGGGACGCGCTCATCGCCGACCAGCGCTTTGCACCATTCCCGGCCGAGCGGTTCCTGGACAAGCAGGCTGCAGCTCGGCACCGGGAGGCGATTGACCTGGAGCGGACGGCAGGGGCAAGGACGGCCAGCGACGACGGCGACACCGTCTATCTGTGCTGCGTGGATGGGAATGGGATGGCGGTCTCGCTGATCCAGAGCCTCTATCTCGGATTCGGCTCATTCGTGATGGCCGAGCAGTCGGGCGTGGTCCTGCACAACCGCGGGCGTGGTTTCGTGCTTCAAGAGGGACACCCGAACGCGATCGAGCCGCGCAAGCGACCGTATCACACGCTGATCCCGGCGATGCTCCTGCGGGATGGGAAGCCTGAGATCGTGTTCGGGACGATGGGTGCCGACGCGCAGGCGCAAGTCCAACTGCAGCTGCTACTGGGATTCGTTGATTTCGAGCTGGAGCCGCAGATGGCAATCGAAACGCCACGTTGGGTTTCGGGTGCCGAGCCGGATGGCTCGCCCTGGCTGCGGGTCGAGCCCAGAATGGGCGAGGCGACGATTGAGGACCTGCGGCGGCGAGGTCACAATGTCGTCGTTGGCGAGGAGTGGGACTCGGCGATGGGTCACGCGCACTGCATTCGGATCAGTCGCGAGCTGGGAGCGTACGGCGGAGGTACCGACCCGCGCAGCGATGGTTTGGCAGCAGGCTGGTGAACCAGCGAGCGGACGTCGAGCGGGTCCTGACCTCGGTCATTGGTGAGTCGGGGCAACGACTGGTCGAGCCGGATCGGATCGTGGCGTTCGCATCCGAGGATGGTTGGCTCGGCGTTGGGGTGTCGATCGAGCCGTCGATCGACGAGCTGCGCCGGATGCACGGAGCGCTGGCCGGGTAGTTCGGCGGCGCGGTCGAGCTACGAACTCCGACGAGGGTCTATCGAGGAGGTCGT
Organism: uncultured Actinomycetota bacterium; assembly: GCA_963844305.1. Classification (GTDB taxonomy): domain Bacteria; phylum Actinomycetota; class Actinomycetes; order Propionibacteriales; family Nocardioidaceae; genus Nocardioides. The sequence continues at coordinate 3,551 of CAWJNT010000004.1, forward strand.
GGGTTTGGCGAGGGCAAACACGTCATCGTCGTGCTTGGTGGCAAGGGCGGGGTCGGAAAATCGACGGTCGCCGCGAACCTGGGCATCACGCTCTCGGCGATGGGGATGTCGGTTGGGCTTCTGGACGGCGACATCAACGCACCTGACATGCCGCAGATGCTCGGTATCGGCCCGCCGAGCGCCCGACGAGGGCAATGCGAACGCTGTTCGGACAATCGATTCCGCCGCCGTCTCGGAGACAGCGTCCTGTCGTTCGACACGGGCTCGAATCGTGGTCGATCGGGTTCGTGACACCGGAGGGAGTTCCTCCAGCCTGGACAGGGCACCTGATGATCGCCGGACTCCTGCGCCACCTCGTCTTCGACGTTGGCTGGGATGCAGATGTCCTGCTGATCGACGCACCGCCAGGCACGGGAGATGAGATTCAGGCGATGACCCGCGACCTGCCGCTGTCGGGCGCGGTCTTCCTCACGACGCCTCAGGATCTGGCCCAGATGGACGCGGAGCGAACACTGACGCTGTTGAACGAGCGCGGCGTGCCGGTAATCGGGATGGTCCAGAACATGGCGGCGTTGACCTGCCCACACTGTGGTGAGCCAATCGACCTGTTCGCGTCATCAGCACGGCTGGCCGATGCTGGGGTGGCGATTCTGGGGAGGTGCCGTTCGATGTCCAACTATCAGTGTCTGCCGATCAGGGGGTGCCGCTTGTGCTCGGAAATCCACGCGGTCCGGTCGCGGTCGAGTTTGCGCGGATCGGAGTAGCGGTCAGGAAGTGGATCCGAGGGTTGGACGACGGGGGATGAGGTCGGGCGGATTCTCTCTGCCCATCCCTCATCCCCTGTGCCTGCGCTAGATACCCAGGTCCAGTGCCGTGATGCAGGTGTCGATGCTGTCTTCGTTGCAGGTGAAGGTCGCAGCGACAATCAGGATGTCATCATCCTCGATTTCGTCGAGGTCGATCGACAGGTCGCCGAGATCGGCATCGCCCTGTTCACGCGCCGCCGAACCGGTCATCGCAGTTGTGATGGCAAGCTCGTCACCGTTGTGCATGACTGAGAGCATCAGTTCACCGAGGGCAACGTGCTCGTCGACCGTCCAGCCATCGTCTTCGACGTCGCTCTCGTAGAAGCTGGCGACATCGTCCATGCTTGAGTCGCTGACTCGATAGGCTACCGCTTTCGCATCCGAAATATCGGCATCTCCCGCGTCGACATCTTCCGCGCTGATGTCTTCTTCACCAAGCCGGTCGGCCCCACTCGGGGCAGGGAAGTCGCCGCCGCCGCCGTTGCCACCGTCATCGTCGTCGCCGCCACCGCAGGCGGCCAGCATCGAGAACGCCATCACGAGCGCAACGAGGACCAGCGATACGCGGGACAGGTAGCTCCTGGACATTCAACCCCCTCGAATTACATGTGGCAGACGCCACCAGTGCCGGAACCGGTCGTACGTCGCCCGGCGTCTCGAATTCGCCGATTGTGGCACAGCGCATCCGGTCCGCGCGCATAACGGACTAGGCAACCCAGTACCATGTGGAGAACTGGACTGTCAGGAGCGCCAGCAGCACGATCGACGGAATAAGCGCCAGCCTAAAGGAGACTCGTCGTTGCGTCAACAGTGCCAGCGCGATGAACAGTGGAAACATGACGATGAGAAAACGCGACATCGACATCAGCGGGTGGATCGTCGACGGGCTGAACAGCGGCAACAGGTAGAGCATGACGGGAAAGATCGCGTACTCAATCGGGAGCTTGATGAGGCAGTAGATCAGGAGAGGAATCGCCAGCAGCGCGAACGCGATATCCAGTGATTCGTACTCGGCGAAGCCGAAGCGGACGGTATGGGATGTCAGGGTCGTCCAGGTTGGCGATTCGATGAGTGCGCGCAGCCAGCCAAGGTCGAGTTGGTCGAAGGCCATCCTGAAGGTCGTCCAGGGCATCGCCTGCTCGCGTGCCCAGCCTTTCTGGGCATCGAGCGTAAGGAGCGGATCGCGGTAGGTGCGCCAGAGTGCGAACATATAGAGGAGCGGTCCAAGCCCTGGCAGGCCGACCGCTAGCCATGTCCGGGGCCAGCGGCGCGGGTCAACGCCGTGCCGCTTGAGGAAGATGATCCCGAGCGGCACGACGAGCAGGACGCCGACGTTGCGGGTCAGCGCGGCCAGCAGTCCGGCCAGCCCGGCCCGCCACCACGTGCCGCCGGTCGCCCAATAGTAGGCGAGCAGGCTGAAGAGCAGGAAGAACGATTCGCTGTAGACGGCCGACAAATAGAAGGCGGTCGGGAAGAATGCCAGCAGCCAGAGCGCCCGGTTCGCGACGGCATCACCCCACCCACGGCTGACGAGACGCCGGAAGACCACGAGAGCGAGGAAGAATGCGACGTTAGCGAGGATCAGTCCTGCCGTTTCGACGCGGATGGCGAAGATATCGGCCAGGACCCGCATTGACCACGGATAGAGCGGCCAGAAGGCGGTCGATGCAGGATGGTAGTCGTAGCCTTCGGTGGCGATCAGCGAGTACCAGAAGCCGTCCCAGTTGCGTAGCGGCTGGATGAAGAGTTCGCCGATGCCGTTGAGGTCGGGCAGGTACCAGCCGACGGCCGGAACGGTGTCCATCCGGCGGGCGTAGCGCGTGGCGAGTGCGGCAGAGCCGGCGACGACGATCCAGTGCAGGACGAAGACGAGCGCCGGTAGCGCAAGCTCCTGCTCGCGGGCGAACGTGCGCAGGGCAGCGAACGGCGTCCGAACGCCGGATCGGGATCGTGAGGCGTCGATTGTTGACGGTCGTGACGTCACATCGCGGTCCTTCCCACCGGCGGTCTGTCGCGTGGAGCGTGCCACGCGATGCGCGTGCAGGCCAGCGATGCCCGCACCGGTGCTACAATGCCGATTCGGGAGGTGGGGTTACCCGCTGGCGACTGCGGAAGGTACGGCCAATGGATCTTGGGCTGTCGGGAAAGGTTGCGATTGTCGCCGCCTCCAGCAAGGGACTTGGACGCGCCTGCGCGACCCAGCTCGCGCGCGAGGGCGCAACGGTCGTGATGTGTTCGCGCAACCAGGCGGCAATCGAAGCGGCGGCCAGCGATGCGCAGCGGGCGGCGATGAAGCCGAGAACGGCGGCAGTGCGCACGCCGTTGTTGCTGATGTGACATTGCCCGGCGACATTACGCGGCTGGTCGAGACGACGATCGAGCGCTTTGGGCGAGTGGATGTCCTGATTGCCAACGCCGGTGGCCCACCTTCCGGGTCATTCGAGTCGTTCGACGAAGCGGCCTATCTCGATGCAATCAACCTCAATCTGATGAGCACGTTGCGCCTCTCGCGGGCAGTCGTTCCGCACATGAAAGAGCAGGGCGGCGGCTCGATCGTCAACATCACGTCGATTGCGGTCAAGCAGCCGCTGGATGGGCTGATCCTCTCCAACACGGCCCGGAGCGGCGTGATTGGTCTGGCCAAGAGCATGGCCAACGAGCTTGGCAAGTACAACATTCGGGTCAACAGCGTCGGACCGGGGCCGACGAAGACTGACCGAGTCCTGGATCTTGCGAAGCAACGTTCGGCTGCGCTCGGTGTGACGGTCCAGGAGGCGCTGGACCGCGATTGGACCGGCATCCCGCTGGGGCGGCTCGGCGAACCAGAAGAGTTCGCCAACGTCGTCACCTTCCTGGCGTCACCGGCCGCGAGCTACGTGACCGGTGTGTTCATTCAGGTAGATGGTGGCATGTATCGAGGGCTTTTGTAGCGGGTCAGTGTGTCAGCCAGTCAGTCGGTCAGCCTGAGAGGCCGAGTGTCAATCGCGATTGTCGCGACCAATTGACAGCCTGACTAACTGACACACTGACCGTCTGACTAACTGACAGGCTGATAGCTACCCGTGAAAATCCTGCTGGTTTCGCCGTTTGATTTTGGGCACCAGGGTGGTGTCAATGAGCATATCGCACAGCTCGATCGCCAGTTTGTGGCGATGGGACATCAGACGCGGATTCTTGCGGCGACATCGTTGGAGACCGGCGAGGTGGACGACGGGCATCTGTACCAGCTTGGGATGGCTGTCCCGCTGCCCTCGAACGGGTCGACGGCGAGGATTACGTTCTCTCCGTTCGTGCTGGGGAAGGTCAAGGCGTTTCTGGACTCAGAAGAGTTCGACGTCATCCATCTCCATGAGCCGCTGACGCCGATGCTCTCGCTGGCGGCGCTGCTGCATTCGCGGACGGTCAATGTCGGGACATTTCATGCGGCCCGCCCGTTCAACCTGCTCTACCACTACACCAAAGCCATTCTCGATATGTTCTTCAACAAGCTGGACGCGAAGATCGCCGTGTCTGAAGCGGCGCGCTCATTTGTGGACTCCTATTTTCCGGCCGAGTTCGACATCATCCCGAATGGCATCTCGCTGGATGACTACGGTCAGCGGGTCGAGCCGTTGCCGGAATTGATGGACGGGCGGCGCAACATCCTTTTCGTCGGTCGCTACAACGAACCCCGCAAGGGCTTCCGCTACCTCGTCCGGGCAATGCCGATGATCCGCGGCCAGTTTCCGGACGCGCGGCTGGTCGTGGTCGGCAACGGCGACCCGTCGCGCTACGAGCGCTTTCTGGAGCAGAACGGCGTCACCGACGTCATCTTCACCGGCTTCGTGCCATACGAGATGCTGCCGCGCTACTACGCGTCGGCCGATGTCTTCTGCGCGCCATCGACTGGACGCGAGTCATTCGGGCTGATCCTGCTGGAGGGGATGGCGAGCGGTATTCCGGTCGTCGCGGCGTCGAACGCCGGCTATAGCGCGGTCCTGGAGAACGGGGTGACAGGCGTCCTGACTCCTCCGAAAGACGAGCATGCGCTGGCGATGGGCGTCGTCCGTGTCCTGGCCGACATTGAATTTCGCGAGCGGATCGTGACCAACGCATTAGAGCACGTCAAGCAGTTCGACTGGCCGGTCATCGCCGGACGGGTGATCGAGGTCTACGAGCGGGCGATCGCGACGAGCCAGGCAGGGCCGGCACAACGTCTCTGGCCGGTCGAGATCGCAGGGCGACGTGGTTAGCACGCGTTTCGCCAACCGGGTCCGCGGCCGGCTGGACCGCTTGGGACGATCGTCGCGCGGACGCACCTGTCGCCGAACATGCTGACGGTGATCGGGCTGCTCCTGAACATTGGTGTTGCGGCCGTTATCGCGTCGGGCAATCTCGTGCTCGGTGGTGTGCTGGTACTGGTGGCGGGCGGGTTCGACGCCCTGGATGGCGCGGTGGCACGGGCGACCGGCCAGACCAGCACGTTCGGCGCGTTCCTCGACAGCACGATGGACCGCTACTCGGAGGCGATCGTCTTCGCCGGATTGCTGATCTATCTGACAGAGACTGATGCCGGTACGGTTCCGATCCTGCTGACATATGCGACGATTGTCGGGTCGCTGATGATCTCGTACAGCCGCGCCAAGGCCGAGCAGATCGGGATCAAGGGCGATGTCGGGTTTGCTCAGCGGCTGGAGCGGGTCCTGATCCTCGCGTTCTTTCTCGTCATCTCCCAACCGGTCTGGGGACTCTGGATTCTGGCGGTCGCGACCCAGGTCACGGCCATCCACCGTGTCCTGCATGTCTGGAACGTGACCCGGCAGGGCGATATAAGCTCGTAGCTCAAACGTACAGGGAGTACTGTGCAGAGTCAGGATAATGCCTCGGCGGCGCGAACATGCCTGATCCTGGCGCTCGTCCTCGCCGGATTCGTGCTGATCGCGTGTGTGATCGTGGCGCTCGGCTTCGTCGTCGACCTTGGTGGCGAAGATCCGAGGCCGGAGGACCAGCGCGGGACAGTCGTCGCCGATTCAGATGAGACACCGTTCCTGTTCACCGTTATCGATGTTGGGCAGGGTGCGTGTGTCGTGGTCGTCACGCCGGACGGGCGGACGCTGGTGGCGGATGCCGGGCGCTCGCAGGAACGCGTGCGGGAGATCGTGATCCCATACCTGCGCGAACAGGGCGTCGAGCGGATCGATTATCTGGTCGCGACCAACCCGGACCAGGACCATATCGGCGGGATGCCGGCCATCCTTGAAGAGATGGAGGTCGGCGCCTGGGTCGATCCGGTTGTCGAGACGACGAACCTGACCTACGCGGAGTCGCTTGAGATGGTCGATTCGCTGGGGATCGAGGCGATCCGAGCGCGGCGAGGCGGGACGCTCGATATGGGGCCGGAGGTGACGGCCGAGATCCTCTGGCCGGTCGATCCGCTGATGATGGATGGATCGCAGGAGAGCCGCAACAACAACAGCATCGTGATCCGGATAACGCATGAGGATGTGTCGTTTCTGATCACCGGCGACATCGAAGAGCCGGCAGAGGAGGCGCTGGTCGAGGCGGATGAGGACGAACTGTTGCAGGCAGACGTGCTGGTCGTCCCGCATCATGGAAGCAACACATCCAGCACCGCCCAGTTCCTGGATGCGGTCTCGCCGACGGTGGCGATCATTCCGGTCGGGCTGGACAACCAGTACGACCACCCGCGTGACGAGGTGATCCAGCGGCTGCGCTTCCGCTCAATCCGGATCTATCGGACCGATCTGGACGGACGGTTGAGGTCCGGAGCAATGGCGACGAGTACCAGGTCCAGGTGCTTGGAACGGAGGACGCTCCTTGAGCCACGAACACCAGCGGATGACCGTCGACGAGATCGAACTGAACGCGAACAATGAGCGAGTCGCAGTCCTGATCGGCGATGACGGCAGCCAGATCGTGATGCCGCTGACACTGCTGCCGGCCGGGACCAAGGCAGGAGACGTCCTGAACCTCTCACTCGCGCATGACAGCGATGAAACGGAGCGGCGCCGGGAGCGGGTCGCGGGACTGCAAAGAAGCTCTTCGGAGACCGGTAGCACGGTTCGCGGTGTGCGATGGTGTCTGAACTTGATCGCCATTCGATACGATCATGCTCAACGCAGCAAATCGTGACAACTGCTCGCCGCAGCGCTAAGAATATCGTGAGGTGGGCTGTCGGGTGCTTGGGAAGAAAGGTGTCGATATGGATGCTCAGGCTCAGATCCGTGAACTGTTAGACGGCTTCGACGGGGAGGCGGCGTACCTGGCGCGGAATCTGGTGACCGGGGAGGAGTTCGGGTATCGGCCCGAGCGGGTGATGCCGACGGCTTCGACGATCAAAATTGTTGTGCTGGCGGAGCTGTTCCGGCAGGTTGACGCTGGTGCGGTTGATCTGGATGCGACGGTCAAGATCCAGGCTGAAGACCGGCGCGGTGGGTCGGGCATCCTGAAGGATCTGTCGGCGGGAGTGGTTGCGACGGTGCGCGATCACGCGACGCTGATGACAGCGCTGTCGGACAACACCTCGACGGCACTGCTGGTGCGGCTGCTCGGTAGGGGAGCGGATCCTGGAGTCGGCGCGTGAAAGGGGGATGACCGATACAAGCGCGGGGTTCGACAGGGTCGCGGGCGGCCGCGCCCGGGACTATGCAGCTAGCACACCGCGCGACCTGGCGCATCTGCTCGGGTTGATCGCGACCGATGCGATCGTTTCACCTGCGGCGTGCCGGGAGATGCGCGACATTCTGGGGACCAGCAGTACCACGAGCAGATCGCGCGGATGCTGCCGTTCCATCAGTTCGCACGCGAGGGGTACGTCCATAGTGGACCGGTGGTGGTTCGCTCGAAGAGCGGGTTCATGGCCGACGACAGCGGGGCTGTGCGGGTCGACGCCGGGATCGTCGAGATCGCGGATGGGCCGCGTTGGGTGATCGCGCTGATGACCGAAGGTCACCCTGATCACCGCTTCCACCCGGACCATCCGGGGATGGTCCCTGAACGGCCGCATATCGAGAATTGTCTACGACGCGTGGGCGGGCGACGCAGCCTGAGGTATTGGGGAATGAGGGAGGGTCACGAGAGAGTGATTGTCGAACGGACAGGTGAGGCGCACGAACTGGGTTAGCAGTTGACGGTCGTCGGGGCACGTGCTCGAAGCGGGTGATGTCGCTCCGGAATATACACTGGAGTGGATGAACCCGGCTGACGGATCGATGCAGCAGGTCAGTCTCGCGGATTCGACCGGCAGCGTTCGGCTGTTGAACGTGATCAACTCGATCGACACGCCGGTCTGCCATGTCGAGACGCGGAGCTGGGAGCGGCGCCGGGGCGAACCGCCGGAGGATGTGCACGTGTTCACGATCAGCATGGACCTGCCGTTCGCACAGGCACGTTGGCACAGCGCGGAAAAGGTCGGGCATGCGTCATTGTCGGCTCACAAGAACGAGCAGTTCGGTATCGATTACGGCGTGTTGCTGAAAGAGTGGCGATTGCTGCAACGTGCGGTGTTCGTCATTGACCGCCACGGGCGGATTGCCCACAGTGAGTACGTTGGCGATCAGATGTTGGAGCCGAATTACGACGTCGCGTTGGCGGCGGCTCGCCGACGGCGACGGCCTCGGCGCCGGTGTCGCCGAACGGATCGGCCGCAGTGTCCTCGCCCGGCTCGGGCTCGACCACCACGGGCACGCGCGGCATCAGGTCGGCCTCCAGCTCCTCGTCCTCGCGTACGCCGGCCGCGAGCGCCTGGCTGACCCGGTGCAGCTGGTGGAGCATCACCGCCGCGTCGGCCGGCCGCTGCTCGCGGTCGCGCGCGGTGGCTCGCGCGACGAGCGCGTCGACGTACCGGGGGATGCCGGGCGCCTTCGCCGACGGTGGGGGCACGTCTTCGTGCACGTGCTTGTACGCCACGTGGATCGGCGAGTCGCCCTCGTGCGGCTTCGCGCCGGTCAGGAGCTCGTAGAGCACCACCCCCATGGCGTAGACGTCGGCCCGGGCGTCGGCGCGCCCGTCGACGACCAGCTCGGGGGCGAGGTAGGAGACGGTGCCGATCAGGACGCCGCCGGTGGCGGTGTGCTGGGTGTCGGCGCTGACCGCCTTGGCGAGCCCGAAGTCGGCGACCTTGACCCGGCCGTCGTCGGCGATCAGGACGTTCTCGGGCTTCACGTCGCGGTGGATCAGGCCCGCGCGGTGCGCCGCCGCCAGCGCCGAGAGCACCGGCTCGAGGAAGGCGACCGCCTTCGGCGGGCTCATCGGGCTCTCCTTGCGGATCACGTCGCGCAGGGTGTGCCCCGGGACCATCTCCATGGCGAGGTAGACGGTGCCGTCCTCGTCGCCCTGGTCGTAGACGGCCACCACGTTGGGGTGGGAGAGCCGGGCGGCGGCGCGGGCCTCGCGCACGAATCGCGCGGCGAACTCGTCGTCGTCGCCGAGGCCGGGGTGCATCACCTTGACCGCGACCGCCCGGTCGAGCCGGATGTCGGTGGCCTCGTAGACGCTGGCCATCCCGCCGCGCGCGATCCGCGACCCGATCCGGTAGCGACCGTCCAGCAGACGGCCGTTCAAGGGGTCGCTCGTGCCGGCAGCGTCACCCGTCTGGGCGTGCTTGTCCTGCTGCACGTCGACCTCTTTCGCACCGGTGGGGGAAGACCCCGGTCTGGTTCATGGTACGTATCCGGTGCCGCGACGCCGTCCCCGACCGAATTGCGGCGTGGCGTGGCGCACTCTCAACGAGGTCACCCCACACCTGTTTTCGAGACGCCCTGGTTGGTGCAAGAGTGGGGCAATGAGCACTCCATCCCTCGCCGACGCCGATCTGGCAGCGCTCGTCACCGAGTGGCTCGACTGGGCGGAGGCGGGGGAGCAGCTGGGGGTGACGCCCGCCAAGGTGCGCACCATGATCCGCGACCACGAGCTGGCCGCCGCCGTCTCCGCCCCCGGGGCGGGACCGCGAGTACCGGCCGCGTTCATCCAGGACGGGTTCGTGGTCAAGGGCCTGCCCGGCCTGCTGACCGTGCTGCACGACGGGGGCTTCGACGACCGGGAGTGCATCGCCTGGTTGTTCACCGACGACGACCTGCCCGGCCGACCGATCGACGCGCTGCGGGAGAACCGTGGCGCCGAGGTCAAGCGGCGGGCGCAGGCGATGGCGTTTTGATCCGTAGTAACCGACGAGAGGAAATCGCTCGATGAGTGGACTGGCCGCACTGCTGGCAGGGCGCAAGGAGCCCGGCATCTTCAGATGGCACGGCGCCTTCGACGTCGATACCGTCCGCCACACGGTGGAGCACGCCGGATGGCACTTCGGCTGGGTCGACGGCTGGCACGAGGAGACGTCCGATGAGTTCCTGGCCGGGTGCGCCGAGGCGCTGAACCTGCCCGAGGGCTCCGAGAAGAGCTTCGACGCGCTGTCCGACGGCCTGCAGGAGGTCGGCAGCGACGGCTCCGGCACCGTCCTGCTCTGGGACGGCCACAGTCCGTTCTGCCGCCACGACGACCAGGCGTTCTCGGTCGCGCTGAGCGTGCTCGGCGGCCGGGTCAACGCCGACCGCGGCGGCCCGTTCGTGGTGCTGCTGCGCGGCGAGGGCCCCGACGTGCCGGGCGTCGCCAGCATCGACTGATCCGGGCGGCCGCTAGCCGAGAAGGGCCAGCACTCCCCAGGCGAGCAGGCAGAAGAGTCCGACGACCACGGACGCGACGAATCGAGCCCATAGCAGCCAGATCAGCGTCTTGCCTGCTGCCACTGGTGTGCCGAACCACTCCCGCCACTTGTCTCCGGTGCGGATGTCGTCCAGCAGGCGCACCCGGTCAGACCACCCGGTCGGTCGCGGCGGAGGCCAGGTCGCGCAGCACGCCGCGTGCCCCCTCGTCGACGTCCGCCTTGTCCAGCGCGGCCAGGGCCAGGTCGACCAGCTCGCGGATCACCGACTCCACCTGCGCGTGCGCGCCCGACTCGTCGATGATCCGGCGCATCCGCTCGACCTGGTCGACGTCGAGCGGCGTACCGAGCGAGCGGTCGAGCAGCGCCGCATCCTCCGTCGCGGCCGCATCGAGTGCGAGCGCGACGAGCACGGTGCGCTTCCCCTCCACCAGGTCGTCGCCGGCAGGCTTGCCGGTGGCGGCCGTGTCGCCGAACACCCCGAGCAGGTCGTCGCGCAGCTGGAACGCCTCGCCCACCGGCAGCCCGTACGCCGTGAGCTCGGCGAGCGTGTCGGGCCCGGCGCCGGCGAGGGCGGCGCCGACGTGAAGCGGCCGCTCGATGGAGTACTTGGCCGACTTGTAGCGCAGCACCGTCATCGCGGTGTCGACGTCGGCCCGGCCGCGTGCCTGCGCCGACACGTCGAGGAACTGCCCGGCGATCACCTCCGAGCGGCACAGGTCGAACACGTCCTGCGCGGCGGTCACCCGCTCGGCCGGGAGCCCGCACCGGCGGAGCAGCTCGTCGGCCCAGCTGAGCAGCAGGTCGCCGAGCAGGATCGCCGCCGACGCGCCGTACTGGTGGGGGTCGCCGCGCCAGCCCGCGCCGCGGTGGGCGGCCTCGAACGCGCGGTGGGTTGCGGGCCGCCCGCGCCGGGTGTCGGAGGCGTCCATGTAGTCGTCGTGGACCAGGGCCGAGGCGTGCAGCAGCTCGAGGGCGGCGCAGGCCCGGAGCAGGGCGCGCTCGTCCTCGACGTCGGGCTGCACGGCGCGGTATCCCCAGTAGCAGAAGGCGGCGCGGAACCGTTTCCCGCCGGAGACCATGCCGCGTGCCTCCTCGAGCAGGCGGAACGCGTCCGAGCCGAGTGGGGTGAGCCGGGACTCCATCTCGCCGAGGAACTCGTCGAGGGCCCGCTGGATGTTCGCCCGGAAGGCGTCCCCGTCCCAGATGGTCACCCGGACGAGGCTATGCCATGACTCACGTTGGACGGATGCAGGGGAACCGGCCTCGTTTACCTAGACTCTGCCGCATGGTCCAGGGACGGAACCGCACGCATCGGCGAGGTCATCCGCGAGGGAGAGCGCTCGATCTCCTTCGAGTTCATGCCACCCCGCGACGAGGCCGGCGCTGCCCAGCTGTGGCAGGCGATCTCCGACCTCGAGCCCTACGAGCCGACGTTCGTCTCGGTGACGTACGGCGCCGGCGGCACCACCCGCGACACGACCGTCCAGATCACCGGCCGGATCGCGCGCGAGACGTCGCTGCGCGCGATGGGACACCTCACCTGCGTCGGTCACACCCGAGCCGAGCTGGCGACGATCCTCGAGTCCTACCGCGCCGCCGGGGTCCGCAACATCCTGGCGCTGCGGGGCGACCCCAAGGACGGGCCGAGCGCCCCCTGGACGCCCACCGAGGGCGGTCTCACCTACGCCGTCGAGCTGGTCGAGCTGGTGCGTGAGATGGGCGGCTTCACCATCGGCGTCGCCGCGTTCCCCGAGGGCCACCCGTCGGCCGAGTCGCTCGAGCACGACGCGCAGGTGCTGGTCGCGAAGGCCCGCGCCGGCGCGGAGTTCGCGGTCTCCCAGCTGTTCTTCCGGCCGCAGGACTACTTCGAGCTGGTCGAGCGGGTGCGCGCCCACGGCGTCGACATCCCCGTGCTTCCCGGCATCATGCCGATCCTCAACCTGAAGTCCGTGGCGCCGCATGGCCGAGCTGTCGGGGGCCGACATCCCGGCCGAGGTGATGGCCCGTTTCGACGGCGTGAGCGAGCCCGCCGACGTACGCAGGGTGGGCGTCGAGATCGCGACCGAGTTCTGCCAGGCACTGCTGGCGGGAGGCGCTCCGGGGCTGCACTTCTACACGCTGAACCGGTCCCGCGCCACGCTCGAGATCTTCGAGGCACTCAAGATCACCGTTTAACGGGTCCGCAGGGCGTACCGTGCATGCCATGCGCACGATCACCGTCGTGGGGCGCGGGTCTGTTCGCGTCGTCCCCGACAACGCCGTGGTCCGGGTCGCGGCCGCGTACGGCGCCGATGGGGTCAAGGAAGCGCTCGCCGGCGTCGCCTCGGCCGTCGAGGCCCTCGGCAAGGTCGCCCGCACCTACACCGACGAGAACCGGATCGCTTCCCAGGAGCTCACCGTCTGGCCCTCGCTGGACTTCGAGGGGCTGCCGTCCGGCTTTCAAGCCCGGCACTCCCTCGCCATCGGCTGCGGCGACCTCAGCCGGGCCGGTGAGCTGGTCGCGGCCCTGGCCACCGAGGTCGGCGATCGCCTGCAGATCGAAGGGGTCGCGCTCGAGGTCTCCGACCAGGATGGCGCCCGCGCCGAGGCCCGGGAGGCGGCGTACGTCGACGCGGTCGCGCGGGCCCAGCAGCTCGCCGACCTCGCGGGCGCCAAGGTGGGTGAGCTGCAGATGGTCAGCGAGGGCGTCGCGCACGTGCCGTCGCTGGTCGCCGACACCGCCTCCAGCGCGGCGTACGCGACGAAGATGGAGGCCGGCTTCGAGCCCGGCGAGACCAGCGTGACGGCCTCGCTGACGGTGACCTTCCAGCTGGTCTGACGCCGATAGTCCACGACGTTTTCGTCGTCGATCCGGCCATTTCTCGACCAGATCGTCGTGGACTATCGCTCCGCGGGCCCGACGACCTGGGCGACGAGGGCCGCCGAGAGCCCCACGAACGGCAGCCCGCCGCCGGGGGTGGCGTGCGCGCCCGCGGCGTACACACCCGGGATGGGGGTGGTCGGGCCGAGGCGCCGGCGGACGGTGGCACGGCCCTGCCACAGGACGCCGACGGGCGAACCGTTCCAGAGCTCGACCAGGTCGCGCGGGCTGCGGTCGATACGCGCCACGACCTGCTCCCGTACGTCGATCTTGCGGCGGGCGAGGGCGCGCAGGATGTCCTCGGCGAGCTTGCCGCGGCCGTGGACGGTCCACGCCGCGCAGCCGTCGGGCGCTTGCCCGCCGGTGCGCACGACCAGCATCGGGTCGCCGTGCAGCACCACCTCGTGCCCGAGGTCGGGCAGCTCGCCCTCGAGCCCGAGATGGGTGACGACCGGCGGGATCGCGGGCATCGTCCGCTCGACGTACGGCGCCAGGGCCGGCAGGCGACGCGGGTCGATCGCGACCACGACGACCGTCGCGTCGAGCTCGCCCGCCGTGGTCGACACCGCCGCGACCCGGCCGTCGCGAACCACGACGTCGACAGCGGTCGTGTCGGTGAGGACGCTGACCTTCCGCGTCTCCATCCGGGCCCGCAGCACCTCGCCCAGGCGGGCGAGCCCGCCCGGCACCGTCCACGCGCCGAACCGCTGCTCGACGTACGACGTGACGCCGAGCCAGGCGGGCACGTTGCGCAGGTCGTGGCCGTCGGCGACGAACGGGTGCCCGGCGACCAGGCGCAGGCGTTCGTCCTTGAACGTCCTCTTGAGCCGCTTGAAGAGGACCTCGCGGCTGTCCAGCAGCCGGGCGAGCTCGCGCGAGGGGTGCTCGGGGTCCCACGGCACCTCGAGGTAGCCGCGTCGCAGCGTCTCCCAGTCGTCGGCGTACGACGCCACGTAGTCGACCCAGCGCTCGCCGAGCCCGCGGCCGAGCCCGTCGAACGCCGCGATCTGGGCCGCGCGCGAGCCACCGGGAAGCAGGACCGAGGAGCCGTCCTCGAACCGGTGCTCGCGGACATCGGGGAGCGGCTCGAGGTCGAGCTCGCGCTCCAGCGGACGTCCGGACTTGCGGAACAGGTCACGGATCACGGCCGGCAGCAGCGTCGACGACGGACCGGCGTCCCACGCGAAGCCGTCCTCGGACGCGAACGACAGCGCGCCACCCACCGACGGCCGAGCGCTCGACCAGCGTGACCTCGTGGCCGAGCTTGGCGAGCCGTGCCGCGGAGGCGAGGCCCCCGAAGCCCCCACCCACCACCACGACCTGCGCCATGGCGTGCACCCTATAGACGGAGGTCGGGTGCCGGCTCGACCGGCGGCAGCCCGGCGGCGTACTCCTCGTTGAGCAGCTCGAACAGCGCGGCGTTGAGCGGCGCCAGCCGGTCACCGGGCGCGAGTGCGACGCAGGGCTCGATCTTGGCGAACATCCCGGTGGGGGTGTCGGCCACCGCGAGCACGTTGCCGCGGTCGTGGTCGACGCGGGTGAGCCGTCGACCGTCATACCTGACGAGCAGCTCGTGCGGCCGGCCGACCTTGGCGCCCGCGACGACCGCGACCGGCTTGCCGACGCGCTCCGCGTCCATCAGCGGCACCAGCGACTCGAGGTCGGCGACACCCAGGCCGGTGTCGAGGCCGAGCAGGAGGTGGGTCTGCACCAGCCCGAGCAGCTCGTGCGCGACCTTGGCCTCGGTGGTGAGTCCGGCCGAGATGCGGGTGTTGAGCTCGGTCGGCCGGAACCCGTCGGCGGTCAGGACGCCGTCGATGCCGAACGCGCCGCGGTACCCGTACGCCGCCTGCAGGTGGGCGCCCACGCGCCGGGCCGCCTCGCGCATCGCGTCGCGGTCGGGGCGGGGCGGGTCCCAGAACGTCGACAGGCCGCCGTACACGAACTGCCGGCGGGCGACGTCGCGCAGGATCGCGATCTCGACCGGTCGGAAGACCGCCGTCCCGTCGGGCAGCACCAGGCCGTGGATGGAGCAGGGCACGCCGTCGAGGAACGGCATCACCCGCACGCGGTCGCAGCGTTCGCCGAAGAACGCGACGGCCGCCTCCTGGTCGGCCGCGCCGTCGACCCAGCGCACGAAGTTGCCGCCACCGTTGAAGCCGCCGCGGGTGTCGCCGGACCAGACGGCGCCGAGTGGCGACGCGAGCCGCGCCGTCGCCGCGGCCAGGGCCTCTGCGTCGACCGGCAGCACCTCGTACGGCGCGGCCGGGACTCCCGCCGCCGCCCAGATCTCCTCGGCGAGCAGCTTGTCCTCCATCGCCATGAACGCGGCCGGCCGGCCGTTGACGACCGGGCGGCCCAGGATCGGCTCGTCGTCGGTGACGAACTGGCTGGCGTGCCACACCGCGCGGCGGTCGGGGTCGAAGGCCTCGATGGCCTCGATCGCGTGGTCGGGGAGGTGGTGGGCGAGGTGGTCGAGGGCGCGCAGCTCCTCGGTGACCGACTCGGCGTCGGGCATGGTGATCCGCACGACCGTGCAGGCCTCGATGCCGGGCACGGGACCGGCACCCTGCTCGGTGGCGATGACCAGGACCTCGCAGCCCAGGCGGTGCAGGAGCGTGACGATGCCCGTGTAGCCGGCCAGGATCCCCGGCCCGACGATCACCGGGCGGCCGGCGTACAGGCGGCCGAGGCGCTCGACCACGGCGTCGCGCGCCGCCCGGTCGGCCAGGCCGGACCTAGCCACCGCTCTCGGCGCCGATCACGCGGCCGAGCGAGTCGGCGTCACGTCCGACGACGGTGGTGCCGTCGGCCGCGGTCATGATCGGCCGCTGGATCGCGCGCGGGTGGGCGGCGAGCGCCTCGAGCCACGCGTCACGTTGCGAAGGCTCGCGGGCGAGGTCGATGCCCTCCTCCCTGGCCTCCTTCGGCCGGGCGATGTCCCAGGGTTCGAGGCCGAGCCGCGAGAGCACGTCGGCGAGCTCGGCAGGCGTCGGCGGGTCGTCGAGGTAGCGCCGGACGGTGTACTCGACGCCGGCCGCGTCCAGCTCCGAGACGGCCGTGCGGCACTTGCTGCAAGCCGGGTTGAGCCAGATCTCCATCACTCGACCTCGATGCCGGTGGCACCGGTCATCGCCACCAGCTCGTCGTACGTCGTGGAGTAGACGGCCGCCGGGTGGCCGGCGGCGGCCCAGACGACGTCGTACTTCTTCAGCCAGCTGTCGATGTACGTCGGCACGGGTCCGGGATGGCCGATGGGGGAGACACCGCCGATGACCTGGCCGGTGTGCTCGCGGACGAACTCGGGCTTGGCGCGCGCCAGGCGCCCGGCGCCGATGGTGGCCGCGGTCCGTTCGGTGTCGACGCGGTGCGCCCCGGAGGTCAGGATCAGGACGGGTGTGCCATGGTCGTCGAAGACGAGGCTGTTGGCGATCGCACCGACTTCACACCCCAGGGCCTGCGCGGCGAGCGCGGCGGTGTGGACGGACTCCGGCAGGATGACGATCTCACCGCTGCCGCCGCGGCGGGCGTGCTCGTCGCGAAATCGGATGATTGACGGGTGCTCGGTCGGCATACTGCGGACCCTAGCGAGGCTTCGAGGAGGACGACGGATGGGTCGGCAGCTGCCGCGGTCGGTGACCAGGGCGGTCCAGACGCAGGCGGCGCTCGTCGTCGTCAGTGGCCTGATCACGGTGCTGACCGCGATCCAGCGCGAGGAGCTCGAGGCGGCGTTCGTGGCCCGGGAGTCGCCCGACATCGACGTGCCCGCGTTCGTGCCCGTGGCGGTCGTGCTGTGGGTGACCTTCGCGCTGCTCGCCGCCGTGCTCGTCGTGTTCTTCCGCAGCGGCCACCCCTCGGCCCGGCTCAGCCTCACCGGGCTCGCGGCGTTCTTCCTGTTCACGATGCTCGTGATGTACCGGCAGGACCCGCCCGGCCTGTTCGACGTCCTCGCCGCGGTCGCGGCCGTGCTCGACGTCGTCCTCATCTACTTCCTGTGGCATCGCGAGACCAACGAGTTCATGCGTGGCGCCCAGCTCGCCGACGACCTGGAGCCCTGACTACTCCTCGGTCGTCGTCCACGGTTTCCAGTCGGGATCGCGGGCCTCATGGGGTCGCGGCGGGCGCGTCCTGGTCCGGTCCTCGGGGTGCACGAAGCCGCGCGACAGGTAACGCTGCTGGCCCTCGATCAGGCTGATCCCGTTCGGCCCGCTGATCGCCGCGGGCTCTGAGTCGTCGTCCTCCCAGAAGCAGACCGCGCACACCTCGTAGGCCCCGGGGCCCTCACGCAGGGTGCGGTACCCGCAGCAGGGACAGGCGACGCGTTCGGGCATGGCGCCCATGATGGGCCACGAATCGTGTCCGCGGCCCGATGTCCACACCACTCCGGCGCAGGTCTTGACGTCCTGTCGGCGGCGCGGTGTAGCGTTCTCGTTGTTCGAACAGATGTTCGATCCGGTCCGGCGGAGACGACCTCGACCCCCGTCTCCGCCGGGCGGCCGGTCCGGTCGCGAGCGCCGAGGCAGAGCCATCCGCAGGGGTCATCGGCAGGGGTCGAGCGATGCTGGGAGAGGAACACGTGAGGCGGTACGACGACCCCGTCGAGGTGCGCAGGGGGCTGGTGACCGGGATCGAGGGTCCCGAGCAGTTCCTCTGGCGCGGGCGCTTGTGGAAGGTGCGCGCGGTGCTCGCGCACTGGGTGGAGACCGGGCCCTGGTGGCAGTCGTCCGGGGTGCGGGCGGTGATCGGGTCCGACGACGCCGCGCACGCCGGTCCCGCCGCCACGCCCCCGTCGACGCCGTCGACGCCGTCGACGCCGTCGCCCGACCTGCTCGGCGAGCGGGAGCTGTGGCGGGTCGAGGCCGGCCGGGGCGGCGACACCGACGGAGTCTTCGACCTGTCCTTCGACTGGAACGACGGCCACTGGCAGCTCATCGGCTGCGAGGACTGAGGAGGTGCCCCGATGAACCCCCACGCCCTGCCCGCCACCACCCACTCCTACCTCGCGCGCGCCGCAGAGTCGCTCAGCGAGGCGATCAACGCCACCGACGTGCCGAGCCGCTACGCCTGCGCCCACGTCGCCGCGCTCCGGTCCGCCGCCGCCCTGCTGGCCGCCCGTGCCCATCCGGCGCCGGCGCGGCGCCGGCGACAGAAGAACGCCTGGGTGCTGCTCGCCGAGGTCGCGCCCGAGCTGGCGGAGTGGGCGCGCTTCTTCGCCGCGGGGGCCAACAAGCGGGCCGCGGCCGAGGCCGGCTCGACCCGCGCGGTCACCGACCGCGAGGCCGACGACCTGGTCCGCGACGCCGACAGGTTCCTCGGAGTCGTCGAGCAGGCGCTCGGCCTGGTGCCACACCTGCCGTTCACGGGGCGCGTGGCGGCCGCCCGCCCGGCCACGGGGGGCCGGGCGGGCGTGGCGTGACCCGCCAGCGACGTACACCGCGACGAAGACAAGGGATTTCCACGATGCCGCGTGAGCCGGGTGTCGCTAGGTTGCGGGAGTCGTTCCCGCCTCCAGATCGGACTCCTCGATGTCACGCCGTCTCGGGCTGCGTCGCCGTCACGCGACGCAGGTGCTGTCCCTGCTCCTGCTCGTCCCGTTGGCGGTGCTCGCGCCGGCCACCGCGCTTCCGCCCACCACCACCCTCGCCGCGCACGCCGCCGCCACCCCCATCTCCGTCGCGTCGGCGCGCGCCACCCAGGACGGCTCGTCGGCCACCGTGCGCGGGTACGTCGTCGGCCAGCCGACCTCGTCGACCACGGTCGTCACCAGCGGCTTCCCCAACGACTTCGCGCTGGCGCTCGCCGACACGGCCGGCACCACCGACACCAGCCGGATGCTCTACGTCCAGATCCCCAGCGCGTTCCGGTCGTCGTGGGGACTGCAGTCCAACCCCGGCCTCATGGGCCGCCAGATCGATGTCACCGGCACGCTGTCGGCGTACTTCTCCCGACCCGGGCTGACCTCCAGCAGCGCCTTCGCGTTCGCCGGCGGTGGGGGAGACCCGGGTGGCGGTGACCCCGACGGCTACTACGACGACGCCATCGGCAAGACCGGGTCGCAGCTCGAGGCCGCGCTCCACGACATCATCTCCACCGGCGACACCCCGATCTCCTACGACGCCGTGTGGAACGCGCTCAAGGTGACCGACCAGGATCCCGCCAACAGCGGCAACGTGATCGCGCTCTACAGCGGGTTCTCGATGGCGAAAGCCAACTTCGGCGGCGGCGTCGACCAGTGGAACCGCGAGCACGTGTGGGCGCAGTCCCACGGCGACTTCGGCACCTCCACGGGTCCCGGCACCGACCTCCACCACCTGCGGCCCGAGGACGTCACCGTCAACTCCGCGCGCGGCAACCTCGACTTCGACAACGGCGGCACCCAGAACTCAGAGGCCCCCGGCAACTACGCCGACTCCAACTCCTGGGAGCCACGAGACGCCGTCAAGGGCGACGTGGCGCGGATGGTGTTCTACATGTCGGTCCGCTACGAGGGCGACGACGGCTTCCCCGACCTCGAGGCCAACGACGTGGCCGGCAACGGCTCGGTGCCGCGTCTCGGCCGGCTCTCGGTGCTGCTGCAGTGGAACGCCGAGGACCCGCCCGACGCGTTCGAGATGCGCCGCAACGACGTCATCTACGAGACCTACCAGCACAACCGGAACCCGTTCATCGACCACCCGGAGTGGGCCGACGCGATCTGGTGAGACCGCGGTGGCCGAATCCGTCGGGCGGGGGTAACGTGGAATCTGTTCGAACACATGTTCGAACAGATTCCACGTTCGTCCACCTCAGGGGGTGTCGTGCCGGACCCGTTCGTCCATCTCCACGTGGCCTCCGGCTACTCCCTGCAGTACGGCGCCTCCCACCCCCACACGCTGGTCGAGCGGGCCGCCGAGCAGGAGATGGACACCCTCGCGCTGACCGACCGCGACGGCACCTACGGCGCGGTGAAGTTCGCCAAGGCATGCCTGATGGCCGGGATCCGCCCGGTGCTCGGCGTCGACCTCGCCTACCGCCAGCCGGGCGGTGAGGGTCTGTCGAGACCCATCACCTCCACCCGCACCCCCGTCCGCGGTGGCGCCTTCCGCGACCCGCGGCTGCCGCGCGCCACCTTCCTGGCGTCGGGCCGGGCGGGCTGGGCGGCGGTGTGCCGGCTGGTCTCGGCCACCCACCTCGACGGCGAGCGGGGGAGCCCGGTCGCCGACCTCGACGTGCTCGCACCCCACCTCGCGTCCGGTGACGTGCTGGTGCTGCTCGGCCCCGGCTCCGCGGTGGGCGAGGCGGCCACCCGGCGCCGCGACGACCTCGCGCTCGAGGCGCTGGCTCCCTGGCGCGAGCTGGTGCCCGCCGAGAACCTCTTCGTCGAGCTGGTCTCCCACCGGCTCCCGGGAGCCGGCGGCGACTGGGGTCCCGGCACCTCCCCCCACGCCGCCCGGATGGCCGGCGTCGCCCGCCGGGCCGGACTCGGCACGGTCCTCACCAACGCGGTCCGCTACGCCGACCGGCTCGACGCCCCGACCGTCGACGTCCTCGACGCCGCCCGCCGGCTGGTCGCCCTCGACCGCCGCCATGTCGACCGGGGCAACGCCGAGGGCTTCCTCAAGTCCGGCAAGCAGATGCAGGAGATCGCCGAGGAGATCTGCCGGCTGGCCGGGCTGGCCGGCGACACCGAGCGCGAGGCTCGCCACCTCCTGGCCCGCACCCGCGCCGTCGCCGACCGGTGCGCCCTCGACCCGCGCGCCGACCTCGGGCTGGGCGAGGTGCACTTCCCCGAGTTCGAGCTGCTGGTCTCGACAAGCTCGACCGACGTCGGTCGAGCTGTCGAGACCCCGACCGCCGACGTCCTGCTCCGCGCCCGCTGCGAAGGCGCGATCGGCGACCGCTACGGCTCGGCGCCGCGCCAGCGGATCTGGAAGCGCCTCGACGACGAGCTCCAGATGATCGGCCACCTCGGGTACGCGTCGTACTTCCTCACCGTCGCCGACGTCACCGACCTGGTCCGCGACATGGGCGTGCGCTGCGCGGCCCGCGGCTCCGGCGCCGGCAGCCTGGTCAACTACCTCCTCGGCGTCTCGGGGGTCGAGCCGCTGCGCCACAACCTGCTCATGGAGCGGTTCCTCTCGCCGCTGCGGCAGGCGCTGCCCGACATCGACGTCGACGTCGAGTCGGCCCGGCGGCTCGAGGTCTACGAGGCGATCCTCGACAAGTACGGCGGCGAGCGATGCGTCTGCGTCTCGATGATGGACAGCTACCGCGTCCGGCACGCCGTGCGCGACGTCGGCGCCGCCCTCGGCATGCCGCCGGGCGAGACCGACGCCATCGCCAAGGCGTTCCCCCACATCCGTGCCCGCGACGCCCGGGTCGCGCTGCGCGAGCTGCCCGAGCTGCGGGCCAGCGGGCTGGCGGAGGAGCGGCTCGACCTGATGTTCCGGCTGGTGGAGCGGCTCGACGGGCTGCCCCGCCACATCGCCGTCCACCCGTGCGGGGTGCTGCTCTCCGATGCCACCCTGCTCGACCGCACGCCGGTGGAGGCGAGCTACGCCGGGTTCCCGATGAGCCAGTTCGACAAGGACGACGTCGAGGACCTCGGGCTGCTCAAGCTCGACGTGCTCGGCATCCGCATGCAGTCCTCGATGGCCCACGCGGTCGCCGAGATCCAGCGGGTCGACGGGGTGGAGATCGACCTCGACGACGAGGACCAGGTGCCGTTCGACGACCCGGCCACCTACGACCTGATCTCCTCGGCCCGCACCCTCGGCATGTTCCAGATCGAGTCGCCCGGCCAGCGCGAGCTGGTCGGCAAGTCCGGCATCGAGAGCTTCGAGGACATCATCACCGACATCTCGCTGTTCCGGCCCGGGCCGGTCAAGAGCGACATGGTCACGCCGTACCTCGACGCCAAGCAGGGCTGGAAGATCCCGAGCTACCTCCACGACGACCTGCGTCCGATCCTCGAGGGCACCCACGGCGTGGTCGTCTTCCACGAGCAGGTGATCGAGATCGTCGCGTTCTTCGCCGGCATCTCCTACGCCGAGGCCGACGAGTGCCGCCGCTCGCTCGGCGACGTCGACGGCATGGCGCAGACCAAGCTGTGGTTCTATCCCCGGCTCCTCGGGCGCGGCTACCCGCTGCCGGTCGTCGAGCGCCTCTGGAAGGTGCTCGAGGCGTTCGCGTCGTTCGGGTTCTGCAAGGCCCACGCCGCGGCGTTCGCGCTGCCGACCTTCCAGTCCGCCTGGCTCAAGACGCACTGGCCGGCGCACTTCCTGGCCGGGGTGCTCACCCACGACCCCGGCATGTACCCCAAGCGGCTGATCCTCGACGACGCCCGCCAGTTCGGCATCGCCGTGCTCGGGCTCGACGTCAACGCCTCCGGCAAGGAGTACGCCGTGGAGAAGGTCGGCGAGGAAGGCGAGTACGGCATCCGGCTCGCGCTGGCCGAGGTGAAGGGGATCAGCGAGGCCGAGGTGGACCGGATCGTCGCCGCCCGCCCGTTCCACTCGCTCACCGACCTCTGGCACCGCGCCCAGGTCTCCCGGCCCGTGCTCGAGCGGCTGGTCCTGGCCGGGGCGTTCGACTCGGTCTACGGCATCGGCTCCTCGGTCGGCGTCCGCCCGCGCCACCAGGTGACCCGGCGCGACCTGCTGCTCCAGGTGGCCGAGCTCGACCGGCACGCCCGGGCGGTGGAGCGGGCCGGCCGGGGTCGCGGGCTGGCCGGCCGCAAGGCCTGGCAGGTCGCGGGACAGCGGGCCACCACCCCGGCCCAGACCCGCGCCGCCGACGCCGCCGCCCGCAACAGCACCGACCCCCGCGACCGCGCCGACGCACCCGAGCTCGAACGCCACCCGCTCGCCGACCAGGGCGTGTGGGCGAAGGCCGCCGCCCAGTCGAAGGCCACCAGGACACCCCGGCCGGTGACCTCGGTCCAGCTCACCCTCGACCTCGGCGACGAACCCGGCGAGGGCCCCGGCGAGCTGGCCAGCGGCCTGCCCGAGATGAGCGACGAGGAGCGGATGAAGGCCGAGCTGGAGATCCTCGGCCTCGACGCCAGCCGCCACGTCGTCGACACCTACGCCCCGTTCTTCGACGCGATCGGCGTCACCCGCAGCAAGGACCTCCTGTCCCGGCGCAGCAAGGCCGAGCTGCTGGTGGCGGGCGTCAAGGTCGCCACCCAGACCCCGCCGATCCGGTCCGGCCGCCGGGTCATCTTCCTCACCCTCGACGACGCCACCGGACCGGTCGACGCGACGTTCTTCGAGGACGTCCAGGGTCCCTACGCCGCCACGGTCTTCCACTCCTGGCTGCTGGTGGTGCGCGGCGAGCTGCGGCGTACCGGCCGGCGCGGGGTCTCCCTCCGCGCGACCGGCTGCTGGGCGCTGCCCGACCTGTACGCCGTCTGGAAGGCCGCACCCACCTCGGCCGACGGCGTCCGCATGGTGCGCGAGCTGATGGCCGTGGTCCCCGAGGGCTTTGCCGACATGGGGGCGGGCGTGGGGGAGGAGGCCGTCGCCGGCGCCGCGGAGTCGCGGTCCACCCGGCCGGTGATGAGCAAGCCCGCCCCGGATCGGCAGAGCCCGACGCAGCAGGACCCGGCCGAGAAGGGCGCCGCGGGCGGCATGGGCCGGCGGCGGGTGCTGGTGCACTCCAGCGGGTTCAAGATGTCCCCCTACTCCGACATCAAGCCGGCCGGCGAGGACACCAAGGACGTCGCCCGCAAGCTGTGGCACCGCAGCCCGGGGAGCGCGGGATGATCTCGCTAGGGTTGCCTCCATGCCGCCCTCAGGCTCCAGCAGCGTTCCCGCCACCGAGCGCCGCAGCGCCGCCCGCACCGCCGTGGTCTGGGAGGCCCTGCGCCCGGTCCTCGACGGCCTGGTCGACGAGCAGGGCGGCGACGTCCTCGACATCGGCGGCGGCACCGGCGGCTTCGCGGTCCGGGTCGCCGAGCTCGGTCACCGGGTCCGGGTGGTCGACCCCAGCCCGGACGCCCTCGCCGCCCTCGACCGGCGTGCCCGCGAGAGCGGTGTCGCCGGCGTCGCCGAGCGGGTCACCGGCCAGCAGGGCGACCTGTCCACCCTGCTCGACGTCGCCGACCCGGCCAGCACCGACCTGGTGCTGTGCCACGGCGTGCTCGAGGTCGTCGACGACCCCGCCGCCGCGCTCGCCACGATCGCCGAGGTGCTGCGTCCCGGCGGCGTGCTCAGCCTGCTCGTCGCCCAGCGGCACTCCGCGGTGGTGGCCCGGGCCATGGCCGGCCACTTCCAGCAGGCGAAGGCGCTGCTCGACTCCACCGACCCCCACGGCCGGGCCGGGCGCCGGTTCACCCGCGAGGAGCTCGAGGCGCTGCTCCCGGCCGCCGGCCTCACCCCCACCGCGGTGCACGCCATCCGGGTCTTCGCCGACCTCGTGCCCGGCTCCCTGCTCGACCTCGAGCCCGGCGCCACCGCCGCCCTGGTCGAGCTCGAGCAGGCCGTCGCCGAGCGCCCCGAGTACCTCCCGCTCGCCGCGCAGATGCACGTCATCGCCAAGCGCTGACCCACCCTCCGGCGGCCGCCATGGCTGACCGGTCCCGGCACTGCCCGATCCTGCACGTCGACATGGACGCGTTCTATGCAGCCGTGGCCGTACGCGAGCGCCCCGACCTGCTCGACGTGCCCCTCGTGATCGGCGGCGGGTACCGCGGCGTGGTGCTGTGCGCCAACTACCACGCCCGCGCGTACGGCGTCCGGTCCGGGATCCCGATGACCCGCGCCCGGCGGATGTGCCCGCAGCTGGTGGTGGTCCCGCCCGACTACGACACCTTCGAGCAGGTGTCGACCTCGGTGCGCGAGACCTTCCGCCGGGTGACGCCGCAGGTCGAGGTGCTCTCGCTCGACGAGGCGTTCCTCGACGTGCGCGGGTCGGTCCGGCGGCTGGGCACACCCCTCGAGATCGCCGAGCGGCTGCGCGCCGTCATCCACGACGAGCAGGGCATCACCTGCTCGGTCGGGGTGGCGGCCTCGGTGTCGGTGGCCAAGCTCGCCAGCAGGCGGGCCAAGCCCGACGGCGTCATCGTCGTACCCCCCGAGACCATCACCTCGTTCCTCCACCCGCTGGACGTCGGCGAGCTGTGGGGAGTGGGGGAGAAGACCCAGACGATGCTGAACCGGCTCGGCCTGGTCACCGTCGGCGACGTCGCCCACACCCCGCTGCGCACCCTCCAGCGCGCGGTCGGCGACCACCTCGGCGGCCATCTCCACGAGCTGGCCTGGGGCACCGACCGGCGCGAGGTCGCCGCGGGGCGCGGTTTCTTCGGCCGGGGCGAGGGCGAGCCCGACAAGTCGATGGGTGCCGACGAGACCTTCGGCCGCGACACCGACGACCGCACCGTCATCCTGCGCGAGCTGCTGAAGCTCACCGCCAAGGTCACCGGCCGGATGCGGGTGGCCGGGGTGGCCGGCCGCACCATCACGATCAAGGTCCGCTTCGCCGACTTCACCACCATCACCCGCTCCCGGACCATCCCCGAGGCGACCGACGTCACCCAGGAGATCTACCGCACCGCCACCGCCCTGTACGACGCCCTCGGGCTGCAGCGCGCCCGGATCCGGCTGGTCGGGGTCCGGGTCGAGGGGCTCGTGCCCCGCACGACGGTGCACCGCCAGCTGGTGCTGGGGGAGCCCGAACACGGCTGGTCCGACGCCGACCGCGCGGTCG
Organism: uncultured Actinomycetota bacterium; assembly: GCA_963844305.1. Taxonomy (GTDB): domain Bacteria; phylum Actinomycetota; class Actinomycetes; order Propionibacteriales; family Nocardioidaceae; genus Nocardioides. The sequence continues at coordinate 29,562 of CAWJNT010000004.1, forward strand.
ACCGGGCCACGCTGCGGTTCGGGTCTGCCGCCGTACGCCCGGCCAGCCTGCTCACCTGACCCGCCCCGACCGGGCACCCGAGACCGACTCGTGACGCTTCCCGCACGAATTTCTGCCAACCCGGCTACCGCCGTGCCCGCCTGCTGCCTAGACTTGTGGCACCCACACCTGTGGGATCGTTGTCTCGACCCGACCTGCTGGAGGCACAGTGCCACTCTCCGAGGAGGAGTTGCGACTGCTCGAGCAGATGGAACGCGCCCTCGTGGAGGAGGACCCCAAGCTCGCCTCCACGCTCCGCGGCACCACCTTGCGCAGCGCCGCACGCCGCCGCGCCATCGCCGCGGGAGCCTGCTTCATCATCGGCGTCGTGGTCTTGATGACCGGCGTCATCAGTGAGCTCCCCGTCGTCGGCATCGCCGGCTTCGTCATCATGCTGGCCTCCGCCACCTTCGGCCTGGCGCAGCTGCGCGGCCAACGCGGCTCCTCCAGCCAGCCGGCCGCCGGCGCCCCGCAGGGCAACGGGTCGACCGGATTCACGCTGATCCACGGCACCGGCGGCGGCCGCACCCGCAAGCCGCGCCGCACCTCCGCCTCGTTCATGGACCGCATGGAGGAGCGCTGGCGGCGCCGCCGCGAGCAAGGCTTCTGAGCCAGCACGTGGTTTCGAGACGGTCATTCGCGACGGTCGCTGCGCGACCTCGCTCAGCACAAGCGCAGAGCGACCTCCTCGACCACCGATCACTCACGGTCGGCTAGTACCCGACAGGTCCTTGACCCGCCCGAACTTCGGGCGGGTCAGTGCATCTCAGCCCACGTGGTCGACGACGCCACCGTGCGGCACGGTGATCGGCGCGGCCACCGTCGTGGTCCGGCGGGTCGTGCGCTGGCGGCCGACCACCGACCGCGGCCACCACTCCGCCCGGCGCCGGGCGCGACGCGTGGCGCCGCCGTGCAGCGAGGCCACGACGGCCTGCAGGTCGGCGCGCAGCTGGTCGTCGTCACTCGCCGCGCCGTCGCGTGCGTAGCGCAGCCTCTCGAGTGACAGCACGATCCGGTCCAGTGCGAGCACCGCCTCGGGGGCGACGTCCGCACCGTGCCGGGGGCGTTCGGGAGTCTCCCGGTCGACCGGAGCGCCGAGGTAGTCGACCAGGCGGTCGCGGGTCTCGCGGGGCGAGCGGCCCTCCGGCCACGGCACCCGCAGGTCGATCGCGGTGTCCCGCAGCTCGGCCCAGGCGGCCTCCGGTCCCGCGTCGACCCGGGCGTGGGAACGCCGTCGGCGCAGGGTCCGCGGGACCAGCAGCCCGGCGATGGCGGCCAGGCCGGCCGCGGTGCCTCCGCCCACCGGCCACCACGGGAAGCCCGCATCGTTCTGCTGGTCGTCCGCCGCGGCCGCGGGGTCCTGCGGCTGGGCGGTCGCGGTCGGCCCGCGGCTGGGCAGCAGGTCGTCGGTGGCGCTGTTGCTCGGCCCGCTCGGCCCGCCGGGATTGGCGATCTCCTCGGTCGTGTAGTCGGGTACGCCGCTGGCCCGGCGCGACGGCGTGGGCTCGAACCGGACCCATCCCGAGCCCGGGAAGAACAGCTCGGGCCAGGCGTGCAGGTCCCACGCGGTGTACTCCCACGTCTGGTTGCCGATCTGGTCGGGCTCGAGGAACCCGACGGCGACCCGTGCCGGGATGCCGGCCGCCCGCGCCATCACGGCCATCGCGGAGGCGAACTGCTCGCAGTAGCCGGTGCGCCCGCCGTCGCCCTCGCGGAGGAAGCGGACCAGGTCGTCGGTGCCGTTGCCGGCCTCGGCATCCAGGTCGTAGGTGAAGCCGCCGGTCTCCCGGAACCACTCCTGCAGGGCCTGGGCCTTCTCCAGTCGGCTCGGCGAGTCCTCGGTGACCTCCAGCGTCAGCGCCCGCACCACCTCCGGCAGCTCGTCGGGGAGCTCGGTGAAGTCCTCGGAGACCTGGCCCCCCGTGGCGGGGGCACGCGCCATCGACTCGGCGGAGAGGTCGAGGTCGACACCGGTCATCGAGTAGCTGATGTCCTCGGTCGTCAGGTCCTGGTCCCCGGAGAGGAAGTCCATGGTCGCGAGGTCGTAGCGCCAGTCACCGGGCGCCGTGATCTGGCTGACCGGCGACTGGGTGGGCAGCCAGATCGACTCGAAGTCGTCGCCGATCGTGACGTCGTAGCGGTACTCGGTCCGCGGCACGCTGTCGGCCACCCCGACCAGCGGCGGCATCGCGCCGTTCGCGAGCTGGTCGGTCGGTACGTCGCGGTCGCCCGAGCTCCACTCGTTCTCCGAGAACCTGTTGAGCACCGAGATCCGCAGGTAGCCCGGGTCCGGGTCGGAGGTGCGAATCCGCATGAGCGGGATGTCGTCGCCGCGCTGCAGGTCGCGGCGCAGGTCGGTCATCGGGTTCTCGATGCGGATGTCGTCGCCGCCGGGTCCGCTGCCACCCGGCAGCAGCGCCAGGCCGAGGGTCGGGATGAAGATCGGGAGGATCACCGCGAGCGCGGTGGTGACCCCGCCGATGGTGCCGGCCGTCGCCCGGACGGCACCGGTGCGCACCGAGAACCCGGCGGGATCGGAGGCCTCGTCACTGCCCAGCGGTCGGCCCCAGCGGACCAGCTGGTCGTTGACCTGGAGGAAGAGCATCAACATGAACCCGCCGGCGGTGAGCGCGAACACCCACCAGGACACACCGTCCTCGAGCATGCTCACCGGGACGCTGTAGATCGCCAGCAGCGGCAGCCCCGCCAGTGGCACCCGGCGCAGCGTGCAGGCCAGGACGTCCACGAGGAGCAGGCACGCGAGACCGCCGGCGATGAAGAACGCGTAGACGCCACCGTCGGCGTGCTCCGGGACCGGCGGGGCGTACCGCTGGGCCACGTTCGAGGCGTCGGTGAAGGTCTGCTGGAGCTCCGTCCAGGCTCCGCCGACCGGGATCGGGGAGCCGCTGAGCATCAGGCTGGCGAGCATGCCTGCCAGCGCGACCTGGAGGAGCACGACGAGGGGGGCGGCGACCCGCGCCCAGCGGGCGACCGCGCCGGTGACGGCGACGACGACGGCGAGCACGAGCAGCGGACCGAGGTAGAGCGACGACCCGTCGGTGAAGCCGCGCCACGAGAACGTCGCGACCCAGGTGGTGCCGGCGGCCGCGGCGGCCGAGGCCAGCGCGGCCGGCAGTCCGCCACGCAGCCGGCTCACCGGACGACCTCCTCGGGGTGCGGTGCGGCCCGCCCGGTGCGCGAGACGTGGGGGGCGCTGCGCGCGAGGTCCGTCCACACGTTGTCGAGCCGGTCGCGCGGACCCAGGGGCACCGCCCGCCATCCCTGGCGGGTCAGCACCGACGCGGCGGCGTCGGTCTCGGGCGCGCCGATCCACTGGTCGACGTCGAGGGCGAGCGCGAGGGAGGCGCCGGCGTGGTGCTGCATCCGCCGCAGCACGGGTACGTCGTGGGGCTCCACGTGGCCGACCACGGCGACCAGCAGTCCGCCGTGGGCGGGCTCGGCCAGCCAGTCGGTCTCGATCCGCGGCTGGGAGATCGACTGGACGACGGCCAGGGCCTCGAGCAGCGGACCGGTGTTGAGCTCGGCGTCGCGGGAGTGCCAGGCACTGTTGGGGTCCTCGCCGGACGCCGTGACCAGCCGCACCGTGAAGCCCCGGTGGCTCAGGTGCACCGCGATCGAGGCCACGGCGGAGACCGCCGCCTCGAGCGAGGAGGCGATGCCCTGGCCGCGGTGGGCACGGTGCCGGTTGTCGAGGAAGAGCGTGGCCCGCGACTGCCAGGGCTGCTCCTCGCGGCGCACCATCAGCTCGCCGAGCCGGGCCGAGGAACGCCAGTGCACGCGCCGCAGCTCGTCGCCGCGGCGGTACTCGCGCACCGTGACGTCCTCGGCGCTGCCCATCGCGAACGCGCGCGGCCGGTTGTCACCCGAGCCGGTCCAGGCGCCGCCGAGCGGCACGTTCGGCAGCGGGACGGTGCGGGGGGTGACGGTGAGCGGGACGGTGGTGCGGAAGGCCCGGCCGAGCTCGACCATGCCGAACGGGTCGCTGACCCGGACCGTCATCGGCCCGATCTCGAACTTGCCGCGTACGTCGGAGCGCACCTGGTAGGTGACGTGGCGACGCCATCCGTGGCCGATGCCCTCCAGCACGAACCGCGGGCGGGTGCCGAGGACGTAGGGCACGTGGTCCTCGAGCAGCAGCACGCCGCTCGGTGTGCGGCCCTCGTTGGTGAGGGAGAGGTTGACCCGCGCCGGCTGGCCGGCGGTGACCAGCTGCGGGTTGACCGTGCGTACGAGCGCCAGCCGGTAGCGGCTGCGGCCGAGCACGAACGCGGTGACGATCGGCAGCGCGGTGACCAGCACGCCGACCCGGGTCATCGCCGGCTGGCCGAGGATGATCGCGCAGACCATGGCGGTGACGCCCGCGGCCACGAAGGCCCGGCCCCGGACGGTCAGACCGGCGAGTGCCTCACGCACCTGGTCTCCTCAGTTCTGGCGCCGGCGACGGCGTCGGTCGTGGACGGTCAGGGCCGTCCGCCCTCCGGCACCGGCACCTGCTCGAGCACGGCTTCGAGGATGGTGGTGGTGCTGCGCCCGCTCATCGCCGCCTCGACGCTCGGCAGCAACCGGTGCGCGAGCACCGGCTGCGCGAGCTGGCGTACGTCGTCGGGCAGGACGTAGTCGCGCCCCGCGATCGCCGCCTTGGCCTTGGCGGCGCGCACGAGGTGCAGCGTGGAGCGCGGCGAGGCGCCCAGCGTGAGCTCGCCCGAGCGGCGCGTGGCGGAGGTGAGCGCGACGGTGTAGCGCTGCACCGCCTCGGACACGTAGACCTGACCGACGATCCCGATCAGCTTGCGGATCTCCGCGGCGTCGGCGACCGGCTCGAGGTCGTCGAGCGGGACGCCGGCGGTGTGCGAGTTGAGCATCGCGATCTCGGCCGCCTCGACCGGGTAGCCGACCGAGACCCGCGCCATGAACCGGTCGCGCTGCGCCTCGGGGAGTGCGTAGGTGCCCTCCATCTCGATCGGGTTCTGGGTCGCGATCACCATGAACGGCGTCTCGAGGTAGTACGTCGAGTTGTCGACGGTGACCTGGCGCTCCTCCATGCACTCGAGCAGGGCCGACTGCGTCTTGGGCGACGCGCGGTTGATCTCGTCACCGACCACGATGTTGGCGAAGATGCCGCCGGGCCGGAACTCGAACTCCCGGGTGTTCTGGTTGAACACCGAGACGCCGGTGACGTCGGAGGGCAGCAGGTCGGGTGTGAACTGGATCCGCCGGACCGAGCAGTCGATGCTGCGGGCGAGCGCCTTGCTGAGCATCGTCTTGCCGACGCCCGGCACGTCCTCGATGAGGAGGTGGCCCTCCGCGAGGAGCACGACCAGGCTGGAGTTGACCACGTCGGGCTTGCCCTCGATCACCCGCTCGACGTTCGCGCGCACGCGGCCGACGACACGCGCCAGCGTCTCCAGGTCAGCCCCACCAGCACTGTGAGTTCCCACGCCCCGCCCTTCCCTCTTCTCCCTGGCACACCCTGGGTCGCGTCACGCGGACCGACACCCGCGCCACGACTGCCTCAACCGTAGGCGGTTCGGAAAACCTACGCGTCCCTTCCGCGCCACGTTCGACTCCCCGGGTCACGGTTTGGTTTCGGTCCCCACCGGACGCCCCACTTTCCTCCACCGCCGGTGCCGATTCTCCCCACTGACGCTCCACCGCGCACCCCCCAGTCCGATGACACGGCGCTGACCTGCGGAAACCCGCGAAGCCAAGCGCCGGTGCCGAGGTCGGCGTACCGGCGGGAGCGGGCCAAATCCGCCGTCGAAACACGGCAAAGATGGTTGACGGTGGTGCAAAGTGGGTTAGAGTGGGGCGCAGTGGAGGAAGGGTCCGAAATCGACGGGCCAGGGGAGCGGGAGGTGCCCGATGTTCTTCATGGGCACCTACACCCCGAAGCTCGACGAGAAGGGACGCCTCTTCCTCCCGGCGAAGTTCAGGGACCAGCTCGCGGAGGGGCTCGTGGTGACCAGGGGACAGGAGTTCTGCCTGACCGTCTGGCCCACGGCTGCGTTCGAGGAGCTGGCCCGGCGGGCTCAGGAAGCACCGGTCACCGTCAAGGCGGCCCGCGACTACACCCGCTTCCTCTTCGCCGGCGCGACGGACGAGAAGCCGGACAAGCAGGGCCGGATCACGATCCCGCCGATGCTGCGCGAGTACGCCGCGCTCAGCAAGGACGTGGTCGTGATCGGCGTGATGAACCGGGTCGAGATCTGGGATGTCGCGAGGTGGCAGGAGTACTCGGCGGCCGGCGAGTCGGCCTTCTCGGAGCTGAGCGAAGAAGTCTTCCCCGGGGTCTAGCCCCACGACGCGAACAGCACGACACAACTGAACAGCGGATTCGCCGGACGAGGTCTCGCGCCCGCTCCCTTGATCGACATCTGGGGCACCTTCCCCGGTTCCAGAGGTCGACTTCCCAAACGGCGCCCCATTTGACGGGGGCTCCCCATGAGGGAGCGGGCAGGGACCTGGCCCGGCGAATCCGTTGCACACCTGCAACCAACGCTCTTCTAGTGGGGTCGAGACCGATGAGCATCACGCCAGCCACACCCGGCGTACCCGGCGTACCGGGCGTCCCAGCGGCCGTACGCCGGGTCCGCCACCAGGCCCGCGACGCGGCCGCCGTGATGGCGTTCTCGGCGGCGACCTCGGTCGGTGTGGCGGCGGTCCTCCTCGTCCTCGCGTCCCTGGCTCGCTAGGTCGAGTCGATGGCCAGCCCCCACCACGTCCCGGTCCTCCTCGACCGGGTCGTCGCTCTTCTGACGCCCGCCCTCGAGCACGAGGGCGCGGTGATGGTCGACTGCACGCTCGGCCTCGGCGGGCACACCGAGGCCGTGCTGACGAGCTGCGGCCTGGCCCGGGTGATCGGCATCGACCGCGACCCCGCGGCCCTGGAGGTCGCCGGCGAGCGGCTCCGCGACTTCGGCGACCGGTTCACCGGCGTCCACGCCGTGTACGACGAGCTCGGCGACGTGCTGGAGGACCTCGGCCTCGACGCGGTGGACGCGGTGCTGTTCGACCTCGGCGTCTCCTCGATGCAGCTCGACCTCCGCGAGCGCGGTTTCGCGTACGCCGAGGACGCGCCCCTCGACATGCGGATGGACGGCAGCACCGGCCAGACCGCAGCCGACGTGCTCAACACCTACTCGGCGCCCGAGCTGACCCGGGTCCTCAGGGAGTACGGCGAGGAGCGGTTCGCGCGCAAGATCGCCGCGGCCATCGTGCGGGAGCGCGAGCGGGAGCCGTTCACCACCTCGGCCCGCCTCGTCGACCTGCTGTACGCCGAGATCCCGGCCCCCGCGCGGCGTACCGGCGGCCACCCCGCGAAGCGCACCTTCCAGGCGCTGCGGATGGAGGTCAACGACGAGCTGGCCGTGCTCCGCCGCGCCATCCCCGCCGCCATCGACGCCATCGCCGTCGGCGGTCGGGTGGTCGTGGAGGCCTACCACTCGCTGGAGGACCGGCTCGTCAAGCAGGCGTTCACCCGGGCCACCGCGAGCACCGTCCCCGACGACCTGCCGTTCGTGCCCGCCGGCAGCGAGCCCGCCCTGCGCCTGGTGACCAGGGGCGCCGAGAAGGCCGGCCAGGCCGAGATCGACCAGAACCCGCGCGCCGCCTCGGTGCGGCTGCGCGCCATCGAACGTGTCCGCGACGACCGAGGAGCAGCCTGACATGAGCACCCCCGCCCTCCAGCTGCGTTCGCGCGTGCCCCGGATCGCGGAGGCCGCCGTCGAACGCGCCCGCCTGACGGTGGTGCCCCGGCGCCGGACCTCGGCCGCCCGGATGCCGTTCGTGATGCTGGTCAGCCTGGTGCTCCTGCTCGGTGTGATCGGCCTGCTCCTCTTCAACACCTCGATGCAGCAGGCGGCGTTCGCCACCACGGCCCTCGAGCAGCAGGCCACCACGCTGTCCGCCCGCGAGCAGGCCCTGCAGATGGAGCTCGACGTCCTGCGCGACCCCCAGCACGTGGCCGAGCGCGCCCAGCAGATGGGCCTGGTCCAGCCGTGCGGATCCGCGACCCTGCGGCTCTCGGACGGCAAGGTGCTCGGCGAGCAGTGCGTTGCGTCTGCCGTGGGCGCGCTCCGCCTGCACGCCAGGCCGCCGGGCAAGCCGGCCATCTTGAACCCGCCCGTCCAGAAGGTCACCGTCGTCGGCGACACGGCCGCCGCCAGGGGCGCAACCTCGGACGGCCGCGGCCGAACTGAGGGTAGAAACGACCGCAACGGCAACCGCGGCAACCAGCGCTGAGACCGGAGATCCCTGTGCGCCCCACCCGCCCGCTCGTGCGAGCAGGACGATCGCGTCGTCCTCCCCGACCGCGCGGCAGCCTGCGCGGATCACCGCTGTTCCGGCTCAAGTTCGGCTTCCTGGTGATCGCCGTGGTGCTGTCGGTCTTCGGCGCCCGCCTGGTCCAGCTCCAGGGCGTCGACCCGAAGTCGTACGCCGCGATGGCCGCGGCCGAGGGCATGGTCGAGGTCGACCTGCCCGCCGTCCGCGGCGACATCCTGGACCGCAACGGCGAGCCGATGGCCGCCTCGGTCGACGGGATGATGGTCGTCGCCGACCCGCTCATGACCACCGACCAGGCGCCGGAGCTCGCGAAGTTCCTGGCCAACCGGCTCGACGTCGACTACTTCAAGATCCTCCCGCGGCTGCGCGAGGAGGGGAGCCGGTTCGAGTACATCGCCCGCCGGGTGCCCGCGACGCTGGCCACCAAGGTCGTCGACGAGGCGGAGAAGGCCGGCTTCAAGGGCCTCGACACCCGGCGCGACCCGGTCCGCGACTACCCGGCCGGCGACGTCGCCGCCAACATGATCGGCTTCATCGGCACCGACGAGGCGCTCGGCGGCTTCGAGCGCACCTTCGACAAGCAGCTCGCCGGCACCGACGGGTCGGCGAGGTACGCCGTCGGCGGCGGCAACCGGATCCCGCTCGGCGAGAGCACCGTCGTCGACCCCGTCGACGGCAACGACCTGCAGACCACGATCGACCTCGACCTGCAGTGGTACGCCCAGCGCGTCCTGCGCCAGACCGTCGAGGACGCCCGCGCCGACTCCGGCTTCGCCGTCGTCGTGCACACCGAGACCGGCGAGATCATGGCCCTGGCCGACCACCCCACCTTCGACGCCAGCGACCCGCTGACCTCGCGCAAGGCCGACCTCGGGTCGCGCGCGATGAGCGACGTCTTCGAGCCGGGCTCGGTCGAGAAGGCGCTGACCTTCAGCGCCCTCCTCGACGCCGGCAAGGTCACCCCCCGGACGCGAGTCCTGGTCCCGCCCGAGCTGCGCCGCGACGGGCACGTCATCGGCGACTGGTTCGACCACGGCCAGCTCCGGCTCACGGTGGCCGGCGTCCTGGCGAAGTCCTCGAACATCGGCACGGTCCGGGCCGCCGACAAGTTCGGTCGCGGTGAGCTGCGGCGCTACCTCGACGGCTTCGGGCTCGGCCAGCGCACGGACATCGGCGTACGCGGCGAGAGCCAGGGCATCCTGCCCGACGACAGCGTGTGGAACAGCCTGCTGCAGGACCGGATCGCCTTCGGCCAGTCGCTCTCGGTCAACGCGGTGCAGATGGCCGCGGCCATCAACACCGTCGCCAACGGCGGGGTGCGCGTCTCGCCCAGCCTGATCCGCGGCTCCGCCACGACCGACGACGGCACCGTGGTCGGCACCGACTCGGCGACGACGCGACGGGTGGTCAGCGAGCAGGCAGCCCGTCAGACGATGCTGATGATGGAGCGCGTCGTCGACCCCGACGTCGGCATCGCGCCGGGTGCTGCCGTCCCGGGCTACCGCGTGGCCGGCAAGACCGGAACCGCCCAGCGCGTCGGCGACAAGTGCCAGTGCTACGACGGGACGTTCACGGTCTCCTTCGCGGGCTTCGCGCCGGCCGACGACCCGGAGTTCACGACGTACGTCGTGGTCCAGAACCCGCGCAACGGAGGGGGCGGCGGCAGCGTCGCCGGCCCGGCGTTCTCGAAGATCATGAGCTTCGCGCTGCGCCGCTACCAGGTGCCTCCGACCGGCACCAAGCCGTCCTCGCTCCCGGTCGAGTGGTGACCGTGCGGGTGGCCGCTGGCACCCGCAGGGCCAGCGGTAACCTCGCGGCGTGGTGAGCGACGGCGTGAACGGCGGGGCCATCGCGGCGACCCGGCCGGAGCACCCGGAGGCCACCCCGCTGACCGACCTCGCCTCCTGGCTGGCCGAGGCGGCGCCCGGTTCGTCCACGCGCGGCGAGCTGTCCGGCGTCGCGGCGACCGGGGTGTCGCTCAGCTCCCAGCGCATCCAGCCCGGCGACGTGTACGCCGCGCTCCCCGGCGCGCGCGCCCACGGCATCGACTTCGCCGACAGCGCCCTGGCCTCGGGTGCGGTGGCCGTGCTGACCGACCCCGCCGGGGCGGAACGGGCGCCCGACATCCCCCTGCTGGTCGTCGACCAGCCGCGCCGCGTGCTGGGCCGCTTCGCGGCCCGCGTGTACGGCGACCCGGCGACGTCGCTGCGGATGATCGGCGTCACCGGCACCCAGGGCAAGACCACCAGCACCCGGCTCGCCGAGAGCGGGCTCCAGCAGGCCGGCGTACCGGCGGCCGTGATCGGCACCGTCGGCACCCGCGTCGCCGGCACCGACGTCAAGACCGCGCTGACGACACCCGAGGCGCCCGACCTGCACGGGCTGTTCGCGATGATGCGCGAGCGCGGGGTCGAGGCGTGCGCGATGGAGGTCTCCAGCCACGCGCTGGTGATGGGTCGCGTCGACGGCGTGGTCTTCGACGTGGCCGTCTTCACCAACCTCGGCCGCGACCACCTCGACTTCCACAAGGACGTCGAGGACTACTTCGCCGCGAAGGCGTCGCTGTTCACGCCCGAGCGTGCTCGCCGCGGGCTGGTGAACGCCGACGACGCCTACGGGCGACGGCTGGCCGAGGAGGCGGGCATCCCGGTGCGGACGTTCTCCGCGACGGGCGGCGACGCCGACTGGCGGGCCGTGGACGTCGAGCTCGCCGCGAGTGGCTCGACGTTCGGGCTGGTCGGCCCCGACGGCACCCAGGTCGAGGCCGGCGTACCCCTGCCCGGTGACTTCAACGTCGCCAACGCCGTGGCCGCCATCGCCGCCTGCGCCGAGGCCGGGTTCGACACCGCACAGGTTGCGGCCGGGATCGCCGTCGGCGGCGGAGTGCCCGGCCGGCTGGAACCGATCGACGAGGGACAGGACTTCCTCGTCGTCGTCGACTACGCGCACAAGCCCGACGCCGTCGAGGCCACCGTGCGCACGCTGCGCCCGCTCACGGACGGCAAGGTGATCGTCGTGATCGGAGCCGGCGGCGACCGCGACCCCGGCAAGCGCCCGATCATGGGCGAGATCGCCGCCCGGCTGGCCGACGTACTCGTCATCACCGACGACAACCCGCGCGGCGAGGATCCCGCCGCCATCCGCCGGGCCATGCTCGACGGCGCCGCCGACGGCGGCCGCGCGCTGGTCCTCGAGATCGGCGACCGGCGTACGGCGATCCGCGAGGCCGTCCGTCGCGCCGGCCCGGGCGACATCGTGCTCGTCGCCGGCAAGGGACACGAGGCCGGCCAGGAGATCGCCGGTGTCGTGCACCCGTTCGACGACCGCGACGTCGTCCGCGAGGAGCTGGCCGCTCGATGATCCCCATGACGCTGGCCGAGATCGCCGCCGTCGTGGACGGAGTGGTCGACGGCGACCCGTCGACCGCCGTGACGGGTCCGGCGTTCGTCGACAGTCGCGAGGTGGTGCCGGGCGGGCTGTTCGTCGCCGTCGTCGGCGAGCGGGTCGACGGCCACGAGTACGCCGCTGCGGCAGTCCAGGCAGGGGCCGCAGCCGTCCTCGGCAGTCGTCCGACCGGCGTTCCCACCGTCGTGGTGGACGACCCGGTGACGGCGCTGGGGACGCTGGCCCGCCACGTGGTGGACACGATCCGGCCCCTGGTCGTGGCGCTGACCGGGTCGCAGGGCAAGACCGGCACCAAGGACTACCTCGCCCACGTGCTGGCGGGATTCGGGCCGACGGTCGCCACCGCCGGCAACCACAACAACGAGATCGGCGTCCCACTCACTGTGCTGAAGGCGACGCCGGACACGTCCTACCTCGTCGTCGAGATGGGCGCGCGCGGCGTCGGCCACATCGCCTACCTGTGCCGCGTCGCGCCGCCTGCGGTGGCCGCCGTGCTCAACGTCGGCACCGCCCACATCGGCGAGTTCGGTTCACGCGAGGCGATCGGCGTCGCCAAGGGCGAGATCGTCGAGGCACTGCCCGCTGACGGGGTCGCCGTCCTCAACGCCGACGACGACATCACCTCGGCGATGGCGACGCGCACCGACGCCCGGGTGCTCACGTTCGGCGAGAAGGGCGACGTGAGCTGGCGCGACCTGGACCTCGACGACCTCGGGCGGCCGGACTTCGAGCTCGAGTACGCCGGCGCCCGGCACCGCGTCCGGCTCACCCAGTCCGGCACCCACCAGGTGCTCAACGCGGCCGCGGCCGCCGCGATGGCCTTCGCGCTGGACCTCGAGCCCGGCACGGTGGCCGAGCGGCTGGGGTCGGCCCAGTCGGCCTCCCGCTGGCGGATGGAGGTGCACGAGCGCGGCGACGGGCTGATCGTGGTCAACGACGCCTACAACGCCAACCCCGCGTCCATGGCCGCCGCGATCGACGCGCTCACCGAGATCGGGCGGCGGCGTTCCCGGCGTACCGTCGCCGTGCTCGGCGAGATGAAGGAGCTCGGCGACGAGGCCGAGGCCGCACACATCGACGTCGGACGCGTCGCGGCCGAGGCCGGCGTGGACGTCGTCGTCGCGGTCGGGCGCCCGGCGTACGGCATCGCCGACGGCGCCGCCGCGGTGCCCGGATGGCGCGGCGAGACCGTTCCCACGGCGGGGCGTGACGAGGCGCTCGCCTGGGTGCGCGAGAATGTCGCGGCCGCCGATGTCGTGCTGGTGAAGGCCTCGCGGGGGGCGGCGCTCGAGCACATCGCCGACGGCCTTCTCGACGACGAGACGGACGACAAGACCGAAGACGAGGCACAGGAAGGGGGAGCGACGCCGTGAGAGCCATCCTGTTCGGTGGCGGCCTGGCACTGCTGATCTCGCTCCTCGGCACCCGTGTGGCGATCACCATCCTGACCGAGCGCGGGTACGGCCAGGAGATCCGCGACGACGGACCGACCACCCACCACACCAAGCGGGGCACGCCCACGATGGGCGGCGTCGTGATCATCCTCGCGACGGTGCTGGGCTACTTCGCCGCCAAGCTCTACACCCAGGACTGGCCGAGCGCGTCCGCGCTCCTGCTCCTCTTCCTCTTCGCGGGCTGCGGCCTGGTCGGGTTCCTCGACGACTTCATCAAGATCGCCAAGCAGCGCAGCCTCGGCCTGCGCAGCAAGGCGAAGATGATCGGGCTCACCGTCGTCGCCGTCGTGTTCGGCATCCTGGCGCTGAGCCCGGCACTCGAGGACGACCGCGGCCAGACCCCGGCGTCGCACAGCATCTCCTTCATCCGTGACTTCGACAGCTGGGAGCTGCCGACGTTCATCGTGATCTTCCTGATCTGGCTGTTCGTCACCGGCTTCTCCAACGCCGTCAACCTCACCGACGGCCTCGACGGGCTGGCCACCGGCGCGTCCGTGATGGTCTTCGGCGCCTACGCGCTGGTGAACATCTGGCAGAACAACCAGTCCTGCGAGATCTCGCCCGGCCGCACCTGCTACGAGGTGCGCGACCCACTCGACCTGGCGGTGATCGCGGCCGCGATCACCGGGGCCTGCTTCGGGTTCCTGTGGTGGAACGCCTCACCGGCCGCGATCTTCATGGGCGACACCGGCTCGCTGTCGCTCGGCGGCGCCCTCGCCGGGTTCGCGATCCTGACCCGCACCGAGCTGCTGCTGGTGATCCTCGGCGGCATCTTCGTCGTCGAGACCCTGTCGGTGATGGCACAGGTCGGCTTCTTCAAGCTCACCAAGGGCCGACGCATCCTGCGGATGGCGCCGCTGCACCATCACTTCGAGATGCTCGGCTGGGAGCAGGTGACGGTGGTCATCCGGTTCTGGATCATCACCGGCCTGACCGTCGCCGCCGGCCTCGGCATCTTCTACGCCGAGTGGGTCGCGGGCTCGTGAACCCGGCGTCCCTCGGGCGGCACGACTCCTGGGAAGGCGTGCGCGCGGTCGTGGCCGGGTTCGGCGTCTCGGGGTTCGCCGCCGCCGACAACCTCACCCACCTCGGCGCCAGCGTGCTCGCCCTCGACGAGACCACCGACGAGGTGAAGGCCGAGAAGGCCCAGCTGCTCGAGATCCTCGGGGCGAAGGTCCGCCTGGAGGAGGGCGCCACCGCCACCCTGCCCGAGGACGTCGACCTGGTCGTCACCTCGCCCGGGTGGCGGCCCACCGCGCCGCTGCTCGCCCAGGCGGCCGCACGCGGCGTACCCGTGTGGGGCGAGGTGGAGCTGGCCTGGCGCCTGCGCGACCCGAACCACCCCACCCCGTGGCTCGCCGTCACCGGCACCAACGGCAAGACGACGACGGTGCAGATGCTCGACGCGATCCTGCGCGCCGCCGGGCTGCGCAGCGAGGCGGTCGGCAACGTCGGCCTCCCGATCGTCGAGGCCGTGATGGACCCCGAGCCGTACGACGTGTTCGCGGTCGAGCTGTCCAGCTTCCAGCTGCACTACACCGAGTCGGTCAGCGCCGAGTCGGCTGCGGTGCTCAACGTCGCCGAGGACCACCTGGACTGGTACGACGGTCCGTCGGGGATGGCCGAGTACGCCGCCGACAAGGGCCGCATCTACGAACGGGTGCAGCGCGCCTGCGTCTACAACGCCGCCGACCCGGAGACCGAGCGCCTGGTCCGCGAGGCCGACGTCGTCGAGGGCGCCCGCGCGATCGGCTTCACCCTCGGTGTGCCCGCGGTCGGGATGGTCGGCGTGGTCGAGGAGATCCTCGCCGACCGGGCCTTCGTCGAGCAGCGCGAGACCAGCGCCGCCGAGCTGTGCACGATCGACGACCTGGCGTCGCCGGCCCCGCACTTCGTCGAGGACGCGCTCGCCGCGGCCGCGCTGGCCCGCGCCCACGGCGTCTCGCAGGCGGCGGTGCGCGACGGGCTGCGCTCCTTCCGTCCCGACGGGCACCGGATCGCGGTCGTCGCCGAGGCCGACGGGGTGACCTGGATCGACGACTCCAAGGCCACCAACCCGCACGCCGCGCGTTCGTCGCTGCTCGGGTACGAACCGGTGGTCTGGGTCGCCGGTGGTCTGGCCAAGGGTGCCCGGTTCGACGACCTGGTCCGCGACGTGCGCGGCCGGCTGCGCGGCGCCGTACTGCTCGGGCGGGACCGTGCGGTCGTCGCCGACGCCCTTTCGCGACACGCCCCGGATGTACCCGTGGTCGAGGTTGCCGACGACGAGACTGACCACGGACATGACCCCATGGAGCGCGTGGTCGAGGCCGCGGCCCGGCTCGCCCGGCCCGGCGACACGGTGCTGCTCGCTCCCGGCTGCGCCTCCATGGACATGTTCGCGAACTACGGCGCACGCGGCGATGCCTTCGCCGCAGCCGTCCGGCGGCGGACGGGCCACACGAGCTAGGGGAGGCGCGGTGCGATGACGACCACCGCCGACCCCCGATCGACAGGTGGCCAGACCGGTCCGCAGCAGCCCGGCCGATCACCGCGTTCGTCCCGCCCGTCCCGCGGCGGCTTCCTCAGCTGGTACGCCGCCCTCCGGTCCGCGCTGGACCGCCCGCTGACGTCGTACTACCTGCTGCTGGGCGCCTCCGCCCTGCTGCTGACCATCGGCCTGATCATGGTGCTCAGCGCCTCGAGCGTGTACTCCTTCGAGCACCACGACGGCGACTCGTACGCCGTGGTGAAGCGGCAGCTGATGTGGGTGATGCTCGGCATCCCCGCCGCGTGGCTGGCCTCCCGCCTGCCCTACGGGTTGATCCGCCAGGTCTCGTGGCTCGGCATCATGGTCGCCGTCGTGCTGCTGGCGCTGACCCAGACCGGCCTCGGCACCACCGTCAACGGCAACACCAACTGGCTGGCGCTCGGGCCGCTGCAGATCCAGCCGTCGGAGATCGCCAAGCTCGCGATCGTGCTGTGGGCCGCGCACGTCTACGCCCAGAAGGACCGGCGCCTGGCCCGGCTGCACCAGATCATGATGCCGGTCGTGCCGGTGATCCTGGCGATCACGATGCTGGTCATCGTCGGTCGCGACCTCGGCACCGCCCTGGTCCTGTTCGCGATCCTGCTGGCCATGCTGTGGGTGGTCGGCGCACCCGCCCGGCTGTTCACGTTCTCGATGAGCATCATCGGCGTCGTCGCGCTGTACCTCGCCTCGACCGACCCCGAGCGCCGCGAGCGGCTGACCAACTTCGTGGATCCGTTCAAGGACTACCACGACGCGGGCTGGCAGCCGGCCCACGGCCTGTACGCCCTGTCGTCGGGTGGGTGGTTCGGCCAGGGGATCGGTGCCAGCCAGCAGAAGTGGGGCGACCTGCCCGAGGCCCACACCGACTTCATCTTCGCCGTGCTCGGGGAGGAGCTCGGCCTGGTCGGGACCCTGCTCGTGGTCGGCCTGTTCCTCACCATCGCGTTCGCCGCGACCCGGGTGGCGATGAACACGGCGGACCCGTTCGTCCGCTACCTCACCTTCGGCATCGTGGTCTGGCTGCTCGGGCAGATGATCATCAACGTCGGCATGGTGCTCGCCCTGCTCCCGGTGATCGGCATCCCGCTGCCGCTCGTCTCGTACGGCGGTTCGGCGCTGCTGCCGTCGATGGTCGCGCTGGGGCTGCTCGTCGGCGCCGCGCGTCGCGAGCCGGAGGCCGCTCGTGCCCTGGCGCAGCGGAAGAAGGCGCGCTCCTCGGGCCTGTCCGCCGGCCGCGTTCCCAAGCGCGGGCTCTGATCGCGACCCGCCTAGGCTGACCCCGATGCGCGTCCTCCTCGCCGGCGGCGGTACCGCCGGACACACCTCGCCCCTCATCGCCACCGCCGACGCCCTGCGCCGGCTCGATCCCGATGCGGAGATCACCTGCCTCGGCACGCCCCGCGGGCTGGAGAACCGGGTCGTCCCCGAGGCCGGCTACCCGCTCGAGCTGATCCCGCCGGTGCCGCTGCCGCGGCGGCCCAACGCCGACTTCTTCAAGGTGCCCGCCCGGCTGCGCGGCGCCGTACGCGAGACGCTGGCGGTCTTCGACAGGGTCCGCCCGGACGTCGTCGTCGGGTACGGCGGCTACGTCTCGATGCCGGCGTACCTCGCCGCGCGCCGCCGCAAGCTGCCCCTCGTCGTGCACGAGCAGAACACCGTGCCCGGACTGGCGAACAAGGCCGGCGCCCGGGTCGCGTCGCGGGTCGCGGTGAGCTTCCCGGACACGCCGCTGCCCAGGGCGGAGTACGTCGGGCTGCCGATCCGGCGGATGATCTCGACGCTCGACCGCGCCGCGAAGCGGGCCGAGGCCCGCGAGTTCTTCGGGATCGACCCCGACCGGCCGACCCTGGTGGTGACCGGCGGTTCCCAGGGCGCGCGGCGGCTCAACCAGGCGGTGTCCGGCGCCGCCCGCGCTCTCGGCGACGCCGGCGTGCAGGTGCTGCACGTCGTCGGGCCGATCGGGAAGGCGACTCCCGAGGCCACCGGGGTTCCCTACGTCGTGCTCGACTTCGTCGACCGGATGGACCTGCTGCTGGCCGCCGCCGACCTGATGATCTGCCGGGCCGGCGCGTCCAGCGTCACCGAGGCCGCGGCGGTCGGCGTTCCGGCAGTCTTCGTCCCGCTGCCGATCGGCAACGGCGAGCAGGAGCAGAACGCCCGCCCGGTGGTCGATGCCGGCGGCGGGCTGCTGGTCGCCGACGCCGCCCTGACCTCGGACTGGGTCGCGGCGACGGTGCCGGGCCTCGCGACCGACGCCGACCGGCTGGCGACGATGGGCGCCGCCGCCGCGGCGCTGATCCCGCGCGACGCCGACGAGAAGCTGGCCCGGATCGTGCTCGAGTGCGGGGCTGCGACAGGGGAGCGCGCCCGATGAAGGTGCCCGTCCCCGAGGAGATCCTGCCCGCCGACCGGCTCGGCAGGGTCCACTTCGTCGGCATCGGCGGGGCCGGCCTGTCCGGCATCGCCCGGATCATGCTGGCGCGGGGCATCGCGGTCAGCGGCAGCGACGCCAACGACAGTCCCACCCTGGCCGCGCTGCGCGAGCTCGGCGCCCGGGTCTGGGTCGGCCACGACGCGTCGCACGTCGCCGACGTCGACACCCTGGTCGTGTCGACCGCGGTGCGCGAGGACAACCCCGAGTACGCCGCAGCCGTGCTGCAGGGGTCGCGGGTGCTGCCCCGGTCGGCCGCCCTGGCTGCGGTGATGGCGGGCCGCCGGGTCGTGGCGGTCGCCGGCACGCACGGCAAGACCACGACCACGTCCCTGCTGACCGTTGCCCTCCAGGCAGCCGCCGCCGACCCGACGTACGCCGTCGGCGGAGACCTCGCGCAGACCGGCGCCAACGCCCGCGAGGGGACCGGCGACCTGTTCGTGGCCGAGGCCGACGAGAGCGACGGTGCGTTCCTGGTCTACCGCCCGCACGCCGCGATCGTCACCAATGTCGAGGCCGACCACCTCGACAACTGGGGGACCGAGGAGGCCTACCGCGCGGCGTTCGACGAGTTCCTCACGACGATCGACCCGCAGGGGTTCCTGGTCTGCTGTGTCGACGACGCGGGCGCCGCGGCGTTGGCGCAGACCGCCCTTCGGCAGGGTCTCGAGGTGATCGGCGTGGGGGAGAGCGCCGACGCCGGGCTCCGGTGCGTGGACCTGGTGTTCGAGGGGACCACGTCGGCGTTCGACGTGCTGCGGGGCGACGAACGTCTCGGCAGGGTCACCCTGGCGATTCCGGGCCGGCACTACGTCCTCGACGCACTCGCGGCGCTGGCCGTCGGGCTGCGGCTGGGCTACTCGTTCGACGACCTGCGCCGCGGGCTCGAAGGCTTCACCGGCACCCGTCGGCGGATGGAGCGCAAGGGCGAGTCCGGGGGAGTGCGGGTCTACGACAGCTACGCCCACCACCCCGTCGAGATCGCCGGCGACCTCCAGGCCGGGCGCTCCGTCGCGGGCCAGGGCCGGCTCGTCGTTGCGTTCCAGCCGCACCTCGTCTCGCGCACCCGCATCTTCGGCCCGGCGATGGGCGAGGCCCTCGGTGCCGCCGACGACGTGGTCGTGCTCGACGTCTACCTCGCTCGCGAGGACGCCGACCCCGACGTGACCGGCCGCCTGGTCGCCGACGCCGTACCCCTGCCGTCGGACCGGGTGACCTTCGTGCCCGAGCTCGCCGACGCGGCAGGAGTGCTGGCCGACCGGGCGCGCCCCGGCGACCTGGTCCTGACCCTCGGCGCCGGCAGTGTCACCGAGGTCGGGCCGGCCCTGCTCGAGCTGCTCGCCGAGCGCGAGGCGGCCGATGCGTAGCGGCACCCGCACCGACGACACCGGCCCTCCGTCGCCGGTCGACGAGGCGACCGCGCGCTCCCGCAAGAGGTTCGCGCGCCGGCAGTGGTCCCGCCGCTGGCTGGCCTGGCGGTACGTCGTCCTCCTGGTGCTGGCGATCGCGCTGGTCGCCGGAAGCGTGTGGCTGGTGTTCTTCTCGTCGGTGCTCGAGGTGAAGGGCGTCCAGGTGCGCGGGACCAGCACCCTTTCGGCAGAGGAGGTCCGGGCGGCCGCCCGGGTGCCCGAGGGCGAGGCGCTGGCACGGGTCGACCTGGACGCCGTCCGGGCGCGGGTCCAGGCGCTGGCGGTGGTGAAGTCGGCGGACGTCACCCGGCAGTGGCCCGACCAGGTGCTGATCGAGGTCGAGGAGCGCGAGGCGATCGCCGTCGTGGACATCGGCGGCCGGACGCGGGGGATGGACGAGGACGGCGTCGTGTTCGAGGAGTACCGCCGTGCCCCGGAGGGCCTGCCGCGCGTCCAGACCTCATCGGGCACCGGCACCGACGCGCTGCGTGAGGCAGCGGCGGTCGTCTCGGCGCTGCCCGAGGACCTGGCGTCCCGCGTCGACCACGTCGAGGTCGAGACCATCGACCGGATCACGCTGGTGATGCGCGACGACCGGACCGTCATGTGGGGGAGCGCCGACGAGTCCGAGCAGAAGGCGGCGGTGCTCGCCGAGCTGCTCCGGCAGGACGCCCGCGCGTACGACGTCTCCGTGCCCGGCCGGCCGACGACGTCGCGACTGAACTCGCCGAAATTGCCTGTCAATCTCCCGGGCGCGTGGCGTGTCGCCACCATTCGCGGCCGCTCGCTGCCTACTGTCTCTGACATCGCGAGGTTGACATAACTATAACCCTCAGGTTCAGGGTTAAGGTTTTCGGCTCTCGCGGGTCTTCCCCACCGACGTACCGTCCGCACGTACCGGCACCGCCGGACACGATCAGGAGAGGCAAGCCGACATGGCAGCAGCTCAGAACTACCTGGCCATCATCAAGGTCGTGGGCATCGGTGGTGGTGGGGTCAACGCCGTCAACCGGATGATCGAGGTGGGACTCAAGGGCGTTGAGTTCATCGCGATCAACACCGACGCCCAGGCCCTGCTCATGAGCGACGCCGACGTCAAGCTCGACATCGGTCGCGAGCTGACCCGCGGTCTCGGCGCCGGCGCCAACCCCGAGGTCGGCACCCAGGCGGCCGAGGACCACTCCGACGAGATCGAAGAGGTCATCAAGGGCGCCGACATGGTCTTCGTGACCGCCGGCGAGGGCGGCGGCACCGGCACCGGTGGCGCGCCCGTCGTGGCCCGGATCGCCCGCTCGCTCGGTGCGCTGACCATCGGCGTCGTCACCCGGCCGTTCGCCTTCGAGGGTCGCCGTCGTGCCAACTCCGCCGAGGAGGGCATCGCGCAGCTGCGCGAGGAGGTCGACACCCTCATCGTCATCCCGAACGACCGGCTGCTGTCGATCAGCGACCGCAACGTGTCGGTGCTCGACGCGTTCAAGCAGGCCGACCAGGTGCTGCTCCAGGGCGTCTCGGGCATCACCGACCTGATCACCACGCCCGGCCTGATCAACCTCGACTTCGCCGACGTGAAGTCGGTCATGGCCAATGCCGGCTCGGCGTTGATGGGGATCGGCTCGGCGCGGGGCGAGGACCGTTCGGTGGCCGCCGCCGAGATGGCCGTCTCCAGCCCGCTGCTCGAGGCCTCCATCGAGGGCGCCCAAGGCGTGCTGCTCTCGATCGCGGGCGGATCGGACCTCGGGCTGTTCGAGATCAACGAGGCCGCCGCACTGGTGGCCGCGTCGGCACACGCCGAGGCGAACATCATCTTCGGCGCCACCATCGACGACGCCCTCGGCGACGAGGTGCGGGTGACCGTGATCGCCGCAGGCTTCGACGGCGGGATGCCCAAGCGCCGCGACGAGGGGACCGTCCTTCGTCGCGACGCTCGCCTGCAGCAGTCGCAGGCGGAGACCAAGGCTGCAGCAGACCAGATCGCCCGGTCGGGGTCGGCGGGCTCCGGCGGGGCTCAGTCGTCGACCGCGCCGGCCCGCGAGCCCGTGCCGGCCACCGCTCCCGCGGGCCAGGGCGCGCCGTCGGGGAACGACGGAGCACAGCCGACCCAGCAGCCACCGCGCCAGCAGCCGCGCCAGGTCCAGTTCGACGACGACGACCTGGACGTGCCCGACTTCCTCAAGTAGGGCGGCTTGTACGCACACCGTTCGACGCACGGCCCCGTCGACCTGGCCTTCACGGACAGGTACGGCGGGGTCAGCGTCGCGCCGTTCGACTCGCTGAACCTCGCCATCACCGGGGAGGACGACGAGGCCGCCCGTCGCGAGAACCTCCAGCTGCGTGCTCGACGACTTCGCTCCCGGCGACGAGCTCGCCGACCTTCGGCAGGTTCATGGCGGAGAGATCGACGTCGTCGAGCGGCGGCGTACGTCGCAGCGGCCGGTTGCCGACGGAGTGGTGACCGCGCGAGCGGGCGTGGTGCTTGCGGTACGCGCCGCCGACTGCGTGCCCGTGCTGCTCGCCGACCCCGACGCCGGCGTCATCGGCGCCGCGCACGCCGGTCGCCCCGGCCTGGTCGCCCAGGTCGTCCCGCACACCGTCGCCGCCATGGGCGCTCTCGGAGCCCGGAGGATCACGGCCTGGGTCGGGCCGCACGTGTGCGGCGCGTGCTACGAGGTGCCGGAAGACATGCAGGCCGAGGTGGTCGCCGTCGAGCCGGCCGCGGAGGCCACCACCTCGTGGGGCACACCCTCGCTCGATCTCGGCGCCGGCATCCGTGCCCAGCTCGAGCAGGCGGGTGTCCTGGTCGTCGACGCGTCGCGTTGCACCCGTGAGTCGCCCGACCTGTACTCCTATCGCCGCGACGGTCACGCGGCAGGACGGATCGCCGGGTTGATCCGCCAGGCTCCCTCCGGGGTGGTGATCCAGTGAGCGAGCGACGCGACGAGATCATGGCGGGGCTTTCGGCAGTCCGACGACGGATCGAGTCCGCGTGCCGCGAGGCGGGCCGCGACGTCGACGAGGTGACCCTGACGGTGGTCACCAAGTTCTTCCCGGTCTCCGACATCCGGCTCCTCGTCGACCTCGGCGTGACAAACCTCGGCGAGAACCGGCACCAGGAGGCCGAGGCGAAGGCCGCTGAATGCTCCGACCTCGATGTCCGCTGGCACTTCATCGGCGGGCTCCAGAGCAACAAGGCCGCTGCCGTGGCGCGGTACGCCGACGTGGTCGAGTCCGTCGACCGGCTCAAGCTGGTGCGGCGCCTCGACGACGGCGCGCACGAGCGTTCACACCCGGTCGACTGCCTGCTCCAGGTCAGCCTCGACCCACCTGACGCCGAGGGCCGGTCCGGTGCCGATCCCGGCGAACTTCCGAAGCTCGCCACGGCAGTCCAGGACGCCGGAATGCTGCGGCTCCGCGGCCTGATGGCGGTCGCGCCGTTCGGCGAGGACCCGGCGCCGGCCTTCGACAGGTTGGTCGCGATCCGTCGCGACTTCCTCGCCGAGCACCCCGACGCCACGGTGCTGTCAGCGGGGATGAGCGCCGACCTCGAGCACGCCGTACGAGCCGGCGCGACACACGTACGCATTGGGTCCGCGGTGCTCGGTTCGCGGCCACAGGTCAAGTAGGGTCACAACAACGACAAGCACCCCTCCTGGGGTGCGGGAGTACCGGAGGACAGCGAGTCATGAGCGGCGCGATGCGCAGGATCGGCGAGTACCTCGGCCTGCTCGAGGACACCGGCCGGTACGACGAGTACGACGGCGACTACGACACCACCGACAGCACGCCGGCGGTGGCTCCGGGCCGGCCCGCGAAGGTGAAGGAGTCCCGACCCGCCTCCGTGTCCGACCTCGCCGAACGTCGCCGGCCAACGGGTGGACCCGCGGGCGTGGTGGCCGAGCTGTCACGCATCACGACCCTGCATCCGCGCACCTACAACGAGGCGCGGACCGTCGGCGAGAACTTCCGTGAGGGCACCCCGGTGATCATGAACCTGTCCGAGATGGACGACAATGACGCCAAGCGCCTGGTCGACTTCGCGGCTGGGCTGGTGTTTGCCACGCGTGGCACCATCGAGCGCGTGACCAACAAGGTGTTCCTGCTATCGCCACCCAACGTCACCGTCGCTGCGGAAGACAAGCAGCGGATCGCCGAGGGTGGCTTCTTCAACCAGAGCTGAGTCGAGTTGCATCCTGTCGGTCAGGTCATCGAGGGCCTGCTCTGGTTCTTCATTGCGCTGCTCTGGATCCGGTTCATCGTGGACTGGGTCCAGGTGTTCGCGCGGTCGTGGAGCCCGCGCGGCGTCCTCCTGGTGCTGTTGGAGGTCGTGTACTCCATCACCGATCCTCCGATCAAGGCGCTGCGCAAGGTGATTCCGCCGCTGCGGATCGGGAGCATCGCACTCGACCTGAGCTTCCTGATCGTTCTGGTGGCGGCGTACATCCTGTTGCGCGTCAACCAGATGGTGTTCACGGCGTGACGGCGATGCCACGTCTCGGGGGCTCAGGCGCTATTGTTCCAACGAACGAACTTCTGTGTTGCCGAGAATGAATGGGTGAGGTCATGCCGCTGACGCCTGAGGACGTGAGCAACAAGCGCTTTACTCCTGTCCGGCTCCGTGAGGGCTACGACATGGGCGAGGTGGACCAGTTCCTCGACGAAGTGGAAGCCGAGCTCGCGCGGCTCACCAAGGAGAACGAAGACCTGCGTGCGAAGCTCTCGGCTGCCCAGGCAGGGCGGCGGCGCTCCGGCCCCGGTGAAGGCGCCCGAGCCGCCGAAGGAGGAGAAGGCCCCCGAGCCGACTCCCGCCCCGACGCCGGCTCCCACTCCTGACTCCCGCCCCCGCTGCTCCGGCGGTCGCGGCGGCCGTTGGGTCATCGGTCGAGACGATCCGCGTCGAGACGGTCCCCGAGGCCTCCAACGCGGCTGCGCGACTGCTCGAGATCGCCACCCGCAACGCGGATGAGCTGGTCGAGGAAGCCAAGAACGAGGCCGACCGCATCGTCGGTGAGGCACGCACCAAGGCTGAGCGGCTCGAGTCCGAGTCCAAGGGCAAGGCGGACCGGCTCGAGGCCGACGCCCGCTCCCGCGCCCAGATGCTCGACTCCGAGACCGCCGACCGGCGCCAGCAGATGTTCGGTGACCTCGAGAAGGAGCGCGACAAGCTCAACGCCGAGGTCGAGAACCTCAGGTCGTTCGAGCGGGAGTACCGCTCCCGGCTCAAGAGCTACTTCACGCCAGCAGCTCGAGGCGCTCGAGGGCCCGTCCGAGTCCGGCGGTGGGCAGGAGCCTGCGGCGCCCAAGCGACTCCGCTCGATCCTCGGCGACGACGAGGGCTGACGGCCTCTCTTCGGCAGCATCCGGCGCGGCTGGTCTCCCTCGGAGATCAGCCGCGCCGCCCATTTCGGGCGTGCCGAGTTTGAAGCGGTCCCCGGCACGGGCTACCCTCCCGTCGACACTGTGGCCCCCGCCACAACGCTCCAGGTCTGAGGGAGGCCCCAGTTCATGGCTCGCAGCACCAGGAAGTCGCTCACCAGCAGCGCCGCCTCCGCGGCGCGCAAGGTGATCCCGCGGAAGACCGCGAAGAAGGCCACGAGCACCGCGAAATCGGCTGCCCCGAAGACCGCCAAGAAGGCCGCGCCAGCGAAGAAGGCCGCGGCGAAGAAGACCGCGCCGGCCAAGAAGGCCGCGCCGGCCAAGAAGTCCGCGCCGCGAAGAAGGCCGCGGCGAAGAAGACGCGCCGGCGAAGAAGACGGCGGCGAAGAAGACCGCGCCGGCCAAGAAGGCCGCGGCGAAGAAGACCGCGCCGGCCAAGAAGGCGCGCCCGCGAAGAAGGCCGCGGCGAAGAAGACCGCGCCCGCGAAGAAGGCCGCGGCGAAGAAGACCGCGCCGGCCAAGAAGGCGCGCCGGCCAAGAAGGCGCCGGCGAAGAAGGCCGCGGCCAAGAAGGCGCGCCGGCCAAGAAGACGGCGGCGAAGAAGACGCGCCGGCCAAGAAGACGGCGGCCAAGAAGACCGCGCCGCCAAGAAGGCGCCCGCCAAGAAGGCGGCTGCCAAGAAGACTGTCGCGAAGAAGACCGACACCACCCAGACCGCCACTGCCCCGGTAAAGAAGGCGCCCGGCGAAAAAGGCCCCCGCGACCAAGGCCCCCGCCAAGAAGGTCGGGGCCTTGAAGGTCAAGGAGGGCGAGGGCGCCTGGACCAAGGCCGAGATCAAGGGCGTGCTGGACGAGCTCCACGAGTTGCGGGAGAAGGTCGTCCTCACCCTCGCGGAGCAGGAGGAGGAACTCGCGGGCCTGATGCGTGACGCCGGTGACGGTGCTGGTCACGACCAGGCGGACATGGGGGCGACCAGCTTCGAACGCGATCACGAGCTCACCGTCGTGAACAACGAACGGGAGAAGCTCGCCCAGATCGACCGCGCGCTCGCGAGGATCGCTGACGGCACCTACGGGATCTGCGAGTCCTGCGGCAACCCCATCGGCAAGATGCGAGTGATGGCGTTTCCCCGTGCCACACTGTGCATGACATGCAAGCAGCGCGAGGAACGTCGCTGAGCGACGCAGTTCCACCCCACCCGATCCCCGCCTCCGGCAGCCGACTGCGGATGCGGCTCGCCTTCGTTGCTGTCGCTGCTGCGGGCCTTGCGCTGGACCAAGCCAGCAAGACCCTTGCGATGCGCAACCTGGATGACGGTGACATCGAGGTACTTGGATCGTGGCTGGTCCTGCACCTCACTCGAAACCCCGGTGCCGCGTTCAGCACGGGTACGCAGTACACCCTGCTCTTCAGCCTGCTCGCGATCGCGGCGGTCGTCGTCGTGCTCTACCTCAGCCGCCGAGTCGGCAGCCTGTTGTGGGCGATCGCGCTGGGCCTGCTGTTCGCGGGAGTCTCGGGCAACCTCGTCGACCGCGTGTTCCGCGATCCAGCACCTCTCCGAGGCCATGTCGTCGACTTCCTGATGGTGCCGCACTGGCCGGTGTTCAATGTGGCCGACATCTGCATCAACGTGGCCGCCGGGCTGATCCTCGTGCAGGCATTCCGCGGCATCCGGATCGACGGCACGCGCGACGGCGCCCGGGAGCACGAAGAGTGACGCAGGCCGTCGACCACCGGACCCTTTCGGTGCCCGAAGGGCTGGCAGGTGAGCGTGTCGACGCCGCCCTGGCCCGCATGTTCGGTCTCTCGCGCACGAGGGCAGCTGAGCTGATCGTCCAGGGACATGTCCTCGTCGATGGTGCAGGCGTCGGCAAGAGCGACCGGGTCATGCCGGGTGCGATCATCGACGTCTCCATTCCCTCCATGATCGATCCCCTTACCGTCGTGCCGGAGATCGTCGAGGGGATCAAGATCATCCACGACGACGAGTCCATCGTCGTGATCGACAAGCCGGTGGGGGTTGCGGTTCATCCGTCTCCAGGATGGTCAGGTCCGACCGTGGTCGGGCACCTGGCCGGCGCCGGCTTCCGCATCGCCACTGGTGGCGCGTCGGAGCGGCAGGGGATCGTCCAGCGGCTCGACGTCGGCACCTCAGGTGTGATGGTGATCTGCAAGTCGGAGACCGCGTACTCCAGATTGAAGAACGCCTTCCGACGCCGCGACGTCGACAAGACCTATCACGCGCTCGTGCAAGGTCACCCGGATCCGCTCGAGGGGACAATCGATGCGCCCATCGGCCGGCATCCCAAGGCCGACTACCGGTTCGCCGTCATGGCGGACGGTCGGCACAGCGTCACCCACTACACGACGCTCGAAGCGCACCGCTTCGCCAGCCTGCTCGAGATTCACCTCGAGACCGGGCGCACGCACCAGATCCGCGTACACATGGCCGCGCTGAAGCATCCCTGCCTCGGCGATCTGACGTACGGCGCCGACCCTGTGCTCTCCCGCAGGGTGGGTCTCGGTCGGCAGTGGCTGCATGCGGTGCGGCTGGGCTTCGAGCACCCGGACGGCGGCGACTACGTCGAGTACGCGTCGACGTACCCGGAGGACCTGGCGCAAGCGCTCGAGGTCATCCGCGAGGCCGACTGATGGACGAGTGGCGGCTGCGTCCCGCGGGCCGCACCGATCTGCCGGAGCTCGCCGACATCTACCTGCGTGCCCGCGAAGCAGCCCTGCCGGCGATGCCGCCGGGGGTGCACCCTGCCGACGAGGTGCGGACCTGGGTCTCCGGCTGGGACCTCGACGCCTGGGTGGTCTGGCTCGCCGAACTGCCGGACGGTCGGCCCGTCGGGTACGCCGTGGTCGGCGGGGGACTGGCTCCACTCCCTGTACGTCGACCCGGACGCCGCCGGCGGTGGCATCGGGACGGCGCTCCTGGACGTGGTCAAGCAGCAGCGTCCTGAGGGCTTCTGCCTCTGGGTCTTCGAGAGCAACGCGCCGGCCCGCGCGTTCTACGCGAACCGCGGGCTGATCGAGCTGGAGCGCACTGACGGGTCGGCCAACGAGGAGAAGGCCCCCGATGTCCGCATGGCGTGGCTGGGCTCCGATCCGGCCATGTTCCTGCGCGGTCTGCTGAACGACGTCGATGAGCAGGCCAAGGACCTGGCGGACCGCCGAGAGGCACTTGTTCGTGCCCTGGAGGACGCTCGGGGCGCGCTGAGGGACGGCGTCCGACCCCGCGTGGCGAGCGGTGGATCTGCTCAGGCCACGCGGGACCAGACACCGGGACGCGTCTGCCGCCACACGGGTTCGACCAGCGGCGGTGCATTCGACAGGTAGCCGTGACCGGTCGGCGTCACCGTCTCCACGAGGTGGCCGGGGCCGGGCCGGGGACGCGCCTGCCAGCCGACGGCCTGCTTGTGGTGGTTGCAGGCCTCGCACAGACCCTGACCGTTGACCTGGGAAGTCGGTCCGCCCTCGGCGTACGCCTCGGTGTGGTCGACGTGGCGGATGGGGGCGCCGCACCAGGGCGTTCGGCACGTCTGGTCACGTTGCCGGATCAGGCGCGCGAGGCCTTTCGGGAACCGGTAGGTCTTCGAGTCCATGGCCACGAGCTCGCCCGTCGTCGGGGAGGCGTAGAGGCGACGCAGCCAGCTGCGGCCACGGTTGTCAGCACCGACCATCGCGCGAGCGATGCGCGCCGGCACCGGCCCGAAACCATCGAGGTGTGCCGGCTCGTCGTCGGCGGCCAGGAGCGCGGCATCCGTCATGAGCAGGCCGATCCGGACGGGGACCGACCCGGCCACCGCCTGGCCGGTCAACCGCTCGACCAGGGTGTCCGCCATGACCTGCCCCTTGCCCCGCGCATCGCCCCCTGCCCTGGCGCTGTCGGCGGCCCGGGTCAGCGCGGCGTACGCCGCCACGCCCTGCGCCACCGGGAGCAGGGCGGTGAGGTAGCACATCGTGTCGGGAGCGGGACGGATCGTGACCCGACGTTCGCGCTCGGCGAGGCGGGCGCGGTCGACGACGGACTGGGGTTCGAGCTTGTAGGCCAGCCGCCGCACCTCCGCCACCAGACGCTTGTCGCCGAGGCCCTGAAGGCGATCGGTGTCGGAGCAGATCTCCTCGTCGATGCGCGTCCGGTGTGCGCGCTCGAGGCAAGCGGTCTCGCGCGCGATCAGGGTTGCTCGCCACTCGGAGAGCGCGCCCGTCTCCATGGCGCGCAGGGTGTGCGGCAGCTCGCGGCTCAGCGCCTTGGCCAGTCCCAGGTGGCGGCCACCTCGATGCGGGGACTCGCGTCGCGCCAGGGCGACCTGGGCGTCCACGCCGTCGCCACGCCTCGCCGCGGGCACGCCCGCGGACTCCTGCTCCGCCCGCTGGACTGGCGTCGAGATCGACCGCCACCCTGCGCCTGACCGGCCGCAGCGGCGTTCTTGAGCTCCTCGAGTGCGCGGAGCTGGTCGATCCGTTCCGGGTCGGACACGTCGCGGTCGAGCCATCGCAGCGCACGCACCATCGCCAGCAGGTCGGCCGCACGCAGCGGGGAACCGGCCGGCGGGGCAGCAGCGGTGGCATCGGACACGTCGAACACCCGTTCGACGCTACCGGCGACTCCGGACCGGGCCGCGAGTACGACCGCGAAGGGTCTGTGGACGACGCGGACCGACCCGTCGCCTGTGGACGAAACGTGGGCTCCGGGAGGCCGTCTCGCGCCAGTCCTCGGACTGTCGGTGCGCCCTGCCACCATGGCGTCTGTCGGTCGCGTAGTCTGGCGTTCTTCCCCAGGATCGCCGCCATGCCACCGGCTGTGGTCACTGCTGCATGCCCGCATGAAACGAGATCGAGGAGCGCCCCGCGACGATGGCGACAGGTTCCCAGGACTCCTTCGTCCACCTCCACGTGCACACCGAGTACTCCATGCTCGACGGCGCGGCGAGACTGGAGGCGCTCGCTGCCCGTACGGCGGAGCTGGGGATGCCCGCGATCGCCATGACCGACCACGGCAACGTGTTCGGGGCCTACGAGTTCTACAAGAAGGCCACGGCCCACGGCGTGAAGCCGATCATCGGCATCGAGGCCTACTTCACCCCGAACATCTCCCGGTTCGAGCGCAAGGGCGTCAACTTCTACGACGGCGGCTCCGACGACGTCTCGGCCCGCGGCGCCTACACCCACATGACGCTGCTCTCGGAGAGCACCGAGGGCATGCACAACCTGTTCCGCCTCTCCTCGGGCGCCTGGCGCGACGGGTTCTTCAAGCAGCCTCGTGCCGACCGCGAGCTGCTCGCCCAGCACAGCAAGGGCCTGATCGGCACGACCGGCTGCCCTTCCGGCGAGGTCCAGGTCCACCTGCGGTACGGCAACTACGACGCCGCCCGCCAGGTCGCCGCCGACTACCAGGACATCCTGGGGCGCGACAACTACTTCCTCGAGCTCATGGACCACGGCCTCGACATCGAGCTGCGGGTCCGTGACGGGCTGCTCCGGCTGGCCAAGGATCTCCGGATCCCGCTGCTGGCCACCAACGACTCCCACTACGTCATGCGCGAGGACGCCCCCTCCCAGGAGCACCTCCTCTGCATCAACTCCGGTTCCACGATGGACATCCCCGCCGGAGACGGGCCCGGCCAGCGGTTCGCGTTCTCCGGCGACGGCTACTACATCAAGTCGCCCGAGGAGATGCGCGCGCTGTGGGTCGACAAGTACGACCTGCGCGAGGCCTGCGACAACACCCTGCTGATCGCCGAGCGCTGCGACGTCAGCTTCACCGAGGGCAGCGGCACCTTCATGCCGCGCTTCCCGTGCCCGGAGGGGGAGACCGAGGACTCCTGGCTGGTCAAGGAGGTCGAGACCGGCCTCAGCCACCGCTACCCCGACGGCGTACCCGACGACGTGCGCCAGCAGGCACAGTTCGAGCTCGGCGTGATCACCTCGATGGGGTTCAGCGGCTACTTCCTCGTCGTCGCCGACTTCATCAACTGGGCCAAGGACCACGGCATCCGCGTCGGCCCCGGCCGCGGCTCCGGCGCCGGCTCGATGGTCGCCTACGCCATGCGGATCACCGACCTCGACCCGCTCAAGCACGGCCTGATCTTCGAGCGCTTCCTCAACCCCGACCGCGTCTCGATGCCCGACTTCGACATCGACTTCGACGAGCGCCGGCGGGGTGAGGTCATCCGCTACGTCACCGAGAAGTACGGCGACGACCGGGTCTCCTACATCGTCACCTACGGCACCATCAAGGCGAAGCAGGCCGTCAAGGACTCCAGCCGCATCCTCGGCTACCCGTTCGCCATGGGCGACCGGATCACCAAGGCCATGCCGGCCGCGGTGATGGGCAAGGACGTCCCGCTCAAGGAGATCTTCGACTCGGGCCACAAGCGGTTCGGCGAAGGCGGTGAGTTCCGGTCGCTGTACGACGACGACAACGACGTGAAGCGAGTCGTCGACACCGCGATCGGGATCGAGGGCCTCAAGCGCCAGTGGGGCGTCCACGCCGCCGGCGTGATCATGTCCAGCGAGCCGCTGGTCGACGTGATCCCGCTGCTCAGGCGACCGGCCGACGGCGCCATGATCACGCAGTTCGACTACCCGACCTGCGAGAGCCTCGGCCTGATCAAGATGGACTTCCTGGGGCTGCGCAACCTCACGGTCCTCGACGACGCCGTCAAGAACATCAAGGCCAACCGCGACGAGGACGTCGTCCTCGAGGAGCTCGAGCTCGTCGACGAGGCGACGTACAAGCTGCTCCAGCGAGGCGACACGCTCGGCGTGTTCCAGCTCGACGGCGGCCCGATGCGCGCCCTCCTCCGCTCGATGCGGCCCGACACCTTCGAGGACATCTCCGCGGTCGGCGCGCTCTACCGACCGGGACCCATGGGTGCCGACTCCCACAACAAGTACGCGCGGCGCAAGACCGGCCGCGAGCCGGTGGAGGCGATCCACCCCGAGCTCGCCGAACCCCTCCAGGACATCCTCGGCGAGACCTACGGCCTGATCGTCTACCAGGAGCAGGTCATGGCGATCGCCCAGAAGCTCGCGGGCTACAGCCTCGGCCAAGCCGACATCCTCCGGCGCGCGATGGGCAAGAAGAAGAAGGAGGAGCTGGACAAGCAGTTCGAGGGCTTCTCGGCCGGCATGGTCGAGCGCGGGTACTCCATGCACGCCGTCAAGACGCTGTGGGACATCCTGCTGCCGTTCTCCGACTACGCCTTCAACAAGGCCCACTCCGCGGCGTACGGCCTCGTCTCCTACTGGACCGCCTACCTCAAGGCCAACTACCCCGCCGAGTACATGGCGGCCCTGCTGACGTCCACGCGCGACGACAAGGACAAGTCGGCGATCTACCTCAACGAGTGCCGACGGATGAAGATCCAGGTGCTCCCGCCCGACGTCAACGAGTCGGCCTCCAACTTCACGCCGGTCGGCCACGACGTCCGGTTCGGCCTCAACGCGATCCGCAACGTCGGCCACAACGTCGTCGACGGCATCGTGGCCGCGCGTGAGGAGAAGGGCCGGTTCGAGGACTTCAACGACTTCATGGGCAAGGTCCCTGCTCACGTCTGCAACAAGCGCGTCATCGAGTCGCTGATCAAGGCCGGCGCGTTCGACGACATGAAGCACCGGCGCAAGGCGCTCGTCGCCATCCACGAGGCCGCCGTCGACCAGTACGTCGACATCAAGCGCAACGAGGCGATCGGCCAGGACTCGCTGTTCGGCGGACTCGGCGACGACGGTGACTCCGGCTTCGGCATCACCGTCGCCGTTCCCGACATCGACGAGTGGGACAAGCAGACGCTGCTCGGGCACGAACGCGACATGCTCGGCCTCTACGTGTCCGACCATCCGCTCCTCGGTCTCGAGCACGTCCTGTCGGCCGGCACCGACTGCACCATCGGCCAGCTGATGCTCGACGAGGAGCGGCCCGACGGTGCGACAGTCACCGTCTCCGGGCTGATCACCTCCGTGCAGCGCAAGATCACCAAGCGCGGAGACGCATGGGCCATGGTGTCGCTGGAGGACCTGGAGGGCGCGGTCGACGTGTTGCTGTTCCCCAGCGCCTACCAGCTGGCCAGCACCCTCCTCCAGGAGGACGCGATCATCACGGTCAGGGGCCGGCTCTCGCGGCAGAAGGACCAGCCCGAGCTGCACGGTCAGGAGATCACCGTCCCCGACCTCACCGAGGGCCCGGCCGGCCCGGTGGTGATCAGCCTGCCCTCCACCCGGTGCACCGGTCCGGTCGTCGAGCAGCTCAGGGACGTGCTCGGCACCCACCCCGGCGTGACCGAGGTGCGGCTGCGTCTGCTGACCCGTGACGCGACGAAGCTGATGCGGCTCGACGATCGGCTGCGCGTGACGCCCAGCCCCGCCCTGTTCGCCGACCTCAAGCAGCTGCTGGGGCCGGGATGCCTGTCGTGACCGAGGAGGACCAGCAGACCTCGCGGCGGACGTTCCGGGTGACTTCCGCGGCGGGGCAGGCAGTCCTCATCGTGGTCGTGTTCGCCGTGGTCGGCGCGATCGCCGGCGTGGTCTGGGAGTGGCTGTGGACGCCGCCAGTGGCGGTGGTCGCCCAGCATGCCGTGCAGCCGACCCTCGAGACCGTTCGTGGGGAGTTCTCCGGCACAGCCTGGTACGTCGTCGTGGCATCCGTCGCGGGCCTGCTCACCTCGTGCGTGCTCGCGCTCGCGTTCGACCGGCGCGAGATCGTGACTCTGGCGGCCGTGGCCGCCGGCTCGGTGCTGGCGGCGTGGCTCATGCTCCGCGTCGGGACCGCCCTCGGGCCCGCCGACCCGAAGACTGTCGCGGCGGGGGCCGCGAACGGCACCAAGGTTCCGATGGAGCTCGACGTGCGCGGGTTCAGCCCCTACCTCGCATTCCCTGGCGGGGCGCTGATCGGCCTCGTGGTGGTCTTCTTCGGGGTCGGCCGACTGCACCGGAATTGACGGTCTGGGTAACCCCCACGGGGTAGGCTCTGCGCGCGCGGAACGCACGGGCCTCGCCGTACGTCAGATCGGCTCAGCGGCATCCGAGCCACAACCAGGGGGTACAGATCGTGAGCAGCACCAACCCGCCCGCCGGACCGGGCGGGCCCGAGTATCTCGAGCAGGGGAGCGGTTCCCCGGTCGGGCCGTCCAAGCTGTCCGACGCCGGTCGTCGTTCGGCCATCGTCGCGGGTGGCATCGTCGCCGGACTGGCGCTCGTCGGTGTCGCGGCGTACGGCGCCTGGTCCTGGTTCGCCCAGGGGGCCCAGCCGGCCGAGGCACTGCCCGACTCCACCCTGGCCTACGCCAGCGTCGACCTCGACCCCAGCGGTGAGCAGAAGATCGAGGCCATCAAGATCCTGAAGAAGTTCCCCGCGTTCAACGACGAGATCAACCTCGACACCGACGACGACATCCGCAAGAAGATGTTCGACGAGTTCAACCTCGGCGAGCAGTGCGAGGGCGGGCTCAACTACGCCGACGACATCGAGCCGTGGCTCGGTGATCGCGCAGCGATCGCAGCGGTGGACGCCGGTGGCGAGCAGCCCGACGTGGCCTTCGTGGTCCAGGTCAAGGACGCCGACGCGGCCGAGGACGGACTGTCGAAGATCGCGCAGTGCGACGGCGAGAGCGGCGAGAACGCCGGCTGGTCGATCGACGGCGAGTGGGCCGTGCTCGCCGAGACGGACAAGATCGCCGCGGACATCGCCGAGGACGCCGCCGAGTCGCCGCTCAGCGACGACGAGGACTACCAGAAGTGGACCGACGAGGTCGGTGACCCCGGCGTGGTGAACCTGTACGCCGCTCCCGAGGCCGGCAAGTTCCTGGCCGACGCCATGGACTCCGCCTTCGGCATGGGGATGATGGCCGAGGACTTCGCATCGTCGTCCGGTGCGGCGATGGAAGAGGACCCGTTCGCGTCGAGCACCACCGAGTTCGAGTTCAGCGACGAGACCGACACTGACTTCGACGACGAGTTCGGCGAGAGCCCCGACGACCTCGGCGACCTCGACGACCTGCCGGACGAGCTCAGTGGGCCCGGGGCGCCCGAGGAGCTGCGCAAGCTGTTCGAGGACTTCGAGGGCGCGGCGATGACGCTCCGGTTCGACGACGGCGCGGTCGAGATGGAGCTCGCCGGCGACGCCGCGATCACCGAGCAGGGCGTCTCGATGAGCGACCAGGGCGACGACGTGCTCGCCACCCTGCCGGAAGACACGGCCTTCGCGATGGGTGTCGGACTGTCGGAGGGCTGGTTCGGTGAGTACCTCGACCAGATCGAGCGCTTCATGGGCACCGAGGGCGACGTCGACGAGTTCCTCGAGCTGGCCGAGTCCGAGACCGGACTGTCCTTCCCCGAGGACATCGAGACCCTGCTCGGCGAGTCGACGGCGATCTCGATCGGGCCCGACATCGACCCGGAGGAGTTCGTGAACAGCGACACCCCGGAGGGGCTCCCGATCGGGGTGAAGATCAAGGGCGACCCGGAGGCCATCGAGGACGTCCTCGACAAGATCCGGGCCCAGATGGGCGACCAGAGCGACATCCTGGTCACCGAGAGCGAGGGTGACGAGATCGCGATCGGCGCGGACGAGGGGTACGTCTCCGACATCCTCGAGGACGGCAACCTGGGCGACTCCGAGGTCTTCCAGAACGTCGTGCGGGAAGCCGAGAAGGCGACGTCGGTCGTGTTCGTCAACTTCGACGCGGGCGACGGCTGGCTGGTCGAGCTGGCCGGCGAGGACAAGGAAGCCGCGGACAACCTCGAGCCGCTGCAGGGCATCGGCATGAGCGCCTGGATCGAGGACGACGCCTCGCACGTCGTGGTCCGGATGTCCACCAACTAGGCATCCGCGACAGCAGCGCAGTGAGCTAGCCGGCCCGGCCGACCCGGTCCACGATCGCCTCGGTGATCCGGACCAGGTCGGCCGGGCTGATTTCCAGCTCGAGTCCACGCCGCCCGGCGCTCACGAACACCGTCGCGTGGTCGAGCGCCGAACCGTCGACCACGGTGCGATGCCGGCGCTTCTGACCGATCGGCGAGATCCCGCCGGCGACGTACCCTGTCGCACGCTCGGCGGCCGCCTGGTCCGCCATGCTCGCGCGACTGCCGCCGAGCGAGCGCGCCAGCGCCTTCAGGTCCAGCTGCCCCGACACCGGGACCACCGCCACCGTGAGACTGCCGTCCACGGAGGCCATCAGCGTCTTGAACACCCGCGCGGCGTCGAGACCCAACGCCTCGGCGGCTTCCAGCCCGTACGACGAACTCCGAGGGTCGTGGGTGTACTCGTGGAGCACGAACGGCGTCCCGGCACGGGTCAGCGCCACGGTGGCCGGGGTCCCGCCGGCCTTCTTCTTCGCCATGCCTCTGTCGTCCGGTCAGGTCGGTCAGTTCGGGGACCAGCGGGTGCGCGCCACCTCGGTCGCGGGCAGCGACGGGATCACGTTCATCGCGCGCAGCTCGGTGCGCAGCAGGTCGGTCACCATGACCAGCCGCAGCGAGGCGTCCTCGGCCTCGAGCAGGGCCTGCCGCTCGTGCAGCGGCAACGGTGCGACGGCCGCGAGCGTCCAGGACAGGTACGTCGGGTCCTGCGGCAGGTCGCCCGGATAG
This sequence comes from uncultured Actinomycetota bacterium, assembly GCA_963844305.1. Classification (GTDB taxonomy): domain Bacteria; phylum Actinomycetota; class Actinomycetes; order Propionibacteriales; family Nocardioidaceae; genus Nocardioides. The sequence continues at coordinate 66,079 of CAWJNT010000004.1, forward strand.
GGGTCGGCGCGCACCGTGCCGAGCGCCACGCGGTACGCCGCGAACGTCGCGCGTGCCCGCTCGACGATCTCCTCCGGGACCGGAGCCGGCTGCTCGGGACTGTCCACCACGTGCCCGACGGGGAACGCGCCGCTGGTGTCCAGCCGCTCGAGCACGATCCGGTCCATCCCGACCGCGACGATGTCGAACGTGCCGTCGGGGTGCGACTCCACCTCGGTCAGCTTGACCCGGCAGCCCACCCGGAACAGGGACTGGGCGCCGTGGTCGCCCACCTCGTACCCCTCACGGATCCCGACCGAGCCGAACACCCGATCCGTCGGGTCCGGCACCCGCAGCAGGTGGTGCACCAGCGCCCGGTAGCGGTCCTCGAACACCTTGAGCGGCACGCTGACGCCGGGGAACAGGACCGCGTTCAGCGGGAACATCGGCAGCGAGTCGCTCACACCGGCGACTCTAGACCGCCCGCCGGACGTCCCACGGCAGACGGCGCCGCCGGAGCGCGACCGGTCGCCAAACTAGAATCGGGCCCATGATCAGGCGGATCGACCTGCGCGGACCGGCCGCGCCCGACGACTACCGCGCCGCCCTGCCGCGCGCGGACTTCGACGTCGAGGCAGCCACCCATGTCGTCCGCCCGATCTGCGACGCCGTCCGCGACCGGGGCGTCGAGGCGATCACCGAGTTCTCGCGGAAGTTCGACGGGGTCGAGCAGTCCGACATCGTCGTGCCCCAGCAGGCCATCGAGGACGCCCTGACCGCACTCGACCCCGACGTGCGTTCGGCCCTCGAGGAGTCGATCCGCAGGCTGCGGGCCACCTGCCGGGCCGAGCTCGAGCAGGACGTCGTCACCGACGTCGCGCCGGGCGCCACCGTGACCCACCGGATGGTGCCGGTCGAGCGGGTCGGGCTGTACGTGCCCGGCGGCATCGCCCCGCTGGTGTCCAGCGTGGTCATGAACGTCGTGCCGGCCCAGGTGGCCGGCGTCTCCTCGATCGCGCTGACGTCCACGCCCCAGCGGGACCACGGCGGACTCCCGCACCCCACGATCCTCGCTGCGTGCGGACTGCTCGGCATCGACGAGGTGTACGCCGTCGGGGGAGCGCAGGCGATCGCGATGTTCGCGTACGGCGCCGGACCCTGCCGACGGGTCGACCTCGTCACCGGGCCCGGAAGCATCTACACGGTCAGCGCGAAGCGCCTGCTCAAGGGCGTGGTCGGCATCGACTCCGAGGCCGGCCCGACCGAGATCGCGGTACTGGCCGACGACACCGCCGACCCGGCGTACGTCGCCGCCGACCTGATCAGCCAGGCCGAGCACGACCCGCTCGCGGCCAGCGTGCTGGTGACCCCGTCGGAGCGGCTCGCCGACGAGGTCGAGGCGGAGCTCGACAAGCAGGTGTCGGTGACCCGCCACGTCGAGCGGATCCGCGCCGCCCTCGGCGGGCAGCAGTCCGGCATCGTCCTGGTCGACGACGTGGGGCAGGGCCTCGACGTCGTCAACGCCTACGCCGCCGAGCACCTCGAGATCCAGACCGCAGACGCCTCGGCCGTCGCCGCGCGGGTCCGCAACGCGGGCGCGATCTTCGTCGGCTCCTACGCGCCGGTCTCGCTGGGCGACTACTGCGCCGGCTCCAACCACGTGCTGCCGACCGCGGGCTGCGCCTGCCACTCCTCGGGCCTGTCGGTCCGTGCGTTCCTCAAGGCCGTCCACGTCGTCGACTACACCCGCGAGGCGCTCGCCGAGGTGGCCGGCCACGTGGTCACCCTCGCCGAGGCCGAGGACCTGCCCGGGCACGGCGCCGCCGTCCGGGTCCGGTTCGCCGACTGAGGCCCGCGATGCCCACCAACGAGGCGTGGCCACCGCTGCGCGAGGAGCTCCGCGGCCTGCAGCCGTACGGCGCCCCGCAGCTCGACGTGCCGGTCCAGCTCAACGTCAACGAGAACCCGTACCCGCCGTCCGCCGCGGTCGTCGCCGACGTGGCCACCGCCGTCGCCGAGGCGACCACGACCCTCAACCGCTACCCGGACCGCGAGTTCCGCCGGCTGCGCGAGGAGCTCGCGACGTACCTCGGCCACGGCGTCCGTCCCGACCAGGTGTGGGCGGCCAACGGGTCCAACGAGGTGATGCTGCAGCTGCTCCAGGCCTTCGGCGGACCGGGCCGGCTGGCGCTGAGCTTCGCGCCGACGTACTCGATGTACCCCGAGTACGCCCGCGACACCGTCACCGAGTGGGTCGTCGGCCACCGCGAGAGCGACTTCTCCCTCGACCTCGACCACGCCCGCGCGCTGGTGGTCGAGAGGCGGCCGAGCGTGGTGCTGCTGCCGTCGCCCAACAACCCGACCGGCACCGCCCTCCCGCCGGAGGCCGTGGGGACGCTCTGCGAGGCCGCGGGCGACGGGCTGGTCGTGGTCGACGAGGCGTACGGCGAGTTCCGGCGCGAGGGCACGCCCAGCGCGCTCGAGCTGCTGCCGACGTACCGGAACCTGGTCGTGACCCGCACCATGAGCAAGGCGTTCGCGCTGGCGGGGGCCCGGCTGGGCTACCTCGCGGCCGCCCCCGAGATCTGCGACGCGATCCGCGTCGTGAGACTGCCGTACCACCTGTCGGCGGTGACCCAGGCGGTCGCGCTCGCGGCGCTGCGGCACGCGCCCGAGCTGCTCGGAAAGGTCGACGAGCTGCGGGCCGAGCGCGACGACACCGTCGCCTGGTTGCGCGAGCAGGGCCTCGAGGTCGCCGACAGCGACGCCAATTTCGTGTTGTTCGGCAGCTTCGGGGACCGTCATGCTGTGTGGCAGGGGCTGCTCGACCGCGGCGTACTGATCCGGGAGACCGGGCCGGACGGCTGGCTACGGGTATCGATCGGCACCGCCGACGAGATGAAGACGTTCAAGCAGGCACTCACCGAGGTGCTAGGGGAACGGAGCGACAGATGAGCAGGACCGCACGGATCGAGCGGCAGACCAAGGAGTCGAAGGTGCTCGTCGAGGTCGACCTCGACGGCAGCGGCCGCACCGACGTCTCCACCGGCGTCGGCTTCTACGACCACATGCTCGACGCGTTCGGCCGCCACTCCCTGGTCGACCTCACCGTCCAGACCGAGGGCGACCTCCACATCGACGCCCACCACACGGTCGAGGACACGGCGATCGTGCTCGGCCAGGCGCTGCGGGAGGCGCTCGGCGACAAGGTCGGCATCCGCCGGTTCGGCGACGCCACCGTCCCGCTCGACGAGGCGCTGGTGCAGGCGGTCGTCGATGTCTCGGGCCGCCCGTACTGCGTGCACACCGGCGAGCCGGCCGGCCAGGAGTTCGTCACCATCGGCGGCGACTACCTCGGCTCGCTGACCCGCCACGTCTTCGAGACCATCGCGTTCCACGCCCAGCTCGCCCTGCACGTGCGGGTGCTGTCGGGCCGCGACCCGCACCACATCGTGGAGACGCAGTTCAAGGCGTTCGCCCGGGCGTTCCGCGACGCGGTCGCGATCGACCCGCGCGAGACCGGCGTGCCGTCCACCAAGGGCACGCTCTGAGCCGATGAAGCGGGTCACCGTCCTCGACTACGGGTCGGGGAACCTTCGCTCTGCCGTGCGCGCCCTCGAGCGCGCCGGGGCCGACGTGACCCTGTCGAAAGAACGCGGCGACGGCGCTGGACTGCGACGGCCTGGTCGTGCCCGGCGTCGGCGCCTTCGCCGCGTGCATGGCCGGGCTCCGGGGAGTCCACGGCGACGAGATCATCGGTCGTCGACTCGCGGGCGGCCGTCCGGTGCTGGGGATCTGCGTCGGCATGCAGATCCTGTTCGAGCACGGGGTGGAGCACGGCGTCGAGACCGAGGGCTGCGGCGAGTGGCCGGGGACCGTCGAGCGGCTGCAGGCGCCGGTCGTGCCGCACATGGGCTGGAACAAGGTCGACGTGCCCGACGGCTCCACCCTGTTCGACGGCATCGAGGACGAGCGGTTCTACTTCGTGCACTCGTACGCCGCCCGGCGCTGGGAGCTCGAGACCCACGGCCGCACCCGGGCGCCGCTGGTCACCTGGTCCGAGCACGGCGGCGACCGGTTCGTGGCCGCCGTCGAGAACGGTCCGCTCACCGCGACCCAGTTCCACCCCGAGAAGTCCGGGGACGCGGGGGCCGCCCTGCTGCGCAACTGGGTCGAGTCCCTGTGAACGCCCGGTGAGTCGCCCATGAGCAAGGAGCGCGCCCGCCGCCGCGCCGAGCGCGAGCGGGAGCAGGCGATCAAGGCCGCCGCCCGGGCGGCCGAGGAGGAGCGCCGGAAGCGGCGCGAGGCGCGGCGCCGGGCGATGGGACGCGCCGTACCCCGTCCTCGCGTGCAGCCCGGCCTGCTGGCGGCCCGCCGGCGGCGGCAGATCGGAGCGACGTTCGCGATCCTGCTGGCGCTCAACGTCCTGGTCTGGGTGGTCCGCGACGACGCCGCCGCGCGGGTGCTCGCGCTGATGGTCAGCCTGCTGGTGGCACCGGTGGTCCACCTCATGCTGTTCGGCCGACGCTGAGACGCCGCCGAGGTGAGACTGCCGAACGCTCCTAGGATTCGGGGCATGGCCGCCTACCTCGAGCTCCTGCCCGCCGTCGACATCGCCGACGGCCAGGCCGTGCAGCTCGTCCAGGGCGTCGCCGGCTCCGAGAAGCGGTTCGGCGACCCGGTCGAGGCCGCGCTGCGCTGGCAGGAGGCGGGCGCGGAGTGGATCCACCTCGTCGACCTCGACGCGGCGTTCGGTCGCGGCCACAACCGCGAGCTCCAGGCGAAGATCGTCGGCACCCTCGACATCGACGTCGAGATGAGCGGCGGCATCCGCGACGACGACTCGCTGCGCGCCGCCATGGACGCCGGCTGTCGCCGGGTCAACATCGGCACCGCCGCGCTCGAGCAGCCGGAGTGGTGCGCCGCCGCGATCGCGGAGTACGGCGACCGGGTCGCCGTCGGCCTCGACGTCCGCGGCCGGACCCTCGCCGCACGCGGCTGGACCCGCGAGGGCGGCGACCTCTACGACGTGCTGACCCGGCTCGACGCGGAGGGCTGCGCCCGCTACGTCGTCACCGACGTCAACAAGGACGGCATGCTCCAGGGCCCCAACCTCGACCTGCTCCGCGACGTCTGCGCGGCCACCGACAGGCCGGTCGTCGCCTCCGGCGGGATCACCGAGCTGGCCGACCTCGAGGCGCTCCAGGGCCTGGTCGGCGACGGCGTCGAGGGCGCGATCATCGGCACCGCGCTGTACGAGGGCCGGTTCACCCTCGAGGCCGCGCTGGCCCTGACCCGACCGACCACTGGGCCGACGGGCACCGCATGAGCCTCGCCGTCCGCGTCATCCCCTGCCTCGACGTCGACGCGGGGCGCGTGGTCAAGGGCATCAACTTCACCGAGCTGCGCGACGCCGGCGACCCGGTCGAGCTGGCCCGCACCTACGACGCCGAGGGCGCCGACGAGCTCACCTTCCTCGACATCTCGGCCTCCCACGAGGGCCGCGCGACCACGATGGAGATCGTGTCGAAGACTGCCGAAGAGGTCTTCATCCCGCTGACCGTCGGCGGGGGAGTCGGCTCGGTCGAGGACGTCGACCGGCTGCTCCGCGCCGGCGCCGACAAGGTGGCCGTCAACACGGCCGCCATCCGGCGTCCCGAGCTGGTCGCCGAGATCGCCGACCGGTTCGGCAGCCAGGTGCTCGTGCTGTCGGTCGACGCCCGCCGGGCCGACGGCACCGACTCCGGGTTCGAGGTCACCACCCACGGGGGGCGCACCTCCGCGGGGCTCGATGCCCTGGCGTGGGCGCACCGCGGAGCCGAGCTCGGCGCCGGCGAGATCCTGCTCAACGCGATGGACGCCGACGGCACCCAGGACGGCTTCGACCTCGACCTGATCCGCGCCGTACGCCGGGAGGTCACGGTCCCGGTGATCGCCTCGGGCGGCGCGGGCCGGACCGAGCACTTCGCGCCCGCCGTGGAGGCCGGCGCCGACGCCGTCCTCGCCGCCACCGTCTTCCACTTCGGCACCCTCCGGATCGCCGAGGTCAAGGACGCGTTGTCGGCCTCCGGCCACCCCGTGCGCTGACTCGCCGAAAACCGCCCCGAACGGCGTCGGCTCGCCGATACTCGTCCGGTGCAACCGGGGGAACACCGCGACATCGGCGACTTGGGCGACGTGGACCTGCTGCCGCTGATGACCGCGCGGCGGCAGGAGGCGCGCGCAGCAGAGCTGCGTCGGCGCCAGCGTCGACGCCAGCGCCTGCGTCGGGCACCCGGCGTCCTCGTCTGGGCGGCGATCCTGGGCGCGCTCGTCTTCATCATCATGCGCTCCGGTCTCCTGGCCGGCCCCGTGAACGGATTGCGCCAGGCGGCGCCCGGCACCTTCGGTGACGGCCAGTACGCCTTCATGCGGACGGACTGCGTCGAGCAGGCGGTCGCGGAGGCGTTCGCGAGCAAGCGGGCATCTGCGATGTACGTCGGTCGGCGACGCACCGCACCGAGGTCCCCGCGGCCCGGCGGCGATCGGTGGAGGAGGGGGCTACGGCGCCGGTCCGGCGCCGATCCTGATCGCCTGGAGCCGCCCGGACCTCTACCCCGGTCTCGATGGTGTCCTCGGCAGGGGCGGTCCGGCCGGCGTGTACGACCAGTCCACCGGCGCGTATCGCTACCTCACCGGGCAGATCACGCTCAACGCCGCGCTTCTGGGAGACATGCTCCGGATCGGACGGGACGGCCGCGTGCGGGCGACCGTCATGCACGAGCTGGGCCACGTGCTGGGACTCGCGCACGTGGACTCCCCGAACGAGGTGATGGCGCGAGACGGCGGCGGGGGCACGCAGTACGGCGCCGGCGACCTCGAGGGACTGGCTCGCCTCGGGGACGTGGCCTGCGGCCGCTGACCGGGGTTCGGCCGGCGCGACCCCGGGGTACGAGGCACCGTGACCCGCACCTTCACCCGCATCACCTCTGCCGCGACCGCCGCCTACGCCGTGTACGCCCTCGTCAGTCCCGAACACATCGGCAACGCGATGCGGGCGAGCGGCGACGAGCAGGACTTCTACGACAAGCTCGCCCGGGGGTACGGCGTCCGCGACCTCGCCGTCAGCGCGCTGGGTGTAGCCGGGCCAGCGCGTGCGGTGCCGGTGGCCATGGGTCTGCGGATCGCGGGCGACCTGGCCGACGGAGTTTTCCTGGGGAGTCGTGCGCCTGACGCCCAGGTGCGCGCCAAGGTGCTCGGCGTGACGTTCGGCTGGGCGGCGCTCAACCTGGCGGCGCTGGTGGCCGACCGACGGCGGTCCTGACCGGTCAGACCTCGCGGTTCGCCGACCGCACGGCTGCGACCGCCTCGTCGGGGCCCTCGAAGGACAGCCCGGTGGTCTCGTCGCGCCCGAACAGGAACAGCAGGACCTCCACCGGCGGCCCGGACAGCACGACCGGGTCGTCACCCTGCCGAAGCGTGACGGTGTCGCCGGTGTCGGTCCGGGTGGCGACCACCGGCACGTGCGCGTCCTTCAGGAGCCGGCCGCCGTGGCCCTTGACCGTGCGCCACAGCTCGTCACGGTCGGCGGCGTCGAGATCGCGGGGCTCCCAGTCCGGCTGGGCGCGGCGCAGGTCCTCGTGGTGCACGACGTACTCGACGGTGTTGAACAGCTTGTCGAGGGGTGCCAGGGCCAACGGCGTCAGGCCGTGGCCGCGGAGCCGCTCGACCAGCACGGCGAAGTCCTTGCGCGCCACGCGTGCGGTCTCGCGCTCGGTCACCCCGGACAGCGGCGGGACGACCAGCCCGATCCCGGCCAGCGGGCTGCGCTCGCGCACGAGCAGGTGCGCCACGAGCTCGTGGGCGGTCCAGTCGCCGCACAGGGTGGGGGCGTCCGCACCGAGCACGAGGGCAAGGTCGCAGAGGGCATCGCGTTCGCGGCGGGCCAGCAGGGCACGGCTCATGGCGCGAGCATATTGACGCCCCGGAACGGCCCGGACGGGGGAATCCCGCTGGTAAGGGGTTGGGCGGCTGGAATACCCTGACGGTCGGAGGTCCGGACGGACCGGAGGGGGTAGCGCACCAAGGTGACGGAGCTGCAGGCGGAGCCACGCGGATCGACGACGCGTGAGGGTTTCGCCGTACTCCTCGTCGCGATCAAGCGCGAACCCTTCATCTTCACCCTCTCCACCATCGGCAGCCTGCTCTTCGGCGCGCTGACCGTGGCCGACGCGTGGGTGCTCGGCTGGTCCACCGACAACGTCCTGCTGCCCGCCTTCCGCGAGGGCGAGGTCGACAGCTCGATGCTCTGGGCGATCCTGGCGCTCTTCCTCGGTGTCGCGATCCTGCGGGCGGTCGGCATCGTCGCGCGCCGGCTGGGCGCGGGGATCATGCAGTACCGCATGCAGGCCCACTACCGCCGCGCCGTCACCCGCCAGTACCTCTCGCTGCCGATGGAGTGGCACCAGCGGCACCCGACCGGGCAGCTGCTGTCCAACGCCAACTCCGACGTGGAGGCCGCCTGGGGCCCGATCGCGCCGCTGCCGATGGCGGTCGGCACCGTCGCGATGATGGTGATCGCCGTCGGTCAGATGTTCGCCGCCGACCTGGTGCTGGCCATCGTCGGCATGCTGATCTTCCCGCTGGTGATCGTCGCCAACCTCTTCTACCAGCGGCTGGCCTCGCCGCTGATGACCCGCGCCCAGCAGCTCCGCGCCGAGCTCAGCGAGGTCGCCCACGAGTCCTTCGACGGCGCCCTGGTCGTCAAGACCCTCGGCCGCGAGACCGAGGAGACCGAGCGGTTCGCGGCCAAGGCCTACGAGCTGCGCGAGGTCAACATCCGCGCCGGACGCATCCGCGCGGCGTTCGACCCGACGCTCGCTGCCCTGCCGAACCTCGGCGTCCTGGTCGTGCTCGCGGTCGGCGTCAGCCGGGTGCTCAACGGCGACACCCTCGCCGGCGACGTGGTGACCGTCGCCTACCTGCTGACCATCGTGTCGTTCCCGATCCGCTCGATCGGCTGGCTGCTGGGTGAGTTCCCGCGCAGCGTGGTCGGCTTCCGCCGGGTCAGCGCGGTGCTCGACGCCACCGGCGAGATGCAGTACGGCGACCGGGCGATCGCCCGCGACGGCGACGGCGCCCGGCTGGACCTGTCCGGCCTGGCCTACCGCTACGACAGCGACCAGTCCCTGCTCGACGACGTCACGTTCACCGTCGAGCCGGGCCGCACCGTCGCGCTCGTCGGCGCGACCGCGTCGGGCAAGAGCACGCTCACCACCCTGATCAGCCGCCTGGTGGACCCCGACGACGGCGCGATCCTGCTCGACGGCACCGACCTGCGCGAGCTCGGTCGCGGGAAGCTGGCCGAGTCGCTCGCGGTCGTCGCCCAGACCGCGTTCCTGTTCGACGACACCGTCCGCGGCAACGTCACCCTCGGTGCCGACGTACCCGACAGCGAGGTGTGGGCGGCCCTGCGCGCCGCCCAGGCCGACGGGTTCGTCGCCGCCCTCTCCGACGGTCTCGACACCCAGCTCGGGGAGCGCGGCACGTCGCTCTCGGGCGGACAGCGGCAGCGGATCTCGCTGGCCCGCGCGCTCGTCCGGCGGCCGCGGCTGCTCGTCCTCGACGACGCGACGTCCGCCGTCGACCCCGAGGTCGAGGCGCGGATCCTGGAGGCGCTGCGCCGCGACAGCACCGACGGGAGCGGACCGACGCTGGTCGTCGTGGCCTACCGCAAGGCCACCATCGCGCTGGCCGACGAGGTCCTGCACCTCGAGGACGGGCGGATCGCCGAGCGCGGCACCCACGCCGAGCTGCTCGAGCGCAGCCCGTCGTACGCCCACCTCGTCAACGCCTACGAGCAGCAGGCGGAGGTGGACGCCACGTGAGCACCGCTCCCACCGTCGAGCGCACCTCCGGCACCCGCATGGACACCGGCGACGACATCCGGGCGCTGGAGACCATCCGCCGCGGCATCGGCTACTCACCCGAGCTGGTCGAGGGCATCCGCGTCACCCTGTTCCTGGCGGTGATCGCGTCGCTCGGTCAGGTCGTCGTCCCGATCGCCGTCCAGCAGACCCTCGACCACGGCCTGCGCGACCAGGGCGGCCCCGACGTCGGGTTCACCGTGACGATGGGGCTGGTGGCCGCGCTGGCGATCGCGCTGACCAGCTTCGCGTCGTTCCTGATGACCAGCCGGCTGTTCCGCACCTCCGAGCGCGGCCTCGCCACGCTGCGGATCAAGGCGTTCCGGCACGTCCACGACCTCCCGCTGCTCACCCAGAACACCGAGCGCCGCGGCGCGCTGGTCTCCCGGGTCACGAGCGACGTCGACCAGGTCAGCCAGTTCCTCGTCTTCGGCGGGCTGATCTTCATCGTCAGCATCGGCCAGATGATGGTCGCGACGGTGATCATGGTGATCTACAGCTGGCAGCTCGCGATCGTCGTCTGGGTCTCGTTCGCACCGCTGTTCCTCTCGCTGCGGTTCTTCCAGCGCAAGCTCTCCGCGGCGTACGGCGTGGTCCGGCAGCAGATCGGCGTCCTGCTGTCGGCGATCTCCGAGCCGGTCGTCGGCGCGGCCGTCGTCCGGGCCTACGCGATCGAGGACCGCACCCAGGAGCGGATCGACCACGCGATCGACGAGTACAAGACGGCCAGCACCCGCGCCCAGGGCTTCACGGCGTTCTCGTTCTCGCTCGGCGGGATCTCGGCCGGTCTCGCCAACGCCGGCGTGCTGATCGTCGGGATCTGGCTCGGCCTCGGCGGCGACATCACCGCCGGCGAGGTGCTGGCGTTCGCGTTCCTGGTGACGCTGTTCGTCGGCCCGGTGCAGATGGGCACCCAGATCCTCACCGACGCCCAGCTGGCGATCGCGGGCTGGCGCCGCACCATCGGCATCCTCGACACCCCCGCCGACCTGGTGGACCCGGGCCCCGACGGGCAGACCCTGCCGCGCGGGCCGATCGACGTCACCTTCGACGGCGTCGGCTTCGCCTACCCCGGCGGCCCGCCCGTGCTGCGCGAGGTGACGATGGACATCGCCGCCGGCACCCGGATCGCGATCGTCGGCGAGACCGGGTCGGGCAAGTCGACGTTCGCCAAGCTGCTCACCCGGCTGATGGATCCCTCCGAGGGGTCGGTGCGGCTCGACGGCGTCGACGTCCGCGACATCGGCCAGGCCTCGCTGCGGCGCAGCGTCGTGCTGGTGCCGCAGGAGGGCTTCCTCTTCGACGACACGCTCGCCGCCAACGTGCGCTACGGCCGGCTCGACGCCACCGAGGACGACATCCTGGCCAGCGCCGACGAGCTCGGCCTCGGCGACTGGGTCGCCGGACTGCCGAACGGCCTCGGCACCCGCGTGGGCCAGCGCGGCGAGTCGCTCTCGGCCGGCGAGCGCCAGCTGGTCGCCCTGCTCCGCGCCCACCTCGTCGACCCCGACCTGCTCGTCCTCGACGAGGCCACCTCGGCCGTCGACCCGGCGCTGGAGATGCGGATCGGCCGGGCCCTGGAGCGGCTGATGAGCGGGCGGACGTCGGTCACGATCGCCCACCGGCTCTCGACCGCCGAGAACGCCGACGAGGTGGTCGTCGTCGACCACGGCCGGATCGTCCAGCGTGGCTCGCACCGCGAGCTGGTCGGCCAGGAGGGCGTGTACGCCGGCCTGCACGCCTCGTGGGTGGCGCAGCAGGGCTGACCGTCGACCCGGATACTGGAGCCGTGACCACCCTCGACCCCGCCGTCGCCTCCCGGCTCAAGCGCAACCCCGACGGGCTGGTGCCCGCCGTCGTGCAGCAGCACGACACCGCCGAGGTGCTGATGCTCGGCTGGATGGACGACGAGGCGCTGGCCCGCACCCTGGCGACCGGCCGGGCGACGTACTGGAGCCGGTCGCGGCAGGAGTACTGGGTCAAGGGCGAGACCTCCGGCAACCGGCAGTGGGTCAAGGAGGTCCGGCTCGACTGCGACGGCGACACCCTGCTGGTCAAGGTCGACCAGGAGGGCCCGGCCTGCCACACCGGCGACCGGACCTGCTTCGACTCCGGCCTGATCCCGGTCGCCGATGCGTGAGCCCCGTCGTACGTTCGGCCCGGTCGTGCTGCTCGGGCTGGCCGCCTCCGGCCTGATGGCGCTCGCCGGGAGCCGGACCTGGGTCGAGGCGGACATCCCCGACGACGCCGGTGTCGGCGCGGCGTACTCCACCACGCCCGGGCTCGGCGAGATGCCGCTCGCGGGCGCGCTCAGCCTGGTCGTGCTGGCCGTGTGGGGTGCGCTGCTGGTGACCCGCGGCCGGGTCCGCCGCGTCGTCGCCCTCCTCGGGCTGCTCGGCTCCCTGGGCGTCCTGGCGACCACGGTGGCCGGCTGGTGGCAGGTGCCCGACGCGGTCCGCGACGAGTACGCGTCGTTCGGCGTCACGGTCGGCACCGACCCCACGCTCTGGTACGCCGTCGCGCTGGTCACCGCCGTGGGCAGCGTCGCCCTCACCACCCTGGCCGTCCGCTGGTGCCCCGCCTGGCCCGAGATGGGCAGCCGGTACGACGCACCCGGTGCCGCCGAGACGGCCGAGCCCGCCGCCGAGCCGGTGGAGGACCGTTCGAGCCTCGATCTGTGGAAGGCGATGGACGAGGGGCGCGACCCCACCGAGTGACCGGCTGAATAGACTGTCCCCGCACGACGGTCACGTCCCTGTCCCGAGGAGAGCGCGCGCATGTCTACCAACCACGGCAACACCCCCGCGGCGTGGAGCGCGGTCACCGTCGCGATGCTCGGTTTCGTGGTCGGCGGGGTGGCGCTGATGCTCGAGCCGGTCAACATGCCGATGTTCTGGGTGGGCGTGGCCATCGGCGTCGCGTCGCTCGTCGTGTTCGCCGTGATGGCCAAGCTGGGCCTCCACGAGCCCGGCCACTGACCCCCACCCGACGACCACGCTCCCGGCCCCACGCCAGGCGTCTCCACCAGTCAGGTGAGACGCTGGTCCCGACCCTTCGGCAGACCGCCCCGCCCAGCGAAAGAGGACCCATGTCCGTGCTCGACGACATCGTCGCCGGCGTACGGATCGACCTCGCCCGCAGGGAGGCCGAGACGAGTGCCGCCGACCTGCGCGCCGCGCTCGCCGACGTGGCGCCGCCGCGCGACCCGATGCCGCACTTCAGGGCCGCCGGCTCGAGCGTGATCGCGGAGGTCAAGCGCAGGAGCCCCAGCAAGGGCGACCTCGCCGACATCCCCGATCCCGCGTCGCTGGCCGCGGCGTACGCCCGCGGTGGTGCCGCAGCGATCAGCGTGCTCACCGAGGAGCGCCGGTTCGGCGGCAGCCTCGACGACCTGCGCGCCGTCCGCGCGGCCGTCGACGTACCCCTGCTGCGCAAGGACTTCGTCGTCACCGACTACCAGCTGCTCGAGGCCCGCGCGGCCGGCGCCGACCTGGTCCTGCTGATCGTGGCCGCGCTCGGCGACGACGACCTGCGCCGCCTCCACGACCGCGCCCGCGAGCTCGGGATGGCCGTCCTGGTCGAGGTCCACGACGAGGCCGAGACCGAGCGGGCGGTCGAGCTGGGCGCCGAGCTGGTCGGTGTCAACGCCCGCAACCTGAAGACGCTCGCGGTCGACGACACCACGTTCGCCCGCCTCGCCCCCCTCGTCCCGGACCAACGCGTGCTGGTCGCCGAGTCCGGCATCTCCGGGCCCGACGACGTGAAGCGCTTCGTCGTCGAGGGTGCGCGCGTGGTCCTCGTCGGCGAGGCGCTGGTCCGCGACGGAGACCCCGAGGCCGCGGTCCGGGCGATGACGGGGGTGGGGGCATGAGCAGGTTCGACGCCGACGAGCGCGGCTGGTTCGGCGATTTCGGTGGCCGCTACATGCCCGAGGCGCTGTACGCCGCCCTCGACGAGCTCACCGCCGCCTGGCAGGACGCCATGGCCGACCCGGAGTTCGTCGCCGAGTTCGAGCTGATCCTGCGTGAGTACGCCGGACTGCCGAGCCGGCTCTACCACGCCGAGCGGCTCAGCGAGCAGGTCGGCGCCCGGATCCTGCTCAAGCGCGAGGACCTCAACCACACCGGCGCCCACAAGATCCGCAACGTGCTCGGGCAGGCGCTGCTGACCCGGCGGATGGGCAAGAGCCGGGTCATCGCCGAGACCGGCGCCGGACAGCACGGCGTCGCCAGCGCCACCGCCGCGGCCTACTTCGGCCTCGACTGCACCGTCTACATGGGCGCCGTCGACACCCGCCGCCAGGCCCTGAACGTCGCGCGGATGAACCTCCTCGGCGCCAAGGTCGTGCCCGTCGAGTCGGGCAGCGCGACCCTCAAGGACGCCATCAACGAGGCGCTTCGCGACTGGGTCGCCTCGGTCGACCACACGGCGTACCTCTTCGGTACGGCGGCCGGGCCGCACCCGTTCCCCAGCATGGTCCGCGACTTCACCCGCGGCATCGGCGACGAGGCGCGGGCGCAGTGCCTCGAGCAGTTCGGCGTGCTGCCGGACGCGATCGCCGCCTGCGTCGGCGGCGGTTCCAACGCGATCGGGCTGTTCCAGGCCTTCCTCGACGACGACGAGGTCGCGATCTACGGCTTCGAGGCCGGTGGCGACGGGGTCGAGACCGGCCGGCACGCCGCGACCATCGTGGCGGGGGAGAGCGGCGTGCTGCACGGTGCGCGCACGTTCATCCTGCAGGACGAGGACGGGCAGACCATCGAGTCCCACTCGATCTCCGCGGGCCTCGACTACCCAGGCGTGGGCCCGCAGCACGCCCACCTCGCGCGCACCGGCCGGGCGACGTACCTCCCGGTCACCGACGCCGAGGCGATGGAGGCCTTCGCGCTGCTCAGCCGCACCGAGGGGATCATCCCGGCGATCGAGTCGGCCCACGCCGTCGCCGGCGCGCTCGACGTGGCGCGCAAGCTGGCCGCCGACAAGGGACCCGAGGCCACCATGCTGATCAACCTCAGCGGCCGCGGCGACAAGGACATGGGCACCGCCATCGAGTGGTTCGGCCTCGAGGACTCCGACCCCGAGGAGCCCGTCGAATGACCGCCCAGACCGCCCAGACCGCCTTCGACAAGGCCAGGGCCGACGGCCGCGCCGCGCTGGTCGGGTACCTCCCCGCCGGCTTCCCCGACGTCGACGGCGGGATCGACGCGCTCACCGCGATGGTCGCCGCCGGGTGCGACGTGATCGAGATCGGCCTGCCGTACTCCGACCCGGTCATGGACGGCCCCACGATCCAGGCCGCCGCCCAGCAGGCCCTCGACGGCGGGGTCCGCACCCGCGACGTGCTGCGCACGGTCGAGGCGGTCGCCGCCACCGGCACGCCCACGCTGGTGATGACCTACTGGAACCCCATCGACCGCTACGGGACCGCCCGCTTCGCCGCCGACCTCGCCCAGGCCGGGGGAGCGGGCCTGATCACGCCCGACCTGACCCCCGACGCGGCCGCCGACTGGATCGCGGCCGCCGACGAGCACGACCTCGACAAGGTGTTCCTGGTCGCGCCGAGCTCCACCGACGCGCGGATCGCGATGACCACGGCCGCGTGCCGGGGCTTCGTCTACGCCACCGCCGTCATGGGCGTCACCGGCGCCCGCGCCAGCACCAGCGACCTCGCCGGGCCGCTGGTCGCCCGCACCCGCTCCACCACGGACCTCCCGGTCGGGGTCGGCCTCGGCGTGAGCAACGGCGACCAGGCCGCCGAGGTCGCGGCGTACGCCGACGGGGTGATCGTCGGCTCGGCGTTCGTGCGCGTGCTCCTCGACCACCCGGGCGACCGGGCCGCCGGGCTGCGGGCCCTGACCGCACTCACCGAGGACCTCGCCGCCGGGGTGCGGCGTGGTTAGGGCCGCTGCCGCTGCCGTCCTCGCCCTGAGCCTGCTCGCGGGGTGCGGCGCAGACGCGGCCTCCGACGACCCCGACGGCGGCTACAACGGAGCCGTCCTCGACCAGCAGTACGTCGTCCCGGACACCCCGCTGACCGACACCGACGGAGCGCCGTACTCGCTGGCGGCGGACACCGAGCAGCCACTCACCCTGGTGTTCTTCGGCTACACCAACTGCCCCGACATCTGCCAGGTGGTGATGGCGACCATCGCCTCCGCGCTGACCCGCCTCGACGAGGCCGACCGCGACCGGGTCGAGGTGGTCTTCGTGACCACCGACCCGGCCCGTGACGACGAGGCCGCGCTGCGCACCTACCTCGACCGGTTCGACCCGTCCTTCGTCGGCCTCACCGGCGACCTGCAGACGATCATCGACGTCGCCGACCCGCTCGCGGTCGCGGTCGAGCAGGGAGAGAAGCTGCCGAGCGGCGGCTACGAGGTCACCCACGGCACGCAGGTGACAGGCATCAACGCCGAGGACCGGGTCCCGATCGTCTGGACCCAGGGCACCTCCGCCTCCGCCCTCGCCGACGACATCCACCGCCTGCTGGCCTGAGTCACGAAGAGATGCCCATGCTCACCACGCTGATCACGACCCTGGCCATCCCGTCCCCCAGTCAGGGGGTCTGGGAGCTCGGCCCGGTCCCGATCCGCGCGTACGCGCTCTGCATCATCGCCGGCATCGTGGCCGCGGTCTGGATGGGCGAGCGGCGCTGGGTCGCCCGCGGCGGCCAGGCGGGTGACATCAGCGACCTCGCCGTCTGGGCGGTGCCGTTCGGCCTCGTCGGCGGCCGGCTCTACCACGTGCTCACCGACTACGACCTGTACTTCGGCGAGGGCCGCAGCGCGTGGGGGGCGCTCTACGTCTGGCAGGGCGGCCTCGGCGTCTGGGGCTCGATCGCCATGGGCGCCCTCGGTGTCGTCATCGGGGCGAAGCTGAAGGGGATCCGGATCCTGCCGGTCATGGACGCGATGGCGCCCGGCGTACTCGTCGCCCAGGCGATCGGCCGCTGGGGCAACTGGTTCAACCAGGAGCTGTTCGGCAAGCCGACCGACCTGCCGTGGGCCCTCGAGGTCAGCGACGACACCGCGCTCAACGCGGGCTACGACCCTGGTACGACGTTCCACCCGACGTTCCTCTACGAGTCGCTGTGGGCGCTCGCGGGGGCGGCGGTCCTGATCTGGGCCGACCGCAGGTTCCGGCTCGGGCACGGGCGGGTGGTCGCGCTCTACGTGATGATCTACACCCTCGGTCGCGGCTGGATCGAGATGCTGCGTATCGACAACGTGCAGCTGGACAACGTGCTCGGCCTGCGGCTCAACGTGTGGACCTCCATTGTGCTGTTCGTGGCTGCCGGGGTGTACTTCGTCGTGTCAGCGCGGCGCCACCCCGGCCGCGAGGAGGACGTGTACGTGCGCCCACCGGCGCCCGAAACACGCTCCGAGGACGATGACGACGGAGGTGCCGACGGAGGTGCCGACGGGGCTGCTGAGGCGGGGGCGAACGACGAGTCCGCCACGTAGTCAGCCACTGCTCCGCCGCGCCACCGGGTGGTAGCGTGAGCAACCGCTCGGGCCAACGTCGTCCCCTGCACGCACAACACATGCATGCCGATATGCCGCCGCCGCGAGCCTCCTCGAGGCGCACCGGCCGGCACGAGACGACGACGGGAGAATGCCGATGCACGCGTTCCCGCCGCCACAGGGTCTCTATGACCCGCGGCACGAGCACGACGCTTGCGGCGTCGCCTTCGTCGCGACCCTGACCGGTGTCGCCAGTCACGAGATCGTCCGGCAGGGCGTCACCGCCCTGCTGAACCTCGACCACCGTGGCGCGCGTGGCGCGGAGCCGAACACCGGCGACGGTGCCGGCATCCTGATCCAGATCCCCGACGCGTTCCTGCGCGAGGTCGTCGACTTCGAGCTCCCGCAGCTCGGCTCGTACGCCGTCGGCACCGGCTTCCTGCCCGGCGACGAGGAGGCGATCACCAAGACCCGCCGCCGGGTCGAGGAGATCGCCGCCGAAGAGGGCCTCGGCGTCATCGGCTGGCGCGACGTACCCGTGAACCCCGACTCCCTCGGCACCACGGCGCGCGGCGTGATGCCGTCGTTCTCGCAGATCTTCGTCACCGGCGCCGGCGCCCGCGTCGCGGGGATGGCGCTCGAGCGGCTGGCGTTCTGCCTGCGCAAGCGCGCGGAGCACGAGACCGACGCCTACTTCCCGTCGCTGTCCTCGCGCACCCTCGTCTACAAGGGCATGCTCACCCCCGACCAGCTCGACGAGGTGTTCCCCGACCTGCGCGACGAGCGGGTGACCTCGGCCGTGGCCCTGGTGCACTCGCGGTTCTCGACCAACACCTTCCCGAGCTGGCCGCTGGCCCACCCGTTCCGGTTCATCGCCCACAACGGCGAGATCAACACGGTCATGGGCAACCGCAACTGGATGCGGGCCCGCGAGGCGCTGCTGTCCTCCGACCTGATCCCGGGCGACCTGGAGCGGATCTTCCCGATCTGCACCACCGGCGCGTCCGACTCGGCCACGTTCGACGAGGTCCTCGAGCTGCTGCACATGGGCGGCCGCTCGCTGCCCCACGCCGTACTCATGATGATCCCCGAGGCGTGGGAGAACCACGCCGAGATGGACGCCAAGCGCCGCGCGTTCTACGAGTTCCACTCCTCGCTCATGGAGCCCTGGGACGGCCCCGCGTGCGTCGCGTTCACCGACGGCGCCCAGATCGGCGCCGTGCTCGACCGCAACGGCCTGCGCCCCAGCCGCTACTGGGTCACCGACGACGGGCTGGTCGTGCTGGCCTCCGAGGTGGGCGTGCTCGACATCGCCCCCGACAAGGTGGTCCGCAAGGGCCGGCTGCAGCCGGGCCGGATGTTCCTCGTCGACACCGAAGAGCACCGGATCATCGAGGACGAGGAGATCAAGGCCGAGCTCGCGGCCGAGCACCCCTACGACGAGTGGCTGCACGCCGGCCAGATCCACCTCGACGACATCCCCGAGCGCGAGCACATCATCCACACCCACGCGTCGGTCACCCGGCGCCAGCAGATCTTCGGCTACACCGAGGAGGAGCTGCGGATCCTGCTCACGCCGATGGCCAACACCGGCGCCGAGCCGATCGGGTCGATGGGCACCGACACCCCGATCGCGGCCCTGAGCGACAAGCCACGGCTGCTGTTCGACTACTTCAGCCAGCTGTTCGCGCAGGTGACGAACCCGCCGCTGGACGCGATCCGCGAGGAGCTGGTGACCTCGCTCAGCGGCACCATCGGCCCCGAGGCCAACCTCCTTGCACCCACCCCGGCTTCCTGCCGCCAGGTGGTGCTGCCGTTCCCGGTCATCTCCAACGACGACCTGGCCAAGATCCGCCACGTCAACCGCGACGGCGACATGCCGGGGTTCATCACCCACGTCTCCCGCGGCCTGTACGACGTCGAGGGCGGCGGCGCGGCGATGGCGCGGCGGATCGACGAGATCTGTGCCGAGGTGTCCGACGCGATCGCCGGCGGCGCCCGGATCATCGTGCTCTCCGACCGGCACTCCACCGCCGAGCTGGCGCCGATCCCGTCGCTGCTGCTCACCGGTGCCGTGCACCACCACCTGGTGCGCGAGAAGACCCGCACCCAGGTCGGGCTGCTCGTCGAGGCCGGCGACATCCGCGAGGTGCACCACGTCGCCCTGCTCGTCGGCTACGGCGCCGCGGCGGTCAACCCCTACCTCGCGATGGAGTCGGTCGAGGACCTCGCCCGCGAGGGCTACTACGTCAAGCAGGAGCCCGAGCAGGCCGTCGCCAACCTGATCAAGGCGCTCGGCAAGGGCGTGCTCAAGGTGATGTCCAAGATGGGCGTCTCCACGGTGGCGTCGTACACCGGAGCGCAGATCTTCGAGGCGGTCGGCCTGTCGCAGGCAGTGGTCGACAAGTACTTCACCGGCACCACCTCCAAGCTCGGCGGTGTCGAGCTGGAGACGATCGCCGAGGAGGTCGCCCGCCGGCACGCCGTGGCCTACCCACGGGCCGGCATCGCGCCCGCTCACCGGGAGCTGGCCATCGGCGGCGAGTACCAGTGGCGCCGCGAGGGCGAGCCACACCTGTTCGATCCCGAGACGGTCTTCCGGCTCCAGCACGCCACCCGCAGCGGCCGCTACGACATCTTCAAGCAGTACACCGGACGCGTGAACGAGCAGTCCGAGCGGCTGATGACGCTGCGCGGCCTGTTCCGGTTCAAGGACGGCACCGAGCGCGAGCCGATCGCGATCGACGAGGTCGAGCCGGTCTCCGCGATCGTCAAGCGGTTCTCGACCGGCGCGATGTCCTACGGCTCCATCAGCAAGGAGGCGCACGAGACCCTTGCCATCGCCATGAACCGGCTGGGCGCGAAGTCCAACACCGGCGAGGGCGGCGAGGACGCCGACCGGCTGTACGACGCCGAGCGACGCAGCTCGATCAAGCAGGTGGCGTCCGGGCGGTTCGGCGTGACCGCCGAGTACCTCACCAACTCCGACGACATCCAGATCAAGATGGCGCAGGGCGCGAAGCCCGGCGAGGGCGGCCAGCTGCCCGGCAACAAGGTGTACCCCTGGGTCGCCAAGACCCGTTACTCCACACCGGGTGTGGGCCTCATCTCGCCGCCGCCGCACCACGACATCTACTCGATCGAGGATCTCGCGCAGCTGATCCACGACCTCAAGAACGCCAACCCGCGGGCCCGCATCCACGTGAAGCTCGTGTCCGAGGTCGGTGTCGGCACGGTCGCGGCCGGGGTGTCCAAGGCCCACGCCGACGTGGTGCTGATCTCCGGCCACGACGGCGGCACCGGCGCGGCGCCGCTGACCTCGCTCAAGCACGCCGGCGGACCCTGGGAGCTCGGCCTGGCCGAGACCCAGCAGACCCTGCTGCTCAACGGCCTGCGCGACCGCATCGTCGTCCAGACCGACGGCCAGCTGAAGACCGGCCGCGACGTGGTGATCGCCGCGCTGCTCGGTGCCGAGGAGTTCGGGTTCGCCACTGCGCCGCTGGTCGTGTCGGGCTGCATCTTGATGCGCGTCTGCCACCTCGACACCTGCCCGGTCGGCGTCGCCACGCAGAACCCCGTCCTGCGGGAGCGCTACACGGGCAAGGCCGAGCACGTCGTGAACTTCTTCGAGTACATCGCCGAGGAGGTCCGCGAGCTGCTGGCGGAGCTGGGCTTCCGCACCCTCGAAGAGGCGATCGGCCGGGTGGACGCGCTCGACATCACCCGCGCGGTCGACCACTGGAAGGCCTCGGGCCTCGACCTGGCGCCGATCCTGCACCTCCCGGAGCTGCCCGAGGGCGCGGCACGGCACAACACCACCGCGCAGGACCACGGGCTCGACAAGTCGCTCGACGTCAACGAGCTGGTGCCGCTGGCCGAGCCCGCGCTGGAGCGGGGCGAGCCGGTCCGGGCGCAGCTCACGGTCCGCAACGTCAACCGCACGGTCGGCACGATCCTCGGTCACGAGGTCACCAAGCGTTACCGCGGCGAGGGCCTGCCCGACGGCACCATCGACATCACGTTCACCGGCTCGGCCGGGCAGTCGTTCGGTGCGTTCCTGCCCGCGGGCATCACCCTGCGGCTCGAGGGCGACGCCAACGACTACGTCGGCAAGGGCCTCTCCGGTGGCCGGATCGTGATCCGGCCCGACCGGGCGGCGACGTTCGAGGCGAGCGAGCAGATCATCGCCGGCAACGTCATCTGCTACGGCGCCACGTCCGGGGAGATCTTCCTGCGCGGCGAGGTGGGGGAGCGGTTCTGCGTCCGCAACTCCGGCGTACTGGCCGTCGTCGAGGCCGTCGGCGACCACGGGTGCGAGTACATGACCGGTGGGATCGTGGTGGTCCTCGGCAAGACCGGGCGCAACTTCGCGGCCGGCATGTCCGGTGGCTACGCGTTCGTGCTCGACCTCGACGAGGGCCGGGTCAACCCCGAGCTCGTGGAGCTCAGCCCGGTCGAGGGCGAGGCGGCCGAGGAGCTGAAGGCGCTGGTCACCCGTCACCTCGAGGAGACCGGGTCGACCGTCGCCGAGGAGCTGCTGGCCGACTGGGACGGCGCCCTGCCGAGGTTCACCGAGGTGATGCCCAGCGACTTCAAGCGGGTGCTCGACGCGCGGGCCGAGGCGAAGGAGGACGGCCTCAACGACGAGGAAGCCGCCGCACGGATCATGGAGGTGCTGCATGGCTGACCCCAAGGGCTTCCTGCAAGCACAGGACCACGGGCAGGTCGCCGAGCGACGGCCGGTCGACGAGCGGATCCAGGACTGGAACGAGGTCTACCCGGACGGCATCGGCCGCGCGCTGCTGCCGATCATCACCGAGCAGGCCGGGCGCTGCATGGACTGCGGCATCCCGTTCTGCCACCAGGGCTGCCCGCTCGGCAACATCATCCCCGAGTGGAACGACCTGGTCTGGCGCGACGACTGGGAGGGCGCGATCGAGCGCCTGCACGCGACCAACAACTTCCCGGAGTTCACCGGCCGCCTCTGCCCGGCGCCGTGCGAGACCGCCTGCGTGCTGGGCATCAACCAGCCCGCGGTGACGATCAAGAACGTCGAGGTCGCGATCATCGACAAGGCCTGGGAGTCCGGATTCGTGCGGCCGCAGCCGCCGGAGTGGCTCTCGGGGCGGACCGTCGCGGTGATCGGCTCCGGACCGGCCGGCCTGGCCGCCGCGCAGCAGCTCACGCGGGCGGGCCACACGGTCGCCGTCTACGAGCGCGCCGACAAGATCGGTGGGCTGATGCGCTACGGCATCCCCGAGTTCAAGATGGAGAAGCGCCACCTCGACCGGCGGCTGGACCAGATGCGCCGGGAGGGCACCATCTTCCGGGCCGGCGTCGACGTCGGCGCCGAGCTGACGGGCCAGCAGCTGCGCGACCGGTACGACGCGGTGGTGCTGGCGATGGGTGCGACAGTGCCGCGTGACCTGCCCGTCACCGGCCGCGAGCTCGACGGCATCCACCAGGCCATGGACTTCCTCCCGCAGTCGAACCGGGCCTCGCTCGGTGACGAGGTGGACGGCCAGATCACCGCCGAGGGCAAGAACGTCATCATCATCGGCGGCGGCGACACCGGGGCCGACTGCCTCGGCACCGCCACCCGTCAGGGCGCGGCCAGCATCACGCAGCTCGAGATCATGCCCGAACCTCCGGACGACCGACCCGCCGGCCAGCCGTGGCCCACGTACCCGATGATCTTCCGGGTCTCCTCGGCACACGAGGAGGCCGGCGACCGCGTCTACTCGATCTCGACCAAGGAGTTCCTCGGCGACGAGAGCGGACGGGTGCGCGCGCTGCGGCTGGTCGAGGTGTCGTTCGAGGACGGGAAGCTGGTCGAGCACGAAGGCACCGAGCGCGAGCTGCCGGCCGAGCTGGTGCTCTTCGCGATGGGCTTCACCGGGGTCCAGCAGGGCGGACTGGTCGAACAGCTCGGGGTCGACCTCGACGACCGCGGCAACGTCGCCCGCGACGGTTCCTACCGCACCTCGGTCCACGACGTCTTCGTGGCCGGCGACGCGGGCCGCGGTCAGTCGTTGATCGTCTGGGCGATCGCCGAGGGCCGCGCGGCCGCCGCTGCGGTCGACGAGTTCCTCACCGGCACCACCAACCTCCCGGTGCCGATCCCGCCCACCGAGCGACCTCTCGTCGTCTAGCAGGTTGACCCGCCGTTAATTAACGACGGGTCAACCGTGCTCGCGTTGTTGGAACGTTCCAATGCGCGCTAGGGTTGCGGTCGTGCGTAGAGCAAAGATCGTTTGCACCCTCGGCCCCGCGACGTCGACCCCGGAGCAGATCCGGAAGCTCGTCGACTCCGGGATGGATGTCGCCCGGCTGAACATGAGCCACGGCAGCCACGCCGACCACGAGCGCAGCTACCGCCTGGTGCGGCAGGCGGCCGACGCAGACCGGGCACGGGGTCGGGATCTTCGCGGACCTGCAGGGTCCCAAGATCCGGCTGGACACGTTCGCCGACGGCCCCCAGGTCCTCGAGCAGGGCCAGGAGTTCGTGATCACCGTCCGCGACGTCCCGGGCGACGCCACGATCTGCGGGACGACGTACGACGGGCTCCCCGGCGACGTCAGCCCCGGCGACCCGATCCTGATCGACGACGGCAAGATCCGGCTGCGGGTCAAGGAGGTACGCGGCAAGGACGTCGTCACCGAGGTGGTCGTCGGCGGGCCGGTGAGCAACAACAAGGGCATCAACCTGCCGGGCGTGGCGGTCAGCGTGCCCGCGCTGTCGGAGAAGGACATCGAGGACCTGCGGTTCGCGCTGCACCTCACCGTCGACTTCGTGGCCCTGTCGTTCGTGCGGTCGGGCAAGGACGCCGAGATGGTCCGGGAGATCATGCGCGAAGAGGGCGTGATGCTGCCCGTCATCGCCAAGATCGAGAAGCCGCAGGCCATCGACAACCTCGACGAGGTGGTCAAGGCGTTCGACGCGTTCATGGTGGCGCGCGGCGACCTCGGCGTGGAGTGCCCCCTCGAGGACGTGCCGTTCCTCCAGAAGCGGGTGATCGAGAAGGCGCGCCGCAACGCCAAGCCCGTGATCGTCGCGACCCAGATGCTCGAGTCGATGATCAGCAACCCCGCGCCGACCCGGGCCGAGGCGTCCGATGTCGCCAACGCCGTCCTCGACGGCGCCGACGCGGTGATGCTCTCCGGCGAGACCAGCGTGGGGGACTACCCCATCGAGGCCGTCGAGACGATGGCGCGGATCATCCAGTCGACCGAGCGCCACGGACTCAAGCGGATGGCCGCCATCGACTGGCAGCCCAAGACCAAGGGCGGCATCATCGCCAAGGCCGCCGCCGAGGTCGCCGAGCGGGTCGGGGCGAAGTTCCTGGTCGCGTTCACCCAGTCCGGCGACTCCGCCCGCCGCCTGTCGCGCTACCGCGGGCCGATCCCGGTGCTCGCCTTCAGCCCCGAGGCCGTCGTGCGCTCGCAGCTGTCGCTGACCTGGGGCGTCGAGACGTTCAAGACCGCGATGGTCGAGCACACCGACGAGATGGTGCGCCAGGTCGACGAGCAGCTGCTCAAGATCGGGCGGGTCAAGGAGGGCGACCTCGTGGTGATCATCGCCGGCTCTCCGCCCGGCATCCCCGGCTCCACCAACGCCCTGCGCGTGCACCGGATGGGCGACGCGATGAACGAGGTGGCACCGGCCTACCGCCGGGAGTGAGCCGGTTCTGTCGGCTCCCCGACGATCGAGGGTGAAGCCGTGTCGGATCGGCCACCGACACCAGTGTCCGTATGGGTGCCCCGGGTGGGATTCGAACCCACACTGGACGGTGTTTGAGACCGCTATCCTCTGCCGTTGGATACCGGGGCTGCGCGGCGCAACGGTACCGGAATCACTTCTCTAGACCGCCCTTGGGGAAAGCCAAGTAATCCACTACAGTTACGCGATCTACGTCGACCAACCCTCGGGAGGAACGCCATGTGGAAGCCCTGGCAGCTGGTGACGCGCAGCAACGAGCGCGCCGTGGCGAACGCGCGTACGGCGGCCACCGAGCTCAGCCGGCTGCGCGTCGAGCGCGTCGAGGTCGAGCTGTACGTCGCCCGTACGACGGCCGAGCGTCTCGTGGTGGCCGACCGGCCCGCCTGAACCCGCGGCCCCGGGCCGCGCCGGCGGCGGTTAACCTGTCCGCCGTGAGCCAGCCTGCTGCCCCCGCCCAGCGCCGCGTCGTCGTCGCCGAGGACGAGGTGCTGATCCGGATGGACCTCGTCGAGATGCTCGCCGAGGAGGGGTACGACGTCGTGGGGCAGGCCGGCGACGGAGCCCGCGCCGTCGAGCTGGCCGAGGAGCTGCGTCCCGACCTGGTCATCCTCGACGTCAAGATGCCCGTCCTCGACGGGATCGCCGCCGCCGAGCGGATCGCGGCGCAGCGGATCGCGCCGGTCGTCATCCTCACCGCCTTCTCCCAGCGCGACCTGGTCGAACGGGCGCGGGACGCGGGTGCGATGGCCTACCTGGTCAAGCCGTTCACCCAGACCGACCTGGTCCCCGCGATCGAGATGGCGATGAGCCGGTTCTCGGAGATCGGGCTGCTCGAGCAGGAGGTGGCCGACCTGACCGAGCGCCTCGAGACCCGCAAGGCCGTGGACCGCGCCAAGGGCGTGCTGCAGAGGGACCTGGAGCTCTCCGAGCCCGAGGCGTTCCGCTGGATCCAGAAGACCGCCATGGACCTGCGCCTCTCGATGCGCCAGGTGGCCGAGGGAGTGGTGGAGCACGGGCCCGGCATCGGCGGAAACGGGGCCGGCGGGGGCACCGATGACAGGGCCAACTAGGCCGCTTACCCGTGACCGGTCCGTGTCACACGCCTCCTAGATCACGAAATGGCAACATCCCGTCACCTTTTCGACCCGACGTGAGGATTGTCGGCCCCCGCGCGGATAGGTTGCCTCTCGCCAGAAGCGTTTCCGGCACCGAGCTGGAACGTGCCTTTTCTCCTGATCACGGAGGCTCCATGATTCGCTCCAAGCGCGCAGTGCGCCTTGCCGCGGCCTTTGCGGCTGCATCTCTCGTCCTCACCGCATGCGGCGGTGACGACGAGGAACCCGAAAGCTCGGGAGACAACGGCAGCTCCGAGAGCGAGGCCGCTCCCAAGGGTGACGGCACGCTCACCGTCGGCTCGCTGCTCCCGCAGACGGGTGACCTGGCCTTCCTCGGCCCGCCGGAGTTCGCGGGCGTGGACCTCGCGATCGAGGACATCAACGCCGCCGGCGGCGTGCTCGGCAAGGACGTGGTCGGCGTCGACGCCGACTCCGGTGACGGCACTCCCGACATCGCGGGCGCCGAGGTCGACAACCTGCTCGCCGACAACACCGACGTCGTCATCGGCGCGGCCGCGTCCGGCGTGTCCGTCAGCGTGATCGACAAGATCACGGGTGCGGGCGTCGTCCACTTCTCACCGGCCAACACCGCCGCGGGCTTCGACACCTACGACGACAACGGTCTGTACTTCCGGACCGCGCCGTCCGACATCCTGCAGGGCGAGATCCTGGCCAACCTCATCGTCGAGGACGGCGGCGAGAACGTCGCCATCATGGGTCGCCAGGACTTCTACGGCGAGGGCCTGTCCGAGCGCGTCCAGGAGGTGCTCGAGGAGAAGGGCGCCACCGTCAGCGAGTTCGTGCTGTACGCCGCCGACGCGCAGAACTTCACCGCGGAGGTGAACAAGGTCGCGGCCTCCAAGCCGGACTCGATCGTCCTGGTCTCCTTCAACGAGACGACCAAGATCATCCCGCAGCTGATCGCCAAGGGCATCGGCCCCCAGGACGTCCAGATCTACTTCGTGGACGGCAACCTGTCCAACGAGGAGTACGTCGACGACGGCTTCGACCTGACGGGCGTCAAGGGCACGGCTCCCGGGGCAGCGACTCCGGACAAGGAGTTCGAGGAGCGGCTCAAGGCGGCTCCGGCGATGAGCGGAGACACGCTGACCTACGGTCCTGAGAGCTACGACGCGGTCGTCATCTCCGCGCTCGCAGCGATCGCCGCCGGCGACGACTCCGGTGAGGCCATCGGCGCGAACATCGTCGACGTCACGCGTGAGGGCACCAAGTGCACGACCTTCGAGGAGTGCGCAGGCCTGCTCGAGGACGGCGAGGACATCGACTACGACGGCAAGAGCGGTCCCGCCGACATGACCGACTCCGGCAGCCTCATCGCCGGCTCGTACGGCATCAACGAGTACGGCAAGGGCAACACCTACGAGCAGATCGACAACGTCTCCGGCGTCGTGCCGGCGACCAACTGATCGCTCCCGCACCAAGCAGCACCCAGAAGGGCCCGGCCGTCAGGCCGGGCCCTTCGTCTTGTCGGGAGGTCGCGAGAAGTCAGGCCTTCGCGAGGGTGCCGAGGTAGAGCTCGATCACCTTGGGGTCCTTCGCGAGCGACTGGCCGGTGCCGGTGTAGGCGTTGCGGCCCTGGTCGAGGACGTAGCCACGATCACAGATCTGCAGGCAACGACTGGCGTTCTGCTCGACCATGACGACGGACACCCCGGCCCGGTTGATCCGCCGGGTCTGCACGAACACCTCGTCCTGCATGACCGGCGAGAGGCCGGCGGACGGCTCGTCCAGCAGCAGCACGGACGGCTCCATCATCAGCGCCCGGCCCATGGCCACCATCTGCCGCTCACCACCCGAGAGCGAGCCGGCCCGCTGGGCCTTGCGGTCGATGAGCGGCGGGAACAGGTCGCCCACGAAGTCGAACCGCTTCTTGAAGCTCTTCGGCCGCTGGTAGACGCCCATCTCCAGGTTCTCCTGGATCGTGAGCGACGGGAACACGTTGTTGGACTGGGGGACGAAGCCGATGCCCTTGGTCACCAGCACATCGGCGCGCTGGTTGGTGATGTCGTCGCCCTTGAGCTTCACGGTGCCGGTGTTGATCTTCACGAGCCCGAAGAGCGCCTTGAGCAGGGTGGACTTGCCCGCGCCGTTGGGCCCGATGATCCCGACCAGCTCGCCTTCCTTGCAGTAGAGGTCGGCCCCGTTGAGGATGTTGACGCCCGGCAGATAGCCCGCAATCAGGTCGTCGGCGCGCAGGATCGCTCCCTCGGCGGCGGCGAGGTGCTTCTCGCGGCCGGGTACGTCGCCGCCCTGCGAGGTGGCGACGGTCGCCAGGTCCGCGTCGGCGCTGCTGTCCTCGGTCACGACTGCTCCTCCTCGTGCTCCTGGGAGATCTCGGCCTCGGCGGCGGCGAGGATCTCCTCCTCCGCCTCCGAGAGGTCGGTGTCGTGGTGGGCGCCCAGGTAGGCGTCGATCACGGCCTGGTCGGCCATCACCGAGTCGGGCGGGCCTTCGGCCACGATCTGGCCCTGGGCCATCACGATCACCCAGTCGGAGATGTCGCGGACCATGTCCATGTCGTGCTCGACGAAGAGCACGGTGCGCCCCTCGTCGCGCAGGGACTTCACGTGACCCAGCAACGACTGCTTCAGCGCCGGGTTCACGCCCGCCATCGGCTCGTCGAGCATCACCAGCTCAGGATCTGCCATGAGGGCGCGCGCCATCTCCAGCAGCTTGCGCTGCCCGCCCGACAGCGAGCCGGCGAAGTCCTCGCGCTTCTTGATGAGCAGGAACCGCTCGAGCAGGGCATCGGCCTTCGTGGTGTTGGAGTCCTCCTGGCCGCCCCAGAGGAACGAGAACATCGCCGACCGCAGCCGCTCACCCGTCTGGCCGGTCGCACCCACGCGCATGTTCTCGATGACCGTCAGCTTCGAGAGCACCTTGGTGAGCTGGAAGGTGCGGATCATGCCCAGCCGGGCCACCCGGTACGCCGGCACCTTGTTCAGGCTCTCGCCGTTGAACGACCAGGCGCCGGTGTCCGGGCGGTCGAAGCCCGTGAGCAGGTTGAAGAAGGTGGTCTTGCCGGCGCCGTTGGGGCCGATCAACGCGGTGATCACGCCGCGCTGGATCTCGACGTGCTCCACGTCCACGGCCTTGAGCCCGCCGAACGTGCGCACGATGTTGTCGGCGGTCACGATCGGGTCCGGCTTGGGTGCGCCGGGCTCGCGCGGCACCTCCGCCAGTGCCCGGCGCGCGGCGCTGATGTCGACGCCGGTGACCGTGGCGGGGGACTGCTCGTCGGCACCCTTGTCCAGCGGGGTGCCACCGGCCGGGGTCATGGTTTCCTCAGCGGGCATCGAGCGCCAGCTCCCTTCGGTCTCCGAAGATTCCTTGTGGTCGGAAGATCATCAACAACATCAGCCCGAGTCCGAGGAAGATGAACCGCATCAGGCTGGCCTGGGTCGGCGTCATGATCGACTCCGGGATCAGCGGGTCGACGCCACCGGTGGCCTGGGTGAAGAAGATGCCGAGTGCGGAGATCAGGAACCAGAAGATCATCGACCCCACGACCGGCCCGAAGACGCGGGCCGCGCCGCCGATCAGGAGGACGGTGTAGGCGAAGAACGTCACGTCGGTCGCGAAGAAGGACGGGCCGATCGACGCCGATCTCAGCGCCGTCATCATGCCCGCGAGGCCACCGAACAGGCCACCGATGATCAGCGACTGCATCTTGTAGGCGTAGACGTTCTTGCCGAGCGAGCGCACGGCGTCCTCGTCCTCGCGGATCGACTTGAGGACCCTGCCCCACGGGCTGCGCATCAGCGCCCAGACGATGAGGCAGCAGATGGCCACGATGATCCAGCCGACCGTCATCACCCAGAAGTCGTAGGCCCGCCAGCTCACGATGCCGGGGATGCTGATCGTTCCCGAGTAGGGGTTCAGGTCACGGAAGCCGTCGATGAAGCCGGTGACGCCGTCCTGGCCGCCGAACGTCTCGGAGAACTTCGCGGCGCTGATGGTCTGCCGGATGATCTCCGCCGCTGCGATGGTCACGATCGCCAGATAGTCGGCCCGCAGTCGCAGCGTCGGCACACCGAGCAACAACGCCAGCAGGATCGTCAGCACGATGCCGAGGAGGAAGCCCAGCCAGAGGCTGAGCCCCCAGATCGTGTTGAGCGACACCAGCGCGTATCCGGCGACCATCATGAACCCGGCCTGGCCGAAGTTCAGCAGGCCGGTGTAGCCGAAGTGCACGTTCAGGCCGATCGCCGCCAGGCAGTAGATGATCGCCGTCGGTCCCAGCGCCTGCGCGAGGGAGAGGCTCAGAATGTTGCCCCAGTCCATGTCGATATCCCTTCCTCAGCCGATCCTCTGCGGTTTGCCGAGCAGGCCTTGCGGTCTGATCAGCAGCACCACGATGAGGACGACCAGCGCGCCCACGAACTTGAACTCGGCGGGCACGAAGAGCGTGACCAGCTCGGTGAACAGGCCGATGATGAACGCGCCGACGATCGCACCCCAGATGGTGCCGAGGCCGCCGAGCACCACGGCCGCGAAGACCAGCAGCAGCAGCTTGAAGCCGATCTGGTAGTCGAAGCCCTGGGTGAGGCCGAGCAGCGCTCCGGCCAGGCCCGCGAGCGCCGCACCACCGATCCAGACGATGTTGATCACCCGCTCGACGTTGATGCCGGTCGCCGAGGACAGCGCGGGGTTGTCGGCGACGGCTCGGGTGGCCTTCCCGACCCGTGTGTACTGCAGGAGCGCCGTCGTGGTGAACAGGACCGCCAGCCCGAGCAGCGCGACCACGAGCTCCTTGGGTGTGAGCAGGACCGGTCCGATCTCCCACGGCGTCACGGCCGAGTACTGCGAGTACTGGTGGCTCTGCGCTCCGGCGAAGTACTGGAAGATGCTTCGCAGGAAGATCGACAGGCCGATGCTGACGATCATCATCGCGATCAGCCCGGTGCCGCGCCGGCGAAGGGGCGCCCACAGGGACTTGTCGTTGAGCCAGCCGAACGCGCCGGACACGATGAACGCCGCGATCACCGCGAGGACCACCGTGACGTCGGTCCCGCCGATGTCAATGGACCCGGGCAGCTTGTCGACGGCGTAGGCGACGAGGGCGCCGAAGGTGATCAGCTCGCCGTGGGAGAAGTTCGTCAGCCCGGTCGTGCCGAAGATCATCGAGAGGCCGAGCGCTGCCATGGCCAGCAGCACCGAGAACACGATGCCGCCCACTGTCAGCTGCAGCGCCTCGGCGGCGAAGCCGGTGCCACCGGGGCCGGCCGCGCCGATCGGGAACGTGACCGACTGGTCGTTGTCGATGTTGATCGTGATCGTGCGGCTGAGCACGTCGGGCTCGGTGTCCTCGGGCAGCGTCGACTCGTCGATCGCGACCGTGTAGGACTTGCCGAGGTGCTCGATGGCAGCGCCGGGCAGATCGATCGTGAACGTGCCGTTCGACCCGGAGGTCGCCTCGCCGATCGGGTTGCCGGAGTCGTCCTCGACGGTGACTGTCACGTCGGCCACGGGCACCTGGGGCGTCTCACGCCGGTCGCAGATGCGGCCGATGATCGAGATGGTGTCGTCGTCGGTGGCCTCGGGCAGCTCGCACTGGGCGCTTCCGCCCGCGGACGCGGAGGTTGCGGCGTACGCCGTCCCTCCCACCATCACTAACGCGGCAACCATGAGTGCTAGCGCTGCTAGACGCTTGGGAAGTGCGGCGTGCATGGGGCTCCTGTCGCCTCGACTTAGGCCATCGACTCGGCGGGACTATAGCGATCACCGTCGGGCCCCCTCGCACCCCAGCGGCGAGTCGTTTCCCTGCACCCTAGAACCATCGGCACCGCAGGGGCAGGTTTGGCGGCAAATTCCCCCGGCGTGGCGGAACCCGCGCACGGCTAGCGAAACGCCGCCACGGCCGTCAGCAGCAGGGGAGCCACCAGGAGCGCGGGCAGCAGGTCGGCCACCGGGATCTCGCGAATGCGCAGCAGCCGGAGGGCGACGCCGACGAGCAGCAGCCCGCCCACCGCGGTCACGACGGCGATGTGGGCATCGGGCAGCACGTCGCCCAGGAGCAGCCCGACGCCGGTGAGCCCGCCCTGGATCACGAGCACGGTCAGGGCGCTCGCGGCGACGCCCCACCCGAACGAGGCGGCGAACGCGATCGCGGCGAAACCGTCGAGCGTCGCCTTGAGGATCAGCTGCTCGGCGCCGAGGCCGAGGCCGTCGTTGAGCGAGCCGAGGATGGTGAGCGGGCCGGTGCAGAACACCAGCGAGGACACCACGAAGCCCTCGATGAACCGCTGTCGCTCCACCGTCCCCGTGTCGCCCGAGAGGCGGGTCTGCAGCCAGCCGCCGAGCGACTCGACCCGGGCCTCGAGCCGCAGCAGGGACCCGATGATCCCGCCGATCGCCATCGAGGCCAGCACGACCAGCATCGGCGCGCTGTTGCCGGCGTACGCCGTGAGCTCGCCGTTGGTGACCGCGACCGCCGAGAGCCCGGCGATCAGCAGGGTGACCAGGCCCAGCGCGTCGGTCACGACGTCGCGGGTGCGCTCCGGCAGCCGGTGCCCCAGGAGTACGCCGATGGTGGCTCCGAGGAGGACCGTCGCGACGTTGACGAGGGTGCCGATACCCGGGAACACGGTCCTCCTCTGCCACGACGGGAGACCTGAGCGTAGTCTCCCTCGGTGGGGGTCGCGCCCGGGGGCACGTGGCGGTGCGATCGAGAGGGAGAGAGGTCCCGAGAGGCGATGAGCCGATGACACGCCACCTGGTGTCCCTGCGTAGCGCCGTGCCCGACGACGCCGAGGAGCTGGCCGACCTGTGGACCGACGTGCTCCGTCGGGTCGACCGTGAGGAGCAGGCCGCCGACCTGCGCTCGATCATCGAGCGGGTCCGCCCGCTCCACGACGAGCGCCTGATCGTCGCGGAGTACGACGGACAGATCGCGGGCGCCGTCCACCTGAGAGCGGACACGATGACCCCGCTGAACCTCGAGCCGGTGGTGCAGACCATCTCGCCGCACGTGTTCCCGGAGTTCCGCCGCCACGGCGTCGGCCGGGCGCTGATGGAGGCGTCGGTCGCGTTCGCCGAGGAGATCGGCATCGCCCACGTCGCCACCGCCGTCGTGGCCGGGTCGCGCGACGCCAACCGGTTCATGGCCCGGCTGGCGCTCGGCCCCTACGCCCTGCTGAGGGTCGCGTCGGTGCACGCCCTGAAGACCAAGCTGGCGTCGCAGCGGCCGCATGTCGCGCGGGCCAACGGGCGCCCGCTCACGTCCGTGCTCGCCGTACGCCGGTCGCTGCGGAAGTCGCAGGCACCGACGCCCTGACCGCCGGCCGTCGGCTCAGCTGTACCGCTCGGCGGGCATCAGCGCACACGTGATCCGCGAGGTGCACACGCGCTTGTCGCGGGCGTCGGTGATCACCACGTCGTACGTCGCGAACGACCGACCCAGGTGGACGGCGGTCGCGACACCGGTGACCGTGCCCGACGTCGCGGACCGGTGGTGGGTGGCGTTGATGTCGACGCCGACCGACAGCTTGTCGGGGTAGCCGTGGATGGCCGAGCCGACGGAGCCGAGGGTCTCGGCGAGCACCACCGACGCGCCGCCGTGGAGGAGGCCGTAGGGCTGGGTGTTGCCCTCGACCGGCATCGTCGCGACCACCCGCTCCGCCGAGATCTCGACCAGCTCGATCCCCATCCGGTCGTTGAGCACGCCCATGCCATGCGGCATCGCGGCGAGGAAGTCGTCGATGGAGATCTCGGTCGGCTGCTGATCGGTCATGCGCGCCATTCTTGCGGACCGTCCGGTTCCCCCGTCCGGGGTGTCCGTGGCGGCGGATAGAGTCGCGATCGTGCCTGTCAACGAGACCGCTGACCGCCCGCGCCTCCTGCTGCTCGACGGCCATTCGCTGGCCTACCGCGCCTTCTTCGCGCTCCCGGTCGAGAACTTCTCCACCGCCACCGGCCAGCACACCAACGCGGTCTACGGCTTCACCTCGATGCTGGTCAACGTGCTCCGCGACGAGCAGCCGACCCATGCCGCGGTCGCCTTCGACGTGTCGCGGCAGACCTTCCGTCTCGAGGAGTACGCCGAGTACAAGGCCAAGCGCAACAAGACGCCGTCCGAGTTCAGCAGCCAGCTGCCGCTGATCGAGCAGGTGCTCACCTCGTTCGGCATCACCTTCCTGAAGAAGGAGGGCTACGAGGCCGACGACATCCTCGCCACGCTCACGACCCAGGCCGTCGCCGGCGGGATGGAGGTGCTGATCCTCACCGGCGACCGCGACTCGCTGCAGCTGGTCAGCGACGACGCGACCGTGCTCTACCCGATGCGCGGGGTGTCCGACCTGGCGCGCATGACCCCGCAGGCGGTCGAGGCCAAGTACGGCGTCCCGCCCCAGCGCTACCCCGAGCTCGCGGCCATCGTCGGCGAGACCTCCGACAACCTGCCGGGCGTGCCGGGCGTCGGCCAGGGCTTCGCCGCCAAGTGGATCAACCAGTACG
This sequence comes from uncultured Actinomycetota bacterium, assembly GCA_963844305.1. Classification (GTDB taxonomy): domain Bacteria; phylum Actinomycetota; class Actinomycetes; order Propionibacteriales; family Nocardioidaceae; genus Nocardioides. The sequence continues at coordinate 100,736 of CAWJNT010000004.1, forward strand.
ACGGCCTCGACAACGTCATCACCCACGCCGACGAGATCACCGGCAAGAAGGGCGAGGCGCTGCGCGAGCACCTCGGTGACGTGATCCGCAACCGCCGGCTCAACGCGCTCGTCTGCGACCTCGACCTCGAGCGCGCGCCGGGTGACCTGGTGCTGGAGCCGTGGGACCGGCACACCGCGCTGACCCTCTTCGACGACCTCGAGTTCCGTGGCGAGCTCCGCACCCGCACCATCGACACTCTCGGGCCCGAGGAGAACCCCGTCGACGAGAGCGGCTTCGAGCTGGCCGGGCGGCGACTCGGTCCCGGCGAGGTGGCCGACTTCCTCGGCGGGCTCGGCGACCAGCACGTCGGCGTCCACGTCCGTGGCCACTGGGGCTCCGGCACCGGCACGGTCGAGGGCATCGCCGTCGCCGACATCAGCGGGCTCGCGGCGTACGTCGACGTTGCCGGCCTGACCCCCGAGGACGACACCGCCCTGGCGTCCTGGCTGGCCGACCCCGCCCGCCCGAAGGTCCTCCACGACGCCAAGGGGCCCAAGCACGCCCTGGCCGGGCACGGCTGGCGGCTCGAGGGCCTGGTCAGCGACACCGCCCTCGCGGCCTACCTCGTCCAGCCCGACCAGCGCTCCTACGACCTGTCCGACCTCACCCTGCGCTACCTCCGCCGCGAGCTGCGCACCGAGCGCGAGGACGACCAGGACGCGCTGTTCGAGGACCCGTCCGGCGGCGACGACCTGGCCGCGACGGCGATGCTGCACGCGCGCGCCGTCATCGACCTCGCCGAGGCTCTCGACGGCGAGGTGGAGGACGCCGGCGGCACCCGCCTGCTGGCGGAGATCGAGCTGCCGCTGGTCCCCGTGCTCGAGGAGATGGAGCACATCGGCATCGCCGTCGACACCGACCACCTCGAGCAGCTCGAGAGCCACTTCGCCACCGAGGTCCGGCAGGCGGCCGACGAGGCGTACGCCGTGATCGGCAAGGAGATCAACCTCGGCTCGCCCAAGCAGCTGCAGGTCGTGCTGTTCGACGAGCTCGACATGCCCAAGACCAAGCGCACCAAGACCGGCTACACCACCGACGCCGACGCGTTGCAGCAGCTCTACGTCAAGACCGAGCACCCGTTCCTGCTCCACCTGCTGCGACACCGCGACGTGGCGCGCCTGCGCCAGACCATCGAGGGGCTGCTCAAGACGGTGGCGCCCGACGGGCGGATCCACACGACGTTCAACCAGATGATCGCCGCCACCGGCCGGCTCTCCAGCACCGACCCCAACCTCCAGAACATCCCGATCCGCACCGAGGAGGGACGCCGGATCCGCGAGGGGTTCGTGGTCGGCACTGATGTCAACGGGCACCAGCGACTGCCTGATGACCGCCGACTACAGCCAGATCGAGATGCGGATCATGGCCCACCTCTCCGAGGACGACCTGCTCATCGAGGCGTTCCGCTCCGGACGCGACTTCCACTCGATCACGGCCGCCCGGGTCTTCGACGTCGACGCCGACGACGTCACGGTCGAGATGCGGGCCAAGATCAAGGCGATGAACTACGGCCTGGCCTACGGCCTGTCGGCGTTCGGGCTCGGCCAGCAGCTGCGGATCGAGCCGAGCGAGGCGCGCGGGCTGATGGACGAGTACTTCGAGACCTTCGGCGGCGTGCGTGACTACCTCCGGGGCGTGGTCGACGAGGCACGGAAGGCCGGCTTCACCGAGACCATCTGGGGCCGGCGGCGGCACCTTCCCGACCTCACCAGCGACAACCGCATGCGTCGTGACACGGCCGAGCGGATGGCGCTCAACGCGCCCATCCAGGGCTCGGCCGCCGACCTGATCAAGGTCGCCATGCTCAACGTCGACCGCGCGATCCGCGAGGCCGGCCTCAGCTCACGGATGCTGCTGCAGGTCCACGACGAGCTCGTGTTCGAGGTGGCCGACGGCGAGCGCGACGACCTCGAGAAGGTCGTCCGCGCCGAGATGGCGGGCGCCGCCGACCTGACCGTGCCCCTCGACGTGTCCGTCGGCACCGGCCGGAGCTGGCACGAAGCCGCTCACTGAAGCGGTGGCGGGCGCACCGCGGGGCGCTGGCGGGGTGCGGCGCTCGCCGCGTGCGGATCAGGCCGAGGGTCAGCAGCAGGACGAAGAGCGGCGCGTCGATCACGGTCACGGCTGTCACGAGCGCCGCGACCGAGTCGAGCGTCGCAGCCGACGCCGACCAGGGCGACCACCGCGACCCACACGAGGTACACCGACCCGCGGCCCTGTCGGGCGAGCACGGAGTAGACCAGCAGCTGCAGCATCGCCAGCAGCGTGCCGATGACGGCGAACCGCCACAGGGCCGACTGGATCTCCGCGTAGTCGTTGCCGCCGACGAAGACCATCGCGAGGTCTGACAGGCAGATCACACCGATGGTGCACGCGACGCCGATGCCGGCGACCGTCAGCAGGCTGCGCGACGAGCGCCTTGCGCCGCTCGTCGACGGTCGACCATCGCGGGGAACGCCACGACGACGACGAACTGCGGGAGGAACAGCACGCCCTTGACCAGGATCAGTCCGCCGGCGTACAGGCCGGCGTCGTGGTCGGTCAGGATGTTGCGGGCCACGATGATGTCGGCGTTCGAGAGTACGAAGAAGGCGAGCAGCGCCTGGGAGTTGTGCAGGGTTTCGCGCAGGATCGGCCGGAGCGAGTGGTCGTGGCTGATCTCGCCCGGCACCCGTCCCCGGCGAAGGGCGTACCACCCGACGAGCACGGGGACGACGAGGGCGACGGTCACGCCCGCCATCGCCGAGGTCTCGGTCGGCTTCCACACGATGAAGGCGGTGCCGATCACCAGCCGTGGTACGCCCACCGCGAGGTAGACCAGCGCCCAGTGCCAGCCAGCGCCGCTCGCCCTGGAGGATCCCGGCCTGACCGCCCATGATCGTGAGCGGTATTGCGGCTGACCGCGAGCAAGACGGCGGGGACCAGGCTGTCCAGGCGCAGCATGAGGTAGATCGCGGGCGAGGCGACCAGCAGCACCCCGCCCAGCACGAGCGCGGCGCGGTAGGTCATCGACAGGATGACCTGCTCGATCTGGGCGACGTGGCCAGGCGTCGGCAGCGATCCGTCGGGCGGCGGTGGCCTGAAGCCCGAGCTGGAGCACGGCCACGACCAGCAGGACGGCCATCAGCCGGCGAAGGCGCCGAAGTTCTGCGGGCCCGAGCAGCGCGGGCGGACACCATCTGGAAGCCGTACGTCGCGACGTTCATGATGCCCATCGCGACGGCGATGCCGGCGCTGCCGCGCAACAGCCCCCGCAGGCCGGTTGGCGCCTCGCCGGTGGACGTGCTCACGCCGCCGAGCCTAGAGGCTGACGCGAGAGACCGTATTCCAGAGCTGTCGGCGGGGCCGCGGCTAACCTTGCTGGCCGCTGGGAGGTGGAGGACGTGGGAGGTGGGGTGGTACCCGGTCGGGACGGGTCGGCTGCGCGCGACCCCTTGGGACGTCCCGGCCCGGCGCCGGCCGCTGCCGGCTCCGGGTGGGGTCGTGGCCCTCTACTCTCCTGGTCGCGATGTCCCTGCTCCAGCAGCCGGGTCGCACGACACCTACGACACCCGCGATCGAGCTGACCCAGCGACCGCCGCGTTCCTCGCCAGGCCTTCACCCTGTGGCAGCCGCCACCAACTTCGGTGAGTTCCAGAACCAGGCCTACGGCTACCTGTTCCCGCAGGGCTCCTTCGCCGTGCTGGCTCGACCAGCTGCAGTGCCCGCCTGGGTCGGGCAGCGGGCTCTGGAGCGCTCTCGTGCTCGTGTGGCCTGCGAGGGCGCTCGCCGGGTGGCCGGCGCGTGGGGATGACGGGGCCGGCGCACCTGCTGGCGGGCCTGGCCTTCGCGTTCTCCCCCGGCTGCTCGGCACGGTCAGCGTCATCCCGGGGAGTCCTGCCGGGGGCCGTGCTGCCGTGGGTGCTGCTGCCGGTGCTGCTGACCCTTGCGGGTCGGATGGGCCCGCGTGGCGCGTGTGGTGCTGAGCGGGGCCGCGGTCGTGTGCATGGGCGGCGTCAACGCGGTGGAGAACCCGGCGCCCTGCCCCTGGTGGTGGTCGTCGTGGCCTGGGGGGTCCGTCGGGGCTCGTCGGCCTGCGGTTCGCCGCGGGCTGGTCGGCGGCGGTGGCGGCGCGCCTGCGCCTGGTGGGTGCTGCCACTGCTCGTGCTCGCGGGGTCAGCCCGCCCTTCTACGAGTACGTCGAGAGCGCGGCGAACACCACCGCGCTGGTCGGGTGGTCGGAGGCCACCCGCGGCAGCTCCCACTGGGTGGCCTACCTGATCGTCGGTGACCAGCGTGGTGGCCGGCGGCCCACGACCTCGTCTCGGTCCCGGCTGTGGTCGTCGTCGGCCGTCGTGTCCGCGCTCGGCCTCGTGGGGCTGGCGGTCCTGCGGACCCGCTGGCCGCCGCTCGTGCTCGCCGCGTGCTCGGCCTGGCTGCGCTCACGATCGCCCATGGCGGCTGGGAGGGCAGCCCCGGGCCGGGCGATCCGCGGCCCTCGACGGGGCGCTCCAGATCTTCCGAAACGTGCACAAGATCGACCCAACGGTGCGGCTGCCCCTCGCGCTCGGGTTCGCCCACGCGGCGTGGGCAGCAGTGGTCTGGGTCACCGAGCGGCGGATCCGCGCTCGAGCCGGCGCGTCCTGTGCTGCTCGATCCTCCCCGCTTGCCTGGTGCTCACTCTCGGGCTGCCGTACCTCGACAACAACGCTCGGATCTACGGGTGGGAGCGCATCTCAGACGAGTGGCACGACGCGCACGACTACTTGGTCGACCATCGGGACGGCCGGACCACGCTGGTCGTCCCCGGGTCCGGCTTCGCCCGTCAGGACTGGGGCTGGACGACGGACGAGCCCATGCTCGCCCTCGGGGACGATGTTCCATGGGTGACGCGCAGTCAGGTCCCGCTCGTGCCGGGCCAGTCGATCCGGTTTCTGACGGGCCTCGACCAGCTCATCGTCACAGGCAAGGCGACGTGGCTAGGTGCCCAACTGGCCAGGGCCGGCATCGGACACGTGCTCGTTCGTCGCGACCTGATGCGGGCCTACCGGACTCGCCCATCCGGGCGGCGCGACGGTGTCCCTGGATGCAGGCGGCCTGAGCCGGGTTGCGGCGTTCGGCGACGAACCCGACGGCGGAGCCCCGGATCGAGATCTACGACGTCGACGATGTCCTTCCTCGCGTCCGCAGCACCCCTGTCGCTTCCGTGCTGACGGTGTCGGGCGCACCCGAGAGCGTGCTCGACGTCGTGGACGAGGGCATCGCCGGCGACCGGCTGACGGTTCTCCAGGGGGAGGACAACTGGGACGGCGACGTGGACGTCGTGACCGACGGCAACCAGCGACGTGAACGTGCCTTCGGTCGGGCGACGAGGCGCTGTCGGCGCTGATGGGCGCCGACGATCCCTATCGGGTCACCCGCGCGGTCCCGGAATACCCGGTCGCACCGGGCGCCGTGCAGGTCACGGCCCGGTACGACGGGCTGCGCCGTCTTGCTGCCTCCTCGTCTCAGGGCTTCGCTGACACCTTCGGAGCGGTCGTTCCCCAGGCAGCGCCGTATAGCGCAGTGGATGGCGACCCGAACACCCGCTGGGTCACCTCGGCCATCGGGAAGCCCCGCGAGCAGTGGCTCCGGATGGACTTCGAGCAGGACCAGAGGTGCGGGTCGTTGACGTCACCCCGGTCGTCGACGACGCTGCGCTGGTGCCGATCCGCGAACTGGAGGTTCGAGCCGGACCGCAGCGGCGCACCGTCACCGTGAATCCGACGGGCAGCACGTGAGGCGCGTTCGACGGCAGCGCCGTCCCTTTCGTGGAGGTCAGGATCACTCAGGTCGGTACCGCGGGTAAGCGTGGCCCGGTGGCCATCTCCGACATTTCCGTCGACAACCTTGTGCCGCGCCGCTCAAGTTCGTAGTCCCTGGCGGGCTGCGGGAGAGACGACTCCTTCTTGCTCAGGGCCGACCCCGGTGCGCGAGCCTGCCGACCGACCGGGGGACCCCCCGACTGTGATGTGGGACGGATCCGCGGCAGCGAGGAGCCGGACGGGATGCGGCGTTCGCTCACGACCACAGGCGCGACCAGCCTGCGGATGCAGGGCTGGCTGTTGCCCGCGGCACCCGCGAGGCCGCACAGCTGCTCGAGCCGATCGGGACCGGCCAGCGGGTAGGGGCGACGTCGGTGTACGGGGACGACGCAATGGTCTCGAGCCGGTTCGCGTACGACGGTGACCCGCGCAGCGTCTGGATTTCCGAGCGCCGGGACCCGACGCAGCCCTCATCTTCCGGTGGCACCGGCCACGCACCGTCTCCTCCATCACGGTGACTGGCGCAGGGGAGGTCGCCAGCACCGACGCGTCCACCTGCGCTCCGAGGGGCAGCTCCGCAACGTCAGGCTCAGGAACGGGACGGCCCGGTTCAAGCCGTTGACCACAAGGCGTGTCGAGGTCAGCTTCCGCAAGCGGGGCCGGGAGCGCGGGTGGCGATAGCCGGTCGAGTTGGGCGGTACCGACATCACTGAGCCGTTCTTCGCAGACACGCCGACTGGTGCCGTGTGCGGCTTCGGGCCGAATGTCCGGATCGACGACCGGGTGGTGTCGACCTCGGTCAGAGGCACGATGAAGGACGTCGTGCTCGGCCGCCCCCTCCGCGTCGAGGCCTGCGGTGCTGACGCAGACGAACCGTGGGGTGACGGGGAGCACGAGATCGTGGCCACGCCCACGGCGGAGTTCGAGGCGACACGGCTTGCTGGACTGCCGCCTGAGCCGACGGAGCAGGTGACGGAGCGCGAGGCAACAGTCGAGGACTGGGGATCGGCGTCCCGGACGATCCGGCTTGGGGCAGGTCAGGCGTCCCTCGTGGCGATCCCCGAGAACTTCAATCCCGGGTGGGAGGCCACCGTCGACGGCACCTCCCTCACTGCGGTGACGGTGGACGGCTGGCAGCAGGGTTTTGTCGTTCCAGGTGGCGAGGCGATCGAGGTCGAGTTCCGGTTCGCGCCGCAATCCAGCTACCTTGCTCTGCTGGTGTCGGGACTGGTTGTGAGCGGGCTGGTACTGCTCGCGGGTCTGGTCCTCCTTGTCGTTCGGCGAACGCTGCGACCCGGGGCGACCGTTCCCTGGCCAGCGGTGGCTGCCTGGAGCATTCCTGCGATCGCAACCGGGACGCTGCTGGTTCTGCTCGGCCTGGGGACGGTCGCCGCTGCGGCCATGGTGATGGCTGTGCTCATGCGGCAATGGGCTGGGCGATTGCTCGGCGTCATGGCAGTGCTCGTGGTCGCATCTGCCGTGCTGGACTGCTGGTCGCCGGCCATCTGGCCGGAGTCGGGGTCCGACGCGATGGCCGCGGCGGCCACCGGCCTGCTGGCCGGCCTCGCTGCCATCCGTCCCGGAGGGGAGCGATGAGCACCGTGCCCCGGACCACAGGGGCGGTCTGGCGGGGGACGCAGGCGCTGGCCGCGCTCGGCGTGATAGCGGTGATGTTGGTCTGGCGGGCCGTATTGATCGGTGACTCGTTCTTCAACCAGGATGACTACTACCTGACCAGCCGGGCATGGGGCGCGGACCTGAATTGGTCGTTCCTCATGGATCCGGTTGCCGGCCACGTGATGCCGGCCCAGCACCTGACCTATTGGCTGGTTGCGCACTACCTGCCCTTCGACTGGCCGACCATGGCGCTGTTGCTGCTCCTCGCCCAGGCCGCCTCCGTCGTGGTGATGTGGCACCTGTTGACTCGGCTGCTGCCGGGACGCTGGGCGCGGGTCCCGCTCCTCGCGGTTTTCGCCTGGTCTCCGATGACGTTGGCGACCGGGCTCTGGTGGAGCGCCGCGATGGGCCTGTGGCCGCACGTCCTCTTCTCCCTCCTCGGAATGCTGTTCCTGGTCCGCGCGATCCAGGGCGCCGGTTCGTGGTGGCTCAATCTCGCCGGCTGCGTTGCGGTGACGGCGCTTGCGCTGACCTGGCACGAGCGTGCCGTACTGATCCCGCCGACCCTGTTCGGCGTTGCGCTCGTGCTCTCGGATGCCCGGGGTTGGCGCCGCATCACGTCAGCACTGCGACGGTTCTGGCCTTCTGGGCGACCTTCGCCGTCCTGCTGGTGGCCTACCTCGTGGCCCATTCCCGGATCACGACTGTCGAGGCGGGCAGCGCCTCTGTGAAGGACTATCTGGCGATCAGCTGGTCCTACCTCGCCGAGAACACCGTCCCTGGCCTCGCCTCGGGTCCGTGGGATGGGCGCTCGTCCGGTGGCGCGGTCATCCCGGACCTGTGGGTCACGGTTACCGCGCTGATCCTGGCTGCCGCAATCGTCGGCTTCCTGCTTGGCAGGGGCGGCCCCGACGCCGCATGGGCACTGCTGATGCTCGCGACGTACGTCGCCGTCGACCTCGTCCTCGTGCTGTCCGGCCGGGCCGGATTCGGGCGGATCATCGGCCTCGACCCCCGCTACTCCTCGGACATCGTCCACGCGGCTGTCCCGTTCGTAGCGATGGCGCTGCGCAACGCGCCGGTGCATCGGGATGTCGATGCACGGGGCGGTCACCTGGCCGCGCGTTCGGGCGCTTGCGGTCGCGGGGGCGACCGCTGCCTACTTAGTGGGGTCCGCCTTCGGCGTGGCCCTGCTCGTGCCACACTTCCAGAACCCCGACGACCGTGAGTACGTCAGCCGCTTGCGAGCGGAGCTCGCGCGCGACCCGGAGCAGGTGCTGTTCGACGAGCCGGTTCCGCCCGAGATCCTGCTCCCGCTGCTGGGCGACGAGACACTCCTCTCCGCCGTGTTCGCCCCTCTGCCCGAGCAACCGCTCTTCGACGCGCCCAGCCCGAAGCTTCGACAGGTGACACGAGACCGGCCAACTGGTGGAGCCAGCTATCCTGACTGCAAGGATGCGACCTGCCGATGAGCCGGCGTGCGGGTACCCCGTCACCGAGGATCCGGTGCGGATCCCGCTGCAGGAGGATGTCGACGGACGGGCGATCGTCCACCTCGGCTACTTCACCGACCAGGAGTCGGACGTGTTCATCAGTGTGGACGGCGGCTGGTCCATGCAGTTCCGTGCCCGGACCGGCCCGAATGTGCTGGGCGTCGTCGGTTTCCGGCTCGCCACGACCCCCTCGACGCGGTGACCCTGCAGCGGGTGGGTGACGGGTCGACGGTCTGCGTTCCCAGCCTCGAGGCCGGGCTCCCGGTCAGGCAGTGATGGCTAAGTCGCTGCATCCCCGGGTACCCGCCGACCTGGTGGTCGCCACGGTGGTCTCGCTGGTGGTTCTGGGGCCACTCGTGCTGCTGCCCGGCTACAGCCTGCGCGGGGACATGGTGTTCGTCCCGGGCATGCCGTGGAAGGACGGCTGGCTCGGGTTGGACGGTTCAGCACCGCGGGCGGTCCCGATGGACGCGCTGGTGTCGGTGGCGACGTACGTCGTCCCTGGCTGGTTGGTGCAGAAGGCGGCGCTGCTGGGCGCCTTGGTGGCTGGGGGAGTCGGCGCCGGCCGACTCGTAGGCGAGGAACCGGCGTACGCCAGGGCCGCCGCGATCCTGCTCTTCCTGTGGAATCCGTGGGTCGCCGAGCGGCTGTCCATCGGCCAGTGGGCGATCGTCGCCGGCTACTGCACCCTGCCGCTGCTGGCGCTGGCCGGGCGCCGCGTGCGGGACGACGTGCGCCGCGGCTGGCCCTACCTCGTGATCGGGATGGTGGTCTGCGCCGTCTGCAGCCCGTCGAGTGGACTCATGGGCGGGTTCGTGGTGCTCGCCGTCGTCCTCGGGCGGCCCCGGATGGCGAGCCTCGGCGTGGCGACCGCGACCGTGGTGGTCGCCAACCTGCCCTGGTTGGTCCCGTCGCTGCTGCTGCAGAGCGGAGGTCTCGGGCAGGGGCCGGAGTTCTCCTCTTTCGCGGCACATGGGGAGTCGGCGGCCGGCCTGCTCGCGAGCGTCCTGTCCCTGGGCGGCATCTGGAAGTCCGCGGTGGTGCCGGGGGAGCGGACGAGTGCCGTCATCGTGCTGGCGTCCGTGGCGGTCACGCTGATTGCCATGGTGGGCCTGCGCGCCGGCCGCGGCGACCGGAGACTGCGGGCCACGCTCGTCGCAGTCGGGGTGATCTCCTTCGCCGTGGCGTACGTGCCGGGACTGGCCGGGCCGGCCTCGTGGCTTGACGATCGCGCTATCGGTGCCAGGGCTAGCCCTGCTCCGCGACTCGCACCGGTTCTTGGGACCGGCCGTGCTGATGCTGCTACCGGGCTTTGCCGCTGCCGTCCGCTGGCTCGCCGAGAACCGACGACCGGGGCGGGAGGCCATGGGTGCGCTCGCGGGCGTGGTGGCGCTGCTACCAGTCCTGCTGCTGCCGAGCCTGGCCTGGGGACTCGCCGGCAAGCTGGCTCCCTCGTCGTACCCAGACGAGTGGGACACGGTGGCCGGGATCCTCGAGTCCGAGGACGACGGCCGGACCATCGTGCTGCCGTGGTTCGGGAGCTACCGCGGCTTCGAGTGGAACCGGGACCAGGCGGTTCTGGACCCCGCACCTCGCTACCTGCCCGGCCCGGTGTTGATCGACGACTCACTGGTCCTCGGCGACTCGGTTCTCCCGCCGGAGAGTGACGATGTTGCTGCAGTCGGACGGGCACTCGAGTCGCAGGACCCGGCGGGTGAGTCCCCGTGGGCTCGGCATCCGGTGGGTGCTCGTGGAGAAGGACATGGCAGCGGGACGGGTGCCATCCGGGGAGGTGGTGCACAGCGGTCCTGGTCTGGACCTGGTCGACCTGGGTCGCGCCGCAGAGGTCGACGGCACCGGACCGCCCCCGGCAGTCGTGCTGGCCGCAGACGGGCTGGTCATCGGCGTGCTCGGCGCGGCGGTGGCAGCGGTGTTCGTCCGACGGTTGCGCACTGCGCGTGACGGAGGGCTGGCCCGGTAGGTCACAGGTTGGGTACTGGAATTCTCCAGATGTTTCATTACTCGCCAGTACATGTATGCTTCCGCCACCGGATCTGGCTTGGGAGGGCCCTTCGTGAACGTCTTGATCAGCGCCATTCTTGGGCTGGGGTTGGCTTCGGCCGCCACTATCGGCGGCGTCAGCGCCTACCAGGGAGACCCTCAGCCGGTCTCCCAGAACGACCTGTACAGCACGCCGACGAGTAATCCCGTTCGGGGGGCTCGGCCCCCGCGGTTCCGTTGCGTGATCTAGGGAGGGTCACGCAACCGCTGCTGAGAATGGGGAGGTCGTCTTGCTGCAGCTGATCGTTCCCGCCTACAACGAGGAGCTCCGGCTGCCTCGTACCCTTCGGGCCCTGCGTGCGCACGTGGCCCGTGAGGGGGGCGTGCCCGAGCCGGTCGAGGTCATCGTGGTCGACAACGCGAGTGTCGACGGCACGGCGCGGGTCGCTCTCGAGTGCACCAGCGAGGAGCTGCCGGTTCGGGTCCTGCGGTGCGACGTCCGCGGCAAGGGGGCGGCGGTCCGTGCGGGCATGCTCGCAACCGACGCCGAGGTCGTGGGGTTCATGGACGCCGACGGAGCCACCTCCCTGGAAGCCCTGGACGAAGCATGGCGGCTGCTGAGCGTCGGCAACGAGGTGGCCATCGGCTCACGCGGACTGGACGGATCGGTGACGGCCGCGCGGCACAGCTGGGTGCGCGAGCGCGGCGCCCGCGCCTACCGAAGCCTGGCCGGCAGCATCGTGCGCGACGTCGTCGACACGCAGTGCGGTTTCAAGCTCATCGAGGGCGACCTCGCCCGACTGATCTTCGCCCGGATGCAGACGGTCGGCTTCTCCTTCGACGTCGAGATGCTGGCGCGGGCGAAACTCCACGGCGCACGGGTGGCCGAGTTCCCCGTGGTCTGGACCGACATCCCGGGTTCCACGTTCGTTCCGGCGCGTCACGGTGCGCGGTCGTTCCGCGACCTCGCCCAGATCGCCTGGCTGATGCGCGAAGAGCGTTTCGCACAGCCGGTTGCGGCAATCCCGGCCCCGGTCACCGCTCCCTTGGGTGCCGCGGTGGAGGGCTGACATGTCCGCGCTCACCGGCAAGCACGTCGCGGTCGTCAACTGGCGCGACCTCGGCCACTCACTCGCTGGTGGGTCCGAGCGCTACGCCTGGGAGTTCGCGCTGGCGCTCCGCGAGGCCGGTGCCTCGGTCGACTTCGTGACCGCCCGCGATCAGGGCCAGTCGGCCCGGGAGGTCGTGGACGGGATCACCGTGCTGCGCCGCGGGGGTCCCTTCACGTTCTACGCCTGGGCGGCCTGGTACTACCTCACGCGGCGGCGCCATCTCGCGGCGGTCGTCGACGCCGAGTGCGGCATCCCGTCGTTCGCACCGCTCTTCGTACGCCGGGGCACCGCCGTGGTCATGATCGTGCACCACGTGCACCTGGCCCAGTTCGCGACGTACTTCCCGGCCCCGCTCGCCCGGATCGGTC
>CAWJNT010000005.1:0-1205465 GCA_963844305.1 uncultured Actinomycetota bacterium
CGAATTGACGCACGTCGCGATGCTCAACGATGTGCTCGTTCGGCGGTGCATTCGTCGGGGGTTGGAACAACTGTCGCGGGTGCTTGGATCAGTTCGGCACGTCGCGATGTGGAACGAGCCGGAAGCCGTCGCCCGCAGCTGTCGCTGGTAGACACGCCAGCGGGCCCGGGGACGGCCAGGGTGCATTCCTCTCGGGCGATGTCGCAGACGAGGATGTCTCCGTAACCCGAGAAGCCATCCAACCGTTCTCGTGCGTGGCGCCAGGCATCACCGCAAACCTGTCGTCGTCCAGCCACTGGAAGAGGGCGTACGGGTGCTCGGCGGGGGTGTAGCCGTCGGGGAGTCGCAGGTTGAGGCGCCTGCCCGTCGTGTCGAACCCGCCGAAGGCGAAGACCTGGTCACCGTTGGCTTTCACGCGAACAACTCTTCGAAGCTCCAGTGTGGAGCCCTGTGGCGTGAAGGCGGTCGCCTGCCAGTTGCTCTCATCGGTCATGACCTGGCCCGTGGCGAAGGTGTCGCCCGCGACGAACGCGCGCGGGTGTGCCCGTAGGTCCTCCATGAGGGCCTTCGCTTTGGTCTCGAACACCCTCCCGGAGGGCACGTCCAGCGCCATCAGGGGGCGCCCGGCACAAAATTGAACTCGCGCGCAGAAGGAATAGGAATCGGGTGTGGACCAGTAGACACGATCGCCGACCACGGCTGCGAGCTGACAATCGTATGCGCCACAGCCGGGGGTCGGTACCTCCGCGAGGACCTGACGTTCGCGGGTGTCGTAGACGACCAGGGACCGGTCCGGACGGGTTGGTGCGAACCACGCGAGCAGCGAGCCCGAGTTCGCGGACTTGACGCCTTCGGCGATCCAGCTAAATCCCTCGATGGTGTTCGAGTTTCCGATCTTCTCCACCGACGACTCGTCGGTGAAGTAGATGCCGCCGTTGTTGGCGACCAGGGCCAGTCCGTCGTCGGTGAGGTCCATGTGCATGACGTCGATGCCGGGGCGCAGGGTGTGGTCGCCGTACCGGATGCTCTGGATCAGCCAGCGTGGGGGGCCGCACCGCCAGTCATCGACGTAGTCATCTGTGTAGGTGAGCGGGCGCGTTGAGGTGCTGGTGGGGGCCGGGCTTGGCGCGCTGGTGGTCTGCTGGTCGGTAGCCGCGGGTTCGGTCGGTTGTGGTCGGTCGCTGTTGGTGCAGGCTGCGAGGGCTGCCACAAGGGAGAGTGCGGTGGCGGCCAGGGTGGTCCTTGGCATGGTGTGCTCCTTCCGTAGTTGCAGGTCCGCGGGTTGCGTCAGGGTTCTCAGTTGGCCTCGGGTAGGACCGCCGCTTCGGGTAGCTGCTCGGCGAGGGTGCAGGCACCGGTGGAGTGCCGGCACTCCAGTAGGTCGTCGTTGCCGCCGCGGGTCTGCATGATGACGACGGTGTCGTCGTCGAGCCACTGCACCAGCCAGCCGGGCCCTGCGTTCGGGTATCCCTCGGGGGCGTTGAACTCGAATTGTCGACCGGTGCCGCCGTCGCGGGCGTCCATCGGCTGCATGCCCATCGGCACCAGCCGGCCCGCGCGGACGTCGAACTGCCGCATGGTGGCGTCGTGGATGAGCCGATCGTTCGCTGGCTCACTCTGTTCGGCGTGGCTGATCATCATGGTGCGTGGGCTGTTGGGCCCGGGCCGGTCGGCGGCATACGCCTTCACCGACACCTTCTCCGTCGCCCCGGAGCCGAGGTCGATGCGTTGGTCGGGGTACGGCTCGTCCTCGATCGATTCCGGGGTCGAGTACCAGTAGCCGTAGCGGTCGGTGACACCGGCCAGCAGCGCATACGACCCGGGGTCCACACCGAGCGGCTGGCGTGCGGTTTCCTCGGCGTTCTCGGTGTCGTAGACGACCAGCTCCGGCTCCCCGGGCTGCGGGAACTCCAGCCAGGCCGCGCGGGCACCGGTGTTGTCGGAGACCACGAAGCCCCAGCTCGAGCCGAACGGGAAGTCGGCGTCTGCATAGGTGGACCCTGGCTCACCCAGCGTGCCCACCTGCTCCAGATCCTGCCCGTCGGTGAACCAGATTCCGCCATCGGCGGTCCGAGCGACCACGCCGGCGTCGGTCACGTCCAGCTCGACGACCTCGCCGGGCGTGTCGACCGTCCGCTCGCCGTAGTGGATCGTCGCCCCGAGGGCGTAGGTGAGCGGGTGGTTCGTGCTGACCTCGTTCGGCGGGCCCACGGGCTCTGGCACGCCCCGGTCCTCGGTGCCGGCCAGCAGGGCGGTCGACGCGACCGCTGCGACGGCCACCGCGGCGGCCACTGCACCCGCGACAGCGTCACGGCGGGAGCCGACGGCGCGCGGTCTCGCGCAGCAGCTCGAAGGAAGGCGGGACGACCTGGTCGCCCAGACTGCGCAGCCGGTCCAGCTCAGACATGGCGGGTCTCCTCCTCCCGGTCGTCGAGTAGATGGGCCAGCGAGGCCCGGGCTCGGGACAGCCGTGACTTCACCGTGCCCTCGGGGATCCCGAGCTCCCTGGCAACGTCGACGATCCCCAGATCAGCGAGGTAGTGCAGCACCACGACCTCGCGCTCCTCCCGGCCCACCAGTGCCAGAGCGGTCACGATCGCGACATGCTCGGGGCTAGGCTCCACGGACGCCTGCGGGCCGGGCACCTTCGGCTGGTACAGCCTCACCACCGACGCATGCCGCCAGGTGTTGCGCAGCCGGTTCAGCGCCGCGGTCCGCACCCACGCCTCTGGGTTGGCGACCCTTCGCAGTTCCCGCTGCTTGCGCACCGCAGCCACGAAGGCGTCCTGGACCGCGTCCTCGGCCTCGACCGAATTCCCGCAGATCGCATACATCTGAACGACCAGGCGGCGGTACGACGCGTGGTATAGCTGGTCCAGGCCAGGATCGCCACCCATGCCGCCCTCCTCGGTCTCACTCCACCGGTCCTACGCTCCAATGTCGAGCGCCTTACCCATACGAACCGCGAGACAGGCAACCGGTTCTCACGACTTCCCGAGCTCAGGCATGACTCTGCGGCCTCGGGCTGCGGGTGGGCGGCGCCGAGCGCTCCACCCAGGCGTAGTCCATAGTGGGCGAAGTGGGGCGCCCAAGGTGGGCGGCGTTGGGCGGGGAAGCGGCGCGATCCCGCCCGGCTGCGCCGCGGGACTCGCTCGGCGTGCGGCGGCGCGAAGCAGAGTAGCCAGCTACTGCTTGACGCAGTGAGGGCGGCGCGCGGCCGGACGGCTTTCAGCCTTGAGAGCATCTCGGTCGGGGATCGCTCGTTGGGGCGGCCTGTGGAGGGCGTGGGGAGATGCACTGGCCGGGCGGCGCGAGTACACCATGACCCCGAACCCGGAGTTCTCCCTCGACGTGACCGACCTCGCCGGCAACCCCTTCCACGGTGACGACGCCTTCTTCTCGACCGCACGACCGGGGTGAGGCATCGAACGCGGGTGGCGGAGTGCCTCGCCGCCATGCGGGGGCGGCTCTGCTTGTGCTTGCGTGGGGTCTTGGTGCCCAATCCCCGTGCGGCGCCTACGGGCAGCCCCAGCGCGGCTCCTACCGTAAGCGTTTGCGGGAGCGGTGCCCATCCCCCGAGGGTCAGGTCAAGAACACCCTGACAGCTCCCGGTTCGCGGCCCCCGGCGTACCAACCCGAGACGCCGTCCCTCGCCTGGCTCCTTGCACGCGGGACGGCGTCCCCGTTGGTCCGCCAGCGCGGTGCACAAGCACCCAATTGACGTGACCGCCAGGTCTGTCCCTGCCCTCACGAGGTGTCCACTTCCGGGAGCTGTACGCGTGTGGGTCCCAAGGCTTAACCCGGTAGGCCACGTTGTGGCGCCGTAGACCACGTGTGTGGCGCCCGCGCGCGCAACTGAGAACCGCTTTTGCCGCCATCCACCGTTGGGTACTGCTAGCGCAGAGGGAGGACCCACCGATTCTAGCGGGGGGGGGGGGGGCCCGGGCCCCGGGATATCGAGGCCTGGCTTGCTCATCGGGACCGGTTGGCGGCGTTGGAAGAATACGCCGAGGCCTTACGTGTGGCCGGGCGCCCGGTGCCGTACCGGCTGCGGGACGACATCGAGCTCTACCGCCGATTGGTCCACGGTGCCGGCGGCCCTGGCCGTGGTGCCAAGTAGATCTCTACGCCGGTCTGGCGCCCTGACTCGGTCTCGCTAACGCCCGAGCAGGCGCCGCAAGGAGGTTCACCCTTTCGGGATACCGAAGGTGTGTGATGCGTCGGCGCGGCGGTTCGGGATAAGGCGGAGGTGTCAGCGGCCGCTACCGGGCGACCGCGGAACAGTTGGGAGACCGACATGCTCAAGCGTCTAGGAGTCACCGGGGCCGTGGTCGCGGTCGCAGCGCTGGCGGTGGGATCGGTGGGACCCGCCACGGGCCACGGCAGCGCGAATCGACAGGGAGACCGCGGGCAGACGATCCGGGTGGTCTCGACCAACACCGAGGAGGCGTTCGTCGACGTCGGCGAGCCAGACTTCAGCCTCGGTGACTCCTTCATCTTCACCTCGAAGCTGACCAAGCACGGCAAGAAGGTCGGCCACACCGGTGTGGTCTGCACTATCACCTCCACCGCGAGGGAGGAGTCGCAGTGCGTCGGCACCGCGTGGTTCCGCAAGGGCCAGATCACCATCCAGGGGCTGCTGGCCGGTGAGCCTGAGGTCTTCGAGTTCCCGATCACTGGCGGCACCGGCGCCTTCGAAGGCGCCGAGGGCACGCTCGTGGTCCGCGAGCTCTCCGACACCAAGGAGCTGCTCACCTTCCACCTCACTGACTGACGGGAGCCAGTCGGGGGAGGGTCGATCGTCGCCGCGCGCTGCACGCCGGGACGATCAGCCCGCATCAGGACACCGTCCTGGCCAACGTGTTCGGCAGCCTGCTGGCGGGGTGCGGCGCACCCTGGCCGGCTGACCCCGGCCGAAGGCGCCGGCTCTCGATGTCGTCCGTCCGCGAAGCGCGCCCTGCCCGCACCGCACGAAACTTCCTGTCCGGAGCCCGGCGTGCTCAGGCAGCGACGAGAGTGCGGTTCACACCCGGGGAGCGCGGGCCTCGAAGCGAAGCCGGTTCTCGCCGCCCGCCGATGCTCAAGATCGGTCGCAGAGCTTCAGCGGGGAAGCGTCTTCTAGTATGGCTCGCCCAGCGGTGTCGTGCCGGCGGCGCGCGCCGCATCGGCGTTCACCATCTTGGTGGAGACGAGCTCCTCGCGGCCGCCGCCACCGGAGATGCCGAGCGCCATCACGACTCCCACGCCCGGGGCGTAGAGCTTGTACTCGAGGATGTCGGGTTCCAGGGCGATCGTGTCCGCGGTCATCAGCACATCATCGAAGTGGCCAGCCGCCACTTCGGCCTGCTGGTCCAGCGCCAGCACTTCGCCGTTGTCCTCGGCCTTGCCCTGGTAGTACTCCTGCCGGTAGCTCATCCCCGCGGCCGGGTCCGCGGGCATGATGATGCCGGGCAGCGCGCCGTCGACGCCGGCCTCCCACGCACCCTCGCGGCTGGCCAGCTTCCCGTTCTCGAACTCCGCGGTGTCCTCGCCGAGGTACCACACGTTTCCATCGGCGTCCTGGGCATACCAGTCGAGGGTGTCCTCGACCAGCTCGCCGTCCTCGGTCACGGTGTCGCGGACCACGGCGGCCTCGATGCCGTTGGTGATCTCGCGGGTCTCGGAGGAGACCGTCACCACCACGGTCACCACCGTCCCCTGCTCATCGATCTCGCGGAACGTCCACCGGGTCCCGGGCTCGAGGGGGAAGTAGGGGTGATCCGATCCGGCCGTGAAGTCGGCGGGATCGAGGTGCACCGGCGCACTCCCCGTCGGGAGCGCCGGTGTGCTCGGCCCCGATGACGCCGGTGGGGTCGAGTCCTGACTGTCGCCGGATCCGCTGTCGCCGGATCCGCTGTCGCCGCTGCACGCCGCCCAGGGCAGGGCCAGCAGCAGGATCGTCGCGGTCACCTGTAGTCGTCGGGCCTTGATCTGCCGTGTGGGTCATGACTCCTCCTCGATCGCTCGCTGCGTCTTACGCTGCGCTGTGTCCTTGCATCGTGGGCGCTGGACGCTGAAGGGGTCCTGAACGCCGGCTGCACGCCACCTCAACGACCCGCAGCCCGGGACTATTCAGGCTGGGTTCAGCATCGGCGGGGCAGACTGGGAACGACGATCCAGGCAAGGAGGGAACGAGCGATGCGCACACGATCCAAGGCGTTGGCCGCCGGAGCGGCGGCCACCGTCGTGCTCGGGGGCGCCGGCGCCGCCGTCGCGGCCGGCGCCACCGACGACGACGGCACCGAGACCCCGATCACCGGCGACGCACTCCGCAAGGCCTCGGACGCCGCTCTCGAGCACACCGGCGGCGGCGAGGTCACCGAGACCGAGGTCGATGACGAGGAGGGATACTACGAGGTCGAGGTGACCATGGACGACGGCTCGCAGGTCGACGTCCACCTCGACAAGGACTTCACCGTGCTGGGTACCGAGGGCGACGGCGCAGAGGACTCCGACGACCAGTGACACCGGGCGTCGCCACCGGGGCGGGGACTTTGTCGAGCGGGCCCATGCGCGAGGACCGCGCGCCCCTCGAATGAATCGACGGCCTCACCGAGGAGTGCCAGCCGTGCAGCAGTCCCGTGTGCTGCCAAGTTGCCTTCATGGGCTGACCGTTCCGGTCACAGGGCCACATGGCCCACTCGCGGACACCTCAGTGGACACCGGTGCTTCCCGACTCTTCGAGACAGGGCGCATCATCGGTGTGGACGGGCAGTACCTCGAACTCAACCGGAGGCCCGACACCGGGAGGGCGGACATGAACATCGACATCGTGGGCAACGCGGCGGGCTGTGGCCGCATCGTTCGCGCTCGTCGTCGTCGCGCTCACGGTGTTCATCTGGAAGGCCGGGCCGGAGCTTCCGTGCTGGCTCGAATTGTGGCTCCGGTCCCGGGGCCGTGTCGACATCATGATCGAGGGACCGCCGTACCAGGAGATGCTGCCGCCCCGCGGTCACCAAAGAAGAACTCGGACCCTGACCTACGGCGCTAGCACGTCTACACGGAGGGCCATATCCCGGCCTTGCCCAAGGCGTCAGACAACAGGCCTGTCGCTCCGACCTGACCGGTGACACGGCTGCGAGTGAAGACCCAACTCGGCTCCCGTCGCGTCGCCGTTTCGGAGCAGCAGAGAGTCCTGGCGATCTGCGAACGCGTCGTCGCAGTGAGCGATGTGCGACCGACCTTTGGCTCGATCGCCAGACCGCTCTGCGTCAGGATGTCGAGCCGCCGTAAGCCAGCGCTGCGCTGCGTGCTGCGACTGACAATTGTCGGCGTCGCTCGCTCTCCCGGCGCCGGATGATCGCTCGAAGGTGTCCCGGGCCATTCACCACTTATTCACCACAAACCCAGTGATCGACGATGATTCCCGATGATGTTCGCCGCCCTTGAAATCAGGCTCTGACCTGCACATACGTGACTTTCAGGTAGTCTCGATGACCCACCAAGACCATCTCTCTTGGTTGTGGGTTCGAGTCCCACGGGGCCCACCAGTACGTCGTCGCCCTACCCTCGCGGCGGCAGCGGCGTTCCGTCCTCGCGGTTCTTGAAGCAGGCTCCGAAGATGTCGGCGCCAGATTCGAAGTCTTCCTGGGGGTCCCACGAGACGGTGATGCACGACCCCGGCCGCCTGTTCTTGCTTGGTCACGCGTTCCAGGCACTGGTCCTCCTCCGCCCGGAGCCGCGCCGGAGAGGGGTAGGTCGACACGTCGGGGATAGCTGGCGAGCATGCCCGTTTGTTCATAGAGGTGGGGACGATCGCAGGGAACGAACGGTTGCGCGATCACGTCGGGATGTCGGTCGAAACAGGCCATCCACGCCACCGGGGGATTGTCAGCTATGTCGGCTGCCGACGACGTACTCGTCCGGACGCTCGAGAAGTCCCATGTGGTCGGGAAGACTGCGTCGCACCGCATCCATGATGCCCCGGCGTCGATCTGCTCCTCGCTGGGCAGGTGGGCGATCAGGCCCCACGGGATCCAACTGAGCGGGTCGATCCCGACGTATCCGCGCACGTACTCCCAGCACGCGTCCAGGTCGGCCTGCGCCTGCTCGACGGTTGCCTCGCTCAACGGCACGACCTGGGCCGTCTCGAGGTTGTGCGGCTCGGTGCAGGGGACGGGCTCGGACTCGATCCTGAAGTCGTCGTTGAGGATGTCGTCCTCAGACGCCATCCAGCACGTTCCCGGCTCAGGTTGAGCTGCCCCGGCGTCACTGTCCGGCGCCGGGTCCGGCGAGTTCGAGTCCGGCGCATCGGTGATGAGCTGGACGCCGAGCACGAGGGCGACCACGGCGGCGCTCGCACCGGCAACGGCAACGACGACCCGCCGCCGCCGCGCGGACGCGATGCGCTCGTGGACCTCGGGCAGCCGGGTGGCGGTCCGGTCCTCGAGGGTCGAGGCGCGTTCGGCCAGGAGCTTCAGCTGGTCCGTGTTCATGCCCGGCTCCCCTCGTCCGAGGCCGGTGCCAGCGCGGCATCAACCCTCAGCTTGGCCAGCGCCTTGGAGCATTGGCTCTTCACGGTGCCGACCGAGCACCCCATCAAGTCCGCGGTGTCGGTCTCGGTCCGGTCCTCCAGGTAGCGCAGCACGACCACGGCGCGCTGGCGACGCGGCAGGTGACGGAGCGCGTCCCACAGGTCCTGTCCGTCGGCCACGACGTCAGACCTCTCGTGAGGTTCTCGCTCGGGCGGTGTCTCGGTCGGCGTCTCCCTGTTCCAGCGTCGGCGCCACCACGACGCCGACGTGGTGACCATGACGCGACGGACATACGCCTCCGGGTCCTGGATCCGACCCCACGCGAACCAGGCCTTGGTCAGCGCCGTCTGGAGCAGGTCCTCCGCCAGGCCCTCGTCCTGGACCAGCAGGTACGCCGTGCGTACCAGCGCCGGCGACCGGGCCAGCACGAACTCGTCGAACTCCGCCTTGTTCGCCATACGACCACGACCCTTCGGGGCCCGACGTCGAACGGGTGCCGACATCGCTACCAAGACGCCCTGGCTTTACCAAAAGGTTGCCCCAGATCGACGCTCTGGAGCATCGGGCGTCAGGGTGGACCAGACATTTCCAGCGACGGCCGTAACGGCGGGGCTCGCTCGCAGTTTTTACCGTCATGAGCGCGATCCGGGCGACCTCACCCCACGAGACGGCGAACCAGTTGTTCGAGCAGTGGTGGGAGCACTGGCGGGAAGAACCGCACACCGCCCCGGCCTTCGTGCGAGCGGAGCCAGCAGCGGCGGCCGCGCCCCCAACCCAGGAGGCCGGCACCTCACCACTGCCGGCTTCGCCGGCCGCCGCTGCGCCGCTCCCCCGACGTCACGCCGACGACGACGGGCTCGAGGTCCTCCAGGCACTGACCGAGAAGGCGGTCCCGGCCGGGCCCGCGCTGCCCGTCCGCGTCGACAACGAGCGGCAGGCGGGCGGGGCGATCCTCCGCTTCCCCGGCCGGATCCTCCCGACGCCGCGGCCGTCGCTGACCGCGCCCGCCTGGGCCATCCCGCCCCGGGCGGTGCCGGCCGAGGAGCGGCTCGTCGCGCTCGAGCAGCACAGCCAGGGTCCGGGGCTCGTCCTGTTCTCGCCGCGCCCCGGCCTGCGGCCGTTGCTGACCGCCGCCACGGCAGTCGCCGGCGCGGCCACCGCGTTGTCCGTGATGGTCGCCTTCGTGCTGCCCACGAACACCACCCTCGGCGGCGCGGCCGTCCTCGCGATGCTCACGGGTCTGCTCTGGCAGGCACGGATGCGTGCCCGCGGGACGGTCGTGACCATCGACGCCGGCGTGCTCAAGGTCGTCCACGGGGAGAGCCGGCACGAGTTCCCGCTGACCGGCGTCCACCCGCCGATCGACGTCATCGGCGAACCCGGCCGGCGCGGCTGGAAGGTGCTCATCCAGCGGCGCGGGATGGCGCCGTACGTCGTGGACAACCGGATGGTCGAGCCGGTCGAGTTCACCGAGGCGATCCGCCGCTTCCGGCCCCGGGCGTAACGGCCTCAGGCCTCCAGCCACCACGGACTCGTGTAGGCGACGCCGAGCGCGTTCCCGGGATGTCCGTCGGGTCCGGGCGTCGCGTTCGGTTGCGACGGGTCGGCGATGCGCAGCAGCACCCAGTCGCCGTCGGCCAGGTCCAGCGGCAGCGTCACGGTGACCACGTCGCCGACGAGGAAGTCGTGCACCAGCGCCACGGACGGTACGTCGCCGCCGGGACGCAGCACCTGCAGCTGGAGCGGTCGGCCCACCCACGCGGCGTCGCGCTCGAGGTCCAGCGTGAACGTCACGTCACCGCGGCCGGGCCGGAGCACCGAGCCCATCGGCGATGGCTCGCCGCCGGCCAACGACGCGGTGGCATCGACCCGCAGCCCGGAGGTCCGGGTGGCGAAGAACCGCCGGGCGAGCATGGCCGCCTTCACGCCGGCTCGTGAGTGCTCGGCCACCCACAGCCCGGTCCGGCCCTTGCCCTCCGGGAATCCCCAGTCGGTGCCGTGCTCGTCGGTCACGCCGGTGATGCCGGTCCGCCAGCCCGCATCGAGGCAGGCGCACAGCGGCGACGAGCGGCCATCGGCGTACCCCTCGAAGAGGTAGTCGTCGGTGCGGTTGAACATCTCCAGCGACACCATCCGGTCCCGCACCCGCGCGTCGTAGCGGAACTCCTCGAAGCGGCCGGGTTCGCGACCCGGGTGGTTGAAGCCGGCGATGCCGTCCGCGCCGCCGTCGAGGATGAGCCCTGGCTTGCGTCGCAGCCACTCGAGGAGCGGCGTCATCACGCCCGCCTGCAGCACGTCCACGTAGTGCTCGGTGAACCACACGTTGACGTGCCCGAGCAACGGCTCGGTCCACTCGAACCCGCGGATGGCGGTGAACGCGCCGTCGAGGTTCGCCGCGTCGGCGTACTGCTTCGTGCGCGCCCAGCCGCCGGGGGTCAGCCCGGCGAGCTGCTGGTACTCCGGGGGAAGCAGCTCGGCGAGCACGTCGCCGAGGACATGGTCGGACAGGGTCGAGTGGTCGGTCAGCGCCGCCACGTCGAGGCCGGCGCTGCGCATCGAGTCGTAGGCCAGGGCGGGGTCGCCGTCACCGTCGGAGAGCAGGGTGTGGTTGTGCAGGTCGGCGTGCACGAGCGTGGTGCCCGAGGTGATCCGCGACAGCCGCGACGCCCCCACCGCGGGTGCGGAGCCGGTGGCGGCGATCGCCCCCGCGTGGCCCGACGTGAGTCCCGCGATCAGCAGGCCGGCGCCGGCGGACTTCATGGCACTACGCCGCGAGAGCGCGAGGGGCGCTCGGGACGGATGGGCGTGGTCGTCGCACATACCGAGTCAACGGGCGATGGGCCGCGCGGTCACTGCCCGGCAGGTGAACCTTCGATGTCGATCCAGTAGCGGAGCTTGCGGTTGCGCGTGTCCTCGTAGACACCGCCGTTGCCCTCGATGGTCAGCCGGGAGCCGTCGTTGTCGTCGTCGCAGGTGAGCAGCACCCGGTCCAGGCCGAGCCCCTTGGCCTCGATCAGGGCCAACGCGAGCGCGCGCCGGGCGTGCCCCTGGCGCCGGCGGGACGGCCGCACGGAGAACCCGATGTGGCCGCCCTCGTCGAGCAGCCACTGGGTGAGCGAGTGCCGCAGCGCGAGGTAGCCGACGAACTCGCCGTCCTCGGTGATCCAGTAGTAGTTGCTGTGCACGCGACCCTCGGGCATCTCAGTCGACGGGTCGCCCTGCGGCAGCAGGTGCGCGACGACCGCGGCGCAGCCCGCCTCGGTCGTGTCGAGGTGGTCGAAGTCCCAGAGCCCGGAGCCATGCATGGTCTCGGTGCCGAACTCGGCCACGGCCTCGGCCCAGGACGGCTGGAGGCGGACGTCGGGAACGGACAGCTGGGTCATGGGGAAATGGGACCACGACCGGCGCCGATGGAGCGACCGGATAACGAGGTGGTTTCGAGACAGGCGCTGCGCGCCTTCCTCAACCACCGATCGTTCTCGGTGGTTGAGGAGGTTGCTCTGCAACCGTCTCGAAACGACCGGTCGGACGCCTCCTAGGATTGCCGGCATGGCCGGCTACGTGCAGGAAGACCTGTCTCTCGAGGAGCTCGACCGTCAACGCGCGGTGTACGGCCCGCTCGCCCAGAGCGTGCGCGAGCTCGTGGACGCCGTCGTCCGGACCGAGGTCGACGAGGACGAGCTTCTCGAGGCCCGCGTGGAGATCGAGGCGATCACCGAGCGCCTGCGCAAGCGCCAGCTGGACGGGTCGTTCGGCGTCCGCTTCAACCCCGACGGCGGCAGCCGCGCCTGGGGCAACGCCGTGGTCGGCCTGCGCAACGCCGTGGCTCCGCCGCTGACCATCACGCGCGACCCCGACGGGCGCGCGTCCGCGGAGTTCCACCTCGGCGCGGCCTACGAGGGGCCTCCGGGACTGGTGCACGGCGGCGTCGCCGCGCTCGTGCTCGACCAGATCCTCGGCGAGGCGGCGAGCGCGGGCGGCAAGCCCGGCATGACCGGGACGCTCACCCTGCGCTACCTGCGGGCCACGCCGCTCGGCGACCTGCGCTGCGAGGGCCACATCGACCGGGTCGAGGGAGCGAAGACCTTCGCGAAGGCGACGCTCGGCGACGCGGACGGGGTCACCGTCGAGGCCGAGGGCGTCTTCATCCTGCCCAAGTGGGCGCGCGAGGCGTTCGAAGGACGCGCCTCCCCAGTCCGGTTCGACTGAGTTCGACTGAGGTCGCGAGAGCTCAGCGCACCTGCTCGGCGAGCATCGCTCCCCGCTCGCCCTCGTCGGTGAGCCGCGCCTCCTCCAGCGCCTGTGCCTCGAGCTCCGCCCGCCGGGTGGTCTCGAGCATCTCCCGCGCGGCGTCGTACGCGCCCGGGTCGGAGACCAGGTCGGCGGCGCCCCGCTTGAGCCGCGCCAGTGCGGAGCGGGCGAAGATCTGCTGCTCGGTGGTGGTCCGCTCGGAGCGACCGCGGCCCAGGAACGAGACGAACCAGTGCAGGACCGCCGTGATCCGGTTCTTGAAGCCGGTGATGTAGAAGAGGTGCACCACGAGCCACATCAGCCAGGCGCTGATGCCGGTGAGCCGCAGCTTGCCGACCATCGCGACCGCGCGGAACCGGCTGATGATCGCCATCGAGCCCTTGTCGAAGTACTTGAACGGCGGCTGCGGCGCCTTCCCCCGGAGCCGGCCGTCGATCTCCTTGGCGGCGTACTTCGCGCCCTGGATGGCGACCTGGGCGACGCCGGGCAGGTGGTCGAGGTTGATCATGTCGCCGACCACGAAGACCTCGGGGTGTCCGGGCAGCGTGAGGTCGGGGTTGACGGCGATCCGGCCGGCGCGGTCGAGCGGCGCGCCGGTCTGATCGGAGAGCGTGCGGCCGAGCGGGTTGGCCTGCACGCCGGCGGCCCAGATCTTGGTGACGGTCTGGATGTTCTGGGTGGTGCCGTCCTTGAACTTCACGTCGAGGCCGCGCTCGTCGACGTCGGTCACCATCGCGCCGAGCATCACCTCGACGCCGAGCTTCTCGAGCTCCTCCTTGGCCCTGGCGCCGAGCTTCTGCCCGAACGGCGGCAGCACCTGCGGTGCGGCGTCGACCAGGATCACCCGGGCCTGCCGGGTGTTGATCGCGCGGAAGTCGTGCTTGAGCGTGCGGTGGGCGAGCTCGGCGATCTGCCCGGCCATCTCCACGCCGGTGGGTCCGGCGCCGACGACCACGAACGTCAGCAGGTGGTCGATGTCGTCGCCGCGGGTCGCGCCGAGCTCGGCCATCTCGAAGGCACCGAAGATCCGGCCACGGAGCTCGAGGGCGTCGTCGATCGACTTCATGCCGGGCGCGAACTCGGAGAAGTGGTCGTTGCCGAAGTAGGACTGGGCGGCGCCGGCCGCCACGATGAGCGAGTCGTACGGCGTCACGGTCGGCCGGCCGAGCACCTGCGAGGTGACGACCTTCTTCTCGAGGTCGATCGCGGTGACCTCGCCGAGCAGCACCCGGGCGTTCTGCTGGCTGCTCAGGACCTCGCGCGTGGGTGGGGCGATCTCGCCCTCGGAGAGGATGCCGGTCGCGACCTGGTAGAGCAGCGGCTGGAAGAGGTGGTGGGTCGTCTTGGCGACCATCGTCACGTCGACCGGCGCCCGGCGGAGGGCCTTGGTGCCGAAGAGTCCACCGAACCCCGACCCGATGACGACGACGCGGTGCCCGTTCTCCGAACTCTGGGTGGCTGCCATATCAACATAATCCCGTCGGAGCCCCCAGTGTTCCAATCGGCGTCCGTTCTGTGGCTCACATTGCTGGTTTCGCCTGTCGTTCGGCACAAAGAGCCGCTGAATCCGTCGTTGAAGACTGGAATGACACCACTTTTCGTTGCCGACTAGACCAGTGACCACCAAAATCGTAGCCACGGTTTCGCGGGGTGCCACAGCGGGTATGCGGCCCCGCGACTGGCTTGAGATTTCACCGACCGCTAACGGAGACCCAAACCATGCCGCTCAATCGGCCTGCCCTCACCTTGGGCTCGGGACCGAGTGGTGTGCAACAAGCACGACGCTGGGTGGTCAACACCTGCCATGACATCAA
Organism: uncultured Actinomycetota bacterium; assembly: GCA_963844305.1. Lineage (GTDB taxonomy): Bacteria > Actinomycetota > Actinomycetes > Propionibacteriales > Nocardioidaceae > Nocardioides. The sequence continues at coordinate 14,579 of CAWJNT010000005.1, forward strand.
GCGCGACGACCTGGTCGAGTGCGCAGAGTTCGGCGTCTCCGAGCTGGTCACCAACGCGGTCCTCCACGGGATCCCCCCGATCAAGGTGCGCGTCCGGGGGACGTGGGAGCACCCCAGGGTCGAGGTCATCGACGGCTCGACCGAGCCCCCGATCCTGCCCGGGAGCGAGACCCTCGGCGACGACGACGACCTGTTGCTGACCTTCGGCCGGGGCCTGAACATCGTCGCCCGCTGCGCGACCGCCTGGGGTGCCGAGATCGAGGACGACGGCAAGGTCGTCTGGTTCGTCCCGGCCAGCGAGCCCAGTGAGGGCGAAGGGGTTGTCGGCGTCGTCACGGGCGTCGCGGCCTCCCATGGCCGTGAGGGTGCGCACGACGTGATCACGCACGTCGAGGTGCGCGGCGTCCCGCTGGCGGAGTTCCTCGCCTTCCAGGTGCACTATCGCGAGCTGCGCCGCGAGGTGCGGCTGCTGGCGCTGGCGCACGAGTCCGACTACCCGCTGGCCAAGACCCTGTCCGACCTGTTCGGCTCCCTCGACCGGGACCTCCGCGCGGGCATCCGGAGCGAGGACATCGAGTCGGCACAGGCGGCCGGCGAGACCACGACCGATCTGCGGGTCAACATGCCGCGCGCGACGGCCCAGTCGATCGGTCGATTCCTCGAGCTCCTGGACCTTGCGGATGCGTTCTGTCGCGACGAGCGCCTCCTGTCCCTGGCGAGAACGCGCGAGCAACGTCGGTTCCAGCAGTGGTTCCTCGGCGAGTTCGTGCGACAACTGAATGGAGAAGCACCGCTGGCGTGGCCCGACGCACCCGAGCCGGGCCGCACCAGCGTCGGGTGAGCCGCCCTTCTGCCTCACCGATAGCGGTCTCGGTGGTGGCGGCCGGCGGCTCCGCGGGGGCCGTCCTGCGCTGGCTGATGGAACAGCAGGCGCAGGGCGGCCCCGGCTTTCCCTGGACCACGTTCGGGATCAACGTGGTCGGTTCATTTGCTGCTCGCAGCCCTGCCGGCGCTGGCGGTCGTACGCCGGCGCCCGCTCGTGGCCCTCGCCCTCGGGCCCGGGATGCTCGGCGGGTTCACCACGCTGTCGACGTACGCCGAGGAGGGGCGCGCCCTGCTGGCCGACGGCCGGACCGCTCTCGCGGCGACGTACTTGCTCGGCACCCTGGCCGCCGCGCTGGTCGCCGTCGCCCTCTCTCACCGGCTCTCGACTCCCGCTGCTCAGCGGGCCTTCGACGACGAGGAGGGCAACGAGTGACATTGCTGCTCGTGGCCCTCGGCGGCGCCGTCGGCGCCGCGCTGCGCTTCGTCGTCGCGCACCACCTCGACTCCCGGGTGCCCTGGGGCACCCTGCTGGTCAACGTGGCCGGGTCGTTCCTCCTCGGACTCTGGTCCGGCCTCGCTCTCGAGGAGAACGCGATGGCGCTGCTCGGCGTCGGCTTCTGCGGCGGGTTCACGACGTACTCCGCCTTCGCCGTGCAGACCCACGCGCGCGGCTGGGCCGGCGGCACGGCGTACGCCGGAGCCACGATCGTGCTGGCCCTCGTCGCGTGCGCGGGCGGCTTCGTCGTGGGTCAGGCGTAGCCCAGGTCGTGCAGCCGGTCGTCGTCGATGCCGAAGTGGTGGGCCACCTCGTGCACGACGGTGATCCGGACCTCCTCGGCCAGCTCGTCCGGGGTCTCGCACATCGCCAGCAGCGGGTTGCGGAAGACGAAGATCCGGTCGGGCAGCTGCATGCCGTAGTCGCCGTACCGTTCCGTGAGGGCGACGCCGTCGTACAGGCCGAGCAGGTCGGGGTCCTCGGGCGGCGGGTCGTCCTCGACGAGCACCACGACGTTGCGGACCAGCTGGGCCAGCTCCTCGGGGATCCCGTCGAGCGACTCGTCGACGAGGCGCTCGAAGGCGGCGCGGTCCATCTCGACGGGCATGGCATCCATTGTCAGGGACCGGGCAAGCAAAACGCTCCGGATCGAATGCGATCCGGAGCGTCCGTGGCGACCCCGACGGGACTCGAACCCGCGGCCTCCGCCGTGACAGGGCGGCGCGCTAACCAACTGCGCTACGGGGCCAGGTGCTCACTGTGGAGCGGGTGGAACTCTAACTCACTCCCGGCGTCGCGACCCAATCGGCAGGGGGCGATCGACAGGCGCTCGCACCCCCAACCGGATTCGAACCGGCGCTACCGCCGTGAAAGGGCGGGGTCCTGGGCCGCTAGACGATGGGGGCAGGACTGCCCGGACAGCATAGGGGCGTGCCGGAGCGGCCTCCAAAAGCCACGCCCCGAGGCCGTCGTGCTGGCCGTCGTGCTGGCCGTCCCTGTCAGCCCGCAGCCAGCTTGGCGATCGTGTCGGCGGCCCGGTACCCCGCGGGCACGCCCTCGAGCAGCAGCACGCGGGAGTCGGAGTGCTCGCCGCGGAGGTCGAGGATCTCCTGGTAGGCGGGCGAGGCGTACCAGTCCCGGGCCGCGGCCAGGGACGGGAAGCCGATGATCACCAGGTCCGCCGACCACGGGCCCTCCAGCACCTCGGGGGTGGCGCCGTGCACCACCCACTCGCCACCGAAGGGCTCGAACGTGGACTCGATGCGCTCCATGTACGCCTTGATCTCGGGCCCGAAGTCGACACCCTCGAGGTGGCCGACGGCGTACCCCCGTGCCGTGCTCATGCGGGCACCCGGTCGAGGAAGCCGCGGACGTCGCGGATGCGGCCGTCCTCGTCGAGGACCACGACGTCGAAGCCGAGGACGACCGGCTCCTCGCCGGACGGACCCAGACCCCAGGAGAAGCGGAGCTGACGATGGTGGGCATCCACGTGCGAGACCCGGCTGAAGACGAAGCCGGGGAACTGGGCGCGCACGCTGTCCACCAGCGCGCTGACGCCCTCCGGGCCGCTGACCTCGGCCAGCGGGTCGACGTAGGTGACGTGCGGGGACCAGTGGTCGGCCAGCAGGGCCTCGCGCTCGTTGCCCGCGGAGTTCCAGGTCGCGAGGTACTGCTCGACGATGTCGTTCATGTCGGTTCCTTCCGTGTGGACGTGATGTCGGCGTCGAGGCTCCCTCGATCGGCGACCACGGTCCATGACCTCGGAGGTCATGGGGTGCCGGACCCGCCCCACCTAGGCTCGCTGGCATGACACAGGTCGCCGACCCCGTCGATGTGGGCGCACTGCTCCGCACCTGGCGCGAGCGGCGCCGGTTCAGCCAGCAGGAGCTGTCGAACCGGTCGCGCGTGAGCACCCGCCACGTGAGCCGGGTCGAGACCGGCCGCGCCCACCCGACTCCCGACATGGTCCTGCACCTCGCCGACCACCTCGACGTACCGCTGGGCGATCGCAACCGGCTGCTGCTCGCCGCCGGGTACGCGCCGCGCTTCCAGGACCACGGGCTCGACCACCAGTCCGTCGCGGTGGTGATGGACGGCCTGCGGCACCTGCTCGACGCCCACCTGCCCTACCCGGCGCTGCTGCTCGACACGTACTGGGACGTGGTCGACGCGAACGCTGCGGTCGACCACCTGCTGGAGGGCTGCGACCCGGCGGTCGTCGAACCTCCCGTGAACGTCCTGCGGGTCAGCCTCCACCCCGGCGGGATCGCGCCGCGCATCCGGAACTTCCACCAGTGGGCGGCACACCTGCACCAGCAGGTCACCCATCGGGCCGAGCACACCCACGACCCGCGGCACCGCGAGCTGGTGGCGGAGGTCGAGTCCTACCTGGACCGTCCGCCCGGCATCCCGGCGACCACCGGGCCGGTGCTCACGCTCGAGCTCGACACCGACGGCGGGCCGCTCCGGTTCTTCAGCACCTCGGCCCAGCTCGACACCGCGACCGATGCCACCCTCGAGGGACTGCACCTCGAGACGTTCCTGCCCGCCGACATCGCGACCCGGCAGGCGTTCGGTACGCCGCCGGGGGCCTGACGCCGTGGGTAGCCCACGGCTTCGCCTGCACGGCGAGCCGGACGGCGAGTGGCGTCGTCGTGGCCCGACCCCGGGCGCCGTACGCGCGTTCGGCGTCCGTGAGCACGCGCTACGCCGCATGCCGGGCGGCGCGGGCCACACCTGGACCGACGGACGCCTGGTGCTGAAGCCGGTGGGCTGCGTCCCGGAACACGGGTGGGTGTGCGAGACCTATGCGGCGTGGGACAGCACGGACGTGCGGGTGCCGGAGCCGGTCGCACCTGCCGGGGTCGACCACGGGCACTGGTCGAGCGACGGATGGGGCGCGCATGTCTTCCTGCCCGGCCGCGACGTCGAGCTCACCCGCGAGCTCGGTCGGGTCAAGGACGCGAGTGACGCGTTCCACGACCACGTCAAGGACCTGCCGCGACCCGACTTCCTGGACGTTCGCGACGACCCGTGGGCCTTCGGCGACCGCTTGGCCTGGGAGGACGCCGACCCCGAAGGGGACGACGAGACCCTCGACCTGATCCGGCTCCTGCAAGGCCACCTGGCTCCGGTCGCCACCCCGGACCAGGTGATCCACGGCGACATGCTGCCGAACGTGCTCGTGGCCGACGGGCTGCCGCCGGGAGTCATCGACTGGCCGCCGTACTTCAGGCCCGTCGGGATGGCCAACGCCGTGGCCATCACCGACGCCGTGACCTTCCGCGGCGCTCCCCTGTCGCTGCTCGACGAGTGGGAAACCGGCGAGGACTGGAACCAGCTGCTCATCCGCGCGCTGCTGTACCGGCTGGGACCGACCGGCATCTTCGCGGTCCGCAACCGACTGCTGGGCAGCCTCGTCACGCACGTCGAACGCGCGCGGCCGGTCGTGGACGAGGTCCTCGCCCGGCAGTGATTCGATTTCGGCCGTCCCGATCCGGTCCGGTATGGTTCCCCTCGCTCGGGCAGGTAGCTCAGTTGGTACGAGCGTCCGCCTGAAAAGTGGAAGGTCGGCGGTTCGACCCCGCCCCTGCCCACCGAGCATCGAGCGCCCTCGCCGGTCCGGCGAGGGCGCTCGCACGTTCGGGGGTGATGGGCCGCAGATCACCATTTCTCGGGTTGTTTGCCGATACCTGCCCCGCCACAACCACCGGCGAGGCATGCTTGTCATGTAGCCCGAGGTGACCCGAGACGCCTCGGGCTACACCTATTTTCCCGATGTGCCCGGCGGGAACACGCGGCCTGAGGTCAGCCCATCACGCTGGTGGGAGCGTCCGGGTCGACCCGGCGCAGCCGCGAGTACGTCGCCAGCTCCAGTTGCTGCCCGGTCCGGGGAGCCGTCCAGACGAGTGGGTCGCGGTCGTGGTCGTGGCCACCCTCGACCGCGGCGATCAGGTCCGCCATCAGCTGCCCGACCACCGGGGCGTTCTTGAACTGGTTGCCGCTCGTGCCCATCGCGACGTAGTAGCCCGGCAGCGCCGTACGGTCGTAGATCGGGGTCCAGTCGGTCGAGGCGTCGTAGACCCCGACGATCCCGGTGGGCCGGTTGGGGACGGTCAGGCCGGGCACCCTGCGGGCGGCGCGCAGCGTCTGCGCCTCGTAGGTCGCCGTGGTGACGTGCGGGTCGGCGTCCTCGGGCCGGTCCAGCCACTCCAACGGGTCGCACTCGGGCTCCATGCCCCCGACCAGGACACCACCGGGAGTCGGGCGGAGGTAGACGCCCAGGTCCGGGTCGCCCAGCTCGAGCTCCAGCGACGCCCCGCTCGGCGACGGCAGCCGGTGCACCTCCTGGCGCAGTGGTCGCGACGTCACCGCGAAGTCTTCGTCCGCGTGCGCCAGCGCGTTGACCGCGCCGGACCACGGCCCGGCGGCGTTCACGACGACGTCGCAGTCGACGGTCTCCGGCTCGTCTCCGTGGCGCACGTGCACCCGCCAGCGCCGCGTGGCCGCCGGGCTCCAGCGCGATGACCTCGCGGCGCAGCAGGTACGTCGCGCCGTGCGCGCGTGCGGCGGCGGCAAGGTTGTGCGCGGCCAGGGACGCGTCGTCGACGTACCCGGCATCGGGCGTCCAGGTGCCGCCGAGCTCGCCGTCCGCCTCGTCGAAGAACTCGTCCGAGGCCACCGGTTTGGGCGGGCCGTAGGCGCCGACGTCGAGCGCCGGCGCGCGGCGCCGTACGTCGTCGGCCGACCAGCGCTCCCAGGGCACCCCGACGTCATCGAAGTGGGCGGTGGTGCCGGCCGACCCCGCCGGGTCCCGCTCCAGGACGAGCATGCCGGTGCGGACGAACTCGGCCATCCCGTCGGGGTCGTCGTGCCCGAGGTGTCCGCGCCAGTCCTCCCAGCAGTGCCGGGACTCCCAGGCCAGCGCGACGGCGGTGCGGGTGGAGTAGTGGAACCGGACGATCGCGCTCGAGGCGCTGGTCGAGCCGTGGCCGACACCGCCGGCCTTGTCGACCACCACGACGCTGCGCCCCGACCGCGCCAGCTCGAGGGAGATGGCCGCGCCGATCACCCCCGCGCCGATCACGACGGCGTCGGCGGTCCTGGTCACGCCGCTCACCCTACGGCTCGTCACATCCGTGACTGGCGTCCCTGCGGGGAGGCACTTCTGTCAGTCCGCTCAGCGGGCGGCGACGACCCGCCCGCCCTCGAGGAACCTCTCGAACGACCCGTGCGGCTCGTCGCTGTTCTTGGCGTGGATGACCTCGCGGGAGTACTGCGCGAGGTAGACCCGACGCATCCGGTCGGTGGTGTTGGCGCCGCTGCGGTGGATCAGGACGCTGCGAGAACACCACCATGGAGCCGGCCGGGCGCAGTGACGGACAGGCCGGGGTCGGACCCGAAGTAGCAGACCTGGTCGTTGGTGACCGGGTCGGTCACGTGCTTGATGTAGGACCGGATGCCCGAGCGCGAGTACGGCAGCAGGTAGACCGAGCCGTTCTCCTCGGTGACGTCGTCGAGGGCGACCCAGACGGTCAGGTAGGGCTCGTGGTCCTCGTGCACGTAGCCGGAGTCCTGGTGCCACGCGAACGACGTGTCGGGGTCGCCGGCCTTGATGACGTACTGCTCCCAGAACATGTACGCCTCGTCGCCCAGCACCGCCCGGCAGACCTCGGCCATGGTGTCGCCGTACAGGAACTTCCGCAGCTCCGGCTTGTCCTCGTAGATGAAGTTGCTGAAGTAGCGCTTGCCGCGGGCGTTGATGCCGATCCGGTCGACGCCGGCCTCGTCCATGGCGGCGTCGAGCTTGTCGACGGAGTACTGCGCTCCGCTGCGCAGCAGCTCGAGGGTCTCGTCGTCGAGCGCCTTCTCGATGATGAAGTACCCCTCGTCGCGGTACTGCTGCAGCATCGCGTCGGTGACGAGGGGGGAACGTACGTCGGTCCGGGTGGAGGTCATGCGTCGACCGTAGGCAGGGACGCGCTGCGCGGTGAATGTCCGGAACCGGCGCGGACATGAACGAAATGGCGCCGTAGGGTCGCTCGCATGCGCACCCTCGTGACGGTCGCCGACGGCCCGGAGACCCGGCTCGGCCGGCTGGTGCTGGCCGGCGACGTGGTCGACGACGAGCCGGTGATGCCGCGCACGCTGCGGGTGATGGACGCGTGGGTGCTCTCGATCCTGGTCGAGGGCGAGGGGTTCTACCGCGACGGCGAGGGCCGCGACGAGCGGATCGAGGCGGGCTGCAACACGTTGGTGCCACCCGGCTTCCCGCACACCTACGGCACCGACCCCGGCCGCCGCTGGACGGAGCTGTTCGCCGTCTTCAGCGGACCGCTGTTCGAGTCGCTGGCCGAGCTCGGCATCCTCGCGGACCCCGGCCCGCGCTACCCGCGACCCGCGCCACCCGTCGAGGCGCTGCGCGCCGTGCTCCGCCGGCCGCCGGCCTCCCGACGGGCCGCCGAGCACCAGCTCCTCGCGATCGCCGACTGGCTCCTCGACGCGCAGGACCCGGCGACCGAGCCACCCGACCTCGACCTGAGCCCCGAGATCGCCAGCGCCGCCGATCGGCTCGGCGACGACCAGACCGGCAGCCTGGATCTCCAGCAGCTCGCCGCCGAGGTCGGCCTGTCCTACGACACGTTCCGCCGCCGGTTCACCGCGCAGGTCGGCCAGTCGCCGTCGGCGTACCGCATCCGGCCGCCGGCTGCAGACCGCTGCCACCCTGCTCCGGCTCACCGACCTGACCCATCGCGAGATCGCCCGGGTGCTCGGGTTCGCCGACGAGTTCCACCTCTCCCGCCGGTTCCGTGCCCGGTTCGGCGTCTCACCCCGCGACTACCGCCGCTCCTGACCGCTTGACACCCACGACGGCGGGCTGATGAGGTGGAGCCAGAAACCGGTTTCTCGGGTTTCCGTCACCACCATCTCGGGAGGACTTGGATGACCACCGGCACCGGCCCCACGATCGGCACGGCCACCGCGCGCGACGACTGGGAGCAGCGCATCTCGCACCGTTCCGACGAGCGCGAGACCACCGCCGTGCCCGACCTGCCGCCGCCCGGCGGGCTCAAGGCCACGCCCGGGCGGGGCCACGTCACCCTGCGCTGGGAGCCGGTGCCCGGCGCCGTCGGGTACCTCGTCCACCGCGCGCCCGCCGGCGCGGACCGCGGCGACCTCACGCCCGTCGACCACCTCGGCGGCGACGTCCTGGCCGTGCCCGAGACCTGGTACGTCGACACCACCGGCGAGCCCGGCGCGACGTACGACTACGCGGTGGCGTCGGTCCCGACCGTGACCGAGTGCGGTGAGCTCGGCGACGTCGTCACCAGCGCCGCGCTGCATTGACGACGGGCCCGTCCCGCAGGTCTCCGTGGCGGTCGACGTCCGCGCCGAGGGCGAGCCGCTGCCCCGGCCGTGGCAGCCGATGATCGGCAGCGAGCGGCTGAGCCAGCTGCTGTGCACCGACCTCACCGGCGGCCGCGAGATCGGCGCCGAGCTGCGGGCCGCGCTGCAGCGGGTGCGCGACGAGGTCGGCGTCGCCACCGTCCGCGCCCACGCGATCCTGCACGACGACCTGGGCGTCTACCGCGAGGTCGACGGTCAGCCGGTGCACGACTTCACGCAGATCGACCGGGTCTACGACACCATCCTCGAGATCGGGCTGCGCCCCTGCGTCGAGCTCGGCTTCATGCCGCGCGACCTGGCCAGTGACCCCGACAAGAGCGTGTTCGAGTACGTCGGCATCATCTCGCCGCCGCACGACTAGGACCGCTGGGCCGACCTGATCACGGCCCTGGTCCGCCACCTGATCGACAGGTACGGCGAGGACGAGGTCCTCGCGTGGGACTTCGAGGTCTGGAACGAGGCCAACCTCAGCGTCTTCTGGTCCTCGAGCCGCGACGAGTGGATGAAGCTGTACGACGTCACGGCCGCCGCCGTGAAGGGCGTCGACGAGCGGATCCCCGTCGGCGGACCGTCGTCGGCCGCGGCCGGCTGGGTCGACGAGCTGCTCGAGCACGTCCAGCACTCCGGGTCGCCGGTCGACTTCGTGACCACCCACACCTACGGCAACGCGCCGCTCGACATCCGGCCCACGCTGGAGCGCTTCGGCAGCACCGCCCGGATCGTGTGGACCGAGTGGGGCGTGACGCCGACCCACTTCAACCCGGTCAACGACTCGGTCTCCTCGGCCACGTTCCTGCTGCACGGCATGCGGTCGTCGGCCGGGCGGCTCGACGCGCTGTCCTACTGGGTGGCCAGCGACCACTTCGAGGAGCTCGGCCGTCCGCCGCGGATGCTGCACGGCGGCTTCGGCCTGATCACCGTCGGCGGGATCGCGAAGTCGCGCTACCACGCGCTGCACCTGCTCTCCCGCCTCGGCGAGACCGAGCTCCCGGTCGTCGCCGAGCGGCGACGGAGCCGACGGGCTGGTGCAGGCCTGGGCATCGCGCCACGACGACGGCTCGCTCACCGTCCTGCTCTGGAACCACACCCTCGACCAGGACAAGATGGCCGGCGACGAGGCGCTCGCCCGCACCGTCCGGCTCCGGCTCGACGGCGTCTCCGGCGACGCCACCGCGACCGTCACCCGGCTCGACGCCGAGCACGGCGACGTCGCCACGCTGGCCGCGCGGATCGGTGTCGACGACTGGCCGACCGACGAGCAGTGGGAGCAGCTGCGCGCGGCCGACCGCCTCGCCGACGAGCCGGCCGAGCTCGACGACGGCACGGTCCTGCTCGACCTCCCCCAGCCCTCGGCGGCGCTGGTCCGGATCGTCCCCGGCCGGTGACCCAGCCGGCGCCCGAGGCCGTCGCCGGGGTCGGCCAGGTCACGCTGACCTGGCCCGTGGACCCCGACGCGGTCGGGTACGTCGTGCACCACGGCGACACCCCCGACACCCTCGCGCCGCTCGACCACGGCGGCGGCGACCTGCTCGTCGTACCGTGCCTGCCGTACGCCGACACCCGGCGCGAGGCCGGGGGCTGGTACGCCGTCGCAGGCGTGCGGACGGTCGACGACGGCCCGGGTGAGATGGGGGCGCCGGTGCACTGCGACGCCGCTGCCGCACGACCCGTCCGTGCCCCGCGCCGACCGTCACCGCCCGCGTCGACCTCGCCGACCGTCGCGGCGCGCTCCCCCGCCCGTGGCGGGCCTGCATCGGCAGCGAGCACCTCAGCCACCTGCTGTGCGACGACCTCAGCGGCGGCCGGCCGATCGGTGCGGAGTCGGTCGAGGCGCTGCGCCGCGTGGGCGCCGAGCTCGGGGTCCGCCGGGTGCGCGCCCACGGCACCCTGGGCGACGACCTCGACGTCTACCGCGAGGACGCCGACGGCCTGCCGCTGCACGACTTCGACGCGCTCGACAAGGTGCTCGACACCGTGCTGGCCACGGGGCTGCGGCCGGTGCTGGAGCTCGGGTTCACCCCGCGGGCGCTGGGCGACCCGCCCTGGCACGAGATCACCGCCGCCGGACTGGCCGACCCGCCCAACGACCTCGACAGGTGGGCAGCGCTGGTCGAGGCGTTCGTGACCCACCTGCGGGAGCGCTACGGCGACGACGAGCTCGACCAGGGCTGGGCCCTCGAGGTCTGGAACGAGCCCAACCTCGACTGCTTCTGGACCGGTGACCTCGCCGACTACCTGCGCCTGTACGACGCCACGGTCGCCGCGGTCCGGCGGGCGCACCCGACCATCCCCGTGGCCGGACCGGCCACCGCGGCCGTCGGCTGGCTCGACGCGTTCCTCGAGCACGTGGCGGCCTCGGGATCCGACCTCGACCTGCTCACCCCCCACGCCTACGGCATCCCGCCGCTCGACGTCCGGGCGGCGCTGCGCCGGCACGGCCGCGAGGACGTCGGGGTGTGGTGGACCGAGTGGGGTCCGACCCCGACCCACTTCCACCCGGTCAACGACCACCCGTGGGTGGCGACGTTCACGGCCCGCGGCATGCTCGCCGCCGCCCGCCAGGACGCCGCGGTCGCGTGCTGGGTGGCGAGCGACCACTTCGAGGAGCTCGGCCGGCCGCCGCGCCTGGTCCACGGCGGCTTCGGCCTGCTCAGCGTGGGCAACCTGGCCAAGCCTCGGTTCTGGGCACTCTGGGCGCTCGAGCGGCTGGGCGCCGAGGAGGTCGGCGTACGCCTCGACGGCGACGGCGCCGACTCGCTGGTGCAGGCCTGGGCGTCCGTCGACGACGAGCGGGTGGCGGTCGCGGTCTGGAACGGGACCCTGCAGCAGCACGACTGGGCGCAGTCCCGCGACGACCTCCGGCGCGCCGTACGCCTCGAGCTCGACGGGCTGACCGCCGGTCGGTACGACGTGCGCGTGCGGCAGGTCGGGCCCGACCACTCCCACCTGGCACGCACCGCCGCCGAGCTCGGCGTGACCGAGTGGCCCGACGAGGCGCAGTGGCAGGCACTGCGCGAGCGCGACGTGCTCGAGGACCTGCCGACCGACTCCGTCGACGTCGCCGCCGGCCGCACGGCGACCGTCCACCTCGACCTGCCGACCAGCGCGCTCGCCCTGGTCGAGCTGGTCCCCGCAGCCTCGTGATCCCGGCCGCGCCGTGGTGGCGCGACGCCGTCGTCTACCAGGTCTACCTGCGCAGCTTCGCCGACGCCGACGGTGACGGCGTCGGCGACCTCCGCGGCCTCCACCACCGGCTCGACCACCTGGTCGACCTCGGCGTCGACGCGCTCTGGCTCAACCCCTTCTACCCGAGCGGCGGCGCGGACGCCGGCTACGACGTGGTCGACCACCGCGCGGTCGACCCGGCGATGGGGACGCTCGCCGACCTCGACCTCCTCGTCGCCGCAGCGCACGCGCGCGGCCTCAAGGTCGTCGGCGATGTCGTCGCCAACCACACGTCGGTCCACCACCCCTGGTTCGTCGAGGCCCGCGAGGGCGGGCCCGGGCATCCGGCCCGCGAGCGCTACCACGTGGCCGCGGGCGACGCCCCGCCCTCGGACTGGCAGTCGCTGTTCGGCGGGCCCGCGTGGGAGCCCTTCGGCGACGGCGAGTGGTACCTCCACCTGTTCGACGTCGAGCAGCCCGACCTCAACTGGGACCATCCCGACGTCGCCGCCGACCTCGAGCGCACGGTGCGGTTCTGGCTGGACCGCGGTCTCGACGGGCTCCGCTTCGACGCGGCCGGGGCGCTCGCGAAGGCGCCCGGCTACCCACCGGCGCCACCCGGGCCGCGACGCCCCGACGACGACCACCCGTTCAGCGAGCGGCCCGAGGTGCACGACGTGTGGCGCCGGGTCGCGCGGCTGATCGAGGAGTACCCCGGCCGGTTCGGCGTCGCCGAGGTCTGGGGCCCGGCCTGGGTCGGCGAGCCGTTCGTCCGCGCCGACGAGCTGCAGCAGGCGTTCGCGATGGACGTCGTGTTCACCCCGCTCGACGCGCGGGCCCTGGGCGCCGCCGTACGCGACTACCTCGACGCGGCCGGGCGCCACGACCGGCGTCCGGCCTGGCCGCACGGCAACCACGACGTCACGCGCGCCGCGACCCGGTGGGGCGACGAGGGGTCGTTGGCGGTGCTGCTGTTCCTGCTCGCGCTCCCCGGTGCGACGTACCTGTACGCCGGCGACGAGCTCGGCCTGCCCGAGGTGCTGCTGCCCGACGCCGACCTCCGCGACCCGACGTGGCGGCGCAGCGGCCACACCGAGCGCGGCCGCGACGGGTGCCGGGTCCCGCTCCCCTGGACCACCTCCCCCGACCACGCCCACGGCTTCACATCTGCCCCACCCGTCGCTGACCCGTCGCTAATTAGCGACGGGTCGACGTGGTTGCCGCAACCACCGGGGTGGGGCGAGCGCAGCGTCGCGGCGCAGCGGGCCGACCCGGCGTCGCCGCTCGAGCGGGTGCGGGCGGCGCTGGCCGCGCGCCGCCACCTGCCGTCGGCGCCCGCACCGGAGTGGCTCGCCGAGGAGGACGACCTGCTGGTCTTCCGCCGCGGCGAGGTCACCTGTGTGCTGACCACCGGCGACCGGCCGGTCCCGCTAGCCGGTTGGGGTGGCGAGCTCCTCGCCAGCAGCCGAGCCGTCGACCGGCACGGACGACTCCCGGGACCGGGCACCGCCTGGCTGCGCTGAGCCCGGCCGCGCGATGGCCGCCAGCAGCGTCTTCGTGTAGGGGTCCTTCGCCGACCGGATCACCTCGAGCGTCGGGCCGTGCTCGACCACGATGCCCTGGTTCAGCACCATCACCTCGTCGGCGAGCAGCCGCGCGCTGAGCAGGTCGTGGGTGATGTAGAGCATGGCGATCCGACGCTCGCGCACGAGCCGGTCGAGCAGGGCGACGATCTCCGCGCGGATCGACACGTCGAGCATCGAGATCGGCTCGTCGGCGATCAGGATCTCCGGCTCCGTCGCCAGGGCCCGGGCGATCACGACCCGCTGGCGCTGACCACCGGAGAGCTGGTGCGGCAGCTTGTCGAGGTAGCTGGTCGGGCGGACTCATCCCGACCGTCTCCAGCAGCTCGCCGGCGCGCTGGCGGGCCTGCTGCTTGTCCATGCCCAGGTAGTTGCGCAGCGGACGGGCGATGGCATAGGCGATGGTGCGGGTCGGGTTGAGCGCGGAGAACGGGTCCTGGAAGACCAGCTGCACGTGCCGGCGGTAGCGGCGCAGGGCTCGCCGGCCCAGCTCGTCGACCTGGGTGTCCTGGAACCGGATCCCGCCACTGGTGGGCCGCTCGACGCCCGTGACCAACCGGGCCAGCGTCGTCTTGCCCGAGCCGCTCTGGCCGACCAGCGCGCTGACCCGTCCGGGGCGCAGCGAGAACGAGACGCCGTCCACCGCCTGGGTGGTCGTCGTCGTGCGCGTTCCGGCGGACCCGGTAGGCCTTGGTGACGTCGTCGACCACCAGGACCGGTTCGTCGTCCGCGCCGCCGCGGCGCGTGCGCGTCCGCGGCGAAGACCGCGTCCGGCTGCTCGAGCCGCGCGCCACTGCTGCCGGTCGGCGGGGCCCCCGCGGCCTCGGCCTCGACGAGCAGGCACCGGGCGGAGCCTCGGCCGGCCGGGTGCAGCTCGGGGTGATCGGTGCGGCAGGCGTCGACCGACGACCGGGCAGCGCGGCTCGAACAGGCAGCCGGCGTGCACACGGGACAGGTCCGGCGGACGGCCCGGGATGAACGCCACCTCGACGACCTCGTCGCGCGGGTCGGCGTACGAGCCGAGCAGGCCCGGCGGTGTACGGGTGGTGGTGCGCGGCGACGATGTCGGCGGCCGGCTGGTCCTCGACGAGCTCGCCGCCGTACATGCACCATCACCCGGTCGGCCATCTCCATGACCGTGCCGAGGTCGTGGCTGATGAAGAGCACCGCGAAGCCGAGCTCGACGCGCAGCTCGCGCGAGCCGGTCCAGGATGTCGCGCTGGACGACGACGTCGAGCCCGGTGGTGGGCTCGTCGAGCAGCACGAACTTCGGCCGGAGGGCCAGAGCGAGCGCCAGGGCGACGCGCTGCTTCATGCCGCCGGAGAGCTCGTGCGGGTAGCGGCGCAGCACGTCGCGTCGACAGCGAGACCATCTCGAGCAGGTCACCGGCGCGCTGGTCGAGGTCGTGCCCCGCCTCCAGCCGCCTCGGGATGCGCGTCGAACGCGTCACGCGAACTGCGCCGCGACCGTGATGACCGGGTTGAGCGAGTTCATGCTCGACTGGAAGACAGTGGAGAGGTCGACCCACCGGATGGGGCGCAGCTCGTCCTCGTCGAGCGTGGTGATGTCGCGGCCGTCGAACCGGACGGTGCCGCCGGTGATCGGCGGCCGGCTTCTCCAGCAGGCGCAGGACGGCGTTGCCGAGGGTCGACTTGCCGCAGCCGGACTCGCCGAGCAGGCCGACGAACTCGCCCTCCTCGACCGAGAAGCTGACGTTGTCGACGGCTCGGACCGCGGCGGAGTCGCGCGGGCTGTAGGTGACCGTCAGGTCGCTGACCTCGAGCAGCGCCCCTTCCTTCGACATGTCAGTCCTCCCTCAGGTGCGGGTTGCTCAGCGCGTCGACGCCGAAGTTGATCAGGGTGAACGACGTGATCAGCAGCGGCGAGCGCGAGACCGGGCGCGATCAGCCAGGCCCACTGCCCGGTCAGCAGCGCGCCGCCGGCGCTGGCCGGCGTTGAGCATCGTTCCCCAGCTGACCGTCTGCGGGTCGCCGAGACCGAGGAAGGCGAGCCCCGCCTCGGCGCCGATCGCACCGAGGGCCGACGCCCATGAAGCCGACCACGATCAGCGAGGTCATGTTCGGGGCGATCTCGTAGAAGATGATCCGCAGCGTGCTGTCGCCGGCGAACTTGGCGGCCGTGACGTAGTCGCGGGTGCGGAGCGTGATGATCTGGGCCCGTTTGATGCGGGCGCCGAACGCCCATCCGGTGACCGCGATCACGAAGATCACCAGCCCGATCCCCTTCACCGGCGCGTAGGCGCTGAGCACGATCATCAGCGGCAGCACCGGCACGACCAGACCGAGGTTGATGAAGAACGACAGCACCTCGTCGACCGATGCCCTGCAGGTAGCCGGCGGTGAGACCGATCACCAGCGCGATGAGGGTGCACAGGAAGCCGGCGACGAGGCCGACCACGAGCGAGGTGCGGGCGCCGTACACGAGCTGGGAGAAGACGTCCTCGCCGCGCGCGGTGGTGCCGAGCCAGTGCGCGGCCGACGGTCCCTCCGAGGTCGGGAAGTCGTCGACGTGCGGGCCGTACGGCGCGATCACCGGCGCGAGCAGCGCGACCAGGACGAACGCGGCGAGCATCACCAGCCCGAGCCGGCACTTGCCGTTGCGCCAGAGGATCACGAACCAGCCGGGCACCCGGCTCGACCGGGCGGCCTCGTAGACCGCGACGCCGACGCGCTCGGTGTCACCGGCGCCGGTGCCGTCGGGCGCTGGGATGTTGCCCTGGATCGTCATGCCGCCTCCGTCCTGCGGACCCGCGGATCCAGGAAGCCGTAGAGCGATGTCGGCGAGGAAGTTGGCGACGAGCACGCCGATCGTGGTGAACAGGAACAGCGCCTGCATCAGCGGGAAGTCGCGGTTGGCCACCGACTCGATGAGCAGCCGGCCCATGCCGGGGTAGTTGAAGATCGTCTCGACCAGGACGGTGCCGCCGAGGATCGCGCCGAGCGCGATCGCGAAGGCGGTGACGCTCGGCAGGATCGCGATCCGGGCGCCGTACGTCAGCGCGATCCGGCGCCGCGGCAGTCCCTTGGCGCGGGCCAGGCGGGCGTAGTCGTGCGCCGAGCTCCTGGACCATGTTGTTGCGCATGCCGATGATCCAGCCGATCGGGCCGGTGATCATCAGCGCCATCGCCGGCAGCACGCTGTGCTGGAAGGCGTCGGAGAAGAAGAGCCAGTTCCAGCCCGGTGAGCTGCCGCCGCCGTACCCGCCGCCGTCCGGGAACCAGTGCAGCGTGATCGCGAAGACGTAGATCAGCAGCAGCGCGATCCAGAAGAACGGCAGCGTCCCGATGAACGTGGAGCCGAGCGTGATCACGGAGTCCGTGCGGCGTGTTGCGGCGGTACGCCGCCCACGCGCCGAGCAGGGTGCCGATGATGAAGGAGAGGATCGTGGTGACCCCGACCAGGACGATCGTCCAGGGCGCGGCATCCCTGACCACGTCGGTGACGGTGTACGGGTAGTAGGTGTAGGAGATCCCGAGGTTCCCGTGGGCCAGCTCACCGAGGTAGTCCCAGTACTGCGTGAGCAGGTTTCCCTCCGGCGCACCGAGCAGCTTCCTGACCGCCTCCACCTGGTTCGGGTCGACGGCCTCGGACTTCCCGGTGAGGCGACTGACCATGGCCTCGGCGGGGTCGCCGGGCTGCAGCCGCGGGATCAGGAAGTTGAGGGTGATCGCGGCCCAGAGGGTGGCGAGGAAGAAGCCGGTGCGCCGGAGGAAGTAGCCCATGGGTCAGCCCTCGTCCCCTGCCGGACGCAGGTGCGTCAGGATCGGCAGGAAGTCGTTGCTGCCGACGTAGGGGTCGTCCTCGTTCGGCCAGCCGACCGCGTTCTTGGTGTTGTACTGGAACCACTTGGCGCCGTACCAGATCGGGATCTTCGGGACCTCGTCCATCATGATCCCGGTCAGGCCGGCGACGGCCTCCTTCTGGGCGTCCTCGTCGGTGGCGACCTTGAGGTCGCCGAGCAGGTCGTCGGTCTCCGGGTCGCTCCACCGGGTCTCGTTGGTCAGCGCCGGCTCGCCGACCGGGGCCGTGCGCTCGCTGTCCAGCGGGTCGGCGAAGTTGCGGTACATGTCGCAGCTGCCGCCGTAGACGCCGAACATCATGTCGTAGTTGCCGGTCTTGCGGTCCTCGTCGTGGACGGCCGGGCGTCGGGGTCTCCTGCGCGACGTCGAAGCCGAGCTCCTGGAGGTTCTCGATGAGGATGTCGGAGGCCGCGACCCAGTCGACGTAGTCGCCCGGGACCTTGAAGGAGAACGCGATCGGGTCGCCATTCTTGTCGAGCCGGCGGCCCTCGGAGTCGAGCTCGTAGCCCGCGTCGGTCAACGCCTGGTCGGCGGCGTCCGGGTCGTACGGCATCTTGCCGTCGTTCTCGAGACCCTCGGGCAGCCACTCCTCCTGGCCGGGGATCGACGAGGCCGGTCTGGCTGGCCTGCTCGACGTAGCCGAGCTGCGCCTTCTCGACGACCTCGTCGTAGTTGAACGCGGTGGTGAGCGCCCGCCGGAACTCGACGTCGTCGAACGGCGCCTTGGTGAGGTTCATGTAGACGGTGATGACGCCCCGGGCGCGTACCAGTAGTGGTTGTGCTCGGGATCGCGGCTGACGTAGGACTTCTCGATGTCGGGGATGAACAGGCCCTGGTGGTCGTACTCGCCGCGGCTCAGCTTCAGCTGCTCGATCTGGCCACCCGCGTCGGCCTTGTGGAACTGGATCTCCTGGACCTTGACGTCGTCGGCCTGCCAGTAGTCGGGGTTCCGCTCGATGATGAGCTCGCGCGGGTTGAACGCCTTCACCTTCATCGGGCCGGTGCCGACCGGGTCCTCGCTGTTGGTGAACGTCGTGGGGTCGTCGACCTTCGACCAGATGTGCTCGGGCACGATCACGACGCCGTTGATCATCTGGAACGCGGAGGCGCCGGGCTGGTTGAACGAGAACGTGACCTGGTTGTCGCTGGTGGCCTCGACCGAGTCGATGTACTGCCCAGACGCCGGCCAGGTCGAGCACCGGGTACTCCTTGAGCATGTTGAAGGTGAACGCGACGTCCTCGGCGGTGAACGACTCGCCGTCGGTCCACTTCACGCCCTCACGGGTGTCGAAGACGAGGGTCTGGGGATCGGTCCACTCGTAGCCGGTGGCCAGCCAGGGGATCTCCTCGCAGCTGTAGGTCTCGACGATCATCAGCCGCTCGTACATGTACTCGGTCGCGCTCAGCTTGGAGGTCAGCAGGAAGGGGTTGTAGTTCTCCTTCGGCATCTCGCCGCCGCCGAAGTCACCGAAGTTCAGGACGGGGACGAGCCCGTCCTCGGTGACGGCGGGACCGGCGTCCTCGGTGCCGGTGCAGCTGGACAGGACGAGGCTGGTGGTGGCTGCGACCGCCACGAGGGCAGCACGGAACCGTGATCGAGACATGGGTATTCCTCCTAGGTCACCGGCGTGGGACGACGACGGCGCTAGATGCGGGGCTAGATGCGGGGTGGGACGTGCAGGCCGGGCTCGAGGCCCCGAGATCACCTGTCGTTGAGCCAGATGCAGGTCAGCCACCACCGCCGTTCTTGCACCCGCACGAACCGCGCAGGACGAGCTTGGTGGGAAGCAGTACGGCGCCGGCGGGCTCGGGCGAGCGGTCGGCGAGGAGTCGGGCCGTGGTCGTCGCCAGCTCACGGACGGGCTGGCGGATCGTGGTCAGGTCGGGCCGGACCAGCGAGGCCATCGGCATGTCGTCGAAGCCCGTGATGGCCAGGTCGTGGGGAACGCGGAAGCCGCGCCCCAGGGCGCCGATCATCAGGCCGAGCGCGGTCTCGTCGTTGGCGCAGACCACCGCGTCGGGGGCGTCGCCCCCGTCGAGGAGCTTCCCGGCGGCGATCACCCCGTCGGACTGCTGGAGGCCCACACGCACCGGTTCGGCCGGCGGCGTGCGGCGAGCGCTGCGGTGGGCGGCGAGGAACGCCTCCCAGCGGACGCTGACGTCGGGCGAGCCGTCGGGGGTGCCGACGAAGGCGAGCCGGCGATACCCGTGGTCGACCAGCAGGTGGCGGGTCAGGTCACGCACGGAGTCGTTGTTGTCGACCCGCACCGCGGCGTACGCCGGACCGACCTCGCCGGCCATGACCACGACGCGCACCTGCCGAGAGACGGTCTCGAGCGCGGCGTCGGACACGGTGCCGCCGTGGATCGCCATCCCGTCGACCCGGCCGGCGAGGTCGATGACCGTCGCGTCGGTGTCGGCGCGGCTGTGGGAGGCGAGGACCAGCACGCTGTCGCCGGTCTCGAGCGCCTGGGCCTCGAAGCCCTGGATCAGCTCGGAGAAGTAGGGGCCGGACAGTCCGGGGAAGACCAGGCCGAGCGCGCCGTGCCGGCGCTCGGCGAGCGCCCGACCGAAGTGGCTGGGCCGGTAGCCCTGCTCCTCGATCACCCGGAGCACCCGCTCGCGGAGCTCGGGGTCGACCTGGGTGGAGCCTCGTGAGACGCGCGAGACGGTCGCCGGCGAGACGCCGGCCAAGGCGGCGACCTGCCGAACCGTCACACGACCATTGCTCACAAGCGAGACTCCCGTTACGTTGGAGAAACCGGTTTCTGGACCATAACCAGACGGATGTCGATGTGGCAATACCCACGGGTCGGTCCGGGACCGGCCGACCACCCGACCCCCGACGCCGAGGAAATCGACGTGCCTGCAGCCTCCGACCCGTCCCCCACGACCGTCCGCCTCGAGCGCCGCCGGCTGCTCGTCGACGGCGTACCGAGGATCCTGATGGCCGGGGAGGTGCACTACTTCCGGCTCCACCGCGAGGACTGGGCGGACCGGCTCGACAAGCTCGTCGAGTCCGGCTGCGACGCCGTCGCGAGCTACATGCCGTGGCTGGTCCACGAGACGGCGGCGGGCGAGGTCGACCTGACCGGCGAGACCAGCGAGTACCGCGACCTGGTCGGGTTCCTCGACCTCGCCGCCGAGCGGGGCCTGCTGGTGATCGCCCGGCCCGGGCCGTTCGTGATGGCCGAGCTGAAGAACGAGGGCGTTCCCTACCGCATCTACCGCGAGCACCCCGCGGCCATCCCGATCGGCTGGGACGGCGAGCCCGCGCCGTCGGCCACCCTCGACTACGTCGAGCCGGGCTACCTGGCCGCCGCCGAACGCTGGTACGCCGCGATCATGCCCGTCCTCGCCGAGCGACTCGTCACCCGCGGCGGACCGGTCGCCGCGGTCCAGATCGACAACGAGGTCGGCATGCTGTCGTGGGTCACCAACACCCCCGAGCTGACCGACTCCTTCCTCACCGGCCTCGCCGCCGATCTCGACGCACGGTGGGGGCGCGAGGCGGTCATCGACAGGTACGGCGCCGACCCGAAGGACACCGACGCCTGGACCACGTGGTGGCGGGCCGGCGGCACCGCCGGCAGCGAGACCCAGCAGCTCGCGGTGCACCACGAGCTGAGCGCCTACCACCGCGAGCGCTACGCGACGTACCTGCGCCGGCTGCACGCCGTGGCCCGCGACCACGGCGTCGACGACGTGCCCTTCATGGTGAACCTGCACGGCACCGGCATGGGCCGCGGGAAGACGTTCGCGATCGGCATCAGCCAGCTCTCGCAGGCGTACGCCGGCGTGCCGCAGATGACCGCGGGATCCGACCACTACCTCGGCGAGCTGACCGCCGAGAACGTGCCCGACCTCTACGTCGATGAACAGCTTCATGGCGTCCGTGCAGGACGCCGACCAGCCGCTGACGTCGCTGGAGTTCGAGGCGGGCACCGGCGACTACGGCGAGGACCTGAGCCGGCTCACCAGCCCCGAGACGACCGAGCTCAAGACCCGGCTCTGCCTGGCCCAGGGCAACCGGCTGATCAGCTACTACCTGTTCGCCGGCGGCCACAACCCGCCGCTCGACGAGCCGTCGGGCGACGGCAACGACCGGATCGCGTTCACCGGCGAACGGCACGGCTTCGCGGCGCCGATCGACCCGGAGGGACGTCGCAGCACCGACGTTCCCGGCCGTGGTCAGCGCGGTGCGGGCGGCCCACGGCGCCGAGCACCTGCTGGCCGACATGGACGAGGAGCACGACGACGTCCTGCTCGGCTACGTGCCCGACCACTACCTGACCGAGTACGCGCACCCGGCGGCCTCCCGCCGGCAGGACGTGGTCGGCGACCTCGAGCGGTTCCGCGGCATGGGTCCGCGCGACATCCTGGCCCGGGCGCTGCTGCTCGGCGGCCACTCGTTCGGCTCGGTCGACCTGTCCGGCGCGGCCACGTCGCACGCCGCCGACCTGGACCCGGCCGGCCCGGCGCTCGCGCTCGCCAGCCCGCCGGTGCTCGGCCGCGCGACCCAGGAGCGGATCGCCGCCTTCGTCGAGGCCGGTGGCCGGCTGCTGCTGCACGGCGTGCTGCCCGTGCTCGACGACGACGGCACCGACTGCACCGTGCTCGCGGACGCGCTGGGCCTGGCTGCCGGCACCCGCGTCGAGGGCACGCCGCACCACTTCCCGTCGGTGCACACCACGGAGTGGGCGGGCGACCAGCCCGAGGTGCGGGTGGGCGTGCTGCAGCGCCTGGCGGCGACCGGCTCGACGCAGGTCGAGGCGTTGGCGGTCGACGTCGCCGACGGGTCGACCGTGATCGCCGACGTGCACACGGCCGGCGGTGGCCGGGCGGTGGTCGTCGCGTGCGACTACCCGTGCCACCTCGACCTCTGGCGCGCGCTGCTGGCGCGCGTCGGCGTACGCCGGCGGGTGGAGACCGACGGCGCCACACCGGGCCTGGTCACCACGACGACCGCCGACGACTCGGGCCAGCGGCTGCTGCACCTGGTCAACGTCGCGCCTGTCGCCCAGAGGTTCCGCGTGCGGCTCGGCGGCGACCCGGTGTTCGACGGCCACGAGCTCGAGCTCCCGGCACGCAACGGGCTGATGCTGCCGCTCGACGTACGCCTCGACGGCGGGGTGCTGCGCTGGTCGACGGCCGAGCTGGACGGCGCGGGCGACGGGTCGACAGTCCTCCTGCGGCGTGCCGCCGGCGCGGGCCGGGCCCTGCTCGAGACCGACCGCGAGGTGGTCGTGACCGGTGACGTCGAGGCCGCGCGTACCGACGGCGGCTGGCTCGTCTCCTGGCCGGGTGGTGCCGACGGCGACCGGCTCGAGGTCCGCCTGGCCTGAGGTCGGGCCACTGCCGGTCACCCGGACGGGGTGAGGCCGCGGCCACGTCCGTCCGGCAGCGTGGCCGAGGTGACCACCAACCTCACGATGCACGAGGACCTCCCGTTCGACGAGGAGGCCGTTCCGCCGCCGATCTCCACCGGCGAGCTCCCGCGCCTCGACGAGGTGCGCGACACCGTCACCGAGGCGTACGAGCGCTACCGCTCGAACAGCACCGGCGTCGTCGCGGACTACATCCCCATCCTGGGCAAGGCGTCGCCCGACCTGTTCGCGATCTGCGTGGCCGGCGTACGCGGACGGTCGTTCGGCATCGGCGACGTCGAGGCCAGCTTCTCGATCCAGAGCGTGTCCAAGCCGTTCGTGTTCGCGCTGGCCTGCGACCAGCTCGGCTACGAGCCCGCCCGGCACCGGCTGGGCGTCAACGGCACGGGATTCCCGTTCGACTCGCTGATGGCCGTCGAGCTCAACGCCGCCCGGACCATGAACCCGCTCGTGAACGCCGGCGCGATCGCCGCGACGAGCCTGATCGCTGGCGACACGGCGGAGCAGAAGTGGGACGCCGTCCGCGCCGGCCTGTCCCGGTTCGCCGGCCGCGACCTCACGATGAACGAGGAGGTCTACGAGTCGGAGTCCGCGACGAACATGCGCAACCGCGGCATCGCCCGGCTGCTCGACAGCTACGGCCGGCTGTACTTCGACCCCGACGCGGCCACCGACGTCTACACCCGCCAGTGCTCCCTCGAGGTGACCGCGGGCGATCTCGCGGTGATGGCGTCCACCCTGGCCAACGGTGGCGTGAACCCGATGACCGGGATCCGGGTGATCGCCCCGGGCGTGTGCCGCCGGGTGCTGGCGGTGATGGCCATCGCGGGTCTCTACGAGCTGTCCGGCGACTGGCTCTACCAGATCGGGATGCCGGGCAAGAGCGGCGTCAGCGGTGGGGTCGTCACCGTCTCGCCGGGCAAGGGCGGGCTGGCGACGTACTCACCCCCACTGGACCCCGCGGGCAACAGCGTCCGCGGCCAGCTCGCCACCAAGTACCTCGCGGAGCGGCTCGGCCTCAACCTCTTCGCCTCCGAGGCGGCCACGCCCATCTCCAGCCCGTAGGACCGGGATAGTCCGAGACGTTTGGGTTGGTTCTCGCGAGAAAACCCAACCCAAACGTCTCGGACTATCCCTTCAACCTCAGGGGAGGATCGCGTCGACGTACCCGCCATCGACGCGTACGGCGCCACCGGTGGTCGCGGAGGCGAGGGGCGAGCTGAGGTAGGCGACCATGGCCGCGATCTCCTCGGGCTCGATCAGCCGCTGGAGCAGCGACTGCGGCCGGTGGGTGCGCATGAACTCGCGCTGCGCCTCGTCCCACGGCAGGTCGTCGCCGACGAGCTGGCGGACGAACTCCTCCACGCCGCCGGTGTGCGTGGGGCCGGCGATGACGGAGTTGACCGTCACCCCGCTCCCGGCCGCCGCCTTGGCGAAGCCGCGCGACGCGGCCAGCAGCGACGTCTTCGACAGGCCGTAGTGGATCATCTCGGCCGGGATCACCACCGCGGAGTCGCTCGCGACGAAGAGCACCCGCCCCCACCCGCGCTCGATCATGCCCGGCAGCAGCAGCCGGGTGAGGCGGACGCCGGAGAGCACGTTCACCTCGAAGTAGCGCCGCCACTCGTCGTCGTCGATCTCCAGCGCCGGCCTGGCCTCGAAGATCCCGAGGTTGTTGACCAGTACGTCGATCTCCCCGCCGAGCAGCTCGACCGCCGCGTCGGCGCCATCGCTGGTCGCGACGTCGGCCGGCACCTCGACCAGGTCGACGTCGCCCAGCTCCCGACCCAGCTCGCCGACCGCTCGCGCCACCGACTCCTCGGACCGACCGTTGATGCCGACTCGGGCTCCTGCCGACGCAAGGCCGGCGGCGATCGCCCTGCCGATCCCCTGCGTCGAGCCCGTGACCAGCGCCGTCCGTCCACTCAGGTCGATCCTCATGTCACCACCGTAGGCGCGGCCTTGGTCTCGGCACCGCGAGCCTTACTCAAGTAAGTTGCTTAACTTATGTCATGATGCGATTCCTGCCCTCGGAAAGGACTCCCCCATGACTCCCACCCCTTCCTCCGTGACCCGCCGCGGCCTCGGCGGTCTCGTCGGCGCCGCGGCCGGCACCGCCGCTCTGGCGCCGACCTGGGCGCCCGCCAACGCCGCACAGGAGAGCGAGTTCCGTCCCTCCGACCGCGGCCGTCCGGGCCGGCGGCCCAACCTGCTCGTGATCCTCGGTGACGACCTCGGCTGGGCCGACCTGTCGTCGTACGGCGCCCCCGACATCCGTACGCCGAACCTCGACAAGCTGGCCCTGTCGGGCATCCGGTTCACCCAGGGCTACTCCGCCTCGGCGGTGTGCTCGCCGACCCGGTTCGGCCTCTACACCGGCCGCTACCCCGCGCGCCTGCCCGGCGGCGTGAAGGAGCCGATCGGCAGCCCCAACGAGCTCGACGGCATCCCGCTCGACCACCCGACGCTCGCCACGCTGCTCAAGGACCGCGGCTACGACACCGCGATGTTCGGCAAGTGGCACTGCGGCTACCTGCCCTGGTACAGCCCGACCCGGCTCGGCTGGGACGAGTTCTTCGGCAACTTCAGCGGTGGCCTCGACTACTTCTCCAAGATCAACCACAACGGTGACCACGACCTCTTCGAGGACGAGGTGGAGGTCGAGGACCTCCGCTACTACACCGAGATCGTGACCGAGAAGGCGGTCGGCTTCATCGAGCGCGACCACGACGCACCGTGGCTGCTCAACCTCAACTTCACCACGCCGCACTGGCCCTGGGAGGGTCCGGGCGACCGGGCCGTCAGCGACGAGCTCACCGCGCGGATCGAGGCCGGGGAACCGCAGGTGCTCTTCCACAACGACGGCGGCTCGCGCCAGAAGTACGTCGAGATGGTCGAGGACCTCGACCGGTCGATCGGCAAGGTGCTCAGGGCACTCGAGCGCACGGGCCAGCGACGCGACACCGTGGTCTTCTTCGCCAGCGACAACGGCGGCGAGCGCTTCTCGCACATGTGGCCGTTCTCCAGCGGGAAGGGCGACACGCTCGAGGGCGGCATCCGGGTCCCGACCATCCTCAGCTGGCCGGCCGGGCTCCCGGCGCGCAAGGTCAGCCACACCCCCGTCGTCACGATGGACTGGACGGCGACGTTCCTCGAGCTCGCGGGCGCCGAGCCCGATCCGGCGTACCCGCTCGACGGCACCAGCCTGGTCGGCCATCTCCTGCGCGGCCGCCCCGCCCCGAAGCGCGACCTGTTCTGGCGGATGCGGTCGAACGGCGCCCTGCGTCGCGGCAACCTGAAGTACTACCGCACCAGCGACGGCACCGAACGCCTCCACGACCTGGCCGCGGACACCCTCGAGCAGGCCAACCTGGCCGCGAAGAAGCCCGACGACCTCGCCGCCCTCCGGTCGGCCTGGGAGGCGATCGACGCGGAGCTCGTGCCGTACGCCTGACGGTCAGGACCGCAGCAGGTCCTGCATCCGCGCGATCTCGGCGGCCTGGGTGGCCTTCACGTCGGCGGCGAGCTCGGAGACCAGGAGGTCGCTACCGCCGACGGCGACCGCGTCGGCCATCTCGATGGCGCCGCGGTGGTGCTGGATCATTCCGCGCAGGAACAGGTCGTCGAACTCGGCGCCACGGGCGGCGGCCAGGCGACGCATCTGGGCGTCGGTCAGCATCCCGCGCATCGGGTCGTGGCCGTGCTCGCCGTGGTCGTACTCCTCGGCCGACTCGCCGGCCTTCGGCACCTCCACGTCCTGGGCCTCGAGCCACGACGACATGGTCAGGATCTCCGGCCCCTGCGCGGCCCGGATCCGGGCCGCGAGGGTGCGGACCGACTTGTCGACGGCGTACCTGCGGGCCAGCCGCGCCATCTCCAGCGCCTGGGCATGGTGCGGGATCATCATCTGCACGAACGCGATGTCGGAGTGGTTGTACTCCGGCGCCTCCGGAACCGTGGGCGTGCCGCCGGTGACCGCCGGCTCACCCGGCTCGCCGGGCTGGATCAGGGTCCCCTCGAGGGACGGGGACGGCGCATCGGATGCCGCTCGGACTGCCGCCGGAGCCGGAGAATCCTCGCCGGCGTCCCCGGTGCAGGCGGACAATCCGGCCGCGAGCACCACCACTGTCAGGAGAAATGAAAGGTCCCGAGCCTTTACTTTCCGCACCCGGACACGGTACGACATACGTCTAGACCAGAATGCACATCCTCTCGGGAAGGACTCGTGCCATGTTCCGGCGCACGTCGCTGCCAGCCGTCTTCACCACCCTCGTCCTCGCCGCCGTGCTCCTGCCGGGGCTCGCCTCCGCGCACGACGACCACGACCATGCCGGTCAGGCCGACCCAGGCCGGTCCGCCGACTGCACGCCCGCCGTCATGAAGGAGCTCCGCAGCGCCGGTGACCGGTTCGCCGCCGGCTGCTCGCTGCCCGGCGAGGACATCGCGAAGCTCGACGACAGCGGCGCCGTGCTTCCTCCGGGGGGCCAGGCCAGCAAGAACATGTCGCTGATCGCCAACATCCCCAAGCAGGGTGCGTTCGCGGGCGAGGGGTCGTTCAACAGCGACATCGCGTTCAAGGGCCGCTATGCGTACGCCGGCAACTACGACGGGTTCATGGTCTACGACATCAAGAAGCCCAACCAGCCCGAGGTCGTCGCCCAGGTCGTCTGCCCCGGCTCGCAGAACGACGTGTCGGTCTGGAAGGACCTGCTCGTCCTCAGCGTCGACTCCAGCCGCAGCGACGACTCCTGCCAGAGCACCACCCAGTCGGCGACCGAGAAGGAGTCGTGGGAGGGCGTGCGGGTCTTCGACATCTCCGACCCCGCCAGCCCGCAGTACATCGCGGCGGTCGAGACGCCCTGCGGCTCGCACACCCACACCCTCGCCCCCGACCAGAGCGGGCGGAACCTCTACGTCTACGTCTCGTCGTACTCCCCCAACGCGACCTTCCCCGACTGCCAGCCGCCGCACGACGCGATCAGCATCGTGAAGATCCCGCGCAGCGCGCCGGAGGGTGCGTTCCTGGCGTCCACCCCGGTGCTGTTCCCCGACGGCGGCAACCCGGGCGGCAACGGCTCGTCGACCACGAGCGGCTGCCACGACATCACGGCGTACCCCTCGCGCGACGTCGCAGCCGGTGCGTGCATGGGTGACGGCGTGCTGATCGACATCTCCGACCGCGAGAACCCGGTCGTCACCGAGCAGGTGCGCGACACCACGAACTTCGCGTTCTGGCACTCCGCGACCTTCAACAACAGCGGCCGCAAGGTGGTGTTCACCGACGAGCTCGGCGGCGGCGGCGCCCCGACCTGCAACAGCGACATCGGGGCGACCCGCGGCGCCGACGGCATCTACGACATCGTCGGTGGCCAGCTCGAGTTCCGCAGCTACTACAAGATGCCCCGCATCCAGTCCAACACCGAGAACTGCGTGGCCCACAACGGCTCGCTGATCCCGGTCAAGGGCAAGGACATCATGGTCCAGGCGTGGTACCAGGGCGGGATCTCGGTCTACGACTTCACCAACTCGACCAACCCCAAGGAGCTGGCCTGGTTCGACCGCGGCCCGCTCTCCGCGGAGGAGCTCGTGCTCGGCGGCTCGTGGTCGGCGTACTGGTACAACGGCCACGTCTACTCCAACGACATCCAGAAGGGCCTCGACGTCCTCGACGTACGGCACAAGTCCGTCGACAAGGCGAAGAACGTCAAGATGGACGTCTTCAACGCGCAGTCCCAGCCCTCCTACAACGGCTGAGCACTCCCGCACCTCCTCGGGTCGGCGCTTCCGGGCGGTACGCCGCAGGCGCTAGCGTGACGGGCAGATGGCCGTCGCGTGATCGCCGACGGCCCGTCCCCAGGAGGTGCGGGGTGAAGCTGCTCATCGCCGACTCGTTGCCCGGCGACACGGTCGCAGCGCTCGAGTCACGCGGTCACGACGTGGTCATGGACTCCGGGCTGGGCGCCGACGACCTGCCCGGGCAGATCAAGGGGTACGACGCGCTGGTCGTGCGCAGCACGAAGGTGCGCCGTGAGGTGTTCGACGCCGCCGACCGGCTGGCCCTGGTGATCCGGGCCGGCGCGGGGACCAACACCATCGACACCGACACCGCCGCCAGCCGGGGTGTCCTGGTCGCGAACGTGCCGGGCCGCAACGCCGCCGCGGTCGCCGAGCTGACCATGGGCCTGCTGCTCGCGATCGACCGACGGATCCCCGACAACGTCGCCGACCTGCGCCGTGGCCACTGGGACAAGAAGGGCTACGGCAAGGCCGACGGCGTCCTCGGCAAGACGATGGGCATCCTCGGCCTCGGGTCGATCGGCCTCGGCGTCGCCGAGCGGGCTGCGGCGTTCGGCATCCACCTGCAGGCGCTGGCCAAGCCGGGCCGTTCGTCGTACACCGCCGAACGAGTCGAGGAGCTGGGGATCGAGCTGCGCGACTCGTTGCCCGACCTGCTCGGCGCCTGCGACATCGTCTCCCTGCACGTGCCGGCCGCGGCGGAGACCAAGCACCTCGTGGACGAAGAGTTCCTCCACCACCTGAAGGACGGCGCGATCCTGCTCAACACCTCGCGCGGTGACGTCGTCGACGAGGCGGCCCTGATCAAGGCCCTGGACGCGGGCACGGTGCGGGCCGGTCTCGACGTGTTCGCCGACGAGCCGGGCAAGGGGACGGCCAGCTGGCACTCGTCGCTGGCGCAGCACCCGCGCGTGGTCGCCACCCATCACATCGGGGCGTCCACCCGGCAGGCCCAGAACGCAACGGCCGCCGGCGTGGTCGAGATCGTCGACGCGTTCGTCGCCGGCGAGGCCCGCAACTGCGTCAACCTCGATCCCGACCGGCTGGGGTCGGCGACCCTCACCGTGCGCCACCTCGACCGGGTCGGCGTACTCGCCCGGGTCCTCGACCTGCTGAGCACGAGCGGTCTCAACGTCGAGCACATGGAGAACCGGGTCTTCCGCGGAGGCGAGGCGGCGGTCGCGACGATCGACGTCGGCGGCCCGCTGCCCGAGCGGCTGCTCGACGACCTCGCGGCGCTGGAGCACGTGCTCGGGGTCTCCCGGACCAGCCTCGACGACGCCCCTTCGTGAGCGCCACCGTGGTCAGAGGTCTGGTGTCCTGAACCTCGCCCAGACCGACTTCCCTCCGTCGGCCTTCACGGTGATCCCCCAGGTGACGCTGAGCGCGCTCACCAGCAGCAGGCCGTGCCCGTTGGTCGCAAGAGGCTGCGGCGGCTCGGCGACGGGGATGACGGCCGACCAGTCGCGCACACTGATCGTGACGTGTCCGTCGTTGCGCTCGATGCTCACGACGAACGGCGTCTCGGCGTGACGGACGGCGTTGGTGGCGAGCTCGCTGGCCACCAGCTGCGCCTCGTCGACGAGGCCCGGCAGCCGGTTGTCGCGCAGCTCGTCGGCGACGAAGGCCCGGGCCAGCGCCACGCTCTCGGGCGCACCCGGCCACATCGCCTCGGAGGACCACCGCTCGTCCACAGCGCCCCTTCTTGCTGGACTGTCTTCGAGAACACGAGGACTGTCGCGCGGGGTCCGGGCGGGACGTAACCACCTCTTTTGGCATCGTATGCCGATGCGCCGACGCCGGGAAGCGGAACCGCGCGTAAAGTTTGAGGTGGTGTCACGGCCCTGTCGCGCTGGCCGTCCTGAGCGTGATCGACGACAGGCGGTTCTGATGAACGGCGCTGAGCAGGGCATGGACCGTGGCCGGACGGGTATCGGCAAGTTGTGCTCGGCCTGCGTGAGCGGGACGGGCGTCGACGGAGGAGGCGTCTCCGTGTTCTCGACCATGGGTGCTCCCGTCTTCGTGCATGCGACCGATGCGACCTCCCGCACCATCGAGGACCTGCAGTTCACCCTGGGTGAGGGACCCTGCGTCGATGCCGCCGCGAGCGGCAAGCCGGTCCACATTCCCGACCTGAGCGCCGCGAAGGCCCACCTCGCCGACCGCTGGCCCGGCTTCATCTCCGAGATCGCCGAGACGGACGCCCGAGCGCTGTTCGCCTTCCCGATCCGCGTGGGCGAGATCGGGCTCGGGGTCGTCGACCTCTACCGACGGACCCCCGGAGAGCTCGCCCCCGACCAGGTGGCGGCCGGCCTCTCGGGGGTGGAGGCCATGGCCGAGAGCATGCTGTCGTCCGCCGACCCGGACGACCGGAACCACCCGCTGACCGTCCATCGGGCCGCCGGCATGGTCATGGTCCAGCTCGACACCACCATCGAGGAGGCACTGGTCCGGCTCCGGGCCACGGCGTACCTCGAGGGCATGCCGGTCACCTTGCTCGCCCGCGACGTGATCGAGGGCCGGCACCGCTTCACGAAGGAGGATCGGTGAACGCCAACGGCATGGGGGATCCGGCGAACGGACGAGACGCGCGCCTGGCGCGGCGCTTCGTGTCCCTCGCGGACACCCTCGTCGACGACTTCGACCTGGTGGAGCTCCTCGACCGGCTCGTGCGCAGCTGCGTCGACCTGCTGGAGGTCACCGCGGCGGGTCTGCTCATCATGGACCAGCACGGCACGCTGCACCCGTTGGCAGCCTCCACCGAGGCGACCCGGGTCCTGGAGCTGTTCCAGCTCCAGAACGACGAGGGCCCGTGCCTCGACTGCGTCCGCACCGGCGAGGTGATCAGCGTGCCCGACGTCCGAGAGGTCGCGGACCGGTGGCCGCGCTTCGCGCAGGCCGTACTGGAGAGTGGCTTCGATTCGGTGCACGCGTTGCCCATGCGGCTGCGCCGCGACACGATCGGGAGCCTCAACCTCTTCACCACCGGCCGCCCGCCGATGGCCGAGAACGACCAACGGATCGCCCAGGCCCTGGCCGACGTGGCCACGATCGGCATCCTCCAGCAGCGCTCGATCAGCCGCTCCTCCCAGCTCGCCGAGCAGCTGCAGCGGGCGCTGGACTCCCGCATCGTCATCGAGCAGGCGAAGGGCATGCTCGCGGAGTACGGCGGGGTCGACATGGACATTGCCTTCGACGCCCTGCGCGGCCACGCCCGGCGCAACAACCTCAGGCTCGGCGAGCTGGCCAACTCGCTCGTCCGCGGCGGGGTCGGCCCGGGCGACGTCGTCTCCCGCCGCCGCTCCTGACGACGAGCGTCGGGCAGGCAGGTTCGTCAGGTCGCCGGGACGTCGTCGACTGGTTCCCTGGCAGCCATTGCCAGTTCCCGTGCGTGTGGTCGAGTCTGAGCCATGCTGCCTTCTCGGGACCACCGTTCGTCACGCACCGACCGTCGCTCGTTCCTCGCCGGCATCGGTGCCGTCACCGGCCTCGCGGCCGCCAGCCAGATCCCCCTCGCCGAGTCCGCGCTGGGAGCACCCCGGCCGCGCGGCGGGGACTATCCGTTCACCCTCGGGGTCGCCTCCGGCGACCCGCACCCGAACGGGTTCGTGATCTGGACCCGGCTGGTGCCACGGATGTTCCGCCGCGACGGCGGGATGCCGACCCGCCCGGTGCCGGTGGAGTGGAAGGTCGCCCGCGACGAGCGGATGCGCTTCGTCGTCAAGAGGGGCACGGTCTCGGCACTGCCCGACCTCGCGCACTCGGTCCACGTCGAGCTCAACGGGCTCTCCCCCGACCGCGAGTACTACTACCAGTTCCGCTACCGCCACGACGTGTCGCCGGTCGGCCGCACCCGCACCACCCCGTCCTCGCGCGACTTCGGTGCGCTCAGCTTCGCCTTCGCGTCCTGCCAGGACTGGACCCACGGCTTCTACTCGGCGTACCGGAACATGGCGCAGGAGGATCTCGACCTCGTCGTCCACCTCGGTGACTACGTCTACGAGTACGGCGTTCCCGCCGACGGCGCCGCCCGGCAGCAGCCCGTGCCGGAGGTCATGCAGGAGGCGCCCCAGGACCTCGCGCGCTGGCGGATGCAGTACGCGCTCTACAAGTCCGACCCCGACCTGCAGCTCACCCACGCCCGCTTCCCCTGGATCGTCACCTGGGACGACCACGAGGTCGCCAACGACTACTCCGGGGCCTACGACCCCGAGATCCCCGCGCCGCGCGCCGCGGCGTACCGCGCCTGGTACGAGCACCAGCCCGTGGGCCGGCACTCGCTGCCGCGCCGCGACGGCTCGCTCGAGATCTACCGACGGCTCGGATGGGGCCGGCTCGCGCAGTTCGACGTACCCGACACGCGGCAGTACCGCACGGCGCCGCCCTGCGGCTGGGGCGAGGCTCCCGAGTGTGACGCCGGCTGGGACCCCACGAAGGGCACCATGCTCGGCACCCGTCAGGAGCGCTGGCTGCTCGACGGCCTGCGCCGCTCGGATGCCCACTGGAACATCCTGGCGAGCAGCGTGATGATGGCCCGGCTCGACCACGACGGCCCCAGCGGCGACATCATCTGGCACGACGCGTGGGACGGCTTCCCGGCGTCGCGGCAGGCGATCACCGACGTCTACACGAGCGGACGGGTGTCCAACCCCGTCATCGTGACCGGCGACTGGCACTCGACGTTCGTCAACGACATCCACGCGGACTTCCGGCGACCCGCATCCCCGGTGGTCGCCACGGAGTTCGTCGGGACCTCGATCACCACCAACGGCGACGGCGAGGTCTACGGGCCGTACTACGGGCCGATGATCAAGTACAACCCGCACATCAAGTTCTTCGACGGGGACCGACGGGGCTACGTTCGCTGCTCGGTCGACCGGAACCGCTGGACCACCGACCTCCGGATGGTGCCGACCGTGAGCCGGGCCGACGCTCCGGCGTCGACGTTCGCGTCGTTCGTCGTGGAGTCGGGACGGCCCGGCGCGGTACAGGTCTGAACCATCTGGACGCTCCGACGACTGATTCCTCCCCTGGAACCGGTGACATCAGTAGGATCCGATCGTCTCCGAGGCATCCGGCCGTTTCGGAGCGACGACGCCTGCCGAGCGGCAGAATGAGGCTTGACCTGTGCCTCGCCCCCGGCGTGAGGAGCCCCCCAAGATGCAGGGACACGTCGACGAGCTCCAGCTCGTCCACGCGCTCAACCTTGCGGTCCTGGCAGCGGACCGCCAGGGACGGGTGACGTTTGCCAACGACGCGGCCACCAAGCTGTACGGCGGTCCCGCGGACGATCTCACCGGCCGTGGACTCGCCGACTTCGTCGTGGACACCCACACCCCCGACGGTCAGATCGACGCGCTGACCCAGGTGCTCGGCGGCGACATGTGGCGGGGCGACCTGCGCGTCCGGCGAGCCGACGGCAGCTCCTTCGTGGGTGCGGTGATCGCGACCCCGCTGCTCGCTCCCGACGGCGACGTGGCCGGGCTCGTCGTGTTCTGCGAGGACATCACGGGGCAGCGGGGGGCCGACCGCGCCAACGACGCGAACGTGCAGCGGCTCCGGCTCGCGCACGAGGCCGCCAAGCTCGGCACCTGGCAGTGGGACATCGCCACCGGCGACGTGGTGTGGGACGAGCGGCTCGAGGCGATCTTCGGCTACACGCCCGGCACCTTCCCGCGCACGTTCGAGGCCTGGCTCGGCGGGATCCACCCCGACGACGTGCCCGAGGTGCTCGAGATCGTCAACAAGGCGATGGACGACCGGTCCTCCTACGTGCTGCGCACGCGGGTGATCTGGCCCGACGGGACGACGACCAAGTCCATCGAGTCCTGGGGACAGGTCACCACCGACGCCGAAGGCAACCCCACGGGCACCATCGGCTGCCTGCGCGACGTCACCGAGGAGCGGGAGATCGAGCGGGCGCTCGAGGCCGCGCACACGGCGCAGGCGCTCGCCACCCGGCGTACCGAGCTGCTCCTCGACGTCACCGCCGACTTCTCCGGCGCCGCGACCATGCGGCAGGTCGAGGAGGCCCTGGTCTCGCACCTGCGGGAGTTCAGCCTGCTGCTCGGCAAGCAGGCCGCGCTCGCCGTCCCCGATCAGCTGACCGAGGTCCGCAGCGGCCGCGACCTCGCCCTGCGCGACTACGACATCCTGCCGCTGCCCGACCAGGTGCTGCTCGACGGCCTGGCGGCGCAGTGCCGCGCCGCGGCGCAGCGGGCCCAGCTGATGGCCCGCACCGCCGACATCGCCGAGCACCTCCAGCTCAGCCTGGCGGCCAGCCCGCTGCCGTTCAGCGAGCCGTTCGAGCTGGCCGTCCACTACGCCCCCGGCGGCGACGAGCTCGAGCACGTGGGCGGGGACTGGTACGACGCCGTCAACACGCCCGGCGGATCACTCGCGATGGTCGTCGGCGACGTGATGGGCCGAGGGGTCCTCGCGGCCACCACGATGATCCGGGTCCGGGCCGGCCTGCGCGGACTGATCACTGTCGACCCGTCGCCCGGCCACCTGCTCGCGTTCGCCGACGAGCTGCTGGTCCGCGACGCCCCCGAACAGTTCGTCACCGCGATCGCGGCACTGCTCGACCCCCGCACCGGCGAGTTCCAGCTCTGCGTCGCCGGCCACGTGCCCGCGATCGTCGTGCACCCCGACGGCCGCACCGAGACCCTCGGCGCCGGCACCGGCATCCCGCTCGGCATCGACCCCGGCGTCGACCGCAGCACCGAGACCGCCATGACCGAGTCGGGCTCGATCATCGTGCTCGTCACCGACGGCGTGGTCGAGACCCGCGACGCCGACCTCGACCACGGCATCGAGCAGCTGCGCCGGCGCGCGGTCGAGCTCCGCGCCAAGCCGCTCACCGAGCTGGTCTCCGGGCTGGCGATGCTGGCCGACACCTCGCTGCACGACGACGTGACAGTCCTCGCCGTACGGCGCCGCTGACCGGACGCGCCGCCCCAGACGGAACGTCCCTGCGGTCCGCCCGTTTACGGTGGAGGATGTGGCGACACGAGGAGGGCGCATGGGCGAGCCCGACATCTACCGTCGCGTGGTCGAATCCACCCGCGACGGCTTGTTGATGTTCGACTCCGCGGGCACCACCACGTTCGCCAACGCCCGCATGGCCGAGCTGCTCGGGCGCGACCCCGACGAGATGGTCGGTCTCTCCCTCCTCGACAGCCTCGACGACCTCGGCAGGAACCGGTTCCGCCGCTACCTCGCGGAGCTCGATGCGGCTCCCCAGGACGACGAGGGTGATGACGCCCGGGAAGCCCGCCTGTACCGCCCCGACGGCAGCTCGGTCGAGGTGGTCGTCAGTCACTCGCCGGTGCGCGACGACGACGGCCGCCGGATCGGCTGGCTGCACCGGGTGACCGAGGAGACCGAGCAGAAGCGGCTGCTCGACTCGTTGCGCCAGCGCGAGAAGCTGCTGGCCGCAGCGCAGTCGATCGCCCGGATCGGCAGCTGGGAGTGGGACGTCGCGTCGGACACCGTGAGCTGGTCCGACCAGCTCTACCGCATCTACGGCGTGGACCCCGACGAGTTCGAGGCGACGTACGAGGGTTTCCTCCAGTTCATCCACCCCGACGACCGGCCGATCGTCGAGGCGGCCGTCGCGTCCACGTTCGGCGGGGAGGACGAGTTCGCCTGGGATGCCCGCATCGTGCGCCTCAACGGGGAGCAGCGGTGGGTCCGCGGGCTCGGCCGGGTCGAGCGGGACCGCGAGGGCCGACCCCGCACGATGGGCGGAACCGCGCAGGACATCACCGAGCAGATGGCGTCGGAGCAGCTGGCCGCCGAGGCGTCCCGACGGCTGTACCTCCTCCAGCAGATGGCCAGCGCGGCCAACCAGACCAACAGCCTCGACGAGGCGATCCAGCTCGCCGCGCTCGGCGTACCGGAGTTCACGACGTGGCAGCCCATCTGCCTGTTCCGCGCCGACGCCGAGGGGCTGGGCGAGAAGGTCGACCTGACCCACCCGTCGGCGTCGTGGGTGCCCGAGGCGGACGCCGGGCTGGCCGAGCAGGCACGGCTGTCCCAGAAGCTCGAGCACCGGCCGGTCCCGGGACACGAGGAGACGCACAGCACCGTCGCGATGCCGGTCGTGCTCGACGGCGAGACCACGTGCGTGGTCATGCTGCTCGCCGACGAGGTCCCGCCCGACGAGAACTCCCACACGCTGATCGAGCAGATCGGCGTCCAGCTCGGCCAGGTCGCCCAGCGCGAGTCGGCGGCCATCCAGCTGGCGGTCGCGCGTGACCAGGCGATGGAGGCCTCGCGCCTGAAGTCGGAGTTCCTGGCGACGATGAGCCACGAGATCCGGACCCCCATGAACGGTGTGATCGGCCTCAACGACCTGTTGCTGCGCACGGACCTCGACGAGCACCAGCACCGGCTCGCGGAAGGGCTTCAGGGCGCGGGTCTCACCCTGCTCGGCATCATCAACGACATCCTCGACCTGTCGAAGATCGAGGCCGGGAAGCTCGAGCTCGAGGCGGTCGACTTCGACGTACGCTCGGTCTTCGACAAGACCGCCGACGTGCTGAGCGGGCCGGCTCACGAGAAGGGCCTCGAGCTCGTCGTCGCCTGCCATCCCGACGTGCCCGACTTCCTCCACGGCGACCCCGGGCGGCTGGGACAGGTGCTCACCAACCTCGGCTCGAACGCCGTGAAGTTCACCGAGGCGGGCGAGGTGTCGATCCGGGCCCGGGTCGTGGAGGAGACCGAGTCGAGCGTGGTGCTGGCGGTCGACGTCGCCGACACGGGCGTCGGGATCGAGCCCGCCCACCGGCCCAGCCTGTTCGACGCGTTCATGCAGGCCGATCCGTCCACCACCCGCCAGCACGGCGGCACCGGCCTGGGCCTGGCGATCTCCCGGCAGCTGGTGACGGCCCTCGGCGGAAGCATCGGCGTGGACAGCGTGCCCGGCAAGGGCAGCACCTTCGCCTTCACCGCCCGGTTCGCCCGCGCCACCAGCGCCCCGAGCCGCCCGGTCAAGCACGCCGACCCGGACCTGCTCCGCGGGCGCCGGGTGCTCGTGGTCGACGACAACGCCACGAACCGCCTGATCCTCGACGAGCAGCTCTCCGCCTGGGACATGAAGCCGGTGACGGTGGGGTCCGCCGACGAGGCCATGACCGCGCTGCGGACGGCCTCCGACCAGGGCGAGCCGTTCGAGGTTGCCGTGCTCGACCTCCTCCTGCCCGACATCGACGGCCTGGCCCTGGCCCGCGCGATCCGGGCCGGCGCGGCCGAGAGCAGCCTCCACCTGCTGCTGCTGTCGTCGAGCCAGCAGGTCGACGCCCATGCCGCGCGGTCGGCCGGTGTGGCGACATGGCTCACCAAGCCGGTCCGGCAGTCGGAGCTGTTCGACAGCCTGGTGGACGCCGTCACGGCGGACGAGGTGACGCAGCCCCACCACTCGGCGACGACGTACCCGCGTGTCGGCGGACCCAAGGTGCTCGTCGTCGAGGACAACCAGGTCAACCAGCTGGTCGCCACGGGTCTGCTGGAGAGCGCCGGCTACTCCGCCGACGTGGTCGCCGACGGGGTGGAGGCGGTGGCCGCCCTGTCGGGGCCGCACCCCTACGCTGCCGTTCTGATGGACTGCCGGATGCCCCGCCTCGACGGGTTCGACGCGACCCGCGAGATCCGCGCGCGCGAGCCCGCGGGCGTGCGGGTACCGATCATCGCCATGACGGCGTCGGCGCTCGAGGGCGAGCGCGAGCGATGCCTCGCCGCCGGCATGGACGACTTCCTGACCAAGCCCGTCGACCCGACCCTGCTGTTCCGGGCCCTCGACACGTGGACCGACGGGACCACCTCCACCACACCCTCACCAGCTCGGGAGCCGGACATGGACAACATCGTCGACCTGGAGCGCATGCGGATGCTCGACTCGATGCGCCGAGACGGGACCAGCCTCTTCGAGCGGGCCTCGGCCAACTTCACCGCGAACGCGCCAGGACAGCTGGGGGAGATCAGGACGGCCGTCGAGGCGGCCGACGCCACCGCACTCGTGGCCAGCGCCCACAAGCTCAAGGGCAGCGCCGCCAACCTCGGCCTGCCGCTCGTGGGCGAGGCGGCGTTCGCCCTGGAGAGCCTCGGCGACTCCGGCACCACCGACGGCGCCGACGAGCTGTTGGCCACGCTCGGCGAGGAGCTCGACCGCGGCCTGGCCGCGCTGGCCGAGCTGGCCGAACGCGGCCTGTGAGCCGCGTGCCCGCGCTGACTTCTGAGTAACCCCGGCGGCGCCCTACGCTGGAACCAGCACGACCCGCGCCACCCCTGCGGGCCGAGCCATGCCACCCACCACGTGGCACAACCGAACAGAAAGTGGGCACCCCATGTCTGGCACGTCTGCGGACGTGTTCGAGCTCGCCGCCGAGCACGAACAGGTCGTCTTCGCGAACGACTCCGCCACCGGTCTCAAGGCCATCGTCGCGATCCACTCCACCGCGCTGGGGCCCGCCCTGGGTGGCACCCGCTTCTACCCCTACTCCTCCACCGCCGACGCGGTGCAGGACGTCCTCAACCTCTCGCGCGGCATGTCCTACAAGGCCGCGCTCGCCGGGCTGGACCTCGGCGGCGGCAAGGCCGTCATCATCGGGGACCCCGGGACACTCAAGACCGAGGCGCTGCTGCGCGCCTACGGCCGCTTCGTGCAGTCGCTGAACGGCCGCTACTACACCGCGTGCGACGTCGGCACGTTCTCAGATGACATGGACCACATCGCCCGTGAGTGCGCCTACGTCACGGGCCGCACCGTCGCCCACGGTGGCGCGGGTGACAGCTCGGTGCTGACGGCGTACGGCGTGTTCCAGGGGATGCGCGCCGCCGCGCAGCACGCCTGGGGTGCGCCGACCGTCGCGGGACGCACGGTCGGGGTGGCCGGCGTCGGCAAGGTCGGGCGGCACCTCGTGCGGCACCTCGTCGAGGACGGCGCCGCGGTCGTCGTCACCGACGTGCACCAGCCGTCGATCGACCGGATCCGCGACGAGTACCCGCAGGTGACGGCCGTCGGCTCGGCCGACGAGATGGTCGCCTCGCAGCTCGACGTCTACGCGCCGTGCGCCCTCGGGTCGGCGCTCACCGACGACGTCGTCGAGGCGCTGTCCGCGCGGATCGTCTGCGGTGCGGCGAACAACCAGCTCGCCCACCCCGGCGTGGAGAAGATGCTCGAGGAGAAGGGCGTCCTCTACGCGCCCGACTACTGCGTGAACTCCGGCGGCCTGATCCAGGTGGCCGATGAGCTCGAGGGCTTCTCGTTCGACCGGGCCCAGCAGCGGGCGAGCGGGATCTTCGAGACCACCCTCGGGGTCTTCGACCTGGCCGCCTCCGACGGCGTACCCCCGGCGGTCGCCGCCGACCGGCTGGCCGAGCGGCGGATGCGCGACGTGGGTCGCCTGCGGGGGATCTGGCTCGGCGGGACTGCCCAAATCACTGGTTGACCAGGGATTTGAGCACTTGGCTCGGGAAACTTCCCGCGTCAAGTGAGCATTTCACTGGTCAACCAGTGAAATGCTCAGGCCTGCCTGCAGGGGTCAGTCGCGGCGGGGTTCTGCGTAGTCCGACCAGTCGTCGTACTCGTCCGGCGAGTCGGCCTGGTCGGTGTCGCTCTTCTTCTCGCCATGCAGCTCGTTGGCCAGCGCCCCGAAGTCCGTCTCGTGAGTGCGGTACTTCAGGTCGCGGGCGACCTTCGTCTGCTTGGCTTTCGCTCGGCCGCGCCCCATAGGGTCAGCCCCCTCGCACGCTCGGCCGGGGCCCAGACCCATCGGCGGGGCTCCCGGACTTCTCAACAGTTTCTCGTGGGGGCAACGCTACCTGTTGGTTGGGTGTTCCCGCACACCCACACCGAAATGTTCGCTTCCCGGGACCGATATCCGCCCCGACAGTGCTCACCAACCGGGGTGCTGACCGGTCAGCTCGACCCGGCCGCCGCCCTCCGCGTCCCCGTGCACCTCACCGGCCACCCAGGCGCGGATCCCGTGGGCGGCGAGGACCTCGATCGCCGTGCCGGCGTCGTCCGGCGGGGTCAGGGCGACCATGCCGACGCCGCAGTTCAGGGTGGCCTCGAGGTCGGCCTGGGGTACGCCGCCCACCTGGCGCACCAGGTCGAAGATCGGCTGCGGGGTCCACGTGGACCGGTCGATCGTGACCGACACCTCGACCGGCAGCACCCGCTCGAGGTTGGCGGCGAGGCCGCCCCCGGTGACGTGTGACATCGCGTGCGTGTCGGTCCGGTCGGCGAGGTCGAGGCAGGCCTTGGCGTAGATCCGGGTCGGCGTGAGCAGCTCCTCGCCCAGCGACCCGCCGAGCTCGGGCACGTCGCGGTCGAGCGCCCACCGCGCCTTCTCGAGGAGCACGTGGCGGACCAGCGAGTAGCCGTTGGAGTGCAGCCCGCTGGCCTCCATCGCGATCACCACGTCGCCGGGGCGGACCCGTCCGGGGCCGAGCAGCCGGTCGGCCTCGACCACCCCGGTCGTCGCACCCGCGACGTCGTACTCGTCCGGCTCGAGCAGGCCGGGGTGCTCGGCGGTCTCGCCGCCGACCAGCGCGCAGCCGGCCTCGACGCAGGCCTCCGCGATGCCCTTGACGATCGCGGCGATCCGCTCGGGGACCACCCGGCCGGTGGCGATGTAGTCGGTCATGAACAGCGGCTCGGCGCCGCAGACCACGAGGTCGTCGACGACCATGCCGACCAGGTCGAACCCGATCGTGTCGTGCACGTCCATCGCCTGGGCGATGGCGACCTTGGTGCCGACCCCGTCGGTGGAGGTGGCCAGCAGGGGCCGGTCGTAGCGCTTGAGGACCGAGGCGTCGAACAGGCCGGCGAAGCCGCCGAGGCCGCCGATCATCTCCGGCCGGCGGGCCTTGTCGACCCAGACCTTCATCAGCTCGATGGCCTTGTCCGCGGCCTCGATCGACACGCCGGCCGCGGCGTAGGCGTTCTCAGCGGGTTCGGTCACGCGGGGCTCTTCTCGTCAGGTGCCGGGGTCACGGGTTGTTCAGGACGGGCAGCGCCTTGCCGAGGGTCGGCGACTGGATCGACGTCTCGAGCAGGTGCTTGCCCAGCAGGCTCTCGTCGGGCAGGTCGATGGGGTACTCGCCGGTGAAGCAGGCCTGGCACAGCCCGTCGGACGTCTGGCCGGTCGCCTCGACCATCCCCTCGAGCGAGATGAAGCCGAGGCTGTCGGCGCCGACACTCGCCGCGATCTCGTCGACGTCCAGCCCGTTGGCGATCAGCTCCGCGCGGGTGGCGAAGTCGATGCCGTAGAAGCAGGGCCACTTGACGGGCGGGCTGGAGATGCGGACGTGCACCTCCAGGGCGCCGGCCTCGCGCAGCATCCGCACCTGGGCGCGCTGGGTGTTGCCGCGCACGATGGAGTCGTCGACGACGACCAGGCGCCGGCCGCGGATCATGTGCTCGAGCGCGTTCAGCTTCAGGCGGATGCCGAGCTGCCGCAGCGTCTGGCTGGGCTGGATGAACGTGCGGCCGACGTACGCGTTCTTCACGAAGCCCTGGCCGAACGGGATGCCGCTCTCCTCGGCGTACCCCGCAGCCGCCGGGGTTCCCGACTCGGGCACCGGCATCACCAGGTCGGCATCGACGGGGAACTGGCGGGCCAGCTCGCGGCCCATCTCGACGCGGGCCTCGTGGACGCTCCGACCGCTGATCCTGGCGTCGGGGCGGGCGAGGTAGACGTACTCGAACACGCAGCCCTTCGGACGCGCCTCGGCGAACGTGTGGGAGCGCAGGCCGTTCTCGTCGATGACGATGAGCTCGCCGGGCTCGATCTCGCGGACCACGCTGGCGCCGATGGTGGCCAGGGCGGCGTCCTCGCTGGCGACCACCCAGCCCCGCTCCAGGCGACCCAGCACGAGCGGCCGGATGCCCTGGGG
Source organism: uncultured Actinomycetota bacterium (assembly GCA_963844305.1). Taxonomy (GTDB): domain Bacteria; phylum Actinomycetota; class Actinomycetes; order Propionibacteriales; family Nocardioidaceae; genus Nocardioides. The sequence goes on from CAWJNT010000005.1 coordinate 56,965, forward strand.
GTCGCGCGCGGCGTACAGGGAGTTCTCGTCCATCCAGACGAACGAGAACGCGCCCTTCAGGTCGGGCAGCACCTCGAGCGCGCGCTGCTCCAGGGAGGTGTCGGGGTGGTGGGCGAGCAGCGCCGTGACCAGGCCGGTGTCGTTGGTCGACGACTCGACGTTGCGGGTGTGGAGGTCGAGCTCGTCGGACGGGCCGGGGAGGTCGGTGACCAGCTTCGAGAGCTCGTGGGTGTTGATCAGGTTGCCGTTGTGACCGAGGGCGATCGAGCCGTCCGCGGTGGGCCGGAACGTCGGCTGGGCGTTCTCCCAGGTGCTGGCGCCGGTCGTGGAGTAGCGGGAGTGACCGATCGCGAGGTGACCCTTGAGCGAGTCGAGCGTGGTCTCGTCGAAGACCTGGGAGACCAGGCCCATGTCCTTGTAGACCAGGATCTGGCGGCCGTTGCTCACGGCGATGCCGGCGGACTCCTGCCCACGGTGCTGGAGGGCGTAGAGGCCGAAGTAGGTCAGCTTGGCGACGTCCTCGCCCGGCGCCCACACGCCGAAGACTCCGCAGGCGTCCTGCGGGCCCTGGTCCTGGGGGTCGAGTGCGGCGGTCAGCCGACCGTCGCCACGCGTGCGGGTCCTTCCGGGCTGCTGCACGCGGCCGAGTCTACGGGCGGACGGCTCATGCGCAGATTCGGCGTCCGGGTGTCGCCGAAGTCGACCAGAAATCTCCCGACTTACGTAACATGGGCCTCGCCGAGGGGGGAAGGGGACAGCGACGCCATGTCTCGGGAAGCGAGCGAGCAGCAGCCGGTCCGACCGATCTGGTCCGACGGGCCTTCTCGCGACGCCCTCCAGCTGATCGCCGAGGGGGTCACCGACCTCGCCGGCTTCGGCGTCGCCGCCATCAGTGTCGCCCGCGAGGACGGCAAGCTCGAGGTGATGGCCGTCGCTGGTAGCGACGAGGCCCGGATCGAGCTCCAGGGGCGGCGTACCCCCGTCGAAGAGCTGATGAAGGAGATCGAGAAGGCCGACGAGTGGGGCCTGTGGCGCTTCGTGCCCCACGAGCGCCTCGACCCGGCGGCCGGCGAGACCTGGGGCTGGGTCCCCGACTTCGTCCCGAGCGAGGATCCCGACGCCTGGCATCCGCTCGACCTGCTGATCGCGCCGCTGAGCAACTCCAAGGGCACCCTGCGCGGGACGCTCGCCATCGACCTGCCGGTCAACGGCAAGCGACCCGACGCCGCACAGCGCCGGGTCCTCCAGACGTACGCCGAGCAGGCCGGCCGCGCCGTGATCACCGCCCTCGAGCGGGAGGCACTGGCCGAGAAGGTCCGCCTGGCCGAGGCGGCCCGGCGGGTCGTCCGCACCGCCACCGCCCAGCTCAGCCTGGACGCCGTGCTCGCCGACTGCCAGCAGGCACTGGTCGAGGGCTTCCAGGCCCACGGCATGTGGATCCAGACGTTCGACGAGGACGGTCGCGGCACCGGCGCGATCCACTCGAGCGACGGCACCCAGATCACCCTGCCCGACGAGATGGTCGGCATCGCCGAGAGCGCGGCCCGCCGCGCCTGGTCGATCCAGACCGTCGAGATCGTGGAGCGCGACCGCGAGTTCGGCGACACCATCACTCCCGAGCAGGGCGAGCTGATCCTCGACTTCCTCGACAGCATCGGCATCTCGTCACTGCTCTTCGCTCCGCTCGGCGCCGGGCCCGAGTGCCTGGGCAACATCGTGCTCACCCGCGCCAAGGGCCAACCCGACTGGACCGAGGTCGAGGCGGCGACGGCTGCCGACATCGGCCACGACCTGGGCCGCGCGATCCTCAACGCCCGCACGTTCGAGCGCGAGCACCAGCTCGTCGAGGAGCTGCAGGCGCTCGACACCTACAAGAGCCAGCTGATCGCGACCGTCTCCCACGAGCTGAAGAACCCGCTCACCGCCATCACCGGCCATCTCGAGATCCTCGAGGGCGTGCCCGGGCTGAGCGACCAGGTGAAGGGATCCCTCAACGCCATGGACCGCGGCGCCACGCGGCTCGGGCGAGTGATCGAGGACCTGCTGCTGCTCTCGAAGGTCGGCGACCCGAACACCCCGATCATCCCGGTCCCCGTCGACCTGGGGCGGGTGGTCGAGGAGGTGCTCGACCTGTCGTCGATGGCCGCCCGGCGCAAGTCGCTGGACATCAGGGTCGAGACATCCGGCGAGCCGGTCATGGCCACGGGAGACCCCGAGGAGCTCGACCGCGTCTGCGCCAACCTGGTCAGCAACGCGGTCAAGTACACCCCCGACGGGCGCTCGATCACGGTGTCGCTGTCCCGTGAGGACGACGAGGTCGTGCTGCGCTGCACCGACCAGGGCATCGGCATCTCGCGCGCCGACCAGGACCACCTGTTCAGCGAGTTCTTCCGCTCGACCAACCCCGAGGCGGTCGCCGAGCCCGGCACCGGCCTGGGGCTGACCATCGTGCAGCGGATCGTCGAGCGTCACGGCGGCCGGATCGAGGTCACCTCCGAGCTCGGCCACGGCAGCACGTTCACCGTGCGCCTGCCGGCCGCCGCCTGATCAGGTCCTGATCACATCTGCGCTCGCCCTGGCGGATGGCCTCCCGGATCCGGGTGTAGGTGCCGCACCGGCAGATGTTGCGGATCCCGTCGAGATCGGCGTCGCTGATGGTGCGCCCCTCGCGGCGGGCCTTCTTCACCAGCGCCACCGCGGCCATGATCTGGCCGGGCTGGCAGTAGCCGCACTGCGCGACGTCGCGGTCCAGCCACGCCTCCTGCATCGGGTGCAGGTCGCGGCCGACGGTGTCGGGCAGCCCCTCGATGGTGGTCACCTCGTCGTCGGCGCCGAGGTCACCGACCCGCACCGAGCAGGGGTTGAAGGCGCGGCCGTTCACGTGCGACGTACACGCCTTGCAGACGTTGATGCCGCAGCCGTACTTGGGGCCGGTCACCCCGAGCAGGTCGCGGAGCACCCACAGGACGCGGACGTCGTCGGCGACGTCGACGCTCACGCGTTCGCCGTTGAGGAGGAAGGTCTGTCGGGGCATGGCTGGCTCCTCAGTAGGTCAGCTTGAGGCCGTTGGTCGGCGACTGCGGGATGGGCGGGACGAACGGCTTCGGCCGGAACGCGAGCGGGTCGCGGTGGTTGATCGGGAAGTACGTCGGCACCTGGCCGACCGCCCGGGCGTAGGCGCACGCGACGGCCGCGAACGTCGCCGCGACGCCGGCCTCCCCCGCTCCCCCGGGCTGGCCGCTGTCGGACTCCATGACGATCACCTCCACCTCGGGTGGGGCGTTCCACTGCCGCGTGTAGAAGTAGTTGTCCCAGCTGGCCTCGAGGAAGTGGCCGTCGCGCAGGTGCATGCTCGAGGTGAGAGCGAGGGCGATCCCGTCGTTGATCCCGCCCTGCATCTGGGCCTCGAGGCCGCGCGGGTTGACCACCAGTCCGACATCGATCGCGAAGACGACCTTCGTCACGCGTGGCCCGGTCACGGCGTCGCGCACCTGCCGGTTGACCGTCTCGGGCCGGCAGTCGATCTCGACCAGGCAGGCGCTGGCGCCCTTGTACTCCTTGTGGATCGCAATGCCCTGCGCGGTGCGTGGCGCCATCGGGCGACCCCAGTCGCCGGCATCGGCGACGGCGTCGAGGACCGCCGCGACCCGGTCGTTGCGCAGGTGCTTCCTCCGGAACTCGTAGGGGTCCCGGTCCATCGCCTCGGCCATCATGTCGACCACCAGCTCGCCTGCGGCGCGGACGTCGGGCGAGTAGATGTTGCGCATGCTGCCGGTGTTGAACCGCTCGTCGGCCTCGACCAGGGTCTGCGCCACCACCCCGAAGTCGTAGGGCACCTCCTGGGTCAGCGAGAACACGGTCTCGGCGAACCCGAGGTTGCCGAGCCCGGCCGGCAGGTCGGCGGCCTGGGCGGTGATCAGCTCTCCGAGGCCGTGCCGGAAGTCGGTCTCGACGCTGGTGTGCATCTGCTGGAAGGCCAGCACCTCCGAGCCGACGTACGTCGCCGCGATCCGCGACGTGCACATCGGGTGTCCGCGGCCGGCACGCGCGTCGTCGGCGCGGTGCCACATCAGCTTGACCGGCTTGCCCATCGCCTGCGAGACCTTCGCGGCCTCCAGCGCGCCGTCGAAGAAGAGCCGGCGACCGAACGACCCGCCGCCGTCGACGACGTGGACGGTGACCCGGTCGGGCGTGAGGCCGAGCTCGGTCGCGATGGTCTCCTGGGCGGTGATCGGCGACTTGAGGCCCGCCCAGACCGTCGCCTCGTCGGCGCGCACGTCGGCGATCGCGGAGTTCGTGTCGAGGGGTGAGTTGCTGCGGAAGTAGAAGGTGAAGTCGGCCGTGATCGTGCGCGCCAGCGGGTTGTCGGGCGGCGCCGGCAGCGGGAGCTGGGCGGCCTTCAGTCCCTCCAGGATGTCGTCGTCGGACAGCCCGGCGACCGGGCCGTCCGCCCACTCGACGTCGAGGGCGCGCACGGCGTCGATGCACTGGCCGAAGGTCTCGGCGCGGACGGCGACGCCCGTGTCGACGGTGACCACGTCGGTCACTCCGGGCATCCGCAGCACCCGATCGCGGTTGCGGACCTTCACCGGCGTGCCGTTGAGCGTGGGCGGCCGGCAGACCATGGTCGGCAGCGCGTCCGGGACGTCGAGGTCGGTGGTGAACGTCTTGCGTCCGGTCACCGCCGCCAGGGCGTCCACGCGGTTGCACGGGGTCCCGACGACCTCGAAGTCGGCCTTGTCCTTGAGCTCGACCTCGACCGCCCGCGTCGTCGCGCTGGCGGCCCGCGTCGCGAGCTCGGCGTACGTGACGCTCGCGTCCGCCGGGTGCTGAGATCACCCCGCCCTTCGCCTTGAGGCTCTCGACGGTGTCACCGAGGACGATGGCCGCGGCGTCGAGCAGGGCGCCCATCGCGATGGCGGCGGCGACGCGGACCGGCGTGTAGGTGGAGATGGTGGTGTTGGAGCCGCCGGTGAGCTGGTTCCAGAGCAGCTCGGGGCGCGCGTCCGCGAGAGTGACGTGGACCCGGTCGAGCGGTAGGCCGAGCTCCTCGGCGATCAGCATCGCCGTCGACGTGGTGATGCCCTGGCCGACCTCGGCGCGCGGCAGGGCGAACGAGGCGGTGCCGTCGTCGTTGATCGTGACCGTGACCAGGTTGGCGGTTGGTCGGGCGGCGTCGGTGAGGAAGTCGTTGAGGTCGTAGAGCTCGGCGGGCTGCGGGACCGTCGGAATCGCGGCGGCGGGTGTCGCGCCGATCAGGTCCGCGGCCGCGACGAGCGTGGTGCCGCCGATGACATAGCCGAGAAAGGTACGCCGTCCGACGGCGACCTGGGGTGCGGGCATTGCGTGGTCCTCCGGAGCTCGGCCCCGTCGCCGGGGCGTGCTCCCTCCCTGCCCTCACCTTGACAGAAGAACTGTCAATGTCAAAGGGCGGGGTCAGCCACCGAGCTTCGCGAGGAGCAGGGCCTCGGCGAGCACGACCCGCTCGAACTCCGCGAGGTGGAGCCCCTCGTTGGCGCCGTGGGCGCGGGTGTCGGGGTCCTCGACGCCGGTGACCAGGACGCTGGCGTCGGGGAACGCCTCGAGGAACTCGGCGATGAACGGGATCGACCCTCCGACGCCCATGTCGACCGGGGCGGTGCCGTCCCAGGCCTCGGTGAACGCGGCACGCGCGGCGTCGTACGCCGGTCCGGTGGCGTCGATCTGCGTGGGCTCGCCGGTGTCGACCGTGGTGACGGTGACCTCGGCTCCCCACGGTGCGTGCTGCTCGAGGTGGCGGGTCAGCGCGGCCAGGGCGCTCTGCGTGGTGTCGCCGGGTGCGATCCGCATCGAGATCTTCGCGCGGGCGGTGGGGACCAGGGTGTTGCTGGCGCCGTCGACCTTGGGCGCGTCGAGGCCGGTGATGCTGATCGAGGGGCGGGTCCAGAGCCGCTCGACGACGGGGCCCTCGCCGACCCACTCGACGCCGGGGTTGGCGCCGGACTCCGCGCGCAGTCGCTCCTCGGGGTACTCGACGTCGGCGGCCGGGCCGCTGTGGAGGCCCTTGACGGCGACGTTGCCGGCGTCGTCGTGGAGGCTGGCGATCAGTCGGCTCAGGGTGATCAGGGCGTCGGGCACCAGCCCGCCCCACATGCCCGAGTGGACGGCGTGGGTGAGGGTGCGGACCTCGACGTCGACCCGCACCAGCCCGCGCAGGCTGGTGGTCAGGGCGGGCTCGCCGATGTCCCAGTTGCCGGAGTCGGCGATGACGATGACGTCGGCGGCGAGGCGCTCCTGGTGCTCCTTGAGCAGCGCCGGGAGGGTGTCGGAGCCGACCTCCTCCTCGCCCTCGATGAACATGGTGACGCTGACGGGCAGGTCGTCGCCGTACACCCGGAGCGCGCCGAGGTGGGCGACGATGCCGGCCTTGTCGTCGGCGGCACCGCGGCCGTAGAGGCGGTCGCCCCGCTCGGTGGGCTCGAACGGCGGCGAGTCCCACTCGGCGTGGTCGTTCTCGGGCTGGACGTCGTGGTGGGCGTAGAGCAGGACCGTCGGCGCGCCCGCCGGGCCCGCCTTGTGCGCGATCACCGCCGGCGCTCCCCCGTCGACGCTGACGATCTCGACCCAGTCGAAGCTCTCGGCGCGGAACAGGGCCGCGACCGCCTCCGCGCTGCGCCGTACCTCTCCCGCGCGCGCCGGATCGGCGCTCACCGACTCGATCCGCACCAGGTCCTCGAGGTCCTTCCGGATGCCCGGCAGCACCGCCTCCACCTTCGCGCGGATCTCATCGCTCATGGAGGTCAACCTAGCGACCGGCCCCACACGTCCTGTCAGGGAGGCGGACTATCCCAAGGGCAGCAGCGGAGACAGGTCGGCGCGCTCCCCGCTGGCACGGATCCGGCCGGCGGACTCGGCGTCGGCCCAGGAGAGGTCGCCGGTGGCGAGGGCGATCCAGGTGTCGGCGTCGGTCTCGACGACGGCGGGCGGGGTGCCACGGGTGTGCCGGACGCCTTCGACGGCCTGGACTGCGGCGTACGGCGGGACCCGGACCTCGACCGACTTCCCGGGCGCACGCTCGACGAGGAGCGCCAGGAAGTGCTTGGTCAGCAGCTTGCGGTCGGCCGCCGTGCGCTCGTCGCGAGCGAGTGCCTCCGCGACGGCGGCCGGGTCGGCCGGGCGCAGGCGGGCGGGCATGCGCCCACCCTACGGTTCAGCAGGCGGCGAGGGTCCGGCGAGCGGAGGCGCCGGCGACACTCATCGGCACCAGGATGAACACGGCCAGCATCAGCCACGGCGAGCGGCGACGCCCCTTCGCTGAGCACCGTCATCATGACCCCCACGACCTTGGTCGTGACGGCGGCGCCGAAGGCGATGTAGCCGGTCATCCGGGCGAGGCCGCGCCCGGCATGGAACCACCGGTTGCCGATCCCCGTGGCCACGACCAGCAGCACGGTCGCCACGATCATCAGCCCCCCGATGACCTCGACGAAGGTGTCGAGCAACGCGTAGAACAGGCCATCCGGCGGCGGGTGTGCCTCGGTGACCAGCCCGCCGTCCCAGAGGAACGGCTGGATCGACAGGATCCCGAGCAGCAGCCACGCCGTACGCCGGGACGCCGCGACCGCGAGCGTGGTCTGGAAGGCGGGGGCGATCTCGTCGAGGGTGCCGAAGTCGCGGATCGCCAGCTCGCTCGGCCTCGCTGGGGTCGCGGCCGGCCCGACGGTAGGCGTCGGTGGCGTCCTCGAGGTGGTCACCGGCCTCGCGCACGAGGTCGCGGCGTACCCGGCGAGGCCCGACCAGTGCCGCATCGAGCTCTGCCACGTATCCCGCCACGCCCATGGGAGCCATGGTGGCGACTTTTCGGGTCGGGTGCATCGGGGATGCCCCTGATCTCGTGACGGTCACGTCGGCCGCAGCACGCCGTTCATCACGGTGGCGAACGTGCTCCACTCCTCGCGCTGGCGGGCGAGCGCCTTCCGTCCGGACGACGACAGCTTGTACGTACGCCGCCGCCGACCGCCGGCCTCGGACCAGGCGCTGGTGAGGTAGCCGGCCGACTCGAGCCGGCGCAGTGCGGGGTAGACGGTGCCGGTCGGCAGGTCGATCTCCCCACCGCTGCGCACCTGGAGCGCCTCGATGATCGCGTAGCCGTGCAGGGGCTCGCTCTCGACCACGGCGAGGATCAGCGCGTCGAGATGTCCGCGCAGGGCGTCCGCCTTCATGTAGACAGCCTACATGTTGGTTGATACGTTGTCAGTCTATGCATTGGCTGTCTACATATAGCGCCGCTACTCACGAGACGGGGACGTCATGAGCACCACCACCGACACGTCACCGGCCCCGACCCGGACCGGGATCCTCGGCCGGCTCGCCGGCTGGTCCCAGACCCACCACTGGCTCGCGATCGCCCTCTGGGTGGTGGCCCTGGTCGGCATCACGGCCGGGTCGACCGCCCTGGGCGACGACTACAAGAACACCTTCAACCTGCCGGGCACCGAGTCGCAGGCCGTGATCGACGCCTACGAGGAGCACGCCCCCCAGCAGAGCGGGGACAGCATCACGGTGGTCGTCCAGAGCGACGGCGGGCTGGACGGCGTCCAGGCGCAGGTCGACGCGCTGATGTCCGACCTCGCCGGGATGGACCACGTCGCGGCCGTGACGCCGCCCGACCCGGCGGGCGGAACGGTGTCGGAGGACGGCACGATCGGGATCGGCACGGTCCTCCTCGACGACAGCGCCGGCCTGATCCCCACCGAGGACCAGAAGGCGATCGTCGACGCCGCGCTCGAGCACGACGCTGACGGGCTGCGGGTGGAGCTCACCGGCGACCCCGTGCGCGAGGTGCAGGAGTCGGAGGCCGGTGGCGGTGCCGAGGGGGCCGGCATGCTCGCGGCCCTGGTGATCCTCGTCTTCATGTTCGGCTCGTTGCTGGCGGCATCGCATGCCGCTGATCACGGCACTCTTCGCCGTGGGCAGCACCCTCGGGCTGGTCGTGCTGGCCTCGCACGTCGCGACCATCCCCGACTACACCGGGCCGGTCCTGGTGCTGGTCGGGCTCGGCGTCGGGATCGACTACGCGTTGCTGGTCTTCTCGCGCTACCGCAGCGAGCTGCTCCTCGGCGCGGACCGCGCGGGCGCGACGCGGACGGCCCTGACCACGGCCGGTCGATCGGTGCTGTTCGCGGGGGCCACGGTGATCATCGCGCTGCTCGGGCTGTACGTGCTCGGCCTCGGCGCCTTGCAGGGCATCGCCCTCGGCGTGACGCTCACGGTGCTGATGACGATGCTGGCCTCGCTCACGCTGCTCCCGAGCCTGCTGACGATCTTCGGCCGCCGGCTCGAGAAGAGTGTCCGCAAGCACGCGGCCAAGGCGCGCCGGGATCCCGGGAACGGCTGGCGCCGCTGGGCCACCCGGGTACGCCGGGCACCGTGGCTGCGCGATCGTCGGCAGCACCGTCGCCCTCGGCGCCCTGGCCGTCCCCGCCCTCGACATGCAGCTCGGCTTCGCCGACGCGGGCAACGACCACCCGAGCACGACCAGCCGCCAGGCCTACGACCTGATCGCGGACGGGTTCGGGCCGGGGGCGAACGGCCCGCTGGTCGTGGTGACCGAGGGCTCGGCCGCGGACGCGGAGGCGGCGTACGACGTCCTGCAGGGCACCGACGGCGTCGCCCAGGCAACCCCGCCGCAGCCGTCACCCGACGGCGCGATCCACACCAGCCTGGCGTTCCCGGAGAGCTCGCCCCAGGACGAGGCGACCACGCAGCTCGTGCACGACCTGCGCGACGACCTCGGGGATGGGCACCTCGTCGGTGGACCGACGGCGGCCGCGGTGGACTTCTCGGTCGCCGTGAGCGACCGCTTCCCGGCGTTCATCGCGGTGGTGGTCGGGGTCTCGTCGCTCCTGCTGATGTTCGTGTTCGGGTCGGTGCTGATCCCGCTCAAGGCGGCGGTGCTGAACCTGCTCTCGATCGGCGCCTCGCTGGGGGCGATCACGCTGGTGTTCCAGCACGGCTGGTTCGGCGCGCAGCCGGGCCCGATCGAGGCATTCGTGCCGGTGATGATCTTCGCGATCGTGTTCGGGCTGTCGATGGACTACGAGGTGTTCCTGGTCTCGCGGATGCACGAGGAGTGGCAGCGCAGCGGCGACGCGGCCCGCGCCGTACGAGAAGGGCTGGCCACCACCGGCGGCGTCATCACCGCTGCAGCCGCGATCATGATCGTCGTCTTCGGGGCCTTCCTGCTCGCCCCCGACCGGATGCTCAAGGAGTTCGGCCTGGGCCTCGCCGTGGCGGTGTTCCTCGACGCCTTCGTGATCCGGTGTCTCATGGTCCCCGCGATCATGGGGCTGCTCGGACGGCACGCCTGGCGGGGTCCCCGGCCGCTCGTCCGCCTGGAGTGACGGGATAGTCCGAGACGTTTGGGTTGCTGTCGCTCTCGAAACCCAACCCAAACGTCTCGGACTATCGGGAGGTTGCCGAGCCGGAGAGGCGGCGGCCGGCAGCGGCGGCGAGGTCGCGGAGCTCGGCGGGCTCCTCGATGGTGAAGTCGGCGTCGATCCCGGCCAGGGTCATCAGCGGCCAGTCGAGGGTCTCGGTGTTCATGGTCATCCGGCAGCCGCCGTCGACCGGCTCGATGGTGGCCCAGTTGCCGACCAGGGCGGTCACGACCTCGGGAGGTACGGCGAACCGCACCCGCACGGCGTACCGCATCGGCATGGTGGCGATGCCGGCCCGCACGAACTCCAGCGCGTCCTCGGCGGGCAGCTCGCGCGGGCGGTAGCGCCCACCGGTGAGCCCGGGCTCGCGGATCCGGTCGACCCGGAAGCTGCGCCAGTCCTGGCGGTCGCGGTCGTAGCCGACGAGGTACCACCGGCGACCGAGCGACACCAGCCGGTGGGGTTCGACGTGCCGCTTGGTCTCGTCCGCCCCGCGCGCGGTGTAGGAGAAGCGCACCGGCTCGTCGTCGCGGCAGCCCTGCGCCAGCGTCGTCAGCGTCGCCGCGTCGACCGTGGGGCCGCGCATCGGCGCGGGGATCGTCTGCGACTGCAGCGCGTCCATCCGGCGACGCAGCCGCGGCGGCATCAGCGACAGCACCTTGGTGAGCGCCTGGATCGAGGACTCCTCCATCCCCTGGACCGCACCGGCCGCCGACGTACGCAGGCCGACGGCGATCGCGACTGCCTCCTCGTCCTCGAGCAGCAGCGGCGGCAGCGACCCGCCCGCGCGCAGCTGGTAGCCGCCGGCCACCCCGCGCACGGCGTCGACCTGGTAGCCGAGCTCGCGCAGGCGGTCGACGTCGCGGCGCAGGGTGCGGGCGCTGACCTCGAGGCGGTCGGCCAGCTCGCCGCCGGGCCAGTACCGATGGGTCTGGAGCAGGGACAGCAGCCGCAGCATCCGTCCACTCGTGTTCGCCATGGTGTTCAGACTAAATCCCATTGAGGACAGAAACTGGCCTGAAGAGTTCCTAGCGTGAAGCCATGACGATTCACACGCAGACCGGACCGGTGATCGTGACCCGCGGGCTGACCCGCCACTTCACCGCACGCAAGCAGACGGTCGAGGCGGTTCGCGGCCTCGATCTCGAGATCCGCCAGGGCGAGCTGGTCGCCTTCCTCGGCCCGAACGGCGCCGGCAAGTCGACCACCCTGCGGATGCTGACCACGCTGATCCCGCCCACCTCCGGCTCGGCGAGCGTCGCCGGGCACGACGTCGTGACCGGGCAGCGCGAGGTCAGGCGTGCGATCGGGTACGTCGGCCAGGGCAACGGCGCCGGACACCAGCAGCTCGGCCGCGACGAGCTGGTCAGCCAGGGCCGGGCGCACGGCCTGTCCCGCGCGGACGCGCGGCGGCGCGCACAGGAGCTGGTCGAGGAGCTCGACCTCGTTGCCGTCGCCGACCGCAAGGTCTCGACGCTCTCCGGCGGCCAGCGTCGTCGGCTCGACATCGCGATGGGCCTGGTGCACCTGCCGCGGGTGCTGTTCCTCGACGAGCCGTCGACCGGACTCGACCCGCAGAACCGCGCCAACCTCCAGGAGCAGGTACGCCGGCTGCACGAGGAGACCGGCAGCACGATCGTCCTCACCACCCACTACCTCGAGGAGGCGGACGCGCTCGCCGGGCGGGTGATCGTGGTCGACCACGGGTTGGTCATCGCCGACGACACCGCCGCGCGGCTGAAGTCGGGGCTGGGTGACCTCGTGACGCTCGCGTTCGACCGGGCCGACCACGCCGTGGTCGCCGCCGAGCGCGCGGCCGCCCGCTTCGACCACACGGCGTACGTCGATCGCGACGGAGACGTGGTGACCGTGCGCGCAACCGGCGCGTCGGAGCTGGCTCCCGAGCTCGTCACCGACCTGGCGTCGGCGGGCACGCCCGTCCGCCGGATCGAGGTGGCTCGTCCGACCCTGGACGACGTCTTCCTCAACCTCACCGGCCGCAGCCTGCGGGAGACCGCCGGCGAGACCGCCCCTGCCGACAGCACCGAAGAGAACGACAGCGAGACCGAGGAGGTCGCAGCATGAGCACGATCGTCACCGACACCGTCAACGTGATGTCCCGCGAGCTGAAGCCGGTGTGGCGAGAGCCGGCCTCGGTGCTGTTCGCCATGGTGCAGCCGCTGGTGTTCCTCGGCCTCTTCGCGCCTCTCCTGCCCGAGGTGCCGCACGGCTCGGCGCTGCAGTGGTTCGTGCCGGGCATCGTCGCGATGACCTGCCTCATGGGCGCGTCGTTCACCGGCGCCGCACTGACCGACGAGATGCTCACCGGCTCCCACGAACGGCTGCTGGTCTCGCCCCTCAGCCGGTCGTCGCTGCTCGTCGGACGTGCGCTCAAGGAGGTCGTGCCGATGCTCATGCAGACGGCGATCATCCTGGCCGTCGTGACCCCGTTCAGCTTCGACCTGCACCTCGACGGCGTACTCGTCGGCGTCGCGATCCTCGCCCTGTTCTCGGTCGGGATCGGCTCACTGTCCTTCGCCCTCGCCCTGGTCTCGGCCGGGCAGGAGTGGCTGTTCTGGACGGTCCAGCAGACGCTGATCTTCCCGTTCCTGCTGCTGGCCGGGATGTTGCTCCCGCTCGAGGGCGCCCCCGGCTGGCTGCAGTTCGCGTCCGACCTCAACCCGCTCACCTACATCGTCGAGGCCGAGCGCGCACTGTTCGCCGGCACCTGGCCAGCCGGCACCGTGCTCGCCGGGTTCGCGGCGGCCGCGATCGTCGCCGCCCTGGGCGTCAGCGTCGGCGTACGCGCCATGCAGCGCTCGTCCTGACCAGCTGAGCACGCTGACCCGCCAGAACTTCTGGCGGGTCAGCTGTCCTCCGGGTAGGGCTGGAGGACCTGCATCAAGACGTAGGTACGCCGGGCCGGGTCGTCGCGGCCCTTGGTCCGGTCGATCCACCGCTCGACGACCTGGTCGAGCTCCTCACGCAGCTGGGCCGCCTCGAGCTTGGTCAGCTTCACGGCGCTCTCGCTGACCGACCGGTTCGTGTCCTCGTCCTTCTCGGCGGCGAACGCGCGGTCGACGAGCAGATGACTCCAGGCCGCGGCGTTGGAGCGGTAGACGCCGACCGCCGCCTTGCCACCCGGCGCCTGCTCGAGCTCCGACAGGTTGATGAAGAGTCCCTTCTCGGACGTCGCCCGCCAGACCCGGTCGCGCCGATCCCGCGCCTGGTCGGGGGCCTCCTCCACCAGGCCGTACTTGGCCAGCTGGCGGAGGTGGAAGCTCGCCTGGTTGGCCGGGATGCCGAGCTCGCGGGCGACGTCGGCCGCCCGCATCGAACCCGCGGCGCCGATCTCGCCGAGGATCCGGTTGCGGACCGGGTGGGCGATCGCCCGCAGCACCCGCGGGTCGTGGACCGGCTCGGACTGAGTCACAGCGCGCAGCCTAGCAAAGTTGCGCACGTAACATTGCGCACTAATACTTGCGCAATGTATGTTGCGGAACATGCCCGGCTACCGCGCCCTCGCCCGCAACCACGACTTCACCGTCCTCTGGGTCGGCCAGACGCTCAGCGAGCTCGGCAGCCGGGTGAGCATGTTCGTCTTCCCGCTCCTGGGCTACGCACTGACCGGCTCCGCCCTCGTGGCAGCGCTGGCCGAGGCACTCCACCTGCTCGGCCTGGTCGGCGCGCTGCTGCCGGCGGGGGTGCTCGCCGATCGCCTCGACCGGCGCCGGATGATGCGGGCCGCGAGCGCGGCGGGGCTCGTCCTCTACGCGTCGCTCGTCGTGGCCGGCCTGGCGGGCGTCCTGACCGCTCCGCACCTCCTCACGGTGGCCCTGCTCACCGGCGCCTGCGCCGGGGCCTTCGCCCCCGCCGAGATCGCGGCCGTACGCACCGTCGTCGACGACGAGGAACTACCCACCGCCCTGTCCCAGCAGCAGGCCCGCCAGCACGTGGCCGGCCTGGTCGGCGGCCCGCTCGGCGGCGCCCTGTACGCCGTGACCCAGTGGCTGCCGTTCGCGGTCGATGCCGTGACCTACGCGGTCAGCTGGCTGCTGCTCGGCCGGATCCGCGCCGACCTGTCCGCGCCCCAGCGGAAGCCAGGACGCAGCCGACCGCTCCACGATCTCGCCGACGGGGTCCGCTTCCTCGTGTCCCGGCCGTTCTTCCGGGTGCTGCTGTGCTGGGCGCCGCTGGCCAACCTCATGGTCAACGCGGTGTTCTTCGTCGCCGTCCTGCGACTGATCGAGTCCGGGGTCGACCCGCTGGCGCTGGGCCTGGTCGAGACCGCCGCCGGAGCCTGCGGCATCCTCGGCGCACTCGTCGCGCCCTGGCTGATCGACCGGTTCGCCACCGGCCGGCTGACCGTGGTCGTGGCCTGGAGCTTCGTGCCGCTCATGATCCCGCTCGTGTTCTGGAACCACCCCGCCGTGGTGGCGCTCGCCCTCGCGGTCGGCGTGTTCCTCAACCCCGCCGGCAACGCCGGTATCGGGGCCTACCGCGTCGCCGTCACGCCCCGTGAGCTGATCGCCCGGGCCCAGGCCACCATGCAGTTCGCGTCGATGTCGATCATGCCGCTGGCGCCGGTCCTGGCCGGCGTGCTGCTCTCGACGCTCGGCGGAGCGCGCGCCGTCGCCGTACTCGTCGCCCTCTGCGCCCTGGTCGCGCTCATCCCGACGCTGAGCCGCAGCGTCCGCGCCATCCCGCGGCCCGCCGACTGGTCGACCACGCCGATAGTCCACGACGAATTCGCCGTGAACGTGGCCGCCTGACGACCAAAACGTCGTGGACTATCCCGTCAGGCCAGGTCGTCGAGGAGCGCGAGCTGGCGAGCCCAGGCGTCCGACGAGGGGTCGATGACGGCGAAGTGGTCGCCATCGACCTCGACCAGCTCGGCGCGGGCCCCGGCGGCGGTCGCCGCCGCGACGTAGTCGCGGGACTGGCTGATCGGCACGATGTCGTCGTCGCGGCCGTGGACGCACCAGACGGGTACGTCGAGCGGGACCTGCCGGATCGGGTCGACGTCGGCGTCCTGCGGCCCCGGCGGATGTCCGAGGAACGCCTCGACCGCGCCACCACCGAGTCCGAGCTCGTACGCCGACGCGAGGTCGAGCACGCCGGCCTGCGCGACCACGTGGGTCAGGCCGCCGCGCGCCGCGGCCCAGGTGACGAGGTGGCCGCCCGCCGAGTGACCGATCCCGACCACCGTCGGCGGATCCAGCGGCCGGGCCGCCAGCGCGGCTGCGACGTCGGCCAGGGTGTCGGCGGCACCAGTGCCCCGCCGGTACTCGATCGTCCAGGTCGCCCAGCCCTGCTCGACCAGGCTCGGCACGAGCGGCTGGGCGTACTCGATGCCGTACTCCGGCTTCCAGAAGCCGCCGTGCACGAGCACCGCCAGCCCGCGTGGCTCGCCGGCGGGCTCGGTCAGCTCGGCGTACTGGTCCGGCCCCTCGCCGTACGCGATCTTCGTCGGACCGCTCGCGCGCGAGGTCACGGGCGGGTCGTCCTCGTCCTCACCGCAGGCTGCGAGCGCGACCAGCCCGCCCAGGGCGAGCAGGCTCCGGCGGCGCACCCGCTCACGCGAAGACGGCGGGCAGGGTGGCCGTCCAGGCCGCCCGCAGCTCGTCGAGCGGCACAGTGAACTCCCCCTCGATCTCGAGCGCATCGCCGCCGGTGCGGCCGATCACGGTGGCCGGTACGCCGTGCCGGTCGGCCAGCGCGACCAGTCGGTCGGCGTCCGCCTCGGGCACGGTCACCAGCGCCCGGGCGGCCGACTCGGCGAACAGCCCGACGAACGGGTCGCCGTCGAGGGTCACCGTCGCGCCGACCCCGTCGCGCAGGGCGGCCTCGGCCAGCGCCTGGGCCAGCCCGCCGTCGGAGAGGTCGTGTGCGCTCGTCGCCAGTCCGACCACGTCGCCGAGCAGCATCGCCAACGCCCTCTCCGCGGCGAGGTCGACCGCGGGCGGCAGGCCACCGAGGTGGCCGTGCACGACGTGCGCCCACTCCGAGCCGGACAGCTCCTCGCGGGTCTCGCCGAGCAGCACGATCGTCTCGTCGTCGGCGACGAAGCCCGACGGCGTCCGCCGCGTCACGTCGTCGATCACCCCGAGCACCGCCACCACCGGCGTCGGCAGGATCGCGGTCTCGCCGGTCTGGTTGTAGAGCGACACGTTGCCGCCGGTGACGGGGATGCCGAGCTCGGCGCAGGCGTCCTTCAGCCCCCGGCAGGCCTCGGCGAACTGCCACATCACGGCCGGGTCCTCGGGCGAGCCGAAGTTGAGGCAGTCCGAGATCGCCAGCGGCCGGGCGCCTCCCGTCGCCACGTTGCGGTAGGACTCGACCAGGGCGAGCTGCGCGCCGGCGTACGGGTCGAGCTTGGCGAACCGTCCGTTGCAGTCGGTCGAGACCGCGACGCCGAGGTTGGTCTCCTCGTCGACGCGGATCATCCCGCTGTCGCTCGGCTGCGCGAGCACCGTGTTGCCGCGCACGTAGCGGTCGTACTGGTCGGTGATCCACGACTTGTCGCAGAGGTTGGGCGAGGCGACGAGTCGCAGCAGCGTCGAGCGCAGGTCCTCGCCCGTCGCCGGGCGCGGCAGCTTCTCGGCGCCGTCGGCCTGGAGGTCGTCCTGCCAGTCGGGGCGGGCGAAGGGGCGCTGGTACGTCGGCCCGTCGTGCGCCACCGACCGCGGGGGTACGTCGACGACCCGTTCGCCGTGCCAGTCGATCTGCAGGCGGCCGGTGTCGGTGACCTCGCCGACGACCGTCGCGTCGACGTCCCACTTCACGCAGATCGCCAGGAACGCCTCGACGTCGCCGGGTTCGACGACCGCCATCATCCGCTCCTGCGACTCGCTCATCAGGATCTCCTCGGGCGCCAGCGTCGAGTCGCGCAGCGGGACGCTGTCGAGATCGACGTGCATCCCGCCGTCGCCGGCCGACGCCAGCTCGGAGGTCGCGCACGAGAGCCCGGCGCCACCCAGGTCCTGGATGCCCGCGACCAGGCCGGCGGCGAAGATCTCGAGGGTGCACTCGATGAGGAGCTTCTCCATGAACGGGTCGCCCACCTGCACGCTGGGCCGCTTCGCCGGGCCACCCTCGTCGAACGTCTCCGACGCGAGCACGGACACCCCGCCGATGCCGTCGCCGCCGGTCTTGGCGCCGTACAGGATCACCTGGTTGCCGACGCCGGACGCCTTCGCGAGGTGGAGGTCCTCGTGCTTGAGCACCCCCACGCACAGCGCGTTGACGAGCGGGTTGCCGACGTACGTCGGGTCGAAGACGGCCTCGCCGCCGATGTTCGGCAGGCCCAGGCAGTTGCCGTAGCCGCCGATGCCGGCCACGATCCCGGGCAGCACCCGATGGGTGTCGTCGGCGTCGAGCGGGCCGAACCGCAGCGGGTCCATCACCGCCACCGGCCGGGCTCCCATGGCGAGGATGTCGCGGACGATCCCGCCGACCCCGTCGCGGCGCCCTGGTAGGGCTCGACGTACGACGGGTGGTTGTGCGACTCGACCTTGAACGTGACCGCATACCCCTGGCCGATGTCGATGACGCCGGCGTTCTCGCCGATGCCGGCCAGCATCTTCCCGACCGGCGTCTCCTGGGGGATCTCGGAGAACTGCTTGAGGTGCACCTTGGAGGACTTGTAGGAGCAGTGCTCGCTCCACATCACCGAGTACATCGCCAGCTCCGAGCTGGTCGGGCGGCGGCCCAGGATCTCGCGGATCCGCTGGTACTCGTCGGGCTTCAGCCCGAGCTCGGCCCAGGGCTGCTCGTGGTAGGGGTCCTCCGCTGCGACGGCGACGGTGTCCAAGGAGCTGCGGGTCGACTGCGGCACGGCGCCAATCTAGTCGCCGGCAGGGTCGTAGCGGCACGCGGTCCCGGTGGTGACACTGCGGTCGAGATGACTCCCGAGCTCCGGGTGGACCTGCCCGATCCGCGTGATCGCGTCGCGGATCCGGGCGCTCACGGCCTTGCGCGCCCGCTCGGCGTCGCTGCCGACCATGCCGCGCGACGACCCGTCGGGGCGGGTGCTGCGCCGCAGCTCCGCCAGCACCGTCTCGCGCTCGACCGATGCCCGCTCGGCTCGGCCGGCGTCGCCGGCGGACGCGGCATCGGCACGCTCGACCTCCAGCTCCCCGAGCCGGCGCCGGTACGCCGCCAGGGCGGCCCGGTCGAGCACGTCCTCGGACCGCCCGGCGGACGGCGCACCCCCGGCCAGCTCCAGCGCGGGTACGTCGACGCCCGGACGCGAGACGAGCACGGCGAGGTCGCGGACGCCCTTGGAGTCGCGCACGGACGCGGACCGGCCGGCGTACCCGACCTCCCAGACCTCGCCCACGGCGCCGCAGCGCGACCCCGCCCCGGAGCACCCGGGCCAGGGCCGCTGACGTCTCGGCGGCCCAGCCGCGCGCGCCCAGGCGTTCGTGCGTCGCCAGCGCCTCGCGAAGCAGCACCTCGGCCTCCTTCCGCTCCCCGAGCGCGGCGTGCAGCTGCCCGAGGTGATGGGCGTGCGCGCCCATGAAGCAGACCAGCGCGCCGTTGACCGCGCAGGTCGTCCGCAGCGGGCGCAGGTCGTCGAGCAGGCGGCGGCACAGGTCGCCGTCGTCCACGGCGACCGCCGCCGTCACGAGCTCGCCCACGAACACCGACCACAGGTAGGACCGGTCGGCCCGCCAGTCCTCGAGCGAGAGCACGGTGTCCAGCTCGCGCCGCGCGCCCTCGCGGTCGCCGGCCCGCGCGAGGAAGCCGGCCGCGATGGCGTGCGCGTGGGCGGGCGCCCCGACCCACCACTCGACGGCCCGAGCCGCAGTCGCCCGGAGCTCGTCGGGCAGCCCGCGTGCCCGCGTCACCTCCAGCAGCTGGGACATCCGGACGTTCCCAGCATCCGTGTCGCCGACGGCCTCACCGAGCTCGGCCGCCTCGACACTGAGTCGGTCGCCGCGGTCGATGTCGCCGTCCAGCAGGGCCAGCGCGGCCTCGCGGGTCAGGAGGAAGTAGTCATGGCGCCGCTGGCGCAGGTCACGGGTGACGGCGGCGTACTCGCGGAACGTGGCCCGGAACGCCGGCGACCCGCTCTCGAGCTGGGCGCTCGCCGTGAGCAGGAGCCCCTGGGCCAGGGCCTCCCGGTCGCCGCCGGCTCGGGTCAGCACCGTGATCTCGCGGGCGATCTCCACCCGGCGTACGGCGGTGCCGGGCGTCCAGAGGCTGTCGTGCTGGGCGAGCAGACAGCTGGCCAGGGTCGGCGCATCGTCCAGGCGGCGCGCCATCGCCACCGCCTCGTCGGCCAGCGGACGGGCCCGGGGCCGATCGGCCGGCACCGAGTGCTGCAGCTGCCGGGCCAGGGCCGCGGTGACCCGGGCCGAGACCGGCCGGTCCGTCGGGCCCAGGGCCTCGCGGGCCGCCTCGAGCACACCCAGGAGCCGCTCCCGCGGCATCGCGAACCGCGCACCGCACCGGTCGAGGCCGAGCGCGACGGCACCCATCAGCTCACCGTCGTCGAGCTCGACGGCACGCGACCACGCGGCCTCCAGCAACGCGTTCGCACGCCGTGCCTCACCGGCCTTCAGGAACAGGTCGGCCTCGTCGACCGCGAGCTCGACCGGTGGATCGGCGAGCGCCGCCCGGACGTCGCCGAGGTAGCGGGCCGCCTCCGCGAACGCGTAACGCCCCTCCTCGACGGCCGCAGCCTCCCGTGACCAGGCAAGCGCGTCGGCGACCGGCACCGAGGGCAGCGCCGCCACGGCGTGCCGGGCCAGGTCACCGGCGTACCCGCCGGCCCCAGCAGCTCGGCGCTCGGAGAGCACCTCGACCAGGCGCCGGTGGACGTCGGTGCGGGTGGCGGACGGGAGGTCCGCCAGGACGGCCTCGCGGTACAGGTCGTGGGCGAACCGGAGATCCACGACATCCCGGGCCAGGACGCCCGCATCACGTCCCTCGCCGAGCGCGGCCGTCGTCCCGGCCGGGGTCAGCCCGGCGACCTCGCCGAGCACGTCGGTGGACAGGGCCGATCCGGCGACGGCCGCCACGTCGAGCAGACCGGTGCAGTCGGCGGACAGGGCGGTCAGGCTTCGCCGGACGACGGCCCGCACGGCCGGCGGGACGCTGCCCGGGTCCTCGCCCGCGGCCAGCGCCCGGCACAGCTCGCGCGCGAAGAAGGGGTGGCCCGCGCTCCGGCGATGCACCGTCGTCCCCCATCGCGACGCCGCGTCGGCTCCCGCGACCGCGGACACGAGCGCGGTCACCTCGGCCTCCCCGAGGCTCGCCAACGGGACCAGCTCGGCCGACTGCGCGAGCTCGGCCAGCACCGCGCCCACCTCGGGCGCCGCCTCCTCGGGGCGGTAGCCGCCGACCAGCAGCACCCGGCCCATCCCCGGCCGGCGGGCCAGGAACCGCATCAGGTCCAGGCTCGAGGGGTCCCCCCACTGGAGGTCGTCGAGCACCACGACCACCGGCTGCCCGGTCGCCGCGGAAGCCAGCAGGCCGGCGACGGCGTCGAGGAGCCGCACCCGTCCCGCGGGGCCCGCGCCCTCCTCCGCCGGTTCGGCCGGACCACCGGACGACAGCAACGGCCCGACACCGGGCGGTACGTCGAGTTCCGGCCGCGCGTCCGTCAGGCCGCGCAGCGCCTCGGTCCACGGCCACCAGGCGGGCGCCCGCCGGTCGTCCCAACAGGTGCCCCAGGCGACGATGGCGCCGGCGGTCGCGACCTCCTCGGCGAACCGCCGCAGCAGGACGGTCTTGCCGATCCCGCTCTCGCCGGTGACCAGGACCAGCCCGGTCGCGGGCACGCCGGTCCGGGCCGGTGCCTCGGCAACGGCGCGGTATGCGGCGACCAGCCTCGCCAACGGCTCGGTGCGCCCGACGAACTCCGGCACCGCGTCATTGTCGCGCCGAACCGGCGCCGGCGGCAGGTGCCAGATGCGATCTGGCGGACCCGCCGACTTTCTGGCGCGTACCGGGTGTCAGCAGCACTCACCGAAGGAGCAGTCATGACCGTCACGTTCGACGCCGCGGCGTACAAGCGCACCACCCGGAGCCAGTGGGAGGAGGCCGCGGGGGCCTGGCACCGCTGGGGTCCGGCGATCGAGGAGTGGCTGGGCGCGGCCACCGAGACGATGCTCGACCGGGCCGGAGTCGCCGACGGCGCGCGCGTTCTCGACGTGGCCGCGGGCGCCGGCGGCCAGACCCTGGCGGCAGCGCGCCGGGTGGGGCCGAGCGGGAGCGTGCTCGCCACCGACATCTCGCCGGCGATCCTCGAGTACGCCGCGGAGCAGGCCGCGACCGCGGGCCTGGGCAACGTCGCCACGCGTGAGCTCGACGGGGAGCGACTCGAGGTCGAGCCGGCGGCGTACGACGCCGTGATCTCCCGCGTCGGCCTGATCTACTTCCCCGACCAGCAGGCGGCGCTGCGCGGCATGTACGACGCACTCCGCCCGGGCGGCCGGCTGTCGTCGGTCGTCTACTCGACGGCGGACCGCAACGGGTTCTTCTCGGTCCCGGTCGGGATCATCCGCCGCCGGGCGCAGCTGCCCCCGCCGCTGCCCGGGCAGCCCGGACCGTTCAGCCTGGGCGGACCCGGGGTGGCCGAGGAGGCCTACCGGACCGCGGGCTTCCGCGACGTCACCGTCGACGTCGTCGAGTCACCGGTCCGGATGGCGACCGCCGCGGAGTGCGTGCGGTTCGAGAAGGAGTCGTTCGGGGCCCTGCACCAGATGCTCTCGGGGCTTCCCGAGCCCGGGCGCGAGGAGGCCTGGGCCGAGATCGGCGAGGCGCTGGCGGCGTTCGAGGGTCCCGACGGGTTCACGGGCCCCTGCCAGATGCTGGTGGTGACGGGGACGAAGTAGGGGTCTCAGCGGGAACGGGTGAACTACAGGTTTGTAGTTCACCCGTTCTCCTGTTACTGGTGTGATTGCTGAGGTTATGGTGACTCGGCCAACGCTGTTCCGCCGCCTTCCCCTGGAGCTCCACCATGTCTCGACGCACCGCCCGCGCCGCCGCAGCCACCGTGCTGGTGACCCTGGTCGCGTCCGTCCTGGTCGCCTCCCCGGCCCGGGCCGCGAACCCGGCGACGCCGGGCAACTTCACGGGGTACGGCTTCGACCAGTGCCTGACACCGACCCAGAAGTCGATGAACACCTGGCTCCGGAACTCGCCGTTCCTCGCCGTCGGGATCTACATCTCGGGCAAGTCGCGGGCCTGCCGCAGCCAGCCCAACCTCACCCCGGCCTGGGTGTCGTCCCAGCTCCAGAAGGGGTGGCGGCTGCTGCCGATCACCCTCGGCCCGCAGGCGTCCTGCAGCACGCGCTTCCCGCGCTACAACGACGACCCGACGATCAGGCCGAAGCGGGGCGCGAAGGCGCTGTACCGGCCGGCCCGACGCCAGGGTTCCGCGGAGGCGACCTCCGCCGTGACCGCCGCCAAGGCGCTCGGCATCGTCCCCGGCAGCACCCTGTGGTACGACCTCGAGGCCTTCGACCACACCAAGCGGGACTGCCGCGAGTCCGCCCTGGCGTTCCTGACGGCCTGGACGAACCGCCTGCACGCCCTCGACTACGTCTCCGGCGTCTACTCCAGCGCCGGGTCCGGCATCAAGGTCCTCGACGATGCCCGGGTCAACCGGCCGGGCACGTACACGATGCCCGACCGGATCTGGATCGCCCGCTGGGACGGCAAGGCGAACACCAGCACGTCGTACATCCGCAGCGACGGATGGCTCCCCGGCGGCCGCATGAAGCAGTACCAGGGTGGCCACAACGAGACCTGGGGCGGCGTCACGATCAACATCGACCGCAACTTCTTGAACCTGGGCAGGGGCTCGGTGGCCGCGCCCGAGCCGAAGCACTGCCGGGGCACGCGCCTCGACTTCGCCAACTACCCGCCGCTGCGCCCCGGCAGCACCCAGACCGACCTGGTCAAGGCGCTGCAGTGCCAGCTCAAGGAGCAGAAGCTGTACTCCGGCAGGGTCAACGGTGCCTACAACGACGCCACCATCGCCGCGGCCAACGCCTGGCAGACCAAGAAGAAGCTCACCGTCCGGGCCGCCTGGAACCGGAGGGCGTGGACCAGCCTGCACGTCGCGGGGACGAAGCGGGTGCTCAAGTTCGGTTCCGCCGGCACGGACGTGCGCCAGGTCCAGCGGGCCCTGAACGCGGTGTCCCCCACACCCCAGCTCTCGATCACGGGCGTCTTCAACCGGCCGACCGACCGGGCGCTGCGCGACTACCAGCGCCGGGTCAGGGTCAGCGCGAACGGCGTGGTGGCTGGCAACACCCTGCGCGCACTGTGGGCGGGCACGCGCTGACCGGGTACCGATCGACGACGTGGTCTCGACAAGCTCGACCGACGTCGTCGGTCAGCTCGTCGGGGGGCCGACCAACAGCGCCACGCCGGTGAGGGCGGCGACGCCGAGTACGCCGGCGGCCGCTCCGCGGACGGGGTGACGCAGCAGCCAGGCCACCGCCCGCTCGACCGGGCCCGACGGAGCCTCGGCCACGAGCCGCCACGACGTGGCAAGCATGCCCCGCCGCTCGGCGTACCTGTCGAACGCGATCGTCACGAACGGTGGCACCGAGGCCGCCAACCCGGCCAGCAGGCGGCCGCGCGACCAACGCTGGTCGACGGCGACCACCACGGTGGTCAGGCAGTAGGCGATGAACACGATGCCGTGCGCCATGCCGAAGATCCGGACGCCGAGCTCGGTCGTGTCGGTGACGTACTTCAGGAACATGCCGGTGAGCAGCAGGGCCCAGGTCACCGCCTCGGCGATCGCCACCCGGCGGAACAGCAGGAGCGGACTCACGTGAGGGCTGCCTCCGCGAGCGACGTGAAGAACGGCAGGCCGTCGGTGCCGGCGCCGGTGAGGTCCTCGACGGCGTGCTCGGGGTGCGGCATCAGCCCGACCACGTTGCCGCGCTCGTTGGTGATGCCGGCGATGTCGCGCACCGACCCGTTGGGGTTGTCGTCGAGATAGCGCGCCACGACCCGGCCCTCCCCCTCGAGCCGGTCGAGGGTGTCGGCGTCGGCGACGTAGCCGCCCTCGCCGTTCTTGAGGACGATCGTGACCTCGGCGTTCTCGGCGTACGCCGACGTCCACGGCGTCCGGTTGTTCTCGATCCGCAGCCGCTGGTCACGGCAGACGAACTTGCGGTGGTCGTTGCGGATCAGCGCACCCGGCAACAGGTGGGACTCGCACAGGATCTGGAAGCCGTTGCAGATGCCGAGCACGGGCATCCCGCGGCCGGCGGCCTCGATGACCTCGGTCATCACCGGCGCGAACCGGGAGATGGCGCCGCAGCGGAGGTAGTCGCCGTACGAGAAGCCTCCGGGGAGGACGACCGCGTCCACGCCCCGGAGGTCGTGGTCACCGTGCCAGAGCGCGACGGCCTCGTGACCGCCGACGCGTACGGCGCGCCGGGCGTCGACGTCGTCGAGGGAACCGGGGAAGGTGACGACCCCGACCTTCATGCGCGACCCTCGCCGGCCGCGACCTCGGCGACGGAGTGGTCCTCGACGTGGACCTCGAAGTCCTCGATCACCGGGTTGGAGAGCAGGGTCTCGGCCATCTGGGCGACCTCGGCGAGCAGCTCGTCGGTGATCTCGCCGTCGATCTCGAGCTCGAACCGCTTGCCCTGACGGACATCGGTCACGCCCTGGAAGCCCAGGCGGGGCAGGGCTCCGAGCACGGCCTTGCCCTGCGGGTCGAGGATCTCTGGCTTGGGCATGACGTCGACGACGACACGGGCCACGGGGACTCCTTGGCTGCGGTGGGATTCCGCGCCGAGTCTATCCGTGGCCCGTGTCGTCTCTGGGTGTGGGTTCAGCGGGTGATGGTGGTCTTCTTCGAGAAGTACAGGCCGATCCCGGTGACGAGCAGCCACATGGGGGCCAGCAGCGCCGGGACGCCCGGGACACCGAGGCCCGCGACCATCAGCGTGGTCTGCAGCACCGGCAGCACCGAGACGACGCCGATCCACTTGGCGACGGTCCGCTCCCGGAACGCCATGTAGGCGACGGCACCGGCCGCGATCACGACGCCGAGCCAGCCGATCCAGGCACCGAAGTCGTTCAGCAGGTAGTAGACGTACAGGCCCTGGTCGTCGTACAGCGTGTCCTCCATGCCGCCCGGCATGTAGTTCCCGAGCGCGCCCTTCCAGCCGTACCCGTAGGTCAGGCCCGCGGCCGAGGCGACGAAGCCGAGCGGTACGAGGTGCGCGGCGGTCGATCCGGAGACACGCGGCTCGACGCGGCGGCGCCAGTTGGCGGCGTACACGAGGAGCAGGACGACGACGGCGTACCCGATGACCATGCTCATCCGGTAGACCATCGGATTCAGGTCGACGAACAGGTCGTGGGTCAGGGTGACGTCCGCGCCTCCGCCGGTCCGTCCGTCGAGGACGATCGTGGCGACGTAGCCGAGGAGGCCGGCGGCGGCGCCGATCAGGGGCCAGCGGGGACGCCGGGTCCGTGCGTCGGGGGTGGCGCTCTCGACATGGGTCTTGATCTGGGTCATGACTGTTGCTCCTTGCAGCGGTTGCGGTGGTGGTTGACGTGATGAGAGGACGGTGCCGCGCCCGGCGTCCCGGGAGGGAGGGACACCGAACCCCTGAATCCGGGACGTTTCGTCGGGCACGATGGCGCCCGTGACCGTCATGCCCGAGACCTCCGACCGGAGCCGCTTCCTGCTCGCGGCCGTGATCGCGGGGATATCGACGGCGTGCTGCCTGGCCACGATCCCGTTGACCGCGGCCCTCGGTGCCGAGCGGACGCTGGGCGCCGCGGAGCCCTCGGACGTGGCACTCGGGATCGCCTGGCCGGTGATCGGCGCCGCGGTGGTGCGGGCCCGGCCGCGCAACCCGATCGGGTGGCTGATGCTGGTGCCGGCGCTGGTGGGGCCCTACCAGCTGGCCGCGTTGTACGCCGCGCACTCCGACGGGCAGGGCTGGCTCGGCGTGGTCGCGGCGTGGGTGGCGATCTGGGGGTTCGCGCCGCCGTACTTCTTCACGATTCCGGTGATCCCACAGCTGTTCCCCGACGGCCGACCGTTGTCGTCGCGGTGGCGCAGGGTCGTGGTCGCCGTACTCGTCGTGGCCGTGCTCACCACCCTGTGCCGGATGGTCTCCGACGTGACCGCCGACCTCGCGCCGCAGGTCGCGAACCCGCTCGGGATCGACGATGCCCGCTGGCCGCTGTACGGCACCCTGGTCGGCTCGGCCCTGCTGTTCCTCGTCGGGATCCCACTCGGGGTGCTGTCCCTGTTCCTGCGAATGCGGCGGGCCCAGGACGTCGAGCGCACCCAGCTCCAGTGGCTGTTCCTCGGTGGCATCGTCCTGGTCGCCGGCATCGTGGTCGAGTTCGGCGGCGGCTCCGACCAGTGGGGGCTGGCGATCGGTCTCTGCGGCCTGCCGGTCGCGATCGGCATCGGCATGCTGCGGCACGGACTGTTCGACGTCGAGCTGACCCTCAACCGGACCTTGGTCTTCGGCCTGCTGACCGGCTTCGTGGTCGCGGCCTACGTCCTGGCGGTCTACGTCGTGGACGCGTTCGCACCGGGCTCTCGCTGGGGCGTGCTGGTGGTGGCGGTCGCGGCCCTGGCCGCCGCCGCCGCGCGCGACCGGGTGCAGGAGATCGTGGACAGGCGGCTGTTCGGGCACCGCCACAACCCGTACGCCGTCGTCGCCCACGTCGGTCGCGGGGTCGCCGCGGCCTCGCAACCGCTCGACGGCCTGCAGCGGCTCGTCGACGGGCTGCGCGAGGCGCTGCGGCTGCCGTACGCCGCGTTCACCGGCGCCGGCATCAGCGTCGCGTCCGGCACGCCCCAGCACGGGAGCCGGGTCGTGGGTGTGACGGCGCTCGGCGAGTCCGTCGGCGAGCTGCACGTGGGGCTGCGGACCCCGGGCGAGCGGTGGACGGCCGAGCAGGAGGCGGCGGTCGAGGAGGTCGCGGCACGCGCCGGCACGCTGGCCTACGCCGCCGCCCTGGTCACCGACATCGCGCGCAGCCGGGGCCGGATCGTGGTCGCCCGCGAGGAGGAGCGCCGGCGGCTGCGGGCCGACCTGCACGACGGTGTGGCGCCGGCGCTGGCCGGCACCGCGCTGCAGCTCGAGTCGCTGGCGCGGAAGCTCCAGAAGGAGGGGCAGTCGGAGCTGGCCGACCGCGCCCTCGGGTTGCGCGACGGTCTGCGGTCGAGCGTGGCGGAGCTCCGTGCTCTCGTGCACGGGCTGCGTCCACCGGTGCTCGACCAGCGCGGTCTGGCCGGGGCGCTGCGTCAGCTGACCGCGGGGCACGAGATGCCGGAGTGCACCACCCGGATCGACGACCTCGCCGAGCCGCACGCCGCGGTCGAGGTGGCGGCGTACGCGATCGCGGCGGAGGCGTTCGGGAACGCGCTGCGACACAGCTCGGCGAGTCGCGTCGTGCTCGCCGCGTCGGAGACGGACGGTGAGATCGTGGTCTCCGTCAGTGACAACGGCGTCGGCATGCCGGCCCGGCCGCGAGCAGGGGTGGGCATGGTGAGCATGAGGGAGCGGGCGTCCGAGGTGGGCGGCCGGCTCTCGGTCGAGCCCACGCCCGGCGGCGGGACCACCGTCGTCGCCACCCTCCCCCTGGAGATCGCATGAGCGCCACGCGCGTCCTGATCGCCGACGACCACCCGGTGTTCCGCGCCGGGATGGTCACCGTGCTCCAGGACCTCGACGGTGTCGACGTCGTCGGCCAGGCCGCCGACGGCGCGGAGGCGCTTGCGGGGGTCGCCGAGCATGCGCCCGACGTCGTACTGATGGACCTGCGGATGCCCGGAGTGGGTGGCCTCGAGGCGACCGCCCGGATCCGGGTCGAGCACCCCGAGACAGCGGTGATCGTGCTGACGATGGACTCCGACGACGACTCGATCTTCGCCGCGCTGCGGGCCGGCGCCCGCGGCTACCTGCTCAAGGAGGCCGACGGGCTCGACATCGAGCGAGCCATCGACGGCGTCGCGCGCGGCGAGGCGGTGTTCGGGGCCGGGATCGCCGAGCGGGTGCTGGCGTTCTTCGCCAGCGGCCGGCGCCCGGCGGCCAGCCCGTTCCCGCAGCTCTCGCCGCGCGAGCACGAGGTGCTGGAGCTGATCGCCCAGGGACTCGACAACCCGCAGATCGCGCGCCGGCTGGTGCTGAGCGACAAGACCGTCCGCAACCGGGTCAGCGACATCCTGGCCAAGCTGCACGCGCGCAACCGCGCCGAGATGGTGGCACTGGCCCGCGACGCCGGCCTCGGCGGCTGATCTCGGCCGGAAACGGGTGGTTTCGAGACGGTTGCTGCGCAACCTCCTCAACCACCGGGACCGGGCACACTGGTGGCATGAGCCTCTCCTCCCCCGGCGCGTCGGGCCGTCCGACCTCGCCGCTCAAGCTGGAGTTCCCGCAGTCGCTGGCGGTGTACGACGACTACGCGGCCGCCCAGAAGGCCGTCGACTTCCTCGCCGACAACAAGTTCCCCGTCGAGCAGTGCATGATCGTCGGCACCGACCTCAAGCGGATCGAGCGGATCACCGGCCGCCTCAGCTACGGCCGGGTCGCGGCCGGAGGCGCACTCTCCGGGCTGTGGCTCGGTCTCTTCGTCGGCCTGATCTTCGCGCTCTTCTCCGAGGAGAACCTCGTCGCGGTGGTGCTGTCGACGGTCCTGTTCGGTGCGGTGTTCGGACTGATCTGGGCGATCGCCGGGTACGCCGCCACCCGCGGCCAGCGCGACTTCTCCTCGACGACCCAGGTGGTCGCGACCCGCTACGAGGTGCTCGTCGAGCACAAGGTCGGCGCCCAGGCTCGCGAGCTCCTGGCGCAGCTGCCGGGTGGGTTGCCCGACCCGTTCTCGAGCTGACGGGTCTCGACAGGCTCGACCGGCGTCAGGACAGCTCGCGCTTGAGGATCTTGCCGGTCGCGGTCATCGGCAGGTTGTCGACGAAGGCCACGATCCGCGGGTACTTGAACGCCGCCATCTGCTCCTTCGACCACGCGACGAGCTCGTCCTCGGTGACCGTGGCGCCTTCGGCGCGGATCACCACGGCCTTGATCTCCTCGCCGTGGCTCTCGTGGGGTACGCCGATGACGGCGGCGAGCGAGACCGCCTCGTGGGTCATCAGGACCTCCTCGATCTCGCGCGGGTACACGTTGTAGCCGCCGCGGATGATCATGTCCTTCGACCGGTCGACGATGTAGTAGTAGCCGTCCTCGTCCTTGCGGCCGAGGTCGCCGGAGCGGAACCACCCGTCCTTCATCACCTCGGCGGTCGCCTCCGGCCGGTTGAGGTAGCCCTTCATGATCGCGTGGCCCTTGATCGCGATCTCGCCGACCTCGCCGACCTCGGTGACCTCGTTCCACTCGTCGTCGATCAGCTTGCACTGCACCCCCCAGACCGGGACGCCGATCGAGCCCGGCCGTGGGTCGCGGTCCGGGTCGCTGAACGTCGCGACCGGCGAGGTCTCCGAGAGCCCGTAGCCCTCGAGGATCTGCACGTGGAAGCGCTCCTTGACCTGCTTGATGATCTCGACCGGGAGGCTGGCGCCGCCCGAGACGCCGATGCGCAGGTTGCGGGCGATCCGGTCGACGTCGACGTCGTCGGTCAGCGCACCGAGCAGGCCCCACCACATGGTCGGCACTCCGGCGAAGAACGAGATGTCCTCCGTCTGCATGATCGCGACCGCCTGCTGGGCGTCGAAGCGGGGCAGCAGGATCAGGGTGGCCGCCATCGAGAAGCCGGCGTTCATCTGCACCGTCGACCCGAACGAGTGGAACAGCGGCAGGGTCAGCAGGTGGGTGTCGCCGGCGGGCTGCGAGGCGAACAGGCGGTTGCACGTGAGCGCGTTCATCACGAGGTTGGAGTGGCTGAGCTCGGCGCCCTTGGCCTGGCCCGTGGTGCCCGACGTGTAGAGGATCACCGCGGTGTCGGTGGCCGCGGTGACGACGCTGTCGAACGCCGGCGGCAGGTCCTTCAGCGCGGATCCCATGGTCTCCGCACCCTCGATGGGCGATGCCGCGGCGGGGTCGGCGGTGATCAGGAAGAAGTGCTCGCAGCCGTCGCTGGACTCGAACCCGGCGTACCCCTCCTGGCCGATCGGCAGCTCGTCGGTGCCCTGGAAGCAGAAGTACGCGACCGCCTCGGAGTCGGCGAGGTGGTAGGCGACCTCGCGGCCCTTGAGCAGCACGTTGAGCGGGACCACGACCGCGCCGGCCTTGAGGATGCCGTAGTAGACGATCGGGAAGTACGGCAGGTTCGGGCAGCTCAGCGCCACCTTGTCGCCCGGCTTGATGCCGCGCTCGACCAGCAGGTGCGCCACCTGGTTGGCCGCGCCGTTGATCTGTGCGTAGGTGAGCCGCGTGTCGCCCAGGACGATGGCCTCGCGGGCGGGGTAGCGGCGGGCGGAGTCCTCGAGCAGGACCGACAGGTTCAGCATGCCGCCAACCTAGTGCGCCCGATCGGGGTCAGGAACCCTTGCGGGTGATCGCCACCCAGGTCAGGGCGACGCCGAGCCCGGCGACGGCCGGACCGATCACGGCCCACTGGTCGTCGCCGGTCATCGAGCTGCCCCCGACGTAGCCGAGTCCCTGCAGGGTCCACAACAGCCCGACCCCGAACATGAGTACGCCGATGACGAGCGCGACCACCTTCCCCATGGTCACGAACCTACCGTCCGGGCGGCGCGCTCCAGGTCGCCGCGAACCGCTCCGGGAGCGAGCCGGCGGAGCACGACGCCGAGCGGCGCGAGGACGGCCGACGTACGCAGGCCGACGGTGGCCGTGACCCGGGTGCCGGCCGGGATCGGCTCGAACGTCAGGTGCAGGTCGGCGTCGATCCCGCGCCAGGTCCCGCGCTCGGCCCAGCTGACGCCGGGTGTGGCCTCGATGATCCGCATCCGGGGCCTGGCTCCGACCGCGGTGACGTCGGTCCAGGTGGTGCCGACCTCGCCGTCGCCGACGACGTCCACGACCCGGCGCAGGCTCCCCTGCCACTCGGACCGGAGGGCCGGGTCGGCGAGGTAGGCGTAGACCGCGTCGACCGGAGCCGCGAAGTCGACGCTCACCGGCTTCACCGGCTCACCCGAACGTGCTGCCGGTGAGCCGCTCGTAGGCCTCGACGTACCGCGCGCGGGTGTGGTCGACGACGTGCTGCGGCAGCGGCGGTGGCGCCTCGCCCGACGAGCGGTCCCAGCCGCTCTCCTCCGACAGCAGCCAGTTGCGCACGATCTGCTTGTCGTACGACGGCTGGGTGCGGCCGGGCTGCCACTCGTCGGCGGGCCAGAACCGCGACGAGTCGGGGGTGAGCACCTCGTCGCCGAGCACGATCGTGCCGTCGTCGGCGCGGCCGAACTCGAGCTTCGTGTCGGCCAGGATGATGCCGCGGTCGCGGGCGATCTCCTCCGCACGCGCATAGACGGCGAGGGTCAGGTCGCGCAGCACCGCTGCGTCCTGTGCACCCACCTGGGCCACCACCGCGTCGTACGCGACGTTCTCGTCGTGCTCGCCGAGCGCAGCCTTGGTGGCCGGGGTGAAGATCGGCTCCGGGAGGCGGGAGCCGTCCTCGAGACCGTCCGGAAGGGCGATGCCGCACACCTCGCCCGTGGCGCGGTAGTCGAGGAGACCGGAGCCGGTGAGGTAGCCCCGGGCGACGCACTCCACCGGGAACATGTCGAGGCTGCGGCAGACCACCGCCCGGCCACGGACGGCGTCCGGCACGTCGGCGGAGACGATGTGGTTCGGGACCAGGTCGGCGAGCTGCTCGAACCACCACAACGACATCTGGGTGAGCACCGCGCCCTTGTCGGGGATCGTGGTGTCGAGGACGAAGTCGAAGGCCGAGATCCGGTCGCTGGCGACCATGAGCAGGTCGCCGGACCCGAGCCGGTACAGGTCGCGCACCTTGCCCGAGTGCAGGTGGGTGGCGCCGTCGATGGAGGGGGCGTCCGGGATTTTCAGTGCGGCCACGTGCTCACCCTAAGGGTGTGGTTTCGAGACGGGCCGCCAGGCGGCCCTCCTCGACCACCGAGCTCCTCGCTGGTTGAGGAAGGCGCCCTGGCGCCTGTCGAAACCTGCGAGGTCAGCAGCCGCAGGTGTAGTACAGGACGTCCCAGTGGTTGCCCTCGTCGGCGTAGATGTTGCCGGAGGCGGCCTGGTACTGGGGGGCACCGTCGCCCCGCAGGCCGATGTACGTGTAGGTGTTGTGCACCCACGACGTCAGGCACGACGTCCGTGAGAAGTCGAGCTTGTAGCCGTTCCAGTGGCTGTACTGGCCGTCGGCGTGGCCGGTCTCCGTGCCACCGGTGATCAGCAGGCTGCAGCCACTGGCGTTCTTGAGCGTGATCGCGCCGTCGATGGTCGCCTGACGGATGCCTTCGAACGACGTGCAGGTCGGGTTGTTGCGGTCGCTGCAGCCACCGGACGACGTCCAGCTGATGCCGGCCGCCGAGAACTGTGACGCGGCGGCCGAGTGGCTGACCGCGTTGGCGGTGCCGGGGATGGCGAGTGCGCCGGCGACCGCGAGGACGAGCGCCACCAGCAGGCTGAGGGCGCGTGGACGGACAGGGTTTCCCGAGATGTGTTCCATGTCACAAGCCCTGCCCAGCGCCTCCGGGCTCAAACATGAACGGGCGATGGCGTGGTCTCGACAGGCTCGACCGACGTTGGTCGACCGACGTCAGAAGCGGACGTCGAACGACGCGTGGCCGGAGGCGTGTCCGTCGCGTACGGCGACGTTGCGCACGCGCGCCATCGGTGGACCCTGGCGGCACCACTCGACCATCGCGTCGACGGCGTCGTCGTCGCCCTCGAAGTGTCCGGCCACCGAGCCGTCGGGCTCGTTGCGCACCCATCCCGTGATGCCGAGCTGGTGTGCCTGGCGCTCGGCGTAGTAGCGGAACGAGACACCCTGGACCCGTCCCTGCACGGTCACGTCGACGGCCTTGGCCACGGGCCCATCATGCCCACGACGCGACACCTCGGCGCATGCGGGTTGGTGGCCGGGGAACACTGTGCAGGTGACCGAGGAGAGGGTGGAGCCGGACGCTGACGAGGCGCCGGACGCCTACCATCCCGACCCGCGGCGTTGGCGGATCCTCGGCGTGACCCTGGTCGTCGGGTTCATGTCCCTGCTCGACGTCACGATCGTCAACGTCGCCCTGCCGTCGATGCGGGCGGGGCTGGACACCTCGACCGGCACGATCCAGTGGGTCGTGTCCGGCTACGCGCTGGCGTTCGGGCTGACCCTGGTCGCCGGTGGGCGGCTCGGCGATGCGTACGGGCGGCGCCGGCTGATGGTGATCGGCCTGATCGGGTTCGTGCTGTCCAGCGCGGCGGTCGGGCTGGCGCCTTCTGCCGAGCTGGTCGTGGTCGCCCGGCTGGTCCAGGGCGCCTCGGCCGGACTGCTGACGCCCCAGAACTCCGGGCTGATCCAGCAGCTGTTCCGCGGCCCCGAGCGCGGCACGGCCTTCGGCTACTTCGGGCTGACCGTGTCGATCTCCTCGGGTGCCGGTCCGGTCATCGGCGGTGCGATCATCGCGCTGGCCGGCAGCGAGAACGGCTGGCGGTGGCTGTTCCTGGTCAACGTCCCGATCGGGCTGGTCGCGCTGGTGGCGATCGTGCGCCTGGTCCCGGACCTGCCGCCCGAGGACCAGGGCCGCGACCCGCGCATCGACGTCCCTGGTGCGCTGCTGCTGGGCGGCGCGGTGCTGAGCCTGCTGTACCCCCTGGTCCGGATCGAGGCCGGCGCCCGCATGCCGCTGCTCCTGCTGGTCGGGGTGCCCCTGTTCCTGTGGGGGTTCGTGCGCTGGGAGCAGCGGATCCGGCGGATCGGCCGGCCGCCGCTGCTCGACGTGTCGCTGCTCCGGGAGCTGCCGGGATACGGCAACGGGCTGGCCGTCGGAGCGCTCTACTTCACCGGCTTCACCGGCGTGTTCCTGGTGCTGTCGGTGTTCCTCCAGGAGGGGCTCGACTTCTCGCCGTTGCACGCGGGCCTGCTGTTGACGCCGTTCGCGATGGGCTCGGCCGTCACCGCCCCGATCGCCGGCCGGATCGTGTCCGCGATCGGCCGTCGGGTCACGGTGATCGCGCTGTCGGTGATGATGACCGGCGTCCTGCTGGTCGCCGTACTCGTGCCGCTCGTCGGCACCGACCGGCTCGG
The DNA here is from genome assembly GCA_963844305.1 of uncultured Actinomycetota bacterium. GTDB lineage: Bacteria > Actinomycetota > Actinomycetes > Propionibacteriales > Nocardioidaceae > Nocardioides. Next base: position 91,527 of record CAWJNT010000005.1, read on the forward strand.
GTGGGTGCTCGTCCCCGCCCTCGTGCTCGCGGGGCTCGGCGGTGGCGGCGTGGTCAACCCGAACTTCACCCTCGCGCTCGCCGAGGTCCCGCCCCACATGGGCGGTGCAGCCGGCGCAGCCATCCAGACCGGGCAGCGGATCGGCTCGGCGATCGGGGCGGCCCTGTTGATGACGGTCTACGAAATCGTGCAGGGCTCGGGCTCGACCTCGCGCGGACTGCAGGCCGCCCTGCTCACCGCGCTCGTGGTGCTGGCCGCGGCACAGGTGATGGCGGTCCGGGCGTTGCGCGAACAGAAATCCTGAGCCGTCCCGCACAATGCGGGACGTGGACGACACTGCCCGGAGCCGATCAGCCCGGAGCCGATCAGCCCTGTGCCACCTCGCAGCCGACCGCGCCCGTCTGGTCGAGCGCGAGCTGCTGGCGCGGGTGCTAGAGGATCGCGCCCGGGGTGTACGCCGCGGCCTGTGGGTGCCGCGCAACGACCTCGGCCACCCGCCGACAGACCGCCTGGGTCTGCCCGACGGCGGCACCGGTGAAGGTGATCGGATCAGCGACGAGTGAGCCGAGCTGCTCCTCGGTGAGACCGAGCCGCGGATCGGCCGCCAGCCGCGCGAACACGTCGTTCTCCGCCTGGCCCTGCCGCATCGCGAGGGCGACGCCGACGGCTGCCTCCTTGATCGCCTCGTGCGCGGCCTCGCGGCCCACGCCGTTGCGGACCGCGGCCATCAGCACCTTGGTGGTGGCCAGGAACGGCAGGTAGCGGTCGAGCTCGCGCTGGATCACGGCCGGGTAGGCGCCGAACTCGTCGAGCACGGTGAGGAATGTCTGGAACAGCCCGTCAGCGGCGAAGAACGCATCGGGCAGCGCCACCCGGCGTACGACGGAGCACGAGACGTCACCCTCGTTCCACTGGTCGCCCGCGAGCTCGCCGACCATGGAGAGGTAGCCACGGAGCACGACGGCGAGGCCGTTGACCCGCTCGCAGGACCGGGTGTTCATCTTGTGCGGCATCGCCGACGAGCCGACCTGTCCCTCCTGGAACCCTTCGGTGACCAGCTCGTTGCCGGCCATCAGCCGGATGGTGGTGGCGAGGTTGGACGGGCCGGCCGCGAGCTGGACCAGCGCGGACAGCACGTCGAAGTCCAGCGATCGCGGGTACACCTGGCCGACGCTGGTCAGCACCCGCCCGAAGCCCAGGTGCGCGGCCACCCGCTGCTCGAGCTCGGTCAGCTTGTCGGCGTCGCCGTCCAGCAGGTCGAGCATGTCCTGGGCAGTGCCCATCGGACCCTTGATGCCCCGGAGCGGATAGCGCGCCAGCAGGTCCTCGACCCGGTCCAGCGCCACCAGCATCTCGTCGGCGATGGTGGCGAACCGCTTGCCCAGCGTCGTGGCCTGCGCCGCGACGTTGTGGGACCGACCGGCCATCACCGTCGACTCGTGCTCGGCGGCGAGCCGAGCGAGCCGGGCGAGGGTGGCGACCGTCCGGTCGCGCAGCATGGCCAGGGACTGCCTCACCTGCAGCTGCTCGACGTTCTCGGTCAGGTCGCGCGAGGTCATCCCCTTGTGGATGTGCTCGTGCCCGGCCAGCGCGCTGAACTCCTCGATCCGCGCCTTCACGTCGTGGCGGGTCACCCGCTCCCGGGCGGCGATCGACTCCAGGTCCACCTTGTCGACGACGTCCTCGTAGGCCTCGACCACGCCCTCGGGTACCTCGACGCCGAGATCGCGCTGCGCCTTCAGCACGGCGATCCACAGCTGCCGCTCGAGCACGATCTTGTGCTCGGGCGACCAGATCGCCGCGAGGTCGGCGCCGGCGTAGCGGGTGGCGAGGACGTTGGGGACACTCACGTCGTCAGTTTCCCACGGTGCCGAGCCGGGGCGAGAACCCCTGCCAACCCAGCAGCGCCCAGGGTCGACCTCGTCCGGTCAGCAGCCGGTGCTCGCGCACGTCGTCGAACCAGGCACCGGGGTCGCGGAGCTCGAGGTGGTACCCGCTGCCTCGGACCCGGAGGACGTCGGTGATCTCGGCACCCCGGGTGACGAAGCCGCACACGGTCGCGACGAAGGGCAGGTGTCCGTGCCTGTCGATGCGGGACCGGATCCACACCGAGGACACCGGCGAGAAGTCCCAGGTCCGGTCGCTCGCGCGACGAAGATCCCCACGGGCAGCAGTCCACGTCCTCGTCGGTCAGGACCGGCCAGGGCAGCGCGGCGCCTCCTCGTAGAGCACGCGCTCGGCCGCGTCGCCCGGCAGGCCGGCTCGAGGAGCGCACGCCTGCCGGCGGGTGACTCGCCGCGTCGAGCCGGTCGGCCGCCTCTCGCTGATCAGCATCGCCGCAGCGTAGGTCGCCGGCACCGTGCGCCGACAGGCCCCAGAGGCAATCTGGGGATGACTACGTAGAAGGGTGCACGTGCGCCCTTCTACGTAGTGTGCTCAGGGCTTGTCTCGGCGATGTCCGTGCGGTGCTGGGCACCCTCGAACTCGACCACCGCCACCCCCCGGTACGCCGCGTCCCGCGCGTCGGCGATCGAGGCCCCGGTGCCGATCACCGCCAGCACCCGCCCCCCAGCCGTCACCAGCTCGGACTCGTCGGTCGAGCCGCCCCCGTCGGTCGAGCCTGTCGAGACCACGGCCGTCCCCGCATGGATCACGTGCACCCCCTCGATCGCCTCGGCGTCGGCGACCCCGACGATCACGTCACCCTTCGAGGACGACTCGGGATAGCCCTTGCTCGCCATCACCACGGCCACCGCAGACGCCGGCTTCCACTCCGGAGCAGGCACGTCGGCAAGAGCACCCGTAGCCGCCCCCCACAACAGCGGCGAGAGCGGCGAGTCGAGCAACGCCAGCAGGGGCTGGGTCTCCGGGTCGCCGAACCGCGCGTTGAACTCCACCACGCGCATGCCCCGCGAGGTCAGGGCCAGCCCGGCATAGAGCAGACCGCGGAAGGGGGTGCCGCGGCGGGCCATCTCGTCGACCGTCGGCTGCAGCACCGTCGCCTGCACCTCGTCGACGAGGTCGGCGGGCGCCCACGGGAGGGGGGTGTAGGCGCCCATCCCGCCCGTGTTCGGCCCCTCGTCGCCGTCGAAGATCCGCTTGAAGTCCTGGGCGGGCTGCAACGGATAGACCGTCACCCCGTCGGTGATCGCGAACAGCGAGACCTCCGGGCCGTCGAGGTACTCCTCGATCACGACCCGCTCGCAGCCGGCGGCGTGGTCGAGTGCGGCGGCGCGGTCGGAGGTGACCACGACCCCCTTGCCGGCCGCGAGGCCGTCGTCCTTCACGACGTACGGCGCCCCGAACTCGTCGAGCGCGGCCGCGGCCTCGTCGGCGGTGACGCACACCCGGGCAGCCGCGGTGGGCACACCAGCCGCCGCCATCACCTCCTTGGCGAAGGCCTTGGAGCCCTCCAGCTGGGCGGCAGCGCCGGACGGGCCGAAGCAGGCGATCCCACGCTCCGTGACGGCGTCGGCCACCCCCGCGACCAGCGGCGCCTCGGGCCCCACCACGACCAGGTCCACCCCGAGCGACTCGGCCAGGTCCGCGACGCCAGGACCCGACATCGGGTCGACGTCGTGCAGCGTGGCGACGGCCGCCATGCCGGGGTTGCCGGGGGCGGCATGCACCTCGGCGACACCCGGATCGAGCGAGAGGGCGCGGGCCAGGGCGTGCTCACGGCCGCCCGTGCCGATGACGAGTGTCTTCAGGGGTGTCTCTGGGGGGTCCTCACGGGCCCACATGCTACGAGCGCCGCGAGATGGACACCGAGTACGCCCGCTCGCGGTAGCGGAGGATCGGGTCCTCGGACAGCTCGATCCCGTCGACCACGCGCACCGGGTCGAAGACCACGAGGCCCCCGTCCGCCTCGGGATCGGCGATCGGCGCGGTCACCTCGACGGTGCCGGCGCTGAGCTCGCGGGCGCCCGTCCACACCGACATCGGGTCGTGCGGGTCGTCGCCCTCGGCCGCGACCGTCACGTGCAGGTCGAAGCGGACAGGTCCGCGCGCCAGACGAGCCTCCATCTCGTCGAACAGCCGGTCGCGGCCGTCGAACGACTCACCGAGCCGGTCGGCCGGCGTGGCCAGCGGGCGCAGGACATAGCGAACCCAGGTGCGTGCCCCGTCGGTCGAGAGCCACCCGTAGGCATGGATCGGGAAGTACGTCGCCTCGGCGTAGGAGTGCGGAGGCACGAGCGTCCGCGCCCGGAGGTTGGCCAGCAGGGCCGGCACCGACGACGGGTGCTTGGCCATGAACAGCGGCAGGAGGTACGGCTTGCGCCCGGCCTCGGTGAGCTCGACGAACGCCTCCGGGGTGCGCACCGGGAACCGAGGCGCGGTCTGGCCGAGCAGGTCGGTGTCCCCCGACGGCGTACGGAACTTCACCGCCATGCCGCGCACGTCGGGCGCCTTGTCGGAGACGCGCGGGTGGCCGCCGGCGTTCGACCAGCGCACCGTCACCGGGACCGGGTCGCCCTGCAGGTGGGCCGCGCGGGAGAGGCCGGCCACCTCCGCGGACGCCGTGAACGTCCCCTCGTAGAACCGCCCCTTCGCATGCAGGGCGCGGCTGCGTTCATGCCGCCCGTAGGCGCCGTTGATCCGGTCGATGGCCACCTCGGGGTCGAGCATGTGCCTCAACCTAGCGGCCGAGCGACCGCACCTTGGCCTCGTACGCCGCCCGCTCGGCCGGGTCGACCGCCGCCAGCACGTCGGCCTTGAACACCTTGGCCATGCCGTCCTGCACCGGACGCGGCAGCAGCTGCGCGAACTTCGTCATCCGCTGGGTCCAGCCCGGCACCCAGCGCTCCGCCCTCGGCTTCCGGATGGTCGCCTCGATCGCCTCCGCGACGTCCTCCGGCAGCACCTGCTTGACGAACCTCGCCTGGGGCACGCCGGCGGCGAGGTCGGTGCGGACCACCGTCGGCATCACCAGGCAGACCTCGACACCCAGTGGCTCGAGCTCGGCCCGGGTCGCCTCGCTGAACCCGACGACCGCGAACTTCGAGGCGGTGTACGTCGCCCCGCCGGCCATCGCGACCCGCCCCACGGCCGAGGCGACGTTGACGATCTGACCGCCACCCCGCTCGGACATGCCGGGCGCGACCGCCTTGGTGCCGTGGACGACGCCCATCAGGTTCACGTCCAGCGTGGTCCGGGTGACTGCGTCGGGCTCGGCCAGGATCGCCCCCAGCGGCATGATCCCGGCGTTGTTGACCAGGACGTCGATCGGCCCCGCACCGTCGACGAACGCTTGCCACGACTCGGGATCGGCCACGTCGAGGGGCAGGGCCGAGACTCCGTGGCCCAGCTCGGCCGCAACGCCGGCGGCGACGTCGTGGTCACGGTCGCCGATCACCACCCGCGCGCCGGCGCCGGCCAGCCGGGCGGCCGTGGCCCGCCCGATGCCGCGGGCACCACCGGTCACGGCGATCCTCAGGCGGGAGAGATCCTCGGCCATGCCGGCTCCTCGGTCGGCTCGTCGGGTCAGGCTTCGTGGACCACGATGGTCTGCTCGCGCCCGGGGCCCACCCCGACACCCCAGATCCGGGAGCCGGAGATCTCCTCGAGCGCCTGCACGTAGACCTGCGCGTTCTTGGGCAGGTCGTCGAACTCGCGGCATCCGGAGATGTCGGTCTGCCAGCCCTCGAAGAACTCGTAGATCGGCTTGGCGTGGTGGAACTCGGTCTGGGTCATCGGCATCTCGTCGTGCCGCACGCCGTCGATCTCGTAGGCCACGCACACCGGGATCCGCTCCCAGCTGTCGAGCACGTCGAGCTTGGTGAGGAAGAACTCGGTCAGCCCGTTGACCCGGCTCGCGTAGCGGGCGATCACCGCGTCGTACCACCCGCACCGGCGGGTCCGGCCGGTCGAGACGCCGATCTCGCCGCCGATCCGCTGCAGCGCCTCGCCGTCCTCGTCGAACAGCTCGCTCGGGAACGGGCCGGAGCCGACCCGGGTCGTGTACGCCTTGATCACGCCGATCACCCGGTCGATCCGGGTCGGCCCGACACCGGCGCCGACGCAGACGCCACCGGCGACCGGGTTGCTGCTGGTCACGAACGGATAGGTGCCGTGGTCGACGTCGAGCATCGTCGCCTGGGCGCCCTCGAACAGCACGGTCTTGCCCGCGTCCAGCGCCTGGTTCAGCAGCAACGACGTGTCGGCGACCATCGGCCGCAGGCGGTCGGCGTACGACAGCAGCTCCTCGACGACCGCGTCCGCCTCGATCGCGCGCCGGTTGTAGACCTTGGCCAGGACGTGGTTCTTGAGGTCGAGCGCCCCTTCGACCTTCTGCCGCAGGATGCCCTCGTCGAACAGGTCGGCGACGCGGATGCCGAGCCGGTTGACCTTGTCGGAGTACGCCGGCCCGATGCCACGGCCGGTGGTGCCGATCTGGTTCTTGCCGAGGAACCGCTCGGTCACCTTGTCGACCGTCGAGTGGTACGGCGCGATCACGTGCGCGTTGGCGCTGACCACCAGGTCGGCCAGCTCGACGCCACGCTCGATCAGGGAGTCGAGCTCGCGGAACAGCGCCTCGGGAGAGACGACGACGCCGTTGGCGATCACCGAGGTCGCACCCGGGGTGAGGATGCCGCTCGGCAGCAGGTGGGTCGCGAACTTCTCGCCGTTGACGACGATGGTGTGGCCGGCGTTGTGTCCGCCGCTGGTGCGGACCACGAAGTCGATGGTGTCGGTGGTGGCGAGCAGGTCCGTCGCCTTGCCCTTGCCCTCGTCACCCCACTGGGCGCCGAGGATCACGATCGCGGGCATGCCCTCCCCTTCCCGTCGGTCGAGCCTTACTCGTCGGTCGAGCCTGTCGAGACCCCGAGCGCCGGAAATAGAAACAGCCCCGGCAACAGCTCACCGGGGCTCTTGCGACGCCACGCTACCAAAGCCGGGCTTCGGCGCTGGGATGCTCGGCTAGGGTCCACGGCGTGGACTCGCTGCTGGTGATCACCAATCGCGACGCCGGCACGGCCGACGAGGAGGCCCTCGACCGGGCGCTCGCGTCGCTCTTCGACCACGCCTCGGTCGAGGTCACGGCGACCGCGGACCCCGGCGAGCTCGACGGCGTCCTGCACCGCGCGGGTTCGCGCACCATCGTCGTCGCCGGCGGGGACGGCAGCCTGCACGCGGTGGTCGCCGCCCTCTACCGCCGCCACGACCTCAAGGACGCCGTGATCGGGCTGATCCCGCTCGGCACGGGCAACGACTTCGCGAGGGCGATGGACATCCCCCTCGACACCGAGGAGGCGGCGCGGTTGCTGGTGGAGGGCAAGCCTCGTCCGGTGGACATCATCGTCGACGAGTTGGGCGGGGTCGTCGTCAACCACGTGCACGTCGGCGCGAGCGCGCAGGCCAGCCGGCGCGGTTCCCGCTGGAAGGCGCGGCTCGGCAAGGTCGGGTACAAGAAGCTCAACCTCGGCAAGCTCGGGTACCCGATCGGCGCCGCACTGTCCGCCTTCAAGCCGCCGTACATCCGGCTCCGGATCGAGGTGGACGGCAAGGTGATCGTCGACGTCGACCAGCCGGTGCTGATGGTCGCGATCGGCAACGGCCCGACGGTCGGCGGCGGGGCGGAGCTCACGCCCCACGCAGACCCGGAGAGCGGCAAGGTGGACGTGATGATCTCGCGGTCCCTCGGACCGCTGGCCCGCTTCGGGTACGCCGCCCAGCTCGCGGTCGGCCGGCACCCCGAGCGCGACGACGTGATCTACCTCCGGGGCTCCACCGTCTCGATCAGCGGCGAGGAGTTCTACTGCGCCGCCGACGGCGAGATCTACGGCCCCGAACGCCAGCGCACCTGGCACGTCGAGCCCGGCGCCTACTCCATGGTCCTCCCGAAAATCGACGGTTGAGGAGGTCGCGCAGCGACCGTCTCGAAACCCCGGAACCAACGCAGGGCTACAACCAACCCCGCCGCACCGCCTCCACACCCGCCTGGAACCGGCTGTCCACGCCGAGCTCGATCAGCAGGCCGGCCACGCGGCGGCGTACGGTCCGCAGGCTGATGCCGAGGGCGCGCGCGATCTGCTCGTCCTTCGCGCCGTCGGCCAGCTGCTGCAGGAGGAACCGGCGCAGGTCGGGCCTGGCCTCGCCGAGGTCGAGCTCGGGCACGGGCGCGGCCCGGTCCCACATCAGCTCGAACAGCAGGATGAGGGACTCGACCAGCGCGCGCTGGCGGACCAGGATGCGCGGCTCGTCGGCCATGCCGAGCGGCTCGGGCAGCACGGCGTGGGTGCTCCCGATGACGAACAGCCGGGTCGGCAGGTCGGCGATCACCCGCACCTGCTCGCCGGCCTGGGCCCGGGCGCGCAGGGCGTCCGGCGCCTCCTGCAGCGCGCGGGCGGGATAGATCGCGCGGGACCTCCGGCCGGACGCGACGGCCTCGGCGACGACCTTGGCCATCGCCGACTCCCGCGGCATCCGCCAGGCGTCGGGACGCAGCCACAGCAGGTCGCCCGTCGTCTCCTCGATGATCGTGGTGAGCAGCTGGAGGGCGTTGCCGCCGGAGCTCACTTCCCCGTCCAGCGGCTGGACGGAGTCGACCTCTCCCGGCCCCGGGCGGGTGCTGGCTGCGGTCAGGAACTGCACGGCCGCGGCCAGGTCGAGCAGCCGGTCGTGCGACCGGTTCGCGGCAGCCGCCTCCTGGGTGATCGACTGACCGATCACGGCGGAGACCGGGAGCACGTGGATGTGGTCCTCGTGGATCTTCACGATGCCGTGCTCCACCAGCGTCGCGAGCTCGCGCGTCGAGCTCTCCCGGGGCGATCCCCACCGCCTCGGAGGTGTCGATCACCGAGCTGCCCGACAGCGCCAGGACGCGGTGGTAGAGCCGCTCCTGCTCCCGGGTCAGCCCGAGCGCCGAGAGCACCGACGAGGCGGCGTGGCCACGCATGACTGGCATCTTAGTGACACCGGCACCCGTGAGCCACGTGGCACGGATGGGTCAGTGCAATCATTTCAGTACCGACTGGTCGGGTGCTGTTCAGGACAAACACACCCGACCGGCCGCACGACCCACCTCGGGGGATGAGGTCGTGTGGCCAGCGAAGGGGACAGGGCGCCGGATCCGCGAGCACGGATCCGGCGCCCTGTCTCATGTCCAGGCCCTCGTCTCACGTCCGCGTGCAGTCGGCGTTTGTCGGGCGCGCCGCGCCCTCCGGTAGCGTTTCAGGCTCCGATCCCCACCCCCGAGCAGGAGCACCCATGGCACGAGGCGGACAGCAGGGCGACCCCCACGACTGGGTCACCCGTGCGGCCGACGACGCCATCCGGCACGCGGCCGGTGAGGACCGGGTGATCACCTGCTCGTCGGGCGTGAGCCCGTCGGGCCCGGTGCACCTCGGCAACCTGCGCGAGTTCCTCACCGTGCACTTCGTCGCCGACGAGCTGCGCCGCCGCGGCGTACCCGTTCGCCACCTGCACGTGTGGGACGACTACGACCGCTTCCGCAAGGTGCCGGCCGGCGTCGACCCCTCCTGGGCCGAGCACATCGGCCGGCCGCTCTCGGCGGTCCCCGACCCGTGGGAGTGCCACCCGTCCTGGGCCGAGCACTTCAAGGCGCCGCTGCGCGCGGCCCTCCACGAGCTCGGCGTGGACATGGACGAGATCTCCCAGACCGAGCGCTACACGTCGGGTGTCTACCGCGACCAGGTGCTGCACGCCGTCCGCCACCGCGACGACATCGACCAGGTGCTCGCGAAGTACCGGACGAAGGAGCGGGTGCCCGAGTCCGAGCAGGAGGCCGAGGAGCTCGCCGACTCGGTCGCCGACGACGAGGACGTCGACACCGAGGCGACCGCGGGACTCGAGCGGTTCCCGTTCAAGCCCTACTGCCGCGAGTGCGGGCGCGACACCACGCACATCACGGCGTACGACGACGAGACGACCGACCTGTCCTACACCTGCCAGTCCTGCGCGTTCACCGGCGTCACCAACCTCGCCACCCAGAACGAAGGCAAGCTGGTCTGGAAGGTCGACTGGCCGATGCGCTGGGCGTTCGAGCAGGTCGACTTCGAACCCGCCGGCATGGACCACGCGACCCCGGGGTCGTCGTTCACGGTCGGCCACGAGCTCGTGGAGACCGTGTTCGGGATGCCGCGCCCGGCCTGGTTCGGCTACGGCTTCGTCGGCTTCGCGGGCGTGCAGAAGATGTCGTCCTCGAAGGGCAGCGTGCCGACCGCGGCCGACGCCCTGAAGGTGATGGAGGCGCGGATCCTGCGCTGGCTCTACGTGCGCCGCCGTCCGCAGCAGACCTTCACCATCGACTTCGGCCCCGAGATCGTCCGGCTGTACGACGAGTGGGACGCGCTCGGCCGCAAGGCCGCCGACCCGGCGAAGCGCGACGCCGCAGTGCTCGCCCAGGAGCGCGCCTCCGCGACCATGACCGCCGGCGCGCTTCCGGCCCCGCCCGTCGTCGTGCCGTTCCGCACCCTCTCGTCGGTGGCCGACGTCACCGCCGGGTCCGCCGAGCTGATCAGCCAGGTCATCGAGCACGTCGGCCACAAGCACTCGTCGGTGACCGACCTCGAGCCACGGCTCTCGCGCGCGATGGCCTGGACGAGCGAGTTCGTGCCGCCGGAGGACCGCACCATCGTCCGGTCCGAGCCGGACGCCGACCGGCTCGGCTCGCTGTCCGAGCGCGAGCGGCAGTGGCTGTCGCTGCTGCTCGACGGGCTGGCGGAGATGCCCGACGAGCTCGACCTCACCCCGGTGACGGCGCTGGTGTACGGCGTACCGAAGCTCGCGCACGGGCTGCCGGTCGACGCCGACCCGACGGATGAGGTGAAGGCGGACCAGAAGGAGTTCTTCCGCCTGCTCTACAACCTGCTCGTCGACAAGGACCGCGGCCCGCGCCTGCCGACGCTGGTCGTCGCGCTGGGGTCGGATCGGATCCGCAGCCTGCTCACCCCGCCGTAGGCGTCGCCTCCGCCTGCGCCGGGACCGGCGCGACCAGGTGGCGCGGCATGACGAAGAACAGCACGCAGACGAAACCGGCGGCCATCGCGACGACCGGCACCAGCAAGGACTGGGACATGGCGTCGCTGAACGGCACGAACGCCTGGGGCGGCAGCCCGGCCGACGCGGTCGCCTCCGGCGACCCGGTGACCAGGCCCTGGGCGGCCAGGCGGCTGTCCATCGCCACCGCGATCGCGGCCGAGCCCAGGACGGCGCCGACCTGACGGGTCGCGTTGTAGACGCCGGCGCCGGCGCCGGCCAGCTGGAGGGGCAGGTTGCGGGTCGCCGTGGCCGCGAGGGGCGCCCAGATCCCGGACATGCCGAAGCCCAGGAGCGCCATCGGCAGCAGGATGTGCCAGGCCTCGGCGTCGGCGCTGATCGACTCGGCGAGCCACAGCACCGCCAGCGTCGTGACCGCGAATCCCAGCCCGGTGAGCAAGCGCGGATGCACCCGGTCGGTGAACCGGCCGACGATGGGCGCCATCACGATCGACACGGCGGCCATCGGCACCATCAGCAACGCGGCCTGGGTGGGCGTGTACCCCAGGACCAGCTGCGCCCACAGCATCAGCGGGAAGCCCATCGCGGTCGCGGTGAACGACATCGTGGAGATGGCCACCGACGAGATCGAGAAGTTGCGGTCGGAGAACAGGCTGAGCGGCACCAGCGGCTCGCTGCGGTTCTTCGCCTGCCACAGGACGAAGAGGCCGAGCACGACCAGCCCGAAGATGATCAGGCCCCACACCGAGATGATCCCGGTGATCTCGCCCCAGTCGTACTGGTGGCCCTCCTGGATGCCGAAGACCAGGGCGAACATGCCGACGCCGCTGAGGGCGACGCCCAGCCAGTCGAACCGGTGGCTGTGCGTCTCGAGCCGCGGCACCAGCCGCCAGGCCAGCACGAACCCGACGATGCCGACCGGGATGTTGATGAAGAAGATCCACTCCCAGCCCAGCGCGTCGACCAGCACGCCGCCGAGGATCGGGCCGACCAGCGTGGCCACACCCGCGGTGGCGCCCCACAGCGCCATCGCCTGGCCGCGTCGGTCGGACGGGAAGATCCGCGTGATCACGGCCATCGTCTGGGGCGTCATCATCGCCGCGCCGAGGCCCTGGACGACCCTGGCCAGGATCAGCGCCTCCACGGTGTTGGTCAGGCCGCACCACAGCGAGGCCAGCGTGAACACGGAGAGCCCGATGAGGTAGATCCGGCGCGGACCGAAACGGTCACCGAGGCGGCCGGTGATGAGCACCGGCACGGCGTAGGCGAGGAGGTAGGCGCTGGTCACCCAGACCACGTCGTTGACCTCGGCGTCGAGGTCCTCGATGATCGCCGGCGTCGCGACGGTGACGATCGTGGTGTCGACCAGGATCATGAAGAAGCCGAGGCACAGCGCGAAGAGCGCCGGCCACGGGCCGCACGTCGGGGGAATCGGTCCGATCTGCTGCCATGACCCCAGTGAACACTCCCCCACCGACGACGATTCCCTCGCGCCCCTAGATTGGGGCCATGAGCCACAGCGACCTGATGGCGGGACCGCCGCCCACGCACCTGCCCGACGACCCGGCCACCGCCGAGCTCGAGGGTGGTGCCGCGCCGGTCGACGTCGTACGCCGGAACCCGGCGTCCCCGGCCGCGTGGGCCGCGCTCGCCGAGGCCGCGCGGGTGGACGGAGCCGACGACGTGACGGTGTACGCGTACGCCCGCGTCGGCTACCACCGCAGCCTCGACCTGCTGCGCCGCAACGGCTGGAAGGGTCACGGCCCCGTTCCGTGGGAGCACGAGCCGAACCGCGGCTTCCTGCGCTGCCTCGGTCTGCTGGCCGCGTCCGCCCGCGCGATCGGCGAGACCGACGAGTGGGACCGCTGCTCGACGTTCCTGCGCGACTCCAGCCCGGCGGCGTACGACGCCCTGCTCGGCTGAGTGCTGGTTTCGAGACAGGCGCTAGCGCGCCTTCCTCAACCAGCGAAGAGCTCGGTGGTTGAGGAGGTCGCTCTGCGACCGTCTCGAAACCTCCGAGGTGGTCAGGCCCCCAGCGACGTGCCCGAGGAGCGGAGGTTCTCGCACGCCTCGGCGACCCGGGCGGCCATGCCGGCCTCGCCGGCCTTGCCCCAGGCGCGCGGGTCGTAGGTCTTCTTGTTGCCGACCTCGCCGTCCACCTTCAGCACCCCGTCGTAGTTGGTGAACATGTGGGCGGCGATCGGCCGGGTGAAGGCGTACTGGGTGTCGGTGTCGACGTTCATCTTGATCACGCCGAAGTCGACGGCGGCGCCGATCTCCTCGGCGGTCGATCCGGAGCCGCCGTGGAAGACCAGGTCGAACGGCTTCGAGCCGGCCTCGAGGCCGAGCTTCTCGACGACGGCCTCCTGCGCGGACTTGAGGATCTCGGGGCGGAGCTTGACGTTGCCGGGCTTGTAGACGCCGTGCACGTTGCCGAACGTCAGCGCGGCCAGGTAGCGGCCGTTGTCACCGGTGCCGAGCGCCTCGACGGTCGCGAGCGCGTCCTCGGGGGTGGTGTAGAGCTGCTCGTTGATCTCGTTGGCGACGCCGTCCTCCTCGCCACCGACGACACCGATCTCGACCTCGAGCACGATCTTCGCGGCAGCGCACTTGGCGAGCAGCTCCTCGGCGATCTTGAGGTTCTCGTCGAGGGGTACGGCGGAGCCGTCCCACATGTGTGACTGGAAGAGCGGGTCCTCACCGCGGGCCACCCGCTCGGCCGAGATCTCGATCAGCGGGCGGACGAAGCCGTCGAGCTTGTCCTTGGGGCAGTGGTCGGTGTGCAGCGCGATGTTGACGGGGTAGTTCTTGGCGACCTCGGCGGCGTACGCGGCGAAGGCGACCGAGCCGGTCACCATGTTCTTCACGGACGGTCCGGAGAGGTACTCCGCGCCGCCCGTGGAGACCTGGATGATCCCGTCGGAGCCGGCGTCGGCGAACCCCTGGAGGGCGGCGTTCAGGGTCTGCGACGACGAGACGTTGATGGCCGGGTAGGCGAACGACTTCTCCTTGGCCGCGTCGAGCATCGCGGCGTACACGTCGGGCGTGGCAATGGGCATGGGGAGGTCTCCTCATGGGGCAGGTCTGGAGTCGATCCCACCCTAGTCGCAGCGCCGCGGAGCGGAACCGGCTGACCGGGACGTGACCAAGCGTCGGTTCGCGCGTTGTCACGGGCACGGCCACCCGTACCGCACCCCTGGAGCACACGATGTCCCGACGCACCCGAGGCCCGCGCACCATCCTCGCCGCGGCCCTCGCCACCGCTGTCGCCGGCGCCGGCCTGCTCGGCGTACCCGCCGACGCCGACGACGCCACCGCGGCCGCCGGCGTCTTCCACCCGCAGCTGGTCAAGGTCAGCACGCCCACGAGCGGCGACAAGGCGACCCTGCAGCTGCTCGGCCTCGACCTGACCGAGCACGCCGGCCACGACTACGTCGAGGTGGTGCTGCACTCCCCGGCCGAGCTCCGGGCGCTGGTCGACAAGCGGTTCGAGTACGACGTCGTGATCCCGGACCTGGTCGCCCGCGGGGTCGAGATCGCCGAGCTCAACGAGGAGTACGCCGCGGCGGTCGCGCGCTCCCCGCTGCCGTCGGGCCGCACCGGCTACCGCACGCTGCCCGACTACAACGCCGACATGGCCGCGCTGCAGAAGCGCCAGCCGTCACTGGTCAAGAAGTTCGCGCTCAAGCGGCCGAGCCTCGACGGTCGCACCATCTACGGCGTCGAGATCGGCCAGGGAGTCCGGCGGGCCAACGACGGTGCGCCGACGTTCGTGCTGATGGGCGCTCACCACGCGAGGGAGTGGCCCTCGGCCGAGCTGGCCATGGAGTTCGCGGTCGACCTCGCCAAGAACTACGGGAAGAGCAAGCGGATCACCCGGTTGCTGAAGCAGGCCCGCGTCATCGTGGTCCCGGTCGTCAACGTCGACGGGTTCGTCCTCTCCCGCACCGATGGCGAGTACTCCGACCTGCGCGAGCTCAACGAGAACGACCCGACCGGCGGCACCGGCTCCGTCGCCGCGACTCCGGGCCGCACCTACATGCGGAAGAACTGCCGGGTCGTCGACGGCCAGGACACCCCCGACGGCGGCTGTGCGGCCGTGCTCGCGACGCCCGCCGGGTTCGGCACCGGGGTCGACCTGAACCGCAACTACGGCGGGTTCTGGGGCGGGCCGGGCGCCGCCGAGACCGAGCCCGACGCCAACGACGTCGAGGCCGGCCTGGTCGACCCGACGTACCGCGGAGCCGAGGCGTTCTCGGAGCCGGAGACGCGCAACATCCGCGACCTCGTGGCCGGCCGGCAGGTCACGATGCTGATCTCCAACCACACGTTCTCCAACCTGGTGCTGCGGCCGAACGGCGTGAACCCCAACACCGTCGGCCACGACGGGAAGCCGGTCGGCGACGCGCCCGACGAGGCCGCGCTGAAGCGCCTGGGTGCGCGGATGGCGGCGCAGAACGGGTACGCCAACATCCACGGCTGGCAGCTCTACGACACGACCGGGACCACCGAGGACTGGTCGTACAACGCCACGGGCGGCTTCGGCTACACCTTCGAGATCGGCGCCAACGAGTTCCACCCGCCGTACCCCGAGGTCGTCGACGAGTACCTCGGCGCCGGCAGGTACCGCGGCAAGGGCAACCGGGAGGCCTACCTCGTCGCGCTCGAGCACGCGGTCGACAAGCGCTACAGCGGGGTGCTGAAGGGCAAGGCTCCGAAGGGCGCCGTGATCCGGTTGCGGAAGTCGTTCGGCACGCCGACCTGGTCGGGCACGTTCCGCGACGGGGTGAACACCGCCATCAGGGTCGGCCGGCAGCGCAGCTTCTCGTGGATCGTCAACCCGTCGACCCGTCCGGTCGTGCGCCCGCGGCCCTACCTGAAGCTGGCGAGCACGCCGTACCGGCAGCAGGTGTTCGCGGGCACCAACCCGGGCCCGAACTCCCACGCCGACCACGAGTTCGTCCTGAACAAGCGGGCCGACCTGTGGCGGACCACGCTCGAGTGGCCGACTCCTGACGACCTCGATCTCGAGGTGTACCGCAAGGGTGCCAACGGCCAGCTCACCGAGGTCGGCTCGTCGGGCAACCTGCCCGGCCAGCAGGAGCTCGTCGAGATCCCGGACGCCGCCGCCGGCACCTACGTGCTCCGGGTGGTCAACTACGCCTCGGCCGCGCCGGAGTACACGCTCACCGCCGGGCTGTTCGAGACCAGCACCCGCTGGACCGCTGGCCGGCGCGAGGCCTACACCCTGACCTGCGAGAAGAACGGCCGGGTCCTCCAGACCGCCCGCGTGTACATCAACCGCGGCGCACAGAAGCAGATCGATCTCACGAAGTGCAGGCGCAGGTGGTGAGCCGCACGGGATGAGTTGATCGCGCGGCCCTTCGGGGACGGTTCGCCCAGTGGACGGACCGAGGGTCGCGGGGCCGCGGGCCGGCGCCCAGGACACGCCGGCTCGCGGTCGTCCCCTTTCGCTGATTGGGGAAGGCGCGCTGCGCCTGGCTCGAAACCAGTGACAACCGATCCTGCGCGCGATCCGTATACCTGAGTGACACTGGCCCACGGGGAGGCGGAGAACATGTTGCTGCGCGAGGAGATCGAACAGTCCTTCGGGAACGGCCCGGCACACTGGCCGGTCGAGGACGTGCTCGTGGCAGGTCGCCGGGGCGTACGCCGGCGTCGGACGGTCGCCGGCGTGGCTACCGCGGTCGCCACGCTCGCCGTCCTCGGCGCGACGTACGCCGTGACGGCGCCGGGCAGCGGGGGCAGCGGCAGCACGCCGATCGCGACCGACCCCGCCCCGAGCTCCGCGCCCGCGGTCGACGAGGAGGGCAACACCTTTGACCTGGGCAGCGACGCCGAGGTGACCCTCACCGAGGACGGCGAGCTCGTGCTCGGCCCCGACGTGGTCGTGCGGCAGCAGGTCGACAACCCGATGCACGTTTCCCCGCCGGAGTACTCCGTCGGGCTGGACGTCGCGGTGGACGGCGAACGGCAGTGGATCCTGCTTGGGAGCGGTCCGGGTTCCGGCTGGGGCGTGAGTCAGCTCGCGGACGGCGGGTCGCCGGCCGAGTTCGAGCAGTGGGTGGCGGACTCCGCGGAGGACCAGCCCGGCGAGATCGCCAGCAACGTGTCGCCGGAGACCGAGGCCGCGGGCGAGGGTCAGGGCCGGGACGCGGGGTCGAAGCGGTGAGACGCGGCGACCGCGACGCGGAGTTCACCGCGTTCGTCGCGGCCCGGCGGACCCACCTGCGCCGGATCGCGTACGCCGTCTGCGGCGACTGGCACCAGGCCGAGGACCTTCTCCAGACCGCCCTCGTGAAGCTGTACGTCGCGTGGCCGCGGCTGCACCGGGACGGGCGCGAGGAGGCCTACGCCCGGCAGATCATCGTCCGCGCGAACATCGACGAGCACCGCCGCCCGTGGCGCCGCGAGCGGCCGGGGCTCGACGGACACGACCCGACCGCGCGCGAGTCGCTCGCGGTCGAGGAGCGTTCGGCGATGTTCGAGGCCCTCCAGGAGCTGCCGGTCATGCAGCGCAAGACCGTGCTGTTGCGGCACTGGCTCGGCCTGTCGGTCGAGGAGACCGCCCACGAGCTCGGCATCTCCACCGGGACGGTCAAGAGCCACACCTCCCGCGGCCTCGACAAGCTCCAGGAAGCACTGACCCGTCGCTAATTGGCGACGGGTCAGCGTCATCCGCGCCAGGCGGCGTCGCCGGAGAGGTCGGCGTACTCGCGGATCCAGGCGTGCATGGCGATCGCGGCCGCGGCGCTGGCGTTGATCGAGCGGGTGGAGCCGAACTGCGCGATCGAGAACGTCCCGTCGCAGACCTCGCGGGCGGCCGCGGACAACCCCGGGCCTTCCTGGCCGAACAGGAAGCACACCCTCCGCGGGATCGTCATCGTCTCGAGGTGGGCCGACCCGGGCAGGTTGTCGATGCCGAGCAGGACGACCTCGCTCTCGTGGAGGTACGCCGCGAGGTCGGCCGCCGTCGGATGGTGGCGGACGTGCTGGTAGCGGTCGGTGACCATCGCCCCGCGCCGGTTCCACCGGCGGTTCCCGACGATGTGCACCTCGGCGGCGAGGAACGCGTTGGCGGACCGGACGATGGTGCCGATGTTGAAGTCGTGCTGCCAGTTCTCGATGGCGACGTGGAAGTCGTGCCGCCGCAGGTCGAGGTCGGCCCGGATGGCCTCGAGGGTCCAGTAGCGGTAGCGGTCGACCACGTTGCGCCGGTCGCCGTGCTCGAGCAGCTCGGCGTCGTACTGGTCGCCCTCGGGCCACGCCCCCTCCCACGGCCCGACACCGACCTCCGGCGGTCCGTGGGGCATCGGGTCGTACGGCGCCCGCCGGTCGTCCATGTCAGAACGCCGACACGTGGTCCGGCGCCCGCTGCGGCCGGCTCAGCGCCCGCAGCACCGCCGTCTGCCCGTGCCGGTCGACGGCGACGGCCGAGAGCAGGCCGAGCACGGCACGCACGACCGGCTCCGAGAACTCCGGGGTCGGCAGGCCGACGCTCGCGGCCAGGTCGTCGGAGTGGACCATGATCTCCATCAGCCGCGTCACCAGGAAGTCCTCGCTCGTCAGCGCCCAGCCCTGCCAGGGGACGAACACCGTGTCCGGACGGCGCTCACCCGCCAGGGTGGCCTCGAGCACCGCCGGCAGGGCGGCCAGGTCCTGCTCGACCTCCTGGGCCAACGCCTCGGGCCCGCCGGCCGCGTCGTCGTTGGACTCGTCACGGATCGAGGTGTTGGGCTCGTCCTCCGGCCCGGAGGTGACCCAGTCGGCCCGGCGGTAGTGCTCGACCAGGGCGATCGGCTCGTGCTCGCCCGGCGCGGTCCCGAACAGCCGGACCGCGTTGGCGGCCTGTCCGGCGAGGTGGGACGCGAGGCCGCCGACGGTCATGCCCGCGCAGGCGCTCTCGTCGACCCATCGGGCGGCCACCTCGGGTGCGGTGGCCAGGCGGCCGGCGACCTGCGCGGCCCCGAGGAAGTGGTGGGCGATGTCGTTCACCCGGCGCACGCTACCCCCGCCGGCTGGCGCCGATCGGCGTACCCGATCCTCGGTGGACTTGGCGATCCGCCTAAATCGGTTGGGGTTCCCGGCTACTGTTTTTTCCGTGGGCCTGCTCCTCGACCTCCACCCCTTGTTGCTGGGGATGGACTGGATGGACCCCAATTGGCTCCTCGACCGGTTCGGCAGCGAGCTGTTCTGGCTGAGCCTGGTGATCATCTTCATCGAGTGCGGCCTGTTCTTCCCGTTCCTGCCCGGTGACACCCTGCTGTTCGCGATGGGGCTGTTCATCACCGCCGAGAGGATCGACGTCTTCCCGGGCGGTCCGGCCAGCGAGCTGCTGATCGCGCTGCTCCTGCTGACCGCTGCGGCGTTCCTCGGCAACGTCACCGGCTACGAGATAGGCCGAGGGCTCGGGCCACCGCTGTACGAGCGGGACGGCCGGATCCTCAAGCGCAAGTACTTCGACCAGACCACGGCGTTCTTCGACAAGCACGGCAACAAGGCGCTGGTGATCGGCCGGTTCGTCCCGTTCGTGCGTACCTACATCACCGTGGTCGCCGGCGTGACGCTCATGGAGCGGCGTCGGTTCTTCACCTGGAGCGCCGTCGGAGCCGTGCTCTGGGTCGTCAGCATCACCCTGCTCGGCTACTTCCTCGGCCGGACGTTCCCGTCGCTGGGCGAGAACATCGACAAGGCGATCGTGGTCATCCTGGCGTTCTCGGTGATCCCGGTGGCCTACGAGTGGTGGCGGCACCGCCGTACGTCGAGCAAGCGCGCCGCCGACAACGACCACGACGGCGTGCCCGACATCGACATCGTCGGCCAGGACACCCGCAAGCGGGTCTGAGCCTCAGGCTTCTACCAGCGTTCCCGGCGTCGCGACCGCACCCGGCGGACCACCCACCAGGCGACGACGCCGACGACGACGGTGACGACCACCCACTGGAACCAGCCGACGATGGGCTCCACGAGGTGCCACTGCTCGCCGAGGAGGTACCCCGCGAGGATGAAGGCGGTGTTCCAGAGCGCACTGCCCAGGGTCGTGAGCAGCAGGAACTGCCACAGCGGCATCCGTTGTACGCCGGCCGGCACCGAGATCAGGCTCCGGAACAGCGGCAGCATCCGCGCGAAGAAGACGGCCTTCGGCCCGTGCCGCTCGAACCACGCCTCGGTGCGCTCGAAGTCGCCGACGTTCACCAGCGGCATCCGCTCCCAGATCGCGAACAGCCGCTCGCGGCCCCAGGCCGCACCGAGCAGGTAGAGGACCAGGGCGCCGACCACCGACCCGGCGGTCGTCCACACGATCGCCGAGGTGAGCGAGAAGCTGCCGCGGCTGGCGGCGAAGCCGGCCAACGGCAGGACGATCTCGCTCGGCAGCGGCGGGAAGATGTTCTCCAGGGCGATCAGCAGCCCGGCGCCGAATCCTCCCAACCGCTCCATCACGTCGACGACCCAGCCGGCGATGCCGGTGAGGTCGTCGGGATCCTCGGCGGCAGCCGAGTACGGCAGGACGGTCAGGGACACGGACACGGCGTACCCCGCTGGCGCGCGATCAGGCCCGGACGGCGTCCAGCTCGGCCTTGGTCAGCACCGACCGGACCTCCAGACCGACGTCGGCGAGCGGGTTCTGGTCGGCGGGGCTCCGGTCGATGGCACAGACCACGACCTCGACGATCGCGCCGGCGTCGCGCAGCGCCCTGGTCGCGTCGCGGACGGCGCCGCCGGTCGTGATCACGTCCTCGACCAGCGTGACCCGCCGCCCGGCCACCTCGGGCCCCTCGGCCAGCTTGCAGGTGCCGTACTCCTTGGCCTGCTTGCGCACGAACAGCGCCGGGTGCCCGGTCAGGCTGCTCACCATGGTGGCGATCGGGATGCCACCGAGCTCGAGCCCACCGAGCAGCTCGGTGTCGCCCGGCAGCAGCTGCACCATCGCCCGGGCCACGCGGGCCAGCAGGGTGGGGTCGGCCTCGAAGAGGTACTTGTCGAAGTACTCCGACGACACCTGGCCGGACCGGAGGGTGAACTCCCCCGTCAGCCGGCAGATGCCGTCGATGTCGCGGGCGAGGTCGGGGTCGCGGATGTCGCTCACGGCGCCCAGCATGGCGTACGCCGGGAACCGCACCCGCCCCACCCGTCACGCCGGTGAGGCACTCCTGTCACTTGTCGGGGGTTGCAACCCACGACAAGTGACAGGTTCCCCGGCTGGCCGGGGATCGCGACGTCCCCCGCTACCCTCGCCTGCATGCTCGCCAGACGCCTGCAGGGGATCCCGCCGACGATCTTCTCCCAGATGTCCGCCCTCGCCGTCCGCACCAGCTCGGTCAACCTCGGGCAGGGGTTCCCGGACGTCGACGGTCCGCCGGCGGTGATCGGGCGGGCGGTCGAGGCGCTCGAGGGCGGCGCGAACCAGTACGCCCCCGGCATCGGCGTACCCCCGCTGCGCGAGGCGATCACCCGCCACCAGAAGCGCCACTACGGCCTCGACCTCGACCCCGACCGCGAGGTCGTCGTCACCACCGGCTGCACCGAGGGCGTGGCGGCCGCGCTGCTGGGGCTGGTCGACGAGGGCGACGAGGTGGTGGTGCTCGAGCCCTACTACGACTCCTACACCGCGATGATCCAGATGGCAGGAGGCGTACGCCGCCCGGTCACCCTGCGCGCGCCGGACTTCCGCCTGGACGCCGACGAGCTGCGCGCCGCCGTCACCCCGCGCACCAGGTTCGTGCTGCTCAACAGCCCGCACAACCCGACCGGGACGGTGCTGACCCGCGCCGAGCTGCAGGCGGTCGCGGACGTCGCCGTCGAGCACGACCTCGTGGTGATCACCGACGAGGTCTACGAGCACCTCGTCTTCGACGACCACGAGCACGTGCCGCTGGCGACCCTCCCCGGCATGTTCGAGCGCACCCTGACCCTCTCCAGCGCCGGCAAGTCCTACTCGTTCACCGGCTGGAAGGTCGGCTGGGCCACGGGCCCGCCGGAGCTGGTCGAGGCGGTGCTCGCCGCCAAGCAGTGGCTCACCTTCACCTCCGGCTCCCCGCTCCAGCCGGCGGTCGCGCACGCGCTCGAGGACGAGCCGGACTTCCCGGCGCAGCTGCGGGCGAGCCTGCAGGAGCGTCGCGACCTCCTCTGCTCGGGCCTCGCCGACGTCGGCCTCGACGTCCGGGTCCCCGAGGGCACGTACTTCGCGCTGACCCACATCGGCGAGCTCGGCTGGGAGGACGGCATGGAGTTCTGCCTCGCGCTGCCCGAGCGGGCCGGCGTGGTCGCGATCCCCACGCAGGGCTTCCACGACGACCAGGACGCCGGCCGGCACCTGGTGCGCTGGGCGTTCTGCAAGGAGGCGCCGGTGATCGAGGAGGGGCTGGCCAGGCTGGCCAAGGCGGATCTGCGCGCCTGAGTCAGTCCCGGGAGCGGGCTCGGAGTCGTGCCGACCGCGGTACCACTCGGTCGCACCGCCGACGAGCAGCAGCACGATCACGGACACGGCGGCGAGCAGCGGGATCACCGCGCCGAACATGCCGGTGACGATCGCGACCACGCCGGCGACGATGGTCGCCCCCGACGAGACCAGGAGGGCGATCCGGCCGCCGTTGGAGCGCCGCAGCGCGAGGCCCGCGGTCACGATCGCCGCCGCGCTCCAGACCATCCACAGGGCGTTCAGGGCGATCTCCCGGTCCAGCCCCAGATCGTCGTCGAGCGCGACGAGCGCGGTCCCGACGATCACCGAGAACAGGCCGACCAGGAACACGGACCCGCTCATCACGATCGCGACGATGCCGGCCGCGAGGACCGTGCCGGGGCGGGCGTTGGGGTCGCGCCGGCCGAACCCGGGCGGTCCGCCCGGCTGGCCGTACAGGTGCGGGGCGTAGCCGGCGTACGGCTGCTGGCCGTACGGGTAGTGACCCGGAGGGGTCGCCCCCGCCGGCGGCACGCCGTACGGCGCCTGCCCGTGGGGCTGCGGATACGGCGCGGGCGGGTACGCCGCGCGCGGATCCGGCGGGGCGCCGCCCTGCGTGTCACTCATGGTGACAATTCGACCACGAAGGGCGGCCCCGCGGGGTCAGTACTGCTGCATTCCCGGAATGCCCGGCTGCGCCGACTCGCGGCGGAACCACTGACCGGCGCCACCGGTGAACAGCAGCACGATCACCACGATGGCCGCGATCAGCGGCACCGCGGACACCACGCTGCCGATGCCCAGCAGGCTGAGCACGATGGTCACCGAGCACGAGATCACCAGCAGGATCCGCGCGGCGTTGGACCGGCGCATCACGAGGACGCCGAGCAGGGTCGGCGATCAGGCACCAGACGGCGAACACCGCCAGGATCACCGCGAACACGGCGAAGATGTCGTCGGCGCTGACGTCCTCGAAGCCGGGCTGGGTCTCGAACTCGTCGATCACGGAGTCCCGCGACACCAGCAGGGCGATCAGGAAACCGCCGAACACCAGGGCCGACAGCAGCGACATGATGATCGTGACGATCCCCGCGCCGGTGACGGTGCCCGGCCGCTTGTCGGGGTCGCGCCCCGGGACGCCGTAGCCGCCGTACGCCGGCTGCTGGCCGTAGGCCGGCTGCCCGTAGGCGGGCTGCTGCTGGCCGTACGCCGGCTGCTGGCCCGCCGGCGGCTGCCCGTAGGGGTCCTGCCCACCCTCGGGCTGACCGTAGGGGTTCTGGGGCGGAGGCGGTCCGCCGTACGGGGTGTCTCCGGAGTTGTTCGAGTCACTCATGGCTGCATTGGATCACGACCGGGCGAACCAGGCCCGCACATCGGGCCGCAGCAGCAGCGAAAACGTCACCGCGCACGCGAGCAGCGGCACCGCGAACAGCACCGACTGGACCGCCGCGACGAGGCACAGCCCGCCCGCGCCACCGGCCGACGCGAGCAGCGCAATCCGCGCCCAGGGGACGCGCCGGAACACGAGGACGGCGAGCACGATCGCGGCAGCGGCCCAGGCGACGACGACGCCCGCCATGACCAGGGTGATGCGGACGAGCGAGTCGCGGTCGAGACCCTGCTCGGCGAGCTGGGAGTTCTGGCGGCGCATCTCCTCGATCAGGAGGTCGGGGTCGGTGGCCACGACCAGCGCGGTGGCGCCCATCAGCAGCACCGCCAGGGACGAGAACACCCACGTGGTGATGCAGGCGACGACCAGCGTGGTGGGCCGCGGGCCGGCACCGACCGCCGGAGGTGCCCACGATGTCCCGTACGGCGGCGCCGGGGCGTCGTAGGGCTGCGCGTCGGGGCCGGGCGGGGCGTACGGCGGGAACTGCTGCGGGGACTGCTGCGGGGACTGGGGCGGCGCCTCGGAGCCCGGCGGCTGCGCGGAGCCGAAGCCCTGGTGCGGGCGCGGGCCCTCCTGGGGCGGCGGCGCGCTCGGCGGGACGGGCGGCCAGGCGGGCGGGGCGTCCGCCTGCCGGTCGGGGTCCGGAGGACGGCGCGGGGCGATCCCGTCGAACCAGTCGCGCGACGGTGCGAGCCACAGCATGGCCGCCGACGCCGCGACCAGCGAGGACAGGAACCCGCCGACCACGACCCCGCTCAGGAACAGCGGGACGGCGACGAGCGTCAGCGCCAGGCGCGCGGCCCGGTTGCGCTTGAGCACGTGGAAACCGAGGATCGCCGTCGCCGCGGCGCACCCGGCCGCCACCATCGACATCGTCCGCATGATGGTGATCGCCGACTCCAGCTCGAGTCCGAGTCCGGCGAAGGGCGGCTCGGACAGCAGCTTGCTGACGGACTCGCGGGTCTCCAGCCGGTGGAGGGTCGAGATCTGCTCGAAGACGCCGCCGACGAGGAGCACCGAGCCGCCGATCACCATCCACGCGGCCAGGGTCACCTGGCGGGGTCGCTGAAGGCTGCTGGGTTCACTCATGTCGCCTCAATTGGATCACGCGGGTGGATCAGGCGGGCGTGAGCGTCAGCTCCCCCTGTGCGGAGTGCCCGTCCGCGGGCCGGTCCACGACGACGCGGCCGCCGTCGACGACGCCCCCGGAGAGCAGCATCCGCGCCAGCGGGTCGCCGATCGCGGTCTGGATCAGGCGACGCAGCGGCCGGGCGCCGTACGCCGGGTCGTAGCCCACGTCGGCGAGCCAGGCGCGGGCCCCGTCGGTCACCTCGATCTCGATCCGCCGGACCGCCAGCCGCTTCTCCAGCAGCGCGAGCTGCAGGTCGACGATGCGCGCCAGCTCGTCCTTGGTGAGCGCGTCGAAGATGACGATCTCGTCGAGCCGGTTGAGGAACTCGGGCTTGAACGACTGTCGGACCACGCCGAGCACGGACTCCTTCTTCTTGTCCGGGTCGATGGTCGGGTCCACGAGGTACTGCGAGCCGAGGTTGCTGGTCAGGATCAGCAGCGTGTTGCGGAAGTCGACGGTGCGGCCCTGGCCATCGGTCAGCCGCCCGTCGTCGAGGACCTGCAGCAGGATGTCGAAGACCTCGGGGTGGGCCTTCTCGACCTCGTCGAGCAGCACCACGGAGTACGGACGGCGGCGGACCGCCTCGGTCAGCTGTCCGCCGGCCTCGTAGCCGACATAGCCCGGAGGGGCGCCGACGAGCCGCGCGACGGAGTGCTTCTCGGAGTACTCGCTCATGTCGATACGCACGATCGCCCGCTCGTCGTCGAACAGGAAGTCGGCCAGCGACCGGGCCAGCTCGGTCTTGCCGGTGCCGGTGGGGCCGAGGAACAGGAACGTGCCGGTCGGCCGGTTGGGGTCGCTGATGCCGGCCCGGGAGCGGCGTACGGCGTCGCTCACGGCGTTGACGGCGGCCCGCTGGCCGATCAGGCGCCCGCCGATGACCGACTCCATCTCGAGCAGCTTGGCCGTCTCCCCCTGGAGCATCCGTCCGGTGGGGATGCCGGTCCAGGCCTCCACCACCTCGGCGACCTGCTCGGGGCCGACCTCCTCGCCCACCAGCGGCTCGAGCTCGGACTTCTCGAGCGCCGCGGACTCGGCGAGGGACCGCTCCAGCTGGGGGATCTGGACGTAGAGGATCTCCGAGGCCTTGCGCAGGTTCTCCTCGCCGCCCTCGCGCTGCAGCTTCTCGGCCTGCATCCGCACCGCGTCGAGGCGACGGCGCAGCTCGCCCTCGCCCTCGAGCGTCGACTTCTCCTGCTCCCACCGGGCGTCGAGGGCGCGCAGCTCCTCCTCGTGGTCCGCGAGGTCGGCGCGCAGCTTCTCCAGCCGCTCCTGGGTGGCCTCGTCGCTCTCCTTGGCGAGGACGAACTCCTCCATCTTCAGCCGGTCCACCCGGCGCCGCAGCTGGTCGATCTCCTCCGGCGAGGACTCGATCTCCATCCGCAGCCGGGAGGCCGCCTCGTCGACCAGGTCGATCGCCTTGTCGGGCAGCTGGCGGCCGGGGATGTAGCGGTCGGACAGGGTCGCGGCGGCCACCAGCGCGGCGTCGGTGATCCGGACGCCGTGGTGGGCCTCGTACTTCTCCTGGATGCCGCGCAGGATCTGGATCGTGTCCTCGACAGTGGGCTCGCCCACGAACACCTGCTGGAAGCGGCGCTCGAGGGCGGGGTCCTTCTCGATCCGCTCGCGGTACTCGTCGAGCGTGGTCGCCCCGATCATGTGCAGCTCGCCGCGGGCCAGCATCGGCTTGAGCATGTTGCCGGCGTCCATCGCCGAGTCGCCGCCGGCGCCCGCACCGACGACGGTGTGGAGCTCGTCGATGAAGGTGATCACCTGACCGCCGGCGTCGCGGATCTCCTCGAGCACGGCCTTGAGCCGCTCCTCGAACTCGCCGCGGTACTTCGCGCCGGCCAGCATCGCGGCCAGGTCGAGCGAGAGCACCCGGCGTCCCTTCAGGGAGTCGGGGACGTCACCGGCGACCACGCGCTGGGCGAGGCCCTCGACGACCGCGGTCTTGCCGACCCCGGGCTCGCCGATCAGCACCGGGTTGTTCTTGGTCCGCCGCGACAGCACCTGCACGACCCGGCGGATCTCGGCGTCCCGGCCGATGACCGGGTCGAGCCGGCCCTCCTCGGCGGCGGTGGTCAGGTCGACGGAGTACTTCTCCAGCGCCTCGTACGTCGACTCGGCCTCCTGGCTGGTCACCCGGCGGTTGCCGCGGACCGCGGCCAGCCCCTCGCGGAGCCCTTCCTCGGTCAGGCCGGCGTCGGTGAGCACCTTCCTGGCCGGGCTCTCGGTGCCGGCGACGGCGATGAGGAGGTGCTCGGTGGCGACGTAGTCGTCCTTCATCGACGCGGCGAGGTCGAGCGCACCCGCGAGCGCGCGGGTCAGCGCGGCCGAGGCGGCCGGCTGCTGGACCGTCGCGCCGCTGGCGCGCGGCAGCGCCTCCATCGCCCGCTCGGCCTGCGCGGCGAGCGCGTCGACGTCGGCCCCCGCCTTGGTCACCAGGCTGCGGGTGGTCCCGTCGGTCTGGCGGAGCAGGGCGACCAGGAGGTGGATGGGCTCGGTGTGGGTGTTCCCCGCGGTGGTCGCGGACAGCTGCGCCGCCTCGATCGCCTCGCGGCTGCGCGTGGTGAACCTCTCGGCCCCGAACTGGCTCATGGGTGATGGTCTCCTCTGTGGAACCCGGCTGGAGCATCCAGCGTGAAACTACATCTGGTCAAACGTCGCGAAAGTTGAGTCTGTTCCACTCAACTCTGGGAAAATCGTGGATCGCGCGTCTTGGGGCGAACAGGAGACCACGACGGCCGCAGGCAATAGCCTGACCGTGCGCCGGTTTCCCTCGACCGGCGGGAAGGACGCTGGACGGTGTCGCCTCTGGTCACCACCACCGGCCCGGCCGACCTCGCCCACCTGGTGCACTACGGCATCGTCGCGGCGGGGCTCGCCGGGGTGACAGCGCTGCTGCTCCCCGCCTTCCTCGAGCGCGCCCACCCGTCGCCGCGGGGCTTCGACGAGCACGACCGCCGGGTCCACGAGCTGCGCCGTCGGCTCGCGCAGGGCACCCTCGCCCGTGCGACTCCGCCGCCCTCCGCCGCAGCGACCACCGCCGGGCCTGCGGCGGGACGCGACGCGCGGCCACGCGTCGAGGAGGACCTGGCCACCGACCTGTTCCTCCCGGTCGTCGTCATCAGCAGCCTCGCCGCCGCCGGCGTGCATGCCGCCGTCGCTCCTCCGCACCTGCGCGCCGGCACCCTGGTCGGCGCGTTCTTCGTCACCTGCGCCCTCGCCCAGCTCGCGTGGGCCGCCCTGGCCTGGCGGCGGCGTACGCCGGGCGTCCTGGAGGTCGGGATCGCCGGCAACGCCGCGGTGCTCCTGCTCTGGCTGGCCTCCCGCACGGTCGGCATCCCGGGCATCGCTACGGTTCCGGAACCGGTGGGTCCGTGGGATCTCACCTGTGCGTTGTGGGAGGTTGTGGTCGTGGTCGGCTGCCTGCGTCTCCGGCGCGAGGGGGCCCTCGACCGCGCCCGCGGAGGTCGGCCGATCCATCCGTTCGTCCTGTTCTGGCTGGTCCTCTCGGTGCTGGCCCTCGGCATGCTGTCCATCAGTGGGGCCGCGGCATGACCATCGCGCGGGAGAGGGAGTGATCGCATGACGACCTGGGTCATCGGGCTGATCTGCAACGCGATCATCGCCGTCGTCTACATGATGATCGCGCTCGCGATCATCGTGCCGCTCACCAAGAGCCGGCAGCTGTGGACCAACCCGCTCGGCGCCGCCACCGCCGCGATCTTCTTCACCTGCTCGGTCCACCACGGCGCCCACTCGGTGCACATGCTGCTTCCGGCGTTCGGGCTCGACGAGGTCCAGGGCCTGGCCATGCGTACGGCGTGGGGCTGGCCGCTGGCGATCTGGGACATCATCGGCGCGCTCGTCGGCATCTACTACTGGACGCTGCGGCGCACCTACTCCGACCTCATGCACGGCGCGAAGCTGTTCGAGGACATGCGCCAGCGCGAGCAGCAGGCACTGGAGATCAACGACAACGTGCTCCAGGGTCTGGTGGTCGCGAAGATGGCGCTCGACCTGGGCGACCCCGCGAAGGCCGACCGTGCGCTCAGCACCTCGATCGAGTCGGCCAGCCGGATGATCACCGACCTGCTCGGTAGCGAGCACTTCGCGATCAACATGCTCCGGAGCGCTCCGGCGGTCACCTCCGTGACGGAGCCTAGGAACGAGCGGCCGGACGACCCGCTGGGCGGAGGTGCGACCACGTGAATGTGTCGGCGGCGGCCCAGCCGCTGCGCGTCGTCATCGTCGACGACACCCCCGATCTCCGTGACCTGCTGCGGCTGGCGATGGAGAGCGGCGGCTTCGACGTCGTCGCGGAGGCGAGCGACGGCGCCGAGGCGATCGAGGTCGCCCGGCAGTACACACCCGACGTGATCCTGCTCGACCTGGCGATGCCGGTGATGGACGGCCTCGAGGCGTTGCCGACCCTGCGCGAGCTCTGCCCCGACGCCAAGATCGTGGTGCTCTCCGGGTTCGGCGCCGCCCAGATGACCCGGCGCGCGCTGGCCGCCGGCGCCGACGGCTACCTGCAGAAGGGCGTGCCGCTGCGGACGATCCTCGACTACGTCCGCGACGTCACCAGCGACGACGCACCCCACCCGCCGCGCGCGCTGACCGTCGTACCCGAGCAGCCCCCGCAGCGCGCGGAGCAGCAGCCGCCCCCACCGCCGGCCGACTCCGCGAGGCTGGCGCCGTTCGGCATCGTCGAGATCGCGAACGAGAGCCTCTACCGCGTGATCAGCGCCAATGACGCAGCCACCGAGCTGCTGGGCCGTCCCTGCCGTCCGGGTACACCGCTCTACGCGACGGCGCCCGCGCTCGCCAGCCTCGTGGTCGTGCACGGCGACCACGACTCCGGCACGTTCGAGGTCGACCAGCTCGACCGGCGGCTGAGCGCGATGATCCGGAGTGGTGGAGAGTCGCTGTTCGTCTACCTCCAGCAGGTCGACGACGAGCAGGACCTGCAGCGGCGGGTCGCCACGGCGGCTCACGAGCTGCGCAACCCCGCGAGCGTGATCCAGGGCCTCGCCGGCGCCCTGCTGGCCGGCGGCGCCGACCTGGAGGAGGCCGAGCGCTCCCGACTGCTCGACGCGATCGCCCAGCAGGCCGACCTGCTGGGCACCGTCGCCGGTGACCTCCTGGTGCCGGCCCAGGCCCAGCACGGAAACCTCCGGATCGAGGCGGCCCCGGTCGACCCGGCCCCGGTCCTCCGCTCCGAGGGCGAGCTGCTCGACGACGTCGCCGTCGAGGTCGACGACGATCGCAGCGTCCTGGCCGATGCCCGCCGACTGGAGCAGATGGTCCACAACCTGGTGAGCAACGCGCGCAAGTACGGCGAGCCGCCGTACACGCTCCGGGTACGCGCCGCCGAGGACCCGGCGTACGTGTCGCTCGACGTCGTGGACCGGGGTCCGGGCGTGCCCGCGGACTTCCGCGACCAGATGTTCGACGAGTACACCCGCGCCGAGGGCATCGCGGTCGAGGGCGTCGGTCTCGGCCTGTACGTCGTGCAGGTTTTGGCGCAGGCGCAGGGGGGAACTGTCGTCTACGCGGACCACCCCGACGGCGGCGCGGTGTTCACCCTGAGCCTGCCGGCGTCTGAGTGATCGGCCCGGCCGTCGGCCGGGTATCTTGAAATCGAGATTTTGCCTCGGCGGACAGACGCGCGCCTCTACCCTTGGAATCACCGGATCGGGGGGAGACGGTAGTGGGGAAGATCTTCGGCAAACGGCGGGCGGAAACAATCCAGCCCGACCCTGAGCCTGTCATCGAGGAGCCGCCAGCACAGCCGCGGCTCCGGATCGCGATCGTCGACGACGACGACGACGTCCGCGAGCTGCTCGGCCTCGGACTGACGACCGACACGCTCGAGGTGGTCGGCACCGCAGCCGACGCAACGCGCGCGGTCAGGCTGGTGGAGGAGCAGCAGCCCGACATCGTGCTGCTCGACCTGCACATGCCCGACATGGGCGGCCTCGAGGTGCTGCCGGTGCTGCGCGACAAGTGCCCGAACGCCAGGGTGGTCGCCTTCTCGGCGATCGGCGCGACGCACATGGTCGAGAACGCCCTGGAGGCCGGCGTGTTCGGCTACATCGAGAAGGGCGTCTCGATCGAGAGCATCATCAAGCACCTGGACCGGGTGTCCACGGCCGGCCGGGTGAAGTTCGTGCGCCCGTTCCCGTTGCGCCGCGACTACGCCTAGCTGGGTCCTCGCGTGCGGTGGTGGATCGCCGCGGCACTGGCGGTCCTCGTGATCACCGCGGTGTCGGGAACTGTGGCTGCGCCTTGTGGGTTCTACGACCGCGGCGGTGCTCATCTGGACCGCCGGGGGACTTGCCTCCGTGAGCATCGTGTTCGTGGCGCCGTGGGTGATCCGCTTCGTGGGCAATGTCGACTCAGAGGGCGACTGAACCGCAGGCAGATCAGCGCTCTGACGCGGCAGGTGCGAGCGCTTGCTCGGCATTCGCGTTGGTGCGTCCCGGCGTCGAACCAGGGTGCGTCGATTGGTCACGAACCGCATGATTTCTGTGCAGTTTGTTGCGGTTGGGGACCAAACGGCGACCCTGAGGGGAGTGAGCCGCAGGCAGGTCAGCGCTATGTCGCGGCAGATGCGAGCGCTTGCTCGGCATGTGCTGGTGTCGTCCCGGCGTCGATCCGGGGGCGTCGATTGGTCACGAACCGCATGATTTCTGTGCAATTTGTTGCGGTTGGGGACCAAACGGCGACTCCCAGCGAGCCCCGGAGCTCAGCGGCACGGCATCGCCGGCGGTCGTAAATCGCGTTGCCCGGAGACCCGCCCGCGCCTAGCGTGACGCCGGGATGACCGTCCACCTGCACGCACTCTGCTTCGATGCGCTCGACCCCGCCCGGCTCGGGGAGTTCTGGGCCGGGGTCCTCGGCTGGGAGGTGGTGAACGATCCCGCTGACGGCCAGGCCGGCATCGCGCTCCTGCCGAACGACGACACCGGGTTCCGGATCCGGTTCCTCGCGACCGACGAGCCCAAGAACGGTCCCAACCAGATGCACTTCGACCTGACCAGCGCGACGCTGGAGGAGCAGGAGCAGACGGTGGCGAGGGCGCTCGCACTCGGGGGGCGGCACATCGACGTCGGGCAGCTCCCGGAGGAGGACCACGTGGTCCTCGCCGACCCCGAGGGCAACGAGTTCTGCGTCATCGAGCCGGGCAACAACTTCCTGGCCGAGTGCGGGTTCATCGGGGCGCTGTCGTCCGACGGTTCGCAGGAGGTCGGGTACTTCTGGAGCGAGGCCCTGGGCTGGCCGCTGGTCTGGGACCAGGACGAGGAGACCGCGATCCGCGCGCCGTACGGCGGCCCGAAGGTCACGTGGGGCGGCCCACCCTTCGCGCCGAAGCACGGGAAGAACCGCCTGCACTTCGACCTCGCTCCGCCCGCGGACGGCGACCAGCAGGCGGAGGTCGACCGTCTCGTCTCCCTCGGCGCGACGCGGATCGACATCGACCTCGGCCACGACGAGGCGAACGAGGGCGCCGGGGTCGCGCTGGCCGACCCCGACGGCAACGAGTTCTGGGTCCTGACCCCCCGCTAGGGCGGAGCCCCGAGGCAGGACCCGTCAGCGGGTGCGCGCCAGGTGGGCTCGCGCCAGCGGCGACTCCCGCAGAGGTCCCCCGGATCCGAGGTGATCGGCCTGCGCCCGCAGGCCCTTGACCACGGCCCCCCGCTGCGGCGCCCAGGCCTCGATCTGGTCGGCGAGGGTGCTCAGGAACTCCGGCGACTGGCTCCGTTCGCCGCCGAGGTCGACCGCGGCCAGCGGCACGTAGGTCGACGTACGCCGGCCGGCGCCGCGCACCTCGAGCATCACCTGGCCGGCCCGGTTGGGGGTGAACTTCACGACCTCCGCGTCCGCCCAGGCCGCCCGGCGCCGCAACAGGTACAGCACCTCGTGCACGAGCAGGCCCTCTCGCGTGTCCAGCCAGGTGCGGCGCAGCACGAGGAAGCCCAACCCTCCCAGCAGCAGGACGCCGACGACGACGGCAGGAATCCGGTTCTCGGGCTGGGTCACCCATGCCCACGCGACGACGGCCGGCACCGCGATGACGGCCGCCGCGACCGAGAGCCACAGGGTGACCGACCGGCTGAGCAGGCGGGGCACGGCGACCCGATCAGTCCCGGGCAAGGGTCACCGCCTCGGCGCGCACCTGCGCGACCGCCTCGGCCACCCGCTCGCGCGCCGCGTCGGCGGTGAGCGGCTCGGCCGACAGCGGCTGCGGACCGGTCTCGATGCACCACGACCCCTCGGGGCCGGACAGCACGGCGAACGCAGGGGGTTCGGTGTCCCGGGGTCGACGGACGATCACGTCCGCGCGGACGAAGGCCGCCCCGAGGCGTTCGAGCAGTGCGTCGGGCGGCATCGTGTCGCCTTCCTCGGCATCGACGGTGACCGTGGGCCCGGCACCGTCGGCGGCATCGGGGTGGACGGCGGCGCCGACGGCGAGGTCACCGAGCCGGTCGGCGCCGGCCAGCGCGAAGCGGTGCATGCCGTCGCGACTGACCTCCTCCAGCAGCACCACGTCGTCGACGAGGTGGGCGTACCAGAAGTCCTGGCTGGCAGCGGCGGTCCGGGCGACCGCCACGATCACCTGGGCGGCCTCGCGCAGGGCGATCACCGACCGGATGTCGTTGCGGATCATCAGCTCGACGCTGCCGTCACGCAGGGCGGTCGCGGCGGCGATGGCCTCCGGCGTCGGCGGGTCGACGATCCCCCGCGCGATCAGCGAGCGGTACGCCGTCCGGCGTGCGGTCTCGCGGGCCGGCTCCTCGAGGTCGGTGAGGAACGGCATCACCGGCAGCGGGCCCGGTCGGGCGACGACCGAGAGCTCCTCGTCGGTGAGCACGTCCACGAAGACGGGCCCCGACTCTTCGTCGGTGTCGGATGCGCTCACCCGGAAACCCTAGAGGAGCCCGAACGAGGCCGTGCTCAGGGCCGAGGAGCCGATGTCCTTGGCCGTGTCGGCGGCGTCGGACAGCTTGTCGCCGGCCCAGTCCGTGGCGTCGTTCACCGCGCCGGCGGCGTCGCTGATGCGGTCCCCGGTCCAGTTCACGGCGTTGCTGCCGAACTCGGTGATGTTGTCCCAGTTGTCGTAGACGTAGTTGCCGAGCGACCAGGCGCCGTACCCGAGCACGGCGGCGCCGGCGATGCCGACCCCCACCGGACCGAGCGCCACGAGGCCGGCCGAGCTGGCCAGCAGGGCACCGCCGCCGGCCGCCCCGGCCAGGCCGAAGCCGCGCGTGGCCCAGCCGCGGGCGCCGTCGTAGCCGCCTCCGGTGACCGCGTCGATGGCGCCCGTGGCCACGGTCGCCGGCAGGAACGCCTTGCCGAGCCCGCGAGCGAGGCTGCTGCCCATGAAGAACCGGGCGAAGCCGCCGTTCGGCTTGCCCCACATCAGGGCCTTGAGCGCGTCGTCGCTGGCACCCATGTTCTTCAGGAAGGTGCCGTAGTCGGTGATCGGCGCCGTCGACGACTTGAGGAACTGGAGGAAGGAGCCGGTCCGGCCGAACAGGCCGGCGCCCTTGATCAGCCCGTAGCCGATGGCGGCCGCTCCGCCGGCCGCGCCGAGGGAGCCCAGCAGGTCCTTGCTGTTCCAGGCGCGCTCGATGTAGGCCTCGACG
Source organism: uncultured Actinomycetota bacterium (assembly GCA_963844305.1). Lineage (GTDB taxonomy): Bacteria > Actinomycetota > Actinomycetes > Propionibacteriales > Nocardioidaceae > Nocardioides. The sequence goes on from CAWJNT010000005.1 coordinate 126,089, forward strand.
GCCGAGCGCAGGCTCTGGGGGAAGTCGATCTTGCCCAGCGTCGACGCGGTGGTGGAGTCGGCCGTGGCGACCGCCGTCAGGGCGCAGCCGATCTCGCTGGCGATGACACCGGCCCGGTCGTTGAGCTTCTCCTGCGCCGCGTTGCGCGACGCCATCGCAGCCGACGCGGTCTCGGGCGAGCTCATCACCGGCGGCAGGGTCGGGGCCGTCACGCTGCCGTCGTCGGCGACCTTGAAGCCCTCACCCTCGGCGGCGGCGATCGAGTCCAGCAGCCGGGTACGCGCCTCTCCGATGTCGGTGGCGCCGTTGCGCAGCGCGGTCCGCGCGAGGTCGAGCGCGTCGGCGAGCTGGGCGCCCGTCTTCGCCTCCTCGGCCGCGCGGTCGGACGCCGCAGACGCCCAGTAGCCCCCGGCCCCGGCGAGGGCGTTCTCGAGCGCTCGTCCGACGCTGCGCGCCTCGCGGTCGACGGCGTCGGACGCCTGCCCGACCGCCGCGGACGCCCCGTCGAGCGCGTCCGGCCGCCACGACCGGACCAGGGAGATGCTCAGCGCGCTCATCGCGGCCCGAACATCGTGGCCACGCCGGTGTCGGTGCCGGTGAAGTTCTGGGCGGTCACCCGGGACGCGTCGGCGAGCTTGCCCAGCCCGTCGGCGTACACCTGGACGGCGGCGCCGAGACGGGTCGAGACCCACAGGCACGCCTGCATGGTCTGCGACCCGGGCAGCGCTCCGCCCACGTCGTTGAACGGCCCCGCCACGTCGATGTCGGCCAGCGCACCGGCCGACCCTTCCACCTCACCGGCTGCGCCGGTGAGGCCCCCCGCATCTGCAATCAGCATGAGGGCGTTCTACCCAGCCCGGGCGCTGCTGACACCACCCAAATGTGGTGCGGGTCACCGACCGCGGCGCCAGACGACCAGCGACTGCCCGGGCGGGGGCTGCCGGAGCACCGGCAGCTTGTTGACCGGTACGTCGGCCCGCCGGGCGGCGGAGAGCGCCTGGTGCAGCGCGTCCCGGGTGGCCGCCAGCTCGGCGGCGAGCTCCTCGTTGCGGGCACGCAGGGCGTCGACCTGGTGCTGGAGCTCGAGCAGCCGCCGGACACCCTCGAGCCCGATGCCGGAGGAGGTCAGCTCGGCGATCGAGCGCAGCAGCTCGATGTCGCGGTGGGAGTAGCGCCGCCCACCTCCGACGGTGCGGCCCGGGGTGATCAGCCCCATCCGCTCGTAGGCGCGCAGCGTCTGCGGGTGCAGGCCGGTCAGCTCGGCGGCGACGCTGATGACGTAGACGGCCGCGTCGGGCCCGGGCTGCGGCGCGAACGGGGGCGTGCTCATCACTTCGCACCCTCGAAGAGGTTGGCGCGCAGCGGCTTGCCGGACGTCGCGTCGCGGTAGGCCTGGACGGCGTCGCGTGCCTGCTGGTCGAGCACGGCGGGCACCTGGACGCTGACGGTCGCCAGCAGCGAGCCGTAGGTGCCGTCGGAGCGGCGGGCGCCCTTGCCGCGGACCCGGAACGTGCGGCCGTTGGGGGTGCCGGCGGGGATCTTCAGCGTGACCGGCGTCCCGCCCATGGTCGGGATCTTGATGTCGGCGCCCAGGGCCGCCTCGTCGAACGACACCGGCACCTCGAGCGTCAGGTCGTCGCCCTTGCGGCCGAACAGGCGGTGCGAGGTGACCTTGACCGAGACGTAGAGGTCGCCGGCGGGTCCGCCGTTCTCGCCCGCGGCGCCCTTGCCCTTGAGGCGGATCCGCTGGCCGTCCTTGACCCCGGCGGGGATCCGGGCCTGGATCGTCCGCGCGGAGGTGCCCCGGCCGCTGCCGTGGCAGGTGGGGCACGCCTCGTCGTAGACGAGCTGGCGGCCACCGCAGGCAGGGCAGGTCTCGTTCATGGAGAACGCCCCGCCGACCGAGGCGACGATGAAGCCCGCGCCCTCGCACTCGGGACAGATGTGGGGCTTGGTGCCGGGCTTGCCGCCGGTGCCGCTGCACTCGGGGCAGGGCGCGTCGGAGGTGAGCCGCAGCGAGATCGTGACGCCGTCCATGGCGTCGGTGAAGCTGATCGTGGCGGTCGTCTCGACGTCGGCGCCCTTCTGCGGACGGCGCTGCTGCTGCCGTCCCCGGTTGCCGAACAGGTCACCGAACAGGTCGCCGAAGCCACCGCCGCCGCCGGCCCCGGCGCGGTCGCGGAGCAGGTCGTTGATGTCGAACCCGCCCGGTCCGCCCTGCCCGGCGGGGAAGCCTCCCCCGAACCCGCCGGAGCCGTACAGCGAGCGCATCTCGTCGTACTTCTTGCGCTTCTCGGCGTCGCCGACGACGTCGTAGGCCTCGGCGACCGCCTTGAACCTGTCGTGCTTGGCGGTGTCGCCGGGGTTGGAGTCGGGGTGGTTGGCGCGGGCGAGCTTCCGGTAGGCCTTCTTGATCTCGTCCTGGGTGGCGTCCTTGGCCACGCCGAGGACGTCGTAGAAGTCCTTGCCGGCCCAGTCGGCCCGCATGCCGTCCGTCGTGCTCACTCCCGCACCCCCTCTCCCTCTGCTTCCAGTGTTCTACTCGGTCGGACCGCTGGGCGGATCGACCACCAGCACCTGCGCGGCGCGGACCACACGCTCGCCGATCCGGTAGCCGGACCGCGCGACCACCTTGCAGGTGGTGACCGCGACCTCCGGGTCCTCGCCGATGTGGGAGAGGGCCTCGTGGATGGTCGGGTCGAACACGTCGCCCGGCGCGCCGAACTTGGTCAGGCCGAGCCCGGCGACGACCCGCTCGAGCTGCTCGGCCACGGCCCGGAACCCGGCATCGAGGTCGCCGTGCTCGCGGGCCCGGTCGATCGTGTCGAGGACGTCGATGATCGGCGTCAGGGCGACGTACGTCGCGTTCTCGCGGATCAGGTCGCGGTCGCGGTCGACCCGGCGCTTGTAGTTGAGGAACTCCGCCTGGAGCCGCTGCAGGTCGGCCGTGCGCTCGGCGAGCTCGATCCGGGTGACGGTGAGCTCGTCGTCGGCAGCCGTGGGCGCACCCGCGGGCTCCTCCTCGACCTCGGTCTCGTTGGCCATCTCTCCGGCCTGGTCACCGAACGAGTGGGCAGCGCCCGCCGCGCCCTCCGGAGAGGGGGCGGCAGGCTGCTGCTCGACCTCGGCGTCGGCTGCCTCGGCCGGGGGGCCCTGGTCGCCGTGGCTGGGGTCGTGGGTCACTTGTTCTCGCCCTCGTCACCCTGCTGGTCGGCCTGGCCGTCGGCCGAGCCCTCCGGGGCCTCCTCGTCGACGATCTCGGCGTCGACGACGTCGTCGTCGGACTCACCGGTCGAGCCGGTCGAGCCGCCGGCGGCGGCGTTGTCGGCCTCGGCCGCGGCGTACATCGCGGCACCCATCTTCTGGCTGGACTCGCCGAGCTTGGCCGCAGCGGCCTGGATCTCCTCGGCCGTGGCGTCGGTGTTCTCGAGAGTCGACTTGAGGGCGTCGACGTCGGCGCGCACCTCGGTCTTCACGTCGTCGGGCAGCTTCTCGGCGTTGTCGTCGAGGAACTTCTCGGTCGTGTAGACGAGGGAGTCGGCCTGGTTGCGGCTCTCCACCGCCTCGCGGCGCTTGGCGTCCTCCTCGGCGTACTGCTCGGCCTCGCGGACCATCCGGTCGATCTCGTCCTTGCCGAGCGCCGAGCCGCCGGTGAGCGTCATCGACTGCTCGCGGCCGGACGCCTGGTCCTTCGCCGACACGTGGACGATGCCGTTGGCGTCGATGTCGAAGGTGACCTCGATCTTCGGGATGCCCCGCGGCGCGGGCGGCAGCCCGGTCAGCTCGAAGTTGCCGAGCGGCTGGTTCTGAGCCCACATCTGGCGCTCGCCCTGGGCGACCTTGATCTCCACCGACGGCTGGTTGTCGTCGGCGGTGGTGAAGATCTCGGAGCGCTTGGTCGGGATCGTGGTGTTGCGCTCGATGAGGTTGGTCATCACGCCGCCCTTGGTCTCGATGCCCAGCGACAGCGGGGTCACGTCGAGGAGCAGGACGTCCTTGACCTCGCCCTTGAGCACACCGGCCTGGAGGGCCGCACCGACGGCGACGACCTCGTCGGGGTTGACGCCCTTGTTGGGCTCCTTGCCGCCGAGCAGCTCCTTGACCACGTCGGTGACGGCGGGCATGCGGGTGGAGCCGCCCACGAGCACGACGTGGTGGATGTCGGCGATCTTGACGCCGGCGTCCTTGAGCACGGACTTGAAGGGCTCGCGGGTGCGGTCGAGCAGGTCGGACGTGAGCTTCTGGAACTCGCTGCGGGTCAGCTTCTCCTCGAAGTGGAGCGGGCCGGACTCGCCGTGGGTGATGTAGGGCAGGTGGATCGTGGTCTCGGAGGACGAGGACAGCTCGATCTTGGCCTTCTCGGCAGCCTCCTGGAGGCGCTGCTTGGCGATCTTGTCGGCGCCGAGGTCGACGCCGTTGTTGTCCTTGAACTTCTTGATCATCCACTCGACGACGCGGGCGTCCCAGTCGTCACCACCGAGGTGGTTGTCACCGGAGGTCGCCTTGACCTCGACGACGCCCTCGCCGATCTCGAGCAGGGACACGTCGAAGGTGCCGCCACCGAGGTCGAAGACGAGGATGGTCTGGTCGTCGCCCTTGTCGAGCCCGTAGGCCAGCGCGGCCGCGGTCGGCTCGTTGACGATCCGGGAGACGTTGAGGCCGGCGATCTCGCCCGCCTCCTTGGTCGCCTGGCGCTGCGCGTCGGAGAAGTACGCCGGCACGGTGATCACCGCGTCGGTGACGGTCTCTCCGAGGTAGGCCTCGGCGTCGCGCTTGAGCTTCTGGAGCACGAAGGCGCTGATCTGCTGGGGCGTGAAGGTCTTGTCGTCGATCTTCGCCGACCAGTCGGTGCCCATGTGGCGCTTGACCGACCGGATGGTGCGGTCGACGTTCGTGACCGCCTGACGCTTGGCGACCTCGCCGACGAGGACCTCGCCGGACTTGGCGAAGGCGACGACCGACGGGGTGGTGCGGGCGCCTTCCGCGTTCGCGATGACGGTGGGTTCGCCACCCTCGAGGACCGAGACGACGCTGTTCGTCGTCCCGAGGTCGATGCCGACCGCACGTGCCATGGTTGATGTACCTCCGGGTTGAGTTCAGTGCTGCGGGCCCATCCTCGGCCGCAGGCGGTGAGTCTGGCAAACAAGTTGAGTGCATTCAACTCAACTCTGTTCACTCTGCTCAACGCAGGAGCGGGGCGGCGATGTTCCCGACCGGGCCGAGAATCTTCTAGGCGCCCGGGTAGATCCGGAATCCGGTCATCCGCTTGTGGGCGAAGTTCGCGTAGAAACCCTGGGCGGTGTCGGTGATCAGGTCCATCCGCTTGGTGCGCGTGGCCTGGAACGTCGCGACCACGAGCAGCCGGCCGATGCCGCGGCGGCGGTGGTCGGGATGGACGGCGACGAAGCCGAGGTGCGACTGCAGCACGCCGTCGCCGAGGGCCTGGGCCCATCCCACCAGAGACCCGGGCGTCCCCTCGGCCCGATCGTCGGCGTGCTCCTCGGCGACGTAGGCGACCGACCCGGGCGCCGTGCACATCCGGCGTACGACGTCGGGGTCCGTGAGCGAGGGCCACTCGACGATCGACGAGAGGCGCGCGATGTCCTCGGCGTCCTCCTCCTCGAACGGTCGGATGTCCACGGTGGCCATATCCGGACTCTAGAACTGCCTGCCCCAGGCCTCCAGCACCCGCTCGAGGTCTCGGCGGTCGGGCTCGGAGAGCGAGGCCAGCAGCCGGTGCTCGTTGGCCATGTGCGCCTCGAACGCGCGGTCGATCAGGTCGCGGCCGTCGGCGGTCAGCGCGATCACCCGGCCCCGGGCGTCGCGCTCGCCCACGCGCCTGGTCACCAGCCCGCGCTCGACCAGCCGGTCGACCCGCTTGGTCACCGCTCCCGACGTGACCATCGTGCCGGCGGCCAGCTCTCCGGGGGTCAGCTCGTACGGCGCTCCGGCGCGGCGCAGGGTGGCCAGGACGTCGAACTCGCCCTCGCCGAGACCGAACTCGGCGTACACCGCGACCAGCTCCTCGGTCAGCCGCGCGGCCAGCCGGTGCAGCCGCCCGATCACTCCCTGCGGGGAGACGTCGAGGTCGGGCCGCTCGCGGTGCCACTGGGCCATGATCCGGCCGACGTGGTCGAGGTCCTCCGCCATGGATGGAATATATCTTCCCAGTCAAGTATTATGTCTTCCGTGGAAACTAATTGGCGGATCCTCGCGTTCACGGCGCTCGCCCCGATCGCCTGGGGCTCGTCGTACTACGTGACGGCGCACTACCTGCCGCCCGACCGCCCCCTGTTCGGGGCCGCGCTGCGGGCGCTCCCCGTGGGTCTGGCGCTGCTGGCGGTGACCCGCCGGCTCCCCGCGGGCGACTGGTGGTGGCGCGCGGGGGTGCTCGGCATCCTCAACGTCGGGGCGTTCTTCCCGCTGATCTTCCTGGCCGGCTACCACCTCCCGGGCGGTCTCGCCGCGACGCTCACCGCCTCCGCGCCGATCGTCGTCATGCTCACCGCCTGGGCGCTGATCGCGGAGCGCCCGGCCGTGGCCTCGGTGATCGGCGCCGTCGTCGGCGCGGTCGGCGTCGGGCTGCTCGTGCTGCGCGGTGGGGTCCAGGCCGACGCGGTCGGGGTGGCTGCGTCGCTCGGGGCGGTCGGCCTGTCCAGCCTCGGGTACGTCCTGGCCAAGCGCTGGCGACCGCCGGTCGGCATGCTGACCTTCGCGGCCTGGCAGCTGGTCGCCGGCGGCCTGGTGCTGGTCCCGGTCGCGGCCCTGGTCGAGGGCGCACCGCCGGCGATGGACGCCCGTGCGGTCGGTGGCTACCTCTACATCGGCGTGTTCGGTACGGCGCTGGCGTTCGTCGCGTGGTTCACCGGCCTGCGCCGGATGCCCGCCGGAGCGGTCTCCCTCGTCGGCCTGCTGAACCCGGTGACGGGCGTCCTGCTCGGCGTGGTCCTCGCCCGCGAGGCGTTCGGCGCGGCGCAGGCGATCGGCATGGTGCTGGTGCTCGGCGGGGTGCTGCTCGGCCAGCCGGCCGTGCGCGGGCTGCTCACCGCGAGACGGCCCGCGGACCGGGTCCGTCCGCTGGTGTTGGATGGGGCAAGTGCAGCCGCCGACCAGCGAGGACGCTCCGTTCCGGCTGCGTAGCGTCGCCCTGGCGGCGTACGGCCCGACCATCGTCAACTCGGTCGCGCACGGCGCGGTGCTGCCCGTGCTCGCACTGCGCGCCCGCGACCTCGGCGCGGACTTCAGCACCGCCGCACTCGTGGTGGGCCTCCTCGGCATCGGCACCCTGCTGGCGTCGCTGCCCTCGGGCGCCCTGGTCGCGCGGATCGGCGAGCGCCGCGCCCTGTTCTTCGCGGGCCTGGTCGAGGGCGCCGCACTCCTCGGCGCCGCGCTGACCGCGTCCGTCCTCGCCCTCGGTGTCGCGGTGGTCGTGGTGGGCGCGGCGTGGTCGGTGTTCCTCATCGCCCGTCAGTCCTTCATCATCGACGCCGTCCCCCCGCCGTACCGGGCGCGGGCGCTCTCGACGCTGGGCGGCAGCCAGCGGTTCGGGCTCTTCTTCGGGCCGCTGCTGGGCGCCGGCATCATCCACGTCTCCGGCCTGGCCTGGGTGTTCGCGATGGCCGCCGCCTTCTCGGTGGCCGCCGCGTTCCTCGCGCTCCTGATGCCCGACCTGAGCGCCGAGTCCCGGGCCGAGCAGGGGCGGGGCGGGCACGCGTCGGTCCGCAGCGTGCTCCTGGCGCAGCGCCACACGCTGCTCACCCTGGGCGTGGCGGTGATGGTGATCTCGGCGTCGCGCTCGGTCCGCACCGGCCTGCTCCCGCTGTGGGCCGACCACGTCGGCATCCCGGCCAGCACCACCTCGCTGATCTTCGCGCTGGCCGCGGCGATCGACATCGCGTTCTTCTACCCGGGCGGATGGCTGATGGACCACCGCGGCCGGGCGATCGTCGCCGTACCCGTCGTGGCTGCCGTGGCCGTCGCCTGTTTCCTGCTGCCCCTCACCTCGGCAGCCGTCGGCGTGACCCTGGTGATGGTGCTGATCGCGGTCGGCAACGGCCTCGGCTCAGGAGTCGTGATGACCATCGGCGCCGACACCGCGCCGACGGTCGGCAGGTCGCAGTACCTGGGCGGCTGGCGGCTGTGCGGAGACATCGGCAACACGGGTGGGCCGCTGCTGGTCGGCGCGGTGGCCGCCGTGGCTCCGCTCGCGGCGTCGTGCGTCGTGGTCGGCGCGCTGGCCCTGGTCGGGACCGGATGGGTGGGCTACTGGACCCGCCGCCTGGACCGGCAGCGCGCCGCAGCGGCTAGTTGACGGTGACCTTGACCTCGTTGGACTGCAGGCCGCTCTCGGTGTCGACGACCCGGAACCGGTTGGGCCCGGCCTGGCTGGTCTGGACGTACGTCGTGAACGTCTCGTCGCTGACCGGGACCGTCACCGGGAAGTCGGTCCACGACCCGTCGGTGAACCGCTGGACCTGGAGGATGGCGCCCTCGCCGCCCGGGTAGACGCCGGTCAGGTCGAGCTGCTGCATCGCCGAGATCGAGGTCTGCGACGCCGAGAGCGAGATCTCCTTGTCCTTCTTCTTGCCCGGCTTGTCGGTCTTCTCGGGCTCCGAGCCACCACCACCGCCGGCGTTGCCGCCCTGCGACGGCTCGGGGGCGAGCGTGATCAGCGGTCCGCTCGCGGCCTTGGTCGGCTTGGGTGTCGGCAGGTAGAGCGACTGGGCGCCCGTGGCCTCGCCGGACGCACCGGCGTCACCCACGCCCAGCACCTGCACGCCGACCAGTGCGGCGAGGCCGGCGATCAGGCCGACGGCCAGGCCGACGCCGACGAGCGCGACCAGCCCGGCGATGACCGGGCGGTCCTTGTCCTGCACTTCGCGATCAGGCACTGACGGGACCCCCAAGGTGCTGCGATACCAACCCGCCCATTGTCACCGACGACGGCAAGGGCGGCTAATCCCAGGGTCACCGGGGCTCACAGATCACGACCGGGATCACGCGGTCGGTCCAGCGCTGGTAGTTCTCGAAGTCGGCGTAGAGGTCGACCAGCCGCGGCCACAGCGCCTCCCGCTCGTCGGGGGTGGCGGTGCGGGCGCGCACCCGGCGTACCTGCGAGCGGACCTGGATCGTGGTCTCGGGGTGCGCGGCGAGGTTGTGGTACCACTGCGGATTGCGGGGCAGGCCGCCCTGGGACGCGACGATCACGACGTTCGGGCCGTCCTGCCATGTAGAGCAGCGGCGACGTGTACGCGCGTCCCGACGTGCGGCCGCGATGGTCGAGCAGCAGGACGGGCACCGGCTTGAACAGCGCCGACCCGATCCGCCACTTCCCGCCGACCCGGCCGCCCGTGCGGCGGTACAGCCAGACGTTGACCCGCGACATCCGCCGGATGATCTTCGGGACGACCGGGGAGTCCAGGCCGTCGGGGCGCTTCTTGACCTTCGCCGCGCCGGCCATCAGAGCCCGCGCTTCCAGACCAGCTCCTCGAGCAGCTCGCGGCTGCGCCAGCCGTCCGGCGTACGCACCATCCGGTGGTGGTAGATGCCGCCGAACTCCCACAGCAGCTCGGAGCCGTCCTGCTGGGTGAAGATCATCGGGTTGGAGAAGTACGCCGCCACCGCGGCCTCGCCCCCGACCTGCTCGGCGCCCGGCGCCATCCGCACGTCCACCTGGCCGAGCATGTGCATCCGGCGCGGGAACATCGGCAGGTTCTCGGCCAGCCACGCCTTGACCTTCGGGTAGGCGTCGGCGATGCCGCCGGTCTGCGTGTAGTCGATCGCGGCGTCGGCGGTGAAGACGGTGTCGAGGGCGTCCCAGTCGCCGGTGTCGATCGCACGCGTGTAGCGGATCAGCACGTCCTCGATCTCGAGACGGTCCGAGATCTGCTGGAGGTCCACGAGTCGATACTCTGGCACAGAACTGGAACACGTTCTAGTATTTCGACAAGCTCAATAACCGGAAAAGAGTTGGGGCATGCGATTCACCTACGCCGAGGCGATGACCCAGGCGACGTACTACGCGCCGCTCGCGCAGGCAGCCGAGGCGGCCGGGTACACGAGCATGACCGTGGCCGACAGCCTGATCTACCCGGAGGAGTCGGACTCGAGGTACCCCTACACCGACACCGGCGACCGGGAGTTCCTCGAGGACAAGGAGTTCATCGAGACGATGGTGCTGACCGCGCACCTCGCGGCGGTGACGTCGACCCTGCGGTTCACGCCGTTCGTGCTCAAGCTGCCGGTGCGGCCGCCGGTCCTGGTCGCCAAGCAGGCGTCGTCGATCGCCCACCTCTCCGACAACCGGCTCGGCCTCGGCGTGGGCCTCTCGCCCTGGCCCGAGGACTTCGAGGCGCTGGGCGTGCCGTGGGAGAAGCGCGGCAAGCGGATGGACGAGTGCATGGACATCCTGCGCGGGCTCACCTCGGCCAAAGATCAGCAGAGCTTCTTCGGGTACGACGGGGAGTTCTATCAGTTCCCGCCGCTCAAGCAGTGTCCGGCGCCGTCCGAGCCGATCCCGTTGCTGGTCGGCGGGCACAGCGACGCCGCGCTGCGCCGCGCCGTGCTGAAGGGCGACGGGTGGATGCACGCCGGCGGCGACGGCGAGGACCTCGACCGCCTGCTCGCGCGGCTGGCGGAGATCCGCAAGGCCGAGGGCGACGACCGCGACGACTTCGAGGTGCACGTCATCTCCTACGACGCCTACGACCCCGACGGCGTGAAGCGACTGGAGGACAAGGGCGTCACCGACTGCATCGTGGGCTTCCGGGTGCCCTACATCGTCGGCCCCGACACCGAGCCGCTGGAGAAGAAGGTCGCGCACCTCGAGTCGTTCGCGGAGAACATCATCGCCAAGGTGAACCGATGAGTGGTGGTTTCGAGACAGGCGCTAGCGCGCCTTCCTCAACCACCGAAGGCTCGTCTCGAAACCACCTCACCAAGCCGTTCACCGACGCGGTGGCGGAGGCCGAGGAGCTGATCCGCAACGCCGAGTTCATCCGGACCGAGCAGGACCTCGACGAGGGGTACGCCTACCTGGCCGGCCGGATCCGCGCGTCGCTGCAGATGGCGTTCGACCACGACCTCGCGCACCCGGTGCTGATCAACTCCACCCACCAGTTCGCGCGGCAGGGCCTGGACAACCCCGACGCGCTGTACTGGTCGGCGTACCTCGACGGCGACGCGGAGTACGTCGTGCGCGGACGCCGCGGCACCTCCGCCGACCTGTCGTTCCAGGTGATGGGCGGGTCCTACTCGGCCGAGCGCCGCCCCCGCATCGCTGGCGGCGTTCGACGACCGCGAGCTCGAGGTGGCACCGGACGGGACGTTCGAGTGGCGGTTCGGGCCGCTGCCCGGCGCCAAGAACCTGATCATCCGCGAGGTCTTCAACGACTGGGCGACCGAGGAGCCCGGCCGGCTCTGGATCGAGCGCACCGACACCCTCGGCGTCGCGGCCACGCCCCCCGGTCGGGACCGGCTGGCGAAGAAGTACGAGATCGCGGGCAAGCTGCTGGTCGGGTCGATCCAGACGTGGTTCGCGTTCCCCCACTTCTTCCAGTACCAGGAGCCGGTGAACACGCTGACCCCGCCGAGGTCCACGCCCGGCGGGCTGGAGTCGCAGCGGTCCTCGATCGGGCACTACGAGCTGGCCGACGACGAGGCGCTGGTGGTGACGGTGCCGGAGTGCACCGACTGTGCCTACCAGGCGATCCAGGTCGGGTCGGACTGGTACGCCTCGACCGACTACGAGACCCACCAGACCTCGCTCACCAAGGCGCAGTCGGTCGTCGACCCCGACGGGATGCTGCGCTACGTGATCTCCGAGGGTGACCCGGGGATCGCCAACTGGCTGGAGACCACCGGGCACCGCACCGGCCCGATCATGCTGCGCTGGCAGCGGCTCGAGCGCGACCTCGGCCCCGAGGACGGGCCGACGCGTCGAGAAGGTCGCCCTGGCCGACGTACCCGACCTGCTGCCGCACTTCTCCCCCGTGACCCCCGAGGAGTACGCCGAGCGGATCGCCGCGCGGCAGCGCTCCGTGGCCCGAAGGATGCTGTCGTGACCGTTCCCCTGCTCGCGGACAAGGTGGTCGTCCTGTCCGGTGTCGGCCCCGGCCTCGGCCGCTCGCTCGGCGAGGAGGCGGCCAAGATGGGCGCCGACCTCGTGCTCGTCTCGCGCACCGAGCGACGGCTCGAGAAGATGGCCGAGGTCGTGCGGTCGCACGGCCGGCGCGCGCTCGTCGTACCGACCGACATCACCGACGAGGACGCCCGCACCCGGCTGGTGGAGACGGCGCTCGCCGAGTTCGGCCGGGTCGACTGCCTGATCAACAACGCGTTCGGGATCCCGCCGATGGACCCGCTCACCACGCTCGACCTCCAGAGCCTGCGCGACGCCAACGAGACCAACGTGTTCGCGCCGCTGCGGCTCTCCGCGCTGTTCGCCGACGCGCTGGCCGCCTCGCCGAACGGGTCGGTGATCATGCTCAACTCCTGCGTCATGTACAGCTCGCAGCCGGAGTACTCCGGCTACAAGCTGTCGAAGGGTGCGCTGGCCCACCTGGCGTCGTCGTTGGCGACCGAGCTCGGGCCGCGCGGGATCCGGGTGAACAGCGTCGCGCCGTCGTACATCTACGAGGACGTGAACAAGGCCTACTTCGACTGGCTGGCCTCGGAGCAGGGCGTCACCCACGAGGACGTCTACCGCGAGAAGGCCGGGCCGACCGACCTGAAGCGGCTGGCGACGCCCGCCGAGGTGGCCCAGGCCGCGCTGTTCCTCGGCTCCGACCTGGCCAGCGCCGTGACCGGGATCGTGCTCAACGTCGACTGCGGCGAGTTCCACGACAACTGACATGACGCACCCGAGAGACGAGATCGGCTCGTACGACGACATCGTCGCCGCAGCAGTGCGGACGACGAGCCTCGACGACTTCGGCGGCACCGCGCACGAGGAGGGGCTGCGCCTCCTGGTCGACGACCTGGCCTCGCCCGAGGCGGGGCTGACCCCGCTCGGCAACGGCTTCCACCGGCGCGAGGTGAAGAGCGCGCTGGTCGGGCGACTGCTCACCCAGCTGCGCTTCGCCGAGCACCCCGAGCACAGCGACGTACCGGTCGAGCGACCGATCTTCGTGGTCGGCCTGCCGCGCACCGGCACCACCGCCCTGCACCGGCTGCTGAACGCCGACCCGCGACACCAGGGGCTCGAGCTGTGGCTGACGGAGTACCCGCAGCCGCGGCCGCCGCGCGAGACCTGGGCCGACGACCCGATCTTCTCCGCGATGCAGGGGGCGTTCTCGGAGCACCACATCGAGAACCCGGAGTTCATGGGCATCCACTACATGGATGCGACGTCGGTCGAGGAGTGCTGGCGGCTGCTGCGGCAGACCGGCAAGTCGATCAGCTACGAGTCGCTCGCGAACGTGCCGCGCTACTCGGCCTGGCTGGCGGAGCAGGACTGGACCGACGCCTACGCGCGGCACAAGGAGAACCTGCAGCTGATCGGCCTGAACGATCCCGAGAAGCGGTGGGTGCTGAAGAACCCGTCGCACCTGGTCGCCCTCGACGCGCTGATGGCCGTCTATCCGGACGCGCTGGTCGTGTGCACCCACCGCGACCCGGTGACGTCGATGGCGTCCGCCTGCTCGCTCTCGGCGGAGGCGACGGCCGGCACGTCCACCACGTTCGTCGGCTCGACGATCGGGCGGACGCAGCTGGAGATGCTCTCCCGGTCGTGGCGGACGTACACGTCGGCGCGGGCGGCGTACGACCCGGCGCAGTTCGTCGACGTCGACTACCGCGAGTTCGTCAAGGACCCCGTGGCCACCACCCGCTCGATCTACGACTCCTTCGGCATCGAGTGGACCCCGGACGCGCAGGCGGCCGTCGAGGAGATCGATCGCGAGTCCCGCTCCGGCGGCAAACGCCCCTCCCACTCCTACTCGCTGGCCGACTACGGGCTCACCGAGGACGAGGTGCGCGCGGCCTTCGCGTGAGGCGGCGGCGCTTGTAACGCCCTGTTATTGCTGTTGCCGGGGTGCTGCAACACCCTGGGTACAGCAAGTAACACGGCGTTACATGGGTGGTGGGCCTGTGGAAAACCCGTTGCCGGCGGGGACGCCGGGTTCGTAGCGTTTCGGCCATGCCCATGTTCCTGACGTACGTCCGCCGTGTCCGGGTCCGGGCAGCGGCGGCCCTCCGCCGGCCCGCGTTCGAGCAGGCGCAGCTGGGGATGGCACCCACTCACTGACAGCTGGGCCCGCCGGATCGTCGCCGACTCCGGTGTGGGGCCGGGCGACCTCGTCCTGGACGTCGGTGCCGGCGCCGGTGCGCTGACCCGACCCCTCCTGGCCCGCGAGGCGCGGGTGGTCGCGGTCGAGCTCCACGCCGGACGGCACGCGGCGCTCACGCGCCTGGCCGCATCCGAGCCGCGGCTGACGGTGGTCCGGGCCGACGCCGCCGACCTCCGGCTGCCCCGGCGACCGTTCCGCGTGGTCAGCAGCCCGCCGTACGCCGCCTCGACCGCGCTGCTCGGTCGCCTGCTGGCGCCCGGGTCCCGGCTGGTCGCCGGCCACCTGGTCGTGCAGCGGCAGCTCGCCCAACGCTGGGTGACCGGAGACGCCCCGGGCGCCGGTCGCTGGCACCGCACGTGGGAGCTGTCGATCGGGCGGCCGCTCCCCCGGTCGGCGTTCCGCCCACCGCCTCGGGTGGACTCGGTCGTGCTCGAAATCCGTCGCCGCGGGTGAGAGCGGGGCGCTACCGTCGGCCGGGTGAGCCTTGCGTTCCTGCTGACGTCGCTGGTGATCGTCGCGACGCCCGGCACCGGCGTCCTCTACACGCTCGCCGCGGGCCTGTCCCGTGGCGCCCGGGCGAGCGTGCTGGCGGCGTTCGCGTGCACGCTCGGCATCGTGCCGCACCTCGCCGCCGCGATCACCGGCCTGGCCGCGCTGCTGCACACGAGCGCGGTGGCCTTCCAGACCCTGAAGTACCTCGGCGTCGCCTACCTGCTCTACCTCGCCTGGCAGACCTGGCGCGACCAGGAGGCGCTCGTCGTCGACGAGGACGACGCCCCGGTCTCGGCGCGCCGGGTGATCGTCACCGGCGTGCTGATCAACATCCTCAACCCGAAGCTGACGATGTTCTTCTTCGCGTTCCTGCCGCAGTTCGTCGACCCGTCGGCCACCCACCCGTGGCTGCCGATGCTCGAGCTGAGCGCCGTGTTCATGGCGATGACGTTCGTCGTCTTCGCGGCGTACGGCGTGTTCGCGGCGTCGGTGCGCACGCACGTCATCGCCCGGCCGCGCATCGTCACGTGGCTGCGGCGCAGCTTCGCGGCGTGCTTCGTGGCGCTGGGCGCCCGGCTGGCGCTTGCGTCGCGCTAGCGGTCCCGACCATACGAGAGCACGATGGCCGGAGTCGTACGTCGCCGACGGGAGGGACCGCAGCCATGGCCGAGGAGAAGATGATCGAGATCGTCGCGGACGCGCTGAAGGAGCTCGGCGTCCCCGAGGAGGTCACCGCGGCCGGGCAGTTCCTGCCGCGCGGGCACACCGGGAGCATGTTCGCCGGAGGCATCATCGGCGACAGCCTGACCGGGTCGCTCGGCGGGCTCGGCGACTCCATCGGCACCGTTGGTGGCTCGCTCGCGGGCGCCCGGATGCACGATGCGGCCAGCGGGCTCCCGAGCAAGATGCTGGTCGGGGTGACGCCCACCCACGTCTGCGGGTTCGCGGCCGCGACGCGTCACAGCGCCGCCGGGCCGATCGTCTTCCGGGTCCCACGCGACACGATCGAGGTGAAGGTGCACCAGCGGGTCAACGTCCGGATCCTCGAGCTCATCGATGCGACCACGGGTTCCCGGATCGAGCTGGAGGGCAACCGGATCCCGCTCACCCACAGCAAGGACGTGATCGACGCGCTGCAGGTGTGACCCGTCAGTGCCCTGACCGGGACACGACGACGACCGTCTTGTCACCCGTGCGGGCGGCCGCCGTCTCGAACGCCTCCACCGCCGACGACAGCTCGAAGCGGTGGCTCACGACGGCGTCGAGATCGACGTCCGTCGTCGCGAGCTCGATCGCCTGCTCGTAGGTCTCGTGCATGCGCCGCACCATCGCGAAGGTCAGGCCCTTGCGTCGCGCCGGGGCCGCCGGGAAGGCCGACTGCGGGGTCGAGGGGATGCCGCCGACGGCGATCCGCCCGCCCGCCCGGGCACACGTGACGGCGGTGGCCAGGGCGTCGTCGGAGCCCGCCATCTCGACCACCACGTCGACGCCGCGTCCGGAGGTGGCCTCGTCGATCCCGGGGCCCACGTCCGCCGGGGCCCAGGCCGCGTCGGCTCCGCACCGGAGCGCCGTACGACGGCGGTGCTCCAGCGGTTCGCTCACGAAGACCCGGCGGGCGCCGGCCCGTCGAGCGACCGGAGCAACGAGTACGCCGATGGGCCCCCCGCCGACGACGAGCACGTCGTCGCCGGGTCGCACGTGACCGATCTTGACGGCATGGATGGCCACGCCGAGCGGCTCGAGCAGCGCGCCGGCGTCGTCGCTCAGCGCGTCGGGCAGCGGGATGCAGCAACCGCGTCGGCCACAGCAACCGCTCCTGCAGGCCGCCGTCGAGACGGCCGTGGCCGGCGAACTGGACCTCCGGGCAGAGGTTGGCGTGACCGGCCCGGCACTGCTCGCACCTGTCGCACGGGATCGCCGGGTCGACGGCGACCCGGCGGCCGGCGTGCGGACCGTCGAGCGCGACGCCACCGAACTCGTGCCCCGGCACCACCGGCCGGTCCAGGGTGACCTCGCCCGTGCCGCCCTCGGCGTACCAGTGCAGGTCGGAGCCGCAGATGCCGACCGACGTGACGGCGACGGTCGTCCAGCCGTCGGGGGGTGGAGGTGGCTCGGGCGTGTCTTCCAGGCGCAGGTCCCGGATCGCGTGGAGCCTGGCGGCACGCGGCATGCCAGGAGTCTGGCAGCACCGACGCCGCGACGGTCACCAGGTCCAGCGGGTCGCGCCTCCGGGCTCGGTGGTGGCCAGCGCCGTACCGGCGGTGGCAGTGATCCGGTACAGGGACCACGGCGGCGGCCCCGCCGACGGCGCGCTGAACTCCGCCGTGATCGCCGTGCCGCTGTCGTCGACCCGGGCCGGCCAGCCGTCCGCGGCGTACGTCGCCGCCAGCCTCGCCACGGTCTCCGGCTCCACGACCCGGGCAGCGCTGCCCTCGAGCACGAGGTCGAACTCGTGGGTGGCGACGCTCAGGACGCAGCGCGGATCGCGGGCGAGGTTGGTGCCCTTGCGGGTCCCGGCGCCGGTCTGGAACCAGAACGTCCCGTCGAGCCAGGTCGCGCCGACGCCGGTCACGTGGGGGCTGCCGTCGGGGTTGATCGTGGTCAGCCAGCAGGTGTGCCGATCGGGTCCGCCGGAGCCGGGCGCCTGGGGGATGCCCTGGTCGAGCCGCCGCGCGATCCGGTCCCAGTCAACGAGCGGCAGGTCGTAGAGGTCGGCGAGGTTCTTGGCCTTCATGTCAGCTCCGACCGGCGCCGGCCCGCGGAATCATCGGTGGGTCGCCGGGTCACGACGAGGAGGCATCGACGCCGAGAGCGTCATCGACCAGCTCTGGGGCGCGTGCTACCACCGCCTGCTGCTGCCCGATCAACCGCTCGACGCGCCGTTCGCCGACCGCCTCGTGACCAATCTCTTCGGCGGAATCGGTCGGTGACACCGGAAGGTCACCGATAATCGGAGCAACCAATGCGCCGGGGGCCTGAGCCTTTACGCGACAATCGAGTCGACAATGAATGCGCTGATTGCGACAACCGCGCAGAGAAGCCAACCGATGCGCGCCACCCGCTTGCGTGCGTCTGCCCGCACACTCCGGGCGCTCTCCCCGCCCGCGAGCCGGACCGCCTTGGCTGCGGCGGGGGTCAGGATGGCGTCATTGCTGACGAACCAGCGCATCGGCGTGGGCCCGGGCTCGAGGTCGGTGCTGCCGCTGGGCCACGGATTCTCCGGGTCCATCTCGACCTTTTCCAGGAGAATGCGCGCCCGCTTGCTCCGATCGGTGGCGTTCTCGGGCCACGGCCGAGCTGCTGACGGGTCCATGGAAACATCGTGGATTCCCACGTGCCGAAAGCCAAGGCTCCGGGACGCATTTCTTGACGATTTTTGACAATGCCCCGGAAGGTCAGCCGACCAGCTCTTCGGTCGAGGCCGGGACCCGCGACGCCGGCGCCGGGCAGGCGGCGATGCCGACCTCGAGCACCTCGCGGAGCCGTTGGTCGCCGTCGGGTCGGCCGGTGGCCGCGATCCCGTCGACCGCGCACCGCACCATGGTCGGGGCGCACCTGCTGGCGTACGTCTTGGCGGTGATCCGGTTGTCCATCCCGAGCTTCTCGGTCCAGGCCACGGCATGGGGCACCTGCTCGAGGGCCGAGCGGGCCTCGCGTCGCTCAGCGGCGAGGTCGGGCCCGGCGTCGGCACACAGCTGCTCGGCCCGGACCAGGCCGGCGGCGAGGACGCGCTGCGTCCCCTCCGGTACGTCGAGGATCGTGTTCGCCGCGACGGCCACGGAGACCCGGAGCCAGGTCGTCTCGTCACCACGCCTACCCACGACCGACGGGATGAGCATGACCAGCGCCCGGCGACCCGCGTCGGTGGTGTGGTCATTGACCTGCCTGGCCAGTCGGCCGAGCAGCGGATGGGTGCACGACGGGTGGTCGCTCCACCGCTCGCCGGCGAGCAGGGACGCGATCTCCATGAAGCAGGCGCCACGGCGTGGTGATCGGTGCCGGCCGCGGGTGAGGATCGGCAGACCGTCGGGAAGGGTCGATGTCTTCATGGCGACCTCCTCCTCCGAGGATGCTCCGCCCGGGCGGCGCGGGCAACCCCCGATTTCAGGGTCATCCCCGATGCGCACGGGCCCCTCTCGTCCTACGGTCAGCCATGACCACTGACCTCCTCTCCCGGATTGCCGTCGCGGAGCTGGTGTCGGAGTGGCACGCCGCCGAGGCGTCCGTCGACATCGTCCGCGTGGCCAGGGACGGCGACGATGCCGTCGTCGCGGCCCGCTTCGACAACTCCGCCGGACGGGCGCGGCGCGTGATGTTCGGGCTGCGGGAGGCCGACGGCGAGTGGCACCGCACCGGCGGCTTCGGCGGCGCCGCCCCCGCGCCGGGCGACACGGAGGTCTGCTGGGACCCGGGGCGCTGGTCATCGAACCGCAGGCCTATCCGCGGCTTCTGGGTCGCGCATCCCGGTGCCGTTTCCTTGAGGCTGGCCGAGCCCGCGGGGCGATCCATCGAAGGGGCGGTCGAGCACGGGGTGGCAGTCCTGATCGGGGACGGTGACTTCCCCGAGCGCTGGGCCCAGGTGGAGCTCCTCGACGCCGACGGCACGATCCTCACGACCGGGCCGGTGTGGCCGGCTCCCGCTCTCGTCGGCTGACCGCTCCGAGCTGCTAGTCCACGACCTCGCCGTGCTCCGCGCGTACGGCGCGCTCGGCCTGTGCGTAGGGGTCGGTGCGCTCGTCGTAGTTCCAGAAGTCGCGCAGGCACAGGGCGGTGACGGTGACGCCCGCGACGCACGCGAACCCGCCGGACACGATCGCGCCGCGGACGCTCCACAGGTCGGCGGTGACGCCGGCACGGACCTGGCCGCCGAGCGGGCCGATCGAGTAGGAGAGCATCTCGATGCCGGCGAGCCGGCCGCGCATGTTCTCCGGAATGGTCTGGTTCCAGACCGTGCCGCGGAAGACGCCGGAGATCATGTCGGCCGCGCCGGACAGCATGAAGAAGAGCAGCATCAGCCACACGCTCGGCATCAAGCCGGCCAGCCCGACGAAGCCGCCGTACGCCGCGGCCGCGATCACGATCGCCCGGCCGTGGTGGTGGATCCGGCCGGTCCAGCCGCTCAGCGCCGTCGCGATCAGGGCACCGACGGTCTCTGCGGAGTACAGCAGCCCGAGGATCTCGGGTCTGTCGAAGACCTGCTCGGCCAGCGCCGGGAACAGCACCACCGGCATCGCCAGGAACATCGCGGCGATGTCGACGAGGTAGGTGCCGAGCAGGTCGCGGCGCTTCAGCGCGTACCTCATGCCGTCGGCGATCCCGGACAGGCTCGGCGGGGTGGTCTCGGCGCGGTGGGGGTAGGGCCGCATCGCGACGAACAGCAGGGTCGCGATCAGGAGGCCGCAGATGTCGACGACGAAGCACCAGCCGATGCCGACGAAGGCGACCAGGAGGCCGCCGACGGCCGGGCCGACCAGGACGCCGATCTGCATGCCGAGGCTGGTCAGCGAGTTGGCGGCGACGATCTGGTCGTGCTTGACCGTGCGCGGCATCAGCGCCTCGCGCGAGGGCCGCTGCATGGACGACGACGCCGCGAGGAACGCCGAGACGACGAAGATCAGCGGCACGTTGGGGTCGTCGCGGAACGCGTTCACGGCGAGCACGGCGGTGAAGACCGCCTGGGCGAGACCGGTGGTGATCAGCAGCTTGCGCCGGTCGACGTGGTCGGCCAGGGCGCCGCCGTACAGGCCGAAGACGACGAGCGGGACCAGCTCGACCAGGCCGATCGCGCCGACCGCGAGGTTGGAGCCGGTCAGCGTGTAGATCTGGTACGGGATGGCGACGTAGCTGACCATCGCGCCCAGGTAGAACACGGTGCCGGCGAAGAACAGCAGCCGGAAGTCGCGCGACCGCAGCGGCGTGGTGTCCATCCGCATCGCGCGCAGCCGGTCTCGCCAGTTCACAAGCGCACAGCGTTCCACGTCGGCGCGGTACGGCGCACGGGGATTAGCTCACCGCTGTTCAGCTCGTGCGGGTCACCCGGATCCGCGCGCCGCCCTTGGGGACGCTCGTGATGTTGCGGACCTTGGGGATGTCGTCGCCCACGGTCGTCACGTCGTACGCCGTGAACACCTCGCGCAGCACGGCCACGCCCTCCATCAGCGAGAACCCGGCGCCGATGCAGCGGCGTACCCCGCCGCCGAACGGGATCCAGGTGTTGGTGGGCGGGTTCTGCCCGACGAACCGTTCCGGCCGGAACACCTCGGGCTCGGGGTGGTTCTCGGGCCGGGCGTGGGAGAGCAGGATCGACGGCCCGATCGTGGCGCCGGCCGGCAGGTCGATGCCCGCGACGGTCGCGGGCTTCATCAGCGTGCGCACCACCATCGGGATGACGGGGTGCAGCCGCATCGACTCCTTGAGGACCGCCTCGAGCCAGGCGTCGTCGCCCTCGGTGGCGGCGGCACGCGCGCGGCGGCGCTGCTCGGGGTCGCGGCCGACCTCGTAGAGGGCCCACGCCAACGCGGTCGCGGTCGTCTCGTGCCCGGCGAGCAACAGGGTGACGAGCTGGTCGCGGAGCTCCTCGTCGGTCAGGGCGTCGCCGCCGTCGTCCATCTGGATCAGCCGGGAGAGCACGTCGGTGCGGTCGGCGAGGTCGGGAGCGGTACGGCGCTCGCGGATCTCGGCGTACATCAACCGGTCGAGCTCGAGCTGGTTGCGGATCGTCGCCTTCCACGGGTCGAACCGCTGCAGCCACGGCCAGCCCCAGCCGAGCAGCACCGCCGGGCTGACGTCGACGGTCGCGTTCACGCGCGGACGCAGCGCCGCCAGTCGCCGCTCGTCGGTCACGCCGAACACCACGCGCAGGATCACCTCGAGGGTGAGCGCGTTCATCCGGTCGAGCGAGCGGAACTCAGCGCCCGGGCTCCACGAGGAGATCTCGCGCCGGGCGACCTCGGTGACGAGCGCCTGGTAGTCGCGCAGCGCGTGGCCGTTGAACGCCGGCATCAGCAGCTTGCGGGCTCGCTTGTGCTCCGCGGAGTCCTGGAGCAGCAGGGAATGCTCGCCCATGATCGGGCCGAGGATGGAGTTGCCCTTGCCGGCATGGAACACCTCGGGGTCGCCGGCGAAGATCTCCTTCGCGTGCTCCGGACGGGTGAACAGCACGAGCGGGCGGCCACGCGGGACGGTGCGGACGGTGAAGACGTCGCCGTACTTCCGGTGCGCCCACGGCACGAACCGGTGCCGGAAGCGGAGCAGCGCGATGGTCTGGACGGCGACCGGCCAGCGGGGCCCGGGCGGGAGGTGGGTCGGGTCGATCGGTGGCGGGGTCGCGCCGCCGAACGGCCGCATCCGCTGGAACCGCCGCTCGGTCAGCCGGGTCACCCCGTCGTCGATGCTCTCGCCGATCCTGCCGTCGATCGCGGTCATGACGCCCCTGCCTCGTGGTCCGGCTCCCGTCCCAGCCACATACTACGAGTACGTCAACCCTGCGGCAGGTCCCCCGCGTGCTCGGTCTCGAGGGCATCGAACCTCTCGACGGCGACGTCGGTCCCGAGCTCGACCCTGGTCTCCGGGTGCGCGAGGTAGTGGCGCAGCACGGCGAGCGTGGCGTAGGGGTCGACCGCGAGGCCGGCCGGGTCCATCGACGGGTGGTGGCGCAGGACGGCGAGCCGCGACCAGCGCGTTCGTGGCGTCGGGCCTGCTCGCAGCTCCAGGCTGAGCCAGTTGTGGACGCCCTCGCTGGGCGCCTCGGAACCGTCCGCGGAGCGGCGGGTCCAGTAGTCGTGGATCTCGACGACCTCGGACCACGGCACCACCATGGCCGGCCGCCTGGTCGCGAGGACGACGACATCGGGAGTCAGCAGGAGGCCCCGGTGCGGCACGGTGCGGGTGCGTACGCCGGCGCGCGCGGGCACCAGGATCAGCACTCCCACGAGCAGTCCGGTCACCGCCCATCCGACCTGGTGCCAGCGCCCGAGTGCGAGGGCCTCGATGAGCGCGACGGTGCTGGCCGCGGCCATGGTGGCGCCCACGACGACCCACGCGACGATCGTCGTTGTCCGCGTCGGCCGGGCCGGGAGCAGGAGCCCGCCCCGGAAGGTGACCGCCTCCAGGCGTCGCCGGTCGCGCGGCAGGGCCATGCCCGCGAACGCGAGGGCGATCAGCATCAGGATCGTCGTGGTCAGCCAGGTGCCGCCGGAGCCGGCGGCGACCCCGGCCGCGGCGAGGACGAGGGCCGAGATCCAGAAGACGGCTCGCGAGATGCGGTCGCGCCCGGGCCCGAAGAGCCACCCGCGGCCTTCGACCCGGCCGAACGGGCGCACTGTCTGGGTCATGAAGGGCCTCTTACCCGGCCGCGGAACCCTCCACACGCGTGATGGACGTGATGTGGTGCGCAGGGATCGGGTTCTCGCGCGTGGCCTGGCAGGTCAGGCGGGTCGTCTCGGCGTCCGTGGTCTGCACGAGCACCGCCCACGAGGAGCCGCCCACGGCGAACACCGCTTCGGTGGCGGCACCGTCGCGGCTGCGGTGGGTCAGGCGTACGGCGTCGTTCCGGGTCTCGCCGAGCTCACGGCGCAGCGCGATCTCGGCCGCCTGCACCGGCATGGCGTACCCCGAGCGCCCGCGCAGGTGGTCGAGCTCGAGGTGGCCGGCCTCGTGGTCGCCTCCGACGGCCACCGCCGTCGGCGCGTCGAGCCGCCCGTAGTAGAGGCCGTGCGGGAGCACCAGCAGGTTGCCGCTGAACCGGTCGCCACCGATGTGCGAGACCTCCCACGTGTCCTCGGGATGGGCGGCCGACAGGGCGGCGGCCACGGGACGGCCGCGTTCGGCACAACAGGCGTCGTGCCGTCCGTGCGTGCACACGGCGTAGACGTTGCCCGGATCCCTCTCCAGCCCGGCCGACCGGCCGGCTCGCAGGGCCGCGAAGTCGAGGTCGAGGATGTCGCGCTTGTCGTACAGGTCGCCGCGCTCCAGCCACGGCCGATGGGGATCGGCGTACGCCGCGAACACCGTCGTGTGGTGGCGTTGCGGCGGCCGGCCGGGCCGGCGTACGAGCAGCACCCGCACGCCTGCCTCCGCGGCCTTCTCGCGCAGCGGGCCGCCGAGGTCCTCGGGCAGCCGGGCGTCGCGCAGGGCGTCGACGCCCCACGACCCGGCGTGCTCGAGCAGCACGAACGCGCGGACCGTCGACGCGGTGCCGGCCAGCGGCTCGTCGCGCAGGACGCTCGCCGCGGCGCACCGGAACCCGGGGTCGGGAAGGATCATCCGACGACCTCGAGCAGCCCCTCCCGGACGAGGCGCCGACACAGCACCAGGCGGCTCTGCGGATCGAGCAGGTCGGCGAGGTCCGCGGGCCGGACCTGCTCACGCGCGCGGATCTCCTCCAGCGCCGGCCGCAGCCACGCGGGTACGCCGATCGCGCGGTCGCCGAGCAGGACCTCGAGACGGTCGTCGCGGTCGAGCAGCACGCAGGGGTGTCCGGGGCGCCGACGCAGCAGCGTGTCGTCGGAGAGGTCGCGCGCCGCCAGGACGTCCTTGAGCCCACCCGGGACGCGGGGGCTGCGCGTGGTCAGGAAGCGGCGTACCTCCGCGTCGACCGCGGACGTCGCGTCGACCCGGCGTACGTCGTCGGCGAGGGTCTGCAACCGGTCGGCGAGCTCGTCGGCGAGGTCGCGTGCGCGACTCGAGGTAGCCGGCAGGGAGGTGGTCGTCGGGCACGGCGTCGAGCACCGGCTGGAGCGCCCGTCCGAGGAGGCCGCGCCAGGTGAGCTGGTTGATGCCGAGGGTGACGTGGAGGGACACCGTCTCCTGCGCGCGGGCGGCGTGAGGGGTGCCGGTCGGGAGGTACATCGAGACGCCGGGCTCGAGCAGGACGTCCTCGACGCCGTCGGGGGTGTGCACCTCCCACCGCTTCGAGCCCTCGGTCTGGAACACGAAGACGTCGTGGGAGTCGGAGTGCACCGCGAAGCCCTGCGAGCCGGGCGGGGTGAGGTAGGCGTTGGCCTGGCACGGATGGCCGAGCTCGAGCTCGAGCTCGGCGACCAGCCGCGTCAGGGGCGGCCAGTAGCGGTGCAGCCCCTGGAAGACCACCGTGGCGCCCTCGGCGAACGCCGCGAGTGCCTTGCGCGGGTCGACCAGACCGGTGAGCTGCTTGCCCGCCAGCGTGGCGCCGCGGGTGTACGACGACTCCGCCAGCACCGAGCCGTCCCGGGCGACCCGGACCGAAGGGGTGCGGATCGCCGTGGAGGTCAGCAGGTGGTCGGCGTCGTCGAGGGAGAGCAGCCCGACGAGCAGCGCCGGGTCGGTGCGGTGCAGGTGCACCCGGGACGCCCAGACCTTCGTGAGGAAGGTCTGGGCGTCACCGCTGAGCAGGTCGAGTGCCGACGCTCAGGAGGCGTCCCCGTCGGTGCTGTCGGTGGCGTCGCCGTCGGTGCCGTCGCTGTCGGTGCCGTCGGAGTCCGACCCGTCACCGTCGGTGCCGTCGGAATCGGTGCTGTCGGTGCCGTCGGAATCGGTGCCGTCGCTGTCGCCGCCGTCGGTGCCGTCGGCGTCACCACCGGTGCCGCCGCCACCCGTGCCGGGCGTCGTGGTCATGTCGTCGTCGTTGAGGGGCTCTTCGGGCGTCATGGGTCCTCCTTGGTGGGTGCGGCGTCGTTGCCAGTCTTTCGGTGCCGGTGGCGACGGACAAGGGGCCCGTCAACCTCCGGGCAATCCGTACCCCGGCGGGCAACCCGCATGTAACGCGTCAGTCCAGCAGCCCGCGTCGACGCGCGATCGCGGCGGCCTCGGTGCGTCCGGAGGCGTCGAGCTTGCCGAGGATGTTGGAGACGTGGACGCTGACGGTCTTGGCGCTGATGAACAGCAGCTTGCCGATCTCGCCGTTCGAGCGGCCCTCCGCGACCAGCGCCAGGATCTCGCGCTCGCGCGGGGTGAGGGTGGCGGACGACGTGTCGCTGCGGCTGGGTCCGGACCCGAGCGAGCGGAGCTCGTCGAGCAGGGGCTGGGCACCCAGCTGACGAGCGGTGGCCCGGGCGCGGTCGCCGACCTCGCGGGCCCCGGCCGCGTCGCCGGTGGCGCGCAGGATGCCGGCGAGGACGGCCTGTGCGCGGGCGATCCCGTGCACGTCGCCGTAGTCCTCGAACATCACGACGGCCTCGCGCCAGATGTCGACGAGCACGTCGGCCGGTGGGGCGTCGACACCGCACAGCCAGCGCATCCGGAGCAGCTCCGCCTCGAGCAGCTTGACCCAGGCCCGCCCCTCCGGCCCCCAGAAGCCCGACGGGTCGGCGTACCGCTCCAGCACCGTGTGCCCGTCGCGGTAGAGCCGCTCGGCGACCTCGACGTACCCCGCCCGCTCGGACGCGGGGATCGAGGAGACGGTGGCGGCGATGGCCCCGATCGTGACGGCGGCCAGGCGGATCCGGGCGGTGAACCACGGGTGCCAGATCGTGCTCATCTCGGCGACCACCGACTCGTAGACCGCGAGCACCGCCGCCGGGTCGTTGCGACGCCCGGCGAGCACCATCTCGAGGCCGGCGGAGGAGATGGCGACGCCGCCCTCCTTGTGCCAGTAGCGGCGCAGGTCCTGTACCTCGGCCGCCACGTCCTCGCCGCGACCGACCAGCACCGCGACCCGGACCGAGTCGAGCAGCGCCCGCGGGATCGGCGGCGCCTGCCCGGGCACCTCGGTCAGCTCGAGCACGCGGTCCCACTGCCCGCGGGTCAGCGCGACCAGGCGAGCTGCCACCGCGACTCGAAGGCGTACGGCGCCCAGGGGATGCCCGCCGCCTCGCCGCGCTCGATGGCGCTGATGAACCACTTCTCGGTCTCGTCGAACTCCGCCCAGTCCTGGTAGGAGCGGCCCGAGCAGCCAGCGGCCGCGCAGCTCGGCGTTGAGCGCGCCGGACTTCTCGGCCCGGGCGACGGCCTCGACCAGGGCGGCCCGCAGGCCCTCCTTGGGGCCGGCCTTCTTCAGCTGGCTCAGGGTGGTGATCGCGTCGGACGCGAGCTCGTTGAGGTCGAGCTTCTCGGCCAGCCCGAGGGCGTCGACGCCGACGACCTGGGCCTCCTCGAACCGCGCCATCGACGCGAGCACGCGGGCGTGGGTGACCAGGATCTTGGCGCGCAGCCCGGTCTCCAGGTCGGGCACCAGGGCGACCGCCTCCTCGGAGACGGCGATCCGGTCCTCGTCGGTCTCGATCAGGACCAGGCAGTTGGCCCGTGCCGACAGCAGCCGCGCCCGGCGGGACGGGTCGGCGTCGGCGGGGAGCAGGTCGAGCTGCTCCTTGAGCAGCGCGGCCGCCCGGATCGGGTGGCCGCTGGCGGTGAGCGCCTCGGCCGCGTTGACGGCCAGCTTGGAGACCTCGACCTCGCACTTCGCCGCGCGGGCCGGGTCGGCCAGCAGCTCGAGTGCCTGCTGGTAGTGGTGCGCCGCCTCGTCGGGGCCACCGACCGCGATCGCCTCGTCGCCGGCGCGGATGCTGGCGTTCAGGGCCGTGTCGAGGTCCATGGCCAGCCGGGCGTGGCGGGCCAGCTCGGCCGCGGTGCCGCGAGCGCGGCCCTGGCTGAGGGCCTCGGCGTACGCCTTGTGCAGGCGGACCCGCTCGCCGGGGAGCAGGTCGTCGTAGACCGCCTCGCCGAGCAGGGCGTGGCGGAAGACGTAGCGCTGCCCGTGTGCCAGCAGGATGTTCATCTCGACGGCCTGGCGCAGGCCTTCGTCGAGGCAGCCGGGGTCGAGGGCGGACGCCTCGCTCAGCATGTCGTGGGAGACCCGGCGGCCCGCGACGCTGGCCGCGCGGACGACCTGACGCGCCTGGTCGTCGAGCCGGTCGAGCCGGACCAGGAGCACGTCGGCCAGCTCGGAGGGCACCCATCGTCCCGGGCCGGAGGCCGCGCCGACGAGCTCCTCGACGAAGAAGGCGTTGCCCTCGGCGCGGTCGACGATGTCCGCGACGTCGTTCTCGTCCATCGGGTCGGGATGGAGCTCCTGGATCAGGCTCCGGACGTCGGGGGCGGCCAGTGGGGGGAGCTGGAGGCGTTCGACGCCACGGATCCGGGTCCATTCCGCGACCTGCTTGCGGAGGGGGTGGCGGCGGTGGAGGTCGTCGGAGCGGTACGACGCCACCACGGCGACCGGCCCGACGAAGGGCCGGGAGAAGAGGAAGCTGAGCATGTCGCGGGTCGACCGGTCGGCCCAGTGCGTGTCCTCGATGACGAGGAGGGCCGGGGCCTTCTCGGCCACCGCGTCGAGCAGGCCGTGCACGGCCTCGAACAGGTCGGACCGGTCGAGCGCCGACGCTGTCGCCCGCCTCGGCCGAGCCGAGCACCCGCCGGCCGGGCTGGAGCCGGGCCAGCGCGGGGTGGATGCCGGCGACCGTGCTGACGACGTCGGGGAGGTCGGTGGCCAGCCGGCCGAGGACCTCCGAGAACGGGAGGTAGGGCAGGGCGCTGTCGCCGAAGTCGAGGCAGTGTCCGGCGAACACCTGCCAGCCCTCGTCCACCGCGAGGTCGCGCAGCTCGGTCAGGAGCCGGGTCTTGCCGACCCCGGCGTCACCGGACACCAGCACGGCGCCAGCCGGCGTGCGTCCGGGCTCCGGACGCACGCCGAGCATGGCCGCGAGCTCGCCGAGCTCGGCGTCGCGTCCGATGAGTGTTTGGCTCGTGTGCCCCGTCACGGGGCCCATCATGTCGCGTACGTCGACGCGGGTGCTCATGGGTTTAGCGCGCGTTCGCCGCCTCGCTCGGTCGGCGTACCGCGCGGATCCGCCGGAGACGGCGTTCGCCGCGCCCGGCGCGGATGCGGGCGGCCCGGTAGTCCAGCTCGGCCTGCAGGTAGCTGTTGCTGCTCTCGTACATCTGAATCGCTCCTCGTCTCGTTGACGAGTACGAGAGTCGTCGCCTGAGGTAGCCCCGCACATCGGACAGATGCCTTATCTACGTCTGAGGTACCCCCCAGATGCCTTAGACGGGCCCGATCAGGCCGGGCGGCCGTCCTTCCACGTGGCGGTGACGAGCGGTACGCCGGGCCGGTAGGCCAGGTGGACGTGGGTGGGCGCGTCGAGCACCATCAGGTCCGCCCGGCGGCCGACGACGAGGGCGCCGACGTCGTCGCGGTCGAGCGCCTCGGCGCCCCGGAACGGTCGCGGCGTGGACGGCTTCGGCCGGCGTCATCCCCATCTCGCGGACCGCGAGCGCGACGCAGAGCGGCACCGAGCTCGTGTAGCAGGACCCGGGGTTGCAGTCGCTCGCGATCGCGACCCGGACGCCGGCGTCGATCAGCCGCCGGGCATCGGGGTAGGGCTGCTTCGTCGAGAACTCGACGCCCGGGAGCAGGGTGGCGATGGTGCCCGAGTCGCGCAGCGCATCGACGTCGGCGTCCTCGAGGTAGGTGCAGTGGTCGACGGCGGTGAGCCCGAGCTCGGCGGCCAGCCGGACGCCCGGACCGGGTCCGAGCTGGTTGGCGTGCAGCCTGCCCTTCAGCCCGGCGACGGCTCCGGCCTCGAGGATCCGGCGGGCCTGGTCGCCGTCGAACGCGCCACGCTCGCAGAAGACGTCGATCCAGCGGGCGTGGGGTGCCGCCGCTTCCAGCATCGGCCCGGTCACCAGGTCGACGTACGTCGCGGGGTCGTCGTCGGCGGGCACCACGTGGGCCCCGAGGAACGTCGTCTCGTCGGTGAACTGCCGGGCCACCGCGAGGCCGCGGGCCTCGTCGTGCACCGTGAGGCCGTAGCCGCTCTTGATCTCGACCGTGGTGGTGCCCTGGCGGCGCATCTCGGCGACCAGCCGGGCGACGTGGCTGGTCAGCTCCTCGTCGCTGGCGGCCCGGGTGGCGGCGACGGTGGTGCGGATCCCGCCGGCGGCGTAGCTCTCCCCCGCCATCCGGGCGGCGAACTCCTGCGCGCGGTCGCCGCCGAAGACCAGGTGGCTGTGGCTGTCGACGAAGCCCGGCAGCACGGTCCGGCCACCGAGGTCGACGAGCTCGTCGGCCGCCGGGGCGTCGGTGGCCGGGCCGACCCAGGCGACCTTCGTGCCCTCGACCACGAGCGCGGCCTGCTCGATGACGCCGAGCAGGTCGGGCGCCTGGGGGTCGTTGGTGACCAGCTCGCCGATGTTGGTGAGCATCGTGCTCGTCACGACATCGCCTCCCAGACCGCGCCGATCGCGGCGTCCAGCTCGCGCCCGATCTGCTCGCGGTCACCCTGCCGTACGACGATCCGGCCGTCGACCATGACCTGGGTGACGTCGTCGGCGGTGGCGGCGAAGACGGCGGTGTTCTCGTCGGCGCCGGTGCCGGCGGTGCGGGGCGTGGTGGTGTCGAGGGTGACCAGGTCGGCGCGTCGGCCGACCGCGATGGCACCCGCGTCGTCGAAGCCGAGGCTGGCGTGGCCCTGCTGCGTGGCCGCGGCGAGCAGCTCGGGCGAGGACCAGTGGCCGCGCTCCTGGGTGGCCAGCCGCTCGTCGAGCTCGACCGCGCGCATCTCCTCGAACAGGTCGATCACCGCGTGGCTGTCGCTGCCGAGGGTGAGCACGGCGCCGGCGTCGTGGAGCTGGCGGCTGGGGCCGATGCCGTCGCCGAGGTCGCGCTCGGTGGTCGGGCAGAAGCAGGCGTTGGTGCTTGCGCTGCCGAGGAGGCGGATGTCGTCGGCGGTGAGGTGGGTGGCGTGGACGACGGTGGTGTCAGGTCCGAGGAGGTCGTGGTCGGCGAGGACCTCGGTCGGGGTGCGGGCGTACTCCGCGACGCACGCCTGGTTCTCGGCGACCTGCTCGGAGAGGTGGGCGTGCAGCGGGGCGTCGTGCTCCCGGGCCCAGGCTCCGACGACGGGCATCTGGTCGGCGGGCACGGCGCGCACGGAGTGGATCGCCGCGCCGATGACCACTCCCGGCCTGTCGTTCCGGCGCAATTGCGCGGTTCTGACGGCCCAGGCGTCCGCGGACCCGTCGGAGTAGCGCAATTGCGTCCCTGTGACAGCTTCGCCGAAGCCGCTCGAGAGGTAGCAGGTGTCGAGCAGCGCGATCCGGATGCCCGCCTCGCGGGCGGCCTCGACCAGGGCGAGCCCCATCGCGTTGGGGTCGGCGTACGGCGTCCCGTCGGGCTGGTGGTGCAGGTAGTGGAACTCGCCGACGCAGCTGATGCCGGCCGCCGCCATCTCCCGGTACGTCGCCCGCGCCAGCGTGAAGTAGGAGTCCGGGTCGAGCGTGGCCGCGACGTCGTACATCCGGTCGCGCCACGTCCAGAACGTCCCCCGCTCCCGCTGGGTCCGTCCCCGCAGCGCCCGGTGGAAGGCGTGGCTGTGGCAGTTGGCCAGCCCGGGGATGGTGAGGCCGGGGATGCGGGTGACGTTGGGATCCCCGGTGCGCCGGGGATTCCACGCGCTTCTCGCGGTGTCGCACCGCCCGAGAACGTGATGGAAACCGCGGGAAGTGTGACGGAAGTGAACCGCCCGCCGCTCCACCTCCACCACGCACGTCGTCGCGGACGGCCCCGTCCACCCACGCCCGCTCCAACAGGTACGTCGCATCCACGGCCGCGCTCACCGCGCCAGCCTCTCCAGCGTGTCGGCCAGCGCGCCGACCCCCACCAGGCAGTCGGCCATCTCGGCGTGCTCGGCCGGCGAGTGGGACACCCCGGTCGGGTTGCGCACGAACAGCATGGCGGTCGGGATACCCGCCGCTGACAGGATCCCGGCGTCGTGACCGGCCATGGTCGGGATGATCGGCCAGTCCCCACCCTCGTGGTCGGCCGCGATCCGCCCCGCCAGCCCCGCGTCGAAGGCCACCGCCCCCGACACCGACTCGGCCGTCATCGACAACGACGTCCCGTCGCGGTCCGCCCGCTCCGTCGCCTGCTTCTCGATCGCCGCCACGAGCGACGCCAGCCCCTCATCGGTCGCGCAGCGCGCGTCGAGCCACGCCGTGACCCGCGACGGCACGGCGTTGGTGCCGTTCGGCGCGACGTCGACCCGGCCGAACGTCGCCCGCTCGCCCGCCAGTCGCGCCTGCTTGTTGGCGGCCAGGGCGGTCATCGCATAGGTCAGCATCGGGTCGTGCCGGTCCTCCATCCGCGTCGTCCCGGCGTGGTTGGCCTCGCCGGCGAAGTCGAAGCGGTACCTCCCGTGCGGCCAGATCTCGCTGGCCACCCCGACGGCAGCAGCCCGGTCGACCAGGTCGCGCCCCTGCTCCACGTGCAGCTCCACGAAGCACTCCACCCGGCCACGCAGGTCCCACGCCTTGTCCGCGTCCGTCGGCTCCAGCCCGGACGCGACGAGGGCGTCGGGCAGGAACACACCGTCGCGGTCCCGCAGCTCGCGCGCCTTCTCCCACGACATCGCCCCGGCCGCCAGCCGCGAGCCGAGGCAGGCCAGGCCGAACCGCGACCCCTCCTCCTCCGCGAACACCGACACCCCGACCGGCCGCGCCGGCACGAACCCGCGCTCGCGCAGCACGTCGATCGCCGCCAGCGCCGACACCACGCCCAGCGGGCCGTCGTACGCGCCGCCGTCGAGCACCGAGTCGAGGTGCGATCCGGTGAGCACCCCCGGACCGTCGACCCCCTCGGGGCGCCACCAGCCGACGATGTTGCCGAGCTCGTCCGACTCGACCTCCAGGCCACGCGAGCGGCAGGCCTCGTCGAACCACGCGCGCAGCTCGGTCTCGGCCGCGGCGTACGGCTGCCGGAAGTAGCCACCGCTCTCGGCCGACCGCCCGACCGGGGCGAGGTCGCGCCACATCTGCTCAAACGACAAGATCGGCTCCATGGAGTTCAGGGACGTCGTACGACGCCGCCGGATGGTCCGCAGGTACGCCGACCGCGCGGTCGACCCGGCCGTCGTCGACCGGATGCTCGAGCACGCGATCCGCGCCCCGAGCGCGGGGTTCAGCCAGGGCTGGGCGTTCCTGCGGCTCGACACGGCCGACGACGTGGCCAGGTTCTGGCGGGCCACCAGCCCCGATCCCGGCTCGGGCAACGCCTGGCTCGACGGCATGCGCACCGCGCCGGTGGTGATCGTGCCGCTGTCCCACCGCGAGCGCCTACCTCGACCGCTACGCCGAGCCCGACAAGGGCTGGACCGACCGCGACGAGGCGAGGTGGCCGGTGCCCTACTGGCACATCGACACCGGCATGGCCGCGCTGCTGATCCTCCAGACCGCGGTCGACGAGGGCCTCGGCGCCTGCTTCTTCGGGATCCCGCCCGACCGCATGGACGCGTTCCGGGACGCGTTCGAGGTGCCCGCGGCCTACACGCCCATCGGCGCCGTCACCGTCGGCCATCGGGTCAGCGACACCGGCGCGGCCGGCTCCGCGGCCCGGCGCCCACGACGCGGTGTCGACGAGGTCGTCCACCACGGCAGGTGGGGCGGACAGGACTGACACCCCCTCAGTCCATCGGGCCCCCGCCTCCGGGTCAACGGCCACACGCCGCCCGCGATCTCGGATCCGAGACGCGCTAGCGTCCTGCCATGACGGACCGGGCGGTGGCGAAGCTGCAGGCACTGGTCCGGATCCCCACGGTTTCGAACCTCGACCCGGCACGCATCGACACCGACGTCTTCGACGCGTTCCTCGCCGAGCTCGAGCGGCAGTTCCCCTGCTCCACGAGCGCCTCGAGCTCACGCGCGTGCACACCCACGGCCTCCTCTTCCGCTGGCCGGGTCGCGACGCCAGCCGGCCGGTCGTGCTGATGGCGCACCTCGACGTCGTCCCGGTCGACGAGGACGCGCCCTGGCAGCACCCGCCGTTCGGGGCCGACATCGTCGACGGGGCGATCTGGGGGCGCGGCACGCTCGACGACAAGGGGTGCCTGGTCGGCATCTGCGAGGCCGTCGAACGCCTCCTCGAGGACGGCTTCACCCCCGCCCAGGACGTGTGGCTCTCGTTCGGCGCCGACGAGGAGGTCGGCGGCCCGTCGGCCCCCGACGCGGTCAAGGAGCTGGTACGCCGCGGCGTACGCCCCTGGTTCGTCCTCGACGAGGGCGGCGCCGTCGCGCACCAGGCGTTCCCGGGCGTCGAGCCGCCGGTCGCGGTCATCGGCGTCACCGAGAAGGGCACGACCACCCTGGAGCTGACCGTCGAGGGCCGCGGTGGTCACGCCTCGACCCCGGCGCGCATGGGCCCGACCGCCCGCCTCGCCCGCGCCATCCTCCGGCTCGAGAAGCACCCGCTCCCGGCCAGCACGCCGGCGCCCACGCTCGAGCTGATGGAGCGCCTCGCGCCGCACGCGCCACTCCTCCTCAAGCCGCTGATGGCGAACGCCTCACGGGTCCGCCCGCTGCTCACCCGCGCCCTGATCGCCGCCGGCCCCGAGTCGGCGGCGATGACCCGCACCACCATCGCCGTGACCACGCTCTCGGGCGCACCGGCCCACAACGTCATCGCCAGCACCGCCCGCGCCGGCGTCAACGTCCGGGTGATGGTCGGCGACACCGTGGCCGGCGTCCTCGAGCACATGCGGAAGACGATCGACGACGACCGGGTGCGGGTCGATGTCGTCGAGGCCAACGAGCCGAGCCCGGTCTCGCCGTACGACGACGAGGCCTTCCGGCTCCTCGAGGGCACCATCGCCGAGGTGTTCCCCGACGCCGTGCCGTCGCCCTACGTGATGATGGCCGCCACCGACTCCCGCTTCTTCACCGGGATCAGCGACCGGGTCTACCGCTACGCACCGTTCCGGATGACGAAGGCGCAGCGCGAGTCGATCCACTCCTACGACGAGCACATCGGGGTCGACGACTTCCTCACCGGCATCGGTTGGTACCAGCGCCTGATCGAGAGGATCACCTGATGGCCGGCCTCGACGAGCTGGACCGGCGGATGCCGACTCCCGCGCACGGCCTGGCCGCCATCGTCGGGTTCCTCGTCTGCGTCGAGGTCGCCAGCGGGGTGCTGCAGGGCTTCTACACCCCGATCTTCAGCGACATCGCCGACCACCTGTCGATCTCCGACGCCGACGTGAACTGGTTCGAGGCCGCGCAGCTGATCGTCTCGGCCCTGTGCGTGCCGCTGCTGGCGCGGCTCGGCGACCTGGTCGGGCACAAGAAGGTGCTGCTGCTCTCGACCGCGATCACCGCGCTCGGCTCGTGGATCCTCGCGTTCTCGCCGAACTTCACGACGTTCCTGATCGGCTGGGCGATCCAGGGCGCGTACGTCGTCTGGCTGCCGCTCGAGGTCGCCATCATCTACCGCCGCACCGCCGACTCCGGCCGCCAGAACCTCCTGACCCGGCGGGCCGCCGGCATCCTGGTCGGCGCCCTGGAGCTGTCGGTGATCATCGGGGCGCTGAGCAGTGGCGCGCTGGTCGACACCCTGTCGATGCCGGTGCTGCTCTCGCTGCCCGCCATCGTCGTCACCCTCTGCCTGGTCGTGATCTGGTTCGGCATCGAGGACGCGCCCGGCGTCTCCTCGGGCGGCATCGACTGGGTCGGGCTGGCGCTGGTCACCGCGGCGCTGGGCCTGGTCATGGGCGGCCTGATCGCGCTGCGGCTCGACGGTGCGGCGTCCGTCCTGCCATGGCTGCTGATCGTGGCCGGGCTGCTCGCGTTCGTACCGTTCGTCCGCTACGAGAACGCCCACGACGAGCCGCTGGTCGACGTACGCCTGATGGCGCAGCCGGCCCAGTGGCCGGTGCAGCTGACGGCGTTCCTGTTCGGCATGTCCGTGCTCGGCGCGCAGATCCCGCTCTCGACGTTCGCGCGCACCGATCCCGACGTGGCGGGCTTCGGGCTGGGGGCCGACGCGGCCTTCGTCTCCACGCTGATCGGGGTGTACGTCGTCTTCCTCGCCATCGGCGCCCTGACCCTGCCGCTCAACGCGCGGCTGCTGGGACCACGCGGTGCGCTCGTGGTCTCCGCGCTGCTCGTCGCCGTGGGTTACGGGCTCTGGTTGCCGTTCCACGACAGCACCGGTCAGGCGTTGTTCAACATGGCCGTGGCCGGCGTCGGCTCCGGAGCGCTGGTCGCCGCGCTGCCGGCGGCCGCGGCTGCTGCGGCACCGCCCGAGCGCACCGGCTTCGCCACCGGCATGACCAACGCGACCAAGACCGTCGGCGGCGCGATCGCCTCCTCGATCTTCGCCATCGCGCTCGCCTCGACCGGCTCGATCGACGACCTCACCGAGAAGGGCCACGCCTCGCTCCAGGGGTACCTCACCGTGTGGACCGTGTGTGCCGTCGCGGCCGTGCTCGCGGCCGCCTCGCTGCTGCTCCTCCCCTCGGCCACCGCGAGCGAGTCGGTCGAGACTGCCGAGTGACGGGCGTGACCTAGCCCAGTGGTCGACAGGAGTCCCTTGACGGAGCACCATCAGGAGATGGTGAACACCGGCCGCAACGACTTCGGGTTCGGCCACGAGGACGAGCCGATCGGCATCGTCTACAGCGAGAAGCGCCGCCGCTGGGCCCACGGCTGGAGCGAGTACGCCGTCATCATGCTCGGGCTGATCGGCGGGATCGCCGTGATCGGCGCCGCCGTACCGTTCTCCGTGCTCCGGATGACCGGCGCCGTGATGATCCTCGCCGCGGCGTTCTCCATCTCCCGCTCCGACCGTGCCCACAAGACGTCCGTCCGCCGCGAGCTGGTCTGGGACGCCGCCGGGGTCGTCCTCGCCATCGGCGGGATCCTCCTCTTCGGCTTCTCCTGGTGACCGAACCGGGATAGTCCGCCACGAAAATCATCCTCCCGGTGGCGAATCACATGCTTTTCGTGGCGGACTATCCTGTTACGCCCTGGGGGTGAGGCGCCATGAGCGAGCGACACAAGGACGACGAGCGGCTGGATCCCAGCCGGGTCAAGGACGCCCGGACCGGCGATTCGGCCGCCGCCAACCGGATCCGGGAGCAGGCGAAGTACGTCGATCTCCAGATCCAGCAGGCGATGGCCCGCGGAGAGTTCGACAACCTGCCCGGGGCCGGCAAGCCGATCAAGAACCTCGGCGCGGAGCACGATCCCGACTGGTGGGTCAAGCAGCTGATCGAGCGCGAGCAGATCACCGGCGTCCTGCCGCCGGCCCTCCAGCTGCGCAAGGACGACGCCGAGCTGGACGCGAAGCTCGACGCGCTGCACGTCGAGTCGGTGGTGCGCAGCGAGCTCGAGGAGTTCAACGCCCGCGTGATCAAGGCCCGCTACACCCCGGTCGACGGGCCGCCCCTGATCACCCAGCCCCGCGACGTCGAGGCCGAGGTCAGCGCGTGGCGGGAGCGCCGCGCCGCGCGGCACGCCGTACGCCGCGAGCAGCCGGCGTCCGAGGAGAAGCAGGTCCGCCGTCGCTGGTTCCGGCGTGGAATACGTCATACCGAGGGGTAGCCGCCCGCTGCTACGTTCCGCGCATGCGTAGCGCCAAGGACTTCTTCCGCCCGCTCGCGGTGGGCGCACCCGAACCCCTCCGGGAGATCCCCGCCCGGCCCAGCAGGGCGATCCACTTCTTCGACCCGAGCAACGAGAAGATGGCGGCCAAGGTGCCGGCCATGGTCGGCACCGTCGACGTGCTGCTCGGCAACCTCGAGGACGCCGTCAAGGCCGAGAACAAGGAGGCCGCCCGCGCCGGCCTGGTCAAGATCGCCCGCGAGACAGACTTCGGGCCCAGCCAGCTCTGGACCCGCGTCAACGCCCTCGACAGCCCGTGGGTGCTCGACGACCTGACCACCCTGGTCGCCGAGATCGGCGACAAGCTCGACGTGATCATGGTCCCGAAGGTGCAGGGCGCCGAGGACATCCAGTACGTCGACCGCCTGCTCGCGCAGCTCGAGGCCAAGGCCGGGCTGGAGCGCCCGATCCTCGTCCACGCCATCCTCGAGACCGCCCGCGGCGTCGCGAACGTCGAGGAGATCTGCGGCGCCAGCCCGCGCATGCAGGGACTCTCCCTCGGGCCGGCCGACCTCGCCGCCGACCGCCGGATGAAGACCACCCGCGTCGGCGGCGGCCACCCCGGCTACCTCGTCCGCCAGGACCCCGAGAAGACCTCCGACGGGATCGAGTCGCCGCACCGGAAGACCTACCAGCAGGACCTCTGGCACTACACGATCGCGCGCATGGTCGACGCCTGCGCGATGCACGGGATCTACCCCTACTACGGCCCGTTCGGCGACATCGCCGACGTCGTGGCGTGCGAGGACCAGTTCCGCAACGCCTTCCTCCTCGGCTGCGTCGGCACCTGGACCCTGCACCCCAAGCAGATCGAGATCGCCAACCGCGTGTTCAGCCCGTCGGCCGACGACGTCCGGCACGCCCGCCGCGTCGTCGCCGCCATGGGCGACGGCACCGGCGCGGTGATGCTCGACGGCAAGATGGAGGACGACGCCTCGCTCAAGCAGTGCCTGGTGATGGTCGAGCTCGCCGAGCAGCTCGCCGCCATCGACCCGCAGCTCAAGGAGCAGTACGACGCCATCGACGCCGAGGACGCGGAATGACCGAGGAGCTCCGCCCCCGCCGCTCCGTCCTCTACATGCCCAGCTCCAACGAGCGGGCCCTGGAGAAGGCGAAGACGATCCCGTGCGACGGGCTGATCCTCGACCTCGAGGACGCCGTCGCCCCGGACGCCAAGCAGGCGGCCCGCGAGGCCGCGTGCGCGGCCGCGAGCTCGGGCGAGTACGGCGCGCGCGAGGTGGCGATCCGGGTCAACGGCGCCGACACCGAGTGGCATGCCGACGACCTGGCGGCCACCTGCGCGGCCGGTCCGGATGCGATCGTCGTGCCCAAGGTGAACACCGCCGACGCCGTGCTCGAGCTGGTCGACGCGATGGCCCGGCACGACGCGCCCGAGCACACCACGCTGTGGGCGATGGTCGAGACGCCGTACGCGATGCTGCACGCCGAGGAGATCGCCGCCGCCTCCGACCGCCTCACCGTGCTGGTGATGGGCACCAACGACCTCGCCAAGGAGCTGTACGCCGAGCACGTCCCCGGCCGCCATCCGCTGCTCCCCGGGCTCGGCCTGGCCATGCTCGCGGCGCGCGCGACCGGCAAGGTGATCCTCGACGGCGTCTACAACGACGTGAAGGACACCGACGGCTTCCTCGCCGAGTGCCGCCAGGGGCGCGAGATGGGCTTCGACGGCAAGACCCTGATCCACCCCGGCCAGGTCGAGGGCGCCAACGAGGCGTTCGCGCCGTCCGAGCAGGCGGTCGAGGACGCCCGGGGGATCCTCGAGGCCTGGGAGGCCGGGAAGGGCGCCGGCGTCGTCACCTACCGCGGCCGGATGATCGAGAACCTCCACGTCGAGAGCGCCCGACGCACCCTGGCAATCCACGAGGCCATCGCGGCTCGCGACTGAAACATTCCTCCCACCTCGACCGTTTGAGGGGACACCTTCCGGGGGTACTGGCACGGACGACATGCCCCGAGGGAGGAGCAAACGTGATCATTCTTGGTCTGATCCTGCTGATCATCGGCCTGGTGGCCAACATCCCGATCCTGACCACGATCGGCGCCATCCTGCTGGTCGTCGGCCTGATCCTGAACCTCGTGCCGATCGGCGGTAGCCGCCGAAGGGTCTTCTAGCGATTGGCGCCACACGACCCCCGGCCAACCAGGCCGGGGGTCGTTGTGCGCGCCGATCATCTGCCAAGGCAGACATGACACGGATGGGTCATGCCAACCACCTGAGTCCTCGCTAGGTTCGAAGGGACCAGGAGGGAGGACCTGGTGCCGGACGTCGTGCTCAGCCCGGGCGAGCAGGCCGCACTCTGTTCGCTCCTGGCCGCCGAGCCCGTACCCGGAAGAGCGCTCCCCGAGCGCCGGGTGCTGGAGCTTCTCGAGCGGCTGATTCCCTGCGACGCCATCCGCGGACGGCACTATGCCGACGACGGCCGCCTGGTCGAGTCCGTCGACCTCCCCGGCCGTCATCCCGACAAGCCGTACACGCTCCATGTCGAGTTCCGCAACGGTGACGACGTCATCGACCTCGGGCTCGACCGCACCCGCCGGCCGTTCGACGGCCGCGACGTCGCCGTCCTCACCATGCTCGCCCCGCTGCTGCGCCGATTGGTTCGGGAGCGGCCCGGCCCACACGCCGCCGGGTCCCTGACCGTCCAGGAGCGCCGGGTGCTGGCTCTGGTCGCGGCCGGACTGACGAATGCGGCGATCGCCGATCGGCTGACGGTGGCCCCCTCCACGGTGCGCAAGCACCTGGAGCACGCGTACCGGAAGCTCGGCGTCTCCAGCCGGATGGGCGCCATCGCCGTCATGCAGGGCTGCGCGGACCCCGAATTGGACCTCGTCGGCCGGCTCGAAAGATTCGCCTGAACGCGAATACCGGCGCGGCACCAGCCTGTCGAGACTGGCGAGACACCGTCCCGCCTCGAGGAGATCCCATGCTGCGTCGACGCATGCTCGCCACGTCCCTCTCCGTGCTGCTCGCCGGCTTCGCGCTCTCGCCCACGGGTACGGCGCCGGCCAGGTCGGCGCCCCCGCCACCGCCACCCGAACCGGCGACCGTCGTCCTGGACTGGGAGGGGATCCTGCTCGACACCGTGTACGGGCCGACCCTGCCGCCGATCACGCCGATCCCGACCGGCGCACCGCTCCTCGGCTACACGTCGGTCGCGATGTACGACGGCCTCAAGCGCGCCGCGCGGGTCGGTGGCTCCCAGACTGCCGCCGTCGCGCAGGCCGCGCACGACGTGATCGATACCTACTTCCCGGACGACCCGGAGGTCGAGGCGGCTCTCACGGCCAGCCTGGCTCGATCCCGGACGGGACAGCGAAGACCAAGGGGATCAACGCCGGCGCCGCCGCCGCGGCGGCCATGGTCGGCCGGGTCGAGGACCCGCGGCTGAACCCCGACAACATCGTCTACGACAGGGCCCCGGCGCCGGGCGTCTGGCAGGCCACGACCGCCCCGTTCCTGGGTCCGTGGCTCGGCTTCATGGACAAGCTCGTCGTGAAGCGGCCGATCAAGGTCGATGGGCCGGACCCGATCACCAGCGCGGCGTACGCATTCGACTACCAGGAGGTCAAGAACGTCGGCGCCGCCTCGGGCGCGGACCGGACCGCCCGGCAGACCGAGGTGTCCCACTTCTTCAACGCGAGCCCACCGCTCATGTACGGCAACTGGGTCTCATCGAGCACGACGCCGTGATCACCTGCTGGCGGCTGAAGTACGACGGGTACTGGCGCCCGTTCCAGGCCATCAACTGCGGTGACACCGACGCCCGCGGCGACGGTGACGCCGACCCGGCCTGGACGCCGCTCGCTGATCCCCAACCCGCCGTACCCCGACTACGTCAGCGGCCATGCCTGCGTCACCTCGGGACACATGGAGACGCTCCGGCGCCTTCTCGGTGAGGAGACGTCACTCACCCGGAAGTCGAACAACCCGTTGTCGGTGGCGGCCGACCCGCACCTTCGCGACCCTGAGCGAGATCGAGTTCGACGCCTTCCATGCCCGCATCTGGGGTGGCCTGCACTTCCGCGACGCGATGGAGGACGGCTACCTCGTCGGACACATCGCCGCCCGACGCGCCCTGGCCAGCATCAACTGACTGCAGACATGGCACGCTGGCGGCGTGACGGCGTACCGCCAGCTCGAGGGCCCGCGGCTCGCGCAGACCGTGGCCCGGCTGCGTGAGCCGATCCCGTTCGACCCCCCCGCGGGCTGGGCGAGGCTGGCGGGCGACGAGGGGCTCGTCCTCACCGTGGACCGGGAGACCGACGAGTCGGCGGCCCGGGTACGCCGGACCCGGTTGCTCGCGCGCGTCGTCAGCGCGGTCATCGTGGCCGCGTCGGCGTTCGCACTCGTCCTCGTCCTGGCCGATGCCGCGAACGAGGGCCCCAGCCAGTCCTTCGACTGGCTGCCCCTGATCGAGAGCACCATCAACGACGTCGTCTTCGCGGCGATCGCGGTGCTGTTCCTGTGGGCCCTGCCCGAGCGGCTGGAGCGCCGTCGGCTCCTGGCGCTGCTCCACCAGCTGCGTTCGCTCGCCCACGTGATCGACGTGCACCAGCTGTCCAA
This sequence comes from uncultured Actinomycetota bacterium, assembly GCA_963844305.1. Lineage (GTDB taxonomy): Bacteria > Actinomycetota > Actinomycetes > Propionibacteriales > Nocardioidaceae > Nocardioides. The sequence goes on from CAWJNT010000005.1 coordinate 167,804, forward strand.
GGACCCCGAGCAGGTCTTCGCGTCGTACCGGCCCACCCCGGCGAGCGTGAAGACCGACCTGACTCCCGAGCAGCTGCACCACTACCTCGACTACTGCTCGGAGCTGCTGTCCCTGGTCGCGAAGACCGCCGCGCTGTGTGCCGAGTACTCCACGGACTCGGTCGTCCTCGACACGGTCCGTTCCATCGAGTCGCTCACCACCGACATGTCGGTGAAGATCTGGCAGAAGATCGCGCTGCTGCCCGCGCACTGACCGTCCGACGCGGGCCGGTCGACCTCAGCGCGGTACGACGACCGCGGGGACCGGCGAGTGGCGCACGATCCGGGTGGCGTTGGTGCCGATGAAGACGCGCGAGATCAGCCCGCTCGGTGACGAGCCCACGACCAGGACGTCGCCGTCCTGCCAGTCCAGTCCGCCCAGTGCCTCGGACCAGTCGCGACCGGTCGCGACGACGGTCTCGACGCCCTCGCCCGCGTCGGGCATCAGCGCCACAGCGGCATCCTGGGCCTTCGAGGTCTGCTCGAGGTAGGCGTCGAGCACCAGCCGCTCCCCCAGGACCTCGGGCGGATACATGGTCGCGCCCTGGACCCCGAACGTCGCGACCCGCAGCTTCGCGCCAGCCTCGCGCGCAGAGCTCCGCGGTGCGGGTCAGCGCGGAGCGGGAGTCGTCGTCGCCCCGGAAGGCACACGTCGCTCGGGTGACCCGGCCACCGGCCGGTGAGCGATAGTCCCGGGGCGCGATCGCGACCGGGATCGCGGAGGAGTGCAGCATCCGGTCGGCCGTCGAGCCGAGCACGACCTGCCCCGGCTCGCCGTGGTCGGCCGAGCCGACGACGATCATCCCCGCACCGATCTCCTCCGCCTGGTCCTCGAGCACGGCCGCGGCCGACCGGCCGGGGACGACGACGACCTCGAAGCCGACCCCCTCCGAGCAGTCGGACAGCCACCCCGTGGCCTCGGCCGCAGCGCGCTCTCCCAGCTCCCGCGACCACGCGGCGTACTCCTTGTCCGTGGCGCCGGACACGGGTCGTCGGCCAGCGGGAGGGGACCCGGACCACCACGCGCAGGTCGGTGCCGATCGAGCGGGCGATCGTGGTGGCGAGCTCGATCGGCGACCGGTCGTTCCGGATCGGCGAGTGGCCGACGACGATCGTCATCTCACTCGTCCTCGCCGAGCTTGGGTCCGGTGGCGTGATGCGGGTCGTTGAGCAGCGCGTGCCGGCGACCCCAGGTGAAGTAGAACGCCAGCACGATCAGCAGCCAGGTGCCGAAGATCAACCAGGTGATCAGGGGCAGGCCGGACAGGATGTAGGCACAGACCGCGACGGTGAGGATCGGCGTCACCGGGATACCCGGGCACGCGGAACGGCCGGGGCAGCTCCGGGTGGGTACGCCGGAGCACGATCACGCCGATCGCGACGACGGTGAAGGCACCGAGGGTGCCGATGGACACCGTGTCCCACAGGTAGTCGGACGGGACGAACCCGGCGATGAGCGCGACCACGATCGCGACGACCACGGTGTTGAACTGCGGCGTGAGGGTCCTCGGGTTCACCGACGCGAACTTGTCGGGCAGCATGCCGTCGCGGCCCATGGCGAACAGGATCCGGGTCTGGCCGTAGAGCGTGACCAGGGTGACCGAGAAGATCGAGATCACCGCCCCCGCCGCGAGGATCGTGCCCGGGACGCTGGAGCCCGTGATGTTCTCGAGGATCACCGAGAGACCGGCGCTCTGCTGGTCCGGGTCCTCGAAGTCCTCGACCGGCTGCGCGCCGACGCCGGCGAACGCGACGAGCACGTAGATCGTGACGACCACGGCCAGGGCGCCCATGATCGCGCGCGGCAGGGCGCGTTGCGGGTCGCGCACCTCCTCGCCCGCGGTCGACACGGCATCGAGTCCGATGAACGAGAAGAAGATCGTCGCCGCGGCCGCACTGATCCCGGCGGCACCGGCGCCCCAGAAGTCCTCGAAGTGGTCGCCGTTGAACGCCGTGAAACCGATGATCACGAACAGCATCAGCACGGCGAGCTTGATGATCACCATGACGGTGTTCACCATCGCGGACTCACTGGCGCCACGGATCAGCAGCATCATGCACATCAGCACCAGCACGACGGCCGGCAGGTTGATCAGACCGGTGACGTTGTCCTCGTACGGGATGGGCGAGTACGACAGCGAGTCCGGCAGCGACACCCCGAAGAGGCTGTCGGTCAGCTCGTTGAAGTACCCGCTCCAGCCAACGGCGACGGCCGAGCTCGAGACGCCGTACTCCAGCAGGACGCAGGCTGCGATCACCATCGCCATCAACTCGCCGAGTGCGTGGTAGGCGTAGGAGTACGTCGAGCCGCTCACCGGGATCGCGCTCGCCATCTCGGCGTAGCACAGCGCCGAGAGCCCGGCGCCGAGTCCGGCGATCAGGAAGGCGATGATCACCGCCGGGCCCGCGTCGGGCACCGCCTCCTGGAGGACGAAGAAGATGCCGGTGCCGACGGTGGCACCGACGCCGAACATCGTGAGCTGGAAGGTCCCGAAGCTCCGCTCGAGCTCCGGGCCGTCGTGCGGGCCCTTCTGCTCGCGGATCGGCTTGCGCCGCTTCAGCTGGCTGCCGAGGGGGATGCGGTCGGCGGTGTCGGTCATGGTTTCTCCCGTCTCAGGAGCCTGCGTCTCACGGCCAGAATTCCGCCCCTGTCAAGAGCAAGGCATCACCCGCGTCGGGTGGTACCCGCCGATCCACCTGACAGGATGTCCGCCGTGAGCGACCCATGAGTGACGTGGTGCTGGCGATCGACGCGGGCGGCACCAAGCTGTTGGGCGGTCTCGTGACGGGTGACGGCGCGGTGCTCGGCGCCGACGAGGTGGCGACTCCGCGCGCTCCCGAGGGCTGCGATCCCGGATTGCGGGCACTGGCCGCGCTGGCCGCCCGGCTGGCGGACATGGCGTCGGCCGCCGGGCACCGGGTCGTCGGCATCGGGGTGGGCTTCCCCGAGTACGTCCGCGACGGCGCGGTCTCCAGTGCCGAGGTCTTCGCCTGGGACCGCCAGCCTGCCGACGTGCTCGCGGACGTGCTGCCCGGCGTACCCGTGACCGTGGAGGGCGACGTCCTCTGCGCCGCGGCGGCCGAGGCGCACGCCCGGTCGATGCGGCCGGGATCGAGCCTGTTCTACGTGTCGTGGGGCACCGGCCTCTCCTCGGCGCTGGTCCTCGGCGGTGTGCCCTTTCGGGGACGCCGCGGCGAGGCGCTGGCCCTCGGCGAGTGGCCGGTGGCAGCAGCCGTCGACAGTGAGTGGCCGGAGAACCTGGAGCGGTACGCCGCCGGGCTGTCACTCGGGCGGCGCTACCAGCAGCTCACCGGCGCGGAGCTCGATGGCCGCAGCGTGATCGGGCGCGCCGCCGCCGGAGACGATCCGGTCGCGGCCGACATCGTCGACTCGGCCGCGCGGGCGGTTGCCCACGCGCTGGCCCAGGTCGTGCACCTGCTGGATCCGGACGTCGTCGTGCTCGGCGGAGGGCTCGGTACGTCGGGCACCCGGCCACCGCTGTTGGTCGCCGAGCTGCTCCCGGGCCTGCTCCACCGCCCGGACCCGCCCCCCGTGGAGGTGGCGGTGGCCGGTGCGCAGGCGGGCCTGATCGGCGCGGGGCTGCTGGGAGCTGCGGCTAGGGAGCCCAGTCCGGAGCGACCGGACGGCCGGACCCCATGAGGTAGGTCGAGGGCTGGCCCGAGCGCGAGAGCACGCGCATCGTGGAGTGCGCCGGCACGTACATCGCGTCGCCGGGCTGGAGGCAGTCGGTGGCGTAGCGGTCGCCGTCCTGCTCCTGGACGTCCACCCACAGCTCGCCCGAGGTGACGACGAGGACGGACTCGTCCTCGACCTTGCGCGGGTCCTCCACGTGGCCGGCGTACACCCGGCCGGTGGTGACCGTGAGGTGCTCGGTGTCGGCGAGCAGGCCGACCAGGTGGGTCGGCGCCTCCGAGGCGAAGCCCCAGACGGCGTCGGCCGCGGGCACGACGTCGAGACGCGTGGTGCCGAGGCGCTCGTCGCGGGCCTCCGGCCACCGCCCCGACCAGCGCGGGTCGCGGTACTGCACCTGCTCGGGCATCGCCTGGTGCCGCGCGTACTGCGAGGCCGTGCCCCGGCTCGGCGGCGGGGCGAAGAACTCCAGCACCCGCAGCGGCGTCGGCGAGGGGTTGAACCCGTGGTGCCAGGTGTCGCGGCGGAAGAGGACCTGGTCGCCTGCCGGGACCACCCGGACCTCGCCGTGCTGCGGGTCCGCGAGCACGAGCTCGCCCTCGAGCACGCAGTACATGACGTCGGCCGCGAAGACCGTCTTGTTGGTCGCGCTGTGCCGGAACTCCCCGCCCGGCTCGAGCCCGAACTCCAGCACGTGCAGGGCCGAGGACGAGACGTAGACCCGGTCGGTCACCAGACCGGACTCGGTGTCCCCCCAGACGTGGTGCGCCGTGTCCCGGCGCCGGATGACGGCCGCCGACTCGAACGTGGGCCGCGGGGTCGCCCGCCGGCCCGGCATGGCATCCGCGCGCACACCCTCCTCGGTCTCGCCCACCGCCACCCTCCTGACGTCCTGATCACTGGTGGCGGAGAGTACCACAGATACCAATTGGTATTACAAGGAGTCAGTGCGGCCGGGCGCCGGACTGGACCATCGGCATCGTGCTGCCGGCAGCGAGGCGGCTGCGGAAGCGGTACCGGTCGCCGCGGTAGGTGATCACGCCGATGACGATCACCCGCCCCGCCGCGTCGCTCACCTCGGACTCAGCCACCAGGACCGGCGAGCCCGCGGCGGCCGCCAGCAGGGCTGCGACCGAGGCGTCCGCGGCGCGCGCCTCGACGGCGTAGTCGGCGGCCACGGGCGCGTGGTCGGCGCCGACGAGCCGGGCGTACAGCGACTCCTGCGACCAGTCCAGACCGGGCAGCTCCGGGTCGATCGACAGCGGGAGGGTCGTGGAGTCGATCGCGACCGGCAGCTCGTCGAGCGTGCGCAGGCGTACCAGCTCGAACAGCGTCGCTCCCGGCGCGATGCCGAACTTCTCGGCCTCGTCGATGCTGGCGGCGCGGGTGTCGACCCGCAACGGCTGGGCGCCCACGGTGACGTGCTCGTTGGCGACCAGCTCGTGGAAGGACTGCAGCGTGTTCGGCGGCTCCGCCAGCCGGCCGGAGGCGACGAAGGTGCCCCTCCCCTGGATGGCGTAGACCAAGCCTTCGTCCGACAGGGACGCCAGGGCGCGGCGTACGGTGACGCGGCTGACGCCGAACTCGTCGCGCAGCTCGCGCTCGGTGGGCAGCTGCTCGCCGGGAGCGAGCTCACCACGCGAGATCCGGTCCTCCAGCTCCTCGCGCACCCGCGCGGTCAGCTGGCCGAGGCCGCGGGTCGAAGTCGTCACAGGCGAGAGGGTACTCGGGAGAGACCCGGTTGTGTCTATTGTCTCATGACAGGTCTACTTGTATTATCCGTGGACCAACGATCTTCAGCGGGTTCGGGCCGCCGACCGAGAGGACGAGAAGCTGATGCGCAGAAGGCTCTTGATCACGGCGGCCGCAGCCGCGACCGCTCTCCTGGCCACGGCCTGCACCACGCCGGGCCAGGAACGAGCCGAGGTCGACACCTCCAAGCCGGTCGAGACCGACATCACCGGGCTCCCGGACACCACCCTCAGCGTCTGGACCTCCGAGGGCGGCACCCGCCTCGAGATCCTCAAGAAGCTCGCGAAGGAGTTCGAGGCGGCGAACCCCAACGTCAAGGTGAAGTGGACCGTGCGCGACTTCGGGACCTACCCCGCGCAGATCAAGCTCGCCCTGAGCTCCGAGGACGGCCCGGACGTCGCCATCGGCAACCTCGGATGGTCGCTCGACGGCCCCCTCATCAAGGCCGGCCTGTTCCGGCCGCTCGACGACTACGCCAAGGCCTACGGCTGGGACACCCGCTACCCCGAGGTCGGCCTGCGCCAGCTCAAGTTCTCCGAGGACGGCACCGAGTACGGCGAGGGGCCGATCTGGGGAGCGCCGTACGCCTCCGACGTGATCGGCTGGTTCTACAACAAGGACCTGCTCGCCGACCTCGACATGGAGGTCCCGACGACCCTCGCCGAGCTCGAGGACGTGCTCGCCGCGTCGAAGGCCGCCGGCCAGCAGCCGATCGTGTTCGGCAACAAGGATGCGTGGCCCGCCTGGCACCTGCTCTACAACCTGGTCGACCAGTACGCCCCCATCGACGACGTCAGCGGCATCGTCTACGGCGACGAGGGCGCGACCTACGAGAGCGACGAGATCAAGGAAGCCACCGAGAAGATGGTCGAGTGGAAGGAGGCCGGCTTCATCCGCGACGACGTCAACGCGATCGCGCAGGCCGACGCCAGCGCCGGGTTCCTCAAGGGCAACGGTCTCTTCTTCCCGGCCGGCTCGTGGGAGGCCGCGGCGATGCCCGACAACATCGGCTTCTTCCTGACCCCGCCGGTCGAGGAGGGCGAGACGCCGCGGGCCACCGGCTCGTTCGGCTACGCCTGGCACATCGCCTCGAACAGCGACAACGTCCAGGCCGGCGCCGCCTTCATCGACTTCACGAGCAACGAGGACGCCGCCCGCGAGTTCTTCGCCACCGGTGACATCGCGCCGCTGCCGGTCGAGGACCCGGAGCTGAAGGAAGGCGATCTGTACACCGAGATCTTCGACGCGTGGACCACGGTGCTCGACAACGACACCCTGCTGCCCTACCTGGAGTTCGCGACGCCGACGTCGGCCGAGGTCAACTACCCGGTGCTGCAGCGGATGCTCGACGGCCAGCAGTCCGTCGACGACGGGCTCGCCGAGATCGAGGCCAGCCGCCAGAAGTTCCTGACGGAGAACGCGAGCTGACGTTGACGGACGCCACGTTGACGGATGCCCAGGCCCGACCGTCCCGCCGTCCGGGTCCGCCACCCATGCGGCGGGACGCCGGGTCCCGGCGTCGTCAGCGTCGGCGCAACCTCACGGCGTACCTCTACGTCGCCCCGACGCTGCTGGTGTTCGTCGTGTTCGCGCTGGCCCCGTTCCTGCACGCCGTGTGGCTGTCGTTCTTCAAGTGGGACGGCATCACCATCGGCACGTGGTACGGCTTCGGCAACTACCGCGACGCCTTCACCGACCCGCTGATCCGGGAGTCGTTCGGGCACGCGTTCGAGCTCGTCATCTTCTTCTCGACGATCCCGGTCGGCATCGGGCTGGCGGTCGCCGCGATCATGACCACGGTCAAGGTCCGCGGGTCGACCGCGTTCCGGGTCGCGATCTTCCTCCCCGGGGTCGTCGCGTCCGTCGTGGTGGGCGTGATCTGGAACTGGATCTACGCCACCGACGGCCCCTTCAACCAGGCCCTGCGCGCGATCGGACTCGGCGACCTCGCCCGACCCTGGCTGGGCGACTTCGCCTGGGCCCTGCCCGCGATCGGGTTCATCGGCGCGTGGTTGCTGATGGGAATGTGCATGGTGCTCTTCGTCGCCGGCATCCAGCAGATCCCCAGCTCGCTGTACGACGCCGTCCGCGTCGACGGCGGGGGCCGCATCCGCGAGCTGTTCACCGTCACCATCCCGGGGCTGCGCTACGAGTTCGGCGTGGTGCTGACGCTCACGATCGTGACCGCGCTCAAGACCTTCGACCTGGTGTTCGTGATGACACGCGGAGGCCCCGGCACGGAGACCGTCGTGCCCGGCCTGCTGATCTACAACCGGGCGTTCGTCGACGGCCGGGTCGGCCAGTCCTGTGCGATCGCGGTGGTCCTGGCCATCCTCGTCCTGGCGGTGACGGTCGCGATCGACCGCGTCGCCTCGAAGGAGGCATGAGCATGGTCAGCCGCAGCGAACGGATCTTCGCCTACGCGTTCCTCACCTTCTTCACGCTCGTGGCGCTGTTCCCGCTCGTCGGGGTGATGCTGCTCGCGCTGAACCCTCGAGATGCCGCCGTGACCGGCTTCAGCCTCCCCGAGGAGTTCCACTGGCACACGTTCGTCGAGGCCTGGGAGATCGCCCAGCTCTCGACGTACATGCGCACCAGCGCCATCGTGTCGTTCTGCGTCGTCGTCGGCACGACGGTGCTGTCGATCCTGGCGGGCTACGCGTTCGGCACCATGCGCTTCCGCGGCCGCGACTGGCTGTTCTACGTGCTGATGATCGGCATGATCCTGCCGTGCGAGGCGATCGTGGTGCCGCTGTACTACGACCTGCGCGCGGTGGGCCTGACCAACACCTACGCCTCGCTGATCCTCCCCCAGATCGCGTTGCAGGTGGCCTTCGGGACGTTCTGGATGCGCGCCTACTTCCGCTCCGTGCCGAAGGCGATGCTGGAGGCGGCCGAGGTCGACGGTGCCTCGTCGTTCCAGACCCTCTTCCGGGTCGCGCTGCCGCCCGGCAAGCCGGCGGTGCTGACGCTGGTGGTGCTCGTGTTCATGTGGTCGTGGAACGAGTTCCTGATCCCGCTGGTCATGGTGACCGACGAGGCGCTGCGCACCGCCCCGCTGGGGCTGGCGTTCTTCGCCGGACAGCACACCACGGACCGGATCGGTCAGGCCGCAGCCGCCGTCATCGTCTCCGCCCCGGTGATCATCGTCTTCATCATCTTCCAGCGCTCCTTCATCCGCGGCATGGCCGCGGGTGCGGTCAAGGAGTAGCCCGTGGCGCACGTGGACCTCGGCGGCCTCTGGCACGAGGCGGCCTTCCGGCTGGTCGAGACGTACGACGTCGAGGTCGAGCGCGGCTGGCGGGTTGCGCTGGATCGCCAGCCGTACGGCGAGGTGGTGCGCGTGCTGACCGGACGGTGCCGCTTCTCGCTCGGCGGCGAGCACCGCGACGTCGGCCCCGGCGGGATCGGCATCCTGCTGCCCGGGCCCGACCGGGTCACCGCCGACCTCGGCGAGGGTCCGCTGCGGTTCCGCGGGTTCGGCTTCCGGGTCGAGCTCTTCGGAGCGATCGAGCTGTCCGGGCTGCTCGGGCTCCCGCTGTCCATCCCGCACCCGTGGCAGGCGCTCGACGACCTGGTGGCGGAGACCGTCAGGTGGGGCCAGGACGACGGGCCGGCGGACGCGTTCCGGGCCCGGGCACACGCGGAGCTGGCCACGGCTGCCCTCGTCGAGCGGCTCGGAGACGTCGGCACGCTCGGCGGCGCCGTACGTCGTGAGGTGGCGGAGGCGCTGGCGGTGATGGAGCGCGAACCGTCCCAGGACCTCGACGTACCAACGCTGGCCGCCGCCGTCCACCTGTCGCCGAAGCACTTCTCGCGCCTGTTCAAGAGCGTGGTCGGCGTCCCGCCGATGACCTACCTGCAGGCACTCCGCGTCAGCCGCGCACGGGCCGCCCTCGCCGGCACCGACCGGTCGGTCGCCCTGATCGCGGCCGAGCACGGCTTCGCCGACGCGGCCCACCTCAGCCGGGCCTTCCGGCAGGCCTACGGGACGACGCCCAGCGAGTTCCGGGCGCGCGCCCGGTCGCTCGAGGCGAGTCCGTTCCGTCCAACCCGACGCTCCTCGACGTCAAGATCCCAGTCGCTGGCGGGGTGACGATGGAACCCACACCGTCCCGACCAGCCAGAGGAGAGTCACCGATGGGGACCACGACCGAGACCACCGGCGCACTCGAGGTCACGCTCACCCAGGAGCAGATCGACAAGTTCCACGACCGCGGATTCCTGCGGCTGGAGGCGATCACCACCGCGGAGGAGGTGACCCGGCTCCAGGGCGTCTACGACCGGCTGTTCGAGCCGGGCGCGCTGATCTCCGAGAAGGACCGGCTCGAGCTGGCTGGCGACGCGGACGCACCGCCCGCGCTCCCCCAGATCGTCAACCCCGACCACTACGCGCCCGAGCTGCTCGAGACCGTCGCGCACGCCAACGCCCAGAGGATTGCCGCCCAGCTGCTGGGCGACGAGGTCGTGTCGGGTGGCATGCACGCGATCCGCAAGCCCGCCAAGGACGGCGCCGCAACACCGTGGCACCAGGACGAGGCCTACTGGAGCCCGGCGTACGAGCACCGCGGCCTGAGCATCTGGATCCCGCTGCAGCCGGCCACGCTGGAGAACGGCTGCATGCAGTTCGTGCCCGGCAGCCACCACCTCGGCATCCAGCCGCACAAGCTGATCAACCCCGACTCCCACGGGCTCGAGCTCGAGTCCCTGGAGCTGGTCGAGGAAGCAGTGGCCTGCCCGCTGCCCCCCGGCGGCGCGACCATCCACTTCAGCCGGACCCTGCACTACGCCGGCCCCAACACCAGCACCGAGCCCCGGCGCGCGCTGATCATGGGGTTCAGCGCGCCGGCCATCCCGCTGCCCGAGCCCCGCCACATGCCGTGGCAGCGGCCCGAGTGGAACGCCTGATCCCCGCAACCGAAAGGAACACAGCATGCCCATGCGCCTGGGAGTCCTCGGACTCGGCAGCGTCTTCTGGGGCCCGTACGCCTCGCTGATCCAGAAGCTCACCCTGGACGGAAAGGCCGAGCTGGTGGCGGGGTACGACGTCGACGCCGACAAGCGGAAGGCGACGGCGACGCGGTTCGGCATCGACACCGACCTCAGCGGTCCCGAGGAGATGTTCGCGCGCGACGACGTCGACGCCGTCCTCGTGCTGACGAGCATGAACGAGCACGGCGACCTGGCACTGGCCGGGCTCGAGCACGGCAAGCACGTCCTGGTCGAGAAGCCGATGGCGACGTCGCTCGAGCAGGCGGCCACCCTGGTGGAGGCCGCGAAGGCCTCGGACCGGCTGCTCGTCTGCGCCCCGCACATCGTGCTCTCGCCGACGTACCAGGAGATGCACCGGCGGGTGCAGGACGGCGAGGTCGGGCCGCTGTACCTCGGCCGCGCGCGCTACGGCTGGTCCGGGCCGTGGTGGGGCCAGTGGTTCTACCAGCCCGGCGGCGGCTCGCTGTTCGACCTCGGCGTCTACAACCTGACCAGCCTGTGCGGGTTCTTCGGCTCGGTGAAGCGGGTCACCGCGATGGTGGGCACCGCCATCCCGGAGCGCGAGGCCGAGGGCGAGGTGATGAAGGTGCAGGCCGACGACAACGCCCACGTCGTGCTCGACTTCGGCGACTCGCGGTTCGCCTCGATCGCCTGCGGGTTCACCATCCAGAAGTACCGTTCCCCGGCCATCGAGCTGTACGGCCGCGACGGCGTGCTGCAGATGCTCGGCGACGACTGGGCTCCCGAGGGCTTCGAGCAGTGGACCAACGAGCGCGGCTCGTGGGAGGTCGTCGGCGAGACCGACCGCAACTGGCCGTGGACCGACGGGCTGCGGCACCTGGTCGACTGCGCCGAGCGCGGCACCCCGACGGTGACCCGGCCGGAGCACTCCTACCACGCCCTCGAGGTGATGCTGGCCGCCCAGAGGTCGGCGAAGGAGGGCCGCGTGATCGAGATCGAGAGCACCTTCCCGGCGCTCGACTACAGCGGGGCCGGCGACTCCGGAGCCGACCACCGCCGGCTGCACGACCCCCGGTCGACATGACCGGCGGACCCGGCCAGCAGGTCTTCCCCGAGGGGTTCGTCTGGGGCGCGGCCACCGCGTCGTACCAGATCGAGGGCGGGGTGGCCGAGGACGGGCGCGGCCCGAGCATCTGGGACACGTTCAGCCACACGCCCGGGAAGATCGCGAACGGCGACACCGGCGACGTCGCCTGCGACCACTACCACCGGTGGGAGGAGGACGTCGAGCTCCTCGCGCAGCTCGGGCTCGGGTCGTACCGCTTCTCGGTGGCCTGGCCGCGCGTGGTGCCGACGGCCGACGGGCCGGTCAACGAGGCCGGGCTGGACTTCTACGACCGCCTCGTCGACGGCCTGCTCGCGCGGGGCATCGACCCGCTGATCACGCTCTACCACTGGGATCTGCCGCAGTGGCTGGAGGACGACGGTGGCTGGCTGGCGCGGGACACCGCGTGGCGCTTCGCGGAGTACGCCGGTGTGGTCGCCGCCCGGCTCGGGGACCGGGTGCGGCGCTTCAGCACCTTCAACGAGCCCTACTGCACGGCGCTGCTCGGGTACGGCGCCGGGGTGCACGCTCCCGGGATCCGCGGCATCGAGACGGCACTGACGGCGGCGCACCACCTCAACCTCGCGCACGGCCTGGGCGCCGTGGCACTGCGCGCGCACTCCCCGAGCCCGGTCGAGGTGTCGATGGTGCTCAACGTCGCGCAGGTCTACCCCGCCAGCGACAGCCCCACCGACGCCATCGCGGCGCGGCACGTCGACGACCTCTCCAACAAGATCTTCCTGGAGCCGATGCTCCGTGGCCGCTACCCCGAGACCCTCCTCGAGGAGACGTCGCGGCACACCGACTGGGGGTTCGTGCGCGACGGCGACCTCGACCTGATCCACCAGCCGCTCGACCTGCTGGGCGTGAACTTCTACACGCCCGCCCGCATCTGCGGTCCCCGCCCGGGTCTGACCGACCAGGCCTCCGCGCCCGCCACGGGGAGGTGGGTCGACGACCCGGCGGGGACCGCGAAGCCGGCACCCGTCCCCTGGCCGGCGACGGACCGCGCCTGGAGCGTCCCGCAGCAGGGCCCGTACACCGACATGGGCTGGCGGATCGAGCCCGAGGCCTTCACCGACCTGCTGCTCCGGCTGTCCGCGGACTACCCGGAGGTCCCGATGATGGTGACCGAGAACGGCTGCGCGTACGCCGACGGGCCCGGCCCGGACGGCCGGGTGACCGACGACCGCCGGATCGACTACCTGCGCGCGCACCTGGGCGCCGTACACGCGGCGATCGAGAAGGGCGCGGACATCCGCGGCTACTACCAGTGGAGCCTGCTCGACAACTTCGAGTGGGCGCTGGGCTACGCCAAGCGGTTCGGGCTCGTGCACGTCGACTACGACACCCTGGCGCGCACCCCCAAGGACTCGGCCTGGTGGTACCGCGACGTGGTGAAGGCCAACGCGCTCTCCTGACCGGCCCCCGGCGATAGTCCACGACGTTTTGGTCGCGATCTCCGCGATCTGACGACGAAAACGTCGTGGACTATCCGGTCAGCCCTCGGTGATAGGGATCCGAACGCCGCGCTCGGCGGCGACCTCGGCCGCACGGTCGTAGCCGGCGTCGACGTGGCGGATCACGCCCATGCCGGGGTCGTTGGTGAGGACCCGCTCGATCTTCTGCGCGGCGAGGTCGGTGCCGTCGGCGACACAGACCTGTCCGGCGTGGATCGAGCGGCCCATGCCGACGCCGCCGCCGTGGTGGATCGAGACCCACGACGCACCGGACGCGGTGTTGACCAGCGCGTTGAGCAGAGCCCAGTCGGCGATCGCGTCGGAGCCGTCGAGCATCGCCTCGGTCTCGCGGTACGGCGAGGCGACCGAGCCGCAGTCGAGGTGGTCACGGCCGATCACGACCGGCGCCTTCAGCTCACCGGACGCGACCATCTCGTTGAACTTGAGGCCGGCCAGGTGTCGCTCGCCGTACCCGAGCCAGCAGATGCGTGCCGGCAGCCCCTGGAAGTGCACCCGCTCACCGGCCATGGTGATCCACTTGTGCAGCCGCTCGTTGTCGGGGAACAGCTCGAGGATCGCTCGGTCGGTCGCGGCGATGTCGGCCGGGTCGCCGGACAGCGCGGCCCAGCGGAACGGGCCCTTGCCCTCGCAGAACAACGGCCGGATGTACGCCGGCACGAAGCCGGGGAACTCGAACGCCCGGTCGTAGCCGCCCTTGCGGGCCTCGTCGCGGATCGAGTTGCCGTAGTCGAACACCTCGGCGCCGCGGTCCTGGAACTCCACCATCGCCCGCACGTGCGTGGCCATCGACTCCTGCGCCCGCTTGGTGAACCCGACCGGGTCCTCGGTGCGCTCGCGCTCCCAGTCCTCGAAGGCGGTGCTGGCGGGCAGGTAGAAGAGCGGGTCGTGCGCCGAGGTCTGGTCGGTGACGATGTCGATCGGCGCGTCCATCTCGAGCAGCCGCGGCAGCAGCTCGGCCGCGTTGCCGAGTACGCCGATCGAGAGCGGCCGGCGCTCGTCGCGAGCCTCGGTCGCCATCTCGACGGCCTCCTCGAGCGAGGACGCCCGGACGTCGAGGTAGCGGTGGTCGATCCGGCGCTGGATGCGCGCGTCGTCGCACTCGATGCAGATCGCGACGCCGTCGTTCATGGTGACCGCGAGCGGCTGGGCGCCGCCCATGCCGCCGAGGCCGGCGGTGACGGTGATCGTGCCGGCCAGGGTGCCGTCGAACCGCTTGTCGGCCACGGCCGCGAACGTCTCGAACGTGCCCTGCAGGATGCCCTGGGTGCCGATGTAGATCCACGAGCCTGCGGTCATCTGGCCGTACATCGTCAGGCCCGAGCTCCTCGAGCCGCCGGAACTCCTCCCAGTTGGCCCAGTCGCCGACCAGGTTGGAGTTGGCGATCAGCACCCGCGGCGCCCACTCGTGGGTCCGCATCACGCCGACCGGCTTGCCCGACTGCACGAGCATGGTCTCGTCGTCGGCGAGCGTCGTCAGCGTCCGCACCAGGGCGTCGTACGACTCCCAGTTGCGCGCGGCCTTGCCGGTGCCGCCGTACACGACGAGGTCCTCGGGACGCTCGGCGTTCTCGGGGTCGAGGTTGTTCATCAGCATCCGCAGCGGCGCCTCGGTCTGCCAGGACCGTGCGGTCAGGTCGGTGCCGTGGGCGGCGTGGATCGGCAGCCGCGGGTTGGTCGTCGTCATGCCAGTTCTCCGATCACTTCTTCGACGGTCGTCAGGACGGTGCCGGAACGGACCAGCTCGACGGCGGTCTCGATCTCCGGTGACAGGTGGCGGTCGGGGCCGGGGCCGGCGATCCCGGACTCGCGGAGCACGCGCACGACCGCGCCGGTGGCGGGCGAGGGCTCCAGCGGCGCCCGCAGGTCGAGCGCGCGGGCGGCGGTCAGTACCTCGATCGCGACCACGCGGGTCAGACCGTCGACCGAGCGCCGCAGCTTGCGGGCGGCCGACCAGCCCATGGAGACGTGGTCCTCCTGCATGGCCGAGGACGGGATGGAGTCGACCGACGCGGGGTTGGCCAGCCGCTTGAGCTCGGAGACGATCGCCGCCTGGGTGTACTGCGCGATCATGTGGCCGCTGTCGACGCCGGGGTCGTCGGCCAGGAACGGCGGCAGTCCGTGGTTGCGGGCCTTGTCGAGGAACCGGTCGGTACGCCGCTCGCTGATCGAGGCGACGTCGGCCGCGACGATCGCGAGGAAGTCGAGCACGTACGCCACCGGGGCGCCGTGGAAGTTGCCGTTCGACTCGACCCGGCCGCTCTGCCCATCACTGGCGGCCAGCACGACCGGGTTGTCCACCGCCGACGCGAGCTCACGCTGCGCGACCGTGGCGGCGTACTCGACGGTGTCGCGCGCGGCGCCGTGCACCTGCGGCGAGCAGCGCAGCGAGTAGGCGTCCTGGACCCGGTTGCAGTCCGGGCCGCGGTGGGACGCGACGACCCCCGAGTCCTTCATCAGCATCGTCAGGTTCGCGGCGGCGAGGGCCTGCCCGGGATGCGGCCGGATCGCCTGCAGCTCCGGGGAGAACACCCGGTCGGTGCCCAGCTGCCCCTCGACCGACATGGCGGCCGCGATGTCGGCGGTGCGCAGGAGCATCCGCAGGTCCTCGATCGCCATCACCAGCATCCCGAGCATGCCGTCGGTGCCGTTGATCAGCGCGAGCCCCTCCTTGGCGCCGAGCTCGACGGGCTCCAGCCCGGCCTCGGCGAGGGCCTCACCGGCGGGACGCAGCTCGCCCGCCGCGTCGCGCACGTCGCCCTCCCCCATCAGCGCCAGCGCGCAGTGGGACAGGGGCGCCAGGTCGCCCGAACAGCCCAGCGAGCCGTACTCCCGCACCACCGGCGTGATGCCGTGCGAGAGCAGGCCGGCCAGCAGCCGCGCGGTCTCGAGACGTACGCCGGTGTGGCCGGTCGCCAGGGTCGACAGCCGCAGCAGCATCAGCCCGCGGACCACCTCCCGCTCGACCTCGGGCCCCGACCCGGCCGCGTGCGACCGCACCAGCGAGCGCTGCAGCTGGGCGCGCATCTCGGTCGGGATGTGGCGCGTCGCCAGGGCCCCGAACCCCGTGGAGATGCCGTACACCGGAGTCGGCGCCGCGGCCAGCTCTTCGACCACGTGCCGGGCGCGGAGGACCGCAGCCTCGGCGTCGGGGGTGAGCTCGACAGCTGCGCCGTCGCGGGCCACGGCGAGCACGTCCGCGAAGGACACCGGCCCGACGTCGATCTTGATGACCATGACCTCATCCAACTCCCGGCGAGCCCGCGCGACCAGAGCCGCAACCGCCCCCGCGTCTCGGATCCGAGACGTCCGAACGCTGACCCGTCGCTCATTGGCGACGGGTCAGCGGCCCACTTTCGCGCGAATGCGAATGGTTCGGGCAGTCCCGCGCTCGGAAACTCGACGGCACCAGATCCACACCCAAGCACCAGCCGAGAGGAACCCTCATGTTTCTACGACACCTCGTCGTCGTCGCAGCTGTCTCGGGGTCCCTGCTGACGGCCGTCCCGACCCAGGCCGAATCTCCTGCCCGACCGCTGATCCGGCCCTGCTTCAAGGAGCCCGCGCGCTGGAACACCGCGCTCGACGGCGCCCTACCCAGGTGCCCAGCCTTCGTGCCGAGCGCACCGGAGGAGGCGACGACCGCCGCTCACGCCCGAACGCTGCCGGTGCCGTGAGGGATACGCGCAAACGCGTATGCCGCGGACGCCCGACCGACGCTAGCCTCGAGTGAGCAGTGGAGGGAGGCCACGATGCCTGACCTGGTGCTGAGTGAGCGAGAGCAGAAGGTGCTGCGCTCCCTGATGGCCACTGAGCCCGTGCCGGGGTCCCCGATCCCCGAGAGCCACGTGTTGAAGCTCGTGGCCGACTTCATCCCGTGCGACTTCATCGCCGCAGTGCTGATGGAGAAGGACCGGCGGCTCGCGTTCGTCGACCTCCCCCGGGGCCAGTACTACGACCTGGACGACGACAGTGGCTGCACGCTCTATGTCGGAACGATGCACTGGTCGCGCGTGCCGCTGCAGGCCGAGGCCTGCGGCGCGCTCGAGGGCGTCACCGACGGCGTGGCGGTCGGGTTCCGCAACGGCCCCACCGCCATCGCCCAGATCGCGCTGGACCGGGAGAAGACGTTCTTCACCGATCGCGACCTGGCGAAGCTCGACCTGCTGTGGCCGGTC
The DNA here is from genome assembly GCA_963844305.1 of uncultured Actinomycetota bacterium. Lineage (GTDB taxonomy): Bacteria > Actinomycetota > Actinomycetes > Propionibacteriales > Nocardioidaceae > Nocardioides. The sequence goes on from CAWJNT010000005.1 coordinate 184,961, forward strand.
TTCCAGCGACACCTGCGGAACCGACCGACGACGAGCTTGCCGGCGTCGATCACCGTGCAAGAGCGCCGGGTGCTGAACCACGTCGCGACCGGACTGTCGAACGACGAGATCGCCACCGCACTGTTCATCGCTCCGTCCACGGTGCGCAAGCACCTCGAGAACGCCTACCGGAAGCTGGGTGTCACGAACCGGCTGGCCGCCGTCGTCCGCATGCGCGGTGAACCCCTCGCGGACCCGGACGCTGCCGAGCGGATCGAGCACACCGGCTGAGGCCCTCAGCGGCCGGATCGGGCAGTAGCCTCGTCCCGAGGGGAGCGGGCGAGGGAGGGCAGCATGACCCAGGACATCACCGTCGAGTTCGTGGACGCTCCGGACGACGCCGACGCGGCCGAGCTGGAACGCCTGACCCAGTCGCTGCGCACCGAGATCCTCCAGGTCGACGACGTCGACTCGGTGGAGCAGCCCGTCTCCGGCCCGGCCCCCGACGGCACCCGAGCCGTCGACGTCGCGCAGATCGGTGCGCTGGTCGTGGCGGCCGCTCCGGGCGTGGCCGCGCTGACCAGGATCATCGACACGGTGCGCGGCTGGTTCGCCAGTCGCAAGGCGGCCGACCCGTCGGCCACTCCGGCGGCGCTGAAGCTGACCATCGGCGACAAGAGCATCGAGATCGTCGCCGACCGCGAGCAGCAGCAGGCGCTGGTCGCGGAGTTCATCGCCGCGGTGCAGCAGGGCTGACCGACCTCAGCGGGAGCCCCACGCCGGTGGACCCACCGAGCCGTCCATCGGCGAACTCGTCGGCCGGCGCACCCGGCTCGGCGTCCTGGACCCAGACCGAGACGCCGTCCCCGGAGCCCGACGCCACGTACGCGAACCGGCTCCCGTCCGGCGACCACGTCGGTGACTTCACGTCGCCTCGTGTCGTGAGTTCCCGATCGTCGCTCCCATCGAGCACGTGCACGTCGCCTCCGGCGTTCTCGGTCTGCTGACCCCAGGTACAGCAGCCCGGCCTCCGACCAGTCCGGATGGGTGGCCCAGGTGCCGTCGTCGGGCGTGCGGAAGCTGCGGCTCGTCATCGCCGTCCGCCGGCAGCTCCCAGAGGCCCAGTGGCCCGGACTCGCCACTCGCCGGCATCGAGACCACGAGGTCCCGTCGTCCGTCCAGGTCGGCGCTCCCTCAGCATCCGGGAGCTCTCGTACCGCAGCCGCAGCTCGCCGTCCTGGCCACCGACGTACAGCCCGGTGCTCTCGCCCGAGCTCGCTCAGGCAGACCATGGCGAACGCCTGCCCGTCAGGGCTCTCGGCCGGGCGGCTGGAGTACGGGCAGGTCTCGCGCTGCGCCGACGAGAGCACCGGCTCGCCGTCGGGACCCGTCCACCGGCGCCTGGTAGGCCACGCGCGCCTCGCGCGGACCCAGCAGGTAGCCATCGCCGTACGGTCGCAGCGAGATCGTCGGCGCGAACGCAGGCTCCCCGGAGAGGAGGTCCGGGTCGCGCCGCTGTCGACTGTCGAGGACCAGGATCTGCTCCTGGCCATCGGCGGCGGTCGGGACGAGGAGCTCGGACTCCGTCAGGGCCACCACATCGTCCTTGCCGTCCCCGCCGTCATCGTCGTCACCGGCGACCGCGAACCACACCGCGACCGCGACGCCGACGGCGACCAGCAGCGCCGCCGCGCCGGCGAGCACGCGCTTCCACGGGTCACGCGGAGGCGGAGGCGGCGGTGGCGGAGGTGGTGGCGGCTGCATCGCAGGGCCGGTGTCGGACTCGGTGTCGGACTCCGTGTCGGTGTCGGTCTCCGCACCCGTCTCGGAGTACGGCGGGATCTGCGGCACGACGTCCGCCGCGGCGCCACCGGCGGCGAGTGCTTCCACGGCGTCCTGGCGCACGCTGCTGCTGTCGTCTGCCGCGGCGAGGCGCTGGAGCTCTGCCCGGGCGGCAACCGCCCGACCGGGATGGCCGGCCACGAGGAGCTCGGCCAGCCGGGTCACGGCACCCCGGCGCTCCCAGACCTCGCCACTGGCAAGGGTCTCGAGGAGGTTTCTCGGCAGCGGCGCGGGAGTGGTCACCGGTCCGCTCCGGCGGGCGACGTACACATCGCCCTGGACGTCGAAGCTCTTGAGCGGCGTCTGGTCCGGGTTCTCCGCGATCACCCGCTCGTGCACGAAGCTGTAGAGCTCGTCCAGCGAGACCAGTCCGTCCAGGTCCTGGTCCGCCTCACCGCTGCGGAGTCCCTCGACCACTGCCCGGGTGAACAGGGACGGGGACTCCTTGCCGTCGAGCGCGAGCTGCAACGAGGTCGAGGCGGTGATCACGGCCCGGCCCTGGCCGCCGAGCCGCTCGGTGAGGTCCAGCGTTGCCGCGGCCTTGGTGGACTTCGTGAACGCCCCGGAGTAGCAGCAGTCCACCAGGCAGAGGATCAGGCTGGCGCGCGACTCGTCGATCGCCTCCTTGACCAGCGAGGAGGCAACTCCGGTCACCTTGAGCAGGGACAGGTCGGTGTCCCGGGTCGCGAAGTACAGCTCTCCGCTGAGGTCCTTCACGCCGTGACAGGAGAAGTGGAGGAGCAGCGTGTCGCCGCGTTTCCCCTTCGCCAGGAACCGGGCGAGCGCGATCTCGACGTCCCGGCACTCGCCGTTCAGCACGGTCTGGACCTCGAAGGCGCCGACGTGCTCGTCCTGCAGCACGTCCGCCAGGGCGCGGGCGTCGGACGCCGGCGCGTTCAGCTGCGCCAGCTTCGGATCGCTGTACTCGTCGGTGGCGACGATCAGCGCCCTGCGTACGCCAGTCATGGCGACTCCGATCGACTGCCCCATGTTCTGGGCCCAGTGTTGCCACGCTCCTCGCCCCCGAATCACGCTGTCAACGGGTTCTCCTGCGGCACCGGAGAGGAGACCGGACCCTGGTCCACAGATACGTCGGTGGTCCGGACCCTGAGAGCCAGGTCACACGAGAGGTAAAAGCCTGGGCAAGACTTTTCGCGCCGTACGGCGTTGGTAAAGACAACGAGGGCCCGTCAATCCCCACGAAACACAGTGGGGTCGTCCGGATCGGGCCGGAACGAATCGGGGTCGACCACCATGCAGAAGAGAATCATCAGCGCGATCGCGGCGCTGACCCTGGCCGCCGCCGGGGCCATGACCGTCGCCCCGGCAGACGCCGGCCCGGCGGATCGCGCCGCGGCCAAGAAGAAGGCCACCCAGTTCGCGTTCCAGGGCTCCGGCTTCGGCACGCGCGTCGCCGGCGGCCAGGTGCCTGCCGGCTCCGACACCACCGCCTGGCACGTCATCGGCTGCAGCAACAAGGCCGGCCTCACCCGCCGCAACTTCGTCGCCGAGGAGCAGCTGGTCCCCGGCGCGGCCCGTGCGGAGGAGATCACCACGCGGCTGACCACGCGACAGCGAGGCGGCGTCACGTCCACCACCTCCACGAGCGACGTCGCGCGCGTCGTCCTGAACGAGAGTGGGCTGGGCCGGCTCCAGATCAACGCGATCAGCTCGGTGTCGAAGGCCTTCCACGACAAGGGCGGCTTCGGCGCACTGACCGAGACCACGGTCGGCCGGATCAGCTTCGTCCCGACGGGGCAGGACCCGCAGAACTTCCCGGTCCCGACGCCGGGCCAGCCCGTCGAGATCCCGGGCGTCGCCCGGATCGCGATCGGCGACATGTCGAAGGGCAAGAACGCCGACATGGCCCGTGCGCAGGCCGACGGCCTCACCATCCGGTTGCTCCCCAGCAACACGCAGGTCCGGATCGCCCACACGGACGCGAGGATCGAGAAGGGTGTCACGACCGGTCTGATGTCCGGTTCGTCGATGGGCGCCCGCTCGTCGCTCCTCGGTGGGGTTGCCCAGGTCGGCAGGACGCCGCTGTCGGTGATGCCCTGCGCCGGCACCGACGGTGAGGAACGGATCAAGAGCATCGCCCACGTTCCGCTCGCGGAGGGCATCGACCTGCGCAACCTGACCAGCCGCCAGCTCGGCGTCCAGACCAAGCGCAAGGCCCGTGGCTTCGAGTTCGGCCGCGTCGGCGTGGCCGAGTTCGACCAGGCCGACCTGTTGATCCGCAACGTCACCGGGCAGGTGAACGTCTCCCGCGTCATCGGCAAGGGTCTCAAGCGCAACATCAACGGCACCGAGGTCGGCAAGATCATGTTCCAGGGCCAGGAGCAGAGCTTCGACCCCGGTCAGAAGACCATCGAGATCCCCGGCGTCGCCGTGATCACCAAGAACATCGTGGAGCGCAGCAGGCAAGGCATCCACGTGATCGCACTGCAGGTGAAGCTCCTCGACGGCACCGACGTCGAGTCGGTCGTCAACCTCGGCGAGGCGAACCTCCGGATCAAGAAGGCAGCCCGCTAGATCTCCCTCAACGCAACTGGCGCGCCTCCTCGCGGGGGCGCGCCAGTTGCCGTTTTCGGGCTCTGCCGGGGTTCAGTCGCCGGCGTTCCCCTGGCCGAACTGGACGACCTTGGAGTCCGTGATCGCCTCGAGCCGCTCGTCGCCGTCGCCCGCGGTGTAGTACACGCGGGCGCTGACGCCGATCTCGGGCTGGCGCGAGCTGACCAGCGCGCGCCCCTCGTCGAAGGTCAGCTCCGGACTCGGCACGGAGTTCACCGTGGTCAGGTCGGCCGGGATGTCGCGCGAGCCGAAGTCGACCGTGAAGTCCGGCGGGATCACGAAGCTGGAGACACCGCTCGGTGAGCTGTTGTCGACGAACCCACGGAACCACGAGACGGTCACCAGGTTCGGCCGGTCGGACTGGTTGGTCACCGACACCACGGTCGACGTACGCGTGCGTCCCGACGTGTTGCTCTGCATGTAGGTCACGAGGTAGCGGGTCCGGACCGGAAGCCAGGGGCTCACGATCTCCTCGAGCTCCCCGACCTCGATGTGGTGCTCGAAGCGCTTGAGCGCCCGTGCCTCGGTGGGGACCTTCGGTCCCTTGCGGTTGATCTCAGCCATCGTGTGGCTCCTCTCGGGTAGGCGCGAGGGGCCGTCCCCCGCACCGTGACGAGCGGGGTCCCCTGCGCCCCCACGGCCCACACCGCTCGGAAGGTAAAGAGGACGCGGCGGGTGCCAGTGATACGTCGACGCGAGGGTTGGCGGCGGGCCGACATCCACGGATCCCGCTCAACGGAAGGGTTTTCGGGCTCGAGCCGGTAGGGTCGCGAACGTGAGCGACTGGAGGAGCGAGACGGTCGAGCGACTGCGGGCCCTGATCCTGAAGGCCGAGCCCGACATCGCCGAAGAGGCCAAGTGGCGCAAGGCATCCAATCCCGACGGCGTGCCGACGTTCTCGTGCGACGGACTCGTCTGCACCGTCGAGACCTACCAGGACAAGGTGAAGCTCACCTTCGCCCGCGGCGCCGCGCTGGACGACCCGTCCGGCCTGTTCAACGCCAGCCTGGACGCCGGCACCCGACGCGCGATCGACCTGCACGAGGGCGACGCGCTCGACGAGAAGGCATTCGTCGAGCTGGTGCGCGAGGCCGTCGCCCAGAACCGGGCCTGAGCACTGACCCGAGCGGTCGCCCTACAACGTCTGCAGCTGCTTCCACGTCTCGTTGATGGCCAGCGCCGCGAACGCCAGCGCACACAGGACCATGGCGAGGTTCGACCAGATCTTGTTGCGCCACTCGGCCGGGGTGCGGTCGGTGTTGAGGATCCAGAGCAGGGTGACGGCGAGGAACGGCATGAAGAGCGCGCCGAGGACGCCGTACGCGAGGATCAGCGCGACCGGTTCGCCGAGGAACATCATGATCATCGGCGGGAAGGTCAGCCACAGGATGTACGCGCGGTAGTAGCGGCCGCCCATGTGGGCGTCGGGGTGGTCCGACGTCTGGCCGCGCGTGTTGGCCAGGAAGTCGGCGAACATCAGGCTGACGCCGTTCCAGACGCCGACCAGAGACGACATCGCGGCGGCCCAGAAGCCGACGAGGAAGAGCTTGCCGGCCCAGTCGCCGTACCTGTCGTCGAGCACGTCGCTCAGGCTGAGCAGCCCCTTCTCACCCTCGGCGATCGCGATGTTCGCCGAGTACAGCAGCTCGGCGCCGACGATCAGGGTGGAGATGACGAAGATGCCGGTCACGAGGTACGCCACGCCGTTGTCGATCCGCATCACCCGCATGAACTGCGGCGTCGTCCAGCCCTTCTCGCGCAGCCAGTAGCCGTACGCCGCGAGCGTGATCGTGCCGCCCACACCACCGGCCAGGCTCAGCGTGTAGATGAGCCCGCCGTCGGGGATCCTGGGCACGAGCCCGGCGGCCATGTCGGGGAGGTTCGGCACGGTGAGTGCTGCGGCGCCCACCATCGAGACGAACATCAGCCCGACCAGCGCGGTGCAGATCTTCTCGAACAGCCCGTAGCGGTTGAACCACACGAGCGCGAGCCCGATCAACCCGCTGAGGATCCCCCACCACTTCACCGCGAGGAACGGGAACAGCGAGTGCAGCGGCAGGCCGGTGCCGGCCATCGCGGCCGCGCCGTACACGAAGCCCCAGATGACGACGTAGATCCCGAAGTACCACGTGGTCCAGATGCCGAGCGTCCGCCAGCCCTCGAAGATCGTGCGTCCGGTGGCCAGCGAGTAGCGGCCGGCCCCCTCGACCAGGACGATCTTCATCAGGCAGCCCAGTACGGCGCACCACAGCAGGGCGTAGCCGTACTTGCTGCCGGCGACGAGCGTGGCGACCAGGTCGGCCGCCCCGACGCCCGTCGCGGCCACCACCAGTCCGGGTCCGATGATCTTCCAGCGGGGTTCAGTAGCGGTCTGGGCAGTGGTGGTCATGCCAACTCCTCGGTCCGAGATACCGGTTCTGTTACCCCATCACACGCGCATGTGAAACCCCGGCGCCGGGTACGACGGCGACCATGAACACTGTCCTGATCGTCATCATCGCGCTCGTCGTGATCGCCGTCATCGTCGGCGCCGTGCTCATGCTCAACAACCGGCACCGCACGAAGCGGCACCACGAGGCCACCGCCATCCGGCACGAGGCCGTCGCTGGAACCGCGGGCGCGCGCGAGTCCGAGCTGCACGCCGAGGAGGCCGAGGCGCGCGCCGAACGCGCACGGGTCCAGGCGGAGCGCGCCGAGCAGGAAGCCGCGGAGGCACGGCAGGGCGCCACCGTGGAGCAGGCGGCGTACGAGGACCAGATCCGCGAGGCCGACCGGATCGACCCCAAGGTCGACCACAAGTCCGAGGAGTACGCACCCGACACGACCCCGGTCGACAGCCCGGCCGACGGCCCCGTCGAGCGGCCGGACGACGACGTGCGACCGGAAGAGCCCGGTCGGCGACGCGCCACCTGACGCGCTGAGGTGGAACGATCGGGGACATGAGCCAGGTCCCCGCCGCCACCCGCGCCCTGCGCGTGCTGCGCTTCCTGGCCAGCCAGCCCGACCCGGTGCCGCTCGACCGGATCATGCGCGCGTGCGACCTGCCCCGGAGCACGGCGTACCACCTGCTCAACACGATGGTCGCCGAGGGATTCGTCGTACACCTGGAGGAGGAGCGGCGCTACGGCCTCGGGGTCGCGGCGTTCGAGGTCGGCAGCGGCTACTCGCGCCAGGAGCCGCTGCAGCGGATCTCCCGACGCCTGCTCGCCGGTCTCGTGGACGCGACCAGGCAGAGCGCCCATCTCGCGGTGCTGCACGGACGTGACGTCCTGTACGTCGTGGAGGAGCGCGCCCCGGGGCGTCCGCCGCTGGTCACCGATGTCGGCGTCCGGCTGCCCGCCCACCTCACCGCCAGCGGTCGGGCGATCCTGGCCGCGCTCCCGCCGGCACAGGTGCGGGCGCTCTACCCCGACCGGTCGGCGTTCGTCGAGCGGCACGGCACCGGCCCCGAGTCCCTCAGCTCGCTCCGGGCCTTGCTCGGCGAGACCCGGCAGCGCGGGTACGCCACCGAGCAGGGCGAGGTGACGCCGGGCTTTGCGAGCGTCGCGGCGCCGGTGCTCGACCACAACGGGCACCCGGTCGCCGGGTTGGCGGTCACCTACGAGTCGGGCAGTGCTGACCAACGGGCCGACCAGGGCGCCGACCCCACCGCGCTCTCGATGGCGGTACGCCGGGCGGCGGAGGCGCTGACCGCCCGGCTGAGCGGTCAGCCGCTGACCCGGTAGCCCTCGAACAGCCGACCACCATGGGCGTCGAGGATCTCCTCGACCACGTCGACGAGCTCGCTCGGCTCGCCATGGATCGCGGCGAGCATCCCGCCGTGGAGGCGGCTCGTGAACCGCGTGCCCGCCGCGTCGTCGTACGCCTCGAGCTCGCGCACCAGCCACTTGCCGCTGCCCCACCAGTGGCCCTGACCGGCGAGCAGGAGCAGGCTCGCCTGCGCGAACAGCTCCATCGCGACCGCCGTCCGCAACGGTGCGGGCCGGATCGCCCGCGAGGTCGTCGAGCTGGTCGGTCAGCCGGTACCGCAGCGCATCCCTCTCGGCGTCGGCAAGCGGCTCCGGGCCGGCGGACAGGAACGCGTCGCACGTCGCAGCCACCGGCCCGGCCGCGCCGTCGACGTCCACGAGCGTCACGCCGGTCGCGATCAGCCGGGCCAGCGTCGGCCGCCGGCGAGCGCGATCCATCCCGAGCCAGTGCTCGACCGAAGCGGCGTGGTGCACGAACAGCTCGACCGGCCAGCCCCGGTGGACGAGCGACTCGCGAAAGGGGGCGGGTGCGCCGTCGAGCAGCACGGTGACGTCGAGGTCGGAGGTCGGCGTGGCCGTCCCGTGCACCACGCTGCCCGCCAGCCAGGCCGCCCGGGCATCGGGAAATCGCGCCAGCACCAGCTCGCGCGCCGCCGTCACTCCGCCCTGAGGGTCCCCCTGGTCCACCCGGCCAGTCTGCCCGAGTGACCTCCCCGGCGCCCGCTCGTTGACTCACCAGTAACCACCTGCCGGGAGGACCTGTGCTCCGTCGCCTGCTCACCGCGGCCGTGCTCGCCGCTGCCGTCGTCGCAACCGCGATCAACCTGCCGGGGGACGGTGAAAGAGCCGGCGACAGGGACGGCGACCTGGCCACGCTGTACAACCAGGCCCGGGCGATGAAGGGTCTGCCGCACGCCAGCGACCCGGCCCGCCCCGGCCTCGACGAGTACGCCGACGCCGCCACCAAGAACGCGATCTCCCGGGCGGGCAGCTCCTCGAAGGCGACCCAGGACCCGACGTCCGCCGACGAGCGACGCGCCAGCTCGGCGTACGTCGCCCAGGAGCGCAGGCTCGCCGACCCCACCCTCACCACGGCGTCGTCCAGCTACCGCGCACCCGACCGCCCGACGACCCGCTACGCGATGGCCAACGGCTGCTACACGCTCGAGGCGGCCGGCCTCTCCGGCGGGACGGAGCCGTTGTTCTTCAAGCCCACCGACCTCGGCACCTACCTGCTCTACGGCACCGACCGCGACTTCCTCGGCGGCGCCGGCGGAAGCGCCGCCTTCGCCGCCGAGCCCAGTGCGGACACCGAGTGGATCGCGGAGCGGTCCGGTTCCGGCTTCACCCTCCGCATCGACGACGACCGCTTCCTCTCCGTCGCCGGCGGCCAGCTCGCCATCGCCGGCACGGGCACGCGGTTCACCCTCGACGGCACCACCGGCTGCACCTCCTACCCCGAGGCCCAGGTCAACATCACCGGCGCCCCGTCGGCCGGGATCTCGCCGTACCAGGAGGTCCGCGGGTACGTCGACGCGCACACCCACGGCATGGCCTTCGAGTTCCTCGGCGGCGGCGTGCACTGCGGCCGCCCCTGGCACGAGTACGGCGCGCCGTACGCCCTGCAGGACTGCCCCGACCACACCGCCACCGGTGGCAACGGCGCCGCGCTCGAGGCGCTGCTCTCGGGCCGACCCACCCACGACCCGGTCGGCTGGCCGACGTTCAAGGACTGGCCGGCGCCGGAGTCGCTGACCCACGAGGGCACCTACTACAAGTGGCTCGAGCGCTCCTGGCGCGGCGGCCAGCGGATCTTCGTGAACCTGCTCGTCGAGAACAACCAGCTCTGCCAGCTCTACCCGATCAAGCACAACTCGTGTGACGACATGGACTCCGTGCGCCTGCAGGCGAAGGACATGCACGCCATGCAGGACTACATCGACGCCCAGTGGGGCGGGCCCGGCAAGGGGTTCTACCGGATCGTGCGCAGCCCGTGGGAGGCGCGGAGCGTGATCAACGACGGCAAGATGGCCGTCGTCATGGGCATCGAGACCAGCGTGCCCTTCGGCTGCACGTTCAAGCGGCAGCCCGGTGGCGACGTCGCCGAGTGCGACCCCGCCGCGATCGACACCCAGCTCGACGAGGTGCACCGCATGGGGGTGCGCCAGATGGAGCTGGTCAACAAGTTCGACAACGCGCTGTCGGGCGTCGCCGGCGACAACGGCGAGGTCGGCCTGGCCGTCAACACCGCCAACTTCCTGGAGACCAACTCGTTCTGGGACATGCGGCACTGCGCGCCCGAGCACCCCGACGCACACGACAAGAACCAGCTCGCCCCGCCCGACATCAGCGCCGGCCAGCAGGACGCCCTGTTCGGCGCCGTCGCCGAGCTGTTCGGTGCGGTCAACCTGCCGGCGCTCCCGCTCTACGGCACGCCCGACCACTGCAACGCCCGCGGTCTCACCACGCTCGGTGAGCACACCATCGCGGGCCTCGCGAAGCGGCACATGCTCTTCGACCCCGACCACATGAGCGTCAAGGCACGCAACGCCGCCCTCGACCAGGTCGAGGAGATGGAGTACCCCGGCATCCTGTCCAGCCACTCCTGGTCCACCGAGGACGCCTACCCGCGCATCTACGAGCTCGGCGGCTACATCGCGCCGTACGCCGGCGACTCGACGGGGTTCGTCGAGAAGTGGCGCAAGCACCTCGGGTGGGCCGACCCGCGCTACTACTTCGGCTTCGGGTACGGCGCCGACATGAACGGGCTCGGCGCCCAGGGCAACCCGCGCGGTGCCGACGTCCCGAACCCGGTCGAGTACCCCTTCACCGGCATGGGCGGCGTCACCGTCGACAAGCAGCGGGCCGGCGAGCGGGTCTACGACATCAACGTCGACGGGGTCGCGCAGTACGGCCTCTACCCGGACTGGATCGAGGACCTGCGCCAGGTGGCCGGCGGTGCCGACGGCACCGCGATCGTCGACGACATGGCCCGCGGCGCGGAGGCCTACCTCCAGACCTGGGAGCGGGCCGAGGGGATCGCGCCCGACTCCTGCCGCAACCCCGGGCTGCGCAAGAACGCGAACCGTGCCGAGTCGCTGGTCCGCCGCGGCATGACGACCCGACAGGTGATGGAGGCGGTCGGCCAGCCCTACACCCGGCTCGGCAACCGCTCCACGTTCTGCGCGAAGACCGGCACGAGGCCGCGGGTCGTGATCACCGTGACGTACTCCGACGCCGGCCGGGTGACCGGCGTACGCCGCTCCTGAGCGTGGCTAGACGTCCGAGACCCGGCGGCCACGCTCCCGGGCCAGCGTGACCGCCTCCCGGACGAACCGGTCACGAGCGGTCGCGAAGTCGGCACTCTCCTCGAGCGTCCGGCTGTCGCCCAGGTCGCGGTACCAGACCACGTACAGGCCGTCGCGGTGGCGCATCCCGATGTGCTCGCTGGACGGCACCTGGGTGGGGAACCGCCCGGTGATGTAGAAGTCCCCCTGTTCGACCAGCCCGCGCGCGACCAGCTGGTCGGCGAGCTCGTCGAGCAACGCGGCCGGCTCGGCGCTCATCGCCAGGCGAAGCTGAAGTTCCACGCGAGCGCGTCGAGCGCCTCGCCCGACAGCTCGGGGTGCCGGCGCCCCATCTCGGCGGCGGCGAACCGGCCCGCGTCGCCCAGGCTGAGCGCGTTCCAGTCGACCGGCACGTCCACGGATTCCTGGACGTAGGCCTCGACCCTGGCGACCAGCTCGGCCGGGTCGCTGCTCGTCGCTTCGCCGGCCGCAGCCTCGCGGTCGGTGCGCGGCGACTTGGCGGAGCCTCGCTGGAGGTAGGCCACGACGGCGGCGCTCAGCTCGGGGTCGACCCCGTTGTCGGTCGTCACGTGGTCGCTCATGGCCAGATCACCACTTCCTGTCCGGTCACCGGATCGATCCTGGTGATCTGGGTGACGTTCGGGTTGTCGATCAGGGCGGGTAGCTCGGAAGTCTCCCAGACGTTGCCCGGCCTCAGCTCGTCACCGATGACGGCGCGCACCTCACCCGACGCGCCGTCGGCGTACACCGCGGAAGCCCTGCTCCAGGTGTCGACGACCTCGGCGTTGTCGGGATCCCACTCCGGCATGTCGATGCCGCGGCGCTCCATCAGCTGCTCGAGGGTCGTGCCCCCGCCCTCCTCGGCGTACCTGCCCGCGACCTCCGCGCCGCCGACGCCGTCGGTCCTGCCGGACCAGAAGTAGGCGCTGTCGGGGGACGTCGTGAACGCGCGCGGGTCGATCTGGCCGTCGGGCGTGAAGCCGGGCGTCGGACCGAGGTCGCCGACGTCGTCGAGCCGGCCCAGGTCGCCGAGGTCATCCAGGTTGTCGAGGTTGTCGCAGGTTGTCGAGCCGGCCGAGATCCGCCAGGTCGTCCATCCGGCTCAGGTCGGACATCGCGCCGACGACGTCGTCGGTCGCGCCCACCCCGCGAGTGGCGGCCGTCCCGGCGCCGGCCGTCACTGCGGCGGCGATCGCGTCCGGCGCGAGGTGGCCGAGGGCCCGGGCCGGGTCGTCGGCCCAGGTGTCCCAGTCGAGAAGCCCCTTGCCGAGCTCCTTGCCGAAGTTCACCGGGTCGTCCCTGAGCGCGTCGAGCATGCCCTGCGCGGTCTCCAGCGAGAGCCGGTACTTCGCCATCAGCTCCTCGGGCGTGAGGTCGCCGGTCGCCAGCGAGGTCAGGTCGCGGATCATGTTGACCGCGCTGAAGGGCGACATGGTCGCCAGGTCCCACAGCGCCTCGCCGGCGCCCTCGAGCACGCCACCCACGAAGCGGAGCCCCGACTCGAGCCACCCGGGCTCCTCGGGGGCGTCCTGGCATCCCGTGCGCACCTGGTCGGCGCACGTGTGGGCGGCCGCGTCGAGCTCCGACTTCGCGGACTCGAACTCGCGCACCGCGTTGTCGCGGATGGCGGCGCCCGGGTCCTCGAAGGGGATGATCGTCAGCGTCATCACCTGTCCGGACGCGGCGGCGTTGGCCACCTGGTCGCGGGCCCGGTTGACGTCGGCGTCGTACGCCGTCCGCGCGTCCTGGGTGACCTGCTCACCGCGGGCGTACTCGTCGGCGGCCCACCGGGCCACCGCCTGCGCGTTCTCGACCGCACCGGCGTACGTCTCGAGGGCGGCGCCGGCGCGCAGGAAGCCGTTGCCCGCCTTGGTCCACCGCTCCGGCTCGAGGTCGTGGGCGTCGCGGAAGTGGTCGGCGGCGCGGCCGGTCCAGCCCTCGACGGACACCTTCGACAGGGCGTCGCCGGTGTCGAAGAAGAGCTGGCCCTTCGACCGGGTCGTGGCCGCCTTGCTGCGGATCGCCCCCGGGTTGCCGCGGATCGTGAAGTCGGGCATCAGGGCATGACCCGCACGGCGGAGACCCGTCCGGCTACGGCGTGCAGCGCCTCGAAGCCGGCCTGGTCGGTCTCGTAGTAGTTCATGGCGATCTTGCCGATCCGCCCGGCCATCTCCTCGACGTCGTGCATGAGGTTGTTCAGGCCTTCTTCCCAGCGGTTCTTGAACTCGTCGACGGCGTCCCACACGACGCTGCTGCCGAGATCGCCCTCGCTGGGCACGAGGTCCTCGACGTCGTTGTCCTTCATCAGCTGGATGCTGTCGTTGAGGCCCTGCGCGGCCGCGCCGAGGCTCTGCAGGTCGACCTCGTAGTCGTACGACGGCATGTCTCGTTCCCCCTTGGTCGCCCCTGGATTGCGCCGTGGATGCGGGCGGCTGAGCCGACCTTGCCCTGTAACCGGGATCACGAAACCTGCGTTTCGCCGGCCGACAGCGGGGAAGGACTCGGGCAGCGAAAGGGGGATCCATGTCCATCGGACTCGAGTTCGGCGAGCTCAACACCGCCGCCCAGACCGTCGCCGACTCCATCGGCCCGCTCAACGAGATGCTCACCGCCCTGAGCGACTCGATCGCGGCGTCCGCGACCGGCTTCAAGGGCCAGGCGGCCTCCGGGCTCGGCGAGGCCATCGGGGCGTGGTTCGACGTCGCGGCAACGCTCGGACCGACCCTGCAGAGCTACGCGCAGGCGCTCGCCGTCACCTCCGCCGAGCACGCGGTCAACGACAGCGAGCAGGTCTCGTCGTACACCGACCTCGCCGGACGCCTCGGCGGTGGCCAGTGAGCGAGCGCGGACTCGTCGTACGGCAGGGCAGCCTCAGCGAGATGGAGGAGGCGATGTCGACGGCCACCTCGTCCATCACCGAGCACCTCACCAGCACCCTCGACGCGGTGAACACGCAGACCGCCGCGTGGACCGAGGAGACGCCGTCGCGCCAGGCCCAGCGCGACACGGAGCGCCGGCTGCGCGAGGGCATCACCCAGCTCACCCAGGCCCTCGACGACATCAAGGCCGCCGTCGCGACGTACCGCGACGACGCGCGGGAGGTCGAGGTCGAGAACGTCGCCATCGTGGGCTGAGCGCCCCCGAGCCCGGTTCCGCGTTCCCTATCCGCGCACGTCGGTTCCGCGCCACCATGGGAGACGATGTCGCGGATCCGCAGACTTCTCGTGGTCACCGCGGCCTGGGTGGTCCCGATCGCCTGGACCGCGGTCGCTCTGCTGTCCGGGCCGTCCGACGGCACCACCGTCTCTCCCGCCGGGGCCATGCTCGGCGCACATCGGTGGGGAGACTCGATCACCGTGGTGCGCGCGTACGGCGACACCCCGCTGCGTGCTGGCGACGTCGTCACCGGTGTGGACGGCCGCTCCATCTCCGTGTGGGTGACGAGTCCGCCGGCGACCTCGCGCGAGGTTGGCGACGTCGTCGAGTACACCGTGGTCCGTCCGGGTGCCGAGCTGGACACCGAGCAGGTGATCGAGGTGCCGCTCACCCGCTACCCCGCGGCCGACGTGGCCTACCGGAACCTCGGCACCCTCGTGCTGGTCGGGATGCCGCTCGCCGCGGCGACCCTGGTGTTCTGGCGGCGCCCCCGCTCACCGGTCGCCCAGGCCTTCCTCGTGGCCACCGCGCTCGTGCCGGCCGTGCTCACGTCGTGGCCGTTCGGGCTGGGCGTGATCGACCTCGCAGGCTCGCGCGGGACCTGGCCACACCTCACCGGTGAGGCCCTGTGCGCGGCCGGGATCGGGACCCTGCTGCTCACCACGCTGCTCTTCCTGCCGCCTCCGTCCGGCCTCCCGCGTCGGTGGTCGCCCGTCGTCGCGTACGGCGTACCCCTCGTCGGCTACGTCGTGTGGGCGCTCGCGGTCGCCCAGTGGCTCGAGCCGGCCGCCGCACGGCTGCAGGGCCTGATCACGGTCGCGGGCCCGGCCCTGGCGGCGACGGTGCCGGTGACGTTGGCCGTCCTCCTCGCCGGCTACCTGCGGGCACCGACGCGCCAGGACCGACTGGCCGTTCGGCTGGTCCTGCTGGCGCTCGTGGGTGGCCTCGGCGTGCGGATCCTGCTGGTCGACGTGCCCCGCCGGATCACCGGCGAGCCCCTGATCCCGTGGCCGATCCTGGCGCTGCTGCTCGCCCCGGCGGTGCTCAGCTGCCTCGCCGTCGCGATCCTGCGGTACCGGCTGGACGAGATCGAGCCCACGGTGCGCCGCACCCTGGTCCAGGCGATGGTCGTGACGCTGGTCGGCACCGCGTTCGTTGCGGTGGTGGGTGCGGTGAACCTGGCCTCGGACACGTCGTTCGAGTCGATGGTCGCCGGCGGTGTGGTCGCGGTCCTGCTGCTCCCGTTGGCGCTCGCGCTCAACCGTTGGCTGCGCCGCCTCGTGTACGGCGATCCCGCGACCGCGCACCAGGTCGTCGCGGAGCTCCGCAGGCTGGACCCCCTGACCGCGCCGACCGACGCGCTGAACGAGACGCTGGTGCTGCTGGCGCGGCGGCTGCGACTCTCCTGGGCAGCCATCGAGGTGTTCGGCGACGGACCCGAGGACCGGCTCGAGACGTCGTACGGCGAGCCCCGCGGGTCGGCGACCGTGATCGAGCTGGTCGTCGGCGGCACGCAGGTCGGGCGACTGCTGCTGGAGGTGGACGCCGACCGCGACCCCTTCGGTGCCGCCGACCGTCGGCTGCTCGAGGACGTCGGTGCCCAGGTGGGCGCGCTCGTCCAGGCGGTCTCGATCAACCGCGACCTGCAACGGTCCCGGCAGCACATCATCACCGCCCGCGAGGAGGAGCGCCGCCGGGTGCGCCGCGACCTCCACGACGGGCTCGGACCGTCGTTGGCAGCGCTGGCGATGCGGCTCGAGGCGGCCCGCGACCTGATCGCCGACGACCCCGCCCAGGCCGAGGACCTGGTCGGTGAGCTCGCCGAGCTGGCGCGTGAGGAGATCGCCGAGGTGCGCCGGCTCGTCGACGGGCTGCGGCCTCCGGCACTGGACCAGCTCGGCCTCGTCTCCGCACTGCGACAACGAGCCGACCAGCACAACCTCGCCCTCGGCACGCACCGCGGTCGAGCGGGCCTGACCTGGGCGATCGACGCCGACGACGACCTGGGTCAGCTGCCCGCCGCAGTGGAGGTCGCGGCGTACTGGATCGTGGTCGAGGCCGTCACCAACGCGACCCAGCACAGCGAGTCCGACACCTGCCGGGTGGTCCTGCACCGCGACGACGACGTCCTGCACATCGAGGCGCGGGACTCCGGTGTCGGCATCGGGCCCGAACCCCGTCAGGGCATCGGACTGTCGTCCATGCGGGAACGCGCGGAGGAGCTCGGGGGCACCTGCACGGTGACATCCGCCGTCGGCACGGGCACGCTGGTCGAAGCGACGCTGCCCCTGGCGGCCGCGCCGGCACGAGATCCGGGAGTGGGCTGATGGAGCGGTTGCGGGTCCTGGTGGTCGATGACCACGAGCAGTTCCGCAAGGGGCTGGAGGCGATGCTGGCGGCCACCGACACCGTCGAGGTGATCGGCAGCGTGGTCGACGGCCGCGAGGCGGTCGACCTCGCCCTCGAGCTGCAGCCCGACGTGATCCTGATGGACCTGCACATGCCCCGGCTCAACGGGATCGAGGCGACCGCGCGGATCGTGCAGTCGTCGCCACACATCAGCGTGGTCGTGCTGACGATGATGGAGGACGAGGACTCGGTCTTCGCCGCCGTGCGGGCCGGCGCGCGCGGCTACCTGCTCAAGGGGGCCCGGCGCGGCGAGATCGTGCGGGCGATCGAGGCCGTCGGCGCGGGCGAGGTGATCTTCGGGCCGGGCATCGCCGACCGGATGATGACGTTCTTCCGGGGAGTCCGGACGCGGCCGACGTCCGACGTCTTCCCCCAGCTCACCGATCGCGAGCGAACGATCCTCGGCCTGATCGCCGACGGCCTCGAGAACGCGGAGATCGCGCGCGAGCTGGGACTGTCGGTGAAGACGGTCCGCAACCACGCGAGCAACATCTTCGCCAAGCTCCAGGTCGCCCATCGCGCCCAGGCGATCATCATGGCTCGCGAGGCGGGTCTCGAGACGGGCTCTCCGGGCCCTCAGCAACCGTCGTCGTAGCGCAGGTTGTCCGCCGCGTCCTCGCCGATCCGGCGTGCCTGCGCCTCGTCGAGGACGATCACCTCGGCCCCCTCGGCGGTGGTCTCGTCGGCGCCGGTCAGCACACACAGCTCGACCCGGTCCGGGCGGACCAGCGTGATCGCCTGGGCCAGCCGGTAGAGCTCGTTCGGGGCGAGATCGGTGCTGAGGCCGGAGAGGGCCGACAGGGTTCCGCGCTCGATGAAACCGGGCTGGTCCTCGTTGGCCCGCAGGTTGCGGAGGATGCCGAGCATCATCTGCTGCTGGTTGGCCATCCGGCCGAAGTCGGAGCTCGGGAGGGCGCGGGTGCGGGCGTAGTCGAGGGCCTGGAGACCGTCGAACTGGTTCACGCCCTTGACCACGTCGAGGTCGAACTCCTCGTCGGTGAACGCCTCGTCGGAGACGACGTCGACGCCGCCGATCGTGTCGACCATGTCGCGGTAGCCCTCGAAGCCGGCCAGGAACACGTAGTCGGGCTGGATGCCGGTGAGCTCGGCGACCATCTCGGCGGTGAGGTCGGTCCCACCCTCGCTCATGGCGGTGTTGATGCGGTCGAGCCCGTCCCCGGGGATCGGCAGCAACGAGTCGCGCGGGATGCCGAGTCCGGCCGCCCGCCCCGACTCGAGGTCGAGGCCGATCAGCTGGATCGCGTCCGTGCGGCCGTCCTCCAGGTCGGTGCCGGGTCGCGCGTCGGAGCCGAGCGCGAGGATCCACACGACGCCGTCCGCGAAGTCGACGCTCTTGGCGGTCTGGACCCTGGTCAGGCTGATCGAGGTCGTGTGCACTCCGGCGTCGGGGATGACCAGCGCGGCCAGGCCGAGCAGGAGCCCCAGCTTGGCGGCGTACCGCCAGAGCCGCCGGGCCGTCATGGCGAGGTCTCCACGTCGGTCGGGTCCGGGTCGTCGCGGGTGACGTCGTAGCCGAAGATCGACCAGGACCCTTGCGTGCGCTCGAGGAGCAGCCGTCCGGTCACGGTGAACGGGGCGGTCTCCCCGTCGGCCAGCTCGGCCTCGAAGGCCAGGTCGACGGCGGCCGATGCTCCGACCACGTCGGACCCGTCCACCAGGAAGGACAGGCGGGCGTCGAGCTTCGTCGGCTGGACCGACGAGGCGTTGCGGTAGGGGTTGGCGGTCAGCAGGTCGATGTCGCGCACGGCGGTCCGCGCCGCGCCGCCCGTGAAGGCGTCGAAGGCACCGACGAAGTCGTCCCGTGGGTAGTCGCCGAGGAAACCCTCGACCACGTAGTGGGAGAGCACGTCACCCACCTCGGTCTCGGCGTCGGCCTGCGCCTTCTCGCTGAGCGTGCCCGCCCCACGCACCGTCTCGAGGCTCAGCGCCATCTGCGCGGACGAGGGGCTCGGCTCGGGCGGCTCCTCGTCGCCCGTGCAGGCCGTCAGGAAGGCGACCAGCGAGAGGAGGACGACGGCGAGCGGGCCCCGTATGCCGGTGCCGCGCCGTCCACCCCGTTCTCGGGTCATGCAGGCCATGATGTCCGATCTGCCTCACGCCCGGCTCAACTCGCCGAGACCGAGTTGACCAGCGGGAGGTCGAAGTCGTCGAGGTTCTCGCGCGCCGGATGGCGTTCACCGACCGGCCCCGCTGCGAACTCCTGCAGCACGGTGCCGGTCACGGTGCTGACGAACCGACCGACCCGGTCGTCGATCGGGCGGTCACAGCCGTCGATCATGGCGCAGCCCCAGCGCAGGGTGCCCGCCGTGAAGACACCCGCTCCCGACGGGGTCGTGTAGTAGACGGACTGCGCCGTCGTCGTCACGCCACGGCAGTCGTACGGCGTGTGCGCGAGCACCTGCAACGGATGCGGCAGGAGCCGGTCGGGGTACACCCGGTCGGCCTCCGGGCCGACCAGTCCCTCGAGGCGGTCGCCGTACCCGACGCCGGTGCCGGCGAAGCCCCACCACCGGGGCGAGACGACGACGTAGTCGGCGTCTACCGGGAAGCACTCGTACTGCATCCCGATCAGCTCGTGCTCGGGCCGCGGCACCGGGGCGTCGCGGAAGCGCGACGTGGCGTCGGCCGGCCGTTCCTCGCGGAGCGGGTCGACGTGGGCGTCGTCCCGGTAGCCCACGACCAGCCGCGCGGGTCCCGTGTCGCGGTCCTCGAGGCGGATCCGCCAGTACATCGTGTTGGCGCCGAAGAAGGCGAGGTTGGTGCCCGCGTCCCGGGCCCGGGTGACGGCACGCCGCATGCCGGTGGTCCAGTACTCGTCGTGCCCGAGCGAGGCATAGCCGCGTGCTCCGGCCAGCAGCTCCGGCCGCTGGTCGAGGTCGACGTTGGTGAAGTACGACAGCGGGATGCCGAGCTGCTCGGCGCGGAGCACGATGGGGAGCGCGGCCAGCCGGTAGTCGTTCGCCCCCACCGCCCCCTGGTACGGCCGGTCGAAGCTCACCGCCCAGCTCCGCCGGTCGCCGTCCGGCCCGTGGTAGAGGCTGTATCCGCCCCACTGGTTGTACGCCTGCCAGGTCGTGATCGGTGCGACCAGCGCGACCGTGCCCGCCGCCGACGGCGACGACACGACGTACGGGACCTGGGTCTCGAAGCCGGCTACGGTCCGCAGCTTGATGACGTGGTAGCCGGGCTTCCAGCCGGTGGTGTCGATGGTCAGGTCCTCGCTCCAGGGGGCGACCACGGTCCGGGTCTCGGCGGGCGCGAAGACGGCCTCGGGCTGCAACCGACCTCGCTGCGGCTCCGACTGCCAGACCTGGCTCCCCCATCCGCCTTTGTAGGCGCCGATCCGGTACGCCGTCACCCGGTACGAACCGGCGGACGTCGAGACCTTCACCCCCACCTGGGTTCCGGGCGGGCCGCTGCTGACCGTCGTGAACGCCTCGATCCTGCCCTCGGCGGGCTGCCGGATGCGCCAGTCGCCCGTCCCCTTCTGGGCGGCGGCCGGACGGGTGGCACCGGGGTCGGCCGAGTCCGTCGCCCGGGGGCCTGCGGGCAGTGGCGGACCCTGGGTGGGCGCGGACGTGCTCGCCGACGCCTCACCGACCGGCTCTCGCGTCCCGCCACATCCCGCCACGAGCAGGCAGGCCATCGCTGTCACTGTCGTCGCCACCGTCGCCGTCGTCACTCTCACCGGAGCCACCTCCCTCGTGGTGGCGGCCCGTCCGCCACTGCGGACGACACTTCGCCGCGGGGGTGTCCCGGCGCCTGAGGCTGCGGTCCCGGTCGGCTCGGGAGGTTCGTGACCTGCGTCCCGATCGGAGGACGAGGGCCCGGCAAGGGGTTAAGTTACCGGCAGGTAAGGTACTGGTCGGCGTGGTCCGCGGGTGGGACGTTGCTCACGCATCCACCGGATGCCGGGCGCGGAGAAATCCCCGTAGTCTCATCGGCGACCCGACATGGAGCGATCCGGCGAACCCGTATGAGGTGTAGGGAGCGACTGTGGACCTGGTGTTGATTCTGGGGCTGGGAATGACGGCCGTCACTCTCGTCTTCGCGGGACGGCGCGTGCTGTTCCTCGGCCGCCTGATCACCCACGGACAGCCGGCCCCCGACCGCCTGGAGAACGTCACCAAGCGGCTCGGCAGCTCGCTCAAGACCCAGGTCGTCGAGGTCTTCGCGCAGAAGAAGCTGCTCAAGTGGTCGGTCCCCGGCGCCGCGCACTTCTTCGTGTTCTGGGCGTTCCTCATCCTGTCGACGGTCTACCTCGAGGCGTACGGCGCGCTGTTCAACCCGGAGTTCCACATCCCGATCGTCGGCACCTGGCCGATCCTCGGCTTCGCCCAGGACTTCATCGCCGTGATGGCCCTGGTCGGCCTCGTGGTCTTCGCCAACATCCGGCTGAAGAACTCCCCGGCGAAGCTCGGCCGCAAGTCCCGCTTCAGCGGGTCGCACCTGGGCGGCGCCTGGCTGGTCCTGCTGATGATCTTCAACGTCATCTGGACGATGTTCCTGTTCCGCGGCGCCGCCTCCGCCGCCGGCAACCTGCCCTACGACAGCGGCGCCTTCGTCTCGATCGGCATCGGCAACCTGCTCGACGGGATCAGCCACGACGCCCTCGAGACCCTCGAGCACATCGGGCTGCTGCTCCACATCGGCGTCATGCTGGTGTTCCTGATCCTGGTGCTCAACTCCAAGCACCTGCACATCTTCCTGGCGCCGCTCAACGTGCTGTTCGGCCGTCGTCCGGTCGCACTCGGCGCCGCGAAGCCGCTGATGTCTGCGGGCAAGCCGATCACCCTCGACGACATCGAGGACCTCGACGAGGACGCGAAGCTGGGGGTCGGCGCGGTCGAGGACTTCTCCTGGAAGGGGATCCTCGACTTCGCGACGTGCACCGAGTGCGGTCGTTGCCAGGACCAGTGCCCGGCCTGGAACACCGAGAAGCCGCTCTCGCCGAAGCTGCTGATCATGGCGATGCGCGACGCGTCGTTCGCCAAGGCGCCGTACTCCATGGCTCCGGAAGGCAAGCGGGAGGGCGTGCTCGAGGGCAACGACACCCTCACCAAGGAGGCGGAGCGCCCGCTGGTCGGCGACACCGGTGACGAGTGGTTCTACATGCCCGAGAGCGGCGCCGGCGTGATCGACCCCGACGTCCTCTGGTCGTGCGTCACCTGCGGCGCCTGCGTCCAGCAGTGCCCGGTCGACATCGAGCACGTCGACCACATCGTCGACATGCGCCGCTACCAGATCCTGGTCGAGTCGAACTTCCCGGCGGAGCTCAACCAGCTGTTCAAGGGGATGGAGAACAAGGGCAACCCCTGGAACATGTCGGCCACCGCGCGGATGGACTGGGCCAAGGGCCTCGACTTCGACGTGAAGGTGGTCGGTGACGACATCGAGTCTCTCGACGAGGTCGAGTGGCTGTTCTGGGTCGGCTGCGCCGGCGCCTACGAGGACCGCGCGAAGAAGACGACCCGCGCGGTTGCCGAGCTGCTCGACACGGCCGGCGTCTCGTTCGGCGTACTCGGGAACGGTGAGACGTGCACCGGCGACTCGGCCCGCCGGGCGGGCAACGAGTTCGTCTTCCAGGGCCTTGCCCAGCAGAACGTCGAGACGTTCAAGGAGTACAAGGTCAAGAAGGTCGTCTCGACCTGCGCCCACTGCTTCAACACCCTCAAGAACGAGTACAAGGACTTCGGCATCGAGCTCGAGGTCGTCCACCACACGCAGCTGCTCAACCGCCTGGTGCGCGAGGGCAAGCTGACGCCGGTGCGCGACGGTGCCGGCGCCGCCGCCCGGTCGATCACCTACCACGACCCGTGCTACATCGGCCGCCACAACGGCGTCTACAGTCCGCCGCGCGAGCTCCTGCAGGTGCTGCCCGGGGCCGAGTTCACGGAGATGCCCCGCAACTCCGAGAAGTCCTTCTGCTGCGGCGCCGGCGGCGCGCGCATGTGGATGGAGGAGACGATCGGGACGCGGATCAACGAGAACCGCACCGCCGAGGCCGTCGCCACCGGCGCCGACCAGATCGCCGTGGGCTGTCCGTTCTGCCGGGTGATGCTCTCCGACGGCCTGACCGCACAACAGGCGCAGGGCGAGGCCCGCGAAGAGGTCGAGGTGCTCGACGTCGCGCAGATGCTGCTCGCCTCCGTGAAGGGCGAGCCCGCGACGAAGGCGAAGGCCGGAGCCTCCGTCGCCGCGCCGGCCGCCAAGAAGTCCGAGGAGACCCGGGCCGAGCCCGAGCCGGGCGACCAGACCCAGACCGCCGAGACGGTGACCGACACCGAGGACGTCGGCCCGGCCGCCAAGGCCAGCGGCGGCTCCTCGCTGTTCGACATCGGCTCCGACGAGCCGGAGGCGGAGCCCGAGGCCACGAAGGAACCCGGCGAAGGAAGAGCCGGCTTCCGGTGGCTCGCTCTTCGACATCGGCACCGACGAGCCCGAGGCCAAGAAGGAACCCGAGCCCACGCCGGCCGAGCCCGCCGAGGCCAAGCCGTCCGGTGGCTCCCTCTTCGACATCGGCCCGCCGACGAGCCCGAAGCGAAGCAGGAACCGGAACCAACGCCGGCCGAGCCCGTCGAGGCCAAGTCGTCCGGTGGCTCGCTCTTCGACATCGAAGCCCCCGAGCCAGAGGCGAAGCAGGAACCGGAAGCCACGCCGGTCGAGCCTGTCGAGACCACAGCCGAGAGCAACGACCGAGAAGCCCGCGGCCGAGATCCCCTCAGGCGGGTCACTCTTCGACATCGAGGCCCCCGAACCCGAGGCGAAGCAGGAACCCGAGCCCGACGCCGACCGAGCCCGTCGAGACCCGGACGAGACCCCGGACGAGACCGGTGACGACGCCGAGCTCAGCTCGGGCGCCGCGCTCAGCCAGGCAGCGACCGCCGCTGCGGCCGACGACTCCGAGCCGGAGCCCGACAGCGAACCCGAACCCACGTCGGTCGAGCCTGTCGAGACCCCCGACGAGACCGAGGACACCGACGAGACCGCGAGACCGCCGAGGCCGACGAGGAGCCCGAGCCGGAAGGCGAGGACGACAAGCCGGCCGAGAAGCCCAAGCCGGCCAGCAGCGGCGAGGCTCACCAGCCGAAGACCGGCGTCGACATCAACGAGTCGAGCTCGCTCTTCGACCTCTGACGGACGGCCCGCGACCCACCGCCGTCGTACCGTGGACGGAGGACGGGAGCGGGCATGGACTTCCAGGAGTACGTCGCGGCGCGCCGGACGTCGCTGGTCCGGGCCGCCGTGCTGCTCGGTGCCGCGGAGATCGCCGCGCCCCGCGCGGTCCGCGACGTCCTGCTGAGCGAGGCCGCACGGATCGAGCGGAGGGCCGACCCCGACCCACTCGTCCTGGCCGCGCTGGTCGAGCGGGTGCGCCACGAGGCGGCACGACTGCCCGTCGGCGACGAGCCCGGTCTGGTCGTACGCCGACGTCTCGCCGCCATGGACCCCGACCGGCGAGCGGTGGCGGTCCTCGCGTTCCACGCCGACCTGACCCCCCACGAGATCGCGGCCGCCCTCGACCTCGAGGTGGACGAGGTCGCCACCGCCGAGGTCGCGGCGCGCGCCGACCTCGGCGTACCCGACCGGACGTCCGCCCGCGAGCTGGTCGGGCTTGCGGGTGACACGGTCCCGCCGCCACCCGGCGACGCGATCGTGCGTCCCGACCGCGACGCACGGTGGGTGGTGGTGGCCGCGGCCGCGGTCGCGGTGGTGGCGCTCACCGCTGCTGCCGTGGCGGCACGCGGCGGGGTCGAGCCCGTCCTCGACGACGACCAGGTCCCGTCACTCTTCGGGTACGACGCCGCCGCAGCGCGAACCCTCCTGACCGACCGCGGCCTGCAGGTGGAGCAGCGTCCGATCCGTGCGTGCGAGGTGGTGGAGACCGTGGTCAACACCGACCCGCCCACCGGGACCCGGTTCGCCGACGGCGACACCGTGACCATCTGGACCGCCGTGCCCTCCGACGCCTTCTGCATGGCGCGCTATCCCGCGCGACTCGACGGGTGGAAGTTCCTGCGCTGGGCCGCCGACCGCGGACCGGCGCCGGTGTTCGCCGAGGAGGTCGACGTCGTGGTCGACGCCAGCGAGCCGGTCCAGCTGAGCGGGTCGGAGGCGACCGACCGCAAGCGCTGGGGCGACCCCGGGGTCCTGACCGTCCTCCGCCAGGCCATGGACGACGTCTACGCCGTGCCCGGCACGACCGAGTACCGCACGCCGGCGCTCGACGCGTCGCTGCGCGTCCCGCCGCTGACGAACTGCGGCGTGGCCCGGCCCGTCCGCACCGCCGACCGGCTGGCCGTGTCCGTGACGGTGTCGCTGCGTGAGGACGGTCCGGCCCGGTGCCCGCTCACGCTCGACCTCTACCGCACCGACGGCGCGATCGACGCCGTCGTCCTCTACACCGAGAAGGACACGCCCTGACCGGGCCGGCGCCCGGTCAGTGACCGGCGTCGGGACGGGTCATGTCGCGATCGATGTCGTCGGGCACCACGATCGGTCGCACCCGCCACCACACGAGGAACGCCGCCGACACTGCGAGCAGCGCGAGGCCGGCCCAGAGGTTGGCGTTCACCCCGCCGGTCTTCTCCTCCTCGGTGTTGAAGAACAGGCCCATCAGCGTCAGGATCACGCCGTAGATGCCCAGCAGCCCACCGATGATGTTGCGGACGTCGAGCGCCCCCGCGGTCTTCTTGCCAGTCGTCTCACTCATGTCAGCCTGCCTCTAGAAGATCACGTTCAGGACGATGACCATGGCCAGCGAGACGCACGCGAGCGGGACGGTCCGGCGGTACCACGGGTACGACGCCTCCTTGGGGTCCGTCCGCTCCTCCTTCGGCGTCTCGGAATAGACGAGCCCGCGCAGCTGCTCGGCCGGCTTCGGCTCGGTCACCGCGGTGACCGCGACGCTGACCGTCACGTCGACGATGAAGGCCGCCGACGCCGCGAGGAACGCGGCACCCTGGCCACCGATCGGGATCACGCCCATGCTCCACGAGCCGAACGCGTCCTCCGACAGGAAGGCGACGGCGACCGCGGCCAGGGTTCCGGAGACCAAGCCCGGTCCAGCCGGCGGTCGCGGTCATCCGCTTCCAGAACATGCCGAGGATGAACGTCGCGAACAACGGCGCGTTGAAGAACCCGAACAACGTCTGGAGGTAGTCCATGATGTTCGAGAAGTTGCTCGCGAAGGTCGCCGTCAGGATGGCGATGAAGGTCGCCGCGACGGTCGCGATCCGGCCCACCATCAGGTAGTAGGAGTCGTCGCGTCCCTTGACGACGTAGTCCTGCCAGAGGTCGTAGCTGAACACCGTGTTGAACGCCGACACGTTGGCCGCCATACCGGCCATGAACGCCGCCAGCAGACCCGTGATCGCCAGGCCCAGCAGGCCGTTCGGCAGGAGATCTCGCATCATGTAGAGCAGCGCGTCGTTGTACGCGACCCCTTCTCCCGAGGCGCCGCCCGGTGGTGAGCCGCCGGCCTTGAGGTCGGCGATGTCGGTGATCAGGACCGCGGCGATCATGCCGGGCAGGATCGTGATGAAGGGGACGAACATCTTCGGGAAGGAGCCGATCACCGGCGTCTTGCGGGCCGAGGAGATCGAGTCGGAGGCCAGCGCGCGCTGCACCTCCACGAAGTTGGTCGTCCAGTAGCCGAAGGACAGCACGAACCCGAGGCCGAACACGATGCCCACGACCGACCAGAAGTCGGACTCGAAGCCGGACAGGGCATTGCCCGGCCAGCTGTTGAGCTGCTGCTCGGCAGGCGGGCCGGAGCCACCGTCAGCGGCCTTGGTGATCTTGTCGGTCAGGCCGTCCCAGCCGCCGACGCGGTTCAGGCCGAGGAGCGTGAGCGGCAGCAGGGCGGCCACGATCACGAAGAACTGCAGCACCTCGTTGTAGATCGCCGCCGACAGGCCGCCGAGCGTGATGTAGGTGAGCACCACGATCGCGGCCACGAAGAGGGCGACCCAGAGGCTCCACCCCAGCAGCGCGTGCACGATCGTGGCCAGCAGGTAGAGGTTCACTCCCGCGATCAGCAGCTGCGCCACCGCGAACGAGATCGCGTTGACCAGGTGTGCGCCCGGACCGAACCGGCGGAGCATGAACTCCGGCACCGAGCGGACCTTGGAGCCGTAGTAGAAGGGCATCATCACGACACCCAGGAAGAGCATCGCCGGGATCGCGCCGACCCAGAAGTAGTGCACGGTCGACAGCCCGAGCTCGGCACCCGAGGCCGACATGCCCATGATCTCGACGGCACCGAGGTTGGCCGAGATGAAGGCCAGACCGGTCACCCACGCGGGCAGCGACCGCCCGGAGAGGAAGAAGTCGACCGAGTCGGAGACGTGTCTTCGGGCCAGGAAGCCGATGCCGAGGACGAACGCGAAGTACGTCGCGAGGATGAGGTAGTCGACGAACTTGGCATCGATCAGGGTCGCCATCGCCGTGATCTGCGCGTGCAGGGGCATGCCCGCTCCGTTCCCGAGTGTTGACTCCTCGAAACCGTAGCCGGGGTCAACCTTTTCGTCTCGTGCGACACGTTGACGCCGGGTGATGTCATTGTTGGCCCAATTTGATGTCACCAAGTGCTTGACGTGACGTCAGAGTGATGTCATCGTGGTGCACATGGACATCACCCCGTACGTCGACCACCTCCGCCGCGACCTCGCGGCGGCGGCCGAGGCCGGCGGCCCCGAGATCGCGCAGGCCGCCGAGCGGCTGGCCATGGCGCTGGACCCCGCCGCCCGGTTGGCCCTGATGGAGGCGATCTCCCAGGCCGCGTCCGAGATCACGGCGGAGATGCCGGCCGGCGGGGTCGACGTACGCCTCAACGGACGCGAGCTCGACTTCGTCGTCGACGTCGCCCCGACCGCACCCGCCCCGCCGCAGCCGCCCGCTCCCCCGACGCCCGGCGAGCTCGAGGAGGAGGGCGGCCTGGCCCGGGTCACGCTCCGGATCCCCGAGTCGGTCAAGACCCGGGCCGAGGAGCTGGCGGCCAGCTCGGGGCACTCGCTCAACACCTGGCTGGTCCAGGTGATCCGGGCCGCGACCCGCGAGAACGCCATCAACGTCGACATCGACCTCTCGAGCATCCCCTTCTTCGGCGGGAACGACCCGTTCGGCGGGAAGGGACGCGGCAACAAGCGCATGAGCGGCTGGGTCTGACCCGCCGCCCCAACCACCCATCCAACTCCGCGGACCGGCGAACGAGGCCGGCCCCGTGGACCAGCACACCCTGGAGACCGTCATGACCATGCACCAGTTCGAGACCCACGAGCCCGTCGACCTGTACGTCGAGATCGAGAAGGGGCGGATCCACGTGACCGCCCAGGAGACCAGCGAGACGACCGTCGAGGTCGCCGGCCGGGACGCCGACGAGGTCGTCGTCGAGCAGTCCGGCAGCCGGATCAGCGTGATCGCACCCCGCCGCCGGGGTGGCTTCTTCTCCGGCGACTCCGACATGCGGGTCTCGATCGTCCTCCCGACCGGCAGCGACGTGACCAGCCGCACCGGCAGCGCCGACCTCCTGGTCGACGGGACGATCGGCAGCTGCCACGCGAAGACCGGCTCCGGCGACCTCGCGGTCGACCACGTGTCGGGCCCCAGCCAGCTGGAGAGCGGCTCGGGCGACGTGACGCTCAACCACGTGTCGGACGCGCTGCGGGTCAAGAGCGGCTCCGGCGACATCGCCGTCCGCCACTCCGAGGGCGCGATCGCGGTGTCGACCGGGTCCGGCGACGTCGAGATCGGCGACAGCGGAGGCGTCACCGTCGTGAAGACGGGCTCCGGCGACCTCCAGGTCGGCGAGGCGCGCACCGACGTGTCCCTCGCGACCGGCAGCGGCGACCTGGCGATCGGGTGCGCCCGCAACGGCAAGGTGACCGTGAAGGGCGCGTCGGGCGACGTACGGGTCGGGATCCCGGCCGGCGTCCCCGTGTGGACCGACATCACGACGGTGTCCGGGTCGATCCACTCCGACCTCGAGGGCGCCGGCCAGCCCCAGGACGGCGAGGACCACATCGAGCTGCGGGCCAAGACCGTCAGCGGCGACATCGTCCTCCGGCAGCTCTGACCACCCCACCGACCCAGCCACGAGACCGAAGGAGCCCCACCATGGACCAGCCCATCGAGACCCAGGCCCGCCACCAGATGCACGAGCGTCGCCAGCGTGCCGCCGAGCCGCACGTGCCCCAGGTCCCCCAGCGTCACCGCTTCGCCGAGCGCCTCCGCCGCATCGCCGACCGGATCGACAACTGAGGGTCATCGGGATAGTCCGAGACGTTTGGGTTGCCAGATGGCGCCCTGAGCAACCCAAACGTCTCGGACTATCCCGGTAGACCTCAGGAACGCATCGCGACACCCCGCCGCCAGTAGCCCATGAAGGCGACCTGGCGGCGGTCCATGTCCAGCTCCTTGACGAGGTGGCGGCGCAGGGTGGTGACGACGGCGGACTCCCCCGCGATCCAGGCGTAGATCCCGTCGAGGTCGTGGCCCACGTGGTACGTCGGCGCCTCGACGTCCTCGCCCGAGGAGGAGTACGTCGGGGTCTCCCACAGGTCGGGGTCGACCTCGTCGGGCTCCTCGACCGGGTGCGGCGACGTGCCGAGGTGGGCGAGCACGGCCTCGTGCAGGCGCGACCCGAGCGGGGCGCCGTCGCGCGGCAGCCACACCACCTGCAGTCCCTCGGGAGCGGCCTGCTCCAGCACGTCGCCCGACTCCGGTACCTCGAGGAACGCGACGCCACGGGCAGACGCCGGCAGGTCCTCGAGGATGCTGCACACGGCCGGTACGGCGGTCTCGTCGGCCACCAGCAGCAAGCGACTTCGCCGTACCGGGGTCGAACTCGATCCCTCCGTAGAAGTCACCGCGCCGCGGCGCCATGGTGACCAGCCGGTCGCCGACCTTCGCCTGCGCCGCCCACGCGGAGCCCGGTCCGGTCGCGTCCTCGGCGAGGTGCAGCACGAAGTCGACGACGAGCCGCGTGTCCGCACCCTCGCCGCGCACCTCGCGCACGGTGTAGGTGCGCATGTGCCCGCGCTCGGAGGCCGGGATGTCCAGCCAGGTGGTGAACCAGGACTCGTCGGCGCCCTCGAACGACGGCAGCCGCCCTGCCTCGTTCGGGAACACCAGCTTGATCCGCTGGTCGTACAGCGGCCCGTCGACGCCGAAGTCGGCGAGCACCGGGCTGCCGAGCTCGACGCGGACGTACGTCGGCGACAGCCGCTCGACGGCGACCACCTCGACCTCGTCGAGGATCATCGGTAGCGAGTGGTTCGTGGTCATGGTCATCATCGGGTCCCTTCGGGGGTGTGGTGACGTCCCACGGGGACGACCAGCGGGGTGTGCGAGACGGGATCGGTGATCACGCGGTTGCCGAGGCCGAAGACGGCGTGCACCGTCTCCTCGGTCACGACCTCGGCGGGGGTGCCCTCCGCGACGATCTCGCCATCGCGCATCGCGACGAGGTGGTCGGCGTACCGGGCCGAGAGGTTGAGGTCGTGCAGCACCATCACGACGGTGGTGCCGCGGCCGCGGTTGAGGTCGGCGAGCAGGTCCAGCATCTCGACCTGGTGGGCGACGTCGAGGTACGTCGTGGGCTCGTCGAGGAGCAGCAGGTCGGTGCCCTGGGCGAGCGCCATCGCGATCCAGACCCGCTGCCGCTGGCCTCCCGAGAGCTCGTCGACGACCCGGTCGGCCAGGCCGTCGGTGTCGGTCAGCTCCAGCGCCTCGGCGACGGCCTGCTCGTCCTCGCGCGACCAGCGCCGGAAGGCTCCCTGGTGGGGATGCCGTCCGCGGCCGACCAGGTCGACGACCGTGACCCCCTCGGGTGCGATCGGGTTCTGCGGGAGCAGGCCCAGAGCGCGCGCGACCTGCCGGGTCGACTGCTTGTGGATGGCCTCGCCGTCGAGCAGCACCGCGCCGGACGCCGGCCGGAGCAGCCGCGCCATGCCGCGCAGCAGGGTCGACTTGCCGCAGGCGTTGGGGCCCACGATCACCGTGACCTGGTCGTCGGGGATGCGGACGGTGAGCTCGGTGACGACCGTGCGTTCGCCGTACCCCAGCGAGACGCGGTCGGCGGCGAGCCGCGCGGGCACCTCGCTGAGGTGGGCGGACGGCGCCGACGACGGCCTGTCGTCCAGAGCTGTCATGTCACGCTCTCCTTCCGGTGCGGCCGCGGGCGAGCAGCCAGAGCAGGAACGGTGCCCCGAACGCGCCGGTGACGACGCCCACGGGGAAGTTGATGTCGGCCAGCAGGTAGTCGGCGACGTAGTCGCCCGCGACGACGACCGTCGCGCCCACGAGCGCCGCGCCGAGCAGGGTGGTCCGGCCACCGTTGAGGGCCCGGGCGATCGGCCCGGCGAGGAAGGACACGAAGGCGATCGGACCCGCGGCCGCGACCCCCACGGCGGTCAGCACGACGGCCATCAGCAGCACGATGTCGGTACGCCGGGGCGTGACGCCCAGGCCCGGCCGCGGCGTCGTCACCGAGCTCGGTGATCCGCAGCGACCGCGCCAGCCAGACCATCACCGGCAGCAGCACCAGCAGGAACAGCGCGAGCAGCCGGATCGTCGGCCAGTCGGCTCCGCTGACGCTGCCGGTCAGCCAGCGCAGGACGAGCTGGGCGTCGTAGACGTCGGCGCGGGTGAACAGGTACTGGATCACCGACAGCAGCGCCGCGGCGACACCGATCCCCACCAGCACCAGGCGGAACCCGGCGCCCTGCCCGGCCACGAGGCGGACGACGGCGGCGATGCCGAGGGCCCCGACGATCGCGGCGACCGACACGGAGGTGCCGCTCTGGTCGAGCGCGACGATCGCGAACACCGCGGCGGCGCTGGCGCCGAGGCTGACGCCGATGATGTCGGGGCTGGCGAGCGGGTTGCGCAGGGTCGTCTGGAAGATCGCACCGCCGACGCCGAACGCGACGCCGACCAGGACGCCGAGCACCGCCCGCGGCAGCTTGCTCTCCATGAGGATGAACGACGCACCCGGGATCTCCTCGCCGAACAGGATCCGGAAGAAGTCGGGGATCGTGAACGTGAAGTCTCCGAGCAGGACGCGCGCGGCGAAGGCGCCGAACAGCACCAGCGACAGGCCGCCGATCACCAGCCGGTGGCGGCGCGCCGGGCGGCGCCGCGCAGTCCTGACCACCTCGACCGACGTCGGTCGAGGCCCCCCGCGGTCGAGCATGGTCGTCACAGCGCCCCCATCCGTCCGCGCCGGATGAGGTACAGGAACACCGGGACGCCGACGACGGCGGTCATGATCCCGACCTGGACCTCGGTCGGCGGGAGGATGACCCGGCCGACGGTGTCGGCAAGGACGACCAGCACGGCGCCGTACCCGAGCGAGAACGGCAGCACCTTGGCGTAGTCGCCGCCCACCACGGCGCGCACCCCGTGGGGGACGATCAACCCCACGAAGGCGATCGGGCCGGCCAGCGCGGTGGCGCCACCGGCCAGCAGCACGCACGCCAGGCCGAGCACCAGCCGATCGCGCGCGACCCGGCGGCCGAGGCCACGCGCCAGGTCGTCGCCGAGCGCCAGGGCGTTGAGCAGCCGGAAGCTGCCCAGCGCCAGCACCGCGCCGACCACGAGGAACGGCAGCCCGGTCAGGAGTACGTCGAAGCTGCGGCCGCCGATGGTGCCGACCTGCCAGAAGCGGAAGCTCTCCATCGTGGCGCGGTCGATGAGCAGGACGCCGGACGTCCAGCTGCTCAGCGCGGCCGTGATCGCGGCGCCGGCAATGGCCAGCTTCACCGGGGTGGCGCCGTCGCGGCCCATCGCTGCGATCAGGTGGACGCCGACCATGGTCACCGCCGCCCCCGCGAACGCGAACCAGAGGTACGACGACAGGTCGGAGACCCCGAACACCGAGATCGCCAGGACCATCGCGAACGAGGCGCCGGCGTTGATCCCGAGGATCCCGGGGTCGGCCAGCGGGTTGCGGGTGAGCCCCTGCATGCAGGCGCCGGCGAGCCCGAGCGCGGCGCCGACGGCCAGGCCCAGGCAGGTGCGGGAGAGCCGGGCGACAGCGATCGGGTGCTCGGGGTCGGAGCTGTCGAGGACGGCGCTCGGCGAGATCGTCGTCGACCCCACCAGCACCGAGAGCACCGACACGACCAGCACCGCGGCGACGAGAATCGCAGCCGCGGTGCTGGTCCGCGTACGGACGACTGTGGCGAGCCGTCCGGACGCCGTCTCGAGGACGGTCATCGGGGCATCAACCCATCAGCTGCCGTCGACCGCCTGGGCGACCTGGGGCAGGAAGTTCTCGACGGTGAACGGGATCGACAGCGGGCTCGGGTTGGTCACCGCGAGGCCGATGTGCTTGTCCGCCTCGGCGTACGCGTTCCCGCGCTCCACGGCCGGGATCTGCCCCAGCAGCGGGTCGTCGGTGAACGTCGACAGGTCGTCGGGGTTCTCGGCGTACGTCAGCAGTACGTCGGACTCCAGGGTGGCGGCGCGCTCGGCGGAGACCGTGCCGTAGAACTGCCCCTCCTCGATGGACTTCTCGACGACGGGCGCGTTGACCAAGCCCGAAGTCGTTCATCAGCGAGACCCGCGGGTCCTGCGGCGAGTAGACGCCGATGGTCGAGAGGTCGGTGGGCGTGAGGTAGGCGAAGATCAGGGACTTGCCCTGGATCCCGGCGTACTCCTTCTTCGCGTCGTCGATCACCGTCTGGGTCTCGGCCTCGACCTCGGCGGCGAGGGTGCTGCGACCGAGCGCCTGCCCGACCAGGTCGAGGGCGTCCTGCCACGGCGTGATCCACGGAGCCTCGGGGTAGGCGACGACCGGCGCGATCTTGGAGAGCTTGGTGTACTCCTTCTCCGTGATGCCCGAGTTGGTGGCCAGGATGAGGTCGGGCGCGAGCTTCGCGACCTCCTCGACCGGCGCGCCGTCCGCGTCGTCGTACCGCACCGGCGCCTCGGCGCCGAGCTCCTCGACCTCGGCGTCGAACCAGTCCGAGGAGCCGGCCTCGTTGCCGCCCCAGGTCAGCTTGGTGGCGCCGACCGGGACGACGCCCAGCGAGAGCGCCATGTCCTGGTCGGTCCAGCCGAGGGTCGCGACCCGGGTGGGCTCCTCCTCGATCGTGGTCTCGCCGAAGGCGTGCTCGATGGTCACGGGGAACGCGTCGGCGTCGACCTGCGACTCGGTCTCCGGATCGGGTGCGTCGGTGGCCTCGGTCGAGCCGGTGCTGCAGCCGGCCAGGACGGACGCGCCGAGAGCCAGCCCCGCCATCGGTGCCAGCACGGAGCGGAAGCTTCGCTTCATCTGGGGATCTCCTCGGGGAAGTCGGGCTTACTTAGGGAAGCCTAACCTCCACGACGGAGATATCCGCAAGGGGGGTGTGCGCTAAATGCGTGTGCGTTAGATGACAGTGCGGTGGAAGTTCTGGAACGAGCGCGACGGCGTCGGACCCCGCTGGCCCTGGTAGCGCGAGCCGTACTTCTCGGAGCCGTACGGGTGCTCCGACGGCGAGGAGAGCCGGAAGAAGCAGAACTGTCCGATCTTCATGCCCGGGTACAGCTTGATGGGCAGCGTCGCCACGTTCGCCAGCTCCAAGCGTGACGTGGCCGGAGAAGCCGGGATCGACGAAGCCGGCGGTGGCGTGCGTGAGCAGGCCCAGGCGACCGAGCGAGGACTTGCCCTCGACCCGCGCAGCCACGTCGTCGGGCAGCGAGATCACCTCGTACGTCGAGCCCAGCACGAACTCGCCCGGGTGCAGGATGAACGGCTCCTCGCCCTCGGGCTCGACCATCCGGGTGAGGTCGGACTGGTCGGCTGCGGGGTCGATGTGGGGGTAGCGATGGTTCTCGAAGACCCGGAAGAACCGGTCCAGCCGGACGTCGATGGACGACGGCTGCATCATGCTCGGGTCATAGGGCTCGAGGGCGATCCGACCCTTGTCGATCTCGGTCAGGATGTCCCGGTCGCTCATCAGCACGGGTCGTAACCTACCCGCCGATCGTTCAGGTAGCATCGCCCTCGCCGTCCCGCCGTGGGCGGTCCTGCGGATGTAGCTCAGTTGGTAGAGCGCGACCTTCCCAAGGTCGATGTCGCGAGTTCGAGCCTCGTCATCCGCTCCACTTCGGATCTCGCCGTCGCGCGCGCGAACTCTGCCGCACCGTCGATGTCGCGAGTTCGAGCTCGTCTCCGCTCCACTCGGATCGCGTCGCGCGAGCCGCGACACTCTGCCGCACCGTCGATGTCGCGAGTTCGAGCCTCGTCATCCGCTCCGATCGCGTCGCGCCGAGCGCGACACTCTGCCGCACCGTCGATGTCGCGAGTTCGAGCCTCGTCATCCGCTCCAGTCGAATCGGTGGTTTCGAGACGGTCGCAGAGCGACCTCCTCAACCACCGATTTTCTGCCTTGGGATGCCCGTTGGTTGAGGAAGGCGCGCTAGCGCCTGTCTCGAAACCAACGCCCGACGACTGCTGTGACTCATGTGAAACTTGACGGTTTCTGAGGTTTGTGGGGACAGTGGTGAGAAGGGTTGTGCTGTCTCTCCGGGGGTCGTTCCATGTCTCGCACGTCGAAGATCGCCATCGGCGCGCTCGTCGTGCTGCTCGCTGCGGCGCCGTTCGTGCCGCGCGGCGGCGACGAGGACGGTGCCGTGGCGCCCAGCGGTGAGGAGAAGGTCGACCCGCTCGCGATGGCGGCCACCGCGGGCCCGGGACGCGTGACGCCGGCGATGCGCGCCGAGATCGAGCGCGTGGTGGACACCGGCCGGACCGTCGGCCGCCTCGCCACCAAGATCGACCCCGACCAGATGGCGCGCCAGCTGGTGCGCTGCGCGGACCTCGAAGGACAGCGCTACTGCCTGCACACCGGCTGGACCACGCGCTCCGAGGAGCGGGTCCAGGCCCGGATGGCACGCGCCGCCCGCGCGATCTCCCTCCGGCCGAGGCGAGCCGCCGAGAACACCGGCGACCTGGACGCGCTCGCGCTCCTCGAGCGGGCCGCGGCGCTGAGTCCGCAGGCGCGCGCGAAGGCCGAGCGCCAGGAGCTGACCGAGGCCGCCCGGTCGGTGGCGAAGGTCTGGCTGCTGCGCCACCAGATCCAGGGCGTCGCCCTGCCCAGCAACTTCCTCGAGAGCCATCCGGAGGCCCGGGCACCGGTCGGTGCCCGCACGGCCGACCCGGTCAAGGGCCACGCCGACTACCCCGACCGGGCCAAGATCCTCACCGCTGCGCGGTCCTCGGCGCAGCGGCGCAGCTACTGGTGCGGCCCGACGACCATGCAGATGATCGCCTGGGGCTGGCACCACGAGTCCCGCCGCCAGCAGCTCTGGGCGCGCCGGCTGCACACCACCTCCCAGGGCACCGGCATCTCCGACATGGTGCGGGTGGTCAACCGCAGGACCGGCTTCGACCGGCCGAGCCGCGCCGGTCGCTACATCGTGCTCGACATCTCCACCTGGAAGTTCCGCAAGTGGTACCTGCTGCAGAAGCGGCACATCGTCGACTACCGCGCACCGCTGGTGCTGCACCCGGTCCTGCTGAAGCGGTTCTACCCCTACCTCGACGACGACGCGTCGGGTCACTTCCAGGTCGGGCGCGGCTACGACATCAACGGCGACAAGCCGGCCATGCTCGGCTACTTCGAGCCGTGGAACCAGCAGCGCTTCGACCCCTCGGAGCCCTTCATCAGTCGCGTGCAGTGGCGTGACGCCTACAAGAGCTACCGCGCCAACCGCGCGCACTTCCAGCAGAACATCGGAGTCTGATGCGTCGCGGCCCCTGGGCGGCCACGACCGCATGTGCCCTCGCGCTGACCCTCGTCGGCTGCGCGGGCGACGACGAGCCCCGCGCGGATCCCAGTCCGTCGTCCAGCGCACCCACGAGCAGCCCGCCCTCCACCCGTCGTCGACGGCCCCGCCGACCCCGTCGGCGTCAGGGGGCACCGCCGCGAAGCCGGCGCCGGCCGAGGAGACCGTCGA
Organism: uncultured Actinomycetota bacterium; assembly: GCA_963844305.1. Taxonomy (GTDB): domain Bacteria; phylum Actinomycetota; class Actinomycetes; order Propionibacteriales; family Nocardioidaceae; genus Nocardioides. The sequence goes on from CAWJNT010000005.1 coordinate 221,949, forward strand.
CCCGCTCGAGTGGTCGCCCGTGCCGGGATCGGTCGACGACACCACGACGGTCAGCGGGCCGTGGACGCTGACCTACCCCCAGCGCGCCACCAGCGCCGAGCTGGACGGGCCGAGACCAGCCACGATCAAGGCCCCGAACCAGTACCGCATCACCGACACGCTCATCGACGGCAAGTACGCCGTGGTGGTCGCCGCCGACGAGCTGGAGACCAAGCCGAACGTCGCGACCGTCATCGACCTCGAGAGCGGCAAGAGGTTCTCCGTCGACGGCGGCTCGGAGGTACCGACCACCACCGGAGGCACGTGGGCGCTCGGCGAAGGGACGCTGGCGCACGCGACCATCGGGCCCGGCCGCGCGTACTGCCTGGCCTCGGTGGACCTCGCCACCCGGTCCTCGACCCTCGGCTGGTGCGCGCCGCCGCGCAACGGGTTCAACGACGTGCGGGTCACGGCCGCCGGCACGACCCTGCTCACCTTCGACGACTCCCAGCCGTCCTGCCGCACCGTGGCCGAGGTGGCCGGCGAGCGGCTCACCCCCTTCCCCGACGTGGCGAAGTGCCACGGGCTGGGACGGCGCCCTCCTCGACGACGGAGCCGCCTGGTCCGTGGTCGAGAACGAGCGCCGGATCGAGGCCGCACACTTCTACGCCCGCGTCGGCGACGGGTACTTCGACCTCGGCCCCGGTACGTCGGGCAGCCTCACGCCCTGCGCCGGGTCGGCGTACTTCGTGCGCGACCCCCAGCGCGACGGCGACCCCGCCCGCCTGATGCGTTGGTCCGCGGACGGCACCCTCGCGGTCGTCTACGAGACCGGCGGTGGCCACGCGGCCCTGTCGGCGCCGCGATGCGGCGGCGACACCATCACCGTGACCGCGCTGACCAGCCGCGGCGACGAGCAGGTGTCCGCGCCCCTGTCCTGAGGCCCTCCTAGGCTGGCCCGGTGAGTGAGTTCACCGGCTTCCCCGTCGCGGCCCTCGATTTCTACGACGACCTCGAGGTCGACAACACCAAGTCCTACTGGGAGAAGCACAAGACGACGTACGCCGAGTGCGTGAAGGCGCCGATGACCGCACTGTGCGCCGCCCTCGAGCCGGAGTTCGGTCAACCGAAGGTGTTCCGTCCCTACCGCGACGTGCGGTTCGCGAAGGACAAGACGCCGTACAAGACCCACCAGGGCGCGTTCGTCGCCGCCGGGCCGGCCACCGGTTGGTACGTCGAGGTCTCCGCGCGCGGTGTCCGCACCGGCGCCGGCTTCTACGAGGCGAGCTCCGAGCGGCTCGCCTCGTTCCGGTCCGCCATCGACGACAAGCGCACCGGCACCGAGCTGGAGCGGATCGTCGCTGCCCTGGTCGCCGACGGCTGGTCGGTCGGTGGAGACACGCTCAAGACCAGTCCGCGCGGGTACGACGCCGACCACCCGCGGATCGAGCTGCTGCGCCACAAGTCGCTCGTTCCTGCAGCACTCCCACGGGTTCGAGCCGGTGATCCACACCCCCGAGCTCCTCGACCTGGTCCGCGACGACTGGCGCGCGCTCCGGCCGCTCGTCGAGTGGGTGGCCGACCATGCCGAATGAGCGCGGAGTGAGCTACTCCTTGCGGTAGGTCGACATGGCGCGCTCCGGCTCCCAGTAGGCCCGCATCGACGCGACCCGGCCCTCGTCGTCGACCGTGTAGACCATGACCAGGTCGGTGTCGACCCGGCCGCCGTCGGGGAACGTCGTCGTGATGGTGCCGATGTTCGCGCAGGTCACGCCGTTGGCGTGGGAGTCGTGGATCGTGAAGTGGAACGTCTCGATCGGGGCGATCGCGAGCTCCCAGAAGGCCCGGATCCCGTCGTGGCCGCGATGGCCCTTGCCGTCGGGGTCGAACATCGACGGCCCGACCGGGTCCTCGATCACGGCGTCCTCGGCGTACACCGTCAACCACCGCTCGAGGTCGCCCGCGGCCACGGCGGCGTACGAGCGTTGCGAGGCGGTGCGGGCGGGGTGCTCGCCGTCGGGCGCGTTCCAGGTGATGGCGTCAGGCAGGTGCCATGGCACCAATTCTAGAACATGTTCTATGTTTCGAGACGGTCGCTGCGCGACCTCCTCAACAACCGGCGTGACGCTGCGCGTCAGTGGGGCTGCCAGGCGTCCTCGTCGGCCGTGCGCGAGGTGACCGCCTTCGGCAGCCGGCGCTCGGCCAGCTGGGCGATCGAGACCTGCTCGAACACGTCGCGCAGCGACCGCCGGCCGGCGATCCACACGTGCTGGAGCACCTCGGCGGTCTCGTTGTAGGTGACCGCCTCCGGCCGGAGCCCGTAGACGGAGACGAGCGGACCGTCGACGGCCCGGATCACGTCGGCCACGGAGACGTCGCTGGCCTTGCGGCCCATCCGCCAGCCACCCGACTGGCCGCGCTGGGAGATCACGATGCCCGCACGGCGCAGGTCCGCGAGGATCGCCTGGAGGAACCCGTGAGGGATCTCCTGGAGTCGACCCAGCTCCTCGGCGCTCACGGCGGGCCCGTCGCCGCGCGAGGCCATCTCGATCAGCGCCCGGAGGGCGTAGTCGGACTTGGCGGATACACGCATGAGTGCAGTGTGTCAGATTGGTCGATCCGTTCACTCGACCAAACGGGCAAAACGCATCGCCAAATTTCAACCGCGGCCCGGCGGGGTAGACCCGCCGGGCCGCGGCTCGATTGTCTGCTCAGGCCGGGGCGAGCTGCTCCTCGACCTGCGACGATCTCCTTGGCGCGGCGCTCCTGGCGCACGGCCCAGACGATGCCGGCGATCCACAGGACTCCGACCACGATGGCGATGGCGGCGACGGCCGTGCCGGAGGCACCCAGCGCCTCGGCGATCGTCTTGGTGTTCGTGAGGACGATCAGGCCGCCGGCCGCGACGCCCAGCACACGGGCGGCGAGGTGCTTGACCAGCCATGCGGCGATCGGGGCCGCGATCACACCGCCGGCGAGCAGTGCCAGCGCGTAGGACCACTCGATGCCGGCCGACCCGAGCGCGAGGATGAAGCCGAGCGAGCCGCCGACCGCGACCACGAACTCGGAGGTGTCGATCGAGCCGACCACCTTGCGGGGCTCGAGGCGCCCGGAGGAGAGGAGCGTGGTGGTGCCGACCGGGCCCCAGCCGCCGCCACCGATCGAGTCGAGCGTGCCACCGACCAGGCCCATCGGGACCAGGAACTTCTTGCCGGGACGCGCCTTGAAGGTGGGGCGACGGCCGCCGAGCACCAGGAAGCGGTAGATCACGTAGAAGCCGAGGCCGAGCAGGAGGGCGGCAACCCACGGCTTGGCCGTGTCGGCCGGCAGGCTCGACAGGAACGTCGCGCCGGCGAAGGCGCCGACGAAGCCGGGGACCGCGAGGATCGAGACCGTCTTCCAGTCGACGTTGCCCAGCTTGTGGTGGGAGAAGCCGGAGACCAGCGAGGTGCCGATCTCGGAGAAGTGGACGGCGGCCGAGGCGGCGGCCGGAGCAACGCCTGCGGCGAGGAGCAGCGTGGACGACGTGACGCCGTACGCCATGCCGAGGGAGCCGTCGATGAGCTGGGCCAACAGGCCCACGAAGCCGAGCACGAGGAGCTTGCGCATGGGTTTGAACCCCTTAGGTCGCTCAGTGATCGCACCATCACTGAGTGGTCATGGGAAATACTAAAGTCCATCAAGTTGGTATCTTGACTGAATCAGTACAAATGAGTGCACTAGTGCATGTCAACTCGCCGTGCGCTCGATCACCTGAATTGGGTGTGCGGGCGACTTCTTCCGAGATTCCCCTCACTTCGCTTGCGCCGTTCCCGACCCGCTCGTAGACTTAAGTTACCGACGAGTAGAACCGACGGGTAACGACAACGTCGGGTGTCCCCGAGACTGATGGGTGGATCGTGAGCCACTACAAGAGCAACCTGCGCGACATCGAGTTCAACCTCTTCGAGGTGCTCGGCCGAGACGACGTCCTCGGCCAGGGCCCGTTCGCGGAGATCGACGGCGAGACCGCCCGCTCGATCCTCGCCGAGGTCGACCGGATGGCCCGCGAGGACCTGGCGGCGTCGTACGAGGACAGCGACCGCAACCCGCCCGTCTTCGACCCCGAGACCAGCACCGCCCCGGTGCCCGCGTCGTTCAAGAAGAGCTACGACACGTGGATGGACGCCGAGTACTGGCGGCTGGGCACGCTGGCCGACCTCGGCGGCACTCCCGCCCCCTCGAGCCTGAACTGGGCGATCGGCGAGCTGGTGCTCGGCGCCAACGCCCCCATCTGGATGTACGCCGCCGGCCCGGCGTTCGCGGGCATCGTGCACCGCAACGGCAACGAGCGCGACCAGCAGATCGCGCAGCACATCGTCGACCGCCGCTGGAACACCACGATGGTGCTCACCGAGCCGGACGCCGGCTCCGACGTCGGCGCGGGCCGCGCGAAGGCCACCCTCAACGACGACGGCTCGTGGAACATCGAGGGCGTCAAGCGGTTCATCACCTCGGCCGAGAGCGACCTCTGCGAGAACATCGTCCACCTGGTGCTGGCCCGCCCGGCCGGCATCGAGGGCGCCGGCGGCCCCGGCACCAAGGGCCTGTCCATGTTCATCGTGCCGAAGTACCACTTCGACCCCGAGTCCGGCGAGCTGACCGGCGAGCGCAACGGCGTCTACGTCACCAACGTCGAGCACAAGATGGGCATCAAGGTGTCCAACACCTGCGAGCTCACCTTCGGCGAGAAGGAGCCGGCCCGCGGCTGGCTCCTCGGCGAGGTGCACGACGGCATCGCGCAGATGTTCCAGGTGATCGAGAACGCCCGGATGATGGTCGGCACGAAGGCCATCGCCACCCTCTCGACCGGCTACCTCAACGCGCTCGAGTTCGCGAAGACCCGCGTCCAGGGCGCCGACCTGACCCAGGCGTCCGACAAGACGGCACCGCGGGTGGCGATCACCCACCACCCCGACGTACGCCGCTCGCTGATGACGCAGAAGTCGTTCGCGGAGGCGATGCGGGCGCTGGTGCTCTACACGGCCAGCTGGCAGGACCGGGTCGCCGTGGCCGAGCACGCCGGCGAGACCGACGAGCTGGCGAACGCCGTCAACGACCTGCTGCTCCCGATCGTGAAGGGCTACGGCTCGGAGCGGTCGTGGGTGCTGCTCGGCACCGAGTCGCTGCAGACCTTCGGTGGCTCCGGCTTCCTGCAGGAGTACCCCATCGAGCAGTACGTCCGCGACGCCAAGATCGACACGCTCTACGAGGGCACGACCGCGATCCAGGGCCAGGACTTCTTCTTCCGCAAGATCGTCAAGGACCAGGGCAAGGCGCTGGGCCACCTCGCCAAGGAGATCGAGGGCTTCATCGAGTCCGAGGCGGGCAACGGCCGGCTCAAGGTCGAGCGCGGCCTGCTGGCCACCGCGCTCGAGGACGCCAACGCGATCGTCGGGCACATGATCAACGACCTGATGTCGGCCGACGCGTCCTCCGAGGACGGCGACATCCGCAACATCTACAAGGTCGGCCTCAACACCAGCCGCCTGCTGATGGTGCTCGGCGACGTCGTCTGCGGCTGGCTGCTGCTGCGCCAGGCCGAGGTCGCGCTGGCGAAGCTGTCCGGCGACGTGTCCGCGAAGGACAAGTCGTTCTACGAGGGCAAGGTCGCGGCCGCGCAGTTCTTCGCGCAGCACAACCTGCCCAAGATCACCGCCGAGCGGGCGCTCGCCGAGCACACCGACCTCGCGCTGATGGACCTCGACGAGTCCGCCTTCTGAGTCATCCCCACGCTGACCCGCCTGAAGTTCAGGCGGGTCAGCGTGATTTCGGGCGGAGGTGTCGTGCGGCGGCGCGGCGTACCTCGTCGGTGAGGCGGGCCAGCACGGGCGAGTCCAGCCGCCACCGCTGCCAGTAGAGGTGTACGTCGACGCGCTCGCGCGCGTTGAGCAGCACCAGGCGTCCCGACGCGAGGTCGGGGTCCAGCTGCGGCTCGGGGATCGTGGCCCACCCGAGGCCCAGCCGCACCGCCTCGTGGAAGTCGGCGGAGGTCGGGACCCGGTGCGCCACGGCCGGCTGGTCGATGCCCCGGTCGCGGAGCAGGGCGTGCTGGAGGTCGTCCTTCTCGTTGAACACCACCACCGGCATCCGCTCCCAGTCGTGGCCCCGGCCGCGACGCCACCGTTCGGCGAACGCCGGGGACGCCGCGGGCCGGTAGCGGAGCACGCCGAGGTGCTCGATCGAGCAGCCCTGCACCGGTACGTCGTCGGAGGTCACGGCGGCCAGTGCCTCGCCACTGCGGAGCAGGTCGGCGGAGAACGCCTGGTCCTCGACGTGCAGGCGCACGGTCACGTCGTCCCACTCGGCGACCCGGCCCACGACGTCACGGAACCAGGTGGCGAGGGTGTCGGCGTTGACGGCGACCGGCAGGTCGGTGCGGACCGGCCCGTCGGGCGCGAGCTCGCCGCGCACCTCGTCGTACAGCAGCCGGGTCTGGCGGGCAACGCGCAGCAGGGTGAGCCCGACCTCGGTCGGACGACAGGGCGTCGTGCGCTGGACGACGACCCGGCCGAGGCTCGACTCGAGCGCGCGGATCCGCTGGCTGACCGCGGACGGCGTGACGTGGAGCGCCCGGGCCGCCGCCTCGAAGGTCCCGTGGTCGGCGATCGCGGTGAGCGCCGCGAGCTGGGCGGGCTGGAGGTCCATGAAGGAATGCTAATGGATCTGCAGAATCATTCGCTGGCCTGAACACGCACCGATCGCCCTACGGTCGGATCGTGACCTCAGCCCTCGTGGCCGGCCTGCTGACCGGCCTCTCCCTCATCGTCGCGATCGGCGCGCAGAACGCGTTCGTGCTGCGGCAGGGGCTGGCGCGCGCCCACGTCGGCGTGGTGGTCGCCATCTGCACGATCTCGGACGTGGTCCTGATCGCGGCCGGTGTCAGCGGGATCGGCACGATCGTCGAGCGGGCGCCGTGGGTGCTGGACACGGTGCGGTGGTTCGGCGTCGCCTTCCTGACGTGGTACGGCGTGAGCTCGCTGCTGCGGGCCCGGCGCGCGGAGTCGCTGCAGGCGGCCACCACCGGCAACGGCAGCCGGCGCCGCGCGGTGCTGACCGCGCTCGCCCTGACCTGGCTCAACCCGCACGTCTACCTCGACACCGTGCTGCTCCTCGGCTCGATCGCCAACCAGCACGGCGACGTCGGGCGGTGGTGGTTCGCCCTCGGTGCGGCCCTGGGCAGCGCGATCTGGTTCGTCGGGCTGGGGTACGGCGCCCGCCGGGCCCACCGACTGCTGTCGAGCCCGCGGTCGTGGCAGGTGCTCGACGTACTGATCGGCCTGACCATGCTGGGCATCGCCCTGATGCTTGCCCTGTCCTGACGCTGTCTCGACACAGCACGACGCCGCACGGATGGACCGTGCGGCGCCGTGACTGGGTGGGGGAAGGTGTCAGTAGATGCTCACGCCGTACGCGCTGAGCGGCTCGGTGACGGGCTGGAAGTACGTCGTCCCGCCGATGGTGCAGTTGCCGCTACCGCCCGAGGTGAGGCCGATCGCGGTCGAGCCGGAGAACAGCGAGCCTCCGCTGTCGCCGGGCTCGGCGCAGACGTTGGTGCGGATCAGGCCGGTGACCGTGCCCTCGGCGTAGTTCACCGTCGCGTTCAGCGCCTGGACGGTGCCGCCGTGGACACCGGTGGTGCTGCCGCTCCGGGTGACCGACTGACCGACGAAGGCGTTGCCGGCCGAGGTGATCTCCTGGTAGCTGCCGTTGTACAGGTACACGTTCCCGGCGCCGGGGCTGGTGGTGTACTGCACGATGCCGTAGTCGTTGCCCGGGAAGCTGGAGCCGGCGGTGTTGCCGAGCACCTGGGTCTGGGCCGAGTTGGCGTACCACGTGCTGCCGATGTTGGTGCAGTGGCCGGCGGTCAGGAAGTAGTACGTGCCGCCGCTGACGACGTTGAAGCCGAGCGAGCAGCGCCCGCCACCGGTGTAGATCGCCTCACCGCCGGAGACGTTGGGGCTGAGCGTGCCGGAGATCCGCTCCACGGTGGCCTTGTCGCCGAACGTGCCGGCCAGCTTGGTGATCCGCGCCGTCGCCTTCTTGCCGACGGTCGAGTCGAGGCTGATCACGACCTCGTTGCTCGCCGGGTCGACCGCCCAGGCCGTGCCGGCCTTCGACACCTTGTCGCCGAGCTTGCGGGTGACCGCGTTCAGCGCCTTGGTGCTGTGCTCCACGCGGCGGGGGGTCAGGCCGTCCTGACGGACCTCACGCGCTGCCGCAGCGTTGGTCACGTTCACGACCATGGCGCCGCGCTGGGCGTCGTACCAGACCCCGGCGGTGCGCTTGGTGCCGACGTCGCGGGCCACGGTGCTGGCCCGGTCCGCCTGGCGCACGGCGGCGTCGCCGCGCGCGGTCTGGGCCTTGCTCTGCTTCGCACCCGGGTTGGGGTCCGGAGCGGAGGCCGAGCTCGTCGGTGTCATGACGAGCGTGAGGGCCGTGCCGAGCGCCGCGGTCGCGGCGAGCAGGGCCCTCTTGTGGTTGTTGCGTGTGTTCACGAGGGTTCTCCCTTCGGTGGATGAGCCCGATGCACATCCACCTCCGCCCCGCGCCCGGTCCTGAGCACCCCCCGATGGGTACGAGTCAGCGAGGTCCCTGAGGTCCCCCTGTCAGCCGGCACACGAGGCGGCTGCCTCAACCCTCCCCTTGTCTCACTGGTCTGGACAAGACTTGATTTCGACGGCGAACAGGCGTAACGCGGACCGCTGCGCAGGCGGCGGAGCGCGCCCACTAGCCTGTGCGCATGACGGATCGGGAACGTCTCGCGGGGTACGTCGACGTGTGGTGGCAGGCGATCAACGACTTCACCGGGCTGCTCGAGCAGATCCCCGCGGAGCAGTGGTCCACCCCGACCGACCTCGAGGGCTGGGACGTGCACGCCGTCGCCTCCCACATCGCGCACCTCGAGGGCATCCTGGCCGGCGGGTCCGAGGAGACGGTCGAGGTCGGCGAGCCCCGGCACGTCAGGGGGCTGATGGGCCTCTACACCGAGCAGGGCGTGGTCTCCCGGCGCGAGAAGAGCCCCGACCACGTCATCAACGAGATCCGCGAGGCCGCCACCAAGCGACACACGGCGCTGCTCGCCGACCCGCCCACCGACGGCAAGGCCAAGCCGGACCAGATCTTCAGCGGCATCGGCTGGGACTGGAACACCCTGCTGCGCAACCGCCCGCTGGACGTGTGGATGCACGAGCAGGACGTACGCCGCGCGGTCCGGATGCCCGGCGGGCTGGACTCTCCGGCCGCGGAGCACACCGCCGACTACCTCGCCGAGAGCCTCGGGTACGTGCTGGCCAAGCGGGTCGGCGCCACCGCCGGCACCACGGTCGTGCTCGAGGTCGCCGGGCACGCGCCGTACGCGTTCACGGTGGCCGAGAACGGCCGCGGCGAGCGGCTGACCGACGTACCGGCCGACCCGACCGTGTCGCTGCAGACCGACCGCGAGTCGTTCATCGTGCTCGCCGGCGGGCGGCGTACGCCGGAGCCCGGCGCGGTCAGCGTCACCGGGGACGCCGAACTCGGCCAGCGGATCCTCGACTCCCTGGCGGTCACCCCGTGACGACGAAGCCCGGGCTCTGGTCGCTCTCGGACCTGCCGGACCAGGACGGGCGGACGTTCCTGGTCACCGGCACGACCCGGGGCGGCCTCGGCTACCACGTCGCGCTCGAGCTGGTCCGCCGAGGCGGCCGGGTGATCCTGGCCGGCCGGGCCAAGGAGAAGCTCGCCGAGGCCGAGGCCGAGATCCGCCGGCAGCTCCCGAGCGCCGACCTCGAGCAGCTCGCGGTCGACCTCGCCGACCTCGCCTCGGTGCGCCGGGCGGCGGCCCACGCCGGGTCGTTCGGGCCGATCGACGTGCTGGTCAACAACGCCGGGGTGATGGCGCCGCCGTACTCGCGGACCACGGACGGGCTGGAGCTGCAGATGGCCACCAACCACTTCGGGCCGTTCCTGCTGACGGGGCTGCTGCTCCCGCTGCTGGTGGCGAGCGAGGGCGCGCGGGTGGTGACGGTCTCCTCGATCATGCACAAGGCCGCCCGCACGCCGCCGCTCGACGACCCGCGGCGACAGAGCGGCCGCTACCAGCGCTGGCCGGTCTACAGCGAGACGAAGCTGGCCAACCTGCTGTTCACCTACGAGCTGGACCGCCGCTGCCGCGAGGCGGGGCTGCCGGTCAGCGCGCTGGCGGCGCACCCCGGCTTCGCGGGCACCCACCTGGCCGCGAACGGACAGTACGGCCGCGCGTCCGGCGGCCGCGCCTCGATCCTCGACGCGGCGATCAAGGTGGTCGCCCAGTCCGCGCACTCCGGCGCGCTGCCGGTGCTGATGGCGGCGACGGCCGACCTCCCGGGCGGGACCTACTGCGGCCCGAGCAGCGTCGGGCAGACCCGCGGGCTGCCGGCGGTCGTCGACAGCACCCGCCTCTCCCACAACGAGCACGCCCAGCGCGAGCTGTGGGAGATCAGCGAGCGCACCGTGGGTCTGGAGTACCCCTGACCAAAGTCGTGGCGCCGTCGACCTGAGGCCGATGCGGGCGACGGGGCCCGTTCGTAGCGTTCTGGTCATGTCCGACAAGCCCGCGCAGCGCTTCGACCTCTCCGTCGACGGGCGCGCGCACCGGGTGGAGATCACCGACGGCGCGCTGCGCCGCGAGATCCGGTGGTACGTCGACGACGAGGAGGTCGCGCAGACGAAGTCGGCCGACGACAAGGTGACCCTCAAGCCGGAGGACGCCGACCTCGGCCTGGTGGCACTGCGATTCTCGACGCTCGGCCGGCCGCGGCGGGTCACGCTGTTCGAGGCCGGAGAGGAGGCGGAGGCCAGGGCCGCCACGGGCATCGGCGGGATCGACCTCGACCCCGAGCCCGGGTCACGCGCCGCGGCGTACGAGCAGAAGGTGCGCGAGCACCCCCGCCGGTACGCCGCGATCCAGACCGCCAGCGGCGTGGCCAAGGTGGTCGTGCCGCTGCTGCTGGTCTACCTGCTGGCGCGGTTCACGTTCTCGGTGCCACTGCCCGACGTGAACCTGCCCAGCATTCCCCGGCCCGACCTGCCCGACCTGCCCTCGATCCCGTGGCCGGACATCAACCTGCCGGACTGGTCGCTGCCGGGCTGGGTGCGTGAGGTCCTGGAGAAGGTCAAGTACGTCTGGCCGGTCGTGCTCGCGTTCGTCCTGGCCCGCGCCGAGATCCGGCGTCGCCGCAAGCAGGACGAGCTCAAGGCCGGGCTGCGCCAGCAGGACGAGCGGGACGGCGCGTAGGCCTCACGGACCGCCGTCGAGGTCCAGCCCGGACGGCTCGTTGTACGGCGTGACCACCTGCACGGGTGACGGGACGCTGACCGGGCTGCCGGGCAGCGCGCCCTTCGCCTGCATGACCAGACGGCAGGCGCGGCGCATGTCGGCGCGCAGGTCGTGGTGGAGCACCGCCGAGATCCGGTGGGTGCGCAGCAGGGCGCGGTTGTCGCCGTCGAGGTCGTGGGCCACGAAGACGTCGGGAGTGCGCCCCAGTGCCTCGAACGCGGCCAGGGTCGCGGTGTTGCCGCCCCCGATCGAGTAGACCGCGCTCACGCCGGGCTCGGCCACCAGCGCGTCCGTGACGGCGTCGAACATGGTGCTGTCGAGCCCGTCGGTGTCGGTCACCTCGACGATCGGCCGGGTCGGCGCGAGCTCGCGCATGGTCGCGCGGAAGCCGATCTCGCGCTCCTCCTCGCCGCGGAACGACGAGCTGCTCAGCGTCACCAGGATGCCGTCTGCCTGAGGGCTCCAGCGGGTGATCAGGTACGCCGCGGTGGCGCCGGCCGCGCGGTTGTCGGCGCCGACGTACGCCAGCCGCCTGCTGAACGGCACGTCGGTGACGAACGTGACCACCGGGATCCCGGCGCCCACCAGCTCGTCGACCGCCTCGGCGACCAGCGGATGGTCGGGTGCCTTGAGGATCACCCCGTCGGAGCCGCGGCGACCGATCGTCGCCAGGAGGGACGCGGCGCCCGCAGGGTCGCTCTCCTCGCTCAGCTGGAAGCGGGCGCGGAACACCGCCGGCCGCAGCGCGGGCAGCTCCGACTCCAGGCCACGGCGGACGGCGGAGCCGAACCGGTCCGGCGCCTGCATGACCAGGTCCACCAGGAAGGTGCGTCCCGACAGGTGCACCTGCGCGCGCTGGCTGTCGAGCTCGGCGATCGCCTGCTCGACCTGGGCGACCGTGGCCGCGCGTACCCCTGCTCGTCCGTGCAGCACCCGGTCGACAGTCGCCCGGCTGAGGCCCGCCTGGGCGGCGATGTCGGTCACGCGGTGCAGCCGCCGCTCCCTGACCATCCGTCGACCCGCTTCCGTGAGGCGTTCTTGAGGCATTATCACCGGTCCGCGTGCCTCGCCGCCGTCCTAGCGTGGAGCCATGACCACGCCGACGCTCTCCCCCACCGCCGCCGCACACCTGCGCAGCTCCGACTGCGACCTCGCCGACTTCGCCGCCCTGGTCGAGCAGGCCACCGAACAAGGCGCCTTCCCGCTCGCCGCCGACGTCGTCGACAACGTGCTCGTGTACGACGCCGACCGGCTCCGCGAGGCGCCGGAGGAGGAGGTGGCGGGCGAGCTCGTGCGGGCGCTGACCGACGGACCCGGGGTGATCGCGATCCGGGGCGCCTTCCCCGACACCGCGGTCGTCGACCGGGCGACCGCCGCGTTCGACGCGATGATCGCCGACGAGAAGACGGCAGGCGGGCCGGCCGGCGACCACTTCGCGAAGGCCGGCGCGAACGACCGGGTGTGGAACGCCCTGGAGAAGCTCGCGGTGCGCGACCCGGAGACGTTCGTCGACTACTACGCCAACGACGTGATCGCGCTCGTGTCGCGCGCGTGGCTCGGGCCGGCGTACCAGGTCACCTCGCAGGTCAACGTCGTGCGACCCGGCGGGCAGGCGCAGGACCCGCACCGCGACTACCACCTCGGCTTCATGGAGAACGACCGGATCGAGCAGTACCCCACCCACGTGCACCTGCTCTCGCCGGTGCTGACGCTGCAGGGCGCGGTCGCGCACTCCGACATGCCGGTCGAGAGCGGGCCGACGATGTACCTGCCGCACTCCCACAAGTACGTCCCGGGCTACCTCGCCTGGCGGCGGCCGGAGTTCCGCGAGTACTTCCAGCAGCACTACGTGCAGCTGCCGCTCGCCAAGGGCGACGCCGCGTTCTTCAACCCCGCGCTGTTCCACGGCGCCGGCACCAACGTCTCCGCGGACATCCAGCGCGTGGCCAACCTGCTGCAGGTCTCGTCGGCGTTCGGCCGCGCGATGGAGACGGTCGACCGCGACCGCGTCGTGCGCGCGGTCTACCCCGCGCTCCTCGACCGCGCCGCGCAGGGCGTGCCCCACCACGCGATCGCGGCGTCTGCCGAGGGCTACCCGTTCCCGACCAACCTCGACCTCGACCAGCCGGTCGACGGCCTCACCCCGCCGTCCATGGCCGAGATCGTCACCGAGCTGATCGAGCGGCGCGCCCCGGCAGACGAGCTGGCGAGCCGGCTCGACGGGTACGCCGCTCGCCGCGACACCTCCCGATGAGCCTGCTGGCCGACAAGGTCGTCCTGGTCAGCGGCGGCACCCAGGGCGTCGGCGCGGCCATCGCCCGGGCCGCCGTCGACGAGGGCGCGACGGTGGCGGTCTCCGGCCGCCGGGAAGCGGTCGGGCAGGCCTTCGCCGCCGAGCTCGAGGAACGCGGCGGCCGCCCCGCGGCGTACGTCGCCGCGGACGTCGCCGACGTCGCGCAGGCGCTGGCCAGTGTCGAGGCGGTCGTGCAGCGGTTCGGCCGGATCGACTGCCTGGTCAACGCCGCCGGGACGACCAGCCGCGGGACGCTGGTGGACACCACACCCGAGCTGTTCGAGCAGCACGTCGCCGTCAACCTGCGGGCACCGTTCTTCCTGATGCAGGCGGCCGTGCAGGACATGCGGAAGCGGCAGGCACCCGGCACGATCGTCAACGTGATCACCATGTCCGCGCACGGCGGACAGCCCTACCTCGCGCCGTACGTCGCCACCAAGGCCGGCCTGGTCGGCCTGACCAGGAACGCCGCGCACGCGCACCGCTGGGACCGGATCCGGGTGAACGGGGTCAACATCGGCTGGACCGAGACCGAGGGCGAGGACGCCGTCCAGCGGGAGTTCCATGGTGCCGAGGACGGGTGGCTCGAGCGCGCCGCGGCCGACCTGCCCATGGGCAAGCTCGGCCAGCCCGACGACGCGGCCGCCCTCGTCGTGCTGCTCCTGTCGGACCGCAGCGGCGTCGTCACCGGGTCGGTCATCGACTGGGACCAGGACGTGCCCGGCGCCCACGACTGAACGTGCGGGTTGCGAGCCCTACCGTCCGGTCTCCGGGGGTGAGGCGGCGGATCTGCGACACGCCGTCCTACTGCGTGAAATGGTCCGCGCTGAGTTTGAACTGAGCCCCCGGGCTCGGCACGGTGGCGAAGGTAAAGGAGCACGAACCACGCGAACCTCTTGGAGGTAGACAGTTCATGCGCAAGACCACCACGACCCTGCTCGCTCCCCTGGCCGCTCTCGCCGTCGCCGGCACGATCGGCGCCGGGCCCGCCCAGGCCACCGGTGACGAGCACGGCCAGTACGGCGGCGAGCACAGCGACACGCAGTCGGCCGAGATCGCCACCAGCGAGGAAGCCGCGGCCACGCTCGAGGAGGCCGGCGTGACGACCGGCGCCGTCGAGCCCGCGACGGCCGAGGAGCAGGAGGACGGGACCACCCTCCTCTCGTTCCCGAAGGACGAGGAGAGCGAGAAGAAGTACGACAGCGAGGTCGAGTTCCTCGGCGCTGTCGAGTACGCCTCCGAGGCCGGGCACCACGACCTGGCAGGAGCCGGCGATCGACACCTCCGACGGGCTCGTGAGCTTCGAGGTCGCGGGCGAGCGCACCGACCTGCTGCAGGTCGTGCCGGCCGAGGAGGAGGCCGAGGGCGACGAGTCCTCCGAGGAGTCCTCCGGCGAGCACGCGTCGTACGCGTCGTACCAGGACAAGGGTGACGACGAGGGCGAGCACAGCGACGAGGGCGACACGGCGACGAGGAGGGCGACGAGTACGACCTCGCCCTGACCGCCGAGGGCGCCGACGCGCTCAACGAGGTCGCGGGTGACGAGGCGTTCGCCGAGGGCGACGTCCTCGCCTCGACCGACGACGGCAAGGACTGCTGACCGAGCCCAGCGTTCCGACCGAGGGCGCCGGCGGCCGGGGGCCGCCGGCGCCCTCTTGCGTGCCGAGCCACGTCGCTACGCTCGGGAAATGGCGCACTTCCTGTTCAACCTCGTGCAGGGGGACGAGGCGTCCGGGACGTCGTCGCACGAGCTCGCCGCCGCGTACCTGGCCGTGGGCATGTGGGGCGTCGGCGCCGACGAGCCGCACCGCGACGCACTGGCGCCCGGCGACGTCGTCCTCATCTACCTGGGCGCCCCCGACCGGGTGTTCATCGGGCGGGCCGAGGTCGCGTCTCCGGTCCATGACTGGACCCCGTCGGAGGCACACGGGTACCCGGTCGAGGCTCCTGGTGGTGTGCTCCTGACCCACGTCGAGGAGTGGGACCCGCCCGTCCCGATGGCGGCCGTGCTCGCGCAGATCGGTCCGTCCGACAAGACCAGGGCCGACTTCGGGCAGGGGGTCGTCGGGATCACCGACGGCGAGTACGAGGCCGCCCTCACCGTGGCGGGCCGACGTAAGCGCGGACGCCATGGCACATTCCGGAACCCTTGCGTCCGGAATCTGTCGCTACGGTCGCGCCATGGACATGCTCAACGACGACCAGATCGCCCAGGCCGGCCTGACCGACTGGCGCAAGCTCGGTCAGGGACTGCACGCGCGCTTCCTCACCGGCGACTTCTCCGGTGACGCCCGCTTCGCCAGCGCCATCGCCGAGGCGGGCGCCGCCGCGGGGCACCATCCCCGGGCGACCCTCGGCGGCGGCTACGTCGACCTCAAGCTGATCAGCACCGACGCGATCTACCGCGACGGCGAGGGCACCGAGCACACGGTGGAGTGGGTGACCGAGCGCGACATCGCCCTGGCCGGGAGGATCAGCGAGATCGCCGCCGAGCAGGCGGTCCGCGCCGACCCGGCCGCGATCACCACGATCGAGCTGGCGCTCGACACCGTCGACGCAGCCAGGATCGCGCCGATGTGGGCGGCTCTGCTGACGGGCAGCCTCGATGCGCACGGCCGCGGCACCATCGGCGACGACGTCCGCGACGCGACCGGTCGGGTGCCGATCCTCTGGTTCCAGGACACCGACGAGCACGAGACGCCGCGTCAGCGGTTCCACCTCGACGTCTGGGTGGCGCCCGAGGTCGCCGACGAGCGGATCGCGGCCGCGGTCGCCGCGGGCGGGACGATCGTGGACGACAGCGAGGCGCCGTCGTACACGGTCATCGCCGACCAGGACGGCAACAAGGCGTGTGTGTGCACCTCCCTTTCCCGGGCGTGATCGGTCCGGGAGTGGGAGGCTGGCCGCATGCCGGGCGACCTCACCATCACTCGCCTGTCGACCACCCCCGTCAAGGGGCTGCTGCTCGACCATCCCGACTCGATCGAGCTGACCGCCGAGGGCGCCGTCGGCGACCGGGCGTTCTACCTGCTCGACGACCGCGGCAAGATCCAGAGCTGCACGCGCAACCCCGGCCTGTACGGACTCAGCGCGACGTACGACGCAGACAGTCGCCGGCTCCGGGTCAGGCGCGGGGATGACGTGCTCCTCGACCGGGTCGTCGAGCCGGCGCGGGCGCTCGACATCGACATGTGGGGGCTCCGCACGCTCCAGTCCGACGTGGTCGCGGACCCGACGTGGAGCAGCTTCTTCTCCGACCTCATCGGCCGGCGCGTCACCCTGCTGCAGGCCCGGGACTCGGCGTACGACGTACGACCGGTGACCCTGCTCGGCACCGGGTCGGTGGCGGAGCTGGCCCGCCATGCCGGCGTCCCCGATGTCGACTCGCGCCGCTTCCGGATGCTGATCGAGTTCTCCAGCAGCGAGCCGCACCTCGAGGACTCCTGGGACGGGCGGCTGCTGGAGGTGGGCGGCGCGGTGCTGCGCGGCGGCGGCCCGGTCCAGCGCTGCGCGGCCACCACCCGCGATCCCGATTCGGGAGCCGTGGACCTCCAGACCCTCCGCGTGATCCGGAGCTACCGCGGCCAGCAGGACTCGGTGTTCGGCCTCGGCTCGAACTTCGGCGTCTACGCCGACGTGGTCGAGCCCGGCACCGTGTCGGTCGGGGACACGCTCACTCCCGGTCCTTGACCCGCACCATCCCGCCCAGGGTCGCGATGTACGCCGACCCGTCGGGGCCGAGGGTGATGGCGGCGTAGTGGTTGTTCATCAGCGTTCCGGTGCCGGTGCGGACGCTGAAGACGTGCCGGCCGGTGCGGATGTCGAGCGCCGTGAGGTACCACGCGCTGACACCCCACCAGGTGGGGCGCTTCGTGTAGGCGTACACGAGTCCGGTCTCGAGCGACGCCTTCGCGACCGAGGTCGGCGCCACCACGTCGGAGTTGGTCCAGGTCACCTGGCACTCGCCCTCGACGACGTCGACGCGGGCCAGGCCGGGAGCGGTGGCGCGACCGAGCGCGGTGCTGAGCGGGCTGGAGTAGCCGTAGTTGTTCTCCGCCACGACGCCCGCGGGTCCGACGGCGACGAGTGAGTTGTCGGTCGCGCTGCCGTCGTCGGCGAACACCGGCGCCGCGCAGACCTCCTGGCCGCTGTCGCGGCGCAGGAACAGCACGTTCATCCGCTGGTCGGCGTTGTCGGTGATCGCGACCAGCCCGTCGGGCAGCAGCGTCGGCGTGGTGCCGCTGCCGCGGCTGAGCTGGCCGGGCTTCTGGGTGGTGCCGCGGTCGTACTCGGTGCGCCAGTCGGCCCGCGGCTTGCCGGTCCCGTCGAGCGAGAGCCGGTACAGCGCCTCGACCGTGACGACGTACACGCCCTGCTCGTCGACCGCGAACGAGTTGGCGATCTCCTCGTCCAGGTCGAGCACCTGCGCATCGCCCGATTCCGGGTCGACCGTCCCGACCCGCCCGTCGGAGGTCTCGAACCAGATGTTCCCGTCCCAGTCGGGCATCAGTGCGATCAGGCAGTCGTCCTCGGGCACCACGTCGCTGACGTCGTACGTCGCGTCCACCGTGAGGTCGGGCTCGCCGTCGGCGTCGGACGTGGCGATCGCCAGGATCCGGCGGTCGGTGGTGGCGAGGACGGCGCGGTCGTGCTCGTCGAGGTAGAAGTACGCGCCACCGCAGAGGTTCTCCCACGCCCGCTTGCCCTCGACGTCGGGGCGGTCGGGCAGGTCCTTGGTCTCGATCGGCCGCATGGTCTCGGCGTCGAGGATCCGCAGCGTCGGACCCTCGAGGTCGCCGCAGAGCGCGACGATCCGGTCGTGGGAGTCGAACGCGAGGGTGGCGCACTCCTCGACCCCGAACCATGCCGAGTCGACGTCGGGCCGGTCGCCGGTCGGGCCGGCACCGTCGTAGGAGTCGGTGGCCCAGGCGTCGTTGTGCATCGAGCTCGTGCCGTTGCGCGCCAGATGTGGGTGCTGCGGCACCTCGACCCCGGTCACCGGCCGGGTCAGTGCCGCCCGCCCGACGTAGTCGGGTGTCACGAGCAGCCCGGGCCCCGGCGGGATCGGCAGCCAGCCGTCGGGGATCACCACGACCAGGCCCGCGAGCAGGGCGAGCGCACCCGCCGTGATGCCGGCGACCCGCCACGGGTGCTCCGGCCGCAGCCACCGCCGGACGCGCGGGACGAACAGCGCGGCCACCGCGAGCAGAAGCACCCACGGGCCGACGAGCAGGAAGAGCAGGAGCGCGGCTGCGATGGCGGCCGCGCGATACATGCGCCGAAGCCTAGGTGGTGGCTAGGAGTTGTCCTTGACCCACAGGCCGAGCAGGCCACGGAAGTGGGCGAGGAACTCCTCGTGCTCGTGGGGCGGGTACGTCGCCTGGACGGTGTCGCGCAGCAGCCGGTCGAACTCGTCGGACGTGACCCACTCCAGCACCTGCTCGTCGAGGTGCGGCAGGTTGGACGAGCACCAGTCCCAGTAGCGCTCGGCGTCGAAGTGCCCGTCCGCGAGGGCGAGGTAGGCCTCGATCTTCGCGTCGTAGTCGAGCGCCGGGTCGTCGGCGATGTCGAAGTACTTCTGCGTCTGCAGGTCGACGTTGGCCCGGCGTCCGGTCACCACGCTGTAGACCGACCAGCGCACCAGCGCCTTGATCGCCCACGGGAAGTAGTAGTGCAGCGAGGTGACGGCCACGTCGGGGCAGGCGTTGGCGTAGTCGATCGGGTAGACCTCGTCGCCGGCCACGAGCATCTCGCAGGAGTTGAACTCCCAGTGGAAGAAGGCGTTCACGATCCGGCTGATCGCCGCCGCCTGGTGGCCGGACGACTCGGACAGGAAGCCGTGCGTGACGGCGTACCTGTTGTGCATCGGCTGGTCGGGCCGGAAGTCCATCACCATCGTCTCCGGGCCGATGGACAGCGCGCGGGCGAAGTGCTCGTAGTCGACCGTGGCCTGGAGGTGCATCAGCATCTCGCCGGACTCGTCGTACGCGCGGTGCAGGTCGCCGCGGTCGTTGACCCGGGAGACGCCGCGCCAGCCGCCGCCGTCGAACGGCTTCATGTACAGCGGGTAGCCGAGCTCCTCGGCGAGGTGGTCGAGGTCGAACGACTGGTTGTACTTCTCCGCCGTGTAGGCCCAGCGCACGTTGTCGACGGGGTTCTTGTAGGGCACCAGCGTGGTCGGCGGGACCTTGAGCCCGAGCCGGATCATCGCGCAGTAGGCGCTGTGCTTCTCCATCGACTGGAACGTGAACGGGCTGTTGAGCAGATAGGTCCCGTTGACCAGCGACGCCTTCTTCAGCCACTCGCGCGGGTGGTAGTACCAGTACGCCAGCCGGTCGATCACCAGCTCGGTGCGGACCGGGTCGTCGAGGTGGAACGGCTCGATGGTGAGCCGCTCGCTGCTCACCGTGTGGTCGTCGCCGTCGTGGTGGATCGTGCCGACCCGACGCAGGATCGACTCGAACGCGCGTGGCCAGTCCTCCTCGGCTCCGAGCAGCAGTCCGATCAGGTGGTCACTCATGCGTGCTCTCCCCTTCCGGGTCGACGACTTCGATGCGAATCCGCTTGTTGTCCTTGCCCTTGCTCTCGGTACCCACGACACGTACGCCGCCCACCTCGGCGGTCGACAGCACGTGGGTGCCGCCGTCGGCCTGGCGGTCCAGCCCGACGATGTCGATCACCCGGAGCGGGTCGATCTCCTGCGGGATCAGGTTGGCGGCGGTGCGGATCATCGCCGGGTCGGCATCGGCGACCGACCGGGGCAGGAAGTCGACGACGATCTCGTGCGCCTTCTCGATCTCCTCGTTGATCCGCCGCTCGACCGCGGCGCCGAGGTCGGCCGACATGGCGGGAAACGGGAAGTCGAGCCGGCCCTTCATCGGCTCCATGTTGCCGCCCGTCACCGGGATCGAGTAGTCGGCCCAGATCACGCCGCACAGGACGTGCAGCGCGGTGTGGGTGCGCATCAGGCGGTGCCGCCGGTCCCAGTCGATCTCCCCGTGGACCTCCTGGCCGACGTCGGGCAGCTCACCTTCGACGGTGTGCCAGACCGGGCCGCGGTCACGCTTGACGGCGGTGACGGCCAGGGTGCCGGCCGGGGTCGAGATGGTGCCGAGGTCCCACGGCTGGCCGCCGCCGACGGGGTAGAAGGCGGTGCGGGACAGGCGGATCCGGCTGCCTTCGCGGTCCACCTCCTCGACGGTCGCGTCGAACTCGGTGCGGTAGGCGTCGACCGCGAACAGCTCGGTGGCCGCCAGCTCGGCGGGCGGGGGGTTACCGGGGACGCCCATGGGCCGACCCTAGTGAACTCGACGACCTCCCCGCTGCCCCCCAGCGCGTTCGGTTCGCCGACGCCCGACGATGTGCGCGGCGACGTGGGCAGCGTCGCGGCCAGCACCTCCCACCAGGGACGACGTCCCCGCGTGCTGGAAGAACAGGCCCATGAAGTACAGCCCGGGCGCCGACTCGACAAGGCCACGCTCATGCCTCGGTTGGCCCTCGGCGTCCAGAACGGGGAGGTCGGATCCAGGCGTAGTCCGCGGTGTATCCGGTGCACCAGATGACAGTGGCGGGATCGAGCACCCGGCCGCCATCGAGAACCGGGAGGCCGCTCTCCACGCTGGTCACCCGCGGCACGCGCTCGACGCCGGCAGCGGCGAGGTCGGCCCTCCTGACCCTCGCCAACGGGAGCCCGCGGCGGGAGAGGTCCCGGCCGACCTTGCGACCCAGCGGGTTTCCGACCGTCAGCACGTGTGAGAGCACGAACCAGAACGGCGGTGTCGCCAGGCGATCCGACCAGCTCCCGGGACGGACCGGCTCCTGTCCGGTGTCCCGCCCCGACAACCAGGTGCGGTGGCCGGATGAGACCTCGACCGCGATCTCGGCGCCGGAGTTGCCCGCTCCGACCACCAGCACAGGACCGGGCCGCAGCTGCGAAGGGTTCCGGTAGTCGCTGGAGTGCAGCTGGTCGGTGCCCTGGGTCAGGGCGGACGCGAACGGAGGGATCCTCGGTGCCTGATAGCCACCGGTCGCCACCACTACCTGGTCCGCCACGTATCGTCGATCCGGCGCCGAAACCACGAAGCGGTCGTCGTCGCGGGACACCTGCTGGACCCGCACCCCCGTGCGAACGTCCAGGTCGAACCTCGCCGCGTACGCCTCCAGGTAGTCGGCCACCTCGTCCTTCGTGGGATAGGTCCACCCCGAAGCCGGGAAGCGCCAGCCGGGCAGACCGTCGTACCGGGCTGGTGTGAACAGCCGCAGTGAGTCCCACCGCGTGCGCCACGAGTCTCCGATCCGCTCGTGCGCGTCGAGGATGACGGACGACCGCCCACGCCGTGCCAGCTCGCAGCCCACGGCAAGCCCGGCCTGACCTGCACCGACGATCACCGTCTCGGTCCGGACCGGGTCACCGGTGCTGTCCATGAGTTCTCCCTCCGTCGCGAAGGAGCCTAGGAACGATGCCGGCGCCAGCGCATCGGCCGAAGCACGTAACGCAGGAGCGTTGGCGTGGGTCTTTCCACCCACGCCGCGCCGCCTAGCAGAACCTGGGCAGGTGGTGGGCGAGCTGTTTCTGCCACCACGGCCAGTCGTGGGCCGAGTCGTGGCCCCAGACGTCGAGGTCGTGGGAGATCCCCTTGTCGGCGAGCAGGCCGCCCATGTGCCGGGCCGAGGGCAGCGACCCGGTCGGCTCGGTCTCCCAGGGACCCTCGCCCACGGTGAGCACGAGGTGCACCCGGCTGCGCAGCCACTCGAGGTGGTCGCCGTGCAGGTTCGGGACGTAGCTGCTCGGGTTCGTGAAGTACGCCGCGTCCCCGCGGTCGCCCCACGCGTGCCACACCGACGGGTCGTAGTTGCCGCTCTGGCAGATCGCGACGGGGAACAGGTCCGCGCGGGTCAGGGTGAAGTTGAGCGCGTGGTAGGCGCCGAGGCTGCACCCGGTGAGGATCACCTCGCCGACCCCGGGCGAGTCCTCGCCGATGAAGCCGGCGACCTGGTCGGTGATCCACGACTCGTACGCGCCGTGCCGCTGCGCCCTGGCCTCGAGCGGGATCGAGCTGTTGGACCAGGTGTGGGCGTCGTAGGAGTCCACGCAGTAGAGCTTGACCCGGCCGCCCTCGATCAGGTCGGCGACCGCGCCCACCATGCCGTTGTTCTCGTAGTCCCAGGCCCGGCCCTGCTCGCTGGGGAAGACCAGCACCGGACGGCCGTAGTGGCCGTAGCGGACGACGGTGCCGGGCCGGTCGAAGCCGGGCGCCGGCAGCTCGATCTGGAAGCGGTCCATCGCGGTCAGGTCCCCCAAGCTCGGGTCAGCAGGTCGGTCAGGTGCGGGTCGAGCAGGTCGCGCCAGCAGGTCCAGGTGTGGCCCTGGCGGACCTCACCCCACGAGACGTCGACGCCGGTGGCGGTCAGGTGGTCGGCCATCAGGCGGTTGTTGGCGAGGTTCTCCTCGGCGGTGCCACAGGTGAGGGTCATCCGCGGCGCGCCCGGGGCGGCGGACGACGCGGCCAGGACCGACCGGACGAAGCCGGTGACCTCCTTGAAGTGCTCGTAGCCCGACTCCTGCGGGTCCAGGTCAGGGGTGAAGAACGAGCCGGACTGCATCAGGAGCCCGCCGAACACGCCCGGCGACGTCCAGGCCGCGTGCAGTGCCGCCAGCCCGCCCAGGCTCTGCCCGCTCAGCACCGGGAGCCGGGAGGTCGCGAACAGCTCGCGCAGGCGCGGCAGGACGTGGTCGGTGAGTGCGGCGGCGTACGCCGGGTTGGCCGAGTAGGTGGGGTTCCGCTTGCCGGGGACGAGGAGCGCCACCCGCATCCGCGGCAGCCGGCCGTCCCCGATCAGCGCGCCGACGTAGTGGGTGAGTCCGGCGAACTTGTCCATCTCGGGGCCGTCGTGGGCGAGCAGCAGCGGCAGCGGCTCCTCGGGGGCGGCGTCGGCCGGCGCCCAGACCTCCGCCTCGAGCGCTCCCAGCGGGGTGCCGGCGACGGTGACCGGACGGCGTACCGCCTCCACCGAGGGCAGGTCGACCCACGCCGGGGCCGCGTAGCCGGGCATCGGGAGCCACGAGTGCTCACCGAACGCTCCGTCGACCGTGAGCGGGTTGCCGGGGTCCGGACGCAGGTCGGCCGCACCGTCCGCCGGGATCTCGAAGAGGTACTCCAGGCAGTCGAGGTCCGGCAGCGGCAGCCGCAGCTCCCAGCCGCCGGGCACCTCGGCCAGGTCGAGCACGGCGCCCAGGTCGAGGTCGCACCACACCCGCGCGCCGGGCAGCGCGTGCTCGGGGTCCGCCAGCCGGAAGGCGATCTCCTCGCCCTCCACGGCGGTGGGGGCGAGCTGCTCGACGGCGGCGGACACCACACGACCCTAACTCCGCCGTCCCGGCTCCCGTCCGCTGGTCTTCCGGGACCGGTAAGTCAGCCCCAAGAGCGGTGCAAGTGGTGCGGCCGACTCTTACGTCGTCACCACCACCGACGTCATCGAAGGAACCACCATGTCCCGCTTCCTGTACCGCCTCGGCCACGGCTCCGCCGCCCACCCGTGGCGGACCATCGCCGCCTGGGTGATCATCGCCGCCTCGGTCGTCGCGCTCTCCTCCGCGTTCGGCGGCGAGCCGCAGGACGACTACAACGTCCCCGACGCCCGCGCCCAGGTCGGCATCGACCAGCTCCGTGAGCACCTCCCGGAGTCCGGCTTCAGCTCCGCCCAGGTCGTCGTCCACGACGAGTCCGGCACCCAGCTGGCCCAGGGCGACCTCACCGCCCTGAGCGACCGCCTCGCAGACATGGCCCACGTCGCCACCGTCTCCGAGCCCCGCTTCTCCGAGGCCGGCAACACCGCCCTGATCGACGTCCAGTACGACGTACCCGTCACCGACCCCGACCTGATGAGCAACCTCGAGCCGCTCGAGGACGCCGTCGAGCCCACCCGCGACGCCGGCCTCCAGGTCGAGCTGGGCGGAGAGGTCCCCAGCAGCGCCGCCGCCCCGATGGAGGGGTACGGCGAGCTGATCGGCATCGTCGCCGCCCTGCTGATCCTGGTCCTCGCCTTCGGCTCCGTCGTCGGCGCCGGCCTGCCGGTCGCCGTGGCCCTCACCGGCCTCGGCGTGAGCAGCGGCGCCATCCTGCTGCTCGCCGCCACCATGGACGTCAGCACCGCCGCCCCGATGGTGGCCACCATGGTCGGCCTCGGCGTCGGCATCGACTACGCCCTGCTGATCGTCACCCGCTACGTCGAGTTCGCCCGGGCCGGACACCTGGTGGCCGACGCCGCCGGGCGCGCCGTCGCCACGGCGGGCCGCTCGGTGGTCTTCGCCGCCAGCACCGTGCTCGTGTCCCTGATGGGCCTGCGCCTGTCCGGCCTCCAGGTCTACGCATCGTTCGGCTTCGCCACCGCGCTCGCCGTCGTCGCCGTGATGGCCGCGTCGCTGACGCTCGTGCCGGCCCTGGCCCGTCTCGCCGGCCGCAAGCTGCTCCCCCGCAAGGTGCGGCGTGGCTTCACCTTCGGTGTCCGGCAGCAGGACCCGGCCACGGCCCGCGAGCCGCTGACCGCCCGCTGGGCGGCCAAGGTCGGGCGTACCCCGCTCCCGTGGGCGATCGGCGCCGCGCTGGTGATGATCCTGCTGGCGCTCCCCGTGCTCGACATGCGCACCTGGCCGCAGGACCCCTCGACGCAGTCGTCTGACCTGACGACCCGCAAGGCCTACGACCTCGTGACCGAGGAGTACGGCGCCGGCTTCAACGGCCCGTTCATGTTCGTCGTCGACCGTGACCAGGTCAGCGACGCCGAGACCACCGGCCTGATCCAGGACATCGACGCACGCGACGACATCGTGGGCGTGACCGAGCCCGTGACCTCGCCCGACGGCGCGATCGCGACGTTCAACGCGGTCCCGTCCTTCGGCCCGACCGACGCCCGCAGCGGCGACCTGGTCGAGTCCCTGCGCGCGCAGGTGCCGGGTGGGGTCGAGGTCACCGGCAACACGCCGTTCTTCGCCGACATCGTGGAGCTGCTCGCGAGCCGGCTGTGGCTGGTGATCGGATTCGTCGTCGGCGTCTCCATCCTGCTCCTGGCGATGGT
Source organism: uncultured Actinomycetota bacterium (assembly GCA_963844305.1). Taxonomy (GTDB): domain Bacteria; phylum Actinomycetota; class Actinomycetes; order Propionibacteriales; family Nocardioidaceae; genus Nocardioides. Next base: position 247,634 of record CAWJNT010000005.1, read on the forward strand.
CTTCCGCTCGATCGTGATCCCGATCAAGGCGGCAGTGATGAACCTGCTCAGCATCGCGGCGGCGTACGGCGTGATGGTGGCGGTCTTCCAGTGGGGCTGGGGCACCGAGCTGCTCGGCCTGGACCACGCCGTACCGGTCTCGAGCTGGGTGCCGATGCTGATGTTCACCATCCTGTTCGGCCTGTCCATGGACTACGAGGTGTTCCTCCTGTCCCGCATCCGCGAGGACTACGAGAACACCGGCGACCCGCACCGCAGCGTGGTCACCGGCCTCGCGTCCACCGGCAAGGTCATCTCCAGCGCCGCAGCGATCATGGTCGCCGTCTTCCTCGGCTTCGCCACCGAGGTGGACGTGGTCGTGAAGATGCTCGGCGTCGGCATGGCCGTCGCGATCCTGCTCGACGCCACCGTGGTCCGGATGGTCCTGGTGCCGGCGACGATGTCGCTCCTCGGCCGCTGGAACTGGTGGCTCCCCGCCTGGCTCGACCGCGTGCTTCCCGGCGTCCGCGCCGAGATCACCGACGAGGAGCTCGGCGAGCTCAGCCCCGACCCGACCACCACCGACGAGCGCCAGCCCGTCGGCGCCCGCTGAGAGGAGGAGCAGAGATGACGACGACGCAACGCCCTCTGGCCGGAGCAGATCCGGCTGCCGGGTCAGACCGCGGCCCACCCGGGCCCGGTGGACATGTCGATGATGTACCTGATGCACCACGCCTTCCGGCGCGACCTCGCCGCCTTCGCGGCGGCGGCGGGTGCCACTCCGGTGAGCGACCGGGAGTCGTGGAAGGCGCTCTCCGAGCGCTGGGACCTCTTCTCGTTCGCGTTGCACCACCACCACACGGGCGAGGACACCGGCCTCTGGCCGCTCCTGGTGGAGCGGACCGACGACGAGGGCCGGGAGGTGCTCGAGGCGATGGAGGCCGAGCACGCCGAGATCGACCCGATCCTCGAGGCGTGCGGTGCCGGGTTCGACCGGCTCTCGGGCCACGCCGACGAGGACGCGCGGCACGCGCTCACGGTGCGGCTGTGCGCGGCCCGCGAGCGGCTCGGCGACCACCTCCGGCACGAGGAGACCGAGGCCATCGCCCTGATCCAGGAGCTGCTGACCCAGGCCGACTGGGAGGCGCTGGAGAAGGAGCACTTCGCGAAGGGCGTGCGGCTGGGCGACGTCTTCGCGCTCGTGCCGTGGGTGCTGCACGAGGTCCCGGGGCCGATCCGGCGCGAGCTGTTCGCCACGACCGGCACCGCACACAAGGTGATGTGGCGGCTGTCGAAGCCGAGGTTCGACAAGCGCGAGGCGATCGCGTTCCGGTACGTCGACTGATGCGCCCGCTAGAAGCCGTAACGCTCCCGCTGGTCGCGCAGCCACTGCGCGGCCAGCGGGATCTGCCATTCCTCCATCAGCCGCAGCGCGTCGTCGGCGTGCCTGGCGGCCAGGGTCGTGTCGCCGACCGCCGCGGCGGCGTGGGCCAGGAACGCGTCGGCCGGGCCCATCGCGTTGCCGGAGCCCGCCGACGCCACCCGGCCGCCGTACGGCGCGAGCTTCTCGTACGCCGCGGCAGCGAGCTCGCTGTCGTGCAGTCCGAGGGACGCCTCGGCCGCGCAGGCCCAGTTCATCATCGAGAACCAGTCGACCTCGTCGAGGACCACCGGGTGCTCGGCCGCGTGCGCCCTGGCGCCTTCGACGTCGCCGGACCGCAGCAGGAACACCAGCACGGTCGAGGTGATCGGGATCGGGCCGCCCTCGAACTCCAGCAGCGCCGGCGCGATCTCGTCGCCGCGACCCTGCCAGAGCCGCAGCGTGATCAGCGCACCGGCGACCGCGTCCTCGGTCTGCGGCAGCGACATCTGACCGGCGATGCGAGCCACCCGGTCGAGCGTCTCCTCGCCGTCGTCGAAGCGGCCGGCCATCACCTGCCAGGGCAGCTCGAGCGTGTCGAGGACCACGAGGCCGTAGGGCAGGTGCAGCCGCTCGGCCTGGGCGCGGGCCTCGGCGGCGGTCGCCCACATCTGCGCCACGTTTCCGCACTCGCCGTGCGCCACGGCGGTCAGCGTCGAGGCCACGACGAACGCGCGTTCGTTCCCGATCCGGGAGGCGATCTCCATCGCCTCTCTCGCCAGCTCCAGCCGCAGCTCGGCGGTGTCGGGCCGCCACAGCGACACGAACCCGACCTCGCACGCGTCGAGCACGAGCTGGTCGTCCCCGAGCCGCCGGGCCATGGCCAGGGCCTGCTCGATCAGGGCGCGGCGCTCCTCGAAGCTGGCGCTGTAGTAGAGCTCGTTGGCGAGCCCGAGCATCGCCCGGCAGCGGAGCGGGTCGTCGGCGGCGGGGAGCCCGTCGAGGGCCCGGCGCAGTGCCGCCACGACCGTGTCGTGCGTCTCGCCGTGGCCGGCCGACTGCCACAGGGCGCCGATCGTCATCGCCGAGGACGCACGCGCCAGCAGGCGTACGTCGTCCATCTCGTCGGCGGTCTCGATCGCCTGCTCCACCGTCTCCAGGAGGTCTGACCACGCGCCTCGCCAGCGGTGGGCGTCGGCCAGGTCCATCAGCAGGTCGTACCTGTCCTGTGGCGTGGCGTCGGCGTCGTGGCCGATCGACTCGCGGGCGGCGGCGAGCAGCTCCGCGGCGGTGTCGTGGGCGTGCACCCTCCGGGCGACCCCGGCGGCGTTCCGCGCCGCGCGCCAGGCGTGCGCAGCGTGCGCGGGGCCGGCCGCCAGCCAGTGCCGGGCGGTCTCGCTCTCGCGGTCGCGCTGTCCCTCGAGCACCTCCGCGACCCGGGCATGGGCCCGGGCCCGGCGGGTGGCGCTGAACGACCCGTAGATCGCGTCCCGCACGAGCGCGTGGCCGAACAGGTAGCTGCCGATGCCCTCCTCGCGCACCAATCCGGCCTCCAGCGCCGGGTCGATGCTGTCGAGCACGTCGTCCTCGCTCACACCCGCGACGGACGCCAGCGTGGGCAGGTCGAAGAACCGCCCGATCACGCCCGCCCACCGCAGTACCGACCGGCTCTCCTCGGGCAGTCGCTCGAGACGGCGGGCCAGCACGTCGGCGACGGCTGTCGGCGGATCGGCCTCGGTCATCAGCCCGGACAGGTCCCCGCCGTCGTGGGCCAGACGGGCGTACTCGACCAGGAAGAACGGGTTGCCGTCGGTGCGGGAGGTCAGCAGGCCGGCCTGCTCGTCGCTCGGAGCGACCTCGGCGACCGCCTCCACCACGGTGGCCGCATCGGCGGCGGTCAGTCCGGTGAGCTCGAGCCGGACCGCATGGCGACGGGCGAGCGACTCGGCGGCATCGGCCAGCGCGCCGGTGGGTTCGGGATGGGTGCGCCACGTCGACAGCACCAGCAGCCGGCCGGCCTCCACGGTCTCGATCAGCAGGCGCAGCACGCGGAGCGTGGGGGTGTCGGCCCAGTGCAGGTCGTCGAGCACGACGACCAGGGTCTCGTCGGCCGCCGCTGCGGCGACCGAGCCCACGATGGCCTCCCAGGTGCGGAACTCGGCGCCCTCGTCCTCGCTGTCGCCGACGTCGAGGTCGGCGCCGAGCCCGCGCAGGACCTGCTGCCACGGCCACAGCGGCGGGGCGCCGTCGTCCTGGGAGCAGCGGCCCACGAGCAGGCGGGCGCCGCGGTTCACGGCCAGCACGCCGAGCTCGCCGCACAGGCGCGACTTGCCGATGCCCGGCTCGCCCGTGATCGCCCCGAAGGCGGGGCTGCCCTGGTCGGCCAGGTCGAGCGCGGCCTCGAGGGCGATCAGCTGGTCGTGACGGCCGACCAGCGGCCACGACGGAAGCGTGGGCACGAACCGCTCGGGCATCTCGCGCGGTGCCGGAGGAACGGGCGCAGTCGGGGGCTGGGGCGGAGCGACCGTGGTCGTGTCACCCGGGCTGGCCCAGGCGATGGCCGGGTCCTGCCGGAGGACGGCGGTCTGCAGCTCGCGCAGCTCGACGCCGGGCTCCAGCCCGAGCTCGACATCGAGTACGTCGCGCACCTGGCGCAGGGCGTCCAGCGCGTCGGCCTGGCGGCCGGCCCGGGCCAGCGCCACGGCGCGCAGGCCCCACAGGCGCTCGCGGAGCGGGTACGCCGAGGTGAGCGACTCGAGCTCGGCCGCGACGGTCCCGTGGTCGCCGAGGGCCAGCGCGGCCACCGCCCGGTCCTCGAGGGCCACGCTGCGCAGCTCCTCGAGCCGGACCCGCTCCGCGACGGCGGCATCGGCGTCCTCGAGCTCGACGTACGGGACCCCGCGCCAGAGGGCGAGCGCCTCGTCGAGCTCGTGCACGGTGGCGGCCAGCTCGTCGCGGGACAGCGCGGGTGGCTCCCACAGCGAGCTGGGCTTGCCGAGCCTGCGGTGCACGTCGCTGACCGTGCGGTCGAAGCTGGCGGCGTCGAGGGCGAGGTCGGGCACGTGCAGGGCGTAGCCGGGGGCGACGGTCACCAGGACCGTGGCCGGTGCGCGGGGGGCCCGGTCGGGCTCGAGCGCGCGACGCAGGCCGGACACGTACACCTGGAGGGTTCCGGAGACGCCGTCGGGCGGCGAGCCGGCCCAGAGCAGGTCCACGAGGGCGTCGACCGAGACGGGTCGCCCACCCGACAGCGCGAGCGCCGCCACCAGGGCCCGGCGCTTGCGAGTGCCCAGGCTCACCCGCTGGTCGTCGCGCCACACCTCGGTGGCACCCAGCACGCTGACACGCACGGGCGAACAATAAGCCTGCGCGGGCCGATCACGCGCAGAAAGCGTGCAGCACCCCCGGTTCGCGGTACAGCCAGATGCCGTAGCCAACGTCGGCGGGCATCATCCGGGGCCGTCCCCCGGGCAGCGTGACCACGGCCCGGTGGGGCTCCTCGACGTCGGCCGGCTGCTCGCCGGTCCAGCAGTGGTGCCGCTCGATCAGCTGGTGCACCCGGTCCAGACCACGGTCCGGGTACGGCTCTCCGGCGGCGGTCACCTGGCTGGTCCCGGAGAAGACCAGCCACGAGCTGACGCCGGCAATCGCGATGACCAGGTTGCCGGCCACGGTGCGCGCCAGCGTGCCCTTCAACGTCGTACGGCGGCGGGGCTGGGGGGTGAACATCGGGGTGCCTCTCGTCTCGGTCCGAGCCGCCCGGTGGGGGCGATGGACCAAGGGCACCAGTGGTCGCCTGCGACTTCCTTGACGCTCGCTTGGGTGCGGGCGGGCGAACCGTTAAGTCAGGCCCAAGGGGGCGCTAAGTGCCGACCGGGACGGTGGAGCCCGACATCCCGAGAAGCACCGAAGGAGCACGACCCATGACCACCACCATCCTCACTCCGCGCCCCGTCGGCAGCGTCGACTGGGACGCCCTGCGTGCCGTCGTCGACGGCCGGCTGATCACCCGCGCCGACGCCGACTGGCAGCAGGCGCGGATGGCCTGGCAGGTCAACGTCGACCAGCAGCCCGCCGCCGTCCTCGAGGTCGCCAACGCCTCCGACGTGGTCACGGCCGTCCGCTGGGCGATCGAGGCCGGCGTCTCCGTGACCGCTCAGCCCTCCGGTCACGCCGCCCGCACCACCCTGGACAACACCCTCCTCCTCCGCACCCGCGCCCTCCGCGTGATCGCGGTCGACGTCGAGGAGCGCACCGCCGCCGTCGGCGCCGGCGTCAAGTTCGGCGAGCTGATGAACGAGCTCGACGGCACCGGCCTGATCGCCCTGTGCGGCAGCAACCCGGACCCGTCGGTCGTCGGCCTGCTGCTCGGCGGCGGCGTCAGCTGGTTCACCCGGGCGCACGGCTTCACCGCCAACAGCGTGGTCTCCGTCGACCTGGTCACCCCCGACGGCGAGCTGGTGCACGTGACCCAGGAGTCCGACCCCGAGCTGTTCTGGGCACTGCGCGGCGGCGGCGGCGACTTCGGCATCGTGGTCCGCGTCGAGCTGCGGCTCTTCCCCGCGCCGGAGCTGTACGGCGGCCAGCTGATGTGGTCGATCGAGGACGCACCGAAGGTGCTCAAGGCCTTCCGCGACCTCGCCCTCGTCGCGCCGCGCGAGCTGACCCTGTGGGCGCACATCATGCACTTCCCGGACATGGACGTGGTGCCGGAGCCGCTGCGCGGCAAGTCGTTCGTCAACGTCACCTCGACCTTCATCGGCTCGGCGAAGATGGCCGAGATCCTGCTCTGGTCGCTGCGTGACGCCGCGCCGGTCGTGATGGACATGATGGGCGAGATCACGCCGAGCCAGGTCGGGGACGTGGCGGCCGAGCCGACCGACCCGATGCCGGTGATGGAGTCGTCGATGCTGCTCACCTCGCTCGACGACGAGGCGATCGACGCGCTCATCGCCGCGGTCGGCGACCGCAACACCTGCCCGCTGGCGATCGTCCAGATCCGTGGCCTCGGCGGCGCGTTCGCCGAGGAGCCGGCCCTGGGTGGCGCCGTACGCACCGTGGTCGAGCCGTTCAACGTGTTCTCCCTCGGCATCCCGGCCGTCCCGGAGCTCGCCGAGGCGATCCCGCACGGCTTCGCGGCCGTCGAGGCGGCGCTCGGCCACCTCGCCAGCGGCCGCCGGATGCCGAACTTCGTGGGCCACGCCCAGGACGACGCCTCCGGCTACGACCCGATGGCGCTGCAGCGGCTGCGGTCGATCAAGCTGCGCCGCGACCCCTTCGGCGTGATCCGCAGCAACAAGCCCGTCCTCGGGCACTGACCAGAGGTCTCGACAGGCTCGACCGACGTCGGTCGAGCCTGTCGAGACTCCGCTGCTCTTCCGAGTCCGAGGCGTGCGCGCTCGGCCAAGGCCAGTCGCCCTACGCCGGGAGGTCCCACGCGCCGGCCAGGGCGAGTGCCGGGTCGGCGTGGGCGGTCGCCGCCACGCCGTCCCCCACGGCGGCGGCCGCCAGGGCGGGGTAGCTGGCTGGGTGCTCCTGCGATATCGGGCCATCGATTGGTCAGAAACCGCAGGAAATTGGCCCGAAACGTGCGGTTCGTGACCAATCCGAACCCACTTTGAGCGGACCAGTGCGTCGTGTGCCTGAGGCCGTCGCCCGTGCCGGGCTCAGGCACACGACGTGCCTGTCACCGACGTCGGTCGGGCCTGTCGAGACCACACGGCACACGACCCCTGTCACCGACGTCAAGTCAGGTGCAAGTCGCGTGCAAGTGGACTGCGGTCCACTGGTTCCAGTCGCCAACACCGGCGCCAGACCCAGAACAGGAGCAGGCCATGAACGCACGGACCCGCCGCCCCGCCGGCACCCACTCGCCCCGCGTCCGCCCGCACACCCGGCGCCGCGACGGCATCATCGAGGGCCCCCGGGAGCACGCCCACCGGGACGCTCACCACGTCGCGTCGAGCTACGGCTACAGGCCCTTCAGTGGCTGACCGCCCAGCAACGCGGACACACGAACCGCCCGGCTCACCGAGAAGATCGGTCAGCCGGGCGGTTTCCGTTGTGCGACGCGCAGTCCGCGGCGCGCTGCTGCATCGTCGCGCGTTCGCGGGCGTTCCGGGTCATCGAGGCCGCACGCAGGAACTGCTCCCGGGCCTGCTCGTGGTCACCGAGCCGGCAGAACAGGTCACCGGCCACGGCCGGGAGCAGGTGGTAGCCCCGCATGCTGGGCAGGTCGAACAGGGGACGTACGACGTCGAGGCCGGCCTCCGGGCCGAACGCCTGGGCGACCGCCACGCCACGGTTGAGCTCGACCACCGGTGAGGGGCTGATCTGGCCCAGTCCGTCGTAGAGCGCGACGATCCGCGGCCAGTCGGTGTCGGCCGCCGTACGCGCCCGGGCATGGCAGCCGGCGATCGCCGCCTGCAGGGCGTAGGGGCCGGTGGTGCCGCCCAGCTCCTCGATCCGCTCGAGGTTGGCGAGGCCACGCGTGATCAGCAGCCGGTCCCAGCGCGAGCGGTCCTGGTCGAGCAGCAGCACCGGCTCTCCGTCGGCGCCGGTGCGGGCGTGGAGGCGCGACGCCTGGATCTCGATCAGCGCCAGCAACCCCAGCGTCTCGGTGTCGTTGGGAGTGAGGCTGGCGAGGATCCGTCCCAACCGAAGCGCCTCGGCACACAGCTCGGAACGCGCCCACTGCTCACCGCTGGTGGCGGTGTAGCCCTCGTTGAACACCAGGTAGACGACCTCGCGTACGGCGTCCAGCCGGGCCGGGCGCTCCTCGGGCCCGGGCAGCTCGAACCGCACGTTCGCGGCAGCGAGGGTGCGCTTGGCCCGGACGATGCGCTGGGCGATCGTCGCCTCAGGAGCCAGGAAGGCCCGGGCGACGTCCTCGGTGCTCAGCCCGCAGACCAGCTTGAGGGTGAGCGCGGACCGGGCGTCGGGCGACAGGATCGGGTGGCAGGCCGTGAAGATCAGGCCGAGCAGGTCGTCGGCCAGGTCGCCGTCGACGATCTCGTCGAGGTCGTGCTCCAGGGTCTGCGGCGTACTCGCGGCCACCTGCCGGTACTTGCTGCGCTGGGTGTCGCGGCGGCGGATCCGGTCGACGGCGAGGTAGTGCGCGGTCTTGTGGAGCCAGGCGGCCGGATTGTTCGGCACCCCGTCGGCGCGCCACTTCTCGATGGCGGCGAGGAACGTGTCCTGCGCGACCTCCTCGGCGGTGTCGAGGTCGCCCAGAAGCCGCGCCAGCCGCGCGATGACACGCGGCGACTCGACGCGCCACAGCGTGGCCACGGTCTGGTCGAGCGCGGTGTCGTCCATGGCTGCTGTGGCGGTCGAGTCCGGCCGTCAGGCCAGGTCTTCGAACTCCATGACCCGGCGTACGTCGATCCGCTCGGCGCCGACCAGCAGCGCGAACTTGCGGGCGTGCTCGACGGCCTCGGCCAGGGAGTCGACCTCGAGGATGGCGAAGCCGGCGATCAGCTCCTTGGCCTCGGCGAAGGGTCCGTCGATGACCCGGACGTTGCCGTCGGCCACCTCGACCCGGGCGCCGGCCGAGCTCGGGTGGACCCCCTCGCCCGCGAGGAGCACGCCGGACATCGCCGACTCCTGCATGTACCTGCCGATCGCCTCCTGGGTCTCCGGCGACGGCTTGACGCCGTCCTCCATCTCCTGGGTCTGGTAGTGCATCACCATGTAGCGCACGGGTCTGGTCCCTTCACGAGTCGGGTCCGGCCATTGTGGCCGGTCGAGGTGGTCACGCGGCTGCGGGTGCGTACACCAGGTGCAGCACGCCGGTGCTGAACGCGGTCGAGGACACCAGCTCGAGCGGGACCGTCTCGCCGTCGGCGAACAGCTTCTTGCCGTGGCCGACGACGACCGGGTGCACGAGCAGGTGGAGCTCGTCGACCAGGCCCTGCTCGAGCAGCCAGCGGACGAGCGTCGCGCTGCCGGTCGTGCCGAGACGGTTCTCCTGCTTGAGCGTCGCCAGCTCGGCGGCGACGTCGCCGCTGACCACCGAGGAGTTCTCCCAGGTGGCCTCGGTGAGCGTGGTCGACACGACGTACTTGCGCGAGCCGTTCATGGTGCCGGTGATCGGGTCGGACGCGTCGGCGTCGGGCCAGTAGGCCGCGAACTCGTCGTACGTCTGCCGCCCCAGCAGCATGGCGTCGTTGTCGGCCATCAGCTCGCCGACGACGGCGCCCATCTCGTCGTTGAAGTACTGGAAGTGCCAGGTCTCGGGCGACTCGATGACGCCGTCGAGCGAGATGAACAGGCCGGACTTGATGTAACCCATGGTTCCTCCTCGGTCGGTCCGCGGGCCCGGAGCGGACTCCGCGGGAGGTGCTTTCACCCCTGTGCCGAACGGCGAGGCCACGGATCGACATGCTCGTCGAACTTTTTCGCGAGTTTTTTGCGGGACATGCGAAACCGCCCGGCTCACCGTGGTGTACGGCGAACCGGGCGGTTCCTTGTCTGGGCGTCGTCCCCCGATGACACCCAGGTCTGCTCTGCCCTCAGGCGGCGGTGCGGCGGGCCAGCTGGTTCAGCCGGGCCTGGGCGGCGCGGCGCACGCGCGGGCCACCGGTGGTCATCTTGTACAGCGTGGCCAGCTGCTTCGGGGCGTTCGACGGCTTGGTGGTGGCCAGCCAGCCGTTCGGCAGCGACAGCCGGACGACCCGGTGCCAGGCGCTCGCGACCTGCTTGTACATGGGGGCGGTGTGGTAGTTCAGGTCGTACTTCTCGAACAGCGCCTGCACGCGGGGGGCGATCTCGGCGTACCGGTTGGAGGGCAGGTCCGGGAAGATGTGGTGCTCGATCTGGTGGCTCAGGTTGCCGCTCATCAGGTGCATCGCCTTGGAGCCGGAGATGTTGGCCGCGCCGAGCATCTGGCGCACGTACCAGTCGCCGCGGGTCTCCCCGTCGATCGAGCGCTTCTCGAACGTCTCGACACCCTCGGGGAAGTGCCCGCAGATGATGATCGAGTGGCTCCAGATGTTGCGGACCGTGTTGGCCGTGAAGTTGGCCGCCAGGGTGCTGAAGAAGGAGCCCGTCGGGATCGAGAGTGCCGGGTGGACGAGGTAGTCCTTGCCCGCCTGCCTCTTGATCTTGTGCAGCACCTGCTTGAGGCGCTTCTGGAACTCCGGGTCCTTGGTCTGCTTCTTCTTGATCGCCGCGCCGAGCTCGAGGTCGTACGCCGCGATGCCGTACTCGAAGAACAGCATGTTCACGAAGTTCCACACCGGCTGGGCCAGGAAGAACGGGTGCCAGGGCTGGTCCTCGTCGACGCGCATGATGCCGTAGCCGAGGTCGTTGTCCTTGCCGATCACGTTCGTGTACGTGTGGTGCACCTCGTTGTGGCTGTGCTTCCACTGCTCGGCCGGCGTGGCGCTGTCCCACTCCCAGGTGGTCGAGTGGATCTTCGGGTCGCGCATCCAGTCCCACTGGCCGTGCAGGATGTTGTGGCCGATCTCCATGTTCTCGAGGATCTTGGAGACGCTCAGGCCGGCGGTGCCGAGCACCCAGGCCGGCGGGAAGATGCTGAACAGCAGCACGGCGCGCGAGCCGACCTCGATCGACCGCTGCGCCTTGATCACCTTGCGGATGTACGCCGCGTCGGACTCGCCGCGCGAGTCGATGACGTCCTGGCGGATCGCGTCGAGCTCGATGCCGATCTGCTCGATGTCCTCACGGGTGAGGTGGGCAATCGGGTTGTCTTGCTTCTTCTGGATCGCAGTCATGGATGACTCCTTCGATCAGTGGTCGATGTCGCAGGGACCGGCCGCTGCGTTGATGCAGGTCTGGATGAGGACGCCGCCGTTGTCGGACTCGCCCGGCGTGACGGTGGTGAGCGCGCCGTTGCGCAGGTCGCGCACGGCGCCCTCGCGGAGCGGGAGGACGCAGCCGTAGCAGATGCCCATCCGGCAGCCGCTCGGCATCAGCACGCCGGCGTCCTCGGCGGCGGTGAGGATCGGGGTGGCGCCGTCGGCCTCGACGACCGTGCCGCCCTTGGCGAACGTCACGGTGCCGCCCTCGCCGGCGACGAGGGTGGTGGTGCGGAACTGCTCGGTCTGCAGGCTCAGCCCGGCCTCGTCGTGGTGGGCCTCGAGCGCGTCGAGGAGTCCGCGCCGGGCCACAGGCGTACGTCGTGCGCTCGGCCAGGTCGGGGACCAGCGTGCCGAGGTCGGCCACGTCGAGGATCCCGTGCACGTCGTCGTACCGGTCCACGAGCTGGATGGCGCCGGAGGCACCGAGGTCGCGGAGGTTGTCGAGGAAGATCGAGTGCGCCTCGGTGGGCGCCACGTGGACGACGACGATGTCGAGGTCGCGGCTGCGGGGCAGCCGCACGACCCCGCTGTCGGTCACGGGGAACAGGTTGCGCAGCATCCCGATGACCGGGGTGATGCCGGAGCCGGCGGTGACGAACAGCAGCTTGCCGGGCGGCTCGGAGAGCACGAAGTCGCCGGCCGCCTGCTCGAGCTGGACGAGGGTGCCGGGGCGCGCCTCGTGGACCAGGTGGTTGCTCACCTTGCCGTCGGGCACGGCCTTGACGGTGATCGAGATCAGGCCGTCGGCGCGGGGCCCGTGGGTCAGGGAGTAGGCCCGCCACTCCCGGACACCGTCGACGTCGATGCCGATCCGGACGTACTGGCCGGGCACGTGGCCGGCCCAGTCCTTGCCGGGCCGGATCAGGATCGTGGCCGCGTCCACCGTCTCCGGCTGGACGTCCACGATCCGTCCGCGCAGGTCGGCGCCGCGGCGCAGGGGGTGGAACATGTCGAGGACGTCGGCGGGAACCAGCGGGGTGACCGCGGCTTCCGCCAGGCGCCGTACGCCGTCGCGGAGGGAGATGGTGGGCCCCCGCAGTGGCGCTCGGGCGGGAAGGGCGATGCTCATGTCTCCTATGTTGTCCGCTGGGCCGAGTAAAGTCATGACCATCGAGCGTGAACGACTACGTCACATTTGTTCGGAGCGAACAACAATGTCCCGTCCCACTCCCCGCCGCACCGCGGCTCACGGCGCTGCACCTCACCCCCGAGACCATCGAGGAGATGCGATCGCGCCTCCCGCAGGTGGCCGAGCAGACGGTCACGGCGATCACCGACGAGGTCCCGAGCTACGCCGGCGCGCTGACCGGTCCGATGGGCGAGAACATCCGGACCGCCGTTCAGCTCGCCCTCGGCGGGTTCATCTCGCTGGCGTCGCGCAGCCGGGGCGCCGACCCGCGCACCCCGGCCGCGCCGGCGGTCGAGGGCGCCTACCAGCTCGGCCGCGGTGAGGCCAGAAGTGGGAGATCCGTCGACGCGCTGCTCGCGGCGTACCGGATCGGTGCCCGGGTCTCCTGGCGCGAGATGTCGGCCACCGCGGTGCGCAACGAGGTCGACGCCGACACCCTGGCCAGCTTCGCCGAGCTGGTCTTCGCCTACATCGACGAGCTGTCGGCGGCGAGCGTGGCGGGGCACACCGACGAGCTCGACACCACCGGCCGGGTCCGGCAGCGGCTGCTGGAGCGGCTGGCGGCCCACCTGGTCCAGGGCGCGTCGCCGGAGACGATCCTCACCGCTGCGGAGCGGGCGGGCTGGGAGCCGCCGGACACGCTCACCGCCGTGGTGGTGCCCGAGGCGCACGTCCGTCCGCTGCTCGGGTCGCTGGCCGCGGAAACCCTGCAGGCGGCCGAGGACCTGCCCGGGCTCGAGGGGCGGGTGCTCCTGCTCGTCCCCGACGCCGACGGCCGGAAGCGGGCGGCGCTGCTGCAGGCTGCTGCGCGACCGGAGCGCGATCGCCGGGCCGGCGCGTCCGTGGCTGGCGGTCCGGGCCTCGGTCGACCGGGCGCTGCGGACGCTGGCTCTCGGCGGCGCGCTCGACACCGAGCAGCACCTGGTCCAGCTGGTCCTCACCGCCGACGAGGACGCGCTCGCCGACCTGCGGGCTCGAGCGCTGGCGCCCCTGGCCGACGTCCGTCCCGCCACCGCCGAGAAGCTGGCCGACACGCTGCGCTCCTGGCTGCTGCACCAGGGCCGGCGCGACGAGATCGCGGCCGAGCTGTTCGTGCACCCGCAGACGGTGCGCTACCGCATGGGCCAGCTCCGCGAGCTGTACGGCGACCGCCTCGAGGACCCCGACTCGGTCCTGGAGCTGACGATCGCGCTCGGCGCGGCTCAGCCCAACCGGTCGAGCAGCGACACCGCGTCGTGAGGCGCGCGACCGCGGGCGTCGTTGTCGAAGTACACGTGCACGTCGCAGCCGTCGCCGGCCCATCGGCGTACCTTCTCGGCCCAGCGGTCGAGCGAGGCCGCTGAGTAGCCGCTGGCGTAGAGCTCCGTGTGGCCGTGCAGCCGCACGTACATCACGTCGGTGGTGCGCTCCTCGAAGTACGGCCACGCGCCCGGACTGTCGGAGGCGACCAGCCCGACGTCGTGCTCGGCCAGGAGGTCGAGCGCGTCCCGCTCGCCGAAGGACGGGTGCCGGGGCTCGAGCACGTGCCGCACCGGCTGGTCGACCGCGACGTCGGTGACCGCGCGGTCGGGAGCGAGCTTGTCGTCGTGGCGCCGGGCGATCTCGGCGGCCTGCTTCGTGGTGCGCGGCAGCAGGTCGAGGAAACCGCCCACCCGCGCCGGGTCGAACGCCAGGTCACGCGGGAGCTGCCACAGGATCGGCCCCAGCTTGCGACCGAGGAGCAGGACGCCGGACCCGAGGAAGTTCGCCAGCGCGGTCTCCACGTCGGCCAGCCGCAGCATGTGCGTGAGGTAGCGCCCGCCCTTGACCGCGACGCAGAAGTCGTCGGGGGTGTCGTCGACGAGGCGCTGGTACGTCGATGGCCGCTGCAGCGAGTAGAACGAGCCGTTGAGCTCGACCGCGTTCATCCGGACTGGCGACGTACTCCAGCTCGCGGCGCTGCACGAGCCCCTGCGGATAGAAGTCGCCGCGCCACGAGGCGTACTTCCACCCCGACACCCCGACCCGGATCTCGCCCACGGCGTCGTCGTGCCCGATCGGCGCCGCCACAAACCGCGGTCAGCCCGGGCCGGCGCCGTTCCGGCCGAGGCGCGCGGCCCCGACCGCCGCCACCGGGTAGTCGGCCGGGACCACTCGCAGCCGGTCGGCGAGCTCGAGCGAGGCCAGGAACGGCGACGCCGCGGCCTGGGCGCGCAGTGCCCCCGCGACCGCCAGCCGGAGCGGCTCACCCACGTGGGCCACGCCGCCGCCGAGCACGACCGTCTTCGGGTCGACCGCGAGGCTGAGGGCTCGCACCGCGTCGGCCACGCCGGCGACGAACCGGTCGCGCACCTCGATCGCCTTCACCTGCCCGTCGGCAGCGGCGGCGAACAGCGCCTGCGCGGGCGGTATCTCGCCCGAGGGCCACGCGGCCGCCAGCGCGCTGCCGGAGGCGACGGTCTCGAGGCAGCCCCGCTGGCCGCACTGGCAGAACGCGCCGGCGGGGTCGACGGGCAGGTGGCCGATCTCGCCGGCGGCGCCGTGCTCTCCCCGGCGCAGGCGACCGTCGAGCACCAGCCCGGCCGCGAGGCCGGTGCCGATGCTGAGGTAGACGAGGTCGTTCTTGCCGCTGAGCGCGACCGCGCCGAGCGCCGCGGCGTTGACGTCGTTCTCGACGACCACGGGCACACCCAGCCGGTCGGAGAGCAGGCGGCCCAGCGGGAGCCAGTCCCCGTCCACGTCGAGGTTGACGGCGTGCTTGACGGCGCCGCGGTCCACGTCGACCAGGCCCGGTACGCCGATCCCGACGGCGCCGGGCAGCTCCTCGCCGGTCGCGAGCCGGAGCGCCTCGACCACGCGGGCAGCGGTGACCACGATCCCGTGAGCGCCCTGCATGGTGGGCTCCCGGACCTCGGCCAGGATCATCCCGTCGGCATCGGCGACCAGCCCGAGGGTCTTGGTGGCGCCGATGTCGAGACCGACGCTGAGATCGGCACTGGTCCCGTCGCTCATCGGTTCCACCCCGTCCCCATCAGCAGCTCGGTCACGGCCGCCCGCGCGGGACGCGAGTCGCCGCGCGTGCAGATCCTGGGCAACCGGCCGTCGTACGGGCCGGGCCAGCCCCACTCGACCACGACCGCCACGCGGCCGGCCATCGCCACGTCGTCGAGGAGCGCCCGGACATCCGGACGGCGGTGGGCGTCGCGCACCTGGACCACGAGCGGCCCGCCCGTGGGGAGGCCGACGAGAGCGTCCGGTCCGGGCGCGGCCACGTGGTCGGGAGCCAGCCCCCAGGGGACGTCGCCGACCGCGATGTTGGCCTCGGTGTCGACCGCCACCACGACGGCGTCGCGCAGGTCGGGGACCTCTCCCTCGACCGAGACCGCCCGGCGCGCGCCGGCCATCATCGCCTCGGCCACGTCGAGCAGGCGTGGCGCCGGCCGGCCGTGGTCCGGCTCCAGCCCGGTGATCCGGTGCGCGGCGTCGACGAGGCGCTCCTCGGGAAGCCGCCCGGAACGGACGGCCGCCACCACGGCCGCCTGCACCTCGCGGACGAGCCCTGCGTCCTTGTCGGCGCCCAGGCAGAGCAGGTCGGCGCCCGCGAGCAGGGACTCGACGGCGGCTTCGGGGATGCCGCGGCCCCGTGAGGCTCCGGCCATGTCGAGGGCGTCGGTCACCACGACGCCGTCGAAGCCGAGCTGCTCGCGGAGCAGCGACAGCACCTTCGGGCTCAGCGTGGCCGGGAGCTCCTGGTCGATCGCGCGCACCAGGAGGTGGGAGGTCATCACCGCCGCGACGCCGGCGTCGGAGGTCGCGGCGAACGGCACCAGCTCGCGGGCGGTCAGGGTGGCGGCGTCCGCGGTGACCACCGGCAGCTCGAGGTGGCTGTCCTGGTCGGTGTCGCCGTGGCCGGGGAAGTGCTTGGAGCATGCGGCGACGCCGGTCTCCTGGACGCCGATCACCCAGGCCGCGGCGTGCGCCGCGACGAGTGCCGCGTCGGACCCGAAGCTGCGGGTGCCGATGACGGGGTTGTCCGGCGTGCTGTTGACGTCGGCCACGGGCCCCAGGACGAGGGAGATCCCGAGCGAGGCCAGCTCGGCGCCGACCGCATGCCCGGCCAAGCGGGTGAGGCCCACGTCGTCCGCGGCGCCGAGCGCGGCGGCACCCAGCACCGGACTGCCGTCGCGTGCATGCAGCCGGGTGACGTCGCCGCCCTCCTCGTCGACGGCGATGACGGCACGGGGCCCGGCGTCACGGATGGTGTGGGTCAGTGCCCGCACCGCGCCCGGACCGTCGCCGGTGTTGCTGCCGAACAGGCAGACTCCGCCCAGCCCTTCCTGCAGGAGTACGGCGACCTCGGCGGGCAGCGTCGTACCGGCGAAGGCGGAGAGCTGCACCCGCAGCGCGAGCCGCTCCAGGGACGTCATCCCTTCACCGCCCCGGCGGTGAGCCCGGAGACCATCCGGCCCTGGACGACCAGGAAGAAGACCACCACCGGGATCGCGATCAGGGTCGAGCCGGCCATCACGGCTCCCCAGTCGGTGCCGCGGTTGACGTCGGTGAACGTGCTCAGCCACACCGGGAGCGTCATCTTCTCGTCGCGGGTCATCACGACGACGGCCAGCGTGAACTCGTTCCAGGCCTGGATGAACCCGAAGACGCCGGTGGCGACCAGGCCGGGCGCGAGCAGCGGGAACGTGACCCGGAAGAACGCCTGGACTCGCGAGCAGCCGTCGATCATCGCGGCCTCTTCGAGCTCGTAGGGCACTCCGGCCACGAAGCCGCGCAGGGTCCAGATCGTGAAGGGCAGCACCGACGCGACGTAGACCAGCGTGAGGCCGGCGACGGTGTTGAGCAGCTGCATCCCCTCGAGCATCTTGTACTGGGAGATGAACAGGCCCTCCACCGGGATCATCTGGATCAGCAGCAGGGTGACCACGAACGAGTAGCGGCCCCGGAACCGGAACCGGCTGACCGCGACCGCGGCCAGGAACGCGAACCCCAGCGCGACCACGACCGTGGCCAGCGTGACCATCAGGCTCATCGTCAGCGCGTCGGTGAACCGGTCGCCGGTGAAGACGGTGCGGTAGTTGTCGAGCGATCCGCCGAGCGGCAGCCAGGTCGGGTCGGGCGACCGGATCTCGCGCCGCGGCAGCAGCGAGGTGTTCACCATCCAGTAGACCGGGAACACGCAGACCAGGAAGACCACGATGCCGCCGACGTTGGCGAACACGCGCATCCGGCGCGAGGCGGGGCGGGTCATGTTGCGCTCTCCTGCTTGAGCATCATCCGGACGTACGGCGCGGTCAGGATCACGGTCAGCACCAGCATGAAGATGGCGACCGCCGCCGCGGCTCCGAAGTCACCGCTGCCGATGCCGAGCCGGTAGATGTAGGTGCCGAGCAGGTTGGTGTCGCGGGTGACCCCGCCGGCCTTCTGCAGCACGTAGATCTGGGTGAACACCCTCAGGTCCCAGATCACCTGGAGCAGCAGCACGACCAGCAGGACCGGCCGGATCGCCGGCAGGATCACGGCGGTCAGCCGGTGCCGGGGTCCGGCGCCGTCCATCTCGGCGGCCTCGATCAGCTCCTCCGGCACCTGCATGAGTGCGGCGTACACCGTGAAGGCGACGAACGGGACGCTCATCCAGACCACGATCACGCTCGCGACGAAGAAGAAGGACAGCGGCTCGAGCAGCCACGAGTGGCCCTCGAAGTCGCCGCCGAGCCTGGTCAGCAGCCAGTTGATGACGCCGTACTGGGTGTCGAAGAGCCACTGCCAGACGGTGAGCGCGGCCAGCACCGGCATCGCCCAGGCGAGGAGCATGCCGCTCTGCACGAGCAACCGGACCGGCTTCGCCATCTGCCTCATCAGCAGGGCGATGCCCACGCCGATCGCCATCGTCACCGCCGCGTTGGCCAGGCAGAAGGCGACCGAGCGCGCGACGACGGTCCACAGGTAGCCGTCCGCGATGAGCTCGATGTAGTTGTCGAGGCCGACCCACTCGGGTGGCTGGCCGAACTGCTGGGCGAGGCCGAACTCCTGAAGGGACAGGACGACCTGCCGCACCAGTGGGTACCCGAGCGCCAGACCCAGGGCGAGGATCGCCGGGAGCAGCAGTACGCCGGGAAGCGGGTTGCGGCGCCGGACGGGACGGGGCGGGATGCTGCCCGTCGCCGGCTCCGTCGCGTCGGCGCGGGCCCGCCGGGCGGGCTTGGTCATCACTTGCATGATCGCGGGTCTCCAGGGCTGGTGTCCGGACACGGCGCGGCCGGGGCGGTGGGCTTCTCCGCCCCGGCCGTGCGTGGATCGGTGTGTCAGCCGAGCTCTTCGGTCATCCGCTCGTCGGCCTCGGCCGCGAGCTCCTCGATGTTGCCGCCGTTGGCGACCGCCACGAAGAAGTCCTCCAGGATCCGCGATCCCTCGACCGTCGCCCAGCCCGGCGCGGCCGGAGTGAGCTTGGCGTTGGAGGCCGCGGCGATCGTCGCCTGCGCGAACTCGTCGTCACCGAGCAGCGGCGCGAGCGAGGTCTTGGCCGGGGTGAGGCCGTTCTCGGCGAGGATCGTCTGGTACTCGTCGCTGAGCATCAGCGTGACCGCCTTGCGCGCGAGGTCCTGGTTGCCGGACTTGGCCGGGATCGCGATGTCCGAGCCACCGAGCAGCGCGGGCGCGGGCGATCCGTCGGAGCCCGGCAGCGCGAAGACGCCGACGTTCTTCATCATGTCGGGGCATCCCGTCGCGGGGTCGTTGATCAGGCCGGTGACCCAGCCGGGCGTCGACATCATGCCGATCTCGTTGTTGCAGAACGGGGTCTGCGGGTCCGCCTCGTTGCCGTCCTTGGGCGCACCCGAGGCCTCCTCGAACAGCTGCTGGGCGGTCTCGAGCCCGGCCACCGACTCGGGGGCGGCGAGGTTGCCGACCCACGCGTCGCCGTCCTGGACGGCGAGGTCGCCGCCGGCGTTCCAGATGAACGCCGCGCCGTTGCGCCAGTCCTGGCCGGGGAACCAGAAGCCGGAGAAGTTCGCCGGCTTCGGGTTGGCCGCCTTCAGGGCGATGGCCGTGTCCACGAACTCGTCCATCGTGGTCGGCACCTCGAGGCCGGCCTTCTCGAACAGGTCCTTGCGGTAGAAGATGTACTTCGACCCGGCGTAGTACGGGACGGCGTACGTCTGCCCGTCGACGGTGGCACCTTCGACGAAGCCGGGCAGCAGGTCGTCGCCACCCCAGTCGGCCAGGTCGTCGGTCACGTCGGTGAACGCTCCCGCGCTGGTGAACGTCGGGGCCTGGGTGTTGCCGACCTCGACCACGTCCGGCGTCTCGGAGTCGCTCGAGAGCGCGGTGGTCAGCCGCTCGACCAGCCCCTCCCACTGCTGCTCCTCGATCGTGAGCGTGGAGCCGGGGTTCTGCTCCTCGAAGGTCTCCTTCAGCCAGTCACGTGCATCCTGGGGGGTGTCGGGGCCGTTCAGCCAGACCCGGATGTCGGCCGTCTCCGGGCCTCCGCCGTCGGCCTCTCCACCTTCGGCGTCCTCGCTGCACGACGTCAGGGCCAGCGCCAACGCGGCCGTTGCGGCGACCGCGAGTGTCTTCTTCATGCGCACCGGAGTGTTCCTCTCTTGCTGATCTTGCTGGTCACATCGGATCCAGTCACGACTCGGGGGCGAGTCCTGGCGTGCCGTCCGGGCGATGCCGGGGCGGCCGTTCGTGGGGTGCCGGGCGTCACGAGACACCCAGCTGTCCGGCGAGCACGAGAACCGCGGCGCCCACGAGCACCACGTCGTCGCCGAGGGTCGAGGTCCGGACGACGAGCTGCTCGCCGCTGACCGGCATCGTCCGCGCGCGGATGGTGCGGTCGGCGGCCTCGCGCAGCGGGCCGTCCAGGAGGTCGTGCGGCCCGCTGAGCACGAGCTCGTGCAGGTTGAGCGTGCCGACGACGGGAGCCAGGGCGGCGCCCAGCTGCTCACCCAGCCGCCCCAGTACGTCGTCCGCGTCGCCGCCCGCCGCCAGCCGGCGTCGGAGCTGGGGTGCGGCCACCAGGGTCTCGAGGCAGCCGGTGCGACCGCACGCGCACTGCTCGCCGTCCGGGTCGACCACGACGTGCCCGATCTCCCCGGCGGCGGCCCGGTGTCCGTGCAGGAGCGCGCCCTCGAGGACCAGGCCCGCACCGACGCCGGTCCCGAACCGGAGCAGCATCAGGCCGCCGTCCCCGGCGTCGCCGAACGTGTGCTCGCCGAGGACCGCGGTGTTGGCGTCGTTGGCGACGAAGACGGGGACGTCCAGCTCGCGCTGCAGGGTGCGGGCGAGCGGGGTGTCGGTCCAGCCCAGGTTGGGTGCGTCGACGACGGTCCCCTCCGCGTCGACGACGCCGGGACTGCCGACACCGACGCCGAGGACCGGCCGGTCGGTCAGCGCGATCAGGGCGGAGGCCAGCTCGAGCACCAGGTCGACCGCGTCGGCTCCCTTGCGACCGGAGACGGCGAGCTCGTGGCGTGCCATCACCTTGCCGGCGAGGTTCACCACCGCCCCGACCATGCGGTCGTCGGGCGAGAGGTCGAGGCTGACGATGTGTGCGGCGTCGGAGGCGAGGCCGACCAGCATCGGCGGCTTGCCCACCCGGCTCCCCGACGGTGCGCCCAGCTCCTCGACCAGCCCTTCGCCCACCAGCTCGCCGACCAGGTCGGAGACGGTCACCCGGGTCAGACCGGAGCTGCGGGCGAGGTCGGCGCGGCTCGCCGGTCCGTGCCGGAACAGCTGCTGGAGCAGCAGTGCCCGGTGGTGGCGTCGGGTGTCCTCCTGCAGCAGCTTGCCGCTGGGGCGGAGCGGGCGGCCAACCGGAGAGAGCGTCGTCACATTTGTTAGTTCAGCGTACTTACTAATTATTTGTCAAGGGGTGACCCGGCCCGAGCCGGCCCCGGACCTGCCCGTCAGGTGTCGGCGCGGCTGGGAGTGTCTGCCGGCGGGCCGACGGCCGGCGCGATCTCCTCGACGCCGTTGGCCCCGCGCGGGATCCGGCGCTCGAGCGCCATCGCCATGAAGCAGATCGAGAGGCAGCCGAGGACCATGCCGCCGATGTAGACGTCGGCCCGGCCGTGGTCGAGCAGGAGGCCCGCGGCGATGGGGCCGAGGATCGCACCGCCCTGGAACGCGGCGGCGTTGATGGCGTTGTAGCGACCACGGGTGTGGTCGGCGGCCAGGTCGTTGCTGATCGCCGGGATCGTCGGCTGCATCAGCGTCTCGCCGAACGCGAAGACGGCCATGAAGAACAGCATGCCGGCCGCCGCGACCGCCGAGCCGGGAACGAATCCGGTGGCGCCGAGGAGCAGCCACGAGCTCGCCCACACCAGGCCCATCACGACCATCACGCGCGTGCGGCGGCGCCCGCTGATGCGCGACAGGACGAGGAACTGGAGCAGCACGATGACGGCGGTGTTGACCGCGAACGCGAGGCCGATGGTGCGGGTCGAGACCTCCGCCACCTGGCGCCCGAAGCCGGGGAAGCCGGCCTCGAACTGGCCGTAGCCGACGAACACGGCCACGAACGTGAGCGCCGTCAGCCACCGGACGGCGGGCTGCCGCAGGATCTGGAGGTAGGTGCCGGACGTGTCGCCCTCGGGCTTGTCGGCCCGCCCGTGGACGCGGCGCAGCGGGCCGAGCAGCAGCGCCGCGGGAATCAGCGCGCTCGCGGCGTCGAGCAGGAAGATCGCGGCGAAGGTGTCGGGCTCGTTGACGTCGACGTAGAGCCCGCCGATGATGCCGCCGACGCCGATGCCGAGGTTGACCAGCGCGAAGTTCACGCCGAAGTACTGCTGCCGGAGGTCACCACTGACGACGGCCGCGATCAGGGCGTTGAAGGCCGGCCACGAGATGCCGAAGTTGATCCCGATCAGCACCAGGGCGACCGCCGCGACCGATGGCGTGGTGGCGAACGCGAGCAGCACGTTGCCCGCCATCATCGCGGTCAGCCCGCCGAGCAGGATCGCGCGGGCGCCGTAGCGGTCGGTGAGGGTGCCGCCCGGCCCGGTCACCACGAACCCGGAGATCGCGATCAACGCCATCAGGGTCCCCGAGAGGCTCAGGTCGAAACCGCGTACCTCGTGGAGGTAGATCACCGTGAACGGCAGGGTCAGGCCGCGGCCGAGCGTCTGGATGGCGACGGTCGACAGCAGCCAGCGGCCCTCGGTGGGCAGCGCGTCCCAGAAGGGCCTCATCCCGATCACCCGACCATCCTGCAGGCGGGCACCGACAGTCCGCGAGCGGGTTTCGGACGATGCGGTCTACTGCTCCTCGCCGTGCACCATCCGGCCGGCGACCCAGGTCGCATGGACCGACATGTCGCGCAGCCGCTGGGCCTGCTTGGCGGTGTCGTCGTCCGCGGCGAACGGGTCGTCGTCGAGCAGCACCAGGTCGCCCCGGCAGCCGGGCGCGACGGTCCCCTGGTCGTCGACGGAGGCGGCGAGCGCCTCGCGGGGCGTCAGCGCCTGCTCGGGGTGCCACGGCTCGCGCTCGTCGCCGGAACGGTGGACGGCGGCGGCCATCGCCAGCCACGGGTCGAGCGGGGAGACGGGCGCGTCCGAGCCCATCGCCAGCGTGACGCCGTCGTCGAGCATCCAGCGCAACGCGAAGCTGCGGTCGGCCCGGTCCGGCCAGACCCGCTCGGTGGCATCCCGGTCGTCGAGCAGGTGCGCGGGCTGGACGCTTGCCCGGATGCCGAGGTCGGCCAGCCGACGGACGTCCGCGCGCCGGATCAGCTGGGCGTGCTCGATCGAGCCCCAGGCGCCGGTCGCGGCGTAGGTGTCCAGGGCGTCGCGGACTGCTGCGTCGCCGATCGCGTGCGTGGCGACCTCGAGGTGGTGCTCGCGCGCCCGGGTGAGCAGCTCGTGCAGCTCGTCGGCGGTCTGGTTGGCCGCGCCGCTGCCGGTCCCGTCGGCGTACGGCTCGCAGCACCAGGCGGTCCGGGTGTTCAGGGACCCGTCGGAGATCACCTTGAGCGGGCCCATCGTGATCCGCTCGTCGCAGCCGGGCAGCACGTCGCCCGTGCGCAGGCCGGCGTCGATCACGGCGTCGAGGCCGTCGGCGTACGTCGCCATCCGGACCCGCAGCAGGTCCGCGCCCTCGGCGAACCGCTCGGCCCACTCCGGTGCGCCGCCACTGAACTCGAAGTCGACGATGCCGGTGACGCCCATGGCCGCCGCGGCCTCGAGCGTGCGTTGGTACGCCGCCGGTGACGTGCCGTCGTTGCCGACGAGCGAGACGAGACGCGAGTACGCCGCGAACCACTCCCGCTCGAACACCACCGTGTCCCGCACCGGCAGCGCCAGCGCGATCAGCGCCGTGGTGTTGAGCCAGGCGTGGTGGCCGTCGCCGCTGATCAGGATGACCGGGGTGTCGGGGGCGACCACGTCGAGCTCCGAGACGGTGGGGTCACGGTGCCAGCGCGAGAGGCGGTGGCCCCACCCGATCACGGGGAGGTCGGGGACCTCGACCAGCCGTTCGGCGACCATCCGGGTCGCCTCCTCGGGCGAGCGCACGGGCGCGAGGTCGAGCTCGCTGGGAGGAGACGGTCCACTGGCCGAGGTGGACGTGCTGGTCCCACAGACCCGGGATCAGCCAGCGCCCGTCGGCGTCGTACTCGCGCACGCCCGGCTGGATCTCGAGTCCGGTGCCGATCTCGGCGACGCGACCCTCGACCACCTGGACGTCGACGGGGGCGTCGTGGGCGGGGCCGGGCCCGAGCTCGACCAGGCGCGCGTTCCGGAGCAGGAAGCTCGTCATGCGACCCTCACGTTAGGGAACGCCGGACCGTGGTCCGGCGGCGGGCCAGGTTCTCCTGGGCCATCCGGCGCATCGAGACGAGCACCGGCTCGGTGAGCAGGGTGCCGATCACGGCGTGCGCCGTCGCACCTTCGCGGGTCAGGCCGCGCATGGTCTGCAGGTCGGCCCAGGCGATGTCGGAGACGGCCTTGACGTACACCTTCATCGTCTCGTCCTGCAGTGGCTGGCCGGCCGCGTCCATGGCGTCGAGGGCCGCGGCCAGGGCGCGCGCGTGACGGCCGTCCGCCTCGACGTTCCACCGCTGCTTGCGGATCAGCGCGGCGACCCGCTCCCGGGACGGCTCGCTCGGCTCGACCGCGGGCTCGGGCGAGAGCTCGGTGTGTGCGCTGCCGATCGCGGCGTCGAGGGTGGTGCCCGTGTCGTCGACCGCGGCCAGCACGCGTCGTACCCGCTCGTGGCTCATGCCCGCGACGTCGACCAGGGCCCGGATCAGGCGGAGTCGCTCCACGTGGTGCTCGTCGTAGCGGGCCCTCGTCGCGCCCGTCGCCTCACCGGGCGGGAGCAGGCCTTCGCGCAGGTAGTACTTGATCGTCGCGACGCTGACGCCGCTGCGCTCCGCGAGCTCGGACATCCACATGGAAATACTTTGACACATTGGATAGTTCAGTATCCAATATTGGGGAGTCAACTATCCAACTGCTTCTGGAGGCGTCATGTTGTCCGACGAAGGCCGGATCCTCGCCGGCATCCTGCTGCTGTCACTGGTGACGGTCGAGACCGGCGGCCTCTACATGCTCAAGATCGTGCGCGGGAAGGCCGACGTCACGCCGTTCCAGGAGAAGTTCGCCCGGGCCGGGCACGCCCACGCCGGGGTGCTGCTGCTGCTCGCCCTGCTGATCCAGCCGTACGCCGACGCCACCACCCAGGACGGGTTCATCGGCTGGCTGTCCCGCAGCGGGGTGGCCGTGGCGGCACTGGTGATGCCGGGCGGCTTCTTCTTCTCGTCGATGGGCGCCGGCCGCACCTCCCCCAACCGCCTCATCGTCATGGTCTTCGCCGGTGCCGCCCTGCTGGCGATCTCCCTGACCAGCCTCGCCATCGGCCTCCTCACCGCCTGAAAACACGTGACCCGTCACAAACTGCACGCTGACCCGTCAGAAAGTTTCTGACGGGTCAGCGTGTGAGGCGGGTCAGACCGGGTCGGAGCAGATCTCCTCGAGCTCGGCGTCCACGTCGTCGGCGGAGCCGTCGCTCGCCTCCGGGCCCATCTCCGGCATCTGCATCGGCTTGGGCCGCAGGAAGACCCCACCGATCACGGCGGCGGCAGCAGCGGCCACGGCACCGGCGGCGAACGCGACCTGGAAGCCGCCGTTCAGCGCCTCCAGCGGAGCGACACCGTCAGCCGTGAGCGATGCGGTGCGCGAGGTTGAGATGCTGACCAGCACCGCCAGACCGAGCGCGCCACCCATCATGAAGCTGGTGTTGACGACACCCGAGGCCAGGCCGGACTCGTGCGGCTCGACGTCGCCCATGGCCGCGAGCAGGACCGGGTTGAACGCGATGCCGGCGCCGATGCCCAGCAGGATCATCGAGGGCAGGACGTCGGTGACGAAGTTGCCGTCGACGGGGGCCTGCGAGAACAGCGCCAGCGAGACGGCGGCCAGGCCCAGTCCCACGACGAGCGGCGGGCGGATGCCGAACCGCATCACCAGCCGGTCGGAGAGCTTCAGCGAGCAGAACGCCATCACGACGCTGGTCGGGATGAAGGCCAGGCCGACCTCGAGGGCGCTGTAGGCCAGCACCTGCTGGAGGTACAGCGCGGCCAGGAAGAACCAGGCGAACATGGCGGCCGCCCACAGCACGCCCACGATCTGCGAGACCGTGACGTTGCGCAGCTTGAACAGGCGCAGCGGGACGAGCGGGTTCTCGACCTTGGCCTCGCGGAGCACGAACGCCGCCAGGAGGACGACGCTGCCGCCGAGCAGGCCGAGGGTGCGGGCGGAGGTCCAGCCGGCCTCGTTGCCGCCGACGATGCCGTAGACCGACAGCATCAGCGCGACGGTCACCAGCACGGCGCCGGGCACGTCGAGGCGGCCGGACTGGGGTGCGAGCTCGTCGGCCGGCAGCACGGAGCGGGCGGCGATCCAGACGGCGATGCCGATCGGGACGTTGACCAGGAAGATCCAGTGCCAGTTGAGCAGGCCGGTCAGGACCCCGCCGGCGAGGACGCCGACGGCGCCGCCGCCGGACATCACGAAGCCGAAGAAGCCCATCGCCTTGGCGCGCTCACCCGGGTCGGAGAACAGGCCCAGGATCAGCGACAGCGCGACCGCGGAGACCGCGGCGCCGCCGATGCCCTGGACGGCGCGGCCCGCGACCAGCAGGCCGGCTGATGGGGCCATCCCGCAGAGGACGGACGCGACGGTGAACGCCACCACGCCCCCTTGGAAGACCCGCTTGTTGCCGAGCAGGTCGCCCAGCCGCCCGGACAGCAGCAGGAAGCCGCCGAACGTCAGCAGGTAGGCGTTGACCACCCAGGCCAGCGCGGACTGCGAGAAGCCCAGGTCGCTCTGGATGGAGGGCAGTGCCACGTTCACGATGCTCGAGTCGAGCACGATCATGAGGTCGCCCAGGCACAGTACGTAGAGAGCCAACCAGCGGCTGCGGTGCTCGTTCATCTGAATTCTCCTCGAACGGGTTGGTCGGATACCTACTCCACGAACGCGTGCGTACGAATACGACAGACCCGGAGAAAGTTTCAGAATCATCGGCCGCGGCGGAGTCGGTTTGCCCGACCGTCCTTGCTCACCCATGACGCTGACCCGTCGCTAATTGGCGACGGGTCAGCGGGGTGGAGCGCTCAGATGTGCCGGCGGGACTGGATCACGCGGAACCGGGAGGCGACGTACGCGCCGTCGGTGTACGACGCGGTGGCGGCGGGGTTGGCGCCGGTGCCGTGGAAGTCGGAGTACGCCGCGGACTGGTTGACGAAGACGGCGCCGAGGAGGTTCTCCGACAGCGCAACACCCGCGTCGAGCGCGGCGTCGCGCACGTCGTCGATGACGGCGTCTGAGGTCGCGTAGACCGAGGCGGTCATCGCGCCGTGCCGCTTCACCGTGTCGCGGAACAGGTCGATCGACTGGTCCGTCCCCGAGGTGGCGATGAGGTAGGCGACCGGGCCGAAGCACTCCGACTCGTAGACGTCGGAGTCCGTCGGCGGTCAGGCCGATCACTGTCGGCGTGCGGACCGTCGCGTCGGCGTACGCCGGATGCGTCACCGCGCGGCTCGGCACCAGGACCTCGCCCCGCTCCCCCGAGCCGGCGGCCTCGAGCCGCTCGAGCACGCCGGGGTTCACGACCCCGCCGAGCAGCTCGACCGCCCGCGCGTCGTCGCCGAGCAGCTTGCCGAGCGCGGCGCCGATCCCCTCGCCGACCTCGGCCACGCTCTTGCGGCCGTCGTCGGTCTCGATCCCGCCCGACGGCAGGTAGACGTTCTGCGGGGCGGTGCACATCTGGCCGGTGTACAGCGAGAACGAGAACGCGAGGTTCTGGCACATCGCCTTGAAGTCGTCGGTCGAGTCGATCACGACGGTGTTCACGCCGGCCTTCTCGGTGAACACGACGGCCTGCCGCGCGTTGTCCTCGAGCCACTCACCGAACGCGTTGCCGCCGGTGAAGTCGATCAGCCTCACCTCGGGCCGGACGGCGAGCGTGGCGGCCAGCCGGTCGGCGGGGTCCTCGGCGGCGAGCGTCACCAGGTTGCGGTCGAAGCCGGCCTCCGCCAGCACCTCCTGGCAGGCCTGCACCGTGATCGCCAGCGGCAGCACGGCCGCGGGGTGCGGCTTGACCACGACCGGGTTGCCGGTGACGAGCGAGGCGAACAGTCCCGGCCAGGAGTTCCAGGTCGGGAAGGTGTTGCAGCCGATGACCAGCGCGATGCCGCGCGGCACGATGGTGAACGTCTTCTGCATCCGGAGCGGCTCGCCGCGGCCGGGCTTCTCCCACAGCGCCACGGCCGGGGTCCGGGTCATCTCGGTGTGCGCGTACGCGATCGCCTCGAGCGCGCGGTCCAGCGCGTGCGCGCCGCCGGCCTGGAACGCCATCACGAACGCCTGCCCGCTGGTGTGCTGGACGGCGTTGGCCAGCTCGAAGACCCGCCCGTGCAGCCGGTCCAGGATCTCCAGGCAGACGCCGGTGCGGCCCTCGGGCCCGGCGTCGCGCCAGGCCCGCATCCCGGCCCCAGCGGCCGCCATCAGCGAGTCCACCGCAGCCTCGGAGCTGGGGACCCGCGGGTACCGCACCTCCAGGTCGAACCCGAACGGCGACCGCTCGGTCGCCACGGTCCCGTCGCTGCCGGGCGTCTCGAGCGGGAAGTCGCCGCCCAGCCACGCCTCGAACGCCTTCTTCCCGTCGGGCGCGGCGCTCTCGCCGTACACACGCGGGGAGGGGGACTCGTCGAAGGCGGAGTAGAAGCCCCGGGAGGCGCACGCAGCCACGGCGGCGCCGAGCCGCTCGCGGTGCCTGGTGAACAGGTCGGTGGTCATGCCGCCACCCAAGCGCGGCGACGGCAGCCACGCAACCCGGGACCCACCTGCCGTTAGGGTGCGCGCATGGGCTGGCGGGCACTGGGGGTACTGCTGCTCGTCGCCGCGGTGGGCGTCGGCGCGGGCATCGCCCTGGGTTTCCAGCAGCGGCCCTCGGTCGCCACGGACGGCGCTGCAGAGCCGGTGCCGGCGGAGTCGCCGTCGGTCCCGGTCGACCCGCCCCCGTCGGTCGAACCCGACCCCGACTACCCGCCGATGCCCACCGAGCTGCGCACCCACGAGGAGCTGGTCGGCGACGACGCGTTCGGCGTGGTCGTGCCGGTGCCGAACGGCTGGGAGAAGTTCCAGGTCGGGCCGGCCGAGCTGCGCTGGACGCCCGCCCGACAACCCCGACCACACGTACTCCGTGCGGGTGGAGAACGTGTTCAGCCAACGGCTCGCCATCGAGCAGATCATGGACGACCGGATCGAGAGCCTGTCCACGCTCCCGGGCTACACGCTCGAGCAGCGGAACTCCGACACCGTGATCTTCAAGTACGTCGACGAGTCCAGCCACGAGCGGCTGCAGATGCTGCGCTGGATATCCCCGCGTGCCACCGGCACGGCCGAGGCCGAGATCAGCATCGTCGGCCGCGAGGTCGACCGCGCGGGCATGCGCGACCTGTTCGCGGTCATCACCAACGACGCCCGCCTCCCCGACTAGAGGCCGTGCGTGGTGACGCCGTCGAGCACGGTGTTCGCCGTCGCCCGGTCGGCCGTGCGCAGCTGCACCCAGAGCAGCCGGTTCGCGGTCACCTGGACCACGCGTTCGACCGTGTAGCCGCCCGGGCAGCCGGTGTAGAAGACGGTCACCGAGGGATCGCCGTCGGCCTCGTCGGAGATCGGTTCCTCGGCCTGGTCGCACTCGGGGTGCTGGGGCACCTGGGTCGGGAGCTTGTCGGCCGGCATGATCCCCACGAAGACGCCCTCGCCCGCGTCGTCCTCGACCCAGTCGCTCGACGAGCCGACCGACAGCGCGGGGAACGCGCCCGACTCCGTCGGCGGGTTCCAGCCGTCGGGCGCGACGGACCGCTCCCACTCGTAGGGCACGGTGACGCTCAGCGAACCGGTGTCGTCGGTGACGGTGGCGTCGTCGCGCATCGCGCGCTCGGCGACGAGCCCGCCCGCGACGGCCGCGGCGAGGACGACGACCGCGGCGACGGCCAGGGCCACCGGGCGGCGCCTCCTCCGCTCCGGCGGCGTCGGGTCCGGGAGGTCGCCCTCGGCCGGCAGCGCCGTCGGCCGGGCGCCGGGCTGGGTGAGCTGGGGGTCCGGCGGGAGCCAGGGGTCGGGCATGGGAGCGCGTGCGGACTCGCCGAGCGCCTCGCGCAGGGCCGCGACGTACGTCGTGACGTCGGGCCACCGCTGCTCGCGGGCCGGCGAGAGCGCGCGGGCCACGACGCGCTCGACCTCCTCGGGAAACTCACGCCCCGGCACGGACAGGGACGGCGGTTCGCCGGGCGCGGCCGCCGCGGCCAGCGTCGGGTGGGCGTACGGCGCCCGCCCGGTGAACAGCAGGAACGTCAGCGCGCCGAGGGAGTACTGGTCCGCCCGCGCGTCGAGGTGCTCTCCCTGCGCCTGCTCGGGGGCGACGTACGTGGGCGTGCCGGCGACCATCGTCAGCCGCGACGACATGTCCATCGCCTTGCCGAGCCCCAGGTCGCCGAGCATCGCCCGCACGTCGCCGCGCGCCGTGCCCGTCGCCGGGTCGGGCGTGCGGAACAGCACGTTGGCGGGCTTCACGTCGCGGTGCAGCACGCCGTGGTCGTGCAGCGCCTGCAGGCCGAGCCCGACCTGGCGCACCACCTCGGTCGCCTGGCCCACGGTCAGGCCCTCGACCTCCAGCCGGTCGGCGAGCGTGCCCTGGTCGGCGTACGACATCACGAGGTAGGGCCGGCCGTCGTCGAGCTCGCCCGCGTCGTAGACCGACACGACGTGCGGCGACTCGACCTTGCGCAGGAAGCGTCCCTCCTCGAGGAACCGCTGCCGCACGTGGTGGTCCTCGGTCCAGTTGTCCGCGAGCACCTTGACCGCGACCGGCGAGTCGAGCTGCTCGTCGTAGGCCAGCCACACCGTCGCGAAACCG
This sequence comes from uncultured Actinomycetota bacterium, assembly GCA_963844305.1. GTDB lineage: Bacteria > Actinomycetota > Actinomycetes > Propionibacteriales > Nocardioidaceae > Nocardioides. Next base: position 278,343 of record CAWJNT010000005.1, read on the forward strand.
CCCGAGCCGATGCGCCGTCGAACGGCGTACCGACCGAGGCGCGAGGGCATGGACACCCGTGCATTATCTTGCAGACCGCGGGGAAGGAGCACGGGGGATGACGACGGGACCGACACCGAACCAGTCCGCGGCGGACCAGATCGACGACCTGGCCCGGCGCGCACAGCAGGGCGACGGCGACGCCCTGGAGACCCTGCTCGGCGCCATCCGGCCGCGGGCGCTGGCGGTGTGCCGCGGCGTGCTGCCCTACAGCACCGACGCCGAGGACGCCTGCCAGGAGGCGCTGATCAACATCTCCAGGAAGATCGGGTCCTGGAACGGCAACGGCCGGTTCACGACCTGGATGCACGTGGTCGCGGTGAACGCGGCGCGGACGACGTACCGGCGGATGCGCAACCAGGCGCAGGTCAGCGATGCCGCGCTGCTCGACAACCCGGACCCGCGCACCACCAGCGTCATCGCCGGCACCCGCCTCGACCTGCTCGAGGCGATGGAGACCATCGAGCGCGACCATCCCCAGTACGTCGAGCCCCTGCTGCTGCGCGACGTCTATGGCATGTCCTACGAGGAGATCGCCCGGTACGTCGACGCCCCGCTCGGGACGGTCAAGGCGCAGATCCACCACGGGCGCAAGCTGGCCCGCCCGCTGCTGCGCGGCAACGAATAGCGCGACATGACCCGACCGAAGCTCGTCGCGCCGTGGCTCGTGGCGATCGCCCTCGTGCTCGCCGGCTGCTCGTCCGGCGACAGCGACGCCGAGCCGGGCGCCGACCCGCCCGCCGGCTCCGCCGCGCCGAACGACGGGGGCGGTGGCGAACCGGCTCTCGACGACCCGGCGCTCGACGCCGCCCTCAGCGAACCGGTCGAGGACCCCGTCTACCCGCACGTCGGAGATCCGGGCGTCGACGCGCTGCACTACGACCTCGACCTGGCGTGGACACCCGACTCGAGCACCCTCGAGGGGGTCGAGACCCTGGTCTTCCGCGCCACGACCGACGCCGGCCAGTTCCAGCTCGACCTCGGGGAGCCGCTCACCGTCTCCGAGCTCAGCGTCGACGGCGAGGCGGCGGACTTCGAGGAGGACGGCAAGAACCTCGTCGTCCGCACCCCCGTCGAGGCCGACCGCCGCTACCTCCTGGAGCTCCACTACAGCGGCACGCCGCGACCGGTGCGGGCGCCGACGACGCGCTCCGACTTCGACACCCTCGGCTGGCAGGTCACCGACAGCCGTCAGAGCTGGACCATGCAGGAGCCGTACGGCGCGTTCACCTGGTACGCCGTCAACGACCAGCCCTCCGACAAGGCGCTCTACGACTTCACGATCAGCACGCCGGCGCCCTGGGTGGGGGTGGCGAACGGCGAGCTGGTGTCACGCGAGGACCTCGACGGCGACACGGTGACCCGCTGGCACCTCGACGAGCCCGCGTCGTCGTACCTCGTCACCGCGGCGGTGGGCGACTACCGGATGGAGAGCGACGAGTCGGCAAGCGGCGTCCCGATCACCTACTGGACCGAGCGCGGCGACACGTTCGCGCGCGAGCGGGTGCGGAGGACCGCCGACCTCCTCGGCTGGATCGAGGACCGGCTGGGACCGTACCCCTTCTCCTCGCTCGGCGTTCTCGTGGTCGACTCCGTGACCGGCATGGAGACCCAGACGATGCTGACCCTCGGCGACAACGACTACGTCCTGAGCCCGGCGGTCATCCTCCACGAGCTGGTCCACCAGTGGTACGGCGACCGGGTGACGCCGCGCGACTGGCGCGACCTGTGGATGTCGGAGGGCATGACGATGTACCTCCAGGCCATCTGGGAGGCCGAGTTCGAGGACGTCCCCCTGGAGCCGCGGCTGCGTGACTGGGCGGCGGAGGACCAGGAGATGCGCGACGAGGCCGGCCCCCCGGCCGACACCGAGCCCGGCGCCTTCGGCGAGGACGGGGTCTACTTCATCCCGGCGCTGATGTGGCACGAGCTGCGCGAGCGCCTCGGGAACGACGTGTTCTGGGACCTGGTCCGGCGCTGGCCCGAGGAGCACGACAACGGCAACGCGTCGTACGACGAGATCACCGGCTGGTGGTCCGACCAGACCGGCGAGGACCTGCAGCCGTTCTTCGACGAATGGCTGCTGGGCGCGACCACGCCCGACCGGTCCTGATCACTCCTCGTCGACCAGGAGCAGCTCGACCGAGTCGGCGGTCGCCTGCGCCTCCTCCACGAGCGTGTCCGGAAGTCCCGGCGAGTGGTTGGTGCTGACCACGACCAGGCTGCCGTCCACGTCGACGACCCACTGGTCGACGATCTGGCCGGGCCAGTACACGGCAGCCACGCCCGGCACCCCCGAGCTCGACATCGGGAAGACGCTCCACAGGAATGCGTCGCCGTACCGCGGACACAGCCGGGTGACCTCGAGCCGCATGTGTGCCGCCGGGTAGCCCGACAGCTCCGTGGTCGCGGGCTCGTCGAGGACGCGCACCAGCGGGATCGCGGCGACCTGGCGCGAGAACTCGAGCGGCGTACCTGCCGCGTCCTGCCACTGCGTCGTGCCTGCGCGGCACTGGTCGACGGGAACCCGGTCGGCCAGCGAGATCCGGACCTCGGCGTACGGCTGCGCCGCCTCCGCATCCGGCTCGGCGCCGGGGGCCAGCTTGCCGATCGAGTCCTTGAACCAGTACCAGTCCTGGCCGACCACGGTGAACCGCCCGACGATCTGCTTCCCGTCGGGGACAGTGTGCGCGTAGTCCTGGCCGAAGACGGGATTGGTGTACTCCCGGCCGGCGGCCACCTGCTTGTTCGGCACCAGGACGTCCAGGTCGACCGCCGGGGTCTCGGCGGGCGCCGGGTCGTTGCGCCCCTCCCCGCCGCCGGTGCTGGCCAGGATCCCGACCCCGGTGGCGGCCGCGGCGAACACGGCGGCGACCGCGACCGACGCCAGGCGGTTCCGGTGCCGCCGGCGACCTCGGTCCTGGAGCTCCTTCAGGGCCGGCAGCCGGACTCCGGCCTCCGCCCGCTCCACGAACTCGCGGATCAGCTCCTCATGCATCGAAGGTCCCCCCTTCCGAGGGCCCGAGCGCCGCGGCCATGGCCTGGCGTCCCCGGCCGAGCCGTGACTTGACCGTGCCCGGGGCCAACCCGAGAGTGGCCGCGATGTCGTCGACCGACAGGTCCGCCAGGTAGTGCAGGGCGAGCACCTGCCGCTGTGGTTCGGGGACGCTGCGCAGGGCCTCGATGACGACCACGTGCTCCTCCAGTCCGGGTGGGTCCGTGGGCTTCTCGAGACGGTGCTGGATGCGCGAGAAGTTGCGCAGCTTGCGCCACCGGTTGCGCTGGAGGTTCACGGCCGTACGCCGCAGCCAGGCCTCGTGGTTGTCCACGGCCAGGAACCGCCGACCGGAGGACGCCGCTCGCACGAACGCCTCCTGCACCAGGTCCTCCGCCTCGGACAGGTCGCCGACCACGCCGTACATCTGGATCACGAGCCGGCGGTAGGACGCCTCGAAGACGTCCTCGAGAGCAGGCTCGCCCCCATAGCCGGATTCCCGCGTCCGGGCCAGGATCTCCTCGCTCATGGGACCTCCCTTGGCCACCTCTGAGCAGAACGACACCCGAAGGGCCTGTCAGGTTCCCCATGGCACGCGACGAAGCCGTTCCACGTTACGCCCTGAGCAGAACGCGCGCAGCAGACCTTGTCTGGCGCTGACGCGACGCGTTGGGTGGCGCCATGAGACTGCTCGTGCTCGGAGGCACCCAGTTCCTGTCCCGCGCCGTTGCGGCCGACGCCGTCGCGCGCGGCCACGACGTCACCTGCGCCTGCCGCGGGGTCACCGGCGCCGTGCCCGAGGGCGCCGAGCACGTCGTGTTCGACCGCACCGCCGGGCCGGTGCCCGCCGACCTCGCTGCGACGGCGTACGACGCGGTCGTCGACGTGACCGACCAGCCGGGCTGGGTGCGGCACGCGGTGGGGGCCTTCCCGGACGCCCACTGGGTCTTCGTGTCGACCATCAACGTCTACGACGACGAGACAACGCCCGGCGGCACCCCCGACACGCTGCGCGCTGCGCGAGCCGGTCGCCGAGGACGGCGAGGGCCGCGAGTCACCCGAGGCGTACGGCGGCCGCAAGGTCACCTGCGAGCGGCTGGTGCGCGAGGGGGTCGCCTCGTCGACCGTGATCCGGCCCGGGCTGATCGTCGGACCCGAGGACCCGACCGGCCGGTTCAGCTACTGGCCCGCGCGGCTGGCCGATGGCGGCGAGGTGCTCGCGCCCGGCACGCCGGACGACGACGTGCAGGTGGTCGACGTACGCGACCTGGCGACGTGGATCGTCGACTGCGCCGAGAGCCGCACCGACGGGGTGTTCGACGCGACCAGTCACGTGCTGACGCGCGCCGAGTTCCTGGCCCAGGCGGCCGCCGGGCTGGGCGTCGAGCCCACGTTCACCTGGGTCGACCAGGACTTCCTGGCCGAGCAGAAGGTCGAGCCCTGGATGGGCCCCCGGTCGATCCCGCTCTGGCTGCCGCTGCCGGAGTACACCGGCCTGATGGCCCACGACGTCCGGGCGTCGTACGCCGCCGGGCTGGCCACCCGCCCGATCGCGCGAGACCACCCGCGACACGCTCGCCTGGCTGCGCGACCACCCCGACGCCGCCGTCACCGGCCTCACCCGCGACGAGGAGGCCGAGGTCCTCCGGGCCTGGCACGCCCGGGCCTGACGCCGATAGTCCACGACGTTATGGTCGCCGTCCGGGCCTGAACGCGACCAAACGTCGTGGACTATCCCCGAAACCTCAGCTGAACAGGTCGATCGCCTTGATCACGGTCTCGTAGACGCCGTAGGCGAGCGGGATGCCGACGACGGCCCAGGCGACGGGCAGCAACCAGGACGGCACGTGGTTCTCCTTCTGGTCGACGTCGACCGCGCCGGTCGGCACCGCGCTGGCGTGGCCGCCCGACTCGGGCTCGTGGAAGCGGGAGTCGACCGGCTTGATCAGCAGGTTCGCCACGAACCCGACCGCGAGCACGCAGACCATCGTGATCAGCGCCGGTCGGTAGTCGGCCGCGACCAGGCTGCCCGGCTCGCCCTGGGTGTCCAGGATGCCGTTGACGATGAGCGGTCCCGGCGACACCGGCCGCGGCCCAGGCCGTCAGCAGGCGGCCGTGGATGGCGCCGACCTGGTAGGGGCCGAACAGGTCGCGGAGGTACGCCGGCACGGTCGCGAAGCCGCCGCCGTAGAAGCTGATGATGAGGCCCGCCACCAGCACGAACAGGAAGGTGTTGCTCGGACCGACGAACGTCAGCAGGAGGTAGAGCACCATCCCCGCGCCGAGGTAGAGCATGTAGATGTTCTTGCGCCCCACGATGTCGGACGTCGACGACCACGCGAACCGTCCGGCCATGTTGAACAGCGACAGCACACCGACGAACCCGGCCGCCGCCGCGGCCGCCACGGTCGAGGTGTCGCCTTCTCGGAAGAAGTCCATGATCATCGGCGCGGCCTGCTCGAGGATGCCGATGCCCGCGGTCACGTTGCAGAAGAGCACCGTCCAGAGCAGCCAGAACTGCGGGGTCTTGATCGCGTTCGCGGCCGACACGTTGGCCTTCGTGACCAGCTTCTTCTCCTCGACGGAGTGCGGGTCCCAGCCCTCGGGGGTCCAGCCCTCAGGGGGCACCCGCACCAGCCAGGCGCCGAACATCATGACGACGAAGTAGACGATGCCGAGCGTGACGAACAGCTTGGCCACGGCCGCCCCGCTCGCGATCGCGGTGGCCGAGTCGAACGACGGGTCGTACTTGCCGAGCAGCCAGGTGGACAGCGGGCTGGCGATCATCGCGCCGCCGCCGAAGCCCATGATCGCCATGCCGGTGGCCAGGCCGGGCCGGTCGGGGAACCACTTGATCAGCGTCGAGACCGGCGAGATGTACCCGAGCCCCAGCCCGATGCCGCCGATGAAGCCGTACCCGAGGTAGACCAGCCACAGCTGTTCGGTGGCGATGCCCAGCGCGCCCACCATGAACCCGGTGGACCAGAAGCAGGCGGCGGCGAACATCGCGCGCCGCGGCCCACCGGTGTCGACCCAGGTGCCGAAGACGGCGGCACTGAGGCCGAGCATCACGATCGCGATCGAGAAGATGATCCCGATCGCGGTCAGCGAGCTGCCGAAGTGATCGACCAGCGACGACTTGTAGACGCTCGTCGCGTAGGCCTGGCCGATGCACAGGTGCACGGCCAGCGCGGCGGGTGGAATGAGCCAGCGGTTGTAGCCGGTGCCGGCGACGGTGCGTTCGCGATCGAGGACGGTCAGGGACATGGGTGCCCTCCCGAGAGGCTGTGTCCGGAGTGATCCACGAGAACACTTACCCGGAACAATCGTTTTCAACCACCCTCGGATCGACGAACGGTCGCCCACGTAGGCTGAACGGCGTGCCCCGGCTCTCCGCCCGCGACCTGATCGACCTCGTCCTCGACGAGGGTTCGTGGACGTCCTGGGACACCCCGCCGGAGCGCGGCGAGATCTCCGAGGAGTACGCCGCGGAGCTCGCGGCCGCGGCGGAGAAGAGCGGCGTCGACGAGTCCGTGATCACCGGCGAGGGCCTCATGCACGGGCGCCGGGTGGCGGTCGTGATGGGCGAGTTCGCGTTCCTGGCCGGGTCCATCGGACGCGCCGCCGCCGACCGGCTGGTGGCGACCGTCGAGCGCGCGACCGAGCAGGGGCTGCCGCTGCTGGCGGGGCCGATCAGCGGCGGCACCCGCATGCAGGAGGGCACGCCGGCGTTCGTGCAGATGATCCGGATCAGCCAGGCGGTCGCGGCGCACAAGGTGGCCGGGCTGCCCTACCTCGTCTACCTCCGCCATCCCACGACGGGCGGCGTGATGGCGTCCTGGGGCTCGCTCGGCCACATGACGGTCGCCGAGCCCGGCGCGCTGGTCGGCTTCCTCGGGCCGCGCGTCTACCAGGCGCTCTACGACCGGGAGTTCCCCGAGGGGGTGCAGACAGCGGAGAACCTCTACGCGCACGGCATCATCGACGGGGTCGTCGCGCCCGAGGAGATCGCCGACATCCTCGACCGGGCCCTCACCATCCTCCAGGCGCCCCGCGAGGGCATCCCCACCGTTCCCGCGCCCGCCGACGAACCGGTGCCCGAGGTCGAGACGTGGGACGCCGTCACCCGGTCCCGCCGCCGCGACCGGCCCGGCGTACGACGGCTGCTGAGGTACGCCGCGACCGACGTGATCCCGCTCAACGGCACCGGACAGGGCGAGTCCGACCCGGGCCTGCTGATCGCGCTCGTGCGGTTCGGGAACGCGCCGTGCGTCTTCCTCGGCCAGGACCGGCGTGGTCAGACCTGGGACCACCCCCTCGGCCCGGAGGCGTTGCGCGAGGCCCGGCGCGGCATGCGGCTCGCCTCCGAGGTCGGCCTCCCGCTCGTGACCGTGATCGACACCCAGGGCGCGGCCCTGTCGCCGGACGCCGAGAACGGCGGCCTGGCCGGCGAGATCGCCCGCTGCCTCTCCGACCTCGTGACCCTGGACTCCCCCACGCTGTGCCTGATGCTCGGCGAGGGCACCGGCGGTGGTGCGCTGGCGCTGCTCCCGGCCGACCGCGTCGTCGCAGCCCAGCACGCCTGGCTCTCCCCGCTCCCTCCCGAGGGCGCGTCCGCGATCGTGCACCGCGACACCTCGCACGCCCCCGAGATGGCGCGCGCCCAGCAGGTCCGGGCCATCGACCTCCACGAGCGCGGGATCGTCGACCGGATCGTCGCCGAGCGGCCCGACGCCGCCGACGAGCCCGAGGCGTTCTGCCAGCGCGTGGGTGCGGTGCTCGAGTACGAGCTCGCGTCGCTCCTCGCCTCCGGTGCGGGCAGCCCCGCCGAGCGCGCCCGTCGCTACGTCTGACCCCCCTCAGATCCGTCACCAACGTTGGGGACGTGACCGCGTCTCTTTACTCTGACGGGTCGGTGACTGCTGGAATTCCCGAGCCAACACTCTGCGGGTCTCGGGACCGACGGTCGGTGAGACCCCGCCGCACTTGCCGCCTACCCAGGAGCCCCCTGCGTGTCCACCACTGCCGTGTCCTCTGCCCTGCCGGTCGCCACCGGTACCGGTACCGGGTCGACCTCTCTCTCGGCGTTCGACGCGGCGCTGCGTGACGCCGGCGTCGCCAACTTCAACCTGGTCCGCCTCTCGAGCGTGATCCCTCCCGACACGGAGGTGGACACGACCGGTGCCACGCCGATCCCCGAGGGTGGCTGGGGCGACCGCCTGTACTGCGTGTACGCCGAGCAGCACGCCGACCTGCCCGGTGTGGAGGCCTGGGCCGGCATCGGGTGGGTCCAGCGCCTCGACGGCCAGGGTGGCCTGTTCGTCGAGCACGAGGGCCCGACCGAGGCGTTCCTGACCACCGCGATCGAGTCGAGCCTGGCCGACCTCGTGGCTGGCCGGCCCGAGGAGTTCGGCGAGGTGCACATGGTCATCAACGGCACCACCTGCGTCGACAAGCCGGTGTGCGCGTTCGTCGTGGCGGCGTACGAGACCGCCCCCTGGAGAGGAGCCCGCTGATGCGCGTCACGATCGAGCCGAAGATCCCGCCGTACCTGGTCAAGTCGTTCTACGACCTGTACGTCGCGGCCTTCGGCCCGCTGCGCACCCGCGCCGCGGCCCGCCAGGTGCTGACCCTGCACGAGTTCGCCGGCGAGATGGCCGACCCGCGCGTCGACAAGTACGTCGTGTGGGACAGCGACGGGCGCGGCAGCGAACGGGCGGTCGCGCTCACCACGTTCACCAACGACCTGACGACGGTCCCGTGGATCGAGCCGGCCTACTACGCCCACCACTACCCCGACCACTACGAACGCGGCGCGGTGTTCTACCTGGGCTTCACGCTGGTGCACCCCGGCCTCCACCAGGCCGGCGTGTTCCACCGGACGGTGGCGAAGATCGTGGAGCGCCTCGTGGAGGAGCGCGCTGTCTGCGCCTGGGACATCTGCGCTCACAACGACACCGTGCTGGCGCTGGGCAAGGGCATCGAGCGCACCATCACCCGCCTGGCCGAGGTGACGGTCGGCAGCGTCGACGTACAGACCTACTACACCTCCACGTTCCACGGGCCGAAGATCGCCAGCTGACCCTCGTCGGTACGGTGATCGCCGTGAGTCAGCGCGAGCGGACGTACGTCGTCACCGGAGCCGCCTCGGGAATCGGGGCCGCCACGACCCGGATGCTGCGCGACGACGGCCATCGTGTGGTGACCGTCGACCTGCGCGGCGCCGAGGTGATCGCCGACCTGTCGACCGCCGAGGGGCGGTCCGAGGCGGTGGCCGGCGTCCGTGCGATGACCGACGTGGTGCACGGCCTGGTCCCCTGCGCGGGTGTCGCCGGCCTGACCGGGGTCGACCCGGAGCTGGTCGTCTCGGTGAACTACTTCGGCAGCGTGGCCCTGGTCCGCGGGCTGCAGCCGCAGCTCGCGGCAGCCGAGGGTGCGGCCGTCGTGCTGATGGCCTCCAACTCGATCACCGCCCAGCCCGGCTGGGCCTCCGAGGTGACGACCGCCTGCCTCGAGGACGACGAGGCCGCCGCCCGCGAGCACGCCGCCGCGACCGAGGCCGTGCACGTGTACCCCGCGACCAAGGCGGCGCTGGCCTACTGGGCGCGGCGTGAGGGCGTGAAGGACGACTGGATCGGGTCCGGCATCCGGGTCAACGCCGTCGCCCCCGGCCTGATCGCCACCCCGATGACCGACAAGCTCCGCGAGGACCCGCAGCTCGGGCGTCTTCGCCGATGCCTACCCGAGCGCGCTCGGCCGGCCGGGCACCCCCGAGGAGGTCGCCGCCACCATCGGCTTCCTGCTCTCCGACGCCGCCAGCCTGCTCGTCGGCAGCGTCGTCTACGTCGACGGCGGCACCGACGCCCTCCTGCACCCGCTCCACCCCGAGGGGATGGACGTCAACCCGGTCGTCCTCGGCGTGCTCGACAAGGTCGCCGGCGTTGCGACCAAGGTGAAGTCGCTGCGCAAGAAGGGCTGACTCAGGGGCTGGGCGAGGCGGCGGCGCAGGTGAGGGCCGCCGCGCTGATCGCGCTGGCGATCTCCGGCGGCATCTCGCTCATGTCGCGGTCGGTGAAGTTGAGATCGTCGTCGAAGAGGCCGGCGTCGATCATCGGCTGCAGGCCCGCGGTGCGGACCCACTGCTCGGCGGCACACTGCGCCTGGGCCTCGTTCATCGTCCCGGCGTCCTCGAACGCCTGGGCCACGTTGGCGATCGCGACCTCCTCGTCGGAGCCGGTCGGTGCCGGCGCCGAGGAACCGCCCGTCTCGGGGTCGGAGGGGTCCGTGGGTTGCGTGGGCTCCGACTGGGTCGCCGACGGCGTACTCGTCGGGTCGGCCGACGGCTCCTCGCCGTCACCGCTGAGCAGGGCGTAGGACACGCCGCCCGCGATCAGGGCGACCAGGACGAGGACGCCGATCACCAGGACGCCGACGGGCTTGCGGCTCCGGCCGTCGGGCGGCGCCGGCGCCGGGTCCACCGGGGTGGCGCCGTCGGGCAGGGTGCGGGCGTTGCGCAGGTCGTCGCGCAGGTCGGCGGCCGACGAGTAGCGCTCGGCAGGATCCTTGGCCATCGCCTTGCGCAGGACGCGGTTGACCTCCGTCGCCAGCGGGCCGTCCTCGGGCAGCTGCGGGACCGGCTGCTCCACGTGGGCGCTGACGATCTGGTACTCCGAGGTGCCGGTGTACGGCGCCCGCCCGGTCACGGTCGCCCACAGCAGGCAGCCCAGGGAGTAGATGTCGCTCTCGACCCGCGCCTTCCCGCCGGTGTGCAGCTCGGGCGCCATGTAGGACGGCGTGCCGATCGTGCCGGTGCGGCTCTGCGTCTGGTCGACGCTGACCTGGCGGGCGATGCCGAAGTCGCTGAGGTACGCCGTGACGCTGTTCTCGCGGCGACGGAGCAGGACGTTCGCCGGCTTGATGTCGCGGTGGATCAGTCCGACCGCGTGGGCGTCCGCGAGACCGTCGGCCACCTGCGCCATCACGTCGAGCGCGACCCGGACCGGCGGGGCGCCGTACGCCTGGATCATCTGGCCGAGGTCACCGTCGGGGATCAGCTGGGCGGCGATGTAGAGACGCACCGTCGCCGACACCGTGGGCGTAGACGTGCACGACATGGGCCGAGTCGAGCGAGGCCTGCGCCTGCGCCTCGCGCGTGAACCGGGCGCGGAACTCGTCGTCCTCGGCGAGGTGCGGCGAGATCACCTTGAGCGCGACCCGGCGGTTGAGCGTGGTGTCCTCGGCCTCGTAGACCACGCCCATCCCGCCCGCGGCGATCCGGCGCACGATGCGGTACGGACCGATGGACTCCCCCTCGACCGGGTAGCCGGCACTCACGCTCACGCGGTCGTTCTACCCCCTGCTACCGATGTCGAACCAGCGGTGTCCCGTGCTGTGGGTCCAGCCTCAGAACAGCAGCGCCGAGGCAGGGTCCTCGATGATCCCGGCCACGTCGGCGAGGAAGCGCGAGCCCTTCTCGCCGTCGATGTGCCGGTGGTCGAAGGCCAGAGCCAGCGTGGTGATCTGACGCGGCACGATCTCGTCGACGCCGTCCTTGGTGACGACCCACGGCTGCTTGCGCACCGCGCCGAAGCACAGGATCGCGGACTCACCCGGGTTGATGATCGGCGTACCGGCATCGACCCCGAACACGCCGACATTGGTGATGGTGAACGTGCCGCCGCTCATCTCGGCCGGCTGCGTCTTCCCGTCGCGGGCGGTGGCCGTCAGCTGGTTGAGCGCCTGAGCGAGGTCGACCAGCGACAGGTCCTGGGCCTCCTTGACGTTCGGCACGACCAGGCCGCGCGGCGTCGCCGCGGCGATGCCGAGGTTGACGTAGCTCTTGTAGACGACCTCCTGGGCCGCCTCGTCCCAGAACGAGTTGATCTCGGGCGTACGCCGCATCGCCAGCATCACCGCACGGCTCAGCACCAGCAGCGGCGAGACCTTGACGTCGCGGAACTCGCGGCGCTGCTTGAGCCGCTCGACGAACTCCATCGTGGCGGTGGCGTCGACGGTGATCCACTCGGTCACGTGGGGCGCCGTGAACGCCGACTGCACCATCGCGCCGGCCATCATCTTGCGCACGCCCTTGATCGGCTCGCGTCGCTCGCGCTCTCCGGGCGCCGATGCGACTGCAGGGCTGGAGGCAACGCCGGTCGAGCCTGTCGAGACCCCGGATGCGGCGGACTCGACGTCGTCACGGGTGACGGTGCCGCCCGCGCCGCTCGGCGTCAGCGAGGTGATGTCGACACCGAGGTCCTTGGCCAGCTTGCGCACCGGCGGCTTGGCCAGCACGCGAACGTCGGTCGGCGCCGCGGAGGTCCGGGCGGAGACGGCCGGGACAGCGGGCTCGTCGGCGCCCTCGACCATCGGGGACGGACCGGGCTGGAACGAACCCTGGATCTGCACGTTGGCGGCCGCGGCTCCCACCGCGACGCCGGGGGTAGCGGCCTTGCGCGCGCGCCGGATCGGAGCGCGGTCGGCCTTGTTGCGACCGACCAGGCTCTCGCCCTCGCCGCCACCGCTGGCGCGGGGGTTGGAGAGGTCGATCTCCATCTCCTGCTCGGCCGGAGTGGGCGCGGCCGGCGCGGGCGCCGGTGCTTCGTTCGGGTCGCCGATGGCGATGATCGGGGTGCCGACGGCGACCATCTCGCCCTCGGGGACGAGCAGTGCCGTCACGGTGCCCTCGTACGGCGAGGGCAGCTCCACGAGCGACTTCGCGGTCTCGATCTCGACGACGATGTCGTTGATCTCGACGACGTCGCCGACCTTGACCTTCCAGGACACGATCTCGGCCTCGGTCAGGCCCTCGCCGGGGTCGGGCAGCAGGTACTCAGGCATGGGTGATCAGTTCTCCCGTCTCAGAAGTCCAGCGAGCGGTCGACCGCGTCCAGCAGCCGGTCGAGGTCGGGGAGGAAGTCCTCCTCGATCCGCGACGGCGGGTACGGCGTGTCGAAGCCGCCGACGCGCAGCACCGGGGCCTCCAGGGAGTAGAAGCACTCCTCGGTGATCCGGGCCGCGACCTCGGAGCCCATGCCCAGGTTGACGTGCGCCTCGTGGGTGATGACCGCGCGGCCGGTGCGGCGTACGGAGTCGTAGACCGGCGCCATGTCGAGCGGGCTGAGCGTGCGCAGGTCGATGACCTCCAGCGACCGGCCCTCGCCGGCCGCCGCCTCGGCGGCCATCATCGCGGTCTTCACGGTCGGGCCGTAGGCGAGCACGGTGACGTCGCCGCCCTGCCGGACGACCCGGGACTCGAACAGCGGAGCCGGGGTGGCGTCCTCGTCGAGCTCGGCCTTGTCGGCGTGGTACTGCCGCTTGGGCTCGAGGAAGATCACCGGGTCGTCGCAGGCGATCGCCTGCTGGATCATCCAGTAGCCGTCGACCGGGTTGGAGCAGGCGACCACCTTCAGGCCCGGCGTGTGCGCGAACTGCGCCTCCGGGCTCTCGCTGTGGTGCTCGACCGCGCCGATGCCGCCGCCGAACGGGATCCGGATGACCATCGGCATCTTGGACTTGCCCTGGCTGCGGAAGTGCATCTTCGCGACCTGGCAGACGATCTGGTCGTACGCCGGGTAGACGAACCCGTCGAACTGGATCTCGACGACGGGGCGGTAGCCGCGCAGCGCCATGCCGACGGCGGTGCCGACGATGCCGGACTCCGCGAGCGGGCTGTCGATGACGCGGTCCTCGCCGAAGTCCTTCTGCAGGCCGTCGGTGATCCGGAAGACGCCGCCGAGCTTGCCGACGTCCTCACCCATGATCAGGACCTTGGAGTCGTCCTCCATGGCCTTGCGCAGGCCCATGTTGAGGCCCTTCGCGAGCGTGATCTTGGTGGTCATCAGCTGTGGCTCCCCTCGAACGACTCGAGGTACGCCGCGAAGCCGTCGCGCTGGGCGGCGAGCTCGTCGGTCATCTCGGCTGTAGACGTGGTCGAACATGCTCAGCGGCTGCGGGTCGGGCAGCGCCTTGCAGCCCTCGCGCAGGTGGTGGCCGAGGTCCTTGGCCTCGGCCTGGACCTCCTCGAAGAAGTCGTCGTCGGCGAGGCCGTTGCGCTTGAGGTAGACCTCGATGCGCGCGATCGGGTCCTTGAGCTTCCAGTGCTCGACGTCGTCGCTGAGCCGGTAGCGGGTCGGGTCGTCGGTCGTGGTGTGCGCACCCATCCGGTAGGTGTAGGCCTCCACGAACGTCGGGCCCTGGCCGTCGCGCGCGCGCTGCAGCGCCGCCTGGGTGACGGCGTACGTCGCGAGCACGTCGTTGCCGTCGACGCGGACGCCGGGGAAGCCGAAGCCGAGAGCGCGCTGGTAGAGCGGGATCCGGCTCTGCCGCTCGATCGGCTCGGAGATCGCCCACTGGTTGTTCTGGCAGAAGAACACGACCGGGGCGTTGTAGGACGCGGCGAAGATGAAGGCCTCGTTGACGTCGCCCTGGCTGCTGGCGCCGTCGCCGAAGTGGGCGATCACGGCGGCGTCGCGCTCGGGGTCGCCGGTGCCGACGTCGCCGTCGCGCTGCATGCCCATGGCGTAGCCGGTGGCGTGCAGCGTCTGCGCGCCGATCACGATCGTGTAGAGGCCGAAGTTGTTGTCGTTGGGGTTCCAGGAGCCCTGGTCGACCCCGCGGAAGAGCCCGAGCAGGTTGAGCGGGTCGATGCCGCGGCAGTAGGCGACGCCGTGCTCGCGGTAGGTCGGGAAGACGTAGTCCTGCGGGCGGAGCGCGCGGCCGGCGCCGATCTGCGCGGCCTCCTGGCCGAGCAGCTGGGCCCAGATGCCGAGCTCGCCGTGCCGCTGCAGGGCGGTGGCCTCGGTGTCGATCCGGCGGGTGAGGACCATGTCGCGGTAGAAGCCGCGGATGGCCGCGGCCTCCTCCTCGGAGGTCATGCCGTCGCCGAAGGAGAACTCGGGGTGCTCGACCCGCTCGCCCTCCGGCGTCAGGAGCTGGACGAGCTCGGGGCCGCCGTCTTGCTGGGAAGGCCCGAAGACCTCCACCAGGTCCGGGCCGAATCCTGCGTTGGTCACGTGCTGCACTCCTTCGTTTCACCGGCGCCGCGGGGTCTCCGCTTGCCGCGAGTGGGAGACGGTCCGACCGTACGGGTGGGTGTTCCCCGGCCGCTACCGCTCCCGTTGTTGGGGCGCCACGCTGCGGCCTGATGACCATGTGATCCGGGCCACATCGTGCGCCGAAGAATCTACCCGTGGGTGGCAGTGCTGGGCCAATCCGGGCACTCCTGACGGCACGCGTCAGTGCGCCTCGCCGAGGTCCTCGTGCTCGCGATGGGTCTCGGGCTCGACCTGGAACGTCGCGTGGTCGATGTCGAAGTGCTCACTGGTGCACTGGCAGAGCCGGTCGAGGATGCCGCCGACGCCGTACTGCTCGAGCGCGGCGTCGGTGACGGTGACGTGCGCGGAGAGGGACGGCATGCCGCTGGTGATCGTCCAGGCGTGGAGGTCGTGGACGTCGACGACACCGGGTACGCCGGCGAGGTGGTCGCGCACGTCGTCGAGGTCGAGGCCCTTCGGGGCGATCTCGAGCAGGATGACCACCGAGTCCTTCAGCAGGTGCAGCGACCGCGGCAGGATCAGCACCGCGATCACCAGTGACGCGATCGGGTCGGCCCGCTGGAAGTCGGTGAGCCAGATGACGACGCCGGCCGCGACCGCGAGCACCGACCCGAGCAGGTCGGCGAGCACCTCGGTCGCGGCGCCGCGGAGGTTGAGGCTGCCGGTCTCGGACCGGTTCAGGATCGCCAGCGAGACGGCGTTGGCCGCCAGCCCGACCAGCGCGAACCCGATCAGCGGCCCGGCCTCGACCGTCGTGGGCTCGGCCAGCCGGGAGATGCCGGCGTAGGCCAGGTAGCCGCAGACCACCAGCAGGACCAGGGCGTTCACCATCGCGGCGAGGATCTCGGCCCGGTGCAGGCCGAACGTCGAGCGCGGCCCGGCGGGCCTGGTGGCGACGTACGACGCACCGAGCGCGAGCACGATCGCGGCGGCGTCGGTGGCCATGTGACCGGCGTCCGCGAGCAGCGCCAGCGAGCCCGCAACCCAGGCACCGAACAGCTCGACGATCATCACCGTCGCGGTGATGACCAGCACCAACCGCAGCCGCGCCCGGTCCTCGGCGCGCCCGGCGGCGTGAGAGTGGTCGTGCCCCATGCGTCGAGCGTAGTGAAGCGGTTAGAAGGGCTCGACCGGCTTCCCACCCAGCGATTCGCGACCGTGCGGGTCGGTCCAGCCGGACAGGTCCGGACCCTCGGGGACGATCCCCGACGGGTTGATGTCCTGGTGCACGACGTAGTAGTGCTCGCGGATCTGGTCGAAGTCGACGGTCTCGCCGAAGCCGGGCATCTGGAACAGGTCGCGGGCGTAGGCCCACAGCACCGGCATCTCGGTGAGCTTGTTGCGGTTGCACTTGAAGTGGCCGTGGTAGACGGCGTCGAACCGCACCAGCGTGGTGAACAGGCGGACGTCGGCCTCGGTGACGACGTCGCCCATCAGGAACCGTCGGTCGGCGAGCCGCTCCTCGAGCCAGTCCATCGCCGCCCAGAGCCGCGCGTACGCCCGCTCGTACGACGCCTGCGAGCCGGCGAATCCGCAGCGGTACACCCCGTTGTTGACCTCGGTGTAGACCCGCTCCATCACCTCGTCCATCTCGCCGCGCAGGTCCGCGGGCCACAGGTCGGGCGCTCCCGGGCGGTGGTGCTCCTGCCACTCGAACCAGAGGTCGTGGGTGATCCACGGGAAGTCGTTGGTGACGACCTGGCCGGTCGGCACGTCGACGATCGCCGGCACGGTGATCCCGCGGTCGTAGCGGGGGTAGCGCGCGAAGAACGCCTCCTGGAGCCGCTCGATGCCCAGCACCGGGTCCTTCCCGTCGGGATCGAGGTCGAAGGTCCAGCTGCGCTCGTCGTGGGTCGGGCCCGGGGTCCCGAGCGAGATCGCGTCCTCGAGGCCGAGCAGGCGGCGGACGATGATCGCCCGGCTCGCCCACGGGCAGGCCCGCGCGGCGACCAGCCGGTAGCGCCCGGGCTCCACCGGCCACAGCTCACCCTCGACCGGGCCGTGCTCGGGGACCCGTTCGTCCTTCGTGATCCGGTCGGGGATGTAGGCGGTGTCGCGCTGGAACTCCTGGCCCCGGTTCACGTACGTCGGGCCGTCGTCGTCGCTCATGGCCACCCCGTGCCCGCAGCGACTCCCGACAAACCTCACACGTTTGTTTGCAAACATATGTTTGCAAAGAGTAGTGTGCGGTTCGTGGACATGACCTCGATCTCCCCGTCCCCCGCCGGGCTCAAGACCCTCGGACACCCGGTCCGGCTGAAGATGCTCGGGCTGCTCCGGATGGAGGGCCCCGCCACCGCGACCACCCTCGCGGCGCGACTCGGGCTCAACACCGGCGCGACGTCGTACCACCTCCGCCAGCTGGCCCAGCACGGGTTCGTGGTCGAGGACACCGAGCGCGGCAACGGCCGCGACCGCTGGTGGCGGGCTGCCCACCAGTCCACCAAGACCGGCGCCTCCGCCCTCGACGACCCCGCCGAGGAGGACCGCGAGGCGCAGGACGCCTTCGGTCAGGCGATCGCGATGCTCTACACCGAGCAGATGCAGCACGCCATCGACGAGCGGATGTCCCTGCCGGCCGAGTGGCGGCGCGCCACCGTGCTCAGCGACTGGGTGATGCGGCTGACCCCCGCCCGGGCGCGCGCCCTGATCGATGCCCTGGCGGCCATCGTCGAGGACACCCCGGAGGAGGACGACGCCGAGGGCGCCGGCGAGTTCGTGGTGCAGCTGCAGGCCTTCCCGCGCCCCGGGCGGCTCCCGTGACCGGGCGGCGGACGGCGCTCTACGGCTGGCTGACGTCGGAGGCGATCTCCCTCACCGGCACGCGCGTCTCGATGATCGCCCTGCCCTGGTTCGTGCTGACCACCACGGGCAGCGCGACGCAGACCGGGCTCGTCGCGTTCGCCGAGCTGGCGCCGCTGGTGCTGCTGAAGGCGCTCGGTGGGCCGGTCATCGACCGGATCGGCGCCCGCCGCGTCGCCATCACCTGCGACGTCGCGAGCACCGTCGTCGTCGGCCTGGTGCCCGTCCTGCACGCGGCCGGGGTGCTGTCGTTCCCGATCCTGCTCGCACTCGTCGCGCTGGCGGGCGGGCTGCGCGGTCCCGGCGACGCCGCCAAGCACGCACTCACCCCGACGATCGTCGAGCAGGCCGGCGTGCCGATGGAGCGGGTCACCGGCCTCTCGTCGGCCGTCGAACGCACCGCCGGGATGGCGGGAGCCGCGTTCGCCGGCGGCCTGGTCGCGCTGGTCGGACCGAGCAATGCCCTCCTGGTCGACGCGGCCAGCTTCGCGCTGAGCGGAGCGGTGCTGATGGCGACCACCCGGTCGCTCGCGCGGGCGGCGACCGAGGAGGAGGAGACGACCTGCCGTACCTGACCCGGCTGCGGACCGGCTGGGAGTACCTCCGGCGCGAGCCGGTCCTCATGACCCTCACGCTGATGGTCGCCGTGACCAACCTGATCGACATCGCCTTCTCGGCGGTCCTGGTGCCGGTGTGGGCCAAGGAGACCGGCGGGGGTGCGGCCGTCGTAGGCCTCGTCTTCGCGGTGAAGAGCGGCGCATCGATCGCCGGCTCGCTGATCGCGGCCCGCTGGGCCGAGCGGATGCCGCGGTTCCGCGTGTACGTCGCCGCCTTCCTGATCGCCGGCGCACCGAAGTTCCTCGCGCTCGCCCTCGGCGCACCGCTCGGCGCCGTGCTGGCCATCTTCGTCGTCGCCGGATTCGCGTCCGGGTTCCTCAACCCGATCCTCGGGGCCGTGTTCTACGAACGGATCCCCGAGGGACTGGTCGGCCGGGTCAGCTCGCTGTCCACGGCCGTCTGCTTCGCGCTGATGCCGCTCGGCGGTCTGTGCGCAGGACTGCTGGTGAGCTCCGTGGGGATCTCCTGGGCGCTGGCGGCGTTCGGGGCGGCGTACCTGCTCGCCACCATGGCCCCGGTCGTCGTCCGGTCGTTCCGCGCGATGGACCAGCGCCCGGCGACGGCGAGCCGGCGCCGAGCCGGAGCCGGTCAGGGCGGCGTGATCCCCGACCGGATCGCGAGGATCGCCGCCTGCACCCGGTCGCGGCTTCCGGTCTTGGCCAGGACGTTGGTGACGTGTGACTTCACGGTGCTCATCGAGAGGTGCAGGCGCTCGGAGATCTCGGTGTTGTTGAAGCCGGCGCCGACCAGGGCGAGGACGTCGTGCTCGCGCGCCGTGAGGTGGAACCCGTCGAGGTCCACGCCCGACACGGGCCCCGCGCCACGCACCCGGTCCAGCACGGCACCGGTCACTTCGGTGGAGAGGATCGACCCGCCGGAAGCGACCGTGCGTACGGCGTCGACGAGCTCGCGACCGCTGCACCGCTTGAGCAGGAACCCCCGTGCACCGGCCGCGATCGCGTCCAGCACGTAGGCGTCGTCGTCGAACGTCGTCACCACCACGACGGCAGGAGCGTGGGGTACGGCGGCCAGGGCGCGGGTGGCGGCCAGGCCGTCGAGGACCGGCATCCGGATGTCGACCAGCGCGACGTCGATGCGCGGGTCGGCCCGTACGGCGTCCAGGAACTGCTGCCCGTCCTCGACCGAGACCGCGACCTCCATGTCGGGCTGCGCGGCGATCATCATCGTGAACCCGTCGCGCACCATCGCCTGGTCGTCGACCACCGCGACCCGGGTCATCGGTGATCCGCCGGGATGCTCACGTCGAGGATGGTCCCGCCACCCGGTCGACTGCTGAGGTCCCAGCTGCCGCCGACGGCACTGACGCGTTCCTCGATGCCGAGCAGACCGGACCCACGGTCGGGGTGGGGCGCCGGTCCGACGCCGTCGTCGCTCACCCGCAGCCGCACCCGGTCGTCGTACCGGGTCAGCTCCACCCACGTGTTCCCGGCCTGGGCGTGGCGGGTGACGTTGGTCAGCGCCTCCTGCGCGATCCGGTAGACGGTCAGCACCCCGACCTCGTCGAGGCCGAGCTCCTCGTCGATCCGGACCGACACGCGCACGCCCTGCCCACGCAGCGGGGCGGCGAGCAGCTCGTCGATGTCGAGCAGGCGGGGCGGCGCGGTGACGGCGAGGTCGGACTTCGGGTCGCGCAGGTGGACGACGAGCGCGTCGAGCTCGCCGAGGGCCTTGCGCCCGAGGTCGCCGATGTTGCGCAGCGCCGCCTGCGAGTCACCCATCTGCCCGGCCTCGGCCTGCACCACCATCGCGGTCACGTGGTGGCCCACGACGTCGTGCAGCTCGCGGGCCAGGCTGGTGCGCTGCTCGAGCCAGACCGCCTTGCCGCGCAGGGTGTGGGCCTGGTCCGTCAGCTGCTTCTCGGTGAACCGCGACCGCAGCAGCAACCCGAGCCCGCCACCGAGGGCGACAGCAAGGAAGCCGGAGACGGTGGCCTGGTCGGCGTAGAGGATGAGACCGCCGATGGACCCGGCGAACCCGAAGACCCAGGCGACCCACGGAACCTCGCGCGTGTCCTCGACGACCGACACCATGGTGAACGCCGCCACCGCCGGCCACAGGAAGACCGCGTCCGGAGTCCAGAGGGCGATGAACCCCGCCCCGATCGCGAGGATGGTGGAGCGGAACCGACGGTTCGGCACCGACGCCACGGCGATCAGCGGGATCCATACCGCCACGAAGACCGAGTCCGTCTCCCTCTCGTAGAACACCGAGGCGACCATGCACAGCGCCGCCGCGGCCGCCGGCGATGCTGTACGCCGTACGGCGCAGCAGGTGCGGGTCCTCACGCAGGCGCCGGACGGGGTTCATGGAGCCAGTGTCCCGCCGACGGGACGGCTTGCGGGCCCTTGGCATGGATTCGGTACCTCGGTACCGGGCCGGCCCGGGCCCGGGGGTCCGTGGCCCGCCGGTGACGGGACCCCGGGTGGTTCTGCCGGACCGCCTCCGGACGGGACCGTCGTCGCCATGACGACAACCCCGTACGCAGGCCTTCCCGTCCTTCCGTCCGCGGTGGCGGCCGGACCGTTCCGCACGGTGCCCAACGCGGTCACCCTGGTCCGCACCGTCGTTGCGGTGCTGCTCGGTGGCATCGCGGCAGTGTCCGGCAGCCTCACCCTGCTGGCGGTGGCGTACGCCGTGTACTGGGTCGGCGACATGGCCGACGGCTGGTCGGCGCGCCGCCTCGGCCAGGAGACCCGCGCCGGCGCGGTGCTCGACATCGTGTGCGACCGGGCGTGCACCGCCGTACTGGCCGTCGGGCTTCGCCGTCGCGGTGCCGGCCGCGCTCCCGGTCGTCATCGTCTTCCTGCTGTCGTTCATGGTGCTCGACACGATGCTGTCGCTGGCGTTCCTGTGCTGGCCGGTGGTCAGCCCCAACTACTTCGACGCCGTGGACCGGAAGGTCTGGCAGCTCAACTGGTCGCCCGCGGCCAAGGCGGCCAACACCGCCGGTGTCGTCGGGGCGCTCGCGCTCGGTGCGTACGCCGTCGCGATGGTCGTGGCCCTCGTGGTGATCGCGGTCAAGGTCTGGTCGGCGTACCGGGTGGTCGGGCTGCTCGGCACGAGGGTCCCGTGACCGACCTGCTGGAGCCGCTGCTCGCCCTGGTGGTGGGCGTCGGGTCCGCGTTGCTGCCGTTGATCAACGCCGAGGCCTTCGCACTGGTGGCGGTGGCGCACACCAACCTGGCGGTCGCCGTGGCGCTGGTGGTGGCGCTGGCCGTCGGTCAGACCATCGGCAAGCTCGTGCTGTTCGAGGCGGCACGACGCGGGTCGGGGCGGTTGTACGCGCGGTTCTCGCGGCACAGCGAGGGTGGCCGGGCCGCGCGCTGGGCGGACCGGGTCCGCGGCTGGCTGACCCGTCGGCGTACGGGGTTGCCGATGGTGCTGGCCGCGGCCTCGGTCGGCCTGCCGCCGCTGGCCGTGGTCAGCCTCGCGGCCGGTGCGGCCGGACAGCGCAGGTGGGAGTTCGGGGTGCTGTGCCTGGTCGGCCGGACCGCGCGGTTCGCGGTCCTGGCGCTGCCGGTCGCCCTCGCCGTCTGACCGGGTCACGAGCAGACGAAGGTCTGGGCCCGGGCCTGACTGGGCCAGGGAAACCTGCACTTGGCTCGGATTGTTTCCCGCGCCATGTGCGCAAAACACTGGTTAACCAGTGAATTTGCGCACTCACCGGAACCCCGCCGCCAGCCGCACCAACCGGTCGTTCGCCTCGGGCTCACCGATGGTCACGCGCGCGCCTTCACCGGCGAACGGACGGACCACGATCCCGACCTCGTCGGCGGCGGCGGCGAACTCGAGGGTCCGCTCCCCCAGCTCGAACCACACGAAGTTGCCCTGGGGCGCGGGCACGTTCCAGCCGTCCTTGGCCAGCTCGAAGACCACCCGCTCCCGCTCCGCCACGATCGCGTCGACCCGCTCCAGCAGCTCCGGCTCGTGCTCGAGCGAGGCCACGGCAGCCGCCTGGGCGACGCCGGAGATGCCGAACGGCAGCGACACCGCCCGCAGCGCGGTGGCGATCGGGGTCGGCCCGACGGCGTACCCGACCCGGAAGCCGGCCAGCCCGTAGGCCTTGGAGAACGTGCGCGTCACCACCACGTTGGACCGGCTGCGGTAGGTCGCGATCGCGTCGATCGGGTCGTCCATCCGCACGAACTCGACGTACGCCTCGTCGACCACGACCAGCACGTGCGACGGGATCTTCGCGAGGAACGCATCCAGCTCGGCCTGCGTCACGGCCGGCCCGGTCGGGTTGTTCGGCGTGCAGACCAGCACCACCCGGGTCCGGTCGGTGACGGCGTCGGCCATGGCGTCGAGGTCGTGCCGGCCGTCGCCGAGCACCGGCACCTTCACCGCGGTCGCGGCCGACGCGGCGACCCCGATCGGGTAGGCCTCGAAGGACCGCCACGCGAAGACGACCTCGTCGCCGGGCTCGCAGAACGCCTGCACCAGCTGGTAGATCAGCGCCACCGAGCCGGTCGCCAGGGCGAGGTCCTCGACCGGCACTCCCAGCTTGGCCGACAGCGCGGCGTACAGCTCGACGTTGCCCATGTCCGGGTAGCGGTTCATCCGCTCGGCCGCCGCCACCGCCGCCTCGACCACGCCCGGCAGCGGCGGGTACGGGTTCTCGTTGGACGACAGCTTGTACGTCGTCAGCCCGGGGATCGGCACCGGCGGCTTCCCGGCGACGTACGCCGGGATCTCGTTGACGTTGGGACGGGGCTGCGGGCTGGTCACCGCGTCAGGGTAGGGGATGTCAGCGCCGTGGCCGCCACGGACGGAGCAGCAGTGCGACCGGGATGCCGATCAGCACGCCGATGGCCGCGCCGGTCACGTTGTCGACCACGTCGGTGAGGTCGCAGGCGCGGTCGATCCGGGCCACCGCGAGCTGGGTGTACTCGATGCCCGCCGAGTACGCCGCCAGCAGCCCCAGCCCCACCGGAACCGTCACGATCGCCCACCACCGCCAGCGCGCGGCGGCCACCACCAGCAGCACGCCGGCGGGGATGAAGAGCACCGTGTTGAGCAGCCGCTGGCCGCTCGTGAAGATCCAGAAGCCCTCGGGGGCCGGGCCGCCGATCTCCCCGCAGGTCTCCAGCCGGCCCTCGGCGTACACGATCCCGGGTGCGCCCTCGGCAGGGATCAGGGTGACCAGCCCGATGACGACCAGGCTCCACACCAGCCCCGCCAACGCGATCGCCGCGACCCAGCCCATCCGGCGCGCGAGCACGGCCGCGAGGGCGCCGCACGCCACCAGGGCCAGCAGGGCGCCCAGCAGCATGACGCCGACGCCACCGACCGGGAACACGCCGCCGAGGCTATCGACCGGGTCTCACATCACAGGCGGGACCACGACCTCGCCACCCTCGACGGGGAGCAGGTCGCGACCGATGCGTACGTCGACCGGGTTGGTCAGGCAGCGGATCGAGCCGCCGCCCTTGTGGAACTCCGACACGTCGACGAGCACGATCTCGAAGCCCCAGTCCTCGAGCTGCGCGCGAACGCGGTCGGGGCAGGCCGGCATCACGATCGTGCGACCGATGACGATGGAGTTGGCGGCGAACGTGGTCAGCGCCTCCTCCTCGGTCAGCACCAACGCCTCCGGCACCAGCTCCATCAGCGCCGCCGCCGAGGCGTCGTCGAACGCCGCCGGGCAGACGATCGCCCGGGTCGCGTCGAGCGGGCAGAACGCGAGGTCCATGTGGTACATGCCGGGGTGGGTGATCCGGAAGCCACGCACGCGCACGCCGAGGTCGGTGGCGAGGTGCTTGAGCGCGAGCTCCTCGGTGCGCGGGCCGTAGCCGACGACCAGGGAGTCGGCGAACGCGAACGCGTCGCCGGCCTCGAAGTGGGCGCCGACGCCGTCGCGTCCGACGTACGACGTGGTGCGGCCGCGCTCGGCGAACCAGGGCTGCGAGGTCGCGGTCTCCATCCGGCGCTCGGCGTAGCGCATGTGGGACATCACGACGTGGCCGGTGACGGCGCCCGCGCTGTCCACGCGCTCGAGGCCGAGCCCGAGGTTCATCGCGTAGACCATGTCGGGCGCGTCGGCACGCTGGTCGATCTCCTCGACCGTGCCGCCGAGGCCGCGGATGGTCGCCACGAGGGTGTCCCACTGCTCGCGGGCGCGGACCGGGTCGGGCTGGTCGGCGAGGTCCATGAACGGGTTGATCGTGTACTCCACCCGGAAGTGGTCGGGCCGGACCGTCACGTACGTCGCACCCCAGGCGAGTGCGGTGCTGCTGCTGGTGGTGGTGGTGCTCATGGGCTTGTCGCCTCCCTCGTCCCTCGCGTATTGCCTGATTGTCTGACAATCTTACACGCCTAGTGTGCGGGACGCGGGGAATGGACACAAGCCGGTGGGGAACAATGAGGCGCGTCCCACATGTCCACGCGAGGAGGCCCCGTGTCCGAGCCGTTCGGCTCGCTCAGCCTCGAGCACTCCTCGACGGTGGACCGGGTGGCCGGTGAGCTGCGCCGGGCGGTCTTCGACGGCGAGCTCGAGTCCGGCACCGCCCTGCGCGAGAAGGCGCTGGCCGACTCGCTCGGCGTCTCGAGACCCACCATCCGCGAGGCGCTCACGGTGCTCGTCGCCGAGGGCCTCGCCACCCGGGAGCCCAACCGCGGGGTGTCGGTCACGGTCCCCGACCCGGACTCCATCCACGACGTCTGCACCGCCCGGGTGGTGCTCGAGGTGGCCGGCGTCCGCAGCTGGCCGACCGCGACGCCCGAGGCACGGGACGCGCTGCGCTCGGCGCTGGCGGAGTTCACCGCCGCGGCGCACGACGGGGCGTCGTACCAGGTGCTCAACCAGCGGCACCTCGACTTCCACCTCGCGCTGGTCGGCCTGATCGGGTCACCGCGGCTGGAGGCGATGGCGACCAGCCTGTACGCCGAGATCCGGCTCGCGCTCGCCCAGGTCGACCGGGCCCGCCAGAACGCACCCGACCAGGCCGGGTCGCACACCCTGCTGGTGCGCCTGCTCGAGAGCGGGGACGTCGACGCCACCGTGACCGAGCTCGAGTCGCACCTGGCCGGGGCCGAGGTGGCCATCCTCGATCGGCTGCACCTCGACGACGAGCGCGAGCGACGGGCCTGATTCGGCCCGTGACCCTAGGATCGCCTCGTGCGGTTCATCACGTGGTTGCTGACCTACGCCGTCGCCCTCGCGGCGGCGGCCTGGATCTTCGACGGCATCTGGTTCGAGGGCGCGTCCCAGCCGTTCCGTGCCGAGTTCGAGGACAAGTGGCTCGACTGGCTGCTGGTCTCGCTGATCTTCGGCGCCATCTCGTCGTTCGTGAAGCCGATCCTGCAGATCCTGTCGATCCCGTTCATCATCGTGACGCTCGGGCTGTTCCTGCTGGTGATCAACGCCGGCATGCTCCTGCTGACCGGCTGGCTGTCCGAGCAGTTCGGCCTCGAGTTCCACGTGGACGGCTTCTGGACCGCCGTGGGTGGCGCGATCGTGATCACCATCGTCACCTGGATGGTCGACGGCCTGGTGGCGCCGATCAAGGCGCCCGTGTGACGGGTCCCGCGCTGCCTCCCCCGCGCGAGCCCGGGCGCTACTCGATCTCGTTCGTGTGCCTGGGCAACATCTGCCGCTCGCCGATGGCGGCCGTGGTGCTCGAGGCGAAGCTGGAGGAGGCCGGCCTGGCCGACCGGGTCGAGGTGTCCAGCAGCGGCACCGGCGGCTGGCACGCCGGCAACCCGATGGACGAGCGTGCCGCCGCCACCCTGACCAGCGCCGGCTACGACCCCAGCCGGCACCGCGCCCGCCAGTACGACCACGGCCGGCGGACCGCCATCGACCTGCTCCTGGCCATGGACGCGACCAACCTCTCCGACATCGGCGGCCGCGACGAGCGGGTGCTGATGTTCCGCGACTTCGACCCCGTCGACTCCGGGTCGGACGTGCCGGACCCGTACTACGGTGGACACGACGGGTTCGAGGAGGTCCTCCGCATGGTCGAGCGCACCACCGAGGCGATCGTGGTCGCGTTGCAAGCCGAGCACGCCCTGCGATGACGCGCCTGCCGCTGGTCGCCAAGCGCGCCGAGGAGCTCCTCGGCTCGTCGGTGGTGGCCACGGCTCCCGTCGCCGGAGGCGACATCTCCACGGCCACCCGGATGCGGCTCAGCGACGGGACCACCGCGCTGATGAAGACGAACCCGCACGCCCCCGAGGGCTTCTTCGACGCCGAGGTGCGCGGACTGCGCTGGCTGGAGGAGGCCGGCGGGGTCGCCGTGCCCGAGGTGCTCGCCTCCGACCAGGAGTGCCTGATCCTGCGCTGGGTGGAGCCCGGCAAGACCACGATCGACGCGGCCGTCGCCTTCGGCCAGGCGCTGGCAACGACCCACGCGAGCGCCGCCCCGGCGTACGGCTTCGAGGAGGACGGCTTCATCGGCCGGCTCCCGCTGCCGAACCGGACGGCGCCGACCTGGGCGGAGTTCTACGCGACCCGGCGCGTGCTGCCCTACCTCAAGCTCGCCCGCGACCGGGGCCACGCCACCGAGGAGGACGCCGCGGCCGTCGAGGCCGTGATCGGCCGGCTTCCCGACCTGCTGCCCGAGGAGCCACCCTCCCGGCTGCACGGCGACCTCTGGAACGGCAACGTCATCTGGGCGCTCGACGGCGTGGCCCGGGTCATCGACCCGGCGGCGTACGGCGGCCACCGCGAGGCGGACCTCGCGATGATGGCGCTGTTCGGGCTGCCCCACCTGCCGCGGGTGATGGAGGCGTACGCCGAGGTGTCGCCGCCGGCCGACGGCTGGGAGGAGCGGCTCCCGCTGCACCAGCTGTTCCCGCTGCTGGTGCACGCGAGCATGTTCGGCGGCGGCTACGCCGCCCGCGCGGCCGACATCGCCGCCCGCTTCTCGTGACGATCACCTGCTCGGCCCGATTTCTCAGGGCCCGATTTCTCAGGGCTGGCTCAGCCTGGGCTGGCAGAGTAGGGCCGTGACTGCGCCCGCCGTGCCCAAGCCTCGCGTCCTCGTCGTCGACGACGACAAGGCCGTACGCGAGTCGCTACGGCGGTCCCTGGAGTTCAACGGGTACGACGTGAGCATGGCCTCCGACGGCGCCGAGGCGCTGGCCGGGATCGCGGTGGCCAACCCCGACGTGGTCGTGATGGACGTGATGATGCCCCGGCTCGACGGGCTCGAGGCGACCAAGGCACTGCGCAAGGCCGGCAACGACGTCCCGATCATCGTGCTCACCGCCCGCGACGCCGTGGGCGACCGGGTCGAGGGTCTCGACGCCGGCGCCGACGACTACCTCACCAAGCCGTTCGCGCTCCAGGAGCTGCTGGCGCGGCTGCGCGCCCTGCTGCGCCGGGTGGTCGCGCCCGAGGACGTCGCCGACGAGACCCTGACCTTCTCCGACCTGACCATGGACATCGCCACCCGCGAGGTCCGCCGCGGCGACCGGCTCGTCGAGCTGACCCGCACCGAGTTCACGCTCCTCGAGATGTTCCTGCGCCGGCCCCGGCGGGTGCTGGAGCGCTCGTTCATCCTCGAGGAGGTCTGGGGCTACGACTTCCCCACCACCGCCAACTCGCTCGAGGTGTACGTCGGCTACGTGCGGCGCAAGACCGAGGCCGAGGGCGAGCCGCGGCTGATCCACACCGTCCGCGGCGTCGGCTACGTCCTCAAGGAAGCATGAAGACCTCGTCCGACCCCGGCCGGCCGCTCCCGCGGTGGGACGGGGGCATCTGGCACTACCGCAGGTCGCTGGCCAGCCGGGTGATCCTGCTGACCACGATCGCGGTCGGCCTCGCGGTCGCCTTCGTCTCCCTGGGCGCCTTCCTGACCGTGCGGATGCAGAGCCAGGCCGCGCTCGACGACTCGCTGCTCGACCGCGCACACAAGGCCGCGAGCTACCCGGCCCTGTCGCAGATCACCGCCGACTACGAGCTGCCGTCGTGGGCGCTGGGCGCCGGTGACGTCCGGATCATCTACATCTGGTCCGACACCCGCTGGCGCACCTTCGACCAGGGACCCGAGCTGCAGCTCGGCGAGCCGGAGCTCGGCGTCTCCCGCGGCGACGACGACTGGAGCGCCCGCACCATCAAGGCCGGAGACACCCGCTACCGCGTGGTCGCCGTCCCCACCGAGAAGGGCCAGGCGCTGGTCATCGCCCAGTCCCTGGAGTCGCAGGAGCAGATGCTCGCCAAGCTCGGCGGGGTGATGCTGCTGTTCGGCGCCGCCGGCGTGGTCGCCGCCGGGATGGCCGGATGGGCGGTGGCCCGCAACGGCCTGCGCCCGGTCCGTCGGCTCACCTCGGCGGTCGAGGAGATCGCGCGTACCGAGGACCTGCGGCCGATGCCGATCGAGGGCGACGACGAGATCGCGCGCCTGGCGACGGCGTTCAACCAGATGCTGGCCGCACTCGCGGCCTCGCGCGACCGCCAGCGGCAGCTGGTCGCCGACGCGGGACACGAGCTGCGTACGCCGCTCACCTCGCTGCGCACCAACCTCGACCTGCTCTCGCAGTCGGACGCGGCGAGCAGCGGGCTCTCCCCCGAGGCCCGCGCCGAGCTGCTCGACGACGTCCACGCCCAGATCGAGGAGCTCACCACCCTCATCGGCGACCTCGTCGAGCTCGCCCGCGACGAGCCGCTCACCCATGTCGTGGAGCCGGTGGACCTCGCCGAGGTGGTGGACCGGGCGCTGATCCGGGTCCGTCGCCGCGCGCCCGGGCTCGTCTTCGACGCCGACGTCGAGTCGTGGTGGGTCGTCGGCGAGCCCTCGGGGCTGGAGCGCGCCGTCACCAACCTCCTCGACAACGCCGCCAAGTGGAGCCCCGCCGGCGCGACCGTCACGGTCCGGGTCAGCGAGGGAGTGCTCACGGTGGACGACGAGGGTCCCGGCATCTCCGAGCGCGACCTGCCGCACGTGTTCGAGCGGTTCTACCGGGCGGAGGAGTCGCGCTCGATGCCGGGCTCGGGGCTCGGGCTGTCGATCGTGCAGCAGGTCGTCGAGCGGCACGCCGGCACCGTCGAGGTGGAGCGCCGGGCGAGCGGCGGGACGCGGATCACGGTCCGGCTGCCGGGCACACCGGCCGAGCAGGACCAGCCGGTGCCGGCACAGAGCTAGCCGCCCTCGCCGCTTGCCGAATTCCCCTGACAAGCCCTCCTTGACGCGTCACTCTGTACCCGTCGTCCTCGCCTGACCACCGGCGTGCCCGCTGTCGGGCGGGGGACGCCTGTGTAATATGAGTATTTCGTTAGACAAACTCGGGTTTGTTGGCTGCGGCGACTGCGATTGCAACCGAATCGGCCCGAAAGGTGTCAAACAGGTAGAGCGAATCACCACGGGGGCCTTGATGAGCACACTCGACCTGCCCATGCCGGGCGTGCACGCGTGCTGTGCACCGGTCGCGACATCCGCGCCTGCGGCGCGCACGGTCGCCGCGGGCCCGCGTTCGACGCGCGGCCAGGTACGGATCCCCGAGGGGACGTTCGCGATGGGCGACGCCTTCGGTGAGGGCTACCCGGCCGACGGCGAGCTGCCGGTCCACGAGGTCTCGCTGCCGGCGTACCGGATGGACGCGACCACTGTCACGAACAGCCAGTTCGCGACGTTCGTCAAGGCGACCGGGTACGTCACGACCGCCGAGGAGGCGGGCTTCTCGGCCGTGTTCCACCTCGTGGTGCCCGACCAGACCCGGCACGTGCGGGGCGCCGTCGCGGCGACCCCGTGGTGGCTGATGGTCGACGGTGCGTCGTGGCGGGCGCCGGAGGGTCCGGGTTCGGACGTGTCCCGGCGCAGCAACCACCCCGTCGTCCACGTCTCGCACGACGACGCCGCGAACTACGCGGCCTGGGCAGGCAAGCGGCTGCCCACCGAGGCCGAGTGGGAACGCGCCGCCCGCGGCGACCTCGAGCAGGCCCGGTTCCCCTGGGGTGACGAGCTGACCCCGAGAGGGCGGCACCAGTGCAACATCTGGCAGGGGCAGTTCCCCCTCACCAACACCACGGACGACGGGCACCTGACCACGGCGCCTGCGACGGCGTACGCCCCGAACGCCTTCGGCCTCCACCAGATGGCCGGGAACGTCTGGGAGTGGTGCGCCGACTGGTTCGCGCCCGACTACTACGCGCAGTCGCCGGCGACGGACCCGCGCGGTCCCGAGGCGGGCGACGCGCGCTCGATCCGGGGCGGCTCGTACCTGTGCCACGACTCCTACTGCCACCGCTACCGGGTCGCGGCCCGGTCGTCGGCCCCGCCCGCCTCGACCGCGGCCAACATGGGATTCCGCTGTGCCAACGACGCATGAGCGGCTGCGTCGAGGGCTGGTCCCGACGCTCGCGCTGACCGCCGTCGCCTCCACTGCCGTCGCGACGCTGGGCCTCGCCGGCCCGAACCCCAGCTCCGTCGCCGCAGACCTGGCCCCCAAGGCGCCCCGTGACACGACCTCCTCCAAGCGCCGCCAAGGACGCCACCAAGGAGCAGCGCGACGGAGGCCGGACCGACTCGCGCCGACCGAACGTGCTCCTCGTGACCCTCGACGACGCGGCGTACGGCGACTTCCGCTACATGCCGTTCACGCGGCAGCTGGTCGCCGATCAGGGCGTCACCATGGAGAACTTCATCTCCCCCAACCCGATCTGCGTCCCGTCGCGTGCCTCGACCCTCACCGGCGACTACTCGCACAACCACGGCCTGGTCACGGTGGGTGGCCCGCAGGGTCTCGCCCCGACCTTCGCCGACTCGGGTGCCAACCGGCAGACCGTCGCCACCTGGCTCGACCGCGCCGGGTACGACACGTACACGACCGGCAAGTGGATGAACGGCTACGAGGTCGACCTGCCGGCGTCCGCGTCCGAACCCGGCTGGGACCGGTGGGAGCCGGCCACGATCGACACCTACCAGTTCTTCGACACCCAGTTCTTCGAGCAGGGCACCGAGGTCGGCTCGTACGGCGAGTACAACACCTACGCGATCACCGACCGCGCCACCGACTACATCCGGTCCAGGAAGCGCGACCGCGACCCGTGGTTCGCGTGGGTGAACTACGTGGCGCCGCACCACGGTGAAGGCGACCTCGACCCGAACCCCTACCACTACACCACCGTCCCGGCGCCCGAGGACACCGACCGGTTCGAGGGGATCGCGCTGCGGAGGCAGCCGAACATGTTCCACGCCGCCAAGGGCTCCTACGGCGCGGGCAAGGGTCGCGTCTCACCCGAGCTCCGCGAGGACATGCGGTACGCGTTCGAGCAGCGGGTCCAGGCCCTGCAGGCGGTCGACCGCGGCATCCGGGACCAGGTCAACGCGCTGCGCAGGAGCCACCAGCTGGACAACACCTACGTGATCGTGACGTCCGACAACGGCTACGAGGTCGGCGAGCACAACCACGAGGGCAAGCTGCTGCCGTACCGCGACTCCCTGATGGTGCCGACCGTGCTGCGTGGTCCCGGTGTCCCGAAGGACAAGGTGGTGGACACCGTCGCCTCGGTCCCCGACCTGGCCGTCACCATCGCGTCCATCGGGCGCGCCGCGCCGCCGTCGCGCACGGTCGACGGCACCAACTTCCTGCCCATGCTGGAATCGGAGAAGACGCTGTACCGGGCCATCCCGATCGTGGGGTACCCGCTGGGGACGACGCGGGAGCGCCCGCTCTACTACGGCGTGGTCCGCGGCTCCACGACGTACGTCCGCTGGGCGTGGGGCAAGGAGGAGATGTACGACACCCGGATCGACCCGTACCAGATCCGCAACCTCGTCTCGGCGGCCGGCTACCACGATCGCCTGGTCGAGCTGCGGAAGCTGGCGCGTCAGCTGCGCGACTGCCGCGGCAACGGCTGCCCGAAGGAGTACGCCGCGGCGCCCTCGACGGGCTAGACGAGAGCCGCCTCCACCTGCGGGCGCGGCCACAGTGCCGACTCCGACTGGCCGAGCCAGGCGGGCAGTGACCGGCGTACCGACGAGGGCCCGTCGACCTCGACGGCGCCGCGCTGGAGGAGCTGGTCCCAGCTGTCGTCGCCGCGCCAGACCCGGACCAGGTCACGCAGCTGCGTCTGCACGGTGGCGGTGACCTCGAAGCCGGGGTCGAAGTCGCAGACGTCCACCTTCCCGTCGGCGACGACCAGCCACCACCGGGCCGCCTTCGCCTCGACGTCGCCGAACCGCAGCGCGAGCACCGTGCGCTGGCGGGGCCACGCGTCGACGGGGACCTTCCGCTTCATGTCCCACAGGAGCAGGTGGGGGTCGAGGTCCTGCTCGCCGAGCTCGCCGATCCAGCGGACGCCCCATTCGCCCAGCGCCAGCACGATGCCCTGCAGCTCCCGGCCGCTGGGCGTCAGGTGGTAGCTGGCCCGGCCGTCGTCCTCGCGGCGCTCGACGACCCCGGCGCGCTCGAGGGAGCGCAGCCGCTTGGTCAGCAGAGCCGGCGACATCTTCGGAACGCCGCGGCGCAGCTCGTTGAACCGGGTGCTGCCGTAGAGCAGCTCGCGGACCACCAGCAGCGTCCAGCGCTCGTCGAGCACCTCCATCGCCTTCGCCACCGGGCAGAACTGGCCGTACGTCGACATGTGAATCCCTCCGGGTCGTGAACCCCCTGGTCCAGTGTCGGGCCACCGGGCCCGCGGTGACCAGTACAGATCGTGAACCACTGTCGCTACAGATCTGTCACTAGAGGGCCGACCCTCACGTGGCCCACTGTGGTGTTCTCTCGAAGATGCCAAGGAAAGAGCACCAACCATGACTCAGCAGACCACTCCCCCGACCGACACCGAGGTCAAGGCCAAGCACCGCGCGATGTGGGCGTTCGGCGACTACGACGACGTCGCCGTCAACCTCATCCCCGACCTCGGCCAGGCCGTCGCCGACGCCTGTCGGATCCAGCCTGGCGAGCGGGTCCTCGACATCGCCGCCGGCAGCGGCAACGCCTCGATCCCGGCCGCGCTGGCCGGTGGCACCGTCGTCGCCACGGACCTCACCCCCGAGCTGCTCGAGTCGGGCCGCCGGCACGCCGAGGCGGCGAACGTCGAGCTCACCTGGCAGGAGGCAGATGCCGAGGCGCTGCCGTTCGCGGACGGCGAGTTCGACGTGGCGGTGTCAGCCGTCGGCATCATGTTCGCGCCGCGGCACCAGGCCAGCGCCGACGAGCTGGTGCGGGTGGTCCGCCCCGGCGGCCGGATCGGCCTGGTCAACTGGACGCCGGAGGGCTTCATCGGCCAGATGTTCGCGACCATGAAGCCGTACGCGCCGGCGCCGCCCCCGGGCGCCCAGCCCCCGCCGCTGTGGGGCAAGGAGGAGCACGTGCGCGAGCTCCTCGGCGACCGGGTCACCGACGTGGTGGCGACGCGCAAGACGGTCACCATCGACCAGTTCGCGAACGGCGCGGCGTTCCGCGACTACTTCAAGGCGGTCTACGGCCCGACCATCGCCGTCTACAAGTCGCTCGCCGACCAGCCCGAGCGGGCCGCCGCCCTCGACCGGGAGCTCGCCGACCTGGGCGACCGGTTCAACGAGGGCGGCGGCACCATGCGGTGGGAGTACCTGCTCCTCACCGCCCGCCGCGCCTGACCGCGGCAGCCAGGGTCTCGACAGGCTCGACCGACGTCGGTCGAGCTTGTCGAGACCCTCGCGCGTTTCCCGGGCGTAGGGTGCGAGACGTGTCGTTCGATGTGGCGGCCGATGCCTACCTCAGGTTCATGGGACGGTTCGCCGAACCGCTGGCCGACGAGTTCGTCGAGTACGCCGGCGTCGTGACCGGCCAGCGGGTGCTGGACGTCGGGTGCGGGCCGGGTGCGCTGACCGCGCGACTGGTGGACCGGGTCGGTGTCGGCTCGGTGGCGGCCGTCGAACCGTCGGCCCCGTTCGTCGAGGCGGTGGCCCAGCGGCTGCCCGGGATCGACGTACGACGCGGGTCGGCGGAGGACCTGGCGTACGCCGACGACGCGTTCGACGCGGCGCTCGCCCAGCTGGTCGTGCACTTCATGGCCGACCCCGTCGCGGGCCTGCGCGAGATGGCGCGGGTGACCCGCCCCGGCGGCACCGTGGCCGCGTGCGTGTGGGACCACGCCGGAGGCACCGGGCCCCTGTCGCCGTTCTGGGCGGGCGTCCACGACGTCGACCCCGATGCCCCCGACGAGAGCAACCTCGCCGGATCGCGCGAGGGCCACCTGGTCGAGCTGTTCGAGGAGGCGGGTCTGGCCGACATCGAGCCGGGCGCGCTGTCGGTCACCCTCCACTTCGCCACGTTCGACGACTGGTGGGAGCCGTTCACCCTCGGCGTCGGCCCAGCCGGCGGGTACGTCGCCGGGCTGGACGCCGACGGCCCGCGACGCCGTCCGGGCCGCGTGCGCACGCCGCCTCCCGCCGGCACCCTTCGACTACACCGCGACCGCCTGGGCCGTCCGCGCGCCGAAGTTGACCCGCCTGAACTTCAGGCGGGTCAGCTGTCGAAGACGCGCAGCAGGCGCTCGGCCTTCCAGCGCGACTCGGCGTACTCCTCGGCGACGTCGGAGTGCACGGTGATCGCGCCACCGGTGCCGAGCAGGTAGCGGCCGTCGCCCGTCGTCATCAGCGACCGGATCACCACGCCGAGGTCCGCGCGGCCGTCGGCGGAGACCCAGCCGAACGCGCCGGCGTACGGGCCGCGCGGGGAGTCCTCGACCTCCTGGATCACCTGCATCGTCCGCAGCTTCGGCGCCCCCGTCATCGACCCGGCCGGGAACAGCGTGCGCAGCGCGCCCACCGTCGTGACCCCGTCGGCGAGCCGGCCGCGGACGGTCGAGACGAGCTGGTGGACGTTCTCGTAGGACTCGACGTCCATCAGCACCGGCACCTCGACGGTCCCGGGGTCGCAGACCATCGACAGGTCGTTGCGCAGCAGGTCGACGATCATCAGGTTCTCCGCGCGGAACTTCGGCTCGCTCGCCAGCCGCCGGCGCAGCTCCTCGTCCTCGTCGGGCGAGGCGCCGCGGGGCGTCGTCCCCTTGATCGGCTTGGTCTCGAGCACCCGGTCGGCGGTGACCAGGGCGTACCGCTCGGGCGACGAGCTCAGCAGCCACGCACGGTGTCCGGGGAGATCGTGCTGCAGGAAGCCGGCGTACGGCGCGGGGTTGAGCGTCGCGCAGCCGGAGGTACGCCGACGCGGGGTCGAGGTCGGAACGGGTGTCGACCCGGTAGGTGAGGTTGACCTCGTAGGAGTTGCCCGCGTGCAGGTGTTCCTGGACCCGATCGAACGCCGCGGCGTAGTCGGCCGGTGGTGCTCGGTCGGTGGCTCGAGCCGAAGTGCGCGCTCGAGCCTGTCTCGAAACCCGTCACCGTCCGGGTGGTCGAACAACCGCACGTGCGGCGCCCGCATCCAGACCGCGTCGGGCGGCCCGCCGCCGACGGCCGCCGGCAGGTCGGGCCGGCAGGCGTAGCCGAAGTACCCGAACCAGTGGTCGTCGGGCGACCCCGCGGCCATCTCCGCCTCCAGCGCCGCGAACACGTCGTCGCCCACCACCGTGCTGCGACCACCCGCGTGCCGCACCACCTCGTGGGACGCGGCGTCGTACGTCAGCGACACGTCGTCGTCGTCCAGCCAGCCGATCATCGACCGCCGGCCCGACCACTCGCGCGCGCCACCGCCGTCCAGCCAGAAGCAGCGCGGTTGTGCCGCCGCGACGTCGAGGAAGTAGGCGACCGGGTCGGCGTCCTCCCGGATCCACGGACTCACGTCAGCCCCAGGAAGTTCGCGACCAGCGCGGCGCCGTGCTCGGACAGGATCGACTCCGGATGGAACTGCACACCCTCCAGCGGCAGCGACACGTGACGGACGCCCATCACCGTGCCCTCCCCCGTCGCGTGCGCCGTCGCGACCAGGTCGTCGGGCAGCGAGATCGCGGCGAGCGAGTGGTAGCGGACAGCGGCGAAGCCCTGGTCCAGCCCGCGGAACAGCCCGCGCCCGTCGTGCTCGATCCGCGCCACCTCCCCGTGCGCCGGCCGCCGCCGGTCGACGGTTCCGCCGTACGTCGTGACCAGGCCCTGCATGCCGAGGCAGACGCCGAGCACCGGCACCGACCCGGCGCGCAGCACGTCGCGACCGACGGCGAAGTCGGCCTGCACGGCGGGGTGCCCGGGACCCGGCGAGAGCACCACGTGGCTGTGGGCCAGCACCTCGGCGGCCGACACCTCGTCGTGCTGGACCACCCGCGGCAGCCGGCCGGTCACGCCCGCGACGAGGTGCACGAGGTTCCACGTGTAGGAGTCGTGGTGATCCACGACCACGACGTCCGGGGCGGCGGCCACCCCGACAACCTACGTGCGAGCAGGTCGCGGACCAGGTCGTGGATCAGGTCGTAGCCGTGCTCGGTGAGGATCGACTCGGCGTGGAACTGGATCCCCCGGTAGTGCGGACCGCGCACGAGGTGGATGTCGCCGGTCTCCGGGTCGGTCTCGACCGAGACGCCGTCGGGCAGCTGCCGGGCTCGGCCTGGCCGCGGCGACGAAGGTGTTGTAGAACCCGACCCGCTCGGTGCGGCCGTCGATCGGCACCGGCGACTGGGTGCCCTGGAAGACGATGTCCTTGAAGGACAGCGGGAGGCCGAGCCGGTGGCACAGCGCCTGGTGCCCGAGGCAGACCGCCAGGAACGGCTGCTCCCGCTCGAGCAGCCGCTCGACGGCGCCGCGCATCGTGGCGATCTTGGCGTCGTCGCCGTCGCGCGGGTCACCGGGCCCGGGGCCGACGATCGCGAGGTCGCAGTCGTCGAGGTCCCCGAGCCGGTGCTCGTCGTGGCGGACCACCTCGCTGGTCATGCCGAGCACGCCGAGGACGTGGCGCAGCATGTTCACGAAGTCGTCCTCGCCGTCGAGGATGATCACCCGCTTGCCCCGCAGCGACGGGTCGGGCGGCGACCCGGCCTGGTCGGTCAGCCAGAACGTGCTCAGCCGGCGGTTGCGGGCGTTGAGGGTGAGCAGCACGTCCTCGTCGTTGACCAGCTCGGTGAGGTTGGTGCCGGGCACCGGCGCCGGGGGCACCAGGCCGAAGGCGCTGAGGATCCCGCCGGCCTTGGCATGGGTCTCGGCGACCTCGGACGCGGGGTCGGAGTCGCGGACCAGGGTGGCCCCGGCCGTGACCTTCAACCGGCCCTCGAGGTCGACGTCGGCGGTCCGGATCACGATCGGGCTGTCGACCACCGGTCCGCCCTCGGCGTCGCGGCCGAGGATCGCCAGCGCCGCGCCGTAGTAGCCGCGGCCCTCGGGCTCGTACTGCTGGATCAGCCGGCACGCGTTCTCGACCGGCGAGCCGGTGACGGTGGCGGCGTACATCGTGTCGCGCAGCACCTCGCGCGGGTCGCGGTCGGTGCGGCCGGCGAGGAGGTACTCCGTGTGGATCAGGTGGGTCATCGGCTTGAGGAACGGGCCGAGCACCTGGCCGCCCTCGTGGCAGATGTCGCACATCATCTTGAGCTCCTCGTCGACCACCATGAAGAGCTCGTAGGTCTCCTTCTCGTCCTGCAGGAAGTCGAGCAGCCGGGTCTTCACGTCGGCGCCGTCGCCCTCGCGCGGGATCCGGAAGGTGCCGCTGATCGGGTTCATCCGGACGTCGCCGCCGTGGATCGACACGTGCCGCTCGGGGCTGGCGCCGATCAGGTAGCGGTCGCCGGTGAAGAAGACATAGGTCCAGTAGGCCCCGCGCTCGCGCTCGAGGAGGCGGCGGAACACCGTCAGCGCGGTCTGGGCGCCCCAGTCGGCGACCGTGGCCCGGTAGTGCCGGCCGATGACCAGGTTGGCGCCCTCGCCCTGGCCGATCTCCTCGGCGATGATCGACTCGACGACCTTGGCGTACTCCTCGTCGCCGGTCTCGAAGCCCCCGCGGTCCGCGAACTCGACGCCGGTGTCGTCGATGGCGTCGATCACCTCGGCGACCGAGAACTCGCGCTCGGTCTCGACGTCGACCACGACCAGGGGCGTCCCGTCGTCGTGTGCCGCGAAGCCTCGTTCGCGCACCTGCCGGAACGGCACCGCCAGGAGCCGGTCGGCGATGTGGTCGTCCTCGGGAACACCCTGCTCGAGGGGTACGTCGAGGATCGACTCGACCACGCTGCGGCGGCCCCCGACCAGGCCGACCGTGTCCCGGTCCCCGGCCCGGGTCGAGCGCCGGATGATCGCCCACGCCTCGTGCTCCTGGATCGCTGCGATCGCGGTCCGCACATCGGTCGTCGGGGTCATGCCGCGACTCTAGTTTCTCGCCGACGACCGCTGCAGACGGTCCGGTGGGTGACTGATCGCTCCGTTCATCTAGTGTCGCTGGGCGTGAGCCCGGTCATCCGCGGAACCGACGTCGCCATCCCGCTCCCGCCACCTCGCCTGCGCCTGATGGGCGACAGCGACGAACGGTTCACGAGCCACGGCGTCGAGCTGGCAGAGCTGCTGTACCGCCTCGGGCTCCGGGACGACGACGAGCTGCTCGACGTCGGTTGCAGCGTCGGCCGCCTCGCCGTGGGACTCCTCGCCGGGACCGACTTCTCCGGCCGGTACGTCGGCTTCGACGTCATGCGCAAGCAGGTCCGGTGGGCGCGCCAGAACCTCCCGGCGGTCGCTCCGAAGTTCCACTTCCGCTACGTCGACGTGCGCAACGACCGGTACAACCCGAAGGGGACCGTCGAGTCGTCGCAGATGCGGTTCCCGGCCCGGGACCAGGGCTTCCACGTGGCCGCCCTCTTCAGCATCTTCACGCACTTCTACAAGGAGGACATCCTCCACTACCTGCACGAGCTGCACCGCGTGCTGCGCCCCGGCGGGCTCGTGGTCTCGAGCTGGTTCACCTACGACGACGCGACCTACGAGCAGGCGGTGTCGGGGGCGTACCCGATGGTGCATCGCCTCGACGAGGTCACGATCTACAACGACGAGAGCGATCCCCTCCGGGCCATCGCGTTTCATGAGCGGCACGTGCGCGCCATGGTGGCCGAAGCCGGCTTCGAGGTGGTCACGCTCGAGCGCGGTCGCTGGGCCGGCGGACCCGGTCCCGAGTTCCAGGACGTGCTCGTCCTGCGCAAGCCGAGCTCGCCCGAGCTGGGGTCGCGGCGGTCCTTCCCGCGGCGCGCTCTGGGCAGGTTGGGCCGCGCCGTACGCCGGTCGTAGGCCTCGTCAGCCGACGGTGGTGAGCAGCTGGGTGGCGCGGGTGAGCACGACGTAGAGCGTCGACCGCCCGGTGGCGGACTCGTCCTCGATCTCCTGCGGCCGGACGACGACGATGCCGTCGAACTCCAGGCCCTTGGTGTCGAGGCCGGTCAGCACCACGATCCGGTCCTCGCCCGACGGCGGGGTCGACGAGTCGGCCGCCGCGCGGGCGGCGCCCGGGGCGGCGTCGGCGAACTCCGGCCACGACGCGAGCCAGGCGTTCACCTCGGACCGGCGGGCGACGGGCACCACGATGCCGACCGTGCCCGCGACCGACCCGGCGATGGCCGACACGGCCTCGCGGGTCGCTGCTTCCACGTCGGTGACGTCGGCCAGCACCCTCGGCTCGATCCCGGTCGACCGGACGGCGGTGGGGAGGTCGGCGTCCAGCCCGACCCGTTGGGCGTACGCCGACGCGTGCGCGTAGATCTCGGAGGAGTTCCGGTAGTTCGTGGACAGGTGGAACTCGTGGAGCTCCTTGCCCTCGAGGGCTTCGGCCCGCGCCGCGGCGGCCTCCTCGCGCACCGGCCACGACGACTGCGCGGGGTCGCCGACGATGGTCCAGGACGCGCCGCGGCCGCGGCGGCCGACCATCCGCCACTGCATGGGCGTGAGGTCCTGCGCCTCGTCGATGAGCACGTGGGCGAACGCGTCGTCCTCGACCCGGTGCGTCGGCGGCGTCCAGGAGCGGCCGGCCGGCGCGTACTCGCGGTCCGCCGCGGTGGTGAGCTCCTGCAGGTCGGCGCCGACGAACTCGTCGAGCTGGTGGTCGTCCTCGTGCCGGGCCGGGATGTCGCCCAGGGCGTAGCGCAGCTCGTCGAGCAGCGGCACGTCCTCGACCGAGAGCGAGCCGTCACCACTCCACGACTTCGCGAGCAGCCGCTGGTCCTCGGCACTGACGACGCCCTCGGCGATCCGCGCCAGGAAGTCGGGGTCGCGCAGCCACGACAGCACCTCGGGCGCGTCGAGCGGCGGCCACCACGAGATGGCGAAGTCGACGAACTCCTGGTGCGACAGCATCTCGTCGTTGAACGCGTCGCGGCCCCGGTCGCGTCCGCGCTCGCCCTTGACCTGGCGCCACATGGCGTCGAGCAGGGTGTTGGCGATGCGCGGGAGCTGTCGGTTGCGACGTCCCTGTGACATCAGCTGGCGGCGCAGCCGGCCGAGCAGCCCGCGGTCGAGGTGGAGCACGTCGTCGCGGTAGAAGACCCGGAACTCCGCCGGGCTGCCGGGTGCCTGCTGCCGGGCGGTGCGCCGCAGCAGCTCCGCCATCCGGGCCGAGCCCTTCACGTCGGCGACCGCCGGCTCGTCGTGGCGGGTGGCGCGGACGCCGTCGACGACCTCGCCCAGCGATCGCAGCGCGACGGCGGTCTCGCCGAGCGACGGGAGCACGCGCTCGATGTAGCGCATGAAGACGCCGCTGGGGCCGACGATCAGCACGCCGCCGCCCTCGTAGCGGCGACGGTCGGTGTAGAGGAGGTACGCCGCGCGGTGCAGCGCCACGACCGTCTTGCCGGTGCCGGGCCCGCCGGAGATCGAGACGACGCCCTTGCCGGGTGCGCGGATCGCCCGGTCCTGCTCGGCCTGGATGGTCGCGACGATCGAGTGCATCGAGCGGTCGCGGGCCCGCGAGAGCTGGGCCATCAGCGCGCCCTCGCCGACGATCGGGAGGTCGGTGTCGACCTCGGCGTCGAGCAGCTCGTCCTCGACGCCGGTGACATCGGGTCCCTCGCAGCGCAGCACGCGCCGGCGTACGACGTCGTGCGGCTCGGCGGCGGTGGCCTGGTAGAAGACAGCGGCCGCGGGGGCGCGCCAGTCGATCAGGATGGAGTCGCGGTTGTCGTCGCGCAGACCGATCCGGCCGACGTAGCGGGGCTCGGGGTCGAGCTCCTCGCGCAGGTCGAGCCGCCCGAAGACCAGGCCCTCGTGGGCCGCGTCGAGCTGCGCGATCCGGCGCGCGGCCTGGAAGACCATCGCATCGCGCTCGACCAGCCCGCCCTCGTGGCCCAGCCGTCCCCGGCCGTGGCCCTCGCGGGCGAGCGCCTTCGCGGCAGCCGCGGACCGGTCCAACTGCAGATAGACGCGATCCACGAACTGTTGCTCCCGAGCGATCTCGCGCTCGGCCAGCTCCTCAGACAACGGCGTTCCCTACTCCCCCGACCCGACAGGCCAGACCCGATGTGGCAAGTCGTCAAGCGTACCCGGCCGGGGACAAAGGAATGCAGCGGATCAGTCGATCCGGGTCGCAGCTACTTCTTCCGGTTCAGGAACGCGGTCATCGCCTCGCGCGCGGCGTCGGAGGCGAAGAGCGTCGCCGACAGGGCCGCCATGTCGTCGCCGTGGGCGTCGATCCGGGCCACCAGGTCGCGGTTGAGGATCCGCTTCGACTCGCGCAGTCCCTGGGGCGCGCCGGTCGCGAGCGAGGCGCAGACCCGCTCGACCTCGTCGTCGAGGGCGTCGGCGGGCACCGCCGCAGTGACCAGGCCGTACGCCGCGGCGTCGGCGCCCGAGAACACCTCGCCGCCGAGGGTGGTCAGCGCGGCGGCCCGCGGGTTCATCCGGTGGTGGACCGTCAGCGAGATGATCGCGGCGGCGAGCCCGAGCTTGACCTCGGTCAGCGCGAACGTCGCCTCCTCGGCGGCAATGGCCACGTCGGAGGCGGCGACGATGCCGATCCCCCCGGCCCGGACCGCCCCGTGCAGCCGGGTCACGACCGGCTTGCTCATCGTGCAGATCAGCCGCTGCAGCTCGACGATCCGGCGGGCGCCCTCCTCCATGCCGTCGGCGGTGGCCTCCGACAGGTCGGCACCCGAGCAGAAGACCTTGCCCTCGGCCCGGACGAGCACCACGCGCACCGAGTCGTCGGCCTCCGCGGCCTCGAGATGGCCGAACAGCTCGGTGACCAGCTGCCGCGACAGTGCGTTGCGGTTGTGCTGGGAGTCGAGGGTGATCGTCGCGCGGCCGTCGGTGACGTCGTAGTGGACGAGCTCGGTGTCCGTCATGAGAGGTCATCCTGCCGGACCGCCGATCCGCACCGACGCCCGCTCCGAACACCCCGTATGCGCAATCGACTGCTGTACGCCGGCTTCGGCGTGCTCGCGACCATCGTCGGGATGGCCGCCGGGCACCTCGTGGCCTCCCTCCTCGACCCCGCCTCCTCACCGGTGCTGGCGGTCGGGTCCACGGTCATCGACCTCACCCCGACGCCCGTGAAGGAGTGGGCGGTCGCGCAGTTCGGCACCAAGGACAAGCCGATCCTCGTGGGCTCGGTGCTGCTGGGGGCGCTGGTGCTCGCCGCGATCGCCGGCATCCTGGCCCGCCGCCGGTTCGCGCTGGGCGCGGGGCTGCTGCTGCTCCTGGTCGGGGTTGCCGGCGCCGCGGCGCTGAGCAGGCCGGCGGCCGGGCTGCTCGACGCCGTCCCGGCCCT
The DNA here is from genome assembly GCA_963844305.1 of uncultured Actinomycetota bacterium. GTDB lineage: Bacteria > Actinomycetota > Actinomycetes > Propionibacteriales > Nocardioidaceae > Nocardioides. The sequence continues at coordinate 321,417 of CAWJNT010000005.1, forward strand.
GGTCACCGCCGTCGCGGGCGTGGCCTCGCTGTGGGCGCTGTGCCGCTCGGCAGCACTCGACCGGCGCTACGGCGAGGCCGACGGCATGAGCCGGCGACGGCTGCTGGTGCTGGCGGGCGGCCTCACCGCGGCCGCCGCCGTGATGGGCGGGGTGGGTCGCTGGGTCACCGGCCTGCGAACCTCCCCCTCCGACGTCGCCCTGCCCGATCCCAGCGACCCGGCGCCGGCGTTCCCGCGCGGACTGGAGGGCAAGGTCGACGGGATCAGCACCTTCCGGACCCCGAACGAGGACTTCTACCGCGTCGACACCCGGCTCAGCCTGCCGGTCGTGAGCGTCGACGACTACACGCTCACCATCGACGGCGACGTGGACGAGGAGCTGACCTTCACGTTCGACGAGCTGCTCGACATGCCGCTCATCGAGCGCGACATCACCCTGACCTGCGTGTCCAACGACATCGGCGGCCCGTACGTCGGCGGCGCCCGCTGGCTCGGCGTACGCCTGACCGACCTGCTCGACCGGGCCGGCGTGGGCAGCAAGGCCGACCAGATCCTGAGCACGGACGTCGACGGGTTCACGATCAGCACGCCGCTCGACCTGGCCACCGACGGCCGGGACGCCATGGTGGCGGTCGGCATGAACGGCGAGGCGCTCCCCCAGGAGCACGGCTTCCCGGTGCGGCTGGTGATCCCCGGGCTCTACGGCTTCATCAGCGCCACCAAGTGGCTCACCCGGATGACGCTGACGACGTACGCCGACCAGGACGCGTACTGGACCGAGCGCGACTGGGCGACCGACGCCCCGATCAAGATCTCCAGCCGGATCGACACCCCGAAGTCCTTCGAGGAGATCCAGGCCGGCGACACGTTCGTCGGTGGCGTCGCGTGGGCGCAGCACCGCGGCATCGACAAGGTCGAGGTGCAGGTCGACGGCGGTGCGTGGCAGCCCGCCGAGCTCGGCCCCTCGGCCGGCGACGACTACTGGCGCCAGTGGTACCTGCCCTGGAAGGCCGACTCGGGCGAGCACGACCTCGTCGTCCGCGCGACGACCAAGGACGGCGAGGTGCAGACCGCCGTCAAGGCGTCGCCGTTCCCCGAGGGCTCGAGCGGACTCCAGCGAATCATCGTGCGCGTGGCCTGAGTCACGTCATCCGGCCAATCCGGCCGCGCACCTGCTCCGAACACCCAGTGTCAGGACATCGACGGAAGGCAACATCGTGAAGCTCCAGAAGCTCTACCGGACCGGCGGCGCAGCCGCAGCAGTGCTCACCCTCTCGCTGGGCCTCGCTGCCTGCGGCGGTGACGACGCAGAGCCCACCAGCGCCGGCGACGAGACCACCTCGGAGGCCCCGACGGAGTCCGAGAGCCCGATGGACGAGGGCTCCGAGATGGACCCGGCCGCCCAGACGTACGGCGACGGGTGTGCGCAGGTGCCGACCAGCGGCGACGGCTCGTTCGACGGCATGGCCACCGCTCCGGTCGCCTCGGCCGCGAGCGCCAACCCGCTGCTCAAGACCCTGGTCGCCGCGGTGACCGCGGCCGACCTCGTGGAGCCGCTGAACTCCGCTCCCGCACTGACCGTCTTCGCACCGGCCGAGCCCGCCTTCGCCGAGATCCCGAAGCAGGACCTCGACGCGCTGCTGATGGACAAGAAGGCGCTGGCCACGGTGCTCTCGCACCACGTGGTGCCCGAGCAGATCGCTCCCGACCAGCTGTCGGGTGAGTTCGAGACCCTGGCCGGCGACACGATCACCATCAACGGCTCCGGCGAGGAAGCCACCATCGGCAAGGAGAAGGCGACCGTGCTCTGCGGCAACGTCCCGACCGCGAACGCCACGGTCTACGTCATCGACTCGGTACTGATGCCCTGATCCGGGTTCCCCGGACCAGGCAACAAGGCAAGGATCACTACGTGGACCCGATCCGGCCCGTCCCCGCCGGCGCACCCTCCCCGGAGGGGGCGTCGGCGGCGGCCGCGCTCGGCGAGCTGCTCCGGCTCTCCGCACGCGGCGACGAGGCAGCGTTCGCGCGCCTGTACGACCTGACGGCCGCGCGGGTGTTCGGCCTCGCCGTCCGGATCGTGCGAGACCCGGCGCAGTCCGAGGAGGTCGCCCAGGAGGCGTTCCTCGACATCTGGCGGACCGCCTCGCGCTTCGACGCGGCCCGTGGCAGTGCGATCGCCTGGATGCTCACGATCGTGCACCGCAAGGCGGTCGACCGGGTCCGGTCGGCGGAGGCCTCTTCGCGCCGGGACGCGACGTACCACCAGCAGAACGAACCAGTCGCGCACGACGCGACCGCCGAGGCAGCGCATGCCTCACTCGAAGCCCGCCGCGTCCGCGGCGCGCTGGGCGCTCTCACCGAGGTCCAGCGCGAGGCCGTGGAGCTGGCGTACTTCGGCGGATACACACACACGGAGGTGGCGACCATGCTCGACCTGCCGGTCGGCACCGCCAAGACCAGGATCCGGGACGGACTCATCCGGCTGCGCGACACCATGGGGGTAGGACAATGAGTGACATCCACGCCCTGTCGGGCGCCTATGCGGTCGACGCGCTCGACGACATCGAGCGCGCCCAGTTCGAGCGCCATCTCGCCGAGTGCGCCGAGTGCCGCGCGGAGGTCGACAGCCTGCGTGAGGCCGGCGGCATGCTCGCCGAGGCCGTCGCGGCCACCCCGCCCCCGAGCCTGCGGGACAAGGTCCTCGCCGACATCGGCACCGTCCGCCCGCTGCCGCCGGTCACCGCGCCTGCGGCCCCTTCTCGTCGGCGATTTCGTCCCGCCACGCTGGTGGCCGCCGCTGCTGCGGTGATTGCGCTCGGTGCCGCGACCGGAGTGGTCGCCACCCAGCCGTGGAACGACGACTCCCAGCAGCAGCCGGCGCTGAGCGCCGTCGACCAGGTGCTCCAGGCGTCCGACGCCGAGGAGTACAAGCAGACCCTCGCGGGTGGTGCGGAGGCGACGCTGGTCCGCTCGAAGGAGCTCAACCAGGCCGTCCTGGTGACCAGCGACATGCCGCCGCCGCCGGAGGGCAAGGTCTACGAGCTCTGGCTCGACCACGAGGGCGTGGGCATGGTGCCGGCCGGGCTGATGGAGGCCGGCCAGGACCAGCTGCTGCTCGAGGGCGACCCCGCCACCGCGCTGGGTGCCGGCATCACCGTCGAGCCCGCGCCCGGCGGGTCCGAGGAGCCCACCCTCCCGCCGGTCACCCTGTTCGAGTTCGAGCAGACCTGATGAGCGCGCCTCACAACGTCGCAGTCATCGGCTCCGGCGTCGCCGGGCTGACGGCCGCGTACGTCGCCGCGAAGTCCGCGCACGTCACGCTGTACGAGGCCGACGACCGGCTCGGCGGGCACGCCGACACACACGTGGTGGACGGTCTGGCGATCGACACCGGGTTCATCGTGCACAACGAGCGCACCTACCCCACCCTGCTCCGGCTGTTCCGCGAGCTCGGTGTCGCGGACCCAGGAGTCCGAGATGTCGATGTCGGTGCGCGACGACGCGACCGGGCTCGAGTACGCCGGCGCGCTCGGGCCGCGCGGCCTGTTCCCGACCGGGCGCAACCTGGCCCGGCCGGCGTACCTGCGGATGCTCGCCGAGATCCCGCGCTTTCATCGCCGTGCGCGATCGGTGGTTGAGGAGGGCCGTCAAGGCCCGTCTCGAAACCACCCGCCGGGTGACGCGACGCTGCGGGAGTTCCTCGCCGACGGCGGGTTCACGCCGTACTTCCAGAGGCACTTCGTGGAGTCGCTCGTCGCCGCCGTGTGGTCGTGCGACCCGGCCGTCGCGCTGGACTACCCCGCGCGCTACCTCTTCGAGTTCCTCGACCACCACGGCATGCTCGGCGTCTTCGGGTCGCCGCAGTGGCGCACCGTCACCGGCGGCTCCCGCGAGTACGTCGATCGCGTGGCCGCGACCCTGCCCGAGGTGCTCACCGGCACCAAGGTGACGTCGGTCCTGGAGACGGCCACCGGGGTGGAGGTGACCGACGGCAACGGCGTCGTCCGCACCCACGACGCCGTCGTGGTCGCCACCCATCCCGGCCAGGCGCTGGCCATGCTCGCCGACGCCCACGCGCGGGCAGCGCGAGGTGCTGGGCGCGATCCCGTACTCGCGCAACACCGCGCTGCTGCACACCGACGCCTCCCTCCTGCCGCGTGCGCAGCGGGCCCGGGCGTCCTGGAACTTCCGTCGCCCGGTCGACGACCTCGGTCGGGCGACGGTCACCTACGACCTGACCCGCCTCCAGCGGCTGCCGACCGAGACGAGCTACCTGGTCACCCTCGGCGGCGAGGACCTCGTCGACCCCGCGACCGTGATCGACCGGATGGAGTACGAGCACCCGCTCTACACACCCGCGTCGGTCGCCGCCCAGCGGCGGCTCCCGTCGATCGACACCGCGCGCGTGGTGTTCGCCGGCGCCTACCACGGGTGGGGCTTCCACGAGGACGGCGCGCGCTCGGGGCTGGCGGCGGTCGAGAAGCTCGGCTGCTCGTGGGTCGATCCATCGGTGGTTGAGGAGGTTGCGCAGCAACCGTCTCGAAACCACCCGACCGGGCAGGCTGGTTTCGAGACAGGCGCTAGCGCGCCTTCCTCAACCAGCGACAGCCGCACCGGCATCTACGACACGGTCATCACGCACACGCGGCGCACGCCGTTCCGACGTACGTTCACCCATCGCTCGCACACCTGGCTGGTCGACCTCGACGAGCTGCCCGACCACGGCGTGCTCGGCCGGTTCGAGGGTCGCGACCACCTCGGTGATCCCGGCTGCACCATCCGCGGCAACGTCGACGAGTTCCTCGCCCGGCAGGGCATCGATCGACCGGCGCGAGTGCTGATGGCCGCTCAACCACGGGCCTTCGGCCACTGCTTCAACCCGATCAGCGTCTTCTGGTGCCTCGACGCCAGCGGCGAGCAGCAGGCCGTCGTGGTCGAGGTGCACAACACGTACGGCGACCGCCATGCGTACCTCGTGCACCCCGACGCCCAGGGCCGAGCGACCACCGCGAAGGCGATGTACGTCTCGCCGTTCCACGGGGTCGACGGCCACTACGAGGTGGCCGTCCCGATCCCGTCCGACCGCATCGACGTCGCCGTCACGCTGCACACCGACGACGGCGAGGTGTTCAGCGCGTCCCTGCGGGGTACTCCGTCGGCCCACGGGCCGACACGGGTCGCGCCCGCCGCTCTCCGGGGCTCGCTGCTGATCCGGGCGCACGGCATCTGGCTGTGGCTGCGCCGGCTGCCCCTTCGTCCTCGACCGAACCACCACCAGGAAGGCGTCTCCCCGTGACCCTTGCTCCTTCCCGCCCCGCGACACCGGCGTGGCCCTCGCTCGACACGGTGCCGTCCGGACCCGGCGTCGCGATCTCCTCGCGCGTCGCACGGCGGATCTTCCGCGCCGCGATCAACCGGCTGCCGGTCACCGTGCACGTCGACGACGAGGTGCTCGGACTCGGCGGCCCCGCGATGACGATCCACGCCTCCGACGAGTTCTTCGCCCGGGTCGGCCGCGACGGGCTGATCGGCTTCGGCGAGGCCTACCAGACCGGCGCATGGGACGCCGACGACCTGGCCGCCTTCCTCACCGTCCTCGCGGCCGAGATCGGGACGCTGGTGCCCGCGTCGCTGCAACGACTGCGCCGGCTGTACGTCGCCCGGCGACCGCGCGGCGTACGCCCCGACGAGGCCAACACCCGCACCAACGTCGCGCACCACTACGACCTGTCCAACGACCTGTTCCGGCTGTTCCTCGACGAGACCATGAGCTACTCGGCCGCGCTCTTCCCGCGCAACGACGCGAGCGACCTGGCGGGCGCGCAGGTCCGGAAGATCGAGCGCCTGCTCGACGCGACAGGCGTCGGGCCGGGCAGCCGGGTGCTCGAGATCGGCACCGGCTGGGGCGAGCTGGCGATCCGTGCCGCGCAACGCGGGGCGACGGTGCGATCGGTGACGCTGTCCAGCGAGCAGCAGGCGCTGGCCCGCGAACGGATCGCGGCGGCCGGCGTCGCCGACCGGGTCACGGTCGACCTCTGCGACTACCGCGCGGTGGCCGATGACGAGGGCTACGACGTCGTGCTGTCGGTCGAGATGATCGAGGCGGTCGGGTACGACTTCTGGTCGACGTACTTCTCCACCATCGACCGGGTGCTCGCACCCGGCGGCCGGGTCGGGATCCAGGCGATCACGATGCCCCACGACCGGATGCTCGCGACCCGTGGCTCGCACACCTGGATCAACAAGTACGTCTTCCCCGGCGGCTTCCTGCCCTCGGTCGAGGCGATCGAGGAGATCACCGGGCGCGACACGTCGTTGCGCGTGGTCGACCGGCTGGCGTTCGGTGCGCACTACGCCGAGACCCTGCGCCAGTGGGACGAGCGGTTCCGGGCGGCGGCGGACCGGGTGGCCGAGCTGGGGTTCGACGAGACGTTCCGGCGGATGTGGCACTTCTACCTGGAGTACTCACGCGCCGGGTTCGCGTCCGGGTACCTCGACGTGAACCAGCTGGTGCTGGCGCGATGACGACCACGAAGGTTCCGACGGGCGAGGTCTCGACGGGCTCGACCGGCGTGGCGCAGCAGCTGGAATCCGCGCTGCGGCCGTTCCTGCGGGGCGACCTGCCGGTGCGGCTGCGAGCCTGGGACGGCTCGGAGGCCGGCCCGGCCGACGCGCCGCTGGTGGTGCTCCGCTCGCCCGACGCCGTACGCCGGATGCTGTGGCGGCCGGGCGAGCTCGGCGCCGCGCAGGCCTACGTCACCGGCGAGCTCGACGTGGACGGCGACCTCGGGGCGGCGCTCGAGCACGCGTTCGCGGTCGGCCGCGAGCGCGGGCTGTCGGGCGGCCGACCCACCCCCTCGGCGCTGCTGCGCGCGCTGCGGACCGCCGCCGGCATCGGGGCGCTCGGCCGGCCGCCTGCCCCTCCCGCGACCCAGGCCCGCGTGCGGGGACGCCTCCACAGCAGGCTGCGCGACCGCGACGCGATCAGCCACCACTACGACCTCTCGAACGACTTCTACGCGCTGCTGCTCGACGACACCATGGCCTACTCCTCCGGCTACTGGACGTCCGACGACCCGACGTACGACCTCGGGCAGGCGCAGCGCGACAAGCTCGACCTGGTCTGCCGCAAGCTCGGCATCGGACCGGGCTCGACCCTGCTCGACGTCGGCTGCGGCTGGGGCTCGCTCGCCCTGCACGCGGCCGAGCACTTCGGTGCCCGCGTCACCGGCATCACGATCGCCGCGGAGCAGAAGGCGTTCATCGACGGGCGGATCCGCGACCGCGGGCTCGACGGGCTGGTCGAGATCCGGCTGCAGGACTACCGCGACGCGGTCGGCACCTTCGACGCCGTCGGCTCGATCGAGATGGGCGAGCACGTCGGCGAGGACAACTACCCGACGTACGTCGACGTCCTGCGGCAGCGCGCACGGCCGGGCGGCCGCGTGCTGGTGCAGCAGATGTCGAGGACCGGCCGGCACCCCGGCGGAGGACCGTTCATCGAGTCCTTCATCGCGCCGGACATGCACATGCGGCCGGTCGGCAACACCGTCGCGTACCTCGAGGCGGGGGGCCTCGAGGTACGCGACGTGCATGCGCTGCGCGAGCACTACGTGCGGACCGTCGACGGCTGGCTGGAGCGGTTCGAGGCCAACCTCCCGGCGCTGATCGACCTCGTGGGCGAGGAGGCGACCCGGGTCTGGCGGCTCTATCTCGTCGGCGGGAGACTGGCGTTCCGCGACGGGCGGATGGGCGTCGACCAGATCCTGTGCGTGCGCCCGGGCGATGCCCCTGACCGACCGGAGGTCCGCACGTGGTGAACGACCTGCTGCTCGTCGCCGGAGTCTCGCTGGCGATCGCGGTCGTGGCGATGACGGCGACCGCGATCATCGCCGTGCGGGTACGCCGGGTCTCGGTCGTCGACGTCACCTGGGGGTTGGCGCTGACCGCGACGGCGGTGGCGTGCGCGCTGCTCGGCGACGGCTGGGTGCCGTGGCTGCTGGCCGGTCTGGTGGCGCTGTGGGGGTGCCGGCTGTCGTGGCACATCTACCGCCGGGCCCGTGGTCACGGCGAGGACCCGCGCTACACCGACCTGCTCGGCGGGCTCACCGCCGACGACGGCCGCGCCTGGTTCGCGGCGGCGGTGCGGAAGGTGTTCGTCATCCAGGGCGCGGCGGTGTTCTTCGTGTCCTGGCCGCTGCAGTCGGCGGCCGTCGGGTCCGACCCGGTGCTGTGGCTGGTCGCGGTCGGGGCCGCGGTGTGGCTGTCGGGTTCGTGTTCGAGACGGTCGGCGACGCCCAGCTGGCGGCGTACAAGCGCGACCCCGACCGGGGCCCGGTGATGGACCGCGGGCTGTGGTCCTGGACCCGCCACCCCAACTACTTCGGCGACGCCTGCGTGTGGTGGGGCATCTGGCTGGCCGGCGCCGCGGCGTACGGCTGGCTGCCCGCGCTGGTCACCGTCCCGGCACCCCTCGCCATGACCTACTTCCTCGCCTACGCCACCGGCGCCAAGCCGCTCGAGCGCACGATGATGCAGCGCCCCGGCTACCCCGAGTACGCCGCCCGCACGTCGATGCTGGTGCCGCTGCCGCCCAAGCGCACCTGAGCTGTTGTCGGTGGTTGAGGAGGGCCGTCCAGGCCCGTCTCGAAACCACCCACGAGGGCGTACTGACTCGGACATGCCGCCGGTGGGCGCCCACTCCGCCCAGAATGACTGACGTCTCTGTCTCGCCGTTGACGAGAGGTGGAGTCTCCGGACTCGCCCGGGTGGGTCAATGCCTGGCGAAGCGCCTAGGGGAGCCCGGCTTCGTACGCGGCGATCACGAGATGGACCCGGTCGCGAGCGCCCATCTTCGCGAGGATGCGGCCCACGTGAGTCTTGGCGGTCAGCGGGCTGACGACCAGCTCATCCGCGATCTCCTGGTTGCTTCGGCCCGCGGCGACCAGCCGAAGCACCTCGCGTTCGCGCGCCGTCAGGCTGGCCAGCCGCTCGGGCGCGGGCGCCTCCGGGTGACTCAGCGCACGGGTGATGACGGCCCTGGTCGCGCCGGGCGACAGCAGCGCGTCCCCCGCCGCGACGATGCGGATGGCGTCCAGCAGCGCGTCCGGACGGGTGTCCTTGGGCAGGAATCCACACGCCCCCGCGCGAAGGCCGCGGAATACGTTGGCATCTGTTTCGAACGTGGTCAGGATCAGCACCTTGCTGCCGCTCGATTTATCGTCAGCGAAGATCTGCCGAGTCGCCTCGATGCCGTCGGTGCTCGGCATCCTGATGTCCATCAAGACGACGTCGGGGCGCAGGTCCCGGGTCAGCGTCACCGCCTCGTCGCCGGTGCCGGCCTCCCCGACAACCTCCATGCCGTCAGCGGAGTTGACCAGCAGCGCGAACGCGCCGCGCACCAGGGTCTGGTCGTCGGCGAGCAGGACCCGGATCACGACGGCACCCGCCAGGTCTCCGGCAGCGGCAGGCTCGCCCGAACCTCGAATCCTCCGGACCCCCCGGGCCCGGCGGACAGCTCGCCGCCGACGGCCTGCGCTCGCCCTGTCATCCCGACGATTCCGAAGCCGGCCGATGTCACGGTTGAGCTACGGTCGCGCAGGCCCGTGGTCGACGACCGCGATCCGCAGCCGGTGGCCGTCCTGGTCGAGTCGGACGGTCGCCTGCTTGGCCGTCGAGTGTCGAATGACATTGGTGAGCGACTCCTGGATGATCCGATAGGCCACGACGGACACCGTCGACGGTAACTCGTCCGGCAGCCCGTCAGCCTCGACATCGACCCGGACATCAGCCGCCTCGGCCATCTCCACCAGACGCTGCAGCTCGCCGAGGTGGGGCGCTGGCTCGGTCGACTCGGCGTTGCCGCCATGCAGCACGTCGAGAATGGCGCGCAGCTCGTGGAGCGTGGCCCGACTCGATTCCGACAGATTCTGCAGGGCCCGGGACAGCTCACGCAACGACGGCTCGTCCCTGGTCGGCAGCTGGTCGATCAGGTGCGCAGCGACGGACGCCTGGACGTTCGCTACCGCGAGGCCGTGCGCTAGGACGTCGTGCAGCTCGGCGGCGATCAGGACCCGCTCCTCCGCGAGCCGCCGCTCGACCTCGCCGGCGCGTTCCTGTTCCATCCGCTCGGTCACCGCGGTCCGCCAGTCGCGGTGATAGCGCAGGGCGAGGCCGGCCAGGAGCGCCGCCAGCAGCCAGCCGATCCCGATGAACACGTCCGCCGGGATCGTCCGAGGCCTCGTCGGCGGTCGACACCCCGGTCGCGACCACCAGTGCTACCACAGCGGCGACGACCTTGATCGGCAGCCGGCTGTAACAGTGCGACCGAGAAGACCGCGACCAGGACGGCAGGCAGCGCGGCCTCGTGGGGATAGTCGACGATGTGGTACGGCAGACGACAGTGCGACGACCCCGAGGAGCACCCCCATCGGCCGACGCCGTCTTGCCAACAACAGCGCCGCCATCGCGGCCAGGAGCGACAACGCCCCACACGTCCAGGCTCCGCTCGACATCGAGATCGGCGGCGTCCATCACGATCGCGGCGACCAGTGACGAGGACGAGCGCCCCCGCCGCCAGCAGCCGATCGGCCACTGGCGGACGGAGCGCCATCATCGTTCACACAGGGTCATCGGCACAGTCCTTTACCTTGCGCCAGAGCTTGCTGGGCCACCAGATCCACGAACCCAGCGACATCGTCAGTGCGGGAACCACGATCGACCGCACCAGCAAGGTGTCGATGAGCACGCCGACGGCGACCAGTATCCCAATCTCGACGAGCATGACGAGCGGCAGCGTGGCGAGCACCGCGAACGTCGCCGCCAGCACGACGCCGGCCGAGGTGATCACGCCACCGGTCGCCGCGAGGCCGCGCTTCGTGCCATCGATAGTGCCGTGCCGGGCGGCCTCGTCACGTACCCGGGTCATCAAGAAGATGTTGAAGTCGACACCGAGTGCGACCAGGAAGAGGAATCCGATCAGGGGCACGGACGGCTCCAACCCGGCGAAACCGAGCACCTGGTCAAACAACAGGTTGCAGAGTCCGAGGGCTCCGAAGAACGACACCACGACGGTGGCGACCAATACCAGCGGAGCCACGATCGCCCGCAGCAGTAGCCCGAGGATGGCGAGCACCACCAGCAGGATCAGCGGCATCACCAGATTGCGATCACTCTGGTGGGCCTCGGCCTCGTCAAACCTTTCGGCGCTCGGCCCGCCGACCAGCACGGCCTCACCGGCGACCTCGTGCACGTGCTCCCGCAGCCGCTTGATCGTTGCCGTCTCACCCGCGCTTTCTGGCGAGTCGACCGGGATCACGGAGATCTCCACCCAGTCGTCGCTGGCCCGGCCGATCTTGGCTTCGGCAACCCCCGGCGTACTTTCGACGGCGGCCAGGACCTCGCGGCTCTGGTCCGGCCGACTCATCACGGTGAGAGGCTGACCGCTCTGGTCGGGGTACCGCGCCTCGATCAGCTTCGCCCCCGTCACCGACTCCGGTGTCGAACGGGCGAACTGGTCCAGCTGCGGAAGCGAGCCGGTGGCACCCACGGTGCCCAGCGCGAGACCGCCCAGGATCACCAGCGGCACCGCCCAGCTGACGACACGGTGGCGCGCAATCAGCTCGCCAAGCCGAGCCCACCCAGATCGAGATGTGCCTGCCTCAACCCCGAGTCGCGGCACGAACGGCCAAAAGACCCGGCGCCCGAGCACCACCAGCAGGGCCGGGAAGAAGCGTCAGCATGACGAGCAGCGTGGACCCGATGCCCGCTGCCCCCACCGGGCCGAGACCGCTGGTGCTGTTGAGATCCGCGGCCAACAGGCACAACAGGCCGGCTACCACCGTCGCCGCCGAAGCGAGGATTGCCGGGCCTGCCCCACGCAGCGCCGCCAGCATCGCGTCGATCGGCCGCTCGTGGTGGTGCAGCTCCTCGCGGTAGCGAGACACGAGAAGCAGGGCGTAGTCGGTGCCCGCGCCGAAGACGAGGACGATCAGCAGCGCCGAGCTCATGCTCGTCACGGTGAAGTCGAAGATCTGGGTGAGTGCGTAAACAACACCCATCGACATGATCGCCGCGACCCCGACCGCCGTGAGCGGGACCAGCCACAGCAGTGGACTGCGGTACGTCAGGATCAGCAGGACCGCCACCACTACGGCAGTAGCGAGCATCAACGTAGCGTCGACGGCATCGAAGACCTCGTCCATGTCGGCCCCGAGCGCGGTCGGACCGGTGACATATGCGTTCAGAGCGTCCGGCCGGTCGGCGAGAAGGTCACGCGCCTCCGCGGTGGCGTCGGCCTTCTCGTCGATCGCCTCCCGGTCGAGCGGCAGCGCGTACATCAGGGCCGTGCCGTCGTCGGAGTCGACGATCTGGGGCAGTGCGTCGGTGTCGTTGCCGAATCGCTCCGCCAGCTCGGTCTGGCCGCGTACGACCGCCTCCCGATCGCCCGGTTGGAGGCCGCCGGGTCGTTCGTAGACGACCACGAGCAGGCCGTTCTCACCCCCGGGCAGCTCGGCCTCGGCCTGGAGCACCTTGGTCGACTGGGCGCTGGCCGGCAGGTAGTCGGCCTGGCCATCGCGGGTCACCGAGTCGAGTTTGCCGGCAAGTGAGTAGCCGCCTACCACCAGCCCGATCCACACAGCCAGCATGAGCCACGGCAGCACGGTCTTGGTCCGTGAACTCTTCGGTCTGGTATCGGCACCGGAGTGGTCGCGCGCCAGTAGTTCAGAAGTCATGGCGACCACGCTGTCAAGCCGACGGGGCTGACGCGTCTGGCCACGGCAGACACTTCGCCGTACTCCGCGCGGAGTACGGTGGGCGGCTGGGCAGGCGGCTAGGGCGGGTGGCGACGGCGGACGACAGAAGCCGAGGCCGCGGTCCGTTCTCTGATCGGTGTCCTGAGGTTGCGGAACCGCTGACGCGCGGTGAGCGCGCGATCGCAACCGCGCGGGTGCGACGCTCCGCGATAGGGCTAACCCCAGCCGCCCCGGCGGTCGTGGCGGGGCTGACCCGACGGCAGCGCGGGATGATCAGTCCGCAGTCAGTAGTCGGTGGCACGCGATCCGGTGGGGAAGAGGACGAGTCCATCGTCCGGGGGCTGGATGGTGCGAAGGACTCGACAGCTCCGCTCCTCGACGGTGAGTCGACACGCCACGAGACGAACCCGATGTGGCCCGAACGCACTGCGGTCGAAGGCGAGACCGTATGCCTCCTCGGGGCTCGTCCACGCACCCAGGATGAACTTCCGGCCGTGCAGGTTTGCCGGCAGCCTGCGGCCACTGCGCACGTCGAAGACCTGGCTGTGGCCGTCGACCGGCATCACAGCCACTGAACCGTCGGGAGAGACGTGACCTGGCTGGGTCGACCTGTAGGGATCCTTGGGGACGACCAGCCTGCCACGTCGCACCACACCAGGCAGTGCCTGACCGCCGCCGGGATCAGGGCGGGCGAAGTAGTACGGGTATGGGTCCTCGTGCTCGGTGCGCGCTCCCGTCCGGGCGTCCCAGGACGTCACGTCTGCAGCGGTCCGGACGAAGAGCTGGTCGCCGTCGAAACCGAGGACTCGGGGATCGGTCTCCCCGTAGAGGACCCCGAAGTCGTCGTCGGCGTCACCCATGCCGGAGTCGTCACGGAGGACGAGCTCACCGGACTCCAGATCGATGATGACCGTCGACCATGGCTCTCCCTCGGACTCGTCCACCATGCCCAGGTACCGGTCGTCATCGGAGACGCTGAGCCCATCGGTCCGCAGGCCTGTGCGACGGGGCGGGCCGCCATCGGTCACGCGGACGACCTCCGAGCGACCCTGGACGAAGTAGATCCGACCGTTCGCCTCCACCATCGCGCGAACGACCTTTCCGACGCGGATGGTCAGCTCATTGACGTGAATGGTGTCACCGACGGCCCAGACCATGGCGTCCGTGGGGAGTGGGCCTGCGCCGGCCGGGACCTCGGCCGTGCCTGGTTGCGTGGGATCCGGGGAGGACTGGCAGGCGGTCAGCGCGAGGCAAACGGCTGCGCACGCCAGCATCCCCCGCATCTCGGAATCGTAGCCGTCTGCGTGTTTGACTCGGGGGCATGGATGCCGTGAAGGAGGCGTTCCGGGCACAGCCACGCACCGGCTTCCTGCCGGGCAGCCAGCGGCGCCGGGCGGGGTACGACGGCCCGATCGACATCGGCCGCGGCCAGACCAACTCCCAGCCCCGCACGGTCGAGGCGATGCTGCGGCTGCTGGACGTGCGACCGGGGCAGCGGGTGCTCGACGTCGGCTCGGGCTCGGGGTGGACGACCGCGCTGCTCGCCCACCTGACCGGACCCGACGGCGAGGTGCTGGGCGTGGAGATCGAGGCCGACCTGGTGGGCTTCGGCGCGGCCAACCTGGCCGCGACCGCCCAGCCGTGGGCCACCATCACCCGGGCGACGCCGGACGTGCTCGGGCTGCCGGACAGCGCGCCGTACGACCGGATCCTGGTCTCGGCCGAGCCGCAGGCGCTGCCGCAGGAGCTGGTCGACCAGCTCGGCGACGGCGGACGGATGGTGATCCCGGTGCGCGGCACGATGCTGCTGGTGACCCGCGACGGCGACCGGGTCGAGGTCACCGAGCACGGCGGCTACCGCTTCGTGCCGCTCCGCTGACCCTGGTCGGGGTCGGGGTCGGGGTCGGGGTCGGGGTCGGGGTCGGCCGCGGGCTGGTCGACCTGGACGCACGGGGATCCGGTCCCAGGTGAGCTCGATCCGCTCGTAGGTCTTGTGCCGCTGCGCCAGCACGTAGCTGGAGTAGGCCTTGCGGTCCGCGTCGGTGAGGTCGACGTCGTCCTTGAAGAGCGCGAGCAGCGCGCGCGGCCAGAGCCGGCGTTCAAGGACGACCATGACCTCGAGGCCGAGCACGCCCATGATCGCGGCGATGAAGATGATGCCGATCAGCCCCAGCACGAGCCCGAACGTCTGGTTCATCTCGCTGGTGCTGTCCAGGACCCGCTGCACGAACCAGGTACCGGCGTACTGCAGGCCCAGCCACAGGACGGCCACGACGAACGCCCCGGGCAACGGCGCTGCGGAGGCTGTGCCTCCGGGCGGCGGCCACCCGGAAGAACAGGGTGAAGACGAGGGTGTTCACGACAACGGTGCCGAGCAGGATCGGCCACTGGTAGGAGCTGATGCTCTCGCCGAGCACCTCGGTGTGGCTGGCGAGGATGGACAGGGTCGTGATCGCGAGGACGGCGAGCCCGCCCAGCATCAGCAGGAGCAGGCTCTTCACTCGCAGCAGGATCGGGTTGGGTCGCCGGTTGCGCGGCACCGACCAGGCCACGTTGGTCGCGTTCTGGATCGCCTGCCCCAGCCCGAGGGCGCCGTACACCGCGGCCAGGGAGCCGAGCACGACCGCGGTCGTCGAGCCGGTCAGGCCACCGGGTACGCCGAGCTCGGTGCTGATGATCGGGAACTGGGAGAGCGCGGAGTCCAGCACCTGCTGCTCGAGGTCGGGGTTGCCCTGGAGCACGACGTTGAGGACGGACGTGCCGAGCAGCAGGAGCGGGAAGATCGCGATGAACGCGTAGTAGGTGATCGTGGCCGCGAGGTAGTTGCCCTGGTCGTCGAAGAACTTGTAGACGACCGCGATCGGGACACCCAGGGGCGGGAAGCGCCGCTGGGCGCGGTCGACGCGGTCCACGGCACGGCCCACGCCCTCACGCTACAAGCGTTTGCGCGCAGAACCTCTCAGTACGACTTCGGCAGGCCGAGGGAATGCATCGCCACGAAGTTGAGGATCATCTCGCGGGAGACCGGCGCGATCCGGCCGGCCCGGGTGGCGACCAGGAGCCCGGCCATGCCGTACTCCTGGGTGATCCCGTTGCCGCCGTGGGTCTGGACGGCGCGGTCGGCGGCGTCGCAGGCGGCCTCGGCGGCGGCGTACTTCGCCATGTTCGCGGCCTCGCCCGCGCCCATGTCGTCGCCGGCGTCGTAGAGCGCGGCGGCCTTCTGGGTCATCAGCCGGGCCATCTCGATCTCGATGTGGCTCTGCGCCAGCGGGTGCGCGACCGCCTGGTGGGAGCCGATCGCGTCCTTGAAGACGACCCGCTCCTTCGCGTACGCCGCCGCCTTGTCGAGCGCGAACCGGGCCAGGCCGGTGGAGAACGACGCCGCCATGATCCGCTCGGGGTTGAGGCCGGCGAAGAGCTGCACGAGGCCACCGTCCTCGTCGCCGACGATCGCGTCGGCGGGCAGCCGCAGGTCGTCGAGGAAGACCGTGAACTGGAGCTCGGGGCTGACGATCTCCATCGGGATCGGCTTGGCCTCGAAGCCGTCGGCGTCGGTCGGCACCACGAACAGCACCGGCTTGACCTTGCCGGTCTTTGCGTCCTCGGCCCGCGCGACGACGAGCACGTTGTCGGCCTCGTCGACGCCGGAGATGTAGATCTTGCGGCCGTTGAGCACCCACTCGTCACCGTCGCGGCGCGCGGTGGTGGTGATGTTGTGGGTGTTGGTGCCGGCGTCGGGCTCGGTGATCGCGAACGCCATGGTGCCGGTGCCGTCGCAGATGCCGGGCAGCCAGCGCTGCTTCTGCTCCTCGGTGCCGTAGCGGCTGATGATCGTGCCGCAGATCGCCGGGCTCACCACCATCAGCAGCAGCGGACAGCCCTGGGCCGAGAGCTCCTCGCAGACCGCCGCGATGTCGCCGATGCCGCCGCCACCGCCGCCGTACTCCTCGGGGATGTTGATGCCGAGGTAGCCGTTCTTGCCGATCTCGAGCCACAGCTCGGTGGTCTTCTCGCCGCTGCGGGCCTTCTCGGTGAACCACTCGCGGCCGTACTTCGAGGCCAGCTTGGCCACCTCGCGGCGCAGCGCCTGGCGCTCCTCGGACTCGCTGAACGCGATCTCGGTCATTCCTGCTCCTCCACTACTGCGAGTACGTCGCCGGCGGCCACCTGCGCGCCGGTCGTCACGTCGATCTCGGTCACCACGCCGGCGTGCGGCGCGCTGATGGTGTGCTGCATCTTCATCGCCTCGAGCACCAGCACGGCCTGGCCCGCGGCCACCGCGTCGCCCTTCTCGACGGCGACCCGGAGCACCGTGCCGGGCATCGGCGCGAGCAGGCTGCCGCTCGCGACGGCCTCGGCCGGGTCGACGAAGCGCGGGACGCGGGTCAGCCGGACGTGGCCATGTGGCGAGTCGACGTCGACCGCGTTGCCGGTGACGGCCACGTCGTACGTCGTGCGCACGCCGTCGTGCTCGAGGGTGACCCGTTCCGCGTCGGCAGCAACCACGGTGCAGCCATCGACGACATAGCCGTCGCGCGTGCTGCAGCCACTCGACGACGACGTCGCCCTCGAACTCGGTGCGGTGCGGCTGGGAGACGACGTTGCGCCAGCCGACCGGGATGCCGCGCTGAACCGTGCGCCCGTCGCCGGCCCGCTCGGCCAGGGCGATCGCCGCGGCCACGGGGGCGCCCGGTGATCGTCGTCGGTCGGGTTGAACGAAACGTTCGTTCAACCAGGAAAGCGGTACTGACCTCGCCCGCCAGGAACGCCTCGTCGCGCAGGATCCGCACCAGCAGGTCGCGGTTGGTGACCAGCCCGTGGATGCGCGGCACGGGACAGCGCGCCGGCGAGCCTGCGCGCCGCCTGCTCGCGCGTCGGGGCGTGCGCGACCACCTTGGCGAGCATCGCGTCGTAGTGCGTGGAGACCTCGCTGCCGGTCTCGAAGCCGGAGTCGACCCGGATCCCGTCGCCCTCGGGGATCTCGAACCGGGTGAGCCGCCCGCTCTGCGGCTGCCAGTCCGCGGCCGGGTCCTCGGCGTACAGCCGCACCTCGATCGCATGCCCCGTCGGGTGGTTGTCGAGACGGTTGCTGCGCAACCTCCTCAACCACCGAGGCTCCCTCGGCCACCGCGAGCTGCATCTCGACCAGGTCGACGCCGTGCACGAGCTCGGTGACCGGGTGCTCGACCTGGAGCCGGGTGTTCATCTCGAGGAAGAAGAACCGGTCGGCCTCGGCGTCGTAGAGGAACTCGACGGTGCCGGCGCCGCGGTAGTCGATCGTCTCGGCGGCGGCGCGCGCGGCGTCGTGCAGCGCGGCGCGGGTCTCGTCGGGCAGGCGTGGCGCGGGGGTCTCCTCGACCACCTTCTGGTGCCGGCGCTGGATCGAGCAGTCCCGCTCTCCCAGGACGAGCGACGCCGTCGGCCGTCCCGACGACCTGCACCTCGACGTGCCGGCCGCGCTCGACGTACGTCTCGACGAACACGGTCCCGTCGCCGAACGCCGACTCCGCCTCGGCGGACGCCTTCTCGACCTCGCCGGGCAGGTCGGCGAGCGCGCGGACGATCCGCATGCCGCGCCCGCCGCCGCCCGCTGACGCCTTCACCAGCAGCGGCAGGTCGGCCTCGGTGGCGGTCTCCACGGCCAGGTTGCCGAGCACCGGTACGCCGGCCGCCTCCATCAGCTTCTTGGCCTCGACCTTCGAGCCCATCCGCTCGATCGAGTCCGGCGCGGGACCGACCCAGGTGAGCCCGGCGTCGAGGACGGCGCGCGCGAAGTCGGCGTTCTCCGACAGGAACCCGTAGCCCGGGTGGATCGCGTCGGCGCCCGCCTTCCGCGCTGCCTCGATCACGAGGTCGGCACGGAGGTAGGTCTCGGCCGGCGCGTTGCCGGGCAGGTGTACGGCGTGGTCGGCCTCGCCGACGTACGGCAGCGCGGCGTCCGCGTCGGAGTGCACGGCCACGGTCTCGATGCCGAGCCGGCGGCAGGTGCGGAAGACGCGGGACGCGATCTCGCCCCGGTTGGCCACGAGGAGCCTCTCGATGGTCACCGGGTCACATCCTGAAGACGCCGAAGCGGTCGGTGCCGGCGAACGGCACGTTGTCGATGACCGACAGGCAGATGCCCAGCACGGTGCGGGTGTCGCGCGGGTCGATCACGCCGTCGTCGTACAGCATCCCGGACAGGAAGAACGGCAGCGACTGCTCCTCGACCGAGGCCTCCACGAACTCGCGCATCCCCTTGTCGGCCTCGTCGTCGTACTCCTTGCCCTTCGCCTCGGCCGCGGCGCGGGCGACGATCGAGAGCACGCCGGCGAGCTGGGCCGGCCCCATGACCGCCGACTTCGCGGAGGGCCAGGTGAACAGGAAGCGGGGGTCGTAGGCGCGCCCGTTCATGCCGTAGTTGCCGGCGCCGTACGACGCGCCCATGATCACGCTCAGGTGCGGGACGGTGGAGTTGGAGACGGCGTTGATCATCATCGCGCCGTGCTTGATGATCCCGCCCTGCTCGTACTCCTTGCCGACCATGTAGCCGGTCGTGTTGTGCAGGAACAGCAGCGGGGTGTCGACCTGGTTGGCGAGCTGGATGAACTGGGTCGCCTTCTGCGCCTCCTCGGAGAACAGCACGCCCTGGGCGTTGGCGAGGATGCCGATCGGGTGGCCGTGGATCTTCGCCCAGCCGGTGACGAGCGACGAGCCGTAGAGCGGCTTGAACTCGTCGAAGACCTGCCCGTTGGACGCGGACACCCCGTCACAGAGCCGGACGATCACCTCGCGCGGGTCGAACGGCTCCTTGAGGTCGGTCGGGATCAGGTCGAGCAGCCCGTCGGCGTCCACCTCCGGCTCCGCGTAAGGGGTCTCGGCAGGCTCGACCGACGTCGGTCGAGCCTGTCTCGAGACCACCGCGCCTTGCGCCAGTTCAGCCGCGCCACGATCCGCCGCCCGATCCGGATCGCGTCGCGCTCGTCCTCGGCGAGGTAGTCGGCCAGGCCCGAGGTCCGGGCGTGCATCTCGGCGCCGCCGAGCGACTCGTCGTCGGACTCCTCACCGGTCGCCATCTTCACCAGCGGCGGGCCACCGAGGAACACCTTCGCCTGCTCCTTGACCATCACCGTGTAGTCGCTCATGCCCGGCACGTAGGCGCCGCCGGCGGTGGAGTTGCCGAACACCAGCGCCACGGTCGGGACCTTCGCGGCCGACGACCGGGTGATGTCGCGGAACAGCTTCCCGCCGGGGATGAAGATCTCCTTCTGGGTCGGCAGGTCGGCGCCGCCGGACTCGACCAGCGCGACCGTCGGGAGCCCGTTCTCCTCGGCGATCTGCGAGGCCCGGAAGATCTTCTTGACCGTCCACGGGTTCGAGGCGCCGCCCTTCACCGTGGGGTCGTTCGCGGTGATCATGCACTCGACGCCCTCGATCACGCCGATGCCGGTGACCACGCTCGCGCCGACGGTGAAGTCGGATCCCCAGCCCGCCAGCGGCGACAGCTCGAGGAACGCCGACCCCTCGTCGACGAGCAGCTCGATCCGCTCCCGCGGCAGCAGCTTGCCGCGCGCGTGGTGGCGTTCGACGTACTTCTCGCCGCCGCCAGCCACGGCCTTCGCGTGCTCGGCGTCGAGCTCGGCGATCTTGTCGAGCATGGACCGACGGCGATCGAGCTGGTCGAGATCACTCATGACTCGAGGACCTGCTTCATCCGCTCGAGCGTGGTGCGCATGCCCTTGCGGTTGGTCCGGCTCCGCAGCGGCCCGAGCAGCGTCCAGTAGATGCGCAGCGGCAGGCTGGGCTCCAGCCGGAAGTACTCGGTCACCCTCGTGCCGGCGCCGTCCGGCTCGAGCCGATAGCCCCAGTTGTTGAGGGTGACGTCGTCGGTGCCGACCGAGAACTCGAAGACCTGCTTGGGGACGCACTTCGTGACCCGGCAGGGTGACCAGTACGTCGGACCGACGCCGTTGCGTTTCACGTGGCCCTTGAAGTAGGCGCCCTCCTCCGGACCGGTCGAGCCACGGGTCCACCGCGCCTCGAAGGTCTCCGGGGAGAACTCGCCGATCCTGGTCACGTCACTGACGAGCGCCCACACCTTCTCGGGCGGCGCCTCCATCCTGACGGTGACCTGACCCTTCATGCGTAGCCCAGCAGCTTGGCTGCGAGGTCTGCCAGCACTTCGCTCGCTCCTCCTCCGATCGGCAGGATCCGGGCGTCGCGGTAGTGCCGCTCCACCTCGGTCCCGTGCATGTAGCCGGTGCCGCCGTGCAGCTGCACCGCCTGGTCACAGACGTACGTCGCGCAGTCGACCGCCGTCTGCTTGGCCAGGCAGGCCTCGGCGATGACGGACTCCCCCGCCACATGGCGGCGCGCGACCTCGCGCGTGTAGGTGCGGGCGACCTCGACCTGCCTGTGCATCTCGACGAGCTTGTGGCGCACGACCTGGTTGGCGACGAGCGGCTTGCCGAACGTCTCGCGCTCGCGGCAGTACGACGCGGTCAGCGCCAGCGAGCGGGCGGCGATGCCGTAGGCGTGCACCGCCAGGGCGATCCGCTCGACGACGAACTGCTCGGCGATCTGGACGAAGCCGGAGTGTTCCTCGCCGATCAGGTTCTCGGCCGGCACCAGCGCGTCGGCGAACGAGAGCTCGGCGGTGTCGGAGCAGTGCCAGCCCATCTTCGCCAGCGACCGGTCGACGGTGAACCCGGGCGTGCCCTTCTCGACCACCAGCAGGGAGACGCCCGAGTGTCCGGGCCCGCCCGTGCGTACCGCGGTGGTCACGAAGTCGGCACGCACGCCACTGGTGATGAACGTCTTGGCGCCGTTGACGACGTAGTGGTCGCCGGCCAGACGCGCCGTCGTCCGGATCCCCGCGACGTCGGACCCGCCTCCGGGCTCGGTGACCGCGAGCGCGCCGATCTTGTCGCCGGCCAGCACCGGGCGGACGAACCGGTCGACCTGGTCGGGCGTGCCGTTGGCCGCGATGTGCGGCAGCGCGATGCCGCCGGTGAACAGCGCGGCCATCAGCCCGCTCGACGCACCCGCCTCGAAGAACGCCTCCTGCAGTGCGACCGAGTCGAGCAGGTCACCGCCCTCGCCACCGACCGCCTCCGGGAACGAGACCCCGAGCAGACCCTGCTTGGCCGCGGCCTGGTGGAGCGAGCGCGGCACCTCGCCGGCGTCCTCCCACTCCTGGAGGTACGGCGCCACCTCGCGCCGCACGAACTCGCGCGCGGTCTCCCGCAGTGCATCGGCGTCGGTCGGGCTGGTCATAGCAGCGACTCCTCGACCGCCACCATCCGCGACCGCACCCACTCGCCGAGCCCCTTGGCCTGCGGGTCGAACCGGGTCGACGCGGCCACGCCCTCGCCGAGGAGTCCGTGGATGACGACGTTCACCGCGCCCAGGTTGGGCAGCAGGTAGACGTCGACGTCGAGGCCGGCCGCCTCCGGGATCAGGTCGGGCACCTTGCGCGGGTTGAACAGCTTCGACAGCCAGGTGACCCGGGCGTCGTACTTGTCGGAGCCGTCGTGGACGACCCACAGCCCGAGGTTGGCGTCGCCGCCCTTGTCGCCGGACCGGGCGTGCACGAACGTGCCCAGCGGCATCCGGCGGGTGACGACGTCGGTGGGGGCGGGGTAGGGCGACGGGCGGCGGCCGTCGCCGCCGAGCTCGGTGAACCGCTCGGGGTCTGCGATCACCTCGCGCCGGCCGTCGGCGTGGACGACGGTGTGCTCGACCTTGCCGCGGTCGACGTACTCCGGGCGGTAGACGCCGTACGGCGTCGGCGGAGCGGGCGGTGCCGTCATCGTGAAGCCGGGGTACGACGCCAGCGCCAGCTCGACGGCCGCCGCCGTGAACCGCTTGCCGACCGCGTCGGCCGACGGGTCCTTGACCGTGCACCGGAACAGGCAGGACGCGGACTCCTCGGTGTCGGCGTCGGCGTGCGGGACCGAGGTGCGCCCCCACGTCACGGACGCGGGCGGCTCCGTGGCCAGGGCCGCCTCCATCTGCAGGCGGACCCAGTCGGCCTTGGCCTCGATGTCGAGGCCGGTCAGCACGAACTCGACGGTGTTGCGGAAGCCGCCGAGCTCGTTGACGCACACCTTGAGCCGCTCCGGCGGCGGACCGCCGGTCACCCCGGTGATCGCGACCCGGTCGGTGCCCTGTTGCGCGAGCTGGACGGAGTCGAGGTTCGTGGTGACGTCGGGCCCGAGGTAGCGGGTCGACTGGATCTCGTAGACGAGCTGGGCGGTCACGGTGTCGACGGTGACCGCACCGCCGGTGCCGTCGTGCTTGGTGATCACGCTGGACCCGTCGGCCGCCAGCTCGGCCAGCGGGAAGCCCAGCGGCTTGCCGGTGTGCTCGAGGGTGCGGAAGCCCGAGAAGTTGCCGCCGGTGGCCTGGGTACCGCACTCCAGCACGTGGCCGGCCACCACCGCGCCGGCCAGCTCGTCGTACGACGTGGAGGTCCAGCCGAAGTGCGCCACTCCCGCGCCGACCACGAGCGAGGCGTCGGTGACCCGGCCGGTGACGACGACGTCGGCGCCGTCGCGGAGGGCGGCGGCGATGCCGAAGCCGCCGAGGTAGGCGTTCGCGGTCAGCGCCCCGCTCAGCCCGATTTCCGAGGCGAGCGACCGCAGGTCGTCGCCCTCGACGTGGGCGATCGCGGGGTCGAGGCCGAGGCCCTTCGCGACCTCGCGCAGCCGGTCGGCGAGACCGGCGGGGTTGAGCCCGCCCGCGTTGCTGACGATCTTCACGCCGTTCTCGAGCGCGGTGCCGAGGCAGTCCTCCAGCTGGCGGACGAAGGTGCGGGCGTACCCGAGCGACGGGTCCTTCATCGCGTCCTTGCCGAGGATCAGCATGGTGAGCTCGGCGAGGTAGTCGCCGGTCAGCACGTCCAACGGGCCGCCCTCGAGCATCTCGCGCATCGCGGAGAGACGATCGCCGTAGAAGCCGGAGCAGTTGCCGACCCGCAGGGTGGTCATCGCTTCTCCCGTCCCTCACCGGGAGGGCCGGCGAACGCCTGCGCGATGCCCAGCCACTCCTCCGCCTCGTCGCCGGTGGCGACCAGGTCGGTGTCGTCGCGGTGGATGCGCTGGGTGACCAGCCGGGCGAAGTCGTACGCCGACCCGGTCACGCGCTGCGCGGCGTCCTCCGGACCCCAGGCCCAGGTGTCGCCGGACGGCGAGGTGAGCTCGACCCGGACGTCGTCGTCGGGCCGGTCGAGCTCGTGCACGGCGTACGCGAAGTTGCGGGTGCGGACGCCGAGGTGGCAGACATGCCGGATCCGGTCGGTGGGCTCGGGCTCGATGCCGAGCGCCTGGTAGACGTCCAGGCCGTGCGCCCAGGTCTCCATGAACCTCGCCGTCGCCATCGACGCCGCCGACATCGGCGGTCCGAACCAGGCGATCTTCTGGCCCTCGGGGTACTCGCGGAGTGCCATGCCGAGCGCCTCGCGAGCCGTGCCCCACCGGGCGAGCAGTGCCTCCGGGGCGAGCCGCGACACCTCGTCCGCCTGGCTGTCGATGTACCCGTCGGGGTCACCGAGCGCCTCCACGACGACGTGGTCCCACATCTCCTTGTCGGTCGCGGCGAGCACGGCCACCTCGTCGGTCCAGAGCAGGTGGGCGATCTGGTGGGCGATGTCCCAGCCGGAGGCCGGGGTGGGCGTCTCCCAGGCGTCTTCGTCCAGGCCGGAGACGGTGCTCCAGAGCTGGTCACCCTCGGCCTTGAGGTCGGTCAGGAGGTCGTCGAGGAGGCTCATCGGGCCACCTTCCCGTGGCGGGCGAGCGCGTCGTCGAGGGTGTCCGCCCAGCGGTCGAGGATCCGGGCCCGGCGGCGGGCGTCGTCGGAGACGGTGTTGGCGAGGCCGAGGCCGCGGACCAGGTCGAGGGTGGCCTGCACCAGCTCGCGTACGCCGGCGCGGGACTCGTCGGCGCCGAGCAGGTCGACGGTCAGCCGGTGGGTCTCCCGGCCGACCCGCTGCTCGAGGGGAGCGACGACCGCGCGCAGGTTCTCGTCGGTGCGGGCGGCCACCCACAGCTCGAGCGCCGCCGAGAAGACCGGTGAGGTGAAGTGGTCGCCGAGCATGCGCAGCACGGCGCGGGTGCGCCTCGGTCCGGTCGGCAGCTTCTCGGCCGCCTTCGCCAGCTCGGCGCCGCGCACCTCGGTCAGGTGCTCGACGGCCGCGACGACGAGGTCGTTCTTGGTCGGGAAGTGGTGCAGCTGCGCGCCGCGACTGACCCCGGCGCGCTCCGAGACCAGCGTGGTCGACGTACCGGCGAACCCGCGCTCGACCAGGCAGTCCACCGTCGCCTCGAGCAGCCGGGCCCGCATCACCCGGGTCCGCTCCTCCTGCGGCACGCGCGCCGCCGTCGTACCCGCCTGACTGGTCACCACCCGGTCAGGATGTCGTGCCACCAACAAACAGTCAAGCCTGACTTTTTCTCAGTCGACCCGGGCCACCATCGGCAGGCGAGACCGGGCGGTGAGGCCGACGATGGCGGCGGTGAGGAGGGGCAGGAGGAGGACGACGGCGCCGATCATCAGCCAGGGGATGTCGATGTACGGCCCGACGACGGCACCTGAGTAGTCGGTGTAGCCGCCGGTCAGCGGGTAGCTCACCGCGATGCCGGGGATGAACCCGACCGCCGCTCCGAGGAGCGCCCCCACCAGCCCCACCACGAGGGCGTACGACGAGGCGACGCTGCGGCGGGTCCGGGGCGAGGCACCCACGGCCGCCAGGGTCGCGAGGTCGGGCCGGGCGTCGGACAGGGCGAGGAACGTCGCGGTGAGCGTGCCGCCGAGCATCAGCAGCGCACCCAGCGCGCCCAGCACGAGGAGCAGGAGCATCGTCTCGTCCTCGTTCTGGTAGCCGCGCTCGACGTAGAAGTTCATGTCGGTCGACAGGCCGGCGACGCCTTCGCTCACGTCCGTCTCCTGGGCGGCCGTGATGTCGGCGTCGGTCACCGACAGCGCCGTCGCCGCGACGGGCACCTCGAGATCGCGCGCGACCCGGCGCGGCAGCACGCCGACGAGCTGGGCCTGACCCTCCACCTCGACGTACGTCGCCGGCACCGTCACGGGACGGATCCGGCGGTCGTTCCCCTCGCCGTCGGAGTGGAAGCCGGTGATCTTCACCTCGCGCTGGTCGATCGGCCTGCTGCTGAAGACCACCACGTCGCCGGCCGCGATCGCGGCTCGAGCACGCGGCTCGTCGGCATCCGCGACGAACCCGAGCACGGCCGGCCAGTCCCCGTCGCTGACCAGCACCGAGCTCCCGTAGGGAAGGGCGTACTCGTCGAGCAGGCCGTCGGTCCCGGCGCCGGGCACCCGGAACTCGAGATAGGCAGACTCCCCGGTCGGTCGGCCCTCGACGATCCCGCGGACCGGCGTGACGGTCGCGTCCGGGATCTCGCGATCGACGATCTCGGCCGCACTGGTCAGCACGGCGGCGTCCGCGTCGTACGACGTGATCACGCCGTCACCGGCGGGTAGCTGCGCCTGGTAGGTCTCCCGGTTCTGGGCCGCGTCGCTGCTGTTGGCGATGCCGAGCGCGACCACCCCCGCCACCGTGGCCGCCACCGCCGCCACGGCGGGGACCGTGCGGGTGCGGTGCCGGGCCGCATCGCGGACGGCGAAACGCATCGAGAGCGGCAGCCGGCGAGCGAGCCGCGCCACCCCGACCACCACGATCGGGACCAGCAGGATCATGCCGAGCACGGCCGGGATCGCCGAGAACGCGATCGCGAACTCGCCGGCGCCGGTCGCGCCGGCGACAGAGCCGGCGATGCCGACCCCCAGCAGCACGAGTCCCAGGATCGGCGAACGAAGGTTGGGGGCGCGGTCTCCGCGCCGCCCGGCGAGCACGGCGACGACGTCCTGGCGGGACGCGATCCACGCGGGTACGACGGCGGCCAGCAGCGCGCTGAGCAGGCCGAACGCGGCGATGCCGACGAGGTGCAGCCACGGTACGTCGAACGGGCCGAGCCAGGTGCCGGAGTACCGCTGCACGATCGGCAGCACCGCCCAGGCCACACCGATACCGAGGACCGCGCCGAGCGCCGCGCCCACGGAACCCAGCACGACTGCTCCGGCCAGGACGACCCGGCGCGCCTGCCTCGGCGTACCTCCGGTCGCGGCCATCAGCGCCAGGTTCCGCGCCTGTCGCCGTGCGCCGACCGCGAACGCCGGGCCGGCCAGCAGCACGACCTCGATCAGCGCCATCACCACGACGAGCAGCGCCACGGCGAACGTCTCGTTGCTGTTGCCGAAGCCCGGAGGAGACCTCCGCGGGCAGCGCCGAGTCCGGCGGCGGGTCGAGCATGACGTCGCGGGAGAGCACCGTCGCGCCGACGGCGTTGAGGGCGAGGACGTCGTCCCACGAGACGGGTCCCGCGTCGATGAACCAGTTCTGTGAGTAGTCGTCGGGGACCGACAGGCTGCCGGGGCCGCCGACCGCGATGCGCAGGTCGCGGTACGTCGTCGACTCGACGATCCCCACGATGGTGAGGGTCTTGCCGTCGACCACCTCGAGGTCGTCACCGATGCCGAACCCACGCTCGGCCAGCTCCGGGTTGATCACCACCTCGCCGGGTCCGGGGACGAACGCACCCTCCTTCAGCTCGAACATGCCGCGCGCGAGGGGGTCGCCGAGGTCGGTCTCGGTGGCCTCGACGTACCCGATGCCCTTGTCGGTGCGGACCTCGACCGTCCCGCTGCGCATGGCCAGCCCGGTCACGTCGCGGTCGAGAGCAGTCGCGATGGTGTCCAGACCCCGGGGCGTCGCCTGTTCCTCGCAGCACTCCGTGGACAGGCTGCCGCCGTCCGGGTCGAACGACTGGTAGACGCGGCTCGCGTCCGTCTCGAAGCTCACCCGGGCGTCGGCCTGCCCGAGGCGGCGGTCCAGGGCCTCGTCGCCCGACACCTGCCCGGTCTGGATGACCACGTCGGCCGCGGTCACGGCCAGGACCGGCAGGGCGATCATCACCAGCACCAGGACGCTGCGACCACGCGCGCGCACCGCGTCGCGCCGGGCCATCCGCAGGGACGGTCGCCAGGAGCCGAAGAGGCTCACCTGCTGATCCCGGGCTCGAGGAGGTGCTCGACCGGGTCGGCTCCGGACTCGTCGACCACGATGCCGTCGCGCAGGAACACGACCCGGTCGGCCCAGGCGGCGTGCCGCGCCTCGTGCGTGACGAGTACGCCGGCCGCGCCCGCGTCGCATCGGGTCCGCAGCAGGCGCAGGATCTCCTCGCCGGTGTCGGTGTCGAGGGCGCCGGTGGGCTCGTCGGCCAGGATCAGCCGGCGGTCACCGACGATGGCGCGCGCGATCGCCACCCGCTGCTGCTGGCCGCCGGACATCTCGTCGGGAAACCGGTCGGCGAGCTCGTCGATGCCGACCTCCTCGAGAGCCGCCACGGCTGCCTTTCGGGCAGCGCGCGACGAGCTGCCGTCGAGCTCCTGCGGCAGGGCGACGTTCTCGGCGGCGGTGAGTGCGGGGATCAGGTTGAAGTCCTGGAAGACGTAGCCGATCGACGTACGCCGCATCCGGGCCCGGCCCTTGTTGCCGAGGGTGCCGAGGTCGACGCCTTCGACACTGACCGTGCCGGCCGTCGGCTGGTCGAGCCCGCCGGCCAGGGTGAGCAGGGTCGACTTGCCGGAGCCCGAGGGGCCCATGATCGCGACCAGCTCGCCGGCGTGGGCGCGGAAGGTCACCGACCGCAGCGCCATGACCTCGGCGGCGCCCTCGCCGTGCACGCGGGTGACGGCGTCGAGGTGGAGGACGGTGGTCATCGGCGGGCCTCCTTCGGCGAGGAGGTCTCTGTCGGGTGGTTTCGAGACGGTCGCTGCGCGACCTCCTCAACCACCGAGGACGCGGCGCGGCGGAGCCGGGCCTCGCAGTGGTCCAGCCACCGGATCTCCGCCTCGGCCCCGAAGACCAGCGAGTCGAGGACCAGGCTCCAGGCGAGGTCGTCGGGCCCCGCGGGGTTCGCGGCCCGGCCGGCCCGCTTCAGCCGCGTGTAGTCCTGGAGCGCGGACATCGTCGCCGAGCGCTGCGACTGGATGATCGTGCCCATGTCGACGCCCGGGAGGGTGACCGCGATGGCGAGCTTGATCGCGAGCTCGTCGCGCGGGGGTTGGGTGCGAGGCACCGGCGTGGTGAACCACGCCGACACCTCGCCCCGTCCCGCATCGGTGATGCGGTAGCTGACCTGACGTTCGTCGTCGGCCCCCGTGCCCTCGACGAGTCCGTCTCGCTCCAGCCGGTTCAGGGTCGTGTAGACCTGCCCGACGTTGAGCGGCCAGGTCGACCCGGTCCGCTGCTCGAACTCCGCCCGGAGCTGGTAGCCGTACATCGGCCCCTGCTCCAGGAGCGCCAACAGTGCCTGCCTGACCGACATCCCGCACCCCCGCGTGGGTGAGTCCACCGCCCGGATGGCGATGGATACGCGGTATGTATACCACGTATGCAGTCAGATGCGGCGGGTTTCGCGCTCCTTGCGCAGCTCGGCGCGGTACTTGTGGAAGTCGACCTGGATGGTGTGCCGCTTCGACGCGACGTAGCGATGCCGCAGGGCCGTGTCGTACGCCGCGATCTGCGCGCGCATCTCGGGCACGCTCGGGAGGTCGACCACCCCCGAGATCAGGTCGGCGACCCAGTGCGCCTGCTCCTCCGCGAGCGGCATGATCGCGCCGATCGGCTGGACCAGTCCGATGAAGTAGAGGCCGGGGAGCCGCGGCGACACCACCCGGCGGTAGAGGTCGACGTGGTTGTCGTCGGCGCGCTGGATCTCCTCGGCCAGGAACGGGAAGGACACCCGGTAGCCGGTGCAGTAGACGACGACGTCGGCCTCGACGGCACTCCCGTCGGCGAAGAAGACCTTGCTCTCCTCGAACCTGTCGATGGTCGGCTTGACCGTGATGTCGCCGTGCCCGAGCCGGGTGAGCAGGTCGTCGCTCACGGTCGGGTGCGCCTCGAGGATGTCGTGGTCGGGCTGGGGCAGCCCGTAGTCGGTGACCTTGCCGACCGACAACCGCAGCATCGCCTTCATGGCCTTCTTCTGCAGCGCGAACGGACCCCGGGCGAGCGGCGAGTCGGTGAGGTGGTCGGTCGGCCTGCCGAACATGAACTTGGGCACGATGTAGGCGCCGCGCCGCATCGCGAGGTAGGTCTCCCGCGCGACCCGTGAGGACTCGACGGCGATGTCGGTGGCGGAGTTCCCGATGCCGAGCACCACCACGCGCTTGCCCTCGAGGAGGTCGGGCGTGCGGTAGTAGTGGGCGTGGACCTCGCGGCCGGCGAAGGTCTCGGCCCCCGGGAAGCCGGGCTCCGGCCAGCGCGGGTCCCAGTGGTGGCCGTTGGCGACCAGGACGTCGGTGTAGTGGTGCACCTCGGCCTCGTGGTGCTCGTCGTCCAGCGGGCGCACGGTCACGTCGTACCCGCCGCCCTCGGCGGGCTCGACCTTCACCACCTCGGTACGGAAGCGGATCCGGTCGCGCAGCCCGAAGTGGTCGACGTAGGCGTCGAAGTAGTCGGCGATCTGCCAGTGGCTCGGGTAGTCGGGCAGCGTCTCCGGCATCGGGTACGCGGCGTACTCCATGGCGTGCCGGGAGGTGTTGATGTGCAACGAGCGGTACGCCGAGCTGACGCCGTTGTCGTTGTCGTAGCGCCAGTTCCCGCCCACCCCCGAACCCATCTCGAAGCAGTCGAAGGGGATACCGCGCGCGTCGAGCACCTGGGCAGCGGTGATGCCGGAGGAACCGGCGCCGATGATGCAGGCGCGCCGGTCGGGGCGAGAGAGCATGGGCGGGAGCCTAGTTCTCCGTCAGGCGCTCTGCCAGAGACCCATGCTGTTGCCTTCGACGTCCTTGAAGTACGCCGCCCAGCCCATGTCGCCGACCGCCTGCCGGCCCAGCAGGGTCTGGCCGCCGAGCGACTCGATCTTCTGCAGGGCGGCGTCGATGTCCTCGACGTCGATGACCAGGATCGGCCCCTCGTTCGGGCTCTCCCGGCGCAGCATCCCGCCGTTGACGAAGCCCGGCTCCGTCGGACCCTCCTCGCCGCTCGGGCCCGTGCTCACGATCGTGTACGACATCTCCGGCAGCTCCATGAGCGTCCAGCCGAAAGCCTGCTGGTAGAAGGCCCGAGCCCGTTCCCCGTCGTCGAAGGGGATCTCGAAATGCACCACCCGTCCACTCATGCTGCGGACACTACGCCGGTGTGATGGGGAGAGGTAGCGCTCCAGCGCGGCGCGGGCGCGGTCCGATGAGAGCGGTGCCCCGGGGGCACAGACGGCGGCCAACAGCCCCTCGACCACGGCCACCAACAGGTCGAGATCGGTCTCGTCGCCGGCCCTCGCGGTGAGCCAGTCGAGGATGCGGCGCTGTTCGTCGCGCACCCCCACAAGGTTGGCCGCCAACTGCGGGTCGGAACGCCCGAGCTCGACCCACGCCAGCCACGCGCGGATGTGTTGGAGATCCTGGTCGTCCTCGGGCAAGAAGGCGTGGATTCCGCGGTGCTGTGCAGCGACGCGGATCGCGTCGATCCAGCGATGCCCGAAGGTGCGAGCCAGCACTCTGTCCATGCGCGACCGAGCTTCCGAAGGGTGCACGATGCAGGCCGCGCTCACCCGAGATCCGCGGCGACGGCGCGGCAGCCGGAGTCGATCACGGATCGTGGGTCTCCGCCGGCATCATCCACAGGCATCCCCGCGGCGCCCGGACAACCCATCCGTGGGTTGAACAAACGTTCGTTCAACCCACGAAAGGGATAGGCCGCCGTCAGCGGTAGGTGAGCTGGTCACCCTCGAGGTGGGCGTGCTCGTTGAACGTCAGCATCCGTACGCCGGTCGAGCCCACCAGGACCCTGGTGACGCCGGAGTTGACGCACACCGTGTTGAACCGCGCCCAGGTGCGGGCGAAGGTCGCCGGGTCCGTGCCGTCGGGATCGACGAGGGTGGCGCAGGCGGCCGCGATCGGGCCGCCGGAGCTGACCACGGCCACCGTCCCACCCGGCCCGGCCGACGCGGTCGCACGGTCGAGCGCGCCGCGCACCCGCTCGACGAACGCCGGCCACGGCTCGTCGTAGTCGGCGTCGTCCGCTCCCGCGGTCCAGCGCTGCGTGGCCTGCTCGAAGAGTCGCTGGAAGGCGCGGCGGTCGAGGTCGCCCGAGCCCGCGAACTCCGGATGGGCGGCCACGACGCCGAGGTGGTCGAACTCGTTCCAGCCCGGCTCGGCCGTGGAACCGAGCGTCCACCCCGCGCCCTCGGCCATCCCCTCGGCCGTCTCCCGGTGCCGGCGCATGTCCCCGCGCAAGACGACGTCCGGCGTGACCCCGCGGTCGGCGAGATAGCGGCCGAGCAGCCGGCTCTGCTCCCACCCGGTCTCGGACAGCACGTCGTAGTCGTCGGCGCCGAACGAGGCCTGCCCGTGCCGGACCAGCAGGACGACGCCCATCAGGACAGCGCCACGCCGGTCGAGCCGCCCACGCCGGTCGAGCCGCCCACGCCGGTCGAGCCCGTCGAGACCCCTCGAGTGGCGTCCGTCTCGCCGCGATCCATGCGCGGCACACTAGTGGCACCATGTCGGCGTGCTCCGTCTGCCCGCTCTCGCTGCTGCGTGCGCCGCACTCGTGCTCCTGTCGTCCTGCACCGGCGACGACTCGTCCGGCGACGACCCCGACCGGGCGAAGATCAACGAGGGTCTCGCCGCGATCTACGCCGGTGACCACGCGAGCGAGGAGGACACCGCGGCCGGCGAGTGCTTCGCCGACGAGCTGTCCGATGTCAGCGAGGAGCAGCTCCGCGACGCCGGCATCGTCGACGACTCCGGCGAGGTCGTGGCCGAGCTGCCGCCCTTGGACCAGGAGCTCGCGCAGACCTGGGTCGCCGCGCAGCTCGACTGCGCCGACTTCGTCGAGGCCTCGACCCGCGCCCAGCAGCGGGTCACGAAGGGCAAGATCGACGCGGAGAAGTACGCCGACTGCCTGCGCGGCGAGCTCACCGAGGAGCAGATGCGCGACGCGCTGGTGGCCACCATGCAGGCGGAGTTCGGTGACCCGGCCGTCGCCGCGCTCGCCGGGGCCCAGGACACCTGTTCCCGCGAGGCGACACCGACCGACTGATCCCGAGCCGGCGCCCCTGGAGAGCCGCCCCAACTGGTCCAGATGCTCATGGACGCGCGGCCCCGGGAGTCATAACGTCGAAGGTTGGACACGAGACCACCTCATCCGGAGGCGGCCTGCTCGCAGACAGGAGGCCATGCAGTGTTCATCCAGATCATTCAGGGCAAGTGCTCGCGACCCGAGGAGCTCCAGGCCCTCGCCGAACGTTGGCGAAACGAGTTGGCGCCGGGCGCCACCGGCTGGCTCGGCGGCACCTACGGCTTCACCGACGACGACATGTTCGTGGGCGTCGTCCGGTTCGAGTCCCGCGAGGCCGCGATGGCCAACTCCGAACGCCCCGAGCAAGGCGAGTGGGCGGGACAGATGATGGCGCTGATGGACGGGCCGGTCGAGTTCCACGACTGCGACGACGTCACGCTGATGTTCGACGGCGGCTCGGACCGGGCCGGCTTCGTCCAGGTGATCCGCGGCAAGGTCACCGAGCCGGACCGGCTCAAGGCGCTGATGAGCGACACCGACATGCTGCACGAGGCGCGGCCGGACATTCTCGGGGCCACGCTGGCGATCGAGGCCGACGGGACGTTCACCGAGACCATCGCCTTCACCAGCGAGGCCGAGGCGCGCGCGGGCGAGAAGAAGGAGATGCCGGGCATGCCGGCCGAGGTCCGCGACACCATGGAGATGGCGATGAAGGACGCCACCTTCTACGACCTGCACCACCCCTGGTTCGAGTCGCGCTAGCGGAGACGCGTCAGCGGATCCGCGGGAGCGGATCCGCTAGGCCGCCACGGTGGTGACGATCCGCGACCGCACGACCGGGTTGGTCCAGTGGTGGTGGGTGCGCAGCAACCGCGTGAGCGACCACGCCAGGAACGGTACGGCGACCAGCAGGGACACCTGGAAGTCCGGGGCCCGGGCGAGGGCCGAGAACACCAACCCGGTCAACGTCGTGCTCACCGCCAGGCGCGCCGAGTAGACGACCATCAGCACGGCCGGGGCCGGGGTGGCCCTGGCCGAGCGCAGGTCGACGGCGTACGGCCGCTGCTGGGACCAGCGCAGCGCGGCCGCCACGACCTGGACGGTCACGACGAGCCAGGTGCAGCCCAGCGCGGTCAGCTCGGCGGGCGCGGGCATGCCGGCGCGCAGCGACGCGAGGGCGATGGTGATCGCCGACGCGAGGAAGAGGAACTCGGCGAGCACCCAGGCGCGCGCGGCGAAGACCAGGCTGGGGTCGACGGGCAGGCTCTCGCGCCACAGGCCGCCCCGCCCGTCGAGGCACCAGATGTTGACGCCGAACAGGAGGGCGCCACCCGAGGCGACCAGGCCGGGCAGCACGGTCATGGTGGGCCAGGGCAGGTTGCCCGCGATCGCGACCAGCCCGGGTCCGATCGCCAGCACCAGCATGCCGCGACGCATCGGGACCGCACGCCACACCGAGGAACGATCCGTACGGATCAGCGCGAGCAGGTCCGAGCGGGGGGACGGCAGCGGCTGGCGCGCCGCGCTCTCGAGACGCGCCTCGTCGCGCGGCATCCGCCGGGAGGCCCAGTGCGCAGGCAGCGTGCCGAACACGACAGCGGCGACCAGGATGGCGATCTCGGCCACGACCGTGAGCGCGAAGTGCCAGGACAGACCGCTCGAGCCGCCCGAGACGAACCACACCGTCGGCAGCCGGTCCAGCAGGCCGGTGAGCCGGCCGCTGAGGTGCAACGCGAGCCCGCACAGGACGACCACCACCACGAGCCCGCGCATCACCAGGATCCCCCGAGGGCCACGGCGTACCGACTCCATCGACCAGGCGACCCCCTGGGCGAGCGCGGTGCCGGCGGCGATCCACACGACGACCACGGGGATGGACGTGGCGAGCTTCCCGGGACCGAAGGCGTACGCCGCCGAGCCCAGCAGGCCCCAGGCCTGGAGCAGCCATGCGATGTTGAGCGGCGCCATGAGCAGCGCGCCGATGTGGTCGGTCGTCGGGCTGACCGGGTAGGCGACGGCCTGGTCGCGCGGGAGCAGCTCACGGCCACCTCCCGACGCGACGGCCGAGACGATCGCGAGCGCCACGAAGCCCGCGAACGCGGTCGGGATCAGGACGGAGAACTCGGTCGCCCGGCCGCTGTCGCCGGCGCCGGGCAGGAAGGCGGGCACGATCGCCACGGCGACGGTGACCGTGGCCAGGATCGCGACCGCCCAGGTGAACAGGGTCCGGCGGCGGACCGTGCCCGCACGGAACCGGAGGAGGTGTCCGACGTCGGCGACGGCGCGCAGCTCGTCGGCGAGACCGGCCCTAGTCGAGGAGCGCACGGTAGGCACGCGCGCCCTCCTCGCCCGCCATCTCGTCGGCGGGCAGGGTCGCGACGCGCGATCCGCCGCGCAGCACGAGCACCTCGCCGCAGGCCTCGATCGCGAGCTCGCGCAGGTGGGTCGAGACCAGGACGCACGCGCCACGGGCCCGGGCGTCCGCGATCACGTCGAGGGTCGCCTCCACGCCGATCGGGTCGACCCCGTCGAACGGCTCGTCGAGGAGCAGCACCTCGGGCTCGTGCAGGGCCGCCAGCAGGACCGACAGCCGCCGGCCCATGCCGTGCGAGAAGCCGCCGCTCGCTCGGTGCGCGGCGTCGCCGAGCTCGAACCGCTCGAGCAGGTCACGGGCGCGCGGCTCCCAGTCGCGCATCCGGCGCAGCCGCGCCGACAGCTGCAGGTGCTCCCACGGCGTGGCGCGCGGGACCAGGCCACCGACGTCGGGGCAGTAGCCGACCGCGCGCTTGGCGTCGAGCGTCGCCGTACGGATGTCATGCCCTGCGACCCGGACGACACCGGCGGTGGGAGGCACGACCCCGGCCAGCACGCGCATCGTGGTCGACTTGCCGGCTCCGTTGCGGCCGAGCAGTCCGGTCGCGCGTCCGGCGTACGCCGCCAGGTCGACGCCCGAGACCGCCTCCACGTCTCCGAACCGGACGTGGAGGTCACGCACCTCGACGACGGGCCCGGACTCGTTCACCCGAACATGATCCCCGAAAAACTCGCACCCGTCCCCCGTTCCGCCGACTCGTGACGGAGGCAACGCCGACGTGGTGCATGTACACGGACGCTCGAGCGGAACACGATGGAACGCAGAGGGGTCCTCGGGGGTCGTCCCGCCTGACCGGCGATCGAAGGAGATCCGCGATGGCAGAGAAGGAAACGCTCGCCCTCGGGCGTGATGTACCGACCGACTCGGCCGCACCCCTCGCGGAGGTCTTCGCGGTGTCCTACCGGCGGCTGGCGATGCAGCTGTACGGCGTCGTGGGCAACCTGGCCGAGGCCGAGGACCTCGTGCAGGAGGCGTTCGTCCGGGCGGCCGCGGCCGGCACCAGGTTCCAGCGGGTCGACAACCCGGAGGCCTGGCTGCGCCGGACCGCGATCAACCTGCACCGGAAGCGCTGGCGCAAGATGCGCAACTTCGGTCGGATCCGGCCCCGGCTCGAGATCCCACCGGCGGACCTGCCGGGTCTCGACGAGCACCTCGCCGTGATCGAGGCGCTGCGCCGGCTGCCGGAGGCGCAACGGGAGGCGGTCGCACTGCACCACCTCGCCGACCTGCCGGTGGTGGAGATCGCCGACCTGCTCGGAGTCCCCGAGGGAACCGTCAAGTCACGCCTGATGCGCGGCCGCGAAGCGCTCGCCGCCCTGTTGTCCGAGGAGGCAGGCCATGAGTGATCTCAAGCTGCGGGGGTTCGCCGTCCGCGCCGAGGAGCGGATGCCACTCCCCGACTTCGCCGAGCTGGAGGACCGAGGTCGTTCACTCCGCCGCCGCCGGCTCGCTGCGGCGACCGGTGCCGCCGTCGCCTGCGTGCTCGCGGTCGCCGGCGTCGTGGTGCTGCGCGACGACTCGCCGAAGGCCGTGGAACCCGTCCGGCCACCGGACGATGCCCAGGTGCAGGCCATGGAGTACCCGGGCCCGGTGATGGAGGATCTCGACCCCGGCCGGTACGCGATGGTGCCGGCTTCGGATCCCTACTTCCCCCGCGCCCGGATCAGCCTGCCCAGCGGCTGGAACGCGTGGGAGGGCCCGAACCGCTTCGGCGGCCAGGCCTCCCCCGGCAGCAACGAGGAGGGCCTCGGGGAGTCGGAGTGGTACGTCGGCATCCTGGTCGTGAAGGTCACTGCCGTGAGGACTGCGGCCGTGCGAGGACGCCTCGTCGAGCGTGACCACCGTCGAATCGACCCGGAGTCGCTGCTGCGTGCCATCAGGCGCATCCGTGGCTTCCAGGTGACCGAGTCCGCGGTGCCGCTGGCGAAGTTCGGCCACCCCGCGACGCACTTCCGGTTGGTCGCGACCGCACCGGACGGCACGTGCGACAACCTGTTCGTCACGTCGGCGAACGGCGTGGTCGGAGGCACCGACGAGACCGAGGACATCTGGGTGGTCGACGTCGACGGGTACCCGGTGCTCATCGACTCACAGCAGACCGCCAGGACGCCGCTGGAGATGCGACGCGAGCTGGCGGCCGCCGTCGACTCCATCGAGTTCTACTTCGCGGAGTGACGCGCTGCGCTGATCGGGCTCAGGCCGGGAAGGACTCCCCCTTCTCGGCCAGCTCGCGCAGGTACGGCGTCGCGCGGAACCGGTCGCCGTACTTCTCGGCGAGCTCGTCGGCCCGGGCCAGGAACGCGTTCAGGCCGATCTCGCCGGTCGGCGACTCGTAGCCCGTCATGAACTGCGCGGCGCCACCCGTGTTGGGCGGGAAGCCGATGCCCATGATCGAGCCGATGTTGGCCGCGGCCGCCGACTCGATGACGCCCTCCTCGAAGCACTTCGCGGTCTCGAGCGCCTCGACGAACAGCAGGCGGTCCTTCACGTCCTCGAACGGGACCTGCTCGGCGGCGACCGGGAACGTGTCGGCCAGCCCCTTCCAGAGGCCGAGCCGCTTGCCGTTCTCGTCGTACTCGTAGAAGCCGGCGCCCTGGAGCCGCGACGAGCCGCTGGAGGTCGATCATCGTGTCGATCACCTGCTCGGAGGGGTGCGGGCTGTAGGTGCCGCCGGCGCGCTCGACGGCCTCCTGGGTGGCCACCCGGATCTTCCTCATCAGCTCCATGTTCAGCTCGTCGGAGAGCTGGAGGGTGCCGACCGGGTAGCCGTCCTGGGTGGCTGCCCGCTCGAGCGAGACGGGGTGCACCCCCTCGGCCAGCATGGCGAGCCCCTCGTTGACCATCGTGCCGATCACGCGCGACGTGTAGAAGCCGCGGCTGTCGTTGACGACGATCGGGGTCTTCCGGATCTGCAGGACGACGTCGTAGGCCTTGGCCAGGGCCTCGTCGGAGGTCTCCTCGCCACGGATGATCTCGACCAGCGGCATCTTGTCGACCGGGCTGAAGAAGTGCAGGCCGATGAAGTCCTTCGGCCGGTCGACGCCCGCCGCGAGCTCGGTGATCGGCAGGGTCGAGGTGTTGGAGCAGAGGAGAGCGTCGTCGTTGACGTGCTCGAGGATCTCCGCGAACACCTTGCTCTTCAGAGACGGGGTCCTCGAAGACGGCCTCGATCACGAGGTCGCAGCCGGCGAGGTCCGCCGCGTCCGCGGTGGGCGTGATCCGGCCGAGCAGCTCCGCCTTCTTCTCTTCCGTCGACCTGCCTCGGGAGATGGCCTTGTCGAGCAGCTTCTCGCTGTACGCCTTGCCCTTCTCGGCGTTCTCGACGGCGACGTCCTTGAGCACGACCTCCATGCCGGCGCGGGCGCACGAGTACGCGATGCCGGCGCCCATCATCCCGGCGCCGAGCACGCCGACCTTGACCGCCTGGTACGGCGGGATGCCCTCGGGCCGCAGCTTGCCGGCGTTGATCGCCTGCAGGTCGAAGAAGAACGCCTGGATCATGTTCTTCGAGTTCTGGTCGACGATCAGCTTGGTCAGGTAGCGCGACTCGATCCGCGACGCGGTGTCGAAGTCCACCTGCGCTCCCTCGACCGAGGCCGAGAGGATCGCCCGCTGGGCGGGGTAGACCGCGCCCTTGGTCTGCTTGCGCAGCAGGGCCGGGAAGGCCGGCAGGAACGCCGCGAGCTTGGGGTGGCTCGGCGTACCGCCGGGCATCTTGTAGCCCTCGGCGTCCCAGGGGTTCTGCCAGGAGTCGGGGTTGGCCTTGATCCACGCCTTCGCGGCCGGCACCAGCTCCTCGCGGGTCGCGACCACCTCGTCGACGAGGCCCTTCTCCAGGGCCGTGCCGGGCTTGAAGCGGGTGCCCTGCAGGAGCACGTCCATCAGGGCGGACTGGATGCCGAGCATCCGGGTCACCCGGGTGACCCCGCCCCCGCCGGGCAGGAGTCCCAGCGACGCCTCGGGCAGGCCGACCTCGGCCTTGGGGTCGTCGACGACCACCCGGTGGTTGCACGCGAGGGTGATCTCGTAGCCGCCGCCGAGGGCGGCCCCGTTGATCGCCGCGGCGACCGGGCGCGGGAAGGTCTCGAGCCTGCGCAGCGAGGCCTTGATGCCCTCCCCCATCTCGAAGATCGCGGGCGCGTCGGCCTTGGTGGCCTGGACCATCGCCTTGAGGTTGCCGCCGGCGAAGAAGGTCTTCTTCGCGCTGGCCACGACGACGCCGGTCACGCTCTGTGGATCATCGGCGACCTCGGCGTACAGCCGGTCGACGGCGGCCGCCATCGAGTCCTTGTAGAGCTCGTTCATCGTGTTCGCGCTCGACGTCGGGTCGTCGAGGGTGAGGGTGACGATGCCGTCGTCGTCGCGCTCGTAGCGCACTGCCGAAACGTCGGTCGAGCCTGTCGAGACCACGTCAGTCATGGGTGATGGGTTCCTTCTCTGGTCGAAGTCGGGAGGCTCAGACAAGCTCGATGATCGTGGCGATGCCCATGCCGCCGCCGACGCAGAGCGTGGCGAGGCCGCGGCGCTGGTCGCGCCGCTGCAGCTCGTCGATCAGCGTGCCGAGGATCATCGCGCCGGTCGCGCCGAGCGGGTGCCCCATCGCGATCGCGCCGCCGTTGACGTTGGTGATCTCGTGGCTGATGCCGAGGTCGCGCATGAACCGCATCGCGACCGCGGCGAACGCCTCGTTGATCTCGAACAGGTCGATGTCGTCGACCTCGAGCCCGGCCTTCGCCAGCGCCTTGCGGGCGGCGGGGGCGGGGCCGGTGAGCATGATCGTCGGGTCGGCGCCGGACACGGCCGTGGCGAGCACGCGGGCGCGCGGGGTCAGGCCGAGGTCGGTGCCGACCTGCTCGGTGCCGATGGCCATGATCGCGGCGCCGTCGACGATGCCCGAGGAGTTGCCGGCGTGGTGCACGTGGTCGATCTGCTCGACCCAGTGGTACTTCTCCAGCGCGACGTCGTCGAAGCCGGCGTCGGCGCCGATCTGCGCGAACGACGGCTTGAGGCCGGCCAGGCCCTCGACGGACGTGTCGGGGCGGATCAGCTGGTCGTGGTCGAGGATCGTGATCCCGTTGAGGTCCTTCACCGGTACGACGGCGTCGGCGAAGTAGCCGTTGGCCCACGCCTTCGCGGCCCGGTGGTGCGACTCGGCGGCGAACGCGTCGACGTCGTCGCGCTTCCAGCCCTCGAGCGTGGCGATCAGGTCGGCGCCGATGCCCTGCGGCACGAATCCGGTGCGGAGCGCGGTGGCCGGGTCGGAGGCCCAGGCGCCACCGTCGGAGCCCATCGGCACCCGGCTCATCGACTCCACGCCGCCGGCGAGGATCAGGTCCTCGAACCCGCTGCGGACCCGGGCCGACGCCTGGTTGACCGCCTCGAGCCCGGACGCGCAGAAGCGGTTGAGCTGGACGCCGGCGACGGTCTCGGGGAGCCCGGCCGCCAGCGCTGCGGTCTTCGCGATGTCGCCACCCTGCTCGCCGATCGGGGAGACCACGCCGAGCACGACGTCGTCGATCGCGGTTCGGGTCGAGAGTCGGGTTGCGCACCTGGATCTCGTCGAGGAGACCGACCATCAGGTCGACGGGCTTGACCTCGTGCAGGGCACCTACCTTCTTGCCCTTGCCGCGCGGCGTGCGGATGTGGTCGTACACGAAAGCTTCTGGCATGCCGACGATTGTGACACTGTTACTGTCACTGTCGTCAAGGTGGCCGGCGCCGGTGTGGCTCGGGTCACCCCATCCGCTAGCCCGACAAGGGGATCCGCGTGGACGAGACCGTCGAGTCGCTCCGCGAGCTGCTGACGCTCGACGAGCTGACGAACCGGATCGGGATGAGCGTGCGGAACGTCCGCTTCTACACCACCAAGGGGCTCGTGCCGCCGCCGATCCGGCGCGGCCGCTCGGGCTACTACACCCCCGACCACGTCGCGCGGCTCGAGCTGGTGCAGGAGCTCCAGAGCCACGGCTTCACCCTGGCCGCGATCGAGAAGTACCTCTCCCGCATCCCGGACGACGGCGACGCCCGAAGACATCGCCCTGCACCGCACGATGCTGGCGCCCTGGCAGGCCGAGATGCCCGTCGAGCTGACCCGCGCCGACCTCGACCGGCGTACCGGCCGCAAGCTGGCCGACGCCGACCTCGAGACGCTGGCGGCTCTCGGCATCGTGCTGCGCACCAAGCGCGGTCGCTACGAGGTCGCCCTCTCCCACCTCGGGGTCGGGATCGGCCTGCTCGACCTCGGCTTCCCCACCCAGGCCGCGCTCGCGGCCGCCGACGTGTACGCCGCGCACGGCCGCCAGATCGCCGAGGAGCTCTACG
Organism: uncultured Actinomycetota bacterium; assembly: GCA_963844305.1. Taxonomy (GTDB): domain Bacteria; phylum Actinomycetota; class Actinomycetes; order Propionibacteriales; family Nocardioidaceae; genus Nocardioides. Next base: position 362,959 of record CAWJNT010000005.1, read on the forward strand.
AGCTGTTCCGGACGACGGTCTGGCCCCACTACAAGGAGTCCGGGGCCGGCCCGGAGCGGCTGCAGGAGCTGGTCGAGCGGCTGAAGCCGCTGTCGATCGCGAGCCTGGTCGCGGCGTACGAAGCCGCCATGGACGAGACCAAGCGCGAGGGGATCGCCCGCCGGGCGCAGTAGGCCTACGCGACCCGGGCCGCGGCCGAGGCGACCCCGAGCCAGGTGTGCGGGTTCCCGTCCCAGCACCAGCCGAGCTTGGGCGCGCGTTCGCTGATCCACATCGCCGGCACCCGCCGGTCGTGACGGCGCGAGCCGGACAGCATGAAGCACTTGTTCTTCTCGAGGAGCTGCGGCGCGTGGGTGACGACGGCGATGCCCTCGTCGATGGTGAGCGGCGTGCGGCCCCGCCCGCGGATCACCGGCAGCGCCTCCTCGGGCCGGACGCCGCAGAACTCCTCGCCCCGCTCGACGCCGATCAGCAGGTAGGCGCGGGCGTCGGGCACGCCGAGGTCGGCGAGCGGGTGGTAGCCGGCCAGGTCGCCTTCGGCGTGGTTGCGGTCGACCCGGCCCGCCTTCGTGCCGCCCGCGAGCCGGAGCAGGGGCACGGTCTCCTCGGGCCGCACCAGGTCGCGCGTCACGACCAGGACCAGCGGCGTCGTGCCCGGCCCGTCGGCCTCGAAGAGTCGCCGGTCGATCTCGTCGAGAGACTTGTGCAGCGGATCGATGATCGCCCGGAAGGCCTCCTCGTCGAGGCCGGCGATCGTGGGGTACCCGAGCTCGACGAGCCGGTCGGTCTGGTCACGGAGGGTCTGGGCAGCGTCGTACGACAAGGGCGTCTCCTGAGGGTGGCGGTGGGTGGTCAACGCACGGCCGGCGACGGGAGTTCCCTAAGGTGAGCCAATGAGCGAGGACCTGACCGTGCTGGTCACCGGCGCGACCGGCTTCATCGGCCGCCGCCTGGTCCCCGAGCTGGTGGAGCGCGGCCACGCCGTGCGGGCGATGACCCGCCGGCCGGAGTCGTACGACGGGCCCGGCGCCCCGGTCGGCGGCGACGTGCACGAGCCGGACACGCTCACCGCCCCCATGGAGGGCGTGGATGTGGCGGTCTACCTGGTGCACTCGCTCGACGACCCCGACTTCGAGCGCAAGGACGCCGAGGCGGCCCGCGCGTTCGGGAAGGCCGCTGCCAGCGCCGGGATCCGGCAGATCGTCTACATGGGCGGGCTCGGCGCCGAGAGCGACGACCTCTCCCCGCACCTGCGCTCGCGTCGCGAGGTCGAAGGGCTGCTCGGGGAGGGCGGGGTCCCGGTCACGGTGCTGCGCGCGGCGATCGTGGTCGGCGCCGGCGGCATCTCGTGGGAGCTCACCCGGCAGCTGGTGAAGAACCTGCCGGCGATGGTGGTCCCGCGCTGGGTGTCCACCCGCACCCAGCCGATCGCCCTCGACGACGTGACCCGCTACCTCGCCGGTGTCGTCGGCGTGCCCGAGACCCACGGCCGGGTCTTCGAGATCGGCGGCCCCGACCGGCTGACCTACCTCGAGATGCTCCAGGTCGCGTCCGAGGTCGCCACCGGTCGCCGCGTCCCGATCGTGCGGGTGCCCGTGCTGACGCCGCGGCTCTCGTCGTACTGGCTGGCGCTGGTCACCGACGTCGACGTCACCACCGGCCGCAACCTGATCGACTCGATGGGCACCGAGGTCCTGGTCACCGACGTGTCCATCCGCGAGATCGTGCCCGGCGACCCGCTGCCGTACGCCGAGGCCGTGCGCCGCGCGCTCGAGGCGGACCCCGGCTCCTAGGACTCCGGCAGGGTCAGGTCGACGGGGATGGTCGGCCACGGCGGGTTGATCTCGGGATCGAGGCAGACGCAGCGCAGGACCATCAGGTGGTTGAACACCAGGGCGTCGTCCGGCAGCGTGATCGGCTTGACCCAGAGGGTGACGGTCAGTCCCTGCGGTGGGACGACGGCGGTGGACCGGTCCGGCTCGTAGGAGGTCCAGACCCCGGTGGAGAGCTTGCCCTGGCAGTCGACCACCCACTCGTCGCCGTCGACGGAGAGGTGGAGCGGCGTCCCGTCCACGTCCGGGACGTAGGTGCCGTCCGAGCCCGCGGACCCGCTGATGACGAACCGCTCGGAGAAGAACCCTTCCTCGGTGGTGGCCCTGATCGCCCAGGGGCCGAAGAACGTCGGCATGCCGTCCTACACCTCCAGCCCGGTACGGCGGGTGAACTCGCTGCTGAAGGCGTCCCCACCACCGGTGATCCGGTCCAGCGCTGCACGCCACCTGTCGAGGTCACCGCTCGGCCCGTACGTGCGGCGGACCTGTACGTCGGTCCAGGGGAGGTACTGCCCCCAGTGCAGGATGCCGCCGTTGTTGGGGTTGCTCGCCCACCGCACCGCGAAGTCGATCAGCTCCTGGCCGCCGCTGACGTCCTTGAGGCAGGCGATCTCGACCGAGCAGGACACGGGGAACCGCTGCATGCCCAGCAGGGCGCGCGTGGGTTCGGTGAACCGCAGCGACGCGTAGCCGACGAAGGCCTTCCCCTGGAACTCCTGGGCCATCTCGAACAGGATCAGCTGGTCGATGAAGGCGATCAGCCGGTCGTCGGCGGCGCTGAAGAAGATCTCGACGGACTCGACGTTCACCTCGCAGCTGACGTTCAGGTAGTCCTTCTGGTCCATGACCGCGTAGCTGAGGGCGTTGTAGTCGCGCTCGGACTGCTGCTGCTGGAACGCCAGGTAGTAGATCAGCTGCCACGCGAAGAGCCCGGGCGACCAAGCAGGAGCACAGCCGGGTACGTCCTTCCGGGTGTTCCTCGACCCGGCCGGCCACCCGTTCTGTCCTGCGTGGACTGGGCGCTAGCCGAACAACGCCGGCAGGGCAAAGAGCATCGCGGTCGACCAGGTCACGTGGGTGAGGATCGGCGCGAGGATGCCGCCGGAGGCCCGGCGCTCGAGACCCACGACGGTCCCGAGCAGGATCGCGGCGAAGGCCAGCATCACGTTGCCGGTCGCCGCCGTGGCGACGACGTAGGCCACCGTCGTCCAGGCCACGGGGTGCCGCGGGATCGCGGCGTACGCCGCACCGCGGAAGAACAGCTCCTCGGCGACGCCGTTGACGGCCGTGATCACCACCAGGAGGGGTACGACGCCCTCGTCGGCGAAGTCGAGGACCGACCGGACCTGCTCGTCGAGCCGGTCGATCTCGCGCACGACGAGCCCACCGGCGACGAAGAGGCCGGCCAGTGCGAGACCGACCAGCACCGGCTGGAGCACCGGCCGGACGGGCTGGTCTCCCTGACCCGAGATCCGGCCGAGGTGCAGGGGCCCCGACGCGAAGGCGCCGATCGTCCACACCACGGCCAGTCCGAGGGTCGCCGGGTAGAACCACGGACTGCCCGGCTCGATCCGCAAGGACAGCCCGAGGAGCGTGCCGCCGAGCACGACGAACGCGACCGTGACGAGCTGTCGACGGCGCAGCGCCGCCGGGCTGTCGCGGTGATCGCGCGGCACGACGTCCCACAGCGACCGCTGCAGCCAGGCCCGCACCGGATCACCCCTCTCCTCGAGCGGCGACTCTACGGCGCGGGTCGTGCGTCAGCGGCGGCCGGAGCTGAAGGTCGACGCGCTGTGGTTGCCCGAGCGGGCGGCGCCGGACTTGGCCGCACCGGAGCGGCCTCGCGACCGGTTCCCGTTGCGGTTGCCCGTTGCCGTTCGCCTTGCCGGTCCCGTTGCCGTTCCCGTTGCCGGTGCCGCCCTGGCCGCCGCGACCGCGACGTGAGCGGTTGCGGCCACCACCGGAGCCGGTCGGCCGGGACGACGACCGGTCCGGCGGCCGGCGCCTCGACGACGATGCCGCCGGGCACGACGACCCGTTCGCCCGGAGCGAGCTCGGCGAGGACCGGGTGCGTCGACCCGTGGATCTTCGTGGTCGTCGGCTTGATGCCCGCGGCGCGGGTCAGCGAGCGGACGTCGCGCACCTGCTCGTCGGTCATCAGCGTGATGACGGTGCCCGCGGCCCCGGCGCGCGCCGTACGTCCGGAGCGGTGCAGGTAGGCCTTGTGCTCGACCGGCGGGTCGGCGTGGATGACCAGGGCCACGTCGTCGACGTGGATGCCGCGAGCGGCGATGTCGGTGGCGACCAGGGTCGCGGCCTTGCCGGAGTGGAACGCCTCCATGTTGCGGGTGCGGGCGTTCTGGCTGAGGTTGCCGTGCAGCTCGACGCTCGGGACACCGCTCCGGTTGAGCTGGCGGGTGAGCGCCTTGGCGCCGTGCTTGGTGCGGGTGAAGACGACCGTGCGGCCGGGCGCGCTGGCGAGGTCGACCAGCACCGGGACCCGGTGCTCGCGGCCGATGTGCAGCACGTGGTGGTCCATCGTCGAGATCGGCGACTGCACCGAGTCGGCCTCGTGGGTGACCGGCTGGTTGAGGAACCGCTTCACCAGCACGTCGATCGCCTTGTCGAGCGTGGCCGAGAAGAGCAGCCGCTGGCTGTTCCTCGGGGTCTGGTCGAGCAGGCGGCGTACGGCGGGCAGGAAGCCGAGGTCGGCCATGTGGTCGGCCTCGTCGAGGACCGTCACCTCGACCGAGCCGAGCGAGCAGTGGCCCTGGCCGATCAGGTCCTCGAGCCGGCCGGGGCAGGCCAGCACGATGTCGGCACCGCGGCGCAGGCCCTGGACCTGCGGGTTCTGGCCGACGCCGCCGAAGACGGTCTGGGTGGTCAGGCCGGCAGCCTTGGCCAGCGGCTTGAGCGACTCGTGGATCTGGCCGACGAGCTCACGGGTCGGGGCGAGGATCAGGGCCCGCGGCTTGCGCGCGGCAGCCGGGCGGCCGCTCTGCGAGAGCCGGGCGACCAGGGGAAGCAGGAACGCGTAGGTCTTGCCGGAGCCGGTACGGCCCCGGCCGAGCACGTCGCGGCCGGCCAGCGAGTCGGGCAGGGTCGCTGCCTGGATGGGAGTCGGGTGGGTGATGCCGAGCCCGGTGAGGATCTCGGTCAGGGATGTGGGCACGCCGAGTTCGGCGAAGTTCTGTGCAGACAAGGGAAGTCGATGCTCTTCTGTGAGACTGACCCACCACTGCCGGGGCGGAGCCCTGGCTCGTGCGGAGCGTTGAGCTGCGACGCACGGACAGCACGCGGCGAGACTGGACGAGCTGTGGCTCAAGCCTACGGGGTCGAGGGTGGATCCGTTGCATTACCGCGGTGCGTGATGGGTCACGTCGCGTTCCTCGACCACGAGATGTCGGTGGTTGAGGAGGTTGCGCAGCAACCGTCTCGAAGCCACCGCTCAGGTGAAGGCGAGCACCCCGTCGTCGATCCGCTGCTTGCGGATGGTGCGCACGTCGTAGAGGTAGTTCTGGCGCAGTCGCCACGGGTCACGATCGCCCTGCTTCGGCAGCAGGTGCGCCGAGCGCAGCACGTAGCCCGACCTGAGCGGGATGAACGGCTCGGGCGACACGTCCGGATCGGGCTCGGCGACCACGCGACGGTGGCCGTGCTCGTCCATGTGCGCGAGCAGTCGGCACACGTAGTCGGTCACCAGGTCGGCCTTGAGCGTCCACGAGGCGTTGGAGTAGCCGAGGGTGTAGGCGAAGTTGGGGATCCCGCTCAGCATCAGGGCCTTGTACGCCATCGCGTCGGTCACGTCGACCTTCTCGCCGTCCACGACGAGGTCGACGCCGCCGAACGGCTTCAGGTTGAGCCCGGTCGCCGTGACGACCAGGTCGGCGGCGAGCTCCTCACCCGTCGCGAGCCGGATGCCGCCGCGCGTGAACGACTCGATGGCGCCGGTGACGACCGAGGCCCGGCCGTGGCGGATCGCGCGGAACAGGTCGCCGTCCGGCACCAGGCAGATCCGCTGGTCCCACGGGTTGTAGAGCGGCTTGAAGTGGGTGTCGACGTCGACGCCCGGTGGCAGCTGCTTGAGCGTCGCCGAGCGGATCAGCCGCTTGACGAAGGCGGGTCGACGTCGGGCCAGCTGGAAGAACGCCAGCTGGATCAGGATCTGCTTCCAGCGCACGATCGGGTAGCGCAGCCGGAGCGGCAGCCGGGACAGCCGCTTGGCGATGGGGTCGCGCGCCGGCAGGGACAGGACGTACGTCGGCGACCGCTGCACCATCGTGACGTGCTCGGCCGTGCCCGCCATCGCGGGCACCAGTGTCACCGCGGTGGCGCCGCTGCCGATGACGACGACCTTCTTGCCGGCGTGGTCGAGGTCCTCGGGCCAGTGCTGGGGATGCACCACCTCGCCGGCGAAGTCGTCCTGCCCGGCGAACTCGGGCGCATAGCCCTGCTCGGTGTCGTAGTAGCCGCTGCAGCCCCACAGGAACGACGCGGTGAGCTGCACCTGCTCGCCGTCGCGGTCGACGTCGACGGTCCAGCGGGCGGTCTCGGAGTCCCAGCTCGCGGCGGTCACGCGATGGCGGTAGCGGATCAGCCCGTCGACGCCGTACTCGCGGGCGACGGTGCGCAGGTAGTCGAGGATCGACGGACCGTCGGCCAGCGCCCGGTCCGAGACCCACGGCCGCCAGCGGTAGCCGAACGTGAACATGTCGGAGTCGGAGCGGATGCCGGGGTACCGGAAGACGTCCCAGGTGCCGCCGCTGACGTCGCGCGCCTCGAGCACGGCGACGGTCCGGTGCGGGTGCTCGACGCTCAACCGGCAGGCCGCGCCGATGCCGGACAGACCGGCGCCGACGACCAGGACGTCGACGTGCTCGGGTGCGGTCACGGCGTCGACCCTAACCGGCGTACAGCTCGACGAACCGGGCCAGCAGGCGAGGCGGCTCGGTGACGACGGCGGCGCGTGCCATCCGCATCAGCTCCTCGGCCTCCTCGGGCGGGTCGAAGTAGCCGTGGTGCCGGTAGATGTCGATGCGCAGGCAGAGCCCCTCGACGTCGAGCTCGGGGTGGAACTGGGTGGCGTAGACGTTGCTGCGCAGCCGGAACGCCTGCACCGGGCAGGCCGGCGAGCTCGCGAGGAGCACGCCGCCGCGCGGCAGCACGGTGACCGCCTCCTTGTGCCCGAGGAAGACGTCGAAGGTCTCGGGCAGCCCCTCGAACAGCGGGTCCTTGCGGCCGTCCTCGCTGAGCGTCACCTGGACGCTGCCGATCGGCTCGCCGTAGGTCCGGTCGACCAGGCCGCCCTCGAGCGTTCCGAGGGTGCCGATGCCGTAGCAGGCACCGAAGAACGGGAAGTCGGACGCCACCACGTCGAGCGCGAGGGCGCGCATCTCGGCTTCGGCCCGGCGCTGGTCGGCTGACTTGAGCTCGGCCGGGTCGCTGATGTTGAACGGGCCGCCGCCGAGGATGATCCCGGACCAGTCGTCGAGGTCGACGGTGCCGAGCTCGTCGCGCTCGAGCCGGTGCCGGCGCAGGTCCCGCTCGTCGAGGCCGGAGCAGCGCAGGACGGCGGCGTACTCGTCGTCGGCGGCGGCGTCCTCGGCGCGGATGGCCAGGAAGAGGAAGGGCTTCACTGCCATCTGCACGGCCGCGCCGCTCTCGATGAGCGCGTCGACGTCGGGGACGCCCCAGGCGGTCGAGCGCTTCGCGGGTGTCGGCGCCGGCCTGCGGGGAGGGCGGTGAGGTGAGGGTCGGCCCGGGTGCGCGAGAACCGCGGCGCCGGCGCGGGCTGGAGCAGGCCGTCGCGCTCGACGTACACCTCGCGCGCCTGCAGGTGTGGGTGGTCCTTGGCCTCGCTGATCGGGCGCACCGCCGCGACGCACGCGTCGGTGCCCTCGAACACCTCGGCCCACTCGTCCTGGGTGCGGGTGGCGAACCGCTCGGCGATCAGCTTGCGCAGCTCGTCGGTGTGCTCGGGGTCGTAGCGGTCGGGCGCGGTGTCCTTGATGCCGAGCAGCTCGACGAAGACGTCGTAGAACTGGGGCTCGAGCGCGCCGACCGACATGTGCCGGCCGTCGGACGTCTCGTAGACGTCGTAGTACGGCGCCCCGCCGTCGAGCAGGTTGGCGGCGCGCTCCTCCTTGAAGGTGCCGGCCGCGAGGAACGCCGCCGTCATCGTGTTGAGGTGGGCGGTGCCGTCGACGATCGCGGCGTCCACCACCTGGCCCTCGCCGCTGACGCGGGCCTCGAGCAGGGCGGCGAGCAGGCCGATGACGAGGTACGTCGACCCGCCGCCGAAGTCGCCGACCAGGTTGGTGGGGAAGTGCGGCCGCGCCTTGTCCTGGCCGAGGCCGTGCAGCGCGCCGGCCACCGCGATGTAGTTCATGTCGTGGCCGGCCGACTGTGCCAGCGGGCCGTCCTGTCCCCAGCCGGTCATCCGACCGTAGACGAGGCGCGGGTTGCGCTCGTGGCACTGCTCCGGCCCGAGGCCGAGCCGCTCGGCGACACCCGGACGCATGCCCTCGACCAGCAGGTCGGCGTCCTCGACCAGGCGGAGCACGGTCTCGACCGCCCGCGGGTCCTTCAGGTCGAGCGCGACGCTGGGACGCCCGCGGTTGAGCAGGTTGTGCGGTCCGCCGGCGAGCAGCTGACCGCCGGGCCGCTCGACCCGGATCACGTCGGCGCCGAGGTCGGCCAGGATCATGCAGGCGTGCGGGCCGGGTCCGATGCCGGCGATCTCGACGACCTTGACCCCGCGCAGCGGCCCGGTGCCCTGGCCGAGTTCGTAGCTCATGGCCCCGATCATGACAGATCTACTGTCAGGGTCGCGTGGGGTGCGCCGGTGCGGCGGTCCCGCCGTGACGCGGGATCCCCGGTGCACCGGGGATCCCTCAACTTCTCGGCCCTTAGCAACACCCGAGAAGTTGAGGAAGTCCCCGAGAAGTGTGACGCGAGTGACGAGTGGGGGCGCTACTTGTCCGTCTGCGCGGGCGCGCCGTGGGAGTGGTGGACCGGCTTCTCGTCCTCGACCATGGCGCGGTTGACCGACATGAACAGCATGAAGCCGAGCACGAGCAGGGTCACCAGCCAGGTGACGGCGGTGCGGCCGCGGGAGCCGGGCGAGTCGGTCACAGCGTTCTCCGAAGAAGGTCGGTGGTCAGTGCGGGAGCACGCGGCGCAGGAACTGGCGGGTCCGCTCCTCGCGCGGTTCGCGTGAAGATCTGCTCCGGTGGGCCGTGCTCGAGGATACGACCCGCATCCAGGAAGCACACCGGGTGGCGACGTCCCGGGCGAACGCCATCTCGTGGGTGGCGACCACCATCGTGGTCCCGGCGGCGGCCAGGTCCCGCACGATGGCGAGCACCTCCCCCACCAGCTCGGGATCGAGGGCCGCGGTGATCTCGTCGAGCAGGAGCAGCTCGGCTCGGTGCACAGCGCGCGCACCAGCGCCGCCCGCTGCTGCTGCCCGCCGGACAGCCGGTCGGGGTGCTTGTCGGCCTGGTCGGCCAGCCCGAACTGCGCCGAGCAGCTCGCGCGCCCGCTCCTCCGCGACGCCCCGGGCGAGACCGTGCACCCGGCGCGGCGCGAGCGTGCAGTTGTCGAGCACGGTCAGGTGCGGGAACAGGTTGTACGCCTGGAAGACCAGCCCCATCCGGCTGCGCACCTCGCGCCGGTCCACGCGCGGGTCGGAGATCTCGCGACCGTCGAAGACGATCACCCCGTCGTCGACGTCCTCGAGCAGGTTCAGGCAGCGCAGCAGCGTCGACTTGCCCGAGCCCGACGACCCGATCAGGCAGACCACGTCGTGCGGCTCGACGGTCAGGTCGACGTCGGCCAGGACCACCCGGTCGCCGTACGTCTTGCGTACGTCGCTGACCTCCAGCAGTGCGGTCACCGGACCGCCCCGGCGAACTCGCGCTCGGCGTACTTCCGCCCGAGCCAGTCGGTCAGCCGGGCCAGCGGCACGGTCAGCGCCACGAAGAACACCGCCACCACGACGAGCGGGGTGTAGTTGAAGTTGAAGTTGCCGTAGTCCTGCGCGGCGAACACGGCGTCGAAGACACCGACCGCCGCCACCAGCGCCGTGTCCTTCTGGAGCGAGACGAAGTCGTTGAGCAGCGGGGGTACGACGCGGCGCACGGCCTGCGGGACCACGACGTACCGCATCGTCTGGCCGCGGGAGAGCGCGAGCGCCTCGGCGCTGGCGACCTGCGACGGATGGATCGACTCGATCCCGGCCCGGAAGACCTCGGACACGTACGCGCCGTACGACAGGACGAGCGCCACCAGCGACCAGAAGAACAGGCTGTTCGGGACACCCTGCAGTCCCAGGCTCGGCATCCCGAACGCGAGCAGCACGATCAGCAGGATGGTGGGGATGCCGCGGAAGATGTCGGCGTACCCGACCGCGACCACCCGGAGCGGCGCCAGCCACGGCGACCGCGCCTGCCGGGCCAGCGCGACCGCCAGCGCGAGCACCAGGATCAACGGCTCGGCGAGCAGGAACAGCTGCACGTTGATCCAGAAGCCGTCCAGGATCAGCGGGAACGACGCCTTCGCGTGCTCCCAGCTGAAGAACGTCTCCTGGACCGACGGCCACCCGGGCGAGCTGAGGATGGCGCCGACGAGCGCGGCGAACACCACGACCACCGCGCCGGTGGCGATGACCATCGAGCGGGTGCGGTCGCGGCTCCGCAGCCGGCGGCGCTCCAGCTCACGGTCGCTGGGCTGCCACCCGTCCACTCGTCACTGGAGCTCGGGGACGTCCACGACGTCGGAGAGCCACTGCTGCTCGATCTGGTCGAGCGTGCCGTCCTCCCTCATGGTCGCGAGTGCCTCGTTCACGCACGGGACGAGCTCGCTGCCCTTCTGGAACAGCATCCCGAACTGCTCCTGCTCGCCGGTGTCCGGCTGGAACTGCCCGACCAGCACGCTGTTCGGGATCTCGACGGCGGAGATGTAGAAGGCGGTCGGCAGGTCCGCGAGGATCGCGTCGACCTGGTCGTTCTGCAGGGCCTGCTTGGCGGCGTTGGTGCTCTGGAAGACCAGCGGGTCGGTGTCGGGCTGGATCACGTCGCGGATGGCGGTCAGCGAGGTGGTGCCGGTCTGCGCGCCGAGTCGGAGGCCCTTCAGGTCGGCGAGGCTGGCCGCGTCCGCTCCGGCGGAGCCCTTCAGCGCGACGACGGCCTGGGCCGCGTCGTAGTAGCTCTCGGAGAAGTCCACGGCCTCGGCCCGCTCGGGGCTGATCGAGATCTGGTTGATGTCGAAGTCGAAGTTCTTCGTCGCCAGGCTTGTAGGAGTTGTTGAACGGCACCGTCACCCACGTCACCTCGTCGGCGGCGAAGCCGAGCTGGTCGGCCACGGCGTACGCCACCGCCGACTCGTAGCCCTCGCCGTTCGTCGGGTCGTCGTCGACGAACCACGGCGGGAACGCCGGGGAGTCGGTGGCGATGGTCAGCGTGCCGTCGTTCAGCAGCGGCAGGTTCTCCTTGTCGCACTGGTCGGCGGCGGTCGGCGTCGGCTCGGACGCCGTGTCATCGGCGTCCTCCTCGGGCGCACAGGCCACCGCAGCGAGAAGGAGGGGCGTGACCAGGACGAGCGAGGCGCGCTTCATGTCCAGATCGTAGGGGGAATCAGTGCTGGTGCATGTGGTGAACGACCGCGTGCCCTAGACCGCGGCCGATCAGCCAGCGGTTCACCGGGACCGTGAGCACGAACGCCACCGCGAGCGCCACGGCCAGCGACCACCAGAAGAGCCCGCTGGCGAGGCCGGCCGCCATCGCCCCCGGCACCAGCAGCAGGAAGGCGTTGTCCACGATCTCCATGACCGCGATCGACACGGTGTCGGCCGCCAGCGCGGTGCGCACCGCACTCCTCGCGTCGAGCCCGGCCCGGCGCACGTTGGTGAACGTCAGCAGGTAGCCGAAGAAGAACGCGAGGGCGACCGCCAGCGCGATGCTGGCGGCGTCGCCCCAGCCCCACCAGGTCGCCAGCACCATGCCGAGCACCTCACCGATCGCACAGCCGGTGAGGCAGTGCAGCGTGGCCGAGATCGCGGTGCGCCAGGTCGAGTCCATGCGCAGGACCCTATACCCCCTAGGGGTACCTGACAAGTGGTCTCGACCACGGATGCTTGCAACTCGTTGCATAGGTGCGCGACAGTACGGCGCGTGGCCCTCGAACACGCACTGCTCGTCGCGCTCAGCGAGCAACCCGCCGCGGGCCTCGACCTCGCCCGGCGGTTCAGCCGCTCGATCGGGTTCTTCTGGTCGGCGACGCACCAGCAGATCTACCGCGTGCTGGGCCGGATGGAGGGCGACGGCTGGGTGACGGTGACCGAGGTGCCGCAGGCCGGCAAGCCGGACAAGAAGGTGTACGCCGTGTCCCCGGCGGGGCGGCGGGTCCTGGCCGCGTGGCTCGCCGAGCCGACCGAGTCCCAGCCCCTGCGCAGCGAGCTGGCGGTCAAGCTGCGCGGCGCGTCGTTCGCCGACGACCGCGAAGCGGTGCTCGGCGTGGCGCGGGCCAACCTGGCCGACCACGCCGCCCGGCTGGAGCACTATCGGCGCATGGGCGACCGCGACTACCCCGAGCCCGGATCCCTCACCGGGCTCGAGCTCGACCAGTACCTCGTCCTGCGCGGCGGCATCCGCCTCGAGGAGTTCTGGGTGGACTGGCTGACCGAGTACCTGGAGGCATACGCGTGACCTACCCGCACCTGCTGTCCCCCGTCCGGCTCGGCTCCCTGGAGCTGCGCAACCGCGTCGTCATGGGATCGATGCACACCGGTCTCGAGGACCGCCGACGCGACATCCCGCGGCTGGCGGCCTTCTTCGCCGAGCGCGCCCGCGGCGGCGTCGGGCTGATCGTCACCGGCGGCTACTCCCCCAACAAGCGCGGCTGGCTCAAGCCGCTCGCCTCCGAGATGTCCTCGCGGCTCCAGGCGATGCGGCACCGCGAGGTCACCGCCGCCGTCCACGACGAGGGTGGAGCGATCGCGCTGCAGGTGCTGCACGCCGGACGCTACGGCTACCACCCGCTCAACGTCGGCCCGTCCCGGCACAAGTCGCCGATCACGCCGTTCCGGCCGACCGCGCTCTCGACCGCCGGCGTCGACAACACGGCCACCGACTTCGCCCGCTCGGTGTGGCTCGCGAAGAAGGCGGAGTACGACGCCGTCGAGATCATGGGATCCGAGGGCTACCTGATCAACCAGTTCCTCGCCACCCGCACCAACGACCGCACCGACGAGTGGGGTGGGTCCGCGAGCAACCGGATGCGGTTCCCCGTCGAGGTGGTCCGCCGGGCCCGACAGCTGGTCGGCCCCGACTTCCCGATCGTGTACCGGATCTCCCTGCTGGACCTGGTCGAGGGCGGCCAGACCTGGGACGAGGTCGTCGAGCTCGCCCACCTGCTGCAGGACGCCGGAGTCACCGCCTTCAACACCGGGATCGGCTGGCACGAGGCGCGGGTGCCGACGATCATCACCCAGGTCCCGCCCGGCGCCTGGCGCTCGGCGACGGCCCGGCTGAAGGCCGAGGTGGCGGTGCCGGTGTGCGCGTCCAACCGGATCAACACCCCTGAGCTCGCCGAGTCGATCCTGGCCGCCGGGGAGGCCGACCTGGTGTCGATGGCTCGGCCCTTCCTCGCGGATCCCGACTTCGTGGCCAAGGCCGCCGCCGGGCGGGCCGACGAGATCAACACCTGCATCGCCTGCAACCAGGCCTGCCTCGACCACGCCTTCGAGAACAAGGCCGCCTCCTGCCTGGTGAACCCGCGTGCCTGCCGCGAGACCGAGCTCGTCCTGCTGCCGGTCCCCGCGCAGCGGCGCCGCACGGTCGCCGTCGTCGGGGCGGGGCCGGCCGGCCTCGCCGCGGCCGTCTCCGCCGCCGAGCGCGGGTTCGCCGTCACCCTGTTCGAGCGCTCGGAGTCGATCGGCGGCCAGTTCCGGCTGGCGATGCAGGTCCCCGGCAAGGAGGACTTCCGCGAGACCCTCCGCTACTACACCCGACGCCTCGAGGTGCTCGAGGTCGAGGTCCTGGTCGGTACCGAGGCGACCGCTGCCGAGCTGGCGGCGTACGACGAGGTCGTGGTGGCGACCGGCGTCGAGCCCCGGGTGCCGGAGTTCCCGGGCATCGACCACCCCAAGGTCGTGACGTACGCCGACGTCCTCGCCCGGCGGGTCGTCCCCGGCCGGCGCGTGGCCGTGGTCGGCGCGGGCGGGATCGGTGTCGACGTCAGCCACTTCCTCACCCACGACCCCGCCGACGGGCACGACGACTGGATGGCGCACTGGGGCGTCGGCGACCCCGCCGTCCACCCGGGCGGGCTGACCGAGCCGAAGCCCCGGGCGCCGATCCGCGACGTGACCCTGGTCCAGCGCAAGACCACCCCGATCGGCGTCGGGCTCGGGAAGACGTCGGGCTGGGCGCACCGCGCGGTGCTGCGTCAGTCGGGAGTCGAGCAGGTCAGCGGCGCGACGTACGTGCGCGTGGACGACGCCGGTCTCCATCTGCTCGTCGACGGCGAGCCGCGCGTGCTCGACGTGGACCACGTGGTCCTCTGCGCCGGCCAGGAGTCGGTGCGCGACCTGTACGACCACCTCGTCGAGGGCGGCGACGAGCCGCACCTGATCGGCGGCGCCGACGTCGCCGTCGAGCTCGATGCCAAGCGCGCGATCGAGCAGGGCACCCGCACCGCCGCCGCGCTCTGACGCGGGACGTAGGTTGGGGCGCGTGACCATCCGGGACTTCACCGACGCCGAGGCGCGCGCCGCGATCCTGTGCAAGTGGGGAGAGGTCGACGACGACGTCATCCCCGCGTGGGTGGCGGAGATGGACTACCAGCTCGCCCCGGTCGTCGAGCAGGCGGTTGTCGCGGCGGTGCGGCTCGGGATGGCGGGGTATCCCCGTATCGACGGCGGCGACCTCGGCCACGCGTACGCCGGCTTCGCGATGCGCCACTTCCGGCACGAGGTCGACCCGGCCTGGGTGCTGCCGACGGTGGACGTGACGGCAGGCATCCGCGTCGCACTCGACGTGCTGAGCGAGCCGGGGCCGATGGTGATGCCGCTTCCGGCGTACGCACCCCAGCTGGACGTCGCCCAGCTGACCGGGCGCGAGCGCGTCGACCTCGTGCTCGACCCGGACGCCGACCGGGCCGAGATCGACCTCGACCGCCTGGCGGCGCTGTTCCGCGCCGGGGCCCGCACCCTCCTCCTGACCCAGCCCCACAACCCGTGGGGCAGGGTCTTCACCCGCGCGGAGCTGGAGGGCGTCCGTGACGTCGTCGTGCAGCACGGCGCGCGGGTGGTCAGCGACGAGATCCACGCGCCGCTGGCACTGCCCGGCGCGGAGCACGTGCCCTACCTGTCCCTCGAGGGCACCGCGGACCACGCGGTCGCGGTCGTGGCGGCCAGCAAGGCGTTCAACACCGCGGGCCTGCGCTGCGCACAGATCATCGCGCCCGACGACGCCACCCGGAAGGCGCTGGTCGACGCGCCCATGGCCATCAACGACTCGTGGTCGCCACTCGGCGTCGTCGCCGGCGTCGCGGCGTACACCCACGGCGATCCGTGGCTGGCCGCACTCGTCGAGCGCCTCGACCAGCAGCGGTCACTCCTCGGCCGCCTGCTCGCCGAGCACCTGCCGGAGGCCCGGATGCGGCCGCTCGAGGGCACCTATCTCGCCTGGCTCGACCTGCGGGCGTACGGCGTCGCCGATCCCGCGGCGGTCTGCCTCGAGCGCGGGCGGGTGCGCCTCGCGCCGGGGCATGACTACCACCCCGGACTCGACGGGCACGTGCGGCTGAACATCGCGACGTCGCCCGACCGGCTCACCGAGATCATTCGCCGGATGGCGAGCGCCCTGGAGACCGGCGAACGCTAGTCCCCTCCTAGACTCGCCCGCGTGAAGGTCACGGTCATCGGTTGCGGGTACCTCGGGGCGACGCACGCCGCGAGCATGGCGGAGCTCGGGTACGACGTCCTCGGCGTCGAGATCGACCCGGACAAGAGGGATGCGCCTCTCGGCCGGCCGGGTGCCGTTCTACGAGCCCGGGCTCGAGGAGCTGCTGGCCAAGCACGTCACCTCGGGCCGGCTGCGGTTCACCGGCTCGTTCGCGGAGGCCGGCGAGTTCGGCGACATCCACTTCCTGTGCGTCGGCACGCCGCAGAACCCCGAGAGCATGGCCGCCGACGTCAGCCAGGTCCACGGGGCCGTCGAGGCGCTCGCGCCGCACCTGACCCGACCCACCCTCGTGGTCGGCAAGTCGACGGTCCCGGTCGGCACCGCTGCCCGGCTCGCCGCCAGCCTGCTCGAGATCGCGCCGGCCGGAGCGGACGCCGAGCTGGCCTGGAACCCCGAGTTCCTGCGCGAGGGCTTCGCCCTGAAGGACACCCTGGAGCCCGACCGGCTGGTGCTCGGCGTGGCCTCCGAGCACGCCGAGAGCACGCTCCGCAAGTTCTACGACTCGGTGATCGCGACCGGCACCCCGGTGGTCGTCACCGACTTCGCGACGGCCGAGCTGGTCAAGGTCTCGGCGAACGCATTCCTCGCGACCAAGATCTCGTTCATCAACGCCGTCGCCGAGGTGTGCGAGGTGACCGGCGCCGACGTGGTCGAGCTCGCCGACGCCATCGGCCACGACGCGCGCATCGGCCGACGGTTCCTCAACGCGGGGGTCGGGTTCGGCGGTGGCTGCCTGCCCAAGGACATCCGCGCGTTCGTGCACCGGGCCGGCGAGCTCGGCGTCGAGGACGCCATGTCGTTCCTGCACAAGGTCGACGAGATCAACCAGCGGCAGCGGCAGCGCGTCGTCCAGATCGCGACGGCGATGCTCGGCGGCAGCCTCACCCGCACCCGGATCGGCGTGTGGGGGGCCGCGTTCAAGCCCGACAGCGACGACGTCCGCGACTCCCCCGCGTTGTGGGTGGCCGGCCAGCTGCACCTGCGCGGGGCGCAGGTCACGGTCTACGACCCGCGGGCCCACCACACGGCGTCCGCCATGTTCCCGACGCTCGACTACGCCGACTCGGCGATCGCGGCCGCCGACGACGCCGACCTGCTCCTCCACCTGACCGAGTGGAAGGAGTTCCGCATGGTCGACCTCGAGGCGCTGGCCCGGACGGTGCGGCGCAAGCAGATGATCGACGGACGCAACGCCCTCGACCTCGACGCCTGGCGTGCTGCCGGCTGGACGGCCAGGGGCATGGGACGGCGCTGACCCGTCCCCTCAGAGCTCCATCAGGCGGGACGGCGTGAAGCCGTCCCACGTGCGCTGGACGCGGACGGGGTCGAGCAGGTAGTCCATGTCGACCTCCCACGTGTGCCCGCTGGCGTTGCGGCGCAGGACGTAGCCGAGCCCGTGGATGCGATAGGTGGCGCCGCCCGCGGCCGTCACCCCCGCCAGCAGTGAGGCGTCCACGAACCTCCGGACCCGGCGGAAGCCACCGATCTGGCGCAGCAGACCGCGGTCGATCATCAAGGTGCCGCCAGCGACGAAGTTCGAGTAGAGCTCGGCGGGGTGACCACGCTTCACCGTGACGTCGAGCGGGGCCAGGTAGTGGAACTCGGGCGGCATCCCGACCAGCTCCGCGCCGCTGTAGGCCCGCCCGCGCAGCAGGTCGGCCACCGCGTCCGGCCCGTACCAGTCGTCGTCGTCCATCTTGACCACGACGTCACCCCCGGCCGCGTCGACCCCGCGTTGCAGCACGTCACCGAACGGCATGTCGTCGGGTTGGTCGGCCACCTGCACCGCGACCCGGTCTCCGAGCGCCGGCTCGCACCGTCGCGGGCTCGGCTCGAAACCCATGGGTCGAGAGCACCAGCTCCAGCCGTTCGACCCCGCGCTGACGCGCGCACCTGGTCGAGGGCGAAGTCGAGCTGCTCCGGACGGCGCGTGGCGAGCACCACGGTGACCGCCGGCTGGGGGGCGACCCGGGTGCCCGCTTGCTCGGCCAGCGCGCTCGCCCACGCGTACGACGCGAACGTGTCCAGCGCCGCGCGGCGCAGCACGACGCTGTGCTCCTCCCTGGCCAGGAGATCGGTGGTGTCCAGAGGGGCCGCCAGCGCCCCCGACAGCTCCTCCCCCAGCAGCCGCGCGGACGACGGCGGCACGGCCGGGGTCGTCAGCGGCACGCCGGCCATCGCCAGACCCGCCACCGTGCGCAGCAGACCGACGTCCGCCTGCTCGCCCAGCTCGACCCCGACGGCGTACGCCGAACGCAGCTCGGCGACCAGCCGCTCGGTGGGGCCGTCGCGCAGGTCCACGGAGGCGAGGTCCGTCACCGGCCCGTCGGCGGTGGCGTCGAACCCGATCGGGTTGAGCACCCGCTCGTCGAGTCGCCCGAGCGCCAGCGGTCCCGTCACATCGCGCAGCACGACAGGCGCACGTCCGGTGACCGGACCGGGCTCGATCGTCGCCGAGCAGGCCAGCTGGCGGGAGCGGAACCGACGTCGGGCGGCACCCTTTCGTCGTCGCCCTCCGCTGCCGGGGCGTGGAGGAACAGGCCACGGTTGCCGGCTCGATCCGGCCAGACCGCCTGCCGCCCGACCTCGGCCAGCAAGGCGGCCAACGGCACCGGGCGCTCGAAGCGGAGCACGAGCAGGGAGCCACCTTCGGGCAGGCGGCGCGAGCGCACCACCAACAGGTCCGGCCAGTCCGGGCGCGCCGCCGGCGCGAGCGCCGCTGTCGCCGTGTCGAGCCAGATCGCCACATGGGCCGAACGGATCCCGTCGGGCACGACCACCGACCGCAGCTCCTGCCGGTCCCGCACCCGCACTCCGACGCGGCTCCGCTTCCCGGGGGCGGGAGGCCCGTCGGACGTGGTCAGCACCGGAAGAGCGGCCGCCTCAGGCGACGGGGACACAGTCAGGAGGAGGGAGTCCTGCGCCGACGCGAGGAACTCCTCCAGCGGGTTGGCCACGGATCGAAAGGCTACGCCGCTAGCGCGGATGTCTCGGCGTGGGCCTGCGCCGCGATCAGGTGGGCGTACCACTCGAAGGACTTCTTCGGGGTCCGCTTCAACGTGTCGTAGTCGACGTGCACCAGGCCGAACCGCTGGGTGAACCCCTCGGCCCACTCGAAGTTGTCCATGAGCGACCACAGGTAGTAGCCGCGTACGTCGACCCCGCGCTCGATCGCGGTCGCCACGGCGCGGAGGTGGGCGTCGAGGAACTCGATCCGCCGCTGGTCGTCGACCTCACCGTGCTCGTCGGGGCCGTCGCCGAACGAGCAGCCGTTCTCGGTGATCATCATCGGCGGCAGCGCCGCGCGGTAGCGGGCACGGAAGATGATCAGCCACTCGCGCAGCGCGTCGGGCACGATCGGCCAGCCGAAGTCGGTCTGGGGGTAGCCGAGCAGCTCGAGGATCTCGAACGGCACCTCCTGGTCCTCGGGGGTGGCCGCGATCTTCATCGGGTTGTAGTAGTTCACGCCGTAGAAGTCGAGGGGCTGGCGGATCGTGGCCATGTCGCCGGGGTGCACGACCTCGTCGAGCAGCGGTGCCAGGTCGGCGGGGTACCTGCCGAGCAGCATCGGCTCGATGAACAGGCCGTTCCAGAGCGCGTCGAAGAGCTTGGACGCGCCGACGTCGGCGTCACCGTCGCTGGCGGGCCAGATCGGTGCGTGGTTGTTGGCGCAGCCGATGCTGGTGGCGCCCGCCTCGCGGAGCGCGATCGCGGCCCGGCCGTGGCCCATCAGCAGGTGGTGGGCGACGGGAAGCGCGTCGAAGAGCAGGGTGCGTGCCGGGGGCGTGCATCCCCATGGCGTAGCCCATCATCGTGACCACGTTGGGCTCGTTGATCGGGACCCAGTGCTCGACGCGGTCGGCGAACTTCTGGCCGACGATCGTGGCGTACTCGGCGAACCGCTCGATGGTGTCGCGGTTCAGCCAGCCACCGTCGTCCTCGAGGGCCTGCGGCAGGTCCCAGTGGAAGAGCGTGACCATCGGCTGCACGTCCGCCTCGAGCAGCGAGTCGATCAGCCGGTCGTAGAACGCCAGTCCCGTCGCGTTGGCCGGTCCCCGCCCGTCGGGCTGGATCCGCGGCCAGGCGATCGAGAAGCGGTACCCGCCCGCGCCCAGGTCCTTCAGCAGCGCCACGTCCTCCTGCCACCGGTGGTAGTGGTCGCAGGCGACCGCGCCGCTCGACCCGTCCTTGATCCGGCCGGGCTGGGCCGTGAAGGTGTCCCAGATGCTGGGTCCCTTGCCGTCCTCGGACGCCGCGCCCTCGATCTGGTAGGACGCAGTGCTGGTTCCAAATCGGAACCCCGGGGGGAGTTGGGGGAACGACACGCGATCATTCTCTCCATGAGCGTCGAGGTCCGCCGGGGAACTGTCCGTTTCTTGACCCGCGAATCAGGGAGGAGCACCCGGCACTCCTTCTCATTCGGCTCCCACTACGACCCCGAGAACGTCGCCTTCGGGCCGATGGTCTGCCATGACGACCACCTTCTCAGACCAGGCGCCGGCTTCCCCGACCATCCCCACCGCGAGCTCGAGATCGTCACCTGGGTGCTGTCCGGGGCACTCGTGCACGCCGACGACCACGGGCACCAGGGCGCCGTCGTGCCCGGCACGGTGCAGGTGCTCTCGGCGGGCTCGGGCGTGGTGCACGCGGAGGTGGCGCACGACTCGTCGGGGCCGACCCGCTTCGTCCAGGTGTGGCTCACGCCCGACGCGACCGGGTCGGAGCCGGCGTACACCACGGCGGCGGTGGCGCTTCCCGAGGGCGAGCTGGTGCCCGTCGCCTCGGGTCACCATCCGGACGCGAGGGTCCGGATCGGTACGGCGAGCGCGACGTTCTGGGTGGCCCGGCTGGCCCCCGGCGACACCGTGACCCTGCCCGACGACTCCCTCCAGCACGTCTTCGTGGCCACCGGGTCGCTGGCGCGGTCGAGCCTGGCGGAGCCGTTGCAGGCCGGTGACGCGTTCCGGATCAGCGACCGGCCCGGCCTCGTGGTCACCGCCGCCAGTCCGACCGAGCTGCTGGTGTGGTCGTTCAGGAACTGACCTGATGGTGAGTCAGCAGATGACGGCGAGCGCGCCCGGCTGCACCTCGACCACTGCCGGCTCCTCGGCGAGACCGGGCAGCACGCCCAGCGGCTCTCCGTCGCCACCGACCGGGATCGGATTCCGGGCCCGGCCGCGAAGCTCGACCCGCTTGCCGGACAGCACGGTCACCTCGTCGAGCGCCACGTGGGCGCCGTCGTACACGGTGGGGAGGGCACGCATCAGGGCCGCCCTGCCGGCTGCCTCGATCACGACCACGTCGAGCACCCCGTCGGTGACGGAGGCGAGGGGCGCGATCTTCATGCCCTTGCCGTAGTACGCCGAGTTCGCGACGACGACGGTGGCTGCGGAGAACTCGTGGTCCGCGCCGTCGACGGAGACCCGGTAGCGGCCGGGCTGGTAGGTCGCGAGCGAGCGGACGGCGGCGTACGGGTACTGCAGCTTGCGGGGGAGCCAGTGGGCCCGGTCGACGATCGCCGACGCGCGGGCGTCGACGCCGGCGTACACCGAGCCGGCGACGGTCCGGGACTCGCCGCCGGTCGTCCACGACAGCAGGTCCACCCGGCGTACGTCGCCCTCCAGCAGCAGCCGGGCCTGCGACTCGGCGTCGTCGGGCAGGCCCAGCATCCGGGCGAAGTCGTTGCCGCGGCCCGCGGGCAGCACCGCCAGCGTGCCGTCGCCGCGCGAGACCGCTCCGGCCAGCGACGACAGCATCCCGTCGCCGCCGACCGAGACGACCACGTCACCGCGGCCGAGCGCGCCGGCCACGAGGTCGCGCATGGCGTTCGGGCCCGGGGAGTAGGTGACCTCCACGCGGGCGCCGGCGTCGCGGAGCCGGCGCGCGACCGGGACCACCGCCTCGGGCGCGGCGCCGCCGCCGGAGGCGGGGTTGACCAGGAACGTGAACGCGCGGGCGTGGGTCACGGGATGAGCACCCCCGGGTTGAGGATGCCGGTCGGGTCGAGCTCGGCCTTCACCGCGCGCAGGATCGAGACGCCGACCTCGCCGATCTCGCGCGCGAACCACGGCTTGTGGTCGGTGCCGACGGCGTGGTGGTGGGTGATCGTCGCACCGGCCTCGATGATCGCGTCGCTGGCGGCGGCCTTGGCCGCCAGCCACTGCCCGATCGGTTGTTCGTCTTCCTTGGCGGCGACCGTGAAATAGAGCGAACATCCGGTTTCGTAGACGTGGGAGATGTGGCAGAGCACCATCGACGGCTGGCCGAGCGACTCCTCGAGCGCGGTCTTCACGTCGGCGTAGAGCCGGTCCACGTTCGACCAGAAGGTCGCGGTCTCGAGGGTCTCGACGAGGACGCCCACGTCGAGCATCGAGTCGCGGAGGTACGGCGCGTTGAACCTGCCGTGCACCCACGACTGGCCGGGCTCCTCGCCCAGGTTCGTGCCGCCGAGGTCGGTCAGCACGGCCGTGACGGCGGCCCGCTTGGCCGCGACGGCGGTGGGCGTTCCCTCGTAGCCGGCGATCATCATGCAGCCGCTGGTCGCGTCGGCGCCGATCTCGTCGGGACGGGCCAGGTTGATCGCGGTCTCGGCCTCGTCGGAGAGGCGGATGACCGTCGGCAGCAGGCCGGACTGGGCGAGCGTCCGCATCGCGGCGGCGCCGTCGGCGAACGACGGCCAGCGCCATCCGTCGTACACCTTGGTCTCCGGCAGGTGGCGGACCCGCACGGTGACCGCGGTGATCACGCCGAAGACACCCTCCGAGCCCAGGAGCAGCTGGCGCAGGTCGGGGCCGGCCGCGTTGGCCGGCGCGGAGCCGAGGTCGAGCCGTCCGCTCGGGGTGGCGACGGTGAGGCCGACGACCAGCGCGTCGAAGCGGCCGTAGCCCGCGCTCGACTGGCCGCTGGACCGGGTGGCCGCGAAGCCGCCGATCGTGGCGAACTCGAAGGACTGCGGGAAGTGGCCGAGCGTCAGGCCGTGCTCGGCGAGCAGCGCCTCGGCCTCGGGACCGCGCAGGCCGGGCTCGAGGGTCGCGGTCATCGACGTGGGGTCGACGGCGACCAGCCGCTTCATCCGGATCAGGTCGAGGCTGAGCAGCCCGGCGTACCCCTCGCGGCGCGCGGCGAGCCCGCCGGTCACCGACGTGCCGCCGCCGAACGGGACCACGGCGAGGTGGTGCTCGACGGCGTACGCCAGCACGGCGGCGACGTCGTCGTGGTCGCCGGGCCGGACGACCGCGTCGGGCGCGTCGGTCAGGTCGCCGGCGCGGGCGCGGAGCAGGTCGGGGGTGGACTTGCCGCGGGTGCGCAGCCGTCGGGTCTCGTCGTCGGTGAGCACGTGCTCGGCGCCGACCAGCGCACGGAGCCCGTCGAGGAGCTCGACCGGGATCGCCGAGGCGGGGACGCTGGGCGACTCGACTGCCGGGCGTTCGTCGAGACCGAACGCCATCTCGATCAGGCCGCGCGCGGCCTCGGGGAGGGCGGCGGCGGAGGCCGGGTCGCCCCAGCGGCTGGGGTGCATCTCGGGCATGGTCACGTGTTACAGTGTGACACATGACGTCACTTCGTAACAGCGAGGGCTCGGCACGCGGGCCGCGTGACGTCTATCTCGACACCGCCCGCGAGTGCATCCTCGACATCGGCTGGCGGCGTACGACGCTCACCGAGATCGCCCGCCGGGCCGGGGTCTCGCGGATGACGATCTACCGCGCCTGGTCGGACATGCAGCAGCTGCTCGGCGACCTGATGACCCGCGAGTGGGGTGCCGTCGTCGCCGCCGCGGTCGCGGCCGGGGAGTCCGACCGCGACCCGATCGCGCGCCTCGTCGACGGGATCGTCGGCACGGTCCGCGCGCTGCGCGACAACGAGCTGTTCCTGCGCATCGTCGAGCTCGACCCCGAGCTGCTGCTGCCCTACCTGCTCTCCCGCCGGGGTCGCTCCCAGGACGCGGTCCTGGCGATCACCGAGGAGCAGGTCCGGGCCGGCCAGGCCTCCGGAGCGATCCGCACCGGCAACCCGACGGCCATCGCCCGCGCACTCCTGCTGGCCACCCACGGCTACGTGCTCTCGGCGCACACCATGGTCGACGACGACGTCACCGAGGCCGAGCTCGATGCCGAGCTGCGGCTGCTGCTCGCCAGGGCGCTCGCCCCATGACCGGCGTGCCTCGGGGTCGCGGTTTGGTCCCCAACCGCAACAAATTGCACAGGAATCGTGCGGTTCGTGACCAATCGGGGCCTGTGGACAGAGCGCCGGCCACCCGGATCACGCCCGGCCTGGCCGACATCCCGACCGACGTCGACCTGGTCGTCATCGGGCTCGGCATCACCGGCGCCGGTGTCGCGCTCGACGCCGTCACCCGGGGGCTGTCGGTCCTGGCCGTGGACGCCCACGACCTCGCATTCGGCACGTCCCGCTGGTCCTCGAAGCTGGTCCACGGTGGTCTGCGCTACCTCGCCAACGGGCAGGTCGGCGTCGCCCACGAGAGTGCGGTCGAGCGAGGGATCCTGATGGAGGTGACCGCGCCCCACCTCACGCACGCGATGCCGATGCTGATCCCGCTGACGTCCGGCGTCACCGGTGTCCAGTCGGCGGTGGCCCGCGGCGCGCTGATCGCCGGCGACCTCCTCCGGCGCAGCGCTCACACCAGCCGCGACACCCTGCCGCGCCCGCGGAAGATCTCGGC
The DNA here is from genome assembly GCA_963844305.1 of uncultured Actinomycetota bacterium. GTDB lineage: Bacteria > Actinomycetota > Actinomycetes > Propionibacteriales > Nocardioidaceae > Nocardioides. Next base: position 387,441 of record CAWJNT010000005.1, read on the forward strand.
CACCGAAGCGCTCACGCTGGCCCCCGGGCTGCGTCGCGACGGGCTTCGTGGCGGCCTGCTGTCCTGGGACGGCCAGCTCGAGGACGACGCCCGGCTGGTGACGACGGTCGCCCGCACGGCCGCCGACCACGGCGCCCACGTCCGCACCCGCGCCCGCGTCCTCACTGCCACCGGGACCGGCGTCGAGCTGCGCGACGAGCTGACCGGCGGCTCCGCGACCGTCTCGGCCCGAGCCGTCGTCAACGCCACCGGCGTCTGGGCGGGCGACCTGGTCGAGGAGGTCGCCCTCCGTCCGTCGCGCGGTACCCATCTCGTCCTCCGCGGCGAGACCCTCCCGGGGCTACGGGTCGCGGTGACGGCGCACGTGCCCGGCCACACCAACCGGTTCGTGATGGTCCTCCCCCAGCCCGACGGGACCCTGTACGTCGGGCTCACCGACGAGCCGGTCGAGGGCGGGATCCCCGACGTACCCCAGCCGACGGAGGCCGAGATCGGGTTCCTGCTCGACGTCGTCTCGGCGGCGTTCGCACACGACCTGCGCCGCTCCGACGTCGTCGGCGCGTACGCCGGGCTCCGGCCGCTGCTCGACACGTCGCGGACGGAGGGGGTCGAGGGGACCGGCACTGCCGACCTGTCCCGCAAGCACGCCGTCCTCACCTCCCGCAGCGGCGTGGTGACGGTGGTCGGCGGCAAGCTGACGACGTACCGGCAGATGGCCGAGGACGCCGTCGACGCCGCCCTGGCCGGCGCCGGTGTCGTCCGCGGGGCCCTGCCGCACCCGCACCCTCCCCCTCGCGGGCGCCGCGTCCGCGAGCCGAGCTGTCGAGGCTCGAGCTGCCGGCCCGGCTGGTCCGCCGCTTCGGCACCGACGCGGCGCTGGTGCTCGAGTCGGCGCGCGAGGTGAGCGGCCTCTCGGACGCCGAGCTGCTGGCGCCCATCTCCGACGGCACGCCCGCGACCCTGGCCGAGCTGCTGTTCGGCGTCACCCATGAGGGCGCGGCCGACGTCGACGACCTGCTCGACCGGCGTACCCGGATCGGGCTGGTGCCGGCCGACCGTGATGGCGCCGTACCGGCCGCCGAGCGGGCGCTGTCGCTGGTGCGCGCCCAGGCCGACTGACCACGGGTTTCTTGCACTTCCCACGCCGTATTTGCCGTGGGAAGTCCCAGATTCACTGGTTAACCAGTGAATCTGAGGCACCCAGCGATGAGTTTTCCCGTCGACGCCGGTCCACATCAGAGGCAGACTGGACGGACGACGAGGAGCCACCCATGAGGACGGCAGGCGTGACGACAGCGGAACGGGCGGACAGCACGAGCACCACGACCCCGGGCACCACACGACCACGACGGAGCTCGAGGACTTCCCCGCGCTCACCCAGCGCTACGAGCGCGAGCTGCTCGCGCACTGCTACCGGATGAGCGGCTCCTTCCACGAGGCCGAGGACCTCGTGCAGGAGACGTTCCTGCGCGCCTGGAAGGCCTCGGCCGACTTCCAGGGCCGCTCGTCGGTCCGCACCTGGCTCTACCGGATCGCGACCAACGTCTGCCTGACCAACCTCGAGGGCCGGCCGCGCCGCCCGCTCCCGACCGGCCTCGGCACCTCCGACGCCCAAGCCAGCGACCCGCTCGACTCGGACCCCGAGATCCCCTGGCTCGAGCCGGTGCCCGACACCTCGGTCGTCGTCGCCGAGCGCGACTCGATCCGGCTCGCGTTCATCGCCGCCCTCCAGCACCTGCCCGCCCGCCAGCGCGCGGTGCTCATCCTGCGCGACGTCCTGCGCTGGTCGGCCGCCGAGGTCGCCGAGGCCCTCGAGACCACCACCGCCGCGGTCAACTCCGCCCTCCAGCGCGCGCACGCCCAGATGTCCGACCGGCACCTCACCGAGGACTCCGTCGAGGCCGACCTCGCCCCGGCCCAGAAGGAGCTGCTCGACAGGTACGTCGACGCGTTCTGGCGCAAGGACATCGACACCATCGTCAGCATGCTCACCGCCGAGGCGGTCTGGGAGATGCCGCCGTTCAAGGGTTGGTACACCGGCAACGTCAACATCGGCGAGCTGATCGACCTCCGCTGCCCGGGCGGCGTCCACGACATGCCGATGATCCGCACCGACGCCAACGGCCAGCCCGCGTTCGGCCTCTACATGCGCACCAAGGCCGGCCACTTCGAGCCGTTCCACATGCAGGTGCTCGAGCTCGACGGCGACCAGGTCAAGCACGTCGCGGCGTTCTTCGACACCACGATGTTCGCCAGGTTCGGCCTGCCCGAGCGTCTGCCGGCCGACTACGCGGTCACGGAAGCCCGGTGACCACCGCCCTCACGGGGGCGGTGGAGCTGCTGGAACGGTCGCTGGGCTACACCCGGGTGATCCTCGCCGGAGTCCCCGGCGCCGACCTGGACCGGCGTACCCCCTGCCGCGACTGGAACCTCGGCCAGCTCCTCGCCCACATGGACGACGGCCTCGACGCCTTCACGGAGGCGGCGGGCGGGGCGGTCGCCGTGCCCGCCCGTGGCTGGTCCCCGCTGCGGGTCGAACGGCTCCAGGAGAAGGCGTGCGCGCTCCTCGGCGCCTGGAGCGGACGCCGGCCGGACGGCGTCGACGTCGGTGGCGCCGTGATACAGAGCGACCTACTGGTCCTGACCGCTGCCCTCGAGATCACGGTCCACGGGTGGGACGTCGGCCAGGCGCTCGGGTCCGCCCCGCGGATCCCCCAGGAGCTGGCCGCACGGCTGCTGCCGGTCGCCGGCCAGATGGTCGACGAGGTCGACCGTGGGGTCCGGTTCAGCCCGCCGCACACGCTGCTGGCGCTCGCGCCGGCTGACCAGCGGCTACTGGCCTTTCTGGGCCGTGCCTGACTGGTCCACCGGGCCATTTCCGGCCGATTGCCCACGGCGAACCCCCTGAAATTCTTAGGGTTCTCCCATGCTCGCCGACTTCCTGACGTCGACGCTGCCCGACGACCTGCGCCGTGCGCGGGCGTTGCTGCGCAGCGGTCGCGTCACCGACGCCCAGGGCGTCCTGTCCGTGGTACCCGGCCTCGACGCCGAACCGCACCTGACCGTGCTGTGGCTCGCGTCGACCCTGGAGGTCCAGCTGGCCCGGGGCGAGATGTCGCGGGCGACGGCCACGGACGAGCGGCTGCGCGAGCTCGGGTCCCACCGCGGGTTCGCCGGCGCGCTGGCGCACTACGCGCGGGGCGAGCTCCGCGCGGCGCTCGGCGAGGCCGAGCTGGCCTCCGAGCTGTACGCCGAGGCCGGAGCGCTCCTCTCCGGCGACCTCGACGACCCCGACCTGGTGCCGTGGCGGGCGGGTGCCGCGCTGACCCTGACCCACCTTCGCCGGAACCGCGAGGCGCAGGAGCTCGCCGAGGCGAACCTGGTGCTCGCCCGCCGCTCCGGTTCGGCGTACGCCGTCGCGCAGGCGCTGCGCACCCTGGCCGCCACCGCGATCGGCGACGGCAGGGTCCGTCTGCTCCGCGAGGCGCGGGCGACTCTGGAGGGCGTCACCGCCGACCGGCTGGCCGCGCAGATCGACACCGACCTGGCCGTCCTCCTCACCCTCCAGGACCCGGTGGGTGCGCGCGACGAGGCGGTGACGATGCTCCGCTCCGCGGAGGCGTACGCCGGACGCGAGGACCTCTTCCCGCTCCAGAACCGCGTCCGCCACCTCCTGCACCGGCTCGGCGAGCGGCCCCGGCTGATCCGCAGCGAGACCCTCGCCATGCTCACGGCCTCGGAGCAGCGCGCGGCGCGGATGGCAGCGAGCGGACTCACGAACCGCCAGATCGCCGCCGAGATGACCGTCACCATCAAGGCGGTCGAGTGGCACCTCTCGCACGTCTACCGCAAGCTCGGCGTCCCGAACCGCACGGGACTGGCCGAGACGCTCGGCGAAGCCGTCTGACCCAGCTGACTCCTACACTCCTGCCATGTCCGACCGGATGCGGCACGGCCTGATCACGATGCGCGGCCGCGACCCGCACGAGGTGCACCGCGCTGCCACGCCGCTGGAGCTGCTCTTCGACCTGACGTTCGTCATCGGGTTCGGGGTGGCGGCCGACGAGCTCGCCAGCTTCCTCGCCCACGACCACGTCTGGGAGGGAGTGATCGGCTTCGCCTTCGCGACGTACGCCGTGTCGTGGGCCTGGATCAACTTCACCTGGTTCGCGTCGGCGTACGACACCGACGACTGGGTCTTCCGGCTGGCGACGATGGTGCAGATGTTCGGCGTCATCGTGCTGGCGCTGGGCCTGCCCCAGATGTTCGAGTCGCTGGTCGAGGGCGACCACGTCGACAACGACGTGATGGTGCTCGGCTACGTCATCATGCGGGTGCCGATGCTGTTCCAGTGGATGCGTGTCGCCCGCCAGGACCCCGAGCGTCGCCGGGTGGCCGAGGGGATCATCGTCACCCTGGCCGTGAGCCAGACCGGCTGGGTGGTGCTGGCCCTGGTCGAGACCAGCGTCGGTGCGATGTTCGCGTGGGCGGCCGTGCTCGTCCTCGTGGAGTCCGGTGGCCCGATCCTCGCCGAGCGGAAGAGCGCGCGGCGGCACGCCCTGGCACCCCCACCACATCGCGGAGCGCTACGGCCTGATGGTCATCATCACCCTGGGCGAGGGCCTGCTCGGGACCACGGTGGCCCTCCTGGCGGTGATCGGCCCCGATGGCCCCGGCTGGTCGACGAGCCTGGTCCTGCTCGGCGTCTCCGGCACGGCCCTGACGTTCGGGATGTGGTGGATCTACTTCGTGGTGCCGAGCGGGCTGCTGCTCGAGGCCCACCGGGAACGCTCGTTCGGCTGGGGCTACGGCCACATCCCGCTGTTCGGCGCGACGGTCGCCGTCGGCGCCGGCCTGCACGTCGCGGCGTACTACATCGAGCACGACACCCACCTGTCCGCCGTGGGCACCCTGGCCACGGTGGCGGTGCCGCTGGCGGTCTACTTCGTGATGCTCTTCGTGCTGTACATGCAGATCTCCCGGACCTTCGACCCGCTGCACGTGGTGCTGTTCGCGATCACCGTGGCCATCCTGGTCGGGTCGTTGCTGATGGCCAGCGCCGGAGTCGACCTGTTCTGGTGCCTGCTCGTGCTGGCTGCGTCCCCGTGGGTGACCGTGGTCGGCTACGAGACGGTCGGACACCGGCACAACCAGCAGGTGCTCGACTCGCTGTACGACTGAGCTAGCCGAACCACCGCATCGACCGGCCGTGGCCGTGCGTCCAGGCGACCGCCCGGCCGTCGACGCCGAGCACGAAGGTGCGCAGCCTCACCGACGTCGGGGCCGGTGGCGGCTACGTCGGGCAGCACCCGTGTGGCCTCGTTCGAGACCCAGTGGCACCGGCCCTCGGCGACCAGGCTGGTCATCAGCTCCTGGAAGCGCCGCCGGTCGGCGTCGTCGAGGTAGGCGATCACCGCGCTGTGGAACACCACGACGGTGCCGTGCCGGGCCGCCTCCACCACCAGGCCCGGGAGCGCGTCGAGCAGGTTGCCGCGGGTCAGCCGCGGCGGGTCGGTCCGGGCGACGTCGATGGCGGTACGCAGCCGCTCGCGCCGCTCGTCCTGCTCGGGCCAGACCAGCGTCGCCAGCCATGCCATCGCGTCCTCGTCGGTGACGTCGAGCGGGTTCAGGTCGACCCCGCCGCGCCAGCTCACCTCGGGCAGGTGGTCCGGGCCGCACGAAGTCACCCTTGGCCCGGCACTCCAGCAGCGGACCCGACCCGAGCCGGAGCGTGTCTCCGCCGTCGGTGTGCCAGGCATACGAGTAGCGGTCGGGGAACAGGCACAGGCCGGCGCTCGGCCCGACCTCGAGCAGGGCCAGCGGCTCCTCACCGAGCAGCGCGAACGCCGGGGCCAGGGTCGCCAGCCGGCCGACCTCGTTGGTCTGGGTGGACCGGGTCAGGATCGTGTCGCGGATGCTCCCGTCGTCGCCGAGCAGGGCCTCGCGCAGCCCGGCGTACGGCCCCGGAGCCGGTACGCCGTGCCACCGGGCCGCGGCGAAGACCAGGTTGGGCTGCTGCTTGATCGCCGGCAGCTCCGACAGCCAGGCCAGCACGTCGTCGTCCTCGACGACCCCCGCGCACCACTCGACGAAGCACGGGGAGTCCGTGGCGTCCCGGCCGAAGTCGCGGTACTGCCCGACGGTCTCGCCGTGCGGGTCCACCTACCCGGCCGGGATCGCGACGTACGTCGTGTCGAGGTACTCGTCCATCCCCTCGAAGCCGCCCTCGCGGCCGAACCCGCTCGCCTTCACCCCGCCGAACGGCGCCGCCGGGTTGGAGACCAGGCCGGTGTTGATGCCGACCATGCCGAAGTCGAGGGACTCCGCCAGCCGGATGGTGCGGTCGAGGTCCTTGGTGTAGGCGTAGGAGACCAGGCCGTACTCCGTGGAGTTGGCGCGCTCGACCGCCTCGTCCTCCGAGGAGAAGGTGGTGATCGGCGCGACCGGGCCGAAGATCTCGACGTTGTTGATCTGCGCGTCCGCGGGTACGTCGACCAGCACGGTCGGCGGGTAGAACCAGCCCGGGCCGTCGGGAGCCTTGCCGCCGGTGACCAGCGTGGCGCCGTCGTGCACGGCATCGGTCACCAGCTCGCTGACGGACTGGACCGCGTCGGCGTTGATCAGGGGCCCGACGTCGACGCCGTCGTCCTGGCCCCGGCCGACCGTCAGCCCGCTCATCCGCGCGCCGAGCTTGTCGGCGAACTCCTGGGCCACCGACTCGTGCACGAGGAACCGGTTGGCCGAGGTGCAGGCCTCGCCCATGTTGCGCATCTTGGCGATCATCGCGCCGTCCACGGCGGCGTCGACGTCGGCGTCCTCGAAGACCAGGAACGGCGCGTTGCCGCCGAGCTCCATCGAGACCCGCTGCAGCTCGTCCGCGGACTGGCGGACCAGCACCTTCCCGACCTCGGTGGAGCCGGTGAAGCTGACCTTGCGCAACCGGTCGTCGCCCATCAGCGCCGCCCCGATGTCCTTCGAGCTCGTGGTGGTGACGACGTTGAGGACGCCCGGCGGCAGCCCGGCGTCGTCCATGAGGGCGGCCAGCGCGAGCATGGTCAGCGGCGTCTCGGCGGCCGGCTTGACGATCATCGTGCAGCCGGCGGCGACGGCCGGGCCGATCTTGCGGGTGCCCATGGCCAGCGGGAAGTTCCACGGCGTGATGAACAGGCACGGTCCGACGGGCTTGCGCAGCGTCAGCAGCCTGCTGCCGCCCGCGGGGTTGTGCATCCAGCGACCGTGGATCCGGACCGCCTCCTCGGAGAACCACCGGAAGAACTCCGAGCCGTAGGTCACCTCACCCTTGGCCTCGGCCACGGGCTTGCCCATCTCGAGGCTCATCAGGTGGGCGAAGTCGTCGGCCCGCTCCTGCAGCAGCCCGAACGCCGTACGCAGGATCTCGCCGCGCTCTCGAGGCGCCGTGCGGGCCCAGTCGCGCTGGGCGGCCACCGCGGCGTCGAGCGCGTCCATCGCGTCGGTCGCGGCGGCGTCGGCGATCTCGGTGATGGTCGAGCCGTCAGCCGGGTCGTGCACCTCGAACCGGTCGCCGCTGTTCGCCTCCCGCCAGGTGCCGTCGATGTAGAGGTTGCGCTGCTTCTCGTCGAGGAGGTCGAGTCCGCTCATGGCGCAACAATTGCACCCGCGATCCGCCGAGAAAAGGCCGGTAAAGGCAATGCCGTAAAGCCACTGACATGGGTTGGGTCTGGTGGGATCATGGAAGGGTCGACTTCGGAGGGAGCACTTTGTTGTCGACAGGAACCCCTTGTCGACCCCATGCGGCAGGGGGTTCCCCCTTCCTCGGACCCACGACAACGAACGGCGCCGTCAGGAAGCACCTGACGACGCCGCTCGCATGACAGGCCCCAGGATCAGGGCACGTCGTACTTGATGGTGAACGAGCCCGAACCGGAGTAGGCGTAGATGTCCCACCGGTAGGTGCCGGCCGCGGCGCTGTAGGTGATCGTCTCGGTCGAGGTCGCGCTCTCGCTCGCCGCCACGTCCACCCACGAGCCGCTGCTGTTGCGGCGCTGCAGGTAGAGGTCGAGGTCGACGCCGGACGGCCCGGTCAGGCAGCCCTTGATGGTGCCGGCGGCGGCCGTGAAGCCCGACGTGGACGGCTTGTACGTCGAGTAGCCCGGACGACGCCGTGCCGGTCGACGTGACCTCCGAGCAGTTGCTCGGCGTGCCGCCACCGCCGCACGTGGCCTCACCCGACTGGGCCGGGACCGAGATCGCGTCCCAGGCCGCCTTCACGGTGTTGAAGTTGGTGCAGCTGGTGGTGCCGTAGAGGTTGACCGCTGCCTGCAGCGTCGCCTTGCGGGCGGCGCCGTGGGTCCAGTTCGACGTCTTGAGCAGCAGGCCGTTGTAGAAGATCTTGCCTGCGGTCTGGATGCCGAGTCCGGTGACCGTCGAGCCGTTGCAGGTCGGGCTCGCCGGCGAGGCGTTGGAGCCCTGCGACAGCAGGTAGAACCAGTGGTTGAGCGGACCCGCGGCGGCGTGCACCTCGGTGTTCTTGATCGACGTCGACCAGCAGTTCGGGTCGCCGAGGGCGCTCGGGTTGTACATGTTGCGGATCGGGCCGTCGCCGGTGAGGTTGGCCTCCTCGCCGACCAGGAAGTCGGCCGGGTCGTTCGGGTTGGCGGCGTACGAACTCGGTCATCGCGCCGAAGATGTCGCCGGTGGACTCGTTCATGCCACCGGTCTCGTTGTCACCGGTCGAGCCGCCCGGCGTGGTGTGGAAGATGCCGTGGCCGTTCTCGTGGGCGACGATGTCGATCGCGGTCAGCTGCCGGTGCGTTGTCGCTGGAGTGGCCGAAGTTCGTGATCGAGCCGTCCCAGTAGGCGTTGACGTCGTTCAGGCCGACCCGCGCCGGGTAGCCGGTGCCGTTGCCCTTGATGCCGCTGCGGCCGAGCCAGGCCGAGAGCATGTCCCACTCCTTGTTCATCGCGTACATCGCGTCGACGCAGCCGGTCTCGAGGTTGGTGCCGGTCCCGTTGCCCCAGACGTCGTCGGTGCCGGTGTACGCCGAGCCGTTCTGGCCGCCGCACTTCTGGCCGGAGCGCGCGGTGTCGGTCATCGACCACGACGAGCCGCTAGCCGGAGGTGCCGAAGGAGACCGCGCCGTTGTAGTAGCCGGTGCCGGTGCCGCTACGACCACGAGGTCCCAGGTGTCGATGACCTCGCCGGTCGTGGCGTCGGTCCAGACGGTGAGCTTGGTCGGGAAGCCGGCCTCGCGGCCGGTGACCAGGGTCTGCCAGGCCAGGCGCGGGGCGCCCTGCGCGTAGACGACGAGCTCGGGCTGGCCGACGCTTCGTGACCTGGGCGACCTCGCCGCGCGAGGTCGCTGCGGGCCGCGGCCGCGCTCACGGCGGGCTTCAGCGAACCGAGGTCGATCGTCCGCTCCTGGCGCGAGCGTGCGGCCGGTGACCTTGCCGTCGTCGTTGACGGCGAGGACGAAGTCGCCGCCGACGACCGGCAGGCCGCGGTGGGTGCGCTCGTAGGCGACGTAGTAGGTGCCGGCGTTCCCGGCCGTGGTCGCGACGCGCTGGAAGGCGTCACCGGACGCGGCACGGAACGAGCGAGCGGTGCTCGCCGACGTACTCCTTGGCCGAGTCGACGGCGGCCGATCGGGCCTGGGTGTCGACCGCGACGGCCGGCGGCCTGGTGGCCGTGGCCGAGCTTGGTTCGGTGTACGACGGGACCTGGGTTCCGACCGCGAGCGCGGCGGAGACCGTGGTCACCAGAGCCGTCCCGAGCAACGTTCTGGGCTTCATGCGTAGTGCTCCCTTGGGTCTGTGTTCCGACGGGGGTGCGCGCGCCACGATCCGCGGCGAGCAGACCGAACCTAGGAACTCGCCGGGTCGAGGGGTAGGGGGAAAACCCTTGCTGCGACGCAGGGCCCGCACTGACGTCGGTCGAGCCTGTCGAGACCTACGGGTGCGCTGTCAGGCGAGCAGCGAGCTGGGTGCGGGAGCGCACCTCCAGCTTGCGGTAGATCCGGGTCAGGGTCGCCTCGACGGTCTTGACGCTGACGTAGAGGCGTTCGGCGATCTCGCGGTTGCTGGCGCCACGCGCGACCTCGGCCGCGACCCGAGCTCTCGGTGTCGGTGAGCAGCTCCACGCCGGCGAGCACGGCGCCGCCGCCGCGGGCGAGCTCGGCCGCCGACCTGGTCGAGCCACGACGGCGGCGTGCAGCTCCTTGAAGAGGCTCTCCGCTGCCGCCAGCGAGGAGCGGGCAGCGGCCGCGCGTCGGCGACGGCGCTCGAGGTGGGCCCGGGTCAGCAGGGCCCGGCCCAGGTCGATCCGCATGCCGAGGTCGCGGCACACCTTCTCGGCACGGTCGAGCAGGACCAGCGCGCCGTCGACGTCGCCGCGCGCTCCGAGCACCTCGGCCTCCGCGCGGTCGAGCTGGGCGCTGAGGCCGTCGGTGCCGAGCCGCCCGTCGACAGCGCGCCGGGCGCAGTCGAGCACCGCGTCGGCCGCCGCCGAGGTCCCCGAGTGCGACCAGGCTGGAGACCAGCTCGACCTGCCAGCGGTTGACGGTCGGGTCGCCGATCCCCTGGCTGGCCTCGATCCCGCGGATCCGTTCCAGCGCGGCGCGGGCGGCCTCGGCGTCGCCGGAGCGGAGCAGGGCCTGGCCCAGCACCAGCAGGTGCCGCTGCAGGTAGCGGTGTCGCCGGCCTCCTCCGCCGCGGCCACGCCGCGCTGCGCGAGCGTCCGGGCCCGGGCCAGGTCGCCGCCGGCCAGCTCCGCCACCCCGGCGATGAACCAGCCGGTCGTGCGGCTCGAGGTCGAACTCCTCGGCGGTCCGGGCCGCGCGGGCGGCGTACGCCATCGCCTCGCCGCAGCGGCCCAGCCGACTGCCCACCTCGACCAGGCAGCGCAGCAGGTGGACCTGGTCCATCCCGGCGCCCCGCTCGACCTGGGTCAGCAGGGCGAGGAACCCCGCCCACGCCTCGTCGAGCCGGTCGTCGTAGAACGCGAACCGGGCCGCCATGTACGCCGCGGAGACGTGGATCATCCCCGGCGCCGGCGGACCGGACAGCTCGAGCGCCTCGGCGAGGTGGGCGTCGTGCTCTCCGGTGCCGGTCCAGCGGGTGGCGACGGCGAGGACGGTCAGCGCCCCCGCGAGGTCGCCGTGCCTCTCCGGACCGCCGCAGCAGGTGGACCGCCCGGTCGGCGTGCCGGGCGGCGACCGCCGGGTGGGACTCCATGAGCGCCACCCGCGCGCGCTGCAGCAGCACCGTCGCGACCAGGCAGTCGTCGTCGGCCGCGTCGGCGAGCGCGGCGGTGAGCATCTCGTCCATGGCGGCGACACCGGAGCCGGCCAGCTCGAGGAGCGCCACCCGCATCCGGACCATCTGGGCCGGCGTCGCCGGCCCGGCCACCAGGTCGACCAGGGCGCGGTGCACGAGCTCGGCGTGGTTGCCCAGCGCGCCGGTCTCCACGGCCGTGACCAGCCACTCGACCCGTTCGCCCGAGAGGTCGCAGGGCGCACGGTCGGCGGCGAGCAGGTAGAGCTCCGTGGCGATCTCGCGTGCCCCGCCCAGGGCCGCGTCGGCCGCGGCCGCCGCGAGCTCGCGGGCGAAGTCGGCGTTCGGGCGCGGGTCGGCCAGGGCTCGGTGCCGCAGCTGCTCGGGCATCGGTCGGGGCGACCTCGGCGAGGTCGTCGTGGAGCTCGGCACGACAGCCGGTCGCGGTCGACTCGGCCACGACCCGACCGAGGGCGGCCGGGGTGAACCGCAGGACGCCGTCGGAGCGGGCCAGCAGCCCGAGCTCGACGGCGCGGCGTACCTCCTCCTCGGCGTTCAGGCGACCGGCGCGCTCGAGCTGACGCACCGTCGGCCGGTGCAGCAGGGCGGCGCGCCTCAGGGTGAGGCGGACGTCGTCGGGCAGGGACAGGAAGCGCTCGCGCAGCACGTGCTCGATCCGCCCCGGCAACGGGGTCGGCCGTCCCAGCAGCGACGGCCGCTCACCGACAGCGCCGCAGAGCGCGAGGGCCAGCGCGGGCACGCCGCCGGACTCGATGTGCAGTCGCTGGGCGGTGTGCGCCGGGAGGCCGTGCCGGCCGAGAAGCTCGATCATGTCGCCGGCCTCCAGCGGAGGGACGTCGAGCATCTCGAGGCCGGCCAGGTCGATACCGGTGCCCGCGCCGGGACCGACGGTGGCGAGCACCGTGACCCGGCCGACCAGCCGCCGGCGGGCGTAGCCGATCACGCACGCGGACGCGGGGTCCAGCCAGTGCGCGTCGTCGAGGATCAGCACCACCCGGCGGCCGTCGGCGGTCAGCTCCTCCAGCAGGGTCCGGAAGGCGCGGCTGACGGCGCACCGCACCTCATCCGTGCCGGGCGCGCCGACCAGCCCGGCCTCGCCGTACGCCCGCAACACGTCGGGTACGGCGCCGCCCGACCCGGCCGGTACCTGGTCGATCAGGTCCTGGAGGGCGGCGTACGACATGGACTGCTCGGTGGTGGCGCCACTGGCCCGGAGGACCAGCGCGTCGAGGCTGGACTCGAGGGCATCGAGGAGCGCGCTCTTGCCGATTCCGGGGGGTCCGTCGAGCGCGACAGAGACGCCCTCCGCAAGGTGGTGACACGCTTGCGCGAGCAGGGCGACACGACCCACGACCCGAGACATCACCGGCAGGATAATCACGCGAACGGTTCCCCGATACCCCTTGCACGAGGCCGCGAGAAGGAGTTGCCTCTGAGCAGGAGGTATCGCGATGGCGGACAAGGGCAGCTCTCGGAGACCGGCCGGCCAGGATCTGGAGGCGGGCAGCCCCGACCGGATCCGCAACGTCGTGGTGGTGGGGCCCGGTGGCTCCGGCAAGACGACCCTGGTCGAGACGCTGCTCGCCTCTGCAGGAGCTGTTCCGCGCGCGGGCTCCGTGCGCGAAGGCACGACGGTGTGCGACTTCGAGGACTCCGAGCAGGGCCACGGTCGCTCGAACTCCCTGGCGGTCGCGCCGCTGGTGCACGACGGCATCAAGGTGAACCTCGTCGACACCCCCGGGTACGCCGACTTCGTGGGCGAGATGCGCGCGGGTCTCCGGTCCGCCGACTGTGCGCTGTTCGTGATCGCCGCCAACGACGGGGTCGACGACGCCACCCGCACGTTGTGGCGCGAGTGCGCCGACGTCGGCATGCCGCGTGCGGTGATCGTCACCAAGCTCGACCAGGCGCGCGCCGACTACGACGGCGTACTCACCCAGGCGCAGGCGTCCTTCGGCGACAAGGTGATGCCCCTCTACCTGCCGGTCCGCGACGGCGAGGAGGTCGTGTCCCTCACGGGTCTGCTGGCACCCGGTGACTCCGACGCGGCGGCCGAGCAGCTGCGTGGACAGCTGATCGAGGGCGTGATCGAGGAGTCCGAGGACGAGAGCCTCATGGACCGCTATCTCGGCGGCGAGGAGATCGACGAGAAGGTCCTGACCGCCGACCTCGAGCGCGCGGTCGCCCGGGCCACGTTCTTCCCCGTCGTACCCGTCTGCTCGGTGACCGGCGTCGGCTGCGCCGAGCTGGTGGACCTGATGACGCGCGCCTTCCCCTCGCCGTCCGAGCACCCGCCGCCCCAGGTGTACACGCCCGCGGGCGCCCAGGCCGGCGAGATCGCGTGCGACCCCGACGGCCCGCTCGTCGCCGAGGTCGTGAAGACGACGAGTGACCCGTACGTCGGGCGGCTGAGCATCGTGCGGGTCTTCTCCGGCACGCTCCTGCCCGACGAGTCGGTGCACGTGTCCGGCCACTTCACCTCGTTCTTCGGCGAGGACTCCGGACACGCGGACCACGACGAGGACGAGAAGATCGGCGCCCTCTCCTACCCCTTCGGCAAGAGCCAGGTCACGGCCGCGAAGGTCGTCGCCGGCGACCTGTGCGCGATCGGCCGGCTGTCCCGCGCCGAGACCGGCGACACCCTCTCCTCGGTCGACGACCCGCGGGTGCTGAAGCCGTGGTCGCTGCCCGAGCCGCTGTTGCCGGTGGCGATCGTCGCCAAGAGCAAGGCCGACGAGGACAAGCTGTCCCAGGCGCTCGGCCGGCTCGCCGCCGAGGACCCGAGCCTGCGCGTCGAGAACAACTCCGAGACCCATCAGCTCGTCCTGTGGTGCATGGGCGAAGCGCACTCCGACGTCGTGCTCGAGCGGCTGGCCTCACGGTTCTCCGTGAACGTCGAGTCGGTGCCGTTCATCGTGTCGCTGCGCGAGACGTTCGCCGGCAAGGGCTCCGGCAAGGGCCGGCACGTCAAGCAGTCCGGCGGACACGGCCAGTACGCCGTCTGCGACATCGAGGTGGAGCCGCTCCCCGAGGGCTCTGGCTTCGAGTTCGTCGACAAGGTCGTCGGCGGGTCCGTGCCCCGACAGTTCATCCCGAGCGTCGAGAAGGGCATCCGCGCCCAGATGGAGCGCGGCGTGCGCAACGGCTACCCGGTCGTCGACCTGCGCGTGACCCTCACCGACGGCAAGTCGCACGCCGTCGACTCCAGCGACATGGCGTTCCAGACGGCCGGCCAGCTCGCGCTGCGCGAGGCGGCCGCGGCCACCACGGTGACGATGCTCGAGCCCTTCGACACCGTCCACGTGATCGTGCCCGACGACTACGTCGGCGGGGTGATGAGCGACCTGTCCTCGCGGCGGGCCCGCGTCCAGGGCACCGACAAGATCGGCGAGGACCGCACCCTCGTCAAGGCCGAGGTCCCGCAGACCGAGCTCGTCCGCTACTCCATCGACCTGCGCTCCTCCACCCACGGCGCCGGCACCTTCAGCCGCACGTTCGCCCACTACGAGCCGATGCCCGAGGACGTCGCCCGCAACGTCGCCCCGCGCGACCGCTAGCCGGCCTCGCGGAGGAACGACTCGAGGATCGGCCCGGCGGTCCCGGAGCCGGACTCGCCCTCGTCGACGAAGACCGCGACGGCGAGGTCGCCCTGGGCGGCGATCATCCAGGCGTGCGTACGGATCTCGCCGTTCTTCTCGAACTCGGCCGTGCCGGTCTTGGCGATCACCGGCGGTCCGGGTACGTCGGCCAGGAAGCTTCCGCTGCCGGAGGTGACCACGCCGCGCAGCATGCCCTGGAGCTGGCCGGCCTCCGCCCGGGTCAGCGCGGGTACGTCGGCCGGGTCGGTCTCCCACGTCCGGACCAGCCGCGGCAGCACCGTCGTGCCGGACTGGATGGAGGCGGCGACCGTGGCCATCGCCATCGGCGAGGCGAGGATGGTGCCCTGGCCGATCATGTCCGCGGCCTTCCCGGTCGCCGACTCCGGCGGCTCCACACTGCCGAAGTACGCCGGGAAGCCGGCGTCGTGGTCGACGCCCATGCCCAACGAGGCGGCGGCGTCGGCGAGCGCGTCGTCGGGGAGCCGGTCGGCCTGGGAGATGATGGCGGTGTTGCAGGAGTTCGCGACCGCCGTCCGCAACGGGATCCGGCCCACCCCTCCGGAGGGGTAGTCGTCGTAGTTCTCGAACGCCTTGCCGTCGACGACGATCCGGTTCGTGCACGGCAGCACCGAGTCGGGGGTGAGGCCGTTGCGCAGCAGCGCCAGCGAGCTCACGCTCTTGAACGTCGACCCGGGAGCGAGCTGGCCGAACGTCGCCATGTTGTAGCCGTCGTTCCCGGGGCCGTTGGCCGCCACCAGGATGTCGCCGTTCGAGGGCCGGATCGCGACCAGCGCGCTCGCCGGACCCACGTCGGCGAGCAGCTGCTCGGCAGCCAGCTGCCGGCGCATGTCGAGGGTCAGCTTGAGCGGCTGCCCGGCCACCGGCTCCTCCCGGAACAGCTCGCGTTCCTCGTCGTCACCCGACACCGCGTCCACCACGACGCCGGGCGTCCCGCGCAGCTGGTCGTCGTACCTCGCCTGCAGGCCGGACAGCCCGGCGACGTCGCCGGCCTGGTAGCGGTCGGGGTCCTTCTCGATCATCTCGGCGGTGACCTCGCCGACCGTGCCGAGGATCGGCGCCGCGAACTCCCGCGTCGGCGCGAGCGGCAGCTTGTCGGCCACGGCGACCGCGCCCGGGATGTCGTCGAAGTCGCGCGCGAACGCCGGCGGCACCTCCTCGATGCGATACGTGATCGCCTCGACGAACGCCTTGTCACCGGCCGCCTCGACCTGCTTCACGTACGGCGCGACGTCGATGCCGGCGAGCGTGGCGAGCTGCCGGGCGGACTCGCCCGCCCGGGCCTTCGGCACCTGTGAGCCGGTCGATGCCGTACCTCGCGACCGACCGTTCGACGACCAGCGCCTGCCCGCGCGCACCGAGGAGGGCCCCTCGCTGGGGCGTGATCGAGGTGGCGTCGAGCACCTCCTCCTTCGTCAACGAGGGCTCGACGAGGGCGGGGCTCCAGACCACCTGCCAGGCGTCGTCGACCTTCCGCATCGGCGCCTCGGCCGCGTAGGCCCACTCCTGCTCACCGAGCGGCCAGGTCCAGGCGAGCGCGGCGGTCGCGCTCTCGCCGGACTCACCGGACTCGGTGACCTCACCGACCTCCACCGTCGGCGTGACCTCGCCCATCCCCTCGACGAGCTGCGCGTACTGCGTGCTCACGGCGTCGGCCGTCACGTCGGTGAACTCGACGCCGGTGAACTCGCCGGACGCCAACGCCGTCCCGAGCGCCTCGGCGGTGTCGGCCGGGTCCGGCCCGTCGGTGTCGTCCCCACCTGCGTCACACGCGGCCAGCAGGCCGACCACGAGTACGCCGGCCGCGGTCGCCGCGGCAATGCGATGTGCCCCCATGACCCCCGGTTCTACCAGCACGTACCCAGAGGTGGTTTCGAGACAGGCGCTAGCGCGCCTTCCTCAACCGATCCGATCACCGCTGCAGTGGCGGGCCAGCCAGCGGTCGAGGTTGATCCCGGCTTCGCGTGCTGCCTTCCGCATCTGCGGGCTGCGCAGGTCGGGGATCCGGAACTCCGCGGGCTCGATCGCGGAGTCGAGGGCGGCGTACTGGCGCTGCCGTGCGGCGAGCTCGTCGCCGCTCGCCGCGGCCGCGCGGCGGGTGGCGGCGGTGACGGTGAGGCCGGCACCGGTCAGGACCGGGCTGACGGTCGGCGCGTAGCCGGAGGCCTGGCCGTCGCGGTTGGGGTGGTAGCTCTCGCTGATCGGGTTCGACAACCCGTTGATCCACTCGGGGTTGTCGCAGACGGCGTGCCCGATGAACGCGTTGGTGGGGTTGGCGAACGAGAACCCGTGCGCTCCCGCCTGCGCGGAGATCCGGGTGTTCAGCAGGTCGGCCATCTGGTTGAGCCGCGCCTGCTCCTCCGGCGCGAACCAGGTGAGCGCGTTGCAGTCCTCGCCCATGAAGATCCGCGGGTAGCCGACCACGGCGACCTGCGCACTCGGCGCGAGCGAGCCGATCGACCCGTACAGCGAGGACAGCGTGCCGGGGAGGGTGTTGTTGATGTACGCCTGGGCCTGGTCGATGGCGCCGTCGCAGTCTCCGGCCCACCACGGCGTCGCGCACTCGGTCAGTACGTCGGCGAAGCCGGCGTCGTTGCCGCCGACGGAGATGGTCACGAAGCTCGTGGCCGAGCTCAGCGAGCCGAGCTGGGTGTTCGCGACGTCGGCGACGGTCGCACCCGAGCACGCGCGGAAGTCCAGGGTGTAGCCGCGCTGGGCGCTGATCAGGCTGGGGTAGGCGAACGTCGAGCGCTGGCAGTCGGTGCCGTCCTCGATGTAGCTACCGGTCCCGGTGCCGGAGGAGTACGAGTCACCGAGGGCGACGTACGTCGTCGCGGCGGCGTGGGCGGGCTGGACGGCGAGGGCCGGCGCGAGTGTCGCGGCCAGGGCGAGAAGGGTGAGCAGAGAGCGCCTCACGGCGCGGCTGGGCGTGGGCATGGGTGTTTCCTCCGAGATCCGAGACGGCCACCCGAGATGTGGCCACGCTCAGCCAACCACCGTCGCTCACTCGGCGAAAGAGGGGAAACCCTCGGCCCGGCCGTCGACGATGTCCTGGACGTGCGCCCGGAACCGCGGGCAGGTCGCGATGTCGTGGGCCCGGCAGTGCAGCGCGTGCAGGGCCATCTCGCGCGATCGCTCCATCTCGGCCATGCGTCGCTCGAGGTCGGCGATGTGCTGCTCCAGGACCCGGTGTCGGCCGGGCGCATCCCCGTCGAGCAGGACCCGGATCTGGTCGAGGCTCATGCCCGCCGCCTTGCTCCGCAGGATCACGGCGACCTGCACCAGGTCGTCGTTGGAGTAGCGCCGCCGGCCCGCCGAGTCGCGCGCCGGAAGCAGCAGCCCGACGTCCTCCCAGTGGCGCAGGACGTGCGTCTCGAGGCCGAACCTGGCCGCGAGCTCCCCGATGGACAGGATCGCTTCGGATCCTCCGCTTGACTTCATGTCAACATGAAGTCAGATCCTTGCTGTCATGGCAACTTTCACTGACACCCACACACTCGACCACGACGCCATCGTCATCGGTGGCGGCCCGGCCGGCCTCCAGGCGGCCCTCACCCTGGGCCGGGTCCACCGGCGGACGCTGCTGCTCGACTCGGGCAGCTACCGGAACGACCCCGCCCCACACATGCACAACTTCCTGACCCATGACGGGACCCCGCCCGCAGAGCTCCGGGCCGCAGCCCGGAAGGAGCTGGGGGGCTACGACACGGTGAGCACGCGGTCCGCAGCCGCGACCGCAGTCCGGCCGCTACCGACCGGCGGGTTCGTCGTCGAGCTCGGCGACGAGGTCATCACCACCCGGGGCGTCGTCCTCGCCACCGGCCTGCGGGACACCCTCCCCGACAAGCCCGGCCTCGCCGAGCTGTTCGGCACCGTCGCCGCGCACTGCCCGTTCTGCCACGGGCACGAGTTCGCCGGGCGGCACGTCGCGTTCCTCGGCGCCTCGTCGCGCGTCGTGCACCTGGCCGGCCTGGTCGGGCCGATCGCGTCGCGGATGACCGTCCTCGCCGACGGCGAGGACACCGCCGAGGTGCCCCCGGGTCTCGCCGTACGCACCGAGCGGGTCTCCGCCTTCCACGCCACGCCCACCGGAGCGCGGGTGACCTTCGAGGCCGGCCCCGACGAGGAGGTGGGCGGGATCTTCGTCTCGACCGAGCTCAGCCAGGCCGCCCCCTTCGCCGAGCAGCTGGGCCTGGCCCTGCTGCCGTCGGGCTGCGTCGAGGTGGACCCGATGGGCCGCACCAGCCTCCCCGGCGTGCACGCGGCCGGCGACATGGCGCACCTGGCATCGCTGCCGATGCCGATGGCGTCGGTGCTCACCGCGGCCGCGTCGGGTCAGGTCGCGGCCGGGGCCCTGGCGGCGCACCTGATCGGCTGACCCCGCCGCCAGGCCCGGCTCAGGACGGGCGCTGCCTCCCGCTGCCAGCGCAGCCTCGAGCCGCGGCTCGATGTTCTCGCGGGCCACCGTCACGTCGACGTGCATGGCATGCCGCAGCGGCCTGGCTTCGTCGAGGTCCTGCATCCAGACCGTCGAACCGTGGCCGCGTGGGTCGACCGCGTTGTCGTCGGCCATCGGGAGGTACCCGAGGACGGCGCGCCAGAAGCCGACGTCGCCCCGGCGTGCAGGACGACCCAGTCGTCAACGCCGTCGGCAGCCAGGAACTCCTGCCACCCCTGCTCGCTCACGGTTCGATCGCCCGCTCCTCGGCCTCGTGCCCCGGGTCGAGGTGGGTGGCGCTCGAGACGCGGAGCGGCTCGAAGTGACCATCGGTGTGGGCCGAGGTCACCGTGGTGGTGAGGCAGACGTGGTCGCCGCCGTCGTCGAGCACGGCGATGCGTTCGAGGGAGATCCGGTGGGGGCAGGCGGCGAGCAGGGGTACGCCGTACGGGTCGAGGTCGACGTCGAGGCCGGCGAACTTGTCCGTGTCCTCGCCGGAGACGGTGCCGAAGCGCTCCGCGAGCGGGAGGTCGGCGGAGGTCAGGAAGTGGACGGCGAAGTGTGCGGCGCGCAGGCTCACCCGGTAGGTGTGGTTGGCCTTCGACAGCCACACGCAGTAGTGCTGCGGCGAGATGCTCGACTGGGCGTGGAAGCCGACCAGGCATCCCGCGCGTTCGTCCTCGGCCGCGGTGGTGAGCACGATCAGCGGCGGGTCGGCCGAGGCCATCATCGTGTCGAACGCGTCGTCGCTCATCCCTGTGCCCTTCTCTCGTAGCGGAGGAAGAGGGTGTCGTCCTCGGCCATGGCGCCCCTGAGGTCGAACTCGGCGAGGCCGGCGCCGGGCGGGGTCACGGAGACCGGGAGCGGGTCCCCGCCCATCACCGGAGAGATCGACAGGCAGAGCTCGTCGAGCCGATCGGCCGCGACGAGCTCGCCCAGCCAGGTCGGACCGCCCTCGCAGAGCACGACCCCGTAGCCCAGCCCGGCCAGTGCCGCCATCGCGGCCGCCGGGTCGACTGACTCGTCGCCGGCGACGACCACGGTCGCGACCCGTTCCGCCTCGGCCCTGCGGGCCGGGTCGGCAGCCGCGCAGGTGATCACGTGGGTACGGGCGTCCTCGGGCGCGTCCGCGAACACCGCCGCCGCCCAGTCGAACGCCAGGCTGCGGCTGACCACGGCGACGGGCGGGGTCTCCGGCCGGCCCTGCTCCCGTCGCTGCGCGCGCGCCTCGTCGGTGAGCCGCACCGAGCCGTACCCCTCGCGGCGAACCGTCTCGGCTCCCACCAGCACGATGTCGGCGATCTGCCGCATCCGGCGGAAGAGCGCCTGGTCGGCGGCGGTGGAGAGCGCGCCCACCCGGCCGCCCACTGCGGCCGTGCCGTCGAGCCCGGCGACCATGTGCCCGGTCACCCAGCACTCGTGCAACGGCTGCGACCGGTCGACGGCGAGGTACGGGGCCAGCGCGTCGGGGACGTCGGTGCCGAGCTCGAGACGGTGCACGCCGTCACCCTAGGACGCCAGGACGTCGTACGCCGCCGCGGTGCTACCGATTCTTGTGGCGGGGCTTCTTCGTCGGGGCGCCGCGATCCTGTGGCCGGCCCTGGTCGACGCGGAGGTCGATCAGCTTGCCGGAGATGCGGGTGCTCGCGAGCGCCTGCTCGGCGCCGGGCGGCAGCTCGGCGGGGAGCTCGACCAGCGAGAAGTCGGGGCGGATGCTGATCGCACCGAAGTCGCGGCGGCTCAGGCCGCCCTCGTTGGCGATCGCTCCGACGATCTGGCGCGGCTCCACCTTGTGCCGCTTGCCGACGGCGATCCGGTACGTCGCCATGCCCTCGGCCGGCGGGCCGCTCCTTCGGGGACCGGCGTCGCGACCCTTGCCGCGCTCGGGCCGCTCGCCGCGGTCCTCGCGCGGGCGCCGCGCCGGCCGCTCGGGCTCCGGCTCGAGCAGCAGCGGCGTGTCCCCCTGCAGCACGACGGCGAGCGCGGCCGCGACGTCGACGTCGGGCACGTTGTGCTCGCGGACGTAGTGGGAGACGACGTCGCGGAAGAACGACACCTTGTCCTCCGCCGACAGCGCCTCGGTGATCGCGTCGTCGAAGCGCGCCAGCCGGGTGACGTTGACGTCCTCGACCGAGGGCAGGGTCATCTCCGTCAGCTGCTGGCGGGCGGTCTTCTCGATCGAGCGGAGGAGGTACCGCTCGCGCGGGGTCACGAACGAGATCGCGTCGCCGCTGCGCCCGGCCCGGCCGGTGCGGCCGATCCGGTGCACGTAGGACTCGGGGTCGGTCGGGATGTCGTAGTTGACGACGTGGCTGATCCGCTCGACGTCGAGGCCGCGCGCGGCCACGTCGGTGGCGACCAGGATGTCGAGCTTGCCCGACTTGAGCTGGTTGACCGTGCGCTCGCGCTGGGCCTGCACCACGTCGCCGTTGATCGCCATGGCGGAGAACCCGCGGGCCCGGAGCTTCTCGGCCAGGGTCTCGGTCTCGTTCTTCGTGCGGACGAAGACGATCATCCCCTCGAAGTTCTCGACCTCGAGGATCCGGGTGAGCGCGTCCACCTTCTGCGGGTAGGACACCATCAGGTAGCGCTGGGTGATGTTCGCCGCCGTCGCGGTCTTGTTCTTGACGGTGATCTCGGCCGGGTCGTGGAGGTACTTCTTCGACAGCCGCCGGATCTGCGCGGGCATCGTCGCCGAGAACAGCGCGACGTTCTTCTCCTCCGGGGTGTCCGCGAGGATCGTCTCGACGTCCTCGGCGAAGCCCATGTTGAGCATCTCGTCGGCCTCGTCGAGCACCAGGAACCGCAGCTCGCTGAGGTCGAGCGTGCCCTTCTCCAGGTGGTCCATGATCCGGCCCGGGGTGCCGACGATGATGTGCACGCCGCGGCGCAGGGCGCTGAGCTGGACGCCGTACCCCTGCCCGCCGTAGACCGGCAGGACGTGCACGCCGCGCAGGTGGGCGGCGTACCGCTCGAACGCCTCGCAGACCTGCAGCGCGAGCTCCCGGGTCGGCGCCAGCACCAGCGCCTGCGGCGCCTTCTGCTTGAGGTCGAGCCGCGACAGGATCGGCAGCGCGAACGCCGCGGTCTTGCCGGTCCCGGTCTGCGCGAGCCCCACGACATCGCGGCCCTCGAGCAGGGTCGGGATGGTCGCGGCCTGGATCGGCGACGGCGTCTCGTAGCCGACGTCGCGCAGCGCCCGGAGCACCGACTCGTCGAGACCGAGGTCGTCGAAGGTGGTCTCGGGGGTGGCCGGCTCGTCAGACATACCGTCCACGGTAGGGCTTCGCGGCCCCGCCACGGGATTCGACGTCGCGGCGACGTCCGTCACTCCACGGTGACGGACTTCGCCAGGTTGCGCGGCTTGTCGATGTCGTGGCCGAGGTGCCGGGCCGCGTGGTAGGCCAGCAGCTGCAGGGGAACGGTGAGCAGGATCGGGTCGAGCTCGCGCTCGTTCTGCGGTACGTCGATCCGGGCGGCGTCGATCTCGCCGAGGTCGACGCCCTTGTGCGTCACCACCACGAGCGGACCGCCGCGGGCGGCGATCTCGTGCAGCGCGCCGGCGTTGCGGTCGGTCAGCTCGTCGTCGGGCACGATCGCGACCGTCGGCACCTCGGTGTCGATCAGCGCCAGCGGGCCGTGCTTGAGCTCGGAGGTCTGGTAGGCCTCGGCGTGCCGGTAGGAGATCTCCTTGAACTTCTGCGCGCCTTCCCGCGCGACGGGGAAGCCGCGCACCCTGCCCACGAAGAACAGGCTGCGGGCCTCGGCCAGCTGCACCGCCATCTCGGCCAGCTCGTCCTCGCGCTCGAGGACCTCCGCGATCTGGGCGGGCAGCGCCGTCAGCCCGGAGATGAGCCGCTTGCCGTCGGCGATCGAGAGGTCGCGCACCCGCCCGAACTGCAGCGCGAGCAGCGCGAACCCGAGGAACATGTTGGTCAGCGCCTTGGTCGACGCCACCGCCACCTCGGGCCCGGCGTGCAGGTAGATCCCGCCGTCGCACTCGCGCGCGATGGCGCTGCCGACGACGTTGACCAGCCCGACGACGCGGCCGCCCTTGCGCCGGATCTCCTGGACGGCGAGCAGGGTGTCGATGGTCTCGCCGGACTGGCTGACCGCGACGTACAAGGTGTCCGGCTCGATGATCGGGTTGCGGTAGCGGAACTCGCTCGCCGCCTCGGCGTCGGCCGGGATCCGGGCCAGCTCCTCGATCAGCGCGGCGCCCATCTGGCCCACGTAGTACGCCGAGCCGCAGCCCAGGATCTTCACCCGGCGGATCGCACGCGTGTCGCGCGCGTCCATGTTCAGCCCGTCGAGGCGAGCCGTCCCGAACCGCTCGACCAGCCGCCCGCGCAGCATCCGCTCGGCGGCCTCGGGCTGCTCGAGGATCTCCTTGTGCATGAACGACGCGTGGTCGCCGGCGTCGTACGTCGCGGGGTCGATGTCGAGCTCGCTGGCCTCCTTGGTGGTGCTGGTGAGGTCCTCGCGGTACGTCGTGAACCCGGTCGCGGTGACCGTCGCCAGCTCGCCGTCGTCGAGGTGGGCGACGGTGGTGGTGTGGCGGACCAGTGCGGCGAGGTCCGAGGCGACGTACATCTCGTGGTCGCCGACGCCGACGATCAGCGGGCTCCCGTTGCGGGCCACCACCAACCGGTCGGGGAACTCGGCATGCATCACGGCGATCCCGTAGGTCCCCTCGATCGCGGCCAGCGCGTCGCGGACCCGGCCCTCGAGGGTGTCGGCGGTGGAGGCGGCGACCAGGTGCGCGATCACCTCGGTGTCGGTGTCGGACACCAGCTCGACGCCCCGGTCGGTGAGCCGCTGCCGCAGCGCCGCGGCGTTGTCGATGATCCCGTTGTGGACGACGGCGACGGCGCCGGCGGCGTCCGTGTGGGGATGGGCGTTGACGTCGTTGGCCGGGCCGTGGGTGGCCCAGCGGGTGTGGCCGATGCCGACCTTGCCGGCGAACCGCTTGGGCAGCGCGTCCGTGAGGTCGCGCACCCGCCCGGCCCGCTTGGCGACCTTGACGCCGGTGCCGGCGAGCACGGCCACGCCGGCCGAGTCGTAGCCGCGGTGCTCGAGCCGGGTCAGGCCCTCGACCAGGATGGGCGCGGCCTGCTGGCCGCCGACGTACCCGACGATTCCGCACATGTGATGGGTCCTCTCATCCGTACACGAGCCGGCGCAGCTGCCGCTCGGTGAGCGCCGGCGCGGCGACCAGGCGGTCGGCCAGCTCGGCGGCGATCCGGGCGAAGATCTCGTCGTTCTTCGCGCCGTAGGTCTTCAGGTGGGCGTGCCGGCGCCGGACGTAGTCGTCGACGCTCTCGGCGTGGAAGGCGAGCACGTCCTCGATCACGCGCGCCGCCTCGGCGGGGCTCAGGCCGGTGCTCGCGACGATCCGCTCGGTGAGCTCCGGGTCGATGAACACAGGCAGAAGCGTGACCGTCACCGCGGCTTCATGCAACTTCCTGCCCGAATTCGGGCAGGA
This sequence comes from uncultured Actinomycetota bacterium, assembly GCA_963844305.1. GTDB lineage: Bacteria > Actinomycetota > Actinomycetes > Propionibacteriales > Nocardioidaceae > Nocardioides. Next base: position 412,252 of record CAWJNT010000005.1, read on the forward strand.
TTGGCCGATTCGATCCACCAGAACGCTCGGCGTCGCCCGACACGAATGTGGATTCGTGACGTGGGAAACCACAACGTGGAGCGGCCATGGCCCGATGAGGCATCTCGATTGGCCCAGGTGGAGGAGAACCGCGCAGTTTCCGCCGTTTCTGGCCCCGTCGGTGGGGATCGGGTAGTCTTGGTGAACGCAAGATGAACAGGAGGTGTCCCATGCGAGACCACCAGACGACGGAACGTCCCGTCATGCACTGGGTCGCCGTGGAAGACGACCACGGGCGCACCCACCTGGAGGCACGCTGGTCGGTCGACTCGACGACACCCGCCAGCAAGCCCCACGCAGCCTGAGCGCCCGTACGGCGCCTTTCGAGAGCCGCGGTCCCCGACGGGGCCGCGGCTCTCGTCTCACTTCGAAGCGCATGCCGGGGACGATGACATCCGGGCGTACCGGTCCCCCGCGCACATCGGCGTCTGCGTGGTCTGGCCGTCGCTGACCAGATTGGCTGCGCCGGCCAGGATCAACGTGCCGACGATGATCGCGGCCACGTAGCGCCACGGCGGCGTGTTCGTGATCTCGACCCGTGTGCGCTGCCCGGAGCTGGCTGCGGGGATGGTGGTCGGGGTGTGGACGTGGGTGCTCATGACTCCTCCTCGGGGGTTCGTGCTGACATCTCGAGGCTTCGCCTAAGACGCGCCCTTTTCGTCTGCAGAATTCCTTAACTTTCCTACTGGGCGGCGGCCTTCATTTCTCGTTGGGGTCGTGGCAAAAGGCCGCCACGTCCAGGCCGAGGTCGGTGCCGAGGATCTCCTGGTCGAGCGCCCTCCCCGTGAGGACTCGGCCGGCGTACAGGGTCTTCCCGTTCGAGAGCGTGACGACAGCGTGATCCGGGAGCACGCCCACCAAGTCGGAGGGCGCAGAGCCGCTCCAGCATCGGTGCTGCCTCAGCAGCCGGGCGACGGCCTGGTCCTTCGCCGACGGGGTGTCGACCTCGACCGTTCCCGGCATCATCGGCGCCGGGAAGCTGGCCGGGCTGAGCGTGCTGACGGCCAGGTATGCGGCCGTCACGGTGAGCGTGATGAAGACGGCGCTCAGGCTGCTGCGCACGAGAGTGCCGAGCAGGGTTCGCGGGCGGCGCGCCCGGGCGGCGTTGTGGCACGGGCTGGTGAGCGCGGTGATGTGCATGACGAGGGTCCTTCAGGTAGCGACGACGTCGCCAAGAGCCCACGAATCGTCAGTGGGTGGTGACCCTGGTGGTGGAGTCGATGGTGACGGCCGGACGGTGGCGCCGCAGGTGGGCGATCACGGTGCGGTGGAGCTCGTGGAACCGGCGACGACCGTGACGCTCGGTGCGGAACTGGGCGGCCTGACGGGACTGCTCGGCAGTGCGGATCTGCTCGGCGCGGTAGTCCTTGGCGAACCGGACGGTCTGGCTGCTCATCGGTGCGAACTGGCTGTACATGGCGTTCTCCTGATGTTGGCGCTGGTGCTGCCTGATGACCTCGAGGTTGTTCGTAAGACAGGAGTGGCGCGTCAGTAGAACCTCGTATCTTCGCGCCGGGCTCCCGTAAGCCGCCGGACCGGGCGGGCCATCTGCGGCCTACCGGTCCGCGGTGAAGATACGGGTTTCGCCAGACGCCTCCGGGCCGTTCTTACGGCGAGCGTCATCGGTGACGGCAGCCGCCGTCACCGATCCCAGGAGGCATCCGTGAGCACCCATATCGACCCCACGACATCCGCCACCGGCAACCGACTCGGCGGCGGGTACATCCTCAAGGACACGACGCGCGACCCGAACCTCGGCGCGCGCCTGGCCGGCCTGTCCGGCGCAGGTTCCCTGGTCGCCGCACTGGTGGGACTCTCCGTCGCTGAGACCGACTCCCTCGGCCTCGCGCCCGACACGCCCGCCGCATCACTCGTGGAGGCCTACTCCGGCCACGGGGTGGAGCTGCGCGCGGGGGCGCTCCTGTGCGTCCTGGCCGCCGTCCTCGCTCTGGTGTTCGCCGGGCCGCTGTGGATGCGGTTCAAGGTGGCCGGTGAGTGGCAGGCGATGGTCGCAGTCACCGGAACCATGGCCCTGGGCCTTGGCTGGCTGGCATCCGCGGCGCAGCACGTCGCGTTCTGGACGTTCGCCGAGTTCGACAACGGTGAGGCGGCCCGGATGCTGCTGATCGCCGGCTGGGACAACTGGCGCTACCTGTGCTTCGGGTTCCTGGTCCTCGCGATCGCTGCTGCCCTGGCCGGGTTGCCCCTCTGGCTCCGCATCGTCAGCGTGCTGGTGGCCGCGGTCCAAGTGGTCGCCATGGTTCCGGGTTCGGAGGCGTGGGCTCCGGCGATGATCGGCTTCGCCTACGGCTTCACGGTCTCGCTGTTCGTCACCCTCTCCCCCAGCCGAGGCGACCGGGTGTACGGGTGACCTTGACAGGCGGCGGCCCGAGGGCCAGCGTCGTGCCTGGGAGACGAGCGCCTGGGCGAACCGTGCCGGGCGCCGACCGACACGGCCCGCGAGGGCTCAGGTCCGGTGCCGCGCCGCCCCGTCCGGGACTACCAACACGCAGGGTTCACGGATGAGGTGAGGGAGATGCCGACAACGACAGGAACACGCAGGCTCGCGATGGCAGGGGTGACGGCCCTGGTCGTGGTGGCTGGGGCGTTCGCGGCGAACGCCGCCACGAGTGCGAGCGCGGATCGCGGACACGGCCCCAAGACCGTGAAGGTGACGCTGCACGGCGTCGACGGCAGCAAGGTCGCTCGGGTCACGCTGCGCCAGGCGCACGGCCGGGTCCTGGTCACCGGGGCCGCCTGGGGCCTGACGCCGGGATTCCACGGCTTCCACGTCCACACGACCGGGCTCTGTGAGGCGGACGCGGCGGCTGGGCCGTTCGCGACTGCGGGTGGACACTTCACCGGAGGTCTCCCGAACCACGGTGACCACGCCGGCGACATGCCGTCACTGCTGGTGACCGCCGACGGCCGCGCCTACTCGTCATTCGTCACCGACCGGTTCACCCTGGCCGACCTGCGCGACACCGACGGGTCCGCGGTCATGGTGCACGCGGGCCGCGACAACTTCGCGAACATCCCGTCCGACCGGTACACCTCCGCCACCGGCACCGTCCCGGACCTGATGACGCTCAACACCGGTGACGCCGGCGCCCGTGCCGCGTGCGGCGTCATCGACTGAGGAGACGTCATGCCGACCGTCGAGGAGTCCGTCAGCATCGAGCGCAGCCGGAGGTGGTGTGGGCGTTCCTCACCCAGACCGACAACATCCCTGCGTTCGAGAGTCAGATCACCCACATCGAGCAGGTCACGCCGGGCGAGGTCGGCATGGGCACCCAGTGGAAGGGCGTCACGAAGGTGCTGGGTCGCAGCTTCGACTGGGTCAGCGAGATCGTGGAGTTCGAGCCGCCGGTCCGGTCACGCACGAAGGGCGGCGGCAAGCTGGCCTTCGAGATCAGCTACTCGCTCTCACCGTCACCCGACGGCAGGGGCACGCTCTTCGTCTACCGGATCGAGGCGGAGTCGGGGCTCGGCGGGATCTTCGGCAAGCTGGGCGACCCGCTCGTGGAGCGCGCCCAGTCGCGGACGGTCAGGACGAACCTGGCGAACCTGAAGGAGCTGATCGAGGCCGACGCCTGAGCCGGTTGCCGTCAGTCTGGCGACTCTCAGCGCGCAGGAGCACCCTGTAGTCATGGGCCACACGGCCGGCCCCTCGACCTGCAGACGCCGTGAACGGCCGGCTCCGGCGATGATGGCCTCATGACACCGTCCGACCCGCTCGCCCTGCTCGACCTCGACTCACTCATCGGCGACGAGGAGCGCGCGATCCGCGACACCGTCCGCGCGTTCGTCGACGACCGGCTGCGGCCGGAGATTGCCGGGTGGTACGAGCGGGCCGACGTGCCGGTGCGCGACCTCGCCCTCGAGTTCGGCAGGCTCGGCCTGCTCGGGATGCACCTGACCGGGTACGGCTGCGCCGGCACCAGCGCGACGGCGTACGGCCTGGCCTGCCTGGAGCTCGAGGCCGGCGACTCCGGGCTGCGCTCGATCGTGTCGGTCCAGGGATCGCTGGCGATGTTCGCGATCTGGAAGCACGGGTCGGACGCCCAGAAGGACGAGTGGCTGCCGCGGATGGCCACCGGCGAGGCCATCGGCTGCTTCGGACTGACCGAGCCCGACTTCGGCTCCGACCCGGGCGGCATGCGCACCCGCGCGCGGCGCGACGGCGACGACTGGCTGCTGTCCGGCACCAAGATGTGGATCACCAACGGGTCGGTCTCCGACGTCGCGGTGGTCTGGGCGCGCACCGTCGAGGACGGCGAGGACGGCCCGATCCGCGGCTTCGTGGTCCCCACGGACACCCCGGGATTCTCCGCGCCCGAGATCAAGCAGAAGATGTCGCTGCGGGCCTCGGTCACCAGCGAGCTGGTGCTGGACGACGTGCGGCTGCCCGCCGACGCGATGCTGCCCGGCGCGAGCGGCCTGGCCGGGCCGCTGTCCTGCCTGACCGAGGCCCGGTTCGGCATCGTGTACGGCGCCCTCGGGGCGGCCCGCGACTGCCTCGAGTCGACGATCGCCTACACCCGCGAGCGCGACGTCTTCGGACGGCCGCTGGCGGCCTACCAGCTGACCCAGGCCAAGCTGGCCGACATGGCCGTCGAGCTCGGCAAGGGCCTGCTCCTCGCGCTGCACCTCGGGAAGCTGAAGGACGCCGGCCGGCTGCCGGCCCAGGCGGTCAGCATCGGCAAGCTGAACAGCACCCGCGAGGCGCTGGCGATCGCGCGGGAGTGCCGCACGATCCTCGGGGCGGCCGGGATCACGCTGGAGTACCCGCTCATGCGGCACGCCAACAACCTCGAGTCGGTGCTCACCTACGAGGGCACCTCCGAGGTGCACCAGCTCGTGATCGGTCAGGCGCTCACGGGCGAGTCGGCGTTCCGCTGACCGCTCCGGCCGCGCGCGGCCGCGCCGTACGGAACAACCAGGCGAGGCCGAGGAACGGCAGCACCAGCGGCACCCAGCCGTAGCCGCTGCCGAAGTCGGACCACACCGTGTCGTCGGGGAACCACGACGGCTCCACGATGCTGAGCGTGCCGATGACCAGGACGCCGACCAGCTCGACGGACACCGCCACCCACGCCAGGCGGGTGGTGCGCGGGCCGGGCTTCGCCAGGCAGTACGTCGCCATGATGTAGACGGCCGCCGCGAAGGCCGAGAGTGCGTAGGCCAGCGGCGCCTCGTCGGCCTTCTGGATCAGCTGCACCGTCGAACGTCCCGTCGCGGAGAGCGCGAAGACCGCGTAGACGAGGATCAGCACCCGGCCGAGGCCGGTGTTGGTGGGCGCCACCGCTCATGCGTCAGCCACTGGGCGTCCAGATCTGCTGCAGCCGCAGGATCAGCACGGGCACGACGAGACCGACCACGATCAGGCCCGCGGTGCCCGCGCGGCTGCGCTCACCGAGCGCCCACCACGCCGCCGCCGGCACGAACAGCAGGGTGCCGAGCAGGTAGCCGACGAACACCAGCCCGTTGACGCCGTCGCCGTCCCCCTGGGCGAGCTGGACGATCCCGATCCCCGCCTGCACGAGCAGGCCGCCCTCGAGCAGGCCGAGGCTGCCGAGCAGCACGTGGCCGGCGGGCCGGTCGAGGACGACGTACACCGTCGCGATCGCCGCGATCAGCAACGACAGCGCGATGAGCAGGGTCTGGAGCGGGTCGATCATCGCGGCGATCCTACGGGCGCCGCGGTCGGTGTGACCCAGGCCACACGGGGTCGGGAATGAAAGCGGACCTCGGTCCGTTTGATGAATTGAAGTTTCAACAAGAGACGACAACCCGCCAGGAGAAATCAGCATGAGCATCTTCAGCCGCAAGACCAGCGCCGACGTCGAGCCCGTGTTCGACGCCGCCACCTCCGCCGTCGAGAACATCTCCGGCGCCTACGCCATCGACGCCACCCACACCCGCCTCGGCTTCTCCGCCCGGCACGCGATGGTGACCACCGTCCGCGGCGCGTTCACCTCGTTCGAGGGCAGCGCGACCGTCGACACCGAGAACCCGGCCAACTCCAAGGTCGAGCTCGCCATCGACGTACCCAGCATCGAGACCGGCGTCGCCGACCGCGACGGCCACCTGAAGTCGGCCGACTTCTTCGACGCCGAGAACTTCCCGAAGATCACCTTCTCCTCCACCTCCGTCGAGCGTGACGGCGCGGACTGGGCGATCACCGGCGACCTGACCATCAAGGACGTCACCAAGCCGGTCACGATCCTGTTCGAGGAGACCGGTTCCGCGCAGGACCCGTTCGGCAACCTCCGCGTCGGCTTCGAGGGTGGCACCACCCTGAACCGCAAGGACTGGGGCCTCACCTGGAACGCCGCGCTCGAGACCGGCGGCGTCCTCGTCTCCGAGAAGGTCAAGCTCGAGTTCGACGTCTCGGCGATCCGCACCGCCTGATCTCACCGTTCCACACGCTGACCCGTCGCTAATTAGCGACGGGTCAGCGTCATTTCGCTCGAAAATGGGGCGACGGGTGGAGTCGCGGACGTGTCCAATGGCGTCCATGCCTGCTCCGCTCCAGCTGCCCGACGGGCTCACCCAACGCAGCCTCGGCCCGGCGGACACCGCCGCGGTGACCGCCGTGATCGCCGCCCAGGAGCTCGTCGACGTCGGCGAGGTCGTGATCGAGGAGGCGGACATCGTCGCCGACTGGCAGCTGCCCGGGTACGACGTGGCGGCCGAGACCATCGGTGTCTTCGACGGCGACCGGCTGGTGGCGTACGCCGACACCTCGTTCACCGAGCGCGGCGACGCTGCCGTCCTCCCCGAGCTGCAGGGCCGTGGCATCGGCACCGAGCTCGCCCGCTGGCAGCGGGAGCGGGCCCGGGAGAAGGGTTGGCGGATCATCGGCTCGCCCGTGCCCGAGGGGTCGCCCGGCGACCGGCTGCTCGAGAAGCTCGGCTACCGCGTCCGCTGGACCAGCTGGGTCCTGAAGCTCCCCGAGGGCGCCACCGTGCCCGAACGACCGCTGCCCGAGGGGTACGCCGTCCGGGCCGCGACCGCGGCGGAGTACCCGGCCGTCTGGACCGTCCAGGAGGACGCCTTCCTCGAGTGGTCGGTGCGCGAGCGCGACACGTTCGAGGAGTGGGAGGCGACCACCACGAAGCGGCCCGGGTTCGAGCCGTGGCACGTCCGCGTGGTCACCGACCCGACGGGCGACCTGGTCGCCATGGCCCTGGTCCAGACGAACGCCGACTGCGCGTACATCGCCCGGCTCGCCACCCGCAAGGACCAGCGTGGACGCGGTCTCGCCCAGGCCCTGCTGGCCGATTCGTTCGCCGTCGCCGCCGATCACGGCGCGGTGCGCTCGGAGCTGTCGACCGACTCGCGCACCGGGGCGCTCGGCCTCTACGAGAAGGTCGGCATGCACGTCACCTCGACCTGGCTCAGCCGCGCGATCGACGTGGAGCCGGCCCCGTGACCGCCGCGATCGATCTGCCGGACGGCCTGACCACCCGGAGCCTGACCCTGGACGACGCGGAGGCGGTCGTCGAGGTGATCGGCGCCGAGGAGGTCGTCGACCTGGGCCAGGCCGAGGTCACGGTCGACGAGATCGTCGGCGACTGGCAGCAGCCCAGGTTCGACCTCGCGACCAACACGGTCGGCGTGTTCGAGGGCGGCCGGCTGGTCGGGTACGGCGACGTCAGCGACGGCGAGCCGACATACGCCGCCGTGCTCCCCGACCACCGGGGCCGCGGGATCGGCACCGCCATCGCCCGCTGGTCGCAGGCCACCGCACGCGCGAACGGCGTGCCGACGATCTCGAGCAACGTGCCCGAGGGCTGTGCGGCCGACCGACTGCTGTCCTCGCTGGGGTACCGCGTCCGCTGGACGGCGTGGGACCTCGAGCTCCCCGAGGGCGGTGAGATCCACGCGCGGCCGCTGCCCGACGGGTTCACCATCCGCGACGCGGCCGAGGCCGACCGCGAGGCGGCGTGGACGCTGTTGGAGGACGCCTTCCTCGAGTGGTCCGACCGTGACCGGCAGCCGCTCGCGGAGTTCGGGCGCCGGATCTGGGGCCGGCCCGACTACGCGCCGTGGAACCTGCGCCTCCTCGCGAACGCCGACGGCGAACTCGTCGGTGCCGTCCACGTCCACCTCGCCGACGCGTCCGGGTACGTCGCGAAGATCGCCGTACGCCGCGACCACCGCGGGCGCGGACTGGCCGCCCCGATGCTCGTCGACGCGTTCGAGCTCGCGCGCGAGCACGGCGCCGTCCGCTGCTACCTCTCCACGGACACCCGCGCCGGCGCGCGCACGCTCTACGAGAAGGTCGGGATGGTCGTCTCCTCGACCTGGGTCAACCGCGCGATGGACCTGTGAGCCGCTGCCGTTTCGGCCCGGACCGGCCGCGCGTGAGATCCTGGGGGCAGAGCCGCCATGCGGCTCCCGGACGAGCGGTGCCGTACCCGGTGTGCGACAAGACGGTGCCAAGGAGTCTTCGATGTCCTGGCTCGTTCTCGTCATCTCCGGCGTCCTCGAGGCCGTGTGGGCGACCGCCCTCGGCCGGTCCGACGGACTGACCCGGCTGGTCCCGACCGCCACCTTCGCGGTCGCGCTCGTCGCCAGCATGGCCGGCCTCGCCTGGGCCATGCGCACGCTGCCGGTCGGCACGTCGTACGCCGTCTGGGTCGGCATCGGCGCCGCCCTCACCGCGGGCTACGCCATGGCCACCGGCGCCGAACCCGTGTCGGTGCTGCGGATGCTGCTCCTCCTCGGCATCGTCGCCTGCGTGGTCGGCCTCAAGCTCACCCACTGAGCCCGTCAGCGGAAGTCGTCGGCGTGGCGGTCCAGCCAGTCCTCGAACGTGTACGCCGGGCGCCCGAGCAGGTCGGGCACCGCGGGGTCCACGCGGGTGGCCTCCTCGACCGGGCGCTGCTGCCACGCGACGAGGGCGTCGGCGAGGTCGTCGGCGTACCCCTCGTCGGCCCACCGGCGACGGGCCTCGGCCTCGCTGAGCTCCAGGAGGGCGAGCGGTCGGTCGAGGCGCCTGGACAGTGCCGCGACCCGCTCGCGCACGGTGATCGGGAGACGTCCGGTGAGCGAGTACCGGCGCCCCTCGTGGCCCTCGGCGAGCAGGACCGCCGCCGCGACCTCGCCCACGTCCCGCTCGTCGACCATCGTCTCGGCGACGTCGACGAACGGCTCGGCGACCGTGCCCTGGTCGCGGATCCGGTCGCGCCAGACGAGGGTGTTGCCGAGGAAGCTGACCGGCTCGAGGCCGGTCCAGGCGACCGGGCCGTCGGCGAACGCCTGCTCCACCGGACCGCGGTAGCCCGCCCAGAGCAGGGCCACCCGGGACACGCCGGCGTCACGCACGAGGTCGGCCGCGTCCGGACCGACGATCGCGCTCAGCAGGAACGCGGCATCGGCGCCCTTCAGCGCCCGCTCGAGCGACCTCCGGCTCCGAGGCGTCACCGACGACGACGTCGACCTCGTGCGGCAGGTCGCTCCGATCGGGGTCACGCACCAGCGCCCGCACGTCCTCGCCGCGAGCGAGCAGCGCCCGCACCGTCTCGCCCCCAGCCTTGCCCGTCGCACCCGTCACCAGCGTCGTCATCGCGGCCTCCCCTCGTCGAAGGCTTGCGACGCTAGAACCTCAAGTCGACTCGAGGTCAACCGTGGTGACGACGGTGGTGACCGAGGGACGGCGCGGCGTCGAGGAGAAGCCGAAGCGGCACGGCGGGTCGACCGGGGCCAGTCGGCCGAGGTCGAGCGCGTCGAAGTGGCCGCTCAGCGAGGTGACCGCGCGGACGTCCGTGGCGCCGTACCACTCACGCCGGCCGGCACGCGCCACGCCGCGGGTGCGGACCCCACGCAGCAGGACGCGCGCGAACGGGTCGGTGACGGTGCACCAGCCCGGACTCTCCGCGAGCCGCGGCGGCACCGCACGGAGCAGGCGCCCCACCGCCGTACGGGCACCGACGCGGGCGTCGAGGGACAGCGACGGCGACTGCAGCACCACGCGGTCCGCGGACATGACGGCGGCGATGGGCTCGACCCGGGTCTCGTCGAACTCGTAGGTGGCTTCGATGAACGCCGCCACCTCGCTCGTCGGCGCGAGCAGCACCCGGTGGCCGGCGGCCGTCTCGACCATGACGTCGGCGAACCTCCCGAACGGAGACTCGGTCCAGTGGCCGACCACGAGCCGGACCCCCGACGTGCTGCCCGCCCCGGTGATCGCACCCCGGAACGTCTGACGCGCTGCCGTCACGAGCGAGGCCCACGCCGGGTGAACGGCAGTGGCGGCTGCGGCAGCGGGTTGGCGGCCGCCACCTCGTCCATCGCGTCGAGGATGTTGCGCAGGGTGACGAGCAGGCTGCCGTAGACCGGCCACAGCGTGGTCGTCTCCTCGGCGTCCACCTCGGCGACCAGGCCGTCGAGCCGCGCCTTGCAGTCCCGGATCGAGTCCGGCTCCGCCTCGGCGATCGCGACTGCCCGCCGAGCGCAGGACGTCGAGGTACCCGTCGCGGAAGCCCGGGTTCCACACGTCGCCGACCTCCCGCCGCCGCGACAGGGTGTGCAGCATGCTGCGGGTCTCGGCCACCGCCTGCTCGATCCGGTTCAGGATGTCCATCCAGTCCTCCGGGTCGCGCAGCGGTCCCGCGGACCGGCGCGGGTTGAGGCGGGCGCTCTCGCTCGCCTGGCGGACCAGTGCCCACGCGTGCTCCACCTCGTCGTCGAGCTCGCGGGTCCGCGTGAGCCAGCCGTCGAGGTCTTCATCCGACGGCTCGGCGAGGCCGTCAGCCATCGCGACGAGCAGCTCACCGACGCGGTCGTCCAGCGCGTCGATCGCGGCGACCGCCGTACGCCGACGCAACGGCGGCCACACCGCGACGTTGACCAGCAGGCCGACCGCGATCCCGATGCCGGTGTCGGCCAGCCGTTCCACCAAGGCGATGTCCCGCCCGGCGGTACCCGTGGTGAGGACGATCAGCGCTGTCGCCGCAACCGTGGTCGCCTCGCCGCGGAACCACGGTGCGGCACCCACCACCATCCCGACCAGCAGCACGATGGCCACGGCGGCGACGTCGACGCCGAACGTGCTCCCGACCGCCCAGGCGAGCACCACGCCGATCACGGCAGCGCCCACTTGCTGTGCTCCCTGCGCGAACGTCCGGTACACCGTCGAGTGCACGACCAGGAGGGCCGCCCAGGGCGCGAGGAACGACTGCGAGAGCTCGAGCACCTCAGCGGCGATGACCCAGGCGACGACACCCGCCAGCACCGTCTTGGCCAGCTGGGTGCCGTCACTCCAGAAGACCGGATCGCGCCACCGGTCTCGCTTCCGGCGAGCAGTCGGCTCGGCCATGGTCACCTCTCTCGGGGTCGGCCCAGCAGTACCCAGCCTCAGCGAATCGGTGCGCCCGAGATCGAGCGGGCGATGACCAGCCGCTGGATCTCGGAGGTGCCCTCGAAGATCGTGTAGATCTTCGCGTCGCGCGCCATCCGTTCGACCGGGAACTCTCGCGTGAAGCCGTTGCCGCCGAGGATCTGCATCGCCTGCCCGGTCACGCGGACCGCCGTCTCCCCCGCGAAGAGCTTCGACATCGACCCCTCGGCCTGCTCGAACCGCTTGCCCTGCCGCGCCATCCACGCCGCCCGCCAGACCAGGAGCCGGGAAGCCTCGATCGAGGTCGCCATGTCGGCCAGGGTGAAGGCGATCGCCTGGTTCTCGATGATCGCCTTGCCGAACTGCTCGCGCGTCTTCGCGTACTCGAGCGCCACCTCGTACGCCGCCCGCGCGATGCCGATCGCCTGCGCGCCGACCGCCGGGCGGGTGCGTTCGAAGGTCGCCATCGACGGCTGGCTCCGCCCGGACTGCCCGCCCTCCCGGGCCCTCGCGAGCCGCTCGTCGAGCCGCTCCTTGCCACCGAGCAGGCAGCTGCCGGGGACCCGCACCTGGTCGAGCACCACCTCGGCGGTGTGTGAGGCGCGGATGCCGTGCTTGGCGAACTTCTGCCCCTGGCTGAGCCCCTTCGTGCCGGGCGGCACCACGAAGCTCGCCTGGCCGCGGGTCCGCAGCTCCGGGTCGACGACCGCGGTCACCACGTGCACGTCGGCGATGCCGCCGTTGGTGGCCCAGGTCTTGGTGCCGTCGAGCACCCACTCGTCGGTGGCCTCGTCGTACGTCGCCCGGGTGCGCATCGCGCCCACGTCGCTGCCGGCGTCGGGCTCGGAGGAGCAGAACGCGCCGAGCTTGAGGTCGCCGGGCGACCCGTACATCTGCGGGATCCACTCCGCGACCTGCTCGTCGGTGCCGTTGGCGCGGACGCCCGCGGCAGCCAGCGACGTACCGACGATGGAGAGCCCGATCCCGGCGTCGCCCCAGAACAGCTCCTCCATGCTGATCGGGAAGCCGAGCCCGGTCTCGTCGAGCGCCTGGGCGACGATGAAGTCCACCGAGTAGAGCCCCGCCTTGGCCGCCTCCTCGACGACCGGCCAGGGGAACTCCTCCTTCTCGTCCCACTCGGCCGCCGCCGGGCGGACGACGTCCGCGGCGAACGTGCGCACCCACGCGCGCAGGTCGAGGTGGTCCTGGCCGAGCTCGAACGAAGGCGTCGTCGTCACGGGGGCAACCTACTCGGTTGCCCCGAACCGAGCAGGAATCGAGAAGCACGGCGCTCGGGGGCGGCCTAGCCTCGTGGCAACGAACGGCACCACGCCGCGACAGACCGAGTCACGAGAGGGAGATCCGCCATGGCTGCCAAGAGCGCACAGACCCCGTCCGACGGCTTCAGCGCCGAGGAGCGCGCCGCGATGAAGGAGCGCGCCGCCGAGCTGCGTGCCGAGGGGAAGAAGGGTGCCAAGAAGGCCGACGGCCTCCAGACGCTCCTGGACCGGATCGAGCAGATGGCGCCGGACGACCGGGCGCTCGCCGAGCGCGTGCACGTCGTGGTGTCCCAGCACGCCCCCGAGCTGGTGCCGAAGACGTGGTACGGCATGCCCGCCTACGCGAACGCCGACGGCAAGGTGGTCATCTTCTTCCAGGACGCGGGCAAGTTCGACTACCGCTACGCGACGCTGGGGTTCCAGGACGCGGCGAACATCGACGACGGCGACCTGTGGCCGGTCTCGTACGCGCTCCTGAAGTGGACCCCCGCGGTGGAGAAGAAGGTCGGCGCGCTGGTGAAGGCCGCCGTCTCCTAGCGCGCGGTCAGGAGTGCGACTCCGTGGCCAACGGGTCGAGCTCCTCCTCGACCCCCTCGTCGCCCATGTCCGCCCGGTAGTCCTCCGGCTTCGTCTGGTCCACCCCGGCCGACACGTTCAGCGCCCGGAAGAGGAACGTCAGCGCCACGGTCACCAGCAGGTTGAGCAGCAGCGCCGTGAAGCCGATGTAGACGAGCGTGGTCGTGAACGGGAACTCGTTGAGCGGGCTGCCGAAGTGGCTGCCGGGGTCGCCGACCTTGGGGTTGTTGAAGGCGACCACGCTGCCGTAGACCATGCCGACCGCCCAGCCGGACATCAGCGCCCATCGGTGGCACCAGCCGGTGTAGAGGCCGATCACGATCGCCGGGAACGTCTGCAGGATCCAGACCCCACCGAGCAGCTGCAGGTCGAGCGCGTAGGTCGTGGAGATGAACAGCACGAACAGCAGCGCGCCGAACTTCACCAGGAGCGAGGCGACCTTGGACTGCTGCGCCTCCTGCGCGTGGGTGGCGTCGCGGTTGATGAACGCCTTGTAGACGTTGCGGGTCCACAGGTTCGCCGCGGCGATCGACATGATCGCTGCCGGCACCAGCGCGCCGATCGCGATGGCGGCGAACGCCACGCCGGCGAACCAGTCGGGGAACTCGTTCTCGAACAGCTGCGGCACCGCCTGCTGCGGGTTGGTCACCTGGACGCCCGCCGCGATCGCGACGAAGCCGAGCAGGGCGAGCAGACCGAGCAGGAACGAGTACGCCGGCAGCAGCGCGGCGTTGCGCCGGATCACCGAGCGCTCGCGCGTGGAGAGCACCGCGGTCACCGAGTGCGGGTACATGAACAGCGCCAGCGCCGACCCGAGGGCGAGCGAGGCGTACGCCCAGTGCAGCAACGGCGCGGGGATCGCGCTCTTGGGTGCCGCATCGCCGGCCGCGATGGCGTCCGCGTTCTCCGAGTTGAACGTGTCGAACGACGCGTTCACGTCGGCGAAGATGCTGTCCCAACCGCCGAGCTGCGTGGGCAGGTAGATGATCGCCACGAAGATCACGATGTAGATCAGCGCGTCCTTGACGAACGCGATCAGCGCCGGGGCACGTAGGCCGGAGGAGTAGGTGTACGCGGCGAGCACCCCGAACGCGATGAAGAGCGGGGCGTGACCGGCGATCCAGCTGCCCTCGTCGACGCCGAAGCCCATCACCTCGAGCACGACCTCGATGCCGACCAGCTGGAGCGCGATGTAGGGCATCGTCGCGAGGATGCCGGTGAGGGCGACCGCCAGCGCGAGCGGACGGCTGTCGTAGCGGCCCGCCACGAAGTCGGCAGGCGTCACGTAGCCGTGCCGGTGGGACACCGACCACAGCCGTGGCAGGAACAGGAAGATCAGCGGATAGACCACGATCGTGTACGGCACCGCGAAGAAGCCGATCGCGCTGCCGGCGTACAGCAGGGCGGGCACGGCCACGAAGGTGTACGCCGTGTAGAGGTCGCCACCGATCAGGAACCAGGCGATGAACGTGCCGAAGCCGCGGCCGCCGAGGCCCCACTCGTCGAGGTTGTCGAGGGCCTTCGCGCGGCGCCAGCGGGCCGCCGCGAAGCCGAGGACCGTGACCAGCAGGAAGAAGAAGAGGAAGACGCTGAACGCAACAGTGCTGACGTCGCTCATCGGCCGGCCTCCTGGTTGCGAGCCAGGCGGTCACGCCGGTCGGCGCCCTTGGCGAGGTAGTACGCGATGACGGTGAGCACCACCGCAACGGGGATCATCGCGAGCTGGAACCAGTAGTAGAACGGGAACCCGAACAGGGTCGGGTCCTCCTTCGCGTAGAGCGGTACCAGCAGCGGGAGGATCACCGCGGGAGCGAGCAGTACGCAGATTCCGATCCACGTTCCGCGCGACGGCGCGGTGCTCTTCGGGGGACGGGTGTCGGTCATGGAACACCTCCGAGTTAGGCGACCACCGAGGACCGTACCCACATTTGTACGTTGCCTACACACGTGCCCCTGGTGCGATGCTGCCGCCATGCCCGACTCGGTGACCGACCTGTCCCGTTACGACGACTGGCTGGCCTGGCTGCGCACGCAGGGCGAGGACGACCCCGACGTGCTCGTGATCTGGGTGGGCGGGTCGGCCGCGACCGGCGGCTGGGACGAGTGGTCCGACCTCGACGTCGACCTGCTGTGCACGACCGGCACCCACGACGCGACGTACGAACGGCTGCTGGGGCGCATCCACGACGACTTCGACGTCGACCACGTGTGGGAGCTGCCGACGGAGGTGTGGCCCGACGGGCGGCAGTGCTTCGTCAACCTCCAGCACCGGCCGGGCCGGCTCGAGGAGCCGACCCGGATCATCGACCTGCACCTGTCGTCCCTGTCGGCCGAGCACACCCGGATCGACGTACGCCGGCACGGGACGCCGATCGTGGTGCACGACCCCGACGGGCTGATCGAGCTGCGGCACGACGACGCGGCGCAGACGCAGCAGGCCATCGACGCCGCCGTCGAGCAGGTGCGCCAGCGACGGGGCACCGGCGAGTGGCTGGTCAACCGCGCGCTGGCGCGGGGCCACGACGCCGAGGCGGTGGACCTCTACCTGCGCTTCGCGCTCGGTCCGGTGGTGCGGATGGTGCGGGTCGAGCACTGCCCGTGGCGGCACGACTACGGCCTGCGCTACCTCGGCGAGGACCTTCCGGCCGACGTGGCCGCTCGCGTGGCCGCGCTGGTGCCGGGAGCCGAGAGCGGTGGCGGGCTGCGGGCGCAGTCGGCGGCCTGCTTCGCGTGGCTGGACGAGCTGCTCTAGTACCTCGCCTGCCGGTACTGCTGCTGGTGGTAGCGCTGCGAGCGCGACCCTCCGCCGGAGCAACGGCTGATCAGGAACCACACGCCCAGCCCGATCAGGATCAGGGGCAGGTTCGTGAGCACGGTGACCGCGACCAGGATCCCGAACAGGATCACCAGCGGCAGCGGGAACCTGCGCCGGCGCCGCGCGGCGGGGAACGCGGTGGGAAACGCTGCGCGCGGCGGCGTGGGGCGCGCGGGACGCGGCGAGGCCGGTCCCGGAAGGTCGGTGAAGACCGGGGCCAGCTCCGAACGGGTCTTCGCCGCCCAGATCCGGTCCAGTCGCTCGGAGTGCTCCTCGGTGGTCAGCCGGCCCTGGGCGTAGTGCTCGCCCAGGGCGGCCGTCGCCTGCTCCCGCTCGGCGTCCCCGATCCGGAGGTTCTCGTCCCAGTTCGGGTAGGCGTTCATTCCGCGTCTCCCTCGGCGAGCAGGCCGTAGAGCTTGCGCCGGGTCTCGATCAGCACCTCGATCGCCTCGCGCTTCTGCTGGTCGGTGCCGGTGGAGATGATCTGCCAGACGGCGTTCATCACCTGGCCGATCTCGGGCTTGAGGGTCGAGAAGTCGGCCGAGCCTGCCTTCGCTCTCGCGCTGGGGCTCCTCGAACGGCGCCCAGACCGCTGCCAGCTCGCCGGTGTTGGCCTCGACGTACGCGCGGCCCTCGTCGGTCAGCCGCATCGTGCGGCGGCCGTGGGTGTCGTCGGCCTCGATCAGGCCCTCGTCCTCGAGCTGGGAGATGGTCGGGTAGACCGAGCCCGGGCTGGGCTTCCACGCCCCGCCCGTGCGCTCGGCGATCTGGCCGATGATCTGGTAGCCGTTCATCGGCTCGGTGCTGAGCATGTCGAGGATCGCGGCGCGGACGTCGCCACGGCGTACCCGCGGGCCGCGCTGCGGCTGCTGCCCGGTCTGGGCGAGGCCGAAGAGCCCGGCCACCCACGGCGGCGGTCCCTGGCGGCCCGGGCCCGGGCGTCCCCACGGGGCGTCGCCCCACGAGCCGGCCCAGCCGCCGCGGTGCTGGCCCCACTGCTCGTCGAAGTGACGAGCCCACTGTCGGTTGAATCCCTTGTCGTGCATCTGTCCTCCTGAAGTCTGGCCGTGACGGCCGACTGTCAGCGACCGGTCACGATATATCGCGATCGTACGCCGACTGTCGGAGGCGTTCAAGGGAGTACACGAGAAATGCGCTGACGAGGACGCCGATGAGCAACCCGGCCAGGGTGCGGCCGTAGTCAGCGGCAAACGGGTCGAGCGCGTCGTACACCGCGAGCTCCGCGGCGCGGTGGTAGCCGAAGTACGCCGCCGGGAGCAGGGCCCAGGTGAGCGGCCACCACCAGCGCCCCGGCGTGCCGGGCTGCCAAGCGATGTCGGCGAGGACGAGCACGGGGGTGACGACGTGCTGGAGCAACGGCCAACCCTGGTCCGCGCCGCCGTCGGTGAAGAGGACATGGGCGGCGCCGACCAGCAGCAGCACCGTGGCCAGCGCGCCGCGCGGCCACGGCCAGGCCGAGTCGTGGGTCGGCGATGCCGACGACGGCGAGCGTCAGGTAGAGCAGACCGGTGGCCAGGCAGGCGAGGGTGCCGAGCTCCTGGAACGGCGCGTCCAGCGCGGCCGAGCCCAGCGCGAACCCGGCCAGGGCGGACGTGGCGACGACCAGCCGCCAGCTGGCCCGCGGGAGGCGGTCGATCACGGTTCTACTGGCCGATCACGGCGCCAGCGTGCCACGCCTCCGGGCGAGGTAGGCGCGCTCGGCCTCGTTGGCGGTCGCCGCGATCGCCGCGTCGTACGCCGCCCGGGCCTCGCTGCTGCGACCGAGCCGGCGCAGCAGGTCGGCGCGGGTCGCGTGCCACGCGTGGTAGGAGCTGAGGTCCAGCCGGTCCACCTCGGCCAGGGCCACCTCCGGGCCGTCGAGCTCGGCGACGGCGACCGCGCGGTTGAGCGCCACCACGGGCGTCGGGGACACGGCGTACAGCTGGTTGTAGAGCGCGGCGATCTGCGCCCAGTCGGTGGCCTCGACGGTGGGGGCGTCGGTGTGGACGGCGTTGATCGCGGCCAGCAGCTGGTAGTGCCCGGGCTCGTTGCGAGCCAGGCACTCGCGCACCAGCGCGTGGCCCTCGGCGATCAGCTCGCGGTCCCAGCCGCCCCGGTCCTGGTCGCGCAACGTCACCAGCTCGCCCCCGGCGACCCGGACGCTGCTCCGCGCCTCGATGAGCAGCATCAGCGCCAGCAGCCCCGCCACCTCGGGGGTGTCCGGCATCAGCTCGCGCATCACCCGGCCCGAGCCGGATCGCCTCGGCGGTGAGGTCGGCGCGCACCGACTCCTCGCCGGAGGTCGAGAGGTAGCCCTCGTTGAAGACCAGGTAGACGACCGCCAGGACGGCCGACAGGCGGGTCGCGAGGTCGGCCTGCTCGGGGACGCGGTAGGGGATGTTGGCGTCCTTGATCTTGCGCTTGGCGCGGGTCAGCCGCTGGGCCATCGTCGTCTCGGGGACGAAGAACGCCTCCGCGATCTCGGCCACGGTCAGGCCACCGAGCAGGCGGAGCGTGAGCGCCACGCGCGCCTCGGGTGCGAGGGCGGGGTGACAGCACGTGAAGATCAGCCGCAGCCGGTCGTCGACGACCGGTCCGGTCGGCTCGTGGGGGTCGGGGTCCGCGATCATGGCGGCCTGTCGGTGCTTGCTGTCCCGGTGCGACTCGCGGCGGATCCGGTCGATCGCCTTGTTGCCGGCGGTGGTGGTGAGCCAGCCTCCGGGGTTCGGCGGTACGCCGTCGACCGGCCACTTCTCCACGGCCAGCAGGAGCGCCTCACCGGCCGCCTCCTCGGCGATGTCGATGTCGCCGAAGCGGCGGACCAGCGAGGCGACCACCCGGCCGTACTCCGCGCGGTAGATCCGTGCGATCCGCTGCTCCGTGTCGGAGGCCGGCGTCGGTCACGAGTCGTCGGGACGAGAGCGACCGACGATCACGCGGGCTCGTCCTGGAAGGGGCGGACCTCGACCTTGCCGGCGCAGGCCTTCGAGCCCTCGGCGGCGTACTTGAGCGCGGCGTCGAGGTCGGGGACCTCGATGATCCAGTACCCGCCGAGATGTTCCTTCGTCTCCAGGAACGGGCCGTCGACCATGAGCACTTCTGAACCGCGTCCGTCGACGACCGTGGCCGACTCGGCGGGCTGGAGCCCGCCGGCGAACACCCAGACCCCGTCCTTCTGGAGCTTGTCGTTGAACACGTCGACGGCGGCGAACACCTTCTGCAGCGCCTCGCCCTCGAGGACCGGGTCGTTGGCGTCGTCGTGCACGGAGAGCATGTACTGGGTCATCGTCTTCCTCCTGCTCCGAGGGCGCCCCCGTCGGGCCCCTTCAACTCCTCCACGAACGGGTGCGGCCGGGTACGACACCCGCCGCCGACAATTCTGTCCCGAGGAAGGTTCTACCCTGTCTGCCCAATTCCCTGGTTAGCCAGTGAATTGCGCACTGGGCCGGGGAAACTTCCCGAGCCAAGTGCCCATTTCCCTGGTCAACCAGGGAAATGGGCGGTCCCTCCGTAACCTGTGCCCCATGCCGCTCTCGCCGTCCTCGCGTTCGGGTGCGGTCGTCATCGGGGGCGCCAACGTCGACGTCCGGGCGCGCAGCCTCGAGCGGGCGGTGCCGGCCACCAGCAACCCCGGCACCATCTCCCGCTCGGCGGGCGGGGTCGGCCGCAACGTCGCCGAGAACCTCGCCCGGCTCGGTACGCCGGTGAGCCTGGTGGCCGCCGTCGGCCGCGACGACGAGGGCGAGCGGCTGCTCGCCGACACCGCGGCGGCCGGCGTGGACGTGTCGCACGTCGTCCGCACCGACGAGGCCACCGGCAGCTACCTCGCCGTCCTCGACGCCGACGGCGAGCTGGTCGTGGCGGTCGCGGACATGGTCGGCACGGACGCGCTGCTGCCCGACGACGTACGCCGGGTGGAGCCGCTGGTGGCCGCCGCCGAGCTGCTGGTGCTCGACGGCAACCTCGCCCCGCCCACCCTCGCTGCCGCGCTCGAGCTCGCGCGGGCCACCGACACCCCCGTCGTCCTCGACCCCGTCAGCGTCCCCAAGGCGGCCCGTCTCGCCGCACTGCTCACCGACGGCCACCCCCTGCTCGCCGTCACGCCGAACCTCGCGGAGCTCGGCGCCCTGACGGGCCGCACCGTCACCGCGGACGCCGACATCCCGGACGCGGCTGCCGTCCTGCACTCACGCGGCGTGACCCACGTCTGGGTGCGGCTCGGTCCGGCCGGGTCGATCCTCTCGACCGACGGCGAGGCCACCCGGCTGGAAACCGTGCCCGGCCCGGTCGCCGACGTCACCGGGGCCGGGGACGCCATGCTGGCTGCCTTCTGCCACGGCCTGATCGCGGGCCACGCCCCGCCCGCAGCCGCGCGGCTCGGCCACGCGGCGGCGGCGCTGACGGTGGCCGTGCCGGAGACAGTGCGAACCGACCTGACGTCGACGCTGCTCGAGGAGACGACAGCATGAACCCCCACCCAGCCCTGACGCTCACCGACGAGGTGGCCACAGCGCTGCGCGACGGCGCCCCGGTCGTGGCGCTCGAGAGCACGATCATCAGCCACGGCATGCCATACCCGCAGAACGTCGCCATGGCCCGCGAGGTCGAGGGCATCATCCGCGACCTCGGCGCGGTGCCCGCGACCATCGCCGTCCTCGACGGGCGTCCGCGGATCGGCCTCGACGCCGACGGCCTCGAGCTGCTGGGCAGCCACCCCGACGTGACCAAGGTCAGCCTGCGCGACCTGCCCTACGTCATGGCGCGCGGTGCACACGGCGCGACCACCGTCGCCTCGACCATGCGACTCGCGGCGCTGGCCGGGATCCGGGTCTTCGTCACGGGCGGCCTGGGTGGGGTCCACCGGGGCGCACAGCAGTCGTTCGACGTCAGCGCCGACCTGACCGAGCTCTCCACCACCGACGTCGCCGTCGTCTCGGCGGGCGTCAAGAGCATCCTCGACATCGGGCTGACCCTCGAGACCCTCGAGACGCTGGGCGTCCCGGTGCTGACGGTCGGCGCCGACGAGTTCCCGTCGTTCTACTCCCGGTCGAGCGGGCACGCGTCGCCGATGCGCGTCGACACGGCCGAGGAGGTCGCCGCCGTGATGCGGCACAAGTGGGACCTCGGCCTCGCCGGCGGGCTCGTGGTCGCCAACCCGATCCCCGAGGCCGACGAGATCCCGGCCGCGCAGATCGGCGGGATCATCGACCAGGCGCTCGCCGACATGGACGCGCGCGGGATCCACGGCAAGGACGCGACGCCGTACCTCCTGGGCAGGATCGTCGAGATCACCGGCGGCGAGAGCCTCGCGGCCAACATCGCCCTGGTGCGCAACAACGCGCGGTTCGGCGCCGCCGTGGCGACGGCGTACGCGCGGCTCGACTGACGGTCAGCGGACGCAGCCGGCGCCGGTGCAGGTGGCGAACGCGTTGAGCTGCGTGGCCAGGCTGGTCAGGGTCGAGGGGGGCGGGTCGTTGCCGCTGGTGGTGTCACCGAGCAGGTTGGTGAGCTCGTTGGGGTCGTTGGTCAGGTTGTAGTACTCCCGGGCGATGATCGCCCCTGAGGCGTCGTAGGTGTGGACGTACTTCACCGTCCGGGTCCGGATCATCCGCCACGACGGGATGTTGGGGTTCGCCACCTCGTCGACGTCGTACTCGGCGTAGACCGTTGTCCGCCCCGATGCGCCCAGGAGCGACTCACCGTCCAGCGCGGGAGCACCGGCCGGGGGGCTGATTCCGGCGGCCTGCAGCACGGTGGGCAGGATGTCGACGAGCGTGACCAGGCGCGAGGTGTCGGTGCCTTGGGTGATGTGGCCGGGCCAGCGCGCGAGGAGCGGCGTCCGGATCGACGGTTCGTACGGCGTGAACTTCTCCCAGCGGCCGTGTTCGCCCCAGAGGTAGCCGTTGTCGGAGGAGAGGATCACGAGCGTGTTCGCCAGGACGCCGCGGTCGGAGAGCAGCTGCATCGTGGCGGCGAACTCGTCGTCCGCGGTCATGATCGCCCGCAGCTGGCTGGCGCACATGCCCTGTGCCTGCGCGGTCGTGTAGTTCTGACGACGGACGTAGGCCGGCTTGTCGCTGCGGTCGGGCTCGGGCACCCCGGAGCAGGTGCCGACCGGCGCGTTCGCGTACTTCGCGTCCGGGACCGCGCGCTGGGTCGTCGTGCCGTTCACTGTCACGTTGACCCAGTGCGGTGCCTGCGGGGTCTCGTAGAGCAGGAACGGCGCGGTGCCCGACAACGCCTGGGTGAGGTACTCGCGTCCTCGGTTGCCGAGCCAGGTCGTCGAGTAGCCCGAGGCGGTCCGTGCCACGCCGTCCACGCGGGCGGCGACGTTGCTGTAGCCGCCCCAGATCACCGACGAGTGGTCGAAGCACGGCGGCCGCTGCGCCTTCGGCCAGGTGGTGAGGAACTTGCCGGCGATGTACGTCGCGTAGCCGGCGCGGTCGAGGTAGCAGGCCAGGGAGTACTGCGACGGGAACAGCGCACCGTCCTGTTGGTCGACCACGCCGTTGTTGTGCGGGTAGCGGCCGGTCATCATCGAGGCTCGCGACGGGCAGCAGGAGGGGTCGTTGACGAACGACTGGGTGTACCGACGTCCCTGGTTCACGCCCAGCATCCAGCCGCGGGTCTTCGGCATGAACTGCAGCGGGTCGACGCCGCCGGGCAATGCGTCCCGCAGGTCGTCGAGGTGGTAGATGAAGACGTTCGGCGCGGCGGCAGCAGCGGCCGGGGCCGCCGCCGCAGCGGCGGCCGAACCGGTGCCGGCCGCCTGCTGCCCGAGCGGCATCAGCAGGCCCGCGATCATCGCCGCGACCACGGCAGTGGCCCGGCGCCGGCGGATGTGCAACGGGGTCCTCAACGGGGTCCTCATCGGGTTCCTCCTCACTGGAAGCGCAGCTCGATGCGCTGGATCGGTCCGCTGACCTCGACGCCGTTGAGGACCAGGAACTCGGTCCGCCCGTCACCGTTGCCGTCGAGTGCGGTGACGGCGTCGCCGATGCCGGTGGCGGCCGGGACCTGGGTCGCGGCGAACTGCAGGCTGGTGTTCCGCAGCACCACGTCACGGGGGTTCGTCCCCGCGTTGATGTTGGAGACCAGCGCGTAGATGTCGAGGTCGCCGTCGTCGTCCGCGTCGCCCACCGACACCGCCCGGCCCTGACCACCCTGCGGGACGGCGTACGCACGGACCGGCGCCAGGAACCGGGTGCCGTTGTAGAGCCGGTAGTCCACCCGGCTCCCGGCCGAGGTGACCAGGTCCTGGTCACCGTCGCGGTCGAGGTCGCCGAACACCGCGTCGCTGGGGTTTCCGGTCAGTCCGTTCGCCGACGACACGTTGGTGAACCCGGTTCCGGCGTTGTTCCGGTAGAGGAGGGGGCCACCACTGAAGCTGACGAGGAGGTCGTCCCAGCTGTCGCGGTTGAAGTCGACGACCTCGGCGAAGCGGACCCCGCCGAAGCCGGTGATGCCCCAGTTGCGGACCTGGCGGAAACCGGTGCCGGACTGATCGAGGTAGAGCTTCATCTCCTCGTCCGGGAGGCCGTTCGCGGGGTTGTCGCACGGGTCGGCGACGGCACGTGGACTCGCGTTCCCCACGAACAGGTCCGGCCAGACGTCGCCGTCCGCGTCCAGGAACGCGACGTAGTGGCTGCGTCCGCACACGTCGCCGATCCCCCACGCCGTGCCGACGTCGGTGAACTGGCCGACCGGGCCCTGCAGCCACAGCTCGTTGTCCTGGCCCGTCTTCACCAGGTTGTTCCCGCCGCGCCCCGCTGCGCAGTAGGCGTCCGGGAGCCCGTTGCGGTCCACGTCGGCCCAGTCGCAGTCGTGCCGGTCGGGCACCCGGTCCTCCGCGTTCCGGCGAGGCCAGGTGTAGGCCAGGGCGTAGCCGCCGCTGCCGTTGTTGCGCCACAGCTTGCCGCCCTGGTCGTGATAGCCGACCCACACGTCCTGGTCACCGTCGCCGTCGTAGTCGACGGCCGTCGCCTCCCACGTCTCGATGGACCCCCCGAGGTTCGAGCCGGCCACGGTGTCCACCGCCGTCCACGCCGCGGCGCCGGCCGGTAGAGGTGCGGCGAGGGAGACCAGGAGCAACAGGGCGGCCGCGGCTGCCGCGGGACGTGGGTCGACAGTCAGGGCCATCCGGCACCCCCGAGGGTTGAAGGTCGTGCGCGGTGAACCGTCTCCCGAACCCAGCGTTCTCGCGTCGGCAGTCGAACGCCTCACCCGAACGGGTGACCGGTCAGGTATTACCTGACTGGAGATCGCGGCAGCCGGTACCGCACGAACGCGGGTACCGCGAGCGCCGCGATGACCGTGCCGATCACGACGAGCACCCCACCACCCGCGGCCGCGGCCGACGTGCCGACCAGAGCAGCGGCCGAGCCGTGCGCGACGTCGGCGACGCGGGGCCCGCCCGCGACCACCACGATGAAGATGCCCTGCAGTCGGCCACGGACCTCGTCGCTGGCCGCCGTCATCAGCATGCTGTTGCGGAACGCCGAGGACACCATGTCGGCCGCCCCACCGATGACCAGCATCGCCACCGCCACCCCGAGCATGACGCCCGCCGACCCGCCTGCCAGGCCGGCGGCGACGCCGAACAGCGTGATCGCCAGCCCCCACACGATGACCGCCCAGATCACCGCGCGACCCTGACGCTCGACCCGCGAGACCCAGCCCGAGAAGATCCCGCCGAGGACCGCGCCGGCCGGGATGGCGGCGAACAGCAGCGCGAACGCGAGGCCGCCCTCCTCGGGTCCGCCGAAGCTGGTGTGCGCCATCTCCGGGAACAGGGCGCGCGGCATGCCGAAGACCATCGCGATGATGTCGACCAGGAACGACATCATCAGCACCGGATGACCGCGGAGGTAGCGGAAGCCGTCGATCACCGAGCGCAACCCCGGCACCTTGCGGATGCCCTCGACCGGCAGCCTCGGCAGCCGCACCACCGCGACCAGCGTCGCGACCAGGGTGACGGTGTCGATGGCGTACAGCCACGAGAAGCCGAAGACGGGGATCAGCGCCCCCGCGACCAGCGGGCCGGCGATCGCGCCGCCCTGGAAGACCGTGATGTTGAGCGAGTTCCCGGCCGGCAGCAGCTCGGGCGGAAGCAGCTTCGGCAGCACCGCGCTCCGGGTCGGCTGGTTGATGGCGAAGAACGCCTGCTGCACCGAGAACAGCCCCAGCAGCAGCCACACGTTGGTGTTGCCGACCGCGGCCTGCGCCCAGAACAGGCCGCTGGTGACGATCAGGCCGATGGTGGTGACCACGAGCAGGGTCCGCCGGTCCATGGCGTCGGCCAGCGCGCCGCCCCACAGGCCGAAGACCACCAGCGGGACCAGCCCGAACACACCGGTGAGGCCGACGTACGCCGAGGAGCCGGTGTCGGCGTAGATCTGAGCGGGGACCGCCACGACGGTGAGCTGCGCGCCGATGACGGTGACGATGTTCGCCAGCCAGAGTCGGCGGAAGTGCGGGTTGGCGAGTGGCCGGGTGTCGGCCAACAGGCCTCGAAGAGCTGCAGCCACGAGGGCAGACGCTACCGGTCGGCGGGGGGTTGACGGATCGCGGACCATTCCCTATATTCAACGTATTCGTTGATCAAGGTAGGAGTTGAATATGCGGGGGACCGAGGCGGACGAGGTGAGGTTGGACCGTGCCTTCGCGGCCCTGGCCGATCCGGTACGTCGCGGGATCATCGCCCGGCTCAGCCGTGGCCCGGCCACGGTCAACGAGCTGGCCGAGCCGTTCGACATCACCCTGCAGGCGGTGTCGAAGCACATCGCGTCGCTCGAGCAGGCCGGCCTGGTCACCCGCACCCGGGACGGCCAGAAGCGTCCGGTCCACCTGGCGCCGGCCGCCCTCGAGGAGCTCACGGCCTGGATCGACGGCTACCGACTCGTCCACGAACAACAGTTCCGGCGGCTGGACGCCGTCCTGGAGAAAGCCAAGGAGAAGAAGCAGTCATGACCAACGCACTCACCGTCACGGCCCCCGAGGGCCTCCCCTTCATCGACTTCACCCGCGAGTTCGACGCCCCCGTCACGGCGGTGTTCGAGGCGCATCGTGACCCCGACCTGTTCCGGCAGTGGATGACCGGCGACGGCTTCGACATGGAGCTCGACGCCCATGAGTTCGTCAGCGGCGGCCGGTGGCGCTACGTCCACCGCGACGGCAACGGCGAGTACGCCTTCCACGGCATGTTCCACACCGTGCGCGAGAACGAGTTCGCGATCCAGACCTTCGAGTTCGAGGGCCTGCCCGACGTCGTCTCCATCGAGTCGATGACGTTCGTCGACCTCGGCGACGGACGCACCCGGCTCGAGGGGCACGCCGTCTACCCGACCCTCGAGGCGCGCGACGGCATGGTCTCCAGCGGCATGGAGTCCGGGATGTCGTCCGGCTACGACAAGCTCGAGGCACTGCTCTCCTCGACGAAGGTGGGCTGACCCATGGACTGGACCCTCGAGGTCGTCATCCTCCCCGTCTCCGACATCGCCAAGTCGATCGAGTTCTACCGCGACCAGGTGGGCTTCCACCTCGACCACGACACCCAGAACGAGTTCATGCACGTCACCCAGCTCACGCCGACCGGCTCCGGCTGCTCGATCGTGTTCGGTGACCTGCCGCCCCACAAGGCGATGGAGCCGGGGTCGTTGAAGAGCCTCCAGCTCGTGGTCGCCGACGCCGAGGCCGCCCGCGCCGAGCTCGTCGGTCGTGGCGTCGAGTGCGAGCCGGTCCAGGTGATCGCACCCGGCGACGGCGGGACGTTCTTCGGCTTCGCCGACCCCGACGGCAACACCTGGGCGGTGCAGGAGATCAAGGCGCGCGGCGAGAAGCCGCTCATCCCCCACGACCACCGGGGCCGCTTCGGCGAGGGCGCCGACGTCTGAGTGAATGTCTCCCTACTCGGGCGACCGACGAGCCAGATAGGTGTAGTAGACCGAGGCCCCGAAGAAGGCCTTGCGTGCGTTGGCGTCCGCCTGTGCGGCGCTCCAACCCTCCACGACCTCCACGGGCAGGAGACCCGAGCGCCCCAGCACCGCCGCGTACGCCTCTGCGGCATTCACCCAGAAGCTGCCGACGCCGATGTCGGCGTACACGGCCCCGTCCGCGACGACGAGGTCGAGCTCGGCCTCCTGGAGAAGCCGCGGAAGGTCCCGCATCACCCGCGGATTCGCGACCATCACCTGCTTGAGCTTCTCCTCCACCGTGACAGCGAGCACTGGATCCGGATGTGCGAAGGTCAACGAGGCATAGTCGCCGTCGAAGACGGCGAGGGTTCCTCCCGGGCGGAGCACGCGACGCGCCTCGGTGAGCACCCCGAGCGGATCCTCCACGTGGCTGATGAGCGTATGCAGGGTCACCACGTCGAACTCCCCGCCGGCGTAGGGCAGGTCGTGTGCGTCCCCGGTGAGGTACTCGACGTTCTCCGACAACCCCTCGTCCGCGGTCTCCTGGCGGGCGCGCTCGACCAGGGCGCCGCTGTGGTCGATCCCCACGAGCGACACCTCGGGGGCGACCCTCCGCCTCAGGGCACGGACCTCGACGCCGGTGCCGCAGCCCAGAGCGAGGACCCGGCACGGAGGCGCCAAGGGCAGGCGCTCGAAGTAGCCCTGTGAGAGAGCGACGTAGCCCGGGTCGGTCGCCCGGAACTCCAGCCGTGCCGCCACCGTCTGCAGCACGGCCTCGTCCATGCTCGGCGCGAGCCGGAACACGTCCCGGTCCTCGCGCGGGCTCGTGACCATCGGTCCTCCGCACGGCACCGCGAGAACAGCCTCAGTGCCGTGAAACACGATACGCCGAGGCCTTGGCCATGACGACCGGCCGAGGGCCCGTCAGGGCATCGCGCAGACCTCGGCCATCTCCGCGACGTACTCCTCGTGGGGCGGGAGGCCCGCCTCCTCGCGACGCTGGTCGAGCTGCGCCGGGTCCTCGATCGGCGTGGCCGGCGCCGGGCCGTTCTTCCCGCACCCCATCTGCGTGCCGTAGACCTGCGGCCGGCCCTGGGCGACGGCGACCCGGTCCTCGAGGTAGGCGAGGTTGCCCGGCGACGCCTGACCCTCGGCGACCGCGTCGCGCAGCAGCTCGAGCGCCTGCTGCTGGAACTCCGGGTCGAGGTCGGCGTGCTGGGCGAGCGCCCAGGCGGCATCCTCGCCCTCCTCGCCGACGAGGTCGTACCCCGGCCAGCCGTGCTCCTCGATGATCTCCTTCAACCGCGCGGTGCGGGGCTCGTCCTCGATCGTGCCGCCGCCGGTCCGCTCCTCCTGGTCCTCGGCCAGCATCGCCACCAGCTCGTCGCGCAGCTCCGGGTCGAGGCTCACCTCGGCGGACGGGGAGTCGTCGGGAGCCGCGTCGTCACCGCCGTCCCCGGAGCAGCCCACCAGGAGCGCCAGCAGCACGAGAATCGACCAGCGGGGCATGCACCAGTCCTACACCTGCCGTTCACCCATCGGCACGCGATCCGGCGTAGGTTGACGCGCATGTCACCTCGGAGGACTGCGGCCGTCGCCGCCACCATCGCTCTCGCCGCCGCCACGCTGGCCGCTCCCACGCACCCCTGGCCACGACCGCGGCCATGGCCACGGCCACGCACGCCAAGGAGGTCCGGTTCGCGACCTTCAACGCCTCGCTCAACCGGGCGGCAGCAGGCCAGCTGGTGACCGACCTGTCGACGCCGGACAACGCGCAGGCGAAGACGGTGGCCGAGATCATCCAGCGCAGCCGGCCCGACGTGCTCCTGGTCAACGAGTTCGACTACGTCGCCGGTGGCGAGGCGGCGGAGCTGTTCCGCGACAACTACCTCGAGGTCTCGCAGAACGGCGCCCGACCGGTCGACTACCCCTACTACTACGTGGCGGAGTCCAACACCGGCATCCCCAGCGGCTTCGACCTCAACAACAACGGCACGATCGGCGGCGGCGACGACGCGTTCGGCTTCGGCGCCTACCCGGGCCAGTTCGGGCTGGCGGTGTTCTCGAAGTACCCCATCGACACCCGCAAGGCCCGGATCTTCCAGCACTTCCTCTGGAAGGACATGCCGGGCGCGATGCTGCCCGACGACCCCGCCACGCCCGCGCCGGCCGACTGGTACTCGCCCGAGGAGCTCGACGTCTTCCGCCTGTCCAGCAAGTCCCACTGGGACCTGCCGATCCGGATCGGCCGCGAGACCGTGCACTTCCTGGTCTCGCACCCCACCCCGCCGGTCTTCGACGGCGCCGAGGACCGCAACGGCACCCGCAACTTCGACGAGATCCGGTTCTGGGCCGACTACGTGCGCGGCGGCAAGCGGGCGGCGTACATCTACGACGACGCGGGCCGGTACGGCGGGCTGCGTCACGGCGAGCAGTTCGTGATCGCCGGCGACCAGAACTCCGACCCGCTCGACGGCGACTCGGTGCCCGGCGCCATCCAGCAGCTGCTCGAGAACCCGAAGGTCAACGCGAAGCACCCGCCGACCAGCGCGGGCGCGGTCGAGGCCTCCGAGCTGCAGCCCGGCAACGAGACCCACGAGAGCCCGTCGAAGTACGACACCGCCGACTTCAGCGAGCCGCCGGGCAACCTGCGCGCCGACTACGTGCTCCCGAGCAAGGACATCCGGATCAAGGACTCGGCCGTGTTCTGGCCGGTGCAGGCGGACCCGCTGTTCCGGCTGACCGGCGTCTTCCCGTTCCCGTCCAGCGACCACCGGCTGGTGTGGGTGGACGTCAAGACCGGCCGCCGCTGACCACCCTGTCGGTGCCGCGCCGTACGTTGGCGACGTGGCCGTGAAGAAGGAGCTCGAGGAGCTCGTCGTGCGCGACGGCGACGAGTGGCACGCCTGGTTGGCGACCCACCACGACGGCTCGCCCGGCGTCTGGCTCGCGGTCGGCAAGAAGGGCGGCGACGTCACCGACCTGACCCGGGCCCACGCGCTCGACGAGGCGCTCTGCTTCGGCTGGATCGACGGGCAGGCGCGCAGCCGCGACGAGGGCAGCTACTGGCAGCGGATGACCCCGCGCGGGCCCACGCAGCATGTGGTCGGCGATCAACGTCGGGCACGTCGAGCGGCTCGACGGCGAGGGACGCATGCAGCCGGCCGGGTGGGCGGCGGTCGACGCGGCCAAGGCCGACGGCCGCTGGGACGCGGCGTACGCCGGACCCGCCACCACCGAGGTGCCCGACGACCTCGCCGCCGCGATCGCCGCAGACCCCGATGCGCAGGCGATGTTCGAGGTGCTCACCTCCAGCAACCGGTTCGCGCTGGTGCACCGGCTCCGCGCCGTCAAGCGCGAGGAGACACGGGCCCGCAAGATCACGGAGTTCGTGGCGATGCTCGCCCGCGGCGAGACGCCGTACCCGCAGAAGGCGAAGCCGGATCGATGAGTTCCGGGGCTCCGTCGGGTCTCCATGGGTGCGACGCGTGAGATCCATGCGCCCGCAGACCGATGGGAGACCCCCGTGTCCACCCCGACCCTGACCAGCCTGATGCTCTCGAGCACCGACCCGCAGCGCCTCCACGACTGGTACACCACCGCCCTGCCGCCGCAGACCGACGACAAGCAGGACCAGTACCGCATCCTCGGCTACGGCGGGTTCCACCTCTTCCTCGACTCCCGCGACGACGTCGCCGCGCAGACCGCCGAGCCCGGCCGGGTGGTCCTGAACTTCGAGGTCGACGACGCCCGCGCGGTCGCGGCCCGCATCGACGACCTCGCCACCCCCTGGCTGGCGCCGCTCGAGGACCGCGACGGCAGCCTGTTCGCGACCGCGATCGACCCCGACGGCAACTACGTCCAGGTGATCCAGCTCAGCGACGAGCACCGGCAGCAGATGGCCAGCAGGGGAGCGTGACGGCGATGTTCCAGGAGTCCCAGGCATTCAGCGGCTTCTCGGTCGACGACGTCGAGAAGGCCCGCGCGTTCTACGCCGACACCCTCGGTCTCGGCGTCACCGTGCTCGACGAGAGCATGGGCCTGCTCCAGCTCGACCTGTCCGGAGGCGGACGGGTGCTGGCCTATGCCAAGGGCGAAGCCCACGAGCCGGCCTCGTTCACGATCCTGAACTTCCCCGTGGCCGACGTCGAGGCGGCGGTCGATGCGCTCGCCGCCAAGGGCGTCGAGTTCGAGCGGTACGACGGGTTCGACCAGGACGACAAGGGGATCGCGCGGGGCCAGGGGCCGACGATCGCCTGGTTCCGCGACCCGGCCGGCAACATCTTGTCGGTGCTCGAGGACCAGTGACGAAGACGGTGCGCAGAAAACCGGAGGAGGACTGTCGGTGGTGCGAGGCATGATCGGGGACGTTCGGAAGGAGCACCCATGACCGACGCGATCCTGGCCGAGGGCCTGGTCAAGCGCTACAAGGAGGTCACCGCCCTCGACGGCATCGACCTGCGCGTCCCCGAGGGCAGCGTGCTGGCGCTGCTCGGGCCCAACGGCGCCGGCAAGACCACCGCCGTGAAGATCCTGACCACGCTCATCCTGGCCGACGCGGGCCGGGCCGAGGTGGCCGGCTTCGACGTCGCCAGCGCAGCCCCGCGACGTACGCCGCAGCCTCGGCGTCTCCGGGCAGTACGCCGCGGTCGACGAGTACCTCACCGGTTTCGAGAACCTCGAGATGATCGGCCGGCTCTACCACCTCGGCCGCCGCGAGAGCGCCGACCGGGCGCGCGAGCTGCTCAGCGAGTTCCGGCTCGAGGACGCCGCCGACCGGCCGTCGAAGACCTACTCCGGCGGCATGCAGCGCCGGCTCGACCTGGCCGGCGCCCTCGTGGCCCGGCCGCCGGTCCTGTTCCTCGACGAGCCGACCACCGGCCTCGACCCCCGCAGCCGCACCGAGATGTGGAGCCTGCTGCAGGGGCTGGTCTCCGGCGGCACCACCCTGCTGCTCACCACGCAGTACCTCGAGGAGGCCGACCTGCTCGCCGACAACATCGTGGTGATCGACCACGGCCGGGTGATCGCCGAGGGCACCGCCGACGAGCTGAAGTCGCAGGTCGGTGGCGAGCGGCTCGAGATCACGGTCTCCGACGCCGCCCACGTGCCGGCCACGCTGTCGGCGCTCGCGCCGCTGGCGGCCGGCGAGCCGACGGCCGACGACGGAGCGGCGCACCGTCACCGTGCCGGTCTCGGGCGGTGCGGCCGTGCTGGCCGACGCCCTGCGCCGGCTCGACGCCGAGGGGGTCGCGCTCGACGACGTCGGCCTGCGCCGGCCCACGCTCGACGACGTGTTCCTCTCCCTCACCGGCCACGCCGCCGAGGCCGAGCCCGAGGTCCAGGAGGCCGCGCAGCGATGAACGCCACCGACACCTTCAGCGACGCGTTCGTCGTCGCCAAGCGCAACGTCATCAAGATCAAGCGGGTCCCCGACCTGCTGGTCTTCACCACCCTGTCGCCGATCATGTTCATCCTGCTGTTCGCCTACGTCTTCGGCGGCGCGATCGACGAGGAGAACGGCGGCGACCTCTACCGCGAGTTCCTGATCCCGGGCATCTTCGTGCAGACCGTGATCTTCGGCGCGACGATCACCGGCTACGGCCTGGCCGAGGACGTCAAGAAGGGCATCATCGACCGGTTCCGGTCGCTGCCGATGTCGCCGTCGGCGGTGCTCGCGGGGCGCACCATCTCCGACGTGGTCAACAACGTGCTCACGCTGGTCGTGATGAGCCTGACCGGGCTGCTGGTCGGCTGGCGGATCCGCGACGGTGCGCTCGAGGCCCTCTGGGCCTACGTGCTGCTGCTGGTCTTCGCCTACGCGATCTCCTGGATCATGGCCTGGATCGGGATGCTCGTCCCCTCGCCCGAGGTGGTCAACAACGCGTCGTTCATGGTGATCTTCCCGCTCACCTTCATCGCCAACACGTTCGTCCCGCTCGAGACCCTGCCCGGGCCGCTGCAGACCTTTGCCGCCTGGAACCCGGTCTCGTCGGTGACCCTGGCGGCGCGCGAGCTGTTCGGCAACACCAACCCGATCGACGGGCCCGAGCCGACCCAGTGGCCGCTCCAGCACCCCGAGCTCTACACGCTGATCTGGACCGTGGTGATCCTGGCGGTCTTCATCCCGCTGGCCAACCGGCAGTACCGCAAGGCGACCAGCCGCTAGGGCGACGCCCTGCCGTCCGTGCGCTCGGCGAGGTAGAGCACGGTGAGGTACCGCTCCTCGACGACCGGCCCGCACTCCTCCGCGACGACCACCAGGTCGGCCACGAGCTCGGGCGACCAGGTGGGGAAGGTCGTGAACAGGTCGCCGACCTGCTCCGGGGTGAGGTCGATCCGCCAGGGCAGGACGTGGTGCTCGGTCACGCGGAACCAGCCACCGCCCTCCAGCTCGGCGATCCGGGCCTCGGTCTGCAGGGGCCGGGGTGTGTCTCGGGACCCGATTCCGGCGCGGTGGGTCAGCCGGTCGACGGCTTCCCGGAACGGCGTGTGCCAGTCGGGGTCGCCGAAGACCTGCCACCACACGACGAGGGTGCCGCCGGGTCGCAGCGCCGCGTGCAGGATCGGCAGCCCACGATCCAGGTCCACCCAGTGCAGGCTGGTCGCGGCGACGGCGACGTCGTACGCAGACGCGGGCAGGTCCGCCTCCTCCAGAGAGGTCGGCAGCACGGTGAGGTCCGGGTGGTCGAGCTCCCGGAGCATCGCGGCCAGCTGCGGTCCGGGCTCGATCGCGTCGACCCGGCACCCACGCGCGAGCAGCTCGGTGGTCGCGAGGCCCGACCCGGCGCCGACCTCGAGCGCGCGTACGCCGGGACCCAGCAGGCCTCGCTCGGCCAGGAGGTCGTAGAGGACGCTCGGGTACGCCGGTCGCCCCCGCGCGTACGTGGGGGCGACGCGGTCGAAGTGGAGCCCGTCGGGTCGGTCTCACGCAACCATCCTGACCCATGTTCCCCGGTGGTGGTTTCGAGACGGTTGCAGCGCAACCTCCTCAACCACCGAGACTTCGGTGGTTGAGGAAGGCGCCCTGGCGCCTGTCTCGAAACCACCACATAGCCTCGAGGCGTGGACGCGTTCGGTGTCACCCCCCGGGCAGGCGAACGGTCGGTGACCCTGCCCGGTGACGACCTGGTGCCGGACGCCGAGATCGTCATGGACCGCGCCTTCGACCTCCCGGCCCCGCCCGAGCAGGTGTGGCCCTGGTTCGCCCAGCTCGGCAAGGGACGGGCCGGGTGGTACCTCCCCGGCTGGGTGGAGCGGGCGATCCCGCGCGGGCGCCGGGCGCTGCGTCGCATCGACCCCGGGCTCCAACACCTGAAGCGGGGCGACGTGATCGACGACTGGGGCGGGAGGGACGCGACGTTCGAGATCGTCGTCCACGAGCCGCCACACGTGCTGGTCCACCGGTCGACGCGCGGGCAGATGCGGATCAGCTGGGCCATCGTCCTGAGCGCCGCGAGCAACCAGGGCACGCGGGTGCACCTGCGGCTGCGCCTCGCCGGAGTACGCCGCCGCCGGCTGGCCGAGACCGGTGGCGGGCTGCTCGACCTGCTGACGGTCGCGGGTCTGGCAGCCGGACTGCGCGAACGCGTCACCGCGGACGCGACCTAGGGTCGACGCCATGAGCAGCGATCCCCCGTGGTGGACGAGCGCCGTGGTCTACCAGGTCTACCCACGCAGCTTCGCCGACTCCGACGGCGACGGCATCGGCGACCTGCGGGGGATCACGTCGCGCCTCGACCACCTCGCCCTGCTCGGCATCGACGTGCTCTGGCTCTCGCCGATCTACCCGTCACCCCAGGACGACAACGGCTACGACATCAGCGACTACCAGGACGTCGACCCGCTCTTCGGCAGCCTGGCCGACCTCGACGAGCTGATCGAGCAGGCCCACCGGCGGGGGATCAAGGTCGTCATGGACCTCGTCGTCAACCACACGTCCGACGAGCACCCGTGGTTCGTGGAGTCGCGGTCGTCGGTCGACTCGCCGAAGCGCGACTGGTACTGGTGGCGGTCGCCCGTCGACGGTGCCGAGCCCACCAACTGGGGCTCGTTCTTCTCCGGCCCGGCCTGGGAGTACGACGAGGCGTCCGGCGAGTACTACCTCCACATCTTCAGCCGCAAGCAGCCCGACCTGAACTGGGAGAACCCCGAGGTGCGGGCGGCGGTGCACGCGATGATGCGCTGGTGGCTGGACCGCGGCGTCGACGGCTTCCGGATGGACGTCATCAACTTCATCTCCAAGGAGCTCCCGCTGCGGGACGGCGTGGTGCTGGAGGGCAGCCCGCACGGCGACGGGACGCCGTACTTCTTCAGCGGTCCGCGGATCCACGAGTTCCTCGCCGAGATGCGGCGCGAGGTGTTCGCGGGGCGTGACGGCGCCTTCCTGACGGTCGGCGAGATGCCGGGCGTCACCCTCGACGACGCGCGGCTGTTCACCGACCCGGCCCGGGCCGAGGTCGACATGGTCTTCCAGTTCGAGCACGTGATGATCGACCAGGGCCCCACCAAGTGGGACGTGCTGCCGTTCCGGCTGCCCGCGCTCAAGCGGTCGCTGGGGCGGTGGCAGGCCGGGCTCGCGGACGTCGGCTGGAACAGCCTCTACTGGAACAACCACGACCAACCGCGGGTGGTGTCCCGCTTCGGCGACGACGGCGAGCACCGCACGCGATCCGCGAAGCTCCTCGGCACCGTGCTCCACCTGCAGCGCGGGACGCCGTACGTCTACCAGGGCGAGGAGCTCGGGATGACGAACGCACCGTTCGCGGGGATCGACGACTACCGCGACATCGAGTCGGTCAACCACTACCGCGAGGCCCTCGCCATCGGCGCCGACCCCGACGACGTGCTGAGCGCGCTGCGCAGGATGAGCCGCGACCACGCACGCACGCCGATGCAGTGGGACGACACCGAGCACGCCGGCTTCACGACGGGCACGCCATGGCTTGCCGTGAACCCCAACCACACCGAGGTCAACGCCGCCGCCGAGGTCGCCGACCCCGACTCGGTGTTCCACCACTACCGCCGGCTGATCGAGCTGCGGAAGTCCGAGCCGGCGGTCGCCCACGGCGACCTCACGATGCTGCTCGAGGACGATCCGGTCGTCTACGCCTTCACCCGACGGCTCGGGGACACCGAGCTGCTGGTGGTCGCCAACTTCTCCGCGGACCCGGTCGTCCCCGAGATCGAGTCGTACGCCGAGTGGGTGGCGGGCGAGCTGGTGCTCGGCAACGTGGCCGACAGCGACGGCGTCGAGCTCGCGCCCTGGGAGGCCCGGGTGCACCGACGTGCGGTGGTGGCGACATGACCACCTGGATCATCGTCGGTGCCGTCGCCCTCGCGCTGTGGGTCGCTGAGCTGCCTGCTGATGATGCTGCTCGCGCACCGCCTGCCGAACGGCCTGCTCCGCCAGGTCGCGGAGTTCCTCCCCGCCTGCGTCACCACCGCGCGCACCCTCCGCAAGCACCCCGACGTGCCACGGCGGGCCAAGATCGCGCTCCTGGTCGCGGTGCTCTGGGTGGTCTCCCCCATCGACCTGCTGCCGGAGTTCCTGCCGGTGATCGGGCCGCTCGACGACGTGGTCGCGGTCGTGCTCCTGCTCCGGTACGCCGCCCGCAGCGTGCCGCGCGAGACCCTGCTGGCCGCGTGGCCGACCGATCCCGCCCTGCTGGAGCGGCTGCTGGGGCGCGAGCGACGGGCCAGTGCCTGAGTCTGCGTGAGTCGGCTCAGCCGGTCCCGGTGAGCTTCTCCAGCCGCGCGCGCAGCGCCGGCACCCGGTGCGCGTTCCCGCGCAGCTCCACGTAGACGTCGCCGTACGCCGCGAGCAGGGCGTCGTCGAGACGACGGACGGCGCCGGGCGGGTAGCGGTAGTCCATCCGCCGGACCAGGTCCTCGGCGTCGACCCGCCGGAGCACCTCACCGAGCTCGGCCAGCGACGTGATGCCGAGCTCGAGCAGGAGCCCGGAGATCCAGGCGTAGTGGTCGGTGCGTGACCAGCCCGCGTCGGAGTACTGGCCGGCCAGGAACGCCGCGAGCTCGCGCGCGCTGATCCGGGGGTCGTCGTCCTCGACCTCGGCGTCGCCGCTCGTGATGCCCTGCTGGAGCCGGTCGCGGATCGTGGAGAACTCCCGGTCGGCGAGCTCGAGCAGCCCGGCCGCGAGGGTGAACCGGCGATCGAAGTCGGGGACGTGCTCGTCGGGGATCGTGCCCTTGTAGCGGATGTCGTGCTCGAACTCCGCCCACGCGTGCTGCAGCACCGTCCGGATCTGGACCTGCGCCAGCCGGCCCGCGCAGCACCTCGTGCGACGGCTGGTCCGCGCGCGCGGCGTCGAGCCCGATCAGCAGGTGTCGGCTGGCGTAGCCGAACCGGCCCTCGCTCGCCGTCTCCCGCCCCATGTCGCGGTCGTCGTGGACGACGACCTGGTCGCCGAGCAGGTCGGCCACCGCCTGGACGTCGCTGTGCACGTAGGTGATCACGCGGACGCCGATCTGGTCGGTGATCTCGCGCAAGCGGGTCGGTGAACGACGGCGTGCCGTCGACGGTGCGGGCGGCCTTGGCCGCGAACGACGTCACCGACTTGGCCCGTCC
Source organism: uncultured Actinomycetota bacterium (assembly GCA_963844305.1). Taxonomy (GTDB): domain Bacteria; phylum Actinomycetota; class Actinomycetes; order Propionibacteriales; family Nocardioidaceae; genus Nocardioides. Next base: position 449,813 of record CAWJNT010000005.1, read on the forward strand.
GGTCACGCTCAGGTAGTTGATGCCGGCGTCGTCGAGGATCGAGGTCACCAGCGCCACGAACTCCTCGGCGGCCAGGCGCAGCGCGGGCTGCTGCTCGGCGTACTCACGAACCGCCGAGCCGCCGGGGTCGCTGTCCGTGGGCGCGATCCGACGACCGCGCGGGGTCGGCCGGAGGTCCGACGGCAGCGTCGGGGTGACGATGTAGCCGGTCTCGAAGTCGCCGTACGTCGTGGTGCGGTCCTTGGCCCGGGTGGCGAACAACGCGACGTAGGCGCAGATGACGGCGTCCACCTGGTCCTCGACCACCCGGAGCTCGCTCTTGCGACCGGCCGTCTCCACCGCCGATCGGAGCGCCGACCAGGGCGGGGCCGCGCCGCGTGGCTCGGTCTGCTTGCCATCGACGTACAGCGGCGGGTCCGCCGTCGCCAACCCCTCGAGCAGACCGACCAGCACGATCAGCTCGGAGCGCAGCTGCTCGAGGTCCCGGCCGGGCTTGTTCTTGTACTTCAGGGTCCGGCCCAGCCGGAACAGCGCGACCGTCGCCGGGTGCGGGTACACCTCGATCGCGCGGCGCGACCGCCCGGAGCGCGGGTTCATGTCCAGCCCGAGCCGGGCCGCGATCCGGGCGCCGCGCGGGTCCCGGAACTCCGGCTTGCCGGTGTTGGACGGGTGGGCGCCGGCGTCGAAGCGGGCGAAGTCCTTGTTCAGCGCCGCCTCGGCCGGCCGGTTGCCGGTGGCGTTGGTGACGATCAGCGGCGCGTCGATCGCGACCAGGCAGTCCCCCGCGACGTACGGCTCGAGGGCCTCCACGATGTCGTCGTCGGTGATCGCGGCCGACACGTGGACGAGGTGACCGTCGCCGTCGAGGACCGCCAACCCCGTGGGCTTGCGCTCCCCCCACGCGAGGTCGACTCCGACGAAGTACATGGGGGCAGCCTGCCCTACCCGCGCCGCCCGGTCCTTGCCGCACCCGGGGGAAGACACGGGGAAGGTCGGTGGCCTAGCGTCATGAACGAGGACGAGGGAGGTGAGGCGCATGAGCAGCCTCGGTGAGCAGTTCGTGGCGGCGATCGCGAAGCGTGACCGGGACGGCCTGCGGCAGGTGCTGGCCGACGACGTGGACTTCCAGGCGCTGACGCCGAAGCGGTTGTGGACCGCTGCGACGCCCGGAGAGGTCGACGGCATCGTCTTCGACAACTGGTTCGAGGAGGACGAGCGCGTCACCGCCGTCCCCATGCTCGAGACCGGGCACGTCGCCGGCGTCGACCGGGTCGGCTACCTCTGCGAGGTCGACACCCCCAACGGGCCGCGCGTGGTCGAGCAGCAGGCCTACTACAAGGTCAAGGACGACCGGATCGTGCACATGCGGATCGCCTGCTCCGGCTTCCGGATCCCCTGAGTCGCCGCGCCGTGCCGTCGTCCTAGGGGCGGTGCTGCGCGGCGTAGTGCTGGCGGAGCGGGTCGAGCCCCCAGTCGTCGCGCAGGTGCCGCCACACCGAGTGGGCGTGGTTGGCGTCGTCCTGGGTGTTGTCGTACTCGATCAGGAACGTCGGGGTGCGCACGCAGTAGTAGTGGCCGCCGTAGTGGTCGACGGGCCCGGCCCACGCGAACGTCACCGGCCCGGATCCCGGGTCCGTCGCCTCGGCCCAGCAGGCACGCGCGTAGTCGCGCGGGGCACGGCCGAGGTAGCGCTCGACCAGCCGGTCCAGCGCCTCGCGTTGCGGCCCGGTCATGTCGTCGCGGGCCAGACCGGCGGGCAACAGATCCGGGTCGGCGACCGGATCCGCTCGGGTGAGGATGTCGTCGGGCGCCACGTCGCCGGTCACGGCGACGCCCAGCCGGTCGTCGTCGAGGGTGGCCAGGAGCTCGCGCGCGAGGTCCTCCTCGGGCCCCATCAGCCGCTGGCCTTCGGCGGGACCGGAGGGGACCCGGGCGGGCTCGGCGCCGATGAAGTGCGGCGTGAACGTCACGGCGTCCTCGGTCACGACGACATGGACGCCGAGGTGGTGCCCGTTGACCCGCCAGCCCCACGGCTGGTCGCCGTCCGGGTCGCCCCACACCCGCAGCCAGTAGCGGTCGCCGCCGACGTCGTCCTTGCCGGTGGCGAGCTGCCGCCTGATCCGTTCGGTGGCCACCACTCCCAGGGCGAGGGTGGCGCCGGTGTCGCTGTGCGCGGCCACGATCAGCTCCTCGGCGCGGCGCCGTTGCTCGTCTGTGAAGTGCTCGATGGACAGGCCGGGGCGGTCCCCCGGCAGGTAGGTCCACTCGCGGCGGTCGGGATCGTCCAGCGACCCGGCCACCAGGCCGCGTTGCTCGCCGGTCAGGGATCCCAGCAGCGCCGACGCCCGTCGGGCGATGTCGTCGCGGAGCTCGTTCACGATCGTCCCCTTCTGCTGCGCCCGACCCCGATGCTCAGGCGTGCTCGCGAAGGTACCTCCCGAAGTGGGGCACTGTGAACGCAATTCGGCCGCGCTCGCCGGAGTAGATGAGCCCCTTCTTGAGCAGCGAGTCGCGGGCCGGTGAGAGCGACTGGGGCTTCTTCCCGAGCGCGGAGGCGACGTCGGAGGTCGGGACGCTCTGGATGTCGTCGAGGCCCTCCTCGTCGCGCGCGGCGATCACGACCGCGGCGTCGGCCATTGCCCGCAGGTAGTCGCGCTCACCCGGCGTCGCTCGCTCGAAGCGGCTGCCGAAGAAGCCGACGGCCAGCTCGGCCTCGGCCTGCGGCGCGGCCATGGCGACGTCCTCGGCCGTGATCGGCGAGCGCGGCGCGTGGTCCCAGACGACCTTGCCGTAGGCCTGGATGAAGTACGGGTAGCCGCCCGTCGCGGCGTACATCGCGGCGAGCGCCTCGTCGGCGAAGGCCGCGTCCTCCTCACGCGCGGGGGCGGTGAGCGCACGGTCGGCGGCCTCCCGGGCCAGTCGGTCGATGCGCAGGTAGGTGAACAGCCGCTCCGAGTACGACTTGCTCGCCGACAGTACGGCGGGCAGGTGCGGCAGGCCGGCGCCGACCACGATCACCGGCAGTCCCGACTGGCTGATCTCGTGGCAGGCGGCGCACAGGGCGGAGACGTCGTCGGGCCCGAGGTCCTGCATCTCGTCGACGAACACCGCGACGCCCTTGCCGACGTCGGCGGCCAGCCCGCCGAGGTCGGTGAAGAGCTCGACCAGGTCGATCTCGATGTCGCCGGAGTCGGCCCGGCCCTTCACCGCTGGTGCGTCGATGCCGGGGTGCCACTGGTCGCGCAGCTTGGCGCCGGTGCCCGCGTCGCGCTGGGCGAAGGACCGGATCACGCCGAGCACGTGGTCGACGTCGTCGGCCTGTGGGTGGCCGAGCTCGCGCACGGCCTGGTGCAGCGCGCTGGACAGCGGCCGACGCAACCGCTGGTCGGGCCGGGCCTCGAGCTTGCCGGTGCCCCACTGCCGGCGTACGGCCGAGGAGCGCAGGGCGTTGAGCAGCACGGTCTTGCCCACGCCGCGCAGGCCGGTGAGCACCAGGCTCCGCTCCGGCCGGCCGCGCGCGACGCGCTCGAGCACCACGTCGAACGCGCGCAGCTGCTCGTCACGACCGGCCAGCTCGGGCGGCCGCTGCCCGGCGCCGGGCGCGTACGGGTTCCGGATCGGGTCCACGTCCGGACGGTATCGGGGACTCTAGGCCCAGCCTTAGATTTCACTCCCGGCACGCCGTCAGAACGTTGACCCGTCGCTAATGAGCGACGGGTCAACCGGTCAGGCGGACTCGGAGCTGGTACGACGGGTGGCCAGGGTGTTGTCGTAGGCCTGGTCGAGGCCGCTGCGGAGCAGGGCGATCAGGTCGGGCACCTCGTCGACGTCGAGCCGGAACGAACCGGCGCACACGTTGTCGCGCCACAGGGAGAGCACGACCAGGCCGGACTCGTGGTGCCAGCTGACGCGGAGCGCGCGGTCGCCACCGCGGGAGTCGACGAAGATCGACCCCGCCGCCGGGAGCGGGCGCGCAGCGGGCATGCCTCCATTCTGCGTCGCGGTTCCGCTGAGCGGTAGTGATCGGCAAACCGGGCGGTACTGGTCTCGACAAGCCACCGACTCGAATTTCGAGACGGGTCGCGCCACACTTGCCGGGTGCCCGAGCTCCCCGAGGTCGAAGCCCTGGCCCTCGACCTGCGAGGGCGGCTCGAAGACCGTGCCATCGTCAAGGTGCACATCGCCGCGTTCAGCGCCCTGAAGACGTTCGACCCCCCGCTGCAGGCGCTCGAGGGGACGTTGGTCGAGGACGTCACGCGACACGGCAAGTTCCTCGACATCTCCACCTCGGGGCTGCACCTCGTGATGCACCTCGCCCGCGCCGGCTGGGTGCGCTGGCGCGACGAGGTGCCGTCGACGCCGCCCAAGCCGAGCACCAAGTCGCCGATGGCGGCGCGGGTCGTCCTCGACGACCAGTCGGGCCTCGACATCACCGAGGCCGGCACCAGGAAGAGCCTTGCGATGTACGTCGTCCGGTCGCCGTCCGACGTACCCGGCATCGCCTCGCTGGGCCCGGACCCGCTCACCGACGACTTCACGATCGACGTGCTGCGGGGCATCCTCGAGCACGCCGGGCGCTCCCAGCTCAAGGGCGTGCTGCGCCACCAGGGGACCATCGCCGGCATCGGCAACGCCTACTCCGACGAGCTCCTGCACGCCGCCCGGATGTCGCCGTTCAAGCCCGCCAACAGCCTGAGCCAGACCGAGCTGGAGACGCTCTACGCCGCCATCCGTGGTGTCATCGGCGATGCCGTCGACCGCTCCCGCGGCCTGGCCGCGAGCGAGCTCAAGGGCGAGAAGAAGTCCAACATGGCCGTCCACGGACGCACCGGCCAGAAGTGCCCGGTGTGCGGCGACGTGGTGCGCGAGGTCTCGTTCGCCGACTCGAGCCTGCAGTACTGCGCCACCTGCCAGACCGGCGGCAAGCCGCTCGCCGACCGCCGCATGTCCAAGCTGCTCAAGTGAAGCTGCTCAAGTGAGGGGACCCATGCAGATTCCGACAGTTGCCACGACCGAGCTCCCGAACCCGCTGCCCGGAGGGCGTCAGCGTGCTCGACGTCCGCGAGCCGGTCGAGTGGGCGCACGGGCACATCGCGGGCTCCGTCCACATCCCGCTGATGGAGCTCGTCCAGCGGCTGGCCGAGGTCCCTGCCGGACGGACCGTCGTCGTCTGCAAGGTCGGTGCGCGGTCCGCGCAGGCTGCGGCCTACCTCGCCCAGCAGGGGTACGACGTCGCCAACCTCGACGGCGGCCTCGTCGAGTGGGTCGGGGACGGCCGTCCGCTGGTCAGCGACACCGGCCGCCCGGCGCAGGTCGTCTGACCGGCCGCCTCAGCCGTCAGGAGTCACCGCGAACGTCGGCCGTGGCAGCCGGACGGCGTCGGCGAGCCGGGTGAGGTACTCGCGGCGCGGGATCTCCACCACGCCGAGACTCGCGAGGTGCGGGGTCACCCACTGCACGTCGACGAGCCGCCGGTCCGCCAGCTGGTCGTCGAGCAGCCGGCACAGCCCGAGCAGCGCCACCTTCGAGGCGTCCCGCTCCCGGTGGAACATCGACTCCCCCGCGAACAGCCCCCCGATCGCCACGCCGTACAGGCCGCCGGCGAGCCGCCCGTCGCGCCAGGCCTCGACCGAGTGCACCCAGCCGAGCTCGTGCAGGCGCAGGTACGCCGCGCGGATGTCGGCGTCGATCCAGCCGCTGTCGCGGCGCGGATCCGCGCACGCGTCGAGGACCTCCTCGAACGCCGAGTCGACCCGGATCTCGAAGTCGCGAGCGGAGCGGCGCAGGGAGCGCGACACGTGCACGCCACGCACGGGCAGCACGCCCCGCCGGACCGGGCTCCACCAGAACATCGGGTCACCGCGCGTGCCGGACGGCATCGGGAACATCCCCCGCCGGTAGGCCGCCAGCACCGTGCCGGGAGCCAGGTCGGCCCCCGCCGCGACCAGGTCGTCGGAGTCGTCGAGCCGCTCCGGACCCGGGAACGACCACGGAGTCGGTGGCGGCTCGACGGGCATGGGGAGACCGTACCCACGGATTCCGTACGCTGGCCCCATGAGCGTCAAGGGCAGCGTCGGGCGGCATCTGGCGCCGCGCCTGCCCGATCTCGCGCCCGACCTCACCTGGACGTTCGTGCGCGAGGCGTTGAACCGCGCGATCCACGGCGTGGGGCCGCTCCCGCCGGCGGCCAAGGCAGCCGACAAGCAGCTCGCGGAGCAGAAGGGCAACGTCGAGCGCGGGATCCACGAGGTGATCGAGAACCACGTCCGGTACGCCGGCGTGCAGGGCTTCGCGACCAACATCGGCGGCCTGGTGACCGCGGCGGTGACCATCCCCGCGAACATCACCGGCCTCGCCCTCATCCAGTGCCGGATGATCGCCGGCATCGCCCACCTGCACGGCTACGACCTCCAGGACCCCCGGGTCCGCACCGCGATCATGGCCTGCCTGCTCGGCGAGGACGCCGTCGACGCGATGATCAAGAAGAAGACGCTGCCGGCTCCGCCGATGGCGCTCGCCACCGCGCCGGCGTACGACCCCGACCTCGAGCGGCTGGTCGCCTCGGCGGTGGCCTCCGAGCTGATCACCCGGATCGCCGGCAAGCGGGTCGCCGTCGCCATGGCCCGGCGGGTGCCGGTGGTGGGCGGGGTCGTCGGCATGGGCGCCGACGGCATCCAGACCTGGCGGGTCGGCCGCTACGCCGACCGCGAGCTCCTGCCCAGGGCCGCGGTAGATCGCCAGCAGCCCTCGGCCGAAGCGGTTCCCGTCGAGCCGGCGCACGACCCCCTTGCGCAACCGGTACGCCGGCCGCAGGTAGGACTGCTGCAGGTCGTGGCGCGCCTGGTCGAGCTCGGCGACGAGCCGCTGCTCGGTCTCCAGGAGCCGGGAGTTCTCGCGCAGCAGCGCCGTGATCGCGTCGAGCGCGGCGTCGGCCACCTCGCCCTCGTCGGGATGGTCGGGGTCGGAGTACGGCTGGGCGGGGAGCTTGCCGACCAGGTCGCCGAGGTCCCCGATCACGTCGTACCCGCGGTCCTTGATGTCGTCGACCCAGGCCCCGGTGAGCTCCTGGGTCCAGGCGTACGCGTCCCCCGGCAGGGTCAGGCGGGGCGTGGTGACCCGCCGCGACAGGGTCTGGTGGGCGAGCAGCTCGCGGACCAGGGGCCGGTAGCGGGGCGGCTCGATCACGTGGTTGGCCCGGATGTTGATCCGTCGCATCAGGGCCGTCTCCGGCGCACCGAGCGACGGGTTCGAGCGCTCCCCCTCGAGATCGAGGTCGAGGTCGGCCAGCCCGAACGCCTCGCTGAACCTGTCCCACAGCAGCTGGGGCGGCTCACCGGGCCCCGGCACGGTGACGAGGTGGACCCGCTCGGGCGGCAGGTCGCGGCACCAGCGGCCGAGGATGTCGGGGATCTCCTGGACCCCCCAGAACCAGCTGGCGATCTGGCTCTCCCGGGCGGGGTCCTGGATGGTCTGCAGGAAGCGGGCGTAGCTGAGCTCGCGCCGGTGCTTGACGTTCTCCTGCCACTCGGCCGGGATCTGGCGGACCAGGTCGCGCACCGACAGCACCACGTGGACCTCCGTGTCCGGGTGGCCGAGCGAGGTGAGCGCGCGCTGGACCTGGGCGCGTGAGGCGTTCGCCAGGATCTCGTGGCTGACCACGGCGGTGCCGTCCCACTCCCGCACCAGGCCGGCCAGCCGGTCCCAGGCTCCGAGCGCCTGGGCCTCCAGCCCGCCCCACGGCAGCCGCATCAGGTCGAGCGCGGCCAGGAAGTGCTCGTCGAAGCGCTCGGCGGGATAGAGGATCCCCGCGTCCGCCAGCACCGGACGGTTGCGGAACAGCACGTCCTGCAGGTACGACGTACCGGTCTTGGGAGTGCCGACGTGGAGGAGGACCCGCTGGCTCACGTCTCCTCCTCGTTCCCGGTCGTCGTCGGGCTGCCGCGCCGCAACACCCGCAGCGCCAGGTCGAGCGTGGCCCCGGCCGACGGTGCCGTCGCCGCGTCACGCCTGGTCGGCAGCAGGGCCTCGACCCGTCCGTGCACAGCGTATCCAGCGTGCCGGATCGCCTCGCCCATGCGCTCGGCCTGCCCGGTCACCCACGCCGAGCTGAGGCTCCGGTACGCCGAGCGAGGGGCCGCCGGCGTCCGACAGCATCGGCCGCAGCCGGTGTCGCAACAAGGCGGTGGTCTGGTCGGCGGGTGCGTAGAGGCCGATCGCGGCCGCGACCCGACGGCCCAGGTCGGGGACGGCGGCGGCGGGCGCGGCGGGCAGCTTCACGCGGCGGCGCACGCCGAGCAGGGCCGGCAGCTCGGAGGCGTCCAGCACGACGTGCACCCGGTCGGGCCCGACCCGGTGCGCCCACGCGTCGGCGATCTGCGCGAGGTCGGTGCGTGGCGGCAGCCGGTCGTGGCGCGCCTGCCGGCGTACCCATGCCTCCCACGAGCGCACGCCGCTGTAGAAGCAGCGGGCCGTCCAGGCGTCGGCCAGCATCCGTCCGAGGTCGGTCCCGAGGACGACCACGATCTCGTCCCCGCCTCCCGGGGGACGACCGCGTGCGGCCATCTCGACCCGGACCGCGTTCACGAGCTCGGGGTCGCCGACCAGCTGGTAGCGCACCCGCCAGGGTCGGGCCCGCCGGCGCCGGCGTGGTCTCGGCACACCCGCGGCGGCGACGTCCTCGGCCAGCAGCGCCGTCGCCACCCGCAGCAGCTCGTCGGCCGAGACGTCGGCCGGGTCCACCGGCCGCGGGCCGAAGGCTGCCTCCGCGGCCGCGCCGACCAGCTCCAGGTCCGGCTGTCCGCGGCCCACGGCGCTGGCCCCGAGCACCCGGTCGGCGAGGACGGGTGAGACGGGTCCGGAGCGGTTGAGCCGCCGGAGCAGCTCGAGCTGCTGAGCACCGGGCAACCCGGGGCGCAGCGGATCACCGTCCCCGACCCAGTCGGCCCAGGGCGTGGTGCCGCCGTCGCGCAGGTGGTGCACCCACCCCCACGCGCGAGGGGTCCCGCTCACTGGCCGCCGCGCAGCCGCCGGGTGGCCTTCCCCAGCTTCGACCCGACGAGCTCGCGCGGGTCGTCGCGGCGGGCGGCCTCCTCGATCACCGCCACCAGCGCGTCGAGCGCGGCGTCGGTGATGTTGCGCTGCCGGACCCGGCGGGGGACGCGCTTCTCGGTCGCCGGATCGGGCCAGACCGGCCGGAGGTCGTCGAGGTCGCCGACGATGTCGACGCCGGAGCCGACCAGCCACTCGCACCAGGTCTCGCTGACCTCCTCGGCCCAGTCGCGGAACTGCGGCGGCAGCGCCAGCCGTTCGTCGTCGGGGTGGCTGGCCAGGGTCTCGTGCACGACCAGGCGGCGGACGAGCGAGCTGTAGTCACTGTGCGCGAGGCCGACGGCGCGGAGCCGGCGGTTGAGCTTGCGCAGCATCATGCTCTGCGCGACGCCGATCGAGGGGTTGCGGCGCGGGCTGTCCTCCGGAGCCCAGGCCGGATCGACCTCGACGGCGCGGCAGAAGCGCCGCCACAGCTCGCCGTGCGGGGCCCCCGGCTGCGGCACGGTCACGACGTGCACCCGGTCGGGCGTCAGGTGGCGGCTCCACCGCTCGAGCACGCCGGTCAGTCCCTGCACCTGCCAGAACGTCCGGGCCGACGGCGAGGAGCTCCCCGGCGCCTGGATCTGACGGAGGAACCTGCGGTACGGGATCACCTGCCGGTGCTTGAGTCGCTCCTGCCACTCCGCCGGCACCTGCCGGGCGATGTCGCGGGCGGTGAACACGATGTGGATCTCAGCGGAGCCGAGCGAGCTCACTGCCCGCTCCACCTGCTCGCGCGTGGCACCGGCCAGGATCTCGTGGCTGACCAGCACCGTGCCCTTGCTGCGTCGTACCCGTTTCGCCAGCGCGTCCCACTCGCCCCCCACCTCCGAGCCGACGCCACCCCAGGAACGCTGGACCAGGTCCAGCGCCGGGCGGAACATGTCCGCCTTCAGGCCGATCGGGTAGCGGACGTCGTGCCGGGCGAGGCGGGTGCGGTTGAGGGCGAGCCGATCCTGGATGTACGTGGTCCCCGTCTTGGGCGCCCCCACATGGAGGTAGACGACATCGGCCATGTCGTCGATTCTGCCGCAGGTGCCCGAAACCTAGGCCAGTGCCCGGACCACGGCCGACGGACTGGGCCGTCCGAGCTGCCCGGCCATCCAGACGCTGGTGGCGACGACCTGCTCGAGATCGATGCCGGTCTCGATGCCGAGGCCGTGCAGCATCCACACCAGATCCTCGGTGGCGAGGTTGCCGGTGGCACTCTCGGCGTACGGGCAGCCACCCAGCCCTCCGGCGCTGGCGTCGAAGGTGGTGACTCCCTCCTCCAGCGCGGAGTGCGCGTTGGCGAGCGCCTGGCCGTAGGTGTCGTGGAAGTGCATCGCGAGCTGGTCGACGGACATGCCCGCGCCCACGAAGCCGTGGAGCAGCTGCTTGACGTGCCCGGCGGTGCCGACGCCGATCGTGTCGCCGAGGCTGAGCTCGCTGGCGCCGAGGTCGAAGAGCCGCTTGCCCACCGAGACCACCTGCTCGACGGGTACGTCGCCCTCCCACGGGTCGCCGAAGCACATCGAGACGTACGCGCGGACGTCGAGGCCGGCGTCGCGCGCCCGGCGTACGGTCGGCTCGAACATGGCGAACTGCTCGTCGAGGCTGCGGTTGAGGTTGCGCTGCGCGAACGTCTCGGTCGCCGACCCGAAGATCGCGATGTGCCGGCAGCCCAGCTCGAGGGCGCGGTCCAGGCCGCGCTCGTTGGGCACCAGCACCGGGCAGGTCCCGCCCGAGGTCGCCGAGGTCGGTCATCAGCTCGGCGGCGTCGGCGAGCTGGGGCACCCACTTCGGGTGCACGAAGCTGGTCGCCTCGACGACCGGCAGCCCCGCGGCGACCAGTCGTCGGATGAACTCCGCCTTGACGTCGGTGGGCACGAGCGCGGACTCGTTCTGCAGGCCGTCGCGCGGCCCGACCTCGTAGACGGTCACGCGCTCCGGCATCCCGGGAGCCGGTACGGCGGTGGGGGTGCGCATCAGTCGTCGTCTCCTGCGGGCTCGACCAGGAACAGGCGGGCGCCGAGGGCCACCTGCTCACCGGCGGCGACGTCGACCGCGGTGACGGTGCCGGCGAACGGCGCCTTGAGCGTGAGCTCCATCTTCATCGCCTCCATCGCGCCGAGCACGTCGCCCTCGTCGACGGCCTGGCCCTCGGTGACGCGGACGTCGAGGACGGTGCCGGGCATCGGGGCCAGGATCACACCGTCGCCGACGACGGCCTGGTCGCCGAACACGTCCGGGCGCTCGAAAACGAAGCGCTGGCCGCGGTGGACGACCTCGACCTCGTGCGGCCTCGACGTTGACCACCGCCCGCTCGCGACGGCCGTCGACGAGGAGCACGACGGTGTGCAGCTCGGCCAGCAGCTCGTGCACCTCGTGCTCGCCCTCGTGGTCGCGGACCCGGCCGCCCGCGCGGTCGACGAACAGCGTCTCGTCGAGCTCGACGACGATCGGCGCGGACTCGGCTCCCAGCCGCCAGCCGTCGGAGCCGAACGGTCCCTCGCTGGTGACCACGACCAGCATGGCCCGGGTCCAGGCCGCGAAGATCCGCGCGAGATCGCGCGTCGGCGGCTCGACGCTCGCCCGGTCGAGCCAGGCGGTGTCGATGGTCGCGTCCCGGAACTCGTCGCCCGCGGCCAGGGCGCGCAGGAAGCCGGTGTTGGTGGTCAGCCCGAGGATGGCGGTCTCGTCGAGGGCCGCGACCAGGGCGCGGCGGGCGCTCTCGCGGTCCGGCCCGTGCACGATCACCTTGCCGAGCATCGGGTCGTACGCCGTGCTCACCACGCTGCCCGGCTCGAGGGCCGCGTCGACCCGAGCCCCGGCCGGCCAGCGCACGATGCTCGCCCGGCCCGCCTGGGGCAGGAAGTCGTGGAACGGGTCCTCGGCGTACACCCGGGCCTCGATCGCGTGCCCGGTGACGGTCACGTCGTCCTGGCCGAACGGCAGCGGCTCGCCGGCGGCCACGCGGAGCTGGAGCTGCACCAGGTCGATCCCGGTCACCAGCTCGGTCACGGGGTGCTCGACCTGGAGGCGGGTGTTCATCTCGAGGAAGTAGGCCTCGTCGGTCTCGGTGTCGAGCAGGAACTCGACGGTCCCGGCGTTCTCGTAGCCGACGTGGGCCGCGAGCGCGACGGCCGACTCGGTGACGAGCTTGCGGACCTCCGGCGTGATCGTGGGTGCCGGCGCCTCCTCGAGCACCTTCTGGTGGCGGCGCTGGGTGGAGCAGTCGCGCTCGAAGAGGTGCACCACGTTGCCGTGGGCGTCGGCCATCACCTGCACCTCGATGTGGCGGCCGTGCTCGACGTACTTCTCGACCAGGATCGTGTCGTCGCCGAACGCCGACGCGGCCTCGCGCTGCGCGGCCGCGACCGCGGCGTCGTACTCGTCGGCGGAGCGCACGATCCGCATGCCCTTGCCGCCACCGCCGGCCGCGGCCTTGACCAGCACTGGGCCCTGCCAATCGCTGGCGGCGTCCTCACCGCGAGGCACGACCGGCACGCCGGCCGCGACGGCGATCTCGCGGGCAGCGTCCTTGCGGCCCATCCGCTCCATCACCTCGGCCGACGGGCCGACCAGCTTGATGCCGGCTGCCTCGACCGCGGCGGCGAAGGCCGACCGCTCGGAGAGGAAGCCGTAGCCGGGGTGGATCGCGTCGGCGCCGGCTGCACGGGCCGCGGCGACCACGGCGTCGATGTCGAGGTAGCTCGTCACGGGTACGGCGTCGTCGGCCTCGCGGACGTGCGGGGCGTCGCGGTCGAGGTCGGTGTAGATCGCGACGCTGCGCAGCCCGAGGTCGCGGCAGCCGCGGATCACGCGGAGCGCGATCTCGCCGCGGTTGGCGATCAGGACGGTGCGGAGAGACATCCGGGTCACATCCGGAAGATGCCGTAGGAGGGCGCGGGGATCGGGGCGTTCGCGGCCGCGGCGAGGCCCATGCCGAGGACGCGGCGGGTGTCGGCGGGGTCGATGATGCCGTCGTCCCAGAGCCGCGCGGTCGAGTAGTACGGCGAGCCCTGGTGCTCGTACTGGTCGCGGATCGGCGCCTTGAACTCGTCGTCGTCCGGCCGTCCGGCGACGGTCGCGAGGACCGACGCGGCCTGCTCGCCACCCATCACCGAGATCCGCGCGTTCGGCCACATCCACAGGAAGCGGGGGTCGTAGGCACGCCCGCACATGCCGTAGTTGCCGGCGCCGAACGAGCCGCCGATGACGACGGTGAACTTCGGCACCACCGAGCAGGCGACGGCGGTGACCAGCTTGGCCCCGTCGCGGGCGATGCCGCGGTTCTCGTACTCGCGGCCGACCATGAAGCCGGTGATGTTCTGCAGGAAGACCAGCGGGATGCCGCGCTGGTTGCACAGCTCGATGAAGTGCGCGCCCTTGAGCGCCGACTCGCTGAACAGGATCCCGTTGTTGGCGATGATCCCGACCGGGTAGCCCCAGATCCGCGCGAACCCGCAGACGAGCGTCTCGCCGTACAGCTGCTTGAACTCGTGGAACCTGCTGCCGTCGACGACCCGGCGGATCACCTCGCGGACGTCGTACGGCGTGCGGGTGTCGGCGGGCACGACGTCGTACAGCGTCGACGGGTCCTCGTGGGGCTCCTCCACCTCCCTCGGTGGTTGAGGAAGGCGCTCCGCGCCTGTCTCGAAACCACCATGACGGGGCAGCGTGTCGACGATGGACCGGACGATCGCGAGCGCGTGCGCGTCGTCCTCGGCGAGGTGGTCGACGACGCCGGAGGTGCGGGCGTGCACCTCGCCGCCGCCGAGGTCCTCGGCGGTGACGACCTCGCCGGTCGCGGCCTTCACCAGCGGCGGCCCGCCGAGGAAGATCGTGCCCTGGTTGCGGACGATCACCGTCTCGTCCGACATCGCGGGGACGTAGGCCCCGCCGGCCGTGCAGGAGCCCATCACCGAGGCGATCTGCGGGATGCCGCGCGCGGACAGGTTGGCCTGGTTGAAGAAGATCCGGCCGAAGTGCTCGCGGTCGGGGAAGACCTCGTCCTGCATCGGCAGGAACGCCCCGCCGGAGTCGACGAGGTAGACGCACGGCAGGTGGTTGTCGGACGCGACGGCCTGCGCGCGCAGGTGCTTCTTGACGGTGAGCGGGTAGTAGGTGCCGCCCTTGACGGTCGCGTCGTTGGCGACCACGACGCACTCGCGGCCGCTGATCCGGCCGACGCCGGTGACGATGCCGGCGCTCGGCACGGCCTCGCCGGTGGCGTCCGGGGCGCCGTACATCCCGGTCGCGGCCAGCGGGCTGAGCTCGAGGAACGGACTGCCGGCGTCGAGGAGCCGGTCCACGCGGTCGCGGACGAGCAGCTTGCCGCGGTCGGTGTGCTTCTTCCGGGCCGCGTCGCTGCCGCCCCGGCGAGCGACGGCCAGCCGCTCGCGCAGCTCGTCGACGAGCTCCTTCATCTCCTGCGCCACCCGATCAGGTTAGCGATCGTTAACCTCGACGTCCACCACCCGGAATTACCCGGCGGCCGCGCGCGTTCCCCACAACGACGGACACCGCCGACGCACGGGAGCAGCACGTGAGCACGATCGACCTCGGAACCGAGAACTTCGAGAGCACGGTCAAGGACAACGACATCGTCTTCGTGGACTGGTGGGCCAGCTGGTGCGGGCCGTGCCGACAGTTCGCGCCGGTCTACGAGCAGGCCTCGGAGGACCACCCCGACCTGGTCTTCGGGAGCGTGAACACCGAGGAGGAGCAGGAGCTCGCCGGCGCCGCCCGGATCACCTCGATCCCGACCCTGATGGCCTTCAAGGACGGCGCGCTGGTCTTCGCCCAGGCGGGCGCGCTGCCGCCCGAGGCGCTCACCAAGCTGATCGGCGCCGTCCGTGACCTCGACATGGACCAGGTGCGCTCCGCCACGGAGGCCGAGAACGCCTGAGCGGCCCCGAGGGCCGCGTTAGCGAACGCTAACCTTGGCGGGTGAGCCGCCGCGACCAGATCCTCGCCACCGCCGCCGAGCTGTTCGCGGCGCGCGGCTTCCACGGCGTCTCGGTGTCCGACCTGGGCGCGGCCTGCGGGATCTCCGGCCCGGCGCTCTACAAGCACTTCCCCAGCAAGGACTCGATGCTCGCGGAGATGCTGGTCTCCATCAGCGAGGAGCTGCTCGAGGTCGGCGGGCGACGCGTCGCCGAGGCGCCGGACCCGGCGGCCGCCGTACGCGCCCTGGTCGACTGGCACGTCGAGTTCGCGCTCCGCGACCGCTCGCTCATCGTCGTCCAGGACCGCGACTGGGAGTCCCTCCCCACCGACGCCCGCGAACGGGTGCGCACCCTCCAGCTCTCGTACGTCGACCTCTGGGCCGAGCAGCTCGGGCTCGCCCACGACGGCCTGCCGCGCGACCGGGCCCGGGCCATGGCGCACGCGGCGTTCGGCCTGATCAACTCCACGCCGCACAGCGGGCTGCTGCCCGACCCCGACATGCACGCCCTCCTGCGCGACATGGCGCTCCGCTCGCTCGCCGTCTGACCCGGCGTACCGCCTCCCGCCAGTCGATGCGTCGACACGGCGCGGGAATCCCGCGATGCACGCCTCCGGCCCGCTAGCGTCACGGTGCCTCCAGCCGCCGATCCCAGGGGAGCCCGATCGTGAGGGCAGCCGCGCGCCATCAGCGCTGGGCTGGCCCGCCTCCCCTCTTGGTCCTCGCCACCGTCGTCGGGTTCCTCGCGTCCTGGGGGCTCAGCGCCGCCGGCGACCCGGCGCCCGATCCGGCACCCGATCGCGCGGAGCTCGCCGCGGTCGAGTCGACGCCCGCGCCGACCGCCAAGGGCCCCCGACCCGCGGCGGAGCAGGGCCGGCTGATCAAGCGGACCCACACGATCGGCGTGGTCACCTTCAACCAGTACCGCAAGCTGTCGGCCGCCCAGGCGCTGTCGGACGCGCGCTCCATCACCCAGCGGCCCCAGGTGGACATCGTCGGCTGGCAGGAGGCGTACACCAGCGCCCCGGTGTTCGAGGCGCTCCGCAAGCAGGGCTGGGACACCCGCCAGTTCCCGCGCCGCGGGCAGGAGCTGGCGGTCTCGTGGCGCCGGGCGGACTTCGAGCTGGTCTCGTCGGCGGTGCGACTGGTGGCGCGCGGCATGGACGCGGACATCGGCCGCTACCCGTTCCGGGGCCGCTACGTCGTGCGGGTGACCCTGCGGCACCGCGACACCGGCCTGCTGATGAGTGTCATCAACACCCACCTGCCGCAGAAGATCGAGGACTTCGACCGCCCCGGCCGGTGGACGACGACCGCGAACTCGATCCGGGCGCAGTACCAGCTCGACCGGATGACGCGGGAGTGGAAGCACGCGCCCGGTCGCTGGGTGGTCGGCACGGGCGACTACAACGTCGACGCGCGGGTCGACGCGCGGCTGGGGCTGCCCGGAGGTCCGCTGGCCGAGCTCGGTGACCTGGCGGTGCCGTCGTACGCGCGGCTGGGGATCCAGGGCGTGCGACCCACCCATCCTCCGACCGGACGGCTGATCGACTACGTCTTCGCCAAGCGCTCGGACCTCGAGAAGGACCGCGTGCGCTTCGTCTCCCAGCGCGTGCTGGGCAACCTGTTGTCCGACCACAACGCGCTGCTGGCGCGACTCGAGCTGCGCTGACGGCTGCCCGGCGACCTCACCAGAGGTGGTCGACCGGCTTGCCGGGCGCCTCGAGGAGCTCCAGCACCCGAGCCGCCCGGAGCGCGGCATCGAGCGCCTGCTCGAGGTCGTCGTCATCGCCGTCCTGGGCCGGCGTGGGTGCCAGGTCGTGCAGGCTCGCGAGCAGGCGGTCACGCGCCAGGCCGCGCAGGTGGCAGAGCACGAGCGGGTCGTCCTCGACCAGCCACGCCAGCTGGTAGAGGACGGCGAGTGCGTGCGGACAGGGGTCGGCCCAGGCGTCGCAGGTGCAGGTGGCCTCGAGCTCACCGCCGTACGGAAGCAGCTCGACGCCGGCCTCCTCGGCGTGCTCGACGAGGGTGAACGGCAGGTCGCCGGCGAGCAGCGCGGCGATCCGGCCCGACTCCGCCGCGACCGTCTCGACCAGGGCCTGCGCGGCACCGTCGTCGAGCACCGGCAGCCCGCCGCTCACGGTCCACACCTCCTCGCCGTCGGCGACGGCGGCCAGGAACGACCCGTCGTCGACGGTGATGCCACCGACGCGTCCCGACCGGGCCAGGCTGCGGGCGCGCCGAAGGTCGGCCTCGGCGTACGCCGCCTCCTCGACGGCGCGGACCCAGGCCTTGCCCCACCAGGTGTGGGCGCGTGCCGCCGGCCCCGAGCGGGCGGCGACCCGGGGGTGCAGCACCGCGGTCACGGTGGGTCGTCCATGCGGAGCGTGACCAGGTCGCGCAGCTCGGAGTCGCTCAGCTCGGTGAGGGCGGTCTCACCCGCGGCGAGCACGGAGTCGGCGAGCGCGCGCTTGTGGGAGAGCAGCGCGGCGATCCGCTCCTCGATCGTGCCGGTGGTCACCAGGCGGTGCACCTGGACCGGCTTCGTCTGGCCGATGCGGTAGGCCCGGTCGGTGGCCTGGTCCTCGACGGCGGGGTTCCACCAGCGGTCGACGTGGATGACGTGGTCGGCGCGGGTGAGGTTGAGGCCGGTGCCGCCGGCCTTCAGCGAGAGCAGGAACACCGGCACCTCGCCGGCCTGGAAGCGCGCGACCATCTGCTCGCGCTCCCGGACGGGGGTGCCGCCGTGCAGGAACTGGTGGGGTACGCCGGCGCGCGCGAGGTGGTCCTCGAGCAGGCGGGCCATCGCGACGTACTGGGTGAAGACCAGCGCCGCGCCGTCCTCGGCGAGGACCGTGCCGAGCAGCTCGTCGAGCAGGTCGACCTTCTCGGAGCGCCCCACGAGTCGCGAGCCCGACTGCTTGAGGAAGTGGGCGGGGTGGTTGCAGATCTGCTTGAGCCCGGTGAGCATCGCGAGCACCAGCCCGCGCCGGGTCTCCTGGTCGGCACGCTCGATCCGCGCCATGGTGTCGCGCACGAACGCTTCGTAGAGCACGACCTGCTCACGGGTGAGCCGGAGCCGATGGTCGGTCTCGGTCTTGGGCGGCAGCTCGGGCGCGATGCCGGGGTCGGACTTGCGTCGGCGCAGCAGGAAGGGTCCGATCAGCTCCTGGAACTGCGCCGCCTTGCTGGGGACGTGGCCGGACTCGATCGGACCGGCCCACACCTTGCGGAACGCGTTGCGGCTGCCGAGCAGGCCGGGGGTCGCCCAGTCGAGGATCGACCACAGCTCGGTGAGGTTGTTCTCGACCGGGGTCCCCGTGAGCGCGACCCGGGCTCGGCTCGGGATCGACCGCAGCGCCCGCGCGGTCGAGGAGCGGGCGTTCTTGACGTGCTGGGCCTCGTCGGCGACGACGATGTCCCAGTCGTGCGCGGCCAGGGCCGCGTGGTCGCGCCGCATCGTGCCGTAGGTGGTGAGCACGAAGCCCGAGGTCGCATCGGCCAGCGAGCGCTGGCCGCCGTGGAACCTGGAGACCGGCACGCCCGGCGCGAACCGGCGTACCTCGTCCTCCCAGTTGCCGAGGAGCGACGCCGGGCAGACCACCAGGGTCGGGGCGGTCGCCCCGGCCTCGATCCGGTGGAGGTGGAGGGCGATCAGGGTGACCGTCTTGCCGAGGCCCATGTCGTCGGCCAGGCAGGCGCCCAGCCCGAGGGACGTGAGCTCGGCGAGCCAGGTGAAGCCGTGCCGTTGGTAGTCGCGCAGCGTCGCCCGCAGCCCCACCGGTGGCGCGATCGGGCTCGCGGTCGGCGGCATCGCGGAGCTGGTCGCGCACCCGCAGCAGCGAGGCACCGACCACGACCGGGACGTCCTCCTCGGGGCCGTCGCCCTCGGCGTCGACCTGCACCACCCCGGTCAGCGCCGCGGCCACGGCCTGGGCGGGCTTGACCGTGCGGACCAGTCGCTTGCGGGCCTTGCGGGCGATCGACGGGTCGATGACCGTCCAGCTGCCGCGCAGCTTGAGGATCGGCGCCGCGGCGCCGGCCAGCTGGTCCATCTCCTCCTCGGTCAGCGACTCGCCGTGGAGGGCGATCTGCCAGTTGAACTGGAACAGCGAGTCGGTGTCGAGCATCCCCTTGGTCAGCTGGCCCTCGCGGGAGCCGGGCGTGCGGTCGAGCACGGTCGTCGCGGTCAGGTCGCGTCCGAGGCTGCGCGGCCACAGCACGTCGACCCCGCGCTCGCGCAGGGCGCCGACGCCGGACTCGAGCAGGCTCACCAGCTCGTCGGAGTCGAGCGTGATCTGGTCGGGCACCCGCAGCTCGAGCAGGCGGTCGAGCACCGGCCAGGCGTCGGCTGCGGCCCGGAGCGCGATCGTCGCGTGGGTCCGCGCCCGGTCGCCGAAGCCGTGGCGGGCCTCCGGGCCCGACTCGGCCCACAGCTCGGCGGCCTCGCAGACGTGGAGGGGGTCCTGCTCGTCGTGCACCTGGAGCACCAGTCGCACGGCGCCGGCGACCAGCTCCTCCTCGTCGGCCTCGACCCGCAGCGAGATCCGCACGAGCTGGGGCCGGTCGTCGCTCGCCGCCGCCACCCGCTGGGCCAGGCGCTGCTGGAGCCGGGACGAGAAGCCCTTCCCCGGGGGCGGACCCGGCGTCGTACGTCGACGCGCGCCGGCGCCGACCGGGGCGCTGCGGGGCATGGCGTCGGCGACCGCGTCGAGCACCCCGCGCACGACCTGCTCGGCGTCGGCGGCCTCGCCCGGCCCATCGGCGCGGGCTCCGGCAAGCATCCGCACCCGATCGTCGTCGGCGTCGTCGAGCGGCCCCATCCGCCAGCTCGGCGCGGACCCGGCGGGCTCGATCTTGCCCGCCGCCACCAGCCGCAGGCCGAGCAGCACCGCGCCCGCAAGCAGCCCGACGCTCGGGTGGACGTCGTCGCGGGCGTGCGCCCGGCTGAGCACGGGCAGTGCGGCGCGGATCGGCAGGCTCACCGTGCGCCGCTCGTCGGTGAACTCCACGACGCTCTCGCGTGGCGGGTCGGCAGTCCGGAAGGTGGCGCGCCCGGTCACCGGCACGAAGCTCACGCAGTCCCTCCGATCGACGATCCCCTGCGAAACTAGCGCGGCCGACCGACAGCCGGATGCGCGTTCGGATCTCGCGAGACTGCCGATTACCCTCGCAGGCATGAGCATCCTCAACGCCAAGATCGCCCGTCTGGACGGCACGCCCGCCACCCTCGGCGACATCACCGCGGGGCGCACCACCCTGCTGGTGAACGTCGCGAGCCGCTGCGGCCTCACGCCGCAGTACACCGGACTCGAGGAGCTCCAGCGCAGCGTACGCCGACCGCGGTTTCACCGTCGTCGGGGTCCCGTGCAACCAGTTCGCCGGTCAGGAACCCGGCTCGGCCGACGAGATCGCCGAGTTCTGCTCGGCGACGTACGGCGTCAGCTTCCCGCTGACCGAGAAGGTCGACGTCAACGGCGCCGACCGGCACGAGATCTTCGCCGAGCTGGCCGACGCGCCCAACGAGAAGGGCGAGGCCGGCGACGTGACCTGGAACTTCGAGAAGTGGCTGCTGGCCGACGACGGCACCGTCCTGGCCCGGTTCCGGCCGCAGGTCGAGCCGGGTTCGCCCCGCCTCGTCGCGGCGATCGAGGGGGCGCTCGGCGTCGGCTGAGCGGCCCGCGGTCAGGCGGCGGGCGTGGGTGCGCTGTCCTGCGAGCCCAGCTCGTTGCGCAGGTCGCGCATGATCCGGGTGAGCAGCCGCGAGACCTGCATCTGGGTGACCCCGATGTCGTCGGCGATCTCCTGCTGGGTGCGTTCCTCGAAGAACCGCATGTAGAGGATGCGGCGGTCGCGCTCCTTGAGCCGGCGCACCACCGGCGCCAGGGTGACCCGGGCCTCGGCAGCGGTGTGGGACACGTCGTCCCCGCCGAGCAGGTCGCCCACGGTGGCGACACCGTTGCCGTCGGCGTTCGACAGCGGGCGGTCCAGCGACGAGGGCGAGAAGCACCCGTCGGCGGACATCGCCTCGATCACGTCGGACACCTCGGCACCGAGGTGGTCGGCGGTCTCCTCCGGTGTGGGAGGCCGCCCGTACTTCTGGACCAGCTCGCCCTCCGCCCGCGTGATCCGGGCCTGGGTCTCCTGCACCCGACGTGGCGGCCGCACGGTCCACCCGAGGTCACGGAAGTGCTTCTTGAGCTCGCCGCGGATCGTGGGCACGGCGTACGAGAGAAAGTCCTCGTGGCGGGCCGGGTCGAAGTCACGGGCGGCACGGGTCAGGGCGGCGTACGCCACCTGGACCAGGTCGTCCTCCTCGATGCCGCGGTTGGCGTACCGGCTGGCCACGCTGCGGGCGACGCCCATGTTGATCCGCACGACGTAGTCGAGCAGCTCCTGGCGACGGGTCTCACTGCGCGCCGAGCCGCTCGCAGCCAGCGCGCTGGCGGTGCGGTCGCGACGCTCGCGCCGCGTCAGGGCAGGTTCACCCGGGAAATCGGACAGCATCGACGCTCACGCTCCCGGAAAGCTCGAGCGGACTTGCCGACTGGTTGCAGCAAGCGGGGTCTGGGCTTGCGTCCCAAATGGGACCGTACTCCACCGCCGAGCGCGAAAAAACCCATCACACCCCTAGGGGTGAGGGCTCGCCACGGGCATCCCGATCGGGGGGTGGCTAATCTCCGAACATGCTCCGCCCGCAGCGGCCGCAGCACGCCTTGGTGCTGCACGACGACCGCACATCTGCCGAGCGCCGGGTCGCGGCGCTGGTCGCCGACGCCCTGCACCGGGGCGACAAGGTGATCCACGCCCACCTGGGCGCCGCCGATGACCTCGAGCCCGGCCTGCTGCGGCTGCTCCCGGGCGGGACGGCCGGCCACGAGCAGCTGGAGCTGGTCTCGGTCGCCGAGGAGCGCGCGCGATCCGGGGGCGATGCCGCCGCCGCGCTCGAGACGTACGCCGACCGCCTCGAGCGAGCCGTGGACCACGGCTACCCGGCCGTCACCTGCACCGCCGACGACGGTGCCTGGCTCGAGCTGGTCGACGACGTGCTCGCCTTCGAGGAGGGGCTGCACGAGCTCGCCGGACGACCCCGCACCTCGCTGGTGTGCACCTACGGCCTCGACGCCCTCGAGGCGCGCGCGTCGGGACTGGACTGCGCGCTCTCCGGCGTCCACTTCGGCTCGCTCGAGGACGTCTGCTGGTCGGCCACCCTGCGCACCCAGATGCTCCGCCTCGCCGGCCAGCTCGACGCCACCAACGTGGACCGGGTCCGCGCCGTGCTCGCGCGGGCCGCCGACGAGTCGGTCAACACCGTCGACCTCCGCGGGGTCACCTACCTCTCCTCGGAGGCCGTGCGGGCCGTGGAGGAGGCGGCCGACCTGGCGCGCCGACCGCGACCGCGAGCTGCGCCTCATCCGGATCCCGCCCATCGTCCGACGAGCGCTCGAGCACGCGGGCCTCACCGGCCGGCCCGGCGTCTCGATGCCACCGGTCGAGGCGATCACCCCGATCGCCGGCACCCGCGAGGAGTCGCTGCGCGTCGCCAACGTCTTCCAGTCGCTGGCCCAGCTCGAGGAGGCGACCAGCGAGACCGAGGCGACCGCCGGGCTGGCCGGCATGCTCGCCGAGGTGATCGCCCCCGCGGCCGACGTGAGCGTGACGATCGGCCCCCCGGCCAACCCGCACCACGTCGACTCCAACGGCGCCTTCGCCCAGCAGCTCGACGGGCTGCAGATGCAGGCGGGCGAGGGCCCCTGCCAGTCGGCCTGGGACACCGGTCAGCTGGTGCTCACCGCCGACGTCCGGCTCGACGAGCGCTGGCCCGAGCTGACCCGCCTGGTCGAGCCGACCGAGCTGGCCAGCGTGCTCGCGCTGCCGGTGCGCGCCGACGACGCGGTGGTCGGCGTCATCAACGCCTACTCGACGAAGGCCGACGCGTTCGGCGGGATCGACATCGAGCTGGCCGAGCTCGCGGCGTTCGCCGTCGGGCAGGTGTTCCAGCGCATCGAGACCACCCGCTCGCTGCGCGACATGGTCACGAACCTCCGCCAGGCCCTCTCGTCGCGGTCGGTCATCGACCAGGCCAAGGGGGTCCTGATGGCTCGGCACGGGTACGACGCAGACGAGGCGTTCACCGCGCTCTCCGAGCTCAGCCAGCGCGAGAACATCAAGGTCCGCGAGCTCGCCGTACTCCTCACCGAGGAGGTACGCCGGGCGGGAGCGGTAGCCGGTTTGCGAGGTTCCGGCACGGGTACGCAGGTGGCTGTCCGTCCACCACCTCAGGAGGCAGCGTGTCCGTGAAGCTCGCGATCATCTACTACTCCTCGACCGGGACCATCGACTCGATGGCGCGCCGCGCCGCGTCGACGGCCGAGAAGGCCGGGGCCGAGGTGCGCCTGCGTCATGTCGAGGAGCTCGCCCCCGACGACGTCGTCGGCTCGATGCCGGAGTGGCAGCAGCACGTCGACGAGATCAAGGACGAGCCACGCGCGACCCCCGACGACATCGTGTGGGCCGAGGCGGTGCTCTTCGGCACCCCGACCCGGTTCGGCAACGTGGCCAGCCAGCTCAAGCAGTACCTCGACACCCTCGGGCCGCAGTGGGGCGAGGGCAAGCTCGCCGACAAGGTGTACGCCGGCTTCACCGCCGCGAAGACGACGCACGGCGGTCAGGAGTCGACGCTCCTGGCGCTCTACAACACGATCTACCACTTCGGCGGGATCCTGGTCCCGCCCGGCTACACCGACCCGGTCAAGTTCGCCGACGGCAACCCGTACGGCGTCTCCCACGGCACGGGCACCGACGGCGACGTGCCTCTCGGCGACGTCGAGGAGGCCGCCCTCGACCACCTCGTCGAGCGGGTCCTCGACGTCACCCGCCGATTCACCGGGGAGGCCTGAGCGCATGGCCGAAGCAGTCGAGACCGGCCGGATCACGACCGACATCCCCGCCCGGCTCGACCGGCTGCCGTGGAGCCGCTGGCACTGGCTGGTGGTGATCGGGCTCGGCACGGTGTGGATCCTCGACGGGCTCGAGGTGACCATCGTCGGCTCGATGAGCGACGCCCTCAAGGCGCCGTCGCCCGACGGCCTGGGCCTCTCGAGCTTCCAGATCGGCGCCGCCGGAGCGACGTACGTCGCCGGCGCGTGCATCGGCGCCCTGTTCTTCGGCCAGCTCACCGACCGGTTCGGCCGGAAGAAGCTGTTCCTGATCACGCTGGGCGTCTACACGGTCGCGACCGTGCTGACGGCCTTCTCGATGAACCCCGCGTGGTACTTCGCCGCCCGGTTCCTCACCGGCGCCGGCATCGGCGGCGAGTACGCCGCGATCAACTCGGCCATCGACGAGCTGATCCCCGCGCAGTACCGCGGCCGGGTCGACATCGCCATCAACGGCTCGTTCTGGATCGGTGCGGCGGGTGGCGCGCTGCTCACCATCCCGCTGCTCGACCCCACCGTGATCGACCAGGCGTGGGGCTGGCGGCTGGCGTTCGGGCTCGGCGCGATCCTCGCGGTCGGCATCCTGCTGGTCCGGCGCAACGTGCCGGAGAGCCCGCGCTGGCTGTTCATCCACGGCCGCGAGGACGAGGGCGAGCGGATCGTCCGCGACATCGAGTCGACCGTCGAGGACGAGACGGGCACCGAGCTGCCGGGGGTCGACGAGACGATCACGATCCGCCAGCGGCGGACGATCGGGATCGGCACCATCGCGCACACCGTCTTCGCGCTGTACCCGAGGCGGACCGTCCTCTGCTTCGCGCTGTTCGTGGGCCAGGCCTTCCTCTACAACGCCTTCTTCTTCACGTACGGCGACACCTTGAGCACGTTCCTCGACGTCAAGCAGACCGGGTGGTACATCGCCGTCTTCGCGGCCAGCAACTTCATCGGCGCACTGCTCCTCAGCCCGCTGTTCGACCGGATCGGCCGGATCCGGATGATCACGTTCACCTACGTCGTCTCCGGCGTCGGGCTCGCCATCGCCGGGCTGATGCTGGGTTCGCTCACCGCGGTCACGCTGACGATCTTCGGCTGCCGGCATCTTCTTCTTCGCCTCGGCCGGCGCCAGCGCGGCGTACCTCACGGCGAGCGAGGTGTTCCCGATGGAGACCCGGGCCCTGTGCATCGCGTTCTTCTACGCGATCGGCACCGCCGCGGGCGGCATCAGCGGGCCGCTGCTCTTCGGCAAGCTGATCGACGACGCCTCCGCGAGCGGCGACATCACCGGGATCGCGATCGGCTACTACATCGGTGCCGCCCTGATGATCGTGGCCGGGCTGGTCGAGGCGTTCCTCGGCGTGAAGGCCGAGGGCGAGTCGCTCGAGAACATCGCCAAGCCGCTGACCGCGGAGGAGGACTCGACCGCCGGAGGCGGACCCCGGACCTCGCCGCAGCCGGCCTGACCGGAGACACGTGTCACACCCGGCCCCGTACGAAAGTCGGTGGGACGGTCACCGGCTGCTCCGTAATGTGTACGGGTGACCACCAGTTCTTCACAGACCGAGGGCGAGATCCGCCCCGACCCAGCCCACGACAAGCTCGACAAGAAGCGTCCTCGTCGTCGCCGGCGTGGTCGTGCTCGGCGCGATCATGTCCATCCTCGACATCACCGTCGTCTCGGTGGCCCTCGAGACCTTCCAGAACGAGTTCAACGCCACCTCCGCGCAGGTCGCGTGGACCATGACCGGCTACACCCTGGCCCTCGCGAGCGTCATCCCGCTCACCGGCTGGGCCGCCGACAGGTTCGGCACCAAGCGGCTCTACCTGCTGGCCGTCGTGCTCTTCACCGCCGGCTCCGTGCTCTGCTCGCTGGCCGGCAGCCTCGAGCAGCTCGTCGCCTTCCGGGTGCTCCAGGGCCTCGGCGGCGGCATGCTGATGCCGCTCGGCATGACCATCCTGACCCGTGCCGCCGGCCCCGAGCGGGTCGGCCGGGTGATGGCCGTGCTCGGCATCCCGATGCTGCTCGGCCCGATCTTCGGCCCGATCATCGGTGGCTGGCTGATCGACGCCGCCTCCTGGCACTGGATCTTCCTGATCAACGTGCCGATCGGCGCGGTCGCCCTGGTCTACGCCGGGATCGTGCTGCCGAAGGACCACGTCGAGCCGTCGGAGACCTTCGACTGGCTGGGCATGCTCATGCTCTCGCCCGGTCTCGCCCTGTTCCTGTACGGCGTCTCCACCATCCCCGAGGCCGGCACGATCCTGGACGCCGAGGTGCTTGGCCCGGCGTTCCTCGGCCTGGCGCTGATCGCGGCGTTCGTGCCGTGGGCGCTGGCCCGCCGCAACATCCACCCGCTCGTCGACCTGCGCCTGTTCCTGAACCGCAACATGACGGTCGCCGTGATCGCGATGTCGCTGTTCGCGATCGCGTTCTTCGGCGCCAGCCTGCTGTTCCCGCTGTACTTCCAGCAGGTGCGCGGCGAGACGGCGCTCGACGCCGGCCTGCTGCTGGCGCCGCAGGGCATCGGCGCGATGATCACGATGCCGATCGCCGGCGTGCTGGCCGACCGGATCGGCCCCGGCAAGATCGTGATGACCGGCATCGCCGTGATCACCGTCGGCATGGGCATGTTCACCCAGCTCACCGCCGACACGTCGTACACCTTCATCATCGGTGCGCTGTTCGTGATGGGCCTCGGCATGGGCGCCACGATGATGCCGATCATGGCGTCGGCGCTGGCCACCCTGACCGACCACAACATCGCCCGCGGCTCGACGCTGATGAACATCGTCCAGCAGGTGGCCGCGTCGATCGGCACGGCGCTGTTCTCGGTGCTGCTCACCAACGGCATCAAGGACATCTCGGTCCCGCCGGAGGCGCCGGAGTTCCTGGTCGAGATGGGCGAGGCGTACGCCGCGGTCTTCGTCGTCGCCACGATCCTGGTCGCCGCCTGCCTGATCCCGGCGGCGATGCTGCCGCGCAAGAGGGCGGCCGCTCCCGTCGACCCGGCGGTCATGGTCGGCCACTGACCCGTCACCAACTCAACGCTGACCCGTCGCAATTAGCGACGGGTCAGCGTCATTTGTGCGGACGTGACCGTCGTCTCGTGACTCGAAACACGGTCAGGACAAGGGCTCTCGGTTTGAGCTCGGTGTAGTCCTTCGGAATGGTGGACGGCTTGCCAGCGACCGCCACCCATGCGGTCGGCGCACTCACGCAGTGCTCACGCCAACCCCTCGAACCGAGAGGCTCCGACGTGTCCACGACCACGCTTCCCGTGACCCCGCCCCAGGTCCGGACCGACCCGGTGGAGCACGACGTGCTCCGCCCCCCACCCCGACGAACCATCCGCCGCGAGATCATCGCCGTCCTCGTGCCCGCCTGGCACGAGCCCGGTGACGACGTGACCTCCCACCGCCGGCCGCCGGCGTCCGTGGCCGAGCAGGCCGCGGGCCGCCTCGCCGGCTTCCTCCAGCACGGTGAGGTGGTCACCGCCGACCGACGACGGCCGCCTCGTGCTCCGGCTGCGCCGGGCCGACCGCGCGGCCCGTCCGGTCCGCCTCCAGGAGATGGCCTACCACGCGGTCGAGGTGCTCGACGGTCTCGGCTTCGACGCCGGCGTCCTCGACCTCGGCGTCGGCTGGGCCCGCGTGAGCCGCAAGCAGGGCCCCGAGGAGGCCACCGGCAGGCGACCCGCGCGGCCGCCGACTCCATCGCCCAGCGCGACTTCCAGCCCCGGCAGCGCGGGGCACACGTGCGGGAGAAGAACCCGTCGGTGAACCGCTGGACGCTGACCCGCCAGGTCGCTCGCCGCCACCCTCGGCGGGCTGGTCCTCCCGTTCCTCGCGCTGGTGCTGCTCCATCAGGTCGGCCTCGACGTGTCCGACGTCCTCTACTGGGTCCTGGTCGGCTCGCTGGCGATCACCGCCGCAGCGATCTGGTCCGAGTGCGCCCAGGCGCTCGACCCGCCCCGGATCCCCGACGCCCCGGACCGGCCCGGCACCACGCGCCAGCGCCGTGCTCGCGGCGTACCTCCCCAACGAGGCCGACACCATCGTCGAGACGGTGCGCAGCCTTCCTGGCCCAGGAGTACGCCGGTGGGCTCCAGGTGGTGCTCGCCTACAACACGCCCGACCCTGATGCCGGTCGAGGCCGAGCTCCGGCAGCTGGCCCAGAGGACCACGAGCAGCTGACCGTGATCAAGGTCCCCGACTCGCACGTCCAAGGCGCAGAACGTCAACGCCGCGCTGCGCGTGGTCGACGGCGAGTTCGTCGGCATCTTCGACGCCGACCACCACCCGATGCCGGGTGCGTTCGAGCGCGCCTGGCGCTGGATCGCCGACGGCGCCGACGTGGTGCAGGGCCACTGCGTCATCCGCAACGCCGACGAGTCGTGGCTGACCCGGCTGGTCGCCGTCGAGTTCGAGCAGCTGTACGCCGTGTCCCACCCCGGGCGCGCGGCACTGCACGGCTTCGGCATCTTCGGTGGCTCCAACGGCTACTGGCGCACCTCCGCTCTGGAGCAGGTGCGGCTGCGGGCGTCGTTCCTGACCGAGGACATCGAGGCGTCGATGCGCACGCTCGAGGCCGGTGGCCGGATCGTCAGCGACCCCGGCCTGGTCAGCCGCGAGCTGGCACCCGACACGGTCGCCGCCCTGTGGGCGCCAGAGGATGCGCTGGGCGCAGGGCTGGTTCCAGGTGTCCTGCCGGCACCTCGGGTCGATCGCTGCGCTCACCCCGGCTGACCCTGCGCCAGAAGCTCGGCGTCGACCTACCTGCTCGGCTGGCGCGAGGTCTACCCGTGGATCGTGATGCTCGGCCTGGCCGCTGATCGGCTTCCTGGCCTGGCGCGACGGCGGTCTCGACTTCGCCTCACCGATCTTCCTGGTGGCGACCGCGTTCGTGACCCTGTCCGGCCCGCTGCAGACGCTGACCGCGTGGCGACTGGCCGCTCCCGAGCTGCGGCAGCATCCGCGCTGGTTCGTCGTTCGCCGCGCTGGCCAACGTGTCGTGGCGTACGTCGAGTTCAAGAACGTCATCGGCCGGGTCGCCCACCTCAAGCAGCTGCGAGGCGAGCACCAGCTGGGTCGTCACCCCGCGTACGGCGCCGAGCAGCGCCGACCACCGACGTCCACCCGATCGAGGAGGCCGCATGACTGCCACCGCGATCACTCCCGTCGCCCAGGCCGTACGCTCCGAGCCCGCCGCGGTCAGCGGCCGGGTGACGTACCCGCTCACCTGGCTCCGCGGCGTGGCCGCCCTGGCGGTCCTGGTCTTCCACGCCTACCAGAACAACCGGACCGGTAGCCGACCAGCGCCTGGCCCTGGTCCGGCGGTGCGCACCAGGCGATGCTCGGCACCGAGCTCTTCGTCGAGATGTTCTTCGTGCTGTCGGGCTTCGTGCTCTGGCTGCCCGGTGGCGAAGAGCGGCACTCGACGACCGGGCCGGCAGTCCGGGGTGGGTGCTGCTGTTCCGCCGGATGGCGCGGTTGGCTGCCGCTCTACCTACGCCGTCGTGCTCGTCGTCTGGACGACCGACCAACCCGTCGCTGCCCGGGCACTGGGAGGACCTGCTGCTGCACCTGACGTTCACCCACGTCTACAGCGACGACTACGTCTTCTGGACGGTCGGCCCGGCCTGGACGCTCGCCGTCGAGTTCCACTTCTACGTCGCCGATGGCGCTGTCGCGTGCCCGCTGGTCCGGGCGGGAGTACGCCGTGCGCGGGGCCGCGTCGGACGGGTCGCGGCCGCGTCGTGGCTGCCGGGCGCCCTCGTGGCCGCCGGCGATCGGCTACCTGGCCTGGCAGATCCTCGTGGACCCAGCCCTCGCACGAGAACTGGTCGGCGTGGTTCTCGCCGCTGTCGCGTGCCGCCGACTTCGGGCTCGGCACCGGCCTGGCGGTGCTCACCGCGGCCGGGGTCCGCCTCGGGCGATGGAGCCGAGGGGCCGCTGGCCGTCGTCGGCGTCGCGGCCCTCGGCGCTGCTCGTGGCCACCCGCGCCCTGCGACCATCACCGGCGAGTGGTGGCACCCGGCGTACGCGCTGGCGGTCACCGTCGCGCTGGCCGGGGTGGTGCTGCACGACGGCCCGTGGCCGCGCGCACTCGAGTGGCGGCCACTCGTCACCCTCGGGGCGCTGGGGTACGGCGTGTACCTCATCCACGAGCCGGTGATGCGGTTCCTCGGCGCACGTGGGAGCGCTGCCCGACGCTCGGCCCGGAGCGTTCTTCCTGGTGACGGCAACGCTGGTCGCCGTACCGACCGTCGCGCTGGCCTGGCTGAGCTCGCGCACCGTCGAGGCCGGAGGCCTGAAGCTGCTCTCGGCCTGTCGAACGCGACGGCAGCCCGCGGGACTACTACCCGCACCTCACCCGCTGACCCCGAGCACGAGGGGAGCCACCTCGGCGGCCCCGGCCGCTCGGATCGCCCGGGCGGCCAGGGTCAGCGTCCAGCCGGTGACGACCAGGTCGTCGACCACCAGCACGGCGGAGTCCTTCAGCGCTGCCTCGTCGGCCTGGAGCGTGAACCGTCGACCGACCGCAGCCACCCGCTGCGCGGAGTTCATCGCGCCCCGGCCCGGGCTCGACGTCGGGATCGACGATCGCGAACCGGCCCACGACCGGGACCTTGAGGTAGCGGGAGAGGCCGTCGGCGAGGTCGGCGGTCAGCGTCGGCCGGGTCGCGGACTCGACGACCACGATCGCGTCGACCCGGGGCCGCCAGTCGCCGAGGACCTCGATCACCGCCTTGACCAGCGGCACCGGCACCGGCCCGTCGTCGGTCGTCGGCGCGAACAGTGCCCGCAGCGACTGGCCGTGGCCGAGGTCGGTGAGCCGGGCGACCGCCCGCCCCTCGCTCGCACCCTCGGCGATCTTGCCCTTGAGGTCGATGCCGAGGTTGGCCAGCGCGGTCGGCCACATCTTGCGCGGCTCGACGGGGACGCCCGGCCGGGCCAGCCGCGCCGTCGCCTCGGTCAGCGCCTCGTCGGAGAGGTCGGCGGACAGGGTGAGCCCGCCGCAGTTGTCGCAGCGACCGCAGTCGGCCGCCTCGGGGTCGTCGAGCTGCTCGCGCAGGAAGCGCATCCGGCACTCGTCGGTGTCGAGGTAGGCGAGCATCGCCTGCTGCTCGCGCTCCCGCGCCTCGGTCACCCGGCGGTAGCGCTCCTCGTCGTAGCTCCAGTCCTGCCCCGTGGCCTCCCAGCCGCCGCGGACCCGGCGTACGGCGCCGTCGACGTCGAGCACCTTGAGCATGGTCTCGAGGCGGGTGCGGTTGAGCTCGACGTACGTCTCGAGGGTGGCGGTGCTCATCGGCTTGTCGGAGCCGGCGAGCGCGGCGATGGTCTCGCGGACGAGCGCCTCGCGCGGGAAGGCCAGCGAGGCGAAGTAGGCCCAGATGTCGCGGTCCTCGATCGCGGGGAGCAGCACCACGCTGGCCTCGTCGGTGCCGCGCCCGGCGCGGCCGACCTGCTGGTAGTAGGCCACCGGCGAGGCGGGCGCGCCCATGTTGACGACGAAGCCCAGGGTGGCGTCGAAGCCCATGCCGAGGGCGCTGGTGGCCACCAGCGCCTTGACCCGCCCGGACAGCAGGTCCTGCTCGAGCGAGAGCCGCTCGGTGGGGTCGGTCTGGCCGGAGTACGCCGCGACGTCGTGGCCCGCGGCTGCGCAGGTAGTCGGCGATCTCCTGGGTGGCCGCGACGGTCAGGCAGTAGACGATGCCCGACCCGGGCTGCTCCGCGAGGTGGTCGGCCAGCCAGGCCAGCCGCTGCTCGGCCGTCTTCAGCCGCACCACGCCCAGCCGCAGGGACTCCCGGTCGAGCGAGCCACGGAGGACCAGCACGCCGTCGGTCGACCGTGAGTGATCGGTGGTTGAGGAGGGCGCCCTGGCGCCCGTCTCGAAACCACCGAGCTGCTCCGCGACGTCCTGGGTCACCCGGGCGTTGGCGGTGGCGGTCGTGGCCAGCACGGGGATGCCGTCGGGCAGGTCGGCGAGGAGGGTCCGGATGCGGCGGTAGTCGGGCCGGAAGTCGTGGCCCCAGTCGGAGATGCAGTGGGCCTCGTCGACCACGAGCAACCCGCACGTCGCGGCCAGCCGGGGCAGCACCTCGTCGCGGAAGCCGGGGTTGTTGAGTCGCTCGGGGCTGACCAGGAGCACGTCGACCTCGCCGGCGGCGATGGCGTCCTGGATCGGCTGCCAGTCCTCGATGTTGGTCGAGTTGATGGTGACCGCGCGGATGCCCGCCCGCTCGGCCGCGGCGATCTGGTTGCGCATCAGGGCGAGCAGCGGCGAGACGATGACGGTCGGACCGGCCCCCTCCTGGCGCAGCAGCAGCGTCGCCACGAAGTAGACAGCGGACTTGCCCCAGCCGGTGCGCTGCACGACCAGGGACCGCCGCCGGTCGACCGCCAGCGCCTCGATCGCGGTCCACTGGTCGTCGCGCAGCCGGGCGTCGTCGCGGCCCACGAGCGCCCGCAGGTGCGCCTCGGCCTGAGGCGTACGGCTGGTCGGTCGGGAGCGGTCACCCGCACTGTCTACCAGCGGCCCCCGACAAGGGGCGGCGCGGGTCAGGCCGCCGGCCCCTTGTCGCGTACGTCGGCAACCTTGTCCATCGCCTCGCGCAGCTCGCCGAGCCAGTCCTCCTCGTGCTGCCCGACCAGGCGCACGCACCAGGCCAGCGCCTCCGAGCGCGATCGGGCGACCCCGGCGTCGACGAGGGTGTCGAGGACCAGCCGCTGGGGCTGCCGCAGCCGCGTCATCACCGGCGCGCTGACGTTGGTCCACAGCTCGCTGTGGTCGCCGACCCGCACGCCCCACGACACCTTGCGCTCGTAGCGGTGCTGGGCCTCGCGGTCGATCTTCATCCGGGCCTCGCGGGTCTCCTCGCGGAATCCGCGGGCGCGGCCGGCCCGGGCCTCGGCCAGCTCGGCGTCGGAGGCCTCGGCGGCCGCTTCGACGTCGGACAGGGTGAGGACGACGGTGATCTCCTCGCGGTCGACGGTGATCTCGGCCGGCGCGGCCGACCAGTCGGCGGGGAGCCGGCCGGTGAACCAGCCGCGCACCCGCTCCAGTGCTTCGTTCGTAATCATGTAATCATCATTACATCCCGCTCAAGTCCGATACAGCCCGTTCGGGCCATATCTCCGCTGGGGTCCGGCTCCTCCTCTCGGTCATTGCCATCACGGCAGACAACCCGAAGGAGCAGGACCATGAAGAACCACATCGTCGCCGTAGGACTCGCCGCGATCGTCGTCGCCTCCGGCGGCCTCGCCGTCGCAGGCAACTCGGCCCTCGCCGCGGGCGACTCCGACAAGGTTCAGGGCAAGGCCCAGGCCGCCAAGACCAGCGCCAAGACCAGCGGGGTCCTCAAGTGTGACGGCGGCCCGAACCTCTCCATGAGGAGCCGGATCGTGGACACGCCGTTCACGTTCGTCGAGACCGGCACCAACGCCGAGGACCAGGCCATCCCGGGTGCCGCGGTCAAGGTCAAGGGCCCCAAGAAGGGCAAGGACACCCTGCTCATCACCTTCTCCGCCGAGACCCGGGTCAACGGCGGCGACGACGACGACTGGATGGGACTCGAGGTCCACCGGGACGGAAGCCCGATCGAGCCGCACAGCAACCCCTCCGACCCGCTGGCCATCACCGGCGTCTCGGCCTGGAACGGCAACTCGCTGCAGTTCTGCACGAAGGTCGGCAAGGGCAAGCACCTGATCAGGGCCTACGCGAACCTGTACGACAGCGGCGCCAACCACAGCATGGACGGCTGGCTCGACGACTACACGCTCAGCGTGCTCCGCTTCGACTGAGGCGACATCGGGGGGAACCGCTTCGAGCGGGCCGGTTCGTGGGGGAGCCGGCCCGCTCGACGTGCGTCAGGCCCCGGGTGCAGCTCCGCGCCGGCCGGCGACCCTGGGGGTCGCCGTTTGGTCCCCAACCGCAACAAATTGCACAGAAACCCTGCGGTTCGTGACCAATCGGCGCCTGTGGACAGAGGGCCAGCCGCCCCGCGACCCGGGCGACCCTGGGGGCCGCCGTTTGGTCCCCAACCGCAAGGAAGTGCACAGAAACCGTGCGGTTCGTGACCAATCGACGCCTGTGGACAAAGACCCAGCTCGGCCCAGGTCAGGCCTCGGGCTTCGCGCCGAGCTTGCTGTCGGGGTCCGTGGGCTCGTGGGCGGCCGTGACGGGTACGACGACCACGGGGCAGGGCGCGTACCGCACCACCTGGTCGGCGGTGGAGCCGAACCGGAGACCCCGGAAGCCTCCTTCGCCGCGCGACCCGACCACGAGCAGCTCGGCGTTCTCGGCCGCCTGGAGCAGCCGCTTGGTCGCGGCGCCGTGGAGCACGTGCGCGGTGACCGAGCACTCCGACGGCAGCCCGAGCGCGGCGACCTCCGCCTCCAGCTCCTCGCGCACGGCCTGCTCGAAGTCGGTCATCGGCGGGACATAACCCCCGGTGGCGCTCGCCGGACGGGGCGCCGAGGAGAGCGCCCACGCGCGCACCACGTGCAGCCCGATCCCGAGCCGCACGGCCATCCGCGCGCTCCAGCGCACCGCCTGCGAGGACGCGTCGGACCCGTCGTGGCCGACGACGACGCCGCCCCTGATGTCGGCCTTCGTGGTGACCTGGATCATCGCCGCGCCCCACTCACCAGATCCGGACCCGGTGCTCGGGCTCGAGCCAGAGCCCGTCGCCCTCGCCGGTCCCGAACACCTCGTGGAACTCGTCGAGGTTGCGCACGATGTTGGCCCGGAACTCCGGCGGGCTGTGCGGGTCG
Source organism: uncultured Actinomycetota bacterium (assembly GCA_963844305.1). GTDB lineage: Bacteria > Actinomycetota > Actinomycetes > Propionibacteriales > Nocardioidaceae > Nocardioides. The sequence goes on from CAWJNT010000005.1 coordinate 484,545, forward strand.
ATGGTGAGGTACTGCTGCTCCTGCTCCTTGCGGCGCTTGGTCCGCCAGCAGTACGCCCAGTTCATGAACAGCCGGCGCCGCGAGTCCTCGTCGGCCTGGCCGCCACGGGAGATGACGTAGGCCTTGTGGCCGATGGTCAGGCCACCGAGGTCGCCGATGTTCTCGCCGACCGTGAGCGCGCCGTTGACCTTCTCGCCGGGCAGGCTCCGCGGCTCGAACGCGTTGTACTGCTCGATGAGGGCCTTGGACTTCACCTCGAACGCCGCCTTGTCGTCGGCGCTCCACCAGTCGTTGAGGTTGCCGGCGCCGTCGTACTGCGCGCCCTGGTCGTCGAAGCCGTGGCCGATCTCGTGGCCGATCACCGCGCCGATGCCGCCGTAGTTCTCGGCCGCGTCGGCATCGGGGCTGAAGAACGGCTTCTGCAGGATGCCGGCCGGGAAGCAGATCTCGTTGGTGCCCGGGTTGTAGTAGGCGTTGACGGTCTGCGGGAGCATGAACCACTCGTCGCGGTCGACCGGCGAGCCGATCTTGCGCAGCTGGCGGTCGGTCTCGAACGCCGACGCGGCGGCGACGTTGCCGAGCAGGTCGTCGGGGCTGACGTGGAGCCCGGAGTAGTCGCGGAACTTCTCGGGGTAGCCGATCTTGGGCCGGAACGTCTCGAGCTTCTCGTACGCCCGGCGCTTGGTCTCCTCGCCCATCCAGTCCAGGGCGGAGATCGACTGGCGGTAGGCCTCGAGCAGGTGGGCGACCAGCTCGTCCATCTGCGCCTTGGACTCCGGCGGGAAGTGGCGGGCGACGTACTCCTTGCCGACGGCCTCGCCGATGCCGCCCTCGACCAGCGAGACGCCGCGCTTCCAGCGGGCGCGCAGCTCGGGGGTGCCGTTGAGGGTGCGGCCGTAGAAGTCGAAGTTGACCGCGACGAACTCGTCGGTGAGGTACGGCGCCGCCGAGCGGAGGACGTGGAAGAGCATCCACTGCTTCCAGTCCTCGATCGGCACCTCGTCGAGGACCGTCGACATGTGGGCGAGGTACGACGGCTGGCGGACGCACGACTCGGTGATCGTGTCGGCGTCGCCGCCGAGGTTGGTGACGTAGGCGTCCCAGTCGAAGGACGGGGCGAGCGCCTTGAGCTCCTCGGCCGTGGTCAGGTTGTAGGTCTTCAGTACGTCGCGGGTGTCGGCGCGCTCCCAGTGGCCCTGGGCCAGCTTGGTGTCGATCGCGAGGATCGTCCGCGCGGCAGCGGCCGGGTCGTCGTGCTCGGCCAGCCCGAGCAGGCTGGTGAGGTAGGCGACGTACTTGTCGCGGACCTCGGCGAACTTGTCGTCGCGGTAGTACGACTCGTCGGGCAGCCCGAGTCCGCCCTGCACGATGTGGAACAGGTAGCGGTCGGAGTTGCGGTCGTCGCTGTCGACGTACGAGCCGAACAGGCCGTGGCCGCCGATCCGCTCGAACTCGCCCAGGAACGCCGCCAGGTCACGGACGTCGCGCAGCCCGGCGACGGCGTCGATCAGGGGACGCACCGGCCGGATGCCCAGCTTGTTGATCGCGGCCTCGTCCATGAACGCGGCGTAGAGGTCGCCGATCTTGCGGGCGTCCTCGGAGAGCTGGTCGGCGGGTGTCTCGGCCAGCTCCTCGATGATGGCGTGCACCTGCGCCTCGGCGACGTCGGCCAGCTGCACGAACGGCCCCCAGCTGGACCGGTCGGAGGGGATCTCGGTCTCGTCCAGCCAGTGACCGTTCACGTGTCCGAACAGGTCGTCCTGCGGACGGATGTCGGGGTTCATGCCCGCGCGGGCGTCGTCGAGAATCGTCACGGAATCGACCCTAACCGCTGGGTCCAGCCGGTGGGTGGGTCAGTCTCGGACGCGGACGACCGACTTGCCCAGCGTCCGGCGCTGCTCCATGTCGGCCAGCGCCCTGCCGAACTCCTCAAATGCGTACGTCGCCCCGATCGGCGGCTTGATCGTCCCGGCCTCCATCATCGGCAGCAGGGCGTCCCACTGCTCGTGCATGTAGCCCGGCCGGACCATCGCGTAGGCGCCCCAGCCGACGCCGCGCACGTCGACGTTGTTGAGCAGCAGCCGGTTCACCTTGACCTGCGGGATGCCCTGGCCGCTGGCGAAGCCGACGACGAGCAGCCGGCCCTGCGGCGCCAGGGAGCGCAGCGAGTCGGTGAACACGTCGCCGCCCACCACGTCGAGCACGATGTCGACGCCCTCGCCGTCGGTCAGGCCGAGCACGGCGTCCTTGAACCCGTCGAGGAGCACCACCTCGTCGGCCCCTGCCTTGCGGGCGAGCTCGGCCTTCTCGTCGGTGCTGACCACCGCGATGGTGCGGGCGCCGTACCCGTGGGCGACCTGGAGCGAGGCCGTCCCGACGCCACCAGCTGCGCCGTGCACGAGGACCGTCTCGCCCTCGCGCACACCACCGCGCTCGGCGAGCGCGAAGTGGGCGGTCAGGTAGTTCATCGGGATCGCGGCGCCCTCGTCGAAGCTCAGGTCGTCGGGCAGCGTGAACACCGACATCGGCGGGGCCGACACCAGCTCCGCCGCGCCGCCGTACGGGAGCGCCCCCGCGACCCGTTCCCCCTTCTCGTAGCCGTCGGGACCCGAGATCACGGTCCCGGCGAAGTCGACGCCGAGGGTGAACGGAGGCTCCGGCTTGATCTGGTACTCCCCCTTGCTCAGCAGGAGGTCGGGGAAGGAGATCCCGACCCGGTGCACCTCGATGAGCACCTCGTCGTCACGGGCGTGGGGCTCGTCGACCTCGACGAGCTGGACGTCCGCTGGACCGGTGGGCTCGATGACCTGGACGGCGCGCATGGGGGCGACGCTACCGAGAGGCTGCCGAGCGGTCTCAGTCGGCCGTGACCGGGCCGTACACCGCGCGGTCGGCGCCGGTCGCGAGGGCCCAGTAGCGGTCGCCGTACGACCAGTGCCACCACTCGGTCGGGTAGTTGACCAGCCCGGCGGACTCGAAGGCGTTCGCGAGGGCCTTCCGGAGCAGCAGCGGCTCGCCATCGACGTCCGGGTGCCACGTGTAGCAGCGCCCAGCACTGTCCTCCGGTGAGGCGTTCACCGGACAGCCGAGGTCGAGCTCGACGTCGTCGGCGCCGCGCAGGGTCACGTCGACCGCGGCGCCCGCGGGGTGTGGCGCGACGTCCGGCGGCGAGACGTAGCGGCTGGCAAGCCGGTGCAGATCGGCCTCGGAACGGTCGGGGTCCTCGGCACGCAGGTCCTCCCGGTAGCCCTCGAAGTACGTCGCCTGGAGGGCGGGCGGTCGGTAGCCCTCCACGACGACGAGTCGCAGGTCGCGCGGCAACCGGTCCGCTGCGTCCAGGAGCCGCTCGAGGACCGGCGCGCGCAGCAGGCGCCACGCCCCGGACCCGTCGGCCTTGCGCTGGTCGACGGCCAGGCTCCCCGTCACGTCCACGAGCCCGGCGCCGTCCTCGGCCACCGGGACACCGGTCACCCGCGGGTCGGACATGAGCACGACATCGTCCACCCGGCGATCCTCACATGCCCGCCGAGTGCAGCGGTGCTGCGGACAGGGCGTCCGAGCGCGAGGAGCTTCTCGACCAGGCGCGGCGCTTCGGAGAGGACCGCGACGTGTCCACCCGGGATGGTGTCGGCCTCGACGCCGAGACGGTCACGCGCCTGACGTCGCATGAACTCCAGCGGGAAGAACCTGTCGTCGGTGGCGGCGATGACGTGGGTGGGAACCGCGGGCCACTCGGTGATGGGGCAGGGGTCCTGTGTCGGCCGCGCCTGTTGGTCGGGGACGTGGCGGGCCGACTCCGCCTTCAGGTCGGGGTCGAGGTCGTGGATGAAGATGAGCTCGGGGTCGTAGCGGTCCTCGAGCGGGATGCCGAGGCGGGCCAGCAGCGCCTCCTGCGCCTCCTGCTGCCCGGTGGCGGCGGCCCACTCGTTGGCGCTCTCGCCGGGCCGAGGGATCATCGCCGCGACCAGCACGATCCGGGACACCGGCCGCCGGGTCGCGACCACGGGCGCGATCATCCCTGCCAACGACTGCGCCACGAGCACGACCGGCTCGGCGCCGAAGACCCGGGCAGCGTCCACCGCGGTCTGCGTGTACGCCTCCAGGCCGGCGGCCGGGTCGGCGCACGGAAGGTCCGGAGCGACCACCTGGTGGCCTTGCTCGCGCAGCCCGGCCTCGACCCGGTGCCAGATCCAGCCGGTGCTGGCCGCGCCGTGGAGCAGCAGGTAGCTCGTCATCGCCCGGCGTACATCAGCGAGCCGGGAGTGGTGAGCAGCTCGCCGGTCTCCAGCAGCGTCTTCAGCCCGGACAGCACCATCGGCCAGCCGCCGTACAGCTCGGAGCTCGCGCCGGATGGCAGCTGGTCGTGCACGACCGTCAGCCGGCAGGAGTCGCCGACCGGCTCGATCTCCCAGGTGACCCGCGTGGTTCCCTGCTCCCGCACCTGGTCGCTCCACAGGGCGTCGTACGTCTGCACCAGCAACCGGGGCGGGTCGACCACGACGTTCTCCCCCGAGGCGATGTCCACCACGTCGGGGACGCCGGCGCGGTAGGTCGAGCCGGGCGTCCAGTCCGAGTGGGTCGGTACGCCGAAGCTGTACTTCGCACGCGCCTCGGGGTCGGTGATGGCCTCCCACAGCAGTTCGGGAGTGGTCTTGATGAAGATCTCGAACACGGCCGTGTCCGCAACAGGGGCGGTGCCGTGCGCGAACGAGACGGGACGGGGTTCGGTCATGGGGAGTCCTCCAGGTCTGTCTTGAGCTCGGCCAGGGCGGAGGCCCACGGCGCGGCGTACTTGCTCACCCAGCGGTCCTGGATGAGCTGAATGGGCACCGGGTTGAGGAAGTGCCGCTTCTCGCGCCCGTGCTTGCGGGCCACGACCAGACCGGCGTCCTCGAGCACCTTGAGGTGCTTCATCACGCCGAACCGGGTCATCGGGAGCCGCTCTTCGAGTGCGGTCAGGGTCTGCCCGTCCTCGGCGAACAGCGCGTCCAGCAGGTCCCGCCGGGTCGGGTCCGCCAGGGCCTTGAACACCGCGTCCACCCCACGACAATAGGTGACCATTTGGTCACATGTCAATGGCGGTCAGCGGGGGTCGACCAACCGGGCCATCTCGAAGTGCATGGGGTCGGTGTAGTTCCAGTCGCCACCCCAGGCGAAGCCCCACTCCTTGAAGGCGTCGACGACGCCGCGGTCCATCTCGCCGACGGTGCCGCGCTGGTTGCCGGGCACGTTGAGGTCGAGGGCGAGGCCGAAGGAGTGGTTGGACAGCGTGGTCGAGCCCGCGATGAAGCGCGGGTAGTAGCAGCCGGCGTACTCGCCCGGATGGATCTCGTCGGCGAGCCCGCGGTCGACGATGGCCTGCAGCGCGGAGCGCAGCTGCGGCATCATCAACCGGTTGCAGGTGACCGTGCCGAGGATCGGGACCTGCTCGGTGGCGATGTGCGAGCGCACCCAGGCCGGGTCGGGTGCGATCCGGCCGCCGCCGATGACGGTGTAGTTGAAGACGCCGACCGCATCGGCCACGCTGCCCACGACGAACGCCGTCTGCTGGGCGTTGATGTCGAGGCCGGCGCGGGCGACGACGTCGGTCTCCTGGATCGACGCCTGGCTGCCGACGATCCGCGCGATCGGCTTGCGCAGGGACTGGGGCGAGGTCTTGCCGGTGGAGACCAGCAGGGCGTTGCCGTCCTGGAGACCGAGGGCCTCGCCCCACTTCTCGTTGACGACGGCGTCCACGGCGCCCTCGACCTGGGGCGCGTAGGCACCGATGTGCACCTCGGGGGCGTCACTCGCGGTGCCGAGCCGCAGGTAGTCGTCCTTGCCGATGGGAAGCTTCTTCTCCAGCTCCGGGGTGATCGCGAGCTCTCCGCCGGCGATCCGGTTCCAGACGATCTGCCTGTCGGCGCTGACGCGCGGCGTGAACAGCCGGTACGTCGCGGGGTCGACCGCAGCGACGTTCAGCGCCTGGTTCTCGATCACCGCCTGGCCCATGGAGAACCGCGCCGTCGCCTGCACCCCGGTCAGCTTCTCGATCTGCGCGACCATGTCCTCGTCGAGCGGGCGCTCCGGGCTGAAGATCAGCATGTCGGCCGAGGCCAGCGGTTCGGTGCGCCTGCCGGGCGGGTCGACGGCGTGCTCCGGGTCGGCCACGGGCACCCCGCTGGCGCTCTCGCTCGCCGTCGGGCTGCCGTTGGCGGGGGACGTCGACGGCGCGGCGGCCTCGGGGTCCTCGCCCCCGCCGCCGCACCCGGCCACACAGGCCAGCACGGTCCCGGCCGCAATCAGGCGCAGCCGTCGAAACCCTCCCACCCGGTCAGGGTAGGTCGCGTCGCCGCATCATGGGCCGGTCACGACCGAATCGTTGCCGACCTCACCCGCGGCGGCGCTTGATCTCCGCGTTGATCGCCGGGACCACCTCGTGCAGGTCACCGATCACGGCGTACGTCGCCTTGGTGACCATCGGCGCATCGGCGTCGGTGTTGATGGCCAGGATGTTCTTGGCGCTCGAGCAGCCCGACCAGTGCTGGATGGCGCCGCTGATCCCGCAGGGGATGTAGAGGTCCGGCGAGATCCGGCTGCCGGTCTGTCCCACCTGCTCGTGGTGCGGCCGCCACCCGAGCGAGGTGACCACCCGCGAGACGCCGAGCGAGCCGTGCAGCAGCTCGGTCAGCTCCAGCAGGTCGTCGAAGCCGCCGGAGCTGCCCGCACCGCGCCCCGCGCCCACGACCACCTTGGCCGACTTCAGCGAGCCGGATAGGTCGGGCTCGGGCTCCTCGCTGGACACCACGCGCGCCACGAGGTCGGCCGCGGCCACCTCGGGCGCGTGCTCGACGACGTTCCCGGCACCCGGGGTCGCGGCCGGTGCGGCCTCGACGGCGTGACCGGCGACGGTGAACACCGCCGGCCGTTGCGACAGCTTCATCTCCTCCAGCGCCTGCCCGCCGACGACCTGCCGGGTCACGACGAACGGCGCCAGCCCGCTGAACGACAGCACGTTCGCGGCCATCTCCACCCCGCGTCGCGCGGCGACGTGGGCCATCACCTCGCCGCCCCGCGGAGAGCCTGCGGCCATCACCACGACCGTGGTCGTGGTCGTGAGCACGTCCTCGATCCCCGCCGCCCAGGCAGCGCCGGCGAACGACTCGAACGCCTCGCCGTCGAGCCGGTGCACGTCGCGCACGCCGTACGCCGCGAGCTGCTCGCGCAGCCCGTCGGACACCTCGCCGACGACGACGGCATCGACCGGAACCCCGCCGCCCGCCTCCGACAACGAGCGCGCGAAGGTGACCGTCTCGCGGGAGACCTCCACCGCGAGCCCGTCCAGGTCCTTCTCGACCAGCACCACGATCATCGCGACAGCACCCCCAGCTGCTCGAAGAGGTCGACCACCGCCGGCGCGGCGTCCGCGCCCTTGCCGAGGATCTGGACGTTGCTGGGTGCCGGGGGCGGCAGCAGCAGCTTGACCCGGCCCGGCCCGGCGGCCTCGGCCGCCGGTTGCCGTTCCTCGATCGGCACCTTCTTGGCCTTCATCCGTCCCGGGACGGTCGGATAGCGCGGCTCCACGCCGCCCTCGAGGATGGTCACCACCGCGGGCAGCGGGACGCGGTAGGTCTCGTGCCCGTCGGGCCCGTCGCCACTGGCGGTCACGACGCCATCGGCCACGGAGGCGTTGGTGACGCCGTTGACGACCGGCCAGCCCAGCTCGTAGGCGAGGCGGATGCCGACCTGGAAGTCACCGCTGTCGGCAGCGTCGTTGCCGAGCAGGACCAGGTCGTGCGCCTGGTCCTTCACCACGGCGGCGATCTCGCGGGCCACGTCGGCCGGCCCGAACGCCTGCGAGTCCGCCACGACATGGGTCGCAGCCGTGCAGCCGACGGCCAGGGCGGCACGCAGCTGCTCCACCGCATCGGCGTCGCCCAGCGTCATCACCGCGGCGCCAGGCCCTTCGGCGGCGCCGGCGATCTGCACCGCGAGCTCGACGGCGCACTCCTCGTGGGCGCTCATCGTGAACCCGGCGAACCGCCCGTCGACGCCCTGGGCGTCGTCGGTCAGCACCACTTCGCTCGAGGAGTCGACGACCCTCTTCACACAGACCAGCACGGACATGGTCATCGAATCCGCTCGTTGCGGGGGTCGAACAGCGCGGTGGCGTCGATCGAGCCCACGGTCACGGGGTAGAGCTCCTCCATGTACGACACGGCCAGCTCGTTGCCGATCGTGGCCTGGTCGGGCGGGAGGTAGGCCAGCAGCACGTGCTTGCCCAGCGTCGGCGCGGAGCCCGCGGTGGTGACGTAGGGGTGGTGGCCGTGCCCGTCGGTCAGCGACTGGCCGTCGCGGGTCAGGATCGGCTCGCCGCCCAGCATGTAGCGCTTCACGCCGCTGGCGGAGGTGTGGTCGTCGACGGTCAGCGTGCACAGCACCGTCTGCAGGCCGGGCGACTCGGCCTCCGCGCGCTGCCGCAGGTACGCCTCCTTGCCGACGAAGTCGGCCGCCTTGACCTTGGGTCGCTGCATGCCGGCCTCGACGATGCTGCGCTCGGCGTCGAGCTCGGCCCCGAACGCGCGGTAGCCCTTCTCGATCCGGCCGGTGGTGCCGTAGACGCCGATCCCGACAGGTACGGCGCCGTACGTCGCGCCGGTCTCGAGCAGGGTCTCCCAGAGCTCGGCGGCGTCGTCCATGGCGACGTACAGCTCCCAGCCGAGCTCGCCGACGTAGGAGATGCGGGACGCCAGCACCGGCGTGCCCTTCACCTGGATCTCGCGGCAGGAGAGGAACCCGAAGCCGTCGTCGGACACGTCGTCGGCCGTCAAGCGCGGCCAGGATGTCGCGGGCCCGCGGTCCCCACAGGCCGATCGTCGAGACCTCGTCGGTGCGGTCGGTCAGCGTGGTCTGCGCGTCGTCGACCATCTGGTCCTGGAACCAGGTGCGGTCGGCCATGCCGTGCGCGCCCCCGGTGACGACCCGGAAGTGGTCCTCGCCCAGCCGCATCACCGTCAGGTCGGAGCGGAAGCCTCCCGCAGCATCGAGCACCGGCGTGTAGATGACCTTCCCGACGGCCACGTCGCACTGCGCGACACAGGTCCGCTGCACCGACTCGAGCGCAGCCGGGCCCTCGATGTCGAACATGCAGAACGCCGACAGGTCGATCACGCCGGCCGCCTCGCGCATCCGCAGGTGCTCGGCGTTGATGATCGGGCTCCACCACCGGGAGTCCCACTCGTGCTCGCGCGGCATCACCGCGTCGCCGTACTCCTCGAGGAGGTGGGCGTTGGACTCGTACCAGTGCGGCCGCTCCCAGCCGGCGGTCTCGAAGAAGAACGCACCGAGCTTCTTCTGCGACTCGTACATCGGTGAGAGCCGCTGCTCGCGGTCGGACTCGTACTGCTCCGCCGGGTGGATGATCCCGTAGGTCTTGATGAACGCCTCGGTCGTGCGGAGGCGGGTGTGCTCGCGCCGCATCTGGTGCTGGTGGAAGCGCGCGATGTCGCTGTGCGCGATGTCGATCTCGGAGTAGCCGTGGGTCATCCACTCGGCGACCGCCCGCCCGACACCGGGGCCCTCCTTGATCCACACGGCGGCCGCGGTCCACAGCCCGCGCACCGGGCTCTCGCCCAGGATCGGGTTGCCGTCGCACGTCAGCGACAGCAGGCCGTTGATGGCGTAGCGCATCTCGGCGCCCTCGGCCCCGAGCAGCTCCGGCATCAGCTCGTACGCCGCCTCGAGCTGGGGGTCGAAGTCGTCGGAGGTGAACGGCATCTCGGTCGGCGACAGCTTGGCCTGCTCGATGGTCGGGATGTCCTCGGGCTCGTGCAGGATCGCGCGGTGCGCGTAGGAGCCGACCTCCATGTCGGCGCCGTGCTGGCGCTCGTAGCAGAACGTGTCCATGTCGCGCACGATCGGGAAGGAGATCTCGCCCTCCCTCTCGGCCAGCTGCGGGCACGGCCCGACGCTGATCATCTGGTGCACGGCCGGCGTCAGCGGGATCGAGATGCCCGCCATGTCGCCGATCTTGGGGCTCCAGACACCGCACGCGATGACGACCGTCTCGGCCTCGATGTCACCGTCCGTCGTGCGCACCCGGGTGATCCGCCGCCGTCCGCCCGAGGTCTCCTCGGTGTCGAGCCCGACCACCTCCACGTTCGGCACGACGGTCAGCGCGCCCGCCTCGAGGGCGCTCTCGCGCATGATCGTCCCGGCCCGCAGCGAGTCGACCACGCCCACACCCGGCGTCCAGAAGGCGCCGATGAACTGGTCGGTCTCGATGAAGGGCACCTTCTCCTTGACGAACTCGGGCGAGACCAGGCTCGCCTCGATGCCCCAGGCCTTCGCCGACGACATCCGCCGCCGCAGCTCCTCCATCCGCTCCTCGGTCCGGGCGATCTCGAAGCCGCCCGACTCGGTGAACACCCCCATCTCCTTGTACTGCGCCACCGAGTCCAGCGTCAGATCGGTGATCTCGCGCGAGTGGTCGACGGTGAAGATGAAGTTCGAGGCGTGCCCGGTGGACCCGCCCGGGTTCGGCAGGGGGCCCTGGTCGAGCTGGACGATGTCGCGCCAGCCCAGCTGGGCGAGGTGGTGGACGAGGCTGTTGCCGACGATGCCGGCACCGATGACGACGCAACGCGCGGTCGGGGGGACGGTGGCCATGTGCTCTTCTCCTTGTTGCGTATCACGCAACTCATTGCGCTATGCGGAACACCCCAAGTGTGTGTCGGACGCCCCGCGCCCGTCAAGAGGGACGGACGCGGGACGTCGTGGTCGTCGGATCTGTCGGGTCTGCCCGGTCAGGGACCGTCCGGGTACCGCTGGGCGTGCTCGACCGCGCGGCGCACCCGCGAGGGCAGCGTCGCCTCGAACTTCTCCCGGCGCAGCTCCTTCATCAAGGACACGCACATCCCGATCAGGATCAGCATGAACGGCCCGGCGACGATGATCACGAGTGTCTGCAGCGCCGACAGTCCGCCCGCCCAGAGCAGGACCGCAGCCACCGCACCCGTGGCGACACCCCAGAAGATGACCAGCCAGCGGAACGGCTCCTCCTTGCCGTTCTGGCTGAGCATCCCCATGACGATCGAGGCGGCGTCCGCCCCGGTGACGAAGAAGATCGCGACGAGGAACACGGCCAGGGCGACGGTGATCCCGGACAGCGGGAACTCCCGCAGCGTCTCGAACAGGGACGCCTCGAGCGCGATCGCCCCGTCCGTCGTCGGCGGGTCCCAGCCCTGGTTCAGCTGGAGGTCGATCGCGGTCCCGCCCAGGATCGAGAACCAGATGAACGAGACCAGGCTCGGCACCAGGACGACGTAGATCACGAACTGGCGGATCGTCCGCCCCTTCGAGATGCGCGCGATGAACATGCCCACGAACGGCGTCCACGAGATCCACCACGCCCAGTAGAAGATCGTCCAGCCGTTGAGCCAGTCGCTGCCCCCGAAGACACCGGTGGCGAAGCTCAGGCCGGGCAGCTGGGTCAGGTAGTCGCCCATGGTCTCGGTGAACGTGCCGAGGATGAAGACCGTCGGGCCGACCACGAACAGGAACAGGACGAGCACCCCGGCGGCGATCGCGTTGGCGTTGGAGAGGTACTTGATGCCCTTCTCGACGCCGGACACCGCCGAGATCACGAAGCAGAGCGTCAGCACCGCGATCACGGCCACGGCCAGCGACTTGCTGCCGCCGCCGCGACCGAAGACGTCGTCGATGCCGCCCGTGATCTGGAGGGCACCGAGACCGAGCGAGGTCGCGGAGCCGAACAGCGTCGCGAAGATCGCGATGACGTCGATGGCCTTGCCGGGCGCCTGCCCCGCCCGGTCGCCGAGGAGCGGCCGGAACGTCGCCGAGACCAGGTTGCCGTAGCCCTTGCGGTAGGCGAAGTACCCGATCGACAGGCCGATCACGGCGTACATCGACCACGGGTGGAAGCCCCAGTGGAAGAAGGAGTACTCCATCGCCAGCTGCGCCGCCTCGGGCGTGCCCGGCTCGGCGAGACCCATCGGGGGTGCGTTGAAGTGGGTCAGGGGCTCGGCCACGCCCCAGAACATCAGGCCGATGCCCATGCCGGTCGCGAACATCATCGACACCCACGAGAACGTGGAGAACTCCGGCTCGGAGTCGTCCGGGCCGAGCTTGATGTTGCCGTAGCGGGTGAACGCGAGGTACGCCGAGAACAGCACGAATCCCGCGCTGGTGAGCACGAACAACCAGCCGAAGTTCTCGGTGATCCAGGTGAGGACCGTGCCGGTCTTGTCGGCCAGGTCCTCTGGCCAGACCGCGCCGACGAGCACGAACCCCACTGAGAGTGCCGCCGCGATCCCGAAGACGATGCGGTCGAGCGGCAGCCCGCTGTCGTCCCGCACTCCCTCGTCGCCGCTGGTCTCCTTGATGTCGGTCATGTCCCTGCCCCTTCCGAGAGATCGGCCGGGGGCGGGCGTCGCCGCCCCCGGCCGCTGTTGCTGTCAGGTCAGCTGATGCCCTCGAGCCAGGCGTCGACCTTGTCCTTGTTGTCGTCGACCCACTTCTGGGCCGCCTCGTCCGGGTCCATCCCGTCCTGCGCGATGTAGGTCGAGACGGTGTTCTGGTCCTCGTTGGTCCACTCGAAGTTCTTGATCAGGTCCACCGCCGGCGAATCCGACTCGGCGAACTCGGTCGAGATCAGCTTGTTGAGCTTGTACGGCGGGTAGTCGCAGTCGACCTTCGCCGGCGTCGGCATCGCAGCCCTCCTCGTACGGCGGCAGGGTGACCCGCTGCAGGTCCATCTCGTTGAAGAACCACTGCGGCTCGTAGAAGTAGGCGAGCAGCCACTCCTTGTTCTCCTCCGCCGACCGGAAGCTCTGGATCAGCGCAGCCTCGCTGCCACCGACGACGACCTTGTAGTCAGGCCGAGGTTCTTCACGAGGGCCTCGTCGTTGGTGACGTACGACGGGTCGCCGTCGAGCAGCTGGCCCTTGCCGTCCGACTCCGAGGTCTCGAACTCACTCGGCGAAGTCGTTGAGGTTCTCCCAGTCGAGGACCTCGGGGTGCTCCTCGGCCAGCCACGGCGGCACGTACCAGCCGATGATGCCGTCGTTGCCGGTCAGCCCGGCGTCCTCCACGGTGCCCTGCTCGTCGATGTACTTCTTGATCAGGTCCGGGTGGCCCCAGTTCTCCACGATGGTGTCGATCGAGCCGTCGGCCATGCCCTGCCAGCCGACCTCCTCCTTCACCTCCGGGTAGTCGACCGTGCAGCCGAGCTCCTGCTCGGCCACGACCCCGATCACGTGCGCGTTGGACACGTAACCCGTCCACGGGTTGATCGCGATCGTGAGGTCGCCACAGTCACTGGCCGTGCTGGGCTCGTCCTCCTCGATGTTTCCTCCACCGCAGGCGGCCAGGCCGAGGCCCACGACGGTGGCAAGGGCGACGTGCCGGGTACGGCGTAGTCCTCGTGCCATGCTTCTTCCTTTCCTTGCTCCGCGGTCGTCCGCGGAGGTCGTCCTCATCGGCCGGCGCGCGCGGCGGCATACCGCGCGATCCGGTCGAGCATGATCCCGAGCGCGGCGATGGCGATGCCGGCCGCGAGTCCCTTTCCGAACAGCTGGTCCTGGCTGAAGCCGGAGACGACGAGGTAGCCGAGGCTGCCGCCGCCGACCATGCCGCCGATGACGACCATCGACAGCACGTAGAGGAGGCCCTGGTTGGTGGCGAGCACCAGCGCCTCGCGGGCCATCGGCAGCTGCACCTTGGAGATCATCTGCCAGGTGGTGCTACCGGTGGAGCGCGCGGCCTCGACGGTCGTCGGCGAGACGCCGCGGATGCCGTCGGCGACGAGCTTGGTGGCGATCGGCACCGAGTAGGCGACGGCCGCCATGATCGCCGTGAAGCGGCCGACTCCGAACAGCGCGAGGGCGGGGACGAGGTAGACGAACGGTGGGATCACCTGGAAGGCGTCCAGGAAGGGTCGGATGCCCAGGTCGGCCCGTCTGTTGCGTCCCATCGCCACCCCGAGGATGACCGCGAAGAGCATCACCAGGACCGTGGCGATCAGGGTCATCGCCAGGGTCACCATCGTGTCGTTCCAGAGGCCGGTCCAGTAGATGACGGCCTCGCAGCCCACGGTGATCACCGCGGGCTTCCAGCCGCCGAGCACGTAGGCGATCGCGATCAGCACGAGCGCCATCAGCCACCACGGCGAGTCGGACAGCAGGTCCTCGAACGGGTTGATCATCCACTCGGTGATGCCGTCCTTGAGGGCTGTGGTGAAGCCGTCCACCCCGCCGACGAACCAGTCCGTGAAGTCGTTGATGTAGCCGGTCAGCTCGGCGCCGCTGACGTACTTCAGCACCGGCGTCTCGCTGACGTCGGGGAACTCGGCGTACGCGAGGTCGTAGCGCGAGAGCCAGATGAAGAAGACCACGGGGACGAACAGGACGCCCAGCAGGAGTCCGCTGCCGGCGCGAGTCAGACGGGGCAGCTTCGTGCCTTTGCCGGCGTCCTCGGTCGCCCACCGCGGGAGCCGCTCGAGGACGACCGTGCCCACCATGACGCCCATGCCGCTCGCCGAGGCCACGTCGGTGCGGCCGGTGGTGCGCTCGCTGGCGGCGGTGGTGGTGCGGTCGAGCATGATCGCGACGATCACGATGGCCAGACCAGCGACCGCTGCGGCTCCGACGTTGAGGACCTGCAGTGCGGAGACGACCGGCTTGCCGAGGCCCGGGCCGTTGACCAGCGCGGCGATGGTCGCCATCGAGAGGGCCGCCATCGTGCACTGGTTGACGCCGACCACGATGGTGCGCCGGGCCATCGGAAGCTGCACCTGACGGAGCATCTGCGACCTGGTGAGCCCCATCGACCGGGCCGCCTCGACGGTCGTCGACGACACCGACTTGATGGCGTGCTCGGTGATCCGGACCAGTGGTGGCAGCGAGTAGATGAAGGTGAGCACCACCGCGGTGGCCGGCCCGATCCCGAAGAACAACGCCATCGGCGCGAGGTAGCAGAACGCCGGGATGGTCTGCATCAGGTCGAGCACCGGCGTGACCGCTGTGGACACTCCTCTGCTCCGGGCCATCCAGATCCCGATCGGCAGTCCGATCAGCAGGCAGAGGCCGACGGACACGCCGGTGATGATCAGCGTGTCCATGCTGTCCGACCACAGGCCCAGCACGCCGAACGACAGCATCGACAGGGTGACCAGGATCGTGGACCGGATGCCCGCGAACGCGTAGGTGACCCACGCGGCCAGGGCGACCACGCCGATCCAGCCGATCTCCGGGACCGGCCGGGGCGGCGAGGGGATCGCGATCAGCTCCTGGAAGAACAGCACCAGGGAGTTGAGGAAGTCGCCGATCCCGCCGAGCACCCCGCCGAAGAACCAGTTGTCCTGACCCTCGAGCTGGACCCAGTCGCGGGCCTCGTTGAACTTCCGCTGCAGCGCGGTGGTGTCCTGGAACGGCAGCTCCTTGGTGTTCGTGCCCTTGAAGATCGTGTACAGGACGCCCCAGACGACCAGGATCGCCAGCATCTTGACGCCGGTGTGGCGGTTCTTGCCGTACTCGACGACCGGCTGCTCCTCCTTGCTGGCAGGCGCCTTCCCGGCGGGTGGACCGCCGGGAGGGAGCGTCGAGGTGGTCACGACGACGTCGCCTCCTCCTCCGCCACGACGATCCGGAGGATGTCCTCGTCGTCGACGACGCCCACGATCTTGTCGCCGTCGGCGACCCGGCAGGGGCCCTGGTGGTCGAGGACGATCCTGGCCGCGTCGCGCACGATCTGGTCCTGCTGGAGGACCGGGCCGTCGGGCGTCTCGCCCTCGACGTCGTGCATGACCCACTTCAGGGTGAGCACGTGCGACCGGGGTACGTCGCTGACGAAGTCGCGCACGTAGTCGTCGGCCGGCTGGGCCACGACCTCGTCCGGCGACCCGATCTGGACGATCTCGCCGTCGCGCATGATCAGGATCCGGTCGCCGAGCTTGAGCGCCTCGGCCAGGTCGTGGGTGATGAAGACCATCGTCTTGCCGACCTCGTGGTGGAGCCGGATGACCTCGTTCTGCATGTCCCGGCGGATCAGCGGGTCGAGCGCGGAGAACGGCTCGTCGAACATCAGGACGTCCGGGTTGGCGGCGAGCGCGCGGGCCAGGCCGACGCGTTGCTGCATGCCGCCGGAGAGCTGGTCGGGGAAGTTGTTCTCGTAGCCGGACAGCCCGACCAGGTCGACCATCTCCTGCGCCCGGGTGCGGCGGTCACCCCGGCCCTCGCCGCGCACCTCGAGGCCGAAGGCGATGTTGTCGATCACCTTGCGGTGCGGCAGCAGGCCGAAGTGCTGGAAGACCATCGACACCTTGCGTCGCCGGGTGTCGAGCAGCGCCTTGTCGGACATCGCGGTGATGTCGTCGCCGTACAGCGTGACCGTGCCGGCCGTCGGCTCGATCAGGCGGGTCAGCAGCCGCACGAGCGTGGACTTGCCGGACCCCGACAGGCCCATCACCACGAACACCTCACCGGGCGCGACGTCGAAGGACACGTCGCGGATGCCGACCACGTGGCCGGTCTTCTCCTGGAGGTCCTTGCGCGAGAGCTTCGAGTCCTCGCTGGCCATGATCTTGTCGGCCTTGGGGCCGAAGATCTTCCAGAGCCCGTCGACATGGACCGCCGGGGTCTCCGTGCTGGCCGGGGTGGTGTCGGGCGTGGCAGGGCTGGTCGTGGTCATCGCTGGGCCTCCGGGTTGCGGCTGTCGCCGGGCGGGTAGAGGGGACTGCCGTCGCGGTAGCGGTAGTACGGCACGTCGGCGGCCGGGAGCGGAGA
Organism: uncultured Actinomycetota bacterium; assembly: GCA_963844305.1. Lineage (GTDB taxonomy): Bacteria > Actinomycetota > Actinomycetes > Propionibacteriales > Nocardioidaceae > Nocardioides. The sequence goes on from CAWJNT010000005.1 coordinate 501,326, forward strand.
GTTGCCGGCGATCAGGTCGGCGGCCTTCTCGGCGACCATCATCACGGGCGCGTAGATGTTGCCGTTCGTGACGAAGGGGAAGACCGAGGCGTCGGCGACGAAGAGGCCCTCGGTCCCGTGGACGGCCATGGTCGACGGGTCGACGACCGACGGTCTCGTCGATGCCCATCTTCGCGGTGCACGACGGGTGCAGCGCGGTCTCGGCATCCGCGCGCACCCAGTCGAGGATCTCTTCGTCGGTCTCGACCGAGGGCCCGGGCGACAGCTCGCCGTCGTTGTACGGCGCGAAGGCCGGCTGGTTGAGGATGTCGCGGGCCACCCGGATCGCCTCGACCCACTCGCGCTTGTCGGTCGGCGTGGACAGGTAGTTGAACTGCATCGACGGGTGGACCTTCGGGTCGGCCGACCGGATCCGCACCCAGCCGCGGGTGTCGGCGTACATCGGTCCGATGTGCACCTGGTAGCCGTGCCCCTTGGTCGGCGCCGTGCCGTCGTACCGGATCGCGACCGGAAGGAAGTGGAACATCAGGTTGGGGTAGTCGACGTCCTCGTTGCTGCGGGCGAAGCCACCACCCTCGAAGTGGTTGGTCGCGCCGAGCCCGCTGCGGTGGAACAGCCAGTCGTAGGCGATCTTCGGCCGCGCGCGCCAGCGCAGGCCGGGCGCGATCGACACCGGCTGCTTGGAGGCGTACTGGATGTAGACCTCGAGGTGGTCCTGGAGGTTCTCGCCGACGCCGGGCAGGTGGTGGACGACGTCGATGCCGTACATCCGCAGCAGCTGCTCGTCACCGACGCCGGAGAGCTGCAGCAGCTGGGGGGTGTTGATGGCGCCGCCGCACAGGATGACCCGGCCGGCCTCGACGCTGCGGTGCAGCCGGCCGCCGCGCAGGTAGTCGACGCCCACGGCGCGCTTGCCCTGGAAGCGCACCTTGGTCGCGAACGCGACCGTCTCGACGGTGAGGTTCTTGCGGTCGCGCACGGGGTGCAGGTAGGCGCGGGCGGCGGAGAGGCGGCGGCCGCGGTAGACGTTGCGGTCGAACTTCGCGAAGCCCTCCTGGCGGTAGCCGTTCACGTCGTCGGTGAGGTGGTAGCCCGCTTCCTGCGTGGCCTGGAAGAACGCGTCGAAGAGCGGGTTGGTCGCCGGGCCGCGTTCGAGCTTCAGCGGCCCGTCGCCGCCGCGCCAGTCATCGGCGCCGGCCAGGCAGTTCTCCATCCGCTTGAAGTAGGGCAGGCAGTGGAGGTAGTCCCACTCCTTCATCCCGGGCTCGCCGGCCCAGCGCTCGTAGTCCATCGGGTTGCCGCGCTGGAAGATCATCCCGTTGATGCTGGAGGACCCGCCGAGCACCTTGCCGCGCGCGTGGAAGACCTTGCGGCCGTTCATGTGCGGCTCGGGGTCGGTCTCGTACTTCCAGTCGTAGAGCCGGTTGCCGATCGGGATCGGCAGCGCGGCCGGCATGTGGATGAACGGGTCGATCTTGTAGTCGGAGCGGCCGGCCTCGAGCACGAGCACGCTGGTGCCGGGGTCCGCCGAGAGCCGGTTCGCGAGCGCGCATCCGGCCGATCCACCACCCACGATGACGATGTCGTACCGGTCCGCGCTCATCCGCCCGCCTATCCCTCGAACCAGTTCTGCACGGCCGGGCGGATGTTGTGCCAGACGTGCTTGGTCTCGCGGTACTCGTCGAGCCCCGCCAGCCCGAGCTCGCGTCCGACGCCCGACTGCTTGTAGCCGCCCCACTCGGCCTGCGGCACGTAGGGGTGGTAGTCGTTGATCCACACCGTGCCCATCCGCAGCCGTGCGGCCACGCGCTGCGCCTTGCCGGCGTCCTGGGTCCACACCGCCCCGGCCAGTCCGTAGATGCTGTCGTTGGCGATCGCGACCGCGTCGTCCTCGCTGCGGAACGTCTCGACGGTGAGCACCGGCCCGAACGACTCGTTCTGGGTCACCGACATCTCGCTGGTGCACCCGTCGAGCACGGTCGGCAGGTAGTAGAACCCGTCGGCGAGCTCGGGGTCGTCGGGCCGCTTGCCTCCACACCGGAGTACGGCGCCCTCGGCGACCCCGGCGGCGACGTACGCCTCGACCTTGTCGCGGTGCGCGGCGCTGGTGAGCGGGCCGGTCTCGGCCTTGTCGTCGAACGGGCCGCCGAGCCGGATCCGGCCGGCGCGCTCGACGATCGCGTCCACGAGCTCGTCGTGGATCGACTCCTCGACGACCAGTCGGGCGCCGGCCGAGCAGACCTGGCCGGAGTGCAGGAACACGGCGGTCAGGGCGAAGTCGAGCGCGACCTCCAGGTCGGCGTCGGCGAACACCACGTTGGGGTTCTTGCCGCCGAGCTCGAGCGCGACCTTCTTCACCGAACCCGCGGCGGCGGCCATGATCCGGCGGCCGGTCTCGAGCCCACCGGTGAACGAGACCAGGTCGACCCGCGGGTCGAGCGAGAGCGGGGCGCCGGCCTCGGGGCCGGTGCCGAGCACGAGGTTGCCGGCTCCGGCCGGGAGGCCGGCCTCCTCGAGCAGCTTCATCAGGTGGATCGCGCTGTGCGGGGTGAGCTCGCTCGGCTTGAGGATGAAGGTGTTCCCGGCGGCCAGGCACGGGGCGACCTTCCACGACACCTGGAGGAGCGGGTAGTTCCACGGCGTGATCAGCCCGCAGACTCCGATCGGCTCGTGCACGATCCGGCTGACCACGTCGGGGTTGCCGGTGTCGACCATCCGGCCGGCGTCCTCGCTGGCGACGTGTCCGTAGTGGCGGAAGACCGACACGATGTCGGCGACGTCGTACTCCGACTCGACCAGCCGCTTGCCGGTGTCGAGGCTCTCCATCCGGGCGACCTCGTCGCGGTCGCGCTCGAGCAGGTCGGCGACCTTCAGCAGCAGGTCGCCGCGCTCGCGGCTCGGGGTGCTCGGCCACGGGCCGTGGTGGAAGGCGTCGTACGCCGCCGCGATGGCGAGCTCGGTGTCCTCGGGGCCGGCCTCGTCCACCTCCGCCACCAGGGTGCCGTCGGCCGGGCAGCGGATCTCACGGCGCGCTCCGGAGCGCGCGGATGACCACGCGCCGCCGAGGTAGAGTTCAGCCGCCAACTGACCCACTCTCCGCAACCTATTGAGTTGCGTATCGTGCAACCGATTGCTCTCAGCGCAACCGTCTGCCGTTTCCGAGAATGGTGCGCGCGCCCGGTGTCGTCAAGCGTTCTGGCCCGCTGATACCTAACGTTGACCCCAGCCGAGCCGGTGCGAGACCTCGTCGGCGGCCGCGATCAGCAGGCCGATCACGTCGTCCATGCGGTCCGCGGTGAGCCGGAACGTCGGCCCGGAGACGCTCATCGACGCGACGACGTCGCCGTGCGCGTTGCGGATCGGCGCCGCGATTGCGGTCAGCCCGACCTCGAGCTCGTCGACGGCGATGGCGTACCCCTGGTCGCGGACCCGCTGGAGCTCCTCGCGCAGCTTCGGCTTCCGCGTGATCGTCGCGGGGGTGTACGTCGGCAGCTTGCCCAGCACCGCGTCCAGTCGCTGCTGGTCCAGTCCGCTCAGCAGCACCTTGCCGTTGCTCGTGGCGTGCAGCGGGATGTGCTGGCCCACCCAGTTGTGCGGCTGGAGCGCCGAGGACCCGGCCACCTGGTCGAGGTACAGCGCGGAGCTCTCGGAGAGCACCGCGATGTTGATGGTCTCGCCGGTGTCGGTCGCGAGCTGGCGGCAGATCGGCCGGGCCTCCTGGACCAGGTCGAGGCGCGCGCTGGTCGCGCCGGCCAGCCGGAGCACTCCCACGCCGAGGCGGTACTTGCCGCGGTCGCCCGACTGCTCGACGAGGCGGTGCTGCTCGAGGGTCGCGACCAGGCGGAACGCGGTGCTCTTGTGGACGCCGAGCTCTCCGGCGATCTCGGTGACGCCCGCCTCGCCCACCTTGGCCAGGACCTCGAGGATGCTCAGCGCCCGGTCGACGGACTGGACGCCGGCGCTACCGTCGGCGCGTGTCGAGTCGACCTCCCCGGCCTTCCTCATGTCCGGAGACTAGCGCAGCCCGTGTTGCGTATCGCAGACTGCGTTTCGCCCAACGCAACGCCAAGGATCGCAACGGATAGGCCCTCGATGTCCCAGCCCCCACTCGCAACCTCCGGCGATGCGACGGCACCCGCCGGCGACTTCGTCCTCGTTCTCTCCTGTCCCGACCGGCCGGGCATCGTGCATGCCGCGTCCGGCTTCCTGCTCGGGCACGGCGGCAACATCCTCGAGAGCCAGCACTTCCGTGACCCGCTGTCGGGTCGGTACTTCATGCGCATCGTCTTCGAGACACCCGGGACCAAGGACGTGGACGCCCTGCGCGCGGACTTCGCTGCGGTGGCGGCGGAGTTCGACATGGAGTTCGAGCTGTGGGAGGCCAGGGCGCCGTACCGGACGCTGATCCTGGTGTCCAAGCACCTGCACTGCCTCAACGACCTGCTGTTCCGTACGTCGACCGGCTCGCTGCAGATCGAGGTGCCGGCCGTGGTCTCCAACCACACCGACGCCGAGCCCCTGGTGTCGTCGCACGGCATCCCGTTCCACCACATCCCGGTGACGCAGGACAGCAAGCCGGAGGCCGAGGCCGAGCTGCTGCGCCTGGTGAAGGAGCTGGACATCGAGCTCGTGGTGCTGGCCCGGTACATGCAGGTGCTGTCGGACTCGCTGTGCCGCGAGCTGTCCGGCAAGGCGATCAACATCCACCACTCGTTCCTGCCGAGCTTCAAGGGGGCCAAGCCCTACCACCAGGCCTTCGACCGCGGCGTCAAGCTGGTCGGCGCGACCGCGCACTACGTGACGAGCGACCTCGACGAGGGGCCGATCATCGAGCAGGACGTGCTCCGCGTCGACCACTCCTACGACCAGGACCACCTCGTCTCCGCCGGCCGCGACGTCGAGGCGCAGGTGCTCTCGCGTGCGGTGCGCTGGCACTCGCAGTCGCGGGTGCTGCTGAACGGGCACCGCACGGTCGTCTTCCGCTGAGCCCTCGGCCGCGAAGCCGGGTTGAGCCTCCTTGTCCTGAACAGCGCCCAGCAAGCCGCCGCTCGAGGCCCAACCCGACGGCTGGGTCAGGCTCTTCGGAGGAACGCCCACGCGACGGCGTACGCGACCATCGCGGCCGTCGCCTGGGCGAACTGCTCGGTGAGCGCGAACAACACGGTGGTGACGCAGAAGCTGGCGATCAGCAGGGCAGCGAGCGGATCGCTGCTGGCGGGGGCACGGGGCGCGCTCTCGGTCCGGATCTGGGTCTCGGCCATGCAGTAACTCTAGTGACTCGATGGGCTTACGTCATAACCCATCTGGGGGAGGATGGTGCGTGGTCCGTCCCTGGGCCGCTGGAGGAGTGGCTCAGTCCGGCAGCTCGGCGGGCACGACGACCGCGTCGACGAGGGCGCCGTTGCGGAGCACGGTGATCTCCATCCGGGTGCCGATCGACTCCTCGAACATCAGCCGCTGCAGGGACTGCGCGTCGCCGAGTGGCTGGCCCGCCACGGCGAGGATCACGTCACCCGCACGCAGGCCGCTGGACGCGGCCGGGCTTCCCTCGACCACCTCCACCACCCGCAACGCCGTCCGCTGCCCGGACCTGGCCGCCCACTCCGGCGACAGCGGGCTCGGTGCGGTGACGAGCCCCAGGTAGCCGCGGCGGACCCGGCCGTCGTGCATGAGCGCGTAGATGATCCGGCGCGAGGTCGCGTTGATCGGTACGGCGAGCCCGAGACCGATGCCGGCCACGGCGGTGTTGATGCCGATGACCCGGCCCCGGGAGTCGGCGAGCGCACCACCCGAGTTGCCGGGGTTGAGGGCGGCGTCGGTCTGGATGACGTCCTCGACGATCCGGGTGGCGTTGCGGGTGTGGATCGGCAGCGACCGCCCGAGCCCGCTGACGATGCCCGCGCTGACGCTGCCGGCCATGCCGAGCGGGTTGCCGACGGCGACCACCAGCGTTCCGATCTTCAGGTCGTCGACGTCCCGGTAGACCGGCGGGTCGGCGATCGCCCGGTCCGCCCGCACGACGGCCAGGTCGGCCAGCGGGTCGCGGCCGACGATCTCGAGCTTGGCCACGCTCCCGTCGGCGAACGTCGCCTCACCGGTGTCGGCGTTGCCGACCACGTGGGCGTTGGTGATCAGGTGGCCCTCGCCGGTGAGCGCCACCGCCGACCCTGCGGCCTCCCCGGACCTGCCCCGCCGGCGTACCCGGATCGCGGCCACGCGCGGCAGCAGCTCCTCCGCCACCCCCGAGACCACCTGCGAGTACGCATCCAGCGCGTCGTGGTCGGCGTTGTGGTCGGCGTTGTGGTCCATGTTCTGCTCGTGGGTTCCATGTCTGCGTCCCTTGGTCGAGACAGGGAGAACGACCGGGACCGGTGCGGCTGTTCCGTCGGCCCCGTCCGCCCTCAGCGAACGGGTCGTCCGTGCTCGCCGTTCGGTTCGAAGACCACCCACCGGATGCAGTCGTCGATGGACGTCTCGAGGAAGACGAACAGCCGACGCATGGTGACGTACTTCCAGCCGGGTCGGTCGGTTGCGATCCCCGGCTGGCCGGGTGTTCTGTCACTTGTCAGGGGTTGCAACACCCGACAAGTGACAGGAGTGCCTCCCGCCTGGTGCGTACGGGGCTGGTGGGGTGCCGCCAGACCGCCTGGCGCTCCGGCGCACGACGGGTGCGACCCCACCTCGAAGAGTGGTACTGGCACCACTGACCCGGGGCGTCGGCGTCCCTAGCGTTGTCGACATGAACGAGAGCATCCGCTACCCCGGCGTCGACGTACCCGCCCCCAGGAACCGCAGCCTGCTGGACCGGCTGTTCCTCGACACGGCGTACTCCCTGACCGCCCTGCCGATCGGCATCCTGACCTTCGCCGCGATGGTCGCCGGCCTCTCGGTCGGCGTCTCCCTCGTCGTGATCTGGGTGGGAATCCCGATCCTGGTCGGCACCCTGATCGCGGGCCGCGCGTTCGCCCACCTCGAGCGGATCCGGCTGCGGACGCTCCAGGACCGCGCCGCGCCGACACCCGAGTACGTCGTGGCCGGCGATGACGCGGGCCCCGTGCGCCGCCTTCTCACGCCGCTGCGCGACCCGCAGTCGTGGATCGACGCCGTCTGGGGCCTGGTCGGCTTCGTCACCGGACTGATCGCGTTCGTGGTCACCGTGACCTGGTGGGCGGTTGCGGCCGGCGGCGTCACCTACTGGTTCTGGGAGCGCTGGCTGCCCGACACCGACGACAACGAGACGCTGGCCGAGCTGATCGGCCTGGGCGACGGTCGCGGCCCCGACATCTGGCTGAACCTCGCCATCGGTGTCCTCGCCGTGCTCCTCCTGCCCCTGGTGGTCCGCGCGGTCTCCATGCTCCACGCCGGGATCGCCGAGGCGATGCTCAGCGGCCAGCGCACCTACCGCCCGGAGCTCGACGAGTACGGCGAGGTGCCGGCCACCGGCGACCTCCGGCTGCCCGTCGGCGGCTGAGCGGTCAGTCGCCGAGCTCCTTGCGCCGCCGGACGACGTACTCCTCGAGCTCCTGGCGTACGGCGTCGTCGATGGCCGGGGCTTCGTACTCCTCGAGCTTCTTCTGGTAGAGGTCACCGGCCCGGACGTTGGTGTCCTTGCCACCGTTGCGCAGCCAGCGCTCGTAGTTCTCCGAGGAGGAGAGCATCGGGCGGTAGAAGCAGGTGCGGAACCGCTCCATGGTGTGCATCGCACCGAGGAAGTGGCCGCCGTGGCCGACCTCCTCGTGGGCGCCGAACGCCATCGAGTCCTCGTCGATCTCGAGCGGGGTGAACTCGTGCTGGAGCATCTGGACCAGCTCGGTGTCGACCACGAACTTCTCGTACCCGGCGACCAGGCCGCCCTCGAGCCACCCGGCGGAGTGCATCACCCAGTTGGCGCCGGCCAGGAACGTCGGCAGCAGCGTCATCAGGGCCTCGTACCCGGCCTGCGCGTCGGCGACCTGCGAGGAGGTGAGGCCGCCGCCGGTGCGGAACGGCAGCCCGAAGTGGCGGGCGATCTGCCCGGTGCAGAGCAGGCCGATGCCGGACTCGGGGGTGCCGAACGTCGGCGAGCCGGACTGCATGTCGATGTTGGACAGGAACGACCCGAAGATCACCGGCGTGCCGGGCCGGATCAGCTGGGAGAGCGCGATCCCCGACAGCGCCTCGACGATCTGCTGCACCAGCGCCGCCGGGATGGTCACCGGCGACATCGCGCCCATCAGGATGAACGGCGTGAGCACGACCGGCTGGCCGGCAGCCGAGTACTCGAACTGCGCCTCGAGCATCCGGTCGTCCCACTTCAGGGGTGAGTTGCAGTTGATCAGCGAGATCGAGACCGGGGTCTCCTCGATCGCCTCGCGGCCGCCGAACAGGATCGCGCCCATCTCGATCGTGTCGCGGGCGTTCACGCCCGAGACGACGTTGCCCATGTAGATCTTGTCGGTCAGCGTCTGCAGCGCGTAGGTCATGTCGAGGTGGCGGCTGTCGAGCGGGGTGTCGTTGGGCTCGCAGATCACCCCACCCGCGGAGTCGAGCACGTCGAAGGACTGCGCCAGCTTCGTGAAGTTGCGGAAGTCCTCCATGGTGGCGTCCCGGCGTACCTCCCCCTGGCGGACGAACGGCGGGCCGTAGACCGCACTGAAGCCCATCGCGTCACCGCCGATGTGGACGTTGTTCTCGGGGTTGCGCGCCTGGACGTCGAACTCACGCGGCGCCTTCGCGACCTGCTCGAGCACGAAGTCGGGGTCGAGGAAGACCGTCTGCCCCTCGACCCGCTGACCCGCCTTGCGGAAGAGCTCGAGCGCGCGGTCGTCGTTGAACTCCACGCCGATCTCGGTCATCAGCCGGCGCCAGCCCTTGTCGAGGGTGGCCATCGCGTCCTCGGACAGCACCTCGTAGCGCGGCATGCGGTTCCGGAACATCGTTCCTCCATCTACATCTGGCTCGGTCGAGGTGCTTGACCGCGGTCGCCCACGGCTCTTAGCCTCATCATGTGGGACCACGGTTCCACATCATGGAACCGGTGTGAACCCCCGATCGGCAGGAGATCCCGTGAGCGAGTCCGGCACCGCAGCGGCCAGCGGCACCCGTGCCGTCGACCGCGCGGCCGACCTGGTCTCGACGGTGGTCCGCGCCGACGAGCCGCTGAGCTTCGCCGACCTCCAGGAGTCGAGCGGGCTGGCCAAGTCCACGGCCTCGCGGATGCTCAGCGCCCTCGAGCGGTCAGGTCTCCTCGAACGCGACGGCGCCGGGTCGTACGTCGCCGGCTCGCTGTTCTGGCTGTACGCCGCCCGCCACGACCCGTGGGACGAGACCGTCCGGCTCGCCCGGCCGGCCATGGAGGCGATCGGCGAGAAGACGCGCGAGACCGTGCACCTGAGCGTCACCCGTGGCGAGAAGGTCGTGCAGGTCGCCCAGGTCGACGCCCAGCACTTCCTCGGCACGCGCGACTGGACCGAGATCGACGTCCCCGAGCACTGCTCGGCGCTCGGCAAGGTCTTCTACGCGTGGGGCGCGATCCCGATCCCGGACGCCCCGCTCGCGCGGCTCACCGACGCGACCATCACCGACCCCGACGAGCTCCGGCGCGACGGCACCCGCACCCGCAAGCGCGGCTGGGCGCTCACCGAGGACGAGCTCGAGGTCGGCCTCACCGGGATCGCCGTACCCGTCCGGGGCATCCACGGCGACGTGGTCGCCGCCCTCGGCATCTCGGGACCCACCCCACGAATGGACGGGCGACTGGAAGAGCTCGGTCGCCACCTGTCGGACCACGCCGCGCAGCTGTCCAGCCTGCTGCGCGGCCGAGCACCCAAGGAGGGTGTGGCATGACCTACTCCCCAACGAAATACTCGCTTCGCTCGCATTTCGCCGGGGGCCCCAAATGAGCCCGACGAGATCCTGCAAGGGCTGTACGACGAGACCCTGGTCGGCAACGCACCACGCGTGCTCGAGCTGACCGAGGAAGGGCTCGCGCTCGGCATGGAGCCACAGACCCTGCTCTTCAACGCCCTCATCCCCTCGCTCGAGGAGGTCGGGGCGCGGTTCGAGCGCGGCGACTTCTTCGTCCCCGAGATGCTGATCGCGGGCCGCGCCATGGCCGGAGCCATGGAGCGGCTGCGCCCGCTGCTGGCCGAGACCGGCGTCGAGACCGTCGGCAAGTTCCTGATGGGGACGGTCAAGGGCGACGTCCACGACATCGGCAAGAACCTCGTCAACATCATGCTCGAGGGCGCCGGCTTCGAGGTGATCGACCTCGGCGTGCAGGTCGCGCCCGAGAAGTTCGTGTCCGCCATCGAGGAGCACCAGCCCGACATCGTCGGCTTCTCGGCGTTCCTCACCACGACGATGCCGATGTTCAAGGCCAACATCAACGCCCTCGAGAAGGCCGGCCTCCGCGACTCCGTCGTGATCATGGTCGGTGGCGCGCCGGTCACCCAGGAGTACGCCGACGCCGTGGGCGCCGACGGGTACGCCGCGGACGCCTCCGCCACCGTGAAGCGGGCCAAGGCGCTGCTCGACGAGCGCCGCGCGAAGGTGCCGGCATGACGAACACGACCACCGAGGCCGCGCCCCTCCTCCAGACCAGGATCCGCTCGGCCACCAGGGAGGTCGTGATCGGGCACGACGTCCGCTTCTGCCTGATCGGCGAGCGGATCAACCCGACCGGCCGCCGGATCTTCCAGGAGCAGCTGCGCGCCGGCGACCTGTCCGCGATCGAGCGCGACGTGAAGGCCCAGGTCGAGGGCGGCGCCGACATCCTCGACATCAACATGGGCGTCCCGCTGACCGACGAGGCCGAGCTGCTGGCCAAGGCGATCACGCTGGTCCAGGAGCTCACCGACGTCCCGATCTGCATCGACTCCTCGGTCGTCGAGGCGCTCGAGGCCGGGCTGGCGGCGTACCAGGGCCGGGCGCTGGTCAACTCGATCACCGCCGAGGACGAGCGGATGGAGCAGATCCTCCCGCTGGTCAAGAAGTACGACGCCGCGGTGATCGCCCTGCCCAACGACGAGGACGAGATCCCGATGGAGCCGGAGAAGCGGATCGACCTGACCCGCAAGATCGTCCGGGTCGCGACCCAGGAGTACGGCATCGCCCAGGAGGACATCCTGATCGATCCGCTGGCGATGCCGATCGGCGCCGACCAGCAGGTCGCCAACGCCTTCTTCACGACCGTGCGCGGCATCCGGCACGAGTTCGGGGTGAACATGACCTGCGGTGCGTCCAACACGTCCTTCGGCATGCCCGGCCGGCACGCGATCGGCTCGGCGTTCCTGCCGATGGCGATGACCGCCGGTCTGACCAGCGCGATCATGGACACCCGCACCCCCGAGATCGTCGAGGCGGTCAAGGCCGCGGACCTCCTGCTCGGGCACGACGAGTGGGGCGGCAGCTGGATCGCCGCCCACCGCGCCCGCCAGGCCAGGGAAGCCGCGGCCCAATGACGGCGAGCCCGTGACCGACGGTCCCGACTTCTCCCTCGCCGACGTCCGGCGGGAGGGTCTGCTCGAGCCGTCTTCGGCCGACCAGGCCACCCATGACGGGACCGGCCGGGTGGACCTGGCGTTCACGATCCACTCGGCGGCAGTCGCGGGTACCGAGGTCGAGCCGACCCAGCGCAACGTGCGGGTGCCCCCGGGCGTGACGGTGTTCGACTCCGCGTCGTGGAACGGCATCGCGATCGACTCCACCTGCGGCGGCCACGGCACCTGCCACAAGTGCAAGGTGCGGATCGAGGGCGACGCCCTCCCGATCACCCGACACGACGTACGCACCTTCAGCCCCGATCAGATCGCCGACGGCTGGCGGCTGGCGTGCCTGGTGCAGGCGACCCGCGACCTGAGGGTCGACGTACCCCCGCTCACCACGCGCCCCAAGGCCGCGACCGTCGGTGTCGGCCGCCAGGTGATCCTGAGGCCCGCGCTCCAGAAGCGGTACGTCGAGCTCGACGAGCCGACGCTCTCCGACCAGCGCTCCGACCTGGTCCGGCTCACCGACGCGATCACCGACCTCGAGCTCACCGCCGACCTGCACGTGCTCCGGCGGCTGGCGACGGTGCTGCGCGAAGCGGACTTCAAGGTGACCGCCGTCGTCGTCGACGAGGACCTGATCGACGTCGAGCCCGGTGACACCACCGCGCTGCGGTACGCGATCGCCTTCGACCTCGGCACCACCACGGTGGTCGCCACCCTGCTCGACCTCAACACCGGAACGCCGATCGCGGTGGCGTCGATGCTCAACAAGCAGCAGCCGTTCGGCGGCGACGTCATCACCCGCATCAGCGCCACGATGATCGACCCCGGCATGCTCGACCGGCTCCAGCAGGCGGCCGGCGACACCCTCGACGAGCTGGCCCGCCAGGTCTGCCGCGAGGGCGGCGTCGACCCGTGGCACGTCTACGAGGTGGCGGTGGCCGGCAACGCCACGATGACCGCCCTCGCGCTCGGCATCTCGCCGGAGCCGATCGGGGTGGCGCCGTTCGTGATGTCCACTGCCCACCCGCCGCCCGTGCTGGCCCACGAGCTCGGGCTCGAGCTGCACCCGCGCGCGCGGGCGACGCTGTTCCCCGCACTCGGCGCGTACGTCGGCGGCGACATCGTCGCCGGCATGCTCGCCACCGGCATGGACCGCGACAAGCGCACCCGCCTGTTCATCGATGTCGGCACCAACTGCGAGATCGTGCTCAGCGACGGCGACACCATCCTCTCCACCGCGGCGCCGGCCGGGCCGGCCTTCGAGGGCGGCGCCATCCGCTGCGGCATGCGGGCCGCCGACGGCGCGATCGAGGTGATCCGGCTCGACCCCACCGGCGACGCCATCGTCGAGCTCGGCGTCATCGGCGACGTCGAGCCGCGCGGCCTGTGCGGCTCGGGCCTGGTCGACGCCGTCGCCGAGCTGGTGCGGATCGGGCTGCTCGACAGCTCGGGGCGGTTCGTGCCCGACCACGTGGCCGCCGAGATCGCGCCCACGCTGGCCGACCGGCTGACGCGGATCGGGGAGGAGCGGGTGTTCGTCCTGCACCGGCCCGAACCCGACACCGACGTCGCGGAGACCGTCTACCTGTCCCAGCGCGACGTACGCGAGCTGCAGTTCGCCAAGGCCGCGATCTCCACCGGCTGGTCGCTGCTGCTCGAGGAGCTCGGCCTCCAGCACCGCGACGTCCAGCAGGTGCTGCTGGCGGGTTCGTTCGGCAGCTACCTCTCCCCCGCCTCCGCCGTCCGGATCGGGCTGGTGCCGCAGCTGCCGGTGCTGCGCATCGTCGCGGCCGGCAACGTCGCCGGCGAGGGCGCGAAGATGGCCCTGCTGTCGGTGCGCGAGCGCGCCGGCGCCCAGGCGCTGCTGGAGGAGGTGACCTATGTCGAGCTCTCCGACCGCGCCGACTTCAACGACACCTTCGTCGACCAGCTGGGTTTCCACTAGGACCGCCCTCATCGCCTGCGGCGCGATCGCCCAGCCCGCGGCCGCGATCGTCGCCCGGCACGGCTGGCCGGTCGACATCCATCCCCTGCCGCCGCTGCTGCACAACCAGCCGCAGCAGATCGCCGGCGAGGTCCGTCGGCTGGCCGAGTCGCTGTCCGCGACGTACGGCGCCGTGGTGGTCGGGTACGCCGACTGCGGCACGTACGGCGCCCTCGACGACGTCTGCCGCGACCTCGGGCTCGCCCGGTTGCCGGGCCTGCACTGCTACGACGTGTACGCCGGTGAGTCGCGCCTCGAGAAGTTCTTCGACGAGCAGCCCGGCACCTACCTGCTCACCGACTTCCTGGTCCGCTCCTTCGCCCGCACCGTGCTCCAGGAGCTCGGGCTCGACCGGTGGCCGGAGCTGCGCGACACCTACTTCGGCCACTACACGCGGGTGGTGTGGCTGGCGCAGCAGCCCGACGACGACCTGCGGGCGCAGGCGGAGCAGGCGGCCCAGGCCATCGGGCTTCCGCTCACCGTCGTCGAGACCGGCGACGGCGGGTTGGAGCGCGCGCTGATGGACCTCGTCACCGCCTGACGTCGAACGCGAGGTGGACGACGCGGTCGCCCCGGACCACGTGGGAGGGGTTCTCGAGCAGGATCGGGTCGTCGATGACACCGCCGCTGCCGAAGAACGGCCGGCCGGCGCCGAGCACGGCCGGCACCAGGTTGAGCACCACCTGGTCCACCAGCCCCTCGCGCAGGGCCTGGCCCCCGATGTCGCCGGCGGTGATCGACACGTTGCGGTCACCGGCCAGCTCACGCGCCGTCTCGACGCCCTCGCGGACGCTGCCCGCGAACGTGAACGGCGCGGTGTCGGCGAACTCCCAGTCCGCCGGAGGCTCGTGGGTCACGACGACGACGTGCTCACCGGCGGGCGGCACGCCGTTCCAGCCGTTCGTGAAGTCGAACAGGGTCCGTCCCACCACGACCGCAGCCGTGTCGGCAGACAGCTCGCCGAGGAAGTCCGCCGTCGGTCGGGTCACCGAGAAGACGCGCTCCTCGTCGCTGAACGTGAACGGCACGTCACCGTTGCCGTACCAGTCGAACAGCGGACCGATCGTGTTGTCGTCGTACGCGATGTAGCCGTCCAGCGACACCGCGGCGCTCATGGTCACTCGTCCCATCGTCCTGCCTCGTCTCTTCGTGAGTGGGTCGCTCGTACCGACCCGACCCACGTCTGCAACTCATCGGTTGAATACGTATTCTGCCTCGCGAGTTGGTCCAGACCACCTACCCTCCTCGGGTGAGCCAACCGTTCCGGGGGACGGCGGAGATGGCCGCCACGACCCAACCCCCGCACGACGACAAGCCTTCGTTCCTCCTGTGGGGGGCGCTGGGCCTCGCGATGCTCCTCGTCACGGGGGTCGTCGCGTACGGCGCCATCGCGCTGCTCGGCGACGACGCCGCCGATGCGTCGTACCCGGACTCGTGGGACGCGCGCGTCGAGCCCTTCGCGAGGGCGGTCGAGGCGCAGCGCGGCCTCCAGTTCGCGCACCCCGTCGCGGTCGAGTTCCTGAACGCCAAGGAGTACGACGCGGCGGTGGCCGATGAGCTGGCCCCGGTCGAGGAGTGGCGAGCCCAGCTCGTCGGCGACAGCGCTCTGCTGCAGGCGGTCGGGCTGATCGCCTCGGACTCGAACCTGCTGGACGACGTCAACCGGCTCGGTGCCGCCGCGGAGGGCCTCACCAGCGTGAACTACTCCTACCAGGACGAACGCATCCGCATCCGCGGCACCAAGGTCACCCCGATCGTGCAGGCCCAGCTGGTGCACGAGCTCACGCATGCCCTCCAGGACCAGCGGTTCGACACCGGCAACCGGCTGGAGATGCTGAGCCGGCAGCCGGACCCGGCCCTCGCCGGCGGCCTGCGGGCGGTCGTCGAGGGCGACGCCCAGCGCACCGAGGACGCCTGGCGGAAGACCCTGCCCCGCAAGCAGCGCCGCGCCGTCGACCGGGCCTGGGCCGCGGTGACACGTGCGACGGAGAAGAAGATCCGGACGATCCCCGGGGTCGTGCCGACGATGACGGTCGGTCCCTACGCGCTCGCCAGGTCGATGCTCGACCTCGCCGTCGAGGACAGCGGCCCGGCCGTCGTGGACCAGATCCTGGTCAAGCCGCCCACGAGCGAGGAGCACCTCCTCGACCCGTGGACCTTCCTGGACGACGACAGCGTGCCGCGCGGCGTGAAGCAGCCGGGCCTCGAGCCGGGCGAGACGAAGGTCGCGGAGGGCACGGTCGGTGCCGCCGGATGGCTGTTCATGCTGGGCGAGCGGATCCCGTCACCGGCGACACTGACCGCCACCGATGGCTGGGACGGCGACCGGTACGTCGCGTACGAACGCGACGGACGCAGCTGCGTCCGGGTCAACTACCGGGCCGAGACGTCGAACGACCTGGAGGAGATGCGGCAGGCCCTGGTCGACTGGGCCCAGGCCGGACCGGGCGACACCTCGGCCACCTCGGCCCTCGCGCCGCGCACCCTCGTCTTCGAGACCTGCGCAGCCCCGTCAGGCGGGCGCGCACACGGGAGCGCGGCCGAGGACGTCCTCACGCTGGTCAACAGCCGGATCCGGCTGGCGACCAAGGTCCTGACCATCGGCGACGACCACTTCGCCCGCTGCGCGACGGACCGCATCGTCCACCGGTTCACCGCCAAGCAGCTGAACGACCCGAAGCTGACCGAGCAGTTCCAGCGCGTCATCGCCCCCTGTCTCTGACCCGGGGGGTGGATCCCGGGGGAGGTTGGGATCCCCGGCCGGCCGGGGGTTCTGTCACTTGTCGGCCGTTGCAACCCCCGACAAGTGACAGAAGTGCCTCACGCCTGTGACAGGAGTGACGAGGTACGGCGCGGTCAGCGCCGGAGCCGAGCCAGCAGGTCCGAGCGCCACGCCTCGGTCTCGGCGATCTGGTTGAACGTGAAGACGTGCAGCCCCTCGACGAGCGCACCGGGCTCGGCGGCGGCCGGCGCGCACTTCTCGAGGAACCGCTCGCCGGTGAAGCCGCCCGGGGCGGCCAGGCGCGCGAAGGTCCCCTTGTGCTTGGCCAGGAACCGGGTCGACTCGCCGACGCCGATCTTGGTGGCCATCGCCAGCAGCTTGGTCCGCTCCACCGGGCCGGGCATCCCCAGCAGCAGGGGCATCGTCACGCCCCGGCCGCGCAGCCGCTTCACCCAGCTCCGGATCGCGCCGGGGTCGAAGGTCAGGTTGCTGACGATGTGGGTGGCGTAGCGCCGCTTGTCCCACATCGCCTGCACGGTCAGGTCGTCGTTGATGGTCGGGTGCGACTCGGGATAGCCGGTGATGCCGACCTGCTCGAACGGGTGGCCCATCGCGGTGAGGTCCTCGAGCAGCGCCAGCGAGTCCGGGTAGTCGCCGGCGGGCTCGGCGTCACCGCCCGGCACGAAGATCCGGGTGATCCCCTTGCCGGTGAGCCGCGCGGCGATCTCCTCCAGCTCGGTCCGGCCGGTGACCATCCGCGCCGCGAGGTGGGGTACGGCGACGTACCCGTGGCCGGTCAGCCGTTCGGCCAGGTCGAGGGTGGCCTCGAGTCCCTTGCTCGGCGACGCGGTGACGGTGACCGCGAGGTCGCGCGGCACGTGCTCGAGGACCTTGTCCTCGGTGGACGCGGTGGGCAGCACCTCGTACCGAGCGTGCTCGAGCAGGCGGGCGATCGTGGCCGCCGTCGATTTGTTGCGCATGATGCAACTCGTTTCGTGATGCGCATCAGACGAAGCCAGCGTAGCCCGGCAATACCGCCTCGGTACAGCCTCAGACGTGCCGCAGGTCCGGGACTATCGAGCGGCCGAGCTGCTCGACGAACTCCACCGGCCGGTCGCCGAGGTGCATGACGTGCACCTCCGTCACGCCGAGCCCGGCGAACCCTCCATGTGCCGGGCGAACCCGGCTCCGTCGGACGGGTCGAGGTCGGCCGACCAGAGGATGGTCTTGGTGATCTCGTCGTAGTCGCGCCCCTCGCGGTCGCAGTGCCCGCGCAGCACGTCGAGCTTCTGGCTCAGCGCCGCGGGCCCGCCGTCGGGGTTGGCGAAGATGTTGCAGGCGTCGGCGTACTTCGCGACCAGCCGCAGCGTCTTCCGCTCGCCGCCACCGCCGACCATGATCGGCGGGCGCCGCACCGGCGCGGGGCGGTTGACGGTGGCGCCCAGCCGGTAGTGCTTCCCGTCGTACGGCGCCTCGGCGCCGTCGAACATCGCCCGCACGATCTGCAGCGTCTCCTCGAGCCGTTCGAAGCGCTCGGCCACCGGCGGGAACCGCACGCCGAGCGCCTCGTGCTCCTGCTCGTACCACGCGGCACCGAGCCCGAGCACCGCCCGACCTCCGGACAGCACGTCGAGGGTGGTCACGATCTTGGCGAGCAGGCCGGGCTGCCGGTAGGTCACGCCGGTCACCAGCAGCTGCAGGTCGACCGTCGACGTGTGGGCGGCCAGGAAGCCGAGGGTGGTGTAGCCCTCGAGCATCTGCCGCTCCGGCCCACCCAGCCAGGGCATCTGGAAGTAGTGGTCCATCACCGAGACGTTGTCGACGCCGGCCTCCTCGGCGGCCGCGCCGAACGCCGCCACTGTCGGACCGATGACCTCGGGTCCACCGTCGAAGTCGAACTTGACCAGGTGCACGCCCAGCTTCATCGGACCGGCCTCATGCCACCCAACCTACTGACGCGCGGAACGGCACGGCTCCGCGCCGGCGTACTCCAGCACGGTCGGCCGGATCGTGAACCACGAGAGCACTCCGCCAGCGGCCAGCAGACCGGCGCAGATCAGGATCGCCTGGTCGTACGCCGCGTCGAACACGTCGGGTACGGCGTAGTCCTCGCCCATCAGGCCGACCGCGACCGGCAGCGCGGCGACGGCCAGCAGCGAGCCGGCCCGGGCGACCGCGTTGTTCACGCCGGAGGCGATCCCGGCGTGCTCGTCGGGCGCCGCGGCCAGCACGGTCGCGGTCAGCGTGGCGACCATGAGGGCCAGCCCGAGGCCGAACACGGTGAGGCCGGGCAGGACGTCGACGAAGTAGTTCACGTCCTCGCCCACGCCGAGCAGCATGAGGGAGCCGCCCGCCATCACGATCGGACCGAACGTCATCGGGATGCGCGGCCCGATCCGGGTCCCGAGCGCGCCACCCTTGGACGCGAGGAGCAGCATGCAGATCGTGATCGGCAACGTGGCCAGGCCCGCGCCCAGGGCGCCGTACCCGCCGACGGTCTGGAGCTGCAGCACCAGGAAGAACAGGATCGCGCCGAGGGCGGCGTAGACCAGCAGGGTCATCACGTTCGCGGCGCTGAAGGTCCGGCTGGAGAACATCCCCAGCGGGAGCATCGGCTCGCGCTCGCGGCGCTCCGCCACGACGAAGGCGACACCGGAGAGGACTCCGGCGAGCGCGGCCCACGGCGCCGCGGGGTCGCCCCACTGGATGAGCCCGTAGGTGACACCCCCCAGCGCCAGCGACGCCGTGATCGCGCCCAGGTAGTCGAAGTGACTCGGCGGGTGGGGGTCACGGGTCTCCGGCACCGACCGCTGCGCCACGAGCACCGTGACCGCCGCGATCGGCAGGTTGATCAGGAAGATCCAGCGCCAGGACGCGAACTCGACCAGCGCCCCGCCGACGAACGGCCCGATCGCGGCCGCGATGGAGCCCAGTCCCGACCAGGCGCCGATCGCCTTGGCCCGGTCGTCGGGGTGGAAGACGCCCTGGATCATCGACAGGCTGCCCGGCGTCAGCAGGGCCGCCCCGACGCCCTGCAGGATCCGGGCGACGATCAGCACGAGCGGCGTGGGGGCGATGCCGCAGAGGAGGGAGGCGGCGGCGAACCACACGGTCCCGATCACGAAGACGCGGCGTCGACCGTAGCGGTCGCCGAGCGAGCCGCCGAGGAGGATGAGCGAGGCCAGCGAGAGCAGGTAGCCGTTGGTGATCCACTGCAGCTCGGCGAGGCTGGCGTCGAGGTCCTCGCCGATCGTGCGCAGTGCGACATTGACGACCGTGCCGTCGAGCAGGGTCATCCCGGACCCGAGCGTCGCGGCCACGACGACCGCCCGACCGGACGACGTACCCATCCGGATCGGTAATGTCTTCGAATCTGGCACGTGCCCCACAGTATTCTTCGGGAGGTGACCGGCCCCCGCACGACGGAGCACCGTCTCGTCGAGCATGTCGCCCGCATCGGAGAAGAGCACCCGCCCATCGATCTCGGGACTGTGGACTTCACGGTGCGGAACCCGCGCCTGCTCGCCAAGCGCTACGGCCACGTCCTCGACTACATGGCCCGGGTCGAGCTCGAGGTGGACCGCAACGTCCTCGAGCTGATCGCGATGCTCCCCGACCCGCCACCGGTGGACCGGGTGTTCTACCAGGACGTCTGGCAGCCCCAGGAGATCCGGCACGGCCAGATCCTCGACGAGCTGCAGGTGCGGCTGGGCCGCGACGCGGCCACGCCCGACCTCGACAACGTCTCGGCCAAGATCCGGCTGCTCGGCGCGGTCTCCCACGTCGACCGGATCCAGGACGTCACCCGGATGCTCTACTACCTGACCGGCATGGCCACCGAGCGGTCCGCGGTGATGGCCTACAACGTCCTCCAGAAGGGCGTCGCCGAGCTCGGCGAGACGGCCGTCGCCGAGACGATCGTCTCCCAGATCCGGCGCCAGGAACCCGGCCACTACGCCTTCTACAAGATGTCGGCGCTCGGGCTGGCCGAGCAGCTGACGCGGCTGGCAGAAGTTCCTGGTCCGGCACCTGCGCCGGATCTCCTTCGCCCCGGTCGGCGCCAACAACGCCGAGCAGAA
The DNA here is from genome assembly GCA_963844305.1 of uncultured Actinomycetota bacterium. GTDB lineage: Bacteria > Actinomycetota > Actinomycetes > Propionibacteriales > Nocardioidaceae > Nocardioides. The sequence continues at coordinate 521,582 of CAWJNT010000005.1, forward strand.
GGCCGACTTCGGCGACCTGCTGGGCGCCCTCGGCATCGACGACGACCTCGAGTCGTTCGCCCTCCAGATCTCCCGGGTCGAGCGCGAGCTGTTCTGGGCCCAGAAGCAGGGGATGCGGGTCCCCGACTACGTGCTGGTGGCGTTCCGCGAGGCCGTCGAGCTGGCCCGGACCCGCGCCGCGCTGACCGGCTAGACGCGGCCTAGCCTCGCAGCACCCGGGCGGCGATCCAGGCGATGTCGTCGGCGGTCTCGGCCGGGCTGGCCGACGGCTGCATGACGTGGCTGAGCACCACCCGCACCACCATGTCGATCGCGGCCTCGAGGTGGGCGGCGTCCAGGCCGATGTCGTACGGCGCCACCCGCTCGCTGACCACGACCTTGGCGGCGGCGAGCAGCGACTCGGCGTGCGTGGTGAGCAGCGGCAGCAGCTCGGTGTCGGCGCCGTGGGTGGCCGAGACGACCGCGTGCAGCAGCCGGTTGTCCTGCGCCAGCTCGAGGACCGCGCCGGACGCGCCCCGGATCGCCGCGACCAGGTCGTCGGGGTGCTCGTCGAACGCCGTACCGACGACGCCGAGGAAGCGCTCCAGCTCGGTCAGGATCATCGACTCGGCCAGGGCCGGCTTGGTGCCGATCTCGTTGTAGACCGTCTGCCGGCTCACCCCCACCGTGCCGGCCAGCTTGGACATCGTGACCTGCGACCAGCCGACATCGGTGGTGAGCTGAACGGCGGCCTCGACGATCCGCTGCCGCAGGGGAGTCGAGACCGCCGCCGTCATGGACTCCAGTCTACGAACCCGGGCCGGCGCGCTCCGGCGTCAGGGGAACGAAGTCCGCCTTCTCGCGCACGCCGCAGTCGGGGCAGCACCAGCTGTCCGGGATCTCGGTCCAGGCGGTGCCGGCCGCGAAGCCCTCGTGCTCGTCGCCGGCGTCGACCTCGTAGGTGTAGCCGCAGCCGGGGCAGCGGGCGGCCAGGACCTCGTCGGCGAGGTGGTTTCGAGACGGTTGCAGCGCAACCTCCTCAACCACCGTGGGCTCCGGTGGCGGGTACTTCGCCAGGATCCGGTCCCGCTTGCGGGGGCTGAGGTTGGCGCGGCTCAGGTCGCCGTCGAAGTGCGCCAGCACCCGCGGGTCCATCACCCGGCGCCAGACGGCGGGCACGATCGCGAGCACGATCATCCCGGCGTACCCGGTCGGCAGCACCGGCGACTCCTCGAAGTCGCGCAGCGACTGGTAGCGCCGGGTCGGGTTGGCGTGGTGGTCGCTGTGCCGCTGCAGGTGGTAGAGCAGCACGTTGGTCGCGATGTTGTTGGAGTTCCAGCTGTGCGTCGGGTCCACCCGCTCGTAGCGCTGCTTGCGACCGGGGACGCCGACCTTCTGCCGGAGCATGCCGTAGTGCTCCATGTAGTTGACGACCTCGAGCAGCGAGAACCCGACGATCGCCTGGATCACGAGGTACGGCGCGATCCCGACGCCGAGCCAGGCCATCATCGCTCCCCAGAGCACGGCGGACATCAGCCACGCGTTGAGCACGTCGTTGGAGATCCGGAACGGGTGCTTGCCGCGGCGGCCGATCCGCTTCTTCTCGAGCGTTCCACGCGGACTTCACCGAGCCCCCGACCGTGCGCGGCCAGAACTGGTAGAAGTTCTCGCCCACCCGCGAGCTCGCCGGGTCCTCCGGCGTCGCGACCCGCACGTGGTGGCCGCGGTTGTGCTCGATGTAGAAGTGTCCGTAGAAGCTCTGCGCCAGGGCGATCTTCGAGAGCCAGCGCTCGTTCTCCTCGCGCTTGTGCCCGAGCTCGTGGGCGGTGTTGATGCCGATCCCGCCGATGCAGCCGATCGAGACCGCCAGCCCGACCTTCTCGAACACGCTCAGGTCGCCCTGGAGGCCGAGCGGGTCGCCGTGCGCGATCAGGTAGAACGCGCCCACGAAGCCGACGTACTGGATGGGGAGGAAGAGGTAGGTGATCCAGCGGTAGTAGCGGTCCTGCTCGAGCGCCTCGATCACGTCGTCGGGCGGGTTGGACCGGTCGAGCCCGGCGATCAGGTCGATCGCCGGCACGATCACCAGGATCACCACCGGGCCGATCCAGAAGAAGGCGCCCCAGCCGGTCGCCACCCACGCGCCGTACCCGATGAAGGCCAGCGACGGGACGACGAGCCCGATCAGCCAGAGGTACCGCTTCTTGTCCCTCCACTGCTCGGTCGAGCCGGTGGGGACCGTGCTGTTGGCAATCGCGGACATGCACTCCTCCGTGGGTTGGTTTACAAGACCATACGTTTTGTAAACCAGGCCGTCAAGAGCTCCTGGGCGGGACTCATCGGTGGCCGCCGACCATGTAACGCCCTGTTACTTGCTGTACCCGGGGTGTTGAAGCACCGTCGGTGCAGCTCGTAACAGGGCGTTACATGCGGGATCGGGCGGGCGGGATCGGGCGGGCGGCGGAGCAGGCCTCAGGTACGCCGGCCCAGCAGCGCGCGGTACTTCTCCCGGTCGGTGTCCATCTGCCACCCCGGGTCGTCGGCGGGCGGGGTCCGGCCCCAGTCCTCGCCGGGAGCGAACTTGAGTCGCCGGCCTTGATGTCCTCGATCGTCTCCCGCAGCCACGCGAGCTCGGTCACGGCCATGTCCATCCAGAGCACCCACGCCCGACGGGCGTGGGGCGGGCCGTTCTCGGGGCGGTCCTTCTCGCGGACGAACGCGTCCACCTCGCGCTCGAGCGCGACCCGGCGCCGGGAACTCACTGGCGGGTTCGCAGCGCCCGGGAGCACAGTGGGTCCATGGCAGAACTCTTCTCCCGGCGCTTGAACTCCGCACTGCCGCAGCTGCGCTACCAGCCGACCATCAAACGCGTCCGCGTGCGCCTCGGAACCGACCTGGTCGTCGACACCACGCGGGCCGTCCTGATCTGGGAGCCGAAGCGCGTCGTCGCGTCGTACGCCGTCCCGGAGGCCGAGCTCCAGGTCGCCGTGCAGTCTGCGGCCCGCCGCGCCCGTCCCCGACTACCAGCCGGTCGGCTTCGGCGACGGGCCGCCGATCCTCGACCCGAGCGTGCCGTTCCGGGTGCACACCGCGGACGGCGAGCCGGTGACGGTCGGGAGCGGCGACGGCTTCCGGCTCAGCGACCCCGACCTGGCGGGCTACGTGATCCTCGACTTCGACGGGTTCGACTGGCTCGAGGAGGACGAGCCGATCGTGGGCCACCCGCGCGACCCGTTCCACCGGATCGACATCCGCAAGAGCTCGCGCCACGTCCGGATCGAGCACGACGGACACGTGCTCGCGGAGTCGACCCGGCCCGTCCTGCTGTTCGAGGGCACGTTCCCGCTGCCGCGGTACTACCTGCCCCGGGAGGACGTCGTGGCGACCCTCGACCCGGGCGAGCTGCGGACGACCTGTGCCTACAAGGGCCACGCCACCCACTACGACGTCACGGCCGGCGACGAGACCCTGCCGAACATCGCGTGGAGCTACGAACAGCCGCTGGACGACGCGACCGGGGTGACCGGCCTGGTGTCCTTCTACCAGGAGCGGCGGCTCGACGTCTGGGTCGACGACGAGCTGGTCGAGCGGGTGCGGACGCCCTGGTCGAGCTGACGCCTCAGTCGTGCTGCGACTTGCCGGAGATCGCGGCGGCCACGGCCTTGGGCACGTCGGGGTGGAAGACCGTCGGGATGATGAAGTTCGGGTTCAGCTCCTCGTCCTTCACCACGAGCGCGATCGCCTCGGCCGCCCGGAGCAGCATGTCGGTGGTGATCTCCCGGGCGCGTGCGTCGAGCAGGCCACGGAAGACGCCGGGGAACGCGAGCACGTTGTTGATCTGGTTCGGGTAGTCCGAACGGCCGCTCGCGACCACCGCGGCGTACTTCTCCGCCTCGGTCGGGTCGACCTCGGGGTCGGGGTTGGCCAGCGCGAACACCACCGCCTGCTCGGCCATCTCCCCGATCCACTCCGGCTTGAGGATGCCCGGCGCGCTGACCCCGATGAACACGTCGGCTCCGACGAGCACCGCCTGCAGGTCGCCCTGCACGCGGCGCGGGTTGGTGGCCGCGGCCAGCTCGCGGTGCGACTCCGACAGCGCCTCGTCGTCGGCGCACAGCGCACCGGCCCGGTCGACGACCACGACGTCGGTGACACCCGCCGCCAGCAGCAGGGTGACGATCGCGGTGCCGGCGGCGCCACCGCCCGAGACCACGATCCGCACCTTCGCCATGTCCTTGTGCACGCAGCGCAAGGCATTGGTCAGGGCGGCCAGGACCACGATCGCCGTACCGTGCTGGTCGTCGTGGAAGACCGGGATGTCGAGGCTCTCCCGCAGCCGCTTCTCGATCTCGAAGCAGCGCGGCGCCGCGATGTCCTCGAGGTTGATCCCGCCGAACCCCGGCGCGATCATCTCCACCGCCCGCACGATCTCGTCGGAGTCCTGGCTGGCCAGGCAGATCGGCCACGCGTCGATGCCGGCGAACCGCTTGAACAGCGCGGCCTTGCCCTCCATCACCGGCAGCGCGGCGCCCGGCCCGATGTTGCCCAGGCCGAGCACCGCCGAGCCGTCGGTGACCACCGCGACCGAGTTGCCCTTGATGGTCAGCTTCGGTACGTCCTCGGGGTTGTTCGCCAGCGCCATGCTCACCCGGCCGACACCTGGGGTGTAGGCCATGGACAGGTCGTCACGGTTCTTCAGCGGGACCTTCGACGACACCTCGATCTTGCCGCCGATGTGCAGCAGGAAGGTCCGGTCGCTGGTCTTGTGCACCTCCACGCCGTCGACCCCGTCGACCGCGGACACCAGCTTCGCGGCGTGGTCGGAGTCGCTGGCCGAGCAGGTGACGTCGACGACGAGGCGGTCGTGGCTGGACTCCGCGACGTCGATCGCGGTGACGATGCCGCCCGCGCTGGAGATCGCCGTGGCGACCGCGCCCACGATGCCGTGGTCGGGCGCGGTGTAGAGGCGCATCGTGATCGAGTACGACGACGTGGTGGCGGCCATGCCCACAGCCAACCCGAGGGCGTGGCCTACGAGCAAGTAGTGACCGTTGTGGTCGCGGGGTACCTTCCCCACGTGACCACGACCGTGCAGGACAACCCCGCCGAGAAGCGCTACGAGGCGACCGTCGACGGCGAGCTCGCCGGCTTCGCCACCTACCACCTCTCCGGGCCGAAGATCACGCTGATCCACACCGAGGTGGACGACGCGTACGAGGGGCAGGGCATCGCCAAGCTGCTGGCCGAGCACATCCTCGACGCCGCCCGCGACGCCGGGCTCCAGGTGATCCCGAAGTGCCCGTTCATGTCGAAGTACATCCAGGAGACGCGGGAGTACGTCGACCTGGTCCCGGAGGCCCGCCGGGCCGAGTTCGGCCTCGACGAAGAGGCTTCCTAGGCCGCCGACTAGGCCGCCAGGGCCGCCTCGATGTCGTCGGTCAGGCGCACCGGGTCGGTCGTCGGGGCGTAGCGACCGACCACGTTCCCGTCGCGGTCGACCAGGAACTTGGTGAAGTTCCACTTGATCCGGTCACCGAAGCGGCCCCGCTGCTCCGAGCGCAGCCACTGGAAGAGCGGGTCGGCGTCGCCGCCGTTGACGGCGACCTTCGCGAACACCGGGAAGCTCACGCCGAAGTCGCGGGCGCAGACCCGGTCCATGTCGGCGTCGTCGACCGGCTCCTGGGCGAACTGGTCGGACGGGAAGCCGAGCACGGCGAACCCGAGGTCGGCGTACGTGTCGTGCAGCTCCTGGAGGCGCTCGAACTGTCCGGCCAGGCCACAGCGTGACGCGGTGTTCACCACGAGCACGACCTGCCCGTCGTACGCCGCGAGGTCGACGTCGCTGCCGTCGGAGGAACGGGCCTGGAAGTCACCGAGAGAGGCCATGGGCCCCAGTGTGGCAAGGGACGCGGCCCGATCCCAGGTGAGGTCCCCCACAGCCGCTTCCTTCTCTGCCATAGCGGCATGTGCTTCACTCGGTCTAGACAGGAGTTTCAACTTCCCCAGAAGTGAGCATGTTCCTTGTCAGGAGGCCGATCTTGTGCCCAGCCGGGTCGGCCGCCCAGTTTTCGACGAAGGAGGGCTTTTCATGATCATGACGCTGCTCCTCGTCGCCATCACGGCCTACGTCGTGGTCGGCCTGGTCTTCGTCGCCTGTGCCGTGGTCATGGCCGGGCGCGCACCGCACCCGCGTCCGGTTCCCGTGGAGGTTCACTCCACGACGCGACCGCGCACCTGAGCCGGCTGCTGGTAGCCCACCGGGTTCGCGTGGCCGTCCAGCACGACGACCACCTCCTGCTCCCCCGCGGCGAGCACGACCTCGCCCTCCTCGATCGCGACGACCTCGCCACGGACGAGGTAGAGGCTGCCCTCGATCTGCTCCACGAGCCCGCCGGGTGGACAGCGCTCGACGTCGCCGATCGCCGCCAGCCGTAGCGGCGGCGGCCCCGGCCGGCGACCGAAGCGGCGTACGACGAGCAGGATCAGCAGCAGGATCGCGTCGGCGATCAGCGTGGTGATCAGGCCGAGCCAGCCGCGGACCTCACCCTCGACCCGGAACGCCGCGGGATTGCTCTTCAGGACCCGCGCCTCGATCTGACGGGCCTCGAGCGCGGCGTCGTACGCCGCCGGGTCGACCTCCACCGGCCAGATCGTCTGGTCGGGGTCGATGTCCTCGGGGAACCGGATGCCGAGCCAGTACCGCGGGTCGTCGTCGGGGTTGGTCACGCGGGCGTCGGTGACCTCGGCGGTCACGTCCACGCCCGACGAGGAGACCCGCCAGTTGGTGATCGTGCTGTGCACGATCGGCAGGTTGATCAGGAAGACGAGCACCACGAGCAGGACCGTCCCGCGGCGCTTGCGCGTCACTCGGGTCGCCACGGAGACCCCCACGCGTCGGCGTACACGAACTCGGCGAGCGACCGGCGTCGCCGGACCCGGTCCTCCTTGCCGCGGACCCGTTCGTCGACCTCGTCGGGGCGACCCCGACGGCCGACCGCGATCCCGCTGAGCACCGCGTAGTGGCCGGGGACGCCGAGACGTGCGGCCACCGCGGCGCGGTCGAACCCGGCGAACTGGTGGGCGTGCAGGCCCATCGACGCGGCCTGGATGGTGATGTGGGCCGCCGCCTGGCCGAGGTCGTACGCCGCGTGCGGGCCGCCGCCCTCGCCGTCCGGGTCGGGCGCGACCTGGGTGGCCGTGAGCAGCACGACCGAGGCTCGCGGCACCCAGCCGCTGTTGCCCCGGCTGAGGTGCTCGACCAGCACCTGGTGGGTCTTGTCGCCACGGCGCGCCACGAAGAACCGCCACGGCTGGGTGTTGCCCCAGCTCGGCGCCCACTGGCCCGCGCGGAGCAGGGTGACGACCTGCTCGTCGCCGAGCTCGAACTCGTCGTCGAACACGCTCGGGCTCCACCGCGACCGCAGGGGCTCGGCGAGCCCTTCCGCCGTGGGCATCGGCGCGTGCTGGTCGGACATGGCGCAAGTATCCCTGCAGCAGATATCAGTTCGACCCGGCTGGTCCGGACCCGGCAGAATTGGCCGGTCACCCCCTGAGCAGGAGCCCCACCATGACCGACCCCATGACCGAGCAGGTCGTCGCCACCATCGGCGGCCAGGCGCGGGGTCCTGCCCGGAACCGGGCACTACGCAAGGCCCTCCGGCCGTTCCATTCGCCCGGATACCGCCGGCTGGCGGTGGCGCTCGCGCTCAACATGTTCGCCTCCGGAGTGTGGCTGATCGCCCTGGTCTGGGAAGTCATCGGCCTCGGCGGCGGTCCGGCCCAGCTCTCGCTCGTGACGACGGCGAGCGCGATCGGTGTGATCCTCCCCGCGATCTTCGCCGGTGTCGTCGCCGACCGCGTGCCGCAGAAGTCGATCCTGCTGGTCGTCGGGGTCGTCGAGCTGGTCGGCATGACCCTGATCGCCGTGCTGTCGCTCACCGGGCAGACCCAGGTCTGGCATCTCGCCGCGGTGTCGTTCGCCGCCGGTGCCGGGCTCGCGTTCTACTGGCCGGCGTACACCGCCTGGATCCCCGCACTGGTGCCGGAGTCCGACCTGCAGGCGGTCAACGGCTTCGAGGGCATGATCCGGCCCACCGTGCAGCAGGCGCTCGGGCCCGCGGCGGCTGGACTCATCGTGGGTGCTGCATCACCGGCTGCGGCCTTCGCCGTCGCGGCGGGGGCCAGCGTCCTCGGCCTGGTCGCCCTGACCGCCGTGCCGAAGACACCGGTACGCCGCACGCTGGACGAGGCCCACGACACGCACCCGGTGCGGACGGCGCTGAGCGACGTGCGGGAGGGATTCGCCTACATGTGGCGGACGCCCTGGCTGCTGTCGTCCCTGATCTTCGGCTCGATCATGGTGCTGGTGATCATGGGCCCGTTCGACGTCCTGATCCCCTTCCTCATGAAGGACCGGCTCGGCGTCGGGCCCGAGGCACACGCGATGGTGCTGGCCGGGTTCGGGGTCGGTGGCGCGGTCGGGTCCATCGTGATGGGGGCGGTGCGGATGCCGCGCCGCTACCTGACGCTGATGAACCTCGCCTGGGGCGTGGCCTGCCTGCCGATGATCTGGATGGGCTTCGCCACCCACGTGTGGGAGGTCATCGTCGCCGCCGCCATCTGTGGCGCGTTGTTCGCGGCGCCGATGGTCGTCTGGGGCACCCTCCTTCAGCGTCGGGTGCCTGCCGCACTCGTGGGACGGGTCGCCTCGCTCGACTTCTTCGTCTCGCTCAGCCTGATGCCGGTGTCCATGGCGTTGGCGGGTCCGGTGTCGGAGGCGATCGGGCTGCGCACGACCTTCTTCATCGCGGGCGTGGTCCCGGTGGTCGTCGCGGTCGTGGCGATCGTGTGGGCGAGGCTGCCCGAGGACGAGATCGCCAACCCGCTGCTCGACGACCCCGACGAGGTCGCGGCCGCCGCGGCGTAGCCGGGTCAGGCCAGCTGGTAGCCGGCCTCCTCGACGGCGTCGCGGATCCGCGCGTCGTCGAGGCCCTCGCCCATGACGGTGAGTGAGCCGGTGTCGAGGACGACGTCGACGGTCTCGACGCCGGCGACCTCCTGGACCTCCTCGGTGACGGAGGCGACGCAGTGGGCGCAGGTCATGCCGGTGACGGTGAAGGTGCGGGTCTCGCTCATGGCTGTGGATGATACCCCCCTAGGGTATTGATGCACAATCCGGTGGCGCCTGCTCGTCCCTGCCGTCGATGATCGGCGCATGCCCGTACGCATCCGCAGCATCACCTTCGACTGTGCCGACGCCCGAGCGCTGGCGACCTTCTGGTCGGCGATCACCGGCTGGAACGTCTACTACGACGACGACCCCGAGGTCGTGCTCGCCCCCTCGTTCCCCAACCCCGGGACGGGGATGCTGTTCATCCCCGTGCCCGAGGGCAAGACCGCCAAGAACCGGATCCACCTCGACCTCTCGCCCGAGACCGGCACCCGCGACCAGCTCGTCGAGACCGCCGTCGCAGCCGGCGCCACCGTCATCGGCGACCACCGCAACGACGACGGGTCCGGCTGGGTCACCCTCACCGACCCCGAGGGCAACGAGTTCTGCGTCGAGCGCGGGGTCGAGGAGCACGGCACCCCCGCCCCCCGGACGTTCAAGGTCCTGGTCTGACGCTGACCCGTCGCTAATTGGCGACGGGTCGACGGTAAAGACGTCAGGCGGGCTCGAACAGCTCGACCGGGTTCCCGCTCGGGTCGTCCACCAGGACCTGGCGGCCGCCCCGGCCCTCGATCACGTCGCTGCGCAGGGTGACGCCGAGACCCCGCAGCGCCTCGACGTCGGCCGAGAGGTCCTCCACGGTGAGCAGGATCCGGTTCCAGCCACCCGGCTCCGGGCGCCGCCCGTCGGGCATCGGCTGGGACGCGCCTCCGGGACCGGACGGCGTGTTGAACAGCAGCCGGAGATCACCGCGACTGAGCGCGGCGAAGCCGGGGCCCGGGTGCATCTCGACCTCGAAGCCGAAGCACTCGGTGTAGAAGGCGATCGTCTCGTCCATGTCGTGGACGATGTAGCGAACACTGACCTGTGACATCATTCCTCCTAGATCGTCAGTTGTGCTGATGATCTGCTCTACTGATGATGTACCCTCGGTGGCGATGGCACAAGTGGACGAACCTCCCGGCCCGTCGGCCTCGTTGGCCGACAACCTCGGCTTTCTCCTCGGCCACGCCCACGACCGCCATCGAGCCCTGGCGGCCTCCCGGCTCGTCGAGGTCGGCCTCGCCCCCAAGGAGTACGGCGCACTCTCGGTCCTGGTCGCCGAGGGGCCGCTCACGCAGCAGCAGCTCGGCCGGCGTACCGGCATCGACCGCACGACCATGGTGGCCGTCGCCGACGCCCTGGAGGAGAAGGGCTTCGCGGTGCGCGAGCGCAGCCCCGCCGATCGACGCGCCTACGAGCTCCGGGCAACGGCGCAGGGCCGCCGTACTCTCGGCCGCGCCGCCCGGGCCATGCAGCGCGCCGAGGCAGAGTTCCTCGAGGCGCTTGTCCGAGCGCCAGCGCGGCCAGCTCAAGTCGATGCTCCGCCGGCTGGCACTGCCCTGACCGCATCCGCTCCGCGTCCGTTCACCCTCCGGCAACCTGCTGGCTGCCTTCCGCACCCCCGGGTGCACCAGCGTCATGTCCATCCCCGTTCTGGCGCAGGAGAGGCAGCATGACTGAGACCACCACCACCCACGGCGACCACCCCCGCTTGCTCCCCATGGCGGGTCACACCCACGGCAACCGCAGCGCGGTCACCTGCCACCTCCGCTGCGGCGACGCCTGCTTCTTCGAGGCGCCGAACACGACGGACACGACGTACTTCCGCGACGTGGCGGCCACCGCCCTGAGTCGTCGGGCCATGCTCGGCGCCGGCGTCGCGGCGACCGCCGTCGGCGCCCTGGCCGGGACCGCCGTACCCGCTGCCGCCGACCCGCGCGGGAACCAGGGTGGACAGCAGGGGCGCAACGGCCTGCCGTTCACCGCGATCGCGCCGGTCGCCGTGACCGTGGACGACGTGACCGTGCCGCGCGGGTACGACTGGGCGCCGGTGATCCGCTGGGGTGACCCGATCCTGAAGGGAGCCCCGGCCTTCGACCCCCTGGACCAGTCGCCGGAGGCGCAGGCGGGGCAGTTCGGCTACAACAACGACTACCTCGACATCATCGAGACGAACCGGCAGGGGACCCGCGGGATCCTCGTGTGCAACCACGAGTACACGAACGAGGGGATCATGTTCCCGCCCGGCACCGACCCCGAGCTGCTGATCCGCACCGTCTGGGAAGCCCACGGGATGGCTGTCGTCGAGCTGAAGCGCCGCCGTCGGGGCGACGCCTGGCAGTACGTCAAGGGCGCCCGGCTCAACCGCCGGATCACCCTCAACACGCAGTTCCGCGTCGACGGCCCCGCCGCCGGCTCCGACCTGCTGAAGACCGCCGAGGACAGCACCGGCCGCCGGGTCCGCGGCACCATGAACAACTGCGCCGGCGGCACCACGCCGTGGGGCACGGTGCTCTCGGGCGAGGAGAACTTCAACCAGTACTTCCTCGCCACCGGCACCGACCCGCGCGAGACGAGGTACGGGCTGAGCGGCACCCAGGACGCCCGCAACTGGCGCTCGGTCGACCCGCGCTGGGACGCCACCAACCCCGACTTCGCCAACGAGCCGAACCGCTTCGGCTGGATCGTGGAGATCGACCCGCACGACCCGCGCTCGACGCCCGTGAAGCACACCGCGATGGGCCGCTTCAAGCACGAGGGCGCGAACGTCATCGTGAACCGGGACGGGCACGTCGTGGCGTACATGGGCGACGACGAGCGGTTCGACTACGTGTACCGGTTCGTCTCCCGCGACACGTACCGCCGCGGCACCAGCGCCCGCGACCGGAAGCACAACCTGTCGCTCCTGAGCTCCGGGGACCTGTCGGTTGCCCGGTTCACCGGCGACGGGCTCGAGGACGGCGTGAGCGACGGGACCGGGGAGTGGATCCCGCTCACCCGCAACGGCGAGTCGGTCGTGCCCGGCTTCAGCACCGAGGAGGTGCTGGTCTTCACCCGGTTGGCCGCGGACGCCGTACAGCCGACGAAGATGGACCGCCCCGAGGACGTGCAGCCCAGCGTCCACAACGGCCGGATCTACGTCGCCTGCACCAACAACACCGACCGCGGCAAGCCCGACAAGGAAGGGCCCACCGAGCCCAACCCGAGGCCCGCCAACAAGGACGGGCACGTCGTCGAGATCGCGCCCACCCGCGGCGACCACACGGCGACGACGTTCTCGTGGAACCTGATCCTGATCTGCGGCGACCCCGCCACCGCCGGCACCTACTTCGGCGGCTACACCGGACCGGTGTCGCCCATCTCGTGCCCGGACAACGTGGCCTTCGACAGCGTGGGAAACCTCTGGATCTCCACCGACGGCCAGCCGAGCGCCCTGGCTCACAGCGACGGGCTCTACAAGGTGCCGGTCGCGGGCCCCGAGCGCGGGCGGGTGCAGCAGTTCCTCGCCGTCCCTTCCGGCGCCGAGACCTGCGGCCCGGTCATCCACGACCGCGAGGGGTCGGTGTTCGTGGCCGTGCAGCACCCGGGCGAGGAGGGGACCTGGGACGCTCCGCAGTCGCGCTTCCCCGACTTCGTCCCGGCCGGCGGTACGGCGGGCCGGGGCGAGTTCGCCGGGCCGCGGCCCACGGTCGTCCAGGTCACCCGCCGCTGACGGCCCGGGGCCGTTGCGATCCCCGGCTGGCCGGGGAACCTGTCACTTGTCAGGGGTTGCAACCCCTGACAAGTGACAGGAACACCTCCCTCGTGTGACGGGAGTGGCGCAAGTGCCGCCCGCACGGACCCGCAAGGCCGATCAAGCGCCGGGCCGTCCGTCGCGGCAGCATGGCGGTATGGCAGAGCGAGCGCGGGTGACAGATGTCTGCGTCGTGCATGCCGTCCGTCCCGGCTACTTCCACGACACCGCCATCGACAAGCGATCGGTGCAGGGGCCGGTGCTCATCACCGTCGACGGACTCGAGGGGGACCGGCAGATCGACGCGTCCCACGGCGGTCCGGACGCCGCGGTCTACGTGTACGCCGCCGAGGACGCCGCCCACTTCGCGACCGAGCTGCGCAGCGAGCTGCCCCCTGGCTTCCTGGGCGAGAACCTCCGCACCGTCGGGCTCGACGTGACGGGAGCCCACCTCGGCGAGCGGTGGCGGATCGGCGACGTGCTCCTCGAGGTCCGCAAGCCGCGCACGCCCTGCCAGAACCTGTCGCAGCGGGTCGGCCGACCGCGCTTCCACGTCGACTTCCACCGGACGGGTCGCGTCGGCGCGATGTGCCGCGTGCTCGAGCCCGGATACGTGGCCCAGGGCGACGGCGTGGTCATCGAGCACCAGCCGGACCACGGCGTCACCATCGGCACCTACGTCACCGGCATGGACGCCGACGGTGCCCGGCAGCTCCTGGCCAGCGGCCTGACCCTGCCGCGATCCGTACGGGAGCGGGCGCGGCGCATCGTCAGTCGGGGACGAGCGACGCGGTAGTCACCGCTTCCAGGGACGCACCTTCTCCTCGACGGAGTCGGTGACCACGGGCGTCGTCTGCTCCCACACCCGCCGCCACTGGGCGATCTGCGGGCCGGCGGGGTCGGGGGTGGCGCCGGACGCGCGCCGGCGCCGGGCCTCCCACCAGGTGTTCTTGTCCTCGTCGAGCAGCGTGGCCACGGCCTCGCGGATCTTGGGGGCGAAGGTGCGCGGCGACTCGCCCGCCTCGGGGTACAGCGGCTCGCCGAACCGCACGCTGAGCTGGCGACGACCCTTGCCCGGCCAGCCCTGGCCGCGCGGCATCGCGGCGAAGGTGCCGCGGTGCGCGACCGGGACGACCGGTACGTCGTGCTGGCAGGAGAGGTACGCCGCCCCGAGCTGGAAGCGACCGACCCAGCCGTCCTTGGAGCGGGTGCCCTCGGGGAAGATCACCAGGCTCCAGCCCTCGCCCAGCACCTCGCCGGGCGTGGTCGCCATCGAGCCGCCGCGCCGGTCGATCGGGAACGTGTTGAACACGATCGCCGAGCCGACCGCCCGCCACCAGGTGTCGAAGAAGTAGTCGGCCGCGGCCGCCACCGCCGTACGCCGTCGCCACTCGTCGGGCAGCGACAGCAGGATCAGCGGGGTGTCGAGGTGGGAGGCGTGGTTGGCCGCGAAGATCACCGGCCCCTCGATGCGCGACAGCACGTCGAGCCCCTCGACGTGCCGCCGGACCTGGGAGTACATGACCGGGTCGAGCAGCGCCCTTCTGCGCGACCTCGCGCAGCGCGCGGGCGGGACGCCGCCGCGACCAGTCCGTGGGGAAGACGTTGTTCTTCGCCGGCAGGACGTACTCCTCCGCCGACCGCGGCACCAGCGGCCGCCGACCCCACCGCCAGCCACGCGCGACGGTGCGTACGTCGTCGACGCCGTCCTTCAGGAAGCTCATGCCTGCACGTCCGCGATCAGGTGTGGCGGGTTGTGCATGTAGGTGATCGACGGGTTGCTCCCGACCGTCCCCGACGCCAGCTCGAGAGCATCGGCCAGCGTCGACGCGGCCCGGAAACCCAGCCGTTGAGCGGTTCTGCGGTTCCCGCCGACCCAGATCACGTCGTCGACGTGGTCCATCGCGTGCGCCGCCCAGTACCACATGTAGAACGGGTGGACGCCGTGGTAGGCGTGCGAGGTGCGGTAGAGGTGGATGTACCACGGGTCGGTCGCGAACTGCTGCTCGTACTTCGCCTCGATCACCGCCGGGTCGGTCGACTCGGCCAGGATCTCCTCGTAGAAGTCGACGTAGCTCGGGTGGTGCAGCTGGCTGAAGTCGGCCTCGAGCGGGTGGTAGAGGATCACCGCGCCGCCCCGGCGTACGACCGGCTGGCCGCGGTAGGAGTTGAAGAAGTACCCCAGCCCCATGCAGGTCGCGAGGATCGGGTTCATCACCGAGTTGACGTTGTAGGGGCCGAGGTAGGGCACGCCCATCACCAGCACGTCGGTCTGCCCCTGCACCTCGACCAGCTGCTGGCGGTGCACGTTGGCGATGGTGCGCTCGTGCACGGCCTCGGTGTCGCCGGCGTGGATGCCGGTCAGGCCGTACGGCGCCCGCAGGTCGTGGAAGATCTTGTGGCGCAGCCGCTTCGGCGCCACCGACAACCCGCGCCGCGCGGCGAGCATCGAGCCCTGGTCCTTGATCGACCACTCCCACTCACGCTTCATCAAGAAGTCGTACGGCGCCGGGAACACGTTGTTGTCGAGCGTGGTCTCGATCTGGAAGATGTTCAGGTGCTCCTTGAGGAGCCGGCCCATCCGCCACGCGGAGTGGTGGAGGTGCGACTTGGTGTGGTCCATGAACGAGTGCGACCGCACCATCGTCTTCGCGTTGTGGTGGTGCTTGAGCGACTTGTACGACGCCAGGCCGATCGGCACCGACTTGTGCCCGCCGTCCATGGCGACGAGGTTGACGTTCACGTAGACGAGCAGGTCGGACTCGGCCGCACGCCGGTTGATCTCGATGTCCTCGCCCTTGTCGGTCAGCCCGATGTGGAGGAGGTTGTCGCGGTCCTCGGCGTCGTGGTTGTAGAGCAGTCCCTGCGGATAGAACGACCGGAAGACCCGCTCGCCGACGATGTGCTTGAGCTCGGCGGCCGTCATCCGCCGGTGCAGCGCGTTGGCCGCGATGATGTGGACGTCGTCGACGCCGGCGTCCGCCGCCATCGTCAGCACCTGCTCGATGATCCGCTGCCGGATGTCGGGGGCGCGCATGGGCGGCAGCGGGATCGACAGGTCGTCGAACGCGATCGTCAGCTTCATGCCGGCGTGCAGCTGGGTGGGCAGCGGGTCGGCGTCGACGGGGTTCAGCAGCGCGTCGCGGATCGCCGTGTCGACGTCGGGCACGGAGGGAAGGGACTCGGGCGGGTAGATCACCCGCGTCCCCAGCGGGAAGTTCTCGAGCCGGAACCCCTCGCCCTCGTGGACGATCAGGGGCGGGGTCCGGTCATCGACCTCGAGCACGAATCCTGGACGGGTCACCTGTTACTCCTCGGATCGAACGCAACCTTGACCGTACCGAGCCGCCCGGCGCCGTGCGCGTGGTCCAGCGCCTCGCGCCAGCGGTGCAGCGGGTAGCTCGCCACCGTCTTCGCCAGCTGGCTCACGGCGTCGCCGGCGAGCAGCTCCACCGCCACGTCGAACGCGCTCCGGCCGCCGAGTGCCGGCTCCTGCTGGGCGGAGGCGTACGAGCCGACCACCTCCAGCTCGCGGAACCACGCCGCCGACAGGTCCGCCGGTGACGGCATGCCCGACAGCACCACCCGGCCTCCGGCGCGGGTGGCCTGCAGCGCGGTCTCGAGCGACTGCTTGCTCCCCACCGCGTCGACGGCGACGTCGACGCCACCGAGCAGGTACGGCGAGGAGTAGTCGGGCTTGATCTGGAACGCACCGGTGACGCGTCGCAGCCGGCGCAGCGTCTCGTCGGGCGCGACCACCTCGGTGGCGCCGAGCTGGAGGGCGAGCTCCTTCTGGTGCCCGTGCTTGGCGACGACCGTGATCTCGCCGGCGCCGGTGAGGCTGCGCAGGGCCAGCGTGGTGAGCAGCCCGACCGACCCGGCGCCGCTGACCAGCACCCGGTCGTTGTCGGCCACGCCCGCGCGCAGCGCGGTGTGCACGGCGCAGGCCAGTGGCTCGGTCAGCACCGCCTGCTCGTCGGAGTAGCCCTCGGGCACGACGTGCAGCTGGCTGCGGTGGGCGCTCAGCACCTCGCCCCAGCCGCCGCCGGTGTCCTTGCAGAAGCCGGTCTGCAGGCCGGGCGAGAGGTGCCCGACCGTGATCCGGCTGCAGCGGTTGGTGGCGCCGCTCGCGCAGCCGTCGCACGGCTCGACCCCGCGGGCGGCGCAGGTGAGCACGGGGTCGATCACGACGCGGGTGCCGGCGGGCAGGTCCTCGCAGTCGTCGACCAGCTCGGCCACCACCTCGTGGCCGGGCACGAACGGCATCGACACCACGCCGGAGAAGTACAGGCTCGTGCGTCCCGAGAGCGCGCCGAGGTCGGAGCCGCAGATGCCCGACAGGCGGGTGCGCAGCCGCGTCCAGCCCGGCCGGTTCACGGTCGGCTGGTCGATGGTCACCATCCGCAACGGCGCGGCGTACCCGCTCAGGATGCCGGGGACCCGGTCACCGATGGCCTTGCCGGCGACGTGACGGGGCAGGGAGCGGTACATCTCCAGCGCGAGCATCATCGACCCACTCCCGCCGGGTTGAGGGTCCGCGCCGTCGCGGCCGGGCTGGGCCAGTCGGCGATGTTCCACCGCAGCCTCCGGGCATGGCGGAACAGGGCGACGTCGGGCCGGACGGCCACGGGGTTGCCGACCGCGGCGAGCAGCGGGAGGTCGGAGTAGCTGTCGGCATAGCCGTACGACGCCGCCAGGTCGATGCCGTTCTCGGCGGACCACTGGCGCATCCACGCCCCCCGCGACTCGCCCACGAGCGGCGACGCGGCGAGGAAGCCGGTGCAGCGTCCGCGGTCGTCGACCCCGAGCTCGGCGGCCTCGATGTGGTCGAACAACGGCAGCAGCGGCCGGGTCAGCGGCCGGATCGCTCCGGTGATGAGCACGGTCGTGTGGCCCGCGGCGCGGTGCTCGCGCACCCGGCGTACGGCGGCCGGCGCGAGCCGCGCCAGCACGTGGTCGGTGAGGAAGGCGTCGACCACCTCGTCGAGGTCGGACAGCAGGGCGCCTTCGTACTCGCGGTAGATCGCGCGGAGGAACGCGCTGCGCTCGCGCCGCTCGGCGCGCACCAACCCGGGCAGCCGGGCAGCGATCCGGCCGATCTCGCTGGCCCGCTCACCGGAGGAGAGGTCCTGCAGCCGCATCCAGAGGTAGGTCTCGATCACGTTGGACGACAGCATGGTGCCGTCCATGTCGAAGAACGCCGCGACCTTCCCCTCGGGGGCGGGCTCGAGGGTCTTCAGTCCCTGCTTCGGGGCCTTGCGCCGCGCGCGCCGCACCTTGTCGAGCCGGCGGATCGGCTCGGTGACCGCCGGGCAGTGCACCTCGCGCAGGTAGTGGTCCCAGTCGACCACGGCGGTGTCGAACGCGAACCGCTCGCGGTCGCCCTCGTCGAGGCTCTGGTGGAGCGCGAGCGTGTGTGCGTCGTCGAACCGCAGCTCCGCCTCGGCGTACTCGCGGTAGAGGTCGAGGTAGCGGCGCAGGAACTCCAGCCGCCGCCCCTGCTGGTCGAGCTTGCGGGCCAGGTCGCGGGTGCGCTCGCCGCGGGGTGCGTGGCCGATGACGTAGTCGGCGACCTTGTGGGCCTTCTCGCTCGACGCGAGCAGGCGCTCGACGCTCTGCGCTCCCGGGAAGCGCCAGTCGGGCAGCCGGACGGCGCCCCGGTCGTCGACCTCGAACGGGTGCTCGTCGAAGTAGGTGTGCACCGACTGGTGGAGCCTGCGGAACGTCAGCGGGTTGCGGGCGCCCGACGAGGCGTGGAAGTACGCCGGGGATCCGGCCTCGGGCGGGTGCGCGAGCACCGCGACGATCGCCGCGACCACGTGGTCGACGGGCACGATGTCGACGATGGTGTCTCCCGCCGCCGGGAACTCCGGCAGCTCGCCGCGGCCGTAGGCCAGGATCAGCGGCTCGGCCATCTTGAAGCCCTCGATCCAGCCGGGGTAGGGCTTCTCGAGGGCCGACTCGATGATGCTCGGCCGGACGATCGAGACCCGGGCGGTCCGCGCGTGCTCCTCGACGACGCGCTCGCCGAGCGCCTTGGTGAACGTGTAGCAGTCGGTCCAGCCCAGGCTGCGCGCCCGCTCGGTGCCGATCCGGACCAGCTGCTCCTTCACCCACTCCTGGCGCTTCTCCTCGGCAGCCGCGGCCGCCGTGAGCAGGCCGGCGCGGCCATGGTCCCGCTCGGCGCGCGACCGCAGCTTCTGCAGCACCGCAGCGCTGCGCGACTGGTGCTCGACGCTCGTCCGCTGGCTCAGCCCCCACGCCAGCTCGGACGCGACGTCGACGGAGTGCTCGACGCTGCGCTCGGGGATGCTGCCGCGCCTCCGGCCGGCGACGTACGCCGTGGAGATGTGGACGTAGTGGACGTCGCTGCCGGTCTCGCGGATCCGGTCGAGCAGGTCACGGGTGCCCACGACGTTGGTGCGGAAGCCCTCGTCGACCGGCGGGTCGAAGGACACGTCGCCCGCGCAGTGGACGACGGCGTCGAGGTCGGTCGGCAGCGCGGGTACGTCGGCCAGGTCGCCCTCGATCACGGAGATCTGGGTGGCGAGCAGGGCCTCGGCGTCGAGCGAGGCGAAGATGTCCTTCTCCAGCAGCGCCCGGGCGCGGTCCGCGCCGGACGTGGAGCCCTTGGGGCGGATCAGCAGGCTCAGGCGTGCGTCGGGCACCTCGGTCAGCAGCAGCTGCAACAGCGCCTCGCCGACGAACCCGGTCACGCCCGTCAGCAGCACGTGCTTGCCTGCGAGCGCCCCCGCGACGTTGCCCATCCGCGCTCCCTTCGCACCGACCGCGTCGTGGGATCCAACCTATTCCTACCGGTCGATGTCCAGCGCCTCGGGTCAACGCCTGGGCAGACGGGCCTCCCACCAGTCGGCGGCGAGCCCGCCGACGAGCATCCCGAGGACGCCCCCGATCACGCCGTTCACGGCGAGGGTGAACCCATCGTCGCGGCCGGCGATCCCGGACAGCGTGACGGCCTGCGCGACCACGACCCCGCACGCCATGCCCATGCCGAACAGCAGGCTCGGCCAGCGACGTCGGGCGAAGTGCCCAGCGCAGAACACCATGGCCAGCACGGCACCGGCGACACCGGCCCAGCCGTGCATGACCGCATGCTCGAAGATCCCCATCACGTTCCCCACGAACGTCCACCCACGAAACCGGCCCGATTGCGCCCCCACAGCGCCGGTCACCGTCCTCGGACCCCACCCTTCCAGCCCGGTCCATGCCGGCGCGAGAGGCGGTCGGTAAAGAACCGTGCTCGCCGGTAAAAAGTGTGGACTCGTGCCGGATGTCCGGGTTCCGGACTGGTCCCGGCGGGTCAGACGGCGGCCGTCAGCTCGGCGAAGTGCCGGGCCATCCGGTCCGCGTCGGGCACCAGCCCGGTGAAGCACTCGAACGCCCCGATCGCCTGGCCGACGGCCATCCCGCCGCCCGGGAGCACCCGGCAGCCGCGGGTCCGGGCCAGGCCGATCAGCTCGGTCTCGAGCGGGAAGTACACGACGTCGCTGACCCACAGCCCGGGTCGCAGCAGGTCGGCCGGGACCGACGTCCCCGGGTGGCCGGTCATGCCGACCGGGGTGGCGTTCACCAGGCCGCCGGCCTCGGCGAGTGCCCGGGCCAGGTCGGTCGCCACGCCGACCCGGTCGTCGCCGAACCTCTTGGCGAGGCGTACGGCGCACGCGTCGGCCCGCTCGCGGTCGGCGTCGACGACCGCGACGTGCTCGGCGCCCTGGTGCAGCAGCGCATAGCCGACCGCGACACCCGCGCCACCGGCACCCACGAGCACCGCACGATCTGACACCGCCTCCGGCAGTGCCTCACGGAACGCCCGGGAGTAGCCGGACCAGTCGGTGTTGCGGCCCAGCCGGCGGCCGTCGCGCAGGACCACCGTGTTGACGGCACCGAGGTCCGCGGCGTCCTCCGACAGGTCGTCGACGAGGGCGACCACCGCCTGCTTGAAGGGGTGGGTGATGTTGAGCCCGTCGTACCCGAGTCGCTCGGCCCAGGCCAGGAGCTCCGGCAGGTCGTCGATCCCGAGGCCGAGCTCGTCGGCGTCGATGATCCGGTAGCTGACCGCGAGCCCCGACTCGGCGCCCTCCCGCTCCTGCATGGCCGGGGTGAGCGAGCCGCCGATGCCGGCGCCGACGAGGCCCAGGGTGAGCGACCGGGCCCCGTCGGCCACGGCGCTCACGCGACCCGGACGGACGTCGAGGCGGCGTCGGCGGTGCGCGGCGTACGTCCCACGTCGGGAGTGGGCACGAGGTGCGTGCGCGCCGGACCCGTGAGCACGGCGATCGCCGAGATGGCGCAGGCTGCCGAGGCGAAGAACGCCACCCGGACCCAGTTGTCGGTCTCGCCGCCCATCAGCGCGCCGGCGATGGTCGGGGTGAAGCCCGCGAGGGCGAACCCGAACTGGGTGCCGATCGCCATGCCCGAGAGCCGGACCCCGGTCGGGAAGTACTCGGCGTACGTCGCGGGCCACACGGCGTTCGGCATGCTGTAGACGACGCCGGCCAGGACGACACCGAGCACGAAGGTCAGCGGCTGGTTGCCGGCGGCGATCGCGCCGAGGAACGCCCAGATCAGGATGCCGCTGCCGACGACGCCGGTGACGAAGACCTGCTTGCGGCCGACCCGGTCCGAGAGTCGCGCCCAGAACGGGATGACCGCGATGGCCACGAGGTTGGCGACGATCGCCAGCCACAGCATGAACGTGTCGCTGAAGCCGATCTCGTAGTCGTCGGACGTGGCGAAGTTGAGCGCGAAGATCTGGAACATCGTGTTCACCATGGCGATGAACGCGGCCAGGAACACCCGGAGCACCCCGCGCCAGTGGTCGCCGAAGAGCACGCCGAGCGGCGCGCGCGGGACCTCGCCGCTGTCGGCCTCGGCCTGGAACGCCGGGGTCTCGTCGAGGCTGCGGCGGATGACGAAGCCGACGATCACGACCAGCGCGCTGATCCAGAACGGCACCCGCCAGCCCCAGGAGAGCAGCTGCTCCTCGGGCAGCACGGCGGCGAGCGGCAGGAAGACGGCGGGTGCGAGCACCTGGCCACCCTGGGTACCGCTCAGGGTGAAGCTGGTGAAGAAGCCGCGCCGGTCGTCGGGCGCGTGCTCGAAGGACATCGAGTTGGCGCCGGCCTGCTCGCCGGCGGCCGACAGGCCCTGCAGCAGGCGCAGGATCACCAGGAGCACGGGCGCGAGCATCCCGACCTGCTGGTACGTCGGCAGGCAGCCGACGAGGAAGGTCGAGACGCCCATGAGGAGCAGGGTCCCGATCAGCACCTTCTTGCGGCCGAGCCGGTCGCCGATGTGGCCCATCAGGAACGAGCCGATCGGCCGGGCGACGTACGCGACGCCGAACGTGGCGAAGGCCGCCACCGTGGCCGCCGAGTCGTTGCCCTCGGGGAAGAAGATGTCGGGGAAGACCAGCGCGGCGGCGGTGCCGTAGATCGCCAGGTCGTAGTACTCGAGCGCGCTCCCGGTCCACGCCGCGAGCGCGGCCTTTCTCGGGGTGCGGGTCACCGTGGTGGGGTCTGACATTGCTTCCAGTCTCGCTTCCTCGCGGCATCCGAGCACCGCGTGGGCAACGACGTTAAGAGTGTCGGCGATCACATGGCAAGCGGTTGCCACTTGTTGCCATTCGGAAGCGACGAGAGGGCCGGGGCGCTGCCCCGGCCCTCCCGGTGTCGATCAATCGTGGATCAGGGCAGCCGGTAGGCCCGCCCGTCGGTCGGGTAGGTCTCGGGGATCCCGAGGGCCTGCAGGACGGTCGGCATGATGTCCACCGAACGGATCGCGGTGCCCGGCTTCGACCCGGCACGCACCCCCGGGCCGGAGAAGACGATCGGGATCCGCTGGACCGCCTCCTGCGCTCCGCCGTGGTCGCCCGCGACGCCGTAGCTCGCGCCGTCGCGCGAGCAGCCCGATCACGTCCGGGCCGTAGTCGGCGGCCGCGGTGTTCACGATCTCCTGGCCGTGCTTGCGCCACCACGCCCACTCCGCGTTCGTCCACCTCGACCGCGGCGCGTTCCACACCAGGTCGTAGTGGTCGCCGTCGAGCACGTACGTCGCCCGCACGCCGCCCAGCGTCGCCATCACCCGCGCCGCGTCCCGCTTCGCCGTACGCGACCGGTCGACCAGCCAGGTGCGGATCGCGGAGTCCTGCATGCTCATCTCGACGTTGCCGGTCTCGTCGACCAGCCGCTGGATCTCCGGCTGCGGGTCGAGGTAGGTCTCGTCGGCGTCGGCGCCGTAGTACCAGTTCAGGTTGCCGCGACCCGGTGCGAACCCGTCCACGCCGTAGAAGTACTTGCTGGTCTGCTGCGCGTGGTCGGTCGTCAGGACGATCAGCGTCTCGTCGAGGAGCCCGTCGTCCTTCAGCTCGCTGGACGACGCGGCCGACCTGCTCGTCGGCGACCCTGGCCAGCGTCGGCCATGTGGGTGTGCGGTCGGGTCCCACCCGGGTAGGGCGGGACGGTCGTTCAGGCCGCCCCACATGTGGCCGGCCTTGTCGATGCCGCCGTACGTCAGCAGCAGCCCGCTCCAGTCCTCGTTGCTCCATGACCGCGAACGCCGCGTCGGTCACCCAGACGTCGCCGCCCGAGGCGTCGGGGTGCGCGTGCCGGGGACGTCGCGGTTGCCCTCGACCGGGTACATCCACGCCGGCGACGTCGTGCGCGTGCCGTAGTCCAGCGTCGTGGTCGGCGTCGACGTAGAAGCGGTTGCACGCCGGGCCCGTCGATGTACGCCGGCACGTTGACGCCGGCCGGCTCGCGCCAGGTCTTGTCGTCGGCTGGCCGGGCTCGTCGTCGCAGTCGGCGACGCGGCTGCCGAACGTGATCCGCATGTCGGCGCCCGGGCCGCCCATGGTGTGCACGGCGTAGTTCTTCTCGCCGATCGCGGCGACGATCGGCTCCGGGGAACGTCGCGTGCAGGTAGTCGGCGAGCTTCGGGTAGCCGGCCGGCGTTGATCAGGGTGTCGAACTGCGCGGCCGACATCGACCCGGTGACGTAGCGGTCGACCCGGGGTCCCGAGCAGCCCGTCGACGTCGCGGTACCACTCGTCGGACCAGCCCATGTGCTTGGGCAGCTGCCCGCTGGTCATCACGTTGTGCGAGACCACGGTCTCCGAGGCCATGTGCCCGAGGTAGGCGTTCGGGTACGACGCGCCGCCGCGCATCAGCCGCTTCACGTTGGTCATGTTGAACCGGTCGATGAACTCCGGCCGGAGCTGGTCGAGCACGATCTGCACCACCCGGGTCGGCCGGTCGGGCTTCTTCGCCGCCGGTGGTCCCGCCTCCGCGGACTGTTGCACCAGCCCGGGCACGAGGGCCGCGACGAGCAACGCCGACGCCGCTGCCAGACCGGTACGCCGGTTTCGGATGCTCATGTCGCACTCCCACCTGCCGGGTGGCGCATCCGAGACGGGGTGCCCCTGGTGATCGTTGGGCACACGCTGCGCCGCCGTTCCTGTCGCGAGGCTAGGTGCGGCTGGCCCTAGTGTCGAGACATGTCTGTGCGGGTGGCGCTGGTCTTTGCTTTCGTGGGAGTCGTGACCCTGATCGGCCCCGCCCCGTCGTTCTCACAGCCGATGGAGGCCGGACGCCCAGCCGAGCGGGTGATCCGGGCGGCGTACACGACCGGGTACACCTATTTCGACAACACCCCGCCCGGGCGGGCGATCTCGCACCCGGTGCGGCACGAGCGGGCCGGAGGAAAGGGCACGTTCCGCAACCCGATCACCGTCGCCGTCGGCCACGCGATCCGGCGCGGAAAGGACATTCTCGACTACCGCGCGGGCACGAGGTTCTACCTGCCCCACCTGCGTCGCTACTTCATCGTCGAGGACACCTGCGGCGACGGTCCGCGACCGCAGCGAGGGCCCTGCCACGACCTCGGAACCGCTCCACGACGGGCCACGACCTGGGTGGACGTCTGGGTCGGTGGCGCGCCCGGAGACCGCCGCCGCGCCGTCCAGCGATGCGCGTCGAGAATCACCGACGGCGACGACCGGAAAGTGCATCGGGTCGTGGTGCACCCGCGGCGGGGATACCCGGTCGTGAGGGGTGCGCTATTCCACGGCGGAAAGTGCACAAAGGTGTATCCGGTCCGCCGCTGACGGCGGCACAATCGGCTCGGAGCTCAGTGAGCGGAGAGGTACTGCTCCACGACGGCGGCGGGGATGCGGCCGCGCTCGGGGACGTCGATTCCCTGTCCCTTGGCCCACACGCGCACTTCCTTGGGCTGGTAGCCGCGCTTCGCCCCGGCGGACGAACGCCGGCGCCCGCCCTGCTTCGTCGCGTTCTCGAGGTAGGTCGCAATGGCCTTGTCGAATCCGGCGGCTTCCTTGTCCGTGAGGTCGATCGCGTAGCTCGACCCACGGTAGGAGAACTGGACGGTCTCGCCCTTGCCGTCCTTGATGACTTCCCCGGACAGATCGCTGATCAACTGGGTGATGACTCGACTCGCCACGTACCAGGCCCTTTCTTGCGGATAACGGATTGCTCGAAAAGGAGAATACTCATCCATTTCGACTTTCACAATCCAGGCGCACATAGGTGACAAGGGCTCACCCAAAACGGGTGAGGGACCCGGGTGAATTCATGTCAGGCGAGGCCTGACGTGACCGGAATTGGCAATTCGGGCAAATGCGATTGCCCCGGTATTACCGGGATTCGAATTCGGGTGCCGGCGGCCGCGATTGCTCGAGCGGCAGCCGCAGCGACGACATGCCACCCAGGTCGAGCCAGACCTCGGCGTCGGTCTGCACGATCCGCAGCAGCACGTCTGCGCACCCGGGGCACCGCGCCACCAGGCCGGGCGCCGGCCCGTACACCGCCAGCTCCGCGACGGCGTACGACGCCCCGCATCCCCGGCAGCGCGCCACCGCGGTCGTCACCTCGACCGAGAAGACCTCGGCCAGCGGACCGGCCAGCACATTCCCGTCGTACGTCGCGCCCTCGGTGCGTGCGTCCATCGGCTCGTTCCTTCCGTTCAGGCTCCGCCGAACCGCTCGGTCCGGATCCGTGAAGCGTCGTGGCCGGCCTCGATGAGCAGTGTCGCCACGGTCTCGACGAAGCCGGTGGGGCCGCAGACGTAGCAGGTGGGCGCGAAGTCGGGTGGCCAGCCGTGGGCGGCCAGGTCGTCGGCGCGGATGCGACCGGGCGGACGGGGATCACCGTCGGGCGCGGCCCGCGTGTGCACCCAGGCGAGGTCGAGCCCACCGTCCTCGCCCGCCCGCCGGCGCAGCTCGGTCGCGTAGATCCGGTCCGCGGGGGTGCGCACGGAGTAGACGAGCCGGAACGGTGCCCGGCTGGCGCCCGCGCGCGCCCGCACCATGGCCATCAGCGGGACCACGCCCGACCCGCCCGCGACGAGGAGGACCGGCTCGGGCTGCTCGGGCCGCCATACGAACCAGCCACCGAGCGGTCCCCGGACCTCGATCGCATCGCCGACCGCCAGGTCGTCGACCAGGAACGGCGAGACCTCGCCGTCGGCGAGGCGCTGCACCGTGATCTCGACCAGGTCGCCGGCGGCCGGACCGGCGATGGAGTAGCTGCGCGCGGCCTGGTAGCCGTCCTCGGCGGTCAGCCGTACGTCGACGTGCTGGCCGGCGAGGTGACCCGGCCAGTCGGGCACGCGCAGCACCAGCGTGGACGCGGTGTCGGTCTCGGGCCTGCGCTCCGCGAGGTCGGCGGGCCGCCAGGCCCGCCGCGCGGTCAGTCCCCCTGGTACCGCTGCTCGCGCCATGGGTCGCCGTAGTCGTGGTAGCCGAGCTGCTCCCAGAACCCGGGCTCGTCCTGGAGCATGAGGTCGATCCCCCGCACCCACTTGGCCGACTTCCACAGGTACAGGTGCGGGACCAGCAGCCGCGCCGGTCCTCCGTGCTCGGGGGCGAGCTCGTCGCCGTCGTACTCGAAGGCGACCCAGGCCTGGCCGTCCAGCAGGTCCTCGAGGGGCAGGTTCGTGGTGTACCCGCCGTAGCTGTGGACCAATGCGAAGTCGGCCGCGGTCTCGACGTCCTCGAGCAGGGTGTCGAGCGAGACCCCGCGCCACACCGTGTCGAGCTTGCTCCACCGGGTCACGCAGTGGAGGTCGACGGTGACCTCCTCGACCGCCAGCGCGGTGAGCTCCGGCCAGGTCCACTCGTGGCCCTGGTCGCTCTCGGTGCGGACCGTGAACCGCCAGGCGTCGAGCGGCACGCGTGGCGTCGGCCCCGCCGAGAGCACCGGGAAGTCACCGGTGAGGTACTGCCCGGGCGGAAGCCGGTCGTCGTCGGCCGACCGACGGCCGCTGAAGCCACGCGTGAAGATGCCCATCGTTCCCTCCTGCGTCGAGCATGGCGGGTCGGACCGGTGGTCCGCCAGTGCTGTCACAACAGGTCGAACGTCCCCCGTGCCAGCAGCACGAGGGCGAGCACCGCCAGCAGACAGAGGACAACGCACGCGATCGCCTCGGCCGGGCGGAAGACCCGGGCCCGGTGCTCCCGGCGAGCGATGACGTAGAGGACCGTGCCGGGGGCGTAGATCAGGCAGCCGAGGAGGAGGTACTCCGGGCCGGCGGCGTACAGCAGGTAGACCGAGTAGACGATGGCGAGCGTCGCCACGAGCAGCTGCCTGCGGCGCTCGGGCTCCTCGTCGGCGGCATAGGTCTCGCGGGTGAGCGCCAGCTTGGCGGCGTACGCCGCCGCCAGCAGGTAGGGCACCAGGGTGAGGGCGGTGTCGAGCTTGAGCATGAAGTCGAGCGCGTCGTCGACCACGAGCACCAGCAGCAGGAACGCCTGCACCGACAGGTTGGTGGTCACCAGCGCGGCGATCGGCGTCCCGTTGGCGCTCTCGCGGGCGAGCACGCGGGGCATCACGTCGGTGCGCGCCGGCATGTACATCACCTCGGCGTTGAGCAGGGTCCACGCGAGGTAGGCCCCGAGCACCGAGATGATGACGCCGATGTTGATGAAGGTCTCGCCCCACTCGCCGACCACCGACTCCAGGACGACGCCCATGGACGGCTGGGCCGCCTTGGCGAGGTCGTGCTGAGGGAGGACGCCGTACGAGACGAGGGTGACGGACGCGAACAGGGCGAGGGTGCTGGCGAACCCGAGCAGGGTCGCGCGCCCGACGTCCTCGCGACGCCGGGCCAGCCGCGAGTAGACGCTCGCGCCTTCGATCCCGAGGAACACGAACGTCGTGACCAGCATGGTGTCGGTCACCTGGTCGAAGATCGACCTGACGCTGTGGTCGTCGCCGCCCCAGAAGTTGTCGGCGAACACACCGGCGTCGAACGCCACCGCCGCGATCACCACGAACACCACGATCGGGACCAGCTTGGCGACGGTGACGATCCGGTTCAGGGTCGCGGCCTGCCGGATCCCGCGCGCGATCAGCACGTGGAAGATCCACACCCCGGCCGAGGCGAGCAGGACGGCGAGCACCGTGTTGCCCTGGCCCAGGCCGGGCACGAACTCGCCGATGCTCGCCATCGCGAACACCATGAAGAAGACGTTGCCGACCACGTTGCTGGCCCAGTAGCCCCAGGCGGCGTTGAACCCGCAGTAGTTGCCGAAGCCGGCCTGGGCGTAGATGTAGATGCCGCTGTCGAGGTCCGGGCGCCGGACCGCGAGCGACTGGAAGACGAAGGCGAGCATCAACATGCCGAGCCCGGCGATGGTCCAGGCGATCAGGGCGCCGAGGACGCCGGTGGCCGACCCGAAGCCCTGGGGCAGGGTGAACACCCCGCCGCCCACCATGGAGCCGACGACCATCGCGGCCAGGGTGAGGACGGAGACCTTGGGGATCGCGTCCCTGACGGCGGTGTCGCTCATGTGTGGCTCAGCGCGCCGGCTTCACCAGCGGGAACAAGATGGTGTCGCGGATGCTGAGCCCGGTGAGGTTCATGACCAGCCGGTCGACGCCGAGGCCCATGCCACCGGTGGGCGGCATGCCGTACTCCAGCGCCGCGAGGAAGTCCTCGTCGACCTGCATCGCCTCGGCGTCGCCGGCGGCCGCCAGCAGCGACTGCGACACCAGCCGCTCGCGCTGGTCGACCGGGTCCACGAGCTCGGAGTACGCCGTGCCCTGCTCGGCTCCGAAGATCACCAGGTCCCACTTCTCGGCGAGGCGCGGGTCATGGCGGTTGGGCCGGGTGAGCGGGGCGTTCTCCTTCGGGAAGTCGGTGTAGAAGACCGGGGTGGTGGTCTGCCCCTCGCAGAGCTCGCCGTAGATCGCCTCGAGCACGAAGCCCCACGACGGGTCGAGGTCGAGCTCGAGCCCGATCCGCTCGGCGTGGCGCAGCAGCTCGGGCAGCGGGGTGTCGGCGGTGACCTCCTCGCCGAGTGCCTCGGAGACCGCCTCGCAGATGGTCTTCACCGGCCAGTCACCCGCCAGGTCGTACTCGATGGTCTGCCCGTCGGGGTCGGTACGCCGCGCGACCTGCTCGCCGTAGATGGCGACGGCGGCCTCCTGGATGATCTCCTGGGTCAGCACCCGCATCGTGTCGTAGTCGCCGTAGGTCTCGTAGACCTCGAGCGAGGTGAACTCCGGGTTGTGCTTGAAGTCCGCGCCCTCGTTGCGGAACTGGCGGCCGAGCTCGAAGACCTTCTCCATCCCACCGACCAGCAGCCGCTTGAGGTGCAGCTCGGTGGCGATGCGCAGGTAGAGGTCCATGTCGTAGGCGTTGATGTGGGTCTCGAACGGGCGCGCGTTGGCGCCGCCGTGGATGGTCTGGAGGATCGGCGTCTCGACCTCGGTGAAGCCCCGGGCGTGCAACGAGTCGCGCACGCTGCGCACGACGGCCGCGCGCTGGTAGGCAACGGTGCGCGCGTCCGGCCGCACGATCAGGTCGACGTACCGCATCCGGACGCGTGCGTCGGGATCGGTCAGGCCCAGGTGCTTGTCGGGCAGGGGGCGTAGCGACTTGCTGGTCAGCCGGACCGACTCGGCGCGGACGCTCAGCTCCCCGAGGTGCGTCGTGACCACCTCGCCGGTCACGCCCACGTGGTCGCCGAGGTCGATGTCGTGCTCCCAGAAGGAGAGGCCCTCCGCGCCGAGGTGCTCGCGCGTGACCATCACCTGCAGGTCGCCACTGCCGTCGCGCAGCTCCGCGAACCCGAGCCCGCCCATGTCGCGCTTGAGCAGGACCCGGCCGACGACCGAGACCCGGAGCCCGGTCTCGGTGTCCGGCGGCAGGTCGCCCGCCTCCTCGCGCACCTGCGCGAGCGTGTGGGTGCGCGGCGTCGTCACCGGGTAGGGGTCGATGCCCTCGGAACGCAGCCGGTCGAGCTTGCGGCGGCGTACCCGCATCTGGTCGGGCAGGTGCTCGGTGGACAGGGCCTCGGCGACGATGTCGCGGGCCGGTGGCATCAGTGCGAGGACCGCGGCCGCGTGCTCCGCACCGCCGGTGTCGAGGGTCTCGCCGGCGTCGCCCTTGCGGTGGAGCATCGAGATGGAGGGCGCGGTCAGGAAGCCCTCGGCGCTGCCGGCGGCGGTGCCGACGCGCGGCAGGTCGGAGGCGTACTCGAAGCCCATGTAGCGCGGCTGCCACTCCGGCAGGTACTTCGCGTTGGAGCGGTAGAGCGACTCGAGCTGCCAGTTCCTGCTCGCCAGCAGCAGGCCCTGGCGCCACAGCCGGGCGACCGGTCCGGCACCGATCTCGGCGCCGCGTTCGAAGGCCTCGCGGAACATGGCGAAGTTGAGCGAGACCGGCCCGATGCCGAACGTCGGAGCCTGGCCTGCCAGGCTCGCGACCATCAGCTCGACGAGGCCGTTGTCGGCGGTCGGGTCGCGCCGCATCAGGTCGAGGGAGAGGCCCGTGCGGCCCCAGGGGACGAAGCTGAGGAACCCACGCAGCCGCTCGTCACCGTCCCTGGCCGCGACCAGGACGCACTCGCCGTCGAGGGGGTCTCCGAGCCGGCCGAGCGCCATCGAGAAGCCGCGCTCGTCGCCGCCGTCACCGCGCCACTGGCCGGCCGCCGTGCTGAGCTCCGCGAAGTCGTCGGCGGTGAGGGTGGCGTGGCGGAGCACCTGCGTCGTGTACCCGCGGCGCTGGAGGCGGGAGACCGACTGGCGCACGGCCTTCATGCCGGGGCCGTTGAGCGAGAACTCGCCCATGTCGACGATCGCCTCGTCGCCGATGGCCAGCAGGGTGAGGCCGGCCTCGGCGTACGCCGTCGCTCCGTCGTGGCCGGCGCCCATCACGGCCAGGGACCAGCCGTTGCCGCGCGCCTCATCGCGCCAGCGCGCGATCGCCTCCGGCCAGAACTCCGGCTCGCCGACCGGGTTGCCGCTGGCCAGGCTGACCGATCCGATCACCCGGTAGGAGACGCCCGAGCGCGCGGTGGCCGCCTCGCCGCTGTCCCACACCACCGACTTGTCGCGGCGGGTGGCGAAGTACCCCAGCGAGTCGTTGTCGCCGTGGTCGCGGAGCATGCCCCGGACGAACGCCTCGTCGGTGACGTCGAGCCGGCGGGTGTCGCGAGGCGCCCGGAAGAGCAGGGTCGCGGCGGTGACCACGACCACGATGCCGGCCAGGCCGATGACCAGCCGCACCCACCAGGGTGCGTGCACCTCCGGCAGGTCGGACAGCCGGCCGATGTCGGCGAGCATCGCGTCGAACACGTACGCCGCCGAGGAGCCGAAGTCGGGGGACTCGCCGAACGCACTGACGAGCGCGGCGCCTCCCAGCAGGACCACGGCTCCACCGACGACGAAGACGGCCGCGGCCGTGCGGAGGCTGCCGGAGACGCGCCGCGCGACGAAGTGGGTGCGGACCCGCACGGCGAGCACGATCACCGCCGCGACGAGCACGAACCCGATGGTGGCAAGCACGACGTGCTCGCCCTGGGCGATGGCGATCACCCTGCTGATCTCGGGGATCACCAGCCACCAGATCATCAGCACCCACCAGGCCGCCCGCAGGCGGCGGCGCAGGGCCACCGCCATCACGAACAGGAGCGCGGCGTAGATCAGGCTCGGCACGATCGGGATCGTGAGCAGGGAGACGGCGTCGTCCGTGCGGTCGAAGTAGCTGTGCCACGGCGGCACGAGCGCGACCACGAACACGAAGCCGGCGAACGCGAACATCGCGGCCGCGAACCGGTCGGGCCACCGGTCCTCCCCCATGGCCGCACCACCTCTCGAGCTGTCTGGCTGGAAACTATCGAAGTTCAGGTGTGCTGACCGCTGGTCTGGACGGGCTGCGACCGGGCGCGGAGACCGACGGTGGCGGCGTACGCGGCCAGGACGACGATCCAGACGCAGATGCCGACGATGTGCACGCGCTGGGCCACGCCGACCGCCCACTCCGGGTCCTGGGTGGTGTCGAAGTACTGGAAGACGATGCTCGAGACGACGCCGCCGATCCAGAAGAGCCACCACGCGGCCCGCCGGAACCAGACCGGTCCGGTACGCCGGGTCGCGAACCACGCCGCCACCACTCCGACGTACAGGCCGGTGTCGGAGACGACGCTCGCGGCGTCGTGCACGTGCAGCTGGAGCTGGACGTCGGCCGCGGTGCAGGCGACGTCGGGCCCGCACGGCGTCGCGACGATCGCCGCGACCGTCGCGCCGAGCGCGAAGACGACCGTGGCCCAGACGACGACCTCGCGCCAGGCGCCTCGCGGGAGGCCGGCGCGGACCCACGGCAGCAGCGAGACGACCAGGACCGCGCACACGACATCGGTCACCCGCAGCAGCAGGGCGTTCTCCTGGCCGGGCGACTCGAGCTCGCTGACCACCTCGCCCATCCCCGTGAACCCACGCAGCATCCAGTCGAGCAGGAAGTTGGCGTAGAGCAGGGCCGCGAGGCAGCCGATCCCGATCAGCAGCAGGGCGCGCGGGTCGCGGTTGCGGGCGGCGGTCATCCGGGAGCTGCGGCCCGGTGTCTCGTGGCGTACTGGCGCGCCGAGCGGCTCGACAGGGCGAGCAGGACCAGGATGCTGGCGCTGAGCGTCG
Source organism: uncultured Actinomycetota bacterium (assembly GCA_963844305.1). Lineage (GTDB taxonomy): Bacteria > Actinomycetota > Actinomycetes > Propionibacteriales > Nocardioidaceae > Nocardioides. The sequence continues at coordinate 554,238 of CAWJNT010000005.1, forward strand.
GCAGGCTGGCGTATCCCACCGGCCGACCGTCGCTGCCCACCGTCGCGACGAAGGCGGTGGTGGCCGTGATGGCGCAGGCGCCCATCAGGAACATCCGCGCCCAGTTGCTCCCGCGGTACACCGTCAGGGCGAGAACGGCGTCGACCAGGGCGGCACCGACCCCGACCGCAGCGACCGAGTAGGCGAACACCTCGAGCTCGTCGCGGGCCACCCCGACGCCCTCGAGGATGCCGGTCCCGTCGGCCGAGGCCAGCGCGAGGACCGCGAGCACGACGTACGCCAGCGCCCGGAGCATCGCGATCGCCGAGCCCGTCGTGGTGGACGCGGGGCGTCGGTCGCGACTGTCCGTGGGGGCCGCCGGTTGCTCGGTCGGTGCGGCGACGCGGCGCAGGTCGAGGATCGGGAGGTCGCCGTCGGTGCGGATCCGGTCGCCCCCGCCGTTGCGTGCGTGGTAGCCCGACGAGAAGTTCTCGATCACCTCGACGCCGACGTCGGGGACGGCGCCGGTGATGCTCCGCACGAGGAAGTCGCGCTCGACGTCGGTGTTCTCCTCGATCTTGTGCGTGATCTGCAGGGTGAACAGGGAGAGGCCCACCTTCTTGTCGAAGGTCGCGGCCGCCAGCCAGTCCGCCGCGAACCCACCGGGGAGCAGCCAGCCCTCCGGGCAGCGCCAGAACCGCACGTGGTGGCGGCGGGACGGGTTGCCCTCGATCTCCTGCTGGTAGGCGAAGTCCTGCTGGCGGTCGAACAGGTGCAACGGGCTGACCGGTGCCTCGGGGTAGCTGCGGCGGCCCGCGACGCTGAGCGCGATCCGACGTCCGGCGCGAAAGTCGAGGTCGTCGGCCCGGATCCAGCCGGCCGCCGTCAGGGCCTGGTGCACCTGGCCCTCGCAGCCGTGCACGGCCAGGTTGACCGGGTCGCCGAGCAGGCCGTCGCTGGTGCGGGTCCGGCCGATGAAGTAGCCGGGCACGTAGATCTCGGTGAGGATCCGGTGCAGCCGCGGCAGCACCAGGTAGGTGAAGAACACCCAGAAGACCAGGAGCAGCAGGGTCGACCAGCCGGCCCGCACGCCGTCACGGACCAGGAGGTAGGCCAGCCAGATCGCCGCCGCACCCGAGAACGCGAAGAAGCAGCCGTCCACGACGTCCGCGACGGAGTGCCGACGTTCGAGTCGACGGTTGCTCCGCACGGCGACAGTCTGCCGGAACCAGCGCTCGTTCCGGTCCGGTTCCGTTAGCGTCGTCGAATGCTGCTGGGACTGGCGGCGGCCTTCGCAGCTGCCCTCTGCTACGGAGTCGGGTCGGTCCTCCAGGCCATCGCGGCCCGCAGCACGGACTCGGTGGAGGGCCTCGATCCCCGGCTGCTCGGCCGGCTGCTGCGGTCGTGGAAGTACGTCGTCGGCGTCGGTCTCGACGGGCTCGGGTTCCTGCTCTCCCTGGCCGCCGTGCGCACGCTGCCGCTGTTCGTCGTGCAGTCGGTGGTGGCCAGCTTCCTCGCCGTGACGGCGGTGCTGGGGGCGATCTTCCTGAAGATGCCGCTCACCCGACGGGACCGGATCGGCCTCGGCGTCGTCGTGCTCGGCCTGGCGCTCGTCGGTGCCTCGGCGGCCGAGGACCGGTCGGTCGACGTGAGTGACGCCGAGGGCTGGGGTGTGCTCGTCGCGGCGGTGCTGCTCGCCGTTGCGGCCGTCCCACTCGCCCGGCTGCCGGGTGTTCGTGGCGCCGCCGCCCTCGGCTCGATCGCCGGACTGGCGTTCGGCGCCACCGCCGTCGCCTCCCGCATGCTGCCCGGCGACCTGTCGCCCGACCGCATCGGCGGCGAGCTCGGCACGCTGCTCGTCCAGCCCGGCGACGTACGCCCTGGTCGTGGCCGGCGTGCTGGCGATGCTGACCTACTCGATCGCCCTGCAGCGCGGCAGCGTCACCCAGGCGACCGCGCCCCTGGTGGTCGGCGAGACCGTCGCCCCTGCCCTGGTCGGCCTGCTCCTCCTCGGCGACCATGCCCGCCCGGGCTGGGGCTGGGTCGCCATCCTGGGGTTCTCGCTGTCGGTGGCCGGCGCCGTGAGCCTGGCCCGGCACGGCGAGCTCGAGGTCGAGCCCGCGGCCGGGCCTGACGTGCTGCGGGATCCCCGGTGCACCGGGGATCCCTCAACTCCTCGGGTGTCGCGATGCCCGAGAACATGAGGAAGACCCCGAGAAGTGTGCCGCCGCCACCGGCCCGGCACCATGGTCGTCGTGACACGTGCGCTGCTCGAGGTGATCGCCCTGGACGCCGCCGACGCCCGAGCGGCCGAGGACGGCGGCGCCGACCGTCTCGAGGTCGTCACCGGGATGGACCAGGACGGCCTCACGCCGACACCGGAGGCTGTCGCGGCCATCCGGTCGGCGACCGCGCTGCCGTTGCGCGTCATGCTGCGGGGCGGCGCCGGTTTCCGGACCGACCCCGCCGAGACAACACGTCTCCGCGCTCAGGCGCACGACCTCGAAGCGGCCGGAGCAGACGCCTTCGTCCTCGGCTTCCTGGACGCCGACGGAGACCTGGACCTCCCCGCCATGAGCGCCGTCTCGACCGCGACGGACCTCCCCTGGACCTGCCACCGCGCCATCGACCACGCCCGCGACCGCGACCTGGCCTGGCGCGCCCTGCGCGATCTGCCCGGCCTCGACACGATCCTCACCGCTGGGTCGGCCGACGGCGTCGCCGACGGGCTACCGATTCTGGAGCGCCACGCCGCCGACCCGGACGACGCCGCCCGCATCCTGGCCGGTGGCGGCCTGCGCCCCGACCACCTCCCGGTGCTCGCTGCCGCCGGCATCACCCAGTTCCACGTCGGCAGCCCCGTGCGGCCCGGAGGGTCCTGGTCCGCGCCGGTCGACGCCGCGCTCGTGCGGACCTGGCGGGACCTGGTCGACGCCGCCACGCGGCCGACCGGGGGTGGCGTCGCCTAGGGTGCGTCGCGTGTCCTCGCGAACTCGTGAGCCGGGTCCCGGCATCTGGGAGGCCCTGACCACCCGGGCCGCGAGCTCACGACTGCTGCTCCCCGCGCTCGTCCTCCTGCTCCCGGTGGTCGCCGCGTTCCTCATCAGCGGAGGGCAGCTCGAGGGCTGGGACTGGGCGTGGGCGCTCGCGGGGTTCGCGATCTGGCTGAGCGCGGTCGTTCTGCAGGTGATGCGCGAGGCCGGGATCTCCGCGCGCGAACGTGCCGCGATGACGGAGGCCGACCGGCTGCGGGTCGCGATGAAGGACGCGTTGCAGCCGGTTGCCGAGCTGATCGCGGACATGCCGGCGAAGGCGAAGGACCAGCGGGAGGCCGCGTTGCTGGCGGTGGCCACGCAGGCCGTCGGCGCGCTCAACCTCCTGCTGAAGGACGTGGAGCGGCTGCGCGCGGTCGTGTACGGCCTCGACGAGGCGGGCATGACCTGCCTGGCGTACGCCGGCCGCGGCGACCGGCCGCAGCCGTTCCTGCGCGGCACCGAACGCGGCGACCTGGCGATGCAGCTGGTCGAGACCGGTGGCGACCGGTTCGAGCCCGACACCCGCAAGGCATCACGAGAGGGGTACGCCGGCAGCGGGGACGACTACCAGTCCTACATCTCGGCCTCCATCAGCACCAGCGAGCTGGGCTTCGGGATGGTGACCGTGGACGCCCCCCGGGCAGGAGACCTGGTCGACACCGACCGGCAGATCGTGCTGCTGGTCGCCGACCTGCTGGCGATCGCCTTCGCCGAGGCCGACCGCACCTGATCGGGTCGCGATGTCGGTGCCGGGTGGCACGGTACGAGTACAGTGGGAGACAGGACGGAAGGACGACGATGACGAAGGTTCGCCTGAAGAAGACGGCGCTGCGCGAGGTCAAGGACCTGACCTCGCCCGAGGTCGTCCAGGGCATCTGGGCGGAGGCCTCGAAGACCGTCCGCGCCGAGGTTCCCGTCGTCCAGCGCCGCCGCAGGCGCTCCGCACAGCTGGCCTCCTGACTCAGCTCGCCGTCTCACCCGGCGTGCTTCTTCCTCGTCAGACGCGTCTTGGCCAGGCGCTCAGCACGGGCCCAATTGTCGCCGAGTGATCGTGCCCGCACGCGCAGGCCTCCTGGGTTTCGGCCAGGAACACCCGCGGCGAAACGCTGGTGAGACGGACGCACTCGCGCGTGAGGTGGGACTGGTCCGCGTAGCCGGCGCGGACGGCGAGTCGCGCGAGACCATCGTCCGTGGGCGCTCGGCCCTGGGCGATCGCTTGCTGGACGAGCGCGAGGAAGCCCTGGAAGCGCATGATCCGGTGCAGCGCCTTGGGCGCAAGCCCGACCGCCTTCTGGAACCGGCGCCGCACCTGCGTCTCGGAGACGTACAGCGACGCGGTTGCCGACGTCACGTCGCGTGCCCGCCACGGCATCAGAGCGTGCACGACCTCGGATACGAGCATGTCCGGGGGCTTTCTGGCGCGGGCGAGCTCGTGCACCTGGAGCTGTACGGCGGCGAGGGCCTCTTGGGGCGAGGCCGCTGTGCCAACCGCCTCGCGGAGTCGTGCGGCCGAGTGGTCCCACAAGTCCTCGGCGTCAAGCGCGAGTCCAACGAGCTCTGACGCGGGCTGCCGGGCGACCGCCGGGAAGGCGCCTGGCACGAAGCGCACGCCGACCACGGTCGTGCCCGGCTCCAGAACGTCTACCAGCGGCTCGGTCAGCGGGCCGATCACTTGCGGCGCCGACCCGACCCTGCAGACCAGCTCGACGGCGCCGTTGGGGATGCGCCTGTGGACGTAGGGTGCCGCATCGCTGCCGACCTGCTGGATCCAGACCGAGGAGGCGAGGTCGCGAAGCGACGCGACCGGCAGGTGCTCGACGTATGTCTGCCCGCTCGACGCGAGCACGGAGGCCGTTTCGCCGCTCACACAGGAAGTATGCCCGCCGTGGCGTGCCGCCAAGAACGCCCGGTCTGTTCAAGAGCGCGCGCCCGTTGCGGCCGTACGTTTCCAGCCATGGTCGACATCGCGGTGAGCTTCCGATGAGCGCCCCCGTCCAGAGCGAGCTGTGGAGCAGCGATCCGACGGGCTGGGCGGAGGTCGCGGAACACCGCATCCGACAGCTGTACGAGCGTGCGCTCGAGCGACTTCGCGTTGCCCCCGGAACCCGACTCCTCGACGCCGGCTGCGGCGCAGGCCTGTTCGCCGATATGGCCGCGCGGGACGGTGCGGACGTCACCGGACTGGACGCGGCCCCGGGACTTGTCGCTTACGCGCGCCGCTGGCGCCCCGCGGCCGCCTACCTCGTCGGGGACCTTGAACACATGCCGTTCAACGACGGCGACTTCGACATTGTCACCGCATTCAACTCGGTGCTCTACGCCGGCGAGCCGCGCCGCGCGCTCGTCGAGATCGCGCGGGTGACCGCCCCCTCAGGTCGGGCTCTCGTGACAGTTGGCGCTGGTCCCGAGCAGGCCGAGACCGCCGCGCTGATCAACCCGCTCGCCCGCCCCGACGAAGTTCCGGACCACCACGCGTTCGACCTCGCCGACGCGGCCGCGGCTCGCGCCGCGTTCCTTGATGCCGGTTTCGAGTCCGTCGCGACGTCAGACATCGCCTTCGGCATCGAGTTCGAGACCGTTGACGACGCGGTCGCCGCCCAGTTGCCGGCCGGCCCTGTCGTCGCGGCGGTCCGGAACTCCGGCCGCTCGACCGTCGAAGCGGCGCTGCGATCCTTCTTTGCGCCACGATCACGCGCCGACGGCACTGTGCACATGGACGTCATCTTCCGTTGCCATCTCGCCCGGCGGGCGTCATGAACGACACCATCCGCGTCTTGGCGCGGTTGCTGGGTGAAAGATCACCACGAGAAGGGAATGCCAGATGAAGCACACCACCAACAGAGGCTTCCGATTCGGCGTTGTTGCCCCGCTCGGCACTGATCTGCCGGCGTGGCGGGAGCAGGTGCGCCGTGTTGCCGACCTCGGGTTCTCGACACTCCTGATGCCCGACGTTCGGCAGTGGCAGCCCGCTCCTGGTCCCACGCTGGCTGTCGCGGCGACTCTCGCCGACCTGCGGGTGGGTACGTGGGTGTATGCCTCTCCCCTGCGCACGTCGTGGAGTCTGGCCTGGGAGGCGCACTCGCTTTCGGTGCTGACCGAAGGTCGTTTCGAGATGGGCATCGGCGTCGGCAGGCCCGGGATCGAGGACGAAATGCGTGGGTTGGGCCTTCCGGTGGTGACCCCGGGCCAGCGGTTGTCTCAGGTGAGCGACACCGTCACGTCGCTCAGAGAGCTCGACGGGCCGGAGCTCCATACGCCGGTGGTGATGGCCGTGCGTGGCCCGAAGGCCCGAGCGCTGGCGGCCGACCTGGCCGATACGGTGGCGTTCGCCACGATGCCGGGCGACTCTCGGGCCGAGATAGTGCGATTGGCGTCAGAGCTTCGCGCTCTGCGTGACCTGGAACTGGCGCATCACGTGGCGGTGGTTGGCGACACCGTCTCCCCGTTCATGGCACCCCCCGACACGGACCCTGCCGCACTGCGCGAAGCGGACTCGCTGTTGGTGCTTCCCCATGACCCGGCGGCGGCCACCGAAGAAGTGCTGCGACGACGCGAGGAAGGTGGCTTCTCGTACATCGTCGTCGGCGCGAACGCCGCTGCTGCACTCGCTCCTGTCGTCGCCGAGCTGACCGGACACTGACCGGCAGCACGCCACCATTGCCGAAGGAGTCGAACCGGCTAGCCGCATCCCACCCGCCCGAGATGGCGAAGCCCAGGTCAGAGACCCGGGTCGATGCCTACGCGTGCGCGAGGGGGGAGTTGAACCCCCACGTCCTTTCGGACACACGGACCTGAACCGTGCGCGTCTGCCTATTCCGCCACTCGCGCGTGAAGCCCGGCAAGGCTATCCCAGCGCCGCGGGCTTCGACAAAACCGGGCCGGGGTCCGCTGCGTGCTCCGCCGTGGCCGGCGATGTGGGCAGGGGCACGCGGTGCGGTGGGCCGAGGTTCGGGGCGTCCCCGATACGATCGGGACTCGACCTGATCGACCGAGGACGTCCGGTCGCACTGTCGCGTGCCACCGAGCAGTGCGTGGAGAACGGAGAGGAGGCGGGCCATGGGTGGACTCCAGAAGTTCGAGCAGAAGCTGGAGGCCATGATCTCGGGAGCATTCGCCCGCGCGTTCCGTAGCGCCGTGCAGCCGGTCGAGATCGCGGCCGCCCTCCAGCGCGAGTGCGACAACAACGCCCAGATCCTGTCCCGCCAGCGCCGGATGGCGCCCAACGACTTCCACGTGGAGCTCGCGCAGACCGACCTCGAGCGGCTCGCGCCGTACGACACCGCGCTCGCCGACGAGCTGGCCAACCAGGTCAAGGACCACGCGGAGCAGCAGAGCTACGTCTTCCCCGGCCCCGTGTCGATCGGCTTCGAGTCCGCCGACGACCTGACCACCGGTCGGTTCCGGGTCCGCAGCCGCGCCCAGGCGAAGGTCACCGGCAACGCCAGCAACACGCAGGTACGCCGGGCCCGGGCGCTGCTCGAGGTCAACGGCACCCGCCACCCGCTGCACCCGCCGGGCGTGGTCGTCGGCCGGGGTACCGAGGCCGACCTCCGGATCAACGACCCGGGCGTCAGCCGCCGGCACATCGAGTTCGAGGTCTCCCAGGAGGCCGGCGCCCTGCGGCTCAGCGTGCGCGACCTCGGCTCCACCAACGGCATGCTGGTCGACGGCCACCGGATCAGCCACACCGGCGTCCGCGACGGCACGACGGTGAAGATCGGGAACACCACGATGACCGTCAAGGTCATCGAGGAGGACATGGATGTCTGAGCTCACGCTGTTCCTGATCCGCCTCGCCTACCTCGCGATCCTCTGGATCTTCGTGCTCTCGGCGATCTCGGTGATCCGCTCCGACATGTTCGGCGCCCGCGTCCCCGAGGCCGCCCGCGCGGCCGGCGGCGGGCGCAAGACCAAGGCCCCCAAGCAGTCGAAGGCCCCCGCGAAGCGTCGGGGCAGCCCCACCCACGTCCTCGTGGTCGAGGGCTCCAACGCCGGCGAGCGCGCCGACCTCGAGCAGGCGCCGATCCTGATCGGCCGCGGCCACGACGCCGCCATCCGGCTCGACGACGACTACGTCTCCACCCGCCATGCCCGCATCGCGGCGTCCGGCGACCAGTGGTTCGTCGAGGACCTCGGCTCGACCAACGGCACCTACATCGGGAGCGTCCGGATCACCCAGCCCACCACGCTCACCCTCGGCACGCAGGTGCGGATCGGCAAGACGATCCTCGAGCTGCGGAAGTAACCCGACCCGATGACGTTCCGCCTCCAGTACGCCGCGATCTCCGACGTGGGCCGGGTCCGCAAGGACAACCAGGACTCCGGGTACGCCGGCCCCTGGCTGCTCGCGGTCTGCGACGGCGTCGGCGGCGCGGCCCGGGGCGACATCGCGTCCAGCACCGCCATCCAGCAGGTGCGCCGGCTCGACGAGAAGCCCAGCGACGACCTGCTCGGCCAGGTCGCCGGCGCCCTCCACCGCGCCCACGACCGGATCAACGAGCTGGTCGAGGAGGAGCCCGCCCTCAACGGCACCAGCACCACCGCCACCGTCGCCCTGTTCGACGGCAACCGGCTCGGCCTCGGGCACGTCGGCGACAGCCGCGCGTACCTCTTCCGCAGCCGCGAGATCAGCATGCTCACCAAGGACCACACCTTCGTCCAGACCCTCATCGACGAGGGCCGGATCACCGAGGAGGAGGCGCGGGTCCACCCCCACCGCAACCTGATCCTCAAGGCCATCGACGGCATCCACGAGGCCGAGCCCGACCTGTTCTACGTCGAGCTCGCGGCCGGCGACCGCCTCCTGCTCTGCAGCGACGGCGCCAGCGGCGTCCTCGACGACGGTCGGCTGGCCGACATCCTCTCGACCGGCTCCGCCGACTTCGCCGCCGTCGAGCTGGTGCGCGCGAGCCTCGAGGCCGGCAGCACCGACAACGTCACCTGCGTCGTCGCCGACGTCGTCGAGGAGGACGCCGCGACCGACGGCCAGGAGCCGATGCTGGTCGGAGCCGCCGCCGACCTGCGCCGCAAGCGCGGCGGGATGGGCGGGCTGTTCCGCGGCCACCGCTCCGGTGACACCGGCGAGCTCGAGGCGGTCGCCGCCGAGATCCCCGACGACGTACCGTTCGCGATCCCCAGCGACCCGATCGACGACGAGGAAGCGCGCTACGCGCCCCGGCCGCCGCGCCGCTTCGTCTGGCTCAAGCGCCTGCTCGCCGCCATGGTCGTCGTCGGCCTGGTCTGGATCGGGCTCGCCGCCGCCTGGTCGTGGAGCCAGGAGCAGTACTTCGTCGGCGAGGACGGCGGAACCGTCGTCATCTACCGCGGGCTGAACGCCGACCTGCCCGGCATCGAGCTCTCCAGCCCCTACGAGACCACCAACGTGGAGATCGACCGGCTCTCCGACTTCGACGCCGACAAGGTCCGCGAGGGCATCGACGCCGGCAGCCTGGCCGACGCACGCAACACCGTCGAGAACCTCTCCGAGCGCCAGAGCACCGAGGCGGCGGGCTGACATGGCACAGAACAGCGCGCTCATGGGCTTCGTGCACCGCCGTCGGCGGGGCGCCGAGCTGTTCCTGCTGGTGCTCGCGCTCGCCGTCGGCATCGGCGCGTACGCCGCCGTGGGGCTCGGCGTCCAGGGCGAGGTGCCGCCCGACATCATCGCGTACGGCGGGTGGCTGGCCGCCCTGGTCGTCGCCGCCCACATCGTCGTCCGGATCACCGCGCCGTACGCCGACCCCGTGCTGCTGCCGGTCGTGGCCGCCCTCAACGGGCTCGGCCTGGCCGTCATCCACCGGCTCGACCTGGCCTACGAGGCCGCCGGCCGCACCCAGTTCGACTTCGCGCAGCAGCAGCTGACGTGGATGACGCTCGGCGTGGTGCTGTTCGTGGTCACCCTCGTGGTGATCCGCGACCACCGCGTCCTGCAGCGGTTCACCTACACCCTCGGCCTGACCGCCATCGTGCTGCTCCTGCTGCCGCTCGTCCCCGGTCTCGGCACCACCATCAACGGCGCCCGGATCTGGATCAACCTCGGTCCGTTCAGCTTCCAGCCCGGCGAGGTCGCCAAGGTGCTGCTGGTGATCGCGTTCGCCGGCTACCTCGTCCTCCACCGCGACGCGCTCGCCCTCGCCGGACGCCGGGTCCTGTTCGTCGACCTGCCGCGCGGGCGCGACCTCGGCCCGATCCTGGCGATGTGGCTGGTCAGCCTCGGCATCCTCGTCTTCCAGGGCGACCTCGGCTCCAGCCTGCTGTTCTTCGGCCTGTTCCTGGTGATGCTCTACGTCGCCACCGAGCGACCAGGGTGGCTCGTGGTCGGCGGCATGCTCTTCGTCGGCGGCGCGACGGCGGCGTACTTCTTCGTCTCCAACGTGACCAACCGGTTCAACTTCTGGCTGGACCCGTTCGAGTACTACGACCAGAGTCCCGGCAGCGGCCAGATCGTCGAGGCGATGTTCGGCATGGGCTGGGGCGGCCTGATCGGCCGGGGCTTCGGCGAGGGCATGCCCGAGCGGGTCCCGTACGCCGAGTCCGACTTCATCGTCGCCGCGATCGGTGAGGAGCTCGGCCTGACCGGCGTCATCGCCGTGATCTTGATGTACGGGCTCGTGGTCGAGCGCGCCCTCCGCGCCGCCCTGGTCTGCCGCGACGGCTTCGGCAAGCTGATGGCCACCGGTCTCGCGGCCGTGCTCGCGCTCCAGGTCTTCGTCGTCATCGGCGGCGTCACCGGCCTGATCCCGCTCACCGGACTCACCACGCCGTTCCTGTCGTACGGCGGTTCCTCCCTCGTCGCGAACTGGGTGATCATCGCGTTGCTGCTCCGCATCTCCGACCAGGCCCGCCGCCCGGTGCCGTCCCTCGCCGACGACGACGAGGACGCCGACCAGGAGGCCACCCAAGTCGTGAAGGTGGTCCCGGCCTCATGAACAAGCCCATCCGCACCATCTCGATCTTCTGCCTGCTGCTGTTCCTCGCGCTGATGGCGAACGCGACGTACCTGCAGTACTACAAGGCCGGCGCCCTCGACGAGGACCCGCGCAACCGGCGCGTGCTGGCGGAGTCGTTCTCCGGCGAGCGCGGCGCGATCCTGGTCGGGCGCGAAGCGGTCGCCGAGAGCGTCAAGTCCGACGACCAGTACGAGTTCCAGCGGCAGTACCCGCAGCCGTTCCGCTACGCCCCGCTGACCGGGTGGTTCTCCTACTTCAGCCAGACCGGGCTCGAGAAGTCGCAGAACGACGTGCTGTCCGGCGACGACTCGGTCCTGTTCGTGACCCGCCTCGTCGACCTGCTCAGCAACTCCACGCCCAAGGGCGGCAGCGTCCAGCTCACGATCGACCAGGACGCGCAGGACGCCATGTTCGACGGCCTGCAGGGCCTCGGCCAGGGCGTCCAGGCCGCGGGCGTGGCGATCGAGCCCAGCACCGGCCGGATCCTCGCGATGTCGTCGCTGCCGACGTACGACCCCAACGAGCTGGCCTCCCACGACTTCTCCGCCGTCGCGCGGCGTGCCCAGCAGCTCGAGAAGGAGGAGAGCCAGCCGCTGCTCAACCGCGCGACCCAGATGCGGCTGCCGCCCGGCTCGACGTTCAAGGTGGTGACCGCTGCGGCCGCCATCGAGTTCGGCAACTACGACGCCGACTCGCTGGTGCCCGGCGGGCCGACCTACCAGCTGCCCCTCACCTCGCGGGCCCTCCGGCGAGATCGACAACGAGGGCCGCGACTGCGGCACCAACCGGATCCCGTTCAAGCAGGCGATGGGGAACTCCTGCAACACCACGTTCGCCGCCCTCGCCAACGAGGTCGGCGCCGACGAGATGCTCGAGACCGCCGAGGGCTTCGGCTTCAACAGCCACTACCTCGACGACCTCGACCTGCAGGCCGAGTCCAACTTCCCGAAGGAGATGGACGAGGCGCAGACCGGGCAGTCCGGCATCGGCCAGTTCGAGGTGTCGGCCACCCCGCTGCAGATGGCGATGGTCGCCGCCGCGATCGGCAACGGCGGCACCGTCATGAAGCCCTACCTCGTCGACGAGATCCGCTCGCCGGAGCTCGACGTGCTCGACAAGGCCGAGCCCGAGGAGTTCCGTCAGGCCGTGTCGCAGCAGACCGCCAGTCAGGTCGCCGAGCTGATGACCTACACCGTCGAGCAGGGCACGGCCAGCCCGGCGGCGATCCCCGGCATCGAGGTGGCCGGCAAGACCGGCACCGCCCAGAGCGGCGTCGACGAGGTGCCGCCGTACGCGTGGTTCGTCTCGTTCGCCCCCGCCGACGACCCGCAGGTCGCGGTCGCGATCATGATCCAGAAGGCGCCCATCCCCCGCGGCGAGATCGCCGGCGGTCTGCTGGCCGGCCCGATCGCCAAGCGAGTCATGGAGGCGGTGATCCAGTGAGCCACCGGACCCCCGAGCAGTACGTCGACGACGCCCGCCGCTACACGCTCGACTCCCGGATCGCGACCGGCGGCATGGGCGAGGTCTGGCGCGGCACCGACACGCTCCTCGAACCGCCAGGTCGCGGTCAAGCTGCTCAAGATCGAGTACGCCGACCACCCGACGTTCCGCTCCCGCTTCGAGACCGAGGCCCGGCACGCCGCCTCCCTCCAGCACCCGAACATCGCCTCGGTCTACGACTTCGGCGAGGCCGAGCCGACCGACGGCTCCGGCGTGCACCGGCCCTACCTGGTCATGGAGCTGGTCGACGGCCAGCCGCTGTCCGCGCTGATCGAGGTCGGGCGGCCGATGGACCCCGACGTGGTCCGCGACCTCCTCGGCCAGGCGGCCGACGCGCTGGGGGCCGCACACGCCGCGGGGATCGTCCACCGCGACGTCAAGCCCGCCAACCTGCTCGTCACCGCGGACCGCAAGGTCAAGATCACCGACTTCGGCATCGCCCGCGCCACCGAGGGCATGTCGCTGACCGAGACCGGACAGGTGATGGGCACCCCGCAGTACCTCTCGCCCGAGCAGGCCCAGGGCACCACGGCGACCCCGGCGTCCGACGTCTACTCGCTGGGCGTGGTGGCCTTCGAGTGCCTGGCCGGCCGCCGCCCGTTCGTCGCCGAGACCGCCGTGGCGACCGCCCTCATGCATCTGCGCGAGCCGGTGCCCGACCTGCCCCCCGACGTACCGGCCCCGCTGGCCGCGGTCGTCCGCCGGGCCATGTCGAAGACGCCCGAAGAGCGGTTCCACGACGGTCGGGCGTTCGCGGCCGCCCTCCGCGACCCGTCGTCCGTCGTCCCGGTGGCCGCCGCCGCAGCCGCGCTCGACACCGCTGCCACCCAGGTGATCGGCACCGGCGCCGTGCCCCGGCCGGTCACGTCCACCACCCCGGTGGCCGGACCGGACGACGAGCCCAAGCGACGCTGGTGGGCGTGGCTGCTGCTCGCCCTCGCCGTGATCGCCGCCATCGCGGCCATCATCTGGTTCGCCCTGGCCAACGACGACGACCCCGGCTCACCCACCGAGCCCTCGACGTCCGCGCCGACCAGCGAGCAGTCCCCGTCGCAGACCACGCAGGGCCCCGACAACGTCAGCGTCAACGAGAGCGACTACGTCGGGCGACCGGTCGGCGAGGTCGTCAACGAGCTGCAGAACCTCGGGCTGAACGTCGAGCGCAACGAGCTCGACAACCCCGGCGGCGAGCAGCAGGACATCGTCGACGGCGTGAACCCGAGCGGCACCCTCCAGGAGGGTGACACCGTCACGGTGAGCTACTGGGGCCCGCCGCCCGCGGAGCCGACCGAGCCGACCGAGCCCACGCAGCCCACCGAGCCGACCGACCCCACGACCCCGCCCGAGACCACGCCGACCGACCCGGCGACCACGGGCGGCACCGTCGAGACCGAACCCGCCGACCCGACCACGTCGTCCGACTCCGCGATCACCCAGGAAGACACAGAATGAGCACCGGTCAGCACCTCATCGGCGGGCGTTACGAGCTCGGCGAGCTCCTCGGCCGCGGCGGGATGGCCGAGGTCCGCAAGGGCACCGACACCCGGCTCGGCCGGGTCGTCGCGATCAAGCGGCTGCGCACCGACCTGGCCAGCGACGCGACGTTCCAGGCCCGGTTCCGGCGGGAGGCCCAGTCGTCGGCCTCGCTGAACCACCCCGCGATCGTCGCCGTCTACGACACCGGCGAGGAGCCGGCCACCGACGGGACCGGGGTCTCCCAGCCCTACATCGTCATGGAGTACGTCGCCGGCCGCACGCTGCGCGAGATCCTGCGCGAGGGCCGCAAGATCCTCCCCGAGCGGGCCCTCGAGATCACCAGCGGCGTGCTGTCCGCGCTCGACTACAGCCACCGCGCCGGCATCATCCACCGCGACATCAAGCCCGGGAACGTCATGCTCACCCCGAGCGGCGACGTGAAGGTGATGGACTTCGGGATCGCCCGCGCCATCTCCGACGCGTCGTCCACGATGACCCAGACCGCCGCGGTGGTCGGCACCGCGCAGTACCTCTCGCCCGAGCAGGCCCGCGGCGAGACCGTCGACTCCCGTTCGGACGTCTACTCCGCCGGCTGCCTGCTCTACGAGCTGCTCACCGGCCGGCCGCCGTTCGTCGGCGACTCCCCCGTGGCCGTGGCCTACCAGCACGTGCGCGAGCCGGCGATGCCGCCGTCCGACCACGACACCGAGCTGCCGGCCGAGGTCGACGCGATCGTGATGAAGAGCCTGGCCAAGCGGGTCGAGGACCGCTACCAGAGCGCCGCCGCGATGCGCAGCGACATCGAGCGCTACCTCGCCGGCCGGCCGGTGCACGCCGTCGTGCCGCCGCCACCGCCCGTCGTGCCCGGTGCGGTCGACCCGACCGCGACCGCCACCACGCCGGTCGTCCCCGAGGAGGACAACCGGCGCAGCCGGACGGTGATGATCGTGCTGCTGGCGATCCTGCTGGTCGCGCTGGTCGCCGGGGCGGCGTACCTCCTCCCGAAGATGTTCGAGTCGCCGCCCGACGACGTCCAGGTCCCCGACCTGGTCGGACTCACCGAGGACGAGGCTCGAGCAGCGATCGGTGACGCCGGAGCTCGCGGTCGGCGACCGGACCTTCGAGACGAGCGACTCGGTCCAGCGCAACCGCGTGATCAGCCAGGACCCCAACTCCGACCAGTTCGTCGCGCCCGGGACCGAGATCGACTTCGTCGTCTCCGAGGGCAAGCCCCAGGTCGAGGTGCCGTTCGTGGTGGGCCAGAAGCGCGACGCCGCCCGTGACGCGCTCGACGAGCGCGGGCTCGAGGCGAAGTTCCAGGAGCGCGACTCCGACGAGCCCGCCGGTCAGGTCCTCGAGACCGACCCCGCCGGCGGCGCGATGGTCCGCGAGGGCGCCGTCGTCACGGTCATCTACTCCGACGGGCCCGAGGAGATCCCGGACGTCGTGGGCATGCAGCAGGCGGAGGCCGAGAAGACGCTGCGCGAGGCCGGGTTCGTCCCCGACGTGGTCGAGTCCGGAGACACGACGAAGCCGAAGGGGACGGTCATCCAGCAGAGCCCGCCGTCCGGGCGGGAGGCGCCCGAGGGCACCACGGTGACCATCGTGGTCTCGTCGTTCGTGGAGCCCACCGAGTCGCCGACGGTCACCGAGTCGCCCACCGCGACGCCCTCGCTGCCGACGGAGACCCCGACGGGCTAGCCGTCGGAGTGGTTTCGAGACAGGCGCTGCGCGCCTTCCTCAACCACCGAGACACCGTTGGTTGAGGAGGGCCGCCTGGCGGCCCGTCTCGAAACCAGCGCAGCTAGCGGATCGGCTGGGCGTAGTCGATGTCGAGCAGGCCGTCGTACGGCGGCGCGGTGACCAGCGACTCGGACTCGACGTCCCAGCCGACCGAGATGTCGGCCTGCTCGGCCTGGGACTGGTAGACGTCGAGGTAGTCGTCGTCCTCGATCGCGTCCAGCAGGGCGGCCTGGTCGCCGACGGCCGAGATGACGTACGGCTGGGGGTAGGGCACGCCCTGGAGCTGGACCGAGTTGCCCTCGCAGCGGATGCCGGTCGTGCTCACGATCCGCTGGCCCTGCACGGTCACCGCGCGGGCGCCGCCCTTCCACATCGCGTTCACGACCGCCTGGATGTCCTGCTGGTGCACGACGAGGAGGTTGGGGTTCTGCGTCGAGGAGTTGAGGACCTCCTCGGGCGCGTCCGAGAGGGTGACGGTCAGCCCGGGACCGGCGCGCGGGGTCAGGCCGGCCGGGTCCTTCAGGGACTGCACCTTGCGCTGGAACCGCCTGACGTTCGCGTCCTTGACGCCCGCGGCGAGGTTGGTCACCTCCGCGTCGAGCTCCCTGACCTCCTGGGCGAGCACGTCGTACTTGTCGGACTCGGTCTGCACCAGCGACGCGAGGTCGGTGTAGCGACCCGGGCGGAGGTCGGTCCCCTCGCTGTTGGCGGCACTGACCACGAAGAGCGACCCGCTGAGCAGGAAGACGGCCGGCGTCATGATCCGCCACCAGCCCCAGCGCCGCCGCGGGGGCGACGATTCCCGTGACGGGTCGGGCGACGGGAGCGATGATGGAGACGGCGACGGGCCATCGGGGGCCTCGTCGGCCCTCGCGTGGGATCCCGGCGACATGCCGACTAAGGTAGCCCCCGGTCCCACGGGGGCCAGAATCACCGTCGAACCGAGGAGATCCGGGTGTCCAAGCCCAAGGCCAAGCAGCACGAGATCGCCAACCCGATCAAGGGGAAGGTGTTCTCTGCGAGGTTCGTGATCGCGGTCCTGTTCTTCGTGGTCGGCATCGCCTGGATCGCCTACTACTACACGCAGGTGCGCGTGGTCCCGCCCGAGACCGGCGGCAGCCCGGCGTGGATGGCCGACCTCGGCGACTGGAACTACCTGATCGGGTTCGGGCTGATCATGCTCGGCCTGGCCCTCGCGGCCCACCCGAGCACGCCGCTGGGCCGCGGCCGCGCCGTACCCATCATGATGCTGGCCTGCTTCCTGGTCGGGCTGCTCTGGATCTGCACGTTCTACGTGTTCAGCGACGACATCAGCAGCATCCCCGTCTTCAACGACCTCGGCCAGTACAACCTGGTCGTCGGCATCGCGCTGATGGCGGTCGGCTTCACCTACGCCACCCGCTGGGAGTGACCCGACCTTCCCGCTGACCCGCCAGAAGTTCTGGCGGGTCAGTTTGCGTTCGCACAGCGTGTGGACATCGCTGTGAATAACACCGGTGTAGTTCTCCACAGCTGAGTGCACAGGTGTGGATGAAGCCGCGGGCGAGCCGCGGCTCAGACGAGCTGGAGCGTGCGCAGCACGATCGCCACGACCAGCAGCGCCGAGTACGCCGTCAGGCCGAGCACCTGCCACAGCGTGCGCCGCTTGCGGGGGGCGTAGACGATGATCCCCGCGATCACGACGCCGCCGATGAATCCGCCGAGGTGGCCCTGCCACGAGATGCCCGCCCACAGGAACGTGACCACGAAG
This sequence comes from uncultured Actinomycetota bacterium, assembly GCA_963844305.1. Lineage (GTDB taxonomy): Bacteria > Actinomycetota > Actinomycetes > Propionibacteriales > Nocardioidaceae > Nocardioides. Next base: position 571,673 of record CAWJNT010000005.1, read on the forward strand.
TTGATCGCGATCCACATGAGCACGCTGCGCACGTCGCCGCCGACCTTCAGGACGACCACGAGCAGGGCACCCATCAGCCCGAAGATCGCACCCGAGGCGCCGAGCGTGGCCTGGAACTCCGGTGACGCCCAGTAGACCAGGGTCGAGGCGGCCATCCCGGACAGCAGGTAGAGGGCCAGGAAGCGGGCCCGGCCGGTGGCCAGCTCCATCTGCGGACCGAGGACCCACAGCGCCAGCATGTTGAAGGCGATGTGCCAGACCTGGACGTGGGTGAACATGTTCGTCACCAGCTGCCAGTAGTCACCGCCGTCGACGGAGTACAGCCAGGTGCCGGGGCACGCCGCCTCCGGCACGTCCGCGATCCGGTTCCCGACCACGCACCCGCCGTTGGGACGCAGGGCGAGCAGGTCGATCAGCTGGCTGGCCCGGCCACCGGTGAGCACGATCGCCAGCCAGACGCCGACGTTGGCGACGATGATCGCCAGCGACGTGATGGACGCGTTGGTCGGCCGGAGCCCGCCGTACGCCGTCCGCCCGCTGCGGGTGGACTTCGCACCCTCGGCGACGCAGCTCGGGCACTGGAAGCCGACCGACGCGTCGCGCATGCAGTCCGGGCAGATCGGCCGGTCGCAGCGCTGGCAGCGGATGTACGTCTCCCGGCCGGGGTGCCGGTAACAGGTCGGCACCCCGGTCTCGGGGGTTGGGGCTCGTGTTCAGGAGCGGACGATCTCGACGGACTCGATGACCACCGGCTCGACGGGGCGGTCGCCGGAGCCCACCGGCGTGCTGCCGATGGCGTCGACGACGTCGCGGCCGGCCTGGTCGGCGACCTCACCGAAGATGGTGTGCTTGAAGTTCAGCCACGTGGTCGGCTCCGGTGGTGATGAAGAACTGCGAGCCGTTGGTGCCGGGGCCGGCGTTCGCCATCGCGAGCAGGTAGGGCCTGTCGAAGACGAGCTCGGGGTGCGGCTCGTCCTTGAACGTGTAGCCCGGGCCGCCGGTGCCGGTGCCGAGCGGGCAGCCGCCCTGGATCATGAACCCGTCGATGACGCGGTGGAAGCCGAGACCGTCGTAGAACGGCCCGGTGTGGCCGTTGCCCGCGTCGTACTCCTTGGTCCCCTCGGCGAGCCCCGTGAAGTTGGCGACCGTCTCGGGCGCGTGGTTCGGGAACAGGTTGAGCGTGATGTCGCCCTTGTTGGTCTTCAAGATGGCCTGTTGGTCAGCCATGACTACCTCTCACGTCTGTGGGTACGTCGGGGGTGGATCGACTCTGGGTGTGCGTCCCCGATCCTCGCATGGGTCACAAGGTGACCCGTCGCTGGTCGGGTCACCCAAAGCATGGTCGAATGGATGTGAACCGACGAGAGGAAGTACCACGCCATGGGCCTACGCAGGAAGAAGTCCCTCATCGACCAGGCGTCCGACATCATCGATGACGCCAAGCCGAAGATCGAGGCTGCGGTCACCACCGCCAAGGACAAGGCCCTGCCGCTGCTGGCGGACGCGAAGGACAAGGCGACGCCGGTCCTCGCCGACGCCAAGGCCAAGGCCGTGGCCGGTGCCGCCGACGCCAAGGCGAAGGCCGGCCCGGCTCTCGCGGAGGGCGCGGCCATCGCCGCCGACAAGGCGTCGATCGGAGCCGCGATCGCCGCGGAGAAGGCCTCCCTCGCGCGCGACCTCGCCGCGGAGAAGGCCGCCGCCGGTCGCGATTTGGCCGCGACGAAGGTCGCCGAGATCAAGGGTGAGAAGCCCAAGAAGGGCGGGAAGCTGAAGAAGCTGCTGCTCATCACTGGTCTGGCAGCACTGGGCGGCTTCGTGTTCAAGAAGCTTCGCGGTGACGCGACCAGCGACAACTGGCAGTCGTCGTACGTGCCGACCCCCGCGCCCGCGCCGTCGGCCGCACCGGCCGACTCCGACGACACGGGAGGCTCCTCGCCCGACGAGGCGATCGCCGACGCGGCCGAGCAGCCGCACGCGGTGAGCACCCCCGACGACCCGGCCGAGACGGTCACGGTCGACGAGGACGCCGCCAAGAAGTCCTGAGGCAGCAGCAGGATCAGGTTCGCTGGGACCGGCCGGAGGAGACATCCTCCGGCCGGTTCTCTGCGATCCAGGCGTCGATCCGCTCCCACCAGCCGAACAGCCAGTCGATCCGTGCCTCGCGGTCCGCGGGGATCTCCTCGCGCGGCACCTGCCACCAGCGCATGATGATCCGCTTGTCCATGGGCAGCTCGCGCCAGACGTCGCCGACGGTGAGCATGTGGTCGAGGCCGGTGTGCGCGACCAGCACGACATCGGCGTCCGGGGCGGCGTCCAGCGCCGCGATGAAGCCACCGGGGCGCGGGGCCAGCACGTTGGTCATCGCCTCGGCCCGTCGGGCCATCTTCTCCATGCCCAGCTTGCGCAGCCTGTCGATGCCACGCTGCCGGCGCTGGGGCGTGAAGTTGCCGCCCTCCGGGAAGATCACGAAGGCGTCGTTCTCGTCGAGGCCGGTGGCCAGCGCGGCGATCTGCGACTCGAGGTCCTCGCCGGCCCGGGGGTTCGGCGTGATGAACCGGGCCGGGATCCGGTTGAGGACGACGTCGATCATGGGGTCCCAGGCGAGGGTGTCCTTGAGCACGACGCGGGGCTCGCGCTGGTACCAGTGCATGAGCGCGTGGATCAGCGTGAAGGAGTCGCCAGGCCCGGCGTGACGGCAGCAGACCAGGATCGGCGTACCGGGATGGGCGTCGGGGCTCGGCCCGTCGGTCTCGATCGTCAGGTTCAGCACCCGCTTGGCCTCGCGGAAGAACACCCACATCACGCCCTGCACCAGGTCGTAGTGGATGCCTTCGAAGTACGGCGTCCGGATCCGCCAGCCGAACCCCGATGCGAGCCAGAGCCCGAACAGCACGACCAGGAGGACCGTCTCGCAGGTGAGGTAGAGGATCGCCACCCACAGGAGGCGGAATGCCCGAAGCCGCCCGGGCAGGATCGGCGACAGGGCGGCCGCGCCGATCAGCCAGAACGGGAACGTCACCCAGACCAGGATCGTGAGCACGATGACGGCGGGCGCGACGACCAGGCGCCGCAGCGCCCAGATCACGGTGCGTCCCGGATCACAGGGCCTCCAGGTAGTCGACCGACGCCTCGTAGGAGGCGTCGATCCGGTCCTGGATCCCGGAGAAGTCACGGTGCCCGAACAGCGAGTCGTCCTTGTCGGAGGTGCCGCGCGCGGGCAGCACGTGCGCCTCGACGTTGTCGGGGAGCTCGCCCATCTCGCGGGCGAACCGGTGCCGGCGCGCGATCTCGAACGACACCCGCGCCACCTCCCACGGCCGTCGCGGCGGCTTGAGCGGCCGGTCGATGCGGCCCACCTGGAGCACGAAGATCCGGGTCGCGCCGAGCAGGACCGCCCGGCCGACCGGGATGGAGTTCACGATGCCGCCGTCGAGGTAGTGCTCGTCGCCGACCTTCGCCGGCGGCAGCAGCCCGGGTACGGCGGCGCTCGCGACCACGGCGTCGACCACCGGGCCGCTGTCGAACCAGTGCTCGGCGGCCCGCTCGATGCTGGCCGCGCACACCTGGAAGCGCACCGGCAGCTCCTCGAACGTGAGGTCGCCGAACTCCTGCGCGAGGCGCTCCTTGATCGGCCGCGGCGAGTAGATGTGGGTCCCGGTCGACATCGCCCGGCGGACGGTGCGCAGCCGGCGGTCGCCGTACACCTCGCGGCCCCCGGCGACCGTGCGCCACAGCTCGGTCATCCGCTCGATCGCGCCGAGGGTCGGGTCGCGGGAGATCATGGCGCCGTTGAGGGCGCCGACGCTGGTGCCGAGCACGAGGTCGGGCTGGATCTCGCGCTCCAGCAGGGCTCGCAGCATCCCGACCTCGACCGCGCCGAGGACCCCGCCCCCGCCGAGCACGAACGCCGTGGTCATGGGGGTCATGGTGGCGGAGGGTTCAGCCGACGGCGGAGGTCGCGAGCTCGGGGTGCTCGGCACGCAGCCGCTGGGTGACGCGGTGCTCGACCCAGAAGATCAGCAGCGGGATCAGGCCGGCGACGAGGGCCAGGATCGTGAAGCCGAGGGACCAGTTCGCCTTGCGGGCGAGGAGGACCGCGACCACGACGTACACCATGAACACCCAGCCGTGGGCGACCCACATGATGCTCGCGGCCTCGCCGAACTCCTGCAGGTCGCTGCCCTCGGCGGCGAGGTACTTCAGCGGCAGCGCGACGAGGGCGCAGAACGCCAGCAGCACGCCCACGACGAACGCGAGCACGCGGTAGGTGATGAACAGGTTCCTCACGCGGACCAACCTACTGGCCCTCGCCAGCGGCCCTCGCAGGCTCTCCCCGCGGATCGGGATCCGGAGTGGCCTCGGTCTCGCCGGCGGCCTGCTCGTCGCGCAGCCAGCGCCACCAGATGAACAGCGCGAAGGCCCCGAAGAACCACCACTCGACGGCGTAGAGCAGGTTGCGGATGGCGGTGAAGCGCCCGACGTCCGGGAGCTGCGCGAGCGTCGCCGGCTCGAGCCCGTCGGTGCCGGCGTTCGTCGCCGGGTCGTCGGTGACGACGGCGTAGGCGCCGTAGAGGTCCTGGTCGACCCGCTGGATGAGGTCGGCGGTGCGCAGCTGCGGGAGCACGTCGTCGGCGGGGTCCGGGTCGGGCTCGCCGCTGCCCTCCGGCGGCTGCAGCCAGCCGACCAGCTCGGCGTCGCCCGTCGGCGGTGGGGGTACGTCGTCCTGGCTCGGCACCCAGCCGCGCACGACCGGGATCGCCGCCTCGTCCGGGCCGCCGACCGCGAGCGGGGTCACCACCCAGTAGCCGTCCGCGCCCTCGTGCTCGCGACCCGAGACCAGCACCGTCCCTTCCGGGACCCACGTGCCGTCGATGACCACCGGCTGGCCGACCTTGTCGCCCGGGAACGGGTCGTCGGGCCCGATCGCCTCGTCGAGCGCCACCGGCTCGGCCTGGGTCAGGTCCTGTGCCTCCGCGGCCCGCCGCTCCTGCCACGCGTCGTACTGCCAGCCGCCGAGCAGCACCGCCGCCGTCACCGCGACCAGCGCCAGCAGGTGCGCGCCCCAGTAGCGCGGGGCGAGCAGGCGGGGCACGCGTCGATCCTACGGAGGCGCTGGACGGCGCAATTCACTGGTTGACCAGTGATTCGCGCACATGGCTCGGGAAGTTTCCCGCGCCCGGTGCGGGTTTCCCTGGCTCAGTCCCCCAGTCTCAGAACCAGACTGGTCATACCACTTGACCACCGAGCCACCGGCCGGTTACGGTCCTCCGCATGCCACTGCAGCCCGTGACCCGCCGCTCCGTGCCCGACGAGGTCTTCGACCAGGTCCTCGCCGAGGTCGTCGACGGCGGGATCGAGGCCGGCGAGACCCTGCCCAGCGAGCGCCGGCTCGCGGAGGTGCTCGGCGTCTCGCGGCCGGCCGTCCGCGAGGCACTGCAGCGGATGGCCCAGACCCGGCTGGTCGAGGTCCGTCAGGGCGGCTCGACGACGGTCCGCGACTTCAAGCGGTACGCCGGCCTCGACCTGCTGCCCCGGCTCCTGGTGCGCCCCGGCAACCTCGACCTGGCCGTCGCCCGCAGCATCCTCGAGGCCCGGCTCGTCATCGGCCCCGGTGTCGCCGCGCTCGCCGCCGAGCGGGGCGGCCCCGCGCTCACCGCGCTCGCTGACCGACACGCTCGACGCGCTGGCCACCACCGACGACGGCGTCGAGCGCCAGGTCCACGCGCTCACGTTCTGGGACCAGGTCGTCGACGCCGCCGACTCGCTCACGTTCCGCCTGATGTTCAACAGCCTGCGCGCGGCCTACGAGCCCGCGCTCGAGGCGCTGGCCCCGGTGATGGCCGAGGAGGTCGGGCAGGTCGGCGCCTACCGCGTCCTGACCGCCGCCATCGGCGAGGGCGACCCCGACACCGCCCGCGCCGCGGCCGACCGCGTGCTGCGCCCGGCCACCGCCCAGCTGCTCACTGCCCTCGCCGCCCTCAAGGAGACGACATGACGAAGGCCTCCCCCGAGATCGAGAAGCTCGCCGCCGACCGGCTGGCCGCCGACGAGGCCCGGATCACCGGGTCGCGGCGGACCAGCTCCACCCTCGGCCGGGTCCTGGCGTTCGTTCTGGCGGCACCCGTCGCCGTACCTGATCGGCGTCGTTCCTGGCCGGCTCGATCGCCGCGCGACTGGTCGTCGGTGGCGGCGCCTGGTGGGAGCTGCTGATCCCGGCCGCGCTGATCGCCCTGTTCCCGGTGATCGAGTGGGTGATCCACGTCTGCATCCTCCACTGGCGGCCGCGCCGCGTGGCCGGCGTACCGATCGACTCGCTGCTCGCCCGCAAGCACCGCGAGCACCACGCCGACCCGCGCGACATCCCGCTCGTGTTCATCCCCTGGCAGGTGCTGTGCTGGCTGCTGCCGGCGTACGTCGGGGTGGCGCTGCTGGCGATGCCGTCGCTGTCCAGCGCGCTGTCGCTGCTGGTGTCGGTGTACGGCACTGAAGTTCGGCTACGAGTGGACCCACTACCTCGTGCACAGCGACTACCGCCCGCGGAGCCGGTGGTTCCGGTCGGTGTGGCGCAACCACCGGCTGCACCACTACAAGAACGAGCACTACTGGTTCACCGTGACCACGGCCGGCACCGCCGACCGGCTCTTCGGCACCTACCCCGAGCCGTCGGAGGTCACGACGTCGCCGACGGTCAAGGCGCTGCACGCGACGGAAGGGCGCTAGAGCCCGGTCGGCTCCTCGAGCGGCGGCAGCTCGTTGCAGATCGCGAACGGCAGCTCCTCGAGCATCGTGAGCGACGCGGCGGCCGAGGGTCGCGCCAGGTGGTAGCCGATCCGGCCGGTCGTGGGGTCGGCGACCGGGTCCACGAACGCTTCCGGGAAGTCCTCGACCGGCCAGTCCTCGCCGATGTCGATCCGGGAGAACAGGTCCTCGCGGTTCGCCTCGACCCGCACCGTGGCCAGGTGGTCGCCGAACCCGACCGCGAACGCCGGCAGGTCGTCGAGGACGTGCACCGGATGGGCGGCATCGACGGCGGCCAGGCGCTCGGCATCGGCGGAGGCGCCCAGCGCGTCGTCGACCGGGATGCAGCCGCGCCGGGCGTACGTCGCTCCCGCGGGCTCGCCGAACAGCGGGTCCCAGACCGGCTCGTTCGCCCAGACCGGCTCGTCGTCCGTGGCCGTGCCGGACACGACGAGGTGGTCCGCGGCCAGCACCCGTGCCCCGGCCAGTGGTCCCACGCCGTCGCGCACCGCCCGGGTCACCTCGGCCAGCGGCAGGTCGGGGCGGAACCCGAGCACGAAGCCGTTGCCCTCGGGCCCGGTGAAGTGCGCCTCCCAGTCGACGTCGTCCTGGGTGAAGCCGTAGTCGAGCATCAGCTCGGAGTTGTCGGCCCGCAGCATCCCGTCGCTGAGGAGGACGGCGTCCTTGCCGGCGCGGTCCCAGAAGTCCGACCGATCGGCCATCGGGTCCGCGCTGGTCAGGTCGGGCACCCCGAGCTGACGCCGTACCTCGTCGAAGTCGGTCACGGTCAGCGTGGTCGCCGACGAGGGAACCATCGCCAGCACCGCCTCGGCAGGCTCGAGCTCGGGGTCGAAGGGCGGCGCGACGGTGGACGTCGGCGCCATCTCCGACACCGGAGTCGGCTGGTCGAGCGGGGCGTCCTCGCCGCAGGCCGACAGGCCGGCTACCGGGACGAGCACCGAGACAAGCACGACCAGCGTGCGAGGGAGCATGCCGCCGAGTCTGCCAAATCCGATTGAGGAGACCCCGATCAGGGCACGGTCCCGCGTGGGCATCCGCAAGCTCGGCGTCGAGGAGGAGCTGCTCCTCGTCGACCCCGACACCGGCCGACTGACGGCGGTCGCCGAGCACGCCATCCGCGAGCACGAGGACAAGGACGACGCGGGCGACGACGAGCCCGACGTCGAGCGCGAGCTGTTCCGGCAGCAGATCGAGACCATGACCGACCCGTGCGAGACCCTCGACGACCTCGAGGAGCAGCTGCGCTCCGGGCGCCGCACGCTCACCGGCCTGGCCAGCGACGTCGGCGCGGCCGCGGTCGCGATGCCGACGCCCGTGCTCGTCGACGAGGGCTCCGACATCACGCCCAAGCCACGCTACGAGCGGATCCGCGAGGAGTACGGCGAGCTCGCCCGCACCGCACTCGCCAGCGCGATGCACATCCACGTCGACGTCGACGACGGGGAGCAGGGCGTGCGCGTGCTCGACGGCATCCGGCCGTGGCTGCCGGTGCTGCTCGCGGTCAGCGCCAACTCGCCGTACTCACGCGGCCAGGACACCGGCCACGCCAGCTGGCGCACCCAGATCTGGACCCGCTGGCCCAGCCACGGCACGGGTGAGGCGTTCGGGTCGGCGGCGACGTACGACGAGGTGCGGGGCACGTTGACCGAGTGGGGCGCTGCCCTGGACGACGGGATGATCTACTTCGACGCCCGGCTCTCGCAGAAGTACCCCACTGTCGAGATCCGGGTGACCGACGTCTGCACCGACGTCGCGGACGCGCTGCTCGTCGCCGCCCTGGCCCGGGGGCTGGTGACCGCGGTCGCGGCCGACGACCCGGCGGAGCCGTGGCGCAGCGAGCTGGTCCGCGCCGCGACCTGGCGGGCGGCGCGGTACGGCCTCGCCGACCAGCTCGTGCATCCCCTCGAACGGCGCCTGGCACCGGCCCGCGAGGTCCTCGACTCGCTGGTGCAGCTCGCGCGCCCCGCCCTCGACGAGGCCGGCGACCGCCAGCGCGTCGACGACCTGGTCGAGGAGCTGTTCTCGCGCGGCACCGGCGCCACCCGCCAGCGGCGGGTCTTCGAGAAGGAGGGCGACCTCGAGTCGGTCGTGCGCGACCTGGTCACCCGGACCGAGGAGTCGGGCGGCGCCTAGATCTCGCGCAGCGCCGGCAGCAGGTCCTTCTCGGCCCAGCGGATGTACTCCTCCTGGGTCTCGTCGCCGATCTGCACGAACGCGAGGTCGGTGAAGCCGGCGTCCTTCCACTGCTTCGCCGCCTCGACGATCGGCGTGACGTCGGGTCCGCACGGGATGGAGTCGGACACGTCCTCGCGGCGTACGAACTGGGTGGCGCCGGCGAAGGCGTCCGGGCCGGGCAGCTCGGCGTTGACCTTCCAGCCGCCCGCGAACCACCGGAACTGGTCGAGCGCGACCCGGCTCGCGTCGTCCTCGTCGGGTCCCCAGCAGATCGGCATCTGCCCGATCGCCCGGTCACCGCGCGGCCCGGCCTGGCGCCACCCGTCCACCAGCTCGGCCCGGGGCTCGACCGCGACCAGGTGGTCGCTCAGCGGCGCGAACTTCTGGACGGACTGGTCGCCGGAGACGGCGGTGGCGATCTCGACCCGCTGGTCGGGCAGGTCCCACAGCTTCGCCGAGTCGACCCGGAAGTGCTGCCCGGCGCGGTTGACGTAGCCGCCGTCGAAGAGGTCGTTGATGATCTCGATCGCCTCTTCGAGCATCTCGTGCCGCACGTTCACCGGCGGCCAGCCGCGGCCGACGACGTGCTCGTTGAGGTTCTCCCCCGCGCCGAGGCCGAGGGTGAACCGCCCGTCGGAGAGGATCTGCACGGTCGCCGCCTTCTGGGCCACGACCGCCGGGTGGTAGCGCATGATCGGGCAGGTCACGTACGTCATCAGGTCGATCCGCTCGGTCGCCTGGGCCACCGCGCCGAGCATCGACCACGCATACCCGGAGTGCCCCTGCTCCTCGAGCCACGGGAAGTAGTGGTCGCTCATCACGGCGAAGTCGAAGCCCGCGTCCTCGGCGTACGTCGCGTAGCGCACGAGCTCCTTCGGGCCGGACTGCTCGGTCATCAGGGTGTAGCCGATCCGCACGGGTTCCTCCCACTGGTCGTCGGGCCAGGTCGTCAGGTCACCGACGTACCCCGTGCGGACCGGCAAGACACGTCAGGGGCGCACCTCGTAGACGTTGTTGAACGGCGTCTGCGCGGCCACCCGGAACCTCGTGAACCCGGCCTTCGGTCACCACGTCGCGGATCCGGGCCGGGCCGGCCTGGGTGCCCAGCGCCGCACCGACCGGCTGCGACAGCGAGGCCGGCGTGCACAACAGCGTGGAGAACCCGTAGTACGCGCGGCCGATCGGGTTCAGGTTGTCCTCGACGTTGTCGCCGGCGGCCGGCTCGACGACCATCCAGGTGCCGTCGGGGTCGATCACGCTGCGCACGTGCCGGGCCGCACCGACCGGGTCGCCCATGTCGTGCAGGCAGTCGAACATCGTCACCAGCGCGTAGCCCTCCCCCGAGAACTCCGCCGCCGATGCCTGCTCGAAGGTGGACCGCTGCCCGACTCCGGCCTCGGTCGCCCGCTGCGTCGCGATGGCGATCGACTCCGCGTGGTAGTCGGACCCGGTGAAGGTCGAGCGCGGGAACGCCTCGGCCATCAGCACCGTCGAGGCGCCGTGGCCGCACCCCACGTCGGCCACGGCGGCTCCGCGCTCGAGCTTCTCGACCACGCCGTCGAGTGACGGCAGCCAGGCCGACACCAGGTTCGCGGCGTACCCCGGCCGGAAGAACCGTTCGCATCCCTCGTGCACGTCACCGTTGTGCTCGTGCCAGCCCAGCCCGCTGGTGGTCCGTGCGGCGTCGACCACCCGGTGGGAGTCGCGGGCCGTTCCGAGCGCGATCTGGAAGAAGCCGGGCAGGTACGCCGGGCTGGTCTCGTCGGTCAGCGCGACCGCGTGCTCCGGCGGCAGTGTGTAGCGCCCCGCGGCCGCGTCGTACTCGACGAACTGCCCCGCTGCCTGGGCGTTGAGCCACTCGCGGGCGTAGGGCAGCGCGGTCCCGGTCCGCGACGCCAGCTCCTCGGGCGTGGTCGGGCCGTGTGCGGCGAGGTCGCGGTAGTAGCCGAGCTGGTCCCCCATGTGGACCAGCGCGCAGTTGAGGGTGGCGCCCACCTCGTCGACGGCACGGAAGACGAAGGCCATCAGCTTGTCGGTGTCGATCTGTGCAGTGGTCATCGGGTTTCCCTCCCCAGTGTCGGTGTCTGTCGGTGCGTCGACGGTAGGGACGAGGCGTATTAGCATCAATGGATGCTGCTTCTGAGGTATCAGTGATGCTGATAGGTCAGGTCCGGGCGATCCGGGTGCTGTGCGTGGTCGCCGAGGAGGGTTCGTTCTCTGCTGCGGCACGCAGTCTCGGGATGACCCAGTCCGCCGTCAGCCAGCACGTCGCGGCCCTCGAGCGCGAGGCCGGGCTGCCCCTCGTCGACCGCGGCACCCGGCCTCTGGAGCTGACCGAGGCCGGCGTAGTCCTGGTCCGGCACGGGCGGATGGTCACCACCCAGCTCGACGACGCGGAGCAGGCGCTGGCGGAGATCAGCGGCCGTCGTGCCGGTCGGCTTCGGCTGGGCAGCTTCCCGACGGCGCTCACGACGTTCGTCCCCGACGGCCTCGCCCGGTTGCGTACGGCGAACCCCGACCTCGTCCTCACCGTCGTCGACGACCACATGCAGGGGCTGCTCCCGCGGCTCGGCAGCGGCGAGCTCGACCTCGCCGTCGTCTACGAGAACCCGCTCCTGCCAGGAGAGGCGCTCGGGCGGCTCACCCGGGTGCCGCTGTTCGACGACCCCTACCGGGTGGTGCTGCCCGCGGACCACCGGCTCGCCCGCCGGCGCAAGCGGCTCACGCTGGCCGACCTGGCCGAGGAGGTCTGGGTGGGCGGTCGACCCGGCAGCGCCTGGTTCCGGATCCTGCTGCACGCGTGCCGTGGCGCCGGCTTCGAGCCGCGGACGTTGCTCACGACCGACGACTACCGGGCGGTGCACGCCTTCGTCGCGGCCGGGCTGGGCATCGGGGTGGTGCCCGGACTCGCCGCCGCGCATCCGCCCGCCGGTGTTGCGGTGCGCAACCTCGACACCGGCGGGCCGGTACGCCGGATCGCCGTCGCCCATCCGCCCGGTGAGCCGGTGGCGCCACCGGTGGGGACGATGACCAGGATCCTGCGCGAGGTCACCGGCCCGCTGCGTCGCGGACGATCGGCACAACCTCGCGCATGACCCGTTCGAGCTGGCGCTCCGGCTCGGCCAGCGGCCAGACGAAGAGCAGGTCGACTCCCGCGTCGGCGTACCTGCCGAGCAGGTCCGCGCACCGCTCGGGCTCGCCGACCAGCACTCGGCCGGCCAGCTCCTCCTCGGGTCGGCGCAGCATCTCGGCCAGCCGGCGTACCTGGTGGTCGCGCTCGTCGCGGTCGTCGGTCACGTAGGTCCACATCGTCGCGACCGAGCAGGAGACTCCGTGCTCGGCGCGACCGGCGGCGACCTGCTCGGGTGTCGTGTTGTACGCCGATGCGAGCCAGCCGTCACCCAGCCGGACGACGCGGCGCAGGCCCGCCGGCGACCCCCAGCTGCCGATCCAGATCGGCGGCCCGTCGGGCCGGAGCGGTCGCGGCTCGAGCACCGGCGTCTCGCTGCCGGGGTCGCGACCGAGGTGGGCGCGGAGCTCGCGGACCGCCGCCTCGAACCGCGGCCACCGCTCCTCGAAGTCCACCCCGGCCAGGTCGTAGTCGGCCCGGGAAGAACCCGGTCCCACGCCGAGCACCAGCCGTCCACCCGACAGCAGGTCGAGGGCAGCCGCAGCCTTCGCCAGTGCGGCAGGACCACGCACCACCGGCAGGGAGACCGTGGTGGCCAGGGTCAGGTCACCGCTCGCCTCGACCACGCTGGCCAGCGCGACGATCCCGTCGAGCCACGGTCGCTGGAACACCAGGTGGTCGTTGGCGGACAGGGCGCGGAAGCCCAGCTCGCGCGCGGTCCGCGCGTACGACGTCAGGCCCGCGACGTCGATCGGCTCGAGCTGCGGCAGGTGTGCGCCGTACTCCATCTGCGCAAGGTACTCCCCGCCGTCCGCCAGAAACCTGCTCGCGCGGGCAGCCGAGTGGCGTCGCGTTCCACACGTTCCGCCGCTGAGGTCGAGCGTGCCACTCACTGCTGCATCCTCGGATCGTGCGTCGGGTCGGCGTACGTGGGCGGGCAACCGTGATCGACTGCTTCGGGGCGAAGTTCGAAGTGCCAGGGCTCGTTGCCGTAGATCTGGCACAGCCCGTACCCGGCGCCGTTCTCGGACAGCCACTCGGTGGCATCGGAGGGCCCGATGTCGACCGCATCCCCGGACACGTGCGGAGACGTGTCCGCCGTGGCCACCCATCGGGCAGCCTCCTGTTCTGAGCCGTACTCCGAGACCGCCTCACGGAGCAGCCGTTCCTGGTACGCCGGAGAACGCCAGCCGCTGTTGAGGTGGAGCGCGACTCCGTCGTCCGAGGCATCGGCGGCCGCGTCGCGCAGGGCGTCGAGCAGGGCGGGATCGAGGTTGGCCACAGCCGGGAGCTCGTCGTCGAAGACCGTCGCCCGGTCCGGGACGGCGCCGGCCGTCGACGACCAGGACGCCAGCACCTGGTGGCCGAGCACGACGGCGATCACCGCGAGCACGACGAGCACGGGGACGGCAAGAAGAACACCCGGACTCCGACGCGTCGTCAGCCGAGCTGGGTTGCTGTAGGTCATGCCAGCAGTCAAGGCAGCGTGGTGTTGCCAGCGCGTATCCGGTTTTCGATATGCCGGCGATATGCCCCGACTCGTAGCATCGAGGCCGTATGCGTGTGTTGATCGTTGAGGACGAGCCCTTCCTGGCAGAAGCCATCCGCGATGGACTGCGCCTGGAAGCGATCGCCGCCGACATCGCAGGTGACGGTGACACCGCTCTGGAGCTGCTGAGCATCAACGCCTACGACATCGCCGTCCTCGACCGCGACATCCCTGGCCCCTCCGGCGACGAGATCGCCACCCGCGTCGTCGCGTCCGGCAGCGGCACTCCGATCCTGATGCTCACCGCCGCCGACCGGCTCGACGACAAGGCGTCCGGGTTCGGGCTCGGCGCCGACGACTACCTGACGAAGCCGTTCGAGCTCCAGGAGCTCGTGCTCAGGCTCCGGGCACTCGACCGTCGGCGCGCCCACAACCGGCCACCCGTGCGCGAGATCGCGGGCCTGCGGCTGGATCCGTTCCGCCGCGAGGTCTACCGCGACGGCCGCTACGTCGCACTCACCCGCAAGCAGTTCGCCGTGCTCGAGGTCCTCGTCGGGGCCGAAGGCGGTGTCGTCAGCGCCGAGGAGCTCCTGGAGCGGGCGTGGGACGAGAACGCCGACCCGTTCACCAACGCCGTACGCATCACCGTCTCGGCACTGCGCAAGCGGCTCGGCGAACCCTGGATCATCGCCACCGTGGCCGGCGTCGGGTATCGCATCAGCACCCAGCCGGACGACGGAGGCGACGGAGGAGACCGTGGATAGGCAACCTGGGCTGAGCGTTCGCCTCAAGCTCACCCTCAGCTACGCCGGCTTCCTCATGATCGCCGGCGGGCTGCTGCTCGCGACGGTGTGGGTGTTCCTGCTGCGCTACGTGCCCGAAAGCTCGAGCTTCGGGCCCGGCCCCTTCAGCCCGACCCGCTCCGACCTGATGGATGCCTTCGCGCCGAGGGCGGCCCAGGCGCTGGCGTTCCTGTTGTTCTTCGGTCTCGTCGGGGGATGGTTCCTGGCCGGACGGATGCTCGCTCCCCTGACCCGCATCACCAACGCCACCCGCAAGGCTGAGGCCGGGTCGCTCTCCCACCGGATCGAGCTGGAGGGCCGGCAGGACGAGTTCCGCGAGCTCGCCGACAGCTTCGACGCCATGCTCGCGCGGCTCGAGGCCCAGGTCGCCGAGCAGCAGCGGTTCGTGGCCAACGCCTCCCACGAGCTGCGTACGCCGTTGGCCGTCACCCAGACCCTCCTCGAGCTGGCCCGCAAGGATCCGACCCGCGACCCGGGCGAGCTCGTCGACCGCCTCCACTCCGTCAACGTCCGGGCGATCGACCTCACCGAAGGGCTGCTGCTCCTCAGCCGCGCCGTCCAACGCTCCTTCACCCCGGAACGGGTCGACCTGTCGCTCATCGCCGAGGACGCCACCGAGACGCTCCTGCCCCTGGCCGAGAAGCAGGGCATCACCATCGAGACCACCGGCGACATCACCCCCACGATCGGGTCGCCCGGACTGCTGCGGCAGATGACGACGAACCTCCTGCACAACGCGATCGTCCACAACCTGCCGACCGACGGCGCCGTGTGGGTCACCACCGGCGTCGAGTCCGAGACGGTGGTCCTCACCGTGGAGAACACCGGCGAGCAGCTCGGGCCACAGCTCGTCTCCACGCTCGCCGAGCCGTTCCAGCGCGGCACCGAGCGCATCCACGCCGACCAGGCGGGCGTCGGCCTCGGCCTGGCCATCGTCAAGAGCATCGCCGAGGCACACGACGGAACCCTCACCCTCACCGGCCGCCCCGAAGGGGGCCTCCGCGTCACGGTGCGACTGCCCGCTGCACGGGCTGGTGGAGCCTAGGGGACTCGAACCCCTAACCCCCTGCTTGCAACGCCCCAGGTCGGCAGAGCCGCTACCAATTGCGCCCGCGCAAGCCGCCGGAAGACTGGTGGAGCCTAGGGGACTCGAACCCCTAACCCCCTGCTTGCAAAGCAGGTGCGCTACCAATTGCGCCAAGGCCCCTCACGGCCGGGTCGGGCCCGGTCGTTGGTCTCGACAAGCTCGACCGACGTGGGTGTGCGTCAGGCCTTGTCGACGTTGTCGGTGGCCTCGGCCCAGAGGGCCTGCTCGTTCTTGCTCTCCTCGAGCTTCTTCTTCGCGACCGCGATTCCGACGGCGGCCAGCAGGACCAGCAGGATCTTCTTCACGAGTCTCTCCTCGATCGGCGCGGATGGACGATGGTGGTGGGCCTAACAGGACTTGAACCTGTGACCTCTTCCTTATCAGGGAAGCGCTCTAACCGTCTGAGCTATAGGCCCGGAGCCGACGCGTGCCAGCTGGCCGCCCGCCGGGCGACCGGAGGGAGACTACCCCACCGCAGATCAGCCCCACAAAACGAGAGCGGGGCGCTGGACCGACGGTCAGTTGTCCTCGGCCAGGGTGACTTCGATGCCACCGAGAAGCGCCGCTGCCATGTTGTAGAGGAAGGCCCCGAGGGTCGCGATCGCGGTCAGGAGTACGACGTCGATCACGGCCACGAGCATGGTGAAGCCCATGACCCGCGAGGTGCCGATGTAGTTCTCGACGTCGAAGTCGCCGGCGCTCTCGCCGCCCACGATGTTCTGGACGGTCTGGTTGATGGAGTCCCAGACGCCGGCGGCGCCGAGGACGGTCCACACCATCAGCACCGACACGACCGTGACCACGCCGAGCGCGATGGAGAGCAGGAACGCGGTCTTCATCACCGACCACGGGTCGACCCGGGTCAGCCGCAGGCGGGCCCGTCGCGGCGGACGCTTGCCCGGGGCGCTCGGAGCCTTCTTGGTGGTCACCGGCCGCGACTCGGCCTGCGCGTTGGCGCGGTGCTCGTCGGCAGCGTTGGACAGCTTCGCCTGGATCCGCTCGGTCAGCGGGGGTCGGCTGGCGGTGTCGTCATTGGTCTTGACCTTGGGGCGAGATGCGGTCCGCTCAGCAGGGCGATCCGTCATCAGTCCTCACTCTCCCCTGGCACGTCGGAGTCGGCGTTCGGATCGATTGTCGCATCCGGGTCCGAATCCGGCGATTCGGCGACGGTGCCCTGGGCAGCGTCGGCGCCCTCGGCGTCCGCCTCGGGAGCGGGTACGTCGCCCGCCTCTTCCTCGACTTCTTCCTCGACCTTGGCCTCGATCGAGCGGGCCACGACGGCGACCGCGTCGCCGTTCTTGGGGGTCACGAACTTCACGCCCATCGTGGAGCGGCCGGTGGCGCGGAACTCCTCGTTGATCGGGCTGCGCACCACCTGTCCGTTCTGGGTGATGGACAGGATCTCGTCGCCCTCCTCGACGATGAAGGCGCCGACCAGCCCGCCGCGGTCCTCGTTGGCCAGGGCCATCGCCCGGATGCCGAGACCGCCGCGGTTGGTGAGGCGGTACTCGGAGATCCGGGACCGCTTCGCGAAGCCGCCGTCGGTCATCGTGAAGACGTACTGCTCCTTGACGTCGGGCAGCTCGCCGGGCTCCGTGGACTCGCCGGCGGCCTCGGCCCTCGCCTCGGCGGCCTCCTCGGCCGCGACCTGCTCGGCCCGGATGACCGACATCGACAGCACCGAGTCGACGTCGCCGCGGAACTTCATGCCCGTCACGCCGGACGTCGCCCGGCCCATCGGCCGCAG
Organism: uncultured Actinomycetota bacterium; assembly: GCA_963844305.1. Taxonomy (GTDB): domain Bacteria; phylum Actinomycetota; class Actinomycetes; order Propionibacteriales; family Nocardioidaceae; genus Nocardioides. Next base: position 588,863 of record CAWJNT010000005.1, read on the forward strand.
CTGGGTGTCGTCGGCGCGGAACCGGATCGCCTGGCCCTTGCGGGAGACCAGCAGGATGTCGTCCTCGGCGTTGACCAGCTCGGCGCCGATCAGCTCGTCGTCGTCCTCGCGGAAGTTGATCGCGATCACGCCGGCCTGGCGCGGGCTGTTGTAGTCGCCCAGCCGGGTCTTCTTGACCAGGCCGTTGCGGGTGGCGAGCACGAGGTAGGGCGCCTGGTCGTAGTCGCGGATCGCGAGCACCTGGGCGATGTTCTCGTCGGGCTGGAAGCTCAGCAGCCCGGCCACGTGACCGCCCTTCGCGTCCCGCGACGCCTCGGGCAGGTTGTAGGCCTTGGTGCGGTAGACCCGGCCGGCCGTGGTGAAGAACAGCAGCCAGTGGTGGTTGGACGTGGCGATGAAGTGCTGGACCACGTCGTCGCCGCGCAGGCTCGCGCCACGCACGCCCTTGCCGCCCCGCTTCTGGGTGCGGTACTGGTCGGCGCGGGTGCGCTTGGCGTAGCCGCCACGGGTGATCGACACGACGAGGTCCTCGTCGGGGATCAGGTCCTCCATCGAGAGGTCGCCGTCGGCCGCGATGATCTGGGTACGCCGCTCGTTGCCGTACTTGTCGACGATCTCGGTCAGCTCGTCGCCGACGATCTGCCGCTGGCGGGCCTCGTTGGCGAGGATGTCCTCGAGGTCGGCGATCAGGCTCTCCAGCTCGGCGAGCCGGTCGATGATCTTCTGGCGCTCGGTCTGGGCCAGCCGGCGCAGCTGCATGTCGAGGATGAAGGTGGCCTGCTCCTCGTCGATCTCGAGCAGCTGCATCAGCCCGTCGCGCGCCGCCTCGGTCGTGGCCGAGGCGCGGATCAGGGCGATCACCTCGTCGAGGGCGTCGAGCGCCTTGACCAGGGCGCGGTACATGTGGGCCTGCCGCTCGGCCTCGGCCAGGCGGAAGCGGGTACGCCGCTGGATGACCTCGATCTGGTGGGTCACCCAGTTCGAGATGAACTGGTCGACGGTGAGCGTGCGCGGCACGCCGTCGACCAGCGCCAGCATGTTCGCGCTGAAGTTGGTCTGCAGCTCGGTGTGCTTGAGCAGGTTGTTCAGGACGACCCGAGCGACGGCGTCGCGCTTCAGCACGATCACGAGGCGCTGGCCGGTGCGGCCCGACGAGTCGTCGCGGACGTCGGAGATCCCCTGGACCCGGCCGGAGTCGGCGAGCTCGGCGATCTTCAGCGCCAGGTTGTCGGGGTTGACCATGTAGGGGAGCTCGGTGATCGAGAGGCAGGTGCGGCCCTTGGCGTCCTCGTCGATCTCGATCACCGCGCGCTGGGTGACCGACCCGCGACCGGTGCGGTAGGCCTGCTCGATGCCCTCACGGCCGACGATCAGGGCGCCGTTGGGGAAGTCGGGGCCCTTGATCCGCTCGATCAGCGCGTCCTGGAGCTCCTCGCGGGAGGCGTCGGGGTGCTCGAGTGCCCACCGGGCACCGTCGGCCACCTCGCGAAGGTTGTGCGGAGGAATGCTGGTCGCCATGCCGACGGCGATGCCGGCCGAGCCGTTGACCAGGAGGTTCGGGTAGCGCGACGGCAGCACCGTCGGCTCCTGGGACCGGCCGTCGTAGTTGGGCTGGAAGTCGACGGTGTCTTCCTGGATGTCGCGGACCATCTCGAGCGCGAGCGGCGCCATCCGGCACTCGGTGTACCGCATCGCCGCGGCCGCGTCGTTGCCGGGCGAGCCGAAGTTGCCCTGCCCGTGGATCAGCGGCGCCCGCATCACCCACGGCTGGGCCAGGCGGACCAGGGTGTCGTAGATCGCCGAGTCGCCGTGGGGGTGGTACTGACCCATCACGTCGCCGACGACGCGGGAGCACTTCGAGTAGCCGCGGTCGGGGCGGTACCCGCCGTCGTACATCGCGTAGAGCACGCGCCGGTGGACCGGCTTCAGGCCGTCGCGTACGTCGGGGAGCGCCCGGCCGACGATGACCGCCATCGCGTAGTCGATGTAGGAGCGCTGCATCGAGGTCTGCAGCTCGATCGGCTCGATCCGGCCGCCACCCTCGCCGTCGCCGCCACCGGTGATCAGGTTCCCGGTCTGCTCAGTCACGTCTCTTCGTCTCTCTGGTCGGTTCTACTGGAATCTAGGAATCTCGCTAGAGACCTAGATATCCAGGAATCGGACGTCCTTGGCGTTGCGCTGGATGAAGGACCGCCGCTGCTCGACGTCCTCGCCCATCAGGATCGAGAAGATCTCGTCGGCCTGGGCCGCGTCGTCGAGGGTCACCTGGAGCATCAGCCGCTGCTGCGGGTTCATCGTGGTCTCCCACAGCTCGTCGGCGTTCATCTCGCCGAGACCCTTGTAGCGCTGGACCGGGTTCTCCTTGGGCAGCTTCTTGCCCTGCTCCTTGCCGTCGCGCATCAGCGCGTCGCGCTCCGCGTCGGAGTACACGAACTCGTGCTCGGCCGGCTTGTTCCAGCGGATCCGGTAGAGCGGCGGCTGCGCCATGTAGACGTAGCCGTGCTCGATCAGCGGCTTCATGAAGCGGAACAGCAGCGTGAGCAGCAGCGTGTTGATGTGGTGGCCGTCGACGTCGGCGTCGGCCATCAGCACGATCTTGTGGTAGCGCAGCTTGTCGAGGCTGAACTCCTCGTGGATGCCGGTGCCGAGGGCGGAGATGATCGCCTGCACCTCCTGGTTGCCGAGGACCTTGTCGATGCGGGCCTTCTCGACGTTCAGGATCTTGCCGCGGATCGGGAGGATCGCCTGGATCCGGGGGTCACGGCCCTGCCGCGCCGAGCCGCCGGCGGAGTCGCCCTCGACGATGAAGACCTCGCACTCGGCGGGGTTGGTGGACTGGCAGTCCGACAGCTTGCCGGGCAGGCCGCCACCGCCGAGCAGGCCCTTGCGGCTGCGGGCCAGGTCGCGCGCCTTGCGCGCGGCGATCCGGGCGGACGCCGCTGCCTGCGACTTGCGCACGATGTCGCGTCCCTCGGCGGGGTTCTGCTCGAGCCAGGCGCCGAGCTGGTCGTTCATGATCCGCTGGACGAAGCCCTTGGCCTCGGTGTTGCCGAGCTTGGTCTTGGTCTGGCCCTCGAACTGCGGCTCGGCGAGCTTGACCGAGACGATCGCGGTCAGGCCCTCGCGGATGTCGTCGCCGGAGACGCGGTCCTCGCGCTTCTTGATCAGGCCCCACTCCTCGCCCCAGTTGTTGACCAGGGAGGTGAGGGCCGCGCGGAAGCCCTCCTCGTGGGTGCCGCCCTCGTGGGTGTTGATGGTGTTGGCGAAGGTGTGGACCGACTCGGTGAACGAGGTGTTCCACTGCATCGCGACCTCGAGGCTCATGTGGTTCTCGAGGCTGTCGGGGGTCTCGGCCTCGAACGAGATGACGGTCGGGTTGGCCTTGTCCTTGCGGCGGTTGAGGTGCTCGACGTAGTCGACAAGTCCGCGGTCGTAGCGGAAGACCTGCTCGCTGCCGCCGCCCTCGGACTTGTGCATCGCGGCGCTCCCGGCGTTGTCGACGGTGTTGTCGACCGTCTCGTCGCGGATGGCGTCGGCGATGTCGCCGGCGTACGGGCGCTCGTCGCGGACCACGATCTCGAGCCCCTTGTTGAGGAAGGCGTACTCGCGGATGCGGGTGGTGATGGTCTCGAGGGAGTACGTCGTGGTCTCGAAGATGTCGGTCGAGGCCTGGTAGGTGACGGTGGTGCCGGTGCCCTCGTCGGGCTCCAGGGTGCGGACGTCCTCGAGCTCGCCGTCGGGCACGCCGAGGCTGAAGGTCTGCCGCCACAGGTGGCCGCGGTTCTTGACGTCGACGACCAGGCTGGACGAGAGGGCGTTGACGACGGAGACGCCGACGCCGTGCAGGCCGCCGGAGACCTTGTAGCCGCCGCCGCCGAACTTGCCGCCGGCGTGCAGCTGGGTCAGCGCGATGGTGACCGCGGGCAGCTCCTGCCCCGGGGCGGTGTCGGTGGGGATGCCGCGACCGTTGTCCTCGACCCGGACCGCACCGTCGGCGAGGAGGGTGAGGACGATCCGGTCGCAGTGGCCGGCCAGGGCCTCGTCGACCGCGTTGTCCACGATCTCCCAGATCAGGTGGTGCAGCCCGCGCTCACCGGTCGAGCCGATGTACATGCCCGGGCGCTTGCGCACGGCCTCCAGGCCCTCGAGCACCTGGATGGCGGACGCGTCGTACTCGACGCCTTCCGGGGATGCGGTGTTCGGGGTCTTCTGCTGGCTGTTCTCGACGGGGGTCTCGTCGGACACGCGTACCTCTTCGCACCGGGCCGTCGGCCACCGTGGGCGTCGGGCGCTGACATGGAGAAGGTCCCAGCCGTGTGAGCCGGAGACCCGATGTCCATGCTACCCGCCTGAGGGCCGCATTCCACGTACCGGGTCGCCGTCCGGGGGGAACTGTGGAGAAAATGTGTGCCTAAGCGCCCCGTGGAGGCGGTCGAGGCAGCCGAACAGGGGTGGCGGTGGGTCCCTATACGTTCGCGGGGCCGTCAGATCGGCAGATCGGCGGCCTCTGCGGCAGCCGCCCGCCTGTCCGCCCGGCTATCCGTAGGTGTCGCGCGGACCGCGTCCGTCGCGGACCGATCGGGGCCCCTTCTTCCAGGTCGGGCCGTGCGGGCCGAGCACCTCGATCACGGTGACGGTGCCGTGCCCGAGCTCCTCGTTGAGGCGGCGTACGACGGTGGGTGCGAGCAGCTTCAGCTGGGTCGCCCAGGCCGTCGAGCCCGCGCGGACGACCAGCCGGCCGTCGGCGAACGACTCGGGCGTGCAGTGCGCGGCGACCTCGTCGCCGACCAGCTCCGGCCAGCGCGCGAACACCCCGGCCATCCGCAGGTCGAGGGCCCAGCCGTGGTCGGCGACGATCCGGCCGACGGTGGTCTCCAGGGTCTGCGGGTCGCGCTCGTCGGGGTGCGCGCCGGCGGTCCGGCTGCGCGGACGCCCGCTTCGAGGCGTCGGGGGACCGCTTCCGGGACCGCTTGAGCGGACCCACCTTCGCGGAGGCGCGGGCCATCGCGCGGGCCAGGTCGAGCCCGTCGTCCCGGTGCTCGGGCTCGGGCTCGGCGGGTTCGGGCGCGGGAGCCTGGTCGGGGAGCTCCTCGTCAGCCATCGTCGGTCCTCCGCACCTCGCCGTCGGCGACGGCGTACCGGACGCCCGCGAGTGCCGTCGGCACGTCGGCGCCGACCGCGGCCGTGACCAGCACCTGCTCGGCGTCGGAGACCAGCGCCGCGAGCTGCGCGCGCCGTTCGGTGTCGAGCTCGGCGAACACGTCGTCCAGGATCAGGATCGGGTCGTCGCCGTCGGAGCGCAACAGGTCGTACGACGCGAGCTTCAGCGCGAGCGCGAACGACCAGCTCTCGCCGTGGGAGGCGTAGCCCTTGACCGGGAGCCGGTGGTCGGGGTTGCCGAGGGTGAGCACGAGGTCGTCGCGGTGCGGGCCGACCAGGGAGATCCCGCGGTCGAGCTCGTCGGAGCGCCGCCGCTCGACCTCCTCGAGGAGCAGCTCGGTCAGCGCCGGTCCGCTCGCGGGTGTCGCCGACGTCGAACGACGGCCGGTACTCGATCTCGGCGTCCTCGCGGCTGGCCCCGCGGGCCACGGTCTCGTACGCCTTGCCGACGTACGGCCGCAGCGACTCGACCAGCGCGAGCCGCTCGGCGAGGAGCTCGCCGCCGGTGCGGGCCAGGTGGGCGTCCCAGACCCCGAGCGTCGAGAGCGCCGACTCCTGCGAGTCCGATCCACGACGGGCAGCACCGGCGGTCTTGAGCAGCGAGTTGCGCTGCCGCAGCACCCGGTCGTAGTCGGAGCGGACGCCGGCCAGCCGCGGGGCCCGGAGGACCAGCAGGTCGTCGAGGAACCGCCGCCGGTCGGACGGGTCGCCCTTGACCAGGGTCAGGTCCTCGGGCGAGAAGACGACGGTGCGGACCAGGCCGATCAGCTCGCGGGCCCGCGACAGCGGTGACCGGTTGATCCGCGCGCGGTTGGAGCGGCCGGGGTTGAGCTCGATCTCCATGGTGGCGGTGCGGCCGTCGCGCACCACGGCCACCCGGATCAGCGCCTGCTCGGCGCCGGCGCGGACCAGCGGCGCGTCGCTCGCGACCCGGTGGGAGGCGAGGCGGGAGAGGTAGTCGATCGCCTCGACCAGGTTGGTCTTGCCCTGCCCGTTGCGGCCGATGAACGCGGTGACACCCGGCTCGAGGTGGACGTCGACGTCGGCGTAGGAGCGGAAGTCGTGCAGCTGCAGGTGCGAGACGTACAACGGGTCGGGGCCTGGGTCAGCTCTGGTCGCCGCCGGGCGGGGGCGGGGTGTGGACGGCGTGGCCGCCGAACTGGTTGCGCATCGCGGCCACGGCCTTCATCGCGGGGGAGTCGTCCTGGCGGGAGACGAACCGGGCGTAGAGCGCGGCGGTGATCGCGGGGGTCGCGACCGCGTTGTCGATGCCGGCCTCGACCGTCCACCGGCCCTCGCCGGAGTCGTCGGCGTAGCCGCGGATCTTGGACAGCTCGGGGTCCTCGTCGAGCGCCGCGACGAGCAGGTCGAGCAGCCAGGACCGGATGACCGTGCCCTCGCGCCAGGAGCGGAACACCTCGGGCACGTTGTCGACGAGGTCGACCTTGTCGAGCAGCTCCCAGCCCTCGGCGTACGCCTGCATGACGGCGTACTCGATGCCGTTGTGGACCATCTTCGAGAAGTGCCCGGCGCCGACCGACCCGGCGTGCACCGCGCCGAACTCGCCCTCGGGCTTGAGCGCGTCGAACGCCGGCTGCACCTTCGCGACGTCCTCGGCGCGAGCCGCCGTACATCAGGGCGTAGCCGTTCTCCAGGCCCCAGACCCCACCGGACACGCCGCAGTCGACGAAGCCGACGCCCTTCTCGGCGAGCATGGCGGCGTTCGCCTGGTCGTCGGTCCAGCGGGAGTTGCCGCCGTCGACCACCAGGTCGCCCTCACCGAGCAGCCCGCCGAGGGTGCGCACGGTCTCGCGGGTCGGGTCGCCCGACGGCACCATCACCCAGACGACCTTGGGGGACGGGAGCTGTCCGACCATCTCCTCGAGCGAGGCCGCGTCGGACACGTCGGGGTTGCGGTCGAACCCGACGACGGTGTGCCCCGCGTTGCGCAGGCGGGTGCGCATGTTGCCGCCCATCTTGCCGAGTCCGACCAGTCCGATGTCCATACCAGCTCCCGGTGGTGTGGGTGGTGGGTGCGTGCCGTCCCAACGTAGCCGGGACGCAGGAGATTCAGGACAGCAGGCGACGCGGCATCAGGAGGTAGCGGAAACCTGGATCCTCGCCACCCGCCGGGACCGAGCCGGAGATGACGACCGGCTTGGAGGCCTGGGTGAACGACAGCTCCACGACGTCCTCGTCGATCGCGGTCAGCCCGTCGAGCAGGAACTGCGGGTTGAACCCGGTGGTGATCTCGCCACCGTCGATCTCGGCCTCGACCGACTCCGAGGCCTGCGCCTCGTCGCCCGAGCCCGCGTCGAGGGTGAGCACGCCCTCGCTGAAGGCGAGCTGGACGGCGGTGTTGCGCTCCGCGACGAGCGCGACCCGCTTCACCGAGTCGATCAGCGCGTGCCTTGTCGACCTTGGCGACGGTCTGGTGCTCGTTGGGGAACAGGCTGCGCACCTTGGGGAACTCGCCGTCGAGCAGGCGGGTGGTGGTCCGGCGTACGCCGCCGGGGGCCGCGCCCTCGAACCCGATGATGCCCTCGCCGGAGCCGGTGGCGGCCAGGGCGATGGTCACCTCGCTGCCGGCGGTCAGCGACTTGGCGGTGTCGCCGAGCACGCGCGCCGGCACGAGCGCGGCGATCGACTCGTCGGGCGTGCGGGGGCTCCAGGCGAGCTCGCGGTGGGAGAGCCGGAAGCGGTCGGTGGCCAGCAGCGAGATCTGGGAACCGTCGATCTCGATCCGGACGCCGGTCAGGACGGGCAGCATGTCGTCGCGGCCGGCGGCCGTGACCGCCTGGGCGACGGCGTGGGCGAACTCGTCGCTCGGCACCGTGCCGGTCGCGGTCGGCATGTCCGGGCAGGGTCGGGTAGTCCTCGACCGGCATCGTCTGGAGGCTGAACCGCGCCGAGCCGCAGGTCAGCGAGACGCGCGGGCCGTCGAGCACCATGTCGACCGGCTTGTCGGGAAGGCTCCGGCAGATGTCGGCCAGCAGCCGGCCACTGACCAGGGCTCGACCCTCGTCGGACACCTCGGCCTTGAGCGTGGCCCGGGCGGAGGTCTCGTAGTCGAAGGTCGAGAGCACCAGGCCTTCGTCACTCGCATCGATGAGCAGTCCGGAGAGGACCGGCACGCTCGGGCGGACCGGAAGGCTGCGGGCAGCCCAGGCGACGGCATCGGCGAGCACGTCGCGATCGACGCGGAACTTCACAGTGGGGAGTCCTTCAGGTCTGGGTTCTGGACTGAGCATCCTGCCACGTGGATCACGCGTGGGTCACCGGTGGCGCGAAGTTGTCGTTCGCTGGCGAGGCGGCTCGCGGCCGGTTGTCCCCAGGCAAGGGGCCGGATGGATGTTCACCGATGATCGGTCCAAATAGGTGTTCGTAGGAGTCATAGCATCGGTGGAAACTGTGGATAAGTTGCGTTTGGGCAGGTCAGACGTGGTTTGTGACGCGCACAGCGGGTGTGGAGCATGCCGGGCCGGCTCGTGGACCGATGTGAATGACAGGTAACGCGGCTGCTAACACTCACCGCCTGTGCACAGGTTGTGCAGAAACCAGGCGCCGCCGGCCCACAAGTCGTCCACAGCGACGGCGGCGCCGGTCCGGTCAGTTCTGGCGGGCCTGCAGCTTCACGCGGTTGGTGAGCTCGCTGACCTGGTTGAAGACCGCGCGCCGCTCGGCCAGGAGCTGGTTGATCTTGCGGTCGGCGTACATGACCGTCGTGTGGTCGCGGTTGCCGAACTGGGCCCCGATCTTGGGCAGGGAGAGGTCGGTGAGCTCGCGGCAGAGGTACATCGCGATCTGGCGGGCCATCACCAGGTGCCGGCCGCGGCTGGGGCCGGTCAGCTCCTCGATCGAGAGCCCGAAGTAGGCCGCGGTCTGGGCGATGATCAGCCCGGCGGTGATCTCGGGCTCGCCGCCCTCGGGGATCAGGTCCTTGAGCACGATCTCGGCCAGGGTCATGTCGACCTCCTGGCGGTTGAGGTTGGCGAACGCGGTGACCCGGATCAGCGCACCCTCGAGCTCGCGGATGTTCGTCTGGATCTTGGAGGCGATGAACTCCAGGACGTCCGGCGGAGCGGTGAGCCGGTCCATCGCCGCCTTCTTGCGCAGGATCGCGATCCGGGTCTCGAGGTCGGGCGGCTGGACGTCGGTGATCAGGCCCCACTCGAACCGGTTCCGCAGGCGGTCCTCGAGCGCCTCGAGGCGCTTGGGCGGGCGGTCGGAGGTGAGCACGATCTGCTTGTTGGCGTTGTGGAGGGTGTTGAACGTGTGGAAGAACTCCTCCTGGGTCTGGGTCTTGCCCTCCAGGAACTGGATGTCGTCGATGAGCAGTACGTCGACATCGCGGTAGCGCCGCTTGAACCGGTCCTGCCGGTCGTCGCGGATCGCGTTGATGAACTCGTTGGTGAACTCCTCGCTCGAGACGTAGCGCACCTTGGCCCCGCTGTAGAGGCTGCGCACGTAGTGGCCGATCGCGTGGAGCAGGTGGGTCTTGCCCAGGCCGGAGTCGCCGTAGACGAGGAGCGGGTTGTAGGCCTTGCCCGGGGCCTCGGCGACGGCGACGGCGGCGGCGTGCGGGAACCGGTTGGACGAGCCGATCACGAAGGTCTCGAACGTGTACTTCGGGTTCAGCCGGGTCTCGAGGACGTTGGGCCGGGGACCGTCGGGTGCGTCCAGCGACAGCTCGGAGGCGGGCGGGGCAGCTGCTCCGGGACCGGCGACTGGATTGTCGACATGTCGTCTTCTCGACTTGTCGACGAGTCCATCTGTTCATAGGTCGGCGGGGAGGAGTCGTCCAGGGCCGGGTTGACCGTGACCGCGATCCGGATCTCACGGCCGAAGGCGAGGGTCAGCGCATCCTCGAGCTGGCCGCGCAGCCGGCCCTCGAGCTGGGTGCGGGTGAAGTCGTTGGGGACCGCGATGATGGCCGTGTTCTCGTGCAGGGTGACCGGCTCGCTGGCACGCATCCAGGCCCGCTGGTTGGGCTGCAGGTCGTCGAGGACGCTGCGCCACGCCGTACCGAGGTCCGAGGTTGTCTGCTCCACGTTTCCCGCCTTCGTCGTCCGCTGGTCCGGGCCGTCTGGCCCGAAACCGGTCCACAGTTTTGTCCACAGGTTGTGAACCCGGCTCCTGCCTTGTGGAGGAACCATGGCCGAGACGCACCGTGAAGGCCAAACTGAGCGACGTTTTCCCTGTTCAGGGGCCCTATTGCGGTGAATGTGCCGCGGGTCACACGGGGGTCGTGATCAGGCTGGTCCGATGGTGGCGGGGAACCTCGGTGAGGGCGAACGTAACAAGCGCGAGGCGGTGCGGGCAAGGCTTCATCCACAGGCTTGGCCCGGCCATCGGCGACCGCGGTTTGACCCTGCCGGAACCAGCGCGTACCGTTGGCCGGTCACCTGGTGTCGACCGGTGCCGCATGTCCACGACAGAGGCCATCGCTGGTTCGTGGGTGGGCGGTGCCAGCCGAAAGGCGCACTGCTGATCCGCCGGCGTGAACGTCCCTGAACACCATCGAAAGAGAAGCTCGTGAGCAAGCGTACGTACCAGCCGAACAACCGTCGTCGTCACAAGACCCACGGTTTCCGCCTGCGCATGCGCACCCGCGCCGGCCGCTCCATCTCTGTCGAGCCGCCGCCGCAAGGGCCGCAAGAGCCTGGCCGTCTGACGGCCTGGCTCCCCAAGGCCGGCCGTCCTCGTGCTGCCCGCGGCGCATCGGCTCACCGACGGTGAGTCCTTCCGACGGGCGGTTCGCTCGGGTCGACGGGCCGGCTCGGCCACCGTGGTCGTCCATCTGGACCTGGCGTCAGAGGCGACCGGCCCCCGCGTGGGGTTCGTGGTGAGCAAGGCCGTGGGGAACTCCGTCACCCGCAATCGCGTGCAACGACGACTCCGACACCTCGCCCGGGAGCACCTCGCGGCGCTCCCGGCGCTCGGCCGTGCTCGTCGTACGCGCTCTTCCCGCGGCAGCGGGGGCGTCCTCGAGGGAACTCGGCGCGGACCTGGCCCGTTGCCTCCAGCGAGTGTCCTCATGAAGTACGTCCTGATCGGCCTGCTGAAGGCCTACCGCGCCCTGATCAGCCCGTTGTACGGCCAGGTGTGCCGCTACCACCCGTCCTGCTCGGCCTACGCGCTGGACGCGGTGACCGCCCATGGGAGCGTGCGCGGCAGCTGGCTGGCGCTACGCCGCCTGGCGCGCTGCCACCCGTGGGCCGCCGGCGGCTACGACCCCGTCCCGCCGCGTGCCGACGCCCGACCGACCCAAGGAGCCTGAACCCTTGCTCGACTTCTTCGGCGACATCTTCTCGTTCATCGGGACGCCGCTGTACTACGCGATCTCGTTCGTCATGGTCGCGTGGCACACGCTCTTCAGCACCGTTCCTGCCCCCGGAGGGCGGCGCGGCGTGGGCGCTGTCGATCATCGGGCTGACCGTCGTCATCCGGGCCGCCCTGATCCCGCTGTTCGTCAAGCAGATCAAGGCCAGCCGGAACATGCAGCTGATCCAGCCGAAGGTCAAGGAGCTGCAGAAGAAGTACGGCCACGACCGGGAGCGACTCGCCCAGGAGACGATGAAGCTCTACAAGGACAGCGGGACCAACCCGTTCTCCTCGTGCCTGCCGATCCTGTTGCAGATGCCGATCTTCTTCACCCTGTTCCGGCTGCTCGACAACGCCTCGCACGGCACCCCGAAGGGCGTCCTGACCACCGAGCAGGCCGAGCAGTTCGGCGCCGCCAAGCTGTTCGGGGTCGTGCCCCTGTCCGACACGTTCCTCAACGCCAACGGCGACGTCGCGGTGATGATCACCGCGGCCATGCTCGTGATCGCGATGACGGCGACCACCTTCCTCACCCAGCGTCAGCTGATGAGCAAGAACATGCCGCCGGACGCGCTGATCGGGCCCGTACGCCCAGCAGCAGAAGCTGCTCCTCTACGTGCTGCCCGTGGTCTTCGCCGTCGGTGGCATCGCGTTCCCGATCGGCGTCCTCCTGTACTGGACCACCTCGAACCTGTGGACCATGGGCCAGCAGTTCTACGTGATCCGCAACAACCCCGCCCCGGGGACGCCCGCCTTCAAGGCGAAGGAAGACCGCGACAAGGCGAAGGCGGCCCGCCACGGCGTGGTGACGGAGCCGACGGTGGAGACGCCGCCCGTGGTCGAGGAGAAGAGAGCCCCCCAGCGCCAGCAGCCGAAGAAGCAGTCGCGCCAACAGCGCAAGCAGACCGGCGGCAACCAGCCCCAGAAGAAGACCGGCGGGAAGCCACCGCAGCAGAAGAAGTCCGGTGGCCAGTCCCAGCCGAAGAAGAAGCCGAGGGAGACGTGACCATGACCGAGAACGCGACCGAGTCCACGGACGAAGCGCAGGCCGACGAAGCCGCCGAGAGCGCCCGAAGGACGCAGGCCGACGAGAGCAACGCAGGCCGACGAAGGAACGCAGGCCGACGAGGCCCAGGGCGAGGCGAGCGAGAAGAGCGCACCCCGCCTCGAGCAGCTCGAGAACGAGGGCGACATCGCCGCCGACTACCTGGAGGAGCTGCTCGACATCGCCGATCTCGACGGCGACCTGGACATGGATGTCGAGGGTGACCGGGCCGCGGTCTCCATCGTCGGCGCCGACCTCAACCAGCTGGTCGGCCGCAACGGCGAGGTGCTCGAGGCGCTGCAGGAGCTGACCCGGCTGGCCGTGTACCGGGAGACCGGCGAGCGGTCGCGGCTGATGCTGGACGTGTCCGGCTACCGCGCGGACAAGCGGGCCGAGCTCGTGGAGCTCGCGGAGAAGACGATCGCCGAGGTCAAGGAGTCCGGCGAGCAGGCCTCGCTGGACCCGATGACCCCGTTCGAGCGCAAGGTCGTGCACGACGCGGTGGCCGCCGCCGGCCTCACCTCGGAGTCCGAGGGCGTCGAGCCACGCCGCTACGTGGTGGTCCTGCCGGGCTGATCGATGGACGACGTTTCACGTGAAACACCCCCCGTGCCCGAGTCGGCGCGGGGGGTGTTCACTGTGCAGCGGCTGCCGCTGGCGGAGCGGTACGCCGAGCTCCTGGCGACCGATGGCGTGGTGCGGGGCCTGATCGGCCCGCGGGAGGCGCCGCGGCTGTGGGAGCGGCACCTGTTGAACTGTGCGGCGCTGGCCGAGGTGTTGCCCGACGGCGCGACCGTGTGCGACCTCGGTTCCGGTGCCGGCCTGCCCGGCCTGGTGGTGGCGATCGCCCGGCCGGACCTGTCCGTGACGCTGGTGGAGCCCCTGCTCCGCCGAACCACGTTCCTCGAAGAGGTGGCCGCCGAGCTGGGCCTCGAGTCGGTCGAGGTGGTGCGGGGCCGGGCGGAGGAGCTGCACGGTCAGCGCACGTTCGACGTGGTCACCTCCCGGGCCGTGGCGCCCCTGGAGCGGCTGCTTGCGGTGGTCGATGCCGCTGGTGTCACCGCACGGCGCGATGGTGGCGATGAAGGGATCCTCGATCGAGGACGAGATCGTCGCCGCGGCGGCCACGCTGCGGTCATTGCGGTGTGCTCCTCCCGAGGTGCTGACGCTCGGCGCCCGCGATGAGCTCTCCACAACCACGGCGGTCCGGGTTTCGTGGGCCGATCCGTCAGCGATAGGTTGGCGGCCTTCGGGCAAGGAATCGAAGCGGGGCCGTCGGCGTGCGCGCTGACCGACACGGAGGAGCGGAGGCTCGGATTGACTGACCCGACGACGGGGCGGAGGCCGACGCGACTGGGCTGGCCGGACGACGCCGCGCCACCGTCGAATCCGTCCTCCACCGAGTTATCCACCGGTCTCGGGTGGCCTGCTGAGCGGAGTTATCCACAAGATGATCCCGCTCATCCACAGGCTGGGCCCTCGGCCGAGAAGGCTCCGGTTTCACGTGAAACAGCACCAGCACCCACATTCAGCGTCCGTACCGCCGAGGACGTCGCGACGTCCGGCAGTCCGTTCGACGACGACAACACCCCACTCGCCCGCGTCGCGGAGCACGTCGTGCTGGCGCGGCAGGGGGCGATGATGCGCCCGGCGCTGGAGCGTCCGGAGGCGACCCGGGTCGTCGTGGTGGCCAACCAGAAGGGTGGCGTCGGGAAGACCACGTCGGCGGTCAACATCGCTGCGGCGCTGGCCCAGTTCGGCCAGCGGGTCCTGCTGATCGACCTCGATCCCCAGGGGAACGCCTCCACCGCGCTCGGCGTCGAGCACCGGCGCGGGGTGCCGTCGACGTACGACGTGGTGGTCGAAGGCGCCCCGTTGGCGGACGTCGCCACGGCCTGCCCGGACGTGTCGGGACTGCTCGTCGTGCCCGCCACGATCGACCTCGCCGGTGCCGAGATCGAGCTGGTCAGCATGGTGGCCCGCGAGAGCCGGCTGCTCCGGGCGATCGCGGCCCATCCGCAGATCGGCTCGCAGGCGGAGGCGGGGGAGGACCGGTTCGACTACGTGTTCATCGACTGCCCGCCGTCGCTCGGCCTGCTGACGCTGAACGCATTGGTCGCCGGCGGCCGAGCTGATGATCCCGATCCAGGCCGAGTACTACGCCCTGGAGGGCCTCGGCCAGCTCCTCGAGACGGTCGAGATGGTGCGCAAGCACCTCAACCAGCGGCTGGAGGTCTCCACGATCCTGGTCACGATGTACGACAGCCGGACCCGGCTGGCCTCCGGCGTGGCCGACGAGGTCCGTGAGCACTTCGGGGACCAGGTGCTGCGCACCACGATTCCCCGGTCGGTCCGGGTCTCCGAGGCGCCGTCGTACGGGCAGAGCGTGATGACCTACGATCCGGGATCCTCGGGAGCCCTGTGCTACCTGGAGGCCGCCCGTGAGATCGCCGTCAAGGGAGTCGCCTCATGAACGCCCCGAAGACCCCGCAGCGTCGCGGCCTGGGCCGCGGGCTGGGGTCCCTGATCCCGACCGCCGCGCCCGCCGACGAGACCGACCCGGCGCCGCTCCAGTCCGGCGGCTCGGAGGCGCCGGTCGGGGACGGAGTGCCGTCGACCGTGGGCGGCGCCTACTTCGCCGAGCTGCCGATCGATCAGATCCGGCCGAACGCCGTCCAGCCGCGCCAGGTCTTCGACGAGGACGCGATGGCCGAGCTGGTCCACTCCATCCGCGAGGTGGGACTGCTGCAGCCCGTGGTCGTGCGCCGGGCGGACCAGGGCGACTACGAGCTCGTCATGGGCGAGCGGCGCTGGCGGGCGGCCCGGGAGGCCGGCCTGGACGCGATCCCGGCCATCGTGCGCGAGACCGGCGACGACGACATGCTGCGCGACGCGCTGCTGGAGAACCTGCACCGCTCCCAGCTGAACCCGCTCGAGGAGGCCGCGGCCTACGCGCAGATGCTCGAGGACTTCGGCTGCACCCACGACGAGCTGGCGTCGCGGATCGGCCGGTCCCGGCCGCAGATCAGCAACACGCTGCGGCTGCTCAAGCTCTCCCCGGCCGTTCAGCGCCGGGTGGCGGCCGGCGTCCTGTCGGCCGGTCACGCCCGGGCGCTGCTGGCCGTCGAGGACGCCGACCTGCAGGATCGGCTGGCGCAGCGGGTGGTCGCCGAGGGGATC
Source organism: uncultured Actinomycetota bacterium (assembly GCA_963844305.1). Taxonomy (GTDB): domain Bacteria; phylum Actinomycetota; class Actinomycetes; order Propionibacteriales; family Nocardioidaceae; genus Nocardioides. The sequence continues at coordinate 604,572 of CAWJNT010000005.1, forward strand.
ACGGTGCGCGGTCTGGAGGAGATCGTCGCCGTCGGTGACACCGGCCGCGGGCAGGACCGCGCGGTGCGGCGCAAGCCGTTCGCGCCCGGCCTCGCCGAGCTCGCGGACCGGCTCTCGGATCGCCTGGAGACCCGGGTGAAGGTGGACCTGGGTCGGTCCAAGGGCAAGATCACCGTCGAGTTCGCCTCCATGGACGACCTGCGCCGGATCGTCGACGTGATGGACCCGCGGAACCGCAACGACCGCCCGATCTGAGGCTCCTCCACGCTCGTTTCCCGTGAAACACGGCGAATTGATCCGTCGGTTTGTCGACAAAGCCATAAAGCCATTCATCGTCTAAGCGACGTGACGATCTAGCCCTTTGCCCGCTTCCGGGCCGCCCGCTGCGCCCTCTCCTCGGCGTCGAGCCGGGCCGCCTCGGCCAGCGTCGGGGCACCGCCGCCGTACGACGCCGGGAGCCACCAGGCGCCGGGCGGCTGCTCGCCGGCGGGATAGGCCGCGATCGCCTCGCGGAGCAGGCCGGACATCACCTCGCGCAGCTCGGCGGTCTCGGCGACCGGGTCGTCGCCGCCGGGATGCAGGGGCGCGCCGACCCGGATCACGATGGGCGTGCCGCGGGAGAAGTCCTGGGGGTGGTCCTTGGTCTTCAGCCGCTGGGTGCCCCAGAGCACCACGGGCACGAGCGGCACGCCGGCCTCGGCCGCGATCCGCACCGCCCCGGTCTTGAACTCCTTGAGCTCCATCGCCCGCGAGATGGTGGCCTCGGGGAAGATGCCGACCGCTTCGCCGGCGCGGAGGTACTCCAGCGGCGATGCGGTACGACGCGTCCCCGGCGCCGCGGTCGACCTCGATGTGGTGCATCGAGCGCATCAGCGGACCGGTCCAGCGGTGGTCGAAGAGCTCCCGCTTGGACATGAACCGCAGCCTGCGGCCCGACGGGTGGGCGGCCAGGCCGCCGTAGACGAAGTCGGCGTACCCGACGTGGTTGACCGCCAGCAGCACGCCGCCGGTGCGCGGGCACGTGGTGCGGCGCCGTCCATGTCGATCCGCTGGCCCAGCAGGCGGAAGGCCGTCTTGCAGGCGGCGATGATGGGCGGGTAGGTCAGGTCGCGCACGCCGACTCCTCGGTGGGGGCCGTCACCGGCGGGTCGCCAGGAACTCGGCGATCCGGCCGATCGCCTCTTCGAGGACCTCGACGTCGGGCAGCGTGACGAGGCGGAAGTGGTCGGGGGTCGGCCAGTTGAAGCCGGTGCCGTGGGTGACCAGGATCTTCTTGGCCTGCAGCAGCTCGATCACGAACTTCTCGTCGTCGACGATGCCGTAGACGTCCGGGTCCAGGCGCGGGAAGCAGTAGAGCGCCCCCTTCGGCCGGACCGACGTGACGCCGGGGATCTCGTTGAGCAGGCGGTCGGCCAGCATGCTCTGCTCGTAGAACCGCCCACCGGGGACGATCAGCTCGTTGACCGACTGGTAGCCGCCGAGGGCGGTCTGGATGGCGTGCTGGGCCGGCACGTTGGCGCACATGCGCATGTTGGCGACGAGGGTGAGGCCCTCGAGGAAGTCGGCGGCGAGCTCCTTGGGGCCGGAGATCATCACCCAGCCGGCGCGGTAGCCGCACACCCGGTAGCTCTTGGAGAGCCCGCTGAAGGTCAGGCAGAGGACGTCGTGGCCGCCCGAGGTGGCGGCGTGGTGGTGGACGGCGTCGTCGAAGAGGATCTTCTCGTAGATCTCGTCGGCGAAGACCACCAGCTCGTGCCGGCGGGCGATGTCGACCAGCCCGTCGACGGTCTGCTTGGAGTAGACGGCGCCGGTGGGGTTGTTCGGGTTGATGATCACCAGCGCGTGCGTGTTCTCGGTGATCTTGGACTCGATGTCGGCCAGGTCGGGGTTCCAGTCGTTGGCCTCGTCGCACAGGTAGTGCACCGGCGTGCCCCCGGCCAGCGTCACCGCCCCGGTCCACAGCGGGTAGTCGGGCGCGGGGACCAGGATCTCGTTGCCGTCGTCGACGAACGTCTGCAGCACCATCGAGATCAGCTCGGAGACGCCGTTGCCGATGAACACGTCCTCGACGCTGACGTCGCGCAGCCCGTGCTCCTGGTAGTAGTGGGCCACGGCCGTGCGCGCGGGGTAGATGCCCTGGGAGTCGCTGTAGCCCTGCGCCTCCGGCAGGTGGTGGACCATGTCGGCGACGATCGCCTCGGGCGCCTCGAACCCGAACGGCGCGGGGTTGCCGATGTTGAGCTTGAGGATCCGGTGCCCCTCCGCCTCCAGGCGGTGGGCCTCGACCAGGATCGGCCCGCGTACGTCGTAGCGGACGTGCTGGAGCTTGCGGCTCTGCTTGATCGGACGCACGGACTCATCCTGACAGGCCGCAACGGGCTGCCGGACGGGACGTCCGACTCCTAACATGGTGGGTGGAGGAGCATCCATGTCCCGCAAGATCGTCCGGCTCACGCTCGACAACCTCGAGGCGCTGCCGTCGCCGTGCCGCTCCTGCCTGTTCTGGGAGCGGGACCCGGTACGTCGCAGCCGGGCCGAGGACCCCGCCTCCGAGAAGGACGCGTGGGTCTCCCACGTCCTGCGCGAGTGGGGCTCGTGCGGCCGGGTGGCCCTGGTGGACGACGTGCCGGTCGGCTACATGGTCTACGCGCCGGAGGCGTTCGTGCCCGGTGCCGCCGGCTTCCCGACGGCGCCGGTCTCGCCGGACGCGGTCCTGCTCACCACGGCGTACGTCGCACCCGAGTGGGCCAACGGCGGCCTGGGGCGGATGCTGGTGCAGGGCATGGCGCGCGACCTGATCAAGCGCGACATCAAGGCGATCGAGGCGTTCGGCGACACCCGCGGCAAGGGCACGATGTCGTGCGTGCTGCCGGTGGAGTTCCTCGGCAGCGTCGGCTTCAAGACGCAACGGGCGCACACCACCACGCCCGCGGATGCGGATGGAGCTCCGCGCCGCGATCACCTGGCGGACCGAGGTGGAGGCGGCGCTGGAGCGCCTCGTGGGTGTGGTGCGCCCGGCGCCGAAGGCCACACGCGCGCCGAAGGCCACCCGCTCGGGGCAGGTGGCCTCACGGACTCAGAACTGACGGATCGTCAGGCGATGTACTCGGACAGCTCGTTGAGCAGGGTCGCCTTGGGACGCGCGCCCACGATGGACTTCACGACCTCGCCGCCCTGGTAGACGTTGATCGTCGGGATGCCGGTCACCCGGTAGGAGGACGGCGTCACGGGGTTCTCGTCGACGTTCATCTTGAGGAACGTGACCTTGTCGCCGTGCTGGGAGGCGATCTCCTCGAGGATCGGCGAGACCTGGCGGCACGGACCGCACCACTCCGCCCAGAAGTCCACGAGAACGGGCTTGTCCGACTTCAGGACCTGGGTCTCGAACTCGGCGTCGGTCACGGCGGGCATGTTTCCCACAGATCTCACCTTTCTTGTCGCTGACGGCACTGCTCAATGAACACCAGGCTGCCGACGGATGTTCCCGGCTGCCGCCGGGCGCGTCCTCAGGCTCCGGCAGTCTGCACGGCCTCGACGACGGCCTCGGTCTCGAGGGCGTCACCGGCCGTCGAGGCCTCGTGGTCCAACGCCGCGATGTAGCGCTCGGCGTCGAGGGCGGCGGCGCAGCCGGTGCCGGCCGCGGTGACCGCCTGCCGGTAGAGGTGGTCGACCAGGTCGCCACAGGCGAAGACGCCGGGGAGGTTGGTGCGGGTGGACGGCTGGCTGACCAGGACGTAGCCCTCGTCGTCGAGGTCCACCTGTCCGGTGAGCAGCTCGGAGCGCGGGTCGTGGCCGATCGCGATGAACAGGCCGGTCACCGGCAGGTCGCGGGTCTCGCCGGTCACGGTGTCGCGCAGCACGATCCCCTCGAGCCGGTCGTCGCCCTTGATCTCGGCGACCTCGGAGTTCCAGATGACGTCGAGCTTGGGGTCGGCGAACGCGCGCTCCTGCATGATCTTCGACGCGCGCAGCGAGTCGCGACGGTGGATCAGCGACACCTTCGACCCGAACCGGGTCAGGAACGTCGCCTCCTCGACGGCCGAGTCGCCGCCACCGACGACCGCGATGTGCTGGTCGCGGAAGAAGAACCCGTCACACGTGGCACACCACGAGACGCCGCGGCCGGAGAGCTCCTCCTCGCGGGGCAGGCCGAGCTTGCGGTAGCCCGAGCCGGTGGCCAGGATCACCGAGCGCGCCTCGAACGTGTCGGTCGCGGTCTTCACGATCTTGATGTCGCCGGTGAGGTCGACCTCGACCACGTCGTCGGCGACCAGCTCGGCGCCGAAGCGCTCGGCCTGGGCGCGCATCTCGTCCATCAGGGCCGGGCCCATGATGCCGTCGCGGAAGCCGGGGAAGTTCTCGACGTCGGTGGTGTTCATCAGCGCGCCGCCGGCGGTCACCGAGCCCTCGAAGACAAGAGGCTGGAGCGACGCCCGGGCGGCGTAGACGGCTGCGGTGTACCCCGCGGGGCCCGAGCCGATGATGATGACGTTGCGGGGGTCTGACATGGGTGGCGCTGCTCCTCGATCGGTGACGTCGATTCAACCGATCGTAGGCGAGCGGCATTCCCACACGAAACGGCGCGCTCAGGGCACCGGCAGCGTCAACGAGCGAACCGGACGGGGGTCGCCACAGAGGTAGACATCCGCCACTTGGGTGTCACCGAGCGGCTCGCGCAGGACCAGTCCCGCCGGGTCCTCGCCGTACTGGATGGGCACCAGCAGCCCGGCGCCCCAGTCCACCGCCCGGCAGTCGGTGTCGCGGTAGCGGTAGCCGCGGACCTTGGCCGCGAAGTCGGCCTGCGCCTCGTTGGCGCTCTGACTCCGGAGCCGGTCGACGTCGCGGGCGAGCTGGTCGGGTTGCACCGTGAACAGCCGGGAGGGCTCGGAGACCTCGCTCCCGTCGAGCAGGCCATCGACCCGGTCGTCACTCGGGGCCGCCTCCTCCGGACGCGCGGCGGGCTGCTCCGCCTCGCTGCTCCCGCCCGCGTCGGCGTCGGCGCCGGCGTCGGCGCTGGAGGAGTCGTCGCCGTCGCTCCCGGCGCCGAGGTCGCCGATCTGTCCGATGCCGATCCCGACCACGACGACGGCCGCGGCCGCGACCAGCAACGAGGTCACCCGCCGGCGGCGTACGGCGAGGTCGACGACGGGCGCGCGGCGGCCGGGCTCGTCGGCGAGCTCCTCGAGGACCCGGTCCATCCGGGCGACGACCTCGGCCGGCATCGGCTCGACGTGGCGCGCCTCGCCCAGCAGGCGGCGCACCTCCTCATCCTGCGCAGACGGCAGCGGGGTCTCCTGCTCGTCGGTCATGGTGGTGCACCTCCTCTCGTTCGTCGGGCTCGATGGATGTCGATGGATGGCGTGGGCCGTCACGCCGGGGTCGGGGGCCCCCGGGGCCTCGTGGATCGGACGGGCGGGGTCGCGTCGGGGTTCCCCGGCGGCGGGTGCTCCGGGTCACTCCCCGGCGCCAGGACGCCGAGCAGTACGGCGAGCCGCGCGCGGCCGCGGGAACACCGCGACTTCACGGTCCCGACCGCGCAGTCGAGCATCTCCGCGGCCTCGGCGACGGGGTAGCCCTCCATGTCGACCAGCACCAGCGCGGCCCGCTGCTCGGCCGGCAGCGTGGCCAGCGCGTCCAGCACCTGACGACGACGTTCCTCGGCCACCGTCCGGTCGGCGGGGTCCTCCGTGCCGGCGGTTGCCGTGGCCAGGGAGCCCCGGCCGACGTGGTCGTCGAGGTCGTCGGGCAGCGCCTCGGCCCGGCGCACCTTCGCAGCCCGCAGCCGGTCGAGGCAGGCGTTCACGACGACGCGGTGCAGCCAGGTGGTGACGGCCGCCTCGCCCCGGAACGACCCGGCCCGCCGGTACGCCGCCACCAGGCCGTCCTGCAGCCCGTCGGCGGCGTCCTCGGGGTTGCCCATGGTGCGCAGCGCCACCGCCCAGAGCCGGTCGCGGTGCCGGGCGAACAGGACGCCGAACGCGTCGGTGTCGCCGTGCACGTGCGCGGACAGAAGGTCGGCGTCGGAGCGGTCGTGCCGGGCGCGGTCGGTCAGCCACGGACCACGACCTCGGCGACCTCGCCCCGGAAGCCGCCCTCGACGGTCGGCAGCGACGTCAGCCACACGACCAGGAACCGGCCGGTCGCGGGCTGGTCGAGCGTGATCCGGGCGCGGTCGCCGTCGACGGTCTCGCTCGCCACCGGCTGGAGGCCGCGTACGTCGGTGGGGGGCTTGTCGGTCAGGTAGATGCTGACGTCGGTGGGAGCACCCACGAGCGTGAGGTCGACCGCCTCCACGGTCTGGCGGCCCTGGAGGTCGAGGGTCAGCCCGGCGCCCGACTTGAGGCCGCCGGGGCCGAAGTTCTGGTCGTAGGTCTGGGTGCGCCAGGACGTGGTGGCGTCACCGTCGACCACGAGCGGGGCGAGGTCGGGGTTCTCCTCCGGCGGGTCGCCCTGCGGGTCGAGGTCGTCGGCGGTCAGTCCGGCGAGCGGGGTCGCGGAGGTGGACGGCTGTGCCGCCGGCGTCGTCGGGGCCGGGTCGTCGTCGGGCACCGACCCCAGCGGCGTACGCCCGCGGCCCAGGTTGTAGGCGACGATCACGGCCAGCAGCAGCAGCGTGCACAGACCGACGATGGCGGCCAGGCGCAGCCAGCTGCGGCCGGGTACGCCGTCGTCCGGCTCGTCGTCGTCGGCGATCGGGAGGACTCCGCTGCCGGTGCTCACTCGGGAACCCGTGCCGGTGCTGGCGTCCCAGGGCCAGAACTCCTGGGCGGGCGTGCCCGAGCCGTGCCGCGGTCGGCGCGCCGGCTGGCCGTCCGCGGGGTCCGGGGCGAACAGCGGCCGCTCGGGCGGGTCCTCGAACGGCGGGGGCGGCGGCGGCGGCCGCCGGCCGCGCCTCGAGCCAGGACACGTCGTCGCTGTCGTCGTCGAAGATCGGGAGCCCGGCCTGGGTCGGCTGGTCGACCGGAGTCGCCGGCGGCTCCGGCACGGGTGGGGTTTCCTCCTCTTCCGGGCCGGCCGTCTCGGGCGTCGGGGGCACGGGATCCGGAGCCGCGTGCGCCCGGCCGGGCTCGGGTGGCACGAGCGGGAGCAGCCGGGTCTCGGGACCGGGGGCGCCGTTGCGTCGTCCGGCCGCCACCTCCGCGGCCGCCATACCTGTCGAGTCACCGACGAACTCCCGCAGCTCCTCGCAGACGTCACGGGCCGTGGCCAGGTCGCCGCTCGGCGCGAGGTTGATCAGCTGGTCGCACAGCGTGTCCAGCGGACGCGGTACGCCGGCCCGGACCTGGCGCGGCCGCAGCACCCGCCCACCGTCCTGCGGCGCGACGGGTACGTCGGAGCGGGAGATGCCGGGCCAGCGCGCGGTGAGCAGGAAGTAGAGGAGACCGGCGAGGTCGCTCACGTCGGTGGACATCCGGCCGGGCGGCAGGCCGAGCAGCGCGGCGTCGACGGAGAAGCCGATCACGCGGACCGACCCGCTCTCGTCGATGAGGACGTTCTCGGGCACCAGCCGGCCGTGCGCGACGCCGCCCTCGTGGGCGGTCGCGATCGAGGCAGCCACCTCGGAGACGATCCAGGCCGCGCGGCGGGAGCCGAGCGGGCCCTCGTTGGCGATCAGGATGTCGAGGGAGGTGCCCGAGCCCCACTCGTTGACGACGTAGCAGACGTCGTCGCGCTGGTCGACGTCCAGGACGCGCAGGATCCTCCGGTCCAGCACCGCCGCCGAGCGGCGGGCGGCCGCCATCATGCCCTCGGCCCGGTCGTCGGCGGCGCCGATCACGTGCACGGAGACGTGCCGGTCGAGGATGCGGTCGTGTGCTCGCCAGAACCGTCCGTCGCCGCTCTCGCTGAGCAGGTCGACCAGCAGGTAGCGGCCGCCCAGGAGGTCCCCCGGTCGGATCGAGTACGGCACTGGGTGCGTGCCTCCTCCCGGCATGGCTCGGCGTTCGGCTGGTCTGTCGGGGGCGTGCTTCGCCCTCCCGGTCATCGTAGGACGCATCAACCCCGTCGTGCGGAGGCCCGGGCGGACGGCAGGCGACGCGCCACCATGTCCATCACCTGGGTGACCTCCGTCAGCCGGAGCAGCCGGGCGAGCACGAGGAACACGACCACGTCGACGGTGGTCACCGCGAGGGCGCGCAGCGCCGCGACGGCGATGTTCGGGTCGCTGCCGAGGGCGTCGAGCAGGAGGGACGCGGCGTACGCCACGGCGGTGGAGGCCGCGGCGGCGACCGCGAGTCGGCCGAGGAACGCGAGGAGCCTGCGGGTGCCCAGACCGCCGAGCAGCCGGCGCAGCACCAGGTAGGACACGGCCGACCCCACGGCGTACGCCGCGGTGTAGGCACCCACCAGCGCCGGCGAGGTGTTCACGGCGTTGGTCTCGCGGACCAGCAGCACCGCGACCAGGATGTTGACGACGGCCACGACGCACTGGATCCAGAACACCGTGCGGTTGCGCTCGAGCGCGTAGAACCCGCGCAGGGTCAGGTAGTGCACCGTGAAGAAGAGGAGGCCGATGCCGAACAGGGCCAGCGTCGGGGCGAACAGGGTGTACCCGTCCTCGCCGGCGCCCCAGCCCCAGATCACGTGGGAGAGGTCGACGGAGATCACGGGCAGCAGCAGCGCGAACGGCAGCACGACGGCCAACGCCGTACGCATCGACATCCCGAGGGTGCCGGCCAGGGCCGGCAGGTCGTGCTCGGCGGCGTGCCCGCTCAGCCGGGGCAGGATCGCGGTCGCGAGCGAGACCGTGATGACGGAGTGCGGGACCATCACGATCAGGAAGGCGTAGGCGTAGACGGTGTAGCCGGTGGCGTCCTCGCCGGTGCCGGCCGTGCCCGCCGTACCGGTGGAGGCCAGCCGGACGACGACCGTGTAGGCGATCTGGTTGACGATGACGAACAGCACCGTCCACACGCCGAGGCGCAGGGTGTGGCCGAGCCCGGTGCCGCGGAAGTCGAAGCGGGGGCGGTAGCGGACACCGGCTGCCCGCAGGAACGGCAGCAGCACCAGGAACTGCGCCACGATGCCGAACGTCGCCCCGAGGCCGAGCAGCGCCTCCTGGCCGGAGGAGAAGCCCGCGTCCAGGTCGGCGTCGGCGACCGGGCCGAACACGAACAGGTAGACCACGAGGACGCCGACGGAGATCAGGTTGTTGACGATCGGCGCCCACATCATCGGCCCGAACCGGCCGTGTGCGTTGAGCACCTGCCCGACCAGCACGAACATGCCGTAGAAGAAGACCTGGGGCAGGCAGAAGCGTGCGAAGGCGATGACCGACTCACGCTGCTCGGCGAGCTGTGCCTGCTGGCCGGCGTCGGTGAAGTACAGCTGCATGACCCACGGTGCCGCGGCCACCAGCACGATCGTGACCAGGGCCAGGAACACGATCGCGAGCGTCATCACGCGGTTGGTGTAGGCCTCGCCGCCGTCGGGGTCGTTCCTCATCGCCCGCACCAGCTGGGGGACGAGCACGGCATTGAAGATGCCGCCGGCGAGCAGGATGTAGAGCATGTTCGGGATCGTGTTCGCGATGTTGAACAGGTCGGCGTGGAGCTGCTGGCCCAGGGCCGCGACCAGGAGCGTCGAGCGCACGAACCCGCTCATCCGCGAGACCACCGTGCCGGCGGCCATCACGGCGCTGGAGGTGAGGATGCCCGTGGTCTCGCGGCTGGTGTCGGTGGGCGGCACCGGGTCCGTCATTTTCGGGTCCCCGTTCGAAGCGGAACGCAGTGAGCATTCGAATGGGGTGATCATCGTGTCGCCCTTCGCACCCGGCGCACGAGGCGTACGGCGATCGCGCCGAACAGCAGCGCGACGCCGGTGCCGAGGATCACCCAGATCAGCTGGCTGACCTGGACCGACCGGATCGGCAGGTTGTCCGTCGACCCGAGCGGGGTCCCCTCCTCGTCGGTGACGAGCAGCTCGACCCGGTGCACGCCGAGCCGGTCGGTCGCCGCCCGCATGAGGACCGACGTACTGCTCTCGGCCGCGATGTCGATCGTCTCCGGCCCGTCGATCGTCATCGGCTGCTCGCTCAGCGACTGCAGACTCACCGTCACCGGGTGGTCGAGCCCGTTGGAGACGGTGGCCGCGAACCTGCCGCTGGTGCTGGCCAGGGTCACCGCCCGCGGCGCCTCGACCGTGATCGACTCGAGCCGGCCGGTGATCCAGGCGCGGGAGCGCTCGGCGTCGGCGCGGGCGGAGTTCGGGTCGGTACGGCGCGCGTAGGACAACGTCGTCAGCGACTCGTCGTTCACCGCCGCCGCCACCGTGTCGTTGCGCGTGAGCACGTTCTGCAGCGTCTCGCCGGCGGCGGCGAGCGCGGTCGCCGAGCTGAAGTTGGCGGCGTCGAGCTCATGGCGGGCCTGTGCGTCGGGGTAGGTCAGGGTCTCGGGGTCCACGGGGCGACCGCGGCGATCGGAGATCTCGCCGATCTCGACCAGGTCGAGCCAGTCGACGTCGAGCCCGCCGAAGAAGCCGAGCGTGCTCTCGGGCCGCCACCGCTGCGGCAGGACGACCACCAGGGGCGGGTGCGCGGGGTCGATCGCCCGGACCGCGGCCTCGGCAAGGATCCGCTGTCGCAGCGCGAGGGCGGTGAGCCGCAGACCCGGCCCCGGGCCGCCCTGCTCGGTCGACCGGGAGGTCGTGGTCAGCCTGGTCCCGGACACCCGGGCGACCGGCGGCGCACCCTCGGGGAACATCCGGTCGCTCACCAGGATCGGGGAGCTCTCACCCAGCACGCCCAGGCTCTCCGGGTCGAGGTAGCCGCCCGGCGGGGCGATCGCGGGTGTGAGGGGGAACCCCCACGGCTCGAGGGTGTTCCCCGTCCGCTGCACGGCGAGCTCGTAGGACTCCGGCTCGAGCTGCGCGGCCGCCGAGACGTCGACGTCGCCGTACGGCAGGCCGAGCACCTCGTCACCGGCGAGCGCGCCCTCGAGCTGGTTCAGCCAGGCCGACCCGGGCTCGGTCGCGGCATTGGTGGGCGGTGGCTTCTCCTCCCCGTCCTCGCCCTCAGCGGGCGTGGACGGGCCCTCGGTCGGGCTGGGACTCGCGGACCCGCCCTCGTCGTCGCCGGCCCGGTCCGGGTCGCGCGTGTCGTCGAGCGAGCGCGGGGGGTTGCCCGCCACGAGCGCCCGGACGGTGTCGGGTACGGCGGGGTCGATCAGCCAGCTGATCGGACGGGTCCCGGCGGAGCCGCCGAACTCCAGCAGGCTGCGCAGCGCTCCGCCCGTCGACAGGGTCTCCGCCCAGCCTTCGACGTCCGCGATGCTGCCGTCGGCCTCGTGCTCGACGCGATGCCGCAGGGGAATGACCAGCGCGGTCTTCACCGGCCGCCTGGTGTCGGGGGCGAGCGCGATGAACGTGCGGGCCCGGCCGTCGGCGGTGTCGTCGCGGGGCGAGGCGGAGTCGCCGAGGGCGTGTACGCCGAACCAGTAGACGCCGGGCGGTCGTGGCCGTGATCTGCGACTGCGGGACCCGGATGGTGAACGACGACGACTGACCCGGCGCCAGCTCGTCGACGCTGTCGAACGTGCCGGGGGCGGTGATCCGGTTCCCGACGTACACGGACGGGTCGAGCAGGGCGGCCTCGGCCAGCTCGGCGCTGGTCGTCATCGGCTCGCCGCCCATGAAGGCGTGCAGGTTGATGGCGGTGAAGGGGTCCTGGCTCCGGTTGGTGACCGATCCCCGTGACCTCGATCGGACCGCGAGCGGGGATGGAGGAGGGGGTGATCTCGCTGATCGTGACGGCCAGGGGGTCGCGCTGGACGGCGCGAGGGCGGGCGGGTGCGGTCCTGGCCTGGGCGCGGCTGGCGACCAGGCGTTCGGCCGCGGCGTGGCGATCGACCGCACCGTTGGGATCGCCCTCGACCGGCTTGTCGGCCACGGCCGGAGCGGCCGTGGAGAGTGTCGCCACGACCGCCACGAGGGCAGGCAGCAGCGACACCGGGCGAAGCATGGCCACGACTGTAGCCGTCGTCCGAGCGGGTCCGGCGGCGACGGGGCGGCGGCCGGGACGCCGACTGTCGATAGAGTTTCCTCTCGTGTCCGACGCCACCTTGCCTCCCCTCCAGATGTCCGAGGTGCAGCAGTCGGTCGCCGAGGAGCTGGACCGGATCGCGCCGGTGATCGACGAGCTCGGACGGCGGTTCCGCGAAGGCGGGCCACGAGCTCGCCCTGGTGGGCGGGCCGGTGCGCGACGCGATGCTCGGTCGGCACCACAACGACCTCGACTTCACGACATCGGCGCGGCCCGAGCAGACCGAGGACCTGGTCCGCGGCTGGGCCGACGCGGTGTGGGACATGGGCCGCGCGTTCGGGACGATCGGCTGCCGCCGGGGTGACTGGCAGGTCGAGATCACGACGTACCGCTCGGAGACCTACGACCCCACCTCCCGCAAGCCCGAGGTGAACTTCGGCGACACCCTCGCCGGAGACCTCGGCCGGCGTGACTTCACGGTCAACGCGATGGCGGTGCAGGTCCCGGATCGCACCTTCGAGGACCCGTACGGCGGTGTGGTCGACCTGGCACATCGCGTGCTGCGCACGCCCGGACGGCCCGAGGACTCGTTCTCCGACGACCCGCTCCGGATGATGCGTGCGGCCCGGTTCGCCTCCCAGCTCGGGTTCGCCGTCGATCCGTCGGTGGTGGCCGCGATGACCGCGATGGCCGACCGGATCGAGATCATCTCCGCCGAGCGGGTCCGCGACGAGCTGGTCAAGCTGGTCTGCGGACCCCACCCCCGGCTCGGGCTCCGCCTGCTCGTCGAGACCGGCCTGGCCGAGCGCGTGCTGCCGGAGCTGCCGGCGCTGGCGCTGGAGCGCGACGAGCACCACCGCCACAAGGATGTCTACGAGCACACGCTGACGGTGCTCGAGCAGGCGATGGAGCTCGAGCACCGGCTGGACGGCAAGCCCGACTTCGTCCTCCGCTTCGCGGCGCTCATGCACGACGTCGGCAAGCCGCGGACGCGCCGCTTCCTCGACGACGGGACGGTGACCTTCCACCACCACGACGTGGTCGGCGCCAAGATGACCCGCAAGCGGATGAAGGCGCTCCGCTTCTCCAACGACGCCATCGACGCGGTGTCGCGGCTGGTCGAGCTGCACCTCCGGTTCCACGGGTACGGCGACGGCGACTGGACCGACTCCGCCGTACGCCGCTACGTGCGCGACGCCGGCGACCAGGTCGAGCGGCTGCACATCCTGACCCGGGCCGACTGCACGACCCGCAACCGGCGGAAGGCGGAGCGGCTGCGGCGCACCTACGACGACCTCGAGCAGCGCATCGCCCGACTGTCCGAGGAGGAGGAGCTCGCCTCGATCCGTCCCGACCTCGACGGGAACCAGATCATGGAGGCACTCGGGATCGGTCCGGGCCGCGAGGTGGGGGCGGCGTACCAGTTCCTGCTCGACCTGCGCCTCGAGAACGGTCCCCAGGACGAGGAGACCGCGACGGCCGCGCTGCTCGACTGGTGGACCTCACGCGGGTGAACCGTGACCGGACCGGCCCGCGGGCGTTGTGCCCGGCATGACCCAGAACCCAGTCCAGCTCGAAGAGTCCATCGAGGTCGCGGCCCCGCCGGTCAAGGTGTGGTCGTTGCTCACCGACCTGCCGCGGATGGCCTCGTGGAGCCCGCAGGTCGTGAAGACCGTGGTCCGTGGCCCGGTGCGGCTCGGCACCCGCAGCTACAACCTCAACCGCCGCGGCCCGCTGTTCTGGCCGACCCGCTCGAAGGTGGTCCGCTTCGAGCCGCACCGCGAGTTCGCGTTCCGGGTCAAGGACAACCGCGCGATCTGGTCGTTCTCCCTCGAGCCGACGGAGAGCGGCACCCGCGTCGTCCAGCGCCGCGAGACCCCCGACGGCATCTCCGACATCTCGCTGCGCCTGACCAAGGTCGCGCTCGGCGGCCAGGAGACGTTCACCGGGGAGCTGCGTGAGGGCATGCGCCAGACGCTGGGCCGGATGAAGGCCGAAGCCGAGGCCTGACGGCAGGCCGCCGCATCGAGGCGGCCGACCCTCGGGTGCAGATCCCGAGAGCCGACCGCAATGTGCCAACGGCGCGACGTGGGTCGTGGTTACGCGGACGACGAAACAGGGCGGTGACCTCGACGGTCACCGCCCTGCTCAGCTCAGGTGGTTTCGAGACGGTCGCTGCGCGACCTCCTCAACCACCGGAATGGGTCATTCCTCGCCGCTGATGAACGCCTCGACCCGGCGCCGGCCCTCGTCGTCGGGCAGCTGCACCGGCGGCGACTTCATGAGGTACGACGACGCCGAGACGATCGGGCCACCGATGCCGCGGTCCTTGGCGATCTTGGCCGCGCGGATCGCGTCGATGATGATGCCCGCGGAGTTGGGGGAGTCCCAGACCTCGAGCTTGTACTCCATGTTGAGCGGCACGTCGCCGAACGCGCGGCCCTCGAGCCGGACGTAGGCCCACTTGCGGTCGTCGAGCCAGGCGACGTAGTCGGACGGCCCGATGTGCACGTTGCGGGCGGCGATGTCGTGCTTCATGTTCGACGTCACCGACTGGGTCTTGGAGATCTTCTTCGACTCCAGGCGCTCGCGCTCGAGCATGTTCTTGAAGTCCATGTTGCCGCCGACGTTGAGCTGGTAGGTGCGGTCGAGCACCACGCCGCGGTCCTCGAACAGCTTGGCCAGCACCCGGTGGGTGATGGTCGCGCCGACCTGGGACTTGATGTCGTCGCCGATGATCGGGACGCCGGCGTCCTCGAACTTCTTGGCCCACTCGGGGTCGGAGGCGATGAACACCGGGAGCGCGTTGACGAAGGCCACGCCCGCGTCGATCGCGCACTGGGCGTAGAACTTGTCGGCACGTTCCGAGCCCACCGGGAGGTAGGACACCAGGACGTCGGCCTGGGTCTCCTTGAGCACCTTGACGACGTCGACCGGGTCGCTGTCGGACTCGTCGATCGTCTCCTGGTAGTACTTGCCGAGCCCGTCGAGGGTGTGCCCGCGCTGCACCGTGACGCCGAGCGGCGGCACGTCGCAGATCTTGATCGTGTTGTTCTCCGACGCGGTGGTGGCCTCGGAGAGGTCGAAGCCGACCTTCTTCGCATCCACGTCGAACGCAGCCACGAACTCGACGTCCGAGACGTGGTAGTCACCGAAGGTGACGTGCATCAGGCCCGGGACCGTTCCGGCTGGGTCGGCGCCGCGGTAGTACTCGACACCTTGGATGAGGGAGGTGGCGCAGTTGCCCACTCCCACGATTGCTACTCGTACCGAACCCATCGGGTTTCCTTCCTTCACTTCACATCCGCTGAGGGGCTGGAGTTGTTGTCCGTCGCCGGAGGGGGCGGCGGAGTGGTGGTGGCCGTCTGGCCAGTGGTCCGTTCGGTGTTGATCAGGTCGGAGAGCCAGCGCACCTCGCGCTCGACCGACTCGACCCCGTGACGCTGCAGCTCGGCGGCGTACCTGTCGACCTCGGTCTGGGTCATGGCGAGCTCGCGCTGGACCCGGTCGAGGCGTTCCTGGAGTCGGGTACGGCGTCCCTCGAGCACGCGGAGCCGGACCTCCATGTCGGCCCGCCCGAAGAAGGCGAACCGGATGTCGAAGTTGTCGTCCTCCCACGCCACCGGACCGACCTCGGCCATCAGCCGCTGGAACTCGCCGTGCCCGGCCTCGGTCAGCTGGTAGACGATCCGCGGACGCCGGGTCACCGGCGCCGCCGGACCGGCGACCTCCTCGATCAGGGCACCCTTGAGCATCTTCTTCAGCGTGGGGTAGAGCGACCCGTACGACAGCACCCGTCCCCAGCCGAGCATGAGGTTCAGGCGCTTGCGCAGCTCGTAGCCGTGCATGGGTCCCTCGTGCAGCAGTCCGAGGACTGCCAGCTCGATGGTCTCACCACGACGTGCCACGAGACCTATCGTAGCGATATATCCGCGGAACCGGACACCGGATCACATCGGGCGGTGTGGCCGGGGTCGGCCGGGGTGTCGCGCCGGGGTGTGTCGAGCGTCGCGTCGCCGCCACTTAGCCCCTTTGTGAACGACTGCGTACTCTGTATCGGGCGCCGCCTGTCGAGCGCGCGCCCCCGGATCACGACCGCCCTGCCGCCGACCCACGGAGTTCCGCAACTTGCCTGGAAAGCGACGCGCCGCCGGACCAGCCGTCACCAAGAAGCCCGTCAAGCCGACCCGCACCCGCAAGCAGAAGTTCCTGCGCGTGGGCAAGTGGGTGGGCATCGTCGGGCTGGTCTGCGTGGTCCTCGCAGCCGGGTCGTTCGTCTTCCTCTACCAGACCATCGACGTGCCGGACCCCAACGAGGACTTCCAGACCGAGACGTCGTACGTCTACTACAACGGCGGCAAGTCCGAGCTCGGGCGCTTCGCCCGGCAGAACCGCGACTCCATCCCGCTCGACGAGATGCCGCAGAGCATCCAGGACGCCGTGGTCGCGGCCGAGAACCAGTCCTTCTGGACCGACAAGGGCATCGATCCCAAGGGCATCGTGCGGGCGGCGTTCAGCAACGCACGCGGGAACGCCACCCAGGGTGCGTCGACGATCACCCAGCAGTACGTCAAGATCCTCTACCTGACCCAGGACCGCTCGCTCGACCGCAAGGCCAAGGAGGCGATCCTCTCGCTCAAGCTGCAGCGGCAGATGAGCAAGAAGGAGATCCTCGAGGGCTACCTCAACACCATCTACTTCGGTCGCGGCGCCTACGGCATCCAGGCCGCGTCGCGGGCGTACTTCGACATCAACGCCAACAAGCTCAGCCTGAAGCAGAGCGCGGTGCTGGCGAGCGTCCTGAACAACCCGACCTCCCTGGACCCCGCCAACGGCAAGGACGCCAAGGAGAACCTCAAGGAGCGCTACGACTACGTCGTGGCCTCGATGGCGAAGACCGGCGCGATCAGCGCCGAGGAGGCCGACCGGGCCGCGAAGCGGCTGCCGAAGTTCCCGAAGATCGAGGCGCAGTCGACGTACGGCGGCCAGAAGGGGCACATGCTCAAGCTGGTCCGCGACGAGCTGCACCGCCTCGGCTTCAAGGACGAGGAGATCGACGGCGGTGGCCTCCGGGTCACCACGACGTTCACCAAGAAGGCCATGAAGGCCGCCGAGGACGGTGTGAAGGAAGCCCGTCCCGATGGGTTCTCGGACAAGAACCTGCACGTCGGCGTCGCCTCGGTCGAGCCCGGCACCGGCGCGCTGCGCGGCTTCTACGGCGGCCAGGACTACCTGAAGTCGCAGATCAACTGGGCGGTCGCCGGGGGCATGGTCGGCTCGACGTTCAAGCCGTTCACCGCTGGCGACCGCGCTCAAGGAGGGCTACTCCCTCAAGGACACCTTCGACGGCAACTCGCCGTACGAGTTCCCCGACGGGCTGACCGTCCGCAACGAGGGATCCGGCTCCGACGGGCTCGGCAACGACTACGGGTCGTCGGTCAACGCGACCTACGCGCTCGAGCAGTCGATCAACACCGCGTTCGTCGACATGTCGAACAGCATCCCCGACGGCCCCGACAAGATCCTCAAGACGGCGAACGCGCTCGGGCATCCCGCCGGAGGCGCGCGACGCCGACTCGCCCGGCATCCCGGCGGCGAGCCGCGACCTCCACGCCGACGCGCTGATCACCCTGGGCAAGGCCCGGATCAGCCCGATCAACATGGCCAACGCCTACGCCAGCATCGCCGCCGAGGGCCAGCGCTCCGACGTGCACGTGATCGAGAAGGTCGTCGACGCCAACGGCGAGGAGCTCTACAACTTCAAGCAGCCCAAGCGACCGGGCATCGCCGCCGACGTCGCCGCCGACACGTCGTACGCCATGCAGAAGGTGGTGGAGAACGGCACCGGCCAGGCCGCGCTCGGGCTCTCGCCGTACGACGCCGCCGGCAAGACCGGCACCGCGACCAACGACAAGGACCAGGTGTCCTCGGCGTGGTTCGTGGGCTACACGCCGCAGCTGGCCACGGCCGTGATGTACGTCCGCGGCGACGGTGACGACCAGCTCGACGGCTGGCTGCCGACGTACTTCGGCGCCGACTATCCGGCCGACACCTGGACCGCCGTCATGCGCCGGGCGATGGACGGGCTCCCGGTCGAGGAGTTCCCGCCGCCGGCGAACCTCGACGGAGACGCGCCCGAGGACGGCCACGCGCCGTACACGCCGCCGCCGAGCCCGACCAAGAAGCCGTCGCCGACGAAGACGACCAAGGAACCCGAGCCGACTCCCACGCCGACGCCGCACGCCGACACCCACGCCGACTCCCACGCCGACCCCGACGCCGTCGGAGCCGACCTGCCTCCCCGGCACGTGTCCCACCACCGAACCGACGGGCACCCGCCGCCCTCCGGCGACGGTCAGCGGAGTCGTGGTCCCGGCGAGAAGGCCATCCGGGAGCGGCACGGGTGACCAGCGTCCGCGGCGGGGACAACCCGCCCGGACCCGATGACCGGGTCCATCCGACCCTGGACGATCCGGTCGTCACCGCTCTCAGCGAAGGTGTCGGCGGCCCGGTCGGTGAGCACGCCGGCCGCCACCCGTGGTGGACGCCGGTGCGCGTCGTGCTGGCCCTGACCGCCCTGATGTTCGCGCTCGGGATGGTGCAGAAGGCGTCCTGCTACAGCGAGACCTGGCAGGACGGCGGCGAGAACTACAGCCACATGTGCTACTCCGACCTGCCGTTCCTCTACACCGGGCGCGGCTTCGTCGAGCTGAACTGGCCCTACACCGGCGACGAGCAGGTCCGCAGCCGCTACGACGTGATGGAGTACCCCGTCGGGATCGCGTACTACGCGTGGGGTGCCGCCTGGGTCACCCACTGGCTGAACGGCTCACCCGATCTCGAGCCGCGCTTCGCGCGCGGCGCCGACTCGCTGGCCTCCGACGACGAGGTCCGGCAGGAGATCCGCATCTTCGTGCTCGTCAACGCCCTCGGCTTCGCCGTCGCGGCGCTGCTGACCGCCTGGTTGCTGAGCCGGGTGCATCCCCGCCGGCCCTGGGACGCGGCGTTGTTCGCGTTGTCGCCGGCACTCGTGCTGAGCTCGCTGGTGAACTGGGACCTGCTGGTCGTGGTCCTGGTGGCCGGTGCCCTGCTGGCCTGGGCCCGGGGACGGCCGGGGCTGACCGGCGTCCTGATCGGGCTCGGGACGGCCACGAAGCTGTTCCCGCTGCTGTTGCTGGGCGGTGTGCTGGTGATCTGCCTCCGCGAGCGGCGGATGCGCGACTTCGCCGTGACGACCGCTGCCGCCGTCGGGGCCTGGGTCGTCGCCAACCTGCCGGCGTTCGTCACCGGGCGGCAGCAGTGGCAGGTGTTCTGGCAGTTCAACTCCGACCGCGGCGCGGACCTCGGGTCGCTGTGGCTGGTCGTCGCGCAGGCGCGCGACCTGGCCCTGCGCGCCGAGACCATCAACACCGTCTCGTGGGTGTTGCTGGGCCTGTGGTGCCTGGGTGTCCTGGTGCTCGGGATGCGGGCGCCGGAGACGCCACGGCTGGCGCAGCTGGGGTTCCTGATCGTCGCCGGGTTCCTGCTGGTCAACAAGGTGTACTCCCCGCAGTACGTGCTGTGGCTGCTGCCGCTGGCGGTCCTGGCCAGGCCGCGCTGGCGCGACCAGCTGATCTGGCAGGCGGGCGAGGTCTTCTACTTCGCGATGGTCTGGTGGTACCTCGGCGGCCAGCTCGATCCGGCGGGCGGCACCGACGCCGGGTTCTACTGGCTGGCGATCGTGGTGCGGGTGCTGGCCGAGCTCTACCTCGTGGGCATCGTGGCTCGCGACGTGCTGCAGCCGTGGCACGACCCGGTCGTCCGCGCGGCCCGTCCGCGCCGGCGTACCCACGCGGCGGTGTGAGCCGCGGTAATTGCGTGGCCGGCAAGCCGCCTCGTGGCTAGCGTCGCGGCGTGATCTACCAGCACCCGCTGGCCTACCTCGTCGGCATGGAAGGCATGGCGCTGCTGCGTGCCTGGCACGGCGACTTCGACGAACGGTTCGTGCGGGCGCGCCTCGACGAGGTCCGTGACCTGCTCGACGACGAGACGCTGCGCAGTCACCCCGGAGTCCAGGTCGAGCCCGAGGCGACGGACACCGCCTACCGCCAGTGGGCCGACACGTACGACGACCCCGACAACGCGCTGCTGGAGCTCGACCTCCCGGTGATCGACGCGATGCTCGACGGACTGCCGGTGGGCACCGCGGTCGACACCGCCTGCGGAACCGGGCGCCTCGCCCGCCGCCTGGCTGGGCGCGGGCACCGGGTCGTGGGCGTCGACGGCTCGCTCGACATGGTGCGGCAGGCTCGCCGCAACGTCGCGGGCGTGCCGTTCCTCACCGGCGACCTCCACGACCTGCCCCTGGCGGACGCGTCGGTGGACCTGGTCACCAACGCCCTCGCGCTGACCCACGTCTCCGACCTGGACGCCGTGCTCTCCGAGTTCGCCCGCGTGCTCCGCCCTGGGGGCGCCGCGATCATCTCCGACGTCCACCCCGAGCTCGTGCTCCGCGGCTCGGTGGTCAAGGCCGAGGGCCCGTCGGGCCAGCCGCAGCTGGCTGCCTGCCACCGCAGGACCGTCGCCGACTACCTGCGCGCGGCGCTGTCGGCCGGGTTCCGGGTGCGTGGCTTCGACGAGGCCCCCCGCGCGACGGACGAGCCGGAGGATCCGGAAGAGCCGCTGCCCGAGCCGGTGCGCGAGCTCGGCCCGTGGCGGGAGTGGCCGTGGAGCCTGCTCGACTGGGCACCCGAGGCCGGCCGGGCCGCCTGGAACATCCCGTTCGTGGTTGCCGATACGTGCGCGAAACCCGCTCGCAGGCCCGATGGAGCGACCCTAGGCCTCGTGGGTGTGCCGGACCTGGTCGCGGGCGCTGGCGAACCGGACCAGCTCGTAGGTCACCAGGGCGATGAGGACCCCCGCGACCAGGCCGAGCGCGGCGATCGCCGGGATCCGCCAGGCGAGTGGGAGCAGCGCGAGCAGCAGCACGGCGGTGACCGTGCGGTGCGGGTTCCAGCTGCCGACATTGCGCTTGCGGAAGGCGACATGGCCGAGCAGGTAGACCGCGACGCCGCCGTACAACGCGACCAGCGGAGTGCCGGTGAGCGGGTCGGAGAGGTCGTGGTGCCCGGTGTCCGCGACGTACTCGAGCACCTTCTTCAGCCCGAGCGCGATGTAGATGATCGAGATGACGATCGGGAAGTGCAGGTACGTGTAGGAGTCGCGCGCCAGCCGGACCCGCGCCTCGCCGCGGGCGTCCGCGAGGGCGCGCTCGGCCACGGGGGCGACCACGTCGAAGTACAGCCACCACAGAGACACGGCAAGCGCGACGCCGAGGATCGCCGCGACGACGACCGGCGCCGAGATCGCCTTGTCGGAGACGCCGACGCCGATCGCGACGAGTGACTCACCGAGGGCCACGATCATGATCAGCTGGTGCCGTTCGGCGAAGTGGGCGGCGCTGTGGACACGCCATCCGCCGGTGCCCGTCACCCAGATGCCGCTGTAGTCGACGAGAAGGGCGAGCGCCCAGAACAGGGTCTGGTACGGCGGCCCGACGGCGCCACCGATCATCAGGAGCGCGAACGCCGGCACGACGGGGACGGCGGTGACCAGCAGCTGACGCTTGAGCCCTGAGTCGTCGCCGGCCGCGACCCAGTAGCAGACGAGATGGGCGATCCGGACCACGACGTAGCAGGCGGCGAGCACGAACGGCGCGAAGAGCCCACCGCCGATGTCCTCGAAGGACTCGGGGATCGCCAGGGCCACGACGAACATCGCCGTCATCGCGACGATGAGGGTGGCCCGGACCACCCCCTCGTCGGCCTGGGCCTGGTTGCCGAGCCAGGCGTAGGAGCACCAGGCCCACCACAGCAGCGCCAGCACGACCAGTCCGCGCAGCGCACCGACAGGAGTCGGGTCGTCCGCCATCAGGGCCGTCACCTGGGTGAACGCGAACACGAACACCAGGTCGAAGAAGAGCTCCAGCGTGGTGACCCGGTGGTCCTCGCCGGTGGGCCGGACGCGAACCCGGCGGGTGCTGCTGGTCACGGCGCCCAGCGTAGGGCCGGCTAGGCGATAGTCCGCCACGGAAATCATGCAGATTGGCGGCTCGCTCCTGCGTTTCGTGGCGGACTACCCGGTCCGGACGGTCAGCTGACGACGACCCGGTCGAACGTGGTCGCGGTGTAGCGGACCCGGACGTCGACCTCGTCGCCGACCTCGGGCACCTGCGCGCCCTGGGGGAGCAGGAGCAGCGAGGCCTGCATGTGCGGGGGTTCGGCGAACAGCCGCGGCTTGCCGTCGACGGTGAAGGGCGAGCGGACGAAGCCGGCGGCGTCGAGGCCGCCTCGGGCCACGGTGGCGGCGCGCGCGCGCAGGGAGCCCTGGCCCGTCGGCGACTCCAGCCCGATGCCATGAGCCGTGCCGCCGCTGACGACCAGCAGGTGGCCGGCGCGGGGGGCGGTGCGGCCGCGGTAGCCGAAGAGGTCGCCGCGGGCGAGCTCGTGTACGTCGAGCACGGTCGCGGTGACGCGCAGGGCCGCGCGGTCGCCGAGCCACAGGCCGGTGCCGATCCGGGGGCGGACGTCGAAGTCGGCGTACGACGACCGGACCTGCGCCAGCTCGTCGTCGGTCAGGTGGCTGACCCAGATCGTGGTGCCGCCGAGCCCGGCGCCGACCACGTCGTTCATGAGCGAGTGGACCTCGTCGAGGTGCTTGCCCTCGGCGAGCGGAAGGTGGAACGCGACGCCCGCGAGCGTGCTGCGGCCGCGCGCGAGCTCGGCGGCGGTGCGCAGGTCGCTGGCGGAGAAGCCGTGCCGGTTCATGCTGGTCAGGCGCTCGAGCACGATCCGGGCGCCGGGCTGTCGCGCGAGCAGGTCGTCGACGTCGGCGAGCCGGCCGACGGTGTGCACCACCCGCTTCGCGAGGGCGTCGTCGAGCTCGACGGCGGCGCCGAAGGGCCGCCAGGGGGAGAGCACGAGCAGGTCGCCGTCGAACCGGGAGGCCACCTCGGGCAGCTCGTCGTACGTGCCGACCGCGAGGGTGTCGACGCCGAGCCACTGCGCCTTGCGGGCGAGCCGGCCGAGGCCGAAGCCGTAGCCGTTGCCCTTCGCGACAGGCGTCAGCCCCGGGTTGGCCTCGGCGACGGCGCGCAGGTGCGCACGCCAGCGGTCACCGTCGACGGAGAGGGTGAGGGTCATCCGCGCCGCTTCATGTAGACGTCGAAGGCCTTGTAGAGCAAGGGATTCAGCGGCAGGTCCCACTCGCCGGCGTACTCGACCGCCTCCCCGCCGGTGCCGACCTTGAACTGGATCAGCCCGACGTGCGGGTCGTCGGACTCGAGGGTGTCGGTGATGCCGCGCAGGTCGTAGACGTCGGCTCCCGCCGCCATCGCGTCGCGGATCATCTCCCACTGGACGGCGTTGGAGCCGCGCACCTCACGCTTCTCGGTGGACGAGGCGCCGTAGGAGTACCACGCGTGGCCACCGACCCGGATCGCGACCGTCGCCGCGACCAGGTCGCCGTCGTGCCGCGCGAGCCAGAGCCGGATCCGGTCCGGGTCCTCGGCCGACAGGGCGTCGTACATGGTGCGGAAGTAGGCGAAGCCGCGCGGGGTGAAGTGGTCGCGCTCGGCGGTGTGGACGTACAGGTCGTGGAAGAGCTTGAGGTCGTCGCCGTTGCCGGGGGTGACCTCGACCCCCTCCTTGGCGGCCTTCTTGATGTTGCGCCGCCACTGCTGGTTCATGCCCTTGAGCACGTCGTCCTCGGTGCGGTCGGCGAGCGGGATCCAGAAGTTGAACTGCGGCTGCCCGGCGGCGAAGCCGCCCTCGGTGGCCTGCTGCTGCCAGCCGAGCTCGCGGAGCTGTGAGACCACGCGGGCGCCGACCGCGCTCCGCTCGGTGGGCGCTACCTCGCCGAGCCGGCGTACGTCGGGATCGGCGATGCCCTCCTTGACCTGCGCGGCGCTCCAGCGGCGGGTGATGACGGGCGGACCCATCCGGACGCCGAACGCCCCCTGCTTCTTCAGGTGCGCCGCCATCGGGGCGAGCCAGTCGTCGAGCCGGTCCGACTCCCAGTCGATGACCGGGCCCTCCGGGAGGTAGGCGAGGTAGCGCTTGACCCGGGGCAGCTGGCGGTAGAGCACGAGCGCGGCCCCGACCAGCTCGCCGTCACGGAACCAGCCCAGGGACTCACGACGCCACTCCGACTTCACGCGCCCCCAGGCCGGGGTCTGGAGGAAGCTCACCGACCGCTGCGAGCGCACGAAGCCGAGGTGCTCCGGCTCGCCGATGGCGCGCACGACGAGCTCGCGAGAGGTGGGCGGGGGAGTCACGCCCCGAGGCTACCCGCTGGCTTCGGGGCCGAATCCGGGGGCGACGCGCGTCCGCGATGTGCACGATTTCCGTTGCGCAGCGTCCGGATCAGAGGAGGATGTATCAGGCGGGGGACTCGATGCTCTTCGGATTCGTGATCATGACGGAGAGGCGATTGGGAGCTGATCGACGCATGACCCATACGAGCACGACTCACCCTGCCCACCCCGAGCGCAGTCAACGCCCGGGCGAGGTGTGGGAAGAGGCCACCGCGGCGTTCAACCGCTGGCTCGACGGCGACGCAGGGGGACTCGACGACCTGGTCGCCGTGATGACGCCCGTGCTGTGGCACGTCGTCCGCGCGTACCGCCTCTCCCAGGAGTCTGCGGAGGACGTGGTCCAGACCACCTGGATGGCCCTCGTACGCCGGCGCGCGGCCATCGCGGACCCGGCTGCGGTCGGTGGCTGGCTGACGACCACGGCACGCCGCGAGGCGTGGCGGGTGTCGGGCGCCAGCGCCAAGACGACGCCGGTCGCCGACGAGGACCTGGCGCCCCGGCTGCCCGACCAGAGGTCGGCGGAGTCGGTGGCCGTCGAGCACGACACGCGGCATCGCCTCTGGGCGGCCGTGGACGAGCTGCCCGAGCGCTGCCGCCGGCTGTTGCGGGTGGTGGCGTTCGAGAACCGTCCTGACTACGCACGACTCGCGACCGACCTGGACATGCCGGTCGGAAGCATTGGCCCGACTCGGGGCCGCTGTCTGGCCAAGCTTCGCGTGGCCCTGGCACAGGTGGGAGATTTCTGATGAGCGAGATGAGCCGCGAGAGCCTGCTCGAGGTCGTACGCCGGGTCTACCTGGAGCAGGACCCGGTGCCCGACGACCTCGTGCCCCGCATGCAGGCCGCCGCTGCGGTGGCCGACTCCGACCTCGACCTCGAGCTGATGCTCCTGGTCGAGCGGTCGACCGAGCTGGTCGGCGCCCGGGGCGGTACGTCGTACACCCTGCGCTTCGTGCACGGGCAGACCGACCTGTTGATCCGCGTCGCCACCGAGGGTGAGCTCTCGCGGGTCGACGGATGGATCGTCCCGCCCGAGCCGATGACCGTGCGTGCCCTCCCCGGCGCCACCCCCCGCTCCCGCGACGCCCTCGTCAGCGACAGCGGCCGGTTCGTCCTGACCGACCTGCCGGTCGGCCAGCTCCAGATCCGCCTGGAGCCGCACGACCTGGAGCGGCCCGCGTTCGCCACCCCGACCTTCGAGATCTGAACACGTCGACCGTCACCCAGGAAGGCCCCGAATGTCGCAGCCGCCCGACGACAGGAACCAGCGCAGGCCCATGGACCGTGATCCCAACCTTCCGTCCCGCGACGCGATCGCACCCGTCGAGGGGCGTGTGCTCGATCCGGCCACGGCGGTCGAGGTGCAGGACATCAAGCCCCGGCCCACGATCTACGTCGGTCCGCGCATCCTGGTCTCGAAGACGGTCGACTTCGACCAGGCGCTGAGGATCTTCCGTCTGGTGGCCGAGCCTCTCGGATGGAGCCTGACGCCGGAGGAGGAGGATCCTCGCACGGCGCGGCCTCAAGTTCGGCGTTCGCGGCATCCGGCTCGGGATCGCGTCCAACCAGGCGACGCTGGCCCCCGACGCCTGGACCCTGCTCCAGCAGACGCGCGAGCAGTTCGGCAAGGACGCCGTTCGAGGTGTCGCGCTCGACCACGTCGTGTTCGCGCGGCCCTTCGACAGCTCGCACCCGTTCGACTCCAGCCACCCGTTCGACAGCTCGCACCCGTTCGACTCCAGCCACCCGTCCGGTGGCGGGCACTCGTGGCCGGTGGCCACCTACGGCCTGCCGGGCAGCGGAGGCAGGCAGCCGGTCGCGTTCATCGGCGAGCCGCCCTGCCGGACGCCCGACAAGAAGATGAAGACGCGACGACCGGTGGTGGCGATCCTCGACACCGGCTGCGGCAAGCATCCCTGGCTCGACGGCATCGTCGAGAAGGGGGTCGAGCTCGACGGCCTGCCCATCGGGTACACCGAGCCGAACACCGAGCCGGAGCTGCACGGTGACCTGACCGGAGAGCTCGACGGGATGATCGACCCGCTGTCCGGTCACGGCACCTTCATCGCCGGTCTGGTACGCCAGGCCTGCCCCGACGCCGACATCTTGTCCTGGCGTGTGGTCCCACCGGTTGGTCCGATCATCGAGTCCGACTGGGTCGCGTCCCTGGCCCAGATCGCCGAGCTCGCCCGACGGTTCCGCAACGACGGGAGCGGCCGCGCGATCGACGTGCTCAGCCTCTCGATGGGCTACTACCACGAGACGCCGGAGGACATGCTCTTCGATCCGACGCTCTACGAGATCCTCGAGGACCTGGCGAAGAGCGGCACGCTGGTGGTCTGCTCGGCGGGCAACGACGCGACCAGCCGGCCGACCTTCCCGGCCGCGTTCGCGCCGTGGACCGACGGCAACGGCCCGGTGCAGCTCGATCCGCAGGTGTTGCCCATCGTGTCCGTGGGTGCGCTGAACCCCAACGGCAAGACCGACGCGCTGTTCTCCAACACCGGGCTGTGGGTGCGCAGCTACGAGACGGGTGCCGCTGTGATGAGCACCTTCCCGGCATTCCAGGGAGGTCTCCAGCCCCCGGCGAGGACCAAGGCGTTCGGCAGGGTTCGCGAGGCCATCGACCCGGACGACTTCCGCGCCGGCTTCGGCGTGTGGAGCGGAACGTCGTTCGCAGCTCCGCTCATGGCCGGGCGACTGGCCCGCAACATCCAGGACGGCCTCGGATCCGGGGACGCCCCGGGCGACGCGATCCAGCGCGGATGGGATGCAGTGGAGGACCTGACCACGATCAGGCGATGATGGCCGTGTGCTGAGTGCGGAGGAGCTCCACCAGCGCGGTGTCGTGGCGATCAACTCGGGGCGCGTTCGCGCCGCACGGAAGCTGCTGGAGCGCGCCCTCGAGCGCGACACCGACGACGGTGACCTCCGGGCGCGGATCGAGGTGAGCCTGGCCTACGTGGTCAGCGAGATCGGTGATCCGGAACGAGGTCGCGCGCTGTGCCGCTCCGCGTTGGAGCGACCCGGACTCGAAGCGCAGACCCGGGGCATCGCCCAGAGCCAGCAGGGGTTGCTCCAGATGCGCGCTGGCGAGACCACGGATGCGTTGTCATCGTTCGCGGCCGCCATCGGAGCCCTCTCCGGCCTCCCGGACGAGCTGGCCCGAACCTTCCTGAACCGTGGCAACGTGTACCTCCAGCAGGGACAGCCGGAGCGTGCCAGTTCCGACTTCGCTCGCGCGGTCGACGGTTTCGAGGCAGCCCGCGAGGACATCGAGGCGGCCAAGGCTCGACACAACCTCGGATACGCCCTGCTCCTGCGGGGTGACCTGGTGGGAGCCCTGCGTGAGATGGAAGGCGCCTACCCGGCGTTCGCGACCGAGAGTCCAGTACTGAGGGCCATCGCCGAGCAGGACCGGGCGGAAGGGTTCCTGGCGGCCGGCCTGACCCAGCGCGGTGTCGAGCTGCTCGAGCGTGCGGCGCGGACCTACGGATCGCGAAGGCTGCGTCAGCGACAGGCGGAGGCCGAGTTGAGCCTGGCGCGGAATCTCGCGACTCTCGACCCGTCGCGTGCGCGCGTCGCGGCGCGGCGCGCACGCCTCCGTTTCGCCGCGATCGGGACGTCGGCGTGGCGGGTTCGTGCGGAGGCCGTCGAGCTCGCGGCCGAGGTCGAGATGGGCCAGCATGGCCCGAGCATTGCCACGCGCGGCGTCGACCTGGCTCACGAGCTGGAGGCCCAGGAGCTGCACTGGGTCGCCGTCTCGACCACCCTGCACACGGCCCGGGTGCACCTGCGCCGTGGTGAGCGCGAGACGGCACGCGGTCGCCTCAGCGGTGTGCGGATCGACCAGCGGGCACCGTTGGCGGTTCGTCTCCTGGCCCGTGACGTCCGCGCGGAGCTCGCCGAGTCGCAGGGCCAACGGCAGCGCGCCCTGAGTCACCTGCGCGTCGGGCTGTCCGAGCTGCATGAGTGGCAGAGCTCGTTCGGCAGCCTCGACCTCCGGACCAATGTCGTCGGCCAGGGTCGGCGGCTCGGCGTTCGTGCGCTGCAGCTGGCGGCGGACTCCCGCAATCCCGAGGTGCTGTTCGAGTGGTCCGAGCGCGCCCGGATGATGGCCAGCCGGGTGCAGCCGGTGCGCGCTCCCCAGGACGAGTCGATGGCGGCCGACCTGGCCGAGCTCCGCGAGATCGCGCAGGTGCTGGAGGGCGATCGGCGTACCGATCCCGAGCGCGAGGCCGAGCTGCGGCGGCGGGTGCGGGAGCGCGCGTGGCACCACCGCGGGTCGGGTGAGGTCGACGATCCCGTCGACCTGGGTGACCTGCAGGGCGCGCTCGGCGCCGACACCGCACTCGTCGCGTACGTCGTCACCGGCAACCGTGTGATCGCGCTCGTCGTCACCGACGGCGCCGCCACCCAGCTCGACCTGGGCGAGCGCGCGCCGCTGGTGGAGGTGCTCGACGGGCTGCTGCCCGACCTGGACATGGCGGCGGCGGACCTGCCGGACGCGCTGGCTGCGGCCGTACGCCGCGAGCTGGCCGCGCGGCTCGAGCGACTGGCCGGACTCCTGGTGGCACCCGTGCGGGACGCGGTGGGCGACCGCCAGGTCGTGCTCACGCCGTCGGGCGTCCTGGCGGCCGTGCCGTGGACCCTGTTGGCGGGCTTCGCCGGCCGGCCGGTGACGGTGGCACAGTCGGCCACCTCCTGGCTGGCCCGACGCCAGCGGCCCCTGCGGTCCGCCTCGGCGGGGCTGGTCGCCGGACCTCGCGTGGACCGGGCCGAGGACGAGGTGCTGGCCGCGGCCAAGGAGTGGCACCTGTCCGACGTCCTGATCGGGGACGCCGTCACCGCGGAGGCGGTGTCGGGGCTGGCCTCGGGAGTCGACGTGCTGCACGTCGCGGCGCACGGCAAGCACTCGGCCGAGAACCCCATGTTCTCGGGGCTCGAGCTGGTCGACGGGCCGTGGTACGGCTACGACATCGACCAGCTGCGCGCCGTACCCGACATCGTCCTGCTGTCGGCGTGCGAGGTGGGGGCCTCGACGGTGCGCTGGGGCGAGGAGCTGATCGGCATGACCAGCGCCTGGCTGCACGCCGGGTCCAGCCGCGTGGTCGCGTCGGCCGCGGCCGTCAACGACGCGGCGGCGTTCGACGCGCTGGTGCGGGTGCACGAACGGCTGGCAGCGGGCGTCGATCCGGCGGCCGCCCTGGCGGAGGCGGTGCCGGCGTTCACGGCCGAGGCCCCGCCGGTGCCCCTGATCTGCTTCAGCTGAGAAAAGTCCGTTCCCCGGAAATCGGAACTTTCTGCTCGCGGGTCGTATCTAAGGAGCAGGGGACGGCTCCTGACAGTCAACTTCGCCTGCGAGGAGTGAGCATGTCTGGAAGTTTCCAGCACCACGTACTCACCGACCCGAAACCGGGTCAGGTGCTCGAGGTCGAGGCCGGCACTCGCCTCGAGCTGAAGTTCCGCCGACGCGGACTGGGCCTGAGTCGGTGGCATGTCGAGGACCGACCGTCGAACCTGGTCCCGTTGCACGAGGACAGTCACGTGTTCTGCTTCCTGGTCTTCCGGGACGAGGACCGTGGACCGGCCGCTCTGCGCCTCGTGCGACGCAGGAACGACGACAGTGACGGACCTTCCGAGGTCCGCGACCTGACGGTGCTCGTCTCCGCTTGAGGCGAGTGCCCCCGCTGGGGGGCGGGGATGAGCAGGCCGGCCGGCTTGCGTGACGCACGGGGGTGACGTCCGCCGGCCGGCCTGCTCCACAATTTTCAGAGTCTTGTGTTTCGAGACGGCTCGGACAGCTCGCCGCTGACGCGTCGATCTGCGCCGAGCCTCCTCAACCTCCTCGCTGATCCTGCAGCTCGGGCTCCGCCCGGTCTACAGGCGCTCGGACAGCCACGCGATGTCGTCGGCGTGCTCGGCCGCGCCGCCCGGGGTCTCCAGCATCACCGGGGCTCCGGCGTCGCGCACCACGGCCGTGAGCAGGTCGGGGTCGATCTTCCCCTGGCCGAGGTTGGCGTGCCGGTCGGCGCCGGTGTCGAACTCGTCGCGGCTGTCGTTGCAGTGCACGAGGTCGATCCGGCCGGTGATCCGGCGTACGTCGTCGACGATCGTCTCGAGCGAGTTGCCGCCCGCGTGGGCATGGCAGGTGTCGAGGCAGAAGCCGACCATGTCGGCCTGCTCGCAGCCGGAGATCGCGTCCCACACCCGGCCGATCCGCTCGAGGTAGCGGGTCATCGCGTTGTCGCCGCCGGCGGTGTTCTCGATCAGCAGCGGGAGCTTGATGTCGGTGGCGTCGACCGCCTTGCGCCAGTTGTCGAAGCCCTTCTCGGGGTCGTCGTCGTTGCCGACGTGACCGCCGTGGACGATCAACCCGTGGGCGCCGATCGACGCGGCGGCATCGACGTGCTGCTGGAGCAGCTTGCGCGAGGGGATGCGGATGCGGTTGTTGGTGGTCGCGACGTTCACGAGGTAGGGAGCGTGGACGTAGAGAGTGACCCCGGCCGCCTCGGCGTCGGCCTTCAGCCCTTCCTCCCCACCGGCGTAGCGGAACTCGGGTCCCTTGTAGCCCTGGGGGTCGCCGAGGAAGAACTGCACGAGGTCGGTGTCGCGCGCCTTGGCCTCGGCGATCGGGTCGGTCTGGTCGACGTGGGCACCGATCTGCTGCATGTCGCCACAGTACGGCGCTCCGCCGACACCGCCGCTGCGGGCTCAGGCCGCGACGTACCCCGGGATGTCCTCCACCCGGGTGAACACCGGCAGCCCGCGCTCCTCGGCGATCCGGACGTCCTGGTCGGCGCCGGTCGAGGCGCCCGGCAGGCGCAGCACGGCGTCGCAGTGCTGCAGCAGCCGCTCGGCCGTCGGGTAGAGCACCTGCTCGGAGACCGGGTCGCCCACCTGCGCGGAGCCCGCGCCGCGCATCACCGGCAGCGCCACCCACTCGCCGATCATCGGCACGTGGCCGGCCCGGAAGATCGGCCACGCCGCCTCCTCCAGCGCCCGCAGGTTCGCGGCCAGCAGGTCGGGGTCGTCGCCGGTGCCGGACCGGTAGGGGCCGGCGATCAGGATCATCATCGGAGTCGTCATGTGCCGACGATAGCGTGCAAAAACGTGCACAAACAAGCACTTTCATGCATTTCGGGTAGGGTGACGCCGTGCTCGCCGCCCAGCGCAAGGACCTGATCCTCGCCACGCTCCGCAGCGAGGGCCGGGTGGTCGCCAAGGACCTCGCCGCCCAGCTCGACCTCTCCGAGGACACGATCCGCCGCGACCTGCGCGAGCTCGCCGCCGACGGGCTGCTGCACCGGGTGCACGGGGGCGCGCTGCCGGCATCGCCCGCGGTCGCCGACTTCACCGTCCGCACCGGCATCGGGCAGGGGGCCAAGGTGGAGGTCGGCCGGCTCGCGGCCGGCCTGGTCCGGCGGGGGCAGACGGTCGCCGTCGACGGGGGTACGACGGCACTCCAGCTCGCCCGGCACCTGCCGCGCGGGCTCGAGGCCACCGTGGTCACCCACAGCCCGACCATCGCCGTCGAGCTGGCCACCCACCCGAGCGTCGAGGTGATCATCGTCGGCGGCCGGCTGTTCAAGCACTCCGTCGTCGCCTCCGGCGCGGCCGCCCACGAGGCCATCGGCCGGATCAGCGCCGACGTGTTCTTCCTCGGCGTCACCGGCATCCACCCCACCGCCGGCCTCACGACCGGCGACGCCGACGAGGCGGCGATCAAGCGGGCCTGGTCGCAGCGCTCCGCCGAGACCTACGTGCTCGGCAGCGGCGAGAAGATCGGCGCAGCGTCCGCCTTCGAGGTGGTCCCGCTGGCCGCGGTGACCGCCGTACTCACCGACTCCGCCGCGCCCGCGCGCGGCATCGAGGAGCTCCGCTCCGCCGGGGTGGAGGTGAGGCGGGCCGACGAGGGCTGATCCCCACCTCCCGGAGGATTTCGGGCCGGACCTGCCCCGCTGCTAGCCTGTCCTGTCCGCTGCGCGCCACCCACCGACGGGTTGCCGCAGCAGACCCCGCCCGGTCCGGGCGGAGAACGCAAGCCCTCCTGCCACGGAGAGACCGTGGCCGCCGAGTCCAGAGGAGGTGGAGACCGCTTTGCGTGCCTATGAAGTGATGGTCATCCTCGACCCCAGCCTTGAAGAGCGCACCGTCGAGCCTTCGCTCGACAAGTACCTCAACGTCATCCGCAAGGACGGCGGATCCGTCGAGTCCGTCGACGTCTGGGGACGTCGTCGCCTCGCCTACGAGATCCGCAAGAACGCCGAAGGCCTCTACGCCGTCATCTCGCTGAACGCCGAGCCGGCCACGGTCAAGGAGTTCGACCGCCAGCTCACGCTCAACGAGTCCGTCCTGCGCACGAAGGTGATCCGCCCGGGCGCTCACTGAGTCGACTCAGTGGGCACCTGTGGACGACCCCTTCCCCCTGTCGGTGACACCGGCAAGGATTCGCCCCGACGTACCGATGGACAGAAGTAGGGAGACCTGACATGGCAGGCGAGACCGTCATCACCGTGGTCGGCAACCTGGTCGACGACCCGGAGCTGCGCTTCACCCCCTCGGGTGCGGCCGTGGCGAACTTCCGGATCGCGTCCACGCCGCGGACCTTCGACCGACAGACCAACGAGTGGAAGGACGGCGAGGCGCTGTTCCTCTCCTGCTCGGTCTGGCGGCAGGCCGCGGAGAACGTCGCGGAGTCCCTCCAGAAGGGCATGCGCGTCGTGGTCCAGGGCCGACTGAAGTCGCGTCAGTACGAAACCCGCGAGGGTGAGAAGCGCACGGTCTTCGAGATCGACGTCGACGAGGTCGGCCCCTCGCTGAAGTACGCCACGGCCAAGGTCACCCGCACCACCCGCTCCGGCGGTGGCGGCGGGTACAACGCCCCCCAGGGCGGCGGCGGTGGCGGCGGCGGTCAGCAGCAGGCCGACGACCCGTGGGCCACCCCGGCCCCGCAGGGCGGTGGCCAGCCGGCTCCGCAGGGCGGTGGCGGCGGTGGCGGCCAGCAGGACCCGTGGGGCGCGCCGGGCGTCAGCTCCGACGAGCCTCCGTTCTGATCCAGCAATCCCAAGGTGGTTGAGGAGGGCGCTCAGCGCCCGTCTCGAAACCACCTGACCTGACAACCAACCTGAAACCATTCCGGCATGAGCCGGGCTTCGGAAAGGAAGCACCACAATGGCCAAGGCAGTGATTCGCAAGCCCAAGAAGAAGGTTTGCCAGTTCTGCAAGGAGAAGGCGACCGGTGTCGACTACAAGGACACCACCCTGCTCCGCAAGTTCATCTCCGACCGCGGCAAGATCCGCGCCCGTCGGGTGACCGGCAACTGCGTCCAGCACCAGCGCGACGTGGCCATCGCCGTCAAGAACGCCCGTGAGGTCGCGCTGCTGCCCTACACCTCGACCGGTCGATAAGGAGGCCAGGACATGAAGCTCATCCTGACCCAGGAGGTCACCGGTCTCGGTGGCCCCGGCGACGTGGTCGAGGTCAAGAACGGCTACGGCCGCAACTACCTCGTCCCGCGCGGCGTCGCCATCCGGTGGACCAAGGGCGCCGAGAAGACCGTCGAACAGATCCGGGCCTCGCGCGACGCGCGCACCGTCCGCGACCTCGACCAGGCGACCGACGTCAAGGCCAAGCTCGAGGCCCAGCCGGTCAGCGTCAAGGTCCGCGCCGGTGAGGGCGGCCGCCTGTTCGGCGCCGTCACCGCCTCCGAGATCGCCACGGCGCTCTCGGAGCAGTCCGGCGCCGCGGTCGACAAGCGCACCATCGCGCTCGGCAACCCGATCAAGTCGCTCGGCTCCCACGAGGTGTCGGTCAAGCTGCACGACGAGGTGTCCGCCACGGTGGCCCTCAACGTCATCCCGGCCTGACACCCACGCACGCGCGCCTTACGAGGGCCGTTCCTCCTGCGGGAGGGACGGCCCTCGTCGCGTCTCCGGGCCCGTCGCCCAGGGCCGCGCCGACCACGCGAACAGCAGGAAGATCAGGGCCAGCAGCAGCACCGTCGCCAGGAGGTACGTCGGCACCTCGAGCGCGTCGACGCCCGCGCCGAACACGAGCACCGGCAGCAGCGCCACCGCGACGAAGCCGACCCGCAGGAACTTCAGCCAGGCCGCCGCGCGGTTGTCACCCGCTTCGGCGGCGCGGCCCACCAGGCAGTGGCAGAGCAGCGCGGCGAAGCCGAGCTGGGGCAGGTTGGCGACCCACAGCAGCGAGGCGTGCACGTCCTCGATGGCATCGCTGACGCCCGGGATCCACAGCGGCACGCTCACGACGCCGGCCACGGCGGCCACCGCGAACAGCGCCTTCCTCCGCTCGGGCTCCACCGGGAGGGTGCGGACGCCGAGCAGCACGAGCAGCCAGCCGACCGGGTCGACGAGGGCGTCGTACCCGCCGAACTCGGCGCGCAGCGCGATGATCACCAGGCCGATCGCGATGGACTGGAGCGGCCGCATGGCAGGTCACTGTAGTGACGCGCCGGTGACCAGCCACGCCCGACCGCGCGCCCGGTGGGTGAGCACCACGTAGCGGGCGCCCATGAAGACGCCGCTGAACGTGACCCAGACCGCCACCAGGCCGCCGCCGAGTGCCACGGCCGCCAGGGCCACGGGGGCGTAGGCCGCGAGCACGACCACGCCGCCCCAGGCCAGGTAGGTGCCGTCCCCGGCGCCGATCAGCACGCCGTCGAGGACGAACACGATGCCGGCGATCGGCTGGCCGAGGGCGGCGACCAGCAGCACCGGGACGAGGGCGTCCTGGACGGCGGGGTCGCCGGTGAACAGGTGCCCGAGGAACGGGCTGGCCGCCGCCAGCAGGAGCCCGGTCACGATCCCGCTGACCAGGCCCCACCGGACCATCCGGTGGGTGACTTCCCGGGTGCCCTCGACATCCCCGGCGCCGAGGTAGCGCCCGGTGATCGCCTGCGCCGCGATCGCGATCGCATCCAGCGAGAAGGCGAGGAACGTCCAGATCGTCAGCGCCAGCTGGTGGGTGGCGAGGTCGACGGCCTGGTCGCGCCCGTCCACGGCGCCGATCGTGACGGCGTACGTCGTGACGAGCAGGGCGGCGCGCAGGGTGAGGGTGCGGACGACGAGGGCGACCGCGGCGTGGGCGGCGGCGCGGATCCCCGGCAGGTCGGGCGTCAGCGACGCTCCCTCGCGCCGGGCCGCCCGCACCACCACCGCGAGCAGCGCGGCCGCGCTGGCCACCTGGGCCAGGACCGACCCCCAGGCCGAGCCCGCGATGCCGAGTCCCGGGACCGGCCCGGCGCCGTACACCAGCAGCAGGTTGAGCACGATGTTGAGCAGGTTGCCGGCGACGGCGACCACCAGCGGCGTACGCGTGTCCTGCAGGCCGCGCAGCACACCCGTGGTCGCGAGCATGATCAGCAGCGGCGTGGTCCCGAGGAACGCGATCCGCAGGTACGTCGTCGCCGGGTCGGCCACGCTCGGGTCGGCGCCGAACGCCCGGACCAGCGGCTCGGTGAGGGCGATGCCAGCGACCGTCGCGACGACGCCGATGACGACGGCCAGCCAGACCCCGTCGATCCCCTGGGCCAGGGCACCGCGCCGGTCGCCGGCGCCGATCCGGCGGGCCACGCTGGCGGTGGTGCCGTAGGCGAGGAAGACGCAGAGCCCGACGACGGTCTGGAGGATGACGGCGGCGATCCCGAGCCCGGCCAGCGCGGTGGTGCCGAGGTGACCGACGATGGCCGCGTCCGCGAGGAGGAACATCGGCTCGGCGACCAGCGCGAGGAACGCCGGGAGGGCCAGCCGCACGATCTCCCGGTCGTGCGCGCTCGCCATGCCGGACAGACTACCCCGCGTAATAGACACGAGTCGCTAGTGACTATGACGTGACTAGTCATATCGGACCTGTGTATGACGCGGGTGTTTCTGTGGGAAATCGCCGGACGCGGCGTCTTGTCGACAAACCAACACCCAAATCCCAGATGGCGAAAGCCGGAACGGCAAACCTGGCCAGTTGTTTTCGCTCCACACCGGTGGAGAAGCGTTTGCGCAGGTCAGACGGTACGTCTATGGATGTGGAGGCATCTTTTCCACAGCCACGTCCCCAACGTGTGCACACCAGAACGGGCTTCCTCCACCTGGCCCAGCCGGTTATCCCCAACCCCCTGTGGAGAGGGCGCTTCCCGACGCGCCGGTGCCGGGCGTACGTTTCCGCGGGTTGTTCGGTGCGGGAGTGGTCGGCCGACAGCCCGGAACGGCGTTTCCCACGCGGGCCTGTCGGTACCCGTCCCTACCGTCGTTCCCAGCAGATCGACCCCAGAGCTCGACCCGTCCCGACGCAGACCAGGAGGCCTCGTGAGCATCACCGATCACGGTGCACCCGGTCTCGCCGAGCCGTCCTACGACGACTGGGGTGACGGTCCCGCCGCGTTCGCGCCGGGTGAGTCGCAGTCGCGCCCGGGTGAGCGGGTGCCGCCGCAGGACAATGCTGCCGAGCAGAGCGTCCTGGGGTCGATGCTGCTCTCCAAGGACGCCATCGCCGACGTGGCCGAGACGGTGCGGGGCGTCGACTTCTACCGTCCCGCCCACGAGGTCATCTACGACGCCATCATCGACCTCTACGGTCGAGGCGAGCCCGCCGACCCGGTGACCGTCGCCGCCGAGCTGCAACGGCGCGGCGAGCTCCAGCGGGTCGGCGGGGCGCCGTACCTCCACACGCTCTCGGCCAACGTGCCGATCGCCGCCAACGCCGGCTACTACGCCGAGATCGTGCACGAGAAGGCGATCCTGCGCCGACTGGTCGACGCCGGCACCAAGATCGTGCAGATCGGCTACGCCGGTGAGGGCCAGGTCGACGACGTCGTGGACCAGGCGCAGGCCGAGGTCTACAAGATCGCCGACCGCCGCTCCGGCGAGGACTACGCCCCGCTGTCCGACATCATGGACGGCGTCCTCGACGAGATCGAGGCGATCGGCAACCGCGAGGCCGGCCTCTACGGCGTCCCCACCGGCTTCGCCGACCTCGACGACCTGACCAACGGTCTGCACGCCGGCCAGATGGTGATCGTCGCGGCGAGACCCGCCATGGGCAAGTCGACGCTGGCTCTCGACCTGTGTCGGGCGGCGTCGATCCACAACAACCTGACCAGCTGCTTCTTCAGCCTCGAGATGACGCGCTCCGAGATCACGATGCGGCTGCTGTCGGCGGAGGCGAAGGTCCCGCTCAACCACATCCGCAACGGCCAGATGAACGACGACGACTGGGCCAAGCTGGCCCGCAAGATGGCCGAGGTGTCCTCGGCGCCGATGTTCATCGACGACTCGCCCAACATGACGATGATGGAGATCCGCGCGAAGGCCCGCCGGCTCAAGCAGCGCCACGACCTGCGGCTGATCATCATCGACTACATGCAGCTGATGACGTCGGGCAAGAAGGTCGAGTCGCGCCAGCTCGAGGTCTCGGAGTTCTCCCGCAACATCAAGCTCCTCGCCAAGGAGCTCGGGGTCCCGATCATCGCGCTCTCCCAGCTCAACCGTGGGCCCGAGCAGCGCGGCGACAAGCGCCCGATGATGAGCGACCTGCGTGAGTCGGGCTCCCTCGAGCAGGACGCCGACATGGTGATCCTGCTCCACCGCGACGACGTCTACGAGAAGGAGTCGACCCGCCCCGGCGAGGCCGACCTGATCGTCGCCAAGCACCGCAACGGCCCCACCCGCGACATCACCGT
The DNA here is from genome assembly GCA_963844305.1 of uncultured Actinomycetota bacterium. Lineage (GTDB taxonomy): Bacteria > Actinomycetota > Actinomycetes > Propionibacteriales > Nocardioidaceae > Nocardioides. Next base: position 642,598 of record CAWJNT010000005.1, read on the forward strand.
CGCCTTCCAGGGCCACTACTCGCGGTTCGTCGACATGGCTCACTGACGGAGCCATCTGAGCATCTCGTCGCGGGGGGTGCCTGCTGACCCCGGCCGCGAACAGCAGCCGGGGTCAGCAGGGCAGCCAGGTCAGCAGGGGTCGGACGACCCGCCGTCGGTCAGGTACCTGTCGGCGAACCAGCCGTTCTGGCTGGTGCCGGCGATGCGACCGTGGGTCCACGAGTTCGGGTAGGTGCCCACGTAGCAGTGGTAGTAGATCCGGGTCCCGTCCGACGCCTGCCCGAGGGCGGCGCAGGACGTGTGCGGTCCGGACCGCCGCATCAGCCAGTCGGCATCGACGTGACCGTAGTCGGCGTCCTTGTTCGACCAGCTGTGGCTGCAGCTCATGGTCGTCATCTCACCGCCGCCGGCCGGCGCGGGTGCTGCCGCTCCCGCCGGAACGGCCGCCATGGTCGTCCCGGCCAGCAGCAGCCCGCCGATGGCCAGCGGCACGCGGCTGGTACGTGTGATCAAGCGCATGGATCCTCCTTGTCGTACGGCGCCCGGTCGGACGCCGTGGGAACACGCTGGAGGGAGCCGCTTTCAGATGACTGCCAGGTCGCTGACAGGTCGGCGTCAGCCGGCTCAGCGCAGGCCGGCGAGGCCGACGATGCCGTGCTCCTGGGCGAGGGCAGCGGCGCGATCGGAACAGTCACGGGCGGCGGCGTCGCTGCCGCCGTCGCGGTGGGCGTCGGCCAGGTCGAGCAGGGCCCTGGCCTGTACCGGGCGGTGACCTCGCCGCTGCGCGGTGTCGTGTGCCTGCTGGAGCCAGCGCGCGGCCTCGCGGGGCTGGTCGCAGGTGGCGTGGACCCGGCCCAGGGTGAGGAGTGCCATCGACGAGAGGGCGACCGTGTCTCCGTCGCCGAGTGCGGCCACCGACCGGGCCGCCGCCAGGGCTTCCGGGACGCGCCCGGTCGCAGCCATCAGGTCCGCTGCGTACGCCGCCGTGGTCGCCCGCACCGACTCGTCCGGCTCGGCGTCGTGGAGGACCCGCGCCTCCTCCAGGAGGAGCTCGGCGTCGTCGTACTGCTCGAGCCGGAGCCCGCGGGCGCCGAGAGCACGCGCGGCGATGCCCTCCCCGACCCGGTCGCCGAGCTCGTGTGCCGCCGTGCGCGCGACGGCGTGGAGCCGCCCGGCCTCGTCGTGGTGTCCCCCGAGCTCGAGGTAGGGCCACAGCATGATCGACAGGTCGACATTGACTTCCGGGTGGCCGAAGCCGGCCACGCAGAGGAGCTCCGAGCGTCGCGCGTCCAGCCACCGGAGCGCGTCGGCGCAGCCGTTCAGCGTCGCCTGGTGCCCGACCTCGTCGGGTTCGGAACGCCGGCCGCTCTCGAGGGGATGGATCAGGGCCGCGGCCGTGACCGCGGTCTCCAGGTGGTAGCGCGCCAGTCGCTGCTGGGCACCCGCCCGGTCCTCGTGTCCGTCGGCCAGCTCTGCGGCGTACGCCTGCACCAGGCTGTGCATCATGTACCGGCCGTCGGGAACCTGCTCCACCAGGCCCAGACGGACCAGCTCGTCGAGCAGCCGCCGGCTGGCACGGAGGTCGTCGGTGGCGAAGAGGGCGGCCGCCTGGTCCGCGTCGATGTAGTGGTGCGGATGGGGACACCGGAAGCCGCACAGGCGGAACAGGTGGGCCGCCTCCGGACTCAGCTGTCGGTACGACCAGGACAGCACCCCGCGGATCGAGGTGTGGTCGTCTCCGGTCTCGAGCAGGTCCAGGGGTCCCTGGTTCGCGTCCAGCTCGTCGACCAGCTGACCGAGCTCCCGATGGTGTGGGCCGCGCAGGCGCTCGGCGGCGACGCGGAGGGCCAGGGGGAGCCGGGCGCAGTGCTCGACCAGGCGGGCCGCGGGTTCGGCGGCCAGGTCGGCGGCACCGGTCCGCGACCGCAGCAGCGCGAGCGCCTCGTCGTCCGTCAGCGGCCCGAGGTTCAGCCGGTGCGCCCCGACGTCCGCGGCGAGGCCGCTGAGGGTGCTGCGGCTGGTGACGATCACGAAGCAGGAGGCCCCGCCGGGCAGGAGGGGTCGCACCTGGTCGGCCGTGACCGCGTTGTCCAGCACGACCACGATCCGGCGGTCGTGGGTGAGGGTCCGGAACCTGGCGGCGCGCTCGGCGAGGTCGGGCGGGATGGCGTTCCGTTCCTCTCCCAGCGCCACCAGGAACCCGGCGAGCGCGGTCGAGGCGTGCAGGGGGTCCTGGGGGCTGAAGCCCTGGAGGTCGACGTAGAGCTGGCCGTCGGGGAACTCCTCGCGGTGCTCCTCCGCCCAGGACGTGGCCAGGGCGGTCTTGCCCACGCCGGCGGTGCCGGTGACGATCACGACCGGCATCGCCTGGCTCGGCGTACTGACGAGCCGGTCCAGCGCCGCACGCTCGTCGCAGCGACCCACGAGGTCGCGCGGGCGCGCCGGCAGCTGGGCGGGCGTCGGCGCGACCCGAGTGCGCGGCGCCGGATCGACGTCCTCGCCCTGGAGGATGCGCTGCTCGGCCTGGCGGAGCTCCGGGCCGGGTTCCAGACCGAGCTCGTCGAGCAGGTGACGCCGCGCCGTGCGGTAGACGGCGAGCGCGTCCGCCTGCCGGCCGCTGCGGTACAGCGCTGACATCAGGAGCGCCTGGAGCCGCTCGCGCAGCGGGTAGCGGCGCGCCAGGTCGCCGAGCTCGGCGACCGCCTCGATGTGACGGCCGCACTCCAGCTCGGCGGCGTACAGCTCCTCGAGGGCCACCTGACGACGCTCGGTCAGCAGCTGCGCCTGGCCCACCAGCTCACGGAGGTCGACGCCCTGGAACGGGGCGCCTCGCCACAGCGCGAGTGCGGAGCGCAGCAGCGCGGCCCGTGCGACGGCGTCGGCGGTGGTCGTCGCGCGACCCATCAGGTCGTCGAAGCGGTCGCTGTCGAGCTCGCCGTGCTCGACGCGGAGCAGGTAGTGACCGCTGTCGTGGGTCAGTCGACCGGGTGCGTCGAGTGCCTTGCGGAGGCGATGGACGTTCGTCTGCAGTCGCTGGGCGCGAGCCGGCTCCGGCTGGTCACCCCACAGCGCATCCAGCAGCGCGTCGGCAGGGACCGGGGTGTTGGCACGGGCCAGCAGCAGGGCCAGCAGCCCCAGCCGGGTGGGCGCGGAGAGCCGAAGCGGGCCGGCCTCCGCGGTGACACGAACCGGCCCGAGGACCTGGAACTCCACCACACCTCCCCCGAGACCCGACCATTCTGGTGGGAAGGCCGTGCGGGCACAACCGCGTTGCCACGTGCACAAATTCGGTCGACCGCGACCGGGCGGTCGTGTCAGTCTCGACGCGTCAACGCCCGTCCCATCGAGGAGAGACCAGTGCGAGCAGCTACCACGCCCCGGACCCCTATCCGTCCCGCCGTGGAGCTGCCCCTTGTCCTCATCACTCAACCTCGGAATCGTCGCGCATGTTGACGCCGGCAAGACCAGCCTGACCGAACGCCTGCTGTACGACGCGGGCGTGGTCGACGCTCCCGGGAGCGTCGACGCCGGCACCACCCGCACCGACTCGATGGCGCTGGAACGTCGGCGCGGCATCACCATCCGTGCCGCCGTCACGTCGTTCGCGCTGGGCGACCTCGACGTCAACCTCGTCGACACCCCCGGGCACCCCGACTTCATCGCCGAGGTCGAGCGCTCCCTCGTCGTGCTCGACGCGGCGGTGCTCGTCCTGTCGTCGGTCGAGGGCGTCCAGCCGCAGACCGTGGTGATCTGGCGGGCACTGCAGCGGATCGGTGTGCCCACCGTGATGTTCGTGAACAAGGTCGACCGCGCGGGCGCGGACGTCGACCGGGTCGTCGGGCAGATTCGTCGGCGGCTGACCCCGCACGCCGTCGTGCTGGCCCGCGCCAGCGGCCAGGGGCGCCGCGACGCCGCCGTCGCCGGGATCGCCCTGACCGACGAGTCGGTCGTCGCATCCGTCGCCGAGGCCGACGACCGGCTGCTCGCCCGCTGGGTGGACGGCGACGCCGTCGGCGGACGGGACGTGGCGCGCACGCTCCGCCGCGGCGTACGGCGCGGTGACCTCACGCCGGTGCTGTGCGGGTCGGCGATCACCGGCGCGGGCACCCCGCAGCTGCGGCGGGTGCTCACCGAGCTCCTGCCGCGGCCGTCGGCCGACGACGAAGGCCCTGCGGCCGGCACCGTCTTCGCCGTCGACCGGGACGAGCGCGGTCGCCGGGCGTGGGTGCGGCTCTGGTCGGGCGAGGTGCGGGTGCGCGACCGGGTCGCCGTCGGCGACGGCCGGCCCCAGCGGGTGACCGAGCTGGCGGTGAGCGGGCCCGCCGGGCTCGAGGTCGGCTCGGTCGTGCGCGCCGGGCAGATCGCGGCGGTACGCGGCACGGCGGCCCGGATCGGGGCCTCGTTCGGGCGGCCGCCGAGCCGGCGTACCCACCGGTTCGCGCCGGCGACCCTGCAGGCGCTCGTCGAGCCCGAGGACCCGACCCAGCGCACGGCGCTCTTCGCCGGCCTGGCCGAGCTCGCCGAGGAGGACCCGCTGATCGACCTGCGGATCGACGAGACCGACGGTGAGGCAGCGGTGAGCCTGCACGGCGAGGTGCAGAAGGAGGTCGTGGCGGCCCTGCTCGAGGAGCGGTACGGCGTCCGCGCGCGCTTCTCGGAGACCTCGGTGGTGTGCCTGGAGCGGGTGCTCGGGACGGGACGAGCGGTGGACCGGATGGGTGCGGGCGACAACCCCTACCTGGCCGGGATCGGGCTGCGCGTCGAGGCGGCACCGGTCGGGCACGGGATCGAGTTCTCGCCCGGCATCGAGCGGGGCAACCTGCCGCCCGCCTTCATCACCGCCACCCACGAGGGCGTGCGCGCGGCACTGCGCCAGGGCCTGTGCGGCTGGTCGGTCACCGACTGCGTCGTCACCATGACCGAGTCCGGCTACGCGCCGCGTCAGAGCAGGCCGCACCAGAAGTTCGACAAGTCGATCTCCAGCGTGGCGGCCGACTTCCGCAACCTCGCGCCGGTCGTCGTGATGGCCGCGCTCGCCGAGGCCGGGACCCGCGTGTGCGAACCTGTCGACAGGTTCGAGCTGGACCTGCCGGACGATGTCTTCGGTCAGGTCGCGTCCCTGCTGGGTCGCCTCGGCGCAGCCACCACGGACATGGCCGCGGCCGGCGGCTACACGCGACTCGTCGGGCACCTGCCCTCGGGATCGGTCGCCGCCCTGGCCTCCCGGTTGCCCGACCTGACCAGCGGCGAGGGCGTCCTGGTCACCCGGCTCGACCACCACGCGCCGGTCACGACCGGTGTGGCTCCGTCCCACCGCAGGGTCGGCCCCGACCCGCTCGATCGCGCGGCCTGGTTCCGCGACGTACCGCGGTGACGCAACCTTCTGGCGGGTTCGGGAGTCGGAAGGGCAGAAGGGGGTGGTGTGGATGATCTTCACCGCGAGCGGCACGGAGGTGTCGACGTTCGAGGAGTACGCCGCGGCGGCCTGGCCGTCGCTGTACCGCTATGCCTACCTGTTGGCCGGGAACCACTCGGACGCCGAGGACCTCGCCCAGCAGACGCTGATCAAGGCACACCGTGCCTGGTCGCGAGTGAGCTCCTCGGACTCGCCGAACGCCTACGTACGGCGCATGGTCACCAACACCTACCTCTCGGCGAAGCGTCCCAAGGCGCGCCGGCTCGAGCTGCTCACGGATGCACCACCCGAATCGGCAGCCGGCGCTCCGGCGGTGGACGAGGAGCGGATGGCCCTGTGGCCGCACGTGAAGGCGCTGCCACCGCGGCAGCGCGCCGTGATCGTGCTCCGCTACTACGAAGACCTGAGCGAGGCCGAGATCGCCGAGGTTCTCGGCTGCTCGCGCGGCAACGTCAAGTCGACCGCGCACCGAGCGCTCAAGGTCCTGCGAGCCGCCATCGGCTCCCCGGACACGGACGGGAAGGAGGACTGAGATGAACCACGACGTCGAAGCTGTGCTGACCCGGGAACTGCGCGAGGTCGCCGACGGGGTGAAGGTCCCCGCGCTCCCGCCGCTGCCCGAAGACAACCGTTCGCGCTCGGTCTGGGTGCCGCTCCTGGTTGCCGCCGCCGTGCTCCTCGTGGTGCTCGGCGCGGTGGCTGCGGTGACCGCTCTCGGTGGCGAGCGCGAGCTCCAGCCCGCGCCCTCCCCGTCCCCGACCGTGCCCACCGAGGCCGCCTCCGACGAGGCCGTGCCCACGGAGCCACCGACGATCCCCTACGTGTTCAGGGACCGGCTGTACGTCGGTGGCGAGCAGGTTCCCGGCGACTGGAGCTGGGTCAAGGGCACCGGGACCCACTGGATCGGCGGGCGGCTCGACGACACCTCCTGGTGGGGGTACGACGCCGAACCCCAACGCATTGACGGGTTCTTCAACCAACCTCCTGCGATCTCTCCCAGCGGTGGCTACTGGGCCGGACTCCTCGACGAGGGCTCCGACGGGTTGTTGACCGGCGCGGACACCGAGTCCGGCGGCGAGGGGTTCGGCGGGGTGCCCATCGAGACCGTCACCCGCTGACGGACTGCAGGTCCGCGTCACCGCGGTGACCGACGACGGCATGGTGATCACGGGCAACGGGATCTCCCTTCTGTGGCGGCCACTGGTCGACGGCGAGACCGTCGACCTCGGCAGCACCGCTCCGGGCTGGGACGTCGTCGACAACACTCCTGCGGGAGTGATGGCGCGGAACGACGCCGGCGAGCTGTACCTGGTCGACATCACGGCGGAGGGCGAGATCACGCCGCGCCAGCAGCTGCCCGAGCAGAACGAGGGTGGCCCCGCCGCCAGCACCGAGTGGCTGGCCTGGGCCGATCCGGACCAGGTCGGCGGCGAGGCCGCCGTCGTCGACGCGATCTGGGTGCAGCGGATCGACGGCAGCGACGCCGGCACGCTCTCCCCTCCCCAGGGTTGGCTGTTCGCGGCGGCGAACGGGACGTGGGAGGACGCCGACCACCTGATCGCCACCGTCGTCGACGACGCCGGCAAGGAGCGCATGGTGCGCTGCAGTCCGATCACCCGGGAGTGCGTGCTGATCGACGCTCCGTAGCGGTAATCAACGCGACAACCGGTACGTCGCCGACGGAGCATGGGCGACCATGGAGCAGATCAGCAAGCGGTTCATGAACTGGGCCTCGATCCTCGAGCCCGACACCCGGGCCCAGGCCGAGCGCACGTCGAGCATGCCGTTCATCCACCCGCACCTGGCGCTGATGCCCGACGCCCATCTCGGCAAGGGCGCCACGGTCGGGTCCGTGATCCCGACCGAGGGCGCGATCATGCCGGCCGCGGTGGGCGTCGACATCGGCTGCGGCATGATCGCGGTCCGCACCCAGTTCACCCTCGACCAGCTGCCGGCGGACCGGCGTCCGCTGCGCGAGGCGATCGAGGCCGCGGTGCCGCTGTCGGCCGGCCACTACAACGCCGACGTCAGCCGGGGTCACACCGAGGAGCTCCTCGCCGACCTCGAGCGTGCCGCGTCCGACGCCGACCTCGACCCGGCGACGTACGCCCGCAACTGGCGGCTGCAGCTCGGCACCCTGGGCTCGGGAAACCACTTCATCGAGGTGTCCCTCGACGAGCAGGACCGGGTGTGGCTGTTCCTCCACTCCGGCTCGCGCGGTGTCGGCAACAAGATCGCGACCCACCACATCAAGGTCGCCCAGCAGGAGTGCGCCCGCTGGTTCATCGAGCTGCCCGACCGAGACCTGGCCTACCTCGTCGAGGGCACCGACGAGTTCGCGGCGTACGTGCGCGAGCTGCGCTGGGCGCAGCGGTTCGCGCTGCTCAACCGCGAGGAGATGATGCACCGCGTCGTGACCTGCTTCGAGCAGTGGATCGGCGCCGCCGCCGATCGTGAGCAGGAGGTCAACTGCCACCACAACTACACGCTCCAGGAGCGACACTTCGGGAAGGACGTGTGGCTGTCCCGCAAGGGCGCGATCTCCGCGAAGGCGGGCGAGTGGGGGCTGATACCCGGCTCGATGGGGACCCGCTCGTACGTCGTCACCGGCAAGGGCAACCGCCTGTCGCTGGAGTCCGCGCCGCACGGTGCCGGCCGCGAGTTCAGCCGTACCGCAGCCCGGAAGGCGTTCACCCACGACGACCTCCGCCGGGCCATGGGAGACATCGAGTACCGCGACACGGACGCGTTCGTCGACGAGATCCCGGCCGCCTACAAGGACATCGACGTGGTCATGGAGGACGCCGCCGACCTCGTACAGATCGAGCACACGCTGCGCCAGATCGTCAACGTGAAGGGCGACTGAGCAGAAACTCTCGACGCACCTGTCGTATCCGCTGCGGCTCGTTCGTGGACGAGGCAGGAACAACCCACACACGAGAGGATCAACCATGGCCACCATCGCAGTGCACGAGTTCATCTCCCTGGACGGCGTCTTCGAGTCCCCGAGCTGGACGTTCGAGTTCGGCTTCGACCCGAAGATGGGCGAGACCATCGGCGCGTTCACCGAGGGAAGCAGCAACACGATCCTGCTCGGGCGCAAGACGCACGAGATGTTCGCGCCGGCCTGGCGCGACCGCACCGTCGAGGACGATCCGGGCTCGCCGTTCTTCAACGAGACCGAGAAGTTCGTCGTCGGCGCGAACGAGCCGGCCGAGCAGTGGAACAACACCACCCGCCTCGGTGCCTACGACCCCGACGCGATCCGGCGGCTGAAGGAGGAACGGGACGGCGTCATCTACATCTCCGGCAGCGGCCAGCTGGTGCGGGCCTTGCTCGCCGAGGGACTGGTCGACGACCTGCACCTGTTCGTCTACCCGATCGCGCTCGGCGAGGGCGAGAGGTTCTGGAAGGACGGCGAACGGCACAAGCTCGCCCTCAAGGGCACGGACGTCTACGACAACGGCGTCGTCCACCTCGCCTACGGGCCCGCCTGACGCCCCCGCGAGGGCCGAAGCCCGGTGTCAATGGCCCGCCTAGGCCATGGCACCGGGCTTCGTCGCGGGCCACGCTGACGGGGGAGACGACGTACGACCCAACAGAAAATTGGTCCGTCACGGGCGATGCGGTGGCCGCCGCGAAGGGCGACCATGAGTCCGTGCTGGAGATCCTCGTCGTCGACCTCGACCCGGACGTGCTCGGCTCCCTGACCCCCGTGGCCACGGTGCCGCCGCGTGTGGCCGTGGTGCGGACCGACTCGGACGCCGTCGACGACCTGGTCGCCGGGGCCCGGTTCGCGATCGTGCGAGACGAGAACGGGACGGCGGAGCCGCGAGGCGACTCCGGAGTCCTCGAGGAGCTCGACTCCGGCGCGCGCCTGTTCGTCGAGGCGTGGCTGACGCCACGCCGTGCCAAGACCACCCGGCCCGGTGACGGCCTTCCGTGGGACAGTCCGGGCTTTGAACCGCCGGACCGTCCGCCGCAGTGACCGACCGGCGTACAGGAGCAGGCAGATGGCAGGCGACCTTCCGTTCGAAGAGATCTTGGTGATCAACGGCCCCACCGACGACGGGGCGACACGGGAGGTGGGACCGCCGCAGGCCCCGGCGCCGCCGGTGTCCGAGTACGGCGACGCGCCCGTGCTGCAGAGGTACGGCGACCGGGTCGAGATCCGCCTCGGCTCCACCGACGGCGGCGGAGCGGTGGTCCCCGACATCTCCCCCGAGGTGCTCGCGACGCTGACCGAGACCGAGCTGCTCGGCGTCGAGGCGCTGCAGCTGCGCGCGTCCGACGCGTACGTCGCCGCCAAGCAGAACCGTCCCCGCGACGGCGAGCGGTGGGACATGCCGGGCTGCGACGGCGCACCCCGGCCCCTGCTGCAGATCGGGCGGTCGCCGGACGGGCCGGCGCCCGAGACCCCGGCGCGAACCGTCGTGGCCGGTGCGAGCACCCAGCTCACCGGCTCGGTGGCCGTGGGCATCGTCATCGTGAGCGGTCCGACGGAAGCGACCCGGTTCACCGAGGCCGAGCGGACCCAGATCGTCGCCGAGGTGCAGGCGGGGCTGGGCTGGCTGGCCGGCGTCAACCCGTGGGCCGGCGTGAGCTTCAACTACGACATCCGCCCGGTGACCATCAACGTGCAGCCGGACGCCACCGCCACCGACAACGAGAGCAGGTGGCGCGACCCGGCCATGGGCCAGGTCGGCTTCAACCAGAACTTCCAGGGAGTCCGTGACTACGTCACCTGGCTGCGCAACGACCGGCGTACCAACTGGGCCTACTGCGGATTCTTCGTGAAGGGCTACCCCCTCGACCACTTCGGCTACGCCAGCATCGGCGGCCCGCGCATCGTCATGGACTACGCCAACGACGGGTGGGGACCCGACAACATCGACCGCGTCTTCGCCCACGAGACCGGGCACATCTTCCAGTGCCCCGATGAGTACGCGTCCAGCGGCTGCGACTGCGGCGGATCCTGGGGCAAGTTCGACGTACCGAACTCCAACTGCGAGAACTGCGCCGGCGCGGCCGGCGTGAGCTGCCTGATGCGGGCCAACGAGTGGGCGATGTGCGGAGCCACGACGCGCCACCTCGGGTGGGGACTCTCGGCGCTCCGGACCGCCCAGCCGGCGCCGGTGCACGTGGTGAGCCGGTCGCAGGACAAGCTCGACGTCTTCGTGTCCGATGGCGGTGGCAACACCACGACGGCCGCGTGGGAGCCGGCGATGATCTCGTGGTGGGAGGGCTGGTGGAACCTTCTCGGCGGCCGGACGTCGCCCGGGGCGCACGTCACGGTGGTCTCCCGCCGGCCCGACTTCCTCGACGTCTTCACGGTCGGCACCGACGGTGGCGCCTACACGTGCGCCTGGGAGCCGAGTGCCGGGTGGCGGGGGTGGTGGCGGATCGGCACCGCGGTGTTCCCGCAGGGCGCGATGATCAGCGCCGTCTCCCGCAGCCAGGACAAGCTCGACATCTTCGCCACCGACGTCGGCGGCCGGGTGCTGACGGCTGCCTGGGAGCCGGCGTTCGCCGACGGCTGGCACGGTTGGTGGGAGCTGAACGGCGGTCGGGCGCGACCCGGCGCTCCGGTCACCGCGGTGTCGAGGAGCGGGGACAAGCTGGACGTGTTCGTCACCGGCACCGACGGCGGCTGCTACACGGCCGCCTGGGAGCCGGGCTTCACCGACTGGTGGCACGGCTGGTGGCGGATCCACGACGCCGTGTTCCCGCAGGGCGCGTACGTCGGGGCCGTCTGTCGCAGCCAGGACAAGCTCGACATCTTCGCCACCGACACCGGCGGCCGGATCCTCAGTGCCGCCTGGGAGCCGGCGTTCTCCGACGGGTGGCACGGCTGGTGGCACATCCTCGGCGGACGCGCCCAGCCCGGCGGCCCGGTGACGGCGGTCTCGCGGAGCAGCGACAAGCTCGACATCTTCGTGATCGGGACCGACAACGTCACCTACACCGCGGCCTGGGAGCCTGCGTTCTCCGACGGCTGGCACGGATGGTGGAACCTCAACGGCGGCCAGGCCGCCCACGGGTCGATGATCACGTGCGTCAGCCGTCGACAGGACTTCCTCGACGTCTTCGTGATCGGACGCGATGGGCGGCCGTACACCGCTGCGTGGAGCCCGGGGCAGGTCTGGGGCGGCTGGTGGCCGATGGGCACCTAGGGCACCTAGGGCACGTCTCTCAATTCGGTGCGCCTGCTGCGCGGGTCTTCGCATCCGATCTGGCGGCGTTGTCGGCGACTCGACGGGACTCCGTCCCGCCTTCGCACCTCCGCCTTGCCAGATACGGCGCGAAACCCCGCTCGCGACGGCGCCGAGTTGAGGGACGCACCCTAACCGACTCAGTGGTGGTGCCGCGCGTACTCCTCGCGGCGCAGCAGCATGGCGCCGAGCATGAACAGCGGCATCAGCACGTGCCCGGCCATCATCAGGCCGTGTTCGCCGATCACGCCTGCCCACAGGAGCGGGAACAGGACGGCGAACCCGACGTACATCGCGGCTGACATCTCCACGATGGGCGCCGGACCGTGGCCGCGGTACCGCATCCAGAGCGCCATCGGCACCACCATGGCGGTGGCCATCACGAGCGACTCGACGTCGGCCCGGTGCACCCAGCTGTCGTCCGCGACGCCGGCGACGGCAAGCAGCCAGAGCGGGTACAGCGTGCCCATCCCGACGAACATCGCGACGATCATCTCGAGGTAGTGGCGGACGAACGTCCAGACCGGGCCGCGCTCGCGAGGAGCCTTCCCCAGCCTGGCCGGGACCAGCACCGCGGTGACGCCGGCAGCCCCGACGGCCACGGCGGCCGCGACGAGGTAGGCGCGCTCGAAGCCTGCGGTCGTCCCCGTCACCAGGCTGGCCGCGGCGACGCCCGACATCACGGCCGCACCCAGCGAGGCGCCGAGCTCGTGGAACGTGCTGAGGATCCCCGAGGCGACGCCGGCCTCGTGCGGATCCACCTGGCCCAGCGCGGTGGCCGACGCGACCACGAACAGCGCACCGAGCCCGGCGGCGCCGACGCTCACCGCGATGACGGTGCTGACGGTGCCCAGGGTCAGGGCGGGCACGACCAGGCCGGACGCGGCGACGAGGAGGCCCACGACGCCGAGCAGCCGACCGCCGGTGCGGCCGATGAGCCGGCCGGCCGTCTGCGCGCCGACCAGGGTCGCGACGGCGACGGGAAGGAACAGAGCGCCGGTGGCGAGCGGGCCGTGCCCGGCCACGTCCTGCAGGTAGAACGTGCCCAGGAAGAAGACCGCGACCAGCAGAGCGGTGGTGACGAACAGGATGAACGTGCCCGCGAGCACCGGGCGCCGGGTGAGGAGGTGCGGGTCGATCAGCGGCTCCGGCGTACGCCGCAACCAGAGTGCGAGCAGGCCGTACGTCGCCAGCCCGGCGGCCAGCAGCGCACCGGTCCGGCCCGACACCCACCCGTGGCCCCCCGCGCCGATCAGGGCGACGATGACCAGGCCGGTGCCGGCGGTCACCAGGAAGGCACCGACGACGTCGAGGCGCGAGCCGCCGCCGGCGGGGGGAAGGGACGGGAGCTTCCAGACCAGGGCGACGATCACGACGGCGCCGACCGGCACGTTGACGAAGAACACCCACGACCAGCCGGGACCCGCCGTGAGCAGGCCGCCGAGCAGCACGCCCACGGCGGCGCCGAACCCGCCCAGCGCCGACCAGATGCCGAGCGCGCGGTTGCGCTCGTCCCCCTCGAAGATGCGGACCACGACCGACAGCGCGGCCGGGGAGAGCAGGGCTGCGCCCACTCCCTGGCCGACGCGGCCGCCGATCACCATGGCGCCGGTCGTGGCGAGTCCGGTGACCAGCGACGCGGCGGTGAAGATCGTCAGGCCGGTGAGGACCACCCGGCCCGCGCCGTACAGGTCTGCTGCCCGGCCGCCGAGCAGCATCAGCCCGCCGAAGGTGAGCGTGTAGGCGCTCACCACCCAGGTGAGGGCGTCGCGGCTGAGGCCGAGGTCGCCGCCGATGTGGGGGAGCGCGATCGCGACGACCGTGACGTCGAGGATCAACATGAACTGCGCGGCGCCGAGCAGACCCAGGGTCTGCCACCGGTGCTCGTACGGCGCCGGCGCGGTCACCGCCGGCCTGCTCTTCGTGGACATCATGGCTCCTCCATCAACATGAACTCGGGTGTTCGAGTTATGCGACCATACACAACTTGAACACAGATGTTCAAGATATTTCGGTGCGCTAACCTGTACAGAGGTGTTCTGGTTGATCGAGGTGAGGTGCGGCCATGAGTGCGGTGCAGGAGAAGGGGTCGGCCAAGCGGGCCGATGCCCGCAAGAACATCGAGGCGATCCTCGACGCAGCGACCGAGTGTCTCGCTCGCGACCCCGACGTCAGCATCAGCGAGATCGCCAAGGCTGCCGGGGTCGGTCGGGTCACGCTCTACGGCCACTTCGAGTCGCGCGCGGCACTGGTGGCCGACGTGGTGGAGCGGGTCATGGCGCAGTCAGAGTCGGTCCTGGGTGCGGTGGACACGACGGGCGACGCGGAGGACGCACTGGCCCGGCTGCTGGACGCGACCTGGGAGGTCACCCACCGGTACGGCGCGCTGGTCGTCGCCGCCGAGCAGGTGCTGCCCGCCGAGCAGCTGCGCCAGGCGCACCACGAACCGATGCTGCGCGTACAGCAGCTGATCAGGAGAGGCCGTCGTCAGGGCAGCTTCCGCAAGGACATGCCCGTCACCTGGCAGCTGAGCACCATCCAGGCGATCGTGCACGGTGCCTCGGCCGCGGTGCACCGGGGCGAGGTCACGGCCGCGCAGGCACCGGCCCTGATCCGGGGCACGGTCCTCGCAGCGCTCGCGCCTCCGGCGGTCACACCGGGCAGATGACCTCGCCGTGCAGGATGGTGAACCATCCGCTGTCGGCGTCGGCCCACTCCCGCCATGCGGCAGACATCTCGCCGAGGCCCTCGTCGGTCGCGAAGCCGAGATCGACGGCCTGGCGGGCGAAGTCGGACTCGACGACGCGCCGGGCCCAGCCACCGCCCCAGAACTCGCGCTCCTCGGGCGTCGCGAACAGCCACACGCTCGCGGAGGGGCGCACGTCCGAGAACCCCGCCTCCCGCGCCCAGGACACCAGTCGCCGGCCCGCGTCCGGCTGGGCGCCGTTGGCGAGCGAGACCGCACGGTACGTCGCGCGCCAGTCGGCCAGGCCGGGCAGGTCGGGGAACCAGGTCATCGCGCCGTAATCGGTCTCCCGGACGGCGACCACGCCTCCGGGACGGCAGACGCGACCCATCTCGCGCAGCGCGGCCACCGGGTCCGCGAGGTGGTGCATCACCTGGTGCGCGTGCACCACGTCGAAGCTGTCGTCCGGGAACGCCAGCGCCGTGGCGTCGCCGCGCACGAACTCGACGTCGACCTCCTGCTCGTCCGCCGCCGCGCGGGCCAGCTGCAACGCCTCCTCGGCGTACTCGACCCCGACCACGCGGCCGGGCGCCACGAGCCGCTTCATCTCGATCGTGATGCTGCCCGGACCGCTGCCGACGTCCAGGATGTCGACCCCGGGCACCAGCCGGTCGCGCAGGTACGCCGCGGAGTCGTCGACGCCGCGCCGGGCGTGGTTGGACGTGACGGTGTGGTGGTGGCCGTGGGTGTAGCGCTGGTTCATTCGACGGTGATCTCGCCCATGGCGTCCCAGCCCGCGCCGTCCACCTGGCGGCTGATGATCCGCGGGGTGGCGACGAGGGCCTGGCCCATCTCGCCGGTCGCCTTCTTGAAGTGGTCGCTGTTGACGTGCGGGCCGGCACCGTCGTCGGTGAACGCCTCCACGAGCACGAACTCGGCGGGATCCTCGAGGCTGCGCGACCATTCGAAGAACAGGTTCCCGGGCTCGGCGCGCGTGGCCGCGGTGAAGTCGGCGACGAGGTCGGGCCACCGGTCGGTCCACTCCGGCTTGGTCTGGAACTTGACCACGATGAAGTACATGGCCCGAGCCTCGCACACGCCCAAGGATGGTCGGGCGATGAGTTCGGTGGCTGGACTCGGTCCATCCTGGTGACCGCAGCCGTGGAGAGGTGACGTCATGACCGCTTTGCCCAGGACCAGCGGGCCCGCGACCCGGGCCCTGGAGGGCGCCGGCTACGACTCGCTGGAGTCCCTCGCCGGCGCGAACGCGAAGGAGCTGCTGGCCCTGCACGGGTTCGGTCCGAAGGCTGCCCGCCTCATCGACGAAGCGCTCGCCGAGGCCGGGCTCGAGCCATTGAGGAGAAGGTGACGTCATGACCGACGAGCTGGCCGATTCGAGAGCTGGTGGAGGCCTGGGCCGACGCCGTCCACCAGGGCGACATCGAGCGCGTGCTGCGCGACCACACCGACGACATCGTGATGTTCGACGTCCCGCCGCCCGACGACGGCGTGCGCGGGATCGACGCCTATCGCGAGACCTGGCCGCCGTTCTTCCAGTGGCAGGAGGCCGGCGCCTGCTTCGAGATCGTGGAGCTCGACGTGACGGCCGGCGGCGACGTGGCCTACGCCTTCGCGCTGCTGCGGTGCGGCGAGCCCGACCACCTCGAGCGGCACCCGGACCACCGGCTACGGCTGACCCTCGGGCTGGTCAAGGAGGGCGGGCGCTGGCTGGTCGCCCACGAGCACCACTCGTTCCCCGACCGGACGCCGTAGGTCAGGCGGCCGGACCGCCGCCGAACCCGATCCGGTTGCCGTCGGGATCGACGTACGTCGTCTTGCGCACGCCGTTGCCGTAGGTCTCCTCCTCCGCGGGCTCGAGCCCGCGCTCGGTGATGCCGGCGATCCGCTCGTCGAAGTCCGCGACGAAGACGGTGACCTGGGAGTGGCCGGCGTGCTCCGGGCTCTGCTCGATGTAGAGGTAGCGGTGCTCCGCGAGGTCGAAGACGGCCTCGGTGTCGTTGGGGTAGAAGGTCGGCTCGGATCCGAGCAGCCGCTCGTACCACGGCTGGACGGCGTCACGGTCGTGGACATAGAGACAGGCGAACAGGTCGACCTCCATGTCCGGCACCCTAGTCGGGCGGCGTGAACTGGCTCGCCGTGAACTCGGCGCCCTGCGGATCTCGGACGAGTGCGTCGCGGGTCCAGTCGGTGTCGGTACGGCGGAGCACGGTGCCGCCGAGCCGCTCGACGGCTGCGGCGGTTGCGTCGCGGTCGGCCACGGTGAACGCGACGTGCCAGTGCGGCGTCTCGTCGGGTCCGACGGGCGACAGCCAGCCGATCGCGTCCGCGAACCCGGGTGGCGCGGAGACGCTCGGCCTGGCGCTCGTGGATCCCGGGGTCGATGGTCGCCGCGAGGTGGTCGCCGTACCCGGGCCGCCGGATCATCGACCCGAACCCGATGTCGTCGATCGCCCAGCCGAACACCGCCGTGTAGAAGCCGGCGGACGCGTCGGGGTCGGCGGCCAGGAGGTTGCTGAAGTTCCAGCTGCCGGGGGTGTTCGCGACCTGTGCGCCCGGACGGGTGCCGGCCTCCCAGAGCCGGAACGGGACGCCGGCCGGGTCGGCGCAGACGGCCCAGCGCCCGGCATCTCCCGCCGAGGACGGTCCGGTGAGGACCCGACCCCCGGACGCGCGGATCCTCGCCACGGCACGGTCGGCGTCGTCGACGGCGATGTAGGTCTGCCACGCCGGGTCGTCTCCGATGGCCAGCCCAGCGGCGTCCTGGTCGTCGACCCTGCCGATGACGTACGCCGGCGCGCCGTCCGGCGAGACCCGCTCGAACGTCCAGCCGAACAGCCCGCCGTAGAAGTCCTGGGCGGCATCGACGTCAGCAACCGCGACATCGACCCAGGAGGTCACGCCCTCGGGGTAGGTGCGCTCAGGCATTCGGGTTCTCGCCGGAGCCGCCCGCGCCGGCGGACCAGTCCGGGAGCTCCTGCAGCGCCCAGCCGTTGCCATCGGGGTCGCTGAAGTAGACGAACTTGCCCCACGGCTGCTCGTCGACCTCGCTGGCCTCGACGCCGCGGGCGACCAGCTCGTCGCGGATCGCGGCCGCGTCGGCGACCACCGCCTGCAGGTTGTCCAGCGATCCGGGCGCCATCTGGGTGAGTCCCAGGCCGAACGCGATCGAGCAGGCCGACCCCGGCGGGGTCATCTGCACGAACCGGACCTCGTCACTGACCGTGTGGTCGTGGTCGGCGTTGAACCCGACCTTGAGGTAGAACTCCTTGGCCCGGTCCACGTCGGTCACGGGCACTGCCACCAGCTCCAGCTTCATGTCCATGGCTCCACGCTATGACCTGATGCGGTCAGTTCCTGTCCTCAATCGGATTCGCTGGAAGAATCTCTCGACGGAGGTGGGATCCATGAACGTCAACTCGATCGGGGAGGGGCCGGCCCAGTGGCGGTCGGCGTTCTCGACGGCGGCGGCCTGGTTTGCCGAGGTCGCGCCCGATGTCGTGCACCGGCTCGACGACCCGGGCCTGGGCGAGTGGACCGTGCGCGACCTGCTGGGCCACACGACGCGGTCGCTGATCACGACCGAGGAGTACCTCACCGACGACACCACCGGCATCGTCGACATCCCGACCGCGGGGGCCTACCTGGTGGCGATCCGCGACGTCGACCACGCGGCCGTGGCCGAGCGTGGACGCGCCGCGGGGGCGGCCCTCGGCGGCGACCCGCTGGGGTTCGTGACCGAGCTGGTGAGCCGGGTCCCGCCCCTGGTCGAGGCCGCCCCCGACGAGGCCCGGATGCGGACGCCGTTCGGCACCATGGTCCTCGCGGAGTACGTCGTCAGTCGCACCTTCGAGCTGGTGGTGCACACCGGCGACCTCCTCCGGGCGATCGGCCGCAGCGACCCGCCGCCCGAGGAGGCCGGACGATCGGCCCTCCGCCTGGTCGCCGACGCCCTCGCCGCCCGAGGCCTGGCCGGCGACGTGCTGTCCGCGCTGACCGGTCGAACAGAGCTGGCGCCGGGCTTCTCGGCCCTCTGACGCGGCTGACCCGTCGCTACATTCAGCGACGGGTCAGCGTGGTGGACTCAGACCGCGGCGCCCAGAGCGTTGGCCAGAGACCGGAAGGGGACGGCCTCGTCACGGCGGTTGCCGCGCTCGAGCGTGCGCGCCAGGAGCAGTGCGGCGTACCCGTCGGTGGGGTCGTCGGCCAGCAGCTCGCGGGCGCTGGCCTCCGCCCGGCGCAGCTGCGCCGAGTGGTAGTAGGAGCGGGCGAGCAGGGTCCGCGCGTCGGCGAGCCGGTGGTGGCCGGCCTCGTCGGTC
Source organism: uncultured Actinomycetota bacterium (assembly GCA_963844305.1). Classification (GTDB taxonomy): domain Bacteria; phylum Actinomycetota; class Actinomycetes; order Propionibacteriales; family Nocardioidaceae; genus Nocardioides. The sequence continues at coordinate 661,249 of CAWJNT010000005.1, forward strand.
GCAGCAGCGACGATCTCCTCCAGGACCTTGGCGGCGCCCCGGTAGTCGCGCTGGGAGAACAGGTCCTCGGCCCATCGGAACCGCATGTACGTCGTGCTCACGCCAGATCAACGATCTGAGGGTCGTTTCATTCCCCGTCGGAGCAGCACGCCGCGCAGCCGGCGAACCCGAGTGCCTGGAGCACGGCGCCGATCACCTGGGGCACCTCGTTGCCGAAGAACGCCAGGCCGATGACGTGCAGCAGCGGCCAGCTCATGATCGCCAGCGCCGCCCACACCGGGACCGACCGGCTGCGCAGCAGCCCGATGGCGAACAGCAGCGTGCCGATCAGGTTGCCGATCGCGAACAGCAGGAACACCCAGATCCCCCACGCGTCTGCCTGGGTGTCCTCGACGACCTGGGCCATCGCGTCGGCCGGCCCGTCGGTGAGCGCCAGGGCGAGTGTGCCGATGCTGGAGTTCAGGACGCCGAAGTAGCAGATGTAGCCCGCGATCATCAGGGAGCCGCCGACCAGCGTCAGCCGGCTGGTCGGCGCCAGCCGGAACACCCCCAGCACGGCCGGCACGATGAGCAGGCAGGCGAGCATGCCGCCGGTGACGGCGGCGTGCACCAGACCGGGGTGGGCCGCGTAGAGGGCCAGTGTGTCGGCGCCGGTGTCCTCGTTGCCGCCGTCGCGGATGGCCAGCAGGTAGGCCATGTTCGCCACGACGAAACCCCACGGGGCGAGCAGCATGGCCAACGCGCAGCCGATCCGTCGCATCCCGCTCGTGCGGCCCGTCGCTGCCACCGGGGTGGTGTCGGCCGTCGTCGCGGTCATCATGCACCGACCAGGACGGGGCGGCGCAGGCCGACGAGCACGAGCACCGAGCCGACCACCGTGAGCGTGATCGCCGTACCGGCGAGCACCATCGGCACCGCCGGGACCCCGCTGACGAAGAACGCCGGCACGGCCGTCAGTGCCGAGAAGGCGCGTACGCCGACCAGACCGAGCGCGGCTCCTGTCCGCCCGCGCCAGGCGAGCGCGGCAAGCACGAGGCTGATCGCGCCGAGGGCCGAGCCGATCAACGCGATCTCCATCGGCGGACTCTCGCCGTCGGTCATCAGTGGTGCGGCCAGGTCGGCCAGGGACAGGACGGCCAGCACGAGCAGGCCCGCGCGAAAGGGAGTGGACATGAGGACCTCCAGGGATCCGACGTGACCGGCCGATCTGACCGGACCTCAAGGCTCGGTCGCGGACCAGCCCGACCACATGGGGCAACCTTCCGAGCCGGTCGGGAGATCGCCCGGATGGACCGGGACGTTGTCCCGTGACGCCGGGAGCATGCGCGGAGCAGACTGTCGACATGTCTTCGCTGGGCGCCCCGCCCGAGTCGCCCTCCACGCGCACGCGGCTGCGGTGGCTGGCCGTGTCGCTCGGGGTCCTGGTCGGACTCGCGGTGCTCACCGCCGTCGGCTGCAGCGTGTCCCTGGGCTGGTCCTGGGCGGATGCGCTCGACGCGTTCGTGCTGACCAACGCGGTCATGGGCCTGGCGTTCGGTGGCTGCGGAGCGCTGCTCGCCTGGCACCGGCCCGGAGAACGCGATCGGCTGGCTGTTCCTGGTCGGTGGCCTTCTCCAGGCAGTCGCCGCGGCGACCTCGCCGCTCGGGGAGCTCGTGAAGCAGGGCGACGCACCGATCGCCGTGCAGCGGCTGGCGATCACGGTGTTCGTCTACAGCTGGCCGTGGGCGATCGGGCTGTGCATCCCGCTGGCACTGCTCCTGTTTCCCGACGGGCGACCGGTGAGCCCGGCCTGGCGCTGGGTGGTCGGCGCCGTTGCCGTGACCGGCCCGCTGTTCGTGCTGGAGATGGGCGCCGCACCCGAGCCGGTGAGCGAGGGCGACCCGAACGGCTACCTCACCATCGCCGGCTACGACCGGCTGGACGCCCTCTGGACGGTCGCCGAGCTGTGCGTCTGGCGGCGTACCTGCTGGCCTTCGTGTCGCTGGCGATCCGCTACCGGCGGGGTACCGAGACCGCCCGTCGGCAGCTGCTGTGGCTGGTGCTCGCGATGGCCGTGGTCCTCCCGGTGTTCTGGGCCTGGGGCCAGGTGACCGGCACACCGGTCGTGGTGCTGTTCGCCGTTCCGTTGATCCCGATCGCGATCACCGTGGCGGTGGTCCGGCACGGCCTGCTCGACATCCGGCTGGTGGTGTCGCGGGCGCTCGCCTGGCTGCTGTTGTCGCTGCTGGTCGTCGTGGCGTACGGCGGCCTGGTCGCGGTGCTCGACCGGGTGGTCTCCACGTACCTGAGCCGGTCGGCACTCGCAACGGTGGTGCTGGTGCTGCTGGCCGCGCCGCTGCTGCCGCGGCTGCAGCGGCTGGTCGACCGGGCGATGTACGGCGACCGCTCGGACCCGACGCGCGTCGTGTCGGAGCTCGGCGAACAGCTTGCTCTGGAGGAGGCCGGGCTGCGCGGCCTGGCCGTCTCGATCAGGGACAGCCTGCGGATCCCGTGGGTCTCCCTGAGCCGCGGCACGGAAGTGCTGGCCACCAGCGGCCACCGCCCGGAGCGAGTGGCCGAGCTGCCGCTGACCTACGGCGGCGAACCGATGGGCGTGCTCGAGGTGGGCCTGCGGGAGGGTGAACGTCGGCTCGCTGCCGCTGACCAGCGGGTGCTCGGCCTCCTGGCGGCGCCGCTGGCGGTGGCCCTGCACGCCACCGTGGTCTCGGCCGAGCTCCAGGCCTCCCGTGAGCGGCTGGTCGGGGCGCGGGAGGAGGAGCGCCGGCGGCTGCGCCGCGACCTGCACGACGGCCTTGGTCCCGCCCTGACCGGCATCGCACTGACGGCCGACGCCGCGGCGAACCTCGTCGACGACCCGGTCCGCACGGGTGAGCTGCTCCAGGCGCTGCGCGGCGACGCGCGGGACGCGCTGGCCGACGTTCGCCGCGTCGTCGAGGACCTGCGCCCGCCGGTGCTCGACGACCTCGGCCTGGTCGACGCCCTGCGCCAGCGGCCGAGCAGCTGAGCCGTCGCGAGGACGGCGCGGCCGTCCAGGTGCGCCTCGACGTACCGCCCGAGGTGCCGACCCTGCCCGCGGCGGTCGAGGTGGCGGCGTACCGGGTGGCGACCGAGGCACTCACCAACATCGCGCGCCACTCGCGCGCGGGATCGGCGGTCGTGACGCTCCGCTACGACGAGGACCTCGAGGTGTCGGTCTGTGACGACGGACCCGACTCGGCTCCGTGGTCGCCCGGCACCGGCCTGCAGTCGATGCAGGAGCGCGTGGCCGAGCTCGGCGGCGCGTTCCACGCCGGGCCGTCCGCGACCGGCGGCCAGGTGCGGGCCTGCTTCCCCTGGCGGTCGGATGAGTGGGCTTCGGGTGGTGCTCGCGGACGACCACCCGGTCGTCCGCGCCGGGTTGAGTGCGCTCCTCGGCGTCGTTGCCCGACGTCGACGTCGTGGGGGTGGCGGCGGACGGCCGCGCCGCCGTGAAGGAAGTCGTGCGTGCAACGACCCGACGTCGCCGTTCTCGACCTGCAGATGCCGGAGATGGACGGACTGGCCGCGATCCGCGAGATCAGCCGGGTCGCGCCCGACGTGGCCGTGCTGGTGCTCACCATGTTCGACGACGAGGACTCGCTGTTCGCCGCCATGCGGGCGGGCGCGCGCGGCTACGTCGTCAAGGGCGCCGAGCAGGACGAGATCCACCGCGCCATCCGCGCGGTCGCTGCCGGCGAGGCGATCTTCTCGCCGGGAGTCGCTCACCGGGTGCTGCGCTACTTCGCGTCACCTCCGCCGGTGGCCGACCCGTTCCCGGAGCTGACCAGCCGGGAGCGGGAGATCCTCGACCTGTTGGCCACAGCCCTGCCGAACCCGGCGATCGCCGACCGGCTCGGGCTCTCCACCGAAGACCGTGGCCAACCACCTCTCCTCGATCTTCACCAAGCTCCAGGTCGCCGACCGGGCGACAGCGATCCTGCGGGCGCGCGAAGCGGGGCTGGGGAGTCCGGGCGACTGACCGCTGCCGGAACACTCGCCTGAACACTGGGTGGCATGGACATCGACCGCGCCCGCGAGTTCGCCCGCCGACACCACCACGCGGTCCTCGCGACCCGCACGAAGACCGGCATCCAGCAGTCGCCGGTGCTGGTGGCGGTCGACGACGAGGGACGGTTCGTGGTGAGCAGCCGCGAGACGGCGTACAAGACCCGCAACGTGCGCCGCGACCCCTGGGTCCAGCTGTGCCTGCTCGGCGAGAAGTTCTTCGGCACCTGGTACTACGTCGAGGGCGAGGCGGAGGTGCTCGCGCTGCCCGACGCCATGGAGCCGCTGGTCGACTACTACCGGCGTGCTGCGGGGGAGCACGACGACTGGGACGCCTACCGGGCCGACATGGAGCGCGAGCGACGGGTCCTGCTGCGCATCACGCCAGGTCGCGCCGGCCCGGACCGCCAGGGCTGACCGATGAGTTCCGGGTCCGCGCCCGGTCAGCACCGGTGAGACCCGATGGTGGAGGCTGAGTCATGCGCAAGGTCGTGCTCTACATGCTGCTCTCGCTCGACGGCGTCGCCGAGGAGCCGGGCGACTGGATGACCGACTTCGACCAGCCGATCTTCGACAACCTGGCGCGAGTGATCGGCAGCCAGGACACGATCCTGCTGGGCCGCGGCACCTACGACTACTGGGTGGACTTCTGGCCGGGCGACGGCCCCGAGCCGTTCCACTCGTTCATCAACGGCACCGAGAAGCACGTGTTCACCTCGCGCCCGCTCGACAAGGACTGGGCCAACACGGTGGTGGTCGACGGCTCGGCCGTCGACCACGTCCGCGCCCTCAAGGAGGGCGACGGCGGCGACATCGGCATCCACGGCAGCATCCGCCTGGCCAGGTCCCTCGGCGCCGCGGGCGTGATCGACGAGTACCGCCTGGTCGTGTCCAGCACGGTCGCCGGGAGCGGGGAGCGGCTGTTCGGGGACGACGACGCCAAGCGCGCGCTCGACCTGGTCGACGTCGAGCACACGCCGGGCGGGACGCTGCTGCTCGGCTACCGGTCGGCTACCTGACCCGGTCGCGCAGCCAGCTGGTCAGCGTGGTGGCCAGCGCCACCGGCTGGTCGAGCTGGATCAGGTGCCCCGCGTCCTCGATGAGGCGCAGCTCGGCGCCGGGGATCATGCCGACGAGACGGTGGGCGCGGTCGACCGGGATCCAGGAGTCGTCGGTGCCCCAGACCACGAGCACCGGCAGGTCGATCTCGCCGTACCTCGGCTCGACCTCGTCGGTGTACGCCTCGTCGGCCTGGGCGACCTGTCGGTAGAACGCCGGCTGCCCATCGGCATCCAGCCACGGCGCCGCGAGCCGGTCCAGGTCGTCGGGCCGCAGGCCGCGGTGGCTTGCGCCGGCGACGTACGCGCGGAGGGCGCCCTCGTGCACGGCGGGAGGTACGGCGGCGAACACGTCGGCGTGCTCCTTGACCAGCCGGAAGTAGTCGGACCCCCACGGCGCCAGCGCGACGACGTCGACCAGGGCGAGCGAGGCGTACGCCCGCTCGTGCAGCAGGTGCGCCCGCAGCGAGACCGCTCCGCCGTAGTCGTGCGCAATGACGTGTGGCCGGTCCAGGCCCCAGTGGTCGAGCAGGTCGGCGAGGAGCTCGGCCTGTACGTCGAGCGAGACCCGGTGGTCGGGGTCCTTCGAGGACCGGCCGTAGCCCGGCATGTCCCAGAGATGCACCGTGAACTCGCTCGCCAGCGCCTCGGCGTACGGCTGCCACAGCCACGACGACCAGGGTGTGCCGTGGCAGAACACCACGGGCGGACCGTCTCCGGCACGACCCCAGCGGACCAGCCGCCCTCGCCACTCGAACTCCTCCGTCAGCTCCATCGGGCCAGCGTACTTGCCAAAGTGGAAAGTTCCGAGGATACTTTCCAACATGGAAAGCACGAGCGGGAGCCCGAGCCCCGAGGAGCTGGCTGCCGTCCTCGACGACGCCGAGCGGTCCCGGTCGCACCTCGTCGATGACATGACCCTGCCGCGGCACTACCACGCGTGGATCGGCGGAGCCGTCGCGTTCCAGATCGCCACCACCGCCATCGGTCTGACGCTCGACCAGCCCTGGTCGCCGATCCTGATCCTCGCGGGCGCGCTCGTGTTCGGCATGGTTGCCGGCGCGCAGGTGCAGCGGTTCCGGCAAGCAGAACGGCGTGTGGGTGAGCGGCTTCGTGAGCCGGGCGGTGCTCGGCACGGCGGCCGCCGCCTCCCTGGGGTACGCCGCCGGGCTGGCCTCCTCTGTCGCCGCGGCGTTCGCCGACCTCTGGTGGCTGGCGGTGCTGTGCGCGGTCGGCGGCGGAGCCGCCTATGCCCTCGCCGGCCGTCGCTGGTGGCGCCGCTACCGCGAGGACCCGGCCGGCAACGCCCGCGCGGAGTCCGCCCTGATGCTGGCGATCCTGGTGCTGCTGGCCGCGATCGGTCTCGGGCTGCTGCTGGCCTCCGCGTGAGCCCCGACCTCGACACCGTCCTGCATCCGCCGGCGCGGCTGCGGCTGATGACCATGCTCACCGCCGTCACCGAGGCGGAGTTCGCCACGCTGCGCGACAGCCTCGAGGTCAGCGACTCGGTGCTGTCCAAGCACGTGTCGGCGCTCGCCAGCGCCGGCTACGTCAAGAGCCGCAAGGGCGTGCACGACGGTCGGCGTACGACGTGGATCGGGCTCACCGCCCGCGGCCGCAAGGCCCTGCGGCTCCACGTGGCCGCGCTGCGGGAGCTGATCGCCGGGGTGGACTGAGATAGTCCGCCACGAAACGCATCCGATTCACCGTCCGGGCCATGATTTTCGTGGCGGACTATCGGCGGGCCGGGTCGTTCTCCCGGTCGCACAGGAAGTACGCCGCGGCGCGCAGGCCGTCGTCGAAGAGCAGGCCACGGTCGTGGGCGTGGGCGGCGGGGATGTCGACGTACACGGTCCGGGTCAGCACCTCGGGCGCCTCGATGAGGACCGGTGCGTGTGCGACGCCGGGCGTCAGTGGAACGGTTCGCCGGACCCGGAGCGCCGACCCGTCGAACAGGTCGTCCGGCAGGCGGGCCGGGACACCGGCCTTGGCGGACAGCCAGGTGTGCAGCGCCTTGCTCGGTGCCCCCGAGTCGTCGAGGACCAGCCGCTCGAGCCGGGCGGTCAGCCCGGCCGTGACGAGCGCGGCCACGACGGCGCCGGCACCGGTGCCGGCCACGCGGTGGAATGAGTACTCCTCCGCCAGTCCTGCGACCGCGCCGGCGAGGCCGACGAGGTCGGTCAGGTCGGTGCCGCCGTCGAGGATCAGATCCGTGTTGCGCATGGGGGTCAGGAGGCGCCTCCGGGCCGGTTGATACACCTCAGCCGGCCGGGCTGCCCACCGCCTCGTCCTCGTCGGCCAGCGGCGCCGCGAACTGCGAGCGGTAGAGCGCGGCGTACGCACCGTCGGCGGCGAGCAGCTCCTCGTGGTTGCCCTGCTCGACGATCCGGCCGTGCTCCATCACCAGGATCAGGTCGGCGTCGCGGATGGTGGAGAGCCGGTGCGCGATCACGAACGACGTCCGGTCGCTGCGTACGGCGGTCATCGCCTGCTGCAGCAGCAGCTCGGTGCGCGTGTCGACCGAGCTGGTCGCCTCGTCGAGGATCAGCAGGGCCGGGTCGGAGAGGAACGCGCGGGCGATCGTCACCAGCTGCCGCTCGCCGGCGCTGAGGTTGCTGCCCTCCTCGTCGATGCGCGTCTCGTAGCCGTCGGGCAGCGAGTGCACGAACCGGTCCACGAACGTCGCCCGCGCCGCCGCGACGATCTCCTCCCGGCTCGCGCCCGGCCGTCCGTAGGCGATGTTCTCGGCGATCGTGCCCTCGAACAGCCAGGTGTCCTGCAGGACCATGCCGGTCTGCGTGCGCAGGTCGGCGCGCGACATCTGCGCGATGTCGACGCCGTCGAGGGTGATCCGGCCGCCGTCGAGCTCGTAGAACCGCATCACCAGGTTGACCAGCGTGGTCTTCCCGGCGCCCGTCGGCCCGACGATCGCGACCGTCCGGCCGGGACGCGCGACGAGCGAGAGGTCCTCGATCAGCGGCGACTCCGGGTCGTAGGAGAACGACACGTGGTCGAAGACGACCTCGCCGTGCCGCGCGTGCGCGGGCGCCGGAGGTACGGCGCCGTCCGGGCGCTGCTCGTCGGCGTCGAGCAGCTCGAAGACCCGCTCGGCCGACGCGACGCCCGACTGCAGGAGGTTCATCATCGAGGCGACGGTGGTCAGCGGCTGGGTGAACTGCCGGGTGTACTGGATGAACGCCTGCACCTCACCGAGGGTCAGCGTGCCGCTGGCGACGCGCAGGCCGCCCACGACGGCGATCACGACGTAGTTGAGGTTCCCGATGAACATCATCGTCGGCATGATCAGCCCGGAGACGAACTGCGCCCGGAACGACGCGTCGTACAGCTTGTCGTTCTCCTCCGCGAAGGTCCGCTCCATCGCCTCCTGCCGACCGAAGACCTTGACCAGGTCGTGGCCCGAGAACGTCTCCTCGATGTGGGCGTTGAGCCGGCCGGTGGTCCGCCACTGGGCGATGAACTGGCCCTGCGAGTGCTTCATGATCTTGGCGGTCACGAACATCGACACCGGCACCGAGATGAGCGCGAGCAGCGCCAGCAGCGGCGAGATCCAGAACATCGCCGCCAGCACGGTGACCACCGTGAGCAGCGAGGTGAGCAGCTGGCTCATCGTCTGCTGCAGGGTCTGGCTGACGTTGTCGATGTCGTTGGTGACCCGGCTGAGCAGCTCGCCGCGCGGCTGCTGGTCGAAGTACTCCAGGGGCAGGGCGTTGACCTTGTCCTCGACGTCGCCGCGCATCCGGCGCACGGTGTTCTGGACGACGTCGTTGAGCAGGTAGCCCTGGAGCCAGGCCAGGAGCGAGGCCGCGGCGTAGATCGCGACCACGATCATCAGCACGTGCGCGAGGGCGGTGAAGTCGACGCCCTCGCCGGGCACGACGTCCATCCCGCCGAGCATGTCGGCGAGCTGGTTCTCGCCGCTGGCGCGCAGGCCCTCGATCGCCTGCTCCTGGCTCACGCCGTGGGGCAGGTTGCGGCCGAAGAGTCCGGCGAAGATCAGGTCGGTGGCGTGGCCGAGGATCCGCGGGCCGAGCGCCATCAGCGTGGTGCTGGCGACGGCGAGCAGGATGACGGCGATCGCGCGCGTGCGCTCGGGTGCCATCCGGCCGATCAGCCGCTTGGCCGACGGGCCGAACGTCATCGCCTTCTGGCCGACCTGGCCGCCGCCCATCGGTCCGCGGCCGGGTCCGGGACCGGCGACGATCCGCTCGGTCTCCTTCATCCGGGTGCTGGTGCGCTCGCTCATGCGGCCTCCTCCGCGCTGAGCTGGGACTCGACGATCTCCTGGTACGTCGGGTTGTCGGCGAGCAGCTCGTCGTGCGTGCCCCGCCCGACGACGCGGCCGTCCTCGAGCACGACGATCAGGTCGGCGTCGCGGATGGTCGACACCCGCTGGGCGACGATCAGCACCGTCGCGTCACGGGTGACCGGCTTGAGCGCTGCCCGGAGCCGGGCGTCCGTGGTCAGGTCGAGCGCCGAGAACGAGTCGTCGAAGACGTAGAACTCCGGCTTGCGGATCACCGCCCGGGCGATGGCGAGCCGTTGCCGCTGGCCGCCGCTCACGTTGCCGCCGCCCTGGGCGATCCGGCTCTCCAGCCGGTCGGGCATGGCCTCGACGAAGTCACGCGCCTGCGCGATCTCCAGCGCGACCCACATCTCCTCCTCGGTGGCGTCCGGCTTGCCGTGCCGCAGGTTGTCGGCGATGGTCCCCGTGAACAGGAAGGCCTTCTGCGGCACCAGCCCGAACCGCGACCAGAGCAGCTCCTGCTCGATCCGGCGTACGTCGATGCCGTCGACGACGACGCTGCCCGCGGTCGCGTCGAAGAGCCGCGGGAGCAGGTTGACCAGCGTGGTCTTGCCGGCGCCGGTCGAGCCGATGACCGCGACCGTCTGGCCGGGCCGCGCGGAGAAGCTGACGTCGCTCAGCACCGGCTGGTCGGCGCCCGGGTAGGTGAAGCCGACACCGTCGAGGTCGAGGTGACCGTGCAGGTCGAGGTCGGAGACCGGCGCGGAGGGCGGGACCACCGTCGACTCGGTGTCGAGCACCTCGGTGATCCGGTCGGCGCACACCGACGACCGCGGCACCATCATCATCACGAAGGTGCCCATCATCACCGACATCAGGATCTGCATCAGGTAGGAGATGAACGCGGTCAGCGAGCCGATCTGCATGGCCCCGCTGTCGACCCGGTGACCGCCGAACCACAGCACGGCCACGCTGGAGAGGTTCACCACCAGCATCACGACCGGGAACATCGCCGCCAGCCAGCGGCCGGCCCGCACCGACACGTCGGTGAGCTCGTCGTTGGTGTGCCGGAACCGGTCGGTCTCGAGCGGCTCGCGCACGAACGCGCGCACCACCCGGATGCCGGTGATCTGCTCGCGCAGCACCCGGTTGACCGCGTCGATCCGTTCCTGGACGAGGCGGAAGTTCGGGACCATCCGGGTGACGATGATGCCGACCGAGATGAGCAGGGCGGGCACGACGACGGCCAGCAGCCACGAGAGCCCGAGGTCCTCGCGCATCGCCATCAGGATGCCGCCGACCATCATGATCGGGACCGTCGCGCCCATCGTGGTGGTCATCTGCACGAGCATCTGGACCTGCTGCACGTCGTTGGTGCCGCGGGTGATCAGCGACGGGGCACCGAAGCGCGCCATCTCTCTCCCGGAGAACGACCCGACGCGCTGGAAGAGGTCGGTGCGCAGGTCGCGCCCGGCGGCCATCGCCGTACGCGAGCCGAACCAGACGGCCACGATCGAGCAGGCGATCTGGACGACCGAGACCAGCAGCATGATGCCGCCGATGCGGACGATGTAGCCGGTGTCGCCCTTGGCCACGCCGTTGTCGATGATGTCGGCGTTGAGGCTGGGCAGGAACAACATGGCCACGGTCGCCGCGAACTGCAGGCAGGCGACCACCGTCAGCCAGCGCCGGTACGGCGCGAGGTAGGTGCGGATCAGCCGGAGGAGCATCAGGCCTTTCCCTTCTTCAGTGTGCCGTCGAGCAGCAGGTCGGCGATCTGGTCGGGGGTGAGCGAGGGGCCCATGCCGAACTCGGCGCGGGCCGACCCGAAGATCAGGCTGCGCAGCGCGAGGGCCGCGGTCTCGGGAGGTACGGCGAGCTCGTCGGCGTGCGGCTCGAACAGCTCGGTCAGCTGGCGGTGCAGCGCGGTGTGCGCGTCGCGCAGGAACGCGGGTGGGCCGGGATCCTTCTGGTCGGGCTTGCCGTGGTCGGCCTTGCCGTGCGCGATGAGCTGGCCGCGGACGGCGAACATCACCGACATCACCAGGTGCATCCGGCTGATCACCCGCCCCGCGGCGATCCGGACCTTGGCCCGCAGGTCCTCCTCGCCCTTCAGCAGGAACTCCCACTGCTGGTCGGCGTCGGCGGGGTTGATCGCCTCCTCGGCCGCGGCCATGAACAGCGCGGCCTTGTCGGGGAAGACCCGGAAGATCGTCCCCTCCGCGACGCCCGCCGCCTCGGCGATCAGGCGGGTGCTGACGTCACGCCCGTGCTCGGCGAGGAGGGGGACGACGGCCTGGAGGATGGCGCGGCGGCGCTCCTCGGGCGGCATCGGCCTGGCTCGTGGGCTCACCCGGTCGATGATAAGTGAGTGAGCACTCACTCACAACTGATTTTCGGGATAGTCCGAGACGTTTCGGTTGTCATTCCGGCCCGACGACAACCCAAACGTCTCGGACTATCCCGACCGACAGCTACTCGTCGCCGGTCAGGTTGAACGCGCGCAGCCGCTGGCCGGTGTACCAGGTGCCGAGCACGATCACGACCGCGCTGGCGATGACGGCGTACGTCGTGCCGAGCTGGCCGACCAGCCCGGTGATGTCGGCGACCGACTCGGTGATCGCGCGTGCCCACCGGGTGATGCTCAGCCAGCGCACGCCGTCGAGCAGCCCGCCGAGGAGGCCCTCCCAGATCAGCAGGTAGATCAGGCCGATCACCACCGCGTGCTTGGTCATCACCGACAGCCACGCGAACAGCGCGCAGTACGCCACCCCGCCCACGAGCGACCCGACGGCGAAGCCGAGCGCCAGCTCCGGTGTGTCCATGAGCAGGACCAGCCCGGCGACCAGCATCGGGAGCACGGCGAAGACGAGGACGCAGCCGGCCGCGACGGCCAGCTTGCTGGCCACGATGGAGTGCCGGGAGATCGGCTTGGCCAACAGGTAGGAGATCGACCCGTCGTCGATCTCCGGCGCCAGCAGGCCGGTGGTCGCGAGCAGTGCGATGAGCGGGACGATCACCGCGAGGCCGAGGGCGTTGAGGGTGTCCTCGGCGGAGTCCTGGTCGGCGCCGACGAGCACCCGCACGAGCACGGCGAGGCCGATCAGCACCAACGGCAGGATGAACAGCAGGATCCCGCGCCGGCGCCCGAAGACGCTGCGCAGGCCGAGGCGGATGATGGTCGCGTTCATGGGGCGCTCATCCCGACACCAGGTAGGAGAAGACCGACTCGAGCGACTCGTCGGTGGGCGTCACCTCGAGCAGGCGTATGTCGTGCTCGCGGGCCACGCGCGGCAGGATCTCGCTGAACCGGCCGAAGTCGGAGGCCTCCAGCTCGATGCCACCCTCAGAACGCAGCCGGGCCCCGCGCACCGACGGGTCGCGCAGCAGCAGGGACGCCAGCAGCCGGTCGTCGCCGGTGCGCAGCACGAACCGGTTCGGCCGGTCGGTCATCAGCCGCCGGATCGCGCCGAAGTCGCCCGAGGCGGCGTGCCGCCCCGACACCACGACCTCGATCTGCCGGGCGACCTGCTCGACCTCCTCGAGGATGTGCGAGCTGAACAGCACCGTGCGGCCCTCGGTACCCATCGTGCGCAGGAGGTCCATCAGGTGGATCCGCTGGCGGGGGTCCATGCCGTTGAACGGCTCGTCGAGCAGCAGCACCGACGGCTGGTGCACCAGCGACGACGCCATCTTGATCCGCTGCCGCATGCCCTTGGAGTACGTCGAGATCGACCGGTCCTGCGCGTCGGTCATCTCCACCAGCGCGATCGCCGTCTGGGCGGCCGCGCCGGCGTCGGCGAGCCCGTGCAGCTCCGCGTTGGCGACCACGAACTGGCGGCCGGTGAGGTACTCGAACAGCGCCTCGCGCTCGGGGACCAGGCCGATCTTGCGGTAGACCTGCTCGTTGCGCCACAGGGGTTCGCCGTCGAGGGTGACCGTGCCCGTCGACGGCGCGAGGAAGCCCGACATCATCGCGATCAACGTGGACTTGCCGGCGCCGTTGGGGCCGAGCAGGCCGGTGACGCCGGGGCCGATGGTCATCGTGACGTCGTTGACGGCGACGACGTTGCGGAACCAACGGCTGACGTGGTCGAGCTGGAGCGTGCTCATGCTGTGCTCATCCCCCGCTCACCCCTGGACCCTGCGGTAGCGCAGCAGCATCAGCCCGATGGTGCCGAGGATCGTGACCGCCGCGGCGGCGAGGTAGAACACGCCCATCGCGTCACTGGACGGCGGCGTCGGCGTGCCCTCCTGGGCGTCGAAGACGAAGACCATGAGGCCGTTGAACAGCGTGTACGGCGAGAACACACCGGCCACCTCGCCCACGGTCTCGTTGCCGGTCTCGAGCGAGATCCCCTGAATGGTGGCGACCACGGTGTAGGAGACGAGCAGCACCACGATCACCGCCGCGACGGCCAGCCCACGCCGGACGGTCAGCGCCGAGACGACCGCGGCCAGCCCGGCCAGGCAGGCAGACAGGAGTACGGCGCCGACGAGCGCGCCGAGGAAGTCCTGCGTCTCCGGGCCGACCGGCAGGTCGGCCAGCAGCCCGCCGACGTACATGAGCAGCATCGGCGCGGCGATCAGGAGGAAGGTGGCGGTGATGAGCGAGGCCATCCGGACCAGCACGTACGACGTCCGGCTGGACGGCCGCGCGAGGTAGAGCGTGATCGTGCGGAACCGGAGGTCGCGCGAGATCAGCGCGGGCGTCTGCGCGGCGACGAACACCGAGATCAGCAGCTGGGTGGTCAGCGGGTAGACGGAGTACGGCACGATCTGCTCGTCGAGCCCGAGCAGGTCCTTGGCCTGCACCAGCACGCCGACCAGGATCAGCGCCGGCAGGAGCATCATGCCCAGCAGCGTCATCGGCAGGATCTTCGACCTGGCCGACCGGCCGAGACCGAAGCAGTTGCGCAGCCCGGTGACGAAGAACGCCCACGCCACCTCGCGCTCGCCCAGCCGAGGGCCGGCGTACGGCCGGTAGCCGATGTCGTGGATGACACCGGTGGGAGTGGGGGCCTCAGGTGGGTTGGACACTGCCGGCACCTCCCTCGCGGAAGACGTCCTCGATGCGGTGGTGCCGCTCCTGCATCCGCACCAGCCCGAGGCCGAGGTCGACGACGACGTCGCGGACCACGTCGTGGGTGGTGGCGTCCTGCACCTCCACCTCGACCATCTCCCCGGACGGCCAGGCGCGCAGGCCGCGCTCGATCAGGGCCTGGCCGAGCATCCGGTCGGCATCGGTGGGGCCCTGCACCTCGACCAGCAGGTTGCCGGTGGTGTGCATGAAGTCCTGGGTGGCCGAGGACTGCAGCAGCCGCCCGCTGTCGAGGACGACCACGTGGTCACTGATCCGCTCGAGCTCGCCGAGCAGGTGGGAGGTGACCAGGACCGCGATGCCGAACTCGGTGCCGATCCGCCGCACCAGCGCGAGCATGTCGTCGCGCGACGACGGGTCGAGCCCGTTGGTCGGCTCGTCGAGGAGCACCAGTCGCGGGTCGTGCACCAGGGCCTGGGCGAGCTTGGCTCGCTGCTTCATGCCGGTGGAGTAGCCGCCCATCGGCCGGTACCGCTCCTCGGCCAGCCCGACGTGGCGCAGTACGTCGGACGCCCGCTCGCGGGCCGACGGGTACGGCAGCCCCGACATCTGGCCCATGTGCACGACCAGGTCGCTCGCTGACACGTCGGCGGGCAGGCAGTCGTGCTCGGGCATGTAGCCGACGAGCGAGCGGATCTTCGAGCCGTCGGTGGCCACGTCGTGGCCGAGCACGCTGGCCGTGCCGCTCGTGGCCGGCACCAGTCCGAGCAGGATTTT
The DNA here is from genome assembly GCA_963844305.1 of uncultured Actinomycetota bacterium. GTDB lineage: Bacteria > Actinomycetota > Actinomycetes > Propionibacteriales > Nocardioidaceae > Nocardioides. The sequence continues at coordinate 676,413 of CAWJNT010000005.1, forward strand.
GATCAGCGTCGACTTGCCGGCGCCGTTCGCGCCGACCAACCCCGTAACCCCCTCGCCGACCGACACGTCGAGACTGTCGAGTGCGGTGACGCGTGGGTACCGCTTGGTCAAGCCAGCGGTGTCGATGACCCCCACGGCCCCGACCCTAGCGGGCGATCCCTCACCGGGTGTGGTCGACGAGCCGGGGAACGACCAGGTCCCAGGTCGGCGGGGGCGGGATCTCGTGGCCCATGCCCGGCACCGGCACGAGCACCGCGCCCGGGATCTCGCGCGCGAGCGCCTCGCCGTGGGGCAGCGGGAACATCGGGTCGTCGGTGCCGTGCAGGACGAGCGTCGGTACGCCGATCCGGGGGATCCCCGACCGCAGGTCCTCGTCGTCGTCCTGCGCGGCGATGAAGTGGTTGGTGAGTCCGGCGCCCAGGCCGCCCGCACGGTCGACCTCCTCGGTGGCCAACCGGCGTACCCGCTGCTCGTCGAGGCCGAGCGAGCCGACGTACGGGCGTTCGATGGCGACGCGGTAGTCGATCTGCTGGGCCCGGTCGTTCCAGTCCGGATCGGGCACCGGGTCCACGAACGACTCGACCACGGCCGGTGCCGGGCCGGGCAGGTCGTCGCCCATCCGGCTCGTGGCGACCAGGGTCAGCGAGGCGAGCCGGTCTCCGTGGTGGATCGCGAGGGACTGCGCGATGCCGCCGCCCATGGACATCCCGGCCACGTGCGCGCGGGCGATGTCCAGCGCGTCGAGGATCCGCAGCGGGTCCGTGGTCAGGTCCGTGCCGGTGTACGTCGGCTCCCCGCGCGGCGAGCCGGTCGACCGGCCGACGTCGCGGTGGTCGTAGCGGACCACGTGCCGGCCGGCGTCCGCGAGCAGCCGGCAGAAGCCGGTCTCCCACCAGTCCATGGACTGCCCGCCGCCGTTGATCAGCAGCACCGTCGGGTCGCCGGGGTCACCGAACGTCTCCACGCACAGCTCGGCCCCTTCGACCGCCACCATCCTCGTCGTCATGTGAGGCGTGACCGGGCGGGCGTCAGGAAGTCATCGGACCGGGCGTGTCGCCCGCTCAGCCGGCGGAGGTGACCCACTGCCCGCGGTGCAGGACCCGCTGGACGTCGAGGTCGGCGTCCAGCACGACCACATCGGCCAGGTAGCCGGGGAGCAGCGCACCGACCCGGTCGAGGCGGAGCAGCGCGGCCGGTGAGGCGGTGGCGGCGCGGACGGCGTCCTCGATCGGCAGGCCGACCACCTGCGACGGCGTAGCGCACCGCGGCGGCCATGGTCAGCGTCGAGCCGGCGATGGCGCCGCCCTCGGCCAGCCGCGCCACGCCGTCGCGCACGGTCACGGTGAGCCGGCCGAGCCGGTAGTCGCCGTCGGCGGCAGCCGCGGCGGCCATCGCGTCCGTCACGAGCACGGTCAGGTGTGGCTTGGCCAGCGCCGCGAGCCGCAGGGCTGCCGGGTGGACGTGCACGCCGTCGGCGATCAGCTCGACGTACGCGTCGGGGTGCTCCAGCAGCGCGGCGACCGGGCCAGGTTCGCGGTGGTGCAGTCCGCGCATGGCATTGAACAGGTGCGTGCCGACCGAGGCCCCGGCGTCCAGGGCCGCGACGGCGACGTCGTACGTCGCGTCCGTGTGGCCGATCGCCGCCACGACGCCGGCGGCGTTGAGCCGACGTACGGCGTCCAGGCCGCCGGGCAGCTCGGGCGCGATCGTGACCATCCGGACGTGCCCCCGGCCGGCCTCGAGCAGCGCGTCGACGTGCTCCGGCTTCGGGTCGACGAGCAGGGCGGGGTCGTGTGCGCCGGCGTGTTTCGGGCTCAACCACGGGCCTTCGAGGTGGATGCCGGTGAGGATCCCGTCGTCGACCACGTCCGCGAGGTCACGCACCGAGTCGGCGAGCGCGTCGACGCTGTCGGTGACCAGGCTGGCCGTCATCGACGTCGTGCCGTGGGCGAGGTGGGCGCGCGCGACAGCAGCGGCCTGGTCGGCCGACCCACCGTCGAACGACGCCCCGCCACCGCCGTGAGCGTGGATGTCCACGAAGCCCGGTACGACGATCGCGTCGGGCAGGGCGACGTTCGGCTCGCGCGGCGGGTCGCCCGGGCCGACCTCGGCGATCCGGTCGCCGTCGACCAGGAGCCACCCCGGCGCGAAGACTCGCGCCGGGGTGACCACCCGACCAGCAGAGATGAGCATGCTCAGGCGCTCGTGTCGGCCTCGATGCCGAGCTCTGCGTCGTCGTCCTCACGGCCCGGCGTCCGCAGGTTCCACTTGCGGATCACGAACCGGAACAGGAAGTAGTAGACGACGGCGTACCCGAGCCCGATCGGGATCAGCAACCACGGATCGGTGGCGATGTTCCAGTTGAGCGCGAAGTCGAACAGGCCCGCCGAGAAACCGAACCCGTCCTTGATCCCGAGCCAGTTGACCAGGGCCAGCGACGTGCCGGTGAGCACCGCGTGGATGACGTAGAGCGGCCAGGCCACGAACATGAACGCGAACTCCAGCGGCTCGGTGACACCGGTGAGGAACGAGGTCAGGGCGGCGGAGAGCATGATGCCGCCGACGGCCTTCCGGTGCTTCAGCTTGGACTCGTGCCAGATCGCCAGCGCGGCGGCCGGCAGCGCGAACATCATGATCGGGAAGAAGCCGGTCATGAACGCACCCGCGGTCGGGTCTCCGGCCAGGAAGCGCGGGATGTCGCCGTGCACGACTCCTGCCGGCTCCTTCGTAGGAGCCGAACACGAACCACGGGCCGGAGTTCAGGATGTGGTGGAGGCCGAGCGGGATCAGCAGGCGGTTGAGCGTGCCGTAGACGAAGCCACCGGTGACGTCGTTGTTCGTCACCCATTCACCGACGTTGGTCAGGCCCGAGTTGAACGCCGGGTAGACCAGGCTCATCAGGACCGCCACGGCGATGGCGGCGAACGAGGTGATGATCGGGACGAACCGGCGGCCGCCGAAGAACGCGAGGTACGGCGGCAGCTTGATCCGGTGGTACTTCTGCCAGAGGTAGGCCGTCAGCAGGCCGATCACGATGCCGCCGAGGACGCCGTACTGCACGCCGCCGGTGCCGAGCTTGGCCTGCTCGACGGTGGCACCGTCGACGACGTACGGCGACATCGCGTCCGTGACGGCCTTGAAGACGAGGTAGCCAACGACCGCGGCGAGGGCGGTCGATCCGTCGGCCTTCTTGGCCATGCCGATCGCGACGCCGACGGCGAACAGGAAGCCGAGGTTCACGAACAGGGTGCCGCCTGCGGCGCCGACGACGGCGGCCACGCGGTCCCATCCGAGACCGTCGGCCCCGAGGATGTCCGGGGCCCCGAACCTGGCCAGGAGGGCCGCAACCGGCAGGGCCGCGATCGGGAGCATCAGGCTCCGGCCGAACTTCTGCACGGGAGCGAGGTTGAACCTCTTGCTCCCCGTAGTGGTCGCGCCCGAGGACGCGTCTGCTGTGCTCACTTGCTGTTCCCTTCGGTGGCGGAGCTCGGGCCGATGTCGTCACGGCCCAGTGACATGTGGATCTGGTAGCGGTCGCCGCGGTAGCGGGACACGACGTACTCGAGTGGCTTCCCGCCGGCCTTCGAGACCCGGCGGAAGACCAGCAGGGGGGTGTGCGGCGGAGCGTCGAGGCGGGTCGCGATCGTGCCGTCCGCGGCCTCGCCCCACAGCGTCTGCTCGGCGCTGTCGATGGTGAGGTCGAAGACGTCGGAGAAGAGCTCGTACAGCGAGCCGCCGAGGTCGTGCTTGTCGAGGCCGGGCAGCAGCGACCGGGGGTACCACCCGTTCTCCAGCGCGATCGGCTGGTCGTCGGCGAGCCGGACCCGGTCCAGCTTCCAGGCCTGGGCGTCGCCGTCGAGCTCGAGCGCCGCGGCGACCTCGGCCGGAGGACGATCGAGCTCGACGTTCAGCAGCCGGGTGGAGGGGGTGAGGCCGCGGCGGCGCATGTCCTGGCTGAAGGAGGCCAGGTGCAGCCGGCTCTCCAGCCGGGGCCGGGCCACGAACGTGCCGCGGCCGTGGATGCGGTGCAGCAGGCCGTCGACGACGAGCGCGTCGATGGCCTTGCGCACGGTCGCCCGGGACACGGCGTACGTCGTCATCAGCTCGCGTTCGGAGGGGATCGCGGTGTCCGGGGCCAGCTCGGAGGTGGCCAGCTCCGCCAGCGCATCGCGCAGCTGTGCGTGCTTGGGACGGGGCCCGTCAGCGACGATCCTGACCACGAAGAACCTCTCGACAACTGCTCGACCGGACTGGTACGTTCTGGTACGTACCAGTGGATCATGAGTGGTACGCCCCACACTTGTCAAGCACTTCAGGAGCCGATGTTGACCACCCAGATGTTGCGGGAGATGGCCGAGCAGCCGATGGCCGCGCAGGCGACGCTCGATGCGCTGCTGCCGCTGCGGGACCGGCTGCGGGACCTCGCGGCGGACCGCCGGCGGGTGCTGTTCGCGGCGCGCGGCTCCAGTGACAACGCCGCGATCTACGGGCGCTACCTCCTCGAGACCCACGCCGGCGTCGTCGGCGGACTGGTGTCGCCGAGCGTGGCCACCCACTACCGCAGCCGCCTCGATCTGTCGGACGCTGTGGTCGTGAGCGTCTCGCAGTCCGGCGCGACCGAGGAGATCGTGGCCACCCAGGCGTGGGCCCGGGAGTGTGGCGCGGCCACGGTGGCCGTCACCAACGTCGCCGAGTCCCCGCTCGTCGAGACCGCCGACCTCGCGCTGGTCACGCAGGCCGGCGTGGAGCGCGCCGTACCCGCGACGAAGACGTACCTGACCCAGCTGGTCGCGATGGCCACGCTCGGGACCGCGCTGGCCCCCGACCCGCACGGCCTGGACGCCCAGCTCTCCCGCGTCCCCGACGAGGTGGCCCGGATGCTGGAGACGAGCGTCGAGCCGGCGATCGCCGCGCTCCGGGACGCGTCGTACGCCGTCGTCTCGGGCCGCGGCCTCCTGCTGGGCACGGCGCTGGAGACGGCACTCAAGCTCGAGGAGACCTGCCTGCGGCCGGTGCGCGGCTACTCGTACGCCGACCTGCGGCACGGCCCGATCTCGGTCGTGACGTCGGGGATGACCGCCGTGCTCGTCGCCGCGCAGGACGGCCCGATGGTCGACCCGCTGGTCGAGCTGGCCACCGACCTGACCGCTCGCGGCGCGACGGTGGTCGGCATCGGCGGCGAGCAGCGCTTCGCCGCGGCGTGCACCGTGCACGTGCCCGGCCCCGACCTGCCGGAGGCGCTCGCCCCCATCGGTGCGATCGTCCCCTCGCAGCTGGTCGTCGAAGGGCTGGCCCGCGCGCTCGGGCTCGACCCCGACAACCCGCGTGGCCTGGCCAAGGTCACCACCACGGATCCCCACCACTGACCCCACCACTGAAGGAGAACAACCCGATGAGCAGCAAGGCAGAGCAGATCCTCGCCGGCCTCGGCGGCGCCGACAACATCGTCGAGATCGAGGCGTGCATCACGCGTCTCCGGACCGAGGTCGAGGACCCGGCGAAGGTGGACGAGAAGGCGCTCAAGGCCGCCGGCGCGCACGGCGTGATCGCGTCCGGCAAGGTCGTCCAGGTGGTCGTCGGTCCGGAGGCGGACAACATCGCCGAGGACATCGAGGACTTGATGTGACGGAGGTACTCGCTCCCTGTCCCGGACGCGTCGTCCCGCTCTCGGCGACCGGGGACCCGGTCTTCGCCGGCGAGATGGTCGGACCCGGTGTGGCCATCGACCCCGAGCCCGGTCAGGGCACGGTGGTCTCCCCGATCGCGGGCAAGGTCGTGAAGGTCCACCCGCACGCGTTCGTGGTGCTGGGCTCCGACGGGGTCGGCGTACTCGTCCACCTCGGGATCAACACCGTGCGCCTGGAGGGCAAGGGGTTCGAGGTGCTGGTCGAGCAGGGCTCGAGCGTCGTCGCCGGGGATCCGATGGTGCGGTGGGACCCGGCCGCCATCACCGGCGAGGACATCTCGACGATGGTCCCGGTCGTGGCGATGGACCGGCCGAAGGGGTCGGTGCCGGCGCCGGCCGAGGGCTCGGTCGCGGCCATCGGCGACGTGCTGTTCACCGTCACCCCGTGAGGCCGGCCGCGCTGCTGCTCGACCTCGACGGGACGCTGGTCGACTCCGAGCCGCTGCACCGGGAGTCGTACCGGGCGTTCTTCGAGGCCCGCGGGTGGGACGCTCCGGACCTCGCGCTGTTCACCGGCCGGCGGGCCGAGGACGTGTTCGCCGCCAACCCCGGACCCTGGACCGGCCACGACTACGACGCGCTGGCCGCCGAGGTGACCGCGCTGGTCGCCGACAGCGGCCCGCCTCTGCCTCTGCCGGGGGCGACCGATCTGATCGCCGCCGCCCACCGGCTCGGCGTACCCGTCGCCGTCGTCACCTCCGCCGGCCCGGCCTGGACGACCCGCGCGATCGAAGGCCCGCTCGGAGCGACCGAGCGGATCGACCTGGTCGTGACGTCGGCCGATGTGGTCGACGGCAAGCCGGATCCCACCGGCTACCGGCTGGCCTGCGAACGCCTCGGCGTCGACCCTGCCTCCGCGCTCGCGGCCGAGGACTCCCCGGCCGGCGTACGCGCCGCCGTCGCCGCCGGTGTCGGTGAGGTCATCGGCGTCTCCACCACCCACCCCGAGGCCGAGCTCTCCGAAGCCGGCGCCGCCCAGGTCCTCCCCGACCTCACCTCCCTGGCGTCGCGGCTGGAGGGGTTGAAGGGATAGTCCGAGACGTTTGGGTTGCAGCGTGACCGCAGGAGCAACCCAAACGTCTCGGACTACCCCGCCACCCTCGCCCGTGCTCGGGCGCCACCCGGTAGTCCACGACGTTTTGGTCGTCATTTGCCCGATCCGAGGACGAAAGCGTCGTGGACTATCCGGCTCGGGCGCGGGATTCTTGGCCCGGAGGGAGCAGGCGATGAGGCTGGAGCCGTTGTACCGCATTCGCTTCAGCTATTCAGAGGGTTGGGATGTCGAGCTCGAGGGCGGTTGGGAACAGCACCTCTACCTGGCCGAAGGGCGCTGCGAAGGGTTCTTGGCGGGACGCTTCCGCGGCGCGAACTACCCGCAGCGGCGTACGCCGGGCGGCCCGTTCCGTCCTGATATCCGCGCGGCCATCGACACCGACGACGGCGCGACGATCCTGGTCGAGCTGCACGGGTACGGACGCGCCTACCCGGCTGGACGCCGGCAGATCGTCGGCTCGGCGATGCATCTCAGCGACGACGAGCGCTACCGCCACCTCAACGACGTGGTGTGCGCCTGCGCCGGCGAGGTGCGGCGGATCGCCGGGCCAGGAGAGCCCCGACCTCGTCATCGACGTCGCCGAGATCATCTGGGAACCCATCGCCGACTGATTGCTCCGCTGAGGTGGACTATCCGGCTCGACCCCGCAGGTGTACGGCGAGGGCACTCAGGTCGGCGTCACCCAGGCCGGCGTCGATCGCGTCACCGACCACGCGGCGGTTGGTCTCGAGCTGGGGGATGGATGCGCCGACGCCGCCGGCGAGGGAGGCGGCGAGGTCGAGGTCCTTGGCGACCAGGTCGAGCGCGAAGGCGACCTGCGCGTCCTCGGGGTGCTCGTACGCCGCCCGCTTGTAGGTCACGAACGGCGCGGCCACCGCGCTGTTGGCGATCACCTCGTAGGCCAGCTCGCGATCGACCCCCGCCTTCTCGGCGAGCACCAGCGACTCGGCCAGGGTCTGGTTGATCCCGAACACCATCGCGTTGACCGCCAGCTTCATCGTCGACCCCGAGCCCAGCGGGCCGAGCAGGATGATCCGGTGCGCGAACGACTCCAGCGCCGGCCGGGCCAGCTCCACCGCCTCCGGGTCGCCGCCGGCCATCACCAGGATGCTGCCGCCCTCGACGCTGGAGACGCTCCCCGACACGGGAGTGTCGATCGAGCTTCCCGCCGACCGCGTGTACGTCGTCCTCCAGACCGCGGATCGTCTCGGGCGCGACCGTGCTGGTGTCCGCCACGACCGTGCCCGGAGCCAGCCCGGCGACCAGCCCGTCCTCGCCGCGGTACGCCGACCGCACGGCCGCGTCGTCGGCGAGCGACACGATCACCACGTCGGCCGCGGCCGCCGCCTCGCGCGCCGAGTCGGCCACGGTGACGCCCTCGAGCTGGGTGGCCACGGCCTCGGCCCGGTCGCGCGAGCGGTTCCAGATGGTCAGCCGGTGCCCGGCCGCGGCCACCCGCCCGGCCATCGCGCCGCCCATCCGGCCGGTGCCGACGACCGCCACCCGCAGACCATCTGAAGGCGCGTTCACGTGATCAGCCAGCCGCCGTCGACGTACAGGTTGGTGGCGTTGACGCCGCGGTTCTCCAGCAGGAAGTCGACGGCATCCACGATGTCCTGCATGCTCGCCAGCCTGCGGGTCGGCGTCCGCGAGACGTAGCCGTCGAGCACACCCTCCGGCTTCCCCGACCAGAACGGGCTGTCGCCGACGATGCCCGGGTGCAGCGCGTTCACCCGGATCGGTGCCATCTCCAGGGCCAGCGCGTTCACCAGGCCGACCACGCCGCCGTTGACCGTCGAGACCGTGATCGACCCGGGGTACGGCCGGTCCTTGGCCCGCCCGCCGAACAGCACGACCGACGAGTCGTCGTTCATCCGCGACAGCAGCGTGTGGACGACCTCGGTGTACCCCACCAGCTTGAGCACGGCGAGCTTCGTCGCCCGTTCGACGTCGTACGTCGCGATCGAGTTCTGGTCGCGTTCGATGGCCGCGACCACCAGCCGGTCGACGCTGCCGACACCGGACAGTGCGTCGGCCAGCCCGTGCGTGTCGTTGAGGTCGACCGCGATCCCCGACACCTCGCCGCCGACGGACTTCGCGATCGTCGCGGCCCGTTCGCGGTCGCGGCTGGTCAGCACCACCTCGTCGCCGCGCGCCGCACGGGCGCGGGCCACCTCGAGCCCGATCCCCGCCGAGCCGCCGATCACCAGAGTCCTCATCACGATCCTCCTTCGCCGAGCTGCTCTCGCAGATAGTCCCAGTCACGCGCGAACCGATAACCGTGCCGCGACGGGAGTGGCGGCGCCTGGGTCTCCAGCCAGCGCACCACGCCGTCGCCGTTGCGGAAGCTGTGCTGACAGCCCACGCCCGCCCACGCGACGTCGCCGGGCTCGAGCTGGTAGACCTCGCCGTCGAAGGTCGCCTCGACGGTGCCGTCGAGGATCAGGTAGGTCTCCTCGAGCGGGTGGTCGTGCAGGCCCGCCGCGCCGTGCGGCTCGTACTGCACCATGAACATCGACGACAGCACGGCGCCGAGGTCGGAGTCGACCATCATCTTCAGGCTGATCCCGCTGTAGACGAGCAGCGCGGTGCGCATGCTGGCCGAGACGTCCAGCAGCTCCTGCGACTGACGGCCCGGATCCATGTGTGCCTCGGTGATCTGGCCGTACCGGCGAGTCCTCGGATCCCGTACGTCGGCCTCGATCGCCTCGGTCTCGCCGAAGTCCGGCACGAGCTGGGTGTCGAAGTCGTGGTGGGGCCGGGGTACCGGGACCGAGACCCGCACGAACCGCGTCTCCTCCTCGCCCTCGTTGCGCAGCGAGTGCGGTACGCCGATCGGGATCAGGCCGTAGCCGCCCGGGCCGAGCCGGGCCGCCTCACCGGGCGTCTGGATGACCAGGTGCCCGGACACGACGTACACGCTCTCCTCGTAGGAGTGCACGTGGCTCGGCACGCGCCCTCCGGGGAGCAGCCGGCCCAGGCCGAAGCCGGTGTGCACGGCCGGCGTGCTCGCGTCGACGACCGACCACTGCTCCAGCCCGGTCGACCCCGCGAGGGGGCCGACCGGGTCGGACCAGCGAAGGTCGGCTGCGCGACGGACGAGATGGTCCGTCACGCGGGTGCGAGCTCCTGCTTCTCGGCGGCGGCCTTGGCGGCCGCTGCGACGAGGTGGTCGCGGCTGTCCTGCACCAGCGACATCGCCCGCGCCACGTCGCCCGCGAGCTTGAAGTCGCGCTTGACGAAGCTGCCGGCGACCAGGACGTGCTCGACGTTCGACACGTCGGCGCACAGGGTCACCGCAGCGGCCGGGTCGTGGATCGGCCCGACGTTGATCGCGGTGGCGTCGATGACGACGACGTCCGCCTGCTTGCCCGGGGTCAGCGAGCCGGTGCGGTCCTCGACGCCGGCAACGTGCGCGCCGTCGAGGGTCGCCATCTTCAGCATGTCCGTCGCGGTGAGCATGTCGTCGGGGATCGGGATGTCGAGGTCCCAGCAGACCGCGTTCACCCGCGCCCGCTCGGCACCGAACGCCGCCCGGATCTGGGTGAACATGTCGCCCGGCACCGTCGTCACCACGTCGATCGACAGGCTCGGACGCATCCCGAACTTCCGGGCCTTGTTGACCGGCGGCCAGCCGTGGCCCATCTGGGTCTCCACCTGGGCGGCGATCGAGATCGTGCCGCCGGTGTCGGCGACCCGCTGCCACTCGTGGTCGCTGAAGTAGCAGCAGTGGACGTACGTCGTGTCCGGACCGAGCAGCCCGAGCCGGTCGAGCTGCTCGACCATCCCGAACCGTCCGGCCATCCGGCCCATGCCGACGTGCACGGTCAGCGGGATGCCGAGCTCGCGGGCCAGCGCCCACTCAGCCTGCACCACCTGGTCCTGGGTGAACCCGGGTCCGCGCGTGGCGAGGCCCATCGTGATCAGCCCGTCGTCACCCGGGATGTGCGTCGAGCGCACCCGGCGTACGTCGTCACCCGGGATCTCCTCGGCGCTGAAGAACCAGTACTTCTCCAGCGAGGTGTTCGCGCTGCCGTAGGCGTACTGCGCCCGGATCCCGGCCTCCTTCAGCCCCTGGATCGCGGCGTCGGCGTGCTCGGGCGTGTTGTTGATGTGCGACCAGTCGACCAGCGTCGTGATGCCGGCGTTGAGGCACTCGAGCGTGCCGGCCAGGTTGCTGGAGTAGACGTCCTCGGGCCGGTACAACGGCGCGAAGGTGTCGAGGATCTCCACGAAGTAGTCGTCCAGCGTCGCGTTCGGCGCGCTGTTGCGGATCGCGGTCTCCCACGTGTGCCGGTGGGTGTCGACGAAGCCGGGGATCACGATCTTCCCGGTGCAGTCGACGACCTCCGCGTCGGCGTCGATGTTCGCCTCGACGGCGACGATCTTGTCGTCCTCGATCAGTACGTCGCCGGTGGTCCGGTCCCCGATGTCCGGGTCCACCGAGAGGACGGTGCCGCCCTTGAGGAGGATCTTTCCCATGGTGCTGACCCCTTTCTGATCGGCCGGACGGTCCGGACGGTCCTTGCTACGACTCTGTTCAGTACGCGCTGAGGCGGCGGACCGCCTCGATGAGCTTGTCCACGGTGGGGATGACCCGCTGCTCGAGCGCGTCGGCGAACGGCAGCGGGACGTTCTCGCCGGCCAGTCGGCGTACGGGCGCGTCGAGCATCTCGAAGCCCTCGTCGGCGACGATCGAGGCGACCGTGGCGCCCCATCCGCCCTGGAAGGGGTTCTCCTCGACGATGATCAGCCGGCTGGTCTTCTCCAGCGACGCGAAGACGGTGGCCATGTCGAGGGGGATCAGGCAGCGCAGGTCGATCACCTCGAGCGAGATGCCCTCGGCATCGAGGTCGGCGGCGGCGGCCAGCGCGAGCGGCACGGTCGCAGCGAGCGCCACCACCGTGACGTCGCTCCCCTCGCGTGCCACCCGCGCCTCGCCGAGCGGTACGACGTGCTCCGGTGGGGCCGCCTCGCCCTTGGACGCGAAGAGCCCCTTGTGCTCGAAGAAGACGACCGGGTCGTCGCTGCGGATCGCCGACGCCATCAGGCCGACCACGTCGGACGGCGTCGACGGCGCCGCGATCTTCAGGCCGGGGATGGTCATCGCCCAGTTCTCGACCGACTGGGAGTGCTGGGCGCCGAAGCCGAGCCCGCCGCCGTTGGCGGTGCGTACGACGAGCGGCACGGTGACCTGCCCGCCGGTCATGTAGCGGGCCTTGGGGATCTCGTTGGCGAGGTAGTCCCAGCAGCAGGCGAGGAAGTCGCTGAACATGATCTCGGCGACCGGCCGGATGCCCGTCATGGCCGCCCCCATGGCGGCGCCCATGATCGCCTGCTCCGAGATCGGGGTGTCCCAGACCCGCTCGGCACCGAACTCCTCGAACAGCCCGACGGTCGTCTTGAACACCCCGCCGGCGGCGCCGATGTCCTCGCCGAGGCAGACGACGGTCGGGTCGCGGCGCAGCTCGCGCGCGATGCCGTCGGCCACCGCGTCGCGATACGTCGTCGTCGTTGAGGGAGTCAGGTCCGCCACGCGGCACCTCCGTCCGCCCAGACGTCGGTGAACGCGTCGTCGGGATCGGCGGCGGGCGCGGCCTGGGCCGCCTGCGACGCGGCGGACACCGTCGCCGCCACGCGCTGGTCGGCGGCCTCCACCTCGGCCTCGGTCGCGCCGAACTCGAGGAGCTTGCGCCGGGCCAGGATGAGCGGGTCGCGGGCCAGCCACTCGTCGACCTCCTCCTGGGGCCGGTACGTCGCGGGGTCGGTGCGGCTGTGCCCGAAGTGCCGGTAGGTGAGCGCCTCGACCACGGTCGGGCCGTTGCCCGACCGGGCGCGTTCGACGGCCACCGCCATCGTGTCGTGGACCGCCACGCACGTCGTTGCCGTCGACGAGGACGCCGGGCATGCCGTTGGCGGCGGCCCGGTCGGCGGCGGGGTTGGGCACCGAGGTGACGGCGCTGATCGGGGTGTACTCCATGTAGCGGTTGTTCTCGCACACGAAGATCACCGGCAGGGCCCAGACGGCGGCCAGGTTGAGCGCCTCGTGGAAGGCGCCGATGTTGGTGGCGCCGTCGCCGAAGAAGGCGACCGCGACCTGCGTCGTACCTCTCAGCCTCGCCGACCAGGCGGCGCCGTTGGCCATCGGCAGGTGGGCGCCGACGATGGCGTACGAGCCGAGCATCCCGTGGTCGGCCTGGGTGAGGTGCATCGAGCCGCCCTTGGCCTTGCAGACCCCTGTCGACTTCTGCATCAGCTCGGCCAGGCAGCCCTCGGGCGTGGCGCCGCGGGCGATCGCGTGGTGGTGGCCGCGGTAGGTCGCGAACACGTAGTCGTCGGGCCGCAGCGCCGCGCTCGCGCCGACCGCCACCGCTTCGTGGCCCGCGGCGAGGTGGGTGGTGCCCTTGACGAGGCCGCGCAGGAACAGGTCGTGCGCGGCCTTCTCGGTGCCGCGGATGACCGCCATCTGCTCGTACCAGCCGAGCAGGGTGGCCGTGGCCACCCGTTCGATCGTCCCGCCGGTCACTCGCCCCTGCCCTTCGCCGTGTTGAGGTGCGACTGCGAGTCACGCACCGTGGGCAGCGAGCCGTCGACGGTCCAGTAGCGCTGGCCGGCGACGAGCAGGTCCTCGGCCGGGAACTTCGTGATCACCTCGCACCCGTCGGCGGTGACCACGACCTCCTCCTCGATCCGCGCGGCCGACCAGCCGTCGCCGGCGGGCCAGTACGTCTCGAGCGCGAAGACCATGCCCTCCTCGAGGACCTCGGGGTGGTCGAGCGAGACCAGCCGGCTGAAGATCGGCTTCTCCCAGATCGACAGGCCGACGCCGTGGCCGTACTGCAGCGCGAACGCCGCTTCCTCGTCGGGGAAGCCGAACTCCTGGGCGGTCGGCCAGAGCTCGACGACGTCCGCGGTGGTGGTGCCGGGCTTCACGATCGCGATCGCGGCGTCCATGTACTCGCGGCACCGCGTGTAGGCGTCGCGCATCGCCGGGGACGCCGAGCCGACGGCGAAGCAGCGGTAGTAGCAGGTGCGGTAGCCGAGGTGGCTGTGCAGGATGTCGAAGAACGCCGGGTCGCCCGGGCGGACGACGCGGTCGCTGTAGACGTGGGGATGGGGCGAGCAGCGTTCGCCCGAGATCGCGTTCACGCCCTCGACGTACTCGCTGCCGAGGTCGTAGAGCACCTTGCTCACCAGGCCGACGCACTCGTTCTCGCGCACGCCCGGTCGCAGGAACGAGTAGAGCTCGTCGTACGCCGCGTCCACCATCGAGCAGGCCTGCGTCAGGAGGCTGATCTCGTCGGGCGTCTTGATCCGGCGGGCCTCGAGGAAGACCTGCTGGCCGTCGACGACGTCGATGCCCTCGGCCCGGAGCGCCATCAGGATCGGGATCTCGAGCAGGTCGACGCCGAGGGGCTCCTTGTCGAGACCGTGCTCGCGGAGCACGGTCGCGACCTTGCGCGCCACCTCCTCGGCGATGCCGGCGTCGGGGTGGAACGCGCCGCGCAGCGTGGAGATGCCGGCCCGGGCGCGTTCGGTGCCGTCGAGCCAGGGGTTGAAGAGCTGGTGGTGCTTCGCGGCCGAGCCGAAGTCCCACAGCACCGGCTCGCCGCCCCGCGGCAGCACCGCGAACCGGATCAGCTTGTCCATCGCCCAGGTGCCGATGTGGGTGGCCGTCATGTAGCGGATGTTCGAGAAGTCGAAGGTGAGCAGTCCGCCGAGCGAGGAGGCCTCGAGCGTGGCGTTCAGCCGCGCCAGCCGTTCGGTGCGCAGGCGGTCGAGGTCGACGCGCTGCTCCCAGTCCACGGCGTTGGGCCCGTAGGTGCGGATCGCCATCGGATCACCGGCTTTCTCGGGATGCCCACTCGAGTGCTCCGAGTCAATGCCCAGCGAACGGGAGTGTCAAGTGTCACTGCACAACCGGTCCAGAACTGCTCGCCGCTGAGCCGGAATCGGGTGGACACTGCTGTACAGTCCCATCGCACACGAGAGCGAGGTGCCCATGGCCACGACCGGGACGGGGACCGCCGCGGGGACCACCCCGGTGCAGCTGGGCCAGGCGATCCGGGCGGTGCGCGAGCAGCGCGGCCTGTCGCTCCGCGAGCTGGCCCGGAGGGTGAACGTCTCGCCGAGCTTCGTCAGCCAGGTCGAGCTGGGCAAGGCCAACCCGTCGGTCGGGACCCTGTACTCGCTGGTGTCCGTGCTCGGGACCACCCTCGACGACCTGCTGGGCGACGCGTCCGACGACGATGCTGCTGCGGTCCCGGTGGTGGACGCGGCCATCCTCGACGGGCACACGCCCGGGTCCTGGCCGCGCGTCGACGTACCCGTGCAGCCGGCGGAGGGCCGCAAGCGCGTGGAGATGTCGGGCGTGGTGTGGGAGCGGCTGACCCACGACCACGACCCGTACGTCGACTTCCTGCACGTCGAGTACGCGCCCGGCTCCTCGTCCTGCGCGCCGGAGCAGATGATGCGCCACGGCGGGCGCGAGTACGGCCACCTCCTGCACGGCCGGCTCGAGGTCCAGGTCGGCTTCGAGACCTACGACCTCGGCCCCGGCGACTCGATCCACTTCGACTCGATGACGCCGCACCGCCTCAGCAACCCCCACGACGAGCCGTGCACCGCCGTCTGGTTCGTGCTCGCCCGGCGTGACGACGACCGGATGAGTGGGGTCGAGTAGCGCGCCAAATTCACTGGTTGACCAGTGAATTGCGCACATGGCTCGGAAAGCTTCCCGAGCCATGTGCACATTTCCCGAGCCCAGTCCGCGACGGGTCGGTGCGTCAGGGCTGGCGCGCCCGCCACTCGTCGGCGAGCAGCGCGTACCGCAGGGTGTCCTGCCACCCATGGGAGCGGTGGAGTGAGTCGCGTACGCCGTGCTGCTCCCGGCGCATGCCGAGCCGTTCCATGAGCTGCCACGAGCGGGTGTTCTCGGCGAACGTGACGGCCACGACGCGGCGCAGCCGCAGGTCCTCGAAGCAGAGCCGGACGAGCGTGGCCGCCGCCTCGGTGGCGTATCCCTGACCGGCGTGCGCGGGGTCGATGATCCAGCCGATCTCGGCCTGCACCCCTGTCGCCCGGTCGGCGAGCTCGGCCTGGGCCCAGGCGTCCTCGATCACGAGCATCGCGTCACCCACCACCTCGCCGTCCTTCTCGACGACCAGGATCATCGCCATCCGGTCCGGGTTGCGGAAGCGCTGCTCGTACTCCTCGCGGTCGTCGTGCGCCTGGGTGAGCCACTCGCCGACGCCCGGACTGCTCCGCAGCCGCCAGGTCGCCTCGAGGTCGCCGGGCTCGCAGGGGCGGATGGTCAGACGGTCGGTCCGCACCGGCCAGGCGATCGCACTCAGGTCCTGGGGCATCAGCCGCTGTCCGGTCGGCCCGCGCCGGCACGCCACTCGTCGGCGAGGATCGCGTAGCCGACGCCGTCCAGCCACCCGCGAGAACGGTGCAGCGAGTCGCGTACGGCGTGCTCCTCCTGGCGCATGCCGACCTTCTCCATGATCCGCCGCGACGCGACGTTGTCGGCGAAGGACAGGGCGACCACCCGGCGCAGACCGAGGTCCTCGAAGCAGATCCGCAGCAGCTCGCGAGCGCCCTCGGTGGCATAGCCGTGCCCGGCGTGCTCGGGAGCCAGCACCCATCCGATCTCGGCCTGGGTCTGCTTCGCCTGGTCCTCGACCTCGGCCTGGGCCCAGGCGTCCGTCACGCGGAGGAAGAGGTCGCCGATGATCTCGCCGTCCAGCTCGAAGGCGAGCGTCATCGCCAACCGGTCGGGATCGGCGAACCGCTCGGCCCACGCCGCCCGGTCGGTCGGCAGGATCGGCAGCCACTCGGCGACATCGGGGCGACTGCGGATGTCGAACATGGCGTCGGCGTCCTCCGCCGTCGCGGGGCGGATGGCCAGCCGGTCGGTCAGCACCGGCCAGCGGACCGCGCTCAGGTCCTGGGGCATTCAGCCGCCCTCCCTCTCGTGCTGTCGTTCGCGCCACTCCTCGGCGAGGATCGCGTAGGAGAGGCTGTCTCGCCACGTGCCCGAGCGGTGGAGCGACTCCTTCCGCGCGCGCACCTCCAGGCGCATCCCGAGCCGCTCCATCAGCTTCCGCGACGCGAGGTTTTCGGCGAAGCACTGTGCGCTCGACGCGGCGTACGCCGAGGTCCTCGAAGCAGAACCGCAGCAGTTCGCGAGCGGACTCGGTCGCGTAGCCGCTTGCCGGCGTGCTCGGGAGCGATCACCCAGCCCAGCTCGGCCTGGGTGTTCCGCGCCTGCTCGGCCACCTCCACCTGGGCCCACGCGTCGTCGACGGCGAGCATGAGGTCGCCGATCACCTGCTCGTCGAGCTCGACGATCAGGGTCTTCGAGAGGCGGGACTCGCTGAGGTAGCGGGCGGTGTACTCCTCCTTGTCGGAGGCGTCGAGGGTGAGCCACTCGCAGACCTCGGGCAGCCGGCGGAACTGCCACGTGGCCTCGAGGTCGGCCTCGGTCGCCCGGCGGATGGAGAGCCGGGCTGTGCGCAGCGGCCAGTCCTGCTCGCTCGGTTGACGGGGCATGCCGCCATCCTCGCGGGACGGTCAAGCGCGAGGCGACCCGATTTCGCGTCAGGTGCGCCAGGAGGCGAGGTCGCGCGCGACCTGCGGGACCCGCGACGACAGGTCGCGCAGCGCGCGCGGACGCGTCGACGACGGCGCGACGCTCCTCGGTGGGCATCGACCGCAGCACGGCCACGATCACGTCGGCGCGCAGCAGTGCCGCCCGGTTCATCACGTCGCGCCCGGCCGCGGTCGGCGAGACCAGCACCTTCCGGGCGCTCTCGGGGTGCTCCTCGCGGACCACCAGCCCGAGCCCGACCAGGCCGCCCACGATCCGGCTCATGGTCGGTGCCGTCACGTCCTCGGTGCGGGCCAGCTCGCCCAGCGTGCACGGTCCCCCGAACACCAGCACCGACAGCGCCGAGAGCCGGGCCGGGGTCAGGCCGGACGCGCGGTCGGCGGCGCGCATCCCGCGCAGCAGGTGGATCGCGGCCGAGTTCAGGTCGCGAGCGGCGTCCTGCAACGAACGCTTGCGTTGAGCCATGCTCATGTATAGCATCCCTAACAGTTAGGCTTGCTAATTGTTAGGGATGGTGGGCCATGCAGCTGGTCCAGATCGCACAGAAGGCCGACGACCTCGCTCGCGCGACGGCGTTCTACGCCGACCTGCTCGGCGCGGACGCGACGGCGACGTACGACCCGCCGGGCCTGGTGTTCTTCGACCTCGACGGGGTCCGGCTGCTGCTCGACCGCGCTGCGCCGACGGCCCTGCACTACTACGCCGTGCCCGACATCGACGCGACCCTGACCCGACTGCGCGACGCGGGCGTGACGATCGAGGGCGAGCCGCACGTGATCTTCACCCACGAGGACGACACCTTGGGCCCGGCGGACACCGACGAGTGGATGGCGTTCGTCCGCGACTCCGAGGGAAACATGGTGGGACTCGTGGAGCAGCGTCCCCGCACCTGACCCGCAGGCAGGCAACAATGCGGGTATGAGGCCGCAGGTCGTGGCGCACCGAGGCGCCAGCGACGTGGCGGCCGAACACACTCTCGGCGCGTACGTCGCGGCGCTCGACGCCGGCGCCGAGGCCTTCGAGTGCGACGTCCGGCTGACCGCGGACGGCCACCTGGTGTGCGTCCACGACCGCGACCTCCGGCGTACGGCGAGCCATCGCGGCATCGTCTCGACGCTGACCCTCGACGACCTCAACTCCCTCGACTTCGCCTCCTGGAAGAACCCGTGGGCCGACCTCGACGACGAGGCACCCGACCGCGACGAGTCGCTCGACAAGGTGCTGACCCTGCGCAAGCTGCTCGAGACCGTGGCCGACTACGAGCGACCGATCGAGATCGCGATCGAGACCAAGCACCCGACGCGCTACGGCGGCCTGGTGGAGCGCCGCGTCGTCGAGATGCTGCGCGACTTCGGCTGGGACCGTCCCGGCACGCCGGCGCGAGTCATGAGCTTCTCGTTCACCGCGCTGCAGCGGGTGCAGCGACTGGCGCCCGACGTCCCGCTGGTGATGCTGATCGACAAGGCCCACCACTGGCCGATGCTGCGGCGGGTCATGGGCCCCGAATGGATCGTCGGGCCCGGGATCGGTGAGCTCCGCGACCATCCGGGTCTCGGCCAGCGCCTGGTCAAGAGTGGCCGCGACATCCACGTCTGGACCGTCAACACCGCCAGCGATCTGCAGCTGTGCCTCGAGCTCGGGGTGCGAGCCGTCATCACCGACCGACCGGCGTACGTCCTGGAGCGGCTGGACGGATAGCCTCCCCGTCATGGGAAAGCGCTCGCGAACCAAGGCCCGTGACCAGGTCGTCGCCGAGGGCGAGGTCGGGCCGCGCCAGCCGTGCCCGTGCGGCTCGGGTCGGCGCTACAAGGCCTGCCACGGCTCCGCCGCGGGCGCACCGGCGGTGTACGTCGGCCGACCGTTCGAGGGCATGCCGTCGGAGTGCGACGTGGTGGCGCTGCGGGAGCTGGTCCCGGCGGCGACGGCACCGCTGGCCCTCAAGGACTCCGACCGCAGCGTCCTGCTGTGCTCCCTGCTGCCGATGGCGGCCCCGGCCATGGTGCGCGAGAGCGGGGAGATCTGGCTCGGCCTGCAGGTGCAGCACAACTTCGGCGACCCCGCGCGCGACCTCGGCGCCGTCCTGGTGAAGGCGCTGGACGCGGAGACCGGCATCGTCGGCCTGACCGACCCGCCGGGTGACGGACCGCGGCTGCAGGACCTGGTCGCGGATGAGTCGCTCGAGGTCGCCGTCCACGAGGGGTTCGACTACTGGATCGCCGACGCCGACGACAAGGACTCGATGGCCGGGGCACTCGACCAGGCGAACGCCTCGGCGCACCCGACGGCCCGGCTGGGGTCGGTCGAGGCGGCGTACTGGACCAACGTGGGCGCCAAGGAGCACCTGCGCTGGGTGATGCCGGAGCCCGAGGACCAGCTGCTCGACGCGCTCGCCCGGCTGCATGCGGCGGGTCAGGACTCGGTCGCCGACGGGTCGCGCTTCGTGGGGATGTTCCGGGCCCACGGCCTGCTCACGCCGGTCTGGGATCTCCCCGTCGGGACCGGTGCCGAGGTGCTCGAGGAGCCGGCGGCACGGTTCGCCTCCGACCTCGCCGAGGCGCTCGCCGACGGCTCCGATCTGACCACCGATCAGCGCTCCGCGCGCTCGGGTCTCGCGAACCGTCAGGTCACCATCCGGTGACTCATCTCACCCAAATGGGTGAGACAAGTGCAGCGTGAGCCTTGCCCGGGGCAAAGGAATCCATGTAGATTTTCAACGACCCGGTCGTTGTTGTGTCCCCCGTCAACAGCGGCCGGGTCTTTATTTGCCCTCTTGTGGGGCAGGTGAGACCCCTGGGACCAGCCCGTCGGAGCGGCCGATCCGGCCGCTATCCCGGCCACCCGTCGGCCCCGGCCAGCACCCGACGCGCCACGTCCGGCACCGGTACGCCGTCGGTGTCGACCGTGAAGTCGGCGAAGGCGCGGGAGTCGAGGAGCGCCGCGAACCGGCCCGCTTGCTCGCCGTACTCACGCAGCCCGTCGAGCGTCAGGTCGGTGACCGCGCCGTCGCTGTCGGCTCCCTCGATCCGCCCTCGGCGCAGGATCCGGTCCGCGAGCGTCTCGGCGGAGGCGCGGAGTCGGCACATGGTCAGCACGGTCCCGGGAATCGCTTCGGAGAAGACCGCGCGCTCCTCCGGCGTCACCACGACACCCGAGACCACGAGGCACGTCGCGCCCGTGGCCGCGAAGTTCGGCCACATCGACCGCAGGTTCGCCGCCACGATGGACGACGTGTCGTCGGCGGCGACGGTCGAGCAGAAGCGCAGGTAGTCGGTGTCGACGTACGCCGCCGGCACGCCGCGGTCGGCCAGCGACGCTGTAGATCTCCCACGCCACGGTGGTCTTGCCGACGGCGTCGGCGCCGTACAGCCAGAGGACGGGGACGGGAGCGGCAGCGATGGCTCAGTCCTCGGCCAGCGGCTCGCGCTCGATCGGGCAGCTCATGCAGCGCGGGCCGCCGCGGCCGGACCCCAGCTCCGAGCCGGAGATCCGGACCACCTCGATGCCGGCCTCCTCGAGCCGCGAGTTCGTCTCGTCGTTGCGTTCGTAGGCCACGGCCACCCGCGGCGCGATGGCCAGGGTGTTGTTGCCGTCGTCCCACTGCTCCCGCTCGGCGGTGACCGGGTCGAGTCCGGTGTCGATCTGGTGCAGGGTGTCGATCTCCATGGCCTTGGCCGCCGCGACCAGGAACGGCTCGGCGTCGGCCACGTCGAGCACCAGCTCGTGCGCGCCCTCTCCGCGCTCGCTCACGGTCACGGCGTACGCCGTCAGCGAGTCGGCGACGTTGGGGTACATCACGATCTTGTCGACGTCGACCATGGTGCACACCGTGTCGAGGTGCATCGTCGCCCGCTCCTGGGCGATCGGCACCGCCAGCACCGTGTGGGCGAGATCGGCGTGGAAGACCTGGCGGGCCAGCCGCTCGACGCCGGCGGGCGTGGTCCGCTCGCCGACGCCGACCGCGATCACCCCGCGGGCCAGGAGCAGCACGTCGCCGCCCTCGACGTGCTCGTGGTGCCAGCCATGGATCTTGCGGGTGCCCTGGAACCGCGGGTGCGCGGTGTAGATCAGCTCGGTCAGCTGGGTCTCGCGCATGCGGGCCGGCATCGCCAGCGACGTGATCGCCACCCGGTCGCGGATCCACACGCTGGAGTCGCGGGTGAACAGCAGGTTGGGCAGCGGGTCGATCAGGAAGTCGTCACTGGCCAGCAGCGAGCTGACCAGGCCGAAGCCGCCGCGCACCTCGTCGTTGCGGATGCCGGCGGTGAGGTAGTCGGTCAGCTCCGCGGGCGGCGCGTCCTGGAGGAAGTGGGCGAGGTAGGTGCGCATGGTGTCGCCGAGGTGCAGCCCGCCGAGCGCCGTGGTGATCGCGTGGTTGCGCGCCTGCTCCTGCTCGAGCGTCTCGGTGAGCAGGTCGGTGAGGTAGAGCACGTCGACCCCACGGGACCGGAGCGCCTCCGCGAACCCGTCGTGCTCGTCCTGGGCGCGGCTCACCCACGGGATCCCGTCGAAGAGCAGCTTGTCGTTGTTGCGGGGCGTGAGCCGCTTCAGCTCGGGGCCGGGCCGGTGCAGCATCACCTGCTGCAGGCGGCCGACCTCGCTGTCCGCACCGGAACTGGTCTCCATGGGGCGCAGCCTAGTGGGCGGTCCTGACTACTCCTTGGCCCGCCGGAGCACGAACGGCTCGAGCTTGGAGTACCCCTTCACCGCCCTGCGCGGCATCCGGCGGAAGCGGTACTCGCCGGCTTCGGAGTACGGCGACAGCTCGGCCAGCTCCACGGTCGAGGTGTCGTCCTCGGCGATCGGACCCGACAGCACCTCGTGCATGCCCGCGGTCGACCAGCACCGTGCCCGGCCGGGCCACCGACGTCAGCCGGGCGGCGATGTTCACCGTCGGGCCGTACACGTCGCCGAGGCGGCTGACCACCTCGCCGTACGCGATGCCGGCGCGCACCTCCGGGAACCGGTCGTCCTCGTCGGCGCCGCGCCCGGTGGCCAGGAGCGTGGCCTCGGCGGCGGTGCGCGGGTCGTCGGCCACGAACAGCACCTCGTCGCCGATCGTCTTGATCACCCGGCCACCGAGCTCGACGACGAGGCGGGTCATCTCGTCCTCGAAGTACTCCACCCACTCGACCAGCTCGGCGTCGGTCAGGCTCTTGCTGTGGCTGGTGTACCCGACGATGTCGACGAACCCCACGGCCAGGGTGCTGGTGATCCCGGCGCCGTCGGGCCTGGCCTCGCCCAGCATCCGGTTGGCGGCGCTCGCGAGGTGGCGGCGCCAGATGTAGGACTGCAGGGCCTCGACGTTCGGCAGCACCTGGTCCATCAGCTCGTCGAGCCGCTGCCGCGGGTCGTCCCCCTCGAGTGCCATGCCGGCCAGCAGGCTGACCTGCCACTCGGCGAGCCGGGCGAAGCTGCGCCCCCAGGTCCGCACGAGCGCTGCCTGGGAGTCGTCGGTCAGGATGCCCAGCGAGATCAGCTCGGCCGTACGCCGCAGCGCGTCGACGTCGGCGTCGGTGAAGGCGACGTCCTCGTCGCCGGTGCGGGGGAAGCCGAGCTGCTGCCACAGCTCCTCGGCGACCTCGATCGGGAGGCCGGCCCGCTCGGCGACCTCGCGGCGCGTGTAGCGGGGCTCGGTGCCGAGCAGGGCACGGTCGATGTCCTCGACCTGCCCGAGGGGCCGCTCCTCGCTCACTCGGCGTCGCCGTCGGGTCCCCACCGTGCGGAGACCGTGGCGTTGAGCGACTCGCGGAACGCGGGCACCGCGTCGCACAGCTCGCGCACGGCGTCGCTGGAGATGTGGAGCACCTCCAGCTTGCTCAGGCTGACGATCGAGGCGGTGCGCAGCGACTTCTTCGCGATCGCCACCTCGCCGAAGATCTCGCCGGGGCCGAGCCGCGCGATCTCCTCGCCGCCGCGGCGGACCGACACCTCACCGGAGAGCAGGATGTACGCCTTGTCGGCGGGCGTCTTCTCCCAGATCGGTGACCAGTCGGCCGGCAGGGTGAGGAAGGTCCCGGCGTTCTTGATCCGGTCGACCTCGTCGTCGGTGAATCCGTCGAAGATGGGCATGCACACCTCTCGCTGATCGGGTCACCCCTCCCGACCGCCGATCCTCGCCGACCGTTCACGGGAGTGTCCAGCGAGTGTGATCAGGCCAGCAGCTCGTAGACGGTGAGGGCGAGCAGGACGAGGCAGACCGAGCCGCCGAGGTAGTTCAGGGTGCGCAGCTTGATGTAGTTGAGCAGCACCCGGCCGAGGACGCACGCGAGGGCGCTGACCGCGAGCAGCGCCCCGAGGGCGCCGATGAACACGCTCACCGGGTCGTCGTACTTCGCGACGAGGGAGAGCGTCAGCAGCTGGGAGAGGTCTCCCCACTCGGCCGCGAACAGCACCAGGAAGCTGGCCAGGATCGCCTTGAACCCCGACTTGGGGTCGCTCCCGGCGCGCTCGGCGTACTCCTCCTCGGTGTGCGCCTCCTCCGCGTCGGCGTTGCGCGCCTCGCGGAACAGGATCACCGCGCCGATCAGGAACAGCACGGCCGACGCGATGTGGACGACGTCCGGAGGCAGCAGGCCGGCGGCCTTGCCGAGCGCGACGGCGACGGTGGTCTGCACCGTGAAGGCCAGGCCCACGCCGATCCACACCAGCAGCGGCCGGAACTTCGTCGACAGCACGAGCGTCGCGATGAAGGTCTTGTCGGGCAGCTCGACCAGGAAGATGGCAGCGAACGTCAGCCCGATGACGGCGAGGTCCATCAGCCGCGATCCTCCAGGAGCGTGTGGGTGGCGGCGATCGCGGCGGCGAGTACGTCGGACACGGGTCGCCCGAGGGCGTCGGCCGCGCGGGCGACGTCGTCGTACTCGGGCTGCGCGTTGACCACGGCCCCGCCGTGGCGCGCGATCTTGACGGCGATCTGCTGGCCGTCGACCTCGACCGTGTCCATGGTGCGCTCGAGGGCGTGCTTGCCGAGGACCTGCTCGCGCAGGCCGATGGTCGAGGTGTGCCGGAAGACCGTCTCGCGCACCGCCTCGGCCCGGTCGGCGGTCACCAGCACGCTGAGGGTGTGGGCGGGGCGGCCCTTCTTCATCAGGATCGGGGTCAGCCAGGCGTCGCTGGCGCCCGCGTCGAGGAGGGCGGTGATCACCGACGGCCAGACCCGGGGGTCGAGGTCGTCGATGTTCGTCTCGAGCAGGATCGACGGCGTCACCACCCACGCGGCTGCCGTCGCCGACGAGGATCCGGACGACGTTGGCGTGACCCTCGGGGTTGCGGGTGCCGGCGCCGATCCCGATCGAGGTGGTGGCCATGAGCGGCTGCGGTCCCCACGAGGTGGCGACCGTGGTCAGGATCGCGGCGCCCGTGGGGGTGCACAGCTCCATGGCCGGGGCGCCGGGCGGGCCGGCGTACGACGGGACGCCGCGGAGCAGCTCGGCGACCGCGGGCGGCGGGACGGGGAGGGTGCCGTGGGTCCCGCGCACGTGGCCGGAGCCGACGGCGACCGGCGAGACGACGACCTCGGTCTCGCCGAGGTGGACGAAGCCGGCGCTCGCTCCGACGATGTCGGCGATCGCATCGAGGGCGCCGACCTCGTGGAAGTGGACGTCGGCGATGTCGTGGCCGTGGGCGCGGGCCTCGGCGCCGGCGAGCCGCTCGAAGATGCGCAGCGCGAGGTGCGCGACCCGGTCGTCGAGGTCGGCGTCGTTGAGGAGTGCCTCGATGTCGCGCCAGGTGCGGTGGTGCACGGAATCGGCGACGTCGACCTGGCAGCGGGTCGCGGCCAGTCCACCGCGGGTGACCTCCTCGACCCGGAGCTTGACCGGCTCGGGGGCGATCGCGTCGACCGCTCGCTGCAGCACGTCGACGGGTACGCCGGCACCCACCAGCGCGCCCAGCAGCATGTCGCCGCTGGCTCCGGCCGAGGCGTCGATCCAGATGGTCATGGGTTCCTGAGCACCCCGACCCGCCGGGCGACCCGAGCGGCGAAGACCCCCGCGCCGTACCCGTTGTCGATGTTGACCACCGTCACGCCGGGTGCGCAGGAGTTGAGCATCGCCAGCAGCGCGGCCAGGCCGCCGAACGACGCGCCGTACCCGACGCTCGTCGGGACCGCCACCATCGGCACGCCCACGAGGCCACCGACGACCGACGGCAGCGCGCCCTCCATGCCGGCCACGACCACCAGGCAGTCGGCCCGCTCGAGGTCGTCGCGCACGCCGAGCAGCCGGTGCAGCCCGGCGACGCCGACGTCACGGATCTCGTGGACCTCCGCACCGTGCACGCGGGCGGTGAGCGCCGCCTCGGCAGCGACGGGCGCGTCCGACGTGCCGGCGCTCACGATCCCGACCGTCCCGGCCGGCGTGGGCAGCGGGCCCAGCGTCGCGGCGCGGGCGACCAGGTCGACCTCCGCGCCGATCCCCGCCACCGCGTGCATCGCCTCGTCGGTGAGGCGGGTGGCCAGGACCGCCCGGTCGGGATGGCGCTCGTGCAGGGTGGTCAGGATCGCGACGATCTGGTCGGGCGACTTGCCGGCGCCGTACACGACCTCGGCGTCGCCCGTGCGCGCGGCACGATCGACGTCGACCCGGGCGAAGCCCAGGTCCTCGGTGCGCGGGTCGACTGGTTCGTGTTGCACCCCCGGAATCTATCGCCCGCGCGCACACGAACCGTCACCGGCGGTTGGCCTCGACGTCACCGTAGGTTGGGTCCGGCCCGGAAGCGTCGGGCGTGGTTGCGCCGCATGGTGGAGCCGGAACCTATCTCGGGAGATCTGACATGTTGCACGTTGCGCGCGCCGTCACAGCGGCGCTGCTCACCCTGGGGGCGACGTTCACCCTCACCACCGTCGCCAGTCCTGCGGACGCGGCGCCACCGTCGTCCGGCCCGGACGTCGTCGCGCACCGCGGCTCGTCCGGCGCGGCGCCGGAGAACACGCTCGCCGCCATCAAGCTGGCCCTCGACCACCGCTCGGACACCGTCGAGAACGACATCCAGCGCACCAGCGACGGCGAGCTGGTGATCATGCACGACGTCACCCTGACTCGGACCACCGATGTCGAGGAGGTGTTCCCGGACCGGGCGCCCTGGAACGTCGGCGACTTCACCCTGGCCGAGATCAAGCGGCTCGACGCGGGGTCGTGGTTCGCGCCCGAGTTCGCGGGGCAGCGGGTGCCGACGCTCGAGCAGTGGGTGAAGGCGGTGGGGCGTCGCGCGGGCATGCTGCTCGAGCCGAAGTCGCCCGAGCTCTACCCGGGCATCGAGCAGGACCTCGACAAGGAGCTCCGCTCGCTGCCCGACTTCAACCGGGCGCTGCGCGCCGGCAAGGTCGCCGTGCAGTCGTTCAACCACGAGTGGCTGCGCGCGTACGCCGACCTCGCTCCCGACGTACCCGTCGGTCTGCTCTACGGCAACAAGCCGACCGACGCCGACATCGACGCGGCCTCCACCTGGGCGGACCAGGTCAACCCGGCGCTCGGCGTGATCGACGAGGCCACCGTCGACGCCATCCACGCCGCCGACATGGAGACCCACGTCTGGACGGTCAACGCCGGCCAGGACATGCGCCGCGCCATCAACTGGGACGTCGACGGCATCATCACCAACTACCCGCAGGTGCTGCGCGACATCCTCCGCCGCGGCTGACTCGAGATAGTCCGCCACGAAAGTCACCCGTCAGAACCGCGGGAGCCTGATTTTCGTGGCGGACTATCGCTTGGTCAGGCGCGGGCGTCGGCGTCGGCCGGGTAGACGCCGAGGATCTTCACGTCGGTGGTGAAGAAGCGCAGCTCCTCGAGGGCGTTGCGTACGCCGACGTGCTCGGGGTGGCCGTCGACCTCGGCGAGGAACTGGGTGGCGGTGAACTCGCCGCCGACCATGTAGCTCTCGAGCTTGGTCATGTTCACGCCGTTGGTGGCGAAGCCGCCGAGCGCCTTGTAGAGGGCGGCCGGCAGGTTGCGGACGTTGAAGACGAAGCAGGTGACGACCGGGCCGTCGTCGGGCGCGGCCAGCACCGGTTCGGGCGAGAGGACCACGAAGCGGGTGGTGTTGTGGTCCTCGTCCTCGACGTCGTCGCGCAGGATCTTCAGGCCGTAGATCTCGGCGGCCAGTGGCGGCGCGATCGCGGCCTGGGTCGGGTCCTGGGCCTCGGCGATCTCGCGGGCGGCGCCGGCGGTGTCGCCGGAGATGACGGTGGTGAGTCCGAGCTCGCGGATCACCTTGCGGCACTGACCGAGCGCGTGCACGTGGCTGTGCACCGTCTTGATCGAGTCGAGCGAGGCGCCGTCGATCCCCATCAGCGTGAACTGGATGCGCAGGAAGTGCTCGGCGACGATGTGCAGGTTCGACGTCGGCAGGAAGTGGTGGATGTCGGCCACCCGCCCTGCGATCGAGTTGTCGATCGGGATCATCGCGAGGTCGGCGTCGCCGTTCTCGACGGCAGCGAAGACGTCCTCGAACGACGCGCACGCGACCGCATCGGCGTCGGGGTAGTACTGCTTGCAGATCAGGTGCGAGTTGGCACCCGGCTCACCCTGGTAGGCGATACGTCGCGCGGTCACCCGGGAAGTTTCCCACTTCGCCGCTCGTGCCGCCGTGGGCGGACCGCCTCCCGGACTTAGGGTTCCCCCGTGATGGTCGTCAGTGTCCTCGCCCTCGTCCTGGCAGCGGTGGCCGTCGCCTTCGCGGTGATCGCGCTGCGGCGACAGGGAACGGCGCGCCGCAAGATCGGCGCCGACGCCCTTCCGGAGGACGTGCACGGCCTGCGCCAGGAGGTCGCCGCCCTGCGGGCCGAGGCCCGCGACGCGCTGCGGCACCTCGCCGTCGTCAGGTACGACGCGTTCGGCGACATGGGCGGCCACCTGTCCTGGTCGCTCGCCCTGCTCGACGACGGCGGGCACGGCGTGGTGCTCACCTCGATCCACGGCCGCAGCGAGGCACGGACCTATGCCAAGAGCATCTCCGCCTGGAGCTCCGAGCAGCAGCTCTCGCCGGAGGAGGAGGAAGCGATCACGAACGCACGTCCCTGACATTCGGCCCGATCGTTTCGTGGGCCGGAGCAACCTCGGCGCCGCCCGGGCGTCTCTAGGGATGTGACCACCGAAGCACCAGTGAGGAGCAGAACCGTGCTCCGCTCGATCTCGGGAAGCAGGGTGGACGACGACCAGCTCGCCGAGCTGTACGCCGCCCACCGCCTGAGCCTGGTCCGGCTGGCCGTGCTGCTGGTCGACGACCTGGCCTCGGCCGAGGATGTCGTCCAGGACGCGTTCGCGGCGTTCGCCGCCCGCGGCGGTCGGCTCCGGGAGCCCGGAGCCGCCTTCGGCTACCTGCGTACGTCGGTGGTGAACGGCTGCCGATCGGCGCTGCGCCGCCGGCGTACGGCGCGGGCCTACACGCCGCCGCACGAGGTCGAGCCGGACCGTCCCGACGCCCGGGCCGTGCTGAGCGAGGAGCACCGCGAGGTCCTGGACGCGCTCCAGCAGCTGGCGCCGCGCCAGCGCGAGGTCCTGGTGCTGCGCTACTGGTCGGGCATGAGCGAGGCGGAGATCGCAGCCGCCCTCGACATCTCCCGCGGCGCCGTGAAGTCCACCGCGAGCCGCGCGCTCGACGCGCTCGAGAAGATCCTGCCCCACCCCGAGGAGGGCCGATGAGCGCCATCGAAGACCGCCTCGTCGCCGCGCTGTCCGCGCAGGCCGACAACGTCCAGTCCGAGGACCTCCGGTACGTCGCACCGCCCGCGTCGCCGCGCTTCAACCGGCCGCTGCTCTACGGGCTGGCGGCGGCAGCCTGCGCCGCGCTGGTCGCGCTGCCGTTCCTGGTGTCGGGCCCGAGCGAGGACTCGCCGGCCCCGCCGGCGACGCAGGCACCGGACCCCACGCCCTCGCCCACGGTCGACGTACCCGGCGCCCGCTGGCCGCAGGTCGCCGCCTCGAACAAGTTCGACGTCGACGGCGACGGCGTGCCCGACCGCGTCGTCACCCGCACTCGCACCGGCGAGAACCTCACGCAGGACCCGTGGCGGGTCGAGGCCCGTCTGTCCTCGGGCGGCGTCGCCGCCATCCTGTTGCCCGGCGACGGCTGGGAGGTCGTGCTCCTGGATCCCGTCGACCTCGACGACGACGGCGGCGACGAGATCTTCGTCTACAACGGCGAGGAGTTCGCGGAGATCCGCGTGCTGGACCTCGAGGACGGCGCTCTGGTGGAGCGCCACGTCTCCGCCGACCCGGGGATCACCTCGCAACCCGACGACCGCTTCCGGCTGCGCGGGTGGTGGGTCGATGACGGCCAGTTCCTCTCCTACCGGAGCGTCGAGGGCGGCTTCGTGCCCGGCACCAACGGACCGCTCCCGCCGCACGACGTGGACGTCTGGCGCTGGACGCTGTCCGACGGGGAGCTCGTTGCCGTTGAGGAAGAACCCCGCTGCCTCGACCAGTCGGTGCAGGAGCACCCCTACCCCTGCTGACCGGCAACCAATCCGTCCCGGCCGCAGTCTCAGGGGCATGAGAGCTCTGTTGACCGTCACCGTCCTCGGGCTGGCCCTCACGGGATGCCAGCTGGGTTCACCGGACGCCTCGGACTGGTCGTCCGCCCTGCGGGTGGCCGCATCGCGCCCGGGTGGCCACTGGCCGGTCGTCCAGACCCGGCGCATCGACCTCGACGGTCACGGGTCGCGCGACGTCGTACGACTGCGCAAACGCGGAGGCGAGTGGGGATCGGGGCCGATCCGGATCGAGGCCGTCCTCGGGCCGGACCGGGTGGCGGTGGGGATCGTCCGCCGACCGGGCATCGACGCCATGCTGCTGCGGCGCGGTGTCGACCTCGATGCCGACGGCGACCGGGAGGTCGTGCTCTGGCGGGACATGGGACCCCGGGAGATCGCCGTCCTCGACCTCGTCGGCGACCGGATCCGGCCGGCTCGCCAGCCCGACCACCCGCCGCTGGCGTCGACGTACACACCGAACCGCCATGCGCGGGCGTGGTGGCCCGGGAGGCACCACCTGTTCTCGACCCGCTCCGTCCGGTCGTTCGGCGGCACCAGCCACTACGTCGTGACGCCCGACCGGTACGCCGTCCGGGTGTGGCGCTGGTCGCTCGAAGGGCGTGCGCTGGTCGCCGAGGACCTCGGTCGTCGGTGCGTCCGCGCCCCGGCACCGCAGGAGCCGGAGCCCTGCTGAGCCACTACGCTCCGGCGCATGAACCCCGTGCGCTGGCTGGCCATCCGGATCGGCCGTCAGCCGTGGCTGCACAGGTACGCGAAGCAGATCGTCGGCCTCGACGTGCTGATCCAGCGACTCACCCGTGGGCGCTTCAACCTGCTCACCATGGCCGGTCTGCCGGAGGTGACGCTCACCGTCCGCGGCCGCAAGAGCGGGGTCGAGCGGTCCACGCCGCTGCTGTGCGTCCCGCACGGTGACGGCTGGCTGGTGGCGGGCACCAACTGGGGCGGCCCGAAGATGCCCGCGTGGGTGCACAACATCTCCGCCGCCGACGAGGCCCGGGTGATGTTCCGGGGAACGCGCCACACCGTCGCTCCGCGCCAGGTCCACGGCGACGAACGAGCCGAGCTGTGGCAGGTGATGCTGCGGACCTGGCCCAACTACGCGAAGTACGCCGAGCGCACGGATCGCGAGATCCCCGTCTTCCTGCTCCAGCGGCGCTGACCCGCCAGAAGTTCAGGCGGGTCAGCGTGGGACGCGGACCAGCAGGCGGCCGTGGATGCAGTTCATCCGCAGCTCCTTGCCGGGGCCGATCGAGTCGCCGTCGAGCTGGCGCGGGGTCGCACTGGCGGCGCGGAGGACGACGGAGGCGCCGGTCTTGCGGTCCACGAGCTCGTCGGTGTGCGGCCGCTTCAGCAGCACCCGCCAGGCCAGCGGGATCCAGGAGAAGAAGTTGCGCGGGTGCAGGATCACGACGTCGAGCTGCCCGTCGTCGATCGCCGCATCGGGCAGCAGCGGCATGCCGGCCTGGAGGAAGCCGACGTTGCCGACGACGACGGTGCGGGCGCGGTGGCGGGTGAAGTCGCCGCCGTCGACGGAGACGTCGATCCGGACGGCGGGGAACATCAGCGACTTCAGCGCCCGAGATGACGTAGGCGAACCAGCCGATCCGCTTCTTGATGTCCTCGTTGACGCCCTCCATGATCGCGGCGTCGAAGCCCATGCCGGCCATCACCATGAAGTGGGTGTCCTCGATGCCGTCGCCGCTGACCTCGACCAGGTCGATCGCCTGGTCCTGGCCGCTGAGCGCGACGTCGATGGCGGAGCGGATGTACAGCGGGATGCCGAGGTTGCGCGCCAGCAGGTTGCCGGTGCCGGCCGGGACGATGCCGACCGGGATGCCGGTGCCGGCCAGCTCGGCGCACACCTCGCGGACGGTGCCGTCGCCGCCGCAGACCAGGACCAGGTCGGCGCCGGCGATCGAGGCCGCCTCGGCCATGCCGGTGCCGGGGTCCTCGACGGTCGTGTAGTGCCAGGTCGGCGTCGACCACCCGGCGTCTGCGGCCATCGATGCCACGATCGCGCGGAACTGCCCGATGTCCTCCACCTTGATCGGGTTGAGGACCACCGCGAGCTTCCGCTCGGACGTGAACACCTCGGGCAGCGGCTCGGCGCTCTCGGCGTGGCTGCGCGGGATCGGGCTGTAGACCGCGATGCCGAGCAGCACGAAGAACGCGCCGAGCAGGACGCCGCCGATCACGTCGGACGGGTAGTGCCGGCCGAGGTAGACGCGGTCCAGGCAGACCAGCACGACGACGAGGACGGCGAGGACGTACACCAGCCGCCGGACGTTGGCCCGGCGTACGAGCATCCCCACCAGGACCATCACGACGCCGGCGAGCGCCGTCACCGACGAGGCGTGCCCGGACGGGAAGGAGTGGGTGGTGAGCACGTCCACCGGTGATCTGCCACGGCGGCCGGTCGCGCCCGACGAGCAGCTTGATGCCGGTGGTCGCCAGTGAGGTCGCGACCATGACGCCGACCGTGAAGTACGCCGCCCGTCGGTGGCCGCGCACGAACATCAGGGTCGCGAGCGCGGCGGTCATGATCGCCACGCCGATGGTGTTGAAGATCAGCTCGACGATCCGCAGCGGGATCGTGCGCCCAGTCCGCGTCGACCGCCCACGCCTGGGCGCCGTCGCCGCGCTCGTCGAAGTCGCGGATCACCTGCCAGCCCTGGTCGACCGCGATCGCGAGGAGCACGAACAGGACCAGGCACGCGGCGGCCAGCGACAGCTGGGCGACGCGGGGACGGTCGAGCACGCGGCTCCCTTCGGGTCGACGCCGTACGGCGACGCACAGTATGCCGGTCGCGGCGATCGCGCCCGAATCACCGGTGAGGGCGTCGTCGTACCCCGATAGCCTTGCCACATGATCGACCCGAAGGTGCTCCGAGACGACCCCGACCGCGTGCGCGCCGCCCAGGCCAAGCGCGGACTGTCCGACGACGTCGTGGACCGGGCCGTCTCCGCGGACTCCGCCCGCCGGGCGGCGATCGCCGACTTCGAGTCCAAGCGGGCCGAGCAGAAGCAGCTCGGCAAGCTGATCCCGCAGGCCCAGGGTGACGAGAAGCAGGACCTGCTCGCCCGCACCAAGACCCTCGCCGCCGACGTCAAGACCGCGGAGGCCGCCCAGACGGCGGCGGAGGAGGAGTGGCACGCGGCCCTGATGAGCATCCCCAACCTCGCCGCCGACGAGGCGCCGGCCGGGGGCGAGGACGACTACGTGGTCATCGAGACCGTCGGCGAGCCGCCGGAGTTCGACTTCGAGCCGCGCGACCACGTGGAGCTCGGCCGCATGCTCGGCGCGATCGACATCGAGCGCGGCGCGAAGGTGTCCGGCTCGCGCTTCTACTTCCTCACCGGGATCGGCGCGCAGCTCGAGTTCGCGCTGATCAACATGGCGATGGAGCAGGCCCGCGCCAACGGTTTCACCCAGATGGTCGCCCCCTCGCTGGTGAAGCCGCGCGCGATGGAGGGCACCGGCTTCCTCGGCCAGGCCGCCGACGACGTCTACCGGATCGAGGGCCAGGACCTCTACCTCGTCGGGACCTCGGAGGTCCCCCTCGCGGCGTACCACTCCGACGAGATCCTCGACGGCGACACCCTGCCCCGCCGCTACGCCGCCTTCAGCCCGTGCTTCCGCAAGGAGGCCGGCTCGCACGGCAAGGACACCCGCGGCATCTTCCGGGTGCACTGGTTCGACAAGGTCGAGATGTTCGTCTACACCACGGTCGAGGAGTCGTACGCCGAGCACCTGCGGCTGCTGGAGTGGGAGAAGGAGTTCCTCGACAAGCTCGAGCTCGCCTACCGCGTGATCGACGTGGCGGCGGGCGACCTCGGCACCTCGGCCCAGCGCAAGTTCGACTGCGAGGCGTGGATCGCCTCCCAGGGCCGCTACCGCGAGCTCACCTCGACGTCGAACTGCACCGACTTCCAGACCCGCAGGCTCGACACCCGGGGCCGGTTCGCCGGCGCCGACGGGCAGAGCGAGATCAAGCCGATCGCCACCCTCAACGGGACGCTCTGCTCCACCAACCGGCCGATCATCGCGCTGCTGGAGACACACCAGCAGGCGGACGGCTCGGTGCGGGTGCCACAGGCCCTCCAGCCCTACCTGGGTGGCCTCGAGGTGCTGAAGCCGATCGCCGGATGAGCTGGCGTCCAGGGCTGGTCGCCCTCGACATCGACGGCACCCTCCTGAAGTGGGTCGAGGGCGCCGGGACGACCCACGAGGAGATCGCGCCGCCCGTGTACGACGCCGTACACCGGGCGTTGGCGGCGGGCGCGCACATCGTGCTGGCGAGCGGCCGCTCCCCCCACGGCATGACCAAGATCGCCGACCTGCTCGACCTGCACGGCGAGGAGCGCGACCGGCTCTGGGTCGTCGCCTCCAACGGCGCGGTGCTGTTCCGCTACCCGCCCCTCGAGGTGGTCCACGAGGAGACCTTCGACGCGGGGCCGGCGGTGCGTGCGGTCCTCGAGCAGCGCCCCACCGCCCTGGTCGCCGTCGAGGAGCGCGGGGTGGGCTACCGGGTCAGTGACCACTTCCCGGTCGGCGAGCTCTCGGGCGAGATGATCCCGACCGCGCTCGAGGACCTCGTCGGGGAGCCGGTCAGCCGGGTCATCATCCGCGACCCCTCCGCGACCGCCGACGACTTCGTCGAGCTGGCCGGCCGGCTCGGCCTGCACGGCACCGACTACGTGGTCGGCTGGACGGCCTGGCTCGACCTGGCGCCCGTGGGCGTCTCCAAGGCGTCCGGCCTGGCGATCGTGGCCGACAAGCTCGCCGTCGACCAGGCCGACGTGCTCGCGATCGGTGACGGTCGCAACGACATCGAGATGCTCGAGTGGGCGGGTCGCGGGGTGGCGATGGGGCAGTCCATCGAGGAGGTCCGGGTCGCGGCCGATGACGTGACGGGGACGGTCTACGACGACGGCGCCGCCGTCGAGCTGTCCCGCTGGTTTCCCGAGACGTGAGCCTCCCCCGGCTCGTCGCGACCGACCTCGACGGCACGCTCGTGCGTTCCGACGGCACCCTGTCGCAGTTCACCCACGACGTGATCGCCGAGCTCGACGAGCGCGGCGTACCCGTCGTGTTCGTGACCGGCCGGCCGCTGCGGTGGGCCGAGGAGGTCTTCTCGTACGTCGGGGCGCACGGCCTCGCGGTCGTCTCCAACGGCGCCCTGGTGTGGGACGTCGCCCGCAACGAGGTCGACCTGGTGCGCGAGGTCCCCATCGACGTCGGGCTGGAGGTCTGCCGCCTGATCCGCGACGCCGTCCCGGGGTCGGCGTTCGCGGTGGAGACGCTGGCCGGGATCTCGCTCGAGACCGACTTCGTCGAACGCCATCCCGTGCCCGACGGCAGCCGGCGCGGCGCTCTCGACGAGGTCTTCGACGCCCCGGCCCTCAAGCTGCTCGCCCGGCACGAGGAGCTGGGCGCGCAGGAGTTCTGGGACCTCGCCCTCGCCGCCGTGACCGACCGCGCGGTGGTGACCTGGTCATCGTCGTCGTCGCTGCTGGAGATCAGCGCGGCCGGGGTCACCAAGGCGTCCACCCTGGCCCTGCTGTGCGACCGGCTCGGAGTCGCGCCCGACGACGTGATCGCCTTCGGCGACATGCCCAACGACCTGCCGATGCTCCAGTGGGCCGGTCACTCCTGGGCGATGGCGAACGCCCACCCGACCGTCGTCGAGGCGGCCGACCGGGTCGCGCCCTCGAACGACGACGACGGCGTGGCGACGGTGCTGGCTGGTGTCTTCGACCTGTGATCTGTTGAGATGTGGCCGTGCTTCGCAGACTCCTGATCGCCCTCCTGCTCGCGTGCCCGGCCGTGGTGCTGTCCCCGGTGACGGCGGACGCCGCGTGCTCGTGCCAGGCCGGCAAGGTCCGCCAGTCGGCCGCCGCGGCCGATGTGGTGTTCAGCGGCGCGCTCACCCGCCAGACGCTCGACAGCGAGCAGGCGACGTACGAGGTGGCGGCGGAGCGGCTGTACAAGGGGAGCGTCACCACGGCGGACGTCGAGGTGGTCTCGCCGCGTGACGGCTGCGGGCTCGGCAGGCTGCAGGTCGAGCGGCGCTACGTGTTCTTCGTGACCGAGAGCGGCGCGGAGTTCATGACCAACCAGTGCAGCGGCACCACCCTCGCGAACGAACAGGCGGTCGCGAGCGTGCAGCGCGTGCTCGGTGAGGGGCAGGACCTGGCCACGCCACCGCCGCCGGAGCCGGAGGCGGCGGAGTTCACCAAGGTCGCGGACGCCGAACCCGAGACGCTCAGCCGACTCGCCGCTCCAGGGGCGGCGCTGGTGATCGTGGGCCTGCTGGGCCTGCTGCTCGTCGGCCGCCTGTCGCGGCGCGAGAAGTCCTAGAGGTACATCCCGCCGGACTCGCCCGGCCGCGGCGGCTGTTGCTGCTCCCCGCTGGCCGCCTGCGGCCCGCCGGGCACGACCGTCCCGGGCGGCAGCGCCCGCCGGATCTGCTCGAACTGGGCGCGAGCGGCCATCTGCTGGGCGTAGATCGCGGTCTGGATGCCGTGGAACAGGCCCTCCAGCCAGCCGACCAGCTGGGCCTGCGCGATCCGCAGCTCGCCCTCCGACGGCGTGGAGTCCTCGGTGAACGGCAGCGACAGTCGCTCCAGCTCCTCGACCAGCTCCGGCGCCAGCCCGGCCTCGAGCTCCTTGATCGAGGCCTGGTGGATCTCCTTGAGGCGGGCCCGGCTGGCCTCGTCGAGGGGAGCGGCCTTCACCTCCTCGAGCAGCTGGCGGATCATGCTCCCGATCCGCATCACCTTGGCGGGCTGCTCCACGAGGTCGGTCAGCGCGCGCTCGCCGTCCTCGTCGTCGTCGCTGTCGCCCTGGGTCATGCCCGCGAGCGCGCTGGCGGGTACGGCGCCCATCGGCTGGCCGTCGGGGCCGATCACCACGACCCGCTCGTCGCCGTTCTCGTCGCCTCCGGACCCGTGGGCGTTCTCAGTCATGCGCCCCAGCCTAGGACCCGGGTCCACGGCGGCCGCGAGCGACTGGACACGGGAAACTGTGACTTCCCACGCCGAACTTGCCGTGGGGAGTCACAGATTCACTGGTTAACCAGTGAATTGGGGTCACGTGGTCAGCAGGATCTTCCCGACGTTCCCGCTCGACTCCATCAGCGCGTGCGCGTCGCCCGCCTGGTCGAGCGGCAGGGTCGTGTGCACGATCGGCTTGACCTTCCCGTCGGCCACGAGCGGCCACACGTGCTCGACGACCGACCGGCAGATCGCCGACTTCCCCTCGGTCGGGCGTGCCCGCAGGAGGGTGCCGATCACCGCCCCCTGCTTGCTCATGAGGGCAGCGATGTCGAGCTCGGCCTTGGTGCCGCCCTGCATGCCGATGATGACCAGCCGCCCCTCGAGGGCGAGGACGTCGATGTTGCGGGCGAGGTACTTGGCGGCGAGGTTGTCGAGCACGACGTCCGCTCCGTGGCCGTCGGTCGCCTCGCGGACCACCTCGACGAAGTCCTCTTCCTTGTAGTTGACGGCCACGTCGGCGCCGAGCTCCCGGCACACCGCGAGCTTCTCGGCCGAGCCCGCAGTGGTCATCACCCGGGCACCGACGGCGGCGGCGAGCTGGATCGCGAACGTCCCGATGCCCCCCGCACCGCCGTGCACCAGCAGGGTCTCGTCGGGCCGCAGGCCCGCCAGCATGAACACGTTCGACCAGACCGTGCACGCCACCTCGGGCAGGGCCGCCGAGGTCACCAGGTCGATCCCGTCCGGCAGCGGCATCACCTGGCCAGCGGGTACGACGACCTTCTCGGCGTACCCGCCCCCGGCCAGCAGCGCGCACACCTCGTCGCCGACGGCCAGACCGTCACTCAGGCTGTCGACGTCCGCCCCGAGCGCCGCCACGGTGCCACTGCACTCCAGCCCCAGGATCCCGGACGCTCCCGGTGGGGGCGGGTAGACGCCCTTGCGCTGCAGGAGGTCGGCACGGTTGATGGCCGTCGCGGCCACCTCGACCAGCACCTCGCCCGGACCCGGCTCGGGGTCCGGCAGCTCGGAGACACTCAGGACTTCGGGGCCTCCGGCCTCGGAGGCGACAACGGCTCGCATGCCCTCACCCTAAGGACACGCGCGCGGACAGGTCACGCCACGCCTAGCGTGCGTACTCGTCGGTGCTGTGGTCGACCAGGCTGTCGTCGGGGATCTCGATGTCGTCGATGGCGTCGAGGTCGGGCGCGCCGGCGGGACGGTCCCACCCCTCGGCCAGGGCCTGGGCGCGAGCGGCGAGCGCCTCGACCACTTCGGGGTTGGCGTCGCGGGCGCCCGCCGCGACTCCCAGGAGGTACGCCGTCACGGGGGCCGCGGTCTTCTCGACATTGCGCGCGGTGGCGGCGGCGAGGTCCAGGATCAGTGCCTCGTCGACCTCGGTCTCGACATCGAGCGTGTCTGACAGCTCGTCGATCCAGTCGTGAAGGTTCACAGGGACCACATTTACCAACGTCGGGCCGTCCCGCAACCCCTGATTTCGAGCGGGGTTCAGCGGCCGCCGTCCAGGTCGCGCAGGTCGGCCCACGTGTCGACGTCGCGCGCCTCGTCGCCGACCGCCGCGACGTCCGCGAGGTCAAACGTTTGCATGAGCCGGTGCCACGGAAGTCCGGACGGGTCGCCGGGCTCGACCCGCTCCAGGGCGCGCGGGTCCAGGACCCCCGCCAGCTGCCGCCGGCCGTCCTCGTCCACGAGGAACGCGCCGTCGCGCCCCTCGGCCGCGGCGAGCAGCCGGTCGACCGTGCCCGGCGTGAGTCGTGGCATGTCCACGGCAAGGACCGCCAGCGCGCCGGGTGTCCGCGACAGGGCCGCCGCACCCGCCAGCAGCCCCGCTGCCGGACCGCCCCGCGGCGGGTCCTCACGCACGAACGTCACCGGTCTGCTCGTCGGCACCTCCTCGCCCACCACGACCACCTCCGTCGCTGCGGCCACGACAGCCAGCGCGTGCTCCAGCATGGTCCGACCGGCGAGCTCGATACCGGCCTTGTCGACTCCGCCGAGCCGGGCCGAGGTGCCGCCCGCGAGGACGACTGCGGCGTACGGACGGGAGCCGGTCATGCCCGTAGTCTCTCGCGCCCGCCCACGTGACAGGCTGGGGGCGTGGTGCACGTAGCAGTCGTCCAGCAGACCTCCGGCCTCGAGCCGGACGCCAACCGGAACCTGATCGCGGAGCTGACTCCCGACGACGCCGACCTGGTCGTCTTCCCGGAGGCGTTCGCGCGCGACTTCGGCAAGGCCGGCTCCGACCTCGGTGCGTACGCCGAGTCGCTGGACGGGCCGTTCGTGACCGAGGTCGAGCGGGTCGCCAAGGAGCGGGACACGACCATCGTGGCCGGCCTCTTCGAGACCAGCGGCGACCCGGACCGCCCCTACAACACCCTGGTGATGCGCGGTGCCGCGCAGGCGGACTACCGCAAGATCCACCTCTACGACTCGTTCGGCTACCGCGAGTCCGACCGCCTGTCCGCGGGTGAGATCGAGCCGGTGCTCACCGAGGTCGGCGGCCTCACGGTCGGCCTGATGACCTGTTACGACCTGCGCTTTCCCGAGCTCAGCCGGCTCCTCGTCGAGCGCGGCGCCGACGTGCTGGTCGTGCCCGCCGCCTGGATGGCCGGGGACCGGAAGGTCGACCACTGGCGGACCCTGGTCCTGGCCCGCGCGATCGAGAACACGGCGTACGTCGTGGCCGCGGCGCAGCCCACCCCTCGCTACACCGGCCACTCGATGGTCGTCGACCCGCGCGGTGACGTGCTGGCCGAGGCCGGCGACGGCGACGAGGTGATCACCGCCGTCCTCGAGCGCGACGTCCTCGAGGAGGCGCGACGGACCAACCCGTCGCTGGCGAACCGCCGAATGTAACCTTCACGGTCGTGTCCTCACCCGCCCCCGGCCGACGTGCTGCGCGCAAGCCGTCGCGCAGCAGGCGGCAGGCTGACCGGTCCCCAGGACTCGGTCGGCGGGTCCTCCCGGTGGTGCTCTGGTTCCTCGTCGTGCTTGCCGGGCTGGCCGCGATCGGGGTGGCGACGGCCGGGCTGACACCGGAGCCGTACCACGACGAGCACCTCTCGCGCGGGGGTGCGGTCGCGATCGCCGCGGCGTTCTCGTGGGCGCTGGCGGCGCGCACCGGAGGGCGCCCGATGATCTTCGGGTGCCTCGCCCTGCTGCTCGGCGCCGCCGTGATCGCGCTCGACCGCGACCTGCTCACCACCGGGGCGGCGGTCATGACGTGCTCGGTGAGCGCCGTGTTCGCCGTGATGATCACCGTTCCCGCCGTACGCAGCCTGAAGGCGGCCCGCGAGGCGATCATCGCCGTCCTGGTCGCCGCCGTCGGCGCGATCGCGACCGTGGGGTTCGAGCCGGTCATCTCGCTGGCCCGCTTCGAGTACACGACCCTCGCCCTCTCGCTCGCCGGGGCGCTGATGATCGTCTACCGGCTCGGTGCCGGCCTGCACGGCCTGGGCACGCGCGGCGTCCTGACGGTCATCATCGGCAGCCTGCTGCTCGCCGTCACCCTCGCGTACGCCGAGCTGCTGCGCCGCTACGGCACCCCCGGTCTCGTGGAGTGGCTCTTCGACGGCGTCCGCTGGTCGCGGACCGAGCTCGGCGCGTTCCCGCGGCCCATCGAGGCCGTGCTCGGCATCCCCGCCCTCGTCTGGGGCTGCCACATGCGGGCCCGGCGGAGGCAGGGCTGGTGGGTCTGCGCCTTCGGCGTCGCGGCCACCGCGCCGGTCGCGAGCAGCGCCCTCAACGTCACGGTC
The DNA here is from genome assembly GCA_963844305.1 of uncultured Actinomycetota bacterium. Taxonomy (GTDB): domain Bacteria; phylum Actinomycetota; class Actinomycetes; order Propionibacteriales; family Nocardioidaceae; genus Nocardioides. Next base: position 717,033 of record CAWJNT010000005.1, read on the forward strand.
ACCCGCACCGAGTCGGCGCTCGCGGTGCTGTACGCCGTGGTGGTCGGGATCGTGGTCGGCTTCATCCTGATCCGAGCCGATGTCGCCGCGACCGCACCCAAGGGTCGGCGCGGCCGACGGGCCGAGGAGGCGACGGCCGTCCGGCCGGAGCCGAAGCGCACCAGCGCGCTGTTCTGAGCCCGCCCGACCCACCACCTACACTCGTCCGCGTGCCGCCTCAGGTGGCTCGGAGGGGTGCCGGAGTGGCCGATCGGAACCGCCTTGAAAGCGGTCGCTGGCAGAGATGTCAGCCGCGGGTTCGAATCCCGCCCCCTCTGCTGCTCGCCCTACTCGGAGCCGCCGAGCTCGAGCTCCACCTCGTCGTACGCGAGGTCGTGCAGCCGCTGGAAGTGGTGGGAGATGTCGGTCAGCAGCCGCTTCATGTCGCTGCGGACCCGGTCGACGTCGGCGCTCTCCAGCACGGGCGTCCCGAGCGCGGTCAGGCGCTCGAGGAGTGCGTTGCGCTCACGGATCGCGGCGCCGCCCCGGGCGACCAGCCATCCGTCGACGGGGTGGTCGGTCTCGTCGACGAGCGCGTCGCGTACGACGGCCATGCGCTGGCGCACGGCCCAGCGCCACTGGCCGAGAGAAGCCGTGGAGTCGTGTGGTGCGTCCAGGGCTTGTTGAAGGCTGAGCAGTGCAGTCGTCGTCGCGGGCATGGCGACCTCCGGATGGCCCGTTGTCCGGTGTGGCTTCCGAGTGTCATGCCCAGAGCGGTCGGCGGCAACCCCCAGCGCCCGCCATTATTCGGTGTCTTGTTCAATCACCCCATGTCGTCCGACTATCGACTCGCCCCCGCGTTCGGTGCCCGACTGGTGGGCCTGCTCGTGGTGGCCGCGGCGTTGCTCATGTTCGCCGCCACCGGCGTCGTCGCGGTGCTCGACCTCCACACGCTGGTCCTGGTGCCGGTCGCGCTCGTGGTGCTGGCCGGCATCTTCGCCGCAGCGGCTTTGGTCCGCGGCGCCACCGTCGTCCACTTCGACGACCACGGCTATCGGGTCCGGTTGATCCGCGGTGCCGGGGTAAAGGTGTCCAGCTGGCGAGACGTCCGGGAAGTGGCCACGTCGCAGCCCCGCGGGGTCCGCTGCCTGGTGCTCCGCCTCGGGGAGGGCCGCACCACCACCATTCCGGTCGACGCCGTGGCGGCCGACCCCGAGGCGTTCGTCCGCGATCTGCGCGACCACCTGCTGAGAGGCCAGGGGAACCGGCCGCTCTCCGGGCCCTGATTTCGGCGAGCCCTGATTCGGCTGCCAGCCACGCGTCCTTGTAGCCTGTGCTGGCTGTCAGAGGTTGAGCGATGCGCCAGCCTTCCGGCACGTGGAGGAGGCGTCGCCTAGTCCGGTCTATGGCGCCCGCCTGCTAAGCGGGTTGAGGGCAACACCCTCTCGCGGGTTCAAATCCCGCCGCCTCCGCCATCGGTTGTCGGTCCTCCCCCGAGCCCGGGGGAGGACCGATCGGCGGCTGGCGAGCGCGCCCTTCGATTGCATAAAAATGCAATGCAAGTTTCTGAGCCAACGATCGACTGCCGACTTGTGCACCCGTGGCACAGACTTGAGCATCGGGCCAGCCCAGGGCCCGTCTTGATATGAAACACAGAGGTGGAAACAGCATGAAGATCGTTACCAAGGTCGGCATCCTGGCGGCAACCGTCATGATGAGCATCGGTCTTCTCGGGAGCCCCGCCGAAGCAAAGGACACCAGCTGGGGATGCCCCGGCTGCCGTTCGACTATCAACTGAGCCGGCAACACCCCACGGTCGAGACGGGGACCAGCCACCCCCCACACCCCACATGGTCCCAGCGCCACCCCCCGGCCCGTCTCGACCAACACGAGGGCAGTGACACACCGTCACTGCCCTCGTGGCATTTTCCCGGCCTGCTCCGTTCCGGGGTAGGACTGGAGCATGCGCGTCAGTCCCGTCGCAGCGCTCGTCGCCGCCGCCTGCCTGGTCCAGGCGTGCTCGAGCCAGCCGACCCCGGGTGCGCGGCCCGAGGCCGAGACCACGGCGGGCACGCCGAGCCGGTCGCCCGCGGTCCCGTCGGCGCCGGCCACCCCCGACGCCGGCGCACCCCGGCTGGCGGAGGTGCCACCCGCCAACCGGCCGGCCGCCCTGTCGCGCCAGCTCGAGATGGCACTGTCGATCCTGCGCGACGAGCAGTCGTCACCGGCCGACCAGCAGAGCGCCGGTGAGTTCCAGCAGCTCGCCACCCGGCTCATCGCCCAGCGCGGGCCGGCGTACGAGCGCACGGCGACGTCGCGGTTGTCCGGCGACAGCCGCACCCGTCGTCCGCGCCGGCATCCGGGCGGCGCGCCAGCTCGACTCCATGACCGACCCCCAGTCGCGGTTCCCGCGCTGGCGGATCGTGCCGCCCGAGCCGGCCGAGCGGCTGCTCGCCGACTACCGGGCCGCCGAGCGCCGCATCGGCGTGCCGTGGACCCACCTCGCGGCCATCCACCTCGTGGAGACCCGGATGGGGCGCATCCGGGGCACGAGCAGCGCCGGCGCCGAGGGTCCGATGCAGTTCCTCCCGACGACCTGGACGATGTACGGCGCCGGCGGCGACATCAACGACACCCGGGACGCGATCTTCGCCGCGGCCCGGCTGCTGAAGGCCAACGGGGCTCCGGGTGACATGGCCGAGGCGCTGTGGCACTACAACCCCTCCGACAGCTACGTCCGCGCCGTGAGCGAGTACGCCGAGACCATGCGGCGCACCGACTGGGCATATCGCGGCTACTGGCACTGGCGCGTGCTCTACAAGCACGTCGGCGGCACGCACGCGCTGCCCGAGGGGTATCCCGACGCCCGACCCGTCCTCGTGTCGCGCGACTGAGCCTCAGTCCCCGCGGTGCGGCCTGCCGTTCCCGCTGGCGTCGGGGCGCTCGTTGCCGGACACGCCCTGCTGGCCCATCACGTAGCCGAGCTGGAAGCGGGTCTCCGCCTCGTACTCCGCCTTGAGGTCGGCGACGTAGCCGGCGTAGGTGCGGGGGCTGACGCCGAGCCGCTTGGCACTGACCGGGTCGGCGTGGCCCTCGATGAGCATCCGGATGGTCATCGCCCGCTGCTCCGCGGCGATGTCGCGCATCATCGAGGTCTCGCGGTTGGTGAACGGACGCGCCCGCTCCCACGTGCGCTCGAAGATGTCGACGAGGTAGGCGACCAGGGACGACTCCCGGATCGAGAGCGCGACGGCGAGGCCGGCCTGACCCGGGACGATCGCGACCCGGCGGTCGACCACGATGATCCGGTTGAAGAACTCGTCGAGGGTGCGCACCTCCGCGCCGCGTGCGGTCACGGCGGCGACGTACTTGTGGGTGACGGCGCTGCGGCGGGCGCTGTGCTGGTAGAGCGTGCGCATCGTGATCCCGCGCTCGAGCGCGGCGCTGTCGCGCTGGGCGGCGGCGGCCATCACCTTGGGGTCGCGTCCGGTCTGCGGCTGCGCGGTCAGCAGCTCCTCCTCGCAGTCGGCGACCACGCCGGCGATGTAGGACTGGATCGCGTCGGGGCCGTGGATCTCGGTGAACGGCCCGCGTGCGGACTCCGGCGAGCGGCGCCACGCGTGCGAGAGCGTGCCGAACGCCTTGGCCCACTCGGAGGACTCGGTGAGGAGCTCCGCACCACGCAGGCCCAGCGGCGCCACGATCCGCGACTGGATGGTGGACGGGTCGACGGCGACGTACGTCGCGGTGGGGGCGTCGAGGATGACCAGGTCGAGGTCGAGCAGCATCTCGAACGCGGCCCGGTGTGACCCGGCCCTGGTGGCGATCCGCGGATCGTCCCGCTTGATCCCGCCGTGCGCGACGATGTCCTCGTAGAGGTCGGTGGCCGCAGTCTCGAAGAGGACACGCTCCTCGGGACCGTAGTCACTCACGCGCGCTGCCCCTCTCATGCCACCCCCATGACTGTGTCCCGAGTCTGCAAATCATCACACAGCAGGGCCATGGAAGGAGCGAGCCCCAGCCCCCTTGCGGGGACCGGGGCTCGTCTGCCGAGAGGGGGGTGACTACCCGCCGAGACGCGCGCGCAGCCCGTCGAGCTCGGTCCAGAGCACGGCCGGGAGCTGGTCGCCGAACTTCTCGAACCACTCCTGGATCTGCGGCAGCTCGGCCTTCCACTCCTCGGGGTCGACCGCGAGGGCGGCGGCGAGCGCCTCCTCGGTCAGGTCGAGCCCGTCGGTGTCGATGGCGTCGGGCGTGGGCACGTGGCCGATCGGCGTCTCGACCGCGGCGGCCTGGCCGTCGATGCGCTCCACGATCCACTTGAGCACCCGGCTGTTCTCGCCGAACCCGGGCCACAGGAAGTCGCCGTCGTCGTCGCGGCGGAACCAGTTGACGTAGAAGATCCGCGGCAGCTTGGCGGCGTCGTTCTCCTTGCCGACGGTGATCCAGTGGTTGAAGTAGTCGCCGGCGTTGTAGCCGATGAACGGCAGCATCGCCATCGGGTCGCGGCGCACCACGCCGACCTGGCCGACGGCCGCGGCCGTGGTCTCCGAGGAGAGGGTCGCGCCGAGGAAGGTGCCGTGGGTCCAGTCGCGGGCCTCGAACACCAGCGGGACCGTGGTCTTGCGGCGACCACCGAACAGGATGGCGTCGATCGGGACGCCCCGCGGGTCGTCGTACTCGTCGGCGAGGATGTCGCACTGCTTGATGGGCGTGCAGTAGCGCGAGTTGGCGTGGCTGGACAGCTCGTCGCTGTCGGGAGTCCAGGGCTCGCCCTTCCAGGACGTCGCCTTCGCGGGGGTGTTCTCCAGGCCCTCCCACCAGATGTCGCCGTCCTCGGTGAGCGCGACGTTGGTGAACACCGAGTTGCCCTTGTTGATGGTCTTCATGGCGTTCGGGTTGGTGTGCTGGTTGGTGCCCGGCGCGACGCCGAAGAAGCCGAACTCCGGGTTGACCGCCCACAACCGGCCGTCGTCGCCGACCTTCATCCAGGCGATGTCGTCGCCGAGGGTCTCGACCTTCCAGCCCGGCACGGTCGGCTCGAGCATGGCCAGGTTGGTCTTGCCGCAGGCGCGACGGGAAGGCCGCGGCGATGTACTTGCGGACACCCTCGGGCGAGGTGAGCTTGAGGATCAGCATGTGCTCGGCGAGCCAGCCCTCGTCGCGGGCCATCACGCTGGCGATGCGCAGCGCGTAGCACTTCTTGCCGAGCAGCGAGTTGCCGCCGTACCCGGAACCGTAGGACCAGATCGCACGCTCCTCGGGGAACTGCACGATGTACTTCGTCTCGTTGCACGGCCAGGCGACGTCGGCCTGCCCGTCCTCGAGCGGCATGCCGACGGAGTGGAGGGCCGGCACGAAGTCGGCGTCGATCTCCTCCATCTTCCGCAGCACGTTGGTACCCATGCGGGCCATCACGCGCATGGACACGGTGACGTAGGCGGAGTCGGTGATCTCGATGCCGAACATCGGCTTCTCGGCCTCGAGGTGGCCCATCACGAACGGGATGACGTACATCGTGCGGCCCTTCATGCAGCCCGCGTAGAGCTTGCGCATGAGGGCCTTCATCTCGGCCGGGTCCATCCAGTTGTTGGTGGGCCCCGCGTCCTTCTCGTCGACCGAGCAGATGTAGGTGCGGTCCTCGACCCGGGCCACGTCGGTGGGATCCGTGCGTGCGTAGAACGAGTTGGGCTTGATCTGCCGGGTTCAGCCGGGTGAACGTGCCGGAGGCGACCAACGCGTCGGTCAGCTGCGTCCACTCCTCGTCGGAGCCGGTGCACCAGTGGATGCTGTCCGGGGTGGTCAGTTCGGCGACTTCGTCAACGAAATCGAGGATGCCCTGGTGGGTCGTGGGCGCCTGCGTCTGGGCGGTCATGCGTTCTTGTTTCCCTCTCGCGCATCGCGGCTTTCGCCTCGCCGTACAAGGCGATGGACCAGCCGGCCGTCGTACTCGACGGAGGTGTCGTGGAGTTGTGTATGCGGTTCGCACGGCTTCGTTGTCGGCGACTGATGTGTTCCCCCGGGGCTAACGAAATCGTGCTCTCGCGCGCCCGCGATGGAGCGAGGGTAGCGCCGGGAACGGGCGCGCACCTATTGGATCGATCAAGGGTGGTCCGGCGCGCCGAAGGCGCTCAACGGCGCCGCTGTCGCCCACCGACCGACGTGCCGATGTCCCGTACGGTCCGGGTCGGACGCCTCTCCCGCCCGACGCTTCCCTTCCTGACCATGGGTCAGGAGTGAGTAAAGTCAGGTGGAGGGTGGAGATCATGCGTCGAACAGGTGTGCTGACGGTCGTGGTGCTCGTCGTGGCGGCGCTGGTGGCGACCGCCGGGGCGGCGGTTGCCGCCCCGCCGAACGGGACGTTCACGGCCCCGACGGCGAACCAGGTGCTGCCCGTCGGCACCGTGACTCTGCAGGGCAACGCCACCGACGATGTCGGGGTCAGCCGCGCGCAGGTCGCCGTGCGCAACACCTCCACCGGCCTGTGGCGCCAGGCGAACGGCACCTGGGCATCGCGCTTCGTCTGGCTGAGTGCCACGCTTGCGTCACCGGGCGCGACGAGCTCCACGTGGAGCTTCGCGTTCCAGGCCACCTCGGGCAGCTACTCCGCCGGCCTGCGCGTCACCGATACCGAGGGCGCGCCCGACGCCACCACACCGTGGGTCGCGTTCCGCGTCTCGAGCGCCGACGCCGCGCCGAACACCACGATCACGAACCCGTCGCCGAACCAGGTGGTGGCCCCGGGAACCGTCACGATGGCCGGAACCGCGACCGACGACCGTGGCGTCGCCTCCGTCCAGGTGGCGGTCCGCGACGCCGCTGGCCGGTGGCTGCGTACCGACGGCACCTGGAGCACGACGACGACGTGGCTCACCGGGGCCGTGTTGACCGCGCCGGGGGCGACCTCGAGCGGATGGAGCCGCCAGGTCGACCTGGTTGCCGGCTCCTACTCGGCGGGTGCCCGCGCTCGCGACACCGCGTCCCGCTACGACGCCTCGCCCGCCTGGGTCGCGTTCAGCGTGCAGGAGACCCAGCCGACGTCGCGGCCCAACGTCGTCCTCGTACTGACCGACGACCAACGGTTCGACACGCTGGACGCGATGCCCGCAACCACGCGGCTCATCGGCGACCCCGGGGTCCGGTTCCGCAACGCCTTCGTGGTCAACCCGTTGTGCTGCCCCAGCCGGGCGACATTGCCAAGGGCGCCTACTCGCACACCACCGGCGTCTACCTGAACGGCGGGGCGCTGGGTCCGATGGAGGCCTACGACGACAGCTCGACACTGGCCACATGGCTGGACGGTGCCGGCTACCAGACCGCCCTGATGGGCAAGTACTTCAACGGCTACGACGAGTCCCGGACGGCCTACGTCCCGCCCGGTTGGGACCGTTGGGCCGCGTTCGCGACCTCCGACGTGGGCGGCGGCCGCTACTACGACTACCAGCTGAGCATCGACGGCGTACCCGAGGTGCACGGGCAGCTGACCCAGGACTACTCGACCGACGTGCTGGCTACGCGCGCCACCTCGTTCATCCGAAGCACCAGTCCGACGACCCCGCTGTTCCTGTGGTTCAGCCCCTACGGGCCGCACGAGCCGGCCACGGCCGCCCCGCGGCACGTCGGCGCGCACGCGTCCACCCCGGTGTGGCGGCCGCCGAGCTGGAACGAGCCCGACGTCGCCGACAAGCCGGCGCACATCCGGGCGCTGCCCACGCTGACGGCCACGGTCCGCGACCGTGTGGACAACCTGAGGCGCAAGCAGCTGGACACCCTGATGTCGATCGACGAGGCGGTCGAGGACATCGTCACCGCACTGGACGAGACCGGGCGCCTGGACAACACCCTGATCATGTTCCTGTCCGACAACGGATTCATGTGGGGCGAGCACCGCTGGGGCCAGACCGGGCCGCAGCAGAAGAACGTCCCCTACGAGGAGAGCATCCGCACGCCGCTGATGATCCGGTACGACCCGCTCACCGCGGCAGCCCCGGGGCGGACGGAGGACCGGCTGGCGCTGGCGATCGACCTCGCCCCGACCGTCGCCGAGCTCGCGGGCGTCAGCGCTCCCGGGGTCGAGGGCCGCTCGCTGGTTCCCCTGCTCACGGGCGCCACCGCATCGTGGCGCACCGACTTCCTGGTGGAGCACACCACCACCAGCCCGGTGCCTGCGTACTGCGCGGTACGAACGGCGAGTGAGCTGTACGCCGCCTACACGGCCGGTGACCAGGAGTACTACGACCTTGCGACCGACCCGTGGCAGCTGTCGAACCGGATCACTGACCCGGCCGTCGCCGCGCGCGTCACCGCCCTTCGGGCCCGGGCCCAGCAGCTGTGCACACCGGTTCCGCCGCAGTTCACGTGGCCGGCGTCGTGAGGGGGCGGCCGGCCACGGGCACGGATTTCGGGTACGCCGAACCGGTCCGCTATCCTCGTCCGGTCGTGGCCCGGGAGGGCTGAGACGGGCGCCCGTAGCTCAACGGATAGAGCATCTGACTACGGATCAGAAGGTTTGGGGTTCGAATCCCTACGGGCGCGCAGCTGCGAGAGCCGGACCCACCACGTGGGTCCGGCTTTCGTCATTTCCGCCGGAGGAAGGGGCAGGCGTCGAGCAGCGCGCGGTGGTCGAACGTGATCGGCCGGCCGTCGAAGTCGAGTGAGTTCCGCAGCCTGGCTGTCGTGACCTGACCGGCCGCCTTGAACCGCTGGGGGTTGCGGAACTTGTCGACGGTCGAGAAGTAGTCGAAGAACTTGTACTCCCCGCCGTAGGCCGTGCGGGTCCTGATCCAGGCGTTCGGGATGCCGTAGGCGTCGGCGATGATCAGGCCGTGCAGCGAGCCGGTCACGATGCGTCGGCACGAGAGCATCGCCTCGATGACGCCCTCGACGTCGGTGGTGCCGAGGTCGATGAGCCGCACGCCGGGACCGATCTCGGGTCGGCGCCAGCGGCTCTCGGACCAGCGCGTGACGATGCCGTACTGATGGGTCTGCTTCACCTCGGGCGCGAAGTAGGCGGGCGCGAGCAGGGCGGGATCGCCGTACACCTCGGGACAGCTGATGTCCCGCGCCATCAGTCGGGCTCGTGACAGCGGTCCGCGAACGGCGGCGTACGTCGCCTCGCTGGCCAACAGCCGCCCGTCCTCGGTGCCGAACGACCCGGCTCCCCAGACGACGGAGTTCTCGTTCGCCTGCTTGAGGATCGAGCCGATGGCGACGTAGTGCGGTCGCGACGGATCGGCGTACACGACCTCGTGCCCGGTCATCTGCGAGAAGAGCCACGGTGAGAGGAGGTCCCCGAAGTTGACGGCCTTCACCCACCACCACAACGGAACGCGCCCGTCCTCCAGCAGCAGGCTTCCCGTCTCGTACTCGTCGACGATCCGGTGCAGCTGGTCGGGTCGCTGGCGGCGGGCGGCCATCCTTCGTCCCAGGAGGGCCTTGGCCACGCGCCGGGGTGCCGTGGTCACAGCGGCGTCTCCTCCTCTCCGCGGCGGCACCACGACCGAGTCGGGTCCGCCGGGCTGGCTAGACACAGCACGCTAGTCCGTGTCCGCAGCGGTCGTCCGACGGCGCGCGCCGGAGGGCTCCAGTCCTGCTAGCGTCCCGACATGCGGCTCCGCGCCGGGTCGACCTGCGAGCGGCGGTGATGTCGAGGTGATGCCGAAGGGGTTCTTCCCCGCCGTCGAGCCCGATGCCCCGGTTGCCTCGATCCTCCAGCGGCTGCGGCCCGCGGTCGAGGCCGAGATGCAGCGGTACGACGGGCCGGCGGTCACCGTCCATGCGGAGCTGCGGGCCGCTCAGGCGGCCGACGGGGAGGTCGAGCTCGTCCGGTTCTACTGGTCGATGCAGCACCCGGACTCGTCGTCGCCGTGGGGTTTCGCGGCGCGCACCGTCTACTGCGATCGCGCGGCGCCGACCCCCGTCGTGCACGAGTTCCCCTCGGACCCCGCCCTGCCCTGGCTCGACGACGACGACGGCCCGCTCCGCCGCGACGGCCGGGCGGAGCACGTCGACATCCTGCGCTACATCCCGCTGCGCAGGCTGACCTACCGGCTGCACGGCGGCGCGGGGCTCCCCGACCGCGTGATCGCGAAGGCCAAGCGCCCCGGCGGGCTCGACCGCGCCGCTGTCGCCTGCCTCGCCGTCAACCGGGCCGTGTCCCGCCGACCGACCCTGGCGAGGGTCCCTCGGCTGCTGCGGATGGAGCCGCCCCGGCACACGATCTACCTCGAGGAGCTGCCAGGCAAGCCCCTCAGCACCGCCGTCGCCGGCCTCGACCTGACCGACGCGATGGCCCGGCTCGGAGAGCTGCACCGCGCGCTCCAGGAGGTCGAGGTCAAGGGCCTGCCGGTGCGCTCCACCGACGACTGGCTGGGCGACGCTCGCCTGGCCGCCTCCGGGATCGGGCTGTTCGCCCCGACGCTCGCGAGCCGCGCACACTCCGTCGTCGCGGGGCTCGAGACAGCCGTGCCCACGGACCGCCGGCCGATGTTCTGCCAGGGCGACTTCCTCCCCGGACAGGTGCTCCACGACCCGGGTGGGTGGTCGGTCATCGACTTCGACGACAGCCGGTACGCCGACCCGCTGTCCGATGTCGCGGCGATGTACGCCGCGATGCCGCGCGAGCTGGGCCTGTCGGGGGAGCGCGCCGAGCACGCCCGCCGTACCTATCACGAGGCGTCCGCCGATCGCGCCGGCGAGGCGGTCGACCGGGGCCGCTGGCAGTGGTTCCTCGCCCTGCTCCAGCTCACCGAGCTCGCCAAGCGGCTGATGAAGGGACGCGTCGCCCTCGGTGAGGCCGGCGCGGTGATGGACCGCATCGAGGCGGGCGGGCACGGTTGAGCCCTGCCCGGCAGATCTGGTCATTCTGGGTCATGTCAACGGCCACCTGACTCTGCAAGGTTGGGCTCATCCGGTGACTACCGAAGGCGGGCCGATGGTCAACATCCGTCAGAACGTGTGGGACATCGACGACTGGGCCGATCCGGTCCTCTGGTACGCGCGCGGCGTCGAAGCCATGATGGCGCGTGAGCTGGACGAGCCCACCGGCTGGCGCTTCTACGCCGCCATCCACGGCGTCAACGGGCAGCGCTGGGCGGACCTCGGGTACCTGGACGAGAACGACAGGATCCCCGAGCAAGAGGTGCAGGAGAAGTACTTCAGCCAGTGCCAGCACGGCGGCTGGTACTTCCTGCCCTGGCACCGCGGCTACCTCCTCGCCTTCGAGAAGGTCGTGCGTGCCGCGGTCGTCGACCTGGAGGGCCCCGAGGACTGGGCGCTGCCGTACTGGAACTACTTCAAGGAGGGGCAGTCCGCCCTGCCGCCCGCCTTCGCTTCTCGCGACTGGCCCGACGGCGAAGGCACGAACCCGCTCTTCGTGGAGCAGCGCTGGGGTCCGGCGCACGACGGCAACGTCTTCGTGGATCTCAACAAGGTCAACCTCAAGGCGATGACGGACCCGGACTTCACCGGGGTCTCCAACGGCGGCGGCACCGGCTTCGGTGGCATCGACACGGGGTTCAAGCACGGCGGCAGCCCGCACGGCCGGATCGAGAGCCAGCCGCACGACGTCACCCACGGTCAGGTGGGCGGCGCCGCGCCGGGCAACCCGAACTTCGGCGGGGTGATGTCGGATCCCGGCACGGCCGGGCTGGACCCCATCTTCTGGCTGCACCACGCCAACATCGACCGGCTCTGGGACTCCTGGGTCAAGGACGCCGACAGCAGCCACGCCAACCCGACCGACCCACGGTGGCTGGACGGACCGCAGGGAGACGGCGAGCGGACGTTTGTCCTGCCGCTGCCTGCGGGCGAGGATTACGAGTACACCGCGAGAGAGGTCCTCGACGTCACCACGCTCGGGTACGAGTACGACGACCTGTCGCCGACCGGAGAGCCGGGACCGGTCCCCGAGCTGGTGGGGGACCGCCGGGCAAGCCGAGCACTCGCGGGCCGGGTGGAAGGAGCCGGGGCAGTGGCGGACGGTGCGCAGAACGTGGAGCTGGTCGGCAGCAACGACGAGTCGGTGCCGCTTCGGTCAGCGGGCTCGAGGAGCCGGGTGTCCCTCGACGCCGACATGCGGCGCAAGGTGACGCGGTCCCTGGCGCCGCCCGCGGACGCGCGGGCCGAGGACGCCGTACCGGACCGGTTGTTCCTCAACCTCGAGAACGTGCGGGGACAGGCGGACGCGGCGACGTTCGACGTCTACGTCGGCGTTCCCGAGGATGACGACGCGGCGGACCACCCCGACCAGCTCGCGGGCAGCATCGCGCCGTTCGGCCTGCGCCAGGCCAGCGAGGACGACGGAGAGCATGCCGGGCAGGGGCTCACGTTCGTCCTCGAGATCACCGACATCGTCGACCAGCTCCAGCTCGAGGACTCCTTCGACGTGGACGACCTGGAGGTCCGGCTCGTCCCGGTCGCCCCGGACGCCGATGACGCCGACGTCACCATCGGCCGGATCAGCATCTACCGCCAGGGCCGCTGACGGCACGCCGGTGACACCCGAGGCGCGGCTCCGCCGCGGCGTACGAACGCCGGTGCTCGTCGTCACCCTCCTGGCGTGGGTGGCGGTGGCGCTGGTCCACGAGTCCTCGATGGGCGCCCACGGCCACGGCACGTCACGGTCACTGGGCGCGGCACTCGTCGCGTCCGTGCTGATGACCGTGGCGATGATGTCGCCGTTGACGATCCCCGCGATCCGGCACGTGCGCGCCCGCAGCCTGCCGCGGCGACGGCGGCGGGCGACGGTGCTCCTGACCGTCGTCCACGGACTCGTCTGGCTGGCCGGCGGACTCGTCCTGCTCGTGGCCGCCGCGACGCTCCGGGACCTGCTCGGGCACGGGCCGGCGATCGTGACCGGCCTCGGGCTGGCCGCGGCCTGGCAGTTCTCACCGGCCAAGCAACGCTGCCTGAACCGCCACCACGCCGAGCCGCCCCTCGCGGCCTTCGGGCGCAAGGCCGATCGCGACGTACTGCGCTTCGCGGCGACGCACGCCGGGTGGTGCCTCGGCGCGTGCTGGGCGCTGATGCTGGTGCCGTTGCTGTTCGACAGGTGGCACGTGGCCGTGATGCTGCTCGCCAGCGGGTGGATGTGGGCCGAGCTGCTCGAGCGGCCGAAGGCTCCCTCGTGGCAGCTCCGGCTCCCGGTCAAGGCCGCGCGGATCGTCGGCCGCTGTCGCAGCCGGTGCGTCAGCCGTCGGCCTAGTCGAGCCGGTGCGTGCGGCGCGGATAGTCCCTCACGATCCTGTCGTAGCCGTACGAGCGTGATCGGCAGCAATTGCATGCCAGGGGCTACCCCGATCCGGCAGCCGGTACGTCAGCCGTCGAGACCTAGTCGAGCCGAGAGCCCGGCGCCGGGAAAGTCGTCTGTGGGGCACCATCATGCGGCACGCCACGAGCATGAGGGGTTCATGGTTGCGTGATCAAACCGCAGGTTTTCGGCCGCAGTCTCTGCGGCTCGTGACCAACGACGCGCTGGATCGAGCCTGGCCAGCTCAGCCGAGTGAGTCGCGCACTCGGCGAACCGCCTCAACCGAGCCAGATCGCCGACCTCCGGACGACGTCAGGTCGGGGCACCGACCAGTCGACGAAGCACGAGTGGTCGGGGATCCGGTCGCGACACCGCAGGTTTTCAGCCCCATCGTCTGCGCGGAGCCGATGACCAAGTCGAAGCGGGGGATGAATCGAGCACGAGCGGCCAGCCCGACGACCGAGGTGATGCGGGCACCTGACCATCCCGGTGCGTCGACGTCGAGCCGGATGCGCCACACGCAGCCCGGCCCATGTTCAGCGTGACGACCGAGGCCGGCGTAGTCACGACCAGAGGCGAGCGAAGCCAGCAGCCAGGCGCTACTCCCACGAACGGCACCACGAACGTCGAGATGGCGATCCGCGAGATCACGGTGCCGAGGCCGGCGTCGGGCTCGTAGCGCCGGACCATCATCAGCAGCACGGAAGAGCGTCCAGGCTGGTCACGAACAGCGACGTCGAGTAGCCGGCAGCCTGCCGCGGCGAAGCCACCGATCAGGCCGGCCATCGGGTGCCGTCCGGCCGCCTTGAACACCATGGCCGCCAGCGGCGGCACCACGATCATCGAGGCGTCCGCCATCACCGATGCCGAAACCCCGACGAAGCCGACGGCGTACGGCAGGGCCCAGCGCGGGGCCGATCCCAGGATCATCCGGATGCCGGCGGCCAGACATGCCGGTCCGCTCGGCCACGACCACCGCGAGCAGGATCGTCAGCACCGTCTCCAGCGGCGGAGAAGCCGATGAAGTTGGGGCCGATGTTGGCCGTGAACCAGGCCAGGCCCTCGCCGGTGAACAGGCCGCGGACCGACGTGCTCTCGTCGGCGCCGGGGATCGTCACGGACACGTCGGCCATCTGGAGGAACGTCGAGATGACGCCCACCACCAGGAACAGCCCGAGGAACAGGATGAACGGGTCCGGCAGCCTGTTGCCTGCTCGCTCGACGCCCGACAGGAACCGGTCGGTGCGGTGAGGGTGTCGGTCTGGCTCATGTTTCCTCCTGGCCCTGCTCCTGGGTCGGGCTCTCGAAGTAGGTGGGGACGTCGAGCGCGCCGCCGGCGGCCTCGAAGTCCGACGCGACGGAGTCGCGCAGCGCCTCGTCGCAGAGGTAGTCGGCGGCAACGGCCGCGAGCCCGTACGCCGAGTCCGCGACCACGCGGTCGGCCTCGGGCGGTGACCGCGGCGTCGGCGAACTCCCGGGTGTGCAGGGAGATCGCCTCGTCGGTGATCGCCACCATCGCGTGCACGCCCGGCACCCGGAAGGAGACGTTGCCGAAGTCGGTGCTGCCGGCGAAGGTGCGCGGCACCACGTCGGCCGGCAACACCCGACGGCCGCGGTCGGCGTACCGGCGCGTCCAGCTGGCGGCCAACGGACCGTTGGTGCGGACCGGGAGGTACGCCGGTGACTCGTCCCAGCGGAGCTCGACCCCGCACCCCGCCATCAGCGCGGCGCCGTGGGCGATGTCGGCCAGCCGGTCGCTCAGGATCGCCAGGCTCTCGGGGTACTCGCTGCGCAGGTAGAAGAGCATCTCGGCGTGCTCGGGGATCACGTTGGGGCGCTCGCCGCCACCCGTCACCACGCCGTGCACGCGGTCGGTCGGCGGCATCTGCTGGCGGTGCACCGAGACCCCGGCGTACATCAGGTGTACGGCGTCCAGCGCGTTGCGACCCATGAACGGCTGCGCCGACGCGTGCGAGGCGATCCCGGTGAACGTGGCCCGCAGCTGGCGCCGGCCGCAGGAACACCTGGTCGGCGATGTCGTAGGTGAAGGGGTGCACCATGAGCGCGGCGTCGACGTCGTCGAAGGCGCCGTCCCGCGCCATCAGCTCCTTGCCGACCCGCCCTCCTCGGCGGGAGTGCCGAGCCAGACCACTCGGCCCGGCAGCCGGTCCTGCACCCGCGCGAGCGCGAGGAAGGCTCCCACGCCGGCCATGGCGATGACGTTGTGGCCGCAGGCGTGCCCGATGCCCGGCAGCGCGTCGTACTCCGACAGGATCGCGATCGTGGGGCCGCCTGCGCTGCCGACCTCCGCGCGGAGCGCCGTCTCCACGCCGTGCGCGGAGCGGGTCACGGGGATCCCCTGTGCCTCGACGAGGTCGGCGAGCATGGCGGCGGACCGGTGTTCCTCGAACGCGACCTCGGGGTGGGCGGCCAGGTCGTGCGACCCGGCGAGGAGGGCGTCCTCGAGGTCGGCGACAGCCGAGCCCACGTCGTCGAGCAGTTCCTTGGGTGCGCCTTCGGCGTCCGAGGACGGCGCGGTCGCCGTCGCGGCACGCGCCTCGGTCTCCTCGCCGAGACGCCGCAGCAGGAATGGGTCGACAGCGCGAGGGCGCTCCGACATGTCCGCCTCCGTTTCCACGGCCCGAGCAGGCAGTTGTCTCTTCGACGCTAACACCGGCAACCGGGGCCGGGTCGACCGATGAGTCCGCCTGCCGGACGGGGTCGGAGTGTCATGAGCTCTCTTCCGCGGGCCGCTGTCGACGGTGCGGTGGCCGCCGAGCGACTGCGTCTGGCCGACTTCGTCGCCGACCTCACCGACGCCCAGTGGTCGACGCCGTCGCTGTGCGAGGCCTGGACCGTGCGCGACGTGATCGCGCACCTGACCACCACGACCCGGACGACGTTGCCGCAGCTGACGGCGGCGGTCCTCCGTGCCCGGGGCAGCTTCGACCGGATGGAGGTGATCCTCGCCGCGAGGCGGTCGGCGAGGTACTCCACGGCCGAGCTGGTCGACCAGCTGCGCGAGAGTGCGCAGTCGTCCCGGCGGACGATCGCCAGCAGCCCGATGGACCCGCTGATGGACCTCGTCATCCATGCGCAGGACATCGCGCGACCGCTGCGGACGCCGTACGTCTCGCCACCGGAGGTGGTCGCCGCCTCGCTCGAGTACGTCGCCACGAACAGGTTCATGGGCGGGCCACGGCGGCTGGCCGGGATCCGGCTGGTCTCGACCGACACCGGGTGGACCCTGGGCGAGGGCGCCGAGCTGCGTGGGCCCGACATCGACCTGCTGCTGGTGGCGGCCGGTCGGCCCGCGGGCCTGACCGCCCTCGACGGGCCCGGGAAGGCGATCGTCGCCGACCGCGGCTAGGTTCGGCGCGTGCCCTGCCGGATCGCGGACTTCCTCGAGCTGGTCCGCCAGCTCGAGGGCGTCGTCCAGACCGACCTCGACCGCTACTCGAAGTTCGAGGTCGGCCGGCGGAACCTGGGCTACCTCTGGGAGCCGACCCGCACCGTCGGCCTCAAGCAGACCATCGCCGAGCAGCTCGCGCTCGTGGCGGAGCGACCGGACGTGTTCGAGGTGCAGTTCACGGCGTACGGCTTCGGCTGGGTCGTGGTGTACCTCGACGGCATCGAGCGCGACGAGCTGGCCGAGCTCACCTTCGAGGCGTGGCGGCTGAGCGCGCCCGACGACCTGGTCGCCGCCCGGGCCGACCGACTGCCGGTCTGAACCCGGCGCGCGTTGCCGGGGCGTGTACGAATGAGTCATGCACACACGAGAGCTCGGGAACGACACCGTCGGCCGGCTGCGCGTCGGGGCCATCGGCCTCGGCCTGATGACGTTCGACCAGTCCGGCACCCAACCGCGCGAGCAGCTTGCCGAGACGGTGCGGGCGGCGGTGGACGCGGGCGTCACCCTGTTCGACACGGCCGACGCCTACGGGCCCGGTGACGAGCTCGGCGCCGGGGCGCAGGGGGCCAACGAGACCCTGATCGCCGGCCTGATCGACGAGCTCGGCCTGCGCGACGAGGTGGTGCTGGCGACCAAGGGCGGGCACGTGCGCGTCGAGGACGGGGCGTGGGCCCTGGACAGCTCGCCCGAGCACCTGCGCGCGGCCGTGGACGCCAGCCTGCGACGGCTGGGCGTCGACCGGATCGAGCTCTGGCAGCACCACCGGCCCGATCCCGAGGTGCCCTACGAGGACGTCGTCGGCACTCTCAAGGAGATCCACGACTCCGGGAAGGTCGCCCGGGTGGGCCTCTCCAACGCCAACCCGGACCAGATCCGGCTGGCGCACAAGGTGATCGGCGACGGACTGGTGAGCGTGCAGAACCAGTTCTCCCCGGCGTTCCGCAGCAGCCGCCCCGAGATCGACGTGTGCGCCGAGCTCGGTCTCGCGTTCCTGCCGTGGAGCCCGCTCGGCGGGCTCGGCGACGCCAAGGCACTGGCCGCCAACCACCCCGCCTTCGCCGACGTGGCCGCCGAGCGCGGGGTCAGCCCCCAGCAGGTCGCGCTGGCGTGGGAGCTCGCCCAGTCGCCGTGCGTCATCGCGATCCCCGGGGCCAAGCGCCCGCAGTCGATCCGCGACTCCGCCGCTGCCGCCGACCTCGAGCTCACCGACGAGGAGCTGGCGCGGCTGGACGGGCCGTGACCTTGCTCGTCCTCGACGGCGGCATGTCCAACGTGCTCGAGGACCGCGGTCACGACCTGTCCTCCGACCTCTGGACGGCGCGGCTGCTGCTCGAGGACCCGGGCGAGATCGCGGCCGTGCACGCGGCGTACTTCCGGGCAGGTGCCGACGTCGCGACGACGGCGAGCTACCAGGCGAGCGTGCCGGGACTGGTGGCGGCCGGTCTCGAGCAGGACCGGGCCGAGGCGACCATCCGCGGCAGCGTCACCGTCGCGCGCGAGGTGCGCGACGAGCTGGCCGAGGAGCTCGGGCGGGAGCTGCTGGTGGCCGCATCGGTCGGGCCGTACGGCGCCTACCTCGCGGACGGCTCGGAGTATCGCGGCCGGTACGGCGTCAGCGCCCCCACCTTGCGCGACTTCCACGCCCCGCGGCTCGAGCTGCTGGCCGCCGCCGGACCCGACCTGCTGGCGGTCGAGACCATCCCCGATGCCGACGAGGCCGAGGTGCTGGTGCCGCTCATCGACGAGCTCGGACTGCCTGCGTGGTTCTCGTACGCCGTCACCGGCGACACGACCCGGGCCGGCCAACCGCTGACCGAGGCGTACGCCGTCGCTGGCCGGCTGCGCCCCGCTCGTCGCCGTCGGCGTCAACTGCTCGGCCCCGCGCGATGTGGCCGGGGCGCTGGCGACGGCCCAGCAGGTCACCGGGAAGCCGGGCGTCGCCTACCCGAACCTCGGCGAGCGCTGGGACAACCCGACCCACTCGTGGGTGGGCGAGGGCGAGTTCGACGTCGGGCTCGTCCCCAGCTGGATCTCGGCCGGCGCCGCCATGATCGGCGGCTGCTGCCGGGTCGGTCCGGACCGGATCGCGGCCCTGCGTCGGGCGGTGGACGTCAGCGGTTGAGCCACCAGATCGACGCGTTGAGAGCGGTCGCGAACGCCACCCATCCGGCGTACGGGATCAGGAGCAGCGCCGCCGCACGCGAGCGGCGCCAGTACGCCACGATCGTCGCGACCACGAAGCCGAGGAGCACCACGATCTCGACCAGCGCGACGCCGTACAGCCCGGCGGCGAAGAACAGCGGAGTCCAGCACGCGTTGAGCACCAGCTGTACGGCGTACAGAGCAAGCGAGCGGTCCGCGCCCGCCTGCCGCCAGGCCAGCCAACCCGCGACGGCGATCGTCGCGTAGAGCACCGTCCACACCGGCCCGAACACGCTGCTCGGCGGAGCGAACGCGGGCAGCTCCAGCTCCTGGTACGTCTCCGACGACGACCCCGCGGCCAGCCCGCCGATGACGGCGACTGCCGTCACCGCGGCGACGAACAGGACGAGCGCGATCGGGGACGAAGGGGTCTGACGTGGGCGTGCTGCGACCGAGATGCTCACGTCTCCAGCATGCCGAACCCGGTGAAACGGTCGTAGCCTCGGCCCCATGACTCCTGCCGAGGTGCTCGTCGACGCCCTGAACCGCACCGCCGAGGGTGCCGAGTCGTTGCTCGAGGGACTGTCGGACGACGATCTCGCCCACCGCCCGACCGCCGACGCCAACTCCATCGCCTGGCTGGTCTGGCACATCGCGCGGGTCCAGGACGACCACGTCGCGGGGGTCTCCGGGCTCGAGCAGGTCTACACGGCGCAGGGGTACGCCGACCGGTTCGGCCTGCCGTTCGACGACCGCGCGATCGGCTACGGGCAGTCGTCGGCCGAGGTGGCCGAGGTCCGGGCGCCGGCCGACCTGCTGCTGGAGTACCTGCAGGCCGTGCACGAGCAGAGCGTCGGCTGGATCGGGACTCTCACCGAGGCCGACCTCGACCGGGTCGTCGACCAGCGCTGGGATCCGCCGGTCACCCTGGGCGTCCGGCTGGTCAGCGTCGCCGACGACTGCGCCCAGCACCTCGGCCAGGCGGCGTACGTGAAGGGCATGCTCGGTCGTTGAACGTTTGATGAGAGTGGTCTCACGTCCGCCTCATCTCCGCCACACCAACGGGCCCCAGAGTCGTGCCACCGGGCCGCAATCCGGCCCCGCGACACCGACGGAGGAACCCATGAAGACTGCCACCCGCATCGCCACCATCGCCCTGGTCGCTGCCAGCCTGCCGGCCATCGCGGCCGCCCCGGCGAACGCCGGCGACGACAACGAGAGGATCCGCACCGGTTCCTGCTCGGGCAGCGCCGACTGGAAGATCAAGGTCAAGCCGGACGACGGCCGGCTCGAGGTCGAGGCCGAGATCGACAGCAACCGGCGCGGGCAGAACTGGCGCTGGCGGCTCAAGCGCGACGGCAAGCTCGTCGAGCGCGGCACGTCGACCACGCGCGGCCGGAGCGGCTCGTTCGAGGTCGAGCGGAAGGTCTCCAACAGCCGGGGCAAGGACACGTTCAAGTTCCGGGCGCGGCACAACGGCCAGGTGTGCGTGGCCCGCGTCAAGATCTGACCCGCGGAGCTCAGTCGCTCTCGCGCGAGAGCCCCATGATGACCCCCGGCAGCACGGTCTCGACCAGCTGTCGGGGGTCGAGCGTGCCGGCACCGAGCGCCTCCTGGGCGAGGCTGTGGAGGTACAGCGCCACCGCGGCCTCCGCCAGCTGCTCCACGGGGATCGTCGGCGTGCGCCCGAGCCGGCGTACGACGTCGCTGATCGCCGCGCGCATCTGGTCCTCGAAGCCCGCTCGCTGCTCGGACAGCACCTGCTTGGCCGAGTCGCTGCGCAGCGCGAGCAGGGTGAACTCGGTCTGGATGATGTACCAGCGCCGGCCGACCGGGTTGAGCGCGTCGAGGATCAGGCCCACCGACTCGATCGAGAACTCCCCCTCGGGCACCGACGCCACCACGCCGCCGACGATCTCGAGCATCCGCTGGGACTGCTGCTCGAAGACGGCGAAGAAGACCTCCTCGATCGAGGAGAAGTTGGAGTAGAACGCGCCCCGGGTGAAGCCCGCCGCGCCCACGAGGTCGTCGACCGTGACCCGCTTGAGGCCCTTGCTGACGAACACCTCTTCGGCGGCCTCGACCAGGCGGGCCCGGGTGTTCTCGCGGCGCCGGAGCGTGCGAGGGCCGTGGTCGCGCGCGCGTCGGGTCGTCGGATGTCACCGCAGGTCACGCCTACCACTCCGATACGTTTGTGTATTGGATACGTTAATGTATCCGGGTGTCGTCCTTCCTCTACCGTCTCGGCCACGCGATGGTCCGCCGGTCCAAGCGGGTCCTGGCTCTCTGGGCACTCGTCCTGGTGGCCATGGGTGCGCTGGCCGCCGGCCTCGGCGGCTCGCTCCAGGACAACCTGACGATCCCGGGCACCGAGTCGCAGGAGGGTCTCGACGTCCTCGAGCAGCGGTTCCCCGAGGTCGCCGGCACGTCCGGCCAGGTGCTCTTCGTCGCTCCCGAGGGCGAGCAGGTCCGCGACCACCGTGCGACGTCGAGGCGGTGGCCGCCGAGCTGCGGAAGGTCGACCACGTCGAGATCGCCACCGATCCCTTCTCGGAGCGCAACCGGCTGTCGATGTCGGAGAACGGCCGCGACGCACTCGTCCAGGTCCAGCTCGACATCCCGCTCGACCGGCTCGACGAGGCCACCATTGCCGACCTCGAGGAGGCGACCGGTTCCCTCCCGTTCCGCGTCGCCCCTCGAGCGTCCACCTCGGCGGACAGCTGTTCGCCAACAAGGGTCCGTGCAGGTCTCGCCCACCGAGGCGCATCGGCGTCCTGGTCGCCCTGGCGGTGCTGGCGGTCACCTTCGGCTCCCTGCTGGCGGCCAGCATGCCGATCGTCACGGCGATCCTCGGCGTGGGCGTCTCCATGGCCGGGGTCCTGGCCGCTGGCCTCCTTCACCGACGTCAACTCCTCGACGCCGACGCTCGCGCTGATGATCGGCCTGGCGGTCGGCATCGACTACGCGCTCTTCATCGTCTCCCGCCACCGCGGGCAGCTCTCGCGATGGCATGGCCCGGGCCGAGTCGGTCGCCCGCAGTCGCTGGCCACGGCCGGCAGCGCAGTGATCTTCGCCGGGGCCACCGTGGTCATCGCCCTGTGCGGGCTGGTCGGTCGCCCAGATCCCGTTCCTCGCCGTCATGGGGTACGCCGCCGCGGTGGCCGTCGCGGTCGCGGTCGCCGTCGCGCTGACCGTCGTCCCCGCGATGCTCGGCCTGGCCGGCGAGCGACTGCGGCCCAAGCCCGGCTCCCGCGCGGCCCGCAACGCCGTGGTCGAACCGGGCCAGACCCACACCTTCGGCGCCAGAGCTGGGTCGCCGCTGGTCACCAAGCTCCCGGCCGTGACCGCGCTGGTGGTGATCGCCGGGCTCGCGGTGCTGGCGCTGGCCCGCCCAAGCGAGCTGCGCGCTCGGCCTGCCCGACAACGGCTCGCGCAGACGAGGGCACGAGCGAGCGCGACGACGTACGACCTGATCAGCCGTGACTACGGACCGGGCTTCAACACCCCGTTGCTGGTGACGGTCGACATCATCCGCACCACCGACCCGATCGGCGTGATGGACGACCTCGGTGACGACCTCGCGAAGTTCGACGGGCGTCGACGCGGTCGCCGCTGTCCACGCCGAACCGCAGCGCCGACCTCGGGCATGGTGCAGATCATCCCGGAGCACGGCGCAGACCGACCCGGCGACGGCCGACCTGGTGCGGGAGATCCGCGACCAGCGCGGCGGACGCTCGAGGAGCGCTACGACATCACCGACCTGCGGGTGACCGGGCAGACCGCGGTGGCGATCGACGTCTCCGACCGGCTGTCCGGCGCGCTGCTGCCGTTCGGTGCTCGTCGTGGTCGGACTGTCCCTGCTGCTGATGACGATCGTGTTCCGCTCGATCGCGGTGCCGATCAAGGCGACGCTCGGCTACCTGCTCTCCGTCGGGGCGTCGTTCGGCGCGGTGGCCGCGGTGTTCGAGTGGGGCTGGCTCGCCGAGCCGCTCAACGTGCCGCACGTCGGACCGGTCATCTCGTTCCTGCCGATCCTCCTGATGGGCGTGCTGTTCGGACTGGCGATGGACTACGAGGTCTTCCTGGTCTCCCGGATGCGCGAGGAGTACGTCCACACCGGCGACGCCCAGCAGGCCGTGCGTCTCCGGCTTCACCGGAAGTGCCCGGGTCGTCACGGCCGCCGCGGCCATCATGATCAGCGTCTTCGCCGCCTTCATCCCGCACGGCGACTCCTCGGTCCAGCCGATCGCGCTCGGCCTGGCCGTCGGCGTCTTCGTCGACGCGTTCCTGGTCCGGATGACGCTGGTCCCGGCCGTGCTGGCGCTGCTCGGGCGACCGGGCCTGGTGGCTGCCGGCGCTGGCTCGATCGCCGGCTCCCGGTCGCTCGACGTCGAGGGCGCGGGCATCGAGAAGCACGTCGAGCACGACGAGTGGGTGCGGGCTCACGGGCCCGCCGTGGTCCGCGCCGAGGGCGTCTCGGTGGTCGATGGCGCGCGGTCCGGTCGTCGAGCGACGTCGACGTGGTGCTGCGCCCCGGCGAGCTGATCGCCGTACGCGACCGACGACCCGGTCCGCCGCCGGAGCGCTGCTGGCCGCGTTCACCGGGCGGCTCGAGCACGCCTCCGGCCGGCTGGTCGTCCTCGGCCGGGTGCTCCCCGCCGAGGCGGGCGCCGTACGCCGGCGCGTGGCGCTGCACGCGCGCTTCCCGGCCGACGACGACCTCCACCGCCTGGCCGAACGGGTCGAAGCCGGTCGCACCCAGCTGGTCGTGATCGACGAGATCGACGGCGGGAACGCCGACGCCGGCGACCGGTCGAGGCCCGCTGGGCCGCGCTCCGCGAGCTCAGCGGACGCCGGGGCCGCCGTCGTCGCGGGCTGCCGTCGCGGGAACCCGCCGGCCGGCACTCCGCACCCGCAGCCCCGAACGCCCACGCACCGACGAGACGACGCCCGAGGAGGCGACTGTCTGATGCGCTTCTCCCTCAACCGGATCCTGATCGGCACGCTGCTGCTGCCGACCATCCTCGGATCGCTGATCCTGTGGTCGATGTCCGACCGCGCCGAGCGCTCCGACCGGGTGCCGACCGCGGTGGTCAACCTCGACGAGCCCGTCGAGCAGGGCAAGGGCGAGCCGCCGATCTACGCCGGACGCCTGCTCGCGGGCGAGCTCACGTCGCCGCGTGAGGACCCCGGACACCAGCGCTCGGGTGGGAGCTGACCGACGCCGTCGGACGCGCAGGAAGGTCTGGAGAACGGCGACTACTACGCCGTCCTGACGATCCCGGACGACTTCTCGAAACGACTGTCCGGTCTGCAGAACGTCGACCCGGAGACGGCCGGGATCACCGTGCAGAGCAACGACTCCTCCAGTGCCCTGGTCGGGCAGATCAGCCAGCAGGTGGGCGACATCGCCAGCGACAAGCTCGGCCACCGGATCACCGCGACGTACATCGAGGGCGTGCTCTCGCAGACCGAGGTCCTGAAGAAGCAGCTCGGCAAGGCCGCGGACGGTGCGCACCGAATCTCGGCGACGGCGCGGGCCGCCTGGGCGACGGCGCGAGCCGGCTCGGTGACGGCGCCGACCAGCTGGCCGGCGGGCTCGGCCAGCTCTCGGGTGGGGCCGACCGACTCTCCGGGGGCGCCGATCGGCTGGCCGGCGGCGCGTCCCGCCTGGCGGGCGGCATCGGCCGGCTGGCCGGGGGCGCGGAGCAGGTCAACGGCGGGGCCAACCAGCTCGCCGGCGGCCTCGAACGTCTCGACGATGCGACGCAGTCCAGTTCGCGGGCCAGGCCGGGCAGCTGGGGAACGATCGACACCGGCCGACCTCGACCAGCTCGGGACCGGAGTGGCGGGGCTGGTGCAGCTGGCCCAGGGCCTCCAGCAGGCCTGCGCCGCCGACCCGACCCTGCCGCAGGCGATGCCCGAGCTCTGCCAGGCCGCCGACGATGCGGTCGCCCAGGCGGCGGCGCTGCAGGGCGGCGTACAGCAGGTCCAGCAGCTGAGCTCCTCGTTGGGCCAGCTGAGCCAGGGCCTCCCGCAGCTCGTCGGAGCGGTCGGCAGCGCTGCCGACGGCGCGGACCGCCTGGCAGCCGGTACCTCGCGCGCTCGCTGACGGCGCCCGCCGGCTCGAGGGAGGCGCGGGACAGCTCGCTGGTGGAGCCTCCCGCCTCGCGGACGGAGCCGACCAGCTCGCCGCCGGTGCGGGTCGCGCCCAGGGCGGCGCCGCCCGGTTGGGTGACGGCGCCGATCGGCTCGCGGGCGGTGCCGACCAGCTCGCCGGAGGCGCGGCCCGGCTCGGCGACGGCCTGCAGAAGGGTGCCGACGAGATCCCCTCCGGCGGCAACCCGAAGCAGCGCTCGCAGGTGATCGCCGACCCGGTCGACTCCGCCTCGAGCAACCTCAACCCGACGCTCGACGGCGAGACGCTGCTCGCGCCCGGTGCCCTGGCGTTCGCGCTCTGGCTGGGTGCGTTCGTGGTCTACCTCGTCCGCCAGGGCATCCCGGCGTCGCGACTGCGCGCTGCCGTGTCGCCGCTGCGGCTGACGTGGACCGGCTGGTGGCCGGCGCTGGCGCTCGGCGCCGTCCAGGCCGCGCTGGTGTTCGCCGTGACGCTGGTCTTCGGCGCGGACCTGTCCTCGCCGGTGGGGGTGGCAGCCGTCGCTCTGTTCGCGGTGGCCGTGTTCACGGCGATCCACCAGGCGCTGGTGAGCTGGTTCGGGGCTCGCCGGGGCTGGATCGTCTCGATCGCCCTGGCCGCGGTGCAGGTGGTCTCGCTCGGCGGTCTGCTCCCGATCGACACCGCTCCGGGGCTGCTCCAGGCGCTCAACCAGGTGCTCCCCGTGGCCCGCGCCGCCGACGCGCTGTCCCACCTGACCCTCGGTGGCCAGGTCGGCACCGTCGCGACCGACGTACTCGTGCTGCTGGTGTGGGGCGTGGTCGCGCTCGGGGTGACCGTCCTCGCCGCCCGCCGCGACCAGCGGGTGACCGTCGCCGAC
Organism: uncultured Actinomycetota bacterium; assembly: GCA_963844305.1. GTDB lineage: Bacteria > Actinomycetota > Actinomycetes > Propionibacteriales > Nocardioidaceae > Nocardioides. The sequence continues at coordinate 742,810 of CAWJNT010000005.1, forward strand.
CTCCGCCGGGAGCTGAGCCCGGCCTGACCCGCATGTAACGCCCTGTTACTGACTGTTCCACGGGGTGTTGCAACACCCCGGGTACAGCAAGTAACAGGGCGTTACATGGGCGCCGACCGCCCGCCACGACCAGTTGACCTAATGTCATGACAAACTCTTGACCGGCCAGGGGTGGCGCTCCTAGCCTTCTCGTGCGGCCGGTGTCGGGCCGCGCCTTCCCCGGAGCACGCTGGAGCGCACCATGAGCACACCCCTCCGCATCGGCCTGATCGGTGCCGGCCGGATCGGCGCCTCGCACGCCCGGATCATCGCCCGGCGGATCCCGGACGCCGAGCTGGTGGCGGTCGCCGACCCGCGGCCCGGTGTCGCGGCCGAGCTCGCCGAACCCCTCGGCGCCGTCGGGTACGACGACCCGCAGGCCCTGATCGATGCCGACGACGTCGACGCCGTCGTCATCACCGCCTCCTCGACCGCGCACTCCGGGCTGATCGTGGCGGTGGCGGCGGCTGGCAAGCCGGTCTTCTGCGAGAAGCCGATGGCGATGACGCTCGAGGAGGCCGACCGCGCGGTCGCGGCCGCGAAGGACGCCGGCGTCCAGCTGCAGGTCGGGTTCAACCGCCGGTTCGCGCGCGACTTCCGCGCCGCCCACCAGCTGATCGCCGACGGCGCGATCGGTACGCCGCAGCTGATGCGCTCGCTGACCCGCGACCCCGGGCTGGCCGACCCCAGCGGCGTACCGCCGTGGACGGTGTTCACCCAGACCCTGATCCACGACTTCGACAGCCTGCTCTGGCTCAACCCCGGCGCGAAGGCGGTCGAGGTCTACGCGACCGCCGACGCGCTGGTCGCGCCGGACTTCAAGGACACGGGCCTGCTCGACACCGCCGTCGTGGTGATCACGTTCGACAACGGCGCCCGGGCGGTGGCCGAGGCGAGCTTCTCGGCGACGTACGGGTACGACGTGCGCGGCGAGGTCTTCGGCTCCGGCGGCATGGTGACCGTCGGCGACCAGGCGACCGGCTCGCTGGTCGTGCACGACGGGACCGGACGGTCGGCGACGACGGTGCGCGGCGACGTCGAGCTGTTCCTGGATGCCTACACCGGCGAGTTCGAGGAGTTCGTGGCCGCGGTCCGCGAGGGCCGGCCGCCGGCGGTCACCGGCGAGGACGCCCGGCGCGCGCTCGCCGTCGCCCTGGCGTGCATCGAGTCGGTGCAGCGCAACGCACCGGTGGCGATCGCCGAGGCCGACCGGTGAGCTTCACCCTGGCCGTCTCCGCCGAGATGGTCTTCCTCGACCTGCCGCTCGCCGAACGCGTACGCCGCATCCACGAGGCCGGGTTCGCCGCCGAGATCTGGGACTGGACCAAGCACGACCTCGCCGAGCTGGCGGCGACCGGTGCGCACTTCACGTCGATGACCGGCTACGTCTCCGGAGACCTGATCGACCCCGACGGCGCCGACACCCTGCTGGCCACCGCGCGCGAGTCGGTCGCGGCCTCGCGCGCCCTCGGCCGGCCGTCCCTCAACCTGCACGGCACGGGCCTCGACGGACGCGGCCTCCCGGTGAAGCCGGTCGAGGTGGTCACCGGTGAGATGTGGCTGGCGGCCGAGGGGACCCTGCGCCGGATCGCCGAGCTCGGCGAGCGGGAGGACGTCGTGTTCACCCTGGAGAACCTCAACCTGGCCGTCGACCACCCCGGTACGCCGTTCGCCCGGGCCGCCGACACCCACGCGCTGGTGCGCGCCGTCGACAGCCCCCACCTGCGGATGAACCTGGACCTCTACCACGCCCAGATCGGCGAGGGGAACCTGATCGAGCTGGTCCGGGGCTGCCTGCCGTACGTCGGCGAGGTGCAGGTCGCCGACGTCCCCGGCCGCTGCGAGCCGGGCACCGGCGAGATCAACTACCCGGCGGTCGCCCGGGCGCTGAGGGAGGCAGGGTACGCCGGCGTCGTGGGGATGGAGGCCTGGGCCTCGGGTGACAGTGACGAGGCGCTTGCGGCGTTCCGCGAGGCGTTTGGACCGGTGGCCTCGAGGAGCCTGTAACTCCCCCGCGGACACTGCGTGAGGCCCGGACGAGGCCACCGGCACAGGAACGTGCCCGGCGTACGGCCGAGCCAACCTCACCCAGCAGGGTGAGAACGGCGGCCGGACGCGAGGTCGTCGTCGATCGCGGCGGCCTTGCGCTGGAGCTCGGCGCGCTCGAACTCGCCCACCGAGTCCAGGTGGTCGGCCTCGGCCCGGTGCAGGTGCGCGGCGAGCTCGTGAGCTGCGACGGCGTACTCCTGGGCGGCGGCCGCGAGCTGCCCCGCCACCTGGGCGGCCAGCTCGGCGCGCAGGGGGTCCTCGAGGTCGGCCGACTCGCCGGTCTCGAGCCGCTCCAGCCGGGCGGCGAGGGCCTGGACGTGGCAGTGCGCGTCGCCGGCCCGCTGCTCCGGAGAGCCGGCAGGTTCGGCGGGGGGAGGGTCCGGCGCGTCGTCGCCGACCAGCCGGTACTCACAGCTCAGGAAGTCGGCGAAGCTCCGACCGTCGCGCTCGGCGTCGGCCCGCAGCAGGTACTCGTTCGGCAGGTTGGGCCCGCCGACCACGCGGTTCTTCCAGCGGTCCGTCCCCGCATCGAAATAGGTCTCGACGACGCGCTTTCCCACGTCCAGAAACCTTAACCAGCGGCCGTCCGCGCGCTTCACCCTCACGGGCGATTTTTCAGCCGAGCTCGACCCGGTTGCCGTGCGCGGCGAGCACGGCCGCGGTCTCAGGGGCGACCGCGGACATGGCCTCGACGAACTTCTGTCCGGGGCTGACGAAGAGCCGCTCGTGGTTGGCCCGGGCGACGAGGTGGAGTCCCGCCGGCCAGAAGGTCCCCCAGTGCACGGGCACGGCCCACCGGGCCCCGATCCGGCCGACGGCGTCGGCGCCCGCCTCGGGATGCATGTGCCCGTCGGCGAGCGTCGGCCCCCACCCGCCGATCGGCACCAGCGCCAGGTCGACCGGCTCGATGTCGGCCATGTCGTCGCGGAGCTCGGTGTCGCCGGGGAACCAGAACGAGCCGGTGCCCGCCTCCACCCGGAATCCCAGCGGCGGCGCGGTCAGTCGCGAGTGGATACCCCGGCGCCAGTCGTGCGTGGCCGGCAGCACCGTGATCCGGGCTCCCGCCACGTCGAGGTCGTCGCCCGGCTCCGCCGGCAGCACCCGCCGTCCCTTCAGGCCGCGCAGCAGGCGCTCCCCTCCCCGCGGCACCACGATCGGGACGTCCGCGCCGAACCGCTCGAGCGACGGCACGTGGAAGTGGTCGTGGTGCAGGTGGGAGATCAGGACGACGTCGGCGCGCACGGCGTCCGCGGTCGGGGACGCGGCGTACCGCCGCAGGTGGAGGAGCCGGTCGCCGAGCAGCGGGTCGGTGGCGACGCTGACCCCACCGAGCTCGACGGTCGCGAAGGCGTGTCCCCACCAGGTGACCGCGATGGTCCGAGCCGGGTCGTTCATCCGCCGTACGCTACGGCCAGACGGGCGGCCGGGGGTCCCCTGAATCGGGCGTCTACTGGGCCAGGTAGCCGCCGTCGATGACCAGCTCGGACCCGGTCATGAAGCTCGACTCGTCGCTGGCGAGGAACACGGCTCCGTGGGCGATCTCCTCCGGACGACCGGCCCGGCCCATCGGGGTCTGCCCGACGACGTACGCGTTGATGTCGGGTGCCTGGGCTTGGGTGAGCGGGGTGTCGACGAAGCCCGGGTGGAGGGAGTTCACCCGGATGTTGTCCTTCGCGTAGGTGATCGCCGCGCTCTTCGACATGTTGCGTACGGCGCCCTTGGTGGCGTGGTACGCGTGGGCGCCGGCCACCGCAGCGTTGCCCCAGATCGACGAGACGTTGATGATCGAGCCGCCACCGCGCCGGAGCATGCCCGGAATCACCGAGCGCATGCCCAGCCAGGTGCCGGTCTGGTTCACGGCCACGACCTTCGACCACTCGTCGAGGGTCAGCTCGTGCGGCAGGTCGTAGGTGATGATGCCGGCGTTGTTGACGAGCACGTCGATGCCGCCGGTCTCGTCCTCGACCTCGGTCACCACCCGCTCCCAGTCGTGCTCGCTGCTCACCTCCAGCTGCCGCCAGTCGAGGTCGAAGTCGCAGTCCGAGCCCCGGCCCGTGGCGACGACGCGCGCACCTTCGGCCGCGAACGTCTCCGCGATGGCTCGTCCGATCCCCCGCCCGGCTCCGGTCACCAGTGCGGTCTTGCCCTTGAGTCGATCCATGCGGTGAGTCTGCGGTGGCCGGCGGCTGCGGCGGTGTCGCACTTCGGGACACCGGTGGCACGAGGCGGGCACCTAGCGTCGCGGTCATGGACCGACGTACGGCGCTGGTGACGGGTGCGGCGCAGGGCCTGGGCCTGGCGATCAGCACGCGCCTCGCCGCGGACGGGTACGCCGTCGTGATGGGCGACGTCAACGAGGTGGCCGTCAAGGAGGTCGCCGACGCGATCGGCGGGACCGGCGTGCCGATGGACGTCACCGACGACGAGTCGATCGATGCGGCGATGGCCCTCCTCGAGCGGCCGGCTCGACGTGCTCGTCAACAACGCCGGCATCATCTCCCGGCAGCCCGCGGCGGAGTTCGACTCGGCCCGATGGGACCTCGAGATGGCGGTCAACCTCGGCGGCACCATGCGCTGCAGCCGAGCGGCATACCCGCTCCTCGCGGCCGGTGATCGGTCGTCGATCGTCAACCTGGCCTCGGTCGGCTCGACGTTCGGGCTTCCGCAGCGACTGGGCTACAGCACGGCCAAGACCGGCATCGTGGGCCTCACCCGCACCCTCGCCGCCGAGTGGGGTCGCTCGGGGATCCGCGTGAACGCCGTGGCGCCGGGCTACATCGAGACGCCGATGATGCTCAGCGGCTTCGACACCGGTGCGCTCGACCGGGACCGGCTCCTGAGCCGGACGCCGTTGATGCGGTTCGGGTCGAGCGACGGAGGTCGCCGCCGCGGTGTCGTTCCTGGTGGGGCCGGACGCGTCGTTCGTGACCGGCGTCGTGCTCGAGGTCGACGGCGGGATCACCATCGACGGGACCTTCCACGACGACCGCACCTACCTGAGCGCCCCCGTCGCGAACGGCCCTGTCCCGAACTGACACAGGGCGGGCCGACGGCCCCGACCTACGTTCGCCGGAGGTGACGGCGGGCCGTCCGCCGAACGGTGACCAGGAGGTTCCCGATGAAGGTAGGCGTCTACGTCTTCGCGACCGATCTCGACATGGACCCCGGGCCACTGGCGATCGAGATCGAGCAGCGCGGCTTCGACAGCATGTTCTTCCCCGAGCACAGCCACATCCCGGTGTCGCGTGAGACCGACTACCCCGACTCGTACGGCGGTGGTGTGCTGCCCGACTTCTACAAGCGCACCTACGACCCGTTCATCAGCTGCGCCTTCGCGGCCGCCGCCACCACGAGCCTCGAGGTCGGGACCGGGATCTGCCTGCTTGCGCTCCGCGACGCCGTCCACACCGCGAAGCTGGTGGCCTCCGTCGACCGCCTGTCGGGCGGTCGGTTCACGTTCGGCGTCGGCTTCGGTTGGAACCAGGACGAGTTCGTGACGCACGGCGCCGACTGGAAGACGAGGCACCGCAAGGTGCGCGAGCAGGTCGCGCTGATGCGCACGATGTGGACCGAGGACGTCGCCAGCTTCGACGGCGAGTTCGTCAGCCTCGAGCCCAGCTGGTGCTGGCCGAAGCCGGTCCAGGAGCCCGGCCCGAAGGTCTATCTCGGTGGCAGCGGACCGGTGACCATGAAGCACGCCGCCGAGTGGGCGGACACGTGGTACCCGACACCGCCGATGGCCGACCCCTTCCTCGAGACGTCGATCCCGAAGTTCAAGGCGATGCTCGAGGAGGCCGGCCGCGACCCCGAGTCCGTGCCGGTCGGCGTGGCACCCGGCTCCTGCGACGAGGCGGGCTGGAGGCCTACCGGACCAACGGCGTGGCGCACGTCAACATCGCGCTGGTCGCGGACACACCGGCGCAGATGATGGACGACCTCGACCGGCTCACGAAGATGCGCACGACGGTGCTCGGACGCTGACGCGCGTCGCATCCCACTGACGCATGTCTCAATCTGACACGACGGCCGCAGGCCTCCTCTTCCTACTTTTCACGGTGTCCAGTGTGTGACGCCAGTCACGCACGGCTGAGGCGGAAGGGGCCGGGCCGATGACGATGGTCGCCGACACAGCGGCGCCCCTTCAGGCGCCCGGCCGGCGTCCGCTGCGGATCCCGGGCCAGGGGATCCTGCTCGCCAACGTCGCGCTCGTCCTCGTCGGCATGCTGCTGCTCGACGTCGACCTGTTCAGCCGCGGCAGCCTCTCCACCCTGACGCCCGTCATCGGCGTGATGATCCTGGTCTCGCTCGGACAGGCCTTCATCATCGGGACCGGCGGCATCGACCTCAGCATCCCCTCGACGGTGACCCTGGTCGGCATCATCATCCTCAAGGCCGCCGACGGCGACAACGCCAACCTGGTCAAGGCCGTGGCGCTGGCCATGGCGGCCTGTCTGGTGATCGGACTCGTGAACGGGCTGCTGGTGGAGATCACCCACCTCAACGCCCTCGTGGTCACCCTGGCCACCGGCCAGCTCATCGCCGGCGCCACCCGCATGTACCGCGGCCCCGTGCTCGCGGTCTCGACCGTGCCCGAGAAGCTCTCGGACTTCGCTCGGGAGTCGGTGCTCCAGATCAGCGTGATCCTGCTGCTGGCGGTAGCCGTGCTGGTGCTCGTCGCGGTCTGGCTGAAGTACCACACGTCCGGACGCCGGCTCGCCGCCAGCAGCGTGGCGCGCGCAGCCGCGGACAACACGGGGCTCGCGGCGACCAGGCAGCGGCTGGCCGCGTGGATGACGGGCACCCTGATCGTCGGGATCGGCTCCGTCCTGCTGGCCGGTCAGATCTCGACGCCCGACCTCACGCTGGGTACGCCGTACCTGCTGACGCCGATCGTCGCGGTGGTCCTCGGCGGGGCCGCGCTGACCGGGGGTCGCGTGCGTCCCGCAGCCACCGCCTCGGCGCCGTCTTCTTGATGCTGCTCGAGTTCATCCTCCGCGTGCGCGGCTACTCCTCGGGTGTCGCGCTCGCCTTCCAGGGCCTCGTTCTCGCGGGCGGGCTCACCCTTGTGGCCACCTCCAAGAAGTTCCGGTGGTCATCCATCTCCGCCATGCGCGGTGGCACCACCAGTGGTCGGTCCGCACCGGACCCGGCCGGCAACCAAGAGAACCAGGAGTAATGCCATGGGCAACCTGATGCGCCGCCGTCCCGGCGGCCACGAGCAGGGGTCGGAAACCACTGTTGGCGGTCGCGGCTGTCCGTACTCGTGCTCGCAGCGGCGGGCTGTGGGTACGGACGACGCCGAGGGAAGCGAGTCGTCGGAATCGAGCGACAGCATCGTCGACCTCGAGACCATCGACGACGCGGCCGTGCAGGAGACCGTCAACAAGGCGCTGCTGACCGACGCCGTGCCGCTGGGCGACCTCGACCCCACGGTCCAGGAGGCGTTCAGCCGGGCCACGATCGAGCTCGACGCGGACCAGCTGGACAAGGCGTTCGAGTGCTGGTCGAACACGACCTGCGAGATCGGTGACGGTGAGACAACGCTCGGGATCGCGGAGGCCTACGGCGAGAACCAGTGGCGCAAGATCAGCAAGATGGAGGTCATCCTCCAGGCGCTGACCTACCCGGAGATCGGCAAGATCATCTTCACCGACGCCAAGGGCGACCTGGCGAAGTTCCAGTCCAACGTGCGCAGCCTCGCGGCCCAGGGTGCGAAGGCGATCGTCAGCTACAACGACTTCGGTGCGGCTGCGTTGCCGGCGTTCCAGGCGCGCAGCAACAGGGCGCGTTCATCTCGACGTACGTCGGACCGGTGCCGGACGCGCCGCCGGAGTCGCTCGCGAACCAGGTGCACGGTGACGTGTGCGCGGTGGGCGAGGAGATGGCGAAGGTGTCCGACGAGGACCTCGGCCTGACCGGTGAGGTCGCGATCCTGAACGGCACGCCCGGCAACCCGCAGGGCGCGACGTGGAACAAGTGCTTCGAGGACACCCTGCAGAACGCCACGGTCGGCGCCAAGCAGGACACGGACTGGACCCTCGCGGGTGCGTTCGAGGCGGCGTCGGCGCTGGTCAGCTCCGGCAAGGAGTACAGCGGCATCTTCTACGACTACGCGGACCCGATCCCGCAGGTCGTGGAGGCCTACGACAAGGCCGGCGCGAAGATGCCGGCGGTCGTCACCTGGACCTCGAACAACGGCATGGCCAAGGTGTGGGAGGAGCGGCTGGGCACCCGGACGAGTCCCATCTACTACACCAACGCGCTGAACTGGGAGGGCCGCGCCTCGGTCACTGCGGTGATGAGCCTCCTGGCAGGCGAGGAGGCGGCAGCGGAGATCATCGTGCCGCAGCCGTTCGTCGTCGCCGAGGAAGGCCTGTACGACCTGGACAAGCCGGACGACTACCCCGGCCCGAGCGTGCTCATCCCCGATGACCTGATGACCAAGATGCTCTCTGCTGGCTGACCGACCTGCCGGGGGCGGGGTCCACCGACCCCGTCCCCGGCTGTTCAACCCGCACACCCGGAAAGGGGCAGCAGTGCCCGAGCAGACCGCACCGACCGCGCTGCGTGACCGCGAGGCGGCCGAGCCGTCGGGCTACGCGCTGCTCACGGCGACCGACCTCTCGAAGAGGTACGCCGCGGTCCAGGCCTCGAGGACGTCAGCATCACCCTGAACGCGGGCGAGATCCACGCCTGGTGGGCGAGAACGGGTCCGGCAAGTCGACCCTGGTCGGCATCGTCAGCGGCACCGTCGTGCGCGACTCCGGAACTCTCGAGATCGCCGGCACCACGGTGACCTCGGCCAGGCCCAGCATCGCCCACCGGCACGGCGCGATCACGGTCTTCCAGGACGGATCGCTCATCGGCGAGCTGACCGTGGCCAGAACCTCTACCTCGGCACGAGCTCCGCGCACCGGCCGGCCTACGGACGGATGAGCCAGTGGGCCGAGGAGCTGCTCAACACCTACGGCTTCGACATCGACACCGATCTCAGGCCTCGTCGCTGCCCCGGGCGACCGTCAGCTGGTCGAGATCATCCGTGCGGTGGCGTGTGACCCCAAGGTCCTGATCCTCGACGAGGCGACCTCGGCGCTGGACTCGCGCGGCGTCGACATCGTGCTCGAGCTGATGCGTGGTGTCGCCGCCGCGGCAGCAGCGTCCTGTTCGTGACCCACCGCCTCTCCGAGGTGATGCGGGTCGCCGATGTCGTGACGGTTCTGCGCGACGGCAAGTTCCAGGGCACGCACGACGCCGCGACCGCCACCGCGGCGAGGCTGGTCGAGCTGATGGCCGGGACCAGGGTCGACCTCGAGTTCCCCGACCGGAACCCGGACAACGACGGTGACATCGTGCTGAGCGCGCACCAGCTGAAGGGTCTCGGCTACGGGCGGGTGGACGTCGAGCTCCGGGCCGGGCAGATCGTGGGCATCGCGGGCGCGGACGGCAACGGGCAGCGGCCGCTGCTCAGGGCGCTGGCCGACATCGACGAGAACGGGGGCACGGTCGAGGTCGGTGGCCGTGGCCTCCGCAGCTACCGGTCGGCCGTCGACAACGGCGTCGTCTACCTGAGCTCGGACCGGCGAAACGAGTCGCTGTTCGAGGGTCTGACGATCGGGGACAACATCGGTCTGGGCGTGCTCGACGAGCTGTCGAGCGGAGGCGTCATGCGGAGCCGCAGGGAGCGCGGGTTCATCGCCGACACGATCGCGAAGTACCGGATCCGGGTCGGGCACGCCGGGCAGCTGCCGGCCGAGCTGTCCGGCGGCAACCAGCAGAAGGTCGCGCTGAGCCGGGTGCTGGCGATGAGCCCGAAGGTGGTGCTGATCGACGAGCCCACGCAGGGCGTCGACGTACGCTCGCGTCTCGACATCTACCGCTTCCTGCGCGCGATCGCCGACAGCGGCAGCGCGGTCGTGGTGGTGAGCTCGGATGCCTCGGAGCTGGCCGGCCTGTGTGACCGGGTCCTGGTGATGAGCCGGGGCAAGATCACCGCGGAGCTCGACGGGGTGACCGCCAGGGAGGAGACGATCGTCGGCGCGTTCGCTGTCGAGCACGAGCTGGCTGCGGACGCCGAGGTGATCGGGGAGGTCGCGGAGGCGATCGGCGAGGAGCAGGAAGGTACGCCGCGCCCGCGCCGGTCGTGGTGGCGCCGGCACACGTCGGCCGACGGGATCCGCCTGGTGGCGCTGGTCGGGCTGATGGTTGTGCTGGCGCTGTTCGCGAAGTCGAAGAACGACACGTTCCTGACCGAGTCGAGCATCTACAACGTGCTGCTGGTGGCCCTGCCGCTGGTGGCGGTGGCGGCCGCGCAGTACTTCGTGCTGATGGTCGGTGGGATCGACGTCTCCGTGGGCGCGGTGATGACGCTGGCCGTGGTCCTGATGTCGGAGTGGGCCCAGAGGTCGGGACCGGCGGAGTGCTGGTGATGTCACTGGTGGTGGTCGCGCTGCTTGGCGTCACGGTCGGACTGGTCAACGCGTTGATGGTGGAGGGGATCGAGATGACACCGGTGATCGCCACCATCGCGACGCTGGGCATCGTGTCCGGCATCGCCTAGATCATGCGCCCGACCGCCGAGGGACTGATCGCGCCGGAGCTGGCTCGATCATGATGATGCAGAAGGTCGGGCCGGTGCCGATGGCGCTGATCGTGCTGCTGGCGCTGCTCGTGATCGCGGACGCGTGTTCCGGCGTACCGGCGCGGGACTGCGGCTCCGGGCGGTCGGCCTGAACGGGCTGTACGCCACGCGCCTGGGCATCGCACCGCCCGGGTGCGGACCCTGCTACGTCGCCTGCGCGGCGACGCGGGTGTCGCGGGGATCATGCTCGCCGCACAGGTAGGCATCGGTGACCCGAACGCCGGCAACTCGTTCACGCTGCTCGCGATCGCCGCGCCCGTCCTCGGTGGGGCGCCCTGTCCGGTGGCCACGGCTCGCTGGTCGGTGCGGCGATCGGTGCGGGCATCCTGGTGCTGAGCCAGAGCCTGGTGACCGTGCTGGCGCTGTACGACGGCACCAGCTACGTGTTCGCCGGCGTACTGACGTTCGCGCTACTGAGTGGCGAGAGCCTGGCCGCTGCGCGCTGTGGTGCGGTTGACGTTGATCAGGCCGCGACCGCCGGCGTACCCGTTGCGGCGAGGGCTCCGGCGAGCACGTCGGAGACATCGCCGACCAGGTGCACGGTGACGGCCTCGCGCACGTCGTCGGGGACGTCGTCGAGGTCGGGCTCGTTGCGCTGCGGCAGGAACACCTCGGTCAGGCCGGCCCGCTGGGCGGCGAGCAGCTTCTGCTTCACGCCGCCGATCGGGAGCACCCGGCCGTTCAGGGTGACCTCGCCGGTCATGCCGACCTCGGAGCGCACCGGCCGCCCGGTGGCGAGCGAGGTCAGCGCGGTGACCATCGTGACGCCGGCCGACGGTCCGTCCTTGGGTACGGCGCCCGCCGGGACGTGCACGTGGATCGCCCGGTCGAGAGACCGCCGGGTCGACGCCGAGCTCGGCCGCGTGCGCGCGGACGAAGGACAGCGCGATCTGCGCCGACTCCTTCATCACGTCGCCGAGCTGGCCGGTCAGGGTGAGCCCGGCGGGACCCTCGTGCGCGGACGCCTCGATGAAGAGCACGTCGCCGCCGAGCCCGGTCACGGCGAGCCCGGTCGCGACGCCGGGCACCGAGGTGCGCTCGTGCGCCTCCGGGGTGAACCGCGGCCGGCCGACCAGGTCCTTGAGGTCGGCCACGTCGACGTCGACCCGGGTCGCGCCGGTCGCGAGCCGGGTCGCCGCCTTGCGCAGCGCCTTGGCGAGCAGCCGCTCCATCTGCCGCACGCCCGCCTCGCGGGTGTAGTTGGCCGCGAGCTCGCGCAGCGCCGCGTCGGAGACCGTCACCTCGTCGGCGGTCAGCGCGGCCCGCTCGAGCTGCCGGGGCAGCAGGAAGTCGCGCGCGATGGCGACCTTGTCGTCCTCGGTGTAGCCGTCGAGGGTGACCAGCTCCATCCGGTCCAGCAGCGCCTGCGGGATCTGCTCGACCACGTTGGCGGTGGCGATGAACAGCACGTCGGACAGGTCGAGGTCGAGCTCGAGGTAGTGGTCGCGGAACGTGTGGTTCTGCGCCGGGTCGAGCACCTCGAGCAGGGCCGCGGCCGGGTCGCCGCGGTAGTCGGCGCCGACCTTGTCGACCTCGTCGAGCAGGACGACCGGGTTCATCGAGCCGGCCTCCTTGATCGCCCGGACGATGCGGCCCGGGAGCGCGCCGACGTACGTCCGGCGGTGGCCGCGGATCTCGGCCTCGTCGCGGACGCCGCCGAGGGCGACGCGGACGAACTTCCGGCCGAGCGTCCGGGCCACGGACTCGCCGAGCGAGGTCTTGCCGACGCCGGGAGGACCGGCCAGCAGGATCACGGCGCCGGAGCCCCGGCCGCCGACGACCTGGAGGCCGCGCTCGGCGCGGCGGGCGCGGACGGCGAGGTACTCCACGATCCGCTCCTTGACCTCGTCGAGGCCGTGGTGGTCGGCGTCGAGCACGGCGCGGGCCGCGACGACGTCGGTGGAGTCCTCGGTGGTGACGCTGCCACGGCAGCTCGAGCACGGTGTCGAGCCAGGTCCGGATCCACGCGGTCTCGGGGCTCTGGTCGCTGGACCGCTCGAGCTTGTCGACCTCGCGGAGCAGCGCCTCGCGCACGGCGTCGGGCACGTCGGCGGCCTCGACGCGGGCGCGGTAGTCGTCGGCCCCCTCGGGCTCGCCCTCGCCGAGCTCCTTGCGGATCGCGGCGAGCTGCTGGCGCAGCAGGAACTCGCGCTGGCGTCTTCTCCATGCCCTCGCGGACGTCCTCGCCGATCTTGTCGGTGAGCTCGGCCTCGGCGAGGTGCTCGCGGGTCCACGCGATCACGGTCTCGAGCCGGTGCTCGACGTCCGGGGTCTCGAGCAGCTCGCGCTTGCGCTCGATGGAGAGGTACGGCGCGTAGCCGGCCGCGTCCGCGATCGCGCTCGGGTCGGTCATCTGGTGGACGGTGTCGATGACCTGCCAGGCCTCGCGGCGCTGGAGCACGGCGACGACGAGCCGCTTGTACTCCTCGGCGAGCTCGCGGGCGCGGTCGGTGACGTGCTCCTCGACCGGCTCGACCTCGACCCACAGCGCCGCGCCGGGACCGGTGACGCCGCTGCCGATGCGGCCGCGCTGCTCGGCCTTGAGCACCGCGGCGGGGCTGCCGCCGCTGAACCGGCCGACGCGCTCGACGCTGGCGATCACGCCGTACGACGCGTAGCGGTCCTCGAGCCGGGGGGCGACGAGGAGCCGGCCGTCGCTGCTGGCGCGGGCCGCGTCGATCGCGGCCTGGGAGGACTCGTCGAGCTCGATCGGGACCACCATGCCCGGCAGCACCACGAGGTCGGCGACGAAGAGGACGGGAAGGCGGGTGTGGGACACGGGTGTCCTCGCTTTCGGAGGCCTTGAGTGATACCGACTCAACTTCCGACCGCGACCCCGTGTTCCCGCGAGGGGCCGTGTTCGTCGAGAGCGAAATCCGCGGCGGGGTATGGGGTGATCACGTCCGCCATCGTGGGCGCCTTGACCGCGGCGGCCTTCTCCTGGCGCTCCTGCTCGCGGTCGATGGCGCGGGCGTCCTGGCGGTGACTTGGCGACCCACATGCGGGCGGCGCTGTGGGACATGTGGCAGAGGCCGGGCATCTGGGGGTACTGCGGGCACAGCTACGTGCCATGCGGCGCGCCGGGGCTGGAGTTGGGCCGGAGCAGGCGAGGCGTACCGCGCGAGAGGCCGTCGGCTGCGAAGAGCCGCCGGCTCTCGGCGTCGCAGGAGCGGCAGGGGACCGACGGACGGAGGAGGGCTCGGTGTCCAGTGCTCGGCGCGGATGCCGCAGTCGTCGCACTTGTAGTCGATGAGGATCGCCATCAGGCTGGCCTACTCGTGGCAGTACGGCGCGTGCTTGTGCTCGGCCCAGTCGTCGGGATCGTGGGTGATCCAGACGGTGGCCTCCTCGGCCTCTGCGATGCGCTTGATGCGCTTGAGCGAGTGGAGCGCGACGCGGGTGTCCCAGTCGATCTGGAAGTGGTACTCGATCTCCAGGGCAGCGCGCAGGTGCACGGCGTCGCCGGTGAGGAGGAAGGTGCGGGAGGTGTGCCGCACCTTGAGGCTGAGCTCGCCGGCGCTGTGGCCGGGCATCGAGAGCAGCACGAGGCCGCCGTCGCCGAAGAGGTCGAGGTCGCAGCCGGGGACCTCGCGCAAGTCGTAGTTGTGAGTCCGCTCGAGCTGGTCCGGCATGTAGCAGAAGGCGCCGATGGGGGCGGGGAAGTGCGCGAACGACAGCTCGCCGCGGCCGAGGTAGTGCTTGGCCTCGGGGAAGAGATGGGTTCCGCCGGCGTGGTCGAAGTGGAAGTGCGAGGTGATGACGTGGGTGACGTCGGAGGTCTTGTAGCCGAGCGCCTCGATCTGCTTGTCGACGGCCTGGTCAGTTGTGTTGCCGATGCCGAGGCCGTCGGCGAGATCTTGGCCGTAGACCGCGACGGGGTCGGTGATCGCCTCGGGCGCGATGCCTGTGTCGAAGAGGACGAGACCTCTGGGGCGCTCGATGAGGAACGACGGCATGGGGATGGTCATCATGCCGCTCAGCCCGTACATCAGGCTGGTGGAGTCGACGGTGAGCGTGGGGCAGTCCAGCGCCCACATCTTGCGCGCGAAATCGAGAGACATCGGCTCGGCCTTCTGTGCTTGGTTTGGTGAGCCCACCGTGCTTCTCCGGGCGTGGCGAGCGCCGTCCCACTTTGCGACAGGGCCGGGACAGTGTTGCAGACACGTACACGTCCAGCGGACGGCCTGCCATCGAGATGGGCCTGGAATCGAACGGATGGCGGGTCATGACACTGCGACACGGACGGATCGCGACACTGGTCGGTCCGGCGACGGCGGAGGTCAGGGAGTATCCCCTGCCCGAGCCGGGTCCCGGGGCCGTGCTGCTGCGAGGTCCGGCGTGCGAATGTTTGCGGCACCGATGTCCACCAGTGGCACTACGAGAGGTTGGTGCTGCGCGAGGCGGGTCTCGGGCATGAGTTCGTGGGCGAGGTGGTGGCGCTGGGCGAGGGCGTGACCACGGACTACGCCGGCGCGCCTGTGGGCCTCGGCGACTGGGTGGTCCCCGTCTCTGACCTGAGCTGCCACAGGTGCCCGCCGTGCTTGCGCTCGGAGTTCAACCTGTGCCAGAACGGTCTGGCGGAGTGGAAGATCAATCCCGAGGTGGCTCCGCACTTCCGCTCTGGTTTCGCCTCGCACTACTACGTCTTCCCGGGGCAGTACTTCTACAAGGTGCCCGACGAGGTGGACGACGCCACGGTGGTCGGCGCCAGCTGCGGGTTGGCGCAGATGCTGTTCGTTCTCGACGAGGTGGGGGTGGGGGCAGGGGAGACGTTGGTCGTCCAGGGGGCAGGCGGGCTGGGTCTGTACGCCGCGGCGGTGGCTCACGAGCGTGGGGCAAGGTGATAGCGATCGACGGGGTGCCCGAGCGGCTGGAGCTGGCACGTGCCTTTGGTGCCGATGAGACCATCGGCCTGGCCGACTATCCGGAGACGGAGGACCGCGTGCGCGCGGTCCTGGAGCTCACAGGCGGCATCGGTGCCGACATGGTGCTCGAGGTGACCGGCGTGCCGGCGAGCTTCGTCGAGGCGATCGACCTCGCCCGCGTGGGCGGCCGGATCGCCTCGGTCGGCAACCTCAACGCCGAGGCCCCCGTGACCATGGTGCCGGGGATGGTGACCCGCAAGAGCGTCCACGTCCACGGCGTGCTGCGCTACGACCCGTGGTACCTGCACAAGGCCGTCCAGTTCCTCGCCCGGCGTCAGCACCTGCACCCGTTCGAGGCGTTCTCGGACCGCTCTTTCCCGCTCGCCGAGGTGACCGAGGCGCTCAAGGCCGGCGAGACCGCTCGGTCGCGCGCGTCGCCATCGTCCCCTGAGCCTGACCCCACCAGAGAGGACCCGCCGTGGACTTCCCCACCCAGCTCTTCGTCAACGGTGAGTGGAGGGACGCGTCGGATGGCGCCACCTTCGAGGTCCTCGACCCGTCCACCGGCGAGGTCCTCGCCAAGGTGGCCGACGCGACCGAGGACGACGTCCGCGCGATGATCGACGGCGCCGCCGCCGCGCAGGAAGCTCGTGGGCCGCGTGCCCGGCGATCGAGCGGGCCGCGATCATGCGCCGGGCTGCCCGGCTCTTCGAGGAGCGGCTCGACGAGCTGGCCCGGCTGCTGAGCCGCGAGCAGGGCAAGCCGGTGGCTCAGGCCGTCGGGGAGCTGCAGTACGGGATCGGCTTCATCGACTGGTTCGCCGAGGAGGCCCGGCGGGTCCACGGCATGACCATCCCGGCCGCGACCTCGCGGCAAGCGGATCATCACGATCAAGCAGCCGCTCGGCGTGACCGCCTGCATCACGCCGTGGAACTTCCCGTCACTGCAGATCCTCCGCAAGCTCGGGGCCGCCTGGCCGCCGGCTGCACGATGGTCCTGAAGCCGGCGAGCTGACACCACTGTCGGCGCTCGAGATCGCCCGGGTCTTCCACGACGCGGGCCTCCGGCCGGCGTCCTCCAGGTGGCGACTCCAACGACGCCCCGAGGGTCAGCGGCGTCTTCATGGCCGACGCGCGGGTGCGGCCATCTCGTTCACCGGCTCGACCGAGGTCGGCAAGATCCTGATGCGCGGCGCGGCCGACACCATGAAGCGCGTCTCTCTCGAGCTGGGCGGTCACGCGCCGTTCATCGTCTTCGACGACGCCGACCTGGAGCTCGTCCACCGCGAGGCGATGGCGGTCAAGCTCCGAACATGGGTCAGACCTGTGTGTCGGCCAACCGGTTCTTCGTGCACGAGGCCGTGGTGGAGGAGTTCAGCAGCCGCCTGGTCGAGGAGTTCTCGGAAGCTCATCGTCGGGAACGCACTCGACGATGGCGTCGACGTCGGGCCCCTGGTCGAGGAGGCCGCGCTGGTCAAGGTCGAGGCGCACGTCGCCGACGCCCTCAAGCACGGCGCCGAGGTGGTGCTCGGTGGCCAGCGCGCCGAGACCGGCGCCGATAGCCGGCTGTACTTCGAGCCGACCGTCATCAGCGGCGCCGACGAGTCGATGCTGCTGGCCCAGGAGGAGACGTTCGGGCCGGTCGCGCCGATCTTCACGTTCACCGACGAGGACGACGTCGTACGCCGGGCCAACGACTCCGACTACGGGCTGGCCGGCTACTTCTTCACCCGCGACCTCAACCGGGCGATCCGGGTCGCGGAGCGGCTCGAGTACGGCACCGTCGGCGTCAACGACGCCAGCATCTCAGCCGTGCAGGCGCCGTTCGGCGGCGTCAAGCAGTCCGGCATCGGCCGTGAGGGTGGCCCGCTGGGCGTCGACGAGTACCTCGACACCAAGTACGTGTCCGTCGGCGGGCTCTGAGCGAGGATACCGACACAGGTATGGCCGACTTCACCTTCACCGAGCTCACCCCGACCGCCTTCCTCAGGCGGTCGGCGGACGTCTACGCCGAGCGCACGCCGTCGTCGACGGCGACCTCCGGTTGACCTACCGCGAGCTGTACGAGCGCTGCCTGCGGCTGACCGGCGTGCTCGCCGGGCTCGGGATGGAGCCGGGGGACCGGGTGGCGGTGCTGGCCGCCAACAGCCACCTCCTGCTGGAGATGCACAACGCCGTACCGATGCGCGGTGCCGTGCTGGTCCCGCTCAACATCCGGCTGTCCGCCGAGGAGCTGGGCTACGTCCTCGAGCACTCCGGCTCGCCGGCTGCTGGTGGTCAGCGAGGAGTTCGCCGAGGACGGCGGCAAGGTCGCTGCCGATCGGAATCCCGGCGCTCCAGGGCGGACCGGGCAGCGACTACGAGCGCCTGCTCGCCGCGGCCGAGCCCGGCCGAGGTGCCGTGCGTGACGAGCGGGGACTGCTCGGCATCAACTACACCAGCGGCACCACCGGCCGGTCCAAAGGGGTGATGACCCACCACCGGGGCGCGTACCTGCAGAGCCTGTCGCTGCTGGTCCACGGCGCGGATGGATCAGCAGACGTCGTACCTGTGGACCGTCCCGATGTTCCACTGCAACGGATGGTGCCTGACCTGGGGCGTCACGGCCGTCGGCGGCACCCATGTGTGCCTGCGCAAGATCGACCCGGAGCGAATCTGGCAGCTGCTCCGCGAGGAGGGCGTGACCCACTTCAGCGCGGCGCCCACCGTGCTCACGATGATCGCGGCCGCCGAGGCAGCGTCCGGGCCGCCGTTGGAACGGCGGGTAGCAGGTGCAGACGGGAGGTTCACCGCCGTCGCCGACGCTCTGCGCGGATGGACCGGCTCGGCATGGACGTCACGCACCTGTACGGCCTCACCGAGACCTTCGGCCCGATCGGCATCAACGAGTGGCAGTCGCAGTGGGACGACCTCGAGGCTGACGAGCAGGCCGCACTCCGCGCCAGGCAGGGCGTGGGGAACGTGATCGCCGAGCCGTGCGGGTCGTGGACGGCACGGCGCCGACGTGCCCCGCGACGGCGAGACCGTGGGCGAGATCGTCGCCCGCGGAAACGACGTGATGCTCGGCTACTACCGCGACCACGAGGCGACCACCGCGGTCGACCTGGGCGGCTGGTTCCGCACCGGCGACCTCGCGGTGCACCACCCGGACGGATACGTCGAGATCAAGGACCGCGCCAAGGACATCATCATCACCGGCGGCGAGAACGTCGCGTCGCTCGAGGTGGAGCGCGTCATCGACGCCCACCCGGATGTCGTGGAGTCCGCCGTCGTCGGGTGCCGGACGAGCGCTGGGGCGAGATCCCGGTCGCCTTCGTCACCGTGCGCGGCGGGTGCCGCGCTCTCGGCGGAAGAGGTGACAGCTCACGTGCGGCAACACCTGGCCGGATTCAAGGTGCCACGCGCGGTGCACTTCGGCGAGCTGCCGAAGACGTCGACCGGCAAGATCCAGAAGCAGGTGCTCCGCGACCGCGTGGAGTCGACGGCGGCAGGAAGGCGCATGAACGCGCGGCTGACCGGAGTCGGGGGTCACGAGCTTCGGGCGGCAGCCGGGACCCGACTCCGTCGAGTGGCAGTGCGCGGCGGCCGACCTCGCGCTGACGGACGCCGGAGTGGATCCGGAGCCGTGGACGCGCTGATCACCGGCTACTCGACGGTGGCCAGCCACCTCATGCCGGCCAACGTGTTCGCGGAGCGGTTCGGGATCCGCCCCGCCACCGCGTTCGGTATGAGCGTCGGGGGCGCGACCGGCCTGGCGATGGTGGCGCAGGCCGCGCGGCTGGTGGAGTCCGGCGCCGCCCGGCACGTGCTGGTGGTGGCCGGTGAGGACAGGGCGAGCGGGCAGACCCGCGAGGAGTCGACAAGGTGCTGGCTCAGGTCGGCCACGCCCCGCTACGAGGTCCCGCTCGGCGGGACCATCCCCGCGTACTACGCGCTCCTGGCGTCGAGATACCTGTGGACCTACGGCCTCGCCAGGGACGCGCTGGCTGCCCTGCCGGTGCAGATGCGAACCCACGCCGCCAAGCTCGGAGCCCACTTCCAGAAGCCGATCACGGTCGACGACGTGCTGGACTCTCGACCGGTGGCCGAACCGCTGCGGCTGCTGGACTGCTGCCCGGTCTCCGACGGAGGTGCCGCCTTCGTGGTCTCGGCCGCCCCCACCTCCGACCGCTCACTGGTGGTGGCGGGTACGGGACAGGCGCACCGGCACCAGCACCTGTCCGCACTCGCGCCGGGACGACCGGTGCCGCACTGGCGGCGCAACGAGCCCTCACCGAGGCGGAGGTCACCTGGGACGCGGTCGACGTCTACGGGATCTACGACAGCTTCTCCATCACGGTCGCTCTCCTGCTCGAGGAGCTGGGTCTCACCCCGCCCGGCCGGGCGGGGGCGTACGCCAGCGCGGCGCCTTCGAGGTCGACGGCCGTACCCGATGAACACCCACGGCGGGCTGCTCTCCTACGGCCACTGCGGGGTGGGCGGCGGAATGGCGCACTCGCCGAGGTCGCCTCCCAGCTCGGCACGAGCGCGGCGCCAGCCAGGTCGCCGCGTGCGACGCGGCTACGTGCACGCGGACGGTGGCGTGCTCTCCGCACACGTCGGTGTGGTGCTGCGCGAGGGGTGCGGACGATGAAGGAGCGGGACGTTGACTGGACTGGCGGCGAGCCCGTCCTGCTCGTGACCAGTGCGGCCGGTGCGGCGACCGCTGGTACCTCCCGCACGTCCACTGCCCCGTCTGCGGCTCGACCGGAGCACGGCCGACGCCCGCCCGCGGCGGCGGCCTCTGCGTCGCCGTGACCCGGCTGCACGTCACGCCGGGGACGAGGGGGGGCCGGTACGCCTCGGGCTGGTCGAGCTGCGACGAAGGTCCGGTGGTGATGGGCCGGGTCCACGACGAGGAGCTGGCACCCGGCGACCGGGCCCGCATCCAGTTCCGGCAGGACGGCGCCGGCAGGCGCTCGTGCCCAGCTTCGCCAGGGAGGCCTGAGATGAGCAGGGACCTGGACTTCTTCCACCGCCCGGCATCGGTGGCCGTGGTCGGTGCGTCCGACGACCCGGAGAAGATCGGAGGCCGTCCGCTCCGCTACATGCGCGAGTTCGGGTACGCCGGGACCGTGGTGCCGGTCAACCCGAACCGGCCCGAGGTGCAGGGGATGACGACGGTCCCGAGTCTGCGGGACTCGCCCGTCGTGCCCGACGTGGCCCTGATCGCTGTACCGGGCCAGGCGGCGGTGGAGGCCGTGGCCGAGGCGGCCGAGATGGGGGTCAAGGGCTGCGTGGTCATGTCGTCCGGGTTCGGCGAGACCGGCACCGCCGAGGGCGAGCGGCTCCAGACGGAGCTGCTCGGCCATGCCGTCGTGCGGGCATGCGCGTGGTCGGCCCGAACTCGCAGGGCCTTGCCAGCTTCCACTCGGGTGCGGTGCTCGGCTTCTCGACGC
Organism: uncultured Actinomycetota bacterium; assembly: GCA_963844305.1. GTDB lineage: Bacteria > Actinomycetota > Actinomycetes > Propionibacteriales > Nocardioidaceae > Nocardioides. The sequence goes on from CAWJNT010000005.1 coordinate 763,838, forward strand.
TGTTCACCGAGGAACCGCCGGCGGACGGACCCGTCGGAATCATCAGCCAGAGCGGGGCGCTCGCGTCGGTGCCGTACGGGATCCTGCGCCGCGCCGGCATCGGCGTCCGCTATGCCCACGGCACCGGGAACGACCTCGACGTCAGCGCGGCGGAGCTGGCGGTCGCCGCGATCGAGGACCCGGACCTGCGGCTGCTGCTGCTGTACCTCGAGAGCGTCGGCGACCCCGAGTCGCTGGTCCGGCTCGGCGAGCTGTCCGGCGCAGCGGCGTACCCGTCGTGGCGCTGGTCGGCGGCCGCAGCCAGGGCGGCAGCCGGGCCGCCGCCTCGCACACCGGGGCGCTCGCGACCGAGCGGCGGGTGCTGGACGCGTTCTTCGAGCGCGTCGGCATCTGGCAGGTGCACGGCGTCAAGGAGCTGGTCGCAGCGAGCGAGCTGTACCTGCGGGACTGGCAGCCCACCGGGGACCGGCTTGCCGTGGTGAGCAACTCGGGCGCGGTGTGCGTGCTGGCCGCCGACGCCGCGGAGGACGCTGGCCTGCCCCTCGCCGAGCTGGCCACGGCCACCGTGACCCGGTTGAAGGAGGAGCTGCCCGCCTTCGCGGCCACGAGCAACCCGGTCGACGTGACCGCCGCCCTGCTCACCGACAGCAGCATCTTCGGCCGGGTGCTGCCGATCCTCGGCGCGGACCCGAACGTGGACGCCTGCCTGCTGGGGATCCCGGTCGCGGGACGCGGCTACGACGTCGAGCAGTTCGCCCGTGACGCCGCGGCGTTCGCCGCCTCGGGTACGCCGCTCGTGCTGTCCGTGCCGCAGCCGAACGTGGCCGAGCCGTTCGGCGGGCCGGGCTGCCGGTCTTCGAGGAGGAGGCCAGCGCCGTCGCGGCGCTGTCGCAGTACCTCGCCCACCGGCGCCGGATGGCCCGCGCCGACACCCTTCCCCGACCGGCCGTCGGGGCGCGATCGCCGCGTCGAGCCCGGACAGCTCAACGAGGCCGACAGCCTGGCCGCACTGGCCGAGCTCGGCGTGCCGGTCGTGGCGCACGAGCTGGTGGCGACGGCCGCGACGTGGCCGCGGCGTTCGACCGGCTGGGCGCGGAGTCGGTCGTGGTGAAGGGCTGCAGCAGCGACACGACGCACAAGTCCGAGCTGGGGCTGGTGCGACTGCGGTGCTACCACCCGCGAAGAGGCCGAGGCGCGCGGCGGCATCGATCGCGGCCTCGGCGGCCGCGCACGAAGTGGCGCTCGACGGGTTCCTGGTCGCGCCGATGGTGCGTGGCCTGCACGAGGCCCTGGTCGGCGCCAGCCTGGACCCGGTCTTCGGCCCGGTGATGCTCCTCGGCGCCGGCGGCGTCTACGTCGAGGCGGTCCCGGACACCGAGGTGCTGATCGCCCCGTGCACGGTCGAGGAGGTCCACGAGGCCATCGCGCGGCTGCGGATGGCGCCGCTCACCGCGGGGGTCCGGGGTGAACCGGCCTCCGACGTCGACGCCTGGGCCAAGGCCGTCGTCCGCGCCTCGGAGGCGCTGGCCGACCCTGGTTCGCCGTACGCCGGCTTCGACGCCAACCCGCTGATGTTCCTCGAGGACGGGGTGGTGGCCGTGGACGCGGTGGTGCTGCGGCGCTAGCCGCCGACCGGCGCGCCGGTCAGTCGGCGCTGATCACCATGGAACGGATCCGGTCGCCCTCGACCTCGAAGGCGATGTCGCTCGTTCCGTTGAACCCGCCACCGGTCACCACGAGCGTCACGAGGTAGCTGCCGTCCGGTCGCTGGGCCGTGCCCGTGGCCTCGAAGTGCGCGTCCCTGCCGATGTTGTCGGACTCATTCCAGCTCGCGACGCCCTCGCGCCCGTGGAAGGAACGACCCCAGTCCTCGAGGTAGGCGTCGTCGGTGAAGGCGTCTACGAACGCCTCGCTGTCGCCGGCGTTCGTCGCCTCGATCATCCGGCGTACCGCGGCCGGTGTCTCCATGGTGGACCTCCTCGACGTCGGGTGGCACCACGATGCTGCCATGAGGCGATGCCGCCCTAGGCCGACTCCACCGCCAGGATCGCGGCGACCAGGTCGTCCTCGGAGACCGGGACGGCGAGGTTGGCCAGGTGGGGAGCGGTCATGGTCGCCGAGGCGATGGCCCGGATCTCGTCGGGAGTCGGGTCCGTGAGGCCGAGCTCGCGCAGGGTGACGGGCAGGCCGACGTCGACGAGGAACGCGCGCAGGTCGTCCATCTCGTCGCGCAGAGACCTTCTCGGCGGTGCGCTGGACGAGGGTGGCCCAGGCGACGTGCTCGCCGTGCATGGCGTCGCGGGCGCCGCGGGCCCGCATGAGCCGCGGGTCAGCGAGTGCGCCAGCGACAGGCCGCCGTTCTCGAAGCCGACCCCGCTGAGCAGGACGACGGCCTCGACCAGGGCCTCGAGGTCGTCGGTGACCTCGCCGCGCGCGCAGGCCGCGAGCCCGGCGCGGCCGTGGGCGCGGAGGGCCGCGTAGCAGGCGTCGGCGATCGCGGAGCCGATGAGGAGCGGCCGCGAGCCCAGGGTGGTGATGCCCGTTCCGTCCCGACACCCGGCAGCCTCGAAACGCTTGGCGACGGCGTCGCCCAGACCGGCGCGCAGGAAGGCGACGGGGGCGGCGGCGATCAGCGCGGTGTCGACAAGGACGGCGTGCGGGTTGGCGGACAGCTGGTCGACGGAGACGAGCCGGTGCTCGTCGTCGTACATCGCGATCGCGCCGCTGGTCGGACTGTCGTTGGAGGCGACGGTCGGCACGGTCACGACCGGCAGCCCGAGGCGCAGCGAGACCGCCTTGGCGGCGTCCAGCGACTTGCCGCCACCCGAGCCCGACGACCACGCCGGCCCCACGGGACGCCCTGTTCGGCCAGCGCGTCGGCAGCGCCGACGGTGATCTCACCGTCGAGGAGGAGGTCCGCCGGGTCCAGGCTCGCAGCCGCGACCAGCGCGTGGACCCGCTCCCCGAGGAGCTCGCGCACGAACGGGTCGGTCACGACCAGCGGCCGCGGGCCGTACGGTGCGACCACCTCGCCGAGCCGGTCGAGCGCGCCCGGGCCCTGGAGGTAGCGGAGCGGCCCGGCAAAGATCCGCAACGACAAGGTCAGATCCCGTCGACGAGCGCCCGGACGACGCGTGGCAGGTCGACGCCGTACTTGGCCTCGAGGTACTCCTGGGACCCGCACTCGAAGAACCCGTCGGCGAGCCCGATCCGGATCAGCGGCCGCAGGAGGCCGGCGTCGAACATCGCCTCGGTCACCAGGGTCGCCAGGCCGCCGGTCGTCTTGTGGTTCTCGGCGACCACGAGCGGTCGAGTGCCGACCCGCGAACTCGAGCACGGCCTCGGTGTCGAACGGCTTGAGCGTCGGCACGTGCAGCACGCCGGCGTCGATACCGTCACCGGCGGCTTCGCCCGGCGGCGTCGAGGGCCCGGCCCGTCAGGTAGCCGGTGGACGATGACGCCCACCGTGCCGTCGCCCTCGCGCAGAAGGGCCGCCTTGCCCGATCAGGAAGCGATAGTCGGGGCCAAGCTCGATCGGCACGTTGCCCCGGAGGCTGCCGAACGTAGACCGGCCCGGGATGTCGGCCACCGCTCGGACCACCTGGCGCAGCTCCGGGGCGTCGCACGGGTCGATGACCATCAGGTCTGCTATGCCGCGCATCATGTTCAGGTCCTCGGTGGCCTGATGGGTGGCGCCGTAGCCGTTCACCAAGCCCGGGCGTGCCGGCGAAGATCTTCACGTTGGCCATCGAGTGCGCGCAGGCGATGGCCATGAAGTCGTAGGCGCGCCGGGTGATGAACACGGCAGTAGGTCGTGCAGTAGGCCACCTTCCCGACCTTGGCGAGCCTGCGGCCACAGCGAGCAGGTTCTGCTCGGCCATGCCGACGTTGAAGAACCGGTCGGGGTGCGCGTCCGGAACGGCAGGATGTCGGAGTAGCGCCCCATGTCGGCGGTGAGCGCCGACGACCTCGGGCCGCTCGCGGCCGAGTTCGGCGAGCCCGTGCCGAAGGGGCGAGGTCGGTGCTGCTTGTCGGCGACCTCGACGAGCTCCCCCATGCCGCGGGTCGGCCCGAACACGGCGGTCTCACTAGTCACGGTTGGCCTCCAGCTCGTCGCATGAGCACGCCCCACTCCTCGTCGGTCACGCGCACGAAATGCGCCCGCGGTCGCGCCGCTCGAGGGTCGGGACGCCCTTGCCCGGCGTGGTGCGCAGCACGATCGCCTTCGGGCCGACCGTCGGTCTCGCGCGACCCCGCCAGCGCTTCGGTCGAGGCTCGCCGCAGGTCGTTGCCGTCAACCTCACGGGTGTCCCAGCCGAAGGCCGCCCACTTGGCGGCCACCGGCTCGATCGTCGACCGATGATCGGGCCGTCGGCCTGGATGCCGTTGCAGTCGACGAGGGCCACCAGGTTGTCGAGCCGAAGGTCGGGCCACTGATGGCCGCTTCCCAGGTGGAGCCTTCCTGCGAGCTCGCCGTCGGAGAGCTCGCAGTACACCCGGCGCCGGTGACCCGTCGAGGCGCAGGGCAAGGGCCATCCCGACCGCCTGGCCGAGACCGTGACCGAGCGATCCGCCGACGACCTCGATCCAGGGGGCGACGTCGAACGTGCTCATCGGGAGCCGCGACCCGTTGAGCCCGTACGTCGGGAGCTCGTCCTCGGTCGAGGTAGCCCGCCGCGGCCAGGACGGCGTACATCGCGATCGAGTAGTGGCCGGTCGACAGCAGGAACCGGTCGCGGTCCGGCCAGTCGGGATTCGTTCGGGTCGTACCGGAGCTCGCGGAAGTACAGCGCGGCGAGGCAATCGGCGATGCCGAGACCCTGGGCGATGTAGCCCTCGCCCTTGCCGCGGGTCATCGTCATCATGAGGCGGCGCAGCTGGTGCGCGTGGTCCCGCAGGGCGGCGAGGTTTGCCGCAGCCGGTGGGGCGAGGGTGGCTGGCATGTGCCCAGCCTCGGGCGACGGCGGGGACCGGCCCTGTCCCACATTGCTACAAGGGCCGGAGCCGTTCGGTCAGAAGTACTGCTTGTCCGGGTCCAGCCGGTAGGCCTGCAGCTTGCGGTACAGCGTGGAGCGCGAGATCCCGATCGACTGGGCCGCGGCCACCTTGTTGCCGTTGTGCTGCTTGAGGGCGTTCAGGATCGCGCTCAGTTCGAGCTCCTCGATCGCGGAGAGGTCCCGCTTGCGGGAGTTGCCCTGCAGCTCCAGCGGCAGTGCCTCCGGCCGGATCTCCGGACCGATCGCTGTCGACAGCAGGCCGCGGATGGTGGCGTCCATCTGGCGCAGGTTGCCCGGCCACGGAGCCCGCATCAGGCACCGCAGCGTGGACGAGGAGAAGTGGAAGCTGCTTCACGCCGCGGTGCTTGTCCAGCAGCGCGACCGCCGTCGGTGCGATGTCCTCGTGCCGGTCGCGCAGCGGCGGCAGCGTGACGCGACCGACCCCGACGGTGTCGACCATCCGCCGCAGCCCGGCCGGGTGCGCGCCGGTCGTGGTCAGGGTGGCCACGATCGCGGGGCGGGTCGGGCAACCCGTCGAGCCCGTCGAGCAGCGCCGAGCTGGCGGCCGCGGCCTCCGGGGTGAGTGCCTCGAGGTGCCGGAGCACGACGGCAGCGGGCTGCAGCTCGAGCTCGCGGCGGAGCAGGGTCACGAACTGGGTGGCACCCTCCGCCCAGCCGGCGGCCGCATCGACGACGGCGATCCGGTCCGCGCTGACCTCGGCGGACTCCAGCACGGCCTTCGCGAGCGCGAACTTGCCGACGCCGGACTCGCCCTCGATCAGGATCGGCACGCCCTTGGCGGCGAGCCGGGTCGCGTGCGCGATCGCCTGCATCAGGGCGGGGCTCTTGCCCGGCAGGATCACCGTCGGCTTCGGCAGCGTGCCGGTACGCCGTGGCTCGTCGTGCGTCGCGGGCTTGTCGACGTCGAACTCGACGAGGGCGCCGATGATCTGGCCGTCCCGGTCGACAGGTGTGCACCGCGCGATCCGGAACCGCTCGTTGTTGGCGAGCCCGAAGGCGGAGACCGGCTGGGTCGATCCGAGCGCGACCGCCCGGACGTACTCCCACAGCATGGCTCGGTCGATCCCCTCGAGCAGCTCGGTCACCTTGGGCCCGGCGATGAAGATGTCCTGGCCGACGGCGGCCACCGGCGCACGTCGCGCGCCGATCGCCACGAGGTAGGCGTCGAGCAGCTGGCGCTCCCGCGTGGAGGCCTGTGCCAGCAGGCGGCTCTCGACCTCGAGGGCGGTGCTGGTCATCAGGGGTGTGAGCAGCGGGTTGCCGGACTGGGCCTGGCAGCAGAGCGTGATCACCCCTTCGAGGCGCCGGGTGATCGGGTGGTGGACCGGCACGCCCACGCAGGTGAACACGCTGAGCGCGTCGGCGAGGTGCTCGGGACCGGAGATCTGGATCGGCCCGTCCTGCTCGATGACACTGCCCAGGCCGTTCGTGCCGATCGACTCCTCGCTGTTGCAGAAGCCGGTGTCGGCGTTGATCCGGTCCAGCATCGGGGTGATGTGCCTGTCGGACGTCCACCGCTGGACGATCGTGGCCTCGTGGTCGGCCAGCAGCACGCCGGCATCGAGGCCGGACAGCTGGTCGGCGAGCCGGCTCAGCACCGGGTTGGCAGCGAGCCGGAGGCCGCCCGCGCGTGGTGCTCGCCCTTGAACGTCAACGCCGGGTTCGCAAGCTCGGCACCGCTCATCAGCGAGCGCTTCCACGACTGCAGCACCTGTGGCCGCACGGACTTCGCGAGGTGCTCGGGGATGACGCCGTCGGCGAGCAGGGACTCCCGGGCGGCGTTGACCATTCGCAGGGACGTCATGGCCCAACTCCTTAGGTATCCCCCGAGTTGTGACCCTCATTACACATGGCGGCTGGTTAACACGTTCGTAACTGTTCCAAATTGACACACTTCGGGGAGGCCGCCGACAACACACGGTGTCCCACTTCTGAGTCCCAGAGTCGTCCCGAAATGGGACAACCCCGTCGCCGCCACCGGGCAAACGATGGTCCTCGCCCGGCAGCACCCCTGGTCCGGGGACACGAGACGACGAGAAGGGACACCAGCGATGAGCGACGAGGCGACGTTGGACGGCGGGATCACGGAGGTCGACGCCGTCGTCATCGGGTCGGGATTCGCCGGGCTCTACAGCATCCACCGGCTGCGCAACGAGTCCGGCATCACCGTCCAGGCGTTCGACAACGCCGGCGATGTGGGTGGCACCTGGTTCTGGAACCAGTACCCGGGCGCACGGTCGGACACCGAGGTGAACGCCTACTGCTACTCCTTCGACAAGGAGCTGTTCCACGACTGGAAGTGGACGGAGCGCTACCCGCGGCAGCAGGAGATCCGCGCGTACCTCAACCACGTCGCCGACCGCTACGACCTGCGCCGCAGCATCAGGTTCAACACGCAGGTCGAGCGGGTCTCGTGGGACGACGCCACGAACCGGTGGACCGTCGAGACCAGCGCCGGCACCTGGCGGGCGCAGTTCCTGGTCGAGGCGGTCGGCCTGCTGTCGGCGACCAAGATCCCGCACTTCCCGGGCCAGGAGAACTTCCGCGGCGACATCCACCACACCGCCCGCTGGCCGCAGGAGGAGCTGGACCTCTCCGACAAGCGGGTCGGCGTCATCGGCACCGGTTCGAGCGGGGTCCAGGTGATCTGCGAGCTCGGCGACAAGGTCGGCCACCTCAGCGTGTTCCAGCGAACCCCGCAGTGGGTGGTCCCGGCCAAGCACCGTCCGATCGCCCCCGGTCTGCTCGAGCAGATCGAGAACGACTACGAGGGCTACTGGCACGACGTCTTGTACTCGGTGACCGCGTTCGGCTTCAAGGAGAGCGAGGTCGCCGCTGAGTCGGTCTCGGCCGAGGAGCGGATCGCGACCTTCGAGCACCAGTACGAGCAGGGTGGCGGCTTCCAGTACATGTTCGCCGCCTTCAACGACGTGGCCGTGAGCCGGACGGCCAACGCGGCTGCCACGGACGTGATCGCCAAGAAGATCCGGGAGATCGTCACCGACCCGACCGTCGCCAACGCGCTCATCCCGGGGGACCTCTACGCCAAGCGACCGCTGTGCTGCGACGGGTACTACGAGACCTACAACCGCGACAATGTGCGCCTGGTCGACGTCCACCACAACCCGATCGTCGAGATCACCGAAAAGGGCATCCGGACCGAGGACGGCGCCGAGCACGAGCTCGACGTGATCATCCTGGCCACCGGGTTCGACGCGGTGTCCGGCAACCAGCTGAAGATCCAGCACAGCGGCCGCAAGGGCGCCTCGCTCCACGAGCGGTGGCACGACCGCCCCCGGACGCACCTCGGGCTGATGGCGCACGGCTTCCCGAACCTGTACATGATCTACGGCCCGATGGGCCCCTTCACCAACCAGCCGCCCGCCCACGAGGCCCAGGTCGACTGGGTCGCCCGCAGCATCGAGTACGTGCGCGACCAGGAGCTCGGGTCGATCGAACCCACGCTGGAGGCCGAGAACGCCTGGATCGCGGAGTGCGACGAGATCGCCAACCAGACCCTGTTCGCGGTGGTCGACTCGTGGATCAATGGTTCGAACATCCCCGGCAAGCCGGTGACCAACATGTTCTACATGGCCGGCATGGGCGCCTACATGGACAAGATGGAGCACGAGGAGAAGACGGAGTACCGCGAGAACTTCGCACTCGGCAGCCCGGTGGCTCCCGTCCCGGCCTGACCGTCGGCCGGGGGCCGGACCTAGGGAGTGTCAGTTGACGGGGACGGGCCGGTAGGGCACCTGCGCCTGGTCCAGCACGTGCTGCGCGATCGTTCCCGCCGGGGCGTGCAGGACCAGCTCGGCGCCGTCGATGGCCACCACTTCGTGCAGCACCTGCACGGCGGCGCTGGCCAGGTGGGTCACCTCCGACAGGTCCACCTGCAAGGGGAGGGTGCGGCCACGCGTCTCCAGCTGGAGGTCCACGCGCAGCTGGTCGGCCTCCTCCTGACCGAGCGCGCCGCGCACGTTCAGCAGTGGGCCCTCACGGCGGGCCGAGTACGGCGCCTGGCGGCCGGGCTCGACCGGGCCGCGCAGTCCCGCCGGCGTGGCCGACAGCAGCTGGACGGGTCGGCCGAGGCGATGCCGGAAGGTGGCCGTCGTGCCTCCCGGCCCGTGCTCCAGGCGCAGGGAGTCGACCAGTCCGCGCACGAGGGCGAGGCCTCGTCCGCCGTCTCCGCTGGGCCCGGGAGGCTGCCAGCGCCCGCTGTCTCCGACCGTGCACACGAGGTCGCCGTGCGCATCGAGCTCGGCATGGACCCGGACCGTTCGCTGACCGGCCGACGCGTCGACGTACGCGTGGTTGACGACGTTCGCCATCAGCTCGTCGAGGGCGTGGTGGACGGCCATGTCGTCGACCGGTCGCAGCTCCAGGGGCGCGAGCCAGTCGGCCATCGCGGCGCGCGTCCGGGTGACCGACGACGGTTGGGCCGGCAGCGTCGCCGAGAAGGGCAGGAGCGGCGGCACCCGGTGTGCGGCCAGCACGGTGATGTCGTCGTCGTGGCCGCCGCCGTGGACGAGCTGGTCGAGGGTGAGGGCGCAGACGTGGTCGGCCGCCCGGGCCGACGCACCGGCGGGTGGTCGCCCGGTCGCCGCGTCCGCGACGGCGGTGGACAGCTCGACCGTGCTGCGCGTGGCGGTCGTCCCGGGCCGGTGGAGCAGACCGTCGCTGTAGAGGAGAAGGAGGTCCGCCGGCTCGAGGCGGTCGTGCCGGGTGGCGAGCCCGGCATCGGTCGCGAGGGGCCCGGCGCCGGTCGGGACGAGGAACCGGGTGTGGCCGGTGGCGGTGACCACCAGCGGGGGCGGGTGGCCGGCGGTGCAGTAGTCGACGAGACCGGTGCGCGGATCGATCTCGGCGACGCAGACGGTCGCGGCGCGCGACTCCGGCTGGACGCGGGCGTAGCGGTCGAGGGCGGACAGGGCCGCGGTCAGGGGCTGGTCGGTGATCAGGTGCTCGTGCAGTACGGCGCGCAGCTGCCCCATCACCGCCGAGGCGCCGATGCCGTGGCCGACCACGTCGCCGGTCACCAGCGCCACCCGGCCGTCGGGCCGGACCACGGCGTCGAACCAGTCGCCGCCGGCGGCGGAGTCCGGGGCCAGGAGGTACCGCCCGGCCACGTCGAGGCACGGCACCACGGGCAGGTCGGCGGGCAGCAGGGCGTCCTGCACCATGCCGACCAGGCTGGAGGTGACCGGCTCCGTGGCCACCCCGATCACGCCTCGGACCGACCCGTTGTCATCTCGCCAGGGTGTGATCGCCCACCGGTCGTCCGACTGCGCGACGCCGGTGCGGTAGGCCTCGTCGTACAGGTCGAGGAGCGCGTCGGCGAGGACGTCGTCGGCGGCCTCCCGCAGCGGGCGCCCGATCAGGTCGCGGTCGCCGAGCATCGTGGTGGCGGCGTCGTTGCACGCGCACACGCGTTGCTGCGGACCCTCCACCACGAGCATGGGGTCCCGCGACTGGTCGAAGGCGACCAGCTTGCCGTCCGTCTCGGACAGACGTGGATCCTGCGGCATGCGCACCTCCGGTGCGCCGTACTGGTCCCCGCGGGCGTTCCTGTCGCCCGTAGAATTCCCGAGTCCGGCTTCGTCGGTCTGCCACGCTCGCCGTACCCGCTGACCGGTCGAACATGCCGCGCCGGGTAGCGTCCAGCGAACGGCTCTCGGGACAGGCACGCGATGCATCAGGAGGCACTCATGCACCTGCTCGAGGACCGCACCGCGGTGATCACCGGAGGTGCGCGCGGGCTCGGGTTCGCGGTCGCCCAGCGGTTCCTGGCGGAGGGTGCCCGGGTCGTGATCGGGGACGTCGACTACGACGCCGCCCGCGAGGCCGTCGCCATCCTGGGCGGGGAGAACGCGGTCGCCGTCCGCTGCGACGTCACGTCGGAGGAGGACGTCGCGGCATTGGTGAGCACGGCCGTCACCCGGCTCAACGGGATCGACGTGATGGTGAACAACGCCGGGGTGCTGCGGGACGCCACGATGCGCAAGATGACATTGGACGACTTCAAGGTCGTCCTCGACACCCACGTGCAGGGCACCTGGCTCGGCACGCGCGCGGCCGCCGCTGTGATGCGCGAGCAGGGATCCGGCTCGATCGTGAACATGTCGTCGATCTCCGGCAAGGTCGGCAACCTCGGCCAGACCAACTACAGCGCGGCCAAGGCCGCGATCGTGGGACTGACCAAGGCGGCGGCGAAGGAGGTTGCGTACCTCGGGGTCCGGGTCAACGCGATCCAGCCCGGCCTGATCACGACCCCGATGACCGAGTCGATGCGCCGTGACATCTGGGAGCAGCGGCTCAAGGAGATCCCGATGCAGCGCTTCGGGGAGCCGGCCGAGGTCGCATCCGTGGCGTTGTTCCTGGCGTCCGACCTGTCCAGCTACATGACCGGCACGGTCCTGGAGGTGACCGGCGGCAGGCACATGTGACCGGCGGGGATGCAACCTGCCGCCGCGGCCGGCCGTCGTACCCTCATGTGCCGACGAAACGACAGCTTGCGCCGCCGAGCGGTCGCCGCGATCACCGCGGTGCTCGGGGCGACCAGCCTGGCCGGGTGCGCCGACCCCGACCCGGGGCAGCGGGCCACCGACACGTCGTCCACCGGGAGTGCCGACGAGGTCGCCCGGCACGGCGGTGACGTGTGCCCCGAGCGGCTGCCGCAGGGGGAGGACCCCGGATACGGGTTCGGGACGGAGCAGCCGGCCGAGGCGTCGCCGGCACTGCCCGCCCCCGAGTCGGCCTGGACCTGTCGGTACCAACCCGTCGACGGCGGTCCCGGGCCGGATGGTCAGGGCACGGCCATGGTGTGGGAGCGCGAGGGCGAGGCCCGCCCGGTCTCCTCGACCGCGCTGCCCGACATGGCGCAGAGCCTGTCCCGACTGGCACCACCGGACACCGCGAACCAGATGTGCACCCAGGAGCTGGGGCCGCGATGGATGCTGGTCTTCGCGACGGGGCAGGACCTCACGGGTGTCGTCGTCGACGGCTTCGGGTGCCGCAGCGTCCGCCTGACCGACGACCCGTTCGAGACCGAGCCCGGGGCCTCGAAGCAGGAGGGCGTCGTGCCGGGGGTGCTGATGGCGCCGCCGAGCCTGCTCGAGGATCTCAAGGCAGCCCACACCGGCTGAACGGCGTCCGGTCAGCCGGTGCTGCCCGGCTCCAGCCGGGCGCCGGGCTCGACCGCCGCGCCGGCCGGCACGCGCGACCCGAGCCCGACGAGCACGATCCCCTCGCCGTCGCCGAGCTCGTCGGCGGGGGCGCCGACCGTGCTGTCGCTCTCGATCGTGCAGTGGCGGTCCACCACCGCCCAGTCGACCGTGGCGCCTGCCTGCACGAGCGAGTCCGTGAACACCACGCTGTCGCGCACGGTCGCCCCGGGTTCCACGACCACGCCCGGGCCGAGCACGCTGCGGACCACGGTCCCGGCGATGCGGCAGCCCGGGCTGAGCAGGCTGTCGACGACGGTTCCTCCGTCGAGGACGCGGGCCGGGACCCGCGGCGGCAGGTGGGTCAGGATCGGCCAGCCCGGGTCGCCGAGGACCCCGAGGTCGTCGAGCAGGAGGTCGCGGTGGGCGGCGACGTACTTGCGCGGCTCGCCGAGGTCGCGCCAGTAGCCCGCCAGCGGGTGGGCCACCACGTGGTGACGCTCGACGAGCCGGGGGAGCAGATGGTCGCCGAAGTCGGCCAGGCCGCTGTCGCCCTCGGGGGAGCCGGCCGCGAGCTCGCGGTGCAGCTGTTCCAGCGTCTCGACCAGGATGCTCGGGTCGTAGACGATGATCTCGGCGGCCACCGTCGACGTCTGGGGCTGCTCGGGCTTGTACTCGAAGCCGGTGACCCGTCGGTCGTCGCCGACCTGCACGACTGCGTGGTCGCCGGCCTCGCCGATCTCGACCTCGGTGGTGACCACGGTGCAGTCGGCCCCGAGCTCGTCGTGGGTGGCGATGGCATCGCGGAAGTCGAACTTGTAGACGTGGTCGGCGCTCATCACGACGACGTACGCCGGGTCCGCGTCGCGGATCTGGTCGCGGAGCCGGTACAGCTCGTCGGCGTTGCCCGTGGCGAAGCCCTCCTCGTCCGTGGACCCGGTGCCCTCCTGCGGCATGAGCAGCCGTAGCCCGCCGCGGTTGCGGTCGAGGTCCCAGGGCCGGCCGTTCGAGACCTGCTCCTCGAGCGTCGAGCCCTGGAACTGCACGGACAGCCAGACTTCCGTGATCCCGCTGTGGGCGATGTTGGAGAGCGAGAAGTCGATCAGCTGGTAGATCCCGGCGAACGGCAGGGCGGGTTTCGCGCGCTCGCGGGTGAGGACGTCCATCCGGCTCCCGGCGCCACCGGCCTGGACGATGGCGAGGATCCGTTTGTGCGGCATCGCCGCATCCTTGCAGACTGCGGTGAGAGGTCGGGCTCAGGTCTCCCAGCCGAGGAGCTCGGCGACCTGGTTGGCCAGCGTCATCGGGTCGAACGGCTTCGGGATCACGCCCACGACGTCGAGGTCGTCCCACACCTGGCGGTCACCCACCTGCACCTTGGCGGTGAGCAGCACGACCGGGATCCCACGCGTCTTCTCGTCGGCCTGGAGATGCCGGAAGGTGGTCGGCCCGTCCATGTCGGGCATCATCACGTCGAGGAGCACGGCGTCGGGCATGTGCTCGTTGGCCAGCTCGAGAGCCCGCGCACCGCCGTTGGCGCTGATGACCGTCCAGCCGCCGACCATTTCCAGCGCCAGCTGGGTGATCTCGCGGATGGAGTCATCGTCGTCGACGATCAGGACTGTGGGCGTGGCCACCGAGTACCTCCGGGGGTGAGGACCAGCCCGATCGTAGCGGCGTACTGGCTGGAGGGTGCGCGTTCGGGCCGGTGCGTCAGTCGAGGGACGGACCGCGGAACGTGCCGGCGTAGTAGGTCTGCCGGTCGATCGGCGCCACGGTGACGTCGGCGCGGCGGTGCAACAGCCGCTCGATGTTGTCCTGGAGGCTGAGCGAGATGTCGTTGTGGGCGCAGATGTCCCAGGCGCACACGGCCTTGTCGGCGACCAGCACCTCGACCACCCGGGAGATCATCGCCTGGAAGATCCGGGTCTGGCGGCGGTGGGGGTGCACGAGCGTGAACCCGAGGTAGTAGACGGCGTTGCGCTTCGTGTGCTCCGGGAAGTTGTAGGCGAAGAAGTCGGGGCTGATCCACGGGACGGTCTCGAGGTTGCGGGTCAGCGTCGACATGCCGACGGCGACACCGTCGTCGTCCCACGCGATGTACTTGTGCACCCGCGGGTCGAGCATCTCCTCGAAGAACTCGTGCTCGTGCAGCAGCTGCCGTGCGACGGCCTTGACCTGCAGGGCGCTGAAGGTCTGGTGGTAGAGCTCGTAGTAGCGGGCAGCGGTCTCGGCGTCGACCTCCGTCTCCACCGTGACAGTCACCCCGCGAGGGGCTTCAGACATCGGTGCCCCACGGGATCACCTGGTACGTCGCGATCGCGAGCGCGCAGACCGGCTTGTCGTCGCAGTGGGCCGTGACGACCGCGTGCTGCACGTCGTCGTAGCCGCCACCCCGGTTGTGCGACATGTCCTCGAGGCTGAGCTGGATCTGCTCGATCACGGACTCCTCGCTGCCACCGGAGTGCTCGACGAACAGGCCGCCCGACGTGGCGCCGTTCATCGCCCAGCCGAGCCCGGCGGTCACGATCTCGCCCGGGTGGTCGGCGTACCCGACGGACATCACGCAGTACAGCCGGTCGCCGTGCCCGCCCTGGGTGAGCGGCTCGGTGACGCCTGCGCGGACGGTGCCGTGCGGGGGGATCACCGACGACAGCGTGATCAGGTTGAAGTTCGCGACCCCCGCAGCAAGCAGCGCGTCGTCGAACGCGGCCAACAGGGTGCGACCGCTCCCGGTGGCAGTGCGCACCGTGATGTCGAGCGGCTGCCCGTCGAGGCGTTCAGTCAAGGTCATCTCCGACCGGTCGGCGCGTGATCACGTTCACCAGCTGAAGGACGCGCAACTCGACGGCCTCCGGCCCTGACCGACCCTTGGTCAGGAACACCGTCTCCCCCAGCTGGAGCTCGTCTCGTCGAGCCTCCTCCACATCGGCTGCACTGTAGACGACAAGGGGGGTTTGACTGAGCGCCCGGGTCCTGCGGAACTCGGCGACCACCGTCGACCCGTCGCTGTCGGGGAGGTGGAGGTCGAGGACGATGACGTCCGGCGACACCTCGCTGCCGAGCCGTACGGCCTCCTGGGCCGTGGTCGCGTGGGCGACCTCGAGGCCGTGTCCGGCGAGGAGCGTGCTGATCACGCCGGCGAGGTCCTCGTCGTCCTCGACGAGCAGAACGACGCCGTGCTGCTCGCGGTGGGCCAGCGTCGAGGAGACGGTCTGGACGAGGCGTTCCTCGGTGACGGGCTTGATCAGCCAGTCGGCGGCGTCGGTGCCGACCGTGGGCTCGGTCTCCGGGCTGAGCCCGGAGACGACGATCACGGGGATGTGGCGGGTCAGCTCGTTGGCCTTCAGCTCGGCCAGCGCCTCGGCGCCGGTGGTCCCCGGCATCCGCAGGTCGAGGAGGACGGCCGCGGGCTGGTCGCTGATGGTGCGGGTGATGGCGTCGGCCCCGTCGGTGACGCCGACCGTGCGGTATCCGTTGCGGCGCAGCATCGCGGAGAACAGCTCGACAGTCGGCACGTCGTCGTCGCAGACCAGCAGCAGCGGGGCGTCCGGTGTGTCGTCGTCGGAGTCGCTGTGGCTCCGGCGCGACCTTGGCAGCGAGAACAGGACCGTCGTACCGACCCCGACCTCGCTCTCGGCCCAGATCCGGCCGCCGTGGCGTTCGACGATCCCCCGGCTGATGGCCAGGCCGAGGCCGGTGCCGCCCTGTTGGCGCGCGTCGGAGGAGTCGACCTGCTCGAACCGTTCGAAGATGGCCTCGAGCTTGTCCTCGGGGATCCCGCGGCCGTCGTCGGCGACGGTGAACACGACCTCCGAGTCGTGCTCCATGGTGCCGAGACGCACGGTCTTGCCGGGCGCGGAGAACTTGATCGCGTTCCCGATCAGGTTGGTCAGGGTCTGGACGATCCGGTCGCGGTCGGCCAGCACTCGGCCCGGGGCATCGCCGACCTCGACCCCGATGGCGCTGTCGCTGGCGAAGCCCGCCATCTCCTTGGCCGACGCGCGCAGCAGCTCGGCGGCGTCGATGGCCGCGAGCTCCATCGGGCGGCTGCCGGTCTCGATCCGCTCCAGGTCGAGGATGTCGTTGATCAGCCGGGTCAGCCGCTCGGTGCTCTCCAGCGCGATGCTCGCCATGGACTGGGCGCGCGGCGTCAGGTCGCCGAGGGTCCCTCCCGCAAGCAGGCCCAGCGAGCCGCGGATCGAGGTGAGCGGCGTACGCAGCTCGTGGCTGACCACCGAGAGGAACTCGTTCTTCATCCGGTCGACCTCGCGGCGCTGGGTGACGTCGCGGAAGACGACCACGGCGCCGCGGACGACGTCCTCGTCCATCAGCGGGCTCGCGGTGATCTCGACCGGGAAGGTCTCGCCGTCGGGGCGGACGTAGACGTCGGCCTCGGCGTTCGTCACGACGCCGTCACGGATGGCGTCGGTGACGTAGCAGCCTTCCCACGGGTACGGCGCGCCCTCGGGCGTGGGGGCGTGGAACTCGTCGTGGGCGTTGAGGCCGAGCAGCTGGTCGGGCTGGTAGCCGAGGATCTTGGCGCCCGAGGGGTTGACGAAGCTGACCCGGCCCTCGTGGTCCACGCCGTAGATGCCGTCGCCGACGGAGCTGAGCAGCACCTCGTTCTGGCGGCCGAGCCGCCTCAGGTCAGCGGTCTGCTCGCGCACCCGGCGCTCGAGACCGCGGCGCAGGGCCGTGTTGTCGCGGGTCAGCAGCGTCTGCCGCGCACCGGCCGCCGCGATGAGCACGGTCCACAGCACGACCTGCGCGCCCTGCAGCTGCTCCGGCGTACCGAAGCCGACCTGGACGAACGCCGCCACGAGCAGGACCGAGAACACGATCATCGTGTCGCGGGCCTCGGAGACTCCCTGGGCATCTGCGGGCGGCGAGTCGACCTCCGTGGAGGGGTACCACGCCGCCAGCGCGATCAGGAGGTAGCCGTAGATCCAGCCGAGGTCCAGCGGGGTGCCGAACTCGAACGTCTCCTGCGCCACCAGGACCGCGAAGGCGAGGTCCGCGATGGCGTACATGATGAAGCCGGAGGCGACCAGGGCGAGAGCCGGCCGGTCGGTGCCGCGGCTGCGGACGACCAGGAGCAGGGCCACCGTCGCCAGCACGACGTCGAGCACCGGGAACAACAGCACCGTGAACTGGGTGTCGACCCCGTCGGAGGAGGTGTCGAGGAGCTCGGAGTAGACGAGGACGGAGGCGATGATCAGCACCGCCGCACCCATGATCAGGCCGTCCAGCGACATCACCAGCAGGTCGACGCCGCGGCGCCGGACGCTCGGGAACGTGAGCACCGCGGCGATCGACACCATCAGGGCGGCCGCGATGAACGCGTCGCCGACGGCGCTCGGGGAGTGGAGCGGGTCGGACCCGGTGACTGTCACCCAGACGTTGGCGGCCACCGCGAGCAGTGCGGCGACCACGAGGAGCTGCCACGACCGTCGCCTCCGGCCGGCGGTCTGCACGGCGCGCAGCTGACAGCTGACGGCGGTGACCACGCCGCCCAGCAGGAGCCCCGCGCCGCTGGCGGCCTGGCGGGTCTCCTCCGGGAACAGGGCGGGCTGGAGCAGCACCGCGAACACGATCCCGAGCGCGGCCACCACCGGGACCGCCACCACGAATCGCCGTCGCTGAGCAGCTGACGACGGCGTGCTCATGACAGCGGACGCTATCAGTCGCACTGTCGCGGTTTACGGAGGAGACCCCTCCCGTCCAGGCGCGCCGGACCTCACCCGTTCGGGTGAAGGCGCGCATGTTCCGCCCGTCACCGGATACCGGATGCCCAACACCGCTCGATCGCCATCAACAGAAGGGCATGTCATGGGTCTCAAGGACAAGGCAGAGAACAGCGCCGAGAACCTCAAGGGCAAGACCAAGGAGCAGACCGGTCGGCACACCGGCGACCGCGACCTCGAGGCCGAGGGCCAGGTCGACCAGTCGAAGTCCGACCTCAAGCAGGCCGGCGAGAAGGTCAAGGACGCCTTCAAGGAGTAGAGCCACGGACCATCCGCCCACCCCGAGCGCCCCCCATTTGGGGCATGACCGCTCGGCCCTGCGTTCCTACGGTGTCAAGGTCGCCTTGGCGAGATGAGGCTCGCGGGGCGGTCCGACGAACGGGGAAGCGGATGGAACTGCGAGGAAAGAGATGGGCGGCGCGGGTCGCCGTCGTCGCCGTGGCCGGGGCAGCAAGCCTGACCGCCGGAGGAGGAGTTGCCGTCGCGGACCCTCCCCCGGGCTGGGTCGGCGGTGACCAGTACGAGACCGCCGCCATCGCGTGGAAGCACCAGGCCAAGTACCTCGACGCACCGGGCAACTGGCACAGCGGATACGTCTATGTCTCCGAGAGTGGTCCCGGCATCAGCGGCCAGCTGTACGACTGGCGCTGCCCGGCCGGTGTCACGCCGCCCAACCACAACGCCTGGCCTCCGGTCACGACGGTCTGCACGGTCAAGCGCACCCTCTGGTTCAACACCGAGAGCCTGCGCGACCCCATCCACCCGTTCGACATGGCGACCTTCAACCACAAGAAGAACCTGGCGGAGGTCCACCACGACGTCCTGGTGGAAGATGGGAACGGCAGTCCGGCCGGCACGATCCGGATCGACGTGACGTTCAAGGGCGTCGGCGCACCCGACGTCACCAAGGACGAGTCGGGGCCCGGCCTCGTCTACTCCGAGTACTGGCACGACACCAAGACGGTCGGACGGGTCAACGGCCATCGCGTGAACGGACCTGGCGTCACCCAGTACGAGGAGGCCGTCGGGTTCACGCTCGACGGCTGGGTCCGGCCCTAGTAGCTGCCGCCGCGGGGAGGGTCAGGCCCGACCGTGTGGCATCGGCCCCGTGGGGCCGGCCACCGGTCGGGCCCGACACCGCGCCGGGCATCCTCTCGCACCTCAGCCTCGATCCGATCGTCTCGCTCCCCCGTCGCTGAAAGCGATACAGAGCGCCCCCAGTGATGAGTTTTCGCGCCCGCATCCGTCACACCTACGACGGGACACGGTGAGACGGAAGGATGACGTGATGAGTGCGGTCATGCGACTGGAGGAGCTGGGCGTGAGCGGTCTGGGCGAGGTCGGCGAGCAGGCGTTCTCGGGGCTGGCGGAGCGGCACCGGCGGGAGCTGCACGTGCACTGCTACCGGATGCTCGGGTCGTTCGAGGACGCCGAGGACGCCGTGCAGGAGACGTTCCTCCGCGGCTGGCGGCGGCGGGAGACCTTCGAGGGGCGGTCGACGTTCCGGGCCTGGCTGTACCGGATCGCCACCAACGCCTGCCTGGACCTGCTCGCCAAGCGCCGTCCGGAGCCCGCGACCGGAGGCGAGGTGCTGTGGCTGCAGCCCTACCCCGACCGGTTGCTCGACGAGCTGCCCGCGGACGCGGACGAGCCGGAGACCGTCGCCGTCGCGCGGGAGACGATCGAGCTGGCGTACGTGGTCGCCGTCCAGCACCTCGCGCCGCGCCCGCGGGCCGTGCTGATCCTGCGGGACGTGCTCGGTTGGCCGGCGAAGGACGTCGCCGAGCTCCTCGGGGACTCCGTCAACTCCGTGAACAGCGCGCTGCAGCGGGCGCGCGCCGGCATGCGGGAGCACCTGCCCGCCGAGCGCCAGGACTGGACCGGCGGCGAGGAGGACGCCGCGACGCGCGAGCTGGTGCGACGTTTCACCGACGCCAGCGTGGCCACTGACATCGACGTGCTCGCCGGCATGCTGCGCGACGACGTCCGCTGCTCGATGCCGCCGACGCCGGGCCTCCACGTGGGCCGCGACGCGGTGGTGAACGACTGGGTCGAGGACGGGTTCGTGGGGATGAAGGGGCTGCGTGGCGTCCCCACCTCCGTGAACCGGCAGCCGGCCGTCGCCTTCTACCTCTGGCAGGAGCGGGAGGGCGCGTACCTGCCGCTGACGCTCGACGTCCTGCGCGTCACCGGCGGGGAGGTCACCGAGATCGTCACGTTCCACGACGACCAGTTCCCGCGGCTCGGGCTGCCGGAGCGACTGCCGGCGGACGGCCATGAATAGGGCCGGGCTCGTGGCGGACCCGGCATCGGGCCAGACCGGCTACGCGCACCGACTCCGCGGGCTCGCGGTCACCGGCCTCATGGCCGCGCTCGCGGCGATGGTGGCCACCGCCCTCGCGGCTGCGCTGGCCCGGGCCGTCGGCGTCGACTTCGAGGTCCCCGATGGTGGCGAGACGATCCCGGTGTCCGGGGTCGCCGTGGTGACCGGCTTCTTCTCGGTCGTGGGCGTCGTCATCGCCGCCGCTCTTCTCCGTTGGAGCGCGCGTCCCGCCCAGCGATTCGTGTGGACGGCGGTGTCGCTGACTGCTATCTCGTTGGTCCCGCCCCTGCTCTCCGGGGCAGACGCGGCCACCACCACCGCCCTCCTCGCGCTGCACCTCGTCGCGGCGACGGTGATGATCCCGACCCTGGCGCGGAGCCTCAGCGTCCGGTGAGGGTGTCGCCGGAGGGTGGTCAGTCGACGACGGCGCCGCCGGTGAGGTTGATCTCGGTGGCGGTCATCGTGGCCGCCCAGTCCGAGGCGGCGTAGACGGCCGCGTTCGCGACCTGGTCGTAGCTGGGACGCCGCGGGAGCAACAGGCCGTCGGCCTCTGGGTCGGCCGCACCGGGATCGGGGGAGCCCGGTGACAGCAACCACGCGACGCGGATGCCCCTGGGGCCGAGCTCGGCGGCCAGCTGCCGGCACAAGCCGGCGAGCGCGGCCCAGGCGACGTGGGAGCCACCGAGGTCCGGGATCGCTTCGCGTCCGCCACCCATGGCCAGGATGACGCCGCGTCCGTGCATGTGGCGAGCGGCGGCCGTCGCGACGCTGAACGTCGACGTGACCGCCTTGGCCACGGGCTGTACGACGTCCTCGACCCGCATGTCGAGCAGCGGGGTGCCCTGGATGTCGTCGTTGTTGGTGGCGTTGAAGCAGATGTCGATGCCGCCGCCATGCTCGGCCGCCTGCGCGGCATGCCGCTCGACCGCGTCTCGGTCGATGGCGTCCAGCTCCGCGATGTGGGCGAGCCCACCCGCGTCGTGGATGCCGTCGGCGACGGCTTTGAGCGTGGCCGACGTACGTCCGGTCAGGTGCACCTCGGCACCCTCGCGAGCGAATGCCCGGGCGACCGCCGAGCCGACGGATCCGCTGGCTCCGTGGACGATCGCCGTACTGTCCTTCAGCAACACCATCTCGCCTTCCTCTCGTCCAGGACTCTCCTGGTGCCGACCCGCCGAGGTGCGCAGACTCATCGGCGTGTGCCGCGAGCCTGATCGTGCATACGCTCGTCAGGTGCAGGACCCCGATGGTGGTGGACCGCAGCAGCCGGCGGACAGGCTGAAGATGGGCCCCGCTCGACCATCGTTGTTCGAGAAGGTCCCTGTCAGGTGGCGATCGCCAGCCAAGGTCGTCCTGGCCTTCTTCCTCGGCGTTGCCGCGTGCGGTGCGGTCGTGTGGTGGCAGGCTCGACCGTCTCCACCCCCTGTTCGAGCGGATGAACACGCCGTCGAGCTCGTGCTCTTCGAGGCCGTGCCTCCCCGGACCGAGCAGGGCGAGCGGGAGTCCGTCCCGAGCCCGCTGCAGGTCGACGGTGCGCTGCTCCTGTCGGGCAGGGTGACGTCCACCGTCGTGGAGATCGGCGCGCTGAATCGCAGCCTCCAGGTCCGCGTTCCTGAGCTGCCAGCGACGGTCTCGCCGACCCGTCGATTCCACGCGGTCAACCTCACGATCATCGTCCGCGACTGCGAGGCCGCCACCCGCTGGGTGCCGGGCGATCGCCCCTTCACCGTCAGATGGCGAGATGACTACGGCGAGATGCACCTGGACAAGGCGGGCGACTTCGACAGGTCGATGGCGGTGTCCCTGGTCCGACACATCGATGCCGTCTGTGACACCTCAGCAGACAGGTGAGGGAGCGGCCGTCAGGGGATCGACTGTGGCCAGCGACGCTCGCGCCACTCGTCCCAGGTCGCGAACCCGGCCGGTGGGTCGTCAATGGGTTCACTGCCGTCGAGCTCACCTGGCGTGGGGATGTCGATGGTGGCGGCCCACTCGTCGAGCTCCTCGTCGGACATGTGCCACGTCGTCTCTGACGCGTCGGCGAGGCGTTGATCCAGTCGACTGCGCTGCTCGGCCGGGGTGAGCTCGAGGTAGCGCATCTCCACCATCGCGCCGAGGTCTGCTGCTGCCTGCCGCAGCGCGGAGCGCTCGTCTCGACCCCAGAGGCCGTAGTCGATCACGACGTTGTTGCCGAGCTCGAGGGCGCGCAGCCCGATCTGGATGAGCCGACCCTCGATCACGTCCGAGGCAGACGGTGGATTCTCGTGCCCGTAGAGAGCCTTCACCCATTCGTCCTTCGTCAGGCGAAGTGCCTTCTGCTCGACCTCGATCCGCCGTGCGGCAGTGGTCTTCCCGGTGCCCGGGAGCCCCACGGTGAGGAACAGTGTTGGTCGCGTCATGATCACCCCCTTGTCGGACCGAACGCCTCATCATTGCCGACATCCGACATGCTGGTCCCATGCGATTCACCGAGCATGAACTGACGGCGGCGCTCACCGGAGCCGCCAAGGTGATGCTGGCGGCCCAGCGGAAGGATGTCCGCCGAGGAAAGGTGGACGTGGACACGGTCTGGGACGAGATGGACCGCTACCAACGGTTCCAGCTCCTCGATCAGCTCGGTTCCCAGATCCTGCCGGTGCTCGTCGCCCTGCCGGACGTCGAGGTCGCACCGAACACGCGGCCGACCTTCACCGACGACCAGGTACGCGAAACCGTGGAAGGGCTGGTCAGTGACGGCGCGGGCAAGCTGCGCCGAGCGGTCATGGTCCAGGCGCGCACCGCGCTGGTGCAGACGGCGCTGGGCCACGTGCCGCCGCGTAGCGATCCCGATGCCCTGATCGTGCCCGATCACCTGTAGGGCGGCACCCGCCGGCGTGGGGTCGCGGCCACAGAAACTCGGGTGCACGAGGTCTGGCCGCCCAGTACGTTCGCGGTCATGACCACGGATGAGTTCGTGCCCGTCGGCTTCGAGCCGCCGACCTCACTCGCCACCGACGAGTTCCGCCTCGAACCGTTGGGGCCGCAGCACAAC
Organism: uncultured Actinomycetota bacterium; assembly: GCA_963844305.1. Lineage (GTDB taxonomy): Bacteria > Actinomycetota > Actinomycetes > Propionibacteriales > Nocardioidaceae > Nocardioides. Next base: position 787,120 of record CAWJNT010000005.1, read on the forward strand.
GAGCCGGATCACGCCGCGTGGATGTCGAGCATCGAGCACATCCGCTCCACTCCCGGCTACCCGGACGGCAACTGGCCACCACCCGATGGCATGACGCTCGAGAAGAACCTCGCCGACCTTCGTCGCCACGCCGACGACTTCACGCGGGGTGCCGGCTTCACCTTCACCGTCCTTGACCCGGGCGACAACGACGTCATCGGTTGCGTCTACATCTACCCCACGCGCTCCGAGGAGTGGGACGTCACGGTGCAGTCCTGGGTGCGGGCCGACAGGGCGGACCTCGACGTACCACTCGCCGACGCCGTCGCTGACTGGATCGCCACCGACTGGCCGTGGGAGCGCGTGGACCGCCGCGGTCGCTAGGTCACACTGGTCGGCATGAGCCAGGAACGCCCCAACGTCCTGGTCGTGATGTACGACCAGGTCGCTCCCGCCGCACTCGGTTGCTACGGCAACCCGGTGACGCATGCACCGACCATCGATCGGCTGGCGCGGGAGGGGGTGGTGTTCGACGCGGCGTACTCGAACAGTCCGCTGTGCACGCCCGCGCGCTACTGCATGATGACCGGCCAGCTGCCGTCGGCGACGGGTGGGTACGACAACGCGGCGTACCTCCCGAGCACGATCCCGACGTTCGCGCACTTCGCCCGGGTCAGCGGCTACCGCACGGTGCTCGACGGCAAGATGCACTTCGTCGGGCCGGACCAGCTGCACGGGTTCGAGGAGCGACGTACGACGGACATCTATCCGGCGGACTTCGGGTGGACGCCGAACTGGCTGCAGCCCGACGAGCGCGTCGACTGGTGGTTCCACAACATGGACTCGGTGACCACCTCGGGCGTCGCCGAGGTCACCAACCAGCTCCTGTACGACGACGAGGTCGGCCACCAGGGCGTGCGCGCCCTGCACGACCTGGCGCGTGACGACGACGAGCGCCCGTGGCTCCTGGTGGTCAGCTTCACCCATCCCCACGACCCCTACGTGACCCGCCAGCGCTACTGGGACCTCTACGACGACGCCGACATCCCGCTCCCGCGGCTCGGCGCGGGCGACGTCCCCGCCGACCCGCACACGGAACGACTGCGCCGCGTCAGCGCCATGGACGAGGTCGAGCTCACCGCCGACGACGTACGCCGGGCCCGCCGCGCCTACTACGGCAACATCTCGTACGTCGACGAGTGGACCGGCCGGCTGATGTCGACGCTGACCTCGCTGGGTGTCGCCGACGACACCGTCGTGGTGCTCCTGGCCGACCACGGCGACATGCTCGGCGAGCGCGGGCTCTGGTACAAGATGAGCTTCTTCGAGGACTCCGCGCGGATCCCGCTGATCGTGCACTCCCCGGGGCGGTTCGCCCCCAAGCGCGTCGCCGACCCGGTGTCGCTGGTCGACGTGCTGCCGACGTTCAGCGAGCTGCTCGGCGAGGGCGTCCCACCCAGTGTCGATGCGCTCGCCGGCCGCTCGCTGCTGGGTCTGTGCCGCGACGAGTCGCCCGCCGTCGAGCCGCTGGAGCGTGAGGTGATCGGCGAGTACCTCGGCGAGGGCACCATCGCGCCGCTGGTGATGATCCGGCGCGGGCCGCTGAAGTACGTGCACTCGCCGGCGGACCCCGACCAGCTGTACGACCTGGTGGCCGACCCCGACGAGCGGGTGAACCTCGCCGACGACCCCGACTGGGCCGGCCACGTGCGCGAGCTGCGCCGCGAGGTCGACCGTCGCTGGGACCTCGACGCGCTGCACGACGACGTCGTGGCCGACCAGGCCCGGCGCCGGCTCGTGGACGCCGCGCTGCGCACGGGCCGGGTCAACCCCTGGGAGTACAGCCCGCCCAGCGACGCCAGCAACCAGTACATGCGCAACCACCTCGACCTCAACGACGTCGAGCGCGGCGCCCGGGTGCCGGCGTACGACCCGACCCGCACCGAGGCCCGCGAGACGCCGTACGACTGAGGGGCATGCGAAAGGCAAGGAGCCGTGCGCTCCTTGCCACTCTCAACATATAGCCCACCGGGGGGCTTGCGGCAAGGCCCCGGTCATGGCCCACACTGCTCGGCCGGGCCCGGAAACGTGCCCGGGAATGGGGGTTGAGATGAACGACGTGGTCATCGTGGGGAGTGGGCCGACCGGCCTGATGCTGGCAGGAGAGCTGGCGCTGGCGGGGGTCGATGTCGCGATCGTGGAGCGGCGCCCGACGGCGGAGCTCGCGGGCTCTCGTGCGGGCGGATTCCACGCACGCACCATCGAGATCCTCGACCAGCGCGGCATCGCCGACCGGTTCCTCGCCGAGGGCCAGGTTGCGCAGGTGGCGCAGCTCGGGCGGACGATGCTGGACTTCAGCGGTTTCCCGAGCCGGCATCCGTACACGCTGGGGCTCTGGCAGAACCACATCGAGCGGATCCTGCTCGGCTGGGTCGAGGAGCTGGGAGTGCCGATCCGTCGCGGGGTCGAGGTGACCGGCTTCGCCCAGGACGACGACGGGGTCGACGTACACCTCGCCGAGGGCGAGTCGCTCCGGACGGCGTACCTGGTCGGCGCCGACGGCGGACGCAGCGCAGTCCGCAAGGCGGCCGGCATCGAGTACGTCGGACCGGACGCCACCAAGAGCCACCTGATCGCCGAGGTCGAGGTGACCGAGGAGACGCCGAAGGGTGTCCGCCAGGACGCGACGGGCGTCCACGGGCTGCACGTGATGGAGGACGGGCGGACGGTGCGGGTGGTGGTGACCGAGCAGCAGCTCGGTCCGGCCACCGAGCCGACCCTGGCGGACCTCGGTGCTGCGCTGAAGGCCGTGTTCGGCACGGACTTCGGCATCCACAGCCCGACCTGGATCTCGCGGTTCACCGACGCCGCCCGGCAGGCAGCCGCCTACCGCGACGGGCGGGTGCTCCTGGCCGGGGATGCCGCGCACATCCACTCGCCCGCGGGCGGGCAGGGGATCGGCCTGGGTGTGCAGGATGCGGTCAACCTGGGCTGGAAGCTCGCGCAGGTGGTCAGGTCCGCGACGCCCGCGGAGCTGCTGGACAGCTACCACGCGGAGCGGCACCCGGCCGGGGCCCGCGCGTTGAAGTACACGATGGCCCAGTCCGTCCTCCAGCGGGCCGAGCCACGAGCCGACGCGTTGTCCGACCTCATCGGCGAGATGCTGGCCTACGACGAGCCGCGCAGGCTGATCGCCGGTCTCATCTCCGGGCTCGACGTCGCCTACGACCTCGGCGAGGGGCACCCGTTGCTCGGACGCCGGATGCCCGACCTCGACCTCGTCACGCCCGACGGCCCGCTGCGTGTCTTCGCGCTGCTCCATGACGCGCGCCCGGTGCTGATCAACCTCGCCGAGCCGGGCAGCCTCGACATCACCCCATGGGCGGACCGTGTCCAGCTCGTCGACGCCGAGTACGCCGGCGCGTGGGACCTGCCTGTCATCGGACCCGTCAGCGCCCCGGCCGCGGTGCTGGTCCGGCCCGACGGTCACGTGGCATGGGTGGGTGAGGGGACGCAGACTGGTTTGGAAGAGGCCCTGACCACCTGGTTCGGACCACCGCTCCCCTGACGTCATACGACGTGGTCGTTCCCACGACCACTTCATATGACGCTACGCAGATGGCACCGCGACGTCGGCTCTACGAACGCGCCAGTCGCTTGACCGGCCGCGCGCGGTCGACGTCGGAGCCACGCAGGATGGCGAACTGGACGAACACCCGCTGACGCGCGTGTCCCTCGAGGCACGATCGCGGGACGCCGAGCTTCACCTGGTCGTCGGTCCAGCTGCCCGAGACGCCGGGGCAGTCGCGCGGCTGGAGCTCGAAGTGGTTGAAGAAGGTGAGGCGCACCTGTGGGTCCTGCCCGGCGCGCTTCTTGATGATCGCGACGTAGCCGGCCTCGAAGATCGTGAACCGCGAGATGCTCAGGCTGGCCCGCCCTCGTTGACCGAGGTCCGGGATGTTCGCCACCACGCGGACCCGGTGCTCGCGGTGCTGGTAGCGGGCGCTCCAGATGTCGATCGCTGCCGGCGCGTCCCCGCGAGGATCGACCCGGCGGACCTGCTCCGCCCCTGCGGGCGAGGGCCACCCCGCCACGAGAAGCACGCTGACGGCAAGCAGAACGATGATCCTGATCGGCCTCATGGCTGCACCTCCGGCCGGGTCGCGTCGGGCGACGACGGGTAGTGCTTGTTCATTGAGCCCGACGCGGCGCCCCGCGTCAACGGCCCTACGCCGTGGCGAGGTACACCGCCAGTCCGAGGGCGGCGACGCCGATCGCGTACCGCAGCGGCCGCTCCGGCAGCACCCGCACGACCTGGGGTCCGATCCAGCTGCCGATCAGGGCGCCGGCGCCGAGGGCGAGCACCGACGGCCAGTGGACCGGCGCCAGGAAGACGTAGACGACGGCCGCGACCAGGTTGCACATGCCGCTGGCGACGTTCTTGACGGCGTTGGTCACCGCCAGCGGCTCGACCGTGCGTACGGCGAGCACCGCGAGCAGGATGACGCCGACGCCGGCGCCGAAGTACCCGCCGTACACACCCACGAGCACGATCAGGAGCGGCCCGCGCCACGATCGGGCGATCACCGGCGGCTCCACCGGTTGCCGGGCCGCCGTCCAGCGTCGGATCCGGTCGCGGAAGAGCAGGAGCAGGGCGCCGAGGGCGACCAGCCACGGCACCACCGCCTCGAATGTCTCCTCGGGCGTGGACAGCAGGAGCCCCGCGCCGATCAGCCCGCCCAGCGCGGCCTGGAGCATCAGCATCCGCACCCGGCGCCACTGTCCCTCCAGCTCCGGCCGGGAGCCCACGGCCGTACCTGCGGCGGTGGCCAGCATGGCCGTGGTGTTGGTGACGTTCGCGGCGAGTGGCGGCAGACCGCTCGCGAGCAGTGCGGGATAGCTCACCAGCGAGGCCAGCCCGGCGATGGAGCCGGTGAGGCCGGCGCCGATCCCGGCGCAGACCAGCAGGAGCGCGTCGGACCCATCCACCCGGCTAGGACTCCGGAGCGGCGGGCGTCATCGCACCAGGCATGGGCGTTTGGGATCGAACGTCCACCCGGGCACCAGGTACTGCATCGCGACGCCGTCGTCGCGCGCACCGAGACCGTGCTCGAGGTAGAGCGCGTGTGCGGCCGCGACCCTCTCGCGGTCGAGACGGACACCGAGGCCGGCCGTCGTCGGAACCTCGATGGCTCCGTCGCGGATCTCGAACGGGTCCTCGGTCAGGGCCTGGCCGTCCTGCCAGATCCAGTGCGTGTCCAGCGCCGTGATCTCACCGGGCGCGGCGGCGCCGACGTGGGTGAACATCGCCAGCGAGACGTCGAAGTGGTTGTTGGAGTGCGACCCCCACGTCAGCCCGAAGTCGTGGCAGAGCTGGGCGACCCGGACCGACCCCGCCATCGTCCAGAAGTGGGGGTCGGCGAGGGGGATGTCGACGGCGTTCGTGCGTACCGCATGGGCCATCTGGCGCCAGTCGGTGGCGATCATGTTGGTGGCGGTGCGCAGCCCCGTGGCGCGCTTGAACTCGGCCATCACCTCGCGCCCGGAGTACCCGCCCTCGGCACCGCAGGGATCCTCGGCGTACGCCAGGACGTCGTCGCGACCGCGCAGCAGGCGGATCGCGTCGGCGAGCAGCCAGCCACCGTTGGGGTCGAGGGTGATCCGCGCGTCGGGGAAACGCTCGTGGAGCGCGGTCACGGCCGCGACCTCCTCCTCGCCGGCGAGCACCCCGCCCTTCAGCTTGAAGTCGGTGAAGCCGTAGCGCTGCTGCGCGGCTTCCGCGAGTCGGACCACGGCCTCGGGAGTGAGCGCCGCCTCGCGCCGCAGCCGCTGCCAGTCGTCCGCACCGTCGGACTCGCGCAGGTAGGGAAGGTCGGTCTCATCGGCGTCGCCGACGTAGAAGAGGTAGCCGAGCATCGGCACGCTCGTGCGCTGCTGGCCGTCGCCGAGCAGCTCGGCGACGGGCACGCCCTGCTCCTGGCCGGCCAGGTCGAGCAGCGCCGACTCCAGCGCGGTGACCGCATGCACCGTCGTGCGCAGGTCGAAGGTCTGCAGGCCGCGTCCGCCGGTGTCGCGATCGGCGAAGCGCACGGCAAGCGACCGCAGCAGCGACCGGTACCTCGCCACCGGCTCCCCGACGAGCAGGGGCCCCGCGTCGGCGATCGTCGACCGGATGGCCTCACCTCCTGGTACTTCGCCGACGCCCTCGCGGCCGTCGCTGTCGGTGACGATCGCCAGGTTGCGGGTGAAGAACGGGGCATGGGCGCCGCTGAGGTTGAGCAGCATCGAGTCCTGGCCCGCGACCGGGATCACCTCGACCTGGGCGATGGTGGCGGTCATGGCAGGCGCAGCTCGCCGTCGACGCGACGGGTCAGGCCCCACGGGTTGTCGTCATGAACGGCCTCGGGCAGCAGGGCGGCCGGGACATCCTGGTAGGCGACCGGACGCTGGAAGCGCTCGATGGCCAGGCTGCCGACCGACGTGCTGCGCGAGTCGGAGGTGGCAGGGAACGGGCCGCCGTGCACCATGGCATGCCCGACCTCCACTCCGGTGGGCCAGCCGTTGAACAGGATCCGGCCGGCCTTGAGCTCGAGGGCCGGCAGCAGCCTGGCGGCGTCGTCGGTGTCGGACTCGGTGGCGTGCACGGTCGCAGTGAGCTGACCCTCGAGCGACTCCAGGCGAGGCAGCAGGTCGTCGACGCCTTCGTAGCGGATCACGACACCCGAGGCGCCGAAGACCTCATCGGTCACCGGGGCCGCGAGGGTCTCGGACTGCACGAGCTGCGGCGCGGGTGCGTGCTCACCGTCGTCCTTGCCCTGGGCCACGACCCGGACGCCGTCCGCATCTCGGAGCGTGGCGGAGCCGGTGGTGTAGGCCTCGGCGATGCCCGGAGTCAGCATCGTGGCTCCCACGGCCTCGGCCACGGCGGCGCCAGCTGCGTCGAGGAACGCATCGCCGGCATCGCCGGCCGGCAGGAAGAGCAGACCCGGGTTGGTGCAGAACTGGCCGGAACCCAGGGTGAGCGAGCCGACGTACGCCGTGGCGAGTGTCGCGACGTCGCCCTCGGCGAGCGCGCCGGGGAGGACCACCACGGGGTTGATGGACGACATCTCGGCGTACACGGGGATCGGCTCGGGTCGGGCCGCGGCTGCCGCGACCAGCGCGAGCCCGGCGCCGCGCGAGCCGGTGAAGCCGACCGCCTTGATCCGCGGGTCGGACACGAGCTCCTGACCGAGCTCGATGCCGCTCCGGGGGTCCGCAGCGAGCAGGAACGAGAACGTGCCCGGGTGCAGGTCGTACTTGTTCACGGCACGCGTCACCGCGCGGGCAACGAGATGTCCGGTGCGCGGGTGGGCCGGGTGGCCCTTGACCACGACCGGGCAGCCGGCGGCCAGCGCCGACGCGGTGTCGCCACCCGCGGTGGAGAAGGCGAGGGGGAAGTTGCTCGCGCCGAAGACCGCGACCGGGCCCACCGCCACGTGGCGCTGGCGGATGTCGGCGCGCGGCAACGGCTCCCGGTTCGGCAGGGCGGGGTCGATGCGGACGCCGAGGTGGTCACCTCGACGTACGACGTCGGCGAACATCCGCAGCTGTCCCGTGGTGCGGCCGACCTCGCCGGCGATGCGTCCCTCGGGCAGGTTGCTCTCGGCGACCGCGGCCTCGACGATCGCGGCCTTGTCGGCCTCGATCTCGGCCGCGACGGCGTCGAGGAAGTCGCCACGCTGGTGCGGGGGCGTGGCGCGGTACGTCGCGAACGCCTCGGCCGCGGCGGTGCCGGCGGCGGCGACGTCCGGCCGGTCGGCCTCTGTGCCGGCGATGATCGAGCGGGGCTGCTCAGGCATGGATTCCTCTCAGGTGATGCGGGCGATCAGTTCGCGGAGCTCGGCGACCTCGTCCGTCCGCAGGTCGGTCAGCGGCGGGCGGACCGGGCCGGCGGGGCGACCGATGGCGGTCAGTCCGGCCTTGACGATGGAGACGGCGTACCCCGCCGTGCGGTCGCGGATGTCGAGGTAGGGGATGACGAACTCGTTCAGTCGACGGTAGACCTCGTCGCGGTCCTGGGCACGCACGGCGTCGTAGAACTCGATGGCCCACTGTGGGGCGAAGTTGAAGAGCGCCGACGAGTACGTGCTCACCCCGAGCTGGAGCAGGGGAAGGGCGAACGTCTCCGCCGTCGGGAGACCTCCGATGTAGGTGAGCCGGTCACCGACCCGGGCGTAGGTGCGGGTCATCTGCTCGATGTTGCCGACGCCGTCCTTGAACCCGATCAGGGTCGAGTTCCGCTCGGCGAGGGCCGCGACGGACTCGTCGTGCAGGACGGCGTTGGCACGGCTGTAGACGACGACACCGAGCCCGGTGGCCGCGCACACCCGGCTGACGTGCTCGACCAGCCCGGCCTGGCTGGCCTCGGTGAGGTACGGCGGCATGAGCAGCAGGCCGTCGGCCCCCGCCGTCGCGGCGGCCTCCGCCTGCGCGATCGCGTTCGCGGTGTTGCCCGTGGCAGGCGCGAGTACCGGGACGGCACCCGCGACCTCGTCGACGGCGGCGCGCACGACGCGGTCGGTCTCCTCGAACGTGAGCGAGAAGCCCTCCCCGGTCCCGCCTGCCGCGAACAGACCGGCGACGGGGTGCTCGGCGAGCCAGGACAGGTGCTTGCGGTAGCCCGACTCGTCGAACTCGAGGTCGTCGGTGAAGTGGGTGACCGGGAACGAGAGCAGCCCGCTCTTGATCTGGGCGGCCAGGTCGGTGGGGCTGTACTCGGTCACGAGGTGGTCCTTCACGTCGAAGTGGCGGTCCTCGCCACGCTAAGGAGCCACGACGATGCCTGTCCAAGCCCGAATTTGAATCCCGTGATGCTCGCAGAGCATTCACGCGTCGCTCGGCGGCCCGGCTGGGCTACGGGACGACGTCCGCGATCACGTCGAGCGTCCGGCGGACGACGGGCGTGCTGGTGTGGCGGGACCAGATGGCGTGGAGCTCGACCGGGCGCTGGGGATCCGCATCCAGCCGGGTGTCGCCTCCACCATGGGCGAGCTCCTTGAAGGCGACCCCCTCGACGTGCAGGGAGGTCGCGGAGGCGGGGGCCAGCGCCAGTCCGCGTTCGGCGGCGACGAGCAGCATCGCGGTCAGGACCTGGTGCACGCGTTGCTCGATGCGGGGGTGGGCGTTGGCGAGGAACCGCACGGACAGCTCGTGGAAGTACCTCGACTGCTGGTGGTGGTAGCCGATCACCGCCTCGCCCTCGAAGTCCTGGGGCGTGAGCGGCCGGTCGAGACCGGCGAGCGGGTGTCCGTCGGGGACGACCGCCATGAGCGGCTCGCGCAGGATGACGCGGGACGACAGCAGGGCCGTGTCGAAGGGCGGGCGAGCCAGGCCGATGTCCAGCTCGCCGCGGCGGATCCCGTCCACCTGTGCGTTCGTGACCCGCTCGGAGAGCCGTACCTCCACGTCCGGCAGCTCCCCGGTCAGGCGCCGGAGGAGTGGGCCCAGGATGGAGATGGCGGAGACGGCGGTGAAGCCGAGGCGGACGACGCCCGCCGCGCCCGCATCGACCCGACGGGCCAGGTCGCCGGCCGTGTCCACCAGGTTGAGCAGCCGGTAGGCCTCGTCGAGGAAGGCGGACCCGGCGCCGGTGAGCTCGACCCGGCGGTTGTCGCGCTCCAGCAGCTGCACGCCGATCGACCGCTCCAGCTTCTGGATCTGGCGAGACAGCGGTGGCTGGGTCATCTGCAGCCGCTCGGCGGCCCTGCCGAAGTGCAGCTCCTCCGCCACCGCGACGAAGGATCGGACCTGCTCGAGGGTGATCACGGAGCCAGCCTACGATGCACGGAGTGGATCACTCCATGCCGAATCGGGCTTGGACTGGCATCGTCGCCGCTACCTAGTGTCGGTGGTCACAACGTCGGGTTTCCCCGGCTCGGACCAAGGAGACAACGATGCGCAAGGACCTCATCCGCCTCGCTGCCGCGATCGGCGGGGTGAGCTTGACCGTGACCGCCTGCGGGGGCGTCGAGACCTCCACCGGGGGTGGGGGCGGGGGAGAGGAGTACCCCTCCGGCACCGTCGAGATGTACGTCGGCGCGGATCCGGGCGGGTCGAGCGACCTGATCAGCCGTGCTGTGTCCAAGGGGCTCAGCGACGAGCTCGGTGTCTCCTTCCCGGTGATCAACAAGGCCGGCTCGAACGGCGCGCTGGCCGCCGGCGAGCTCGCCTCTGCCGAGCCCGACGGCTCCACGATCGCGATCCAGAACGCCTCGCTGTTCGCGATCACCCCGCTCGCGGTTTCCGAGGACGAGGTGACCAGCATCGACGACTTCGACGTCGTCCAGGGCGTCTCGCGTGACGACTACGTGATGGTGACCAATCCCGACAGCGGCTTCGCCAGCCTCGACGACCTGAAGAAGGCGACGAAGAAGGTCACCTACGGCACGACCGGCGTCGGCACCGGCTCGCAAGTCTCCTGCGCTCTGCTGATGGGCGACCTCGGCGTCGACAGTGAGGCCGTGCCGTTCGACGGTGGCGCTCCGGCGCTGACTGCCGTGCTCGGTGGACAGGTCGACGCCGCGTGCCTGCAGATCGGTGAGGCGGTCGAGAACATCGAGTCCAAGAAGATCGTGCCGCTGACCGTCTTCGGGGCCGAGCGCGTCGAGTACCTCCCCGAGGTGCCGACCGCGCAGGAGCAGGGCCTCGACGTGGAGGTCGCGCAGTACCGCTTCATGACCGTCCCGAAGGGCACTCCGCAGGACGTGCAGGACACCATCGCCGAGGCGATGCAGGCGACCTTCGAGACCGAGGAGTACCAGAGCTTCAACGAGGCCAACAGCCTCACCCCGATGGAGATCCCCGGCGACGAGGTCGTGGCGCAGCTCGAGGAGGACAAGGAGCGGTACGCCAATCTGGTCGATGAGTACGGCATCAACCTGGCGGAGTGACCCGGCCGAGAACGGTTGCGAGGAACTGACATGAGCGAGCACAACGGACGGCCCCAGGGCCAGGGCGACATCCTGGCCGAACTGGAGGCCGAGGTTGCTCACGAGCTGGAGGAGCACCGCCCTCCGTCGGGCGGGCCGGCGTACCAGGTGGCCGGCGCGCTCGTCGCCCTGGCCATCGGCGTCACCGGCGCCGTCCTTGCCTACGGCTACGGCCTCGGGACGCTGCGGCGTCCCGGGGCCGGGCTCTGGCCGTTCACCATCTCGATCGTGATCGTGGTGCTGGCGGTGATCCTGCTGATCGTCGGGCGCAAGCTCGAGGACAGCGAGCGGTTCACCCGCGTCAGCCTGCTGGTGTTCGTTGGCGGGGTGTCGTTCGTGGCGTTCGCGGCGCTTCTCCCGACCATCGGCTTCGAGATCCCTTCGCTGCTGCTCTGCGTGGTGTGGCTGAGGTTCCTCGGCGGTGAGTCGTGGCGCAGCACGGTCCTCATCAGCGTCGGCACCGTCGCCGCGTTCTACCTGTTGTTCCTCTACGGGCTGCACATCCCGCTGCCCCACCTGATCTGAGAGGCCGCCATGGAAGCGTTCCTGGACGGCTTCAGCGTCGTCACCGAGCCGCAGAACCTGCTCTACTGCCTGATCGGCGTGCTGATCGGCATGCTGATCGGCGTGCTGCCGGGCCTCGGCCCCGCGGCCACCATGGCCATCCTGTTGCCCATCGTGATCAACGTCGACCCGGTCGCGGCGATCATCATGCTGGCCGGCATCTACTACGGCGCGCAGTACGGCGGCACGATCACGTCCGTCCTCCTACGACTGCCCGGCGAGGCATCGTCGGTCGTCACGGTCTTCGACGGCTTCGCGCTGGCCAAGCAGGGGAAGGCCGGCACGGCGCTCGGCATAGCCGCCATCGGCTCGTTCGTGGGGGCCACGATCTCGATCATTGTGCTCAGCCTCACCGCTCCCCTGGTGGCGGGCTGGGCCCTCGATTTCGGGCCGCCCGAGTACGCCGCGCTGGCGCTTCTCGGCGTGCTGCTCATCGCCACCATCGGCTCCGGCCACCCGGTCAAGGCCATGATCGCGGCGATGATCGGGCTGCTGTTGGCCACCGTCGGCCGCGACGCGTTCACCAACTCGCCGCGCTTCACCTTCGACAGCCTGCAGCTCGACTCGGGCCTCGACTTCGTCGTGGTCGCGATGGGTCTCTTCGGCGTCGGCGAGATCCTCTACAACCTCGAGGAGCGGTACGGGAAGCCGCACGTGCCGGCCGCGATCTCCAACATCTGGCCGTCGCGCAAGGACCTCAGGCAGTCCTCCGGCGCCATCGGCCGCGGCTCGGTGATCGGCTTCTTCCTCGGCGTGCTGCCCGGGGGTGGCGCGGTGATGTCGTCGCTGGCGGCGTACGCCGTCGAGAAGCGGGTGTCGAAGACGCCCGAGCGGTTCGGCCGCGGCGCCATTGAGGGCGTCGCCGCCCCCGAGAGCGCCAACAACGCCGCTGCAACGTCGTCGTTCATCCCGCTCCTGACGCTCGGCATCCCGGCGAACGCGTCGATGGCGATGCTGTTCGCAGCGCTGCTGGTCCTCGGCGTCCAGCCCGGCCCGCAGCTGCTCGAGGAGCGCCCCGATCTGTTCTGGGGCGTCGTGAACTCCATGTACATCGGTAACATCCTGCTGCTGATCCTGAGCATTCCGCTGGTCGGCATCTTCGTGCGCATCCTGCGTGTGCGGCCGGCCATCCTGGCGCCGATCACCGCGCTGATCACGGTGCTGGGCGCCTACACGATCAACAACTCGGTCTTCGACGTCTTCGTGATGATCGCCTTCGGCCTCATCGGCTACCTCATGAAGAAGACCGGCTTCGAGCCGGGGCCGATGGTTCTGGCGTTCGTGCTGGGCGCGATCCTCGAGGACAGCGTCCGGCGCAGCCTGCTGATCTTCGACGGCGACCCGACCGGGTTCGCCACCCGCCCGATCTCCGGCACCATCCTCGTGGTCTTCGTGATCGTGGTCCTGTCGCCCGCGATCAAGGTGTTGCTCGACCGCCGTCACGCGACGTCGCAGCCGACCGCTCCCGTCGAGCATGACTCGGACGTCCCCTCCAAGTGAAAGGCCCCGCATGACCATCGTGATCGGGTACATCCCAACGCCCGTCGGGGAAGCGGCTCTGGACGCTGGACTGTCCGAGGCCGCCGCACGCGGCGATGACGTGGTGATCCTGAACAGCCCTCGTCGCGGAGCCACCGTCGATGTCGACCTGGTGGACGAGACCTCGCACGACGAGCTCCTCGCCCGGGCGGCGAAGGCCGGTGTCAGGCGCGCGTCGACCATGCGGACCACGGTGCCGACGTCGTCGACACGTTCGAGGCGGTGGTGCAGTCGAAACCGGGGCGCGACTGATCGTGATCGGGCTGCGGCGTCGCAGCCCGGTCGGCAAGCTCGTGCTCGGCAGCGACGCCCAGCGGATCCTGCTCGAGGCCAGCGTGCCGGTGCTGGCGGTCAAGCCGCCTTCATGAGCTCGCGGATCAGCCGGGTCGTCATCACCCCGGTCGCGTTCGGCGACCCGCCCCTCCTCAACGTCGTCGGCGTCCACCAGCCGTGGGCACTGCGCGCCATCGTCGAGGTGCACACCGACTCGGGGTCGGTCGGCCTGGGCGAGACGTACGCCGACGAGACCCACCTCGCGCGCCTCGAGGCGGTCGCCGCCGCCCTTCCCGGCCAGGACCCGTACGACGCCAACGGGCTGCGACGTCTCGTGGTCGACGTGCTCGGTCGCGAGACCGGCGGTGCCGGAGCGTCCTTCGGCGGGATGCTCGACGTCTCGTCGGCGGTCGACACGGTCTACTCGCCCTTCGAGGTCGCCTGCCTCGACCTGGTCGGCCGCGAGGTCGGCCGCCCGGTCAGCGATCTGCTCGGCGGCGCCGTCCGTGACCGGGTGCCCTTCAGCGGCTACCTGTTCTACAAGTGGGCCGGCCACCCGGAGCTGCCCGAGGACGAGTGGGGAGAGGCGCTGGACCCTGACGGGATCGTGGCCCAGGCACGGCGCATGGTCGACGGGTGGGGCTTCGGCTCGCTCAAGCTCAAGGGCGGGGTGTTCGAGCCCGACGCCGAGTGCGCGGCCATCGAGGCGCTCCGTGCGGCGTACCCGGATCTTCCGTTGCGCCTGGACCCCAACGGCGCGTGGACGCCCGAGACCTCGGTCGCCGTCGCCGAGCGCCTGTCCGGCGTCGTGGAGTACCTCGAGGACCCGACGCCCGGCATCGAGGGCATGGCGTCCGTCGCGGCCCGGACCGACGTGCCGCTCGCGACCAACATGTGCGTGATCGCGTTCGAGCACGTGGCGCCCGCGGTGGCCGCCGGCGCCGTGCAGATCGTGCTGTCCGACCACCACCTCTGGGGCGGGTTGCGCCGCTCCGCGCTTCTCGGCGGCATCACCGACACGTTCGGGATGGGGTTGTCGATGCACAGCAACTCCCACCTCGGGATCTCGCTCGCTGCGATGGTGCAGCTGGCCGCCGCGACTCCGAACCTGACGTACGCCTGCGACACCCACTACCCGTGGAAGACCCAGGACGTCATCGCCCCCGGCGTCCTGTCGTTCGACGACGGGTCCGTGGCCGTGCCATCCGGGCCCGGTCTCGGCGTCGACCTCGACCGGGACCTGCTCGGCGAGCTGCACGAGCAGTACCTGCGGTGCGGCGTACGCCGTCGGGAGGACACCGTCTACATGCGGTCGATCGACCCGTCCTTCCGGCCCAACACGGCCCGGTGGTGAGCGGTCCTCAGGACTCGAGCCGGCGGCGGGTGTTGCCCAGGTGGACGCGCATCGCGGCGCGCGCGGTCTCCGGGTCGCCGGCCAGCACGGCCGCGGCGACGTTGTCGTGCTCACGACGCACCCGCTCGACGTGCGCGGTGTCGGTCAGGGAGAACTCCTCCGGCAGCCGGGTGCGCGGCAGCATGATCATCATCGGGCCGAGCGAGTCGATCAGCTCGACGTAGAACCGGTTGCCCGTGGCCGCGGCCACGGCCCGGTGGAACGCGAAGTCTGCTTCGACAGCCTCGTCGGGGCCGGCGGTGGAGAACGCCGCGAGCGCCGCGCTGACCTCCTCCGCCGCCTCGGGAGTCCGCCGTGCAGCCGCGAAGTACGCCGCCTCGCTCTCGACCCCGAGGCGGAAGTCGACCATCGCCAGGACGTCGCGATGGCTGCGGATCGCCGACGCCTCGACGGTGAAGGACGTCGACTCCGGCAGGGCCAGCACGAACGAGCCGCGCCCCTGGAAGGTCTCGACGAGTCCTTCGGCGCGGAGCCTGGTGATCGCTTCGCGCACCACGGTGCGCGAGACGCCGTACTCCTCGATCAGCTCGGCCTCCGACGGGACCTTGGACCCCGGCGGGAGCGAGCCGTCGAGGATGCGGGACTTCAGTCCGGTGACGACTCCCTGGGCGAGCGTGGTGGTCACTGGCCGAAGGTAGCGGTCTCCCGGGTGAGCGACCGCATCCGCTCGCTCAGGGTGAAGCCGAGGCCCGGTCGGTCCGGCACCCACATCTGTCCGTCGCGGATCTCGATCCGCTCCTCGAAGAGCGGGTTGAGCCACTCGAAGTGCTCCACCCAGGGCTCGGTCGGGTACGCCGCCGCCAGGTGCAGGTGGATCTCCATCGCGTAGTGCGGGGCCAGGGCCAGGCCGGCGTGCGAGGCCAGGGTCGCGAAGCGGAGGAACGGGGTGATGCCGCCGATCCGCGGGGCGTCGGGCTGCACGATGCCTCGGTAGCCGGCGTCGATGAGTGCCATGTGCTCGGGGACCGAGGTCAGCATCTCGCCCGTCGCGATCGGAGTGTCGAAGGTGCGCGACAGGTCGGCGTGGCCGACGGCGTCCCAGGCGTCCAGCGGCTCCTCGATCCAGACCAGGTCGAAGGCCTCGAGCTCGCGGCACATCCTCCGGGCGCGAGCGCGGTCCCACTGCTGGTTGGCATCGACCATGAACGGGGTGTCACCGAGGTGCTCGCGCAGCGCGGTGACCCGGCGGAGGTCCTCGGCCCAGTCGGGCTGGCCGACCTTGATCTTGATGCCGCCGATGCCGGCCTCCAGCGAAGCCGTCGCCTTCTCCTTGATCTCCTCGACCGAGGCCTGGAGGAACCCGCCCGAGGTGTTGTAGACCCGGCACGAGTCGCGGTGGGCGCCGAGCAGCTTGGCCAGGGGCAGGTCCGCGCGCCGGGCCTTCAGGTCCCACAGGGCGACGTCGAGGGCGGCGATCGCCTGGGTTGCCACACCGGACCGGCCCACCGACGCCCCCGCCCACAGGAGCGAGGTGTAGATCCGCTCGATGTCGGACGGATCCTGCCCGATGGCGACCTCGGCCACCTCGACGAGGTGCTGGTACTGCGCCGGTCCGCCGGCCCGCTTCGAGTAGCTGAAGCCCATGCCGCGGTGGCCCTGCTCGGTCTCCACCTCGACGAACAGCAGCACGGTCTCGGTCAGTGGCTTCTGACGGCCGGTGAGCACCTTGGCGTCACTGACCGGGTTCTCCAGTGGCAGCACGACGTGGGACAGGGTCAGGGTGCGGATGCGGTCGGCGGCCATGGTGGTTCTCCTCGGTTGACCAACTTGTATGATGAGTTCTAAGGTTATAGCACAAGTAAACGAGGAGTCCAGCCATGCCGACGAAGACCCCACGCCAGGTCCCGCGATGGCGTGACCTCGAGCCCTTCCTCAAGACCCGACCCGCGAGCCGCAACCCGACCGCGCGCCGCCTGGCTCGCTGCCTGAGCGTGGACGACCTCGAGCGCGAGGCACGCCGGCGGGTGCCCGCCGCCGTCTGGGACTACGTGTCCGGCGGCTCGGACGGCGAGCTCGCCCTGGCCCGCAACCGCGAGGCGTTCGATCGGGTCGAGCTGCGACCGACGGCATTCGGCCAGGTGGCCGAGCCCGACACCTCCACCACGATTCTCGGCAAGCCGGCTTCGGCACCGATCGTGCTGGCGCCGACGGGCTACACCCGGCTCAGCCACCACACCGGCGAGACCGCGGCCGCCGCCGCCGCAGCCGCGGCCCGGCTGCCCTACACGCTCTCCACCTACGCCACGACGTCGATCCCCGACGCGGCGCACGCGGCGCCGCACGGCCGCAACTGGTTTCAGCTCTACCTGATGAAGGACCGCGAGGTGAGCCTGTCGCACCTCGCGGAGGCGCGTCAGCACGGCTACGAGGCGGTGGTGCTGACGATGGACACCGCGGTCACGGGGCTCAAGCGCAAGGACAAGCGCAACGGGTTCGCGATCCCGCCGCAGCTCTCCGCGCGCACCCTGGCCGGCCTGGCCCGGCACCCGGGCTGGGTGGCCAACATCCTCACCACCGAGCCGCTCCGGTTCGCCACCTTCCCCGAGGGGTCGACCTACGCTCGCTGGGGGATGTCCAACCAGCTGCGCGAGCAGGCGATCCGGCCGGAGGACGTCTCGTGGCTGAAGCAGCAGTGGAAGGGGCCCGTGGTCGTGAAGGGGATCCTCTCGGTCACGGATGCGCTGGCGGCGCTGGACGCCGGTGCGGACGCGCTGGTGCTCTCCAACCACGGCGGACGCCAGCTCGACCGTGCGCCGGTCCCGCTGGAGCTGCTGCCGGACGTCGTCGACGCGGTCGGTACCGGCGTCGAGGTGTACGTCGACTCGGGCGTCCGCTCGGGCGGTGACGTCGCCGCGGCCCTCGGCCTGGGTGCCCGCGGAGTGATGGTCGGACGCGCCTACCTCTACGGCCTCATGGTCGGAGGGCGGCGGGGTGTCGAGGCGACGCTCGACCTGCTCGTCGACGAGCTGCGGCGCGCGATGTGCCTGCTCGGCACCCCCACGGTCGCCGCCATCGGCCGCGAGCACGTGCGGCTGCGCGAACGGTGACCGGCAGCTCAGACCGGTACTGGCGTGAGCAACGTCCCGTCGGCCAGGAAGCGGTCGACGTTGGCGAGCGTCAGCTCGACCATCGCCTGCCGCGTCTCGATCGTGGCGCTGCCGATGTGGGGCAGCAGCACGACGTCGTCGCGGCCCAGCAGCGCCGGTCGGCACGCGCGGCTCGTCGGCGTAGACGTCGAGACCCGCACCGGCGATCCGGTGCTCCTCCAGCGCCGTGATCAGGGCACGCTCGTCGACGACCGAGCCGCGGGCGACGTTGACCAGGAAGCCGTCCGGCCCGAGGGCGTCGAGGACCTCCGCGGTGACCAGGTGCTGCGATCCCGCACCACCGGCGGCCGCGACGACGAGCACGTCGCACGCCTGCGCGAGGGCGAGGGGGCTCGCGGCGTACGCGTAGTCGACGTCGGTGCGCTCTCGGCGGTTGTGGTAGCTGATGGTGGCGTCGAAGGCCGCGAGTCGGTGTGCGATGGCCAGGCCGATCCGGCCCAGGCCGAGGATGCCGACCCGGGCGCCGGTGACCCGCCGGGCCAGCGCCGGAGCGCGACCCTCGGCCCACTCGCCGCGCCGGACGAACCGGTCCGCGGCCGAGAGCCGGCGCATCACGTCGATGATCAGCCCGATGGCGATGTCCGCGACGCAGTCGGTCAGGACGTCGGGGGTGTTCGAGACGACGACGCCGCGCCGGGCCGCCTCGGCCACGTCCGTCGCGTCGTACCCCACGCCGAAGTTCACGACCGCACCCAGCCCGGGCATCCGGTCGAGGTGCTCGGCGCGGACACCCCAGACGCCGCTCGTGACCGCCACGGTGGCCCGCGCGGCCGCAGCGTCGTCGAGCTGGTCGAGCGGTACGGCGTCGTACCGCTCGCGCAGCTTCGTGTCCAGCTCGCCGCGGAGCGTCCCGACCATCACCACTCGTGCCTCGTCCACGGCGAGACGGTAGGCAGGGCGCCGCGGCATCGTCCATTGCCGATGCGGTATCGGGTGGATGTGGCATGGGGCTGCTGACCGGCTTCACCACGATCCTCGTGGTCATCGCCTGCGGATGGGCCCTGGCGCACATCGGGGTCCTCGACGCTCGCTCCCAGCACGCCCTCGGCGAGATCGCCTTCTTCGTCGCCTCACCGGCACTCCTGGTCGTGACGATCAGCAGCATCGAGCTCGGTGGCGCCGTCGCCAACCTGGTGGCGTCGGCGACCGCGCTGGCCGTGAGCTTCGGTGCCTACGCCGCCATCGCCCGGCTCCGCTGGCGGCTCGACGCCGGGTCCGTGCTGATCGGGTCGCTCGCGTCGTCGTACGTCAACGCGGGCAACCTCGGCCTCGCGATCGCGGCGTACGTCGTCGGTGACATCACCGTCGTGGTGCCGACCCTTCTGGTGCAGGTGCTCGTGGTGCAACCGCTCGCGCTCGCCGCACTCGACCGCCACGTCGGCCGCCGCGACGGCGCGGCCGTCGCGGTCCGCCGGTTGGTGACCAACCCGCTCACCGTCGCTGCGGTGGTCGGCCTGGTGCTCGCCGTGTCGGGGTGGCAGCTGCCCCACGTGATCGACGAGCCGCTCCGGGTGCTTGCCGGCGCGGCGATCCCGCTGATGCTGATCGCGTACGGCGCCGCGCTCCGGCTGAGCCCGCTCCCCGGACGCGCGGGTCACAACCGTGAGGTCGCGACGGTGGTGGTGCTCAAGCTGGCCTGCATGCCGGTCGTGGCCTGGCTGGTCGGGTCCGCCCTGGGCCTCGAGGGGACCGTGCTGCTGGGCGTCGTGATGACCGCCGCGTTGCCGACGGCACAGAACATCTTCCTGCACGCCACCCGCTACCGCGAGGGCGAGGACATCGCCCGCGAGAGCATCCTCGTGACCACGCTGTGCTGCCTGCCGGTGGCGCTGCTGGTGGCGCTGCTGCTCGGCTGAACCGACCGGAGGACGCATGGAACAGACCGCGCTGATCGACCGCCTGCGTGCCGCCCTGGGCGAGCGCGCCGTGCTCACCGATCCCCGCGACGTGGCGCCGTACGTGACCGACTGGACCGGCGAGTTCGTCGGCGCCGCGCCGGCCGTGCTGCGTCCCGCCGACACGGCCGGGGTCGCTGCTGCCGTGCGGCTGTGCGCGGATGCGGGGGTCTCGCTCGTACCTCAGGGCGGCAACACCGGACTGGTCGGCGGATCCGTACCGGACCGGTCGGGCTCCAGCCTCGTCCTGTCGCTGGGCCGGATGCGACGGGTGCGGGACATCGACACCGTGGCCGACACCATCACGGTCGAGTCCGGAGTCGTGCTCAGCACCGTGCGAGACGCGGCCGCGGCTGCGGGCCGGCTGTTCCCGCTCTCGCTCGGGTCCGAGGGCTCGTGCACGATCGGCGGCAACGTCTCGACGAACGCCGGCGGGACGGCCGTGCTGCGGTACGGGATGATGCGCGACCTGGTGCTCGGGCTCGAGGTGGTGCTCCCGGACGGCAGGGTGTGGGACGGGCTGCGCCCACTTCGCAAGGACAACACCGGATACGACCTCAAGCAGCTGTTCATCGGCGCGGAGGGCACTCTGGGAGTGGTCACGGCCGCCGTGCTGCGACTGCTCCCGGACACTCCCCGGCGAGCCACGGCACTGCTGGCGCTGCCGGACGTCGAGGCCGCGGTCACCCTGTTGCCGATGCTGCGCTCCCACAGCGGCGGTCTGCTCACCACCTGGGAGCTGGTCGGCCGCCAGGCGCTCGACCTGGTGCTCTCCCACCTGCCCGGGACACGCGACCCGTTCGACGAGCCCCACGCCTGGTACGGCCTGGTCGAGCTCGCCGGCGCGTCCGGCGACGTGGGTGACCACCTCGAGTCGGCCCTGGCTGCAGCAGTCGACGACGGGCTGGTCGTGGACGCGGTGGTCGCCGGTAGTCCGGCGCAGCGGGCGTCGCTGTGGGCGCTTCGCGAGGGAGTGTCCGAGGCTCAGAAGGTCGCGGGCGCCACGATCAAGCACGACGTCACCGTGCCGATCGGCGGCGCTGCCTCGGTTCGTCGCGGAGGTCGGTCCGCGACTGGAGGCACTGCTGCCCGGCGTACGCCTGGTGACCTACGGGCACGTCGGCGACGGCAACCTGCACTACAACCTCAGCGCTCCGCCGGGCGACGACGACGCGCTGCGGCTCGCGGCCGCACGGATGACCCGGGTCGTGTACGACGCGGTCGACGAGCTCGGCGGCAGCATCAGCGCCGAGCACGGACTGGGTGTCCTCAAGCGCGACTCGGCGGCGTCCCACAAGTCTCAGGTCGAGCGCGACCTGATGCGCGCGGTCAAGCAGGCACTGGATCCGCACGGCCTGATGAACCCGGGAAAGCTGGTGCCCTGACCCCTCAGGGTCGCACCCCGGGGTGCGGTCAGGGACGCTCCCCGATGTGGGGAGGGTCGGTCCGGCCGCAGCCTTGTGGACATGACCTCGACCCACATCCTGTTCGCGATCCAGCGAGGTGCGGCCCGATGATCCGCGCCCACCAGCTCACCAAGCGCTTCGGCGACCGCGTCGCCGTCGACGGCATCGACTTCGTCGTCGAGCCCGGCCGGGTCACCGGCTTCCTGGGCCCGAACGGCGCCGGCAAGTCCACGACCATGCGGATGATCCTGGGGCTGGATGCCCCGACGTCCGGGACGGTCAGCGTCAACGGCCACCGGTACGCCGCGGCCCAGGCGCCGCTGCGCCAGATCGGCGCCCTCCTCGACGCGCACGCCATCCACCCCGGGAGGTCGGCTCGCGACCACCTGCGGTGGATGGCGGCGTCCAACGGCATCCCGACCACGCGGGTCGGCGAGGTGCTCGAGCTCGTCGGCCTCGACTCGGTCGCCGGCCAGCGGGCGGGGCGGTTCTCGCTCGGCATGGGCCAGCGGCTCGGCATCGCCGCCGCGCTGCTCGGCGACCCGCCGGTCGTCGTCCTCGACGAGCCGGTCAACGGCCTCGACCCCGAGGGCATCCGCTGGGTGCGCAGCCTCGCCCGCCAGCTCGCCGACGAGGGGCGCACGGTCTTCATCTCCAGCCACCTGATGTCGGAGATGGCGCTGATGGCCGACCACCTGATCGTCATCGGCCGCGGCCAGATCCTGGCCGACTGCTCGATGAACGACTTCATGGCCGACCACGCGTCGTCGTACGTGCGGGTGAAGTCGCCGACCCTCACCGACGTCGAGTCCCTCCTCGTCGGCCGCGACCTCGACGTGCAGCGCGTCGACGGCGAGCTCCGCGTCGCCGGTATCGACGCTCCGGCGATCGGCGACCTGATGCACGGTGCCGGCCTGCCGGTGCACGAGCTGAGCCTCGTCCGCGCCTCGCTCGAGGACGCCTTCATGACCCTGACCGCCGACAGCGTCGAGTACCACGCCACCACCGCCGCTGACACGGCAGCAGCTCTCGCTCTGGAAGGAGCAGCCCGATGACCGCCATCGCAACCGAGCGGCCCGACACCGAAGCCACGCCGCCGCAGGTCGGGCCGCGCCCGGGCTTCCGCCACGCGCTGAACATGGAGCTGGTCAAGCTCCGCACCGTCCGCTCGACCTGGTGGACCACCGCCGCGGCGTTCGCGCTGGGCGCCGGACTGACCATCCTGATGTGCTGGGGCAACGCCGACTGGCTGGCCAGCGCCGACGCCGACGAGTCCCCGGGCTCGTTCATCACCTGGGGCATGATGATCGCCCAGATCTGCGCGGTGGTCCTCGGTGCGCTCGTCGTCACCACGGAGTACGGCACCGGCATGATCCGCAGCACCTTCGCCGCCGTACCTTCACGCGGTCGCGTGCTGGCCGCCAAGTCCGCGGTGGTGGTCGGCCTGCTGTTCGTGGTCGGCACCGTCACCGCCCTCGTCGGCTACGTCGGAGGCAACTACTTCCTCGACCGCGAAGGCATCGGCATGGCGCTCGAGGGCGACGTGCTGCGGGCGATGTACGGCAGCGGCCTCTACCTCGCCGGGATCGGCCTGTTCACCGTCGCCGTGGGCTTCCTGCTCCGCCACACCGCCGGCACCATCTCCATCGTCCTGGCCCTGATGCTGATCCTCGGCAACATGGTGATGCTGGTCCCCGGCACCCTCGGCGACTGGCTGGAGAAGCTGATGCCCGGCAACGCCGGCGCCGTCATCGCCACCCCGGTCTCGTTCAACCCGAACCTGCTCGGACCGTGGGAGGGGTACGGCGTCTTCCTCATCGAGACCGCCGTCCTGCTCGGCCTGGCCTGGTTCCTGGTCCGCCGCCGCGACGCCTGACGGGCAGTGGTTTCGAGACGGTTGCTCCGCAACCTCCTCAACCACCGAGTGGTCGGTGGTTGAGGAGGGCGCTCTGAGCGCCCGTCTCGAAACCACCCGTCGGAGCCACGTCATACAGTGCCGACGTGCCCCTCCGGATCCACCGCGCGCCGCGCACCGACCAGCTCGCCGATGCCCTCGGCGAGCTGTTGTCGTCCCCGCTCGACGACCCGTTCGCCGAGGAGGTCGTGGTGGTGCCGGCCAAGGGCGTGGAGCGCTGGCTGACCCAGCGGCTCTCCCACCGGCTCGGCGCGGGCGCGCGTGGCGGCGACGGCGTCTGCGCGGGCGTGCGGTTCCTCAACCCGCGGTCGCTGGTCTCGATGCTGATCGACCGCGACCGCGACGACGCCTGGGACCCCGACCGCCTGGTCTGGCCGCTGCTCGAGACCATCGACGCCCACCTCGACGAGCCGTGGTGCGCCACCCTCGCCACCCACCTCGGCCACGGCCTCGAGGGTGACGACGGCGAGCTGCGCCGCAACCGCCGCTACTCCGTCGCGCGCCGCCTCGCCGGCCTCTACGCGTCGTACGCCGTCCAGCGGCCGACGCTCGTCACCGACTGGCGCGAAGGTCGCGACACCGACGGCGCCGGCGGTGCCCTCGAGGAGGACCTGGTCTGGCAGGCCGAGCTGTGGCGGCGGCTGCTCGACCGGGTCGGCGAGCCGCCACCCGACGTCCGGCACGCCGAGACCCTCGCGCGCCTGCGCGCGGGAGGAGAGGGGCTCGACCTGCCGTCGCGGCTGTCGCTGTTCGGCCACACCCGGCTCCCGGTCAGCGAGGTCGAGCTGCTCGACGCGCTCGGCGAGAGCCGCGAGGTGCACGTCTGGCTGCCCCAGCCCTCGCCGCGGCTGTGGGACGACCTGTCCGGCATCGGCGGCCCGGTGCCGCGCGTCGACGACACGTCGGCCGAGCTGGTCGGCCACCCGCTGCTCGCGTCGCTCGGGCGCGACACCCGCGAGCTGCGGCGCGATGCTCGATGACGTGGTCTCGACAGGCGCTGCACGACGTGGTCTCGACAAGCTCGACCGACGTTCCCGACACCTTGCTCGGCTGGCTGCAGGCCGACATCCGCGCCAACCACGCCCCGACCGTCGCCGAGCGCACCGACCGCCGCCTCGCCGACGACGACCGCACCCTCCAGGTGCACGCCTGCCACGGGCCCGCCCGCCAGATCGACGTGCTGCGCGAGGTGCTCGTCGGGCTGCTCGAGGACGACCCCACGCTCGAGCCGCGCGACATCCTCGTGATGTGTCCCGACATCGAGACGTTCGCGCCGCTGATCTCGGCCGGGTTCGGGCTCGCGCCCACCGGAGCCGGCGGGCCGGGTGACGGCCATCCCGCCCACCAGCTCCGGGTCAAGCTCGCCGACCGCGCCCTCACCAGCACCAACCCGCTGCTCGCCGTCGCCGGCACCCTGCTCGAGCTCAGCGGTGGCCGGGTCACCGCCTCCGACGTGCTCGACCTGGCCGCGACCGAGGCCTGCCGGCGCCGGTTCTGGTTCACCGACGACGAGCTCGACCGGGTCAGCCGGTGGGTCGCCGAGGCCGGCGTCCGCTGGGGCATCGACGGCGAGGCCAGGTCCGCGTTCGAGATGGAGAGGTTCGAGCACAACACCTGGCGGGCCGGTCTCGACCGGATCCTCCTCGGCGTCGCGCTGAGCGGCGACGACCACCGCCACCTCGGCCGCGGGCTCCCGCTCGACGACGTCGGCAGCAACGAGATCGACCTCGCCGGCCGGCTCGCCGAGCTGCTCGACCGGCTGTCGGCGTGCCTCGCCGGCCTGCGCGACGCGACCACGGTCGAGCAGTGGACCGTCGCGCTGCGCTCCGGCGTACGCGCGCTCACCGACGTACCCACCGACGACGCGTGGCAGGTCCCCCAGTTCGAGCGCGAGCTGGCCCGCGCCGCCGCGTCGTCCGACCAGCGCTCGGTCGAGCTCCGGCTGCCCGACGTGCGGGCGATGCTCCAGTCCCGGCTGGCCGGACGTCCCACCCGCGCCAACTTCCGCACCGGCACCCTCACCGTCTGCACCATGGTCCCGATGCGGTCGGTCCCTCACCGCGTCGTCTGCCTGGTCGGTCTCGACGACGGCGTCTTCCCGCGCGCCGCCGTCGTCGACGGCGACGACGTGCTCGGCCGGCGGCCGCTCACCGGCGAGCGCGACGCCCGCAGCGAGGACCGCCAGCTCCTGCTCGACGCGCTGCTCGCCGCGCGCGAGCACGTCGTGATCACCTACACCGGCGCCAACGAGCACTCCGGCGCCCGCCGCCCGCCCGCCGTGCCCCTCGGCGAGATCCTCGACGCCGCCGACCGCACCACCGCCGCCCCCGTGCGCCCGCGGATCCTCACCCGCCACCCGCTGCAGTCCTACGACGCCCGCAACTTCAAGGACGGCGACCCCGGTCGCGACCCCGCCGAGTGGCGCGACGGCGAGCTCAGCGGCCCGACCCGGCGCCCGTTCAGCTTCGACGGCGCCGCCCTGGCCGGCGCGCGCGCCACCTGGGCGCCTCGTCGCCAGCCGCAACGGCTCCTCCCGGGCCCGCTTCCCGAGCGACCGCTCGAGGACGTCTCGCTGGCCGACCTCCATGCGTTCCTCCAGCACCCCGTGCGGGCGTTCCTGCGCGGCCGGCTCGCGGTGTCGACGCCGTTCGAGCCCGACGAGCTGGCCGACGCGATCCCGGTCACCCTCAACGCGCTCGAGGTGTGGAAGGTGGGCGACCACCTGCTGCGCGAGGTGCTGGCCGGGCGTGACCCGGTCGCGGTGATGACCGCCGAGCAGCTGCGCGGCACCCTCCCGCCGGGTCATCTGGGCGAGATCGCCCTGCGCGGCGTCACCGAGGAGTGCCAGCTGCTCTGGGCGCGCACCGTCGACCTGCGCGACGGCGAGCGCCGTTCGGTCGACGTGGACGTCGACCTCGGCAACGGCCGGCGGCTGACCGGCACCGTCGCCAACGTCTACGGCAACCGCATCGTGTCCCTCGGCTACTCCCGGCTCAAGCCCCGACAGCGCCTCCGCACCTGGGTCGACCTGCTCGCGCTCAGCGCCGCCCGACCCGACGAGCACTGGACCGGCAACGCCGTCGGACGCGAGCGCGCGGGCCCCAAGCGGGCGCTGTCCGGACCGCTCGACCACCGGTCGGTCGAGTGGCTCCGCCGGCTGGTGGAGCTGCGCGACCTCGGGATGACCGAGCCGCTCCCCGTGCCGATCGCGACCGGCGCGGCCTGGGCCGAGGCGTACGCCCGCGAGCTGATGGGCCAGGACTTCCCGCCGATCGTCGCCGCCCGGCGCGAGTGGGTGACCGACCCCCACAACGCGTTCGGCATCGAGGGCGAGGACGCCGACCCCTACCACCAGCGGGTCTTCGGCGTCGGCGCGCCGGTCGACGACCTGGTCACCGCCGGGCTGCCCGACCACGCGTGGACGATCTGGGAGCCGCTGCTGACCGGCGCCGAGAGGGTGGGCCCGCTGTGACCACGCCCGAGATGCGCCCCTTCGACGTCACCGGCGAGCTGCCCTCCGGCACCGTCCTCCTCGAGGCCAGCGCCGGCACCGGCAAGACCTGGACCATCGGCGCGCTGGTCACCCGCTACGTCGCCGAGGGCCACGCGCGACTGGAGGAGATGCTGGTCGTCACCTTCGGCCGGGCCGCCAGCCAGGAGCTGCGCGAACGCGTCCGCGCCCAGCTGGTCGAGGCCGAGCGGGTGCTCAGCGACGACCCCGCTGCCCGCGCGCTGCTCGACGACGCGCAGGCCGAGGAGTCCGAGCTGGTCCGGCTGCTGCGCGGCTGGGACGACGACCGGCGCCGGCTCGGCCACCGGCGCGTCACCGAGGCGCTGGTCGGGTTCGACGCCGCCACCATCGCGACCACCCACCAGTTCTGCTCGATGGTGCTCGACTCGCTCGGCGTCGCCGGCGACACCGACTCGCGCGCCCGGCTGGTCGAGGACCTCGACGACCTGATCAAGGAGACCGTCGACGACCTCTACCTCCGCGCGTTCGCGTTCGACGACGACGGACCGGTCTTCACCCACGACGAGGCGATGGCGATCGCCCGCACCGCCGTCAACGACCCCCAGGCCCGGCTCGAGCCCGCGGCCGAGGACCGCACCACACCGGTGGGCCGCCGGGTCAGCTTCGCGGTGAAGGTCCGTGCCGAGATCGAGCGCCGCAAGCGTCGGCTCGGGATCCTCTCGTACGACGACCTGCTCAGCCAGCTCGCCCACGCCCTCGAGCAGCCCGACGGCGCCGCCTGCACGCGCATGCGCGGCCGCTGGAAGATCGTGCTCGTCGACGAGTTCCAGGACACCGACCCGGTGCAGTGGCAGGTCCTCGACCGGGCGTTCTCCGGCCACGCCACGATGGTGCTGATCGGCGACCCCAAGCAGGCCATCTACGCCTTCCGCGGCGGCGACGTCACGACGTACCTCCAGGCCGCCGAGACCGCGGCCACCCGGCAGACGCTGTCGGTCAACTGGCGCAGCGACGCCCCGCTGCTCGACTCCTTCCAGCGGCTGCTCACCGGCGCCGCGCTCGGTGACGAGCGGATCGTGGTCCGCGACGTCGAGGCCCACCACCAGGGCAGCCGACTGGCCGGCGCGCCGTCGCCGTCGCCGTTCCGGGTCCGGGTCGTCCGGCGCGAGACGTTCGGCAAGCGCGGCGGCGGCACCCTCACCGTCGGCCAGGTCAGGCCCCACATCTCGCGCGACCTCGCCCTCGACGTACGCCGGCTGCTCGCGTCGGGCGCGACGTACTGCGACGAGCCGATCCGTCCCCGCGACATCGCGGTGATCAGCTACCGCCACGCCGACCTGGCCGACGCCCGCGAGGCGCTCCAGGAGGCCGGAGTCCCCGCGGTCATCGCCGGCGGCGGCAGCGTCTTCGCCACCCCGGCGGCGGTCGAGTGGCTGAGCCTGCTCGAGGCGCTCGAGCAACCCCACCGCAGCCCGCGCGTGCGGGCGGCCGCGCTGACCTGCTTCTTCGGCCACACCGCCACGGAGCTCGACGCCGGCGGCGAGGACCTCACCGACCAGGTCGCCGACACCCTCCGCGGGTGGTCCGAGCTGTTCACCACTCGCGGCATCGCCGCCGTCGTCGAGTCCGCCAGCGTCGCGGGGCTGCCCGCGCGCGTGCTGGCCGAGGTCGGCGGCGAGCGCCGGCTCACCGACCTGCGCCACATCGGCGAGGCACTCCACGAGGTCACCCTCACCGAGCGGCACGGCCTGGTCTCGCTGCTGACCTGGCTCCGCGAGCAGGTCGCCGAGGGCCGGGCCGGCCGCGGCACCGAACGCACCCGTCGCCTCGACTCCGACGCCGCCGCCGTGCAGCTGGTGACGATCCATGCGAGCAAGGGCCTCGAGTACCCCGTCGTCTACCTCCCCGCCGTCGCCGACCGGTTCGTGCCCAAGCCGACCCGGCCGTTGTTCCACGACGACGAGGAGCAGCGCTGCGTCAACGTCGGTGGTGGCGGCGCCGACTGGAACGACCACTGCCGCCGCTGGCAGGACGAGGAGGCCGGCGAGTGGCTGCGGCTGCTGTACGTCGCCGTCACCCGCGCCAAGTCGCAGGTCGTCTGCTGGTGGGCGCCCACCAAGAACGCCGTCGCCTCCCCGCTCCACCGGATGCTGATGCGCGACGCCGGCGCGATCGACGTACCCGAGAGCCCGCGCGTGCCCACCGACGACGAGGTGGTCACGCTGTTCGCCGAGTGGCGCGACCGCGGCGGTCCGTCCCCGGAGCCCGCGATCCACGCCGACCCGGGCGCCGACCCGCCGCGGCCCGACCCGCCCGGGCTGGCGGCCCGGCGGTTCACGCGCGAGGTGGACGCCGCGTGGCGGCGTACCTCCTACTCCGCGCTCAGCAGGGTGGAGGTGGCGAGCGCCTCGGCCGGGCCTGCCGGTGGAGTCGCCAGCGAGCCCGAGGTGTCGGCCAAGGACGACGAGGAGATCACCGCCGTTCCTGCCCACGGTGACCCAACGCCGGTCGAGCCTGTCGAGACCCTCGTGGGGTCACCCATGGCAGCGCTGCCGGTCGGTGCGACGTTCGGCTCCCTCGTGCACGCCGTGCTCGAGCACACCGATCCCCAGGCGCCCGACCTGCGGGCCGAGCTGCTCGGGCACATCGACGAGCAGCTCGGCTGGTGGCCGGTCGAGCTCGACCGCGAGGAGCTGGCCGACGCCCTGGTCACGGTGTGCGACTCACCGCTCGGCCCGCTCGTCGGCGCCACCCTGCGCGAGATCCCGCTGACCGACCGGCTGCGCGAGATGGACTTCGAGCTGCCGCTGGCCGGTGGCGACGTCCGCGGGCGCGCGCCCGACGTGCGCCTCGGCGACCTGGCGCCGCTGCTGCGCCGCCACCTTCCCGCCGACGACCCGGTCGGTGCGTACGCCGACGCCCTGGTGGGCGACCTCGCCGAGCAGAGCCTGCGCGGCTACCTGACCGGATCCGTCGACGTCGTGCTCCGGGTGGCGAGCGACGCGGGGCCGCGCTACCTCGTGGTCGACTACAAGACCAACTGGCTCGGCCCGCTCGACGAGCCGCTGACCGCTCACAGCTACCGCCCCGAGGCTCTGGCCGACGCCATGGGCCACTCCGACTACCCGCTCCAGGCGCTGTTGTACGTCGCGGTGCTCCACCGGTTCCTGCGCTGGCGCCAGCCCGGCTACGACCCCGAGCGCCATCTCGGCGGCGTGCTCTACCTCTACCTGCGCGGCATGTGCGGGCCCGACACCCCGGAGGTCGACGGCCACCCGTGCGGCATCTTCTCGTGGCGGCCGCCGGTCGCCCTGGTCGAGGAGCTGTCCGACCTGCTCGACGGGGTCCTGACCACGGGGGCTGCGCGATGACCGAGCTGTTCGAACCCACCAGCGAGCTCGACTGGCGGTTCGCCACCGGAGCGGGCGGGCTGCTGGCCAGCTTCAACGCGGCCACGCTCCTCACCGCCTCCGACGTCCACGTCGCGTCGAGGATGGGTGCCCTCGGGCGCGAGACCGACGACCGCGTGCTGCTGGCGGTGGCGCTCGCCGTCCGCGCCGTACGCCGTGGCTCGGTGTGCCTCGACCTCGCCACGGCCGCCGAGGTCGCCCCCGACCTCGGCCTCGACTGGCCGCCGGTCGACGAGTGGCGGGCAGCCGTCGACGCCTCGCCGCTCCTCGAGCAGGGCGTCATCCGCTGGGAGCACGACCTGCTCTACCTCGACCGCTACCACCGGCTCGAGCACCAGGTCTGCGACGACCTCGTGGAGCGCGCCGCCCAACCACCTCCGACCGTGGACGACGACGCCCTGGCCGCCGCCGTCGACCGGGTCCGGGTGGGCCGGATCAGCGACGAGCAGCTCGACGCCGCCGTGCGCGCGGTCCGGCGCTGGACCACGGTCATCACCGGCGGTCCCGGCACCGGCAAGACCACCACCGTCGCCCGGTTGCTCGCGCTGCTGGCCGACCAGGCCGCCCACCGGGGCGAGCGGCTCTCGGTCGCCCTCACCGCGCCGACCGGCAAGGCCGCCGCCCGGCTGCAGGAGGCGGTGGAGACCGAGCTCGCCGACCTGGCTCCCGAGGACCGAGACCGGGTCGGCCGGGTCGAGGCGATGACCCTGCACCGCCTGCTCGGCTGGCGGCCCGACAACGCCACGCGGTTCCGCCACGACCGCGGCAACCGGCTCAAGTACGACCTCATCGTCGTCGACGAGTCGTCGATGGTGGAGCTGACGATGATGGCCCGGCTGCTCGAGGCGGTGCGGCCGCAGTCGCGCCTGGTGCTGGCCGGCGACCCGCGCCAGCTGACCTCGGTGGGCGCCGGTGCCGTGCTGTCCGACCTGGTCGCCGGGTACGACGGCGACCCCGACTCACCGGTCGTCTCGCTCACCCGCAACTACCGCTCCACCGAGGACATCAAGACGCTGGCGGAGGCGCTCCGCGCGGGCGACGGGGATGCCGTGGTCGACGCGCTGCGCGGCGAGTCCGACGAGGTCGAGTTCGTGGAGACCGACGACCCCGAGGGCGTGCTGCGCCCCGACGCCGTGGCCGCCGCCCTCGCCGTACGCCGGGCCGCCGAGGACGGCGACGCCGAGGGAGCGATCCGGGCGCTCGACGAGCACCGCCTGCTGTGCGCGCACCGCGAGGGACCCCACGGCGTACGCCACTGGAACCGCCGGGTCGAGCGCTGGCTGGCCGAGGAGACGGGTCAGGAGATCTGGGGGGAGTGGTACGTCGGCCGGCCGTTGCTGGTGACCGCCAACGACTACACGCTGCAGCTCTACAACGGCGAGACCGGTGCCGCGGTGCTGCGCGACGACGGCCGGCTGCGGGCGTGGATCTCGGGCTCGGGCGGGCTGCACGACTTCGCCACCGGGCGGCTCGACGAGGTCGAGACGATGCACGCGATGACCATCCACAAGAGCCAGGGCAGCCAGGCCCGGCGGATCACGGTGCTGCTGCCCGACGCCGGCTCGCGGCTGCTCACCCGCGAGCTGTTCTACACCGCCGTCACCCGCGCGCAGGAGCACGTGCGGGTCGTCGGGTCGGAGGAGGCCGTCCGGGCGGCGGTGGCGACGCCGGCGCAGCGGGCGACCGGGCTGCGCCAGCGGCTGCTCGCCTCGCGCATGTCCTGACCGGCTGCTGGGAACCGAAACCTGCCGGCAACGTCCGACGGATACCGTGGTGGCTGATCGATGGGAGTGAGATGCCTTTCCTCTTGCGTGTGGAGCTGCCCGACGTGCCCGGCTCGCTGGGTCGCCTGGCAGGGGCCATCGGTGAGGCCGGCGGCGACATCGAGGCGATCGAGATCGTCGAGAAGGCCCATGACGGCGTCGCCGTCGACGACGTCCTCCTCGAGACCGCGCCCGGTGCGATGCCCGACTCGATCGTGTCGGCGTGCAACGCCCTCGACGGCGTACGCGTCCTCTGGATCAGCCGGTACGCCGCCGGCGGCAACGTGTTCCTCGACCTCGAGGCGGTCGAGGACCTGACCGCGCACCCGATGACGGCACCCGACCGGCTGGTCGACCTGCTGCCGGCCGTCTTCCGCTCCGACTGGGGCGCCCGGGTCAGCCGCGACGCCGGCGTCCTCCACTCCACCGGTGGTGCGCCCGAGCACGTGCCGTGGACGGAGCTCGACCGCGCCGTCCGGCTCGAGGTGGAGGACGAGAACTCGCTCCTCGTGGCGGCCCGCCTCGACGACGACGAGGTGCTCGTCATCGGCCGCCGCGGTGGCCCCGAGTTCCTCGACTCCGAGCTCGCCCGCCTCGGGCACCTCGCCTCGCTGGCGATGTCGATCTCCCGCACGGCCGCCGCCACCAGCTGACGCCGTGCGACCCGCTCACGCCACCGAGCGGATCCGGGTGACGAACACCGAGCCGAGGATGCTCGCGCCGAAGGCGACGGCGTACACCGCGAAGTAGCCGGCGGAGAACCCGTCGCCTCCGGTCTCCACGGCCCCGCCGGAGCGCTCCACGACCTGCAGGATCACGTTGGCCAGGATCGGCGCGAACACCTGCGGCAGCGCGTTCGCGATGTTGATGACGCCGAGGTCCTTGGCGCGGTCCTCGGCGCCCGGGAGGACCTGGGTGATCAGGGCGAAGTCGACGGAGGTGTAGATGCCGTAGCCCAGGCCCATCACCGTCGCGCCCGCGACGGCCGCGCCCCAGCTCTGGCCGGTGCCGAGCACCAGGGCGGCCGTCCCCGCGACCACGCCCGACCAGATCACGAACACCTTGCGCCGCCCGGTGCGGTCGCTCCAGATGCCGAAGACGACGGTGGTCAGCACGAGCGTGGCGGCGTAGATCGCGGTCAGCACGAAGACCCGGTCCGCGGCCTCGTCGGAGGAGTAGCCGATGACGTCCTGCATGAAGTACAGGAGGTAGAGCAGTCCGACCGCGTTGCCGAGGTTGACGAGGAACCGGGTCAGCCAGGCCCACGCGAAGTCGGGATGGAGGCGCGGTGAGATCCAGAACGACCTGGCGAACCGGCGTACGTCGAACGGCTCGCGCAGGCGGGCCGGCAACGGCTGGTCGCGTGCGTCGAGGCAGTAGGGGATCGCGAGCACGACGAGGACGGCGGCGGTGGTGAGGTAGCCGGCGGCGATGCTGCCGGTGGCCGACGCGATGCCCGTGCCGCCGACCACACCAGCGGTCTGGGCGATCGCGAGGATGCCGCCCACCCGGCCACGACGGCCGACCGGCACCTGGTCGGGCACGGTCGCGGTGACCGCGGCGAGCATCGCGTTCAGGGTCAGCTGCACCCCGCACCAGCCGAGCGCCATCACGAACACGTTGTCCGCGACCGAGAGCACCGCCAGGGAGAGCGCACCGCCGAGCGCCCCGCCGGCGATCCATGGGAGCCGGCGTCCCATCCGCAGCGTCGTCCGGTCGGAGAACGCCCCGAACACCGGGTTGCAGATCACCGACGTCAGCGCGCCCAGACCCAGGACGAGGGAGAGGATCTCCTTCTTGTTCGCCGGGTCGATCGCCTCGGCCTGCTGCGCGAGCAGCACCTGGATCGGCCCGAAGAAGCCCGCCCACAGGCCGATGCTGGCCAGGGTCAGGAACGCCACCCAGCGCGCGGGCGGGTTGAGCACCGGCTCCCGGAACGCGGCGGGGACGTCGACCGGCTCGGGCGGCAGCGTGCTCACACCGAGCAGTGTGGCGGCAGCGCCGTCGTCGGGTGCTGGTTTCGAGACGGTTGCTGCGCAACCTCCTCAACCAGCGGGAAATCGGTGGTTGAGGAAGGCGCTCTGCGCCTGTCTCGAAACCGGTTACGTGTGCAGGCGCGTCACCCATACGACCAGCTCATTTCTAGCCGGGGTCTCGACAGGCTCGACCGTCGTGGGTCGCCGCCCTGCGTCACGTTCAGTGTTGGTCGGTCGTCCGAGCAAGCGGTTGGCCTCGGTGGTTGAGGAAGGCGCTCTGCGCCTGTCTCGAAACCACCCCGCTGGGTCGGGTCAGTCGGTGCGCTCGAGGAGGAACACCGGGATCTCGCGGTCGGTCTTCTCCTGGTACTCCGCGTACGGCGCGTACTGCGCGACCGCGCGCTCCCACCACTCCGCCCGCTCCTCGCCCTCGGCGATCCGGGCGCGGTAGGTGTGCGGCTCCGGGCCGTCCTGGAGCTCGACCTCGGGGTGCGCGACGAAGTTGTGGTACCACGTCGGGTGCGTGGGCGCGCCTCCCTGCGACGCGACGGCGGCGTACACACCGTCCTTCTCCACGCGCATCACGGGGTTCTTGCGGAGCTTGCCCGACTTCGACCCGACCGAGGTGATCACGACGATCGGCCACGCCGGGTTGCCGCGCAGGATGTTGGCCTCGCGGCCGTTCGTGGACTCGTACTTCTCGACCTGGTCACGCACCCACTGGGCGGGACTCGGCTCGTAATCTCCCGAAAGTGCCATGTCACCCCCAACGTCGACCGACCCGGCCGCGATTCCCGCGCAGCCGGCAGCAGGACGGCTAGCGTTGCGCACCATGAGTCAGCGCGAAGAGTTCCTCGCCGCCATGCAGGAGGCCGCCGCGGGCACGCCGTACGCCGTGACGCCGACCGAGAACGGCTTCGACGTCGGCCTCGACGTCGTGGACGCCCAGTGGTACGGCCTGTTCAACAAGGCCGGGCTGTCCAAGACGTACGTCCACCACGTGCACGTCGGCGACGACGGCACCTACTCGATCACCGACGACTCGCGATCGCTCGACTGGGTCGCGGGCGTGCCGAAGGTCAGCGCGCAGGCCAGTCGACAGATCGGCCGGGTCAAGGAGTTCGGCGTCCAGAAGGTCTGGGCGTTCGACGAGAACGGCCAGTTCGGCAACGTCGTCGACTACCGCTTCAACTCCGAGGAGGGCCGCGACCTCGTGACCACGGTCGCCGACCACCTCGGCCTGAAGCAGGAGCGCGGAGCCTCGGAGAAGATCGGCCTGTGGGTCGCGGTGCTCACCGTGGCCGGCCTCGTGGTGTGCGGGATCGTGATCGGCATCCTGGCGGCCGCCGGGAAGCTCTGACGCGGGCCGGACTCTGCCCCGGCTCAGGACTCCCAGGTCGCCTCGTCGTCGGGCACCACCCGCACGGTCGCCATGAACTGCTGGTACTCGTGCCCGGCCGCCTCGAACTGCTCGGCCGTGCACGACAGGGTGTAGAGGACCACGATCCGCCGGGAGCGGTCGTCGGCATCGACGTACGCCGCCACGGTCTGCAGCTGGCGCAGGTCCAGGAGCTCGCCGTCGATGGTCGCGGCCGCCGAGATCACCTGGACGATCGCCGGCGCCTCGTCGGTGCCCACGTTCCTGCGGTCGGCGAGGCGCGCGTGCCCGGCTTCCTGCTGGACCTTGACCACGGACTCGTCGGCGATCTGCTCCAGGCCGGCGTCGTCGTTGCGCCAGTCGCCACTGATCGTGATCGTCGGCCGGTACGACGAGCTGCCGAGCGGTTGCCGGGCGGCCAGGAAGGCGGCGTTGCTGACGCCGACCGTCTCCGGCTCGACGGGCTGCCACTCCGCCCCCGGGAGCTCGAAGCGGATGGGGAGGGGAAGGGTCGTGCTCACAGGATGTCTCCGATCGCGTCGACGATGTCTCCACCGGTCTCGGCCATCTTCGGGAAGTCGAGGGTGACCTCGCCACCGATCTTGCCGCCCAGGCCGAGGGCGGCGCCGCCATGGGCCCCGATCGTCACCTTGCCGTCCTTCATGCCGATGTCCGCGTCCCCGCTGATGCCCGCGCCGGCCCAACCCTCGGCGGTGACCTCGCCCCCGACGCCACCGACGTCGCCACCGGCCGTGCCCGAGATCTTGCCGCCGGCGAACAGCTCGCCGCCCGCGTGCACGCCGGTCTTGCCCGACCTCGACGTGGCCCTCACCGGTCGCACCGAGCAGGGCCTCGCCCTGCAGGCTGCCCTCCGCGGCGCCGTACTCGCCCTTCAGCTCGCCCTCGGCCTTGACGATCGACAGCGTGCCGTCGGCGTTGATCTTCACGCCCTCGCCGTTGACCGTGGCCTCGGCCGACCCCTCGGCGCCGAGCAGGGTGACCGAGCCGTCGGCGTTGACCTTGAAGTCGCCGTAGTAGTCCTCCCACTTGCCTTCCCACTTGCCGACGTGGGCCTCGCCCTCGGCGCTGCCGAGGCTGAGCTCGAACGGGCTGCCCTTCTCGCCCTTCTCCTCGAGACCGAAGGTGCGCTCGAAGAAGTCCCAGTTGAACTTCGGGCCGTGCAGGTCGCCGCTCGCCCCGAACCAGTCGCCCTCGCTCTCGGTCTTGCTGCCCTCGAGGCCACCGAGCGCCACGACGGCCTGCTGGCCGGCTTCGTCGAGCGCCTTGCGGGCGTCCTCGAGGATGCGCTCGGCCTCGTCGCGCATCGCCTTCCCGGGGTCGTGGAACGGCCCCGGCGGACCTGGCCGCAGCTGCGGTCCGGCGAACGGCGAGGACGGCGCCGCCGCGGCGGCGTTGTACTTGCGTACAGCCTCGTTGTGGTCCGCGAGAGCGGTGGCCGTGGCGCGCTCCCCTGCCTCCCACTTGTCGATGGCCTCCTGCGCCTTGGCCTGCGCCGACGAGAGCGCGCCGGCGTACGTGGTGAGGGCCCGGCCGGCGGCCTCGAGCAGGTCTTCGTACGCCGAGTACTTCTTCAGCTCGCGCTCACGCGCCGACTCGTACGACGCCAGCGCGAGCCCGCCCTCCCAGCCCGGCGTGGTGATGCCGCCGACGGCGCAGTGGATCTCGGAGATCTTCGTGCGCTCCTCGGAGAGCGCGGTGGCATTGCCACGCACGTGGCCGACCTCGCCCGGGACCAGCTTCTTCGGATCGGTCGTCTCGCCGAGCTGCATCGACGAGGGCGCGGTCATCGCGGACCCCCGAGTGCTCCTGTCGAGAACGGCGTCTGGAACTGATCGGCAACGCCGGTGTCGGTCTGCTCGTAGGTGGTCGCGGCGTACTCCAGCTGCCCGGAAAGCGCCTCCGCGCCGCTGCGCAACGACCGCCCGGCCGTGTCGCACTGCTCGGCGACCGCCTTGAACCAGTCGGCCAGCTCGACGTGCCCGAAGGACTCGCCCGACACGTTGGTCTCGTGGAAGTCGTAGCCGGCCAGCGGCTGGGTGGTCGATCGCGTCTTCTGCGCGGCTGCGCGCAGGTTCTCGACCAGGACCTCGTAGCTCATCTGTCTTTCCCCCGTCACTCTGTGCTGACCCGAGTCCTACCCGGGTTCGCGCGGTCGCAATCCACCGAATGTGATCCAGGTCGCTCCGAGGCCTCCGGATAGCCTGCGGCCA
Source organism: uncultured Actinomycetota bacterium (assembly GCA_963844305.1). Taxonomy (GTDB): domain Bacteria; phylum Actinomycetota; class Actinomycetes; order Propionibacteriales; family Nocardioidaceae; genus Nocardioides. The sequence goes on from CAWJNT010000005.1 coordinate 824,412, forward strand.
TGACTGCGATCGACGGGGTGTCGGAGATCTTCGACGCCGCCGCCTGGGACGCCGTGCCCGGCTTCGAGGACCTGACCGACCTCACCTACCACCGCGCGAAGGCGCACGGGACGGTGCGGGTCGCGTTCGACCGCCCCGACGTGCTCAACGCGTTCCGGCCGCACACGGTCGACGAGCTGCTGCGCGTCCTGGAACATGCCCGGATCTCCAGCGACGTCGGGTGCGTGCTGCTCACCGGCAACGGCCCGAGCGACAAGAGCGGCAAGTGGGCGTTCTGCACCGGCGGCGACCAGCGGATCCGCGGCCGCGCCGGGTATCAGTACGCCGAGGGCGAGACCGTCGAGACGGTCGACAAGGCCAAGCTCGGCCGCCTCCACATCCTCGAGTGCCAGCGACTGATCCGGTTCATGCCGAAGATCGTGATCTGCCTGGTCAACGGCTGGGCGGCGGGCGGCGGTCACTCGCTGCACGTCGTGTCCGACCTGACCCTCGCCAGCCGTGAGCACGGGCGGTTCAAGCAGACCGACGCCGACGTCGGCTCTTTCGACGGCGGCTTCGGGTCGGCGTACCTCGCTCGCCAGGTGGGCCAGAAGTTCGCCCGCGAGATCTTCTTCCTCGGCGACGAGTACTCCGCCGACGACGCCCACCGGATGGGCATGGTCAACCGGGTGGTCGCGCACGCCGACCTCGAGGCCGAGGCGCTCGAGTGGGGACGCAAGATCAACGGCAAGTCCCCGACCGCGCAGCGGATGCTGAAGTACTCCTTCAACCTGATCGACGACGGCCTGGTCGGCCAGCAGCTCTTCGCCGGCGAGACCACCCGGCTCGCCTACATGACCGACGAGGCCGCCGAAGGCCGCGACCAGTTCCTCGAGAAGCGGGACCCCGACTGGTCGCCGTTCCCCTGGTACTACTGACTTAGCCCGTCTGCCCAGGTCAGAGGGGCTATCGGATCGCGGTAGTCCGCACAGAGTCCGCAAATGCAGCAGCAGCGAGCCGCGAAGCCGCCGCCCGAGTCCGGTCCTCGGCCCGAGCGCGCTTGCGTGCCTGCCGCCACCTGTAAGGTGGCCCGCGTTGTTGTGCAAGGGGCTTGCCGTACGCCGTGAACAGCCACCGCTCCGGTTCGCCGTCGGGTGTCCGGATCCCACGGGACGATCCGGAAGACTCCCGATCCGACCTACGGGTTCGGTTATCTGTCTCCGTCCCGGCGAGGCGGCTTCCACGGCCAGGTCAGGAGCCTACCGCCTGGCATCGACCTGGTCGCCCGGCAGCGCGACGGTGGCGGCTGGACCGCCATCCAGTGCAAGTTCTACGGGTCGTCGGTAGCCGGAGGTGCTACCACACGACTCCGCTGCCTCCCTCGGCGACCACGTCCTCCACGGTGACCCGCTTCCAAAGCTCTGCCGATACCGGCGCGCGCAGCGGGCCCCGGCCTGCGACCTCCCCTCCCCCCGCATGACGACCCTTGCCCCTTTCCGTGATCCGCATGCCCCACCGCGCGGGGTGCCCTGAGGGCGTGCGTGCGAGACCAGTAGGCCATGGGCCCGGTTGCAAGCCGGCTGGTCGGAGTTGTCGAGGCGAATATGGGGCACCCTTCCGAAACAGGTATGCAAACCCGTCACCCGGCGGGTGTCCCGGCGCTCTCTGGGCGCGACCCTTGATGCGGATCAGGGACGTGGGACGGCGTGGTGGTCAACAGCCTCGTCCGTGTGTCGTCCCTGAGACACCCCGGCCCCGGGCGCTGGCGTTTAACCCGGGGCGGGGGCCCCCGACCAAACCGCCGGCAGCACGGCATGCGCAGAACCAAAGGGTTCAGAGCGCCTTGCGTCACAGCCTGACCGGCACCCTCAAACCAGGAGTTCGTCCACTCATGACCGCCCAGCGCATACCCGCCCCCGACGTGGACTCCTTGCGCGAGCAGCTGACTGACGCCCTGCGTCACACGGACGCCACGGTGGTCTCGATTGTCGTGCATCCGGTCACCGCGCTGGTCGTGCTCAGCATCAGTCTGCCCGACCTCGCGGAAGCCGAACGACTCCGTGCCGAAGAGGAGGCCAGAATCGACATCGCGATGGTGGAAGCCCGCTACAGCAGCGGCGGCTACGTCTTCGCCCCGGTGTTCCCGCCGACGACTGACGAAACAGGTAGGTGAACCCCTATGTCGGCGGATGTCTCCCTGGCCGTGTTCGGCGATCCTCGATGACGGATCCCTTGTCCCGATTGAGGCGGCGGCCTGGCTCTCGGCAGGCGGGACTGGAACTTCGCCGACCATGTTCACGCGAGCCGCGGTCAGCGTGGAGGGACCAAACTGTGGGGGTCACGACGTGAATAGGCTGGAGCCAGGACTTCTTCTCGGCGACCGGTACCGGCTGGAGGGACGCATCGCCTCGGGAGGTATGGGCGACGTTTGGAGAGCCGAGGACGACGTTCTGCAGCGAAGGGTCGCGGTGAAGGTGATGCGCCCCAACCCCGACCACGAGGAGCTGTTCGCCCGTCGTTTCCGGGACGAGGCGCTGCACTCCGCGGGGCTGATCCACACCAACATCGCCACCGTCTTCGACTACGGCGAGGACGACGGCGTGGCGTTCCTGGTGATGGAGCTGGTCGCCGGGGATCCGTTGTCGCAGCTGATCCGCGAGCGCGGCCCACTGCCCGCCGACCAGGTCCGGTCGGTGATCGGCCAGTGCGCCCTCGCGCTGGGCGTCGCGCATGCGGCCAAGCTGGTCCACCGCGACGTGAAGCCGGCCAACATCCTGGTCCGCGAGGACGGCCTCGTAAAGCTCACCGACTTCGGTATCGCCAGGGCGGCTGATGCCTCCGCCCACACTCGTGCCGGGGAGCTGGTCGGGACGCCGGCGTACATCAGCCCGGAGCAGGCGCTCGGCCGGCCAGCGACCGGTGCCTCCGACCTGTACGCATTGGGCGTCGTCGGTCACGAGATGCTCTGCGGGGCCAAACCGTTCGACAAGCCGACACCACTGGCTACCGCGATGAGCCACATCCACGAGCCACCGCCCCCGCTGCCCGACGACGCCCCGGAGGCTCTGGCCGGCGTGATCGAGGAGCTGCTCGCCAAGGACCCCGCCGACCGACCTGCGAACGCGCGCGCGGTGGCGATCCGGCTGGGGCTCGCCGATCACGAGATCATGGGGCTGGCTCTCGGCCTGGCGCAGGCGGTGTACGGCGAGTCGGCGCTGGAGGAGGACTTAGTCCCTGAGGAGAGTCCGCTGCCGAGGAACCCACAGCCACTGTCGCCGTCGGCCTCGCTGCGCTGCCGGAGGACTAGGACACCACCCTGCGGGGCGGGTGGAACAAGTGCTCTGGACGAGTGCTAGCGCCGGCGAACGAGTGCTAGCGCCGGCGAGCTAGCGCTGGTGGCTGCGTCGCGCAGGTCGGGCTGGCCGCTGAGCGGGTCAGCCGACCGCAGTGAGCCGGGAGCGTGCGCGGGAAGAGCAGGGGAAGTGGGGCCGTCGTCGGAGGTGTGGGAGCCCGCGCATCCGGGACGACAATGGCGTTCCGGCCTGGTCGGCCTGGATCGTGGACCGCAAGGTGATGCGACCTGGACCCGCCGGGGGGATGGGCGCTGGTCTTCATGGCCTTCATGCTCGCCGTCGCGGCGATTGCGTGGGGAATGTTCCTGATCGGCTAGCGGGGCCGGAGACCCGTCCGGGCTTCGGCCCGGCTTGTCCGCGAATCCCGCCGCCGATCGGCTCATCGTCGCGCAGGCCGCCTGTGTCTACATGACCGTCGTGGCGGCGACATCGGCGGCGGGCGTCGGGGATTCCCACGGCCAGGTCCTGCATGGGCCGCAGGGGCGTTTCGTCATGGACCGCTGGCGACAGGCGAGCGGATCTCCGGAGCGAGAGGTGGCGAATCCTGTCTGAGGGGTCACGCGGTCTTCTTGGGGGTCACCTCCATGTCGACGTCGGCGGGCTCCACGATTCCCATGTTCACGGCCAACGCCTCGGCGAGGAACACGAGCCGGTCGGTGGCGTCGGCCAGCCTGACCAGCGCCGTGCCTACGTCGGCGGCGACACTGAGGGGCTTCGGTGCATCTGACATGAGCGGTCCTGTCGGAGGTTGCGGGGGAGCAACTGTCTTGGGGATCGAGGCGTGCGGGGACGGTGAAAGCCTGTGCCGCTCATACCGGGTCGTCCCCGACGCCTCAACCTCGTCTTGTATGGGCGTACCCGTGTGGCACGAAAGCAAGCACGCCTCCGCAAGCTCGGGTTCCACTCCCGACCCGCATCGCGGCCCGGCTCACCGCACGCCGGCTCGCGGCGGAGGGCCCTGCGAGGGCCGAGCCGCATTCTTTGCTGTAGGTCGACTCATTCTCGGCGACCCGCGCCAGCCCGGTGAGCGGACAGGTTGATCCACCGGGCCCCTGGTCCATCTACGTCGGCCACGGCTCTAGGTGTGCGGTTTGAAACCAGGCATCCATACCCGCCAGTCGGCGGCTGTCCCGCCGCGCCTTCTTCCTCGATTCTGAATGACGGCCCTGGCTCAGCGCCAGCGCGAGGGCCTGACCGGTCCGCACCCGCTGGATACCCTCGACCTGGATTCCGACGTGGACCGCTGGATCGTCGGCGGCGTCTATGCCTTCATGGTGCTGGAGGCGATGGGTCGATAATCGGCACGGTCGCGCACCTCGTAGAGCGTGGCACGCGCAAGGGTGTCGTCGATCATCTAGATGATGCGACACCGGAATCCCAATCCCGGGGGGTGGCGGGAGACACCGCGTGCCACGTACCGCGGGCGAGCCTTTACCGCATGACCGCGCAGACAACCCACGGCCGCACGGAGACGTCGGTCGTGGACCCGTTGTTGAAGCCCTCGACGAGCCAGCCGTTCGGCTTGATGGACTGGTCGACGTCGCCGGGGATTGGTGTGTTGACGAGTTCCCCGCGCCTGATGGTCGCAGGAACCGAGGTCACGATCTGGACGTTTTTGACGACCTCGGCCGGGTAGTCCCACTGGCCGAACCCGCCACCGGTGGCGTTCTTGCCGGCGGCGCACCTGACCCACGACCGCTGCAGCGTCGCGCCGCCGTCGGCCACCCACAGGTCGGTCGAGTTGTCGCCCTCGCGGAGCTGGGTCAGGCCCGGGTAGGGGCCGTCGGCCTCCAGCCGGTGCCGAAGCAGCCCCAGGACGCCATGGTCGCCGCGGTCCGTCCGATGCACGCCACGGTCATGGTCGGCCGCACCGCTGGTGCCGGCCGCGACTGCGCCGCCACCGGCGACGAGGACCGCTGCACCAGCGACGACCGCCGCCGTCCGACTGCGTGCGAAACTGCTGATGGTCATGGGCCTTCCCCTTTGCCTAGATTCGCTCCGGGTGCGGGCCAAGCCGCCACCCGACTGGACGTCCACCGGCGACACCGGGTTCGGGCACGGACGACTGGCGCATATCCCGTCGCCCCACCGGTCTGGACCTCCCCACGCCGCCCGGTGCACTCTCGGCACGCTACGTCCGCCCGACACCCGGCAGCACACCTTCAAGGGTGGTAAGGGGCGGTCTCGCGCCACATGCGTCCGACCTCGCGGAAGCCGAAGGCTCCGTGCCGAAGAAGAGGCCAGGATCGACAGCGGGATCGTGGAAGCCGCTACAGCAGCCGCGGCTACGTCTTCGCCACGGTGTTCGCGCCGACGGATGGATGGACCCGGCCATCGGTACGACCGGCCGCCCATCGGCACGACGGCAACGCCGCCTGGCACCTCTGCTCGGCACTCTGAGCAGCACGCGACCTAGACGATGCAACCTTCAATGGTCAAGAGCTCGATCCCGACCAGCGAGCCCGGGACGTAGGCGTGACAAGTCCCTGTCGAGGATGATCTCGACGACATCGGCCAGACCGCTCGGAGCGGGGCGGGCCAGGTAGCCGAGCCTTGCTCGCGGCCCGTACCCACCACGATCCCATCAACCGTCTGGGCAGGTATCGCACGTCCCTTGGTGCCGGCGATGCCCCGAGCTTCGGTTGCGCGACGACGGGGCAGCGGGTACAGACACGTGGGTCATGCTGCCTCCTTCGTGATGGTGCCGATGACGGGCCGGTGTCCGTCGGATCCGTAGCTGGCCGTGGCCTTGCGGGCGCGCCCGTCGGCATTGACGGTGACAAACCCGTCGATGCCGTTGATGAGCGCCTCGGCCTCGAGGGCCGCAGCGAGTTCCTGGCCGCCGCCGCGCTGGTGGTCGCCCGGCAGGATGACTGGACGGTGTTCGCGCCGTTCGCGCACCCAGGCGACCAGCTGCCTGTGCTCGGCCCGCCACGTCGCGAGGTTGTGCTCCCCGCCGGTCCACGCGCGATGCACGTCGAGAATGTCGAAACGCTGACCGGCGACCTCGACGATGGCGCCGATGAACACCCGAGGAGGGTGGATCCTGCCGTGCTTCGGGCCGCGCCAGTCCGGGCCGTCGACCGCGAGCCGGAGCCTGCGGATCACCTTGACTCCGCGGCGACGCACCAGGAGCACGTTCGAGTTGGCCTCGCGGCGGGGGAACCGGTCGGCGGCGATCCGCCGGTACCGGAAGAATCCGCGGTGAAGACCCGTGGCCTCCTGCAATGCGACGATCTCCGGGTACTCGAGGTCCTTGAACATGCGGCGCAGGTTCTGCCGGAGCCTGCGGCCGCCCTGCCCGACCCACACGTTAAACGTGACGACTCGGACCGTGGCGGGCGGATCGAGTGCGGTCTTCATCCACGGCGCCAGCCAGTTCCAGAACTGCTTGATCCGGTTTGGCCCGGGGCATGACTTCGCGACCGGGGTCCAGTGCGACGGAGCCCCGAAGAGCGTGTGGTAGCCGATGCCGGCGCCGTCCCAGCGCTTGACCGGCCGGAGCGGGATTTCCCCGTCGGTCTCGTTGTGCAGCCACAGCAGCAGCTTCTTGATCGCGCGCCGTTGAGGCGGGTTCCACCTCCCCATCCCGAGGCCGGCGGTCTCGATCGATACGGCGAAGTTGTTCGCGTCGAGGTTGGCGTCGGCCTGCCGGTAGATCGACCGGTACTGCTCGATGCGGCCGAGCAAGGTGATGAAGAAGTGCGACTCGACGCCGCCCGACCGGTCCCGGAAGAAGAAGAAGAGAGTTGTGGCGAGCGACGCGGCCACATGGAGGATCGCGACCCGCGGTGTGATGGGCGGGTCGTTGTCACCAGGCGGGATGTGGCGCACCCTCGCGAACGGTGCGAAGCCCCGGGTCACGGCGCCTCCTCCTCGTCTCGAAGCGCATCCGAAAGGCCGAGCTGAGCGCTTTTCGCGGCGTCGTACCCACGGGGGAGAAGTGGAAACGCGCACCGCGACCGGTCACAGCTGGCACGCGCAAGACGGCGACGAGTGAGCGGCACTCGGCTGCCCAGATGAACGGCTCATTTCAGTCTCGGCCTGCCTGTAAAAAAAAAAAAAAAAAAAAAAAAAAAAAAAAAAAAAAAAAAAAAAAAAAAAAAAAAAAAAAAAAAAAAAAAAAAAAAAAAAAAAAAAAAAAAAAAAAGGGTCACCGGAAGACAGATAAAAGGTGCCGTCCGTGATGTCACCGGACAAAAAAAAAAAAAAAAAAAAAAAAAAAAAAAAAAAAAAAAAAAAAAAAAAAAAAAAAAAAAAAAAAACGTCGCTGCTGAGGTACCACAGGTCGTCGTCGCCGGCTGATGCGAACTGATGCGGCGGCGTGGTAGCGGCCGGGGCGTCAAGGTGAGGGTCGCGGCTGGTCAAATAGACTCGCCGGGGACTGTGCAGCGCGAGATCGTGGGCGGTGGGTACTGAGGCAGGTGTGGGCACGACCTGACTCTCCAGCGCCAGCTGGCTAGACGGAGCGAGGATGCTTGAACCATGAGCGTGGAGGTATCACGACGTGCGAGGGCTCCCCGACACGTCTGGCAAGACCTTGGCCAGGTGGCGGAGGGCCCGATGCGTGGAACTCGCCTTGGCTGGTCACTCGTATGACGAGATCGCCCTGGCGGTTGGTTACCAGAACAGGGGAACGGCGTGGCGAGCGGTCAGGACGCTCTCAACTCCAGGATCGCCGAGGCGGTGGAGGAGTACCGCGAGCTGGAACTCGCACGCTTGGACGCGCTTCAAGCGGCGCATTGGCCACAGGCGGTCGCTGGCTCGGTCAGGTCGGCCGATCTGGTGCTCCGGGTCATCGACAGGCGGATGAAGCTCCTAGGGCTCGACCAGCCTCGCATGGAGGACGACCGGCCGCGGTACCTCGTGGTCAGTGCCCCTGATGACGATGAGGCCGGCTACATCCATGAGCTCCAGGCCATCACGGCGATGTCCGACGAGCCAATCAGGCAACCAGGAAGGCAACCGAGCCCTATCCAGACGAGGAAACAGGTCTTGAAGTCGTTCGTAACCAAACGACGCTGCCGTCCTTCAGATCCTTGCCGGTGAGATTGAAAAAAAAAAAAAAAAAAAAAAAAAAAAAAAAAAAAAAAAAAAAAAAAAAAAAAAAAAAAAAAAAAAAAAAAAAAAAAAAAAAAAAAAAAAAAAAAAAAAAAAAAAAAAAAAAAAAAAAAAAAAAAAAAAAAAAAAAAAAAAAAAAAAAAAAAAAAAAAAAAAAAAAAAAAAAAAAAAAAAAAAAAAAAAAAAAAAAAAAAAAAAAAAAAAAAAAAAAAAAAAAAAAAAAAAAAAAAAAAAAAAAAAAAAAAAAAAAAAAAAAAAAAAAAAAAAAAAAAAAAAAAAAAAAAAAAAAAAAAAAAAAAAAAAAAAAAAAAAAAAAAAAAAAAAAAAAAAAAAAAAAAAAAAAAAAAAAAAAAAAAAAAAAAAAAAAAAAAAAAAAAAAAAAAAAAAAAAAAAAAAAAAAAAAAAAAAAAAAAAAAAAAAAAAAAAAAAAAAACGGTACGATCGCGTAGCTGACATATCCGTGGAAAATCTGAAAAAAGCTGAAGCTAGAAGATGCCCATGAAAGCTCGAGCGAGTTGACCGAAGGCAGGCCAGAGATCGAAAAAAAAAAAAAAAAAAAAAAAAAAAAAAAAAAAGTTGTCGAACTCCGCTCAAGCGAACAGCCTAAAAAAAAAAAAAAACAAGCTGCCAAGTCGCCCTCGAAGCGGCGGGTCTCCGAACGGGCCACCTGCACATGGCAATCTACGGCCGCAAAAACCAGGCCTGGTAAATGCGGAACGAAGAGCGTGCTAAAACCACAGAGCGTCGTTGAAAAAAAAAAAAAAAAAAAAAAAAAAAAAAAAAAAAAAAAAAAAAAAAAAAAAAAAAAAAAAAAAAAAAAAAAAAAAAAAAAAAAAAAAAAAAAGAAAGGCGACCGACTCCCGGCGCGAGCTTGGCTGACGGTGACCGAGAGACACGTTGGCGAGGTAAAAAAAACGCCGGTAAGGCGACGAGTTCCATTCGATGACCGAGAAAAAAAAAAAAAAAAAAAAAAAAAAAAAAAAAAAAAAAAAAAAAAAAAAAAAAAAAAAAAAAAAAAAAAAAAAAAAAAAAAAAAAAAAAAAAAAAAAAAAAAAAAAAAAAAAAAAAAAAAAAAAAAAAAAAAAAAAAAAAAAAAAAAAAAAAAAAAAAAAAAAAAAAAAAAAAAAAAAAAAAAAAAAAAAAAAAAAAAAAAAAAAAAAAAAAAAAAAAAAAAAAAAAAAAAAAAAAAAAAAAAAAAAAAAAAAAAAAAAAAAAAAAAAAAAAAAAAAAAAAGCGATAGGTGCCGTCCTTGATGAAATACGCCGGAAAAAAGAAGCGACCGAGCGACGTTCATTAAGAAGAAAAAAAGTCGTTCGTCCCGAACAAAAAAAAAAAAAAAAAAAAAAAAAAAAAAAAAAAAAAAAAAAAAAAAAAAAAAAAAAAAAAAAAAAAAAAAAAAAAAAAAAAAAAAAAAAAAAAAAAAAAAAAAAAAAAAAAAAAAAAAAAAAAAAAGGACTAGACCGGGTTCACTGCAGTAGCTACGCAGTCCTCGCCGAGGAGACGCTGGCCGCCGGGTTCGGAACAAAGTAGTAGATAATAAAAAAAAAAAAAAAAAAAAAAACACGAAGGCACGAGGCTAAAAAAGGTAGAGGAAAGTAGTACTGTATAAAAAAAAAAAAAAAAAAAAAAAAAAAAAAAAAAAAAAAAAAAAAAAAAAAAAAAAAAAAAAAAAAAAAAAAAAAAAAAAAAAAAATCACCGCCGTCAAACTTCAAGTCCTTGCCCGTGAGGTTGTTAAAAAAAAAAAAAAAAAAAAAAAAAAAAAAAAAAAAAAAAAAAAAAAAAAAAAAAAAAAAAAAAAAAAAAAAAAAAAAAAAAAAAAAAAAAAAAAAAAAAAAAAAAAAAAAAAAAAAAAAAAAAAAAAAAAAAAAAAAAAAAAAAAAAAAAAAAAAAAAAAAAAAAAAAAAAAAAAAAAAAAAAAAAAAAAAAAAAAAAAAAAAAAAAAAAAAAAAAAAAAAAAAAAAAAAAAAAAAAAAAAAAAAAAAAAAAAAAAAAAAAAAAAAAAAAAAAAAAAAAAAAAAAAAAAAAAAAAACCACGTCGTCGAACACCCAGAGAGCACAACCGGCAGATCGGGACGTCGTCGTTCTTCACGTCTTTGGTGCTGAATATAAAAAAAAAAAAAAAAAAAAAAAAAAAAAAAAAAAAAAAAAAAAAAAAAAAAAAAAAAAAAAAAAAAAAAAAAAAAAAAAAAAAAAAAAAGCCTCTCCGGCACACCGCACCGGCGGCGGGGGTACCCACGCGGGTCGTGGTGCAGCCGCTCGCATCGAGATGCCGGACCTGCCGATCGCGCCCGAGGGTGGAGTTCTTGTGCCGCCGGACAGCCCGCGCGAGCTTGGCTGGTACAAGTACGGCGCTCGCGCGGGCACCGTGCGTGGCAGCGCGGTGATCACGGGCCACACCGTGCACACCGGAGGCGGGGCACTGGATGAGCTCGACGATCTGCGGGCGGGCGACACGGTCCGTGTCAGCACGGCCAAGGGCACCATCGGCTACCGGGTGTCCGAGGTCAGCATCGTGAGCAAGACCCAGCTCGCTCACAGGGCCGAGAAGGTCTACAGATAGACGGTCCCGGGCCGGCTGGTGTTGATCACCTGCACCGACTGGGACGGGCAGGACTACCTGAGCAACACCTTGGTGTACGCGAATCCGACACCGGCGACCTGAATGTGCCGTCCTCGCGGCTCGCCGTGGGCGGTACCAAGAGGACCGCGCGGCAATACGTCCATCGGTCGTATAGGGCCAATCCGGGAGGTGTTGTGATGGCTGGCTCGATGCGGGCATTGACCCGTCGCGCAGGCACCGTTGCTGCCGCTCTGATCGTTGTTCCGGTCGCGCTGGTGGTGGTGGCGCCACCGGCGGCGGCCGCGGATATCACGGCCTGCCCGGGAAACTGAACGGGTTGGGTCGACCTTCACGCTCAGCGAGGACTGCGCACGTGACAGCACCCGTGACCGTGCCGGACGGGTACACGATTGACGGTGCCGGCTTCGCGATCAGTGCGACGGACAGGGCTGGGTCTCATTGGAACGGCGGGATCATCACCAACGAAGCTGCCGGTGAGACGATGATCATCCAGAACCTCACCGTGGCCGGCCCGGACAATGGTTTCCAGTCGTCCACCCCGCTTGCCCACATTCTCTTGTACGGGATCTACTTCAACGATGCGGGCGGCACCGTCGACAACGTGATAGTCGAGCACATCTTCCAGCAGCAGAACGCGCAGTCCGCGGCGAACCAGACCGGCAGAGCCATCCGCGCTGATGGCTGGACCGGACGCGCGTACGGTCACGATCACCAACACGACGGTCAGGGACTACCAGAAGAGCGGATTCGAGGCCCGCGGGACGATGACCATGAACCTGACGGGCAGCACGGCGGGGCCGCCGAACACCGACGAGCTGCGGGGATTCATCGCCCAGAACGGCGTGTCGTTCGTCGGCACCACGACCGGAACGGTGGCGCACAACACGATCCACGGCAGCAGTGCTCAACCCGGCGGCCCAGCGGCTCAGCCGCAACGGCACCGGCGTTGCTTCTGTCAGACGCTGACAACGCGACGGTGAACGAGCAACACCTTCGTCGGTGAGGGCACCGACATCGGGATCTCGGTCTCCGCCGGTAGCACCGGCAACACCATCAGCTTCAACGAGGTCACCCGGACCGCCTCGGAGGATCCCGCGAGCACCGACCCCACCGGCATCGGGATCACCGTCAACCCCGACAGCTCGGCGACGCTGATCTGCAACACCTTCGAGCGGCTGGATGCCGAACAAGAACATCGACGGCGCGATCCAGATTGCCTGCACGCCGCTGCCCGACGGCGCCGAATGCGAGGAGTACTCGGCCAAGCCGCCGCGGTGTAAGGCCCTGCCCTCACTGGAGAGCGATGACGGGGAACCTGCCGCCTGAGCTGACTCGGGCCACCAATGGGGAGATCACCGGCACCTCCGCCGACACGGGGACCTACGACTTCATCCTGCAGATCAGGACTAACAGCGGACTGAAAGCGACCAGCCCCAAGAGATCAAGATCGAGCCCGGTTGCGCGACCCTCACCGCACGGGCAGACACCGGCGGTGGGATGCAACGGGGTGGCGCCAGCCGGGGCGAGGTGTTGCGCGGGTAGTGAGCGCGACGCGCGGGCGCTCGCAGCTGACGCTCGACGGGCGGCTACGAGATGCTGGTGGTTGATGCTGCTGGCGCTGGCGCGGCGCTGACGGCGATGGCGGGTGTCGCTGACACGTGCGTCGGCACTGACCTGAAGCGGGCTCGTGCTCGCTTGTTTTTTTTTTTTTTTTTTTTTTTTTTTTTTTTTTTTTTTTTTTTTTTTTTTTTTTTTTTTGATGTGGATCGGATATGCAGTCCGATCACGTGGGGCGTTGGCTCCCTCTACCTGTGTGTGACATCTATCGAGGGCTGTCGAAAGTCTCCGACCCGAGGAGCGGCGTCAAACCGCCCACAATGACGCGGGTGCCGCAACCGGGGCGGCGTCGCCTTCTGCATTTCGACAGGCGGGTTCGTTCCAGTCAACGGGGGTAGCCAGCAACCGCTTGAGGTCGGGCGTGGAGTGCCCGGTGTGCAGCAAGGCTTCCTGGAGCTGGTCGGCCAAGTCACGCATCTCCTCGGGGGCGGCGCGGCTGTGCGCGCCGAACCACAGTTCTCCTCGGGGGCTGTTGAGCACACGGCGCCAGTAGCCGATGACGACTCTGTCGGGAGGCGGTAGAGGAGGCGCAGGTTCGTCGGGATCTCGTCGTTGCCGTTCGCGCGCAGCGCGGTGAACGCCTGACGGGTGGCGAGGACCATTAGGCGCATGCTGGCTGGGTCGGCGGCGAGCCTGGCCGGTTGACCCCGACCCGGTAGAGGGCGAACGCGATCGGCACGACGAACGCGGCGTGCGCGATGAGCCAGTCCTCGATGTTGGCACTGATGAGGGTGGGGAACCCGGCCTCCTCGAGGACGCTCTGGAGGTGCCGGACCCGGGGACTCGTCGCGCCGTCCGCTTCGCCGAGCATCGTCTTCTGCTGCCGGATCAGCACGTACCTGACGACCGGGCCGTCCCGGGTACCTCCGGCCGCTGGGAAGCCGAACACCGCACGTTCACCCAGGGCGGCCGTCAGCTCCGCTTGGCGATGGGCGGTATTGCCGAAGAACAGCACGTCTGAGTCGTCCTTCATGCCGGTCAGGACAGGCAGCGTGCTGACGAGCTGCTCCGCACGGACCGAGACGAGCACCAGGTCGAAGCGATCGTCTGCCAGGGGCTCGCTGACCGAGGCACCGGCAGCACGGAACGGTTCCGGATTGTGCGTCCTGCAGGATCAGCCCGTGCGTCTGCAGGTCGACCAGACGGGGACCGCGGGCAAGAATTGATCACGTCGTGTCCGGCTTGCAGCAGCCAGCCGGCGTACACGCTGCCGATCACACCAGCGCCGAGCACAAGAATCCGCAAGCGGTCCAACTCCCTACGGCCGTCGCACCAGGTGGCGCAAGTCAACCTGATCGTGGCGGAGCAGAACGGGCCCCCGGCGGAGGCCCGGCCTCAAACACTCCGTCGATGCCTGACGTCCGGTAGCCAGCGGACCGTCAGCGCGCCTGGTCAACCGAGTTCACGACCCGTAAGCCGGACCCAGCGCAGCCGCACATACAACAGCCGGCTCGCCCCGCCCGCCCAGGGGTGTGGGTCCCGAAACGTCCGGATCAGCCCCAGCTCGTCAGGATCCTCGACCATCTCGCCGGTACCGGTGGCCAACACGCTCCACCCCTCCTCGCGGTCGAGGTCGATGCGGTCCACCTCGAAGGCCAGAGGGCTATTCCATGCCATCGTGCCCAACAGGCTGTGGGGACTGGTGCGGAACACGATGGCGTCCTCGACCATCGAGTAGTTCACCGGCCAGACCAGGGGGCCGGTGTCGGTACACAACGCCACCCGGCCAACCTCGAAGCTCGACAACAGCTCAAGACAGCGAGCCCGCGAAAGCTCAATCGGTTCCTTCACCTATCCATACTGCGCCCCGGCTCGCTCCCTACGGAATGGCTTGGGGTTCGAAGTTCTCCGTGGAGCCGACCATGCGGCGATTGGCGCGCGGACCCGCCGAATTGAGTGTGTCGGCGCGCATACGCCGTCATGATCGGGAGCGCAGGTCGGCGATCGTCTCGCGCAGCGCGTCGTCCAGCGGTGTCGGATTGATGCCGAATGCTTCCGTGGCGGCCGTGGAGTCCAGCACGAACGGCTTCCGGAACTGGTACTGGGTCTCCCGCACGGCACGGGCCATCGGGCTGAACAGGCCGCCGAGCCACAGCACTGGGTAGGGCATCGCGGACAGGCGCGGAGCCGGAACGCCGGCCAGCTCGGCGGCCCGGGTGGCCACCTCGCGGAACGACCTGGGCGGCCCGGTCGGCACGTGCCAGGCTCGGCCCCAGGATCCGGCGTCCGCTGCGACGGCGAGCAAGGTGCGGGCAACATCGCCGATGTAGGTCCAGCTGTGCGACGCGTCCAGGTCTGCCGGAGCCGAGGCCCGTTTGCCCGCGAGCACCTTCGGCAGCACGAGCAGCGTCATCGGCGTCACGGCCCCGGCGCCGAGGTAGTCCGAGCTGCGGACCTCGGCCGTGCTGATCCGGCCGGCCCGGTGCGCTTCGAGCGCCTCGTTCCAGATCCGGACCCGCACCTGGCCCTTCTCGGTGTTCGGGCGCAGCGGCAGGTCTTCGCTCATCGGCCCGTCGACGGCGCCGTAGCCGTACAGGTTGCCGGTGGTGATCAGCAGTGCACCACTGGTCTCCGCTGCCCGCAGCAGCGCGGCGGCGAGCGGCGGCCAGTCGGTGACCCACCGGGGGTAGGCAGGCCCCGCGCAGCTGTAGATCACGGCCACGCCGTCGGCGAGACGGCTCAGCGCACCCGCGTCGGTGGCGTCCGCGGCAACGCGCTCGATGGCTGAGTGCTCAGGTCCCCCGCCACTTCGGGTGACCAGTCGGACCCGCTCGCCGCGGACCGCTAGCAGTTGCGCGGTAGCGGTGCCGATCGCTCCGGCACCGATCACCAACTGCACACCCATGCTCGCTCCTCGGGCGTCAATACTTCGGTATCGACCCTGCGCGAGCGTACGGCGAGTGGTCTCAGCTCGCCTCCCACGACCGGTGCTGCCATCGGCACTGCGGGCGAGGGCCGCGGGGCTTGGAGGCGCTGAGGGCTTCAGCGCAGGACGGGACCTTCTGCACCAACGTGGTCTGCTCCCACTTCCGGCCGAGACCGAGCCACTACCGGCCCAGCTCGCCAGCAGGCCGAGGGTGAGGGCGTAGATGAGGTGGTCGTCCATGAACGGGTTGTTCTCCGGGGGGAGAACGGCGGTCCACATCATCACCAGCAGCAGGGCGCCGGCGGCGGCGGCGAGGTTCATGAAGACGCCGAGGATGAGGGCGACCCCGATGGTGAGAAGGCCGAGCATGAACAGCCAGTCGGCCCAGGCATCACCAGCGATGGAGTTGTAGGTCCCCTTGAAGGGGCCGGTCGCGCCGAAGCTGAGGAATCCGAAGGTGGGGCTGCCGCCGTCGATCCAGGCGTCCTTCGAGGCGGTGGCGTAGCCGAGTCCGAACGTCTTGTCGAGGAACGCCCACAGGAAGACCCAGCCGAGCGAGATGCGGGCGAGGCCACCGAAGATGTGGGTGGCCATGCGGGTCCGGGAGACAGGGGGACGTCCCCGGGCTGCTCGATGGGATGCCTCGGTCGCCGCCGGCGGTTGGACCGTGGGTAGGACGGGTTGCGTTGTAGCGGTCATGACGGTGCCCTCCAGAAGGGCTTGCGTGTTCTCGTCACGGGCGACTGCCCGTGTGCCGAACACTGCGTACACCTCCACAGTCCTCCTGAAACGTCCGAATGCCTAATCGCGGCATGAGCCCGCTGGGAGCCGCCATCAGTGGCTACCTGATGACGCCGCCACCGGAGACGCCGATTGCGTCGCGGGAAGCGACGCCCCCCGCCTGCGGTCGGACCAGCGGCTGCTGACGCTCGTGACCTGCGCGGAGCTGTTCCACACCGATGACCGGCTCGTCGCCTTCGGGCACCTCGACTCCACCACGCGGCGCTGAAGCCGACGAACAACAGTTCCGACACCGTCGCCTTCGCCAGCCCGCCCAGAACTGAGAGACCTGCGCCCGAGCCGCACCGGCGATGTGAAGTGCCAACTCCCTCCCCACCCCGCGGAGCGGGGGACGGTGCTCCATGCGAGGGGTGCCAGGCGACCCGGACCCAGGCGATTCCACGATATGCCGACAACGCGCATTGCGTGGGATCAGAGGCCCGTAGATACAGAAACCGCCCAGGTAACCGAACGGCAGGCGTGGAAAGGGCCCGAGGAGGTCGGCCCCCGAGCCCTTCCCAGAGGCGCATCCCCCGACGCGCCATTCCTGGTAGATGCAGTCTGAGCCACCGTGTGACTCACAGGCAACCCAAACGGGGACTCCAGCGGGCTACTCCCAACCAAGGACGTCGGCTTCGCATCCTCGTCCCGCACCAGACGCCGGTCACTGCTCGCCTCGCCCGTCGGGGCTACTTCGACGGCGGCTCTGCGCGCTGGACGAGGTGGGTGAACTCCATACACGCCCGCTTCCGACGCCCCTCCGTCGAGGTCTCGCGAAGCTCGACGGCTAGAGCGGATCTGACCCCCGATTCCGAGCGGCCCTGGAACGCCTTCCCAGCCGTGCAACTGGGCTACGCCAGTTCACGAACTCCCTCGCCGGCACAAGGCCGATGCGCGCAGCCTACTGCCGAGACCGGCAGTCAGTGGTTCCAGTGCTGGGATGGACCCACACCTGGATCCCGTGCTTCAGCCTGGGCTCGGTCCGCTCCTGGCAGGTCGGGCAGCGTGCCGCGTTGCGGTCTTGTCGATGAGCGTTGTTGTCCACCCACGTGGGCGCCTCGTCTCCCATCCTCACCACGACACGGTAAACCTCGGTGGGCCTCGATTCGGGATCACACGCCTTGTCGATGATCACCTGCGCGGGTGACGCCACCACGGGATCCGATCTCGTCTCCGGGCTCGATCACCGCAGCCACCCAGCCTCCGGCCGACGTTGTTGTTCAGGTCGACGCCTGGGTCCTCGGCCATCGACAGCCAGTTGGTCAGCAGCAACTTCTCCAGAACTGTCCGATCCCGAGACCCTTGCCTTCGCCTCCATCACGAGCAGCACTCGATCACCAGCACAGCGGAGCTGATTCTGCATACCTCGGAGGTAGTCGTCCCCCAGGATCGTCGCGGTGGACCGGCTTCACTCAGGAGCGATTCTCTGCGCCGTCAACCGCTGCTCCACGACCGCCCACCCCTCGCCGTCGAGCCACCGCAGGGTGATGACCCGGCCTTCCCAGCCGGCGACGCCCTGACGCCATTCGACGAGCAGGCTGGGCTGGCCATCGACGAAGCAGTGCCGAGCTGGCAAGGGCGGGTCCTCCGGGCTCGTGGAAGCCGCGATCCGATCGCTCATCGGTCCCCACGAGCCTCGCTTGCTCAGCCCGCCAGCCATCGGACCATCATGCAGCCTTTCTCGGATGCCTTGCGACTGTGTCGACTACGGCTCAACGGGTACGACGAGACGAAGGATGGGAGCGTTATGAGTTCAACCGCAACGACCACGACCCCCGGGGTTCGTCCTGCCCACAGTCCTGCCAGCGCCTTCACGTCGGTACTCAACGCCGCCGTGGGGGGCGCCGCAGCCAAGCTGGAGCAAAAGGTTGTCGTGTGGGCCGACAAGCTCAATGGCGTCGCCGGCGACGGCGATTCCTCGGGAGGGCTGGCTGCGCTGGCAGACGAGGGACTCGATGAACTGGCCGAGGGCGGTGGCGCAAAGGAGAAGGCCGGTGCCGAGGCGGTCAAGGCAGGCCTGCATGGTAAGAACCCGATCCGGGCAGCCATCCAGGGGGCATGGCAAGCGGGCACACCCGTTGTGAGGGCTGCCATCATTGCCGCGCTAGCATCCGCGATCCTGCTAATGCTGTTGTCCCCTGTGGTCTTGGTCGTCTTCCTGGTGAGCCTGCTCATCATTGCCGCCGTTCACCGGGCTCGTGCAGCCAAGACGTAGCCGTACGCCGAGGCTCCGCTGAGCGCGCTGCGAGCACTGGGAGAACAAACGGACCCGGTAGGAGAGCTTCGTCAGGTGCCTAGGCACGCACGACTTGCTCAGGAGTCGCGGTCGGACCCGGCACCGGGACCCGTGCAAGCCCGTCCCCGCCGGTCCTGGATGTCAGGGCCGGGACGAGTTTCGGGCCCGGAGTCCAGCGTTTCCTTCAGTGACCAACCACACCACCACCGGACCCGTCGCGCATCGCTTCTGGAGGTCGCGGTACTTGCGGCCGGCGTTGTTGTTCAGGTCGAGGCCGGGGTCCTCGGCCATCGACATCCAGCTGGTCAGCAACTTCTCCAGGCTGTCAGGCCCGAGACCCGCGCCTTCGCCTCCATCACGAGCAGCGCTCGGTCGCCGGGGCCGACGCCGACGGCGTCGAACTCGCCGCGCTCGAAGTCGATGTCCGCAGGGGACCATCCGTGGTCCATGACGAGCTCGGCCGTCGCGCCGATCTGGATCAGGTACTCCAGGTTGATCGACACGCCCGCGCCGCTCTTCGACAGCAGTGCATACCGGCCCCCGGGCGTCTTCGACGCGGACTGTGGGCAGGGCGACGAACCCCGCTCCATCAGCGGTGATGAACCCGAGTTGCAGCGCGCGCAGGCGCAGGCGATGCGACTAGACACCTTCTGGGTTCAGACGCCAGAAACACTCCGATGATCCATCTCTGACCTCCGTCGCCGCCGGACGATGTGGCGCATCCTTCGGACCCGGGGTGTATTCCGCAACTAGTCCGCAGAATGCTCATCGGCGTTCGTGCAGAGCCGTTGTCTATCCACAACCAAGGAACCCAGATCACGCTCACCCATCAATAGGATCCACAGCCGTCGAGACACCTGGCCCCTTCCCCTGGTACTACTGATAGATCCGAGGCTTCAGAGGGTTGTGCACCATGCGCAGCTACGTCGCCCTGCTGGCCGGCGTCCTGTTGTCCCTGTCCGCGTGCTCGGACGGTGATTCGGGCTCGAGCGAGTCCGAGTCGAGCGTCGAGTCGATGGAGGTCGCCGAGCTGGAGGAGTTCGTGGCCGACAACGTGACCCCCGACGACGCGGACGCCAAGGTGACCGCCGACTGTGCCGGCGGCATCGACGTCGAGGTCGACGCCAGCCAGGACTGCCACCTCGTGGTGGGTGAGGAGACCGCCGACATCCACTTCGTGGTGACCGAGGTCGAGGACGGCGAGGTGACGGACGCCGACTTCACGCCGTACGTCCCCGGGGACCGCCTCGCGGAGGTCGTGACGCAGCAGTTCGCCGGCCAGGGGACCGTGCTGGACGAGGTGCAGTGCGACGAGGAGCTCACCGGCGAGGCGAAGGCCACGACGACGTGCGACGCCACCGCCGGCACCCAGGAAGCACGGATCGAGATCGAGGTGACCGAGGTGGACGGGCTGTTCATCAACTTCCACATGCAGGTGGTGGAGTAGCGGGGTGAACGTCGTCGTCCTCACCGGTGCCGGCATCTCGGCCGAGAGCGGGGTCCCGACCTTCCGCGACGCCGACGGGCTGTGGGAGGGGCACCGGGTCGAGGACGTCGCCACGCCCGAGGCGTACGACGTCCAGCCGAGCGTGGTCCATCGCTTCTACGACGACCGTCGCCGGGCGCTGGGCAGGGTCGCGCCCAACCCGGCGCACCTCGCGCTCGCGCGGCTCGAGGAGGGCATCGGCGACGACCTGCTGGTGATCACCCAGAACATCGACGACCTGCACGAGCGGGCCGGGTCGACCCGCGTCCTGCACATGCACGGCGAGCTGCGGTCGGCGCTCTGCCGCGCCTGCATGCGCCGGACGCCGTGGACGGGTGACCTGGGCGACTTCCCGCCCTGCCCGGGGTGCGGTGTCACCGAGCTCCGGCCCGACGTCGTGTGGTTCGGCGAGATGCCCTACGAGATGGACCGGATCTTCGTCGCCCTCGACCAGGCCGACCTGTTCGTCGCGATCGGCACCTCGGGTGCGGTCTATCCCGCCGCGGGGTTCGTGCAGTTCGCGTCGGGCGCCGGCGCCCGCACCCTGGAGCTCAACCTCGCGCCCAGCGAGGTGACCGGGCTGTTCGACGAGGCTCGGCAGGGGCTTGCCGGCGAGCTGGTGCCGCGCTGGGTCGACGAGCTGCTCGGCTAAGGCGCCCCTAGAAGCCCAGCTCCTCCACCATCAGCGCGTCGAGCCGGTCGTACTCGTCGGCCATCCCGAGGCGGGGGATCCACTCCCGCACCATCGCCTTGAACATCGCCGCACCCTCGATGATCCGCGGGTCCATGTGCCCGAACACCTCGAGCGTCACCACGCCGTACAGGGACGCCCAGGCCCGGATGAAGACCCACAGCAGCCCGCGGTGCTCCTCGGGGATGTCCTCGATCTTGACCGGGAAGATCGGGTCGTCGAGCGTCGCGGCCACCGACGGGTCGAGCTCGTCGATCTCGGGGTGGGGGAAGTCGTACTTCTGCCAGAGCTCGATGAGCAGGCCGTGGAAGTACAGCCCGGACGTCGCCGCGGTCAGCAGCTCACGGCGTACGCACACCCCGGCAGCGACCGGGTTGGCGAAGACCAGGGAGAACTCCCGCGGGCTCGCGTGCGCCCACTGGCGGAACGCCACGGTCGCCAGCACCAGCCGGCCGCCCGGGTCGTCCTCGGGCACCCGCTCGGCGGCCCGGGCGAAGCCGGCCGTCGCGGCCTTGTCGATCTCGAAGGCCACCAGGTCGACGAGCTCCTGGTAGTTGGCGACGTAGCGGTACAGCGCCGGGGCGGTCATCCCCATGCGCGAGGCCACCGCCCGCAGCGAGAGCTCGGCTCCCTCCTCGGCCAGCAGGGCGCGCGAGACGCTCACGATCTCCTCGAACGTCGCCTCGCGCTGACGCTCGCGCCGCGTGGTCGTCGTGGTCGACACCTGGGTCACCCGAGTCCTCCCTATTTGCTTGACAGCCGGAGTTTACACCGTTTACGGTTTACACCGTTCACCTATCTTACATACCTTCACGAGGAGTCGTCATGCTGGAGCGGTGGGGTGAGTTCGTGGCCCGCAGGGCCAAGTGGGTGCTGCTGGCTGGCGTGGCCCTCGTGGTGGCCGCCGGCGTGTACGGCGGGGGTGTCTTCGACTCGCTCTCGCAGGGCGGCTTCGACGACGCCGACAGCGAGGCGTCCCGGGAGCTCGCCCTGGAGCGGGAGACGTTCGGCAACCGTGGCGTCGACGCCGTGGCGATCTACTCCAGCGACGACCAGGCGGCCGACTCGCCCGAGTTCCGCACCGCCGTCGACGACGCCCTCGCCGACATCCCCGACGGCACGACCTCCTCGGTGGTGACGTGGTACGACACCCAGCGTCCCGACATGATCAGCGAGGACGGCACCGCGATCCAGGTGCAGATCTCGCTGGAGGGGGAGAGCCAGGACGAGCTCCTCTCCAACTGGGACGAGGTCGAGCCCACGCTCGAGGCCGACGGTCTCGAGACCGACATCGCCGGCGCCTTCGCGGTCTACGGCGACGTCAACGAGATCACGTCGGAGGACCTCCGGCGGGCCGAGGAGATCTCGCTGCCCCTCGTGATCCTGCTGGCCTTCCTGATCTTCGGCAGCCTCGTGGCCGCCGCCATGCCCGCGATCGTGGGCGCGCTCGCCGTCGTCGGCTCGCTGGCCGTGGTCCGGCTGATCACCGGGTTCACCGAGGTCTCGATCTTCTCGGTCAACGTGATCACCCTGCTCGGCATGGGCCTGGCGATCGACTACGCCCTGTTCATGATCAGCCGGTTCCGCGAGGAGCTGGCGAAGTACCCGGACGACGACCCGGACGCGTCCGCCAAGGCCATCGTCCGCACGATGAACACCGCCGGCCGCACCGTGCTGTTCTCCGGCCTGACCGTCGCCGCGGCGATGTCCTCGCTGCTGGTCTTCCCGCAGAGCTTCCTCAAGAGCATGGGGTACGGCGGCATCTCGGCCGTGCTGATCGCGATGCTGGCCGCGCTGACCATGCTGCCGGCGAGCCTGCGGCTGCTGGGCCGGCGGATCGACGCCGGCCGGCTGCCCTGGCGCCGCCACCGCCCGGTCTCGGTCGGCGACGACCACGGCTGGTGGGCCCGCCTGGCCCACGGCGTGATGCGCCGGCCGGTCGCGGTGATCGTGGTGACGGTCGCCGTCCTGTTCGCCGTCGCGTCGCCGTTCCTGGGCGTCAAGTGGGGCAGCGTCGACTACCGCGTGCTCCCCTCGGACGCTCCGGCGCACATCGCCGCCGACAAGCTCAACGCAGAGTTCGGCGGCACCGAGCAGTCCACGGCCAGCCTCCTGGTCACCGGCGCCGACGAGCAGGCCGTGGCGGCGTACACCGCCGACGTCGAGGCGGTCGACGGCATCGTCGCCGTCCAGGCCGTCGCGACCGAGGGTGGCAACACGCTGCTCCGCGCGGTCTGGGACGGCAACAGCCAGACCGAGGCGAGCCAGGACATCGTCACGGCGCTGCGCGCCGTCGACCCGCCGTCCGGTGAGGTCCTCGTGGGCGGCACCACCGCCGACACCGTCGACCTCATCTCCTCCGTCGGCAGCCACCTGCCGTGGATGGGCGGGATCGTGCTCGGCGTGATGCTGATCCTGCTGTTCCTGGCCTTCGGATCGGCCGTGCTGCCGATCAAGGCGATCGTGATGAACGCCGTGTCGATCACCGCGTCCTTCGGCATCGTCACCTGGATCTTCCAGGACGGGCACCTGTCCGGGCTGCTCGGGTTCGAGGCCCAGGGCTACCTCGACGCGACCAACCCGATCCTGATGCTGGCCATCCTGTTCGGGCTGTCGATGGACTACGAGGTGTTCCTGCTCTCCCGGGTCCGTGAGCAGTGGGACAAGACGCACGACAACAACCTCGCCGTCGCCACCGGTGTGCAGAAGACCGGGCGGATCATCACCAGCGCCGCGCTGCTGCTGGCCGTGGTGATCGGTGCGTTCGGTCTCTCGGGCATCGTCTTCATGAAGATGATCGGCATCGGCATGCTGGTCGCACTGATCATCGACGCGACCGTCGTCCGTGCCCTGCTCGTCCCCGCGACGATGAGCCTGCTCGGTCGCTGGAACTGGTGGGCTCCGCCGCCGCTGCTCCGCTGGTGGGAGAAGCACGGCTGGCGGGAGAACGACGACGAGCCCGCGGCGCCGGCGGAGCCGGAGCTGGTCAAGGCCTGATCCGCGACACCCCAGCCCGCCTGTGGTCTGATGCTGCTGACGGAGGGAGCTCGAGATGCGAGTGGTCACGATGGCGGCAGGTGGGGCGGCGAGCCTGGCCCTGCTCGCCGGATGCGGGGGAAGTGGCTTCGCCGACGAGTCGGTCGACGAGATCATCAAGCAGACGTCGGCAGACATGAAGGCCCTGGACTCGCTGCGGCTGAAGGGTGACATCGCCAGCGACGGGCAGGAGGTGTCGGTCGACATGCGGATGACCACGGATGGCGACTGCACGGGCACCTTCGGCCTGATGGGCGGGACCGCCGAGCTCCTCAGCGTGGACGGACAGACCTGGTTCAAGCCCGACGAGGCGTTCTGGCGTGCGTCGTCGCCGGACCAGGCCGACATGATCATGGGAGTGGTCGGCGACAAGTGGGTCGTCATGCCTGCGGAGGAGAGCGAGGTCTCCGAGTTCTGCGACCTCGACTCGCTTCTCGATGAGTTCGCCAAGGAGAGCGACGACGACAAGGACGTCAGCAAGGGCGAGACCGGTGAGGTCGACGGCGAGGAGACGATCATCATCAACGGCGAGTCCGACGAGGGCGACCCGATGAAGGCCTGGATCGCCACCGAGGGCAAGCACTACATCCTCAAGCTCGAGGTGACCGACGGCGAGGAGCCCGGGACGATCACGTTCAGCGAGTTCAACGAGGACGTCGACGTCGAGGCGCCCGCCGAGGACGAGGTCATCGACCTCACCTCCGTGTCCGGCTGAGGTTCCGGTCAGGCGGTCCGCACCATCGCGCCGGCGTGGGGCGGGAGGGTGATGCTGTCGGGGGAGGTCGCCATCTCGTCGCTGGTGGCGAACAGCAGCTCGCCGGCGACGTCGACCTGGCGGTCCTCCCCGCTGAAGTTGACGACGATCTCGACTCGGCCGCGGCGCAGCCGGAAGACGCCGGTCTCCTGGTCGGCCGTGCACTGGTTGGCGGAGAACGACGGGTCGGTCAGCTCGGGCAGGGTACGGCGGAGCCGGGCGAGCTCCTGGTAGCGCTCGAGCATCCGGGAGTGGCTGAAGTCCTCCAGCTCCGACCAGTCCAGCCGCGACCGCTCGAACGTCGCCGGGTCCTGGGGGTCGGGCACGACGGACGCGTCCCACCCCATCCGCTCGAACTCCTTGATCCGGCCCGCGGCGGTCACCGCGCCGAGCTCGGGCTCGGGGTGGGAGGTGAAGAACTGGAACGGCGTGGACGCCGCCCACTCCTCGCCCTGGAACAGCATCGGCGTGAACGGTCCGGCCAGGGTGAGGAGTGCGGCGCAGGCGAGCTGGTCGTGGTCGAGCGTGGCGGTGAGCCGGTCGCCCGCGGCGCGGTTGCCGATCTGGTCGTGGTTCTGGTTGCAGACCACCAGCCGCCAGGTGGGCATCGCAGCCGTGTCGATCCGGACGCCGTGGTAGCGGCCGCGGAAGGACGACCAGGTGCCGTCGTGGAAGAAGCCGCGCTCGCAGACCTTGGCCAGAGCCTCGAGGTGCGCGAAGTCGGCGTAGTAGCCGGACGTCTCGCCGGTCAGCGCGACGTGGACGGCGTGGTGGAAGTCGTCGCTCCACTGCGCGTGCAGGCCGAAGCCGCCACCTTCCCGCGGGGTCACCAGCAGCGGGTCGTTGAGGTCGGACTCCGCGATCAGGGTCAACGGCCGACGCTGGTGCGCCGACAGGGCGGCGACCTCGCTCGCCATCTCCTGCAGGAGGTGCGGCTCGGACTCGTCGTCGAGCGCGTGCACGGCGTCGAGGCGCAGGCCGTCGACGTGGTAGTCGTCGAGCCACATCCGCACGTTGTCGAGGATCAGGCGGCGGACCTCGGCCGAGCCCTCGCCGTCGAGGTTGACCAGGTCTCCCCACGTGTTGCGGCCGGGCTTCAGGTAGGGCCCGAACTCCGGGAGGTAGTTCCCCGACGGGCCGAGATGGTTGTAGACGACGTCCTGGATGACGCCGATCCCCGCCGCGTGGCAGCCGTCGACGAAGCGCTGGTAGCCCGCGGGGCCGCCGTACGGCTCGTGGACCGCCGACCAGAGCACGCCGTCGTACCCCCAGTTGTGGGTGCCGTTGAACGCGTTGACCGGCATCAGCTCGACGAAGTCGACGCCGATCGAGTGCAGGTGGTCGAGCTTGTCGAGGGCCGCGTCGAAGGTGCCCTCGGGGGTGAACGTGCCGACGTGCAGCTCGTAGATCACCGATCCGGCGAGCTGCCGGCCGGTCCAGGACTGGTCCTGCCACTCGTACGCCGTGTGGTCGAACGTGCGCGAGCGCTCGTGGACACCGGCGGGCTGCCGGCGCGACCGAGGGTCCGGCAGGACGCGCGTGTCGTCGCCGAGGAGGTAGCCGTAGTCGACGTCGCCGTCCGCGGGCACGCTGTCCCCCGCTGACCACCAGCCGGCCGAGGTGGGCGTCATCTCCACCAGCGCGTCGCCGACCGACAGCCGGACCCGCTCAGCGCGGGGCGCCCAGACGTCGTAGGCGCCGTGGCTCATCCGTCGACCCTGGTCAGGAGGGCGACGGGA
This sequence comes from uncultured Actinomycetota bacterium, assembly GCA_963844305.1. Classification (GTDB taxonomy): domain Bacteria; phylum Actinomycetota; class Actinomycetes; order Propionibacteriales; family Nocardioidaceae; genus Nocardioides. The sequence continues at coordinate 850,592 of CAWJNT010000005.1, forward strand.
TAGGTCGCCAGCACGTCTGCCAGCGGCGCGCCCAGGGTTGCCGAGCCCGTCGAGACCCCGACCGACCGTCCCGAGATCACGTCGACCCACTCTCCTTCCGGAAGCTCCAGGGTCGTGTCACCCCAGCCGCCTCCTCGCTCCAGTCCGACCGGCAGCCGGGTGACCACCGTGATCGCCCCGCCGCGGTCGAACGCGACCACGTGCGCGGCGGCGGGTCCCGTCGCCGTCAGACCGGAGTATGTCGTGAAGAGCTCGGGGCGGTCACGTCGCAGGGTCAGTGCGCGGTGGGTGACCAGCAGCTTGGCGGCGCCCGGGTCGTCGGCGAAACGCGGTCAGCGGCGGGGGTTCGTCGAGGTCCGCGAGCAGCTCGGCGCGCGCGTCGAAGTCCACGAACCGGCGGTTGTCGGGGTCGACCAGGCTCTGCTCCCACAGCTCGCTGCCCTGGTAGACGTCGGGGACGCCGGGCATCGTGAGCGCCATCAGCTTGGCCGCCATCGAGTTGGACCAGCCGGGTGCCACCACGAGCTCGAGGAGCCCGTCGAGAGCGGCGCGCACCTCGCCGTTGTCGAAGGCGGCGTCCACCGCGGCGTGGACGGCGTCCTCGTAGGCCAGGTCGGGCGCCGTCCAGGTGGTGCGGTCGCCAGCCTCGCGCATGGCCTTCTCGGCGTACGCGTGGAGGCGCTCGCGCGATGCCGGCCAGGCGCCCAGCACTGCCTGCCACAGCAGCGCGCCGAAGCCCGGATCGGGGAGCGGCGACAGCTCGAGGAACCGGTCGAGCGCGGCCTCCCACTCGTAGGGCAGCTCGGCGAGCGCCGTGATCCGGGCTCGCACGTCCTCACCCCGCTTGGTGTCGTGGGTCGAGAGCGTGGTCATGGCGTGCGGCCGCTCGGCCTGGCGGGCGGTCATCAGCGTGTGGAAGTCGGCAGGGCGCAGCGAGAACTCGCTGGGGTCACCGCCCACCTCGTTCAGCGACGTGAGGCGCGAGACGCGGTAGAAGGCGCAGTCCTCGACGCCCTTGGCCATCACCGCGCCCGTGGTCTGCTGGAACCGTTGGGCGGGAGGGGACTCGGGGTCGGCGAGCGCCGCGGCGACCGCGTCGAGCGCCTGGTCCAGGTCGGGCCGGTGGTGGCGGGCCAGCTCGACGGCGCGGTCGAGGTGCTCGCGTCCCTCGGGCAGGTAGGAGCGGTAGACCGGGAAGCAGGCCGCCAGCTCTGCGACCACGTCGGCGATCGTCCCGTGGTCGACGTGCACGCCGGCCGCGACCAGCTCGCGCGTGACCCGGTTGACCTCGGACCGGAGGATCCCGTCGGCCACCTCGCGCTTGGTGTCGTGGATGAGCTGGTGCCAGTCGACCGGGGCGCCGCGGAGCCGGGACTCCAGGGCGTCGAGCGGTGCCTGGCCCTCCGAGTCGGTCAACACGCGGTCGACCATGCCGAGTACGCCGTACCCGGTGGTGCCGGCCGTCGCCCAGGTCGTCGGCAGGCGTTCGCCGGGTTCGAGGATCTTCTCCACGAGCACGTAGGCGCCGCCGGTCATCGTGGCGAGGTCGTCGAGGTAGCCGCGCGGGTCGCGCAGGCCGTCGGGGTGGTCCACCCGCAGCCCGTCGGCGAGGCCGTCGTCGAACCAGCGCCTGATCTCGACGTGGGAGTCGGCGAGCACGTCGGGGTCCTCCACGCGTACGCCGGCCAGGGTGTTCACGGCGAAGAAGCGGCGGTAGTTGAGGCCGTCGTCGGCGACCTTCCAGTGCACGAGCTGGTAGTGCTGCTCCTCGACCGTGGTGGTGCCGGGTGCCATCGGGAAGCGGTGCTGGTGGTAGCGCACTTCGCCGTCCTCGATCCTGATCGAGCCCGCGTCGTCGTCGCCGACGACCGGGATCCGGATCCGGCCGGCTCCGGCGTCCCAGTCGATGTCGAAGGCCTCCGCGTGCGCGGAGTCCCGCCCGTTCTCGAGGAGGTCCCACCACCACGGGTTGTCGCGCGGCGTGGCGATGCCGACGTGGTTGGGCACGATGTCGATCAGGACGCCGAGGCCGAGCCGGCGTGCCTCGGCGACCACCGCGTCGAGGCCTGCCGCGCCACCGCGCGACTCGTCGATGTGGTCGTGGGCCACCACGTCGTACCCGTGGGCGCTCTTGGTCTCGGCGGCGAGCAGCGGCGAGAGGTAGACCCAGTCGGCGCCGAGGTCGTGGAGGTACGGCAGCCGCCGGGCCACCTCGAACAGGTCGAACTCCTCGGTGACCTGCAGGCGGTAGGTGCTGACCGGGACCCGCATCAGTCGGTCTTCCTCCGCGACTGTGCCTTCGACTGGGCGGCGACCGACGCGGCGGCGGACAGGTCCGGCTCGACCTCCGGCGGCGTGTACTGCTTGAGCACCACCACGCTGCGGGTCTCCATGGTGAACGTCGACCCGGCAGGCCGGGAGCTGTCGTCCTCGGCCGAGGCGCCGGTGTCGATGACGGCCTCCCACGCGTCGGCGTACTCGTCCGGGGGCAGGGTCACCTCGGCCGGGCCGTCGGCGTTGAAGTAGAGCAGGAAGTGCTCGTCGACGATCTTCTGGCCGCGCGGGTCGAGGCCGGCGATGCCGTGGCCGTTCAGGTACATCCCGATCGCCTGCGCGCCGTCGTCCCAGTCGTCCTGCTCCATGGGCCGGCCGTCGAGGTGCAGCCACACGATGTCGTTGAGCCGGTCGCCGTCGGCTCCGGCCGGCACCCGGACCGATCCGCCGGTGAAGAAGCGCTTGCGGCGGAAGGTGGGGTGCTCCTGCCGCAGCCGGGCCACCGCCGCGGTGAACTCGATCAACGGCCGGTCGGCGTCGTCCCAGTGCACCCAGCTGATCTCGGAGTCCTGGGCGTAGGTGTTGTTGTTGCCGCTCTGGGTCCGGCTCATCTCGTCGCCGTGCAGCAGCATCGGGACGCCCTGGCTGAGCAGCAGCGTGGCGATGAAGTTGCGCTGCTCCCGCGCGCGGGCCGCGAGGATCTCGGGGTCGTCGGTCGGTCCCTCGGCGCCGTGGTTCCAGGACCGGTTGTGGCTCTCGCCGTCCTTGTTGTCCTCGCCGTTCGCGTCGTTGTGCTTCTCGTTGTAGGACACGAGGTCGCGCAGCGTGAAGCCGTCGTGGGCGGTGACGAAGTTGATGCTCGCGAACGGCCGGCGGCCGGAGTGCTCGTAGAGGTCGGACGACCCGGCGATCCGGCTCGCGAACTCGCCCAGCGACGGCTCGCCGCGCCAGAAGTCGCGCACGGTGTCGCGGTAGGCGCCGTTCCACTCGGTCCACTGCGGGGGGAACCCGCCGACCTGGTAGCCACCCGGGCCGATGTCCCAGGGCTCGGCGATCAGCTTGACCTGGCTGACCACCGGGTCCTGCTGCACGAGCTCGAAGAACGTCGAGAGCCGGTCGACGTCGTAGAACTCGCGCGCCAGCGTCGAGGCGAGGTCGAACCGGAACCCGTCGACGTGCATCTCGGTGACCCAGTAGCGCAGGGAGTCCATGAGCAGCTGGAGGGAGTGCGGGTGCCGGACGTTGAGGGAGTTCCCGGTGCCGGTGTAGTCCATGTAGTAGCGCTTGTCGTCCTCGACGAGCCGGTAGTACGCCGGGTTGTCGATGCCCTTGAAGCTCAGGGTCGGGCCGAGGTGGTTGCCCTCCGCGGTGTGGTTGTAGACGACGTCGAGGATCACCTCGATGCCCGCGGCGTGCATCGCCTTGACCATCGACTTGAACTCCTGGACCTGGTGGCCCAGCTCGCCGGTGGCGGCGTACGTCGCGTGGGGGGCGAAGAACGCGAGGGTGTTGTAGCCCCAGTAGTTGCGCAGCCCCTTGTCGAGCAGCGTGCTGTCCTGGATGAACTGGTGGACCGGCATCAGCTCGATGGCCGTGACGCCGAGCTTCTGGAGGTGCTGGGTGATCGCCGGGTGCGCGAGGCCGGCGTACGTGCCGCGCAGGTCCTCGGGGAGGTCGGGGTGGAGCTGGGTCAGCCCCTTGACGTGGGCCTCGTAGATGAACGTCTCGTTGTAGGGGACGTCGAGGCGCCGGTCACCCTCCCAGTCGAAGAACGGGTTGATCACGACGCCGTACGTCATGTGGGCGCCGGAGTCGTCGTCGTTGCGGGAGTCGGGGTCGCCGAAGGTGTAGCCGAACAGGGACTGGTCCCAGTCGATCTCGCCGCTGGTGGCCTTGGCGTAGGGGTCGAGCAGGAGCTTGCTCGGGTTGCAGCGCAGCCCGTTGTCGGGGTCCCAGGGTCCGTGGACGCGGTAGCCGTAGCGCTGGCCCGGCTGGACGGTCGGCAGGTAGCAGTGCCACACGTGCGCGTCGACCTCGGTGACCTCGACCCGGGTCTCCTTGACCTTGCCGCCGCGGCCGGCCTCGATCAGGCAGAGCTCGACCCGCTCGGCCACCTCGCTGAACAGCGCGAAGTTGGTGCCGCTGCCGTCGAACGTCGCCCCCAGCGGGTAGGCCTGCCCCGGCCAGCTCTCCACCACGATGCCTCCTTGCACGCCTTGTCGAGCATCGTCGACGGCCACCCTTGCACCCGTCGTCCGTACCCGCGCCATTGGAACGATCAAACCTTAGCCGGGAAGGCGGCCTCAGGTCCCGTTGAGGCTGAAGTGCTGGTAGTCCTTCAGCGTGTTCCAGTCGCCGCCCCACTCCCACCCGATCGCGGCGAAGGCGCGGACCACGTCGTCGCCGGGCAGGATCATCCCGGGTCGTACCCGGTCGCGGTCGAGGTAGGCGCTGGCCAGCTCGGGCAGCACCAGGCCGTCCTTGACGTAGGGGTTCTGGAAGCTGTTGACGTCGATGGCCAGACCGTAGGCGTGCTGGGAGAAGTGGGAGCCGCCGGTGGCGGGCCGGCAGCTGTAGACCTCGGTGGCGTTGCCGTCGCCGGTGGGCGGGGCGTCCAGGTCGGCCCTGGTGCTGATCCGCATCTGCTCGATCGGGAACCGGTCGCGGTAGAGCGTGCGGAACACCGACACCAGGTCGTCGGCGGCGGAGGCGTTCGCGAGCAGCTCGCCGGTGTGCCGCTGGTCGTCGAAACCCCAGAAGGTGAGCCGGATCCAGGCCAGGTCGTCCGACGCCGACCGGACAGCCGCGCTGCCAGGTCGAGCGCTTCACGACGTCGGCCGGCGGTGGGCTGGTGACGCGGGAGGCGAAGCCGGTGCCGGGGAGCGGGGGGAGCTGGTCGGGCAGCGTGAACCGGCGGTTCCGCAGGGACGGCGGGGTCGGGCGCACCTCGCCGTACCCGTCGGGGCCCTCGGGCAGGACGCGGGTGCCGAGCCAGGCCGGGGGCGTGGTGCCGGGGGCGGGTGGTGGGGGTGCGGGCTCCTCGGACGGGGTGGCGGACGGGCTGGTGGGTGTGGGGGTCGGTGTCGGGCTCGGTGTCGCGGTCTCCGTGGGTTCGTCCGCCGTCGGTGGCGCCTCCTCGCTGCAGGCGGCGAGCAGGGCGCAGGCCAGCGCGGTGGCCAGGACGAGCTCGGTGAGCACCGCCGTACGTCGTCGCATGCCCCCAGACAACCATGGGCCCGAGGGGCCGTCCCAGCGCCGTTACTCGCGAGTAGGCTGTGGCCATGAAGCGCACGATCTACGACGAGGACCACGAGGCCTTCCGCGCCAGCGTCAAGGAGTTCCTGGACCGCGAGGTCACGCCGCACCTCGAGGAGCACGTCGAGAACAAGTCGATCCCGCGGGAGTTCTGGATCGAGGCCGGCAAGCAGGGCTTCCTCGGCCTGGAGATCGCCGAGGAGTACGGCGGGTCCGAGGCCGGCGACTACCGCTTCAACGCGGTGCTCACCGAGGAGCTGGCCCGGGTCAACATGGCGCTGCCGTCGTGCGTGGGCATCCACGCCGACATCGTGGCGCCGTACCTCGTGCACCTGACCACCGACGAGCAGAAGAAGCGGTGGCTGCCGGGCTTCTGCAGCGGCGAGATCCTCACCGCGATCGGGATGACCGAGCCGTCCGGCGGGTCGGACCTCGCGGCGCTGAAGACGACGGCGGTCCGCGACGGCGACGCGTGGGTGCTCAACGGGTCGAAGACGTTCATCACCAACGGCTACTCCGCCGACCTGGTCATCGTGGCCGCGCGCACGTCGCCGGAGAAGAAGGCCAAGGGGATCACGCTGTTCGGCGTCGACACGTCGACGGACGGCTACAGCCGCGGACGGAAGCTGGACAAGGTCGGCCAGGACGAGTCCGACACCGCCGAGCTGTTCTTCGAAGACGTGCGCGTCTCCGACGACGACATCATCGGCGAGCTCGACAACGGGTTCATCCACATGATGACGTTCCTGCCGCAGGAGCGGCTCGGCTCGGCGATCACCAACCTCGCGCATGCCGCGCAGATCCTCGACGAGACGCTGCAGTACACCAAGGACCGCAAGGCGTTCGGCCAGTCGATCGGCCACTTCCAGCACAACAAGTTCCTGCTCGCCGAGCTCTACACGCGGGTCGAGGTCACCCAGCACTACATCGACCAGTGCGTGCAGGCGCACAGGCGCGGCGAGCTCAGCCCGATCGACGCGGCCAAGGCCAAGTGGTGGACCGCCCAGGTGCAGAACGACGTGCTCGACCACTGCGTCCAGCTGCACGGCGGCTACGGCTTCATGAACGAGTACCGCGTCGCCCGTGCCTGGCGTGACGCCCGCGTCACCAAGATCTGGGCCGGGTCGAACGAGATCATGAAGGAGCTCATCGGGCGGGACCTGGGGCTCTAGGGGATGCGCAATTCCCTGGTTGACCAGGGGATTGCGCACTTGGCGCAGGAAGTTTCCTGAGCCAACTGTGCGAGTTTCCCTGGCCCAGTCGCAGGCGCCGAACGAGCGCGATAGCCCAGCCTCACCTTGCTTGCGGCGCACGTACGCCGGGCGAACGATGACCACATGACCATCGACGCCGGCTCGCTCGACACTCCACTCGGGCCGCATGAGGACGAGCCGCACGAGGAGGGCATCAACGCCCGGCTCAACTGGCTCCGGGCCGGCGTCCTGGGCGCCAACGACGGGATCGTCTCCACCGCCGGGATCGTGATGGGCGCCGCCGGGGCCACCAGCGGTCGCACGACCATCCTGATCGCCGGCGTCGCGGGCCTGGTGGCGGGGGCGCTCAGCATGGCGGCCGGTGAGTACGTCTCCGTCAGCACCCAGCGCGACTCCGAGGAAGCGCTGCTCGAGAAGGAGCGGCACGAGCTCGAGGACGACCCGCAGGACGAGCTCGCCGAGCTCGCCGGGATCTACGTCGGGAAGGGACTCTCCGAGGATCTCGCGCTCGAGGTCGCCCGGCAGCTCACCGACCACGACGCCCTCGGCGCGCACGCCGAGGCCGAGCTGGGCATCGACCCCGACGACCTCACCAGCCCCTGGCAGGCCGCCGGGGCATCGATGCTGTCGTTCACCCTCGGCGCGCTGCTGCCGCTGCTCACGATCACCCTGGTGCCGGCCGAGCTCCGGATCTGGGTCACCGTGGCCGCGGTCGCCGTCGCGCTGGCGCTGACCGGGTTCGCCAGCGCCCGGCTCGGCCACGGCCCCACCGGTCGTGCCATCGCCCGCAACGTCGCCGGCGGGCTGTTCGCCATGGCCGCGACGTACGCCGTCGGCTCGGCGCTGGGCACCCAGATCGGCTAGTGCTCGCGTACCTTCGCGCCATGCGGATGTTCGCAGCGCTGGTCCCTCCCCAGCAGGCGGTCGAGGACCTCGACGAGTTCCTGGCGCCACGGCGCGAGTCGGGCTCGTTCCGGTGGGCGCTGCCGGAGCAGTTCCACGTCACGCTGGCGTTCCTCGCCGAGGTCACCGATCCCCAGCTCGACGAGCTCGTCGAGCGGCTGGCCCGCGCCGCCAAGCGCCGTACGCCGTTCCCCGCGCGGATCGCCGGCGGAGGGGCCTTCCCCAACGCCGGCCGGGCCCGGGTGATCTGGGCCGGGCTCGACGTCGACGAGCACGGCCGGACCGAGCTGACCCGCATGGCCACCGGCGCCCGGGCTGCGGCGTCGAAGTCCGGGATCGCGGTCGACGGCCAGCGGTTCAAGGCACACATCACGGTGGCTCGCCTCGGCCGGCCCGCCGAGGCGAGCAACTGGGTCCGCCTGCTCGACGCCTACCAGGGGCCGGAGTGGCCGGCCGACCGGATCACGCTCGTGGCCTCCCACCTCGGCGAAGGCCCCCGCAACCGGCCCCGCTACGAGACCGTCGAGGAGTTCCCGCTCGGCACGACCCGAGCAAGGCCGGGACTTTCCGACGACTGACGCGTTGAACCACCGACGGCACCGACCACGAGGGGACGACATGGTCAACGACGACGATGAGCGCTTCGCCCGCCCGGACGGGCACCGCTACGACGCGCCCGAGTCCGAGGAGACGCGGGTGGGCAAGGAATGGACGTACGCCGTGCTGGGGCTGCTGGTGGTCGTGATCCTGATCCTGATCGCGACCGGGAAGGTCCAGGTCTTCCCGGGCTGACCGGCTTACCCGCCGACTCAGCCGGCGACGCCGTACAACCGGTCTCCGGCGTCGCCGAGGCCGGGGACGATGTAGCCCTTGTCGTTGAGCTTCTCGTCCATCGCGGCGGTCACGACCGTGACCGGCACGTTGGTGCCGGCGAGCTCCTTCTCGAGCCGCTCACACCCCTCCGGCGCCGCCAGCAGGCAGATCGCCGTGATGTCGTCGGCGCCGCGACGGGTCAGGAACTGGATCGCCGCCGCGAGCGTGCCGCCCGTCGCCAGCATCGGGTCGAGCACGTAGCACTGCCGTCCGGAGAGGTCCTCCGGAAGCCGCTCGGCGTACGTCGACGCCTCGAGCGTCTCCTCGTTGCGCACCATCCCGAGGAAGCCCACCTCGGCCGTCGGCAGCAGCCGCATCATCCCGTCGAGCATCCCGAGCCCCGCGCGAAGGATCGGCACGACGAGCGGCTTGGGATGCGCGAGCTTCACGCCGGTCGTCGGCGCCACGGGCGTCACGATCTCCTTCGCTGACACCCGTACGTCGCGCGTGGCTTCGTAGGCGAGCAGCGTGACCAGCTCGTCGGCCAGCCGCCGGAACGTCGGCGAGTCGGTCTGCTCGTCCCGCAGGACGGTGAGCTTGTGGGCGACGAGCGGGTGATCGACGACGTGGGTGCGCATGCTCGAAACCCTAGTGCAGCAAGGCGGGCAGGCGATCGGGCGCCGAGACTAACTGTTGGCCGGAGGCCCCGGTGTCTGTCACTCTTGACGCGTCAACACGGCGCACCGGTGATCGGAGGGGAGTCATGACCGAGCAACAGGACGGGGTCGACTTCGCCCTGGCCGCGTACCGCGAGGAAGGCGTGTGGCAGGTCCAGGAGCTCGCCCACGACGTCCTCGGGGACATCGACGCGCTCTCGCACGCCCTGCGCCGGTTCCCCGGTGACGGTGGCGCGGTCGGCATGGTCGCCATCGACGAGGACTTCTTCGTGATCGTCCGCGTCGCCGGCGCGATGACCCGCGTGCTGCTCTCCGACGTCACCGCCGCCGACGAGTGGGAGCTCGCCGGCTCCGCTGTCGACTTCCTCGGGCTCCCGCCGCCGGAGGAGGAGGACGACCAGGTGCCGGCCGGCGACCTCGACCTCCTCGGCGACCTGGGGATGGCCGCGATGGACATGGGGGTGCTGCTCGACGACTTCGAGCTCTACCCCGACGAGATGCTCTCCGACGTCGCCCGCCGCCTCGGCTTCGGGTCGCTGTTCGACGAGGCCGTCGGCCTCGCCTCCGCCTGAGTCGTCGGTGTCCCACGCCGCGGCGATGCGCGCCGCCCTCGACGAGGCGCGCGCGGCCCTCGACACCGGTGACGTCCCCATCGGGGCCGTCGTCGTCGACGGAGCCGGCACCGTCATCGGCCGCGGCCGCAACGCCCGCGAGGCCGACGCCGACCCGACCGCCCATGCCGAGATCCTCGCCCTCCGCGAGGCCGCCCGCGCCCGCGGCGAGTGGCGGCTGACCGGCTGCAGCCTGGTCGTGACGCTCGAGCCCTGCACGATGTGTGCCGGCGCGCTGGTGCTGGCTCGCGTCGACCGCCTCGTCTTCGGCGCGTACGACGACAAGGCCGGCGCCGTGGGCAGCCTGTGGGACGTGGTCCGCGACCGTCGGCTCAACCACCGGCCGGAGGTCGTCGCGGGCGTGCTGGCCGAGGAGTCGACGGCTCTCCTCGACGACTTCTTCCGCGGCCGGCGCTCCTAGGACAGCTAGCCCAGGGTGGACGTCCGGGCCACCAGCTCGGGAGTGAACGTGACCTGCTGGTGCGCGTGCCCGGGGTTGGTCGCCTCGTCGATCACCAGCTCCGCGGCGGTCCGGCCGAGCTGCTGGCGGGGCTGCCGCACGGACGTCAGGGCAACGGCCGCGGCCGCGGCGAACTCGATGTCGTCGTACCCCACGATCCCGAGGTCCTCGGGGACCCGGAACCCGGTGCTGATCGTCTGCTGCAGCAGGCCCAGCGCCACCAGGTCGTTGGCACAGAACGCCGCAGTGGGGCGGCTCCGCCTCGGCAGTCCGGCGAGCCGTTCTCCGGCCGAGCGGCCCTCGGCGACGGTCAGCGCGGCGCACGGGATCACCACCAGGTCGTCCTCGGGCAGGCCGGCCTCGGCCCAGGCCTCGCGCGCGCCCTGGAGCCGGTCGCGGACCTGGCCGATCGAGGAGGGACCGCCGACGAACGCGATCCGCGTGTGGCCCCGGTCGAGCAGGTGACCGACGGCCAGCCGGCCGCCGAGCACGTCGTCGACGGCGACCGAGCAGAAGCTCTCGTCCTGACGGATCCGGTCGACGATCACCACGGGCGTGCCATGCCGGGCGATCGCGTCGAGCGACGGCGCCTCGGGGTCGACCGGCGTGATCAGGATGCCCTGCACCCGTTGCTGCTGGAGATGAGCCAGGTGCGTCTCCTCGCGCGCGGCGCGGTTGTCGCTGTTGCAGAGGAACAGCGACAGGTCGGCCGTCTCGGCGGCCAGCTCGATCCCCTGGGCGACGTCGGTGAAGAACGGGTTGCCGGCGTCGAGCATGACGTAGGCCAGCGCGCTGGTCCTGCCCGTGCGCAGCGCGCGCGCCGACTCGTTGCGGACGAACCCGAGGTCGCTCATCGCCCGCTCCACCCGTTCCCGCGTGCCGGGGGAGACCCGGTCGGGCCGGTTGAGCACGTTCGACACGGTGCCCAGGGACACCCCGGCCAGCGCGGCGACGTCCTTGACCGACGCGCCCCGTCGGCCGAACTGAGGGGCCGAGTCACCGACCTCCACCACATCCCTCCTCGGAGCTCGCCTACTGGAACCTTTCAATGCCGCCGCCAGTCTGCCGTCTCGGTCCCGGTCATGGGGCATCCGGCAGCCGCTCGCGCACGTCGCCGAGGCCCGGGCCACCAGCAGCTCGCCGCCGGCCAAGGTCTGCCAGGACGCGGTAGCGGTGTCCCAGGTCCGCCACATCCGTCCGTCGCACTCCACCTGCGCGGTGACCGAGTGGCCGGCCGGCACGTCCACGCCGACCCACCCGACCAGGCGCACCGGTTGGTCTTCGCGCTGCGGGTCGAGGTAGACCTGCACGACCTCCCGCGAGTCGAAGGCTCCCGTGTTGGTCACCTCGACCGAGACGGTGCCGTCCGTGACGGACGCCGGCCCGTAGGACCAGGCCCCGTATCCCAGTCCCTCGCCGAACCAGTACGCCGGCTCGGGCGCCCGTCCCGCGACGTGCCCGCGGTAGCCGATGTACGTGCCCTCGTCGTAGGGGAGCGCCCCGTCGGTGGGAACGACGTCCCAGGCCGGCGAGGCCCCGTCGGCGACCGGGAACGTCGTGACCAACCGGCCGGCCGGCTCGATCTCGTTGAGAAGCGCTGCCGCGACCGCGTGTCCGCCCTCCTGGCCGGGGATGCCGGCCCACAGGATCGCGTGCACCTCGTGGCGCCACGGCATCAGCACGGGCGTCGCGGCATTCACCACGACGACGGTCCGCGCGTGCCGCCGCCGCGACCGCAGACACGAGCTCGTCCTGTCGCCCCGGGAGGGCGAGCGTGGACTTGTCGACCGCCTCGGTCTCCTGCTCCTCGGTCAGCCCGACCACGACCACCGACACGTCGGCGCCCGCCGCGGCGGCGACCGCGGCCGCGATGGCCTCGTCGTCGGTGGGCGGTGTCGGCTCGACGACCAGGCCGAGCATGCTGTGCGCGAGCCGGAAGCCGGACAGGTCGACCGCGGCGACGACCTCGGTGGGCTCGTCGAGGACGACATCGACCTCCCAGCCCGGCGGCCGCAGGATCGCCTCGGCCAGGTCCTGGGTGTCCATCCGCGGTGCGGCCGAGCCGGTGTAGTCGCCGGCCTGGAACGTCCAGTCGCCGGCTCCGAGCACGCCGAGCCGCTGCGCACCCGCAGGCACGATCGCGGAGAGCTGTGCCCGGTACCGGGCGGCGAGCGTTGTCGTCGAGGTGCACGTCCGTGTAGCCCTCGGCCGCGACGTCGTCGCGGATGAGCTGCTCCCGACGCGTCGTAGACACGGACCCGCACGCCCGCCGACGCCGGTGACAGGGTCGGTGACAAGGTCGCGCCGCGGCTTCCGCGGTCGCGACCGAACCGCCGCTCCGTCGACGACGGTCACGCCGTCGCCGAGGCGCGAGGTGAGTCCCTCGGCGACGCTGACCTGGTGGGGGGCGCGGACCTGCGCCGAGCCACCACCCATGCAGGTCGTCTCCAGCGCGTTCCGGCCGATCAGCGCCACCCGGGTGTCCTCCGCGAGCGGGAGCGTGCCGTCGTTGCGGAGCACCGTCATACCGGAGGCCGCGAGGTCGCGCAGCTGCGCGCGGCGGACGTCGCTGTCGGGCTCGACGGGATCGGCGGGCCACGAGCGCGGCTCGCCGAGCGCCCCGACGCGGGAGGCCAGGCGCAGCAACCTGAGCACGTGATCGTCGAGCACGTGCTCGGCCACCTCGCCGCCTTCGACAGCTTCGACCAGCGCCTCGCCCCAAGGACCGCTCGGGCCGGGCATGACCAGGTCGAGCCCGCCGTTGGCGGCGGGGCCGGCGGATTTCGTCGCGAACCAGTCCGACATCAGCAGACCGTCCCAGTCCCACTCCTGCTTGAGGATGCCGTTGTTGATGTCGTCCTGTTCGGTCGCGGGTACGCCGTTCACGTCGTTGTAGGCGGCCATCACCGACCACGGATCGGCGTCCTGGACGGCGATCTCGAACGGCAGCAGGTAGAGCTCGCGCAGCGTGCGGTCGTCGACGACGCTGTTGACCGTGTGTCGCTCCGTCTCCGCCTCGTTGGCAACGAGGTGCTTGAGGCAGGCGCCCACGCCCCGTTCCTGCAGGCCGCGCACGTACGCCGCGGCGAGCCGTCCCGTGAGCAGCGGGTCCTCCGAGTAGGCCTCGAAGAGCCGGCCGCCGAGCGGCGAGCGGTGCAGGTTGATGGTGGGACCCAGGACCACGTGGATGTGCTGGCGCTCGGCCTCCTCGGCCAGAAGAGTGCCGACCTCGTGAGCCACCTCCTCGCTCCAGCACGAGGCCAGGAGCGTCGCGTTCGGGAGCAGGCTGGCGCGCGGACCGTGCTGAACTCGACGCCACGAACACCGGTCGGTCCGTCGGAGAACGCCATCGCCGCCAGCTCGATCGTCGGGTCGTCGTGCAGCGTGAAGAAGGTGGCGCCCGTCAACAGCCGGACCTTGGCCGTGACGTCGAGCTTGCCCAGCAGGTCCTCGAGGTTCACGCGATCTCCCGCGTGTGGGTCTGCGACCCCTCGCTCAGCGTCACGTCGGGCTCGCCCTCGAGGCGAGAGAACGCCCCTGACGCCGGGCGGCAAGGTGGTGTGCACCGTGAACGTGCCGGCGTCGATCCGCCAGGCCACCTCGATCCGGCCGTGGGCGGTCTCCAGGCGCGGTCTCGGCCCAGGTCAGGCCGCCCCCGGGCCGGGGGGCGATGCGCACGGCGGCGTACCCGGTTCCGCGGGCGAGAGTCCGCCGATGGTGCGGTGCATCCAGTCCGCCACCGCACCCAGGGCGTAGTGGTTGAAGCTGGTCATCTCGCCCGGGTTGATGGTGCCGTCGGGCAGCATCGAGTCCCACCGCTCCCACACCGTGGTGGCGCCCATGGTCACGGGGTAGAGCCAGGACGGGCACTCACGCTGGAGGAGGAGCTGGTAGGCGTCGTCGAGGTGACCGGTCGCGGTGAGCGCGTCGGTGATGAACGGGGTGCCGGCGAAGCCGGTGGAGATGTGGTGGCCGCTCTTGGCGACCAGCTCGGCGAGCCGGTCGCCCGCCGCGGTCTCGTGTCTCCTCGTCGAGGAGGCCGAAGACGATGGCGAGGGTGTAGACGGTGGTGCAGTCGGACCGGATGGTGCCGTCGTCGGAGACGTAGTGCTCGTTGAACGCCGCGCGGGTCCGGTCGGCGAGCGCGCCGGAACGCGGCGGCATCGTCGGTGTGGCCGAGGAGCGCCGCCGTCTCGGCCACGATCGACGGCGGACCGGTAGCAGGCAGGCGGTGGCGACGACGCCGCGTGTCGGCCTTGGCGTTCCACGGCTCGTGCGGCGAGCGCGTCCGGGTCGAGCCAGTCGCCGAACTGGAACGACGTGTCCCACAGGCCCGGCCGGGGACAGCGAGCGTCTCGACGCGGCGTACGTGGTCCGCCATCGATGGGTACTGCCGCTCCAGCACGGCCGGGTCGCCGTACGCCTGCGTAGAGCGTCCACGGCACCCAGACGGCCGCGTCGCTCCAGACCGCGGTGCTGTCCGGGTCGGGGAACGCCCCGGGCGCGGGCAGGTGCTTGAGGACGTCGGGGACGACGAACGGCACGATGCCGTCGTGCGTGACGCTGCTCCGCGGCGAGGTCGACGCAGCCAGTCGGCGAGGAAGGTCCTCGACGTCGAACAGGTACGCCGCGGAAGGCGCGAACGCCGCGATGTCACCGGTCCAGCCGAGCCGTTCGTTGCGCTGCGGGCAGTCGGTGGGCACGTCGAGGAAGTTGCCCTTGGTGCCCCACACGACATTGCGGTGCAGCTGGTTGAGCAGTCCGGCTCGGAGCACTCGAAGAATCCGGTGCGCGCGCAGGTCTGAGTGGACGACGACGGCCTCGAGGTCGGTCGAGCGGTCGAGCTCTCCTGGCCACCCGGTGACCTCCGCATAGCGAAAGCCGTGGAAGGTCTTGGTGGGCTCGAAGAAGTCCTCGCCCGCCGCTGAGGATGAACCGGTCGGTGGCCTGGGCGTCGCGCAGCGGGCGGGTGCCGAGCTCGTCGTCCTCGAGCACCTCCGCGTGCCGGATCCGGATCTCGCTGCCGCGCGGGCCGCGCACCGTGAACCGGAGCCAGCCGACGAGGTTCTGCCCGAAGTCGACCAGCGTGCGTCCCGACGGCGAGGTCCAGATCCGGGTCGGGCTGAGCGACGTCCTGGCGGCTGATGGGAGGCCCGACGTACGGCTGCAGCGTGGCTGAGGTCGAAGTCCAGGGCCGCGACCGGCGTGAAGGATGCCATGGTCCGCCCGGCCGGTCCGCGGCCTGCCGACCGGCCGGAGCCAGGCGTCGGATCGTCGTCCGGCGTCGATGGTCTGGCCGTCGTAGAGGTCGTCTGCGAGGACGTCCGCTCCGCCCGCGCGCCAGGAGTCGTCGGTCGCGACGACCTGGCGGTGGCCGTCGGCGAAGTCGATCTCGAGCTGGGCGATCAGGCCGAGCTCGCTCGCCGTAGATCGCGCGAGCACCCGACGAACCCGAGGCGACCTCGGTACCACCCGTTGCCGACCGAGACGGCCAGCACGGTGGTGTCCTCGAGCAGCGTCGGTGACGTCGTAGGAGCGGTAGCGCAGCCGCCACTCGTAGGACGTCCAGCCGGGGCTGAGGACGTCGTCGCCGACCGGGTCGCCCGTTGAGGAACGCCTCGTAGACGCCGAGGCTGCTGATGTGCGAGCGTGGCGGACGTGACGGCGCCGTGGCCGGGGTCGAGCTCGACCTCCTTGCGGAAGATCGGCGCGGTGCCCAGCTCGACGACTGGGCGTGATCATCGGACGCGGTCCAGGTCGTGGGACATGGTGCGCCTTTCGGAGGAGCGGAGTGGGTCGGCGGGTCAGCCCTTGACGGAGCCGGCGGTCATGCCGGAGACGATCTGGCGCTGGAAGAAGATGAACATGATCAGCGGCGGGATCGTGATGAGCAGGATGTCGATGAAGAGCAGGTTGAACGAGCTGTTGTACTGGCTGTGGAAGTTGAAGAGCGTCAGCTGGACGGTGGCGTTCTCGTCCCCCGGCAGGAAGTACAGCGGGTTCTGGGAAGTCGTTCCAGACGAAGACCGACTGGACGACGACGATCGTGACGATGATCGGCCTGCAGCAGCGGGAAGCACGACCCGGAAGAACAGGCCGAGCGGACCGGCGCCGTCGATGATCGCGGCCTCGTCCAGCTCCTTGGGGATGGTGGCGATGAAGGCCTGGAAGAGCAGCACGCAGAAGGCCAGCGCCGAAGGCGATCTCGACCAGGATCAGGCCGGGCATGGTCTTGAAGAGCTCGAGCTTCTGCAGGACCCAGATCGTGGGCACGACGGCCGGCGGGATGATCAGGCCGGAGAGGATCGACGCAGGTTGAGCACCGTGGTCCACCGGCTCTTGCGCCGCTGCATCACGAAGGCGGCCATCGCGGCGAGGACCACCACGACGGTGACGCTGCACGACGGTGAGGATCGTGCTGTTGATGAAGGCGACGATCAAGATGTAGTCGCGGGCCTGCGACCACGTCCTGCAGGTTCTGCGACGAACTGCCACTCGGTCGGCCAGCGAGAAGTCAAGGAGCGCCGCCTCCTGCTGGGTCTTGACCGCGGTGAGGAGGATGAAGGCGAACGGGACGAGGAAGACGACGCGCGAAGAGCACGATGGCGACGACGCTCAGCGAGTAGTTGGGCTTGGCTGGCCGTCATGAGCTCGTCACCTCCTTCCGGTTGAGGTACCAGAACAGCGGGAGCACGATCACGGCGACGAGGAGGAAGAGGACGACGTTGCCGGCGGTCGAGAGCCCGTAGAAGCCGGCCTGGTACTGCTTGTAGATGACCGACGCGAGGACGTCGGAGGTGAACCCGGGACCGCCCTGGGTCATGGTCCAGATGAGGTCGAAGGACCGCAGCCCGCCGATGAGCGACAGGATGATGACGGACGACGGTCGCCGGCTTCGCCAGCGGCAGGGTGATGTTGCCGGAAACGCTTCCACGAGCGTCGCGCCGTCGACGTTGGCGGCCTCGTAGTACTCCGTGCGGGATCGCCAGGATGCCGGCGATGTAGATGACGGTGGCCAGCCCGACGCCCTTCCAGACGTCGACGAGCGCGACCGAGAGCAGCGCCCACTGCGGGTCCACGAGCCAGCCGGGTCCGGCGATGCCGACGACGGCGAGCGCCTGGTTGATCGCGCCCTCGGTCGGGTGCATCAGCACCTGGAAGGTGAGGCCGACGCCGACCGCGCTGACCAGCACCGGGAAGAAGACGACGGAGCGCAGGAAGCCGCGGGCGATGATCGGTGCGGTGAGCAGCACCGCGAGCAGCATGCCGAGCACGACCTTCGAGCCCGGAGGTCACGCACGGCGTAGATGAGGGTGTGCGTCAGGCCCGAGACGAGCGCCGGCTCGGCGAAGAACTGCCGGAAGTTGTCGAGGCCGATGAACTCCTGGTCGAACAGCGTCCACCGGGTGAGGCTGAAGTAGAACGCGATGACCGATCGGCACGAGGAAGAAGGACGGTGAAGATGAGTCCGCCGGGGAGCGAAGAACCAGTAGCGGGTAGGTGCTCTTGCGCTCGCTGCGGCGCGCTTGCCGTGGCTGGTCGCGCGCGGCGGGCGGCGTCGCGGCGCGCGGCTGGTCGGATCTGGAGTCGTGTCGTGCCATCGTCTGTGCCTTCTCCTCCGGGTCGTCCCGGGCCCGCGTGGGGCGGGCCCGGGACGATCACCGGTGTGGTTACCAGCCCTCGAGACCGAGCTGCTGGGCCTGCTTCTCGACGTCCTGGTCGTAGAGCGCCGCGCCGTCCTCGGCGGCGCGGATGCCGGAGCCGACCTCGACGGTGATCTGCTCGAGGGCAGGGCCCTTGATCGGGGAGAGGAACTCCAGGGCAGGGGTCACGTTCCCTGCGTCGACGTAGGCGGCGAGGTCCTCGACCGCGGTGGCGACGTCGGCGGGCAGCTCGCAGGTCGTGACCGCGAACGGCCCGCCGACGGGAGCGGCACTGGCCTGCGCCTCGCAGCCCTCGGGCGAGGCGACGAACGCCTGGAACTTCTTGGCGGACTCGAGCTTCGTCACCCTCGGCGGTCGTTCGGGATGTACAGACCCGACGGGCATCCAGAGGGTGGCGCCGTTGGAGGCGGCGTCGGCACCCGGCATGGCGAAGAAGCCGACGTCGTCGACGCTTGTCCGGTGAGACGCCGTCGCGATGGCGGGGATGCCGAAGGTGAGCATGGGGTAGTGCGCCGCCTTGCCGGTGGCGATCGCCGTCGAGGCCGTCGGTGAACTTGGCGGACGCGTAGTCCTCGTTCAGGAGTCCAGCTTCCTGGACGTCCTGCAGGTGCTGCGAAGCCTTCCTCGGCCTCGGGCGTCGTGGCGAACTTCGCCTCGTTGTTCGTGTACTCGTCCGCCCAGCCCGGGTTGGCCGCCTCGACGTTGTGGTAGTCGGCGAGCACGAAGATCTGCGAGGTCCAGGTGTCGCCGAAGGTCTGCTCGACCGGGGCGACGCCCGCCGGCCTTGATCTTCTCGTTGTTGGCCATGAACTCGTCCCAGGTCGTGGGGACCTCGAGGCCGAGCTTCTCGTACAGCGGAATGTTGTAGAAGACGCCGCCGCCGACGATGGTGCTGCCACGGGGAGCCGTAGACGTTGTCGTCGGCGCTGACGACCTCCTTGAAGGTGTCGTCGAGGTCGGCGACCCAGGGCTCGTCGGTGACTGGAGTCAGGTTCGTCTGCGGGCGCGATCGCCTGGAACAGGCGACCCGGAGTTGTACTCGAAGACGTCGGCCATGTCGCCGGTCGACAGCCGGGTCTTGACCAGGTTGTCGCCCTCGGCCGCCGCCGGGACGGGAGTCGAGCTTGACGGTCGATGTCGGGGTTGGCCTCCTCGAACGCCTTGATCACGCGCCTCGGCGATCATGAGGTTGTTCGGGTCGTTGTTGGTCAGGAACGTGATCTCGTTGCCCGAGCTCGCTGTCGTCCGAGCCGCCGAGCCGGCGCTACAGGCCGACAGGGACAGCGCGCCGGCGGCCAGGACCGCGACCGCGACGAGCCGCCGCGGCGTGAGGTACTGAACCTCATGTGAACCTCCAGTGGATGGACCGCCGGGGCGATCGCTTGTCGTTGTCGAGAGGGGTCTGCGTGGCATTGTGTAGACCGATCTCCGACATGTAACGGGCATCACAGTAGACCGATCTACTGGCCGATGCACAAGGATCTGATCGAAACGTTTCAAGATTCTGGTCTGGCCGCCACGCGTGGCGCGTGCTGCGACCGGCGGACGGAGAACGGTCTACAGTTCGTGCCATGTCGAACAGCGCGACGGCGATCGGTCACGATCAACGACGTGGCTCGCGAGGCAGGTGTGTCCCGGGCCGCGGTGTCGAAGGTGATCCGCAACGCCTACGGCGTGAGCCCCAGCATGCGCGAACGCGTGGAGGCGCGCCATCGCGGCGCTCGGCTACCGCCCCAGCGTGGCCGCCCGGGCGCTGCGCGGCTCGAGCTACCGGCTGGGCATGGAGATCCCCACGTCAGGGGTCGGTTCATGACGCAGATCGTCGAGGGCGCCAAGCGGGCTCTGGCCGGAACGCCGTACCAGCTGGTGCTGGCGCCGGCCGAGGGACCGGAGTACGACACCATCGAGTCGCTGGCCGACGGCCTGGTCGACGGCATCGTCGCGGTCTCGCCGCTGGTCGACCCGGCCTGGCTGGAGAACCTGGCCCGCCGGGTCCCGATCGTGATGCTGGGTCGGCACGACCACGCCCGACACCTACGACACGGTGGTCGGCGACGACGTGGCCGGGGCCAGGGCGGCGATGGACCACCTGCTCGAGCTCGGCCATCGCCGCATCGCCCACCTGACCGAGGCGCGAGGAGGTGACGGTCCCCGGCTCCGGGCACCCCCCACTCCATCCGACTGCAGACCTATCTGGCCTGCATGGCCGAGGCCGGCCTGGACGACCTGGTCGACGTCAGCCGGATCGGGCCGGGCGAGGACGGTGCCCGCCGAGCCGCCGCGGGAGCTGCTGCGGCAGGCCGGATCCGCCGACGGCGATCTCTCGCCGGGCACGACGACATCGCCATCGACGTGCTGGCGGCGATCGTCGAAAGCGGCCGCAGCCGTGGCGACGTCTCGGTGGTCGGCTACGACAACACCGACCTGGCCGCCCACCGCTGATCGACCTGACCTCGGTCGACCAGCAGGGCGAGGAGATGGGCGAGCAGGCGGTCCGGATGCTGCTGGAGCGATTCCAGGGACGGACCGAGCCGCGGAACTACGTCGCGACTCCCTCACCCTGCAGGTCCGCAGCTCGACGCGGCCGCCCTGCTCGACTGAGTTCGGTCTCGGCGCCGTCGCCGGATTTGAAACGGTCTAATCGCAGGGGTTGACGAGAGTGACGACCGTCACCTACGGTTTCGTCTCGTACGAATTGAAACCTTTCAATCGGGAGTCACCCCATGACCGTACCGGTCCTCGAGCTGGCGGACGTCGCCAAGTCGTTCGGCGCCGTGCGTGCCCTGCGGTCGGGCAGCCTGGCCGTCGACGCCGGCTCGATCCACGCGCTCGTCGGGGAGAACGGCGCCGGCAAGTCCACGCTGGTCAAGATCGTGGCGGGCGTCCACCAGCGCGACGGCGGCACGTTCCGGTTCCAGGGTGACGACGTCGACTTCGGCTCGACCGCCGAGTCCAAGGCGGCCGGCATCGCGGTGATCTACCAGGAGCCGACGCTGTTCCCCGACCTGTCGGTCACCGAGAACATCTTCATGGGCCGCCAGCCGCTCGGCGGCGCCCGCCGGATCGACCGGGCGGCGATGTACGCCGAGGCCGAGCGCCTCTTCGAGCGGCTGGGCGTCGCGATCGACCCCCGTCGCCCGGCGCGCGGCCTCTCCATCGCCGACCAGCAGATCATCGAGATCGCGAAGGCCATCTCGCTCGACGCGGCCCTGCTGATCATGGACGAGCCGACCGCAGCCCTGAGCGGCGTCGAGGTCGAGCGGCTGTTCGCGGTCGCCCGCAGCCTGCGCGACGAGGGTCGCGCCCTGGTCTTCATCTCCCACCGCTTCGACGAGGTCTTCGCGCTCTGCGACACGGTCACGGTGATGCGCGACGGCGAGTACGTCGGCACCGAGGCGGTCGCCGAGACGACCGTCGACGAGATGGTCGCCCGCATGGTCGGTCGCGAGGTCGGCGACCTGTACCCCAAGACTCCGGCCGAGGTCGGCGACGTGGTGCTCGAGGTCGACGGACTGACCAGCGCCGGCACCTTCCACGACGTCTCCTTCACGCGTCAGCTCCGGCGAGATCGTCGGCCTCGCGGGTCTGGTCGGCGCCGGTCGCAGCGAGATCGCCCGCGCCGTCTTCGGGGTCGACCGCTACGACTCCGGGACCGTCCGCCTCGCCGGCCGCGGCGTACGCCGGCACGACCCGCGGTCCGCCGTCCGCGCCGGGATCGCGTTCGTGCCCGAGGACCGCCGCAAGCAGGGCCTGGTCACCGAGGGCTCCGTGGCCCGCAACGTCGCCGGCGTCATCCGCGGCCGGCTCACCCACGCCGGCCTGCTGACCAAC
This sequence comes from uncultured Actinomycetota bacterium, assembly GCA_963844305.1. Lineage (GTDB taxonomy): Bacteria > Actinomycetota > Actinomycetes > Propionibacteriales > Nocardioidaceae > Nocardioides. Next base: position 872,294 of record CAWJNT010000005.1, read on the forward strand.
CGCGACGAGAACCGCGCCGCAGCCCCGTGGGCCGGCCGGCTCGAGGTCAAGACCAGCGCGCTCGACATGCACGCCACCACCATGAGCGGCGGCAACCAGCAGAAGGTCGTGCTCGCGAAGTGGCTGGCCACCGAGCCGAAGCTGCTGATCATCGACGAGCCCACCCGCGGCATCGACGTCGGCACCAAGGCCGAGGTGCACCGGCTGCTCTCCGAGCTGGCCGGCCAGGGCATGGCCATCTTGATGATCTCCTCCGAGCTCCCCGAGGTGCTCGGCATGTCCGACCGCGTGCTCGTCGTCTGCGAGGGCCGGATCACGGCCGAGCTCGACCGCGACGAGGCCACCCCCGAGACGGTCATGCACGCCGCGACCGCGTCCGTCACGCACACCGCCGAGGTCGCCGAGCGGCTCCACCACGACCACGAGGAGGTGACGGCATGAGCGACACCCTCCTCGTCGAGCCCAGCCGGATCTCGCCGACCCGCCGCGCCCTGGGCGTCGCCCTGCGCTCCCGCGAGATCGCGGTGGCCGCCGTGCTGGTCGCGGTCGTCGTCCTGACCACGCTCAAGAGCGGCAGCTTCCTCTTCAGCGAAAGCGGCTGGCGCAACCTGCTCCTCACGCCGTCGATCCTGCTGCTGCTCGCGGTCGGCCAGACGGTCGTGATCATCACCCGCAACGTCGACCTGTCGGTCGGCTCGATCCTCGGGCTGACGGCGTACCTCACCGGCACCCTGTTCGCCGACAACCCCGGCATCCCGATCGTCGTGGTCTTCCTCGCCGGCATGGCGATGGGGGCCGTCCTGGGGCTGGTCAACGGCGTCCTGGTGGCGTTCGGCAAGGTGCCGGCGCTGGTGATCACGCTCGGCACGCTCTACATCTACCGCGGCATCTTCCTGACCTGGGCGGGCAGCGACCGGATCAACCCCTCCGACATGCCCGGCGCCTTCCTCGACCTCGGCACCAAGTCGATCCTGTCCATCCCGGTGCTCACGATCATCGCGCTGGTGGTGCTGGCGATCGTCGGCTACTACCTCTACAGCCACCGCGGCGGCCGCGAGCTCTACGCGATCGGCTCCGACCCCGAGGCCGCCGTGCTCTACGGGCTCAACGTACGCCGCCGCGTGCTCGCCGCGTTCGTCCTCTGCGGTGCGCTGGCCGGACTGGCGGGCGTGCTCTACACCGCCCGCTACGGCACGGTCAGCTCCGGAGCCGGCTACGGCCTCGAGCTGCAGGCCGTCGGCGCCGCCGTGATCGGCGGGGTCGCGATCTTCGGCGGCAGCGGCACGGTCTGGGGAGCGGCGATCGGCGCCTTCCTCCTGGTGACCATCAACCGAGCACTGCCGGTCCTCGACATCTCCGACTTCTGGCAGCGGGCCGTGGTCGGCGCGCTGATCATCGCCGCCGTCGTCCTCGACCGGGTGCTCTCGCTCCGTCAGGAACGCCGGCTCGTGGCCGCCCGAGACGAGATGAGGAACGCAGCATGAGCACCTCCGTCCTGTCCCGCCCGGAGAAGCCGGCGGCCCGCACCTACCCGGCGTACTCACGTCCGCTGTGGCGCCGGGTGCTGCTCACCCGTGAGTTCGCGGTGATCGCCCTGCTGCTGGCGGTCTTCTTCTACTCCAACAACAACGTGCCTGCACTTCGACGGCCCGCTGACGCTCTACTACCTCTTCCTCGACATGGCGCCGATCCTGCTGATCGCGCTGCCGATGACGCTGGTGATCATCACCGGCGAGATCGACCTGTCGGTGGCGAGCGTCGTCGGGCTGAGCAGCGTGCTGGTCGGGATGCTCCACCAGGACGCCGGCATGTCGATCCCGGCGGCGGCCGCGGTCGCCATCGTGGTCGGCGCCGTCTGCGGCGCCTTCAACGGCTTCCTCGTCGCGTACGTCGGCCTGCCGTCGCTCGCGGTCACCATCGGCACCCTCGCGCTCTACCGCGGCATCGCGGTCGGTCTCCTCGGCACCAAGGCGGTCACCGACTTCCCGGAGAAGTGGACCGACCTCGCCAAGGACCGGATCGTCGACGAGTCCAGCTACCCGGTGGTCCTGATCCCGTTCGTGGTGCTGGCGATCGTCTTCGCGCTGCTGCTCCACTTCTCGTCGTTCGGGCGCGGCATCTTCGAGATCGGCCTGAACTCCGAGGCCGCGCACTTCTCCGGCGTCAACGTGGCGCGGACCAAGTTCTGGCTGTTCGTCCTGGCCGGCGCGATCTCGGCGTTCGCCGGCATCTACTACACGCTGCGATTCGGCAGCGCCCGCGGCGACAACGCGACCGGGCTCGAGCTGCAGGTGATCGCGGCCGTGCTGCTCGGCGGGGTCTCCATCTTCGGTGGTCGCGGCGCGCTGCACGGCGTGATCGCGGGCGTCCTGCTGATCGGGGTCATCTCCAGCGCGATGCGGCTGGAGAACTACACGGTCAACGTCATCAACATCGTCATCGGGTCACTCCTCGTGCTCTCGGTGATCTCCACCAGCTTCCTCGCCCGGGTCTCGGCCCTGGTCTCGGGTGGAGGAGGGGACCGGCTCTCCGGCCTGGTCCCACGCAGGCGCCGAGGTACGGCGGCCCGCACCAGCACCGACGAAAGGTGAACACCATGAAGTTGCAGAAGCGCTTGGCCGGGCTGGCCGCGCTGACCCTGGTGGCCGGCTTGGGCCTGGCCGCGTGCGGCGGGGACGACGCCGAGGGCGGCGACGACAGCGGCGGTGGCGGTGGCGGCGACGTCGCGATCACGATGCTGCCCAAGAACCTCGGCAACCCGTACTTCGACACCAGCACCGCCGGTGCCGAGAAGGCCGCCGACGAGATCGGCGCGTCCGTCGAGGAGGTCGGACCGGACGCCGCGTCGCCCGACGCGCAGGTCCCGTTCATCAACACCGCGGCCCAGCAGGGCGTGGGCGCCCTGATCGTGTCGGCCAACGACCCGACCGCGATCTGTGACGCCCTCGACGAGGCGCGCGACGCCGGCACCAAGGTCGTCACGTTCGACTCCGACACCGACCCCGAGTGCCGCGACCTGTTCATCAACCAGGCGACGGCCGAGGGCATCGCGTCGGTGCAGCTCGAGATGATCTCGGAGCAGATCGGCGGCTCCGGCGAGATCGCGATCCTGTCGGCGGCGGCCAACGCCACCAACCAGAACGCCTGGATCGACATGATGGAGGAGGAGCTCTCCTCGAACCCGGACTACGCGGACATCGAGCTCGTCGACACGGTCTACGGAGACGACGACGACCAGAAGTCGTTCGACCAGACCGAGGCGCTGCTGTCCTCGCACCCGAACCTCAAGGGCATCATCTCGCCGACCACGGTCGGCATCGCCGCGGCCGCCCGCTACCTGTCCGACTCGGACAAGAAGGGCAAGGTCATGCTGACCGGCCTCGGCACGCCGAACCAGATGCGCGAGTTCGTCGAGGACGGCACCGTCCAGGCCTTCGCGCTCTGGAACCCGGGCGACCTGGGCTACCTCGCGGCGTACGCCGCCAACGCCCTGGCCACCGACGAGATCTCGGGCGAGCCCGGCGACACCTTCGAGGCCGGCGACCTGGGCGAGTACACCGTCGAGGACGACGGATCGGTGCTCCTCGGCGACCCGTTCGTGTTCACCAAGGAGAACATCGGCGACTTCGACTTCTGAGTCGAGACGTCCGCACGCTGCCGGCCGGTCCGGCGCCAGCCCTCGGGCCGGCCGGCAGCACCACCCACCGATCACCGTTCACCGTTCAGTCCAGTGACGAGGAGGCTCGGTCGATGCAACGCGTCTGCTTCCAGCTCCAGGTCCGGCGCGACCGGATGGCGGAGTACCGCGAGCGCCATGCCGCGGTCTGGCCCGACATGCTCCGGGCGCTCCACGAGACGGGGTGGCACAACTACTCGCTGTTCCTGCGCGACGACGGACTGCTCATCGGGTACTTCGAGACTCCCGACCTGACCGCCGCGCAGGCAGGCATGCAGGCCACCGAGGTCAACGCCCGGTGGCAGGCCGAGATGGCCGAGTTCTTCGAGGAGCTCGACGGTCTCGGCCCGGACGAGGGCTTCCTCGTCCTCGACGAGGTCTTCCACCTGGAGGACCAGCTGGGAAGGACCGCACCATGACCACGTTCAGCCAGATCGCCCCGCTCCTCGAGGGCCAGGCCATCGAGGTGCCCTCGTGGGCGTACGGCAACTCCGGGACCCGCTTCAAGGTCTTCGGCAGCCCGGGCACCCCGCGCACGGTCGAGGAGAAGATCGCGGACGCGGCCGCCGTGCACCGGTTCACCGGGCTCGCCCCGTCGGTGGCGCTGCACATCCCGTGGGACCTCGTCGACGACTACGCCGCGCTGCGCGGGTACGCCGAGGACCTCGGCATCCGCCTCGGGACGATCAACTCCAACACGTTCCAGGACGACGACTACAAGCTCGGCGCCCTCACCCACACCGACCCGAAGATCCGGCAGAAGGCGGTCGACCACCACTTCGAGTGCATCGACGTCATGAACGCCACCGGGTCGCGCGACCTCAAGATCTGGCTGGCCGAGGGCAGCAACTACCCCGGCCAGGGCGACATGCGCGGGCGCCAGGACCGGCTCGCGGAGTCGCTGGCGACGATCTACGAACGCCTCTCCGAGGACCAGCGGCTGGTGCTGGAGTACAAGTTCTTCGAGCCGGCGTTCTACCACACCGACGTGCCGGACTGGGGTACGGCGTACACGCAGGTGGCGGCCCTCGGCGACCGCGCCGTGGTCTGCCTCGACACCGGCCACCACGCGCCCGGCACCAACATCGAGTTCATCGTCGCCCAGCTGCTGAGGCTCGGAAAGCTCGGCTCGTTCGACTTCAACAGCCGCTTCTACGCCGACGACGACCTGATCGTGGGTGCGGCCGACCCGTTCCAGCTGTTCCGCATCCTCTTCGAGTGCGTGCGCGGCGGCGGCTTCGGGCCCGACAGCGACGTGGCCTACATGCTCGACCAGTGCCACAACATCGAGAAGAAGATCCCCGGCCAGATCAGGTCGGTGCTCAACGTCCAGGAGATGACGGCCCGCGCGCTGCTCGTCGATCGCGCGTCGCTGACCGAGGCACAGGAGTCCGGCGACGTGCTGGCGGCCAACGAGATCTTCATGGACGCCTTCTACACCGACGTACGACCCGACCTCGCAGCGTGGCGAGGTGAGCGCGGCCTGCCGGAGAACCCGATGCAGGCCTACGCCGAGAGCGGGTACCAGGAACAGATCGAGGCGGACCGCGTGGGCGGGACGCAAGCAGGATGGAGCTGACACCGCTGATGAGCACCGCTAGCCCGACTCCCGGGACCGTGACCGAGCTGGTCTCCCGCTCGAACCGACTGGGAGCCGACCCGAAGAACACCAACTACGCCGGGGGCAACACCTCCGCGAAGGGCACCGACACCGACCCGGTGACCGGCGAGCCGGTGGAGCTGTTGTGGGTGAAGGGCTCGGGAGGTGACCTCGGGACGCTGACCGAGTCCGGCCTGGCGGTGCTCCGGCTGGACCGGATGCGCGCGCTGGTGGACGTCTACCCGGGCGTCGAGCGCGAGGACGAGATGGTCGCCGCGTTCGACTACTGCCTGCACGGCAAGGGTGGTGCGGCGCCGTCGATCGACACCGCGATGCACGGGCTCGTGGACGCCGCGCACGTCGACCACCTGCACCCCGACTCCGGGATCGCGATCGCCACCGCGGCCGACGGCGAGGCGCTCACCAAGGAGATCTTCGGCGAGAAGGTCGTGTGGGTGCCGTGGCGCCGGCCCGGTTTCCAGCTCGGGCTCGACATCGCCGCGATCAAGGAGCAGCACCCGCAGGCGGTCGGCTGCATCCTCGGCGGCCACGGCATCACCGCGTGGGGCGAAACCAGCGACGAGGCCGAGGCCGGATCGCTGTGGATCATCGACACCGCCGCGGCGTACATCGCCGAGCACGGCAAGGCGGAGCCCTTCGGCACCGCCCTCGAGGGGTACGCCGCACTGCCCGAGGCCGAGCGGCGCGCCAAGGCGGCAGCGCTCGCGCCGACCATCCGTGGCCTGGCCTCGACCGACCGGCCGATGGTCGGCCACGTCACCGACTCCGAGGTGGTCCTCGACTTCCTGGCGGCCTCGGAGCACCCGCGGCTGGCCGGGCTCGGCACGTCCTGCCCCGACCACTTCCTGCGCACCAAGGTCAAGCCGTTGGTGCTCGACCTGCCGGCGACGGCCTCGGTCGAGGAGTCGATCGAGCGGCTCAAGGAGCTGCACGCGGCGTACCGCGACGACTACCAGGCGTACTACGACCGGCACGCGACCGATGACTCCCCGGCCATCCGGGGCGCCGACCCGCTCATCGTGCTGGTGCCGGGCGTCGGGATGTTCAGCTTCGGCAAGGACAAGCAGACCGCCCGCGTGGCGGGCGAGTTCTACGTCAACGCGATCAACGTGATGCGCGGCGCCGAGAGCCTGTCGACGTACCAGCCGATCGACGAGTCGGAGAAGTTCCGGATCGAGTACTGGGCGCTGGAGGAGGCCAAGCTCCAGCGGATGCCGAAGCCCAAGCCGCTCGCGACCCGGATCGCCCTCGTGACCGGCGCGGCAGGTGGCATCGGCAAGGCCACCGCTCAGCGGCTCGCGGCCGAGGGGGCCTGCGTCGTCATCGCCGACCTGTCGCTGGAGAAGGCGCAGGAGGCCGCGGCCGAGATCGGCGGCAGCGACGTCGCGATCGGCGTCGCCGCCGACGTGTCCGACGAGGACGCCGTGCAGGCGATGGTCGACGCGGCGGTGCTCGCGTTCGGCGGGCTCGACCTCGTGGTCAACAACGCGGGCCTGTCGCTGTCGAAGTCGCTGATGGAGACCACCGCCGCCGACTGGGACCTCCAGCACAACGTGATGGCGAAGGGCTCGTTCCTGGTCTCGAAGGCCACCGCGAAGGTGATGGTCGAGCAGCAGATGGGCGGCGACATCGTCTACATCTCCAGCAAGAACTCGATCTTCGCCGGGCCCAACAACATCGCCTACTCCGCGACCAAGGCCGACCAGGCCCACCAGGTGCGGCTGCTCGCGGCCGAGCTCGGCGAGCACGGCGTGAAGGTCAACGGGATCAACCCCGACGGCGTCGTCCGCGGCTCCGGGATCTTCGCCGGCGGCTGGGGCGCCAACCGGGCCGCCGTCTACGGCGTCGAGGAGGAGAACCTCGGCGAGTTCTACGCCCAGCGGACCCTGCTCAAGCGCGAGGTGCTGCCCGAGAACGTCGCCAACGCCGTCTTCGTGCTCTGCAGCGCCGACCTGTCGCACACCACCGGGCTGCACGTGCCGGTCGACGCTGGCGTGGCGGCGGCCTTCCTGCGATGAGCAAGTCGGTCCGGGTCGTTGCGGTCGACCTCGGTGCCACCTCGGGGCGGGTGATGGTGGCCGAGGTCGGGCCGGACACCCTTGCCCTCGAGGAGGTGCACCGGTTCCCGAACGGGCCGGTCGACGTCGGCGGGTCTCTCCACTGGGACGTCCTCGGGCTGCACCGTGAGCTGCTCGCCGGGCTGCGGCTGGCGGCGGAGGGCGGACCGGTCCACGGGATCGGCATCGACTCGTGGGCGATCGACTACGGCCTGCTCGATGCCGACAGCGAGCTGCTCGGCAACCCGTTCGCCTACCGCGACTCGCGCACCGACGGCGTCGCGGCGCAGGTGCTGAACAAGGTCGACGCGCGCGAGCTCTACGAGCGCACCGGCGTGCAGCAGCTGCCGTTCAACACGATCTACCAGCTCGTGTCGGCGGCCGGGACGCCCGCGCTCGAGCAGGCCTCCACGATGCTGCTCCTCCCCGACCTGCTGGGCTTCTGGCTCACCGGGTCGGCGGGTGCGGAGCGCACGAACGCCTCGACCACCGGGCTGTACGACGTGCGGTCGGGGGAGTGGGCCACCGACCTCGCCGAACGGATCGGGGTGCCGCCGGGCATCCTGCCGCCGCTGCGGTCCGCCGGGACGGTGATCGGCACGCTGCTGCCGGACGTCGCGGGCGCTGTCGGCCTCGATGCCGACGTGCCCGTGGTCGCGGTCGGGTCCCACGACACCGCCTCCGCGGTGGTGGCTGTGCCCAGCGGCGACGAGCCGTCGGCGTACGTCTCGTCGGGCACGTGGTCGCTGGTCGGACTCGAGCTCGACGAGCCCGTGCTGACCGAAGCGGCGCGGTTGGCCGACTTCACCAACGAGGGCGGCGTCGACGGCACCGTCAGGTTCCTGAAGAACGTGATGGGCCTGTGGGTGCTCTCGGAGTCGCTGCGCGTCTGGGCCGTCGAGCTGCCGCAGCTGCTGGCCGACGTCGCCGAGGCCGAGCCGCTGCGGACAGTCGTCGACATCAACGACGCGAGCCTGCTGCCGCCCGGCGACATGCCCGCGCGGATCGCCGCCCTGGCTGCCGCCGCCGGCGAACCGGTGCCGGAGTCGCCGGTCGAGGTGGCGCGCTGCATCCTCGACAGCCTGGCCCTGGCGTACCGGCGGCACGTGCGCGAGGCGGCCGAGCTCGCGGGCCGCGAGGTGTCGGTCGTGCACGTTGTCGGCGGTGGCTCCCGCAACGAGCTGTTGTCGCAGCTGACCGCCGACGCGTGCGGTCTGCCCGTGCTGGCCGGCCCCACCGAGGCGTCGGCGCTCGGCAACGTGCTGGTGCAGGCGCGGGCGCTCGGGGCCGACCTCCCCGACCTGGCGGCGATGCGCGCGCTGGTGCGGCGTACGCAGGAGGTACGCCGGTTCGAGCCGCGCGATGATCTGGACTGGGCGACCGCCGAGGAGCGGCTCGCCAGCAGACCTGACCCGAGACGTGATGGAGTGGACCCGTGAAGCGGCAGCTGCCGAAGCGCCACGACCTGGCGCCCCTGCTCAAGTTCAAGCGACCCGTGTGGTCGCCTCGTGACCGTCGGCTGGCCGGCGCGCTGACGATCGAGGACCTGCGGCGGATCGCCAAGCGGCGCACTCCCAGGCCCGCGTTCGACTACACCGACGGGGCCGCCGACGGCGAGGTCTCGCTGGCCCGTGCGCGGCAGGCGTTCGCGGACGTGGAGTTCCACCCCGCGATCCTGCGCGACGTCTCGGACGTCGACACCTCGCGCGAGGTGCTCGGCAAGCAGGTGGCGCTCCCGTTCGGGATCGCGCCGACCGGGTTCACCCGGATGATGCAGGCCGAGGGCGAGATCGCGGGCGCCACGGCGGCCGGCGAGGCGGGCATCCCGTTCTCCCTGTCGACGATGGGCACCACCTCGATCGAGGACGTCGCTGCGGCCAACCCGGGTGGACGCAACTGGTTCCAGCTCTACATGTGGAAGGACCGCGACCGCTCGATGGCGCTGGTCGACCGGGCGGCGAAGGCCGGCTACGACACGCTGCTGGTCACCGTCGACGTCCCTGTGGCCGGCGCCCGGCTGCGCGACGTACGCAACGGGATGACGATCCCGCCGACCCTGAGCCCGCGGACCGTGGCGAACGCGATCCCCAGGCCGGCGTGGTGGTTCAACTTCCTGACCACCGAGCCGCTCGCCTTCGCGTCGCTGGATGCGTGGTCGGGCACGGTCGCCGAGCTGCTGGACACGATGTTCGACCCGACGGTGACCTACGACGACCTCGCGTGGATCCGCGACCAGTGGCCGGGCAAGGTCGTGGTCAAGGGCGTGCAGACCGTCGAGGACTCGCTGCGGCTGGCCGACGCGGGGGTGGACGCGATCCTGCTGTCCAACCACGGCGGCCGGCAGCTCGACCGCGCTCCGATCCCGTTCCACCTGCTGCCCGACGTGGTCAAGGCGGTCGGCAGCGGGGTCGAGGTGCATGTGGACACCGGGATCATGTCGGGCCAGGACATCGTCGCCGCGATCGCGCACGGCGCGCGGTTCACGTTGGTCGGGCGGGCCTACCTGTACGGGCTGATGGCCGGTGGCCGCGAGGGCGTCGACCGGACGATCGAGATCCTGCGCGGCCAGATCGAGCGGACCATGCGGCTGCTCGGCGTACGCACGCTCGACGAGCTCGAGCCGGGGCACGTGACCCAGCTGGTCCGGCTGGAGCCCCGGTCGCGCTGACTCCCTGACGCGGACACGCCCGGGCCGATGAGTTCTGGCGTGCGGCCCGGTCGCAGCGTGCATGGACACCCTCGAATTCGGACCTGCCACCCACGCCCTCGCCGGGGTCGTCGCCGGCGTGCGTGACGACCAGCTCGGCGACCCGACCCCCTGCCCGGCGTACACCGTGGGCGATCTGGTCGACCACATCGGCGGCCTCACGATCGCGTTCACGCGCCGCCGCCCGCAAGGAGCGGCTCGAGGGCGACGGCGCGCCCTCCGCCGACTCGTCCCGGCTCGAGGCGGGCTGGCGCGACCGGATCGTCGGCTCGCTCAAGGAGCTGGGCGAGGCCTGGCGCGACCCGGCGGCGTACGACGGGATGACCCAGGCGGGACCCGTCGACCTGCCGGGTGACGTCGCCGCCCTCGTCGCCCTGGACGAGGTCGTCGTGCACGGCTGGGACCTGGCGCGCGCCACGGACCAGCCCTACGAGCCCGGCGAGGAGGCGGCGCTGGCGTGCCTGGGGTTCGTCCAGTCGTTCGAGCCACCCGCCGAAGGCGGCGGTGACGGCGGGCTCTACGGCCCTCCCGTCGCCGTACCCGACGACGCTCCCGCGCTCGACCGTCTCGTCGGCGCCACCGGCCGCGACCCGCGCTGGGCACCACCCGTTTCCTGAGCCAGTCGTGTGCCTGAGGCCGTCACCCGCGACGGCCTCAGGCACACGACTCGTGACCTCGGGCGATTTCTCGGGGCCGCAGCCGCTCCGGTAACCTTCCCCGCGGTGGCGTGTCCGAGCGGCCTAAGGAGAACGCCTCGAAAGCGTTTGTGGGTGCAAGCCCACCGAGGGTTCAAATCCCTCCGCCACCGCCAGCTGAAGCAGCCTCTGACCTGCGCAAACGCCGATCAGAGGCTGCTTCTGGCCATTTTCGTGCCAGATACGTGCCAGATAGTGTCGGGTTGATCGCCCAGGCGACGGTGACTTGGCGGCCTTTGGCGGCCTTTGGCGCCTGGAAGGCAAGGGCTGTGGGTTCGAGCCCGATGCACTCGCGCTCGATGCACTCGCGCGGCACCATGGTGGCGGGGCGTACGGCGCCCAGCCGACCTCGAAGCGGATGCTCGACTGGCCTGGTCCGTACGGTGAGCGCTACTGCAGCGCCGCGGTCAGCCTCATCACGTTGTCCCAGTACGCCGCACCGCGGGAGCGTGTCAGCCAGTCCTCGAGGAGCAGCTCCTTGGAGATCGACCGGTAGTGGTCCTCGACCTTGCGCATCTCGGCGACGACCTCGGGTCCGAGAAGCATCAGCGAGACCTCGTAGTTCAGCCCGAAGGAGCGCATGTCCATGTTGCTCGATCCCAGCACCGCGACGTCGTCGTCGACGCTGAAGAACTTCGAGTGCAGGATCGCCGGCGCCGGGTACATGTAGATCCGCACTCCCGCGCGCAGCAGGGCCTCGTAGTAGGAGCACTGGGCGTGGTAGACCATGAACTGGTCTCCGGCCTCGCTCACGAACAGCTCGACCTCGACGCCGCGCTGCGCTGCGGTGGTGATGGCGTACAGCAGGGACTCGTCGGGCACGAAGTAGGGACTGGTGATCGACAGCCGGTGCTGTGCCGAGTAGAGCAGCAGCGTGAACGCGCGCAGGTTGTTCTCGGTCGAGAAGCCGGGCCCGCTGGGGATGACCTGCCCCTCGATCTCGCCGGCCGGGGCCGGTACCGTGCCGAGCTCGTCGGTCAGCTTGACCTCTGTCTCGCTGTACCAGTCGGTGCAGAAGAGCAGGTTGAGGGCGCTCACCGTCGGACCTTCGACGCGGGCCACCAGCTCGACCCACTCCCGGCCGAGCTTGTGGTTCGCGGGCTTGTTGTAGCCGGGCTCGATCAGGTTCTGCGAACCGGCGAACGCGACCATCCCGTCGATCACCAGGATCTTGCGGTGGTTGCGCAGGTCCGGCCGGCGCTTGAACGGCGCGATCGGCAGCATCGGGTGCCACTCGATCCCGGACGCGTCCAGCCGGGCGGTGAACTCCTTGTAGCCGGGGATGCTCTTGGACCCGAGGTGGTCGAACAGCAGACGGACCGTCACCCCGCGGTCGACCGCCCGCACCAGCGCCTCGTAGAACGGGCCGGTCACGTCGTCCCACGCAGTGATGTAGAACTCGACGTGCACCCAGGTGGAGGCCTTGTCGATCTCGGCGGTCATCGCCGCGATGGACTCGGCGTACACCGGGAACAGGTCGATCCGGTTGCCGGGCATCACCGGCTGTGCTCCCAGGTTGCGGTTCAGGGTCGCCACCGACCGCACGTACGCGGGTCCGGGGAAGTCGTCCTCGAGCGTGGGCACGTGCGCAGTCCGCTCCGCCACGAGCGCGTTGACCTCGGCCTGCTGCTCGTTGCGTCGGCGCCCGAGCTTGGTCCGCCCCAGGACGAGGAAGATCACCCACCCGAAGACCGGGAGCACCAGGATCAACAACAGCCAGGCCATGCCACTGGACGGCCGCCGGTTCTTGGGCACCACGCCCAACGCGACGATCTTCAACGCAAGGTCGATCAGGTACAGGGCAGCTGCGATCCAAGGGGCCATGGCCGAGAGTCTGGTCGTCCGCCCGACTGCGCGTCCTCACACAACATGCGTGAAGACCGACGCGGTGGGCGAGACCTACGCTGCCGGGACGACCAGTCACGGAAGGGACAGACCATGGGCATCTTGCGCAACCGGGGAACGACGACGACGACGACAACGTGCGGCGGTTCCAGATGAGGGAGAAGCTGCTCTCGATCGGCGACGACTACTGGATCGAGGACGACCAGGGCAACCGCGCCTACCGCGTCAACGGCAAGGCGCTCCGGGCGCGCAGCACCTTCAAGCTCGAGGATCCCTCCGGCCAGGAGGTGGCCAGCATCCAGGAGCGCAAGCTCAGCGTCCGCGACAAGATCGCGATCGAGCGGGACGGACGCTCGCTGGCGACCGTCCACAAGGCACTCGTGGGCATCCGGGACCGGTTCGCGATCGACCTCGACCAGGGAGCCGACCTGAAGGTGCAGGGCAACGTCGTCGACCACGAGTACGAGATCGAGCGTGACGGAGATCGGGTCGCCCAGATCTCGAAGCGCTGGTTCCGGGTCCGGGACACCTACGGCGTCGAGGTCGAACAGGGCGAGGACGTCGGACTCGTGCTGGCGATCACCGTCGCCCTGGAGTCGATGACAGAGGAGTAGGCACGTCGGGCCCGCCCGACGAGGCTGAACCCCGTCAGCCTCGTCGGGCGGTGTTGCACGAGGTCTTGCGCGCGGTCACTTCTCATTCTCGGGAGCATCCTTGGCGGCAGCCTTGATGTCGTCCGCGACCACGTCGTCGACCGCGCTCTGGACGATGGCCTCCGCCTCGGCAAGGGCCTCCTGGATCTTCACCTCGCCGGGATCGGAGACCAGGGCCACGATGCCCGAATGTCCGACGGCGATGGAGTCCTCCAGCTCGGTGGCGAGCTCCTTGCGATGGTGCCGCTCCCGCAGCTTGCCTACGGCAGCCCCGCCGGCCCCGACGGCTGCGGCACTACCCAGGATCGAGGGCGGGAAGATGACGCCGAGCGCGATACCGCCGACAACGCCCCACCGGAGCCCGGATCGCGTGCTGTGGTCGGTGGCCTTCTGCACCTCGACCTTGCCGTCTTCGCCTCTCTTCACCACCACGACACCCTCGATGTCCACGGTGCGTCCGTCCTCGACGGACTTCAGCTTCTCGTAGGCCTGCCACGCCGACTCCGTGTCCGCGAAGTCAGCGACGAGGAGGGTGTACGCCCCGTCCGTCACACCTGCGACCACGTCGCCTTCCGGCGCTGCGGGGTTCTCGTTCTCCGGCATCGTCCGCTCCTTGGTTCTTCGCGAAAGGGCCCGATCGGTCCCGCCGACGACCATGGCAGGTGATCGCGACCAGCGAATCACACAGGGTGGGTGAAGCTCCCGAGGTCGCCTTGGAGGAGCGGCATCCGCCCGGGGGGCTCGTTTGTGGTCGTCACCGGCGGATGACCGTAGCCGGCAGCGAATCCGGTCCGGTCAGCAGGTTTCCTTGACGTCAGTCACGAGGGTCTGAACGTCGGTGTTGAAGGTGGACAGCGCAGTCCTGGCCGCCGTCAGCGTGGCGGCAGAAGCGCTCGCCTTGGCCGAGTCGACGCTGGCAGTGAGCGCGTCGTAGCTGGTCTGCACGGCGTCGACCTGGGTGGAGAACTCGGCCTTCGCGTCCGCCTTGACGTCGGACAGATCGGACCCGATGGCCGTGAGTCCGCTCTCCAGGTCGCTCAACGCGGTCGAGGAGGACACGTCGATGTCCTGCACGTCGTCGACCGACGCCTTGAGGCTGTCGGCCGAGCTGCACACGGCAGGTTCGTCTTCGCTACACGCGGCCAGGGGTGTGGCCAACGCCAGTGTCATAACGGCGACGGGGATGAGTTTCATGATCACTCCTTTGTGGATTGCTGACTACTCGTGCGGGCGCTGCCCCCGGACCACCCATGCCTGCCTCCGAGGACGGCCAAGGTCGATTCACCGAGAGGCGGTCTGGCGTCGACGGCCTGGGCGGGTCTGGCGTTGCGGTGTGGGTTGGGTCATGCCTGGGCCCCAGTCACAAGCGGGTGGTGGTGTACGGCCGCCCCTGACATCGGCGCGACGGGTCCATCATTCGCAGGCGGGCGGACCGGGGTCGTCACACAGAAGACGTGAAGGTCCGCCGGGAGACTCGTGGGCGCAGGGGTTTCACCAGATCTGCATGATGCGTTGCCCGGGCCCGTGGGGGTGAATGGCTGTTGCACGCGCGATTCTCTTCCACACCCGTCGGCCGACATGCTGCGACGGCGACGTGGGGTGGTCGCGGTCAGACTCAGATCGAGCCGGAAGGACGGTCCGGAGTGCACTATGTCGATCGACTCCACCGCCTGGCCATCAACCAGACGGACTGGTCAGAGGATCCCGCCCACGCCGCCGACGTCGCGTGGCTCGAGCCCGTGCTGGACACACGGACCCTGGCCCTGGTCCGGCTCGCCGCGCTGGTCGCGGTCGGGGGTGAGGTTCCCTCCTACGGTGCCGCCGCCGATGCGGCCGTCGATGCCGGCGCGAGCGCGGCCGAGGTGGTCGACGTGCTGGTCGGCGTCCTTCCGGTGATAGGTGCGGCGCGCGTGGTGGCGGCCGCTCCCCGGCTGGCGATGGCGCTCGGCTACGACACCGACGCGCTCGAGCAGGAGTCCTCCGGCTGACCGCCTGCTACCTATCCGCCGAGGAGCCCGATCACGGTTGCCTGCTCCACGGCGTCGTTGCGTGAGGAGACCCCGAGCTTGCGGTAGATCGAGGCGACTTCCGAGCTCACGGTGTTGCGTGAGACGAACAGCCGCTCCCCGATCTCGGCGATCGTCAGGTGGGTCTGGAGGTAGGGCAGCAGCCGCAGCTCGGCGGGCGTGAGCGGCGGCCCCCCGGCGGCAGGGGCCCCGGCGCCGGCTGCGAGGAGCTCGCGGAAGTCGCCTACCTCGTCGACCAGGGTCGCCGAGATCGGGCCGGTGGCCGAGGACGTCGTCGATCTCGCGGAGCAGGTGGCGGGCCGTCGCATGGTCGCTCCGCGCCACGTAGACCTTGGCCAGCTGGAGCCGGCTGCGCACCGCCAGGAACGGGAAGGCATACGTGCAGGACGGGCGAGCCCGCATGGCCCGGGTCAGCTGCTCTGTCCAGCTCGTCGACAGCGCCGTCGTGCAGGGCAAGCCGGGCGGCGGCGGCGAACGCGAGCACGCTGGGCGCGTAGTCGTACATCCGGTACTCGTCGACGAGCGCGAGGGCCCGCGCGACGCCATCCGCGGCCTCGTCCCACCGCCCGCCATCCATCGCCAGCAGCGCGAGCGCGGCCTCGTCGTAGACGACGGTGTCGGTGTTGCCGAGCTCGGCCCCGGTCCTGGAGCTCTCGCCGAACAGGGCGGCTGCCCGGTCGACGTCTCCGGCGAGCAGGTGCGCTTCCGCGGACAGGATGAGCGCGGTGTCGCGCCACGGGCTCCACGCCGGCTCCTGAGCCGTGGCCACGTCGGCGTCGCGCATCATCTGTTCCACGCCCGAGCGACACATCACGCCTCGCAGCATGGCTCGCGCGGACTCGAACGACGCGGTCCCGTCGACAGGCACCATGTCGTAGACGGCTTCGTCCGCCAGGGCTAGCCCACCGTTCGGCCTCCAGGGGTTCGCCGCCCAGCACGGCGACCCACCCGGCCAGCACCATCAGCGGGGGATGGGAGGTGATCGTGGCTGTCGCCGAGCGCCGCCAGCCACCGTTTGACCGTCGACATCTGGCCGGCGCTGTACGTCGGCAGCACCAGCTGCGTCACCAGCTGTACGCAGCGGTCCCGCTCACTGGTGTTCAGCAGGTGCTCCAGCGCCATCGCCGGGGAGCCGTTGGCCTCGTACCAGTCGGCGGCGGCCAGGTGCAGCTTCATGACGGTGTCGGGCTCGACGCGACGTAGCTCGCTGAGCAGGAACTCCCGGAACAGGGGGTGGTATCGGTACCACTCCCGCCGGCGGTCGAGCGGGATCAGGAACGAGTTCGACGCCTCGAGCGCATGCAACCGGTCCTGGCTGCCCGCATCTCCGAGCAGCGCGTCGCAGAGCGGGGCGTGCAGCCGGTCGAGCACCGCGGTTCGGCGCAGGAAGTGCTGGGTTTGTTGGTCCTGCTGGCTCAGGGACTCGCGGTAGAGGTAGTCGGCCACGTAGCGGTCGTCGCCGGAGACGGTCCAGCCGTCCTGGTGGGTGTCGCGGGCGATCATCGCGGCCAGCTGCAGGCCGGCCGGCCAGCCTTCGGTCCGTTCGATGACGAGCGTGGCCTGGTCCGCGGTCAGCGGGACCTGGGACATCGAGAAGATCTGCTCGGCGCCGCCCGGCCCCAGGGCGAGGTCGGCGGCCAGCAGCTCCAGCGCGTCGCCGGAGGCACGCATCCGGGGCAGATGGGGTTGTTCGGAGCGGCTGGCGGTCACCAGTTGCGAGCCGGCGGGATGCCGGAGATCACCACGCCCAGGACGTCGTGACACGCCGGGGACTGCAGATCGTGCAGGTCATCGAGCATCAGGACGAACGGAGCGGGACTTCTCCGGAACGCGGACGCGATCACCGGGGCGGCGCGGCCCAGGGCCGAGACGCCCAGGCCGCTGACGTCGGCGACCAGTCCGGCGCCGGCCGGGAACATCCGGACGTACGCCGAGGCCAGGACGGCGAGCAGGATGCCGGGATCGTCGTCGAGACGGTCCAGCGAGACCCACCCGACGACACGGTCCTCGGCCCGGGCCCACTCGTACAGCAGGGTCGACTTCCCGTACCCGGCGGGCGCCGTGATCCCGGCCGCCCGGCCGGACTGGTCTGGGCCGCCTCGATCAGCGGGGCGCGGCTGACCATCCCGGGACGTATCTGTGGCACCGACAGCTTGACATCGAGCAACACCTCGTCAAGCCCGGCGGCCGGCCGCGCCCGCGCGGGACGACTCTCGGTCACACGGGGGAGCGTAGGAAGAGCGACGCGCGCGGCGCCTCACCCCAACCGGGTGACACGTGGCACGACCCAGCCGTCGATTCACGCGCTCTGCATGATGTGCGCGGGCTCAGTCCCCGGTGGGATCCAGCAAAGAGACAGGTCGTCACGCGACTGAGGAGTGAGACGTCAGATGGCAACAGCGGATCCACTGACCCCCCGGCGACAACGGTGGCTGGTCGCCCGCGGGTTGCTTCGTGCGTTCGCGACCGCAGTACTGATGGTCGTCCTGTACTACACGCTGCCGCTCGGGAGCCTGTCGGACGTCTCGCTCGTCGCGGAGCTCTCGGTGGGGGGCGCCCTCATGGTCGGGGTGATCACCTGGCAGGTCGGGGCGATCGAACGCGCGAAGTACCCTGCCATCCGCGCAACGCAGTCCCTCGCCGTGACGACGCCCTTGTTCCTGCTGTTCTTCGCGTCCAGCTACTTCATCCTCAGCGGCGACAACCCGGCGACGTTCACCGAGAGTCTGAGTCGGTCCGACGCGCTCTACCTGACTGTGACCATCTTCGCGACGGTGGGCTTCGGTGACATCTCGGCCCAGACCGAGAGCGCTCGCCTCTTCGTCACCGCGCAGATGCTGCTCGACCTCGTCGTCCTGGGTCTGGTTCTCCAGTTGATTCTGGGCGCCGTGAAGAGGGGCAAGGCGAGCCCGGACGAGCCGGACGACTGAGTGCCGCCGTCACTGCGCTTTCACACGATGAGAGTGATTCGCCATCCGTCGACAAGCGATGGGATGAACCCGTTCCGAACAGCCGCCACATCCGGTGCGGCTCTGGGCAATCCAAGGAGGCTCGACCATGTCCGAGCAGACAACATCGAACTACAGCGAAGCCGGACAGCGCCGGAACCCCCGCCCAGCGGCTGGGCCACCGGGTTCATCATGTTCGCCGGCGTCATGATGATCGTGGCCGGCGGATTCCAGTCCCTGGCGGGTATGGCGGCGCTGTTCAAGGACGACTTCTACGTCGCCACGCCGAACTACCTGCTCGAGTTCGACACCACCAACTGGGGCTGGATCCACCTGCTGATGGGCCTGCTCATCCTGTTCGCCGGCTTCGCCGTGCTGAACGGCAAGGTCTGGGGCCGCACCATCGGCGTCATCCTGGCCGTCCTGAGCGCACTGGTGAACTTCGCCTTCATCCCCTACTACCCGTTCTGGTCGATCCTGATCATCGCGGTGGACATCTTCGTCATCTGGGCGCTGACTGCCCACGGTCGCGACATCACCCGGTGAGCTAGGCGCCTGAACGACCCTGCCACCCGGCGGGACGAGGACAGGAGCAGCCATGAAGCACGCCTCCACGACCGCAAGCAGCGGGCCGCGGGCCAGATCCTTCGCCGCAAGCCTGCTGCTGGGTGTCGCCGCGTTGACGATCGCTCTCGCCGGAGTGAAGTCCATCGCCGACATCGTCGGGCCCGATCTTCATGGCGCTGGTCATCACGATCACGCTGCACCCGATCCGCATCCGGCTCGAACACGGCCGGCTTCCCGAGTGGGCGACGTCCGTGCTCATGCTGGCCTCCGCCGTCCTGCTGCTCTCCGTTTTCGCCCTGGCCCTGATGGTCTCGGTCGCCCAGCTGGCCGCCCTGGTGCCCGAGTACGCCGACCAGATCCAGGACAGTGTCGCGAACGCGGGGAACACGTTGAGGGACGCCGGGGTGGAGCAGGAGCAGATCGACGCGGTGGTGAACGCGCTCGACCCCGGCCAGCTCATCGACGTGGCCATGTCGGTGCTCTCCGGCACCCTGGGCCTGCTCACCGATCTGTTCTTCCTGATCACCGTGCTGCTGTTCATGGCCTTCGACACCGACTCCACCCGCCGCAGCCTGAAGACGCTCGGTGACCGGTTCCCCGACCCGGTCGCCGCACTGGACAACTTCGCGCGCGGCACCCGCAGCTACATGGGGGTCTCCGCCAGCTTCGGGCTGGTCGTCGCCGTCATCGACGGGGTCGCCCTCTACCTGCTGGACGTCCCCGGGGCGTTCGTGTGGGCGGTGCTTGCGTTCGTCACCAACTTCATCCCCAACATCGGCTTCATCATCGGCGTCATCCCGCCGGCCCTCATCGCGCTGCTCGACAGCGGCCCCGGCCTGATGGTCACGGTGATCATCGTCTACAGCGTCATCAACTTCGTGATCCAGTCCATCATCCAGCCCCGCGTGGTCGGCGACTCGGTCGGTCTCTCCCCCACGCTCACGTTCCTGTCGCTGGTGTTCTGGACCTGGGTCATCGGACCGGTCGGCGCCCTGCTCGCCGTCCCGTTCAGCCTGCTCACCAAGTCGCTCCTGGTCGAGGCGGACCCGCGCGGACGGTGGGCCCTGCCCCTGATCTCCGGGAAGCCAGAGACCGAGCCCGCCGGAGCCGGAGCAGGCGGCCCCGGCCGCGCTCCAGCCCGAGGGAAGCCCGGGATGAGCTCGAGATGGACCAGAACGACGGGACTCCCTCCGCCGAAAGCCTGACGCTCCCCGCCACCGGGCAGGCGGACCATCCAGCCCGTGCTCCCGCCGGCGCCGTCCTGGGCCGTCTGCCCGCTGGGCTGCAGCGGCGGGTGGGAGGGTTGCTCGACAGGTGGCCCGGACGGATCGTGCTCCAAGGAGCTGCGGGGCTCGGCCGGATCGAGGTGTTCGACCGGTCGATGACGATCGCGGCCCAGTTCTTCACCTCCGTCCTGCCCGGTGCTCATCCTGATCGCCACCCTGGGCTCGAACAGCGACCGGTTCGCCGACGAGATCGACATGCCGGAACAGTCCCGGCAGGTGCTCGAGGGCGCAGTCGACAGTGGCGGTTCGGCGTTCGGCATCGTCGGTGCCATCTTCGTGCTGGTCTCGGCGACCAGCCTGTCGCGGGCACTGGCCCGGGCCTTCACCGCCATCTGGGGACTACCGCGACCCCCGACCGGCCTGCGCTCGGCGTGGCGGTGGCTGGCCGTCGTCCTCGTCTTCGCGCTGTCCCTGGTCCTCGTCCGCGCGGCCAGTGAGCCACTCGATGGGCTGCCCCCTCGGGAGCTGTGGCCATGGGTGGTGTCGCTCTCCTGGGACGTCGTTGTCGCAGCGTTCGTCCCCTGGGCACTGCTCGCCGGTGCCGTCCGCGCCCGGATGCTCGTGCCCGGTGCGCTGCTGTTCGCTCTCCTGATGATCACCGTTCGCCCGGCCACGCAGGCATGGCTACCCGGGGCACTCGAGGCAAGCGCCGACCGGTACGGGTCCATCGGCGTCGCGTTCACCTACCTGACCTGGCTGTACGTCGCGTCTCTTCTGTTTCCTGGTCACCGCCCTGGTGGGTCAGGTGATCGCGACTGACTCCGGCTCGCTCGGCCAACGAATCCGGGGCGAGCCCGGTCGTGTGGGCACCTCCGATGACTGACAAGACGGTCAGCCGAGCTCGCCCCCGGCACTTCACCTAGACAGAGTGATGAGACCCGGCGATAGCGCCAGTACGTTCGCCACGACGCCGCAAACCGGAGGAGAGCGCGATGTCCACGACTGACTGGCGAACCATCCCGCTCGACTGAGCCCCGGTACATCTCCGTCCGCCCCGGCGGGTTCGAACCCGTCACAACCCGAAGGAAGAGCCATGTCCCACGCCACCACCGAAACCGACACACCTGTCCTCGACCTGCTGGCACGCATGACCGCCGACTCCGTCGAGACCTCGAGCCTCGACGCCCAGACGATCGCGCTGGTCCGGATCGCCGCGCTCGTGGCCAGCGACGCTCCGGCCGTCTCCTACGCCTTGAATCTCGCGATCGCCGGCGAGGTCGGCCTGGACGTCGAGGA
Organism: uncultured Actinomycetota bacterium; assembly: GCA_963844305.1. Classification (GTDB taxonomy): domain Bacteria; phylum Actinomycetota; class Actinomycetes; order Propionibacteriales; family Nocardioidaceae; genus Nocardioides. The sequence continues at coordinate 893,612 of CAWJNT010000005.1, forward strand.
CGTCCGGGGTGTGCTGGCTGCGATCGCACCCATCGTCGGGACGTCGCGGGTCGCCGGCGCGACCGGCCGGATCGTGCTGGCGGTCGGAGTCGCCATCGAGGAAGCGGCCGCCGAGTACGCCGACGCCGGCTACCGGGAATGACCGCCTGACCCATCTCGCGCGTCCGCCACGAGCGCCGACCCGGAGGTCCGTCGCATGGAATCCATGGCGCTCGCGGCCGTCCTGGCGACGATCGTGGCCTGGTGCGTGCTCGCCGGCCGCCTGCAACAGGCGGGGCTCACCGCCCCCATCGTGTTCGTGGCGGCCGGCTGGGTGTTCGCGGACGCGTTCGACCTGCTCGACCTCGAGGTCGAGCCCGAGCTGGTCAAGGTCATCGCCGAGGTCACGCTCGTCTGGGTCCTCTTCGCGGACGCGTCGCGGGTCCGGCTGGGACAGTTCCGACGTGACCTGAGCACCTATGTCCGGCTGCTCGGGATCGGCCTGCCGCTGACGATCGCCGCTCGGCGCCGGTGCCGCGATGCTGGTGCTCGGCTTCGACCCCTGGGCGGCCCTCCTGGTCGGCGCGGCGCTGGCCCCGACCGACGCCGCGCTCGGGGCACCCGTCATGTCCAACCCGAACGTGCCGGCGAAGGTGCAACGCGCGCTGAACGTCGAGAGCGGGCTCAACGACGGCATCGCCACCCCGATCGTGCTGGTGGCCATCGCCGGCGTCGCTGCCGACCAGGGAATCCTCGGCGTCGAGAGCCCGGGCGGCGCCGTCCTCTCGCTGCTGGTCGGCCTGGTTGCCGGCATCGTCGTCGGCGGCGTCGGTGGGGTGGTCACCAGGCTCGCCCGCGAGCGCGACTGGCTGTCCGAGGAGCTCGCCGGCCCCGCCGTGCTCGCGCTCGCCCTGCTCTCGTACACCGCGGCCCTGGTGGTCGACGGGAACGGCTTCGTCGCCGCGTTCGTGGGCGGCCTCGTCTTCGGCAACCTCGCCGGACCGAGCGGCGAGAAGGAGGTCTACTTCGTCGACCAGTCGGGCGACATGGCCTCGATGATCAGCTGGCTCATCTTCGGCGCGCTGGCCGTGCCGGTCATGCAGCACTCGTGGAGCTGGACCATGCTGCTCTACGCGGCCCTCAGCCTGACCGTCGTCCGCATGCTGCCCGTCGCGCTGGCGCTGCTCGGCGCCGGGTTCGACCGCTTCAGCGTCGGCTTCATCGGCTGGTTCGGTCCGCGCGGCCTGGCCTCGGTCATCTTCGCCCTGATCGCGCTGGAGGACCTGCACGGCGCCGGCGCGGACGTGGTGGCGGTCATCTCGCTCACGGTCCTGCTCAGCGTCCTGGCGCACGGCTTCAGCGCCGTACCCGCCGCGAACCGGTTCGCGACGGCCGCCCCGCCACCGCCAAGCCCCTCGACGGCCAGCTCCGCGTCGCCCCAGGTGCCCGGCCAACCCGCGCCGACACCCGGTCGCACCATTCAGGACGAAGACGAAGTCTCCCCCTGAACGGCCGGCTGCTCACCGACGGACAAGCGGACTCCGCCCGAGATGAAGCAGGAGCATTGCCGGCACGGTGGGCGCGAGCCAGGTGGGATGGCTCGGCAGTCAGGCCGGTTCGATTTCGCCGGGTCGCCAGGTCTTGTCGAAGAAGGCTGGAGTGGGTTGTACAGCCGAAGGATGGTCCACCATCCCTTCCGGGGACGGTCTGCAGCCAGTTGTCTTTCCTGGCCTTCGGGGGCGGTGGGTCCGAAGTAGACGTCGATCGAGCCGTCGGGGTTGGTCTCGACGGTGCCGGACTGGCTGCCCAGACGGGGAAGGTGCTGGTCGGTCTGCAGCATCGACCGTGTCTGGTTGTCGTACATCAGCAGTGACCAGAAGCGACTCTCGGGAATGTCGGGTGGGAGGGTGAGGCGGTAGTTGCGGGCGCCGTCGAAGTAGTTCCCCTCGCTGTCGCGCATCGCGTAGACGTACTGCGAGCCGATGCCGGTCAGGCGCATGCACATCGCCGGGGTGATGCCGGTGGCCATGTAGAAGAAGTTCGTGGCGGAGTTGAGCTTGCGGGCACCGTCGCTCGGCTCCGCGACCGGGCCGTCGGGGGTGATCGCGGGTGGCGGGTCGAGGAACTGGTAGCCGCCGACGAACAGCGCACTTTGCCATTGCGAGTTCGGGTAGAAGGCGAAGCCTTCCTCGGGTCGGGCCGCGAACGTGACCGTGCGGGCGGTGGCGTTGCCGACCACGACGGCGTCTTCGAGGATCTTGCGCATCCGGGCGTCCGGCTCGAATGGTTTGCCGTGCACGATGCCGATGGAGGCGAGCAGGCCGAGCAGCTCGGGATCGCCGGACTCCGGTGGCTCCTGCTGCACCAGGTCGTTCACCACCTCCCAGAAGCCGAAGTCGTTCGGGAAGAGGGTGTTGATCGCCATGCCCGAGGCCTCGACGAACCGGGTCTCGGGCACCGGGCGCCGGCACACCCAGCGGTGCCCGTCCGGCCAGGAAGCTGCCGACCGCCGTGCCGAAGGCACCAGGCACGTAGCGATAGACCCGGACGCCGTTGCGGATCGCCTCGACCGGGATCTTGGGATCGTTGTCGACCATGAATGCGCGACCGATCAGGGTCACCCGCGTCGTGCGGGCATGGAACACGTGATAGCCGCTGTCCGGCAGCGGGCCGTCGTAGCCCGGTCCCACCATCAGGTACCGGCCGCCCTCGCTCCGGTCCGGGCCGGGCAGGCCGACGTCGGTGACCCAGTTGAACCACATGTCGTCGATCGTGGCCAGGATGCCGGACGGGGCGGCGAGCGCGGGCACCTCGATCACCATCGGCCCGTCCGACAGATCCACGAACCCCCAGAAGTAGACCGTGTCGCAGTTGGCGGTCAGGAACAGCGACGTCGAGTCCATCAGCTCCGAGAACAACAGGAACGAGTTGTCCTCCACACCCACCGACAGGTGCCCACGGTGAACCGATGCCAGCGAGGCACCGCGCAGCGCGCCGAGGAACGCCTGCACGCCGTGCATGAAGTCGAGATTGTCGTACAACAACGCCGCCGTGGCATCCGACGGGGCACCGTCGGTGAACTCCAGGGTTCCAAGCCGGCTCTCGACTCTATCAGGCGTCGAGAAGGACGCCAGCTCAGTGGGCGAGGTCCCTGCCTGCGACAGTGCTCATGTTGCTCCTTGGTGACGGATCGGCGCATCGCTCAGAGCGAGCAGCCTCAATCGTCGATGCCCTGCGTCTCCGCCGCATCACACAGGTCGTGTGACCTCTTCGCGGAGGTGGCAGGACATCGCGAGTCGGAGACAAAGGCCCGAACTTGGCCAGGCGCGGCGCTCCAGAATCGCCAAGGCTGCACCGGCTCGAATCGGGCGTGGCTCTGCAGCCGAGCCGGCACCTCGGTTCACGCACTCTGTGTGACGACGGCGGCGCCCGGGCTACCTACGGTCGTCGGTGATCCCAGGTGAGGAGAACCCGTCATGACCCAGACGCGATTCCAGGACACGCCCTTCCCCGACCGCGTCGAATCACGCCTCGGCACGCTGCAGTTCAAGTTGGGCGTTCCCAACCCCTGAGACGTCACAGAAGCTGTTCGACGAGATGGACTTCCAGCGCGCCGTGCAGTGCTACCTGTGGGCGTATCCGGCCGTCTCCTTCGAGTCCATCCGGGTCGTGGCGCAAGCGCGACCTGGGCATGGACTACAACGACTGGGGGATCGCGGACCACTTCGTCGATCCCCAGTCGGTCTGGCTCACGGCGAACGACACGACGATCTACGCCTTCGTCAACATCGACCTGAGCGAGGGGCCGGTCGTGGTCGAGATCCCGCCGGGAGCCGTCGTCGGCCTGCTGGACGACTTCTGGCAGCGCTCCCTCTCCGATGTCGGACTGCCCGGGCCCGATGCGGGCAACGGCGGGAAGTTCCTGCTGCTGCCGCCCGGCTACGACGGCGAGGTCCCCACGTCCGGCTACTTCACACTCCAGGCAAGGATGAACAACCACAATCTCTTGGTCCGCGGCATCATCGTCGGCAACGACGTACCCGATGCCGTCGAGCGGATCCGGCAGGCCAGGGCCTACCCGTGGAGCGAGCGCGAGGACCCCAAGCCGAGCAAGTTCGTCTCGATCTCCGGCAAGCAGATCGACACCACTCCCCCGGAGGGCATGGAGTTCTGGGAGCGACTCGCCACCGTCGTCGACAACAACCCGGTTCAGGAGCACGACCGCTTCTACATGGCCATGCTCAGGCCGTTGGGCATCGAGAAGGGCAAGCCCTTCCAGCCTGACTCACGGCAAACAGCCATCCTCGAGGAAGCCGCCGCCCTCGGCGATGCGATGGCCCGCAACGTGATGTACGAGGTCACTCAGCGCACCAAGCCCCCCAAGCCGTTCCCCGGGACCCAGTGGGACTGGGTGATCCTGGTGAAGCCCACCCAGGAGACCGAGAACTACAGCCAGCTCGACGAGCGGTTGCAGTACACCTACGGCGCCATCTACCTGTCGCCCAGCATCGGCGTGATGAAGCCCGGTCCCGGCGCGAACTACCTGCAGACATTCAGGGACAAGAACGGCGAGCACTTCGACGGCGGCAGGACCTACCGCCTGCACATCCCAGCAGACCCGCCGGCCTCGGCCTTCTGGTCCTTGTCGCTCTACGACACCGCCACCCGCTCGATGGTCCACAACACCACCAACGACGCCGCCCGCTCCGGCTACGACGACCTCAAGCCCAACGCCGACGGCTCGCTGGACCTGTACTTCGGGCCCAGGCCAACGGAGGGTCCGGAAAGCCACTGGATCGAGACCGTGCCCGGCAGGGGCTACTACCCGATGTTCCGCCTCTACAGCCCCACCGCCCCGCTGTACGACGGCACCTGGGCACTGCCGGACGTCGAGCCGGTCTGACCCGACCAGCTAACGCTTTCGTTCGACGGGCAGGGCTATCGAGAGGCGAGCCACGGCTACAGGACCAGCGCGCCTTCGAGGCGCTGGCTGATGCCCAGACCCACGCCGTTCATTGGTAGGGACGGCCTGAAGATCGCGAGCCGCATCCGGAGGGTCAAGCACGGACTCGGCTGGTTCGGCCGGTGCGGCCGACCACAGAGCAGGGAAGGCCGGTCTGGCGCGGACTCGGGTCGACGTGGTGAGTGCGCCGCGGTGGCCGATGAGCGGTGACGCGGCAGCGACCAGCGGAGCCCGCCCGCGAAGCCTACGTGTCGCGCTGGGCCGTGACGCGTCCGGTCTCGACGGCCGACTGGAGGGCTGCGTAGTCCCGCTCGTTCTGGTCGGCGTAGGCCTCGGCGAACGTCGCGAGGGCGCGGTCGAACCGGTCACCGGAGCCGAGGTAGCTGGCGATGGCGACCGGGTCGCCGGAGCGTGCGTGGGCGCGCGCCAGCGTCCAGCCACACAGCCGGGCGTAGGCGGTCATGCGGACGGGTTCATCGCCTCCACGACCGCCGAGCCCTTGCCGTCCCACAGCTGCCGGACGTAGAAGTCCCGCTCGACGCCGTCGATCCCGCTGGTCCTGACCCAGCCGAGCATGACGTCGCTCGCGGACTGCATCAGTCGCTGACCCTCGACGACGCGCTGACCGTGGCTCGCGTGCTTGCTCTTGCCCAGGAAGGGTTCCAGCACCGAGGTCTGGGCCTCCTTGGCCTGGAGGAACAGCGGGTCGTGGTCGTCGTTGCCGAGCATCAGCACGATCCAGGCGCGGGTGCCGACGCTGCCGACACCGACGACCTTGCGCGCGGCGCCGGCGAAGCGGAACCCCTCGATCAGGTGCCGGTGATCCCCGCGCAGGGTCCGGCGGTAGGTGCGCAGGATGTCACGCAGCGTGTCCTCGACCTCGTGGAACTCCTTGTCGGGCAACAGCTCCTCGAGCGGCACGATCATCGGCGGATCGCTGACCAGGCGGGGCGTCCATCGACCTCCGACGAGCTTGTCGAACGCCTTCATGCTGTCCTTCGACTGGGCCTTGGCCACGTTCTTGCGGAAGCGCTTGAGCTGGCTTGCCCTTGAGCTGGCGCCATGACGGCCTCGATCTGGTCGACGTCCAGCCGGGCGTACCAGACGTCCAGCTTCCGCATCCCGGCCAGCTCCCGCATCGCCTCCCGGTACGACACGCGGCGGCCAGGTTGACCGCTCCCGCTGCGCGTCGTCGAACTCGCGGTCGCGGCCGGCGACCGCGAAGCTCGCCACCAGTCGCTTGACGTCCCACTCGAAGGGGCCGGGCAAGGTCTCGTCGAAGTCGTTGAGGCTGAAGACGAGCCGCCGGTCCGGCGCCGCGAACGTCCCGAAGTTCGACAGGTGCGCGTCGCCGCACAGCTGCACCGTGAGGCCGGTGCGCGGCGCACCCGCCAGATCTGCGGCCATCAGGTAGGCGGCGCCGCGGTAGAAGGTGAACGGGGAGACCAGCATCCGGCCGTAGCGGAGCGGGACCAGCTCTGGGACGCGACTGGTCGCCTGCTCCTCGAGCAGCGAGACCGGGTCCGCCCGGTCGGCCGCGGGCTGCCCACTCGCCGTGCACCGACCGCGGGACCTGCGCGCGCACCCCCCTGCCGGGGCGGCTCGCTCCGGGTTCGTGCCGATCTCGCGCGAGTGCCGGTCGATGGGCGTTCGAGGTGCTGAGTCGACGTCATCGGCCCATTGCAGCGCACCAGGCTCGCCCGCCATCACACAAACCACGTGAAGCCGCTGCCGGGTGACCGACGGTCCACGGGCACGTTCACACGTTCTGGGTGACGACCCCGGGGCTCGGACGACCGACGATGGGGGGTCGGGAGGAGACGCCCCATGTCCCGCACAGAGACCGAGCCGAGCTTCCCGTCCCCGGGCCCCCCGCCCGTCGAAACGGCTCCGCCGCAGCGACCATCCCGCGGCCGGTCGGTCGCGGCGGTCGATCTGCCTGGTGCTGGCGGCCCTGCTGACCACGCCGGCGGCGGTGGCGTACTGGGGGCAGCGGACCCTGAACGACGCCGAACGGTACGTCGACACCGTCGGGCCCGCTGGTGAACTCGCCCGAGGTCCAGGACGTCATCGCGACCCGGGTCACCGACGCGATCCAGCAGCAGGTCGACATCGAGGCGATCCTCAACAACGTGTTCGCCGGCGTGATCACCGACGCGCCGCGCCTGCAGCTGCTCGTCGGCCCGCTCTCGGCAGCCATCAACGGCCTCGTGGAGCGCGAGGTCCGTGCGTTCATCGCCTCCGACGAGTTCGCCGACTTCTGGGTCCGGGTCAACACCCGGGCCCAGCAAGCCCTCCAGCGGATCCTGACCGGCGACGACTCCGGCGCCGTGTCCCTCCAGGGCGACGAGATCGTGCTCGACGTCGACGAGGTCATCGACCGCGTCAAGGAGCGGCTGGTCGCACGCGGCCTGACCATCGTCGAGAACGTGCCCATCCCCGAGACCGACCGACAGATCGTGCTGATGGACGCGCCCCAAGCTCCGGCAGATGCGCACCATCTACGCGTTCGGCAACCCGGTGGCCAAGTGGCTCCTCCCCCTCGTGGGCGTCCTCTACCTGGGCGCGTTCCTGCTGGCCCGCCGCCGGCCGCGGATGGCGGTGTGGATCGGCGCCGTCGTGGCCGCCAACGCCCTCCTGCTGGCCTTGGTCCTCTCCATCGGACAGCAGCTGTTCGTCAACCAGCTCGCGGGCACGGCGTTCGGGCCTGCCAGCAGGGTCTTCTTCGAGACCCTGCTCGCCTACCTCGAACGCGGCCAGGAGGTCGTGCTCTGGCTCGGCCTCATCCTGGTCGTGGCCGGCCTGTTCGCCGGCGCGAACCGGTACGGCACGGCGGTCCGCCGCACCCTGTCCGGTGGTCTGGAGAAGATCGGCATCAAGCTCGGCGGACACCGGGATCGACGTCACGGGCCGGCCGCTGGGTGGCGACCAACGTGCATGGCTGCGGGTGGCCGTCGTCGCGCTCGGGGCGTCGTCCTGCTCTGGGGCAACAACGTCACCACGGCCGGCTGTGGTGGTCCCTGGCGCTGGTGCTGGTCCTCGTCGCCCCTCCAGGTCCTGGTCGGAGCGGGCAGGGAGGAGCGTGCCGGAACGTTAGCGCCTGACTGGGACAACGTAGCGGGCGGCGTCGATGAACGGTCGCACCAACGCCATCCGGATCGAGGCATCGCGAGCCCAAGGCCTGTCCTGCCAGGCTCAAGACGAAGTCGCACCTTCATCGCCTGGGCCGACGCGGAGCAGCGAGGCGAACAGGAGCTGGCGCACGTCTAGGTCGACCGCTGATGGCCGAGTTCCAGAGCGCGGACGCCTGGCTCGCACCGACCGTCAAGGCCGAGGCTCCGACCACGCCCGGTACGAAGGCAAGCACCTGGGCGACCATGCCGATCGGATACCAGCTGGCGGCGCCGACCAGGCCGCACGATGGACCCAGAGCCCAGGTCTCGGCCGCCGAAGCGTGTAGTACAGCGCTCCAGCAACACGAGCTGACGGTGGTCTCGCAGCGACGTGCCCTTTTCGCGGGTATGAGCAACGCCGGTACCGACTTCAGGCTCCGGGGATGCCACCATCGCCGGCTGTCAGTTCTTCGGCGCCATGGCCTGAATCGCCACCTTCCCGATCAGCCTCAGGGTCGAGTACCGACTACGGGGCAGGCTGGGATGGATGGCCCCGTGCGATCCAGAGCTTCGAAACAGTTTTTCGCGACATGGTCTACTTCTGCCCGGAGGCCTGACTCGGACTACGCGTCTTGACCCGCGGAGGCTCCGCGGCAGTGGCTGGAGCCTCCTCCGTGCCGGGCTCGGTGATGTCTTGCCGGTGCCCGAGGTGGCGGAGGATGTCGCGCAGGGCGACGTGCATGGCGTCGGCGCCGACCACGCGTTCCTCGGGGAAGGGCAGGTCGACGGGTACGACGGCGCAGGCGCGGTCCTGCCATCCGCCGAGTCCTCCGTGACAGCCGACCAGGCCCTCGAAGGCGGCGACCTCGTCGGTCCCGGGGTCCAGGAGGCTGTTGACGTAGATGTCCGGTGCCTCGGGTCGATGGGCCACCCGGTGGACGAACCCCGGGGCGTAGGACCCGAACGGCAGCAGCGGGTCCACGCCCTCGACGTGGCCGTCGTCGAGACGGTGCCATCCGTCGCTGCCCAGCACGACCGGGCCGTCGTCGTCCATCACGACGACGAAGCCGACGCCGGGGTGGACGGCCAGGCCGGCGACGAGCCCGGGGTAGCGGCGGACAGCTCGCGGCGGGTCAGCCGCTGCTTCTCGCCACGCACGTAGATCAGGCCGAGGTTGCCGGACCCGAAGACGTGGAAGGTCTCGTCTCCCGTGGCGGGCTTCTCCTTGGCCTTGCCGTCGCGGCTCGCGGTGCGCGACGACCGCATCGGGCTCGTTGCGGTCACCCTTGTCCATGGCCTCGCAGCCGACTGCATCGTGCGGCCGCCGACACCGTGGGGACGCGAGCTCGCCGACCAGCGCCCGGGTGCGGCCCCAGCCCTCGACGTCGTCGTCGGAGGCGGCGACGTCGATGGGCGAGACGGGCCACGCAGCGAGCCAGGTCTTCGCCGTACCGGTCGGCGAAGATCGCGCCCTGGGCCTGGCCGTGGTCGGAGAGGATCACGAACCGGTACTTCCGCGGTGCCGCGCTGGCCACCAGCTCCAGCTGGTGGAGCACACCGTCGACGGCCTCGAGGGCCTCGAGACTCTCCGGGCGCAGGATGCCGGCGTGGTGGGCGATCTCGTCGTAGTCGACGAAGTCGACGTAGATCGAACGAACGCCCTTGAGCATGTGCTGGGAGACCAGGATCGTGTTGAGGTCGCGCAGCGCACCGTTGGTGACGCAGCGCAGCAGGGCGGTCTCCCAGTTGCGTTCGCAGCGAGGCTGGACGTCGCGGCGGATGGCACGCCTGGTCTGGAACCGGTCACGGGTGAGCTCGGAGACCGACCGCGAGAGCGCCCGGGTCAGCCCGCCGGTGACATCACGAACTGGGCGACCGCCTGCCGGGCCGCCTCACCGCCAGAACCCGGCGGCTCATCGTCAGCACGGCGGTCGGTGCGTCGCCGGTGAACAGGTTGCTGATGCTCACCCCGTCGTCGACGAGCAGCCCCTTGCCGGTCGTCATGTCCGCCTCGATGACGGCCGCGTCGGCGGGCTTGTTGGCCACCAGGACCCGGTCGTTGGCTCGGTCGTACCACCGGAACGCAGGGATCCCGTCGATGACCCCGTGCAGGATGCCCATCTGGCTCGCCGGCGTCGTCGCCGGCAGCTTGGGCGTCCACTCGTGCAGCCGGTGCGTGCCCGACCTCACCCACCGGGTCAGCGTCGGCACGGTGCCGGCCGTGATCGCCATCTGCAGCACCGGGAAGGGACACCGTCCATCTGCACGAACACGACCCCCTCGACCTCGGGATCGGCCAGCGGGCGGGTCGCCGGCGCGCGGACTTGACCAGGCGACTGACCAGCACCTGCTCCGTGCCGGCGCTGCCGAACCACCCCAGCACCGTGCTCACCAGGCCCACCCACACACCCACCCAGAACGCGGTCCAGAAGCCGTCGACCGTCACGTTGGGCAGGAGGGCCCCGGTGACCCGGCCGATAGCCGCCTGCCCCACGAAGGCCAGGAGGAACACACCGAGCCAGCCGAGCCTGACCGCGGCCCGACCAGGGAACCGGTTGGAGCGCCACGCCGACCAGGGCCAACACGGCCGCGAAGAAGACCGGCCCGCCGGGCCATCCACGTGGAAGCCGGACAGGAGCCAGTCACACAGCCACACCGCCGGCACGATCACCAAGAGCGACACGGCGAAGGAGATCGCCTACGAGTACCGCGGACGGCGCGGGGACTCACGGGGCAGCTCCCCGGCAACTTCCGCCGACATCGCGGCCGAGGCTTGGGGCGGCTCCATGTCAGCGGCCTCGACGGTTCTTCGTTCGAAGTCACCGCCCCATGCCGCCAACGTCGTGCGCCGGGGCACATCATTCACCCTGTGTGACATTGACGTCTGAGCGCATCTGAGCGCATCTGGGTCACCGAAGCCCCCACGGCGACCGAACGTGAGGACTGGCAGGGAGAGCGGGCGGCGGGCTCACACAGCCTGCGTGATGTCTCGGAAGCCATCTTCGTCCACGGTGATGGTGCGGCGCCGCCCCTCGGCGGCGCCGCACCACCTTGCCGGCCGGGAACGGCGGGTGGAAGTCGCGGCGAAGGATTGTGAAGTACGAATCGCGAAGGAACGACAATGGCACTTGAACCCCAGGAGAGTTTCGACCAAGGTGCTCTACCGACCGGTCGGGCGGGTGTGCGGATTGCTCGCCGGACTCGCCGCCGGCGCCATGTTCGACGTGTGTGGAAGCAGGCGACCCATGGCGACCATGACCGGGCGCCCAGTGCCCTGCAATTGGACTAAGCCTGGGAGAGATCGTCGTCGCTGCCACCGTTCAAGGTGCGATTCACGGCGGGGTCAGCGTGCTGATCGACCGCGCTGGTGCCCGGGCATTTCAGCGTTGGACTCGGCAATGGCCCGGCGACTGCTCTGGCACCTGCTAACCGGGCACGTCGCCGGCGGCATGGGCCGAAGCGACCTTAAGGAGTGGGTGAGCTGCTCGACGACGGTCAGGCGGCTTGATCGTCGTCGTTGCGACCGATGTGGACGCACACGTGGAGGAGGCAATCAGCAGGGGAGCCAACCTTGAGAAGAAGCAGTTTCAAGCGGACGAGAAGGCGCTCGAGGCCGAGGTCGATGAGGCCGCGCAAGCCTGAAGAGTCCTGAGACAACCTTGGGTGCGAACAGGCCTTGCCTGCTGGGGCGCGTGCCCCCCGGAGCACGGCCCACGACTGTGTTCGCGTCCGGCCCGCACGCAATCTAGCCAGGTAATCGTCAATCCGCACAAGCGGCTCTCGGCAGAGATCCGGTAAAGGTACGCGCACGACGAGCCGTGAAAGCGACACCGGGCGGAGGCTCATGGCGCTGCCTGCCGACCACCATGGTCACCCCCCTTCTCACGTTTTCAACGCGTCTGCCACTGCCGTCTATTGACGAGCACCGACGAGTCCCGAAACCGCTACCCCGCGCCGTCTCGAGCCTTCAAACCGAGCGGCACGCATGCTACGAAGGTCCGTAGATCGGTCCGCCCCTCGGGGCGGGCCGAGCGTCATTTCAAGGCTAGGTGACGAGTACTGACGGGCGGTGACGAGGCCGATGCACGGTGGAGTGAAGTTCTACCGCGGCTCTGCGGCTGCCGCGCGCTCCTACGTCGAGGCCGACCACTCGCGCGCCGACGACTACTACCTGGCCGAAGGCAGCGGCCTGGCCGAGCACTACATCGCCGGCCCCGGCAGCGGGGGACGCGGTGCGCAGTCACGCGGCGACCTCGACGGCCCGACGTACGAGCGCTGGGTCGCCGGCTACGACGTGCTGACCGGCGCGGCCAAGGGACGGCTGCGCGACGACGCACGCGCGCTGCGGTTCGTCGAGGTCGTCGTCAACGGGCCGAAGTCCTGGTCGCTCGCCGCGGCGCTCCATCCCGACATCGCGGCGGCGTACGACGCGGCGATGGATCGGGCGGCTGGCGAGGTGATCGGTTGGGTGGCCGAGCACGCCACCACCCGGGTCGGGCCGCGTGGCCGGCAGGTGCAGGTGCCGGTGGAGATGGTCGAGGCCGCCGTCGTGCGTCACTACACCTCGCGAGCCGGCGACCCGCACCGTCACCTCCACGTGCAGATCAACGCACGCGTCTTCGCGCGCGGGGCGTGGCGTGGACTGCACTCGGTCGGCGTCGTCGACAGCATCGAGGCGCTCAACGGGATCGGTCACGCCGCCGTGATGTGCGACCCCGAGTTCCGGGCCGCGCTCGCTGCGCGCGGCTACACGCCTCGACGACGACGGCGAGATCCAGCAGCTCGCGCCGTACGCCGGCGGGTTCAGCCAGCGCGCCGCACAGATCAACCGCAACGTCGACCGCTACGAAGCCGCACTGGCGTGCCGAGCACCCCGACCAGGAGCCCGGACCGCGACTGCGCCGTGACCTGGGACCGACGCGCGTGGGCGGACGCGCGACCCGACAAGGTCGTGCCCCGCAGCGGCGCCGACCTCGTCGCCGCATGGAACAGCGAACTGCGCGACCTCGGCTTCACCCCACCGACCACGCCGCGCGACACAGAGCCGGGTCTGCAGATCGGTCGGATCAACCGCGACGTCGCCGCCGACCTCGTGCTCACCCGGCTCGGCGCCAAGCGGTCGGCGTGGAACGCAGCCGACATCCGCGGCGAGGCCGAACGACTGATCGCCTCCGTCGGCGTGGTCGCCGAGCGACCCGTCCGGCACGAGCTGGTCGAGGACATCGCCGACCGTGCCCGGACGCGGTGCGTGCCGCTGCTGGAACGCGATGACGTCCCCGAGCACGTCCGCAGCCTGACGTCCGAGCGTGTCCTCGCCGTCGAAGCCGACCTGGTCGACAGCATCGCTGCACGCTCCGCACGGCCGGTCACTGACGCGGTCCGGCTCCGCGGCATCGACGCACCTCGACCCCGCGCAACGGCGCGTCGTCGCGGCCCTCGCCGGCGACGCCGGTCTGCTCGTGATCGAAGGCGCCGCCGGCACCGGCAAGACCACCACCCTGGCCGCCGCGCGCGACGTACTCGACGACGCCGATCGTCGACTCGTGGTCGTCACGCCCACCCTCAAGGCCGCCCAAGCAGCGCAGCAGCAGGTCGGCACCGACGCGTTCTCCGCCGCCTGGCTCATCCACCAGCACGGCTACCGCTGGGACGAGGACGGCCACTGGTCGCAGACCGACGCCGCACCCGAGGCCCGCGCACGCCTGCTCCCCGGCGACGTCCTCCTCGTCGACGAGGCCGGCATGCTCGACCAGGACACCGCCCGCGCGCTGTTCGCCATCGCCGACCGAGCGCACGCCACCGTCGCGCTCCTCGGCGACCGCCACCAGCTCCCGGCCGTCGGCCGCGGCGGCGTCCTCGACCTCGCCGCACGCTGGGTGCGACCCGCAGCGCACCACGAGCTCGAGTCGGTCCACCGGTTCAGCGATCCCGCGTACGCCGACCTCAGCCTGCTCATGCGCACTGGTGAGCGGTCTGGTGAGGTCTTCGACGCCCTCCTCGAGCGCGGCGAGATCGTCCTCCATGCCAGCGAGGTCGAACGCACCGCAGCCCTGGCCGCCATCGGCGCCGACCGTGCTACCGGAGCGGTGACCAGCTCGTCATCGCCGACACCCGCGACCAGGTCGGCGCACTCAACGCAGCCATCCGCGACCGCCGCCACGGCGCTGGCGACCAACTCTGGTGAGCGATCTGGTGAGCGGGCTGGTGAGCCCATCACGCGTCGTGGTGAGCGGATCGGTCTCGGCGACCGGGTCGCCACCCGACGCAACGACCGCGACCTCGCAGTCGCCAACCGCGACACCTGGACCGTGGCCGGGATCGGCGAGGACGGCAGCCTGCTCGTCACCGGCCGCGCCGGCCAACGCGCGCTCCCCGCCGAGTACGTCCACGAGCACGTCGAGCTCGCCTTCACCACCACCGCCTACGGAGCCCAGGGCGAGACCGTCGACTCCGCCCACCTCGCACTCGGCGAGACGACCGGCGCCGCCTCGGCGTACGTCGGCATGACCCGCGGCCGCCACCGCAACGTCGCCCACCTCGTCGCCGAGTCCATCGACGACGCCCGCAGCCAATGGGTCGACGTCTTCAACCGCGACCGCGCCGACCTCGGCCCCAGGCACGCCGCCGAGAGGGCCGCGGACGACATCGACCGGTACGGACCGAACGCGCAGCCACGCCGCCGTCGGCACTGCAGGCCGCGGCGCTGCGGGACGGCCCACGTCGCGCCCACCCCAGCCGATCCCGACCTCCCCGACCGACCTCCCGCGGGATCGGCCGCTGACCAACTTCCTCGCGTCGAGTGATCGCCCGGAGCGGCCTGGACGACATAGGTGACCAGGAGAGGCTCGGGTCTCGACAGCAGCGGTCACAGATGTCCGATCCGCCGAGCGCGATGTTGCTTCTCCAGGTAGGAGTCGCCGAATCCGTCGGCGGCCACGGCGAGAGGCGAAGTGATGGTGACACCCATCGGCATCCCGGACGACTGGGACGACAACAACCTGATCCTGTTCGAGGAGTTCTGCGAACTCATCCGCACACCGCAGCGCACCGTCCGCGACTGGCGCCGGCGCGGCGTCGGCCCACGATGGACCCGCTTCCAAGGCGTCGGCCGGCTCTACATCACCGTCGCCGAGGCCCGACGCTTCCTCGCCTCGGCCACCGTCACGCGAGCGGAGGTGCGTTCCGATGGCTGAGCGACGCGCCATCCCGGTCTACCTCAGCCTCGAGGAGGCGGCCGAGGCCATGTCGGTCTCGGTCAAGACCATCCGGCGCTGGATCGCCGCCGGCACCCTCCCGGCGTACCGCTGCGGCAAGCGCGCCATCCGGATCAAGCTCGAGGACCTGGAGGCCGCGCCCCGGCAGATCCCGTCAGCGCGATGGTGATGACAGCGCGGCCGGACGCTCCGGTCCGATCTGACGTCAGAATCGCCGTACGCCGGACCGGCGCGATGCCGGGTCCAATAGCGGCGGCCGAGGTGTTGATGGCCGGGCTCATGCAGTTTCGTAACAATGGGCTGGGTCAAGTGCCGAGCTGTCCCGCGCGTGCCGACAGCCGCCGGGCGAGTTCGCGGTCGCGGTCTAGGCGGCTGTGTTGATACCTCATGGCCATCGCCGGGGTGCTGTGGCCGAGGCGGTGCATCAGTTCGGCCATGCTCGCCCCTTCCTCGCCCGCCATGCTGGCGCCGGTGTGTCGAAGATCGTGCAGGGTGAGGTCGCTGCGCCCAGCCCGCCGTCTCGCCTCACGCCAACCGAAGCCCGCCCGCACCACCGTGCCGTCCTTCCTGATGACGGCGGCGCGACCGTTCAGGGTCGTCTCCGACAAGTGAACTGCCGGGTCGCGGTCGGAGGGAAACAGCAGGCCGTCTTCGCCCGGTGCCGCGTGCCGAAGCAGGTGTTCGCGCACCGCGGGCAGCAGCATCGCGGGAATCGACACCGTCCTTACGCCCGCCTCGGTCTTCGGCGGACCGACCACTACGGCGGTACGGCGTCCACGCTGGGTCTCGCCGGTACGGGCCAGCACGACCGCCCGCCGGACGTGCACCCAGCCGAAGGCGTCGCCATCCTCGTCGCGACCGAGCTCGATGTCGGAACGGCGCAGCTCCCGGAGCTCACCGGAGCGCAGAGCGCACCAAGTCGCCAGAAGCAGTAGCAGCCGACGTCGCTCCGGCATCGCCTCGACCATGACCTCCAGCTCGCCCAGGCTGGCGGGACGGAGCCGCTTGCGACCACTGCTGACGCCGGCACCGCGGATGTAGGCGGGGTTGCGGGCCAGCAGCTCGTCATCCAACACAGCGGTGTTCAGGATCGTCCGGAGCGTCGAGTAGGCGTGCGCGCGTGCAGTTGCTCCGGTGTCGAGTCGGTCGTACCAAGACCGGACAACCGCGCGTGTGATCTCGTCCAACGGCAGATCGCCCAGGGACGGATAGATGTGCACGCGCAGCGAGGTGCGGTACTTGTCTCTGGTCAGGGGCCGGAGCGACTCGCCCCTGCTGTTGCGCCGCTGGTCGATCCACTGCTCCGCGTACTCACGAAGTGTTGGCAGCCTGTTGTCCTCGGCCTCTCGGCGGGCATGCTCGATCCGCAACTTCGGCGCCAGCCAACCCTCGGGCTCCTCCACCCGCCGCCGCTCGGCCGCCAACCACGCCTCCGCGTCGATGCGAGCGGTGAAAGTCGTCGGTGCCGTTACCGCCTCGCCGGTGGGCCCGACGTACCTGACCTGGTATCGGCCGCTGGGCAGCCGCCGCAGACTCCCGAAGGTCCGTTTGCTCGTTCGCCGCGCCACTCGTTCGTCCCGTTTCGTGCCAGATACGTGCCAGATGCACGGGCTTTCGCGTCCACCCGTGTCTTGCGAAACCGTACCCTCGCGGAGTGCGTTTGCCCAGGTCAGAGGCACAATTGTCCACCAGAGTCCACCAAGGTCGGCCCTTGGCCAAGCGGCCTTTTGATTTTCAAATCCCTCCGCCACCGCCAGCCATCCGGCTTCGACAGGCTCGGAGCAGATCGAACGACAGGAAGGCGTCCCGTGTCGGGGCGCCTTCCTGTCGAATCGGACGAATGTCCTACTGCCTTGACGCTGTCGCGGAGCGTACCCGGCCCCATCATGTAGTCATGGGAAGAGTGCGCAGCCCGGTGATGATCGGCCGCGACACCGAGCTTCGACGGCTGCGTGAGGCCGCGGACCTGGTCGATGGGGGCGAGTCGGCCAGCGTCCTGGTCCTGGGTGAACCCGGCATCGGCAAGACCCGCTTGGTGACCGAGATCCGATCCCAGCTGCGCGACGCGGGCTGGGCGGTCGGCACCGGACACGGCATCGAACTCAGTGGAGGCGAGCTCCCGTTCGGTGTGCTCGCCGAGACGCTCCGGGACTTGATCCGCGAACTGGGCCTCGACGAGGTGCGGGCCGCCCTGAACGGCCAGGCGGCAGCGCTCGCACCGTTGGTGCCTGCGCTGGGCGACCGTGTGCACGGCCCGGGCGCGAGCCAGGGAACCGACCGAGCACGGGTCGTGAGTGCCACCGCCGACCTCTTCGAGGCCATCTCGATCGGGCGACCGCTGTGCTGGCTGATCGAGGACTTGCACTGGGCCGACGCGTCGTCGCGCGACGTCTTCGACTACGTCGTCCGTTCTTCAGGCACCGCTCGCGTCCTGACGATCGCGACTACCCGGCCGACCGTTGAGACCGAGCTGTTCCGAGCGGCCAGCGTCGAGGTCGTGGAGCTCTCCCGCCTCAGCGTCGGCCAGGCGCGCGAGCAGCTCCGGCAGCTCGGCGTCGCCCATCCCCCTGACACCGTGGACCGGATCGCGGAGCTCAGCGACGGCGTCCCGTTCCATGTCGAGGAGCTCGCAGCGTCCTGGGACGGGATGTCGGCCGACTCCAGGTTCCTGCGCCGGCTTGCCGGTGGCCGGATCGCAGGGCTGTCCTCCGCGGCCAGGGAGCTTGCCGAGGCAGCCGCGCTGGGCGAGGGACACCTGCACCCGGCGTACCTCGAACACCTCGGGTTCGACAGTGCTGCCCAGCGCGAGGTGGTCGCGGCCGGCCTGTTGGAGTCCGACGCTTCTGGTGAGCAGCTGCAGTTCTGTCATGCGCTGCTACGGGAGGCGATGGAGCGGACCGTCCTGCCGGCGGACCGCGAGCGCTGGCACCGCCGGTGGGCAGAGGCCATCGAGGTCATGTCGACCCCGATGAGCGAGTGCGGCCCGGACCACCGCCCTGGCCCAGCACTGGGGAGCGGCCAACAACCCCGAGCCGGCCATCCGCTACGCCGCCGAGTCAGCCAGGATCGCGTCCCGGGCGGCGGCGCCCGCCGAGGAGGTGACGCACCTGCGTCGGGTCCTCGATCTTTGGGACCGGGTCGACGACCCGGAACAACGCACCGGGTGGACCCGAGACGAGGTCACCGCCTACGCCATCGGAACCGCCCGAGGCGGCGGTGACGAACCCGAGTGTCGGACGATCGTGGCAACCGAGCTGTCGCGCTGCGAGGCGCGCGACGACGCCGTCGGCAGAACAGCGTTGCGCGTCCTCCAGCGACTCTTCAGCGATCGATCGACGTCTCCGAACAAGGACGTCGAACGCCGCGACTCGCTGGCGCTACTTGATGCCCCCGCGGACGCGCGTGTCCTGGACGCACTGATGTACATGGCGTTCTACCGGCGCATGCCTCACGGGCTGGAAGAGGAGTACTCTGCCCGGGCCCAGGAGCTGGCCGATGCGCTAGGAGTGCCCCGGCTGCAATCCCGGGCTCTCGCCGTCGTGGCCTTCGTTGCCGGACGCACTGGACGGTTCGAGGAACGCATTCAGCTGCTGAGGGAGGCCGAACCCACGCTGGGCGACATGCCCATGCGGGACCGGTGGATCCACCACACAAGCATCATCTCGGCCCTCAGCCAGCTCGGGCGCTCCAGCGAAGCTCGCGATGAAGCCCGCAGCGAGCTCAGCCGTCTGAACCGTCCCGAAGTCCTGCCGATCCAGTACCAGACCCTGTGCGATGGCCTCGTCACGGCGCTGGTTGACCTCGGAGAGTGGGACAGCGCCCGCGAGCTGATCGGCGAGGTCTGGGCGAAGACCCCCCCGTCGCCACGTGCCGAGGAGAGAGTCCATTGGCCTGAGCTGTACCTCAGCATGAACGAGCAGGTCCTCAATGCCGCACGCGGCCGGCCGGTCGACCCGGAGGTGGTGGACGCGGCCCTCGCTGCGCTGGGGGCTGGCTGGGACAGGCTGCACCCCGAGGGGGACCTTGCGGCGAAGCTGGCCGAACTCTCGACCATGGAACGCGACCTGCCTCGAGCTCGAGACCTGCTCATGGGCGCCTGGGGTCTGGAGCACCCGGACCAGTACTGCGACTGCCTGCCCTACGTAGTCGTCTCCGCCTTGCGGGCCGAGACTCGGCTCGTCGACCACCGGGATGAGTCGGCACGCCAGGAGTCTGCCGAGTACGTCGACACGGTGATGGCAACGGCGCAGCAGCTGCCCCGGCAGGGTCCGCGCGGCGAAGCATGGTGGCTGGAGGCGTGCGCCCACGCAGCCCGCGCCCACGGCCGAGACACTCCCGAGCACTGGGCGGCGGCGGCCACGGCGTGGGAAGAGTGCGAGCACCGTCCGGACATCGCGCGCTGCCGGCACCAGCAGGGGGTGGCTCACCTTGCGGCGGGCGACAAGGAGGCGGCCGAGACCGCCCTGCGCGAGGCGCTGCAAATCGCCACAGCTCTCGGCGCGGTTGGGCTTGCCGATGACGTCTCCGTCTTGGCGCGCCGTGCACGGCTCCACATCGAGGGCGTCACCCGCCCACCCGCCCAGGACCTGGGACTCACACCACGGGAGCGCGAGGTGCTCCAACTCCTGGCCGAGGGGATGAGCAACGAGCGGATCGCCCAGACGTTGTTCATGTCGCCGAAGACCGCGTCGGTCCACGTCTCCCGGATCCTCATGAAGCTCGGCGCCGCCAACCGGACCGAGGCCGCCGCCACCGCCCGACGACACGGCCTCGTCGATCTGTAACCCAGGCGCACGAGGCCAACATTGTCGAGGATCCAACCCTCGGTGGCGCACCTGGTTCGGCCTACCACGACCAGCTCGCCATCCGGCTTCGGCTGCCCGGATCACATCGTCGCGCACGTCGCGAGTGCGCCACCGCAACGCGCTCGACCTGCGCAGGTGGAAACACAGGTATACGTACCCGTCAGTCGGCGGATGTGCCGGCGGCGGCTCTCGGCGACCCTTGCGGTGTAGGCATCACCCACCACCCCAAGGAGCAAACCAAGCATGACCACCGGCCGTTCGGCACACCATCACCATCAAGAAGCGGATCATCGCGCCCGTCGGGGTGATGGCGGTGACTCGCTTCGTCAATCGCCGTCGCGCTCCCCGCGCAGGCGGACGGCGGGAACGAGCCATGATCGCCACGGTGGCCTCGTCTGGCGAGTTCACCCCCTGGCAGGCGTCCGGCGAGTCCGCCCCCTGGCAGAGCCGACACTCCGGCGACCCGGATGGCCAGGCCGGATGAGGACAACCCGCTCAACCTCAAGCGGGTCGGTGAGCGCGCCGAGAAGCCGGTACCCGACGAGTAGGCCCCGGCAAGAAATGGGGTCGCGACGAGCCCGCCGGCGAGTGAGTTGGTCCCGCACGGGATCGAAGACCGTCACCGACAGGCTGCCTACGACGAGACGAATCTCGCACGGCGCGTCGACCAGTGGTACCACGGGAGCGGCGGCAACCGGAGCACCGCACCCGCACCGCCGCCGGCTGCTGGATGGCGGCCACGACAACGGCAACCGCAGCGGCACTGACAGATCAACTCGGACCACGCGTCGGGCCAGGTGTTCGAGCCTCACGTGAGCCACGGCGCAAGCGGCAACGCCTCGTGGTTCTACCGCGGCCTCGAGAGCACCGTGATCAGGCACCACGATGCGGACGACTCACACCGAGTACCACTATGAGCGTCAGGTCGAGGTACGACGGTCCACACCGAGTACCGCTGGTCGATCTACGAGCGCACCTACACGCCGGGCGTAGATGAGACCCCCGTGGACGGAGCCCCCCGTGGAGGAGCCGCCCGTGGAGGAGCCGGACGAGTCGGATCAGCCGGCTGTGCTGGGCGAGTCGGCGGTGTCGAAGGGGTCCGACGCGCCCGCCGGGATTGCGGCGCAGCACACGGTGTCAACGGTGAACGTGTCACCCGCCAGCACCGGTCGAGCCACGCCGCGTCCGCGGTTCCCGTCTCCATCGACGCGGGCCTCTGATGAAGCGGCTCCTGCTGTGCCTGACCGCCCTCCTGGCTCTGTCGGGCTGCGGAGTGGTGTCGGCGCAGCAGGAGCCTGCCGCGTCGGGTGCACCGTCGCCTGCGCCCACGTCCGCACCCCAGGCCGTACAGGTCGGTGGGACTCTCGGGGCTGCGACTCCGGTCACCGTCCCTACGCGATTGCGCCTCGGAGAGATGGACGCGCCGATCGTGCCGCTCGAGCTTTCCGGCTCTGCTCTGACGCCGCCCGACGACCCCCGCACTCTCGGCTGGTGGGGCAAGCGCGCGGGCGCCCGGCACGGCACCACCCTGCTGACCGGTCACACGGTGCACTCCGGCGGTGGCACGTTCGACGACCTCGAGCTCACTCCGGTGGGTGCGCGCGCCCACGTCGACGGCCACACCTACCGAGTCACGTCGGTCGAGGTGATCTCCAAGGACGAGCTCGCGCAACGTGCCACAGCGCTGTTCGCCCAGACGGGCCGGCCGAAGCTCGCGCTGGTGACGTGCGAGGACTACAACCCGACGACGGGCCACTACGAGAGCAACGTTGTTGTCATTCTGACCCCGCTCCGGTGACCTTCTGCCGTCCGCGCTCGCAGCGGACGGTCAACCACCCACTCGGGGCATGGTGGACGGATTGGTCAGGCGCAAGAGTTCAAGGATGCTGCGCACTTCGGTCCCCACGGGACACGACATCGTCCCCGACAGCCTGACGTTCCACGCTTCGGCCAACGAGGTCTGGGCCGTGACCCCCGTCGGCGAGATTGTCGCCGTACGACTGCTCGACCGGCGGGTCAGGACGGTCGGCACCGGGTACGTCGATCCCGTGGCCGCCGTGCCGCTGGCCGACTCGCTGCGGCTCGTGGTGGTCGAGGCCGACGGGACGGTCCTGGTCGCGCACCGAGACCTGGCGGACCGGGCGTCGGCAGGCATGTTGACCTCCGTGCCGGGCGGCGCGGTCGCGGCCGCGAGCGACCACAGCAGCGAAGCCGTGCTGATCATCTGTGCAGGCTCGGTGGATGGTGATCCCGGACCTCAGTTGGTGTCGTGCAGCGCCTCGGACGGCTCGTTCACCGTGCTCGCGTCGGGCCTGACGGGTGCGAAGGCGATGACGGTCGACCCGGAGCAGCGTCGGGCAGTCGTCCTGGCCACCGTTCCGGGCGATCCCGGTGAGCTGGTCGTGGTCGATCTCGACGGCGGCGGCGTGGTCGACCGGATCGGTGGCTTGCCGGCGTACGAGCACCTCGTGATCGCGCCCGACCCCGGCGAACCGGGGGTGATCACCGAGGACAGCAACGCCCCGGGTGACCTGGTGGTCGTCCAGCCGAACGGCGACGAGGGGACCCGTGAGAACCTGCCGGACCCCGTCGAGGGGCTCACCCGCTGGGGCTCGCTGGTCATCGCCTGCTCGGGCCAGGACCTCGTGGTCGTCGAGTGGGGAGTGGGTCGGGGGAAGGTCCGGATCGGCTCTCCGCTCGGACCGCTCTACGTCAACGGGTACGCACGCCTCCACGTCGACCTGCCGGGCGCCGGACTCAACCCCGGGAGAGGTCAGCTACGCGGTGCGCGAGGGCTTCGAGGCCGGCCAGGTGTCGGCAGGGACCGAGCCACCCGAGCCGGACGGCACCGAGACGGTCATGCTGCTGGCGGGGACGCGCACCGGTGAGTTCCACCTGGACGCGACGCTGACGGCCGATGGTTCGCTGCTGACCACCCGCCGCTTCCGGGTCACCCGGCTCTGGCCCGACGACGAGGTCGGTCCACCCGTGGCGACCACCGGCAACCAGCAGTCCTACCTGATGAGCTGGGGTGGTCCGGGTGGAGGCGAGTCGTACCTGCACCCCGCCCCGCCCTTCTGGAGGGTGCTCGTCGTCCTCGTCCACCTGAAGGGACGCGACTGGGGTGGGCTCGAGGTCGGGGCCAGGACCGAGTGGAAGGACCGGGTGGTCGGCGCGACCGGCTCGGTCAAGGAGTTCTACGAGGAGGTGTCGGCGTACGTCGCGGGCTCCCACGGCACCACCATCGACCTCGTCGACGACACGGTGCACGGACCGGTCTTCGTGGATGCGGGCTGGGCCGACGTGTTCGAGGCGCGGGACATGGCCGACGTCAACGCAGGATGGACGACCAAGCCGACCGGCTACCCGGTGCTGGCCGGGGCGATCAGCGACTACTTCATGGACCGCCCGGACGGCGCGCAGACCATGAGCCGGGCCGACAGCATTGCCATCGTGGTGCGCAACGGCACGGACGCCCCCATCGACCTCCGTCCGATGATCCCGCTGCAGATCCCGACGTTCTACATCTGGGGCCACGCCAACCACACCGAGTTCAACTGGAAGACCGCCACGACGTTCACCCAGGAAAAGCTGCCGATCATGGTGATGCCGAACGTCCTCCCCGCCGGCGTCACGTTCGAGAACCAGGCGTTCACGATGGCGCACGAGATCGGCCACAACCTCGGGCTCGCCGACCTGTACGACGCCCACGACGACTACCCGGCGGAGATCAACGCTCGCCGTCCCGCCGGCGTCGACCTGATGTCGACCGACGACGACCTTCCGCACTTCTCCATCGCCAACCGGGTCCGGCTCGGCTGGATCGACCGTGCGTGGCTGCGCAAGTTCGACTTCTCGGCCAGTCCGACGGGCGGGTCGGTGACGTTGCAGGCGACGGAGACGATCGCGGCCACGGGACCGCGGCCGGGGCACGTGGCCGGCATCGAGGTGCCGATCGAGAAGGACTGGAGCTACTTCTTCGAGTACCGCCGGGAGCAGGCCGGGCAGATGGGCGACCAGAACCTCGACACCTCGGTGGTGAGCGGGCGCACGCAGATCGTCGTCGGCACCGACCTTCGTCACCGCGGTGGCCAGGTGGCGCGGCCGCCCATCATCCTGCTCGGCCAGGACCCGGACGCCGACGGTCCGCTTCTCGTCAATGCCGGCCAGGACTACCGCGACAGCGACACGACCAACCCGGAGCGCATGCACGACTTCACGCTGGAGGTCACCAGCATCGGCGCTCCGGATCCCGACACGGCGCAGGTCGACGTGACGTACGTCGAAGCCCACCGGCCGCAGCTCCAGGTCCGGCCGGCCAAGGGGGTCGACGACTTCAAGAGCGAGGACATCGACGCTCGTGGACCGTTCGGGCTGAGCGACGTGGTCGTCAAGGGGGCCACGAACACGATCGCGGTGACCGTGCACAACCTCGGGGTGCTGCCGGCCGAGCAGGCACAGATCCACGTGCGCTGGCTTCCCTTCACCGTGACGGGCGGCGCCTGGGTCAACCTGCCCGACCCGGCACCGTTCAGCGTCGCGGCCCGAGGCAAGACCAGGGTCGAGATCCCGTGGCCGATCCCGAAGTCGGTGAAGGTCGGCGATGTCGAGGCGCTGCACTTCTGCGTGCGCGTCGACATCGACCGCTACCGCGACCCTGCGCATCCCGACCAGGAGGAGATCGTGGTGCACGACAACTGGGCGCAGTCGAACTTCACCGGGGCCGCGGTGCCGTTCGGCTCGCCGTCGGCGCGGTTGATGACCTCGGTCGGGGCGAGCAACGTGCTGGGCCGGGCCGCGACGTACACCTTCGAGGCCGACCAGTCGAGCCCGTGGTACCGGATCTTCCTCGGCCACGCGTGGCTGCGGCTGCCGGTCGGCGGAGACGCGGCCGTCGAGCTCGGGTACGAGAGCCTCGCCGGTGACCCACAGCACGGTGAGGAGTTCGATCGGCAGATCGAGTTGATCAGCAACGAGGTCGACCACGTGGCCGTCAACTCGTACGTGCTGCCGGAGGGCACCAGGTGTCCAGCGCCGCGGCACGTGTTCGGCGTCGGCCTCGACCTGCGGGTGGGACGACGGGCCTGGTTCGAGGACGTGCAGCGCGACGGAGAGCTGCTGATCATGCGGGTGCTGTCCGCGACCGACGGGGTGCCGTTCGACGTCACGTTCGGCGAGCTGCACCTCGCGTGCTGGCCCGACGAGGAGCCGGAGCGGGTGACGGTGACGGTCGGGGAGGTCAGCAACGGCTTCGGGCGGGTGCTGCTGCGTGGCGAGACCCTGTTCGACCTCGAGCAGGGCGTGCGTACGTCGTACGTGCTGTTGCGTCCCGGGGACAACGCGTTCGCCGAGACGGTCAGCGAGCCTGCGCC
This sequence comes from uncultured Actinomycetota bacterium, assembly GCA_963844305.1. Classification (GTDB taxonomy): domain Bacteria; phylum Actinomycetota; class Actinomycetes; order Propionibacteriales; family Nocardioidaceae; genus Nocardioides. The sequence goes on from CAWJNT010000005.1 coordinate 919,058, forward strand.
GTTGGAGTGACGCAGTCAGGCTGGTCACATTTCGTTGCCGTATGCAACTAACTCGGTCATTCTTGTAGTCACACAAACTGACCCTGGAGATCGCATGCGCCCGGCCCCCGCCCTCGAACGCCCGATCTCCGCCGACGCAGTACGCCGGGTCCGAGCCGAGCTTCGGGAGCTGATGCGTCGGGCCCAGGCGGTACTGCGGACCACCGAGCCGACTGTCGACCTCGGCCTGCGGCGGTCGGCGCTCGACGTGCTGGGAGACGTCGTGACCCACCCCCGGACCTCACCGGCTCAGATCGCCGAAAACCTGCACGTCGATGAGGCAACGGCGCTCCGCCACGTCATCGAGCTCGAACAGGTCGGGTTGATCACGCGCGTCACCGACCTGCGGCACCCCGCCTTCAAGGTGCTGATGCCCACCTCGATGGGCGAGCGGATCCACCGGCACGGCGCCGACGCCGCCACCGAGGCCCTGCAGGCGGCACTCGCCGGGTGGACCGCCGACGAGGTCGAGACCCTGACCCGGCTGCTCGCCAAGCTGAACGAGTCGCAGCCCGCCTGAACCCCAGGTAGACCCGGCGTGCGGCGTGGCACCGTGGCGCCCATGCACGCTCCCGTGATCCGCCCGGCGACCGACGCCGACGTCCAGCGACTCATCGAGGTGGAGATCGACGCCGGGCAGGTGTTCCGCACCATCGGCATGCCCATGGTCGCCGAGGGGGTGCCGGACGTCGCCGACCTGCGTGAGGCCATCGAGGCGGAGCGGGTCTGGGTCACGGAGGTCGGGTCGGCGATCGCTGGCTACGTCAAGGCGGAGGTGCTCGACGGCAACGCACACGTCGCCCAGGTCTCGGTGGCGCCGGACTTCGCGGGCCGGGCGCTGGGCAAGGCGATGGTGGAGCTCGTGGAGCAATGGGGACGGGAGGCCGGTCGACCGGCCACCACGCTGACGACGTTCCGCGACGTCCCGTGGAACGGCCCGTACTACGCGCGTCTGGGCTACCGCGTCCTGCCCGACGAGCAGGTGGGCCCCGAGCTGGCGAGGACGATGGCGCACGAGGCGTCGCTGCCGGAGATCGACGCCGCCCTGCGCTGCGCGATGGTCAAGGCCAACTAGTCGGACGGGGTGCCGGTCAGTGGCTGGAACCCGCGCAGCCGCAGGCTGTTGGAGACCACGAACACCGACGAGAACGCCATCGCCGCTCCCGCGAGCATCGGGTTGAGGAGTCCGGCCGCCGCGAGGGGCAACGCGGCGATGTTGTAGGCGAAGGCCCAGAACAGGTTGCCCTTGATCGTGGTGAGGGTACGGCGCGACAGGCGGATCGCGTCGGCGGCCACCCGCAGGTCACCTCGGGCCAGGGTCAGGTCGCTGGCCTCGATCGCCACGTCGGACCCGGTGCCCATCGCGAGGCCGAGGTCGGCCTGGGCCAGCGCGGCAGCGTCGTTGACGCCGTCCCCGACCATCGCCACCACCCGCCCCTCCGACTGCAGCCGCTTGACCACGTCCACCTTGTCCGCCGGGAGCACGTCGGCGATCACCGTCTCGGGAGTCACGTCGATGCCGACCTCGCGGGCGACGGTCTGCGCGGTGGCCGCGTTGTCGCCGGTCAGCAGCACCGGTCGCAGGCCGAGCCCACGCAGGCGCGAGATCGCCTCGGCGGACGTCGGCTTCACGGCGTCGGCGACCACGAGCACGCCGCGCGCCTGACCGTCCCATCCGACGGCGATGGCGGTGGCACCCTCGGCCTGCGCCGCGGCGAAGGCCTCCTTCAGGTCCTCGGGCATCGGCTGCGACCACTCCTCCAGCAGCCGGGGCCGCCCGACGAGTACGGCGTGGCTGTGGTCGCCGTCGACCACGACGCCCTGCACGCCGAGGCCCTCGACGTTCGCGAAGTCCTCGACCGCGGGGAGGGCGCCACCGCGGTCACGGGCGGCCCGGGCGACGGCCCGCGCGATGGGGTGCTCCGATGCATCCTCGAGCGCCCCGGCCAGCCGCAGCACCTCGGCGCCGTCCTGGCCGTCAGCGGCGATCACGTCGACGAGGGTCATCTGCCCGGTGGTCACCGTGCCGGTCTTGTCGAGCACGATCGTGTCGATCCGCCGCGTCGGACTCCAGCACCTCCGGACCCCTGATCAGGATGCCGAGCTGGGCGCCGCGTCCGGTGCCGACCATCAGTGCGGTCGGCGTCGCGAGTCCGAGCGCGCAGGGGCAGGCGATGATCAGGACCGCCACCGCCGCCGTGAACGCAGGCTCGAGGCCGCCACCCGTGCCGATCCAGAACCCGAGCGTGGCGGCCGCCAGGGCGATCACGATCGGGACGAAGATGCCCGACACCCGGTCGGCGAGCAGCTGCACCTCGGCCTTGCCGTTCTGGGCGTCCTCGACGAGCAGCGCCATCTGGGCGAGCTGGGTGTCCGAGCCGATGCGCGTGGCACGGACGACGAGTCGTCCGCCGGCGTTGACGGTCGCGCCGACGACGGCGTCACCGGGGCCGATCTCGACCGGCACCGACTCGCCGGTGAGCATCGAGGCGTCGACGGCCGAGCTGCCTTCCTCGACGACGCCGTCCGTGGCGACCTTCTCCCCGGGTCGCACCACGAACCGGTCCCCGACCGCGAGCCGGGCGGTGGGGATGCGCTCCTCGACCTCGCCGCCGGGACCCGGGCGCAGGACCGCGACGTCCTTGGCGCCCAGCTCGAGCAGGGCCCGCAGGGCCGCCCCGGCCCGCCGCTTGGAGCGGGCCTCGAAGTACCTGCCGGCCAGGATGAACGTCGTCACGCCCGCGGCGGCTTCGAGGTAGATGTTCCCCGAGCCGTCGGTGCGGGCGACGGACAGCTCGAACTCGTGGGTCATGCCCGGGATGCCGGCCGTGCCCCAGAACAGCGCGTACAGCGACCAGCCGAAGGCGGCCAGCGTCCCGAGCGAGACCAGGGTGTCCATGGTCGACGTACCGTGCCGGAGGTTCGTCCACGCGGCGCGGTGGAACGGCCAGGCGCCCCAGACGACCACGGGCGCCGCCAGCGTCAGCGACAGCCACTGCCAGTTCGTGAACTGCCAGGCCGAGACCATCGCCATCGCCACCACGGGAACGGTCAGCACCGCGGAGACGATCAGCCGCTGCTGGAGCGAGCGGGTCGGGTCCGAGGTGTCCGGCCCGTCGTCGTCCGCACCATCGGGGCGGGGGAGCGTCGCGGCGTACCCGGCCTGCTCGACGGTGCGCACCAGGTCGGTCGGGTCGAGGCTCTCGGGGAACTCGACCCGGGCCTTCTCGGTCGCGTAGTTGACCGTGGCCGTGACGCCGTCCAGCTTGTTGAGCTTGCGCTCGATCCGGTTGGCGCACGACGCGCACGTCATCCCACTGATCTCGAGCTCGACGCGGTCAGTGGTCATGGTCGCTCCCGGTCACGGTGAACGCGGCCGTGCGTACGACGCCGTCGTGCTTGAAGTCCAGGTAGAGGTGGTAGCGACCCGGGCTGGGCACCTCGGCAGCGAACACGACGTCCGGGCCCGGCTCGGTGGTGCCGTCGTCGGGGGTGCCGTGCGGGTGCACGTGCAGGTACGCGAGGTCGCCCGCGCGCAGGGCGACGAGGTGCCCGTAGGCGCCGAGGTAGGGCTCGAGGTCGGTGACGGGTACGCCGTCCCGGGTCACCGACAGGGTGAGGTCGGCGGACTCTCCGGCGGTGAGGTCGCCCTCGAGCGTGACGGTGTAGCCGTCGACCGTCGCCGTCCTGGTGTCGCTCGCAGCAGCCACCGGCCGGTAGTCGCCGCGCACGGCCAGCTCGTTGCCGAGGGTCAGTGCCTGCGCGCCGGCGGCCTTGAAGTCGGCGAACAGGCGCCACTGGCCGGGGGTGAGGGAGAGGGTGCCGGTCCAGGTGCCGTGCTCGTCCATCTCGGGGTGCACGTGCTGGAACCCCGAGAAGTCGCGGCGTACGGCGATCAGGTGCAGCCGCTTCTCGTGCTCGACGTCGAACTCGGTCACCGGCTCCCCGTCGGGCCCGACGATGGTGAACTCCACCGACTTCGCGGCCCCGGCGGAGGCCGTGGGCGTCGTCAGCTCGAAGGTGTAGCCGTCCTGGGAGACCATCAGACCCTGGGGGAGGTGCGCGTCCGCGGCACTTCCGGAGTCGTGCCCGGCCGCCGAGCGCGTCGTCGTGACCGGCATCCATCGCGTGCTCCTCGGGGGCCTCCGTGTCGACGGGGCCGACCGCCCTGCCGACCCCGACCGCGCCTCCGAAGACCGCGAGCAGGATGGCCAGGAACCCGAGAAGCCTGATGCCGATGCTCATGTCCCGATACAATACCCCCCTAGAGTATATGCGGCAAGACCCGAATACTGGTGGGGGGTACAGTGCAACCACCCGGCCGCCCCCGCCGGGGAGAACACATCGGAGACGACTGCCTGATGACCGAGACGACGCACCACCACGGCTACATCCACCAGAAGGACGACTACCTGCGCCGCCTGCGCCGCATCGAGGGCCAGGCCCGCGGGTTGCAGCGGATGGTCGAGGACGAGAAGTACTGCATCGACATCCTGACCCAGATCTCGGCCATCACCAAGGCGCTGCAGTCGGTCGGCCTCGGTCTCCTCGAGGAGCACCTGAGCCACTGCGTGGCGGATGCGGTGGCGACCGGCGGCAGCGAGGCCGAGCTGAAGCTGAAGGAAGCCAACGACGCGATCGCGCGCCTGGTCAGGTCCTGACCGGAGTCACTCCTTGGTGAGCAGCCCGACGATCTCTCTCGTCGGCCGGACATCGCCGAAGCTGCGGTAGATCGTGTGCAGGCTGGCGTTGTGCACCGCATCGGTCCCGGCGGCCGTGGCGTCGGCGGCGACCACCACCCGGTAGCCGAGGGTCGCGGCATCGCGGGCGGTCGACTCGACGCAGACGTTCGTGACGGCGCCGGCGATCACGAGGGTGTCGACTTCGCGCTGGGTCAGCAGCTCGGGGAGGGGTGAGCGGCCCGGGAAGAAGGCGCTGGCGGCGGACTTCTCGAGCGTCAGGTCGCCGTCGTGGTGGTCGAGGTCCGGCCAGAGCCGGTCACGCACCGCGCCGTTGCCGCCGCACGCCCGGTAGGTCTCGGCCACCTCGGGACCCAGGAACTCGACCCGCGCCGGCGACGGCGGCTCCGCTGCCGGCACCACCCAGGCGACGGTGCCACCGGCCGACCGGAGCGCGGCCGCCAGCCGGTTCACGTTGGGCACGATCGCCTGCGCGTACGGGTTCTCCGAGACGAAGAACGGCACCAGGTCGACCACCACGAGCGCGGCCTGCCGCGGGTCGATGGTGTCGAACGCGTGGCGGCGGCCACGACGCGCCTCGTGCCGCGCGTACTCCCGCTCGTCGATGCGCCAGTCGTGGACCTTGGTCGGGGTCACGCCACGACTCTAGGGTCGGCGCATGAGCGTGCGCACCGAACACAACGGTCCCGTCACCACGGTGATCCTCGAGCGACCCGAGGCGCGCAACGCCGTCGACCGGGCGACGGCGGAGGCACTGGCGGAGGCGTTCCGGGCGTTCGAGGCCGACGACGGCGCCAGCGTCGCCGTGCTGTACGGCGCCGGCGGGACGTTCTGCGCGGGCGCGGACCTGAAGGCGATGGACAACCGGGTCGACGCCGAGGGCGACGGGCCGATGGGGCCCACCAGGCTGCGGTTGTCGAAGCCGGTGATCGCCGCGATCGAGGGGTACGCCGTCGCGGGCGGCCTCGAGCTCGCCCTCTGGTGTGACCTGAGGGTGGCCGCCGAGGACGCCGTCCTCGGGGTGTTCTGCCGGCGGTGGGGAGTCCCGCTCATCGACGGCGGGACCGTGCGCCTGCCGCGGTTGATCGGCACCAGCCGGGCGATGGACCTGGTCCTGACCGGGCGGCCCGTGCCGGCCGAGGAGGCGGAACGGATCGGCCTGGTCAACCGGGTCGTCGCGCCCGGCCGAGCTCGGGAGGAGGCCGAGCGCCTCGCCGCGGAGCTGGCCGCCCTCCCTCAGGAATGCCTGCGCAACGACCGGGCGTCGGTGCTCGACCAGGAGGGCGCGGACGAGGCGGAGGCGATGCGACGCGAGCTCGCCCTCGGCATGGACTCGCTGCGGTCGGGTGCACTCGACGGCGCGGCGAGGTTCGCGTCCGGCGCCGGCCGCCACGGAGACTTCTCGACGAGCTAGGTCCGCGGTTCGAGGCAGACGGCGACCAGGGTCTTCGTCGCGTGGTCCGAGGTGAAGACCTGCCAGCCCTCGGTGAACGAGACGACCCGGAGCCGGCCGGCCGCGTCGCGCACGATCGCCGACTGCGGGATGACCGACTCGGGGTACCCCTCGTTCGAGCAGTCGTAGCGCTCCATCAGCCGGGTCTCGGCAGGACGCGGCCGCTCGAGCTGCGACCAGGCGGCCGCTGAGTCGTCAGGCGATCCGTCGTGCGCGACGGCCATGGCGAGGATCGCCGCCTCCAGCCCGATCCCCAGCACGAGCGCCCGCGCGACCCCTTGGACGAGGTGGTCGCCGAGGGTTCGCGGTTGGCGGAACAGGTGCACGCCATGGCCAACGAGCACCCGGGCGATCGGTCACGACAACCCCGTGAAATCAGGCGTTCGGCGGTTCGGCGACGTACGCCACACCGACGGTCCGGAACCCCAGCCGCCCGTAGATGCGGGCGATCCGCTCCGAGCCGGCCGAGAGGAACACGGTCCCGACCCCGCGCGACCGCGCGTCCGCGACCAGGGCCCAGGTGATGGCGGACCCGAGTCGCGCGCCCTGCTCCGACGGCAGGGTCGCCACCCCCACGATCTCGGACACGCCGGCCGCGGACAGGTGCTGGCCCGCGGCCAGGATCCCGCGCTCGGCGTGCTCGGCGACCGCGATCCGTGACTCCCCCGACCGCAGCTGCGCCCGACGCAGGTCGGTCGGCTCCTCGGCGGTGGCGTCGCGCTCGGCCACGCCGGCGGGTGGGTCCTGCGCCGGCCCGAACGCAAGGTCCTGCACGGCTCGCGCGGAGCCCAGCAGGGCCTCGTCGTCGGGGCCCAGCATCCGCAGCGTCACGTCGCCGGCGACCTGCGGCACCTCGGGATCGTCGGCAAGGACCATCAGCGGGTGCTCGCCCGGCTCGAGCGTGCCCTCGGCCTGTACGGCGGACAGCAGGCCGGGCGTGACGTCGTGCACCCACTCGATCGCCAGCGGCACGTCGAGCTCGCGCATCCGGTCGAGCACCCGGCGTACGGCGTCGGCGTCGAAGGGCCCGTCGCCGCCCAGCCGTGGCCGCGCGTAGAACGGCCAGCCGTCCGGTCGCTTGACGAACAGCGTGAACGGGCCGACCTCCTCGACGTCCGCGTGGTGGCGCGGCATCGTGTCGTAGAAGGTCTCCAGCTCTGCGAGGTCGGACACTCCACCACTCCCGTCGTTCCGGCGTGCGCGAGGATGAGCCTATGACCTGGTTCTCCTCGCCGGACGACGCGGCGGCCCGCCTGCACGACGCCGGCTACCTGGCCGATCCGGCGACCGCGACCACGGCGTACCTCGCGGGCGCGCTCGAGAAGCCGCTGCTGGTCGAGGGTCCGGCGGGCGTGGGGAAGACCGAGCTGGCGAAGGCGGTCTCGCGGGCGATCGGCGCCGACCTGGTGCGGCTGCAGTGCTACGAGGGGCTCGACGAGGCCCGCGCGCTGTACGAGTGGAACTACAAGAAGCAGCTCCTCCGCATCCAGGCGAGCTCCGGCGAGGAGTCGTGGGACGAGACCCACGACGACATCTTCACCGACGAGTTCCTGCTGACCCGGCCGCTGCTGACGGCGATCGGACGCGAGGAGCCGACCGTGCTGCTGATCGACGAGGTGGACAAGACCGACGTCGAGGTCGAAGGACTGCTGCTGGAGGTGCTGTCGGACTTCCAGGTCACGATCCCCGAGCTCGGCACCGTCGCCGCCGTACGCCGCCCGTACGTCGTGCTCACCTCCAACGCCAGCCGCGAGCTGTCGGAGGCGCTCAAGCGGCGCTGCCTCTACCTCCACCTCGACTACCCGGACGCCGAGCGCGAGCGCGAGATCGTCACCTCGCAGGTGCCCGACATCGACGACCGGATCGCGGGCCAGCTGGTCACGACCATCGGCCGGCTGCGCGAGCTGGAGCTGAAGAAGGCGCCGTCCATCGCCGAGTCGGTCGACTGGGCCCGCACGCTGGTGGCCCTGGAGATCGGCGACCTCGACGAGAAGGCGATCGCGGACACCCTCGGCGTGGTGCTCAAGCACGCCTCCGACCACGATCGCGCGGTGCGGGAGCTGCGGCTGCGATGACAGGCAGCGGGCTGCTCGCACGGCACGTGGCGTTCCTCGAGGCGCTGCGTTCGGCCGGGCTGCCCGTGTCGCTCGCCGAGGACCTCGACGCCGTCGCCGCGCTGCAGCAGATCCCGTGGGGCGACCGCGTGGTCGTCCGCGACGCGTACGCCGCCACGGTGGTGAAGAAGCAGTCGCAGCGGACCACGTTCGACACGCTCTTCGACGTCTACTTCCCGGCGCTCGTCGGCGAGGGCGTGGCCGGCGACCAGGACGACGACGCGGAGGATCACGGCGTGCGCGACAACGCCGCCGCCCTCAACGCGTTCCGGGCCGAGCTGGAGCCCGCCCTCGGCGACGGCGACGACCAGGAGCTGCAACGGCTGGCGGTCGAGGCGGTGGGACGGTTCGGGGCGATGCCCGGCCGCGGACCCGGCCTGTCGTCCTGGTCGGCGTACACCGCGCTGCAACGGGTGTCGCCGTCCGACCTGGTCGACCAGATCGTCGCCGCGCTCCTCGCGCAGGGACGGGTCGAGGACGAGGCGCGACGGGTCGCGGGTCGCCGGATCGGTGCGTTCACCCGGATGGTCGAGGCGGACGCCCGCCGGCGGATCGCCGAGGAGAAGGGGCCCGACCACGTCGCCGACGTCGCCGTCCGGCCGAGCATCGACCGGATCGACTTCACCGCGGCTCGCAAGGCGGACCTCGAGGAGATGCGCAGGCAGATCTACCCGCTGGCGCGTCGGCTCGCGACCCGGCTGACCCAGGAGCACCACGCCCGGCGGCGCGGCCCGCTGGACTTCCGGCGTACGGTCCGGGCCTCGATCTCCACCGGCGGCGTCCCCCTCGTGACCCACCACAAGCCCAAGCGCCCGCACCGGACCGAGCTCGTCGTGCTCTGCGACGTCAGCGGCTCGGTCGCCAACTTCGCCCAGTTCACGCTGCTGCTGGTCTTCGCGCTGCGCGACCAGTTCCAGAAGGTCCGGGCGTTCACGTTCATCGACCACGTGCACGAGGTGACCGGGCACTTCCGGCCCGGCGCCGACGTCTCCGACGTGATGGCCGACCTCGCCGCGAGCACCTCGCACGCTGCGCTGTGGGGCCGGACCAACTACGGGCGAGCGTTCACGAAGTTCGCCGAGCAGCACGCCGACGCGCTCGGGCCGCGCTCGTCGCTGCTGATCCTGGGTGACGCCCGCTCCAACTACAGCGACCTGTCCGTGCCGGTGCTCAAGGACCTGGCCGGCGCGGCGAAGCATGCGTGGTGGCTGAACCCGGAGCACCGGCGGCACTGGGACACCGGCGACTCCGCGGCCGGCCCCTACGGCGACGTCGTACCGATGGTGGAGTGCCGCAACCTCACCCAGCTCGGCGAGTTCGTCCACGACATCCTCTGACACTGACCCGTCGCTAATGAGCGACGGGTCAGCGTCAGGCGCTGAGGTAGCCGGCCTCCTGGAGGCGCTGGATCTCGGCCCTGAGCTCGGGATGGGTCGCGTTGTCCGCCGCCCGGCCGCCCACGACGTACACCTCGTCGGCGCCGGCGTCGCCGCGGTCGAAGACGACGGTGAGCCGGTTGCTGCTGCCGGCGTTGATCAGCGAGCCCAGCACGGCCACCGGGTCGGCGCGGTCCTCGAGCGACAGGACCCGGGTGGCGTCGGGGATCCGGGGCACGTGCGCGGACGGGGCACCCGCCGTCACCACGTGGTCGATGACGAACGCGCGGGAGGTGAGCGTCGCGGCCACCTCGGCAGCGGTCACCCCGCCCTGGGCCGAGCCGACCAGGAGGACCCGGGCGCCCTCGTCGTCGCCGACGGCCTCCTCGATCGCGCGCACGACCTGGCCGGCGTACGCCGTGTGGTCGCCGGCCACGAGCCGCAGCCGCCTGCCGTTGCCGCCCGGGCCGGGGAGGTAGGCGATGTAGCGGCCCTCGCCGATCCGGCGTACCTCCACGCTGGCCGGGGACTCGGCGAGCGTAGCCATCAGCTCTTCGAGGTTGCGGGGCGCGCCCGAGGCGCCCACCTTCGGCGTGGGCAGCGTGGTCTGGGCGACGAACCCGCCGGCGACATCGCGGACGGCGGAGCCGAAGTCGGTCTCCATCGGAGGCAGGCCCATCGCCCGCAGCCCGCCCCGGGCCGCCAGCCCGCCGGTCTCTCCGGCCATCACGCCGACGGTGAGCACCGAGCGCATCTGGAGGCCGTCGAGGAGACCGCCGCCGCCGCTGGTGACGTGGTCCATCAGCTCCGGGTTGTTCTCGGCCAGCTCGGAGAGGTACGCCGCGACGCCGTCGCGATCGAGCGCATCGGTCTCGATCAGGCCGGCCGACACGACCGCGCCGCCGAGCGCGATCTCCGGTGCGAGGTAGCCGATGGCCCGGCCGGCGATGGAGCCGAGGGTCTTGTACGCAGCGTCCTGCAGCTCGTCGATCCACCGGTAGGTCAGCACGGTCGTGCGGACCATCAGCGCGTCGGCGTCGAGCTCGATGCCGCGCGACAGCAGGCCGTTCTTGCCGGTCGTGGCCGAGCGCAGGTCGTTCTCGGCCTGGGTGTAGGTCAGCTTCGACAGCTCGGCGGAGTCGGTCACCGCGTCGTCGTGGAGGATCTGCTCGCCCAGGCCGGCCCGGGTGCGCAGCTCGTCGGCCGACCTGTCGAACAGGTCGGCGAGCCGCAGCATCCGGTCGTACTTGTCCTGGAGGTCGGCTGCCTCGGCGGCGGTGGTCGGCACGCGGGCGGGCTCGCGGGCGGCGAGCTCGTCGGAACCCAGTCGGTCGTTGGTCATGCGGAGACCTCCGCGAGGACGGGCGCGAGCTCGGTGGCCAGGTCGGAGGGGTCGACGCGGCTCACGTGCACCCGGTGCATCCCGCCAGCGTTGCGTGGCCGCAGGGCGTACCAGCCGTCCGCGAGCAGCGCCCACGACACCACCCCGACCACGGTGGTCTGGTCGCCGGACACGTCGGCGACGAGCGCGCGCAGCCGGCCCTGCGACTCGAGCGAGAGTGCTCGCAGCACGGCGTTGACCTCGAGCTCGGTCAGCGTGCGACCGTCGTGGTCGAACACGTCGCCGGCGTGCTGCGCGGCGAGCACCGGGACCAGGTCGGAGCGGCCGCTGCGGGCCGCCTCGGTGGCGGCGTCGGCGAGCTCGAACGGGAGGTCCACGAACGTCGGAACCGACGAGGCGCGCACCGGCAGGTCCTCGGGCAGGACGCCCACGCGGCCCAGCTCGTCCGGGCCACTGGGAGGTGTCGAACCAGGCCAGCTCGAAGACGACGCCGTCGACCGTGGACAGCGTCGCCACGGCGTCGTCGGACTGGCGGTGCCAGGAGCGGGCGCGGGCGCCGGCGGCCGCGACGTCGATGTCGACGGCGGTGCGCGGTGTGGCCAGCAGCCCGACGGCGCCGATCATGCCGTCGCTGTCGGCGTCCGGTCCGAGCAGTCCGCGGCGCCCGAGCGAGGACGCCGGGTCGTGCAGGGAGTTGACGGCGTCGGCGTACGCCGCGTCCTCGAGCGACGTCCGGCTCTCGCCGAGGCGCCCCTCGAGCGAGTGCGCACCGGCCGGGCTCGGACAGGTCGAACGGCAGGGGGGCGCCGCCCGCGTGCTGGGCGACCAGGCGCAGCTCGGCCAGGGTCAGGGCCACCCGGCGCGGCAGCGCCTCGAGCAGCCCGGTGGGCGTGGGCGGAGGGGTGCTGAGATCGATCGTCGGCATGTCAGAGGCCCGGCAGGTTCACGGTCAGCCAGTCCTTGTGTCCGGACGGTGGCGGCGTGAAACCGGTCAGGGCGATGTCCTCGGGGTCGGGGGTTCGGTCGACGCCGGCGGGGTCGTCGGCGTCGTCGATCTGCGCCACGCGGGCGCGCGCATCGGCCACGAGCTTCTCGGCCTTGCGCTCGGAGGTGCTGATCTGCTCCTTGAAGACGTCCACCTCGGTGACGTGGCGTTCGAGGGAGTCGGCGGCCGTGTCGTGCGCCGCGGCGGCCTCGCGCAGATGGGCCGCCCGGTCGCGGACCCGCTCGCGCATGGCGTCAGCAGCCCGACCGCTCCAGGAGACGCCCTCGGTCTGGGCCACGAGGTGGTCCGCGAGGGATCGGATGTCGCCTGCCTGCTCGCGGATCTGGGTAGCACGCTTGCGCATGACGCCCGAGTCGCCGTACATGAATCGCTCCTCCCGTTGTTCGGCGCTTGCCCGCTCCGTCGGGGCGCCAAACATGTCCGGGACGTGACGGAAACCGCCCTGGGCGTGTCAGCCGGCGTCCGTAACCCGGCCCGTTGCGGGCTCGTTGGGAGCGGTGTAGCCGCCTCCCGAGGAGAGTCTCCGCATGCCTGTGCGCGCCCGCGTCCGAGCGCTCGTCATCGCCGCCCTGGGCCTCGGCCTGGCCGTGCTCCCCGCCCCGCCTTCGGGCGCCGCCGAGGGGCAGAAACCGCAGGGTGACGCGCGCCGTGTGGTGTTCGTCGGCAACAACTGGGAGGGCACCGTCGACCTGCTCACACCCGGGAAGTTCCGGCGGCTGGGGCGGATCAACATGATCCCCGACCAGGACGCGCGGATGATGGAGATCGCGACCAACCCGGAGCGGCTGGCCTACTACCTCGCCATCCGGCAGGCCATCGGTGAGGGGCACGACCAGCTCGTCGACGACATGTACACCTCCAACGACGGACGGCTCCTGATCGCGTCGCGGCCGTCGTACGCCGACGTGGTGGCGATCAGCCTGAAGACCGGGAAGCTGGTGTGGCGGTTCCCGGTCGCCGGCCAGCGCTCGGACCACATGGCGATCTCGCCGAACGGGAAGAAGCTCGTGGTCAGCGCCTCGACGGCGAACCTCGTGCACGTGCTGCGGGTCTCCGACGGCAAGGAGCTCGGCACCTTCCCGTCGGGCGGGTCACCGCACGAGAACGTCTTCATCGACGGCGGGAAGCGGATCATGCACGCCAGCATCGGCTACGTCTACACGCCGACCGACCAGGACCTCGCCGACCCCGCGAAGGGGGAGCGCGTGTTCGAGATCGTCGACGCGAAGCGCCCGTTCAAGGTGCTCCGTCGCTACGACCTGCGCTCCGCGCTCGACGCCCGCGGTCTCGACGACTTCAGCACCGCCGTACGCCCGATGACGCTGTCGCCGAACGAGAAGAGGATCTACTTCCAGCTGTCGTTCTTCCACGGATTCCTCGAGATGTCGCGGCGGACCGGCAAGATCCTGCGCGTCAAGCGCCTGCCGAACCTGATCCCGGACACCCCGCGCGAGCTCTACCTCCTCGACTCCGCGCACCACGGCATCGCCATGAACCCGCGCGGCACCAAGATCTGCGTCGCCGGGACCATGTCCGACTACGCGACAGTGGTGAGCGAGAAGAACCTCAAGCGCGGGCCGTTGCTGAAGCGGAAGGGCGGCAAGCCCTACTGGGTCACCCAGAGCTGGGACGGCAGGCACTGCTACATCTCGTGGAGCGGCACCGACGAGATCGCCAAGATCTCCTACCGCACCGGCCGGATCGTCGACCGGGCTCGCGTCGGCGACCACCCGCAGCGGATCCGCAACGGCTTCGTCGCCCGGCGCCTCGTCGCCGGACTGCCCAGCCGGAGCGACCTCGCGCCGTACGAGCCGGTGCCGCCGATCATCGGTCCCTGACGGCCGGCCAGCAGGCCGTCCAGCACGGCGGGCGTGTGCGGCTCGTCGAGCACCTCGGAGATCCACGCCTCGGAGTCGGCCCGCTCCGGTGACCGGGGATTGGGCACCAGCCAGTCCCGGGCGGCGATCTCGGTGATGTGCCCGAGCTGCGCGATCAGCATCGAGAAGTCACCACGACGCTCGACCCGGGCCGGACCGCCGTTCGCTTCGTACGCCGCTGCCAGCGACCGCGCCCGGCCCTGGTCGTTGCGCCCGAACTCGAACAGCACGCAGCCGAGCTCCTGTGCGGGATCGGCGGTCCCGCTGTTCTCCCAGTCGATGACGCAGACGCCGCCATCGGCCGTCGGCAGCACGTTGTCGGCCCACAGGTCGCGGTGGCACAGCCGGAGGGTGCGACGGCGGCTCGAGCCACGACTCCAGCGCCACCAGCTCGTCGCGCAGGTCGGCCAGCCGGTCCGCGAACGGTGCTCCCTCGGCGCGGAGCTGCCCGACCAGCTCGTCCCAGCGGTCGGCACCGATCGGCTCGTCGTACCACGGGTCGATCGCTCCCTCGTGTGCGAGCTCGACCCGGTGGATGGCGGCGACCGCAGCACCCACCAGCGCAGGGTCCAGCGTCAGGTCGGGAGCACCCAGGTCCACCCACGCGTAGACCCGGACCGGCCGGCCCGCGACCGTCGCGAACACCGCGCCGTCCGGTCGTCCGTCGTACCTGCGGTGTCGGCACGCCCGCCTCGTACGCCGCCTCGTGGAACGCGGTCGAGAGCCGCACCTCCTCCTCGGAGTCGGCGTCGAACGGCACCTTGACCGCCCAGCTGCCGTCGGTGGTGTCGAGGCGCCACACCTCGCCCTGCTTGCCGCGGGCGGCCGGGCGGTCGGACAGCCGGGCGGCGCCGCCGAGCCCGAAAACCTCGGCGATCTCCACGGCGTCCACCGGGCCACTGGACCACAGCCGCAGCGTTCCGGCCAACGGATTCGATCCGTCACACCGTGCGTCACACGCCCACGCGATGACATTGCTCCATCGGACCCGACGACCAGCGTCGGGCCGAGGATCGAAGGGAAAACTGAGATGGCACTGTTCATGGACGCGCACACGATCGAGGGCGGCGTGACGGCGGCAGACGTCGCCGCGGCGCACGCGGCGGACGTCGCGACCCAGACCCCCCACGGGGTCGACTACCAGCGGTACTGGGTGGACGAGGAGGCGGGCAAGATCTTCTGCCTGGTCGAGGCGCCGGACGCCGAGACCGCCGCCGCCGTGCACCGGGAGGCCCACGGGCTGGTGGCGGACGAGATCTACTCCGTCACCGAAGGCGCATGACCGGGCGGGCAGCCGACGATCTGGAACACCTGTTGGCGGACGTGATGCAGCGGGTCGTCGAGCACGGCACGCGCGCGGAGGCCAACACGCTGCACGCCATGGCCGACGCCGTACGCCGGGTATCGCCCGGCGCGGCGTCGGCCCTGGTCGACTGGGACGGGTCGGAGGTTGCGCGGCTGCGCGCGTTCGGCATCGTCCACGGCGTCGTCGTACGGGACCTCGGGCCCGGCGAACGGGCCCGGTTCTGTGCAACTCTTGACGCAGGCCCTGTGGCCCGCGGCCACGCACGATGGAGCGAGCATGCTGAGCAAACCACCCGAGCGCCCGGCGAGCCGGCTCTCCATCCAGCTGTTGGGCAGGCCGCGGCTCGAGGTCGACGGCGCCGCGGGGTACCGGTTCCGGAGCCGCAAGAGCTGGGCGGTGCTGGCGTTCCTGCTCCTCGGCGAACGCCCGCCGACCAGGACCCAGCTGGCCTCCCTGCTCTTCGCGGAGGCTGACGATCCGCTCGGCGCGCTCCGCTGGAGCCTGGCCGAGATCCGGCGGGGGCTGGGTGCGGACGCCGAGATCGGCGGCGACCCGGTCCACCTCCGGCTCCCGGCGAACGCGACGGTCGACGTGGACGTCCTGGCGGGAGGCGACTGGGACGACGCCGTGCAGCTCGCCGGCCTGGGCATGGACCTGCTCGACGGCTTCACCACCCAGAACGCCGAGGCCTACGAGTCCTGGCTGCTCGCACAGCGCCGCCGGTTCGCGGCCGCCACCGAGTCGATCCTGCACGAGGCGGCCCTCGGCCATCTGGCTCGCGGAGACCTCGGCCGCGCCCGAGATCTCGCGACGCAGGCGGCCGTGCTGAGCCCGCTGGACGAGAACCACCAGGCGCTGCTGATCCGGCTCTACCGCCTCGCCGGCGACGACGACGCGGCCGAACGCCAGTTCACGGCGTGGTCGGCCGTCGCGGAGCGTGAGCTCGGGCTCGCCGCCCGGGGTTCCGGTCCTGCTGGCCATGCGCGAGAGACCTCGGTCGACGCAGGTCGACGAGGCCTCCATCAACGCGGTCACCGAAGCGGGAGCGGCCGCCGTGTCCGCCGGCGCCCTGGCGGCCGGCGTGGCGTCGTTCGAGACCGCGGTCCGGATGGCCGACGCGGCCGGTGCGGAGAGCCTGCGGGTCGAGACCCGCCTGGTGCTCGCCGAGGCCCTCATCCACACCCTGGGCGGGCTGGACGAGGCGGGGCTGGCGACCCTGACCGAGGCGGAGCGGATCGCGATCGCCGACGGGAACGCCGAGGACGCGGCCCGCACTCGCACCGAGCTGGGGTACGTCGACTTCCTGCGAGGGCGCTACGACCGCGCCGAACGATCGCTCGCGCAGGTGCTGGCCGAGCCGGCGGTCTCGCCGTCGGTCACGGCGAAGGCGATGACCTACCTCGGCTCGGTCGCCAGCGATCGCGCCGACTACCCGCGGGCCGTCTCCTTGCTGGAGGAGGCCGTCCAGACATCACGGGCCGCGGGCGAACCTCGCCTCGAGGTCTACGCGCTGTCGATGCTCGGACGGGTCGGCCTGTTGCGCGACGACCTGGAGGTGGCGACCCAGCAGCTGAGGGCCGCCATCGAGCTCGCGGAGCGCGAGCACTGGCTGTCCTTCCTGCCGTGGCCACAGGCGATGCTCGGCGAGGCGCTGCTGGCTGGGGGTGACGAGGCCGGAGCGGCCGCCTGCCTCGAGCAGTCGTTCGCCCGGGCCTGCCAGATCGGGGACCCGTGCTGGGAGGGGATCTCCGCCCGGGGGCTGGCCCTGGTCGCCGCGGCGGCAGGAGACCTCGATCGCGCCGTCGGCGTACTTCTCGACGCCCGCTCGCGGACCACGCGGCTGGCGGACCCCTACGTCTGGCTCGACGTACACATCCTCGATGCCCTGTGTGCGGTGGGCCGTCGACTCGATCACCCGCAGACCCGCGGCTGGGTCGAGGAGATGCACGAGCGATCGTCGCGCTCCGGGATGCGGGAGCTGACCGTGCGGGCCATGCTGCACGGAGCCGCGTTGGGGAGCCAGGGGGACGCGGACGCCGCTCTCCTGCTGGCCGCCGACATCGACAACCCGGGACTCGTTCCCTTGCTCGCCGTCGTCGGTTAGCGTGCCGGGGGTGAGACGCCGGCCGCACGAGAACGTCGCCACCGTGCTGGTCGATCCGCGCGCCCTCGAGGACCTCGAGCTCGAGCTGATGTCGCTCGACATCCGGGTGTGGCCGGTCCACACCGCGCCGATCTGCACCGACGGCCCGCGTCGCGCGTTCCAGATCAAGCGGCGGCTGCTCCTGCAGCATCGCGGCGAGTGGGACCTCGCCGCGGACTGGACGGCGGTCTGGATCGGCTTCGGCGCCTCGTGGCAGCACGGCGCCGACCCGCTGCCGTGGGTTGCTCACAAGACGCTGTGGCGGGTGCTCGACTCGTACGCCGAGGTCGCGCGGTTCCAGCGCCGCCTCGGCGGGATCCCGCGGGTGCCGGTGCCCGAGGACGTCGCGTCCTGAACCGTGGCTAGCGCGCCAGGTAGCCGGCCAGCCGCGCCAGCCCGGTCTCCACGTCGTCCCGCTTCCCGGCGAAGCTGAACCGGATGAACCGGTTGCCGACCTCGGTGTCGAAGTCGATCCCGGGAGCGACGGCCACCCCGGTTTTCGCCAGCAGGGCATGGCAGAACGCCATCGCGTCGTCGGTCAGGTGCCCGACGTCGGCGTACACGTAGAACGCGCCGTCGGCCGGCGCCAGCTTGCCGATCCCGAGCCGGGGCAGCCCGTCGAGCAGCAGCGCCCGGTTGCCGGCGTACCTGGCGACGTGGCCGTCGAGCTCGGCGTACGACGCGTCGTCGAAGGCCTTGATCGCGGCGTACTGGGCGATCGCCGGTGGGCAGATCGTGAAGTTGCCGGTGAGCGCCTCGACCGGACGACGCAGCCGCGGCGGCACCAGCATCCAGCCGATCCGCCAGCCGGTCATGGAGAAGTACTTGGAGAACGAGGAGAACACGACGGCCTCGCGCGACGTCTCCCACGCCGAGCGGGACAGGGGCTCGTCGCCGTCGAGCGGGGCGTACTCGATGCCGTGGTAGATCTCGTCGGAGATCAGCTGCACGCCGTGCTCCTCGCACCAGCTCGCGATGGCGGCGAGCTCGTCGGGCAGCAGCATGGTGCCGGTCGGGTTGGCGGGGCTCGCGACGACGAGACCCTTGATGTCGCCGAGGTCCTCGAGCTGGGCGACGGTGGGCTGGAAGCGGGTCTCCGCGCCGCAGTCGATCTCGACGACCTCGCAGCCGAGGGCGGTCAGCACGTTGCGGTAGCAGGCGTAGCCGGGCCGGGCCATCGCGACCCGGTCGCCCGCCTCGAACGCCGCGAGGAAGGCGAGCAGGAAGCCACCCGACGAGCCGGTCGTGACGACCACGTCGGCTGCGGAGACGTCGATGCCGTGGGCCTTGCGGTGGTGCTCGGCGATCCGCTCGCGGAGCTCCGGGATGCCGTCGGCCTCGGTGTAGCCGAGCGGGTCGTCGGACTGCAGCAGCCGGATGGCCTCGGCGGTGACCGGGGCCGGGGCGCCGGTCATGGGCTGGCCGGCCACGAAGTTGATCAGGTCGCCGTGGGTGCGGCTCCGTTGCTTCGCCGCCGCCAGGAGGTCCATCACGTGGAACGGCGGGACGTTCGCCCGCGCGGCGACCTCGAAGCGGCTGGTCATGGCGGGGACGTTACTGGACGGACTGGGCCCGGGTTTCGTGCACTTGGCTCAGGAAACTTTCCGAGCCATGTGCGCAATTCACTGGTCAACCAGGGATTTGCGCGCAGCGTGCACCCCCGCCCGCCGGCCGAAGAACGACCCCTCGCCGAGCTGGGTGCCGGACGCGTACCCCTTGCCGTCCTGGGCGATGTTGGACGCACACGCCCCGGCGGCGTACAGGCCGGGGATCACCGTCCCGTCCGCGCGCTGCACGGCGCCGTCGACGGTCGTCCGCATCCCGCCGAGGGTGAAGCCGGCGTACAGCGCGTTCCCGAGCGTCAGGTCATAGGCACCCCATGGGCCGACGTCCTGGGGCGCGAGCCACTCGGGCGACTTGTGGAAGTCGGGGTCCTCGCCGCGCGCGGCGTGCTCGTTGTAGCGGCCGAGCGCGGCGACCAGCGATCCCGCGGGCAGGCCCAGCCCCGCCTCCATCTCCTCGACGGTCTCCCAGCCGTCGATGAACGGCACGAGCGGCATCTTCGGGTGCTCGACGTGCTCGCTGTCGACGATGAGGTACGCCGCGGCGTCGGGCTGCTCCATCACGAAGCCGGACGTCCGCGCGTGGTAGGAGTCCTCGGCCACGAACCGCTGCCCGAGCTTGTTGACGATCAGGCCCTTCACCAGCTGCGACGGGGGGTAGAACGGCGCGGTGATGAAGGGCTGGTCCATGTGCTTGAGCTCCGCGCCGACCGACTGCCCCAGGCGGATGCCCAGCCCGTCGTCGTACGTCGATCCCAGCGTGAACAGCTTCGACCCGAGGGCGGGTGTGTGCGCGGCGACCATGTCGGCATTCATCACGAAGCCGCCGGCCGCGAGCACGACGGAGCCGGCCCGCACCAGCCCCGTCTCCTGGAACCGCCGCCAGGCCAGGCCCACCACGGTGCCCGACTCGTCGGCCACGAGGTTGGTCGCGCCCGTCTCGTAGCGGACCTCGACGCCCGCCTCCTCGACCCGCTCCCGCAGCAGGTCCATCACCAGCTTCGTGCCCTCGGTGTCGCCCGGCACCGGCACCTTGTGCCCGCGCGGTGCCGGCGTGGCCTGCCCGGAGAACGGCCACACCTTCTCGTTGCCGGTGAACATCAGCCCCTCGGTGCCGGGCTGGATCACCGCCTTGCCCGGGAAGTAGGACCGCTCGAACTCGAAGCCGAGGCTCTCGAGCCAGTCGAAGTGCTCGACGGAACCGTCGCAGTACGCGCGGATCTTCTCCGGCTCCGGGTCGAGCGAGACCGCGGACAGGTAGTCGTACATCGCGTCGGGGGTGTCGTCGTGGCCCGTGGCCTGCTGCACGGCCGTGCCGCCGCCGAGGTAGAAGTGCCCGCCGGACATGCTCGACGTACCACCGTGGACGGCGGCCCGCTCGAGCAGCAGCACCCGGGCGCCGGCGCGCGCTGCCTCCAGGGCCGCGCATCCGCCGGCGATGCCGAAGCCGACGACCACGACGTCCCACGCCTCGGCTTCGGGGGAGAGGTCGGCGGCGTGGAGGACGTCGGGATCGGCGGTGCCGGTCAACTCGGCCATGGGCCAAGACTAGAACATGTTTCAGTTCTTGGGGAGGGCGCGACCGATAGGATCAGCAACGGCCGGCCACGCACGAACGTGAGGTGACCTTGACCTTCGATCTCCACCAGCTCGACAGCTTCGTGCTGGTGGGCGCTGCGGTCACCATGCTGGCGATCCTCGCCGTCCGGCTCTCGTCGCGCTCCGGCCTGCCGAGCCTGCTGCTCTACCTCGCCATCGGCGTGGCACTCGGAGAGAGCGGGCCCGGGAACATCCAGTTCGACGACGCCGAGCTCGCGCACGCGCTCGGGTTCGCCGCCCTGGCGCTGATCCTGGCCGAAGGTGGTCTCACCACGACCTGGCGCGACGTGAAGCCGTCGATGCGGTTGGGGGCCTCCCTGGCGACCGTCGGCGTGGCGGTGTCGGTGGGCGTCGTGGCCGTCGGCGCGCACTTCCTGCTCGGCCTGCCCTGGGAGCTGGCGGTGCTGCTCGGCGCGGTCACCTCGCCGACCGACGCGGCGGCCGTGTTCTCCGTCCTGCGCGTGATGCCGTTGCCCAAGCGGCTGACCGGGGCGCTCGAGGCGGAGTCGGGGCTCAACGACGCGCCCACCGTCGTCCTGGTCACCCTGATCTCCACCGGCGCCTTCGAGGACCACGGACTGATCGCGACCAGCGGGATCATCGTCTACGAGCTCGCGGTCGGCGTCCTGATCGGGCTGGCGGTGGGGTTCGGGGGCGCCTGGGTGATGCGTCGTGCGGCGCTGCCGTCCTCGGGTCTCTACCCGCTGGCCGTCATCACCCTGACCTTCCTGGCGTACGGCACCTCCGCGGCGCTGCACGCCTCCGGCTTCGCCGCCGTGTACGTCGCCGCGCTGGTGCTCGGCAACAGCGAGCTGCCGCACCGCGCGGCCACCCGCTCGTTCGCGGAGGGCGTGGCGTGGCTGGCGCAGATCGGGCTGTTCGTCATGCTCGGCCTGCTGCTCTCGCCCGACCAGCTCACGTGGGAGATCGTCGGCCTGGCTGTCGTGGCGGGCCTGATCCTCACGTTCGTGGCGAGACCCCTGTCCGTCGTGACGAGCGCGGTGGTCTCGCCCATCCCCCGGCGGGAGCTGGCGTTCCTGTCCTGGGCCGGACTGCGCGGCGCGGTCCCGATCGTGCTGACCACCATTCCCCTCGCCGAGGAGGTCACCGGCTCCGAGCGGCTGTTCAACATCGTCTTCGTGATGGTCGTCATCTACACGCTGCTGACCGCACCGTCCCTGCCCTTCGTCGCCCGGGTGCTCAAGGTGGCTCGGCGTTCGGAGCCACGCGGTCTCGAGGTGGAGGCGGCGCCCCTGGAGCGGATCGCCGCCGACCTGCTCCAGGTC
The DNA here is from genome assembly GCA_963844305.1 of uncultured Actinomycetota bacterium. Taxonomy (GTDB): domain Bacteria; phylum Actinomycetota; class Actinomycetes; order Propionibacteriales; family Nocardioidaceae; genus Nocardioides. Next base: position 940,861 of record CAWJNT010000005.1, read on the forward strand.
ACGATCAGTCCGGTCTCGCACATGCACGGCGTCGAGGTGGGGGAGCTGCGGCTGCCGGTCGGTGCGTCGGTCTCCCTCGTCATCCGCGACGGCGACATCCTGGTGCCGGAGCGACGTACCGTGCTCAAGCACGGCGACGACCTGCTGGTGGTCGCGCCGCGCAAGCTCCGGGAGAAGACCGAGGAGCGGCTGCGCCAGGTCTCGGAGGGCGGGCGACTCGCACAGTGGCTCGGCCCGCGCCGCAAGGGCCGCCGCCCTAGCTGACGGGCGGGCTGCAGATCTCGGCGTCGTCCTCGGCCACCACTGCCTTCTTGCCGCGGGTGAGCTCCTCGAAGTCGTCGCCGACGACGACGGTGACGCCGACCCCGGCGCCCTCCCGGCGGACGACCTCGGTCTCGCGCCCGAGCCGGGTGGCGACGAGGCGCACGTCCGGGCCTTCGGGGGTGGGTGTCCAGATCTGGGCGTAGCGGACCCGCGCGTTGCGGGGGGCGTTGCCGGTCACGCCCTGGTTGAACCCGTCCTCGGTGAACAGGTCGATCGTGCGCCCGGCCAGCCCGTTGCGGTCGCTGGCGTTGTAGACGCTCACCGTCACCTGCTGGGGGAACACCCGCTCGCCCGCGTCGATCGAGGTCGCGACGCAGATCGGCGGATCGGTCTTGCCGGGGAACGGCTCGGTGGCGGTGTTGAACGCCCAGACGCCCACGATCACCAGGAGGACGCACAGCACGCTCAGGGTGGCTGCGGTCTTGGCCCCCTGCTGCATCAGCTCTGCACCACGTGGACTCGGGCGTGCAGCACGTTGCGCTGCTGGAGGGCGGCCCGGAGCGCCCGGTGCAGGCCGTCCTCGAGGTAGTACTCACCGCGCCACTCGACGACGTGCGCGAACAGGTCGCCGTAGAAGGTGGAGTCCTCGTCGAGGAGGGTGGCCAGCTGCAGGGTGTCCTTGGTCGTGACCAACTCGTCAAGGCGGACTTGACGCGGGGGCACGTCCGCCCAGCCACGGGAGGTCAGCCCGTGCTCGGGGTACGGGCGCCCTTCGCCCACGCGCTTGAAGATCACGTGGCGACTATAGCCACGGTCTTGGGCAGGGCCGCACCGTCGCTCGTGGCTAGGCTGCGGACCATGGCGGAGGGCACGACCGGACGACACGGCGGACGACCGCGGCGGATCCGGTCGAGCTCGCGGTCGGCGACGGGTACGCCTTCACCGGGCCGGCGCTCGAGCTCGGCGGGCTGATGCTCGACGCCACGCGACTGGCCGAGGTGCCGATCCGGATCCCGCTCGGCATGCTCAACCGGCACGGCCTGGTCGCAGGCGCGACCGGCACGGGCAAGACGAAGACGCTCCAGCTCCTCGCCGAGCAGCTGAGCTCGAACGGCGTGCCCGTGTTCGCTGCGGACATCAAGGGCGACCTGTCCGGTCTCGCCGTGGCGGGGGAGCCGAACGACAAGATCACCGAGCGGGCCGCGTCGGTGGGCCAGCAGTGGCAGGCCCGCGGTTTCCCGGTCGAGCTGTACGCCCTGGGAGGTGAGGGCACGGGCGTCCCGCTGCGCGTGACGATGAGTGCGTTCGGCCCGCTGCTGTTGAGCAAGGTCCTCGGCCTGAACGACACCCAGGAGTCCAGCCTCGGGCTGGTCTTCCACTACGCCGACAAGGCAGGCCTCCCGCTCCTCGACCTCGCCGATCTCCGGGCAGTGGTGCAGCACCTCACCAGCGACGAGGGCAAGCCGGAGCTCAAGGCCCTCGGGGGACTCTCGAGCGCCACCGCCGGCGTGATCCTGCGCGAGCTGATCGCCTTCTCCGACCAGGGCGCAGACGCGTTCTTCGGCGAGCCCGAGTTCGAGACCTCGGACCTGCTGCAGACCACGGACGACGGTCGCGGCCTGATCAGCCTCGTGGAGCTGCCCAACCTGCAGGACCGTCCCGCGATCTTCTCGACGTTCCTGATGTGGCTGCTTGCCGACCTGTTCCACGACCTGCCGGAGATCGGTGACGTCGACAAGCCGACGCTCGTCTTCTTCTTCGACGAGGCCCACCTGCTGTTCGCCGACGCCTCGGACGCCTTCCTGGGCCAGGTGGCACAGACGGTCCGGCTGATCCGGTCCAAGGGCGTGGGCGTCTTCTTCGTGACGCAGAGCCCCACCGACGTACCCGACGACGTGCTGGCGCAGCTCGGGTCGCGCGTGCAGCACCAGCTGCGAGCCCACACCCCCAACGACGCGAAGGCGTTGAAGGCCACCGTCAACACCTACCCGAAGAGCGCGTACGCCGACCTCGGCGAGGTGCTCACCAGCCTCGGGATCGGCGAGGCCGTCGTGACCGTGATGAACGAGCGGGGAGCCCCGACGCCGGTGGCCTGGACGCGGCTGAGGGCGCCCGAGTCGCGGATGGGCCCGGCCGATCCCGACGCGATGACGGCGATCCTCGCCGCGAGCCCGCGCCAGGCGAAGTACTCGGAGGTCGTCGACCGCGAGTCCGCCCACGAGAAGCTCGCCGCGCGGCTCGAGCAGGGCGCCCGCCAGGCCGAGTCGGCGCCTGCTCCGGCGGGACCGGCGAAGAAGGCGACCGCGAAGAAGGCACCGAAGCCGCAGGAAGGACGACGACAGTCTCGTCGAGGACATCGTCCAGTCCGGTGCCTTCAAGGACTTCATGCGCACCGCCGCCCGCGAGATCGCGCGCGGGGTGTTCAAGACGGGGAGGCGTTCGCGATGAGCGGGCACGACGATCTCGAGCAGATCCGGCAGCTGAAGTACCGCTACCTCCGCACGCTCGACACCAAGCAGTGGGACGAGTTCGAGGACTGCTTCCTCCCCGACGCGACCGCCGACTACGCCGGACTCGCCTTCGCCGACCGGGCCGAGCTGGTCGACTACATGCGCACCAACCTCGGTCCCGAGATCGTCACGATGCACCACGTCCACCACCCCGAGATCACCGTCGACGGCGACACCGCCACCGGGCGTTGGTACCTCCACGACCAGGTGATCTCCGCGGCGTACCGCTTCAAGCTCGAGGGTGCGGCGTTCTACGAGGACACCTACGTGCGTACGCCGGGCGGCTGGAAGGTCGCGCACACGGGGTACGAGCGGACCTTCGAGGCGACGTACTCCTTCGACGACCTGCCGGGCCTGAAGCTCAAGACTCCGGGGATGACTGACCCGGCCGCGCTGACAACGCAGCGCTTCGTCACTGTCGCTCGCTACGTCATGCGATGTGGTCGCTGGAACGACCACTACGATGACGTCCCCGCCTCCCCGAGTGATCCGGGTCAGGACCACTGCCAGCTCGCCAGGACCGAGTCGAGGATCTGCTGCGACTCCTCGGGCGAGACGTTGAAGGTCTCGAGCCGCAGGTTCACGTCCTGTCCGCCCGTGATGGTGCCGACCTCGATGATGTAGGAGCCGTTGCCGACGTCGCCGGCGACCCGGTAGGCCTCGACGCCGTCGATCGTGACCGGCTCCATCACCTTCGGGGCGCGGTCGAACTCGTCGGAGCGCGCGACCTCCTGCGCCCGCTCGTCGATGCTGTCGTCGTTGACGGCCGGGCCGTCGGAGATGGCGACGAACGTGAGCTCGTCGGGCGAGAACGCGAAGACCTGCACGGCGAGGGAGGTGCCACCGCGGCGGGTGCTCCAGCCGCGGGGAGCGTTCGCCGTGAACGTGTCGGTCGCCAGCACCTTGCCGTCGGCCGGTGCGACCGACGGCTCGGCCGACTCGGTCGGCGAGGAGCTGGTCGACGGCGAGCTCGAGGGGTCGGCGTCGGGTGGGTCGTCGTCGCTGCAGCCGGTGGCGAGGGCGGCAGTGAGGACGACGCCGGCGACGGCGGGGGCGGCGGTCAGCCTCACAGGGAGTTGTCCGTCCAGGCGAGCTGCACGACCTCGACCCCGCGGTCGCGGGTGACCAGGCGGCCGCGCCCGGAGAGCGACTGCATCGGCTTCTGGTTGCCGATCAGCGGGCCCTCGTCGGGGCTGCCGGACAGCAGCAGGCCGGGCATCGCCAGGTCGCGCAGCGACTGGATGACCGGTTCGTAGAGGGCCCGCGAGGCGCCGCCGGAGCGGCGCGCGACCGCGACGTGCAGCCCGGTGTCGCGGGCCTGCGGCATCAGCGGCAGCAGCGGCTGGACAGGGGAGCTCTGCTGGGTGGCCACGAGGTCGTAGTCGTCGACGACCACGAACACCTCGGCGCCCTTCCACCAGGACCGGTTGCGCAGCTGCTCGGGCGTGACGTCGGGTCCGGGGATGCGGTTCTCGAGGTACGTCGCGAGGTCCTTGATCACCGGCCCCGCCTGCGCCGCCGACGTCAGGTAGTTGAGGAGGTACTCGTCGGGCACCTCGCCGAGCAGCGACCGTCGGTAGTCGACGACGACGATCTGCGCCTCCTGGGGCGTGCGGCTGCGCATGATCTCGTGGACGTAGGTGCGGAGCACCGAGCTCTTCCCGGACTGGCCGTCACCGAAGATCAGGAAGTGCGGCTCGGCGTCGGGGTTCAGGGTGACCGGGGCGAGCTCCTTCTCGTTGATCCCGACCAGGAGCAGGGACGGGTCGAGCTGGGCGTCCTGGGCCTGCTTGCGGATCTCGTCGATCCCGACCTCGTCGGGCAGCAGCCGCAGCTTCGGTCCCTGCGGCCCGCGCCAGGCGGCCTTGACCCGGCGGATCAGCTCGTCGACGCCCTCGCCGAGGCTGGCCGGGTCGGCCTTGCCGTCGATGCGCGGGAGGGCGGCCAGGAAGTGCAGCTTGGACTGCGTGAGACCGCGACCCGGCCGGCCGGTCGGCACCAGCGCGGCGACCTTGCGGTCGACCTCGGAGTCCATGGGGTCGCCCAGCCGCAGCTCGAGGCGGGTCCCGAACACGTCGCGCATCGCGGCGCGGAAGTCGGCCCACCGAGCGGCCCCGCTCACGATGTGCAGCCCGAACGTCAGGCCCCGTGACGACAGCTGCTGGATCTCCATCTCGAGGTCGTCGAAGTCGGCACGCAGGGTCGCCCAGCCGTCGATCAGCAGGAAGACGTCGCCGTACCCGTCGTCGGCGCGGCCGGCGGCCCGGCGGGTGCGGTAGGTCTCGATCGAGTCGATGCCGTTGGCGCGGAAGTACGCCTCGCGCCGGTCGACGATGCCCTGCACCTCGGCCACGATCCGGCGTACGACGTCGGGCTCGGAGCGGGTGCCGACACCGGACACGTGCGGGAGGTCGGCCAGCGGGACGAACGTGCCGCCGCCGAAGTCGAGCACGAAGAACTGCGACTCCAGCGGCGTGGTCGTCAGCGACAGGCTGCTGACGATGGTGCGCAGCAGCGTGCTCTTGCCGCTGCGCGGGCCGCCCACGACGGCGACGTGGCCGGTGGCGCCGCTGAGGTTCACGGTGAGCGTGTCGCGACGCTGCTCGCGCGGGCGGTCGACCGTGCCGAGCGGGACGACCAGCCCGCCGAGGCCGCGCCACTCGCGCGACACGACGCCGAGCTCGGGGTCCTCGGTGAGATCGGCCATCAGCTCGTCGAGGGTGTCCGGTACGTCGAGCGGCGGCAGCCACACCTGGTGTGCCTCGGGGCCGTGGCCGGCCATCCGGCCGACGGCGACGTCGAGCAGCGACTCCTGCTCGCCCGCCTGGCCCGGCTGGGGCACCTGCACCTCGGGCTCGGGCTCGGGCGGCGCGAGGCTCTGCACCTCGGAGATCGTGAACGGCAAGATGCCCTGCACGTGGCCGCCCTCGTCGCGACGTACCCGCACCTTGCCGCTCGGCGGACCCGAGACGTACGCGCCCTTGAACCGCAGCAGCGTCGACTGGTCGGGCTTGAGGTAGCCGAGACCGGGGATCGGCGGCAGCTCGTAGGCGTCGGGTACGCCGAGCACCGACCGCGACTCACCGGCGCTGAACGTGCGCAGGCCGACGCGGTAGGACAGGTGGGACTCGAGGCCGCGCAGCCGGCCCTCCTCCAGCCGCTGCGAGGCGAGCAGGAGGTGCAGGCCGAGCGAACGACCGAGGCGGCCGATCGCGACGAACAGGTCGATGAACTCGGGCTTCGCCGACAGCATCTCGGAGAACTCGTCGACCACGATGAACAGCGAGGGCAGCGGGTCGAGCTTCTCGCCGGCGACCCGGGCGCGCTCGTAGTCGCGGATGGACGCGAAGTTGCCGGCGTCGCGCAGGAGCTCCTGGCGGCGCACCATCTCGCCGGAGAGCGCGTCCTGCATGCGGTCGACGAGGGTGAGCTCCTGGGCGAGGTTGGTGATCACGGCGGAGACGTGCGGCATGTCCGTCATGCCCGCGAACGTGGCGCCGCCCTTGAAGTCGACCAGCACCATGTTGAGCTGCTCGGGCGAGTGGGTCAGGGCCAGGCCCAGCACGAGCGTGCGCAGGAACTCCGACTTGCCGGAGCCGGTGGCGCCGATGACCAGGCCGTGCGGTCCCATGCCCTGCTGGGCGGACTCCTTGATGTCGAGGTGGATGGGCGTACCGCCCTCGCCGGCGCCGATCGGCACCCGCAGCCGGTCGCGCGCCGGCCGCGTGCGCCAGGCGGCGTTCGGGTCGAAGCCGTAGACGGCGCCCAGCCCCAGGAGGTCCATGAAGTCGCTGGGTCCGGCGATCTCGCCGCTGCCGGCGTCGGCGGCGCCCGTGGTCACGGTGTGGAGCGGGGCCAGCCGGCGCGCGAACGCCTCGGCCGTGGCCAGGTCGCACTGGTCGGCGAGCGCCTGCACCGGCTCCTCGCGCAGCCGGAGGGCGAGGATCGGGTGCTTGCCGTCCTGCGGGGGCTCGGCCGCGAACTGCACGCGCAGCCGGCTGGCGTCGTCGAGCTCGTCCCAGCGGCTGGGCAGGTCCACGACGGTCACGCCGTGCAGGCCGTCGGGCGGGATCACGTGGTTGCCCGGCGGCAGCTCCGTGCCGTCGGTGACGAACAGGATGTGCGGCGACGGCGGCCGCTCGTCGGCTCCGAACCGCGGCCGGTCGCTCAGGTCGGGGGGCAGCAGGGTCGCGATCTCGGCCAGTGACGTGCTGACCATGCGCATGGGCCCGACGGCGTCGGACTGCTGGGCGCTCTGGGCGTGCGGGCAGCCACTTCAGCCAGTCCCAGTGCAGGAGGTTCTGCTCCGAGCAGAGCACGGCGACGACCAGGTGGTCGGGGGAGTGGAAGGCGGTCGCCGAGCAGATCATCGCCCGGGCCAGCGAGCGCACCGGGTCCTCGGAGCCGCACAGCTCGACCCGGTCGAAGGCGCGCAGGTCCATGCTCGCGGGCAGCTTCGGCTGGAGCCGGTGGACGACCAGCAGCCGGTGCAGTGCCGAGGCGGCGGCCGGGTCGACCTCGTCGATCGGCGCGCTCTCCGGCGGCACCAGCTCCAGCGACAGTGGCTGGGAGCAGACGCCGTACCGGACGTGCAGGAAGTTCGTGTCGCTGCTGGTGTGCTCCCAGACCCGCGAGCGCTCCTCGGCCACCGAGGGGAGCGCGGCCGGCTCGGGGTGGTGCCAGTTGAGGGCACGGCGCTGCTGGTCGGCCGCCTCACGCGCGACCTGCCGCACGTTGGCGAGGTAGCGGAGGTACTCGGTGCGGGAGCCGGTCACCTGCTGGGCGCGCTGCTTCCGCTGCCGGTCCAGCTGGACGACGATGAAGCCGAGGGTGGCGAAGAGGAACATGCCGGCGGCGACGTAGCTGCGGCCGCCCGTCGACTGGCCCATCGTCGCGACGAGCACGATCGAGCCGAGGCTGCCCAGCATCGGGATGGCGTTCATCAAGACGCCGGCGGCGCCCTCGTCACGCTCGATCTGGGGAGGCGCCTGGAGGATGATCTGGCCCGACGGCATCTCGGGCTCGTCGAGGCGGGTGCCCCGGAGCGTGGTGCTCAACCTTCCCCCTTTGTCGGCTGTGGCCCGAAGCATAGGCGTGGGGCTATGGAGCGACTACCCTGCCGACGGCGGCGGAAAACGTCAGGTGCCGCAACTCGGGAACAGGCTTGGGGAGCCACAGGTGGCGTCAGGACAGGGAACGACGGCGAGCAGCCTCGCCGTGAGCGTCCACGGGTCCGGCGGCGTGCTCGACCTGGTGGTCCCGGGAGGGTCCACCGCGTTCGACGTCGCGCGTGAGTACGCCGAGCAGTCCGGCCTCGACGGCGTACCCGCCCTGTGCACGCGGATGGGCCGGCCGCTGCCCGCCGACATGGTGCTCGGCGAGTCGGGCATGCCCTCCGGCACCCTGCTCGTGGCGACCATGTCCGGCCCGGCCGACGACCCGTCGCCCGAGCGACGCCACCTGATGACGCGGTCCTCGGCGCCGCCGGGTCCCGTGACGGTCCTCTGGTTCGCGGTCGCCTCGGCCGTGGCGGTGCTCGCCGGCTGGTTCGCCGCCCGGTCCTCCGACGACGGCCTGGCGGCGGTGGCCGTCGGCCTGCTCGTGCTGGCCGCGGTCGTCGGCGTCGCTGCCGGTGGGCCGGCTCGCCCACCACCGTTCCCTGGCCGCGCCGACGTTCGGCGCCGCGGCGGCGTTCGCCGTGGTGTGGGATCCCCAGGTCGAGCGGCTGCCCATGGTCGTCGGCATCACCGCGCTCGCGGGCGCCGTGACCGCCGGCATCGCCCGGTCCCTCGGGGAGCACCACGAGGAGGGCCTGCGGGTCTGGATGATCGCGGGCGGCGCGATCTTCACGCTGGTCGGCGTCACGGGCCTGCTCGGGCTCTCGCCGGCCGTGGCCTGGTCGCTGCTGCTCGTCGGCTCCATGTTCGCCGCCCGGGTCGTGCCGGCCCTCGCGATCGACGTACCCGACCAGCTGCTGATCGACCTCGAGCGCCTCGCGGTGACGGCCTGGTCGGCCCGCGATCGCCCGCGTGGCCGGCGGGGGCGGGCCGTCGCCTCGCCGGCCGCGGTCGCGACCGTCGCCGCGTGCGGCACCCGTCTCGTCACCGCCGCGTCGGTCGCGGTGGCCGTCGTCGCCATCGTCTCGGCCGAGATGCTGCTGGCCGTCGTGACCAGCACCATGGACGAGATCGGGGCCCGGTGCCTGGTGTTCTTCGTCGGTGGGGCACTGCTGCTGGCGGCCCGCAGCTACCGCCACGTCGCCGCGCGGGCGTTGCTCCGCGTCGGCGGGCTGGGTTGCTGGGCCGGGCTCGCGACCGAGATGTTCCGCGAGTCCGAGGGCGCCTGGGTCAGCGTCGTCTGGGCGGTCGCCATCGCCGTCGCGGCCCTGCTCGTGGTGGTCGCCGTGGCCACCGGGCGCGGCTGGCGCTCGGCGTGGTGGGCGCGCCGTGCCGAGGTCGCCGAGAGCCTCTGCGGGGCCGCCGCCCTGGCCTCGGTGTTCGTCGCCGTCGGTCTGTTCCAGCGGGTCTGGGAGCTGCACGTCCACCGTTCGCGAAATGACCGAGTTTCAACCAGCCCGCTTTTTCTGGGGACGGATGTTTACGGCCCTAGGGGGCGGGTATGCCGGGTGTGTCCGACAGTGTGAACCAGATCGCATTTTCCGGGCACATCGCTCAGAACTGAACATCAACACGATCTCGAGCGGCGACTTGACGCCGCGGGGGAAACAGAAGGAGCAGGCGCATGTCAGCAGCAGAGATGGGTCAGGGTGAAGGCACTCTGACAAAGGCCGCCGGCCTCGTGGCCGACGCCAAGGCGGACTTCGACCGCCTTTCCTGCCAGCTCGACGGCCAGATCCAGGGGCTGCAGGGCAAGTGGGCAGGAGCCGGAGGTACGGCGTTCTTCGGGCTTCACCAGGCCTGGACCGAGAAGCAGAAGATCATCGTCAGTGCCCTGAACGAGTTCGAGGCCTCGTTGACCCAGACCGAGAAGGACAACATCAGCACCGACGACGCCCAGTCGGCCAACTACACCCGGACCGCCGGCCGTCTCGGCGGCTGACCCCTTCAGGACTGAGGAGAAATAGTGATGAGTCTCGACGGACTTCGCGTCAACCACGCCGGCCTCGACACGGCCGCACAGGACCTCTACACCGCGGTCAAGAACATCGACGACCGCATGAACCGCCTCGAGAGCGAGCTCGCGCCGCTGAAGAGCGACTGGACCGGTAACGCCCAGACGGCGTACCACACGGCCAAGGCCAAGTGGGACACCGCGATCCAGGAGATGCGCAACCTGCTCGACCAGACGAGCCAGACGGTTCACCAGTCCAACGCCGAGTACAAGGCCGCCGACCAGCGCGGCGCCGCGGCGTTCGACATCTGATGCACACCTGATCTCGACAGGGTCGGCGGCCACGGGCTGCCGGCCCTTTCGGGGTCTCGACCACCTTTTCCCGACGGGGGCACCACCCACCATGCTGATCGACGTTCGCAGCGATCCTGCGGGACCTCAACCTCGAAGAGGACAAGATCCAGAAGGTGATCGAGTCGCTGGGCGCGAGCTCGGTGGATCTCGGCGACGGATCGTTCGAGAACGCCAGGATCCCTGGCAGCGCCTTCGGTGGCTCGCCGCGCGGACACGAGTTCGGCGACCACCACGGCAAGGCCCAGCAGGTCATGACCGACACGATCCGTGGCGTCACCACGGACCTCGAGACCTTCCGCGACGGCGTCCAGAACGCCGTACGCCTCGTCCGTTCCGCCGACGAGGCCAGCGCGGACGACTTCAACCGCAAGCGCGAGATCGCCGACGGGTTGCAGCGCGTCTGGACCCACTCCGAGGGCGACCGCGCCAACCGACATTCCCGCAACACCTACCTCGGTGGCGGTGGCCAGGACCTCGACGGGTACGACGGCTCCGGCCGTCGACCGAGAGCTACGGCGGAGGTGACGACTGATGGGCAAGGGACCGCAGGAGAGCCGGTCTCGAGCAGGCCGTGACCGGCATGGGGATCGCCGAGGTCATCGTCGCCGAGAAGGAGTGGCACGACGGCGCCAACCGCCTGCGGCGGGTGGCCGAGTCGCTCCGCGAGGCCGGGCCGCAGATGCAGGCCGACTTCGGTGGCGAGACCGGGGTCAAGGCGCAGGAGGCCTTCGACAAGGTGGCCGGCAAGGCCGACCAGCGGGCCGAGGAGATGTCCACGGCCAGCGCCGCGCTCGGCGAGACGCGCGCGGCGATGTCGCGTGCGCAGGAGGTGCACCGCTCGCTCGGTAGCGCGCCGTCGGCACCGCAGGCGCCGAGTCCGGCGCCGGGTGGCATGTCCGACGTCGAGGACCTCAAGCGCCAGCAGGCCTACGGCCGCCAGGTCGACAGCTACAACACGGCGATGGCCGACCGCGAGGCGAAGTCCAGGGCGGCCGCCGACGACCTCGACGCCGCGTTCGACAGGTCGGCGGGCGCCATGAAGAAGGTCCACGGTGAGCCCGATCGTCCCGCCGGCGGCGGCGGCGGCGGGGGCGGCGGCGCCGGTGGAGGTGCCACCGGCGGGGCCGGTGGAGGAGGCACGCTTCCGGGGACGGTCGGCGGGCCGAGCTCCGGCACGACCACCTCTCCCGACGACGACGCCACGCTCGTGGTGACCGACGACCCGTCCGAGCCCACCGGGCCGACGGAGCAGACGACGACGCCCGAGCACCTTCGTTCCCGTGGCTGCCGGAGCCCAGGGAGGCGGACCCGTCGCGGGCACGTTCCTCCCGCCGGGCGACGTGGCCGGGGGCGTCTCCTCCTCCGGCGTCGGCGGCGCACCCACCGCAGGCGGGCTCGCCGGCGCGGTCGGCGGCGGCCTGATGGGTGGCGCGGCCGGGATCGGCGGCGCCGTTCGCGGCGGTGCCGGCGGCTTCACCGCGGTGCCGGCCGGTGCCGCAGGCGGCGGGCGGGCGCTCGATCGGCAGCAGCGCCCGCACCGCCGGTACGACGAGTGGTGCGCTCGGACGCACGTCCGGAGCCGCCGGCGCGGCGGGACGCACCGCCGTCGCCGGGACGGCGGGTGCTCCTGCCGGAAGGTCCGGCACGTCGGGCGCCCGAGGGGTCGCCGGTGCCGCGGGTGGCGCGGCCAGGGGTGCCGGTGGACGCGGCGCGGCAGGTGCCGGTGGACGCGGCGCGGCTGCGGGCGCGGCCGGTCAGGCCGGGAGCCGTGGCTCCGGCACGCGCGGCGCGCGTGGAGCCGGTGTCGGTGCCGCCGGAGCGGCCGGGGGCCAGGGCAGGGCGAAGGACAAGCGGTCCTCGGAGAACGACGAGTTCTTCGAGGGCGAGCAGGACTGGATCGACGACGAGGGCATCGCGCCCGGGGTGATCGACTGAGGACCGGGCACGCAGCCGACTTCCGCCCGGGTCGAGGGGACGAGCCCGGGCGGTAGCATGCCAGCCGTCCACAGCGGGACGGCTGTGTGGATCGGGACAGATAGTGGGCCAATGACTGGGCCAACGATGGGGGAGGGTGGCGATGAGTCAGGCGACCGCCGGCGCGTCCGCGTCCGGCCTCGTACGCGTGACCGTCGCGTCGGGTACCCGACGCGTCGACCTGGTGCTGCCCGGCGCGGTCCCCGTCGCCGAGCTGGTGCCCGAGCTCGCCCGCAGCGTCGGCCTGCTGGACCCCGTCACCGTCTACGGCGGCTACCGCCTGGTCACCCAGGAGGGCCGCGAGCTGGCCGGCGACGCCGGCCTGATCATGCAGGGCATCGAGGACGGCGGGCTGCTCACCGTCGCCGCCGGCGTCGACGACGATCCGCCGCGCGTCTACGACGACGTGGTCGAGGCGATGACCGACGTCGTCGAGCGCGACCTCAAGCCGTGGGAGCCCGCCTCCGGCCGGCGTACGGCGCTGTCGGCCGCGGGCCTGCTGATGGTGCTGGGCGCGGTCGCGCTGTTCATCCAGGGCACCCTGCTGGCCTCGACCGCCGCGGCGGTCGTGTCGGTCGCGCTCGTCGTGGGCGCGATCGTCCTCTCCCGCGTGCAGCACGAGCCCGAGGCGTCCGTCGCCGTCGCCTGGATGGGCTGCTTCTACGCCGCCGTGGCCGGCTTCATGTTCGCTCCCGACGACGTCATGATCTTCGGGCTGCCCGTCGCCTGGGCCGGTGCGGGTGCGCTCGGGGCCGGTCTCGTGGCGCTGGTCGGTCTCGGCGAGGGCCGCACCCTCGTCATCCCCCCGATCGTCGTCGGGGCCATCTTCCTGGCCACCGGGCTGGTGATGCGTGCGGCGACCTTCGACCCGGCCGTCGTGCTCACCACCACCCTGACCCTGGTGGTCATGGCCGGCAGCATCTTCCCGTGGCTGGCGCTCGGCGCGACCGGCACCACCGTCGACCAGCTGTACACGACGGCCGACATCACCGCCGACCCCGACGAGATCGACCCGACGCGCGTCAGCGCCGACGCCCGGGTCGCCCACGAGATCCTGGTCGCGGTCTCCGCGACGGTCGGCCTGCTGCTGGTCCTGATCGCACCCGCTGGCGGTGTCGCTCGGCGTGACCGGCGCCGTGCTCGCGGTCATGTGCTGCCTCGTGGTCATGCTCCGCACCCGCCAGTACCGCACCGGCACCGAGGTGCTGGTCGGCCTGGTGTCCGGCATCCTCGGCCTGCTCTCGGTCGGCATCTCCATGCTGTGGCTGCACCCCGACTGGCGGCCCACCGCCGCGGTGGCGCTGTCGGCGACCGGCGCGGTCCTGCTGGCGGTGACCCTGCTCCCGTCGGCGCCGTCGGTACGCCGCGGCCGGTTCGGCGACCTCGCCGAGACCGTCGCCCTGCTGTCCCTGCTGCCGCTGCTCGATCATCGCGACCGGCGTCTTCTCCGCGATCCGAGGCTGAGGCCGACCGATGGCCACCAAGAAGGACCTCGTCGAGGCCTACTCCTTCAGCCGACGCCGACTCGTCACCGCGTTCATCTCCGGCGCGCCCGGCGGTCGCGAGGTCGAGCCGGCCCGGCCGGGCCGCACGATCGTCGGCGGCCTGGCGCTCGCCGTACTCCTGATCGCGGGTGCCGCGATCGCCGGCATCTTCGCGCCGCGCGCCCCCGACGACTGGGCTCGCAGGGGCTGGTCCTCTCCAAGGAGGACGGCAACGCCTACGTCATCCTCGAGGACGAGGGCGACCCCGTGCTGCGCCCGGTCATCAACATCACCTCGGCCAAGCTGATCCTCGGCGCCGACAGCGAGCCGCGCAGCGTCCCGCAGGAGGAGATCGACGAGCGGGTCGTCGGCGACGACATCGGCATCTTCGGCGCGCCCGCGACCGTGCCATCGGCTTCCCTGCTGATCCCGACGGGGTGGACGGCCTGCACCGACGAGGACCGCGGCGTCCGGGTCACCATCACCGAGCAGCCGGGTGTCGACCCCGACGACCGGGGTGCGTTCGTGGTCCTGCACGAGGGCAGGTACTACGTGATCGCCGTGTCCGGCAAGGAGGACGACCAGGAGCCCCGCGGCTACAGCTACCTCCTCCCGAAGGATGCGTCCGCACGCGACAACATCCTGGACGAGCTCGGACTCGTCTCCGCCGCCGACAGTGCGGTCGAGGTGGGCGAGGAGTGGCTCACGCTCTTCCCCGAGGGAGCGGACCTGGAGCTCGCCAGCTTCGGGCTCGAGGGCCTCGGCACCGCGCCGGCCAAGCGGGGTGAGGGCACGGGCATCCCCGACGACGCGGTCATCGGGAACGTCCTGGAGTCGGGCGGTGACTACTACGTCGTCACGCTCGAGGGGCCGATGCCGCTCACCGACTTCGCGGCCGCGGTCTACCGCAACCTCCCGGAGCAGCCCAGCGAGGTCGCCGCCGAGGGCCCGCTCGAGGCGCGGCCCGAGTCGACGTACTCGGGGAACCACTGGCCGACGGACCTGCCGCACCTGATCGACCAGGCCCCGTGCGCGGTCCTCCACGCAGAGGAGGACCAGCCGCCCGCCGTGGTGCCCGGGAGCCTCGTCGACGAGCAGCCCGACGTCCCGGCTCCGGCGTCGTCGGTGGTCGCCGGCCAGAAGGACCAGGGCGTCCAGCCCGGCCACGGTGCCTACGTGCTCTCGGGCTCGTTCACCGACAGCGACGAGGGCCTGCCGTTCCTGATCGACGCCAAGGGCAAGGCCTACACGCTCGTCGGGTCCGACGCCGCGGACCTGCTCGGCTACGGATCCGCGGAGCACCCCGTCGTGCCCGACGAGTGGGTCGAGCTGTTCGAGCCGGGCGTCCCCCTGTCGCGTGACGCGGCGCTGTGCCGACCGCGCGAAGACCCGGACGCGACGTGCTGAGCCGGCTGGCGGCGACGCTCGCCTCCGGCCTGCTCGCCGCCATCGGGGTGGCCGTCCTGCCGGCCGGGACGGCGTACGCCTCCAACGACGTGGCCTGCGACAACAAGACCGAGGATGACCCGCCCGACACGACCACGCGGCCGAGCGCCCCGTTGGACCAGCTGCACATCGCAGCGGCGCACGACCTCTTCACGCAGGCGGGGAAGGTGCCCGGCAACGGCGTGACCGTGGCCGTGGTCGACAGCGGGGTCGCCGACACCGACCTGATCACGGTGGCGCACGCCGACCGCCCGGAGTTCCCGCCCGTGTTCCCGTCCGACTACCACGGAACCGTGGTCGCCGGCCTGATCGCGGGTGGCGAGACCGACAGCGGACCGATCGGCATCGCGCCCGGCGCCACCGTTCTCGACGTCAAGGTCTACGACAGCGAGCAGCCGAGCACCGAGGGCGAGAAGGCACTCGAGCCGTCCGAGGTGATCGACGGCCTCGAGTGGGTGGCCCAGCGGGCGAAGGTCGACCCCTCGATCAAGGTCGTCAACATCTCCCTGGCCATGCAGCCCAGCGCCGCCCTGAGGAAGGCCGTCAAGAGCCTGCTGCGGCAGGACATCGTGGTGGTCACGGCGAGCGGCAACCGCCCCCAGGACGAGACCGACTACGGCTTCGACGAGTACGGCGGAGACGGCGCGCCGGCCAAGGGAGAGGACGCCGCGCGGGACTTCTTCCCCGCGGGCTACCCCGAGGTCCTGACCGTGAACGCGTCCGCCCTCGCCGGGGTGGATGTGCGCGGTGAGGTGTTGCTGAACTCGCAGACCGACGTCGCCGCACCCCCCTTCGACGCCGTCAGCGTCGACCTGCGCGGCGGCACCTGCCGGGTGGGGATCGCCACGTCCTGGGCGACGGCGCAGGTCAGCGGCACGGTCGCGATGCTCCGCTCCTGGTACCCGGACGAGACCGGGCCCCAGATCGTGGCCCGGCTCAAGACCACGGCGAACGGGCTCGAGCCGGATGCCACCGCTGACGGCGTACCTGTTGGCGCGTCCCCACTGACGGGCGCGGGCGTCATCCAGCCCATGGAGGCCCTGACCCGTCAGCTGACGGTGAGCTCCAACGGCGCCGTCGTCCGCGCCACCGATGCAGACCCCCAGCTGCCGGCCGCCCGCGCACCCGCGCCCGAGGTCGACCCGCTGGGCAGCATGCGTGACAGCGCCATCTGGTGGGGGCTGCTCAGCGGCGGCGCGATCGTGCTGGCCCTGTTGATGCGCCCGATCATCGGTCGTCTGCGCCGATCCTGATCACGACCTTGCCGCGGGCCCGGCCACTGCTCAGTCGGGCCACTGCCGCGGGCGCGTTGTCGAGCGGCTGGACGTCGTCGATCGTCGGAGTCACCCGGCCGTCCTCGATCATCTCGGTCAGCTCGTCCAGGTCGTCCCTGCTGTTGCGCTGGGTGAGCAGCAGCAGCTTCTCGCTGACCAGCGCCTTCTGGGCGAGGACGGCCAGCATCCGCCGCATGAACTTCTCCGGCGGTCCGCCGACCAGCACCAGCGTCCCTCCCGGTCGCAGCGCCCGCCGGTAGTCGCGCAGGGAGTGGGTGCCGGCGATGTCGATGATCACGTCGTAGGCGCCGGCGGCGCGGGTGAAGTCCTCGCGGGTGTGGTCGACGACCTGCTCGGCCCCGAGTGCACGCACCAGGTCGAGCTTGGCGCCGCTGGCCACACCGGTGACCTGCGCGCCGTACGCCACAGCGATCTGGACGGCGAACGTGCCGACCCCGCCGGACGCGCCGTTGACGGCGACCCGCATGCCGGGTCCGACCTCGCCCTTGTCGCGGATGGCCTGCAGCGCGGTGGTGGCCGAGATCGGCACGGCGGCGGTCTCCGCGAAGCTCAGGCTGGCCGGCTTGATCGCCAGGCGGCTCTCGGCGACCACGGCGTACTCCGCGTACGCCGCGCCGCCGGCCTCGCCGTACACCTCGTCGCCGACGCGCAGGCGGGTCACACCGGTGCCGACCGCCTCGACCACACCGGCGAGGGCGCGGCCGGGGATCGGCTGCCGAGGCCGCCGGAACCCGACGAACGGGCGGACGATCAGCGGCTTCCCCGACAGGAGGATGAGGGTGCCCGCGTCCACTCCGGCGGCCTCGACGCGCACGAGCACCTCCTGCTCGCCCGGCGTCGGACGGGGAAGGTCGTCGCGCACGTCAAGCACGTCTGGACCGCCGTACCGGCGCTGGACGAGGCCCCGCATGGTGCCGGTCGTGGTGGAGGTCGTCGTGCGATCATGGTCTGCTCATCTCGTCGGGGACAGCCTTACTATGTAAGACTGTGCACCTTACGACGTAAGGTGTCAAGGTCGCCCGGGTCGGCGACCCGCTCGGATGGTGGTGCGAGTCGAGGGTCAGCCGGCGGACGTCGTGAGCCCGACGACGTGCCACGTCATGCCGTGATGCCGGTACGCCGGCCGCAGGCGGCCGTCCTCGGCGGACCGGACCAGGTCGGCCGGGTCGTGGAGGTAGGTACGGAAGGTCATCCGCCGTAGCCGGAACAGGAGGTTCTCGGCCGCGAACATCATTCGGCTGATCGCGTTGCGCGGAGGGTGGCTGAACACCAGGAGCCGGTTGGCGTGGCTGGCTGCCGCGGTGAGGAGCCGCTGGTGGTCGGGATAGCAGCAGACCACCCGGTGCAGGACCACGATGTCGTGCGGCTCGACCTCGTCCGGGCTGACGGCGAGGTCGAGCTGGCGGCGGGTCAGGCGCTCGGTCAGTCCCGCGTCGGCGGCGAGGGCGCGGGCATCGGCGTCGTAGGCGTCGACCAGCTCCAGGTTCGTGGCCCGGGCGGCGCCGCGCCGGAGCAGCTCGAGCTGCAGGTCGCCGACACCGCCACCGATCTCGAGCACGCTGGCACCCTCCACCCCCTGCTCGGTCAGGAACTCGACCATGCGGGAGGCGGTGCGATCCAGGCCGCGCTTGCGGTACCGGCGGGCGAGGTGCCGCGAGAAGCGGGCACCGAACAGCTCGTCGTACCCGCGTGGCTCACAGCAGCCGCCCATGAGGCCAGTATCGCAGTGCATCGCGTGCGTGGCGGAGGATAGGGGATTCGAACCCCCTGAGCAGCGCAGTGCGTTGACCCAACCCGCTCGTAACCCGAACGGCCGCGTGAGCGCGCCGGCCTCGTAACCACGAACGGCGCCGCAGATGCGCGGCGCCGCTGATCGCGTGCGTGGCGGAGGATAGGGGATTCGAACCCCTGAGGGCTGTTAACCCAACCCGCTTTCCAAGCGAGCGCCATAGGCCACTAGGCGAATCCTCCGCGGAGGAGAGTACCCGCCGCGGTCCGGGCGGGTGAAATCCGCTCGGCGGGACCCGGCTGAACCCCGGTGCCACCTCGCTTTGGACCTCCCGGCGGCCTCACCTAGACTCCTCGGCAACCCCCCGTGTGGCGGCATCTTGCCGAACTCCCCCAGGGCCGGAAGGCAGCAAGGGTAAGCGAGCTCTGCCGGGTGCGCGGGGGGCCTTTTCACGCCCCGGCGCGCGAGCTTGCGAGTGCGGCGACCAGGGCGGGAGGTTGAGGAGGGCTCGGCGTCGGACCGAGCTCAGCGAGGTCGGGCGCGACCCGTCTCGAAACCCCATCGCTGTCACGCGGGGCGGCCAGCCCAGCGCCCGCTTACCGGCTGTCGGACCCGGTGGTTAGGGTTCATGCGTGGAGTCACCCCTCGCGTTGTACCGCCGCTACCGGCCCGAGACGTTCGCCGACGTCATCGGCCAGGACCACGTGACGACGCCGTTGCGGGCAGCGCTGGCCAACAACCGGGTCAACCACGCCTACCTCTTCTCCGGCCCGCGCGGCTGCGGCAAGACCACCTCCGCGCGGATCCTCGCCCGGGCCCTCAACTGCGAGCAGGCCCCGGTCGCCGACCCGTGCGGGGAGTGTGTGAGCTGCCAGGAGCTCGCGCGCAACGGGTCGGGATCCATCGACGTCATCGAGATCGACGCGGCCTCCCACGGTGGCGTCGACGACGCCCGCGACCTGCGCGAGAAGGCGTTCTTCGCGCCGGTGCGCAGCAAGTACAAGGTCTACATCATCGACGAGGCCCACATGGTCACGACGCAGGGCTTCAACGCCCTGCTCAAGCTCGTCGAGGAGCCGCCGCCCCACCTGCGCTTCATCTTCGCGACGACCGAGCCCGAGAAGGTGCTGCCGACGATCCGGTCGCGCACCCACCACTACCCGTTCCGGCTGATCCCGCCGCGGTTGCTCTCGAGCTACCTCGCCGAGCTGTGCGAGCGCGAGGGAGTCCCCGTGGAGCCGGCGGCGCTGCCGCTGATCGTGCGGGCCGGGGCCGGCTCGGCCCGTGACTCGCTCTCGGTCCTCGACCAGCTGCTCGGTGGTGCCGGGCCCGACGGCGTCACCCACGCGCTGGCCACGGGCCTGCTCGGCTACACCCCCGACTCCCTGCTCGACGACGTCGTCGACGCGTTCGCCGCCGGCGACGGAGCGGCGGTGTTCGGGGTGGTCGACCGCGTGATCGAGACCGGCCAGGACTCACGACGGTTCACCGAGGACCTGCTGCGCCGCCTGCGCGACCTCGTCATCGTGGCGGCGGTCCCCGACGCCCCCGCCACCGGACTGATCGACGTCTCCGAGGACCAGGGCGAGCGACTCGTGGCCCAGGCCGCCAGGTTCGGCAAGGCCGAGCTCAGCCGCGCGGCCGACATCGTCGCGACCGGCCTCACCGAGATGCGCGGCGCGACCGCGCCCCGCCTCCTCCTCGAGCTGATCTGCGCCCGGGTGCTGCTGCCCGGGGCCGACCACGCGACCGACGGCGTGCTGGCCCGCCTCGACCGGCTCGAGAAGCGGGCCGCGATCAGCGGTGGCGCGCCCAGCCCCGCCCCGGTCGCGGCGACGCCGCCTCCCGCTCCCGCACAGCACCCCGTCGAGCCGGTCGCAGAGGCGGCCGCTCCTCCGGCGCCCGAGCCGGTGGCGCCGGCCCCGCCCGCCGCCGAGGAGGTCGCTCCGGCGACGCCCGACAAGTCCGAGGAGCCCGAGGTGGCGGAGGAGGCCCCGGCTGCCCGAGGCGCCGGCCGCGGCCGCGTCGCCGTCGGGCGCGCTGACGCTCGTCGACGTACGCCGCCTGTGGCCCGACATCGTCGAGGCGACCAAGCTGCGGCGCCGCGTCGCCTGGATGCACCTCACCCAGAACTCCCAGGTCATCGGGGTCGAGGGCAACACCCTCACGCTCGGGTTCAACAACGCCGGCGCTCGCGACTCGTTCGTCAACGGCGGGTGCGACGAGATCCTGCGGCAGGCGGCGATCGACGTCGTCGGCGTCGACTGGCGCGTGGACGCCATCGTCGACCCGGGCGCCCAGGCGGACCCCGCGCCGCCGGCCCGGCCAGCGGCCCCCGACGCCCGACCCCGAACCGGCGGCCGACTGCCGAGGCACCCTCGGAGCCCCCGTCGTGGGCGTCCGACGAGCCGGCTGCCGACGCCGCACCGTCGCCCGAGCCGTCGCCGGACCCAGCACCACCGGCGCCCGAGCGGCGGACCGCCGACCCGCAGTCGGTCGCGGCCGCGCGGGGCGCGATCGCCCAGACCCGTCCGTCGGGCTCGGCGGCCGCGGCCGACGACTCCGGGGCCGACGCCGACGCCGACGCCCATCCCGACGACCCGGACGCCGAGACCAGCGGCACCGGCGCCGAGCTGCTCGAGCGCGAGCTCGGAGCCCAGATGATCGAGGAGATCCGGCACCCATGACCCCAGCCACGAGAGAGTGCAGACCATGACCCAGAACCCGTTCGACGCCCTCGGCGGTGGCGGCTTCGACATGAACGCCCTGCTGCAGCAGGCCCAGCAGATGCAGGAGCAGATCCAGAGCGCCCAGAGCAGGCTCACCGAGACCACCGTCGACGGCACCGTCGCCGGCGGCGCGGTCAAGGTGACCATCAACGGCGTCGGCGACCTGGTCTCGATCGACATCAAGGCGGGCGAGTTCGACGGCAGCGACGCCGACGACCTCTCCGACCTCGGAGACATGATCATCGCCGCCTACCGCGACGCCAAGGCCCAGGCCGACGCGCTGGCCAGCGAGGCCCTCGGACCCTTGGGCGGGGCCGGCGGGTTCCCCGGCCTGCCGGGCTAGGCGACTTCCTTTGTACGAAGGCATCGTCCAGGACCTCATCGACGAGCTCGGCCGGCTGCCGGGCGTCGGTCCCAAGAGCGCGCAGCGGATCGCCTTCCACCTGCTGCAGGCCGAGCCGGTCGACGTACGCCGTCTCGCCGACGTGCTGATCGAGGTCAAGGCCAAGGTGAAGTTCTGCTCCGTCTGCTTCAACGTGTCCGAGGACGACCAGTGCCGGATCTGCCGCGACCCCCGCCGCGACCCGGCGGTGCTGTGCGTCGTGGAGGAGTACAAGGACGTCGTCGCGATCGAGCGCACGCGCGAGTTCCGCGGCCGCTACCACGTCCTGGGGGGCGCGATCTCGCCGATCGACGGCATCGGACCCGACCAGCTCCGGATGCGCGAGCTCATGCAGCGACTGGCCGACGGCACGGTCACCGAGGTCATCCTCGCCACCGACCCGAACCTCGAGGGCGAGGCGACGGCGACGTACCTCACGAGGATGCTGAAGCCAATAGGGTTGCGCGTGACCCGGTTGGCGAGTGGACTTCCGGTAGGCGGGGACCTCGAGTATGCCGATGAGGTCACCCTCGGCAGAGCCTTTGTGGGGAGGAGGTCAGCAGATGACTGAGAAGAAGATGGTCGACTCGGAGACCGAGGAGTTCGCGGCGCAGATCGCGGACCAGGTCGAGAGCTTCCTGATCGCGCTCAAGGCGATCGCCCGCGAGGCCGACGGGGGCCGGGCGATCTCGTTGCTGCTGCTGGAGATCAGCCAGGTGCTGCTCGCGGGGGCCCGGCTGGGCGCGCAGCGCGACTTCACCCCCTCGCAGGAGTACCAGCCCGACGTCGGCCCCGAGCCCGACATCGACGAGATGCGGCTGCGCCTCGCCGAGATGCTCGACGCCGTCGACACCTACAGCTTCGTGTTCGACCCCTACGTCCCGGAGGTCGTCGACAGCCTGATCTCCGACGACCTCACCAGCATCGCCACCGACCTCGAGAACGGCCTGCGCCACTACCGCCTCGGCAACATCGAGGAAGCGCTGTGGTGGTGGCAGTTCTCCTACGTCGCCTCGTGGGGCAACCTCGCCGGCGCCGCGCTCAACGCGCTGCTGTCGGTGGTCGCCCACGACCGGCTCGACGCCGACTTCACCGGCGAGGAGGAGCAGCTCGCCGCGGCCGATGAGATGCTCGGCTCGGCGGGGACGGCCCCCCGGTAAACTCGACCGCGCGGTCGCAGCGCAAGGAGGCGTGCCCAGAGGGCGGGCAGAGCGGCCCCCAAGGACGCATCGAGCCTCGAGGACTGACCAGTGGGCATTGTCGTGCAGAAGTACGGCGGATCGTCGGTCGCGGACGCGACCGGGATCAAGCGAGTCGCCCAACGCATCGTCAACACCCGCAGGGCCGGGAACGACGTGGTGGTGGTCGTCTCGGCGATGGGTGACACGACCGACGAGCTGCGCGACCTCGCCGAGCAGGTGACGCCGCTGCCGCCGCCGCGCGAGCTCGACATGCTGCTGACCGCGGGCGAGCGGATCTCGATGGCGCTGCTGGCGATGGCGATCGCCCAGCTCGGCCACAAGGCGCAGTCGTTCACCGGCTCCCAGGCCGGCGTGATCACCGACTCTGCGCACGGCAAGGCCAAGATCATCGACATCACACCCGGGCGGATCGAGAACGCCATCTCCGCCGGCCAGATCGCGATCGTCGCCGGGTTCCAGGGCGTCTCCCAGGACACCAAGGACATCACCACCCTCGGCCGTGGTGCCTCCGACACCACCGCGGTGGCGCTCGCGGCCGCGCTCGGCGCCGAGGTGTGCGAGATCTACTCCGACGTCGACGGCGTCTTCACCGCCGACCCGCGGATCGTGCCGACCGCCCGCAAGCTGCACCGTGTCTCCACCGAGGAGATGCTGGAGATGGCCGCCTCGGGCGCCAAGATCCTCCACCTGCGCTGCGTCGAGTACGCCCGCCGCTACGACATGCCCGTCCACGTGCGTTCCTCCTTCAGCCAGAAGGAAGGCACCTGGATCGTCCCGGACAGTGAGCTGCATTCAGAGGGAGCAGAGATGGAACAGGCCATCATCGCCGGAGTCGCCCACGACCGGAGCGAGGCCAAGATCACGGTCGTCGGCGTACCCGACAAGGTGGGCGAGGCGGCCCGGATCTTCGAGGCGCTCGCCAACACCGAGGTCAACATCGACATGGTCGTGCAGAACATCTCGGCCGCGGCGACCGGGCTGACGGACATCTCCTTCACGCTGCCGCGCGAGGACGGCCAGAGCGCCATGGGCGCGCTGGCGCGGATCCAGGAGGAGGTCGGCTACGACAAGCTCCTGTACGACGACCAGATCGGCAAGGTGTCGCTGATCGGCGCCGGCATGCGCAGCCACCCCGGGATCACCGCCAAGTTCTTCTCCGCGCTCGCCTCCGCGGGCGTGAACATCGAGATGATCTCCACCTCGGAGATCCGGATCTCGGTGATCGTCGACGAGGGTCAGATCGAGGACGCCGTACGCGCCACGCACTCGGCGTTCGACCTCGATGCCTCCGAGGTCGAGGCCGTCGTCTACGGCGGGACCGGGAGGTAGTCATGGGTGTGAAGATCGGAGTCGTCGGCGCCACCGGGCAGGTGGGCGTCGCGATGCGCCAGATCCTCGCGGAGCGGGAGTTCCCCGCCGACGAGGTGCGGTTCTTCGCCTCGGCGCGGTCGGCCGGCACCGTGCTGCCCTACCGCGGCCGCGAGATCACCGTCGAGGACGCCTCGACCGCCGACCCGAGCGGGCTGGACATCGCGCTGTTCTCGGCGGGTGCGACCACCTCGCGGGCGCTCGCGCCGACGTACGCCGGGGCGGGGGTGACCGTCGTCGACAACTCCTCGGCGTTCCGGATGGACCCCGACGTGCCGCTCGTGGTCTCCGAGGTGAACCCCGAGCAGATCGCCAACGCCCGCAAGGGGATCATCGCCAACCCCAACTGCACGACGATGGCCGCGATGCCGGTGCTCAAGCCGCTGCACGACGACGCGGGGCTGGTCCGGCTGATCGCGTCGACGTACCAGGCGGTCTCCGGTAGTGGTGTCGCCGGCGTCGACGAGCTCGCGACCCAGGTCGCCGGCGCCGGGGAGAAGGCACGCGAGCTGGCGTACGACGGCGAGGCGGTCGCGTTCCCCGAGCCGGCGAAGTACGCCCGCACGATCGCCTACAACGTGCTCCCGATGGCCGGCTCGATCGTCGACGACGGCCTGCACGAGACCGACGAGGAGCAGAAGCTCCGCAACGAGTCCCGCAAGATCCTCGGCATCCCCGAGCTGCTGGTCTCCGGCATCTGCGTGCGGGTGCCGGTCTTCACCGGCCACTCGCTGGCGATCAACGCGGAGTTCGAGCGGCCGATGTCGGTCGAGCGCGCCCGCGAGCTGCTCTCCGGCGCTCCGGGGGTGGAGCTCTCGGAGATCCCCACGCCGCTCCAGGCCGCCGGCAAGGACCCGTCGTACGTCGGCCGCCTGCGCCAGGACCCCGGCGTCCCCGACGGCCGCGGGCTGGCGCTGTTCGTCAGCAACGACAACCTGCGCAAGGGCGCCGCGCTGAACACCGTGCAGATCGCGGAGCTGGTGGCGGCTGCGCGCTGAGCGGCACAAGTTTCACTGGTTAACCAGTGAAACTAGGGGCCGCGAGCTCGACCGACGGTCCGCCGGCTCGATGAACGTCGTGGTCACCCAGTGCGAGAGCGCGAAGGTGAGGGCGGAGATCACGGGGATGGCGATGATCATCCACCACTCCTCGAGCTGGTTGATGAGGAAGAGCATCGCGGTGACCGCGGTCAGGCCGACCGCGAGGAAGCTGGTGCTGCCCGGATCGGCGACCCGCCACGCGCGCAGCAGCCACGAGCCGGTCAGGACCATGAGCACCAGGATGGCGCCGACGAGCAGGTAGCCGGGTTCGCCGCAGGTGGAGGTGCCACGGAGCGCCTCGCAGCCCTGCATGCCCGCCCAGGTGAGTCCGACGGTCAGCGCGCCCACCAGGACGCCGGTGAGGACCGACGCGGCCATGCCCGACATCGCCGGGAGGCGGGCCTCGCGGGGCTTCCTGGCCTGCGGTTCGACCGGTTCGACGGACGCCGGGACCGGCTCGCTCCGTGGTCGTGCTGGTCGGGGTCTCGTCGACCTCGTCGACGAACAGGGGTGCCCGGGTCGGCTCCGCGGCGGGCGGGGTCTCGAGAACAGGCTCGGTGACGGGCTCGGCGACCGGTGCGGGACCGGCTGGGTCACCGGCTCACTGACGGGCTCGGACACGGCTCGCCGGCTCGAGCGGGGCGGTCGGCGCCTCCTCCGGCGCCGCCTTCTTCCGCTTGCGGCCGAACCCGAACGACGGGAGCTCGAGCGGCGGGCCGTCCTCGTCCTTTCCTGCCATGGCGGGGAGTGTGCCATCGGGTCACGGCCGGTAAACCACCGGCTCCGCCCGAGTTCGGCAGGATCACGGATGCAGAACGGGCCGAACCCGGCGGGTTCGGCCCGTGGTGATCTGCAAGAGATCGGTTGGGTCGGGCTGACAGGATTTGAACCTGCGGCCTCCTCGTCCCGAACGAGGCGCGCTACCAAGCTGCGCCACAGCCCGAACGCGGGCGGGACCGGACCGGTCTGCCCGCGAGCACGGCGAGCATACCCGAGCCCCGACGGGCCCCGTGAATCGGGCCGACGGGCCTCGATCAGGTGCGCGGGACGAGGGTCATCAGCGTGGCCTCGGGGCGGCAGGCGACCCGGATCCGCGCGTACGGGCTGGTGCCGACGCCGGCCGAGACGTGCAGCCAGGACGAGCCCGGGTCACCGTCACGGGAGTCCGCCGGATGCCGGTGCAGACCCTTGGCCCGGGCCGGCTCGAGGTCGCAGTTGGTGGTCAGGGCGCCGACGAACGGCAGGCACACCTGGCCGCCGTGGGTGTGGCCGGCGACGATCGCGTCGTAGCCGTCGGCGGCGAACTGGTCCAGCACCCGCAGGTACGGCGCGTGCGCGACCGCCACCCGTACGTCGGCGTCCGGGTCGGCCGGTCCGGCCACCGCGTCGAGCCGGTCGAGCTCGAGGTGGGGGTCGTCGACGCCGGCGAAGGCGAACGTCGTGTCGCCCACGGTGAGCGCGTCGCGGGTGTTGGTGAGGTCCACCCACCCCGCCTTGCGGAAGCTCGCGCCGAGCTCGCGCCACGGCAGCACCGGCGTGTGGGTGTTCCGCTGCCCGTCGTCGGGCAGGAGGTAGCGCGCCGGGTTGCGCAGCGTCGGCGAGTAGTAGTCGTTCGACCCGAACACGAAGACACCGGGCACGTCCAGCAGCTCGCCGAGCGCGTCGCAGACGACCGGGACCGAGTCCATGTGCGCGAGGTTGTCGCCGGTGTTGACGACCAGGTCGGGGCGCAGGGCGGCCAGCCCGGCCACCCACTCCTGCTTGCGCCGCTGGCCCGGCGTCATGTGCACGTCGCTCAGGTGCAGCACCCGCAGCGGCCGGTGTCCTCGCGGGAGGAGCGGCACGGTCACCTCGCGCAGGGTGAAGGCGCGCGCCTCCCACGCGGCGTACGCCGTGAGACCGGCGCCGGCTGCGACCCCGGCCCCGAGCAGAGGACGCAGAATCCGCGCGAGGGTCATGCGGCAAGGCTGCCACAATGGCCCGCATGACTTTGAAGGACCGGTTGCGCTCCGACCTCACCGCCGCGATCAAGGGGCGTGAGGAGGTCCGGGCGTCGACGCTGCGGATGGTGCTCACCGCCGTCACCAACGCCGAGGTCGCCGGCAAGGAGGCGCGCGAGCTCAGCGACGACGACATCGTCGGCGTGCTCTCCAGCGAGGCCAAGAAGCGGCGTGAGGCGGCGACCGCGTTCGAGGAGGGCGGACGCCCCGCCATGGCCGAGAAGGAGAAGGCCGAGGCAGCGGTGATCGCCGACTACCTGCCCGAGCAGCTGGGCACCGACGAGATCGAGCGGATCGTCTCGGCCGCCGTCGAGCAGGTCGGCGCGGCCGGTGAGGGCATGCGCGCCATGGGCAAGGTGATGGGCGTGGTCCAGCCGCAGGTCAAGGGCCGGGCCGACGGCGCGGCCGTCGCAGCGGAGGTACGCCGACAGCTCGGCGTCTCCTAGTCGTCAGCAGGCCCGGGTCAGCCCGGACCGCCGCCACCGTTACCGCCGCCGTTGCCGTTGCCGCCGCCGCCGCCGCCGTTGCCGCCGCCGTTGCCGTTGCCGTTACCGCCGCCGCCGTTGCCGCCGCCGTTGCCGCCGCCGTTGCCGCCACCGTTCCCGCCGCCCGGAGGCTTCGGGGGCTTGGGGGCCTCGCCGGTGGACTGGTAGATCGAGATGGGCCCGCCCTTGGGGTAGGCCTCGCCCGAGCCGGGGGTGGTGTAGGCGACCGTGCCGTAGGCGTAGCGCGAGGGAACGAAGCTGTCGGTCACGATCGGGTTGAAGCCGGCGTCGCGCAGCGTCGCCTCGGCCGAGGACACGGACATGCCGGCGGTGCTCGGCACCGTGACCAGCTCGCCCACGAGCTCGGACAGGTTCGGCGAGGTGAACGTTGCGTCGGGCAGCCACCGCTCGACGGCGCGCATGGCGGCCGCCCACATGGGTCCGGCGATCCCGGACCCGGACGCTGCCGAGATGTACTCGCCGCCGACGGTCTGACCCGCGAGCGGGATCGGCTGGCCGAGCTGGTTGGCGCCGGCGATCATCGATGCCGTCGCGAGGTTCGGGGTGTAGCCGACGAACCACACGGCGCGGCCGCTCTGGGTGGTACCGGTCTTGCCGGCGTCCTGCTGCAGCATCGAGATGCCCTCACCGAACCCGCCGGGCGCCAGCACGCCCTCGAGGATGTCGTTGACGGTGTCCGCGGCGGCCGTCGGGAGCACCTGGGTGCACTTCTTGGGGTACTCCTTGAGCAGGTTGCCGTCGGAGTCCTCGATCGCCGTCACCGGGCGCGCAGCGCAGTGCTGACCGCGGGCGGCGAAGGTGGCGTACGCCTCGGCCATCTCGAGCGGGCTGGTGTCGACGACGCCGAGGGTGAACGAGGGCACCTTCTCGTTCTTCGGGTTGGTGAGGTCGATGCCCATCGACCTGGCGAGCTGGTAGGGCTTGCAGATCCCGGTGATCAGCTCGAGGTTCGCGAAGAAGGTGTTCACCGACTTCTGGGTGCCGGTGTAGAGGTTGAACGTGCCGCCCGCGCCGTCGAAGTTGGTCGGGTCCCAGACCTCGCTGCTCTGGTAGTTCTGGCCGTTGCAGTCGGGGTAGTTCCCCATCGGGATCTGCTCCTGGGCAGGCACCGTCATGGAGAAGGTCGGTGGAACGTGGTTCTCGGCCAGCGCCGTCGCGAGCACGAACGCCTTGAACGTCGAGCCGGCCTGGAACCCGGCGGAGTCGCCGTACCGCTGGGGGACGACGTAGTTGAGGTAGGTCTGCCCGAGCTTCTTGTCGCGTCCCATCGGGCGCGACTGCGCCAGGGCGCGCAGGTTGCCGGTGCCGGGCTCGACCATGGCCAGGCCGCCGATCGCCCGGTCGGTCGGATAGGCGTGGTCGCTCACGGACCGGTCGGCCGCCTGTTGCATGCGGGTGTCGAGGGTGGTGCGGATGGTGAGTCCGCCGGAGCGCAGCAGCTGGCGCCGTTCCTCGGGGGTCTTGCCGAGGGCGCGGTCCTTCATCAGGACGTTGACGACGTAGTCGCAGAAGAACGGCGCCCGGGAGTAGACGCAGCCGTTGTTGGACTTGGTCACGTCGAGCCCGAGGTCGCGCTCCTTGGTGCGGGCGGCCCGCTCGCGGGTGATGACGTTCAGCTCGGCCATCCGGTCCAGGATGACGTTGCGGCGCTGCAGCGCCTCGTCGGGGCTGTTGGTCGGGTCGTACCCGGTCGGGTTCTTGACCAGGCCGGCCAGCATCGCCGACTGGCGCAGGTTGAGGCTCTTGGCGTTGGTGTCGAAGTAGTGGCGGGCGGCGGCCTGGATGCCGAACGCGCCGTCACCGAAGTACGCGATGTTGAGGTAGCGCTCCAGGATCCAGTCCTTGGAGTAGTTCTCCTCGAAGGCGATGGCGTAGCGCAGCTCGCGGATCTTGCGCTCGTAGGTGTCGTCGGTCGCCGCGATCCGCTCGGCCCGGGTCTTCGCCTGGCTGAGCAGGGTCAGCTTGACCATCTGCTGGGTGATCGAGGAGCCACCCTGGACGACGCCGCTGCTGGCCTGGTTGGTGATCAGCGCGCGGAGCGTGCCGCGCAGGTCGAGTGCGCCGTGCTCGTAGAAGCGGGCGTCCTCGACCGCGACGATCGCCTGGACCATCGTCCGCGAGATCTGGGTCAGCTGGACGTTGACCCGGTTCTCGTCGTACATGGTCGCGATCAGGTTGCCCTGGGAGTCCATGATCCGGGTCTTCTGGGCCAGCGGCTCGGTCTCGAGCTCTGCCGGGATGTTGTCCATGCCCTTCGCCACGTCGCGGGCGCCGACACCCAGCACGCCCGCGAACGGGATGGCCAGGCCGGCCACGACGACGCCCATGACCGCGGCGACGGCGGCCATGACACCGAGGTGGGAGAGCACACGACCAGGAGTCAGGCGCTCGTCTGAAGGGGCGGACATGGCCACCAGAGTACGGGAGGGGGTGCATCCCAGCCATTTCCTGGCCACCTGGGACTAGTCACTTAGGACTACGCAATTTGGGCAGGTCGTGTCTGTCACGAGGGTGGGTTGTTTACCTATCTTCTTCCTTCGTGGGGTGGTCGTCATGGGGACACCATTCATCTCGGACGGATGTGGGGACGTCAAGATGTGGGTTGAAGACTGGGCGCCGTCGGCTGCTTGCCGCCAGGCGAATCCGGATGCATTGTTCGTGCGCGGGGCCGAGCAGAACAAGGCCAAGCAGCTCTGCAAGGGCTGCCCCGTGCGTACCGAGTGCCTCGCTGAGGCGCTCGACAACCAGATCGAGTGGGGCGTGTGGGGCGGCATGACCGAGCGGGAGCGGCGTGCGCTGCTTCGTCGCCGGCCGACCGCCTCGTGGCGCTCGGTGCTCGAGACGGCGCGCGAGCAGGGTACGAAGGTCACCGTCTGACGGTGCGGGGGTAGCCCTCCGGCGCGCTCGCTCCTCCCGGCTTCGGGAGGAGCACCCTGTCTCGGGGTGCGGCTGCCAGGGGGCTGTCAGTACGACGGTCAGGTGCTACTGGTCGTCGGCGAGCAGCTGACCGACCCGGCGCAGGCCGGTGAGGTCGTGCACGTCGCCGGCGAGCGCCGGCACCACTGCCGTGGGCACCGTCGGGTGGGCCGCGGCGAACCGGTCGCGCAGTCGGGCCTCGCGCTCGACCAGCCGGGTCCGGTCCGCGTGCAGGCGCAGCAGGCCAGCGGCGACCGCCGTCGGCTCCTGCTTGCGCAGGCGGGCCGACGCCGCCATCGCCTCGTCGGCCGACAGGTCGCCGACCGGCGCCGGGCTGGCGCGGTTCACGACCAGGCCGCCGAGCGGCATCTGGTCCTCGCTCAGCCGCTCGACGAAGTACGCCGCCTCGCGCAGCGCGTCCGGCTCGGGCGCCGCGATCACCAGGAACGCCGTGCCGTCGGCCTGGAGCAGCGCGAACGTCTGCTGGGCCCGCTGCCGGAAGCCTCCGAACAGCGTGTCGAACGCCTGGACGAACGTCTGCATGTCGCGCAGCACCTGGGCGCCGAGCACCTTGGTCAGGGCGTTCGTGATGATCCCGAGCCCGGCCGTCATCATCCGCGCGGGCCCGCGTGCCGGGGCCATCAGCAGCCGGATGAACCGCCCGTCGAGGAAGCTGGACAGCCGCTCCGGGGCGTCGAGGAAGTCGAGCGCCGACCGCGAGGGCGGGGTGTCCACCACGATCAGGTCGTAGGCGCCGCTGGCCTGGGCGTCCTTGTGGATCTGGCCGAGCTTCTCCATCGCCATGTACTCCTGGGTCCCCGCGAACGAGCTCGAGAGCGCGATGTAGAAGGGGTTCTCCAGGATCTGCTTCGCCTTCTCGGCCGAGGCCTGGCTCTCCACGACCTCGTCGAAGGTGCGCTTCATGTCGAGCATCATCGCGTCGAGGCTCCCGCCCGACCCGCCGTCGATCCCGGTGACCGGTCGGGGGGTGTTGTCGAGCTGCTCGATCCCCATCGACTGGGCCAGCCGGCGGGCCGGGTCGATGGTGAGCACCACGACCTTCCGCCCGCGCTCGGCCGCCCGGAGCGCCAGCGCCGCCGAGGTCGTGGTCTTCCCGACCCCGCCGGACCCGCAGCAGACGATGATCCCGGTGCGGGGGTCGTCGAGGAGCTCGTCGACGTCGAGGCCGGGCGCCTTGGAGGCGACCGCCGCGAGCGGGCCGTAGCGGCTGCGGGCCCTGGTCATGCCATGCCCTGCTGCTTGAGCGCCGCGGCCAGCTCGTACAGGGAGCCGAGGTCCACCCCGCCCGGCATCCGCGGCAGCTCGTACGTCGGGGCGTCGAGCGCCTGGACGAGCTTGCGCTGGCTGTCCTCGAGGCCGCGTCGCTCGGCGTGGTCGCGGGCCTCCTCGAGCAGGCCCTCCACCAGGGCGTCGTCGACCTCCACGCCGACCCGCTTGAGGTCCGCGGCCAGCGCACCCGCGTCGATCTTGCCGCCGCGAGCCGCCTTGAGCGCCGCGGCGTCGAGGTCCTGGGGCCGGACCATGTTCACCACCACGCCGCCGACCTGGAGCCCCTCGGCACGCAGCTGCTCGATCCCGTCGCGCGTCTCCTGGACCGGCATCTCCTCGAGCACGGTGACCAGGTGCACCGCCGTGCGCTTGCGACCGGAACAGCCGCATCACGTTGTCGGCCTGCGACTTGATCGGGCCCATCTTGGCGAGTCCGGCGAGCTCGCTGTTGACGCCGAGGAACTGCGCGATCCGGCCGGTCGGGTGGGGCGTCGAGCACCACGGCGTCGTACTGGCGGGCGTTCTTGCCGCGGCGTTCCTGCTTGGCCGCCTCGAACACCTTGCCGGTCAGCAGGACGTCGCGTACGCCGGGGGCGATGGTGGTGGCGAACTCGATCACGCCGAACCGGTCGAGCGCGCGACCGGCGCGGCCGAGCTTGTAGTACATGGAGAGGTACTCGAGCAGCGCCGACTCGGGGTCGATGTGCAGGGCGTGGACGGTGCCGGGGGTGCCGTCGGCCTCCGACAGGCCGGCCGCGATCCGGCGCTCCTCGTAGGGCAGCTCGTCGACGTCGAACATCCGGGCGATCCCCTGGCGTCCCTCGACCTCGCACAGCAGCACGTTCTTGCCGTGGGACGCGAGGGCGAGGGCCAGGGCCGCGGCCACCGTGGACTTGCCGGTGCCGCCCTTGCCGGTGACGACGTGGAGCTTGACGCGGGGCCAGTCGGAGCCGATGGCTGGCTCGCTCGACGCCGGACTCATCCCAGCAGCCTAGGCGCACCCTGGAGGGAGAGTGGGTGCCCCGATGGTGTGACTAGGATCGCAACCGATCCCCGAGACGACGAAGGAGACGGGCGCGTGGACAAGGTGGTGGCGAGTGCCGCTGAGGCGGTCGCGGACATCCCGGACGGAGCCACCCTCGCGGTGGGCGGGTTCGGCCTGTGCGGCATCCCGTCGGTGTTGATCGAGGCGTTGCTGGAGTCGGGTGCCACCGACCTGGAGGCGGTCTCCAACAACTGTGGGGTCGACGACTGGGGCCTCGGTCGGTTGCTGATGGAGAAGCGGCTGCGCCGGATGGTGTCGTCGTACGTCGGGGAGAACAAGGAGTTCGCCCGGCAGTACCTCGCCGGTGAGCTCGAGGTGGAGCTGACCCCGCAGGGCACGCTGGCCGAGCGGATGCGCGCGGGTGGGTCGGGGATCCCGGCGTTCTTCACCGCGACCGGCGGCGGGACCCAGGTGGCCGACGGCGGTCTGCCGTGGCGGTACGACGACCAGGGCAACGTCGACGGTCGCGAGCCCTCCGAAGGAGACCCGCGACTTCGGCGGACGCGAGTACGTCCTGGAGGAGGCGATCGTCGCGGACTTCGGGCTGGTCCGGGCCTGGAAGGGCGACCGGCACGGCAACCTCGTCTACCGCGACTCGGCGCGCAACTTCAACCCGTTGGCCGCGATGAGCGGACGGCTCACGATCGCGGAGGTCGAGGAGCTGGTCGAGCCCGGCGAGCTGGAGCCCGAACAACGTGCACACGCCCGGAGTGTTCGTGCAGCGGGTGCTGCCGCTGACGCCGGAGCAGGCGGCCGAGAAGCGGATCGAGCGCCGCACCGTGCGCCAGAAGGGAGACCAGTGATGGGGTGGACGCGCGAGGAGATGGCCGCACGCGCCGCCAGCGAGCTGACCGACGGGTCCTACGTGAACCTCGGGATCGGGCTGCCGACGCTGGTGCCGAACTACGTCGCCGACGACGTCGAGCTGGTGCTGCAGTCGGAGAACGGGATCCTCGGGGTGGGCGCCTACCCCTGGGAGGGCGAGGAGGACGCCGACCTGATCAACGCCGGCAAGGAGACCGTGACCATCCGCAAGGGCGCGAGCTTCTTCGACTCCGCCACGTCGTTCGGGATGATCCGTGGCGGCAAGATCGACGCCGCGATCCTCGGCGCGATGCAGGTGTCCGCGGCCGGTGACATCGCGAACTGGATGATCCCCGGGAAGATGGTCAAGGGCATGGGTGGCGCGATGGACCTGGTGCACGGCGCGAAGCGGGTGATCGTGCTGATGGAGCACGTCGCCAAGGACGGCTCCTACAAGATCGTCGACGAGTGCTCCCTGCCCTACACCGGCCGGGGAGTGGTGCACCGGATCATCACCGACCTCGCCGTCCTCGACGTGACCGAGCCAGGGACTGAAGCTGGTCGAGCTCGCCCCCGGCGTCACCGAGGACGAGGTCCGCGAGAAGACCGAACCCGAGCTGGTCGCCTGACCCATGGCGCTCGCGGCGTACAAGGACCTCTGCGTCGACGCGGTCGACCCGGCCCGGCTCGGTGCCTTCTGGGCGACGGTGCTCGGGCTGCGCACCGACCCGCTCGACGACGGGGACGTCGTGCTGCGCGGGCCGACGCCGCAGCACGCGGTCTGGGTCAACCGGGTGCCGGAGCCGGTGACCGTCAAGCAGCGCGTCCACCTCGACGTGCACGCCGACACGGTGGGCGACGTGCTGGCGCTCGGCGCCACCCCCGAGGACCTGGACTCCTTTCGCTGGAAGGTGGTCCGGGACCCCGAAGGTGGCGAGCTGTGCGTGTTCGAACGCGAGACCGTCCCCGACTACCGGCTCTACGAGCTCGGCGTGGACGCCGCCGACCACGAGCGGATCGCCCGGTGGTGGGCGGACGTGCTCGGTGGGACGTTCGGCACCGACGCCGAGGACGGCTTCAGCTGGGTCGAGAAGATCCCGGGTGCGCCGTTCGAGGGCATCGCGTTCGCCCCGGTGCCCGAGCCGAAGACGGTGAAGAACCGCATCCACTGGGACGTCGACACCGACAACATCGACGCCCTCGTCGCCGCCGGCGCCGTCGTCCTGCGTGAGCGGGACGACGGGATCGAGTGGACCGTCCTCGCGGACCCCGAGGGCAACGAGTTCTGCGCGTTCACCGACTGACCCCGTCACTCGAGTGCCAGGCCGGCGGCCGGGGTGACCCGGGCGGCCCGCCTGGCCGGCAGCAGGCAGGAGAGCAGTCCCGCCGCTCCGGCGACGAGCACGACCAGCGCGAGCTGGCCCCACGGCAGCACCATCGGTGCCTCGTCGATCGCCGCCCGCACGAGAGCCTGTACGGCGACCCACGCGAAGGCCGTCCCGAGGAACGTGCCCAGCACGGTGGCCACGACGGAGAGCAGGAGCGCCTCCACCGCGAGCATCCGGCGCAGCTGACGACGGGTCAGGCCGAGGGCTCGGAGCAGGGCGTTCTCCCGCCCCCGCTCGAGCACGGAGAGCCCGAGCGTGTTGCCGATGCCGACCAGCGCGATCACCACCGCGATGCCGAGCAGGGCGACGACGGACCCGGTCAGGACGTCGAGCTGGAGCTCGACCCAGGCCCGCTCGCCGAGGCCGTTGCTGAGCTCGGCACCGGCGTTGACGCCCAGGGCGTTCAGGTCGCCTCCGAAGTCCTCGGGGTCGGTGCCGTCGACCGCGCGCACCCAGACCGCCCGCGGCGTCGGGGCGTCCGACAGTGCCGCCAGCGTCTCCGGGGCCACGACGGCGGCGCTGCCCCAGCCCTCGCCGCCGACCACCCGCAGCCGCTCCGTGCGTCCGTCGACGGTGACCGAGAGCTCCTGGGGGGAGGCGTCCGGAAGCAGGGCCCACGGCACGTGGATCTCACCCGGGCGGGGTGCCGCGACCGTCGGGTCGCCGTGCACGGCCGTGGCGACGTCACGGGCCGCGACCAGCTGGAGCTCTCCGACGCCGCGGTCCGCCCGGGCGGTCACACCCTCGAGGACGACCGCGTCGGCGACTCCCGTGACCGCGCGGACGTCGCGCCACGAGCCCGTCGGGCAGCGGGCCGCCGGTCGAGGTCAGCACGCCGTCGATCGGGTGCGAGACGTCCATGTCGTCCGCGACCGCGCTGCGGGCGCTCGCCAGGCCGGTCAGCACCGCGGTCGTCAGGGTGACGCCCACGAGGAGCGACGCCGTCGTGGCGGCCGTACGCCGTGGGTTGCGTACGGCGTTGCCCGCTGCGAGCCGGCCCGCAGGGCCGAGCAGGCGACCGGTCGCCCGTCCGGTCAGCCGGATCAGGGCCGGCACGATGATCGGTCCGAGCAGGAGCACGCCCGTGAAGGTGGCGCCGCCGCCGGCGATCATGACCGCGACCGAGTGGGCCGCGATGGACGCGCCGAGCAGCACCACGCCGCCCGCCACGAGAGCCAGTCCGGCTCCGGTGCGCAGCCGGCCGGCCGCCGTGCGGACGTCGATGCCGTCGTCGGGGCGCAGTGCCGCCAGCGGGCTGACCCGCACGGTGCGCCGCGTGGGCAGCCAGGCGGCCACGAGCGTGACGACGAGACCGACCGCGAAGGCCACGGCGTACCAGCGGAGCGAGAGGCTCGGGGTCCCCATCGTGTCCGGTGGCATCAGCCCGCGAGCCAGCGCGACCAGGCCCCGGCCGAGGCCGGTGCCGACGGCCAGGCCGAGCAGCGATGCGACCAGGCCGAGGCACAGCGCCTCGAGCCGGATCGACCGCAGCACCTGCCGTCGGGTGGCGCCCACGCACCGGAGCAGCGCGAAGTCGCGGCTGCGCTGGGCGAACAGGATCGAGAAGGTGTTGGCGATGACCAGCACCGAGACGAACAGCGCGATGGCCGCGAACACGAGCAGCACCATCGCGATCACGTTGACCTCGTTGGTGATCTTGGTCTGCAGCTCCTCGACGTAGGCGTCGGCGGTCTGCACCGTCGCGTCGGTCTCGTCCGCGCAGACGCTCGATCGAGGTCGCCGGTCCCTGCGGAGCCGGCGTACGCCACGCTCTCGACGTAGAAGCTCGACGACCACCGCTCGGCCACCGGCCACGGCAGGTAGACCGAGCCGCGGAACATCGCCGGGCTGTCGGCGAGTCCGACCACGGTGACGACGACGGCGCGGGAGCCGGCGCCGACGCGCAGCCGGTCACCGACCTCGATCCGGTCGGCCTTGGCGGCGTTCACGTCGGCCAGCGCCTCGTCGGCCGCCTCCGGGAACCGCCCCTCGCGCAGGTCCTGCCAGCGCAGCTCGGGGTCCTGGGCGAGCACCCCGACGTCCGTGCGCTCGCCGATCACCGGTCGCCCTCGGTCACCTGCTGCACGGTCCAGCCGATCGGCACGGCGTGGTCGCCCCGCTGCTCGGCGGACTCGACGAGCCGCGCGGCGTCCTCGCCGTCCACGTCGGACACCACCGCGTCGGCGCCGCGGAACGGCTGGTCGATGCCGGCGACCAGGCCGTCGCGCGTCGCCGAGGACAGCGCGCTGATCATCACCACGAAGGCGACGCCGATGACGACGGCGACGGCGGCGGCGACGTACCGGCGGGTGTGGGTGCGCAGCGACGCGAGCAGGACGGTCCTCACCGGTCACCACGCAGGGTGGCGACCAGCTCGTCGGCGGTCGGGTCGGTCAGGTGGGCGCGGATCCCGCCGTCGGCGATGACCAGCACGTCGTCGGCGTACGCCGCGGCGTCCAGCTCGTGGGTGACCATGACGACGGTCTGGCCGAGCTCGCGCACGCTGCGGCGGAGGTGGTCGAGCACCTCCGCGGACGACTCGCTGTCGAGGTTGCCGGTCGGCTCGTCGGCGAACACGATGTCCGGCTCGGCGATGACGGCGCGGGCGATCGCCACCCGCTGCTGCTGGCCGCCCGAGAGCTCGGACGGCCGGTGGCCGAGCCGGTCGGTGAGGTTGAACGTGGCTGCGAGCGCCTGGTAGCGGTCGCGGTCGACCGGCCGGCCGGCGAGCTCGAGGGGCAGCAGGATGTTCTGCCCGGCGGTCAGCATCGGCAGCAGGTTGAACGACTGGAACACGAACCCGAGGTGCTCGCGCCGGAACACGGTCAGCGCGTCGTCGTCGAGCTCCTCGAGCGCCGTGTCGGCGACGGTGACGGCGCCGGACGTCGGCTGGTCGAGGCCGGCCAGGCAGTGCATCAGCGTGGACTTGCCGGAGCCGGACGGGCCCATGATCGCCGTGAACCGACCCGCCGGCAGGTCGACGTCGACGCCGCGCAGGGCGTGCACGGCGGCGTCACCGTGCCCGTAGGTCTTGGTCAGTGCCCGCGCGGTCGCGGCGAGCCCGGTGGTCGTGGTGGCGAGTGTCTGCGTCATGGCGACGAGTCTTCGGAAATCGGGTCGCCCGGATCGTCAGGCTCCAGGCCTGCTTGGGCGTACGCCGCCGGGCTGAGCCGGGCGGTCGGCGTCCGACCGTGGTCGGACGGTCGCCGCCGTCACCCGACCACGCCGGTCTCGTAGGCGAGGACGACCAGCTGGACCCGGTCGCGCGACCCGGTCTTGGCGAGCAGCCGGCCGACGTGCGTCTTGACGGTGGCTTCGGCGAGCACGAGCTCGGCGGCGATCTCGTGGTTGGACCGGCCCCGGCCGACGAGGCCGAACACCTCGAGCTCGCGATCGGTGAGGCCGTCCAGGCGCCGGTCGGCGTCCGGGGCGCTGGGGTCGGGGAGCGCGCTGCGCGAAGTGCTCGAGCAGCCGGCGGGTGGTGCTCGGCGCGACCACCGCGTCGCCGGCGTGGACCGACCGGATCGCGTTGAGCAGCTCGGGCGGGGCGGCGTCCTTGAGCAGGAACGCCGCGGCGCCGGCCTTGATCGCCGCGAAGGCGTACTCGTCGAGGTCGAAGGTGGTCAGCACGATCACGCGGGGCGCGTCGTCGCGGCCGGCCAGCAGCCGGGTGGCCTCGACGCCGTCGAGCCGCGGCATCCGCACGTCCATCAGCACGACGTCGGCGCGGGTGGCGGCCAGCCGCTGCACGGCCTCGCCGCCGTCGCCTGCTTCGCCGACGACCTCGAGGTCGTCCTGGCTGTCGACCAGCATCCGGAAGCCGGCCCGCACCATCTCCTGGTCGTCGACCAGGAACACCCGGATCGGTTCGGTCGCGGCTTCGGACATCACAGGGGGATCCTCGCCGACACCCGGAACCCGCCGCCGGGCCGGGGTCCGGCATCGAGGGTGCCGTCGTGGACGGCGACCCGCTCGCGCATGCCGACCAGCCCGAGACCCCGGCCGTCGTCGGGGCTGCTGGCGCCACGGCCGTCGTCCTCGACGCTCACCTCCAGGTCGTCGGCGATCCGCATCGTGACCGACGCGGTCGCGCCGGGGCCGGCGTGCTTGCGGACGTTGGTGAGCGACTCCTGCACCACGCGGTACGCCGTGAGCGCCGACGCCGTCGGGAACCGTCACGTCCGGAGGCGGCAGCGTGGCGGTGACCTCGGTGCCGGATGCGCGCGTCTGCTCGACCAGCACGGCGATGTCACCGAGCCGCGGCTGCGGGTGGGTCCCGGTGACGTCGCCGGACCGCAGCAGCCCGAGGAGGCGTCGCATCTCTCCCAGCGCCTCGCGGCCCGGTCTCGGCGATGGTGGCGAGGGTCCGGGTGGCCACGTCCGGGTCCCGCTCGGCGGCGTACCGCGCCCCGTCGGCCTGCACCACCATCACCGACAGGCCATGGGCGACGACGTCGTGCATCTCCCGCGCGATCCGGGCCCGCTCCTCGGACGCCGCGAGCTCCACCTGCTGCGCGGTCTCGCGCTCGACCCGGATGCTGCGCTCGACCAGCGCATCGACGTACGCACTGCGCACGCGGCCGAGCGTGCCGAGTGCCCACGCGGCGACCACGATCGTCGCGATGGTCAGGAAGTACGCCAGCGTGTTGCCGACGGTGACCGGCGCGTCGTACCCGCGCAGCCAGTCGAGGGCCGCGACGGCAGCGCCGGCGACTCCGACGGCGACCGCGCCGAGGCCCCAGCGCGCGCCGCGCCAGCGCGCCACGGAGTACGTCGCGACCGGGAAGGCGACCTGGCCCCACAGCGGGGTGTCGACGAGCAGCCACTGCGCCGCGCTCGCGACCGCCACCACGACGAAGACCTCGATCGGGTGGCGACGGCGCCAGTAGAGCGGCACGATCTGGACGACACACAGCACGGTCCAGGTGAGCGGTTGCCCCGAGCGCGGGCACCGCGATCACCGGCAGCAGCAGCGCGGTGGCCAGCCCGATGTCGAACCAGCGCCGGCCGCGCTCGCCCAGCCGCCAGCGCTGGGCATGCAGCTCGTCCACGCCAGCACGGTAGACGGTGTCCGGCGTCGATGCGTCCGACCGGGGACTGAGGCCGGATCCGACCGTGGTCGCACGCGCCGGCGATGAGTTCCGGGCCGCCGGACGGTCTGCATGGCCGAACGTCGATCTCAGGAGGAACCATGGGCAAGGTCATCGCATCCATCACCACGTCGGTGGACGGCTACATCGTGGGGCCGGACGACGGTCCCGGCAACGGGCTGGGCACCGGCGGCGAGCGACTCCACTACTGGGTCATGGGCGGGCCCTGGACGTACGCCGACGACGGCCACGACACCGACGGCATGCACGGCCCGGACCGGGAGTTCTTCGACGCGCTCACCGAGGGCATGGGCGTCGGGATCTGCGGCCGCAACATGTACGACGCCGCCGGCGCGTGGGGCGGCACGAACCCGTTCCCGGGGACGCTGATCGTGCTCACCCACCGGACCGAGGACCAGCCCGACCCGAGCACCGGCTTCCTGTTCATGGACGGCTTCGACGCGGCGCTGCTCAAGGCGCGCGAGCTCGCCGGCGACGGGGTCGTGGCCCTCGGCGGGGGTGCCGACCTGATCCGCCAGGGACTCGCGGCCGGGGTCGTCGACGAGCTCGCCATCTCGACCGCGCCGGTGGTGCTGGGTGGCGGCAAGCGGCTCTTCGAGGGCTTCGAGGAGGACCGCGACCTCGAGGTGCTGGGCGTGTGGAGCTCGCCGTACGCCACCCACGTGCGGTACGCCGTCAAGTAGGCCGCCACGCCGTCCGCCACGCCGTGACGACGGCGCCCGCCGCCGCCACGACCGCGACGCCGAAGACGGCGAGGAACGGGTCGCCGCCGGTGCGCTCGGCGAGGGCGAACCCGATGCCGCACAGCGAGAGGGCCAGGGCGGCGCCGATCGAGTCGGCGATCGTGAGCGCGGACGAGTTGAAGCCGCGGTCGCGGTCGGTGGATGCCGCGAGCATGGCCACGCCGGTGCGGCTGAAGCCGAAGCCCATGCCGGCGCCGGCGACGACGAACGCGACCCCGGCCAGGACGGCGGGTGCATCGAGCCCCACCGTGAGCCACAGCCCGATCGCGGCGCCGAGCAGGGCGAGCGTGCCGGCCACCATGGCCTGCTCGCTGGTGACCCGCTGACCGAGCCGGGCCTGGCCCTGGCTGGCGAGTGCCCAGACGATGCCGACCACGGTGAGCGCGATCCCGGCCTGGCCGGCGGAGTAGCCCCAGCGCTCCTGGAGCACCAGCACGATGTAGGCCTGTCCGCAGAAGAACGCGGCGCTCATGAGACCGCGGGTCCCGATCACCGCGGGCAGGCCGCGGCCGGCGAGGAGCGTACGGGCGGGGAGCAGCGGCCGCAGGGCGGTCAGCGCCACGGCTGCCGCGGCCACGGCCAGCACGGGAATGCTGCTCGAGCCGAGCAGCTCGACCGCGAGTACGGCGACCGCGGCGACGACCGCCCACACCAGGCGCGATCGCGGGACCGGGTCGCTGCCTTCGACGGTCGTACGCAGGCCCGGGACGACCGGCGCGATCAGCACGGCGGCGACGGCGACCAGGATGACGATGCCGAGGAACACCCAGCGCCAGCCGACGGTGGCCGCGACGAACGCCGCGATCGCGGGTCCGAACAGCGACGGCAGCACCCACGCCGCGGCGAAGCTCGCGAACACCGCAGGCTGCAGCACCGTCGGGTAGACGACGCCGACCACGACGTACAGGCTGACGATCAGGGCACCGGTGCCCATGCCCTGGACGACCCGGCCCGCCGTCAGCACCTCCATGGACGGGGCGACGCCGCACACGAGCACGCCCGCGCTGAACAGCACGAGCGAGACCATCAGCGGCCACGCCGGCCCGCGGCGGTCGCTCCACGCCCCGGCGGCGACCATGCCGATCACGCCGCTGGCGAGCGGCGCGGCGAAGGCGAGCGCGTAGAGGTCGCGGCCGTCGAGCTCCCGGCTGATGGTCGGCATCACCGTGGTGACCGCCATCGCCTCGAAGGCGTTGAACGCGATCAGCGCGAAGACGCCGACGGTGGTTGCGGCGTACGCCGGTGACAGCAGCCGCTCGCGCGGGGCGGCGCTCAGTGCCGTTCCTCGAGGCCGACGGCCTCGCGGAGCTTCTCGACCGCCTCGGTGAGGTTCGGGTCGTCCTGGGCGCGTGACTCCATCAGGTCGGACAGCGCCTCGGCGACCACGTTGAGCTTCTCCTGGATCGCCTCCTGGCTGCGGCGGCCGGCGTTCTCGAGGAGCACGAGCAGGAGCAGGGAGAGGATGGCCGACCCGGTGTGCAGCGCGAGCTCCCACTTCGTGGTGCTCCCCCAGAACGGGTAGCTCACCGCCCACACGACGAGGGCCACGAGGATCACGAAGAAGAACGGTCCCCGGCTGACGACCTGGTTGGCGGCCTCGACGAACTTCTCGAAGCCATCGCGCCCGTCGTCCTTCTTGCGATCCTCGGCCACATCACCTCTGTCCACGACGCGAGCGTAGACCCACATTTCGGATCGGTAGAGTCCCCGAGCATGACCAAGTGGGAATACCTGACGGCCCCGATCCTCACGCACGCCGCCAAGCAGATCCTGGACAACTTCGGCTCCGACGGCTGGGAGCTCGTGCAGATCGCGCCCGGGATGAACCCCGAGAACCTCGTGGGCTACTTCAAGCGCCCGCTGGAGGGCTGAGCGATGACGCATCCCGAGGAGAAGCTGGCCGAGCTGGGCCTGTCCGTGCCCGAGGTCGCGACACCGGTGGCGGCGTACGTCCCGGCGCTGCGGACCGGCAACTACATCTACACGTCCGGCCAGCTGCCGATGCGCGACGGCGAGCTGATCACCACCGGCAAGGTGGGCGGCGAGGTGTCGCCGGAGGAGGCAACCGAGTGCGCGCAGCAGTGCGCCCTCAACGCGATCGCTGCCGTGAAGAGCCAGATCGGCGACCTCGCCCTGATCAAGCGGGTCGTGAAGGTGGTCTGCTTCGTCGCCTCCACGCCGGACTTCACGGGTCAGCCCCAGGTCGCCAACGGCGCGTCGCACCTGTTCGGCGAGGTCTTCGGCGACGCCGGGGTGCACGCGCGGTCGGCGGTCGGCGTACCCGTGCTGCCGCTCGACTCCCCGGTCGAGGTCGAGATCGTCGTCGAGGTCTGAGTCGGTTCGTCCGATGGAGCGACTGCCACTGCCGCAGCAGCTGGTCCAGCAGGCGGCGGAGTACGCCGACGGGTCGCGGACCCCGGCCGAGCCGCGCGACGCGGCGACGGTCGTGCTGCTGCGCCCGTCGGGGGACGGGCCCGAGGTGTACCTCCTGCGCCGCCAGACCTCGATGGAGTTCGCCGCCGGGATGTGCGTGTTCCCGGGTGGCGGCGTCGATCCGCGCGACTTCGACCACTCGGTGGCGTGGGCGGGCCCGTCGCCGTCCGAGTGGGCCGGCCGGCTCGGCACCGACGAGCGGATGGCGCGGGCGCTGGTGTGCGCCGCCGTACGCGAGACGTTCGAGGAGTCGGGCGTGCTGCTCGCCGGCACCGCCGACTCGGTCGTCGCCGACACGACCGGCGCCGACTGGGAGGCCGACCGGGTGGCGCTCGAGGCCCGCGAGCTCGCGTTCACCGAGTTCCTCGACCGCCGCGGGCTGGTGCTCCGCACCGACCTGCTCGGCGTCTGGGCGGGGTGGCTGACCCCGGTGTTCGAGCCGCGGCGCTACCGCACGTGGTTCTTCGTCGCGCTGCTGCCCGACGGTCAGGTGACGCGCGACGTGTCGACGGAGTCGTCGTCGGTGACGTGGCTGCCGGCGATGTCGGCGGTGTCGGCGGTCGAGGCGGGGGACATGTTCATGCTCCCGCCGACCTACCTCACCTGCCTCGAGGTCGGGCAGTACGCCGACCCGGCCGCTGTCCTGGACGAAGCGGCGGCGCGTGAGGTCGACATGTTCACGCCCGAGGTCGTGACCGCCGACGACGACTTCGTGCTGTCGATGCCGGACCGCTACGTCGAGCTGGTGGCCGGGCGATGAGCTGGAGCGGGGGCACGTTCGGCGGACGTGGCGAGTGCGTGCTCGCCCCCAACGCGAACATGATGACGCTCGACGGCACCAACACCTGGGTGCTCCGCGAGCCGGACGCCCGGCGCTCGATCGTGATCGATCCGGGGCCGTCGATCGTGGCCCACCTCGACGCGGTCGCCGAGGCGGCCGGTGACGTGGCCGTCGTACTGCTGACGCACCACCATGCCGACCACTCCGAGGCCGCGCGGGAGTTCGCGGAGCGGGTGGGGTGCGGGGTGCGCGCGCTCGACCCGGCGTACCGGCTGGGCTCGGAGGGCCTCGGCGAGGGCGACGTCGTGTCGGTCGACGGCCTGGAGCTGCACGTGGTCGCGACGCCGGGGCACACCGCCGACTCGCTGTCGTTCGTGCTGCCGGCCGAGCGCGCGGTGCTCACCGGTGACACCGTGCTCGGCCGCGGCACCACCGTCGTCGCCCACCCGGACGGACAGCTCGGTGCCTACCTCGGCTCCCTCGACCGCCTCCACGCGCTGGCCGACACCCACGAGATCGCCACGATCTGGCCGGGCCACGGGCCGGTCATCGACGACGCCCTCGGCACTCTCGACTTCTACATCGCCCACCGCCGCGAGCGGCTCGAGCAGGTCGAGTCGGCGCTGGCGTCGCTGAAGCAGGCCGACCACCCCGAAGGGATCTCCACCGACGAGCTGCCCCGCCGGGTCGTCGAGATCGTCTACCAGGACGTCGACCCGGTCCTCTGGGGCGCGGCCGAGCTGTCGGTGCGGGCACAGCTGGCCTACCTGCAGGGGCGTCAGTCGGGCCGGTAGCTGACGGCCAGCTCCCCGACCCCCTCCACGCGACCCACCAGCTGGTCGCCGGGGCGAACCGCGCCGACCCCG
This sequence comes from uncultured Actinomycetota bacterium, assembly GCA_963844305.1. Lineage (GTDB taxonomy): Bacteria > Actinomycetota > Actinomycetes > Propionibacteriales > Nocardioidaceae > Nocardioides. The sequence goes on from CAWJNT010000005.1 coordinate 985,592, forward strand.
GCCGGGGTGCCGGTCATCAGCAGGTCGCCGGGCCGGAGCTCGACGAGGGTGCTGAGGTAGGCGAGCGCCTCGGGCACCGACCAGATCTGTTGGGCCAGGTCGCCCCGCTGTCGCGTCTCGCCGTTGATCTCGAGCAGGATCTCCCCGGCGTCGGGGTGACCGCCGTCGGCGACCCGGCGGAGCGCGCTCATCGGCGCGGACTCGTCGAACCCCTTGGCCATGTCCCACGGTCGGCCGGCCTTCTTGGCCACGGCCTGCAGGTCGCGCCGGGTCATGTCGAGGCCCACGGCGTACCCGAAGACGAGATCGAGGGCTCGTTCGGCAGGTACGTCGCGACCACCAGCGGCCAGGGCGACGACGAGCTCGATCTCGTGGTGCAGGTCGGACGTGGCGGTCGGGAAGTCCAGCTCGCTGCCGTCGGGGACCACAGCGGTGGGTGGCTTGGCGAAGAAGAACGGCGGCTCGCGGTCGGGGTCGTGGCCCATCTCGACAGCGTGTTCGGCGTAGTTGCGCCCGATGCACAGGATCCGACCCACCGGGAACACCTCGTCGCGCCCGGAGACCGGGAGCGTCGGCGGTGGTGCGGGATCGACGGCGTACCGCGGGTGGCTGTTCGGCTCAGCGACTGCTGGCATAGAAGGAGACCTTTCGTTCGAAGTAGCCGACCACCTCCGACGCGAGGAACGCGAAGGCGAACAGCACGATGAGCAGGGACCAGAACTCCGGCATCAAGAAGTTGCGGGAGTAGAGCTCGAACAGGTAGCCAACACCGACCACGGCGATGAGCAGCTGTCCGATCACCACGCCTTTGAGGCCGCGGAGCAGGCCCAGCCGGATGCCTGCCAGCAGCTCGGGCAGCGCGGCGCGCAGCACGATCGAGCTGAACAGCCTGCGGCGTCCGGCGCCGAACGAGCGGCCCATCTCGACCAGCGACGGGTTGACCCGTTCGACGCCGACCTGGGTGTCCAGCGCGATCACCCAGACCGAGAACAGGACGACGGTGACGACCATCGTCGGGAGGCCGAACCCGAGCAGGGCCATGAGTGCGGGGACGACGGCCGTGAGGGGCGAGCTCTCGAAGATGTTGACCCACATGCCCATGAGCGAGCCGAAGGCACGGCTGGTGCCCATCAGGATCCCCAGCCCGATCCCGATGGCGAACGACAGGGCCATCCCGATCCCGAACGCCTGCAGCGTGATCCGGGCCGCCTCCTCGAAGCTCGACGAGGACACGACCTCGCTGAACGAGGCAAGCACCTCGGAGAACGGCGGTATCAACGAGATCCAGCCCGCACGGCCGAGCACCTCCCAGATGACCAGCCAGACCAGCAGGGAGAACACCATCGGTACCCGATGACCACGGAGCGTCATGTCAGTCCTCCAGGTAGCTCTCGAGCTCTTGCCAGATCCGTTCCACCCAGTCGAGGTAGGCGGTGCTCCGGCGCACGGAGTCGGATCCGGCGGAGTGGTCGAGGCCGGGACGGACGACTGTCGAGACGGTGGACGGGCCGCGGGTGAGCAGCACGATCTGGTCGGAGACGTAGACCGCTTCCTCGATCGAGTGGGTCACGAAGATGACCGTCTTGTCCTCGTCGCTCAGCAGGTTGAGCAGGTCCTCCTGGAACTTGCGGCGGATCTGCTCGTCGACCGAGGCGAACGGTTCGTCCATCAGCAGGATGTCCGCGTCGACGGCCAACGCGCGGGCCAGCCCGACCCGCTGGCGCATGCCGCCGGAGAGCTGGTGCGGGTAGACGTCCTCGTGGCCGGCCAGGCCGACCTTCGCGACGTACTCGCGGGCCACGGACTCGCGCTCACGGCGCGGGACGCCCTTGAGCTCCAGGCCGAAGGCGGCGTTGCGCAGAACCGTCGCCCAGGGCATCAGTGCGAAGTCCTGGAACACCATGGCCCGGTCCGGCCCGGGGCCGGTGACCGGCCGTCCCTCCACCTCGACCCGCCCGGACGTGGGCTCGGCCAGGCCGGCGATGACCTTGAGGGTCGTGGTCTTCCCGCAGCCGCTCGGACCGATGATGCTGGTCAGCTCGCCCCGTGGGACGTCGAAGGAGAGCCCGCCGATCGCGTGCACGTCGCTGCCGAAGTCCTTGACCAGGTCGACCACGCGGACGGCGGCGTCCACGGTCGGCGTACCGACGGCGGCGTCCGGGGAGTGGGTCGCGGGCTCGGTCATGAAGGCCTCATCTCGGGTCGGAACAAGCGCAGCTCCAGGCGCTGGAGCAGGGTGATGCTGACGCTGGCGAAGATGATGATCGACAAGATCGCGGCGAACATCCGCGGGTAGTCGGCGAGCGAGCGGTAGTAGGTGATCAGGTCGCCGACGCCGGTCGGGGTGATGATCAGCTCGGCCAGGATCGCACCGGTGAAGCCCTGCGCCAGACCCAGCCGCAGTCCCGCGAAGATCAGGCCGCTGGCGGCGGGGATCACGATCTTCCACACCCGCTGGCGGGTGTTCGCCTGGAAGGAGTCGCCCATCTCGATCAGGGACCGGGGGGCGTTGGCGACCCCGCGGTAGGAGTTGAGCACGATCACCGGGGCGCTGAGCAGGACGACGGCGAACACCTTGGCGGCGAAGCCGATGCCGTAGACGAACGTGATGAGCGGGATGATCGCCGCCGACGGCGCGGCCTGCAGCACGATGAACACCGGCAGGCCGAACCACTGCGCCCGCGGCGACAGGCCCATGACCACCCCGGCCAGCACCCCGCCGACAGCGGTCAGCCCGACGCCCACCAGGAGCGGTCCGAGCGTCTCGGCGTAGGCGCTCGCGAAGGTGCCGTCGGCGAGCATGTCGACGAACGCCGCCAGGGTGTCGGTGAACGTCGGGAAGGCGATGCTGACCGGGACCCGCCCGGCCCACTCCCACAGGCACAGCACGACCAGGATCGAGAGGACGCGCAGGACCCAGGGGCGGGCGAGGACCCGCGTCGGTCGGAGAGCGGTCTGGGTGCACGCTCACCCGGTCAGCCCTCCAGCCCCTCGAGCACCGCCTGGCTGGGCTCGAGCGTCCAGAAGTCCTCCACCTTGAGCGACGCCGGGTCGCCCTCGAGCTGGCCGGCCGCGCCGTAGAACTCGAAGTCGGCCTTCGCGGCCTCCTCGCCGCCGCAGTCGGTGGTGAAGAGCTCCTCCTCGACACCCTGCTGGTAGTAGGGGAGGAGCTCGGCCTCGAGATCCTCGGGCAGGTCCTCCAGCAGCCCCAGCCGCTCGCGCTCCTCGACCACGAAGTTCGGGTCCTCGGCGATGTTGCGCCACACCGTGAGGACCTGCTCGAGCAGCACCTGGACGTTGTCGCCGTTCGCCTCCAGCCAGTCGGTGTTCGCGAACAGGACCTCGTCACTGGCGTCCAGCTCGGGGGTCTCGAGGACGTGGAAGGTGCCCGGGGACTGGTCCATCACGTAGTTGGTGTTGGGGATGTCGAGCACGGTCGCCTTCACGTTGCCGCGCAGCAGCGCGGTCGCCCGCACCTCGGCGCCGGACACGTAGCTGATGTCGCCGAACTCGATCCCCTCCTCCTCCTCGACGATGGTCGCCAGCGCCTCGGTGGTCGAGCCGCGGGAGTGGACGGTGAAGGTCTCACCGTCCAGGGACGCCCAGTCGGGGTAGGTGGCCTTGTCGACGACGGGGAAGAACCGGGCCGCACTCAGCTGGCAGAAGATCCGCAGCGGGGCGCCCGACCCCTGGATCAGGGCGTACGGCGCGCCGAGGCCGACGTCCGCCTGGCCGCCGACGACGGCCTGGTTGGCGAGGTCCTCGTCGGCCAGCTCGATCAGCTCGACGTCGATCCCCTCGTCGCGGACCCGCTCGAGGGCGATGAAGAGGGCCAGCGTCTCCACCGACTCGATGTCGCCGAGGGCGACCCGGATCTTGTCTGCGTCGTCGCCGCCCCCGTCGTCGCCGCCGCAGGCGGCCAGCAGGAGCGTGAGGGCCGCGACCGCGGCCAGGAACCTCGTCTTCATCGTGGTCATCCCCTCGGGTGGCGGGTCGGGAACGGCCGCCTACCCGACACACGAGGGCCGCCCGAGCTCACCGTGTGGTGTCGCTCACACCGTATCAGATCAGATATTATCTGAGCAGACCTGATCGAACGGGGGAGGAGAGGGATGGCGGACCTGAAGTCGCAGTCGATCTACCACGCCCTGCGGGAGCGGATCCTGGCCAACGACATCGAGCCCGGCACGCGACTGGTGGTGCGCGACGTCGGGCGGCAGTACGACACCAGCGACATCCCCGTCCGCGAGGCGCTGCGGATGCTCGAGCGAGACGGCCTCGTGGAGACCGTTCCGTACGCCGGTGCCCGCGTGACCAGCCTGTCGGCGAAGGAGGTCGAGGAGACCTACTTCATCCGCTCCCACCTGGAGAGCGTCGCCACCGGGCTGGCGGCCCAACGGATCACCGACGAGGAGCTCGCCGAGCTCGACGTCCTCATGGCGAAGATGGACGACGCCGTCGCCGCGCAGGACGGGCCGGCGTTCTCCGACCTCAACCAGACCTTTCACCGCACGATCGTCGGATGCTGCGGCAACGACATGCTGCGCGACCTCACGATGGACATCTGGCAGCGCCACTCGGGCTTCCAGCGGGTGTTCCGCAAGGTCCCTCGCAGGCTCGCGACCTCGCAGCGGGAGCACCGGGGGATCGTCGCCGCGCTGCGGCGCCATGACGAGCAGGAGGCCGCGCGCCTGGCGCTGCTCCACAAGCTGTCCGTGCGCGACGACGTGAGCACACTCGTCGAGGACGAGCCGACGGACTCGGGGCTGCTGGAGGCCTGACCCCGGAGCGGGTCAGCGGGCGCGGCGGGTGAGCCGCTCGACGTCCATGATCACGACCGAGCGGGGCTCGAGGCGCAGCCAGCCGCGGGACGCGAAGTCGGCGAGGGCCTTGTTGACGGTCTCGCGGGAGGCGCCGACCAGCTGGGCGAGCTCCTCCTGGGTGAGGTCGTGGTGGACGTGTACGCCGTCGTCGGCGGTGCGGCCGAACCGGTCGGCCAGGTCGAGCAGCGCCTTCGCCACCCGGCCCGGGACGTCGGAGAACACCAGGTCGGCGTTGACGTCGTTGGCCTTGCGCAGCCGGCTGGCGATCTGCGAGAGCAGTCCGCGGGCGACCATCGGGCGGCCCTCGAGCCAGCGGAGCAGGTCGTCGTGGGAGAGCGACGCGAACGCCACGTCGGTCACGGCGGTCACCGTCGCCGAGCGCGGGCCGGGGTCGAACAGCGACAGCTCACCGAACATCTGGCCGGGCCCGAGGATGGCCAGGAGGTTCTCGCGCCCGTCGCTGGAGGTGCGCCCGAGCTTCACCTTGCCGTCGAGCACGATGTAGAGCTTGTCGCCGCTGTCGCCCTCGTGGAACAGCACGTCGCCGCGCTGCAGGCGGCTCTCGCTCATCGACGTCCGCAGCGCGGTCGCCGCCTCGTCGTCGAGCGCGCTGAACAGCGGGGCCTGGCGCAGCACGTCGTTGTCCACGACGATTCCTCCTCGTTCCACGCCCGGGCGGACTCCCGGGTGGCTCAGGTCACAGTCTGGCGCATTGTTGCATCAAATGCGGACCCGGCTGGCGGGCGGCTCACTCAGAGGTAGCGCAGCCAGAGGTACGGCGCGCACAGGCTCACGGTCACCACGGTGACGACGATGCCGTACTTGGTGAACTCCCAGAAGCCGATGGGGTGCCCCGCCCGCTCGGCCAGCCCCAGCACGACGACGTTCGCCGAGGCGCCGATCGCGGTGGCGTTGCCGCCCAGGTCGGCCCCCAGGGCCAGCGCCCACCACAGCACCTGGCCGTCCGCGCCGGCCGCGTTCACCATGTCGGCCACGACCGGGCTCATGGTGGCGACGTACGGGATGTTGTCGATGATCGCGGACAGCCCGGCCGACCCGAACAGCAGGATCATGGTGGCCAGACCCAGCTTGCCCTCGGTCGCGTCGGTCATGGCGCCGGGAGAGGTCGCCGATCACGCCGGTCTCGACCAGTCCGCCCACCATGATGAACAGTCCGGCGAAGAAGGCCAGGGTCGGCCACTCGACGTCCGCCAGCGCATCGGCGACGGTGACGTCGGTGATCAGCACCAGGAGCCCCGCGCCGAGCAGCGCCACGATCGACGGCTCGTAGTGGAGCACCGGGTGGAGCACGAACGCCGCCACGACGAGGGCCAGCACCGCCAGTGACCTGATCAGCAGCGGTCTTGTCCGTGATGGCCTCCCGCTCGTTCAGCGTCATGACCGACTCCGCCCGCTCGGGGTCGAAGACGAAGTGCTTAGCGGAACAGCCAGCGGCAGAGCACGCAGAAGACCACCATCAGCACCGCGATGATCGGCGTCATGTGGATGAGGAAGTCGTTGAAGCTCAGGTCGCCGCGGCTGGCGATGATGATGTTCGGCGGGTCGCCGACGAGGGTGGCGGCGCCGCCGATGTTGGAGGCGAACACCTCGGCGATGAGGAACGGCACCGGGTTCAGGCCCAGCCGCTCGCAGACCAGGAAGGTCACCGGCGCGACGAGGAGCACGGTGGTCACGTTGTCCAGGAACGCGGAGGTCACGCCGGTCAGCACGCACAGCTGCACCATCAGCCGGTACGGCCGGCCCCGCGAGCTCTTGGCGGCCACGATCGCGATGTACTCGAACACGCCGGTATGCCGCAGGATCGAGACGATGATCATCATCCCCAGCAGCAGGAAGATGACGTTCCAGTCGACCCCGGTGTGGTCGTCGAAGAACGCCTTCTCCGCGTCGCTGATGTGCAGCAGCAGCATCAGGGCCGCCCCGCCGAGGGCGACCTTCGTGCGGTGCATCCACTCGGTGGCGATCAGCACGTAGGCGGCGACGAAGACCAGTACGGCGATGGTGGCGGTGAGTGTCACCGGCGGCTCCCGGGATCGGCGGTCGGTCGGACTACCGCCGACCAGACTTCCCGGCACACCGTGGTCACCCTAACCCGGGTGGGGCCCGATGCCCGGCGAGCGTCCGGTCCGGGCGTCCGCGGGGTGTCCGGACGGATTCTGCCTGTGTCGTAGCCGCCACCTACCCTTGCTCCCATGGTCTCCACGCAGCCGGACGAGGCGAGTCGTACGTCGCTGGTCCGCCGTGCGCGCAAGATCGACCGGGTCCTCGCGGAGACCTACCCCGACGCCCGCTGCGAGCTCGACTTCACCAACCCGTTCGAGCTCCTGGTCGTCACCGTCCTCAGCGCCCAGACCACCGACAAGCGCGTCAATGCCGTGAGCCCGACCCTGTTCGCGGCGTACCCCGACGCGCCCCGCATGGCGTCCGCCGAGCGCGCCGACCTCGAGGCGATCGTCGGCCCGCTGGGCTTCTTCCGGGCCAAGACCGAGTCGCTGCTCAAGCTGAGCCAGGCGCTGGTGGACCGGTTCGACGGCGAGGTGCCCGGCGCGCCTCGACGACCTGGTGACGCTGCCGGGGGTGGGCCGCAAGACCGCCAACGTCGTGCTCGGCAACGCCTTCGGCGTCCCGGGCATCACCGTCGACACCCACTTCGGCCGCCTCGCCCGCCGGTTCGACTGGACCGAGGAGACCGACCCGGTCAAGGTCGAGCACGCGGTCGGTGCGCTGTTCCCCAAGCGCGACTGGACGATGCTCAGCCACCACCTGATCTGGCACGGCCGACGCGTCTGCCACTCCCGCAAGCCGGCCTGCGGTGCCTGCCCGGTCGCGCGCTGGTGCCCGGCGTACGGCGAGGGCCCGACCGACCCCGAGGCCGCCGCGACCCTGGTCAAGACCGAGGGCCGAGCATGACGCGTGCCCGTCTCGCCACCGTCCCGGTGGCGTTGCTGCTCCTGCTCGCCGGCTGCTCCGGTGACGAGGCGCCGGGCCTGGTGCCAGGACCCGGCCCGGCGAAGATCGACGTGGACACGCCCGAGCTGCGCCAGATGAAGCAGGCCGCCGAGCATCGAGGACTGCCAGCCCGCCGACGGTGAGGCCGGCGGCCGACGGGCTGCCCGACGGTCACGCTGCCCTGCTTCGGTGGCGGCCCCGAGGTCGACCTGGCCGCGCTGCGTGGCCCGCTGGTGGTCAACGTGTGGGCGTCGTGGTGCGGTCCGTGCCGCACCGAGATGCCGGTCCTCCAGCAGTTCCACGAGCAGTACGGCGATCGCGTGCGCGTGCTCGGCATCGACTACGAGGACCCACAGACGGTCGCCGCCATGGAGCTGGCCTCGAAGTCCGGCGTGACCTATCCGCTCCTCGCCGATCCCCAGAGCGAGCTCAGGGCAAGGACCCGTTCCCGCTGCGGATGGGCCTGCCGATCTTCGCGTTCGTCGACAAGGACGGCACCACCTCGGTCGCCAACGGCGGGGTCGACTCGGTCGACGAGCTGGTCGCGCTGGTCGACGAGCACCTCGGGGTCACGCTGTGAGCGCCGCCGACGACGGGGTCGAGCTCCCCGAGTGGCTGCGTCCGGTGCAGGAGGCGGCGCAGTCGATCACCGTCCACGAGCTGACCCGGTTCATGCCCCCCGAGGGCTCCGACGCCCGGCGCGGGGCGGTGCTGATGCTGTTCGGCGAGGGCGAGCACGGCGGTGAGCTGGTGCTCACCGAGCGCGCCCACCACATGCGCTCCCACCCCGGCCAGGTGTCGTTCCCCGGCGGCTCGATCGACCCGGGGGAGACGCCGGTCGAGGCCGCGCTCCGCGAGGCGCAGGAGGAGACCGGGCGTCGACCCCGCCGGTGTCCACGTGTTCGGTGAGCTCCCCGAGCTGTGGCTCCCGCCCAGCAACTTCGCGGTCACGCCGATCCTCGGCTGGTGGCAGGAGCCCGGCCGGCTCGAGGTCGTCAGCCCCGACGAGGTGCACGACATCCACCGGGTGCCGATCAGCGAGCTGCTCGACCCGGCGTACCGCATCAGCGTGCGGCACCCCAGCGGCTGGCTCGGCCCGGGCTTCCTGATCGGTCCCGACCGCGACGTCATCCTGTGGGGCTTCACCGGCGGGATCATCGCGCGGCTCTTCGAGTTCCTCGGCTGGGCCACCCCATGGGATGAAGGCGAGGTGCGTGACCTGCCGTCGTACATGCTGCAGGGTGAACCCAGCCGCACCGACCTGGCCCCCAACACGCGATTCGAGGAGGACCGGTGAACCTCCTCGACTGGCTGCTCGTCGTGCTGGTCCTGGCCTACGCTCTGTCGGGCTACTGGCAGGGTTTCGTCACCGGAGCGTTCGCGACGACCGGTCTGCTGCTCGGCGGCCTGTTCGGGGTCTGGATCGCCCCGGTCGCGCTGGGTGACGCCAATCCCTCGTTGCTCGTCTCGCTCGGCGCGCTGTTCATCGTGATCCTGGCCGCGTCGCTCGGCCAGGCGCTGCTCCAGTTCACCGGCGCCAAGATCCGCGACAAGATCACCTGGCAACCCGCACGCGCCGTCGACGCCGTCGGGGGCGCGCTCCTCAGCGCGGCGGCCGTCCTGCTGGTCGCCTGGGCGCTCGGGGTCGCGATCGCCGGCGCCGGGCTCAGCGGCATCACCCCGCTCGTGCGCGAGTCGTCGGTCCTCTCCCGCGTCGACGAGACGCTGCCCGAGCAGGCCAGCGGGGTGCTCGGTGCGTTCAACAACGTGGTCGGCACCAGCTTCTTCCCGCGCTACCTCGAGCCGTTCGCGCCCGAGCGGATCGTCGAGGTCGGACCCGGCCCGAAGCGCCTGCTCAGCGACCCCGACGTCGAGGACGCCGGCCAGAGCGTGCTCAAGATCCGCGGCACCAACGAGTGCGGACGCGGGGTCGAGGGCTCCGGCTTCGTGTACGCCGACGACCGGGTGATGACCAACGCTCACGTCGTCGCCGGGGTCGACGACCCCGAGGTGATCATCGACGACAGCTCGGTGTCGGCCGAGGTCGTCTACTACAACCCCGATCTCGACGTCGCGGTGCTGGCCGCCGACACGTCCGGCCTGCCCGAGCTGGCGTTCGACCAGACGGCCGGCGCCGAGGACGGCGTCGCGATCCTGGGCTACCCCCAGGACGGTCCCTACGACGTGCAGCCCGGCCGCATCCGCTCCGAGCAGCGGCTGCGGTCACCCAACATCTACGGCGAGGGCACCGTCATCCGCGAGGTGTTCTCGCTGCGCGGGCTGGTCCGTCCCGGAAACTCCGGCGGCCCGATCGTGTCCTCGACCGGCGACGTCGTCGGGGTGGTGTTCGCGGCGTCGGTGACCGACCGCGACACCGGCTACGCGCTGACCGCCGACCAGGTGCAGCGCAGCGCGGGCGCGGGGCAGACCAGCGACGACGAGGTCTCCACCGGCGACTGCGCCGCCTAGGGAGACGTGCCCTAGCCCTTGCCGCGCAGCGCCTTCGGGATCTCCTTGCCCTGGCGGATCGCCGCCTCGGGCGCGCGCACCTGCTTCACCTTGCGGACGCCGATGAAGACCATCAACGCGGCCAGCAGGACGTAGAACCCGAAGACGATCAGGAACGCCCAGTGCAGGGCGAGGCCCTCGCCGTTCCAGTTGATGAAGTAGGCGATCGAGACCGACAGCATGATGATCGCCAGCACCAGGATGAACGCTGCCGCCGCGAACAGGCCGACGCCGATGCCGCCGGCCTTGGCGCTGATCTTCAGCTCGGACTTGACGAGCTGGATCTCCTTGCTGATCAGCGTGGAGATGTCACGCTGGGCGTCGGTGACCAGGCGGCCGATGGTGGGCTCGTCGGCGGACGGAGCAGCGTCCTTGACCGGTTCGGTTGCCATGGGCGGGTGTCGTCCTCTGCTGGTGGGGCGGTTCGGTGCTGACCCTACAAGAGCCCGACCCGGCGTCCGCGTTGGTAGCATCGCCAGCGGTGAGCCGGGAAGTCTGGTCGGCACGTGGTCGTCACGGCTGCGTCCTGTACCCACCCGAGAGATGACCATGTCCGGTAGTCCCGCACGCAGGCGCGTGCTCTTCCCCGACCCGACCACCGACGAGTCCACGTTCCTCGGGGACCTGATGCGCCGCGAGACGGTCGGCGGCGCGATCGCCCTCCTCGCAGCCGCGGTGGCCGTGCTCTGGGCGAACTCGCCCTGGGCGTCGTCGTACGACGCCGTGCGGCACCTCGACGTCGGGCCGCTGGACCTCGAGCACTGGGCCGCCGACGGTGCCCTCGCCCTGTTCTTCTTCGTGGCCGGGCCTCGAGCTCAAGCGCGAGCTCGTCGTCGGTAGCCTGCGCCGGCCGATCGACGCCGCGGTGCCGGTGGTCGCGGCCATCTGCGGCGTTGCGGTCCCGGCGGCGATCTACCTCGTCGTCAACGGCCTCGCGGAGGACGGCCGGACGGAGGGCTGGGCGATCCCCGCGGCCACCGACATCGCGTTCGCGCTGGCGGTGCTGGCCGTCGTCGGCTCCAACCTGCCGACGGCCCTGCGGGCGTTCCTGCTCGCGCTCGCGGTCGTCGACGACCTGCTCGTGGTGGCCATCATCGCCGTCTTCTACACCGACGAGCTGGACCTCATGTGGTTCGCGGCCGCCGCCGTCGGGTGCGTGGTGTGGGCGCTCCTGCAGCGGTGGCGGGTGCGGGGCTGGTGGCTGTACCTGCCGCTGGCGGTGTTCGTCTGGTGGGGCGTGCACGAGAGCGGTGTCCACGCCACCATCGCCGGCATGGTCCTGGCGCTGCTGACGCGCGTCCGGCCCGACCCGTCAGAGTCGGCGAGCCCGGCGGAGCACCTCGAGCACCTGCTGTCGCCGATCTCGTCCAACCTCGCCGTACCGTTCTTCGCCCTGCTCTCCGCCGGCGTCGTCCTCGACGGCCGGGTCCGGCCTGATCTCGGACCCGGTGGTGATCGGCGTGGTGCTCGGCCTGGTCCTCGGCAAGCCGATCGGCGTCTTCCTGGGGACGTACGCCGTCACCCGGCTCACCCACGCCAGCCTCGGCCCGTCGCTGACCTACCGCGACATCGCCGGGGTCTCGATCCTGGCCGGCATCGGGTTCACGGTCTCCCTGCTCGTCGCCGACCTCAGCTTCGAGGGCGAGGTGCTGACCGCCGCCAAGACGGCCGTCCTCGGTGGCTCCCTGATCTCCGCCGTCGTCGGTGCCCTCGCGCTCGGGCACCGCGACCGCTTCCACGCCACCCCCTGAAATGACGCTGACCCGTCGCTAATTAGCGACGGGTCAGCGTGGCAGTTTCTGACGGGTCAGTCGTCGTCCTTGCCCTTGCCGGACGTGAGCTTGTTGGAGATCAGGTCCATGACCGTGGAGTCGGCCAGCGTGGTCACGTCGCCGACGTCGCGGTGCTCGGCGACGTCCTTGAGCAGGCGGCGCATGATCTTGCCGGAGCGGGTCTTCGGCAGCTCGGGCACGATCATGATCTGGCGCGGCTTGGCGATCGCGCCGATCTCCTTCTGCACGTGCTTGCGCAGCTCCTCGATCAGGTCGTCGGGGGCCGAGCCCTCGTCGTCGGTGGCCGACTCGCGCAGGATCACGAACGCGCACACGGCCTGGCCGGTGGTCTCGTCGGTCGCGCCGACCACCGCCGCCTCGGCCACGCGCGGGTGGGACACCAGCGCCGACTCGATCTCGGTGGTGGACAGCCGGTGGCCCGACACGTTCATCACGTCGTCGACCCGGCCGAGCATCCAGAGGTCGCCGTCGTCGTCCTTCTTCGCGCCGTCGCCGGCGAAGTAGAAGCCCTGCTTCTTGTAGCGCGACCAGTAGGTCTCCTTGAACCGCTCGTCGTCGCCCCACAGGGTGCGCAGCATCGCCGGCCACGGCTCGGTGAGCACGAGGTAGCCGCCCGAGCCGTTCGGCACGGACTCGCCCTCGTCGGTCACGACGTCGGCACTCGACACCCGGCAGCGCCTTCATCGCCGAGCCGGGCTTGCCGGCGGTGACGCCGGGCAGCGGGCTGATCATGATCTGGCCGGTCTCGGTCTGCCACCAGGTGTCGACGACCGGGACCTCCCCGGCGCCGATGGTCTCGCGGTACCAGATGTAGGCCTCGGGGTTGATCGGCTCGCCGACCGACCCGAGCACCCGGAGCGAGGAGAGGTCGAACTTCTCGGGGATCTCCGAGCCCCACTTCATGAACGTCCGGATCGCCGTGGGCGCGGTGTAGAAGATGGTGACGCCGTACTTCTCGACGATCTCCCACCAGCGGCCCTTGTGGGGGCTGTCGGGGGTGCCTTCGTACATCACCTGGGTCGCGCCGTTGGCGAGCGGACCGTAGACCAGGTAGGAGTGGCCGGTCACCCAGCCGACGTCGGCGGTGCACCAGAAGACGTCGGTCTCGGCCTTGAGGTCGAAGACCGACCAGTGCGTGTACGACGTGCCGACGAGGTAGCCGCCGGTGGTGTGCAGGATGCCCTTGGGCTTGCCGGTCGTGCCGGAGGTGTACATGACGTAGAGCGGGTGCTCGCTGTCGTGCGGCTCGGCCGTGTGGTCGGTGGACGCCTGGTCGACGACGTCGTGCCACCACACGTCGCGGGAGTCGTCCCAGTCCACGTCCTGGCCGGTACGCCGGACCACCAGCACCTTGTCGACGTCCTGGCCCTGCTCCTTGGCCTTGCCGACCGCCTCGTCGACCGCCGGCTTGAGCGCCGACGGGTTGCCGCGCCGGTAGCCGCCGTCCGCGGTGACGATCACCTTCGCCTGGCAGTCGGCGACCCGGTTGGCCAGCGCGTCAGCGGAGAAGCCGCCGAACACCACCGTGTGCGGCGCACCGATGCGGGCGCAGGCCAGCATCGCGATCGCGACCTCGGGGATCATCGGCATGTAGATCGCGACCCGGTCGCCCTTCTCGACGCCCAGCTCGGTCAGCGCGTTCGCGGCCTGGCTGACCTCGTCCTTGAGCTCGGCGTAGGTGATGTCGCGGGTGTCGTCCTCGGGCTCGCCGACCCAGTGCAGGGCGACCTTGTCGCCGTTGCCGTTCTCGACGTGCCGGTCGACGCAGTTGTACGCCGCGTTGATCGTGCCGCCGACGAACCACTTCGCGAACGGCGGGTCGTCCCAGTCGAGGACCCGGTCCCACTTCTGGCCCCAGTCGAGGCGCTCGGCCTGCTCGGCCCAGAAGCCCTCGCGGTCGGAGTCCGCGCGTTCGTAGGCGTCCTCCTTGACGTTGGCGTCCGCCGCGAGGTCGGCAGGGGGCTCGAAGCGACGCTCCTCGCGGGAGAGGTTGGACAGGGTTTCGTCGGTCATGTGCGTGGCTCCTCGGGATGCAAGTACGTCGGGCCGTCGTCCTTGCGAACCTACCGCCCGAAACGGCGTCCGGACGACCCTCCCCCGGAAGGGCCGCCCGGACGTTGACGGGTTCGATCAGTCGAGAATCGCTGCCTCCGACCCGGCACCCGTGAGGGAGCGGACCTCGAGCTCCGGGTAGGCGGCCTCGGCCTCGGGCTCACGCGAGGTCACCGTGCCGAGCCAGCCGAACAGGAAGCCGGCCGGGATCGAGATGATGCCCGGGTTGGCCAGCGGGAACCACGACCAGTCGGAGCCCGTGAACAGCGCGGTCTCCGAGCCGGACACGACCGGCGAGAAGGCCACGAGCACGACGCAGGTGACCAGGCCGCCGTAGATCGCCCAGGTGGCACCGCGGGTGTTGAACCGCTTCCAGAACAGGTTGTAGAGCAGCGACGGCAGGTTCGCCGAGGCGGCCACCGCGAAGGCCAGCGCCACCAGGAAGGCGATGTTCAGCGACTGGGCGAAGATCGACAGGACGATGGCGATGACGCCGATCACGAACGCGGCGATCTTGGCGACCCGCACCTCGTCCTTCTCGGACGCCTCTCCCTTCTTGACCACGTTGGCGTAGAGGTCGTGCGCCACCGACGACGCCGAGGTCAGCGTGAGTCCGGCGACGACCGCGAGGATGGTCGCGAACGCCACGGCGGCGATGAACGCCAGGAGGATCGCCCCTCCTGATGTCCCGGCTCCGCCGCCGACCTCCTCGGCCAGCAGTGGTGAGGCCAGGTTGCCGGCAGACGTCGCGACGTCGCTCTCCGGTCCGGTGTCGAGCAGCGCAGCGGCACCGAAGCCGAGCACCAGCGTCATCAGGTAGAAGGACCCGATGAGACCGATCGCCCAGTTGACCGATGTCCGCGCGTCCTTCGACGTCGGGACGGTGTAGAACCGGATCAGGATGTGCGGCAGGCCCGCCGTACCGAGCACGAGTGCCAGCGCCAGGCTGACGAAGTCGATCTTGCTCGTCGTCGAGACGCCGTACTTCAGACCGGGCTCGAGGAACGCGGCGCCCTTGCCGGTGTTGTCGGCGGCGGCGCCGAGCAGGTCGGACAGGTTGAAGCTGAACTCGGCGAGCACCAGCACCGTGATCAGCACGGTCCCGGACATGAGCAGGACGGCCTTGACGATCTGGACCCAGGTGGTGCCCTTCATGCCGCCGACGGTGACGTAGAAGATCATCAGCAGGCCGACGACGAAGATGGTGAGCCTGGTGCCCCACTCGCTGTCGATCCCGAGGAGCAGGGTGACCAGCGCGCCGGCGCCGACCATCTGCGCGAGCAGGTAGAAGATCGAGACGACGACGGTCGAGGTCGCGGCGGCGGTGCGGACGGGGCGCTGCCTCATCCGGTAGGCGAGCTGGTCGGCCATCGTGTAGCGACCGGAGTTCCGCAGCAGCTCGGCGACGAGCAGCAGGGCCACGAGCCAGGCCACGAGGAAGCCGATCGAGTAGAGGAAGCCGTCGTAACCGGCCAGCGCGATCGCGCCCGAGATGCCGAGGAACGACGCGGCGGACATGTAGTCGCCGCTGATGGCCAGGCCGTTCTGGAAGCCGCTGAACGAACGACCACCGGCGTAGTAGTCGGCCGCGCTCTTGGTGTTCCGGCTGGCCCAGAAGGTGATCCCGATCGTGATGGCGACGACGACCAGGAAGAGGATCGTGGAAAGGGTCTCGGAGCTCATCGGGTCACCGCTTCCCCGCCACCGAGCTCGGCGTCGTAGCGGTGCTTGATCTCGCGGGCGAGCGGGTCGGCGTTCTTGTTCATGTAGCGCCCGTAGAGCCAGGCGATCAGGAACGTGGAGACGAACTGGAGCAGGCCGAAGATCACGGCCACGTTGACGTCGCCGAAGACCTTGGTGCTCATGAAGTCGTGTGCCCACATCGACATCACGACGTACAGCAGGTACCACGACATGAACGCGATGGTCGCCGGCACGACGAACGCTCGGAACTTCTTCCTGAGCTCGCCGAACTCGGGCGAACTGTGCAGCTCCACATAGACGGGATGCTCGGAGCGTTGGTGGACGCCCCTGCCGTTGGGTTCGGACACTGGTCCTCCTCGGGGGTGTGGTCGCCGTCACGGTAAGAACGCGTCGCGGCGTCTCGGCAGGGGTGCGTGCCGATGCCGCGCCCAGCGGGGGAGCCGATTCGACCAGCGGTCGAATTCGTACGACGAACGGTCAGCCCCGGTCGAGCGAGACCGCTTCCGGGGTGTGCAGCCGGACCATGAACCGGCCCGTGTGGCGGGGCACCCGCGAGGCCGTCGCCAGGCTGACGACCACCATGGTGAGCACGGCGCCGGGCACGCTCCAGGCGGCCGGCTGGCCGAGGAGTACGGCGTCCCAGCCGGTGGCGTGTGGGTTCACGAACGTGTAGCCGACGGCGATGCCGGAGCCGAGCCCGCCCACGAGCAGGCCGGCCACGGCGCCGATGGCGGTGAGCCCGCGCCACCAGATGCCGAGCAGGAGCAGCGGGCAGAACGTCGAGGCGGCGACCGCGAACGCGAGGCCGACCGTCCGGGCGACGTTGACGTCGGGCCCGAGCAGCGCGGCGATGCACGGGACGACCACCGCGATCGCGGCTCCGACCCGGAAGGCGGTCACGCCGCTCAGCCGGCGCTCGCCGAACCGCCGGCCGGTGACGTCCTGGCTGAGCACGCCGGCCACCGCGATGGCCAGGCCCGACGAGGTGGAGAGGAACGCCGCGAACGCCCCCGCCGTGACCATGCCCGTCAGCAGCTCGCCACCGAGGCCGGGCAGCATGATCCGCGGCAGCTCGAGCACGAGCGCGTCGGTGCGCCCGGACTCCGCCAGCTCCTGGGCGTAGACGCGGCCGAGGGCGCCGTACAGCGGCGGGAGCAGGTAGAACATGCCGAGCAGACCGAGCACGACCAGGGTGGTCCGCCGCGCGGCCCGGCCGTCGGGGTTGGTGTAGAAGCGGACCACGACGTGCGGCAGGCCCATGGTGCCGAGGAACGTGGCGACGATCAGCGAGTAGGTGACGTAGAGACCCTCGGTGCCGCCCTCGCCCAGCGGGATCGACCACAGGTCGTCGCCGGTGCCGGCCACGTCGGCGGGGTTGACGCCGCCGTCGCCCGCCCAGACGACCAGCAGCACGGCGATCGGGATGAGGAGCGCGGTCAGCTTCAGCCAGTACTGGAAGGCCTGGACGAAGGTGATGCTGCGCATCCCGCCGGAGGTGACGTTCGCGAGCACGACGAGGGCGACGATCACCGCGCCCAGCCAGTCGGGCGCGCCGATGGTCGCGGTGAGGGTGACGCTGGCGCCCCGGAACTGCGGCAGCAGGTAGAGCCAGCCGATCGCCACGACGAGCAGCGAGCACACCGACCGCACCCGGACCGACCCGAGCCGGGCCTCCGCGAAGTCGGGCAGCGTGTAGGCGCCCGAGCGACGCAGGGGCGCTGCGACGAGCACGAGCAGGACGAGGTAGCCCGCGGTCCAGCCGACCGGGTACCACAGCATGTCCGCCCCGAAGGTGAACAGCAGCCCGGCGACGCCGAGGAAGCTCGGCGGCGGAGAGGTACTCGCCGCCGATCGCGCTGGCGTTGAGCCCCGGGCGCACCGACCGGGAGGCCACGAAGAAGTCGCTCGTCGTGCGGGAGAAGCGCAGCCCCCAGGTGCCGATGGCCAGGGTCGCGAGCGTCACCAGGGTGACCGCCACGATGCCGGGGGCGGCGTTCACTGGGTCATCTCCGGGTCACCGCTCGACTTCCTCGACCAGGTCCGCGAAGTCGCGCTCGTTGGCCTCGGCCCGACGTACGTAGCGCCAGCCGAGGAACAGCAGGTAGGGGTAGACGAGGGCGCCGAGCAGCAGCCAGGCCAGGGGTACGCCGAGCAGCCGGACGTCGCCGAGTCGCGGGAACAGGTGGAACAGCAGCGGCAGGATGCCGACGGTGAGGAACAGCGTGGCCAGGATCCGCAGCGCCAGCCGGAGCTGCTCGCCGAGCAGCGAGCCCATGTAGATCGCGCCCACCCGGGTCTCGGCGTCGATCTCGCGAACGCGCGTGCCCGCGGGCCGGCGGCGGGCCGGCCCGGTGACCCGGACCCGCTCGGGCGCGTGCTCGTTCACGAGCCGGTCCGGCGTCGGGTGAGCAGGTCGCGCAGCTCGCGCGTGTGCCGGCGGCTGACCGCCAGCTCGGTGCCGCCGACGACGACGGTGCACCGGCCGGAGTCCATCCGGACCTCGTCGACGTGGGCCAGCGAGACGAGCAGCGAGCGGTGGATCCGGACGAAGCCGGCGGGACCCCACTCCTCCTCCAGGGTCGACAGCGGGGTGCGCACCAGGTGGGAGTCGGTCGGTGTGTGCAGTCGCGCGTAGTCGCCGTGCGCCTCGACGTGGGTGATGTCGGAGCGGCTGACGAAGCGGGTGACGCCGCCGCGCTCGACCGGGATCTGCTCGTCGCCGTTGCCGCACCGGGTGTCCGCCGCTCTCGACCACGCGGCGTACCGCTTCCGCGAGGCGGTCCTCGCGCACCGGCTTGAGCACGTAGTCGACGGCGTGCAGGTCGAACGCCTCGACGGCGTGCTCCTCGTGAGCGGTCACGAACACGACCGGCGGCGGCTTGCGGAACCGGGACAGCACCTGGGCCAGGTCCAGGCCCGAGAGCCCCGGCATCTGGATGTCGAGGAAGACCGCGTCGACGTCGAGGTCCTGGAGGATCCGGAGCGCGTCGGTGGCCGAGTCGCTGGTGAGGACACCGCCGACCCGCGGGTCGCGTTCGAGCAGGAACGCCAGCTCGTCGAGCGCCGGGCGCTCGTCGTCGATGACGAGCACGCGCAGCAGGCCACGGTCGGTGGCCACGGCGTCGGCCCTCACTGGGCGTGCACACCCGGAGCGAACTTGGGAACCCTCACAACCACTCTGGTACCCGCTCCGGGGGCTGTCTCAACCATCAGGCCGTAGTCGTCGCCGAACGCGTTGCGCAGCCGGGCGTCGACGTTGCCCAGGCCGACGGCGTCGACGCCGCCCTCGCCCGCGAGCGCACGGCGTACCTTCTCGGGGTCCTCGCCCACGCCGTCGTCCTCCACCTCGATCACGCACTCCTGGTCGAGGTCGCGGGCCACGATCGTGATCTGGCCGGAGCCGCTCGACTTGTCGGCCGCGCCCTCGATGCCGTGGCGTACGGCGTTCTCGACGAGCGGCTGGATGCACAGGAAGGGCACGGCGACCGGGAGCACCTCGGGGGCGATCCGCAGCGTCACCCGGAGCCGGTCGCCGAACCTGGCCTGCTCGAGCAGGAGGTAGCGCTCGACCGACCGGAGCTCCTCGGCCAGCGTCGTGAACTCGCCGTGGCTGCGGAAGGAGTAGCGCGTGAAGTCCGCGAACTCCAGCAGCAGCTCACGCGCCCGGTCGGGGTCGGTGCGCACGAACGAGGCGATCGCGCCGAGCGAGTTGTAGATGAAGTGCGGGCTGATCTGGGCCCGCAGGGCCCGCACCTCGGCCTCCATCAGGCGCGTGCGCTGCGCGTCGAGCTGGGCCAGCTCGAGCTGGCCGGACACCCACTTCGCCACCTCGTCGGCGGCGCGGACCAGCCCGGCCGTGGCGTACGGCGCGAACACCTGCAGGGTGCCGACGACCCGCTCGTCGACCACCAGGGGACTGGCGATGGCGTGCCGGACCGGGCACGCCGGCTCGTCGCACGGCAGGTCGCGCGGGTCGGTGACCCGGGTGCTGCCGTGCTCGACGGCGGTGCGGGTCACCTCGCCCACCTGGTCGGCGTGGTGGCTGCCGACACCGCTCCACGCGAGCAGCGTCGAGGTGTCGGTGAGCGCGGCCGCCGGGGTGCCGAGCAGGGCCCGCAGGTGACGGATGCTGCGCTCGGCGCTGTCGACGGTCAGTCCCTCGCGCAGGGCCGGGGAGGCGAGGCTCGCGGTGTGGAGGGTGCGGAACGTGGCCCGGTCCGACTCGGTGCCGAGGCGACCCCGCCGGAACACCCTCATGGAGCGGGACGCGTAACCGCCGCCGCCTGCGGTGTCGACTACCGGAAGTCGATGAGCAGCATGTCGTCGGGACCGTCCTGCGGCGGCTCGTCCGACGACGTCTCCTCCTCGTCGGCAGTCCCGGTCTCCGGCCGGTCGTTGACGACGGCCTTGAAGCAGCAGGCGTCGTAGGGCAGCTGCATGCCGTCCATGCCCCGGCCGAACTCGGCGTAGAACGCGCGCACCTCGTCGAGCTTGGCCGCGCGGGCGTCCTCGTCGAGGCTGGCGACGGTGGAGAGGGAGAGCGCCAGGTCGAGGACCGTCTCGCGGTTGATCTCCTGCCAGTGCGGGAACGTCGCCTCCTCGACGAAGCCGAACAGGCTGGAGAGCACCAGCGGCTGCGCGCTCTCGTCGACGAGCTGGTCCTGGTTGCCGACGATCCGGCCGAGCCGGCGTACCCACGGGATCCGCTCGTCGCGCCGGTTCCAGACCAGCGCGAGCTGGCCGCCGGGCTTGAGCACCCGCGCGATCTCGGGGAGCGCGCGGTCGTGGTCGAACCAGTGGAAGCACTGGGCGGCCACCACGACGTCGATCGACCGGTCGGGCACGGGCAGGTCCTCGGCGCCGGCGACGGTGGCGCGGGTGTCGGGGAGGCGGCGCTTGAGCTCGTCGAGCATCTCGGGGGCAGGTTCGGTGGCGTGCACGTCGTGGCCGAGCGCGACCAGGTGCTCGGTGAGCTTGCCGGTGCCGGCGCCGAGCTCGAGCACGGTCACGGGGTTGGAGCCGACCAGCCACTCGGCCGCCTCGCGGGGAAACGACGGCCGACCGCGGTCGTAGACGTCTGCCACGGACCCGTAGGAGCGCGCGTAGCGTCGGAGCTCGTCATCCATCTGTTGCAGGCTACCCGCAGCGCCGCGGCCGCCCTGGCATAGCCTGACCGGCGATGGAACCGAGTCCGACGACCGTCGATCCCCTTGCCGCACTGGCCTCCCTGGAGGGAGTCCCGTCGGCGTTCGCGGCCGCCCGCGACGGCATCGACGTGCTGCTGCGCGACCGCGGGCTGCGGCGTACGACGCCGGAGACGACGGGCGAGTCCCTGCTCCGCGGTGCCCACGCGAGCGCCGTCCTCGAGGGGTCGACGTCGACCCTCGACGAGCTCCGGGCCGGCTCGGGGGACGAGGTGGCGCAGGCCGCGGTGCGGGTGTCGACCGAGCTGCTGTCGCTGGTGCCGACGGTCGGACGGTCACCCGCCCAGGCGCTGGCCCGGATCCATGCCCTGGCCGCTGCCGGCTCCGTGGCCGACGGCGCAGCTCGGGCGCCCGCGGGACGCCGAGGCCGCGGCGCGCCTGCGAGGCGTCGCGGACCTGCTGGTCTCCGAGTCGTCGGTCCCCGCGCTGCTGGTGGCGGCGGTCGTGCACGCCGACCTGGTGGCGGCGGCGCCGTTCGCGTCGCACAACGGGATCGTGGCGCGTGCGGCCGAGCGGCTGGTGCTGGTCTCGCGCGGGGTCGACGGGAAGTCGCTCGTCGTGCCGGAGGCCGGGCACCTCGCCCTGCGGCCGGCGTACGAGTCGAACCTGCGGGGGTACCGCGACGGGGGCCAGGCGGGGGTGCACGGCTGGCTGCTGTACGCCGCCGAGGCCTACACCGCCGCGGCGCAGGCGAGTCCGCTCAACGGCTGAGCCCGGCCCGGACAGGCACCGTCGTCCGACGATGCGAGCGGCACCCGATTCGTCGCCGATTCGGATGCCGCCGCTGACACGTGAGTCGCTGGCTACCAAGCGTGCTTTTCTCAGTTGCTGCCACGGGAGTTTCCCGGAGGCAGGCGCCCTGTAGGAAGGGTGGATCGCCGCGTGGGTACCCCGCTCACGTGCGGGTTCGTGGAGTTGTTGTTCTCGTTTCTACGCCCCTGTCGGGACGACTTCAAGGCTTGACATTTGCCGCACCGAAGGGGGCCGTCAGGCGCCCAGGCGGCGACGCCGGGCGTTGGCCCAGATCACGCCGCCGATGGCCACCACCCCGCCGACCGCGAGCGCCGTCAGGGTGGGCTTGGCAGGGGGCAGCGGCAGCCGGGAACGCAGGGCGACCGGCTTGGTGAACACCAGGACCGGCCAGCCTCGGGAGGCCGCGATCCTGCGCAGCTCGCGGTCGGGGTTGACGGCGTGCGGATGCCCGACCACCTCCAGCATGTGCACGTCGGTGACCGAGTCGCTGTACGCGTAGCAGGCCGCCAGGTCGTAGCCCTGGGTGCGGGCGAGGTCCGTGATCGCGCGCGCCTTCTCCTCGGCGTACGCGTAGTACTCGATGCCGCCGGTGTACTTCCCGTCCTCGATGTCCATGCGCGTGGCGATGACGCGGTCGGCGCCGAGCATCTCGCCGATCGGCTCGACCACCTCGGCACCCGACGTGGAGACGATGACGATGTCGCGGCCGGCGATCCGGTGCTCCTCGATCAGCGACACCGCCTCGTCGTAGACGATGGGGTCGACGATGTTGTGCAGCGTGTCGGCGACGATCTCGCGCACCGTGGCGACGTCCCAGCCGGCGCAGAGCTGGGACATGAACTGGCGCATCTTCTCCATCTGGTCGTGGTCGGCGCCGCCGACGAGGTAGACGAACTGCGCGTACGCCGAGCGCAGCATGGCGCGTCGCGAGATCAGCCCGCCGGCCTGGAAGGACTTGCTGAAGGCGAGCGTGCTCGACTTGGCGATGATCGTCTTGTCGAGGTCGAAGAAGGCCGCGGTCGGCCGGAGCGCCATGCCCACATGGTAGGTGGGAGCCTTTACCTGTCCGGGAGCTCGGCCCACCTGTCGTCCACCGTTCGGCTTCCCGTCGCGGTTCTCCACAGGTCGTTGCCGGACGACGGTTGGAGCCGCCGGGGTCGCGGGCAGCATCGGAGCATGACCTCGCCACTGTTCGTGACCCGTGACCAGATGCTGCTCGACGAGCTGCTGCGGCTGGCCGCCGCCGGCGGCGTCACTCCCGACGTCGCCCACGACGGCGTCGCCGCCCTGCGGGGCTGGACGGGAGCCTCGCTCGTCCTGGTCGGTGTCGACGTGGCCGACGAGGTGGCGACGATCCGGCCGCCACGACGCGACGGCGTGCACGTCGTCGGCTGGGGCGACGTCCCCAACGAGATGTTCCGCACCGCCCTCGCGATCGGCGCCGAGAACGTCGCCACGTTGCCGGGTTCGGGCGCGTGGGTGGTCGAGTCGCTCACCGACGTCGGCGACGCCAGCCCGGCCCGCGGGGTGACGTTCGGGGTGGTCGGCGGGTCCGGTGGCGCCGGGGCGACGACGTTCGCGTGCGCCCTCGGCCAGCTCGCCGCGCAGGGCGGGACCGCCGCCGTGGTCGACCTCGACCCGCTCGGCCCGGGGATCGACCGCGTGCTGGGCCTCGAGGCGAGCGACGGGGTCCGGTGGGACGAGCTCTGCCAGACCACCGGTCGGCTCAGCGCGCGTGCGTTGCGCGAGGCGCTGCCGCGCCGGGTCGGGCTGGGGGTGCTGACCTGGACGACCGGCCCCCACGGCTCGCTGCAGCCGTTCGCCGTCCGCGAGGCGCTCTCGGCCGCGCAGCGCGGTCACGACGTCGTGGTGCTCGACCTCCCCCGGATGCGTGACCCGCTCGTCGACGAGGTGGTGGCGCGCTGCGACCGGCTGTTCGTCGTCGTCTCGCCCACCGTGGCCGGGGTGTCGTCGGCCGCACGGCTCTGTGCCGGGTTCCCCGACCCGTCGGTGCTGCGGCTGGTCGTGCGGGGCGCCGGCATCGGGCCGCGCGACATCCAGCGCGCCACGGGCGTCCCGGTCGCGGCGGCCATGTCCGACCAGCGCGGGCTGGCGGAGTCGGTGGATCTCGGGCTCGGGCCGGTGCGGTCCCGGCGCGGACCGCTGGGCCGCGCAGTCCTTGCCGTGCTCGACGCCGAGCGGGCGGTGCCGGTCGCGGCATGACCCAGATGACTGCCCCGATGCCCGCTGAGGTTCCCGTCGACGTCGTCGACGCGGTCCGCGAGCGGCTCGCCCGCCGTCCGGGCTCGTTGACGCCGCACCGCGTGGCCGAGGCACTGCGGGAGGCCGGCCGCCCGGTCGGCGACGCGACGGTGCTGGCCGTCCACGAGGCGCTGGTGCGCGACGTCGTCGGCGCCGGGCCGCTCGAGCCGCTGCTCCGGACCCCCGGCGTCACCGACGTCCTGGTCAACGGCCCCGACGCGGTCTACCTCGACCGGGGCGCCGGGCTGGAGCAGACGTCGGTGCGGTTCCCCGACGACGAGTCGGTGCGCCGGCTCGCCCAGCGGCTGGCGGCCTCGGGTGGTCGGCGCCTCGACGACGCATCGCCGTACGTCGACGTGCGGCTGGCCGACGGCACCCGCTGCCACGCCGTCCTTGCGCCGGTCGGTGCTCCCGGCACCCTCATCTCCCTGCGGGTGCCACGTCCCCGCGGGTTCAGCCTCGACGAGCTGGTGTCCGCCCGCACGCTCACCGACGAGGGGGCGCGGCTGCTGCGGCTCGTGGTCCGGCGGCGGCTGGCCTTCCTGGTCAGCGGCGGCACCGGCTGCGGCAAGACCACCCTGCTCGCCTCCCTGCTCTCGGTGGTGGATCCGGCCGAGCGGCTGGTGCTGGTCGAGGACTCCGCCGAGCTCAACCCACGCCACCCGCACGTGGTCGCCCTCGAGTCACGTCCGCCCAACATCGAGGGTGCCGGCGAGATCACGCTGCGCACCCTCGTCCGCCAGGCGCTGCGGATGCGGCCCGACCGGCTGGTGGTCGGCGAGGTGCGGGGCGGCGAGGTGGTCGAGCTCCTCGCCGCCCTGAACACCGGACACGACGGAGGGTGCGGCACCCTCCACGCCAACTCCGCGGGCGACGTCCCCGCCCGGATCGAGGCGCTCGCCCTGGCGGCCGGCCTCGGCCGCGACGCGACGCACAGCCAGCTCGCCTCGGCCGTCGACGTCGTGCTCCACCTCGGGCGCCGACCCGACGGCACGCGCACGCTGCGCGAGGTCGCGGTGCCGGTGCGGGGCCAGGACGGACTGGTCTCGATGCACACCGGCGTCGAGTTCGCCGACGACGGCGAGCACCTGACCGGCCCCGGCGCCGAGCGGCTGGCGGCGAGGCTCGACGGATGACCCTGGTGGCGGTCCTGGCCGCGGCGCTGGCGGCAGCGCTGGCGACCGCGGGCCCGGCGACGCCGCGTCGGGCGGGCGCCGAGGCTCGTGGGTGGTAGCGCCGGCGATCGGGAGGTGCGCTGGCGCTGGTCGTGCTCCGGGTCCCGGGGTCGGCGGTGCTGGCGGTGCTGGCGGCGGGGGTGGCGTTCGGGGTGCTGGTGCTCCTCCGTCGGCGGTCCCGGAGCCGCTCGGCGGCGGAGGTGTCGGCCCGCGTGCTCGAGACCTGCGAGCTGCTGGCCGCCGAGCTCGCGGCCGGTCAGCCTCCCGGCCAGGCACTCGACCATGCAGCGGCGGCCTGGTCGCCGCTCCGTCCGGTGGCCGAGGCCCACGACCTCGGGGGCGACGTGCCGACGGCGCTGCGTGCCGCCGGCCGCACGCCCGGTGCCCACGACCTCCGCCTGCTCGCCGCCTCCTGGGCCGTGGCGCACCGCACGGGCGACGGCCTGGTTGATGCGGTCCGGCGCAGTGCCGACTCGATCCGGGCCGCCCACGCCTCGCACCGACTGGTCGAGGGAGAGCTCGCGTCGGCCCGGGCCACGGTGCGGCTGGTCGCCGGTCTCCCCGTGCTCGCCCTGCTGATGGGGTCGGGCGCCGGAGGTGACCCGTCGGGCTTCCTGTTCGGCCACCCGATCGGGCTGGTCTGTCTGGCGGCTGGTCTGGCGTTCGGCTTCGCCGGGCTGTGGTGGATCGAGGCGATCGCGGGCGACGTGGCCGACCCATGATGGCCGTCCTCGTCGGCGTCCTGGCCGGGGCCGCGGTGTTGCTCCTGGTGCCCGCCCGTCCCGCGCTGACCACATCGAGGGCGGGGCCTGCCGCCGCGCCGCGTCCGGGGTGGATGCGTCGCGCCCGTCCGGTGCTGGCACTGCTCAGCGGCTGTGCGGCCGCCGTCTTCATCGGCGGCACCGCCGGTCTGGTCGCCGGCCCGGTCGCAGCCGCCGTGGCCTGGTGGGCGATCGCGCGCGCCGAGCCGCCCGGCGTACGTCGTGCCCGTGAGGAGGTACGCCGCGACCTGCCCCACCTCGTGCTGCTGCTGGCGACCGCCCTGCGCTCCGGGATGTCGGCGGGCGACGGCGTACGGATGGCGTGCGCGGCGCTCCCCGGCGGGGCGTCGACGCGCCTGTCCACCGTCACCGAACGCCTCGCCCTCGGCGTCGACCCGGAGCAGGTCTGGGCGACGCTCGAGACCGACCCCGAGCTGGCCCCGCTCGGCCGCGCGCTGGCCCGTGCCCACCGCACCGGCGCGCCCGTGGTGGCCGCGGTCGAGCGTCTCGGCGACGACCTCGAGCGCGGTGCCCGGGCTCGGGTCGAGGAACGCGCGCGCCAGGTCGGCGTACGCGCGGCGCTGCCCCTGGGCCTGTGCCTGCTGCCCTCGTTCCTGCTGCTCGGGATCGTGCCGCTGGTCGCGGGTCTCGTCTCGTCGATGTCCCTGTGAGATGTGGCGGGCCCGCGCTCGTGACGGCCCAGGAGTCGTCCACCGGCCGCGTTCCGGTCGCCGTGCTCCACAGGTCGGCGACCGAGGCCAGCAGCCATCCGCGATGCGGCGCAGGCTCGACCCAGCGGCCGCACGGGGCGGCCGCTGGACGGAGGTTCAGATGAAGGTGCACCACACGATGGGCCGGGTTGCCGCGCGCGACCAGCGCGGCATCACCACGGCCGAGTACGCCGTCGGCACGGCCGCGGGGGCCGGGCTGGCGGGTCTGCTCTACAAGCTGCTGACCGGCGGTTTCGGCAACCAGATGCTGCGGTCGCTGTTCGACCACGTCATGGGGCTGCTGGGGATCGGATGAGGGTCCGCCGGGGCGAGCGGGGCGCCGTCACCGCCGAGCTGGCGATGGCGCTGCCCCTGCTCGTCGCGGTGACCGTCGGCCTGGTCTGGCTGCTCGCGATCGGTGCGGCCCAGCTGCGGGTCGTGGACGGCGCCCGCGAGACCGCACGCGCGGTCGCCCGCGGCGACGACGAGGGGTCCGCGGTGGGGCAGGGCCGGCGAGTCGCTCCCGAGGGTGCGGCGTTCACCGTGACCGAGGCCGGTGACGAGGTGCACGTCCGGGTCGTCGCCCGGGCCGACGGGCCCGGTGGGATCTTCGACTTCCTGCCGTCGGTCCAGCTCGAGGCGGAAGCCGTCACCACCGCCGAGGACCCGCCGTGAACGGCCGGGGCGAGACGGGGGCGGCGAGCCTGTTCGCCGTGGCCTGCCTCTCGGTCCTGCTCCTGCTGGGTGCCGCGCTGGGGGTGGTGGCGGCGATGTTCACGGCTCATCGGTCGGCGCAGGCGGCAGCGGACCTGTCGGCGATCGCGGGCGCGTCCGCGGCCGCCGAGGGTGGCGACGCCTGCGGGAGCGCCGCTCGCATCGCCGCGGCCAACGGCGCCGCCCTCGACTCGTGCGCGGTGTCGGGCCGCGAGGTCGCGGTGACCGTCGCGGTCAGCGGTCCGCGGTGGCTGGGTCAGTCCGGGGACCTGTTCGCCGAGGCGCGGGCGGGTCCGTGAGCAGCGTGGTCAGAGCTTGTGGGTGCCGCCGTCGGTGTGCTCGTCGGAGTCGTCGCGACGCTCGGCCTCGACCCGCTCGAGCTTCTCCGAGAGCTCGGACAGCTGCTTGCTCTCGCGGCGGCGCTTGAGGCCCCGCTTGGTGCCGAGCTTGGCGATGGTGAAGCCCCACAGGACCGCCACCCCGGCCCCGACCCCGAACAGGAAGATGCCGGTGCCACGGACCTCCGTGCCGAGCAGCTCGGCGGAGCCGTCGATGGCGAAGATCCCGGAAAGGATCGCCAGCACACCGACGAGGACGAGGAGCAGTCCGAGAATGACCATGGCGGCAGGCTACCCGGGTCCAGCGCCCGGCTGTCCGAGCAGGAGGTCGAGCAACGCCCGGGCCCCGGACTTGTCGAGCGGGTTGTTCTGGTTGCCGCACTTGGGCGACTGGATGCACGACGGGCAGCCCTCGGTGCACTCGCACGCCGAGATCGTGTCGCGGGTGGCGGTCAGCCAGGCGTACGCCGCGTCGTACCCGCGCTCGGCGAACCCCGCCCCGCCCGGGTGACCGTCGTACACGAAGACCGTGAGCCGGCCGGTGTCGGCGTGCAGGGCGGTCGACACCCCGCCGATGTCCCAGCGGTCGCAGGTGGCGAACAGTGGAAGGAGGCCGATCGAGCAGTGCTCGGCGGCGTGGGCGGCGCCGGGCAGGTCGCGCGCGTCGAGCCCGGACTCGGCCAGCGCGTCCGCCGGCACCGTCCACCAGACCGCGCTCGTGCGCAGGGTGCGTTCGGGCAGGTCGAGGGGCTCCTCGCCGAGCACCTCTCCCGATGGCTGCCTGCGACGCAGGAACGACACCACCTGGTGGCTCACGTCGACCTCACCGAAGGACAACCGGCACTCGCCCCACGACCGATGGGCGCGCTCCTGGACGATCGTGATGTCGGTGATCTCGCGGGCGGAGGTGGTGTAGTCGGGGAACGCCTGCTCGATCTCCGCGACGTTCTCCTCGAGGTCGAGCGAGCGGACCAGCCAGGTCTCGCCACGGTGCACGTAGACCGCGCCGCGATGGGCGGTGCCGTGGGCGCTGGCCGCGTCGACGGTGCCGATCACCCTGCCGGTGACGGCCTCGACCAGCTGGACCGGGGCACCCCCTGCCGACCGGATGTCGGCGAGGTCGGACGCGCGCCGCCGGTCGGTCCAGAACCAGCCGCGCGGCCGTCGGCGGAGCAGCCCCGCCCGCGTGAGCTCCTCGACCACCGCGGGGGCGGTCGGTCCGAACGTCGCCAGGTCGTCCTCCACCAGCGGCGACTCGTGGGCCGCGGCACACAGGTGGGGCCCGAGGACGTAGGGGTTCGCCGGGGTCGAAGACGGTCGCCTCGACCGGCTGGCCGAACAGCGCTTCGGGATGGTTGACCAGGTAGGTGTCCAGCGGGTCGTCGCGTGCCACGAGGATCGCCAGCGCGTCCTGGGCGCCGCGGCCGGCCCGGCCGACCTGCTGCCACAGCGCGGCGCGCGTGCCGGGGAAGCCCGCCAGGAGCACGGCGTCCAGACCACTGATGTCGATGCCGAGCTCCAGCGCGTTGGTGGCGGCGAGCCCGATCAGCTCGCCGGAGCGCAGCGCCGCCTCGAGGTCGCGGCGTTCCTCGGGCAGGTAGCCGCCGCGGTACGCCGCCACCCGAGCACGGGAGGGACGGGTCGACGTCGGCGAGGTGCTCGGCCGTCGTCATCGCGACCTGCTCCGCACCGCGACGCGACCGCACGAACGCCAGCGTCCGCACCTCCTCGACCACGAGGTCGGTCAGGAGGTCGGCCGTCTCCGACGACGCGGCCCGGCGGACCGGCGCGCCGTTCTCGCCGGTCCACGACGTGAACGGCGGCTCCCACAGGGCCAGGGCGACCCGGCCTCGGGGCGAACCGTCGTCGGTGACGGGCAAGACGTCCAGACCAGTCAGGCGTCCGGCGGTGACCGCCGGATCGGCCATCGTGGCCGACGCGAGCACGAACGTCGGGTGTGCGCCGTACAGCGCGCAGACTCGCCGCAGCCGCCGCAACACATGGGACACGTGGGCGCCGAAGACCCCGCGGTAGTGGTGGCACTCGTCGACCACGACATAGTCGAGCGATCCGAGGAAGCCGGCCCACCGGCTGTGCCCGGGCAGCAGCGAGCGGTGCAGCATGTCGGGGTTGGTCAGGACGTACTCGCCGTGGTCGCGGGTCCAGTCGCGCTGCTCCCACGGGCTGTCTCCGTCGTGGGTGGACACCCGCACGTCCGTGCCGAGCGCGAGGAGGCCGGCCATCTGGTCGTGCGCGAGCGCCTTCGTGGGAGCCAGGTAGAGCACGGTGGATCCGCGTTCCCCGCGTGCGCCTCGGCTCTTCTGGATGCTTGCGAGGGTGGGCAGCTGGTAGGCGAGCGACTTGCCGGACGCCGTGCCGGTGGCGAGCACGACGTGATGGCCGGCGTGCGCGGCCTCGGCGGCAGCCGCCTGGTGTCGCCACGGCGCCTCGATCCCACGCGCGGCGTACGCCGTCCGGAGCTCGTCGGGCACCCAGCCCGGGCCAGTCGGCCACGACGGCCTCACGGGCCGGCAACACCTCGAGATGGGTGAGTCGGTCCTCCCGCCCGGGCACGCCCGTGAGGCGGTCGACAAGACCCTCCAAGGTAAAGGCGTGGCCACGGGTCGTGCTGTTCACGGCCTGAGTCTGGCAAACTGCAGGGACACTTCCGGCGAGGGGACCGGGGGTGTGGCTGTGAGAGGTGCACGGAGAAGAAGACTTGCCCAACTTGACGCATCCGACACGTCCTCATGGTTTGATATTTCCCGGCTAGGCATTTTGGCTGTCTGAGACACGGTGGTTGGGCACCGAGCCCCAGGCACCTCAAGGGGAGAGAACGTGGACCTGACGCTTGCGACTCGCGAGGTCGATGGCAAGACCATCGTTGCCGTCGGTGGCGAGATCGACGTCTACACCGCCCCCAAGCTCCGCGACAAGATCACTGAGCTGGTGGCTGCTGGCGTCTATGACCTCGTTGTCGACATGGGTGAGGTGGAGTTCCTCGACTCCACAGGTCTCGGGGTCCTTGTTGGCGGCCTGAAGAAGGTGCGCGCCCACGACGGTTCGCTCCAGCTGGTGTGCAGCCAGGACCGCCTGCTCAAGATCTTCCGGATCACCGGTCTGGCCAAGGTCTTCGTCATCCACGACTCCGCCGACGAGGCCCTCGCGGCCCACTGATCGGCCCGTTTCCACCTTTTCTTGTGTCACCGGTCACACCGGTGCTCTCCTGTGCCCCGACCTCTGCGTAGACTCCGCGTCGTCTGAGACCTGAATCACTCCCAGGAGGAACCACATGACCGGGATCCATCCCGCCGTCGTGGAACTCTCCGGAGGCAGCCTGACCCTGGTAGCCGTCGTCGGTCTGATCGCGCTTGGCGCGCTCGCGATGGCATGGATGTTCCGCCAGGAAGTGCTTGCCGCCGGTGAGGGCACCGACAACATGAAGAACATCGCCCATGCGGTGCAGGAGGGCGCGAACGCCTTCCTGACCCGGCAGTTCCGGACGCTCGGTGTCTTCGCCGCGCTTGCGTTCCTCCTGCTGCTGGCCCTGCCCGCCGACGACGCGGTGGTCCGCATCTTCCGGTCGATCTTCTTCCTGGTGGGCGCCGGATTCTCGGCCTCGATCGGCTACCTCGGGATGTCGCTGGCCGTCCGCGCCAACCTCCGCGTGGCCGCTGCCGCCCGAGACGAGGGCCGCGACCCGGCCATGACCATCGGCTTCCGCACCGGCGCCTTCGTCGGCATGATCACGGTCGGCCTCGGCCTGCTCGGCGCCAGCGTCGTGGTCCTCGCCTTCCAGGACGAGGCGCCGCACGTGCTCGAGGGCTTCGGGTTCGGCGCCGCCCTGCTCGCCATGTTCATGCGAGTCGGCGGCGGCATCTTCACCAAGGCCGCTGACGTCGGCGCCGACCTGGTCGGCAAGGTGGAGCAGAACATCCCCGAGGACGACCCGCGCAACGCCGCCACCATCGCCGACAACGTGGGCGACAACGTCGGCGACTGCGCAGGCATGGCCGCCGACCTCTTCGAGTCGTACGCCGTGACCCTGGTCGCCGCGCTCATCCTCGGCGTCGCCGCCTTCGGCGAGAAGGGCCTGGTCTTCCCGCTGCTGATCCCGGCGATCGGCGCCCTGACCGCCGTCGCAGGCGTCTATCTCTGCCGCCCGCGCGCCGGCGAGAGCGGCCTGGTCACCATCAACCGCGCCTTCTACATCTCGGCCGGGATCGCAGCCGTGGCGTGCACGATCCTGTCCTTCGTCTACCTGCCGGGTGACTGGAGCGAGCTGAACGGCGCCGCCGGCGACGTCGGCGAGGCCAGCCCGCGCGTGGTCGCCGCCGCGGCCGTCGTGATCGGCATCGTGCTCGCTGCGGCGATCCTGTCGCTGACCGGCTACTTCACGGGCACCGAGTACCGCCCGGTCAAGGACGTCGGTCGTACCTCCCTGACCGGTCCCGCCACGGTGATCCTGTCCGGCCTCGCGGTCGGCTTCGAGTCCGCGGTCTACACCGCGCTCGTGATCGGAGCCGCGGTGTTCGGGGCCGCACTGATCGGTGGCGAGATCGCCCTGTTCGCGGTGGCTCTCGCGGGCTGCGGTCTGCTGACCACGGTCGGCGTCATCGTCGCGATGGACACCTTCGGCCCGGTCTCCGACAACGCACAGGGGATCGCGGAGATGTCCGGCGACGTCCACGACGAGGGCGCGCAGATCCTGACCGAGCTCGACGCGGTCGGCAACACCACCAAGGCGATCACCAAGGGCATCGCGATCGCCACCGCTGTGCTGGCCGCGAGCGCGCTGTTCGCGTCGTACACCCAGTCGGCCTTCGAGGCCTACGCCGAGGCCCAGACCGGCGCAGGCGCGAGCGGGCTGGACCTGATCGGCGACTTCCTGGTCTTCGACGCCAAGCTGATCGTGGGTGTCCTGCTCGGCGCGAGCGTGGTGTTCCTGTTCTCGGGCCTGGCCATCAACGCCGTCGGGCGAGCAGCAGGCGCGGTCGTGTTCGAGGTCCGTCGCCAGTTCCGCGACATCCCCGGGATCATGGAGGGCACCGGCCGTCCCGAGTACGGCAAGGTCGTCGACATCGTCACCAAGGACTCGCTGCGCGAGCTCGCCACGCCCGGCATCCTCGCCGTGCTCGCCCCGGTGGCGGTCGGCTTCGGCCTCGGCATCGGCCCGCTGGCCGGCTTCCTGGTCGGTGCGATCACCTGCGGCACCCTGATGGCGGTCTTCCTCGCCAACTCCGGTGGCGCCTGGGACAACGCCAAGAAGCTGGTCGAGGACGGCCACCACGGCGGCAAGGGCTCGTTGAGCCACGAGGCCACGATCATCGGTGACACCGTCGGCGACCCGTTCAAGGACACCGCCGGTCCGGCCATCAACCCGCTGATCAAGGTGATGAACCTGGTCTCGCTGCTGATCGTCGCCGCCATCATCAACATGTCGTACGGCGACGGCGAGAACGACGTGGTCCGGATCCTGATCGCGGTCGTGGCCGCCGGCTGCATCGCGGCCGCCGTGATCGTGTCCAAGCGCCGCTCCACGATCATCGGCGACGACGAGCCGGACCAGGCGGCACCGCCGCCCCCGCCGGCCACGCCGACGACCGACACGGAGCCGGGCCCGACCCAGCAGTTCGAGCCGACTCCACGCCAGTAACCGCCAGAAAAGACGCTGACCCGCCAGAACTTCTGGCGGGTCAGCGTCATTTCGGGGTCAGGCGCGGACCTTCACGTACACGCGGCCGGGGTAGCGGACACCGGCGCGGAAGAACTGGTGGTAGCGGTGGGTGAGCTGGCGGATGTCGCGGGGTGACATCTTGATGCAGCCGCCGGAGCGGTAGTCGTTGAACTTCGGCCACTCCCAGCGGCACCGCTGGTCGCCCTTGCCGTCGCGGCACTGCCGGTTCCGGTCACCGGTCTCGGTGTGGATGAACAGCTCGGTGCGCGGGGTGCCGTTCGGGCAGGCCTTGTTGCCGAGGTAGAACACCCGGCCCTTGATCAGCTGTCCCCAGTAGTTGTCGTGCTGCACGAAGTCGTAGCGTCCGTTCGGCAGCCAGCCCCGGCCGCGGACGCACGGGTTCTTCGTGTTCTTCCCGCCGAACCCGGACCCGGCCCGCCATTCCTGGTGCTCGATCAGCAACTTGCCCCGGAAGGCCTTCCAGATCACCCGGCTGTCGAACGGGTTCTTGCGGTTCTTGTCGAAGATGATCACCGCCCGGACCGCCCTGCCGGCCCTCTCCGCCGGTGCGGCCGTCGCCGACGCGGTGGCAGTGGGAGCGGAGACCGGCGTCGCCACGAGGCCGACCGAGGCGATCAGGAGCAGGGAAGCGAGGCGCATGGTCAGGGATTCAACCACCGGCGCGCTGCCGGGGTCCGCGGCTCGCCGCCCGCGACCCGCGCCCTAGGGTCGACGCGTGACGTCCCCCGACCTACCCGCGCGCCTGCGGGAGGCGCTGGCCGAGCGCCGGGTTCACCTACGACGGCGTGGCCGAGGCGCTCGGCGTGCGGGCCCACGACGCACTGGCCCGCAACGAGACGGTGCCCGGTCTCCGGCGTACGTCGGGAGGCAGCCCGCTCGAGACGCTGGTCCGGCTGTTCCTGCTCCAGGCGCCGGTCGCCATGCCGGACGCCGAGCGGGCGCTGCCGGCCCTGGTCGAGGAGCTGTCGACCGAGGGCATCCTCGAGCACACGGCGGACGAGGTGGTGGCGCGCCTCGACATCCGCCCGTACGCCGCCGGCGACCGGGACCTGTGGGTGGTCAGCGACCTGACGCCCGGCCTCGACGGCAGCCCGAACCGGGTGGGCGCCGACCACGTCCTCGGCATCAGTCCCGCGTCGACCTCGCTGGCCCAGCTGACGATCCGTGAGCCGGTGGGTCGGGCGCTCGACCTCGGCACCGGCTGCGGCGTCCAGGCCCTGCACCTCGCCGAGCACTGCGACACCGTCGTCGCCACCGACGTCAACGAGCGTGCGCTGCGGATCACCCGCCTCAACGCCGAGCTCAACGGCTTCGGCAACCTCGACGTGCGCGCCGGCTCGCTCCTCGAGCCGGTGGCGGGGGAGCGGTTCGACCTGATCGTGTCCAACCCGCCGTTCGTGATCTCGCCGGCCACCGCCGACCGGCTGGTCTACCGCGACTCCGGCCTGCCGGGCGACCGCGTCGTCGAGCACATCGTCCGCAGCGCGCCGGACCACCTCGCCACGGGTGGCTGGTGCCAGGTGCTCACGAACTGGGTGGTCGCCCGGGGCATCCCGTGGGAGGAGCGGCTCGGCGGCTGGCTCGCCGAGGACTGCGACGCCTTCGTCGTGCAGCGCGAGCTGCTCGACCCGGCGGCGTACGTCGAGCTGTGGCTCAAGGACGCCGGCCTGCACGGCGCGCGCGACTACCTCGACCGCTACGACGCCTGGCTGGCGTGGTTCGACGAGCAGGACGTGGAAGCGATCGGCTTCGGCTGGGTCAACGTCCGCCGGCGCGGCAGCGGGGCGGGCGTGCACCGGTTCCTCGACTGGCCGCACGCCGTCGAGCAGCCGGTCGCGCCGGCGATCGCCGCCTGGGGTGCGGCCGTCGACGCCGAGGTGGGCCCCGCAAGCCTGCTCGTACGCCGCGAGGACGTGCAGCAGGAGACGGTCGGCGTCCCGGGGGCCGAGGACCCGGCCACCGTGGTCCTGCGCCAGCAACGGGGACTGATGCGCGCCCGGCGCGCCGACACGGTCGAGGCCGCGCTCGTCGGTGCCTGCGACGGCGACCTGACGCTCGGCCAGATCCTCGACGCGCTCGCCCAGCTGCTCGACGGTGACCCGGGCGAGCTGCGGACGACGTACCTGCCCGTGGTGCGCGAGCTCGTCGAGGAGGGCTTCCTGGTCACGGGGTGAGGGGTGGCACCCGCTCCCGGCACAGGCAGAACTCGTTGCCCTCGGGGTCGGTGAGCACGTGCCACGGCTTGTCGCCCTGGCCGACGTCGACCGGCCGGGCGCCCAGCGCCAGCAGCCGCTCGAGCTCGGCCGCCTGGTCGCCGTCCACCGGCTCGATGTCGAGGTGCAGCCGGTTCTTCGTCGTCTTGGGCTCGGGCACCCAGCGGAAGTCGAGCTCGACCGCACCCGCCTGGCCGGGACTCAGTACGGCGCCGTCCGGACCGTGCGGCGTCTTCTGGAAGCCGGTCTCGCGGATCTGCCAGCCCAGCACGTCGGCCCAGAAGCCGGCGAGCGCCTGCGGGTCTGCGGAGTCGATCGGTACCGAGATGATCCTGCTCGTCATCGCTCCATCATGGAAGGGGCGGGCGTACTCTGCCATGGGAGATCGAAGGACCGGAGGGGTCACGATGGCACGATCGAAGGCGAAAGCGGCCGATCCGCCGCCGAACCGCAAATCGCTCCTCGACGACGTCAACCGCCAGATCCTGGGCGTCCTCGCCGAGGATCCGCGGATCAGCACCACCGCGCTCGCCCGCAGGGTCGGGCTCTCCCCACCCAGCGTGCGCGAACGGGTGACCTCCCTGACCGAGGCCGGCGTGATCCGCGGCTTCTCGCTCGACGTCGACCCGGCCGCGATCGGGCTCCCGGTCGCCGCGTGGGTGCGGATCCGCCCCGGTCCCGGTCAGCTCCCGCGCATCGCGGACCTCGCGGCGCGCACGCCCGAGGTCAGCGAGTGCCACCGGATCTCCGGCGAGGACTGCTTCCTGATGAAGGTGCACGCCGCCACCATCGCCGACCTGGAGCCACTCCTCGACCGGTTCCTGGCGCACGGGCACACGACGAGCTCCTTCGTCGTCTCGACGCCGGTCCCGCCGCGTCCGGTTCTGCCCCGCCGACGGGGCGGACCGACAGTCAGCGCTTCCTCTTCTTCTTGATCACCTTCAGGGTGACCGTCGGGGACGTCGAGGCGTTCACCGTCGAGGCACCGAGGTACTTCGCGGAGATCTTGTGCTTGCCCTTCTTGGGCTTGGCGATCTTCACGACCACCGTGCCGCGGCTGGCGGAGGTGAGCGTGACGGTCTTGATCCGCTTCCGGCCGTCGTAGACCTGGACGGTCCCGGTCGGGCTGCTGCCGCCGGCGACCTTCACGGTGATCGTCACCTTGGTGGACTTGCCCTGGCGGATCTTCTTCTTGGCCAGCTTGGCCGCTGTCGTCGATCCGAGCTTGATGAAGGCGAGCTGCTCGTTCAGCTGGACGGAGTCCGTCGTCCGGGTGTCGACGCTGTTCGATGCGGTCGGCGCACCGGGCAGCTTGGACCCGCCGCCGTAGTAGCGGGTGGTGTACCCCGCCCTGGCGAAGCCGAAGGTCACATCGGAGTTCCCGGCCATGCCCACGTTGAAGGAGCCGTTGGCGGCGGTCGTCGCGACTGTCGTACGGCTTCCAGGTGTTGTCGCGCCAGCGGTACGACGTGACGGTGACGCCGGCGAGGGCCCTCCTGCCGTCGGTGACGGTGCCGGTGGCGAAGTGCGTCGGCGGCGCGAGCTCCGCGATGCCGAGGGCCAGGTCGCCGTCGGCGGCGGTCTCCTTGCTGTTCTGCTGGGTCGGGGTCGTGGGCAGCAGGTCGTCGCCGTCGAGGTAGCGCGTCAGGTATCCCGCGTGGGTGAAGCGGAAGGTCACGGTCGAGGTGGCGGGCACCGGCACGGCGAACGCGCCGCCGGCGGTCGTGTCGGCCGTCGCGTACGGCGTCCACGCGTTCGTCTCGCCGTTGTAGGCGAAGGAGGTGACCGTGCCACCCGCCAGCGCCTCGCCGGTGTCGGTGGTCATGGTGCCGTTCGCGACCTGCCGCGGGGCGAGGTCGGCGTTCTTCACGATGTCGGTGGCGGTGGCGTCGACGGTGAACACGTTGGCCGACCCGGGACCGGTCGGCGTCGAGCCACCGAGCCACGCGGACCGCAGCTGGTCCGGAGCCGAGCTCGCGTCGAAGCGGAGGGCGTAGGAGCCCTCGTCGAGCACGTCGACGCGGTAGCTGCCGTTGGCGGCGGTCTTGACGGTCTCGACCACCTCGAACTCGCCCGCAGCGGCGTCCCACCGGTGCACCTGGACGGCGACGCTCCTCGGCATTGCCGAGCGGGGACCGCACGGTGCCCTGCAGGCC
The DNA here is from genome assembly GCA_963844305.1 of uncultured Actinomycetota bacterium. Classification (GTDB taxonomy): domain Bacteria; phylum Actinomycetota; class Actinomycetes; order Propionibacteriales; family Nocardioidaceae; genus Nocardioides. Next base: position 1,023,426 of record CAWJNT010000005.1, read on the forward strand.
GCTGGTCGTGGGCAGGCTGAGGAGCGGCATCGTGAGGTTGGCCGTCGCCCGGCGCGACGTGCCCTTGTAGACGATGGTCCCGCCACCGAGGAACCGCTCGGGGTGCCTGTACGCCGAGGCGCCCACCGTGTAGTACGCGTTGTGCTTGAGGTTGGTGAACGTGTACTTCCCGTTGGCGTCCGTCGTCGTGACCGGCCCCGGGTCGGCACTCCAGAAGTCGTTGACGACGCCGTTCAGCGAGTAGATCTGGACTCGGGCGCCCGCCACCGGCTGCCCGTCATCGCTGTTGACGGTGCCGGTGTAGGTCCACTGCTGCAACGCCGCGAGGGTGATCGGGGCGAAGCTCGTCGTGGTGGGGACCACGGTCACCTGCGGGGCGACGTTGCCGTAGCGCTGGTGGATGTCCTCGACGTCCAGCACGAACGTCGCCGGCTTCGCGACCGTCCCGGGGCGCAGGTCGAGCCGGTAGTCGCCGTTGGCGTTGGTCAAGGCGTCGTCGGCGTACTTGCGACCGCCGTTGGGCGTGACCAGCGTCGCGACGATGTAGACGTCGCTGATGCCTGCCCCGCTGGCGGTGACGATCCTGCCGGTGACCGGCTTCTTGGCCGCCTGGGGCTTGAGCGCGATGCTCGCCGAGGCCACACCGGTCTCGGCGACCTCGAAGACGCCGGCCGACGTGAGTCGTGGTGGGCAGCGCCGTGGCGGGCTCGCTGTAGCCGACCGCGTACGCGTCGCCGGCGTCCTGGAACGAGGCGTAGTAGGAACCGGGCGCCAGGTCGCTGAACGTGTACCTCGTCGGTGTCGTCCCGTCGAGATCGGCGATGGCGACCTCGGAGAACCCATCTGCCCACCGGTACAGGCTGAGCACGCCGGCGACGTCGCCGCCGTCGGAGGTGCGAACCGTGACCTCGATGGCCCCGGTGTCGGCGGCGGTGGCCGGGCTGCTGGTGCCCAGAGCGATGGTCGCGGCGACGACAGTGAGCGCGACGAGCTGCGTGAACAAACGGGTGATGACAGACATGCGGTGGTCCCCCGGGTGTCGTCTGTGGAGCGGAACTCCCAGCACGCTAGGAAAGGCGCTCGGGAGGCGCGCCGGAGACGGCCGGCCAGTCACCGATTTCGGTGACAGCCGGTCCGCTCCGGTCAGCGCTTCTTCTCTGGTCACGGTGAGGGTCACGGTCGCCGAGGTGGACGCGAGGAGCGTGCCCGATCCGGCGTACGTCGCGTGGATCTTGTGCTTGCCCTTCTTCGGCTTCCTGAGGGTGATCGTGAGGATGCCCTTCTTCGCCGCGGTGAGCGTGACCGTGGTCAGTCGCTTCTTGCCGTCGAAGACCTGGACGCTGCCGGTGGGAGCGGTCGTCCCCGACCCCTTCACGGTGATGGTCACCTTGGTCGACTTGCCGACCGGGATCTTCTTCTTGGCCAGCTGGGCGCTCGTCGTCGACGACTTCTTGACGACGGGCGGCGGGCTGACGACGGGCGTGAGCTCGACGTCGGCGTCGAGGGTGACGTCGTCATCGGGCCCGGTGACGACGTGGTTCGCTCCGGACGGGAACGCCGGCGCGGCGGCGCTGCCGTCGAGGTACCGCGTCGCGTAGCCCGAACGGGAGAACCTGAAGGTCACGGTCGAGTCGGCGGGGACCGGGACGGCGAAGCCCCCGTCCGATGCCGTCGACACGCTCGCGTAGGGCGCCCACGTGCTGGTCTCGCCGTCGTAGGCGTACGACGCCACGGTGGCGCCCGCGAGCGGGACGAGCTCCGGTGGCGCTGGTCGCCCTGCCTCGTACGACCTGCCGCGCCGCCAGCGTGACGTCCTTGCGGATCTCGGTGGGTACGGCGCCGACGGTGAAGAGACGAGGGTCGGTCGAGGTCGAGGGTTCATCGCCGCCACCCAGCCAGGTCGACTTCAGCGGCCGGTCGGCGCCGGTGGGGTCGATGTGTACGGCGTACGTGCCGGGGACCAGCTCGTCGAACCGGTACGTGCCTGTGGGGCCGGTCGTCGCAGCGCCCGCGTCCGCGAAGGCGCCCCAGGCCTCCACCCACCGGATCAGCTCCACGGTCACGCCCTCGGTGGGGCCGAACGCGGAGCTCACCGAGCCGGTGAGGCCGGTCGCGTCCGCGAGCGTGAGGTTCGGCAGGGTGGGGCGGTTCTGGGTGGCACGGAAGGCGGTGCCTGCGGTCGGGTCGGTCCCGCCGCCGAGCACCGACGTCGCGTGCCGGTAGGCCGAGGCGCCGACGGTGTAGAACTGCCCGTCGGTCAGGTTCGTGAACGTGTACTTCCCGGTGCTGTCAGCGGAGATGACGGGTCCGGTGGTGTAGTCCCAGAAGTCGCCTGCCTGCCCGATCAGCTGGTGCAGGCGCACGCGGGCGCCCGGGAATGCCGTTGCCGGCCCCGTCCACAACCTTGCCGGAGTGGGTCCACGTCGGGACCAGAGCCATGGTGATCGGTGCCAGGGTCTCCGTCGTGGGCGTGACGGTGACGGTGACCGTCGTTTCGCGGTAGCGCGCGTCGGTGTCCGACAGCTCGAGGTCGTAGGTGCCCGGTCGCAAGAACAGGTCGAAGGCGCCACCGTCGACGGTCTCGGCCGCGTCGATGTACTGCCGGCCCGGACGGCGTCTGCAGGCTGGCCGTGATGTAGACGTGGTCGATGCCGGCACTGCTCGCGTTCACCACGGTGCCGAAGACCTGCTGCCGAGCGGCGAGCGACAGGTTCACCGTGGCGCCGCTGGCGCCGACCTGGACGACGCCTGGATCGCCGAGCGACTCGGGCGGTGTCGTGGCCGCGCCCGAGTAGGTCTGGCCGTAGACGGACGTGTCGTCGGAGAACTCCAGGAAGTACTGCCCCGCGGGCAGGCCAGCGAAGGAGTACGCCGCCGGGCTGGCCTCGTCCTCGAGCGTCACCTCGCCCTGGTAGTCGAAGTACTGCTCGCCGGCCTGCCACTGGTAGAGCGCGAGCGTGCCGCTGATCGGGCCTCCGTCGGAGGTGGTGAGCGTGCCTTCGAGCTCACCGGGGTCGGCGGCATGGGTCGGCGTCCCCCAGGCGAGCGAGAGCGTGGTGGCCGCCAGCAGCAGTGCGAGCGCGCGGCACGTGAAGCGGAAGAAGTCAGACATGCAGTCCCCAGTGCGTTGTCCGGCCGAGATTTGTTGGCCCTTGGGACGGTAGGGACAGCGGCTGGTCGGCACCGGAGCATGCGGGCCTATGCTCCATTCTGGGTAGCGATGAGCGAGGTCCGCGGGCCGATTCGAATGCGGTCTCCGTGGAAGGACGCGCTACCGTGATCGGCCGTGACCCCTGACCGGGGGCGCGAGACACGCACGGATGGCAGGAGAAACGGGCTCAGTGGCACACAAGCTGGTGATCGTCGAGTCCCCGGCGAAGGCCCAGAAGATCGGGGGCTTTCTCGGCGCGGACTACGTCGTCGAGTCCTCGGTCGGTCACATCCGGGACCTCCCCCAGAGCGCTGCCGACACCCCGGCGAAGATCAAGGACAAGCCCTGGGGCCGGCTGGCGGTCGACGTCGACAACGGCTTCGAGCCCTACTACGTCGTGCCCCAGCGGCAGAAGGCACAGGTCCGCAAGCTCAAGGAGCTGCTCAAGGACGCCGACGAGCTCTTCCTGGCCACCGACGAGGACCGCGAGGGCGAGGCGATCGCCTGGCACCTCCTCGACGAGCTCAAGCCGAAGAACATCCCCGTGCGGCGGATGGTCTTCCACGAGATCACCGAGCCGGCGATCCTCGAGGCCGCCCAGAACCCGCGTGACCTCGACATGGACCTCGTCGAGGCCCAGGAGGCGCGCCGGATCCTGGACCGGCTCTACGGCTACGAGGTCTCGCCGGTCCTCTGGAAGAAGGTCATGTCCGGCCTGTCCGCCGGTCGTGTCCAGTCGGTCGCGACCCGGCTGGTCGTCGACCGGGAGCGGGAGCGGATCGCGTTCCGGCTCGCGACGTACTGGGACCTCGAGGGCACGTTCGACGCCGGCAGCAAGCACGAGCAGCGGATGTTCCCCGCCAAGCTCTACTCCCTCGACGGTGCCCGGGTCGCCCGCGGCTCCGACTTCGGTCCCGACGGACAGCTGAAGGGGTCGGCCCGCGACAAGGTCGTCCACCTCGACCGGGCCCGGGCCGAGGGGCTGGTCGACGGCCTGCGCGACACGACGTACGACGTGCGCTCGGTGGAGTCCAAGCCCTACCGCCGCTCGCCGTACGCACCGTTCCGCACGACCACGCTGCAGCAGGAAGCCAGCCGCAAGCTCGGCATGAGCGCCTCGACCACGATGTCGGTGGCGCAGCGGCTGTACGAGAACGGCTTCATCACCTACATGCGTACCGACTCCTCGACCCTCTCCGGGGCGGCGGTCGACGCGGCGCGTAGCCAGGTCCGCGAGCTGTACGGCGCCGAGTACCTCCCCGACGCGCCCCGCACCTACGCCTCCAAGGTCAAGAACGCCCAGGAGGCGCACGAGGCGATCCGTCCCTCGGGCGACACGTTCCGCACTCCCGCGCAGACCGGGCTGACCGGCGAGCAGTTCCGGCTCTACGAGCTGATCTGGATGCGCACCGTCGCCTCGCAGATGAAGGACGCCGTCGGCAACACGGTCACGATCCGCCTCGGCGGGCCGGCCAGCACCGGCGAGGACGTCGTCTTCTCCTCGAGCGGCCGGACCATCACGTTCCACGGCTTCCTCAAGGCGTACGTCGAGGGCACCGACGACGCGGCAGCGGCACGCGACGACGCCGAGACCCGGCTGCCCGCGCTGGCGGAGGGCGACGCCGTCTCGGCGGCCTCGGTCAGCGCCTCCGGCCACGAGACCAAGCCCCCGGCGCGCTACACCGAGGCCACCCTGGTCAAGGAGCTCGAGGAGCGCGAGATCGGCCGGCCGTCGACGTACGCCTCGATCATCAAGACGATCACCGACCGTGGCTACGTCTACAAGAAGGGCAACGCCCTCGTGCCGGCGTGGCTCGCCTTCTCGGTCGTGCGGCTGCTCGAGGAGCACTTCCCGCGCCACATCTCCTACGAGTTCACCGCCGGCATGGAGGACGTCCTCGACGAGATCGCCAAGGGCGAGAAGGACCGCGCGTCCGAGCTCGCGGAGTTCTACTACGGCTCCGACAACGTCAAGGGCCTGCACCGCCTGGTCACCGAGCTCGGCGAGATCGACGCCAAGGAGATGGCGACCTTCCCGGTCGGCGACGCCGACAGCGGCATCGTGCTGCGGGTCGGTCGCTACGGCCCCTATCTCGAGGGCCCCGACGACGAGGGCAACCCGGCCGGCAAGCGGGCCAACGTGCCCGAGGACCTGCCGCCCGACGAGCTCACGCTCGAGAAGGCGAAGGAGCTGTTCGCCAACCCGGCGGGCGAGGAGATCGAGCTCGGCGTGCACCCCGACACCGGCCTGCGGATCGTCGCGAAGAACGGCCGGTTCGGGCCCTACGTCACCGAGGTGCTGGCCGAGGACGCCCCGAAGTCGGCCAAGCCGCGCACGGGCTCGCTGTTCAAGTCGATGTCGCTCGACACGATCAGCCTGGCCGACGCGCTCCAGCTGCTTGTCGCTGCCGCGCGTGGTCGGCACCGACGACGAGGGCGTCGAGATCACGGCGCAGAACGGTCGCTACGGCCCCTACCTCAAGAAGGGCAGCGACTCCCGTTCGCTGACCTCGGAGGAGCAGCTGCTGACGATCACCCTCGACGAGGCGCTGCGGATCTACGCCCAGCCCAAGCAGCGCGGCCGGGCCGCGGCGACCGCGCCGCTCAAGGAGCTCGGCAACGACCCGGTGTCCGGCGCCCCGGTCGTGGTGAAGGCCGGCCGCTTCGGCGAGTACGTCACCGACGGCGAGTACAACGCCACCCTCCGCAAGGACGACTCCGTCGAGACGGTCACCATCGAGCGCGCCGCCGAGCTGCTCGCCGAGCGGCGTGCGCGCGGCCCGGCGAAGAAGACCGCCAAGAAGGGCGCGAAGAAGACCGCGGCCAAGAAGACCACCAAGAAGACGGCCAAGAAGACCACCAAGAAGGCCGCGAAGAAGTCCTGACCGAGGGCCGCGTGTTCGCGCTCGCCCGGGGGTACCGTCGATCCATGGACGGCGAGCACCACGAGCAGGAGATCACCCAGGCCGCCGTCGACGCCACGTCCACGGCGTACGCCGAGGACGCGCACCTCGACGTCGAGCAGCGGTTCCGCGACGAGATGGAGCAGCGCGGCTACACCGTCACCGACGACGAGTGGGTGGCCGAGCTCGCGCACAACATCCGGTCCGGGCACCCGATCGTCGTCGGTCGCTGACCGACGTCCTCGAAGTCGCCACGGATTCTCGCCCGGCCGCTCATACTCGGGCCCATGCCCCGGTTCGTGTACGCGCTCGTCGTGCTGACCTCGCTCGTGCTGGCCGGCTGCTCCGGCGACGACTCCGAGGGGTCGGACGGCTCCGACGTGGTGGCCGGCACCACCATCGAAGGCGCCTCGGACCCGCAGGCGACCAAGCAGCCCGACCCCGCCACGGGGCTGGTCTTCACGCGCTCGGTGAACACGACGTACGAGCTGAAGAAGGGCGTCGCCGAGTGCGTCGAGGCCGACGACGGCAGCACGGTCGTCCGGCTGACCAGCCCGGTGAAGTACCAGAAGCTCTTCTCGCAGGGACGGGTCAGCGCGCCCTACTTCTACGTCGAGGCGGCTCCCGGCACCGAGGGCCGGGCCGACCTGCCCTCAGCGGCGGGGACGCCGACGCCGTACCGCCGGTGACGGTCTTCGGCGTCGACTCCGCCGACCAGAACGAGCTGACCGGTGCCGGCGAGCGCGCCACGGGGAGCGTGACCATCCTCGAGGCCACCTGCGACCCCGAGCCGGCGCTGTCGTTCACGATCCGCGCCACCCTCGACAGCGAGTCGTTCGACCTCCCGCCGGTGCACGTCGTCGGCGGCCTCGCCGCCACCGGTGACGCCTCGTGAGGGCGGCGAGCGGGGGGCGCGCTGGAGTACGTCGGTGACACCTCGTAGCGTCACCTCCGTGCAGCGGGAGTTCGAGGGCGTCTACGCCACCACCGGCGTCTTCGTGTGCTTCGAGGGCGGCGAGGGGTCGGGCAAGTCGACCCAGTCGGCTCTCCTCGGCGAGTGGCTGCGCGGCGAGGGGTACGCCGTACGCCTCACCTTCGAGCCCGGCGACACCGAGGTCGGCCGTCGGATGCGCGAGATCGTGCTCGACCCGGCGACCGGCGAGCTGTCCCACCGCACCGAGTCGCTGCTGTACGCCGCCGACAAGTCCGAGCACGTCGACACCGTCGTGCAGCCCGCGCTCGACCGGGGCGAGGTGGTGGTCACCGACCGCTACGTCGACTCGATGCTCGCCTACCAGGGAGCCGGCCGCGACCTCGACGTCGCCGAGGTCGAGCGGGTTGCCCGGTGGGCCACCCGCGACCTGCGACCCCACCTCACCGTCGTCCTCGACCTCGAGCCCGAGCACGGCCTCGGCCGGTTCGAGGAGCGCGACCGGATCGAGGGGGAGTCGCTGGCCTTCCACGAGCGGGTCCGGGAGTTCTACCTCACCCGCGCCAAGGCCGACGCCGACCACTACGTCGTGCTCGACGCCCGGTTGCCGGTCGAGGACATCGCGGCCGAGATCCGCGACCGCGTCCGGCCCCTGCTGCGACAGGCCCGGCGATGACCAGCGTCTGGGACGGCCTGGTCGGCCAGCGCCCGGCCATCGCCGCCCTCCAGACCGCCGCGGCCGGCCAGGGCATGAGCCACGCCTGGCTGTTCACCGGCCCACCCGGCTCCGGCCGGTCGAACGCCGCCATCGCCTTCGCGGCGGCGCTGCAGTGCGAGGACGCCGGCTGCGGCGCCTGCCACGCCTGCCACACGGTGCTGGCCGGCACCCACGCCGACGTCACCCTCGTCCGCACCCAGAAGCTGTCGATCGGGGTCGCCGAGGTGCGCGACCTGGTCCGCCGCTCCGCGCTCGCTCCGGTCGGCCGTCGCTGGCAGATCCTGATCGTCGAGGACGCCGACCGGCTCACCGAGCAGGCCTGCAACGCCCTGCTGAAGGCGATCGAGGAGCCCACCGACCGCACGGTCTGGATGCTCTGCGCGCCCACGGTCGAGGACGTCCTGCCGACCATCCGCTCCCGGTGCCGGCTGGTCACGCTGTCGACCCCGCCCACCGACGAGGTGGCCGGGTTCCTCGTCCGCAGCGACGGCGTCGACGCGGGGCTCGCGTCGTACGCCGCCCGTGCCAGCCAGGGCCACATCGGCCGCGCCCGCGCCCTGGCTCGCGACGAGGGCACCCGCAACCGTCGCCGCGAGGTGGTCGAGATCCCCGCCCGGCTGACGTCGCTGGGCGCCTGCATGAACGCCGCCCAGAACCTGGGCGACGTCACCAAGGAAGAGGCCGACCTGATCACCGGCGAGCTCGACGCCCGCGAGAAGTCCGACCTCGACGCGTCGTACGGCGTCGTCGAGCGCGGCCGCCGCCCGCGCGAGTACTCCCCGGCCCTGGCCGAGCTCGAGCGCAACCAGAAGACCCGGGCCAAGCGCCGCCACCTCGACGTCGTCGACCGGAGCCTGATGGACCTCGTCTCGGTCTACCGCGACGCGATCGCGATCTCCGCGGGCGCGCCCGGACAGCTCGTCAACGAGGAGATCCGGCCCGACGTCGAGAAGGTCGTCCGCGCCTCGACCCCCGAGCTCAACCTGCGCCGGATCGGCTGGATCTTCGACGCCCGCGAGCAGATGCTCGAGTTCAACGTGCCGGTGCCGCTCGCGCTGGAGTCGATGATGCTGGCGCTCAAGGTGCCCGACGGGGCGGATCGGTGAGACGCGTCGTCGCCATCGTCGCCCTGCTGTGCATGGTGGTGGCCGGCAGCGGGGTCGCGGTGGCCGTCTGGCTCAGCGGTGACGGCTCCGGCGGGACGAGCGGTGAGCCCGACGGGCCGGCCGCCCTCGCGCCGACGCCGGCCGAGCCCGAGCCGGGTTCGAAGAAGCCGCCGTCGAGGGCGCTGAAGCGCTTCTACGGCCAGGACATCGTGTGGGCCCACTGCGAGGGCTCCGAGTCGCTGGAGTGCGCCACGGTGACCGTGCCGCTCGACTACGGCGACCCACGCGGCTCCACCATCGACCTGGCGCTGGTCAAGGATCCGGCAGCCGATCCCGACGCCCGTCAGGGCACCCTGGTCGTGAATCCCGGCGGGCCGGGTGTCCCCGGCACCAGCATGGCCGCACAGGCGCCTCTCTACTTCGGGGATGCGGTCCTCGACCACTACGACGTGGTGGGGTTCGACCCGCGCGGGGTCGGCGACAGCAGTCCCGTCGACTGCCTGCCCGACGACGAGATGGACGCCTACGTCGCCTCCGACCCGACGCCCGACACCGCCGCGGAGCGCGCGGAGTTCCTGCGGCTGGGTCGACATGTTCGGCGGCGGGATGCGCGGACCTCTCCGGTGCCGTCGCCGCTCACGTCAGCACCGTCGAGGCGGCTCGCGACATGGACGTGATCCGCGCGGCGCTGGGCGAGACGACGCTCGACTACTACGGCGGGTCCTACGGCACCAAGCTGGGCGCGACGTACGCCGAGCTGTTCGCGGCGAACGTCGGCCGCTTCGTCCTCGACGCCGGTGTCGACCCCTCGACCGACAAGCGCACCGACGCGCTCGAGCAGGCCGGTGGCTTCGAGACCGCGCTGCGCTCCTTCGTTGCGAACTGCGTCGAGTCGACCGAGTCGTGCTTCCTCGGCGAGACGGTGGACGAGGGCGTCGCCCGGATCCAGGAGTTCCTGGCCGAGGTCGACGAGCAGCCGCTCCCGACCTCGCTCGACCGCGAGCTCACCAGTGGCAGCGCCTACTACGGCGTCGCTTTCCCGCTGTACTCCCGCGACGCGTGGATCCTGCTCAGCCAGGGTCTCCAGCAGGCCTTCGACGGCGACGGGTCCACCCTGCTTCGGCTCTCCGACCTCTACACCGGGCGTCGGGCCGACGGTGGCTACACCGACAACCGCATCGAGGCGCTGCCGACGATCAACTGCCTCGACGACCCGTCGGCGATCACGCCGGCTCAGGTGCCGGCAGCCCTGCGCGACTTCGCGGTGGCCTCACCGACCTTCGGTGACGGCTTCGCGTGGGGTCTGCTGGGCTGCTCCGGCTTCCAGGCCCGAGCCGCCGAGAAGCCGCCGGTGGTGCGCGCCGAGGGTGCGGCGCCGATCGTCGTGGTCGGAACCACCCGTGACCCGGCCACACCGATCGAGTGGTCCGAGAGCCTGGCCGACCAGCTCGAGTCCGGCGTGCTGGTCCGGCGCGACGGCGACGGTCACGGCGGCTACAACGCCGGCAACGACTGCGTCGACGCGGCCGTCGAGGGCTACCTCGTCGACGGCACCGTCCCGGAGGACGGGCTCACCTGCTGACCGGCTCCGCGACCTCCCGGATCCGCCTCGTCGCGAGCTCGATCATCAGCTGCGCCGCGGGGGAGAGGGTCGCCCCGGCCCGGTGCACGATCGCGAAGTGGTCGTAGAGCTTCGGCCGGAGTGAGACCCACGAGGCGTTGGGCGCGAGCCGGGGGAGGAGCTGCTCGGCCGCGCCCCTGGGCACCACCGAGTCGGCCAGCCCGAGGCCGACCAGCTCGACAGCGATCTCGGGGTCCTCGACCTCGAGCCTGGTCTGCGGGTTGAGCCCCGACTCGTGCAGCCACTGGCGGAGCAGGATCCGGACCGAGTCCTCGGACCGGAAGCTCGTGTCGGGCATGACCAGCGGGGCCTGCGCCAGCCTCTTCGGAGTGACCGGCGAGGCCAGCCGCTCCGGGTCGGCGCTGATGTACACCAGCTCGTCGCGGGCGACCGGGCGCACCTCCATCCCCTCGCTGGTCACCTGCGGGATGGCGATCATCGCCGCCTCGAGCCGGCCGCGGCGAAGGTCGTCCTGGACCGCCGAGGAGTTCTGCCCGATCAGCTCGACCCGGACTCCCGGGTGCCGCTCGAGCACGTCGGCGATCAGCTCCGCGCCGGCGTACAGGCGGGCGACGCCGAACATGCCGAACCGGATCGTCCCGGTCTCGAAGGACTTCACGCTCTGCACCGCGTCGTGCGCCTCCGACACCGCGGCCAGCACCCGCTCGGCGTGCGGACGCAGCGTGTCGGCGACGGTGGTCGGTACGACGCCGCGGCCGACCCGGCGGAAGAGCTGCACCCCGAGCGAGCGCTCGAGCCCCCGGATCTGCTCGGAGATCGAGGGCTGCGCATAGCCGAGCTCCTCGGCCGCAGCGGTCAGCGACCCGTGCTCGTACGTCGCGAGGAAGCAGGAGAGCTGGTGCGGAGACAACATAGGGAAAGCCTATGCCTTCTCAAGGAAAGAAAGGATACCCCTATGTATCACGGTGCGTCAGAATTGCTCCTGAGCAACCGTTCTGTCCGTTCCGAGGGAGGTCCCCCGATGTTCGACCACCACTGCACCGCATGCGGGAAGCGTCAGCTGATCTTCCCGACCCAGATCGCGTCCATGGACAACACCGATCACGGCATCGTCGTGTCGTTCCAGTGCTGGTGCGGCGCGGACCAGACGACCGTCACCGGCCGCAGGGCCGGCCGCCGCGAGCCCAGCCTCGCTGCCTGACCCGACTCCCGAACCGGCGGCGCACCTGAGGTGCGTCGCCGGTTTCGCGCGCGCCGCGCGGTCTCCGTATACTTCCCCGGGTTGTCCGGACGGTCTGGCCGTCACGCGGGCAACGCGCCGCCTTAGCTCAGTCGGTAGAGCGATTCACTCGTAATGAATAGGTCGTCGGTTCGATTCCGACAGGCGGCTCCACGGGTTGACCCGGCGCCCGCAGCGCCGTCCGGGCCCCTGGGTCGAGGCTCAGCCGAGGAACGTTGCCAGCAAGCCGAGGGCCGCGCAGAGGCCGAGGGTTCGAAGGGGACTCCAGCCCCGCCAGAACATCAGCGCCAGCGCAACCCCGGTCAGCGCGAACGCCAGCGGGTCCCAGGTGCTCAGGACCGGAAGCTCGAGGTGGACCGGGCCGGCGTCGACGAGCCGGGTCGTGTCGAAGAGCGTGTGCAGGCTGAAGTACAGCGCCAGGCTGGCGATGACGCCGACGACGGAGGCCGTGATGCCCGTCAGGGCAGCCGTGAGGTTCTGGTTGTGCCGGAGCCGCTCGACGTACGGGGCGCCGAGGAAGATGAACAGGAAGCAGGGAACGAACGTCACCCAGGTCACCAGCAGCGACCCGACCAGCATCCCGAGCCAGGGGTCGAGCGGGCCGGGGTCGCGATAGGCGGCGACGCCACCGACCCACTGGGTGACCATGATCAGTGGGCCGGGCGTGGTTTCTGCGAGGGCCAGTCCCTTGACCATCTCGCCGGGTGCCAGCCAGCCGTAGACCTCGACGGCCTGCTGGGCGACGTAGGCGAGGACCGCGTACGCGCCGCCGAAGGTGACGACGGCCGCTCCTGAGAAGAAGAGCCCCTGGTCGACGTAGACGCTGTCCCGGCCGAACAGCGCCGTGACCAGCAGGACCGGGGTGACCCAGAGGACCAGTCCGAGCGCGATGATGATGACCGCGCGGGCGGTCGAGGGGCGGTCGTTGTGCAGGGCGTCGTCGCTGATGAGCGGCGGCGGGCCGTCGCCGTCGGTCTGGCCCTTCAGGTTGCGCAGCGCCGGCACCCACCGCGCCAGCACCCAGCCGAGCACTCCGGCGGCGATGACCACGACCGGGAACGGCACCCCGAACACGGCCAGCGCGAGAAAGGCGACCACCGCCAACGCGACCAGTACGCGATGGGTCAAGGAGCGTTTGCCGACCCGGTACACGGCCTGGATGACGATGGCGATGACGGCAGGGGCGAGACCGGCGAACAGGCCGATGACCAGGTTGGTGTCGCCGGCGGCCAGGTACAGGATGGTGAGCCCGAGCAGCGCGAGCATCCCGGGGAGGACGAACAGGATGCCGGCGATGAGGCCGCCGAGTGTGCCGTTGAGGAGCCATCCGGTGTAGATGGCCAGTTGTTGGGCCTCGGGGCCGGGCAGCAGCATGCAGTAGTTCAGGGCGTGCAGGAACCGGCGCTGCCCGATCCACCGCTTCTCGTCGACCAGCTTGTGCTGCATGACCGCGATCTGCCCGGCCGGGCCGCCGAAGGTCTGCAGGGAGATGGCGAACCACGCCTTGGTTGCCTCCCGCAGCGGGATGACGTCGCCGGTCCGGGAGCCGGGTCCGGCGTGTGGTGGGGTTGCTCATGCTCAGGCCTCCGGGGAGCTGGCCGCGAGCTGACAGTGTCCCGCCTCGCAGCCGGCCAGAGCGTCCCGGATGAGCCGGCGAGTGCGCCGAAGCTCGGCCATCTGGGCCTCGATGCGGGCCTCGACCTGCTCCAGGCGCCACCGCTCCGAGGCGCAGGTCGCGCCACCCGCGTCGTGCACGGCGAGTGCCTCGACGACCTCCTCGACCCGCAGGCCGAGGGTCTGCAGCTGGCGGGCCAGCAGCACCCGGTCCAGGTCGCCCTGGTCGAAGGTCCGGTACCCGCCGGCGGTCCGCGGCGCCGGCAGCAGGACGCCGCGGCGCTCATAGAACCGGACCGCGTCCACCGACACCCCGGCCGCCTCGGCGAACGCTCCGATGCGCATGCGCCCCTCAGACATCACGCCGCCTCTGACTCTGGCTTGACTCTGGACCATGGTCCAGACTCTACCGTCAGGCTCATGACCAAACTGCTGTCCATCACCGCCCAACACGATGCCCCAGTCGCCTGCGACATGACCGCCGCCGAGGACACCCTCGCCGAGCGGATGGCCGAGTACCGGCGCCTCTTCGACCACGCCCTCGTCGCCCGCGAGTCCACGGACTCCTCGACGACGTTCCGGCTGGCTGGTCGGCCCGGTGTCCAGGAGTGGGTGCTCGACCTGGTACGCCGGGAAGCCGCCTGCTGCCCGTTCCTGTCCTACGAGGTCGACACCCAGGACGACCCCGCGGGCGAGCAGATCGTGTGGACCACCGAGGGTCTCGGCGCCTCCGACATGGCCGTCCTCGACGAGTTCCTCGCCGGTCCCGGCCAGCCGGGGGAGACCTCGGAGTCCCTCGCGCAGCAGCTCACGGAACGAGGAGGCGTTCCCATCCTCGTTCCGGGAGCAGACCGCTGAGCCTTCCGCCCGTACCCCCGCTGGTCAGGGCTCGTCTGGACTCATCGGTGACCGCTGGCCTCCAGCTCGACGGTGTTGATGCCGGGGGTCTGGTCGGCGGCGGTGAACTCGACGAACTCGGTGTCCTCGTCGAGGTGGGCGTTGTGGCCGGGCCGGATGTAGTAGGCGTCCCCGGCCGAGATGACCTCGGTCTGGCCGTCGGTGTACCGCATCGTCACCTGGCCCTTGAGGCAGTAGCCCCAGTGCGGCTCCTGGCAGGCGCCGCCGGGCAGGTCGGCGAACCACTCGGCGGTGTCGAGTCCGGCGTTCCACCGCTCGAGGGCGATGGTCATCCCGCCCGCCTGGGCGCGGTGCTGCTGGCCGGCTCCGTCGACGTCGACGGCCAGCTCGGTGTTGTCTCGGGTGAACGTGCCCATCAGGTGCTCCTGGGTTCGGGGACCGGCGGGTTGTCGGTCGTTGCGCCGAACGTAGGAGTTGAACTCGGGTGCAAGGTCAAGCCCTGGCCCAGACCGCGACCCAGTCCCTGCTGCTTGCTGTTGACCTTGCACCCGGGTGCAAGGTCTACCGTGGGCGGGTGCGGATCTCCGAGCTCGCCGAGTCCGCCGGAGTCCCGGCTTCGACGGTGCGCTACTACGAGCGGGTCGGCCTGATGGCCCACCCGGCCCGTACCGCGTCGGGCTACCGCGACTACGGCGAGGACGAGGCGGGCCGGCTGCTCTTCATCACCCGGGCCCGGCGGATGGGTCTGAGCTGCGAGCAGATCACCGCACTCCTCCCGGTCTGGGCGGGTACGAACTGCAGCGCCGCCCAGGACCGGGTCGTCGGCCTGGTCGAGGAGAAGCAGGCCGAGATCGCCGAGCGGGTGGCCGAGCTTCAGCAGTTCTCGGCCCAGCTCGACACGGTGCGCGCCGCCCTGGAGGCCGAGTCGCCGCCGCAGGCGTGCCGGGCGGACCTGACCTGCTGCGTCCCGGAGTCGGCGGGCGTGCCGGTGGCGATCGAGCTCAGGCCCCGCCACTGACGGCGCGGCGGGTGTCGGCGGCGCCGACCAGTCCAGCCCCGACCACCGCGCAGCCGGCGAGCACCCAGAACGCGGTCGCGTACGACCCCAATGCCGCCGCGAGCGCGGCCCCCACCCACGGCGCGGAGGCCGTGGTGGCCATGACCGCCCCGGACACGATGCCGTTGCGCGCCCCGAGCCCGGCCAGGCCCCAGCGGTCGGCGACGCCGGTGGCCTGGATGAGGGTGAAGATGCCGCGGGCAGACCCGGCCACGAACGACAGCGCCAGCACCGCGACCAGCGGCGTGTGCACCATCGCCAGCGCCGCGATGGTCGCCGCGACGCCGACCAGCGTGACCACCGCGCGGGTGCGCAGCGCCCGGGGCGCCAGCAACGGCGCGTACACCAGCCGGCCCGCGACCTGGCCCGCGCCGCCGACGCCGAGAACCACCGCGGCCTGGGTGGTCGAGAGGCCCTCCTGGACGAGCATCGGGACCAGGTTGATGACGCTGGCGAACACCGCGAACCCGGCCAGCGCGAGCCCGGCCGTCACGACCAGGAAGTCGCCGGAGCGCCACGACACCGGCGCCGCGGGCCGCCGGTCGCCTCCGTCGAGCCCTGGCGCCGTGTGGGTGAGCGGCGTCCAGGGTGCGGCCAGGCCGAACAGGTGCGCCGGGACGGTCGCGACCAGGACGGCGGCCAGGACCAGGTAGGTGGTCCGCCAGCCGAGCTGGCCGAGCAGGACCGCGGACAGCGGCGCGAACACGGTCGAGGCGAACCCCGCGACCAGGGTGACAGCGGTCAACGCCCGGACCCGGGCCGCCGCATCTCCGCCGGCCCAGCCGGTGACGGCGGAGAACGCGGGTGCGTAGAGGGTGGCCGACATCGCGAAGCCGGCGAGCACCCAGGCGGCGAAGAACGCCGGCAGGCTCGGGGCGACTGCGACCGCGGCTGCGGCGATGACACCGACCAGCGACCCGGCCGTCATCACCGACCGCGGACCGTGGCTGTCGATGCGGCGGCCCACCCATACCCCGGCAACAGCGGCGATGAGCTGGGCGACCGTGAACGCAGCCACCAGCCGGGTCACCGGCCAGCCCTCCTCGGCGCTGATGGAGGTGACCAGGACCGGGAACGCGTAGAACAGCACGCCCCACGAGGTGATCTCGGTGGCGCACAGCACCGCGACCACCCGCCGCAGCTGCGGACCGGGGAGCCGAGAGCCGGGCGAAGCGGAGGTCGCGGCCACCTCTGGTTCGGTCATCCGGAGCAGCATGCGGTCATTCCCGACCCGCGGGCAACCGGCTTCACGGCCCGGGGCGATCAGGTGACGACCTGAGCCAGGTAGAGGACCGCAAGGGCGAGCGCCAACACTCCGAGGAACGTCCGCAAGGCGCGTTCGGGGATGCGCGGCTGGAGGGAGGCACCGACCCAGCCGCCCGCCAGCCCGCCGAGGCCGGTGGCGATGCCCAGCGACCAGTCGGGCGAGACCGGCCCCGGCGCGTCCAGGGAGATGACCGCGTAGGTGGCCACGCCCACCATCGAGGTGATCCAGGTGGAGGCCAGCGCAGCAGGCGCGACGACGCCGATCGCCATCCCGGTCCCGACCAGGATGGGTCCGAGCACCGACCCGCCACCGATGCCGTAGATGCCGCCGACGACGCCGACCACGAACGCGAGCAGCCGCACCGTGCGCGGTGAGAGCCGCCGCGACAGCGAGCCCGGTGCGGGCCGGCGGAGGATGAACAGGCCGACCGGACCGAGTACGCCGGCCGCCAGCAGCCGGAACACGTCCGGGTCGGCCGCGACGTAGACCCGGATGACCGCGCCGAGAACGACGCCCGGCACCGACCCGGACACGAGCTGGAGGGCAAGGGCCCGGTCGAACTGACCGCGGCGCCGGTAGCGGACCAACCCGCCCGGCCCGGAGATGACGTTGAACATCAGGTTCGTCGGCGTGACCCGTGGGCTCGGCACATGCAGCACCGAGAGCTGAAGCGGAAGCAGGAACACCGCGCCGGACACCCCGACCGGGGTGGTCACGGCGGCGAGCACGAACCCGGCCAGCAGTCCGACCAGGTCCTGCCAGCCCACACCGCCCCCTCGACTCCCCGAACCGGAATCCTGCCAGCACTCCCGTCCTCGACGCGCTGGAGGGCCAGATTGAGTGATGTCGTCGGCAGTGTCGGGCAGGCTCGGTCTCGTGGTCAGTGACGATGCCCAGATGAGGGCGTACTACAGGCAGGGCAAGGAGCGCGATCGGCTGATCGGTCCCAAGGGCGCCCTGGAGTACGAGCGGACCATCGAGATCCTCCAACGGCGAATGCCATCCGCACCAGCGGCCGTCGCCGACATCGGTGGTGGACCCGGTCGCTACGCGTTGTGGCTCGCCGAGCTCGGGTACACGGTGCACCACCGGGACCTGATGGATCTCCACGTCGACCAGCTCCGGGAGCTCGGCAACCCGTCGATCCAGACCGCGACCGGCGATGCTCGCCACCTCGACCTCCCCGACTCATCGGTCGACGCGGTCCTGTTCCTGGGTCCGCTCTACCACCTGCCCGAGCGCGATGACCGGATCCAGGCTCTGCACGAAGCCCGTCGGATCGTCCGCGCCGGCGGTCCGGTCTTCATCGCAGCGATCTCACGATGGGCGCCGCGCCTCGACGGAGTCCTCCAGGAACGGCTGTACGAGCGCACCCCCGAGTTCCCGTCGCTCCTGCCCGAGGTCGAACGCACCGGAAACCTCCCGCCGGTCGTTCCCGACGGATTCGTCGGCTACACCCACCGGCCGGGCGACCTGGCTGACGAGGTGTCCGAAGCCGGCCTCCGGCTCGATGACCTCGTCGGTGTCGAGGGTCTGCCGTTGGCCGGGCCCGACCTGCAGTCCCGGGCCGTCGACCCCACCGCCTGGAACGTGGTCCTCGACGCCGCACGGGCCGTCGAACGGGTGCCCGAGCTGCTGGGCCTCAGCCCGCACCTGATCGCCACGGCCACGCCGGCGCCCGGATAGCCCCTCGGCCATGCCCGGCAGATGGGGTGGATCTGAGCGCCACGTCGGACCCGGCTCTGGCAGTCTCGGCCTGTGCTGACCCTCGTCACGGCCGCGCCGTCACCGGACTGGCGGCTCGCCGTCGTCCTCGTCCTCCTGGTCGCCCTGGCCGTCGCCGCCTCCGTGGTGGGATCGCTCGGGGTCGAGCGGGACCATGTCACCGCGGCAGCCCGCGCCGTCGTCCAGCTGGCGATCGTCTCCTCGGTGATCGCCGCCGCCCTGGAGTCCGTCTGGTGGTCGCTGCTCTTCGTGCTGCTCATGTACGTCGTGGCCACCGGCACCTCGGCCCGCCGGATCGACGTCGTGCCCCGTCAGGTGCCCTGGATCGGGGCCGCCGTCGCGGCGGGCGTCGTCCCGGTGCTGGTGCTCAGCCTGGGCTCCGGCGTGGTCCCGTTCAACGGCGCCGGGATCATCCCGATCGCGGGCATCGTGATCGGCGGCATGATGACGGCGGCCAGCCTCACCGGTCGTCGCGCCTGCGACGAGCTGAACGCCCAGCGCGGCGCCTACGAGGCCGCGCTCGCCCTGGGGTTCCGGGCCCACGACGCGTCCTTCCTCGTCACCCAGCCCACGGCGCGTGAGGCGCTGGTCCCCGGGCTCGACCAGACCCGCACCGTCGGCCTGGTCACCCTGCCCGGTGCGTTCGTCGGCGTCCTCCTGGGCGGCGGTACGCCGCTCGAGGCCGGCGCCGCGCAGGTGCTGGTGCTGATCGGGCTGATGGCCGGGCAGGCGATCACCTGCGCCGTGCTCCTCCGGATGGTCGCCGCGGGCCGGGTGCTGCGCCGCGACCTCGTGGGGGCGCTTCCGAGATGACCCGTCAGAGCTCCTCGCCGACCAGGTCGACGAGGTCCGCGACGGAGTCGTGGACGAAGGTCGGGCGGTAGGGGAACGTCTCGACCAGCTCCGGCCTGGTCGACCCGCTGGTGACGAGGATCGTGCGCAGGCCCGCCTCGAGGCCGCTGACGATGTCGGTGTCCATCCGGTCACCGACCATGACCGTGGTCTCGGAGTGGGCGTCGAGCTGGTTGAGGGCGCTGCGCATCATCAGCGGGTTGGGCTTGCCGACGAAGTACGGGCGCCGCCCGGTCGCGGTGCTGATGAGCGCGGCCACCGACCCGGTGGCCGGCAGCGTGCCCTGGTGGCTCGGGCCGCTCGGGTCGGGGTTGGTCGCGATGAACCGGGCGCCGCCCTCGACCAGCCGGATCGCGCGGGTGATCGCCTCGAACGAGTAGGTGCGGGTCTCGCCGAGCACGACGTAGTCGGGGTCGCGGTCGGTCATCACGTAGCCGACGTCGTGCATGGCGGTGGTCAGCCCCGCCTCGCCCACGACGTACGCCGTGCCGTGCGGCCGCTGGTCGGCGAGGAAGCTGGCGGTGGCGAGGGCGGACGTCCAGATCCGTGCCTCGGGGATGTCGATGCCGCTGCCCAGCAGCCGGGCCCGCAGGTCGCGCGGCGTGAAGATCGAGTTGTTGGTGAGGATCAGGAAGCCGAGCCCGGACGACTTCAGGGCCTCGACGAACTCCTTGGCCCCGGCGATCGGCACCTCCTCGTGCACCAGCACCCCGTCCATGTCGATCAGCCAGGTCTCGACCGCCCGCGGTTCGCTCATGGCAAGCACGGTACGGAACAAACCGGCTCCCCGGTGCGCTCAGTGTTCATGACGGAATACGCCCACACCGTCCACGTCACCGGACGCACGATCACCACGCCGCGGCTGCGGCTCCGCCCCTGGCACGAGTCGGACGCCCAGGCCGCCCTCGACGTCTTCGGCAGCGAGGACGTCGCCCGATGGCTCGCGCCGGCGATGAGCCGGGTGCCCGACATCGACGCCATGCGCGACGTCATCCAGGCCTGGGGCATGGACGCCGGCGCCGAAGGTCGGCCCACCGGCCGTTGGGTCATCGAGGACACCACGGCCGGCGAGCTGATCGGTGCCGGCTCGATCCGACCGCTGCCGCCCGAGGGAGACGACCTCGAGATCGCCTGGCAGCTCGCCCCGGCCGCCTGGGGCCACGGGTACGCCACCGAGGCCGGCCACGCCCTGGCCCACTTCGCGTTCGACCACGGCGAGGACGAGGTGTTCGCAGTCGTGCGTCCGCGCAACGAACGCGGCGTCGCGACCGCCCGCAGGGTCGGGATGGAGTGGGTCGGCGAGACCGACAAGTACTACGACCTCACCCTGCAGGTCTTCCGCCTCCGCAAGGGCGATCTGGACATTTCCGCGCCCACGCGATGAGTACGCCGGCCTGAGCCGGTCTGTTCCGGCGTACCCTGCAAGACGAAGGGCGCCGTCCCGCGCCCAACCCCCGGTTCCGGTGCTCACGCCACCGGCAGAGTGGGGGCAAAGGGGGCTCCAGCCCTCGGGGCGCCGGTCAGTGTTGTCCTTTCCGGCGGGGACGTCGCGAGCGTGAGTGGCGGCGGGCTCGCCTCGAGAGGAACACGATGACCAGGCAACGATCCTTCAAGCGGCTGGTTCGCAGCCGCATGGAGAAGACGGGCGAGAGCTACACGGCAGCACGCGCCGTACTGCTGCGGGCCGACACCCCGGCCGAGGACGGTGGCACCGCGTGGTTCGCCACGTCCGACGACAAGATCCGTGAGCGCACCGGCCGCGGCTGGGAGCAGTGGTTCGACCTGCTCGACGACTGGGGCGCCCTCGAGATGTCGCACCGCGACATCGCTCGCAGGGTGGCGGCCGAGCTCGGCGTCGACCCGCTGGCGTGGAACGCGCAGGCGGTGACCAAGAGCTACGAACGCACCCGCCAGGGCAAGCTCGCCGGCGAGCACGACGACGGGTTCACCGTGAATGTCTCCCGGACGATGGCGGCGCCGGCAGCCACCGTGTTCGACGCGTTCACCGACGAGACGTCGCGGGCGGCATGGCTGCCGGAAGCGCCCCTGCGCGCCCGCACGGCAACCGCGCCGAAGGCCGCCCACTTCGACTGGGCGGACGACGGCAGCCGCGTGCACGTGTACTTCGACGAGAAGGGCGACGACAAGACGACGGTCACCGTCCGGCATGCCCGGTTGGCCGCCGCCGACGTCGCCGACGCGACCAAGGTGGCGTGGCGCGAGCGACTCGTCGCCCTGAAGGCGTACGCCGAGGGGAGGAGGACCGATGCCTGAGGTCAACGTCCTCGCCGTCCTCGTCGCGGGTGTCGTGGTGCTCGTGATCGGCGGCGTCTACTACGGCGTGCTGGGCTCGCACCTGGCGCCGGTCGACGACGCCCGGCCGGGCTGGCAGGTCCCGCTCGTCGAGCTGGCGCGCGGGCTGGTGCTGGCGGCCGTGGTCGCCGGACTCGCGGCGTACGCCGACATCACGACCGCCGCCGGTGGCCTCGTCCTCGGACTGGTGCTGTGGGTCGGGTTCCCGGCCGTGCTGTGGGCCGGTGCCGTGTTCCACGAACGGGTGCCGATCGGCCGGGCCGCCGTGCACGCCGGCGACTGGCTGGCGAAGCTGCTGGTCGTCGGTGTGATCGTCGCCGTCTGGCAGTAGGCCGCTAGCGGAGGTCCATCGTGTAGGTCACCGCCGTACCGTCGAGGACGACGGTCCCGTCCCCGCGGACCACCTGGGTCTTCAGGGTCGCGATCGGCTTGTCGTCACGGGCGGCGGTGACCTCGACCCGGCCCGTGATCGTGTCGCCGGGCCGGACCGGCGCCTTGAAGTCCCAGCTCACGTTGAGGAAGACCGTGCCCGGCCCCGGCAGCTTCTCGGCGACGACAGCGTTCAGGATCGCGCTGGTCACGCCGCCCTGGACGACGATCTCGCCGAAGCGGGAGGCACCCGCGGCCTCCTCGTCGTAGTGCAGCGGGTTGCGGTCGCCGCTGATCTCGGTGAACTTCTCGATGTCGGCGGCCGTGACCTCGCGGGTCATCTCGGCGGTGTCGCCGACGGCGGCCACGGGTGCGGTCATGGGGAGCATCCTCTCGCGGTGGGAGGCGCTGCGGGAGTACGTTCCGTCGAATGGCGACCTACCGCGCGATCGCGTCGGCGAGTGCCGCCGTCACCCGGCTGCTCGAGGAGTCCGTCGGGACGGCCGGGTTCTCCGGCGACGATCTCGAGTTCCTCGTCCACCGGGTCCGGGTCAGCGCTGCCGGCCCGGAACCGCGGGGCTCGGTGCTCCCGGTCGACGTGCACGCCGTGGTGCTCGTCTCGAACGCCGACGCCGACGCGCTGCTCGGGCTGGCCGGCTGGGTCATGCGCACCCTGCATCACCACCCGGTCCTCACCTCCGAGCTGCTGAACGGTGCCTCGGGCGGGGATCCGGTCTTCGCCGCCGGCGAGGTGGTGGAGATCCTCGTCGACCAGGTCGACGACGAGGAGATGAGCCGGTTGCGGCAGGGGATCGGCGCGTCCGGGTCCGGTGTGCTCGTGTTGCCCTACGTCCTGCGCGGCGTGCGGATCGAGTGACGCCTCACGCTCCGCTCGCCACGGAGGTGAACGTACCGCTGGTCACGGCCGGCTCGGCGCCTCCGGGGGCGCCGTACTCGACCAGCAGCAGGGCGAGGTCGTCGTCGATGTGGTCGGCGGCGGTGTGCAGCCGCGCCAGCACGCCCGGCAGGGCATCGTCGAAGGCACCGGAGCCCACGTCCATGACGAGCTCGCGCAGGTCAAGGAAGTTGCCGTCGCGGTCGCGGGCCTCCGCCAGCCCGTCGGTGAAGAACAGCAGGCGGTCGCCGGGATCGAGCTGCAGCCGGAGCGGCAGTGGTTCGTCGGTGTGCAGCCCGAGCCCGAGCGGCCCGGCGGGCTCGGGGATGTCGAGGGCCGTGACCGTCGGACCCTTCGTGAGCACCGGCGCCGGGTGGCCATGGCTGACCAGCTCGACCCGGCCGTCCTCGTCGATGGCGGCGAACATCGCGGTCACGAAGTCCTCCGGGCCCAGGTGTGGCTGAAGCCTCCCGTCGCAGTGCGCGGCCAGCTCGCGCAGCGTCGCCGCCTGGGTCGCCGACTCCCGGAACAGGGCGAGCACCGTCGCCGCGGTCTTGACGGCGTCGAGCCCCTTGCCGCGGACGTCCCCGACCAGCAGCCGGGTCTCACGTCCGGTCGACACGACCGCGAACAGGTCGCCTCCGATCAGCGCCTCACGGCTCGCCGACTCGTACGCCGACGCGAGGCGGAGCGCTCCCGACGTCGGCGGGATCGGTGTGAGCACCGCGTCCTGGGCCACGCGTGCCACGCGGGTCAGGTCGTGGATCCTGCGCTCGCGGTCCTCGCGCAACCGGGCAACCGTCGGCGCCAGCCCGGTGGTGACCACCAGCACGCCGATCCGGATGCCGTTGGAGAGCGCGTCCTGGTCGTTGTCCCACACCAGGAACAGGCCCACCGCGAGCGCGGCGATCGCGATCGAACGCGGTGCGCAGGCTGGAGCACGTGGCGCTGGCCAGGTACGGCGCGATCGCGCAGGCCGCCGCGATGCTGCTCTCGGGCGTGGCGAGGTCGGCGACCAGGACGAAGAGAAGGGCGAGCGCGGACGCGAGGAACCAGCCCTCACGCCTCAGAAACTCGCTCACGCGCCCTAGTCTCGGACCTTTTGCCATCCGAGGCGCGGGTCGCCCACGAACTGGAACAGGTTACAGTTCGGCCATGGCGCCGCCCGACGTCTTCGCCCCGGCCACGCTCGGCCCGGTCCGGCTGCGGAACCGGGTGGTCAAGGCGGCCACGTTCGAGGGCCGCACGCCGGACGGCCAGGTCACGCCCGAGCTGATCGACTACCACCTCGCCGTCACGACCGGCGGCGTCGGCCTCACGACGGTCGCCTACCTCGCGGTCGCCCCCGAGGGGCGCACGCACGCCGAGCAGATCGTGGTCGGGGAGGACACCCTCGCCGGGCTGCGGCAGGCTGACCGACGCGGTCCACGAGACCGGCGCCGCGGTCGCCGGCCAGGTGGGCCACGCCGGGCCGGTCGCCAACGGCCGCTCCAACGGTGTGCACGCCATCAGCGCCAGCCGGATGCCGAGCCCGCTCTCGATGCAGATGATCCGCGCCGCGACCGAGCAGGACCTCACCCGCGTCACCACGGCGTACGTCGGCGCGGCACGCACGCTGGTCCGCGCGGGGTTCGACGTGCTCGAGCTGCACATGGCGCACAGCTACCTGCTCTCCAGCTTCCTGGCGCCGGCGCTCAACCGTCGCACAGGACCGCTGGGCCGGGTCGCTGGAGAACCGTGCCCGCCTCGCGCGCCAGGTCGCGCGCGCCGTACGCGACGAGGTCGGGCGCGAGGTGGCGGTCACCGCGAAGGTGAGCCTGGACGACGGGTTCCGCGGGGGGCTCAAGGGCGAGGAGGCGCTGGACTTCGCGCGCCTGCTGGAGTCCGACGGCACCCTGGACGCCCTGCAGCTGAGCGGCGGAAGCTCGCTGATGAACCCGATGTACCTCTTCCGCGGCGAGGCACCGGTGCGCGAGTTCGCCGCGGCCATGCCGCTGCCGGTGCGGCTCGGGATGCGGCTGGGGGGCAAGCGGTTCCTCAAGGAGTACCCGTTCGAGGAGGCGTACTTCTGGGACCGGGCGGCGCGGTTCCGTGACGCGCTGTCGATCCCGCTGATGCTGCTCGGGGGGATCAACCGGCGCCACACCATGGAGCGGGCGATGGAGCGGGGCTTCGACTTCGTGGCGATGGGGCGGGCGCTGCTGCGCCAGCCCGACCTGGTGCACCGGCTGGAGTCGGAGCGTCAGGTCGGCGGGGTCTGCATCCACTGCAACCGCTGCATGCCGACGATCTACTCCGGCACCCGGTGCCCGGTCGCGACCGGCGAGTACCTACCGCAAAGTTAGAACATGTTCTAGATTGACCCGCATGACCAGCCCGACCGATGTACGCAAGCCGCTGCGCGTCGTGGCATGGTCGACCGGCACCGTCGGTCGGCACGCCATCGCGGGCATCGACGCCCACCCCGACCTCGAGCTCGTGGGCGTCTGGGTGTCCAACCCCGACAAGGCCGGCAAGGACGCCGGGCAGCTGGCCGAGCTCGGCCGCGACCTCGGCGTCGCCGCCACCACCGACCGGGATGCCCTGCTCGCCCTGGCGCCGGACGCGATCGTGCACACGGCGATGGCGGACGACCGGGTCTTCGAGTGCATCGAGGACCTCTTCGGTTTCGTCGAGGCCGGCGTGAACGTGGTCTCCAGCGGGCCGGTGCTCCTGCAGTGGCCGGAGAAGATCCTCCCCGACGACATGCTCGAACGCCTGGCCTCCGCCGGTGCGCGCACGGGCGCCAGCCTGCACGTCAACGGCATCGACCCCGGCTTCGCCAACGACGTACTTCCGCTGTCGCTGACCAGCCTGTCGCAGCGGATCGACGAGGTGCGGGTCCAGGAGCTGGCCGACTACTCGACGTACTACCAGCCCGTGGTGATGCGCGAGA
Source organism: uncultured Actinomycetota bacterium (assembly GCA_963844305.1). Classification (GTDB taxonomy): domain Bacteria; phylum Actinomycetota; class Actinomycetes; order Propionibacteriales; family Nocardioidaceae; genus Nocardioides. The sequence continues at coordinate 1,048,942 of CAWJNT010000005.1, forward strand.
TCTTCGGCTTCGGCAAGCCGCTGGAGGAGCGGCCGATGCTCTGGGAGCCGGGCATCCTCACCATGGCCTGGGGGAGCGTCGTCCGCCAGCTCGCCGCCGGCCTCGGGATCACCCTCGACGAGCCGCTGACCGAGGAGGTCGACCGACGGCCCGCCGACCGCGACATCGAGACCGTCTCCGTCGACATCGCCGAGGGCACGATGGCGGCCGTCCGGTTCCAGGTGATCGGCAAGGTCGACGGCGTGCCCCGGGTGGTCCTCGAGCACTGCACGCGTACGTCGCCCGAGCAGGCTCCGGAGTGGCCGAAGCCGACGAAGGGTGACGGCTGCTACCGGATCGTCGTGACCGGCGAGCCGATGATGGACCTGGAGTTCAGCCACCACGGGGAGCATGGCGACCACAACGTCTCGGGGATGATCGTCACCGCCCAGCGGCTGGTGAACGCCGTGCCGGCCGTCGTGGCCGCACGCGGTGGCCTGGTCACCGCGCTCGACCTGCCCCTCGTGACCGGGCGGGGGCTGGTGTCCTCGTGACGATCCTCGACCGGTTCACCCTGACCGACCACGTCGCCGTCGTCACCGGCGCCGGCCGCGGGATCGGCGCGGCGACGGCCGTCGCGCTGGCCGAGGCGGGCGCCGACGTCGTCATCTCCTCGCGCACCGCCGACCAGCTCGAGCAGGTCGCCGAGCGGATCCGTGGCGCGGGACGACGCGCCCTCGTGGTCCCGGCCGACCTGAGCGACACCGACGCGGTCGCCGGCCTGGCCGGGGCGGCGTACGACGAGTTCGGGCGGCTCGACACCGTGGTCAACAACGTCGGTGGCACCATCCCGAACGCGTTCCTGGACACCGACGTCGCCTACCTCGAGGACGCCTTCCACTTCAACGTCAGCACCGCGCACGCCCTGAGCCTGGCCGCCGTACCCCTGATGCTGAAGGGTCCGGACCCGGCCGACGACGCCCAGAAGTCGATCGTGAACATCAGCTCGATGATGGGGCGCGCATCGGGCCGCGGGTACCTCGCCTACGGCACGGCCAAGGCCGCGCTGGCGCACTGGGCAAGGCTGGCCGCCCGCGACCTCGCGCCCCGGATCCGGGTCAACGGCATCTTCGTGGGCTCGGTGATGACCAGCGCGCTCGAGTTCGTCGCCGGCGTACCGGAGATGAAGCAGCAGATGGAGGACAAGACCCCGCTCGGTCGGGTCGGCGAGGCCGAGGACATCGCGGCCGCCGCGGTGTACCTGAGCTCGCGGGCCGGGCAGTACGTCACCGGCAAGATGCTCGAGGTCGACGGCGGGATCCAGGAACCCAACCTCGACCTCAACCTGCCCGACGTGTCGCCCTAGGCTCGCGCAGGTGAGCCCGACCAGCGACACCGCCCACGCGATCTCTCCCGACTCCGGCGAGCACTGGAGCGCCGAGGGTGCCTGGCCGGTGGCGCCCGGCATCCACCGGATCCCGCTGCCGCTGCCCATGGACGGGCTGAAGGCGGTCAACGTCTACGCGATCGAGACCGACGACGGGCTCACCCTGATCGACGGTGGCTGGGCGATCGAGGTCGCACGCGAGCTGCTGGAGAAGTGCCTGCGCGACGTGGGCTACGGGTTCGGCGACATCCGTCGGTTCCTGGTCACCCACATCCACCGCGACCACTACACGATGGCCGCCGTGCTCGGGAAGGAGCTCGGCGTCGACGTCGCGCTCGGCAGGGGCGAGGAGCCGGGTCTCGACCTGCTCAACGATCTCGAGAACCTCGCCGAGAACCCGTTCGTCCGGGCGCTCCTGACCGCCGGCGCGGCCGACGTGGCCGAGGAGTGGGTGCGCGACGACGAGCGTCGCGAGATGCCCGACCCGGCCTGGTGGGCCTATCCGGACACGTGGCTGGACGGCGACCTCGAGATCGCGGTCGGGGCGCGCACGATCGACGCCGTACACACGCCGGGGCACACGCCCGGGCACTACGTGTACGCCGACCGGGCCGACGGGCTGCTCTTCGCCGGCGACCACGTGCTGCCGACGATCACCCCGTCCATCGGGTTCACGATGCCGCCGGCAGCTCATCCGCTCGCCGACTTCATGGCGTCGCTGGCCAAGGTCCGATCCCTGCCCGACCTGCGGATCCTGCCCGCCCACGGCCCGCTCGCGCCGTCCTCGCACACCCGCGTCGACGAGCTGCTCGCACATCACGAGGACCGGCTGGCTTTGTCACTGGGAGCCTTGTCCTCCGGCCCGGCGACCAGCCAGGACGTCGCCCGTCAGCTGCCGTGGACCCGGCACCAGCGTGCCTACGACGACCTCGACGTGTTCAACCGGGGCATGGCGTCGATGGAGACCAAGGCGCACCTCGAGCTGCTGGTGGCGCGGGGAGCGGCGAGCGTCGAGGTGGGTGACGAGGGCGTGCTGGTGTTCGCGGCGGTCGATGGCGTCGGCGGCCGGGACTGACCACGGGCTGGAACTACACTCGTGCCGTGCCAGCGCTCAGGCCGGCGACGGCGGTGGCCGCCTCGCTGCTGCTTCTCCCAGCCTGCACCTCGGATGCCGACGACGCGCCGCCGGCCGGGCAGGAAGCGGCGACGGAGTACTGCACCGTCAGCCTTGATGACGAGGAGATCGATCGCGCCCAGCTCCGCGAGGTCAAGAAGGGGGCCCCGCTTCTCGACCGGGACCTGAGCGCGAGCCGGTCGCCGGAGGGCGACCTGTGCTTGGCGATCGTCACCGACCACGCGGACCCGGGGTCGACGGCGCTCTCGTACCGGATCGTCGCGCGACAGGACGGCCAGGTGTGGCGCGCGACCGGGGAGGACCCGAGCGGGCAGCCGCCGCTCCTCGTCGGCGCCACTGGCTGCATCTCCGCAACCGGGTCCCTCGTGGCGCTCGGCCAGGGCGGCCGGACCTACCGGTACCGCGCGCGGCTCCGGGACGTCTGCGTCGGCCGGGAGCCGGACGCGCCAGTCTCGAGTGCGGGTCCGATCCGCGCGACTGAGCACGGGTTTCATGCACTTGGCTCGGGAAGTTTCCCGAGTCATGTGCGCAATTCCCTGGTCAACCAGGGAATTGCGCAGGACGCCGCATCGGCACGTGCGGGATCCCGTCCTCCAGGAACTCCGGGCCGGTGGCCACGAACCCGAACGACTCGTACCAGGACGCCAGCGGCGCCTGGGCGTCGAGCACCACGTCGCGGGTGCGGCACTCGACCAGCGCCCGCTTCATCAGGCCCTCGGCCAGACCCTGTCCGCGCATCGACGGGGCCACCACGACCCGGCCGATCCGCCACAGGTCGAGGTCGTCGAGGACCCGGGCATAGCCGATCAGCTCCCCCTCGTCGGAGTGCACCAGCACGTGCCGGGCCCCGGGCTCCCGGTCCCTCCCGTCGAGGTCGGGGTAGGCGCACGCCTGCTCGACCACGAACACGTCCTGCCGCAGCCGCCACACGTCGTACGCCGTGCGGGCGTCGAGCTCGTCGAACGAGACGACGGCGACCCTCACCGCAGGAACCCCAGCGTCTGCCGCCAGGCCTTCCGCGCCTCCGGGACGAACGGCAGCAGCGGGTAGACGTGGATCAGGTCGGGCACCTCGACGTAGGTCAGCGGCCACCCCGCCTCACCGGCCCGCCTGGCCAGCAGGCGGCAGCCCGGCACCAGCAGGTCACGGGTGCCGCAGAACATCAGCGCGGGCGGGAGCCCGGCCAGGTCGGCCAGCGCCGGGCTCACCTCGGGCCGGTCGAGGTCCTCGGGGGAGCCGGCCCACCACTCGGCGTACGCGTGGAGCTTGCCGAGGAACAGCCACGGGTCGACCTCCGCGACCTGGACGGTCTCGGGGGTGCTGGCGCTCAGGTCCACCCACGGCGAGTGGAGCAGCAGCCGGTTCGGCTGCGCGCCACCGCGGTCGCGCAGCGCGATCGCGAGCGCCAGCGCGTAGCCACCGCCCGCGGAGTCGCCGTACAGAAGAGTCCCGCCGGGCTCCTTGCACCACCTCTCCGCGAGGTCGGTCATCGGGTCGAACGAGTCGCGCCACGTGTGCTCGGGCGCGAGCGGGTAGTCGGGCATGACGATCCGCGCCCGCAGCGACGTCGCCAGCCGTGCGGCGTACCGGATGTGGAACGGGTCGATCGGCGCCATGAACGCGCCACCGTGCACGAAGAACACCGTGCGCTCCGGCGCGTACCCCCGCGGCGTGATCACGTACGTCGGGAAGTCGGTCGAGTCGTCCACCTCGACGGCGAACCGCTTGTCGAACCGCGGCACCAGCCGGGTCGGCAGGGCCCGGTCGAGGGTGGCGTGCCACCGCTCGATCCGCGCGCGCTCGACGTCGACGTCCTCGAGGTCGCGCGACTTGCGGACGCGCGGCACGGCCCACGCCAGGAACTCGTGCTGGAGGCTCGGGGACATGGGCCAACAGTAGAGATGTCACAAACCGCGGACGGCCGGTGTCTTCATGCCAACACGAGACCAGGAGGAGACATGGCCAGCACGTTCCGCGTTCCCAAGGCAGAGATCACCGGCGCCTACGGGAAGGTGATGACCACCTACGCCCGCCGCACCTTCGGCGAGATCCCCGACAACCTCTACGTGCTCTGGCACAGCCGGAAGGCACTGAAGGCGGTGTTCAAGCTCGAGCAGGCGTTCGCGAAGTGCGACGCCCTCGACCCGCACCTGAAGATGTACGCACAGATCGCCTCGGCCGGCACGATCGGCTGCAGCTGGTGCCTCGACTTCGGCTACTACCTCGCCCACACGGAGGGCCTCGACGTGGCCAAGGTGCGCGAGGTGCCGCGCTGGCGCGAGTCGGAGGTGTTCAGCGACACCGAGCGCGCGGTGCTGGAGTACGCCGAGGCGATGAGCACCACCCCGCTCACCGTCACCGACGAGATGGTGGCCAACCTCGACCGGCTCCTCGGCCACGCCGCGGTCGTCGAGCTCACGATGATGATCGCGATCGAGAACGAGCGTTCGCGCTTCAACTCCGCGATGGGCCTGGAGAGCCAGGGCTACTCCGACGTGTGCGAGCTCCCGCTCGCCCAACCGTCGACGCAGCCGTCAACCCAGTCGAGCGGCCTGAGCGCCGTACGCTCCGAGGCATGAACGGCGTGAGCGAGGCGACCGACGTCTTCGTCGCCCACCGCAACCTGCTCTTCACCGTCGCCTACGAGATGCTCGGCTCGGCCGCCGACGCCGAGGACGTGCTGCAGGAGACCTGGCTGCGGTGGGCGGAGGCCGACCGGTCGGACGTGCGCGACCCCCGGGCCTACCTGGTGCGGATCACGACGAGGCTCGCCCTGAACAAGATGCGCGCCGCAGCCCGGCGCCGCGAGTCGTACGTCGGCCCCTGGCTGCCCGAGCCGCTGCTCACCAGCCCCGACGTCGCCGAGGACGTCGAGCTCGCGGACAGCGTGTCGATGGCCATGCTGCTCGTCCTGGAGTCGCTGAACCCGACCGAGCGGGCGGTGTTCGTGCTGCGCGAGGTCTTCGAGTTCGGGTACGACGAGATCGCCGCCGCCGTGGACAAGACGCCGGCCGCGGTGCGCCAGATCGCGCACCGGGCCCGCGCCCACGTCGACGAGCGCCGGCCGCACCAGGACGCCACCCGCTCGCAGCACGAGGAGGTGGTGGCGAAGTTCCTGGAGGCCACCGTCACCGGCGACGTGCAGACCCTCCTCGACGTGCTCGCGCCGGACGTGGTGCTGATCAGCGACGGCGGTGGCGTGAAGCAGGCGGCGCTGCGCCCGATCCTCGGCCGCGACAAGGTGACCCGCTGGCTGGCCGCCGTACGACCGGAGGGAATGCAGGCCGACCTCGTCGAGATCAACGGCACCCCGGCGGTCCGCGTCCTGCTCGACGGCGAGCTCGACTCCGCCGGCACGCTGCTGGTCGAGGACGGCCGCGTCACCGGCATCTACTGGGTGCGCAACCCGCAGAAGCTGGCCCGGCTGGACGCGGTGGTCTCGTTGACCCGGTGACGACGTAGGCTGACGTCAAACGACAGGGGAGCACGCACGGCGTGCTGAGAGTGCGGACAGTCCGCAGACCCTCCGAACCTGATCCGGTTAGCACCGGCGATAGGGAGTCAGCATGACGTCCACCACCCGTGGGGGGCAGGCCCTGCGCCCCGCACTCGGCATCGTTCTCGCAGCCTTCTCGTCAGCCTTCTCGCCGGCTGCAGCCTGACCGCCGGCAGCCCCGACGACGACAGCGGATCCGGCTCCGACACGCCGGCGACGGGCGGCGGTGGCGGCACCGTCACCCTGGTCACCCACCAGTCCTTCCACCTGCCGAAGAAGCTGGTGCGGGCGTTCGAGGAGGAGTCCGGCTACCAGCTCGAGGTGCGCGGCGCGAGCGACGCCGGCACCCTCACCACCAAGCTGGTGCTGACGGCCGACAACCCCACCGGTGACGTCGCGTTCGGCGTCGACAACACCTTCGCGTCCCGCGCGCTCGACGAGGATGTCTTCGCCGAGAGCGACGTGGCGCTGCCGGCGGGCGCGGAACAGTTCGCGCTCGAGGGCGACGGCGCCTCGCGCATGTTCCCGGTCGACGACGCCAACGTCTGCGTCAACGTCGACACGACCTGGTTCGCCGAGCGCGACCTCGATCCGCCGGCCACTCTCGAGGACCTCACCGACCCGGCGTACCGCGACCTGTTCGTCGCCGAGTCCGCGCTCTCGAGCTCGCCGGGGCTGGCCTTCCTGCTCGCGACCGTCGCCGAGTACGGCGACGACTGGCCCGACTACTGGGAGCGGCTGCTCGACAACGGCGCGCTCGTGGTCGACGGCTGGGAGGAGGCCTACTACGGCGAGTTCACCCAGGGCGGCGCCGACGGCTCGCGCCCGATCGTGGTCTCCTACGACTCCTCGCCCGCGTTCACCGTGCCGAAGGGCGAGGACGAGTCGACCACCGCGGCGCTGCTCGACACCTGCTTCACCCAGGTCGAGTACGCCGGCGTGCTGGCCGGAGCCGAGAACCCCGAGGGCGGAGCCGCCCTCGTCGAGTTCCTGCTCTCCGACGAGGTGCAGGCGGCGCTGCCGACGAGCATGTACGTCTTCCCGGTCTCCGACGCCGTCGAGCTGCCGGACGCCTGGGCGAGGTTCGCCGAGCAGCCGGCGTCGCCGTACGTCATGGACGCCGACGAGATCGCCGAGAACCGCGACGCCTGGCTCGAGGAGTGGCGCGACGTCGTGACCCAGTGACAACCCCAGTGAGAACCCCAGTGAGCGCTCCATGACCCGGCGTCTGCTCGCCCTGGCCGCGCTGGCCCTGGTGCCGGTCGCGGTGATCGGCGTCTTCTTCGTGCTGCCCGTGACGGCGATGATCGCCGAGGGGTTCTGGCCGGGCGACAGCTTCGACCCGGCCGGGGTCGCCGAGGTGCTCACCCGGCCGCGGACGCACCGCGTGCTGTGGTTCACGCTGTGGTCCGCCTTCGCCGGTACGGCGCTCTCCGTCGCGCTCGGCCTGCCCGCGGCGTACGCGCTGCACCGGCTGGACCTGCCCGGCCGGACCTTCGTCCGAGCCGCGCTGCTCGTGCCGTTCGTGCTGCCGACCGTGGTCGTCGGGGTGGCCTTCCGGCAGCTGCTCCGCGAAGGCGGGCCGCTGGGGTTCCTCGGTCTCGACCAGTCCGCCGTCGCCGTCGTCGCCGGCCTGGTCTTCTTCAACGTGTCCGTCGTCGTCCGCGCGGTCGGTGCGGCCTGGGAGTCGCTCGACCCGCGGCCGGCCCAGGCCGCGGCGACGCTCGGGGCCAGCCCGTGGCAGGTGCTGCGCACGGTCACCCTGCCCGCCCTGCGGCCCGCGATCGCGTCCGCGGCCAGCGTCGTCTTCCTGTTCTGCGCCACCGCGTTCGGGATCGTGCTCACGCTCGGCGGCGTACGCAACGCGACCGTGGAGACCGAGATCTACCTGCTCACCACCGGCCTGTTCGACCTCCAGGCCGCGTCCGCCCTGTCCCTGCTGCAGATCGTGGTCGTGGTCGGGCTGTTGCTGGTCTCCCAGCGGATGCGCACCGTGCCGGACCCCAGCGTCCAGCGGGTCGCGCCGCGACCCCGCCGCCCGGGCCGCGGCGACCTGCCGGCGCTGCTGATGACTGGGCTGTTCCTGGCCTACGTGGCGTTCCCGATCCTCACCCTCGTCACCGGGTCGCTGCGGGTCGACGGCGAGTGGAGCCTGGAGTACTACCGTGCGCTCGGTGGCGGCAGCGACGACGGGAGCACGGTCCTGCTGGTGCCGGTCACCGATGCGCTGCTGATCTCGTTGCGCACCGCCGTCGACGCGACCTGGATGGCCCTGTCGATGGGGCTGCTCGTCGCGCTCGTGGTGACGCGGCGGTCGAGGTCTCGCGCCGAGCGCCGGCTCCGCGGCGGGCTGGACGGGTTGTTCATGCTGCCGCTGGGCGTCTCGGCGGTGACCCTGGGCTTCGGCCTCCTGATCGCCCTCGACCAGCCGCCGCTCGACTTCCGCGACTCCCCGCTGCTGGTGCCCATCGCCCAGGCGCTGGTGGCGCTGCCCCTGGTCGTGCGCACCGTCGTACCCGTCCTCGCCGGCATCGACGACCGGCAACGGCAGGCCGCCGCATCCCTGGGTGCCTCGCCGCTGCGCGCCCTGCTCACGGTCGACGTACCGGTGGTGTGGAAGCCGTTGCTGGCCGCGAGCGGGTTCGCGTTCGCGGTGTCGCTGGGCGAGTTCGGCGCGACGTCCTTCCTCGCCCGTGACGACGCACCGACCCTGCCGGTCGTGATCTTCCAGCTCCTCGGTCGCCCCGGCGAGCTCAACTACGGCACGGCCCTGGCCGCCTCGGTCGTCCTCGCGGCGACCACGGCGCTGGTGATGCTGGCGGTCGAGCGGCTCCGCGTGCCGTCCCTGGGGGCGGTGTGATGCTCGGCCTGCGCGACGTGTCCGTGAGCTACGACGGTGTGCCCGCCGTCGTCGACGTCTCGCTCGACCTCGAGGACGGCGAGGTGCTCGCGGTCCTCGGGCCGTCCGGCTGTGGCAAGTCCACCCTGCTGCGAGCGGTCGCCGGGCTGGAGCCGGTCACTCGGGGCAGCATCGCGTGGGACGGCGCCGACCTCGCTCGGGTGCCGACGCACAAGCGCGGGTTCGCCCTGATGTTCCAGGACGGACAGCTCTTCGGGCACCTCACCGTCGCCCGCAACGTCGGCTACGCCCTGCGGCTGCGCAAGGCCCCCGACATCGACACCCGGGTCGCCGAGCTGTTGGCGCTGGTCGGTCTCGAGGGGTACGCCGACCGCCTGCCCGCCACGCTGTCCGGCGGTGAGCGGCAACGGGTCGCCCTGGCCAGATCGCTGGCCGTCGAGCCGCGCCTGCTCCTGCTCGACGAGCCGCTCTCGTCGCTCGACACGGGACTGCGCGAGCGCCTCGCCCGCGAGCTGCGCGGCATCCTCCGGGCGGCGGGCACCACCGCGCTGATGGTCACCCACGACCACGAGGAGGCGTTCACGGTCGCCGACCGGATGGCGGTGATGCGGGCCGGGAGGGTCGTGCAGCAGGGCCAGATCGACGAGGTGTGGCGGCGGCCGGTCGACGCGGACACCGCGCTCTTCCTCGGCTACGCCCACGTGCTGCGTGGTGGCGCGGCCTCGCTGGTGGCCGCGGCGGCCGGGCTGCCGACCGCGGCCGCGATCGCCACTCGGCGTTCCGCGCTGCGCGTCTCGCCCGACGGGCCACTGCGAGGAACCGTCCGCTCGTCGCGGATCACCCCCGAGCAGGTCCGGCTCGAGGTGGACGTCGACGGCGTCGGGCCGGTCGACGCCGTCGCGCGCCTCGACGTACACACGGCGCCCGGAGACGTGGTGCGGCTCACCGTGGACGGCACCCGGCTCGCGGTCGTATCCGGTGGCTGAGCGGCCACCCCTAGAATTGGCTCTCGTGTACCGCCGCGCCCAAGCCGTCCTGATCGGGACGGCCCTTGTCATGAGTGCGCTGGCGGTGATCGCCGCCGTGTCGCTCGACAAGAGGCTGGCGGACCCCGAGGGCTTCCTCGGGCCGTCGTGGCTGCGGCTGCCGATGCTGCTGTTCGGGGCGTTCCTGCTCGACATGCTGCCCCGTCTGATCTGGCATGCGCGGATGGATCCGCGGCGGTGGCCGGGCATCGTCCGCGAGCGCTGGCGCACGCACTGGACCCGCGAGCGGCTGACCCTCGTGGTGATGGGCGTCGTGTGCTTCTACCTCGTCTACGTCAGCTACCGGAACCTGAAGTCGTTCCTGCCGTTCGTGATGGGCGACGTGACGTACGACCGTGAGCTGCACCTGGTCGACACGGCGCTCTTCCTCGGCCACGAGCCCGGGAACGTGCTGCACGCCATGCTCGGCACCACGTTCTCCGCGCACGTGCTGTCGGCCATCTACCTGTGGTTCCTGCCGCTCGTGCCGCTCGCCCTCACCGCCTGGCTGATCTGGTCGCGGAACATCTCCTACGGCTACTGGTTCGCCACCTCGCAGTGCATCGCCTGGACGCTGGGGACCGCGTCGTACTACGCGCTGCCGACGCTCGGTCCGGGTCTCGAGTACTCCTGGCTCTACCGCGACCTCGCCGAGACTCCAACGTCGCAGCTGATGGCGTCACTGACCTATCAACGACAAGGCGTGATCCTCGCCGGCGTCGAGGGCGCCGTGCAGTCGGTCGCGGGCTTCGCCAGCCTGCACTGCGCGATCACGCTCCTGGTGGCCCTGATGGTGCAGTACACGATCCAGTCGCGGATCCTGCACTGGATCTTCTGGACCAACTTCGTGATCACGGTCTTCGCCACCCTCTACTTCGGCTGGCACTACGTCGCCGACGACGTGGCCGGCATCCTGATCGCCCTGATCGCGTTCTACGTCGGAGGCGTCGTCAGCGGTCAGAAGTTCGAACGACATGGGCTCGCCTCCCACACCAAGGCCGACGACAGCACCACCGCGCCCGTTCCCGTCGACGCCGACTAGTCCCCGCCCCCACCCGATAGTCCACGACGTTTTCGTCGCGGTTGCCGCTGGCCCGCGCGCGAAAACGTCGTGGACTATCCGCGTCCCCTAGAACTACAAGCCTGTAGTTTGCAAGCCGACACGCCGGGGACAGGAGAGAAAATTGTGAAAACTGTTCCTTTTGGGACGTGAGAGCACTAGCGTGCTTCGAGTGCCTCGAGCGATGGGGAAGTCGTTCGAGGCACTACTACGAACCACGAGGAGACGTTTTCCGTGCGACGCGCCATGGGGATAGCCGCCGCCATCGCTCTCACACTGGTCGCCGGAAGTGCGGCCGCCGATGAGACGACCCCGACCCGGCAAGAGGTCAGGCAGGCCCAGCAGGCTGCTCGCGACGCCGAACGCAACGTCGCCGCGGTGCAGGCCGACCTGGTGCTCGCCAACCAGCGGCTCCAGGAGTCCGCGATGCGGGCCGCGCAGGCCGCCGAGGCCTGGAACGGCGCCCGCTACCAGCTGCAGCTGGCCCGCGGCGAGGCCCAGGAGGCGCAGCGCCGCTCCGAGGTCGCCCGTGCCGACGTCGAGCGCCAGCGATCGGCGTACGCCGACTCGATCGCGTCGTCGTACCAGAGCGCACCGGGGATCACCGGGCTCGGCTCGCTGGCCAACGCCGACGGGATCGAGGACGTGATCGAGGACGTCACCACCATGCAGAGCGCCGAGGCCGCGCTGGACCGGAGGTACGACGGGTTCCGGGCGTCGTCGACCCTGGCCGACGTCGCCAGCGAGCAGGCCGAGAAGGCACAGGACAAGGCGATGGCGCTCCAGGTCAAGGCGCGCGAGGCCCGCGACGCCGCGAGCGCCGCGGCTGACGCCGCCGCAGCCGACGCCAGCGCGATCGCGGTCGAGAAGGATGCCCTGATCGGCGAGCTCGCCCGCCTGCAGGACATCAGCGTGCGGCTGGCCGAGCGGCGACAGTCCGCCCTCGAGCAGGAGGCCGCCGAGGCAGCCGCCGCGGCCGCCCAGGCAGCTGCGGAGGAGGCGGCCGAGCAGGCCGCCCAGGAGCAGGCACAGCAGGACGCCGCTGCGGACCAGTCGAGCCAGGAGCAGAACGACCCGGCTCCCCAGGACGACGCGACGCAGGACCCCGACCCGCAGCCCGACCCCCCGTCGACACCCGACCGCCGCCCACGCCGCCCACGCCGCCGAGCCCGCCCTCGTCCGGCAACGCCGGCGCCGCGATCGGGTTCGCCCGCGCGCAGATCGGTGAGCCCTACCGCTGGGGCGCCGCAGGCCCCAGCAGCTGGGACTGCTCCGGGCTGACCATGGGGGCCTGGCGGGCCGGCGGCAAGTACCTGCCGCACTACTCGGTCGCGCAGTACCAGCAGTCCACGCCGATCTCGCCGGGCTCGTTGCGCCCGGGTGACCTGCTGTTCTGGGGCTCGTCCAGCTCGTCGTCGTCGATCTACCACGTCGCGCTCTACGTGGGCGGCGGGCAGATGATCCACGCCCCGCGCACGGGACGTCCGGTGACCCAGGAGTCGATGTACTACTGGATCCCGCCGAACTTCTACGCGCGACCCTGACCCGACGTACGTCGGGCCGGCGTGATGCCGGTCTCGCGGCCGCATGAACGCGACATACCGCGGGTAGGTTCTCGGCCATGGCCACGGACACCCTGTCGCCCGCCGCCGACGACGCGGAGGCGTACCAGCAGCCCACGATCGACGTACCCGCGCTGACCGACCTGCTCGACGGGCGCTACTCCGAGGTGCGCGAGCTGGTGCGGACCAACCTCGCCAAGTACGCCGACGTGCTCGAGGACGCCGAGAGCATGTCCACCGACGACTTCCGCGACCGCGTCCGCGACCTGGTGCTCGAGATGGCCGCCACCGGCCAGACCGGCATGGGCTTCCCCGAGGAGTACGGCGGCGGGGGCGACATCGGCGCGTCCGTCGCGGCGTTCGAGACGCTGGCGTTCGGCGACCTGTCGGTGCTCGTGAAGGTCGGCGTGCAGTTCGGCCTGTTCGGCGGCGCGATCCTCCAGCTCGGCACCCAGGAGCACCACGAGGCCTACCTCGCCGACCTGGTCACCGGCCGGCTGATGGGCTGCTTCGCGATGACCGAGACCGGCCACGGCTCCAACGTCCAGGCGCTCGGGACCGTCGCGACGTACGACGCCGAGGCCGAGGAGTTCGTGCTCACCACGCCCGACGACGCCTCACGCAAGGACTACATCGGCAACGCGGCCAGGCACGCGCACGCCGCCGTCGTCTTCGCCCAGCTCGAGGTGGGCGGGAAGTCCGAGGGCGTGCACGCGTTCGTCGTGCGGATCCGCGAGGACGGCGAGCCGGTGGCCGGCGTACGCATCGAGGACTGCGGTCGCAAGCTCGGGCTCAACGGCGTCGACAACGGCCGGATCTGGTTCGACGGACTCCGCGTGCCGCGCAGCGCCCTCCTCAACCGCTACGCCGACGTCACCGCCGACGGCGCCTACGAGTCCCCGATCGACAACCCCAACCGCCGCTTCTTCACGATGCTCGGCGCGCTGGTGCAGGGCCGCGTGTGCGTCGGCGGCGCCGGCATCAACGCCGCCAAGGTCGCGCTGACCGTCGCGACCAGGTACGCCGACCGTCGCCGCCAGTTCAACGCGACCTCGGAGGACGCGGAGGAGCTGCTCCTCGACTACGGGATCCACCAGCGCCGGCTGTTCCCGCTGATCGCCCGGACCTATGCGCTGCACTTCGCCCAGGAGATCGTGTCGGCGCAGCTGCACGAGGTGTTCTCGGGCATCGAGGACAACGAGCACGTCCGGCGCGAGCTCGAGTCGCGGGCCGCCGGCACCAAGGTGGTCGGGACCTGGCACGCCACCCGGACCATCCAGGAGTGCCGCGAGGCATGCGGGGGTGCGGGCTACCTCACGGAGAACCGGTTCGCCGCGCTCAAGGCCGACACCGACGTGTTCACGACGTTCGAGGGCGACAACCACGTGCTGCTGCAGCTGGTCGCCAAGGGCCTGCTGACCGACTACGCCAGCGACTTCGAGGACATGGACCAGTTCGGCATGGTCCGGTTCGTGGCCGGCCTGGCCGTGGACACGGTCATCGAGAAGACCAACGTCCACAAGCTGATCGAGCGGATCCGCGACGTACTCCCCGGTGGCGACGAGTGGGACCAGGAGGCCGGACTCCTCGACTCCAACTACCACCTGATGATGCTGCGGTTCCGCGAGGAGCACATGCTGGCCGGAGTCGCCCGACGGCTCAAGCGCGGCATCGACAACAAGATGAACCCGGGCGAGGTGTTCTCGCGGGTCCAGGACCACGTGGTCGGCGCCGCCAGCGCGCACGTCGAGCGGCTGGTGCTCGAGGCGTTCGTCGACAAGGTCGGCACCGTGGAGGACCCCGACCTCAAGGTCGCGCTCAACCTGCTCTGCGACCTGCACGCGCTGTCGACGATCGAGGCCGACCGGGCGTGGTTCATGGAGCACGGCCGGCTCACGACCACCAGGTCCAAGGCGATCACCCGCGAGATCAACGGCCTGTGCCGCAAGCTCCGCCCGCTCGCGGTCGACCTGGTCGACGCGTTCGGCGTACCGCCGGAGATGCTCCGCTCGCCGCAGCTCCTGAGCTGACCCGCCAGAACTTCAGGCGGGTCAGTGGCCGCCGCTGTCCTTGAACCGCTTGAAGGACGCGTGGACCTCGGCCTCGGCCTCGGTACGGCCGACCCACTCGGCGCCCTCGACGGACTTGCCGGGCTCGAGGTCCTTGTAGACCTCGAAGAAGTGCTGGATCTCCAGGCGGTCGAACTTCGAGACGTGGTTGATGTCGCGCAGGTGCTCGAGCCGCGGGTCGTGGGTCGGGACGCACAGCACCTTGTCGTCGCCGCCGGCCTCGTCGGTCATCCGGAACATGCCGATCGCGCGGCACGCGATCAGGCAGCCCGGGAACGTCGGCTGCTGGAGGATGACCATCGCGTCGAGCGGGTCGCTGTCCTGGCCCAGGGTGTTCTCGATGTAGCCGTAGTCGGCCGGGTAGGCCGTCGACGTGAACAGCATCCGGTCGAGCCGGATCCGCCCGGTCTCGTGATCCACCTCGTACTTGTTGCGCTCACCCTTCGGGATCTCGACCAGTACGTCGAACTCCAGCACGGCTTCCTCCACCCTCGTCTCGAGCATCACGTCGCGTCACGTCTGCGGGTCCGGTCTCGGTGGCCCGGTCCGAGCACCCCGCCTAGTCTCCCGCACAATGGCCCCAAACGCGCAGCCGAGAGGAGCGAGGGGTGGGCAGACGTGACCGACGCCACGGGACGGGTGCGTTCTGGCGGTGGGCGCCGGTGGCGCTGGTCCTCGTCCTGCTCGCGGCTGCCGGTGCGGCGTACCGGTTCGACCTGGCCGACAGCTGGTTCGGCGCCGACGAGCCCGACCCCGCCACCGAACCCGCGGCGGTCGCGCCTCCGCCCGACCTGACGCTCCCCGCGCTGGAGGCCCCGCCGGTCGTCGCCGAGGCCACCGACGGCACCCGCCCGGCCCCGGACCGCGTCAGCCGGGCGCTGGCGCCGTTCCTCACGGACCGCAAGCTCGGACGCCGGGTCTTCGCCGCGGTGGCCGACGCCGACCGCGGCCGGGCCGCGTACACGACGGGAACCGGTACGGCGATCCCCGCGTCCACGACCAAGCTCCTGACCACGACCGCGGCGCTCGAGGTCCTCGGGCCCGACCATCGCTTCCAGACCCGCGTCGTGCGCGGCGACGGCCGGCGGATCGTCCTGGTCGGGGGCGGCGACCCGCTCCTCGCCCGGACCGCCGGCGCCGACGACGACTGGCCCCACCGCGCCGACATCGCGACCCTGGCCCGCCTGACCGCGGCCCAGCTGACGCAGGACGGACGCCGGCGCGTCGCGCTGTCCTACGACGACTCCCTCTTCTCCGGCCCGGCGGTCAACCCGCACTGGCCGCCGGCGTACGTGCCCGATGGCGTGGTCTCGCCGATCACGTCGCTCTGGCTCGACGAGGGTCGTGCCGCGTCCGGGTTCGGCCGGGTCGCCGACCCGTCGGCCACCGCGGCCAGCGAGTTCGCCGGTCTGCTCGCGAAGCGCGGGATCCGGGTCACCGGCCGGATCGGCGAGGCGCACGTCGCCGACGGTGCGGCCGAGGTGGCGGCGGTCACCAGCCCGCCGCTGTCCACGATCGCCGAGTGGGTGCTCAACGTCAGCGACAACGAGGCGGCCGAGGTGCTGGCCCGCCACGTCGGGCTCGCGGTGTCCGGCGAGGGCAGCTTCGAGGCCGGCACCGCAGCCGTGCTCCGCACGCTGCGCGGGCTGGGCGTCGCGGTCGACGACGCCCGCGTCTACGACGGGAGCGGCCTGTCCCGCGAGAACCGGCTCGGCCCCGAGACCCTGCTCGACGTGCTGCGGGTGGCCCTCGAGCCGCGCCACCCCGAGCTCGACGCCACCCTGACCGGGCTTCCGGTGGCCGGGTTCACCGGATCGCTGACGGTCCGGTTCGTCGATGCGCCCCGAGGCCGGCCGGGGGCTGGTGCGCGCCAAGACCGGCACCCTCACGGGCGTGAGCTCGCTGGCCGGCACGGTCACCGACCAGGACGGCACCACGATGGTCTTCGCCCTCATGGCCGACCGGGTCCGGCTGCCCAACACGCTCTACGCCCGCGACGCCCTGGACGACGCGGCGGCGGCCCTCGCCGCCTGTCACTGCTCCGCCCGTACGCCGTGACGGCTCACGGCGTTGCCACGCACGCGTAGGGTCGCGACATGAATTCCATGGTCGACTGGGACCTCGCGGTCTCCCTGGGCTCGCGGCTCGCCGGCGACGGCCCGGTCGTGACCGCGACGGAGGCCGAGGACGCCGTGGCCACCCTGCGCAACGACGCCGACCGGTCGACCGGACTGGTCCGCGACTTCACCGGCCTGGTCGCCGCGGAGCGCACCGCGCCGGTGCTCGTCGTCGACCGTCCCGGCTGGATCCAGGCCAACGCCGACGGTTTCTCCGCCGTACTCGCGCCGGTCATCGAGAAGCTCACGGACAAGAAGGGGGCGCCGTCGGGTGTCTCCCAGGCCGTCGGCTCCCGCGTCACCGGCGCCGAGGTCGGTCTCCTCCTGGGCTTCATGGCGAGCAAGGTGCTGGGCCAGTTCGACCCGTTCCACGAGCCGTCGGGCCGCCTGCTCCTCGTCGCCCCCAACGTCGTCCACGTCGAGCGCGAGCTGCGCGCCGACCCCGCCGACTTCCGGCTGTGGGTCTGCCTCCACGAGGAGACCCACCGGGTGCAGTTCACCGCCGTTCCGTGGATGCGCGAGCACCTGTTCGGCGAGATGAACGCCCTCGCGGACACCGTCGAGCCGACCAGGCTCTTCGACGACGGGATCAAGCGGATCTCCGAGGCGGTCCGCGGCGAGGGCAGCCTGATCGAGGCACTCGGCACCCCCGAGCAGCGCGAGATCCTCGACCGGGTCACCGCCGTGATGTCGCTCCTCGAGGGTCACGCCGACGTCGTCATGGACGGCGTCGGGCCCACCGTGATCCCGTCGGTCGCCGACATCCGGCGCAAGTTCAACCAGCGGCGCAAGGGCATCGGCACCCTCGACCGGCTGCTGCGCCGGGTCCTCGGGCTCGACGCCAAGATGGCGCAGTACCGCGACGGCGCGAAGTTCGTCCGCGGCGTGGTCGACAAGACCGGCATGGCCGAGTTCAACGCGATCTGGGAACGCCCCGAGAACCTCCCCACCAAGGCCGAGATCGCCGACCCTGCGGCGTGGGTCACCCGCGTCCTCTAGCCCATGTCCCTGCACCCGGCCGTCGCCGCCGTGCGCCTCGCCGTACGGCGCGGGCTGGCCGACCTCGAGCCGGGCGCGACGGTGATCGTCGCCTGCTCGGGTGGAGCCGACTCCCTCGCGCTGCTCGCCGCCACCGTGCACGAGGCCCGCAAGGACGCCTGGCACGTGGTCGGGGCGACCGTCGACCACGGGCTCCAGCCGGGATCGGCGGACCAGGCCGAGCGGGTCGTGGCGCAGATGGCGAGACTCGGCGCGGCGGAGACCCTCAGCGCCCGGGTCAGCGTCGAGGGCGGCGGGCTCGGCCCCGAGGCGGCAGCCCGCCAGGCGCGGTACGCCGTCCTGGCCGAGGTCGCCCAACGGTTCTCGGCCGCGGCCGTCCTGCTCGGGCACACCCGCGACGACCAGGCCGAGACGGTGCTCCTCGGCCTGGCCCGCGGGTCGGGCGGCCGGTCCCTGGCCGGGATGCGCCGCTCGTTCGAGAGCTACCGACGCCCGCTGCTGGACGTCGCGCGCGCCGACACGGTCGCCGCCTGCGAGGCCGAGGACATCGAGTTCTGGTGCGACCCGCACAACGACGACCCGGCGTACACCCGGACGCGCGTGCGGAACGTGGTGCTGCCGACGCTGGAGGAACAGCTCGGCCCCGGCGTCACCGGGTCCCTCGCCCGCACCGCCGACCTGCTGCGCGCCGACATGGAGCTGCTCGACGACCTCGCCGACGCCGCCCTCGCCGACCTCGGTGACGAGCTGACCGCCGACGCGCTGGCCGCCCAGCCCGCGCCCGTACGCCGACGCGTGCTCCGGCTGGCCGCGCTCGCCGCGGGCGCACCGGGTGCCGAGCTGTTCCACGAGCACGTGCTGGCCATGGACGCTCTGGTCACCGACTGGCACGGCCAGCGCTGGATCGACCTGCCCGGCCACCTGCGGTTCCTGCGTCGAGACGGGCGGCTGGGCTTCGAGCGAGCCTGACCCCGACGCCGGGCGACGGCGGCGTTAGGCTGCCCGCCATGGACGCAGCCCACGTGGAGAACGACCTCGTCAACGTGCTCTTCACCGAGAAGCAGATCCAGGACCGGCTCGAGGAGCTGGCCCGCGAGATCGAGGCCGACTACGAGGGCAGGGACCTGCTGATCGTCGGCATCCTGCGGGGCGCCGTCATGGTGATGGCAGACCTGGCGCGCAGCTTCCACCGGCACCTCGAGATGGACTGGATGGCGGTGTCGTCGTACGGCTCCGGCACCAAGTCGAGCGGCGTGGTGCGGATCCTCAAGGACCTCGACACCGACATCTCCGGCCGGCACGTGATCATCGTCGACGAGATCATCGACACCGGTCTCACCCTGTCCTGGCTGACCTCGAACCTGACCTCCCGCGAGCCCGCCAGCGTCGAGATCTGCACGCTGCTGCGCAAGCCGGAGGCCCTGCAGATGCCCGTCGACGTCAAGTACGTCGGCTGGGACATCCCCAACGAGTTCGTCGTGGGCTACGGCCTCGACTACCGCGAGCGCTACCGCAACCTGCGCGACATCGGCACCCTCGCGCCGCACGTGTACTCCGGATCGTGACGGCGGTCCCGAGCAGGCATTTCGGCGTACATCCTGAGAGAATGCACATTGGCGACGACGTGTAACGTCGTTACTTCAATCGAGCGTCCACGGCTCCCGGCGGGCTGGGGCGCTGAGGAACGCCGTACGCCGGTCGAGAGAAGCCTGTGAAGCGCATATTCAAGGGTCCCTGGCTCTGGAGCCTGCTTGCCGTCGTCGGCGTGCTCCTCGCCCTCCAGTACTTCGCCTCCAGCGGCGAGTACGACGAGATCACGACCTCGCAGATGAACGACTACATCGCCAAGGGCCAGGTCTCCGAGCTGACGTTCGTCGACGGTGGCGAGCAGCAGATCAAGGCGACCCTCGACGACGACGTCGACCGCTCCGGCGGCAGCAAGGTCATGACGTACTGGCTGAGCGAGACCCAGCCCAGCCTCGAGAAGGCCGTGCAGGCGCAGGTCGACGCCGGCAACATGGACAAGTACACGACCGAGGTTCCCAAGCCGAGCGTCCTCGGCGGGATCCTGATGACGGTCCTGCCCTTCCTCTTCATCATCCTGGTGTTCCTCTGGCTGATGAACAACGTGCAGGGCGGCGGCGGCCGCGGCGTCATGCAGTTCGCCAAGTCGAAGGCGAAGCTGATCACGAAGGACATGCCCAAGAACACGTTCGCCGACGTGGCCGGGTGTGAGGAGGCGATCGAGGAGCTCGGTGAGATCAAGGAGTTCCTCCAGGAGCCGGCGAAGTTCCAGGCCGTCGGCGCCAAGATCCCCAAGGGCGTCCTGCTCTACGGCCCTCCCGGCACCGGCAAGACCCTGCTCGCTCGTGCGGTGGCCGGCGAGGCGGGCGTGCCGTTCTACTCCATCTCCGGCTCCGACTTCGTCGAGATGTTCGTCGGCGTCGGTGCCTCCCGGGTCCGCGACCTGTTCGAGCAGGCCAAGGAGAACGCCCCGGCGATCGTCTTCATCGACGAGATCGACGCGGTCGGCCGCCACCGTGGCGCCGGCATGGGCGGCGGCCACGACGAGCGCGAGCAGACGCTCAACCAGCTGCTGGTCGAGATGGACGGCTTCGACGTACGCGGCGGGGTCATCCTGATCGCGGCCACCAACCGCCCCGACGTCCTCGACCCGGCGCTGCTGCGCCCGGGCCGCTTCGACCGCCAGATCCAGGTCGACGCGCCCGACCTCAACGGCCGCCACCAGGTCCTCAAGGTGCACTCGCGCGGCAAGCCGATGGCCCAGGACATCGACCTGGTCAGCGTCGCCCGGCGTACCCCCGGCTTCACCGGTGCCGACCTCGCCAACGTGCTGAACGAGGCGGCACTGCTGACCGCCCGCCAGAACCAGAAGCTGATCACCAACCTGGCGCTCGACGAGGCGATCGACCGCGTGATCGCCGGACCGCAGCGGCGTACTCGCCTGATGAGCGAGAAGGAGAAGCTCGTCACCGCCTATCACGAGGGCGGCCACGCCCTGGTCGCCGCTGCGCTGCCCGGTTCCGACCCGGTGCACAAGGTGACGATCCTGCCGCGCGGCCGGGCGCTCGGCTACACGATGGTGCTGCCCGACGAGGACAAGTACTCCCAGACCCGCAGCGAGCTGCTCGACAAGCTGGCCTACATGATGGGCGGCCGGGCTGCGGAGGAGATGGTCTTCCACGACCCCACCACCGGCGCCGGCAACGACATCGAGAAGGCCACCAACCTGGCCCGGGCGATGGTCACCCAGTACGGCATGACCGAGAAGCTGGGCGCGATCAGGCTCGGCGAGGCCAACTCCGAGCCGTTCCTGGGCCGCGACCTCGGGCACGCCCGCAACTACTCCGAGGACGTCGCCGCGAAGGTCGACGAGGAGACCAAGCTGCTGCTGGCGACCGCCCACCAGGAGGCCTTCGACATCCTCGAGGAGAACCGCGACGTCCTCGACGACCTGGTGCTCGAGCTCCTCGACCAGGAGACCCTGGACAAGGACGAGGTCGCGCGGATCTTCGAGCCGCTGCGCCGCCGCGCGGCCCGTCCCGCGTGGACCGGCTCGCCCGACCGCAACCCGTCGAGCATCCCGCCGATCGAGATCCCCCAGGCGATCCGCGACCGGGTCAACGGCAACGGATCGCTGGGCGCCGAGGAAGGCGAGGGCGGCGTGGTGATCACGCCTCCCGGTGCCGGTGGCGACGTGCACGGCGACCCCGGCCTGGGTGTCCCCCCGAGCACGCCACCCGGCACCGCCCATGACTGACCCGATCAGCCTGCCCGCGCGCGACGTACCGCCGTTCGACCACGACCGGGCCGAGCGCGCCGTGCGTGAGCTGCTGATCGCGATCGGGGAGAACCCCGAACGCGAGGGGCTCAAGGACACGCCGGCCCGGGTGGCGCGGGCGTACGCCGAGCTCACCTCGGGCCTGCACATGGAGCCCGAGGACGTCCTCACCACGACCTTCGACATCGGGCACGACGAGATGGTGCTGGTCCGCGACATCGAGCTGTGGTCGATGTGCGAGCACCACCTCGTGCCGTTCACCGGCGTCGCCCATGTCGGCTACATCCCGGCCGAGAGCGGCAAGATCACCGGCCTGTCGAAGCTGGCGCGCCTCGTCGACGTCTACGCCAAGCGCCCCCAGGTGCAGGAGCGGCTGACCACCCAGGTCGCGGACGCGCTGATGGAGATCCTCGAGGCCCGCGGCGTCATCGTCGTGATCGAGGCCGAGCATCTCTGCATGACCATGCGCGGCGTACGCAAGGCGGGCGCCCGGACCATCACCTCCGCGGTGCGCGGGATCATGCACCGGTCCGCCACCCGTGCGGAGGCGATGGCGCTCATCCACCGGAGCGGCTAGACGGCGGCCGGTGACACCAGCCCCCGAGTACATCAACCATGCGCGGAGCCGGAGCACGCTACCCGTTCGCGGAATTGCTGCACTCGTGAGGTGGATCCTTCGAGTGATCCGCCGACCGATACGCCTGATCAGACCGCGGGAGGCAGTGGGGCCGGCCTGCCCGGCGTACCCGGAGCATCGCCGCGCCCTTGACTGGTGATGGCCAGCAGAGCCGGCCGATGATTGGCGAACTGCGCCGGGCCTCTTTTGCTTCGCCAGCCGATCCGCCAACCTCGCGACAACGGCGACGAGCGCCTGTTCGTCGGCCGTCGGTGCATGATCGTCCGGCGCCGACACGACCGCCATGTTCGCCGAAATCAGTCGCAGCTCACCGTCGAGCAGGCCGTGGGCGTTGACCCAGGCGACCTCGTCGGTGAATCGCTCACGAAGCAGCTCGAACTCTTGCTCGGTGACTGTCGGCGGGGTCTCGCGCAGTGGTGGCTCGGCCACCAGTGCGTCGCTGACGAGGGTACCGGCGGGCCGAGACCCGAGGCGACGATTGACGGCGCGCATCAGACCGGGTCACGAGGTCGTCATTGCGTCCTGCTCGCGGTCCGATCCGGATCCCGGTCACGCTGGCGAAGCTCGGACTGCCACGACGAGTCGCGCTCCCCGTCGATGGCGTCACTGCCGAACTGTTCACACGCGGGCCGAAGCCCCTGCTGTCCCTGTCACGAGC
Source organism: uncultured Actinomycetota bacterium (assembly GCA_963844305.1). Lineage (GTDB taxonomy): Bacteria > Actinomycetota > Actinomycetes > Propionibacteriales > Nocardioidaceae > Nocardioides. The sequence continues at coordinate 1,071,728 of CAWJNT010000005.1, forward strand.
GACGACCCTGCCGTCGGGAAGGCAGACGCTCGACCTCGAGGGCTTCGGTCCGCTGCTGTCGGTCCTGGTGGTGAGGTCGCGCATCCTCGTGGCCTGGCCGGCGGTCGGGACCGGTGTCCCCTGAGCCAGCGGCACCGGACACGGCAGGCGCCCCGTGAACTACTCAGGCGTCACAGCGCCTCGTCGGCGTACCGCTTCTTGAGTACCCGTTGCCTGTTGGTGCCCTCGCGGTTCTCGCCCTTCTCCACGACCACAAGGTTGTGGTAGCAGTGCACCGCGACGATGTTGAGGTCCGTGTAGGTGGGCTCGTAGGACTCGTCCACGAACTCCTCGTAGTTCAGGCCGTCGATGAGCGCCTTGACCAGCGCCATCGTGGTGTCAGGTGCGTCGAGGTCCTCGCTGCCGCCGAACTCCGGCCAGTACGACGTCTGAGTGTCCTCGATCGCGTAGATTCCCCCATCCGCCAGCAGGGGGAACAAGATCCGGAAGGTCTCGAGAATGTGCTCGGGCCGGTGGCTTCCGTCGTCGATGACGACCTCGATCGGGCCGGTCTCGTCGACAACCCTGCGCAACAGGTCGCCGTCCACCTGGCTCCCTTGGTAGGTCCGGATCCGACGCGCTTCGACGAACGACTTGTCCTGGATGTCCAGACCGACGATCTGGGCCCTCGGGAAGAAGTGCTTCCACATGCGCAGGGAGGCGCCGCCCTGCGCCTGCTCGTGAGTAGCCACCGATGCCGATCTCGAGCAGGGTGAACTGCTTCTTGCGGAGGTGCTTCGAGGTGATGCTCGTAGTGAGGTGTGTAGCGGGGCGTGCCCGAACTTGTCGGTCTGAACTGATGGGGGTCGTGAACGTCACCCCCGACTCGTTCTCCGACGGCGGGCGGTGGGCCGACCCGGAGGCGGCGATCGCGCACGGCCGCGACCTGCTCGAGGACGGCGCGGACATCCTCGACATCGGCGGCGAGTCGACGCGACCCGGCGCCACGCGACCCCTGGTCGAGGAAGAGCTGTCGCGGGTGGTCCCGGTCATCGAGCGGCTGGCCGGCGACGGGGCCGTCGTGTCCGTGGACACGATGCGCGCCGAGGTCGCCCGGGCCGCCGTCGACGCCGGCGCGACCATCGTCAACGACGTGTCCGGCGGGCTGGCCGACCCGGACATGTACGCCGCCGTCGCGGACGCCGGGGTGACGTACGTGGCCATGCACTGGCGCGCGCACAGCGACCGGATGGCCGATCACGCGGTCTACGACGGGCCCGGCGGGGTGGTGGGCGCGGTCCGCGCCGAGCTGGGGGAGCGCGTCGACGCGATGGTGTCGGCCGGCATCGACCGGTCCCGGATCCTGCTCGACCCCGGCCTCGGCTTCGCCAAGACCGCCGCCCAGAACTGGGAGCTGCTGCGCGGTCTCGACGAGGTCGCCGCGCTGGGCCTCCCGCTCCTGGTGGGGGCGAGCCGCAAGCGTTTTCTGGGCGACGTGCTCGCGGCCCGTGACGGGGGGCCGCGGCCGGTCGACCAGCGGGAGTACGCCGGCACCGCACTCACCGTCGTCCTCGCCGGTCGCGGGGTGTGGGGCCTGCGGGTCCACGACGTACGCGCGCACCGCGACGTACTCCGCGTGCTCGAGCGACTGGAGGGGTCACAGTGACAGACGAGCCGACCGATCAGCCGACCGATGAGCTGAGCGTGCTGGGCATCGAGTGCTTCGGCCACCACGGCGTGTTCGACGCCGAGCGGCGCGACGGCCAGACGTTCGTGGTGGACCTCACCCTGGGCATCGACACCTCGACCGCGGCGGCCTCCGACGACTTGCGCGACACCGTCGACTACGGAAGTCTCGTGGCTTCGGTGCAAGCCGCCGTGGAGACAGATCCGGTCGACCTGATCGAGACTCTGGCCCAGCGGATCGCGGGTGTCTGCCTCTTGGACAACCGTGTTGAATGGGCCCGGGTGACGGTACACAAGCCGGACGCACCCATCCGGGCGACGTTCTCGGACGTCGTCTTGACGATCACCCGGAAGCGCGAGAGGGCCTGACGTGACTGAGACCCCCAACCCGCACATCATCGACGCGGACACCCTGACCGGTGAGATGCGTCCGATCCGCCAGGCCGTGCTGGCCCTGGGGTCGAACCTGGGTGAGCGGTTCGCGGCCCTGCAGGGCGCGGTCGACGCGATCGCGGACACTCCCGACGTCTGGGTGACCGCCGTGTCCGGGGTCTACGAGAGCGCGCCCGTCGACGCCCCCGAGGACTCGGGAGACTTCCTCAACGCGGTGATGCTGATCGACACCACACTGCCGGCGAGCCGGCTGATGGAGCGCGCGCTTGCCGTCGAGGACGCCTTCGACCGGATGCGCAGCGAGGTCCGCAACGCGCCGCGCACCCTCGACGTCGACCTGATCGCGGTGGGCGACAGGCGCTCCGACGAAGAGACGCTCCGGCTGCCGCACCCGCGCGCCCACCAGCGTCCGTTCGTGCTCCGGCCGTGGCTCGACATCGACCCCGACGCCGTACTCCTCGACTCGGGTCCTGTTGCCGAGCTGCTCGAGCAGACGGACGAGAGCGGCATGAAGCTGCGGGACGACCTGACGCTCGAACTCCAGTGACCCTCGACCCGCCCGACGAGGACGAGGAGGAGCAGCAACCGTCGGGCGGGGGCCGGCTCCAGCCGACCTCCCCGGGCGCGGTCACGGCCTGGGCCGCCGTCGGCCTGGTCGGCGGCTGGCTGCTCCGGCCGATCGCGGAGCGCGCGCAGGGTACGGCGCCCATCGTCACCTGGCTCCAGCCCCTGGCGCTGTTCTTCGTCGCGGCCATCCTGGGTGCCACCGCGTGGATCACCTGGCGGCAGCTGCACGTGCATCGGGAGTGGGTCGAACCGCACCGCGCCGTCAACCGGTTCGTGCTGGCCCGGTCCTGCGTTCTCGTCGGCGCGCTGGTCGCCGGCGGCTACTTCGGCTATGCGCTGACCTGGCTCGGTGTCGACACCGAGCTGGCCACCCAGCGCGTGTGGCGATCGGTCGCAGGCGGCATCGCCGGGGTGTCGATCGCCGTGACAGCGCTGCTCCTCGAGCGAGCGTGTCGCGTCAGATCCGACGACGAAGACGCCTAACCTGACAGTTATGTCTTCCCCCCAGGCACGTCGCAGACAGCGGAGCACCAGGCTCGTCGTCGCTGTCGTACTGATCGTCGTCGCGGCGCTGGCGGTTGCCGGCGCCGTCCTCAGCGGATCGTGGACCTTGCTCACGGCCGCTGCCGTCCTCGGTGTGGTGCTCGGCGCCGTCGCCGCCCGCATCACCCACTCCGAACTCATGCAGACCCGCCGCGACGCCGCCCGCGACCGTGCCGAGCAGGCACAGGCCTACCGCGAGCTGACCGAGGCCCGGGCTGCCGAGCACGCCGAGTTCAGCGCGAGCATGCAGTCCCGCGTCGAGCACCAGGAGATCGCCCTGGCCGAGCTCGAGCTCGCGCTCACCTCTGCCCAGAAGCGCGCCGCCGAGGCAGCCCGCAAGTTCAACGCCGAGGCCCGCCGGGCCGACGCCGCGGAGCGCGACAGCCACGACCACGCAGCGCGCCTCGAGGCCGCCGAGGAGCGTGCCGCCACGGCGACGATCCGCGTGGCCGAGCTGGAGCAGGAGATCGACGCGGTGCGCTCGGAACTGGCCGGCTGGCAGGCCGAGCCGTACCGCAAGCACGCCTGACCCGTCACCAACTGCACGCCGACCCGTCCGAAACTCTCGGGCGGGTCAGCGTCGTGTCCGGGGTACGGCAGAATCGAGGATCGTGCTACCCGAGGACAGCCGTTTCGAGAGCGACCCCGACGAGGTCATCCCCGAGGACGCGCCACTTCCCGACGGGTGGGTGGCCGGGGCTCCCGACCCGTCCGACCGGTTCGACGTCGCCCGACTGACCCAGCTGCTGCGCGCCCACGAGCGGCAGGGCCGGGGCTGGGCCGGTGCCTCGGTCGACGACGTACTGGTGGAGGTGTCCGAGCACGGTCTGCGGACGCGGGAGAACATCGTGCTCCGCGACCCCGACGGCGACATCCGGGCCTGGGGCAGCGTCCACGACCGGGCCGAGGGCCGGATGCTCTTCGTGCACGTCGTCGCCCGCGACCTGGCCGACGCCGTGGCCGACAAGTGCTCCGCCGTGCTGTTCGAGTGGGCAGCCGGCCAGGCCCGCGAGGTCGGCGCCGCCCGCGGCCTGCCCGAGCAGCAGATCGACACGGGTGCGTTCGCCGACGACGAGCGGCAGCACCGCTGGCTGGCGCGGGCCGGTTTCGAGCGGGTCCGCACGTGGTGGCAGATGAGCCGTCCGGTCTCGCCCGCCGAGGCGTCGCTGGTGCCCTCGCCCGACCAGTGGGACAAGGAAGGCGTGGTGTTCCGGTTGGTCCGTCGCGCCGGGTCGGGCATGCCCGACGAGTCCGACCTGCGGGAGCTGCACCAGGTCCTGGAGGGCGCGTTCGTCGATCACTTCAACTCGAGCGAGGAGACGTTCGAGGAGTTCCTGCACCGGCTGCGCGAGGACCCCGGCCACCGGTGGGACCACTGGTGGCTGGCCGAGCTCACCGACGATGACGAGGCCGATCCGGTCGGTGCCCTGATCGGAACCGTCTCGGAGAGCCTGCGCGGCGCCGACGGCTCGTACGTCTCCTACCTCGGCGTGCTCGAGGCCGCCCGCGGTCGGGGCGTGGCCAAGGGCCTGCTGAACACGATCATCGCCGACGCCGCTGTCCGTGGCCGCGACCGAGTCGGCCTCGAGGTCGACGCCGACTCGCCCACCGGCGCGGCGGGGTTGTACACGTCGATGGGGTGGGAGACGAAGTACGTCACCGAGTCGTGGCACCGGGATGTGCCGGTGGGGTGAGGGTGCTGCGCAAAACACTGGTCAACCAGTGTTTTGCGCACGGGGCGCTGAAAATTGTCCGTGCCAAGTGCGCATTTCACTGGTCAACCAGTGTATTTGTGTGGCACCGTGGGACTCAGGCCGAGGCCTCCCGCAACGACTCCCGGAGCGCCTTGTGCACCCCGTTCGGCGTGAGTACGCCGACGAACTGGGCGCCCTGCTTGACGCCCACGATCGGGCGGTCGTCGCGCAGCAGCACCGCCAGGGCCTCCTCGAGGGTGGCGTCGACGTCGATGGCGGCGGCGAGGTCGCCGGTGCTGACTCCGTCGAGCGGCTCGAGGTGGGCGGGGTCGATGGGGGTCACGGCGAGCCGGCGCAGGCCGGTGGTGGAGCCCACGAAGTCGGCCACGAAGTCGTCGGCGGGGCGGCCCAGCAGCTCGGCCGGGGTCGCGAACTGCGCCAGCCGGCCGCCGGTCGCGAACACCGCGACCCGGTCGCCCATCCGCACCGCCTCGTCGATGTCGTGGGTCACCATCACCACGGTCTTGCCGAGCTCGCGCTGGATGCGCAGGAACTCGTCCTGCAGCCGCACCCGCACCACCGGGTCGACCGCGCCGAACGGCTCGTCCATCAGCAGCACCGGCGGGTCCGCGGCCAGCGCGCGCGCCACCCCCACCCGCTGCCGCTGACCGCCGGAGAGCTGGTGCGGGTAGCGGTCGCCGAAGGTGTCGGGGTCCAGCCCCACCAGCGTCATCAGCTCGTGCGCGCGCTCGCGCGCGGTCGCCTTGGTCTCGCCGTACAGCAGCGGCACCGTCATCACGTTGGTGACGATCTTCTGGTGCGGGAACAGCCCGATCTGCTGGATCACGTAGCCGATCGACCGGCGCAGCTTGACCGGGTCCTGGCGGGTGACGTCCTCGCCGTCGATCTCGATCGTGCCGGTCGTCGGCTCGATCAGCCGGTTGATCATCTTCAGCGTCGTGGACTTGCCGCAGCCCGACGGCCCGACCAGGACCACCAGCTCGCCACGACGTACGTCGAGGTCCAGCTCGTGCACCGCCACCGTGCCGTCCGGGTAGGTCTTGCCCACGCCGGACAGCCGGATCATCGTCGGCGCATCGGGCTCCCCCGAGGTAACGTCCATGCGCGTGACCCTACTCGCGCAGGCGGCCGAGCCGAGCTGCTACAGCCGCCTCACGAACGAGTGGATCTGCTGGCAGTACGTCGAGGACCGCCACACCGAGATCGTCGACGCCACGACCCAGCACCTCGCCCTCACCGTCGCCTCGGTGCTGCTCGGCCTGGTCATCGCGTTCCCGGTCGCGCTCGTCGCGCGCCGCCTCCCGCGGGCGGAGGCGGCGATCCTCGCCGTCACCACCAGCATCTACACGATCCCGTCGCTGGCGCTGTTTCCGTTGCTCGTGCCCTTCACCGGGCTGAGCCCCACGACCGTGGTGATCGGCCTGGCCCTCTACGCCCTGACGATCCTCGTGCGCAGCATGCTCGAGGGGTTCCGCGCGGTGCCCGACGAGGTCGTCGAGTCGGCGACGGGTCTGGGCTACGCGCCGAGCCGGCTGCTCTTCAAGATCGAGCTGCCCCTGGCCCTTCCGGTGATCATGGCCGGGCTCCGGGTGGCCACGGTTTCGACCGTCGCGCTGACCACCGTCGGCTCGATCGTCGCGTACGGCGGCCTCGGCAACCTGATCGCCGACGGCGTGCTGACGAACTTCCGGGCGGAGCTGTTCACCGCCTCGGTGCTGTGCGTGCTGCTGGCCGTCCTCCTCGACGTCGTGCTGGTCGGCGCCCAACGGCTGATGACCCCGTGGACGAGGAGGTCGGCGACGTGACCGTCTTCGGTGACACCTGGGACTACCTCACCACCGCGTCGAACTGGACCGGCGACGGCGGCATGCTCGAGCTGCTCGTCGAGCAGCTGCTGCTGAGCATCACCGCCCTCCTCATGGCCATGCTGGTCGGGCTGCCCATCGCCCTGATCCTCGGTCACCTCGGCCGCGGCGGGTTCCTGGCGATCAACGTGTCCAACGTCGGCCGCGCGATCCCGACCTTCGCGCTGCTCGCGGTGCTCGTCACCGCCGACTGGCCCGGCACGGACTCGTTCGGCCCCTACGGGCGCGCCGGGCTGGCGACCCTGATCGCGCTGACCCTGTTCGCCCTGCCGCCGCTGATCACCAACGCGTACGTCGCCGTGCGCGAGGTGCCCGACGACGTCAAGGAGTCGGCCAAGGGGATGGGCATGACCGGCCGCCAGCAGTTCTTCCGGGTGGAGCTGCCGCTCGCCCTGCCGCTGGTGGCCTCCGGCATCCGCCTGGCACTGGTCCAGGTGTGGGCGACGGCCACCATCGCCGCCCTCGTGGCAGGTCCCGGTCTAGGCCGCGTGATCACCGACGGCTTCTACCGGACCAACTACGGCAAGGGCATCGCCGGCGCGATCGTGGTCGCGGCGGTGGCCCTGGTGCTGGAGCTGATCGCGGCCCAGGGGCAGCGGCTCACCTACCGGCCCCGTCGATCGTCACCGAATCGTGAGAAGGCACTGTCGGCGCAGGGCCCTATGGTTGCCGGAGCGGCCGACAGCGGGCGCTGAGCTGGATCCGGACACGCGCGGCGACCCGCGGGACACAGAAGGACACGTTATGCACCTCCGACGCTCACTCGCCGCGGTCCTCTCCGTCGGCTCCCTCCTCCTCGTGTCGGCGTGCGCCGGCGACGACCTCGACAGTGGCTCCGACAACGAGAGCGAAGGCGCGGCTCCCGAGCTGGGCGAGGTCATGATCGCGGGGCAGAACTTCCCCGAAGCAACGCTGATGGCCTCCATGTACGAGCAGCTCCTCGCCGACGCCGGCTACGAGCCCACCGTCAAGCTCGTCGACTCCCGCGACGCCTACATGCCGATCTTCCCGAGCGAGATCGACGTCGTGCCCGAGTACGTCGGCGGCATCGTCAACTTCCTCAACTCCCAGGCCAACGGCGCCGACGCCAAGCCGTTCGAGGCCGGTGACGGAGGCGAGCTCGCCGACGACGGCGAACAGCTGCTCTCCGACGCCGGCATCACCCTCCTCGAGCTGTCGCCCGCGACCGACCACAACGCGTTCTTCGTGACCCAGGAGTACTCCGAGGCCAACGGCGTCACCAAGCTCTCCGACCTCGAGGGCAAGTCCGTCAAGCTCGCGGCCGCGCCCGACTGCGAGGGCCGGCTCGACTGCGAGGGCGGCCTGTCCGAGCTGTACGGCATCGACGTCACCGAGGTGCTGCCGCTCGGCTACGCCAGCAACCAGACCTACCAGTCGGTGATCGACGGCGAGTCCGAGCTCGGCGAGACCAGCACCACCGACGGCACGCTCGAGTCCCAGGGGCTCGTCGTGCTCGAGGACGACAAGCAGATCCAGCCCGCCCAGAACCTCGTGCCTGCGGTCAGCAGCGAGTTCCTGACCGACAACCAGGGCGTCGCCGACATCCTCGACCCGCTGATGAGCGTGCTCACCACCGAGAAGCTCACCGAGCTCAACGGTCGCGTGGCCGTCGACCGCGAGAAGCCCGAGGACGTCGCCCGCGACTTCCTCGAGCAGGAGGGCCTGCTCTGAGTTGGTCCATATAGGAGGCCGTGTGCGACCATCCCGCACGTGGATGTGAACTCGACCAGGGTGGTGGTCGTCGGCCAGGGCTACGTCGGCCTGCCGCTCGCATGGCGCGCGGTGCGACGCCGGCTACGACGTCGTTGGGCTCGACGTCGACGAGCCGGGTCACGCGGCTCGCGCGCCGGGCGAGTCCTTCATCGAGGACGTCACCGTCCGACGGAGCTCGCGGCGGCGCTCGACACCGGGCGGTACCGTCCGACGCGGCGACTCGCGACGCCGCCGGGTTCGACGTCTGCGTCATCACGGTGCCGACGCCGCTGCGCGACGGGCGCGCCCGACCTGAGCTACGTCGAGCAGGCCGGCGACGCGACTCGGCCGTGCATCTGAGCCGGGCGCCACGGTCGTGCTCGAGTCGACGACGTACCCGGGCACCACCGAGGAGCTGCTCGCTGCCGATCCTGGAGGACGGCACGTGGCCTCAAGGCCGGCGCGGACTTCCATCTCGGCTACAGCCCCGAGCGCATCGACCCCGGCAACCCGACCTGGACACCTGCGTCAACACGCCGAAGGTCGTCGTCCGGGATCGACGCGGCGTCGCTCGCGCGCGGTCGCGGCGCTTCTACGCGCGCTTCGTCGACCAGGTCGTTCCGGTGTCCTCGACCCAGGACCGCCGAGCTGACCAAGCTGCTGGAGAACACCTTCCGGCACGTCAACATCGCGCTCGTCAACGAGATCGCGATCGTTCGCCCCGAGCTCGGCGTCGACATCTGGGAGGCGATCGACGCGGCGCGACGCAAGCCGTTCGGCTTCATGCGCTTCACGCCGGGCCCGGGCGTCGGTGGTCACTGCCTGCCGATCGACCCGTCCTACCTGTCGTGGCAGGTCCGCCAGACCTCGCGCACGACTTCCGGTTCGTCGGCTGGCCAACGACATCAACGACCACATGCCCGACTACATCGTGCGGCGCGTCCAATCGGGTCTGAACGATCGACGGCTCGCCGTCAACGGCTCGAGGATCCTCGTGCTGGGCCTGGCCTACAAGAAGAACGTCGGCGACATCCGCGAGTCGCCGGCGGTCGTGCGTCGCGCGACTGCTGCTGCGAGCTGGGCGCGCAGGTCCGCGCCGTGGAGCCGTACACCGAGGCCGCGAGGCTGCCGGAAGGTCTCGAACGCGTCGACTTGACGGCAGAGGAGCTCGAGTCTGCAGACGCCGTCATCCTGCTGACCGACCATGACGCCTTCGACTACGACCAGATCGTCCAGAACGCTCCTACGTCTTCGACACCCGCAACCGATGTGGCGGCCCGAACGTGGAGCGGCTGTGACACCCGAGGCCGTTGCGCGCCGGCGGGTCGGCCAGAGATCCCCGACGTCAGCGTCCTCATCCCCGCGTACAACGCGATGCCGTACCTCCTCCGCTGCCTCGACTCCGTCGCCACACAAACGCTGGGCACTGACCGGATGGAGGTCGTGGTCGTCGACGACGGCTCGACCGACGGCACCGGCGAGGAGGTCGACAGGTGGGACGCGAAGTATCCCGGGCTGTTCCGAGTAGTGCACGCAGAAGGCTCCGGTGGACCGGCGAAGCCGCGCAACACGGCCCTGGACATCGCGCAGGGTCGCTACGTGTTCTTCCTGGATGCCGACGACTATCTGGGTGTGGAGGCTCTGGAGCGCCTGCTGTTCGCGGCGGACACCTATGGCTCGGACGTCGTGTTGGGACGGATGAAGGGTGATGGCGGCCGCGGCGTACCGGAGTCGATGTTCAAGGAGAACCTGCCGGACGCCGACCTGTTCGAGTCGCGGGTCTTCTGGACGCTCGCCCCGTTGAAGCTGTTCCGTCGCGAGTTGATCGAGGCGCACGGCCTGCGGTTCCCGACGCACTTCCCGAACTGCTCCGACCAGCCGTTCACCGCGATGGCGTACCTCCGCGCGAAGAGGATCAGCGTCCTCGCCGACTACGACTACTACTACGCCGTCAGGCGCGACGACGGCCAGCACGTGACGAGCTCGGGCTCGGTCTCGAACCGTCTCGACGTCGTCGAGTGGATGTGCGAGCCTGCTCAGCCGGGAGGTGCCCGATCGCGCAAGGCGCGCGCCGTTGCTCCATCGACAGTTCCAGATTGACCTGAGGCGGGTGATGCGGGGCATCGCCAGGAGTCCAGAGGGGCAGAAGACGCTGCTCGAGCGGGTGGCGCGGCTGATTCGCGAACACCTCAGCCCCGAAATCGTGGGCTCCCTGACGCCGGGCATCCGAGTCGTCTACGAACTCGCCGGTCGGGAGCTGCTCGACGAGACGTTGCAGGCGGTCGAGCACGACGCCGCCGGTACGCCGTACGCCATCACGGTGGAGGGGGACCGGGTGTTCGCCCACCTGCCGTACTTCCGCGATCCGGCTGTCCCGGTGCCGGACGAGCTCTACGACGTCACCGATCGCATCAAGGCGCACCACACGCTGACATCGCTCCACTTCTCCGAGGGATCGCTACGGGTCACCGGGACCGCCGGCTTTCAGGAATGTCTTGACCGCAAAGACGTGGAGGTCGTCCTGCGCTCGCGTCGTGACAGGGACCAGGAGTACGCCGCGCCGGCATCCACGACCGCCGACCAGGGGTTCGAGGCATCCGTCGACCTGCTCACCCTCGCGGACGGGCGGCCGCTTCCCGACGGCTCCTGGGACGTACACCTTCGGGTGTCGCACGCGGGCATCAGCCGCATGTGCCGCTTGGGCCGCAACAGCCCGGGCGATCAGCTCACCGACCCAACTCTCTCGTTTGCGACGGTCGGCTCGAGCATGAAGTGGCTCGCCAAGGCGTTCCGTTCCCCGGCCGGGAGCATTCGCGTCGACGTGGGCGGCAGCAAGAACAGGCTCCGCAACGTGTTCCGCGGGTGGAAGGTCGCGTGGGTGGGCACGGACCTGGTGGTCACCGCCACGTCCACGATGCGGGTCGAGGCGCCGTTCTCGTTGGAGGTCGGCAACGGTCTCGGCGATCTCCGGACCTATCCCGTCGACACGTCCGGCCGGAGGCTGTCGGCCGTCGTCCCGATCGCTGAGCTGCCCGAAGGCACATGGGAAGTCCGCCTACGCGTCGGAACCGCCGCCGACCACCGTCGGGTCGCGATCCCGGCTCAGCAGGTGCTTGCCGCGGTGCGTTGGCGGAAGTTGCTGCGGCCGATGGCCGCCGTGCCCGTGACACCAGCGCGCACACTCACCGTGCGGGTGGGGAGAAGAGGCGTCGCGGCCGCGGCGATGCGTCGGCTCGGTCGGTCCCGTGAGGCGCCGGGCTCATGAAGGGGTCGTCGTCGACGAGCCGCGAAGCGATCTCACTCGCTCGCTGAGGATGCGGGCCCGGGCGTCGAATGTGTGCTCGCGGCGAACGCGTTCGCCGAGTTCCTCGCGCGCCCGACGCCGGTCCTCCGACTCCGACTCGTGTAGGTGCAGGAGTGCGGGGATGTCCTCGGGCCGGCGGTACGTCAACACGACGTCGCCGAACACGTCGGCGATCTCCGGTAGATAGTCGCTGATGACGCGAGCGTTGCACGCCGTCAGGTCAAACAGGCGGTTGGAGAGCATCCCCTCCTCACGCATGTCGGGCCAGTGATCGTTGAGGACGGCCCCGGCAGCGGCGTACACCGCCGGGAGGTCCGCATTGGGCAGGTAGGTCCCGCGCCAAGCTCCATCGGGGAGCAGCCCCTCCCAGCGACGCCCGTACACCGCCGGGGTGACCCCGGCCTCCAACGCGGCAGCGACAGCGGGGCGGGGTGTGGGCCTCTGTCCGCCACGCGCGTTGGCGACCGCCAGAAGCCGATGGCGAACGTCGGGATCGGGAGTGACCGGGTGGAACCGGCGATCGTCGGTGCACTGCAGGAGCAGCTCGACCGGTCGGTCGCGTCGTCGGCTGACGCGCTTGCACCACCGTGCTGAGGCGCCGAAGGCGAGGTCGTAGCCGACGAGCTCGCGCGCGGACACCCTGTCGGGATGGCTGATGACCCACAGCAGATTGGTCTGGAGCGGTGCCGGGCGAAAGTGGCCGAGGCCACGGAGGACCAGGGTCACATCATCGAGGTGAGCGGTCGGTCGATACCACTCGGCTTGACAGTCGATCGTGACGTCGTGGCCGAGCCTCTCCAGTGAGTCTCGCAGCGCCTCCGCGAAGTGCCAGTCGCCCCAACTCTCACGCCGCGGTACGTCGGGGGCGCCGATCTTGATCGCCCATCGCAACGGCCGCTCACCGTGCTCGCGGACCAGCAGCGCGGAGCAGGGTTCGGACGGCCTACCCGTCGTCACGACGCCCGCCATCGCGAAGCGGTCGTCATCGAGGCGCTCTCTGAGGTTGGACGTCCTCGCGTTCCACAGGTCGCGCTGGAGGCGCTCGTTGTCCCGAAGCCCCCCGAGGCCGCCGGTCGGTCGCCGCGGCGGATCGTCATTGCCGGCGTGTTTGCGGAGCGCGACGTGGCTCGACCCGACGCATCCCGGGGCGAGGCCGGTGTGATCGACGAGCCGCAAGGACAGCTCGCCGCCGGCGAGGTGGTCCGTGAAGCGGGGGTCGAAGCCCTCGATCTCGACGAACCGGTCCGCTCGGACGGCGAGACAAGCGTTGACGGCAGCGTCGACGCGGCGGACCCCGCGCACCTCAGGCGCGTCCCCGGGGAGGCCTTGGTGCACGTTCACGGAGTCCCCGTCGGGCAGGAAGTACAGGCCCGCCGACCACACCGCTCCCCCGTTGGTGAGCACCAGCGGTTGGACCGCGGAGTGCGCGGCGAGAGCCTCGACGAGAGGCGCGTCCCAGTGGGGTTCGCACCAGGCGTTCTCCGCCAGGAAGACGAGCGTCCCACCCTGGGTGAGGGACGCCCCGACGTTGCGGGCGACCTCGAGCGGTAGTTCCTGCGCGAGGCGGTGGACCCGGGTGTCAGGGAGCGAAGCCGTGCCCATGAGGAGCCGCGTTCCCTCGTGGTCCGGCAGGTGTGCGTCGACCACCACGACCTCGACACGTCCGGTCGCAGTCGCCCTCGCACGAGCGATCGTGGCGTGCGCAAGTCCCGCGGTCTGGGTGGCCACCACGACCACCGATACCAGGTACGGGTCACGCTCGGGCAGGGTGCCGCGGACGTCCGCCCAGTCGAGGAGGGCCCGTCTGGCGAGACGACCTGCCTGTAGCTCGGCGACTCCTCGGAGCTGATGCGATCTGTGCGGACCTCCGAGACGTCGCACTCGGTCGCGATCACTGGAAGGAAGGCGAAGTCGGTGACCCGTCGCGAGCCGGACGAACAGGTCCCAGTCCACGAAGCGTCGCAGAGTCTCGTCGAAGGTGCCGACCGTCTCGAGCAGGTTTCTCTCGTGCACGAGCGCAACGCAATCGATGTAGTTGCGCTCCATCAGCGCCTCGCGCGAGAACGGCATACCGCGAAACATCGAGCGGCCCGGACCGCCACGCTCGGTCAGCGCGGAGATGGCGTACCCGACGCGGTGGCCTTCACTGACCATGAACGTGACCATGAGCTCGAGGAAGTCCGGTCGCCACGTGTTGTCCGAGTCGAGGTAGGCGACCAGCTCCCCCCTCGCCCGCTCGAGTCCCGTGTTGCGGGCCGCGGCGACGCCGCGCGACTCCGGGTGCCGGATGTAGACGACCCGCGGATCGTGGACGAACTCCGCCAGGACGTCGGACGTGTCGTCGCGGCTTCCGTCGTCGACGATGACGCAGCTCGAAGTTGCTGTAGGACTGCACCATCACGGAGTGGACCGCGTCGGTGATGACAGCGGCGCGGTCCCTGGTGGGGAGGACGACCGAGACCAGGGGCTCCTTGTGGAGGGAAGCCCTCGCCTTGCGCAGCGACGCCTTGAGATCCGCCTCCGCGGCGTGGTCGAAGTGCGGCGTCTTCGCGATCGAGGTGGCCGTAGCCCCGAGAGTCATGGATCACGGCGCGCCGCGTTCGCGGGCCGCGGCCACGAACTCCTCGGTCGTCCGCCGTTGTGCGGGGATGCCCTGGGGCAGCTCGAGGTCCGGCTCGTCGACGCTGAGACAGCTTCGGTCGCCCGTGCGGAGGAAGTGGACGAGCGGCCCGAAACGCTCGCCCTCGGCGTCGGAGTTCTCGACCAGGTAGGCCTCCGCATCGAAGCCGGGGTGGGGCGAGAGCCGACGTCGCGCCCCGACGGTCAGGTAGTGGAGCAACGGGGCCTTGGCGATCTTCATCCGCGAGCCGTAGCCAGGCGTCGCCCGCACCTGTGTCAGGTACCACGATGCGACGAAGGCGGGGTGGGGTGACAGGCCCGCAGGTGCGCCGTGGGCGAGGTAGTGGCGAAGCGGGTCGACGCCGGTCGGGAGGGGGCCGTCGACCTGGCTCAGGTACCAGCCCTGGTCGAAGAGACCGCTCTTTCGGACGATCGCGACCGACGCGTCCTCGCCGGGCGGGGACCACTGCTCAGGTCCCGCCCCTCGTCGTTCCGCGGCCCGGCGGAGGCGGCCGACCTCGTCGTCCAGCTCGGCCAGCCGAGCGTCCCGCCAGGCGACAGCGGGGAGGCCACGCCCGGCCCGCCTCGCCAACGCGGTCATGCTCGGTAGCCTTCGGCGGCCGCTGGACTCACGAGTCACAGGCTGTTCCTATCGTCATCACGCGCGTTCGTCGCCAGCCGGCTCGAATCCGCATGGCTCACCGGATGGGCGGCACCGTCACACCTCTGTCGGCCAGCCGCGCCAACTGGCGGTCGATACAGCTCAGTGATGCCGGCTTGCGCGGCGGCATCGAGCCGGTCACGCCATGATCCGGTATGACTGCGCTCGGCCGTCAGCTCGGTGTCGAAGAACGCGCGCATCCCGGGGTCCGGTCCGCGACCCAGGAACTCGACAAGTCCGGCGTACTCCTCCTCGCGGTTCGGCCCGACCAGCGACTCCAGGCGCACGATCCGCACCCGCGCAGGGTCGGCGCGCTCGACCGCCTCATGGATGGCTATCAGCTTGTCGCGCCCACCACACCAGCGCCTCCTCGACGGCGTTCGGCCCCCAGGGCTGAACAGCGACAGAGGCTGCGACGTCACGGCCGTCCCGAACCGCGTGAACGACCCGGCCGCGGGGGAACATCCGGCACAGCGCGTCCGCCGCTTTCGCGTTGGGCGGGGTCATCTCCACCCAGGTGGGTGTGCCGGACTCTCGACAGAAGGGACGAATCATGTCCTGCATGAAGCGGCGCGAGGCACGCCAAGGATTGTCGTCATAGCCTTCACGGAGGCGGCGCAACCCCCGTCGCATCTGTGGCCTGGTTGCGATGACGTGCAGGCCCCGGGGACCGTTGCGTGGGGAGCGCTCGTACCACTTCCGGCGCAGCCGCCTCGCGAACTGGTCGACCGTGACGCGTCCAGCACTGAGATCCGCCAGGCCGCCGGGGTCGACGTGGAATCTCAACTCGATCGGCACCATCGTCACCTCGGCGCGCGCGCCGATCAGCCGTGCGATCACCGTGGTCCCGCTGCGCCCGGTTCCGCCCACGAAGTAGGGCGCAGGCGGAGGCGGTCCTGCTGGCAAGTCGCACTCCTCGTCGGTGTCAGGTGGACGTCTCTTCGCGACGATGCTACCGGTCGGGCTCGTACTGGCGTCGACGACCTGCGTGCTCGTGCGCAAGCCCACGCCCGCCCGCGGAGGGTAGCGGCGGCCGTGCGGCGCAGTCGCGCCGATAGACTGCGGCGTCGACATCGCCAGAAGAGATGGGGGTTCCGTGCTTCGTCGGACTCGGGTTGGACGCATCGCGCGGCGAATCGACCGCGCTCTTCCTCCGGCGGGTCGGCGCAGCCTGCGTGCGGTGCGGGAGTACTTGTCGTCCGCGGCGCCCGAAGCGAGGGTCACCGTCGTCGTGACCGCAAGCGACCTGGATGCGGACTATGTCGACGAGGCGTTGACGTCACTGCGCGAGCAGACCTACTCGCGGCTGGAGATCATCGTCTCCGGCCACGACGGGTGCCGGCGAATCGCAGACACTGCACGCCGCCACCAGGGCGAGGACTGTCGGGTGCGGATCCTTCGCGGGGCGGTTTCCGGACGGGGCGTGGCGCGCACGCGCGGCGCCGAGGCAGCGCACGGCGACTACCTGATGTTCGTCCGAGGTGACGACGTCGTACCGCCGCACGGCGTGGCACGACTGGTCAGCACGCTCGAGACCACGGGTTCCGACTTCGCGGTCGGCCGGATGGCGGTCGGGCGCGGGGTCCGCGACTCGGTGCTGGACCCCTACGATCCCGCGCACGACGAGACCCGGACCCGCACGACGCTCGCCGAGTCACCGAGCGCGATCACCGACGTCGGCATCGGCAACCGGATGTTCCGGACGACGTTCTGGCGCGAGGCCGGGATGGAGTTCCCCGACGCTGAGTCCGGGGACGCCGAGCTCGCACTGACGGCCTACGTGCGGGCGACCGCCTTCGACGTCCTCGCGCACCCGACCTACACCGCGATGAACCGGGGCCACGGCACCCCGATCGACCAGCTCTATGACGCGATGGCAGACCTGCACGGCTGGATCGAAGGTCAGCAGGCCACCCATCGCCGTCTCTCAGACCTCGGGTCGGCGCAGCTGCGGGACAGCTGGTACGTCGGGGTACTCGATCTGGCCATCGTCCGCTTCCTCGACGATGTCGAGCGCGCCGATGACGACCAGTGGGCGGCGCTGCGCGACTACGTGCGCGGGCTCGACAGTGTGATCGGCCCGCAGGTCTGGGCTGCGGTTCGGTCCGAGAACCGGGTCAAGCTGTGGCTGCTCAAGAACGACCGCCGAGAGCAGCTCGAGGAGTTCGTGGCCGAACGCTGGTTCGAGCGCGAGAACCGTCCGACCGAGATCCGCGACGGCACCGTGTACGCGCGTGCTCCCGTTCTTCGGCGACCGCGCGGTCGGAGTGCCGGACGAGCAGTACGTGATGCATGAAGCGGAGACCCCACTGCGGGTCACCCTGCGCAACGTCAGGTGGTCGGACGTCGAGACCATCGAGCTGGACCTCCTCGTGCGCATCGACCAGGTCGACAACGCGGGGGAGACCCCGGAGGTCGACGTGGCGCTCGTCGAACGCGGCTCCGGTTCCCGGGTCGCGTTGCCCACCGCGCCGCGGTACGACCGGCAGGCCAACGTCACCATCGCGCACCGCTACCAGGGCTACGGCCTCGGCGGGCTGACTGCGGTGGTCGACGCGGCGGCACTGGTGCGGAGCTCCGGAGAGCGCGCCGACGCCGAAGGCTCCGTCGCCTGGTACCTGGAGACGACCGTGCGGCACCGTGGGCTGACGCGGACCGCGTGCGACGTACGGCGCGACGAGCGTGCGTCGGCGGGCATGCTGCAGACCCACCACTTCGCTCCGCGCTGTGTCCGCGACCATCGGGTGAACATCGCGCCTGATCGTGAGGCCGGCCTCCGGATCGCCGTCCTGCCCCGGACCAGGGCGCGCCTGCTCTCCGGCGAGGTCGAGGGAGCCGTGGTGACCGGCCGCCTGGAGACGAGTGATCTCGGAGCTCACCGAGCTCGTCGTCCGGCACGAGAGTGGCGTCACGACCCGGTGCCGGCTCGAGGGCGTCGACTCACGCTATGAGTTCCGTCTCGACCTGCCGAAGACGAAGCGCGAGCGGTCGGCAGGGTCCCGAGGCGTGTGGGCGGTCCGCGCGGTCACCGTCGATGGCGACGAGATCTCGATCGCGTGGCAGGGCGCCTCCCTCGAGGCCTGGCTCGGGAGTCGGATCGGGGCGTGTGGTGCTGTCCGCGGGGGGCACGGGCAACGTCGAGCTCGTCGACTGCGCGGACACCCTGGTGCTCGGCGAGGTCGAGACGGTGCCTGGGGCGATCCGACTGCGCGGACGGTGGCTCGGCAAGGCGCCCGGGCAGGTCCGCCTGGTCCTGGCCGGCAAGCGCGCGACTCTCGACGCCGAGCTCTCCGCGGAGGTCGCGCCGGGAGAGTTCGAGGCGACGTTCCCGACGAGATGGGACGAGTGGGGACTCGGTGAGAGCGTCATCCCCGCAGGTGACTACACCTACGCGCTGACCTGCGGGGCCGGCCGCCGAGGTCAGGTCCTGCTCGACCCGAAGCTGATCGACTGCCACGGCGAGTTCCTCACCGGCGGCGACGTACGACTCCATCCGCTGCGCCAGGGCCGGGTGGCCGTCGGACTGGCTGTGTCCCCGCCCTTGGAGCCCGAGGCGTGGGGGCCGCGCGGCCAGCAGGTCCTGCAGGAATGGTGTCGATCCGACGCCGGCCCTGTCGATGAGCAGGCGGTCTACCTGCAGTCGTACGCGGGTGCAACGGCGACCGACAGCCAGCTTGCACTGCACGAGGAGCTCCGGCGCACGCGTCCGGACCTCCGGCTCTACTGGGGCATCGCCGACCACTCCTCGCAGGTGCCGGCGGGTGGAATCCCGGTGCTGATGCGGAGCCGGGAGTGGTACCGCGTGCTTTCGACCGCGAAGTACGTCGTGACCAACATCGACCTCGACCGGTGGTTCGCGAAGCGCCCGGGACAGGTGGTCGTACAGACCTTCCACGGCTATCCGGCGAAGTCGATGGGGATCCGGATGTGGGAAGCCAAGAAGTACACCCCGCGTCGCATCGAGCGTGAGCTGGAGCGCACCTCGAAGGGCTGGGACCTGATCACGACTCCGGCGCCCGAGATGGACATCTACTACCGCCGCGAATACCGGTACGACGGACCGATCCTCAATCAGGGCTATCCGCGCGATGACGCGCTGGTGCAGCCGGGCAGCGAGGACGTCAGGCGAGCCACCCGTGATCGTCTCGGCATCCGCGATGGGCAGGTCGCCGTGCTCTATGCGCCGACGTGGCGCGACGACATGGCCATCAACTTCCGCTCGTCCAAGCTGATCCAGCACCTGGACCTGGAGTCGGCCACCCAGCTGCTCGGACCTGACTATGTGTTCCTGATGCGCGGTCATCGCTTCCACTCGGAGGGCGCCGATCGCGAAACCGGGTCGGCGCGACTCATCGACGTCACCGACTACCCGGAGGTCAACGACCTGATCCTCGCGGCCGATGCGGCGGTGCTCGACTACTCCTCTCTGCGATTCGACTTCGCCCTCACCGGGCGGCCCATGGTCTTCCTCGTGCCCGACCTGGCGTCGTACACCGGCGGCATCAGGGGATTCCTCTTCGACTACCCGTCAACCGCGCCAGGGCCACTGCTCGAGGACGCCGACGACGTGATCAAGGCGCTCGCGAACCTCCCGGCGTTGGCGCGCGACTACGGACAGGCGATCGCCGTGTTCAACCAGCAGTACCAGTACCTCCAGGACGGACGTGCGGCCGCGCGCCTCGCGACGGCGATGCTCGAGCTCGGGGCAGAGGCTGGCGCAGGATGACATCGTCGTCGCGCGTGAGCGGCATCCGTCGTGGCATGCGCGAGGTCGCTGTGCGGCTCGGGCGGCGCGAGCCCGTGAAGGCGAGCGGGCCCACGCTCATGGCCGTGTTCGAGAAACACCTTCCGTCCGGAGCGGCCAAGGTCGCAGTCCTCTGCGGGCCCGAGCAGAAGGGCCGTCGTACGACGGATCCGCGATCGTCACCCGGAGCTGGATGTCGTCGCCGTTCCCTCCACCTTGTCGCGCTCCGAACGACATGTGCGCCTGACCGTTGCCGGGCCGTTCGACCTCATCCTCGACGCAGCCACGACCAGGATGGGTCGCTTGGCCAGGTTCCAGGACGCGTTCTTCCAGCTCCGTCCAGGCGGGGTCTACATCGTTCGCCGCGCAGGCGAGGCTGCTCGACGAGGGCGCATCGTCCCGCCTGGGTGAGGCGCTGCAACGGGCGTTCGCAGTCGCGCACCGAACCGGGCCCGGTACCCGGGCGCCACGACAGCGCGGGAGGCAGTAGACGTTCACGCGTTGGGCCAGGCCGTCGACGACGCCCAGGACGACGGAGGCCATCTGGTCGTTCGCAGTGCCGCGACAGGAGTCCGGGCCAAGCTTCGTGAGCACGAGATGAACTCGTACCTGGAGCAGCAAGCGGCCCACGTCACCGAGTCGATCGAGCTGATCCCCTCCGAACCGTTCACCTCGCGATGCGTGTATCGGGAGAACGAGCCAGCTCGCGGGAAGCCACGACGGACGGAGTTCGAGCCGCCGGACATCTCGCTGCGCGACTACCACGACGTCGTCGTGGCGCCTGGTCAGGTGATCAGCGATGACCGGGTCATCTTTCCCGACACGTATCGCCACAATGCACGCCATCGGCTGACCAATCGATTCACCGAGGAGGTGGGCCCGGCGGTTCGCGCGACTCCCGTACGTCTGGACGAGGTCGAGGCGCTCGCAGGCGCCTACTTCCACCTGGACAACGAGGTGCGCGGACACTTCGGGCACCTGCTGACCGAGCAGCTCTCCCGACTGTGGGCGTGGCCGGAGGCGAAGGCGGCTCGCGCCGGACCTCAAGCTGCTGCTGGGCACCAACCATCGGGCCGAGGTGCAGCCCTACGAGTACACGGTCTACGCCGCCGCGGGTGTCCCTCGCGAGGACGCGGTCCTGCTGCGCCAACCCGCGCGGGTCGAGAGGGCGCTGTCCGCGACGCCGATGTTGTCCAACCCCGAGTACGCGCACCCCCGGATCGCCGAGACGTGGCGACGGGTGGGCGACAACCTGGCCGCGACCGCGGAGGGCGGTCCACGGCCGGGTCGGGTCTTCTGCTCGCGCCGATTGAAGAAGCGATCGTGCACCAACACGCGAGGTCGAGGAACTCTTCCGAGCCGAGGGTTTCCAGGTCATCTACCCGGAGGACCTGCCACTCGGAGACCAGATCGAGACCTTGCGGAGCGCCGACGTCGTCGCCGGGTTCGCTGGCAGCGGGCTGTTCAACCTGTGCTTCGTGGAGAGACCCGCGCGCGTGATGATGCTCAGCTCCACGGCCTACAACGCCGCAACGAGTACCTCATCGCATCCGTTCTCGGTCACGAGATCGACTCGATCACTTCCGCACCGCGGGATCCGCACAGAGTTCCAGTCGCCGTTCACGTTCGATCACGCCAAGGAGGGCCGCTACCTCGCCGACGTCTTCGCGACGCTGCCGTCGCGTGGCTAGCCGGGCCTCGCAGAGCTAGAGGGTGGCGTCGGGAAGGTCTTGGCGGCGCAGGTCGATGACGTGGCCGGTCCCGCGCGAGAGCAGGATGTCGAGCGAGGCTCGCGCGACCGCCGTCGAGTCGAGCAGCGAGCCGGCCGGCTCCTCGCCGAACGCCTTGGTGCGCATCGGGGTGGCGGTGCGCTCGGGGTTGACGCAGTTGACCCGGACGCCGTCGCGCGGCCCACTCGTCGGCCAGCGCCTGGGTGAGGTTGACGATCGCGGCCTTCGCCGAGGAGTAGAGGCTGTAGCCGCTGCGGCCGCGGGTGTAGGAGCTCGACGTGAAGAGCAGCAGGCTGCCCGCGGTCTCGCCGCAGGTGCGGGAAGAACTCCTGGGCGATGAACACGGGCGCCAGGTAGTTGATCTCGGTCGCCGCGTAGATCGTCTCCTCGCGAGGTCTCGACCAGCGTCGCCGCGCGGCAGCACGCCGGCGGTGTTGACGACGAAGTCGATCCGGCCCGTACTCGCTCGAGCAGCGTCGCGCGCGGCCGCGGCGACGTCGCTCGCGCCGCTCGACGTGGGTGCGGGTGCTGGACCGGCTGAACGTGAACACGTTCGGCGCCGTACGACGCGGCCAGCGTCGGCGATGTCGGCGCCGATGCCGTAGCTGCCACCGAAGACGACCATCGTCTTGCCGGCGAGCGCCTCGCGGTACGTCGTCGTCGCTGCCGGCGCCGGGCAGGTCGCTGGCTGGTCAGCTGGAAGAGCTTGTCGGCGAGGTAGACGTCGATCGGCTCGGTGACCTTCATGTTGCGCTCGTCGCCGCGGACCACCCAGATCGGGACGTCGGGGAGGTAGCGCAGCACGACGGTGCAGTCGTCGGTCGCCTCGAAGTCGGGGTCCTCGCACGGCCTGTCGCGTAGGCCGCCTTGATCACCGAGGCGCGGAAGGCCTGCGGGGTCTGGCCGCGGCGCAGGCGGCGCGCGCGGCGGGATGTCGCGGATCGTGTTGTCCGTCGCCGACCTCGATGATCGTGTCGGCCGACGGGATCGCGACGTCGACCGCGTCGTACTGGTCCGAGCGCCGCGAAGCAGTCGCTGATGATCCGCGGCGCTCACCAGCGGGCGGACCGCGTCGTGGAGGAGCACGTTGCAGTCGTCCTCGCCGAGCGCGGCCAGCGCGCGCAGCGTGGTGTCGTTGCGGGTGTCGGCGCCCTCGAGGATCTGGGTGACCTTGGTGTAGCCGCCGTCGCGGACGATCGCGCGCACCGCGTCGAGATGGCCGGGCGCCATCATCACGATGATCTCGTCGACGTCGGGGTGGGCGTCGAGGACCGCCAGCGTGTGCTCCATGATCGGGCGTCCGGCGATCTTGATCAGCTGCTTGGGGATGCCGAGCCCGACGCGTACGCCGACGCCGCCCGCGAGCAGTACCGCGACGTTCCTCATCGGTTCAGCCAACTCCCTTTGCCCGTCGCCCGCTCGCAGCGTCGAAGTCTGGCACACGGTGACCTGGATGGAGGCAGTAGCATGAGCGGCCGTGAGCCGCCAGGATCTCGTCGACCAAGTCCGCGCCCAGGTCGATGCCCTCGGTCCGGCGAGCTCAGAGGTGCAGGGTGAGGTTCGCGAGGAGTTGTTCAGGGCCGTGGTCGCCCAGCTCCCTGACGACGTGTCGGCCACGCTTTCGGCCGACCAGGCAGGAGCAATGGCGTTCGCCGTCCTGCTGGCAGCCACCGACCTCGCAGCGGCGTCCGGGGACCGCGCCGATGCCGACCAGCGCCACCTGGCCGGTTTGCGCGAGGCCGAGCTGGAGCGGGTACGCAGCGAACTCGCGGCAAGGCGGCGCGCTCGACCCGACGTACGCGACATGACAGCAGGGGAGCTGGTCGCCGCACTGATGCGGCGTGCTACCTGGCGGCGGACAGCCGCTGCGCGCGAGTGAGGCTCCCCGACGGCTCCCGACTGCTGCACATCGGGCCGCACAAGACCGGTACGACCACTGTCCAGGCCGCCCTTCACCAGAGCCGGGCTGCCCTGGCGGACCGAGGTGTCCACTTCGCCGGCGGCAACGCCCACCCGATCCAGGCCGCCATGGCCGCCTCGGGTCAGGCACTCCCGACGCTGCAGGCCACCGATGGCGAGACCCGCTGGCGCGAGCTCGTCGACGAGGTGACTGCGTCCCGGGCGCGGATCACCGTGTTGAGCAGCGAGTTCTTCTCTGACGCGCCGGCCGAGCGGATCGACGGCATCCTGCAGGCGCTCGACCCACGCCGTACGCAGGTCGTCTTCACGCTCCGACCGTTGTGCCGGATCCTGCCCTCGCAGTGGCAGCAGTACATGCAGAACCGGCCGAGCCTGAAGTACGACGATGCGCTCGACTACGAGGGCTGGCTCGATGCGATCCTGAACCACCCTGACTGACGGCAGGGTCACGCCCACGTTCTGGCGGCGGCACCGTCATGATCGGCTGGTGCGCGACTGGGTCGCGGCGGCGGGGCCGGAACGGGTCACGATCGTCGTGGTCGATGACGCGGACAAGAGCATGGTGCTGCGCTCGTTCGAGGAGCTGCTCGGGTGTGCCGCCGCACACCCTCGAGGCGCCCTCCCTCTCGACCAACCGATCGCTCACGCTCGCCGAGGTGGAGATGCTGCGAGCGTTCAACCGCAGGTATGTCGAGCAGGGATGGGGGGCTCGGGACTACACGAGATTCGTCCGTTTCGGGGCCGTACGCCACCTGCAGGCCCAGCCACCGACGTCCGACGAGCCTCGCCTGCTCACCCCTCAGTGGGCTGTGGACAAGGCCGTCGAGATCGACGCCGAGATCGTGGACAGCGGTCCGGGCCACCGGTGCTGGCATCATGGGCGATCTCGACCGGCTCGCCGACGCGTCGGTCGCTCGCAACGTCGGGGAGAACCCGGCGGACGTCGACGTCCCGCTCGAGGTGGCGGCGCGGTTTGCCGCGGGACTTGTCGATGGGGTCGCAAAGGTCTCGTCAAGCCACGGTTGCAGACGCGCAAGATCGGCGAGATCGAGACCGCCGTGCGTCAGGAGAAGCAAGGACGCGAGTCGGTGAGGCACCTCGCCCGCACCGAACAGCGTCTGGCCAAGCGCACCGCGGAGCTCGATGCCTTCGATGATTCCGGCCCGACTGCCCTCGGGATCCTCCGCGAGCTGGCGGTGCGGGCTCGGCGTCGGCTGAGGAGGTCCGGCCGGGCCGGGCCGGGCGGAGTAGCCATGAAGCTGCTCGTCCTGGTCACGGGCGTCGGGCGCAGCGGCACCAGCTCGATGGCCGGGCTGCTGGACCAGCTCGGCCTGTACGTCCCCGGTCCGTACCTGAGTGCCAACGCCTCGAACCCCAAGGGATTCTTCGAGTCACGATGGTCGGTGAAGTTCCACAACCAGATCGCCAGAGCGCTGGGATCCACATCTTCGACGGGCGTCCGGAGGCGTTCGACCGGGTGCAGGAGACGCTGACGCCGGAGCTGCGGACCCGACTCGTCGAGTTCTTGCGCGCGCAGGCCGATCAGAGCGACCAGGTGGTCGTCAAGGATCCCCGGACGGTCTGGACCCAACGGTTGTGGCGCGAGGCCGCGCAGCGAGGTGGGCCTGGAGTTGCGTTGCGTCACGATGCTCCGACATCCCGCCGAGGTCGTCGGCAGCCGGACGACGTACTACGCGGGCGCCACCGACGAAGAAGCGCAACGCAGCTACCAGGTGCTCAACACCGCCAGGTGGGTGAACGGGTCGTTGATCACCGAACGCGAGACGCGCGGCTGGCCACGCGCGTTTGTGCGCTACGCCGACCTCCTTGCCGACTGGCGCTCGGTCGCCGCCGGCCTCGAGGACCACCTCGGACTCGAGTTCGCGCACTCCCCGGAGGCGCGCGAGGCGGTCGACAAGTTCATCGACCCTGGCCTACGCCGCCACGCCGTGACCTGGGGGGAGCTCGAGACTCCCGCTGCCCTCCGTAACGTCGCCGAGGGGGTGTGGGAGCAGATGATGGTGCTGGCCGACTCCCACGGCGCCGCACCGAACGCCTCCGGCCGCCTTGACGAGCTCGCCCTGGCGTACGGTCGCATGATTGCCGACGCCGAGGCGGTCAGTCACGACGCGATCCCCGAGGCGCAGGCGGAGGCCCGGCGTGAAGGTGCACGAGAGGAGCGTCAGCGGCTCGCCAAGAAGGAAGCGCGCAGACGAGCCCGGTCGCCCGAAGCTATGCGGGTCGGAGAGCTCCGCAGTCGTGACCTGATCCGGGTCGTCGTCAAGCGGGCGGTCCGGCGCGGTCGCGGCCCGCGTCCTTGACCAGCCGGTCTCGAGGACGCGAACGCTCAGGTAGCGTCGCGCGCGTGGACCGGACAGGGAATCGCAGGCTGCGCGCCAAGTGGGCCGTGTCGTGAGCACTCAGGCCCAGAGCTTCGCGTGCGGCCACCGGACGATCGCACACACCTGTCGCAGACGGGTGTCTGGTCTGCGGTGCTCCGAGGACGCCGTACGAGCCAGTCATCTTCGCGCCGAACCCCGAGCTTGTCCGACGTCTCCGTCTGCAGCGACTGCGGCTATGTCGCGGTCGAGGAGCAGGAGAACGACCGCTATCGCGGGGCGACAAGCATGGATCAGCTGCCCCTGGGCAAGCGCATCGGGACCGAGGAGAAGCGCGGCCGGGAGTTCCACATGGCGCGGATGTGCCTCGACATCCTGGGACGCCGCAACGTCGAGGTGCTGGTCTATGGCATCGATCGAAGCCTCGACAACAGACACATCGCCAATCTGAAACGGGTCCGCAACGTCGCGATCGGCGACATCATGAAGGTGCGGGACGATGGGGAGTTCCACGATGCCAACCAGCCAGCGCGCAAGCAGTTCCCGATCGCCGTGGCCAGTGAAGTGGTCGAGCACTTCCGCAATCCCCGAGAGGACTTCGCCAAGCTCTTCCAGTTCGTCGCTGAGGATGGGCTTCTGGTGTGCGGGACAAACGTGTACGACGGCGGTGATCTCACCCGGGACCGTTACATCTACACCCGGACCACACGTCGTACTACACCCCACAGGCGTTGATGCGCATCGCCGAACCGTATGGCTTCTACCTCGACTTCAGGACTCCCCGGATCGCCGGCGGAAGGGGGCGCAAGCGGTACGTCTTCTTCACGAAGTCGACCACCGTGGCGCAGAACATCGCGCTGTAATTCGGGACCAGGGCGATCGCCTCGTCGGAGTAGCCGACGGAGCTGCTCAGAGGTCGGCGAGTACCCGACGTAGGTGCGCACCCTCCCGGCCATGGCGAAAGTGAAGTCGGACTGGAAGCTCCTCGAGGTGGAGCGCTCCCCGCGGGGCACGTCCGGCTGGGACCACGTCACGTCGACGTCGTGGCCCCTGGCGGCGGCGATGAGGTACTCGTTCTTGGCCGTGTACGACTCGGACGAGATCAGGATCACGCGCTTCGGAGTCGACGGCCAGACCAGGTTGAACATCGCGCTTCCGGCGAACCCGGCCACGACCTCGAGGTGCCGGAAGATGGCCACCTGCTCGCCGATCGAGTGGTCCTCGGGGTAGATGATCGCGAACCCATGATCGGCGAAGAGCTGCTCGACCTCGGCTGCGTTGTGGCAGTTGCGTTTGCCGATCTTGCGGGAGCAGAAGACGCGGCTGGGCCGGTCACGCTGGTCGACCGAGAGGGTGAGCCGATCGGCCATCTGGTCCCACAGCTCCGTGATCTCCGGGTGCAGGTAGGCCGGCTGCGAGAACATCGGCGTCGCGCACAGCAGGCGCTCGACTCGGACGGGCCGGTGCGAGAACAGGATGTCCTCGGCATCGATCCCGGCACCGCTGAGGAGCTCGACCTCGTACGGTCGCAGCTCGTTGGTCCCCCTCCTCAGCAGGAGCGCCTTCAGGCCGGGCTCGCGTCGTTTCGCCTCCTCCCAGGCCCACAGTCGGGACACCTGCTCGGTCATCATGTGCCCGAAATGCCCCTGGATCTCTCCGTCGATGTGGAAGTAGGGACCCGGGAGGTATGTCGGCTCCAACGGTCCCTCGATGGCCGCGAACCTGGGGGCGAGCTCGCGCATGTGCCGGTTCGCGAGTCGCTTGCGGTAGTTGTGGCGGTAGGTGTCCGGCAGGATCCAGCGCCCGCTCGTCACCACCTGGCCTCGCGAACACACGACGTCGACGTACTCGCGCAGCTGAAGGGCAGGGGCGAGGTACCTGTCGGTCTCCACGCTCGGATGGAGAACTGGATACTGCCGGACGTAGCCGTGTCGACGGACCTCGCCCCCGGGCCGTTCGGAGACGACGCTGCCCACGGCCGGGTCGACGACCTCGAGAAGGTGGGTCGCCTCGCTCTCCCGCACCTTGACCTTGGCGTCCACCCCGCTGCGGAGGGTGAGATGTCCGGCGACGAACTCCATCGACGAAACGGCATCAGCCAGACGCTCGGTGTCGTCGTCCGGCTTCGGGACACGGGGAAGGGCTTGGGCAAGGGACCGGCCGGCCACGGTGCGGACCAGGGCGGAGAGTGCTTCGGCCTGCTCCCGGGCGATCCGCCGAGCGCGACGCTTGTTCCCCGCTCCGGGTGCGACCTTCGGGCGTCGCCGGACGACGATGAACCCACCGCGACGGACGAGGAAGAAGGCCGTCCTGACCCGATCGACGCGCCCGGGCCCCCGGCTGTCCTCGACGATCAGGTCGAACGGTCCGCTTGCCGCCATCACCAGGCACAGGTCGTCGGTATCCTTGCGGGCGTCGAAGGTGACGACTTCGACACCGGGCAGCCGGTGCCGGATCCTTTGCGGGAGGCGATTGTGCTCCCGGTCGATGAGCACCGCCGCCCGCGTCGCGCCGGCGAGTCGTGCGCACGCGGTCGAGCAGATCCCAGAATTCGAGGTCGCCGGGGACCCGTTCAAGCGGTGGTGCTGGAGGTCGGCGGAGACGGAATAGCCGCAGGACTCGTCCCCCGAGCCTTGTCGAGATCCGCATCCTCACCTTCCTGCCCAACGACCGCCCCGGCGACTGGGTGGCTCACGGCGTCCTGCGTGAGGCTACATGGGCAACGAGTGTGACGGAGTCCACCCGCCGGCTCGTTCTCGCATCCTGCTGAGCCCACCTACACTGAGAGGCGTACTGACCGAGCACACGTCCGGTACCCACACCGGCCCTCACTTCGAGGGCGTCGGCGGGACTGGAACGAAAGGTTCGAGCATGGACAGCTTCACCCCTGCCCACTCCCTCGGAGTGGGCGTGATCGGCGCCGGCCGGGTCGGCGCCGTCCTGGCTGCGGCCCTCCGCGACGCCGGCTACGAGATCGTGGCCGCCGCGGGCGAGTCCGACGCCTCCCGCAACCGGATCGCGGCCCTGCTGCCCGGCGTACCCGTCATGAAGCCGACGGCCGTCGCCCGTGCCAGCGACCTGCTCCTGCTCACCGTCCCCGACGACATGCTGCCCAACGTCGTGACCACGCTCAGCGACAGCGGCGCCATCCGGGAGGGCCAGTACGTCGTGCACACCTCCGGGCGGCACGGCCTCGCCGTCCTCGAGCCGGCGGCCAGGGTCGGAGCACACGTGATCGCGGCCCACCCGGCCATGACCTTCACCGGCACCGACGTCGACCTGCCGCGACTGTCCGGCACCGTCTTCGGCGTGACCGCCGACGCGGCCGAGCGCGAGCTCGCCGAGCAGCTCGTCGCCGACCTCGGCGGTCGCCCGATGTGGGTGCCCGAGGAGAAGCGGACGCTCTACCACGCGTCGCTCGCGCACGGCGCCAACCACCTCGTCACCCTGGTCAGCGAGGCCCTGGAGATGCTCGCCGCCGCCGGTGGCGACAACCCGGCCGACACCCTGCGACCGCTGCTCACCGCAGCCCTCGACAACGCGCTCCAGCAGGGCGACAGCGCCCTGACCGGGCCGATCGTGCGCGGCGACGTCGAGACCGTGCGCGGCCACCTCGCGGAGATCACCCGCAACGCCCCGCACACGCTGCCGTCGTACCTCGCCCTGGGCCGCGCCACCCTCAACCGAGTGGTGACCGACGGCCGGGTGCTGCCGATCCGGGCCGCGAAGATCCGGATGGTCATGGACGAGGCCGAAGCCACGGCTGCGCGTGAGGCAGGGCGGGTCGAGCGCACCCGATGACCCAGGCGCTGGTCGTCGCGCGCACCCGCGACGAGCTCTCCTCGGTGCTGTCCGACGCGCGGGCGTCGGGGCGAGCGGGTCGGGTTCGTGCCCACGATGGGCGCGCTGCACGAGGGCCACGCGTCGCTCATCCGGGTGGCTCGCGACCGGGTGGGCGCGGGGCCGGTCGTGGTGTCGATCTTCGTCAACCCGCTCCAGTTCGGCGCGGGCGAGGACCTCGACCGCTACCCCCGCACGTACGACGAGGACCTGAAGATCTGCGAGCGCGAGGGAGCCGACGTCGTCTTCGCTCCCGACGTCGACGAGGTGTACCCGGGCGGGGAGCCGCAGGTGAGCATCGACCCCGGGCCGCTGGCCGGCGTCCTCGAGGGCGCGGATCCGGCCCGGCCACTTCCGCGGGGTGCTGACCGTGGTGGCGAAGCTGTTCGGCCTCGTCCGGCCGGACGTCGCCGTCTTCGGGCAGAAGGACTACCAGCAGCTGGTGCTGATCCGGCGGATGGCCGCCGACCTCTGCCTCGAGGTCGACGTCGTCGGCGCCGAGACCCGGCGCGAGCCCGACGGCCTGGCCCTCTCGAGCCGCAACCGCTACCTCGACGGCGAGCAGCGGTTCCGCGCGACCGCGCTGTCCCGCACGCTCTATGCCGCACGGGCCGCCGCCGTGTGGGGCAGCGACGTCGCCATCGACGCAGCGCGGTCCGAGCTCCGCGCCGCCAACGGGGTGGACCTCGACTACCTCGTCATCACCGACCCCGAGCTCGGTGACCTCCCGGCCGACGTACCGCCCGGCACCGACGCGCGGATCCTGATCGCCGCCCGCGTGGGAGGCACGCGGCTCATCGACAACATGCAGATCACCCTCGGGTCCCGGCCCGAGGCGAGGACAGGGGGCGGCTGATGCTGCGCACGATGATGAAGAGCAAGATCCACCGGGCCACGGTGACGCAGGCCGACCTGCACTACGTCGGGTCGGTGACCGTCGACGAGGACCTGCTGGACGCCGCCGACCTGCTGCCCGGCGAGCTGGTGCACATCGTCGACATCACCAACGGCGCGCGCCTGGAGACGTACACGATCGCGGGCGAGCGCGGCAGCGGTGTGATCGGCATCAACGGTGCCGCCGCCCGGCTGGTCCACCCCGGCGACCTGGTGATCCTGATCGGCTACGGCCAGATGGAGACCGCGGAGGCGAAGGAGCTCCAGCCGCACGTGGTGTTCGTCGACGCCGACAACAAGATCCTGGCCACCGGCTTCGACCCGGCCGAGGCGGTGCCGGGCTCGGGGCTGGTCCGCGGCGACCTCCTGGCCGGGTGACGCGCTAGGTTCTTTGCCCATGGCGCTGCCCGTCCTCGCCCCGCTCCCGCGTCGCCTCCGCGCGCCCGCTCCGGGCTGGACGACGCGCTCCGACGTGGTCGTCATCGGGTCGGGCATCGCCGGGCTGACGGCGGCGCTGCGGATCCGGGCCGAGCTCGAGGACGCCGGTGGCACGGTGCTGCTGGTCACCAAGGACGTGCTGGACGCCGGGTCGACGCAGTGGGCCCAGGGCGGCATCGCCGCCGCGCTGGGGCCGGAGGACACCCCGCTCCAGCACGAGCGGGACACCCTCGTCGCCGGTGCCGGGGCCTGCGACCGGGCCGCCGTACACATCCTCGTCACGGAGGGGCCGGCCGCGGTGCACGAGCTGATCGCGCTCGGCACCCGCTTCGACCACACGCCGGCGGGCGAGCTCTCGCTGACCCGTGAGGGCGGCCACCACCGCGACCGGATCGCGCACGCGGGAGGCGACGCCACCGGTGCGGAGATCCAGCGGTCGCTGATCGCGGCGGTCGAGGCGGAGCCCGGCATCGAGGTGATCCAGCACGCGCTGGCCGTCGACCTGCTGCTCGACGACGAGGGCGGCGTCGCGGGGCTGACCCTGCACGTGATGGGCGAGGGACAGCGCGACGGCGTCGGGGCGGTCCGCTGCCGCGCGGTGGTGCTCGCCAGCGGCGGGCTCGGGCAGGTCTTCGCGCAGTCCACCAACCCGGCGGTGTCGACCGGCGACGGCATGGCGCTCGCGCTCCGGGCCGGCGCGACCCTGCGCGACCTCGAGTTCGTGCAGTTCCACCCCACGGTGATGTGGCTGGGGCCCGAGTCGCACGGCCAGCAGCCGCTGATCTCCGAGGCGGTCCGCGGGGAGGGCGCGTTCCTCGTCGACTTCGAGGGCAACCGGTTCATGCAGGGCGTCCACGAGCTCGCCGACCTCGCGCCGCGTGACGTGGTGGCCAAGGCGATCACCCGGCGGATGAACGAGACCGGGCGGCCGCACATGTGGCTGGACGCCCGGCACCTCGGGGCCGAGTTCTGGGGAAGCCGGTTCCCGACGATCCTCGCCACGGCACGCGGGCACGGCGTGGACCCGGTGACCGAGCTGATCCCGGTGGCTCCCGCCTGCCACTACGCCTCCGGTGGCGTCGCGACCGACCTGTTCGGCCGGTCCAGCGTGCCCGGCCTCTACGCCACCGGCGAGGTCGCCTGCTCCGGCGTCCACGGCGCCAACCGCCTGGCCTCGAACTCCCTCCTCGAGGGCCTGGTGTTCTCGCGGCGGATCGCCGACGTCCTGCCCGGTGAGCTGCGACCGTGGTCGGAGCCCGCTGGAGACGCGCCCGAGGCGGGCCTGGTCGCCGGGTCCGTCCGCGGCGAGCTCCAGGAGGTGATGACCTCGCGGGCCGGCGTGCTCCGCAACGCCGACGGCCTCGCCGAGGCCGCGGCGATGCTCGACAAGCTGGCCGGCGCCACGACCGACGTCGTCGACCAGGACGCGTGGGAGACCACCAACCTGGTCACGGTCAGCGCGGCGCTCGCCGCCGCCGCCGCGGCACGGGAGGAGACGCGCGGGTCGCACTGGCGCGAGGACTTCCCGGACCGCGACGACGGTCAGTGGGCGGGCCACTTCGACGCCGTCATGGCCGACGGAGGCTGCACGCTCACCTTCACCCCCGCACCCGCGACGGACGGAGCCCGGCCGTGACCGCTCACACGCCGTACGACCGGCTCCCGACGCTGCTGCTCGCACGAGCTGTCCGACGCGGGCCTGGACCCCGCCGCCGTGTACGCCGCCGTCGTCGCGGCGCTCGAGGAGGACCTGCCGGATGACGGCCAGGACGTGACGAGCACCTCGACGATCCCGGCCGAAGCGCACGGCAAGGCCGACTTCGCCGCTCGCGAGGCCGGCACCGTCGCCGGGCTCACCGTGGCCGCGCTGGTCTTCCACTACGTCATGGGCGACGAGGTCGAGATCACCGACCGGATGCCCGACGGCACCCGCGTGACGCGCGGGGACGTGGTGATGCGGGTGGCCGGACCGGTCCGCGGCCTGCTCACCGCCGAGCGGACCGCCCTGAACTTCGCCAGTCACCTGTCGGGCGTCGCCACCGCCACCGCGGCCTGGGTCGACGCGCTCGAGGGCACCAGCGCGCGTGTGCTCGACACCCGCAAGACGCTGCCCGGGCACCGCGCGCTCCAGAAGTACGCCGTGCGGTGCGGCGGCGGCGTCAACCACCGGTTCAGCCTCTCCGACCGGGCGATGGTCAAGGACAACCACGTGGTGGCCGCCGGCGGCGTGGTGCCGGCGTACGACGCCGTACGCGCGGCCCAGCCCGGCCTGCGGGTCGAGGTGGAGGTCACCGACCTCGACCAGCTGCGCGAGCTGCTCGACGCCGGCTGCCGCGAGATCCTGCTCGACAACATGTCCACCGAGACCATGGCCGAGGCCGTCCGCATCACGGATGGGCAGGCCACCCTCGAGGCCTCCGGCGGGCTGACGATCGAGCGCGCCCGCGAGGTCGCCGAGACGGGGGTGGACTTCATCTCGGTCGGCGCCCTCACCCACTCGGTGCGGGTCTTCGACATCGGCATGGATCTGCAGGGGTGAGCTCCCGATGAGCCTCCTCGCCGTCGACATCGGCAACAGCCACACCATCCTCGGACTGGTCGAGGACGGCGAGGTGACGGCCGACTGGCGGGTGGCCACCGACGACCGGCGCACCTCCGACGAGTGGGCGGCGCTGCTGCGCGGACTCCTCGGCCCCGACCCCGGGTTCTCGGGCATCGCCGTGTGCTCGACGGTGCCGTCGGTGCTGCACGAGTGGCGCGAGATGCTGGTCCAGCACTTCGCCGAGATCCCCGCCGTCGTGGTCGAGCCGGGCGTGCGTACCGGCGTACCCGTGCTGATGGACAACCCGCGCGAGGTCGGCTCCGACCGGATCATCAACGCGCTCGCGGCGGCCACGACCTACTCCGGCCCGGCCATCGTGGTCGACTTCGGCGGCACCGCCACGACGTTCGACGTGGTCAGCGCGCAGGGGCAGTACGTCGGCGGCGCGATCGCGCCCGGCATCGAGATCTCGCTCGAGGCGCTCGGCCGGCGGGGCGCGCAGCTGCGCAAGGTCGAGCTGCTGCGGCCACGGTCGGTGATCGCCAAGAACACGGTGGAGGCGCTGCAGTCCGGGATGCTCTTCGGCGTCGCCAGCCAGGTCGAGGGGATCGTGTCCCGGATGACCGTCGAGCTCGGCGTGTCCGAGGACGAGGTGCGGGTGATCGCGACCGGCTACCTCGCGCCGCTCGTGCTCGACGAGTGCCGCTGCTTCACCGACCACGACCCCTGGCTGACGCTGCGCGGGCTCGAGCTGGTCTTCGCCCGGAACACCTGACCGACCCTCTATCGTTGCCTGCCGGAGGGATGCTTCCGACGAAAGGCGAGACACGTGGCACAGCGGGTGCACATCGTCCTGGAGGACGACATCGACGGGTCCGAGGCGACCGAGACGGTGTCGTTCGGCCTCGACGGGACGACGTACGAGATCGACCTGAACGACGAGCACGCTGCCGCCCTCCGCGAAGCGCTGGCCGGGTACGTCGGGCACGCCCGCAAGGTCGTCTCCGCGTCCCGGCGGGGCCGGGGCGGCGCCGCCGCCGACGGCCCGCCTGCGGCCGAGGTCCGCGAGTGGGCGCGCTCACAGGGGATGGACGTCCCCGAGCGGGGCCGGGTGTCGGCCGACGTGCGTGCGGCGTACGACGCCGCCCACTGAACTGGACACCCGGCAAACACCCCGGCCGGGCCCGGCTGTTCGCTGAGAGCGGACCGGGTTTTGCAGGCAGCGGGAACGCGTAGGCTGTCCGTGGGGTTAGTCCTCATGTCCCTCCGCGGCGACCAGACGCGGGGG
Source organism: uncultured Actinomycetota bacterium (assembly GCA_963844305.1). Lineage (GTDB taxonomy): Bacteria > Actinomycetota > Actinomycetes > Propionibacteriales > Nocardioidaceae > Nocardioides. The sequence goes on from CAWJNT010000005.1 coordinate 1,106,508, forward strand.
CCCCAGAGTTTTGGCAGGAGCGATGCACAATGTTCGAGCGGTTCACTGACCGTGCCCGCCGGGTGGTCGTGCTGGCCCAGGAAGAGGCCCGCATGCTCTCCCACAACTACATCGGCACCGAGCACATCCTGCTCGGCCTGATCCACGAGGGTGAGGGCGTCGCGGCCAAGGCTCTGGAGAGCCTCGACATCTCGCTGGAGGCCGTGCGCGCCCAGGTGGAGGAGATCATCGGTCAGGGCCAGCAGGCGCCGAGCGGTCACATCCCGTTCACCCCGCGCGCCAAGAAGGTCCTCGAGCTGTCCCTGCGCGAGGCGCTGCAGCTCGGCCACTCCTACATCGGGACCGAGCACATCCTGCTCGGCCTGATCCGCGAGGGGGAGGGCGTCGCCGCCCAGGTGCTGCAGAAGCTCGGCGCCGACCTCAACCGCGTGCGCCAGCAGGTCATCCAGCTGCTGTCCGGGTTCCAGGGCAAGGAGTCGGCGTCCTCCGGAGCCGCGTCCAGCGCGGCCGGGGGCGACGCACCGTCGTCGTCGCTGGTGCTCGACCAGTTCGGCCGCAACCTCACCCAGGACGCCCGCGAGGGCAAGCTCGACCCGGTCATCGGCCGGGAGCAGGAGATCGAGCGGGTCATGCAGATCCTGTCCCGCCGTACCAAGAACAACCCGGTCCTGATCGGAGAGCCCGGCGTCGGCAAGACCACGATCGTCGAGGGCCTGGCCCAGGACATCGTCAAGGGCAACGTCCCCGAGACGCTGAAGGACAAGCAGATCTACACGCTCGACCTCGGCGCGCTCGTGGCCGGGTCGCGCTACCGCGGTGACTTCGAGGAGCGCCTGAAGAAGGTGCTCAAGGAGATCCGCACCCGCGGTGACATCGTGCTGTTCATCGACGAGATCCACACCCTCGTCGGCGCCGGCGCGGCCGAGGGCGCGATCGACGCCGCCAGCATCCTCAAGCCGATGCTGGCCCGCGGCGAGCTGCAGACCATCGGCGCGACCACCCTCGACGAGTACCGCAAGTACCTCGAGAAGGACGCCGCCCTCGAGCGCCGGTTCCAGCCGATCCAGGTCGCGGAGCCGTCGATCGCGCACACCATCGAGATGCTCAAGGGCCTGCGCGACCGCTACGAGGCGCACCACCGGGTCACCATCACCGACGAGGCGCTGGTCTCGGCGGCGACGCTGGCCGACCGCTACATCTCCGACCGGTTCCTCCCCGACAAGGCGATCGACCTGATCGACGAGGCCGGCTCGCGGCTGCGGATCCGCCGGATGACGGCGCCCGCCGACCTGCGCGAGTACGACGAGAAGATCGGCGAGGTGCGGCAGCGCAAGGAGGCCGCCATCGACGGCCAGGACTTCGAGGCCGCGGCGCGCCTGCGCGACGAGGAGAAGCAGCTGATCGCCAAGAAGTCCGAGCGCGAGAAGCAGTGGCGCGCGGGCGACATGGACGAGGTCGCGGAGGTCGACGAGGAGCTGATCGCCGAGGTGCTGGCGGTCGCGACCGGCATCCCGATCGTCAAGCTGTCGGAGGAGGAGTCCACCCGTCTGCTCAAGATGGAGGACGAGCTCCACAAGCGGGTCATCGGCCAGGAGGAGGCCGTCAAGGCGCTCTCGCGGGCGATCCGGCGTACGCGTGCGGGCCTGAAGGACCCGAAGCGTCCCGGCGGCTCGTTCATCTTCGCCGGCCCCTCCGGTGTCGGTAAGACCTGGCTGTCGAAGTCGCTGGCCGAGTTCCTGTTCGGCGACGAGGACGCGCTGATCCAGCTCGACATGAGCGAGTTCGGCGAGAAGCACACCGTCTCGCGGCTGTTCGGCTCGCCTCCGGGCTACGTCGGCTACGAAGAGGGCGGCCAGCTCACCGAGAAGGTGCGGCGCAAGCCGTTCTCGGTCGTGCTCTTCGACGAGGTCGAGAAGGCGCACCCCGACATCTTCAACAGCCTGCTGCAGATCCTGGAGGAAGGTCGCCTGACCGACTCCCAGGGCCGGGTGGTCGACTTCAAGAACACCGTCATCATCATGACCACCAACCTCGGCACCAAGGACATCGCCAAGGGCATCAACCTCGGGTTCCAGCAGTCCGGTGACCCGGCGGGCTCCTACGAGCGGATGAAGAACAAGGTGCAGGACGAGCTCAAGCAGCACTTCCGCCCCGAGTTCCTCAACCGCGTCGACGAGATCATCGTGTTCCCGCCGCTGTCGCAGGAGCAGATCGTGTCGATGGTGGACAACATGATCGCGTCGGTGGAGCTGCGCATGCGCGACCGCGACATGCGGATCGAGCTCACCCAGGCGGCCAAGAACCTGCTGGCCGAGCGGGGCTTCGACCCCGTGCTGGGCGCCCGACCGCTGCGCCGCACCATCCAGCGCGAGATCGAGGACGTGCTCGCCGAGAAGATGCTGTACGGCGAGGTCGGCCCGGGCCAGATCGTGCTGGTCGACGTCGAGGGCGAGGGTCCGACCGCGGCCTTCAGCTTCCACGGCCAGAAGATGGGCGACCTGCCGGACCTGCCGCCGTTCGAGACGGCCGAGGTCGCGGCCAGCGACGCGCCGGCGGCGGGAGCAGCGGGCGACGGGCCCGACGACTCCGACAGCGCCTCCGACGTCCCGAAGACCGGCGGCGCCGAGTAGCACGTCAAATGACGCTGACCCGTCGCTAACTAGCGACGGGTCAGCGTCATTTGTGACTCAGTGGGCGCCCTGGACGTTGAGGGCGACCACGCCGGCGATGATCAGGCCGATCGCGGCGGCCTTGAACACGTCGAGCCGCTCGCCGAGCAGGACCACACCCACGACGGCGATGCCGGCGGTGCCGAGGCCGGCCCAGACGGCGTACGCGATCGAGACCGGGATCTCCCGGATCACCATCGTCAGCAGGAAGATCGACGCGGCGTAGCCCGCGAGCACCAGGGCGGTCCACCAGGGGTGGCGGAAGCCCTCGGTCTTCGGCAGCGCCGCCGTCGAGGCGACCTCCATACCGATGGCCGAGAACAACAGGACCCACGCGGCGAACATCTTCGACATCTCCTTATGTAGCAACTGCTACAAATGTAGCACTTGCTACACTCGCAACCAAGACCGGGAGGACGTCGATTGCCCCGCGACACCGAGCGCCGCGCCCAGCTGGCGGAGGCGGCCACCGACTACGTGCTCGAGCACGGCCTGATCGGGCTCAGCCTGCGACCGCTCGCCGCCGAGATCGGCACCAGCGACCGGATGCTGCTCTACCACTTCGACGGCAAGGACGACCTGATCGCGACCGTGATCAGCACGTCCACCGACCGCTCGGTGGAGATCCTGCGCTCGCGCCCGCGATCCCGGGGCGTGCGACGGGCCGTGCTCGACGTGTGGTCCGCCATGAAGTCGGCGCCGCTCGACCAGTGCTCGCGGGTGTACGCCGAGGCGGCCGCGCTCGGCCTGCTCGGGCGCGAGCCCTACGTGACGGTCGTCCAGGAGGCGAACGAGCGCTGGGTCGCCGCCCTGGTCGACCACCTCGCGGCGGCGGGTGCCGACCGGCGGGCCGCGCGCCGAGCGGCCAACCTCATGGACGCGGCGTTCATGGGGCTGCTGCTCGACCTTCCGCTCGCCCCCGACGACCCGGACCAGGAGCGCGTCGCCCGTGACGTCGCCGACGCCGTGGCCGCGTTCGCCGGCCAGGGGACGAGTCAGGGCAGGGCGTAGGTCTGGTCCGAGGTCCGCACGACCAGCCCGTCCGTCAGCAGGCTCTCCAGGCAGCGGGTGCGCTGCGTCTCGTCGGCCCACGCGGCGTCCAGGCGGCTGGAGTGCGCCGGCCCGTCGGACTCGCGGACCACCGACAGCAGCCGACCGCGGCACTGACGGTCGGTGCCGGCCCAGGTCTGCACCTTCCGCGGCGGTCCGTCGTACGCCGGGTAGCCGGCCGCGCGCCACGCGCACCTGTCGGCGACCGGACAGGCCGCGCACCGCGGCTTGGCGGCGGTGCAGACCAGCGCACCGAGCTCCATCACCGCGACCGACCACGTGGCCGCCGTCTCGGCGTCGAGGGGCAGGACGCTCTCGGCCAGGTCGCGTTCGGCCCGGGTCACCGACGCGGCCGGGAACTCGACGCCGGAGAGCGCCCGCGCGAGGACCCGGCGCACGTTGGTGTCCAGCACGACATGCCTACGCCGGTGGGCGAACGCAGCGATCGCGGCCGCGGTGTAGTCGCCAACGCCCGGCAGCGCGATCAGCTCCTCGTAGCTCGACGGCACCTCGCCGCCGTGCTGCTCCACGATCGCCACTGCCGCGGCGTGCAGCCGCAGCGCCCGCCGCGGATAGCCGAGTCGTCCCCAGGCGCGCACGGCCTCGCCCGACGAGACCTCCGCCAGGGCGGCCGGCGTCGGCCACTGCTCGAGCCAGAGCTCGTGCACCGGCAGCACCCGGGAGACCGGCGTCTGCTGCAGCATGAACTCCGAGACCATCACCGACCACGCACTGGCGTCGACCGCGCGCCAGGGCAGGTCGCGCTGGTGCTCGGCGTACCAGTCCAGGATCGGGGCGTGCAGCTCGGAGCAGTCGGGACTCATGTCGTCGTTGATGCTACGTCGGCCGTGACTGCCCGGTGTGGCACCCCGATTCGAGGGCCCGTCCTGTCTAGCGTTGCCACATGGCAGTGCTCACCCGGGGTTCACTTCCCGCCCGCGTCTACTGGACGCGGCGGTTGATGGTGCTCGGGACCGCCGTGCTGCTGGTGGTCGCCATCGCGCGGGTGCTCGGCGGCGGGAGTGACGGGTCGTCCACAGCCAACGACGACGAGGCCGTCCAGGCCGCGGCGGGGACCACCACCGGACCGACCGAGGCTGCCCCGCCGCCACCCGGGGTGACCAAGACCCGCAAGCCCAAGAAGTCCAAGCAGCCCACGGCGTCCGCGACGCCGGAGGCGCCGGTGCTCGCGTCGCCGAGCGGCATGTGCGCCGACGAGGACATCGCGGCCACTCCCCAGATCGAACGCGCCGTCGCCGGGAGCGACGTACGCGTCGTGATCGCGCTGCGCACGATCCGGTCCGAGGCGTGCACGTGGCGGGTGTCGCCGGAGTCGCTGACGCTCAAGATCACCTCCGGCAAGGACGACATCTGGTCCAGCCGCGAGTGCCCGCGGGCGATTCAGTCGCAGGACGTCATCGTCCGTCGGTCGGTGACGAGCAACATCGCGATCCTCTGGTCAGCCAAGCGGTCCGACGACGAGTGCTCGCGGATGACCACGTGGGCGCTGCCCGGGTGGTACCACGTGGCGGTGGCGGCCCTGGCCGGCGAGCCGTCCGACGTCCAGTTCGAGCTCGAGAGGCCCGAGCCGAAGGTCGTCACCGAGACGGTGCCCCCGAAGGGCAACAAGAACAACAAGAACGACGAGCCCAAGCACCGCTGAGCGGGCAGCGGCCAGAGCAGACCGTCAGACGTAGCGCTCCAGGATCGTCGACTCGGCGAGGCGGGAGAGCCCCTCGCGGACGCTGCGGGCGCGCAGCTCGCCGATCCCGTCGACGGCCTGCAGGTCGTCGACCCCGGCGGACAGCAGCTTCTGGAGGTTGCCGAAGTGGTCGACCAGGCGGTCGACGACGGTGCTGGGCAGCCGCGGCACCTTCGCCAGCAGGCGGTAGCCGCGGGGCGCCACGGCCCCGTCGAGGTGCTCGGAGCTGCCGAGGCCGAGCGCCTTGGCCGCCGCGGCGGGGTCGACCAGCTCGGTGGGGGAGAGCGCCTCCAGCCGGGCGAGCAGCTCCTCGGGACTGCGGTTGCGGCGACCGGGGGGCAGGTAGTCGCGGATGACCAGCTCGCGCTCGGCGTCGACCCCGGTGACCAGCTCCTCGAGCTGGAGGGACAGCAGGCGCCCGTCGGTGCCGAGCTCGAGCACGTAGTCCTCGATCTCGCGGGCGATCCGGGTCACCATCTCGAGTCGCTGGGCCACGACGGCGACGTCGCGGACGGTGACGAGGTCCTCGATCTCCAGGGCCGAGAGGGTGCTCGCCACCTCGTCGAGCCGCAGCTTGTAGCGCTCGAGCGTGGCCAGCGCCTGGTTGGCGCGGGAGAGGATCTGACCGGAGTCCTCGAGCACGTGGCGGGTCTCCCCGACGTACGCCGCGATGATCTGCATCGACTGCGACACCGAGATCACGGGGAACCCGGTCTGGCGGGCGACCCGGTCGGCGGTCCGGTGGCGGGTGCCGGTCTCGTCGGAGGGAATCTTGTGGTCCGGCATCAGGTGTACGGCGGCCTTGATGATCCGGGTCAGGTCGCGATCGAGGATGATCGCGCCGTCCATCTTGGCCAGCTCGCGCAGGCCGGTGGCGGTGAACGGGACGTCGAGGTCGAACCCGCCGGTGGCGATCGACTCGACGGTCTTGTCGTGGCCGATCACGATCAGGGCGCCGGTGCGGCCGCGCAGGATCCGCTCGAGCCCGTCGCGCAGGCCGGTGCCCGGGGCGATCGAGGCCAGGGTCGCGCGCAGGCGCAGCGTCTCGTCTGAGCGGTCCGCACCCACCACGCCGTTTCCCTCCCGTCGGCCCTGTCCGTTCGGGCCTGCCAGCGGGGTCAGTCTAGGAGACCTTGACCGCTCGTCCTGACGGGAATTGTCACAGATCGGTTGCGCGTACCGGCCGGGCGGGCCCACCGAGCTGGAGGACCCGCAGGGCGGAGGCGATGTCGGGAGCGTCGATCACCTTCATGCCGTCGACCTCGCGCGGCGAGTCGGCGCGGGGGCCACGCTCGCGCGGGTCGCCCGGGACCACGGCGGCCCGGAAGCCCAGCCGCCCGGCCTCGGCCAGCCGCTGAGGGAGGTCGCGGACCCGGCGCAGCTCGCCGGCGAGGCCGATCTCGCCCATGGCCGCGACCCCGGCCGGCGCCGGGGTGCCGGCGTTGGCCGACGCCAGGGCCACCGCCACCGCCAGGTCGCTCGCGGGCTCGGACAGCCGCGCGCCGCCCACCGTGGACACGAAGACGTCGTGGGCGTGCAGGCGGATGCCGCAGTGCTGCTGGAGCACCGCCACCACCATCGCGACCCGGGACGGGTCCAGCCCGGACGTCGTACGCCGTGGGCGTTCGGCGGAGCTCGGCGTCACGAGCGCCTGTACCTCGGCGAGCAGGGGCCGGCGTCCTTCCATCGTCACCGCGACGCAGGTGCCGGCGACCTGCTGGTGGTGGTTCTCGACGAACAGCCCGGTCGGGTCGGTGACGGCCGCGATGCCGTCGGAGGACAGGTCGAAGCAGCCCACCTCGTCGATCGGGCCGAACCGGTTCTTCATCGCGCGCACCATGCGGAACCGGGAGTTGCGGTCGCCCTCGAAGTGGAGCACCACGTCGACGACGTGCTCGAGGACGCGCGGGCCGGCGATCGAGCCGTCCTTGGTGACGTGGCCGACGAGGATGGTCGTGATGTTGCGGGTCTTGGCGACCCGGATCAGCGCGGCCGCGACCTCCTTCACCTGGGAGACCCCGCCCGGGACGCCGTCGAGGCCGGCGGCGCCGATCGTCTGGATCGAGTCGACGACGAGGAGGGTGGGCCGGACCTCCTCGATGTGGGTGAGCACGGCGCCGAGGTCGGTCTCGGCCGCGAGGTAGAGCTCGTCGTGGACGCCGCGGGTGCGGTCGGCCCGGAGCCGGACCTGGGCGGCCGACTCCTCGCCGGTGACGTAGAGAGTGCGGCGTTGGTAGCGGGCGGTCTGGGCGGCCACCTCGAGCAGGAGCGTGCTCTTGCCGACGCCCGGCTCGCCAGCGAGCAGGATGGCCGCGCCCGGCACCAGCCCGCCGCCCAGCACCCGGTCGAGCTCGGGCACGCCGCTGGTGCGGAAGGAGGAGTCCTCCACGGAGACCTGGCCGATCGGCACGGCCGGGCTGGTGACCGGCGAGGCGGTCGCGCGCATGGCCGGAGCGGCCGCCTCGGCCACCGATCCCCACGCCTGGCACTCGCCGCAGCGGCCGACCCACTTGGCGGTCTCCCACCCGCACTCGCTGCAGCGGTAGGCGGGGCGCGAGGTCGAGCGGGGGGTCTTCGGCATGGCCGGAACGCTAGGGCACCTCGCCGACAACCGGGGTTATGCTGCCATTGGATCGATCAAGACGTCGGACCGGAAGGGGGCGAGATGACGCGGATGCCGGGGCGGGTCTCCACCCTGCCGCCGACCCTTGCCGACGTCGCCGAGCTCGCGAGGGTCTCGCGGCAGACCGTGTCCAACGCCGTGAACAACCCCGACCTGCTCCGGCCCGACACCCTGGAGCGCGTGCAGGAGGCGATCACCGAGCTCGGCTACTCGCCGAACCGTGCCGCCCGCAACCTCCGGACCCGCACCTCCCACCTGATCGGGCTGCGGTTCACGCCCGCCCAGGAGGGCACTGCCAACGCGCTGATGGACCGCTTCGTCCACTCGCTGGTCGAGACGTCGAGTGCCGCGGGCTACCACGTGCTGCTGTTCCCCGGCGTACCCGACAACCCGCTGGCCGGGTACGACGACCTGCTGCGCGCCACCGCCGTCGACGCCTTCGTCGCCACCGACACCTACCTCGGCAACCCCCAGGCGGCCTGGCTGGAGTCGCGCCGCGCGCCGTTCGTCGCCTTCGGCCGGCCGTGGGACAACCCCGACGCCGGCCACCCCTGGATCGACGTCGACGGCGCCGCCGGCACCGAGCTCGCCACCACCCACCTGCTCGACCGCGGTCACGAGCGGATCGCCTGGATCGGCTGGCGCAAGGACTCCTGGATCGGCGAGGACCGCCGAGCGGGGTGGAGCCGGGCGCTGCGTGATCGCGGGCTCCCCACGACCGGCCTCGCGTCGCGGGTCGAGGACACCGTCAGCAGCGGGCGTGAGGCATCGGCGGTGCTGCTCGACGAGGCCCGGCCGACCGGGTTCGTCTGCGCCTCCGACACCCTCGCCATGGGCGTGCTGCACACCCTCGCGGATCGTGGCCTGTCGCCGGGGAGCGATGTCGCCGTCGTCGGCTTCGACGACTCCCAGGTGGCCCAGGTCGTGCCGCCCGGGCTGACGTCGGTGCGCCAGCCGCTCGAGGAGGTCGCGGTCGAGATCGTGAAGGCGCTCGAGGGTCTGCTCGGCCATCCGCCGGTGGTCGGGCCGGGGGTCCTGCTCACGCCTGAGCTGATCCTCCGCGGCTCGTCGTAAATCATTGCGGTTTGGTCCCCAACCGCAATCGATTTGCACAGATTCGATGCGGTTCGTGACCAATCGTGGCCTGTGGAGAACGGGCCCGGTCGTCGGCGTCAGAAGCCCTTCGACCAGAGGTTCACGGCGTAGTCGACCTCGGTGCCCGTCATGTTCGGCCAGGACCGCCTCGGCCACGTCGGGCTTGAACTCGATCCGGACGACGCTCTCGAGGTCCGCCCTCGACGAGAACGACCACCCCATGTCCACGGGGGTCCGGGTCCAGCCGCGCGTCGACCAGAACCGCTCGACGGCGTCCGGGTCGACCTCGGGGTAGCCGCGCCGGAACCACCCACCGAACGTCGACCGGGTCGGGTCGTTGTCGACGACGAACGCGGTCCCACCCCGACGTACGACGCGGTCCAGCTCGGCCAGGCCCGGTTCGCAGCCGGGCCCGAAGAAGTAGGCCCAGCGGGCGTGCACCACGTCGACCGACGCGGCCGGCAGTGGCAGCGCCTCGGCCATGCCCTGGCTGACGGTGACGTTCGCCAGCCGACGGGTCCGGCGGCGGGCCAGCGCGACCAGGTCGGCATGTGGCTCGACGCCGACGACCGACGCCGCAGCGCCGGCGAAACGGGGAAGGTGGAAGCCGGTGCCGCAGCCGACGTCGAGGACGTCTCGCCCCGCCCAGTCGGCGATGCCGACCATCGCCGCCTCGAGGCGACCGTCGCGGGTCGGCCGCGCGGTTCTCGATCTCGTACGTCGCGGTGTGGTGCCAGATGTTCGGGCTCGGCCGGGCCCCGGGCATCGCCCTCAGAGACGGACCAGTCCGTCGGGTGTCTGGATCTGCGCGGCGATGATGCCGGGTGTGCCGTGGGGTGCCACCCACTCGACCTTGACGTCCTCCAGGGGAGCCTCGACGGTCTCGCCCAGCCACTCGCTGACCCGCCCCGGGTCGCCGGCGATCTCCAGGCAGGCAAGGGAGAACGCACGGTCGGCGCCGTGGCTGGGGTGCAGCTCGGCCGGGATGTTCCACTCGACGAAGAACGGCAGCTGCGGGTCGGCGATCAGGCCGTTGACACCGATCTGCTTCCAGGAGAGCTCGGTCCCGTCGGGGCGGTAGCGGTTGCCGTTGGCGGCCTCGCGCCCGAGCCGGTCCTCCACGATGGCGATGTCATCGACGGCCACGACCCAGCCCAGCCATCCGCCGCCGAGTGCGGAGCGGGCCCGGACCGCCTGTCCGAACGGTGCCTTGTCGGACGCGGGATGGTCCAGGACCTCGACGATCTCGAGGTAGGTGCTGTCGGCCATCGGCAGGATCATGTTGCGGGTACCGAAGCGCGGGTGCACTCCGCCGTCCGCGAACTCCTTGCCCAGCAGGCCCCCGAGGCGCTTGGCGGTGCTGGCCAGGCCGTCCGGGCCGGCGGCGTAGGAAAGATGATCCAGGCGCATGCAGGCATTCTCGACAATCGACCACACTCGCCCGACATCGGGGTCCGGTTCTCTTGACGTCGAGGGACCTACCCGCGGGTCCGGCCGGATGGATGGCCAGCAACGACCGCGACCGCAGGTGCGCCTCGCAGTGGCGCACCAGCTCGTCGTACGCCCGGTTGCCCATCAGCTCGGTCAGCTCGGGCGCATTGGTGACGTAGAGCGGCTCGACCGCGATGTGCGCCTCGGTGTTGCCGGAGCAGTACCAGTCGAGGTCGTGACCGCCCGGGCCCCAGCCGCGCCGGTCGTACTCGCTGATCGTGATCTCGGTGTACTCCGTGTCGTCCTGCCGCTTCACGTTGCGGAAGGTACGCCGGATCGGCAGCTGCCAGCAGACGTCGGGCTTGGTCTCGAGCGGCTCGCGGCCCTGCTGGAGGGCCAGGGCGTGCAGGGCGCAGCCGGCGCCGAGGTGGAAGTCGTTGCGATTGTGGAAGATGCAGGCGCTCTGGCCGTCGACCTCGACGGTGCGGGTCTTCGCCTCGCCCTCCTCGTCGTGCTCGATCCAGTCGGACTTGCGCACCTTCGACCGGTCCGGCCGGAACTGCCACGTGTCCGCGTCGAGCTGGTCGACGTACGCCTCGACCCGCTTGCGGTCCTCCTTGTCGGAGAAGTGCGCGCCGAGGGTGCAGCAGCCGGTGTCGGGCGACTCCTTGTAGATGCCGGGGCAGCCCTGGCCGAAGATGCACGTGTAGTTGGACGTGAGCCACGTGAGGTCGCAGCGGAACACCTGCGACTCGTCGGCAGGATCGACGAACTCGACGAAGGCGCGGGGAAAGACGAGGTCGACTTCAGGCACGACGCAACACTACGTGCCGGGTAGCGTGGTGCCATGCGGTTGGGCGTCCTCGACATCGGATCCAACACCGGGCACCTGCTCGTGGTGGACGCGCACGGCGGCGCCGCGCCGCTGCCGGCGTACTCCTACAAGGAGCCGCTGCGCCTCGCGGAGCACCTGGTCACCTCGGGTCCGACGAGGGCGCCGTCTCGCAGACCGGGATCGACGCATTGACCGCCTTCACCGCGCAGGCGCTCGTCGTCGCCGAGGACAAGGGCTGCGAGGACATGCTGGGCTTCGCGACCTCCGCGGTCCGCGACTCCGCCAACTCCGACTCGGTGCTCGACCACGTCCACGACACCACCGGCGTGAAGATCCAGGTGCTGTCCGGCGAGGACGAGGCCCGGCTGACCTTCCTCGCCGTACGCCGCTGGTTCGGGTGGTCGGCCGGGCGGCTGGCGGTCTTCGACATCGGCGGCGGTTCCCTGGAGATCGCCGGTGGCACCGACGAGGCCCCTGACGTCGCCTGGTCGCTGCCCCTCGGCGCTGCCCGACTGGCGCGCCAGTTCTTCGGGGGTGCGCGGCCCGACGACGAGGCGATTCGCCAGCTGCGCAAGCAGATCCGGGCGGAGATCGCCCGCGATGCGGGCAACCTGCTCCGGGGCGGCGCGCCGGACCGCGCTGCGGCGACGTCGAAGACGTTCCGGTCCCTGGCCCGCATCTGCGGTGCCGCGCCGTCGGGCGACGGCCCGCTCGTCCCGCGCACCCTGCCGCTGGCCTCCCTGACCGAGTGGATCCCCAAGCTGATCGAGATCCCGCCCGAGGACCTCGCGGACCTCCCGGGCGTCTCCCCCAGCCGCACCCACCAGATCGTGCCGGGCGCGCTCGTTGCCGAGGCATGCATGGACATCTTCGACCTCACCGAGCTCGAGATCTGTCCGTGGGCGCTGCGCGAGGGCGTGATCCTCGAACGCCTCGACCAGATCAGCGTGCTGGCCTGACGTGACCCGGGTCGGTCTCTCCACCGCGTCGGTCTATCCCGAGTCGTCCGCGCACGCCTTCGGGTACGCCGCGCAGCTCGGGTACGACGCCGTCGAGGTGATGGTCGGCATCGACGCGCTCAGCCAGCAGACGTCGGCGGTGCAACAGCTGTCCGAGCACCACCAGGTCCCGATCAGCGCCGTACACGCGCCGTGCCTGCTGTTCACGCAGCGGGTCTGGGGCACCGAGCCCTGGGGCAAGCTCGAGCGCTCGGCGGAGATGGCGCGTGGCGGTCGGCGCCGAGGTGGTCGTCGTACACCCGCCGTTCCGCTGGCAGAAGGAGTACGCCGCCGGCTTCGTCGACGGCATCGCCGCCCTGGAGGAGTCGACCGGGATCGCCTTCGCGGTCGAGAACATGTACCCGTGGAAGGCCACCTCGCGGCGCGGGATCGAGATGTACCTGCCCGGCTGGGATCCCTCCGAGGAGGACTACGCCAACACCACGATCGACCTGTCCCACGCGGCGATCGCGGCGTCCGACCCGGTCGCGATGGCGATCCGGCTCGGCGAGCGGCTGCGGCACATCCACCTCACCGACGGCACCGGTTCGGCCAAGGACGAGCACCTGGTGCCCGGCCGCGGGTCGATCGGCGCGGAGGAGTTCCTCGTCCATGCGGCGAGCTCCGGCTTCGCCGGCGAGATCGTGATCGAGATCAACACCCGCAAGTGCGCCAACCGCGAGGAGCGCGAGCGCGACCTGCGGGAGTCCCTGGAGTTCGCGCGCGAGCACTTCCGGGTGACGACGACATGACGGCGTCCGTCCGGCGCGGTCGGCGTCCCGGCGCCCCCGACACCCGGGCGGCGATCCTCGACGCGGCGCGCGACCAGTTCGCCGCCCAGGGGTTCGGGCGGACGACGATCCGCGGCGTGGCCGGTGCCGCGGGTGTCGACCCGGCGCTGGTGCACCACTACTTCGGCACCAAGCAGGACCTGTTCGTCGCCGCCCTCGAGCTGCCGTTCGACCCGCGCGAGGTGATCGGGCCGGTCGCGGAGCAGGGGATCGACGGCGCCGCGGAGCGGTTGCTCACCGTCTTCCTCGGCGTCTGGGACGACCCGGAGCTGCGGCCGGGACTGCTCGGCGTCGTACGCGGCATCCTCGAGCCCGGCGGGCCGGTGCTGATCCGCGACGGCTTCCTGCCTGCCGTCGTCCTCCCCCTCGCCACCGCGCTCGGGCTCGACCAGCCCGAGCGTCGGATGCCGTTCGTCGCCAGCCAGATCATCGGCCTGATCATGGCCCGCTACATCCTGGAGATCGAGCCGCTGGCCTCCCTGCCCGCCGATCAGGTGGTGGCCGTCGTGGCCCCCACCATCCAGCGGTACTTCGAGATGCCGCTGCCCTGACGTGACCCCTCCGGGTCGCGCCTCTCCCGTCACATCTGCCCCACGGCGTAGGCACTCCTGTCACTTGTCAGGGGTTGCAACCCCCGACAAGTGACAGAACCCCCGGCCAGCCGGGGATCGCAACATCCCCCTTGCCCCACCGCCGTCGGTCCGGCATAATTCAACGCATGATGAATAACGCCGTCGAGGTGGACGACCTGGTGGTCGTCCGGGGGCAGCGCGAGGTGCTGCGCGGGCTCTCGTTCACGATCCCGTCGGGGCAGGTGACGGGACTGCTCGGCCCGTCGGGATGCGGCAAGTCCACGCTGATGCGCGCCCTGGTCGGCGTACAGAAGCTCACGTCGGGCTCGGTGCGGATCTTCGGGCAGGAGGCCGGCACGGCGCCGCTGCGGGACCGGATCGGCTACGTCACCCAGGCGGCGAGCGTGTACGACGACCTCACCGTGACCGAGAACCTCGCCTTCTTCGCCCGGGTCCTCGGCGTCGGGCGCGACCACGTCGACCGCTGCATCGAGGACGTCGACCTGCGCTCGCACGCGGACCAGGTCGTGCGCAACCTCTCCGGTGGACAGCGGTCGCGGGCCAGCCTGGCCGTCGCCCTGCTGGGCGAGCCCGAGCTGCTGGTCCTCGACGAGCCCACCGTCGGCCTGGACCCGGTGCTCCGCCGGGACCTGTGGGCGCTCTTCCACCGGATCGCCGACGGTGGCGCCGCGGTGTTCGTCTCGAGCCACGTCATGGACGAGGCCGAGCGCTGCGAGCGGCTGATGCTCATGCGCGACGGCGAGATCATCGCCCACGACAGCCCGCAGGCGATCATGGACCACACCGGCACCGGCAACGTCGAGGAAGCGTTCCTCAAGATCGTGGAGGCCGCGGCATGACCACCACGAACGCCGACGCCGGCACCGGCACCCGGAGCCCCTCCACCGCCCGCCTCCAGGTCACGCTGGCGGTCGCCGCCCGGGTGCTGACCCAGCTGCGCCGCGACCACCGCACCGTCGCCATGCTCCTGGTCCTGCCCTGCCTGCTGATGACCCTGCTGTGGTGGATGTTCGACGACACGTCGTCGATGATCTTCGACCAGATCGGGCCGGCCCTGCTGGCGCTGTTCCCGTTCATCATCATGTTCCTCGTGACCAGCGTGACCACGCTGCGCGAGCGCTCGAGCGGCACCCTCGAACGGCTGCTCGCGATGCCGATGGCCAAGTTCGACTTCCTCGGCGGCTACGCCCTCGCGTTCGGCCTCGTCGCCGCCGTGCAGTCGGTGCTCGCCGTCGCGCTCAGCGTCGGGCTGCTCGGCCTCGACGTGCAGGGCCCGGTCTGGCTGCTGACGCTCGTGGCGGTGGCCGACGCCGTCCTCGGCAGCGCGCTCGGGCTGTTCGTGTCGGCGTTCGCGCAGACGGAGTTCCAGGCCGTGCAGTTCATGCCGGCGGTGGTGATCCCGCAGATCCTGCTGTGCGGGCTGTTCATCGCCCGCGAGGACCTGCCGCCGTTCCTGGAGGCGGTGAGCAACCTCCTGCCGCTGTCGTACGCCGTGGACGCGATGCAGACCCTGACCCGCACCAGCGACACCGGCGACGTCTGGCTCGACGTACTGGTCGTCGCCTGCTTCGCCGTCGCCGGGCCTGGCCCTCGGCGCTGCCACCCTCCGGCGGCGCACCGCGTAGCCTGTGGCTCATGCACCCGCTCCGCCAACCGATCCTCCTGCTCGCCCGCAGCAACGCGGTGAAGAAGCTCGTCGACACGATGCCCGTCTCCCACGGGATCGTGCACAGCCATGTGCCCGGTGAGACCACCGAGGAGGCCGTCGACGCGACGTCCACCCTCGTCGACGACGGGCTCAAGGTGACCCTCGACTTCCTCGGCGAGGACACCCTCGACGCCGAGCAGGCCGAGCACACGGTGTCCGCCTACCTCGACCTCCTGCAGCAGCTCTCCGCGCGCGGGCTCACCCGCCACGCCGAGGTGTCGGTGAAGCTGTCGGCGGTCGGCCAGGCGCTGCCCGACAACGGGCACAAGATCGCCCTCGAGAACGCCCGCACCATCTGCCGTGCGGCCCGCAACGCCGGCACCACCGTGACCCTCGACATGGAGGACCACACCACCGCCGACTCGACGCTGGCGATCCTGCGCGAGCTGCGCAAGGACTTCCCCGAGACCGGCGCCGTGCTCCAGGCCTACCTCCACCGCACCGAGGCCGACTGCCGGGCGCTGGCCTACGAGGGCTCGCGGGTGCGGCTGTGCAAGGGCGCCTACCAGGAGCCCGAGACCGTCGCGTTCCAGACCCGGCTCGACGTCGACAAGTCCTACGTCCGCTGCCTCAAGGTGCTGCTGGCCGGCCAGGGGTACCCGATGGTCGCCACCCACGACCCGCGGATGGTCGAGATCGCGGCGTCGCTCGCCAGCCGCTACGGGCGGGCCAAGGGGTCCTACGAGTTCCAGATGCTCTACGGCATCCGGCCGACCGAGCAGAAGCGGCTGGCCGAGAGCGGCGAGACCATGCGCGTCTACATCCCCTACGGCTACGAGTGGTACGGCTACCTGATGCGCCGGCTCGCCGAGCGACCGCAGAACCTGACATTCTTCGCGCGATCGCTGCTCTCCAAGAAGTAGTCCAGGGAGGCACCACCATGGGTCAGACCGCAATCCTCGGCGCCGGGGTGATGGGGGAGACCCTGCTCTCCGGCCTGGTCCGCGCCGGACGCCGGGTCGACAACCTGCTCGTCGGCGAGAAGCGCCCCGAGCGCGCCCGCGAGCTCGAGGAGAGGTACGGCGTCGCCGTCACCTCCAACACCGAGGCCGCCCGCAAGGCCGACACCGTCGCGATCGTCGTGAAGCCGCAGGACATGGGAGGTCTCCTCGACGAGATCGCACCCGAGCTGCGGCCCGGGCAGCTCGTCGTCTCGCTCGCGGCCGGCATCACCACCGCGTTCATCGAGTCGCGGGTGCCCGAGGGCGTGGCCGTGGTCCGGGTCATGCCGAACACCCCCGCGCTCGTCGACGAGGGCATGGCCGCGATCTCTCCCGGCTCCCACTGCGACGACCAGCACCTCGCCGAGGCGGAGGCACTGATGGCCTCGGTCGGCCGGGTGCTCCGCATCCCCGAGCGCCAGCAGGACGCCGTCACCGCCATCTCCGGCTCCGGGCCGGCGTACATCTTCTTCGTCGTGGAGTCGATGATCGAGGCCGGCGTCCACCTCGGCCTGCCGCGCTCGACCGCCACCGACCTGGTCATCCAGACCGTGGTGGGCTCGGCCAAGATGCTGCGCGAGACCGGCACCCACCCCGTCGTCCTGCGCGAGCAGGTGACCTCGCCGGCCGGCACCACCGCCGCCGCCCTGCGCGAGCTCGAGATCCACAAGGTGCGCGCGGCCTTCCTGGCCGCGATGGAGGCCGCGCGCGACCGGTCGCGGGCGCTCGCCGAAGGCAGCTGATCGTGGCCGGCCGGCTGCCCCTGGCCTGGGGTGCGACGGCCGAAGACCTCGCCCGGCCCTACCCCGCCGACACCATGCTCGACGGGCCGGTCATCGCCCTGACCCGCGCCGTCGATGTCGACGCCCCGGCGGAGCTCGGCTGGCGCTGGCTGTGCCAGCTCGCGGTGGCGCCGTACTCCTACGACTGGATCGACAACCGCGGCCGCCGCAGCCCGCAGCAGCTGACCCCGGGAGCCGACCAGCTCGAGGTCGGGCAGCTGATGATGATCTTCCGGCTCACCGACCTGCAGCCCGGGCGCCAGTGGAGCGGCATCACCGTGCCCCGGGCAGCTCGCCTGTTCGGCGCCGTCGCCGTGACGTACGCCGTCGAGCCGGTCACCGACACCTCCTGCCGGATGGTGTGCCGGTTCACGGTCAGCCAGCGCGGCCCCCTCGACTGGCTGCGCTCGCGGGCACTCGCGTGGGGCGACCTGGTCATGGTGCGCCGCGAGCTGCTCAACCTGAAGGCCCTCGCCGAGCGCGACGCCAGCCCGTTGACCCGCCGTTAATTAACGGCGGGTCAACCCAGGCCCATCGCGGCTCGGGCGGCGGCCAGGACCGGCGCGGTCACCTGACGGCAGCGGTCGGCGCCGCGGGTGAAGACCTGCGTCACGTACGTCGCGTCGGCGGCCAGGTCGGCGTACCTCTTCTGCAGCGGCTCCAGCTGGGCCACGACGGCGTCGGTGACGGCTCCCTTGAGCGCGCCGTACGACGTGATCCCGTCGGCCGACCCGCCGCACGCCTCGAGGATCTCGATCAGGTTGGAGACGCCGGGCTTCGCGCTGCGATCGCGGCGGACGGCATCCGGCCCGGCGTCGGAGTCGGTCACGGCCCGCGCCACCTTGCGGCGTACGACGTCCGGCGGGTCGAGCAGGAACACCGACCCGGCCGCGTCCGCCGACTTGCTCATCTTCCGGGTCGGGTCGGCCAGGTCCATCACCCGCGCTCCGGCCGCCGGCGTCGCGATCTCGGGGACCGTGAACACCTCGCCGTACGTCCGGTTGAACCGCAGCGCCAGGTCGCGGGTGAGCTCGACGTGCTGTCGTTGGTCGTCGCCGACCGGCACCACGGTCGGCCGGTACAGCAGGATGTCGGCCGCCATCAGCGCCGGGTAGGTGTACAGCGACACCCGCGTCGAGTCGACGCCCCTGCCCTTCTCCTTGAACTGGATCATCCGGTTCAGCTCGCCGGTGTACGCCGTGCACTCCAGCAGGTAGGCCAGCTCGGCGTGCGCCGGCACGTGGCTCTGACGGAACAGCGTCGCCCGGTCCAGCCCGACGGCCAGCAGCAGGGTCGCCATCTCGGTGGTGCGTGCCCGCAGCAGCGCGGGCTCGTGCGTGGTGGTCATGGCGTGCAGGTCGGAGAGGCCGTAGTAGGCGTCGTCCTGCCGCGCCGCCATCGGTCGCAGCGCCCCGAGCAGGTTGCCCAGGGTCAGCCGACCGGACGGCGTCAGCAGGGAGAGGGAGGTGGTCATGTCGTGCTCCTCAGGTGAGTGGGTACTCGGATCCCACGGGTGCACGCATGCGAAACGGCCGCCCGTGGGCGGCCGTCGTCGATGAAGGGTGTGCTCGATCGGTGGTCCGCCGGTCAGGCGGGCCACCACTGGACGGAAGGCGTCGTGAACACGCACCCAGTGTGGCACAGGCGGATTGACGGCGCCGGGACCGCGGAGGACGCTGAGGCCGGGGGTGGAGGGAAGGACAGTGGCTGACGTCTACCTGCACGTCGGTCTGCCCAAGACGGGCACGACCACGATCCAGTCCGCGCTCGCCGAACGCGCGGACGACCTCGCCGCCACCGGCGTCCTCTACCCGCGCGGCCCGCACGCACAGCGGGCGGCGGCCTTCGACCTCCTCGGCCAGCGGGTGCCGGGCAGCGACCTGCCGGTGGCGGGAGCCTTCGACCGGCTGCTCGACCAGATCGCGGCACACGCCGGCGACCGGGTCGTCATCTCGGAGGAGGAGCTGGGCCTGTGCCGGCCGCGGCAGGTCCACCGGGTCCTGCGCGGGCTCGCGGACCACCGCGTCTTCGTGGTCGTCGGCGTGCGCGACCTGGGTCGGACCCTCGTCTCCGCGTGGCAGCAGGGGGTCGTCATGGGCGCCTCCACGAGCTGGACCGAGTTCGTCGCGGGGGTCCGCGACCCCGCTGCCGGTCCGACCCGCCCCGCGGCCGGGTTCGCCGCGCGCCACGACGTACGTCGGGTCCTCGACGCGTGGGGAGCCCACGTGCCGGCGGAGCGGATCCGGCTGGTCACCGTCCCCCCGCGAGGCGCCCCGGGTGACGTCCTCCTCGCGAGGTTCGCCCGCGCCACCGATCTCCCGGTGGACCTGTTCGCCGACGATCCGCCGCTGCGCAACGCCGGCCTCGGCGCGGCCGAGGTGGAGATGATCCGCCGGCTCAACGAGCGGCTCGACGGCCGGATCATGCTGCGCCAGCTGCGCCAGGTGATCGGCACCGGCATCCGCCCGCGGCTGGTCGTGCCCGGCTCGCGCCGGCTCACCCTCCCGGCCGAGGACGCCAGCTGGGTGCGCGAGCGCGCCGAGCAGCTGGTCGCGGAGCTCGCTACGCGCGGCCACGACGTCCACGGTGACCTGCGAGACCTCCTGCCGAAGCCGGAGGAGGAGACCCGCCGCCGGCTCGACGACGTGAGCGACGACGAGCTCCTCGCGACCACGGAGGCCGCGCTCGCCTCGTTGGCGGTCGCCCACGGCACGCTGTCCCGCCGCTACCGCGCAGCCGTCGCCGGCCCCGCGCCCGACCCCGGTCTCGGGCAGCGGGTGGAGTCGGCCGCCCGGGCCGCGGTGTTCCGGCTGCAGAAGGCGACGCTCGACGGAGCCGAGCAGAACCAGATGCTCGCCTGGGCCGTACGCCGCTACCTGTCGCGGCCTCAGCGTCTCGCCGTACCGGACCCCCGTCCGGCCCAGCGGACCGGCAGGTAGCCTCCGAGCATGGTCGAGTGCACGGGGCCGGCGACGGTCGTCTTCGACCCGACGCTGACCGAGTACAGCTTCGGGCCGAGCCACCCGATGTCGCCGATCCGGGTCGACCTGACGATGCGCCTGGCCGACGAGCTCGGCGTCATCGGCGACCACCTGCAGCCCGTGGCCGCGCCGATGGCCGGGCTCGACCTGATCGCCACCGTGCACACCCCCGAGCTGATCGAGGCGGTGGAGAAGGTCGGCAGCACCGCCGGAACCGTCGACCTCGAGCGCGGACTCGGCACCGACGACAACCCGTGCTTCAAGGACATGCACCACGCGGCCGCGCACGTCGTCGGCGCGAGCGTCGAGGCCTGTCGCCGGGTGTGGACCGGCGACTCGCTGCACAGCGCCAACATCACCGGCGGGCTGCACCACGCGATGGCCGACCGGGCGAGCGGGTTCTGCATCTACAACGACGTCGCGGTCGGGATCCGCTACCTGCTCGACCAGGGCGCGGAGCGGGTCGCCTACGTCGACGTCGACGTGCACCACGGCGACGGCGTCGAGACGATCTTCTACGACGACCCGCGGGTGCTCACGATCTCGCTGCACGAGACCGGGCAGATGCTCTTCCCGGGCACCGGCTTCCCCAACGACCGGGGAGGGCCGGACGCGCAGGGCAGCGCGGTCAACGTGGCGCTACCGCCCGGCACCGGCGACGCGGGGTGGCTGCGCGCGTTCCACGCGGTCGTCCCGCCGCTCCTGCGCGAGTTCAAGCCCGACGTCCTGGTCACCCAGCACGGCTGCGACTCCCACATCGAGGACCCGCTCGCCCACCTGATGCTGACCGTCGACGGCCAGCGGGCGGCGTACCTCGCCCTCCACGAGCTGGCCCACGAGGTCTGCGACGGCCGCTGGGTGGTGACCGGGGGTGGCGGCTACGCGCTGGTCGAGGTGGTCCCACGCGCCTGGACCCACCTGCTGGCCATCGTCGGTGGCCGCCCGCTCGACCCGCAGACGAGTACGCCGGAGGGCTGGCGCGAGCACATCCGCACCGTCCTCGGCCGGACCCCGCCCCTGCGGCTGACCGACGGCCGGACCCCCGCGTACCGTGACTGGTCGGAGGGCTACGACCCGGACACCTGGCTGGACCGGGCCATCCACGCGACGCGAACGGAGATCTTCCCGTTCCACGGCCTGGATCCGATGCCCTGACCTGCGAAAACACGATCCGAGGTCAAGAATTGCGTGGGAAGGCAAGGCGACACGCCGAATGTCTCGCAAGTTACTTGAGGCGTTCCCTTCCCCACGAGTCACTTCAGGCTCTATTCTCACGGAACGCGGACGTGCATGCACCGGTGGGGAAGCCGGTGGCGGGCCGCACAGAAGGATCGGTGCACCATGGTTGACAACACGTCCGGGGACCTCTCCGACTCGAAGTTCCTGACCGTTGCCGAGGTGGCCGCGATGATGCGCGTCTCCAAGATGACCGTCTACCGTCTCGTCCACAACGGAGACCTGCCCGCGGTGCGCGTGGGCCGTTCGTTCCGCGTGGTGGAGGAAGACGTCAACGAGTACCTCCGCAAGAGCTTCTACAGCGCCGGCTGAGCGGGGCGTCCGCCCACTCCTCGAGCAGGCTCCCCGCGGATTCTGCCGCCCTCAGGTGGGCGGATAGGCTGTCGGGGTCCTCGAGGCGCACCGTCTCGTGGGCACACCGGCTCGAAAGGTATCCCGTGGGTTCTGTCATCAAGAAGCGGCGCAAGCGCATGGCCAAGAAGAAGCACCGCAAGCTGCTGAAGAAGACGCGCGTCCAGCGCCGCAAGCTCGGCAAGTAAACCCGGGGCCGTCATGGGCAGGGCCGGCCAGGTCGTCCTGGTGACCGGGGTCTCGCGCGACCTCGGTCGCCGGTTTGCGCGTGCCGCGGCCGCCGACCCTGCCGTGGGCCGCGTCATCGGCGTCGACGTCGTCCCGCCGCGCGGTGACATCGGCGACGTGTCGTTCGTCCGCGCCGACATCCGCAACCCGGTCATCGCCAAGGTCATCGCCAAGGAGGACGTCGACACCGTCGTCCACATGAGTGTGATCGCCACGCCCGGCACGGCCGGCGGGCGGAACACCATGAAGGAGCTCAACGTCATCGGGACGATGCAGCTCCTGGCCGCCTGCCAGACGGCTCCCGGTCTGCGCAACCTGGTCGTGAAGTCGACGACCACCGTCTACGGCGCCAGCAGCCGCGACCCCGCCATGTTCACCGAGGACATGGAGCCGCGGCGGCTGCCCCGGTCGGGGTACGCGAAGGACGCCGCCGAGGTCGAGAGCTACGTGCGCGGGTTCGCCCGGCGCCGTCCCGACGTCCGGGTCACCATGCTCCGGGCGGCCAACGTGATCGGCCCCCATGTGGAGAGCCCGATCGCCTCCTACTTCCGGCTGCCCGTCGTGCCGACGGTGCTCGGCTTCGACCCGCGGCTGCAGTTCCTCCACGAGCAGGACCTGATCGACGTCCTGCGGCACGCCGTCGTCACCCACGAGCACGGCACCTTCAACATCGCGGGCGACGGCGTACTCGTCCTCAGCCAGGCGCTCCGGCGCCTGCAGCGACCGACGGTCTCGCTGCCCAGCTTCGCCGTGAGCGGGGTGGGATCGGCGCTGCGCCGGTCCCGGCTCGCGGACTTCTCGCCCGAGCAGGTCGGCTTCCTCACCTTCGGCCGGGGCGTCGACACCACGCGGATGCGCACGGTGCTCGGGTTCGAGCCGGCGTACACGACCGCCGAGGCGTTCGCCGACTTCGGCAGCACCATCGAGCCGACCGGCGGCCAGTCGGTCCGGGCGCTCGACGGCCTGGCCCACGCACTCGTGCCGGCCGAGGCCCGCCAGCTGGGAGCCCGGCATGGGTGACGCGGAGATCATCCCGATCGGCACCCGCGGCCGCCCCGGGCGCGGCACCGGCAAGGACAAGCCGTCGTCGGCAGCCCGCGACCTGGCTCCCCGGACGCCTGCGAAGAAGGCGGCGGCTCCCGCCAAGAAGGCGACACCCGCGCCGGTCACGCCGGTGAAGAAGGCGGCTCCGCCGAAGAAGGCGCCCCGCCCCGCCCCCGGCACCGCCGCAGGCGGACCCGGTTCCGCCCGCGCCGCCCGCGCGACCGGCCGCGACCACCCAGGAGCGGGGGCCGCTCGCCGGCATCCCCGCGGGCGACTGGCTGGCCGCCTTCCAGTTCGCCGCGAAGGAGGTCTTCGGCGACCAGTGGGAGCCCCAGCTGGCCCGCTTCCTGGCCTTCCTGCGCCGGCGGCTGACCGGCGACTACGTCATCGACGAGTACGGCTTCGACCCCGAGGTCACCGAGCGGTTCCTGATGACCTCGTTGCGGCCGATCGCCCGCAAGTGGTTCCGGGTCGAGGTCCGCGGCGCCGACAACATCCCGGCCGACGGCGGGGCCCTCGTCGTGTCCAACCACTCCGGGACCGTCCCGATCGACGGCCTGATGACGATGGTGAGCATCCACGACGAGACCGGCCGCCAGCTGCGTCCGCTCGGCGCCGACCTGGTCTTCCGGATGCCGATCGTCAGCAGCCTCGCCCGCAAGAGCGGCGCCACCCTCGCCTGCAACGAGGACGCGGAGCGGATGCTCGGCGGAGGCGAGCTCGTCGGCGTGTGGCCCGAGGGCTTCAAGGGCATCGGCAAGCCGTACTCCGAGCGCTACAAGCTGCAGCGGTTCGGCCGGGGCGGCTTCGTCTCGGCCGCCATGCGCACCGGCGTACCGATCATCCCGCTGTCGGTCGTCGGCGCGGAGGAGATCTACCCGCTGGTGGGCAACGTCCCCTCGCTGGCCCGCCTCCTGGGCATCCCCTACATCCCGATCACGCCGTTCTTCCCGCTCCTCGGCCCGCTCGGGCTGGTCCCGCTGCCGTCGAAGTGGCTGCTGGAGTTCGGTGAGCCGATCCGCACCGACGAGTACGACGCCGGCGCGGCCGACGACCCGATGCTGGTCTTCAACGTGACCGACCAGGTCCGCGAGACGATCCAGCAGACGCTGTACTCGCTGCTGATGAAGCGCCAGTCGGTCTTCCGCTGACTAGCGACCGCGACGACGGCTCGCGACCGGCGTTCGAGCCTGTGCCCGCCGCACCGAGCAGCGGGTCGGTGAGGCCGTCGACGGTGTCCTCGAGCACCGGCGGCAGCGGCAGCAGGGGCTGCTGCTGGTTGTTGTTCGAGGTGTCCTGGGAGCCGCCCACGCCGAGCAGGCCTTCGGTCAGCTCGCCGAGCGGGTTGCTCGGCTGGGTGGGCGTCGACCCGCCGCCACCGGTCGAGCCGCCGCCCGACGAGGGCGGTGACAGCACGCTGCCCGGGGGCAGGGACCCGCCGGTCTCGGGGAGCACGGGGTCGTCCTGCTTGCCGTCGCCCTTGCCGGACTGGTCGCCGGTGCCCTGCGGCTGCTGCGAGCTCGACTCGGCTCCGTCACCCGACTGGCCGATGGTGCCTCCGGAGAAGAACACCGCTGGCAGGTCGGCGATGCCGCCGGCGCAGGCCGGGCACACCCGCTGGGCGGCCACGTCGATCTGGGCGAGCACCCGGGCGGCGTGGATCAGCTCGTCACGCGCCTCGACGGGCACGGTCTCCTCGAGCTTGGTCAGCGTGGCCATGCTGTCGGCGGTGAAGGTGCGCAGCTCGTCGATCGAGGCCTCGTTGCCCGTGGCGTCGTAGTCGGCCAGCAGCAGGTCGGAGGCGGCGGTGGTCTGCTCGGTGAACGTGTTGAGCGTCGAGGCGATCGCGACGTTGTCGGCGAGGTCGCCCTGGGCGCTGAGCTCGGTGACTTCCTCGAGCCGGCCGGAGGCGTTGGCCAGCAGGCGGCTGCCCTTGTCGGCCTCGTCGGTGCTGAACCCGGTCTGCGCGTTCTCGATCGCCCGCTTGACGGGGTAGAGGGCCTCGCCCGGAAGGGCCGACTGCGCGGCCATGGCGACCGAGGTGGTGGCGCCCACGAGAGCCAGGGCGCCGACACCGATCGCGATCCGGCGCTCACGGACCGGCCGGCGGGCCGGGAGGGTGAGCCGGGCGTCGTCGTCGGCGGGTGCCAGCTCGGTCGCGGCGGCCAGCCATCAGTCGCTCGCGGAGGTCACCGACGAACTCCGGCCGGGCCACGGGCTCCGGCGCCGAGCGGAGCTGGGCGACGATGTCGAGGAAATCGGCGTACCGCGCGTCGTCCCGACCGGTCGAGGTGCCCTCGACCAGCGAGTCGAACTCCTCGGCGCGGCGTCGCGCCGTGAATGCGGTCATCGTTCGTGCCCTGTCTTGTCTCGCGCGGGACCCGACTGGCCCCCCGTCACCCGCTCCAACGACGGGAGAACGGGCGGAGTTACGGGGGGTGCCTCACATCTCGTTGACAATTTCCGGAAGTTACCCATCAGTCCCGAATCCCTTCGGGCATCAGCTTCGCGAGGTTGCGTACGCCGCGGAGCTGCAGCTGCTTGATGGCGCCGTCGCTGCGACCGAGCACGGCCGCGGTCTCGGCGATGCTCATCCCCTGCAGGAACCGCATGATCAGGCAGTCGCGCTGCTCGTCGGGCAGGGACTTCAGAGCGGTCAGCAGGATCTCGTTGGTCAGCCCGGCCAGCACGGCCGACTCGGGCCCCTCGGTGGCGTCGTCGTGGACGCCCATGTCCTCGGTGGTCTGCTCGAGGCGGGTGCGCCCGGACTTGAAGTGGTCGGTGGCGAGGTTGCGCGCGATCGTCATCAGCCAGGCGCCGAAGTCCTTGCCCTGCCACCGGAAGTTGCTCATGCTGCGCAGCGCCCGGAAGAACGTCTCCGACGTCAGGTCCTCGGCGAGCTGGCTGGAGCGCGTGCGGTAGAAGAGGAACCGGTAGACCGACGACTGGTAGTGGTCGTAGAGCATCCCGAAGGCATCGGCGTCGCCCTTGCGGGCCAGCTCGACGAGCGCGATCAGGCGGCTCCGGTCGGCCTCGGACTCCTCCGATGACGCCGCATGGACGTGGTCGGCGTCGGGGCCGGAGCCGCTCGGGGGGAGGTCGCCCGGGGTGAAACCTGGACCGCCCTCGGTGACCGGGGCCTCGGTGAGCAGGAAGGTGGGGCCGCCGGCGCCGGCGACCTGGGTGGAGAAGAGAATGCGGGCGACGGCCGCGCGCAGGGCATCGAGCCCTCGCTCAAGGTCGTGCCCATCCCCGTGCATGACGATGTGGAGCCCTCCCGGTCAGCTTCCCCCGAAGCCTCCAGCATGGTAAAGGCGGGGGAGATCACATGGGAACCTTCCCCGGTAAAGAGTGGTCCATACCACGTTGCCCGAGGAATCGGCCGGGTCAAGGTAAAGAAATCGGTCAGCGCCGCTCAGTGCCGCCGGGAGCGCACCGCCACGCCGGCAGCGACGGCGCCGGTCACCGCGCCACCCACGGCGCCGACCATGATCCCGGCCCGGGCCGCCTTGCGGCCGGTGCGGTAGTCGCGCACCCGCCACCCCATCTCGCGGGCCTTCGCCCGCAGCCGGGCGTCCGGGTTGATGGCGCACGCGTCGCCCACCAGCATCAGCATCGGCAGGTCGTTGAACGAGTCGGAGTACGCCGAGCAGCGGGCCAGGTCGAGCCCCTCGCGGGCGGCCAGCGCCTTGACCGCCTCCGCCTTGGCCGGACCGTGCAGCATGTCGCCGACCAGGCGGCCGGTGTAGACGCCGTCCTCGTGCTCGGAGACCGTCCCCATCGCCCCGGTCAGCCCGAGCCTCCGGGCGATGATCGAGGCGATCTCGATCGGTGCGGCCGTCACCAGCCACACCCGCTGCCCCTGGTCGAGGTGGAGCTGCGCGAGGGCGCGGGTGCCGGGCCAGATCCGGTGCGCCATCGCCTCGTCGAAGATCTCCTCGCCGAGCTCCTCGAGCTCGACCACGGTGTGCCCGGCGATGAAGCTGAGGGCGGAGTTGCGGGCGTCGGCGACGTGGTCGGGGTCCTCGACGCCGACGACCCGGAAGTAGGCCTGCTTCCAGGCGGCGCCGAGGATGTCGCGGGTCGTGAAGAACTTGCGTCGGTGCAGCCCGCGAGCGAGGTGGAAGATGCTGGCGCCCTGCATCACCGTGTTGTCGACGTCGAAGAACGCCGCCGACGTCGCGTCCGCCGGAGTGTCCAGGGCGGTCTCGACCTCCGCCGCGGACGCCGCCGCCTCGCCCGCGAGCGTCGAGCGCTGCTGCAGGTTCGGCCGACGTCGGCGGGGGTCGGCGGGCGGGTTCACACGGGCAGCGTAGACCCCTGGGGAGGGTCGGTCCGGGGTCCGTTGGCGTGTGGAAGGATCGCGCACATGCCTGTCAAGCACGACGTCGCCGACCTCGTCGCCGACGCGGCTGAGGCGAGGCCCGACGTGCTCGCGGTCGTGGACTCCGACGGGCGCTCGGTGACCTGGGCCCAGCTCGAGGACGAGGTGGGTCGGATGGCCACCGGGCTGGGTGAGGCAGGTGTCCTCGCGGGTCAGCGGGTCATGCTCGCGCTGCCCAACCGGCTCGAGTTCGTGACGGCGTACCTCGGGGCGCTGCGGGCGCAGGCGGTCGCCGTACCCGTCAACCCGCGGTCGACCGTCGACGAGCTGGCCCGGATGATCTCCGACTCCGGGGCCCGGCTCGTGGTGGCCGACAGCTCCACGGTCGAGCAGGTGGGCGACGCCGTCGATGCGCTGGAGCAGGGGCCTGCTCCCGCGGTGGCCGTCGTCGGCCACGAGTCCTTCGACCGGCTCCGGGCGGCCGAGGCGCGGGCGATCCCGCCGCTGCAGGACCCCGAGAAGCTGGCGGCGCTCCTCTACACCAGCGGCGCCTCCGGTCGCCCCCGCGCCGTGATGCTCACCCACCGCGCGCTGCTGGCCAACCTGCGGCAGGTGGCGGAGGTCGAGCCGCCGCTGATCCACGGCGACGACGTCGTGCTCGGGGTGCTTCCGCTGTTCCACGTCTACGGGCTCAACGCCGTCCTCGGCGGCGTGCTCCAGCACCAGGCGAAGCTCGTGCTGGCCGCGGCGTTCGACCCGGTCGGGACCCTCGAGCTGATCGACGACCAGGCGTGCAGCGTCGTACCGGTCGCGCCGCCGGTGTTCGCGCACTGGCTGCCCATGGACAACCTCCTCGAGCGGCTCGGGTCGGTCCGGCTGATGCTGTCCGGCTCGGCGCCCCTGTCCGACGACCTGGCGGCCGCGTTCACGGAGCGCACGGGCATCGAGGTGCACCAGGGCTACGGCCTGACCGAAGCCGCCCCGGTCGTCACCAGCACCCTGGTCAGCACCGACCTGCAGCCCGGGTCCGTCGGCGCCGCCCTGCCCGGCATCGAGATCGGCCTGATCGACGACGCCGGCCACGTGCCCGAGGGGGAGGACCCCGGCGAGATCCGGATCCGTGGCGACAACCTGTTCAGCGGCTACTGGCCCGATGGGTCAGGCGGACCCGACGCCGAGGGCTGGTGGGGCACCGGCGACGTGGGGTTCCTCGACGCGTCCGGCGACCTGTTCCTGGTCGACCGGATCAAGGACCTGATCATCGTCTCCGGCTTCAACGTGTACCCGGTGGAGGTCGAGGAGGTCGTCCGCAACGTCCGCGGCGTCACCGAGGCGGCGGTCATCGGCGTCGAGGACCCCGCGACCGGCGAGGCGGTCGTCGCGTACGTCGTCGCCCCCGAGTCCGACCCGGAGATCGTGGCCGCCGACGTACGCCGGCACTGCGAGACCCGGCTGGCCAGGTTCAAGCAGCCCAGCCGGATCGAGGTCGTCGACGAGCTGCCGATGACCGTGACCGGCAAGGTCCAGAAGGGGCGCCTGCGGGGGCAGGAGCGGCGCCGGGCGCTGGGGCTGCTCGAATGACCGCGGCGGCCGGGACCCCTCGGATCACCCTCTACGGGCGGGCCGGCTGCCACCTGTGCGAGAACGCCCGCGAGGTGATCACCCGCGTGTGCCAGGACCTCGGCGAGGAGTTCGCCGAGGTCGACATCGACACCGACCCCGCGCTCGTCGAGCGCTTCGGCGAGGAGATCCCGGTGACGTACGTCGACGGGCGCCAGCATGACTTCTGGCGGGTCGACGAGGGGCGGCTGCGGGCGGCGCTGACGCGGTGAGGCTGGTGCCGCTCAATTCCCTGGTTGACCAGGGAATTGCGCACTTGACCAAGGAAACTTCCCGAGCCATGTGCCCATTTCCCTGGTTGACCAGGGAAATGGGCGCTCCCCGCAGCCCCCACGCGGGTGGGGCTTCTCACAGTTCCCGATCGCCCGCCGGACTCGGTTTGTTCTCACGTTCACAAACTCCTACAGTGAACGGGCCGCGACGACCTGTAGCCGGGTGACCCGAGCCCCGGGGTCGAGGGCGGCTGGAGAGAAGAGCACGTGACGGCACGGACTTCCACGGACGCGCACGGCGGTGCCCGTGACCATGCCCGGGACATCCCGGAGGCCACGGTCGCCCGCCTTCCCGTCTACCTCCGTGCCCTGATCACCCTCGCCGAGCTCGGCACCCGCACCTGCTCCAGCGAGGAGCTCGCGGCGGCGGCCGGCGTCAACAGCGCCAAGCTCCGCAAGGACCTCTCCTACCTCGGCAGCTACGGCACCCGCGGGGTCGGGTACGACGTCGACTACCTGCGCTACCAGATCGCCCGCGAGATCGGCGTGACCCAGGACTGGCCCGTGGTCATCGTCGGCATCGGAAACCTCGGACACGCGCTCGCCAACTACTCCGGCTTCCGCAGCCGCGGCTTCCGGGTGGTGGCCCTGCTCGACGCCGACCCGACCCGCCACGACGAGGTGGTCGCCGGGGTCGAGGTGCGTCCGTTCGACGACCTCGAGCGGATCGTCACCGAGAACGGCGTCGCCATCGGCGTCATCGCCACCCCCGCCGTCGCCGCCCAGGACGTCGCGGACCGGATGGTCGCCAGCGGCGTCCGCAGCATCCTCAACTTCGCGCCGATCGTGCTGTCCGTGCCGGACGGCGTCGACGTACGCAAGGTCGACCTGTCCATCGAGCTGCAGATCCTCGCCTACCACGAGCAGCGCAAGGCCCAGGGAGAAAGCGCATGAGCGTCCTCGTCGTGGGCATCTCCCACCGGACCGCCCCGGTCGCCCTGCTCGAGCGGGTGGCCCTCGACGTCGACGGCGTCAACAAGCTGCTCGGCGACGTCGTCGCGTGCGAGCACGTCACCGAGTCGACAGTGATCGCGACCTGCAACCGGCTCGAGATCTACGCCGACGTCGACCGCTTCCACGGCAGCGTCGAGGACGTCTCGCGGCTGCTGGTCGAGCGCGCGGGGGAGTCCACCGACTCGATCCTGCCGCACCTCTACGTCCACTACGACGACGGCGCCGTCTCCCACCTGTTCCACGTGGCGGCCGGGCTCGACTCGATGGCACTCGGCGAGGGCCAGATCCTCGGCCAGACCCGCAACGCCCTCCGGCGGGCGCAGGAGCAGGGCACCGTCGGCCCGGCCCTCAACGTGCTCTTCCAGCAGGCGCTGCGCGTCGGCAAGCGCTCGCGCGCGGAGACCGACATCGACCTCGCCGCCCCGTCCCTGGTCGGCGCCGCGCTGGCCCGGATCGACGACGCCCTCGGCGGCCTCACCGGCAAGCGCGTGCTGATCCTGGGCGCCGGTTCGATGGCCGGCCTGGCCACCGCCACCGTGTCCCGTGGCGGCGCGTCCGAGATCACCGTCGTCAACCGGACCGCGACCAACGCCGAGCGCCTCGCCCGTGAGTACGCCGCCCGCTCCGCACCGCTGGCCGACCTGGCCGTCGAGCTCGGCCGCGCCGACCTGGTGATCGCCTGCACCGGCGCGAGCGGGATCCTCGTCACCAGCGCGACCATGCAGACCGCCCGCCCCGGCGGCGAGCCGCTGGCGATCATCGACCTCGCCCTGCCCCACGACGTCGACCCCGACGTCGGCGACCTGCCCGGCATCACCCTGGTCAGCCTCGCCGACCTCGCCGACGACCTGCGTGACTCCGACGCCGGCCGCGAGGTCGAGGGCGTGCGCCGGATCGTCGGGCAGGAGGTCACGGCGTTCCTGTCGGCCCGTCGCCAGGCCAGCGTCACGCCGACCGTCGTCGCGCTGCGCTCGATGGCCACCGCCGTGGTCGAGGCCGAGATGGAGCGGCTGGCCGCGCGGCTCCCGGACCTCGACGACGCCGCCCGGGCCGAGGTCCTGCAGTCCGTACGCCGGGTCGCCGACAAGCTGCTGCACCAGCCCACGGTCCGGGTCAAGGAGCTCGCCAACGAGACCGGCGCCGTCTCCTACGCCGCCGCCCTCGCCGAGCTCTTCGCCCTCGACTCCGAGGCCGTCGACGCCGTCACCCGGCCGGAGGGGCTCACCCGACCGGAGGGGCTCACATGACGGCCCCGCTCCGGCTCGGCACCCGCGCCTCGCTCCTCGCCCGCACCCAGTCCGAGAGCGTGGCGACCCTGGTCCGCGACGAGCTCGGCCTCGAGGTCGAGCTGGTCGACGTGACCACCGAGGGCGACACCTCGTCGGCCCCGCTCGCGTCCTTCGGCGGCACCGGCGTCTTCGTCAGCGCACTCCGCGAGGCGCTGCTGCGCGGCGACATCGACCTGGCGGTGCACTCCCTGAAGGACCTCCCGACGTACCCCCACGACGGCATCACCCTGGCCGCCTGTCCGACCCGCGAGGACCCGCGCGACGCGATCGTGGCGCGCGACGACATGACCCTCGGCGAGCTCCCGGTGGGCTCCCGGGTCGGCACCGGCTCCCCGCGCCGGGTGGCCCAGCTGCAGGCCCTCGGCCTCGGCTTGGAGATCGCGGACATCCGTGGGAACGTCGACTCGCGCATCGGCAAGGTCCGGTCCGGGGAGTACGACGCAGTCGTGCTCGCGCGGGCTGGGCTGAGCCGGATCGGCCGTCTCGACGAGGCGACGGAGGTGCTCGACCCGCTCCAGATGCTCCCGGCCCCTGGCCAGGGTGCGCTGGCAGTCGAGTGCCGTTCCGCCGACATCGCCCTGGCGGCCGAACTCGCCCGGCTCGACGACCCGCACACGCGGGCCGCCGTCGAGGCGGAGCGGGCCGTGCTGGCCACGCTCGAGGGTGGCTGCTCGGCTCCGATCGGAGCACTCGCCGAGGTGGTCGAGGGTGACGACGGGGACGAGATCTGGGTCAGGGCCGTGGCCCTGTCCCTGGACGGGGCGCTGTCGGTGCGGATGTCCGCATCAGGTGCCCCAGCCGACGCCGTGGGCGTCGGAAACCGGTTGGCGGGGGAGATGCTCGCCGACGGTGCAGGCCGACTGACCGAAGTTCCAGCGAGAAGGCAAGACGCATGACGCGAGGCAAGACCAGCACGACCGTCAACGGCGAGAGCCGCACTCCGACCCGCGGGTGGGTGTCGTTCGTCGGCAGTGGCCCCGGCGACCCCGATCTGCTCACGGTGCGAGCCGTCGAGCTGATCCGGCGGGCCGACGTCGTGGTGACCGAGGTCCCCGAGCACGAGCAGCTGGTGCGCGACCTGCTCGGTCTCCCCGCTCCCGTCGAAGGAAGCTCGCCCGACGAGGACGCCGAGCCGGCCGGCCCGACGTTCGTCGACGGCGGGTTCGGTGAGGACGGCCAGCCGCTCACCCACGCCGCGCGGGCCAAGGTCATCGTCCGGTACGCCAAGAAGAGCCCCCACGTGGTCCGGCTGATGTCCGGCGACCCGTTCCTCTACGCGTCCGGCCCCGAGGAGGCGCAGGCCTGCGTCAAGGCGGGTCTCGGCTTCGAGATCGTGCCCGGCGTCTCGTCGGTCAACGCGGTCCCGGCGTACGCCGGCATCCCGCTGACCACCAAGGACAACCGCGAGGTCGCCGTCGTCACCTGTGGCGACAAGGTCGACTGGAGCCGCTACGTCGACGCCCGCACCCTGGTGCTGCTCTCGGCCGTCGGGTCGATCTCCGAGATCGCCAAGGCGCTCGTGGAGTCCGGCCGCGACCCCCAGACCCCGGTCGCGATGACCCGGGTCGGCACCACCACCGAGCAGGCCACCGTCACCTCGACCCTCGAGCACATCGCGGTCGACGCCCGCGCGGCCCGGATGTCGCCGCCGGCGGTCACCGTCGTCGGTGACGTGGTCAACCTGCGCGATGCCCTGTCCTGGTTCGAGACCAAGCCGCTGTTCGGCTGGCGGGTGCTCGTCCCCCGCACCAAGGAGCAGGCCGGCTCGCTGACCACCCGCCTGCGTGGGTACGGCGCCGTGCCCGAGGAGGTCCCCACGATCTCCGTCGAGCCGCCGCGCAACCCGCAGCAGATGGACAAGGCCGTCCGCGGCCTGGTCGAGGGTCGCTACGAGTGGATCGCGTTCACCTCGGTCAACGCCGTCAAGGCGGTCCGCGAGAAGTTCGAGGAGTACGGCCTCGACGCCCGCGCCTTCTCCGGCCTCAAGATCGCCGCCGTCGGCGACAAGACCGCCCAGGCGATCGCCGCCTGGGGCCTGCGCGCCGACCTGGTGCCCTCGGGTGAGCAGTCCGCCGCCGGGCTGCTGGCCGACTGGCCGCCGTACGACGAGCTCCTGGACCCGATCAACCGCGTCTTCCTGCCGCGCGCCGACATCGCCACCGAGAACCTCGTGGCGGGCCTGGTCGACCTCGGCTGGGAGTGCGACGACGTCACCGCCTACCGCACCGTGCGCGCGACGCCGCCGCCGGCGCCGACCCGCGACGCGATCAAGACCGGCAAGTTCGACGCGGTGGTCTTCACCTCGTCCTCGACCGTGCGCAACCTCGTCGGCATCGCCGGCAAGCCGCACCCGTCCACCGTGATCGCGGTGATCGGCCCCGCCACCGCGAAGACCGCGGAGGAGCACGGCCTGCGGGTCGACGTGCTGTCGCCCAAGCCGGCCGTCGAGGAGCTCGTGGACGCGCTGGCCGACTTCGGCGCCGCCCGCCGGATCGCCATGCTGGACGCCGGCGAGCCGGTGACCAAGCCCTCGCAGCGCAAGCCGTCGGGTCGTCGCAAGGCCTCTTCCTCGCGATGAGCGAGAGCGCAGGCGGCGTGACCGGACCCGTCGTCCGGCCGCGTCGCCTGCGCACCACCCCGGCCCTGCGCCGGATGGTCGCGGAGACGTCGCTGGACGCCCGCCAGCTGGTGCTGCCGCTCTTCGTGCGTGAGGGGATCGACGCCCCCCACCCGATCGGCAGCATGCCCGGCGTCGTCCAGCACACCCGCTCGACGCTCCTCAAGGCCGTGACCGAGGCCGCCGAGCTCGGGTCTGGGCGGCGTGATGCTGTTCGGCATCCCCGCCGAGAAGGACGCCACCGGCTCGGGCGCGGTCGACCCCGGCGGCATCCTCAACCTCGCCATCAACGACGTCGTCGCCGAGGTCGGCGACGCGCTCACCGTGATGAGCGACCTGTGCCTCGACGAGTTCACCGACCACGGCCACTGCGGCGTGCTCACGGCCGACGGGCGGGTCGACAACGACCGCACGCTCGAGGTGTACGCCGAGATGGCGCTCGCCCAGGCCGACGCCGGCGTCGACATGGTCGGCCCGAGCGGGATGATGGACGGCCAGGTCGGCGTGGTCCGGGCGGCCCTCGACGCCGCCGACCGCACCGACGTCTCGATCCTCGCCTACTCCGCGAAGTACGCCTCCGCCTTCTTCGGGCCGTTCCGCGAGGCCGTGGACTCCTCGCTGCAGGGCGACCGGCGCACCTATCAGCAGGACCCCGCGAACGCCGTCGAGGGCGTCCGGGAGGCGCTGCTCGACATCGAGCAGGGCGCCGACATCGTGATGGTCAAGCCGGCGCTGGCCTACCTCGACGTGCTGCGGCGGGTGCGGGACGCGGTCGACGTGCCGGTGGCGGCGTACAACGTCTCCGGCGAGTACGCCATGGTCGAGGCCGCCGCCGCCCACGGCTGGATCGACCGCGAGGCCGCGATCCTCGAGACGCTCACCTCGATCCGCCGGGCCGGCGCCGACGTGGTGCTGACGTACTGGGCGGTCGAGGCCGCCCGCCTGCTGCGCTGACCCGAAATGACGTTGACCCGCCGTGATCGACGACGGGTCAACGTGCGTTCAGGAGATCAGGGGTTCAGCAGACTCGGTGATGCAGTTGGTCAGGGCAAGGACATCGAGTTCGCTGATGCCGCTCGCAAGGCACTGAGTGCGGGCCTCGGCCCAGGTCAGGACGTCCTCGACGGGCGCGGGGCCGCCGCCGCCTCCGCCGCCCCCGCCGCCACCGGGCAGGGTGGGCAGGCCGGGCAGTCCGCCGCCACCGCCGCCGGGGTCGGGGTCGACCGGGGTGGTCGGGTTGTCGGTGGGTACGCCGCCGCCGGTGCTGCCACCGCCGCCGTTGCCGCCCCCGCCGTTACCGCCGCCGTTGTTGTTGCCGCCGCCGTTGTTGTTGCCGTGGCCGTTCCCGTGCCCGTTGCCGTGGCCGGCAGGAGTCGGGTCGGGGACGAAGAAGCCGGCCGAGGCGGTCGTGGTGTTCGGGACCGAGGTGAAGTCGCCGTCGAGGTAGGCCTGCATGATCGAGAGGACCAGGTCGACGTAGGACTGGCTGTGGTTGTAGCGGTAGACGGCCGCCCGCTGGCCCTGCTCGCCGGCCAGGTCGTCGTCGCCGGAGCAGAGGTAGACAGCGGTCGCGAGGGCGGAGTCGTCGATGTCCTGCGGGTTGCGCTGGGAGTCGCTGTCGGCGTCCACGCCGACGACCGACCAGGTCGAGGGGATGAACTGCATCGGGCCGACGGCCCGGTCGTACTTCGCGTCGGAGTCGTACTGGCCGGCGTCGGTGTCGGCGATGGTGGCGATGCCCTTGCTGCCGTCGAGGGCCACACCGAAGATGCCGGGAGTCGCCACGCCGTCGGCGTTCAGGGTGTTGCCGTTGGCCCGGCCGTGGTTGGACTCGACGCGGCCGATCGCGGCGACGAGCTGCCAGGACAGGTTGCAGGTCTTGTCGGCGGCGTTGATGACGGTCTCGGCCCGCTGGTAGGCCGAGAGGGCGGCCGAGGGGATGCCGCTGGTGGAGGCGGTGGAGACGATCCGCTCCGCGTTGCCCTCGAACCCGGAGGGCATCGAGTCGGGAGACGTGACGCTCGCGGGCGCCTCGATGGCCTGGTTGGGGACCGAGGTGCCGTCGGGGAGGGTGGCGGCGGGGTCTTCGCCGGCGGACGCCGAGCTGGCGCCGACGCCGGCGAGGCTGGCCGTCCAGGCGGTCGACAGCAGTGCGAGCGGCAGAAGTGCTGTTGCTTTCTGCATGCGGCCGAAGCGCGGCGTTGTCCGCGGTGCTGTCATTGGAATGCTCTCCCGGTCCCTTCCCCCCAAGTGTGCTCCCTCAAGCACGGGGTAGTCCTCTCAACGAACAATTTCACAAGCGGTTACGGCGCCCGTACCCGTGTGACGCACCTCTCACGTGCCCACGCGCCTAGGTCGACCCTTCCCGCCCACTAGGACGACAAAACACGATGCGGGGTACTCCGGTCTAGCCCAGATTCTGGTATTGCCTGAAAGTCTGTTCGTCGGGCTGCCTGTCAGGGCATTTACCCCCTCGGGGACAATGAGCCGGTGACGTCGCCCGACACCACCGCTTCCGCCGCCCTGTTCGAACGGGCGCGGGGCGTCACGCCCGGTGGGGTCAACTCGCCGGTCCGCGCGTTCAACGCCGTGGGCGGCACCCCCCGGTTCATCCGCTCCGCGCAGGGCGCGTGGCTGACCGACGTCGACGGCAACGAGTACGTCGACCTGATCTGCTCGTGGGGCCCGATGCTGCTGGGCCACGCCCACCCCGAGGTCCAGGCCGCCGTGACCGCCGCGGTGGCCCGCGGCACGTCGTACGGCGCCCCGACGGAGCCGGAGGTCGAGCTCGCCGAGGAGATGGTGGCGCGCTCGCCGGTGGAGCGGATCCGGTTCGTGTCCTCCGGCACCGAGGCCACCATGTCCGCGATCCGGCTCGCTCGCGGCTTCACCGGCCGCGACGTGGTGGTCAAGTTCGCCGGCTGCTACCACGGGCACGTCGACTCGCTGCTCGCCTCGGCGGGGTCCGGGCTCGCGACGTTCGCGGTGCCCGGCACTCCCGGCGTACCCGAGTCGTCGACCGCGCTGACGCTGGTGCTGCCCTACAACGACCGCTCCGCCGTCGAGAAGGCGTTCGCCGACCACGGTGACCGGATCGCCTGCCTCGTCACCGAGGCGGCCCCGGGCAACATGGGCGTGGTCCCGCCCGAGCCGGGCTTCAACGCGTTCCTCGCCGAGACCAGCAGCCGGCACGGCGCGCTGTTCGTCAGCGACGAGGTGATGACCGGCTTCCGCGCGTCGCGGCAGGGCCAGTGGGGGCTCGACGGCGCCCGTGAGGGTTGGGTGCCCGACCTGGTCACGTTCGGCAAGGTGATGGGCGGCGGCTTCCCCGCGGCGGCCTTCGGCGGTCGCGCCGACGTCATGTCGAGGCTGGCCCCGGAGGGGCCGGTCTACCAGGCCGGGACGCTCTCGGGGAACCCGATCGCGACCACCGCCGGGCTGACCACGCTGCGCCTGGCGACCGACGACGTGTACGCCCACATCACCGCGGCCGGCGACACGATCAAGCAGGCCGCCTCCGAGGCGCTGAGCGCGGCCGGGGTGCCGCACTGCATCCAGGCCACCGGCACCATGTTCTCCGTGTTCTTCACCGAGGGGCCGGTGCGCGACTTCGCGGACGCCTCCGCGCAGGACGTCGGCTCCTTCGCCGCGTTCTTCCACGCCATGCTCGACGCGGGAGTCCACCTGCCGCCGTCGGCGTACGAAGCCTGGTTCCTGTCCTCGGCCCACGACGACCGTGCCGTGCAGACGGTGATCGACGCCCTGCCCGGCGCCGCCCGGGCCGCGGCCGCCGCCAGCGAGGGAGAGCGATGACCGACCAGACGATCGTGCACCTGATGCGCCACGGCGAGGTGCACAACCCCCACGGCGTGCTCTACGGCCGCCGCCCGGGCTACCACCTCTCCGACCTCGGCCGGAAGATGGCCGAGAAGGTCGGCGACTCGGTCAAGGACCGCGACATCATCCACCTCCGGGTCTCACCGCTCGAGCGGGCCCAGGAGACCGCGCAGCCGCTCGCCGCCCTGCGTGGGCTCGACGTGGTCACCGACGAGCGCGTGATCGAGTCGACCAACGTCTTCGAGGGTGCGGGGTTCGGGCCGTCGGCGGGCACGCTGCGGTCCCCGAAGGCCTGGCGCCACCTCTGGAACCCGTTCAAGCCGTCCTGGGGCGAGCCCTACAAGGAGGTCGCCGCCCGGATGATGGCCGCGGTCGAGGACGCCCGCGACGCCGCGCGCGGCCACGAGGCCGTGATCGTGTCCCACCAGCTGCCGATCTGGATCGCGCGGCTGGCCGCGGAGAAGAAGCGTGTCTACGCGCACGACCCGCGCCGCCGCCAGTGCACGCTCTGCTCCCTGACCTCGCTCCACTTCGTCGACGACACTCTCGCGAAGGTGACCTACTCCGAGCCCGCCGGCGACCTGATCCCCACCGGCGACAAGGCGGCGCCGTTCTCGGCCGGTGGCGCGCCCGAGGAGCAGAGGCCGTAACGCGTGCGTAGTGCGAAATCCCTGCTGGTGGCGCTGGCCGCGCTGCCGCTCCTCCTCACCGGCTGCTCCGACCTGGAGTCCGCGGGCGACAAGGGCTTCGTCTCGGCCGAGGGCCGGGTCAAGCAGGTCGCGGCCAAGGACCGAGGCGACCCCGTCGAGCTCGAGGGCGAGGACCTCGACGGCGATCCGCTGTCGCTCGCGGACCTCCGGGGCAAGCCCGCGGTGGTCGTGGTGTGGGGCTCGTGGTGTACGCCGTGCCGCGCCGAGGCGCCGGACGTCGTGGCCGCCGCGAAGGAGCTCGAGGGAACGGCGGAGTTCGTCGGGCTCAACAGCCGCGACCCCTCGCCGGACCAGGCCCGGGCGTTCGCGAGGAACTTCGAGCTGCCGTATCCCTCCTTCTACTCCCCGGACGGCGAGGCCATGCTCGCGTTCACCGGGACCCTGCCGCCGCAGGCGATCCCGAGCTTCGCGGTGCTCGACGACGAGGGTCGGGTCGCCGCCGTCATCCCGGGCAAGCTGCCGTCGAAGACGACGCTGGTCGAGCTGACGCAGGACGTGGCCGCGGAGTCCGCCGACGGGTCAGCCGATGGGTGAGTGGTTCTCCGAGCAGGCGGCGTCCGGGTCGCTGGTGCTGGCGATCCCGGTGGCCCTGGTCGCGGGGCTGGTGTCGTTCTTCTCGCCCTGTGTCATCCCGCTGCTGCCCGGCTACCTCTCCTACGCCACCGGCCTCACCGGCGCCGATCTCGAGA
Source organism: uncultured Actinomycetota bacterium (assembly GCA_963844305.1). Taxonomy (GTDB): domain Bacteria; phylum Actinomycetota; class Actinomycetes; order Propionibacteriales; family Nocardioidaceae; genus Nocardioides. Next base: position 1,145,878 of record CAWJNT010000005.1, read on the forward strand.
ACGCCCGCCGCAGCCGGATGGTGGCCGGGTCGGTGCTGTTCGTGCTCGGCTTCGCCGTCGTCTTCGTCATCCTCGGCACCCTGTCGGGCGCCGTCGGCGCCTGGCTGATCACGTGGCGCGACACCCTCACGTTCGTCCTGGGTGTGGTCACGATCGTGCTCGGGCTGGCCTTCGCCGGCCTGATCCCGCTGCTCCAGCGGGACTGGCGGATGCACACCGTCCCCGCCGTCGGCCTGGCTGCGGCGCCGTTGCTCGGCTTCCTCTTCGGCCTGGGCTGGACCCCGTGCATCGGCCCCACCCTGGCGGCCATCTCGACCCTGTCCATCAACGAGGCCACCGCGGGCCGCGGCGCCCTGCTCTCGGCGGTCTACGCGCTCGGCCTCGGGCTGCCGTTCGTCGCCGCGGGCTTCGCCTACAAGCGCGTGCTCGGCGCGTTCTCGTTCGTACGCCGCCACCAGGTGTGGGTGATGCGGGTCGGCGGGCTGATGCTGGTCGCCGTGGGGGTCCTGCTCATCACCGGCTGGTGGGACCAGGCGGTCACCTGGCTCCAGATCCACCTGATCTCCGACACGGAGATCTCGGTATGACCACCTCCACGCGGCCCGCCGGCCACGTCGACACCCCGCCGGAGCGCAACCCCGGCGAGCTGAACCTCCGCGAGCTGCTGCGCTGGGGCTGGCGCCAGCTGACCTCGATGCGGACCGCGCTGATCCTGCTGCTCCTGCTGGCGCTCGCGGCGATCCCGGGCTCGATCATCCCCCAGCGCGACGTCGACGCCCTGAAGACCTCGCGGTGGCAGGAGGCGCACCCCGACCTGACCCCGGTCTACGAGAAGCTCGGGCTCTTCTCGGTCTTCGACTCCCCGTGGTTCTCCGCCATCTACATCCTGCTGATGGTGTCGCTGGTCGGCTGCATCATCCCGCGCTCGTTCGTGTACTGGCGGGCGATGCGGGCGGCGCCGCCGAAGGCCCCGCGCAACCTGACCCGCCTCCCGGACCAGGCGACGTACCGCACCGAGGAGGGGAGCGACGACGTCCACGCCCGGGCGGTCCGCGTCCTGAAGAAGCGCGGCTACCGGGTCGTGACCGGCGACGACGGCGCGGTCTCCGCCGAGCGTGGCTACCTGCGCGAGGCGGGCAACCTGCTGTTCCACCTGTCCGTGGTGGTGGTGCTGGTGGGCTTCGCCGTCGGCAGCCTGTTCGGCTACAAGGGCGGCGTGATCCTGGTCGTCGGCAACGGGTTCGCCAACAACCTGACGCAGTACGACGACTTCGTGCCGGGCAGCCTGTTCTCCGCCGACGACATGGAGCCGTTCTCGTTCGACATCGACAAGTTCGACGTGGAGTGGCTGGAGGACGGCCCGGCGCAGGGCCAGGCGCGCGCGTTCACCTCGCACCTCACCTACCGGGAGACGCCGGACTCCGAGGACAAGGAGTACGACCTCAAGGTCAACCACCCGCTGGCCATCGGCGACACCGAGGTGTTCCTGATCGGGCACGGCTACGCCCCGGTGGTCACCGTCCGCGACGGCAACGGGGACGTCGCCTACAGCGGCCCGACGGTGTTCCTCCCGCAGAACCAGAACTTCCTGTCCTTCGGCGTCGTGAAGGCACCCGACGCCCGGCCCGGCCAGATCGGGCTCGAGGGGCTGTTCTACCCCACGTTCATCAACATCGACGGCGAGCCGGTCAACGTGATGGGCGACGACCGGAACCCGACCCTCTCCATGAGCCTGTACACCGGCGACCTGGGGATGGACGACGGCAGCGCGCAGTCGGTGTACGTCCTCGACAAGAGCAACGCCGAGCAGGTGATGAAGGCCGACGGGACGCCGTACCGGATGGACCTGCAGCCGGGTCAGACCGCGCAGCTCCCCGACGGGCTGGGCACGGTGACCTTCGAGGAGGTCGTGCCGTGGAACAAGGTCCAGATCAGCCGCACCCCCGGCAAGTTCGTGGCGCTCGGTGGTGTCGTGCTGGCGCTGGTCGGGCTGCTCGGGTCGCTGTTCATCCGGCCGCGCCGGATCTGGGTTCGCGCGCGGCGTGACGATGAGGGCACACTGGTCGAGGTGGCGGCCCTCGACCGCTCCGGCGGCGGCGACGTCTCCGGGGCGCTGGCCGAGGTCGTGGCGGACCTGAGGGAGAGCTCGTCGCCATCGGACCAGGAGGAGAAGACGTGACCGACGCCGCGTGGGAGACGCTCAGCAACCAGGCCGTGGCCGTGTGCGGGATCGTCTACTTCCTCGCCCTGCTGTCCCACCTGGTCGAGTGGAGCTCGCTGCGCAAGCTGCCGGTCGCCAGCGAGGCGACGGTCTCCGGTGAGGCCTCCGACGGCGGCGTCGCGGTGGCCACCGGGCCTGCGGACGTCGACGAGGACGCGGTCCGGCGTACCGCGATGTTCGGCCGGCTCGGCCTCCTGCTCACCTGTCTCGCGGTCGCGGTGCACTTCGTGGCACTGCTCGGGCGCGGCATGGCCGCCGACCCGAACCGCGTGCCGTGGGGCAACATGTACGAGTTCACGCTCGCCGGGACGTTCGTCGTGGCCGCGCTGTACCTCGCGTTCTACCGCAAGTTCTCGCTGGCCTGGATGGCGCCGATCGTCATCTCCTTCGTGCTCATCCTGCTGATGGTCGACGTGATCTGGCTCTACGACCCGGTCGCGCCGCTGACCGAGGCGCTGTACTCGCCGTGGCTGGTCATCCACGTGGTCTCCGCGATCATCGCGACCGGCGCGTTCACGCTGGGCGGCATCTGCTCGGCCCTGTTCCTGGTGAAGTCGCGGGCCGCCCGCAAGCCCACCGGCTACCTCGCCCGGGTCCCCGAGCCCGCCGTCCTCGACCGGGTCTCCTACCGCATGCACGCGTTCGGGTTCCCGGTGTGGACGTTCGCGGTGCTGATCACCGGACCGATCTGGGCGCACCAGGCGTGGAGCAGCTACTGGAACTGGGACCCCAAGGAGATCTGGGCGTTCATCACCTGGGTCGTGTACGCCGCCTACCTCCACGCCCGCTCGACCGCCGGCTGGAAGGGCCGCAACGCCGCCCTGCTCGCGCTGGTCGGGCTGGCGACCCTGTGGTTCAACTTCATCGGGATCAACTTCTTCTCCTCGACGAGCCAGCACTCCTACGCCGCGCCGGCCGTCGAGGCCCCCAGCCAGGCGGGGGTCGTCGCGGGCGTTCGGTGAGCCGCTGAGGCGACGGCCGGGTGGGGCGGCGGGTTGTCAGACCATCGATTGGTCAGAAACCGCAGGAAAGTGGTCCGAAACCCTGCGGCTCGTGACCAATCGACCCACGGCGCGGCCGGCGCCGACCCGCCCCTCAGACCTTGATCCGCGCCGACGTCGGGTCGTACATCGGCCGCAGCGACACCTCGATCGGGTGCCGGACGCCGGCGATGTCGACCTCCCAGGAGCCGGCCGCGATCCAGTCCGGGGTGACCGGCACGCCACGGCCGGAGACCATGGCCAGGCCGACCGCGCCGCCGAGGGTCCAGCCGTACGAGCCGGCCCGGACGTAGCCGACCGCCTCGCCGTCGCGGTGGAGGACTTCTGCGTGGTACAGCAGCGGCTCGGGGTCGAGCACCCGGATCTGCACGATCCGCTGACTCATCCCGCCGGCGGCGGCGTTGGCGGCCTTGCGGGCCAGCACGGCGTCCCGACCGACAAAACCAGAAGGCTTGTCGAGGGCGAGCGCGAAGCCGAGCCCGGCCTCGAGCGGGCAGTCGGTGTTGTCGATGTCGTGGCCGAAGTCGCGGTAGGCCTTCTCCATCCGCAGCGAGGCCAGCGCCTTGAGCCCGACCGGTCGCAGCCCGTACGCCGCCCCGGCGGCGAGCAGCGCGTCGTACACGCCCACGGTGTGGCCAGCCGGGACGTAGAGCTCGTAGCCGAGCTCGCCCAGGTAGGTGATCCGCACGCACAGCACGTCCACGCCGGCGAGCTCGATCCAGCGAGCGGTGCGGAAGCCGAACACCTCCGTCGAGAGGTCGGCATCGGTCAGCTCGGCAAGCACCTCGCGCGAGCGGGGTCCCTGGACGTTGAGCTGGCCGTAGTCGGCGGTGACGTCGGTGACCGTGCAGTCGGCGTCGCCGGTGTGGCGCGCCAGCCAGGCCAGCGTGTGGCCGTGCGCGGTGTCGGAGGCGACCACGAAGAAGTCGCCCTCGCCCAGCTTGGTGACCGTCAGGTCGCCCTCGATCCGGCCGTCGTCGTCGAGCCACTGGGTGTAGGTGATCGTCTCGGCCTTCTCGTTCACCGCTCCCGCGGAGACCCGGTCGAGCACGTCGCCGGCGTCGGCGCCCTGCACCCGGAACTTCGCCATGAAGCTCATGTCCATCAGGCCGACGCCCTCGCGGACGGCACGGTGCTCGGCCTCCCACTGCTCGAACCACGGCGCCCGGCTCCACGTGGGCTCGGCCGCCGGGGTGACGCCCGGGCCGGCGAACCAGTCGGCCCCCTCCCAGCCCGACACCTCGCGCAGGTAGCCGCCCTGCTCGACCAGCCGTTCGTGCACGGGGGAGAGCAGCGTGTTGCGGGCGGTGCGCAGCTGCTTGCCGGGCGTGTGCGCGGCGTAGACCGTGCCCAGGATCTCGGTGGTGCGCGCGGCGCGGTAGTCGTCGTCGGCCTGCCACGGTCGGAACCGGTCGACGTTGAAGCCGGTGACGTCGACGTCCGGGCGGCCGTTGATGATCCAGTGGGCCAGGACCCGACCGAGGCCACCGGCGGAGAGGATGCCGACGGAGTTCATGCCCGCGGCGACGAAGTAGTTGCCGATCCCGGGAGCCGCGCCGACGGCGGGGGCGAGGTCGGGGGTGAACGACTCCGGACCGCAGAAGAAGGTGCGGACGCCGACCTCGAGGGTGATCGGCACGCGTGCCATGGCCTTCTCCAGGAACGGGCTCATCCGGTCCCAGTCGGGCGGGATCGTGCCGAAGGAGAAGTTGCGCGGGATGCCCTCGACCTTCCACGGCGCCGCCTGCGGCTCGAACAGGCCGACCATCATCCCGCCGCCCTCCTCGCGGTAGTAGCCGTACGACGCCGGGTCCTCGAACACCGGTGCGTCGGGGTCGAGGCCGTCGACGGTGTCGGTGATCAGGTAGTAGTGCTCGGCCGCCTGGTTGGGGATCACGAGCCCGTTCCTCGCCCCCAGCTCGCGGGCCCACATGCCGGCGCAGTTGACGACGTACTCGGCCTCGATCTCGGCCGTCTCGTCCGCGCCACCCGTGGAGACCCTGACCCCGGTGACTCGGCCGCGGTCGACCACCACGTCCTCGACCGAGACCCCCTCGACGATCGCGTACGCCGAGCTGTCGCGCGCCCTTGGCCAGCGCGGTGGTGACGTCGACCGGGTTGACCCGCCCGTCGCCGGGCACGTGGAAGCCGGCGACCAGGTCGTCGGTCTTCGCCCAGGGGAACAGGTCGGCCATCTCGCGCGGCGAGATCTCCTCGACCTCCAGCCCGAGGTTCCGCTGGAACGCGGCGACCCGGCGGTACTCCTGGAGCCGGTCCTCGTCGGCCGCCGCCTCGATCAACCCGACCGGCTTGAAGCCGGTCGCCTGGCCGGTCTCCTCCTCCAGGCGGGCGTACAGGTCGCGGGAGTACAGCCGGATCCCGGTCGAGGTCTCCGACGTCGACCCGAAGCAGGTCATCAGGCCGGCGGCGTGCCACGTGGTGCCGGAGGTGAGGCGGTCCCGCTCGAGCACGAGTACGTCGGTCCACCCGGCGTGCGCCAGGTGGTAGGCGACGGAGCAGCCGATGACACCTCCGCCGATGACGACGACGCGGGCACGGTCGGGGAGCTGACGTGATGCTGGGGCGGCCACCGGCCAAACCTACTGGGGAGACGGCCGGCCAGCCACGGGTTGCCGGCGCGACTCAGGGGCTGTCAGTGGCCGGTGTCGGGATCCTCGGGGTGCTTCTTCTTCTTGTCCAGGTCGCGCAGGAAGTCCGGGTCGTCGTCGGGGCCGACGACGCGGGGCGGGGCGGCCTTGGGTTTCGGCAGGACGCCGCGGCGCTGGATCACTCGCACGGTCAGGTAGATGGCGATCCCGACCAGGACGACCACGAGGAAGAACTTCAGCACACCTCCAGAGTAGGGGGCTACTGGTCACGCGCATACCCTGAAGCCGTGAAGGAGTTCTGGATCTACACCGGCCTGCGGATTGCCCTGTTCCTGGCGTCGTTCGCCCTGGTCATCGGGGTGTGGATGATGGTCGCGGACGAGGCCAACGTGCTGTGGGCGGTCGTGATCGCCTTCGTGGCCTCGGGGCTGGGGTCCTACTTCCTGCTGAACCGGCCGCGCGAGGCGTTCGCGCGGCGCGTCGACGATCGCGCCCAGCGCATGACCAGCCGGTTCGAGGAGATGAAGGCCAAGGAGGACGCGGACTGAGGCCCTGCCGGCCCTCGGTCAGTCGCGGCGCCGGTTGAGCTGCCGGCGGATCCGCTCCTCGGGCTGGCCGAGCACCTTTGCCATGATCTGCACCCGCATCTTCCATGCGACAACGGCGCCGATCACGAGGACGACCAAGATCAGGAAACCCATGCGCTCAGCGTACGTCGGTGTCCCCAACCCGGACGCTCAGCAGGGCTAGCGGGCGACCGCGATCAGCAGGCCCGCGTAGATCCCGAACCCCATGAGGAGCTCGGAGATCCCGGTCTGCTGGAGCACCGGCACCAGGTCCGGCCCCTTGGCCCCCGCGAGCACGGTCTGGGCCGCGGGGCTTGCCGTGGCGGCGTACCCGAGACCGAGCAGCGCCCACCACGAGGTGTCCCAGGCCAGCGCCACGTTGGCCACCAGGGCGGCCTCGACCAGCCCGACGTACAGGTAGCGGGTGCGCCGGTCGCCCAGGACCACGGCCAGGGTGCGCTTGCCGGCGGTGGTGTCGCTCGGGATGTCACGCAGGTTGTTGGCGACCAGGATCGCGCAGGCCAGGCATCCGATCGCCACCGCCGCGGCCAGCGCGGCGAGCTCGAACGTCTCCGTCTGCACGTACGTCGTGCCGACGACGGCGACCAGTCCGAAGAAGACGAAGACCATCACCTCGCCCAGCCCGAGGTAGCCGTAGGGGCGCTTGCCGCCGGTGTAGAACCAGGCCGCGACGATGCACACGAGCCCGAGGGCGACCAGCCACCAGGCGGTGGTCGCCGCGAGTACCAGGCCGGCGACACCGGCCACCGCGAACGCCGCGAACGCCGCCCGCTTCACGGCCCCCGGAGACGCCACGCCCGAGCCGACCAGCCGCAGCGGCCCGACCCGCTCCGCATCCGTCCCGCGGATGCCGTCGGAGTAGTCGTTGGCGTAGTTGACGCCCACCTGCAGGGCGAGGCTCACCACGAGCGCGAAGCCGGCCTTCCACCACACCGCACCGTCGAGGTACGCCGCGACGCCGGTGCCGGCGAGGACCGGCGCGACGGCGGCCGGGAGGGTGCGCGGTCGGGCGCCGGCGAACCATTGGGAGCGGGTGGCCACCGAAGGATTCAAGCAGGGTCGGTCGCCGTGCTCGGCACCGAGTCCCGCTGCAGGAACCGCTCGGCCGCCCGGGAGGACGGGCCCATCGCCAGCGTGGCCAGGACCACGATGCCGCCGATCACCAGCCATCCGGGCCCACCCCACTCCATGGCGAGGTAGGTGTAGGCGGCGGGCGCCCACACCGAGCCCAGGGTGTGGCCGATGTGCGCGGCGCCCTGGTACTCGCCGCGGCGATCGGGATCGGAGAGCTCCGACTGGTAGCCCCAGCTGGCCGCCGACTGGAACAGCTCGGCGCCGGTCACCGTCACGTGGCCGAGCCAGACCAGCGCGATCGTGACCCAGCCCAGGGTGTCGTGGGTGACCAGGACGATCAGGCAGGACAGCACGAAGAAGCACATCGAGATCCGGGCCGCCCGCAGCGAGCGCTCGACCGAGTTGACCCCGCGGGCCGCCGCGACCTGGAGCAGCACCGCCAGCACGGTGTTGGTGCCGAACAGCCAGGCGAGCAGGACGCGCGGTGCGTCGGTCTCCTCCACCAGCCACAACGGGATCACGATGTTCAGGAGCACCTGGTTGGTGCCGAGCACGCCGTCCCAGGTCATGAGCGAGAGGAACCCGCGGTTGCGCAGGGCACCCGGGTTCAGCAGCTCGTCCTCCGCGACCGGCGCCTTGTCGTGCTCCGCGTCGGGCAGGCGCGTGATGTAGAGGGCGTTGAGCGCGAGCACCGCCGCCGTGAAGAGCGGGACCGCCTGCACGACGTTGTCGTTGTTGAACGCCAGCGCGATGCCGCCGATCAGGGCACCCACGGTGAAGCCGACGTTGAGGGCGGCCCGCATGTACGCGAGGGACCGCACCCGCTCCTCGCGCGGGAAGGCGTCGAGCGTGTACGCCCCGCGGCCGGAGTGGCCGGCGGTCTCCACGATCTGCAGCACCACCATCATCGCGAGGAACATCGCGAAGCTGTCGACGAACGGCCAGACGGCGTACAGCGCCGCGGCGCCGAACGCGCCGATCGCCCACATCCGCTTCGGTCCGATCCGGTCGGCGACCTTGCCGAGCGGCACCGCGACGAGGAACGACGCCGCCTCGCCGACGGTGATACCGACGCCCACCTGGAACGCGGACAGGCCGACGATCTGGGTGAAGAAGACGGCGCTGCCGGTGAGGAAGACCCCCTCGCCGATCGCGAACAGGATCGACTGCAGGGAGAGCTTGCGCGCCAGGGGCGTGTCGGGGATCAGCGAGGCGAGCCAGCGCGGTGTCCGAGAGGTCATCGGACGGGATTCTGTCAGGGGGCAGTAGCGTCCGTCGCGTGGATTTCCTGCAGCCGGTCGGTACGCCGCGCGAGGTCGTGGCCGCGCTGGCGTCCTGGCTGTCCGCGCCGGAGGAGCCCGCGGCGCTCGTCGTGGAGACCTCCGGCTCGACCGGCGCACCCAAACGGGTGCTGCTGTCGCGTCGCGCCGTGCTCGCGTCCGTCGACGCGTCCGCTCGTCGGCTGGGCGACACCGGGCCGTGGCTGCTCGCGCTCCCGCCGTCGTACGTCGCCGGGGTGCAGGTCGTCTGCCGGTCGCTGTCCGCCGGGCACGAGCCGCTGCTGCTCGACGAGGCCGGCTCCGTCGCCGGCGGCGTGGCGGCCGGCGCGCGCTTCCTCTCGCTGGTGCCGACCCAGCTGCACCGGCTGCTCGACGACGCGGCGGAGGCCGAGGCGCTGGCCGCGCTGCACACCGTGCTGCTGGGCGGCGGACCGATCGACCCGGCGCTACGCGCCCGCGCGGAGGCCGCCGGCGTGCATGTGGTGGCGACATACGGCTCGGCCGAGACGGCCGGGGGCTGTGTCTACGACGGGTACCCGCTCGACGGCGTCGCGCTGGTGATCGGGGCGGACGGCCGGATCCGGATCGGCGGGCCGACCCTGTTCGACGGGTACGACGGCGACCAGGCCGCCACCGCCGGCGCCCTGGTCGACGGGTGGTTCCTGACCTCCGACGCGGGTCGGCTCGACGACGACGGCCGGCTGCACGTGCTGGGCCGCCTCGACGACGTCGTCGTCACCGGCGGCGTGAACGTGCCCGGGCCCGCGGTCGCCGCTCGCCTGCGCCAGCACCCGGCCGTCAGGGCGGCCGAGGTGGTCGGCGTACCGGACGAGGAGTGGGGCAACCGGCTGGTCGCCTTCGTCGTCGGGGACCTCGCCCTCGACGAGGCGCGCGCCTGGGTGGGTGAGGCACATCCCCGCTCGTGGGCGCCGCGCCAGGTGGTCGTGGTCGACGCGCTGCCGTTCCTCGCCAACGGCAAGGTCGACCGGCTGCGGCTCAAGGACCTGGCATGAGGGTCTGGTCGGTTCCGCTGCGCACCCGCTTCCGCGGCATCGACGTCCGCGAGGGGGTGCTCCTCCGCGGCGACGCCGGGTGGGGGGAGTGGAGCCCGTTCCTCGAGTACCCGCCCGACGTGGCCGAGCCCTGGCTGCGGTGCGCGGAGGAGGCAGCGGCCGGTGACTGGCCGGCGCCCGTGCGCTCGTCGGTCCCCGTCAACGTCACCGTGCCGGCGGTCGACGCCGTGCGAGCACACGAGATCGTGCGTGCCGGCGGCTGCACGACGGCCAAGGTCAAGGTCGCCGAACCGGGGCAGGCCCTGGGCGACGACCTGGCCCGGGTCGAGGCGGTGCGCGACGCCCTCGGGGCCGGCGGCCGGGTGCGGATCGACGTCAACGGCGGCTGGCAGGTCGACGAGGCGGTCGCCGCGATCCGGCAGCTGGATCGCGCGGCCGGAGGCCTGGAGTACGTCGAGCAGCCGTGCGCGACCGTCGAGGAGCTGGCCGCCGTACGCCGGGCGGTCGACGTACGCGTCGCCGCTGACGAGTCGATCCGCCGTGCGGCCGACCCCTACCGCGTCCGCGACCTCGAGGCGGCCGACGTGGCGGTGCTCAAGGTGCAGCCGCTCGGTGGGGTGCGGGCCTGCCTGCGGATCGCGGAGGACATCGGGCTGCCCGTCGTCGTCTCCTCGGCGCTCGAGACGTCCGTCGGCATCGCGGCCGGGGTTGCCCTCGCCGCCGCCCTGCCCGAGCTGCCGTACGCCTGCGGGCTGGCGACCGTGCAGCTGCTGACCGACGACGTCGTGACCGAGCCGCTGCTGCCGGTCGACGGCGTCCTCCCGGTGCGTGCGGTCGAGGTCGACGAGGCGGCCCTGGACCGGCTCGCGGCATCGCCCGAGCGGGCAGCAGCCTGGGAGGCCCGGCTGGCCGAGGTGCGAGCCGTGCGGAAGGATCACGGCCCGTGACGAACCCGTCGAGCGAGCTGGCCCGCGCGGTGGTCCGCGCGCTGGTGGCCGGCGGGGTCCGCGAGGTCGTGCTCGCGCCGGGCTCGCGGAACGCGCCGCTGGCGTTCGCGGTGCACGACGCCGCCGAGGCCGGGCTGCTGCGGCTGCACACGCGGGTCGACGAGCGGACCGCCGGCTTCCTCGCGCTGGGACTGACCAAGGTCGGCTCGTACGCCGCGGTGATGTGCACCTCCGGCACCGCCGTCGCCAACCTGAGCCCGGCCGTGCTCGAGGCGGCGCACGCCGGCGTCCCGCTCGCCGTCGTCACCGCAGACAGGCCGGCCCGGCTGCGCGGCACCGGCGCCAACCAGACCACCGACCAGGTCGGGATCTTCGGTCCCCTGGTCGCGACGGCCGACGTGGCGACTCCCGCCGAGATCCCCGATCTGGCGTCGGGCACCCACGTCGTGCACGTCAACCTGCAGCTCGACGACCCGCTCGTCCCCGACGACCGGTGGCACCCGGAGCCGGTCGCGCTCGAGTCCACCCGCGGTGAGGTCGTCGTCCCCGCGGTGGGCGAGCTGCTCGAGGTCGGTCCGCGCACGGTCGTCGTGGCCGGCGACGACGCCGGACCGCCGGCCAGGAGCCTCGCCGAGTACGCCCACTGGCCGTTGCTGGCCGAGCCGAGCAGCGGCTCCCGCACCGGCGAGAACGCGATCCGCTGCTACCGGTTGCTGCTCGACGGCGACCTCGGGCGCCGGGTCGAGCGCGCGGTCGTCTTCGGACACCCGACCCTGTCGCGTCCGGTCATGCAGCTGCTCGCCCGCGACGACGTCGAGGTCCTCGACGCCGGGAGCCGGGCGCGGGGCGTGTGGACGGAGCGGCCGTTCGCCGTGGCCCGGCGCTTCATGTCGGGGCAGCCGACTGCTGGAGGGCGCCGACGACCCGGGCTGGCTCGAGGAGTGGCGAACCGCCGACGCCGAGGTCGGGCGCGGGCTGGATGCCCTGCTCGCCGCCGAGGGCACCACGGCGTACGGCGTCGCCGGGGTGGTCAGCAGATCCCTGCCGCGCGACGGCCTGCTGGTCGTCGGTGCATCGAGCCCGATCCGCGACCTCGACCTGATGGTCGCGAAGTACGAGGTCGGCGGCCGGCGCAAGGTGATCGCCAACCGCGGCCTCTCCGGCATCGACGGCACCGTCTCATCGGCGATCGGCGCCGCGCTCGGCCGGTCCACATCGAGCCGGGCGATCGCGCTGATGGGCGACGTGACGTTCCTGCACGACGCGAACGGGCTCGTCATCGGCCCCGACGAGCCCCGTCCCGACCTGACCATCGTGGTCGTCAACGACGACGGCGGGTCGATCTTCGCCATGCTCGAGCAGGGCGCGCCGACGTACGCCGACCGCTACGACCGGCTGTTCGGCACCCCCCACCACGTCGACCTGGCCAGCCTGTGCGCCGCCACCCGCACTCCCCACTGGAAGGTCGAGTCGCTCGTCGAGCTCGAGCACGCCCTGGCCAACCCCAACGGCGGGATCGAGGTCATCGAGGTTCCCGTCCGTCGCGACAACCGCCGCGAGCTCGACGAACGGATCCGCGCGCTGGGGCGCTGAGTAGGTTCTGCTGGTTTCGAGACAGGCGCAGAGCGCCTTCCTCAACCAGCGAGGTTGTTCGGTGGTTGAGGAGGGCCGCCTGGCGGCCCGTCTCGAAACCACCCCGAGGTTCCGCCTTCCTCAACCAGCGAGGTTGTTCGGTGGTTGAGGAGGGCCGCCTGGCGGCCCGTCTCGAAACCACCCCGAGGGTCAGACCGCCACGGCGTCGACCAGGTCCAGCACCGCCCGGCCCACCCCGGCCGGGTCGTGCAGCTGGTGCAGGTGCCGGCCGTCGAGCACCGTCACCGGCCATCCGTGGGCCCGGGCGAGGGCGACCTCCTCGGCGTACGTGTCGCCGAACGCCAGGTAGCCGCACGCCCCCGAGGCCCAGCCGTCCGGCACCGGCAGGGTCGACCTGAAGTACGCCAGCGGCAGGCGAGGCTGCCCGGCCTCGATCGCGGCGCGGGTCGCGTCGTCGGGGAACAGCCCCGTCAGGTCGTCCCACCACTGCGTCCACGGCGGCAGCAGCCCGTCGTCGTCCGCGAGGGTCTCGAGCATCGCCAGCAGCCCGGGAGGTGCCAGCGTCGTCTCACCGTCGGCCAGCGGCAGCGCCGCGTCGACGAACACGGTGGCGCGCACCTCGACCCGCGACCCGACCGCGGGCATCGCCAGCCCGGCGTTGCTGTGCGGCACCAGCACGACCGGTTGGGTCCCGGACGCCAGCACGACGGCCTCGACGAGGTCGTCCGGCGCCCGCACCCCGGCCGTGTCGACGACGCGTGCGGACCGTCCCTCGCCGGCCAGCCACCCGGCGACCGGAGCCCATGCGGGGGCACCGAGCAGCGGGCTGGGCACCAGCAGGAGGTCGGACACGGACCCAGTCTTCCGCGACCCGAGCCGGTCCGTTGCAGACTGTGCGCATGACGCAGTCGCCCAGTGTTCCGCCCAACGTGATCCCGTACGTCGAGTACCACACCGGGCCGCGCCGCACCCTGTCCCTCAACCTGACCACCGGCAACGCGCTGGTGCGCGCGAAGATCCCGCCCATCGTCGGCATCGACGGCCGGTCGTACGTCGTCTACTGGGGGCCGGTCACGTTCGAGATCCCGAGCGACCGTCCGGTGCACATCAGCGTCCACGTCGAGGGCGACGCGATCGTGCAGGCCGCGTCCGCGTTGCTGCCGCCGGGAGTCCATGCGCTCGCGATGACCTACGCGACCGACTACCCGACCGGCCGCGGCTCCCTCATGTGATGGCAACGACGATCAAGCCCGCCGCCGGATCGGTCTCCAACATGGGCTCATGACCGTCGCCGCCGACACCTTCGCGGGCTTCGTCGACTCCCTCGCCGAAGCCCTCGACGACCACCCCGGCGACCACCAGGTGTCGGGTGAGGAGTGGGCCCGCCGGCTGCACTTCTCGCGCTACCACTTCGACCGGATGATCCGGTCCGTCGCCGGCGAGCCCCCGCAGGCCTTCCGGCGACGGATCCTGCTGGAGCGGGCGGCGTACCGGATGATCACGACCTCCGCCCCGCTGATCGACATCGCGGTGGAGGCCGGCTACGGCTCGCACGAGGCGTTCACCCGCGCCTTCACCCGGGCGTACGGCGCAGCTCCAGCGCTCTGGCGCCAGCGTCCGGGTCACATCCAGATCGCCGCGCCGAGCGGCGTCCACTTCCACCCACCCGGCAGCCTCCGGCTGCCGTCACGAGACAAGGTCACCGCCATGGAACTACTGACGAAGATGGTCGAGCACCACGTCTGGCTGACCGGCGAGATGGTCCGCGTCGCCGGTCGCCTCACCGACGAGCAGCTCGACCAGGTCATCGAGCTCGACGTCGACGACGACCGGCAGACGATCCGGTCGCTGCTCTCCCGCCTGGTCGGCCAGATGGGCATGTGGAACGCCGCCCTCGCCACTCGCGACTACGACTGGTCGGTCGAGGAGCACGAGTCGCTGACGTCGATGCGCGAGCGGCTCGCCGCCGAGGGCCCGACGTACCTCGCCCACGTCCGCGACGTCGTCGCCGACGACCGGCTGGACGACACCTTCGTCGACGCCCTCTGCGTCCCCGCCGAGGTGTTCACGTACGGCGGGATGATCGCCCACGTCCTGACGTTCGCCGCCCACCGCCGGACCCTCGTTGCCCTCGCCTTCGGGCGCCACGGCGTGGACGAGCTCGGCTGGGGCGATCCCATGGTCTGGGTGGCACAGCCCGCCTGACCGGCTCCCGGCAAGAATGTCCGGGTGGAGCTCGCACTCTTCCTGGTCGGCATGGCCGTCATCGTCCTGGCGGTGACCGCCCTGGCGGACGTGGTCGACTTCCCGGCGCCGCTGTTCCTGATCGCCGTGGGCATCGGCCTGTCCTTCGTGCCGGGCGTGCCCGAGGTGGAGCTCGAGCCCGAGATCGTCCTGCTGGGGCTGCTGCCGCCGCTGCTCTACTCGGCGGCCCTCCAGACGTCGCTGGTCGACTTCAACGCCCACCGGCGGGTGATCCTGCTCCTCTCCGTCGGCCTGGTCGTCTTCACGACCTTCGGCATCGGCTGGCTGGTCCACGAGCTGCTCCCGGACGTCGGCTGGCCGGCTGCGCTCGCGATCGGGGCGGTGGTCGCGCCACCCGACGCCGTCGCCGCCACCACCATCGGGCGACGGATCGGGCTGCCACGGCGGATCGTCACCATCCTCGAGGGAGAGTCGCTGCTCAACGACGCGACCGCCCTCGTCGCGTTGCGTACGGCGATCGCTGCCGCCGGCCTGGGCATCACCGCCTTCGAGGTCGGCGTCGACTTCGTGGTCGCCGCCGGTGGCGGCGTGGCCGTCGGCCTGGCGATGTTCATGCTCGTCGCGTTCCTGCGCAAGCGGATCACCGACCCGGTCTTCGACACGGGCATGTCGTTCCTGGTGCCGTTCGCGGCGTACGTCGCCGCCGAGGAGGTCCACGCGTCCGGTGTCGTCGCCGTCGTCGTCGCGGGGCTCCTGCTCGGGCACAAGGCGCCGATCATCCAGACCGCGCAGTCGCGCATCGCGGAGCGGATGAACTGGCGCACCATCGCCTGGATCCTCGAGAACGCCGTCTTCCTGCTGATCGGCCTCCAGGCGCAGGCCCTCCTCAGCGACGTCCAGGACAGCGAGGTCTCGAGCGCCCGGATCGTGCTGGTCTGCGCCTCGACCCTGGTCGGCGTGATCGTGCTCCGCATGGTGTGGGTCTTCATCTCGAGGTTCCTGCTGGTGCGGCCGGGCCCGGACCCGGCGACCGGCCAGGTCCCGACCTGGCAGGGCACGTTCCTGGTCGGCTGGGCCGGCATGCGCGGGGTCGTCACCCTCGCGGCGGCGTACGTCATCCCGCCGGACTTCGAGCACCGAGAGGTCCTGCTGCTGATCGCGTTCACCGTCGTCGCGGGCACGCTCTTCCTGCAGGGCCTCACCCTGCCGGTGCTGGCACGCATGCTCGACGTGCCCGGCCCGGACCCCGTCGACGACGCGCTGGCCCGCGCCACCCTGCTCCAACAGGCCTCGAAGGCCGGCCTCAAGGCCCTCGAGGAGATGGACGTCGAAGACCCCCACGGCGTCATCGACCTCGTCCGCCAGCGGATCGACCAACGGAACTTCTCCGCATGGGAGCGCCTGGCGACCACTGCCGACGAGGAGGCGCCCAGCGACCTCTACAGCCGGGTCCGGCGCACGATGATCGACGCCGAGCGCGGACGGATCCTGGAGATCAGGAAGTCCGGCACCGTCCCGTCCGAGGTCGTCGCCGACGTGCTCGCCATGCTCGACGTCGAGGAGTCGCTGCTGGAGACGGCCAGCGCGGAGCGCGAGAACATCCAGCGCCAGAACCAGGTCCGCCGTCGGTTCGGTCAGGTGTGCGAGGACCTCGAGCGGTACCCGACCGTCGACGAGCACCCGGCGACGTTCTGCGAGGCCTGCGTGGTCGAGGGCACGCGGTGGGTGGCGCTACGCCGGTGCCTGGAGTGCGGCAACGTCGGCTGCTGCGACTCCTCGCCGCGACAGCACGCCACCCGTCACTTCCACGAGACGACGCACGCGGTCATGCAGTCCGCTGAGCCCGACGAGGACTGGCGGTGGTGCTACGTGCACCACCTGACTGCCTGACGAACTCGACGACCCGCGCGACCACGCCGGGGTCGCGCAGGATCCGCCGGTGGCCGAGGCCCTCGGTCGTGACCAGCTCGGCATCCGGGAGCGCGGCGACGAGCCGCTCGGCGTCGGCGTACGGCGTCTGCCGGTCGCCGACGTCGGCCACGACCAGGGTCGGGACGGGCTCGACGTGCCCGGCCTGGACGATCGCGTCGAACTCCTCGATCGGCAGGCCGACGAACCGGTCGACCTCGCGGTCGAACGCGCGCCGGGTCCGGTCGCCGAACCCGAGGATCGTCTGGAACTGGTCGAACAGGCTCAGCGCCTCGACCATCGGGGCGACCAGCACCAGCCGGTCGGTGCCGAGCCAGCCGAACCGCAGGGCGACGTACGTCGCGACGGTGCCGAGCGAGTGCGCCACCACGGCCTCGGCGGGACCGAACCGGGCGAACACGGCGTCGAGCGCCCGAGCGATCTCCACGCCGTGGGTCCGACCGGGGCCCGACGGGCCGGGGTCAGAGTCGCCGTGCGAGGGCGCGTCGAACAGCACGACCCGGTGGCCGGCCGCGACCAGGGGCTCGACGAACGCGGCCAGCTGGCTGCCGAGGCCGCCCCATCCGTGCACCAGGTAGACCGTGGTGTCGCCGTCGCCGAACGAGTGTCCCCGGACCGCCGCCCCTTGCGCGGTCACGGTGAACGGCTCACCGCCGGGTGGCAGCGGTGTGGGCGCCATCGGCGGCGGCAGCCGGAACCAGAGGTTGCAGGCCATCCGGCCGGCGATGCGGGGCGTGACCAGGTCGGCCGCGCGGAGCGTGGAGCGGAGGGTGGAGTTCTTGATACGAACGATCGTGCTTTTCTGGAGCGCTGAAGCGGTCATGACGATGCTGCCTTTCGGTGAGGGTGGGGTCAGCGCGCCCGAGCGCGGTCGAGCATGGACTCGAAGGCCGTGCGGGCCCGGTCCTCCGCGTGCTCGTCCTCGAGCAGGCGGGCGTAGTGGTGGAAGCCGAGAGTCAGGCTCTGGAGCTCGAAGGCGAACTGCTGCGGGTCGAGGTCGGCGCGGAAGTCGCCCTCGGACACGGCGGCGTCGGCGACCGTGGCGACGGCGTCCAGCCAGTCGCGCTGGTTGCGGACCAGGGCGTCGCGCATCGGACCCGGTTGGTCGTCGAACTCGATCGACCCGGTGATGAACAGGCAGCCGCCCGGGACCACCTCGTTCTCCCAGCGCAGCCAGCCCTCGAACAGCTCGCGGACCCGCTTCTCCCCGCGGGAGACCGCGAGCGCCGGCCGGACGGTGACGTCGATGAACCGCTGACGCCCGTGCTCGAGCGTCTGCAGCTGGAGCTGCTCCTTGGACTTGAAGTGGGCGAAGAGGCCGCTCTTGCTCAGCCCGGTCTGCTCGGCCAGCTGGCCGATGGTCAGTCCGGTGAAGCCGACGCGCGACGCCAGGGCCAGTGCCTCGTCGAGGATGGCCTCCTTCGTCTCTTCTCCCTTGCTCATGCGATGAGAATAGAACGACCGTGCTATTCGTGGCAAGCCCTATTCGCGGACCATCCGGATCTCCCAGGCGTCCAGCCCGGCGTACCGCTGCCGGTGGCCGTCGGCGGCGAACCCGTTGCGGCGGTAGAACGCCTGCGCCCGACCGTTCTCCGCCAGCACGAACAACCAGCAGGGCCCGACCGGTGCGACCACGTCCAGCAGCGCCTGGCCGACGCCGCGGCCCCACCAGGAGGAGAGGGTGTACAGCGCATAGAGCTCCTGGGTCGCGGGCGCGTCCTCCTTGCGGCTCGGGCCCGCAACGCCGAAGCCGATCAGCTCGCCGTCCTCGGCTGCCGCGAGCACCCGCGGTGGACCGGCCTCGATCTGGGTGGCCCAGCCGGTGCGCCATCGCTCCGTGTCGGCGAGCCGCTCCTCGAGCCGGGCCGGGTCGACCAGGCCGGCGTACGTCTCGCGCCAGCAGGCGGCGTGCAGTGCCGCGCCGGCCACGACGTCGTCGAGCGTCGCGGTCCGCAACGTCACGCCGTCGGGGAGGGTCACGCGAGCATCGTAGGGACGTGGATCGGCGCCCTAGGGTGGGCGACATGCGGATCACGAAGTTCGGTCATGCCTGTGTCCGGGTCGAGCACGATGGCGCAACAGTGGTGCTCGACCCCGGGGTCTTCACCGACATCGAGGCGATCGACGGTGCGGACGCGGTGCTGATCACGCACGAGCACCCCGACCACTACCACCCCGACCACCTGCGGACGATCGACGCGTCCATCTACACGATCGAGGCGGTCGCGAAGAAGATCCGGGAGGACGCCCCCGACCTGGCGGAGCGGGTCACCGTGGTGGCGCCGGGCGAGGAGTTCGATCCCGGCATCCCGGCGCGGGCGGTCGGCGAGCTGCACGCGGTGATCCACCCGGAGTTGCCGCGCTTCCACAACAGCGGCTACGTCCTCACCGGGGACCAGAAGGTCTACCACCCCGGAGACGCGCTCACCGAGCCCGGCGAACCGGTCGACCTCCTGCTCGTCCCGGTCTCGGCGCCGTGGATGCGCGCCTCGGAGGCGATCGACTTCGCGAGGGCGGTGAAGGCTCCGCGGAACCTCGCCATCCATGACCGGGTCTACTCCGACATCGGCCTCGACCTGATCGGCCGCCACATGGACGTGTTCCTGCCCAAAGAAGGGCTGGAGTACGTGCGGCTCGCCGACGGTGCGGACCTGTGACCTGAGCAGGTCGCGTCTGCCCAGCCACTGTGGGGGTACCTCTCGCCCGTGACAGCCGACGTCGTCTACCTCGTGGCGGGCGCCAGCCTGTTGTTGGCGATCGTGCTGCCCGAGCTCCTCGCCCGGTGGGCGATCTCGGCGCCGATGGTGCTCGTCGGTGTGGGCATGCTCATCGGCCTCACGCCGCTTCCGGACGGCCTGCCGCTGGACCCGCAGACCAACCGGGCGGCCATCGAGCACGTGACCGAGCTCGTCGTGCTGGTGGCCCTGATGGGCGTCGGTCTCGCACTCGACCGGCCGCTGAGCCCGCGAGACCGGAAGAGCTGGCTGCGGTGGGCGGCCACGTGGCGGCTCCTGGCGATCGGCATGCCCGTCACGATTGCCCTGGTGGCGCTGCTCGGCTGGACCGCCGGCCTCGCCCCCGCGGCGGCGCTGCTGCTCGGCGCGGCGCTGGCGCCCACCGACCCGGTGCTGGCCTCGGACGTCCAGGTCGCGGGACCGCAGACCGGTGACCACGAGGTCGACGAGTCCGACGAGCTCCGGTTCACGCTGACGTCGGAGGCCGGCTTCAACGACGGCCTGACCTTCCCGTTCGTGTACGCCGCCATCCTGCTCGCCACGGAGGGCGCGGTGGCCAACTGGTGGCTGGAGTGGGCCTCGTTCTATCTCGTGGCCAAGGTCGTGATCGGCATCGTGGTCGGCATCGCCTGCGGTCGGATGCTCGCCTACGTCGCCTTCCGTGCCAGCAGCAGGTCGCTGCGGGTGGCCGAGCGGGGGGAGTCGCTACTCGCACTCGCCGCACTGATCGCGTCGTACGGAGCCGGGGAGGTGCTGGGCGGCTACGGCTTCCTGTCCGTCTTCGTGTGCGCCATGACGTTCCGGTCCGCGGAGAGGTCGCACGACTACCACGCAGCGATGCACGACGTCGCCGAGCGCCTGGAGCGGCTCCTGACCCTGTTCGTGCTGCTGATGCTGGGGATCGCCCTGACCCGTGGGCTCCTGGCGGCGCTCGACTGGCGGGGCGTCGCCATCGGTCTGGCGCTGATCTTCCTGGTCCGTCCCCTGGCGGGGATGCTGTCGCTGGGGCCGTGGGCGAAGCCGGCGGACGAGCCGGGAGGCCTGACCACGGCCCAGAGGTGGGCGGCGGCATTCTTCGGGGTCCGCGGTGTCGGGTCCCTCTACTACCTCGCGTACGCCGCTGGAGAAGCCTCGGAGCTCGGCGAGGACTGGCTGTGGTCGACCGTGGCGTTCACGGTCGTCGCATCGGTGCTCGTGCACGGCGTCCTGTCGACACCCGTCATGGCCAGGCTGGATCCGGACCGCGCTGCTTCCTGATGCGGGCCGCCAGGAGGAGAGGAGGTCACAGGGCGGTGAGGGCGTCCCGGACCGGGACGAACTTCGCCTGTGCCTCGGCCAGCTCCGCCTCGGGGTCGGAGTCGGCCACGATGCCGCAGCCGGCGAACAGCCGCACCGTGTTGCCGGTGAGCTGCGCGGAGCGCAGGGCGATGCCCCACTCGCCGTCGCCCGAGGCATCCATCCAGCCGACCGGACCGGCGTAGCGGCCGCGGTCCATCTGCTCGATCTCGGCGATCAGGGCGGTCGCGACCGGGGTGGGCGTGCCGCCGACCGCTGCGGAGGGGTGCAGCGCCTCGGCGAGCTGCAGGGACGACACGGTCTCGGCGTCGTGGACCACGCCGGCGACGTCCGTCGCGAGGTGCATGACGTTGGGCAGGTGCAGCACGAACGGCGCCTCGGGGACGTTCATCGACGAGCAGTGCGGCTCCAGGGAGTCGGCGACCGAGCGGACGGCGTACTCGTGCTCCTCGAGGTCCTTCGACGAGCGGGCCAGGGTGGCGGCCAGCGCGAGGTCGCGCTCGTCGTCCCCGGTACGCCGGATGGTGCCGGCGAGCACCCGCGAGGTGACCAGGCCGCGCTCGCGGCGGACGAGCATCTCGGGGGTGGCCCCGAACAGCCCGTCGACGTGGAAAGTCCAGCACATCGGGTAGTCCTCGGCGAGCCGACGCAGCGGCCAGCGGACGTCGATCGGGGCGGCCGCCGTGGCGACCAGGTCACGGGCCAGCACGACCTTCTCGAGCTCACCGGCATTGATCCGGGTGACCGCCTCGCCGACTACGGTCATCCACTGCTCGGGATCGAGCGAGCCGTCGGCGAAGCTGACCTCGTGGGGGGCTGCCGGGGCGTCGACCGTCGACGGCGCGTCGAGGCGCTCCAGGCCGCCCCGGGCGATCGTGGTCAACCACGCGGTGTCGCCGCGTCGCCCGACGACCACCTCGGGCACCACCAGCACGGACTCACCGGGCTCGTCGGCGAAGGCGAAGGAACCGAAGCAGACCAGCCCGCTGCCGGGCTCGTTGACCTCGTCGCGGACGACCGCGTGCGCCGTGCTCTCGGCCCACCACTTGCCCGCGTCGGAGAAGCGGGTGGCCCCGGACGTGCGGACCTCGGCCGCCACGCCCCACCCGACGAGCCCCGCACCACGACGCAGCCACGTCAGCGGGCGGTCGTCGGGAAGCAGGTCGAGCAAGGAGTCGGCGGTGTCGACGTCGATGACGACGGTCCGGGCGACGAGAGGGGATGGCTGCTCGCCTTTGGTCGCGCTGGTCGTCACGACCCGAGAGCCTACGCCGGGGCCGGCCCGGGTCAGGAATCGGCCGTCACGACCAGTAGACGATCACCTTGTCGCCGATCTGCACCTGGTCGAAGAGCCAGGCGATGCCGTCGTAGTCGCGCACGTTGACGCAGCCGTGCGAGGCGCCGTTGTAGCCGTTGGCCGCGAAGTCGGGTGAGTAGTGCACGGCCTGCCCTCCGGAGAAGAACATCGCGAGCGGCATCGAGGTGTCGTAGAGGCTCGACACGTGGTCGCGTGACTTCTCGAAGACCGTGAACGCGCCCTCGCGGGTGGGCAGCTCGTCGGACCCGAACCGCACCTCGAGGGTCTTCTGCACCTTGCCGTCGATCACCCAGCGCAGCGAGTTCGTGGACTTGTCCACGCACAGCGCCCGCCCGGTCTGGCAGCGCGGGTCGAGGGCGCCCGGCTCCGGCACGATGTTGTGCATCTGCTCGTACGTCGGCTGGTAGGTCATCGCGTGCAGGCGGTCGAGCGTGCGCTGGTCGACCTTGCCCGTGACCGGGATCTCGCGCTTCTTCTGGAAGCCGCGGACGGCCTCGACCGTGGCGGCGTCGTACGTGCCGGTGACGTCGCCGAACAGCCAGGCGATCGAGACCAGGCGGGCCTGCAGGTCGCGGACCTGCTCTCCGCCGGCGCCGGCCTCGAGGATCGCCGGGCCCGGGTGGAGCACGTTGAACAGCTGGTCGTGCGTCGGCTTCTTCGTCATCTTCACGAGCCGGCGCCAGGTGGTCTCGTCGACCACGCCGGTGGCCTTCAGGCCGCGCTTCTCCTGGAAGCCGGTCACGCCGGTCGTGGTGGCGGGACCGTAGGCGCCGGTGGTCAGCTCCGGGAACCAGGCGAGCTGGAAGAGCCGGGACTGCAGCTCGCGCACCTTCACCCCGCGGTCGCCCTGCTCGAGCCGGAACTCGGGCTCCGGCTCCGGCGTGGGGGTCGGGGAGGGCGTCGGCTCGGGCTCGGGGACGGTCGTGTCCTCGGCGGTGACCGGCGCGTCGGTCGTCGCGCGGTGGCCGGTGTCGTCGCGCACGACGTATCCGACGCCGTACGCCGTCGCGCCGAGCAGGCCGACCGTGACCACGGCCAGGAGCACCACACGCAGTGCCTTCATGACGTCTCCCCGTTGTGAGCGGAACTTCCAGTGTCAGCAGGAAGACGCGAGATGCCGGGATTTGGTTGCGTGTGGCGTCGGTCGTGACCGACTCGTTGCCAAGGCCGTCCCCGATAGTCCACGACGTTTTGGTCGTCGATCAGGCCCGCGAGCGGCCAGATCGTCGTGGACTATCCGCCTGCCACCCGGGCCAGACCACCCCCGTAGTCTTCCGCCGTGGCCCGAGCGGAACTCGACAAGCAGCCCGGCGACGTACGCCGCATGTTCGACGCGGTGGCACGTCGCTACGACGTGACCAACGACGTGCTGTCGATGGGCCAGGACCGGCGCTGGCGGCGCGAGGTGATCGCGGCGGTCGACCCGAGGCGCGGTGAGCGCGTGCTCGACCTGGCCGCGGGCACGGGTACGTCGAGCCAGCCGTTCGCGGATCGCGGCGCCACCGTCGTGCCGTGCGACTTCTCCCTCGGCATGCTGCGGGTCGGCAAGGGCAACCTGCCGCACCTTCCGTTCACGGCCGGCGACGGCACCCGGCTGCCGTTCGCCGACGCCACCTTCGATGCGGTGACGATCTCGTTCGGCCTGCGCAACATCGTCGACCCGCTGGCCGGCCTGCGCGAGCTGCGGCGGGTCACCCGGCCCGGTGGGCGGCTGGTCGTCTGCGAGTTCAGCCACCCCACGTTCGCGCCGTTCCGCACCGTCTACATGGAGTACCTCATGAAGGCGCTGCCCGCGATCGCCCGCGGCGTCTCCTCCTCGCCCGACGCCTACGTCTACCTCGCCGAGTCGATCCGGGCCTGGCCCGACCAGCAGGGGCTGGCCGACCTGATCGGCGAGGCCGGCTGGCAGCGCCCCGAGTGGCGCAACCTCTCCGGCGGCATCGTCGCCCTCCACCGCGCCGGCGCCTGACGGCCCTGCCGTGGTGGACGTCGTCGCTCCGGTGCCGGACGGCGCGGTCGACCTGGAGCAGTGGCTGGCCGGCGTGGGTCAGGTCTTCGCGGAGATCCGCGGCCACGACAGCGGTTGCACGTCGTACGGCACCACCGTCGACGGGACACGGTGGTTCTTCAAGGCGGCGTACGGCGTGGACCGCCACCAGCTCTGGGCGGCCATCCGCATGCACGCGCGCCTCCGGCACCACGCCGTCGTCGCGCTGGCAGCGGACTTTCAGGTCGCGCGCGACGGCCACGTGCTCGTCTATCCCTGGGTGGACGGTGACAACCTCAACGATCCCTACGTTGCCGGAAGCGGGCCGGCGACGGACCCGGGGTCGGCGCTCAACCGATTTCGCGCGCTCCCGCTCGCCGAGGTGCTCGCGGCCTACGACACGTTGCTCGACGCGCACGTTGCGGTCGCCGACGCCGGCCTGGTCGCCGTCGACCTGTATGACGGCTGCCTGGTGTACGACTTCGAGGCTCGGCGGCTGCACTTGGTGGACCTCGACCTCTACCGGCCGCCGTACACGCTCGAGCTGGATCGCCAGTACGGATCACGACGGCTGATGCCACCGGAGGAGCTGGCGCGTGGCAGCAGGATCGACCAGCGCGCCACGGTGTTCACCCTCGCGCGTCTCGCCCGCCACCTTCTGTGCGGGCCGGGCGGCGACGAGCAGACGTTCCGCGCCGGCCCCGCTCGGCTGCGCGAGTCCGAACGAGCGACGCGACGAGACCCCCGGGAGCGGCATCACGACGTCCGGTCCTTCGTGGCGGCCTGGCGGGCGGCGGCCGAGTAGCCAAATAACGCAACGCTTCCGTGCACTAAATCCGCAGGTCAGCGCGGGAAAACGCGGTACGACCCCCGGGGTGTGCTGGTCCGCCGAAGCGCCCTAGACTGTGGCACGCGCCACTTAGTGAACACTTTCACAAGGTCACAATCCCGTCCGCCGCCGCGGGCCGGGAAGGCGGGCAGGACAGGGAAGGAACGCAAGGGATGGACCTCTACACGCCGGTCCTGGCGTTGGCCCTCCTCGCGGCAGGATTCGCGGTCTTCTCCGTGATCATGAGCGCCGCCGTGGGCCCGAAGCGCTACAACCGGGCGAAGCTGGACTCCTACGAGTGCGGCATCGAGCCCACTCCGCAGGCGCTCGGCGGGGGTCGCTTCCCGGTGAAGTACTACATCACCGCGATGATGTTCATCGTCTTCGACATCGAGATCATCTTCCTCTACCCCTGGGCCGTGCGGTTCGACGCGCTCGCGTTCTTCGGCCTGGTCGAGATGGTCATCTTCATCGCCACCGTCTTCGTCGCGTACGCCTACGTATGGCGCCGCGGCGGCCTGGAATGGGACTGAGCGCCGTGATGCACGCACCCTGCCTTCGTTGTCGTCGGTCGACGGCCAACCCCGGGCCGCCTTCCTCCTCCGCCTTGGCATGGCACGCGCCTGACGGCGCTCGACAGGTGTTGAAAGGATTCGGCTGATGGGTATCGAGGAAAAGCTCCCCAGCGGCGTCCTGCTGACCACCGTCGAGGGCGTCGCCGGCTACATGCGCAAGGCCAGCTTCTGGCCCGCGACCTTCGGCCTGGCCTGCTGCGCGATCGAGATGATGACCAGCGGCGGCCCCAAGTACGACCTCGCCCGGTTCGGCATGGAGGTCTTCCGCGCCAGCCCCCGCCAGGCCGACCTGATGATCGTCGCCGGCCGGGTCAGCCAGAAGATGGCTCCGGTCCTCCGCCAGATCTACGACCAGATGCCCGAGCCCAAGTGGGTGCTGGCGATGGGCGTCTGCGCGAGCTCCGGTGGCATGTTCAACAACTACGCCGTCGTCCAGGGCGTCGACCACGTCGTACCCGTCGACATGTACCTGCCCGGCTGCCCGCCGCG
The DNA here is from genome assembly GCA_963844305.1 of uncultured Actinomycetota bacterium. Taxonomy (GTDB): domain Bacteria; phylum Actinomycetota; class Actinomycetes; order Propionibacteriales; family Nocardioidaceae; genus Nocardioides. The sequence continues at coordinate 1,171,566 of CAWJNT010000005.1, forward strand.
GCCCGAGATGCTGATCGACGCCATCCTCAAGCTGCACGACCAGGTCCAGCACGCCAAGCTCGGCTCCAACCGCCGCCAGGAGATCGAGGAGCAGGAGACCGCAGCCCTCGCCGCACTGCCCACCTCCGACATGCGGGGCCTGCTGCGATGACCGACGAGAAGAAGCACGACGACCAGGCCACTCACGGCGCCACCGAGCCCGGCGCCGAGATCCTCCCCGAAGGCGCGACCCAGGAGCAGGCCGTCGGCGTACGTCGCGGGCTGTTCGGCACCAAGGGCTCCGGCGACACGAGCGGGTACGGCGGCCTGGTCGCGCCGATCGTCTACCCCGGCGCGTCGCAGCGACCGTTCGGCGGCTGGTTCGACGACGTGGCCGACGCCCTCGAGGAGCGGCTGCGGTCGGGCGACCTCGACCACGCCGTCGAGCGCGTGGTGATCGACCGCGGCGAGATCACCTTCCACGTCCGCCGCGAGGACCTGCCGGTCGTGGCCCAGATGCTGCGCGACGACGAGCGGCTCCGGTTCGAGTTCTGCTCCGGCGTCAGCGGCGTGCACTTCCCCGACGACACCGGCCGCGAGCTGCACGCGGTCTACCACCTGCTCTCGATGACCCACAACCGCCGGATCCGGCTCGAGGTCACCGCCCCCGACGCCGACCCCCACATCCCCAGCATCGTCAGCGTCTACCCGACCAACGACTGGCACGAGCGCGAGACCTTCGACATGTTCGGGATCGTGTTCGACGGCCACCCCGCCCTCACGCGCATCCTCATGCCGGACGACTGGCCCGGCCACCCCCAGCGCAAGGACTACCCGCTGGGCGGCATCCCCGTGGAGTACAAGGGCGGAACCATCCCCCGCCCGACGAGCGGAGGTCCTACAACTAATGGTTCACGCCAAGTTCGATTGCTCGCTTCGTCGCAGTCCTTGCGCACCAGACCTCTGCCGATCGGCGGCATCCCCGTGGAGTACAAGGGCGGGCTCTACCAATCGCGATCCCGCCGCCCGACGAGCGGAGGTCCTACAACTAATGACCACCACAGACGACCAGGACCTCTACGCAGGCTCCGCCGAGACCAGCGGCGGCCGCGTCTTCACCGTCACCGGCCAGGACTGGGACTCCATCACCGAGGGCCTCGGCGACAGCGCCGACGAGCGCGTCGTCGTCAACATGGGTCCCCAGCACCCCAGCACCCACGGCGTGCTGCGGCTGATCCTCGAGCTCGAGGGTGAGACGGTCACCGAGGCCCGCTGCGGCATCGGCTACCTCCACACCGGCATCGAGAAGAACATGGAGTACCGCAACTGGGTGCAGGGCACGACCTTCTGCACCCGCATGGACTACCTCAGCCCGTTCTACAACGAGATGACCTACGCGCTCGGCGTCGAGCGACTGCTCGGCATCGAGGACGACATCCCCGAGAAGGCCCAGATCATGCGGGTCCTGCTCATGGAGCTCAACCGCATCTCCTCCCACCTCGTCTGCATCGCCACCGGCGGCATGGAGATCGGCGCGCTCACCGTGATGACGATCGGGTTCCGCGAGCGCGAGCTCGTGCTGGACCTGTTCGAGCTGATCACCGGGCTGCGCATGAACCACGCGTTCATCCGGCCGGGTGGCGTCGCGCAGGACCTCCCGCCCGGCGCGCTCGACGAGATCCGCGACTTCGTCGCCCTGATGAAGAAGCGTCTCCCCGAGTACGCCGCCCTCTGCAACGCCAACCCGATCTTCAAGGCCCGGCTCGAGGGCGTCGGCCACCTCGACCTGGCCGGCTGCCTGGCGCTCGGCCTCAGCGGTCCGGTGCTGCGCAGCGCCGGCTACCCGTGGGACCTGCGCAAGACCCAGCCCTACAGCGGCTACGAGACCTACGACTTCGAGGTCCAGACCTGGGACACCGCCGACTCGTACGGTCGCTTCCGGATCCGTCTCGCCGAGATGGCCGAGTCGCTGAAGATCGTCGAGCAGGCCGCCGAGCGGCTCGCCGGCCTCGAGGGCTCCCCGGTCATGGTCGGCGACAAGAAGATCGCGTGGCCCAGCCAGCTCGCCATCGGCAGCGACGGCATGGGCAACAGCCTCGACCACATCCGCCACATCATGGGCGAGTCCATGGAGGCGTTGATCCACCACTTCAAGCTGGTGACCGAGGGCTTCCGGGTGCCGCCCGGCCAGGCCTACGTCCCGATCGAGTCGCCGCGCGGCGAGCTCGGGGCCCACGTCGTCTCCGACGGCGGCACCCGCCCGTTCCGCGCGCACTTCCGCGACCCGTCGTTCACGAACCTGCAGGCGACCAGCGTGATGAGCGAGGGCGGCATGGTCGCCGACGTCATCGTCGCGATCGCGTCCATCGACCCGGTGATGGGAGGCGTCGACCGCTAATGGGCCTCGACGACAAGACGTACGCCGAGCTGGAGGAGATCGCCGCTCGGTACCCCGAGAAGCGCTCCGGCCTGCTCCCGATGCTGCACCTCGTGCAGTCCGTGGAGGGCCGGATCACGCCCGAGGGCATCGAGGCCTGCGCCGACATCCTCGACATCTCCGCCGCCGACGTGAGCGGCGTCGCGACCTTCTACACGATGTACAAGCGCAAGCCGGTGGGCGACTACCACGTCGGCGTCTGCACCAACACGCTGTGCGCGATCATGGGCGGCGACGAGATCTTCGAGCGGCTCAAGGGCCACCTCGACGTCGGCAACGACGAGACGACCACCGACGGCAAGATCACCCTCGAGCACGTCGAGTGCAACGCGGCCTGCGACTACGCGCCGGTGATGATGGTCAACTGGGAGTTCATGGACAACCAGACGCCCGAGTCCGCCACCCAGGTCGTCGACGACCTGCGCGCGGGCAAGGAGGTCCGCTCGACCCGCGGCCCGCGCATCTGCACCTGGCGCGAGGCCGAGCGCGTGCTCGCCGGCTTCCCCGACGACCTCGCCGACGAGGGCCCGGCCGCCGGCCCCGCCAGCCTGGTCGGGCTCGGCATCGCACGCGAGAACAACTGGACGGCGCCGGAGGCCGACAAGTGACCGACACCCTGACCCCCGTCCTCACGGACAACTGGGACGTTGACCGGGCCTGGACGCTCGCGTCGTACGAGTCCCGTGGTGGATACGCCGCGATGAAGAAGGCGCTCGGCATGTCGCCCGACGCGATCATCGAGGAGGTCAAGGAGTCCGGCCTGCGCGGACGCGGCGGTGCGGGCTTCCCGACCGGCATGAAGTGGGGCTTCATCCCGCAGGACAACCCCAAGCCGAAGTACCTCGTCGTCAACGCCGACGAGTCCGAGCCGGGCACGTGCAAGGACATCCCGCTGATGATGGCCTCGCCGCACACCCTGGTCGAGGGCGTGATCATCAGCTCCTACGCCATCCGCGCCAACAAGGCGTTCATCTACATCCGCGGCGAGGTGCTCCACGTCATCCGCCGGGTCCAGGCCGCCGTCACGGAGGCGTACGCCGCCGGGTTGCTCGGCCGTGACATCAACGGCTCCGGCTACGACCTCGACATCGTCGTGCACGCCGGCGCCGGCGCCTACATCTGTGGCGAGGAGACCGCGCTGCTCGAGGGACTCGAGGGCCGCCGTGGCCAGCCGCGGCTGCGGCCGCCGTTCCCCGCCGTGGCCGGCCTCTACGCCAGCCCGACGGTGATCAACAACGTCGAGTCGATCGCGTCGGTGCCGAGCATCATCGCCCGCGGCCACGGCTGGTTCTCCTCCATGGGCACCGAGAAGTCCAAGGGCTACGGCATCTTCTCGCTGTCCGGGCACGTCACGAAGCCGGGCCAGTACGAAGCCCCCCTCGGGATCACCCTGCGCGAGCTGATCGAGCTCGCCGGTGGCATGCGCGAGGGCCACGAGCTGAAGTTCTGGACACCCGGCGGGTCCAGCACTCCGCTGCTGACCGCCGAGCACCTCGACATCCCGCTCGACTTCGAGGGGGTCGGCGCCGCCGGGTCGATGCTCGGCACCCGCGCCCTGCAGCTCTTCGACGAGACCACGTGTGTGGTGCGGGCCGTGCTGCGCTGGACCGAGTTCTACAAGCACGAGTCCTGTGGCAAGTGCACGCCGTGCCGCGAGGGCACGTGGTGGCTGGTGCAGACGCTGGCCCGGCTCGAGCGCGGCGAGGGCAGCCAGGACGACCTCGACGTACTCCTCGACCAGTGCGACAACATCCTCGGCCGCTCGTTCTGCGCGCTGGGTGACGGCGCCACGGCCCCGATCTCGAGCTCGATCCAGTTCTTCCGCGACGAGTACCTCGACCACCTCGCCCACGGCGGCTGCCCGTTCGACCCGGCCGCCTCCACCCTGTTCTCCCCTGCTGGAGCCCTGGCATGACGACGACCCCGGAGAAGACCGACCTCGTCACCCTGACCGTCGACGGCGTCCAGGTCAGCGTCCCCAGGGGCACCCTGGTGATCCGCGCCGCCGAGCAGGTCGGGGTCGCGATCCCGCGGTTCTGCGACCACCCGCTGCTCGCGCCGGTCGGTGCCTGCCGGCAGTGCCTCGTCGACATCCCCGACGCCGGCAACGGCCGCGGCTTCCCGAAGCCCCAGGCCTCGTGCACCATCGCCGTCGCCGAGGGCATGGTCGTCGAGACCCAGGTGTCGAGCAAGGTCGCGGCGAAGGCGCAGGAGGGGATCATGGAGTTCCTCCTGATCAACCACCCTCTCGACTGCCCGGTCTGCGACAAGGGCGGCGAGTGCCCGCTCCAGAACCAGGCCATGTCCAACGGCCGCGGGGACTCCCGCTTCGCCGAGTCCGGTGGCGTGAAGCGCACCTTCCCGAAGCCGATCAACATCTCGGCGCAGGTCCTGCTCGACCGTGAGCGCTGCGTGCTCTGCGCCCGCTGCACCCGCTTCTCCGAGGAGATCGCCGGCGACCCGTTCATCGCGCTGATCGAGCGTGGTGCGCTGCAGCAGGTCGGCATCTACGAGAAGGAGCCCTTCGAGTCCTACTTCTCGGGCAACACCATCCAGATCTGCCCGGTCGGCGCCCTGACCAGCGCCGAGTACCGCTTCCGCTCCCGCCCGTTCGACCTCGTCTCGACCCCCTCCGTGGCCGAGCACGACGCCTGCGGCTCGGCGATCCGGGTCGACCACCGGCGCGGCAAGGTGATGCGACGCCTCTCCGGCAACGACCCCGAGGTCAACGAGGAGTGGATCACCGACAAGGACCGGTTCGCGTTCAAGTACGCCGACGCGCCCGACCGGATCACCTACCCCCAGGTCCGTGACGACGACGGGTCGCTCCGGCCCGCCTCCTGGCCCGAGGCGTTCGCCGTCGCGGCCCGTGGCCTGCGCGACGCCGGCGCGTCCGCCGTGCTCACCGGTGGCCGCGTCACCGCGGAGGACGCCTTCGCCTACAGCAAGTTCGCGCGGGTGGCGCTCGGCACCAACGACATCGACTTCCGGGCCCGGCCGATCTCCGAGGAGGAGACGCGCTTCCTCGCCGCCGAGGTCGTGCTGCGCCGTACCGTCTCGTACGCCGACCTCGAGAGCGCCGCCACCGTCGTCCTCGCCGGCTTCGAGCCCGAGGACGAGGCCGGCGCGATCTTCCTGCGGCTGCGCAAGGCGTCCCGCACGGGCACCCGCGTCGTGTCCCTCGCGCCGTACACCTCGCGCGGCCTGCGGAAGATGAACGGCCAGCTGATCGCTACCCGGCCCGGCGACGAGGCCGCGGCGCTCCGCGCGCTCGTCGAGCAGGGCGAGTACGGCGTCGACAACACCGCCGTGATCCTCGTCGGTGAGCGACTGGCCACCTCGCCCGGCGCTCTGACGGCGGCGGCCGGACTGGCCGCGAAGACCGGTGCCCGGCTCGCGTGGGTCCCGCGTCGCGCCGGTGACCGTGGCGCGCTCGAGACCGGCTGCCTGCCGACCCTGCTGCCCGGCGGCCGCCCGGTCGCCGACGCTGCCGCCCGCGTCGACGTCGCCGCCACGTGGGGCGTCGACCACCTGCCCGACACCGAGGGCCGTGACGCCGACGCGATCGTGGCCGCCCTGGCCGCGGGCGAGCTCGGCGGACTCGTCATCGGTGGAGTCGATCCCGACGACACCGCCGACCCCGCTGCCACCCGCGCGGCCATCGAGGCGGCGCGGTTCGTGGTCGCCCTCGAGCTGCGCGAGACCGACGTGACCCGGGCCGCCGACGTGGTGTTCCCGGTCGCGCCCGTCACCGACAAGGCCGGCACGTTCGTCAACTGGGAGGGCCGGCTGCGGTCCTTCGAGACCGTCCTCGGCAACCCAGGCTCCCTGCCCGACCTGCGGGTGCTGGCCGGCATCGCCGAGGAGCTGGGCACCCCCCTCGGCTTCCGGACCGTCGCCGAGGCGCGCGTGCAGATGGAGGAGATCGGCGGCTGGGACGGCGAGCGCGCGTCGCTCTCGGCCGAGGACGCCCCGTCCGTCGACCCGCTCGACGCCCCGGCAGGCCAGGTCGCACTCGCCACCTGGAAGCAGATGATCGACCTCGGTTCGCTGCAGGACGGCGAGGAGCACCTTCGGCGTACCGCCCGGATGCCCGTCGCCCTCGTCTCGGGCGCCATGTACGACGCGCTCGGCCCGTCGGTCACCCTCACCGGCGACCGCGGCTCGATCACCCTGCCCGCCGAGGTCGCCGACCTGGCCGACGGCACCGTCTGGGTGCCCGCCAACTCGGTCGGCGACGGGGTGCTGGTCGAGCTGGCCTCGCCCGGGAGCCGGGTCACCGTGAAGGGAGCGAACCAGTGAGCGCCCTCGCCGCTGTCTACGCCGTCACCGAGACGGAGATCGACAACCCGGGTCTGTCGCAGTTCGGGCACGACCCGTGGTGGCTGATCCTGATCAAGGCCGTGCTGATCTTCCTGATCCTGGTCCTGCTCACGCTGTTCAACATCTGGTGGGAGCGCCGCGTCGTCGCCCGGATGCAGCACCGGATCGGGCCCAACGTGCACGGCCCGTTCGGCCTGCTGCAGTCTCTCGCCGACGGCGTGAAGCTGGCGCTCAAGGAGGACATCCTCCCGAAGGCAGCCGACAAGGCCGTCTTCATCATCGCCCCGGTCATCGCCACGGTTCCCGCGTTCGTGACGTTCGCCGTGATCCCGTTCGGGCCCGTGGTCGAGGTGCCGTTCTCCGACATCGAGACGCCGCTGCAGCTGACCGACATGCCGGTGGCGGTGCTGTTCGTGATGGCGATCGCCTCGATCGGCATCTACGGCATCGTGCTGGGCGGCTGGTCCAGCGGCTCGACGTACTCCCTGCTCGGTGGCCTGCGCTCCAGCGCGCAGATGATCTCCTACGAGGTCGCGATGGGCCTCGCGCTGGTCGCCGTGTTCCTGTACGCCGGCTCGATGTCGACCTCCGAGATCGTCGCCGCCCAGGACGACTTCTGGTACGGCCTGATCCTGCTGCCGTCGTTCGTGATCTACCTGATCGCGATGGTCGGCGAGACCAACCGCGCGCCGTTCGACCTCCCCGAGGCCGAGGGCGAGCTCGTCGGCGGCTTCCACACCGAGTACTCCAGCCTGAAGTTCGCGCTGTTCTTCCTCGCCGAGTACATCAACATGGCGACGGTCTCGGCGCTCGCGACCACGCTCTTCCTCGGCGGCTGGGCCGCGCCCTGGGGCCTCGAGCAGATCTGGCCGGGCTCCAACGAGGGCTACTGGCCGGTGCTGTGGTTCTTCGGGAAGATGCTCTGCTTCATCTTCGTCTTCATCTGGCTGCGCGGCTCGCTGCCCCGGCTGCGCTACGACCAGTTCATGGCGTTCGGCTGGAAGCGGCTGATCCCGATCTCGCTGTTCTGGATCGTGGCCGTCGCCACCATCCGCGTGGTCCAGCGCGAGGGCGGGATCGACCAGCGCTACCTCCTCGGCGCGATCGGCGTGCTCGCCGTACTGTTCCTCGTCCTCTTCTTCGTGGGCGAGAGCGAGCAGGGCGAGGACGAGGAGGCGGAGGCCGAGGAGGCTCCGGCCGACGCGTTCGCGAACGGCTACCCGGTTCCCCCCATGCCTGCCGGCGGGGCGGTCCGTGGGCCTGCCCAACCACTCGCCTTCGAGAAGAGTCCACCGGCCCAGCGCGTCGGTGAGGAGATCTGATGCCAACCCTGAGAGAACAGTTCTGGGACCCGGTTGCCGGGTTCGGGGTCACCTTCCGGACCATGTTCAAGAAGGTGGTGACCGAGCAGTACCCCTTCGAGAAGATGCCGACGGCGCCGCGGTTCCACGGGCGGCACCAGCTCAACCGCTGGCCCGACGGCCTCGAGAAGTGCATCGGCTGCGAGCTGTGCGCCTGGGCCTGCCCGGCGGACGCCATCTACGTCGAGGGCGCCTCGAACACCGACGACGACAGGTTCAGCCCCGGCGAGCGGTACGGCCGCGTCTACCAGATCAACTACCTGCGCTGCATCCTGTGCGGCCTGTGCATCGAGGCCTGCCCGACCCGCGCGCTCACGATGACCAACGAGTACGAGCTCGCGGACAACAACCGCGCGGACCTGATCTACGAGAAGTCCGACCTGCTGGCGCCGCTGCTGCCCGGCATGGAGCAGCCGCCGCACCCGATGCGGCTCGGTGACGACGAGGGCGACTACTACCGCGGCAACTTCTCCGCACCCAAGCAGGAGGTCCCTGAATGACCTTCTGGATCCTCGCTCCGATCATGGTGGCCGCCGCGCTCGGCATCCTCTTCGTGCGCAAGGCCGTCCACGCCGCGATGCTGCTGGCGGTCGTGATGATCGGCCTCGCCGTCCTCTACCTCGTCCTCGAGGCGCCGTTCCTGTTCGCGGTGCAGATCATCGTCTACACCGGCGCGATCCTGATGCTGTTCCTGTTCGTCCTGATGCTGGTCGGCGTCGACGCGTCCGACTCCGTCGTCGAGACCATCAAGGGACAGCGCGCCCTGGCGACGGTGGGCGGCCTGCTGCTGGGCGTGGTCCTCGTCGTCGCGCTCGGCCAGGTGACGCTCGGCACCGCCGTCGGTCTCGAGGAAGCCAACGAGGGCGGCAACATCCAGGGCCTCGCCGACATCATGTTCTCCCACTACGTCTTCGCGTTCGAGACCACGAGCGCGCTGCTGATCACCGCGGCCATCGGCGCCATGGTGCTCGCGCACCGCGAGCGGCTGACGCCCAAGGAGACGCAGGCGTCGCTCGCCGCACGCCGGATGCAGGACTACGCCGAGTCCGGCAAGCACCCCGGTCCGCTGCCGCCTCCGGGCGTCTTCGCCCGCCACAACGCCGTCGACACACCGGCGCTGCTGCCCGACGGCACCGCGTCCGAGGCGTCGGTCTCGCGCGTCCTCGCCGCCCGGGGCACGGTGCGCTCCGCACCAGCACTGGCCGATGACATCGAGGGCGTGCAGGAGCAGCTCGGTGGGGTCAGCACGACCCCCGACGGCAGTGGTCGCCGGGCCGGCAAGGCCGGCGTCTCCGCCCGCACCGAGGAGGACTCCGCGTCCACCGAGGAGGTCGACGAATGACGGAGTACGTCGTCCTCTCGGCGATCCTGTTCACCATCGGCTGCGTGGGTGTGCTCACCCGGCGCAACTCGATCGTGGTGTTCATGTGCGTCGAGCTGATGCTCAACGCCAGCAACCTCGCCCTCGTCGCGTTCGCCAAGCAGCACGGCAACCTCGACGGCCAGATCGCCGCCTTCTTCGTGATGGTCGTGGCCGCCGCCGAGGTCGTGGTCGGGCTGGCCATCATCATGACCATCTTCCGGACCCGTCGCTCGGCCTCGGTCGACGACGCCAGTCTGCTGAAGTACTGAGAGTGCATCAGTGTCGACTGCGCAGTTGCTCACGCTTGCCGCCGAAGGCGGGCACGCCATCCCGGTCGTCGACCCGACGTCCCCCGACGGCGCGTTCTCGCTGATGTGGCTGGTGATCGCCCTGCCGGCGCTCGGCGCGGTCCTGCTGCTCGTCGGCGGCGCGATCGCCCCCCGGGCGTTCGACAGGTTCGGCCACCTGCTCGGCTGCGCGCTGCCGATCGGGTCGTTCGCGATCAGCCTGGCCATGTTCGCCCAGATGATCGGCCGGGCCGACGACGACCGGCAGGTCGGCCAGCACCTCTACACCTGGTTCGAGACCGGGCAGCTCACGGTCGAGATGGACCTGATGGTCGACCCGCTGACGATCCTGTTCCTGCTGCTGATCACCGGCGTCGGATCCCTGATCCACGTCTACTCGATCGGCTACATGGCCCACGACGCCAGGCGCCGGCGGTTCTTCGGCTACCTCAACCTCTTCGTCGCGGCCATGCTGATGCTGGTCATGTCCGACAACTACCTCGGCCTGTTCCTGGGCTGGGAGGGCGTCGGCCTGGCGTCGTACCTCCTCATCGGCTTCTGGCAGCACAAGCCGACGGCGGCCGCGGCGGCCAAGAAGGCGTTCGTCATCAACCGGGTCGGAGACATCGGCCTGTCGCTGGGCATCGCCCTGATGTTCGTGACCTGGGGGAGCACCGACTTCTCGGTGATCAGCGCCGAAGCCGGTGGCGCCTCGCAGACCACGCTCACCGTGCTCGGCCTGCTGCTCCTGCTCGGTGCCTGCGGCAAGTCCGCCCAGGTCCCGCTGCAGTCCTGGCTGCTCGACGCCATGGAGGGCCCGACCCCGGTGTCCGCGCTGATCCACGCGGCAACGATGGTGACCGCGGGCGTCTACCTGATCGTCCGCTCCAACTTCATCTTCGACCGCGCGCCCGACGCGCAGACCGCCGTCGTCGCGGTCGCCGTGGTCACGCTCCTGTGGGGCGCGATCATCGGTTGCGCCAAGGACGACATCAAGAAGGTGCTCGCCGGTTCGACGATGAGCCAGATCGGCTACATGATGCTCGGCGCCGGCCTCGGCGTCGCCGGCTACGCGTTCGCGATCTTCCACCTGCTCACGCACGGCTTCTTCAAGGCCAACATGTTCCTCGGCGCCGGCTCGGTCATGCACGCCATGGACGACGAGGTCGACATGCGCCACTACGGCGCCCTGCGCCGGATGCTGCCGGTGACCTTCCTGACCTTTGCCATGGGGTACCTCGCGATCATCGGGTTCCCCGGCTTCTCCGGGTTCTGGTCGAAGGACAAGATCATCGAGACCGCGCTGGCCGACAGCTGGCTGGTCGGCGGGCTCGCCATGCTCGGTGCCGGCATCACCGGCTTCTACATGACCCGCCTGATGCTGATGACGTTCTTCACCGACCAGCGCTGGCCACGAGACGCCCATCCGCACGAGTCGCCGAAGGTGATGACCGTGCCGCTGATCGTGCTCGCGGCGCTGTCGGTGCTCGGCGGCGTGATGCTGCTCGGCGACTGGATCGTCGACTTCCTCGCGCCCGTCGTCGGCACTCCCGTGCACCACGACCCGCCGGTGCCCGCGCTCGTGGTGACGCTGATGGTGGTCGCCATCGTGGCGGTCGGTGTCACCACCGCATGGTTCCTGGTCGGCAAGCGCCCGGTCCCGAAGACGGCGCCGAAGGACGTCTCGTTCGCCACCCGGGCCGCCCGCGTCGACCTGTACGGCGACGCGATCAACGAGGGGTTGGTGGTCAACCCCGGTCGCCACCTCACCAGTGGGCTGCTGACGTTCGACAAGTACGGCGTCGACGGCGCGCTCACCGGCGGCCCGATCGCCGTCGGCGCGCTGGCCGGCCAGCTGCGCAAGGTGCAGAACGGCTTCGTCCGCACGTACGCCCTGTCCGTCCTCGGCGGCGTCCTGCTCGTCATCCTGGCCCTGATGGTGGTGAACCTCGGATGAACGACTTCCCCTGGCTCACCGTCCTGATCGTGGTGCCGCTCGCCGGCGCCCTGGTCACCGCGTTCCTGCCCCGCACGACCGCCCTGCCCAAGCAGGTCGGCCTGGCCGTCTCCGTGCTCACCCTGATCGGCACCGTCGTCATGGCCACCGGCTACGACAACGGCGGCGGCATGCAGTTCCAGGAGCAGCACCAGTGGATCGAGCTGTTCGGCGCCCACTACGCGCTCGGCGTCGACGGTCTCGGACTGGTGATGATCCTGCTGACGGTCGTGCTGGTGCCGATCGTGATGATCGCGTCCTGGCACGACGGCGACCAGAACCCGTCGGCGTTCTTCGGCTGGATCCTGGCCCTCGAGGCGTTCTCGATCGCGGTGTTCGCCGCGACCGACGTGTTCCTCTTCTACGTCGTCTTCGAGGCGACCCTGATCCCGGCCTACTTCCTCATCGGCGGCTTCGGCCGCGAGGGCCGGGGCTTCGCGGCGCTGAAGTTCCTCATGTACCAGCTCGGCGGCGGCCTCGTGATGCTGGGGTCGGTGATCGGCCTCTACGTCGTCTCCGCCGACGCCGGCGAACCGTCGTACCTCATCTCCGACCTGGCCCAGCTCGACATCTCCACCAACGCCGAGCGCTGGCTGTTCGTCGGCTTCTTCATCGCCTTCGCGGTCAAGGCGCCGCTGTTCCCGCTGCACACGTGGCTGGCCGACACGACCGAGAAGGCGACCCCCGGCACGAGCGTGCTGCTGGTCTGCATCCTCGACAAGATCGGCACCTTCGGCATGATCCGGTTCTGCCTCGGGCTGCTGCCGGGTGCGTCCGAGTGGGCCACCCCCGTGGTGATCACGCTCGCGCTGATCTCGATCGTGTACGGCGCGTTCCTCGCGATCGGCCAGGACGACATGCTGCGGCTGATCGGTCTGACGTCGCTGAGCCACTTCGGCCTGATCACGCTGGGCATCTTCGCGTTCAGCAGCAACGGCGTCAGCGGCGCGATCCTCTACATGGTCAACCACGGCATCGCCACCGCTGTCCTGTTCCTGGCTGCGGGTTTCCTGATCCGGCGCACCGGCACGTCCCTGATCAGCCAGACCGCCGGCATCGAGAAGCAGGCGCCGGTGCTGGCCGGCGCGATCCTCATCGGCGGTCTCGCGACGTGCGGCCTGCCCGGGCTCTCGCCGTTCGTCTCCGAGATCCTCGTGCTGATCTCGGCGTTCGACTACGCGTGGTGGGTGGGCATGATCGCGGTGAGCGCGATCGTGCTGGCCGCGATCTACGTGCTGTGGATGTACCAACGCACCATGACCGGCCCGAACCGCCCCGAGGTCCAGGAGGTCCGCGACCTCGACCGGCGCGAGGTCGGCACGCTCGCCCCGCTGCTGCTGGCGCTCGTGCTGTTCGGCTTCTACCCGATGCCGCTGCTCGACGCGATCAATCCGACCGTCGCGGACACGTTCGAGCACATCGGCGTGACCGACGACGCCCCCACGGTGCCCGCGGGGCACGACTCGGCTGAGGAAGGCCAGCACTGATGGAGTTCGTCAAGCCGACCATCGAGTACGCCGACCTGTGGCCGCTGATCCTGGTCTTCGGCGTCGCGTGCGCCGGCGTACTCGTCGAGGCGTTCCTGCCGCGTCGCGTGCGGTACGTCGTCCAGACCGGCCTCGCACTCGCCGGCCTGGTCGTGGCCGTGGTGGGTGTCGGGTTCGTCGCCGCCAACAGCGAGGTGCTCGGGGACGGTGCGGCCCGCGGCCTGATCGCCGCCGAGGGCACGATCGCGGTCGACGGTCCGACGCTGTTCCTCTGGGGTCTGATCCTGCTCCTCGCCATCGGCGGCGTACTGCTGTTCGCCGAGCGTCATCTCGAGGGCGGCGTGTCCGCGTTCGCCGGCCAGGCCGCAGCCCTGCCGGGCAGCGAGGCCGAGCGCACCGCGTCGACGTCCGGGCTCGACCACACCGAGGTGTACCCGCTGCTGATGTTCTCGGTCGGCGGCATGATGCTCTTCCCGGCCGCCAACGACCTGCTGACGATGTTCGTGGCGCTCGAGGTCTTCTCGCTGCCGCTGTACCTCCTGTGCGGTCTGGCCCGTCGTCGCCGGCTGCTCAGCCAGGAGGCCGCGCTCAAGTACTTCCTGCTCGGCGCCTTCTCGTCCGGCTTCTTCCTCTACGGCATGGCGCTGACCTACGGGTTCGCCGGCTCCATGGAGTTCGGGGCGATCAACGAGGCGGTCCGCAACGACCTCGGCAACCGGTCGCTGCTCCTCATCGGCATGGGCATGCTCGCCGTCGGGCTGTTCTTCAAGATCGGCGCCGTGCCGTTCCAGGCCTGGACCCCCGACGCCTACCAGGGAGCGCCCACGGCGGTGACGGCGTTCATGGCCGCGGCCACGAAGGTCGCCGCCATCGGCGCGCTGCTCCGGCTCTTCTACGTCGCCTTCGGCGCCGACCGCTGGACCTGGCAGCCGATGATGTGGGTGATCGCCATCCTCACCATGGCCGTGGGTGCGGCGCTCGCCGTGGTGCAGTCGGACATGAAGCGCATGCTCGCCTACTCGTCGGTGGCCCACACCGGCTTCCTGCTCACCGGCGTCCTCGGCGTGCAGACGGCAACGGATCTCTCCGACGGCCAGCTCACCTCGCTGCAGGCGGTGCTCTTCTACCTGGTCACCTACGGCTTCGCGGTGCTCGGGCGCGTTCGCGGTCGTGACGCTGGTCCGCGACGCCGGTGGCGAGCAGACACACCTCTCCCACTGGGCCGGGCTCGGCAAGGAGTCCCCGCTGGTGGCCGGCGTCTTCGCGTTCTTCCTGCTCGCGATGGCCGGCATCCCGCTGACGTCCGGCTTCGTCGGCAAGTGGGCCGTCTTCGAGGTCGCCCTGTCCGCCGGCGCCTATCCGGTCGTGATCGCCGCCATCCTGTGCAGCATCGTCGCCGTGTTCTTCTACGTGCGCGTGATCGTGCTGATGTTCTTCTCGGAGCCCGTGGCCGAGACCGCGCCCAGCGTCACGCACCCGTCGATCCTCACCGCGGGCACGATCGCGGTGGGCGCCGCGGCCACGCTCGTCCTGGGCGTCATGCCCGGCCCCGTGCTCGATCTCGCGGCGAATGCTGGACAATTCCTCAGGTGACCCTGTCTGAACCGCTCGCGATGCCGGTGACCGACCCGGCACTCGCCGAGCGCCTCCGGGAGCGAATGGCCGTCGTCGAGAAGGCGCTCTCGGGCCACGTCCGCAGCCGGGCCGGTTTCGTCACCGAGGCCGCCAGCCATCTGATGGAGGCCGGCGGGAAGCGGTTCCGGCCGCTGCTCGTGCTGCTCGCCGCCGAGTGCGGGGAACGCCCCGACTCCGACGACGTGATCACCGCCGCCTGTGTGGTCGAGCTGACCCACCTCGCGTCGCTCTACCACGACGACGTGATGGACGAGGCCGACCTCCGCCGAGGTGCGGAGTCCGCCAACGCCCGCTGGGACAACCACGTCGCGATCCTCACCGGTGACTTCCTCTTCTCGAAGTCCTCGGAGCTGACCGCCGAGCTCGGCCCCGACGCCGTACGCATCCAGGCGCAGACGTTCACCCAGCTGGTCGAGGGCCAGATCCTCGAGACCGTCCAGCCGCGACCCGACGAGGACCCGCTCGCCCACTACCTCGACGTCGTCGCCGGCAAGACCGGCTCCCTGATCGCCACCTCGGCGAGGTACGGCGCCCGCTTCGGTGGCGCGACGCGCGAGGTCGAGGAGGCGCTCACGGCGTACGGCGAGATCGTCGGCAGCGCCTTCCAGCTCTCCGACGACATCCTCGACATCGCCTCCGAGACCGACGAGTCCGGCAAGACCCCCGGCACCGACCTCCGCGAGGGCGTGCCGACGCTGCCGGTCCTGATGGCCCGCGCCGCGGCCGCCCCCGGCGACGCCCGGCTGCTCGAGCTGCTCGACGGCGACCTCACCGACGACGCCCGCCACGCGGAGGCCCTCGACCTCCTCCGCAAGCACCCCGCGATCGACGAGGCCCGCGCGTACGTCGTCGCCCGCGCCCAGGAGGCCAAGGCCCTCCTCGTGGCCCTCCCCGAGGGGCCCGTCCGCGAGGCCCTCGAGGCCTTCGCCGACATCGTCGCCACTCGTTCCGCGTGAGTGCCCGCTGACCCGTCAGAAAAGCTTAGCTGACGGGTCAGCGCTCAGACGGCGGTGGAGGCCTCGACGGTGAGGCGGAGCTGGCGGCGGCGGTGGGTGGTGGCCTCGGCGGTGAAGATGACCAGCGCGATCCACACCAGGGTGAAGCCGACCCAGCGGACCGGCGGCATCGCCTCGTGGAACCACAGCACGCCGAGCGCGAACTGGATGGTGGGCGCGAGGTACTGCAGCAGGCCCAGCGTCACCATCGACACCCGGATCGCGGCCGCGCCGAAGCAGATCAGCGGGATGGCGGTGACGATCCCGGCGGAGCCCAGCCACAGCATGTGGTCCGCGCCGTGCCCGGTGAAGTTCCCGGTGCCCTGTGCGCCCAGCCAGAAGAGGTACGCCGCGGCGATCGGCCCGACCACGCAGGTCTCGAGGGTCAGGCTCTCGACCGCGCCGGCGTTCGCGGTCTTCTTGATCAGCCCGTACGTCCCGAACGTGAACGCCAGCACCAGCGCCACCCACGGCGGCCGGCCGTAGTCGACGGCCAGCACGACGACCGCCAGGGTGGCGATCCCCATCGCCACCCACTGCAGGTTTCGCAACCGCTCACCGAGGATGAACACCCCCATCAGCACGGTCACCAGGGGGTTGATGAAGTACCCGAGCGAGGTCTCCACGACCTTGCCGTTGTTCACGCCGTAGATGTAGGTGCCCCAGTTGAACGTGATCACCACGGCGGCGCCGGCCAGCAGCCAGAACGTACGCCGATCGGCCACCAGCGCCCGGAACTGCGAGACCCGTCGCATCAGGAACAGGATCAGCCCCATCGTGATCAGCGACCAGAGGATGCGGTGCGCCAGGATCTCGACGGAGCCGGCGGGCTCGAGGTGGGGCCAGTAGAGCGGGAACAGGCCCCACAGGCCGTAAGCCGCGACCCCGAAGAAGAACCCCTGACGCGACTCCGGCACTTCGTCAGCATACGGACGTCGGCCACGTCACATCGCCCGGTTTTCGGCGTACGTGTTTGGGCCCGCGAGACCACGGGCATGGTCCCGGTGACCGATCCAGCCCGGTCACAGACAGAGAACGAAGGGTCCTTTCCCGGGGGGGACCCTTCGTTCAGTCATTTCGGGCACGTCGAAACCAGCGCGACGACGGCCGGGTCGCGTCTCTAGGCTGGCCCGATGCCATCGGTCAAGCAGTTCCAGGTCACCTTCGACTGCGCAGAACCCGAGCGCGTCGCTCGCTTCTGGTGCGAGGTGTTGGGGTACGTCGCACCCCCGCCACCGGAGGGCTTCGCCAGCTGGGACGACTTCAACAGCTCGCTGCCGCTCGAGGACCGGGATGCCTGGTTCGCGTGCAGTGATCCCACAGGGGTGGGCCCGCGACTGTTCTTCCAGCGCGTTCCCGAGGGCAAGGTCGCCAAGAACCGGTTGCACCTCGACGTGCGGGTCGCCACCGGGCTCGTGGGTGAGGAGCGGTTGGCCGTGCTCGAGGCCGAATGTGCGCGGCTGCTCCCGCTCGGTGCGACGCGATTTCAACTCCTGCTGGCCGACGAGGAGAACGAGTCGTGCCTCGTGATGCAGGACGTCGAGGGCAACGAGTTCTGTCTCGACTGAGTGGCGCTCAGACCACGGTCCAGGTGTCGCCGCCACCGATCAGGGCCGCCAGCCGTCCCTGCCGGTCCTCGTCGGAGCCGCCGCGGGCGGTGGTGATCTGGTCGCGTGCCTGGTCGTCGTACGTCGGCCGCTCGACCTGGCGGAAGATCCCGATCGGCGCCTGGTGCAGGTAGCCGGCGTCGGTGAGCCGCGAGATCGCGAAGGCCGTCGTCGGGTCGGTGTTGTAGGCGTCGTGCACGAGCAGGGAACCCTCGGCGACCTCGCCGTGGCCGGTGCCGACCTCGACGACCTTGACCCCACCGGTGGTGGTGTCGCGGACCAGGCCCTTCCCGCCGGTGGCGCCGAACCGGATCGGCTCGCCGTGCACCAGCGGGATGATCGCGTCGGCCTTGGTGTCGTTGTTCTTGATCGCGTCGAAGGCGCCGTCGTTGAAGATCGGGCAGTTCTGGTAGATCTCCACGAACGACGTGCCGCGGTGTGCGGCGGCAGCCGAGAGCACCGAGGTGAGGTGCTTGCGGTCGGAGTCGATGGTGCGGGCCACGAACGAGCCCTCGGCACCCAGCGCCAGCGACACGGGGTTGAACGGGTGGTCCACCGAACCCATGGGCGTGGACTTGGTGACCTTCCCGGGCTCGGACGTGGGGGAGTACTGGCCCTTGGTCAGCCCGTAGATCCGGTTGTTGAACAGCAGGATCGTCATGTTCACGTTGCGACGCAGCGCGTGGATCAGGTGGTTGCCGCCGATGGACAGCGCGTCGCCGTCCCCGGTGACCACCCAGACCGAGAGGTCCTCGCGTGTGGTCGCGATGCCGGTCGCGATCGACGGTGCGCGCCCGTGGATGGAGTGCATCCCGTAGGTGTCGAGGTAGTAGGGGAACCGCGACGAGCAGCCGATGCCCGACACGAACACGATGTTCTCGCGGCGCAGCCCGAGGTCGGGCAGGAACCCCTGCACCGCCTTGAGCACGGCGTAGTCGCCGCAGCCCGGGCACCAGCGGACCTCCTGGTCGCTGGTGAACTCCTTGCCGGTCTGGGGGGTGTCGGTCGTCGGCACCCCTTCGACACCGCTGCGCATTCCGGGCAGACCGAGATCGGTGCTCATGAACTGACCTCCTGCTTCTCCTGGGTCGACACGAGGTCGACCTCCACGCCCTCGGCCTGGGCGACCAGCTCGCCGATCGCCTCCGCGAGCTCGGCGGCCTTCAGCGGCAGGCCGCGGACGTGGTTGTAACCGATGACGTCGACGAGGTACTTCGCCCGCAGCAGCAGGCTCAGCTGCCCGAGGTTCATCTCGGGGACGAGCACCTTGTCGTAGCGCTGGAGGACCTCGCCGAGGTCCTTCGGGAACGGGTTGAGGTGGCGCAGGTGCGCCTGCGCGACGTGGTAGCCGGCCTTGCGCACGCGGCGTACGCCCGCGCCGATCGGCCCGTACGTCGATCCCCAGCCGAGGACCAGCACCTTGGCACCCTTCCCATCCTCGGCGCCCGGGTCGTCGACCTCCAGCGGGGGCAGGCTGTCGGCGATCCGGTCCACCTTGGCCTGGCGGGTGCGGACCATGAAGTCGTGGTTGGCGGGGTCGTAGGAGATGTTGCCGTGCCCGTCGCCCTTCTCGAGGCCGCCGATGCGGTGCTCGAGACCCGGCGTGCCGGGGATCGCCCACGGGCGCGCCAGCGTGGCCTCGTCGCGGAGGTAGGGCCAGAACTCGCCCTTCTCGTGCTCGCCCTCGCCCGTGGAGTGGTTGGTGGTCGTCGCGAACTTCGGCTCGATCTCGGGGAGCTCGTCGACCGCAGGGATCCGCCAGGGCTCGGAGCCGTTGGCCAGCATCCCGTCGGACAGCAGCATCACCGGCGTGCGGTAGGTCACGGCGATCCGCGCCGCCTCGACCGCCGCGTCGAAGCAGTCGCCCGGCGACTGGGGCGCGACGATCGGCACCGGCGACTCGCCGTTGCGGCCGAACATCGCCTGGAGCAGGTCGGCCTGCTCGGTCTTGGTGGGCAGGCCCGTCGAGGGACCGCCGCGCTGGACGTCGATGACGACGAGCGGCAGCTCGGTCATCACGGCGAGGCCGATCGTCTCGGACTTCAGCGCGATGCCCGGGCCGGAGGTGGTGGTCACGCCGAGCGCGCCGGCGAAGGAGGCGCCGAGCGCGGCGCCGATGCCGGCGATCTCGTCCTCCGCCTGGAACGTCGTCACGCCGAACGACTTGTGCTTGCTGAGCTCGTGGAGGATGTCGGAGGCAGGGGTGATCGGGTAGGACCCGAGGAACACCGGGAGCCCCGACTGCACGCTGCCGGCGAGGAGACCGTAGGACAGCGCGAGGTTGCCGGTGATGTTGCGGTAGGTGCCTGCGGCCATGGGCGCGGGCTTGATCTCGTAGGAGACGACGAAGGCCTCGGTGGTCTCGCCGAAGTTCCAGCCGCTCTTGAACGCCGTCACGTTGGCGTCGCGGATGTCGGGCACCTTGGCGAACCGCTTCTCCAGGAAGGCGATCGTCGTCTCCGTCGGACGGCCGAACATCCAGGACACCAGGCCCAGAGCGAACATGTTCTTGGCGCGCGCGGCGTCCTTGCGCGACAGGCCGAACTCCTTGACCGCCTCGACGGTCATCCCGGTCAGGTCGACCGGGTGCACGGCGTACTCGGCCAGCGAGTCGTCCTCGAGCGGGTTGGCGCTGTAGCCGGCCTTGGTGAGGTTGCGGGTCGTGAAGTCGTGGCTGTCGACGATCACGGTCGCGCCCTTGGGCAGGTCGCCGAGGTTGGCGCGCAGCGCCGCGGGGTTCATTGCCACGAGCACGTCGGGCGCGTCACCGGGCGTGAGGATGTCGTGGTCGGCGAAGTGGACCTGGAACGACGAGACGCCCGGCAGCGTGCCCTGCGGGGCACGGATCTCGGCGGGGAAGTTGGGCAGGGTCGAGAGGTCGTTGCCGAAGGCCGCTGACTCCTGCGTGAACCGGTCGCCGGTCAGCTGCATCCCGTCACCGGAGTCGCCGGCGAACCTGATGATGACGCGGTCGAGCTGCTTGACCTGTTTTGCCACCGCAGCATCCCTCTTCCTTGGCCTGCTCGTGGAGATACCCAGAGTATGGCCAATCTGAAACATGTTCTAGTTCTACGCGTCCGAGTGGTGGTCGACGCGACCTCCCACGATACGCGGAGCGCCTGACAGGTACCCACTCCTGACGCCTCGTGGACGGGTCGGGTCGGCGGGCTGGGACGAGGGACTACCCGAGGGGCGTACCCAAGTTGATGTACAACACACGTCCATAATTGAGACTGGGTTACGTAAGTGCATTAGCCTTCATGACATTCCCGAGTTAAGCGCTGCCCGTGGGGGGCGCAAGAAAGAGATGATCATGGCAACCAGGATCAAGGCCGCAGTAGCGGCATCGCTCACCGGTGTGCTCGCCCTGACGGCGACAGCATGCTCCTCCGCCGGCGGCAGCAGCGGCGGCTCGGACTCCGAGCAGCTCAGCGTCGTCGGGTTCTCCATCCTCGAGGCGGCGAACGCGCCGGTCTTCGAGGCGTTCAACGAGACCGACGACGGCGAGGGCGTCCGCTTCAAGACGTCGTACGGCGCGTCCGGCGACCAGAGCCGCGCCGTCGAGGGCGGCCTCGACGCCGACCTCGTGCACTTCTCGCTCGAGCCCGACATGACGCGTCTCGTCGACGCCGGCCTCGTGGCCGAGGACTGGAAGGACAACGACACCAACGGCATCGCGACCTCGTCGGTCGTCTCGTTCGTGGTCCGTGAGGGCAACCCCGAGAACATCCAGACGTGGGACGACCTGGTGAAGCCGGGCGTCGAGATCATCACCCCGAACCCGGCGTCGTCGGGCTCGGCGAAGTGGAACATCCTCGGGGCGTGGGCCCACGTCACGGGTGCCGGTGGCTCCGACGCCGACGCCGAGGCGTACATGACCAAGCTCCTCGAGAACACCATCGCGCTGCCGGGCTCCGGCGCGTGAGGCGACCACCGCCTTCGCCGAGGGCAACGGCGACGTGCTGCTCTCCTACGAGAACGAGGCCATCCTGGCCCGCGCCAACGGTGAGCCGTTCGACTACATCGTCCCCGAGGACACCCTGCTCATCGAGAACCCGGCCGCGGTGACCGAGGACGCTCCCGACGGCGGCGAAGTCGCTGCTCGAGTTCCTGACCACCCCCGAGACGCAGGCGGAGTACGCCCACTTCGGGTTCCGTCCGGTCGTCGACGGCGTGGAGCTGCCCGAGGTCGAGGGTGCCAACGACCCGTCCGACCCGTTCCCGACCATCGCGACCCTCTACACCGTCGACGATGACTTCGGCGGCTGGGGCGAGGCCAACGGCCGCTTCTTCGATGAGGAGGAGGGCATCATCACCAAGCTCCAGGAAAAGACCGGAACGTCGGAATGACCACCGTCCCCCTGAATACCGCTACCCGGCCGGCGCGTACCCGCCGGCCGGGTAGTCGGGGTCGCCCGACCTCGAACCTGACCCCGGGGGCGGGGCTTGCACTGGGTCTGTCCGTCACCTGGTTCAGCCTGCTGGTGCTGATCCCGCTCGCCGCGCTGGTGTTCGTCGCAGCCGGCGGCGGGTGGGACGCGTACGTACGGACCCTGACCAACCCGCAGACGTGGGCCGCGATCAAGCTCACCGTGGGCGCGTCGCTGGGCGTCACGGCGATCAACATCGTCGTGGGCACGACCATCGCCTGGGTGCTCGTTCGAGACAGGTTCGTCGGCAAGCGCATCCTCGACGTCATCATCGACATCCCGTTCGCGCTCCCGACGATCGTCGCCGGTCTGGTGCTGCTCGGCCTCTACGGTCACGGAAGCCCGCTCGGGGTCGACGTGGCGAACAAGACCCCGGCCGTGTGGCTGGCGTTGGCGTTCGTGACGCTGCCGTTCGTGGTCCGCACGGTGCAGCCGGTCCTGGAGGAGCTGGAGCACGACGTCGAGGAGGCTGCTGCCTCCCTCGGCGCCAAGCGCTTCACGGTCTTCCGCAGGATCATCCTGCCCAGCCTGGTGCCGGCGATCGCGGCCGGAGCGGCCTTGTCGTTCGCTCGGGCGATCGCGGAGTACGGCTCGCTGGTCCTCCTGAGCGGCAACCTGCCGTTCCGGACCGAGGTCGTGTCGGTGCGCGTGATCAGCTTCATCGAGGGCGGGAGCACGGAGGCAGCCGCCGCCGTCGCTTCGCTGATGCTCATGGTGGCGCTGTTCGTGATCGTCGCGCTCGACATCGTCCAGCGAAGGGTGGCGCGCCGTGGTTGACGTAGCCACCCCCATCAAATGGCTGTTGCGGATCGTGGCCGTCGGCTACGTCTTCTTCCTGATCGCGTGGCCGCTGGCCCTGATCGTGCAGGAGACGTTCGCGGACGGCTTCACCACGATCATCGAAACGCTCCAGGACCCCGGTGTGCAGAACGCGCTCAGCCTCACGGCGTACATCACGTTCTGGGCGGTCCTGATCAACCTGGTCTTCGGCGTGACGATCTCGATGCTGCTGGTCCGTTACGAGTTCCCGGGCAAGCGCATCCTGTCCGCCCTGATCGACGTACCGCTCTCGGTGTCGCCGGTCGTGGTCGGCCTCGCGCTCCTGCTGGTCTACAACGGACGCACCGGCTGGTTCGGGCCCACGCTGGAGAGCTGGGGCTACCAGGTCATCTTCAGCACCCCCGGCATGATCATGGCCACCTGTTTCGTGGCCCTGCCCCTCGTCATCCGCGAGGTGGTCCCGGTCCTCTCGGAGATCGGGGACGACCAGGAGCAGGCAGCGCGCAGCCTCGGGGCCGGCGCGCGCCAGACGTTCCTGCGGATCACCCTGCCCAGCATCAAGTGGGCCGTGGTGTACGGCGTGGTCCTGTCGCTCGCCCGGTCCATGGGTGAGTTCGGGGCCGTCAAGATCGTGTCCGGCAACTTCACCGGCGAGACCCAGACCGCGACCCTCGTGGTCGAGCAGAAGTACCAGAACTTCGAGCAGTCGACGGCGTACGCAACGTCGTTCATCCTCGCGTTCGTCTCAGTGCTCTGCATCGTCGTGGTCTCGCTCCTGCGACCCAAGGAGTCAACAACATGAGCATCGACGTTTCCGGCGTCACCAAGCGCTTCGGAGACTTCGTCGCGCTCGAGGACGTCTCCGTGTCCATCCCGAAGGGCCAGCTGACGGCCCTGCTGGGGCCGTCGGGTGGCGGCAAGTCCACCCTGCTGCGGATCATCGCCGGCCTCGACAAGGCCGACGAGGGCATCGTCTCCATCGAGGGCGTCAACGCCACGAAGATGCCGCCGCAGAAGCGCAACGTGGGCTTCGTGTTCCAGCACTACGCGGTGTTCAAGCACATGACCGTGGCGAAGAACGTCGCGTTCGGCCTGGAGATCCGCAAGAAGTCGAAGGCCGAGGTGGCCGAGCGGGTCGACGAGCTGCTCAAGCTCGTGCACCTGTCGCAGTTCGCCCACCGGCTTCCGTCCCAGCTGTCCGGCGGCCAGCGGCAGCGCATGGCGCTGGCGCGGGCGCTGGCGGTGGAGCCGAAGGTGCTGCTGCTCGACGAGCCGTTCGGAGCGCTCGACGCGAAGGTCCGCAAGGAGCTGCGCGAGTGGCTGCGGCGACTGCACGACGAGGTGCACGTGACCACCGTGTTCGTGACCCACGACCAGGAGGAGGCCCTCGAGGTCGCCGACGAGATCGTGGTGATCAACGAGGGGCGGGTGGAGCAGATCGGTAGTCCCGAGCAGCTGTACGACGAGCCCGCGAGCGACTTCGTGATGGGCTTCCTCGGTGACGTCACCCGCCTCAACGGGGTCAACCTGCGCCCGCACGACATCGAGATCTCGACCCTGCCCGGCCTGGCCGGGGCGTCGGCGGGCTATGTGACCCGGCTGCTGCGCGTGGGCTTCGAGGTCCGGGCGACCGTGATGACCGAGGAGGGCGACGAAGTGACTGTCCAGCTGACCCGCACGCATGCGCGTGCGATCGGGCTCGACAACGACGTCAAGGTGTGGCTCACCCCGGCGAACGGCGCCACCGTGGTTCCGGCGATGGCGGCGGGCTGATCCTGACCGTCGCCGTTCCGGATTCGCCGCTGGCCGGCCCGAGCAACTCGGGATGGGTCGGCCAGCGGTAATTCGGGCGTCCTGCCTCAGCGGTAGTTGGTGAACTGCACCGCGAAGTCGTAGTCCTGCCCCTTGACCAGGGAGATGACGGCCTGGAGGTCGTCGCGCTTCTTCGACGACACCCGCAGCTCGTCGCCCTGGATCTGGGCCTTCACGCCCTTGGGGCCCTCGTCGCGGATCAGCTTGGAGATCTTCTTGGCGTCCTCGGAGGTGATCCCCTCCTTGAGGGCGATCCCGATCTTGCTCTGCTGCCCCGAGGGACGCGGCTCGGAGGCGTCGAGGATCTTCAGGCTCTGGTTGCGCTTGACCAGCTTGCCCTTGAACACGTCGAGGACGGCGTTCGCCCGGTCGTCGGCCGAGGCGCTGATCTCGATCGCGTGCTCTCCCTGCCACTCGATCGTGGCGCCGGTGCCCTTGAAGTCGAAGCGCGTGGCGATCTCGCGGGCGGTCTGGCCCAGGGCGTTGTCGACCTCCTGACGATCGATCTTGCTCACGATGTCGAAGCTCGAGTCGGCCATGTCATGTCCTCCTGCTGGCGTTTTCTGGTCGTCGGCGTGCCTGCGCTATTGTTTCGCCTTGCTGCCCGACCGGCCAACACCGGGGGCGCGCACCCGGCAGGTTGCCCGAGCGGCCAATGGGAGCGGACTGTAAATCCGTCGGCGTATGCCTACGCAGGTTCGAATCCTGCACCTGCCACGACAGCGTAAAACGGCCCCTGACCAGCGGAAACGCCGGTCGGGGGCCGTTGTCGTGCAGTCCGGGTGACATCGGCCAGATCCGGTTCGTGGCGGCCGTCTGTGCCGAATACGTGCCCAAGTTTCGGTCAGCCCTCGGGCCGGAGGGCTGCTTCGATCCGTTGCCGAGCCAGGGCGTCGTCACCGTCCACGCACTTGGCGTACACCCGGTGCAGCACCTCGACCGTGTGTCCGGCCCACTCGGCCACCTGGGCCGCCGGGACTCCCGCGTTCAGCCAGGTCGACAGGCAGGCATGGCGCAGGTCGTAGGGACGGCGGGCCAGCATGGAGGCGAACTGCTTCTCGGTGAGTGCGGTGGCCCGGGCCCGGTGCCAGGCCCGGTAGACCGAGCCCATGGCCACCGGGTTGACGTAGGGCGGGGCGAGCGGCACGCCGGCCCGCCCGGTCCGGGCCACGAAGAGCCGCCCTCGCCCGCCGGTGGTGAAGTGCTCCAGGTGCCGGCGCAGGTGGGCGACCAGCTCGGGGTGCGCCGGCACCGGACGCGTCTCGCTGCCGGCCCGGTGCTTGAGGGCCCGCTCCTCGTCCTGCCGGCCGTCGTCGGTCCAGGCCGAGCCGGAGGCCTGAGCCGACCCGGTCAGCAGGATCGTTCCCCAACCCGTCTCCGGAAGGGTCAGGTCGTCCTCGGCCAGGTCGCGAGCCTCGGCCGGTCGCAGCCCGGCGAAGTAGATGCTGGCGAAGAACGCGGCGAGCGCCGGGTCGTTCTCCCAGACCGCCGCGATCAGCGAGCGAGCCTGGCCCGGGTTGACCACCACCCGCCGGTCGACGGCTTCGGACGTCCTTGGCCCGCTCCACTTCACCCGGCCGAGCGGGTTGGCGGTGAACGCGCCGGTCTCGACCGCATACTCCCAACGCCCGCACGTGCCGCTGAGCGGATGTCCGTGAATCAGGTCAAAGACGTTGCGTCGTCAGTGTCTCGGGGCGGTTCGCCGAGAGCTTGCGAACCCAGTCGTGGGATGGACCGGGGTCCAGTGCGGCTAGAAAGTCGCTGAGCGAGCCGTCCCAGCAACGGATCGCGGTGACCCGTGCCGCCGCCGCGACTGTCTGCCTGGTCTCGGGATCATTGCTCCGGACGAGCACGATCGAGGAGCGTGGCCTGGCATCGGCGATGATCTGGTGCGCCAAGTGTTCATCCGACCCGACGTCCCCTTGTGCATCCTGCTGGCGTGCACACCGTGCTTCACGCCCTTCACGGCGGAGGACAGACCCACGAAGCCGATGATCCACGAGAAGGAGAGGTGGATCAGAGTGCCGACATAGCCGGTGGCCGTGACTGCCCGAGATTGCCGGAGTTCTAGCGACCCGTCGCTGTTCTCCGTTACAACCACGGCAGTCCCAAGGCCCCGGCGAACGTCCTTGCGAAACCCTCGGCCCACTTGACGAACAGGTGCTCAGCCTGATGGGCAGTCTCGAAACATGCGACCACTACCCAGTCTTCTCCGGGCTGCGCTGTCGGCTCTGTCCCGGGGGCCATCTACGCATCATCCGCGTCCTGGCTGGCCGGCATCAAGGTCGGACCCGGCCGTCCGCACATGCCGCAATGAGATGCGTTCTTCCGCCAACAGGACTGCTACCAACGAAGGGCCGACCGGGGATCCCGGGACACGGTGTGGCACCGCACGGTCTCGCTACCCCCCGACGACGCTGGTCCTGCATTCCGCGGGCGGGCGGCGGGGTAGGGGGTGCACGTCATCAGTCGAGCTTCTTCAGGATCCTGTCAACGTCCTCGGCTAGGTTGCGCACCGTCGTCTCGATCTGCGCGAGCCGGGCGTTGCCCTGATCGGGGTCCTTCTCCTTGCGGTACCGAAGCTCGCCCTCGGCGTTGTAGGCCCCCAGCACCATGTTCACGCGCTTGGCGATCTTCTCCAGATCGCCGTCGCTGAGCGGCATGTCGTCATCCTCTCCGTGCGGAATGGTCACCTCGTCGATGTCCCACGCCCAGCCGGCGTAGAACAGCCCCAGTTCGGCTCGAACCAACCAAGATCACGAGTGGCGACGCACCCGGGGGCCACGTTCCGAAAATGCAAACCCGTCACCCGGCGGGTGTCCCGGGGCTCGCTGGGCGCGACCCTTGATGCGGATCAGGGACGTGGGACGGCGTGGTGGTCAACCGCCTCGTCCGTGTGTCGTCCCTGCGACATCCCTCGGCCCCGGGCGCTGGCGTTTTACCCGGGTCGGGGGCTGCCCGACCAGACCGCCGGCAGCACGGAATACGCAGAACCAAAGGGTTCTGAATGCCTTGCGTCGCATCCTGACCGGCACCCTCACCAGGAGTTCTTCCGATCATCACCGTCCAGCACACACCCGACCCCGACGTGGCCTCCCTGCGCGAGCAGCTGACCGACCGCGGCACACGGACGCCACCGTGGAATCGATTGTCGTGCATCCGGTCACCGCGCTGGTCGGCTCAGCATCAGTCTGCCCGACCTCGCGGAAGCCGAACGACTCCGTGCGGAGGCAGCAGCGGCGGCTACGTCTTCGCCCCGGTGTTTGCACCGACAGCTGACGAAAAAGGTAGGTGAACCCGCATATCGGCGGATGTCCCGCCACCCCCTGTCAACGACCCTAGTGACGGATCGACGTTCACGCTTATGCGCCGCCGTCGTCCCCGAAGCACCCGGCCCCGGGAGCAGCTTGCTAAGCGGTCCGCCGGGGGTCGGGCCCCCAAACCACGCGGCAGCATCGTGCTGCCTCATATGCAGATCCGCCACCCACCAACGAAAGAGACAACATGCGCAAGATCATTCTCGGCCTCGTCGCCGCCACTGCTGTGGCCGCGCCTCTCGCGTTCAACGCGGCTCCGGCGCAGGCCGACGCGGGTTCGCCGAAGTGCATGACCCTCAACGAGTGGCGCAAGATCAAGGACAACGACACGATGTCGCGGGCCAAGGTCAAGCAGATCACTGGCATCTACGGCAAGGTGACCAACCGCTCCTACTACAGCGACGGCACCGCCGCAATCGACGTTGACTACCGTCAGTGCCTCAGGAACGGCAGGCCCGCACCGGCGTACAACACGGTCTGGCTCAACTTCGACAACTACCACTACAGCGCGGACTACTCGCAGGAGTACCGCACGAACTTCCGGGTCGACTACAAGGGTTCGTGGAGCACGCCGTACTCCTACTGACCAAGCCCGAAGGATCGGCCCATGATGACCGTCTTCGCTCCCGCCCCCGCGCGATTCGCGGCCATGATCCTGACCGCTCTCGCCACGCTGGCGGCCGTCATGGCCGCCGCCACTCCGGCGGGCGCGGATACCTCCGACGACCGCCCATGCGTGAGCCGCGGCGAGTACCGACAGGTGCACCGGGAATGACCCAGGCCCGGGTGCAAGCCATCTTCGACTCCGCCGGCGCGCGGGGCGAGGCATTCACGGCACTACCGGGCGTGCGGCGGCGGCAAGACGGTCGTCATCGACTACACCTTCGACTCCCCGAGGCGAGTCTTCACTAAGCACCGGATCGGACCCATTGCCAACGACCCGCTGATCACCCGGAGGTCGACCCCGGCGTCGATCGCGCCATTGGCCCGCTCGAAGACCGGCGATACCTCATTCTTCCTGTGTGGGTCCAGCGCACCAGTCGCCTCGACCGGATGTTCATCACGCAGAACGGCAGTTTCTCTGCGTCAGCCCAACGTCGATGCCGGACTGCGGAGCCTCTCATTCGTCTGGGCACACGGACTGGTAGGGCTGGGCGGGTAGGAACGCTTCCCACTCCTCCTCGGTCATGTTCCGGCCGGCCATCTGGCAGGCGAAGTCGAGGGCCCGGTCGAGGTCGGTCTCCCATCGGTAGACGCGACCGTCGTACGACGCGATCGCCACGTCGTGGGTGTCGCCGATGAACTGCGCTCCGGCCGGGACCGGGTCTCCATGATGGGGTGGGTACACGGTGCCCAGCAGGTCCAGCGTCGTGGCGTCCCACAGGCTGACTCCGCCGTCTGCAGCGGCCGAGACCAGCAGCTCCCCGTCGTCTGAGTAGTTGAGCCACCGCACCTCGGCGCCGAGACCGACGGATCGCCGCTGGTGGGCTCCGGTCGAGATGTCGATGGTGACGATCTGGCCGGTGTCCCCCGCCACCGCGACTGTCGAGCCGTCCGGAGAGGCGCCCGAGGCGAACACCCTCAGGTCCAGGTCCCCCTCGGACCGGACGTCGCCGGTGCGTACGTCGATCACTCGCCAGTGCTCGGAGCGACCGTCGAGGGAGTCGTCGCCGACCATCGCGGTGCTCCCGTCCCCGATCGGGATGGAGAAGTCCGCGGCAAACTCGAAGCCGTCGCCCTCGGGAAGCAGGGACTCGGCGTCCAGGATTGTGAGTCCGCTCTTCGTCGTCGCCCACGAGCAGACTGCGGTCTCCGTCGACGTACGCCACAGAGTGGATGTCCTTGTCGAACAGTTCCTTGTCGCTGACGACTTCGCCCGTGGTGGAATCGAGGACGGTCACGACACCGGGCTCCTGGCACGGCATCCCGTCATTGATGGTGCACCAGCCGAGGTACTGCCCGTCGACGGGGTGCCACGTGCTGGTGGACCAGGGGAGGAACTGCGTCGGGAGCGCCGTGGGAGTTGTCGCCGCTCCGGTGGCGGTGTCGACGAACCTGACCCAGCCGGTGTTCGCGTCGTCAACCCACTGATAGGCCACCCGCTGCCCGTCCGGGGAGAAGTCGGCGTGCGCGAACACCGTGCTGTCCTCGACCTGCGTCGTCCGCTGCAGGTAGGTCTCCTCGGCGCCGCGGTCCCAGGTGCGTAGCATCGAGGCCTCGCCGCCGCCGTAGACCAGGTCGTTGTCCGGGCTGAAGCCGACGCCCCACGGGTCGAAGGTGTGCCATCGGTCCTGTGGCCGGCCGGTGGAGCTGTCCCAGACGATGATCTCGCCGTCGTAGGAGGCAGTCCCCACGAGCGAGCCGTCAGGTGAGAACCGGATGTCCATCACGTAGTCCTGGTGTCCACGCAGCGTGTGGACCGTCTCGCCGGTGGCCGGGTCCACCAGGAACGCGTCGTTGAGGCTCTCGTAGTCGTCGCGTGCGAGCAGGGTCCCCTGCGAGTTCAGGTTGAGGGTGAACGCGTTCACCTCAGGGTGGCGCCAGATCCGCGTCCCCGATGGCACGTCGTGCGCCGTCAGCGGGTAGCCGGTGTACACGGTCTGGCCGTCCGGGCTGAGCGCCAGCCCCTGGCGGGCCTTGCCGATCGGGATCCGCACGGGTGGCGTGGACGGGGAACGCAGGTCCCAGACCACCGCGAAGGCCGCCGTCCCGGTGCCCGGGCCCGTGCTCAGGGTGGCGGCGAGATAGCGTCCGTCGGCGCTGAACTGGACATCGACCCCGACGGCCGGTTTGCGGCCGGGAAAGGCGAGCTTCGTCGTCGGCTGCATGGTGTCCGGGTCCAGCAGGCGCACCGGCTCGGTGGACTTCACGACCTGCGGGGTCACGGCGAGCTGCGTGCTGTCGGGGCTGAACGCCCCGCTGATGAACGCCTGCCCGTCCTCGGGGGGCCGGCCCGCGTCGTAGCTGCGCAGCAGCCGGTTGGTGGCGGTGTCGTAGAGGTGCATCCGGTTCCGGTCGTCAGAGGAGGCGATCCAGCGGCCGTCGCGGCTGACATCCATGACCTCCAGGTAGCCGCCGCCGGGCGGCGCCGACCGGACCAGCGTGGGACGTTTGGCCAGCGCGGTGAGCAGGTTGGCGCGCGTCTCCGGCGAGTCCTCCAGCCGCGCGCCCGCGGCCGCGAGCAGCAGCGAGAGGCTGATGTCGTCGGTGAGCTGGGACCGGGCTCCGACCCGCCGCGCGTCCGCGGAGACGGCGGCTTGGCGGGCGGTCTCCGCGGCATCGCGAGCTTCCGCCGCGTTGGCTCCGGCGCGGTTTGACTGCACGGCAGCGATCCCGCCGGCGGCGAGGGCGATGAGGAGGAGCGCGCAGGCGCCGGCGAGGACGACCCTCAGGCGGCGGATGAGCCGGGTCTGCCGGCGGGCCTGCTCGGCCGCGGCGGCCTGCTCTGCGTCGGCGAGCTCGGCGGAGGCGTCCAGGAACGCGGTCTCGGTCTGGTTGAGCGTCGGGGTGGGGGCGGTCGCGCCACTCGAGGGCCTGGGCGAGGCGGATGCCGCGGTAGAGCTCGCTGGCCGGCCGGCCGAGGTCGTCCCAGGTGCCGGCGGTCGCACTGAGGTGGTGGAGGATCCGTTGGCCCTCGATGTCGTCCTCGAGCCAGCCGCGGAGCCGCGGCCAGGCGCGGGCGAGTGCCTCGTGCGCGATCTCGAGGACTCCGTCGTCGCTGGTGACCAGCCGGGTCTGCACGAGCCGGTCGACGAGCTGGTCCTGTCCGGGTGCGGCGACGACCTGTCGGCGGGGGACGCGGGCGCGGACGGGCTCGCCCTGCTGTCCGGGGGAGACGAGCCGGAGGAGCAGGTCGTGCAGCGCCTTGCGCTGTCCGGGCTCGAGGTCGCCGTACAGCTGCTCGGCGGACTGGGCGACCGCGCCCCGGATCCCGCCGGAGGCCTGGTAGCCGGCGACGGTCAGGGTGCGTCCTTCGCGGCGGAGCCAGGTCTCGCGGAGGGCGTGGGAGAGCAGGGGGAGGGCGCCGGGCTCGTTCTCGACCTCGCGGACGAGGAGGTCGACCAGGCCGGGTTCGATGATGAGCCCGGCCTGTCGGGCGGGGCCTTCGATGGCTTCGCGCAGCTCGTCGGGGGTCATGGCGGCGAGGACGTACAGGCCGCGTTCGACCAGGCGCGCGAGCTGCGGCTGGGCGGAGACGTCGCCCATCCGGTCGGCCCGGAGCACGAGCACCAGGGGCGCCGCTGCGGCGTGGTCGGCGAGCAGCTGGGCGAACCGCTCCCGTTCCGCGTGGTCGTCGCACAGGGAGAAGAGCTCTTCGGCCTGGTCGACCACGAGGGGGCGGGGCTTGCCGCTGGCTCTGGGCGGTGGCAGCGAGCCGACGGGGTGCCGGCCGGGGGTGATCACGTCGCTGTGCTGCCCTTCCCGGCGCAGCGCGGCAACGATGCCGGCGCGAACGAGGGATGACTTCCCGGAGCCGGAGGGGCCGAGAACGGCGAGGACGCCCTCGTGCTCGAGGCGGTCGAGGCAGGCGCGGATGTCGCGGTCGCGTCCGAAGAAGCTCTCGGTGTCGTCGACGTCGTAGGGCATCAGCCCGAGGTAGGGGCAGGTGTCGCTGACACGCTTCGTCACCGAGGCGAGGTCGAGGGTGGGGTCCTGGCGGAGGATGGCGGCTTCGAGCTGCTCGAGGCCGGAGCCGAGGTCGATGCCGAGCTCGTCGACGAGGCGGCGCCGTACCTGGGCGATGGTGCGCAGCGCTTCTCCTTGCCGGCCCGCGCGGTACTGGGCGAGTGCGAGCAGCTCCCACCGGCGTTCGCGCAACGGGGCGGCGTTGGCGAGCGCCTGGGCCTCGGTGAGGACCTCGCGGTGGTGGCCGGCCTGGATGCTGGCCTCGAGCCACCACTCCTGGGCGTCGAGACGGAGCTCGCCGAGGCGGGCGGCTTCCAGGGACCCGGGCTCCCACTCCTCGAGCTCGGTGAACGGACGTCCCCGCCACAGGGCGAGTGCCTGGCTCAGGGCGTAGGCGGACCGGTCGGGCTCGCCGAGCTCGAGGAGCTCGTGGCCGCGGCTGGCGAGTGCCTCGAACTGGCGGGCGTCGACGGCATCGGTGGGCAGGGTGAGCCGGTACCCGTTCCCGTGGTTTCGATGGCGTCCGGGCCGAGGACCTTGCGGAGCCGGACGACACAGGTCTGCAGGTTCTTGTGCCAGGACGCCGGGGGCGTGTCCACCCCAGACCACCTCGCTGAGCTGGTCCGCGCTGAGCGACTCGTCCCCGGCCGCGGTGAGGGCGGCGAGGACGAGCGTTTCGCGGGGGCTCAGGCGGATCGCCGAGTCGTCGAGCGTGAGCGGTCCCAGGACCGATATACCCACGTTTCGAATGTCCTCGCCGCCTCAGGGGGCCGTCAATCGCGTATGTACCGGATCGGTACCGGTCGGGCGCGGGGTCGGTACCGGCGGCTGTCAGAACGGGAGCAGGTCCGGGGCACGAGGGTCCCGGCAAGTCCCCAGGAGAACGTCATGAACAACCGCAACTCGCTCACCAGGTACTCCCTCAGCGCGGAGTCCTCGCGCTGGTGGTGGTCCTCGGCCGCCGCAGGTGCCGCTGCCACGCTGGCCGTGGTGGCCATCGTCGGGTCCTCGTCCGCCGGGAACGCGATCCCGGTCGACACCGACCGGTACGGGACTCCCACCGAGGTGTCCGTCCACGTCCCGGCGCCCACCGACGGCGATGCGTCGATCCGCTCACAGGACGACATCCCACCGGGGTTCCGGCAGTGCTTCATGTGGCAGTCGCACTGGAACGAGGCGCTGGACGGACCGCAACCCTGGTGCCCGATCGACCCGCCGGAACCGAACGTGGAAGGCGACCAGGACAGCCAGGGAGCCCGAGGGCAAGACGGTCCGGCTCGTGGCGCCGCCGCTGCCGGGAACCTGACCGCGTTCTCGCTGCGTCGGGCCGAACTGGCCAGGTGGGTCCCGATCCCGTAGCCAGAGCCTCCCGCCGAGCACCTGGACCGAGTCTGGCCAGACACCGGACCTAACGGAATCGTCTAATAGCCGCGAAAGGGGCGCCCGGGGGTAATCGGATAACGAA
>CAWJNT010000006.1:0-723100 GCA_963844305.1 uncultured Actinomycetota bacterium
GCATCTGATGTATGCGCGCTGACCTGCGGTTTTGCGCCCCGCTTTCGGCGTTTTCGTGGGGGGTTGCGCAGATCGTACGCCTGAAGGTAATCGACAGGGGCCGCTCGCGTTCTGACCGTGGCTGGAATTCGTCTGGGTCCTCGCAATGATCTGGCTCGCTGTAGACCTGTGGGGGCTTCCTGGCCTGACCCATCTGCGCCCGGACACGACTACGAGTCCTACGGCCTCGGCTTGACCGACGTGTTCAGGTGGTAGACGGCGAGGCGAGCGGCACCCGATCGGGCGCGACCCACCTCTCGGTCACCCAACGGGCTGTCTCTGCGACGTCCACGTCGGGATCGTTTAGGAACGGGCTGACAAGTGTGACCGCCTTTGGGGCAGGCAGTTCTCCCGGCAGGGCGTACATCGCGCACGCGCGCAGCCACGGATCGCGCCAGTACCCCCCCGAGTCCATGACCAGCTCCTGGAGCCACTCGCCCAGGATCCTGGGCTCCCATGCGCTGTGTTGGGCCAACATCCGGTGGCGGGTCTGATCATCAAGGGTCGGGTCGATGAGTCCGAGCGCCAACCTCCCGGAGGATCGCCCGACCGTGACTTCGAGCATCTCGAGGGCGGTGTGGCGATCTCGTACCACCGCCGAGTCCAGGCTGGAGACCGCTGACCCAATCGCGCGGGAGTCGTGGACCAGCTCCAGGAGCACCTCAACCCGGCGGGCAGCTGCGGCGATCTCGTCGCGCAGCGCATATCGCAGGGGGTCGAGGTCGAGCCGATCGTCAAGCAGGAGCAGGATCGACAGGCTTCGATTGACGCGTTCCGCGACGACGACCAGCCTGTCCCCGAGCGCGAGCCCCTCCGGGGTCTCGCTGTGCCCCACCGCGACCAGACACAGCCCGGCCGCCTCGACGATGGCCGGGTCACCGTCGTCGAGGTGCGCGACCAGGAGATCTCGTGCAGCGGGCGTGACGGCCATGCCGAGGAAGTGCACGACCCGTTCTCTTGTCTCCCTGGGAACGGACTTGTCGGCGAGCAGCCCCTGCACCTTTGGTGCGAGGTGGTCGCAGTTTGCCCCATCGCGTCGAGGACCTCGCCAGATGCACGCCCCGACGACGCGAGGCCCACGAGATAGGGCACGAAGAACCTGTGCGGGAACGCACCGGCCGCCCGCATGGCCCTGTCGATCACCACCGCGTCCTCCGTCGCGAGGGCGGCCAACCACACCGAACGACCCGCCACTCGCTGAGGCTGGCGGATGTCGAGCCGGACCAACGATGCGGCCGCCCAGAGTGCCACGTCCGGGTCGGGATCGGCGAGCATCCCCTGTACCGGGACGGTCACGGCCGGCAAACGCAGCAGCTCGGACTCGACGGCGATCTCGAGACCCAGCTTTCGGCGTGCGGCCTCTGGATGTGCCAGCAGCGCGAGTACGTGCACGGTGACGTCCCGCCCGGCGTCGACGAGGGCATCGAGGGCGGCGTGCACGTCGCGCGGATCGGGGCTGTCGAGGAGCTGGTTGACGGCGGCGTTCGACGCCTCGTCGTCGAGGCGCAACGCGACCGGGTCCCAGGCTCTCTTCGCGAGCACGCCGCGGAGATTGACGCCGTACTCACGGAACGCCAGGAATGCTGACGCCAGCCATAGAGCCGTGAGCAGCAGCGTGGCCACGACGACCGCGGTGATGTCGAGACCGGTCAGGTTGAAACAGATCAGCAGGAGGCCCACGAACCCGAGCGCAAGCGGCACGCCGGCTCCCTCGACCATGGTCTGGGCGCGCACACGTGCTTCCGGCTGAAGTGCCTGGTACGTCGCGTTGATGGAGGTGCGAGTCGTGGCATCTGTGAGCGAGATGTCGGTGACCGCTTGGACGCAGACCAGAGCGAAGAACAGCGACGAGGCCGGCCCGACAACGTATCCGACGACACTCGTTGCGCAGAGCAGAAGCAGCACGCCGAGCGGGTTGGCGGCCAGTCCGAAGCCGATGCCGAAGCGTGTCAGCAGCCATCCACCAAGCGCCACGACGAAGAGCACGCTGACCACGTTCATCACGGCCCCGAAGACTCCCTGGAACTGTGCAAGAGAGATCGGGTCGGGGTAACGATCGGCGGCGCGTTCCCAGACCATGAAGTCGAGCAACAAGGTCACGGCGGCCGACAACAGCTGGTAGCCCAAAATCAGCGCCACGAGTCGAATCGCCAGGAGCGACCGCCACGTGGGGCGCCCACTGTCGGAGCGCGAGGACGGGACACCCCCGGCGGGGCGATCAGGGCGCGCGCGAAGCTCGTCGGGGAACTGCCGCGAGGTCACGACGACGAGAACGAGCATGATCCCCGCGGCCACAACGTCGACGGCGAGGAGGTCGCGTGGCCCGCCGATCTGGGAGACCAACGCTGCTGCCGTGAAGCCACCGAGTGCGAATCCGACCGAGAAGCCCGCCGCGACCCTCGGGAAGTGCGCCTTCATCTGGCGTACGTCGAGCAGGCGGCCGGCCTGCGAGCCCACCAGAACGAACCCGATCGGGATCGACAACGGGAACAGCACCAGGAGGGGGAACGTGATCCACAGCCCGTCCAGCCCGACCAGGACGAGCCAGCCGGTTGCAACGGCGACGAGGTAGGTCCCCACGACCCAAACCGCAACTCCGGCGAGGGAGAGCCGACCCTGGGCACGAGACATGGCCGACGACACGGCGACCCCCGTCACCGCAACGGCGAGATACACGTAGGGAAGCGCTTCCGCGCCATACTGGTCCAGGAACAGAGCACTCGCAGGTACGACCAGGAAAGCCATGGTCAGGCCCAGTACGATCGTCTGCCCCCCGAGCAGGAGAAGGCGGGATCTCACTGGTCCGACCGGGATTCGTGCGTCTCACGGAGCCGCCGGACCAGCTCGACGATCACTCCCCGCGCGATCTCCGGACTCAGCCTCATGGCCTCGTCGAAAGCTGCCTTGCTCAGCCGCAACGCCCGCACCGGTGTGAGCGCCGTGATGGTGGCCGACCTCGGCTGCGGGTCGAGAACCTCCATCTCACCGACCGTGCTGCCCGGGCCCATGCGGACCCAGCGGTCGTCCCGGACCACCGCGACCTCGCCCTCGACCACGACGAACAGCCAATCCTCCAGCGCACCCGCTTCCATCAGTGGCGCATCGACGGGAAAGTCGACCTCCTCGAGGACATGGGCCATTCCTGCCAGCACACGTCCGGGTGTGTGGCTGAACATGTCGACGTGTCGAAGAACGGCGACCCGCTCGACGGCGAGAAGCACGTTGCCAACGTAGCGGCTGGACGTGCGGCTCGGGCAGGCCCGCGAGGGCCATTTCCGCGTGCTGCCGTGTGTCCGTCCCTCTCACCCGGATCTGGCCGATGACAGGACCCGGCCTCTCGGTGGGAGAGAGTTTCAGGTTTAGCGAACCCGACTTGTCGGCGAACGACACTGCTCGATCCGGGCGGGCATGAGAACAGCCCGCCCCGCCGAAGCGGGACGGGCTGCTGCGATGCGGTGTGTCAGGGGACCTGCACCATCGAGATGTCGTCGATGGCGAAGTCGTTTCCGGAGTCACTTGCAGGCCACGCGAGGGCGAGGTGGTCGCTAATCGTCGTGCCGGCGAGGGTGCCTGGTGGGGTCAATTGTGGCTGCAGAGGATGCACCAGTCGGTGATGGTTCCAGGTAGCTGGGTGCGCGGCGCAGCCCTCAATGGCCCAGACCCGGTCCGGCCACTGCTGGGCGTAGCGCACCATCGTGGTGTAGCCATCACGGTCGGTGCCGAACCGGCCGCGCCCGACGGTGACCTCGTCGGCGGTCATCACCTCGATGGTCGCCGAGCGTTTGTGCGGGTCCATCCGATGACCACGCGACCTGACCCCTTTGACGCTGAGCCCACGGTGTCCTCCGATGCTCGATCCAGTTCTGGTTCGCGAGCCGGGAGGGCAACGCTGCTTCGAGTGCGACAAACCCTTCTTGAGCCTCTCCTGGCCCTGGCGACGCCCAGTCCGCGCAGGCCATGAGAGAGCCACACGACTCAGCGTGGGCAGCCGATGTGAGAGCGACAGCCCGGGCGCCTGGACCGAGCCTTGCCAGACACCGGTCCTACGCGCAATGAAACAAGTAGCCGATGAGCGGATGGCTCGTGTGATCCGGCGGCCCAATCGACGCCTCGGGCTCAGTGACACCGGGTGCGTCAGTCGCCCTAGGGTTCCAGCCGTGAGGCGTACCTTCACCACTCCGAACGGGCTCGCTGGCTGGGTCACGGGGTCCGGCCCCGCGGTGCTGCTCTTGCACGGCGGACCGGGCATGACCGACTACATGCAGAGCCTGCTGCCGGAACTGGACGCTTATCAGGTGGCAGTCGTTCCAACAGCGTGGGGTAGCACCGTCGACGCTGGCGGGACCGTTCGACGTGCCCACGCTGCGCGAAGACGTCATCGAGGTCCTCGACACCCTCGGCTGGGAGTCGCCGGTGATTATCGGCCACTCCTGGGGCGGCCACTTGTTGCTTCACCTCTTGCGGTGACGCCCATGCGCGTCGGGGCCGCCCTTGTCGTGGATCCACTGGGCGGGGTCGGCGACGGAGGACTGGCCGCCTTCCAGGCCGAGTTGCAGCGCCGCCTCCCGAAGGCCACCCTCGCCAGGTTGAAGGAACTCGACGCCATCGAGGCGACTCGCGCGCTGACACGACGAACACCTCGAGGCCATGGCGATCGCCTGGCCGGGATACTTCTCGAGCCTGGAGGTGGCGCAGCCGATCCCGCAGACCGGCCACGCCCCGAGCGACGAGAGCTGGGCCTCGATCCGCGCAGAGCTCCCGGCTCTCGCCGAACTGCTCCGGGACTGCACCGTACCTACCCGGTTCGTGCACGGCGCACTAGATCCCCTGCCGGTGACCGCGAGCACGGACACCGCCGAGCTTATGGGCGCGCCCGTGGACGTCCTCCCGGGCAACGGTCACTTTCCCTGGCTCGAGGATCCCGGCTGCGTACGCCGCAGCCTCGACCGGCTACTCGCCACGGCTGGCTGAGCCACATCCGGTGGATGTGGCCACGGCACTCCCAGCCGTCCGCACACCGAGATCCGGTCGGGACGGGCATTCCGCCCAGATCGACGCGACAATCGGGCTGTTGGCAGCCATCGAGGCACTCACGGCATTCCGCCGCCGGGACCCTGGTGTCGGCCCGCGCTCCAGGTTGTCGATGCGAACAGCGTGGGTAGTGCCGTGATCCGGAAGCCTCGGACGGCGGGTGTTGGCAACCAAGCGCGGGTGGGGATCGTCCGGCCAAACTCTCCACTCGCGCCCGGCGACCGGGCGTGCGGTGCTCCGGCGCTACGCTGAGCCGGTGACGGACACCGTCGCAGTCCTCGATCGCGGGCGGGATGCCTTCGTGCGGGCGGCCTGGCGCGAGGCGTTTGTGGCGCTGTGTGAGGCTGATCGCGCGACCGCTCTATCCGCGCGGGATCTCGAGGCGCTGGGTCGGTCGGCGTACATGGTGGGCGACGCGGATACCTACGTGTCCGCCCTCGAACGGGCATGCCGGGCGCACCTCGAGGCGGGCAACGTGCTGCCGGCGGTCCGGGTCGCGTTCTGGATCGGCCACAGCCTGTTGTTCCGAGGTCAGTCCGTGCCCGCAGGCGGTTGGTTCGCTCGTGCGCAGCGACTGTTCGAGGAATCCGGTGAGGACGGCGCCGAGCGGGGCTGGCTGCTCATCCCGGCCTGGTTGCGGCAGATGGGGAACGGGGACTACGAGTCGGGCTACGCGACGGCAGGCGAGGCCGCAGACATCGCCCGCCGCTTCGACGACGCCGACTTGCTCTGGCTCGCCCTCGGTGATCAGGGCCGGGCCCTGATCAACATGGGCCGGGTCGCGGACGGGCTGCGACTGGTCGATGAGATGTTCGTCGTCGCCATCGAGGGCCAGTTGTCGCCCGTGGTTACCGGGATCGTCTACTGCAACACGATCGCGTATTGCGTTGACGGGTACGCCTTGGACCACGCCCGCGAGTGGACCGAGGCGCTGACCCGATGGTGCGAAGGTCAGCCGGAGATGGAGGAGCACTTCGGTTTCTGTTTGGTGCACCGGGCTGAACTGCATCACCTGAGCGGTTCCTGGGCGATTGCCCATGAGGAGAGCGCGCGGGCCGCCGCCACGCACACCGCGGGCCAGCTCAACCAGCTTGTTCGCGGCAAGGCGGCCTACGTGCAGGGCGAGTTGCATCGCCTCGCGGGCGATTACACCGCGGCCGAGAAGTCCTTCCGCGAGGCGAACGCGTTCGGATTCGAACCCGCAGCCCGGCCTTGCCCTGCTGCGCCTGATGCAGGGCAAGCGTGATTCCGCTGCTGCCGCGATCCGGCGGGCGACCGGGGAGTCGACGCAGACGCTGCGTCGCGCCCGCCTGCTGCCCGCCTATGTGGAGATCACCCTCGCAGTCGGCGAGTACGATCGGGCCCGGGCCGCGGTCGACGAACTCGCTGTGATCGCGTCCACGGTCGGTGGCGCCGTCGCGGCGATGGCGGGATATGCCAAGGGTGCGCTCCTGGTGGCGCGCGAGGAGCCGCGGCAAGCGTTGATCGCACTGAGACCCGGGATGGAGGCGTGGCAGCGTCTGGGGGTCCCCTATGAGGCAGCCCGAGCCCGGGTTCTGATCGGCCTGGCCTGCCGAGCGCTGGGCGATCACGACACTGCCGAGCTCGAGCTCGACACCGCTCGGGCAGCGTTCGGTCAGCTTGGCGCCGGGCCGGATCAGGCGCGGGTCGATGGGCTGCTTGGGCGAGACCCCACGGACCATGGGCTCACAGCTCGCGAGATCGACGTGCTCCGGTTAGTGGCGTCCGGGCGGTCGAACGGCGAGATCGCGGCCGCACTGGTCATCAGCGAGCACACGGTGGCACGCCATGTGCAGAACATCTTCGGCAAGCTCGGGGTGTCCACGAGAACGGCGGCGGCGGCATACGCATTCGAACACCGCCTGCCCTGACGCAACTACTGAATTCTCACCATCGTCGGGCATCGCAAGTTGGTCAGTTCCGTCGATGATCGGTGGCGCTGCACGTTCGTATGGTCGTGACGTCCAACAGCCGGTCGAGAAGAAGGAGCAGGCCATGTACGTCGTCGTTCAGCACACATTCCTCAATCCCCCCGAGGCGTTCTCCCGCGGCGAGAAGCTCATCAAGAACGAGGGAGCCCCGGACGGCACCACGGGCCTGCAGTTCTACCCGGCGCGGGACGGGTCGGGCGCGACCTGCCTGTGGGAGTCGAACAGCGTCGCCGACGTGCAGTCGTACGTCGACGACACACTCGGTGACTCGAGCCGCAACCTCTGCTACGAGGTGGACGCGGGGAACGCATTCGCCCGCCAGCCGCTGGGGATTGCCGAGCGGTCGGCACTCGTCGCCCAGTAGTCGGCCACTGTTCGAGCTGCACGGACAAGAAGTTCGTGCGCGCCAGACCGAAGCCGCAGGATCAGCAGTGCCGCTGACTCGCGGCTTCCGGACCTGACTCAGGGATCAACTCGCCAGGCACTGCGTGCTTAGCGCTTATCAGCCATGTGCGCAAGGTCGCCGGCTCGAACGAGCAAGGCCTCGAAGTGCCTCAGAACGCCTATGACTGGAAGTGCCTGGGCCCGCCGTCGTGGCCGACACGACCCTCCTTGACCGCGACCTACACCCTCCCGAACCGTGCAGAGCGACGACCGGTGGTGGGGCACTGTTGCCGTGAGCGTTCAGGTCCTCGCGCGCCGGAAATCTTCCTTGTGTGACACGTGGGTCCGGACCACACGTCGTCTCGCTACGGATGGAACCGATCTGGACTCGATCTCCTGCCCTATTGGCCGAACACGGGCGAAGATCTTGCGGCACCGGTGTCGCGCGATGGCGCAACCCAACGGTGCCGGCCGGATCAGCTTCGCAGAAGCGACAACAGCGCGAGCACTCGACGGTTGCAGTCGCGGTCGGGTTCGAGGTCGAGTTTGCGGAAGACTTGGGCGGATGCCGCCTCGACGGTGCGTTCCCTGACCTCGAGGCGTGCTGCGATGACGGCGTTGGAGCGGTCCTCCGCCATCAGGCCGAGGATCTGATGCTTGCGGTCGGTGAGCCTTTCCAGTGGGGAGTTCGGTCGACGCCGGCTGAACAGCCGGGCAACGATGGTGGGTCGATGACCTATTCCAGAGTCATCCGACCCACTCCTCAATCGCGGTCATCATGTCCGTGGTGATGCCGACTCGAGTCGATGGCAGGACCAGCATGATCCGGTCCCCCAGCGTCTCTGCCCACTCCAGCGCCGGGCGGTCCAGCAAGTCATCGTCAATCCACAGCACCCGGCGACCGGAGCCATCGGCGGCCGCCCGGGCCGCGGACAACTTCCACCACTCCGCCAAGGCGCGGGGCGAACCGAAGTCCTCTGCGCCGAGCACCGGCCAGCCCTGGCCCTTCAGGCCGATCCGGTCGCAGAGCACGTTGGGTGCGTCGAAAAACCACGTGGTCAGCCAGTGGAAGTGGACATGCGGGCGCTCCGCGAGAGCGTTGAGCCGATCGATGAGCTGGGCGCTCCACGTGATCGGGAAGCCGAGGATGCGCTCGGTACACAGCGACACGTCGACCCAACCCCAGTTCGGGGCGGTGGACCCGGCCCACACCGCGTTCAGCACCCCGTCCACGTCGAGGTAGACATCGACGTCGGCCTGCGTGCTCATCGGTGGTCCGGTCGTCACGGCACCTCCGTGGGCAGGGCAGTCAGGTCGACCTCGACCGCACCGGGATGGCCGGGCTCCGCAGTAGCGCTTCCGGTCCGCCAGGTCGCCGATCAACCCGTCGCTTCGATGATGCGCCCCCCAGGTCCAGGTCGAAGCACCGGGGCTGGCC
This sequence comes from uncultured Actinomycetota bacterium, assembly GCA_963844305.1. Classification (GTDB taxonomy): domain Bacteria; phylum Actinomycetota; class Actinomycetes; order Propionibacteriales; family Nocardioidaceae; genus Nocardioides. The sequence continues at coordinate 8,845 of CAWJNT010000006.1, forward strand.
GGGGCTCCCTCTGGGGGGCACCCAGGTGACGAAAATGATCGCGCAGGTCACGAAACCTAGGCCCACCTGGAGAAAGCCGAGGCCGCCAAGGCCACCTGGATGGCGCGGGCGAAGCGGTTCGAGACCGAGGCTGTCAAGACGGCCAAGCAGTGGTGGCGGGCTGAGGTCAGGGGCTGGGGACAGCTCGGCTGTGACGAGCGCCGCATTCACCGAATGATGCCGAAACGCCGGGTGAGCTTGAGAGACTGCCACCGCCGTACGGCTTCTCACAGGGGACACATCCGCATGCCTACACACTTCTCGGGCCGCAGCGCCTTCACCAGGCGCCTCATGCCAGCCATGCTCATGGGCCTGGTCACCGCGCTTCTCAGCGGCATCCTGACTACCGCGTCAGCGCACGGCGCTGTCACGACAGCTGCCGCAGTGCCCGTCGCCAAGACCGGTACCACCGGCGACGCCGTCACGGCCACCACCCGCAACGAGTCCGGGTACCGCGTCCGCTGCTTCAAGACGACAGTCGAGGTCGGCCCGCAGTACGACGCGTCCGACAGCGGTACCTGGAATGGTCACTGGCGTGCGGCGGTCGAGATCGCGGCCGGTGCGGAGCTGTACAGCTTCGACATCTACGACGGAACCGCTGCGTCCAAGTCGTTCAACTTCCGAGTCTGCAACGACTACGGCCGCGGCCTGAGGGGGACGTACGACGTCGACGTGTACTGGGAGCAGTACGACGCCGACGGCGCCAACATCGCCGATGGCGTCACGCAGGGCTCCCTCAAGTACACCCTCAAGCCCCGCGCGGCCTCGCGTCTGACCGTGACCAAGGCCCCCTACGGCAGCACGGGCTGGAGATTCGCCGGCCGCCTCGCCCGCGCCGGCAAGCCGTACGCGCACCAGCGTGTCCAGCTGTGGATTCGCCTGAACGGCTCCTGGAGAGATTTCGAAGAGACCAAGCGCACCACCGCCGTGGCCGGGTGTCCTGGCACACGGGCCGCGTCCTCGGCAAGAACCAATACGTGTTCCGTCTGCACTACCCCGGTAACACCAGCACCAAGCTGGCCTGGTCGCCCAGGTTCCGGCTGAACGGCCGCTGAGGACGCGAGGCTCTCGGACGTTCCGCCGCAGGGGTGATGGCGCCAACGACCACCACCTGACGAGGCAGCACGTCTACCTATCCGGGCCGACCACGTGCCTAGGTCCTCGAGTCGTCATGGCCGAACCTGAGCGCGGGGCGTGAGGACCCCTCCCCCGCCGGTACAACGCCTCGTGGGGCGCCGGCGGCTCGTACACGGTCACGTTCGACGAGGCGCCGTACACGAGCCCCGAGACCCACCCGTGCTACTCCGGCACCCGCCCGGCCCTGCACGTCTGAGCCACCGGTCCAGAACACAACGTCCCCCGTGGACGACTTTGCGCCCCGCGAGAACCCTCTCGCGGGGCGTATCCGTACGTTCCGCCTACCGTGCGGGTGAGTGGGTCGTACGGGCTATTGCCGGTCCTTTACTTCGGTGCCAGCGTGGATAGGTTCCAGCAGCACCGGAGGCACCCATGACCAGACAGGGCACGACAGCCGGTATCGCCAGCACGGCGATCGCGGCCCTGATCCTCGTCGTCGTGGTCCCGACGATGCTGGTCAACCGGGCAGTCCTGTGGTGGTCGCTCCTGATCCTGCTCGGCGTCGCGGCAGCCATCGGCGCCGTGGTCGGCGGCGTCCGCCTGCTCAGGTGGGGACGCAGAGGACAGCTGGTGCTCGCCGGCGGGATCCTGGCCGTCGCGATGGCGGTGGTCGCGGTGCTCAGCTACCAGGGCGTTCAATACGGCGGCGCTCCGTCCACCACCACGGTGACGGTCCCTGTCATCAGCACCGCGAAGCTCGTCGACGACGACCACTGGGATGTCACCCACACGATGACGCTCCCGGAAGGTACGCGGGCGCCGAGGGAGCTGGGAAACGGGTTCGGCAACGAGTGGGCGCTCGTCGAGGTCGTCGACAAGCACCCCATCTACGTCCAGACCGTCGAGGTCCCGGTCGACCTCTCGAAGTTCGACACCTCCACGAGCGCCATCGACGCCCCGGGCGCCCCCGACCCCAGTCGCGATGTGTACTACGCCGCGGCGGACGGCTCCACCATCACCCTGCTCACGCCCCGGGACGCGGTCTTCGGCACCACCCCCACCTCGGGGGGCGCCCAGATCACCGCGGACCTCAAGGTGTCCGCGACCGAGGTCGAGTACGGGCGCTTCGACGACACGATCGACGTCGGGATGGCCGGCACCTGGGCGCGCGGCCCGCTCTGGAGCAAGGTCTACACGCTCGCCTCGTACGGTTGGTGGAGCCTCGCGACAGCCGCCCTGCTCGGCGTCCTGCTCTTCCTGGGCCGGCGGGTCCTGGCCGCGACCGGCGAATGGCTGTGGGACGGGGTCAGTGCTCTCTGGGCCAAGCCGGACGAGCCCGACGCCGGAGGTCCGGAGAGCGGCGGAGATGCGGCTACGGAAGAAGGCGATCGGGGCGCGGACGGTGCCGTGCCGTCCGGCGTACAGGAAGAGCCGGAGCGGTCGGGGCTGGGCTCGTCACGAGCGGACACTGGCCCACCGGCAGCACCTGGGCGGCATGCGCGCACCCCAGCGGCCGGTCGCGAGGACTAGCTGCGGCGGGAGCGCCAGCGGGCCACGAGGATACCTCGAACTTCGCGATCTCGGCGGGGTCGCTGCCGAAGAACGTGGAGCCCTCGAGCCAGGCGGTAAAAGGGCGCCGCGCCCGGAGCCCAGAGGCCGAAGGCGCGTCGGTGCGTGGATCGTCGCCAGTCACGCAGCGAGGGTTGGCCGGTGACGCCGCGCGCACAGCGGAACCCGACCGAGGGATCGGACGGGCGCTGAAGTTGCCGGCGCCTCACGGCCTCAAGAACGTCTGGACAGGACACGAGGCCCGGACTCCAGTCCCGGCGTTCCCGGCGCGAAGAGGAGGAACTCACCACCATCCCTGCCGGTGTGCCCACCGCAGCAGGGACAGGCTGATCGTGAGCATGACAACCAGGACGATCGCCAGCGAGGTGTAGTGCGTCTCGTCGTTCACGATCACGTTCATCCCGTAGATCGAGGCGATCGCGGTGACCGGCAGGGTGACCGCTGCGATCACCGCAAGCCGTTCCATCGCGACCGTCATCTTCGTGTGGACCTTCGTCTGGTAGAGCTCGATGACGCCGAACAGGAACAGCGACTCGCCGTCGGCGAGGGACCGGACCCGGTCGAACTGGTCGGCGAGGTCGTGCGCCAGGCTCGCGTCCGCGTCGTCGGCGAGTCGGTTGATCTCCGCCATCCGGGTCCAGATGTCGTGGCACTGCGCGGCCATGGTGCGGGTGGTGATCAGCTCGTGCCGGATCAGGAACATCGTCTCCAGCAGCGTCTCGGGGTCGCGCAGCTGTGAATCCATGACCTGGCTCTCCAGCCCGGGCAGTTTGCGGGCGACCTCGCGGATCAGGCCGCTCTGCCGCCGGGCGACGGCCGAGGTGATCGCGTAGGACAACTCGGCCGGCGTCGCCGGGTGGAAGCGGCCGGCGTCGATCCGGGCCAGGACGCCGTTGCTCTCGACGAGCGCGTGCTCGATGTCGAGGTCGGGGTTGATCGGCCCGTGGACGGTGACGAGGTACTGGTGGGCGATGATCTGATCGAGCTCCAGCAGGTGCACGTGCCCGGCCCGGCCGAGGAAGGGCGACTGGCTGGTCACGAACACGTGGTCGTCGTACCCGTGCACGGTCGGGACGTAGTTGCGTTGCCGGCAGCCCTCGATCACCAGCGGGTGGCAGCCGAGCCCCTGGAGAAGTGTCTCGGCGTCGTCGTCCCAGGCCGGTACGTCGATCCAGAAGAAGCCGTCGGTGTGCCCGAACAGCTCGACCACGTCGTCTGCCTCGCGCGGATGGGCGCCCTCGGCGTCGAGGAACCGGACCTCCATGGGGACAGCCTGTTCCTGTCGAACCTCGGGCGGCAAGGCTCCGGACCCGCCACACCGGCGGGTGCTCACGCGCTGCCGTACAGGCGAGCAGCCCGGCCGCTGGTCGGTGACCGTACGGGAACGATTCGGAGATCAAGGACACCTCTGGAACATCCGCCTACCTCCGGGGGAGCCCACCCCATGCACGGCGACCGGGATCTCGTCGTTGTATCTCTTGGGGTCCTGCTGGACCTTGGATGTTGCCGACCGCTCGCCTCGGGCAAAACCGAGGTGTATGGCGAATACGACCAGCTCGCCGCAGAGGCCTCGTTCAGAATCAACGTCGTGTCGCCCACCATCGCCCTCTCAATCGTCGGGGCATCACACTGACCTGGTTGTGGCCGATCCCGGCAACCGTCCTGATTGCGGTCGTGCTACTCGCCCAAGGCGTCTACCCGTCTCGTTATCCAAAGCAACGTTCAGGCGCGCGGTGATCAACAAGCTCTTTAAACACCCCTTCGAGGACGCCATGGAGCTCCGAAAAGAACGGGAGAAATGGGAGGAGCGATCCTTCGAGTTCGCTGACGCGACGTAAGCCACGGGCAAACCCGTCAACGCCCGTTCAGCCTCTTTCGAACCCCGATGATCCCGGTCAGGCATTGATCGGCCTGTGCGCACCGGCGTCATTGCTGGCCCTCGCCGCCTGACCACGCTCCGCCTGGCGAGGTCCGAATCCCAGCACCGTGAAGGCGGTGCCGCAGTCGGCATAGCCTGACGCCGCTGCCGGGTGACGCAACTCCGCCCCTCGGGGAACCACGACAGTTGCCGGCCGGGCGGACGGGCCCGGTGCCGTGTCAGGCGATCGCTGCCGCTGCGCCAATCGCCCGCGCTCGCACGTATATGTGGTCCGGTATCGCATCATGGGTCACCCCCACCACCTCTTGGTCGAGGTCCGCTTCTCCAGCGCTTCGACCTCCGCGATCGGGATCCGCCACTGCCGGCCGATCCGGTTCGCCGATACACTCTGCTGGGACATCATCCTGCGCACCGTGCGCGTGACTGACCCCGAAGTACTCGGCGACCTCGTCGATCGACATGTACGCCCGCTTCACCGGCTTGCGGGCGTCAGCCATCGCGACCTCCACGTAGCAGGCGCTGCTCCTCGGCCGTGACGGCGTCGCCCGCTACGCAGTCGTGACCCCACTCGGGGTCCACCTCGTGGCCGCACAGCAGGCACGGCGCGTGGCGGCGGGCCGCATCGGCTTTGATGCAGTCCATGCAGGCGCCGTTGCGGCCTCGTTGGTGTGCGTAGCCCATCAGATCTTGATCTCGCAGACGTAGGTCTGGGTGCCCGGTGTCGAAGCGTCCGGGCGTGCGCTTTTCCTTTCGACTCCGGGCACCTCTTCTGCTGGGACGCCATGCGGCGTCCCCATTCCACGCCATCCGCCACCAACGGTCGCACCGCGTGTGGCCCACAGTGAATCCGAACACTCGACCCGGCCGCAAGGTTCCCAGGGCCCTTATGTTCATAGGGGATTCGCGCCGCAGCTAAGGCTCGCCAGGTGTCCTCGGTAGGACATGTCACGCGCCCTCTACCTTCGACCCCCGCGGCTTCCGAGCGCGCCCCGCGATTTGCTTCGGCGTGCCCCTCCCCAAGACCCAAGCGGTCGGGGATCGCCCTCCGGCTGAGCGCGAGCCCGTTCTACTGGCCGGACCGGCAAGCATTTGCCACGTCCTGTGAGAGGCGTGGAAGTTCAGAGCGTGCTCATCTTCGGCGACGTCGCGGATGATTCCCACCAGGGGTCATCGGAGATCCCGGATCTGAGATACCCACACGCTATTTGGAGGCATGGTTCGAGGAGGAGGAGAAGGCCCTCCGCGAGCGGAAGCGTCCGAAGCAGGCGGAGGAGGCTCGACTGTTCACAGACCAACCCGATCCCGGCGACACCGTGCGAGCCAACCCGACAACGACGGCAGAGCCTGCTCCGGACCAACCGGGGTGATCGGAGTACATATCCGATCACCCTCACCGACGCAGTCAGCGACCTGCCTTAGCTCTCTCACCGATGCAGGCACTTGGGGTATCGCCTACCGACCTGATACCGCCTCTGGCATGGCCAGAGGCGATTTCGGTAGAGGGATTTGCCCGTTGCTGATCGGCTGTCCGCTCGTGGGGCGTCGCACGACCGCGGCGGCCCTGAGCCGACGGCCGCGACACAGCGGGTGAGCCGGGCAGCACTTGGCCCGCCGCCAGGTGTTCAGCGGGTTGGCCGTGGTCAGCTGGGCTTGGCGTAGGCCGCGACTCCGGTGTCCAGCAGCACGCAGGGCTCGTCGCCGACGGTCCAGGCGTCGTGTCCGGGGTCGAGGTCGATGACGTCGCCGGGGCCGATGGTGATCTCTTCGCCGTCGTTGGAGCGGACTGTCATCTGGCCGGACAGACAGATCCCGGTGTGGTGGGTCTGGCAGGAGTCGGTGCCCGCGATCGGCTTGACGTCGTTGGACCAGCGCCAGCCCGGCTCGAAGACGCCGCGGCCCAGGGTGAAGTCGGCGACGGTGACCACATCCATGTGGCCGTGGTCCTTGAACGGGCGCCGTTCGTGCTGGGTGTCGATGTTCTGCTTGTCGGTCATGAGCTCCTCCTTGGTGTGATCGGTGTGGATGCGGGTCCGGGTGGTCAGGCCGGAACCTTGGGCCGGATGTTCTGGTTGCCGGCAAAGACGTTGTCCGGGTCGTACTCGGCCTTGATCGCCGCCAGCCGGTCGAGCTTGGCGGTACCGAACGCGGCGTTGATGCGTTCCTCGCCCTCGTCGCCGATGAAGTTGAGGTACACGCCGCCGGTGGTGAACGGTGCGTTGCTGGCCCGGTAGGCCCGGACCCAGGCGATGTTGAGCTCGTCATCGGCTGGGTCGGCCCAGGTGGCGAACGGGTGGGTCACCCAGCGGGCGCCTCGTTGTGTCATCGGGGTGGCGTCCTCCTCGATCCGGCTCAGCGCTCCGCCCCAGGGCAGCAGCAGGTGCTGGGTCAGGGGTGAGGTGCGGCTCCGGCCGGCAGCCAGGAACAGCTCCATCGCCTGGTCGGGGAAGGCATCGTGGTAGTCCGCGCTCCAGTACTGCCGGAAGCCCGGCGGGTCGTCGATCATCGACTGGAGCTGTGCGTAGGGCATGGGGCCGACCAGGTCGAGGTCCGGCTCCAGGTCCCGCATCACCTGGACGAGCGCGGTGCCTTCCGCTTCGTCTCCAGACCACATGACCGCGATCGCGACCATCGGCTGGTTCTGCAGGTGGGCCGGAATGAACTCCTCCGGCGGACCACTGAGCATGACCAGGCCGGAGCCGAGCTCGTCGGGGGCGTCGTCGGCCCAGTCCCGGTAGACCCTGGCCACTTGGTCGGCGGCATCTGCGGGCCAGGCCATGAGTCCGCCGAGGATGATCGGTCCGACGGGGTGCAGCGCGAACTCCAGCGCGGTGACGACCCCGAAGTTCCCGCCGCCCCCCTTGCTGGCCCACAGCAGGTCCTGGTGCTGGGTGTCGTCGGCGCGGATCTCGCGACCGTCGGCGGTCACGAGCTCGACAGCGAGCAGGTTGTCGCAGGCCAGGCCGTGCTTGCGTTCGAGCCAGCCGGAGCCTCCTCCCAGGGTGAGCCCCGCGACACCGGTAGTGGAGACGCGTCCTCCGGTCGTGGCGAGCCCGTGTTCCTGGGCTGCCGCGTCGAAGTCCGCCCAGGTGCAGCCACCTCCCACGCGCGCCGTACGGGCCGCTGGGTCGATGGCGATGTCGGTCATGTCACGGACGTCGATGACCAGGCCGTCGTCGTTGGTGGACTGCCCCGCCACGGAGTGGCCGGCCGAGCGCACCGCCACCGCGAGGCCGTCCTGACGGGCGCGGTCCAGCGCCGCCCGGATATCTGCCGGGGTCTTGCATGCCGCGATCAGCCGCGGCCGCTTGTCGATCATCGCGTTGAACAGTGCACGCCGCTCGTCGTAAACGGCGTCGGTGGGCCCGATCCACTCCATCGTCCTCGCCTCCTCGTGGCTTGGACCCCCGCATCAACCACCGTCCTCGCGTGGTCAGTGTCTGGCAACGGATCCGGCTTACGGATGCGTGACGTCCAGACCGCACCGACGCCGCGCGCGGGTGGTGGTCGGTGCTCGGCAGGGTCAGGGCGGATCACTCCCGGAAGGTCGGTCGGTTCCTTCCATCATCGAGAGTCGTCGCGTCAACGTGAGTGCCAGTTGTCCCGTGACGAAGGGTCTCTCGACCCGTGGCGTACGAGCGTTGTTCGGCGAGGCTGGTCATCACCAGCCCCCAACCGATCCCCGAGGAACGTCATGACATCTGGCCAGACTTCTCTCCCGACCTGGGAGGCCGGCATCCGGGTCGCGATGAGGACGAGCGCAGACCAGGTCCTGGTGGACGGCCAGCATGGATGACGGGAACGCGGGCCGGCTTCGCGACCTTCACGAGGACGAGTGCCGTGCGCTCCTTGCGGGGCATCGAGTCGGCCGGCTCGCCTGGAACGATCCTGCCCGGGGCCCGGTCGTGCTGCCGGTCAGCTACCGCTTCGATGGTGAGCATGTGCTGGTCCGCACGTCTGCGCACACCGAGCTCGCGCGACACTTCACGGTCGGTCGCATGGCCTTCGAGATCGATGACTACAACGAGGCGACGCATACGGGCTGGAGCGTTCTCGTGCGCGGCGTGGCGACCGTGACTCCACCGGGCCAGGCCCCTTCCGTGGAAGACGACCCTGCCCCGGTGGTGGGAGGCACCCGGACGTTCCACATCCAGGTCACGGTTGAGCAGATCACCGGACGTCGCGTACTCCCCACGTGATCGCGTGCGCGGGGGCCTCGGGTCGCTAGCCGTCTGCGCCGAGCCAGAGGTGGCGGGACTCCGGGTCCAGCCCGAATCGACGACCGGAGATGGCGGTAGGGGTGATCTCGACGACGTTGTACTTGTACGTGCTCACCCAGGGCCGCAGCGGGAGGTCGTCCGCACGGTGCGCAGCCGCCTCGTCGAGGAGCTCGGCAGTCCCCCGGACGACCACGCTCCACGCGGTGTGGCCGTTCTCCCCGTCGATCTCGAAGGCGACGTCCTCATTCATCACGACGCCGAGCAGTTTGCTGCCTTCCGCGGTCCGGAAGAGCAGCGTGTCCTTGTCGACGACGTAGTTGACCGGGGTGATGCGCACCTCGCGGGCCAGGTGGAAGGCCAGGCGACCCAACGCATGTGCGCGGAGCAGCTCCCAGCACTCTTCCAGTGGCAGCTCGGTGACGGTCTCGTGGTTCATGTCCCCTCCTCCGGTTGCTGCGTCCATCTCGAGCCTAGGAACGGCGGACGTGTGATCGCAGAGGCGGAGGTCACGACGAAACTGGCCTTCTGGCCCCTGGAGAGCGGCGCCGCACACGATCGTCTACCACTGGTGGGCGAAGTCGAAGGCGGGCAACCTCAAGTTCGAGGGCTGGCCAGCGCACGATCACTGTCGACGCGCTCAAGGCGTCCTTCGAGTGAGCCGACGGCGCGAGGGGTCTCCGTCGCCGACGGGAACAGCGCGCCATCCTCGCCGGGCTGCGCGAGCGCCACGGCCGGCCGCGCGGGAATCGCCCTAGGAGTCGCAGCCGATGCCGTCGCCGTCGGCGTCCAACCTGTAGGGATCACTTCCCGTGACCTGCACCGGGCCGTTGATCTCGCCGCAGTCGAGGTCGCCGGCGATCGGCAGGCATGGTGAGTAGCCGGTCATGCAGTTGTCGCCAGCATCTTTCACCGGGGCAGGTTTCGGGTCGGGGCAGCTGAACTGCTTGGTCCCCTTGTCGGCAGCGATGTAGGCGGGCTCACGCGGGTGGAACCCGTACCCGTCGCGGGAGTCGTACCTGGCGATCGCGAAGCCCCGTCGGATCTGGCGCAGGCCGGCGTCCATGCGCCCGATGTTCACGTAGCGCAGCAGCCGACCGTAGCGGTCGGTGTCCTCGTCGGACTCGGTGAGCCGCACCTGCTTGCCCAGCGACCAGGCGGGCCAGGTTGTTGCTCGCGGCCTCGTATCCGCAGTCGCCGCGTTCCGGGGTGTCGATCCCGACCAGCCGCACCGTTTCCCCGTTGCCGAGCTCCAGGGTGTCCCCGTCGACGACCCGGACCACGAGATAGGTCCGCTGCTTCTTCGGCTTCGGCTTCGGCTGGCGCCGCAGCGGGCTCGGCAACGCTGGCCGAGCCGCTGGCGTCGTCGCTGTCGGTGTCGGCGTCGTCTGGCGAGGTCTCCGCGGGCTCACTCTTGTCCTCGGAACCACTGTCCTGGTCGGTGTCCCGGGACGTGCTGGTGGGTTCGTCGCTGGCTGTGTCGGGCTCGTCCTCGCCACCCACTGCTGCGCCGACGAAGACGAAGAAGAGGAGCGCGGCCAGGATGCTCGTGAGCACCTTGTGCCGCGCGAACCACACCTTGCGGCTCGGCTCCGCGGTGCTTCCACGGGCGGCTAGGACTCGGCGAGGCGGGGACGCTCGTGCGGCGTCCACCTCGTGCCGTCCCAGTAGCGCACGATCTCGGCCGGCCGGCGCGGATCCGGGTACCAGCCCGGCGGTGGCGTGGTGGTCATGTCGCTCCCCGACGTTGGTTGGCCGTTGCGCCGAGAGGTTCGGCACGGTCGCCGGCGTCCTGAGAGAAACGGCGGGGACGAGTCAGGAAGAACCTGACGTGCGGGGGATCGACTGCGTCGGGGACTGGACCGGCGGCCTCGCGGGAGGGGGTCTGCGTAAGGCCCTGCTGTGGAGGCCGCCGGCACGTGTCTTTCAACCCGAGCCGGCAGTGAGTAAAGCACCCTGCGGCGCGCGGGGCGAGTGTTGATTCCTCAATCGGTCTAGACCGGAGCGGGTGAAATCGTTTGCGCTCCGGGCAGGGCTGATTTGCGGCGTCGGGGAGGATGGCTCCATGGACCGACACAACCGCCCGCACGCGAGCCAAGCGTCACCCGGTCCGGAGGTTCTGGAGCGCGGTCAGCGTGGCGCTGATCGGCGCCGCGGTGGTGACCGAGCTGCGCAAGCCCAAGGCCGAGCGCACCTGGCAGGGCGAGCTGGCCGGCGTCGTGCCCTACGACCTGCGCGTGCCGACGCCCTCCCGGCTCAAGGCCAGCTTCTGGTCGCCCGAGGACTCCCGCCTGTTCATGCCGCGGGCCGCGGGCGTGGGCTGGTCGCCCAACATCGGCCGCATGGTGCGGCTCGCGAGCAACCGCTGAGCCTCACCCGCTGACTCACCCGAGCGCACCCTCGGGCAGCCCCAGCTCGCGCTCGGCGTACGCCGTCGACCAGGCGATGACCGCGTCCCGGTCGACGTCGACCCGGTGCGCGACGGTCTGCAGGGCGAGGCCGTCCATCAGCGACAGGATCCGCCAGGCCGAACCGGCCGGATCGGCGCAGGTGACGGACCCGGCCGCGACCCCGGCCTCGATCACCTCGGCGAGCAGCCGCTGCCAGGCGACGTTGAGCCGTTGCGACGTCTCCTGCAGCACCGGCGACCGGGCGGCCGCGGCCCAGGCGTCGAGCCACAGCTGGAACGCCCAGTCCTGCTCGGCGCGGGTGTAGGTGCCGAAGAAGATCCGGAGGCGTTCCACCGGCATCCTCGTGGGCGGCCATCGCCGCCCGCGTCTCCGCGAGGTCCTGGCCGGCCGCCTGGTCGAACGCGGTCGCCAGCAGGTCGTCCATCGAGCCGAAGTAGTGGTGGACCAGCCCCGGCGAGGACCCCATCTCCGCCGCCACGTCGCGCACGGTCGTGGCGGCGATGCCCTTGCGGATCATCACGGCCAGGCAGGCGTCGACGATCCGCGTACGGCGCTCCTCCGGGTCCATCCGCAACGTCACGGCACCAGTGAAGCCTATTGATCACGTGTCCAACAAGGCCCTAGTCTGGCGGGGTGATCACCACGACACCGTTCCACCCTCGCCTCAGCGAGCTGAACAAGACGGGGCTCTACGGCCACTGGTCGGGGCACCTCTCCACCCTCCGCTACACCGACGCGCCGAAGCACGAGTACTTCGCGGTCCGCAACAGCGTGGGCCTCTTCGACACCTCTCCCCTCTACAAGTACTGGATCCGGGGCAAGGACGCCGAGGCGCTGCTCGCCGGGGTGTTCACCCGCGACATCCGCAACTGCCGACCCGGCCGCGCGCAGTACACGATCTGGTGCGACGACCGCGGCTTCGTGATGGAGGACGGCGTCGTCTTCCGCCACTCCGACAACGAGTTCTTCATGACGTCGGCCCGCCCCAACCTCGGCTACCTCTCCGACCTGATCGGTCGGCTCCAGGTCGAGATCGAGGACGTCAGCGACGACTACGGCATCCTCGCCGCTCCAGGGCCCGAAGTCGCGCGACCTGCTGTCGGTGCTGACCGACGACATCGCCGGCCTGCGCTACTTCCAGCACACCGAGACGAAGGTCGCCGGGTCAGCGGTGACGGTGAGCCGCACCGGCTACACCGGCGACCTCGGCTTCGAGGTCACCGTCGCGCGCGACCAGGCGCTCGACGTCCTCGACGCCATCCTCGAGGCCGGGTCGGCGTACGGCCTGCGCCCGTTCGGCGAGGACGCGCTGATGATGCTCCGGATCGAGGCCGGTCTCCCCCTGATCGACATCGACTTCCAGAACAGCCGGCTGGTCTTCACCGACCACGACCGGGTCACCCCGCAGGAGCTCGGACTCGGCTGGATGCTCAAGGGCGTCCTCGACGGCGACCGGCCGTTCATCGGACGCAACGCGATCGTCAAGGAGCTGCAGGACGGCACGTCGCGCTGGTCGACGGTCGGCATCGTCGCCGACTGGCAGGACTGGGACCGGCTCTACCGCGACGCCGGGCTGCTCCCGGAGAAGAACGAGAACCCCCTCGACTGGGAGTCGGTGCTGTACGACGCCGAGGGCGGCCACATCGGCTACGCGACGGCGTTCATGTACTCCCCCGTGCTCCAGCGCCACATCGGCATGGCCCGGGTCCGCCCGGAGTACGCCGAGGTCGGCAGCGAGGTGCACCTCGAGACGACCATCAACCACCACAACACCACCGTGCTGGCGCGGACCGCCAGGATGCCCCTCTTCAACCCCGAGCGGAAGACGTCCACCCCATGACGAACACGAACCAGTACGACGCCATCGTCGTCGGCGGCGGCCACAACGGCCTGGTCAACGGCGCCTACCTCGCCAAGGCCGGCCTGCGCACCCTGATCCTCGAGCGCCGCAGCTTCGTCGGCGGCGCCGCGATCACCGAGGAGCTCCTCCCCGGCTTCCAGTTCACGACGTTCTCCTACGCGCTGAGCCTGCTCCGGCCGGCGATCATCCACGAGCTCGAGCTGGTCAAGCACGGGTTCATGCCGCTGATGATGCCCGCGGGCTTCCACCCCACCGAGGACGGCGACTACATCCTCGTCGGCGACGACGACGACGAGAACATCGCCGAGATCCGGCGGCACTCCCCCCACGACGCCGACGCCTACGAGCGCTACCACCACGACATGGACCGCGTGATCCAGGCCGTCCAGCCGCTGTTCGACAACCCGCCGCCCGAACATCTTCGGCAAGGACCCCGAGGACCAGGCCGACATCAAGTGGCTGCTCGACCACCTCGGCGGGATCGAGAAGAAGGTCATGCACGACACCGTCCGGCTGACCACCGGCAGCATCTCCGACTGGCTCGACGACTACTTCGAGAACGACGCGGTCAAGGGCTACGAGTGCTCGTCGGGGATCATCGGCACCAAGGTCGGCCCGATGTCGCAGGGCTCGGGGCTCGTCTACCTGTTCCACATGATGGGCGAGCACGACGGCCGGGTCGGCAGCTGGGCGTTCCACAAGCGCGGCAACGGCGGCTTCACGCAGGTGCTGGCCCGGGCCGCGGAGTCCTTCGGCGCCGAGATCCGGCTCGACTCGGCCGTGCAGGCCGTGACGACCCACGAGGGCCAGGTGACCGGAGTCGCGCTCGAGGACGGCACCGAGCTCCACGCCCCGGTGGTGGTCTCGGCGCTCGACCCCCGGCGTACCTTCCTCGAGCTGGTCTCGCCGCGCGAGCTGCCGTCCGAGCTGGTCGACAGCATCGAGCGGTTCCGGTTCCAGGGCACGTCGGCGAAGGTCAACTTCGCCCTCGACGGGCTGCCGGTCTACCCCGCACTGAAGGGCCGCTCGGAGCAGTACGGCGGCTTCACCAACATCGGCCCCACGATGGAGTACATCGAGCGGGCGTTCGACGACGCGAAGTACGGCTGGTACAGCAAGAAGCCCTACATCGACGGGGCGATCCAGTCCGTCGTCGACCCCGACATGGCGCCTCCCGGCAAGCACGTCATGTCGTGCTTCATCCAGTACGCGCCGTACCACCTCAAGGGCAGCGACTGGGACACCGAGCGGCAGCCGTTCGGTGACACGGTGCAGGCCGTGCTGGAGTCGCACTTCCCCGGGTTCGGCGACCTCGTGCTCCACCGCGAGGTGGTCACGCCGCTCGACATCGAGCGCACGACCGGCCTCAGCGAGGGCAACATCTTCGCCGGCGAGTTCCTGGCCCCGCAGATGTACTTCTTCCGGCCCGGCCCCCGGCTGGAGCCAGTACAACACCCCGATCGAGGGCTACTACCAGTGCGGCTCGGGCACGCATCCGGGCGGCTGCGTCATGGGCGCTCCCGGCAAGATGGCCAGCCAGCGGATCCTCAGGGACCGGGCACGCTGACGGGCGACGGCGGGAGCGATCCGAGGTAGTCCTGGAGGCGAGTGTCGATCTCGTCCCGGGGCAGCTCCCGCTCCCGCAGCTCGGCGAGCCAGCCGGTCATGACCTCGTTGGACGTGCTGAGCTCGAGCGCGATGTGGTCCGGGTCCCGGAAGTTGAGGTGCGCCCCGAACTCCATGTCGCGGATCGGGGTGTGCTCGACCCCGTGCTCGGCGAGGCGGCGCTCCCACGCGACGAGCTCGTCGCGGCTCCCTACGCCGAACCCGAGGTGGTCCAGGCCGGTGTGCAGCTCCGTGAACGGCGTGCGCTCGCCGGCGTCGTGCTGCACCAGCGCCAGCAGGAACGAGCTCTGCCGATGGACGAAGATCCGCACGTAGCCGAAGTCGGCCAGCCGCAGGAGGCCCAGGATCTCGGCGTAGAAACGCTCGCTGCGGTCCAGGTCGGTGACGGACAGGCTCGCGTGGTCGACTCCCGAGAACTCAGGCACGGGACCGCTCCGCCGACGGCCGGGGCTCGGTGGGTGCGGCCGGTCCGCGCAGGCGAGGAGCCGATCGCAGGAGCGGTGGGTACAGCCACATGTTGCAGTAGGCCCAGCCGGGATGGGTGAGCCAGCGCTCGAGTGTCCCTAGGATCCTTGTCGATGTCCGCATCTGGACCTCCTTCGGATGATGTGTCTCCGGTCGAACGTCGCACCGGCGGCCCTGCGGTCGCGTCCGGCAAACCCCTCAACTCACCGGAGGTGGTGGGGAGGGACGGCGAGCTGGCGCGCATCGACGCGCTGCTGGCCGACGCGGCTGCCGGTCGCGGCGGGGCTCTGCTCGTCGAGGGCGCGCCCGGGGTCGGCAAGACGACGCTGCTCGAGACGGCCCGCTCGCGGGCGGGCGAGGTCACCTGCCTCAGCACGCGTGGGGTCGAGTCCGAGTCCCGGCTGGCCTACGCCGGCCTCTTCGGCCTGCTGAACCCGATCCGCGACCTGGTGGACGACCTTCCGGAGTCGCAGGCCGCCGCCCTGCGCTCCGCACTCGCGTGGTCGGGCGACACCGCCACGGCCGACCGGTTCCTGCTGGGAGCCGCAACCCTCACCCTGCTCGCGGCGGCCGCAGAACGCCGCCCGGTGCTGGTGCTCGTCGACGACCTGCAGTGGCTGGACCCCGAGTCCTCGGCCGCCATCGCCTTCGCGGCACGCCGGCTGGGAGCAGACGCCGTCGTGTTCCTCCTCGCCGCCCGGGCGAGGACCGTCCCGGACGAGCTCACCCAGGGCCTGCCCGTCCTCCATGTGGGTGGCCTGTCCGCGACTGCCGCTGCCACCCTCCTCCCTCCGAGCGCATCGCCGTCGGTGGTCGACCGGCTCGTCGCCGGGACCGAGGGCAATCCGCTGGCCCTGCTGGAGGTTGCGCAGCGGCTCGATGACGCGCAGTGGCTCGGGGCCGCTGCCGCTCCCGGCTCCGCTGCCTGCCGGCGATCGTCTGCGCTCCTACTACGAGGCGACCCTCGCAGGACTCGCCCCCGCCGCGTGGCAGGCGGTCTTGTTCACGGCGCTCGTCGGTGAGGCGGGAACGGCCGCCTCCGCCGTCGCGACGGTGCTCGGCGACCGGGGCGTAGCAGCCGACGACGCGCTGGAGGAGGCACGCGGACACGGCGTCCTGGTCCGTGAGGGGAACGGCTACCGGTTCCGGCACCCGCTGCTGCGCAGCGCGGTCCTCGAGCTCGCCACGCCGTCCGAGCAGCGCGAGGCACATGGGGCCCTGGCCGCCGCCCTCCCCACGGGTGACCGGACCCGGATCTGGCACCTCGCCGAGTCCACCGTCGGCACCGACCCAGGCGTTGCCGATGAGCTGGCCCTCGTCGCGGAGAGCAGCCGCGACCGGCTCGGACCAGCGGCCGCGTCCGCCGCGCTCGAACGCGCCGCCGAGCTCACGCCCGACCCGGACCTGGCAGCGCAACGTCTTGCCCTCGCTGCTCACGATGCCTTCGTCGCCGGGGATGTCACACGAGTGCGCAGGCTCGTCGACCGGGTGCTCGCCCTCGGTTCGCTCGATCGTCCACGGGGAGAGGCGCTGTTCACGCTCGGCTTGCTCGAGCAGTACGCCGGATCGGTGCCGCGGTCGGCGGAGTACCTCGACGAGGCGTCGCACCTGCTCGAAGGCGTCGCTCTCGTCCGCTGTCTCACCGAGCTCGCGATGGCGCGTTTCCGGCTCAACGACCTGGCCGGGTTTGCCGACTGCGCCCACAGGATCGACGCGGCTGCGGACCGCGACGACCCCGAGCAGCAGCTGATGGCGAGCTTCACGGGCGGTGGCGCGCTGGTGCTCGCGGGTGACTTCGAGGCGGGCATGGCCCGACTCGCCGAGGTACGGCGGCTCGCAGACCTGCCGGCACTGCGTCACGATCCGCGGGCACTGCTGCTGATGGCGCTCGCCGTGAGCTTCACCGGAGAGGTCGGCGACGCGGTCGAGGTCGGTGCCGTGCGGCTGCAGGAGGTGCGCCGCCGGGGTGCGATCGGCGTACTGGTACCGGCGCTGGCGATCCTGGCCGCCGGGAAGGCGTGGCTGGGCGACCATGCCGGCGCGTTCGCGGACGCGGGTGAGGCGGCGGAGCTCGCCGGACACCTGGGCTATGCGGCGGACGCCTCGGTGGCGGTGGAGATGCTGGCGTGGCAGTCGGCGGCGCGCGGACTCCACGACGACGCCCGGCGATCCCTGACGCTTGCCCGCGAGCTGACGGACCGGGCCGGCACCACCAGCTTCGCGGCCCACCAGGCCATCACCTCGGCGTTCTGCGCGTTGTGCCGTGGCGACCTGGTCGAGGTGGTCTCACTGCTCGAGCCGCGGCTCGCCCTCGATGGCGGCGTCGGAGCGTCGGGCGAGCCACTCGGCGTGGCGCCCCTGCTCGTCGAGGCCTACGTCGGCCTGGGCCGGCAGGACGCCGCCCGGGCACTCACGGCGCGCCTTGCGGCGGCCACGCCGCCGGAGTCGCTGCCGCTGTCGGTGGCGCTCATGCACCGATGCCAGGCACTCACCGAACCGGACGAGGCGGCAGCCGAGGAGGCGCTGGCGGCCGCACTGGCAGCACACGCGCGGGGTGGGGATCCCTTCGAGACGGCGCGGACCCGCTTGCTGTACGGCGGCCGGCTCCGGCGCGCCGGGCAACGGGTCGCTGCCCGGGAGCACCTGTCCGCGGCGCGCGACGCGTTCGTGGCCATGGACCTCACCCACTGGTCGGCGGTCGCGGACCGAGAGCTGGCGGCGACCGGGGCCACGGCCCGACGCCGGACTGCCTCCGGTGACGAGCCGCTGACCTCACAGGAGACGCGCGTGGCCCTGCTGGCCGCGCAGGGGATGTCCAACCGGGAGATCGGCGCTTCCCTGTTCCTGAGCCCGAAGACCGTCGAGCGGCACCTGAGCAACGTGTTCCGGAAGCGCGGATTCCGCTCGCGCACCGAGCTCGCCGCGTCCTTCGCCCGGTCTGCCGATTCCGTCGGTTGAGCCGCAAACGGATGCGCCCCCTCTCCTGCGGGGACTTGCAGGAGAGGGGGCGACTGGGTTCGTCAGCTGCCGCGGGGGATGTGGGCCGGCCGACTGAGAAAACGGTAGCCAGCAAGCGTTTGCGGCGTCGGCGACATGCCGCGTGCGTCACCCAAAAAAGGTACGAGTCAGAACGTCAGGTACAGGCCGACGGCGGCCGGGACCAGGCCCAGCAGGAGCCACGCGCTGAGGATCGGCTTCTGGTGAATCCCGCGCGCAACGGCGACCGCGCCCACCGAGATCAGCCCGGCGATGACGTTGAGGCCGACTCGGCCGTCGACGCGCGAGTCCTCGAGGAAGATCGCCGCGATGATCAGGCCCGCCGAGAGGTGCAGGATCGTCGTCACGGCCAGCGCAGAGAGCACCCACCGCTGCACATGGGTGATGCTCATCGACTTCCGCTCCGACGGTCGCGGCGGGTTGTTCGGGTCGATGAGGTGGCGGCGTACGCGCGGCGTGCCGGAGGGCGTGCTCATGATGACTCCAGCCTAGGTGCGCGCCCGGGACAACCCCGATTCCGCGCGGTGTGAGACCGGACGCAGTCCTGGCGCTCAGACCGCGGCGGGGACGGTGAACTCGAAGACCGTGCCGCCGGTCGGGTTGTCGCGGGCGAGCACGCTGCCGCCGTGGCGGGTGACGATCCGGCGGACGATCGCCAACCCGAGGCCGGTGCCTTCGTAGCCCTTGGTGTGCACCCGGTGGAACTCGTCGAAGACCGAGGTCGTGCTGGCCCTCGGGCAGGCCGATGCCGTTGTCGGCGACGCACACCCGGACCATGCCCGGCTCCTCGAGCCGCCCGTTGATCTTCACGTGCGGGCGCACGCCGGCGGCGACGTACTTCAGGGCGTTGCCGATGAGGTTCTCGAGGACCTGGTCGAGGAGCACCCGGTCGCCGTGGACCGGTGGGATCGACCCGACGGTGACGAAGTCGGCGGCGTCGCGACCGAGGGCGATCCGCTTCGCGGCCTCGGCGAGGTCGAGCCGGTCGAGGCTCAACGCCCGGTTGCGGCTGGTGGCGTGGGCGAGCAGGTGCAGGATCAGCCCGTGCATCCGGGCCGACGACGCCCGGACCCGGCTGATGAACTCCTGCACGACCTGCGGCTTGAGCTCGCCGTCGGCCGCCGCGTCGTCGAGCAGCTCGGTCCAGCCGTCGATGGCGGCCAGCGGGTTGCGCAGGTCGTGGGCGACCACGCCGGCGAACGCCGCGAGCTCCTGGCGCTGCGCGTGCTCGTGGGTGGCGTCGCGGATCAGCAGTACGGCGCGGGCGCGGTCGTGCTGCGTGTCGCGCGGCAGCGGTGCCGCCGACACCGAGAGCACCCGTCCCTCCTGCCCGGCCGGTTGGAAGGCGACCTGGGCGTTGCGCACCGTCTCCCCGGCGAACGCCCGACGGCTGGGCCGTAGCCGTTCGGGGAGCCGCTGCCCCTCGGCGAACAGGTCGGGCAGGTCGTCGAGGTGGCGTGGCGGGTCGGACGGGTCGAAGCCGAGCGCCACCGACGCCGCCGGATTCACCATCAGGATCTCGCCGGCGTCGTCCACGACGGCGAGCCCTTCCGCCATCGAGTTGATGACGGTGTCGAGCACGCCGGCCTGGTAGACCGCCTCCCGCTCGGCCGTCGCCAGGCCCCGCGCGAGCTGCTCGCGCTCGTCGCGGCCGGTGGCGAGCAGCAGGCCGGTGACCAGCAGCATGACGAGGAAGAACTGGGCGAGCAGGATCGCTGATCTCCTCGTTCGCGAGCTCCGCGAACGGGCCGACCCCGGCGAGGGTCAGCAGCACGGCCACGGTGCCGAGAGCGAGCGAGTGGAGGACGCTGAGCAGGGTGGCGAAGCGCAGCCCGACCCAGACCGTGGCGATGAGCAGCGGGAAGGCCATCGGCAGGCTCTCCAGGGCGAACCCCAGGACGTAGATGCCCACCGAGACCACGGTCGCGCCGGCGATCTCGATCCACTCGGCGCGGCCTCGCGTGACCAGCCGCCTGCGCGGCCGGCTGGTGAGCCACTGGCCGCCGAGGAGCCCGAGGGTGGTCACGGCCAGCGCGCCGCAGAAGTTGCGGTCGAACCACAGCACGGCCCGGGTGAGGGTCAGCTCGTTCTGGACCACGAGGGTGCCGACCCAGCCCACCGCCAGCCCGGCGGCCATGCCGACGGCCAGCGCGCCGACGTAGCGGACGGTGGCCCACGGGGAGTCGAGCGGTCGCCGGCCGCCACAGCCCCAGAGGTCCGGGCA
Organism: uncultured Actinomycetota bacterium; assembly: GCA_963844305.1. Classification (GTDB taxonomy): domain Bacteria; phylum Actinomycetota; class Actinomycetes; order Propionibacteriales; family Nocardioidaceae; genus Nocardioides. Next base: position 29,207 of record CAWJNT010000006.1, read on the forward strand.
CCAGCGGCGCATCAGCGTCACGGCCACCCAGGGTCTGGATCAGGTTCGTGAGCGCCAGCACCACGCTCTGCTCGGGCGAGACCCCGGTGAGCGCGTTGGTGGCGAACGCCGTGACCACCAGCAGGACGGAGTCGATGCTGGCCGGCCCGGCCCCACGCAGCAGGAACCAGAGCACCGCGACCCCCGCCGCGGGCCAGATCAGGGCGAACGGCGTGCCGCCGAACGTGGTCAACCGGCCGAGGAACGCAGCCCCGACGTACGCGGCAACGAAGGCGACGAGCATCGCGAGTGAAGCTGCTGCTGCCGTGCCGGGAGTGCGCGACGAGTCCCGGATCTCGCCCGTGGTCATCGTGGTCAGTTCCGCTCAGGCCTCATCGGTTGCGAACTCCTCGCCGTGGGTGCCGGGACGTGGCGCCCAGGGCAGCTCCTTCGCCGGGCGCACGACGACCAGCCTGTCGCCTCGAGCGAGCTGGGTCACCACCGGGTCGAAGTAGCGGTACACCTTCTCGTCGCGCACGACCGCGATCACCTGGTCGGGCAGCGCCTGCGGCTGCTGGCCGACCTCGGAGACGAGCAGGTCGCGCTCGGCGACCTCGAGCCCCTCGCCGTACGTCAGGAGGTCCTCCATGACCGAGCCGAGCGTCGGCGACAGGCTCGAGAGCCCGAGCAGCCGGCCCACGGCGTCGGAGGAGGTGATCACGGAGTTGGCGCCCGACTGCTTCATCAGCGGCACGTTCTCCTGCTCGCGGACCGCCGAGACGATCCAGGCGTCCGGGTTGAGCTGGCGCACCGTCAGGGTGGCGAGCACGTTGGAGTCGTCGCGGTCGGTGGTGATGATCACCTGATCGGCCTTGGCGACACCCGCCTGTCGCAGCACCCCGCGACGGGTCGCGTCGCCCGTGACGACCGCCAGGCCGTCGGAGTGCGCGTCCTGCAGCGCCACCGCACTGGTGTCGACGACCACGATCCCCTCGGGGTCCTGGCCGTTGTTGACCAGCGTCTCCACGGCGCTGCGGCCCTTGGTGCCGTAGCCGACGACCACAACGTGCGAACCCATCTTCTTCCTCCACCGGGCGACCCGGAACATCTCGCGTCCCTGGGAGGCGAGGACCTCCAGGGTGGTCCCGATCAGCAGCACCAGGAAGGCGATGCGGAGCGGGGTGATGACGAACGCGTTGATCAACCGCGCGTGCGGCTCGACGGGTGCGATGTCGCCGTACCCGGTCGTGCTGAGCGTGACGGTCGTGTAGTAGATCGAGTCGACCAGGTCGACCTCGCCGGTCGGGTCGTTGCCGTCGTTGTACGCGTCGGCGTCGAGGTAGACCAGCAGGACCGTGCCGACCAGGATTCCGATGGCCACCAGCAGGCGGCGGCCGAGCTCCCACCAGGGAGAGCGGACCTTCTCGGGCAGCGACACCTTCCCCCGGGCGCGTCCCTCCGACGGGTCGGTCCTGATGGCCACCTTCCGAACCTACTCGACCGCGTCGTCCCGGGGGGCCATGCGCTGCCGGAGTCGCTGCACGAGTTCGAGGCGGGCCCGGGTGGTGTGCTTCTGCGGGAAGACGGTGTCGAAGGCCGCGTTGACGGCCGCACCGATGAGTACGGCGATCGCCAGGAGGTAGAGCCACAGGAGTACGGCGATCGGTGCCGCGAGCGGGCCGTAGATGGACCTCGAGTCGGCGGCCGTGACCGTGAGCACCCAGCGCAGCAGCGCCGACCCGGCGATCCAGCAGCCCAGGGCGAAGGTCGCGCCCGGGAGGTTGAAGCTCCAGTTCGTCCGGACCGGGACCGACACGTGGTAGAGCGTCGCCAGGAAGCAGATGCAGAGCGCGAAGACCGCGGGCCAGTAGAAGCCCATCACGAAGTCGAGTCGCTCGGGCAGCACGTCGTGCACCAGCGTCGGTCCGGCGACCACGAGCGGGATCGCGACCATGCCCGTGATCATGGCGAGGATGTAGAGCAGGAACGACAGGGCGCGGGTCTTGATGATCCCGCGGTGTCCGCCGAGGCCGTGCATGATCGTGATGGTGTCGACGAAGACGTTCAGCGCCCGCGAGCCCGACCACAGGGCGAGGACGAAGCCCGAGCGAGATGACGTCGAACCGGCCGCCCTTCAGCACGTCGTTGATCGTGGGTTCGATGATCCGGTCCACCGCGCTGTCGGTGAGGGCCCGCGAGGAGACGTCGAGGACCGCCTGGCGGACGTCCTCCACCTGCGCCGCGGAGAACTGGTCGCTCACGTAGCCGATGGCGCCGGCCATCGCGAAGATCAGCGGCGGGACCGACACGATCGCGAAGAACGCCGCCTCGGCGGCCAGGCCGGTGACGCGGTGGCGCATGCAGGAGCCGACGGTGGTGACGACGAGGCGCCAGAGCACGTCGCGGAGGTTCTGCCACCACGCCGCGAGCCGGTCGGAGCCGGCGCGCGGCTGGCTCTCCGACTCCGGCATGGGCCTACGGTATCCACATGCGCAGCGACATCCGGGAAGCCACGAACCAGGCTCCGCCGCTCGTCGGACACAACGTCGTCACCTCCGACCCCGCGCTGGTCGACGCGGTCACCCGGCACTCCTCCGCCGAGGTCGTCGACGACCTCGTCGCCCTCGGTGCCGAGGCAGGCACGGCGGAGGCGCGCGAGCACGGCCAGCTCGCCAACGAGCACCACCCCCGGCTGACGGCGTACGACCGCTACGGGAACCGGATCGACGAGGTGGCCTTCCACCCGTCGTGGCACTGGCTGATGGAGCGCGCGGTCGGGCACGGCCTGGCCGCCGCGCCCTGGGAGTCGGAGTCGCCGCACGCGCACGTCCGCCGGGCGGCCGGCTTCATGGCCTGGTCGCACACCGAGCCCGGACACGGCTGCCCGATCTCGATGACGTACGCCGCCATCCCGGCGCTGCGGGTCGACGACGCGATCGCGAAGGAGTGGACGCCGCTGCTCGCGTCCACGACGTACGACCCCGGCCTGCGGCCGCTGGCCGAGAAGCGCGGCGCGCTGGCCGGCATGGGGATGACCGAGAAGCAGGGCGGGTCCGACGTACGCGCGAACGTCACCGAGGCCCGGCCGTCGGCCGCCGACGGCGAGTACACCCTGCACGGCCACAAGTGGTTCACCTCGGCCCCGATGAACGACGTGTTCCTGGTGCTCGCCCAGGCTGCGGGCGGCGTCACCTGCTTCGTGGTGCCACGCGTGCTCGCCCGACGGGACCCGCAACCGGCTCGACGTCGTCCGGCTCAAGGACAAGCTCGGCAACCGCTCGAACGCGTCGTCGGAGCTGGAGTTCGACGGCACTGTCGCCCACCGCCTCGGCGACGAGGGACGTGGGGTGCGCACCATCATCGAGATGGTGGCCGCCACGCGGCTCGACTGCGTGCTCGGCTCGACGTCGCTGATGCGGCGCTCGCTCAACGAGGCCGCCTGGCACGTCGCGCACCGCTCGGCGTTCGGCTCGCTGCTCGCCGACAAGCCGCTGATGCAGAACGTCATCGCCGACCTCGCCGTCGAGACCGAGGCCGCGACCGCGCTCGCGATCCGGCTCGCCGCGGCCGTCGACGGCATCGCCGACCCGCACGAGGCGGCGCTGCGCCGGATCGCCCTGCCGCTGGCGAAGTTCTGGGTGTGCAAGCGGACGCCGTTCATGGTCGCCGAGGCGCTGGAGTGCCTCGGCGGCAACGGGTACGTCGAGGAGTCGGTGCTGCCGCTGCTCTACCGCGAGGCGCCGCTCAACTCGGTCTGGGAGGGCTCCGGCAACGTCAACGCGCTCGACGTGCTGCGCGCGCTCTCCCGCGAGCCGGAGGTGCTGGAGGCCTGGATCACCGAGGTCGGCCTGGCCCGCGGCGCCGACCCGCGCCTGGACCGCGCGATCGACGACGCCCTGGCCCTGCTCGGCGACGAGGCCACCCTCGAGGGCTCGGCCCGCCGCCTGGCCGGCCGGATGGCCGCGTGCCTCCAGGGCTCGCTGCTGGTGCGGTTCGCCCCGGCCGAGGTGGCCGACGCGTTCTGCTCCTCGCGGCTCGGGACGACGTACGACGGCACGTTCGGCACGCTCGCCGGCGGCGACCTCCGCGCGATCGTCGACCGCGCCACCCCGACCCTCGCCTGACGACCCCGCGTGTAGGTAAAGCGCGACGTGGGTAATGTCCCCGGTGACCCATTTCACCTGACGTGCCATCGATCCAATCTCGGAGGTTTCGATGACGACAGCCCGCGACGGGAATCCAGCGCACCGACGTCGACAAGGCGTTCCTCGACAACGCGACGTATCGCAGTCTCGGCGAGCAGCAGCTCTCCGAGCGCGAGGAGCGGTTCGAGAAGGCCAGGCGCACGTCGGGCCTGGTGATCGCTCCTCTGGTCACCATCGTGATGCTGCTGCTGCCGACCGGGCTCGAGGAGAGCCAGCACCGGCTGGCCGCGGTGCTGCTGGGCGTCGTGGTCCTCTGGATCACCGAGGCGGTGCCGATCCCGATCGGCGGCTTCATCGGGATCGCGGCCATCGTCATGATCGGCGTGGTGCCGGTCGACGACGCGCTGGCGCCGTTCGGGTCCTCCACCGTCTTCACGTTCATCGGGGCGTTCATCCTCGCCCAGGCGATGCTCAAGCACGGTCTCGCGAAGCGGTTCGCGATGTTCGTCATGGGCTTCCGGGGCGTCGGCAAGTCGACGACCCGGGTGATCATCGCCTTCGGTCGTCATCACCTGCCTGCTCTCGGCGTTCGTGTCCAACACCGCGACGGTCGCCATGCTGCTGCCGACCGCGATCGGCCTGCTGACCGTGATCGCGAAGCTGATGCAGAGCAAGGAGGTCGTGCCGGGCGACTTCGACCCGCTGCGGCTGCGGGTGGGCGTCGCGATCATGCTGATGCTCGCGTACGGCGCCAGCGTCGGCGGCCTGCTGACTCCCGGTCGGCTCTCCGCCCAACCTGATCGGTCGTGGACTGATCGAGGAGGCGACCGGCGAGACCATCGCCTTCCTCGACTGGATGCTGCTGGCGCTGCCGATCTGCGCCCTGATGTTCGTCGCCCTCGCCGTCGTGGTGCTGATGCTCAACAAGCCCGAGCTCCGCGAGCTCGAGGGCGTCGAGGAGTGGGTCGCGGCCGAGAAGGCCGAGCTCGGGCGCTTCTCCACGGCCGAGCGCAACACGTTGATCGCGTTCGGCATCACGGTCACGCTCTGGATCACACCCGGCGTCGTGGCCCTGGTCGCCGGTGCCGAGTCGAGCACCTACGAGACCGTCAGCGGCCGGCTCGACGAGGGCATCGTCGCGGTCCTCGGCGCCTCGCTGCTCTTCCTGCTGCCCACCGACTGGCCCAACCGCGAGTTCACCCTGCGCTGGGCCGACGCCGCGAAGATCGACTGGGGCACCGTCGTCCTCTTCGGCACCGGCATCGTGTTCGGCTCGCTGCTGGAGTCGACCGGTCTGGCCGAGACGATCGGCAACGGCGCGTTCGAGAAGCTGGGGCTCGGCAGCACCTTCGCCATCACGGCGTTCGCCATCGTGCTCGCCATCATCGTGTCCGAGACGACCAGCAACACCGCCTCCGCGGCGGTCGTCGTACCGATCATCATCCCGATCGCCATGGCCGCCGGCATCAACCCGTTCACGCCCGCCCTGGCGGCGACGTTCGCTGCGAGCTTCGGCTTCATGCTGCCGGTCTCGACGCCGCAGAACGCCATCGTCTACGGGTCGGGCGTCGTACCGATCACGAAGATGATCCGCACCGGCGCGTCCTTCGACGTGATCGGCGCGATCCTGATCCTGATCTTCCTGCCGATCATGGTCAGCGTGCTCGGGCTCGGGGGCTGATCGCGTGACGACTGCGCACTCGATCGCCGTCATCGGCGGCGACGGGATCGGTCCTGAGGTCATCGGCGCGACCCGCACCGTGCTCGACGCCGTGAGCGAGGTGCACGGCCTCGACCTGTCGTACGTCGAGCAGGACTGGTCGTGCCGCAGGTACGCCGAGACCGGCACGATGATGCCCGACGACGGCCTCGAGACCCTCGCCCAGCACGACGCGATCCTGCTGGGCGCGGTGGGCTGGCCGGGCGTGCCCGACCACGTCTCGCTCTGGGGCCTGCTCATCCCGATCCGGCGACACTTCCGCCAGTACGTCAACGAACGCCCGATCGCGCTCTTCGACGGGATGGAGAGCCCGCTGCGCAACGTCGAGCCCGGCGGCCTCGACCTGGTCGTGATCCGCGAGAACGTCGAGGGCGAGTACAGCGAGATCGGCGGTCGCATGAACCGCGGGTTCCCCGACGAGATGGCGGTGCAGGAGTCCGTGTTCACCCGGGTCGGCGTGAGCCGGATCGTGGACCACGCCTTCGAGCTCGCGCGCACCCGTCGCGGCTACGTCACGTCGGCGACGAAGAGCAACGGCATCGTGCACACGATGCCGTTCTGGGACGAGGTGGTCCGCGATCGCGCGGCCGAGTTCCCCGACGTCCGGTGGGACCAGGAGCTGATCGACGCCCTGGTCGCCAAGGTGGTCCTCGAGCCAGGGCGGTTCGACGTGATCGTCGCGTCCAACCTGTTCGGCGACATCCTCAGCGACCTGACGGCGGCCGTGGCCGGCAGCATCGGGATCGCGCCGTCGGCCAACCTCGACCCGACCCGGGCCGGCCCGTCGATGTTCGAGCCGGTGCACGGCTCCGCTCCCGACATCGCCGGCCAGGGCGTCGCCAACCCGATCGGCACCGTCTGGTCGGCCGTGATGATGCTCGACCACCTCGGTCACGCCGAGGCCGCCGCCCATCTCATGGACGCGGTCCGGCACAGCCTCAAGGACCCCGCCACTCGCACCCGCGACCTCGGCGGCACCGCTGGCACCGCCGAGGTCGTCGAGTCGCTCGTGTCGTACGTCGGCCGCTAGGCCCCGACGAGCTCCTTCTCCCGGTCGACCTCGTGCTCGCCGGTGGCCTCGTCGCCGTCGAGCATCGTGGTCTCGTCGAACGGCTCGTCGCCGGCCAGCACCCGGTCGAGCCGGGGACGGTCGAGGCCGCCGGTCCACTGCCCGATCAGCACCGTCGCCACGGAGTTGCCGGCGAAGTTCGTGACGGCCCGGGCCTCGGACATGAAGCGGTCGATGCCGACGATCAGGCCGACGCCGTCGACCAGCTCGGGGCGGTGCGAGCTGAGGCCGCCGGCGAGGGTCGCCATACCGGCGCCGGTGACGCCGGCGGCGCCCTTCGAGGCGATCATCATGAACAGCAGCAGCGAGATCTGCTCGCCGATGCTCAGCGGGTCACCGAGCGCCTCGGCGATGAACAGCGAGGCCATGGTGAGGTAGATCGCCGTACCGTCCAGGTTGAACGAGTAGCCGGTCGGCACCACGACACCGACGGTCGCCTTGTCCACGCCGGCGTGCTCCATCTTGGCGATCAGCCGCGGCAGCGCCGACTCCGACGACGACGTCGAGACGATGAGCAGGAACTCGCGGGCCAGGTAGCGGAACAGGCTGAAGATGTTGACGCCGGTCGTCAGCTTGAGCAGCGTCCCGAGCACGACGAACACGAACAGCGCGCAGGTCACGTAGAACCCGAACATCAGTACGGCGAGGCTCTTCAGCGCATCGGCACCGGTCTCGCCGACGACCGCCGCGATCGCGCCGAAGGCACCGACGGGCGCGGCCCACATGATCATCGAGAGCACCCGGAACACCACCCGCTGAATGTGCCCGACACCGCGCAGCACCGGCTCGCCGGCTCGCCCCATCTGCTGCAGCGCGAAGCCGACCAGGAGCGCGACCAGGAGCGTCTGCAGCACCTCACCCGACGTGAGCGAGGAGAACATCGACACCGGGATGATCCCGAGCAGGAACTCGGTGGTGCTGCCGTGTCCGGCCGCGGCCTGCTCCTGTCCGGCGCCCGCGAGGTCACCGGAGAGCTGCAGCCCGTTGCCCGGGTGCAGGATGTTGCCGACGAGCAGGCCGATCGCCAGCGCGAACGTCGACATGGTCACGAAGTAGACCAACGCGAGCCCGCCGACCTTGCCCACCCGGGCGGCACTGGCGACCGAGCCCACGCCCAGGACGATCGTGCAGAAGATGACCGGCTGGATCATCATCTTGATCAGCGCGACGAAGGCCTGGCCGAGCGGCTTCAGCTCGACGGCGAAGGACGGTGCGATCAGGCCGACGGCGATGCCGAGGCCGACCGCGACGATGACGGCGACGTACAGGTAGTGCGTCCGGTTGCGCGGCGCCGCCGACCGCGTGCTCCCCGAGGTGTTCGTGGTTGCGCTCATGGATCCTCCTGGTCCGTCCGGGTGGCACCCGGGCTGACGCCCACTGTCCGGGCCGATGTGAGCGCCGTCACCGTTGTGGTCGTTGTGGTCCCGGTCACTCGCGAAGCCGCCGCTGCGGCACAATGCGCGCATGATCGGCTCGCGGTCCCGGGAGTCGTCGGTGGCGCGGCAGGTCCTGCTGCTGCAGGTCGGCGTCGTGCTCGTGCTCGTGGTCGCCTCCGTCGCGCTGGCCGTGTACGACGCGCGCCGGGACGTCCGCGCCCAGGCCACGGACCGCGCGCTGGCGGTGGCCGAGGCGGTCGCCGACTCCCCCGCCGTCGTCGAGGCCGTGCAGACCAGCGACCCGACGCCCGCCCTCCAGCCGTACGCCGAGCGGGTGCGCGCGGACACCGAGGTCGACTTCGTCGTGGTGATGGGCCTGGACCGCACCCGCTTCACCCACCCGGACCCGGCCCAGATCGGGCAGCCGTTCGTCGGTGACCTCGGTGGTGCGCCCGACGGCGTGTCGTTCACGCAGCAGTACACCGGCACCCTGGGCCCGTCGATGCGCGCCGTGGTGCCCGTGTTCGACGGAGACGAGGTCGTCGCGATGGTCTCGGTCGGCATCACCATCAGCGCGATCGACCGCCAGCTCCGCGAGGACCTGGTGCTGATCCTCGTGTCGGCGCTGGCCGTGCTGGCCGTCGGCGTGCTCGGCGCGTGGCTGGTCGGACGCCGGCTCCGTCGACAGACGCACGGTCTCGGGGAGGCCGAGATCACCCGGATGTACGAGTACTACACGGCGGTCCTGCACGCCGTACGCGAGGGGCTGCTGCTGATCGACGACGACGGGCGGGTGCAGCTCGTGAACGACGAGGCACGCCGGCTGCTCGACCTTCCGGACGACGTCGTCGGCCAGCGGCTGGACGACCTCCGACTGGCGCCGGCGCTCGTGGCGGCCGCGCGTGGGCAGCAGGCCTCCGACGACGACCTCTACCTGGCGGGCGACCGCACGCTGGTGGTCAGCTCGGCGCCCGCGGCGTGGGACGGCCGGTCGGTCGGTGCGGTGGTGACCCTGCGCGACCACACCGAGCTGCAGTCGGTCACGGGCGAGCTGGAGGTGGTCCGCAACCTCACCGAGTCGCTCCGGGCGCAGACCCACGAGGCGGCCAACCGGCTGCACACGGTGGTCTCCCTGATCGAGATGGGACGTCCCGAGGAGGCCGTCGCGTTCGCCACCGAGGAGCTCCAGCTGGCCCAGCTGCTCGCGGACCGCGTCGTCGGATCGGTGGGCGACCCGGTCCTGTCCGCGCTGTTGCTGGGCAAGCTGGCCGAGGCCGGCGAGCGCGGCATCGACCTGACCGTCGACGGCGACCTGGCCGGGGTCGACGTACCGTCGCGCGACCTGGTGACCGTGATCGGCAACCTGGTCGACAACGCGTTCGACGCCGTGGCCGGGCGGGAGGACCGCCGGGTGCGGGTCAGCCTCGCGGGCGGTGCCGAGCGGCACCGAGATCGGCGTCGGCGACAGCGGCGAGGGGCTCTCCCCCGAGGATGCGCGGCACGCCCTCGAGCGCGGCTGGACCACCAAGGCTTCCGGGGAGGGCGGCCGCGGCGTCGGACTGGCACTCGTCGCCCAGGTCGCCCGTCGGTACGGCGGGTCGGTGGACGTCGGCCGGTCCGACCTCGGTGGGGCCGAGTTCACGGTGACGCTCGGAGCCGGGCCGAGATGAGCGTGCGCGTGCTCGTCGTCGAGGACGAGCAGCTGGCCGCCGAGGCGCACGCGGCGTACGTCGGACGGGTGGACGGCTTCGAGCTGGCCGGGGTCGCCCGGTCGGCGGGCGAGGCGGCGCGCTTCCTGGGCAGCCACGAGGTCGACCTGGTCCTGCTCGACCTGCACCTGCCGGACGGCCACGGGCTCGCCCTCGTCCAGCGGCTCCGGGCGGCCGGCAGGCTGGTCGACGTGATCGCCGTGACCTCGGCCCGCGACGCCGACGTCGTACGGCACGCGGTGGCGCAGGGCGTGATGCTCTACCTGCTCAAGCCGTTCACGTTCGCCGGGTTCCGCGCCAAGCTCGAGCAGTACGCCGCCTACCGGGCCGAGCTCGACCAGGCACCGGCGGAGTACGTCCAGGACGAGGTCGACCGGCTGCTCGGGTCGCTGCGCGGCGCGAGCAGCACGCTGCCGAAGGGGATGAGCCAGGAGACCCTGCGCGACGTGACGGTGGCCGTGCGCGAGGCCGGAGCCGGACTGTCGGCGACCGAGGTGGCCGAGGCGGTCGGCGCCTCCCGGGTCACCGTCCGGCGCTACCTCGAGCACCTCGCCGACACCGGCACCGTCGAGCGGCACCCGAGGTACGGCCGCAGCGGCCGGCCCGAGGTGGAGTACCGCTGGAAGTGACCCGTCAGCTAAGTTGCTGACGGGTCAGCGGAGGGCGAGCTCCTCGAGGACCGTGCGGAAGGTCCGGTAGCGCCGCTCCCCCACGATCCCGGCCCAGTCGTCCTCGAGCCGCAGCATGCGCGCCGTGACGGCGGCGATGGTCTCGTGGCCCAGCGGCGTGCGGTGCACCCGGCGTACCCGCCGGTCGGCAGGGTCGGCCTCGGTGCGCAGGTGGCCGGTCTGCTCGAGCTGGGTGACGAACTGGCCGCAGCCCTGCTTGGACATGCCGAGCCGCTCCCCCAGCTCGGTGACGCTGATCCCGCCCTCGGGCACGGACGAGATGACCCGGAAGTGCGACTGCCGCAGCCCCGCCCAGTCCTCGTCAGCGAAGGTCTGGGTGATCTCGCGGAACAGCAGCCCCATCAGCAGCGCGACCTGCAGCTCGTCCTGGGGGATCTGCTCCTTGACAGTGGTCATAAAGCTACTTTACCGTCTCCGGAGTAGTAAAGCCACTTTCCTGAATCGGGGCCGCCATGCACGACCGCACTCTTCTCGGGCCCGCAGATGTCACCGACGACGAGCTCGCCCGGATGGTCGCGGACCTGCTCGGCGAGGAACGCTCGTCCGTGGAGGTCCTCTCCTCACGGGCCGAGGAGTTCCCCTACGACATCCCCGCGATCACGACCGCGGGTCGCTACTGGGTCTCCGGTACGGCGCGCACGCCGGCGGGGACCGCGCCGTACCGGATGTTCGTCAAGCACGTGCAGTCGTGGAGCCGGTCGCCGTTCTTCGCGGCGGTCCCGCCGGAGTTCCAGGAGATGGCCGCCGCGTCGGTGCCCTGGCGCACCGAGGCCATGGCCTACGCCTCCGACCTCGGCGACCGGCTGCCCGACGGGCTCTCGATGCCGCGGGCGCTGGGCGTCTACGACCTCGACGAGCTCTCGGCGGCGATCTGGCTCGAGGAGGTGGACCGCCCCGCTGTCGCGTGGGACCTCGAGCGCTACCGGCGGGCGGCGTACCTCCTCGGCCGGATGGCCGCGAGCCCCCGGGTCGCGCCCCTCGCCAACGTGGGCGAGTTCGACTGGTCGGTGCGCGGGTATGCCTTCGGGCGGCTCGGCATGCAGGTCCTGCCGATCCTGCGCAGCGAGGAGATCTGGCAGCACCCGGCGATCGCGGCGGCCTTCGACACCGAGCTGCGAGACCGCCTGCGCGCCGCCGCCGACCAGGTGGACAAGTGGCTCGACGAGCTCGACGAGTTCCCGCTGGTGACCTGCCACGGCGACTACAGCCCGAACAACCTGCTCCCGGGCCCCAGCCCCGACAGCTTCACCCTGATCGACTTCGGGTTCTGGGTGCCGAGCCCGATCGGCTTCGACCTCGGCCAGCTCCTCGTCGGCGACGTACAGCTCGGCCGCCGTTCGCCGTCGCTGCTCGCCGAGACGGAGGCCGCCATCGTGTCGGCGTACGTCGCCGGCATGGCCGAGGAGGGCATGGCGGTGGACGAGGCCATCGTGCGTCGCTCGCACGCCCTGCTCCTGATGATCTTCACCGGGTTCTCTGCCCTGCCGTTCGAGCAGCTCGAGTCCACTCCGCCCGACGCGATGCCGGCGCTGGCAGCGGACCGGGCCGAGCTGGCGCGGTTCTGCCTCGACCTGGTGGAGGCGACGAAACCCGCCTGACAGGCGCGGTCAGGTCAGCTGAGCTCGAGGCCTGGGTAGAGCGGGTACTTGTCGAGCATCTCGGCCGAGGCTGCCCTTGACCTTGTCGGCCACGCCCTCGGCCAGCGAGTACGACGCCTTCGACGGCCCGCCTGCCTTGGTGGTGCCGGGCTGGGTGTTCTGCAGCACGTGCACGATCAGCTCGGCGACGGTGTCGAACTCGTCGGCCCCGAAGCCGCGGGTGGTGAGTGCGGGGGTGCCGAGCCGGATGCCGGAGGTGTACCACGCGCCGTTCGGGTCGGACGGGATCGAGTTGCGGTTGGTGACCACGCCCGCGTCGAGCAGCGCCGTCTCGGCCTGGCGGCCGGTGAGGCCGAACGACGTGACGTCGAGCAGCACGATGTGGTTGTCGGTGCCGCCGGTGACCAGCCGGGCGTCGCGCTTGAGGAAGCCCTCGGCCAGCGACTTGGCGTTGTCGGCGATGTTCTGGGCGTAGGTGCGGAACTCGTCGGTGCGGGCCTCGGCCAGCGCCACGGCCTTGGCCGCCATCATGTGCGAGAGCGGACCACCGAGCACCATCGGGCAGCCGCGGTCGACGTCGCCGGCGAACTCCTCCTGGGCGAGCACCAGCCCGCCGCGCGGACCGCGCAGCGACTTGTGGGTCGTGGTGGTCGTGACGTGGGCGTGCGGCACCGGGTCCTCGTCACCGGTGAACACCTTGCCGGCGACCAGCCCGGCGAAGTGCGCCATGTCGACCATCAGGGTGGCGCCGACCTCGTCGGCGATCTCGCGCATCTTCGCGAAGTTCACGCGCCGCGGGTACGCCGAGTAGCCGGCGACCAGCACCAGCGGCTTGAACTCGCGGGCACGCGCGGCCACGTGGTCGTAGTCGAGGAGGCCGGTCTCGGGGTCGGTGCCGTACTGCTGCTGGTGGAACATCTTGCCGCTGATGTTCGGCCGGAACCCGTGCGTCAGGTGGCCGCCCGCGTCGAGCGACATGCCGAGCAGGCGCTGGTTGCCGAGCTCGTGGCGCAGCGACTCCCAGTCGGCGTCGGAGAGCTCGTTGACGTTCTTGGCGCCGAGCTTCGCGAGCCCGGGCGTCTCGACGTGGTGGGCGAGGATCGACCAGTACGCGACGAGGTTGGCGTCGATGCCGGAGTGCGGCTGGGCATAGGCGTACGGCGCCCCGAACAGCTCGCGCGCGTGCTCGGCCGCGACCGACTCGACGGTGTCGACGTTCTGGCAGCCGGCGTAGAAGCGGTGGCCGATCGTGCCCTCGGCGTACTTGTCGCTGAACCAGGTGCCCATCGTGAGCAGCACCGCCGGCGAGGCGTAGTTCTCGCTGGCGATCAGCTTCAGGGAGGCCCGCTGGTCGGCGAGCTCCTGGCGGGTGGCATCGGCGATGCGGGGTTCGACCGAGGCGATGACCTCGAGTGCCTGGCTGTACGCGCTGCTGATCAAGGCATCCGTCATGCCCGACAGCCTAGAGGCTCCTCGGGCCTCGGCTGCGGGGCCTTCCGACCGGCGTACAGGCGGTGCCAGACGAGCATCACGGCGGTCGAGACGACGTAGAAGCTGTGCAGCACCCAGATCGGCCCGGGCGGCAGGCTGAACACGTAGATCGAGTGCACGCCGTTGCCGACGTTGGCGATCGCCAGGTTGCCGAGGCTGTAGGACTCCAGGTCGCGGGTCCGGAACGCCTTGACCAGCATCGGCATGTAGCTGACCACGAACAGGAGCGTGGACACGGTGCCGGCGAGTATCGGGAACTCGTGCCAGTCCATGGTCCACCTCCTCAACGTGATCGTGACGCCGCGGATCGGCGTCACCACAACGAAGGTAGGAAGTCGGTCTGGGCCCGGACATCGGGAGACCGCCTCAGATCGAGGTGGTTGAAACTCAGATCATTGACATCGGCGGGGCTCACGCCCAGCCGGTGGGCGACCCGGGCGGCCTCCTGGCGGCCTCCGACGTCGAGCTTGCGCAGGATGTTGGACACGTGCACCGAGGCGGTCTTCACGCTGATGAACAGCGCTGTCGGCGATCTCCTTGTTGGTGTGCCCGGCGGCCAGCGCAGCCAGCACCTCGCGCTCCCGGGCGGTCAGGGCATAGGCCTCCAGCGCCTCGGTGTCGCGGTCGACGCGCTCCTCGGGCGCGGGCAGCAGGTCGACCCGGTACCACCGCGCCAGGGTCTCGATCTCCTCCACCAGGCGTACGGCGCCCAGCAGCTGCGCCGCCGTGTGCACCGACCGCAGCACCCCGATCGACTCGGCGTTGACCGCGTTCGCCAGCAGGGACTCCGCCTGGCGCCAGCGCGCGTACGCCGTGGGCAGCGGTCGCCCGAGCGCCTCCCAGGCCGCGGCGGCTGCCGCCCAGGGATCAGAACGGCGAGCGACGTGGTCGAGGCGGGCCCGCTCGGCGGTGCAGAGCAGGTCGAGGGCGGCGTCATCGGGCAGCCCGCCGTGTCCGGGCACCGACCGGATGTCGGCCAGCGTCCCCAGCAGCTGCTCTCGGGCACCGGCGCGGCGGGTCCGTGACTTGTGGTCGCGCTGGGAGACCGCCTCGTCGGCCAGCGCACGCAGCCCGAGCGCGACCAGTGCACTGCCGTAGACGGCCTCGCCGGTCCCGGCGATCGCCGCGAGGCCGTCGGTGACCAGCTCGCGGGCCGGCTCGGGACGGCCGGCCCAGAGCTCCACCTCGGCCGCCGTCTCGGTGATCTCGCGCAGCCAGCCCAACGGCGCACCCTCCGCCTCGATGACCAGCCGGGCCTGCTCGCAGCGCTCCCAGGCCACGGTCAGGTCCCCCTGCGCGACCGTCAGCCGGGCCGCCAGGAGCAGCACGGGAGCGGCCATCACCCCGCGTGGGTGGCGGCTCAGCGCGTCGTCGATCAGCTCCTCGGCCT
Source organism: uncultured Actinomycetota bacterium (assembly GCA_963844305.1). Taxonomy (GTDB): domain Bacteria; phylum Actinomycetota; class Actinomycetes; order Propionibacteriales; family Nocardioidaceae; genus Nocardioides. The sequence continues at coordinate 44,373 of CAWJNT010000006.1, forward strand.
CGGCCAGCCGGCCGGCCTTGATCAGCGTGTCGCTGGTGTTGCACAGCAGGAGGCTGCCGAACTGCCGGTCCTGCCCGTACCTGCCGAGCTCGGGAACACCCTCCCGGCACAGCGCGACCCCGTCGTCGAGCCTCGACGCGAGCCCGAGCACGTGGCTGAGGTTCACGTAGGCGAGCCCGACGTCGTGCGGGCTCTGCACCTCACGCGCGATCGCGAGCGACTCGCGGAGCAGCTCCACGCCCCGGTCGAGGTCACCGCGGGTCGCGGCCACCAGGCCGAGCGCGTTCAGCGCCGTACCCTCCGGCCGGCGGGTGCCGAGTGCTCGCGAGACGGCGAGGGCGTGCGACGCGGCCGCCTCGGCGCTGTCGAGCTCGGCCCAGGTGGCCTCGAGCAGCGCGTACCCGGCGTACACCCGGGCGGCGAGCCGGCTCTCGTCGTCGTCGGGGAGCAGGTCCATGGTGCTGCGGTACGCCGTCCGGGCGGCCGCCGCGTCGCCGGCCACGAACTGCACCGAGCCGAGCCGGTCGAGGAGGACGGCCCGGCACTGCGGCTCCTCGGTCCGCGCCAGCTCGGCCTCGAGCAGCCGCACGGCCGCCGCGCTCTCGCCGGCGACGCTGCCCGCGGCCGCAGCCCGGGCGGCCAGGTCGACCCGGTCGATGTCGGCCGGCACCTGGTCGAGCAGCTCGAGGGCCAGGCGATAGCTGCTGTAGGCGTCGGCGAAGGCATACATCCGCTGGTGGGCCCGGCCCGCCTCGATCGACGCCGCGAGCGCGCGTTCGAGGTCGCCGGCCAGGTGCCAGTGGCGGGCCAGCTCGCCGGCCACCTCGGGAGCCGGGGCGGACTCGCGGGTCAGCGCCTCGGCGGCGGCCCGGTGCAGGCGCGCCCGCTCCCCCGGCAGCAGCTCGGCGTACACCACCTCGCGGAACGCCGGATGGTGGAAGCCGACGCTGTCGTCGGGCCGCACCTCCGCCACGTGGGCGGCGATCGCCACGCGGAGCATGTCCTCGACGTCCTCCTCGGGGGCGTCGACGGTGCGGGCGAGCAGCGGCACCGACGCGACCCGCCCGATCACCGCGGCGGCACGGAGCACGCGCCGGGTGTCGCGCGGCAGGTGGTCGACCCGGGCCCGGAGCAGCTCGTGGAGCGTGGCCGGGAGCGGACCCGGGCCGTCGCCCTCGGCGAGGACGAGCTGCTCGACGAACAACGGGTTCCCCGCGGACCGCGCGAGCGTCTCCTCGAGCCGCTCGGGCGGCCAGCGGCTGGCCGGCCAGCTCGGCGACCAGGCGTGCGGCGTCGGCACGGTCCAGCCGGGGCACCTGGATCCGCTGAGTGGTGAACCGGCCGAGCTCGGCCAGCCACGGGCCGAGCGTCCGGGACTCGTCGCGGGCGTCCTCGCGGTAGGTCAGGAGCACCAGCACCCGCTCGTCGGTGAGGTTCGTGGCCAGGAACGCCAGCAGGTCGAGGGTCGAGCGGTCGGCCCAGTGCACGTCCTCGACGACGTGGAGCACCGGTCCGCCGGCGCTCATCCGGCCCAGCAGCCCGAGCACGGCCTGGAACAGCCGCAGCCGTGAGGTGGCCCCGGAGCCCGACTCCGGTTCCGTGCTGGTGTCGGCGCCCTCGGCCGCAGGCAGCAGCCGCGCGAGCTCCGGCGACCGGAGGGTCTCCTGACGGACGACGCCGGAGCCGCTGGTGCTGCGCAGGGCCTGGGTCAGGGCGGCGTACGGCAGCGGCTCGCCGGCGACCGGTACGCAGGCTCCCGCCAAGCGTGGTCGCGCTCGCGCGCGCCATGAACTCGGTCACCAGGCGGGTCTTGCCGACGCCGGTCTCGCCCGAGACGACGACCACGGCGGGTTCTCCGGCAGCAGCGCGACCGAGCGCGTCGGTCAGCTGCTGCAGGATGCCCTCGCGTCCGACCAGCTCGCCGGTGGTGCGGAGGACCATCCCGCCATTCTGCGCCCGATCCAGCGCCACGTCATCGCGAATACAGGGGCCTGAGGCACCCGGTCGCGGATCTGAGGTGCTTTCCCGATGCCGGGCAGGTGCCCGGGTTCCTAGCGTCGTCCCCATCGTCGAACGACACGAAGACACGAAGGGAACACCCATGACTCACCTGCGCCGTATGACCCGCACCCGCCGTTTCGTGGCCGCAGCCGTGGCCGCCGGAGCGATCGTGGCCGGCACCGCCGCCGCCTCCACCGGACTCGCCGCCCCCGGTACGCCGGGCAAGGACGTCCACTTCGGAGGCGACGACGACAACGCGGACAACCCGTTCATCCAGCCGCCCGGCGTGACCGCCAAGCAGCACATGGACAACACCGACCTGCTCTTCGGGCGCGAGAACAAGGACCTCCTCGTCGGCAAGCTCGGCGACGACACCCTGCTCGGCGGCGAGGGCAGCGACATCCTGATCGGCGGCCCCGAGAAGGGCACGTCGCCGAACAGCGACGTCCTGGTCGGCGAGGAGGGCAAGGACATCAACATCTGGGCCCCGGGCGACGGCAGCGACGCCTTCGCCGGGCTCGAGGGCGAGGACACGATGATCTTCGCGCCGTTCGTGGAGCGGCCCAACGGCAACCTGCTGCTCACCCGTGACCGCGGCCGCAGGATCCCGCACGTCGACATCGACGACCAGGACGCCTTCAGCTGCACGATCGTCAAGGTCCCGCGCTCGCAGCACTTCGGCTTCCAGTTCCTCGTCCGGTTCAACGTCAACGGCACTCCGGTCGTGACGGTCCGGCAGAAGGACGTCGAGAAGGTGTTCTGCCCGAGCCCCGGCGCGGGCAAGGCCAAGGTCGCCGACCTGACCGACCGCCACCCGGCGTTCCGCAACATCCGGCTCCGCCGGGTGCCGGGGACCGTCGGCGCGATCATGGCCCCGGTGAGCTGATCACCATGGCGAGCACGAACCAGCACGCAGTCGTGGTCGGCGCCAGCATCGCGGGTGTGCTCGCCGCACAGGTCCTCGCGGGGCACTTCGAGCGGGTCACCCTGGTGGACCGCGACGAGATGCCCCGCGAGCCCGGGCCGCGGGGCGGCGTACCGCAAGGCAGGCACGTACACGGTCTGCTGTCCCGCGGCCGGGAGGTCGTCGAGGAGATGTTCCCGGGGACCACCGCCGACCTGGTGGCCCGCGGCGCGATCCTGGGCGACGCGCTGGCGGACGGCCGGTACTTCTTCGGCCCGCGGCCGCTCGCGCAGACCGAGGCCGGGCTGCCGACGCTCGCGGTCAGCCGGCCGCTGCTGGAGTGGTACCTGCGGCACCGGCTGCTGCACGACACCCGGGTGAGCGTCCTCGAGCACACGTCCGTGCTCGATCTCGCGTTCTCGGCGGACGACGCCCGGGTAACGGGCGTCGATCGTGTCCGATCGCGACGCGGCCTCGCCGCAGCTGCTGGCCGCCGACCTGGTGGTCGACACCTCCGGACGGACGTCGCGGACGCCCGAGTGGCTCGAGCGTCGCGGGTACGCCGCGCCGGTCGAGGACGTGCGTCGGATCGACAAGCAGTACGCGACGCGGACGTTCCGGCGTACGTCGGAGCCCGGGCAGCCGGTCGTGCGGATCGCCGCGGCCCGGCCCGGCTTCCCGCGCGGAGGCATCATGCTCGCCTGCGAGGGCGACATCTGGATGGTCTCCCTGTCGGGGCGGGACGGCGAGCAGCCGCCCCTGGAGCTCGAGGAGTACCGCGCCTGGGCCCGGACCCTGGCGACTGCGGAGCTCGCCGACGCCCTCGACGCGCTCGAGCCGCTCGACGAGGGCGTGCGCTACCGGTTCCCCGCCAACCGCCGCCGCCACTACGAGCGGATGACGCACGTTCCCGTCGGGGCTGGTCGTGATGGGCGACGCCCTGTGCGCGTTCGACCCCGTGTACGGTCAGGGGATGACGGTCGCGGCGGTCGAGGCGGAGGAGCTCGGCGACGCGCTGGCCCGCGCCGGCACCGACGACATCGGGCCCCGGTTCCACCGCCGGGCCGCGGCGGTCATCGACACGCCCTGGACCATCGCGGCGGGACCTCCCACCAGCGGCCGGGTCCCGGCCCGCCGCCGCCTGGTGGACGGCTACCTGGTGCGTCTGGTCAGGGCCGCCGCGGACGATCCGGTCCTCGCCACCGCGTTCCTGCGGGTGAGCCACCTGGTCGATCGCCCGCAGGACCTGATGCGCCCCGCCCTGGCACGGCGGGTGCTGCGTCACACCCTCCCCCGGTCCCGCCGATGGGTTGCGGCGGACGACCGGGGGCGCACTCGACCGGGGGACGGGCTCCTGGAGGCGCCCGGAGTGTGAGGTGGACCGCACCGGCCGCAGCGTGCAGGCACTGCGGCCGGTGCTGGTCTTGCATGTTGGACACGCATCTCACTGCATGAGATCTCGGCTTGTCGGAAGCACGTCCGCCCCCTGAGACTCCTTGACATGAACACTCCTGCGACGCACGTGTACCTCGTGGCCCGACGCCACGTGGACCTCGGGCGTACCCGCAGCATGATGTGTTGGCCTCGCTGAATTCGCCGCCCTGAATTCCCTTCCTTCCGCGCCCAACGACGCGCGCGGCCATCAGCGATCAAGGACCTTTCCGTGCCTGACTTGCGTTTTCAGTCCCAGCCGCCTCGCCACACCGAGATCCCGCGCGCCAAGCGCGCCGAGGGCCAGTGGTCACTGGGCTACACCGAGCCGCTGAACAAGAACGAGCAGTCCAAGAAGGACGACGACCCCCTCAACGTCCGCGCCCGGATCCTGCACATCTACTCCAAGCGCGGCTTCGACTCCATCGACCCGGCCGACCTGCGTGGCCGGTTCCGCTGGATGGGCCTCTACACCCAGCGCGCCCCGGGCTTCGACGGCGGCAAGACCGCGATGCTCGAGGAGGAGGAGCTCGACGACCGCTACTTCATGATGCGGGTCCGCTCCGACGGGGCGCTGCTGCCCGCCCGGACCGTCCGCGCCCTGGGCACGGTCGGCCAGGACTTCGCCCGCGACACCGCCGACGTCACCGACCGCGAGAACATCCAGTTCCACTGGATCCGGATCGAGGACGTCCCCGAGATCTGGCGCCGGCTCGACGCGGCGGGGCTGGACACGACCGAGGCCTGCGGTGACTCGCCGCGGCCGTTCCTCGGCTCCCCCGTGGCCGGCGTCGCCTCCGACGAGATCATCGACGGCACCTCCGCGCTGGAGGAGATCAAGCGGCGCTACATCGGCGACCCGGCGTACTCCAACCTGCCGCGGAAGTTCAAGACCGCGCTGACCGGCCACCCGAGCCACGACGTCTCCCCCGAGACCAACGACGTCTCGTTCGTCGGCACCGTCCACCCCGAGCACGGCCCCGGGTTCGACCTCTGGGTCGGCGGCGGGCTGTCGACCAACCCGATGCTCGCCCAGAAGCTCGGCGTCTGGATCCCCCTGGACGAGGTCCCCGACGTCTGGGCCGGCGTCACCGCGGTCTTCCGCGACTACGGCTACCGGCGGCTGCGCTCGAAGGCCCGGCTGAAGTTCCTGGTCGCCGACTGGGGCAAGGAGAAGTTCCGCGAGGTGCTCGAGAAGGAGTACCTCGGCAAGGAGCTCGTCTCGACCCCCTCGCCCGAGGCGCCCGTCGCGCACCGCGACCACGTCGGCGTGCACCGCCAGAAGGACGGCCGGTTCTACGTCGGCATCGCGCCCACCGCCGGCCGGGTGTCGGGCACGCTGCTGGTGCAGCTGGCCGACCTGATGGACGAGTTCGAGGTCGAGGGCGCCCGGCTGACGCCGTACCAGAAGATCGTGCTGATCGGGGTGGCCGGCGACCGGGTCAGCCCGCTGCTCGACCGGCTCGACGAGATCGGCCTGTCCGCGCGGCCCTCCAACTGGCGGCAGAACACGATGGCCTGCACCGGCATCGAGTTCTGCAAGCTGGCGATCGTCGACACCAAGAACCGGGCCCGCGACCTGGTCGCGGAGCTCGAGCGTCGCTTCCCCGACCTCGACGTGCCGATCACGGTCAACGTCAACGGCTGCCCGAACGCCTGCGCCCGCACCCAGGTGGCCGACATCGGCCTCAAGGGTCAGCTGGTGATGGACCGCGACGGCAACCAGGTCGAGGGCTTCCAGGTGCACCTCGGGGGCGCGACCGGGCTGAACGCCAACTTCGGCCGCAAGCTGCGCGCACACAAGGTGACCAGCACCGGCCTCGACGACTACGTGACCAACGTCGTGAACGCGTTCCTCGCCCAGCGCGAGCCGGACGAGTCGTTCGCGGCCTGGGTCCTGCGCGCCGAGGACGACGTGCTGCGCGGCGAGGAACCCTTCGAGTCGCCGGCCCGACAGCTCGCGGGGGCGACCTCCGACAATGAGCGAGCGCGCGGTCCCCTTCCACTGCCCCTACTGCGGCGACGAGAACCTCTGGCCGCACGAGGGCGACGACCCCGCTGCCCGGGGTGCGTGGGAGTGCCGCTCGTGCCTGCGCGCGTTCAGCGTGAAGATGCTCGGCCTCATCCGTCCCTCGGGAGCTTCGGGAGCCCAGTCATGACTGCTGCCACCACCCGCCAGGCCCACGAGAACCGCGGCACGCACACCGACGGCCGCACGCCGGAGGAGCTGCGCGAGCTGGTCTCGCACGTCGGCGCCGAGCTCGAGCTCGCACCCGCCGAGCACATCATCGAGTGGGCGGTCGCCACGTTCGGCGAGCGCTTCTGCATCACCTCCTCGATGGGCGACGCCGTGCTGGCGCACCTCGCCTCGAAGGTCGCGCCCGGGGTCGACGTGGTCTTCCTCGACACCGGCTACCACTTCATCGAGACCATCGGGACCCGCGATGCCGTGGAGGCGACGCTCGACGTCAACCTGATCACGGTCGAGCCCGAGCAGACCGTCGCCGAGCAGGACGCGGCGTACGGCAAGGACCTGTACAAGACCGACCCCGACCTGTGCTGCAAGCTGCGCAAGGTCCAGCCGCTGGCCGACCGTCTGGCCGACTACGACGCGTGGGCGACCGGGCTGCGCCGGGCCGAGACCCACAACCGGGTGATCGCCCCCGTCGTCGGCTGGGACGCGCGCAAGGGCAAGGTCAAGGTGTCCCCGCTCGCCCGGTGGACCGACGAGCAGGTCGAGCAGTACATCGCCGACAACGGCGTCCTGGTCAACCCGCTCGTGTACGACGGCTACCCGTCGATCGGCTGCTGGCCGTGCACCCGCCGGGTCGCACCCGGCGACGACCCGCGCAGCGGCCGCTGGGCCGGCACCAACAAGACCGAGTGCGGGATCCACTCATGACCCCGCCGACCTGCTCCCCCACCCCCCGGATCGACAACGACGTCGATCGTCACGCACCCCGCAACGAGAGGAGGCCGCGCTGATGGCTGCTCCTGCACTGGTGGCCCTGGCTCACGGAAGCCGAGACCCGCGGTCCGCCGAGACGATCACCGCCCTGGTCAACGAGGTCCGGGCGCTCCGCCCCGACCTGCGCGTCGAGCAGGCGTTCCTCGAGCTGTCCAAGCCGTCGTTCGCGACGGTGGTCAACAAGCTCGTCCGCGCCGGGTACGACGAGATCGTCGTCGTGCCCCTGCTGCTCACCGAGGCCTACCACGCCAAGGTGGACGTGCCCGGTGCCGTCGCCGAGGCGATGGCCAAGCACGAAGGCCTCAGGATCCGCACCACCTCGATCCTCGGCCTCGAGCCGGCGTTCCTCGAGGTGCTCGACGTCCGCATGCGCGAGGCGCTCAAGGCCGCGCGGGTGCGCGAGCTCGACGCGCTGGTGCTGGCCGGCGCGGGCTCCTCCGACCCGCTCGCCAACCAGGCCGTGGCCCGGCTCGCCCGGGTCTGGGGCACGCGGCACAAGCTGCCGGTCACCGCGGCGTACGCCTCCGCGGCGCCGCCGGCCACCGGCGAGGCCGTGCGCGCCTTCCGCGGCGAGGGCCGTCGCCACATCGCGGTCGCGTCGCTGTTCCTGGCTCCCGGCTTCCTGCCCGACCGTGCCGCCGAGCTCGCGTTCGAGGCCGGCGCCGTGGCGGTCTCCGACCCGCTGGGCGCCCACCCCGAGCTGGCCCGCACCATCCTGGCCCGGTACGCCGTCGGCGCCGTCGAGCTCGTCCCCGTCTAGCGTGATGTCGCTGACCCGTCGCTAATTAGCGACGGGTCAGCGTCAGCCGACGAGGGTGGAGAGCAGGTGGTCGAGCTGGCGGGCCGGGTCGGTGGTGACGCCGCCGTGGACCGGGCCGGGCTGGAGGACGGTGCTCTTCGGGGCCTTGAGGAAGCCGAAGCGGGTGCCGATCGGCTTGTCGGAGGCCGCGCCGCCGCGCTGGTCGCCGGCGCACACGCCCTCGACGAACGACAGCGCCTCGCACAGGTGCTCCACGTCGACGCGTGGGTCCAGGGAACGGAGCCGGTCGGCGTCGACGCTCCAGGCCACCTCGAGGAAGTCGGCGGCCTGGCAGTAGACGACCACGCCGACGTTGAGGAACTCCTCGCGGTCCACGCGCGGCACGCAGCGCAGGACGACGTACTGGTAGGCGAGCCTGCTCACGCCGCGCCCCCTTCGGGAAGCGCCGCCGACAGCCACTGACGCGTACCGAGCCGCGCGACCAGGAACTCCACGTAGGCGGCGCGTACGGCGTCGGGGCTGTCCGCACCCGGCACCGGCTCGAGCCAGAGGTCGGGGACCTCGGCCAGCACCTCGGCGAACACCTCGGCGCTCAGCAGGTCGCCGATCTCCGCGTCCGCGGCGCCGAGCCCACCGGCGTACGAGCGGAAGACGTGGTCGGCCGGGTCCCACGGCTGCCGGGCGAACCGGTCGGGGTCGGTGACGCCGCCGCCCCAGGCGTGGTGGAAGTACAGCGACGCGCCGTGGTCGATCACCCACAGGTCGCCGTGCCAGAACAGCAGGTTGGGGTTGCGCCAGGTGCGGTCGACGTTGGCGCAGAACGCGTCCAGCCACAGCACCTTGGCCGCGACTCCCGGCCCGGTGGGCAGCTCGCCGTCGAAGCCGAACGAGCCCGGCAGGAAGTCGACGCCGAGGTTGAGGCCCGGGCTGGCGGTGAGCAGGTCCTGGACCTCCTCGTCGGCCTCGTAGCGCGCGATCTCGGGGTCGAGCTCGAGCCCGACCAGCCGGGGCGTGGCCAGCCCGATCCGGCGGGCCAGCTCACCGACCACCACCTCGGCGACCAGCACGCGCACCCCTTGACCGGCGCCGCGGAACTTGCAGACGTAGGTGCCGAGGTCGTCGGCCTCGACGATCCCGGGCAGGCTCCCGCCCTCGCGCAGCGGCGTGACGTAGCGCGTGACGGAGACGGTCGGGATCACGGGCACATCATGTCGGATGGACCCGGTCAGCCGACGACCTGGCCGACATCGAGCGTGCAGCCGACGCAGGTCCCGACCGAGCCGTCGGACTGCGGCTCGTCGAACCACGTCCCCTGGGCGAAGCCGACCTTCTCCAGGATCCGCAGGGACGCCGTGTTGCGGTGGTCGGGAGCCGAGAAGTACGCCGTCACGTCGGGGTAGCGCCGGCGGGCGCTGGCCAGCCAGGCCCAGAGCATGCGGGTCCCGATGCCGCGCGAGACGAACCGCTCGTCCCCGATCGCGTAGTCGACGCCCACGGCGTCCGGGTCGGGCGTGAGCACCGCGAACTCCGGATAGTCGCGGATCCGGTAGTCCTGGCAGAACCCGACCGACCGGCCGTTCACCTCGACCACCCACATCCGGGTCGGCGACATCCCGTCGATCCCCGGGCCGTACCGCTCGGTGACGGTGCCCAGGTCGGGAGGGCCATCAGCCGAGAACCACCGGCGGACGTGGTCGGAGGACCGCCATCGCGCGACGTCGGGAAGGTCGCCCCGGGTCATGGCGCGCAGCACGACCCGCAGGTCGTGGTCGATCTGAAAACGCTTGATCTCTCCGGAGAGGTCGAGCGGGACGGGCTCACCCGTCATGCTGCCGGCGGTACGCCGCGCGGCAGCCGCCCAGGACTCCCCCGGTCGGACGACCCCGCTCAGCTCGTGTCCACGATCCAGCACGGTCAGGTGCGTGACGCCCTCCACGGAGGCAGGGTAGGGCATGTCTCTCCGGTGGCCGTGGCCGTTTGGGCCGCGGCCGATCGGGCACTGCGTTGGCGGGGAGTCGTGGCCACGAGGGGAGCAGAGGACATGAGCACAGAGTTCGGCGCGAGTTCGTTCGACACGGTCGTCCTCGACCTGGACGGAACGCTGGTCGACTCGGTGTACCAACACGTCGTCGCGTGGCGCTCGGCGTTCCTCGCCGTCGGCATGGACGTGCCGGCGGTCAGGATCCACCGCGCGATCGGGATGGGCGGCGACCGCCTCGTCACCGAGGTGGCCGGCCGCTCGGCCGAGTCCGCGGTGGGCGACGAGGTACGAGCCATGCACGGCGAGCGGTTCACGAGCCTGCTGCCCCAGGTGACTGCGACCGAGGGCGCCCTCGAGCTGATCGAGTCGCTGCGCCGGCACGAGCTCAACGTCGTGGTGGCCAGCTCCGGTGAGCAGGAGCTGACCGATCGCCTGCTCGGCCTGGTCGACGCGGGCCAGACGCTCCACGCCTGGGTCTCGGGCGACCATGCCGACGAGTCCAAGCCGGCGGCCGACCTGCTCGACCTCGCCATGGAGAAGGTCGACGGCGATCGAGCGGTCGTGGTCGGCGACGCGGTGTGGGACGTCATGACCGCACAGGAGCGGAAGTTCCCGTGCATCGGGCTGCTCACCGGCGGCATCTCCGAGGCCGAGCTGCGCGACGCGGGGGCTTCGGCGGTCTACGCGACCCCCGCCGAGCTGGCGGAGGACCTGGATCGGGCGCTGGCGGCCCTCGACGGGAAGTAGCCCTCAGGGGCCGTCGGCCTCGGCCGGATCGGCACCGAGCTCGTCGCGGACCACGGCAAAGGCGACGCCGGGCGAGTAGCCCTTGCGGGCCAGCATCCCGACCAGGCGCCGGGTGGCGGTCGCCTCGTCGACGCGGGTGAGACTGCGCATCTTCTTGCGCACCAGCGCCCGCGCCGCGGCGTCCTCGTCGTCGGGGTCGACCTCGTCGAGGGCCGCGCGGGCGATCTCGTCGGGGACGCCCTTGCGGCGCAGCTCCTGAGCGAGCGCGCGGCGGGCCAGGCCCTTGCCCGCCTGCCGCCCGGAGATCCAGGACCGCGCGAACGCCTCGTCGTCGACCAGGCCGACCTCCTCGAACCTGTCGAGGAGCCGACCGGCGACGTCGTCGGGGACCTGCTTGGACGCCAGCTTGTCGGCCAGCTCCTTGCGGGAGCGGGCGCGCCCGGTCAGCTGGTCGAGCAGGATGGCGCGGGCGACCGACTCGGTGTCGGCGTCCGGCCCCTGCGCGACCGGGTCGTCCGGTGGAGGTGGTGGCGCGGAACCGGTCCACGCCGCCACCCCGACCGAGACGTCACCCGACCACGGGTCGCTCGATGCTGACCGAGACTCAGAAGTCATCGACCCCGACCGGGTCCGCCGGCGCGGGCGCCTCGGCGTCCACGGTCGGGCCGACGCCGAGCTTCTCGAGGATCTTCTTCTCGATCTCGTTGGCGAGGTCGGGGTTGTCGCGCAGGAAGGAGCGGGCGTTCTCCTTGCCCTGGCCGAGCTGGTCGCCCTCGTAGGTGTACCAGGCACCGGCCTTGCGGACGAGGCCCGCCTCGACGCCGACATCGATCAGGCCGCCCTCGCGGGAGATGCCCTTGCCGTACATGATGTCGAACTCCGCCTGCTTGAACGGCGGGGCCACCTTGTTCTTGACGACCTTGATGCGGGTCCGGTTGCCGACCATGTCGGTGCCGTCCTTGAGGGTCTCGATCCGGCGCACGTCGAGGCGGACCGAGGAGTAGAACTTCAGCGCCCGGCCACCGGTGGTGGTCTCGGGCGAGCCGAACATGACGCCGATCTTCTCGCGCAGCTGGTTGATGAAGATCATCGTGGTGCCGGAGTTGTTGAGCGCACCCGTCATCTTCCGCAGCGCCTGGCTCATCAGGCGGGCCTGGAGACCGACGTGGCTGTCGCCCATCTCGCCCTCGATCTCGGCGCGCGGCACCAGCGCGGCCACCGAGTCGATCACGATGAGGGACAGCGCACCCGACCGGATCAGCATGTCGGCGATCTCGAGCGCCTGCTCGCCGGAGTCGGGCTGGGAGACCAGCAGCGCGTCGGTGTCGACGCCGAGGTTCTTCGCGTAGTCGGGGTCGAGGGCGTGCTCGGCGTCGATGAACGCGACGATGCCGCCGGCGCGCTGGGCACTGGCCACCGCGTGCAGGGCGACCGTCGTCTTGCCGGAGGACTCCGGACCGTAGATCTCCACCACTCGCCCGCGCGGCAGGCCGCCGAGCCCGAGCGCCACGTCGAGGGCGATCGACCCGGTCGGGATCACCTCGAGGGGGGCGCGCGTCTCGTCGCCCAGTCGCATGACCGAGCCCTTGCCGAACTGCCGCTCGATGTTGGCGAGCGCGGCGTCCAGGGCCTTCTCGCGGTCTCCACCAGCCATGTGCTGATCCTTCTCTCTCGTCGGATGTCAGGTACGTCGGCGACGCTAGGACGAGCCACCGACAGCGCCTGATCAGCGCGGTCGACGCCTGTGGACAACCTCGGCCCGCGTCGTACCTGTGGACACAAACTAGCCCGAACACGTGTTCGATCCCGGCAGCATGAGGCGGCGTGTCGGCGCAACGCCCGGCCACCTCCGAGACACTGATACCCAACGGTCCATCACCCACCCGAGGGAGCACCCGTGAGCGAGCCCGACCTGGACTTCACCGGCCTGCGGGCCATGTTCATCAACTGCACGCTGAAGAAGTCCCCCGAACCCAGCCACACCCAGGGCCTGGTCGACGTGAGCGCCGCCATCATGGCCAAGCACGGCGTCGAGGTGGAGGTGCTGCGCGCGATCGACCACGACATCGCGACGGGCGTCTACCTCGACATGACCGAGCACGGCTGGGCCAGCGACGAGTGGCCCGACATCCACCGGCGGGTGATGGCCAGCGACATCCTGGTGGTCGCCGGGCCGATCTGGCTGGGCGACAACTCCAGCATCACCAAGCAGGTCATCGAGCGCCTGTACGCCGGCTCCAGCGAGCTCAACGACCGGGGCCAGTACGCCTACTACGGACGGGTCGGCGGCTGCCTGATCACCGGCAACGAGGACGGCATCAAGCACTGCGCGATGAACGTCCTCTACTCGCTGCAGCACGTCGGCTACACGATCCCGCCGCAGGCCGACGCCGGCTGGATCGGCGAGGCCGGCCCCGGACCGTCGTACCTCGACCCCGGCAGCGGTGGCCCGGAGAACGACTTCACCAACCGCAACACCACGTTCATGACGTGGAACCTCATGCACGCCGCCCGGATGCTCAAGGACGCGGGCGGCGTCCCGGCGTACGGCAACCAGCGCACCGAGTGGGACGCGGGCAGCAGGTTCGACTTCGAGAACCCGGAGTACCGCTGAGCCATGGCGCGGACGCTCCGTCACCGATTCGTAAGGCGCGTCGTGGCGCGGCTCGTGTCCCCGGCCCTAGCGTGAACGCGTGGCCCGGATCCTCGTCGTCGACGACGACCACACCGTGCGCGAGGTGGTGGTCTCCTACCTGCGCGCCGGCGGGCACCAGGTCACCGACGTCGAGGACGGCGAGCAGGCCCTGAAGATGATGCGCGAGGACCCCGCCGACCTGGTCGTGCTCGACCTGATGCTGCCGGGCATCGACGGGCTCGAGGTGTGCCGCCGCCTGCGGGAGGCGGGCGACGTACCGATCATCATGCTGACGGCGCTCGGGACGGAGACCGACCGCGTGGTCGGCCTCGAGCGCGGCGCCGACGACTACGTGACGAAGCCGTTCAGCCCGCGTGAGCTGGTGTTGCGGGTGGACTCCGTGCTGCGGCGGTCCGGTGAGCAGGAGCAGCCCGCCGCCGAGCCGATCACCGACGCCGACCTCGTGGTCGACCCTGCGGCCCATGTCGCCACCCTGGCCGGTCGGCCACTGGCGCTGACCGCCCGCGAGTTCGACCTGCTGCGCTTCCTGGTCGCGCACCCGGGCGTGGCCTACACCCGCGACCAGCTGCTCGAGGAGGTCTGGGGCTGGTCCTTCGGGGACCAGTCGACGGTGACGGTGCACGTACGCCGGCTCCGCGAGAAGGTCGAGCAGGACCCCACGCGTCCGACCCGGCTGGTGACGGTGTGGGGCGTCGGCTACCGGTGGGAGCCCAGCGATGACGCGTGACCAGGTCGACATCATCCTCATCACCACCGCCTGGGCGGCGTCGGTCGGCGTGCTCGGGCTGCTGCTCGGCTACCTGACCCGGCGCCGGTCGTTCCGCTGGTCGATCACGCTCGTCGCGCTGGTCGCGGTCGTGGCGGTGATCGCCGGCGTCATCGGGACCGCCAACGCGATGTTCCTGTCCGGCCACGACTTCGAGGTGGTCCTGCTCGTCTGCCTGGTCGCCGGCGTCGTGGCCGTCGCGTTCGCGCTGGCCGTGGGCGCCGCCGTGGTCCGCGGGTCGCGGGCGGTGCAGGCCAGCGCCCGCCAGTTCGGCGAGAGCGGCGAGTACGTCGCACCCGACGCCGGCCCGGCCGAGCTGCACGAGCTGTCGACCGAGCTCGCGCGCACCAGCGAGCGGCTCCGCGAGTCGCGGGAACGCGAGCGCCGCACGGAGGAGTCGCGGCGGCAGCTGGTCGCCTGGGTCTCCCACGACCTGCGCAGCCCGCTGGCGGGGCTCCGGGCGATGACGGAGGCGCTGGAGGACGGCCTGGCCGAGGAGCCCGCGCGCTACTACGCGCAGATGACGCTCCGAGGTGGACCGCATGGTGCGCATGGTCGACGACCTCTTCGAGCTCTCCCGGATCCACGCCGGGGTGCTGAGCCTGTCGCTGCAGAGCGTCCCGCTGGAGGACCTGGTCTCCGAAGCCATCGCCGGTGCCGACCCGGTCGCCCGCGCGGCCGGGGTCCGGCTCGGTGGGTCGGTCGACCAGGGCGTGACCGTGCGCGCCGACCCGGCGGGGCTGTCCCGCGTCGTGGCCAACCTGGTCACCAACGCCATCCGGCACACACCGGCCGACGGCGTCGTGTCGGTCACCGGCCGCACCGTCGACGACGGCGTGGAGCTGGCGGTCGCCGACGGGTGCGGCGGCATCCCCGAGTCCGACCTCCCCCGGGTCTTCGACGTGGCCTGGCGCGGCACGCACGCGCGCACGCCCGAGGTCGACCAGACCCAGGGCACCGGCGCCGGGCTCGGCCTGGCCATCGTCAAGGGCATCGTCGAGGCGCACCACGGCAAGGTGCAGGTGGTCAACGAGACGCCGGGCTGCCGGTTCCTGGTGCGGCTGCCCGCCTGAGCCGCCGAGTCCGCACGACGATCGTCGCCGCCGTCACGAGCACGGTCACGACCGCGATCAGCGCCCAGCCGGCGACGTACGGACGGTCCAGCAGGGTGGGGTTGTCCGGCCGCGCGCCGAACCTGCCGAGGACCGGGATCGCCAGCAGCGTCACCGACCCGAGGACGACGAGCGCCCCCGCCGTCGGCCCGCGCCACGTCTCGGGGAGCCGCCTCGCCCCCACGACCACGACGAGGACGACGACCGGTGCCAGCACCAGGTCGTGCAGCACGACGCCACTCACCAGCCAGGTCACGACATCGACCAGGTCACCCCAGGAGTCGTCGGCCAGCAGCAGCCCGCCGTACGCCGCGGCGGCGACGCCGGCGAGCGCCAGCAGGGCCCGGACGCGGTTCACGTGAGCACCTCGAGCCGCTGGACCCACTTCGTCTGCAGCACCCCTGGCCGGTTGGGGGCGATGATCCGGCAGGGGTAGCCGTGGTCGATGTCGAGGGGCTCGCCCGCGAGGCCGAGGGCGAGCAGGGTGCGGTCGTCGGCGGCGAAGTTCGCGGGGAGCGTCGTGACCCGGAACGGCCCGCTCGGCTGCAGCGAGGTCACCTCGACGTCACTGTCGGTCGGAGCCCCGACCAGCGCGAGCAGGTCGCGGACGCGGACCCCGGTCCACGTGCCGCTCGCGCTCCACCCCTCGACACAGGCGATCGGCAGCTCCTCGGCCGCCTGCTCCAGCGCGAGGAGCTCGTCGCGGGTGAGCTCGACGCTGCGGACGCCGTACGCCACGGTCAGCCGGTACGCCGGGTCCCGGGCGAGGTCGGTCACGCGGGCGGCCACCGCCGACTTGTTGATCGGCACCCCCTGCGGTCCCTCCCCCGACCGGACCGCGAGCACCGACACGTCTCGGAGCCAGGTCACGGTGTTCCCGGCCGTCGCGACGACGGCCACGCCCACCGCGGCCCAGGTCGCGCGGAGCAGCCCGCGCCGAGACAGACCGCGCGATGCGGGGGCGAGCGACGGCCGGTCCAGTGCCTCGTCCTCGACGTCGGCGAGCAGGGCCCGGCGGATGACCGGCAGCTTGACCGCGACGTGCAGCACGAGCGCGCCGATCGCCACCCACGCGACGGCGTAGTGGGTGCTGCGGAAGGAGAAGTCCCACGGGTACCACTGGGAGGCGTTGGCGAGCCCCGTCGCCAGCTGGAAGATCGCTGCGGCGACCAGCACCCCGATCGACAGGCGCTCGGCGCCGTGCACCAGCAACCTGCGCGACGAGCCCCGCGGAGGCCGCTCGAACAGCTTGGGGTAGACCGACCACAGCTTGACCAGCAGCAGCGGGATCGCCGCCGTACCCGTGATCACGTGCAGCCCCTGGGTCACCCGGTAGCCCCACGACGGGCTGGTGGGGACGGGCACCGGCGGCAGGGCGAGCTGGCTCCAGTGGCTGACCAGCCCCGTGCCGAAGCAGATGCCGAAGCAGACGCCGAGCCACAGGCCGACGCGGGCGGTGACCGCGGCACTGCGCAGCCGGGAGGTGAAGTCCGACTCCTGCGGGGCGCGCAGGCGGTTCACCGGCGCTCCAGCACGGCGAGCCAGCGCCCGGCGAGCTGGTGCACCGCGCAGCCCGGCAAACCGGCGCGAGCGGCGAGCGGAGCGATCGCGTCGGCCGCCACGGTGGTCCAGCGGAAGGGGCGCGTGGTGCCGCCGGTGGTGCGAATGGCCAGCAGGCGGGTCACGACGCCGGTGCCGGGTGGCACCAGGTCGACGACGACCCGACCGCGCGGCCCGAGCAGCTCGACCGCGCGCTCGAGGAGCGCCTCCGGGTCGCCGCCGATCCCGATGTTGCCGTCGGCGAGCAGCACGGTGTCCCACCGCCCCTCCCCCGGCAGCTGCGCGAACACGTCGCGCCGGAGGGCAGCCACACCGCGCCGCCGCGCCTGGCGGACCGCCTCCGCCACCAGGTCGATGCCGAGCACGCCGTGGCCCCGCGCCATCAGCTGCTCGCTCATCCGGCCCGGGCCGCAGCCGACGTCGATGGTGTGCCCGACGCAGTGGTCGAGCAGGGCGCAGTCCTCCGTGTCGGCGTTGCTGCGCCAGCGCCCGACCGGCAGCGGCACCGGTCCGTTGTCGAGCCCGACGAGATGACAGTCGCCGCCCCGGAGCGCCTCGGCGAAGGCGTGGGCGAACGGACAGCTCGGCCGTCGGCGCGGCGGTCACGACGCCCGCCGCTCCACGCGTGACCAGGCCGCCGCGAACCGGGTGCCGGGCGCCGCCGCCGCGACCGCCCTCGGCGTCCGCGACCGTGTCGACGTCCCGCAGGGGCGGGGCGTCCCCAACGCCCAGCCCCCGCCCCTGCAGCGCCTCCCGCGTCCGTGCGCCGGTGTACGGCGTCGACGTGGGGACGTCTCTGAGTGCCACGGCGTCGGCCGGGTCGCGCAGGGCGAGCACCCACCACCCGCCGTCCATCGCATCGCCCAGCACGGCAGCGGTGCTCGTCCAGCCCGGCGGCAACCGCCCGCAGCAGTGCCTCGGTGACCTGCGGGGTGTCCATCCCGATCTGCACCGTGGGCGCACCCGTACGTCGCCCGACCTCGGCGTGCGCGGCGGCCAGCCGGTCGGCGAACGTGTCGCCCACCTGCGCGAACACCGACCACCCGCGCAGCTGGGCGGCGATCTCGCGGCCGCGGGCGGCCCGCGTCAGCGCGCCGGTCAGCGCCACGTGCGTCCGCTCCGGCCCGAACGTCGCGCGACAGGTCTCGAGGGTGTCGAGCAGGGCAGCGGCTGCGAGGTCCGCGGCGGCCGCCATCCCGACCTCGGCGCCGAGGCGGGTCTTGGCGCGGCCGGCGACCGGCGCCTTGGCGACGACCAGGCAGTGGGGCTGCACTCATCGCAGGACCTTCCAGAAGTCGTGCGCAGTCCGGACCGTGCCCCGGACCGAGCCGGACACCTTCGAGCGCGTGCCGGCCGCGCGGGGGTGGTAGGCCACGTCCCGCTCGACGATCCGCCACCCTCCAGCCGTGGCCTTGCGCATCAGCTCCACTGGGTAGCCGAACCTCCGGTCCTCGATGGCCAACGACAGGAGTTCGGAGCGACGGCAGACCCGGATGGGCGCGATGTCGTTCGCCGGGAAGCCGCTGCGTCGCAGGAGCTGGACCACGAGCCGGTTCCCGATGCGCGCGTGCCACGGCCACACCCCACGGGAGACCGGACGTCGCCTGCCGACGGCGAGGTCGGCCCGGCCCGACCGCACGTCGTCGAGCAGCGCCGGGAGCTCGGCCGGGTCGAACGAGCCGTCGCCGTCCATGAACGCGACGTACTCACGGGTGGCCGCGAGCAGCCCGGCGTGCACGGCCGCGCCGTACCCGGGCACGGGTTCGTGGACGACGCGGGCCCCGAGCCTCCGGGCGACGTCGGCGGTGGCGTCGGTCGAGCCGTTGTCGACGACCACGACGGCGAAGCCCGCCGGAACGGCGGGCAGCAGGGTGCGCAGCGCGGCCGCCTCGTCGCGGCACGGAAGCACCAGGTCGCAGTCGTCCTCCACGCCGTTCACGCTAGGAAGCAACGAGCGTCGATGGTGCTGTCGAACCCTTACGAAGCCGTGACGTCATCGGCCGGCGCACCCGGCGATCGGGCGAGACACACCTAGGGTGACGGCATGCCGACGACGGAGGCGCCGACCCGCACCTCCCTGGCCCCGTGGGCCGGGCTGGTCGCGGCGGTTCTCCTGGTGCTCGCGGCGATCGTCGTCCCCTGGGTCACCGGGTGGGAGGTCCACGCGCGGTCCGAGCGGGCGACGGCGACGTCGGGGTCGCTGCCGCCGCTGCACGGGTTCTGGGACCCGCGCCTGGGCGCCGGCACCGCGGCCGCCGTACTGATCGCGCTGCTCGGGTGGCGGTACGCCGTCGACCTCGCGGACCGCCTGCCCTGGCGGCGCCTGCTCCTCCTCTCGTACGTCGTCGGGCTGGGCTGGATGCTCGCCCTCGCCCTCGTCGACGGGCCGGTGGGCATCTCGCGGGTGCTGGCCCACGGCTACGAGTACCTCGCCACTGCCCGCACGGTCGACGACGTGCCGGCCCTGCTCGACGGCTTCGTGCAGCGCATCGACGGCAGCAACCCGGACCACTGGGTCACGCACGTGGCCGGCCACCCGCCGGGCGCGCTGCTCTTCTTCGTCGCGCTGGTGCGGGTGGGGCTCGGGGGCGACCTCGCCGCCGGGCTGGCCGTGATCGCCGTGGCGGCCACGACCGCCCCCGCCGTGCTGGCGACCGTGCGCACCCTCGGCGCCGAAGCCGCGGCCCGGCGCGCCGCCCCGTTCCTGGTGCTGGGCCCCGCGGCGGTGTTCATGGCCGTGTCGGCGGACGCCGTCTTCGGCGCCGTCGCCGCGTGGGGACTTGCCGCGCTGGCGATGGCCGCGACCCGGGGAGCCGGCCGGGCCTGGATCGGGTGGTCGCTGGTGGCCGGCCTGCTGCTGGGTTGCTGCGTGCTGCTGTCCTACGGACTGGTCCTCCTGGGTCCGCTGGCGCTCGCGGTGCTGGTCGTGGCGCGGTCGTGGCGGCCCCTGCCGGTGGCCGCGGGTGCGGCCCTGTGCGTGGTGCTCGCTGTTCGCGGCGTACGGCTTCGCCTGGTGGGAGGGCTTCGCCGCGGTCCGCGAGCGCTACTGGGACGGCATCGCGGCCGACCGGCCGGCGGCGTACTGGCTGTGGGGCGACCTGGCCGCACTCCTCGTCTCGGCCGGGCCCGTGCTGGGCGCGGGGCTGGCCGCGCTCGTCGCTGCCTGGCGACGGACGGACCGGGCGGTCGTGCTCCTGGTCGCGGCGGCCGCTGCGGCCGTGCTCGTGGCCGACCTGTCCCGGATGAGCAAGGCCGAGGTGGAGCGGATCTGGCTGCCGTTCGTGCCGTGGCTGCTGCTGTCGACGGCGCTGTTGCCGGAGTCGTGGCGCCGCTGGGCGCTGGCGCTGCAGGTGGCCACGGCGCTGCTCGTGGAGGTGCTGCTGTACACGACGTGGTAGCCGCGCCGTTCCAGCGCGCTAGCCCGAGGCCAGTCGCTCCAGCACCGCGCGGAGCGGCGACCAGCGGTCGCGTCCGCGCCGGGTGACGGCGTAGCCGCGCAGCATCACCGGCGGGTCGCGGAGTGGCCGGACGGTGACGCCGCGGCGAGACGTGCGGCCGCGCGGCAGGAGGCCGACGCCGAGTCCGGCGACGATCAGGTCGTCGACGAGCTCCAGTGAGTCGATGCGGTGCACGACCCGGGGGGTGAAACCGGCCATCGACGCGAGAGTCCGCAGCACCTCCTCGTCGGCGGTGTGGCGGGAGTTCACGATCCAGTCGTGGTCGGCGTACGCCGTGAACGGCGGCCGTTCGCGGGACGTCGGGGTCCCGAGACCCCACTCGATCTCCCACAGCGGCAGGACCTCGTGGTCGCTGCGCCAGGCGGCGGGCGCGAGGTTGTAGTCGTAGGTGATGGCGAGGTCGATGTCGTCGCGGGCGAGGAGGTCGAGGGCCTCCATCGGCTCGTACTCGAGCACCCGCACCTCGAGCCGGGGGTGCGTGGTGGCGAGGTCGTCGATGGCGGGCAGCAGGGAGCGACGGATTCCGGAGGCGAACCCGGCGACGCGGAGCACACCGGCCGGCTCGGCGCTGGGGTCGAGGTCGAGGCGGGCGGCGTCGACCGCAGCCAGGATGGCGACGGCATGCTCGGCCAGGCGATGGCCGGCGGGCGTGAGCCGCACCCGGCGGCCGTCGGGCTCGACGAGCGGGGTGCCGACCTCGCGGGCGAGCGCGGCGATGCCCTGGGAGACGCTCGAGGTGGTGGTGGCCAGCTCGACGGCGACCTCGTGCATCGAGCCGAGCCGGGAGAGCTCGAGCAGCAGCCGGAGCCGGCGTACGTCCATCCGACAATTGTGTCGATTTCATGAACGATATGTCCAGTACATTCACGTGGACGCGAACGGTTCCGGTCGCGTTCACTGACTGTCATGTCGCACTCCTCGGCTCGCACGGGCGCCTCGATGGCCGTCGTGTCCATGCTCTTCGTCCAGCTCGGCCTCGCGGCCTCGGTCGGCCTGATCGACCAGGTGGGCGCCGGCGGCGCGGCCTGGCTGCGGCTGTTCTGGGCCGGGGTGCTGCTGCTGGTCATCGTGCGGCCGCGGCCCTCGGCGTTCAGTCGGGAGACCCTCCGTGCGGGCATCGCGCTCGGTGTCGTCACCGCGGGCGTGACCCTGCTGTTCATGGCCGCCGTGGCCCGCCTCCCCCTGGGCACGGCCAGCGCGCTGGAGTTCCTCGGGCCGCTCGGGGTGGCCGTGGTGCGCAGCCGCGGCGTGGGTCGCGCCTGGGCGCTGGTGGCTGCGGCAGGCGTGGTCTGCCTGACCCAGCCGTGGGCCGGGCACCGCGGACCCGGTCGGAGTCGCGTTCGCCCTTGCCGCGGCGGTCTGTTGGGCGGCGTACATCGTGCTCACCCAGAAGGTCGGCGACACGGTCAGGGGCATCGGCGGTCTCGCGATCTCGATGCCGGTCGCGGCCATCGTCGCCACGGTCGTGGCCGGCCCCGGCGTGGTCGGTCAGCTCACCCCCGAGCTGCTGCTGGCCGGCCTCGGTCTCGCGATCCTGCTGCCGGTCGTTCCGTTCACCCTCGAGCTGCTCGCGCTACGACGTCTCACGACCGGCAGCTTCGGCACCCTGATGGCCCTGGAGCCGGGGTTCGCGCTGCTGATCGGATTCGTCGCCCTGCACCAGGTGCCGAACCAGCTCGCGGTGGTCGGCGTCGGCCTCGTGGTGGCGGCGGGGATCGGTGCCGAGCGAAGCGGTGCCCGGCTCAGCGCACCCGTTGCAGAGAGTCCGAGGTCGGAGCCGGGGCCGGCGACTCCGAGAGGCCGAACCGACGGTGGAACGCCCGGAGCGGCGCCGGCGCCCACCAGGCATACCGACCGAGCAGGCGCATCCCCGCGGGCACCAGCACTCCCCGGACCAGAGTGGCGTCGATGAGGATCGCGAGGGCCGTGCCGAGACCGAAGAACTGCATGAAGCTGACCTCGCTGGAGACGAACGCGAGGAAGCTGACCGCGATCAGCGCGGCTGCGGTGGAGACGATCCGTCCACTGCGCGCCAGCCCTCCGGCGACGGCCTCCTCGAGCCCGGCGCCCTGGTCGTGTGCCTCCTTGATCCGGCTCAGCACGAACACCTCGTAGTCCATCGACAGCCCGAACGCGATGCAGAAGAGCAGCACCAGCATCGAGGTGTTGAGCGGTTGCGGGGTGAAGCCGAGGAGGTCGGCGAAGTGGCCGTCCTGGAAGATGAAGACCATCACGCCCAGCGTCGCCGACAGCGTGAGGGCGCTCATCACGAGCGCCCTGACCGGCTGGAGGACGCTGCCGGTGAAGAGGAACAGCAGGATCGCGGTCGTGAGCAGGATCCAGGTGGCCGCGAGCGGGAGGTGGTCCGCGATGCTGTCGATGCTGTCCACCAGGATCGCCGTCTCGCCACCGATCAGGGCCGTGCTGCCGTCGGGCGCCGGGATCGCGCGGAGGTCCTCCACGAGCTGCTGCGCCTCGTCGGACCGTGGGTCCAGTGCGGTCACGACCTCCAGTCGCTCGGCGTCCGGGCTCGAGAACCGGTCCGGGTCGCCCGGCCCCTCGGGAGCACCGGCCACGAAGGTGCCCGCCGACGAGTCCACGCGCTGCACACCCTCCTGTTGGGACAGGGAGCTGGCGTACTCGCCGAGCTGGGCGGGCTCGACGGCCGACGTGGTGACCACGACGATCGGGCTGGCGTCGGCCGTGGCGAAGTCGTTGCGCAGGGCGTCTCCCACCTGCCGGCTCGACGCGCTGGTCGGGAGCACCCGGTCGTCCGGCGTACCGAACGAGACTCCCAGCAGGGGCGACGCGGCCACGAGCAGCAGGGCCACCACGGGGAGCGCCGAGACGAACGGCCGGCGCATCACGAACTGCGCCAGGGACCGCCACGCCGGGGACTCGGCGCCGCGGATGCCGCGCACTCCCGGCACCTTCCACGCGTCGATCCGGGGTCCGAGCACGGCGAGCAGGGCCGGCAGCAGCACCACGGCGGTCACGGCGGCGATGACGACGACGCCGATGCCGGCGTACGCGAAGGAGCGCAGGAAGTACTGCGGGAAGACGAGCAGGGCGGCCAGGGCGACCCCGACGGTCGCCGCGCTGAACGAGATCGTGCGGCCGGCGGTCTCGACGGCGCGTACGACGGCGGCGTCGTCGTTGCGCCCAGCGGCGCGCTCCTCACGTACCCGGGCCACCATCAGCAACCCGTAGTCGACCGCCAGGCCGAGGCCCAGGCCGATGGTGAGGTTCACGGCGTAGATGGACACGTCGGTCAGCGAGCCGAAGACGGAGAGCTCGGCGAAGGTGCCGAGGATCGCCACCAACCCGATGGCCAGGGTGGCCAGCGCCGCGACCACGTTGCCGAGCGCGAGCACGAGCAGGGCGATCACGAGCGGGATCGCGATCCCCTCTGCCAGCCCGATGTCCTCACCGAGCTGGCTGCCGACCTCCTCGCCCACGGCCTCGCCGCCGCCGACGTGCACGGTGACCGCGCCGCGTTCTCCGGAGTAGCGCTCGATCACCTCGGCCGCGTCGAGCCCGCCCGACCCCTCGGCGGCCGAGGCCAGGACGAGTGCCTCGGTCCCGTCCTCGGACAGCAGCGAGGGCGACTGGGTGCCCCAGAAGGACACGACGTTCGCGAGGCCGGGGTCGGAGCCCATGGCCTGCGTGAGCTCGCTGCCCGCCGCGTCCGCGGCCCCCTCGTCGGCACGTCCCTCGCCGGCGTCCACCAGCAGGACGTAGTCGGCGCCGCCGCCGAACGTCTCGTTGGCCAGCGCCGCGGCACGGCTGGACTCGCTGTCGGGGTCGTCGAACCCCTCGGTCTGCAGCTTGTCGAAGGCGCTCATGCCGAGGAACACCCCACCCACGAGGGCGACGAGACCGGCCACGAGGACCCAGCGGGCACGGCGGACGATGAAGACGGCCAGGGTGTGGAACATGGTGACCCCTTGGATCGCGAAAGTTGACGGTCGTAAACTTTACTGCCGCTAACATTGGACCCACATGTGAACACGTGTCAAGATCCAGCCATGAGTTCTGCCAAGCCCGCCCCCTATCACCACGGCGATCTGCGCAACGCGCTGGTCCGGGCGTCTGCCGACCTCGCCGGCCAGGGTGGCCCGCAGGCGGTGACGATCCGGGCGGCGGCCCGGGCCGTCGGGGTGACCCCGACCGCGGCGTACCGGCACTTCGGCGGGCAGGACGAGCTCCTGGGTGCGGCCAAGGCCGCGGCCCAGGACGCGCTCGTGGCCGCGATGCGGCACTACCTCGACCAGCTCCCGCACCGGGACGACCCGGTGCGGGGGGCGCTGGAGCGGCTGGGCGCGATCGGCCGCGGGTACGTCCTGTTCGCCACGAGCGAGCCGGGCCTGTTCCGCACCGCCTTCTGTGCGACGTCGGACGACCATGCCCCGGGGGTCCTCCCCTCGACCGAGCCGGGCTCACCGTTCGGGAGCCTGGTCGAGACACTCGACGAGCTGGTGAGCGTCGGCTACCTCGCCCCGGCCGACCGGCCGATGGCGGAGATCACCGCGTGGTCGATCGTGCACGGGCTCAGCTCGCTGCTCGTCGACGGCCCGCTCGTTGCCGACGAGGCCACCCGGGAGGCGTACGTCGACCGGGCGGTCGTCCTGGTCGCCCGGGGCCTGGCCACCGGGCCGAACGCGCAGCGCTGACCCGCTCCCCGGCCTCCGTCAGGTCCGGCGCGCCACCAGCACCGTCACGTCGTCGCGCTGGAGGCGCGCGTGGTCGCGCGCAGCCGTCCGCAGCTCGGTCGTGATGGTTGCCGGGGGGCCGCCGGCGTGCCCCTGGAGCACCGCCGCGACCCCGGCAGACCCGAACTCCAGGCCGTCGTCGTCACGTGCCTCCAGCAGGCCGTCGGAGTAGGCGACCAGCAGGTCGCCGGGCCGGAAGGGACACTCGGCGACCGACCAGGTCGCGTCGGTGAGAACTCCGCTGACGAGCGGACCCGTCGGCGCGAGCTCGGTCACTCCGTCGAGGCTGACCATGATCGGCGGCGGATGGCCGGCGTTCACGTAGCTCAGCCGGTCGCCGACGGTGTCGACCACGGCGACGAACATGCTCGCGAACAGCTCCGGCTCGTCGGCCATGCCGTCCCTGACGGCCGCGAGCACGTCCGGGACGTCGGCGCGGCGGAGCATCGCCGAGAGCGCGCTCTTCGAGCCGCAGCCCGACCACCGCCGCCTCGTGACCGTGCCCGGACACGTCGCCGAGCACCACGGCGGTGCGACCGGCCCCGAGGTCGACGATGTCGAGGAAGTCGCCGGCGAGGACACCCTCGGCGGACTCGATCTGGGCCGCGACGTCGAGGCCCGGACCCGGCGTCGACAGTCGCGACAGCGCGGCCTGCAGGGCCTGGACCGCGGGCTGGCCCAGGACCAGCGCCTCGGAGGCGCGCCGGCTCGCGTCAAGCTCGTCGAGCAGGTGCCGGCGCATGGTGTCGACGTCCTCGCCGACCTGCGACGACCTCCCGAGGTCCACTCCCCCGGACCGCGTGCTGCAGCTTGCCGCGGGCGACGTCGCGGCTGCTGCGGCCCAGCTCCGCGAGCGGCTGCAGCACCGCGCGGCTGAACGCGCCCGCACCGACGAGCGTGGTGGCGAGGAACGCCACGACGGTCAGGGCGAGGAGCAGCGACAACCGCCGCAGCAGCGCGTCCACCCGGCGGGTCGCCTCGTCCTGCTCCGCCCTGATCGCCTGGTCGGCCTCCTCGTGGGCCGCCCGCACCTGGTCGAAGAGCTGCCGACCCTCACCGGAGGCCACCAGGTCGACCGCCCGCTCCCGCTCACCGTTGCGGGCGGCGGCCAGCTCCGGCTCCGCCGCCCCGGTCAGCCAGGCACGGTACGCGCGGTCCATCTCCGCGATGTGCTCACGCACCGCCGGCGACACCTGGCCGTCCAGCTCGGCCAGGGTGCTCCGGATCGCAGGGATGGCGGCGTCGTACGGCTCGAGGAACTCTTGTCGACCGGTCAGGATGTAGCCGCGCTCGGCGGTCTCCTGGTCGACGTACAGGGCCAGGAGCGCGCTCAGCTCCACCCGCGCCGGGTTCAGCTCGTCCTCCAGCTGGTCCTGGGCGACGACGAACTGCTGGACGGTCACGGCGAGCAGGACCCCCACGATCACCGAGAGCAGCAGCGACCAGCCCCGAGACCATCCGCACGGCCGTCGCGAACCCGCCGGGGACGGCTGCTCAGCGCAGCGGCGCGGTGGCGAACTCCCGCAGACCCTGCTCGGGCGAGACCCGGGCGGCGAACCCCAGCTCCGCGCGCGCCCGATCCGGCGAGGCGACGATGTGGCGGACGTCGCCGAGGCGGTAGCCGCCGGTCACCTCGGGGGCGACGCCGGAGCCCGTGCCGCTGGCGACCAGGTCGGCCACGGTCCGGATCGACACCGGCTCGCCGGAGCAGACGTTGAAGGCGCGGAAACCGCTGCCGCCCGTCACGGCCTCGACGGCGGCGAGGTTGGCGGCCGCGACGTCCGAGACGTGCACGAAGTCGCGCATCTGGGCGCCGTCCTCGAAGACCCGTGGCCGTTCGCCGCGCTCGAGGGAGGACCGGAACATCGCCGCGACGCCCGAGTACGGCGTGTCCCGGGGCATGTGCGGCCCGTAGACGTTGTGGTAGCGCAGCGCGACGGCGGCGCCCTCGGCCTGGCGGACCCAGGCAGCGGCGTAGTGCTCCTGCGCCACCTTGCTCGCGGCGTACGCGCTGCGTGGGTCGAGCCGGGCGTCCTCGTCGACCGTGTCCCAGTCGAGAGGGCCGGCACACACGGAGCAGTGGTTGTCGAAGTCGCCGCCGTCGAGGGCCTCCACCGACCGCGCGGACGGCACCTGGTGGCCGTGGTCGGGGCAGGAGTAGCGGCCCTCGCCGTACACCACCATCGAGGAGGCCAGCACCAGCCGGTGGACGCCGGCGTCGGCCATCGCGGCCAGCAGCGCGGCGGTGCCGAGGTCGTTGTGGGCGGCGTACTCGGGCAGGTCGCTGACCCGTACGCCGGCCCCGACGACGGCTGCCTGGTGGCTGACCACGTCGACGCCCTCGAGCAGGTCGGTCCAGCTCGCGGCGTCGCGCACGTCGCGCTGGTGGGTGTCCGGCGGCGGGGCGGTCGTGGCGTGCGCCATCGGGAGCATCAGGTCGACCCGGACGACGTCGTGGCCGGCTCCCTCGAGGGCCGAGCAGACCGCCGCGCCGATGAAGCCGGCCGAGCCGGTGACCAGGACCCTCACGGGACCTCGTAGGTGAGCTCGATCTCGTCCGCCCAGGTCGAGCACGGGCAGCCCTCGGGGTCGGGCAGGGTCGCGATGGTGTCCGCGAGGAGGGTGCGCAGCCGGTCGAGGTTCTGCGCGAAGAGCGCGAACACCTCCTCCTGGCCGACGCCCGCGCCGGTCTCGACGCCGGCGTCCATGTCGGTCACCAGCGCGATGGCGGCGTAGCACTGGCGCATCTCGCGCGCGAGCACGGCCTCGGGGTGGCCGGTCATGTTGATCAGCGACCAGCCCTGGGCCGCGTAGTGCTGCGACTCGGCCCGGGTCGAGAACCGGGGTCCCTGCACCACGACCATCGCTCCCCCGCTCTTCACGTCCGGAGTCGGCGGCGGCGACGGCCGCCGACAGCCGCGCGCAGTAGGGATCGGCGTACGGCACGTGGCAGGCGCCGGTCTCGACGTAGCTCTGAGCCCGTCCCCAGGTGCGGTCGACCAGCTGGTCGGGGACGACCACGTCGCCGGGAGCGACCTCGGGTCGCAGGCCTCCGACGGCGCACGGCGCCAGGACCTGGCGGACGCCCAGCGATCGGAGCGCCCAGAGGTTGGCCCGGTAGTTGATGAGGTGGGGCGGGTACTCGTGGCCGGGTCCGTGCCGGGGCAGGAACGCGACCCGCCGGCCGGCGACCGTGCCGACCGAGACCGGCGCCGACGGGGCGCCGTACGGCGTCTCGACGGGATGCTGCTCGGGGTCGTCGAGGAACGAGTAGAAGCCGCTCCCACCGATCACGGCCACGTCGGCCACGGGGGCTGTCATGGGGTCACTGTGACATCCGTGCGGTGACGGCCCCCGACGTACGCCGCGAACAGGACCAGTCCGGCCAGTGCCATCGCCAGCAGGGCGAGCGCGTGGTAGCCCCAGCCCCCGACCACGACGCCGGCGATGCCGCCGGCCGCGGCGGCGGTGAGGCCCATGATCAGGTCGGCCGCGCCCTGGACGTCGGTGCGTGCGTCCAGCGGTGAGTCGTCGGTGATCATCGTGGACGCCGCCACGGTCGCGAACGACCAGCCGAGGCCGAGCAGGAACAGCCCGGCGAAGATCTGCCACGAGCTGCCCTCCGGTGCGCCGTGGCACAGGGCGAGCGAGACGATCAGCAGCAGCCCTCCCGACGCCAGCACCGGCGGTCTCCCGACCCGGTCGGCGAGCAGCCCCACCAGGGGTGAGAACGCGAACATGCCGAGCACGTGCACGCTGATCACGATGCCGATCACGCGCAGCTCGGCGCCGCCGTGCTCCATGTGCAGCGGCGTCATCACCATCACCGCGACCATCGCCGCGTGGGCGCCGGCCAGGCCGGCGATCGCCGCCGCGAGGGCCGGCCGGTCGCGGACCGCCTCGACGACCCGGCCCCACGACGTGCTGCTCGTGGTCGCGGGTGGTTCGTCGGCGAGCTCGCGGGCGAGCAGCAGCGGGTCCGGACGCAGGAAGACACCGACGACGAGCGCAGCCCCGAGCATGCCGAGGCTGCCGACGGCGAACGGTCCGGTCAGCTCGGGGATGTCGAGCCGGTCCGCCACCGCGGCCGAGAGCCCGGTCAGGTTGGGCCCGGCGACGGCGCCGATGGTCGTTGCCCACACCACGGTCGACAGCGCCCGGGCCCGGCGCTCCGCCGGGGCGAGGTCGGTGGCGGCGTAGCGCGCACCGCTGTTGGCCGCCGTCGTCGAGCCGAGCAGTACGGCGCCCACCAGCAGCAGCGCCATCGAGTCGACCACTCCGGCGACGACGGCGAGCACGGAGCCCACGGCACCGAGGAGGTAGCCCGTGGCCAGACCCACCCGACGTCCGCGCCGCGACATCAGCCGGGCGAGCAGGAACGACGCCACCGCCGCCCCGAGCACCTGGAACGTCTGCGCGAGGCCGGCCTGCGACTCCGAGCCGGAGATGTCGCGGGCGAGGAGGGAGGCGGTGGCGATGCCGATCGTGATGCCGACCGCGCCGATGGCCTGGGCGGCGACGAGCGTGCCGATCGTCCGGCGCTGGACCGCGACCGGGTCGGGCAGCATCGACGGGGTGGCGGTCATCGGTCGACCGGGGGCAGCTCGAGGGCTGCCCAGACCGCGCGCCACACCTCCTTGGGCGGCACGCCGGCGTCGAGCGCCTCCCGCGCGGTGCGGCCGCCGAGCTCGGACATGACGTACTGGTCGGCCCAGGCCCGGGCGTACGCCGGCCCCAGCGCGGTCTCCATCCGGTCCCAGAACTCGGTGTGTCTCATCGGGTGCGCCTCATGGGGTCTGCCTCATCGGCGGCTGGCGATCAGGTCGAGCCACTCCTCGCCGCGCGGGCTGGTCGCGCGGTCGACCCGGGTGACCGACCAGCCGGCCTCCTCGAGCACCGCGCGCAGCGGCTGCTCGCGCCAGAACGTGAAGTGACGGGGCGCGTCGACGTGGCCGTGCGTGGAGAACCGGGCGCCGTCGCCCTCCTTCATCGCGAGGTGGAACACCCCGCCCGCGGCCGTGACCGCGGCCAGGCGGCGCACCGCCAGCGGGAAGTCCTCGCGACGCACGTGGATCAGGGACGCGGCCGCCCACACGCCGTCGTACGGCGCGTCGCGCTCCGGGTCGGACAGGTCGTCGGTCAGGGGATCGACCGTGTCGGCGGCGTACCCGTCGGCGCGCAGCAGCGCGACGAACCCCGGGGCGATGTCGGTACGCCGGACCGACAGGCCGGCGTCCTCGAGCGCGCGGGCGTCGCGGCCCGGTCCGCTGCCGACCTCCAGCACGCGCGCACCCGAGGGCAGCGCGGCCACGAACCGGTCGATGGCCTCCTGCACCAGCGCGGGCATCTCGCGGGTGCCTTCGGCGTACTCCTCGACGAAGGCGTCGTAGGACGCCACGGTCACCCGCTTGGTGACGTGCGAGACGTCATGGGCGTGGTGGACGAGGTCGTGCAGGTGGTAGCGGGCGAACGTGTCGATCGTGAACCGGTCGCCGTTGCTGCGCATGCCCGCCCGCTGCCACTGCTCGCCGGCCACCGCGGCGTACGCGTCGGCGACGGCGTCGGCGGCCTCGGTGACCTCACGAGCGACGGTCTCGGGGTCCTGGGAGAGGTAGTCGTCGTCGACCGCGGCGACGTCCTGGTCCCAGTTGGCGAACGTCGGGTCGTCCTCTCCGAGCATCAGCCGGAGCCGCTCGAGGAAGAGGCGGTTCACGTCGCGGACGTGGCAGGCGTACTCCAGCGGTGACCAGACGTGCGGCGACGGACGGACGGCCGCGTCGTCGGTGCGGAGCACGACCTCCCAGAGCGTGGCGTTGTCGCGGATCACCTGCGGCACGCGGTCCAGCGACAACCCGGGGGCATCGAAGCCGCAGTCGTCGCAGGAACGTTGCAGCACCCAGGTCCAGTCCTTGGTGTCGGGCTCGATCGACATGGAGGACATCCTGACACCAGCCCGGTCGGCCGGCGCTCGCGGACTCGCTGGCAGACTCGCCCGCATGCTGATCCGGCCGGCCACCTCCGCGGACCTGCCCGCGATCGCCGCCCTCTACGACCACGAGGTCGAGACGGGGTATGCGACGTTCGACCTCGACCCCAGGCCGATCGCCGACTGGGAGGCGCGGCTGGCCAGCACCGAGACCGGAGACCACCTGCTGGCCCTCGAGATCGACGGCGAGGTCCGCGGCTACGCGTCGTCGTCGCCGTACCGACCCAAGGCGGGCTACCGGCACACCCGCGAGACGACGATCTACCTCGCGGACGGCGCAGCCGGGCAGGGTCTCGGCCGGCGGTTGTACGGCGAGCTGCTCGACCTGCTCGTCGCGGACGGGGTGCACCTGGCACTGGCGGCGATCGCCCTGCCCAACCCGGCGAGTGTCGCGCTGCACCGGGCCTTCTCGTTCGAGGAGGTCGGCGTGATGCGCGAGGTCGGCCGCAAGCAGGACCGGTGGATCGACGTGCTGTGGATGCAGAGGCGGTTCTGACGCCGAGGGGCTGTCAAGACCCGTTGTGACCGGTGCGGGAGGGCTCGGTCTCGGCATGGCCGCCGACCCCGAGGAGGAGTTCCGTTGATGGGTGCGGATCCGTGCGGATCCGACGCCATCCACAACCCTCCCGAAAGGGGATCATCATGGACAAGTTCGAACGTCGCGAGCCGGGTGTTCGTCAGCTCTCGCTCGCACTGGACCCGGAGATGGACTTCGAACGGCTCGTCGGCGTCCTCAAGGACACCTTGACCTTCGACTTCCCGCGCGGCTGTGCGCCGTGCCTGTCGGGCCTGGACCGGGTCACCATCGACAGCGTGATCTTCGAGCAGATGCAGCAGCGGTTCTGAGGATGTCTCCGGCTCCCTTCCTCGGAGTCGGCCTGCTCTATCAGCCAGCACTCGACGGCCTGCTGTCGTCCGATGCGTGGCCGGCCGACTATCTCGAGGTCATACCCGACACCTTGTGGCATGACGCTGGCCGGTCGGCCACGCCCCGGTTCGTCGTC
The DNA here is from genome assembly GCA_963844305.1 of uncultured Actinomycetota bacterium. Taxonomy (GTDB): domain Bacteria; phylum Actinomycetota; class Actinomycetes; order Propionibacteriales; family Nocardioidaceae; genus Nocardioides. Next base: position 76,419 of record CAWJNT010000006.1, read on the forward strand.
GACGACGGCACCCGCCGGCTCCTGGAGGACGTCCGGTCGCGGATGCCGATCCTGATGCACGGCATCGGCCTGTCGATCGGGTCCGCCGACGAGCTGGACCCCGAGTACGTCGACCAGTTCGTCGCCTGGGCCGAGTGGCTGGACTGCCCGTGGACCAGCGAGCACCTGGCCTACTGCACGAGCTCCGAGGACGACACCGGCATCAACGTCGGCCTGACGCTGCCGGTGGCGCTCGAGCGGGCGACGGAGGAGCACGTCGGCGCACGCGTGCAGGAAATGCGTCGGCGCCTCGGTCGCCGGTTCCTGCTGGAGAACAACGTCTACTACTTCGAGACGACGCAGGAGGAGCTGACCGAGCCCGAGCTGCTCAACCGGCTGTGCGCCGACTGGGACGGCGGGCGTCCTGCTCGACCTGCACAACCTCCACGTCAACGTCCGCAACGGCGTGATGGATGCCGCGGCGTACCTCGACGAGCTGGACCTCACGCGGGTCCGCGAGATCCACATCGCCGGCGGCGCGGAGCTCGACGGGTTCTACGTCGACGCGCACTCGGGTGCGCCGCCCCAGGAGGTGTGGGAGCTGCTCGACGAGGTGGCGCCACGGTGCCCGAACCTCGGCGGCATCACCTTCGAGCTCCTGGGCTCGTGGTTCGACCTGGTCGGCGAGACCGGCACGACCGAGGTCCTCGACCGCGCCCGCCAGAGCATGGCCGTCGCGGCCGCCGTGCCGTCGTGAGCCTGCAGACCTACCAACGCGCGCAGGTCGCGATGGTCCTCGACCGGGACGTGGCGCGCCGGATCAGCGGCGGCGACCTGGGCCCGTGGCAGGCGGACCTGACCCCTCTCGAGCGGGAGCGTCTGGTGTCGCAGGCCACCGACGCGGGGCTGGCGCTGAGCCGCAAGCTGCACAAGGGGTGGCGGCTCACCAAGCTGCTCACCCTCCTGCCGATCACGTTCCGGGTGGGCGACCCCGGGCTGCTCAGCGACCTCGTCGACGCCTACTGGCGCGACCACCTGCCACAGGGCCTCTACTTCGAGGCCGAGGCCGCTGGGTTCGCGGCCTTCGTCGCCGGGCAGGTTCCGGCGTCCACCGCGCTCCACGACGCCGCCCGCCTGGAGGGAGCCCTGCTCGCCGTCGGCCAGCGCGGCCCCTCGGCGCCGTCCGGGCCGATCGAGCTCCATCTCGCCCACGACCCGCGGCGCCTGCTCTCGGCGGTGGGAGGCGAGGCTCTGCCGCCCCCGACCGGCGGCGACGGCTACGACATCGCCGTGAGTGCAGGGCCGAGTGGCCCGAGGCTGGCGGTGATCAGCCGAGCCTGACCGGCGCCGTACCGAACGCCACGTTGAACCTGTCGCACCAGATCACGACCGACCGCATGCCCGCGAGGTCGGCGTCGCCCGCGATCTCGTAGTTCTGGTTGCCGTGGGTGGCCTTGAGCTCGCCGAGCCGGACGTAGCGACCGTCGTCGTAGGAGCCCCACTCCCCTCCGCTGGGCTGGTCGGTCACCCAGACGTGGAGGTCGGGGCCGTCGGAGGTGGCCAGGTCCTCGAACCGCACGAACCTCCGGCCGTCGCCGAGCTCGAGCACCGTGACCTTCCCGCTCGTGTCGTGCTCGCCGTCCTCGAGCGCCCCGCGAGCCAGCACCCGGTCATCGGCGGGCTGGGGCGACGGCGTGGCGGAGCTCGTGGAGGTGGTCGGCTCCGAGGGGGCGGCGGCGCTGGTGGGGGCCGGCTCATCGACCTCCGAGCTGGTGAACAACCGCCACGGCTCGAACGCCCACAGCGCGACCGCCACCACCGCAACGGTCACGAGCGCCACCGCCGACCTGACCACGATGGCCACGGTACGGCGCCGTACGCCCGGCTTGGGCCGCGAGACCTTTCCGTTTGCTGACGGACGGGTGTCACGATCCTGCGCCCAATCCGCTCATTCGCCTGCGGGGAGCGCTGGGAAGCGCCATGCTGACGGGCTATGCGGAGGATTGGGGCCTCAATACTCCTTGGCCTTGTCATCAGCATGGCCTGGGTCCCGGCGGCGACCGCCGAGGAGACCCCCCTGCCTTCGGAATCGCCGAGCCTGAACGCGCCCAACGACCTCCCGACGTTCGACCCGCCCAGCGAGACCCCGACGGAGTCTCCGACAGAGCAGCCCACCGTGCTGCCGACGGAGCCGGCCACCGAGCCGCCCTCGGAGCCGGCCACGGAGCCGCCGAACGAGCCGACGGACGAGCCGTCGAGCCAGCCGACATCGGAGCCGTCGACCGAGCCTCCGGGCGAGGATCCGGGCGAGACGCCGGCCTCGCCGACCCAGCCGCCCTACGAGGGCTGGTCGCCGCAGCGTACGGCGACCGCGCTCCCGATCATCTCGCGGCAGGCGGTGGCCTCGGCCTTCGCGGTGATCTCGCCGATCCAGACGCTGACCATGGCCCTGTTCGGGGCCCCGCAGGCGACTGGCCCGACCAGCACTCCCACTGCCAGTGCGCCGGTCCTGCCGATCGCCACGGATGGTCCCAGCCCGTCGGAGTCGCCGGACACGACCGACCTCGCCCTCAGCGGCTCGGACACCGCGGCCACCTCGGGTGGCCTGCCCTGGGGAGGGCTGGTCGTCATCCTCCTGTGCGGGGCGGCCGCCGTGATCGGCTACTCCATGACGTCCAGGGGCGGATCACACAGGACCGGCCGCTCGTAGCGGGAACTTGCGATTCACCGCACACCGGGGCGGAGCTGCCCGTACCCTCCCCGCATGCTGACTCGGCTCGCCGCACTCGTCGTGAGCCTGGCCTGCGTGAGCGGGGGCGCCGTCGCGGCGACCACCGATGCCACGCTGCCAGGCAAGGCCACGGCGACCTTCGACGACCTCCCGGTCGGCGCGCCGACGACTCTCCCCTGGTGGCAGCGCGGGCGGCTGCACCTGGGCGAGACCGTGATCCGCACCCGACGCAGCGACCTCGCCTCCCGGAACGGCATCACCGTGGTCGCCGTCGGCGAGGACCGGCGGATGGGTGAGCCGACGAAGTGGTTCCTGGTCGACGGGAAGAGGCTCGAGCGGCTCCCCATGCGGACTCGCGTCGACCAGCCGCTCATCTCGGCCGACGGACGCTGGCTCGCCTGGCAGGAGGTGCGCGCTCGCAGGACCGCGGCGTACCGACGGATCGAGCGCTATCGCGTCGTCATCTACAACGTGCAGCGGCAGCGGATCGCGAGCCGTTTCCGCGACCGACGGTTGGTCGCCTGGGAAGACGGAATCAACGGCATCTGGCTGCGCACTCTCAGCAACGACGGCCGGCTCGTCTTCCACCAGGGCTCGGGCGGCGTGAAGGTCATGTCGCCTCGCGCCCGACCGGTCCGCTTCCGTGGACCGCAGGTCGGCAACGACGTCGACCTCGACGGGTGGCCGAGTGGCACGACGGTCTTCCGTTCGAAGAGCGACACGAGCGTCTACGGCGTGGTCGGGCGAGACGGCAGCTTCGATCGGAAGGGCCGCTTCGCGGACTCCTTCTCCGGACTGTGGTCGGCCGACGGGAGCGCCTACGCGTACACGAACGATGACACCGAGGACACGACGTACTGGATCCGGCCGCTCGACGGTGAGGCGTTGCAGCTCGATACGCCGAGCGACGTGTCGGAGTTCCGCATCGTCGGCTGGGAGTCCGCCGACAGCGTGATTCTCTGGTACTTCAACGACTACTCGAGCACGCCGAAGTCATGGCTGGTGCGTTGCTCCGCGACCAGCGGCGCCTGCGAGCGTGTACCAGGCGGCCCGAAGGCTGGAGCGTGGGCCAGCATGCCGTCTCGCTACTGACGGGCGGTGGCCTCCATCGCCGTCTCCGGGGCGCCCTCGATGCGCCGGTAGCGCAGTGACATTCCCCCTCCGGGGTATGCCTTCGGCGGCTCGCCCAGCTCGAACCGGCTGGCGGTCGTGCCGTCCGGCCACAGCTTCTTGCCCTGCCCGATCACGACCGGGCACACCCACAGGTTCACCTGGTCGACCAGACCCTCACGGAACAGGGTCTGCAGCAGGTCCGCACTGCCCCACGTGTGGATCTGCTCGTGCCGCTCTCGCAGGTCCCGGACCTCGGCCCCGGCGTCGGTCAGCTGGGTGGTGTTGTCCCAGGACAGTTCTGGCGTGCCGCGGGACGCGACGTACTTGGGGACCCGGTCGAAGGCGCGCCCGATGTCGTCGGTCTTGCCCGGCCAGTAGGCACGGAAGATGTCGTACGTCGTGCGACCCAGCAGCAGCGCGTCGGACGCCTGCACGTCCGCGGTGATCTGGGCGCCGGACTCCGCGTCGCCGTACGGGCGCTCCCAGCCGGCGTACTCGAAGTCGCCGTCCTGCTCGTTGGGGCCACCGTTGGCCTGGATCACGCCGTCGAGCGTGATGTTCATGTTGACGTGCAGCTCACCCATCGCCCTATCTCCTCATCGGTCTCGCCGTTCCGCTTCTCAGAGCTGCAGGATGGCGGCCGCGACCAGGTACGCCCCCGCCACGGCTTCCGGGTCGTGCAGGTCTCCCGGCGCATCCGCCGTTGCCTGCGATCGTGCGCGCACCGCGGAGCCGGGATCCTCGGCAACGAGATCGACGCACAGCCCGGCGACGACGGCGTCCGCGTCATGGGCGTCCAGGCCGTCGAGGGCGAGACCGTTGTGGAGCAGGGTCGCGGCCTCCTCGAACACCTCGCGGGCCATGGCGAGATCCACCTCGGGCCGGGCCAGGGCGACTGCCTCCGCGGTTGCCAGGAACTGGTCGAAGGGTGGGCCCACGGTGCTGGACGGCATACCGCGAGGCTCTCAGCGCGCCCACCTCCCGGCAAGCGAATATGCCCGGAAGACTGCAGGCATGATCGCAAGCCTCAGCGGCATCGTCATCGACTGTCCGGACCCGGCTGCCCTCGCGCCGTTCTACGAAGGTCTCCTGGGGGCACACCAGTCCGAGAGCAGCCCGGAGTGGGTGACCCTCGCTCTGCCCCAGGGACCCACCATCTCGCTCCAACGAACAGCCCGGTATCGCGCACCCGACTGGTCGACGGGCGACCCACCCCAGCAGCTGCACCTCGATTTCCTCGTCGACAACCTCGACCGTGCCGAGGAGCTGGTGCTGGCCCTCGGCGGTCGTCTGCTGGATGGCTCCGACAAGCCCATCGGATACCGGGTGTATGCCGACCCGGTCGGCCACCCGTTCTGCCTGGTCACCCCCGAGGGCCTCACCTGACGACGGTGGTCCCGCCCGGTGGGCAAATCCTTGCGGTTTGGTCCCCAACCGCAAGGATTTGCACAGAAAACGTGCAGTTTGTGACCAATCGCCGGCCCGCGGAGACGCTAGGGACGAGCGAATCCCCAGACTGGTGAGACCTCGGTTTCGTCCGCCTCGAGGCCGGCGGTCCGCCCGGTGGCCGCGCGGTTTGGTCCCCAACCGCAAGGATTTGCACAGAAAACGTGCGGTTTGTGACCAATCGCCGGCCCGCGGAGACGCTAGGGACGAGCGAATCCCCAGACTGGTGAGACCTCGGTTTCGTCCGCCTCGAGGCCGGCGGCGGCCAGCTTCGGCCGGATGACGTCCCGGTAGAAGGCGTCCATCTCCGCTTCGGTCCGCCAGATGTTGCACAGGCGGAAGCCGTCACCGTGAGGAGCGTGGAAATGGACCATCAGGCCCGCGGGTGGTCCGCCCGCCTCCATCATCGCCGCCTCGACGCTGGCATCGAGCGCATCCGCCTGCTCCCGTGACGCCCGGCGCACACGTGTCTCGGCCAGGATGGCCACGGCTCCACCGCCTTCCGTGCCCCGTCATCCGAAGGTAGCCAGCCGACCACCCCTCGGCAACCGCACCTCAGGCGACCGACCTGTCTTTCACGCCGTAACGCGCCTGGGTGTGGCGTCAGCTGGCGAACCAGCTCCCCGCCGGCAGCTGCGGCGGATCCGGTTCCGGCTCCGGCTCGTCGTCGTCGTGCTGCCGTGGCGGCCACAGTCGCCGCACCCGTCCGGCCGCCTCCGCGATCTCCACGGCCGGCAGCTCGGTCACCGTGTCGGCGATCCCCTTGGACGGCCACGCGCCGGTCGCGCGGCGCCCTGCACACGACGCACACCCCGTAGGTCTTGATCCGCTCGATCTGCTCGGGAGTCATCGGTCGATCACGGGGCCCATGCCCCCGCCCTCTTTCCAGAGCCGGTCCTCCCTGTGCTGGCGGGGGTCGTTGACGTTCCCCGTCCTGCCTCGCATCCGCCAGGCCGCCCACGCGAAGAACAGCACAGCCGCCGCCAGGAGCACCCACAGTTCCCAGGTCATGACAGGACCTCCTTGACATCGAGGCTAGACCCGTCGGCGGTGCCCGGCTAGGCGCGCGCTACGCGGCTCAGACCACCCAGCTCGGAGCGGTGGGCAAGGGCTACGCGCCCGCCAAGGGTTCAGCGAGGTAGCGCAAGGAGTCTCGGCACCTCAGGTCAGCAGCAGCTTGTCGAGCCGGCGGCGCACGATGAGCAGCCCGATCAGGCCCATCGCGACGAGGTAGACGACCGAGACAGCGGACGCCCAGGAGAGGGCGCCGGTGGTCAGCTCGCGGCACAGGACCACGCCGCGGTAGAGCGGCGTGCACTCGACGACCCACCGCACGACGTCGCCGTACGCCGTGACCGGGAAGAACGTGGCCGAGAACAGGAACAGCGGCAGCTGGACGAGGGTGATCTTGTCGAAGTCCTGCCAGGACTTCATGAACGTCGTGAGGGCGAAGCACGTCGCGCTGAACGCGAACCCGATCAGGAGCGCGGCAGGCAGCGCGAGCACCGCCCACCACGAGTCGACCAGACCCATCGCCACCATGACGACGAGGAACCCGGCGGAGTAGGTGCCGCCGCGCAGCTGGCCCCAGGCGATCTCGCCGGCGGCGATGTCGCGGGTGGTCAGCGGGGTCGCCAGCATCTGGTCGTAGAGCTTGTCGTACTTGAGCTTGAAGAAGACGTTGTAGGTCATGTCGATCAGCGCGCCGTTGAACGCCGACGCGGCGAGCATGGCGGGCGCGACGAACTCGGCGTACGGGATCTGCTCGCCGTTGAACTCGAACGTGTCGATGAGCTGTCCGACGCCGATGCCGATCGAGAACAGGTAGAACACCGGCTCGAGGAAGCCGGTCAGGAACAGCTTCCACGCGTCGCGGTAGACGATGTAGTTGCGCAGCACCAGCAGCCGCAGCGCCTGCACCGGCGACAGCGGCCGGGCGCTGCGGGCTCCGAGCCGGTCGAGGTCGACGGCGGTCATCAGTGCACCAGCCGCTTCGTCAGGCCGGACACCGACCAGAACCATCCGACGACCGTGAACGCCACGAGCACCGCGACGTTGACCGCCGCCAGCGGCCAGTCGACGTTGTCGATGCAGAACATCCGCGAGAGGTTCACGCCGTGCCAGAGCGGCGTCAGCTTGGCGACCCACTCCCCCACCTCACCGAGGTTGGCGACCGGGAAGAACGCGCCGGAGAACAGGAACAGCGGGAACACACCCAGCCGGAACAGCACGCCGAAGCCCTCGGGAGAGTTCAGCCTTGTCGTGAACCCGTAGACCAGCGCGGCGAAGGCCATGCCGGTCAGCACCTGCGACCCGAACGCGAGGAACGGCCCCCACCAGGTCTCGAAGACCCCGAACGGCGCCAGCATCAGCATGAACACCCCGCACGTCGTGGCCAGCCGGAAGCACACGAACAGCAGGTGGGCGGCCACGACGTGGCGCGTGGTCAGCGGCGTCGCGATCATCGAGTCGTAGACCTTCTGCCACTTGATCAGGCCCATGACCGGGTACGTCGTCTCGCCGACCGCGGTCTGCATCGCGTGGGCGGCGACCAGCCCGGGGACGAGGAAGGCGAGGTACGACGTCGCCCCCTCGAGCTCGGCCGGGTCGCCCTCGATGAACCCGCCGAGCAGGACGCCCATCGCCAGCACGTAGAAGATCGGCGAGAGGAACGACGAGATGACCGTGCCGCGCCAGGTGCGCTTGTAGACCGTCCACCAGTACTCGAACTGGCGACCGACGCCCTCGCCGATCGGCAGGCCGACCGGGCGGACGAAGCTCTCGCTGCTCGCCATCAGTCGACCAGGGTGCGGCCGGTGAGGCGGAGGAAGACGTCCTCGAGCGTGGAACGGCGTACGAGCACCGCGACCGGCTCGAGACCGCGCTCGTGGACCTTCGCGATGACCGCCTCCCCGTCGTCGCTGTAGACCAGCAGCCGGTCGGGCAGCACCTCGATCCGGTCGCCGAGATCGGCGACCTTCTCGGCGAGCGCTTCGTGGTCGTCGCCCTCGGACCCGACCCCGAACCGCAGCTCGGCGACCTCGCGGGTGGAGTGCTCGCGGATCAGCGCGAGCGGCGACCCCTCGGCGACGATCAGCCCCTTGTCCATGACGACCAGCCGGTCGCACAGCTGCTCGGCTTCATCCATGTAGTGAGTCGTGATCACCAGCGTGACCCCGGCCTGCTTGAGCCGGAACAGCTTGTCCCAGAGGACGTGCCGCGCCTGCGGGTCGAGACCGGTGGTGGGCTCGTCGAGCAGGAGTACGTCGGGACGGTTGATCAGCGACCGGGCGATCGTGAGCCGGCGCTTCATGCCGCCCGACAGGTCCTCGACCTTGGCCTTCGCCTTCTCGGTCAGGCTCACGAACTCGAGCAGCTCGTCGGTGCGCGCATTCACCTCGGCCTTGGAGATCCCGAAGTAGCGGCCGTAGATGACCAGGTTGTCGCGGACGTTGAGCTCGGCGTCGAGCGTGTCCTCCTGGGGACAGACCCCGAGCCGGCCACGGATGGCAGGACCGTGCTCGGCGGGGTCCATGCCGAGGATGCGCAGCGTCCCGCCCGAGACCGGGGAGACGGCGGCGATCATCCGCATCGTCGAGGACTTGCCGGCGCCGTTGGGCCCCAGGAAGCCGAACGCCTCCCCACGACGGACGTCGACGTCGATGCCCTTGACGGCCTCGAAGTCCCCGAACGACTTGCGCAGGCCCTGCGCCAGGATCATCGACTCGCTCACGCATCGACCCTACAAACGCGCGCCGACAATCCTCACCGGATTTTGTCGTGTCTCCGGTAGCGTGCCGCGCCATGCGTACGGTCGTGCTGGTCGAGGGCGCCAGCGACCAGGCCGCCGTGCTCACCCTCGCCGACCGTTTGGGGCGCGACCTCTCGGCCGAGGGAGTGCTGGTCGCCGCCACCGGCGGGGCCACGAACATCGGCGCGCACCTCGAGCAGCTGGGTCCGCACGGCCTGGCGGTCCGGGTCGCCGGGCTGTACGACGCCGCCGAGGAACGGTTCGTCCGCGGCGGGCTGCGGCGGGCCGGGCTCGGCTCCCCCGACACCCGGACGGCGCTGGAGCGGCTCGGCTTCTTCGCGTGCGTCGACGACCTCGAGGACGAGCTGATCCGCGCGGTCGGCGTGGCCGGCGTCCTGGCCGTGGTCGAGGACCACGGCGACCTCCCGGCGTACCGCATCCTGCAGCGCCAGCCCGCCCACCGCGACTCCACCGACGAGCTGAGGCTGCGCCGATTCCTCGGCACGACCAGCGGTCGCAAGAGGGAGTACGCCGGCCTGCTCGCCGCGGCGCTGGACCTGCGGGCGCTGCCCGACCCCCTGGCGCGGCTCTTCGGGTTCCTGCACGGGGCGCACGGGGCAGCCTGAGCGGACCTCAGTCGCGCTGGGCGCGCTGGCCGATCATCTGCGGTTCGACCGCGACGACTCCCGGCAGCTCCTGGAGCCGGTCCAGCCCGCGCAGCGCGTCCACGACCCGGCCCGATCCGGGGCGGACCCACGCGGCCTGCGGGGCATACGACAGCACCTCGTCGACCTCGAAGCCGGCGGCCGCCAGATCCGCCTCGTGCTCCGCGGCCCGCTCGTCCGCGCCGAAGCGCACCAGCACCCGTCCGGTCGGCTCGACCACTTCGCCACCGGGCGCCCGCCGGTAGAGCGGACCCGCCTCCGCTGCGCCGGCCCGGTCGGTCCGGGCGTCGGTCACGAGCTCGTAGTGCAGGTCCGGCTGCGATGTCGACACCGCGACCCGAGGGGGTGCCTCGGCCGCGTCCATCGCCTCGCTGGGCTGCTCCTCTGCCACCCACCCAGACTATTGCTCGCCCTCGAACGCCAGGAGGACGATCGAATTTCGAACACTCTTCTGGGAGGTCGAAATGCTCACATGCCGATTCGGCGGATCGTCGGGAACGCGCCTCGAGCTGGTGGACCAGGAGGACCTGGTCGTCGTCCGCTCCCTGCGACACGGCGCCCGCCACGACATGTCTCCCCTGTCCCGCAGCGCCAGCAGGGCCACGGCGCAGCTGCGGCCGCTGTTCGGCTTCTCCTCGGCCGGGGTGGGCGTCTACGCCGCACCGGCGGGCGCATCCCGGGAGCTGTCGGAGACGCTCGATGCCGACCCGGCCATCCAGTTCGCGGGACGCGGCCTGCGCGACCAGTTCGGCGCGCCGGTCGTCTACACCGAGAACGTCTTCGTGAGGTTCGCCGAGGGCGTCGAACCCGGTGAGGCCGAGGAGCTCATCGCCGAGGCCGGGCTCACGGTCAAGCGCGCCGTCTCCTACGTCTCGGGCGGCTACTTCCTCGAGGCGCCGGAACGCACCGGCCGTGACGTCTTCGACCTGGCCAACGCCCTGCTCGACCGCGACCAGGTCCAGCTCTGCCACCCCGAGCTGGTCCGCGAGGTACGCCGTCGCCAGCCGATGTTCCCCGAGCAGTGGCACCTGGCGGCGACCGAGGTCAACGGGGCCCAGGTCGACGCGCACGCGAACGTCGTGGAGGCATGGGCGACGGCGCGGGGCCAGGGCATCACCATCTGCGTGATCGACGACGGGGTCGACATCGACCACGAGGAGTTCGCCAGCGACGGCAAGATCGTCGCCCCGCAGGCGCTGAGCGCACCACGCGGCGACGACCCGCGACCCGGCCACGGCGACAACCACGGCACCGCCTGCGCGGGCGTGGCCTGCGGCGACGGAAACGTGGGCGCCTCCGGCGTGGCGCCCGAGGCGCGGCTGATGCCGGTCCGGCTGCAGTCCGGCCTCGGCTCGCAGGACGAGGCCGACGCCTTCGTGTGGGCCGCCGAGAACGGCGCCGACGTCATCTCGTGCAGCTGGGGCCCGGTCGACGGCCAGTGGTGGAACCCCGACGACCCCACCCACCAGCAGGTCGTGCCGCTGCCCGACAGCACCCGGCTCGCGCTCGAGTTCGCCCTGACCCAGGGCCGCGGCGGGAAGGGCTGCGTCATCACGTGGGCGGCCGGGAACGGCAACGAGAGCGTCGACAACGACGGCTACGCCAGCCACGAGCAGGTCATCGCCGTCGCAGCGAGCAGCGACCGCAACGCGCGCAGCGTGTACAGCGACTTCGGCGACGCGATCTGGTGCAGCTTCCCCAGCAGCAACTTCCCCGAGGACGAGGGCGGTGAGGAGCCGCTGACTCCCGGCATCTGGACCACGGACCGGACCGGCCACTCGGGCTACAACCCCGGGTCCCTCACCCAGGGCGACGCCTCCGGGAACTACACCAACTCCTTCGGCGGCACCTCCAGCGCCTGCCCGGGCGTGGCCGGCGTCGTCGCCCTCATGCTCTCGGCCAACCCGAACCTCACCCCGGCCCAGGTCAAGGACATCATCCGCGGTGGCTGCGACAAGATCGACAACACGCCCGACGAGTACGACGCGAACGGGCACAGCCGGAACTACGGGTACGGCCGGGTCAACGCGGCCACGGTCGTGCAGGCCGCACTCACCCATTCGTAGGCGGCCTAGGCTCGCGCCATGAGCCGCAGCCACGCCGCGTCCGGATCGCCGTACGAGCAGACGATCGGCTTCAGCAGGGCGGTCCGGGTCGGCGGCACCATCGCCGTCAGCGGCACCGCACCGGTGTGGCCCGGCGGCGAGGTGGACCCCGACGTGACGGCCCAGGCCCGACGCTGCTGGGAGATCGCGCTCGCCGCGCTCGACGAGCTCGGCGGTGCCCCGGACGACGTCATCCGGACCCGCCAGTACGTCGTGGACGCGGCCGACGCGGACGCCGTGGGGGCGGTCCACGGCGAGATCTTCGGCGACATCCGGCCGGCCAGCACGATGGTCGTCGTGGCCGGGCTGCTCGACCCACGGTGGCGGGTCGAGGTGGAGGTCGACGCGATCGTCGGGCCCGACACGACTTCCTCTTGACCTTGACGCAACGTCAACCTTGCAGCCTTGAGGCATGCACTTCTCACGGCTGACTCTCCCGCTCTACCTCGGCGGCGCCGGGCTGTCCCTGTTCGGCAATGCCGCCATCGCGATCGTGCTGCCGTGGCTGGTCATCAGCCGCACCGGCGACCCCTCGTCGGCCGCCCTGGTCGCGGCGGCTGCAGGCATCGCGTCGGTCCCCGCGACGCTGTACGGCGGCCGCCTCATCGACCGCTTCGGCCACCGGCGGGTGGCGGTCGGCGCCGACATCGGCAGCGCCGTCGCCGTCGGTGCCATTGCCGTGGTCGACGCCACCACGGGGCTCACCCTCGCCTGGTTCGTCGCCCTCGGCGTCGCCGGCGCGATCTTCGACGTCCCCGGCATGACCGCCCGCCAGGCGCTCCTCGCCGACGTCTCGACCACCTCGGGCGTGCCCGTCGACAAGGTCGCCGGCGGCTTCCAGAGCGTCTTCGGCCTGTCCTTCCTCGCCGGGCCGGGCGTGGCCGGCTTCCTGATGACCGTCCTCGACCCGATCCATGTCGTGTGGCTGACCGCCGCCTGCTCGGCCGCAGCGGCGCTGGCCACGGCCACGATGCGCGTCAACGTCGAAGAGGCAGCGCAGGAGCACGACGAGGAGCTCCTCGGTGGCTGGCAGACCATCCGGCGCAGCCGGGCGCTCACCGCCATGCTGGTGCTGGCCTTCGCATCCTCGTTCGTGACGCCGCCGCTGATCAGCGTCCTGCTGCCTGGGCACTTCACCGAGCTCGGCCGCCCCGAGCAGCTCGGCCTGTGCATCTCGGCGTTCGCTGTCGGCACGCTGGTCGGCTCCGTGGCCTACGCCGTCCTGGCCAGGGCGTCGCGCAGGTCCGCGTTCGTCGCAGGGATCCTCGCGATGACGGTCGGCATGGGCCTGTTCGCCACCCTCGCCGGCTTCTGGGTGGTCGCCGCCGGTGCGCTGGCGATGGGAGTCGGCTCCGGTCTGTTCGGCCCGGTCTGGAACGTGTACGTCGCCGAGCAGGTGCCGGCCAGGGTGCGCGGCCAGGTCCTCGGGCTGACCAACGCCGTCGGCCTCGCCGCGGGCCCGCTCGGCCTGGGCGCGCTGTCGCTGGTCCTGATCGGCTCGGATCTGGTCGTCGGCGCGGTCCTGATGGCCGTCGTGTGGGCCGCCACCGCGGTCTACGCGCTGGTCAGCCCCGGGATGCGGGAGCTCTCGACCGAGCCCGCCGCACCCAGGGAACCGGTGCTGTCACCGGTCACGCCCGGGTGAGCCTTGGCACGATGGACTCCGTGCTCACCATCAGCCAGCTCGCGCAGTACGTCGGCGTCAGCACCCGCACCGTCCGCTACTACCACCAGCGCGGGCTGCTGCCCGAGCCCGAGCGCACGTCGGGCGGCTACCGCACGTACGACGCCGACGCGGTCATCCGCCTCACCAAGATCACGACCTTGGCCCGGTCCGGCGTGCCGCTCGCACGGATCGAGGAGCTCCTCGCCGCCGATCCGGAGACGTTCCGGGAAGGCGTGGCCGAGATCGACCGCGACCTCGAGCAACGCATCCGCGAGCTGCAACGTGACCGCGAGCAGCTCGCCCACCTCCAGTCCGGCGAGCGCCTCTGCCTGCCCACCCTGGTGTGCGAGTACCTCGACGACCTGCGCAAGGCCGGCGTCCCCGAGCCGGTGATGGTGGCCTACCGCGACTCGTGGCTCGTCACGTGCGCGATGTACCGCGAGCAGGTGGACGGGTGGATCGCGGAGTTCGGCTACACGATCGCCCACCCGGAGTACGTCGCGTTGCAGGCACGCACCCTGGAGCTGCACGACGTGCCGCCCGACGACCCCGCCGTCACGAGTGTCGCCGACGCATGGGTCGAGTGGACGGCCGCGCACTGGGCGGAGCACGAGGCGAGCTGGGACACCCAGATGAGCGACCCGCTGGCCGACTCCATCGTCGCCTCGCGCTGGGTCAGCACCGCCGCGTGGGACCGGATGGGTGAGCTGATCGCCGCCGGCCTCCACGCCCGGGGCCTCGACCACCCGGCCCTCGCCAACCACCTCTGACCACCCGGCCTGTCGGCGCCGTCGGGCAGGATGGTCGGGTGGCGTCACTCGACCGGTTCAGCGAACCCACCCGCACCTGGTTCGGTGCGGCGTTCGCAGCGCCCACGCCGGCCCAGGACGGCGCGTGGGAGGCGATCGGCGCGGGTCGGCACGCGCTGGTGGTCGCGCCGACCGGCTCCGGCAAGACGCTGTCGGCGTTCCTCTGGTCGATCGACCGCCTGCTCTCGACCGAGCCTCCCGAGAAGGCCCGCCGATGCCGGGTGCTCTACGTCTCGCCGCTGAAGGCGCTGGCCGTCGACGTCGAGCGCAACCTCCGCGCGCCGCTCACCGGCATTCGCCACACCGCCGAGCGTCTCGGCACCGACGTCCCCGACGTCCGGGTCGGCGTCCGCTCGGGCGACACCCCGGCCGCCGACCGGCGCAAGCTCACCACCTCGCCTCCCGACATCATGATCACGACCCCCGAGTCGCTGTTCCTGATGCTCACCTCCCAGGCCCGCGAGTCGCTGCGGGGCGTCGAGACGGTGATCGTCGACGAGGTGCACGCCGTCGCCGGCACCAAGCGCGGCGCCCACCTCGCCGTCTCGCTCGAGCGGCTCGACGCGCTGCTCGAGCGGCCCGCTCAGCGGATCGGCCTGTCCGCGACGGTCCGCCCGCTCGAGGAGGTCGCCCGTTTCCTCGGCGGCAACGCACCGGTCGAGGTGGTGGCCCCCGGCTCCGAGAAGCAGTGGGACCTCAAGGTCGTCGTACCGGTCGAGGACATGACCGCTCCGGAGGAGTACGACGAGGAGTCCGGCGACCCCCAGCGCAGCAACAGCATCTGGCCCCACGTCGAGGAGCGGGTGGCCGACCTGATCGGCGAGCACCGCTCCACCATCGTCTTCGCCAACTCGCGTCGGCTGGCCGAGCGACTGACCGCGCGGCTCAACGAGATCGCCGCCGACCGGGCCGGGGTGGACCTCGACAGGGACGGCAAGCAGCCGGCCGAGATCATGGCGCAGTCCGGACAGTCCCACGGCGCCGCGCCGGTGATCGCGAAGGCCCACCACGGGTCGGTCTCCAAGGAGCAGCGCGCCCTGATCGAGGACGACCTCAAGCGCGGGCGCCTCCCCTGCGTGGTCGCCACCAGCAGCCTCGAGCTCGGCATCGACATGGGCGCGGTCGACCTGGTCATCCAGATCGAGTCGCCGCCCAGCGTCGCGAGCGCGCTCCAGCGGGTCGGGCGCGCCGGCCACCAGGTCGGCGAGGTGTCCCGCGGCGTGCTGTTCCCCAAGCACCGCGGCGACCTGGCCCAGACGGCGGTGGCCGTCGAACGCATGCGCAGCGGCGCCATCGAGTCGCTGCGGGTCCCGGCCAACCCGCTCGACGTCCTCGCCCAGCAGGTCGTCGCCGCGACGGCGCTCGAGGCCTGGGCCGTCGACGACCTCTTCGACCTGTTCCGCCGATCGGCTCCTTTCACCCAGCTGCCGCGCAGCGCGTTCGAGGCGACCCTCGACCTGCTGGCCGGCCGCTACCCCTCCGACGAGTTCGCCGAGCTGCGGCCCCGCATCGTCTGGGACCGCGTCACCGGCACCCTCACCGGACGACCCGGAGCACAGCGGCTGGCCGTCACCAGCGGCGGCACCATCCCCGACCGCGGCCTGTTCGGCGTCTTCCTCGTCGGCGAGTGACAGCAGAGGGGCCGGGGCGCCGGGTCGGCGAGCTCGACGAGGAGATGGTCTACGAGTCCCGGGTCGGCGACGTCTTCGCGCTCGGCGCGACCAGCTGGCGGATCGAGGACATCACCCACGACCGGGTGCTGGTGACGCCTGCCCCCGGGGTGCCGGGCAGGCTGCCGTTCTGGAAGGGCGACACCATCGGCCGCCCCGCCGAGCTCGGCGCCGCGATCGGCGGGTTCACCCGCGAGCTGGCCTCCCTCCCCGAGGCGAAGGCGATCACCCGCGCCCGCGAGAACGGCCTCGACGAGTGGGCCGCGGCCAACCTGGTCGGCTACCTCACCGAGCAGGTCGAGGCCACCAACATCCTGCCCAGCGACAAGACACTGCTCGTCGAGCGGTTCCGCGACGAGCTCGGCGACTGGCGGCTGGTCGTCCACTCCCCGTACGGCACCCCCGTCCACGCCCCGTGGGCACTGGCCATCAACGCCCGGCTCCGCGAGCGGTTCGGCTTCGACGGCCAGGCGATCGCGTCCGACGACGGGATCGTGGTCCGGATCCCCGAGACCGACGCCGAGCCGCCCACCGGCGAGGTCGTCGTCTTCGACCCCGAGGAGATCGAGGAGCTGGTCACCACCGAGGTCGGGGGCTCGGCGTTGTTCGCGGCCCGCTTCCGCGAGTGCGCCGCCCGGGCCCTGCTGCTGCCGCGCCGTGACCCCGGCCGGCGCTCACCGCTCTGGCACCAGCGCCAGCGGTCGGCCGCGCTGCTCGAGGTCGCCACGAGGTACCCCTCGTTCCCGATCGTGCTCGAGGCGGTCCGCGAGTGCCTCCAGGACGTCTACGACCTGCCCGCGCTGGTCGGGCTGATGCGCCAGGTCGACCGGCGCGAGGTGCAGGTCACCGACGTCGCCACCACCCAGCCGTCGCCGTACGCCCGCAGCCTGCTGTTCGGGTACGTCGCCCAGTTCGTCTACGAGGGCGACTCCCCCATCGCCGAGCGCCGGGCGGCCGCGCTCTCCCTCGACCAGGGCCTGCTGGCCGAGCTCCTCGGCCGGGCCGAGCTGCGCGAGCTGCTCGACCCCGAGGTGCTCGCCGAGGTCGAGGCCGAGCTCCAGCGGCTGCTGCCCGACCGCCGGGCCCGCGACGCCGAGGGCGTCGCCGACCTGCTGCGCCTGCTCGGCCCGCTCACCACCGGCGAGGTGACCGCGCGCTCGGTCGACGGGGCCGACGTCGCTGCCTGGCTGCACACCCTGGCCGACCAGCGCCGCATCGTCGAGGTCCGGGTCGCCGGCGAGGAGCGCTGGGCAGCCGTCGAGGACGTCGGCCGCCTGCGCGACGGGCTGGGCGTGCCGGTCCCGCCCGGCACACCCGAGGTCTTCGGCGAGCCCGTCGCCGACCCGCTGGCCGACCTGGTCGCCCGCCATGCCCGCACCCACGGCCCGTTCACCGGCGACGAGGTCGCCCGCCGCCTCGGGCTCGGGCCGGCCGTCGTGCGCCACACCCTGGAGCGGCTGGCCGCACAGGGCCGGGTGCTCGACGGCGAGTTCCGCCCGTCCGGGTCCGGCTCCGAGTGGTGCGACGCCGAGGTGCTGCGCAAGCTGCGGCGCCGGTCGCTGGCCCGGCTGCGCAAGGAGGTCGAGCCGGTCGAGCCCGAGGCGCTCGCACGCTTCCTCGCGGCCTGGCAACACATCACCACGGTGCGGGGTGGGCCACGCGGCGTCGACGGCGTCCTCGCCGTGGTCGACCAGCTCGCCGGGTGTGCGGTGCCGGCGTCGGCGCTGGAGTCGCTGGTGCTGCCGTCGCGCGTGCGCGACTACGAGCCGGCGTACCTCGACGAGCTGACCAGCTCCGGCGAGGTCCTGTGGGCCGGTCACGCCGCGCTTCCCGGCGCCGACGGCTGGGTCTCGCTCCACCTCGCCGACCAGGCCCCGCTCACCCTCCCCGAGCCGGAGCCCTTCGAGCACTCCGAGCTCCACCAGGCTGTGCTCGACGCGCTCGCGCCCGGCGGTGCGTGGTTCTTCCGCCAGCTCTCCGACGCCGTCGGGTCGACCAACGACAAGGCCCTCGCCGCCGCACTGTGGGACCTCGTCTGGGCCGGGCGGGTCGGCAACGACACCCTCGCGCCGCTGCGCGCGCTGACCCGGTCCGGCCCGACCACCCACCGCAGCCGCCGGCCGCCACCACGGGTCCGCGGTGCCGGGCGGATGCCTGCCCGCACCGGCCCTCCCGAGACGGCCGGCCGCTGGGCCCTGCTGCCCGCCCTCGACACCGACCCCACGCGTCGTGGCCACGCGGCGGCCGAGCGGCTGCTCGACCGGCACGGCGTGGTCATCCGGGGTGCGGTCATGAGCGAGCGCAGCCCCGGCGGGTTCGCCGCCGCCTACAAGGTGCTCTCGGCGTTCGAGGAGTCCGGGCGCTGCCGGCGCGGCTACTTCGTGTCCGGGCTGGGCGCCGCCCAGTTCGGCACCGCCGGCGCCATCGACCGGCTGCGCACCTTCGCGGAGACCGATCCCGATGCCAAGCCGGTCGCCGTGGCCCTCGCGGCCACCGACCCGGCCAACCCCTACGGCGCGGCGCTTCCGTGGCCCGAGCGCCCGGTCGCCGAGGGCGGCGAGCGCAGCGGCCACCGGCCCGGCCGCAAGGCCGGCGCGATCGTGGTGCTCGTCGGCGGCCACCTGACCCTCTACGTCGAGCGCGGCGGACGCACGTTGCTCACCTGGGCCGACGACCCGACCCTGCTCGCCCCGGCGGCCGAGTCGCTCGCCGACGCCGCACGCCGCGGCAGCCTGGGCCGGCTGACCGTCGAGAAGGCCGACGGCGCCCAGCTCCTGGGCTCCGGCGCCACCCCGCTGCGGGTGGCGCTCCAGGACGCCGGCTTCCTGTCCACCCCCAAGGGGCTCCGGCTCCGTGCCTGAGGGTGACACGGTCTGGCGCGCGGCACGCACCCTCGACCGGGCGCTGGCCGGACAGGCGCTCACCCGCACCGACTTCCGCGTGCCCCAGCTGGCCACGGCCGACCTGGCCGGTGGCACCGTCCTGCAGACCGCCTCGCGCGGCAAGCACCTGCTGACCCGCATCGACGCGCAGGAGCACTGGACCCTCCACACGCACCTGAAGATGGAGGGCGCCTGGCAGGTCTACGAGCCCGGTCAGCGGTGGCGGCGCCCGGCCCACGAGGCGCGGGTGGTGCTCCAGACCGCGCGCCGGACCGCTGTCGGCTTCTCGCTCGGTGTCGTCGAGCTGATCCCCCGCGACGCCGAGTCCGAGCGTCGTCGGGCACCTGGGCCCGGACCTGCTGGGCGCCGACTGGGACGCCGACGAGGCGGTCCGGCGCCTGCTGGCCACACCCGAGCGCGGCGTCCACGAGGCGCTGCTCGACCAGACCTGCCTCGCCGGGATCGGGAACCTCTACGCCAACGAGCTCTGCTTCACCAGCGGCGTCCACCCCCTCACCCCGGTCGGCGACGTGGCCGACCTGCCGCGGCTGGTCCGGCGGGCGCAGCTGATGCTCGAGCAGAACAAGCAGCGCGCCCAGCAGACCACCACCGGCGACCTGCGCGAGCCGCACGTGGGTCTACCGCCGCGACAAGGGCCAGTGCCGCCGGTGCGGTACGCCGATCGAGGTCGACGTCAGCGGGGCCGACGGGCGGGAGCGGGCGACGTACTGGTGCCCGGTGCCAGGTCACGCCGCAGGGGTGAGCCTGCGACCCCTGATGACGGCGGGAGATTGAGGAGGGCTCGGCGTCGGCGGAGCGTGCGACGGACGGCGCGACCCGTCTCGAAATCAGGCAGCGGAGGCGACGACCTCGTCGCGACGGCGGCGCGAGCTGACGGTGATCGGCGTGGCCGCGGTCGCGGCCTCCTCGACGGCGACCGCGTCGGAGACCTCGCGGAGCACCGTGGACAGCGGCAGGTCGAGGGCCGTGCAGAGGGACGCGAGCAGCTCGGAGGACGCTTCCTTCTGGCCGCGCTCGATCTCGGAGATGTAACCGAGGCTGACCCGCGCCTCCTTGGAGACCTCGCGCAGGGTCATGCCGCGCTGCATCCGCCGATCGCGGAGCACATCGCCGAGGAGCCGACGAAACAGCACCATGCGCACGTCCCTTCCGTGTGTCTGAGGCCCAACGCTACCCGAGACTGGTTTCTTCCCCCGTGAGGATCGCGGAAACCACCGCCAGAGCCTCCTCGCAGGTCCGGTCCTGGACCACCTGCCGGCTCCCGACCAGCTCCAGTGCCACCGCGACCACCGACTCCGGTCCGGCCACGGCGACGTAGACCGTTCCCGCCGCGACACCGTCCTGAGGACCGGGGCCGGCGACGCCCGTCGTGCTCACGGCGTACGTCGCTCCCAGCACCCGCCGCGCCCCGCTCGCCATCGCCCGGGCGCACTCGGCCGACACCACGCCGTACGTCTCGACCACCTCGGGCGGCACGCCCAGCACCTCGGTCTTGACCGAGGTGGCGTAGGAGACCACCCCGCCGACGTACGTCTCCGACGACCCGGGCACCGCCGTCAGCAGCGCGGCCAGGCGGCCACCGGTCAGCGACTCCGCCGTGCCCAGCGTCGCGCCACGGTCTCGCAGCAGCGCGTGCACGTCGGCTGCGGACACGGTCATGTCGGCGATGCTAGCCAGCGTCGACGGGAGGAGGCCGCTAGCCTCCCCCCATGGCGCTGCCCATCGAGGACTACGCGTTGATCGGCGACCGGCACACCGCGGCGCTGGTCGGCCGGGACGGGTCGGTCGACTGGCTGTGCCTGCCGCGGTTCGACTCCCCCGCGTGCTTTGCGGCCCTGCTCGGCACCGAGGACCACGGCCGCTGGCAGCTCTGCCCGGTCGGCGAGTACGACGCCACCCGCCGCTACCTCGACTCCTCGACGATCCTCGAGACGACGTTCTCGACCGACACCGGCGAGGTGACCCTGGTCGACGTGATGCCGTTCGGCGACCACCGGGCCGACCTGGTCCGCCGCATCACCGGAGTCCGCGGCACCGTGCGCATGCAGCACGAGTGGGTCGTGCGCACCGACTACGGCAACGTCCGCCCCTGGGTACGCCGCCGCACCGTCGACGGCGAGCCGGTCATCACCGCCGTCGCCGGTCCCGACCAGCTGATCCTGCGCGGGCCGCGCCTGCCGTCGGCGGTCGAGGGCCGGCACCGCGACGAGTTCGACGTCGACGAGGGCGACGAGCTCACGTTCTCCACCACCTGGGTGCCGTCGTACGAGGACGAGCCGGACCTGAGCATCATCGACGAGCGGCTCGAGGCGACCCTGCTCGACGACGAGGCCTGGCTGTCGGTGGCGACGAACGACGTCCCGCACCCCGACCTGGTGCACCGCTCCCTCCTGACCCTCCGGCTGCTGACGCACGAGCAGACCGGTGGGATCGTCGCCGCCCCCACCACCTCGTTGCCGGAGGACTTCGGCGGCGAGCGCAACTGGGACTACCGCTACTGCTGGCTCCGGGACGCCGCGCTGACCCTGGACGCCTTCATCCAGGCGGGCTACACCGAGGAGGCCACGGTGTGGCGCAACTGGCTGCTGCGGGCGGCGGCCGGCGACCCGGAGGACCTCCAGATCATGTACGCCGTCGACGGCGCCCGCCGGCTCCCCGAACGCGAGCTCGAGCACCTTCCGGGGTACGCCGGCAGCCGCGCCGGTGCGGATCGGGAACGGCGCGGTGACCCAGCGCCAGACCGACGTGCTCGGCGAGGTGATGTACGCGCTCGACCGGGCTCGCGACGCCGGCGTCGAGGCCGACGACAACGCCTGGGCGCTCCAGACCGTGCTGCTGGAGGGGCTGGCCCGGACCTGGCAGGAGCCGGACCACGGGCTCTGGGAGATCCGCGGCGAGCCGCAGCGGTTCACCCACTCGGCGGTGATGTCCTGGGTCGCCTTCGACCGCGCGGTGCGCGCCGTGGAGCTCCACGGCCGGCCGGGCCCGGTCGAGGAGTGGCGGGCGATCCGCGACACGATCCGCGCCGAGATCCTCGAGCACGGCTACGACGCCACGCGGAACACCTTCACCCAGCACTACGCGACGACCGAGGTGGACGCGTCGTTGCTGGTGCTCGGGGTGGTCGACTTCATCGACGGCGACGACCCGCGGATGCTCGGCACGATCGAGGCCGTCGAGCAGGACCTGATGCGCAACGGCCTGCTGCTGCGCTACCGCACCCGCACCGGCGTCGACGGGCTCGCGGGCGACGAGCACCCGTTCCTGGCCTGCTCGTTCTGGCTGGTCGAGGCGTACGCCGGCGCCGGTCGCACCGACGACGCCCACGCGCTGTTCGACCGGCTGGTCGGGCTGGCCAACGACGTGGGACTGCTCTCGGAGGAGTACGACCCGACGTACGACGGCGGGCGTGGGCGGATGGTCGGGAACTTCCCGCAGGCGTTCAGCCACCTGGCACTGGTGCTGGCGGCGTTCCGCCTGCGGCGAACGGTCCCTCCGTCACTTCTTGAGGACCCGGATCTCCACCCTCTTGATCACCGGCTCGGCGGTCTCGCTGCCGGCGTAGGTGACCCACACGTCGTACTTGCCGGCCTTCTTGAACCGGCCGAGGTCGAACTCCACGCGCCCGTTGTGCAGCGGGCGCAGCTGGTTGTCACCGTCGAAGCGCACCGACACCCCGCCAGTGACGGTCTGGCCGGGCGCCGAGAGCGTCACCTCAGGTCGACCGGCGTCTTGGTGGTGACGCGGTTCGGGTCGACGTCGATCACCATCGTCGGCTTCGCCTTGACCACCCCGACGGTGACCGTGCCGGTCGACGGCTGGTTGGCCGCGTCACCGGAGTAGGCCACGGTCAGCTGGTGCGTGCCGACCGGCGAGCGACCGCGGCGGCAGCGTCACCGTCGCCGTGCCGTCCTCGGCCACCGTGGCAGTGCCCAGCACCCGGGTGCCGTCGCGCACCTCGACCGTGCCACTCGAGCGGCTGCTCCGAGTCGACGTCCACCTCGACCTCGCCGGCGGTGCCGTACGGGATGTTCTCCGCGGTCGGCGGTGACGGTGGTCGGGGCCGGCTCGCCGGCCTCGACCTCGACCGGGACGGTCGTGGTCGTGCCGGTGGTCTCACCGGTCAGGGTGAGCACCGCCGTGCCGGCCGGCGTGTCCGCCGGCAGGGTGACGGTGACCGTGGCCTTGCCCTGGTCGTCGAACCCGGGCAGCGCCGCGGGCGGCGCGTTGTCCAGCGGGAACGACCCAGCTCCTCGCCGTCGAGCGACACCACGACCTCGGCGTCCTTGGCGTCCGCCGCGGCCGTGAACGACCACGACGACACGTCGAACGTCACCTGGTCGCCGGGCTCGTACGTCGCCGGCGCACCGGCCGGGAACGCGATCCCGACCGCACGCTGGCGGTAGTCGACCGGCAGCGGAGCGTCGCCCTCGTCGGGGTTGGCGAACTCGGCCATGTAGTCGACCATCGCCTCGCAGGTCCACCTTGCCGGTGTCGCGCTTCTGCGTGCCGGCGTTGAAGGCCGGGAAGTTGTCGCCACCGGTGGCAGGAACGAGTTGACCGTCACCGAGTACGTCTCGTCCATCGCGATCGGCTCGCCGTCGAGCCACATGCCCGTGACCTCACCCTTGGTCCCGGCCGGGGAACCGGCGGGGGCGGGGTGTAGGTGTAGGTGAAGCCCTCCGAGGCGCCGAGCCGCAGGAACGGACGCGACGCACCGGCCGGCTGCCACTGCTGCTCGAGCGCATCCTCGATGCCCGCGCCGGTGAGCTGCATGTTGACCAGCGTGTTCGCGAACGACTGGACGTTGGCCGCCTGGCGGTAGGTCACGGTGCGCGGGATAGGCGCCGCGTGCCGTCGCCGGTCATGTCCGCACGCAGACCGCCCGGGTTCATGAAGGCGATCTCCGCGCTGCCGGACTCCGGCGTCTCCGTGGCCCACTGCTGGACCTCGGCGACGAGGTTGCCGAGGGTCGACTCGGCGCCGCGGTTCTCGGTGGTGCCGTCGGCGAAGCTTGCCCGGTTGAACGGGCCGGCGATCTGGCCCAGGGGCACGGCGCCGAGCACCGCGGCCTCGTCGACCGCCTCCTGGACGATCGCTGCCGTTGCCGGGTCGGACGGGTAGTTCGGCGTCCACGTCGGCGGCGATCACTGGTGCAGTTGGCGGTGCAGGTCTCCAGGTTCAGCAGAGCCTGGGTCTTGGCCGTCGACGTCACCGGTCGTCGGGTCGACGGTGAACACCAGCTGGTTGAGGTTGGTGCCGTACTGGCCGGCCGAGACCACCGGACGGTCCGTCACCGCACGGCCCGCCCAACCCGGCACCGGGAAGGAGCAGTCGTACGCGAGGTGGGTGTGGCCCGAGACGATCGCGTCGACGTTGTCGTTGACCCCGGTGATGATGCTCCCGAAGTCGGACGTCGGGTCGTCGTCCATGGTCGCGCAGTCGGTGCTGGGTGCACCCTCGTGCACGAGCATGACGACGACGTCCGCGCCGTCGGCCTTGAGGTCGTCGGCCGCGTCGTTGGTCGCCTCGACGATGTCGGTGACCTCGATCTCCTAGATGCCGCCCGGGGAGACCAGCTCTGGCAGGTGCTCGGTGACCGTGCCGACGAAGCCGACCTGGACGCCGTTCATCTCCTTGATCCACGTGCCGTCGAGAGCGTCGGAGCCGTCGTCCTTGAACTTCGACGTTGGCGCCGAGGTACTTCCACTCGGCACCGCCGCGCGGGTTGGTGGTCTCGTCGTACTCCGCCATCACCCGGTTGACGAGGTCGTCGTAGCCCTGGTCGAACTCGTGGTTGCCCACGGCCGAGACCTCGAGGCCCGCCTCGTTGAGCGCGTCGATGGTCGGCTTGTCGTCCTGGATGAAGGACTCGAAGGTCGACGCACCGATCAGGTCACCCGCGGCGGCGAACACGGTGTTCGGGTTCTGCGCGCGCAGCTGCTTGACCGCACCGGCCATCACGGCCGCCCCGGCCTCGGCGTTGGAGTTGTTGGTCAGCCGGCCGTGGAAGTCGTTCGTGCCGAGGATCTGTACGTCGACCGGTGCCGGCGGGCCGTCGGCCAGGTCGATCCCGACGATCTCGGGGTCGTGGTCGGACGCCGCGAACGGGACCGTGCCGTCGAAGAACTGCGTGACGTTGTAGTTGTAGCGGCTGTACTGGAAGGCCACCGACTCGGGCGAGTTGATGTTCCAGATGTCGGCGCCGGTCACCATCTCGATCGCCGCGGCGTTGCCGAGCACGTGGTCGAGCGAGCCGGACAGGCCGCTGAAGGAGTAGGTCTCCTCGCCCTCGGTGTCGGACTCGATCGCCTCGTAGTCCTCGCCGTAGAGGACCTGCATCGGGTCCTCCATGGTGTAGGCGTTGAAGTCACCGGCCAGGAAGATGGCCTCGGTGCCACGGTCGGCCGCGAACTGCTCGGCGAACGCCACCAGCGCGTTGGCCTGCCCGATCCGGTCGCGGGTTGGCCAGGCCCTGGCCGGTGCCGTCGTCGGCACCCGAGCCCTTGGACTTGAAGTGGTTCACGACGACCGTGAACGCGTCGTCGTCGGCGCCGCCGGCGGCCTTGAAGGCCTGGGCGAGCGGCTCGCGGGCGTTGTCGAAGTTCTCCTCGTCCGACCAGGATCCGGGAGCCGCCCACGAGCTCGACGTCGGCCGGCTTGTAGATGAAGCCGGTGCGGATGACGTCCTCGCTGGCGACCGGCGGCCGGTCGGCCTCGGGCGGCGTCGGCGCGAAGTCCCACGTGCCGGCGCCAGCGTCGGCGTTCAGCGCCGTCACCAGCTGGGTGATCGCGAAGTCGCGGTCCTTGTTGAACTTCGCGGAGTTCTCGAGCTCCTCGAGCGAGACGATGCTCGCGTCGAGCGGTTGATCGCGGTGACGATCTTGGCCTGCTGGCGCTCGAGGTTCACCGTGTTCGCGGCACCGCGCGGACCGTTGGGGTTGCACGAGTCGTTCGCGATCGGGTTGCCGTCGCGGTCGGTGAAGAAGGTGCAGGTGCCCAGGCCGCTGCCGACGAACTCCTCGCCCGTGGTCGGGAAGTAGTTCAGCACGTTGAACGTCGCCAGCCGGATGTCGCCGCCGACGTCCTGCGGGTCCTCGTTGGCCGGGCGGGTGTTCTCGAAGGTCGCCACGACGGCGCCGTCGCCGGTGACCTGGCTGGTGGGCTGGAACTTCCAGGCGCCGTTGCGGAAGTCGAGGACCACCGGCGCGTCGATGGTGGCCTCGGCACCGACCCGGACCGGGTTGGCGCGGCGACAGCCACGGCAGCGGGATCGCCTTGTTGGCGGCGCTCCCGAGGAAGTTGATGCTGGCGCCGTCGTCGAGGGTGACCGCGCGGGCGGCGTTGTCGGCCGCGACGCCGGCGACGTCGCCGGTCTGGGCGTCCTCGACCTCGGTGGGCTGGATCAGCGGGGTGTCGCCGGCGGCCAGACCGATCTCGGCGAAGTTGTTCATGTTGAACGTGTTGGTGACCGTGAAGCCGCCGGTCGGCGCGACCAGCTCGCTCTCGTGGTCCTCGCGGTCCGCCTCGGTGGCCGGGAAGGCCGCGGACGAGCGCGACCGGGTCGGTGTGCGGCTCGGCGCGTTGATGTCGACCACGCCGCCGGATCCGGGCGTGATCTCGGTGAGCCCGCCGAACTCGGTGACCACACCGGTCACCTCGACGAAGTCACCGACGGTGCGGGAGCCGGCTCCGGCGTTGGTGCCGAACACGAAGATGCCGTCGGAGGCGTCCGGCGTGGCGTCGGTGCCGCCGCCGGTGCCCTCGGTCTGCATGAAGAAGCCGTTGAAGCCACCGGTCGGGTACGTCGCGGTCACGACGCCGCGGACGACGGCGGTGTCGTAGACGACCGGCGACGTGTTGCCCGTCGCCCTGGACCTCGGCGATGGTCTTCGCGCCGACGTTCGGGGGCGCGTACCCGCAGCCGCAGCCCGGCGGGCGTGGGCGCAGCCAGCGTGAAGTCGGCGGAGTTGACGTCGGTGTCGGCCCCGGAGGTGCGGTTCGCGCTCTGGGTCGCCGTGGCGGTCGGGCCGGACGCGCCCTCGAACGTGGTGCGACGACTCGAGGCCGACCATGTCGATCACGTCGTCCCGGCCGGCCACGTTGCCGCTCAGGGTGACCGGATTCCCGTTCTCGGTCAGGAAGATCTGGCCGCCGCCCGCCGCCATCGAGATGGCGGGGCTGGCGACCTGGTCGGGCGTGATGGCGGCGCCGGTCGCGCCCGTGGCGCTCATCCGGACCAGGTAGGTCTGGCCGGCGGGGAGGGTGCCGCGCAGTGCGATCGGTGACGTGCTCGACCCGCCGGCGCTCGAGCGGTAGTACACGTACTTGCCGAGCAGGTCGACGGCGTCCGCCGTCGGGTTGCAGGATCTCGACGAAGTCGGCGTTGTACGCGGCGCCGGAGTTGCCGCCGCGCGCCGTAGACCTCGTTGATGACGAGGCCGGTGCCGTCGGGAGCAGCCGAGGCAGGTGTCGGGGCGATGAGCAGGGCACTGAACACGAGGCCCAGGCTGGTGGCCAGGGCGAGGGGTCGACGGTACGCAGGCATCAAGGAGCGCTCCAGGGCGGGAGAGGAGGGGAGGGACGGACGGCGGACGTGCGCGCCTGAACCACCTGCGTGGCGTGGGGGAACCCGAGACGCACCGAGAGCAAGTCGAACCTTCCGGAGGGTGATGAAGGGCCGGATGACCGGCGTCACCATAACCCGACCCCCACCGGGATCGACTACGAGACTTGATGAAGTCGGCGTAAACGGTTTGTGATCAGTTGCCAGTCATCGCGTGCCGCTGGCGCCACACGTCGCGGAAGAACTCGTAGCCGGACCAGAGCGTCATCGCGACGGCCCCGGCGAGCGCCACCTGGCTGGTGTAGAAGAGCACCTCACCGACGACGCCGAACTGGTCGAAGTTGCCCTCGTGGGAGTTCTCGCCGTGCGGCAGCGGCAGCAGCAGCCCGGACAGGGCGACGGCCTGGAGCGTGGTCTTCAGCTTGCCGCTGGAGGACGCGGCGATGACGACGTGCTTGAGCACCGAGAGGCGGAGCAGGGTCACGCTCCACTCGCGCAGCAGCACGATGATGGTCACCCACCACCAGATGTCGCCGACGATGGACAGCCCGACGAAGGCCATGCCGGTGATCGCCTTGTCGGCGATCGGGTCGGCGATCTTGCCGAAGTTGGTGACCAGGTTGTGCTTGCGGGCGATGTCGCCGTCGATCTTGTCGGTGATCATCGCCGCCACGAACAGCGCGAACGCCACGCAGCGCCACATCACGGAGTCGCCGCCGTCGATGAGCAGCGCCCAGCCGAAGAACGGCACCATCACGATCCGGAGGCTGGTCAGGATGTTCGGCACGTTCCAGTTGCTGGGCTTCGCCTCGACCTGGGTCATGACACCTCCCGCGCGTAGAGGTCGGCGCCCTCGGTGTCGACGACGACCGCGCGCACCAGCTGGCCGACCGACGGGCCGCTCCGCACGAGGTACGTCGCCCCGTCCACCTCGGGCCCCTGGTGGGCGCCGCGGCCCTCGACGTCTCCGTCGTCGGTGTTCTCGACGAGGACCTCGACCTGCTCGCCGATCCGCTCGGTGGCGCGCTGCGCGGTGAGCTCCTCGACCAGGCCGGTGACGTGGTCGACGCGAGCGCGGATCTCGTCGTCGTCGAGCTTCCCGTCGTACGTCGCGGCCTCGGTGCCGTCCTCGTCGGAGTAGCCGAAGACGCCCGTGACGTCCATCCGCGCGGCGACCAGGAAGTCGCACAGGGTCTCGAGGTCGTCGTCGGTCTCGCCCGGGAACCCGACGATGACGTTGGACCGGACGCCGGCCTCGGGCGCCAGCGACGCGGACCCGGTCGAGCAGCGCGAGGAAGCTGTCGGGGTCGCCGAACCGGCGCATCCGGCGCAGCACCGCCGCGCTCGCGTGCTGGAACGAGAGGTCGTAGTAGGCAGCCACGCCCGGCGTGGTCGCGATCGCCTCGAGGAGCCCGGGGCGGAGCTCGGCCGGCTGCAGGTAGGACACCCGGACCCGCTCGACCCCGTCCACCGCTGCCAGCTCGGGCAGCAGCGTCTGCAGGAGGTCGAGGTCGCCGAGGTCCTTGCCGTAGGACGTGGAGTTCTCGCTGACCAGGAACAGCTCGCGGGCGCCCTGGTCGGCCAGCCAGCGGGCCTCGGTCAGCACGTCGGACGGCCGGCGGCTGACGAACGAGCCGCGGAAGCTCGGGATCGCGCAGAACGAGCAGCGCCGGTCGCAGCCGCTGGCCAGCTTGAGCGCCGCGGTCGGGTCCGGGATCGAGGCGGCGGCGTACGGATGCGGGGCCGGAGGCGTGACCGGGCACCGGCGCGGTCGAGAGCGCCCGCTCGACCGGCGCGATCGGCAGCAGCTTGCGACGGTCCTGCGGCGTGTGCGGCAGGTGCGCCTCCCCGGCGACGATCGAGCGCAGGCGCGCGGCGATGTCGGGGTAGTCGTCGAAGCCGAGCACGGCGTCGGCCTCGGGCAGCGAGTCGGCGAGCTCCTTGCCGTACCGCTCGGCCAGGCAGCCGACCGCGACCACGGCCTGGGTGCGGCCGGTCTCCTTGAGGTCCGCGGCCTGCAGCAGCGTGTCGACGGAGTCCTTCTTGGCGGCTTCGACGAACCCGCAGGTGTTCACGACCACGGTGTCGGCGTCCGCCGCGTCGTCGACCAGCCGGAAGCCGTCGGCCTCCAGCCGACCGGCGAGCTCCTCGGAGTCGACCTCGTTGCGGGCGCACCCGAGGGTCACGACGGCGACCGACACGGGGTCGGAGCCGGAGTCGGATTCAGGAAGCAAACGAGTCGTCATCGTCTGTCGAGTATGCCGTCTCCGAGCCGAGCCGCCGATTCCGCCCGCACGGGCGGTGACGACTGTCACCCGGAACCGGTCAGTCGGCCGCGTAGGTGTTCTGCGCGGGCTGCCCGGTCTTGCCGAGCGCGCCCCGCTCCTGGCCGCCCACGGTGGTCTCCAGCGAGCCGTCCGTGGACTGCACCCGCACCGGCGGCGATGCCTGGATCGTCTTGGTCTGGCCGAACGCGAGATTGCCGTTGAAGACGACCTTCCCGGAGCCGTCCCGGACCACCACGTGGGCGCCGCCACCGGCCGCGTTCAGCACCACCGGCACGGCCGGCGCCGCCTTGTGGCCGCCGTTGGCCAGGCCCGCCGAACCGTTGAGGATCGGTGCCGTGCCGCGCAGCTCGACCGGGCTGTCCATGATCAGCCGCGCGACCGACCAGGCCAGCACCAGCGCCATCACGGCGGCCACCAGGACCGACCAGTTGGGCCCGCCGCGGGTGCCGCGGATCGACCCGTGGGCGGTCGCCAGCTCGGCCTCGAACACGCGGCGGGGGTTGATCGGCGCATCGGCGTACCGCTGGTCGTACGACGTCAGCAGCGGCGCGCTGTCGATGCCGAGCACGCGGGCGAGCGTCCGGAGGTGACCGCGCGCGTAGAAGTCGCCGCCGCAGGGCGCGAAGTCGTCGACCTCGATCGACTCGATGACGTGCGGACGGATGCGGGTGCGCTCGGCCAGCTGGTCGACCGTGAGCCCGATCCGGGTGCGTGCCGCCTGCAGCTCGGGGCCGATGACCGGGTCCTCGGCCGGCTCCAGCGCGAACTCGTCGACGAGCAGCGGCTCGACCGGGTGCGCGGCCGTGGCGATCGGCCGGATCCGCTCGCTCCACACCTGGGTGTCCTCGACCAGGTCGACGCTGCCGGGGCGGCGCAGCTCGCGGCCCTCGGGCGCGTCGGCCTCGTCGTCGGCGACCGCGCGGCGTACCTCGGACCGCTGCGCGGTGACGGGGTCGCGCAGCGGGCTGGGGGTGTCGCTGGGGACGATCGGCTCTCTCGGTGTCGGCCTCGTCGGTGTCGGGCTCGTCGGCACGCTCCCGCTGGAACGGGGCCGCCAGGGCGCCGATCACGCGGGCGATGGCGGGCCGCGGGTCGTGCCAGCGCGGGCTGCGGGGCGTCGGACTCATCCTGGGCCTCCGGCTGCTCGCCCGGGGTCTCCTCGGGAAGCTCGTCGACCGGTTCGTCGACCGGCTGGCTCCTGCGGCTCGGGCGCGACCTCGACGATCTTCGCCGGGTCTCCCGCGAGGCGGCCGAGGGCGGCGGTGAGGTCGCCGTCGGCGCCGGTCACGCGGGTGGACAGGGCGAGCGGGACCGCGAACGGGGCGCCGTACATCCGGCGGGCGAAGCGGGACTGCCGACGGCCGGCGCGGTCGAGCTCCTCGATCAGCCGGGCGGGGTTGTGCACGACCAGGACCAGGCGTCCGTCGCGGAGCGGTCCGCGGCGGGGACGGTGCTCGACCTTGCGCAGCGCGCCCCACGGGAGCCCGCGCCAGTTGCGGCCGAGCCGCAGCCGGACCCCCTGGGTGTCGGCGACGAGGAGCGGGGTCCGGGCGTCCACCAGCGCGGCCAGGTGGCCGATGCCGAGCACGCCCATCAGCGCGGCCAGCGCCCAGTCGAGCGGGGCGCCGGTGCTGGTGGCCCGGGCCAGGTAGGCGATGGCGACGGTCGACGCGACCACGCCGACGAAGCCCGCCACTCCTCCGTTGCGGCGCACCTCGACCGGGTTCGGGGCCAGCCCGAGGGGCTCCGGCGTCGGTGCGTCGTCGTACCCCTGCTCGTGGTGGATGTCTGCGTGGACTTCCGCTGCTCCCATTACTGCTCCCCCTGCAACGTGGCGATCACACTGTCGATCTCGTCCGGCTTCACGAGTACGTCGCGTGCCTTCGAGCCCTCACTCGGCCCGACGACTCCCCGGCTCTCGAGGATGTCCATCAGGCGGCCGGCCTTGGCGAAGCCGACCCGCAGCTTGCGCTGCAGCATCGACGTCGACCCGAACTGCGTGGAGACGACCAGCTCGATCGCCTGGATCACGAGGTCCATGTCGTCGCCGATGTCGTCGTCCAGCTCGCGCTTGGACGCCGCGGGCGCCGTGACGTCCTCGCGGTACGTCGGTGCCAGCTGCGCCGTGCAGTGCTTGACGACCTGGTGGATCTCGGCCTCGGTGACCCAGGACCCCTGCACGCGCACCGGCTTCGAGGCGCCCATCGGCAGGAACAGGCCGTCGCCCTGCCCGACCAGCTTCTCGGCGCCCGGCTGGTCGAGGATGACCCGGCTGTCGGCGAGCGAGCTGGTCGCGAACGCCAGCCGCGACGGCACGTTGGCCTTGATCAGGCCGGTCACCACGTCGACGGACGGTCGCTGGGTGGCCAGGACCAGGTGGATGCCCGCGGCCCGGGCGAGCTGGGTGATCCGGACGACGGCGTCCTCGACGTCGCGCGGCGAGACCATCATCAGGTCGGCGAGCTCGTCGACGATCACCAACAGGTAGGGGTACGGCGCCAGCTCGCGCTCGCTGCCCGGCGGCAGCACGACCTTCCCGGCGCGCACCGCCTTGTTGAAGTCGTCGATGTGGCGGAACCCGAAGTTGGCGAGGTCGTCGTAGCGCATGTCCATCTCGCGCACGACCCAGGCCAGCGCCTCGGCGGCCTTCTTCGGGTTCGTGATGATCGGCGTGATCAGGTGCGGCACGCCCTCGTAGGCGTTCAGCTCGACCCGCTTCGGGTCGACCATGATCATCCGCACCTCGTCGGGCGTGGACCGCATCAGGATCGAGGTGATCATCGAGTTGATGAAGGACGACTTTCCGGAGCCGGTGGCGCCGGCGACCAGGAGGTGCGGCATCTTCGCGAGGTTCGCGACCACGAAGCCGCCCTCGACGTCCTTGCCGAGCCCGCAGACCATCGGGTGGTGGTCGGACCGGGCGTTGTTCGACCGGAGCACGTCGCCGAGGGAGACGATCTCCTTGTCCACGTTGGGGATCTCGATGCCGATCGCGGACTTGCCGGGGATCGGGCTGAGGATCCGCACGTCGGCCGACGCGACGGCGTACGCGATGTTCTTCGAGAGCGCCGTGACCTTCTCGACCTTGACCGCGGGGCCGAGCTCGACCTCGTAGCGCGTGACCGTCGGACCCCGGGTGTAGCCGGTGACCTGTGCGTCGATGCCGAACTCCTCGAGCACCTGGGTCAGGCGGTCGACGACGGCGTCACTGGCCTTGGACCGTGCCTTGTGCACCGACCCGGGCTTGAGCACCTCGTTGGCGGGCAGCGTGTAGGCGATGTCGCCGGACAGCGCGAGCTGCTCGACCCGTGGCGGCAGCGGCGTGTGCGGCGGCGGCTCGAGGTCGGCCTTCGTGGCTCGGGCGGCGACCGAGCCCCGGGCACGGCCGCGAACGCGTCGGTCTCGGCCTCGGGGTCGGGCTGGCCCTTCTTGCGGCGCTTCTTGACCTCGCGGTCCTCGAGCACCGGCGAGTCGTACGCCGGGTCCCCCATGTCGGGGTCGATGTCGCCGTCCGCGGAGCGGCCACGGCGAGTGCGGATCGGCTGGGTGGGCTCACCCTCGTCGCCCTCGGTGTCGGGCCGGCTGCGGCCGAGCAGCCGGTCGCGGAGCTCGGCCAGCCGGGTGGGCACCTGGTAGACCGGCGTCGCGGTGATCACCAGCACCCCGAAGAACCCGAGCAGCACCAGCAGCGGGACCACGACGTACGGCGTGCGCATCAGGTCGAGCAGCAGGTTGGAGACGACGAAGCCGACCGCGCCGCCGGCGGTCTCGAGGGGGTCGGTGTCGCCACTGACCGGCTGCGGGTTGCCGTTGCCGATGTGGACGATGCCGAGCACGCAGAACGCCAGCGCGGCCCAGCCGATGACCTGACGACCGGCGGGGCCGTTGCGGACGGGGTCGCGCATGTTGCGCCAGCCGATCAGGACCAGCACGAGGGGCAGGAACCAGCCGACCTTGCCGACCGAGCCGGCCGCGATGGTGCGGGTGACCTCCATGACCGCGCCCGGCAGCTGCCACCAGACCGCGGCGGCCGTGACCACGGCCAGGCCGAAGAGGACCAGCCCGACCCCGTCGCGCCGGTGCTCGGGCTCGAGGTCGCGGGCGGAGCGGCCGATGCTGCGCGCGGTCGCGCCGAGGCCGTGGGCGATCGCCATCCAGACGGCGGCCAGTCCGTGTCCGAACGCGCCGAACGCGCGCGAGACCGGACCGCGGCCGTTGCGGACGGCACGCGGAGCGGGGCGCCGGTTCCTGGTGGAGCCGGTGCTGCGCGGGTTCTTCTTGCCCTTACTCCGGGATCGGGTGCTCGAGCCTCCCCGTCCCGACGAGCTCTTGGACCGGCTGGAACCGGACTTGCTCGACCGTGACGAAGACGTGCTCTTGCTCCGCGACCCCGGCGGGGAAGACGTACGGGTCGCCATGGTGATGAATCTAGGCCAAAGTCACACCAGTCACAGGGACCACACGATGCGTGTCGGCGAGCGGGGATCCGACTCGCACCGCTGCGCGTCGTACCAAGATGGACCTCGTGCGACACGTCAGGCGCGGAGCAGCCGCGCTGACGCTGTGCGTGGTCATCGGGATCGCGGCGGGCGGCTGCCAGGAGCAGGGAGTGACGATGAGTGAGCAGGAGCAGCCCGAAACCGACCCTGCCCGACGCGCCGGAACCGAGCGGTCCCCCGTCGACGCCGACCGACAGCTTCAAGAAGGTGCGCGTGGTGGGCACCGTGGTCGCCGCCGGCCACGGGCGGCTGCGTCGACGTGGAGGACGCCAACGGCGTCCTCTGGTCGCTCCTGGGCCCCGGGACCGAGGACCTCGCCGCGGGCGACCAGGTGGTCGCCACCGGCCAGGCGCTCCCGGAGTCCGGCGAGTGCGCCGGCGCCGCCGTCCGCGTCCAGAAGCTCACCCGACAGAACTGAGGGCCGGGAGCGTGTGCTCCCGGCCCTCAGTGATGGTGCTGTCGAACAGTGACTACCGGATCCGGATCGTCATGTTGGCGCCGTTCTGCTTGAGCACCTCGATCTTGACGCCGACGCCGGCGACCTTGACGCCCACCCGCGGCAGTCCAGCCTCCACGAACGGGGTGAAGTACCGGTTGGGGTCGCTGTCGTCGAAGACCGCGTTCGCGGCCTGACCGCGGACGTAGCTGGCCTTGCCATTCACGTGGAGCGTGAACGAGTCGGCCTTCTGCAGCCCGAACGGTGCGTCGTAGTTCTGGATCCGACCACGCCAGGCCGCACCCTCCAGGTTGTAGTGGGCACGCGGGTGCGAGTCGATCGGCAGGACCTCGCCGCTACCCGGGTGCGCACTGGTGTTGTTGTCGGTGTACGACGTGTCCCAGTAGTTGACCAGCAGGCCGTCCTGGTACGGGAAGTGCTCCACGAAGTCAGGCCGGTCCGGCCACCCGAAGTTGTACGGGCCGGTCTTGAGGTACTTGTCGTAGCTCACGTAGGACCGGTTGCTGGCCAGGTAGAACTGGTCGTACGGCGTCGTGAAGCTGGCCTCCACCGACTCGAACCCGTCGAGAGCCCAGCCGTTCGGCGGGTTCTCGGCGCCGTCCGCGAAGACGGTCGTCGCTCCGGAGGTGACCTGGATGTCGTCGATGAAGACACCCGACCAGCCCAGGCTCGGGTCCTGGCCCATCACGCCACCGTCGGTGATGTAGCGGGCCCGGAGGCCGATGGTCTGACCGGCGTACGGCGTGAGGTCGAAGGACGCCGGCACGTAGCCGTCGCTGACTCCGTCGATCCCGGTCTCGTCCGCGTCGGCGTCGGCGTCGGGGTCGACGGCCGTCGTCGGGAGCTGGACCCAGTTGCCGCTGCCGGCCGGGGACTCGACCTCGAGGTACGCGTAGTCGTAGTCCTCCTCGATGTTGTAGTTCAGCTGCAGGTCGAGCGTCGCGCTCCCGGCGGGTACGGCGATGTCGGCACGCGACATCTCGGCGGTGTAGCCGTCGCCCTCGCCGCTCCACCACTGCCGCTCACCCTCGACCGGCGTGGGCAGGACGGTCTCGACGTCCTTGTCGGGAAGCACCACGGCGACGCCCTGGGCCTTCTCGCTGTTGTACTCGTGCGGGCCGAGCTCGAGCGTGCGCTTCTGTCCCGCCACGACCGTCTCGTAGTCGAGCCAGCCGAGCTGCAGCTTGTCCCAGACACCGAGGTCGGCGGCGCGGGTGCCGATGCCCTGGTCGCCCGGGGCGGAGACCCGGCTCTGCGCCATCAGCGTCCACCAGCTGACCGGGTTGTCACCCGAGGCAGCGGTGTCGTAGTGGTCGGGCAGACCGAGGTCGTGGCCGTACTCGTGGGCGATCGTCGACAGCCCGCCGTTCTCGGCCTGGATCGTGTAGTCGCCGACCCACAGGTCGTGGTGCCGATCTGGGTGCCCCCGGCCTTGTTGAACTCAGGGCCGGTGACGCCGGTCGACGCCTGGTCGACGTACCAGCGGTGGCTCCAGATGGCGTCCTCGCCCTGGAACGGGTCGCCGTCGGCCTGGTCGCCGCCGGCGTGCACGATCTGGAAGCGGTCGAGGTAGCCGTCGGGCTCGTCGAACACGCCGTCACCGTCGTAGTCGTTGCGGTCGAGCACGTCGAACGTCGCGAGGTGGGCCTTGATCTGCTCGTCGGTCTGGCCGGCGGCCTTCTGGTCGGCGACCCACTGCGTCATGCCGTCGCGGACCACGTTCCAGGTGTTGTTGCAGACGTTGCTGGCACACGGGAATCCGTTGCTGCGGCCGTAGCGAGCCTCGTTGTAGCGAACCGTCGTGACCTCGCTGACCTCGCCGTCGACCGAGTAGCGACCGGAGGACTGCTTCTCGTAGAAGGTCTTGAGCGACTCGACGTCGGCGCCCTCACCGAAGTAGAGGTTCTCGTAGTACTCCTTGTTGAAGTCGGGCTCCCACCCGGTCGAGTTGTCGTTGGGGCCGGGCTCGGGGATCTCGTTGAAGCCGGGGCCGTCGAACCTGGTCGGGCCCGGCGTCGCGGGGTCGGTGTCCTGGTCGGGGTAGCTCGGGTGGCGCTCGTTGCCGAAGTCGACGAGGAAGACGAACACCCGGTCGGTGCGCTCGTTCTCCAGCTCGACGTACTGCGGCTGAGTCTCCGCGGCTCCGCGCGCCGTGCTCGTGGCCGCCGGCTCGCGACCGACCTTGAGCACGGAGTTGCCGTCGACGGTCTGCGGCTTGGCCTCGCCGCTGAGGACGTCCGCAATGGCTTCCTCACGAAGCGCGTTCTGCTTCTCGGCGGAGGGGTTGGGCAGCGCGTCCGAGGGGGTGGACAGACGCGGTTCGTTGGTCTTGTCCGCCTGGGGTGCGGCGGAGGCCGGCATCTGGGTGAGAGTGCCCAGACCGGCAAACAGCGCCAGGCTCAGTAGCCCGGCTGTCGTGGTACGCACGCAGGATCCTTTCGTCCCGAGGTGTCGCGACCTCGGGGCACGGCAGTGCGCAGAGAAGAAAAGTCCCGAGATCTTCCTGCGATGGGACCTTAGGTCCCTGAGACCGTCTTGACCAGACCCCTCGCGGGTGAGATTCGCCCGTGTCGCGTACTTCAGCGCTCGGCGCGGCGCTTCGGCACGTGCCGGGCAGGCGGCGTCGTCCGGCGCCGGCCCGGCGGCCGCGGGGCGGCCACGACCAGGCCGGCCGGCACCAGCATCACCGCCGGGTGGGTCAGCGCCGGGGAGGCGGCGAACGCCAGCAGCACGGCGATGCCGACGGCGTACCCGAACCAGCCGACCTGCCACCGGTCGACGCCTTCGGACCGCACGAACCGCACCACCAGAGACAGCCCCGCGACGATGATCAGTCCGACCACCACGACCTGGACCCCGCGCCAGACGGGGACGCCCGCATCGTGGAGGGCCGGCCAGGCGAGCGGGTTGTCCACGCCGCGGAAAGGCCCGAGGGGCCCCGGCTCCGTCGCCCGGTCGAGCACGCCCACGGCCAGGCACGCCGCGGCCGACGACCAGCGGGATCCGCCAGAGCGGCGAGAGTGGACGGCCGTACGGCAGCACCTGCGGGTAGACCGTCGCGACCAGCACCGACGCCGGGAACCATGCCCAGTTGCTCACCCAGGCGCCCGCCATCGCGAGGGACGACCCGGCGGGCAGGGAGGCGCCCGTGTCGCCGCCGAGCACGAAGGCGGCGTACGACGTGCCGCAGGCGTAGACCGCGGAGATCGCGCCGATGCCGATCACCAGCCAGCCCATCGGGTAGGCGTGGGCGCGACCGACGAGGATGAACCCGACCACCGAGAACGACAGCGCCAGCGACACCTCGGGCGTGCCGAGCAGGTCGCGCAGGTAGTCGTGGTCGCCGAGGAACGGCAGCAGCACCGCGACCAGGGCCAGCAGCACCGCGCAGACGGCGACGGCCCGAGCCACGAGGGAGCCCGCCCGGCTCACCACCCGATGCCGCATCACGTGAGAACCGTAAGAGTGCGCCGCCGCGTTGCCCGGCATTGCGGCCCGCATCGGCGCTGCGACCTGCCATGCTCTGCCCGTGCCCGAGGAGCTGGTCTGGCTGCTTCCGGCCCTCGCCGCGCTCGTCGACTGGTACGCCGTGGCACGCGACGACCGCCGGCTGGAGACGGTCGCGAAGCCCGCCGTACTCGTCCTGCTGATCGTTGCCGCCGTCGTGCTGGGCGCGGCCGACAGCCCCGAGGGCCGATGGCTGCTCGTCGCCCTGTTCTTCGGGCTGCTGGGCGACATCGCCCTGTTGTCGGAGAGCGTGCCGCGCTTCCTGGCCGGCGTCGGGGCGTTCCTGCTCGGGCACCTGGCCTTCGTCGTCTGCTTCCTCGTGCTCGGCCTGTCCGCCCGCTGGTGGTCGGTGCTCGGGCTCGTGGCCCTCGCGGCCGCGCTGGGCACGACCCGGAGGGTCCCGGGTCAGGTGCACGTTGCTGTCGGCGCCCGGGTGTCGGTGCCGGTCGGTGTCTACATGGTGGTGATCGCCGCGATGCTCGTCTGCGCCTGGCTGACCGGGGAGCTGCTGGTCGCGGTGGGCGCGAGCGTGTTCGTGGCCAGCGACTCGATCCTGTCGGTCAACCGGTTCGTGCGGCCGCTCCCCCAGGCCCGGCTGGCGATCATGGTGACCTACCACGTCGGGCAGGCGCTGATCGTGGCCGGCGTCCTCGCGGCCTGAGGTCGTCAGGCCTCGATCACGACCGGGATGATCATCGGCCGGCGGCGGTGGGTCTGGTTGACCCAGCGGCCGACGACCCGGCGTACGGTCTGCTGGAGCTGGTAGGAGTCGGCGCCGCCTTCGCGGACGGCCGCGTCGAGCGCGTCGATGATCGGCTGCTTGATCTCGTCGAACGTCGAGTCGTCCTCGGCGAAGCCGCGGGCATGGATCTCGGGTCCGCCGGAGACCTTCCCGCTCACCGAGTCGATCACCACGATCACCGAGATGAAGCCCTCCTCGCCGAGGATCCGGCGGTCCTTGAGCGAGGTCTCGGTGATGTCGCCGATCGAGGAGCCGTCGACGAAGACGTAGCCGCAGTCGACCTTGCCGGCGATCCTCGCCTGGCCGTCGACCAGGTCGACGACGACGCCGTCCTCGGCGATGACGACGTTGTCGGCGGGGATGCCGGTGAGGCGCGCGAGCTCGGCGTTGGCCCGCATGTGCCGGATCTCGCCGTGCACCGGCAGCACGTTGCGCGGCTTGACGATGTTGTAGCAGTAGAGGAGCTCGCCGGCGCTGGCGTGACCGCTGACGTGGACCAGCGCGTTGCCCTTGTGCACGACGTTGGCGCCCCAGCGCGCGAGGCCGTTGATGACGCGGTAGACGGCGTTCTCGTTGCCGGGGATCAGGCTGGAGGCGAGGACGACGGTGTCGCCCTCCTCGATGTGCACGAAGTTGTGGTTGCGCTGCGCGATCCGGCTCAGCGCGCTCAGCGGCTCGCCCTGCGAGCCGGTGGAGACCAGCACCTGCCGCTCCGGCGGCAGGTCGGCGAGGTCCTTGGCGTCGACGAGCACGTCGGGCGGCACGTTGAGGTAGCCGAGGTCGCGGGCGATCGCCATGTTGCGCACCATCGAGCGGCCGACGTACGCGACCTTGCGGCGGTGGGAGACCGCCGCGTCGAGGACCTGCTGGACGCGGTGCACGTGGGAGGCGAAGCAGGCCACGATGATCCGCTGGCCGGCTCTGGTAGAACACGCGGTCGAGCACCGGGCCGATGTTGCGCTCGGCGGTGGTGAAGCCGGGCACCTCGGCGTTGGTGGAGTCGGTCATGAACAGGTCCACGCCCTCCTCGCCGAGCCGCGCGAAGGCGCGCAGGTCGGTGATCCGGGAGTCGAGCGGGAGCTGGTCCATCTTGAAGTCGCCGGTGTGCAGCACCAGGCCGGCGCCGGTGCGGATCGCGACCGCGAGGGCGTCGGGGATCGAGTGGTTGACCGCCACGAACTCGAGCTCGAACGGGCCGAACGTGAGCCGGTCGCCCTCCTTGACGACGTGGTGGACGGTCTCGCGGAGGCGGTGCTCGCGCAGCTTGCTGTCGAGCAGGGCCAGGGTGAGCTCGGAGCCGACGAGCGGGATGTCCTGGCGCTCGCGCAGGAGGTACGGCGTGGCGCCGATGTGGTCCTCGTGCCCGTGGGTGAGCACCAGCGCCTCGATCAGGTCGAGCCGGTCCCGGATCGGCTCGAAGTCGGGGAGGATCAGGTCGACGCCGGGATGGTGGTCCTCGGGGAACAGCACGCCGCAGTCGACGATCAGCAGCCGGCCGTCGTACTCGAAGACGGTCATGTTGCGACCGACCTCGCCGAGCCCGCCGAGCGGGATGACCCGAAGCCCTCCTCTCGGCAGTTCGGCCGGTGGGGAGAGCTCGGGATGGGGGTGGCTCAAGTTGTGATCCTTTTCAGGTCTGCAGCAGGCCGGCGGCGGCGAGTCCTTCGCGCAGCGCGGCCACTTCGTCGTCGTCCAGCGGGACCAGCGGTCCCCGGACGTTGCGGTTGTCGAGCACGCCGAGGAGCTGGAGGGCAGCCTTGGCGGTGGTGGCTCCGTAGTTGGCGACGCCCATGACGGCGTCGATCGCGGGGAGCAGCCGCGTGAAGATCTCGAGGGCCCGGTCGTGGTCGCCGGCGAAGTAGGCGTCGACCATCGCCTTGAGCTCGTCGCCGGCCGCGTGGCCGACGACGGAGACGAAGCCGCAGCCGCCGTGGGCCAGCCAGCCGAGGTTGCTGACGTCGTCGCCGGAGTAGACGGCGTAGCCCAGCTCGCGTGAGCCGGACGCCGCGCGCGAAGTCGCCGACGGCGTCCTTGACCGCGACGACGGTGTCGAGCTCGATGGCGGCGGCGTAGGTCTCGAGCGAGATCTGGGTGCCGGTGCGGCCGGGGACGTCGTAGAGCATGACCGGCACGTCGGTGGCCTCGACGACCGTGCGGAAGTGGTGGAGCACGCCGGCCTGGCCGGGCTTGTTGTAGTAGGGCGTGACCAGCAGCAGCCCGTCGGCGCCGATCTTCTCGGCCTGCTGGGCCAGCTCGACCGAGTGGGCGGTGGCGTTGGTGCCG
This sequence comes from uncultured Actinomycetota bacterium, assembly GCA_963844305.1. Taxonomy (GTDB): domain Bacteria; phylum Actinomycetota; class Actinomycetes; order Propionibacteriales; family Nocardioidaceae; genus Nocardioides. The sequence goes on from CAWJNT010000006.1 coordinate 117,599, forward strand.
ACGCCGGCGACGACCGTGGCCCGGTCGCCGACGGCGTCCTTGACGGCGGCCAGGATCTGGCCGTCCTCGGCGACGCTCGTGGTGGGCGACTCCCCCGTCGTGCCGGAGACGACGACGCCGTCGTGGCCGTGCTCGACGAGGTGCGCGGCGATCCGGGCGGTGCCGTCGAGGTCGACCGAGCCGTCGTCGTGGAACGCGGTGGCCATGGCCGTGAGGACCCGGCCGAACGGCGCTGCAGGCGCGGACGTCATTCCCACAGGCTATACGTGCGGGGCGACTTCCTCGGCCACCAACCTCAGGTGGTCGAGGTCGCGCGAGGTCGAGGACCTGGAGGTACGCGCGCTGGCTGCCGAGGGCGGCGTACCGCTGAGCTTGTCGACGACCTCCTGCGGGGTGCCGCCCAGGGCGTTCGCGCGCAGGTCGGCGACGTCACGGCCGATCGCCTTGGCGCGGCGGGCGAGCTCGTCCTCGTCGGCGCCGACGCAGACGGTGAGCGCGTTGGAGTAGGTCAGGCTCGTCCGGGTCGCGGTCCGCGGCCTCGCAGGCCCGCCGGACCCGGCCGAACTGGAGCTCGGTGTCGGCCTCGGAGCGAAGGCAGGTTGAACTCGTCGGCGTACCTCGCGGCGAGCTCGGGCGTGCGCCGCTTGCCCATGCCGCCGAGCAGGACCGGCGGGCGTGGGCTCTGGACGGCTTGGGCAGGGCCGGCGAGTCCGTGAGCTGGTAGTGGCGGCCGTCGTGGCTGAACGTCTCGCCCGGCGGCGTCTCCCAGAGGCCGGTGATGATCGCGAGCTGCTCCTCGAGCCGGTCGAACCGCTCGCGCGATGTCCGGGAACGGGATGCCGTACGCCGTGTGCTCGGCGTCGTACCAGCCCGCGCCGATGCCGAAGTCGACCCGGCCGCCGCTCATCTGGTCGACCTCGGCGACGGCGATCGCGAGCGGGCCCGGGAGCCGGAAGGTCGCGCAGGTCATCAGGGTGCCGAGCCGGATCGTGCTCGTGTCGCGGGCGAGCCCGGCGAGCGTGATCCACGCGTCGGTCGGCCCGGGCAGCCCGTCGGTGCCCATCCCGAGGTAGTGGTCGGAGCGGAAGAACGCCCCGAAGCCGAGCTCCTCGGCGGTGCGCGCGACCGCGAGCAGGTCGTCGTAGGTGCGCCCCCTGCTGGGGCTCGGTGATGATCCGCAGCTCCATGGCCTCAGCCTGCCACGGGTCGCCGCGTCCACCAGACGCGGTCGAAGCCGTCGTGGTGCTCGCGGTTCGCCTCGACCCACTCGTTCCGGTCGAAGTCGGGGTAGAACGTGTCGCCCTCCGGGCTCTGGTGCGACCTCGGTGAGCACCTGCTCGGCGGCGATCGGCAGCGCGGCGGCGTACACCTGGGCGCCGCCGGCGACATCACGTCGCCGGGCAGGTCGTCGGCGAGCGCGAGCGCGGCGTCGAGGTCGTGGGCGACGAGGACCCCGTCGGCGGACCAGTCCGGGTCGCGGGTGAGCACGATCGTGGTGCGGCCCGGGCAGCGGCCGGCCGATCGAGTCGTACGTCGCGCGGCCCATGACCAGCGTGTGGCCGAGCGTGATCGCCTTGAAGTGCTTGAAGTCCTCGGGCAGGTGCCACGGGATGCCGCCGGCCGCGCCGATCACGCCGTTCTCGCGCGACCGCGGCGACCAGGACGACGCGCTTAGACGGCGATCGGGGCCTTGATGCCGGGGTGCGGGTCGTAGCCCTCGATCTCGATGTGCTCGAGGTCGAACGCGTCGAGCTCGGTGACGGCCGGGTCGAGCCTCAGCGTCGGGCAGCGGGCGCGGGTCGCGGGTGAGCTGGAGCCGGGCCTGCTCGAGGTGGTTGGAGTAGAGGTGGGCGTCGCCGAGGGTGTGCACGAAGTCGCCGACCTCGAGCCCGGTGACCTGGGCGACCATGTGGGTGAGCAGGGCGTAGGACGCGATGTTGAACGGCACGCCGAGGAACACGTCGGCGCTGCGCTGGTAGAGCTGGCAGGACAGCCGCCCCTGCGGCGACGTAGAACTGGAACATCGTGTGGCAGGGCGCCAGCGCCATCTGCGGGATGTCGGCGACGTTCCAGGCGCTGACGATGTGGCGGCGGCAGTCGGGGTTCGCCCTGATCTGCTCGACGACCTGGGCGATCTGGTCGACGTGCCGGCCGTCGGGCGTCGGCCAGGAGCGCCACTGGTAGCCGTAGACCGGGCCGAGGTCGCCGTCGTCGTCGGCCCACTCGTCCCAGATCGTGACGCCGCGGTCCTGGAGCCACTTGACGTTGGTGTCGCCGCGCAGGAACCACAGCAGCTCGGCGAAGACCGACCGGGTGTGGACCTTCTTGGTGGTCACGAGCGGGAAGCCGTCGCTGAGGTCGAAGCGCATCTGGTGGCCGAAGACGCTGCGGGTGCCGGTGCCGGTGCGGTCGCTCTTCTCCGCACCGTCGTCGAGGATCAGCTGGAGGAGGTCGAGGTACTGCCGCACGTTCCGACCCTACTTCCTGCGACGCCGCCTCAGAGGCCGACGCGGCCGGTGATCGTGGTGAGTGCGTCGCCGCCCACCCAGAGGGTGTCGCCCTCGAGGTCGACGTGGACCCGGCCGCGGCGACCGATCGCCGTACCCTGCGCGGCGACGTACGACGTCGGCAGGCGGCTGCCGGCCAGCCACTGGCCGATCGACGCGTTGAGGCTGCCGGTGACCGGGTCCTCCCCGATGCCCATGTCGGGGCAGAACGCGCGCACCTCGACGTCCGCGTCGCTCGTGTCGTCGTGGGGTCCGACGACCCCACGTCGAGGTCGCCCATCGTCACGAAGTCGGGCTCCAGCGCGAGCACCCGCTCCGCGCTCTCGAGCAGCACCGCCACCCAGCCCGGGCCGTTGTCGGCCCAGGCCATGTCGACGACCTCGGCGTCGTCGATCCGCAGCGACGTCACGATCCTCGCGCGGTCGTCGTCGCCGACCGGGCCGCTCCTGACCAGCGGCGGCGCGGCGAACGCGAGCCGCTCGCCGCGCTTGAGCCGCACCAGCCCGGCCCCGCACTCCTGCACCAGCTCGCCGTCCTGCTGGGGCTGCCCACCCGCCTCCAGCCAGGCGTGCGCGCTCCCGATCGTCGGGTGTCCCGCGAACGGCAGCTCCAGGCCCGGCGTGAAGATCCGCAGCCGGTAGTCGGCGTCCGCGTGCGTCGGCTCGAGCAGGAAGGTGGTCTCGGAGAGGTTCGTCCAGCGCGCGAACGGCGCCATCTGCTCGTCGCTGAGCCCGTCGGCGCCGTGCACGACCGCGACCGGGTTGCCGAGGAGCGGCTCGCTGGAGAAGACGTCGACCTGGCTGAAGCTGCGCATGCGCCGAGCCTAGTGTCGGCCCAGCTTGATGAGGCCATGCTTGCCGGGTTCGGGCCGGCTCCCCGTGCCCCGCCCCGGTGGCCGCTGGCTCGCCGTGTCGCCGACGGCGTCGGCTCGTGGTGGCGGTGGTTGCGGCGCCACGCCTCGTTTTACGCGGCCCCGGTGCGGGTCCCGGTCCGCCGGTTCGGGTTCCGGGCATGCCGGTGGCCCCGCCGGGTGCGGCGGGGTCCGGGGCGTGGTCGGTCAGGGTGGGGTGATGTCTTGGGTGCCGGTCTTGTCGCGCAGGTAGCTGTAGCCGTGCGGGCTCGACCAGAGGTAGGTGCCGGCGTCGACGGCCGTGTAGGTCCAGCCGGCGAACGTCTTGACCCGATGATGTCGTCGGCAGAGCGAGGCCACGTTGCACGGGCAGGTCGGACCGCCCCGGGCGGCGGGGACGATGTGGTCGGCGTCGCAGGATCGGGCGGGCCGGGTGCACCAGGGGAAGACGCAGGTCTGGTCGCGGACCGCGATCAGCTCGCGGTGCCGGTCCGGCACCACCGGAGTGTCGACGGGGTCGTGGGCGGTCGGGTCGAGGACCGGTTTCACGACCACCTGGCCGGCCGTCGCCGCACCAGTCGCGGAGCTGGCCGGGGGTGATCAGGCTGGTTGCCGTGTTCGAGGCGGGCGGTCGAGGGCGTCCTGGGAGAGGTGGACGTAGAGGACGATCTTGCGAGGGTGGTGGTTTCGAGACGGGCGCGGAGCGCCCTCCTCAACCACCGAGAACTCCAGGCGACAGCTCACGCCGGGCCAGCTCACCGACCGCCATCGAGCGGCGTACGTCGAGGGACTCGTCGAGCCGAGGTCCTTGAGCTGGGCGGCGACCGACTGGATCGCCGACTCGAGCTCGAGGGCGTCGGCGATGTCGAGCTCGCCGTGGACGGCCAGGGTGCCGTCGAAGGAGTTCACCTGGCGGGACTCGACGGTGAAGTACCGGCCGTCCGCCTGCTCGAGGCGACGGCGTCTCGGCTTCGGTCGGGCATGTAGCGGCCGATCGCCTCGTCCACCAGCCGGTCGAGCTGGACCGGGCCGATCCGGTGCGCGGTCGGCGCCACGTGCCGGTCCACAAACCCAGCCGCGTCCATGGACAGCAGGAGGGTCTTCTCGGCGATCCGCCGCGCCAGCCACGGCCGCAGATCGACCCGTTCATGCACCCGCTTCCACACCCGGGGGAGGCGGTAGCGGAGCTCGAGGGCGTGGCCGACGTACCGCTTCCCCGCATCCGTCGACATCCCCAGCGCCGCGGCGAACTCGGTCACCGAGAACTCCGCCACCCACGGCGCACCCTCACCGGCGACCGGCATCCCGGCCTCGCCGTACGCGCCGGCCGCGAGGGTCTCGGCCTCCAGGATCGAGTCCACCGAGTGCATCGCCGCCCAGTCCACCGCCAGCGCCAGCAGCTGGGCCTCGCCGCGGTCGGCGATCGCCCGGCGTTGTCACGCGCGGCGGCCGAGCACCGCGGCAGCGGTGTCGAGTCTCGGGCGTGCGTCTCGATCATGGGACAACCCAAGCACCGACCACCGACACTCCAAGGCCCAAAACCCCGTGGTTGAGCGGATCTGTGGAAAGAACTTCTTCGGACCGCAACCACAGCGGTCACGGAAGGAACCGACCGTGCGCCGGGTGTGGCCGTAATGGCCAGCGCAACCAACGACGGCGAGCAACCACACCAATCGAGAACCGCGGTGACCACCCACCACCGCGAGGGGCCTCGACAAGCTCGGCCGACGTTGTGGTCGCTGCCCTGCCTCTCTCACCGGGTTTCGCAGGCTCGGCCGACGACTCGCCGCCCTGCAGACAGTCACCGGGTTTCGAGGCTCGTCGCTGACGCTCCTCGCACCTCAACCACCGCCGGTGGTCAGTTGCTGGGGAGGACCGGGACGTCGAACTCGTCGCCGTACTGGAGGACGGCCTGGCACTCCGCCGACAGGAGGTCGCAGGTGCGGAGCTCGAGGCCGGTGAGCTCGGAGAGACGGAGCTGTTCGTCGCCGTCGGTGCCGTGGTCAGCGGCGCCGACGACGTACGTGATGGTGTCGTTGGGGCCGAAGGCGGCGGCGAGCGCGTGCTCGTCGTCGTCGATCCCGGTCGGGACGGGCTCACCGCTCTCGACGTCGTAGATGCGTACGACGCTCGCCTTGTCGGAGATGAGGTTGGTCAGGAGGTAGTCGGCATCGGCCGACAGCACGGCGTTCTCGCCGGGGAGAGTGGTCCGCACGTCGCGCAGGGGCTCCATCAGCTCGACGAAGCCGGGAGCGGCGGTGCGGACGCGGACGGAGGCGGCGACGTCGAGGTACTCGGCATCGGGCACGAGCACGGGTTCGAAGTCGGGCAGCTGCCAGGACCAGGTCTCGCCGTCCTCGCTGTAGTAGAGCCGGGCCTGGTCGATCGCGATCGGCCGGGTCTCCTCCTCGACCGGGATGCTGGCGAGCTCGTGACGCGTGACCGTGTCGTGCACGACGAGGCTCGGGTCGGAGCCCGGCTCCACCCACGCCACCCAGCCGCGCTCCCGCGAGCCCACCAGCGGGCTCCCGGCGGCGCTGTCGCCGAGCCTGCGCAGCTCGCCGTCGGGCTCGACCTGGACGACGCGGCCGGATCGATCGGCGACCACCACGCCGTCCGGCACCTTCAGGAGCTGGCTGATCCGCGGCATCTCGACGGCGACGTCGCTCAGGTGGAGGACGCCGTTCGCGTACCACTCGACGTTGGCCGGATTCTCCTCGTCGCGCACGGTCACGTCGGGCAGGTCGTCATCGGACGGCCGGGTCTGCACCCAGGTGCCGAGCCCGACGACGCCGACAGCGACGGCGAGGCCCACCAGGGTCCACTGCGTACGCCGGCGGCGACGCGCCGCGGCGAGCGAGACGACGTCCGCGACCGGCGGCTGGCCGACGGGGATCCCCTCCGCGGCCTCGCGGAACACCTGGGCCGCGACCTGCTCGCTCACCGGACCCCCCGCAGCGCGGCCAGGTCCAGGCCCGCCAGCCCGTCGGCCTGGCGGCCGCGCACCTCGTCGGGACCGGTGTCGAGGACGTCGGCGACCTGGTCCTCGGACAGCTCGGCGACGAACCGCAGCACCAGCACCGTCCGCTCCTCGACCGGCAACCGCGCGAGGGCGTCCGCCAGCGCGCGCCGCTGCGCGAGCCGCCGCTCCGGGTCGGCGTACGTCGGGTCCACGAGCAGCGGGGGCTCGGGCAGGTCCGGCACACCGCTCGGGCGGCCCTTGCGGCGTCGGCGCTCCAGCCTCTCCCGCTGCTCGAGCAGGATGCGGAACACCTGCGCGTCCACGTCGTCGGTGTCGCGGTCGTGCTCCCACGTCGCGCGGCAACGAGCGAGGGCGTCACGCGCGACGGCGTCGGCCTCGGCGTACGTCGACCCCAGGAGCACCAGGGAACGGATCAGGCACGGCCAGCGCGCGACGACGTACGACGAGAAGTCACCGTCGTCGCCCACCGCTCACCTCCGCGCTTGCTCCCATCATCATCCAACGGAACAACTGCGGCAGTGGTTCGACGGTGGAACCCATTCGGATTGGTCAGGCGGCTCGGTCAGGCGTGCAGCGACATCGGTCCGTAGACCTGCCGGTCCCCCTCGAAGAGGGTGACGCCGTCGACGCCCTCGGACGCCAGCTCGGACCAGATCTCGCCGACCCACGACTCGGCGTCGGCCTGACTGGCGAACCGCTGGCCGGCGTACTCGTCGCTGACCGACACCTCGGCGCCGGTGGCGTTCTCGAGGCGCCAGCGCCACGGCCGCTCGGCCGGGGTCGGGGACCGGAAGGTGGGAGGTGGGTCGGGAACGTTGGCCACGTCAGGACTCTCGCACGGACGGGTCGACGAACGGTGGAGCCACCAGCTGGAACGCCTCGCGTCGTCCGCGGACGTCCACGCTGACCTCGGCATCAGCGGGCACGGTCGACGACACCAGCGCCAGGCCGACGCCCTTGCGCAGCGTCGGCGAGAAGGTGCCGGAGGTGACCGCGCCGACGGCCTCGTCGCCGGTCAACGTCACCATCATCCCGGGCCTGGGGATCCCGCGACCGACCGCGACCAGCCCGCGCAGCCGCCACGCCGGCCCGGCCTCCTTCTCGGCCAGCAGTGCGTCGCGACCCCAGAACGCGTCCTTCTTCCAGCCGACCGCCCAGCCGAGCCGGGCCTGGTTGGGCGTGACGTCGAGGGTGATGTCCTGGCCGTGCAGCGGGTAGCCCATCTCGGTGCGCAGCGTGTCGCGGGCGCCCAGCCCGCAGGCCAGCATCCCGTCCTGCTCCCCCGCCGCGAGCAGCGCGTCCCACAGCTCGCCCGCGGTGTCGTTGCGGATGATCAGCTCGTACCCCAGCTCGCCGGTGTAGCCGGTGCGGCACACCACGACTCCCGCGCCGGCGTGCTCCGCCTCGACGAAGGACATGTACTCATGCCCGGTGGGCAGGCCGACCCGTCCGAGCACGTCGTCGGACCTCCGGCCCTGCACGGCGAGCACGGCGTAGTCGTGGTGGTGGTCGATGATCTCGATGCCTGCGGGCGCGACGGCCTGGAGCCGGCGTACGACCTCGGCGGTGTTGGCGGCGTTCGGGACGAGCAGCACGTGGTCGTCGTCGTGGTAGTAGGCGATCAGGTCGTCGACGATGCCGCCGGTCGCGTCGTCGCAGCACAGCGTGTACTGCGCCTTGCCGGGCCTGATCTTGCGCAGGTCGTTGCTGAGCGTGCGGTTGACGAACTCGGCGGCACCCGACCCGCGGACCATCGCCTTGCCGAGGTGGCTCACGTCGAAGATGCCCACCGACTCACGGACGGCCGTGTGCTCCTTGACCACGCCCGAGGTGTACTCGAGCGGCATCGACCAGCCGCCGAACTCGGCGAACTTCGCCCCGAGGGCCACGTGGCGGTCGTGCAACGGCGAGGTGAGGAGGCCGGAGTCGCTGCTCATGGCACGGAACCTACCGCAGCCGGTCGGTCGTCCCGGGCTGGCTTATCCTGCCTCGGTGACGACCTACAACCTCCGCAACGCCAGCCCCGCCAAGACCCGCGCCGATGCGGTGGTCGTGGGCATCATGCAGCACGACAAGGGGCCGCGGGTCGCCCTGGGCGGTGAGGACGTCGCGAAGGCCTACGGCCGCAAGTTCCAGCCACTGCTGGCCACCCTCGGGGTCACCGGCAAGCCCGGTGAGATCGCCAAGGTGCCGACCGGCGGCACCCTCAACTCCCCGCTGCTGATCCTGGCCGGGATCGGCAAGCAGGCCGACGCCACGTCGGTACGCCGGGCGGCCGGCGCCGCCGCGCGCGCGGCCACGAACGCCGCCTCGGTGGCCGTCGCGCTGCCCGCCGACACCCCCGAGCTGATCCGGTCGGTGACCGAGGGCCACCTGCTCGGCGGGTACACGTTCACGACGTACAAGAAGGACAAGAAGTCCGACGCCGCCGGCACCGTCACCGTGCTCAGCCCGTCGGCCCGCAAGCAGGAGTCGACGACGGCGTTCGAGGAGGCGCAGATCGTCGCGACCGCGGTCGCGGCGACCCGCGACTGGGTCAACATCCCGCCGGGCGACCTGACTCCCCCGCTGTTCGCGGACGCGGTCGACGAGGCCGTGAAGAAGCTCGGCAAGGGCCGCGGCGCCCCCAAGGTGAAGATCGTCGTGCACGACGAGGTCAAGCTCGCCGAGCTCGGCTGCGGCGGCATCCTCGGCGTCGGCGCGGGCTCGAGCGCCCCGCCGCGGCTGGTCGAGCTGACCTACGCGCCACGGAACGCCAAGGCGCACCTCGCGCTGGTCGGCAAGGGCATCACGTTCGACTCGGGCGGGCTGTCGATCAAGCCGGCGCAGAGCATGAACACCATGAAGTGCGACATGGCCGGCGCCGCCGCGGTCATCCAGGCGACGTTCGCGATCGCCGCCCTCGGCCTGCCCGTCAAGGTGACGACGTACGCGCCGATGGCCGAGAACATGGTCTCCGGCAGCGCGACCCGGCCCGGCGACGTGCTCACCATGTACGGCGGCACCACGGTCGAGGTGCTCAACACCGACGCCGAGGGCCGACTGGTCCTGGCCGATGCGCTGGTCCGTGCGACCGAGCAGAAGCCCGACGTGATCCTCGACGTCGCCACCCTGACCGGCCACATGGTGCTCGCGCTCGGCGAGCGGATGGGGGGCGTGCTCGGCTCGGAGGACGTCGTCGACGACGTGCTCGCCGCCGGCAAGACGGCCGGCGAGTCGCAGTGGCCGATGCCGATCCCGGAGTCCATGACCGAGCGGATCCGCAGCAGCAAGATCGCCGACCTGGCGCAGCACGACTGGATCCGCTGGGGCGGCGGCCTGTTCGCCGGCGCGTTCCTGCGTGAGTTCACCGCCGGGATGCCGTGGGGACACCTCGACATCGCGGGCCCGGCCTTCAACACCGGTGGCGCCTACGGCCACGTCACCGCCGGCGGCACCGGCTTCGGGGTCGGGACGCTGGTCGACTACGCCCGGGCGCTCGCCGACGCGTCCTAGAGCACGCGGCTCAGAGGTCGCCCTGCATCTTCTTGCGCCGGTTGTAGTCGCGCATCCGCTGCGGGATGCCGACCACCGCGGCGTCGTACGACGGGACGCTGTGCTTGTTGCAGAAGTTGTGCGCCCACGAGACCGACGGCACCCGGCGTCGGGTCCACTCCCCGTCGTGCGCCACGAGCAGCAGCGTCACGTCGCTGACGGCCGTGCGGGGCTCGACGAAGCCCTCCACTCCGCGGCGCGCGGTGACGAAGTTGCGCAGGTGCTCCTCGTCCAGGCGGTCGGACGCCCGCACGGTCGTGGAGCCGGTGCGCGCGGCGTCCTGGCTGGGGCGGCGCATGCGCGCGGATGACCCGCGCCGGAAGCGGTCGAACAAACCCATGACCCAAGTGTGCCAATGGACACCCCAACTCGGGGCAGATCGCCCATCAAACGTGCCTCGTGGGCGGGTGTGGACAGGTTCGGAAAGAGTGCAAGGATGGGGCGACAAGTCCAGGAGGGAAGGATCAGCGTGGCCGACGCCGACTTCGACGTACTCGTTCTCGGGGCGGGCTCAGGCGGGTATGCCTGTGCTCTCCGGGCGGCCCAGCTGGGGCTGAAGGTCGGTCTGGTCGAGAAGGGTCCGCTCGGCGGCACCTGCCTCCACGTCGGCTGCATCCCCACCAAGGCACTCCTGCACGCGGCCGAGGTCGCCGACCAGACCCGCGAGTCCGAGCAGTTCGGGGTCCAGGCGACGCTCGAGGGCATCGACATGGCCGGGGTCAACGGCTACAAGGACGGCGTCGTCTCCCGGCTCTTCAAGGGGCTCGCCGGGCTGATCAAGGGCCGCGGCATCACCGTCATCGAGGGCACCGGCCGGCTCACCGGACCGCGCGAGGTCACCGTCGACGGCACGGCGTACTCCGCCACCAACCTGGTGCTCGGGTCCGGCTCCTACTCCAAGTCGCTGCCGGGTCTCGACATCGACGGTCAGCGGGTGATCACCTCCGAGCATGCGCTGCGGCTCGACCGGGTACCCGCCAGCGTGATCGTTCTGGGCGGCGGCGTCATCGGCGTCGAGTTCGCGTCGGTCTGGAAGTCGTTCGGCGCCGACGTCACGATCGTCGAGGCGCTCCCCCGGCTGGTCCCGGCCGAGGACGAGGCGTCGTCCAAGGCGCTCGAGCGCGCCTTCCGCAAGCGCAAGATCACGTTCCGCACCGGCACCCCCTTCCAGAGCGTGAAGGTCACCGACGACGGCGTCGCCGTCACGGTCGAGGGCGGCGACGTGCTCGAGGCCGAGCTGCTGCTGGTCGCGGTCGGCCGCGGTCCGACGACCGACGGGCTCGGGTACGACGAGCAGGGCGTGGCGATGGAGCGCGGCTTCGTGCTCGCCGACGAGCGCTGCCGGACCAACCTCGAGGGCGTCTACGCCGTCGGCGACATCGTGCCGGGGCCGCAGCTGGCACACCGCGGCTTCCAGCAGGGCATCTTCGTGGCCGAGGACATCGCCGGGCTCGACCCGCAGCCCATCGACGAGGCCGGCATCCCGCGCGTCACCTACTCCCACCCCGAGGTCGCCTCCGTGGGGCTCAACGAGTCGGCGGCCGTCGAGAAGTACGGCGCCGACCAGGTCGAGTCGCTGACCTACGACCTCGGCGGCAACGGCAAGAGCCAGATCCTCAAGACCCAGGGCTTCGTGAAGCTGGTCCGGCAGAAGGACGGCCCCATCGTCGGCGTCCACCTCGTGGGTGACCGGGTGGGCGAGCTGATCGGCGAGGCCCAGCTGATCTACAACTGGGAGGCGCACGCCGACGACGTCGCACCCCTGGTCCACGCGCACCCGACCCAGAACGAAGCCCTCGGCGAGGCCCACCTCGCCCTGGCCGGCAAGCCCCTCCACGCCCACTCCTGACCCCCGACCAATCCAGACGCGAGCGAGGAACTCCATGTCCACCGAAGTCACCCTCCCGGCACTCGGCGAGTCCGTCACCGAAGGCACCGTTACCCGCTGGCTGAAGCAGGTCGGCGACAGCGTCGCGGTCGACGAGCCGCTGCTCGAGGTCTCCACCGACAAGGTCGACACCGAGATCCCCTCCCCGGTCGCGGGCACGCTGCTGGAGATCAAGGCGAACGAGGACGACACGGTCGAGGTCGGCGGCGTACTCGCGCTGGTCGGCGACGAGGGCGAGTCGTCCGGTGACTCCGGCGGCGGCCAGGAGGAGAGCCAGGACGAGGCCGAGCCCGAGCCCGAGCCGGAGCCCGAGCAGAAGGAAGAGCCTCAGCAGGAGGAGGAGCCCGCGGAGGAGCCGAAGCAGGAAGAGGCTCCGGCCGAGGAGAAGCCCGCCGCGTCGTCCGACGGCGGCGGCGGTGGCGGCGGTGGCGGCGGTACGTCGGTCACCCTGCCCGCCCTGGGCGAGAGCGTCACCGAGGGCACCGTCACCCGCTGGCTCAAGCAGGTCGGCGACGAGGTCGCGGTCGACGAGCCGCTGCTCGAGGTCTCCACCGACAAGGTCGACACCGAGATCCCCTCCCCGGTCGCCGGCACGCTGCAGGAGATCAAGGTCAACGAGGACGAGACCGTCGAGGTGGGTGCCGAGCTGGCCGTCATCGGCTCCGGCGACGCGGCCCCGGCCCAGGAGAAGTCCGAGGAGAAGGCCGAAGAGAAGGCCGAGGAGCCGAAGCAGGAGGAGAAGCAGCCCGAGCCGGAGCCGGAGCCCGAGCCCGAGCCGGAGCCCGAGCCGCGAGCCGGAGAAGGCGCCCGAGCCGAAGGCCGAGGAGAAGGCGCCCGAGCCGAAGCAGGAGGAGGCCCCCGCGCAGGAGGCTCCCAAGCACGACGCCGGCGGCGGAGACCGCGGCGACTCCTCGACGTACGTCACGCCGCTGGTGCGCAAGCTCGCGGCCCAGCACGACGTCGACCTGTCGTCGGTGACCGGCACCGGCGTCGGCGGCCGGGTCCGCAAGCAGGACGTGCTCGACGCCGCGGCGGCCAAGAAGGAGAAGGCCGAGGAGCCGGCCGGCCGCGCCGGCTGCCGCGGCGTCCAGCAGCGCGGCGAGCGCCCCGTCGATCACGCCGTCGCCGTTGCGCGGCAAGACCGAGCCGCTCTCGCGGCTGCGCAAGGTGATCGCGAAGCGGATGGTCGAGTCGCTCCAGGTCAGCGCCCAGCTGACCACGGTGGTCGAGGTCGACGTCACCGGCATCGCCCGGCTGCGCGCCTCGGTGAAGGACGACTTCGCCGCCCGCGAGGGCGTGAAGCTGTCGTTCATGCCGTTCTTCGCGAAGGCCGCGATCGACGCGCTGAAGCAGCACCCGTCGCTGAACGCCGGGATCGACACCGAGAAGGGCGAGGTCACCTACTTCGACAAGGAGAACCTCGCGATCGCGGTCGACACCGAGAAGGGTCTGCTGACCCCGGTGATCAAGGAGGCCGGCGACCTGTCGATCGCCGGGCTGGCCCGCAAGATCGCCGACGTCGCCGAGCGGACCCGCACCAACAAGATCACCCCCGACGAGCTGTCGGGCGGCACCTTCACGCTGACCAACACCGGCAGCCGCGGGGCGCTGTTCGACACGCCGATCATCAACCAGCCGCAGGTCGCCATCCTCGGCACCGGCTCGATCGTGAAGCGCCCGGTGGTGATCGACGACGCGAACCTCGGCGAGACGATCGCGGTCCGGTCGATGGTCTACCTCGCGCTGACCTACGACCACCGCCTGGTCGACGGCGCCGACGCCGCCCGCTACCTCTCCGAGGTCAAGCAGCGTCTCGAAGCCGGCCAGTTCGAGGTCTGACGACGTTCAACCGCTGACCCGTCGCTAATTAGCGACGGGTCAGCGCCTTTCGTGCGCTGTGGAAGGGTGAGGGCATGCCGCTGGACGTCGTGATCGCGGGTGCGTCGGGGTTCCTGGGGAGCCACCTGGCCGACGAGCTGCGCGGTCGCGGGCACACCGTCACCGCACTCGTACGCCGGCCCACGACCGCGCCGGACGAGTCGCAGTGGGACCCCTACACCGGCACCATCGAGCCCGAGGTGATCGAGCGGTCCGACGTCGTGGTGAACGCGGCGGGTTCCCGCCTGTTCGGCAACCCCCACTCGAAGAAGTGGCAGCGCACTCTGTTCGACAGCCGCGTCGTGACCACGCGAGTCCTCGCGGACGCGATCGCCGCCTCCGACCGCAGGCCGGCCTTCCTCGCCGGCAACGGCAGCTCGTACTACGGCGACCACGGAGCCGAGCCGGTGACCGAGCAGTCCGACAGCCGCGGCGACGGCGTTCATGACCCGATGTGACGAAGGCATGGCAGGACGCGGCTGATCCCGCCGTCGAGGCCGGTGCCCGGGTGTGCATCCTGCGCACTGCACCGGTCATGGCACGCGGCGGCGAGACCATGCGGTCTGCTGGCTCCCCTCTTCAAGTGCTACCTGGGCGCCCGGCTCGGCAGCGGCGCGCAGTACTTCCCGGTCATCTCGCTCGAGGACTGGGTGGGGGCCGTCGTTACCCTGGCGGAGCACGACACCGCCTCGGGACCAGTTCAACCTCTGCTGCCCGGAGACACCGACCAACGCGGAGTTCACCGCCGAGTTCGCCCGGGCCGTGCACCGGCGCGCACCTGCTGTTCGCCCCGGCTCCCGTGCTGAGGTTCGGCGCGGGGCCAGCCGCGCCCGAGCTGCTGCGCTCGCTGAACCTTCGGCCGGCCGCTCTCGAGGCCGTGGGCTACCGGTTCCGGCATCCCGACGTCCGCGCCGTGCTCGCGGCGGGACTGGCCTGAACCTCCGCCACCCGCCACTCCCCCGCGACCCGCACCAGCGACACGCGTCCAGGTCGACGGCCGGTCGGTCGGCAGCCGCAGCGCGCGACGCCGCTGCCGACGGCGACGCCGCCGACGCGTCCGGTCGGTGACGACGAGCGCCAGCCGGCCCGCGGTGCACGTCGCCGCGACGTCGACCGCCAGCACCTGGGTCCGCAGACCGGTCACCCGCAGCCCGCGATCGGCGTACGCCGCCAGCAGCGCGCGATCCTGGCGACCCGACCGCGACCCGGCCGTGTAGAGGCCGCGCAGGGCGGCCGGGTCCCCGGACGCCCAGGCCCGGGACCGGCGCTCGTCCCACGCGCTGCAGCACCGCCAGCGCCTCGACCTCCGCACGAGGCGGTCGCGACGCGTCATCCGCGTGGGCAGGCGGACGCCCGTCCAGGCGGCCGGCCACCACCGCCAGGACACCGGTCGCAACGAGCAGGCAGGACAGGACGAGGGCGAGCAGACGTGGGTTCACGCCGGTCTCCTACCCGTTCCTGCGGGGCGGCCCGACGTTTTCCACAGGGGTAGGCTGCCGAACGTGCCTCTCGACTTCCGGATCGCGGGTCTCGGCCACGACGCGGTCGAGTACCTCGCCGCCTGGGACCTCCAGCGCGGCGTCCACGCCGCCGTGGTCAGCGGCGACTCCCCCGACACCGTGCTCCTCCTGGAGCACCCTCCGGTGTTCACCGCCGGCAAGCGCACCGACGCCCACGAGCGTCCCGCTGGACCCGGGCGGCGCGCCGGTCATCGACGTCGACCGAGGCGGCAAGATCACCTTCCACGGACCCGGCCAGCTGGTCGGGTACCCGATCGTCGCCCTCCCCGACCACGTCAAGGTCGTCGACTTCGTACGCCGCCTCGAGGAGGCGCTGATCGCGGTCTGCGCCGACTTCGACGTCGCGACCGCGCGCGTGCCCGGTCGCAGCGGAGTCTGGCTGCGCGCCGACGACCGCGGCCCCGAGCGCAAGATCGCGGCGATCGGGATCCGGGTGAGCCACGGCGTGACCATGCACGGGTTCGCGCTCAACTGCGACGTCGACCTCGGCTGGTACGACCGGTTCGTCCCGTGCGGCATCTCCGACGCCGCGGTCACCTCGCTCAGCCAGGAGCTGGGCCGCGACGTCCCCGTCACCGAGGTCCTCGCGTCCGTCGAGCGGCACCTCCGCACCTACCTCGCGTGGGCGCCGTACACCCCGACGCCCGACTACGAGCCGCGCCCCGAGCCGGCCCGCGCGCCGCGCATCGAACTGGTCACCCCGTAGGGCAGGATCCTCCGCATGGGGGATCTGGTGATCGAGACATCGGGTCTCCGCAAGGAGTTCCGCACGCGTCGCGGCGGCCTGCGCGTCGCCGTCGAGAACCTCGACCTCGCCGTCCCGGCCGGCGGCGTCCACGGCTTCCTCGGACCCAACGGGTCGGGCAAGACCACCACGATCCGGATGCTGCTCGGACTCGCGCGCCCCACCCGCGGCTCGATGGCGCCTCTTCGGGCGTCCGGTCCCGCGCGAGCTGCCCGGCGTGATCGGGCGGGTGGGCGCGGTCGTCGAGTCACCCAAGTTCTCCCCCAACTTCAGCGGACGCCAGAACCTCACCCTGCTGGCCCGCACGATCGGCGCACCGACGAGCCGGGTGGACGCGGCGATCGAGACCGTGCGCCTCGCCGGCCGCGACCGGGACCGCTACAAGGCCTACTCGCTCGGGATGAAGCAGCGGCTGGCGATCGCGGCCACCCTGCTCAAGGACCCCGAGCTGCTGATCCTCGACGAGCCGACCAACGGCCTCGACCCGGCGGGCATCCGCGAGATCCGCGACACCATCCGTGACCTCGGCAGCGCCGGGGTCACCGTGCTGCTGAGCTCCCACATCCTCGCCGAGGTCCAGCAGGTGTGCACCTCCGCGACGATCATCGGCAACGGACGCCTGCTGGCCAGCGGCCGCGTCGACGACCTGCTCGGAGCGGGTACGGCGTTCCGCGTCGTCGTCCCCGACCCCGCAGCGGCGAAGACGCTGCTCGAGGGTGCCGGGCTGACCGTCACGCCTGCCCAGCACGACGGCATCCTCACCGTCGAGACCGACGACCCGGCGCGGATCACCGAGCTCCTCGCCGGGCAGCGCATCTGGCTCTCCGAGCTGACACCGGTCCGGGCCGACCTCGAGACCTTCTTCCTCGACCTGACGGCCGGCGACACCCTCGGAGGCGAACGATGAGGCGGCTGCTCCGGGTCGAGCTCACCCGGCTGCTGTGGCGCCGCGCGGTGCTGCTGCTGCTCGCAGCCTCGGTCGTGATTCCCGTGGTGATCGGCGTCGCCACGGTGTGGAACACCCAGCCGCCCTCGGCTGCCGACAAGCAGCGCATCGACACCCTCGTGGCCGAGCAGCGCGAGAGCCCCCAGGTCCAGCGAGACCTGGCGCAGTGCATCGAGGAGCCCAACGAATGGGGCGTCGACCCGGACGCCGACGACGTGCGTGCCCAGTGCGAGGAGTTCATCCTGCCGCAGCCCGAGTGGTTCGCCGACTACCGGGAGCTGGACCTGGCGGAGGAGCGCGAGCAGGGCTCCGGGTTCGGCGTGGTCGTGATCGTCACCCTGCTGATGGTCCTGGCCGGTACGACGTTCGCCGGGAACGACTGGAACAGCGGCTCGATGAGCAACCAGCTGCTCTTCGAGCCGCGCAGGGGCCGGGTGTGGGCGGCGAAGGGCCTGGTCGTCCTCGCTGGGGCGTTCGCGGTCTCGGCCGTGGTGTTCACGGCGTACTGGTTCGCCCTGTTTGCCGTCGCCCGTGCCCGTGATCTCCCCGCCGGCAACACACTGGTGCTCGATTGCCTGCAGCAGGGCTGGCGCGGGGCGCTGGTCGCGGGATGCGCCGCTCTCGGCGGCTACGCGCTCACGATGCTGTTCCGCAGCACGGTCGCGACACTCGGCGTGCTCTTCGCCGTGGCCGTCGCGGGCGGGATGCTGGTCGCCGCCCTTGGCATCGGGGAGCGCTGGCAGCCGCAGGTCAACCTGACGGCAGTCGTGCTCGACGGGACGACGTACTTCGTCGAGGTCCCGCAGGAGTGCTTCGGGATGCAGCCGCCGGACGACCCGTCGCTGTGTGACGACCAGCGCGAGCTCTCGCTGGAGCAGGGCGGCGGCTACCTCGGCGTCCTGCTGGTGCTCGGCATCGTCCCGTCGGCGCTGTCCTTCCGCCGCCGCG
The DNA here is from genome assembly GCA_963844305.1 of uncultured Actinomycetota bacterium. Lineage (GTDB taxonomy): Bacteria > Actinomycetota > Actinomycetes > Propionibacteriales > Nocardioidaceae > Nocardioides. The sequence continues at coordinate 135,398 of CAWJNT010000006.1, forward strand.
ACGTGCCCTGAGGCACCCTCAGCCCGCCGCCTGCTCCTCGTAGTACGCCTTCATCGCCGGGTAGTAGTCGCGCTCGAAGTCGTGCTCACCGACGTCGCCGCCGGTCATGACCGAGACCCACCGGTCGAGGTAGTACTCCCAGCCGGGCCCGACGTTCTCGGCGGTCGCCGGGTCGATGTCGGGCTGCGAGAACGTCACCGTGGTGACCCCGTCGGCCTCGTCGAGGTCGAGCTCGAGGAACCACCGCATCTCGCCCACCTGTGAGGTGAGGGCGAGCCGGCGCGGCGGGACGCATTCGCGGATCTCCATCCGCTCGGCCTCGACGTTCTCGCCCTCCGCCGTCATCCGGAACATGACATGACCGGCCTCCGGATCGCCGTCGAACGTGCCGATCCAGCGCTCGAGCCGCTCGGGCTCGGTCACCGAGGCCCACACGTCGCCGATCGGCGCCTGGAAGGTGCGGGTGAGGACGAGGGTGTGGCGGTCACCGTCGTGGTCGATCCGGCCGGTGGGGGTGGCGCTCATGCTGTCTCCTGTCGAGGGTCACGGTCTCGGGTCGTACGCCGGTCGCGACCGGTCCGGCGTACCTCGGTGTCGAGCGCGTCGAGCGCGTTGGTCGAGAGCCGTCCGGATGCCCGGGGGCCGAGCCGGTCGAGCAGGTCGCGCACCGGCCCGAGCGCGGTGGGCTCGAGGGCGTAGTGGCGCTCGCGGCCGTGGTCGGTCGCCCTGACCAGGCCCGCGTCGCTGAGCACCCGCAGGTGCCGGCTCACGGCCGGCCGGGAGATGGGGTGACGGGCCGCGAGATCCACCACCCGCGCCGGTCCGGAGGCCATCTCCTCCAGCAGCGCGCGCCGGACCGGGTCGGCCAGGGCCCCGAACACATCCACCCCAAAAAGGTAACCAAATCCTTACCAAACGGCAACCCCGACCGGCGGTTCGGACACGCTGGGCATCCCGCGTAGAGTTTGCGAACGTGACCCAAGTTGCTCCCGACGGCCGCAGGCTCCTCCGGTTGGAGGTCCGCAACGCCGAGACCCCGATCGAGCGCAAGCCGGAGTGGATCAAGACCCGGGCGCGGATGGGCCCGGAGTACACCCAGCTCCAGAACCTGGTGAAGTCCGAGGGGCTGCACACGGTGTGCCAGGAGGCCGGCTGCCCCAACATCTTCGAGTGCTGGGAGGACCGGGAGGCGACGTTCCTCATCGGCGGCGACCAGTGCACACGGCGCTGCGACTTCTGCCAGATCGACACCGGCAAGCCCGAGCCGCTCGACCGCGACGAGCCGCGCCGGGTCGCCGAGTCCGTGCAGAAGATGGAGCTGCGCTACGCCACCATCACCGGCGTCGCTCGCGACGACCTTCCCGACGGCGGCGCCTGGCTGTACGCCGAGACGGTGCGCGCGATCCACGAGCTGAACCCCGAGACGGGCGTCGAGAACCTGATCCCCGACTTCAACGGCAAGCCCGACCTGCTGCGCGAGGTGTTCGAGTCGCGGCCCGAGGTGCTCGCGCACAACGTCGAGACCGTGCCGCGGATCTTCAAGCGGATCCGCCCGGCGTTCCGCTACGACCGCTCCCTCGACGTGCTCACCCAGGCCCGCGACTTCGGGCTGGTCACGAAGTCCAACCTGATCCTCGGCATGGGCGAGACCCGCGAGGAGGTCAGCCAGGCGCTGCGCGACCTGCACGACGCCGGGTGCGAGCTGGTCACGATCACCCAGTACCTCCGCCCGTCCGTGCGGCACCACCCGGTCGAGCGGTGGGTCAAGCCCGAGGAGTTCGTCGAGCTCAAGGACGAGGCCGACCAGATCGGCTTCTCCGGCGTGCTGTCGGGCCCGCTCGTCCGCTCGTCGTACCGGGCCGGACGGTTGTACCGTCAGGCCATGGAGGCCCGCGCGACCTCCCCCGCCTGAACTCCCGAGCACCACCCGAACGAGAAGAAAGCAAGGCCGCAGCACCATGCCCAAGGAGCAAGGACAAGGCCAAGGCCACCGACCCGGACAAGATGGGTCGACTGGCACAGATCCGTGCCACCTACCGGATGGCGAAGCGGAGCGACACCAAGCTGGGGCTGATCCTGCTGCTGGTGTTCCTGGTCGTCGGCGCCGTCGGCTTCGGGCTGTTCTGGGTGCTGCCGCCCCAGGGCGGGCTCTTCGACTGGGTGATGGCCATCGTGGGTGGCCTGCTGCTCGGCCTGCTGGCGGCGATGGTCATCTTCGGACGTCGTGCCCAGCGGGCGGCGTACGGCCAGATGGAGGGGCAGCCCGGCGCCGCCGCGAGCGCGCTGCAGATGCTGCGCCGGGGCTGGAAGACCTACCCGGTGGTGGCGTTCAACAAGCAGCAGGACGTCGTGCACCGCGTGGTCGGGCCGCCGGGGATCGTGCTCGTCGGCGAGGGCAACCCCAACCGGGTGCGGCCGCTGCTGGCGAGCGAGCGCCGCAAGCACGAGCGGGTCGCCGCCGACACCCCGATCCACGAGGTCGTCTGCGGCCGCGGCGAGGGCGAGGTGCCGCTCCCCAAGCTGGTCAAGTACATCCAGAAGCTGGGTCGCGCCGTGAAGCCGGCCGAGCTCACCGACGTGCTCAACCGGATCAAGGCGCTCGACGCCAACCGGTCGAACATCCCGCTGCCCAAGGGCCCCGTCCCCACCAGCATGAAGGGGATGCGCGGGAACATGCGCGGGCGCTGAGCCCGGCCCGGATCACCCGCCCGGCGGCGTCTCGACGACCTGGTCCGCGGGCGGAGCCTCGATCTCGACCGGCTCGCCCCACTCGGACGCCTGCATCTCCATCTTCACCGGCGTGCCCGCGGCCTCCATCTCCATGGTCAGCTTGCGGAAGCGGAACTCGTCGTCGAACCACGCGTCGTACGACAGCTCCTTCGGTACGTCGGCGCCGGCCGGCAGGTCCTTGAAGGTCGCGACCTTCGAGGTGTCCATGACCATGGTGAAGTGCTGGGTCGCGTCGCCGTCGACCTCGTCCTCGCCGACGTACGTGACCGAGGACAGCGCCGGCCCGAACTGCTCGAACGCGGCCAGCGGGTCCATCTGCTCGGTGAGCGTGTCCAGGCCCGGCGGCAGGTTCGCGGGGTCGCTGAGGTCGATCTTCATGAACTTGTCCTTGGTCATCTGACCCATGTTCATGTACATCACGCCGTCGACCAGGCGCAGCTCCATCTCGCCCCCGCCCCCGACCATGTCGGGCATCTCCATGCTCATGGCCATGCTGGGCGGGGCGGTCGTGTAGTCGGCCTCGCCCTCGGCGGTCATGCTGCCGTTCGACCCGAGGTCCGTGGTCATCGTGATCGCGGCCGTGGTCGACGCCTCGAGGCCGTCCTTGAAGTCGGCCAGGAACTCGTCCTTGTCGACCTGCTCGCCCGCTTCGTAGTCGGACGACACGGCCGCGGAGTCGTCGGAGGCGCTCCCGGAGCCGGAGTCGGAGCCGCACGCCGTGAGCGTGCCGGCCAGGAGCGTGGGCACCGCCGCCGTGATGGCGAGGCGGCGAAGGGTCGAGCGCTGCATGAGGTCCCCCAGTGTTGGCGTCCAGTCCGGCCAGCGTACGGGCCGGTTGGTGACGTCAGACTGCCCGGGGACCAGGGTCGGCAAACCGGTCGCGGCCGCCTACGCCTGAGTCAGGAGTCCGCGCTCGCGGGCACGGCTGGCCGCCTCGGTGCGGTTGGCGACGCCCAGCTTCATGAGCAGGTTGGAGACGTGCACGCTGGCGGTCTTCGGGCTGATGAACAGCGACTCCCCGATCTCGCGGTTGGTGCGGCCGTCGGCGAGCAGGGCCAGCACCTCGAGCTCGCGGGCGGTGAGCCCGGAGCCGGGGTCAGCGGCGCTCGGAGCGACTCCAGGCAGCGGGATCCGCGAGCGCGACGCGAGCCGCTCGAGCTCCTCGCGCAGCGGCGCGGCCCCCAGGTCCGTCGCGGCGCGGTGTGCGGCGGCCAGCTCCTCGCGGGCCTGCGTGCGCTCCCCCGCCAGGACCAGGGCCTCGACCAGCCGGACTCGCGCCCGCACCCCGAGCACCACGTCGACGTGGCTCTCGGAGAGCCTCAGCGCCTCGCGCCAGGCATCCGGATCGGGGTCGCCGCACCGCGACCGCTCCGCCCGGATGAGTGCCTGGGCGGCCACGAAGCGGGCCTCCAGGGGGCTTCCCTCGTGGCCCGAGGTCAGCCCCGCGATCTCCTTCTCGAAGGCGTCGAGTCGAGCGGCAGCATCGGCGTCGCCGGCCAGGTGGGCCTCGGCCTCGATCATGGCGCGCACGAGATAGATCAGCAGCATGTCGGCGTCGTCGGCGGCGCCCGGTATCAGCGCCACCTCGGCGCGCGCGTCGGCGTACCGGCCGTCCGCGAGGTGGAGCAGCGCCGCGCAGGCCTGGAGCGGCGCCTGGGTCTGCGGGTTGCGGACCGAGAGCAGCTCGTTGGCCCGCTCGATCTGTGCCCAGGCCTCGTCGGTGCGGCCCTGCCAGGTGCGGAGCTGGGCGGCCAGCGAGTTGCGGTGGACATGGAGCGGACCGTTGGCGGCGGTGGTCCGGACCTGGCTCACGATCTCGTCGGTCTCGGTCCACCGCCCCGACGACATCAGGGCCTCCGCGTAGGTGAGGCGGAACCAGTCGGTGCCGCGGTTCGCGAGGCCGCGGCGCTCGACGCGGGCCATCCCCTCGGCCGCGGCGGCGACCGCTGCCTCACCGTCGCCGGTCACGCAGAGGATGGTGCTGGCCAGGTTGTTGTAGGCCCGGATCAGCTCCATCAGGTCGTCGTCGGCGTCGGAGATCGTGATCGACTCGCGGAGGTACGGCATCCAGTCGTGGTCGGTGCCGGCCGCACCGAGCGACGTGCCGGTGGAGTTGAGGGCCCGGGCCAGGACGTTGCGGTCGCCGGCCTCGCGAGCCATGGCGATCGCCTCCTTCCCGGTCGACACCGAGTCGTGGTGACGCCCGAGCAGGAGCATCAACCGGGCGTGCCCGGCGAGGACGTGTGCACGGGCGAGGGCGCCGCCGGTGCGGGTGAGCTCGATGGCCCGCTCGGAGGCGGCCACCGCCTCGTCGGCACTCCCCCGGAACCACAGGGCGCGGCTCAGCAGGGCGTATCCCATCCCGCCGCGGTCGGGCTGTGCATCGGCATCGACCAGGTCGATGGCCCGCTGGGCGTGCCCGACGGCGCCGCGGCCGTCGCCGGCCAGCATCGCGACCTCGGAGGCTTCCTGGAGCAGCTCGACGAGCTCGGGGCCCTGCGCGTCACCGTTGACGCGGCCCCGGAGGTCGACGGCGAGCTCGAGCTGACGCTGGGCCTCGGTGAAGGCGTACAGGCGCGTCGCCCGTCGGGCGGCGCGCAGGAGCACGGGCAGCGCCCGGGCGGGCTCCTCGGCCCCGAGCAGGTGGTGCGCGAGCTCGGCGTCGGCGCCCTCGGCCCCAGCGGCGGCCAGGGTCGGGTCGGCTTCGAGCGCCTCGGCCACCGCGCGGTGGAGCCGGAGGCGCTCGCTGGGCAGGAGCTCGGCGTACACCGCCTCCTGCAGGAGGGCGTGTCGGAAGCGGTAGCCGTGTGCGTCCATGACCAGCGCCTGGTGCTCCACCGCTGCCCGCAGTCCGGCCGCCCGCTCGGAGGGCGCCATCGGCGAGACACGTTCGAGGAGACGGTCGTCGATCTGCCGGCCGACCAGGGCCGACGCGCGCAGCACTTCCTGCGCCTCCTCGGGGAGCCTGTCGACGCGGACCGCGAAGATGTCGCGCAGGGTGGGCGGGACGCTGCCGGTGTTGCTGACCGCCACCAGCTCCTCGACGAAGAACGGGTTGCCCTCGGCGCGGAGCACCAGCTGGTTGACGAGGTCGCGGTCGAGTCCGTCCCCGCCGATGGCGGAGACGAGGTCTCCGGCGGCCGCGTCGTCGAGCGGCTCGAGATCGAGGCGCGCGACGCGCGGGAGCCGGACGAGCTCGGCGAGGACGGGCCGCAGGGGGTGTGCCCGGCGCAGCTCGTCGGATCGGTACGTCGCCACCAGCGTCACCTCCTCGCTCTCGAGGAAGCGCGCGAGATAGGTCACGAGGTTGAGCGTCGACCGGTCGGCCCAGTGCAGGTCCTCGATGACCAGGACGACGGGGCGCTCCGCCGCGAGGGCGGCCAGCATCGTGGTGACCTCCTCGAACAGCAGCGCCTGCCCCCAGCCGTCGTCGGGTGGGCGGTCGGTGTGACCGGGCAGGAAGCGCACCAGCTCGGAACCGAACCGGCGTTCGGTCTCCTCGGGGCCGAGCTGTCGCGCCAGGTCGCGCAGCGCACCGACGAGCGGCGCCAGCGGCAGCACCGACTCGCCCAGCTCCAGGCAGCCGCCCTGGACGGCGATCGTCGTGGGCTCCGACGCCAGCAGCCGGGCCACGAACTCCGCGACCAGCCGCGACTTGCCGACCCCTGCCTCGCCGCCCAGCAGGACCACGGAGAGGCCCGGCCGGTCGGTCGATGACCGGCAGGCCCAGAGCAGGTCGAGGTCGCGCTCGCGCCCGATCAGCGAGGAGGTGTCGATGGCGCCGGGCATGGAGCCCACGGTAGTCGGCGCCACCCCCACCGCCGGAGGAGTTCCGGCTCAGGCCTTCGCGGTCTGGAGGGTCACCGTCGCCGTGTGGGCTGCCATGTCGTGCAGGCCGCGGCCGTCCGGCCGGAAGACCAGCGGCGGGATGACCAGCGCGACCAGGACCGACCGCAGGAGCGAGCGGAGCAGGTCGGGCGGGGCGCCACTCCCGTCGGTGCGGACGACGCGCAGGCGGGTGGCGAGCTTGCCGAAGGAGCCGCCGAGCAGCGCGGTGAACACCGACGCCTCGAGGATGAACAGGGCCATCGTGTAGATGGCGAACGGGTTGCTCTCGATCACGCCGGCGGTCACGCCCAGCTGCGCCACCAGGGTGCAGGCGAGCCAGTCGACCAGCAGGGCCAGGACTCTTCGGCCCCAGGACGCGGTCTCGATCACGTGCACAGGCTACTGAGGACGTGGTGGCCGCCCGCTCGCGGCCGGGGACCTGTTACATGCGCGAAACAAACCGGATACGGTCAAGAAACTGCCCCCACCTAGGTTGCGAGGAACGTCCGGTGCAACGTGGCACCGGCGGCCCCGCTCGCACAGACTTTTGTCGGCCGCCCAGGATCTGGTGCTGGCCAAGGAGGACGAATGTTCGCAAACAGCGACGAACTGCTGAAGTACATCAAGGACGAGGGCGTCGAGATGGTCGACGTACGCTTCTGCGACCTCCCCGGCATCATGCAGCACTTCACCGTTCCCATTTCGTCGTTCACCCAGGACGTCTTCGACGACGGCCTCAACTTCGACGGTTCCTCGGTCCGTGGCTTCCAGGCCATCCACGAGTCGGACATGTCGCTGTTCCCCGACCCGACCACGGCGTACCTCGACCCGTTCCGCAACGCGAAGACCCTGGTCGTCAACTTCTTCATCCACGACCCGCTCACCGGCGAGGCCTACTCGCGCGACCCGCGCAACATCGCGCGCAAGGCGCAGGCCTACCTCGCCAGCACCGGCATCGGCGACACGGCGTACTTCGCCCCCGAGGCCGAGTTCTACGTCTTCGACTCGGTCCGGTTCGAGACCAAGCAGAACGCCAGCTACTACCACATCGACTCCGAGGCCGGCGCCTGGAACACCGGCTCCGAGGACAACAACCGCGGCTACAAGGTCAAGTACAAGGGCGGCTACTTCCCGGTGGCGCCGTACGACCACTTCGGTGACCTCCGCGACGAGATCGTCATCGAGATGGAGAAGACCGGCATGCTCGTCGAGCGTGCCCACCACGAGGTCGGCACCGCCGGCCAGGCCGAGATCAACTGGCGCTTCGACGAGCTGCTCAAGGCCGCCGACGACGTCATGAAGTTCAAGTACCTCGTCAAGAACGTCGCATGGCGCAACGACAAGACCGCGACGTTCATGCCCAAGCCGATCTTCGGCGACAACGGCTCGGGCATGCACTGCCACCAGTCGATCTGGAACGACGGCGAGCCGCTGTTCTACGACGAGACCGGGTACGCCGGCCTGTCCGACATGGCTCGCTACTACATCGGCGGCCTCCTCAAGCACGCCCCGTCGCTGCTGGCGTTCACCAACCCGACGGTGAACTCCTACCACCGCCTGGTGCCCGGCTTCGAGGCTCCGGTCAACCTGGTCTACAGCCAGCGCAACCGGTCGGCCTGCGTGCGGATCCCGATCACGGGCTCGAACCCGAAGGCCAAGCGCATCGAGTTCCGCTGCCCCGACCCGTCGTCGAACCCGTACCTCGCGTTCTCCGCGATGCTGCTCGCCGGCATCGACGGCATCAAGAACAAGATCGAGCCGCACGAGCCCGTCGACAAGGACCTCTACGAGCTCCCGCCCGACGAGCACGCCAACATCCCGACCGTGCCCGCCTCGCTGGACGCGGTGCTCGACTCGCTCGAGGCCGACCACGACTTCCTGCTCGAGGGTGGCGTCTTCACCCCCGACCTGATCGAGACCTGGATCGACTTCAAGCGCACCGCCGAGATCCAGCCGGTCGCGCTGCGCCCGCACCCGCACGAGTTCGAGCTGTACTTCGACATCTGATGGTCGTCGCTGGTTGAGGAGCGCGAAGCGACCGTCTCGAAACGACAGCACGCGGCCCCCGCGGAGGAATCCCTCGGATTCCCCCACGGGGGCCGCCGTACTTGATGCGGTTGAGACACGGGGCGGCTGCGTGTTGGCGGCACGCCGCGATCGCGAGAGCCCACGCCACGACCCGCGAGCAGACCCGTGGGGCGCTCGAGCTCGACCTCGGCGAACGCATCGGATCTCTGTGAGTGATCCGACGAGGGTCAGCTCGGGATCACCGGGAAGACGACGCTGATCGAGGTGCCCTCCCCGACGGGGCTGCTGATCGTGAACGTGCCGCCCAGCGCGTAGACGCGGTCGGACAGCCCGACCAGGCCGGACCCATCAGCCGGGTCGGCACCGCCCTGGCCGTCGTCCCGGATGTCCACCCGCACGGCCTCGTCGTCGGCGTCGATCGTGACCTGACTGCTGTCGCGTTCGCGTGCTTGGCAACGTTCGCCAAGGCCTCGGAGACGACGTAGTAGATGCCGACCTCGATCGGCTCCGCAAGCCGGTCCCGACCGCGGATGTCGAGCTCGACCGGCACCGGAGCACGGCGCGCGACGTTGCCCAGCGCGGGCCGAAGCCCACCTTCGGACAGGATCGCCGGGTGGATGCCGTGCGAGATCTCTCGGAGGTCGTCGAGTGCCCCCATCAACCCTTCGCGGATTCCGGCGAGGCGAGGAAGAAGGAGCTCGCCCGACCCGGACTTCGCGACGTCCTCGGCAGCCCGTACGCCGAGCCCGAGCGAGACCAGGCGCTGCTGCACCCCGTCGTGCAGGTCGCGTTCGATGAGTCGCCGTGCCTGGTCGGCGGACGTCACGATCCGCGCCCGCGACGCATTGAGCTCGGCCCGCGCCTGCGCGTTCGCCACGGCAGTCGCGGCGAGCTCCGTGAACTCGCTGAGCCGGAACTCCGCCACCGGAGGGATCGGCTCGTCCGACCGGGACGCAGCCACCATGACCCCCCACAGCCGGCCGTGGACGACGATCGGGCTGCCGACGCTCGACCGCACGCCGAGATCGCGGAGGCGCTCCGCCAGATGCCCTGCCGCGGCCGCGAAGCTGTCCATCCGGGCCAGTCGGCCGTCTCGCAGGACGGCGGCCGCCACGTTGTCGCCGTCCAGTACCAGTCGGCTGCCCACCGGGATGTGCCCGCCGGCCACGCTCCAGGCCGCGACGACGGTCGCCTTGCCGTCCGTCTCGTAGCGGAGCATGGTCGCGATGTCGATCGCCAGGAGCTGGCCGACCTCATCGGTGACGGCGGCGAAGACGTCGTCCGGAGCCGTCTCGCGCGCAACCAGGGTCGCCACTCGACGTAGCGCCGCCTGCTCTCCGGCCAGGGCGCTTCGTGCCCGCTCCGACACGACGGCGCGCCGACGGGCGAGGACCGCGAGCTCCCCCAGCAGCACCCCCGCCACCAGGTACGTCGCAAGGGCGACGGCGTTCCTCGCATCCGGCAGCGCCAAGGGATGCAGCGGCGGGATGTAGTACCAGTCCAGCGCGACGACTCCCGCGATGCCGACCGTCACCGCATAGTTGATCCCGCAGTAGTGCGCGAGGGCCAGGACCACCACGACGTCCAGGGCCACGACGGCGACCACCGCGAGAAGTCGATGCGGCAGTACGGCGCCGAGCAGGACGGAACACAGCATGAACCACCCCGCGCCAGCCACGAAGGCGACCACCGCTTCGACGCCGGTTCGGCCGCCTGCGACCTTCACCGCCACCCTCGGAGACTAGCGGCGACCACGCGGCCTGAGGAGTCCCGCCGGCCGAGCCGCCCGCCCACGCTGCCTCAGCTCATCGTCCGTCGACGGATCTCGTCGACGGCTCCGACCGACAGGGCGCCCTTCGTCACGAACCCGGCTGCGGGGACGTCATCGATCAGGCCTCCGAGGTCGGCCCGGGTGTAGGTCGACATCAGGATCGCGGTCGAACCACCGCAACGGCCGTCCTCCGAGAGCCGCCGAACGAGGTCCAGGCCGCTCTCGGCACCGAGGTGCACGTCGACCAGGACGACATCGGGCTGCAGGCGCCTGACCTCGTCCAACGCCGCGGCGGTCGTGGATGCGACACCGAGCACAGCGACGCCACCTCGCTCCAGGAGGTCGCGGGCGGCGTCGAGGAACAGGTCGCTGTCGTCGACGATGACCACGCTCAAGCTCATGCGACCACTCTGCCCAACGCGTCGCCAGCGCGCATTGCAGGTAGCCCGAAGACGGGTACGCCTGCAGGCACCACGACGGGACGGCCGCTGGCCTCGATGCGGCACAGGCGCCTGATGACGACTCTGGAAGGAGATCAGACGCCATGACGGAGGTGGAGCAATGTGGCCGATCCAGCAGCCCTGGGTCTCGGTGGACCACGTGCCGGCGACGCTCCACGGACTCGCGATCGACGTCCAGGAGCTGGGAGTGCACCTGGCTCGCATCATCGCCGGGGAAGCAGTGGCCAGCGGGGCACTCCGCGCTCTCGACGTCATGTCAGGTTTCGGGATTGCCGACAACACCTGGCTAGCCCTGCTTCCGGCGGACGCGCTGGCGAAGGCCCTCCGCCTCGCCGTCGCCCCCCTCCAGCTCCCCATGAAGAGAACACCAACGAAAGGAACCATCATGAACGCCATCCGAAACAGCCCTGACACGTGGCGGCGACCGCACCACGGCCGGGCGCGGGCCCTCGGCGCACTCGTCGCCCTCGTCGCCCTCGTCGTGGGCCTCACGCTGAGCGTTGTGCCGGCGTCGGTCGCCGCGACCGACGGCCAACGCGAAGTCTCCCGCGCGGCAGCCATCACGCTCAAGGGACACATCGATCGTGCGGACCGGGCTCTCGCGACGGCACGCAAGCGGGTCCGCGCCGGGAGGTATCACCGGGCCATCAAGTCGCTCCGGCGGGCACGACTGCACACGAACCGGGCGAACACCGCCGCCCGGGCACTGATCGGTGCACCCCCAGCCGACCCCGAGAGCGACGACCCTCCGGGGCCCCCCGCCGTGCTGGCCGCCACGAGGCTCGACTACCGCATCAGCACGGGCACCGTCGCGCTCTTCGACCATCACCGGAGGCCGAGGCTCGTCACAGCCCTGCGGCGCACCCTCACCGCGGCGCAGACGGGTCGGGACCGGATTCTCGACGTGGTCATCGCTCAGCCCGAGGAGGGCGAGGGCGGCGACTACGCCGACGGCATGGCCGACACCCTGGGTCAGTACGCCCGTGAGGTGAACGCGATCTCCACCGCGATCAACACCTTCACCCTGTCACCGGCCGGCAGGACCGGGCTGCGCACGGCCCTCGCCCGCGCACAGGCCACCCAGGCGAAGATGACCAAGGCGTTCGGGGGCGGCGAGCGCGCGGCGCACTGAACTCACAGGCGGCCCCGGGCCACCCGCGTCATGAGGCGCGGGTGGTCCCGGGAGTACGTCGACCGAAGGCGCTCCCAAGTGCTGAACCCAGGAAGCGACGCCGAGCGACGAGCAGGTCGATGGCGAAGACCAGGAGCACGAACCCGCAGGCGAAGCGGACGAAGGGTGTCGGGTAGATCAGCTGCACCGCGAAGATCCCCGTCATGAGGAACGCGTCGGCACGCTCGGGATCCAGCCTGACGAGCGCGGCAACCACGAACAGGGTGGTGGCAATGGTGAACCCCAGCTCCAGCTGCTCGCGTCCCGCCAGGGGCATCGACACGCCTCCGCCGCCGGCGAGGTAGGCCAGGGGAAGCAGTCCCATCCCGAGCGTCCACTGGCTCACCGACGAGGCGAGCAGCACCGCCAGACCCTGGGCCGGTCGACGGTTGGCCACCAGGACGCCGACGATGACCAGCTCGGGAGCCTCGGTTGCCGCCGGGACCACGGACTGGATCAGCAGGTAGGGGTCGAAGCCCAGGGCAGTCCCGGTCGCGAGCAGCGCGTCCGCAAAGGGGTTCGCGATCGTCAGGACGACATATCCGGCGGACACGATCAGGGCCACGACGGTGACTCGCTGGAACCAGGGCGGCAGGGAGCGCAGGCCGGCGGGCACCCCGACAACGGCGGGCTCCTCGGTGGGCGTTCCCTGCACCCGCAGCGCATAGAGCAGGTACAGCCCCAGCAAGGCGACCGCGTCGAACACCGTCAGGCTCCCCCTCACCACGACCTGGGTGGCGAAGAGCGCCGTGACGAACAGGATGCCGAGCTCCAGCCGGCGGGTCTCGGGGAGCTCGAGTCGGACAGCCGCCTGGGGCCTCGTGCGGGCGGCCGCGAGCACGAACAGCGGCAGCGCGACCGCCCCCGTCAACAGCAGCCGGGTGGCACCGGTGAGGTTGGCGGTGACCAGACCCGCCTCCTGGATGTAGGCGAACCGCACCTCGATGACGAACTCCGGCAGTACGGCGACGAGCGCGATCACCGCGAGGACGGGGCCACCGGAAAAGACCGCTTCCCCCGTGTCCGCGGCCCAGGCCAGCATGAAGCCGGCGCCGACGAGACCGATCCCGAGCCCGACCATGGCCAGCTGGACTGGGAGGACGGGACTCGCGACGTGGACGACGACACCCAGGGCCGCGCAGCCGACTGCAGTCGCGAGGTGTCGCTGCCACGGAGGGTGCCCGCGAGGACCCTCCGGTGTCCCGCCGGTCACGGCTCCTCCACGGTCATCGTCGTCGCCACCTGCGCCGTGGTGCCACTCCCGCTCGCCGTCGCCGTGAGCAGGTGGCGACCGGCCTCCACCGGCGTCCAGGCGAAGCTCGCTCGACCAGCCGGGCAGGCGAACTGCCAGGTCAGGGTCTCGCCGCCCGGTGTCTCGATCTTCGCGACCGCGGTCAGGCACCCGTCGGCCCGGAACGCGAACCTGGCCTCGCGCCCAACCCGTAGCTCGTCCGGCACCCGGAGCAGGGAGACAGTGGGTGGCGGGACCTCCGGTGCTCGTGGTCGCACCGTGAGTCGCAGGCGCGTCTCGGCGATCTGTCCCTGGCCTCCACGCGCGCGGATCAGGAGCACGACCTTCCCCGACGCCCTCGGTGTCCAGCTGAGCAGCGCCCTGCGGCCCCGGAGCAGGTAGTCCCGCGTGAGCACGATGCCGGACGCGAGTCGACACCGTGGCCGAGGCGGAGCGACCGTGCGCCACCTTGAACGAGATCCGCACGGGTCGGCCGACCTCAACCCGCCGGGGCGCGTCGATCAGACGAATCCTGGGCGGGGAGTCCAGCACAGGGAACGTCGTGCTGTCCGTGACGCTCGTCCCGTCCAGGCCAACCGCGTCGACCCGGACCGTGACGTCCCCGGCGGCGGAGGGCACCCAGACGACCTCTCCCACACCGGTCGTGATCCTGCGTTGCCGACTCTGTGGGCCGGCGTCGGAGGTGATCGTGACGTGCTCCCGTTTGGCGTTCTCGACCCGGAACGCGAGCCGGACGGGTTTGCCGACCACGACGGGTCCCCGGGGAGGCAGGACGTCGATCCGCGGCGGCTTGTTCAGTGCCTGGCGAACAGCGCTCTCGATGTCGGGCCCGAGGCCGACCCGGCCGCCGAAGAACACAGTGACCCCGATCAGCCGGGCAGCGCCAGGACCCTTGGAACCCTCGTACAGGCTCTGGATCTGGAGGATCCCCTGAGGGAGGAAGAGCACGCGCGGTCGCCCGAGCAGCACGGTGTCGAGCGAGGACTTGGCCAGGTCGCGGATCTCCAGGTTGCGGACGCCCAGCAGCTCCCCCACTCGCCTGGTCGCGAAGGCCTGGCGGCTCATCTGGGCTGGCCCGAGGGTGACGGGATCCCGCGGGAGATTCTCGGTGACGAGCCGAAGCCGCCCGCCCTGGTCGACCCATCCACTCATGGCGGCGACGAGGTTCTGCGCCCGTCGCGGCGTGTAGTAGGTACGCAGCAGAAGGCGCGGGTCGGTCTCCCCGGGGGGTGGCGCATAGATTGTGGACGGCTCCAGGGTGAGCCGGAGGTCGTCCTCGTCCGACTCGTCGAAGTCGACGTCTCCCGCGACCTCGATCGGCCCGGACAGGGCAAGCGGCCGCGACCAGGCGGCGGCCCCGCTGGCGAACAGGTCCGGACTGGCCGCATGGAACCGTTCGTACGCGGTCGCCTGGGCCGCGAAGAGGTCCGACGGGTAGCGCACCCGGTGACGGAGAGCGGCCGGGAACTCGTCATCGGGACGGAAGAGATCGGGAAAGATCTCATCCCACGCCCGAGCCACCGGGTCGGGTTCAGCCGCCAGGTAGAGGTCGACGCGACCCGAGAAGGCGTCCACCGTCGCCCGCACGGACGCGCGGGCGTAGTTCACCCGGGAGCCGGCCAGATCCCCGTGCTCGGCGTAGGGATAGTCCTGGCTCGTCGTGTAGCCGTCGACGACGAAGACGATGCGGCCGCTCGCCGTCAGAGGCAGCACCTCTGAGTCCCACTGGACGAACGGCGCCAACGCGTCCAGTCGGTCGTGCACGTCGCGGTGCAGGAGCAGCCGCGACTCGGACGTGATGTCGTCTGAGAGCAGCATCTCCGTGCTCCCGAGCGCGAACGCGAACGCGGCCCGGCGTAGCCACCCGGTGATCTGGATCCCGCCGGTCCCGTCGTAGTGGTACGACGCCCGCGGTTGGCCGTCCGCGCGTGGGATGTCGACCTCGGGCCGCCGGGTGTTCACCAGGACCCAGGGTGAGTCGGCCAGCCGGGTGTCGGTCGTGGGCGTGAGGAATGCAGACACATACGGTCCGTCGGCGCTGGTCGGCGCCTCCTGGGTGTCGCCGAAGTAGATGCGTGGTTCCCGGACCCCGAGGCCGGAGTCGAGCAGCCGGGGCTCCCGGGTTCGCGCGATGTCCGTGCCGGAGAACTGGATGCGGCCGAGCCCGTGGGTGAACGCGAGACGGTCGTTGCTCCACGTCTCGGTGCCCTCGGGCACCAGTCCGAGGTCCAGCTGTCGGGCGCTGACCACGGTCGGCTGTCGTCGTCCGTCGATCCGAGCGATGTCGATCGTCGCGTCGCCTGGCCGGTAGAACGGGGGGTCGGTGACGAGCTGGCGCATCCTCGCCTCGAGGACCCACGTGTCCCAGACGGGCACGTCGCCGACGCGCTCGCGGATGGGCGGGAGGTCGGCTGCGCTCATGCTCCCGGTCGGTGAGTACGACTGGACGTCGATCTCGTCGAGCCCGAGACCGGCCCGGGTGCCGGCAATCGAGTCGGCCAGGTAGGGCTCCTCGCTCAGCAGCGGGTTGGGGTCGACCACCAACCGCTGCACGAGCGCAGGGAGCAGGCCTCCGACGAGGACCGCGGCGATGCCGAGAACCGCAGCCGGGACGGCGACCGCCAGCTTCGCCGAGCGGACGCGGCCGGCCCGTGCCGCGAAGGGAGCCGCAGCGCACCCGACGGCGAGCACCAGTACGAGCACCGCCAGCAGCGCGTAGCCCGGCGACCGCACGTTGACATCGACGTACCCTGCGCCGGCGAAGGGCTGGGGGTCCGCGGTCGACGCCTGGCCGAGCTCGAGCTCGTACTGCTGCAGGCGGAGCCGCCAGGCCACGAGGACGAGCACCACGGCCACGAGGCAGGCGATCTGCACCTGCGCCCAGAAGCCGACGCGGACGGGCCTGAAGGCCAGCTGGCCGCGTGCGGCGTGGACCAGCGCCACGTACACGAGGGTGACCGCAACCAGCCACAACAGCAACCCGGACAGGAGCCGCTCGAGTGGAAGGGTGAAGACGAAGAAGCCGATGTCCTTGTCGTGGAGTGGATCGGTGACGCCGAACGGCTTCCGGTGTCGCCAGAGGAGATACGCCTGCCAGTGCTGCTGCACCGAGGAGCCGAACAGGCTGCCGGTGACCAGCGAGGCAGCAACCAGCATCAGCACGCCCGCGCGGGTGCGCACGACGGTCGTGCCCAGCAGCGCGAGGGTCAGGTTCGCTGCGACGAACAGTGCCGATGGGAGGGCGACCAGGAGAGAGAACTCCAGCTGTGCGGTGACCGTCCTGCTGTAGACGTCGACCTGGCCGAGCTCCTGGAACCAGAGCGCATCGGGCAGCACCCGGGCGGCGATGAAGACGGCCAGAAGCGGAACCCCGAGGACGACCACCACGACAGTGGCGCGGCCTCGCGGGCGGAGGACGAACGGCCTCCGGTCGGGAGGAGCGGGCTCGAAGAGAGCGTCGAAGGAGTCCGGGTCGGGGTCATCGGTGTGCCTCGTCTGGCGCCTGTGCCCATCGAGGCGCCCATGAACGGCCAGGAACTCGTCGAGGCCGTCGGGACTCACCTCCCAGACGTAGCGCGAACCCCATGCTCGCTTCTGACCCGCGAGCTCGCCCTTTCGCAGGAGCGTGCGCACCGTTTGCGGGCTCGTTCCCAAGGCCTCGGCCGCCTCGGCCACGCTGAGGACTTCCCTCCCCATCCATGGGAAGTTACTCCGGACGCTTTCGTAGATACACCGATGTCAGGTGAAGCCTTCTTTCGCACCCGTGAGACGCCTGGGAGCGGTCTATCCCACTCCTGCCAGAAAATCCCCGGCGGTCGACACCGAGGGGGTGCTCCGTTCGTCTTGGGTGTGCATACTGCTCTGACATGACGGCGGAGCCGAGCCCCCAGGAGCGGGTGCGCGTGGTCCTTGCCGACGACGACGTACTCCTGCGTGAGGGCATTGCCAGCCTGCTCGAACGCCTGGGCTTCGACGTGGTCGGCCAAGCCGGCGACGCGGCGCACCTGCTCGACCTGGTCCGCGAGCACGCGCCGGGTCTCGTGATCGTCGACATCCGGATGCCACCGAACCACGCGACGGAGGGTCTCGAGGCGGCCCAGGCCATTCGCGACGAGCAACCGGACATCGCCATCCTCGTGCTCTCGGCCCACGTCGAGGTCGAGCACGCGATGACGCTCCTGGCCACCGGCCGCGGCATCGGCTACCTGCTCAAGAGCAGGGTCCTCGACGTGGACGAGTTCATCGCGAACGTGAGCCGGGTCGCCACCGGTGGCTCTGTCGTCGATCCGGCGCTGGTGCAGGAGCTCGTCGGCGCCCAGCGCCGGAACGACCCCCTCGGCGTGCTCAGTGAGCGCGAGCGTGAGGTGCTGGCCCTGATGGCCGAGGGACGGTCCAACGCGGGCATCGCCGAACAGCTCTGGGTCACCGAAGGCACGGTCGAGAAGCACGTCGGCAGCATCCTGACCAAGCTGAACCTCCCCGAATCGAGCAGTGACCACCGCCGAGTCCTGGCGGTGGTCACGTTCCTCGAGTCTCGCTGAGTGGCCGGTCTGCGGTGTCAGTCGTCGCCGCCGCCGTCCTCGTTCTCGTCGGACTCGTTCTCGTCGGCCTCGGACTCGTTCTCGTCCCGCTCGCCGTCATCGCGCTCGTTCTCATCGGGTTCGCGCTCGTCCGCTTCGCGCTCGTCGCGTTCCCGCTCGTCCTCGTCGGGCTCGTTCGTCACCTCGGAGAGCTCGTTCTCGTGCTCGTCCGGTTCGTTCTCGTCGGGTTCGACCTGCGACGTGGGCTCGGTCTGCCGGACATCGCGCGGGCCACCGGGCTGCGCACACGACGACAGGAAGGCCAGCATGGCCGCGAGCAGGACGACGATCCAGACTGCGTTGCGGGCGGTCTGACGAGCGGGAGACAGACTGGTGGTGGACATGGCGTGCTCCTGGGAACCGGGGTGCCCGCCGGACGGTGGGCCGTAGGAAAGATGCTCGTCGAATTCAGCGCGCAACGCTTCCCGGCTGGCGCTACACCCACCCCCCGGCTAGCCCCACCTCGCACTGGCGACAAGAGCCTTGCCCGGTCAGAACAAGCGCCGTGTCATGCGTCGCGCGTCGCGTACGGCGGGAGGGCATCGTGCAGCTGGGCGCGCGAGGTGATGCCGAGCTTGGGGAACAGGTTGTAAAGGTGGGTGCCGATGGTGCGGTGGGACAGGTAGAGGCGTTGACCGATCTCGCGGTTGGAGAGTCCTTCGGCCGCAAGCAGGGCGATCTGGAGCTCTTGAGGGCTGAGCTCGATCCATGCCTCGGGGGTGCGAGGGCGCGTGCGTTCGCCGGTGGCCCGCAGCTCACGCAGGGCGCGGTCGGCGTAGCGCTGCTGGCCGAGTGCGTCGAAGGTCTGGGCTGCTTCGCGCAGTGGAATACGGGCGTCTGCGTCGCGGTGTTGTCGGCGGAGCCATTCGCCGAAGGCGAGCCGAGCGCGTGCCGCGTAGAAGGGCCAGCTGGTCACGTCTGAGCTCATCGCGCTCTGGAATCGATCCTCGACCTCGACGTCCTCCCCGCCGCCTGCGGTTGCCAGCAACGCGGTCACGTAAGCCAGCTGTCACCTCCAGGTGCGGCGCCGTCGTCTCCGCCGCGACCCGGCCCCACTCGTGAACGATGCCTCGCACCAAGCGCAGGTCGCCGTCACCGTGCACGGCGGCCTCGGTGAGGTCCGCAAGCGCCCAGCCACGGACGAACGGCTGGTAGGAGTTGTCGGTGGGGGTGAAGTCCGCCAGAGGACATAGATGGGTAGTTCTGCCGATGCGGCAGTGCCGGCCAACGGATCAGGCTGGGCATGGGTTCGGCCGACGAGAGGAGCAGACCCATGCACGGTGACGGCGTACGAGTGCTGGTGGTCGGTGCCGGGATCGCCGGGCTCGCGGCCGCTCGCACCCTGCACGAGTGGGGCGCCTCGGTCGAGATCATCGACCGACAGCCGACACCCACGCTCGAAGGCACCGGAATCTTTCTCCCCGGGAACTCGGTGCGTGCCCTGGGCGCCCTCGGGCTCGGCGACGAGGTAGCCGGACGGGCCACGGGCATCCATCGGCAACGGACCCTCGACCACCGGGGCCGCACGCTCTTCGAGGTCGAAGCCGACGACCTGTGGCGCGGCGTCGCGCCCTGCCTGGCCCTGTCCAGGGCCGACCTGCATCAGGCGCTCCTGGCCGGTGTCGGTGACGTCCCGGTGCGCTGGGGAGAGAGTCTCGAGGCAGTGGCGTTCGACGACGTCGGCGTCACCGTCACCGTGGGCGGGACCCCGACCCTGTACGACCTGGTGCTCGGCGCGGACGGAGTCCACTCCACGGTCCGGCAGCTGACCTTCGGACCCGGCGCGGTCCGGAAGGTCGGCCAGTACGCCCGACGCTTCGTCGTCGAGACCGACGTCGAGCCGGCGACCTGGTCGGTGCGTCTCGGGCCCGGATCGGCGTTCCTCACGATCCCGATCGGGGAAGACCGGGTCTACTGCTACGTCGATGGCCCGCTCGACGATCCCCGGTCCCTGCACGACCTGCTGGCCGGCTACGCCGACCCGGTGCCGACTCTGCTCGACGCGCTCGACGCCGAGGCGACCGTGCAGGCGGGCGAGATCGAGGAGGTCGTGCTCGACTCCTGGGCGCGGGACGCGGTGCTGCTGATCGGCGACGCGGCCCATGCGACCTCACCGAACATGGCCCAGGGTGCCGGCCTGGCGATCGAGGACGCCCTCGTCCTGGCAGAGACTCTCGGTTCGGCCAGTAGCCTCGCCGAGGCGCTGGCCACGTTCGAGCGTCGCCGTCGACCACGCACCGACTGGGTTCGCGAGCAGACCCACCGGCGCGACCGTGCCCGGGGGCTGCCTCCCGCCCTGCGCAACCTCGTGCTCAGGCGGTTCGGCGCCCACATCCAGCGGGCCAACTACCGACCGCTGCGCGATCAACCGTGACCCAACACGTCGAGGTTGGCGGGCTGAGCATCGCCTTCGAGCGCGCCGGGACCGGGCCGGCGGTAGCACTGGCGCACGGCTTCCTCGGCGACGCGCGGTCGACCTGGCGCCGTCAGATCGAGGACCTCTCCGACGAGTTCACCGTGGTCGCCTGGGACGCACCCGGAGCGGGTGGGTCGTCAGACCCCCCGGACGACTTCGGAATGGACGCCTACGCCGACTGCCTGGCCGCGTTCCTCGGGGCGCTGCGGATCGAGCGAGCGCACCTCGTCGGGCTCTCCTTCGGCGCGGCCTTGGCGCTTGCGGCGTTCCATCGGCACCGTGGGCTCGCGGTGTCGCTCACCCTCGTGAGCGGATACGCCGGCTGGGTCGGCTCGCTCGGCCGGGACGAGGCAGGTCAGAGATTGGCACGGTCGCTGGAGGCGTCACGGCTGCCTCCCGACGAGTTCGTCGCCGAGATGGCACCGTCGATGTTCTCCCCGTCGGCAGACGCCGAGCTCGTGGCGCCGTTCCTCGCCAGCGTCCGTGCGTTCCATCCGAGCGGCTTCCGGGCTATGGCACGCGCCAGCTACCCCGACCAGCGGCATGTGCTGGCGGAGGTCGACGTACCGACCCTGCTGCTCTACGCCGACCACGATGTCCGCGCGCCGGTGTCGCTGGGTGTGGCACTGCACGACGCAGTGCCGGGGTCCGAGTTCGTCGTCCTCACCGGGCCTGGTCACGCCAGCACGGTGGAGGCCCCGGACGACGTCACCAGCGAGCTGCGCCGCTTCCTGCGCTCGGCTGAGCCACCGCCCGCGTGACGCCCGCGTCGAGCACCTTGCGAAGAGCTCCCGCCAGGACCTCTGCCTCGCGCGCTGTGAGGTGGTCGGCGAACTCGCGTTGTACTGCGGCGACGTACGTCGGTGCTGCCTTGCGGAACGCCGCCCGACCTGCGGGGGTCAGGGCCGCGAACGCTGACCGACCGTCGTCCGGATTCGGCTCCCTGGCCACCAGCCCGGCCCGCATCAGCTCGTCGACGACCCGGCTGACCCGCGTGCGGCTCACGGCGGCGACCGAGCCCAGCTGGCCCATGGTGAGGCGGCGTTCCGGCGCTGAGTTGAGCTCGAGCAGCACGTCGTACCACGTCAAGGGCAGGCCATGGGTGTCCTGCAGCTCGCGGTCCAGGCGTGGGACAAGCGCGGCGTGCACCTTGAGCAGTGCCCCCCACGTCTCGGCAAGGTCGCGTGGCATGGGGTGCAGTCTAACAGGGCTTGTGCGTGCGCACACACTTTGCTATAACTATGTGCGTACGCACCTAAATCAACCCAAGGAAATGACGATGACAACCCTGCTGCACATCTCCGCCTCCCCCCGCGGCCAGCGCTCCGAGTCCCTCGCCATCGCGGCGACGTTCCTCGACGCGCTGCGCGCGACCCACCCCGATGTCACAGTCGAGCACTGGGACCTCTGGGACGGCACCCTGCCCGAGTTCGGCCCGCCCGCCGCGGCGGCCAAGATGGCGATCTTCGGCGGGGCCGACCCCGAGGGCGACGAGGCCACCGCATGGCGCGCCGCTCGCGACACGTTCGAGCGCTTCGACTCCGCCGACTTCTACCTGTTCACCGTGCCGATGTGGAACGCGTCGGTGCCCTACATCCTCAAGCAGTTCATCGACGTCGTCAGCCAGCCCGGCATGGTCTTCAGCTTCGAACCGGCTACGGGCTACACCGGCCTGCTGGCGAACAAGCGGGCCGCCGTCATCTACACCGGCGCGGTCTACGGTCCCGGCCGTGGCCCGGGATTCGGCAACGACTTCCAGCAGCCATACTTCGAGGACTGGCTGCGCTGGGCCGGCGTCGACGACATCCGCAGCATCGCGTTCCGACCCAATCTGGCCACCGCCGACCCCGAGCCCGGACGCCGGGCCGCCCACGCCCGGGCCACCGCGGTCGCCCGAGAGTTCCTGTCCCCCGCCGAGCAGGCCCTGCTGGCGGGGTGACTCCCACGGCCCCTGCCAGAAGCACGTGGGCCAGGGACCTGACACCATCGGGCGGGGACACCGTGGCCGGAACAGCAGTCTCGGCCTGATGGTGCGCACCGCGCGCGCGAAGGAGGCTGCCCCGCTCAACCCATCAGACCACGGCCTTCTGCTGGCGATGTCCGACATCGACAACGTGACTGCCGGTACGCCCGGCAGGCCACCGGCGAGAGTTCCTGCTCACTCCCCAGCGCTGAGTGCTCGAACCTGCCGGCCAGCGGCCGGCACTAGTCGTCGTCCGGATTCTCCGCGATCGCCTTGCACTCGTTGCAGCGTCCACCCCACCCGCCGGGTCGCCACGCTCCGGTGACCATCATCTGCTCGGTGGACTCGCCGCACAGGGTCTTGGAAGCGCCGGGCTCAGCCGCGTGCAAGGGCGACTGGGGTATCTGCGTGCTGCGCTCGGAGCCGGACCCCCGCCACTCCCACCGCGCCACGGACTCGTAGTCGGGCATGGGGACATGGTGCGCGCGTACCCGGGCAGATGCCGGGCGGCGCGCCGTACGTCAGCGGTCCGGATCGGCGCCCAGCTCGAGGACCCGCAGCTGGAGCATGGCGACGAACCGCTGCTCGGGGTCGGTGAGGTTGATCTCCCCGACCTCGGCCACCCGCCGCAGGCGGTAGCGGAACGTGTTCGGGTGGAGGAACAGCGACGTGGCCGCCGCACCCACGTCACCGAACGAGTCCAGCCACGCCTGGAGGGTCTCGACAAGGCTGCTCTGGTGCTTGCGGTCGTACTCGATCAGCCGGGCCAGCGACCCCGTCGGGCGATCGCCGCGGGCCGCGACCAGGTCGCGCAGCTCGAGGATCAGCGCCTCGACCTGGATGTCGTCGAGGCGGGCTACCCGCCGCTCGCCGCGGCCCTCACGCAGCACCCGCAGGGCGCGGTCCGTGACGGCCCGGGCGTGGGCCAGGCCCGCCAGGTCTGACGAGACCGGGCCGACCCCGACCACGGGGCGCATCCGGTCGCCGACCCGGTCCAGGAAGTCGTGCGCGATGCGTACGGCGCGGTCCTCGCCGTCGGCGCCCGACCCGGCCAGGGGCACGAGGCCATAGGTGATCCCGCCGACCAGAGCGGCCGCGGAACCCGGATGGACAGCACTCAGGTGCACCGCGAACGCGTCACTGAGCCGCTGGCGTTCGCGCGCTGCGTCCGCCCCGGTCGCCGTCGAGTCGTCGTCGGGCTCCGACACGGCGACACCGAGCACCATCAGCGGTCGTCCGGCGAGGCCGAGCCGGTCCAGGGCCTCGCGGGCGCCGGTGCCGCCCTCCAGCGCGGAGCTGAGCAGGTCGGTGCGCACCCGGCGCTGCACGTCGGCGCCGGCACGCACCCTGAGCAGGTGGAGCGCCACGAGCTTCGCGGCATCGCGCAGCGCCTCGGCCCGCTCCGTGCTGAGCTCGCTGGGCACCGCGGCCCAGATCGAGCCGAGCACCTCGTCGCCGGCCCGGACGGCGATGGCGACGCGCGGCATGGAGAACGCTCCGCTCTCGGTGTCGGGGCTGATGAAGACGGGCTGGTCGCTGCGGTACAGCTCGCGGAAGACGCCGCGATCGTTGAGGATCCGTGCGTAGCGTTCCGGCACCTGGCGACCGAGGATCGTCTCGACCCGGGACGGGTCGGCCTCGTCCTGGCGGCCGGAGAACGCCAGGACGCGAGAGCTGCGGTCCTCGATGGTGATCGGCGCGTCGAGCAGGGAGGCGATCGCGTTGGCGACCGCGAACAGGTCGCCGGACGGCAGCCCGCCCAGCGACTCCTGCTCGGTGACGCCGACGTCGCCCTCGGCGAGCAGCGACCGGAGCATCGCGGCCACGTGTGCCCACGGCGCGCCGCGGCTCAGACCGAGCAGCGCGACCCCGGACGCGTCGGCCGCGGCGCGGACCTCCGGCGTCGCCGGCACCGGCGCCCGCAGCACCAGCCCGACGGCTCCGGCATGGCCGAGTGCGTCGAGCAGCTCGACGACCTGATCGGAGCCGTGGACGCCGACGCCGAGGACGAGTGCCGCGCGAGGGAGCACCGGCGCGTCGACCGGGTCGTGGATGACCACGCCCCCGATCTCGTCGACCCCGTCCGCGCTTCCGTGCACCAGGTCCAGCAAGGTGGCGCCGAGGTCGTCCAGGACCCGGCCGAGGCTGGCGCGGGGGC
The DNA here is from genome assembly GCA_963844305.1 of uncultured Actinomycetota bacterium. Lineage (GTDB taxonomy): Bacteria > Actinomycetota > Actinomycetes > Propionibacteriales > Nocardioidaceae > Nocardioides. The sequence goes on from CAWJNT010000006.1 coordinate 159,756, forward strand.
GCGGGTTGAGGACCGAGGTCATGGTGTGGAGCACTCTCGAACGGTAGGCGGGATCCCTGCAGCCTACTTCGTCCGAGCCGACCAGATCGCGTGTTCTGTTGGTGCGATCAGACAGCAAGCCACTCGGTGGAGGCGGTCACGGCTGCGAGCTCGTCCTCCAGCGGGACCACGCCGAGGCCCGGGCCCTGGGGCACCGTCAGATGGCCGTCGTCCAGCACGAACGGCACGGTGACGTCCGTGCGGTAGTAGCGCCCCGACGCCGACGTGTCGCCCGGCAGCGTGAAGCCCGGTAGCGCCGCGAGCGCGACGTTCGCGGCCCGGCCCAGCCCGGTCTCGAGCATGCCGCCGCACCAGACCGGGACGCCGTGCGCGACGCAGAGGTCGTGGATGCGCCGGGCCTCGAGGTAGCCCCCGACCCGACCCGGCTTGATGTTGACGACGGAGCAGGCGCCGAGCCGGATCGCGGCGGCCGCGGACTGCGCCGAGACGATCGACTCGTCCAGGCACACGGGCGTCCGGATCTGCTGGGACAGGTCGGCATGCCCGAGCACGTCCTCCTCCTCGAGGGGCTGCTCGATCAGCAACAGGTCGAACGGGTCGAGGCGGGCCAGGTGGCGGGCGTCGGCCAGCGTGTACGCCGTGTTCGCGTCGACCTGGAGCAGCACGTCGTCGCCGTAGCGCTCGCGGACCTCGCGCACCGGCTCGATGTCCCAGCCCGGCTCGATCTTGAGCTTGATCCGCACGTAGCCCTCGGCGAGGTAGCCACCGACAGCGTCGAGCAGCGCCGGGATGCTGTCCATGATCCCGACGGACACCCCGCACGGGACCCGGTCATGGACCGCGCCCAGCTCGCGGCCGAAGGACCGCCCCTCGGCGCGGAGCTCGGCGTCGAGGACGCCCATCTCCAGCGCGGCCTTGGCCATCCGGTGCCCCTTGAAGGGAGCCAGCGTCGGGGCGACGCCGGGCGCGTCCAGCGGCCCGGCGGCGGCCAGGGCCGGCACCAGGAAGCGGCGCAGCACGTCGGCCGCCGCGTCGACGTACTCCGAGGAGTAGAGGGGGTCCGACATCGCGACGCACTCCCCCCAGCCCTCGGCCTCGTCGGTGACGACGCGCAGCAGGAGCACCTCGCGTTCGGTCTGCGTGCCGAACGAGGTCCGGAACGGCGCGACCAGCGGCATCGTGATCCGCCGCAGCTCCACGCCGGTCAGCTTCACCGGTCCCTCCTCACGACGTACCAGCCGGCCCGGTCGAACCCGGAGATCCGCCCGCCGTCCGCCAGCAGCGCCGTCAGCGACTCACGTACGGCGAGCCGCCAGCGCTGGGCCAGGGCCGGGTCGGCGTCGCGCAGTGCGCCGATGTCACGAGGTACGGCGACCAGCGCGGTCGGGCCGGCCAGGTCGCCCGGCTCCGGTGCGCCGTCGGCTCCGATGCCCAGGGCGACGACCGCGCCAGCGGCGATCTCGTCGGCGATCACGGCCGACGCGGACATGCCGACGCACGCGGCCACGACCGCCGGGTCCCCCAGCCGCCAACGCACGAGCAGCCGGTCGGAGTCGTCGGCGCCGTTGATGGTGTCGAGCATCGGGCCGTAGAAGTTCGCCAGGTACTCGCCGGGACTGGCCGCCAGCTTCACGATGTTGAAGTAGGCGTTGCGGCTGACCAGCGGGTCGAAGGTCCAGGCGATCTCGGACACACCGCGCAGCATCGCCCACGCCCGCTGGTGCAGCTTGAGCGCGAACCCGACGTGCCGCCCGTTCAGGTCCGGAGCGACGCCGGCGATGTGGCTGTGCAGCGCGTCCTCGGCGGGCGCATGGAAGAAGCCGACGCACGCGCCGACCAGCCGGTCGCCGTCGAACGCGCCGCCCACGTAGTTGCCCGCCTTGGCGAAGGCCCGGAGCAGCTCCAGGGTCATGGGTGGGTTCTCCGAGCGGCCCCAGATCGTCGCGTACAACGCCACCACGTCGGCCAGCTCGGCGAGGTCCGTGACCTGGCGGACGGACACGCCCGCCGCCATGGCTGCGGCGTCGGCAGCCACCACCGCGCCGTGGGCGAGGTCGGTGTCGACGGAGGCGACGCGGTTCAGGTTGGTCACGCCACCCAGGCTCGTGAGCTCGTCTCGGCTCGTCATGGTCGCACCGCACCCGTCGCGGCGAGGCGGTTGGTCGGTTGCGCCTGGAGGTCGGCGACCAGGGCACCGAGCAGGGCCGTGCGGCCGGGGATCTCCTCGACGAGCACGTGCTCGTCGTCGGCGTGCGCCCCTCCCCCGACGGCGCCGAGGCCGTCCAGCGTCGGCGTCCCGACGCCCGCGGTGAAGTTGCCGTCCGATGCGCCCCCGACGGCCGCCGACGTGGGCTGCGGCAGCCCGAGGCCCGCAGCGAGCATGCAGACCCGGTCGAACAGGCCCGCCGATGCGCGTGCCTCCAGTGCGGGGCGGTTCGGGCCGCCGGTGACCTCCAGGGCGGCGCCGGGCAGCACCGCGCGCAGCGACCGCATCGCGGCGTCGACGCGCGCCTGCTCGGCGACGCTCCGCACCCGGACGTCGACCGCGAACGACCCGTCGGCGGGCACCGTGTTCGTGGTCGTGCCGGTTCCGGACGCGGTCGGCGTCACGGTGGTGCCGACGACGTGCCGGCCGAGCGCGGCGACCGCGAGCACCTGGTGGGCGAGCTCGGTGGTGGCGTTGACCCCGTGCTCGGGCTCGAGGCCGGCGTGTGCCGCGCGGCCGAGCACGCGGACGTCGTACAGGGAGACGCCCTTGCGCTCGGTCTTCAGCGCGCCGCCGTCGGCCGAGGCCTCGAGCACCAGCGCGGCCTGCGCGGCGCGGGCCTCGTCCTCGATCAGCGCCCGGGAGCTGGGCGACCCGAGCTCCTCGTCGCCCGTGACGAGCAGCGTGACGCCGTCCCGGTCGTCGAGGACGGCGAGGGCGTGGAAGGCCATGGCGACGCCGGTCTTCATGTCGAAGCAGCCGGGCCCGCGGAGCACGCCGTCGTCGACCGTGCACGGGCGGGTGGCCAGCGAGCCGACCGGCCAGACCGTGTCGTGGTGGCCGAGCACCAGCACCCGGGAGGGGCCGGTGCCGAGGCGCCAGCGCAGATGGGTCCGGCCGTCGATGACGATCCGTTCCGGTTCCACGCCGAGCCGGCGCGCGCCGACCCGCGCCACGACGTCCGCAGACCGGGCGACAGCCGCGAGGTCGGCCGAGGGCGACTCGCACTCGACCATCTCGCGGACGTCGGAGAGGAGCTCGTCGAGGTCCATCAGTCCACCCGCGGAGTCGCGCGGACGCCGAAGTGCACGTAGCGCTCGCCGGTCGGCAGCTCGTAGAAGGTCACGGGTGCCCAGGTGTCGGCCTCCGGTGGCTTGACCGCGAACAGCGCGGGACCGACCGCGACGAGCGGGTACTCCTCGACCGGGTCCGGCACCATCTCGGCGAGCGGGCCGAGGATCGTGGTGCGCAGCGTCGGACCCTCGGCGAGCACCTCCATCCGGACCGACGAGCGCGCATAGGTGCCGACGTACGGCGCGATGTCGACCTCCACCGGCTCCGTCGGCGGCGTGAACGGCTCCGACATGTCGACCCCGGCGACCTCGGCGAAGATCTCGCGGTAGAGGTCCTCGTACAGGTCGCGCGTGTTGCCGCCGTTGGTGAGCATGGCGACCGCGACGCCCTGCTCGGGCAGGAGCCGGAGGAATCCGGCCTGGCCGAGGGTGTTGCCGTCGTGACCGATCAGCCGGTGACCGTGCCACCCGAACCGGATCCAGCCCAGGCCCCACGAGTCGCCGAGGATGAACTTGTCGGGCAGGTCCGCCTCGTGCCGTGTCATCGCCTCGGCGGACTCCGCGGAGAGCACGCGGGTGCCGTCGGGCGCGAGCCCGCCGGACAGGTGCAGCTTCGCGAACCCGAGCACGTCGCGCACGGTCGACTTCACCAGACCGGCCGGCCCGACCGAGCGGGGCAGGTCCCACACGGACGTCGGCACCTGCTTGCCCTCTGCGTCGACGTGGCCGATGGCGACCTCGTGCAGGATCGCCTCCTCGGCCAGCGTCATGGTCCGGGTCAGGCCGAGCGGCGTGAACAGTCGCTCGCGCATGGCCTGGTCCCAGGTCTGGTCGGTGAGCTTCTCGATCACCCGGCCCAGCACCGACCACCCGGAGTTGCAGTAGGACCAGGTCGCGCCGAGAGGGTGGTTCTGCGCGACGCCGGCGAGCAGCTCGGTGTACTTCTCGAGGCAGTCGTCGCCGCGGCCGGTGTCGGTGAAGACGTCACCGTCGATGCCGCTGGTGTGGGTGAGCAGGTGCCGGATCGTGACCGACTTGGTGACGTCGGGATCGGACAGCTGCAGCTCGGGGAGCACCTCGACGACCGGGGAGTCCAGGCCGACCAGGCCCTCGTCGACCAGCTGCATGACCACCGTGGCCGTCCAGACCTTGGTGATCGAGCCGATCTGGAACACCGACTCCGTGGTGGCGGGCTGGCCGGTGCGGTTGTTGAGGACGCCGCACGCCACCTCGACCAGGTCGTCCCCGTCGAGGATGCCGAGCTGTGCGCCGGGCACGTGGTGCTTCTTCGCCAGCACCTCGAGGCGCCGCTGCCAGTGGGCGAGGTCGACCCGGGGGCGACCGCCGCGCTCGACGTACTGGTCCACCCAGGCGACGACGCGGCGGTTGTAGTCCATCCGCTGCGACGGCGGGCCGAGCAGGATGAAGACGTGCGAGGCGTCCGGGTAGAGGACCAGCTCGGTCGGTACGCCGTTGTCGCGCAGCGAGGTGTGCCACTGCTGGGCCTGGCCGACCGGGCAGGTGAGGTCGTCCTTGCCGTGCAGGATGAGCGTCGGCGCGGTCACCTCGTGGACCTTCGAGAGCGGCGACATCGCGGCGTACCGCTCGGGCGACGCCCACGGCGTGCCGCCGAGCTCGTAGCGCCCCATGAGCGCGCCGTCGTCGCTGGCGCCGTACATGCTGACCAGGTCGCTGACGACACCGCCGGCCACCCCGGCCTTGAACCGGTCGTCGTGGGCGGTCAGCCAGCAGGTCATGAAGCCGCCGTAGCTGTAGCCCGTGACCGCGAGCCGGTCGGCGTCGGCGAGGCCCTCGGCGACGAGCGCGTCGATCGGCTCGAGGAAGTCGTTCGCGTCGGCGACGCCCCACGCACCCTGCACGCCGTCGTAGAACGCGGCGCCGTAGCCGTCGCTGCCGCGCGGGTTGACCAGCAGGATCGCCCAGCCCGCCGCGGCGAGCGCCTGGTGGTAGACGTGCATCTCGTCAGCAGCCGCGTTCCACGCGTTGTGCGGGCCGCCGTGGACGTCGAGCAGCAGCGGCAGCGGCCCCGGGCGCTCGGGGTCGCGGACCAGCCAGGCCTGGACCTCGGTGCCGTCGGAGATGGTGAAGGTGCGCTCCTCGCGGACGAACAGCGCGACGTCGGCGAGGCTGGCGCCGTGGTCGGTCAGCACGGTCTCGGCGCCGGACGCGAGGTCGAGCGCGACGATCTCGCCGTACGACGTCGGGGTGGCGAGCGCGACCACGGCGGTGCCGCCGGCGACGGAGAGCCCCGAGACGACGCGGCCCGCGCCGGCGAGGACCGGACCCTCCTCGTCCCACAGGTGTGAGCAGCCGCGGTCGCGGATCGCGAACAGCAGCCGGCCGTCGGCGGTCTCGACGGGGAGAGCGCCGGGGTACGCCGTGCCACCGGGCATCACGTTGCGGTCGAGGTGGCCGGTGAGGTCGACGGGGGCGCCGCCGTCCAGCGGCACGCGCAGGAGGTGCGCGTGGCCGAGCGCCAGGCTCGGGTGACCGACGACCAGCAGGCTCCCGCCATCGGTGCTGAACGAGACCGTGGCGGCGATGCCGTCCTCGAGGGCGACCGGCCGCGGCTGCGCCTTCGGCTCGTCGAGGTCGAGCAGGTGCACGGCGGTCCGGAAGGTGAGGTCGCTGTCGGCGCCGACCTTGCGGGTGAACGCGACAGTGCGGCCGTCGGGCGACCAGGCCGGCTGACCGGCGTGGTCGCCGTCGGTCACCTGGCGGCAGTCGCCGGAGGCGAGGTCGACCACGTGGAGCTGGTTGCGGATCGCGCCGAACATGCCGGCGCCGTCGGCCTGGTAGTCGACGGTCCGGGTGACGAGCGGGCCCGTGCCGTCGGTCGGGTCGACCGGGGCGGTGAACGCGAGGCGGTCGCCGTGCGGGCTCCAGACCGGGGCGCCCGCGCCCCGGGGGAGGTCGGTGACCTTCTCGGGCTCACCACCGTCGGCGGCGAGCACGTGCACCTGGCCGTCGCGCAGGAACGCGAGCCGGGTGCCGTCCGGGGACCAGGCAGGGACGGAGTCGCTGGTGCCCGTGGACAGGCGCCGCGGCGTACCGCCGGCCGCCGGCACGGTCCAGAGCTGGTCGACGTTGCGGTCCTGCTCGCGGTCCAGGGTCCGCAGGACGTAGACGACGCGGGCGCCGTCCGGCGAGACGGCCGGCTGGGACGGGACCGCGATCGCGGCCAGGTCGTCGATGCTCATGCGTCGGGTCATCGGGGGATCCTCTTTCCGGGTACCGCGGCGAGCAGCTCGCGGGTGTAGTCGTGCTCGGGGTCGGCCAGCACCTGGGCGGTGGGGCCCTCCTCGACGATGCGGCCGTCGTGCATGACGGCGACGTGCGTGGCGACGTAGCGCACGACCGCGAGGTTGTGGGAGATGAACAGCAGCGAGAGCCCGAGCTCGCGCTGGAGCTCGCGCACGAGGTTGAGCACGGCGCCCTGGATGGAGACGTCGAGCGCGGAGGTGATCTCGTCGGCGATCACCACCTGCGGCCGGCCGGCGAGGGCGCGGGCCAGGGCAACACGTTGGCGCTGGCCGCCGGACAGCTCCGACGGACGGGCTGCGGCGCGGGACCCGTCGAGGTGGACCAGCTCCAGCAGCCGCTCGACCTCGGCCCGGCGTTCGGCCCGGCCGCCACCTCGGGGCAACGCCTCGGCGACGCTGTCACCGATGCTCATCCGCGGGTCCAGGGACGAGTACGGGTCCTGGAAGACCATCTGCAGCGGGCGGTTCCGGCCCTTCGCGGGCACGGGCTCGCCGTCGAGCAGGATCCGGCCGTCGCTGATCGGGGCGAGGCCGACCGCGGCGCGGGCCAGCGTGGACTTGCCCGACCCGGACTCCCCCACGAGCCCGACGACCTGGCCCGACGGCACGGTGAGGCTGACGTCGTCGACGGCGGTGGTGGCGCCGTACCGCACGGTGACGCCCTCGAAGCGGAGCTCGCTCATCGGACCTCCACCTCCTCCCGGTCCTGGATCTCGATCTCGACCGGCTCGCCGGCGTGCCAGCAGGCGACCCGGCGGCCGGCGGTGTCGGTCTCGAGCTGCGGGTCCTCGGTGGTGCAGCGCGCCGAGGCGAGCGGGCAGCGGGCGGCGTACGCGCACCCGGTCGGTACGTCGGCGGGGTCGACCGGCCGGCCCGGGATCACCGCGAGCGGCTCGGCGAGGTCGGTGTCCATGTCGGGCACGGCGGCGACCAGGGCACGGGTGTAGGGGTGCCGGGCCGCCGTCGCCAGCTCGGCCGCCGGCAGGTCCTCGACGATCCGGCCGGCGTACATGACGAGCACCCGGTCGCACACCTCGCCGACCACGGTGACGTCGTGGCTGATCAGCACCAGCGCGACGTCGTCGGCCGCGCGGATGGAGGCGAGCAGGTCGAGCACCTGCTGCTGCACCGTGACGTCGAGGGCGGTGGTGGGCTCGTCGGCGACGATCAGCGCGGGGCTGCCCATCAGGCCCATGCCGATCATCGCCCGCTGCCGCATGCCGCCGGAGAACTCGTGCGGGTACTGGTGTGCCCGGCGCTCGGGCTCGGTGATCCGTACCGCGCGCATCCGGTCCACCGCCCGCGACAGGGCTGCCCTGCGGTCCATGCCCTGGTGGTGGCGAGCGACCTCGGCGAGCTGCCCGCCCATCCGGCGGGAGGGGTTGAAGGAGGTCATCGGGTCCTGGAACACCATCGCCAGCGAGGTGCCGAGCAGGTGCCGCTGCGCCTTCGTGTCGGCGGTGCGCAGGTCGGTGCCGAGCAGCTCGAGGCGGGACGCCTCGACGCGGCCGGGGTCGCCGACCAGCCGGGAGACGGCCAGCGCGGTCAGGGACTTGCCGGACCCCGACTCCCCGACGACGCCGACGGCCTCGCCGCGGCGCACCGCGAACGAGATCCCGCGGACCGGGCGGATCGGACCGGCCGGTCCGGGGAAGGTGACCTCGAGGTCGCGGACGTCGAGCACCAGGTCGGTCGGAGCGTGCACGTCCTCGGCCGGCGGGCTCCTCGCTCCCGACCGCGGCCAGCGACGGCGGGAGGGCCGGGATACCGCCGACCACGCCGACGCCGAGGCCCTTGGCGACGGACTCGCCGAACAGGTTGAACGAGAGGCCGGCGATGAGCACGGCGATGCCCGGGGCGAGCGCGGCGGCCGGATTGACGTAGATCGAGGTGATCCCGTCGAACAGCAGCCGGCCCCAGTCGTACTGGGGCTGCTGCACGCCGAGGCCGAGGAACGACAGGCCGGCGAAGGAGAGCAGCGCGCCGCCGGCGCCGATGGTGGCGTTGACGACCAGCGGCTCGGACGACGTTCGGGAGCACATGGCGGAACAGGATCCGTAGCCGGCCGACGCCGGCGATCTGCGCGGCGGCGACGTAGTCGCGGGATGCGACGGAGGCCACCAGGGTCTGGGTGAGGCGGCCGAACGACGGCGCGCCGGCGAGGCCGATCGCGAGCACCGCGCCGGCGGCGCCGACGCCGAAGATCACCGCGAAGAAGAGCGCGAGCAGGAGGCCCGGGAACGCCACGGCGATGTTGATGCCGGCGTTGACGGCCCGGCCGCCGCGGCGGCCGAGGACGAACGACGCGGTGCCGAGCAGCAGGCCGACGACGACCGCGATGGCGGTCGCCATCAGCGCCAGCTCGACGGAGAGCCGGGTGGCGACCAGCGTGCGGTAGAAGATGTCGCGGCCGAGGTTGTCGGTGCCGGCCCAGTGGTCGGCGGACGGCCCGGCCAGGATGTTGCCGGTGTCGACGGCGTTCGCGTCGTCGGTCCAGAGGATCGGTGCGACGACGGCGAGCACCAGCACGGCCGCCGTGAGGACGGTCGCGGTGAGTCCGAGCGGCGTGCGGAGCACGGCCCTCCAGCGCCGCATCTCAGTCCTCCCGGATCATCGAGCGCGGGTCGAGCAGCGCGAGCGCCACGTCGACGAAGGTGTTCACGAGCAGCACGCCGAGGCCGTACACGAGGACGATGGCCTGGACGACCTGGTAGTCCTTGTTCAGGATCGACGACACGATGGTGCTGCCGAGTCCGGGCCAGGCGAAGACGTTCTCGACGAGCACCGTCCCGGCCACCAGCGCACTGAGGATGAGGCCGCCCAGGGTGAGTGACGCGGTCAGCGCGTTGGGCAGGGCGTGTCCGAGGTAGACGGTCCGGTTCGGGAGCCGCTTGGCGCGAGCGGTGCGCACGAAGTCGGCCTCGAGCACGGCGACCATCTCCACCCGGATGATGCGGGCCAGGATGGCGGCCGGGCCGATGGCCAGAGCGATCACCGGGAGGACGTACGCCGCTGGCGTGTCGTTCCAGGCGACCGGAAGCCAGCCAGGCTGACCGCGAAGACGTAGACGAGCCCGACACCGACGAGGAAGTCGGGGATGGTCCCGACCACGATGCTGCTGGTGGTGAACGTCAGCTCGGTGCGCCGGCCGTGACCGCGCCGGGTGAGCACGCCCATCGTGACGCCGAGAGGCACGGCGATCGCGAGCGCCAGGAGGAACGCCAGCAGCGCGAGCTCGAGCGTGGCGGGCAGCCGCTGCGCGACCACGTCCGCGACCGGGAGCTGGGAGATCATCGAGGTGCCGAGGTCACCGGTGAACAGGCCCTGCAGGTAGTGCCAGTACTGCACGAGGATCGGGTCGTCGAGTCCCATCTCCTCGCGCTTGGCGGCGACCAGCGCGGCCGGTGCGGTCGGGCCGAGCGCCGCCCGCACCGGGTCTCCGGGGATCAGGTGGATCATCAGGAACGACGCCGTCACGAGCACCCACAACGAGACCAGCAGGCGGCCGAGGCGGCGTACCCCGAACCGGACCCACGGGTGGGAACGCGCCACCACCCGTGGGGTCGGGGCGACCGAGCTCGCCAGGGTCATCGGTCAGTTCGCCAGCATGCGGATGCTGGTGGGCACGAGCTGGCCCGGGGTCTCGAACTCCGCGCCGTTGCCGAACGTCTTCACGACGTTGTTGGCGAAGGGCACGATGTCGGCGGCGGCGACCAGTGCCGACTCGGCCTCGAGCCAGGTGTCGCAGCCCTCGGTGCCGCTCATGGCGCTCGCCTTCTCGACGGCTGCCGTGTAGTCGGCGTTGTCGATCCCGGAGAAGTTGGTGCCGCCGTCGGCCAGGCCCGGGCCGGAGAGGAACGGCACCAGCTGGTCGGGGCTGTTGACGTTGAGCGGGACCCAGGCGATGTCCCAGTCACCGGTGCCGAAGATGGCGCCCTGGAGCGCGGTCTCGTCCACACCCTTGGCCGTCACCTCGGCGCCGGCGGCCTCCCACTGCTGGACCGCGAGCTCCGCAGCGGCCGCCACGCCCGCTGCCCGCGGCACTGGAGTAGAGGAACGTGAACTTCTTGCCGGCCAGCACGGCCTTCGCGGCGTCCGCGTCCTGGGCCGGGAGGGAGCCGGAGACCGAGTCACCGGGGCAGGAGACCGGTTCGATCGCTGCGAGGGTGGTGGCCGGCGTACCCGTTCCTGCGGTCGACACCGAGGCGAGCTCGCCGAGGTCGAGCGCCTGGGTGAGCGCCATCCGCACGTCGGCGTCGCTGGTCTCGTGGCCGGCGTCGTGGTTGTACCACTGCTCGCCCTGCAGTGCGGGCGTCTCGGCCGTGAACAGGTCCTGCGCCTCGAGGCGCTTGACGTCGGGGCCGATGACGCGGTGGCGTTGATGTCGCCGGCGACCAGCAGGTTCGCCGCGGTCCCCTCGTTCTCGACGACCTTCATGACGACGGTGTCGGGCATGCCCTGCTCGTCCGTCGTCGCGCCGTTCGGGCCCCAGGTGTAGCCGTCGCGGATCTCGTAGGAGTAGTGGTCGCCGGGCACGGCCTCGGTGAGCACGTAGGGGCCGGTGCCGAAGGTCTGGTCTGCCAGGGACGTCCGGTCCTGCATGCCCGACGTCGCAGACCATCGGGAGGCTGGCCAGGCCGTTGAGCACGAACGGCGCCGGCTGGGCGAGCGTGATCGTCACCGTGCCGGTGGCGTCGTCCGCCTTCGCGGTCGCACCCGCCGGCAGGAAGACGCCGAGGTAGGGGCTCTTGTTCTTCGGGTCGCTCACGTAGGCGACGTTGTCGGCCACGGTCGTCGCCGTGAAGTCGCTGCCGTCGGAGCAGGTCACTGCCCTCGGCGAGGGTGAGGGTGACCGTCGTGCCGTCGACCTTCCAGTCCGCCGCGAGCTGGGACTGGATCTCCCCCGACTCCGCGTCGACCGCGACCAGGTTGTCGTAGCCGAGCTGGTTGACGGTGAACAGCTGGCTGCTGGCCGACGACTGCGGGTCCAGCTTGCCCGGGTCGCCCTTGATCGCCATCGTGAAGGTGCCGCCGTCGGCGTACTCGCTCCCTCCACTCTTCGTGTCGGAGTCACCGTCGCTCCCACCGCAGGCGGCGAGGAGGGCGGCGGTCGCGCAGACGGCGACGGCGGAACGGCTGAGACGCTGAGTGGTCGGCTTCATGGATTTCCTGTCGCGGCAGTGGGTCAGGCTCCGGCGCGCCGGACGGCGCGGCCGATGTGGAGGTACAGGGCGTGGCCGGCGCCGTCGTCACCGACGAACGCGTGCGGGATGTGCATGCCCCTGCTCGGGCTCGACGTTGATCAGGCTGTCGCCACGGAAGTGGACGAGCTCGCGGCGCTCGGGCTTCTCGCCGAGCTCCTCGAAGAGGCCCTTGGGGGTCTGGTCGAGCCAGATCCGCCCGTCCTCGTCCTGGCTGACGACCAGGTCGGCGACCTCGGCGGAGTAGGTGCCGACGTACCGGCTCGCGTCGATCCGCTCCGGCGAGGACGGAGGGGTCGGGAGCGCCGGGAGGGCGACGCCGGCCAGCTCGGCGAGCACGTGGCCCGCGATGTCGTGGTAGAGCGAGAGGACGTCGCCGCCGTTGGTGAGCAGGGCGACCGCCACGCCGGCCTCGGGGATCATCCGGAGGAAGGCGTTCTGGCCGATGGTGCTGCCGTCGTGGCCGATGATCGCGCCGTCGGGAGTGTCGAAGCGCTCGAAGCCGAGGCCCCACGAGTCGCCCATGACACCGAGGTAGGGCAGGTCGACCTCGCGGTCGTGCATCCGGCCGGCGGTGCCGGGCGCGAGCACCTGCGTGCCGTCGGTGGCCTTGCCGTCCCTGAGGTGCATCTCGGCGAACGTCAGGAGGTCGCGCGGGCGCATCGACAGCATCGCGCCGGCGGGGGCGTTGGAGCGGGCCAGCGCCCAGACCGGGGCGGGCTGGAAGCCGGTGCCGGGCTCGAGCTCGATGTGGCCCATCGCCGCGCGGAACTTGATCGCGTCATACGGGCCGGTCGCGGCGTGGGTGAGGCCGAGCGGCGCGAAGAGGTGCTCGCGCAGGCACTCGTCGTACGGCTTCTCGCGGAGCACCTCGACCAGCCGGCCGAGCACGCAGTAGCCGGCGTTGTTGTAGGAGAACTGCTCGCCCACCGGGAACAGCTGGGGGACCTCGTGCAGGACGCCGAGGTACTTCTCGACGCAGTCGTCGCCGACGCCGGTGTCGGTGAAGATGTCGCCCTCGAAGCCGGACGTGTGGTTGAGCAGCTGGCGAGTGGTGATCTGCGCGGCCGCCGCCTCGTCGCCGATCTTGAACTCGGGCAGGTAGGTGCGGACCGGTACGTCGAGGTCGACCTTGCCCTCGTCGACGAGCTGGAGAACCAGCGTGCTCGTCCAGAGCTTGGTGACCGAACCGATCTGGAAGAGCGAGTCGGCGGTGGCCTCGACGCCGGTCGCCTTGTTCAGGACACCGGCAGCGTCGTCCACGACCTCGCCTCCGGCCAGGACGGCCACGGCGGCGCCGGGAACGTCGTACTTCTCGATCAGCGCCGGCAGCTGCTCGGCCAGCCAGCTCTTCACCTCGTCCAGAGTGCTCATGGCAGCCACCGTAGGGACGCCTCCGGGCTCGGAGTTCGTCACTCTCGACAAGAAACACCGGCGGGGTCCGTCCGTTCGTACCAGTGCCGGCGTGGGGAACCGGCGACCCCGTACCGGGGCCCCGCTGTTTGAGGACCCGACCATCACTCATCCGGGGCCACCGGCCCGCCGTCCCCGTGCCCACGGCTGCCGCTCGCACACGGGGTGGGAGCCACGAGATGGTTTCAGATGTCCTGGTTCCGGCAATACTCACCAGTGTTACGACTCCCGCCCCAGCCCCCCAGGACGTGGTCAGACAACGAACGGAAACGGGGATGCGCGAATTGGGCGCGGTATGTGAATGGCAACACTCGGCCGAGTTTCCCGACCATCCATCAAGCGTCTCCGGGGCGCGGGCCTTCGTCACGTTCCACCTGGGCGGCCATGACCTCGACCGGCTCGTCGAGGACCTGCAGCTGGTCGTCAGCGAGCTGGCCACGAACGCACTGCTGCACGGGCAGACCGGCTTCCTGGTCGTCCTGCTGGCCGTCGACGAGTCGGTGCGCCTGGAGGTGCACGACGGGTCGCAGTCGATCCCGGTCGAGGTCGCAGCTCGCACACTCGATGTCGGCGGTCGAGGGATCGCGATCGTGAGCAGCCTGAGCCGCGACTGGGGCGTGACGACGCAGCAGTCGGGCGGCAAGGCAGTCTGGGCGGAGTTCGACCAGGCCGGGTGAGTCTCGGACTCAGAACCGCCCCCGGTGCGCCAGTGCCGGGGGCGGTTCTCTTGTCAGGTGGTGCCCGCACGGCCAGTACGGGGCCACGCCCATGCGGACACCACGCTCGAGTCCTGGGCCGGACAGCCCCGCAGACGGTTGCTGCTAGGCGTGACCATCTGTCTTCCCCACGAGGGGCCGCCGGCTTGTCTCGGACAGTTCCCACGCCCCGGTGACGCCATGCGCTGGCCTGGGTTAAGCCTTGACGCCTGGTCAGCTCGGGACCACCGGGAAGGCGACCCTGACCAGGTGCCTGGTCCGCCGGACGTCACGATCCGTCGCGGGCGGTCTGGCGAGTCGGAGCCGGACATCGCGGGCTTCGGCTGCGTACGCGACAGGAGACGAGCGGCCGTGAGCTGAACGACGCGGGTGCAGTGCCGGCGGTCCGGGCGGCGAGCCGTAGGAACGATGCTCGTCGGGTTCGGCACGCGCCGCCTCCCGGCTGGCGCCACACCTACCCCCCGGCTAGCCCCACCACCGACGGGCCCCTCACAGTTCTCGGGCAGCGGTCGGCGCGTCCTCGGCTGACTCCGCAAGCTCCTCGAACTCGGCGACCGCATCGATCTCGACGCCCATCGAGACGTTCGTGACCCGCTCGAGGATGACCTCGACGAGCACCGGTACGTCGTACTCGGCCATCAACGACGTCGCCTTCTCGAAAGCCGGGAGGAGGTCGCTCGGCTCGGTCACGCGGATCGCCTTGCAGCCCATGCCTTCGGCGACCTTGACATGGTCCACGCCGTAGCCACCGACTTCGGGGCTGTTCAGGTTGTCGAAGGACAGCTGCACGCAGTAGTCCATGTCGAACCCGCGCTGGGCCTGCCTGATCAGACCCAGGTAGGAGTTGTTCACGACGACGTGGACGTACGGGATGTTGAACTGGGCGCCGACCGCGAGCTCCTCGATGAGGAACTGGAAGTCGTAGTCCCCGGACAGTGCGACCACGAGTGCGTCGGGGTCCGCCGTCGCGACGCCGAGCGCCGCCGGGAGGGTCCAGCCCAGGGGACCCGCCTGGCCGGCGTTGATCCAGTGTCGGGGGCGATAGACGTGCAACATCTGCGCCGCCTGGATCTGCGACAGGCCGATCGTGCTGACGTAGCGCGTGTCCGGTCCGAACGCCCGGTTCATCTCCTGGTAGACGCGCTGCGGCTTGATCGGGACATTGTCGAAGTTCGTCTTTCGCTCGAGCGTCCGCTTCCGCTCGCGGCACGCCTCTGACCAGTCGGTGCGATCCGGCAGCGTGCCGTCCGCGAGCTGCTCACGCGCGACCTCGAGGAACACCGCCAGCGCAGCCCCGGCGTCGGACACGACACCGAGGTCGGGCGCGAAGACGCGGCCGATCTGGGTCGGTTCGATGTCGACGTGCACGAACTTCCGGCCGTTCGTGTACGTGTCGATGCCCCCGGTGTGCCGGTTCGCCCACCGGTTGCCGATGCCGACCACCAGGTCGGACTCGAGCAGGGACGCGTTGCCGTAGCGGTGGGATGTCTGCAGCCCGACCATGCCTGCGTTCAGCGGGTGGTCGTCGGGGATCGTCCCCCACCCCATCAGGGTCGGGACCACCGGCACGCCAGTGAGCTCGGCGAACTCCAGCAGCAGATCGGAGGCGTCAGCATTGATGACACCGCCACCCGCGACCAGGAGCGGGCGCTCGGCCTCGGCGAGCATCGCCAGCACCTTCTCCGCCTGGGTCCGGGAGGCCGCTGGCCGCTGCACCGGCATCGGCTCGTAGGCGTCGATGTCGAACTCGATCTCCGCGAGCTGTACGTCGAGCGGCAGGTCGAGCAGCACCGGGCCGGGCCGTCCCTCGCGCATCAGCCAGAACGCCTTCTGGAAGGCGCCCGGCACCTGCGCGGGCTCGAGGATGGTGGTTGCCCACTTGGTGATGGGCTTGGCGATGTCGGCGATGTTGATCGCCTGGAAGTCCTCCTTGTGCAGCTTCGCAACCGGTGCCTGTCCGCACAGGCAGAGGATCGGGATGGAGTCGGCGATCGCGGAGTAGAGGCCGGTGATCATGTCCGTGCCCGCGGGGCCCGAGGTGCCGACACAGACCCCGATGTTGCCGGGGGCGGCTCGGGTGTAGCCCTCGGCCATGTGCGCGGCACCCTCCACGTGCCGGGCCAGCACGTGCTTGATGCCACCGTGCGCCTGGACGGCGTTGTAGAACGGGTTGATCGCGGCACCGGGCAGCCCGAACAGCTGGGTCGCGCCTTCCTTCTCCAGGATCAGGCAGGCCGCGTCGACGGCACGCATGCGCGTCATGTCAGGCCTCCTCTCCGGTCGCAGTGCGCCCCGACAGGCGTTCCACTCCCCGCAGCAGCGCCGAGTGGTCGAGCCCGCCGTCACCGGCGGCACGCGTCGCGGCCACGAGCTGCGCGACGAGCGAGCCGAGCGGGATGACCACCCCTGCCTCGCGGGCGGCGGCAGTGACGATGCCCATGTCCTTGTGGTGCAGGTCGATGCGGAAACCGGGCTCGAAGCTCCGCCCGAGCATGTTCTCCTTCTTCTGGTCCAGCACCTTCGATCCGGCGAGCCCGCCGCCCAGGACCTCGAGCGCGGCCTTGGTGTCGACGCCGTACGCCTCGAGGAACACCAGCGCCTCGGCGAGCGCCTCGATGTTGGCGGCGACGATCAGCTGGTTCGCGGCCTTGACCGTCTGCCCGGCGCCGTTCGGCCCGACATGGACCACCGTGCCGCCGACCACGTCGAAGATCGGCTTCGCAGCCTGGAAGTCATCCGCCGACCCACCGACCATGATCGACAACACGGCGTTCTTGGCACCTGCCTCGCCGCCCGACACGGGGGCATCGAGGTACCGGAATCCACGCTCTCTCGCCCGCGCGGCGAGGTCAGCGGTGACGTCGGGACGGATGCTCGAGAAGTCGATGATGAGGGCGCCGGGCTTCGCATGCGCGAACACACCCTCCGCGCCCTCCATGAGAGAGACGACGTCCGGCGAGTCCGGGACCATCACGCAGACGACGTCAGCGTCCGCGACGGCCTCGGCCGTCGACGCTGCCTCCCGGCCACCGGCCGCGACCAGCGGCTTCGTCTTCTCGGGGCTGCGGTTGAAGCCGGTCACCTGGTGGCCGGCCGTCGCGAGGTGGACCGCCATCGGGCTGCCCATGATTCCGAGCCCGATGAAACCGATGCGGATGGCACTGGTCATGGTGATGCTCCTTGGGTGGGTGTGTCAGCGGGTCACGTCGGCTGCCGCGGTACGCCGCTCGCGGGGGAGCCACTCGAGGCTGTCGAGGGTCGTGGTGGACGGCTTGTACTCCAGCCCGACCCAGCCGGTGTAGGCGGCCGTCTCGAGCGCGGTGAGCTGGCGATCGAGCGGGAGCTCGCCGGTGCCCGGCTCGTTGCGGCCGGGGTCATCGGCGATCTGGACGTGGGCGATCCGGTCGGCGTACGCGGCGATGACGGCATCGACGTCGTCGCCGTTGACCGCCAGGTGATAGAGATCGGCCAGGAGCCCGAGGTTGGTGACCCCGCTCTCGGCCCGGACGTTGTCGATGACGGCAAGGGCATCGGCAGCCGTCAGCAGTGGATAGCGGGGCGCGCCGCTGACGGGTTCGACGAGGACGGTGCCGCCGATCCGGTCGACTTCGCTCGCGGCGAAGGCCAGGTTCGTGAGCGCGAGCTCGTCCTGCTGGACCGAAGGCACGTCCTCGACCCGGTTGCCGTAGAGCGCGTTGAACGAGGCGCACCCGAGCTGCTCACCGATCTCGACGAGCACGGAGACGCTCTCCCGGAACTCGACACTGCGGGCGGGCCAGGACACCAGGCCCCGGTCACCACCCGGCATGTCTCCTGCCGCGAAGTTCAGCCCGACCAGCGCGACGCCGGCATCGCGGACCGCGGACACGAAGGCATCGACGCTCGCGCCGTCCGGGACCGCCTCGTCGAACGGCCACCAGAACTCGATGGCCGAGAAGCCTGCCTCGGCCGCTGCCGCCGGCCTCTCCAGGAGGGGCAGCTCGGTGAACAGGATCGAGCAGTTGACGTCGTAGCGCAGTGAGTGATCCATGACGAACTTTCGTATTCTGGATACAGTCTTCTGTGGACCGTGACCTTAGGTCGCGCTCCCCCGCCCGTCAACCCGCAGGTGGCTCGCGCCGGCCCTAGCCGAGGGTGGCCAGGATGTCTTCGACGCGTTCCTTGGCGTCGCCGAAGAGCATGGCGGAGTTGTCGCGGAAGAAGAGTGGGTTCTGGACGCCGGCGTAGCCGGCGGCCATGGAGCGTTTGAAGACGATGACGTTGTCGGCGTTCCAGACGGTGAGGACGGGCATGCCGGCGATCGGGCTGCCGGGGTCCTCGGCGGCGGCGGGGTTGACGGTGTCGTTGGCGCCGATGACGAGGACGACGGCGGTCTCGTCGAAGTCGTCGTTGATCTCGTCCATCTCCAGGACGATGTCGTAGGGCACCTTGGCCTCGGCCAGCAGCACGTTCATGTGGCCGGGCAGGCGGCCGGCGACCGGGTGGATGCCGAACCGGACCTCGACGCCGCGGTCGCGGAGCTTGCGGGTCAGCTCGGCGACGCCGTACTGGGCCTGGGCGACGGCCATCCCGTAGCCGGGGGTGATGATCACCGTGTCGGCGGAGCCGAGCAGCTCGGCGACGCCGTCGGCGGTGATCTCGCGGTGCTCGCCGTAGTCGGTCTCGTCCGAGGGGCCGGCCTCGATGCCGAAGCCGCCGGCGATGACCGAGATGAAGGACCGGTTCATCGCCTTGCACATGATGTAGGACAGGTAGGCACCCGAGGAGCCGACCAGGGCGCCGGTGATGATCAGCAGGTCGTTCTCGAGCAGGAACCCGGACGCCGCCGCGGCCCACCCGGAGTAGCTGTTCAGCATCGAGACGACGACCGGCATGTCGCCGCCGCCGATGGAGGCGACCAGGTGCCAGCCCAGGGCCAGGGCGATCACGGTGACGGTGATCAGCAGCCACAGCGCCGGGTCGATCACGAACCACACCGTGAACCCGCCGAACGCGACCAGCGCCCCGAGGTTCAACACGTTCTTGCCGGGCAGCATCAACGGGCTGGACTTGATCCGCGCCGAGAGCTTGAGGAACGCCACGATCGAGCCGGTGAACGTGACCGCGCCGATGAAGACGCCGATGAACACCTCGGCCGAGTGGATCCCGGTCAGGTCCTGGGCCGCGATGATCGCGGCCTCGGCGCCGTCGGGGTCGCCCTCGACGTGCAGGTAGCCGTTCCAGCCCACCAGCACCGCCGCCAGACCCACGAACGAGTGGAGCAGCGCGATCAGCTCGGGCATCCCGGTCATCTCGACCACCCGCGCCCGCCACAGGCCGATCGCGGCCCCGACCAGCATCGCCGCCACCAGCAGCGCGAGCCCGGCCCCGGAGATGTCGTGGTCGACCGCGAGCGCGATCGTGGCCACCAGCGCCACCGCCATCCCGGCGATCCCGAACGTGTTCCCGGACTTGGCGGTCTCGTGCCGCGACAACCCGGCCAGCGCCAGGATGAACAACAACGCGGCGACGATGTACGCCGCCTGGGCGGCCGTCTCGACCGTCATCAGCATCAGACATCTGCACAGTCATCGGCTCAGCACCCATCAGCTTCGGGAGAACATGCCGAGCATCCGGTGGGTCACCGCGAACCCGCCGAACACGTTGATGGAGGCCAACAAGATCCCCGCGAACGCCAGCGCCGTGATCAGCGGGTCATCATGACCGATCTGCAGCAGGGCACCGGTCACGATGATCCCCGAGATCGCATTCGTCACCGACATCAACGGCGTGTGCAACGCGTGGTGGACGTGCCCGATCACGTAGTAGCCGATCACGATCGCCAACGCGAACACCGTGAGGTGACCCAGCAGCGCCGGCGGCGACAGGGCGGCGACCAGGAACAGCACCGCCGCGGCCACCCCGACGATGGTGAACCTGCGCTGAGCCGACATCTTCTGCTTCGGGGGCCTGATCACCTCGGGCGTCTTCGCCGCCGCCGGCGCCGGAGCCGCCGAGACCTGCACCGGCGGCGGCGGCCAGGTCACTTCAGCAGTCGGCTGCCCTGCTCCGTCGTGGTAGCGGACCACGGTCATCGACCGCTGCACCACGTCGTCCCAGTCCAGGACCAGCTGCCCGTCCTTCTCCGGGGTCATCAGCTTCATCAGGTTCACCAGGTTGGTGCCGTAGAGCTGGGAGGACTGGGCCGGCAGCCGGCCGGCCAGGTCGGTGTAGCCGATGATCGTCACCCCGCCCTCGGTCACCACCGCCTCACCGGCCACGGTGCCCTCCACGTTGCCGCCGTTGGCCGCCGCCATGTCCACGATCACGCTGCCCGGCGTCATCGAGGCCACCATCTCCCCGGTGATGATCCGCGGCGCGGGCCGGCCCGGGATCAGCGCGGTCGTGATGATGATGTCGACCTCGGCGCACTGCTCGGCATACAGCCGGGCCTCACGGACCTTGTAGTCCTCGCCCATCTCCTTGGCGTACCCGGTCGCGGAGACCTCCGCCTCCTCATCCTCCCCATCACCAACCGAGAGGTACTCCCCACCCAGCGACCGCACCTGGTCGGCCACCTCGGGCCGCGGATCGGTCGCCCGCACCATCGCACCCATGCTCCCCGCCGAGCCGATCGCCGCCAGCCCCGCCACACCCGCACCCACCACCAGCACCTTCGCCGGCGGAACCTTGCCCGCGGCGGTCACCTGGCCGGTGAAGAACCGGCCGAACACATGCGCCGCCTCGACCACCGCGCGGTAGCCGGCAATGTTCGCCATCGAGGACAGCACATCCAACGACTGCGCCCGCGAGATCCGGGGCACCGCATCCATCGCCATCGCCGTGATCGGCCGCCCGGCCAGATCCTCGACCAGGTCAGGGTCCAGCGCCGGGCTCAGCAGGCAGACCAGCGTGGCACCCTCCCTCAACCGGCCCAACTGCTCCGACGACGGCGCATTCACACCGAACACCACATCGGCCCTCACCGCATCGCCGACGCTCGCGCCCGGCCTCGACGTACGCCTCGTCCGTGAACGACGACGCCACGCCGGCATCCGCATCGACGACCACGTCGTACCCGATCTTGATCAGCTTCCGGACGGTGTCGGGAGTGCCCGACACGCGTCGCTCGCCGCTGCGCGCTTCCTTGAGGACTCCGATGATCACGGGATCTCCTATCGGCCTTGCCGCGTCCTGCAAAACGTATACAGTATGGAGGCGACGGTATCCGCGGAGTCAACACCGAAGGGAGTGCTGGTGAGGATCGCAGTGGTCGGAGCAGGAGCGATCGGCGCCTACTGGGGCGCTGCCATGCATCGGGGCGGTGCGGAGGTCCACCTCATCGCGAGGAACGAGCACCTCGAAGCGATGAGGAACAACGGCGTCCGCGTGCTCAGCTCGCGCGGCGACTTCGAAGCACACCCCCATGCCACCGACGATCCGGCCGAGGTCGGACCCGTCGACTACGTGTTCCTCGGACTCAAGGCGCACTGCTACCCGACGTCAGGTCCCCTGGTCGAACCGCTGCTGGGTCCCGACACCGCCGTGATCGCGGCACAGAACGGGATCCCGTGGTGGTACTTCCACGAGCTGAAGGGCCCCTATCAGGGCAGGCGGATCGAAGCGGTGGACCCGGCGGGCGCCACCAGCGCAGTCCTCAGACCAGAGCGCGCGATCGGCTGCGTCGTCTATCCCGCAACGGTCATCGAGGCGCCCGGCATCATCCGCCACCTCGAGGGCACGCGCTTCTCCATCGGCGAGCCGTCGGGCGAGATCTCGACCCGGTGCACCGACCTGAGCGACGCAATGATCGCTGGGGGCCTCAAGAGTCCGGTCGAGCCCGACATCCGCAACGACATCTGGATCAAGCTGATGGGCAATGTCGCGTTCAACCCGATCAGCGCGCTCACCCGCGCAACGATGGTCGAGATCTGCCAGCACCCACCGACCCGCGACGTGGTCGTCAAGCTGATGGAAGAGGCGCTCGACATCGCCGGCAGGTTGGGCAGCACCCCTGACATCTCGGTCGCGAAGCGCCTACGCGGCGCGGAGGGCGTGGGCTCTCACAAGACCTCGATGCTCCAGGACCTCGAAGCGGGCAAGCAGCTGGAGCTGGACGCCATCGTCACGGCTGTCGTCGAGCTGGCGGACATCACCGGCGCCCCGGCGCCGACCCTTCGGACCGTCCATGCCGCGATCGACCTGCTCGCAATCACATCCATGCCGTGACTAGGTCTGGGCCATGCGGGTACGGTGGATCTGAACTACTGCATGGTCCATACTTCATACAATCTGGCCAGCAACCAGCCAAGGAGGAAATCCCTTGACCACGCTCGACGGTTCCACGAACCTCTCGGAGTCTGCTGGCGACGCCGAGTCGCCCGGTTTGACCGACGGGATCCACGTAGTCATCGACGCGCTGAAGCTCAACGACGTGAAGACCATCTACGGGGTCGTCGGCATCCCGATCACCGACGTCGCGCGCCTCGCCCAGGCATCGGGGATCCGTTACATCGGTTTCCGTCATGAGAGCGACGCCGGGCACGCAGCTGCGGCGGCCGGATTCCTGACGAAGCGACCGGGTATCTGCCTCACCGTCTCCGCGCCCGGCTTCCTCAACGGTCTCGTCGCCCTGGCGAACGCAACGACCAACTGCTTCCCCATGGTCCAGATCTCCGGGTCGAGCGAACGCCATCTGGTGGACCTGCAGCGTGGCGACTACGAGGAGATGGACCAGCTGGCTGCAGCCCGGCCCTTCGCCAAGGCCGCCTACCGGGTGTCGCGTGCCGAGGACATCGGCCGGGGTGTGGCGCGCGCGATCCGTACCGCCGTATCGGGCCGGCCCGGAGGGGTCTACCTCGACATCCCAGCCGCGGTGCTGGGCGAGGTCATCGACGCGGAGGAGGCGGCAGCGTCACTGTGGCAGCTCGTCGATCCGGCTCCACTCCAGGTGCCCGGGGAGGCGGCGATCGAACGCGCGATCGATCTGTTCGCGAACGCCGAGCGACCGCTCGTCGTCCTCGGCAAGGGTGCCGCCTACGCGCAGGCCGACGAAGCCATTCGAAACTTCATCGAGACCACGGGCGTGCCCTACGTTCCCATGTCGATGGCCAAGGGCCTGCTGCCCGACGACCACCCCCAGTCGGTGGCCACCGCGCGATCGCTGGCGCTGAAGAGGGCTGATGTCGTGATGCTCGTCGGCGCCCGTCTGAACTGGCTGCTCGGGCACGGCAATGCGCCGCAATGGAGCCCTGACGCCAAGTTCATCCAGGTCGACATCGAGGCTGCTGAGCTGGACAGCAACCAGCCGATCGCGGCCCCTCTCGTGGGCGATGTCGGGTCAGTGATGGACGCCCTGGTCGAGCGGAGCAAGCCCGGTCAGATCACGGTCGCCGAGGAGTGGCGCGCGGAGCTGACCGCGAAGTCCGACCAGAACATCGCCAAGATGGCAACGCGCCTCGAGGCTGCGAAGGCGGCCCACCCGATGAAGTTCCTCGGCGCACTGCAGGCGATCCGCGAAGTCCTCAGCGAGAACCCCGAGGCCTACATCGTGAACGAGGGCGCGAACGCACTGGATCTCGCGCGGAACACGATCGGGATGAAGCTTCCCCGGCACCGCCTCGACAGCGGCACCTGGGGCGTCATGGGCATCGGCATGGGCTACGCGATCGCGACCGCGGTCGAGACGGGCAAGCCGGTCATCGCTATCGAAGGTGACAGCGCCTTCGGCTTCAGCGGCATCGAGCTCGAGACCATCTGCCGCTACAACCTGCCGATCGTCACCGTCATCCTCAACAACAGCGGCGTCTACCGCGGTGATGACGTGTCACCGTCGACGGACCCGGCCCCGACGATGCTCAAGGCTCGCCACGAGCTGATGATCGAGGCCTTCGGCGGCACGGGGCACCAGGCGACGACGCCGACGGAGGTCGCGGCGCTCCTGCGCGAGGCGCTGGGCACCGGCGCTCCCACCCTCATCGACTGCGTCATCGACCCGTCCGACGGGACCGAGAGCGGTAACATCGCACATCTCAATCCCAAGGGGATCGCTGGCTCCCGCTGAGGCACCGTCCTGACCACGACAATGAGACGATGGAGCAAGGAGCTTCCGAGCTGATGAGTCTGACAGCCAATGGGTCGGCGGACACCGGGACCGATGCGGTCGTCCGTGAGGTTGCGGCCGCCCACCGGGGCGAACGAGGGCCGCTCATGGAGGTCCTGCACGACGTCCAGGAGCGCTTGGGCTGGGTGTCTCGCGAGTCGGTCCAGGCAATCGCCGCCGCGCTGAACCTCTCGGTGGCCGAGGTGCACGGGGTGGTCAGCTTCTACCACGATTTCCGCACCGAGCCGCCGGCCGCGCACCGTGTCGCGCTGTGCCGTGGCGAGGCCTGCCAGTCGGTCGGGGCGGAGGCGCTGTACGACGACACGCGGGCGCGGGCGGGCAGCCTGGGCGCCGGTGTCGACGTCGGCGAGGTGTTCTGCCTCGGAAACTGTGCGCTGGGCCCGTCGGGCATGCTGGACGGGCGCCTGCACGGCCGGCTGTCGACGGAGCGGCTCGACGCGCTCACGGAGGGATGGCGTTGATGGCTCCGACGATGCGTGTGTTCGTCCCGGGTGACGCCTCGGCGGTGTCGGTCGGTGCCGACGAGGTGGCAGTCGCCTTCGAGGCGGCCGGGGCACAGGTCGTCCGCAACGGATCGCGGGGCATGCTGTGGCTCGAGCCGCTGGTCGAGCTCGACACCGACGCGGGCCGCGTGGGCTACGCCAACGTGACCCCCGACGACGTCGCCGCCGTGCTCGCGGGCGAGGCGACCGGCATCGGGGTGGTCGACGAGCACCCCTGGCTGACCTCGCAGCGACGGGTGAGCTTCGCCCGGGTCGGAGTGGTCGACCCGGCGTCGGTCGCCGACTACGAGGCGCACGGCGGCTGGGTGGGACTGCGTCGGGCGCTGTCGCTCTCGCCGGCCGAGGTGGTCGAGGAGGTCACCGACTCCGGGCTGCGGGGCCGCGGCGGCGCGGGCTTCCCGGCCGGGGTGAAGTGGAAGACCGTCCTGGAGGCGGCTTCCGACCTGAAGTTCGTGGCCTGCAACTTCGACGAGGGTGACTCCGGGACGTTCGCAGACCGGATGGTCGCCGAGGGCGACCCGTTCACCCTGATCGAGGGCATGACCATCGCCGCCCATGCGGTGGGGGCAAGCGAGGGCTACGTCTACGTGCGGTCGGAGTACCCGCACGCGATTGCCGCGCTGCGGCGCGCGATCGAGGCGGCGTACACCCATGGCTACCTCGGTCAGGACGTCCTCGGCTCCGGCCTGACCTTCGACCTGCACGTGCGGGTCGGGGCGGGCGCCTACATCTGCGGCGAGGAGTCCTCGATGCTCGAGAGCCTCGAGGGCCGCCGTGGCGAGGTGCGAGCCAAGCCACCGATCCCCGCGATCAAGGGCCTGTGGGGCCGGCCGACCGCTGTCAACAACGTGCTGACCCTGTGCGCGGTGCCGATGATCCTGGCCGATGGCGGCGCGGCGTACGCCGAGCTGGGCACCGGCCGCTCCCGCGGCACCCAGGTGTTCCAGCTGGCCGGCAACATCAAGCAGGGCGGCATCGTCGAGCTGCCCTTCGGGGTGCCCCTGCGCGAGCTCGTGGACGAGTACGGCGGCGGCACGCTGTCCGGTCGACCGATCCGGGCGGCCCAGATCGGCGGTCCACTCGGCGCGTACGTGCCGGAGACCGGCTTCGACGTCGCCATGGACTACGAGGCGCTGGCCGAGTCCGGCGCGATGCTCGGGCACGGCGGCATCGTGGTCTTTGACGAGACCGTCGACATGGCCCGGATGGCACGGTTCGCGATGGAGTTCTGCTCCATCGAGTCGTGCGGCAAGTGCACGCCGTGCCGCGTGGGATCGACCCGCGGCGTGGAGACCATCGACAGGATCCGCGCCGGCCAGGACGTCGCAGCCAATCTCGTGCTGCTCGACGACCTCTGCGACACCATGACCAAGGGGTCCCTGTGCGCGATGGGTGGGCTGACGCCGATGCCCGTCCAGAGTGCGATCAAGCACTTCCCCGAGGACTTCGACACACAGGAAATCGAACAGAGCGGAGCACCCGTATGACGCTCATCGACAACCAGAGCATCGTCAACCACAGCATCGACAACTCCCAGAGCATCTGGGATCCCGAGGTCGACTTCGGCACCCCGGCGATCCGCGACGCCGAGTCGGTCGCGGAGTCCGTGTCCGTCACGATCGACGGTCGCCACATCGACGTACCTGCGGGCACGTCGGTCCTGCGCGCCGCGACCGAGGCCGGCGTGAGCATCCCCAAGCTGTGCGCGACCGACTCCCTGGCGGCGTTCGGCTCGTGCCGGATGTGCCTGGTCGAGGTCGAGGACGGCAAGGGCGTGCCCGCCTCCTGCACCACGCCGTGCGCCGACGGCATGGTCGTCAACACGCAGACCGACACGGTGCGCGAGCTGCGCCGCAACGTGATGGAGCTCTACCTCTCCGACCACCCCGAGGACTGCGACGGCTGCGCGCGCGGCAACTGCGAGATCCAGGCCATGGCCACGACGGTGGGCTCGGCCGAAGTGCGCTACGGCCGGCCCAAGACGCGCGAGCAGGTTGCGCACCCGCAACCGCTCGACCAGTCCAACCCCTACTTCGACTTCGACGCCTCCTCGTGCATCGTCTGCTCCCGCTGCGTGCGGGCCTGCTCCGACATCCAGGGCACCTTCGCGCTCACCGTCGACGGCCGCGGGTTCGACTCGAAGATCAGCGCCGGTGGCACCGACTTCCTCTCCTCCGAGTGCGTCTCGTGCGGCGCCTGCGTCCAGGCCTGCCCGACCTCCGCGCTGCAGGAGCACTCCGTCGTCGAGCTCGGGATGCCGACCCGCTCGGTCGACACCACGTGTGCCTACTGCGGCGTGGGCTGCTCCTTCCGTGCCGAGGTCAAGGGCCAGGGGGCCGACACCGAGGTCGTGCGGATGATGCCGTCGAAGGACGGCGGCGCCAACGAGGGCCACAGCTGCGTCAAGGGCCGCTTCGCCTACGGCTACGCCTCCCACGAGGACCGCCAGCTCTCCCCGATGGTGCGCGACTCCATCGACGACGAGTGGCGCGCGGTCTCCTGGGACGAGGCGATCGCCCGGGTCGCCGAGGGCTTCAAGGCGATCCAGGCCGAGCACGGCGTGGGTTCGATCGGCGGGATCTCCTCCAGCCGGTGCACCAACGAGGAGGTCTTCGTCGTCCAGAAGATGGTCCGCGCGGCCTTCGGCAACAACAACATCGACACCTGCGCCCGGGTCTGCCACTCCCCCACCGGCTACGGCCTCAAGCAGACCTTCGGTGAGTCTGCCGGCACCCAGGACTTCAGGTCCGTCGACCAGGCCGACGTCATCCTGGTCATCGGCGCCAACCCCACCGACGCCCACCCCGTCTTCGCCTCGCGCATGAAGAAGCGGCTGCGCGAGGGGGCCGAGCTGATCGTCGCCGACCCGCGCCGGATCGACCTGGTCCGCAGCCCGCACATCGAGGCCGCGCACCACCTGCCCCTCCTGCCCGGCTCCAACGTCGCGGTCGTCAACGCGATGGGCCACGTGGTCGTGACCGAGGGACTCGTCGACCACGCGTTCGCCTCCTCCCGGTGCGAGGGTTTCGACGAGTGGGCGGAGTTCATCGCGCAGCCGGAGAACAGCCCCGAGACCGTCGAGCCCCAGACCGGCGTCCCCGCCGACCAGCTGCGCGCCGCTGCCCGGCTGTACGCCTCCGCCGGCAACGCCGCGATCTACTACGGACTCGGCGTCACCGAGCACTCCCAGGGCTCGACCATGGTCATGGGCATGGCCAACCTGGCCATGGCGACCGGGAACATCGGTCGCGACGGTGTCGGCGTGAACCCGCTGCGCGGGCAGAACAACGTGCAGGGCTCCTGCGACATGGGCTCGTTCCCCCACGAGCTTCCGGGCTACCGGCACGTCTCCGATGACGCCGTTCGCAGCGTGTTCGAGAACCTGTGGGGCAGGTCGATCCTCCCGGATCCCGGCCTGCGCATCCCCAACATGTTCGACGCGGCGATCGACGGGTCGTTCCGAGGACTGTTCGTGCAGGGCGAGGACATCGCGCAGTCGGACCCGAACCTGCAGCACGTGACCGCAGCACTGAGCGCGATGGAGCTCGTCGTCGTCCAGGACCTGTTCCTCAACGAGACCGCCAAGTTCGCCCACGTGTTCCTTCCGGGTGCGTCCTTCCTGGAGAAGGACGGCACCTTCACCAACGCCGAGCGGCGGATCAACCGCGTCCGTGCAGTGATGGAACCCAAGGCCGGGAAGCACGAGTGGGCGATCGTGTGCGAGATCGCGACGGCGATGGGCTATCCGATGCACTACGACCACCCCGGCCAGATCATGGACGAGATCGCGGCGACCACGCCCACGTTCGCGGGGGTCTCGTTCGAGAGGATCGACCAGGTCGGCAGCATCCAGTGGCCCTGCAACGAGGAGTCCCCCGAGGGGACCCCGGTCATGCACACGCAGTCGTTCACGCGTGGGCTGGGTCGGTTCATGCTCACGCCGTTCGTTCCCACCACTGAGCGCAGCACGCGCCGGTTCCCGCTCATCCTGACCACCGGGCGGATCCTCAGCCAGTACAACGTCGGGGCACAGACGCGACGCACGTCGAACGTCTCCTGGCACCCCGAGGACATTCTGGAGATCCACCCGCACGACGCAGAGGACCGAGGTGTCGTCGACGGCGATCTCGTCGAGATCTCGAGCCGGGTGGGGCGTACGACGCTCCGCGCGCTGATCTCGGACCGGGTGCCTGCGGGCGTCGTCCATACGACGTTCCACCACCCCCTGACCGGTGCCAACGTCGTGACGACCGAGAACTCCGACTGGGCAACGAACTGCCCGGAGTACAAGGTCACCGCCGTGCAGGTCGGCGTCGCCCGCGAGCGCGGCGACGCAGCCGTCTCGGAGGCCCGCGAACCCGCGGACGCGCACGCGTAAAGGAGCTCGTATGGGTATCAGGCCCGAGGCGCGGATGGGCAACGACATCGCCCGCCAGTTCGCTCATCTGCCCCCTGCCAAGGCGGCCGAGGCGGTCGCGCGCCACATCGAGACGTTCTGGGATCCCCACATGCGTCGCAACCTCGAGGCGCTGGCTGCCGCTCACGACGAGTCTCTCGACCCGCTCCTGGTCGACGCCGCCAGCCGCTTGGCCGCGCACCCCACTCGTTCCGAGCGCGAGGCCCAGCCCGACGGGGCGCGACCCGGCAACACCTAGGGTCGGTCGCGCTTGGGGGTCACACCGGCTGTGAGTCGAGCACCGCCCGCATCAGGGCGGCGGTCTCGGAGGGGGTCTTGCCGACCTTGACGCCGACGGCCTCGAGGGCTTCCTTCTTGGCCTGGGCGGTGCCCGAGGAGCCGGAGACGATGGCGCCGGCGTGGCCCATGGTCTTGCCCTCGGGGGCGGTGAAGCCGGCGACGTAGCCGACGACGGGCTTGGTGATGTTGTCCTTGATGTAGGCCGCTGCCCGTTCCTCGGCGTCGCCGCCGATCTCGCCGATCATCACGATCGCCTCGGTCTCCGGGTCGTCCTGGAAGGCCTGCAGCGCGTCGATGTGGGTGGTGCCGATGACCGGGTCGCCGCCGATGCCGATGGCGGTGGAGAAGCCGAGGTCACGCAGCTCGTACATCATCTGGTAGGTCAGCGTCCCGGACTTCGAGACCAGCCCGATCGGACCCTTGCCGGCGATGGTGTGCGGGGTGATCCCGGCCAGCGACTCTCCCGGCGTGATCACGCCCGGGCAGTTCGGGCCGATCATCCGGGTGTTCGCGGTGTTGGCAGAGCCCTCCAGGTAGGCCCAGACCTCGGCGCTGTCTTGGACCGGCACGCCCTCGGTGATCACCACCAGCAGGCCGATGCCGGCATCGATCGCCTCGATGCAGGCGTCCTTGGTGAACGCCGGGGGCA
Organism: uncultured Actinomycetota bacterium; assembly: GCA_963844305.1. Taxonomy (GTDB): domain Bacteria; phylum Actinomycetota; class Actinomycetes; order Propionibacteriales; family Nocardioidaceae; genus Nocardioides. The sequence goes on from CAWJNT010000006.1 coordinate 189,599, forward strand.
CGAAGACCACCGACACGTCGGCGCCGGTCTCGGCCATCGCCTCCTTGACGGTCCCGAACACGGGCAGCTTCTGGCCGTTCAGCTCGACGCTGGTGCCGGCCTTGCGGGCGTTCACCCCGCCCACGATGGCGGACCCGGCGTCGAGCATCAGCGTGGTGTGCTTCGAACCCATCCCGCCCGTCATGCCCTGGACGATGATCCTGGAGTCCTTGTTCAGGTAGATCGACATCTCTTCCTCGTCCCTATCTTCGTCCTCAGGCGTTGGCCAGCTCGGCGGCCTTGTCGGCCGCGCCGTCCATCGTGTCGACCAAGGTGACCAGCGGATGGTTCAGCTCGTCGAGGATCCGGCGGCCCGCCTCCACGTTGTTGCCGTCCAGGCGCACGACCAGCGGCTTGGTCGCCTCCTGACCCAGGATCTCCAGCGCACCCCTGATCCCGCTCGCGACCTCATCACACGCGGTGATGCCGCCGAAGACGTTCACGAACACGCTCTTGACCTGCTCGTCGTTGAGGATCACGTCGAGACCGTCGGCCATCACCTGGGCGTTCGCGCCGCCGCCGATGTCGAGGAAGTTGGCCGGCTTCACACCGCCGTGCGCCTCACCGGCATAGGCGACCACGTCGAGGGTGGACATCACCAGCCCCGCACCGTTGCCGATGATGCCGACCTCGCCGTCGAGCTTGACGTAGTTCAGACCCAGATCCTTGGCCTTCGACTCCAGCGCGTCGGCCTCCTCACGGATCTCGAACGCCGCGTGGTCGGGGTGGCGGACCTCCGAGGCGTTGTCATCGAGCGACACCTTCCCGTCCAGCGCCTCCAGCCTGTCGCCGTCCAGCCGCGCCAGCGGGTTGACCTCGACCAGCGTGGCGTCCTCGGCGACGAAGACCTTGTACAGCGACTCGATCATCTCCACGGCCTGCTCGAAGACCGGCTCCGGGAACCTCGCCTCGGTCGCGATCTCGCGTGCCTTCGCCTCATCGACCCCCGTGCCCGGGTTGATCGCGATCTGCTTGACCGCCTCGGGGTTGGTCCTGGCGACCTCCTCGATCTCCACACCACCCTCGACCGAGGCGATGCACAGGTACCGACGGTTCGCACGGTCCAGCAGGAACGAGAAGTAGTACTCCTCCACCGGCGGCGTCGCCGGAGTCACCAGCACCCGGTTCACCGTCAGGCCCTTGATCTCCATGCCCAGGATGGCCTCGGCGGCGGCGTACGCGTCGTCCGGGGTCTTGGCCAGCTTCACACCACCAGCCTTGCCACGCCCACCAGCCTTCACCTGCGCCTTGACGACGCAGAAGCCGTACTCCTCAGCGGCAGTTCGCGCCTCCTCAGCGGTCGTCACGACCGTGCCGAGCGTCGTGGTGACGCCGTGCCTGGCGAAGAGCTCCTTCGCCTGGAACTCCATCAAGTCCACGTCCAAGCCCTCCTCTGGCGCGGTTCGCACCCACGAAATTGAGCGTAGCGAAACTGATCGAAGATTGTATGCTGTATGCACCACTCCCAGCAAGCAGGAGGCCAGGATGACCAGGAGCTCGTCGCGTTTGGTCAGGTTCAGCCGCGAGGTGTCCGATGCCTACGGACGCCGCTACCGCATCGGAGAGACCGCCGAGGAGCTCATCGGTGGTCCGCGGGAGCACCAGAAGTGGCGCGCGTGGCTCTGCCTCGCAGCGATCAGCCCCCTGCAGTACCTCTTCGGATTCGCCATCCTCGGTCTACCGGCCGCGGGCGCGTGGGACCCCGTCGCCAGGATGTGGCTGCTGGCGCTCTTCGTCGTCATCCAGGCGGGCACTGCATTGCCCTGCGCGTGGCTGAACCGCAACCGGATGGCCTCCCCTTCCACCCTCGTCGTCACGGGCGGCGTCCTCGCCGCAACCGGCCTGATGACCCTCGGTCACGCCGACAGCCTCGCCACAGCGGCGATCGGGTACGCCGGACTGGGTGGCATCGGGGCCGGCCTCGTCTACTCCACCGCAGTCTCGACAGCAGCCAGGTGGTTCCCGGACAAGCGCGTCTCGACCACCGGCTTCGTGACCGGCGCCTTCGCATGCGGGGCCGTCCCGGGCATCCTGGCCCTCACCATCGCGACGTCCACCGACGCTCACGTCATCGTGTACGACGTCCTCGCCGCAGTCGCGTTGATCACCGTCGCCCTGGCCGGCCGCAGGCTGGTCGACCCTCCGCCGCGCTGGTGGCCCGACGAGATCGACCCACAGCTGTGGGCGATCGACCACAGCCTCAACCGGAGCCTTCCCCACAACGTGCCCGCCGTCCGCGAGTTCCCACCGCACGATGCGCTGCGCACCGCAGCTCTGCCCCTGATGTGGTTGATCTTCGCTTCGATCTCCGCGGTCGCACTGTTCGGGACGGGGTTCGCGAGCCAGTACGCCGTCGAGGCCGGACTCGGGACGACCACGGCTGGCCTGGCCGCAGCCGGCCTCGCGGCGGTCAGCGGGCTGGGCCGCTCGGCCACAGCACACCTGTCGGACCTGTTCGGACGGTCCCACGTGCTCGGCCTCGTCCTGGCGATCGAGGGCGTCGCACAACTTGGGCTGGCCGGCACCGGGCATCTGGGCAGCAACCTCGGCTTCACACTCTGCGCGATCCTCGCAGGCCTGGGCGGCGGAGCCTTCTACGCCATCTTCGCCAACCTCGTGCTCGAGTTCTTCGGCGAGGACAGCGTGCTGCAGAACCAGGCGATGCTCTACAGCGCCAAGGCGGCGGGCGGGATCCTCGGCATCGGGTGTGGGGCACTGCTCGTCTCCCGGCTCGACTACGGCGTCACCTTCGCGATCGCGGGCGGGACGGCCCTCGCCACCGCATGCCTCCTGCCGCTCCTCAAGCAGCCCGGTCGCCCGACCCTCCCGCTGCGTCCGTAGTCCGTCCCTTTTTGCATACAGCATTCAATTTTCGACCATTTGGCGCACAGGTCTGGACATTCGTCACTGCTGTGAGGTAGACCTCAAGAGGCAGCGCATACGGTATGCAGTTTCCTGACCACCGTCAGCAAGCAAGGGAGAACCAGAACATGAGCAAAGCCCTTGAAGGCGTCCGAGTCCTCGACATGACGCACGTCCAGTCGGGGCCTTCGTGCACCCAGATCCTTGCGTGGCTCGGCGCCGACGTGGTCAAGCTCGAGTCGCCCACCGGTGACATCACGCGCCAGCAGCTGCGCGACATCCCGGACGTCGACAGCCTGTACTTCACGATGCTCAACTGCAACAAGCGGAGCGTCACGCTGAACATGAAGAGCGAGCGCGGCAAGGAGATCTTCACCGAGCTGGTCCAGCAGTCCGACATCCTCGTGGAGAACTTCGGGCCTGGCGCGGTCGACCGGATGGGGTTCACCTGGGAGCGGCTCCAGGAGATCAACCCGAAGCTGATCTTCGCCTCGATCAAGGGCTTCGGTCCTGGCAAGTACGCCGACTGCAAGGCATATGAAGTGGTCGCCCAGGCCATGGGCGGTGCCATGAGCACGACGGGATTCGAGGACGGCCCGCCGACCGCGACCGGCGCTCAGATCGGCGACTCGGGCACCGGGATCCACCTGGTCGCCGGCATCCTCGCCGCCCTCTACCAGCGCGTCCAGACCGGCCGCGGACAGCGCGTCACCGTGGCCATGCAAGAGGCCGTCCTCAACCTGACCCGGGTCAAGCTGCGCGACCAGCAGCGGCTGGAGCACGGACGCCTCGGCGAGTACCCCAACGCCGAGTTCGGCGACGAGGTCCCGCGCTCGGGAAACGCCTCCGGCGGCGGCCAGCCCGGCTGGGCGGTCAAGTGCAGCCCCGGCGGTCCCAACGACTACATCTACGTGATCGTCCAGCCGCCCGGATGGCCGAAGATCGCCGACCTGATCGGCCGTCCCGAGCTCGCCGAGGATCCTGACTGGGCGACGCCGGAGGCACGACTCGACAAGCTCGACAAGATGTTCGCGCTCATCGAGGAGTGGACCGAGGGCCACGACAAGTACGCGGTGATGGACAAGCTCAACCTGCTCAACGTCCCGTGTGGCCCGATCCTCAGCACGCGCGAGCTGATCGAAGACGAGACCCTCGCCGACCTCGGGGCAGTGGTCGAGGTCAAGCACCCCGAGCGTGGTGCGTTCAAGACCGTCGGCTGCCCGATCAAGCTGTCGGACTCTCCCGTCGACATCGTCACCTCCCCCGCACTGGGCGAGCACACCGCCGAGATCTACGGCGGCTTCGGCATCGACGCCGCCGAGCTCGAAGAGCTCAAGACTTCCGGCGTCATCTGACGGACGACCCCCACTACCACCCACGGAACAGGAGTAGGTATGGCGCACGACCGGACAGCGGTCCAGGGAATCCTCGACAAGGCGCTCGCGGACGGACGCACAAGTCTCAGCGCCCCCGAGGCCAAGCAGGTGGCGGACGCCTACGGCATCCCGACGCCTGGCGAGGCACTGGCCACCTCGGCCGAGGAAGCCGCGAAGCTCAGCGCAGGCATCGGATTCCCGGTGGTGCTGAAGATCGTCTCCCCCGACATCCTGCACAAGACCGACGCAGGAGGCGTCGTCGTCGGCGTCGACAGCGACGAGGCGGCCCGCTCGGCTTTCGACACGATCGTCGCCAACGCGAAGGCGTACCAGGCGGACGCGGACATCACGGGCGTGCAGGTCCAGCAGATGCTCGTGAACGGGCCCGACGTCCAGGAGGTCATCGTCGGTGCGGTCACCGACCCCGCGTTCGGGAAGATCGTCGCCTTCGGCCTCGGTGGCGTGCTGGTCGAGGTGACCAAGGACGTCACCTTCCGGCTCGCACCGACGACGCCGGATGAGGCGAGGTCGATGGTCGACGGCATCGCTGCGGCCGCGATCTTCGACGGCGTGCGCGGTGCCGCGCCCGTCGACAAGGACGCGCTGGCCGCCGTGGTCTCCGGGCTGTCCGACCTGGTCACCGACTTCCCGGAGTTCTCCGAGGTGGACCTCAACCCGGTCCTCGCCGGCCCGGACGGTGCGACGGCCGTCGACGTACGGATCATCATCGATCCGGAAGGCGGCGAGCAGCCCCAGCAGGTTCACGCAGGACGAGATCCTCGCGTCGATGAACCGGATCATGAAGCCGAAGTCGATCGCCGTGATCGGAGCCTCCAACGAGGAGGGCAAGATCGGCAACTCGGTGATGAAGAACCTCATCAACGGCGGCTACCAGGGCACGATCTTCCCGATCAACCCCAAGTCCGACACCGTGCTGGATGTCCCGGCCTTCAAGGCAATCACCGATGTCCCGGAGGACGTCGACGTCGCGGTGTTCGCGGTCCCGGCGAAGTTCGTGGCTGCGGCACTCGAGCAGTGCGGCGAGAAGGGCGTCGCCGGTGCGATCCTCATCCCGTCGGGCTTTGCCGAGACCGGCGAGCAGGAGCTGCAGGACGAGGTCGTCGCCATAGCCCGCAAGCACGGTGTGCGGATCCTCGGGCCGAACATCTACGGCTACTACTACACGCCCGAAAACCTCTGCGCGACGTTCTGCACGCCGTACGACGTGAAGGGCAGTGTTGCTCTGTCGTCGCAGAGCGGCGGCATCGGGATGGCCATCCTGGGCTTCAGCAGGTCCTCGAAGATGGGTGTCTCCGCGATCGTCGGCGTCGGCAACAAGGCCGACATCGACGAGGACGACCTGCTCACGTTCTTCGAGTCCGACGACAACACCCAGCTGATCGCGATGCACCTCGAGGACCTCAAGGACGGTCGTTCGTTCGCGGAGGTCGCCGCACGGGTCTCGAAGAAGAAGCCGGTAGTCGTACTCAAGGCAGGACGCACCGACATGGGTGCCCGGGCGGCCAGCTCGCACACGGGCGCGCTGGCCGGCAACGACAAGGTCTATGACGACATCCTGAAGCAGTCCGGCGTGATCCGGGCCCCGGGCCTGAACCACATGCTCCAGTTCGCCCGTGGCATTCCGAAGCTGCCCACGCCCCAGGGTGAGAACGTGCTGATCATCACCGGTGCCGGTGGTTCAGGCGTGCTCCTCTCCGATGCGGTCGTCGACAACGGCATGACGCTGATGGACATGCCCGACGACCTGGCGGCGGCGTTCGACGAGTACATCCCGCCGTTCGGCGCCTCCGGCAACCCGGTCGACATCACAGGTGGCGAGCCGCCGTCGACCTACCGGAACACGATCGCGCTCGGCCTGGAGGACGACCGGATCCACTCACTCATCCTGGGCTACTGGCACACGATCGTGACGCCGCCGATGGTCTTCGCCAAGCTCGTCGTCGAGGTGGTGGAGGAGTACCGCGCCAAGGGCATCGAGAAGCCCATCGTCGCCTCCCTCGCCGGTGACGTCGAGGTCGAGGAGGCCAGCGACTACCTCTATGAGCACGGAGTCGTGGCCTACCCCTACACCACCGAGCTGCCGGTCGACGTCCTCGGGGCGAAGTACCGGTGGGCCCGCAACGCCGGACCACTCGGCGGCTGAGAACGCCCCTGGAGACCAGAGAGCAAAGAGCAAGAGAAAGCCACAGCAGTTCAACCCGTCGGAAGGTCATTCCCCCGGGAGTCGATTAAGGAGGCATTGCCTTGGACGTCGAAAGCTCGACTTCAGGGGTTCCAGAGAATCAACCTCGTTCAACTACTGCTGAAAAGGTCTGGCACGCCGGTGGGCTCGACCCGATGCCCATCCGGAAGCTGCCAGAAGCCCCACCATCGATCCATATCCTGGGTCCGACCGTGTTCCTGCTCGCGCTGGGCGTGGGCATGGGCGAGACCTTCATGTGGCCGCGTCTGGTCGTCGTGTTCGGACCGGACATCCGATGGTTCTTCATGATCGGTGTCACGCTCCAGGCCGTGGTCATGCTCGAGATGTCCCGCTATGCCATGGCCACCGGAGAGAGCATCTTCACCGGAGCGGCACGTGTGTTCAAACCGTTGATGTGGTTCTTCTTCGTCACCGCGGCACTGATCTACATCTGGCCCGGCCACATGTCGGCCGGCGCGGGGGCGTTCGAGAACCTGACAGGTATTCCCTGGCAGGTCACCGCGACCATCGCGCTGATCGGCGTGGCCGTGCTCTTCACCCTGGCCAGGGTCATCTACGACCTGCTGGAGAATGTCCTCGGCGTCACGATCGGCCTGCTCGTCATCGGCAGCGCCGTCGTCGCTGCCATGGTCGGCAACCTGGGCGACCTGGGCGACACCCTGACGGGCATGTTCGCGTTCGGGTTCGTCCCCGACGGCATGATGACCGCGGCCTGGTTCCCGGTCGTCGTCGGTTCGATCGCGTTCGCGGGTCCGTCGGGCATGCAGCAGATGTGGTACACGCTGCACCTCCGGGAGAGCGGTGCGGCGATGGGTGCGCACATCCCGAAGATGGTCGGTCTGGCACACGCCAAGGAGAGCGACGTCAAGGCGATGCCCGAGCGTGGCTTCATGTTCGACACCGAGGACTCGGCGGAGATCGAGAAGTGGAAGGGCTGGCGCAAGTGGGTCACCTTCGACGCCTTCGCCCTCTTCTGGGGTGTCACCATGCTGGTCACCATCGCCTTCACGGTGATGGCGCTGAAGGCGGCCGAGCTCTCCCCGGAGGTTCGGGAGACGCTCCTGGCAGGTGACCGGGATGCGGCGCTGCCCGCGATGGCGGACGCCTTCGCGGCCGCTGGTGGCGAGGCGCTGGGCTGGCTGTTCCTCGGGTTCATCTCGCTGGTCGGCCTCAATGCCACGCTGGCTCTGTTCGACTCCTTCTCCCGTGGCCAGGCCGACATGGTGTTCAACAACATCAAGGGTGCCAAGAAGCTCGGCATGCCGAAGCTGTACGGCATGTTCCTCTGGGGCGTGGTGATCTTCGGGATCATCATCGTCAACTGGGGTCCGGCCGACGGACCGACAGCGGTCCTGGACACGTTGGCGTTCCTGTCGACCTTCGCGATGGGGGCCTACTGCGTGACATTGCTGCTGGTGAACAACCGGATCCTGCCCAAGCCGATCCGGCCGGGCATCCTCTCCAATGTCATCATCGCGATCGGAGCGATGTTCTACCTCGGGATGCTGTTCTACAGCGTCATCGTCTATGGCGTCTCGGACATGGGTTGATGGAGCCGACATGAGCACCGTGACCAGTTCGCGGCTCGCCCGCCTCGGGGAGCTGATGCTCCCCGGGGCCGGCATCGGCGCCGCCGCCGGCGTGATGGCCGGCCTGATGACTCTCGGCGCGGGGCTGGGGACCGGCCTCGCCGCCGTCAACGCGCTCGCGCTCGGGATTCCGATGGCACTGTTCGGCGGCGTCTACACGCTGCTGTGCGCCCGTGGCATCCTCCTGGTGGGAGTCTTCGCCCCCGCCGCCCTCTACTGGCTGATCGCCTTCCCCGTCAGTCGGATCGTGCAGGAAGCCTCGGCGGCGGTGTACCTCACCGGCGCGCCCGGTCTTTCGGACGATCTGTGGGCCTTCGCCGCGTACAACGCACTGCTGGCCCCCGGCCTCGCGTTCGGCTTCATCTGGAGCCACGAGAGGTTCGTGCCGCCGTGGCTGATGCGCATCCGCGACCACAACCCACTGGCCGCCGGACTGGCTCAGGCGTACCTCGTGTACGCGGCCAGGGCCTATGAGCAGAAGCAGCGGAAGGACGCTCAGCGTGCGGCCCGCAAGCAGCAGCGTCTAGCAGGCGCTTCGGACTGAACCAACCGCAGGGCTGGGGACTCGCCATCGGCGAGCCCTTGGCCCTCGCGTACTGAGAGGAGCGAGAAGACCGTGGACGTATCCATGTCGGTGTGGGCCGTCACGCTCGTCGTGACGATCGGCGTGCTGGCCCTGGACTTCTTCATCGTGGCGCGCAATCCCCACGAGCCATCGCTACGCGAGGCCTCTCTGTGGGTCGGGTTCTACGTCGCGCTGGCGGTGGTGTTCGGCATCGGCATGACGCTGGTGGCAGGAGGAGGACGTGGCGGGGAGTTCTTCGCCGGCTGGTTGACCGAGTACTCGCTCTCGGTGGACAACCTGTTCGTCTTCCTGCTGATCATGGCCAACTTCGCCGTACCGAGGGCCTACCAGCAGAAGGTGCTCCTGATCGGGATCGGGCTGTCGCTGATCCTGCGCGGCATCTTCATCGCGCTGGGCGCTGAAGCCATCGAGCGCTTCGACTGGGTCTTCTTCATCTTCGGGGCGTTCCTCGTCTTCACGGCCTGGAAGCTCGCGACCGCCGACGAAGACGACGAGGAGGAGTTCAAGGAGAACCCCGTCCTGCGTGCGGTGAGCCGGGTCCTCCCGACGACCGACGGCTACCGAGGCGCGTCGCTGTTCTCGCGTGTCGGCGGGAAGCTCTTCGTCACCCCGATGCTGATCGTGATGGTGGCCATCGGCACCACCGACCTGATCTTCGCGCTGGACTCCATCCCCGCGATCTTCGGACTGACGCAGGAGCCGTACATCGTCTTCACTGCCAATGTGTTCGCCCTGATGGGGCTACGGCAGCTGTACTTCCTGATCGGCGGCCTGCTGGACCGCCTGGTGTACCTGTCCTACGGCCTGGCCATCGTGCTCGGCTTCATCGGGGTCAAGCTCATCCTCGAGGCGGCGCACCACCACGGCGTGCACTGGGCCCCGGAGATCCCGATCCTCGTGTCCCTGTCCGTGATCGTCGCGACGCTGGGTGTCACGACGATCCTGAGCCTGAGGAAGTCCGCACGGACCTCGTTGTCCGAACGGGCTCCCCTGGAAGAGGGGGTCGAGGCCGAGGTGGACTAGACGCTCAGTGCTCGCGCGCGGACTCGAGCTCCGCATCCTCGAGCAGCTCGTCGAGCTCACGGTCGAGGTCCTGCTCAGCGGAGCGGTCTCGCGGAAGTTGGGGCGGGCGGCAAGGGCGCCGAAGCGACTGGTGAAAATCATGGTGCATCTCCTTGATCTGAGGGGCTGGACCTGCTGGCTACTGCCCTGCTTGGCTACTGCATACAGTTTTCCAGCCCGCCCCGCACTCACCCAAACCGTGGGCACGTGATTCTGTTCACAAGGAGGATCGGAATACGGACGAGATCCCAGCGATCAGGCCCGCCGGCCGAACAGACGGGATCAGGCTTCGTCGTCGGGCAGCTCGCGCCGTTCGTGGTGCGCGTCCCGGGTGCGCTCGGTGTGCTGACGCATCAGGGTGGCCGCCCGCCGGGCGTTCCCCTGCTCGATCACCGCGATGATCTCCGCGTGCTCGTCCCAGGCGTCCTTGCCTCGAGACCGGGCGATCGGTGTGTAGTACCACCGCACCCGCCGGTCGACCGAAGCGATCATGGCGGCGAGCACGCCGTTCCCTGACATGGCGACCACGTGAGCGTGCAGGTCCGCGTTGGCCGCCACCATGGCTTCCTGGTCGTCAGCGGCCACGGCCTTCTCGCCGACAGCCTGCAGCGCCCGCAGCTGCTCCACCTGCTCGGGCGTCGCATGCTTCGCTGCCAACCTTGCGGACTCCGACTCGAGGAGCGTGCGGACCGCGAGCAGTTCGTCGGCCTCGCTGTCGGTCGGGACGTGGACGAACGCGCCGTGGGCCGGGCGCAGATCGACCCAGCCCTCGGTCTGCAGGCGCTGCAACGCCTCGCGGACCGGCTGACGACTGACTCCGAGGTGAACGGCCAGCTCGTTCTCGACGAGGTGCTCCCCCGGCTGCAGCTCCTGGGTGATGATCATCTCCGCGATCGCGTCGTAGACCCGCTCGCGAAGCGGCGCCGCACGCTCCAACGGTGGGCGCGGTGCCCTGGGGGGAGCAGCACCTATGCGAGAGCCGCTGCGCCGCGTCGCCGTACGCACTTCCTCGGTCATTCCAAGCTCCCACGTGTCTGATGACGATTCGAAGGCTCGACGGAACGGTCGAGACCCGAACGTTCCTAGTATTTCTTAGTATACAGTCGCCAAGATGCAATCGGATCGCTTCGAGACTGATCCGGCCCCGGCGACGACGACCGTGGGTGATGCCATGCTGCGCCACCCGACCGTGCACCCCGCCGAGCTCACCGTTCGCGAGGCACGATCGGCCTTCGATGCCAGCCCGAAGCTCCGGGTGCTCCTGCTCGTGCGCGACGACCTGCTCGTCAGCATGGTCGCTCGGGAGGACCTTTCCCGAGCCGAGGACCCCTCGGCCGCGGTCGCGGAGGTGGGGACACTGGACGGGAGGTGCGTCGCGGCAGATGCCCCACTCGAGGCGACCTTCGATGCCATGGTGCGCAGCGGACGGCGTCGCATCGCCGTGGTCGAGCCGGACGGGAAGCTGCTCGGCCTGCTCTGCCTGAAGCGCAGCCAGTCAGGTTTCTGCACCGACAAGGGCGTCGCCGCGATGCGTCGGTCCAGAGCCCGTTCTTCGCGCCCCGCTTGACCGGGTCTGTTTGACCGGGTCTGGGGGGCGGATCCCGGGGGCGAGTCAGGGCCGTTCCCGATGGAGGTACGCCGTCACCACGTGGAGCATGGTGTGCATGACCTCCGAGACTTCGGCCAGCACGGCCGCCACCACTGCACCCGACCACACCACCGACCCCGTGAACCCGGCCCCTCCCGCCGCCGCGCAGGAGAAGCGACTGACCCGCAGCCGCGACGACAAGTACCTGGGCGGCGTCTGCGGGGGCCTGGCCGAGTACGTCGGCGTCGACGCGAACATGGTCCGGCTGCTGGTGGTGGTGGGCACCATCCTCGGGCTCGGCACCCTCATCGTCGCCTACGTCGCCGCCTGGCTCCTGCTGCCCGAGGGCTGACCGGAGGCGGGGCGCCGTTCACCTCGGTGTGCTGAACTGGCCACGTGCCCGTCACCCACCTGTCCGGCCGCAAGGGCCGGATCGACGTCTCGCTCGACGGCGTCAGCTTCACCCGTTCCGACACCGATGCCGCCCGGCAGGGCACCGCCCGGCGGATCGATGTCGGGTGGGACGACGTCACCGGAGCCGAGGTCCAGACCACCAGCAAGGGCCGGCCCGTCATCCGGGTCGGGGTGGCCGGCGCACCGGCCGTCGCCCGTCACCAGGACGACCCGCACGCCCTCAAGCTCTCCCGCAAGCTGTCGGAGCCCGCCCACCAGCTCGTGGAGCAGATCAATGACGAGGCCGCGGCCCGTCGTCGCTGGCGGGAGCACGCCCAGCGCTGACGCGGCGACCGTCGGCACGGTCACCTGCACAACGCGTGGGCCCGAACCTCACCCCAACCGGGTGACGCGCCGCGGCGCCGATCGACGCAATTCACCCGATCAGAGTGATTCCGTGCGTCGGCGGAGGCGATGGGATCGGAACGTATCGGTCCCCCATCCGCCGACGAAGGAGTCCGCCATGACGGAGCAGACCACACCCAACTACAGCCCCGAGGGTCACGCGGACCGCCCGCCCAGCGGCTGGGCCACCGGCTTCATCGTCTTCGCAGGCGTGATGATGATCGTCGCCGGCGGCTTCCAGATCCTCGCCGGACTGGTCGCACTCTTCGAGGACGAGTTCTTCGTCGCGACCCCGGAGTACGTCTTCCAGCTCGACGCCACCAGCTGGGGCTGGATCCACCTGCTGCTCGGCCTGCTGGTGCTGTGCGCCGGCTTCGCGGTGCTGCAGGGCCAGGTCTGGGGTCGCACGATCGGCGTCATCCTGGCCGCGATCAGCGCCCTGGCGAACTTCGCGTTCATCCCCTACTACCCGTTCTGGTCGATGCTGATCATCGCCGTGGACGTCTTCGTGATCTGGGCGCTGACGGCTCACGGGCGCGACATCAATCGCTGACGTAGCTGTCGACGACCGTCGATCGCCCTCCCCGACTCCACCGGCGGTCTTCACGCGTTCTAGGTGAGGACCGCCGGACCTGGAGCGGCCGACGATGGGCTGTCCGAAGGAGGACCCATGTCTGGCACCGACCCTGCGCCCAGTTCCCTCTCCCCGGAAGCACCCCCCGCCGAGGCGCCGCCGCCGTCGTCCCGCGGCCGCTCCGTGGCCGCCGTGATCTGCCTCGTGCTCGCCGCGCTGCTGACCACACCGGCGGCGGTGGCCTACTGGGGGCAGCGGACCCTCAACGACGGTGAGCGGTACGTCGACACGGTGGGACCGCTGGTGAACTCGCCGGAGGTCCAGGACGTGATCGCGACCCGGGTCACCGAGGCGATCCAGCAGCAGGTCGACATCGAGGCGATCCTCAACAACGTGTTCGCCGGCGTGATCACCGACGCGCCGCGCCTGCAGCAGCTCGTGGGCCCCCTGTCGGCGGCCATCAACGGCCTCGTGGAGCGCGAGGTGCGCGCGTTCATCGCCTCCGACGAGTTCGCCGACTTCTGGGTCCGGGTCAACGCCCGAGCCCAGCAAGCCCTCCAGCGGATCCTGACCGGCGACGACTCGGGTGCGGTGTCCCTGCAGGGCAACCAGGTCGTGCTCGACGTCGACGAGGTCATCGACCGCGTCAAGGAACGGCTGGTCGCACGCGGGCTGACCATCGTCGAGAACGTGCCCATCCCGGAGACCGACCGACAGATCGTGCTGATGGACGCGCCCCAGCTGCGGCAGATGCGCACCATCTACGCGTTCGGGAACCCGGTCGCCAAGTGGCTGCTGCCTCTCGTCGGAGTTCTCTACCTGGCGACGTTCCTGCTGGCCCGTCGCCGGCCGCGGATGGCCGTGTGGATCGGCGCCGTCATTGCCGCGAACGCCGTGCTGCTGGCCGTGGTCCTGTCCATCGGACAACAGCTGTTCGTCAACGCGCTCGCCGGCACGACCTTCGGGCCCGCCAGCAGGGTCTTCTACGAGACCCTGCTCTCCTACCTCGAACGCGGCCAGGAGGTCGTGCTCTGGGTCGGCGTGATCCTGGTCGTGGCCGGCCTGTTCGCCGGCGCGAACAAGTACGGCGCGGCGGTCCGCCGCTCCCTGTCCGGTGGTCTGGAGAACATCGGCTCCAGCATCGGCGGGAGCGGAGTCACGCCCGCCGGCCGCTGGGTCGAGACCAACGTGGCATGGCTCCGGGTGGTCGTGATCGCACTCGGCATCGTCGTACTGCTGTGGGGCAACAACGCCAGCACGGACCGGCTCTGGTGGTCCCTGGCGCTGGTGCTGGTCCTGCTTGCGGCCCTCCAGGTCCTGGTCGGCGCCGGCCGATCGCGTGAGCTGGCAGCTACGTGAACATCCTGGTGGCGGTGGTCGTCCTCGTCGCCGTCACCGCTCTGACAGTTGCCGCGATGCTCGGCGTACGGCGGCGCGCCCCGGAGGGCAGCTACTTCAGCGACGGTGACCGTGCCTCGGGTGTGTTCGGCGTGCTGGCCACCGGTTTCTCGGTGCTCCTGGGGTTCATCATCTTCCTGGCCTTCTCGTCGTACGACGAGTCGCGCCAGGGCGCCGAGACCGAGGCGACGATCGTCGCCCAGCAGGTGCAGACAGCTCAGTTCCTGCCGGACGACGCCGCCGAGCTGACCGGCGAGCTCACCTGCTACGCCCGCTCGGTGGCCGGCACCGAGTGGGACGCGCTGAACAAGGGCAACCTCGGCAATGCGATCAACCCGTGGGGAGCGGAGATGTTCCGCACCATCTCGACCGTCGACCCGACGACCGACACCGAGCAGTCGGCGTACGACAGGTGGATGGACCAGACCGCCGACCGCGAGCAGGCACGCATCGACCGCGTGCACGGCGCCGAGGGGATCCTGCCCGGACCGCTCTGGGTGGCCCTGTTCGTGATCGCCGGGGTGATCTTCGCCTACATGCTCTTCTTCGCCGACCGGGCCGAGGGACCCGTCACCCAGGGCATGCTGATGGGCAGCGTCACCGTGGTGATCACCATGCTGTTGTTCCTCCTGGTCTTCTTCGACCATCCCCACGGCACCGGAGTCGGGCGCCTCCAGCCGACCGCGATGGAACGCACCCTCGAGCTGATCGATGCCCAGGTCGAGATCGCCGGACTCTCCGTGACTCCCCCGTGTGATGACCGTGGCGTCGCACGCTGACCGGCCCGCGCGCGACGACGCCGGCCGGAACTGGCAGGAGCTGCTGGCCACCGTGCTCCTCGTCCTCGCGGCCCTCGGGACGTCATGGAGCAGCTACCAGGCCACCCGCTGGAACGGCGAGCAGGCAGCCGCAGCCGGACGCACCAACGCCATCCGGATCGAGGCCTCCCGCGCGCAGGGGCTCGCCGAGGCCCAGACCCAGGTCGACGTCGCGACCTTCATCGCCTGGTCCGACGCGGACCAGCGCGGCGAGCAGGAGCTCGCGCAGTTCTACGTCGACCGCTTCCGCGACGAGTTCCAGACCGCCTTCGACGCCTGGCTGGCCACCAAGCCCCTCACCAACGCCGAGGCGCCGCCGACCCCGTTCGCCATGGACGAGTACCAGCTCGACTCCCGTGGCCAGGCCGAGCAGCTCGACGCCCAGGCGGAGGCATCCGCGGCGGAGGTCCGCCTGGACATCCAGCGGTCCAGCAACTACGTGCTCACCGTCGTCCTCTACGCCATCGTCCTGTTCTTCGCCGGCATGAGCACCCGCGTCACCACCCCACGCCTGCGCTGGGTGCTCACCATCGCCGGCTGCCTCGTCTTCGTCGGCGCCATCGCCTGGATCGCCACCTTCCCCGTCAGCCTCGCCATCTGATGCCGCGGACCCGCGCGTCATCCCGCGTTCAACTCCGACCCCTAGCGTGAGTCCATGCTCAAGGACGTCAGGGAGTACATCGACCGGCTGCACATCGACGGGCACACCATCGGTGAGGACCACGACGACGATCCCTACCTGATCGACCCCGACGGTCGCGCCGTCGACACGTGGCGGGAGAACTACCCCTACGACGAGCGGATGCCACGCGAGGAGTACGACGAGCAGAAGTACCTGCTGCAGGTCGAGCTGCTGAAGTTCCAGACCTGGGCCGCCGACACCGACACCAAGCACGTGCTCCTCTTCGAGGGCCGCGACGCTGCCGGCAAGGGCGGGACGATCAAGCGGTTCATGGAGCACCTCAACCCCCGCTACGCCCGCACCGTGGCTCTCGGCAAGCCCAGCGACCGCGAGCAGAGCCAGTGGTACTTCCAGCGCTTCGTCCAGTACCTCCCGGCAGCCGGGGAGATGGTGCTGTTCGACCGCTCCTGGTACAACCGCGCCGGCGTGGAACGCGTCATGGGCTTCACCTCGAAGCCCGACTACGAGCAGTTCATGGGGCAGGCGCCCCTGTTCGAGCGGATGCTCGTGGACAGTGGCGTCTCCCTGACCAAGTTCTGGTTCTCGGTCACCCAGTCCGAGCAGCGCACCCGCTTCATCATCCGCCAGGTCGACCCGGTGCGGCAGTGGAAGCTCTCCCCGATCGACCTGGAGTCGCTCGACAAGTGGGATGACTACACCGAGGCCAAGGAGGCCATGATCAAGCGCACCGACACCGAGTGGGCGCCGTGGACGACGGTGAAGAGCAACGACAAGAAGCGGGCCCGGATCAACGCCATGCGCGCCTTCCTCGCGCGCTTCGACTACGACGGCAAGGACTCCGAGATCGTCGCGCGGCCCGACCCCCGCATCGTCCAGCGCGGCATCGACGCGGTGGGTGACTGACCCGACTCTCGTCGACGCGGATTTCTCGCCGCCGCGGGGTGAGACCGCGTTGGTACGATCGCCGGGAATCGACACCCGAAAGCCGGCTCGGGTCGGAGCTGCGGAGATCACCGATGGCTCACGCCGACATGCTGACCCGGCTGGTTGGTCGCGACCGCGAGATGGCGACCCTCGATGCCTTCGTGGGCAAGGCCGCGGCCGATGGGGCGACGCTGTTGCTGACCGGTGAGCCGGGCGTCGGCAAGACCGCGCTGCTGGTGGCCGCCGCGGAGACAGCCGGCGCGGAGGAGACCCGGATCATCCAGGGCGCCGGTGTCGAGTACGAGACCGACGTGAGCTTTGCGGGGCTGCATCAGCTGGTTGATCCCTTGTCCGACGACCTGCGGGAGCTCCCCCGGCCCGCGCGCGTCGCGATCGAGGTCGCGCTCGGCATCGGGTCCGGGCCCGCACCGGACCGGCTCACGGTGCTGTCCGCAGCGCTGGAGCTGTTTCGCCAGGCGGCATCCAGCGCCCCGTTGCTCGTCGTCATCGACGACATGCACTGGCTCGACCGCGCCACCGGTTCGGTCATCGGGTTCGTCGGCCGGCGTCTCGCGGGCAGCCGGATCGGACTGCTCGGGGCGACGCGACCGGGCGCGGGCGGGTTCTTCGAACGCGCCGGCCTCACGGAGCTCGACGTACCCGCTCTCGTGGAGTCCGACGCCATGGAGCTGCTCGCACACCAGTTCGCCCACCTCCCGACCCGCGTCCTCCGGGAGGTCGCCCACGAGGCGCAGGGCAATCCGCTGGCGCTGCTGGAGTTCGCCGCGTCGATCGGGAAGCCCCGCGACACCGGCCACCGATACGCCACCGCCGCCTCCGGATCGAGCCGCGAGGTTCGCACCTTGTACGAGGCCAGGGTCGACCGCCTGCCCGAGTCGACGCGACGCCTGCTCCTGCTCGCGGTGCTGGACGGCTCCGGCAGCCTGGCCGTCCTTGCGGCCTCGAGCGGGACAGGGAATCTCGAGGATCTCGAGGCGGCCGAGCGCGACCATCTCGTCGTCGTCGACGACCGCACCGGAGAGATGGTCTTCCGGCACCCGATGATCAAGTCCGTGGTGGTCGACCGGTCCACGCACGAGGAACGGCGGCACGCACACCTGCGGCTGGCCGGCTTGCTGGCCGACCAGCCGGAACGCCGAGGCCACCACCTCGCCGAGGCGACGAGTGCGCCCGACGAGGACGTCGCCGCCGCGGTCGAGGACGGCGCGCACCGTACGCTCCAACGCGGCGACGTCGTCGGCGCAGTCACCTGGCTCATGCGCGCTGCCGACCTCAGCCCCGACCGATCGGACCGGAGCCGTCGCCTCGCGGACGCGGCGTACGTCGGTGCCCACTCGGCCGGTCGGCTCGAAAGCTCCTCGGAGCTGCTGCGTGACGCCCATCGCGGGGACCCGACGCTCGGTCAGACACTCCATGCGGCGGTCGCCACCGCCTACCTGCTGCTCAACACCGACGGGCACGTCGAGACCGCACACCAGCTCCTGACCGACGCCATCGAGTCCGCCGTCTCCGAGCCCGAACAGGACCACGAGGGACTCACGGAGGCCCTCAACACGCTGGTCCTGCTGTGCCACTACGCCGGACAGATCGACTACTGGGTGCCGTTCCACCAGGCCATGTCTCGGCTCTCCTGGCAGGCGCCGATCGACCTGCTGCTGCTGGCCGAGGCGTTCGCCGACCCGAAGACGGTCTCACCCTGGGCGCTGGCCGAGCTCGACGACGTCATCGACCACCTGAAGGACACGATGGAGGTCGACCACATCATCCGCACCGCGATCGCCGCCTTCTACGCCGATCGGCTGCCGGGCTGTCGTGAGGCGTTGTCACGCGTCGTCGACGACGGACGAGAAGGCGGTGCCGTCGGCTCGGCGATGATGGCGCTGTCCATGGGCGCCTACGACGATCTCAACGCGGGTCGGTGGGACGCCGCGCACGAGGCAGCCGTCGAGGCGATGTCGCTCTGGGAGGAGCGCGGGTACCGGCTCTACGCGTGGAGTGGTCACTACGCGCTGGCCCTCATCGCGGGCAAGCGGGGCGATCGTGAGGGCTGTCGCGCGCGCTGCGAAGCCATGATGGAGTGGGCCGCCCCGCGCCAGATGGGACGCCTCGACGACTGGGCACACCACGCGCTCGCCGAGTCCGCTCTCGGAGCCGGTGACTTCGAGGAGAGCTACGCACACGCCACCGCCATCAGCGCCCCGGGCACCCTGACCTCCCACAACCCCCAGGCCCTGTGGTCCGCGCTCGACCTGGTCGACGCAGCCGTGCACAGCGGGCGCATCGCCGAGGCTCGAGCGCACGCCGCCGCCGTCCGGGACGTCGACCTCGCTCGCCTCTCCCCGCGGTTCGCCCTCGTCACCGCGGCCGCCGAAGCGATGGTCGCCGACGACCACCGCTCGACGGAGCTCTTCGACCGGGCGTTGGCCCTGCCCGGCATCGATGCGTGGCCGTTCGAGCTCGCGCGAGCGCACCTGGCGTACGGCGAACGCCTGCGTCGGATGGGCCACACCCGTGCGGCGCGGACCCAGCTCGCCGCCGCCCGTGACGGCTTCGACCGGCTCGGTGCGGCCGCCTGGTCGCAACGCGCCTCCACCGAGCTGCTGGCGACCGGCGCCACCCGCCAGGTCGTCGGCGACGGCGGCGAGGCATCGTTGACGCCCCAGGAGCGCCAGGTCGCACAGCTCGCGGCGACCGGCCTGACCAACCGTGAGATCGCCGCACGGCTCTACGTGTCGCCGCGCACCGTCTCGGCCCATCTCTACCGGACCTTCCCCAAGCTGGGCATCAGCTCCCGCGCCGCGTTGCGCGATGCACTCAACGCCGAGGATGCAGTCATCTGACTGATGCTGCGGCGTCCCGGCCGCGCCACGCTCGCAGGTACCCACACCACCTTCCTGATCGGATCGACGAGCGAGGAGTCCGCCATGCCGACAGTCACGACCACCGACGGAACCGAGATCTACTACAAGGACTGGGGCAGCGGTCAGCCGATCATGTTCCACCACGGATGGCCCCTGAGCTCCGACGACTGGGACACGCAGCTGATGTTCTTCGTCCAGCGCGGCTTCCGGGTGATCGCCCACGACCGCCGAGGCCACGGCCGGTCCAGCCAGGTCGCCGACGGGCACGACATGGACCACTACGCGGCCGATGCGGCCGCCGTGGTCGAGCACCTCGACCTGCACGACGCCGTCCACGTCGGGCACTCGACCGGCGGCGGCGAGGTCGCCCGCTACGTCGCCCGCCACGGGAGCGGTCGCGTGGCCAAGGCGGTGCTGATCGGCGCGGTCCCGCCGTTGATGCTGCAGACCGAGGCCAACCCGGGCGGCCTCCCCCTCGAGGTGTTCGACAGCTTCCGCGAGGGCACCGGGTCCAACCGGTCCCAGTTCTTCCTCGACGTCGCCTCCGGACCGTTCTACGGCTTCAACCGGCCCGGGGCGAAGGTCTCCCAGGGGATCATCTGGAACTGGTGGCGCCAGGGCATGGCGGGCGGCGCCAAGGCCCACTACGACGGGATCAAGGCGTTCTCCGAGACCGACTTCACCGAGGACCTCCAGAACATCCTGGTGCCCACCCTGGTGATGCACGGCGACGATGACCAGGTCGTCCCGATCGCCGACTCGGCCGAGCTGTCGATCAAGCTGCTGAAGGACGGAACCCTGAAGGTCTACCCGGGCTTCCCGCACGGCATGTGCACCACCCACGCCGACGTCATCAACGCCGACCTGCTCGCGTTCATCCAGAGCTGACCGACGCATTCTGCGACCCGAGTCACCGATGGTCGACCCGCGTGACCCTCACGAGTACCTGCCCGACCCGCACGAGCTCGTCGCCCTGGCCGGGGCGCCGGACACGATTGCGGGCTGGCAGGCGCTCGCGAACGGGCTCCTGGCCGACGAGTGCTGCGCCTTCCACCGCAACGTGGGGATCTCGTCGCGGTATGCCTGGATCCACCAGAACCTGCCCACGTGCTTCAAGTGGGCGGGGATGGCTGCGATCGCCTCGCACCACGTCCGGCTCGTGCTCTTTCCGTTCCGGCTGGACGCCGATCGCACCGGCTACGTGGACATCCCGCACAGTCTCGGGCGACGCAGGGTGCTGCTCACCGAGGACGTGAACACGATCCGGGAGACGAACAACGCAATCTTCAACGACATCTTCTGGGTCCACCTGGCCTACCTCACGGCCGAGGACGGGATCGGACGCCTGCGCGCTCTCCTGGGCAACGAGGGCGACTACGCGGCGGTCCTCGCCGGCTTCGAGACGCTCGACCGAGCCCGGCGGGTGCTGGAGGACGAGTCGTCTTCCGTGCAGGCTCGACAGCTGGCCGAGGAGCAGGTCTGGGAAGGCAACGTCCAGCTGCTCGAGCACGAGCAGCGGGCGTTGGTACAGCCCCACTTCGACCGCCTCTCGTGTGCGTTCGCCCGGCTGATCTCGATCGGCTCGGCCACGAGCTTCGAGGTCCGCGGCATGCGCCAGGAGGTCGGGTACTTCACCTCGTTCTACTTCTACTCACTCAGCCGCGCGATCCCGCGCGGTGCGCGTGCGGGCACCTGGCCGAGGATCACCCGGTACGACGACCGATGGCCCTGGATCGTGACGAGCGTCGTCCCCCGCTTCCAGCGGTTCGATGCCGACGCCGGCCTGATCCAGAGCAGCCTGCAGCGCATCGTCGACGAAGCGCGCGCCTACGCGCTGACCCCCTGCGTCGTGCCGCGTTCATCCCAGCCGCGGACGCAGGCACGCGGATGGTGGCGCAGCCGGACGCGGGCGAGCTAGTGCGGCTCACGGGCCTCCACGATGTCGCGCAACTGGGCGCGCGACGTGACGCCGAGCTTGGGAAAGGCGTTGTAGAGGTGCGCGCCGACGGTGCGGGGTGAGAGATAGAGCGAGGCGCCGATCTCGCGGTTGGTCATGCCCGTGGCCGCGAGCCGGACCACTTCGCGTTCCTGGGCGGTCAGCTGGTCCCACGACCGCGTGCCCGGACCCGTGGTGGGCGAGACCCCGGCGGCGCGGAGCTCGGTGTGGGCGAGCTCGGACCAGGCGCGCGCGCCGAGTCGGTCGAAGACGTCGGCGGCGGCCTGCAGGTAGGCGCGGGCGTCGGTGGGCCGGTGCCGGCGGCGCAGCCACACGCCGTACTCGAGGCGGGCGTTGGCCAGGTCGAAGGGCCACTGGGAGGCCTCGGCGTCTCCGGTGGCGAGGACATGGAACTCCTCGGCCTCGTCTCCGGCCAGCAGGGCACGAGCCCTGGCCAGCACGAGCCGGTGCCGGGTGCCGGGTGTTCCGAGTCGCCTGGTCGCCACGTCCATGAGTGGTGTCATCTCGTCGGCCCGACCGGTGCGAACCGCGGCTGCCACCAGGTCGGCCAGTGCCCGGTAGGAGACGTGCTCGTGGAGGGGGGTGCCGTCGTTGTGGAACAGCGACCGGAGCTGGTGGTAGCAGCCGTCCATGTCGTGCTCGCTGAAGTGGAGGTAGCCGTAGGTCTGGCGCATGCCGGCCTCGAGGACGCGGAACTGGCCGATCTCGAGCTCGAAGAGCACCTCCTCGGCCAGCGACTTGGCTGCCTCGACGTCACCGCGAACGGCGGCGACCCGGGAGCGGATGGCGAGCCCGGCGTCGCGGTCGAGTGCGATGGCCTCGGCCTCGCCGAGGTCGGCGAGCATGCGGGCGGTGCGGTCGGCGCCGTCGAGGTCGGCGGCGTCGAACTGGACCTGCGCGAGTGCGCGCAGCGTCTGGCTGAGCTGGGCGTTGATGTGGGAGATCTGCATCAGGTCCGCGGCGCGACGCAGGTGCCGGTTGGCGGCGGCAGTCTCCTCCAGCAGCCAGGCCGCGGCGCCGATCATCATCTCGCGGGCGGTGACCAGCTCCGGAGGGAGGTTGTTGTCCCCCAGGTGGTCGTGGACCAGCCGCAACAGGTCCGGCGGCCTGTCCAGCGGATCCATGACCATCCGGATCCAGGCCTGCGCCGCCTCGATCAACAGCGACTCCGGGTAGGGCGAGTCGGGCGCCTGCCGGAGGTAGCGCTGGTACCACTCGCGCAGTGTCTCGACGCCGCTCCCGGACTGGTAGACGAGCACCGCAAGGGTGGTCAGCGACCCCCATCCGTGGTCGATGTCGACGTCGACCAGCGCTTCCAGTGCCTCGGTGAGTGCCGCACGTGCGGCGTCCTGCTGGTGGGTCTGGGCCAGCGCATAGGCGCGGAAGTGGGTCGCCCGGGCCCGGACCCGCGGGTCGTCGGTCTCGCTGCGTAGCCGGGTGGCCAGGTCCTCGAGCCACGCCAGGTTGCCGGTGGGCAGCGTGGTCGCGATCGCATCGAGCATCCGCCCCGCCCGCACGCTCGGGTCTGGGGTGAGGTCGGCAGCGCGCACGGTGAGGCGGGCTGCCTCGTCGAACGCTCCGCGGGCCTTGGCGCGCTCGGCGACCTCGACCAGGGCGGCCGCGACGTCTTCGTCGGGAGCGACGGCGGCAGCAGCGCGGTGTCGTACGCGGCGGTCGGTGTCGTCGTCGAGGGCGTCTGCGAGCTGACGGTGCGCATCCACCCGTTGTGCGGCTGTCGCGCTGCTGTAGACCGCTGACCGGGCCAGGGGGTGCCGGAACCGGACCCACCCCTCGACCACCCGGATCAGGCCCTTGGCCTCGGCGGGTGCGAGGGCGTCCAGCAGCGGCGGCTGGTCCGCAGGGCGTCGGCGGTCGACCCGCACCAGCACCCCGAGGTCGTCGCCACCGGCCGCTGCCAGGAGCAGCATGAGGCGGGTGCGCTCGGGAAAGTCGGTGAGGTCAGCAGCGAACGCGGCTTCGACAGTGGAGGGGACCTCGTTGACCGCGCCGAATGCGGCCCCACCGGGTGCCTGCGCGACCCGGCCGAGCTCGAGCAGGGCCAGCGGGTTCCCCGCGGCGCGTTCGAGCACCGATTCACGCACGAACGCGTTCAGGGAGTAGCCCGCTCGCCGCAGCAGCGAGCCGGCCGCACCCTTGTCCAGGGGTTCGAGCGCCAGCCGGGGATGCGACTCGAACCCTTCCGGGGCACTCCCCCGCGCCGCCACCACGAGCGAGACCGGCAGCGCCGCCAGACGATTGGCGACGAACGCGAGCACGGAACGGGAGCTGGGATCGACCCAGTGCACGTCGTCGACGACCACCAGGACCGCCCGGCCGTCGGCCAGCTGGTCGAGCCACTCCACCAGGTCCAGCCGCAGCCGCAGCGCGTCGGGTGGGTGCTCCTGGTCGTCGAGGGACAGCAGACGGTCCAGCAACGGGTCCGAGGTGCCGCCCGCCGCGGGCAGCGAGAGCAGGTCGACCAGCGCGGCGTACGGGAGGTCGCGGTCGGTGGCCCGGCCGGTGATGGACAAGACGATGTCGCCGTCCGCCGCGGCGGCCCGGCTTGCCGTGGCCAGGACAGCGGTCTTGCCCTCGCCGGGAATGCCGAGGACGACCGCGGTCCGCGAGCCCTCCCCCAGCAGCGTCCGGAGCCGGGTCAGGGCTGATTCGCGGCCCACCAGCCCGTCGAGCTCACCTGCCCACAGTCCGACCCCAGGCCCTGCCACTCCACGATGGTAGGCAGGCCTTCCGCGGCAACCGGTCTAGTCAGTCGAGGGCTGGACGACCTAGGTCAACCGACAGATGTGCAGCCGCGGCCGGATCCCTAGTTTGAGAGTCCTCTCCCGCCCCCTGTTCCAGGAGGACGCCATGCCGCTCACCGACCACGAACAGTCCGAGATCGACGAGGCCAACGCGTCCGGACGCCAGCCGGTCGCCTTCGTGCACGGCCTGTGGCTGCTCTCCAGCAGCTGGGACCGGTGGCGCGGGCTGTTCGAGGAGAGCGGCTACGCGACAATCGCTCCGGGCTGGCCGGACGACCCGGAGACAGTGGCGGAGGCGCGCGATCACCCCGAGGTGTTCGCCCGCAAGATGGTCCAGGCCGTCACCGACCACTACCTCGAGGCCATCGAGGCGCTCAACGTCAAACCCGCCGTGATCGGCCACTCCTTCGGCGGCCTGATCGCGCAGAAGATCGCCGGCGAAGGCGCCTCCGCGGCCACCGTGGCGATCGATCCGGCACCAGGTCGCGGCATCCTTCCGCTGCCCACCTCCGCCCTCAAGTCCGGCTCCCCCGTGCTCGGGAACCCTGCCAACGCGCGGAGGTCGGTCACCCTCACCTTCGAGGAGTTCACCTACGGCTGGGCCAACAGCCTCGACGAGGCCGAGGCCCGGCAGCTCTACGAGGAGTTCCACGTCGCCGCCTCCGGGATCCCGATCTTCCAGGCCGCCGCCGCGAACCTGAACCCGTTCAGCGAGACCAAGGTCAAGTTCAAGGCGGAAGACCGCGGCCCGATCCTGATCATCTCCGGCGAGAACGACCACACCGTGCCGCACGCGATCTCGCACGCGGCGTACAAGAAGCACAGCAAGAACACCGCCGTCACCGAGTTCACCGAGATCCCCGACCGCGGACACTCGCTGACCATCGACCACGGCTGGACCGAGGTCGCCCAGACGGCCCTGGACTTCATCCGCAAGTACGGCCCCAACGCCGCCTGAGGCCCGGACCCCTAGAGATCGAAGGAACGATGACATGACCGCTCCCACCTCGACCACCAGCTCCCGCAGGCCGATCAGCGCGCTCGCCGGCGTCTGCGTCCTGCTGGCCGGCCTGTTCGCCGTCGCCGGCAGCCAGCCGTCCGGAGCCGCGGGCGCGTCCGCGGCGAATCCCGCGAAGACCGCTGCCACCGCGGTTGCCGCCGCTGCCGACAAGTCCGGCACCAAGCCCACCGTCGTCCTCGTCCACGGCGCGTTCGCCGACGCCTCCGGCTGGAGCGGGGTCATCACCCGGCTCCAGGCTCGCGGCTACACCGTCTACGCCCCCGCCAACCCCCTGCGCGGCGTCTCCAGCGACGCGGCGTACCTCGAGACGTTCCTGGCCACGATCCCCGGACCGATCGTCCTGGTCGGCCACTCGTACGGCGGTGTCTCCATCACCAACGCGGCCAAGGACAACCCGAACGTGAAGGCCCTGGTCTACATCGCCGCGTTCGCCCCCGCAGAAGGCGAGACCGTCGAGCAGGCGAGCGGCCTCGCCGGCGGTCACAACGACCTGGTCGAGCACATCCAGTTCCGGCCGTTCGGCCCCGGTCCCACCGACCTCGACGGCTACATCGACCCGGTCGAGTTCCGGCGCCTCTTCGCCCAGGACGTCCCCAGGAAGGAGACCGCCGTGATGGCCGCCAGCCAGCGCCCCGCGGCGCTCCCCACCCTCGGCGAACCCTCCGGCCCGCCTGCGTGGGAGGACATCGAGTCCTGGTACCTGGTGGCGCGGAACGACAACACCATCCCGCCCGTCGCAGAACGGTTCATGGCCGAGCGCGCCGGCGCCCACACCGTGGAGATCCGGTCCTCCCACGTCGCGATGATCAGCCACCCCGACATCGTGACCAACCTGATCCTGCAGGCCGCACGCTAGCCACTCCGGCGTCGACGCGAGCCGCCGTGGCGGCGGCGCAGCGACGATGTGGCCCACCGCACGGACGGTGGGCCACATCGCTTGCCGGGTTGCGCTGAGTTCGTCAGTCGACCTTGGTGAGGCCTGCCGTGACGGGAGAGGGCTTGAACCCCTTGACCAGCAGCCAGGTGCCGACCGAGAGCTCCCATGCGGCGATGGGGAGCGTGGCGAGCATCGTGATGCCGGAGGCCTGCTCGTTGTGGCCGAACAGGGTCGCGAAGTTCGCGGCGAACAGCAGCGGGGCGCCGACCAGACCCATGGCGGGGATGAGGCGCGGGACGAGGCCGGACCTGTACAGCAGGGTGCCGAGCAGTACGGCGTTGATGCTGGCCATGAACCCGGGCCCGAACAGGAACGTCCAGTTGCGGACTGCGATGAGGGCCTGGTCGATCGCCGGGTCCGCACCGGCGACGTCCTGGCGCATCGTGACCACGGCCAGGAGGCTCACGACGCCGGCCATGATGATCGCGGCCTCCAGCATCCGGGACATGACCAGACCGAGCGCCATCGCCTGGCTCTGCCTCTTGACCACCGGGTACAGGGCGACGGCGGAGCCGACGCCGGCCACGGCGTTCACGAAGTCGAGGAACCCCGAGGCCAGGAGTCCGTTGTCGTGCCCTGACGCGACGGTGAGGTCGGGGCTCACCGCGTTCCCGATGAGGACGAACGCGGGCAGCGATGCGGCGAAGGTGAGCAGGTAGAAGATGCCGGCGGCGCGGGCGTGGTTGCGAGTCGGGTCGGCTGCGACGCGGGTGGGTGTGGGTCGTGCGGTCGTGGTCATGACTTGTCTCCTGAGTGTTGGTCGGGTTCGACCCGGGTGACCGAGATGAGGGGAAGACCGAGGTCCCGAAGCCGTTGCAGCTGCCCGTGCAGGGCGGCCTGGTCCACGACAGGGCCTCGGAGGGTGGTGGTGCCGTCGTCCTCGTTCGTGAGGGTGAGCCCGTCGAACCACACCGACCACCGCTGCTCGAGGCGCCCCTGGAGACGGATCTCGTACCAGCTGCTCTCCTGCGGCCGGCCGGTGGCTGTGCTGGTCACGGGTTGCTCCTCTTGTCGGACCTGACGGGTTCCACCCCGGGGGGCGGGCCGTCTTGTTGTCCGCAAGCTAGGAGCCGATGTGGTGAGCCCGGATCACATCGTGTGGTGAGATCGGTGGTGAACTTCAGCCGGGCGGTCGCTCGGTCCGAGACAGCAGGCTCAGCTGATGGGCCCGCGTGACCGCGGCGCGGCGGTTGGTGACGCCGAGCTTCGCGTAGATGTTCTTGGTGTGGGTCCGCACCGTGTTGAGCGACAGCACGAGCTCGCGGGCAATGGCGGGCCCGTCGAGGTCGCTGGCGAGCAGCCGCAGCACGTCCCGCTCGCGTCCGGTGAGCGAGTCGACCAACCGATCCTGGGTGAGGGTCGGTCCCGACCTGCCCGTGACCTCGAGAAGGCGCCGCGCGAAGGCCCAGTCGGGTCGACGCCGCACGACGCTCTCGAGCAGGGCGGCCATCTGGCCACCCACGCCGGCGATGGTCCGGACGTAGCCCTCCGGTTCGGCCAGGCGCAGCGCGTGCTCCAACGCGTCGAGCGCCGAGTCGCCGTCCGCTGCCGCGTGGCGTGCGAGCGCGAGCAGGGACAGGACCTCCATGACGGTCCCCTGTCGACCACCGTCGTCGGCTGCTGTCAACAGCCTCTCGAGCAGTCCGACCGCGTCGACCAGGGCCGGCCGCGACCCGTCGGCTGCGTGCTGGGCGAGCAGCGCTCGCGCGAGCGTCACGTGTTCGTACTCCCGCAGGTACGAGACCTCGTCGTCAGCGCCAACGCCGACCTGGCGCGCCCAGTCCAGCGCTGCGGGTACGTCGCCCTGCTCAGCCAGCATCCGCGCACGCATGGCCGAGACGGGCTGCACGTTCGGCAAGAAGTCGCCCACGTAGACCCGGTCCGCCTCCGCGAGCAGCGCCAGCGCGCTCGCGTGGTCTCCCTCGGCATCACGGAGCAGTGCCATCGCAACTCGCCAGCGCCAGGGGTCCTGCGGCAGGCCGCCCGCTTCACCGAGCTGGTCGGCGCGCCCCAGGTGCTCGGTGGCTCCCAGCAGGTCGTTGCGCTCCACCGCGATCTGGGCCAATCCGGTGTGCATGTCGCGGACTCCGCGCATCCCGGGCTCTGCGGCGGCGAGATCGAGGGCGCTTTCGTACGTCCGCTGTGCCTGCCGAAGTCTGCCCTGCGTCGCCTCGATGTCGGCAAGCGTGATCGTGCACCCCAGTACGTCCGACAGGTGTCCCAGGCGGCGCAGGCCATCGGCGGCTTCGGTGTAGCCGTGGTGGGCCCCCTCGAGGTCGCCGGTCGTCCACGACGCGAGGCCGACGAGGGCGGCGGCCGAGGCACGGGTCAGGTCGTCCTGCGCGGGTGCCAGGTCGACGGCCAGCCGGGCGTGATCCAGGGTGGCGGCAGGGTCGCCGCCGAGGAGCGCCAGCGCGGCCCGGTAGAGCTCGACGCCGCCCGGCAGTCGCGACCGTTCGGTTTCGTCGAGCACGACCAGCTCCGGGGCACCGGGCTCCCGGCGCTTCAGCGTCTGCTCGAGGTGGGCCAGCCGGCGCTCGACGTCATCGAACTCGTTGTTGGCCATCAGGGCGCCGACGAAACCCATGGCCAGGACCGGCCGCCGCTCGACCAGGCTGTCGGGCAGCTGATCGATCCACTGCCGCAGCGTTGCCTCCTGCCGGTTCCTGCGTAGCTCGGGAACCGCCAGCTCCACCAGGTCTGCTGCCCGGTCCAGGTCGTCTGCGGCCAGCGCGTGGCGCACCGCAGCCACCGAATCGCCGTTCTCGTCATGCCAGGTGCTGGCGCGTCGGTGCAGCTCCGCGACGTCGGCGTGCTCGTCGGGCAGGCGCGAGCGGAGCAGGTCGCCGAACAGGTGGTGGTAGCGGTACCAGCGCCGCCGGTCGTCGAGGGGCACCAGGAACAGGTTGGCTCGGTCCAGCCTCTCGAGCATCGCGCTGCCGGTCGACTCTCCGGTCACGGCGTCGCAGACGGTGCCGCTGAGCCGGTCCAGGACGGACGTCAGGAGCAGGAACCGCCGCACCTCGCTCGGCTGCCGGTCGAGGACCTCTTCGACGAGGTAGTCGACGACGAACCGGTCGTCGCCGGCGAACCCGGCGATGAAGGCCTGCGCGTCGTCACGGCCCCGGAGCGACAGTGCCGCCAGCTGCAGGGCGGCCACCCAACCCTCGGTGCGCTGCTCGAGTGCGGCGACGTCGTCGGCCGCCAGCTGCAGATGAGCGGAGTCGTTGAGGTAGGCGGCCGCCTCGTCCCTGGTGAAGCGCAGGTCGGCGGCGCGGAGCTCGGTGAGCTCACCTCGCGCTCGCAGACGAGACAGCGGCAGCGCCGGGTCGGCGCGGGTGCTGATGACCAGGCACATCTGCGGCGGCAGGTGGTCGACCAGGAACGTCATCCCGGACCGGATCGCTGGGCCGTCGACGAGGTGGTAGTCGTCGAGGACCAACGTCACCTCGTCGGGCAGCACGCTGAGCTCGTTGAGGAGCTCCGCCAGCATGTCCTCGGAAGGCTCGCGACCCGTCTGGAGCAGGCCGAGGACACGGGTGCCGACGCCGGGTACGACGCGGTCCAACGCGGTGACGACGTACGTCCAGAACGCGGGTGCGGCACGCTCGGTTGAGTCGAGGGAGAGCCACGCCACGTTGCGCGCCTCCATGCCTGGTGCCGTCAGCCAGGAGCCGAGGAGCGTGGTCTTGCCGAAGCCTGCCGGCGCCGAGACCAGGACCAGGCGCCCACCGCCCCCACCGAGGCCACGGGCGAGGTGCTCGCTCAGCCGTGGCCTCGCCACCAGGTCCGAGCGCCGTCTGGGGAGGAACAGCTTGGTCTCGACCACGAGGGTGCTCACGGCAGCGACCGTCTGCTGGACGCGATGCGCACTGACTACTCCTGGCCGTCGCCCGCACGGACGTGCATCCGTTCACCCGGTCGCCCGGTGCGTTCGGCCATCTCGGTCAACGTGAACCCACGCTGCTCTCGGACCCGGCGCAGCCTCGTGGCCACCCCGTCGAGAGCCGCGCCGATCGTGGTCGCGTCTCTGCTCACCCGCCCATTGCACGTCCACGCCCCGGAAACAGCAACAGACGTTGTCGCTGGTATAGCGCCGGACGACCCTTGCAGGCACGAGCCCGTGTCAGCTTGTTGTCCGAAAGTCCCGCCCGACAGCACCCGCTGAGCCATGGTGGGGGACGTGGCGCAGCAGCCGGAACCCCGGGGAGGTGGCCAGGCCGGCGGAACGTCGGCCCCGGTACCGCCCCCGCCCGCACAGGTCGGGTGGGGCTTCATCGCGCTGTACATGCTCGCCTACGCCGGAGCCGCGCTGCTGCTTCTCGCGCCGCTGCTCGTCTCTCTTGCCCTCAAGGTCAACGCACTCGTCGGGATCGACCAGGCCCCCGGCCGGCTGGCGCTGGTCACGAGCATCGGCTCCCTGCTGGCGATGGTCGCCAATCCGTTCTTCGGCAGGCTCAGCGACCGCACCACCTCACGGTGGGGCATGCGCAGGCCCTGGATGCTGGTCGGCCTCGCCTGCGGCTGCCTGGGCATCCTGACCGTCGCCGTCGCCCCCAACATCGCGGTCGTCCTTCTCGGCTGGTGCATCGCCCAGGTGTTCTTCAACGCCCTGCTCGCCGCGCTGACCGCCGTGATGCCCGACCAGGTGCCGACGCGGCAACGCGGAGTCGTCTCCGGGATCCTGGCCATCTGCCTGCCGGTCGCGTCCGTCGCGGGCACGTTCCTGGTGCAGCTGTTCGACCAGGACGAGCTCACCATGCTGCTGGTCCCGTGCGCGGCCGGTGGCTTCTTCGTCCTGGTGTTCGCAGCCCGGCTCGACGACCGCCGGCTGGATCCCGCGCACAAGGACCCCTGGTCGATGCGCGAGTTCCTCGCGACGTTCTACGTCGACCCACGCACCAGCCCCGACTTCGCCTGGGCCTTCGCCAGCCGGTTCCTGCTGGTCATGGCCTACGCCTTCCTGGTCACCTACCAGGCCTACTACCTCCTCGAGCAGATCGGCACGAGTGAGAAGCAGGTCCCCCACCAGATCTACCTCGGCACCCTGGCGCAGTCCGCCGCGCTCATCACCACGGCCCTGCTCACCGGCAAGCTCTCGGACCGCCTGGGCAGGCGCAAGCCGTTCGTGCTGCTCGCTGCGGTCATCTACGGTGTCGCGCTCTTCGTGATCGCCGGCGCCACCGACGCCGACACCTACCTCGTCGGCATGGCCATCGGTGGCCTGGGATTCGGCATGTACATGGCCGTCGACCTCGCCCTGGTGGTCGACGTACTGCCCGACCCCGACCACGCGGGCAAGGACCTGGGCGTCCTCAACATCGCCGGCGCACTCCCGTTCTCCCTCGCCCCCGGCATCGCGCCCGCGATCCTCGCCCTCGGTGACGGCAGCTATCGGGTGCTGTTCGCGGCGGCCGGCGCCTGCGCGATCGCCGGCGCCGCGGCAATCCTGCCGGTCAAGGGTGTCCGCTGACTTGTCGCTTGCCCTGCGAGGTCGGGCACGGCATCGTCTGCTCAACGACGGGCTGGGAGGAGCCGAGGCGTGGAGGTGCAGGGGTCTGTCGCTGCGGCGTTCACCGGCGTGCGCGACGTCTTCGCCGACGTGCTCGCCGGTCAGCCCGGCACCGGCGCCTCGTTCGCGGTCTGGCACGAGGGCGACTGGGTGGTCGACCTGTGGGGCGGTCACGCCGATGCCGGACACCGCCGCCCGTGGCGTCAGGACACGCTGGTGATGCCGTACTCGGTGACCAAGCCGTTCGCCGCCGTGTGCGTGCTGAAGCTGGTCGACATGGGACTGGTCGACCTCGACGCGCCGATGCAGCGCTACTGGCCGGAGCTGCAGGCTGCGGCCACGGTCCGCGACGCGCTGTCCCACCGTGCGGGCATCGTCGCCATCGACGCGGAGGCGCCTGAGGAGGCGTTCTACGACTGGGACCTGATGTGCTCCCTGCTCGCCCGTCAGGAACCGAGCTGGACGCCGGGCACCGCGCAGGGCGAGTCCGCCCTGTTCTACGGCCACCTGCTCGGCCAGGTGGTGCGCGCGGTGGACGGTCGCACGCTGGGGCGGTTCCTCCGCGAGGAGATCTGCGGCCCGCACGACCTGGACTTCCACATCGGGCTCGAGGACGCCGAGCTCGCCCGGGTCGCGGACCTGACCGGGTTCGACGAGGAGTTCACCGCCTCCCAGGAGGGGTATCCGGACCTGTACCGCCGCGCGATCGAGAACCCGCCGGGAGCGCGGGACCCTCGGGTCGTCAACGGCGAGCGGTGGCGCCGAGCCGAGATCCCGGCTGTCAACGGCCACGGCACCGCACGTGCGGTCGCCGGCTTCTACGTCGCGCTGGCGCACGGGCGCCTGGTCGGGCCCTCGCTCGTGGCGGAGCTGGCCCGCGGCGGCGGAGTCGAGCGCGACCTGGTGATCGGCGACGACGAGCGCGAGTGGAGCGTGGGCGGCGTCGCCGTCGACGACGACGGCTACGGGATGGGCGGCACCGGCGGCAGCTTCGGCTGGTGGAGCGAACGCGGTCAGTACGCCGTGGCGTTCCTCACCGGCCACATCGGCACCCACGACCGCGGCGATCGGCTCGAGGGCGTCGTGCGCGACGCCCTCGGGCTCCCCGCGCTATGAGGCAGGTGACCACGATGACCGGACCGAAGCACATGGTGTGGGTGCCGGATGGTGAGTTCCTGATGGGGAGCGAGGACTTCTACCCCGAGGAACGTCCGGTCGGTCGACGCGAGGTGACCGGGCTCTGGGTCGACCACCACCCGGTCACGAACGCCGAGTTCCGGCGCTTCGTCAAGGACACCGGGCATGTCACCACCGCCGAGGTCGCGCCGGACGCTGCGGCGTTTCCGGACGCGTCCGACGACCAGCTGGTGCCCGGGTCGCTGGTGTTCACCCCGACGGCCGGTCCGGTGCCCCTGGACGACTACCGCGCGTGGTGGTCGTGGGTGCCGGGCGCCCAGTGGCGGCATCCGGAGGGTCCCGGCTCCACCCTGCACGGCCGGGAACGCCACCCCGTGGTGCACGTGAGCCATGCCGACGCCGCGGCGTACGCGGCGTGGGCCGGCAAGGCCCTGCCCACCGAGCCCGAGTGGGAGTACGCCGCGCGCGGCGGCCTCGACGCCGCGACGTACGCGTGGGGCGACGAGCCGACCGTGAAGGGCCGGATCATGGCCAACACCTGGCACGGGCGGTTCCCCCACGAGAACCTGCGCGCCCACGGGTTCGACCGCACCTCGCCGATCGGGTCGTTCCCGGCGAACGGGTACGGCCTCGTCGACGTGTGCGGCAACGTCTGGGAGTGGACCGCTGACGCGTTCACCGCCGACCACGGACCGACGCCCGCGCCCGACCCGGAGGCCGCAGCACGACCGTGCTGCGGCCCCGCTCGTCCCACGCCGGCCTCCCCGGCCAGCCTGGTCATCAAGGGCGGCTCCCACCTGTGCGCGCCCAGCTACTGCCTGCGCTACCGGCCGGCGGCGCGGCAGGCGCAGACGGCGGACACGTCCACCAGCCACCTCGGGTTCCGCTGCGTCGTCCGAGGCGCCGGATAGGACCTACTGGCGGGACAGGGCGACGCGCAGGCGCTCCTCGGGGTCGATGAAGTGGTCGTTGTCGTCGGCGCCGGCGTCGAGCTGGACCCAGTTGATCCGGCCGGTGAACCGACTGGTGGCGGCGGTGTAGTCGGGTGACACCGTCGTGCCCGACTCGTAGCCGATGTCGGTCGTCTCGTCGGCCGAGAAGACCATCGGCTGCGTGAGCTCCACCCGGCCGCGTCCGGCTTCCGCACCGTCGTAGAAGAGGGTGACGTCCCCGCCCTTGGCGAGACCACCACCGTCGTACGCGAACTCCATCCGGACCTGGTGGGTGCCCTCCGGGATCGGGTCGTCCGCCTCGGCGCTGAACCCGTGGATGCCGAGCACGTTGTAGTGGAACCTGGCTCGCCCTGCGACGAAGTAGATGCTCCAGCCGCCGAACCGGCCGCCCTGGGCGATGACCACGCCGTCGAGGCCACCGGCCGGTACGTCGACCTCGGCCGTCACCGAGAACGACTTGTTCTTGATGTTCACCACGCTGTTCTCGGACAGCCGCCCCATCCCCGCGAAGAACAGCTGCGAGTCCCCTCGGATCAGCGTCGGTCGGCCGGCCAGGTCGGGGTTGAGCCGCTCCCCGCTGCGGTCGTCGAGGGGCAGCACGTTGTACTTGGTCGCCTCGATCAGCCAGAGCCGCTGGAGCTTCTCCAGCATGTCCGGATGCTCGGTGGCCAGGTCCCGGGCCTGACTGAAGTCGGCGGTGCCGTCGTACAGCTCCCAGTGGTCCTCCTCGAAGCCCTTCATGTCCGGGTCGACGATCAGCCACGGCGTCTTGTGCTTCGTGACGGCACTCCAGCCGCGGTGGTAGATCCCGCGGTTGCCGAACATCTCGAAGTACTGGAGGTCGTGCCGTTCGGGCGCGGCGGCGTCGCCGAACGTGTAGACCATGCTGGTGCCCTCGATCGGCGCCTGCTGGACGCCGTTGACCATGAGCGGTTCGGGGAGCCCGGCCGCCTCGAGGACGGTCGGCGCGAGGTCGATGACGTGCGTGAACTGCTCGCGGACGCCGCCCTTCTCGGCGATCCCGTTGGGCCAGTGCACGATGGTCCCGTTGCGGGTGCCACCCCAGTGGGACGCCACCTGCTTGGTCCACTGGAACGGCGCGTTCATCGCCCACGCCCAGCCGACCGAGTAGTGGTTGTAGGAGCTCGGCGAGCCGAACTCGTCCATCTTGCTCAGCATGAACTCGGGCGTCTCGAGGTCGGCCATGCCGTTGAAGTTGGCCATCTCGTTGAACGCACCGTTCATCGTGCCCTCGGCCGACGCCCCGTTGTCGCCGATGATGTAGTAGACGATCGTGTCGTCGAGGACGCCCAGGTCCTCGAGGGTGTCGATCAGCCGGCCCACGCAGTGGTCGGTGTGCTCGAGGAACCCGGCGTAGACCTCCATCTGACGAGCCAGCACGGGCTTGAGCTCCTCGGGCATGTCGTCCCAGGCGGTGATCAGGTCGTTGCGGGGCGTGAGCTCCGCATCGGCCGGGACCACGCCGAGCTCCTTCTGCCGGGCGAACGTGCGCTCCCGCTGCTCGTCCCAGCCGTGGGAGAACTCGCCCTCGTACTTCGCGATCCACTCGTCGGCGACGTGGTGCGGGGCGTGCGTCGCACCCGGTGCGTAGTAGACGAAGAAGGGCCGATCGGGCATCAGCGCCTTCTGCTGGCGCATCCAGCTCGTGCAGTGGTCGGTGAGGTCGTCGGTGAGGTGGTAGCCCTCCTCGGCCGTCGCGGGCGGCTCGACCGGCGTGGTCCCGTCGTACAGAGCCGGCTCCCACTGGTTGTTCTCACCACCGATGAAGCCGTAGAAGTGCTCGAACCCTCCCCCGCCGGACGGCCAGGCGTCGAACGGGCCCATCGGCGAGGTCTGCCACACCGGCACCTCGTGGCACTTGCCGAACTGCGCCGTCGAGTAGCCGTTGAGCTTCAGCGTCATCGGCAGCGGGGCCTTCGTGTTGGGCCGCAGCGAGCTGTTGCCGGGCGCCGAGGTCGCGGTCTCGGTGATGCTGCCCATGCCCACCGAGTGGTGGTTTCGCCCGGTGAGCATCGCCTGCCGGGTCGGGGCGCACAGCGCGGTGGTGTGGAAGCGGTTGTACCGCAGGCCTCCGCCCGCCAGCCGCTCCGCGGTGGGCGTGTGGCACGGGCCGCCGAAGGCGCTGGACGCCCCGAAGCCGACGTCGTCGAGCAGGATGACCAGCACGTTCGGCGCGCCGGGAGGCGGCAGCAGCGGCTCGATCGGCGGGAAGTGGGTGTCGGGGTCCTTGGCGTCGTACGTCGTGAGTCCGGTGGCGGGACGGTCGGGGATCGGCAGCATGGTGCGTGCATGACGGTCGTTGCTCATCGTGTTCTTTCCGTGGCGGAGGTCCGAGACCGGCACTCACCACGATGTCGGTACGCCGACGCCGAGGCCTCACCCAATCTGGATGAGACTGGGGATGGCCGCACGCCGACGTCGGGCCAGCACCGCTCGGCGTACGGCCAGCATCATCGTGCGACAAGGCGAGTGATCCCTAGCGTCGACTCATGACGTCTTCGCTCGCGCTCATTCCGTCCCCCACCACCACGAACAAGCCCGGCCCGGCCC
The DNA here is from genome assembly GCA_963844305.1 of uncultured Actinomycetota bacterium. Lineage (GTDB taxonomy): Bacteria > Actinomycetota > Actinomycetes > Propionibacteriales > Nocardioidaceae > Nocardioides. The sequence continues at coordinate 225,812 of CAWJNT010000006.1, forward strand.
GCTCGACACTCGTCTTCCGGGTCGCCATCGGGCTGGTCGCCCTGCACGTGGTGGACGACAGCTTCCTCCAGCCGCCGGCGGGTACGACCGCGGCGGACCACCTCGTGAGCGGGTTGGCCACGCTTGCTCCGATCCTGCTGGCGGCGTGGGCGTACCCGCGGGTCCGCGCCGGAGCCGCCGCGGCGATCGCCATCTTCGTCGGCCTCTGTGGTCTGCATCTTCGGCGCCGTGGAGGCCGGGTACTACACGGTGGCGGTCGGGCCGTCCGGCGACGACTTCACCGGGCTGGTGTCCATCCCGGCCGGTGCGGTCCTGGTCGGGTTGGGCGCGTGGCGGCTCTGGCGCTCGCGGCGCAACACGCCGAACCACGTCTGGCGCTACGGTCGGCGGGTCCTGATCGGTGCGGTCGCCATCGTGGTCGTCTACCAGACGGTGCCCCCGCTCGGCTGGGCGTACCTGGCGACACACGCCGCCCGGGCGGAGGTCCCGGCCGCTGACCTCGGCGCGGCGTACGAGGACGTGACGCTCACGACCAGCGACGGCCTCGAGCTCGAGGGCTGGTACGTGCCCTCGCGGAACGGCGCCGCCGTCATCGTCTTCCCGGGCCGCAAGCGCTCACAGCACCACGCCCGGATGCTCGTCGAGCACGGGTACGGCGTACTCCTGTTCGACCGGCGCGGCGAGGGCGCCAGCGAGGGAGCGGGCAACATGTTCGGCTGGGGCGGCGAGCGCGACATCTTCGCGGCGCATCGACTTCCTCGAGTCGCGGCCCGACGTCGACCCGGACCGGATCGGCGGGCTCGGCCTCTCCGTCGGCGGGGAGCTGATGCTCCAGGCGGCCGCGCGAGGACGAGCGCCTGGCCGCGGTGGTCTCGGAGGGCGCCGGCGCCCGGAGCATGAAGGAGCAGCTGCAGGACCACCCGCTGAGCGAGAGTCTGGCCGATCCTGCCCGCCTTGGCGCTCCAGACGGGGGCGGCCGCTGTCTTCTCGGACACCATGCCACCGCCCCGGCTCACCGAGCTCGTCCCGCAGGATCGCACCGCGTCCCGGCGCTGTTCATCTGGGCGCCGGACGGCGGCAACATCGAGACCATGAACCCGATGCTCCACCGGCTGGCCGGCCCCAAGCGCCGAGATCTGGGAGATCGACGCCCCGCACATCGAGGGCATCACCACGCATCCCGAGGAGTACGAACGCCGGGTGATGGGTTTCCTGGACCGGGCGCTCCTGCCCGGGGTCAACCGGGCTGCAGGCTGATCTCGAACTCGGTCGGCCGTCCGGGGCCTGGCGGGTGGTACTCGGCCTCGCCACCGTGGCCGCGGGCGATCTCGCGCACGAGATAGAGCCCGAGGCCGGTGCCGCCGGCGGTGCCGCCGATGGCGAAGCGCTCGAACAGGCGCGGAACCAGGTCGGTGGGGACGCCGGAGCCCGAGTCGAGGCAGCGGATGCGGACATCGCCGTCCACGGCGGCGGACAGCGTGATCGGTGGCGCTCCGTGGCGGATCGCGTTGTCCAGCAGGTTGTCGAGGGCTTGCGCCAGCCGCAGCGCGTCGGCGCGGAGCGTGACGTCACGCGGAACGTCGACATCGATCCGGACGTCGGGGTCGGCCACTCGCCTGCGGGCCGCTGCGCCACGCAGGGTGTCGGCGAGCGACACGTCCTCGAGCCAGAAGCTGGAGGGACTCGTCGTGCAGCCGCGAGGCCGTACTCAGGTCCGACACGAGACGACGCAGGCGGTGGGCGCTGCTGCGGATCCCGGTCAGCAGCTCGTCGCGCTCGGCGACCGGCATCTCGTCCCACGACTCCCGCAGTGCGCCCGCGGAGCCGTCGATCACGGCCGTGGGGGTGCGCAGCTCGTGGGCGGTGACGGCCAGCAGGTGAGCCTGCTGGGCGACGGAGTTCCTGCGCTCCTCCTCGTGCGCGCGCTGCTCCGTCTGGTCACGGGTGACCTTGGCGAACCCGATGTGGCCCCCCTCGTCGTCGTACACGGGACTGATCGCGACGCTCGCCCAGAACCGGCTCCCGTCCTTGCGCACGCGCCAGCCCTCCTCGGCGTACACGCCCTCGCGCAGAGCGATGGCGAGGTTGTGCTCGGGATGCCCGCTCGCCTGGTCCTCGGGTGGGTAGAAGACGCGGAAGGACTGGCCGACGATCTCGGGCGCGGCGTACCCCTTGATCCGCTGGGCGCCGGAGTTCCAGTTGATCACGCACCCGTCGACGTCGAGCATGAAGATGGCGTACTCCCCCACGGCCCCGATCAGGAGGCGGAAGGTCTCCTCGCTGCGCCGGAGCTCACCCTCGGCCGCGCGCTGGGCGCTGATGTCCTGGGCCTGCGCGAAGACGTAGAGCACCTGCCCCTGCGTGTCCCGGATGGGAGCGAGCGTGACCCGCAGGGTCCGCGCGAAGTCCTCGCTGGGCCGGATCGGCGCCGGATGCTCGAACGTGACCAGGTCCTCACCGGAGGAGGTGAGCGCCTCGAGTCCGCGGTCCAGCTGCTCGCCTCGGCCATCGGTCAACCGGCCGTAGTCGACTCCGACCAGGTCGTACGGCGCACATGACATCAGCTCGGCGAGGGCCTGGTTGGCGCGGACGATGGTGCCGGTTGCGGTCATCGTCGCCATCCCGATCGCCGCCTGGTCGAACAGCTCGCGGAACTGGGCGATGTGCTCGTTGAGCACTGCCTGTTCGTCGGAGACGGCGTCCTGGTCACTGTTCGTCGGGGCGTCCACCGGACTGCGGCTCGTCTGCGGGGACGCTCGGCTTGTGGGCCAGCCCCCGCATCAGGCGCTCGGGAAGCTCCTCGAGCTGGATGGACTTCTCGACGAAGTCGGCGGCGCCGAGCTCGCGAGCCCGCGCGGCAAGGCCGATGTCCTCGAACCCGGTGAACATCACGACCGCGGTCTCCGGGCACAGGGCGAGGATCGCGGGCAGAGCCTCGATGCCGTCCATGGTCGGCATCGACGTGTCGAGCAGCAGCAGCTCCGGCTCGTGGCGGTACACCAGGCCGATCGCCTCGTCGCCGTCGCCGCCTTCCGCGACGACCTCGAACATCCCGGACGACTCGAGCCGTCGTCGGACGAGCGCCCGGACCTCCTGCGAGTCGTCGACCAGGACGACCGAGGTCCGATGACCTGCGCGGGCGTCGTTCACAGCACCCATGGTGCCCAAGTGCGGAGGACTCATGTACATCCGACACCGAACTGTCTCCGAACGGCAACCGCCGTACGCCGGCACCGGGGCGCCGATTCGTCCTCGCGCCGCTGCTGCCATGCTCGAACCGACCGCCTCGTCGAGACAGGGAGAGACAACGTGTCGACCACCAGCGACAGTGACGACAGCGGTACCCCTGAGGACCGCCCGGAGATGCCCGCCGACCCCCAGGCGCATCCCACCGAGGCCGTGGAGGCTCTCGAGGGCAAGGAGCCGACCGTGCCGGAGGACGACGACGCCGTACCGGCCGAGGACGTGTCCGCCAACCCCGACACCGACGAGATGGAAGAGCTCCCGGGACCGTCGCAGGACGAGCCGAACGAACCCGCGGGATGACCACCGCGTTCCTCGACCTTCGCTAGCCACGCTCGGCTACCGTGCACCCTTGGGGGCTGACCGAGGGAGGGCCTGACTGTGCTGTCGGACATCGAGATCGCCAACGCCGCCACGCTGCGCCCGATCAGGGACGTAGCGGCGGAGACGCTCGGGATCGACGAACGGCACCTGGTGCCGTACGGCCACTACAAGGCCAAGGTCGACCTGACCTACCTGGCGTCGCTCGCCGACCGGCCGCTGGGACGACTGGTGCTGATCACGGCGCTGTCCCCGACGCCTCCCGGCGAGGGCAAGACGACGACCACGGTCGGCCTGACGGACGCGCTGCACGGGCTGGGGCACCGGACGGTCGCCTGCCTGCGCGAGCCGTCCATGGGGCCGGTGTTCGGCATGAAGGGCGGCGCGGCCGGCGGCGGCTACAGCCAGGTCGTGCCCATGACCGACATCAACCTGCACTTCACCGGTGACTTCGCGGCGATCGCGGCCGCCAACAACCTGCTGGCCGCCCTGATCGACAACCACGTCCACCACGGCAACGAGCTGGACATCGACGTCCGCAGCGTGACCTGGAAGCGCGTGCTCGACATGAACGACCGCGCGCTGCGCGAGGTCGTCGTCGCGCATGGGCGGGCACGCGAACGGCTTCCCGCGCGAGGACGGCTTCGACATCGTCGTCGCGTCGGAGCTGATGGCGATCTTCTGCCTGACCGAGTCCTGGGCGGACCTGAAGCGACGGATCGGCGACATCGTCATCGGCTACACCCGGGCGATGAAGCCCGTCACCGCACGCGAGCTCGGCGCCGACGGCGCGATGGCCGCGCTGCTCCGCGACGCGCTCGCCCCGAACCTGGTGCAGACCCTCGAGGGCGCACCGGCGTTCGTGCACGGTGGCCCGTTCGCGAACATCGCCCACGGCTGCAGCTCGGTCATGGCGACCCGGGCCGGACTGCGGCTGGCCGACCTGGTCATCACAGAGGCAGGCTTCGGGGCCGACCTGGGTGCGGAGAAGTTCGTCGACATCAAGTGCCGCAAGTCCGGCCTGCGTCCCGACGTCGCCGTGGTCGTCGCGACGGTGCGCGCCCTGAAGTACCACGGCGGCGTGGCCCTCGCCGACCTCGGGACCGAGGACGTCGGCGCGATCGAGGCCGGGATGGTGAACCTGCGCCGGCACCTGAAGAACGTCCGCGAGGTGTACGGCATCCCGTGCGTCGTCGCCGTCAACCGGTTCGCGACCGACACCGAGGCCGAGGTGGCCAAGGTCGTCGAGCTCGTGGCGGCCGAAGGGGTGCGGGCGTTCCCGGCCACGCACTTCGTCGACGGCGGGATGGGCGCCCACGACCTGGCGAAGGGCGTGCTGCAGGCCCTCGACGAGCCGTCGCCGTACTCCTTCTCGTTCACCTACGACGACGAGCTGTCGCTGACCGAGAAGGTCGAGGCGATCGCGACCCGGCTGTACGGCGCGTCCCTGGTGACGTGGGACGCGCGGGCCCGGCGCCGGCTCCTGCGCGTCGAGAAGGACGGGTACGGCGCGCTGCCGGTGTGCGTCGCGAAGACGCAGTACTCCTTCTCCACCGATCCCAAGTCGCTCGGCGCTCCGACCGGGCACGAGCTCCACGTCCGCGAGGTGCGGCTGTCCGCGGGCGCGGGCTTCGTCGTCGTCGTCTGCGGCGACATGATGACCATGCCCGGACTGCCGAGCTCCCCCTCCGCGTCGCGGATCGACCTGGCCGACGACGGGACCATCCTCGGCCTGTCCTGACCCGGTGCCGACGTAGCGCGGCCGTTGGGGTGGCCCATCCGTCACACGCGTCACGTGCGGGAGGCACTTCTGTCACTTGTCGGGGGTTGCAACCCACGACAAGTGACAGAACCCCCGGCCAGCCGGGGATCGCAACCGACCCCAGCCGCAGCGCCGCGAACCGGGGAGGGCGTCCTCCGGGCACGTCACTTCGCCGTAATGTTTCGCCGGTTCGACCCGGATGGCCCTCGGGAAGGAGTGGTTTGCCAAAGCAGGCGAACCACAACACTCGAGGAGCTGATCATGGGGACCATCGGACAACGAGCGGGCGCGATCCTGACCGGGCTGGTGATGACGGCGGGTCTGGTCGCCGCCGGCGTGGGCCCGGCGACCGCCGCCGGCAGCGAGCAGAGGACGGCCACGGCCGCCCAGACGGCCGCGCCGAGCACCATCCGGTACGGCGACCGCAACTGGAGCGTCGTGTGCCTCCAGCAGGGTTTGAACTACCTGGCCTGGACGAGTGGCGGGCGCGTGGTTCCCGCGGGCAACGTCGACGGCATCTTCGGGCAGCAGACGCTCGGCTCCGTGCGGTCCCTGCAGGTCTACGGCGGCCGTCGAGTGACGGGAGTCGTCGACAAGACCACGGGCGAAGACCTGGCCAAGAGCCTGTGGTACCTGCAGGGGAACGCGCAGAACATCAAGGACTGGCTGACGTACTGCCAGCACACGATTCCGCGCTACCACAACTACCCCGCGGTCTGAGGCGCGATGGGCAGCTGGACGGCCGGGGTGCACGGCCGTCCAGCTGCTGCGCGTCGGGTGCGGCCCTACTACGCTCTCCAGGCGTGAGCAGGATCTTCACCACGAGCTTCGCCTCGGTCTATCCCCACTACGTGACGAAGGTGGAGAAGAAGGGCCGCACGAACGACGAGCTGGACCAGGTGATCCGGTGGCTCACCGGGTTCGACCAGGCAGCGTTGAGCCGCCACCTCGCCGAGGGCACGACGTTCGAGGACTTCTTCGCCGATGCGCGACTCAACGCCAACGCCTCGCTGATCACCGGGTCGGTGTGCGGGGTCCGCGTCCAGGACGTCGAGGATCCGCTCATGCAGAAGATCCGCTACCTCGACAAGCTCGTCGACGAGCTCGCCAAGGGCAAGTCGATGGACAAGATCCTGCGGACCTGACACACCCGGTGAGACGCACTGCATCGGAGCGACCAAGGGTTGCCTAACCTTGGGCCCGTGAACGACGCATGAGCGAGTCCCCGGTGCCGCCCGCCACCCCCGGCGCGCTGATCCGCCGCACCCTGAGCCGCCAGCGCCGTGCCCTTGCGGGAGCGATCGGGTTCATCACCCTGTGGCAGGTGTGCGAGGCGGCGGTCCCGGTGCTGATCGGCGTCGTGATCGACCAGGCCATCGCCACCGGCGACGTACGCCGGCTGCTGCTGTGGGGCGTCGTGCTGTGCGTGCACTTCGCGGTGCTCAGCTACGCCTACCGGTTCGGGTCGCGGCTCGCGTTCCGCGGGCTGATGGTCGAGAGCCACGCGCTGCGTTCGGAGGTGTCAGCCCACGTGCTGGCGGCGCGTGGGTCGCGGACCGACCGCCTCCCGGGCGAGGTGCTGACGATCGCCACCTCCGACGCGGAGCAGGTCGGCAGGGTCATCCGTCAGGTCGTGATGACCACGGCGGCACTGATCGGGCTCGTCGTCAGCGGCGTGGCGCTGGCGTTCATCGACCCGCTCATCGCCGTGGTCGTGCTGGCCGGCGGCCCCGTCGTGCTGGTCTGCACCCAGGTGCTCGCGCCCCGGCTCGCCCACCGCAGCCACGTGCGCCAGGAGAGCCTCGGCCGAGCCACCGGCCGCGCCACCGACCTGGTCCGCGGACTCCGCCCGCTCAAGGGGATCGGCGCCGAGGACACGGCCATCGGCCGCTACCGCGAGCAGAGCCACGACGCCGCGCGCGCCAGCGTCGCGGCTGCCCGCTGGGAGGGCGTCCTGTACGGCGTCACGGGCGCGATCTCGGTCGGGTTCCTGGCCGTGGTGGCCCTGATCGCCGGCCTGAAGGCGCTGGACGGCGACCTCTCGATCGGCGAGCTGGTGGCCGTGGTGGGCCTCGCCCAGTTCGTTGCCGAGCCGCTGGGCATGCTCGCCTACCTCGTCGCCCAGGTCGCGACCTCGCGGGCGTCGGCGCGACGGATCGTCGAGTTCCTCGCGACCCCGCCGCTGGTCGTCGTGGGTGAGCGGGACGCCAACGGTGAGCCGGCACTCGTGGTCGACGGTGCGACGTCCGGTCCACTCACAGACCTGTCCTTCGCCGTCGACCCCGGTCGGCTCGTCGCGGTGATGAGCGAGCAGCCGGCGGACGCGGCCGCGCTGATGATGCTGTTGCGCGGCGAGACCGCCCCGGAGGCGGGTGCCCTGACCCTGGCCGGCGTACCCCTCACCGAGCTGAGGATCGACCACGCGCGCGGCCACCTGCTGGTCGCCGACCACCACGTCGACCTCTTCGAGGGCAGCCTGCGCAGCAACCTCGACCCGACCGAGGCACTCGACGCCGACCAGGTCGCCGCGGTGCTCGAGGCGTCGGCCGCGGTCGACATCGTGACGACGAGCGAGCACGGCCTGGACGAGCCGGTCGCCGTCCACGGCACCACCCTGTCCGGCGGGCAGCGGCAGCGCCTCGGCCTGGCCCGGGCGCTGGCGGCCGACCCACCGGTGCTGGTGCTGCACGACCCCACCACCGCCGTCGACGCGGTCACCGAGCAGCGCATCGCCGACGGGCTGCACGGCCTCCGGCACGCCGACGGCGCCCGACGTACGACGCTGGTGATCACCAGCAGCCCGGCGCTCCTGGCCCGGGCCGACCTCGTCGTGCACCTGCGGCACGGCCAGGTGGTGGCCACTGGCCGCCACGAGGACCTGGTGTCCGACGACGGCTACCGCGAGGCGGTGCTGCGATGACCCTCCTGCCGGTCTCGACCGCCCGCGAGGCGGCCGGCCTCGCGCGCACCCTGCTCGTCCGCCGCCCCCTCGCCCTGACCGCCTGCCTGCTCATGTTCTCCATCGAGGGCCTGGCCGGCCTGGTCGCGCCCTGGATGCTCGGCCGGATCGTCGACGTCGTCGACGGCGGAGGCACCCGCGAGGACATCGTCATCCCCGTCCTCTGGATCCTCGGCGCCGCGCTGGTCGGCGGCGTGGCCACCGCGCTGTCGATCAGCCTGCTGGCGGAGGTGGCCGAGCCCGCGCTGGCCGACCTGCGCGAGCAGGTCCTCGACCGCGCCATCCACCTCGACAGCGCCGAGCTCGAGGCCGCCGGCTCCGGAGACCTCCTCTCCCGGGTGGGCGACGACGTCCGGATCGTCGCCGGGTCGTTCACCGAGGTCATCCCGATCATGCTGACCTCGGCGATCGCCGTGGTCTTCACGGCCGCCGGCCTGTTCGCGCTCGACTGGAGGCTCGGGCTCGCCGGGCTCGGCGCGGTGCCGTTCTACGTGCTGAGCCTGCGCTGGTACCTCCCCCGCTCGGCCCCCTACTACCGGCGCGAGCGCGAGGCCAACGGCGAGCGCGCCGAGGCGCTGCTGACCGGAGTGCACGCCAGCCGCACGCTCCGCGCGTACGGACTCGGCGGCCGCCACCAGGTGCTCGTCGAAGAGGCCTCGTGGAAGTCGACCCAGATCTCGATCGACGTCTTCCGGCTGCTCACCCGCTTCTTCGGCCGCAACAACCGCGCGGAGCTGATCGGCCTGCTGCTGATCATGGTCACCGGGTTCGTCCTGGTCCGCAGCGACCAGGCCTCCGTCGGCGCGGTGACCGCGGCGGCGCTGTTCTTCCACCGGCTGTTCAACCCGATCGGCGCGCTGGTGACGCTCTTCGACGAGGTGCAGTCGGCCGGCGCCTCGCTGACCCGGCTGGCGGGCCTGGCCCTGCTGCCGCCACGTCCGCGGCCGGCAACCCCGCTGCCGCCGCGCGACGCGGGACTCGAGGTGCGCGGCCTCCACCACGAGTACGTCGCCGGCCGGGACGCGGTCGACACCATCGACCTCGACGTCCGGCCCGGCGAGCGGGTGGCCGTGGTCGGCGCGAGCGGCGCCGGCAAGTCCACGCTCGGCCTCGCGGTGGCCGGCCGGCTGCACCCGACCCGCGGGGCGGTGCTGATCGGCGGCGTACACCTGGACGACCTGGACCTCGGCGAGCGGCCGCCGGTCGCGCTGGTCACCCAGGAGGTCCACGTCTTCTCGGGCACGGTGCGCGACAACCTCACCCTGGCGGCGCCGGACGCCGACGAGGCCCGCCTCGAGCAGGTGCTCGGCGAGGTCGGTGCCGGGGCGGCGGTGCACGCGCTGCCCGAGGGGCTCGACACCGTGGTCGGCGACGGCGCCCTGTCGCTCACCCCGGCGCTCGCGCAGCAGCTGGCCCTGGCCCGGGTGCTGCTCGCCGATCCCCTGGTCGCGGTGCTCGACGAGGCCACGGCCGAAGCCGGCTCAGCGGGTGCCCGCGACCTCGACCGCGCGGCCGAGGCCGTGACCAGGAACCGGACGTCGCTGACCATCGCGCATCGGCTCAGCCAGGCCCGCGACGCCGACCGGATCCTGGTGATGGACGCCGGCCGGGTCGTCGAGGCGGGCTCGCACGACGAGCTGGTCGCGCTGGGTGGCACCTACGCCCGGCTGTGGGCCGCCTGGGCGGGCTGAGCCATCACTCCCGGGGCCTCCCGGGAGCGGTCAGCGGGCCGCCCGGCACAATGACCGCGTGCCGCGCCTCGCTCGTGCCGCGCTTCCCGCCGCGGTCGCCCTCGTCGCCCTCACCGGGTGCACCGACGACCCCGAGGCCGCAGGGGGCCACACGCACCCCAACGGCCAGCAGGTCTCGCTGCCCGTCGGCGACGGTACGACGGCCGCCGAGGTCGGCTACCGGCTCGACGACGTACGCCTGCCCCGCAGTGCGGAGACCACGGGTGAGGTCTCGTTCCGCATCGACGACTTCCGCGGCAATCCCGTCACCGACTTCCTGGTGGAGCAGACCAAGGACCTCCACCTGTACGTCGTGCGCAGCGACCTCGGCGTCTTCCGGCACCTGCACCCGACCATGGCCGACGACGGGACCTGGACCGCGCCGGTCTCGTTGCCGGGCTCGGGGAGCTACCGGGTGATCGCCGAGTTCGTCGCCCGCGACGACGGCGGGAACGGGGACCACCTCGTCCTCGGGCAGCCGGTGGACGTCCCCGACGGCCCGGAGAGCAAGGCCGACCCGGCCGATCCCGTGGTCTCGGTGGAGGTGGCCGAGGCGCCGCGGACGGGGGCGAACGGACGGCTCCGTCTGGTCGTCCGCGACGCCCAGGACCGGCCGGTGAACCTCGGCACCTACCTCGGCGCGTTCGCGCACGTCACCGGCTTCCAGACCGAGACGGGGTCGATGCTGCACCTGCACCCGCTCGGCTCGCCGCGGGTCACCGAGGACGGGTCGGAGCTGACCTTCCACACGGAGATCAGCGAGCCGGGTGACTACCGGCTGTTCGCCCAGGTGCGCGTCGACGGCTTCCTCCACCTGGTCCCGGTCGACGTCACCGTCCGCTGACGTCCGCCACGTCGAACCTGACGGTGGTCACCGGGCTCTCGAACCGGCTGACCGGCAGGCTGACCTGCACCTCCCAGGTCCCCGCCCGTGGCAGCAGGACATCGGCCCGGTAGGTGCCGACGTCGCTGTTCACCAGAGGCACCGCCCCGAGGTCGAGGTCACCCGACCGCAGGGACACCTCCGGCTGCTGGGGCGGCGTGACCGGCTCGCCCTCGGCGTCGTGCACCTGGACCAGCAGGACGTTCGGCCCGCGTTCGCGTGGGGTGAGCACGGCCAGCACCTCGAAGTCCCCGGCCGGACCGCTCTCGACGCCGGTGCGGCCGGCGGGCACCTCGACGGGGGCCGGCCGCGGCGACTTGCTGACCAGGAACCCGGTGACGCCGAGCAGCGCCACGATCACCAGCGCCTCGGCGGTGACCGTGCGGGTCACGGTCGCGGCCGCGCGCACCCGGTCTCCGTGGCCGACGGCCGCGCGGACCCGGGGCAGCATGCCGAACCGGTTCCAGCCGGCGAGGGCCGCCACGACCAGCGCGAGGCCGATCTTGACCAGCAGCAGCACGCCGTACGTCGTCTCGACGAAGGCGGACCAGGAGCCGAGGATCCGCCAGGCGAGCACGGCCCCGGCGGCCGAGACCAGCAGCAACAGGCCCGCGCCCAGCGTGGAGAAGCGGGCCAGCGTGCCGGCGGCGAGACCCTCCCGGCCGGCCAGCGCCCGGAGCGTCAGCACCAGCCCGACGAGACCGCCGAGCCACACCGCGCCGGCCGCGACGTGCACGGCGTCGGTGAGGACGAGGAAGGCCTCCGGCTGGTAGGCGCGGGTGTGCCCGACCACCGCCGGCGCGACGACCGCCAGTCCCCCGGCGACCAGCAGGGCGACGCGGTGCTCGGGCTCGGGCGGCCGGTCGGTGAGTGCGACGACGATGCCGCCCAGCCCGGCGAGGAGCAGGACCGCCGAGCCGATCTCGTTCACCACGAGCGAGACGTCGAACGCGGAGCCGAGGTCGGTGAGCTCCAGTCCCTGGGCGTAGACGGCCGCCAGCGGCACCTGCAGCACGGCGCCGATGCCGGCGACCGCCGCTGCGACCCGGGCAAGCCGCCGGATCCGCCTGCGCACCTGCTCCCCGCGGTACTGGACGGGCAGCACGAGCGCCACGAACGCCGCGAGGCCCACGGCGACGAGGAGACCGACGTACGTCGCGCCGGCGATCACGCCCTGGACGATGGTCACGCCACGGGACGACGAGGGCGCGGGCGGTGGCTCGACGACCTCGTCGCTCCGCTCCCCCACCGAGAAGCTCAGTGACCCCGAGATCGGGTGCCCGTCGGCCGACAGCACGTACCAGCCGACGACGTACGTGCCACGGTCGAGCTCGGCCGCGTCGGGCAGGTCGACCGTGACCTCCGTGCCCGAGGACGTCGCGTCGGACGGCACCGTCTCGCCGTCGGCGTCGTAGACCGTGATCTCCTGCGCCGTGAGCTGGACGCTCTCGTTGAAGGTCAGGGTGACGGCGGCCGGCGCCTCGTCGAGGACGCTGCCGTCGACCGGGTCGCTGGCGATCAGCTCGGCGTGCGCCGACGCGGGCGACGCCATCGCCAGGACCGCGAGCAGGGCGACCAACGCGGCGGCAGCCAGCCGGGCAGGCTGGCGCCACCGCGTCGGTCGTCCTGGATGGGTCACGCGGTCTTCCGGCTCCTGATCAGGGCGGTGCCGCCCGCCACCAGCCCGAGCACGCCGGCGACGAGCCCGGCCCAGCCGAGCGCGTTCGAGTCGGAGTCCTCGGTGGTCGCGGCCGCCTCCTGGGTGTCGTCCGAGGCCTCCTCGGCGGACGCGCTGTCGGCGGCGTGATGGTCGCCGCCCTCAGCCGCCGGCAGGATCTCGAACATCGGCGCCGGGTGCTCCAGCTCCTCGGGGTCCTGGCCCTCCTCGGGCAGCTCGACCCAGCCGGTCTCGCCCTGCTCGCAGGTCTGGACCGTCGGGAACGCGAGCGTCTCGCCCTCGGCGTCGGGCACCTGGAAGGACAGCTCGAAGGTGTCGCGCTGGCCCTCGGGCAACGGGGTGTTGGCGGTGTAGACGACGGTCGAGGTGCGCTCGGTGACCTCGTTCCCGTGGGCATCGGTGACCGGCTCGTCGAGCTGCTCGATGGTCGACTCGACGTCGTAGAACGAGTTGCGCGTCGGGGTGACCGAGAGCACCGACTCGGGCATCTGGATCTCGACCTTCGTGGTCGGCGAGCCGTCGCAGCCGTGCGGGACGCTCATCGTCAAGACGGTGAACGCTCCGGCCGAGGCATCCGACGGGGTGCCGCTGACATGGGCTTGGGCAGGGGCAGCGGCGATGACGGTGACGATCGCGGCTGCCGCCGGGATGGCGCACAGGCGCGCGCCGGTACGGCGAAGTGACATGGTCTCTCTTTCGGATCTGGAGGGGTCGTGCGGACGGCAGCGTGCCGCGCCCGACCCCGGACCGGATCCGGGTCAGGCGTGGCCGAGCCGCGCCGGCGGCCCGCGCCGTGGCGCGCTCACCAGGAAGACAGGCGCCGTCGCCACGGCCGTGTCGCCGTCCGACCAGCGAAGGTCGGGGCCAGCGAGGACCGGGGTCGCCCAGCTGTCGAGGAGGGTCACGATGACGGCGGCGGCCCGGTCGCAGAGCCGCCACGCCAGCGCCGTCAGCAGCGTGACGGCGGTGTGGGCGGCGACCATCTGCCAGGTCCAGGTGGCGTCCGCTCCGACCATGTGGCCGTGGCCGGCGTGGGCACCGGACGACATGGCCCCGAACGACTCGTGGAGTCCCACCTGGGCCGCAGCGACCGCCGGCAGCAGCACCCGCCACGACACAGACCCGCGCAGGACGAGGAGTCCCGCGGCGAAGACCGCGGCGGCCAGCCCCACCATCGTCGGCGCGTGGGGCAGCTCGCCGCCGGCCAACAGGTGCGCCCAGGCCGCGCCCGGCAGGACCAGCATCGTCGCCGCGATCGCACGCCACACGGCGTACGGCGCTCGCTCGACGGTCACGGTCACGCGCGACATCATCGCAGGGACGGGACAGCCCCGGCCGGGTAGGCCCGGCCGGGGCTGTTCGTTCCGTCGAAGGTCAGTCGAGGTCGAACCGGTCGAGGTTCATCACCTTGTCCCAGGCAGCCACGAAGTCGCCGACGAACTTGCCGGCGGCGTCGTCGCTCGCGTAGACCTCGGCGATCGCGCGGAGCTGGGAGTTCGAGCCGAACACCAGGTCGGCTGCGGTGGCGGTCCACTTCACGTCACCGCTGGCGAGGTCGACGATCTCGTAGACGTTCTCGTCGGACTGCGACGCCTTCCACTCCGTGCCCGGCGCCAGCAGGTTGGCGAAGAAGTCGTTCGCCAGCGTGCCGGGCCGGTCGGTGAGGACGCCGTGGCGCGACCCTCCGGCGTTGGCGTCCAGCGCCCGCATGCCGCCGACGAGCACGGTCATCTCGGGAGCCGAGAGCGTGAGCAGGTTGGCCCGGTCGAGCAGCAGCGTCTCGAGCGGAAGCTTCTCCCCTGCCCGGACGTAGTTGCGGAAGCCGTCGGCCCGTGGCTCGAGGACGGCGAACGCGTCGGCGTCCGTCTGCTCCTCGGAGGCGTCGGTCCGGCCCGGGGTGAACGGGACGGTGACGCCGTAGCCGGCCGCCTCCGCGGCCTGCTCGACGGCGGCGCACCCACCGAGGACGATCAGGTCCGCGAGCGAGATCTTCTTGCCACCCGACTGCGACCCGTTGAACTCCTGCTGGATCCCCTCGAGGGCAGCGAGTACGTCGGCCGCGCCGGCGTTGACCTCCCAGCCGCGCTGCGGCTCGAGGCGGATCCGGGCGCCGTTCGCCCCGCCGCGCATGTCGGTGCCGCGGAAGCTGGCGGCCGACGCCCAGGCGGTGGAGACGAGCTGCGAGACCGACAGCCCCGACTCGAGGACCTTGGCCTTCAGCGCGGCGACGTCGTCGGCATCCACCAGCTCGTGGTCGACGGCCGGGACCGGGTCCTGCCACAGCTGCGGCTCGGCGACCCACGGTCCGAGGAAGCGCGCGGCCGGGCCCATGTCGCGGTGCAGGAGCTTGTACCAGGCCTTGGCGAACGCCAGCGCGAACTCGTCGGGGTTCTCGTGGAACCGCTTCGAGATCTTGGCGTACTCCGGGTCGAGGCGCAGCGACAGGTCGGTCGTCAGCATCGTCGGGCGGCGCTTCTTCGACGGGTCGTGGGCGTCCGGGATGGTCTCCTCGGCGTCCTTGGCGACCCACTGGTTGGCACCGGCCGGGCTCTTCGTCAGCTCCCACTCGTGACCGAACAGGTTGTCGAAGAAGCCGTTGCCCCACTGGGTGGGCGTGCTGGTCCAGGTCACCTCGAGGCCGCTGGTGATCGTGTCGTTGCCCTTGCCGGTGCCGTACGTGTTCTGCCAGCCGAGGCCCTGCCCGTGCACGGGGCAGCCCTCGGGCTCGGGGCCGACGTAGTCGTCGCCGTTGGCGGCGCCGTGGGTCTTGCCGAACGAGTGGCCGCCGGCGATCAGCGCGACGGTCTCCTCGTCGTTCATCGCCATCCGGCGGAACGTCTCGCGGATGTCGCGGGCGGCGGCGATCGGGTCGGGGTTGCCGTTGGGGCCCTCGGGGTTCACGTAGATGAGACCCATCTGCACCGACCCGAGCGGGCCGGAGAGGTCGCGGTCGCCGCTGTAGCGCTCGTCGCCGAGCCAGGTGTCCTCCGGTCCCCAGAAGATCTCCTCGGGCTCCCAGACGTCCTCGCGCCCGAAGCCGAAGCCGAAGGTCTCGAAGCCCATGGACTCCAGGGCGACGTTCCCGGCGAAGACCAGGAGGTCGGCCCACGAGATCCGCTGCCCGTACTTCTGCTTGATCGGCCAGAGCAGCCGGCGCGCCTTGTCGAGGTTGGCGTTGTCGGGCCAGCTGTTGAGCGGCGCGAAGCGCTGGGAACCGTCGCCGCCACCGCCCCGGCCGTCCTCGATGCGGTAGGTGCCGGCGGCGTGCCAGCTCATCCGGATGAACAGCCCGCCGTAGTGACCGAAGTCGGCCGGCCACCAGTCCTGCGAGTCGGTCATCAGGTCCGTGAGGTCGCGCTTGAGCTCCTCGACGTCGAGCTTCGCGAACTCCGCCGCGTAGTCGAAGTCCGGGCCGAGCGGGTTGCCGCGGGGCGAGTGCTGGTGCAGGACCTGCAGGTTCAGCTGGTTGGGCCACCAGTCCTGGTTGCTCCTGGGCCGATCCGTCTTCGGCTCCGGGGAGGAAATAGTCGGGTTCTCGCTCTCGGACACGGGGATCCTTCCGGGTGGTGGTTGATCAGGAACGGGACGTGGAGCAGTCGGGGCAGGTGCCCCAGTAGATGACCTCGGCCTCGTCGACGCTGAAGCCGTGCTCGTCAGCGGCGGTGAGGCACGGTGTGGTGCCGACCGCGCAGTCGACGTCGATGATGACGCCGCACGATCGGCAGATCAGGTGGTGGTGGTTGTCGCCCACGCGCGCCTCGTAGCGCGCCACGCTGCCGGACGGCTGGATCCGGCGTACGAGGCCGGCGGTGGTCAGCGCCCGCAGCACGTCGTAGACGGCCTGGTGGGACACGTCGCCGAGGTCTGCGCGCACGGCGCCGATGATCGACTCGGTGTCGGCATGCGGGTGGTCGTGCACGGCGTGCAGCACGGCGATCCGGGGGCGCGTCACGCGGAGTCCGGACCCGCGCAGCAGCTGCTCGAAGTCCGTCATCGTGGGCACGCTGCCCACTATGGCGTGTTTTCTGGAATCGTTCAAGAAGCGTCCGGACCTGTTCCGAGAAGCCCGAGCCCGGTCGCGTGCCGGCGTACGGCGTCGCTGTCGGCCGCGAGCACGAACGGCACGTCCTGGGACCAGGCGTCCGAGACCTTCTCGACCCGGCCGTCCCCGGGGTCGAGGCGCACCTCGCGGATGTAGACCGCGAGGATCCGGCCGGGATTGGCCCGCACGATGTCGGCGTAGACCTCCGGGTCCTTCTCCCCCGAGTCGCCGAGCAGCACGAACGGCAGCTGGGGATGCAGGTCGAGGGCCTCCTGGATCCGGCCGTGCTTCTGCTCGCGGCCGTCGCGCGTGCCGAGCAGGTCGCGCAGCAGCACGGGCCCCATCGGGAACCCTCGGTACTGCAGGAACGCCACGAGGAACGCGTGCAGGTTCCAGGGGCTCGAGGACACGTACACGACCGGGTTCACGTCGCCGGCGAGGTCACGGTAGAGCTCGGGTGCCCCCGGGAACGGCGTACGCGTCATGGAGGATCCGGTCAGGGTCTGCCGGATCATCTGGCCGACCCGCTGGACGCCGGTCTCGAGGATCGTGTCGTCGACGTCGGACACGATCCCGAACCGCGTGCCTGCTCCCGGCACCCGCACCCGCACCGGTGTCGCGTGGGGCGGGGCCAGACCGCGGTACTCCCCCGCGAGCTCGACCGTGCCATCGGTCCACGGGCTGGCGAGTGCCTGGGGATCGGGACGCAGCCGCGTGACGAAGTAGCCCTCGGGGTCGGTCACCGTCTCCGCGGTCGCATCTCCGACCGTGATCCGCAGCGGCACGCCTGGCAGCTCGTCGGTGACGAAGCCCGACAGCGTACGGCGCAGCGCGGCCCCGACCCCCTCGCCGTCGACTGCCTCCGTCGGCGGCGGGTCGTCGAGGACCCGCCCGCGCACGACCACGCCCTCGGCCCCGCCGTGCCCGATGTAGGTCTCGATCCGGAAGTCGGCGGGCGTGCGCGTCGCAGCCCGGCGCAGTCGCGCCGCGTCCCATGCACGCTCGACGGCGACGACCCATCGGCGCGCATCCATGACGACAGCGTAGGGCCGGGTCAGCGGCGGCGACGCTTGGCCTTGACCTGCTCCACGGCCGACTTGATCCGGGCCTGGTTCTCGGGCTTGCGCGACTCGTCGTACACCTTCTTGGCGACCCCGGCGAGCACCGCCATCCTCGTCAGCTTCATGCGACCACGTACCACCCGGTGGCCCGATGCATGCCACCCGAGACCCGAGGTGGGACCAGGCTCAGGAAGCCGGCTCCGGCCGGACACTGTCGTCGAGGCCGCGGCCGAAGCCGTGGTGGACGCCCCAGGCGACCGCCTGCGACCGGCTCTGCACACCCATCTTCGCGTAGGCCGACCGGATCACGGACTTCACGGTGTTGATGGTCAGGTACAGCTCGTCGGCCGCCTCCTGGTTCGAGACGCCGCTGACGATGAGCGCCAGCACCTCTCGCTCACGCTCGGTCAGGTTGACGTCGCGACCCATCGCACGCTCGCGATCCGACTGGTTCTCGAGGTCGGTCGCCGACCCGTCCTGGAGCCGGCCGTCGGCGGCGGACTCGACGACCTCGACCAGCTCGTCAGCGCCCGCGCCGATCGGCACCGTGGCGATCGCGCCCAGGGACAGGGCTTGTGCGGCGAGGCCCGGACGGAGGTCGCGGGCGAGCGCAACGACCCGGCCGGGATGCAGCTTGACGAGGATCTCGAGGTCGTTCCCGTCCCCTTCGTGCAGAGCGACGACGTCGTAGACCACGACGTCCGGCCCGTGCCGGAGGCCGACGACCTCGACCCGGGCGGGGACCTCCTGCAGCAGCTGCTCCACGCCGGTCCGCACGATCGCGTGCACCGAGCACACCGCCACGCGCACCCGACGACTGCTCATGACCCTTTATTTTCCCGAGGACGGGCCTCCGATCAAGACGTCATCGCGGGATTGTCAGGTTGTCTCCATCACACCACATCGACGGCACCGGACGGGGTACCCAGCACCCATGAGCGACGAGCAACGTCCGAAGGACGAGTCGGGACAGGTGTCCGAGGTCGGGTCCCTGCCGGACGACGCGCCGGAGGAGATCCAGCCCGAGGACGCAACGGCGGGCGCGCCCGACGCCGAGTCCGGACGTCCCGACGAAGGGACGGCCGGACCTGACGCACCGCCACGGCACGGCCGGCCGGAGCCGACGAACGAGTCCTCCCGCTAGGCATGCCGCACCCGCCAGCTGACCCGACGGAGGAGACACACATGCGCATCGGCTACTTCCTTTCCTGCGAGGAGTACTCCCCCGAGGAGCTCGTCGAGCAGGCCACGGCCGCCGAGAAGGCCGGCTTCGACGCGCTCTGGATCAGCGACCACTTCCACCCGTGGAACGACGAGCAGGGCCAGAGCCCGTTCGTGTGGTCGGTGATCGGCGCGATCTCCCAGGTCTGCTCGCTCCCGGTCACCACCGCGGTGACCTGCCCGACGGTGCGGACCCATCCCGCGATCATCGCCCAGGCTGCCGCGACGTCGGCCCGGATGCTCGGCGGGCGGTTCGTGCTCGGCATCGGCACCGGCGAGGCGCTGAACGAGCACATCCTGGGCGGCCCGTGGCCCTCGCTCGACGTACGCCTGGAGATGCTCGAGGAGGCGGTCGACCTGATCCGCGAGCTGTGGTCCGGAGAGGTCGTGACCCGGCAGGGCAAGCACTACGAGGTGGACACCGCACGCATCTACACGCTGCCCGACCAGCCGCCGCCGATCTACATGTCTGCGTTCGGGCCCAAGGCGCTCGAGGTCGCGGGCCGGATCGCCGACGGCTTCATCTGCACGCAGGACGACGCCGACATGGTCGCGGCCTTCAAGGAGAAGTCCGGCGGCAAGCCCGCCCAGGGCGGCTACAAGGTCGCCTGGGCCGACACCGAGGACGAGGGCGTGGACCATGCCCACCGGCTCTGGTCCAACGCCGGCCTCCCGGGCGAGCTGGCCCAGGTGCTGCCCTCGCCCCAGCACTTCGAGCAGGCCTCGCAGCTGGTGACCCGCGAGTCCACCGCCGACAGCATCGTCGCGGGCGACAAGATCGACGCCCACGTGGAGCAGATGCGCTCGTTCACGTCCGCCGGGTACGACGAGGTGTACGTCGCCAACATGGGGCCGAACTACCGGGAGATGATCGAGGCCTACGGGCGCGACGTCCTCCCCGCAGTGCGCGACTGATCCCCGCCATGGCCACCACCGTTGCCGACCAGCTGCTCGCCCGACTGCGTGAGTGGGACGTCCGCTACGTCTTCGGCTACCCCGGGGACGGGATCAACGGGATCCTCGGCGCCTTCTCGCGGGCCGACGACCAGCCCCGGTTCATCCAGTCGCGCCACGAGGAGATGAGCGCCTTCCAGGCGGTCGGCTACGCGAAGTTCGGCGGCGGGGTGGGCGTGTGCATGGCCACGTCAGGTCCCGGCGCGATCCACCTGCTCAACGGGCTGTACGACGCCAAGCTCGACCACGTGCCGGTCGTCGCCATCGTCGGTCAGACCAACCGCACGGCCATGGGGGGCGCCTACCAGCAGGAGGTCGACCTCCACAGCCTGTTCAAGGACGTCGCGAGCGACTACGTCCAGACCGTCAACGTCCCGGAGCAGCTGCCGAACGTCCTCGACCGCGCGATCCGTACCGCACTCGGCCGCCGCGCACCGACGGCGATCATCATCCCCAACGACGTGCAGGAGCTCGACTACGCAGCCCCGCCGCACGAGTTCAAGATGGTCCCGTCGAGCCTCGGCCTGACCCGCCCCGTCGTCGCGCCCGACGAGGTGGCCCTGGCGCGAGCCGCCGAGATCCTCAACGAGGGCTCCCGGGTCGCCGTACTCGTCGGGCAGGGTGCCCGCGGCGCGCACGAGGAGCTCTCCGCGGTCGTGGAGCTGCTGGGCGCAGGTGTGGCCAAGGCGCTGCTCGGCAAGGACGTCCTCAGCGACGAGCTGCCCTGGGTGACCGGCTCGATCGGCCTGCTCGGAACCCGGCCGAGCTACGAGATGATGCGCGACTGCGACACCCTGCTGACGATCGGCTCGAGCTTTCCGTACAGCCAGTTCCTGCCGGAGTTCGGACGGGCCCGCGCCGTCCAGATCGACCTCGATCCCAGCCTGATCGGGATGCGCTACCCGTACGACGTGAACATCGTCGGCGACGCCGCCACCACGCTGCGGGAGCTCGCGCCGCTGCTGGAGCGCAAGCAGGACCGTGGCTGGCAGGACGGCATCGTCGACAACGTCCGGCGCTGGTGGCAGACGATGGACCAGGAGGCCCACGTCGCGGCCGACCCGGTCAACCCGATGCGGATCTTCCACGAGTTCTCGCGGCAGGCGCCGGACGACGCGATCATCGCGGCCGACAGCGGTTCCGCCGCCAACTGGTACGCCCGCCAGGTCCGGATGCGCGGCCGGATGCGGGGCTCGCTCTCGGGCACGTTGGCGACGATGGGCCCGGCCGTGCCGTATGCGATCGGCGCGAAGTTCGCCCACCCCGACCGACCCGCGATCGCGTTCGAGGGCGACGGTGCGATGCAGATGAACGGGCTCGCCGAGCTGGTGACGATCGCGCGCTACTGGCAGGAGTGGGAGGACCCGCGACTCGTGGTCGCCGTACTGCACAACAACGACCTGAACCAGGTGACGTGGGAGCTGCGCGCGATGGGCGGGACGCCACGGTTCATCGAGTCGCAGGCGCTGCCCGACATCTCGTACGCCGATTTCGCCGCATCGGTCGGCCTGCATGCGCAGACCGTGCGTGACCCCGACGACCTCGAGGGCGCGTGGCGGGCAGCTCTGACCGCTGACCGGCCGACCGTCCTGGACGTGCACTGCGACCCGGACGTGCCTCCCATCCCGCCGCACTCCACCCTCGAGCAGATGACGGACATGGCGAAGGCGCTGATCAAGGGCGACACCAGCCGGTGGGGCGTGATCAAGGAGGGGCTCAGGACGAAGGCCCAGGAGCTCCTGCCGCAGCGCGACTGAGCCGGCCTACTCCCACTCGAACGTCGCGAGGACGGAGTCGATGATCTCCTGGCGTTGCGGCTTCGAGAACTCGGAGCTGAAGAAGTTGAACTGCAGCGTCGCGAGCTTGTTCTCGTACGCCGCGGCGTAGTGGTCCTGGTGGAGGCCCACGGCGTTCTCCCCGGCGAGGTGGTAGAACGTCACGCCCTGGATCTCGACGTCGGGCAACCGCGTCGGCTTGCCGTCGAACCGCTTCATCCCGATCCGCGCCAGCTCGTCCAGGTCGCCCTCACGCGCGCTGGGGAGGACGCTCAGGGTGACGAAGCCGCGTGCTTGCGGGTCCTCGGCCGACACGGCCGTGTTCAGGGACTGCGGCATCAGCGTGTACCCCTCCGGCGCCCGCATGGCGGCGCCGCCCTCCTCCGGGACCATCTCCGGGCCGGATGCCGGCTCGACCGTGGGCGAGGGTGAGTCCGTCGGGCTCGGTGTCGGACGAGGTCGTCTCGCCACCGCTCGGAGACTCGTCGGGTGGGTCGGGTTCGCCGTCGCCGTTGCATCCGGCGGTCAGGAACAGCACCAGGGCGGCGACGGGCAGGGCGTGGCGGGCGCGTGTCGTCACACCCACCACTGTGCCCTCCCCTGCCACAGCAAAACCCGGGAACTCGGCCGTGACGGATTGTTTGACGGCCCGTTGATGGGGTAGGAATCACGCGACACACCAGTACTACGGGGGAAGGGAACAGAGGGTGCTGCCTGCAGATGTGGGTGCGGTGCTGGAGTCCATCAACGTGGACCCGGAGGCAATTCGCGCCATCCTCACCATGCTCGAGTCCGGCGCTGAGAGCACGCGCGAGGCCTCGCTGATCGAGAAGGTCCCGGCGGGCCGGTTCGGCGGCTCCGACGCGGGGGCGGACCTGGCGGCCAACGTCGCCATCGCGCACGACAAGTTCAAGACCGCGCTCGACGACATGGTCATCGGGCTGACCGGCTACCGCGACAACATCGACACCTACACCCGCAACCAGCTCGGCACCGACGAGGCCGTCGGCTCCGCACTCAACAGTGCGAACAGCAACGCGACGATCCTGGCCGGGATCCAGAGCTCTGCCGACTGCGTGAACACGCCCACGGTCGCCGCCGACAGCGCGTGCGAGATGCCGGCGGACGGGGCGGACTCATGACCGGCCCCCAGCAGGAGCGGCTGCGGCAGAACGTCGACGGCGCCGACCACGGTCAGGTCACGTCCGCCGGGTTCGACTGGAAGGCCAAGGGCGACCTGCTCGACATCGTCGCCAGTCAGCTCGAGTTCAACGCCACCGCGCCCCGCGAGGCGATGGGCGGCCAGACCGGGGTCGCCACCAGCGAGGCGTTCGCCAGGTCCGGCAAGGCGATGGCCGCCAAGTCCGCCGAGCTCCAGCACGGCGGAGAGATCCTGATGAAGTCCGGCCAGGCGATCAAGAACGCCGAGGACGAGCACCGCTCGCTCGGTGCCCAGCCGGGCGCGCCGACCGAGCCGGCGTACGACTCGGGCTCGCCCCAGACCAAGGCGGAGCTGCGCCAACACTCCGAGCACCAGGCCGCCGCAGCTGCATGGCAGGCGGAGTACGACCGCCGCGAGAAGCGCGCCGAGAAGGCCAACCTGGAGCTCGAGCAGGCGCTGCGCGGCTACTCCAACGACATGGCCAAGATCCACGGCGAGAACATGGACAAGCCGTCGTCGGTGCAGGGCGGCTCCGGCAGCGTTGCCGCTCCCGGCGGTGGCGGCACGGCGTACGGCGGCGGTGGCGGCGGCGGGAACGCCGGCGGCGGCGGTCGGGGCGACCAGTCCCACACCCAGGGCGAGATCATCGAGTTCGTCCCCCACCACCCCACTCACGACACTCCGCCGACGACGACGGGCACGCCGCCGAGCGGCGGCGACGTCGGCGCGGGAACGGGCACCGGCACCAGCACCGCCCCCGCCGCCTCGGCCCAGGGCGGCAGCAGCAGCCCGGTGCTCGGCCAGACCACGGTCCCGGGCGGCAGCCGGCGGCAGCGTGTCCGCCTCGTCGGCCACCGGAAGCGCCATCGGCGCCGGCGGCCTCGCGGTCGCCGCGGGTGGTGGCCTGATGGCCGCCGGCAGCAGCCCGGCGTCCGCGATCCGGGGCGGCCTGGTGGCCTCCCCGACCGCCGCGACGGCAGGCGGTTCCTCGGCTCGCTCCATCGGCGCCGGCAGCGCGCGCGGCGCGACCTCGACCCTCGGACGCTCGGGCAGCGTGGTGGCAGGCGGCTCACCGGCCGGCTCGTCCAGCGCGCGGTCCGCCGGCGCAGGCGCGACCGGACGCTCCGCCACCTCTCGGCCGACCGTCGCGGGACAGGCCGGCAGCCAGGCAGGTGGCCGCGGGACCGGCGGGGCCAACGGCTCCGGCCGCTCCGCCACGGGCGCGGCGGCCCAGGGCGCCGGTCGTGGTGGCAAGGACAAGCGCCGCAACGGCCAGGTCGTCGACCACCTGCTCGAGGAGTGGGAGATCGACGAGGAGGACCTCGGTCCGGCCGTCATCGACTGACGCCGGTCCCCGGCGTTCGCCGGTCGCGAACAACGAGTCCGCAGCGGGCCGGACACGCGTAGCCTCGCGCCATGGGTGAGGTCGTCGCGTTTCCGTCCCGTACGCCGGATCCTGCGCCCGAGCGCGAGCCGTTGTGGCGCGAGGCGCTCGGTGAGGAGCTCCGCGAGGAGCGGCTGCGCGTGCGCCGTACCCTCGCCGACGTGGGGCAGGAGGCCGGCGTCTCGACGCAGTACCTCTCCGAGGTCGAGCGGGGCCGCAAGGAGCCCAGCTCCGAGGTGATCGGCGCCGTCGCCGGAGCGCTCGGACTGCGCCTGGTCGACCTGACCACGCGCGTATCGCGCCGGCTGTCGCAGGTCAGCGGCCCGGTGTGTCTCGCCGCGTGATGCCGTTCTTCCGACTGTCGATCACCGCGTCCGCGATGCCGTAGGCCACCGCGTCGGGCGCGGAGAGGATCAGGTCACGGTCGGTGTCCTCCCGCAGGCGTGCGACGTCCCGGCCGGTGTGCCGGCTGAGGATCTCCTCCATCGAGGCCCGCAGCCGGACGATCTCCTTGGCCTGCAGGGCCAGGTCGGGCAGCGTGCCCTGCCCGCCGCCGGAGGGCTGGTGGAGGACCACGCGGGCGTGGGGCAGCACGGTGCGCTGGCCGGGCTCGCCGCTCGCGAGGAGCACCGCCGCCGACGAGCCCGCCTGTCCGACGCAGGTCGTGGCCACCTGCGACCGGACGAACTGCATGGTGTCGTAGATCGCGAGCATGGCCGTGACGGATCCGCCGGGCGAGTTGAGGTACAGGTTGATCGGCGAATCCGGGCTCTCGGACTCCAGGTGCAGCATCTGCGCGATCACGACGTTGGCGACGCCGTCGTCGATCTCGGTGCCGATGTAGACGATCCGGTCGCTGAGCAGCCGGCTGTAGATGTCGACCGCACGCTCACCGTGCAGGGTCTTCTCGACGACGCTCGGGATCGTGTACGTGCTCATCGCGCCCGCTCCCCTGCTCCGGCGGCGAGGCCGAAGCTGCCGGCCGGCCGGGCCGGGGTGACCGCGGAGACGTCGGTGAGCACCTGGTCGACGAAGCCGTAGTCCCGGGCCTCCTCGGCGGTGAACCAGCGGTCCCGGAGCGAGTCCCGCTCGATCCGGTCCAGCGGCTGGCCGGTGTGCTCGGAGATCAGGCCCAGCATCACGGTCTTCGTGTGCTCGAGGTTCTCGGCCTGGATCTCGATGTCGATGGCGGTGCCGCCGATGCCGGCCGAGCCCTGGTGCATGAGCACCCGCGAGTGCGGCAGGGCGTAGCGCTTGCCCGGCGTACCGGCGGACAGCAGGAACTGGCCCATGCTCGCGGCCAGCCCCACGGCCAGGGTGCTGACGTCGTTCGGGATCAGCCGCATGGTGTCGTAGATCGCCAGGCCGGCCGACACCGAGCCACCGGGTGAGTTGATGTAGAGACTGATGTCCCGGTGCGGATCCTCCGCGGACAGGAGCAGGATCGCCGCGCAGAGGCGGTTGGCGATCGTGTCGTCGACCTCCTGACCCAGCACCAGGATGCGCTGGTGCAGGAGGCGGGAGGTGAGCTGGTCGTCGATGCTGCCGACGGGGCGTTCGGGTGCGGAGTTGGTCATGTCCCGAGCGTGCAGGCCCGGTCGCCCCGGCCCCAGCGATTCCGCTGGGGGCTGATCTGCCCAGAGCAGATGCCGGTGCGGCCGACGCGCGCGACGTCAAGGTTTCCTTTACGCCGCCCGCGTCTCCACGGGACACTGCCTGTCATGCCAGCTTCGAGGCCGGTCCGGCTGCCCGACGGGTTCACGGCTGAGCCGGCGACCGCCGCCCACACCGAGGACGTGTACGCCGTCACGGCCGCCGAGATGACCGAGGCGTTCGGGTTCTCCCCGCTCACCGAGGACGACGTGCGGGCCGACCTCGGCGTCGAGCCGCCCACGGTGACGATGCAGTGGCTGGTCCGCGAACGCGCCACCGGTGCGCCGGTGCAGTGGTGGGCCGTGATGATCGACCCGGGCGACCCCACCTTCCACCTGTGGGTCCGGACCCACCCGCGACTGCCCGACCCGGTCCGCGACGAGGTCGCGGCCGCCGGCTTCTCGCTCCTGCTGCACTGGGTCCGCGAGCATGCCTCCGACGGGCAGCAGGGCGTCCGCGTCCAGTCCGGATGCCCCGCGAGCGGCGACGCGGGCCGCCGACACCTGCAGGGTGCGGGGTTCGCCCACGAGCGGACGTTCTGGGAGATGGTCGGTGACGTGACCGAGGCCCGCCGGGCCGCCGTACCCGTGGCGGGGCTCGAGCTCGGCCGCGCCGACGACCTGCGTCCCGTCCACCGGATCCTGGACGACAGCTTCGTCGGGCACTACGGGCACGAACCACGCGGGTTCGACGACTGGCTGGCCTGCGAGCGCTCCTATGCGGGCTACGACCCCGAGCTGTGGGTCCTCGCGCGCATCGACGGCGAGCCGGCCGGCGTCCTGCAGATGACCCGTCGCGCCCAGGCACTCGACCAGCTCTACGTCGCCGAGATCGCCACCGTCGAGCGCTTCCGGAGGCGCGGCATCGCGAGCGCCCTGTTGGCGCACGCGTTCGACGTCGCCGCCGTGGAGGGCCTGGCCCAGGTCTCCCTCCACGTGGACAGCGACAACGCCCATGCCGCGCCCGCGGTCTACCGCAGGGCGGGCTTCGAGGTGCGGACCTCGTTCCACGCGTACGCGCGCAACCTGACCACCTGACGCGGAGCCGTCAGAGGTTGCCGGTGGCGTCGCTGAGGGCCTGGCAGGTGACCGTCTTGGTGTAGGCGGTGCCGGTCCAGTTGTCGAGCGTCGTCTGGACACCGATCGTCCACTGGGTCGCCGTCATGTCGACCGCGAGGCCCGGCGTGGTCACGGTGACCGCCTTCGAGCTGCTGGTGACCGTCTTCCGGACGGTGCCGGCGCGCGTGATCGTGTACTTGTACGTCGCTCCGGCGGGGCCGTTGTCGGTGAACCCGGTGGTGCGGAACGAGAACGCCTCGGAGTCGGTGCCGTTCGGGATGCACCGCCAGGTGCCGGAGACGCCGGTCGGGGTCTCCATCCGGTCGGTCCCGATGTCGTGCGTGGCGGTCCGGGTGCCCTTGAAGGTCGCGCTCGCCACGGCCGGGACGACGATCAGCGAGAGCGCGACGAGGACGACCGACAGCGCGCGGCGCGTGAGGTCGAACCTGGTCATCAGTGGGCTCCGGGGTCAAAGGGACGGAAGGGCTACGGGGACAACTTTGTCGTGCGAGATTCAAGGACCCCGCGGGCCAAACTCAAGAAAGACTCAAGAACTGGCAGGATGCAGGGCATGGCGAACGAGTCCGCACCCGAGCGCCGCGCCCTCGTCGTCGAGGACGACGAGGACATCCGCGAGCTGCTCGAGTACACCCTGTCCACCCAGGGCTTCGAGGTGCGGGCCGTCGACTCCGGGCTGGCGGCGGTCGAGGCCGTGCGCGAGATGCAGCCCGACCTGGTCACTCTCGACCTCGGCCTGCCCGGCATCGACGGCATCGAGGCCTGTCGGCGGATCCGTGACATCAGCGACGCGTACGTCGTGATGATCACCGCCCGCGACGAGGAGATCGACCGGCTCCTGGGTCTCGAGACGGGGGCCGACGACTTCCTGGCCAAGCCGTTCTCGGCGCGGGAGCTCCGGGCCCGCGTGAATGCGATGTTCCGCCGGCCGCGCACGGGTATCGCATCGACGCCCAACGGCACCGGGGCCACCACCGAGTCGGGCCCGGCCGCTGCCCCCGAGGACGATCACGAGGTGCTCCAGCACGGCGTGCTGCGCGTCGACGTCGACGGGCGCCGGGCGTTCAAGGACGGCGAGGAGCTGGAGCTCACCCGCACCGAGTTCGACCTGCTCACCGAGCTGATGCGGGCGCCGGCGCGGGTCTGGACCCGCGAGCAGCTGATGCGGTCGGTCTGGGACACCGAGTGGGCGACGGACACCCATCTGGTCGAGGTCCACATCGGCAACCTGCGCCGCAAGCTCGGCGAGGCCCGCGGGCAGTCGCGCTACATCCGGACCGTGCGCGGCGTGGGCTACCGCATGGAGCTGCCCACGTAGGTCGGGCCGCAGCCCGGGGTGCGTGTGGTCAGCCGCCGAGGAAGGCGGTCAGCGCCCGCTCGGCACGCTGCTCCGCAGCCGGAAGCTCGGAGGCGGCCACG
The DNA here is from genome assembly GCA_963844305.1 of uncultured Actinomycetota bacterium. Taxonomy (GTDB): domain Bacteria; phylum Actinomycetota; class Actinomycetes; order Propionibacteriales; family Nocardioidaceae; genus Nocardioides. Next base: position 254,135 of record CAWJNT010000006.1, read on the forward strand.
ACGGCGGCGCCGACGTCCTTGCCCTTCAGGTGGCCCTCGACGCGCACAGCGATCTCGTGGAGCTCGACGGCTCCGATCGTGGACGAGGAGGCCTTGAGGCTGAGGACGGCGTCCATCGCGTCGTCGAGGTCGGCCATCTGTACGGCGCGTGCGATCCGGCGTACGCGCAGTGGCAGCAGCTGCCGGAACCGGCCGACCAGGATCCGCGCGAAGGCGCGGTCGTCGGCGTGTCCGGTCAGGCTGCGCACGGCACGCGCGTCGAACACGACAGGTGCGCGATCAAGCACGCTCATGACGAAGTCCCCCGTCCCCTGAGGTTTCGTTGTCGGCGTTCGCATCGTTGGTCTCGTCGGTGTTGGCGTCCCGACCCCAGATGAGGCTGAGACCGACGAGGATGAGTCCGCCGAAGGCAAACCAGAAGATACCGTGCTGGACGGTGTCCGTGCGCATGAATCGGATCACCAATCCGAGCTTCGGCACAACGGTCTGGACCTCCCAGACGGTGTCGCCCTCGAGCGTGGCGGTCCACGGGTCGACGTTCTCGTTGTTGTCGCCCTGGGTGCGGATCGCGATGTTGCCGTTGTCGCGGTGGATCACCTTGACGACCCGGTGGGTCTCGATCCGGCGGTCCTCGATCGGGATGTGGTAGCTGATGACGTCCCCGACCTTGACCTCCGAGGCGGGCTCGGGCGTGGTCACGACGACGTCGCCGGGCATGATGCCCGGCTCCATGCTGCCGGTGAGCATGGTCGCGGTGCGGTAGCCGAACACGTGCGGTCCGACGGCGACCAGCAGGAAGACGGCGAGGCACAGCAGCAGGAGCAGGTTGCCGACCCAGTTGAGGATCCGGCGGGGCAACGAGCGGCGCGGCCGGCCGACCGGCTCGATCAGGACGGAGTCGGTGGCCGGAGCCGCGGCCGGAGCTGCGGCGGCCTTCGGCGACACCCGCGGGGAGACCAGGACGTTCCGGGCGGCGGCCCGGTGACGCGGGGCAACGGTGGTGCTGCTCATGACTGGCTCCTCACGGGTGGTCGGTGGTGGTCAGTGGTGATCGGCGTCGAACAGGTGCGTTGAGATCCCGTGTGGCCGCCCACGCCTAGGCGGCCACACGGGAGTCTGGGTCAGCGAGCCTCTGCGGCGCGCTGGGTGCCGTCGAAGACGAAGTTGATCGTGTTCGACAGGCCCTGGAAGGCGTTGTCGGCGCTGGCCGGCAGGGTCAGCGTGACCCGCAGGTTCGAGGTGGCGCCGGCGGCGTTGAGGGCGGTGTTCACCGCGGCGAGGTCGATGTTCTGGCCGAGGACGGCGCGCTGGGAGACCACGTTGGTGACGCTGCCGGAGCAGTTGAGCGCGTTGCTGTTGGCGGGCTTGGTCCAGGCCGCCGGGCAGGTGTCGACCTTCAGCTGCAGGCCGTTCGTGGCGTCCGAGGTGAGCACGTTCGACGAGGTGGCGGTGGTGGTCAGCTTGACCGAGCCGAACGACTCCGTGTCGTTGCTGCGGGACAGGGTGACGGTCCGCTCGACCGTGTCGCCCGGCACCAGGTTGGTGGCGTCGATCGAGAGGCCACGGACGCCGGCGGCGGAGTTCATCACGACCTTGCCGGTGCTGACGGTCTCGCTGGCGGAGGTGGTCGAGGTGAACGAGCCGTAGGTGCCGAGGGCGGCGACGGCGGCGGCGCCACCGACGAGGACGACGGAGGCGAAGATCTTGACGGCAGTGGCACGAGTACCGAAGCGCATGGCTGGGTTCCTTCTGGTTCGGGGACCAGCGCTGTTGGCTCGGCTGGTCGGTTCCTTGATGACCAGAACTCTGCCGGGCAGAAATCAAGGGACCATGCGACAAACCCGCGAGGTTTCCTCAAGGGATCCTCAAGACTGTCCCCGCGCCTCCCCGGAGCCGGAAAAGGCGGTCTGACCTGCGGAAACGCGGCCACGGAGGCGCGCTCAGGTCGTCCGAATCCGCCTCCGAACCTCAACCGGAAGCCACCCGAACACAGGTTTTCGGGGGTTTTCGGGGCCCTCGGCGACACTCGGAGCTCGCGGGGGTGCTACGACGATCCATCGCGGCGACCCGCCCGACGCAGGGGTGCCACGGCGGCAGCCGCGCCCACGAGCAGGGCGAGGAGAAGGAGCGCGGCGTGCAGGTTCTCGTCGACTCCGACGGCGAGGTCCGCGGCCGCGAGCGCGCACAGCATGCCCGCCACCCCGGCGCAGAACCGCACCAGCGCCCGCACGACGACCAGCATCTGCCGGTCGCGCTCCTCGGCCATCCTCATGTGTCCATCATGCTCCGGCTCGGTCCACTCGTGACCGGCTCGTCGTCAGCCCCAGAAGACGCGATCGACGACCGCGCGGGTACGCCGGGTGTGGCGGAGGTAGTCGTTGACGAGCTCGTCGGACGCGCCGGGTGGGTAGCCCATGACGCTGGCCACGGCGGCCTTCTCGCGGGTGTCGCGGGGCAGGTGGTCGCCGGGCTTGCCGCGCACCAGGGTCACGGCGTTCCGCACCCGGCTGACCGTCCGCCAGCCGTGCGCCAGCCAGTCGGCGTCCTGCTGGGCGAGCAGTCCCGCCTCCGCCGCCGCGGCGAGGGCGTCGAGGGTCCGCGGGGTCCGGAGCGCGGGATGCTCGCCGGCGTGCCGCAGCTGCAGCAGCTGCACGGTCCACTCGATGTCGGCGAGCCCTCCGCGCCCCAGCTTGAGGTGCGTGTTGGGGTCCGCGCCGCGCGGCAGCCGCTCGTCGTCGACCCGCGCCTTGATCCGGCGTACCTCGATCACGTCGTCGTCGCTGATGCCGGACTCCGGGTAGCGCAGCGGGTCGATCATGCTCGGTGAACCGACGGCGCAGGTCCTCGTCGCCCACGACCGCGTCGGCCCGCAGCAGCGCCTGCGCCTCCCAGACCTTCGACCACTTCGCGTAGTACTTGTCGTAGGACTCGATCGTCCGCACCAGCGGCCCCTGCTTGCCCTCGGGCCGCAGGCCGGCATCGACCTCCAGCGCCGGGTCACCGCCGGGCAGCGAGAGCAGGCGGCGCAGCTCGTTCGCCACCGCATGGGCGTACGTCGCCGCCTCGTGCGCGTCGGTGCCCGCCACCGGGTCGTACACGAACATCACGTCCGCGTCGCTGCCGTAGGACAGCTCGAAGCCGCCGTACCGACCCATGGCCACGATCGCCATCCGGCTCGGCGCCTCGTCGAGCCCCTTCTGCTGCCGGACCGCGCGCCCGGCCACCTCCAGGGTGGCCTCCAGGGTCGCGTCGGTCAGCCGCGACAGACCCGCGCCGACGTCGGCCACGTCGGTCTCGCCGAGCAGGTCGCCGACCGCGATCCGGAACAGCTCGCGCCGCCGGATCCCCCGGACCGCGCGCACGGCGTCCTCGGCGCCCTCCTGCCGGCCGGCGGTGGCGACCATCTCGCCGGTCAGAGCCTCGGCCGTCAACGGAGTCAGGTCTCCCCCGAGCATCCGCACGCCCTGCGGCTCGCGCTCGAGCAGGTCGGTCGCGTACCGCGAGGTGGCCAGCAGCCGGGCCAGTCGCTCGGCGACCTGCCCCTCGTCGCGCAGCGTGCTGAGGTACCAGGGGGTGTCGCCCAGGGAGTCGCTGATCCGCCGGAACCCGAACAGCCCGGCGTCCGGGTCGGGCGCGTCGGCGAACCACTCGAGCATCACCGGCAGCAGGGTGCGCTGGATCTGCGCGGTGCGCGAGACCCCGGAGGTGAGCGCCTCGAGGTGCCGCAGCGCGCCCTTCGGGTCGACGTACCCGAGCGCGGCCATGCGGGCCTCCGCGGCCTGGGGCGTGAGCCGGGCCTCGCTGCCCGGCATCTTCGCGACGGCGGCCAGCAGCGGCCGGTAGAAGAGCTTCTCGTGCAGCCGCCGCACCTCGCGGCGATGGTGCTGCCAGACCTTGCCGAGCTCGGCCACCGGTTCCCTGAAGAAGCCGAGCGACCGGCCGAGACGGCGCAGCGACTCCTCGTCCTCCGGCACCACGTGGGTACGCCGCAGCTGGTGCAGCTGGATCCGGTGCTCGAGCATCCGCAGGAACGAGTAGGCCTCGTGCAGGGCCTCCCCGTCGGGGCGGCCGACGTACCCGCCAGCGGTCAGCTCCGCGAGCGCGCTGAGCGTGGTCGACGCGCGCACCCGCTCGTCGGCGCGGCCGTGCACGAGCTGCAGCAGCTGGACGGCGAACTCCACGTCGCGCAGCCCGCCCGAGCCCAGCTTGAGCTGGCGCTCGGCCTCGTGGGCCGGGATGTGGTCGATGACGCGGCGCCGCATCGCCTGGACGTCCTCGACGAAGCCCTCCCGCTCGGCCACCTGCCACACCATCGGCTCGACGATCGCGACGTACTCGCGCCCGAGCGCCAGGTCACCGGCCACGGGACGCGCCTTGAGCAGGGCCTGGAACTCCCAGGTCTTGGCCCACCGCTCGTAGTAGCCCCGGTGGCTGGCCAGCGTCCGCACCAGCGGACCGGCCTTGCCCTCGGGACGCAGCGCCGCGTCGACCGGCCAGATGGTCCCCTCGGCGGTGTGGTCGGAGCAGATCCGGATCAGGTGACTGGCCAGCTGGGACGCGACCTTGGCGGCGGCGTTCTCCTCGGCACCCTCGGCCGGCTCGAACACGAAGATGACGTCGACGTCGGAGACGTAGTTGAGCTCGTGGCCGCCGCACTTGCCCATCGCGATCACCGCCAGCCGGGCAGTGGCAGCCTCCTCGCCGACCTGGGCCCGGGCCACGGCCAGGGCGGCATCGAGCGTCCCGCCCGCCAGGTCGGACAGCTCGGCGGCGACGTCGTCGACGCCCTGGTGGTGGGCGAGGTCGCGCGCGGCGAGGCGCAGCAGCACCCGGCGGTACTCCACCCGCAGCGCGTCGCGGGCCGCCGCGTCGCGCAGCGTGGCGACCGGCTGCGCGTCCGACGGATCGGCGCCGACAGCACGCAGCAGCCCCTCGCGCACGGCGTACGCCGCGGGGCGGGTCGAGCCGAGCATCGGGTCGGTGAGCTCGCGCCACTGCTCGGGATGGCGGACCAGGTGGTCGGTGAGGGCGACACTCATGCCCAGCACCGCCAACAGACGCATCGCGGTGCCCTCGTCGTCGGCGAGGGCGGACAGCAGGGCATCTCCCTCGTCGGTGGCCTCGACCAACCGCACCAGCCCGGACAGGGCGAGGTCGGGGTCGGCGGTCCGGCCGAGGATCGCCAGGACCGGGTCCGCCGCGTCCCCCAGCCGCTGCAGCTGCTCCGCCGCGCGGTCGGGGTCGGCGAAGCCCAGGCGCAGCAGGCTGCCCTTGCTGGTCGGCGCCCGGTTCATCGGCAGCTCATCGTCGACTCATCGACGACGCCGCCCGGCCAGCTCGGCGAAGCGGGTGGCCAGCGGCCGCCACGCCTCGCTCGAGCTCGGCGCGCGCAGCGTCGATCTCGTCGAGGACGGCCTCCTGGTCGATGCCCTTCTCGAGGTGGTCGTCGCGGTCGCCGGCCGCCCAGGACACGAGCACCTCGCGGTCGACCTCGGGGTGGAGCTGGACTCCCCAGGCAGCCTCGGCGAAACGGGCCACCTGGTTCTCACCGTCAGCCGTGGCAGCGAGCGCGGTCGCGCCCTCGGGCAGCTCGGTGACCACGTCGGTGTTCCACTGGACCCCACGCCGCGGCGTCGCCAGCGCGCCCATCAGCTCGTCGTCCGCGGCATCGGCCGTCCAGCCGATGTCGAAGAGCCCCACCTGCTGGCCGGGCGGGTTCGGCTCGGACCGGCCGCCGAGCGCGACCGCGACGAGCTGGTGGCCGAGGCAGATCCCCAGAGTCGGTACGCCGGCTGCGACCGCCTCCCGGATCCGCTCCTTGACCGCGCCGAGCCAGTGGCAGGTGGCGTCGTCGTTGGCGCCCATGGACCCGCCGAGCACGAGCAGGGCGTGTACGCCGGCCAGGTCGGGCACCTCGTCGCCGGCCCACGGCCGGCAGATCCGCAGCTCGGCCCCGGCGTCGGTCAGCCAGGTGCCGAAGTGCGCGGGCGGGCAGGCGGGCTCGTGCTCGACGACCAGCACGACCGGACGGGGTTCCACGGCGCCAACCTAAACGCACTAGGGGACGAGGTCGTCGTCGCGGCGTACCGACTGGACGAGCATCCACACGCCGATGACGATGAGCAGGAGACCGAACGGGCTCCGGGCCAGCACGAGCCCCATCACGATCAGCAGCACGCTCGTCATGATGCAGAGCACCTTGGCCAGGTAGCGGCGGTGTCGCAGGTGGACCACCGAACCGATGCTGAACCCGGTCAGGGTGAGCGCGGGGACGCCGACGTAGATGCCGACGCTCGAGTCGTCGTAGGCGAAGCCGATCGCCGCCATCACCGCCAGGACCAGCCCCGCCGCGAGGCCGCTGAAGGCGAGGTAGCGCAGCTGCTTGGCCCGATGGTGGCCGTAGAACTCCCGCTTCAGCGGGTCGTAGGTCATACGCGCGGGAGCATCCGGTCGCGCTCGTGGGCGGACACCTGGCCCCGGTAGTCCTCCCACTCGCTGCGCTTGTTGCGGAGGAAGAAGTCGAAGACGTGCTCACCGAGGGTCTCGGCGAGCAGCTCGGAGTTCTCCGCGATGTTGATGGCGTCGTAGAGGCTCTTGGGCAGCGGCTCGATGCCGAGGCTCTTGCGCTCGCGCTCGGTCAGCGACCACATGTCGTCCTCGGCCTCGCGCGGCAGGTCGTAGCCCTCGTCGACGCCGCGCATGCCCGCCGCCAGCACGACGGCGTACGCGAGGTAGGGGTTGCAGGCGGCGTCGAGGGTGCGCAGCTCGACGCGGGTGGACTGGCCCTTGGTGGGCTTGTACATCGGGACCCGGATCATGGCCGAGCGGTTGTTGTGGCCCCAGCAGATGTACGGCGGCGCCTCGGAGCCGCCGAGCAGCCGCTTGTAGCTGTTGACCCACTGGTTGGTGACGACGCTGATCTCGCTGGCGTGCTTGAGGATGCCGGCGATGAACTGCCGTCCGGTCTTGGACAGCTGGTACTCGGCGCCGGCCTCGAAGAAGGCGTTGCGGTCGCCCTCGAACAGCGAGACGTGGGTGTGCATGCCGGAGCCGGGGTGCTCGGTGAACGGCTTGGGCATGAACGACGCCCAGATGCCCTGGCTCAGCGCCACCTCCCGGATCACGGTGCGGAAGGTCATGATGTTGTCGGCGGTGGTCAGCGCGTCGGCGTACCGCAGGTCGATCTCCTGCTGGCCCGGGCCGCCCTCGTGGTGGCTGAACTCCACCGAGATGCCCATCGACTCCAGCATCGTGATCGCCTCGCGGCGGAAGTCGGAGCCCATCGACTGCGCGGTGTGGTCGAAGAACCCGCTGCGGTCGACCGGCTCCGGCTCCTGGCCGGCGACCGGGATGTCCTTGAAGAGGTAGAACTCGATCTCGGGGTGGGTGTAGAAGGTGAACCCCTTGTCGGCCGCGGTGCTCAGGGTCCGCTTGAGGACGTAGCGCGGGTCGGCGTACGACGCGGAGCCGTCGGGCATCACGATGTCGCAGAACATGCGGGCCGTCGACGGCCCCTCGCCGCGCCACGGCAGGATCTGGAACGTCGACGGGTCGGGCTTGGCGAGCATGTCGGCCTCGTAGACGCGGGCGAAGCCCTCGATCGCGGAGCCGTCGAAACCGATGCCCTCCGTGAAGGCGCCCTCGAGCTCCGCCGGCGCCACGGCCACCGACTTCAGGAAGCCCAGGACGTCGGTGAACCACAGCCGGACGAACCGGACGTCACGCTCCTCGAGAGCGCGGAGAACGAAGTCTTCCTGCTTGCCCATGGCGACAACTATGTCGCATCGGGGAAACGCCGCTCACCGGGTGTCACTGCGTGTTCACTGCACGTCGGGAACGCGCAGCGCGACCAGCGAGTCCGCCACGGAGTCGAGGGCCGGGGACAGCCTCCGGACCAGCTCGCGACCGTCCCCGTCGGGGGCGACGAAGAGGTAGCGGGTCTGCCCGTCCGCCCGCTCCACGACGGGCTCGATGCCGGCCCGGTCGAGGGCCGACTCGACGCGTGCGGACCGGTCCCCCTGGAGGGTCAGCACGACCCGTCCGTCGTAGGTCCGCAGCGAGCGGGCGGCCTCTGCTGCCCGGTCGCGCTGGTCGGCGGTCGCGCTCAGCGGGACGGTCACGCCGGGACGGGTCGGCTCCGTAGATCGCGTTCCAGAGGATCTTCTGGGTCCCGTCGGTGAAGGCCCGGAAGTTCGGCTCGCCGGCGAACGCGACGACCCGGCCGTCGGCGTACGGCTCGTCCACGACCGCGGCGGTCCCGCCGAGCTCCTCGGCGCCGTCCTCGAAGCCCGAGACGAACCAGCGCGGCGAGCTCGGGTCGGGGAACTCCACCGCGACGCTGGCCGCGTCGGCGGTCGACATCACGAAGTCGTACTCGTAGAAGCTCCAGACGCTGGACCCGACGCCGCGGGCGAGCGGCGTCGGCGCGACGTTGGCCCGGATCAGCGAGCCCGGGACGTCGGACGTCGGCTCGGCGAGCTCGGCGGTGGTGAGCTCCATCAGCGCGGCCAGCTGGGTGCCGCCGCGCCAGGTGACGATCCGGCCGCCGTCGGCGACCCAGGCGCGCAGCGCCTCCCGGCCCTCGGGTCCGAGCTCCTCGTACGCCGTCTCCGCGTCGCCGTTGGGCACGAGGAGCACGTCGAGCGGAGCCAGGGCGTTCTCGAGCGACGTCGGGCGTCGTGAGCGAGCGGTAGGGCACCCGCCACTTCTCGTCGAGCAGCCAGCGCAGCCAGCCCTCGGACTCGAACGCGGAGGTGCCGTCGTCGGTCAGCCAGACCCCGACGGCCGTGCGGGGCGCGTGCGGCGCGGCCGGCTCGCGGAGGGTCGGCACCGGCGCCGACTTCGGCCGGAGCTGGGCGCCGGTGCGGCCGGCCGGGACGTTGTAGAGGAGTGGGCCGCTCCAGGCGGTGACGTCGTAGAAGTACGGGAACGGCACGTAGCTGTCCTCACCGAGCATCGCCTGGATCCAGTGCTTCTGGGCCTGGGCCATCGGCACCCAGTAGGTGCCCTTCGGCAGCGTCCGGGTGGCGCGTGGCTCGGCGTACCGCTTGTAGCCGGGGACGCGGAGCGGCTTGGTCAGCCGCCGTACGTCGACGTCCATCCGCTGCAGCCGGCGGACCAGCGCGTGGGCCTCGGCGGCCTTCGGGCCGGTCACCTCGATGAAGTAGTGGCGGATCGTCTCGTCGGGCACCTCCCGCTCGACGGTGTTGCCCTCCTCCCAGACCTGGTTGGGCTCGAGCTGGCCGCGCACGCCCTTCGAGGTAGGCCTGGCGGTAGTTGGAGGCCAGTCCCTGCTGGATCGCCGTCTTGTTCGTCGCGAGCGCGAACATCGAGGTCCAGGTGGCGAGGTGCTGCTCGTCGGTGCGCTGCTGGATCGGCGACTCCCCGCCCTTCTCGTAGGTCATGGACGCCCCGAGGAAGCCGGTCGTGGGCACGCTGTCGCCGTAGCCCATGTAGAGCAGGTCGTAGACGTCGAAGTTGAAGTAGGGGATGCCGTCCTCGTCGAACTGGTCCTGCATCGCGCCGCCGTACAGCTCGTTGATCCACTCGACGGACCGGTCGGCGACCTCGTGGTGGATCGGGTCGGCGTTCGGCGGGAAGAAGAACTCGGTGCCGCCCATCTCGTGGTTGTCGCTCATGAGAGCCGGCGGGTACTGCCGCATCAGCTCGAGCTTGCCGTCGGTCTCGTCCTGGGTCCGGGCGAACCAGTCGCGGTTCAGGTCGAAGCCGTAGACGTTGCGCCGGGTGTCGGCCTCGCGGCCGTCGGGGTTCTGGGTCGGGATGATCACCGTGACCGTGTTGTCGCGGATCTTGGTGGCGGCGCAGTCGGTGCGGTCGGCGAGGTCGCGGAGCATCGCGAGCGCGGCGTCGCCGCCGCTCTCCTCGCCGCCGTGGACGTTGCCGGCCATCCAGACGATCGCGGGGCTGGTGCGCGCGATCCGGGCGGCCGCGGCAGGCGTGGTCCGCGGGTCGCGAAGCTGCTGCGCCGCCCGCTTGGCCGCGGCCACGTCGGCGCGGCGAGCCGACGACGGCGTAGGTCAGCGGCCGGCCCTCGGCGGAGGTGCCGAACGAGCCGAGCCGTACGTCGTCGCTCGCCGCGTCGACGGCGGCGAGGTAGATCTCGATCTGGGCGGCGGTGGTCTCCTGGCTGCCGATCGGGAAGCCGATGCCCGGCACCTCGTCGCCGGTCGGGACCTCGCCGGCGTACGTCGCTGGCGTGTCGGACTCGCAGGGCGCCGCGGTCGCGGCCGGGAGACCCGAGCCGATGACCGCGAACAGCGGCACGAGGAGTGAGGCGGACGCGATCGCAATGGGGGTACGGCGCACGGCGGGCTCCTTGGTCTCCGAGCGGACCCGTCCCGTTCTAGCAGAATCCGGGTGCCGTGTGACCCCCTGAGCGGACGCGAACGTTCAGCTGCTGGGGACGTTGGCCTCGATCTCGGCCAGCCACGTCGTGGCCGCGGCGTCCGACGGCATCCGCCAGTCACCGCGCGGTGACATGGTGCCGCCGGCGCTGACCTTCGGCCCGTTCGGGAGCGCGGATCGCTTGAACTGGCTGGCGAAGAACCGCTTCACGAACACGACCAGCCACTCCCGGACCGTCGCGAGGTCGTAGGCCACACGCCGTTCGTCGGGGAAGTTCGGCGGCCACTCCCCCGCAGCGGCATCCCGCCAGGCGTGCCAGGCCAGGAACGCGATCTTGCTGGGCCGGTAGCCGAAGCGGAGCACGTGGAAGAGCGTGAAGTCCTGCAGCGAGTAGGGACCGACTGACTGCTCGGTCGACTGGGGCAGGTGGTCCTCACGCGTCGGGATCAGCTCGGGCGTGATCTCCTGCTCGACGATCTCGCGGAGCAGGTCGTTGGTCTCCTCCTCGAACTCGCCGTTGTCGCTGACCCAGCGGATCAGGTGCTGGATCAGGGTCTTCGGGACGCCGGCGTTGACGTTGTAGTGCGACATCTGGTCGCCCACGCCGTACGTGCACCAGCCCAGCGCGAGCTCGGACAGGTCGCCGGTGCCGAGCACGATGCCGCCGCGGTGGTTGGCGAGCCGGAACAGGTAGTCGGTGCGCAGGCCCGCCTGGACGTTCTCGAAGGTGACGTCGTAGACCTCCTTGCCGTCGGCGTACGGGTGGCCGAGATCGGCGAGGAGCTGGTTGGCGGCCGCGGTGATGTCGATCTCCTCGAACGTCACGTTCAGCGACTTGGCGAGCCGGGTGGCGTAGGACTTCGTCGTGTCGCCGGTGGCGAAGCCCGGCAGCGTGAACGCGTGGATCTCGGAGCGCTCGCGGCCGAGCCGGTCCATGGCCTTCGCGGCGACGATCAGGGCGTGCGTCGAGTCGAGGCCGCCGCTGACGCCGATGACCACCTTGGGCTGGCCGATCGCGTGCAGCCGCTGCTCGAGCCCGGAGACCTGGATGTTGTAGGCCTCGTAGCAGTCCAGGGCCAGCCGCTCGACGTCGTCGGGCACGAACGGGAACCGGTCGACCTTGCGGCGCAGGCCGATGTCGCCCGTCGGTGGCTGCAGCTCGAAGGAGACGGTGCGGAAACCCCGCACCCGCTGCGTCGTGGGTGCGCCGGTTGTCGTCGACCGTGCCCTGGCGGTGGCGCTCCTGGCGGATCCGGTCGAGGTCGACGTCGACGACCGTGCGCCGCGGCCCGTCGGGGAACCGCTCGCTCTCGCCCAGCAGGTCGCCGCACTCGTAGACCATGGTCTGGCCGTCCCAGCTCAGGTCGGTGGTGGACTCACCCTGGCCCGCGGCCGCGAAGACGTACGCCGCCGAGCAGCGCGAGCTCGCGCGAGCGGACCAGGAGCCGCCGGTCCTCGGCGCGGGCGACGGTGATCGGGCTGCCCGACAGGTTGGCGAGCACCGTCGCACCCGCCAGCGCCGCCTCCGAGCTCGGCGGGATCGGCACCCACATGTCCTCGCAGATCTCGGCGTACAGCTTCAGCCCCGGCACGTCCGTGGCCTCGAAGACCAGGTCGGGCCCGAACGGCACCTCGGCACCGTTGATCGTGATCGTGCTGCCGCGCCGGTCGTCGCCGGCGGCGAACCAGCGGCGCTCGTAGAACTCGCGGTAGGTCGGCAGGTAGGACTTCGGGGCGACGCCGAGGATGCGGCCGCGATGGATGACGACCGCGCAGTTGAGCACGCGGGTGCCGTGGACCAGCGGAGCCCCGACGACCAGCACGGGCGTCAGGTCGGCGGACCCCGCGACCACCTCGGCGATCGCCGCCTCGACCGACTCCAGCAGGGTGTCCTGGAGGAACAGGTCGTCGAGGGAGTACCCGCACATCGACAGCTCGGGGAAGACCGCCACCGCCACGCCGTCGGCGTGGCAGGCGCGCGCCTGCTCCAGGACGGCACGCGCGTTGGCCGGCGGGTCAGCGATCGCCACCGGCAGCGTGCACGCCGCGACCCGGGCGAACCCCTGGTCGTACGCCGAGTAGAAGTCCATGCCTCGAGTCTAGGGAAGCGTCGGCGCGGCGCCCGGGGCGTCGCGCCGGTCGACCAGCCGGATCCCGACGCCGCGCACGGCGTGGATCTCGGTCGGGCAGCCCAGCTCGCGCAGCTTGCGGCGCAGCCGCTTGACGACCGACTGCACGTCGGAGCGGTCGCCGAGGTGGGCGTTCCCCCAGACCTGGCGGTGCAGTGCCTCGAACGGCCAGGTGTGGCCGAGCTCGGCGAGCAGGCAGCAGAGCACGTCGTGCTCCAGCGGCGAGAGCGGGACCGAGCGACCTTCCCAGGTCGCGACCCGCAGGTCGGAGTCGACGATCACCTGGTCGCTTGCCACGGCCACGGGCGCCGGAGCGGCCGGCGGGACGCCGAACATCGGCTCCTGCTTCTCCGGGAGGCCGGGCAGCTCACCGAGCAGTACGGCGATCGCCTCCGCGCGCGTGCCGACCAGGACGACCGACGCGTGATCCCCGATCATCTGCGCGAGTCGAAGCCGTTCCTCAGCTCGAGGTGCGACCGCGATCACCACCGCTGAACCGCCACTGGCGGTCGCAGTTGCCCCCTGCTGGAACGCTCCCTCTGCCCGAGCGAGAGACATCCCTTTACCTTTCTCCGCAGGGACAACCTCTCGATGACCGGTCGGTAAGTCAAGAGCTGCACGGCATCCGGATTCCGGGCAGCGCGACCCGGAGCATTGCCGGTATTTCGCCCAGAACGTCCGCGAACTGCCCACGTCTTTACCTTTCGGCCGCTCGGTGTTCATCCCTAGCGTCGCCGTGCGGGCCGGTGACCCGCCGGGGACTCCCCCCGCAACTCACCCCCGAGGCACACCCCCCTCGGGCCACCTCTCGGGGAGGGAATGCACAACATGCCAACCACCTCACTGCGGGCACGACCCGGGTCGCGCGGCTTCGCCACGCTGGTCCGGATCGTCGTCCTCGCCGTGGCCGCCTCGGCGCTGAGCATCATCGCGATGCCGGCCCAAGCGGCACCGGAGACGAGCGCGGCGGACAAGATCCGGCCGCAGCTCGCCCAGCAGCTCGAACAAAAGGACGAAGCCTCCTTCTGGGTGCGCTTCGCACAGGCCGACCTCTCGTCCGCCGCCAGGTCCGGCGACTGGGCGGAGCGCGGCAAGGCCGTCTACGACGCACTGCAGGACGCCGCCGACTCCAGCCAGAAGGAGGCGGTCGCCGTCCTGGACGACGCCGGGGCGACGTACCAGGCCTTCTGGGCGACGAACGCGATCCGGGTCGACGCCGGTGACCAGGCCCTGGTCGACCAGCTCGCCGGCCTGACCGCGGTGCAGTCGCTGTGGCCGACCCGCGACTACGCCGTCGAGGAGCCCACCAAGGGCAAGGTCCTCAAGGAGGTCGACGCCGTCGAGTGGGGCATCGCCAACATCAACGCCGACGACGTCTGGGACGAGTACGGCGTCCACGGCGAGGGGATCGTGGTCGGGAACATCGACACGGGCGTCCAGTACGACCACCCCGCGCTGGTGAACCAGTACCGCGGCAACAACGGCGACGGCACGTTCACCCACGACTACAACTGGTTCGACGCCGCCGGCACCTCGCCGGACGCACCGTCGGACACCAACGGCCACGGCACCCACACGATGGGCACGATGGTCGGCGACGACGGTGCCGCCAACCAGGTCGGTGTCGCACCCGGCGCGAAGTGGATCGCCGCCAACGGCTGCTGCCCCTCCGACGCCGCGCTGATCTCCTCGGGCCAGTGGATGCTGGCGCCGACCGACCTCGAGGGCGACAACCCCGACGTCACCAAGCGGCCGAACGTCATCAACAACTCCTGGGGCACGCAGGTCCCGAGCAACGACCCGTTCATGGAGGACGTGCAGGAGGCCTGGGCGGCCTCGGGCATCTTCGGGAGCTGGTCCAACGGGAACAACGGCCCGTCCTGCCAGACGAGCGGCTCCCCGGGCAGCCGGATCATCAACTACTCGGTGGGCGCCTACGACGTCAACAACAACATCGCCGGGTTCTCCTCGCGCGGCGCAGGCCAGGACGGTGAGCTGAAGCCGAACATCTCGGCACCCGGCGTCAACGTCCGGTCCAGCCTGCCGGGCGGCTCGTACGGCGCGTACAACGGAACGTCGATGGCCGCACCGCACCTGGCCGGCACGATCGCCCTGCTCTGGTCGGCCTCGCCGACCCTGCTCGGCGACATCGACGCCACGCGCGCCCTGCTCGACGGCACCGCAACCGACAGCAGCTCGACTGCCTGCGGTGGCACCGCGGACGACAACAACGTCTTCGGTGAGGGCCGGCTCGACGCGCTCGCGCTGCTCAACGCCGCACCTGTCGGAGACGTCGGCGACGTCAGCGGCACGGTGACCGACTCGGCCTCCGGCGACCCGATCGAGGGCGCCGAGGTCGCGCTCGACGGCGAGACCGACCGGACCGTCGTCACCGGCGCGGACGGCACGTACACGGCGCGGGTGACCGCGGGCGAGTACACCGTGACCGCGTCGGCGTACGGCTACGAGACGGAGACCGCCACGGTCACGGTGGCGGTGGGCGACGACCTGACCCAGGACTTCGCCCTCGACACCGCCGACATGGTCACCGTGTCGGGGACCGTGGAGGACGGGTCCGGCCACGACTGGCCGCTGTACGCGAAGGTCAGCATCGAGGGAGCAGCACCCGACACCTACACCGACCCGAGCACCGGCCAGTTCTCGATGAGCCTGCCGGCCGGGACGACGTACTCGGTGCACGTGGAGGCGGAGTACCCCGGCTACGTGGCGCAGACCCGCGAGGTCACCGTCGGTGACGGCGACGCCAGCGAGGACTTCGCGCTGGAGGTCGACAGCACCACCTGCACGGCTCCGGGCTACGTGTTCAACTCCAGCGGCGCGATCACCGAGGGATTCGACGGTGAGACCCTGCCGGAGGGCTGGACGGTCGAGGACAACGTCGGCAACGGCCAGGTGTGGCGCTTCGACGACCCGAAGAACCGCGGCAACCTGACCGGCGGCGAGGGCGGCTTCGCCATCATGGACAGCGACTACTACGGGAGCACCGGTGAGCAGGACACGTCGCTGGTGAGCCCCGTGATCGACATGTCGTCGCTGACCGACCCGGTGCTCGGGTTCAAGCAGGACTACAACAACCTCGGCGACTCCGCCGACGTGGACGTCAGCGTCGACGGCGGCGAGACCTGGGAGAACGTCCTGCACCAGACCACCGACGTACGTGGCCCGCGTGAGGACGTGCTGGCGCTGCCGATGGCGGCCGGTGAGTCCGACGTCAAGGTTCGGTTCCACAACTACGACGCCAGCTACGCCTGGTGGTGGCAGGTGGACGACGTGTCCACCCTCAACCGCACCTGCGACCCGGTGCCCGGCGGCCTCGTCGTCGGCAACGTGCGCGGGGCGACCGGGCCGGCCGGCATCAACGGCGCGACGGTCACCAGCCTCGACAAGCCGGAGGAGAAGGCCGTCACGGCCGCCACTCCGGACGACGCTGCGCTCGACGACGGCTTCTACTGGATGTTCTCGTCCATCACCGGACGGCACCCGTTCGAGGCCACGGCGAAGCAGTACACGTCGCAGACGAAGCAGGTCAACATCGCCGGTGACTGGGCGACGACGGCCAACTTCCGTCTCGGCGCGGGCCACCTGACCGTGACGCCGACCACTCTGTCGACGACGTCGGTCCTCGGTGGCGCGGCGAAGTCGAAGACGTTCACCGTCACCAACGACGGGAACGCCCCGGTCGAGGTGGAGTTCAGCGAGACGCCGGGCGGGTTCGTGATGCAGACGCCCGACGGCAGCCGGACGAACACCGACAAGATCGCCGACCAGGAAGGCGCGCCGCTGCAGCGGATCAAGGCGGACGTCTCGTTCGCCGCGGCTCCGTCCGGGAGGGGCGCCACCGGTTCACCGGCTGCGGCGGCCGGCCCGAACGAGGCTCCGTGGACCGACATCGCCGACTACCCGAGCACCGTGATGGACAACCGGGTCGTCTACGTCGACGGGGTTGCCTACTCCATCGGTGGCGGCAACGGCTCCGCGTCGTCCGCTGCGGTCCAGGCCTACGACCCGGCCACGCTCGCGTGGACGGCGAAGGCCAGCCTGCCCGACGCGCGGAACGCGATGTCGGTGGGTGCCGTGAACGGTCAGATCGTCGCGACCGGTGGCTGGGCCGCTGCAGGCCCCTCCGCCGACACGTGGATCTACGACGCGGCGGGCGACTCATGGAGCGCGGGTGCTGACGCACCGGTCTCCCTGTCGGCCTCGGGTCAGGCAGTCGCGGGCGGCAAGCTGTACGTCGTCGGTGGTTGCACGACCTCGGCCTGCACGCCGATGTCGAACGACGTGGCGGCGTACGACCCGGCGACCGACAGCTGGGAACAGCTGGCGGACTACCCGGCTGCGGTGGCGTTCGCGTCCTGCGGCGGCATCGACGGGATGGTCTACTGCACCGGCGGCAACGGCGGAGCGGCAGGAACGGCCGACGGCTACGCCTACGACCCGGGGGCCGACTCGTGGACCCCGATCGCGGACGCGCCGGTCGACACGTGGGCCAGCTCGTACACCGTGGCCAACGGCACGCTCGTCGTCAACGGCGGCGTCCAGGGCACGGTGATCACCAACGCCACGTTCGCCTACGACCCCGCTTCGGACGCGTGGGCCGATCTGCCCAACTCCAACACCGCCCGCTACCGCGGCGGCATGGCATGCGGGGTGTACAAGATCGGCGGCTCGTCCGGCGGCTTCACGGCGACGGTGGACAGCGAGATGCTGCCCGGGTTCGAGGACTGCGGCAGCTCTGCTGCCGACGTCGAGTGGATGAGCCTGAACCGCACCTCCGCCTCGTTGGCACCAGGTGCCTCGGTCACCGTCCGCGTGACGATGGACCCGAACGTCGCCCAGCCGGGCACGTACACGGCGTCGGTCGCCATCGGCGAGGACGCTCCGGGGACGACCGAGCCGGTCGCGGTGACCATGGTGGTCAACGCTCCCGGGTCGTGGGGCAAGTTGGTCGGGACGGTCAACGGCCAGGCCTGCAACGGCAGCGCTGCGCCGCTGCCCGGTGCGACGGTCCAGGTCGACTCCTGGGCGGGTTCGTGGACCTTCTCCACGGAGTCGGACGGTACGTACGCGTACTGGTTCAACTCCGCCGCCAACCCGCTGTCGCTGATCGCGGCCAAGGACGGCTACTCCCCGCAGGCGCGCACCGTGCGCCTGTACCGCGGTGAGTCCACTCGGGCGGACTTCACGCTCAGAAAGGCAGGGTGTTAGCCGCAGGTCCCACATGGGGAGCGGGCCCGTCCGGGGAAGTCCCGGGCGGGCCCGCTCGCGTGCGCGACGGGTTTCGATGAGTTCCGTGGGCGCGGCGGGTCCGTACGGGTGACGTCAACATTTCAACGAAGGAGGCCCCGTGCACTCGATCAGCCCGTGCCTGTGGTTCGACGACAACCTGGAGGAGGCCGCGAAGTTCTACACCGGGATCTTCCCGAACTCCTGGGTCGGCCACATCGCCCGCTACCCCGCCTCCGGGTCCGGCGCACCCGGCAAGGCGATGGCCGGCGACTTCCACCTCGACGGCCTCAAGTTCCGCGGCATCAACGGCGGCCCCGAGCACGCCCACTTCAGCGAGGCGATCTCGTTCAGCATCGACTGCAAGGACCAGTCCGAGGTCGACTACTACTGGGACAGCCTCGTCGACGGCGGGCAGGAATCCATGTGCGGCTGGTTGAAGGACAAGTTCGGCCTCTGCTGGCAGATCGTCCCCACCCGCCTCTACGAGCTGGTCTCCGACCCCGACCCGGTCCGCGCCCGCGCCGCCACCGAGGCGATGTTCGAGATGCGCAAGATCGTCATCGCCGACCTGGAAGCCGCCGCCAACGCCGCAGCCGCCCCCATCGGCGGCTGACGCCCCAACGTCGGCCGATCCTGTCGAGGCCCGCCCGGTGGTTGAGGTGCGAGGAGCGTCAGCGCCGAGCCTCGAAACCCGGTGACCGTGGGCAGGGCGGCGACCCACGTCGGCCGAGCTTGTCGAGGCCCCTCACGGCGGTCGGTGGTCACCGCGGTTATCGATTCGTGTGGTTGCGCGCCGTCGTTGGTTGCGCTGGCCATTACAGCCACACCCGGCGCACGGTCGGTTCCTTCCGTGACCGCTGTGGTTGCGGTCCGAAAGTTCTTTCCACAGATCCGCTCAACCACGGGCTTCTGGGCCTTGAGTGTCGGTGGTCGATGGTTGGCTTGTCTCATGATCGAGACCACGCCCGAGACCGACACCGCTGCCGCGGTGCTGGCCGCCGCGCGTGCGGATCGGGCGATCGCGGACGCGGCCGAGGCGCGGTTGTTGCAGCACGCGGTGGACTGGGCGGCCATGCATTCGGTGGACTCGATCCTGGAGGCCGAGACCCTGGCGGCGGGTGCGTACGGCGAGGCGGGGATGCCGGTCGCGGGTGAGGGTGCGCCATGGGTGGCGGAGTTCTCGGTCACCGAGTTCGCCGCGGCGCTCGGGATGTCGACGGATGCGGGGAAGCGGTACGTCGGCCACGCCCTCGAACTGCGCTACCGGCTGCCGCGGGTGTGGCGGCGAGTGCAGGACGGTGGTCTGCGGCCGTGGCTGGCGCCGGCGGATCGCCGAGAAGACCCTCCTGCTCTCCTCGGATGCGGCGGGGTTTGTGGACCGGCACGTGGCGCCGACCGCGCACCGGATCGGACCCGGTCCAGCTCGACCGGCTGGTCGACGAGGCGATCGGCCGCTACATGCCCGACGAAGCAGAGCGCCGCCGCCTCGAGCACGCGGACGGCCGGTACTTCACGGTCGAGTCCCGCCAGGTGCACTCCTTCGACGGCACCCTGGCCGTCCACGGCGAGCTCGACATCGCCGACGCCCTCGAGCTGGAGACCGCGATCCAGACGGTCGCCGCCCAGCTCAAGGACCTCGGCTCGACCGAGTCCCTCGACGTCCGCCGCTCGATGGCGGTCGGTGAGCTGGCCAGGCGTGAGCTGGCGTTGGAGTTCTCGGTGGTTGAGGAGGGCGCCCCGCGCCCGTCTCGAAACCACCACCCGCAAGATCGTGCTCTACGTCCACCTCTCCCAGGACGCCCTGACCGCCCGCCTCGAACACGGCAACCACCTGATCACCCCCGGCCAGCTCCGCGACCTGTGCGGTGCGGCCAGCCAGGTGGTCGTCGAAACCGGTCCTCGACCCGACCGCCCACGACCCCGTCGACACTCCGGTGGTGCCGGACCGGCACCGCGAGGTGATCGCGGTCCGCGACCAGACCTGCGTCTTCCCCTGGTGCACCCGACCCGCCCGATCCTGCGACGCCGACCACATCGTCCCGTCGTCGCGGGGCGGTCCGACCTGTCCGTGCAACGAGGCCTCGTTGTGCCGACGACATCACCGGGTGAAGACGTTCGCCGGCTGGACCTACACGGCGGTCGACGCCGGCACCTACCTCTGGTCGAGCCCGCACGGCTACAGCTACCTGCGCGACCAGACCGGCACCCAAGACACGACCCCCACCTGACGACCACGCCCCGGACCCCGCCGCACCCGGCGGGGCCACCGGCATGCCCGGCACCCGAACCGGCGGACCGGGACCCGCACCGGGGCCGCGTAAAACGAGGCGTGGCGCCGCAACCCACCGCCACCACGAGCCGACGCCGTCGGCGACACGGCGAGCCAGCGGCCACGGGGCGGGGCACGGGGAGCCGGCCCAGACCCGGGAGCGGGCCTCGACAAGCTCGGCCGACGTTGGTCACTGCCTCCTGACGGGGTTTCGAGGCCTCAACCCCGCTGGGACCGCACACCGAACCGGCGGACGGGGCACGGGGAGCCGGCCCAGGACGGCAAGCCGGGCCTCGACAGGCTCGGCCGACGTAGATCACCGCCCTGCCTGAGCCGAAGCAGCGGTCTGCACCGGGACCACGGCGACCACGACTTCGGTGGTAGACCCGTCACATGCGCGAGCCACCGCCGCACGTGACGGACGAGGACGTCCTGGCCACCGTCGCCGAGCACTGGGCGGGCGACCTGGACCGGATCGGCCACCTGCCCGTGGGGTTCGGGGCCTACCACTGGCGGGCCAGCGGGCCGGACACGATCCTCTTCGTCACCCTCGACCAGCTCGGCCAGCGTCACACGATCGAGACCCTCGACGCGGCGTACGCCGGAGCCGACGCGCTGTCCACCTCGGGTCTCGACTTCGTCCTGGCCCCGCTCGCGACGACGACGGGCGGCGGACACACGGTGCCGTTCGAGGGAGACGCCCTCAGCACGACGCCGTGGCGGATCGGCACCACCACCGGCGACGGCACCATGTCCGGCGCGCGGGCGCTCGCAACACGAGACGCCCTCGACCGCCTGCACGCGACCAGCCCTCCCGGCGAGATCCCCCGCTGGCAGCCACTCGTCGAACCCGACCTCGCCGACGACCTCGCCCAGCGCACCGCCGGCGCCTGGGACTCCGGGCCCGTACGGCGAGGACGCCCGCACCGCGATCGCGGACCACCTCGACCACATCGCACGGTGGACGGCGACGTACCACCAGCTGGCGGCCACCACCGACCCCGACACCTGGGTCGCGACCCACGGCGAGCCGCACACCCGCAACCAGCTGCTCACCGCCGAGGCGATGTTCCTGATCGACTGGGAGTCGCTGAAGCTGGCGCCCCGCGAGCGCGACCTGCGTGCCCTCGACGACGCCGGGCACCCGCAGCGCGACGCCGACGAGGCGATGGTCGAGATGTTCGACCTCGAGTGGCGCCTCGACGAGATCAGCCAGTACGCCGCATGGTTCGAGGCCTGGCACACCGGCACCGAGAGCGACGCCATCGCTTTCGGCGGGCTCACCGGTGAGCTGACGCGTGAGGGGCGCCACATCCGCAGGTGACGGCCGTCGGACTAGCCTGAGAGACGGTCCGTGGACTCCATCAGGGAGCCGCGAGAGCACACCCAAGGAGCTCGACATGAGCACGGAGGAAACCGCGCCCTACGGCAGCGGCCCGGCGGCAGCGGCGAGTCCGCCCGCCAAGCGGATCCGCACCCACCACCTGCGCGACATGAAGCAGCGCGGCGAGAAGTTCGCCATGCTCACCGCCTACGAGCAGTACGCCGCCCAGACCTTCGACGAGGCCGGGATCGAGGTCCTCCTCATCGGCGACAGCGCCAGCAACAACGTGTACGGCAACGAGACCTCCCTCCCGGTGACGGTCGACGAGCTGATCCCGCTGACCCGCGCCGTCTCGAAGTCCGTACGCCGCGCGCTCGTCGTCGGCGACCTGCCGTTCGGCTCCTACCAGGCCTCGCCGCAGCAGGCGTACGAGACCGCCGTCCGGTTCATGAAGGAGGGCGGCGCCCACGGCGTGAAGCTCGAGGGCGGTCGCGAGATGGCCCCGCAGATCGAGCTGCTCACCCGCGGCGGCGTGCCCGTCATGGCGCACATCGGGTTCACCCCGCAGAGCGAGCACACCCTCGGCGGCTACCGCGTCCAGGGTCGCGGCGAGGCCGCCCAACGGATCCTCGACGACGCAAAGGCGGTCGAGGCCGCGGGCGCGTTCTCGGTGGTGATGGAGATGGTGCCGGGCGAGGTCGCCGGCCAGGTGACCCGCGAGCTCTCCATCCCGACGATCGGCATCGGCGCCGGCCCGGAGTGCGACGCACAGGTGCTGGTGTGGCAGGACGCCTTCGGGCTGCGACCGGGCAGGATGGCGCGGTTCGTCAAGCAGTACGCCGACCTGCACGGCGTACTCCTCGACGCGGCGCGGGAGTACGCGGCGGACGTGAAGGCCGGGACGTTCCCGGGTGACGAACACACCTTCTGACCGACGCATGAGTCCCGGCGATCGGGATACGGTGACGCGCATGCGCGCCCTCCTCGGAGCACTCACCCTCGTCCTGCTCGTCCCCGCCGCGCCCGCAACGGCCTCCGTCGCCGCAGCGGCCCCCGCGGCTCCCGCGGCAGGCCAAGCCGGCCGCGGCGAAGCAGCAGACCGCTGAGCGCAAGGCACTGCCCACGCTCCGGGTCCGCCGCCAGGTCCGCGGGCTGCAGCTGCCCTGGGACGTCCAACCCATCCCGGGGCGACGGCTGCTGATCACCGAGCGCGACAGCGCGCACCTGCTGATCCGCAAGAACGGCCACACCCGCCGGGTGAAGTTCCCGAGCCGGAAGGTCTGGGTCTCCGGCGAGACCGGCCTGGCGTCGCTGGAGATCGACCCGGGCTTCGCCACCAACGGCCGCTTCTACACCTGCTCGGGCTGGAAGAAGCGCGGCGGCGGGCACGACGTCCGCGTCAACGCCTGGCGGCTCAACAACCGGGCCACCCGCGCCCGTCACCTGCGCACGCTGGTCGACGGCTTCCCGACGAGCAGCGGCCGGCACGGCGGCTGCCGGCTCCTCATCACCAGGAACGGCGCCCTGATCGTCGGCACCGGCGACGCCGCGCAGAGCAACAACCCGCGCAACCTCAACTCGCTGGGCGGCAAGACGCTCCGGCTGGACCGGATGACCGGCGCGCCGTGGCCGACCAACCCCTTCATCAACGCCGCGAACGTCAACCGGCGCTACATCCACACCTACGGCCACCGCAACGTGCAGGGCCTCGCCCAGCGCGCCGACGGCACGCTGTGGTCGGTCGAGCACGGCCCCGGCATCGAGGACGAGGTCAACCGGCTCGGCGCCGGCCGCGACTACGGCTGGCAGCCCGGCCCCGGGTACAACGAGGGCGTGCCGATGACCGACCACTCGCTGCCCGGCCGCCAGTTCAACGCGCGATGGCGCTCCGGGCCCACGCCGGCCACGTCGGGCGCCGCCTGGGTGAAGGGCAAGAAGTGGGGCCGCCTCAACGGCTCGCTCGCCGTGGCGTGCCTCGAGGGCAACCGGGTGATCTTCATGAAGTTCAACAGGAACGGCCGGCTCAAGTGGACCCGCGCTCCCCGCGCGCTGCGCCAGTACGGCCGGCTCCGCTCGGTCAGCACGGCACCCAACGGCTCCCTGCTCATCACGACGTCCAACGGCAGCGGGGACTCGATCCTGCGCGTCTCGCCGCGCTAGGCGGTCCAGCCGAGCCAGGCCCCGCCGGCGTTGAGCACCACGAACCACAGCACGGCCGCGAACACGGGGATCCACGGCACCCAGGTCGGGTGCAGGCTCCACCATGCCGACGCCACGAACAGCAGGAACGCCCACACGACCAGCAGCAGTACGACGACCCACCACGGCGCGAGCAGCCCGCTGGCGGCGTACAGGAAGAACACACAGGCCATCCCGGCCATCCCGACGAACGGCCACGGCGAGACGGCGTTCTCGCCGCGGGGGCGACGCCGGGTCAACGCCTCAGTCCTCGGCCTTGTCGTTCCACTTGGGGTCGTTGTCCCACTCCTCGTTGCGCTGCGCGGCCTTCTGCAGCGCCTTCTCGGCCTCCTCCCGCGAGTCGTACGGACCCAGCCTGTCGATCGGCGGGCAGATGTCCTCGCCCTGCTCCACACGGTGATGCTTGACGCAGTACCAGTAGCCGCTCATGTCTCGGAAACTACACTCGTCGACGTGTTTCCCGTGCTCGCCGCGACCATCTCGCCCCGCCGCGAGGTCCCTGCCCACATCGAGCGGCCGGAGTACGTCGACAAGCCGGCGCCTCAGCGCTTCACCGGCAGCGAGGTCAAGGACGCCGAGACCATCGAGAAGATGCGGATCGCCGGCCGGCTGGCCGCCCAGGCCCGCGAGCTCGTCGGCTCCCACGTCGAGCCGGGGATCACCACCGACGAGCTGGACCGGATCGGCCACGAGTTCCTCTGCGACCACGGCGCCTACCCCTCGACCCTCGGCTACCGCGGCTTCCCGAAGTCGCTGTGCTCCAGCGTCAACGAGGTCATCTGCCACGGCATCCCCGACAGCCGCCGCGTCGAGGACGGCGACATCGTCAACATCGACATCACGGCGTACCTCCACGGCGTGCACGGCGACACCAACGCGACGTTCCTCGCCGGCGACGTCGACGAGGAGTCGCGGCTGCTCGTCGAACGCACCCGCGAGGCCCTCGAGCGCGGCATCAAGGCCGTCCGGCCCGGTCGCCGGCTCAACATCGTCGGCCGGGTGATCGAGTCCTACGCGAAGCGCTTCGGGTACGGCGTGGTCCGCGAGTTCACCGGCCACGGCATCGGCACGTCCTTCCACAGCGGCCTGATCGTCCCCCACTACGACGAGCCGATGTACGACGACCTGATCGAGGTCGGCATGACCTTCACCATCGAGCCGATGCTCAACCTCGGCACCCACGAGTGGGTGATGTGGGACGACGACTGGACGGTCGTGACCAAGGACGGCCGCCGCAGCGCGCAGTTCGAGCACACCCTGCTGGTCACACCCAGCGGCGCCGAGGTCCTCACGAACCCGTGAAATCAGCCGCCTGGCCCTATCCTTGTCCTGCGGATGGGCTGGCCGGGCGACCGCGTGGACCCGCAAGGGTCCCCGAGGAAGGTCCGGGCTCCTCAGGGCAAGGTGGTGGGTAACTCCCACCCGGGGCAACCCGCGGGAAAGTGCCACAGAGAACAGACCGCCACACCGGCTCCGGTCGGTGCGGCAAGGGTGAAACGGTGGTGCAAGAGACCACCAGTACGCCGGGCGACCGGCGTAGCTCGGCAAACCCCACCTGGAGCAAGATCAAGAAGTCCCACGCCTTCGGGCGCGGGGCGCGCGCACGTTCGAGGGCGGCCCGCCCGAGTGCGCGGGTAGATCGCTGGAGGCGGCCGGCAACGGTCGTCGTAGATGGATGGTCGCCCCCGTCGTGAGACGGGACAGAACCCGGCCTACAGGCCAGCCCATTCGCGTAACCCCCTCTCACCTGCGACCGAGCACATTTCAGGTCCCTTCAGTCCGCGACGAGTCCGCAGACGCCTGCGCCCAGATGCGGTGCGCGACTCTCTCGGGACCATCAACTCCGTCATCTACCGGATCCCCGTCAACGGCGGGGCGGCCGAACCGATCTCCAACCAGCCACGGGCGATCGAGCTCGCCGAAAGCCCCTAGTTCGCGGACCGTAGCGCTGTCGATGTAAGAGTGTCCGCCCGGCCGATACGGGGGACGGACGGCCGGGCGGACACGTTCTTGAGGCTCCGGCAGGACGGCCCCGAAGATGGCGGGGGCCATCTGTGCCCCCCGGAGGGGCCGCCGGCTTGCCGACGATCGTTCCCATCCAGACGTCGATCCATGCGCGGTTGCGAGCCCGATGATGCGGTGCCCGCCCCGGACGCGGCGGCGTCCAGGGCGGGCCGAGCGCTGGCGACATTCTCGAAGTGCGCCACCTGGTGATCGAGCGTCGCCGCACGCAGGGCAGCTCTGAAGGCAGCTGCTGGCGCTGAAGTCGCCGGTCAGGTGGTGCCCGCCCGGCCGGATGCGGGGGACGTCGGCGGGACGGGCGCCACGTGTTGAGGCCCTCGGCCGGACGGCCCCCGCGCCAAGTTGTGGCTTGGCAACATACCCCCCGGAGGGGCCGCCGGCTTGCAGGCATCGTTCCCCGTCCGGACGTCCGATATGCGCAGCTTCGGTTAAGGATTCGTCCCCGCCCGTAGGCAAAGGTCTCCTACCCAATCGAGGGTGACCCCGCGCCTCAACCACAGCCAGCACCCACAGCGGACATAGCGTGGCCGAGGTGCTCCCCTGGAGCGCGCTGGCGTTCGTCCGGCCGGAACGTCCCCCCGTGGCCGCCCGGACAAACGCCTTCGACACGGAACCGCCCCCACATGCAGCCGTCGTGGGGGCGGTTCTGTCTTCAGGGTCTAGACACAGGATCTAGACGTGCATGCGGAGCCGGGGTTGCTCTGGGACTGTCGGATGGCGGCGCCCGCCCTTGGCGTGGGGACTTGGGCGGGCGCCGCACCACAGGAACTCGTCCGAGGCTCCCCGGCCTCAGGCCAGCCTGTCCGCGTCACTCCCTCGGGGCTGCGGAAATGCGGTTGGGGCGCGGCACGGCGCTTTTGTAGCGTCGGCCACCGTGACCCGTCCAGGCTTCGACTCGTACCTGATCTGCGCGACTCCACGCTCGGGAAGCACCCTGCTGTGCGGTCTGCTGGAGTCGTCCGGAGTCGCTGGCCACCCGGCCTCCTACTTCAACCGTCGAGGTCTGCATGACTACGCCGACGACTGGCGGATCGAACGACCCCGTGACGGACGGATCGACGAGGCGTACGTTCGGGCGGCGCTGACCGCCGGCACGACTTCGAATGGTGTCTTTGGCGCAAGGATCATGGCCGAGACGCTGCCGGAGCTCATCGGTGACCTTGCCGTCGCCCATGACGGACCAGCGGTGACCGACGTGGAGCTGTTGAGCGCCCAGCTTGGTCGGCTCAGATTCGTTCACCTACGACGACGTGATGTCGTGGCCCAGGCGGTGTCGTGGGCGAAGGCACTGCAAACCCACTACTGGCACCCGGGTGAGGCCGTCCAACCTGGAGGTCAACATCCTCACTACGACGAAGAGCTGATCGCCCGGCTGGTTGCGGCCATCGAGAAGTTCGAGGCGGACTGGACCCTCTGGTTCGCCGCCCACAGCATCGTGCCCTGTCGGGTTGTCTATGAGGAGCTGGCGGCAGACCCACCACGCACTGCAGACCAGGTGCTCGACCACCTCGGCCTTCACGTTCCGCCGGACCGGCCACTGGTGATCGGGCACCATCGACAGGCAGACCACGTCAACGCCGATTGGGCTGCGAGATTCAGGACTGACAGGCTGGGCCGGTGAACCGACTCGCGGCGCTGCTGGGCGCGAACCGTCCGGTGCTGCTCGACGGCGCGATGGGCACGCTGCTCCAGGACTCGGGCCTCGAGGACGGTGCACCCGGTGAACTCTGGAACCTCGAGAACCCTGACGCCGTTCGTGCGGCGCACGCGGCGTACGCCGAGGCGGGCGCGCGGCTGCTGACGACCAACACGTTCGGCGGCACTCGGCCTCGGCTCGACATGCACGGGCTCGGCGATCGCATCGCCGAGGTGAACCGGACGGCGGCGCAGCTCGCCCGATCGGTGGCCGACGCGCGCGGACTGCTCGTCGCCGGCGACCTCGGCCCGACCGGCGAGCTGCTGGCGCCGCTCGGGACCATGACGCCCGAGGAGGCACAGGCGCTGTTCGCCGAACAGCTCGCCGCGCTGGTCGAGGGCGGGATCGACCTGGTCCTGGTCGAGACGCTCAGCGACCTCGGTGAGGCCGACGCGGCCCTCGCTGCGGCGCGCGAGATCGCACCCGACCTCCCGGTCGTCGTGACCATGAGCTTCGACACCAACCTGCGCACCATGATGGGTGTGCGCCCGGGCGACGCGGTCGCGCACCTGGCCGCCGCAGGTGCGGACGCCGTGGGCGCCAACTGCGGTCGTGGTCCCGACGAGATGGAGACGATCGCTGCGGAGATGGTGCAGGCCCGCCCCGGCGACCTGCTCCTGATCGCCCAGTCGAACGCCGGCCTCCCGCAGGTGGTGGGCGACCACTTCGAGTACGACGCCGCCCCCGGCGACATGGCGGCGCACGCCGACCGGCTGGCCGAGCTCGGTATCGACCTGGTCGGCGGCTGCTGCGGCTCCACACCGGCGCACATCGCCGCCATGAGCGCCGCCTTCACCCCGGCCTGAGCGGCTGTCCCACGAGACTCGGCCCTGGTCGGGGTCGGCTGTGGGTGAGCAGGCGAACCACGGATAGGATGCCTATGTGGTTGCCATCGGCAACCAGTTGAGGAGTCCTCCACCCTTGTCCCCCACCCTGCGCGGGCGCCCGGGCATCACGTTCGCGGTGCTGACGATCGCCGTCTCGTCGTTCGCCCTGCTGCAGTCGCTGATCATCCCGGTGCTGGCACGGATCCAGCTGGAGTTCGACACCAGCCAGTCGACCGTGACGTGGGTGCTGACGGCCTACCTGCTGTCGGCGTCGATCTGCACCCCCCTGCTCGGACGGGTCGGCGACGTGGTCGGCAAGAAGCGGATCCTGGTCGTCGCCCTGACGGCGCTCGCGGTGGGTTCGCTGGGCGCCGCGCTGGCGCCGTCGATCGGCTGGCTGATCGCGGCCCGGGTCGTGCAGGGCGCCGGTGGCGGGGTGCTCCCGCTCTCGTTCGGCATCATCCGCGACGAGTTCACCGACCACGTCACGGGCGCCCTGAGCATCATCGCCTCGCTCACGGCCGTCGGCTTCGGCGTCGGCATCGTGCTCGCCGGGCCGATCGTGAACGGGCTCGGCTACCACTGGCTGTTCTGGCTGCCGATGATCGCCACCACCATCGCCGCGATCGCCGCACTGCTGTTCGTCCCCGAGTCACCGGTGCGTACGCCGGGGCGCCTGCCGGCGCTGCCCGCCGTACTGCTGTCGGTCTGGCTGATCGCCCTGCTGCTCGCCCTCAGCGAGGGCAACCAGTGGGGCTGGGGCTCGCCGCGGATCCTCGGCCTGTTCGCGCTCGCCGTACTGGCCGCGGCCGCCTGGATCCGGGTCGAGACCCGCGTGCCGGTCCCGATGATCGACATGAAGATGATGCGGCGGCGCGGGGTCTGGACGACGAACCTGGTCGCGGCGTTCGTCGGCTTCGGCATGTTCGCGTCGTTCGGCTTCCTCCCCCAGTTCCTGCAGACCCCCGAGTCCGCCGGCTACGGCTTCGGCGCGTCCATCACCGAGTCCGGCTACCTGCTGCTCCCCTCCGCCGTCGCCAGCTTCGCGGTCGGCTTCTTCACCGCCCGCCTGATCCGTGCGTTCGGTGCGCGCGCCGTGATCGTGACCGGAACCGTGCTCAACGCGATCGCGTTCGCGTCGATGGCGCTCTTCCACGACACGACGTGGCAGCTGTACGCCGCGACGACGACCCAGGGCGTCGGGTCCGGACTGGTCTTCTCGAGCCTGGCCGGGGTGGTGGTGGCCTCGGTCCCGCCCGAGCAGACCGGCGTCGCCAGCGGGATGAACGCCAACATCCGCACCATCGGCGGCTCGATCGGCGCCGCGGTGATGGCCGGCGTCGTCACCGCGAGGATCGGTCCCACCGGCCTCCCGGTCGAGGGCGGCTACACGATCGGCTTCGCCATCCTCGGGCTCGCCATGCTGCTGGCCGCGCTCGCGGCGAGCAGGATCCCCGACCTGCACGACCAGCCGACGACGGGTCCGCTCGAGGACGCCGAGAACGCCGAGCTCGGCTTCATCCCCGCGGCCCGTCGCGGCTGATCGGCGGTCAGCGCAACAGCGGCCCCATGTCCTCGAGGTACGCCGACGGCACGAACTCTGGATCCTCGTAGCAGGCGCGCAGGTCGTCCTCGGAGATCGTCCGCGGTGCGGTGCGGATCTTCGAGCCGTCACCGACGGCCCAGGCCGAGTTCCACAGCATCGCGAGCGTCTGGGCGCCGTCGGCCATGTTGTCCATCGTCTTCTCGCCGAACTTCTCCCAGAGGGCGGTCGTCACGGCCTTGCTCTTGGACGTCGTCCCGCCGGTGGTCGCGGCGTAGAACCGGGCGATCTCCTCGGGGTCGATCCGTTCTGCTGCGTCCTCCATCAGCCGAACCGTGGCAACCGCCGCCTCGTGACCGTTCGTCACGTCGGCAGGCGCCGGGATCGCCGAGCCGGTCAGGCGGGTCTGCACGCCCGCGATGATCTCCGCGGCCCGGTGGTCCACCATCGCCGACTCGTAGGCGGAGTGCACGCCCTTGCCGATGACGACGTCCCCCTCCTCGATCCCGTCGTGGAGGTGGGACCCGTGGTGCGGCTGGCAGGCATCGCCGACGTAGTGGGCAAGCGCGCCGGCGGCGGCGACGTACCGGACCAGCGACCTGGCACGCACCGCGTCGACCATCGCGTCGAAGAACTGCCAGACCCGGAAGGGCAGCGAACCCTGGTCGGGCTTTCCCGTGATGCCCACTTCCTCGTAGAACTCCAGCCAGACCTGCGGGTCGACGTTCTGCGCAGGGTCGTCAAGACTCAGCTGGCGCAGCGTCTTGCCATCGGACTCGCGCGCGACGTCGGTGTCGGCGTGGTGTCCGGGGTTCTCCCGTCCGGAACGCCCACCCGGGATCTGTGAGGCGGCGTCCTTCCACACCAGGTCGGGTACGTCGGCCAGCGGGATGAACTCCTTCGCCTTCTTGGCCGCCTTGGTCGCGTCGTCGACGGCCTCGGCGGTGAACCCGTCCAGCGGGAAGCTGATCCGGGCGACGTTCTTCTCCATCAGCTCCTTGACCGTCGCGGTGGTCACGGCGCTGCAGGCGAGCGTCGCCAGGGAGTAGTGGCCCGTCTTTCCCCAGAACGGCTGGGCATGCGAGTTGTGGTCGGTCACGAGCTCGACGTCGAGCAGCCGGAGCACGTTGGTCAGGCCGGCCGCGAGGGTGAAGTTGAAGTTGCCCACCTCCGAGCGGGCCGAGAGGGCCTGGCCGCCCCATTGCAGCGCGAGCGGGCGCAGCTCCTCCTGTCGTGCCTCCCTGGGCGTCGGTGCCCTCCACGACCAGGTGCCAGACGGTGCCCGAGTCGCCGGGCTGGGAGCCGGCGCTGCCGTTCGCCGGAGCGATCAGGAAGTCGGTGATGTCGTCGTACCCGCCGATGCTGCGGTGCCGGTAGAAGAGTGCCGCGATCCGACCCTCGAGCAGGCCCGACGCAGCGCCGTACGCCCGGACTGGTTCGCCGATCATGCGGGTGCTGATGTTGTGCTCGCTGAGGTCGGCCAGCTCGTCGAACGGCGGGAGCCCATAGATCTGCGAGCTCCAGTCCTCGACGTCATCGACCGCGATCAGGCCGGCGTCCACCGTGAGGGAGGAACGACGGCCCGGGTAGTCGGCGTAGACCTCGGTGAACGGCCTGCGGACGATCTGCAGGTCCACGGACTTCCCGATGTCCACCCGGCGGCCGTTCAGGATGGTGCTGACCACATGGCCTGCCGGCCCCGCGACGTGCCTGCTGGTGAGCGCGTACGTCGTGTGGCCGTCGGTCACCAGGGCTCCGGCGCTGGCGATGTTGTCGCGACCCTGGGCGGCGCTGATCAGGGGGAACCCGCCGCCGATGCTGGTCCTCGGCCAGGTCCACCGCGGCAGCAGGGAACGGCTGGGTTCCTCCGGGTCGACCTTCACCACGCAGACCGGCACCGTACGACCGTCCGGCAGGTAGAGGAGCGACGGGATCATCTGGCTCGGCTCCGCCTTGTGCGACTTCTTGGTGCCGAACTGGTCGGGCCAGACCCAGTCCTTGACCAGGACCAGGATGCAGGGCCAGGAGTCGGGCCTGACCTCGCTGTTCTGGAACGTGCGCGGCTCCCCGTCGTGCTTGTCCCCGCGCTGGAGATAGCGCCCGACGGCCGTGCCGAGGACGTTCTCGAGGTGGGTCAGATGCCAGTGGTACTGGTCGCGCGCCTCCAGCAGGTCGCGCACACCGAGGCTCGAGAACCGTCGTTCGACGTCGAGGACGTCCATGGTCGCCACCACCTGCCCAGCCGCGGCCGGCCGTGGGTGCCGGCTCGTCTCCGACTCTCCCAACGTTTGCCGAAGGTTGCCTGACCCGAACGGGCCATCTCGGGACTAGCGCTCCAGCGTGAACTCGACCTTGCGCCGCTCCACGTCGGCCGTGGTCAGGCGGACCGAGACGGCGTCCCCGAGTGGCAGGGGGTCGGCCGAGACGACGGGGGCCTCTACGCCGTCCTCCTGGAGGGTGACCACGCCGCGCCGGCCGCCGCCGTTCTCGGCGACGTCGATGACCACCGCGTCGAACGTCTCCCCCACCCGGTGGTGCAGGACGCCGGCCTCGACCAGGTCGACCACTGCCCGCTGGTAGCGCCCGGAGCGGGTGCCGGACTCGCGCAGCGTCTTCGGCAGGTCCGGCAGCCGCTGCCGGACCCAGTCGGGCACCTCGGTCCCGGCACAGATCGCGAGGCACACCTCGCCGGTGTACCGGTCGCCGAGCCGGCGCAGTGGCGCGGTGACGTGGGCGTACTCCGCGGCCAGCGCCGAGTGCCGGGTCTGCTCGGGCAGCGCGCCGTCGAACGCGGCGTACCCGCTCCCCCGCAACAGGCGCGTGCAGGCGACGACCATCGCGGCGTGCCGGGGCTGGGAGGGATCGAGCGAGCGAATGAAGTCCGGGTACGCCGTCCCGTCGGGCCAGTCGATGCCGAGCGCGCCGGCCGTGCGCTGCAGGCGCCGTACGTCGCGGGGGTCCGGAGGCGGGAGGGTGCGGAGCAGCCCGACCCGGGCGCCGACCATCAGGCTGGCAGCCGCGATGCCCGTGAGGAGGGAGATCTGGGCGTTCCACTCCTCCGCCGGCACGAGCGACCGGAGCTCCAGGCGCCAGTCGTCACCGTCGATCTCGACCTCCTGCTCGGGCAGCGGCAGCGCCACTCCCCCGCGCGCGGCCTCCAGGCGCAGGCGCCGCTCGCCGACCTCCTTCAGCAGCTGGAGCGGCTCCGCGGCCGTGCCGGCGTCGATCGCGGCCTGCACCGTCTCGTAGTCGAGCTGTTCGCGCGAGCGGACGAGCGCGCGCTCCACCCGCACGTCGGTGCGTTCACCCGCTCGCGTCGAGGCGGATGGTCCACAGCAGCGCGGGTCGGACCTGGTCGGGCAGGAGCGAGGCCGCACCCTCCGACAGCACGGGCGGGTGGAGCGGCACCTTGGAGTCGGCGCCGTACAGCGTCTCGCCGCGTCGGTGGGCCTCGGCGTCGACCGCGTCGCCCGGTGAGACGAACGCCGCGACGTCGGCGATCGCGTAGTGCACGACGTAGCCGTCCCCGTCGCGCGCGAGGTGCACCGCCTGGTCGAGATCGCGCGCAGAGGGTGGGTCGATGGTGACGAAGGGGAGGTCGGTGCGGTCGAGGTCCGGAAGCCGCGGCGCCTCCGCGGCACGGGCCGCGGCGTCGGCCACCTCGGCCGGGAAGTCGGGAGTCACGCCGAGCTCGGCCTGGATGTCGCGGATCCCCTGGCGCAGGGTCTCGGCGGCAACTCCGGCGGCGGCCTCGTGAACGCGTACGACCCGTCCGCTCGCCATGCGGTCACCCTAACCGTGGGCTGAAGCGGGGCGGGCCTACGATCGCCCGGTGCTGATCCTGCTGCCGCCCAGCGAGGGCAAGGGCGCCGCGCGACGTGGCAAGCCGCTCGACCTGGCCGACCTGAGCTTCCCCGTCCTGACGCCCGGGCGCGAACGCGTGCTCGCCGCGCTCGAGGACCTGTGTGTGGGCGACGCGGACCGGGCGGCGGAGGTGCTCGGGATCGGCCGTACCCAGCTGGACCTGGTCGAGCTCAACGGTGGACTCCGACACCGCACCGACCGCGCGAGCGGACCGGGTCTACACCGGTGTCCTGTACGACGCGCTCGGCGCGGGGTCCCTCTCGGCGGCGGCCAAGCGCCGCGCGGGGACCCGGCTGGCCGTGGTCTCGTCGCTGTTCGGCCTGGTCCGACCTGCCGACCGGATCCCGGCGTACCGGCTCTCCGGCGACACCACACTGCCCGGCCTCGGCCCGGTCGCCGGTGTCTGGCGTGACGCGCTGGGGCCGGCTGTCGAGGAAGCGCTCGGCACCGGGTTGCTGGTCGACCTCCGGTCGACGACGTACGCCGCCTTCTGGCGTCCGCCAGCCGGTCTGGCCAGGCGGGTGGCGACGGTCCGGGTCCTGCACGAGACCCAGGGCAGGCGCCAGGTGGTCAGCCACTTCAACAAGGCCACGAAGGGGCGGCTGGTGCGCGAGGTGCTCGAGGACGGCGGCAACCCGCGCACGCCGGCCGCGTTCGCGGACCTGCTGCGCGACCTCGGCTGGAAGGTCGAGGAAGGGGCTCCGGACCGGAAGGGCACGCAGCTCGACGTCGTGGTCAGCGAGCTCTGAGAAAGCAAAAGGAAGGGAGCCGCGCTCCCTTCCATTTCAACTTATAGCGCAGAGGGGGGCTTGCGGCAAGACCCCCGTCGGGCCCCAGAATCTCCGACCGTAGCGACAAACCGACGGGGCGGGGGCCGCGAGATGCAGCTGACGAGTGTGTTCGAACTTTCCGACGACCTGGTGGCCAAGGCCGACCCGGCGCTGATCGCAGCCGACGAGCGGCACTTCGCCGCCATCGCGGAGGCCCTCGAGCAGACGACGGCCGACCTGTCCGACCGGCTCGAGGAGGCTCGCCGGGCGCCCGTCGAATCGAGCACGGCGGCGCTGGAGCGGGACCAGGAGGTGCACCGGCTGACCGCGCGCCTGCGCACCCTGCGCCGCTTCGGGGTGGACCTGTGCCTCGGGCACATGGTCGGCGCGGACGACGGCGAGGCCGTGTACGTCGGGCGGCTCGGCCTCACCGACAGCGCCGGCCGTCGGCTGCTGGTCGACTGGCGCTCCCCCGCGGCCGAGCCGTTCTTCGGGGCGACCCACGCCAACCCGATGGGCCTGGCCAGCCGACGCAGGTATCGCTGGACCCTGGGCCGGATCAGGGACTACTGGGACGAGGTGTTCACCGCCGACGGGTTCGGCGGGCACGCCGCCGCCCTCGACGACCAGTCCGCCTTCATCGCCAGCCTCGGCACCAGCCGGTCGCCCCGGATGCGCGACGTGCTCGGCACCATCCAGGCCGACCAGGACGCGATCATCCGCGCCGGGTCCCGTGGAGCGCTCGTCGTCGACGGCGGACCGGGCACCGGCAAGACGGTCGTCGCCCTGCACCGCACGGCGTACCTCCTCTACTCCGACCCGCGGCTGGGTCACCGCCGGGGCGGCGTGCTGTTCGTCGGCCCGCACCAGCCCTACCTGGCGTACGTCGGCGACGTCCTCCCCAGCCTCGGCGAGGAAGGCGTCCAGACGTGCACCCTGCGAGACCTGCTGCCCGAGGGGGCGGCGGCGGCGATCGAGACGGACCCCGACGTGGCCCGCCTGAAGTCCGCCGCGGAGATGGTGACGGCGATCGAGCCGGCGGTCCGGCTCTACGAGGAGCCGCCCAGCGAAGGGATGGTGGTCGAGACCCCCTGGTCGGACGTGTGGCTCAGCTCCGACGACTGGGCCGAGGCGTTCGAGTCGCCGGCCCCCGGTACGCCGCACAACGAGGCGCGCGACCAGGTCTGGGAGGAGCTGCTCACGATCCTGGCCGACAAGCACGACGACGACGATGACGCCTCTGCCGACCTGATCCGCACGGCGCTGGCGCGCAACACCGACCTCCTCGAGGCCTTCGGCAAGGCGTGGCCGCTGATCGAGCCGACCGACCTCGTGGGCGACCTGTGGTCGGTGCCCGCCTACCTGCGGCTGTGCGCGCCCTGGCTCGACCCCGACGAGGTCCGGCTGCTGCAGCGCCGGGACAGCCCCCACGCGTGGACGGTGTCCGACCTGCCGCTCCTCGACGCGGCCCGGCAACGGCTCGGCGACCCCGAGGCGTCGCGTCGTCGGCGTCGGCACGAGGCCGCCGTCGCCGCCGAACGCGACGAGATGACCCGGGTCGTCGACCACCTGATCGCGACCGACGACTCCGACCTCCAGGTGATGTCGATGCTGCGTGGCCAGGACCTGCGCGATGCCCTGGTCGACGAGGGCGTCACGCCGACGACCGACCCCGACCTGCTCGCCGGTCCGTTCGCCCACATCGTCGTGGACGAGGCCCAGGAGCTGACCGACGCCGAGTGGCAGATGCTCCTGCTCCGCTGCCCCTCGCGCAGCCTCACCATCGTCGGGGACCGTGCCCAGGCCCGGCACGGGTTCACCGAGTCGTGGCAGGAACGCCTCGCGCGGATCGGGCTCGCCCACGTCAACCACGCGTCGCTGAGCATCAACTACCGGACGCCCGAAGAGGTCATGGCGGAGGCCGAGCCGGTCATCCGGGCGGTGCTCCCGGACGCCAACGTGCCGACCTCGGTCCGCAGCAGCGGCGTACCCGTCGAGCACGGATCCACCTCCGACCTGCGCTCGATCCTCGACTCCTGGCTCGCCGAGCATGCCGAGGGGCTCGCCTGTGTGATCGGCGTCGGCGAGGTCGACGGCGACGCGCTCCCCTCGTCGCCGCGCGTCCGGTCACTGACTCCCGAGCTGACGAAGGGCCTCGAGTTCGACCTCGTCGTCCTGATCGACCCGGACACGTTCGGCGACGGCATCGAGGGGGCCGTCGACCACTACGTCGCGATGACCCGGGCGACCCAGCGCCTCGTGATCCTGACGAGCGGCCCCTAGGGGTACGGCGAGGCGAACGCCTCGCGGCCGGGCGGGAGGGCGTTGAACATCCGCATCGACGCCCGGGCCTCGGAGCCGTCCTCGCCGCCGCCGTAGAACGCCAGCACCGAGACCGAGGCCGGGCTGAGCTCCATCCGGAACACCGAGTCGAGCGGTGCGGTGACGGCGTGCCCGACCATGACCTTGATCGGCGTCACGTGGCTGACGACGACGACCGTGCGTCCGGCGTGCGCCTCCAGCAGGCGATGCAGGCCGTCGAGCACCCGCTTCTCCACGTCGCGGAACGACTCGCCGCCGCCGGGCGCCACGTCGAGGGACCCCAGCCACGCGTCGAGCTCGGGCTTGTGCTGCTCGGCGACGTCCATGAACGTCTTGCCGTCCCAGGTGCCGAACTCCATCTCCGCGAAACCAGGCTCGACGTCGACCGGCTTGCCGAGGACCTCCGCGAGGATCTCGGCGGACTCCAGGGTGCGGCGTACGGGCGAGGCGATCACGGTGTCGATCTGCTCGGCGATGGGCGCCAGCCAGTCGGCGGTGACCCGGATCTGCTCGCGGCCCTCGTCGGACAGGCCCGGGTTGGCGCTGGCCAGACCGCCCGAGAACCGTTTCTCGACGGTGTGCGCCGTGACCCCGTGGCGGACCAGCACCAGCGTGGTCGGCGGGCCACCCGGCGGCGACCAGCCGCGGTCGGGCCTGGCCGCGGGGGTCGGCTCGTTCTCGGGGCTCTCGATCTCCTCGATCAGCGAGTCCGCGTCCTCGCCACCGACACTCACCCCCGAGCGCTCACCGTCGAGGGCGGCGTTCGCGAGGCGGTCGGCGTGCTTGTTCTGCTCGCGCGGCACCCACGTGTACGTCGTCCCGAACGGCGCGAGCCGGCTGGCCTCCGTCGCCAGCGGCCGCATGTCGGGATGCTTGACCTTCCAGCGGCCCGACATCTGCTCGACGACGAGCTTGGAGTCCATCCGGACCTCGATGTCGGCGTCGGGCGCGAACTCCTCGGCCAGCTTCAGGCCGGCGATCAGCCCGGAGTACTCGGCGACGTTGTTGGTCGCGATCCCCAGCGTCGCGCAGTCCTCGGCGATCACCGCGCCGGTGTCGGCGTCCTTGAGCACCGCGCCGTACGCCGAGGGGCCGGGGTTGCCCCGCGACGCACCGTCGGCCTCGATCACGACCGACCTGTGGTCACCCACTCAGAGACCGCTCTCGTGGGTGCGGACCAGGATCCGCTGGCACTCCTCGCACCGGATCACCAGGTCGCTGGGCGCGGAGCTGATCACGGCGAGCTCGGCGTTGTCGAGCGTGAGCCGGCAGCCGCCACACTCGCGAGCCCGCAGCGCGGCCGCCCCGACTCCGCCCTTCTGCTCGCGGAGGCGGTCGTAGAGCGCGAGCAGGTCGGCCGGCAGCCCGTCGACGGCCGGGGCACGCTCGCGGGAGATC
Source organism: uncultured Actinomycetota bacterium (assembly GCA_963844305.1). Lineage (GTDB taxonomy): Bacteria > Actinomycetota > Actinomycetes > Propionibacteriales > Nocardioidaceae > Nocardioides. Next base: position 292,113 of record CAWJNT010000006.1, read on the forward strand.
CGGGCACCCTCCTCGTCGATGACCGCCAGCTTCTTGTCGCGCTCCGTCGCCAGCTCGACCAGCCGGGCATCGGTCGTCGCCAGCTGGGCAGTCAGCGACTCCAGCGACTTCTGCGCCTCCTCCAGCCGCTCCATCACCTCGAGCTCGTCGTCCTCGAGGGAGTTGATCCGACGCTCGAGCGAGACGAGCTCGTGCTGCATGCGCTCGAGGTCCTTGGGGTTGGTGACCAGGCCCTTGTCCATCCGGTCGCGGTCGCGTGCCCGACGGGTCTTGACCTGCTCGACGTCGGCGTCCACCTTGCGCTGCTCGACCGTCAGGTCGTCGACCTGGATCTGGGCGTCGCGCAGCTGGTCGTCGAGGCCCGACCGGCTCTTCTCGAGCTCGGCGATCTCGGCCAGCTCCGGAAGGGTGGCCCGCTGGTGCCGCAGCTGGTCGGCTCGGGCGTCGAGCTCCTGGACGTCGAGCAGCTTCAGTTGGGCGAACGGGTCGGCTTTCAGCGTCGGCTCCTTCAGAGACGGAACTGCCAGGGGTCGGTGCGCAGCGTGCTCACGCGAGTCTCCACGGTAGCGCCCAGCGCCTCGTCGACCCTGGTCCGGACCACCGGGAGCCAGGTCCACTCGGCGGCCCAGTGGGCCACGTCGACGAGCGCCGGCCCGTCCTGCTCGAGGAACTCGCTCGCCGGGTGGTGGCGCAGGTCGCTGGTCACGTACACGTCGGCGCCGCTGCCCAGGACCCGGCCGAGCAGGAAGTCGCCGGCGCCGCCGCACACCGCGACCCGGCGCACGGTCCGCTCCGGGTCTCCTGCCACCCGGACACCGTGCGCGGTCTCGGGCAACGCCTCGGCCACCGTGCGCGCGAATGCCGCCAGCGTCGTCTCGGTGACCTCTCCGATCCGGCCGGCTCCGGTGGCGGAGGTCCCCGGGTCGGCCATCTCGAACACGTCGTACGCCGGCTCCTCGTAGGGATGCGCCGCGAGCAGGGCCGCCACGACGGACGTACGCCGACGCCGGGGCACCAGCACCTCCACCCGCTCCTCGGCGACCGACTCGACCTGTCCGACCGAGCCGATCGCGGGGTTGGCGCCCTCGAGCGGCCGGAACCGACCCGTGCCCGGAGCCGAGAAGGAGGCGTGGTCGTAGGCGCCGATCCGACCGGCGCCCGCATCGGCCAGCGACCGGCGTACGGCGTCGGCGTGGTCGGCCGGGACGAAGACGACCAGCTTGTCGACCGCCTCGTCGGCCGCTCGCCTCGAGCGGGCGCACGTCGCGCAGGCCGAGGGCGTGCGCCATCGCCTCGGACACCCCGCCGACCGCCCGGTCGGCGTTCGTGTGGGCGGTGAGCAGCGCGCAGCCCGCGCCGGCGAGGGTCGTGAGCGTCCGCCCCTTCGGCGTGGTCGCCGCGAACCCGTGCACCGGCTTCAGGAACAGCGGGTGGTGCACGACCAGCAGGTCGGCGCCCCACTCGAGCGGCCTCGCGGGCCACCTCCGGCGCCGGGTCGACGGCGAACATCACCTTCGACACCTCGGCCGCCGGGTCGCCGTACACGAGTCCGACGGCGTCCCAGTCGTCGGCGGTGTGCGGCGGGTACCAGCCGTGGAGCAGGTCGACGAGGTCGCTGAGGCGCGGCATGCGGACAGGCTAGTGCTGCGTCGGGCGCACCCACCTAGGCTCGACCCATGTCCGTCGTGAAGATCAACGCCATCTCCGTCCCGCCCGAAGCACACGGCGAGCTGGAGAAGCGGTTCAGCAACCGCGCGCACACCGTCGACGGGACGCCCGGCTTCCTCGGCTTCCAGCTGTTGCGCCCGGTCAAGGGCGAGGACCGCTACTTCGTCGTCACCCACTGGGCCGACGAGGAGTCGTTCGAGGCCTGGCGCGACGGCCCGGCCATCGAGGCGCACGCCGGCCAGCGCGCGAAGCCGGTCGGCACCGGCAGCGACCTGCTGGAGTTCGAGGTCGTGATGGACGTCAAGCCGTCCTGAGGGATCACGCCACGGGCACCACCGCCTCGGCCTCCACCTCGACCAGCAGGTCGGGCGTGAAGAGCGCCTGGACGCCGATCACCGTCACGGCCGTGCGCGGCAGCCCGGGCAGCTGCGCCACCGCCGCTCCGCCACCCGCCATGAACTCCTCGATCTTCGAGGGGTCCCAGCCGACGACGTAGAACCGCAGCCGCACCACGTGGGAGACGTCGCCGCCGGCCGCCTCGAGCGCGAGGCCGACGTTGAGCAGCGCCCGCTCGACCTGAGCGGCCAGCCCGTCGGCCACCGTGCCCGACGCGTCGGCACCGGTCTGTCCTGACACCAGCAGCAGACGCCCCGTGGCGGAGGCGGCATGGGCGAAGAGTCCGTCGGCGATCGGTTGATGGCCCGGGATGTCGTACGAGGTCGTCGTCATGCGAGCACGCTAGGACCGACCACCGACAGCCCGCGCCGATCGGCGTACGGGCTGGTCAGTTGACCTGGCGCTCGTAGCCCTCCCAGTACGGCGCCCGCAGCTTGAACTTCTGCAGCTTGCCGGTGGCGGTGCGGGCCAGCTCGTCGCGGAACTCCACCGACGTCGGGGCCTTGTAGCCGGCCGCCTTGTCCTTGCACCACCGGATCAGCTCGTCCTCGGTGACGCTCTCGCCCTCGGCGAGGACGACGAGTGCCTTGATGGTCTCGCCCCACTTCTCGCTCGGTACGCCGATCACCGCGACCTCGGCGACGGCCGGGTGGGAGAACAGCACGTCCTCGACCTCGATGCTGCTGACGTTCTCACCTCCGGTGATGATCACGTCCTTCTTGCGGTCGCTGATCGAGAGGTAGCCGTCGTCGCCGATGGTCCCGCCGTCGCCGGTGTGGAACCAGCCGTCGGCCAGCGCCCGCTCGGACTCCTCGGGCTGCTCCCAGTAGCCCTCCAGCACGACGTTCGACCTGGCGAGCACCTCGCCGGCGTTGTCTTCTTCCTCCGACACCGCCAGGCGTACGCCGAGGGCGGGCGCGCCGGCGCGGACCAGCCGGTGCGCCTTCTCCTCGGGGTCGAGGTCGTCCCACTCCTGGCGGGCCCGGTTGATCGTCAGCAGGGGCGAGGTCTCGGTGAGCCCGTAGATCTGGATGAACTCCCAGCCCAGCTCCTCCTGGACGCGGGCGACGGTCTTCGTCGGCGGCGGCGCGCCGGCCATGATGATCCGGACCCGGTCGCGGCCCGGGATCTCGCCCTCCCAGTCCTGCGCGGCCTCCAGCACCGCCGCGGCGACCGCGGGAGCCGCGCACAGCACCGTGACGCCGTACTCCTCGATCCGGCGGAGGATCTCGGCGCCGTCGACCTTGCGCAGCACGATCTGGGGTACGCCGAGGCCGGTCATCGTGAACGGCATCCCCCAGCCGTTGGCGTGGAACATCGGCAGCGTGTGGAGGTAGACGTCGCGGTCGGTCACGCCGGTGTGCAGCCCGAACGTGACCGCGTTGACCCAGATGTTGCGGTGCGTGATCTGCACGCCCTTGGGCCGCGCCGTGGTGCCGGAGGTGTAGTTGATGCAGGCCGTGGCGTTCTCGTCGGGCTCCCACGGCTTCGGCTCGGCGCCGCCCTCGTCGACAGGGGGCGCGAAGATGTCGTCGTCCTGGCCGAGCACGAAGCGGTACTCCGCCTTGATGTCGCCCAGCTCGTCGTCGAGCTCGGGGTCGACCAGCAGCACCCGCGCGCCGGAGTGCTCGACGATGTAGGCGACCTCGTCGGGCCGGAGCCGGAAGTTGACCGGCACCAGCACCCGCCCGTAGCCCGCCACCCCGAAGAACGACGTCAGCAGCCGGGCGCTGTTGTGGCTCACGATGGCGACCCGGTCGCCGACGCCGATGCCGAGCTCGTCGAGCTTCGCGGCCTGGCGCCGCGCGAGTGCCTCGATCTCGCGGTAGGTGAGCGTGCCGAGGGACTCGGCGGGCTGGTTCGGCTCGTCGACGACGCCGGTGCGATCGCCGTACGCGGTGACGGCGCGGTCGATGAAGTCGCTGATGCTGAACGGGACGATCATGCGTGTGCCTCCTGGTGACCAGGTCACTTCGATGAGAGTGCTCTCATGCGACTCTCACCGACGACCCACGATCAGGCAAGATCGTGGGTGACATGAGCATTCTGTGGAAGCTGCTGGTGGGCCTCGGCATCGCCCTGCCGATCACGGCGTACGTGCTGGGGTCGCTGGTCGCGACGGCCGACGAGCCCGAGCCGCGACCGCCGATCGTGATCAGCGACTCCGGAGCCTCCACGAGCTCGGGCACCCCGGCCCGCAAGGACGACCAGGGCAACAAGAACCAGGGCCAGAAGACCCGCAACGACGACAACCGCCGGGGCGACGACGACCGTAGCGGCGACGACGATGTCGAGGCCGTGGTGCCGACGCCCGACAACCTCGACGACTCCGACGACGACGCCGGTCGCGACGACGACGGCGACGATCGACGGCGGCGACGACGACAGCTCGGGGCCGGGTGGTGGCGACGACGACAGCTCCGGCCACGGATCGGGCGGCGATGACGACTGAATGAGCCCACGTCCCCCCACGGTGAGCCCCGGCCGCGTCGGCCGGGGCTCTCCGTGCGCGTGCGGATCACGGCGGCGGTCTCGCTCCTGGTGGCGCTGGCCCTGGCCGGGGCCGGCCTGATCGTCTACGCGATCCAGTCCTCGAGGATCGCCGAGCAGAGCGCCAGCGAGCTGGACCAGGAGCTCGCCGAGTTCGCGACGCTCCGGGGGGCGCGCGGCAACAACCCGGAGACCGGCCGGCCGTACGCCGGCGTCGACGAGATGGTGCTGCTCTTCCTCAGCCGCAACGTGCCCGACGACGACGAGCTGCTCGTGGGCTGGTGGGACGACGAGGCCAAGCGGAGCTCGCCCGCGAGCAGCGCCATCCCCCGCGATCCGGAGTTCGAGGCGCTGGTGCGCTCGCTCATCGACACCGGCGGCACGAAGCGCCTCGACACCGCCGACGGGCCGGCCGACGTGACCGTCCAGCCGGTCACGAACGCCGACGGGTCGGGCGCGTTGGTGGTCGTCACCTTCCTGGACGAGACCCGCGCCGACCTGTACGCCACGATGCGGACCTACACGGTGGTGGCGATCCTGGCCCTGTTCACGATCACCGCCCTCGCCGCGTGGCAGTCGGGCCGCCTGCTCGCGCCGTTGCGCACCCTGCGCGACACCGCGGAGGAGATCAGCGAGACCGACCTGTCGCGGCGACTCCCCGAGACCGGCAACGACGACATCACCGCACTCACCCGCACCTTCAACGCCATGCTCGGGCGGCTGGAGCAGGCGTTCGTCGGCCAGCGGCAGTTCCTCGACGACGTCGGCCACGAGCTGAAGACGCCGCTCACGGTGCTGCGCGGCCACCTCGAGCTGCTCGACGCCGACGACCCGGCGGAGGTCGCCTCGACCCGCGCCCTCCTGCTCGACGAGATCGACCGGATGTCCCGGCTGGTCGGTGACCTGATCCTGCTCGCGAAGTCGGGCCGGCCCGACTTCCTCACCCCGGCGCCGGTCAGCCTCGAGCGGCTCACCCACACGCTGCTGGCGAAGGCACGCGGGCTGGCCGACCGGGAGTGGGTCCTCGACGAGGCCGGCGAGGGCATCGTCGCGATGGACGAGCAGCGGATCACCCAGGCGGTGCTCCAGCTGGCCGACAACGCCGTCAAGCACACGCACACCAGGGACGTGGTCGCGCTGGGATCGGCGTACGACGGCCGGCGGGTGCGGCTGTGGGTGCGCGACTCCGGGCCCGGCGTACCTGCCGCGGACCGGGAGCGGATCTTCGAGCGCTTCGGCCGCAGCGACGTACCCGCCGGCGACGAGGGGTTCGGGCTCGGCCTGTCCATCGTCTCGGCGATCGCCGAGGCGCACGCGGGTACGGTCACCGTCGAGGACGCCGAGCCGGCCGGAGCGAGGTTCGTGATCACGCTGCCGCCGGTGCTGCCGGCCGACGAGGTGGAGGACAGCGTGGAGGACGGGGACGCATGGCCGGGATCCTGATCGTCGAGGACGAGGAGCGGATCGCCTCGTTCGTGGCCAAGGGCCTGCGCGCCGACGGCTACCGCACCACCACCGTCGCCGACGGTGTCGAGGGGCTCGACCTGGCGCTGACCGGGAGCTTCGACCTGGTGATCCTCGACATCGGGCTGCCGGGGATCGACGGGTTCGAGGTGCTCGAGCGGCTGCGCGCCCAGGGCTCCCGGATCCCGGTGATCGTGCTCACCGCGCGCGACTCGGTCACCGACACCGTCTCCGCGCTCGAGGGCGGCGCCGACGACTACATGCCCAAGCCGTTCCGCTTCGCCGAGCTGCTGGCCCGGGTCCGGTTGCGCCTGCGCCAGTCCGGCGACGGTCCCGGTGACGCCCAGGACACCCTGGACGCGGGCGGCATCCACCTCGACCTGCGCACCCGGAAGGCCACCGTGTCGGGCCGCGAGGTCGAGCTGTCGGCCCGCGAGTACGCCCTGGCCGAGATCTTCATGCGCAACCCAGGACAGGTGCTGTCGCGCGAGCAGCTGCTCGACCAGGTGTGGGGCTACGACTTCGACCCCGGCTCCAACGTCGTCGACGTGTACGTCGGGTACCTGCGGCGCAAGTTCGGCGCCCAGGCGATCACCACGGTGCGTGGGATGGGCTACCGCTTCAGCCCTTGACCTTGAACGTCAGCTTGGCCTTCGGCTGCCGGGTCAGCACCGGCTCGAGCGCGCTCGCCAGCTCGTGCGGCAGCGGCCGGTCGGCCGGGTCACGCTCGAGGGTGGCGAACAGGATCTTCACGACCTCGTCGGGCACCCGCTCGGGCAGCTCGTAGGGCTCGTCGACCAGCTGGGGGAAGCGGTCCTCCAGCCGTGCCGCGTCGGGGTCGCCCTCGTCGAACGGGCGGTAGCCGGCCACCGCATGGAACAGGGTCGCGCCCAGGCCCCAGATGTCGCTGGCCGGGCCGGGGGTGCCGGCGATGCCGGGATCCGCCTGCTCGGGCGCGAGGTAGAAGTCGGTGCCGACGACGTGGTCGAGGCGCCCGGCCCGGTCCACGCTGCGGGCGATCGAGAGGTCGATCAGGCGGGCCGGGGCGCCCATGATGATGTTGCTGGGCTTGATGTCGAGGTGCACGACGCCGACGTGCCCGAAGTAGTGAAGCGCCGACGCGATGTCGATCGCCAGCGGGAGGTACTGCTGCTCCTGGAGCGGCCCGTACCTCCGGATCAGCGACGACAGCCGTGGCCCGTCGATGTGCTCGAGGACGACGTACGGCCGCTCCCCCTCGAGCTCGTGCCGCAGCTCGCGGACCACCACCGGATGGTTGACCTCGGCCAGCGTCGCGATCTCGCGACGCAGGCCGCGCACGCTCGTCTCGTCGGACACCTGGTCGGGCCGGAGGATCTTCACCACGACGGGGGCGTACGTGATCTCGTCGAAGGCCAGGTAGGCCTCGTACGCGTTGCCCCCGCCGAGGAGCTTCATCGCCGTCAGCTCCTCGGTGATCGGGTCTCCTTCGCCCAGGTTCCAGCTGGCGTCGTGCGTGCCCATGGTCAACCTCTCCGGTGGTGGTCGCTGCCGTCAGCGGCGGGTGTCGTTGCGCGAGCGGTCGTTGGTCTGGTTCTTGGAGTGGTCACGCGTCCGGTCGCCACCGTCCCGTGTCCAGTCCTTGGTGAGGTCACCGCGGCTGCGGTCACGGTCTCGGCTCATGCGGGTGTGGCGGCTGTTCGTGCCGTCCGCGCGGGAGCGACTGTTTCCGGTGCGGCTCCGGGTCCGGGTCTGCCCCTGGGTCCGGGACCGCGTATTCGTGCCGCGGGCGTTGGTGTCGTCGTCATCGTCGTCGGTGACGAGCACGACGTCCTGGCCGTCGTCGTCGCGCTTCAGCACGGCCGCGTCGGAGTCGGCGAAGGCCGAGCTCACGGGCAGCGCGAGCAGCCCGGTGGTGACCATGCCGGCCAGGCCGGTGATGCCGATGGTGAGTGTCTTGGTCCTCATGGTGCGTCCTTTCCTCGGGTGAACCGTCGAGGAGGAATCTGCCGACCGGCAGTGAGGCGTCCATGAGGCCTCGATGAGAGCGCTCTTATCGGGCGCGATGTGGCCTGAGCAGGACGTCCCGAGCCCGGCTTGCGCGGCCGGTATTCAGTGTTACTATGTACTGGTAGTCAATATCACTGAGTAGTTGAAGGAGGAGGTGTTCCATGGGCAAGCAGGTGACCGAGATGCTCAAGGGGACGCTGGAGGGGATCGTTCTCGCGATCCTGTCCGGCCGGTCCGCCTACGGCTACGAGATCACGGCATGGCTGCGCGAGAAGGGCTTCTCCGACATCGCCGAGGGGACCGTCTACGCGCTGCTCGTCAGGATCGAGCAACGCGGTCTCGTCGACGTGGAGAAGGTGCCCTCCGAGAAGGGGCCGCCGCGCAAGGTGTACTCCCTCAACGCTCAGGGACACGCATACCTCGAAGAGTTCTGGAGGACCTGGAGCTTCCTCTCGGAACGGCTCGAACAGCTCCGCGAAGGAGGCAGCTAGACATGGCCGCAAAGTGGATCGAGCTGGTCACCGGATCGCTCGCGCAGAAGAAGCAGTACAAGGAGGCCAAGGCACGCCTGGAGGCGTTGCCCGAGCCCTACCTCACCACGGCGAACGCGTTGAACCGGTACTTCATGTACTCCGGCGGCGTCACCGACGGCGACACCATCGTCCGGATGTTCACCGACCTCGCCGACCTCTTGGAGCGCGCGGCCATCGACGGCACGCCGGTACGCGAGATCGTCGGCGATGACCCGGTCGAGTTCGCAGAGGCCTTTGCCGAGGCGTACGGCGGCAAGCGATGGATCGACAAGGAACGCGCTCGCCTGGCCAAGGCGATCGAGGACGCGGAAGGGGCGGAGCAGGAATGACCACCGACACAGTCATCCGGCTACAGGGACTGGAGAAGTCGTACGGCGATCTGCAGGTGCTGCGCGGCGTGGACCTCGACGTGGCACGGGGCAGCATCTTCGCCCTGCTCGGCTCCAACGGCGCCGGCAAGACCACGGCGGTGAAGATCCTGTCCACGCTGCTCAGGGCCGACGCGGGGACGGCGACCGTCGATGGCTTCGACGTCGCCACCCAACCGGCGGACGTGCGGGAGACGATCAGCCTCACCGGCCAGTTCGCGGCCGTCGACGAGATCCTCACCGGACGAGAGAACCTGGTGCTCGTCGCCCGGCTGCGGCGCCTGAAGGACGCCGGTCGGATCGCGGACGACCTGCTGGCCCGCTTCCAGCTGACCGACGCGGCGCAGCGACGGGTGTCGACGTACTCCGGAGGCATGCGCCGCCGGCTCGACATCGCGATGAGCCTGATCGGGAACCCGCCGGTGATCTTCCTCGACGAGCCGACCACCGGGCTCGACCCGCAGTCGCGCGTCGAGGTGTGGAACAGCGTCAAGGAGCTCGCCCGGCAGGGCACCACGGTGCTGCTCACCACGCAGTACCTCGACGAGGCCGAACAGCTCGCCGACCGGATCGCGATCCTCCACGAGGGACGGATCATCGCGAACGGCACCCTCGCCGAGCTGAAGCAGCTGCTCCCGCCCGCCACTGTCGAGTACGTCGAGAAGCAGCCGAGCCTGGAGGAGATCTTCCTGGCCCTCATCGGCAATGACGACAACCGTGCCCCGGCCACCACCGACGGCACCCACCACTAAGGAACAACGATGACCACGCACCTGCTCGACAACACCACCGTGTTGCTGGGTCGATCCATGCGCCACATCACGCGCAGCCTGGACACCATCATCACGGTCGCGATCATGCCGATCGCCCTCATGCTGCTGTTCGTCTACGTGTTCGGCGGCGCGATCGACACCGGACCGGATCCGTACGTGAACTACCTGCTGCCCGGGATCCTGCTGATCACGATCGCGATGGGCATCTCCTACACCGCGTTCCGGCTCTTCACCGACATGCAGAGCGGCATCTTCGAGCGATTCCAGTCGATGCCGATCGCACGCTCGAGCGCCCTGTGGGCGCACGTGCTGACCTCGGTGCTCTCCAACCTGATCTCGGTCGCGATCGTCGTGGCCGTCGCCCTGGTGATGGGCTTCCGCTCGCCGGCCGGAGTGCTGGCCTGGCTCGCCGTCGCCGGCATCCTCGTGCTGTTCACCCTGGCGCTGACCTGGATCGCCGTCATCGCCGGCCTGTCCGCGAAGACCGTGGAGGGTGCGGGTGCCTTCGCCTACCCGATCATCTTCCTGCCGTTCATCAGCTCGGCGTTCGTGCCCACCGAGTCCATGCCCGGCCCGGTGCGCGCCTTCGCCGAGCACCAGCCGGTGACGTCCATCGTCGACACGATCCGCGACCTGCTGACCCAGCAGCCGGTGAGCAGCGACATCTGGACCGCGCTGGCCTGGTGCCTCGGCATCCTCGTCGTGGCGCACGCCGTCGCCATGGCCGCCTACCGCCGCAAGACCGCCTGAGGCGCGTCAGAGGAACTTGCGCGCCTCGCGCCGGCTGAGCCCGCTCAGGCGCTCCCCCAGCCGCGCGACCTCGGCCCGCACCCAGGCGGGATCGGTCTTGGCGTACTCGCGGAGGGCCCAGCCGATCGCCTTGCGGAGCCAGAAGCTCCGGTCGTCGACGTTGGCCTCGATCGCCGTGCGCAGCAGGTCGACGTCGGTGTCGGCCCGGTGGCGAAGCTGGCAGAGCACGGCGGTACGCCGCACCCACGGGTCGCCGTCCACCGCCCAGGCCAGCAGAACGGCGGTGGCGGCCGGCCGGTGGCCGGCCACCACCGAGCCGACCAGGTGTGCGGCGATCTCGTCGACGAGGTCCCACCAGGCCCCGGTGACGACGAGGTGGCGGTGCAGCTCGAGTGCGTCCGGGTCGAGCCAGCCGGCCGCCCGCCGGTGACGGGCGAGCGCGAGGGCGGCGTACCGCTCCTCACGGTGGCCGGCACCGTCCCACAGCTCCAGCACCGTCGCCTCGTGCGCGGCTCGATCGTTCGGGGCGTAGGAACGCAGGAACGGGCGCAGGACGGCCTTGAGCACCGGCGACGGTACGCCGTGGAACGGCATCTCGGACTTCATGTACGCCTGCTGCCCGACCGCGATGTCCGGATCGCCGGCATCGGCCAGGGCGCGGCGCACCGAGGAGACGAGGGCGGCGTCGACGGGCACGCGCGGAGCCTAGAACAGGTCCCGCGACGCGCCCGCCGGCTCTCCCGTCAGGCCGGCCACTCGGCGGTGGCCACCTCACCCCCGCGGACGTCCACGACCAGCCGGACGTCGGTGCTGCCCTTCAGGCAGAGCCCGTAGCTCCCCTCGACGAGCTCGGGGAACACCAGGCTCGGCACCTGGCCGTCGGCCACCGGGCGGTTCACGACCGCGACGTGCGGGCGGTGCCCATGCCCCCCGCTCGACGCCCGGTCGAGCTCGATCTCGACGCCCTCCATCGCGGCCGGCATCGTCACCACCAGGGCACCCACCTCTCCCCCGATGTCGAGCAGGACCGAGCCCTGCCCGGCGTACGGGTTCTCCTGTGCCGCGTGCACGGTCACGACGCCTGCGTGGTGCCCGGCACCGTCTGGTACCCGCCACCCGGCAGCCCCAGGTAGGGGAACGACGGCAGCAGCGCCGCGTTGGTGTTCGTCGTCCCGTCCTGGACGGCGCTGGCGGCGCCGTCGGGGGTGTACGTCGGGTCCACCAGCGGGATGGTCAGGCCGGCCACCGCGCGGAGCTCGATGGTCACCACGTCGTCGTTCACCCGACGGCCGTTCGGGAACCCGGCGGCGTCGCCCGCCACCAGCCCGAGGTCGTTCGGCGACGCGCTCGGCGGGATCGCGACGTTCAGCCGGAGCAGGTCGGCCTGCACCGATCCGGTGAAGTTCTGGAACCCCGGCACGACGCCCTCCGGGATGCCGGTCATCAGGATCGCGTTCAGGTCCGCCCGCGGCTTGGTGTACGCCGCGAGGTTCGGGAAGACGCCCGGGTACAGGACCGGCAGCAGCCCGGCCAGCTCCGGCTTGTTGACGTACTTCGTGTACCTGGCGTCGCCGCTCGGCGGCCGGGCGTTCCACTGGTCCTTCTCGGCCATCGGCACGATCACCTCGTTGAACAGCGGGTTCGCCAGCCGCGAGACCTGCCCCCAGGGACCGTGCGCGACGTACGTGCCGATGTTCGCGTCCCAGATCCGCGACTTGCGGCGGCTGGCCGTGGCCCAGACCCCGATCACCGACTCGGGCGCCAACGCGTTGGTCGGCACGCTGCCGTTGCGGGTGAGCTGCTTGATCGGCACCTGGATCGCGATCGTGTGCACGTTGAACGACTGGACGGCGTTGACGCCGTTCATGTTCGGCATCGAGATCAGGTGCGCCTCGTTGAACGGCCGCAGCCCGGCCAGGTCGAAGACGCTGCCAAGGTCCACGTGGAACGCGTCGGCCCGCTGTCCGGCGAACACCTTCCGGCCGGTGCCGATCGACTGCACCGCCTGCTGGGCCAGCGCGGCGTAGTTGGGCGTGCTGCGCTTGCCCACGTTCACCGGCGGGCAGGGCAGGTTGCTGCCCAGCACCTTCGACTTGCCGTTCCGGACCTCGGTCACGCTGTAGTACTGCGGTCGGTTCCAGGTCGCGTCCGCGATGTCGGTGATCTGCCCGGTGTTGTAGAGGAACGTCTTCTTGTTCCGGATCTTGGTCTGGAACCGGAACTGGTAGGTCACGTCCGGTGTGGCCGTGCCCCGGTTGGCGACGTGGATCTCGTAGAGCACGTCGTCGCCGAACTCGTAGAAGTTCGGACCGCCGTCCGGCTTCTGGAGCGGGATGAAGTTGGCGATCAGGGTGACCGTGTCGGGCCGGTCCGGGCTGACGAACGCGTAGACGTCGGTGCCGTCGGCCACGGGGTCCTTGCTGATCTCGGGCGCTTCGCGGTGGGACGACATGTCACTTGCCCCCTGCCGCGTTGAGGATCCGGGTGACCAGGTCCACGTCATGGACGATCACCTCGCGCTCGCCCACCATCAGCCGGAGCTCTCCAGACTGGTGGTTGCGTACGTAGGCGACGACCGACTCCCGCGCGGAGTCGGACCTTCGGGTGGCGGCGGCGGCCCGCCCGGCGGTCAGCGCGACCGTCCCGGCCGCCGCGCTCGCCCCCGTCACTGCCAGGAACTTCCTTCTGCTGGACTCACTCATCGATTGCCTCCGATGTCCTGCCGCACCCCGGGGTGGTGCGCGACAGGGGGCGTTCGGAGTGGCGAGTGCCCGCGGATGTGATGGTGCAGACCAGTGGGCCGGGTCCGGTTTCGCGTGCGCGAGCCGGGCTCCCGTAGTCTGTCCGCGCTCGATGTGGAGGAAGGGCGCCGCTCGTCGCGAGCGTCGGGATGTGCGCGTGATGGCAAGGCCGACGAGGGAGACGTGGCGGAACCACGGCGACTGAGGAGAACGCAGCCAGCGCGCGCACAGCGCGGCGCGCAGCAGAGCTTGTGCCCTTCCTCGACATCGTTGGGGCGTATAGCTCAGCGGTAGAGCGCTTCCCTTACAAGGAAGATGTCGGGGGTTCGATCCCCTCTGCGCCCACGGGATCCGTATCGATCTGCCGACCCGGCCCGTGAAATGGAAAGAGTCGAGCCGCTGGCGTCTCGGGTCACCAGCGGCTCGACAAGTAGAAATATAGACAGGCCGTTCAAGGGCTGTCCCCTGTTTGCGGAAACTTCAACGAACCGGTCTAGACGACCCTCAGACCAGCGCCCCCAGCTGGCTCAGGTGCTCGTCCAGATCCCGACCGTGGGGGTTCGCATTGTGCACGGACCAGCGGATCACGCCGTCCTTGTCCACGACGTACGACGAGCGTCGGGCGCTGCCCTTCGCCTCGTTGAAGACGCCGTAGGCCCTGGGCCACCTCGCCGTGCGGCCAGAAGTCGGAGAGCAGCGGGAAGTTCAGGCCGTCCTGGTCGGCGAACGCGCGCAACGAGTAGACCGGGTCGCACGAGATGGCCAGGACCTCGGTGTCGAAGGTGAGGAACTCGTCGAGGCGGTCGCGGATGCCGGACATCTCGCCGGTGCACACCCCGGAGAAGGCGTAGGGGTAGAAGACGATCGCCACCGCCTTGCGGCCCCGGAACGACGACAGCGTGACGTCCTGGCCGAACTGGTCTCGCAACGTGAAGTCGGGCGCCGGCCCGCCGAGCGCGAGGCCGGTCGCCGTCAGGTCCGAGGATGTTCTGCTCATCGTGCCGCCATCCTGCCACCCGCGACCGACAGCACCCGAGCCGGACTACCCGCGCACCGGGTCACTCCTCCTCGGTCAGCTCGCGCTTGAGCACCTTGCCGGTGGCGTTGCGCGGCAGCTCGTCGAGGAAGACGATCTCGCGGGGGACCTTGAAGCGGGCGAGGTTCTCCTTCACCCAGTCCTTGAGGTCGTCCTCGGACACCTTCCCGTCGGCCACGACGAACGCCTTCAGCCGCTTCCCGAAGTCGTCGTCGTCGACGCCGATCGCGGCCACCTCGACGACGCTCTGGTGACGCGCGAGGCAGTCCTCGACCTCCTTGGGGAACACGTTCTCGCCGCCGGAGACGATCATCTCGTCGTCGCGACCCTCGACGTAGAGCCGTCCGTCGTCGCCGAACCGCCCGACGTCGCCCGACGACATCAGTCCGTCGACGAGCTCCTTGTGGCCGCCGCCGCTGTAGCCCTCGAAGAGCAGCGCGTTGCCGACGAAGATCCGCCCGGACTCACCGTGAGGGACCTCCTTGCCCTGCTCGTCGAGGATCTTGACGATCGTCGCGTGCGGCGGCTTGCCGGCCGAGGAGGGTGCCTCGCGCAGGTCGACCGGGTTGGCGATCGACGCATACGCCACCTCGGTGGACCCGTAGATGTTGTAGAGGTTGTCGCCGTACCTGTCCATCCACTCCAGCGCCATGTCCCCCGCCAGGGACGAGCCGGACGCCGCCACCACGCGCACCCGCGACAGGTCGTAGGACTCGAGCGTCTCGTCGGGCAGCGCCAGGATCCGCTGCAGCATCACCGGGATCACCACCACGGACTCGCACCGCTCGTCCTGCGTCGCCCGGAGGCACTCCTCGGGATCGAACTTCCGCCGGAGGACCACGGTGGTGCCGAGCAGCATGCCCAGGGCGAGGTGGGCGAAGCCCCACGTGTGGAACAGGGGCGCGGCGATGTGGCAGCGCCAGCCGTACCGCAGCGGCATCCGGGAGAGCAGCGAGATCGCCGCCTCGATGCCGGCCTCCTTGCGGGGCGCCCCCTTGGGCGTGCCGGTGGTGCCGGAGGTCAGGATGACCACCTTGGCGTGGCGCTCGGGCGGCGTGACGTCATCGCCGGGGTGCGCCGCGATCAGCGCCTCGATCGTGTCGTCGCGGCCAGCCGGGTCGTCGGTCCAGCCGATCACGTGTTGCTCGACCTCGGCTGCCGCGATCAGGTCGGTGAACTCCTCGTCGTGGATCACCACGACCGGCTGCTCACGCTCCAGCACCTCCACCAGCTGGGGACCGGCGAAGGCGGTGTTGAGGTAGAGGATGTCGGCCCCGAGCTTGGCGGCACCGATCGAGGCGTCGACGAAGCCGCGGTGGTTGCGGCACATCACCGCCACCGCGCTGCCCTCCGTCACACCACGCTCGGCGAGTGCTCGCGCCACGGAGTTCGAACGACGGTGCAGCTCACCGAACGTGAGCGACCCGAGCTCGTCGATCAGCCCGACGCGATCGGGTGAGCGCACGGCCAGCGCCGCGAACCCGCCGGCCGGGCCGGTGCCCCAGGCCCGGACGGTGCCGAGCACCCGGGCGAGGGTCGCGGGCGAGTAGGGCCGGACGATGCCGGAGCCGGCCAGCACCTTCAGGCCGGTCGCGGCCGCGGTGGCGCGCGTCAACATCAACGAGGGGTCCACGAGGTCCTTCGGGTCAGGCCGGTTGCTTGGGCGCGACCAGACGGGTGGCCGACCAGTCCTTGCTGACGGCGGCCGTCGTCGTCTGGGCGAGACCCGCGATCGGCGCGGCCTCGGCGATGTCGGTGGGGTCGACCGAGTTGGGTCGCCCTACCTTGGGGGTGAGCAGCCAGATGGCGCCACCACCGACCAGGTCGGTCAGCGCGTCCACGAGTCCGTCGACCAGGTCGCCGTCCTCGTCGCGCCACCACAGCAGCACCGCGTCCACGACGTTGCCGTAGTCGCCGTCGACCATGTCGGCGTCGAGTGCGTCCTCGATCGCGATCCGGAGTTCGTCGTCGGTGTCGGAATCCCAGCCGAGCTCCTGCACGACCATGCCGGGCTTGAGCCCCAACCGGTCGACGGGACCGTGGGCGGGTCCGTCACTCTGCAGGGAACCGCTGTCCGCGGTCGAGCTCACGTACTCCTCCAGACGCTTGGTACCGCCTCGGTGAGGCGGTGGGTGGGCAGTAGTCCACCCGAGATTGGCGCAGACGCGCAACCCTGTCCACTTCCCGGCGGTCGTCGCGACTACCGTCCAGTAATTTCCGAGCCGCCGTCCAGGCTTTCGCGAGCTCAACCCTGCGGCGTGAATTTCGCCTGCTCCGGACGCGTGCAACGATGTCGACGTGAGTCCCGACACGCCCAGTACTCCTGACACTGCCCGCGCGGTCGCCCCCGTCATCCACGAGGGCTTGCCCACGCAGCTCCCCGACATCGATCCCGACGAGACCACCGACTGGATCGAGTCCTTCGACAGCCTCGTCGAGGAACGCGGCCGCGATCGCGCCCGCTACGTCATGCTCCGTCTCCTCGAGCGTGCGCGCGAGACCCAGGTCGGCGTCCCGGCCCTGCGCAGCACCGACTACATCAACAGCATCCCGCCCGAGCGCGAGCCGTGGTTCCCCGGCGACGAGGAGGTCGAGCGCAGGATCCGCGCGTTCATCCGCTGGAACGCCGCGGTCATGGTCTCCAGCGCGAACCGCAAGGGCCTCGAGGTCGGCGGGCACATCGCGACGTACCAGTCCTCCGCGAGCCTCTACGAGGTCGGGTTCAACCACTTCTTCCGCGGCAAGGACCACCCGGGCGGCGGCGACCAGATCTACATCCAGGGCCACGCATCGCCCGGCATCTACGCCCGCGCGTACCTCGAGGGCCGGCTGCCCGAGGAGAAGCTCTACCGCTTCCGGCAGGAGGTACAGCACGGCGCCCACGCCGGCCTCTCGTCGTACCCCCACCCGAGGCTGATGCCGGAGTTCTGGGAGTTCCCGACGGTCTCGATGGGGCTCACCGGCATCAACTCGATCTACCAGGCACGGTTCAACCGCTACCTGCAGAACCGCGGCATCAAGGACACCGACGACCAGCGCGTGTGGGCCTTCCTCGGCGACGGCGAGATGGCCGAGCCCGAGTCGCTCGGCGCGATCCGGGTCGCTGCTCGCGAGGAGCTCGACAACCTGGTCTGGGTGATCAACTGCAACCTGCAGCAGCTCGACGGCCCGGTGACCGGCAACGGCAAGGTCATCCAGGAGCTGGAGGCCAACTTCCGTGGCGCCGGCTGGAACGTGATCAAGGTCGTGTGGGGCCGCGAGTGGGACCAGCTGCTGGCCCGCGACGTCGACGGCGTCCTGGTGAACCGCATGAACAACACCCCCGACGGGCAGTACCAGACCTACTCCACTGAGAACGGCGGCTACATCCGCGAGCACTTCTTCGGCACCGACCCGCGGCTGCGCAAGATGGTCGAGCACATGTCCGACGAGCAGATCGCGAAGCTGCCGCGCGGCGGCCACGACTACCGCAAGGTGTACGCCGCGTTCGACGCCGCCACCAAGCACGCGGGCCAGCCGACGGTGATCCTCGCGAAGACCATCAAGGGGTGGACGATCGACGCCCTCGAGGGCAAGAACGCCACCCACCAGATGAAGAAGCTCACCCAGGACGACCTCAAGAAGTTCCGGGACCGGCTCTACCTCCCGATCTCCGACCGCGACCTCGAGCGTGCCTACGAGGAGACCGGTGCGGCGCCGTTCTTCCACCCGGGCGAGGACGCGCCCGAGATCCAGTACATGATGGAGCGCCGCAACCAGCTCGGCGGCTCGCTGCCCAAGCGGGTCCTCCGCGCTGACCCGCTGAAGCTCCCCGGTGACGAGATGTACGCCGAGCTCAAGCAGGGCTCCGGCAAGAACTCCATCGCCACCACCATGGCCGTCGTCCGCCTGCTCAAGGACTGGATGAAGGACCCCGAGATCGGCAAGCGGGTCGTCCCCATCGCGCCCGACGAGTACCGCACGTTCGGCATGGACTCCATGTTCCCGAGCGCCAAGGTCTACAACCCGGGCGGACAGCAGTACGAGTCGGTGGACCGCAAGTTGTTGCTGTCCTACAAGGAGTCGCCGCAGGGCCAGATGCTGCACGAAGGCATCTCCGAGGCCGGGGCGATGGCGTCCGCGACGGCCGCCGGGTCGGCGTACTCGACCCACGGCGAGCACATGATCCCGTTCTACATCTTCTACTCGATGTTCGGGTTCCAGCGCACAGGCGACTCGATCTGGGCGATGGCCGACCAGCTGGCGCGCGGCTTCCTGGTGGGCGCCACCGCCGGCCGGACCACGCTGACCGGTGAGGGCCTGCAGCACGCCGACGGCCACTCGCCGCTGATCGCCGCGACCAACCCGGCGGTCGTCCACTACGACCCGGCGTTCGCCTACGAGATCAGCCACATCATGAAGTCCGGCCTGGAGCGGATGTACGGCCCCGACGCCGAGAACGTGATCTTCTACCTCACCGTCTACAACGAGCCGGTCTCGCAGCCCAAGGAGCCCGAGGGCGTCGACGTCGAGGGGATCCTGCGCGGCTTCCACAAGGTCCACACCGCCGACGGTGACGGCCCGCGGGTCCAGCTGATGGCCTCGGGCGTCGGCTTCCCGTGGGTCAACGAGGCGGCCCGGCTCCTGCGCGAGGACTGGGGCGTCCAGGCCGACCTGTGGTCGGTCACGTCGTGGAACGAGCTGGCCCGCGACGCGATCGCCGCGGACCAGTGGAACTTCCGCAACCCCGGCGAGGCCCCGCGATCGGCGTACGTCACCGACAAGCTCGCCGACCAGCCCGGCCCGGTCGTGGCCGTGTCCGACTACATGCGTGCGGTTCCGCTGCAGATCGCGCCCTGGGTGCCCAACGAGTACCGCGTGCTCGGCACCGACGGCTTCGGTTTCGCCGACACCCGCCCGGCCGCGCGCCGGTTCTTCCAGGTCGACGCCGAGTCGGTCGTGGTCCAGGCCCTGGCCGCCCTGGCCGACGCCGGCGAGATCGACCCGAAGAAGGTCGAGCACGCGTTCTCGGCGTACGCCATCAACGACCCCACCGCCGTCGCCGGACGGAAGCAGGAAGGCGGCGACGCCTGAGGGGTCGCAGGTTTCGAGACAGGCGCTAGCGCGCCTTCCTCAACCAGCGAGGGTTCGGTGGTTGAGGAGGTTGCGCAGCAACCGTCTCGAAACCACCCGTACCTCAGGCACCTGAGATCGAGGTGACCGAGGCGATCTCCTCGTTGCCGGTGGAGCCGGAGCCCTTGAGCAGCGAACGCCAGCGGGCCCGCGAGTACGTCGCCGGCTGGGTCGAGCGGATGAACTCGTGGACGACCTTGGCGAACCGCTGCGGGT
Organism: uncultured Actinomycetota bacterium; assembly: GCA_963844305.1. Lineage (GTDB taxonomy): Bacteria > Actinomycetota > Actinomycetes > Propionibacteriales > Nocardioidaceae > Nocardioides. The sequence continues at coordinate 311,649 of CAWJNT010000006.1, forward strand.
GGTCCTTGTGCGGGAAGTGGCCGGCGTTGGGGATCACCTCGACCCGGGCCTTCGGCGCGAGCCGGGCCGCGTTGTTGGCGTGGCCGACGGGGATCACCCGGTCGTCGCGGCCCCAGATCACACACATCGGCATCGCGTCGGTGAGATAGGCACGGTCGGCCATCGTCACGATCTGGCCGCGCCAGTCGACGACGGCGCTCACGACGCGCCGGATCGCCTGCCGGGCGGCGGGATCGCGGAACGAGTGGTAGATCTCGGCCACCTCGTCGAGGTCACGCGTGTACTTCCAGCCGGTCTTCGACAACGCCCGCAGGCCGAGCGCCCCCGCGTGGCGTACGCCGGGCAGGGCGAGCACTCCCATCGCCTGGTGGAACCCGGGCGTGGTGATGGCGCGGATGCCGGGACTCACCTCGGGCCCGAGGCCGCCGGTCCCGACCAGCACGAGGCGTTCGGTGCGCTCGGGGAACTGGTAGGCGAACTGCATCGCCACACCTCCGCCGAAGCTGTGCCCGATCACCGTCGCCTTGTCGATGCCGAGGACGGTGAGCAGGTCGCGCATGCCGTTGGCGTACCCGCCCAGGCTGTAGTCGGCGCGCGGCTTGTCGGACTCGCCATGCCCCAGCAGGTCGGGCGCGATCACGGTGTAGCGCCGCGCCAGCGTGTCGATCACCGGCTCCCAGGTCGTGTGATCACAGCCGAGGCCGTGCAGCAGCAGGACGACCGGCCCCTCGCCGACCTTCACGAACGCCCGGCGGTGCCCGTGGATGGTGACGAACTGGACCTCGTGCAACTGTCGGGACACCGAGCCTCCTGGCACTCACACTGTTGAGCCTTGAAGTACCGAGTACAGCAGAACATGTTGCAGTTGGGGACCCGGAAACCCTGCATTCATGGCTGATTTGCCCAAATTGAGACCTGGTCTAACCTCGACTCGTGTCTCCACGCGCGCCGGCGGTACCCCGAAGCCGGGCGGCAGATGCGCTGCAGCGCTCGACCGGCGCCCTGAGCACCACCGCGATGGCCCGCATGGAGACCGACATGCCGTGGTTCCGCGAGCTGAGCGCCGACGACCGGTCCTGGGTCGGGATGATCGTGCAGGCCGGTATCCGCGGCTTCGTCGACTGGTACCGCGACCCCGGCGAGGACACCGCAGGAGCCACCGCCCTCGCCTCCTCGGTGTTCGGCGCCGCCCCGCGTGCGCTCGCCGGGGTGATCAACCTCCAGCAGACCGTGGACCTGGTCCGGCTCTCGATCGAGATCGTGGAGAGCAACATCGACGAGATCCTCGACCCCGTCGACGCGCCCGAGGTGCACGCCGCGGTGCTCCGGTACGCCCGCGAGGTGGCGTTCGCGACCGCGGAGGTCTACGCGCGCGCCGCCGAGGTCCGTGGCGCCTGGGACGCCCGCCTCGAGGCGCTGGTCGTCGACGCGGTGCTGCGGTCCGACACCGACGAGGCCGTGCTCTCCCGTGCCAGCGCCCTCGGCTGGTCGGCCGGCGGCGACGTGGCCGTCGTCGTCGGCGCCGCCCCGGCACAGCGCACCGAGACCGACGTCTTCGACGAGGTACGCCGCCTCGCCCGCGCCGCAGGGATGGACGCGCTGTGCGCCACCCAGGGCGAGCGCCTGGTCGTGGTGCTGGGCGGAGTCGCGGACGCGCGCCGCGCCGCGGAGGCGGTGGTCGACCTGTTCGCCGACGGTCCGGTCGTCGTCGGCCCGGCGGCCGAGGGCCTGAGCCGCGCCTACATCTCCGCACGCGCCGCCCTGTCGGCGCACCGGTCCGCGGCCGGCTGGCCGGACGCTCCGCGACCGGTCCGCAGCGAGGACCTGCTGCCCGAGCGGGCGCTGGCCGGCGACGGCCACGCCCGCCGCCACCTCGTCGAGGACATCTACCTCCCGCTCGTGCGAGCGCGGGGCACCCTGATCGAGACGCTGTCGGCGTACTTCGACCACGGCCGCTCGGTCGAGGGCACCGGCCGGGCACTGTTCGTGCACCCCAACACCGTCCGTTACCGTCTCAAGCATGTGGGCGAGATCACGGGGTACACGCCGTCCGTGCCACGCCATGCGTTCACGCTCGAGATTGCCCTCGTCCTGGGCCGTCAGTCGGGTCGAGGCGACGATGATTCTTTGTAGGAACCCCACAAAGAACTCGCGTAGAGTTTCGTCCATGCCTGACGCGAGGTCTGACCGGTCGACACGGCAGAGTTGTTGACATGCTCGTCGTTGTTGCTCCCGGTCAAGGCGCTCAGACGCCTGGATTCCTGCAGCCCTGGCTCGAGGACGCCGCGTTCGAGTCCCGACTCGCCTGGCTGGCCACCGTCGCCGGGCTCGACCTGGTCCACTACGGCACCGAGGCGGATGCCGACACCATCCGCGACACCCAGATCGCCCAGCCGCTGCTCGTCGCCACCGGGCTGGCCACCGCTGCCGTGCTCCTGCCCGAGGGCCTCGCCCCGGCCGGCGCCGTCTCAGGGCACAGCGTCGGCGAGCTCACGGCTGCCGGTGCCTCCGGCGCCCTCAGCGGCGAGCAGGCGATGGTGCTGGTCCGCGAGCGCGGCAAGGCGATGGCCGAGGCCTCGGCCGTCACCCCCACCGGCATGACCGCGGTGCTCGGTGGTGACCGCGACGAGGTGCTCGCAACCCTCGACAAGCACGGCCTCACCCCCGCCAACGACAACGGCCCCGGCCAGATCGTGGCCGCCGGCACGCTCGACCAGCTCGAGGCCTTCGCGGCGGAGCCGCCGGCCAAGGCCCGGCTGATCCCCCTGAGCGTCGCCGGAGCCTTCCACACCGAGCACATGGGCAGCGCCGTCGGTCACCTCCGGTCCCTCACCGACGCCGTCTCGACCGGGACGCCCGCCACCGCCGTCATCTCCAACAAGGACGGAGAGGTGGTGCGCGACGGCCAGGACGTCCTGACCCGGATCGTCGGCCAGATCGCGAACCCGGTCCGGTGGGACCTGTGCATGGAGCGGATGCTGGAGCTCGGTGTCACCGGGATGCTCGAGCTGCCGCCCGCAGGTACCCTGACCGGCATCGCCAGGCGCGCGATGAAGGGCGTCGAGACGTTCGCGCTCAAGACCCCCGACCAGCTCGACGACGCGCGCGCGTTCGTCGAGAGCCACGGGGGCGTGCCGGCGGGTGGGGCCAGCGCCGACCACGTGACCGTGATCGCCCCCGCCGACGGCACCTTCCACCTCGCCCCCGAGGCGGCAGGAGCCGACGACCTCGACCCCGGCCGTCCCGTCGGCGAGGTCTCCAGCGTCGAGGACAAGACCAGCGTCGTTGCTCCCCACGGGGGGCAGATCGTCGAGTGGCTGGTCAAGGACGGCGACACGGTGTCTGCCGGCCAGCCCCTTCTCCGTCTCCAGCCCCAAGGAGCATCCTGATGGCCCCGATCAGCGACACCCAGGGCAGTCCCCACGCCGCCATCCTCGGCATCGGCGCCTACCGTCCCTCACGCATCGTCCCGAACGCCGACGTCGTCGAGGCGATCGAGTCGAGTGACGAGTGGATCCAGCAGCGGTCCGGCATCAAGACCCGTCGCTGGGCGGCGCCCGACGAGACCATCCAGATGATGAGCGTCGACGCGGCCCGCGGCGCGCTCGACAAGGCCGGCGTCGCACCGGAGCAGATCGACTGCGTGATCGTCGCGACGGTCAGCCACATGCTCCAGACGCCCGCCGTCGCCACCGCGATCGCCCACGAGCTCGGCACCAACCAGGCCGCGGCGTTCGACATCTCCGCCGCCTGCGCCGGCTTCTGCCACGGCATCGCCATGGCGGCCGACATGGTGCGCGCCGGCAGCGCCGGCCACGCACTGGTCATCGGCGTCGAGCGGCTCAGCGACCTGACCGACCTGTTCGACCGCGGGACCGCCTTCATCTTCGCCGACGGCGCGGGCGCCGCCGTCGTCGGCCCGAGCGACACCCCCGGCATCGGCCCGGTCGTGTGGGGCTCCGACGGCGAGCAGTTCGACCTGATCCGGCAGAAGGAGGACTGGCGCGACGTCGTCGGCACCCCCGCGGTGCCGGGCAGTGGCGTGATGCCGCACCTCACGATGCAGGGCAACCCCGTGTTCCGCTGGGCGTCGTTCGCGATGGCGAAGATCGGTCAGCAGGCGCTCGACAAGGCCGGCGTCTCCGCCGACGAGCTCGACGTCTTCGTCCCCCACCAGGCCAACATGCGGATCATCGACGCCATGGCCCGCTCCATGAAGCTGCCCGAGCGGGTCAAGATCGCCCGCGACATCGCCGACCAGGGCAACACGTCGGCCGCCTCGATCCCGCTCGCCCTCGACCGGATGATCGAGGAGGGCGAGGCCAAGAGCGGCGACGTCGCCCTGCTCATCGCCTTCGGCGCCGGCCTGGCGTACGCCGCCCAGGTCGTCACCGTCCCCTGATCCGCACCACCTGATTCCGCACCAACGCACGACCCAACCACCCCCACCACAGAGAAGGAAGCCAGATGGCCACCACCGAAGAGATCCGCGCCGACCTCGCCGACATCGTCAACGAGGTTGCCGGGATCGACGCCGATGATGTCCAGCTCGACAAGTCGTTCGTCGACGACCTCGACGTCGACTCGCTGTCCATGGTCGAGGTCGTCGTCGCCGCCGAGGAGAAGTTCGGCGTATCCATCCCCGACGACGAGGTCAAGAACCTCAAGACCGTGGGCGACGCCGTCGCCTTCATCGAGCGCGCCCAGGGCTGACGCCCACGGGCGTCCGCCCACCCACCGGACCACCTAGCACCCGAGGAACCACATGTCTGCGAAGCGAGTCGTCGTCACCGGTCTGGGAGCCACCTCCCCGGTCGGCGGTGACGTGGCCACCACCTGGTCCGCCCTGCTCGAAGGGCGGAGCGGCGTGTCCCTGCTGACCGAGGAGTGGGCCGAGCCGCTCGCTGCCCGGATCGCGGCCACGGTCGCCGTCGACCCCAGCGAGGTGCTCGACCGGGTCAAGGCCAGGCGGCTGGACCGCTCTGGCCAGTTCGCGCTGATCGCGGCGAACGAAGCGTGGGCGGACTCCGGCCTGGCCGACGCCGAGGTGGACGCAGAGCGCCTCGGCGTGGCCATGGCCTCGGGCATCGGCGGCGTGCAGACGCTGCTGAGCAACTACGACACCCTGCTGGCCAAGGGCCCGCGCCGGGTGTCGCCGCTGGCGATCCCGATGCTGATGCCCAACTCCCCCGCCGCCAACGTCGGGCTGGCCATCGGCGCCAAGGCCGGGGTCCACACCCCGGTGTCCGCGTGCGCGTCCGGCAACGAGGCGATCGCGCTCGGCATCGACATGATCCGGCTCGGCCGGGCCGACATCGTGGTCTGCGGGGGCACCGAGGCAGCCGTCCACGTGCTCCCCATGGCCGCCTTCGCGAACATGATGGCGCTGTCCAAGCGCAACGACGACCCCGAGGCCGCCTCCCGGCCGTGGGACAAGGGCCGGGACGGGTTCGTGCTCGGTGAGGGTGCGGCCGCCGTCGTCCTCGAGTCCGCGGAGCACGCCGAGGCGCGTGGCGCCCGCGTGTACGCCGAGGCAGCCGGCGCCGGCGTCACCGCCGACTCCCACGACATCGCCCAGCCGGACCCCTCCGGCCGAGGCGCCACGCGGGCGATGAAGATGGCGCTGCGTGAGGCCGACCTCGCGGCCTCCGACATCCGTCACATCAACGCCCACGCCACCTCGACCCCGCTGGGCGACGTCGCCGAGGCCGGCGCGATCAAGGCGGCCCTCGGTGACGCGGCGGCCGGCGACGTGGTGCTGACCTCGACCAAGTCGATGACCGGACACCTGCTCGGCGCGGCCGGCGCCCTGGAGTCGGTCGCGACGGTCCTCGCGCTGTACGAGCGGAGCGTGCCGCCCACGATCAACCTCGACGACCCCGAGGACGTCGGCCTGGATCTCGCCGACAAGCGCCGCGACCTGCCGGCCGGCGACGTCGCCGCTCTCAACAACTCCTTCGGCTTCGGCGGGCACAACGTGGCCCTGGCCTTCAAGAGCGTCTGAGCAGGTTTGGTCAGCCGGGCGTAACCCCCGTCACACCTCCTCCGTTGGACCCGGAGGAGATGAGGGATACGCCAATGAAACAGATCGCGACCGTCCTGACCACGGTCGCCGTCCTCGTGGGCGGCGGCATGGCCGTTCCTGCGGGCGCCGGGAACCCCGACCTCGGCCGGATATGGGCCAAGGACAAGGTGCTCAAGCGGGGCTGCCACAACTACCGCTACCAGTACAAGGTGACCTCGCCGGCCGACGAGTGGGCGCTGGAGACCTACCTGAAGGACCCGACCGGGGAGACCATCGCCAGCAACACGAAGGACTCGTTCGTCAACCGCAAGCGCAGTAGCGGGACGTTCCGGTTCTGCCGTTACAACACCCGTCCCGGCAGGTTCAAGATCGAGGGCAAGCTCACCCGCTACGACGGCTACGACCAGCACGTCGGCTGGGTCCGGCCCGGCTTCTTCCGGATGCGCCTGCAGCGCTGACGCTGCGTCGTACTCAGGCCACCCGGCCTCAGACCACCTGGTGCAGCCAGCGCACCGGCGCGCCCTCACCGGCGTGCCGGAACGTCTCCAGCTCGTCGTCCCAGGGCTTGCCGAGCAGCATGTCGATCTCGATCAGCAGGGTCGTGTCGCCGAGGGCGGCCTTGACGACGGCCGCCTTGAGCCGGTCCTCGGGGATCATGATGTCCCCGTGCAGCCCGGTGACGGCGTGGTAGACGCCCAGGGCCGGCGTGTAGGAGTACCGCGCACCCTCGGAGCTGGCCGTCGGCTCCTCGGTGATCTCGAAGCGGAGGTGGTTCCAGCCGCGGACGGCGGAGGCGATGGCTGCGGCCGAGCCCACCTCACCCGTCCACGACAGCTCGGCGCGGTAGCTGCCGGACTGGGCCGGCTGCGGGGTCCAGGCGAGGTTCACGGGAACGCCGAGTACGCCGCCCACGGCCCACTCGATGTGCGGGCACAGCGCGGACGGCGCCGAGTGAACGAACAGCAGACCCCGCGTCCCTCCGTTGCCGGTTGGGCGGGTGGCAGTGCGTGCGGTCACCGTGGACCCCCTTCTTCTCCGGCGTCGAGATACGCCTTCCCCAGCGGTCTCTGCGGAGCGGGTTTCCAAGTGACAGGTGTGTAGTTGTGCACCCATTGTGACAAATGGGGCCGGTGAATACCAGTGATACGGCCGTTTCTCAGAAGCCCCGTGGTCAGGCGCGACGGACGACGGCGGGGTCGACGATGTTCTCCGGGTCGGACATGGCACCCAGCAGCCGGCCGTCGCCCACGACGAGCGGGCCGTCGATGACGTCGACGACCACGCACGTGATGTTGTCGTGCCCGCCGCTCTCGAGCGCCGCATGGGTGAGCACAGCGGCGGCCGAGTGCGGGTCCTTGAGGCGGAGCACCTCGGCGATCCGCTCGTCGCCGACCATGTCGGTCAGCCCGTCGCTGCACAGCAGCAGTCGGTCCCCGGGCCGCGCGTCGACGGCCACGATGTCGACGTCGGTCGGCTCGGCGTCGAACGACGCCTGCAACGACCGCAGCACGACGTGGCGCCAGGGGTGGAACGCGAGCTCCTCGCGGGTCACCATCCCCGAGTCGACCAGGGTCTGGACGTAGGTGTGGTCGCGGGAGATCTGGCCGAGGCTACCGTCGCGGTAGCGGTAGGCCCGGGAGTCACCGACGTGCCCGAGCAGGATCCGCTCGCCGTCGCTGAGGAGCACGGTCAGGGTGGTGGCCATCCCGTCGCGGGAGCGCTCCTGGAGGGCGCCGTCGCGCAGGCTGGCCCGGGCGGCGGCGACCGACGCCTCGATGACGGTCTCCGGCGGGTCACCGAACCGGGCCAGCGCCATGGCAGAGACGACGTACGCGGCAGTCGCGGATGCGACCTCGCCTGCAGCCGCTCCACCGACGCCGTCGGCCACCAGGGCGACGTACGGCGCGACGAACGCCGAGTCCTCGTTGTGCTCTCGCACCCGCCCGACGTCACTCACACCTGCGCCCGAGAAACGCAACATGAGTCCTCCTCACGGATGCAGGAAGTAGACCTGTCCAGACCACGTGCGGTCAAGTCCCTCCCGGTACTCCGGAGGCTGGCGAAGGTCAGCCGAGCTTCTTCTCCAGCGCCTCGGCGCGCTCGGCGGCGTCCGTCAGCTGGTCGGCGTCGATGGCGCTGGTGCGGTGGAACCAGGCCAGCGCATCCTGCTCGCGGCCCGCCGCCTCGAGGGTGTCGGCGTACGCGTAGCGGAGCCGGAGCACCCACGCGGCCCGGCTCTTGGAGTTCAGCGGCGCGAGCTCCAGGGTGCGCAGGGAGGCGTCCAGCTGTCCCAGGTCGCGCCGGGCGCCGGCCTCGACGATCGTCATCTCGGCCTTGGCCTCGGGCGCGAAGTTCGCGACCGACGGGCTCTTGGCGAGCTTGAGCGCCTGCTCGGGCTGCCCCAGCGCGCGGTGGCAGTCGGCCATGATCGGCAGGTAGGCGGTGGCGCCGTTCATCCGCTTGGCGGCACGCAGCTCCGAGAGTGCCTCGGCGTAGTGACCGGCGGCGTAGGCGGCCTCGCCGGTGGCCTCGCGCACCACGGCCAGGCGGGACGCCCGGGCACGAGCGGCGAGCGCATGCCGGTAGGCGGTCTCGGGATCCTCGTCGATGAGCATGCCGGCCGCGGCGAGGTGGCGCGCCACGCGGGCCGCCAGCTTCTCGGGCAGGCCCTTCAGCTGCGCCGCAACCGACCGGTCCAGCTCGCGGCCGGTGATCTCCTCCGGCAGGTCGGGTCCGTCGTACTTCGCCTGCTCGGCGGTCCGGTCGGCCTGCTTGTCGGTGGGCCGCTTCCAGTCGTCCTTGCGGCCCGACCGGCTGCCCGGCTTCTGGCCGCCGCGGGCCTTCCCGGAGCCGCCACGGGCGCCTCGATCCGCACCCTTGGCGTCGCCCCGGCCACGACCGGCGGGGCCGCCGCTGCGTCCTTGGGTGCCTCCGGGCCGCTGACTGCGGCGATCCTCGGCCATGGGTCACTGCTCCTCGTGCACGTGCATGAAATGGCGTAGAGGCCACCCTGTGCGGGTGGCCTCTACGGAGTGTATGTCCGGCGGCGTCCTACTCTCCCACAGCCTCTCGGTTGCAGTACCATCGGCGCTGAAAGGCTTAACTTCCGGGTTCGGGATGGGACCGGGTGTTTCCCTTTCGCCATGGCCGCCGTAACTCTTGTGGAAACCGTTCGTGGTCACGCACAGTGTGCGCTGTGTGGGGGTTTCCAAGTTCGTTGGGTCTGTTGGTTTTGGATGTGTGTGGACGCGAGCATGCAGGTGTGTGTTTGTAGGTTTTGTAGAGTGTGTGTAAGACAAGCCCTCGGCCTATTAGTACCGGTCGGCTGGGCATTGCTGCTGTACACCTCCGGCCTATCAACCCAGTGTTCTGCTGGGGGCCTTACCCGATTGTTTCGGTGGGAAACCTCATCTTGAAACGTGCTTCCCGCTTAGATGCATTCAGCGGTTATCACTTCCGAACGTAGCTAACCAGCCGTGCCCCTGGCGGGACAACTGGCACACCAGAGGTTCGTCCATCCCGGTCCTCTCGTACTAGGGACAGCCTTTCTCAAGTTTCCTGCGCGCGCGGCGGATAGGGACCGAACTGTCTCACGACGTTCTAAACCCAGCTCGCGTGCCGCTTTAATGGGCGAACAGCCCAACCCTTGGGACCTACTCCAGCCCCAGGATGCGACGAGCCGACATCGAGGTGCCAAACCATCCCGTCGATATGGACTCTTGGGGAAGATCAGCCTGTTATCCCCGGGGTACCTTTTATCCGTTGAGCGACCACGCTTCCACATGCCGTGGCCGGATCACTAGTTCCGACTTTCGTCCCTGCTCGACATGTCTGTCTCACAGTCAAGCTCCCTTGTGCACTTACACTCGTCACCTGATTGCCAACCAGGCTGAGGGAACCTTTGAGCGCCTCCGTTACTCTTTAGGAGGCAACCGCCCCAGTTAAACTACCCATCAGGCACTGTCCCTGATCCGGATTACGGACCTAGGTTAGACATCTAGTACGACCAGAGTGGTATTTCAACGTTGACTCCACAACCACTGGCGTGGCTGCTTCACAGTCTCCCACCTATCCTACACAAGCCGAACCAAACACCAATACCAAACTGTAGTAAAGGTCCCGGGGTCTTTCCGTCCTGCCGCGCGTAACGAGCATCTTTACTCGTACTGCAATTTCGCCGAGTCCATGGTTGAGACAGCGCCCAAGTCGTTACTCCATTCGTGCAGGTCGGAACTTACCCGACAAGGAATTTCGCTACCTTAGGATGGTTATAGTTACCACCGCCGTTTACTGGGGCTTAAATTCTCCGCTTCGACTTGCGTCTAACAGGTCCTCTTAACCTTCCAGCACCGGGCAGGAGTCAGTCCGTATACATCGTCTTACAACTTCGCACGGACCTGTGTTTTTAGTAAACAGTCGCTTGGGCCTGGTCTCTGCGGCCCTTCACGCTTCCCCAGCAAGTGGGTACACGCTCCGGGCCCCCCTTCTCCCGAAGTTACGGGGGCATTTTGCCGAGTTCCTTAACCATGGTTCGCTCGATCGCCTTGGTATTCTCTACCTGATCACCTGAGTCGGTTTGGGGTACGGGCGGCGCGTAGCTCGCTAGAGGTTTTTCTCGACAGCATAGGATCACCCACTTCGCCCCAACGGGCTCCCCATCACATCTCGGAGTCCACATCCAAGTGAGAGACCCGGATTTGCCTGGGTCTCCTCCTACCTGCTTGGCCACGGACAACCATCGCCGTGGTTGGGCTACCTTCCTGCGTCACCCCATCGCTTGACTACTACCAGCTCGGGTCCCACGCTCCACCCGACACTCTGACCCCGAAGGGCCAGTTGCATCGGGCTTCGGGTGGTTAGCATCACCGGGTTCGTCATGGGCGCTACTTTGCCGGTACGGGAATATCAACCCGTTGTCCATCGACTACGCCTGTCGGCCTCGCCTTAGGTCCCGACTTACCCAGGGCAGATTAGCTTGACCCTGGAACCCTTGATCATTCGGCGCACGGGTTTCTCACCCGTGATTCGCTACTCATGCCTGCATTCTCACTCGTGCCGGCTCCACCGTTCGATCACTCGACGACTTCACTGCCGGCACGACGCTCCCCTACCCATCCACACACCTGAACACCACCACAACAGTGGCGCTGGGTTATTGCATGAATGCCATAGCTTCGGCGGATGACTTGAGCCCCGCTACATTGTCGGCGCGGAATCACTTGACCAGTGAGCTATTACGCACTCTTTCAAGGGTGGCTGCTTCCAAGCCAACCTCCTGGTTGTCACTGCGACTCCACATCCTTTTCCACTTAGTCACCGCTTAGGGGCCTTAGCTGATGGTCTGGGCTGTTTCCCTCTCGACTACGGAGCTTATCCCCCGCAGTCTCACTGCTGCGCTCTCACTTACCGGCATTCGGAGTTTGGCTAACGTCAGTAACCTGGTCGGGCCCATCGGCTATCCAGTGCTCTACCTCCGGCAAGAAACACACAACGCTGCACCTAAATGCATTTCGGGGAGAACCAGCTATCACGGAGTTTGATTGGCCTTTCACCCCTATCCACAGGTCATCCCCTCAGTTTTCAACCTAAGTGGGTTCGGTCCTCCACGCGGTCTTACCCGCGCTTCAACCTGCCCATGGATAGATCACTCCGCTTCGGGTCTTGATCGCGCTACTCAAACGCCCTGTTCGGACTCGCTTTCGCTACGGCTTCCCCACACGGGTTAACCTCGCAACACAACGCAAACTCGCAGGCTCATTCTTCAAAAGGCACGCCGTCACAAGCACACCCCACAAGGAGGCGCCTCGCTCCGACGGATTGTAGGCACACGGTTTCAGGTACTATTTCACTCCCCGCCAGGGGTACTTTTCACCTTTCCCTCACGGTACTTGTCCGCTATCGGTCATCAAGGAGTATTTAGGCTTAACGGGTGGTCCCGCCAGATTCACACGGAATTTCAGGAGTTCCGTGTTACTTGGGAAAACACATCACAGCCTCACCCTTACACTTACGGGGCTATCACCCTCTACGGCGCCACTTTCCAATGGACTTCAACTTCAAATGAGGTTTCTTACTGTGCCCAGGGCCGGCAGACCCCGACATGTGCTCCCACAACCCCCCATACGCAACCCCTGCCGGGTATCACACGCATAAGGTTTAGCCTCATCCGATTTCGCTCGCCACTACTCTCGGAATCACAATTGTTTTCTCTTCCTATGGGTACTGAGATGTTTCACTTCCCCACGTTCCCTCCACACACCCTATACATTCAGGCGCGGGTAACTGGACATGACTCCAGCTGGGTTTCCCCATTCGGACACCCCCGGATCACAGCTCGGTTGCCAACTCCCCAGGGCTTATCGCAGGCTCCAACGTCCTTCATCGGCTCTTGATGCCAAGGCATCCACCATGTGCCCTTCATAGCTTGTCTCACAAACACTCAACAAAAACTACAAAGACTAACGTGACAAACCCAGAAACATCCGGGCTCACCACAATGCGACAGATCCTGGTGAAGACCTGCCGCAAGATGCTCGCGTCCACTATCCAAATCTCAAGGTGCAAACCCACCCCAGCCGACCAGCCTCAACGAGACTCCCGGTCCGGGAAGGCCAAGAAAACCAGAACGAACCCCCGCCACACAGGCGAGCGGTCCGGGCCTGATCTCTCAGGGCCCAACAGTGTGTCAAAAACCGCCGGCCAGCCCCGCCCGCCCAGGTTCCACGCCACCGGGCCCAGCCAAGCCGAACGTGGTGACAGTACTGAGGACGGTCGGATACGACCGAGGGTGGTTCGTCGACGGTTCCACTAGTGAACACCACCAGTGCCCACCACACGGACGGTGGCGGTGCGGGGTGTGTGCTCCTTAGAAAGGAGGTGATCCAGCCGCACCTTCCGGTACGGCTACCTTGTTACGACTTCGTCCCAATCGCCAGCCCCACCTTCGACGGCTCCCTCCCACAAGGGGTTAGGCCACCGGCTTCGGGTGTTGCCGACTTTCGTGACGTGACGGGCGGTGTGTACAAGGCCCGGGAACGTATTCACCGCAGCGTTGCTGATCTGCGATTACTAGCGACTCCGACTTCATGGGGTCGAGTTGCAGACCCCAATCCGAACTGAGACCGGCTTTTTGGGATTCGCTCCACCTCGCGGCATCGCAGCCCTTTGTACCGGCCATTGTAGCATGCGTGAAGCCCTGGACATAAGGGGCATGATGACTTGACGTCATCCCCACCTTCCTCCGAGTTGACCCCGGCAGTCTCCTATGAGTCCCCACCACCCCGAAGGGCGTGCTGGCAACATAGGACGAGGGTTGCGCTCGTTGCGGGACTTAACCCAACATCTCACGACACGAGCTGACGACAGCCATGCACCACCTGTACACCGACTAAAAGGGGCTACATCTCTGCAGCTTTCCGGTGTATGTCAAACCCAGGTAAGGTTCTTCGCGTTGCATCGAATTAATCCGCATGCTCCGCCGCTTGTGCGGGCCCCCGTCAATTCCTTTGAGTTTTAGCCTTGCGGCCGTACTCCCCAGGCGGGGCGCTTAATGCGTTAGCTGCGGCACGGAACCCATGGAATAGGCCCCACACCTAGCGCCCAACGTTTACGGTGTGGACTACCAGGGTATCTAATCCTGTTCGCTCCCCACACTTTCGCTCCTCAGCGTCAGGTCATGCCCAGAGAACCGCCTTCGCCACCGGTGTTCCTCCTGATATCTGCGCATTTCACCGCTACACCAGGAATTCCGTTCTCCCCTGCATACCTCTAGTCTGCCCGTATCGAAAGCAAGCACCGAGTTAAGCCCGGTGTTTTCACTCCCGACGCGACAAACCGCCTACGAGCCCTTTACGCCCAATAATTCCGGACAACGCTCGCACCCTACGTATTACCGCGGCTGCTGGCACGTAGTTGGCCGGTGCTTCTTCTGCACATACCGTCACCCCACCCAAAAAGACAAGGCTTCGTCTGTGCTGAAAGAGGTTTACAACCCGAAGGCCGTCATCCCTCACGCGGCGTTGCTGGATCAGGCTTCCGCCCATTGTCCAATATTCCCCACTGCTGCCTCCCGTAGGAGTCTGGGCCGTGTCTCAGTCCCAGTGTGGCCGGTCACCCTCTCAGGCCGGCTACCCGTCGAAGCCTTGGTAGGCCATTACCCCACCAACAAGCTGATAGGCCGCGAGCACATCCCCCACCGAAAAAACTTTCCACCACAAGATCATGCAATCCGTGGTCGTATCCGGTATTAATCTCCGTTTCCGGAAGCTATCCCGAAGTGAAGGGCAGATTACTCACGTGTTACTCACCCGTTCGCCGCTCGAGTACCACCGAAGTGGCCTTTCCGCTCGACTTGCATGTGTTAAGCACGCCGCCAGCGTTCGTCCTGAGCCAGGATCAAACTCTCCGTAGAAAAACAAAACCACAACCACACCCCAACCAAAAAGGCAAAGACACGGCCGCGGAAACTACAGATCGCCAAACCCCAGCAAGACAAACCCCAGCTAAAAAAGCCAGAATTATCGTCTCACCAAAGAAATCCATCCCCCACCCAACCCAAAAAAGGCCAGGCGAGAAGACAGGGCAATACAAACTAATCCGTCGACTATTAACACACTGTTGAGTTCTCAAAAATCAGACGCACACCATGCATCTGCCGATTTCTCGACGAGTGCTCTGGGGCTCTTCCTACGCTAGCGGGTGGATATGGGCTCCGCAATTCGGGCCCGCATCCTCCCTCACCCCCGCACGTCACGAGACCGGCGAGATTCGGAGGCGGCCCGGAGGCGCGCACTCGTTCACCCGCTGGAGTGAATGTTGAGGTGGTCGACCCGGGGCCGGGAGCCCGATCCGCAGACCTTGCTCCCCGCCGCTCCCTGGCGACTCGGAGAACATTAGGGGACGTCGCGCCGAACTCCAAATCAGTTCCTCGTGACGCGGACCACAGATGTGTTTGCGCAGGTCAGGCGGCAGATGGCGGGTCAGGCTACCTCGACACCGGCGAACTTCTTCTTGCCCCTGCGCAGCACCAGCCAGGTGCCGCCGATCAGGTCGTCGGCTCCCGGCACCAGCTCGGGGTCCTCGACGCGGACGTTGTTGAGGTACGCCCCGCCCTCGCCGATCGTGCGCCGGGCCTCGCCCTTGCTCTTGGCCAGGCCGGTCTCGACCAGCAGGTCGACGATGCCCGGCAGGCCGTTCGCGCCCTCGATGCGGGCCGCACCTGCTTCGCGCAGGGCGGCGCCCAGCGTGTCGGTGCTGAGTCCGGTCAGGTCGCCGCCACCGAAGAGCGCGGCCGAGGCGGCCTTGATCCGCTCGGTCTCCTCCGCGCCGTGCACGAGGGTCGTGACGTGCTCGGCGAGCGCCTTCTGGCCCGAGCGCAGGAACGGCTTCTCCGCGGTCTCCGCCTCGAGCTGCTCGATCTCGGCGCGGGAGAGGAAGGTGAAGATCCGGAGCAGCTCGCCGACCTTCTCGTCCTCGACGTTGAGCCAGAACTGGTAGAAGGCGTACGGCGCCATCATCTCGGCGTCCAGCCACAGGGCGCCGCCCTCGGTCTTGCCGTACTTCGTGCCGTCGGCGCGTTCGATCAGCGGGGTGGCGAACGCGTGCGCCTTGCCCCCGTCGGCACGCCGGATCAGCTCGACGCCGCCGGTGAGGTTGCCCCACTGGTCGGAGCCGCCGAACTGCAGGGTCACGCCGTGCTGGCGGAAGAGCTCGAGGAAGTCCATCGACTGCAGCAGCACGTAGCTGAACTCGGTGTAGCTGATGCCCGCCTCGAGCCGGGTGCGCACCACGTCGCGAGCCAGCATCCGGTTCACGGGGAAGTGCTTGCCGATGTCGCGCAGGAAGTCGATGGTCGAGACGTTCTGCGTCCAGTCGAGGTTGTTGACCATCGTGGCGGCGTTCTCGCCCTCGAACGACAGGAACGGCTCGATCTGGCGGCGTACCCGCTCCACCCAGTCCTTGACCGTCTCGACGCTGTTGAGCGTGCGCTCCCCGGAGTCCTTCGGGTCTCCGATCATGCCGGTGGCGCCGCCGACCAGGGCGTACGGCGTGTGCCCGGCGAGCTGCAGCCGGCGCGCGGTCAGGATCTGCACCAGGTTGCCCATGTGCAGGCTCGGAGCGGTCGGGTCGAAGCCGACATAGAACCGCACGCCCTCGGCCAGGGCCTCGCGCAGGGCGTCGAGGTCCGTCGAGTGGGCGATCAGGCCGCGCCACTCGAGGTCGTCGAGGAGGTTCGGGTCGATGGACACGCAGGTGCGCCTTTCGGATTCGGGTACGCCGGACCGGGTACGTCGGGTCCAGCCTGCCGCATGGACCCGGAGGACGCCCACCCGGTTTGTGTCGGCGGGCTGCGTCAGTAACAGTCGATACGATTTCCGCGGCACTCCGCGGTTCATGGAGAGGACGCCCCTTGATCGCAGGCAGGTACACGCTCGACCGAGAGATCGGGCGCGGCGGCATGGGCGCCGTCTGGCTGGCCCGCGACGAGGTCCTCGGGCGTGACGTCGCCATCAAGCGGATCGGCATGGTCCCCGGCGGAGGCAGCCCGGACCTCGAGCGCGCCGAGCGCGAGGGTCGCCTGGCGGCGCGGCTCAACCACCCCCACGTCGTGGCCGTCTTCGACCTGGTCCACGAGGGCGACGAGCGCTGGCTGGTCATGGAGTACGTCGCCGGCGCGACCCTGGCGGACCTGGTCCGGCGCGACGGCGCGCTCACCCCCGACCAGGCGGCGCCCCTGATGCGCCAGGCCGCCGACGCACTGACCGCGGCGCACGGCGCCGGGATCGTGCACCGCGACGTGAAGCCGTCGAACATCCTGGTGACCCCGGACGGGCAGGTGAAGCTGTCCGACTTCGGCATCGCCCGCGCCGAGGCCGACGCCTCGCTCACGCAGACCGGTCTGGTCACCGGTTCGCCGGCCTACCTCGCGCCCGAGGTGGCTTCGGGCAGCTCGGCGACGGATGCCAGCGACGTCTGGTCGCTCGGCGCCACGCTGTTCCACGCCCTCGCCGGCGAGCCGCCGTACGACATCGGCGACAACCTGATGGGCGGGCTGTACCGGATCGTCAACGAGGACCCGCCCCGCCTCGCGAACGCCGGGTGGCTGGCGCCGCTCCTGGAGTCGACGATGACGCGCGAGCCCTCGGCCCGGTGGTCGATGGCGCAGGTCCGCGACTACCTGGCGTCGGGCCCGTCGGCGCGCGCACCCCGACCCGCCGTCGTGCCAGCGCCCGCCCCGGCGCCGGACCCCACCCGGACCGACGTGCTCGCGCCGGTGCCGCCCGTGGCTCCGCCCGTGACCGAGCCCAGGTCACCACGTCGCCGTCGCACCCTGCCGATCCTGGTGGGCCTCGTCGTGGCGGTCCTGCTGGGCATCATCGGCTGGGTGCTGATCACCGACGGCGATCCCGAGGCCGACCCCGCTGCCAACGGCGGCAACAAGCCGACCGACCGGCCGACGACGTCCGCTCCCGCGACCCCCAAGCCGTCGCCCAAGCCGTCGCCCAACGCGCAGGACATGGAGAGGTTCATCTCCGACTACCTGGCCACGGCCGTGTCGGATCCCCAGACGTCCTTCGGCATGCTCACCCCGGAGTTCCAGGCCGAGAGCGGCGGGATCGAGGGCTACCGGGGCTTCTGGGACACCATCCAGTCGGCCGACCTGCGGACGGTCCAGGCGGACCCCGACGCGCTCACCGTTGCCTACACCGTGGACTACACGGTCGACGGTCCGGGCAACAGTCCGTCGCGCGAGTCGAGCTCCGACGTGAACCTGACGCTGGTCTTCGAGGACGGCACCTACAAGATCGCCGCCGAGGGCTGACCCACCGAGGAGAACGGCAGGGTCGCGTACCTGCGCACGTAGTGCCCCTCGGCGAAGGTCCCGGCCGCAGCGTCGACCGCGAAGTCCGGGTACGTCGCGAGCAGCTCCTCGAGCACGACCCGCCCCGCCAGTCGCGCGGCCGCGGCGCCGAGGCAGTGGTGGGCGCCGTGACCGAAGGTGAGGATCCTGCGTGGGGCGCGCCCGACGTCCAGCTCCTCGGCGGTCTCGCCGAACTCGCGCGGGTCGCGGTTGGCGGCGGCGTACAGGAGGAGGACGCGTGAGCCCTCCGGGATCTCTCGGCCGTCGATCTCGACGTCGCGCGTGGTCGTGCGGGCCAGACCCTGCACCGGGCTGGACAGCCGCAGGAACTCCTCGACCGCGTCGGCGATCAGGGTCGGGTCGTCGATGAGCAGGCGGCGCTGGTCGGGATGCTCGGTGAGCAGCTGCAGGGTCACCCCGAGGAGCCCGGTGGTGGTGTCGTTCCCGCCGGCGACCATCGTGAACGCGAAGCCCAGCATCTGCAGCACGCTCACGTCGTCACCGGCGCGGACCAGCTGCGAGACGGTGTCGTCGCCGGGGTCGAGGCGGCGCCGCTCGATCAGGCTGCTGAAGTAGCCGAACATCTCCACGGCCGCGTCGGCGCTCTCGACCGGGTTGCCGGTGCTGGTCGCGGCCACGATCGCGTCGGTCCACACGTCGAAGCGCGGGCGGTCCGCGTCGGGGACGCCGAGGTAGTGGGCGACGATCGTGCTCGGCAGCGGCTTGAGCAGCGCCTGGACGACGTCGGCGCCCGGCTGCTCGCGGAGGAGCTCGAGGCGAGCGCGCACGAACGCCCGGATCTGCGGCTCCAGCTCGGTCACCTGCCGGGGCGTGAAACCGCGGCTCACCATCCGTCGGAACACCGTGTGGTCGGGCGGGTCGAGCATCACCATCGGCGCGAACCCGCCCACCAGGTCGAGCTCGGCCTCGCCGTCGGTCATGGTCAGGCCGCGGGCGCTGGAGTACGTCGTCGTGTCGCGCGCCGCGGCGTACACGTCGGCGAAGCGGCTGAGCACCCAGAAGCCGCCGGCGTCGTGGACCGGTTCGGTCTCGCGGAGCCGGGCGTAGTCGGCCCAGGGGCTGCGCCAGGTCTCCCCGGAGCGCGCCACGAACCACGACATGGAACACGTTCTAGCACGCCGGAGCCATAGAGTTGCGCGGAGGAGGGTGGGCATGGAGCTGGAGGGGCTGTACCGCGACATCGTCGAGGGCTCGACGGACGGGTTCTGGCTGCTCGACCTCGAGGGCAACACGCTCTACGCCAACCCGGCGTTGCTCGGGATGTTCGGCTACACGGCGGAGCAGATGAGCCGGCTGAGCGCCTTCGACCTCCTCGACGAGATCGGCCGCAGCCAGTTCGCCCAGCACCTCGCCGACGCCCGCCGCGGGGCGCGGCACGCCCAGGACGTCGAGTGCACGTACCTCCACGCCGACGGCACGCCGCTGTGGGTGCTGGTCAGCGAGAGCCCGCTGCGCTCCCCCGACGGCGAGCTGGTCGCACTCCTCCACCGGGTCAGCGACTACAGCGCCCGGCGCCGGACCCTCGAGGAGCTCACCGAGGGCCGGCGGCAGCTCGCGGAGGGCCAGCGGATCGCCCGGATCGGCTCCTGGGAGTGGGACCTGCGACGCGACGAGGTCTCCGGCTCCGACGGGCTGCGCCTGCTCTACGGCATCGGGCCCGACTTCTTCCCCGCGACCTATGCGCAGGTGCTGGAGAGCGTGCACGAGGACGACCGGGCGGTCTTCGAGGACGCCGTACGCCGGGCGCTCGGCGGCGACGACGAGTTCGCGTTCGAGGTGCGGATCGAGGGCGAGCACGACTGGATCTGGACGCGCGGCCGCGGGCGTCGTGCACCGCGACGCCACGGGCGAGGCCGTGGTCGTCACCGGCACCCACCAGGACATCACCGAGGCCAAGCAGGCCGAGATCGCCCTCGAGGACCAGGTCCGCCAGAACACCCTGATGCAGGCGATCGCGAGCGCCGCCAACGAGGCGCACGCGCTCGACGACGTGCTGGTCCAGGCCCGGTCGCTGGTGCTGCTGCACGACGACTGGGAGCGGGCCCGCGCGTTCGTGCTCGCGGACGACGGGTCGGGAGTGGTGCCGCTCTACGTGCGGCCCGAGGACCGCGCCGACGACGAGGCGACCCCCGAGGCCACGGCCACCGAGCTGGACGTCGCGAACCGTGCCTACCGCGCCAACGCGTCGGTCTGGGACGAGCAGCAGCTGACCATCGCCTTCCCGATCCGCTTCGCCGGCGAGGTGTACGCCGTCGTCACCATCACGTCGGCTCCCCCGCTGTACCGCTTCGACCTGATCCAGACGATGGTCGAGCAGGTCGCCGTCCAGCTCGGCCGGGTGGTCGAGCGCCAGATCGCCCAGCGCGAGCTCGCGGAGGCCCGCGACGGCGCCCTGGAGGCGTCGCGGCAGAAGTCGGAGTTCCTCGCGACCATGAGCCACGAGATCCGGACGCCGCTGAACGGCGTGATCGGCCTCAACGACCTGCTGCTGCGCACGCGTCTCGACGCCGACCAGCAGCGCCTCGCCGCCGGCGTCAAGGACGCCAGCCAGGCGCTGCTCGACCTGATCAACGACATCCTCGACTTCTCCAAGATCGAGGCCGGCAAGCTCCAGCTGGAGCGCGTGGACTTCGAGGTCCGGGCGGTGCTCGACCAGGTCACCAACGTGCTCGGCGAGTCGGCCCGGTCCAAGGGGCTCGCGCTGCTGGTCTCCTGCGATCCGTCGGTCCCGGAGACCCTGACCGGCGACCCGACCCGCCTGGCGCAGGTGGTGACCAACCTGGGCTCGAACGCCGTCAAGTTCACCTCGACCGGCGGGGTGCACGTCCGGGCCAGTGCCGAGACGGCCGGCGGTGAGACCACCCTGCTCGTCCAGGTGACCGACACCGGGATCGGCATCGAGCCGGCGGCGATCGAGACCTTGTTCGAGACGTTCACCCAGGGCGATGCGTCGACCACGCGCAAGCACGGCGGGACCGGCCTGGGCCTGGCCATCTCTCGCGAGATCGTGCACGCGCTCGGCGGCCGGATCACTGTCGACAGCGTCGCCGGCGAGGGCAGCACGTTCACGTTCACCGCGGTGTTCGACACGCCTCCGGCACGCGAGGGCACCGACGACGCCGTCGCGCGCCGGGCGCTCCGCGGCCGCCGGGTCCTGGTCGTCGACACGGTCGAACGGCACCGGCAGGTGCTGGGAGAGCAGCTGGACTGGTGGCAGGTCCGGTGGGACGGCGTGGACTCGGCCGACGACGCCGAGCTCGCCCTCGAGCACGCCATCGTCGAGGGCGACCCCTACCACGCCGTCCTCATCGACCGACGGCTGTCCGACCCGCGCAGCGACGGGCTCGCCCTGGCCCGTGCCCTGCGCAACCAGCCGGCGTACCAGGCGATGGTGCTGCTGCTGATGACGACCACCGTCGAGCGAGGCTTCGCCCCGGTGCGCGACGCCGGGAACGCCGACACGTTGACCAAACCGGTGCCGGCCCAGGCCCTGCGGTCAGCGCTGCTGCGCCATCTGGCCGGCAAGGCCGAGACCGTGGTCGAGGTCAGCGTGCCGCGCGACACCGGCGCCAAGCGGCCCCGGATCCTCGTCGTCGAGGACAACCCGGTCAACCAGATGGTCGCGGTCGGCCTGCTCGACGCGCTGGGCTACGAGACCGAGACGGCCGAGGACGGGCAGGAGGCGCTCGAGGTCTTCGACCCGGAGCGGTTCGACGCAGTGCTCATGGACGTGCAGATGCCGCGGCTCGACGGGTACGCCGCCACCCGCGCGCTCCGCGCCCGCGGCGACCACCGCCGGGTTCCGGTGCTCGCGATGACGGCTGCTGCCGTGGAGGGCGAGCGGGAGCGGTGCCTCGCGGCCGGCATGGACGACTTCCTCACCAAGCCGGTGGATCCGGAGGCCCTGGCCACGACCCTGGCTGCCTGGCTCGACGCGGCGTCGGCCCCAGCCCTGGAGGGCCGGCCCGGCTGAGGTTTCACCCTGTCGGCGCATCGATTGGCCCCGTTGTGGGTAAGAACGTCGACGGACACGCCAGCGCGGCGTGCCAGGAGGGGACAACCATGAAGAGCCTGCTCGTCCTGATCATCGTGGTCTGGCTGGTGATCGGCGCCGTCGCCGCCTGGCAGCGCGGCTACTTCGGCGACGACCGGGACGTCAGCTGCAAGCGCGCGGGCGACACTGCCCTCACGATCGTGGCCGGCCCGCTCAACTACATCGGCGCGAACCCGAAGATCAGTTGCAACGTCCCCGAGCCCTCCGCGTGATCGCGGGCTGACGTCGCGGCTGGGCGCGGGTGGCACAGTGGACGGCATGGCCGACGACAACACCCGTGCCCGCGGTGCCGAGCTCCTGCGGCTGCACCGAGACCCCGCGCTGCTCACCGTCGTGAACGTGTGGGACGTGGTCAGCGCCCGCGTGGTGGCCGGCATCCCCGGCACCACGGCGCTCGCGACGGCCAGCCACTCGATCGCGGCGACGTACGGGTACGACGACGGCGAGAGCATCCCGGTCGACCTGATGCTGGAGATGGTCGGCCGGATCGCCGCGTCGACGCACCTGCCGGTGACCGCCGACCTCGAGGGCGGGTACGGCGACGCCGCCGAGACCGTCCGCCGGGCGATCGGCCTGGGCGTCGTGGGCGCCAACATCGAGGACCAGATGAAGCCCCTGCCCGAGGCCGCCCGGCAGGTCGAGGCCGTGATGAAGGCAGCGGACGACGAGGGCGTCGACTTCGTCCTCAATGCACGTACCGACGCCTTCATCCACGCCGGAGACCGCGACCCGGGCGAGGTGATGGCCGACGCGATCGAGCGCGGGCGGGCCTACCTCGACGCCGGGGCGCCGGTCTTCTTCGCCGTCGGACGGCTCGACGAGGCGCAGGTGAGCGAGCTCGTCGGTGCACTCGGCGAGCAGCGGGTCACCCTGATCGGGATCCCCGGCATGCCCCCGTTGGCCCGGCTCGAGGAGCTGGGCGTGGCGCGGGTCTCCTACGGGCCGATGCCGCAGAACGTCGCCCTCACCGCCCTGGCCGAGCTGGTCGAGGAGGTGCACCGCGGCGGCGGCGTACCCCGCACCATGCGGATGCTGAACTGAGCCGAGTCGTGCGACCCGCCGTCAGTGAGCGGCGGCCGCCTCGGCACCTTCGGTGTCGGACAGGCCGAGCTCGGTGGCAAGGGGTTCGGCCAGCCAGCGGCTGTAGTCGGGCGTCATGTGCTCGGAGTCGCGCATCGTGATGTAGCTCCCGACCACCGCGGGGCAGAGGTTGTCGGCACAGAACCACTTGAGGGCGTCCACCACGCCCACGCCGGCGGACCTGGCCGCGGCGAACGACACCTCCGCCTGGCGGATGGAGTGGCGGCCGGGGTGGAAGCTGCAGTCCCCGAGATCCGGGTTGCCGAAGCTGAGGCAGACGCCCGTCTCCCGCGGGAGCTTCGGGGTGTTGCCCACGACGTACACGCGGCCGGCGTCGGTGTCGAGATCCTCGAGGTAGCGGGTCCAGCCGTCCTCGAGGACCGCGAGGTACTGCTCGCTGTCCTTGCCGGACAGGGTGTCGCCCGTGGCCGGGTCGACGACCTGCCCCGCGTGCGTCGAGACGACGACCACCTCCGGGGACAGGCCCGTGACCTTCTGGCGGGCCCAGTCCTTGAACGACTCGCAGTCGTCCCAGCGCCGACCGGTGTGGCGATCGATCTGCTCGAGGTCCGTGGCCATGCACCCGCTGTAGACGAGCACGTAGACGCGGTAGCCGTGCTCGCGGCCGAGCTCCTCGATGGCGGGCGCGAGCGCGCGGGCGTGGGAGTCGCCCAGCACGACGATGCTGCGATCGGCGTCCTCGTCGCCGATCGGGCACAGCTTGGTGGTGCCCGTGCGGTAGTCGCACCTGCCGAGCGAGAACGTCTGGCCGCGCAGGTCGAGCAGGCCGGGGGTCAGGTCGCTCGGGACCTCTCGCCCGTCCTTGGCCGCGAGCACCGAGGCCCGCACCAGCGCGACGTGGGGTTCGTGGCCCAGCTTCTTGTCCCGGTAGTCGGCCACCGAGATCGCGGGCTCGTCGGACCACTCACCCAGCCGATAGCTGATGACCTGGGTACCGACCACGACCATCGCCAGCGAGACCGCGACGCTCACGGGATAGATCAGCAGCGCGCGGCCGGTGGGTCGCCAGGCCCGGCCCGAGCGGAACGGCGTCTCGACCCACCGGTACGTCGCCCAGCTGAGCACGAAGATCATCACCAGCACGGTCAACCGGACCGGGATGCTGCTGAAGCGCTCGGGCCCGAGGTAGCTGCGCAGCAGCACGATCAGGGGCCAGTGCCAGAGGTAGATCGAGTAGGACCAGTCGCCGACCCTCACGAGCGGGGTCACGGCGAGCCCGCGGCCGACGAGGTTCGTCTGCTGCTCACCCAGGCCGGCCACGATCAGCGCGGCGGTGCCGAGCACGGGCAGCAGCGCGGCCGTGCCGGGGTACGGGGTCGTCTCGGAGAGGACGAGGACCGAGAGAGCCGATCGCGCCCAGGCCGCCGTACGCCAGGAGCTGCCGCACCGCTCCGGGCAGGCGAAGCCCTCGGGGCAGCAGGGCACACGCGGCGCCGATGCCCAGCTCCCAGGCGCGCGCGAAGGTCGAGAAGTACGCCGTCACCGGAGACGCGTAGGTGGCCCACGCCGACCAGACCAGCGAGACCACCACGATCCCGGCGATCAGGAACCCCGCCGTGCGTCGCAGCGACGGCCCGGGACGGCCGCCCCGGCGGGCGATCCAGACCAGGCAGAGCAGGACGAGCAGGGGCCAGACGAGGTAGAACTGCTCCTCCACGGCGAGCGACCAGTAGTGGCGCAGGGGCGAGGGCGGCTCTCCCTGGGCGAAGTAGTCGGTCCCGACCGTCGCCATCCGGATGTTGGAGGCGAAGAAGGTCGCCCACACGGCGTCCTCGAGGACCGTCTGCGCCCGGATCAGCGGGAGGACCAGCAGGGACCCGCACACCGTGACGATGGTGACCACGGTCGCTGCCGGCAGGATCCGCCGGGCACGTCGAGCGTAGAAGCGCGACAGGGAGACCCGGCCGCCCGACTCCCCCTCGCGGACCAGCAGCATCGTGATCAGGTAGCCGGAGACGACGAAGAACACGTCCACGCCGACGTACCCGCCCGGAGCAGCTCCGGGAGCGATGTGGTTGGCCACGACGAGCAGCACCGCGATCGCGCGGATGCCCTGGATGTCGAGGCGGAACTTCTGCCGGGGTGCCGAACCCACCGGCGTGACCGACGCCGGCCCGCGCGCAGAGCTAGCCGAGCCTGACACGGCCGCACGCTAGCACGCGAGGACAGTCAAGTTTGCTTTGACGACGGCGGGTCGCCGGCGTCTTCTGCGCTCTCTGGGCCGTCATTGTCGGCGGCCGGTGGCAGGGTGGGCCCATGGCGTACGACGAGCAGCTCGCTGACCGCGTCCGCGCGGCATTGGCGGAGCGCACCGACTTCGATGAGAAGAAGATGTTCGGGGGCCTGGCGTTCATGGTCAACACCCACATGGCGTGCGGCATGATGCGCGACGGCCTGATGGTCCGGGTCGGCAAGGAGGGCTACGACGCCGCCCTGAGCCGCGGCGCCCAGCCGCTGCAGATGGGCGAGCGGACGATGGGTGGCATGGTGCTGGTGCCCACCTCTGACCTCGCCGCCGAGGAGCCGCTGGCCTCCTGGGTCGACCACGCGGTCGCGTTCGCGCGGGCCGATCCGCCCAAGCAGCCGAAGAAGAAGTAGTCGTCGCGGCGGGCTTCCCGGCGCCCGGTCGCGACCGGTGCCCTAGGCTCACGCGCCGAGGGGCGGTAGCTCAGCTGGTAGAGCAGGAGACTCATAATCTCCCACGCCTGGGTTCAAGTCCCAGTCGCCCCACCGGCACCAAAATCGTGAACTCCGGCGACTCCCTGCCGATGTCACCGGTATGACCCCCCGCACCGACCTGCCGTCGCGCCCCCGGGCCGGCGTACGACTGCTCGCGCTGGCCGCCGCTCTACTCCTCGTCCTCCCCCAGGACTCCGGCCAGGCGGCCACCGACCCGCCGCCCGCGCTCCAGGGCAAGAAGTTCGCGGCGTACGAGTTCGGGTGGTACCCGATCAACCACGTCGACCACTTCGTCGAGCCGCTCCCCGACTACTGGGAGGTGCACGGTCCCGGCGACGTGCGCACCCAGTTCGGCATGATCACGATCATGAGCACCGACGCGGACAGCACCGGTGCGACGCTCCGCGAGCACTCCCACGCCCGCGGTCGCTGGGAGATCCGGATGCGGGCCAAGCGCATCGAGACCGGCAACACCGACTTCCTGGCCACGGCCGAGCTGGTCCCCGCAGGCACGAGGCCCTACAACTGCGGAGCCCGGAACATCTCGCTGACGAGCTTCCGCCCGACCGGCGACGCGGCGCAGTTCCACGCCCGGTCGCTCCCGGACAACGAGTTCACCGCCTCGCTGCCGCTCAAGCTGACCAACGACTACTGGCACACGTACGGCGTCGAGGTGACGCGCAAGCGGATCTCGTGGTTCGTCGACGGCGAGGTCCGCAGGACCGAACGTCGCCCGGCCGCGCGGTCGGGTGCCAGGCTCGACCTCCGCCTCGAGCTGACCGCCGTCACGGGCGAGACGATGAACGAGAGCCGGCTGCAGGTCGACACGGTCCGCTACTTCACGCTGAAGAGCCCGAACGACAAGCCCGTGAAGGCACCGCGCGCCACGAAGGGCACGTACGCCGACGCCTGTTGACGGAGGCTGGTGAGTCGCCGACGATGGGTGGGCAGTTCGCCAGCCGAGTCGCATTGTCCGGCCCCGACGGGGTCAGCACGCACGATCTCCGGAACGACCGGGCTCCGTCGGGAACACTTCCGGGTCGCGAAATAGGCGGCGGATCGACCCCACATGAACGGAGGCGGATCCGGGTATGCCCAGCCGTATGAATGTTCTCTCGAACAGACGTGTCCTCGGGCGGGTGGTCGCCATCGCTGCGGCCCTCGTCCTCGTGATCCCTGTCGGCGCCAGTCAGGCGCAGCCAGACCGCTGACCTCACAGCAGGGCAAGAAGTTCGCCGCCTACGAGTACGGCTGGTATCCGATCAGGCACGTGGACCACTTCGACGACCCGATGCCCCGCCTACTGGCAAAAGAGCGGGGCCAGGGGATGTCCGGACCCAGAACGGCATGATCACGATCATGAGCACGAAGCCATGGCAGCACCGCGCCACGATCCGGCGTCACGCGTGGACACGCGGCCGGTGGGAGATCCGGATGCGCGCCAAGCGATTCGAGGCGGGCGACACCGACTTCCGGGCCAACGGCCGAGCTGATCCCGGCGGCCGGGCATGACTACAACTGCGGTGCCCGCAACATCGCCCTTCGCAAACTTCCGTCCGACCGGGAAACGCGTGCGTCATTACATCAGGACACTGCCCAACCACCAGTTTTCCCGATCGAAGCGGACTGAAATTGACCAATGACTACTGGCACACCTACGGCGTGGAGGTGACCACGAAGCGGATCAGTTGGTTCACCGACGGCAAGGCGCGTTCTGTCGAAGCGCCGTCCCGCGGCACTGTCCGGCGTCCCGCTGGCCCTGCGGCTGCAGCTGACCGCCGTCCCGGGCGAGACGATGAACCAGAGCCGGCTGCAGGTCGACACCGTTCGCTTCTTCACGCTGAAGAGCAAGAACAAGAAGCCAGTGCGCGGTTCACACTTGCGGAAGGGCAGATACGGCCACGCCTGCTGACCCCGTCACGCCGGGCGAGCAGTACTCGGCTGACACGTTCATGACCATCGCCTGATCGGGGGTCGTCCTCCGGTGCCTGAGTGGCGACGCCGGGTGTTGTAGACCTCCAGCCAGGGCGCCAGCGCCACGGTGCGGTCCGTGTTGCTGAGGAAGACCCGTCGATAGGTCCACTCGATCTGCAGGGTGCGGTTGAAGCGCTCTACCTTAGCCGTTCTGCAACGCGCAGTGCGGGCGGATGAACACAGCGCAGGTTGCGCCCTTCTCATCGCAGAGCGCTTCGGAGTAGGCCAGCCGGGAATGGTCGTCGACGACTGAGTGGAAGTACTCGTAGCCGACCTTGATCTTGCGTCGTGTCGGTCAGCGGATCGCACTCACGCAGCTACGGCACGCGGTGGCGGCGCAGGATCGCTGAGACCGTCCTGGGCGGTAGGCCGAGTTCGGGGCCGATCCAGTCCTGGCCGCGCCTCTCGTCGTGACGCAACTGAAGCACCTGCTCCTCGACCTCGACCGGAGTGCGGCGCGGGCACCGGTGCAGCCGGGAGGAGCGATCACGCAGACGGCCGTCGCATTCGGTGCGGAATCCGGCTACCCAACGGTTGCAGTCGCACTAGGTCGCAGACGGACAACGGCCAAGCTCCTTTGCGACATCGTTCCACAGGCATCGGCTCGTCAAAGGCGATCGGCCACATCCGGATCAAGCACGAGCCACTCGACCGACGGCAAGGTGCAAAGATTCAACGGGCATCGACTCCGAGGAGTTCTACCGCGGCCTCGAAGGCGAGATCATCGACGACGCCTGGTTGGTCGAAGCTCGACTCCGGAGTGGAGGACAACTACAACTACGATCGACCGGACGGTGTCTTCGGCGGCCAAACACCGTACGAACGCCTGCGACAGAAAGCTCAAGACCAACGTCATAGGCGTCTGCCGGTGCACAGCTAGTTGTAGTTCCCAGAGAGGTTCATCAGTCAGGCATCGGGCTCCTTGAGACTTGAGGGTGTCTAGTCGCTCTCGCCAACAAGGAGCCCGATGAACCTCCACGCTAATGCCCGCCTGTCGCCGCTGGGGCGTCGTCTGATGTGTCAAGCGTCCGTGAACAGGGCTGGACGGTTGCTGAAGCCGCCGAAGCGGCGAACCTCAGCGAGCGCCGGGCCTACGTGTGGCTGGCCCGTTACGACGCGGGCGAGGCCATGAGCGACCGGTCGAGCCGGCCTCGTCGCTCGCCCCGGCAAACCCCGGCCCGGGTGGTGGCAGCGATCGTCGGACTGCGCCGGCTGCGCAAGACCAGCTCAACGATCGCGGCGGCAGCTGAAGATGGCGGTCTCGACGGTGTGCGCGGTACTGGTGCGCGAAGGATTGAACCGGCTCTCCAAGCTCGACCCCGTCGAGCCACCCAACCGCTACGTCCGCGCCGTGCCCGGCGACCTGATCCACCTCGACATCAAGACCCTGGGCCGCTTCGCCAGACCCGGCAAACGAGTCCTGGGCAAGGGACCCGGACGACACACCAACAAGGCCGGCTGGGAGGCCGTCCACGTCGCGATCGACGACGCCACCCGACTGGCCTACGTCGAGGTCCTGGCCAACCAGACCGCCGCGACCACCATCGGATTCCTCCACCGTGCACGAGCCTGGTTCGCCAGCTTGGGCATCATCGTGCGCGAGGTGATGACCGACAACGGCTCCGCCTACGTCTCGAAAGCCTGGGCAACCAGCTGCGCCGAGCACGACCTGATCCACATCAGGACCAGGCCCTACCGGCCGCGGACCAACGGCAAGGCCGAGCGATTCATCCAGACCCTGCTCCGCGAATGGGCCTACACCACGACCTACCAGTCCAGCGAACACCGACGCCGCGCCCTGCCACACTGGCTCCACTACTACAACCACCAGCGACCCCACGGCAGCCTCGGCCACCGAGCCCCCATGCAGGCACTCACCACCTGAGCAACGTCACTGGGAACAACAGCTAGCCGCCCATTCGCTGCATCTCGTGCATGCGCTCGGCGACCTCGAAGCCGAAGCCGAGGTTGGTGCGGTACATCGCGTGGTTCTCGGGATCGGTCCAGGTGTGCACCGCGGTCCGATCCGCGTGGTCGCGCTGCACGAGGTCCAGAGTCGCCAGCTTGAGGACGGTGCCGAGCCGGTGTCCGCGGTGCTCGGGCATGACCAGGGTGTCGTCCTGGAGGACGTCGGGCTCGCCGTGCGGCAGGTACTGCTGGGTGTAGCCGCCGAAGGTCCCGTCCGTACGGCGCGCCGCGGCCACCAGCTGGTGGTAGGACCGCGACGTGCGCTCCTCGGAGCTCCGCAGGCGGGCCTCGTCGTACACGATCGGCTCGTAGTCGATCTCGCCGGTCGGCACGTCGTTGCTCATCTGGGTCTTCATCGCGCAGAACCCCGCGACGTACTCGTCGGGACACCTGTCGCCCCACGTCACCACGTCGTAGCCGGAGGCGTGGTCGGCGACCGAGCCGCGCAACGCTGACAGCTTCTCCTGGTCCAGCGGCAGCCGCAGCACCAGGTGATCCTCGCGGTGGACGCTGCCGAAGCCGAGCGCGGTGGCGAAGGCGTACGCCGGGCTGTCCGCGTCGTCCGCGAGCGCGGCGACGTAGACCTCCCCGCACACCGTCGAGCGCCCGTCGTCTCGCGCCCACCGCACCGCCTCGTCGTGGAGGGCGCGACCGACACCCCGGCGCCGCGCGTCCGGGCGCACGCACACCTCGAGGTCGGCCACGTGCCGGTTGTCCTCGACGGAGCCGCCGAGCTCGGCGCCGCCGACCACGCGATCGCCGTCGAGCGCCAGCCAGTGAGTGCGCCGGTAGTAGGGGCCCGCCTCCAGCATGGAGTTGCGGAGCGTCGGCCAGGGGCGCAGGAGCGGGTCGGACCGGTCCGCCCGCATCGCGGCCTGCTCGGTCTCCCAGAAGGCCCGCAGCGCGGCCTCGTCGCGAGGGTCCACCTGCTCGATCCGGATCATGCGGACACCCTGCCGGGACCCGCGGGTCCCGGCAATGGCATTACGTCGAGCGTCCGGCGCTGCCATGCTCGACCCATGGAAGCCGAAGAGTTCACCCCGCTCCCCGAGGACTGGTCGCGCGCGCTCGCCATCGTGGCGCACCCCGATGACATGGAGTTCGGCGCGGCCGCGGCCGTGGCCCGCTGGACCGGTCAGGGCAAGAACATCGCGTACTGCATGGTCACCAGCGGTGAGGCGGGCATCGACGGCCTGGAACCCGAGGAGTGCCGTCGGGTCCGGGAGGCGGAGCAGATCTCCTCGGCGAGCATCGTCGGCGTGGACGTCGTGGAGTTCCTCGGATTCCAGGACGGCGTGGTCGAGTACGGCGTACCCCTGCGAGCTGCGATCGCCAGGACCGTCCGGACCCACCGCCCCGACATCGTGATCACCGGCAACTTCCGCGACACCTGGGGCGGGCGCAACCTCAACCAGGCCGACCACATCGCCGTCGGCCGCGCGGTCATCGACGGGGTGCGGGACGCCGGCAACCGGTGGATCTTCAACGACCAGCTCACCGACGGCCTCGAGCCGTGGGGCGACGTGCGGGCGGTGTGGGCGTTCGGTTCACCCGAGGCCCGACACGTCGTGGACACCACCGACACCTTCGACGCGGGAGTGGAGTCGCTCAAGGCGCACCAGGCGTACATCGACGGCCTGGGCTGGGAGAACTTCGACCCCCGCGAGATGCTCGAGGGGTTCGGCCGCCAGGCCGGCCAGCGCCTCGGGGTGGCCTTCGCGGCGCCGTTCGAGGTGTTCCCGATGGGCTGGGGCGAGTAGCGGCCCTGCGGAAATGCCGAACGGGCGCCGTCCGGAGACGCGCCCGTTCTGCTCTTGCTCCCCCGGTTGGACTCGAACCAACAACCCTCCGGTTAACAGCCGAATGCTCTGCCAGTTGAGCTACAGGGGATCGTGCGACGGAAACCATAGCAAGGCCGCTGCATCGCGAGAAAATCGAGAGGTCAGGGCAGGCCGACCTCGTCGCGGGCCGCCGTGAGCGCCTCGGTGGCCGC
Source organism: uncultured Actinomycetota bacterium (assembly GCA_963844305.1). GTDB lineage: Bacteria > Actinomycetota > Actinomycetes > Propionibacteriales > Nocardioidaceae > Nocardioides. The sequence continues at coordinate 343,324 of CAWJNT010000006.1, forward strand.
CCGGTGGACCTCGGGGTCATCGGGGTCGACGCCCTCGTCGTACTCGTAGAACCAGGCCAGCGGCCGGTCTCCGTGAGGGGCCCGGCGGGCGATGACCCGCAGTCCGCGGCCCCCGTCGAGCGGGCACGTGCCGCTGGAGGACGATGCTGGCCGTCACCCGCTCGCGGACCAGCTCCAGCAGCTTGCGCGGCTCCTCGATGACGCGGTCGTGCTCGACCCGGGTCTCGCCCCACCTGCCGACCTCGCTGACCCGGAACGTCGAGGTGTCGCGGTCCCACTCGGCCGCCTCGACCTCCTCCCAGGGGATCCGCCGGTCGCCGACGTACAGCGCGTCGCGGGTGCCGGCGAGGACCTCACCGTCGGCCGACTCGGCCCAGGCCAGCACCTTCTCCCCCGCGGCGACGTCGACCGAGGGCTTGGTACGTCGTCTCACGAGGCGCCGATCTCTCAGGTCGAGCAGCCTGCGCCGGTGCGCCTCGAGGGCGGTGAGCTCGCCGAACATCCGGTTGTACTCCGCCGGGCTCTCGATCGGGTTGGTGCGCTGGAGGCGCGACTTCAGGTCGGCGATCCGGCGGCGGGCGGTGAGCTCGCGGAGGCTGTAGAAGTGCAGCGCGATGTAGGCCTCGTCGGGCTCCCGCTTGAGCGGCTCGACGGCGAGCGCGCTGATCGCCGAGGAGACGGCGGGATCCGTGGCCGCATCGCGCACCTGCGTGGCCCAGCCGGCATCGGAGGCTCCGGCGCCCGGACCGCCGGCGGCAGCGACCAGCTCCCAGACCGCGCGGTAGGTCGGGTGCGTGAAGTCGTTGCCGTCGACGTCGGTGATCGACCGCCCGACGGGTGACGGGTGCTGCAGGACCAGCTTGAGCGTCTCCCGCTCGAGCGAGAACCGCGGGTCGCGCAGGTCGGGGAGCTGCTGGCGCGGCGGCGGAGCGTCCTCCTGGGTGGCCGGGGCCGAGCTCCGCTGGTCGGGCCGCCCGGTCGGTCGACTGGCCGGGCGGTTGGCCGCGCGCCTGACCTCCTCGCGCGCCTGCTCGATGTCGACGCCGACCATGCCGGCGAGCTCGCGGGAGAACGCGTCGACCTTCGACTTGTCGCGGATGCTCGACACCAGCCGGGCGGCTTCGCGGACGGCGTCGACCCGGCCATCGGCGCGGTCGAGGTCGTACTTGCCGACGACGTTGGAGAGCACGAAGCGGTACAGCGGGACCCGGCGGGCGACCAGCTCGCGGACCGCCGCGTCGCCGTTCTGGATGCGCAGGTCGCACGGGTCGAGACCGTCGGGCTCGACGGCGACGTAGGTCTGGGAGACGAAGTTCTGGTCGCCGTCGAACGCCCGCAGGGCCGCCTTCTGCCCGGCGGCGTCGCCGTCGAAGGTGAAGATCACCTCGCCGCGGAACTCCTCGTGGTCGTGGAGGAACCGACGGAGCACCCGGGCGTGCTCGTCGCCGAAGGCGGTGCCGCAGGTGGCGACCGCTGTGGCCACGCCGGCGAGGTGGCAGGCCATCACGTCGGTGTAGCCCTCGACCACGACCGCCTGCGACGACCGCGCCATGTCGCGCCGGGCGAGGTCGATGCCGTAGAGGACCTGGCTCTTCTTGTAGATCGGCGTCTCGGGGGTGTTGAGGTACTTCGCCTCGATCCGGTCGTCGTCGAAGATCCGGCGGGCACCGAAGCCGATGGTGTCGCCGCTGGCGTCGCGGATCGGCCAGAGCAACCGCCCGCGGAACCGGTCGTACGCCGACCGCCCGACCGCCACCAGCCCGGCGGCGACCGTCTCGTCCTGGCTGAAGCCCTTCTCGCGGAGCAGCTTGTGGAGCGCGTCGCCGTCACGCGGCGCGAAGCCGACGCCGAAGCGCGCGGCGGCGTCCTGGTCGAAGCCGCGCTCGTGGAGGAACCGCCGGGCGACCACGGCGTCGGTGGAGCCGAGCTGGTCGGCGTAGAACTCCTGGGCGACCCGGTGCGCCTCGATCAGGCGGCGGCGCTGCGGCCCCTTCGGCCGGTCGTCGCGGACCTCGCCACCGTCCTCGCGGCGCAGCTGGACGCCGTACTTGTCGGCCATCCGCTCGACGGCCTCGCCGAAGGCCAGGCCGTCGATCTTCATCAGGAACGTGAAGACGTCGCCGCCCTCGCCGCAGCCGAAGCAGTGGAAGAACCCGCGGCTGGGGTTGACGTTGAACGACGGCGACTTCTCGTCGTGGAAGGGGCACAGCCCCTTCTGGGACCCGCCGCCGGCGTTGCGGAGCGTGACGTACTGCGAGATGACCTCGTCGATGCGGGCCTTCTCGCGCACCTCGGCGATGTCCTCATCGCGAATCCGGCCAGCCACGGGGCGATCCTACGGTCCGGTGCCGACCGCGGAGTCAGTAGTCACCAGACATGACGTTGGCCAGGGGCTCGCCGGCGGCGAACCGGTGCAGCTGGTCGCGGACGAGACGGTTGGCCCGGGGCCACATGGCGCTGCTGGCACCACCGACGTGGGGCGAGATGAGCAGGTGGGGCGCGGTCCAGAGCGGACTGTCGGCGGGGAGCGGCTCCCGGTCGGCGACGTCGACGGCGGCGCTGATGCGCCCGGACCCGAGGGCGGCCGCCAGGTCGTCGGAGACGACGACCGCGCCACGCGAGACGTTGACCAGGAGCGCGCCGTCCTTCATCCGGGCCAGGAAGCCCGTGTCGACCAGGCCCCGGGTGGCATCGGTGAGCGGGACGAGCAGGACGACGACGTCGGCGTCCGGGAGCAGGTCGGGAAGCTCGTCGATTCCGTGGACGCCGTCGCGGGCGCTGCGGGCGACGCGGACCACCTCGGTCTCGAAGGGCAGCAGCCGCGCCTCGACCGCCTGCCCGATGGCGCCGTACCCGACGAGCAGCACCCGCTTGTCGGCGAGCGCGGGGTGCCAGCCGAACTCCCAGTCGTGGCGGTCCTGGGCGCGGACGAAACCGGGAACGCCGCGCAGCGACGCCAGGATCAGGGTCAGCGCGAGCTCGGCGGTGGACGTGTCGTGGATGCCGCGGCCGTTGCAGAGGGTGACCCCGTCGGGCACCTGGTCGCGGATGTTGTCGACGCCGGCCGTGAGGGTCTGCACGACCTGGAGGCTGGACATCCGGGGCAGCACCTCCGCGCCGGCCGGCCCCACGGCGTACGGCGGTACGTAGAAGGCCACGTCGGCCACGGAGTCGGGCACGTGGTCGGTCGGGTCGACCCGCTCGTAGCGCAGGCTGTCGGGCGGGTCGCCGAGCCGGGACGGGTCGAACGGCAGCCAGACCAGGGGCTCAGCCACGATCGCTCCTTCCGACGAGCAGGGCGTGCCGGTCGACCGCGCTGCCGTCGGTCAGGGAGGCGACCTGGTCGATCACCACCCGCCGCCGGGCCGCGTCGTCCTCGGCGGCGTGCCAGTCGTCGGCGAACGGCCGGTCGAGCGCGTCGGCGCCACGCTTGTCGATCTCCTCGACGAGCTCGGCGAGCAGCTCGCGCTGGTGGGTCATGGCGGCGACGCGGTCCTCGGCGAGCATGACGTAGTGGGCGGCGATCCCCTTGAGCACCGCCATCTCCAGCCGCGTCTGCTCCGGCACGACCAGCTCGGCGGCGTACCGGACGAACGGGCCGTCCGAGGCCGCGAACGTCGCGTCACGGACGGCGCCGCAGAACCGCCCGATCAGGTCGCTGGTGAGGTTCTTCAGGGCGGCCAGGCTGCGCCGGCTGCGGTCGTACGGCGTCGTGGGCCAGCCACCGACGTGTTCGAGACCGGCCAGGACCTGGTCGAGGGTGGCGTCGTCGACGTCGGGGAGGTACCAGTCGCGGACCGTCGCCCACAGCGCCGGGCGATCCAGGTCGACCAGGTCGATCCGCCAGGCGACGACACCGTCCTCGACGTCGTGGACGGAGTAGGCGACGTCGTCGGCGAGATCCATGACCTGGGCCTCGAAGCAGCGTCGCCGGCCGTCGACGCCCTCCCGCAGCCAGGCGAACACGGACAGGTCGTCGTCGTAGACCCCGAACTTGCGCACCAGCCGCGGCGAGCCGTCGGCATGGACTCCCCCGGGCTCGTCGGCCGCGGCCCAGCTCCAGGGGTACTTCGTGCACGCGTCGAGCGTGGCCCGGGTCAGGTTGAGTCCGACCGAGCGGCCATGGGTGTCGAGGGTCTTGGCCTCCAGCCGGGTGAGCAGGCGCAGGGTCTGCGCGTTGCCCTCGAACCCGCCGCAGTCCTCGCTCATCTCGGCCAGCACCCGCTCACCGTTGTGGCCGAACGGCGGGTGACCGAGGTCGTGGGCGAGCGCCGCCGTCTCGGCGATGTCGGGGTGGCAGCCCAGCCCGCGCGCGAGGTCGCGCGCGACCTGTGCGACCTCGAGGCTGTGGGTGAGCCGGTTGCGCACGAAGTCGTCGGTCAGCGGGCCGACCACCTGGGTCTTGGCCGCGAGCCGCCGGAACGAGGCGGCATGCACCACCCGGGCCCGGTCGCGCTCGAACGGCGTCCGCTCGGGCGCGGCCACCCGCTTGGGTGGCTCGTCGACGATCCGCTCGCGCGCGGCGGCGTCGTACTCCTCCAGCGACTCCATCGGTGGCGACCCTACTGGGCCGCACCGACTGTCGGAGTGCTACATCGGCGCGAACTCCGCCAGCACCCGGTCGCCGGCGCCCAACACCTCGGTGGTGTGGTCCAGCAAGCCACCCTCGCCCGGCAGGCGGATCATCACGGCGTACGCGCCACCGTCACCGACCGGCCGATCCACCACGGTCCCGTCGGTGAAGGTCACCCGGATCCTCTCAGCGTGCGGTTCCGTGAGCCCCGCACCGGTGTAGTACGACGCAGCCCCGTCGACGATGGACTTGTTGCCGCTGCCTGTCGTGGCGCCGTTGAAGTAGATGTCGCCGCGCCCGGTGGTGTAGACGTCGGTCAGGCCGGCGTCCCATGTGGGCGACGAGATCGAGCACGAGTAGTAGTCGTTGCCGAGCCGGAGCAGGGCGACCGTGACGTCCCCGTCGCCGTCGGCGGCGACCACCTCGGCGCCGCGCAGGTCGACCCACGGCTCGCCCCTCGTCATGGACGTGAAGTTCTCCGAGCACAGCTCGGCGAGACCTTGGGGCTTGCTGGTGTCGGCGACGAACCGGTTGAACGGCACGTCCTGCTGCTCCTGTCCCTTCTCCGGGATCACGCAGAGCACCGGGTTGCTGCCGAACCTGCCGGCCTGGAGCTGGACGAGGTCGCCGACGGCATACTCCCGGTCGTGCGCGACCTTCCACTTCGCCGGGGAGTACATGGGGTAGGCGAAGTACTTCTGCAGCTGCGCTTCGCAGCGGCTGACGATCTCGGTGTCGCTCAGGCGCGTCGGAGCCGGCTCGCTCGCCTTGTCGCTCGCAGCCGGCAGCGACGGGTCGGGTTCCGCCGGCGTGCCGGTGTCGCCCTGGACGAGGGGGACGGCGAGGACTGCCGCGGCGGTCAGCGCGGCCGCGCCGGTCAGTACGCCACCGATTCGGAGCTGCTGTCGTCTCCGTCGCGAGGCGCGGGCGCGGCCGAGCAGCTCGATCGGGTCGGTCGTGAGGGGCCGGCCGGTGTCGTCGGCGGCCTGGTCGAGACGGTCGTGGAGGTCATTCATCGCGGGCTCCTGGCGTCACGACGTCCCCGAAGAGCGGCCGGAGCGCGCGCAGCGCGTCGGAGGTCTGGCTCTTGACCGTTCCCTCCGAGCACCCCAGCGCCCGAGCCGTCTCTGCGACGGACAGGTCGTGGTAGTAGCGGAGGACGACGCAGGCGCGCCGTCTGGGTGACAGCGACGACAGCACCCGCACCAGCGCGTCGCGCTCGTCGGATCTCACGGTCGGATCGGGCACCCCCGCGTCGTACTGCTCCCCGGTCGGGGTCTCGCGGCGCCAGGGGCGCCGCGACTCGTCGATGAGGATCCGCACCGTCGTCCGCCGGGCGTAGGCGCGCAGGCCTTCTCGCCTCTCCACCCGGTGCCAGGACCGGTAGACCCGGATCAGCGCCTCCTGGGCGGCGTCCTCGGCACGATGCCAGTCGCCGCACATGAGATAGCCGGTCCGGCGGAGTCCGGGCAGCGATGCCGTGGCGAACTCGACGAACTCCTCGTCGTAGTCCCGCGCCATCCCCGTCCTTCCGTCGTGCTGGTCTGTCGTCACTGCCCAGACGGAGCTCGAGCCCCGGCCGGTTGGGCAGGGGCTCGAAACGATACGACGAGGTCGGGCGTTAGCTCAGTACGTCGTCACGTGGACGTGGTCGTAGTGGTTGGCGGTGGTGGACCCGCGGTCCTCCATGCCCCGCCAGCCCTCGCTGCCGCGCTCCACGGACCAGATCTGCTGGCTGAAGATGACGTAGCTGACACCGAGCTCGGAGGCGTTGGCGCGCACGAAGTCCGCGACCTGCTGGCCGCGGTCGCCGCTGACCATGATGTCGATCGCGATGCCCTGGGAGTGCTCGCCGTCGCCACGGAACGTGCCGTAGGAGGTGATCTCGGGGAAGTTGGCGCAGACCGCCTCGTGCACCTTCGCGATGTTCGGGCTGACACCCGACGGGACGGTGCTGCCGTTGGTGCAGGTGCCGCCGACGTCGCCGGAGACGGCCGGGTCCGGCTTCTCCTCGCTCAGGTAGCCGACGGTGACCCAGCGCGACTTGCCGTCCATGACGACTTCGACGCGCTCGGGTGTCTTGCGGCCAGTGATCAGGATCTTCTCGCCGGCCTCGAGCAGGCCGATGTTCTCGGCCTGCTTGCCGGGCGAGGTCCAGATGTTGAGGTCGACGGTGGTCCACAGCTTGGTGTCGGCCTTGCGGATGGCCTGGGTGACGGCGGCCTTCGACATGTCGACGCCGAACTCGCGCTGGAGGCGGGTGGCGTCGACGCGGGGGGCCGATCGGGAGATCACGACATCGCGCTCGGGGGTCCCGGCGGACGCGGCCTCGGAGGCGTTGCTGATGCTGGAGGCGCTGGCGGCGACGAAGCTGTCGCGCACCTCCGGGCTGGTGGCCAGGAGGCCGAGTCCAACGGTCGACATGGTGGCGACGACGGCTATCGGGGCGGCCAGGACATGGGCCTTGGGCAAACGGCGGGCATTGGTTTCCCGCTTGTGGCGATGGTCTGCCACAGCGCTGATCCTTTGCTTGGTTGCTTTCGGGGGAACGTCCCGGTCGCTTGTGGCGAACGGGACGTGAGCAACGACTAAAGCACAGCCAAACAGGGCCCCGGCAATCGGGGGAAGGATTTGGCGGGGTGTTTCCGATCACCCGCCGCAGATGTTTGCGTCAGCGGCGAGCTATCCGCCCGTGACTTCGGTGGCGTCCTCGCACACGTACGCGCCCGCTCCGTCGGTGTCGTCGAGCCACCCGTCGGGGAGCACGACCCGGCGCCGCGGAGAGCCCTGGCGGCCGCGCGGCGTACCGAGCTCCTGCACCGGGAACGGCTCGTCGGGGTCCAGCTCGGCCAGCAGTACGTCGAGGGCCGCGAGCGAGTCGACCAGCGCCAGGGAGTGCCGCAGGCGACCGCCCGCGGCGAACCCCTTGAGGTACCAGGAGACGTGCTTGCGGAACTCCTTGCAGCCGCGCTCCTCCCCCATGTGCTCGCTGAGCAGCTCGGCGTGGCGGCGCATCATGGATCGCACCTCGCCGAGCGTGGGCAGGGTGGCGACCCGCTCGCCCGCGAACGCCGCGGCCAGGTCGCGGAACAGCCACGGGCGGCCCAGGCAGCCGCGACCGACGACGACGCCGGCCACGCCGGTCTGCTCGACCATGCGGAGCGCGTCGGCGGCCTCCCAGATGTCGCCGTTGCCGAGGACCGGGATGTCGACGTGGTCGACCAGGCGGGCGATCGCGTCCCAGTCGGCCTCGCCCGAGTACGCCTGCGCCACCGTGCGCCCGTGCAGCGCGATCGCCGCGACGCCGGTGTCCTCGGCGATCCGGCCGGCATCGAGGTAGGTGAGGTGGTCGTCGTCGAGGCCCTTGCGCGTCTTCATCGTCACCGGCACGTCGTACGGCGTCGCGGCGGCGACCGCCGCGGTCAGGATCTCGCCGAGCAGCCCCCGCTTCCACGGCAGCGCTCCGCCGCCGCCCTTGCGCGTGACCTTGGGCACCGGGCAGCCGAAGTTCAGGTCGATGTGCCGCACGCCGTACTCGGCGCACAGGATCTCGGTGGCCTTGCCGACGTAGCTGGGGTCGGTGCCGTAGAGCTGCACCGACCGCACCGACTCGGCGTCGTCGAAGACCAGCATCCGCTGGGTCGTCTCGTCGCGCTCGACGAGGCCGCGCGAGGTGATCATCTCGCAGACGTAGAGCCCCGCCCCCTGCTCGGCGCACAGCCGGCGGTACGCGGCGTTGGTGATGCCCGCCATCGGCGCGAGCACGACGGGCGTGTCGACGCGCAGCGACCCGAGGGTCAGCGAGGTGGGCAGGGCGGACATGGTCCCCATTGTCCCGATCGGGACGGCTGACGGCCCAAATCTCGCGTGGGTGGTTTCGAGACGGGCCGCGAGGCGGCCCTCCTCAACCACCTTTGCTCTCGGTGGTTGAGGAGGTCGCTCTGCGACCGTCTCGAAACCACCGTCGTCCGACAGGCGCCGCGAACGCCGCTGTGCCAAGACGGGCAACGGGTGCCCACTCTGCCCGGATGAGGCCTGGCACTTCGCATCGGCTCGAGCCGTGCCGACGGCGCTTCTCGAACGTCGGAAGCACTCCCCGATGTGCTCGAGCACCGGCTCTGGCCAGCACAGATCACAGCGGCAGACGAGTGGCGCGGTGTACGCCGCGTCCGCACCGTCTCCGTAGTTGGTGCTGGGCCGCGGAGTTCGAGCACGATCGGTGATGGCGTACGCCTTCGAGAAGCGGGTTCAGAGCTGCCGGCAGGAAGCAGCGCGAGGCGCTGATCAGGGGTGAATGGGCGGCACTACCGGGTCTCGCGAGCCGTCGGCATGGCGGTTCAGCTGACGGGTGGTTTCGAGACGGGCCGCCAGGCGGCCCTCCTCAACCACCGACCATGGCAGAGGTGGTTGAGGAGGTCGCTCTGCGACCGTCTCGAAACCACCGGGCGTCAGTTGTTGTTGCCGCCCTGGTTCTGGTTCTTGTTGCCCTTGCCCTTCTTGGGCTTCTCGGGCTTGGGGGGCACGGGCTGGGTGATCTCGCCGACCCAGATGATCGGGTCGAAGTCCTCGGTCGGGCGGAAGCTGACCGCGACCAGCTCGCCCTTGTCGGGGACGAGGTAGACGAGGCAGGAGTTGACGGAGTCGCCGGTCTTGAACGTCTTCGGGAAGTCGTCGCTCGGGCAGGGCTTGAACGAGCTGGCGAAGGTCGAGGACTCGATCAGCTTGTTGTCACCGTCGACGGCGTACAGCGGCGGTCGGCGACCCCCGAGGTCGGTGGCACCGACGTTCGTGATCTTCGCGTGCACGAAGTACGGCTGGGTCGACTTGGTCTTGGCGTCAAGCTGCCACCCGGTGAACAGGTCGAAGGAGGCCTTGTCGAGTCGGGTCACGGTGATGTCGAGCGCGGCCACCTCACCCTGGCGCGGCTCGTAGGCGACGGTGGCGGTCTCGCCGAGCCCCAGCTCGGTGCCCTGGGTCGTCAGCTCGACGCCGTCGGGCACGGGCAGGTAGGGCTCGGGCGGCGAACCCTCGCCGCCACTGCTGGTCTCGTCGCCGGAGGCGTCGGCCGAGCCGTCGTCGGAGCAGCCGGACAGCAGGAGCGCGACGGCCAGCGACGCGGCGAAGAGCGCGCGCCAGCCACGGCGCCGAGTCGGGGGAATCATGCGGTCATTGTGCACGGGGTCCTCGCTCAGCAGCCCACGAAACGCTCGGCGAAGTACGCCGTGACCGAGTCGAGACCGATCCGTTCCTGCTTCATCGTGTCGCGCTCTCGGATGGTGACGGCGTGGTCGTCGAGCGTGTCGAAGTCCACCGTGACGCAGTAGGGCGTGCCGATCTCGTCCTGGCGGCGGTAGCGGCGGCCGATCGCGCCGGAGTCGTCGAACTCGACGTTCCAGTTGCGGCGCAGCTCGGTGGCCAGGTCGCGGGCCTTCGGCGAGAGGTCGGCGTTGCGGGACAGGGGCAGCACGGCCACCTTCACCGGGGCCAGCCGCGGGTCGAGACGCAGCACCGTGCGCTTGTCGACGCCGCCCTTGGTGTTCGGGGCCTCGTCCTCGGTCCAGGCGTCGATGAGGAACGCCATCAGGCTGCGGGTGAGGCCGGCCGCGGGCTCGATCACGTACGGCACGTAGCGCTCGTCGGCGGCCTGGTCGAAGTACGACAGGTCCTGACCGGAGAACTTGCTGTGCTGGGTGAGGTCGTAGTCGGTGCGGTTGGCGATGCCCTCGAGCTCCTCGAAGTCACGGCCGGAGAAGCCGAAGCGGTACTCGATGTCGACGGTCCGCTTGGCGTAGTGGCTGAGCTTCTCCTGGGGGTGCTCGTAGTGGCGCAGGTTGTCGGGGTTGATGCCGAGGTCGACGTACCAGCGGGTGCGCTCGTCGATCCAGTACTGGTGCCACTCCTCGTCCTCGCCCGGCTTGACGAAGAACTCCATCTCCATCTGCTCGAACTCGCGGGTGCGGAAGATGAAGTTGCCGGGGGTGATCTCGTTGCGGAAGCTCTTGCCCTGCTGGGCGATGCCGAACGGCGGCTTGCGGCGGCTGGTGGTCACCACGTTGGCGAAGTTGAGGAAGATGCCCTGCGCGGTCTCGGGCCGCAGGTAGTGCAGGCCGGACTCGTCCTCGACGACGCCGAGGTAGGTCTTCAGCATCATGTTGAACTGCCGCGGCTCGGTCCAGGCCGCGCGGGTGCCGCAGTTGGGGCACGGGACCGACTCGATGATGTCGACGGAGTCGGGGTCGTCGAGGCCCTTCTTGGAGGCGAAGTCCTCCTGGAGGTGGTCCTCGCGGAACCGCTTGTGGCAGGACTGGCACTCCACCAGCGGGTCGCTGAACGTGGCCAGGTGGCCGCTGGCCTCCCAGGTGCGGGTCGGCAGGATGACGCTCGAGTCGAGGCCGACGACGTCCTCGCGCGCGGTGACCATCATCCGCCACCACTGGCGCTTGATGTTCTCCTTCAGCTCCACGCCCAGCGGACCGTAGTCCCACGCCGAGCGGGTGCCGCCGTAGATCTCCCCGCAGGGGTAGACGAAGCCACGCCTCTTGCAGAGGGAAACGACGTTGTCGAGCGTGGATGCGGGCGGCTTGGCCACGGGGTACTCCTCAAAACAGGACAGGCCGGCTGGCTGCCGGTCGGTTCATGGTCGAAGGCTCAGCCTAACGACCGGCTGTGTGCGACATTCAGGTCGGCTCCGGGCTGGACCGCTTCGTAGGCGCTGGGCTCGTCCAGCGCCCTGCTGAGCAGCGGCACGGCACCCGCCTTCACGTCGTACGACGACAACGCCCGGCGGTAGGCCCCGACGTGCTCCCACGTGGTCACCAGGACCCACAGGTCGGGCTCGTCCATGCTCCGCCCGACGTGCCCCGCGAGGTACCCGGGTCGGTCGGCCAGCAGCGCGTGGGCTCGCTCGAGATCGGCGCGGAACGTCTCGGCGTCGTCGTCGCCCACCCGGAACCTGCTCACCACCAGCACCCCTCGAGCCTAGAGGGCGGCGGTTTCGAGACAGGCGCTAGCGCGCCTTCCTCAACCACCGATCGACCGGAGTTGACAATCGTTCTCAATTGGATTGAGAATCGTTCTCATGCGGATCGTCCTCGCCTGTGCTCCTCGTCGCCACCTCCCTGTCGGGCTGTGCGGCGCTGGGGCTGGGCGACGAGTCCGACGGCGACGGGGTGGAGATCGCGGCGGCGTTCTACCCGCTGGCCTACGTCGCCGAGCGGGTCTCCGGCCGCGACGTCGAGCTGCTGACCACGCCCGGCGCGGAGCCGCACGACTTCGAGCTGACCATCAAGGAGACCGCGCAGGTCGCCGGCGCCGACCTGGTGGTCTACGAGCGCGGCTTCCAGCCGGCGGTCGACGCGGCCGTCGACGAGACCGCCGAGGGTGCGGTGCTCGACGCCGCCGACGTGGTCGACCTGAAGGAAGCGGGCGGGCACGAGGACGACCACGAGGGTCACGAGCACGAAGAGGGCGCCGACCCGCACTTCTGGCTCGACCCGCTGCGGATGGCCGACCTCGGCGACGAGGTGGCGCGGCAGCTGTCCGACATCGACCCCGACCACGCCGAGGAGTACCGCACCAACGCCGAGGACCTCCGGATCGACCTGGAGCGCGTCGACGAGGAGTACGCCGACGGCCTGGCCGACTGCCAGCGGCAGACGGTCGTCGTGAGCCATGACGCCTTCGGGTACCTGGAGAAGTACGGCCTGCACTTCGACGCGATCGCCGGCCTCTCCCCCGAGTCGGAACCGACGCCGGCGCACCTCGCCGAGCTCCAGGAGATCTCCCGCGACGAAGGCGTCACGACGGTGTTCACCGAGACCCTCGGCAGTCGCAAGCTCGCCGACACGCTCGCGAACGACCTCGGCCTCGAGACAGCGACCCTCGACCCGATCGAGGGCGTTGACGCGGAGAGCACGGACGACTACCTCTCTCTCATGCGCACCAACCTCGCGAACCTGCAGGCGGCCAACGGATGCTGAACGAGCACAGCGGCGACGTACCGGTCCGGCTCACCGGCGGGGCGGTCGCCATCGGCGGCCGGCCGATCCTGCGCGCGATCGACATCGAGGTGCGCTCCGGGGAGTTCCTGGCGCTGATGGGCGCCAACGGCTCCGGCAAGTCGACCCTGGTCCGGGCCCTCACCGGGCTCCGGCCGCTCACCGCCGGGACCCTCGAGCTGTTCGGCACGCCGTTCGACGACTTCGACGACTGGCGCCGGATCGGCTTCGTGCCCCAGCGTGCCGGCGCCGGCTCGGGCATCCCGGCGTCGGTGTGGGAGGTCGTCGCCTCCGGCGCGCTCACCCGTCGTCGGCTGCTGCGTCCGCTGACCCGCGACGACCGGGCAGCGATCGACGACGCGATCCGCGTGGTCGGCCTGGCCGGGCAGGCGAAGTCCGGGGTCACCCAGCTCTCCGGCGGGCAGCAGCAGCGGGCGCTCATCGCCCGGGCCCTGGTCGGCTCGCCGGACCTGTTCTTCCTCGACGAGCCCACGGCGGGCGTCGACCTGCCCAACCAGCGGGCGCTCGCCGACGCGCTGCGCCAGCTCAAGGACCGCGGCAGCACCATCGTGCTGGTCGCCCACGAGCTCGGTGAGATGGCGCCGCTGGTCGACCGGGCGATCGTCATGCGCGACGGCCGGATCGCGTACGACGGCGCCCCGCTGGCCGACCACGAGGTGCACCACGCCGACTTCGGCGAGGCACACACCCACCATCACCATCCCGGCCACCGCAGCCCGACGAACGACCGTGGCCCGCAGGGCCTGACTCCCCTCGACGGAGGCCCGCGATGATCGAGCTGCTCGGACTGGAGTTCATGCAGCGGGCGCTGCTGGCGGCCCTGTTCACCGGCCTGGCGGCGCCGGCGGTCGGCACCTACCTCGTGCAGCGCCGCCTGGCGCTGATGGGCGACGGCATCGGCCACGTGGCGGTGACCGGCGTGGCGATCGGCCTGCTCACCGGCGTCGCCCCCATCTGGACCGCCGTGATCGTGGCCGTCCTGGGAGCGATCCTGATCGAGCTGATCCGTGAGAGCGGCAGCACCAACGGCGACGTCGCGCTGGCCCTGCTCTTCTACGGCGGACTGGCCGGTGGCGTCCTGGTGACCGGACTTGCCGGGCAGAGCGCAACCGTCCTCCAGACCTACCTGTTCGGGTCGATCACCACCATCTCCGTCACCGACGTCTGGGTGACCATGGCGCTCGCGGCCGTGGTGATCCTGTTCTGCGTCGGCCTCGCGCCCCAGCTGTTCGCGGTGGCCCAGGACCAGGAGTTCGCCCGGGTCGCCGGGCTCAACGTGCGCGTCTACAACGTGCTCGTCGCCGTGCTCGCGGCCGTCAGCGTCACCGTGGCGATGCGCACGGTGGGGCTGCTGCTGGTCTCGGCGCTGATGGTGGTGCCGGTGGCGACCGCCCAGCAGCTCACCAAGTCGTTCCGCACCACCCTGCTGGCGGCGATGGCGATCGGCACGGCCGCCTCCGTCGGCGGCCTGCTGCTCTCGGCGTACCTCTCGTTCCACGCGCGGGTGGCTCCCGGCCCGACGATCGTGCTGCTGGCGCTGGTCGGGTTCGCGGTCACCTGGCCGGTCGGGGCGGTCCTGCGGGCCCGCACGCGGGTCCGGGCGCCGTTCCCCGAGCTCGAGCCGCAGGAGCACGAGGTCACCGACGAGCACCCGCACGAGCACGGTCCCGACTGCGGTCACGTGGCCATCCGCCACGGAGACCACGTCGACTACGTGCACGACGGCCACCGGCACGCCGCCCACGGGAGGCACTATGACGAACACTGACCCGAAGCCCCCGTCGCTCAGCGGGGCGCGGCCCACCAAGCAGCGCCGGGCGGTCGCCGAGGCGCTGGCGTCGTTCGCCGACTTCCGGTCGGCCCAGGAGATCCACGAGCTGCTCGGCAAGCGGGGCGAGCGGGTCGGCCTGGCCACGGTCTACCGCACCCTCCAGCGGCTCGCGGACTCCGGTGAGGTCGACGTGCTGCGGACCGAGGACGGCGAGGCCGTCTACCGCCGCTGCTCCGACACCCATCACCACCACCTGGTCTGCCGCGACTGCGGCGCCACGGTCGAGGTGGAGGGACCGGCGGTGGAGCGCTGGACGCGCTCGATCGCCGGCGAGCACGGGTACGCCGACGTCAGCCACACGCTGGAGATCTTCGGGACCTGTCCCGACTGCCGCTGACCGTCGGCGTCACGTTCGTCCATCCCCGTCCGACCACCCGAGCCCGACCAGGAGGATGGAGCCGACCAGCAGGTGGAGCGCGACGAGTACGGCTGCCGCCGCGGTCGTGGTCGCGGTCAGTGGGCCGGTCAGCGAGACGACGAGGACGCCGCACGCGCTCAGCCACCACACGAACCGGGCCCGTACGAGCCGACGCTCCAGCCGCTCCAGCAGGAACCATGCTGCGAGGCCGACGCCGAGGCTCACCACCGTCACATGCAGGGCATCGACCCGCACGATGCCGTCGCCCTGATGCACCGTGAGATCGATGCCCGCGCCGACCGCTGTCAGCGCCCAGGTGGCGTTCGCCGCGGACATGGCCGTCAGCACTGTGAACCAGCGTCGGCGGCGGATCCGGCACAGCTTTGCGCAAGTCGCGATCGTGGTTTCAGTCGTCGAGGTCATGACCACACCGTGCCTACCGTGGCTCCTGCGCGGATCGGCCACACGGCCACAGTCGATCCACCGCCGGTCTGCACCCACTCCGACTTTTGGCGGTGTTCCGGTTCCGGTCGGCTCGCCTAGCCTGTCGCGGTGAGCGTGACCACGTGTGAGACCGACACGACGCCTCGGCTGCCCCGGGCACAACCCGCAGGGCGGGGCGTCGTCGTCGTGGTGATGGTGGCGATGGGTTGTCTCTCAGCGCTCCAGCTGGCCGCGCTGGTGATCGCGGAGGAATCCTCCCTCCTCGTGGGGATCGACGCCGCGGTCGCCGTGGTCTGCCTCGCCCTGATTCCCGGGCTGTGGACAAGGCCGACGGCGACGGCCGTGGCCCTCGGGCTGCTCGCCGCTCTGTCCCCCACCGCCACGCCATCGGCCACCATGGCCGTCTTCCACGTGGCCCGGTGGTCGTCCTTCCGCGCCGCACTGACGACCGCGCTGGTCGGGATCGGCGCGCACCTGGTGCAGGGGTGGTGGCGGCCGATCGAGGGGTTGCCCTACGGCTGGTATGCCCTTCTGGTCGTGGTTGCCTACGCGACGCTCGTCGGGTGGGGCGCCTACGCCAAGGCCCGACGCGAACTGATGTGGTCCTTGGCGGAACGGGCCCGTCGTGCCGAGGAGGAGCAGGCCAGCCGAGTGGCCGAGGCGCGCCGTCACGAGCGTGCACGGCTGTCGCGGGAGATGCACGACGTCATGGCGCATCGCCTCTCCCTGCTGGCGACGTACGCCGGCGCCCTGGAGTACCGGCCCGACTCCTCTCCCGAGCGTCTTGCGACGGCCGCAGGTGTCATCCGTGGCGGGCTCCACGAGGCGCTGGACGAGCTCCGAGAGGTCATCACGCTGCTGCGCGACGAGGACGGCGCCGCCGAAGAGAGCACGCTGCGGCCGCTCCCGACCCTGCGAGACCTGCCGCGACTGGTCGAGGAGTGCACGGAGGCAGGCATGCTGGTCACGCTGAGTCAGGCCCCCGGGTCCTCGGACGACCTGACACTCCAGGTCGGCCGGGCGGGGTACCGCGTCGTTCAGGAAGGGCTCACGAACGCACGACGGCACGCGCCCGGCCAGCCCGTTCGGGTCGGGGTCCGTCGCTCTACCGACTCGTTGCGGATCGAGGTCGCGAACCCCGTAGACGCCGATCGCCGGCTGGTCGCGGGGCACGGCCTGTCCGGGCTGACCGAACGGGTGGAGCTCGTCGGTGGCTCCCTGCGGACGAGCGTCGAGGACGGCGAGTACCGATTGCTCGTCGACTTTCGGGGGTCGACGTGACCGGAGCCAGTGTCCCGGCGCGTGAGCTGAAGGTGCTGATCGTCGACGACGACCCCATGGTGCGCGCCGGCCTCACGATGATGCTCGACGGTGCCGGCGGGCTACGCGTGGTCGGAGAGGCGGCTGATGGGTCACATGTTCCCGATGCGGTGGCCAGCCATCATCCCGATGTGGTGTTGATGGACCTGCACATGCCCCGGGTCGACGGGGTCACCGCCACTCGGCGGCTGAGACGGACACCGGGCGCGCCGGTCGTCGTCGTGCTGACGACCTTCGACGCCGACGACAACGTGGTCGCCGCGCTCGAGGCAGGAGCCAGCGGGTTCCTGCTCAAGGACACCCCACCCGAGCGCATCGTCGCGGCCCTGCACCAAGCGGCCTCCGGTGAGCCGATCCTGTCACCCGCGATCACGCAGCGACTGGTGAGCCAGAAGCTCGAGTCGGCCGCCGTACGCAAGGAGGCACTCATGGCTCTTGCGGCGTTGTCCGACCGGGAGTCGCAGGTGGCCGTCGCGGTCGCCCGGGGTCGATCCAACGCCGAGATCGCCGGGGAGCTGTTCCTCAGCGTGGCGACCGTGAAGGCCCACGTGTCCAACATCCTGGCCAAGCTGGCCCTCGACAACCGCACGCAGCTCGCGCTGCTCGCGCGCGACGCCGGGCTGGTGTGAGTGGCCGCTAGCTGGCCTGGAGCGAAGCAGCAGCCGTGTGCGGCGCGAGTGGCAGCCGCACCCGGAACGTGCTGCCCCGACCGGGCTGGCTCTCGACCTCGATCCGGCCGCCGTGGCTCTCCACGATCGACTTGGTGATGCTCAGGCCCAGGCCGATGCCCTGGATGGAGCTCTCCGCGGCAGGCCCGGCCCGGAAGAACCGCGTGAACAGCCGCTCGCGGTCGGGAGCGGAGATGCCGATGCCGGTGTCGCTGACGGCCAGCTCGACCCGGGCGCCGTCGACGCGCAGCGTCACCCGCACCCGGCCGCCCGCGGGGGTGTACTTGACCGCGTTCGACAGCAGGTTGTCGACGACCTGCGAGATCCGCTGCGAGTCGACGACCGCGGGCAGCGAGTCGGGTACGTCCCAGTCCAGGGAGACTCCCCCGGCGCTCGCCACCGGAGCGGCGGTCAGCAACGACTGGTGCACGATCGCGCCGAGGTCGGCCTCGGTGCGCACGACGTTCATCGGCCCCTCGTCGATCTGGGCCGAGTGGAGCAGGTCGGCGACCAGCCGGCGCAGTCGGTCGCTGTTGCGTGACACCACGTGCAGGTGGGAGGCCTGCTCGGCGTCGAGGTCGGTGTCCTCGAGGAGGAGGTCGACGTACCCCATGATCGAGGTGAGCGGCGTGCGCAGCTCGTGGGAGACCGAGGCGACGAACTCGTCCTTGACCCGCAGCGCCCGCATGAAGTCGGTGACGTCCTTGTACGCCAGCGCGGCGCCGGCGAACGTCCCGTCCTTGCCGCGTACGGCGCGCGCCGACACCGACAGGGCCCGCCGCGACAGCGGGTCCTCGCCCACCCAGATCCGGCAGTCGTCGAACTCCTCGCCCTGGGCCGCGCGGTACGTCGGCATCTCGTGGCGCTTCAGCGCGGTGACGCCGTCGGGGGCGTACACGTGGCCCAGCTGCCCGGCCAGGCCGCCATGTCCGTCGGGGTAGGCGAGCCGCATGAAGTCGACGTGCCGACGGTTGAGGGTGCGGTAGGCGCCGGAGTTGTCCAGCAGGACCAGGCCCACGTCGACGGTGTCGAGGATCGCCTCGGCGAAGCGGCGCTGCTCGTCGATGGTGTGCATCGCCAACGCCAGCTCGGCCCGCCTCTCGGCGGCGTCGGCGTACGCGGCGTTGATCTTCTCGAGGCCGCTCGCGACGGCCAGGGCGACCCACCCCGCCACCAGCGGCACCATCAGGGAGCGGGACAGGTTGACCCCGCTCGCGCCGAGGTAGAGCACCGAGGGCAGGCCCATCAGCACCAGGCCGGCGACGCAGACCGTCACGGCGCCGCGCTTGCCGAACTGGCGGGCGAGCCACAGTCCCGGTACGACGATCGCGGCCGCGGCGGCGCTCCCGCGGTCGTCCAGCCGGAGCAGGCCGAGGGCCAGGATGTCGAGCACCGGGATGATCCCGACCGCGACGCGAGGCAGGCGGTGCCACGGGACGACGACCGTGGCGACGGTCAGCGCGACCGTCAGCAGGAAGCCGACACCCGGCCAGGAGGCGAGCGGGATGGGGGTGCCGTCGACGCTGCGCAGCAGGAAATCGAGGCCGACCAGGGCGATGAAGACGCCCTGGAGGACGCGCGGATCCGGGTCGTCGGCGAACAGGAGCCGACGACCGACCTCGGATGCGTGCATGCGCACGCGGTCAGCCTGCATGAAGTGTTCTCCCCCACTGGAGTCCATCCCCGCGGACAACTCTGGCACGCGGGCGTTCGGAATGTTGCCGAATCGCTCCGTCCGGCTGACAGCGTTTCGGCCGGGCGCCGAGCCCGTATCCTGCCCGCGTGAAGCGAACCGTGCGTCCGCCGACGCCGCACCCGTCCGGCGCCCGGCCGCCACAGGTGCCGCCGGTGCTGGTCCCCCGGCACGTCGCGATCGTCATGGACGGCAACGGCCGCTGGGCCAAGGAGCGCGGACTCCCCCGCACCGCCGGCCACGAGCAGGGCGAGCACGCGCTGTTCGACGTGGTCGAGGGCGCGATCGAGATCGGCGTGCGCGCCATCTCGGCGTACGCGTTCTCGACCGAGAACTGGTCACGCTCCACGGACGAGGTGAAGTTCCTGATGGGCTTCAACCGCGACGTGATCCGCCGCCGCCGCGACGAGATGCACGAGCTCGGGGTCCGGGTCCGCTGGGCCGGGCGGGCGCCGCGGCTGTGGAAGTCGGTGATCAAGGAGCTCCAGGTCGCCGAGGAGCTGACGCGCGACAACGACGTGCTGACCCTGACGATGTGCGTCAACTACGGCGGTCGCGCGGAGCTCGCCGACACCGCCCGCTCCATCGCGCGCGAGGTCGCGGCCGGACGGCTGAACCCGGAGAAGGTCGACGAGAAGACCTTCGCCCGCCACCTGTACGTGCCCGAGGTCGCCGACGCCGACCTGGTCTGGCGGACCTCCGGGGAGCAGCGGCTCTCGAACTTCATGCTCTGGCAGGCGGCGTACTCCGAGTTCGTGTTCTCCGACGTGCTCTGGCCCGACGTGGACCGCCGCCACCTGTGGGAGGCGGTCGAGACCTACGCCCGGCGCGACCGCCGCTACGGCTCGGCCTGACCGGGTTGGCGGGGTAGTCCGAGACGTTTGGGTTGGTTCGGCGGCCGAAAAGCAACCCAAACGTCTCGGACTATCGCCGAAGTCACCGCTCGAGGTGCTCCAGGGAGCGGAGGCCACGCTCGAGGTGCCAGGCGAGGTACGCCGCGATCACGCCGCTGGCCTCGCGGAGGTGGCGGGGGTCGGCGGCGGCGACGGCCTCCCAGTCGCCGGCGAGGAGCGCGCCGAGGACGGCGATCGTCTCGGGGGCCGGGTTGGCGGAGCCGGGCACCCGGCA
Organism: uncultured Actinomycetota bacterium; assembly: GCA_963844305.1. Taxonomy (GTDB): domain Bacteria; phylum Actinomycetota; class Actinomycetes; order Propionibacteriales; family Nocardioidaceae; genus Nocardioides. The sequence goes on from CAWJNT010000006.1 coordinate 363,357, forward strand.
GGTCGCGCAGAGCACGCCGCCGGCGGCGGGGCTGAACCAGCGGTGCGGGCCCTCGTCGCCGCAGCGCGCGCAGTGCTCGAAGGACGGCGCGTACCCCGCGACGGCCAGGGAGCGCAGCAGGTAGGAGTCGAGCACCTGCGACGGGCCGCGCTCCCCCGACGCCATCGCCCGGAGCCCGCCGACGAGCAGCAGGAACTGCTGCAGCGCCGGCTGGCGCTCCTCCGAGACCAGCCGGTCGGCGGTCTCGAGCATGACGGTGCCGGAGGTGTAGCGCTCGTAGTCGAGCCCGATCTCGCCCGAGAACGGGCTCAGCGTCTCGGCCTGCGTGATGGTGTCGAGGTTGCGGCCCTCGGCCAGCTGCAGGTCGACATGGGTGAACGGCTCCAGCCGGGAGCCCCACCGCGACGTGGTCCGGCGTACGCCCTTCGCGACCGCGCGCACCCGCCCGTGGTTGCGGGTCAGGAGGGTGATGATGCGATCCGCCTCGCCCAGCTTGTGGGTGCGCAGCACGATCGCCTCGTCGCGATAGAGAGGCACCCGCCCATTCTGCCCGGAGACCGGGTCAGCCGCTGGTACGCCGACGGCGGCGCGGCGCCTGCCAGCACGCGAGCGCGAAGTCGATCGCCGCGCGGTTGAGGCGGTCCGGCGTGGTCCGCCACTCGAGGATGCTGCGGGCCCGGACGAAGGTGGCGTTGGGGAGCTCGTCGGCCAGCATCGCCGCGTCGGCGGCCGGATGGATCGGGTCGCGCGGATGGCCGACGACGAGGGCAGGCACGGTGATGGCGCGCCGCTCGCGGGACGACGGCGCCACCCGGCCGAAGAACGCCCCGTGCACGACGGCTGCCACCGACTCCGGCCGCTGGTCGCAGGTGTCGAGGGCGATACCGACCCAGAACGGGACCACGCCGCGAGGCACCGGCCGCGTGAGCATGCGCACGGCGCTGACGGTGAACGGCAGGAACCGGGCGGCGAACATCAGCGGGGCGAACGCCAGGATCCCGGCCTCGAGCGCGTTGTTGAGCACCGGCATCTCGATGACCAGCCCGCGCACCCGGTCGGGCGCGAGGACCGCCACCTCCAGGGAGACGTTGGCGCCCAGGGACGTGCCGCCCACGACGGCCTGCGCCGCGCCGAGGTGGTCCAGCAGCGCCACGACCTGCGCGGCGTACGTCGACGTGGTGTACGCGTGCGGGTCGGCGGGTCGGTCGGACCGCCCGTGGCCGAGCAGGTCGAGGGTGACGACGTGGAGACCCTCGGCGGCGAGCGCGCGGGCCAGCGGCTGGTGCATCCGACGTGGCATCAGCTGGCCGTGGAGCAGCACCACCCAGGCGTCGCCCGCGCCGTACTCGGTGTACTCGAGCCGGTCCCGTGAGCCGGCATGCTCGAGGAAGAACTGACCGATCCGCTCCGAGACCAACATGGCGGCAATGTAACCGGTCCACCCGGCAAGGGCCGGATAGCGGACGTGCCTTCCCGATCCGGCCCGGATCGTTATGCCGGGCCTGCGTGGAAACGGTCCCAAACCGGGAGTCCTTTACTTAACAATGTCTCCATGACCGTCTCGGGCCGGGTCGGCAAGCTTGGTGCGCTTGCGACTCTCGTGGGGATCTACGTCGCCGGCACCGGCGCCGTGGTCTTCGCGCCTGCCCAGGGTGCGGCGGCGTCCTGGTGGCCCGCGGCCGGTCTCGCGGTCGCGCTCTTCGCCCTCGCGCCCCGCGCGTGGTGGCCCCTGCTCGCCGTCGGCGTCGTGGTGTCGAGCACAGCCGCGAACCTGTCCGGCGGCCGCGACCTCGACGTCTCGCTGTTCTTCGGGTTGTCCAACGCGGCCGAGGCGTACGTCGCCGGGCGCATGCTCAAGGCGTCGCCCGACGACCGGCCTCGGCTCGAGTCACTCGACGACTTCCTGCGACTCGTCAAGGCATCGCTGGCCGGCGCCCTGGTGATCGCCACGGGCGCCGCGCTCACCGTGGCGGCCTTCGACGGAGGCGGGTTCACCACCACCTGGCCGCAGGTGTTCGCCTCGCACGCCGCGTCGACGCTGGTGATCGTGCCGGTCGCGATCTCGCTGCGCGGCGGTACGGCGCCCCGGCGGACGGCCGAGCTCGTCGTACAGACGCTGGCGCTCTTCGCCGTGACGGCGCTGGTGTTCTCGCCGCAGCAGACGCTCCCGCTCGCGTTCGCACCGCTGCCGCTCCTGGTCTGGGCCGCGCTGCGGCAGGACGTCAGGGTGGTCGCGTGGCAGCTGCTCGGCGTCAGCGTCCTCGGCACCTACCTCACCGCGCAGGGGCACGGACCGTTCGGTACGTCGGTGGCCAGTGGCGAGATCTCCGCGGTCGCCGCCGGCACGATGGTCCAGATCTGGCTGCTCAGCGCGGCCCTGATGTCGCTGCCACTCACGGTGGCGGTCGAGCAGCGCCGCCAGCTGTTGGCCACGGTCACGGCGCGCGAGGAGCTGTTCCGCAGCAACTTCACCGAATCCCTGACCGGGATGCTCCTGTTGCAGCCGCGCGGAGACCGGCTCGAGATCCGCGACGCCAACGAAGCAGCCGTCCGGATGCTCGGCGACGAGCAGGGCCCGCTGATCGGTCTCTACCTCGACCGCGTCCTCGACGACCCCAAGGACGTGCGCGCCAGCATCTCCGCGATCCTCAGGGGCAGAACGGATGGCTGGCGCACCGAGACCGGGCTCGCCACCCGACCCGGCACCCGCGTCAACATCGCCGTCTCGCGGTTGTCTGACCGCGCGCAGCCGGTGTTCGCGGCGCAGCTGCTCGACGTGACCGCCGAGCACAACGCCCGGACCCGGATCGAGGCGGCCGAGAAGCTCACCAGCGCCACCCTCGACACCACGCCGTGCATCATCCTCGTCACCGACCTCGAGGGCACGGTCATCCGCGTCAACGCCGCCGCTACGCGCCTGACCGGCTTCACCGAGGACGAGCTCGTGGGGCATCCGGCCTGGACCCATCTGGTGGTGCCGCAGCGCACGCACCTGGTGCCCGACCTGATCCGCGAGGGCGCGCTGCTCGAGGAGCGATCCTGGGAGATCGACGTGCGCACCAAGCACGGCGACCCGCTCCGGATGGTCTGGAACAGCAAGACCGTTCCCGATGACGACGGCAACCCGGCGTACGTCGTCCTGACCGGGGTCGACGTGACGGCCGAGCGTCACGCCGCCGGGCTGGTCACCCACCTGGTCCAGGCCTCGATCACCACCGCACTGATCGGCATCGACGGCCGCGGCCGGATCACGCTGTTCAACACCGGCGCGCAGCGGCTGCTGGGCTACGACGCGACGGAGATGCTCGACCGCCCGTTCCTCGACCTGTTCGAGGAGTCGGAGCTGGCGGCGCGGACGACGACGTCGAGCGCCCAGCCCTGCTCGTTCACCGCGCTGGTCGGCGAGATCGGCCCCCACGGCGAGAGCCCGCCGAAGGACTGGACCTGGCGCGCCCGTGACGGCGAGAAGCGCACGGTGTCCATGACCTTGAGCATTGCCGCGGAGTCGCCATCGGCGCACCGCGGCTTCCTCTGTGTCGGGCGAGACGTCACCGAGCAGCGGCACAGCCAGGAGATGCTGATGTCGGCGCTGGAGGCCGAGCGCACGGCCGTGGAGCGGCTGCGCCGGCTCGATGCCGCCAAGAACGAGTTCGTCTCCACCGTGAGCCACGAGCTGCGGACGCCGGTGACGAGCATCGTCGGCTACACCGAGATGCTCAAGGACGGCTCGATCGTGGACCCGCTCGAGCACCAGGTGCCGATGCTCGACACCATCGCCCGCAACGGCCAGCGGCTGATCGACATCTGCAACGACCTGCTGCTCCTCGGCAACATCGACTCCGGCGCGGCCGCGCTCGAGCGTGACCACGTGGACCTCGGCGCCATGCTCGACCACGTCGCGGAGTCCATCCGTCCGCTGCTGAGCGGGCGCGACCTGAACACCGTCTTCGACCGGCCGCCCGAGCCGGTGCGGGTGCTGGGCGACCGGATCCAGCTGGAGCGGGCGATCACCAACCTGCTGAGCAACGCGGTGAAGTTCACCGAGGACGGCGGAGAGGTGCGGTGCCGCCTCGAGCGGCGCCCCGACGAGGCCTGGCTGGTCGTCCAGGACACCGGCATCGGGATCCCGGCCGACGAGCAGGGCGCGCTGTTCGAGAAGTTCTTCCGGTCCTCGACCGCCCAGGAGCGCGCGATCCAGGGCACCGGCCTCGGCCTCTCGATCGTCGCGGGCATCGTGTCCGCCCACAGCGGCCGGATCGGCGTGGAGTCGGCCCACCTCGCGGGCTCGACGTTCACCGTCCGGCTTCCGCTGGCTGTGGCCTGACCTCAGGGTCCGCCCGCACGGAGGCGAACCGACGGGGCCACCAGAAACGGTCGCCCAGACGCACGGCGATCGCCGGCACCAGCACCGTCCGCACGAGGAGCGTGTCGAGCAGCACCCCGATCCCGATGACCACTCCGAGCTGCGCCAGCACCACCAGTGGCAGGACGCCGAGCACGGTGAACACGGCCGCCAGCAGGATCCCGGCGCTGGTGATCACCCCGCCGGTGGCCGCCAGCGCCCGCAGCATCCCGTCGCGGGTACCTCGCTCCGCCGCCTCCTCGGCCGCGCGGGTGACGAGGAAGATGTTGTAGTCAACGCCGAGCGCGACCAGGAACAGGAATGCCAGCAACGGCATCCCCACATCGATGGCCTCGAACCCCAGCAGGCCGGTGAACACCCACCACGACAGGCCCAGCGCCGCGAGGTAGGTCGCCACCACGGTCGCGACCAGGATCACCGGCGCCACCAGAGAGCGCAGGAGCGCCACCAGGACGAGCAGCACGAGCAGGAGCACCAGCGGGATCACCACGCTGCGATCGCGAGCGGCGGCGTCGGCCTCGTCGATCGCCTCCGCTTCCGCGCCGCCGACGTAGGTCTCCTCGAACCCGTCGAGCGCGGACCGCAGGTCGAGCACGGTCTGTTCCGCCGCGGGGGTGCCGGGCTGGGCGTCGAGGACGACCGTCAGCTTGCTCCAGCCTCCGTCTCCATCGACCGGCTTTCCGGACGTCGCGCCTTGCACACCGCCCACGGCGGTGGCCACGCGGTCGGGTTCATCGGCGGTGACGACGACGGTGGGCTCGGCGGCGCCGGCCGGGAAGCTCTCGGCCAGCCGGTCGGCCGCCGCGATCGCCTCCGGCTCGTCGAGGAACTGCTCGGAGGTGGACAGGCCGGTCTGCACCTGGCTCAGCCCTGCCGCCATCACCGCGAGCAGCAGCGTGGACCCGACGATCAGCCGACCCGGCGCCCGGGCGACGAGGCGCCCGACCCGTCCCCAGAACGATCCCGAGTCCGCCAGCGTCCGCTGGCCGACCCGGGGCACCACGGGCCAGAAGACCCAGCGGCCGAAGAGCACGAGGGCAGGCGGCAGCACCAGCAGGGCGCCGGCAGCGGCGACCACGATGCCGACGGCACTGGCCACGCCGAGACCCCGCGTGGTCGGGAAGGCGGAGAGCAACAGGGTGAGTACGCCGACCACCACGGTCGAGGCGCTCGACAGCACCGCCTCTGCGGTACGACGGCGGGCCCGCTGCATCGCGACGTAGCGATCCTCGTGGAGACGGAGCTCGTCGCGATAGCGCGAGATCAGGAGCAGTGCGTAGTCGGTGCCGGCGCCGAACACCAGCACCGAGAGGATGCCCACCGTGGATTCGTCCCACGGGATGCCGACGGCGGCGAGGGTCTGCGTCGCCAGGACGGCCGCCAACCGGTCGGCAACCCCGACCACCGCCAGCGGGACGATCCACAGGATCGGGCTGCGGTAGGTGAGGATCAGCAGCACCGCCACCACGGACGCGGTCACGAGCAGCAGGCGAGTGTCGGCGCCGTCGAAGACGGCGGAGAGGTCGGCCTCGATCGCGGCGGGCCCCGTGACCTGCGCACTCACGCCGTCCGGGAGATCGCGGGCGACGTCGGTGCGGAGCGCGGCGACGCCGTCCGACACGGCCTCGGACCCGGTCCCCTCCACCGTGGTGACGCCGATCGCCGCGGTGCGGTCCTTGCTCACCTGGAGCGGCTCGCGGCTGCCGGTTGCGTCGGTGAACCCCTGCTGGAGGTCCGCGACGTCGGCCGAGGACAGCTCCGCGCCTTCGGTCGCGTACAGCACCACGGCCGTCTGGTCCTCGCCGTCGTCGAACTCCGACTGGAGCTCCAGCACCCGGGTGCTGTCGGCATCGACCGGACTGGCGTCGGTGACACCGGGCGTCAGCTCCGCCTCCCCGAGTGCGCCGATCAGGAAGCCGGCAGCCAGGAAGCCGAGCAGCGCGGCCACCGCGGCGCGCGCCGGCTTCAGCCCGCGACGGTGGTTGCTCATCTAGGATTACCTCACAAGATTGCTCACGAGATTGCTAAGTTGATGAACGATCCTACGACACGTCCGTCAAGCCGTCCCGCCGAGGACCACGCCGGTCTTCCCGCTGGGGCGCTGCGGACGAGCACGCTCGAGACCCTGCGTGAGCTCCTGGACGTTGCCGGTCAGGTCGGGCCGACGATCGCTCGTCGCGCGTCCCTCAGCCACACCGAGCTGAAGACGCTGGAGCTGCTGTTCCAGTCACCGATGGGGCCGGCTGACCTGGCCCGGCGGCTCGGTGTCACCACCGCAGCCTCGTCAGGCATCGTCGACCGGCTCACGTCCCGCGGGCACGTGGTGCGGGTCCCGCACGCGTCGGACGGACGCCGTACCGACGTCACCATCACCGAGTCCGGTGCCGCCGAGGTGGTGGGACACCTCACCCCGATGTTCACCGCCTTGCACGAGCTCGACTCCGCCCTCGACGACGACGAGCGCGCGGTCGTCGAGGCCTACCTGCGGGGGGCGGTCGCCGCGCTGCGGCGCCTCCTCTGACTCCGGATGGACGGACGGCTCAGTCGAGTGCCGTCGCCGTACGGACCCATGCCCACATCTGCTGCCGCTGCTCCTCGGTGGGGCGGGTGCGCGCCAGCAGGCTGGTCGGCCGCCGACGGCGGTCGTGCCAGAGCCCGGGACCTGCCGGCGCCGGACGGGTGCCCACGAGCCAGACCGTGGTGTCGGCTCCACCAGCGGCGTCGCGCAGGAGCGGGGAGGTGAGGCGGCGGAACGTGGGCAGCGACTCCTGAACACCCGGGGTGTCGGCCCAGCCCGGATGCGTCGCGTGCACGCAGAGCCGCGGCCACCGCTCCTGCAGGACGGGCAGCAGCTCCACCTGGGTCCGCTTCGATCGCGCGTAGGAGGCGGTCGGCGAGTACTCGTCGTGCAGGTACTCCGGGTCGTCGGCGGGCAGCGACTGCGCGTACATGCCGCCCGAGGTCACCAGCACCACCCGGGCGGCGTCGTCGAGGGCCGGAAGCAGGGCCTCGGTCATCGCCACCGGCCCCAGGACGTGGAGGGCCATGCTCAGCTCGTGTCCCTGCCGCGACTCGGTGCGCTCGGGCGGCATGGTTCCCGCGTTGTGGACGACGGCGTGCAACCGGGTGCCAGTGCCGACGAACTCGGCGGCGAAGCGCCGCACGTCGTCGAGGTCCGACACGTCGCAGCGCCACACGGTGCCCCGGTCGCCCCACCCACTCGCCTTCCCCGGGTTGCGCACGACCAGGTGAACACGGGCTCCCAGCGCGGCCAGGCCCTCGGCCGTTGCGGTACCGAGTCCCGAGGTCGCGCCGGTGACGAGGACGTCGGTGCCCGCGAGGACACCCGGCTGCGGGTCGGCCGGCCAGTCCGGCAGCCGGCGACGGACGGCCAGGCCGACCCGCGAGTAGCCGGGTGCGACGGTACGGTCCAGGGCGACGTCAACGGCATGGCTCAGCATGTCGGCGACGGTAGCCCGGGCGACCTAGCCGTCGCTCCATGAGCTAGCCGCGGTTGACCGCGGAGATGACCGCCTTGAGCGACGCGGTGACGATGTTCGGGTCCAGCCCGACGCCCCACAGGACCTGGTCGCCGACCGCGCACTCGACGTACGCCGCCGCGATGGCGTCGCCGCCCGACGACAGGGCGTGCTCGTGGTAGTCGAGGACCCGGACGTCGTACTCCTGCGGCAGTCCGTTGATCGCGTTGACGAACGCCGCGATCGGGCCGTTGCCCTCGGCGCTGAGCGAGTGGGCCTCGTCCTCGACGTACACGTTGACGTCGAGCCGGTCCTTCTCGCCCGCCGCGGACGAGGTGTGCACCGAGTCGAGGCGTAGCGGCGTGGTCCGGTCGAGGTACTCCGAGGAGAACACCGACCAGATCTCGTCGGCCGTCATCTCGCCGCCCTCGGTGTCGGTGCGCTGCTGCACCACCCGGCTGAACTCGATCTGGGCGCGGCGCGGCAGGTCGAGCTTGTGCTCGGCCTTGAGGATGTAGGCGACTCCGCCCTTGCCGGACTGGCTGTTCACCCGGATCACGGCCTCGTAGGTGCGGCCGACGTCCTTCGGGTCGATCGGCAGGTACGGCGCCTCCCACGCGATCTCGCCCACCGGCACGCCCTGGTCGACGGCCTGACGGTCGAGGTCCTCGAGACCCTTCTTGATGGCGTCCTGGTGGCTGCCCGAGAACGCGGTGTAGACGAGGTCGCCGGCGTACGGGTGCCGCGGGTGCACGGGCAGCTGGGTGCAGTACTCGACGGTGCGCCGGATCTCGTCGATGTCGCTGAAGTCGATCTGGGGGTCGATGCCCTGGCTGAACAGGTTCATGCCGAGGGTGACCAGGCAGACGTTGCCGGTGCGCTCGCCGTGCCCGAACAGGCAGCCCTCGACCCGGTCGGCGCCGGCCATCATGGCCAGCTCGGTGGCCGCCACGGCGGTGCCCCGGTCGTTGTGGGGATGCAGGCTGATCGTGGTGTGCTCGCGCCGCGTGAGCTGGCGGGAGAACCACTCGATCTGGTCGGCGTACACGTTGGGGGTGGCCATCTCGATCGTCGCCGGCAGGTTGAGGATGATCTCGCGCCCGTCGTCGGGCTGCCACACGTCGGAGACCGCCTCGCACACCTCGACCGAGAACGGCAGCTCGGTGCCGGTGAAGATCTCGGGGCTGTACTCGTAGCCGATCACCGTCTTGTCGAGGTAGTTCTCGGAGTGCTTCATGACGAGCTGGGTGCCGCGTACGGCGATGTCCTTGATCTCGTCCTTGCCGGCGTGGAACACGACCCGGCGGAACAGCGGGGCCAGCGCGTTGTAGAGGTGGATGTTGGCGTGGTGCACCCCGACCAGGCTCTGCACCGTCCGCTCGATCAGGTCCTCGCGGGCCTGGGTCAGCACCGAGATGGTGACGTCCTCGGGCACCTTGTCCTGCTCGATGAGCTGGCGCACGAAGCTGAAGTCGGTCTCGCTGGCCGACGGGAACCCGACCTCGATCTCCTTGTAGCCCATCCGGACCAGGAGCTCGAACATCGCCATCTTGCGGGCCGGCGTCATCGGGTCGATGAGCGCCTGGTTGCCGTCGCGGAGGTCGGTCGACAGCCACCGCGGCGCCTCGGTGATCCGCTGGTGCGGCCAGGTGCGGTCGGGGAGGTCGATCGGCGGGAAGGCGCGGTAGCGGTGGATGGGCATGCCGCTCGCGCGTTGGGTGTTCGTGAATCCTGAGTTCTGCAGAGTCATGAGGTCCTCGCTGGGTGGATCCGGGATGGCGCCGGTCGCGCGCTCGCACTCCGCAGCGAGGGGGTCCGGCTTCAGACCTCGCTGCGGCAGCGAAGGAGCCCTTCGAGACACGCGCTGCGCGCGTTCCTCAGGACAGGCAATTCCAGCGTCATGACCCGGCCACGATAACGCAGTCGGGCCGTACCGTGGCGTGCGTGTCCAGCCGAGGGTCAACGCGCACACGCGCGTCGCTGCTGACCGGACCCGTCGGCATCGCGCTGCTCGTACTGGCGTGGAGCTCGACCTTCACCGCCGCCAAGATCGGGCTCGAGGACGCGCCACCCTTGCTGTTCGGGGGCCTGCGCACCTTGCTGGGCGGGCTCGTGGTCGCCGCCCTCGCCTGGCGCCGTGCGGGTCCGCTCGACCTGCGACGCACGTGGCGGGTGCACGCGGAGCTCGGGTTCTGGAACGTCGTGGTCTTCTTCGCCCTGCAGACGCTGGCGATCCAGGCGTTGCCGTCGGGCCTGGCGGCCGTGCTGATCTACCTCCAGCCGTTGCTCCTGGCCGTGCTGGCCTGGCGGTTCCTCGGCGAGTCCATGAACGCCGCCAAGGTGGTCGGGCTGCTCGTCGGGTTCGCCGGCATCGTCCTGGTCAGCGCCGGCGCGTTCGACGGCCACATCAGCGCCGCCGGAGTGGCGTACGCCGTGCTCGGGGCGCTGGTCTGGGCGATCGGGACGGTCTCGTTCAAGCGCAGCCAGGACCGGGTCGACCAGCTCTGGGCGGTGGCGGTGCCGTTCGTCGGCGGCGGACTGGTGCTGACCGTGCTCGGCGCGATCACCGAGGGCACCGACATCGCCTGGAGCGGTGGGTTCGTGGCGGCGCTGCTCTACACGTCGCTGATCGGCTCCGCGCTCGCGTGGGTGCTGTGGTTCGGCCTGGTCGCGGCCGGTGACGCCAGCCGCGCGTCGTCGTACATCTTCCTGGTGCCGGTGGTCGCGGTCCTGCTCGGCGTGCTGCTCCTCGACGAGACGTTCCGGGTGGAGCAGGTGGCGGGCAGCCTGCTCGTCGTCGCGGGGATCTACCTGGTGAACCGGCGGGTCCGGGATCGCCAGCCCTAGGCTGACTCCATGGACGAGATCAGCCGGGTCGACCCGCTCGACGTGGACCTCGATCTCGCCGACCGGCTGGCGGCCGTCGACGCCGCGTCGCACGTCCACGCCGGGCTCGAGATCCGCCCACCCAACGGGCCGGGACGCCTCACCTACCTCCAGCACGGCAACGAGGGGCGACCGGTCGACGGGCTGTGGGTCGCCCGCAGCGACGGCGCGGAGGTCGGCTGGGTGCTGGCCGACCTCCCCTGGCGGGACAACCTGGAGATGGCCGGCGTGCGCGGAGTCGTGCACCCGGAGGTTCGGGGGCGCGGCATCGGTGGCCGTCTGCTCGACGAGGCGGTGGGCTTCGCCGCCGGGCAGGGCCGGGGCGCCATCCACTCCGGTGCGTTCGTCGGCACCGACGGCGGGGGCTTCCTGGAGCGGCGCGGGTTCACCTCCGAGGGGCAGCACGTCTATGCGATCCGGCGCCTCGACCTGCACTCGGGGCGCTGGGACCGGTTGTACGACGAGGCGGCGGCTGCGGCGTCGGACTACGAGCTGGTCCACGTCGTCGGTCCCACTCCGGACGCACTGCTCGACGGCATGGTCAGCCTGCACGAGGCGCTCAACGACGCACCCGCCGACGAGGGAACCGAGCCGTCGGTGTGGGACGCCGACCGGGTCCGTGTCTACGACGAGCGGATGACGAAGCGCCGGCAGACGACGTACCGCGTGCTGGCGCGCCACGTCCCGACCGGCGACTGGGCCGGCATGAGCCTGCTGTGCGTCGACGAGTTCGCGCCGTCCGTGGCCGGCCAGGAGGACACCAGCGTGGTGCGGGCACATCGTGGGCACCGGCTCGGGCTGCTGATGAAGGCCGACATGAACCGGTGGCTGGCCGAGCAGCGCCCCGAGGTGGTGGCGACCGAGACCTGGAACGCCACCGACAACCACCACATGATCGCTGTCAACGAGCGCCTGGGCTGCCGGGTGGTCGCTCAGCAGGCCGGCTACCGGCGCGTGCTGTGACGCGGCTCCACCGTTTCGGGGTCGACCCACCGGGTAACGGTCGGGCATGAGCACCAACAAGCGCATCGTCGCCGCCACGCCCGAGCACGTCTGGAACGTCCTCGCGGACGGCTGGCTGTACCCGCTGTGGGTCGTGGGCGCGTCGCGCATGCGCGAGGTCGACGACCACTGGCCGGAGATCGGCGCCCGGCTGCACCACTCGGTCGGGAGCTGGCCGCTGCTGATCAACGACTTCACCGAGGTGCTCGACGCGAGCCCGAAGTCCATGCTGAAGCTGCGTGCCCGCACCTGGCCCGCCGGCGCGGCCGAGGTGACGCTCCGCCTGACCCCGAACGGCACCGACACCGAGGTGACGATCGAGGAGCAGGTCACCTCCGGCCCGGCGGCGCTGCTGCCCCGGGTCGTCCAGGACCCGCCCCTGTCGTGGCGCAACGTCGAGTCGCTGCGGCGGCTCGCGTACGTCGCCGAGCGGCGCCAGTGACCCACGACGCCGTCGTCGTCGGCGCCGGGCCGAACGGCCTGGTCGCCGCGAACCTGCTGGCCGACCGTGGCTGGTCGGTGCTCGTCCTGGAGGCCCAGCCCGAGGTCGGCGGCGCCGTCCGCAGCGCCGAGGACGTCCATCCCGGGTTCGTCCACGACACGTTCAGCGCCTTCTACCCCCTGGCCGCTGCGTCGCCCACCATCCGCGCGATGCGGCTCGAGGACCACGGCCTGCGCTGGCGCCATGCACCGGCAGTCCTCGGGCACCCCCTGCCGGACGGCGGCTGGGCGCTGCTGCACCGCGACCGGGAGACCACGGCCGCGGGGCTCGACGAGCATCACCCCGGCGACGGGGAGGCGTGGCTGGAGTGGTGCTCGGTCTGGGACCGGATCGGCGACGACGTGATCGACGGGCTGCTGACCCCGTTCCCTCCGGTCCGCGCCGGAGCCAGGCTGCTCCGGCAGCTGCCCGGCGTCGGTGGACTGGGCTTCGTCCGCGAGCTGCTCATGCCCGCCGTCGAGATCGCGCGCGCTCGCTTCGGCGGCGAGGCGCCGCGGCTCCTGCTGGCGGGGAACGCCGGGCACGCGGACATCCCGCTGGACGCCCCCGGCTCCGGGCTGTTCGCGATGATCATGACGATGCTCGGCCAGACGGTCGGGTTCCCCGCACCCGAGGGCGGCGCCGGCGAGCTCACCCGGGCGATGGCGCGCCGCCTCACCGGCCTCGGTGGTGAGGTCCGGTGCTCGGCCGAGGTCGTCGGTGTCGACGTCGCGGGCGGCCGCGCCACCGGCGTACGAACAACGGACGGCGAGCGGCACGAGGCGCGCCGCGCCGTCGTCGCCGACGTCACCGCGCCCGTTCTCTTCGGACGACTCGTGGATCCGGACGACCTCCCGGCCCGTGTCGCCCGCGGCATGCGGTCGTTCGCCCTCGACCCGTCGACCGTCAAGGTCGACTGGGCCCTCGACGCGGCGGTCCCCTGGGCTTCCGCGCCGGCTGTCCTGCCTGGGACGGTCCACGTCGCCGACTCGGTCGTGGACATCACCGAGGCGATGGGCCAGGTGACAGCGGGCGCGGTGCCGGAGCGGCCGTTCCTCCTGATGGGACAGATGACGACCACGGACCCGACCCGGTCGCCCGACGGGACCGAGTCGCTGTGGGCCTACACGCACGTGCCCCAGGGGTCGCTGCTCGACGAGGACGAGTGCGAGCGCTTCGCCGACGTCGTGCAGGCCAGGATCGAGCGACTGGCGCCGGACTTCGGGTCGCGTGTGCTCGCCCGCAGGGTGCTGGGGCCGCGCGAGCTGGAGCGCCGCAACGCCAGCCTCGTCGGCGGCGCCATCAACGGCGGAACCAGCCAGCTGCACCAGCAGCTCGTCTTCCGACCCGTGCCCGGGCTGGGCCGCGCCGAGACCGGGATCGGGGGCCTCTACCTCGGGTCGGCCTCGGCGCACCCCGGTGGCGGCGTGCACGGCGCGTGTGGCGCCAACGCCGCCCGGGCCGCTGCCTTCCACGACCGGCTCCGGTGGGGCCGTCGATGACCGCTGAGCGGATGGCGTTCGGACACCTCACGATCGGGTTCGACGAACGGCTCCTCCGGCCCCGACCGTGGACGGCAGCCCAGTCGCAGTGGGCAGCCGAGCTGATCGCGCAGGCTCCGGACGGACCGGTGCTGGAGCTGTGTGCCGGGGCCGGGCACATCGGCCTGCTCGCCATCGCCCTCGAGCCGCGCCCCCTCGTGTGCGTGGACGTGAACCCTGCTGCCAGCGACCACATCCTCGCCAATGCCGAGGCGGCCGGGGTGGGCGCCCTCGTGGAGGTGCGCACCGCCCGCCTGCAGGAGGCGCTCGACGACACGGAGCGGTTCGCGGTGGTCATCGCGGACCCGCCGTGGGTCCGGCGCGCCGAGGTCGGGCGGTTTCCCGAGGACCCGTTGCTCGCGATCGACGGAGGCGACGACGGTCTCGAGCTCGCTCGCGCCTGCGTCGACGTGGCCGCCGCCCACCTGCTTCCCGGCGGCTCGGCGCTGCTCCAGCTCGGCACGGCCGAGCAGGCACGCGACATCGAGCTGGCGCTGCCGGACTCGCTGCGGCTGCTGGAGGTGCGGACGTTCGAACGCGGCGTGGTGGCCCGGCTAGGGCGCGTGACTTCTCCGGCAGCACCTTGTGGGTGCCGTCGCACCACGGCTGCACCGACGACTTGCCGCACCGGCAGACGGCGCTCACCGGACGGGTCGTGCGATGCGCCTCGCCCTTGTCGTCGGTCACGGTGTGCTCGCCCCGCAGGAGCAGCGGACCGCCGGGGCAGATGACGACGTCGGAGTGCTCGTACGTCGGGACATCGGTCATGCCGCGCCCCACTGCGTCAGCAGCCGCTCGGCGACCCGGTCCTCCAGGTCCAGGCAGGTGAACGCGCCGAAGAAGACGTCCTCGACCAACGTGGGCTCGGCCTCGACGAGCGCACCACAGATGCTGCGGACGGCCAGCTGCTCGTGCACGGCGTCCGCCTCGACGTGCTCGGTGTAGTAGCCGACGAGCTCCGGCGCGAAGCCGAGGCGCTCGAGGCCCTGGGCCATCCGGCGTGACGGCAGCGAGCTCGTGGCCTCGAACGCGGCCAGGTGGCCCAGGGCCGCACCGCGCCAGCGACGGTGCAGTCCGAACAGCGACATCGCGTTGTTCTGCTCGAGCACCTCGAGCGGCGCCTCGTCGACGTACGCGCCGTACTCCGCACGCAGTCCGGCGGCCTCCATCCCCTTCGCGAAGAGGTGGGAGTGGAGCAGGTTCGGGTCACCGGCGCCGTACTCGTCGTACAGGAGCTCGACGAGCGCGGCCTTCGGCGCGACGGGAAGCCGGGGCACCATCCACGCGGTCGGGTCTGCCTCCTTGAGGTGGTAGATCGAGCGCAGCCGCATCAGGTCGAGCACCTGCTCGTCGGTGGCGTTCCTCTGCACGTGCGCGGCCAGGGAGTGCCCGTCGTGACCGGCGATGTAGTCGAACAACGCCTCCGCGAACGGCTCGGTCGTCTCGGGGGGTCGGTAACGGTCCCGAAGACGGCCCTCGAGGTCGCGCTCGAGCCGCTGGCGCAGCTCCAGCACGCCGGGCTCCCACTCCAGCCCGTCGTCGACGTCGTCGAAGCCGCGGTAGCTCAGCTCGTACGCCGCCCACAGCGCGACGGCGGCATCCTCGCCGTCGGCGGCCCGCGGCCATGCGGGCGCGGATCCCGGCCACTCGCGGAGCGCCTGGAACAGGGACTGGCTGAGGGGTCCCCGGGGCTTGGGCAGCAGCATGCGCGCCGGTACCCCTGCGGGAGCGCGGCAATCCGGGCGAGTTGCATGGCTGGGGTTCGCCCGGGTACCGGGCTCTCGCATCGATGGGAGGAGCAGGGTGATCAGCACGCCGCGGCGAGCGGCCGGAGTGGTGGCCGCTCTGTTGCTGATCCTCGGCACCGGTTGTGCGCCGAAGTCGCCCGACCATGCCGTCTGGACGGATCAGGCGCTGCGCGCCGTGTCCGACCTGCAGTCCGAGGTCGCCACCGTGCAGCTGGTGCTCCGTCTGCAGCGCCAGGACAAGCTCCCCCAGAACTTCCAGCAGGTGGTGGTGCTGGACAGCGAGGAGACCGCCGGCACCACGACCGAGTCGTTCACCTCCGTGCAGCCGCCGCCGCGGGACGACGAGCGCTACCACCGGGTCGCGACGACGCTGTCCGACGCCTCGGACGTCATCTCGGACGTGCGGATCGCCGTCGTCCGCGAGGACACCGACGCGTACCCGGCCCTGCTCGAGGACCTGGCGAAGGTCCAGCGCGACCTCGACGCGCGGACGAGGGAGCTCGAGCGCCGATGAAGCGGATCTTCGCGATCGCCCTCGGCATCCTGACCGCGATCGGCGGCTTCGTCGACATCGGCGACCTCGTGACGAACGCCCAGGTCGGGGCACGGTTCGGGCTCTCGCTCGCCTGGGTCGTGGTGGTGGGGGTGGTCGGGATCTGCGTGTTCGCCGAGATGTCCGGGCGGATCGCCGCGATGAGCGGGCGAGCCACGTTCGACCTGGTGCGGGAACGGCTCGGCCCGCGGGTCGGGCTGCTGAACCTCCTGGGATCGATGTCGATCACGTTCCTGACGTTCGTCGCCGAGATCGGCGGCGTCGCGCTGTCGCTGCAGCTGGTCTCGTCGGTGCACGAGCTGCTGATCATCCCGCTCGTCGGCCTGCTCGTGTGGCTCATCCTGTGGCGGGCGAAGTTCAGCGCCATCGAGAACATCCTCGGGCTGCTCGGCCTCGCCCTCGTCGTCTTCGCGGTCGCGCTGTGGCAGCTCGGCCCGGACTGGGGTGCACTGGCCCACCAGGCCGTCACGGTGGACAAACCCGCCGACGAGCAGTGGCGGACGTGGGCCTACTACGCCGTCGCGCTCTTCGGCGCGGCCATGACGCCGTACGAGGTGTTCTTCTTCTCCTCCGGCGGGGTCGAGGAGAAGTGGTCGGAGGACGACATCGGGGTGATGCGGGCCAACGTGCTGGTGGGCTTCCCGCTCGGCGGCCTGCTGTCACTGGCGATCGCGGGCTGCACCTGGGTGGTGCTCGGGCCGCTCTCGATCGAGGTCGGGACCTTGGGGCAGGTGGCGCTCCCCGTGGCCGCGGCGCTCGGCAAGATCGGGCTGGCGGTCGTCATCGTCGGCTTCGTCGCCGCGACCTTCGGCGCCGCCTGCGAGACGGGGCTCAGCGTCGCCTACAGCATCGCGCAGTACTTCGGGGCGCAGTGGGGCAAGTACGTCCGGGTCAAGGAGGCGGCGGTCTTCCACGCCATCGTGCTGCTGGCCACGCTGCTCGCCATCGCGATCCTGATGACGACCGTCGACCCGATCCTGGTCACCGAGGTCTCGGTGGTGTTCTCGGCGGTGGCCCTGCCGTTGACCTACTTCCCGATCCTGGTCGTGGCCAACGACCCCGACTACGTCGGCGAGCGGGTGAACGGCTGGTTCGCGAACACGCTCGGCACGATCTACCTCGGCGTGATCGCGGTCGCCGCCGTGTCCGCCATCCCCCTGATGATCTGGACGAGGATGGGCCAGTGAGCGAGCGGCAGGACCACACGAGCCAGGAGCTCGAGAACCGGCTCCGCGGCACCATCGACGGCGCGCTCCACCTGCTCGACCGGCAGCTCCTCGACTGCGACGGCCGGATGCTCGGCAAGGTGGACGACGTCGAGCTGCTCGAGACGCCGTTCGGGCTGGCGATCACAGCTGTGCTGACCGGTCCGGCCGCGCTGCTCGACCGGCTCGGCGGTGGACGCCGTAACCGGCTGTCGGACCGCTGGGCTCGCCTGCGTGTGTCCGAACCGGACCGGGGTCGGCCGTGGCGGATCGACATGCAGGACGTGGAGCGGCTCGACAGCGCACTCCACCTGTCCGTACGCCGCGACGGCGTGCTGCGGCGGGACCGCGAGGAGCGACGGCTCAGCAGACTGACCGGCATGGACGTGCTGCTGCCCGACGGGTCGCGGTACGGCCGGCTCCTCGACGCGCGGTTCTCGCCCGACGAGCACGGGCGGATGGTGCTCGAGTCGCTGATCGTGGGGCACGGGCGTCCGGGCTCGCTGCTGGGCTACGACCGCCGCGAGGCGCAGGGCCCGCGGCTGGTGCGCGCGCTGGTCCGCCGGATCCATCGGCGCACGGCGCTCGCGTCGGCCGAGGACGCCGACATCTCCTGGGACGACTCCGTCGTGCGGCTCGCACCGTCCACCTGGTGGGAGGCCGGGACACGCTCGCGAGCCAACCGCATGACGAGGCCGCTACCGGGCACCTCACTGCATGAGCCGGGCCACCGAGACCGAACACGAAACGCAGGACGAGAAGTACGTCGACCCCGACGACGACAAGCTGGTCGACTCCCCCACCGAGCTGAGGCTCCGCCCGCCGATACGTGCTGCGGAAGACCATCCGCGAGTTCTCCGACGACGAGTGCACGGACCTGGCGGCGGCCCTGACCTACTACGCCGTACTGGCGATCTTCCCGGCTGCGCTGGCGCTGCTGTCGGTCCTCGGCCTCGTCGGGCAGGGCACCGAGGCGGTCGACGAGGTCATGAAGATCGTCACGGACCTCGGCGGCGGCTCGGTGGTCGAGAGCGTCCGGCCGACGCTGGAGCAGCTGGCCGCGTCGCAGTCCGCGGGCCTGGCGTTCGTGCTCGGTCTCGCGGGCGCGCTGTGGTCGGCGAGCGGGTACGTCGGCGCGTTCGGGCGCGCGATGAACCGGATCTACGAGATCGACGAGGGCCGGCCGATCTGGAAGCTGCGCCCGGTGATGCTGCTGCTGACCGATCTCCCTGGTCATCCTCGCGGCGGTCGTCCTCCTGGCCCTGGTCCTGACCGGGCCCGGTGGCCGAGTCGGTCGGTGACGCGATCGGGCTGGGCTCGACGGTGGTCCTCGTGTGGCAGGTCGCGAAGTGGCCGGTCCTGCTCGCGGTCGTGATCCTCATCGTCGCGCTCCTCTACTACGCGACGCCCAACGTCAAGCAGCCGAAGTTCCGCTGGGTCAGTGTCGGCGCCGTGCTCGCGATCGTCGTCTGGATCCTGGTGTCGGCCGCGTTCGGGTTCTACGTCGCCAACTTCTCCTCCTACGACAAGACGTACGGCGCCCTCGGCGGCGTGATCGTCTTCCTGCTCTGGCTGTGGCTGACGAACGTGGCGCTGCTCTTCGGCGCCGAGCTCGACTCCGAGCTGGAGCGAGGCCGAGAGCTCCAGTCCGGTCTGGAGGCCGAGGAGACCCTCAAGCTGCCACCCCGCGACACCCGCAACATCGACAAGAAGCAGGCCAAGGAGGCCAAGGACATCGAGCGCGGCCGGGCGATCCGCCACGGCCGGCGCCCCGGGCGTCGCCGGAAGAAGGACTGACATGGCGCTGGTCTCCCTGTGGCAGGACCGGCATCCGCGGATCACCGGATCCCGGCGGCGAGCGTCTCCGGCGACTGGGACGTCGTCGTGGTGGGCGGTGGCATCACCGGGCTGACCACCGCCCTGCTGCTCGGCCGGGCCGGCCGGTCGGTGGCGCTGCTCGAGGCCGACCACGTCGGCTTCGGCACCACCGGTCGCAGCACCGCCAAGCTCAGCCTGCTCCAGGGCACCCAGCTGTCCCGGATCGCCCGTCGGCACTCGAGCGACGTCGTGCAGCAGTACGTGCAGGCCAACGCCGAGGGTCTGGCCTGGGTCGAGCGATTCTGCGAGACCCACGACGTGCCCGTCCAGCACCGGCCGGCGTACACCTTCGCGACCTCGAGCAAGGGTGCCCGCGCGGCCCGCCGGGAGTGCGACGTGGCCCGCCGGGCCGGGCTGCCGGTCACCTGGCTCGACCGGCTCGACCTGCCGTTCGACACCCACGGCGGCGTCCAGCTCCCGGACCAGCTGCAGCTCGACCCGCTGGAGCTGATCGACGAGCTGTCGCTGCAGGCCGCCGCGCACGGCGTACACATCGCGGAGCGGGCGCGCGTGCGCAGGGTCACGGGCCGCGGGCCGGTCGAGGTCGTCACCGACGTCGGCACCGCGCGGGCCGGCACCGTGGTGCTCGCGACGAACACGCCGATCCTGGACCGGGGCGGCTTCTTCGCCCGCGTCGAGCCGGCGCGGTCCTACGGCCTGGCCTTCCGTACGCCGGAGCCGGTCGTGGACGGGATGTACCTGTCGGCGGATCAGCCGAGCCGGTCGCTCCGCGACGCCCCCGACCCGGACGGCCCGCTGCTGCTCGTCGGTGGCAACGGCCACACGACCGGGCGCGGCGGGTCCGAGGCCGCGCGGATCGAGGAGCTGCGGGCGTGGACGGCCGCGCACTTCCCCGACGGCCGAGGAGACTCACGCGTGGTCCGCCCAGGACTACGTGCCGCACCACGCCCTGCCGTACGCCGGCCCGTTGCTTCCGGGCTCTGACGATCTGTTGGTGGCCGGCGGCTACTCGAAGTGGGGCATGACCAATGGCGTGGCCGCGGCGCTGGCGCTGTCCGGCCGGATCCTCGGCGGCCACATGGAATGGGCCGAGGTGTTCGAGCCGTGGCATTCGCACGAGCTGCGCGGGCTGGTCGACGCGGCCCGCGTGAACGCGGGCGTGGGCGTCGAGATGGCCACGGGCTGGCTGCGGCCACTGCTGCGGCCCGGCTTCGGGCCGGCGGTCGGCGAGGGCGACGGCTACGTCCGGCTGGACCACCTGGGCACGCCCACGGCGGTCTCGCGCAGCAACGGCTTCGAGCACCGGGCGTCGGCCGTCTGCACCCACCTGGGCGGCGTCGTGCGCTGGAACGACGCCGAGCACAGCTGGGACTGCCCGCTCCACGGCAGCCGGTTCGGCCTGGACGGCGAGGTGCTCGAGGGACCGGCCACGTGTGGTCTCGCCCGGCGCTGAGACTGCTTGGTAGCGTGACCGGGCCAGTCGACGCCGCCGTGATGAGCGGAGGCGCAGGGAACCCGGTGAGAGGCCGGGACTGACGCGCAGCGGTATGGGCGACGGGCGGGGCATGTCACCCGACAGCCACTGGACGGCCGGCTCTGACGAGCGGGGGTCCGGGAAGGCGCCCCGCACCGGATGAGCCCGAGTCCGAAGACCTGCTGGCCCTTGCGGCGACCGCCGTGAGGTCAACCGGGCTTCGCGTACGAGCCCCTGACCTCGAAGGACCGGTTCATGGCTCTCACCCGGACTCGCGAGGACCGCTGCCCCGGCGTCCTCCGCCCCTGGCCGGCCGACGACGGCGCACTCGTCCGCCTCCGGCTGATCGGCGGCCGGATCACGACCGCCTCGCTGGCCGCGATCGGCGACGTTGCCGCGACGTACGGCGACGGCGACGTGCACCTGACCGGCCGGGCCAACCTCCAGCTCCGCGCGCTGCCGGTCTCGGACGGCGCGCTCCCGGCCGAGGTGGTCGAGGCGATCGCGGCGACCGGGCTGCTGCCGTCGCGGACGCACGAGCTGGCGCGCAACGTGATGGTCTCCCCGCAGACCGGGCTGGCCGGCGGGCGTGCCGACCTCCGGCCGGTGGCGGCCCGCCTCGACGACCTGCTGTGCGCGACTCGCGAGCTGGCGCGGCTGCCCGGGCGGTTCCTGTTCGTGCTCGACGACGGGCGCGGCGACCTGGTCGACCGCTCGCTGGATCTGGGCCTGGTCGCCCTCGACGCCGGGACCGGGCAGCTGCGGCTCGGCTCGCGGGCGTGGGGGCCGGTGGTGGCGCTGTCCGAGGCTCCGGATGCGCTGGTGGGGCTGGCGCGGGCGTTCGTGCGGGTGCGCGGTGAGGGACCGGACGCGGCCTGGCACGTCGACGAGCTGCCGGCCGAGCCGGAGGGGTCGCCACGCGACCCGCGCACCGCGGTAGCGGCACCACCGTTGGCGTACGGCGCCGTACCGGGTGGCGAGCACGTCGCGGCACCCGACGGCGTGCTGTCCCGCGACCTGGTGTCGCGTCTCGTGGACCGGGGCGCGGGGAGCTGGTGGTGACGCCGTGGCGCGGGGTCCTGGTGCCGGGAGGTGCGGCATGAGGGCGCCGACGCGGCGCTACGAGTACGTCGCCGACGGCCCGTCGATCTACCTGGAGTCGTTCGCGACCATCCGGGCCGAGGCGTCGTTCGCCGGCCTGCCACCCGACGCGGAGAAGCTCGCGGTCCGGATGATCCACGGCTCGGGGCAGGTCGACCTGGTGCCCGACCTGGTGGTGCACGACCGGCTGGTGTCGAGCGCGCGGACCGCGCTGATGCTCGGGGCGCCGATCCTGTGCGACGCCCGGATGGTGGCGATGGGCGTGACCGCCGGTCGGCTCCCGGCGGGCAACGACGTGGTGTGCCTGCTCCAGGACGAGCGGGTGCCGGCGCTGGCGACCGAGTGGAAGACCACCCGGACGGCGGCGGCGGTCTCGCTGTGGGCGCCGTACCTCGACGGGGCGGTGGTGGCGATCGGCAACGCCCCGACGGCGCTGTTCCACCTGCTGGAGATGCTCGTCGACGGCGGCCCGCGGCCGGCGGCGATCATCGGCTGCCCGGTCGGGTTCATCGGTGCCGCCGAGTCGAAGCTGGCCCTCGAACGGCTCTCGGCCGACCACGGGATCGACGTACCGTTCGTGACCGTGCGGGGCCGTCGCGGCGGGTCGGCGATGGCGTCGTCGGCCGTCAACGCGCTGGCTCAGGAGGCGGAATGACCGGCCGCTTCTACGGCGTCGGCCTCGGCCCGGGCGACCCCGAGCTGGTGACCCTCAAGGCCGCGCGGCTGATCTCGTCGGCGGACGTGGTCGCCTACCACGCGGGCGTCGGCAAGCAGTCGAACGCGCGGCGGATCGCCGCCGACCTGATCCCGGCCGGGGCGGTCGAGGAGGAGCTGCGCTACCCGGTCACCACTGGCGCGACGGCTCACCCGGGCGGGTACGCCGGCGCGATGGCGGAGTTCTACGAGGAGTCGGCGGAGCGGCTGGCCGTGCACCTCGCTGCCGGGCGCACCGTCGTGCTGCTGGCCGAGGGCGACCCGCTGTTCTACGGCTCGTACATGTACATGCACGACCGGCTGGCGGAGCGGTTCCCGACCGAGGTGGTGCCGGGCGTGCCGTCCTTCGCCGCCGCGACGGCGGCCGTGGCGTCGCCGCTGGTGCGCCAGACCGACGTGCTGACGATCCTGCCGGGCACCCTGCCCGTGCCCGAGCTCGCGCGCCGACTGGCCGACACCGACGGCGCGATCATCATGAAGCTCGGCCGGACGTTCCCGGCCGTGCGGGATGCGCTCGAGCAGGCCGGCCGGCTCGAGGACGCGGTGTACGTCGAGCGGGCGTCGATGGAGTCCGAGCGGTGGCTGCCGGTGGCCGACGTCGACCCCGCCTCGGTGCCGTACTTCTCGCTGATCGTGGTCAATGGCGACTCGCGGCACGGCGCCGGTCGGCGCGCGGTTTGGTCCCCAACCGCAAGGATTTGCACAGAAAACATGCAGTTCGTGACCAATCGAGGCCGGTCTCGTCGGCCACCCTCCGAGCTGCTGGTGGTGGGGCTCGGGCCCGGTCCGGACGAGTGGGTCACCCCCGAGGTCACCGCGGCGCTGGCCGAGGTCGACCACGTCGTCGGCTACGCGCCGTACGTCAACCGGGTGCCGCAGCGGGCCGGCCTGACCCGGCACGCGTCCGGCAACACCGTCGAGCTGGACCGGGCGCGGCTGGCGCTCGACCTGGCCCAGCAGGGCGAGCGGGTCGCGGTGGTCTCGGGTGGGGACGCCGGGGTGTTCGGGATGGCGGCCGCGGTGTTCGAGGCCGCCGAGGACCCGGCGTACGCCGACGTCGCGATCCGCGTCCTGCCCGGGGTGAGTGCCGTGCAGGCCGTGGCCGCGCGCGCGGGCGCGCCGATCGCCGGCGACTTCGCGGTGATGAGCCTGTCCGACCGGCTCAAGCCGTGGGAGGTGGTCGAGCAGCGGCTGCGAGCGATCGCCGACGCCGACCTGGTGCTGGCGATCTACAACCCGGCGTCCCGGTCCCGGCGGGAGCAGGTCGTACGCGCCCAGAAGCTGCTGCTCGAGCACCGTCCCGCCGACACGGTCGTGGTGGTCGGCCGCGACGTGGGCCGCGAGGAGGAGTCGTTGACCGTCACCACACTGGCCGGCCTGGACGCCGAGGCGATCGACATGAAGTGCCTGTTGATCGTCGGCTCGTCATCGACCCGTCAGACGTCGTCGGGCGCGGTCTGGACGCCGCGCTTCGTGGACCGGTCGCGGGCGGGGTCGTAGAGGAACGACTCCCCTCCCCCGGACGGGTCGAGCGCCCGCCCGACCATGATCACGGCCGCCTGGCGCAGCCCCGCCTCCTCGACCAGCGTCGGCGATGTCGGCGACCGTTCCGCGCAGCACCAGCTCGTCCGGCTGGGAGGCGCGGTAGACGACGGCGACCGGGCAGTCGCTCCCGTAGTACGGCGCCACCTCGGCCATCAGCTCGCGGGTGCGCGTGATCGCGAGGTGCAGCACCAGCGTGGCGCCGGTCGCCGCGAAGCTGCGCAGCTCCTCACCCTCCGGCATGGCTGTCGAACGCGCCTGCGACCGGGTGAGCACCACCGACTGCGCGAGGAGCGGCACGGTGAGCTCGCGCCCGATCCGCGCCGCGGCCGCGGCGTACGCCGCCACCCCGGGCGTCACGTCCCACGGCACACCGGCGATGTCGAGTCGACGTGTCTGCTCGGCCAGCGCGGAGTACACCGAGGGGTCGCCGGACGTCAGACGGACCGCGTCGAGGCCGTCCCCGTGGGCCGCGACCAGACACCCGACGATCTGGTCCAGGTCGAGGTCCTGGGTGTCGACCAGCCGCGCGTCCTCCCGGCAGTGGGACAGCACCTCGTCGTCGAGGTAGGTGCCGGGGAAGAGCACCACGTCGGCAGCAGCCAGCAGCGCCGCGGCCCGCAGGGTCAGCAGATCGGCGGCGCCCGGACCGGCACCGACGAAGTGGACCGTCACCCCGTGCCCTTCACGTGCGCCCACTGGGTGACCGCACGGGCGGGTGTCCAGCCGGACATGGAGCCGAGGGGCTCGACGCGCTCGACCGAGATCCTGGTCAGCTCGCCGCCGTGCATGTCGTAGAGCCGTGCCAGCAGCGTCTCGGTCTCCAGCGTGACGCCGTGCGCGACCAGGCGGCCACCCGGTCGCAGCGCGGACATGCAGTACCCGACCAGCCCGGAGACCGTGGCCCCGCCACCGACGAACACGGCGTCCGGCTTGGGCAACGAGGTCAGCGCCTCGGGTGCCCTGCCGGTGACCACCTCGAGGGCGGGTACGCCGAGGGCGGCCGCGTTGCGGGAGACCCGGCCCGCCCGCACGGTGTCGGCCTCGACGGCGATGGTCCGGCAGGTCGGGTGGGCCAGCATCCACTCGATGCCGATGCTGCCCGCCCCGGCGCCGACGTCCCACAGCAGCTCACCGGGCTGGGGAGCGAGCCGCGCGAGCGCCGCGGTCCGAAGGTCGCGCCGGGTCAGCTGGCCGTCACTCTCGAAGACCTCGTCGGGCAGTCCCGTGGCCCAGGAGCGGACCACCGGGCCCGCCAGGTCGAGGGCAACGATGTTGAGGTCCGGCGCCCGGCCGGACCAGTCCTCGGCGGTGGCGTCCACCCGCGACTCCCGGTCGCTGCCGAGGTCCGCGAGCACCGTCATCGACGTACGCCCGTAGCCGGCGAGCACCAGCAGCCCCGCGAGCTCCTCCGGCGTCCCGCCGTCGGAGGACAGCACGAGCACGCGGTGTCCGGGAGAGAGGTGGCGGAGCACGGCGTGGGCGTCGCGACCCACCAGTGTCACGACCTCGACCGTCTCCGCCGGCCAGCGCATCCGCGCTCGGGCCAGCGCCACCGACGACAGCGCCGGCTCGATCCGCACCCGCTCCTCGCCCAGCAGCTCGACGAGGGTGGCGCCGATGCCGGACACCAGGGGGTCTCCGCTCGCGAGCGCGACAACATCGCGATAGGCGTAGCGCTTGAACAGGTCGGGAAGCCCGTCGCGCAGCGGGCTCGGCCACGCCTCACGGAACTGGCCATCGACGTCGGGCAGCATCGCGAGATGGCGCTCTCCGCCGAAGACCACCTCGGCCCCGGTCAGCAGGGAGCGATGGGAATCGGGGACGCCGGACCAGCCGTCGGCACCGATGCCGACGACGGTGATGCTGGACGGTACGGGGGGTCGCACGGTCACCGAGCCTAGGTCATCCCCCGGCGTACGCTGCGGGCGTGCTCACCGCCGCCGATCCGCTGCCGGGGCGGCCCCGGCGAGTCCTGGTCGCCGGCGTGAGCGGGTCGGGCAAGACCACCCTCGCCCGTCGGATGTCCGACGTGCTGGGGTGCCCGTACGTCGAGCTCGACGCTCTGTTCCACGGTGCCGGATGGGTCAGGCGGCCCGGGTTCGAGGCCGACGTCGACGCCTTCACTGCCGGTGATCGCTGGGTGTGCGAGTGGCAGTACAACTCCGTCCGGGACCGGCTCGCCCAGCGCGCGGAGCTGCTGGTGTGGCTGGACCTTCCGTTCCCGCTGGTGCTGGGTCGCGTCGTACGTCGCACCGTGTCGCGGCGGGTCCGCCGCGAGGAGCTGTGGAACGGCAACCGCGAACCGCCGCTGTACACGTTCTTCACCGACCGCGAGCACGTGATCCGCTGGGCGATCCGCACCCGCCACCTGCTGGCCGAGCGGGTGCCGGTCGCGGCCGCTGAGAATCCCGACCTCACCGTCGTCCGGCTCCGGTCCCCGCGTCAGGTGGACCACTGGGTGCGGACGGCGGTCGAGCCGCTAGCCTGACGCCGAAGGCACGAGGTGCCCCGAGAGTCGGTGCGTGACGCCGACCCGACGGGAGAATCTGGGAAGCCGGTGAGACTCCGGCACAGGGCCCGCTGCGGTGACCCGGCCCCACCCCTGGTGGTGAGCCGAGAAGTCCGAAGACCGGCCTCGCGCCTCACATCGACCGGACCCGGTCGGTGTCCGATGGCAGAGCGAGCGGGAGCCCCACATGCCACAGCAGTTTCCTTTCAGCGCCGTCGTCGGATCCGACGGCCCGATGGACCGGATGGCACTGGCCCTGGTCCTCACCACCATCTCCCCCGAGGTCGGCGGCGTCCTCGTCCGCGGCCAGAAGGGGACGGCGAAGTCGACCATCGTCCGCGCCCTGGCCGCCGTACTCCCGCCGATCGAGGTGATCACCGGCGACCGGTTCTCCAGCGATCCGCGCGACCAGGCGCCGCTCTCGCCCGACGGGCCGTTCGGGGCGGGCGCCGAGACCGAGATCCGGCCGGTGCGCCTGGTGGAGCTGCCCGTCGGCGCCACCGAGGACCGGGTGCTCGGTTCGCTGCACCTCGAGCGTGCGCTCTCGGAGGGCAAGGCGGAGTTCGAGCCCGGGCTGCTGGCCCGGGCCCACCGCGGGATCCTGTACGTCGACGAGGTCAACCTGCTGCACGACCACCTCGTCGACCTCCTGCTGGACGCGGCCGCCATGGGCCGCTCCACCGTCGAGCGCGACGGCGTCTCGGTCGAGCACGCCGCCCGGTTCGTGCTGGTCGGCACCATGAACCCCGAGGAGGGCGAGCTCCGGCCGCAGCTCCTCGACCGGTTCGGTCTGACCGTCGAGGTCGCCGCGCCCTCCGACCCGGCCCTGCGGGTCGAGGTGGTGCGGCGCCGGATGGCGTTCGACGCCGACCCGGACGCGTTCGTCGCCAGGTACGCCGAGGCCGAGCGCGCTCTCACCGACCGGATCCTCGCCGCCCAGAAGCTGGTCGGGCACGTCGAGCTGTCCGATGCCGCCCTGCTGAAGATCGCCGAGGTGTGTGCTGCCTTCGAGGTCGACGGCATGCGGGCCGACATCGTCACCGCCCGCGCCGCCGTCGCGCACGCCGCGTGGCAGGAGCGCTCGACGGTCGTCCGCGAGGACATCCGGATGGCCGCCCTGCTCGCGCTGCCCCATCGGCGCCGGCGCAACCCGTTCGACGCGCCCGGGCTCGACGAGGACCTGCTCGACCAGATCCTCGGTGACGAGCTCCCCGACCCGCCGCCACCCGAGGGACCGGGCGACGACGAGGGCGAAGGCGAGTCGGATGGTGGTTTCGAGACAGGCGCTAGCGCGCCTTCCTCAACCACCGACAGCTCGGTGGTTGAGGAGGTTGCGCAGCAACCGTCTCGAAACCACCCCCACAGCGAGGACTCCAGCACGGTCGGCGCCGGGACGCCGTACCGGCCGCGGCTGTTCACCGTGCGCGGGACCGGCGAGGGCGAGGCCGGGAGACGCAGCCGCGCGGTCACCGAGAACGGTCGCCGCGTCGGCGCCCGGACCGGCCGGCACGGCCCGATCCACCTCGTGGAGACGATCCGGGCGGCGGCGCCGCACCAGCGGGCACGCGGGCGTACGTCGGGCGGCCTCGCGTTCCGCCCCGAGGACCTGCGGGTCGCGACGCGAGAAGGGCAGGAGGCGAACCTGATCCTGTTCTGCGTCGACGCGTCCGGGTCGATGGCCGCCCGCAAGCGGATGGAGCAGGTGAAGACCGCGATCCTGTCGCTGCTGCTCGACGCCTACCAGCGCCGCGACAAGGTCGGCCTGGTGACCTTCCGCGGCGAGCGCGCCGAGCTGGCCCTCCCGCCGACGCACTCGGTCGACATCGCGGCCACCCGGCTGCAGGACCTCCCCGCAGGCGGGCGCACCCCGCTGGCCGAGGGCCTGCTCGAGGCCGCCCGGATCCTCGAGCTCGAACGGGTCCGCGACCCGCGACGCCGTCCGCTGCTCGTCGTCGTCACCGACGGCCGCGCCACCTCGGGGGCCGACCCGGTGGTGCGCTCGCGCAAGGCCGCGGAGCTGCTCGCGTCCGCCGGCGTGGGCAGCCTGGTGGTCGACTGCGAGAGCGGGCCGTTCCGGCTCGGGCTGGCCGGCGTGCTGGCCGAGCACCTGCGCGCCGAGCACGTGCCGGTCGCGGAGGTGAGTGCCGGCGCGCTCACCGACGCCGTGCACGGTCGGGTCGCCTGATGCCGCAGGGACAGCCCCTCGTCGTCCCCGACGACGGGCTCACCACCCGCCAGCGGCGCAACCGGCCGCTGCTGATGGTGCACACCGGCGACGGCAAGGGGAAGTCGACCGCGGCGTTCGGCCTGGCCATCCGGGCCTGGAACCAGGGCTGGAACATCGGCGTCTTCCAGTTCGTGAAGTCCGCCAAGTGGCGGATCGGCGAACAGGCCGTGCTCGAGCGGCTCGGCGCACTGCACGACGAGACCGGCGAGGGCGGCCCCGTCGAGTGGCACAAGATGGGCGCCGGCTGGTCGTGGTCGCGCAAGACCGGCGACGCCGACGACCACGCCGCCGAAGCCGCCGAGGGCTGGGCCGAGATCAAGCGACGGCTCGCCGCCGAGACCCACGACCTGCTCGTGCTCGACGAGTTCACCTACCCGATCCAGTGGGGCTGGGTCGACGTCGACGACGTGGTCGAGACGCTGACCCAGCGCACGGGACGCCAGCACGTCGTCGTCACCGGACGTCGCGCCGACCCACGGCTGGTCGAGGCGGCCGACCTGGTCACCGAGATGACCAAGGTCAAGCACCCGATGGACGCCGGTCAGAAGGGCCAGCGAGGCATCGAGTGGTGAGCCTGCCCCGGATCGTCGTCGCCGCCCCCGCCACCGGCCAGGGGAAGACCACGGTCTCCGTCGGCCTGATGGCCGCCCTGCGCCGTAGCAGCGGGCTGGTGGTCAGCGGGCACAAGGTCGGCCCCGACTACATCGATCCGGGCTACCACGCCCTCGCGTGCGGCCGTCCGGGTCGCAACCTCGACCCCCACCTGGTCGGTGAGGACCGGGTGGTGCCGCTGCTGCTCCACGGCGCGGCCGACGCCGAGGTCGCCGTCATCGAGGGCGTCATGGGCCTGTACGACGGCAAGGTCGGCGCGCGCGGGTTCGCCTCCACCGCACACGTGGCACAGCTGACCCGCAGCCCGGTCGTCCTCGTCGTCGACGTCTCGCGGTCCTCACGCTCCGTGGGCGCGGTCGTGCACGGCATGGCGACGTACTCCCCCGACACCCAGGTCGCCGGCGTGATCCTCAACCGGGCCGGCTCACCCCGGCACGCCGCCGAGGTCGCCGAGTCGATCGACCTGCCCGTGCTCGGCACGCTCGGTCGCGACGACCGGCTCACCGTCCCCTCGCGCCATCTGGGGCTGGTGCCGGCCGCCGAACGCGACCAGGCCGAGCACGCACTCGACCACCTCGCCGACCTCGTCGCCGAGCACGTCGACCTGGAGCGGGTGCTCGAGATCGCCCGATCCGCCCCGACCCTGCACGAGGCGCCCTGGGACCCGCGGCACGAGATGGTCTCGACAGGCTCGACCGGCGTTGGTCGCCCCGTGGTGGCGATGGCCGGCGGCCGGGTGTTCACGTTCCGCTACACCGAGACCGAGGAGCTGCTCCGCGCCGCAGGCTGCGACGTGGTGCCCTTCGACCCGCTCACGGACCCCGGCCTGCCCGAGGGCACCGCCGGCATCTACCTGGGTGGTGGCTTCCCCGAGGTGCACGCCGCGGACCTCACGGCCAACGAGTCGCTCCGGCGTGAGCTCAAGGCGGCGGTCGCTGCCGGGGTGCCGACCGTCGCCGAGTGCGCCGGCCTGTTGTACCTGTGCTCGTCACTGGACTCCTCCCCCATGGTCGGTGCGGTCGACGCGACGGCCGCGATGACCGAGCGCCTGACCCTGCGCTACCCCACGATGAGGGCGACCACCGACAACCTGCTCACGCGGGCCGGCGAGCAGGTGACCGGGCACGAGTTCCACCGGACGCGCGTCGACCCGCAGGCCGGCAAGGAGCCGGCCTGGTCCGTCGACGGTGAGTCCGTCGGACACACCTCGCCGACCCTGCACGCGTCCTACCTCCACACCCACTGGGCCGGACACCCGCACCTCGCCCAGCGGTTCGCCGACGCGGTCCATGCCCATGGCTGACCCACTCCAGAGCCCCCTCCGGCACCACGGCGACGCCGAGGCCACCGACGGGCTCCTCGACTTCGCCGTCAACGTGTTCCCGGGTCCGCCCCCGCCCTGGCTGGACCGCGCCCTGCGCGACAGCCTCGACCGGATCGGCCGCTACCCCAGCCCGACGTACGCCGAGGCAGCGGTCGCCGCCGTCCACGGCCGGCCGGCCGACGAGGTGCTGGCGACCGCCGGCGCCGCCGAGGCGTTCACCCTCGTCGCCCGGCTCCGGCCGTGGCGGCGACCGGTCGTCGTGCACCCCCAGTTCACCGAGCCGCACGCCGCGCTCGAGCAGGCCGGACGCCAGGTCACGGAGGTGCGCTGCGACCCGGACGGCGACTTCGCGTTCGATCCGAGCTCGATCCCGGACGACGCTGACCTCGTGGTGGTCGGGAACCCGACCAACCCGACCGGCGTCCTCCATCCGGCCGACACGATCGCCGGACTGGTCCGCGCGGGACGGCTGGTCGTCGTCGACGAGGCGTTCATCGACGCCGTGCCCGGCGAGCGCCAGTCCCTGGCCGGATCCGCGGCACCCGGTCTCGTCGTCCTGCGCAGCCTGACCAAGCACTGGGGCATCCCCGGCATCAGGGCGGGCTACCTGCTGGCCGCCGCCGACCTCGTCGCCGAGCTGCGCCGCGCCCAGACGCCATGGTCGGTGTCGGCGCCGGCAGCTGCGGCCCTGGCCGCCTGCGCGACCCCCGAAGCCGACGCCGAGTCCACCCGCCGCGCGCAGACCATCACGCGGTGGCGCCGGCACCTCGAGGACCGCCTGACCGACATCGGCATCCGCCACGTCCCGTCCAACGCGTCGTTCGTCCTGGCCGAGGTCGGACCCGGCGTGCACGCGGCCCTGCGCGCCAGCGGGATCGCCGTACGCCGTGCCGACACGTTCCCGGGACTCGGCCCGGAGTGGGTCCGGATCGCGGTCCGCCCACCCGACCTGACCGACCGGTTGGCGGCGGCCATCGGGGCGTCCATCGATGAATCGAGCCGGCCCCACCGGTCCGTACGTGCATGACTGACACCACACGAAGGATCCGGGCCCAGTGCAGTGTCTCCATCGATGGCTACTCCTCGGGGCCGGGCGGAACGGCCGAGGACACGTGGCTGTACGAGCACGCCGGCCAGGAGTCGAACGCCGCCCACTTCGAGGGCATCTGGCGCGGCTGCTCGACGGCGCTGATGGGCCGTACCAACTACGAGGGCTTCCACAGCGTCTGGCCCGGCATCACCGCCGACCCGGCCACCGACCAGCGGACCCGCGCCCTCGGCACCTGGCTGAACGAGGTCGACAAGGCCGTGGTCTCCACGACCCTGACCGAGGCGCCCTGGGAGAACTCGCGCATCTTCCGCGACCTGCCGACCGCCGTCGACACCCTGCGCTCCGAGGACGGCACGGACGTGCTCGTGATCAACAGCGCGTCGGTGATCCAGGGCCTGATGCGCGAGGACCAGCTCGACGACCTGCACCTCGCCGTCGTCCCCGTCGTGCTCGGCGGCGGCCTCCGGCTCCTCCCCGACGGCGTCTCGACAGCGTGGTCGTTGGAGTCCTCGACGACGCTCTCCCACGGGGCGGTCGCGGTCCACTACCGCCGCGCCCGATGACCCTGCGGACACCCTGTCGCCGGCGACGCACTCTGCCCTAGAGTGACGTCCGCGGGCACGAGGAAGCCGGTGGGATTCCGGCACAGTCGCGCTACTGTGACACCGCCCCGCGAGCTGCCGATCAGGCAGCTGACGGGGTGGTGGAGTCAGACCCGAGTGTCCGTCCTTTTCCCCATCGAACAGGGACGCAGGTATCCCTGAGGAGGACACATGTCGCAGTCGTCTGCCGCACCCACCACCCCCCAGGTCGAGGTCCCCTCGATCCCCCTCGCCGAGATCGCCCCGTGGGCGCTCTTCTTCGGCCTGCTCTCGCTCCTGGCGCTGTTCTTCATCAGCGCCGACCAGGGCGCCGTCTCCATCCCGTCCGGCAACGCGATCCACGAGTGGGTCCACGACGGACGGCACCTGCTCGGCTTCCCCTGCCACTGAGCGGCGGCACGCACATGACCGCACGAGCATTCCTCGTCCGCGGGCTGCTGGCCGGCCTGATCGCCGGCTTCGCCGCCTTCCTCGTCTCCCACCAGGTCGGCGAGCCCCACGTCGAGCGCGCCATCGCTCTCGAAGAAGCCGCGTCCACCGAGACCGAGGCCGCCACCCCCGACCACAGCCACGCCGAGGAAGAGGAAGGAACGGTTGTCACCCGCGCCAACCAGCGCACCTGGGGCCTGCTGACCGCCACCCTCTCCGTCGGCGTCGCCCTCGGCGGACTCGTCGGCCTGGTCGCAGCGTCCGTGCTCGGCCGGATCGGCCGCCTCGGGCCGGGCCAGTCGACGGCGCTGGTCGCCGTCGTCGGGTTCGTCGCCGTCGGACTGGTGCCGTTCCTGAAGTACCCCGCCACGCCACCCGCCGTCGGCAACCCCGACACCATCGGCAACCGCACCACCGAGTACTTCGTGTTCCTCCTGGTGTCCGTCGCCGCTGCCGCGCTGGCCGTGGCCCTCGGGTCCCGCCTCGCGCGGAGGTACGGCGGGTACGTCGCCGTGCTGGCCGGTGTTGCGGCGTACCTCGTGGTCGTGACGATCGTTGGACTGCTGATGCCGACCGTCAACGAAGTGGGCGACTTCCCGGCCGACACGCTCTGGTACTTCCGGCGCGCGTCGCTCTTCACGCTGGCCACCATGTGGGCGGTCATCGGGTTCGTGCTCACCGGCCTGGTCGGCAGGCTGTTCCGGGCCGAGGATGCTGCCCTGCGCCGCAGAGAGCTGGCCGCCACCCTGTGATCACGCCGCCATCCACTGACGTTGCCGCTCGGGCCCGGCAACGGCTGAACGGTCTGGCCACACCGCCCGGGGCGCTCGGGCGCCTCGGCGAGCTGGCCGTGTGGCTGGCGGCGACCACCGGTCGGGTGCCGCCCCCGGAGCTCCGTGACGTCCGCCTCGTCATCTTCGCCGGCGACCACGGCGTGGCGGCGCACGGCGTCTCGGCGTACCCGCCCGCGATCACCGCGGCGATGGTCCGCACGTTCCTCTCCGGGAAGGCGGCGGTGTCGGCGCTGGCCCGGGCCCACGGCGTCCGGGTGCGCGTGCTCGACCTCGGGGTCGACGACGACCTGGCCGATGTCCCGGCCGCGGTGCGGCGGTTCAAGGTACGGCGCGGCACCCGGCCGATCCACATCGAGGACGCCATGTGCTCGATGGACACCCGCAAGGCGCTCGCGGCCGGTTCGGCCGTGGCCCTGGACGAGATCGCCGGCGGCGCACAGCTGCTGATCAGTGGCGACATGGGCATCGGGAACACCACTGCCGCGGCCGCGATGGTCGCCGCCGGGCTGGGCCTCCCGGCGAGCGAGGTGACCGGCCGCGGCACCGGCATCGACGACATCGCGATGGCCCGCAAGACCCGCGTCGTCGAGAAGGCGCTGCACCGCGTCGGCAGCCGCGCCGACGACCCGGTCGAGACCCTGAGCGCGCTCGGCAGCGCCGACCTCGCGGCCGCCACCGGCTACCTCGCGACCGCCGCCGAGGCCGGCGTACCGGTGCTGCTCGACGGGCTGATGTCCGTGGCGTGCGCGCTGACCGCCGAACGCCTCGCGCCCGGCGCGGCCAACTGGTTCACCGCCGGGCACCGGTCCACCGAGCCCGCGCAGGCGTTCGCGCTGTCCAAGCTCGGGCTCGAGCCGATCCTCGACCTGAACATGCGCCTCGGCGAGGGCAGCGGCGCCGTCGCCGCGGTGCCGGTGCTGCGCAGCGCGGTGACGCTGCTGCGCGACGTCGCGCTCCTCTCGGAGATCACGCCCGGATGACCACCCCCCGATGATCCAGGCGTTCCGGCTGGCGGTCGGGACGCTGACGGCCGTCCCCGTGCCCGCGCCCACCACCGTCGACCGCTCGACCAGCCGGGCGGCGATGCTGCTCGCACCCCTGGCCGTGCTGCCGCTCGCCGCCGCCGTCGTCGCGGTCGGCGAGCTCGGCCGGCTGCTCGACCTGGCCCCGCTCGCGGTGGCGTTCGTCGCGCTCGGGGTGCTCGCCGCGGGCAGCCGCGCGCTGCACTGGGACGGCCTGTCCGACGTCGCCGACGGGCTCACCGCGTCGTACCAGAAGGAACGTTCGCTTTCCGTCATGAAGTCCGGTACGTCGGGCCCGGCCGGCGTGGTCGCCACCGTGGTGGTGCTCGGGGTCCAGGCCGCCGCGCTGACCCCGCTCCTGGCCAGCACCGCGGGTGTCGTGGTCGCCGGCGCGGCGGTCTGCGGATCCCGGTGCGCGCTCGCGATCACGTGCGCCCGCGGGGTCCCGGCCGCGCGCGCCGACGGGCTCGGGGTCGGGTACGCCGGCACCGTGCCGGTCGCCGCGACCGTCGTGAGCTGGCTGGTCGCCACCGCCGCACTCGCCGCCCTGTCCGGCTGGGCGGGGTTCGACCCGGTCCGGATGGTCGCGGGCTGCGCCGTGGCGGTCGTGGTCGTGCTGGTCCTCGTCCGCCGGGCGGTGCGCAGGTTCGGCGGCGTCACCGGGGACGTGTACGGCGCGGCGATCGAGCTCTCGTTCGCGACCCTGCTGCTGGCGGCAGGGTGAGCCCCGCCACGTGTCTAGAGGCGCAGCACGCGACCGGCGACGACGAGGTGGACCTCGTCGCACACCGCGGCCACCCGCTGGTTGACCACGCCGAGCAGGTCGCGGAACAGCCGTCCCGACCGGTGCTCCGGCACGACGCCGAGCCCGACCTCGTTGGTCACCAGCACGACGCTGGCCGCGGTCGCGTCCAGTGCGCTCGCCAGCGCGTCGAGACGCGCGCCGACCAGCTCGTGGACCTCCTGGCTGGGCAGGTCCCAGGCCGACTCCGCGTCGATGACGGCGGCGAGCCAGGTGCCGAGGCAGTCGACGAGGACGGCGTCCGGCGCGCCGTCGAGCGCCTCCGCGAGGTCGCGGGTCTCGACGGTGCGCCAGCCCGGCGGCCGACGCGCGCGGTGCGCGGCGATCCGCGCGGCCCAGTCGGGGTCCGGGTCCTCCTCGGCCGTCGGCCCGGGAGCGACGTACGTGACCGTCGGCTCGCCGGCCAGCAGCGACTCGGCGTGCGTCGACTTCCCGGACCGCACGCCGCCCGTGACCAGGATCTTCATCGGGACCTCCCGTGAGCAGGGCGCTGGGGCTCGCGCTCGGGTTCGCCGCCGACCGCGTGCTCGGCGACCCGGCCCGCTGGCACCCGGTGGCGGGCTTCGGCCGGGCGGCGACGGCGCTCGAGCGGACGACGTACGCCGATCGCCGCGGACCCGGTGTGGCCCACGTGGCGCTGCTGGTCGGGGCCGCGGTCGCGATCGGCGTCGTCGCCGAGCGCGGCCCCCGCACCCTGGTCACGGCGGCCGCGACCTGGGCGGTCCTCGGCGGCCGTTCGCTGGAGCGCGAGGCAGCGGCCGTCGCCGACCTGCTGGCCGCCGGACGGCTCGACGAGGCGCGGGAGCGGCTGACCCACCTGGTCGGCCGCGACACGACGCGACTCGACGAGGCGGAGGTCGCGCGCGCCGCCATCGAGTCGCTGGCCGAGAACACCTCCGACGCCGTGGTCGCTCCCCTCGTGTGCGGCGCACTGGCAGGCGTGCCCGGGCTGCTCGGGTACCGCGCCGCCAACACGCTGGACGCGATGATCGGCCACCGCAGCCCCCGCTACGAGCGCTTCGGCTGGGCCGCCGCCCGCCTCGACGACCTGCTCAACCTGCCCGGCTCGCGCCTGACGGCCGCGCTCGCGACCCTGCTCGGGGGCGATCCCGCCGCCGCCCGACATGCCTGGCGACGGGACGCGGGCCGGCACCCGAGCCCGAACGCCGGGCCGGTCGAGGCGGCGTTCGCGGGCGCGCTGGGCGTACGCCTCGGCGGCACCACCGTGTACGCCGGCCGCGTCGAGCAGCGGCCCGTGCTCGGGGACGGGCGGCCGCCGGGTCAGCACGACATCTCCCGCGCCATCGAGCTGGCAGGGCGGGTCGGGCGGGCGGCTGCCGCCGTGGCGGTGCTCATCGCGCTGCGACCCAGTCGGCGGCGGCGTCGACCGAGCTGACCGTCGGCACCCCTCGCGGCGGGGCGGAGCGGCGTACGACGACGACCGGGACGCCGAGCTCGGCGGCAGCCTGCATCTTCGGCCAGGTGTACTCGCCGCCGGAGTCCTTGGTGACCAGGACGTCGACGGAGTGGTCGCGCATCAGCGCGAGCTCGTCGTCGAGCAGGTAGGGCCCGCGGCTGAGCAGCAGCCGCCACGTCGACGGGACGGGGTCGTCGGGTTCGTCGACGACGCGGGCCAGGACCGGCCGGTCCCCGAGCACGCGCGCGAACCTGGGGATCGCCTGCCGACCGACGGTCAGGAACGGCCGCTCGCCGAGGGTCGACGCGGTCGCCGCGGCCGCGTCGTGGTCGTCGACCCAGTGCCAGCCGTCGGCCCCCGGGGCCGCGGACCAGCCCGGTCGCTCGAGCCGGAGCAGCGGGACACCCTCGGCCGCGCACGCCTCGGCCGCGTGCGCGGACATCTGCTCCGAGAACGGGTGCGTGGCATCGACGACGCAGCCGACCCGCTCGTCGCGGAGGTACGCCCTCAGCCCGGCCACTCCCCCGAAGCCACCGACGCGCACCGGCCCGACCGGCAGCCGGGGCCGGGCGACCCGGCCGGCGAGCGAGGAGACCACGTCGACGTCACGCTCCACCAGCACGCCGGCGAGCGCCCGCGCCTCCGACGTACCGCCGAGCAGCAGCACCCTCACCGGTCGACCCCCGGCGCGAGCAGCGGCAGGGACGCGGGCGCGCCGTCGGTCGCCAGCGCGTGCAGCGCGTCGACGTCGAGGTGCTCCTCGACCAGGTCGGCGAGCAGGTCGAGCCGTCGCTCACGGGCGGCCGGGAACGACGCGGCGGACGAGACGCCGAGCGCCTCGGACGAGGTACGCCGACCGGTGGGCGTCGTCCTCGAGCGAGCCGTGCACCATCGTGCCCGTGACGCTCCCCTGCCGGAGCTCGCCGCTGACCCGGCCGTGATGGATCTCGTAACCGGCCGGCTCGTGGACGCGGAGCACCTTCTCGGGCGTGAACTCGGTCGTCAGGTCGAGCAGCCCCAGCCCGTCGACCACGGAGCCTGGCTCGCCCTCCACGCCGTGCGGGTCGGCGACGGTGCGGCCGAGCATCTGGCAGCCGCCGCAGATGCCGAGCACCGGACGTCCGGCGGCCGCGTGGGCGCGGATCGCCCGGTCGAGGCCGCGCTCGCGCAGCCAGGCCAGGTCGGCCAGCGTCGCGCGGGTCCCGGGCAGCACCACCAGGTCGGCGTCGGACAGGTCGCGCGGCGCCGCCGCGAACACCACGTCGAGCGCGGGCTCCAGCCCCAGGGCATCGACGTCGGTGAAGTTGCTGATCCGTGGGAACCGCACCACGGCGACCTTCCGGGCGGACGCGTCCGCCACCGCCCGCCGGCCCTCGAGGTCGAGGGCGTCCTCGGAGTCCAGCCAGACATCCGGGTGCCAGGGCAGGACGCCGTACACCTGCCGGCCGGTGAGCCGCTCCAGCTCGTCGAGACCCGGCTCGAGCAGCGACACGTCACCGCGGAACTTGTTGACCACGAACCCCGCCACCAGCCGCTGGTCGGCCGGCTCGAGCAACGCGACGGTGCCGTAGAACGCGGCGAACACCCCGCCGCGGTCGATGTCGCCGACCACCACGACCGGCAGGTCCGCGTGCCGGGCCAGTCCGAGGTTCACGTAGTCGCTGGCCCGCAGGTTGATCTCGGCCGGGCTGCCCGCCCCTTCGGCGACGACCAGGTCGTAGCGCGAGGACAGGTCGTCGAACGCGTCGTACGCCGCCCGCTCGAGGTGGCGCCGGCCGTCGACGAAGTCGCGGGCCGAGACCTCGCCGGCTGGTCGCCCCATCACGACGACGTGGCTGCGTCGGTCGCTGCCGGGCTTGAGCAGCACCGGGTTCATCGCCGGCTCCGGCTCGGCCCGGGCGGCCACGGCCTGCACCCACTGGGCCCGGCCGATCTCGGCGGCGGCACCGTCGGGGCCCGCGCACACCATCGAGTTGTTGGACATGTTCTGGGCCTTGAACGGCGCCACCTTGACCCCGCGCCGGGCGAACGCGCGGCACAGGCCCGTCGTCACCACGCTCTTGCCGGCGTCGGACGTGGTGCCGGCGACGAGGAGGCCGGGGTTTCGAGATGGTTCCTGAGGAGGTTGTGCAGCAACCGTCTCGAAGGGCGGTCGCTGCGCGACCTCCTCAACCACCGGGACCCCGCACCACGAAGATGTCGAGCACCCAGCCGACGGCGTCCCGGATCCGCTCCCGGGCGGCCTCGATCTGGTCGCGCACGTCGCCCACGCCTCCGGCGGCGAGCTCCTCCTCGGGCCGGCCCAGGTTGGCCCCCCACCAGATCGACCAGTCCTCCAGCCCGTCGAGGTCGAGCGACCGGTTGAGCATGACCGCGATGTTGTCCTGCCCCTGCTCGACCGCCTCGCGCAGTCGCCGGCCGGTGGTGACGTGCAGGGGCTGACCGACGTCGTGGAGCACGATGCGGTGGCGCGCGGCGAGCAGCTGGAGCGCGCTGATGCCCGGCACGACGTCGTACTCCACCTCGACCACACCGCGCTCCGCGATCGCCTCGACGATCCGGATCGTCGAGTCGTAGAACGCCGGGTCGCCCCAGACCAGGAAGGCGGCGGTGCCCTGCCGCTCCGCGAGCACCTGCTCGTACGCCGCTACCCGGGCAGCGTGCCAGCCGGCGACCGCCCCGGTGTAGCCGCCGTCGCCGACCGGCTCGCGGTCGCGCGCAGGATCGGGCACCGCCACCACCGGCACACCGAACGCGTCGGCGATCTCGCGCCGGATCGCCAGCAGCGCGTCACCGTCACGCTTCTCCGCGGCGATCACGTAGTCGGCACCGCGGAGGGCGTCCGCGGCCTCGGGCGTCACCTGGTGCGGCCCCATCCCGATCCCGACGATGCGGACTCTCATCGGTCCTCCAGGTCGCCCTCGAGGTCGAGGTACACCTGCTGCATCTGCGCCAGCAGGTCCGCGTCGGGCGACTCCCAGAGCCCGCGCTCGGCCGCCTCGTGCAGCCGCTCGACGATCCCGCGCAGCGCCCACGGGTTCGAGCGCTTCATGAACTCCTGGTTGGTCTCGTCGAGGACGTACTCCTTCGCCAGGCTCTCGTACATCCAGTCGTGGACGACGCCGGTGGTCGCGTCGAACCCGAACAGGTAGTCGACGGTCGCGGCCAGCTCGAACGCGCCCTTGTACCCGTGCCGCTGCATCGCCCCGATCCACCGCGGGTTGACCACGCGGGCCCGGAACACCCGGTTGGTCTCCTCCTGCAGGGTGCGGGTGCGCACGGCGTCGGGGGACGTCGAGTCGCCGACGTACGCCCGGGGGTCGGCGCCGGTGAGCGCGCGGACGGTGGCCAC
The DNA here is from genome assembly GCA_963844305.1 of uncultured Actinomycetota bacterium. GTDB lineage: Bacteria > Actinomycetota > Actinomycetes > Propionibacteriales > Nocardioidaceae > Nocardioides. The sequence goes on from CAWJNT010000006.1 coordinate 403,429, forward strand.
CATCCCGCCGTGGTACTGGAAGTAGTCGTCGGAGTCGGCGATGTCGTGCTCGCGGGTGTCGACGTTCTTGGCCGCGACCTTGATCCGGCGGTAGTTGGCGCGCATGTCGTCGGCGGCGGGAGCGCCGTCCAGCCCGCGGCCGTAGGCGAAGCCGCCCCAGGCGGTGTAGACCTCGGCCAGGTCGTTGTCGTCGCGCCACGACCCGGACTCGACAGCCTGCAGGATGCCCGCGCCGTACGACCCCGGCTTGGAGCCGAACACGCGGGTCGTCGCCCGGCGCTCGTCGCCGTGCTCGGCGAGGTCGGCCTGGGCGTGGGCGCGCACGAAGTTGCGGTCGAGCGGCTCGTCGAGTCCGGCGACGAGGCGTACGGCGTCGTCGAGCATCGCGACCACGTGCGGGAAGGCGTCGCGGAAGAACCCGGAGATCCGCACGGTCACGTCGATCCGGGGACGGCCGAGGTCCGCCAGGGGTACGACGCGCAGGTCGCTGACCCGGCGCGACGCCTCGTCCCACTCCGGCCGGACACCCAGGAGCGCGAGCACCTCGGCGATGTCGTCGCCGGAGGTGCGCATGGCGCTGGTCCCCCACACCGAGAGGCCGACCGACTCGGGGTACGAGCCGGTCTCGTCGACGTACCGCTGCACCAGCGAGTCGGCCATCGCCTCGCCGGTCTGCCAGGCCAGCCGGGACGGGACCGCCCGTGGGTCGACGGTGTAGAAGTTGCGGCCGGTCGGCAGCACGTTGACCAGTCCGCGCAGCGGCGACCCCGACGGGCCGGCCGGCACGAACCCGCCGTCCAGCGCGTGCAGCACGGCGTCGAGCTCGTCGGTCGTGCGCGCCAGCCGCGGGACCACCTGGGTGGCGGCGAACCGCAGCACCCGCTGGACCTCGGGGTCGTCGTGCAGCGACGAGGCGGCGTCGGCGTCCCAGCCGGCGTCCTCCATGCGCTGCACCAGCTCGCGCGCCTGCTGCTCGATCTGGTCGACGGCCGTGCTTGCCTCGGCGCCCTCCTTCAGGCCCAGCGCGGAGCGCAGCCCCGGCACCGCCGCGGTCTCGCCGCCCCACACCTGCGCGGCCCGCAGGATCGCGAGGACCAGGTTGACCCGTGCCTCGCCGGCCGGCGCCTGCCCGAGCACGTGGAGGCCGTCGCGGATCTGGGCGTCCTTGATCTCGCACAGCCAGCCGTCGACGTGGAGGATGAAGTCGTCGAAGTCGTCGTCCCCGGGGCGTTCGTCCAGGCCGAGGTCGCGATGCATCTCGGCGGCGTGCATGAGCTGCCAGATCTCGCCGCGGATGGCGGGCAGCTTGGCCGGGTCCATCGCGGCGATGTTGGCGTGCTCGTCGAGGAGCTGCTCCAGCCGCGCGATGTCGCCGTACGACTCGGCCCGTGCCATCGGCGGCACCAGGTGGTCGACGATCGTCGCGTGCGCGCGCCGCTTGGCCTGCGCACCCTCGCCGGGGTCGTTGACGAGGAACGGGTAGACCAGCGGCAGGTTGCCGATCGCCGCATCGGTGGCGCACGCGGCCGACAGCGCGGCGTTCTTGCCGGGGAGCCACTCCATCGACCCGTGCTTGCCGAGGTGGACGACGGCGTGGGCGCCGAAGCCCTCGCTCCAGCCAGCGGTACGCCGCCAGGTAGTGGTGGCTCGGGGCGAGGTCGGGGTCGTGGTAGATCGCGACCGGGTTCTCGCCGAACCCGCGCGGAGGCTGGATCAGGAGCACCACGTTGCCGGCCTGGATCGTGGCCAGCACGATCTCGTCGCTGTCGTTGACGAAGAGCCGGCCCGGTGCCTCGCCCCAGGCCTCGGTGATCCCGTCCATGAGGGCGGCCGGCAGGTCGGCGGTCCAGCGCCGGTAGTCGTCGACGCCGATCCGCACGTGGCTCTCGTTGAGCTGCGCGGACGTGAGCCACTCCTCGTCCTGACCGCCCGCGGCGATCAGCGCGTGGATCAGCGCGTCGCCGGCCTCCGTGTCATCGTCGAGCTCGAGCCCGGGGATCGCGCCGGGCGCGCCGAGGTCGTAGCCCGCGTCACGCAGGCGGCGCAGCAGCCGGATCGTGGACACCGGGGTGTCCAGGCCGACGGCGTTGCCGACGCGCGAGTGCTTGGTCGGGTACGCCGAGAGCATCAGCGCGAGTCGCCGCTCCCCGGTTGGGATGTGGCGCAGACGGGCGTGGTTGACGGCGATTCCGGCGACCCGGGCACAGCGCTCGGGGTCGGCGACGTACCGCGGGAGGCCGTCGGCGTCGATCTCCTTGAACGAGAACGGCGCGGTGATGATCCGCCCGTCGAACTCCGGGATCGCGATCTGGTTGGCCGAGTCGAGCGGGGTGACACCGTCGTCGTTGGCCTCCCACTCCTCGCGGCTGCTGGTGAGGCAGAGCCCCTGCAGGACGGGGATGTCGAGCGCCTTCAGCCGCTCGACGTCCCACGACTCGTCGTCCTCGCCGGCGCTGGCTCCCGAGGGACGGCTACCACCGGCGGCGAGCACCGTCACGACGAGCGCGTCGAGGGTGCCGAGTGCGGCGTACAGCTCGTCGGGCGCCGAGCGCAGCGACGTCGAGAAGATCGGTACGCCGACCGCCTCGCCCGTGGCGTCGACGGCGTCGGCGAGCGCGTGCGCGAAGGCGGCGTTCCCGCTCGACTCGTGGGCGCGGTAGTACAGCACCCCCACGCGTGGCCTCTCGGTGGTTGAGGAAGGCGCGCTAGCGCCTGTCTCGAAGCCACCCTCCCGCTGGGCATACCCCCACGCCGGAATCTCCACCGGCGCCTCGAACCCCTCGCCCGTGAGCAGCACCGTGTCGGACAGGAAGGCGTGCAGCTGCGCCAGGTTCTCGGGGCCGCCCTCGGCGAGGTAGCGGTGCGCCTCCGCCGCCACTCCGATCGGGACCGTCGACAGCTCCATCAGCTCGGCGCTCGGCTGCTGCTCGCCGCCGAGGACCACCACGGGCCGGCCCGGAGTGAAGACGGCGTCGCGCCAGGCGTCGAGCTCGTCGGGCGACCCGAGGAAGCGGACCACCACCAGGTCGGCCGACTCGAGGGCACGGGAGCGCTCGGGTGGGGTTCGCCCAGATCCAGCCGGCACCCGACGCGCGGGCCGAGAGCAGGTCGGTGTCGGACGTGGACAGGAGAGCGATGCGGGTGGCCACGGTTCCTCCTCGGGGTTCTCGCCCCTCGTCGTCGGACGTCCCGTGGCCAGTGTCTGGCTGCGTCACCCGCCGGCAGGCGGATGAACGTTCACAGTGGCGGAACCGCCCCGGACTCGCACCGGGTTCCTGTTCCACGAGACAGTGCCGGCCAGCCTAGAGGACGGCGGTCCCCGCTCAGCCGGCCAGCCGCTCGTCGAGCAGCTCGACGATCGGCCAGGCGCCGTCCGACCAGTTGGCGATGACCGTGTAGCCGACACCTGTCGACGGCCAGCGCTGGCTGATCATCGACACCCCGGCGTCGTACCCCTCGAGCCAGACCGCGTCGTCGGTCTCGCCGAGGTGGAATCCGAGGCCGTACCGCCTCTTCTCCTCGGGCCAGTCGCTGCGCGGGCGCACCATCTCGGCCACGCGCGGCGTCGGCACGATCCGCCCGGCGAACAGGGCCTCCCAGAAGGCGTGCAGGTCGGCCGCCGTGGTGTAGATGCCGCCGTCGCCGACACCGACCACGGGGAGGTGCAGGACGTTGCTGCGCAGGCCGTCGGCGGCGAGGTAGTGGCGAGCCGCCCGCGCGGGCAGCTCGTCGGAGCGGAGGAACGCCGTGTCGGCCAGGCCGGCGGGCTCGCAGACGCGGCTACGGACGAGATCGTGGTACGGCGTCCCGCTGGCCCGCTCGGCGAGGATCGCCAGCAGGACGTAGCCGCCGTTGTTGTAGGCGAACTTCTCGCCCGCTGGGGAGACGGTCGGGTGCCCGTCGAGGATCGGCAGGTAGCTCTCCGCCGTCGACCAGCGTGTGCACCGGCACCGCCAGCACGTAGTCGGAGATGTCGTCGACCTGGTCCTCGTCGAGGTAGTCGCCGATCCCCGAGGTGTGGGCCAGCAGGTGCTCGATCGTCACGTCGTCGCCGACCAGCGGCAGGTCGTCGCCGAGCAGCGAGCGCGCCGTCGTGCTCAGGTCGAGAACGCCGTCCTCGACCAGGCTCATCACGGCCAGCGCGGTGAACCCCTTGGCGCCGCTCGCGGTCGCGAACAGGGTGTCGACCCGGTTCGGGATTTGCTGGGCCCGGTCGGCGTACCCGTACGCCGCCTCGACCTGCACGCCGCTGCCGTCGTCGACCCGGACCACGCCGGAGAAGCCGGACCGCTCGGCCTCGGCGTCGACGGCTTCCTGCAATGACGACATCCCGTCGACGGTACTCAGCAGCCGACTGCGCCGCACCCGATAATCGAGCCGTGCCCCGCCTGCTGATCGTCCACCACTCCCCGACCGACGTGGTGCGCTCCATCACCGAGCGCGTGGTCGCCGGGGCCAACGACGACGCGATCGAGGGGGTCGACGTGGTGGTGAGGCCTGCCCTCGAGGCGACGGCCGACGACGTCCTCGGCGCGGACGGCTATCTGCTCGGCACGACCGCGAACTTCGGCTACATGAGCGGCGCGCTGAAGCACTTCTTCGACTCGATCTTCCTCGAGGCCGGCGGCGCCCTGTCCGACGACGGCTCGGCCGGGAGCAGTGGTGGTGGCAAGAAGCCGTACGGGCTCTGGGTGCACGGCCGCTACGACACGACCGGCGCGGTCCGCTCCGTGCAGTCGATCGTCGGCGCCCTGCCCTGGCGGCAGTCGGCGGAGGTCCTGGAGATCCTCGGCGACCCGACCGATGAGCAGCTCGATGCGGCGTACGAGCTCGGCGGGACGATCGCGGCGCTCGTCGCCGGTGGTTGACGTGCGAGGCCGTTCCCGGCCGAGCCTCGAAACCCGGTGAGTGGCGCCGGCATTGTGACGCCGTTCTGAGGTCGCCTTGCGAACCTCCCGGAGTCGCCAACACCGGCGGCCATCCTCGGAGGAGAACATCATGCACAACCGCACTCGCAAGACCCGCGCCGCCATGCTCGCGGCGGCGACGACCGGCCTGGTCGGAGCCGGCCTCGCGGTCACCGCCGTACCTGCGCAGGCCGTCGACGTCTGTCACGTGCACGTCGAGAGCGTCACGGCCTGGGACCTCAACGACAACGACGGTGAGGACGAGATGAAGATCAAGCTGGGCGACAGCGGCTACTACGGCCCCTGGGACATGTGGGACGACTGGATGCGCAACGACTCGCTCGGCACCGTCCACAAGGACTTCACGGGCTCGATCGACGTGGGGCTGTACGAGCAGGACGCGACCCGGCAGACCATCGACGTCGACAACATCGGCTGCTCCATCCTCGGCGAACGGACGCTCGAGCTGGACGGCAACGGCGCGATCTACCGGATGGTCGTCGACGTCAGCGTCAGGTGACCCTCCCGCTGGCCCGGGTCGTGGGGGCCCGGGCCGGCGCGGCGCTCGTCGCGGGGTGAGTCCGAGCGTTGAACGAACGTTTGTTCAACGCTCAGGGCCAGGTGCCCCCGGCGGCGAGCTTGTCGAGCGCGGACTTCCACATCCGCGGGAACACCACCGGCCCCAGTAGGCGCTGGGAGAAGAGGATCAGCCGGCCTCGGGCGCCGCGCGGGTCACCGTGGTCGATCACGACGTCCACCCGGCTCCCGCCGTCCGGCAGCCTGGTGATCCGGACGTCACCACTCCCGCTGTCGCAGTGGTCGCTGTCGAGCAGCGTCCAGCGCACCGAATCCGGAGCGGTCCATTCGTAGCGGAGCAGCACCCAGATCTTCGTGCCCCCACTGCCCTCCTTGACGACGGCGTGGTCGTCGGCGAGCTCCCGGACCTCGTACTTCTCGGCGACCAGCGTCTTCTTCCAGATGATGAGCCGCTGGTCGGTGAAGTCGGTGAACGCGCGGAAGACGTCGTCGCGCGAAGCCGCGGTCTTGAAGTCGAACCGGAACGGCATCTGATCAGTCTCGCGCGCCGTCGTCCTGCTCGTCGAGCACCTGCTGCGCGACCCGGAAGGCCGTGTTGGCGTCGGGCACGCCGCAGTAGATCGCGGTCTGCAACAGGCACTCCTTGATCTCGTCGACGGTCAGCCCGTTGCGCAGCGCCGCTCGCACGTGCATCGCGAGCTCCTCGTGGTGGCCGCGGGCGACGAGTGCGGTCAGGGTGATCAGCGAGCGGCTGCGCCGGTCGAGCCCGGGGCGGGTCCAGACGGAGCCCCAGGCGTACTCCGTGATCAGCTCCTGGAAGTCGCGGGTGAAGTCCGTGGCTGCCTCGGTGGCGCGGTCGACGTGCGCGTCGCCGAGCACCTCCCGCCGCACGGCCATGCCGTCGTCGTGCTTGCTCATGCGTCCTCCCCTGCTGGTCCCAGGCTGTGCTCGCGGATCAGGCGGGCCGCCTCGTCGGGCAGCTCGGCGGGCGCGACGTGCGAGGCGTCGGCGAGGACGACGAGACGGCCGTGCGTCACGCCGTCCGCGATCTCCTGCAGCTTCTCCGGCGGCGTGGCCGGGTCGTGGGCGCCGGCCACGGCCAGCACCGGCGTCGCGATCTCCCCCAGCCGGTCGCGTACGTCGAACTCACGCAGCGCGTGGCACACGGCGACGTACCCGGAGTCGCGAGCGTCGCTGAGCGCGTGCAGCAGGGCAGAGCCCGTCACCGGCTCCCGCTCGAGGAAGCCGGGGGCGAACCAGCGGGTCGCCGATGCCGAGACCAGGGACGGGGTGCCGCTCGCGCGCACCTGTTCGATCCGCTCGTCCCAGTCGGCCGCCTCGGCGATCTTCGCGCCTGTGCAGAACAGGGTCGCGGCGCTCACCCGATCGGGCGCGTCCAGCAGCAGCTGGAGCCCGACGGCGCCACCGACCGAGTCCCCCGCGTAGAAGAACGTGCCGGCGCCGAGCGTGTCGACCGCCGCCAGCACGTCGGCGGCGAGGTGCTCGACCAGCAGGTCGCTCCGGCCGGGGTCGGGGTTGGCGCCGTGGCCGGGAAGGTCCCAGCCGACCACGTCGAACGAGTCGGCCAGGCGCCGGGCAGCCGGGCCCCAGAGGGTCTCGGCCGAGGTGCCGATCGAGGGGCCGAGCACGAGCAGGGGCAACCCCTGCACCGGGCCGAGCCGGACGACGGTGACGGTCACGATGTCTCCTTCGCGAGGATGCCGGCGGCCCGCGCAAGGGGCGCCTCGAGGAACGCGTCGGATGCTCCCAGGTAGTCGCCGCTCGCGGACGTGCCGGCGAGCTCGGCCATGCTTCGCTGCTCGGCACGTACGTCGTCGCGCACGTCCGCGAGGCGGGTCGCCATCCGGTCGGTGTGCACCTTGAGCCCGGCCAGCAGGTCGGACGTCTGGGAGCCGGCGACGATCGTGCGCCGGAGCAGGGTCCGCAGCGTCGACCACTCCGTGTGCCAGGCACCGTCGGCGCGCTCGTCGACGGACTCGGCTGCCGCGAGGTGCAGGGTCGCCCCGAGCGCGGGTGCGGCCAGCGCGGCTCGGCGGACCTGGACCGACAGGGCCGGGTTGGCCTTGTGCGGCATCGTCGACGAACCGCCGCCAGAGCCCTCCGACAGCTCGCCGATCTCGGGCCGGCTCAGGGTGAGCACGTCGTTGGCCAGGCGCCCCCAGGCGTCGGTGCAGCGCACGGCGGCGTCGCCCAGGCGGGTGACGCTGGTCCGGGTGGTGTGCCACGGCGTCGATGGCGTGAGCCCGAGGCGATCGGCCACGACGACGGCGAGGTCGGTGACGGTCGGCACCGGCTCGGCCGCCGCGCCTGCCAGCTCGACGGCAGCGGCCATGGTGCCGGCCGCCCCACCCACCTGCACCGGGAACACCAGCGCCGCGACGTCGTCGTACGCGTCGAGGACGCCGGTGAGCCACTTCGCCGCCTTGAGCCCGAACGTCGTCGGGACCGCGTGCTGGGTCAGGGTGCGGGCGACCATCGGAGTGTTCCGGTGGCTCTCCACCAGGTCGGCGAGCGCCTGCACCTGTGCGCGCAGCTCACGGCGTACGGCGCCGACCGCGTCGCGGGCACCCAGCATGAGCGCGGTGTCGACCACGTCCTGGCTGGTCAGGCCGCGGTGCAGCCACCGCGCCGCGTCCGGCGACGACGTACCGAGCCGATCACGCAGCAGCCCGACCAGAGGCACCACGGGATTGCCCGACGCCTCCGCGCCGCGGGCGAGCTCGATGGCGTCGGCGTCGGTCACCAGACCGGCCAGGTCCGCTCGCGCCCCGCCCGGCGCGATGCCGGCGTCGACGAGTGCACCGAGCCACGCCGCCTCGACCGCGATCGTCGCGTGCAGGAACGACGCGTCCGTGAGGTGGTCGCCGGCCCGGTGGTCGCCGGGCCAGAGGAGATCGCTCATGGGCCTCAGTCTGCGTGACGCGGGTAGCTGAGGAACACCGTCTCGGCCACACCTTGCAACCGGATGTCGAAGGCGTACCCGTGCTGGTCGGGGCGGGCGACGAGGGTCTCGCGGCGGTCGCGGTCGAGCGAGGCGAGGAGCGGGTCGGCGTCGAGGGCCCGCGTGTCCTCGGGGAGGTAGGCCCGGGTGAACAGCCGGTTGAGCAGTCCGCGCGCGAACACGGTCACCGCGAAGAACGGCGCCGCGCCCGGCACCGAGGCGCCGGGCGCCACCGTCGTGAACGTGTAGCGGCCGGTGTTGTCGGTGGACGCTCGACCCCAGCCGGTGAACGTGAAGCCGTCCCGCCGGAGCGATCCGGGCTCCCGGGACACGACGCCGTCCGCGTCGACCTGCCAGAGCTCGATCAGCGCGTCGGGGACCGGCTGGCCGGCGCCGTCGAGCACCTGGCCGTGCAGCCGGATCGCGCCGGGTGTGCCGGGCGGGACCAGCTCGGAGTCGCCGTCGAACGGCAGCGCGTAGCCGAAGAACGGGCCGACGGTCTGGCCCGGAGTGGGTGCGAGCGTCATCAGTGGTCGTCCCCCTCGGTGTCGTCCTCCATCAGCGTTCGGTGGCTGCCGGTGAGCACGATGTCCCAGCGGTACCCGGTCGACCACTCGTGCTGCGTGACGTCGTGGTCGTACGTCGCGACCAGTCGCTCGCGCGCCCGGGGGTCGGTGATCGACTGGTAGATCGGGTCGAGGGCGAACAGCGGGTCACCCGGGAAGTACATCTGGGTGATCATCCGCTGGGTGAAGTCGGTGCCGAACAGCGAGAAGTGGATGTGCGCCGGCCGCCACGCGTTGCGGTGGTTCTTCCACGGGTAGGGACCGGGCTTGATCGTCGTGAACCGGTAGACCCCGTCGGCGTCGGTCAGGCAGCGGCCGACGCCGGTGAAGTTGGGGTCGTTCGGGGCTGGGTGCTGATCGCGCTTGTGGATGTAGCGCCCGCCCGCGTTGGCCTGCCAGATCTCGACCAGCTGGCGGCGCACCGGCCGGCCGTCACCGTCGAGGACCCGGCCGGTGACGACCATCCGCTCGCCGATGGGCTCGCCGGCGTGCTGGATGGTGAGGTCGGCCTCGAGAGCGTCGACGTCGCGATGCCCGAACACCGGCGCCCACAGCTCGATCCCCTCGGGGTCGGCATGGCGGAGGTCCTTGGTGGGGTGTCGGAGCACGCTGCTGCGGTACGGCGGGTAGTCGAGGCGTGGCTGCGTCTCGCCGTCGCCCGCGGCGGCCGGGGACCCGGCGTACTCGCGCGCGACGGCGGCGATCTCCTCGCTCACCTCGGCCTGGGTCGAGGCGGCCGCATCCGAGGAAGGGGCCGTGGTCGGCGCGTCGTGGAGGGTGTCGGTCACACGGACGACGGTAAAGGGACGGGGCTCGGCGACCGCGCCGCCTGACTTCCGCTCAGCGGAAGCGACCGGTCGTGGCGGGAGCGCGAGGATGGTGACGTGGGGCGATGCGACGTGCGTCGCACGATTCTCGGTAAGGAGCGCACGAATGTCCACGCAGCTTCCGTCGTCGGGCCCACGGGGCGACGTCACTCACTCATCCACCGGCCGCTCGGCCGACTTCTGGCCGGTCCTGCTGTGCTGGGTCGCGGTCGCCCTCGACGGGTTCGACCTCGTCGTCCTCGGGGTCGTCATCCCCACCCTCCTCGGCACCGGCGCCCTGGGCTTCACCGAGTCCACCGTCACCACCGCGTCGACGCTCGGGCTGGTGGGCATGGGCATCGGCGCGGTCACCATCGGACCGCTCACCGACCGGTTCGGCCGCCGCAAGAGCCTGATCACGAGCGTGGCCGCGTTCTCCGTGCTGACCATCGCGACCGGCCTCGCGCAGAGCGTCGGTCAGTTCACCACCTTCCGCTTCCTGGCCGGCCTCGGACTGGGCGCCTGCCTGCCGACCGCCCTGGCGTTCATGAGCGAGCATGCACGGCCCGGACGGGCAGGCACGGCCGTGACCCGGATGATGACCGGCTACCACGTCGGCGCCGTGCTCACCGCGCTGCTCGCGCTGTGGCTGGTCGACGCCTACGGCTGGGAGTCGATGTTCTTCGTCGGCGGCGTCCTGGGCCTGCTCACGGTGCCGGTGATGTGGGCCAGGCTGCCGGAGTCGGAGGCCTACCTCCGCAGCGTCGACGAACGACACGCGGACGACGCGGGCACGCTCGCACGCAGCGCACAGGTCTTCCAGGGGCAGTACCTGCGGATCAGCGTCGGCGTCTGCGTCGCGTCCTTCATGGGTCTGCTGCTGGTCTACGGCCTCAACACCTGGCTGCCCACGATCATGGGCGAGGCGGGCTACTCCATCCAGGCCGGTACCACGCTGATCCTGGTGCTGAACCTCGGCGCCGTGATCGGCCTGATCGTCGCCGGCCAGATCTCGGACACCCGGGGCAACAAGCCCACCGTCCTCGCGTGGTTCGGGCTCGCAGCGGCGTTCCTGGCGCTGCTGTCGATCAAGCTGGAGAGCTCGGCCCTGGTGTACGTCGCGGTGCTGCTCGCGGGCATCTTCGTGTTCAGCGCCCAGGTACTCGTCTACGCGTTCGTCGGCCACCTCTACCCGCCCGAGATCCGCGGCACCGCTCTCGGGGTCGCGGCGGGGGTCGGCCGGGTCGGCGCCATCGTCGGACCGTCGCTCGGCGGCGCCCTGGTCACTGCCGGCATCGCCTATCCCTGGGGCTTCTACGCGTTCACCCTGGCTGCCGTGCTGGCCGTGGTCGCGCTCGCGACCGTGCCGGCGCACGTGGCCACCGCCGACTGAGTCGCGGCGCCGGCGGGGCTTCCGGTGGGTGGAAGACTGGCCTCCATGGCCGGCAACTCGTCCACCCCCGGAGCCTCGGTGACCAGCAGGGCGCTCGCCCTGCTCGGCTCGTTCGACGAGGAGCACCGCCGGCTCAGCCTCACCGAGCTCGCCGACCGCGCCGGGCTCCCGCTGCCCACCGCTCACCGCCTGGTCGCCGAGCTCACGGAGTGGGGCGCCCTGTCACGCACCGGCGCGGGACAGTACGTCGTCGGCCGGCGGCTCTGGGACCTCGGCCTCCTGGCGCCGCTCCAGGCCGGCCTGGTCGAGGTCGCGTCGCCGTACCTCCACGACCTGTACGGCGCGACCCGGGCGACCGTGCACCTCGCCGTGCGCGAGGGCACCGAGGTGCTCTACCTCGACCGGGTGCGTGGGCACGCGTCGGTCCCGATCGTGAGCACCGTGGGTTCCCGGCTGCCCATGCACGCGACCGGCGTCGGCAAGGTGCTGCTCGCGCACGCGCCCGCCGCGGTCCAGCGCGAGGTGCTGTCCGAGCTGACGCGGGTCACGCCGTACACCGTGACCCAGCCGGGTCGGCTCCGGCGCCAGCTGGCGCACGTGCTGCGCGACGACTACGCCACCACCGTCGAGGAGATGAGCCTGGGCGCCTGCTCGGTCGCCGTCCCGATCCGCCGGCGGGCGGACGTCGTGGCGTCGCTCGGGATCGTCGTACCCAGCCTGAAGCGGGACCGGGCCAAGCTCGTCGCGGCCCTGCAGGTCTCCGCCCGGGGCATCGGCCGGGCGATGGCGTCGGTTCCGGCCAGCGGAACCGGCGCGTAGCGGCGGTCATGGCCAGCCCGGAGACTCCGCCCATGCCCGACTCCGACCTGCGCACCCCCGTCTGCATCGTCGGCGCCGGCCCGGCAGGGATGCTGCTCTCCCACCTGCTCGACGCCGCCGGCGTCGAGTCGATCGTGGTCGAGACGCGCTCGGAGGAGTACGTCGCGTCCCGGATCCGCGCCGGCATCCTCGAGCAGTCCACGGTCGACCTGCTGCGAGAGTGCGGGCTGGGCGACCGGCTGGAGCGCGAGGGCGATCCCCACCGCGGCATCTACCTGCAGTGGCCGGGCGAGCGGCACCACCTCGACTTCGTCGACCTCACCGGCCGGTCGGTGTGGGTGTACGGGCAGACCGAGGTGCAGAAGGACCTGATCGCCGCGCGGACCGCGGCCGGCCAGCAGATCCACTACGAGGTCACGGACACCGCCCTCCACGACCTCGACACCGACCATCCGGCGGTGACGTTCACCGACGCCGACGGCCGCGAACGCCGGATCGTCGCGGACGCCGTGGCCGGCTGCGACGGGTCCTTCGGCCCGAGTCGCGGCACGGTGCCTCCCGACGTACGCCGGCAGTGGGAGAAGGTCTACCCGTACTCCTGGTTCGGCATCCTGGCCGACGTCGCGCCGTCCACCGACGAGCTGATCTACGCCTGGCATCCCGACGGGTTCGCCCTGCACTCCATGCGCTCGCAGGCGGTCTCGCGCTTCTACCTGCAGGTGCCCAACGACACCGAGGTCGACGACTGGTCCGACGACCGGATCTGGGACGCGCTGGCCACCCGGCTCGGGCACGGCCAGGACGGCTGGGAGCTGACGTCCGGCCCGATCACCGACAAGAGCGTCCTGCCCATGCGCTCCTTCGTGCAGACGCCGATGCGGCACGGCCGGCTGTTCCTCGCCGGCGACGCCGCGCACATCGTGCCGCCCACCGGGGCCAAGGGGCTCAACCTCGCCGTCGCCGACGTGGCCCTGCTGGCTCCCGCCCTGGCGGCGATGGTCCTCAAGGACGACCACCGCCTGGCCGACGAGTACTCCGACACCGCACTGCGGCGGGTCTGGCGCTGCACCCACTTCTCGTGGTGGATGACCACGATGCTGCACGCAACTGGGGAGGCGTTCGACGAGCAGCTGCAGCTCTCCCAGCTCCGCTGGGTCACCTCCAGCGAGGCCGGCGCCACCGGTCTCGCCGAGAACTACGCCGGGCTGCCGATCGGCTTCTAGCCCCGGGGCCTACCGGCTACGGCACAGCCGATCATCTCCGCCATCAGGTCGGCTGCCGCCCGGCTGGTCAGTCCGCTCCGGCGGACCAGTGACTGCCAGGCCCCGAAGCTCATCGCCAGGTCGACGGTCGCCGCGAGCCGCTTGCTCGTGCGCCCCGGCCACGCGCCGAGCAACGCCTCGCGGATCCGCGCGAGCGGCGGGCCCCAGTGCAGCTCGCTGACCTCCCGGACCGCCGGGTGGAGCTCGGCGTCGCGCAGCACGTTCGCCATCATCTCCTCGTTCGCCTCCCAGTAGGCGTAGAGCACGCGCAGGCCGTGCCGGGCCCGCGCCTGCGGGTCCTCGATCGCGTCCCATCCGTCGACGCTCGGCACCGGCCGATCGACGGCGAAGTGGGAGGAGCACGCGTCGAGCAGGGACCGCTCGTCAGGGAAGTGGCGGTACAGCGTGTTGCGCTGCACGCCCGCCCGCTCGGCGACCGCGCTCATCGTCGTCTTCGCCGGTCCGTGGATGCCATGCAGCGCCACCGCTGCCTCGACGATCCGCTGCCGGGTCTCGTCCTGCTTCTCGGCCCGGCGTCGCTGCTCGTACTTCCTCGTCATGGTGAAATTATTGCACACATCTGTTCGATCAATTGACAGCGGGTCAGAGTTTCCCTACATTCATCGCACACTTCCGTTCGTTGAAAGGTACGGCCATGACCACCCAGATCGACATCCGCTTCTTCCATCCCGACCTCGGCCGCCTGGTGCGGCCCGGCGATCCCGACTGGGACGACGCTCGAGGGACGTTCAACGTCCTCGACGACCAGCACCCCGAGGCGATCGCGTTCCCGACCGACGAGCGCGAGGTCGCGGCCGTCGTCGCCTGGGCCCGCGAGCGCGGGTTCCGGGTCGCCGCGCAGGCCACGGGCCACAACGCCACCGCCCTCGGCTCCCTCGAGGGCACCGTCATCCTGAACACGTCGGCCCTGACCGGCGTACAGATCGATGCCGAGGCTCGTCGGGTGCGCGTGGGCGCGGCCACCCGGTGGGAGGCCGTGACGCCGCGCCTCTCCGAGCTCGGCCTCGCCGGCCTGCACGGCTCGTCCCCCGACGTGGGCATCGTCGGCTACTCACTCCTCGGCGGCATCGGCTGGCTCGCCCGCAAGCACGGCATGCAGGCGAACGCCGTGACGGCGATCGAGCTCGTCACGGCCGACGGCCGACTCGTGCGTGCCGATCACGAGAACGAGCCGGAGCTGTTCTGGGCGCTGCGCGGCGGCGGCGGAAACTACGGCGTCGTCACCTCCGTCGAGTTCGTGGTGCAGCCGGTCAGCGAGCTGTACGCCGGCGCGATGTTCTTCCCGGTCGACCGGATCTCCGAGGTGCTGCACACCTGGACGTCGCTGCTGCCGTCGTTCCCCGACGAGATGACCACGTGGGCGTCGGTGATCCACTTCCCGCCGTTCCCGGAGATCCCGGACGTCGTGCGCGGCCAGTCGTTCATCATCGTCCTGGTGGCGTTCCTCGGTGACGAGGTCGAGGGCGCCAGGATGCTGCAGCCGATCCGCGACCTGGGGCCGGCGATGGACACCCTGGCCACCACGGCGCCGATCGCGCTGGCCACGCAGGCCATGGACCCCGACAGCCCGCTGCCCTTCCGGTCGACCACGGCCCTGCTCGACGAGCTCACTCCCGAGGCGATCGAGGAGGTCGCGCGGCTCGCCGGGCCGGGCTCGGCGCTGACCCTGGTGGAGTTCCGCCACATCGGCGGCGCCCTCGGGCGCGCGGCGGCGGGTGCGGGCGCTCGGGCCACCCTGCCGGGGAACATCGCGATGCTCAGCCTGGGCGTCGTGCCCGACCCCAGCATCGGGCCGGCGGTCGACGCGGGTCTCGAGGCGCTGTACGCCACGGTGCTCCCGCAGCGCGTCGGCGACTACCCGAACTTCGTGATGGCCCCGACCGACGCGAGCGGGTTCTTCGACGCCGACACCTGGAGCCGGCTGCAGCGGGTGAAGGCCCACTACGACCCGCGCAACGTCTTCCGGGGCAACCACCAGGTGCCGCCGGCGGCGTCGGCGTGACTCAGCGCTCGACCACCTCGGCGTCCTCGGGCGCCGAGGTGGAGAACGTGCTGTCGTCGACCGGCTCGGCGGGATTCACTCGGACCAGCCCCATCCTCCGGGCGTCGAGCACCAGGCCCGTGGTCTCGTCGACCCAGATCTCACGCGCCTCCCCGAAGGTCTCGACGTCCTTCCCCCGGCATCGGTAGCCGACGGTGGAGCGGCCCGAGATTGTCCGGACACCCAGCCGTTTCGTCCCGGGGCAGGCCTCGGGCGAGCAGGTCGCTGCCCGGTGGCAGCACGAGGGAGCGGACGAGCTCGAAGCCCTCGCTCTGCCTCGGCTTCGTGTAGAGCGTGTAGCCCTCAGGGTCGTTGCCGGACTCCAGGAGCTGCTTCCCGTCGTAGACCCAGATGACCTCCGTCGGAAGGTACGTCATCCGGCGTGGTCCACCGGACCCGGACCTGCTCGGGCCCCGTCGTCGTGACCTCCAGGTGCACGCGACCCAGCTCGCCCCAGTTCTGGTGGTACTCCGCTGGAGCGCCTCGCCTGTGGACGTCTGGGCCGTGGACGTCTGGGCTGTGGACGTGGCTTCCGGCGCCGAGTCGGTGCCGCAACCGGCGAGCAGCGCCGTCATGCCCACGGCCATCGCCAGCCGTGCACGACGCGGACGAACGAACGATGTCACCCACCGCACGTTCCTCCGCCGGTCCGGGCCGGGCCACCTACCGTGGTACCGGTTCCACGCTGACCCGTCGCTAATTAGCGACGGGTCAGCGTCAGAACTCGTCGTTCTTGCGGAGCGCGGGCGGTCGTCCGTCGGGGTCGTGCAGCTTGAGGTACGGGCCCCACGCGGCCAGTCGTCCGATCCGCCCGATCTCGGGCGGGGGGATCCGGCGCAGCCGGCCGGGCGGTCGCGGGCCGACCCGGCCGCCCTCGTGCCAGGCGTCCAGCCGCGCCGCGCACTCGGCGTACGCCGCGAACATGCGCTCCGGGTCGGCGCAGTCGTCGGCCACGTCGTCCTCAGCGCGGTCGAGGTGCTCGGCGGCGAGGGTGAGCCGGAGCCGGCGGGCGTATCCGTCACCGTCCTCGGCCCGGTCGAGGACGACCGCGGAGAGCTCGGAGTCGTGCGTCCAGGACCGTCGGTTGAAGTTGTCGGAGCCGATCGAGGCCCAGGTGTCGTCGATGACGCAGACCTTGGCGTGCACGTAGACCGGGGTGCCGGCGTGGTTCTCGATGCCGTAGATCGCGACCCGGTCCGGGGCCGCGTTGACCATGTCGCGCATCGCCCGGCGACGTCCGAACAGCTGCGGCAGGCGTCCGAGTACGCCGGTGAGGTCGGGGCACAGCGGCACCAGCGCGATCACGTGCAGGTCGCGGTGCTCGCGCAGCGCGTCGGTGAAGATCTCGCCGACGTGGTGGCCCCAGAGGAACTGGTCCTCGAG
This sequence comes from uncultured Actinomycetota bacterium, assembly GCA_963844305.1. Lineage (GTDB taxonomy): Bacteria > Actinomycetota > Actinomycetes > Propionibacteriales > Nocardioidaceae > Nocardioides. The sequence goes on from CAWJNT010000006.1 coordinate 420,126, forward strand.
GTAGACCAGCCGCCGCGCCTTCTCCACCGCCTTCGTGTAGCCACGGGCGACGCTGCGCTCACCGCCGTTGGCGAACGGGTAGTCGCGGTCGAAGCGCAGGTCGGGATAGGTCCGCAGCAGCTGGACGGCGTGGGTGCCACCGTCGACCGGCGGAGGTGGCGGCGCCTGTTCGGGCAGCGGGTCCGGATGGGTGTCCATCCGGCGTACCAGGTCCTTGACCCTCAGCCAGGGGTTGCGGGTCAGCGGCGTCTCGTCCTCCCAGCGCTCGCGGAAGACCGTCTCCACGTCGTGCACCGCAGGCCCGCTGATCGCCGCCTGGGCGTCGTGCCAGGGCGGGTTCGGTCCGTACTCCTCGGCCAGGTTCTGCTGCGCCTGCGGGTCGCCGGCGTGGTCGGCGTCGTCGCGGCGCGAGTGGCACAGGTCGATGCCGCCGACGTACGCGACGTCGCGGGTCGGGTCGTCGCGGTGCCGGATGACGAGCATCTTCTGGTGGTGCGACCCGCCGAGCCGGATCCGCATGTCGAGCAGCGCCTCGGCGCCACGCCGCTGCAGCTCGCGACCGAGCCGCTTGTTCTCGCGCGCGGTGAACCCGAACGCGTCCTTGTGGGAGCGCCACACCAGCCCTCGTACGTCGACACCGCGTTCGTCGGCGCGGCCGAGGACCTCGGACACCTCGCTGCCGGGCTCTCCCGTCAGCTGCTCGTCGGCGTCGCCCTGCCAGTCGGTGAAGAAGACGAGGTCTCCGGCGCGGGTGGCCTCGATCCGCTCGTACAGCTCCGCGAAGTACGTCGAGCCGTGGATCAGCGGGCGGACCAGGTTGCCCTCCGACCACGCCTGGTCTCCGGGGTGCTGGTCGTCGAGGCGGGTCTGCGGATTGCCACGCTCGTGCTTGCTGAGGAACCACTCGGTCATCGGATCGGGCACGCACCCACCTTTCCTCACGACCCGGTCGGGCGGCGACACCCGTGTTCCGGGTGGGCCATGATGGCGACATGGCAGACCAGCGTGCGGGCAGGCCCGCGGAGCCCCGGGACCTGATCGACGTACCCCACCTCGTCACGTCGTACTACACCGGCGTGCCGGATCCCGACGACGTCGACCAGCAGGTGGCGTTCGGGACCAGCGGCCACCGTGGCACGTCGCTGAAGACCTCGTTCAACGAGACGCACATCCTCGCGACCACGCAGGCGATCTGCGACTACCGCCGCGAGCAGGGGTACGACGGGCCGCTGTTCATCGGCCGCGACACCCACGGACTGTCCGAGCCCGCGTGGGCGACCGCGATCGAGGTGCTGGCCGCCAACGACGTGACAGTGCTCGTCGACGACCGCGACCGCTACACCCCGACGCCGGCGCTCTCGCACGCGATCATCACCGCGAACCGCGGAAAGACGTCCGGGCTGGCCGACGGCATCGTGGTCACCCCGTCGCACAACCCGCCGTCCGACGGCGGCTTCAAGTACAACCCGCCCCATGGCGGTCCGGCCGACACCGACGCCACCTCGGTCATCGCCAAGCGCGCCAACGAGCTGATCGCGGGCGGGCTGTCCGAGGTCCGGCGGATCCCGTTCACCCGGGCGCGTGCTGCTGCTGCGTCGTACGACTTCATGGGGACGTACGTCGACGACCTGTCCGGCGTGCTCGACATGGACGCGATCCGCGACGCCGGCGTGCAGATCGGGGCCGATCCGCTCGGCGGGGCGAGCGTCGACTACTGGGCCGAGATCGCCGACCGGCACTCGCTGGAGATGACCGTGGTGAACCCGCTCGTCGACCCGACCTGGCGGTTCATGACCCTCGACTGGGACGGCAAGATCCGGATGGACTGCTCCTCCCCCAACGCGATGGCGTCGCTGATCGAGCGCAAGGACTCCTACGACATCGCCACCGGCAACGACGCGGACGCCGACCGGCACGGCATCGTCACGCCCGACGGCGGGCTGATGAACCCCAACCACTTCCTCGCGGTGGCGATCGGCTACCTGTTCGGCGGGGCGCGACCGGGGTGGCCGGAGACCGCGCAGATCGGGAAGACGCTGGTGTCGTCGTCGATGATCGACCGGGTCGCCGAGTCGCTCGGCAAGCCGATGGTGGAGGTGCCGGTCGGGTTCAAGTGGTTCGTCCCCGGCCTGATCGACGGCTCGTTCGGCTTCGGCGGGGAGGAGTCGGCCGGCGCGTCGTTCCTGCGCACCGACGGCACCACCTGGACCACCGACAAGGACGGCCTCATCCTCTGCCTGCTGGCGTCCGAGATCCTCGCCGAGACCGGGAAGACACCGAGCCAGCACTACGCCGACCTGGTCGCCAAGCACGGGGACCCGGCGTACGCGCGGATCGACGCGCCCGCCGACCGCGCGCAGAAGGCGAAGCTCGCGGCCCTCTCCCCCGACGACGTGACCGCGACCGAGCTGGCCGGCGAGAAGATCACCGCGCGGCTCACCGAGGCGCCCGGCAACGGCGCGAAGATCGGCGGCCTCAAGGTCACCACCGAGTCGGCCTGGTTCGCGGCCCGCCCGTCGGGCACGGAGGACGTGTACAAGATCTACGGCGAGTCGTTCCGCGGCCCCGACCACCTCGCCGAGGTGCAGGCGGAGGCGCGCGAGGTGGTGTCGGCAGCACTGGGCGCCTCGTGACCTCCGCGCGCACCCGGGTCCGCCGGCTGCCCGAGAAGCAGGTCCGCGACCTCGAGGCGATGCACGCGATCCTCGACGCGGCGTACGTCGCCCAGGTCGGCATCTCCGTCGACGGCCAGCCGTTCGTGGTGCCGATGGCCTGCGCCCGCGACGGCGACCACCTGCTGCTGCACGGCTCCACCGGGAGCCGGCTGATGCGGACCCTCGCCGAGGGCGGGCCGGTCTGTGTCAGCGTGCTGCACCTCGACGGCCTCGTCTATGCGCGGTCGGCCTTCGAGTCGAGCATGAACTACCGCAGCGCCACGATCCTCGGCGTCGCCGAGCAGGTGCCTGACGACGAGATGCTCCCCGCCCTCGAGCGGCTCACCGAGCACCTGTTCCCGGGCCGCTGGGCCGAGCTCCGGCCGCCCAAGAAGAAGGAGCTCGCCGCCACCCTCGTGATCCGGGTCCCGCTCGACGAGTGGTCGGTCAAGGTCGGCGAGGGGTACGGCGAGGACGACCCCGACGACCTGGACGAGACGGTCTGGGCCGGCGTCGTACCGCTGGACGACGGTCGCCGGCGAGCCCGAGGACGCCCCGGACCTGAAGCCAGGCCAGGTCCGCGGCCGCCCGCCCACCGGCGGTTGAGGTGCGAAGGCGCCCTGGGCGCCTGAGCCTCGAAACCCGGTGAGGGAGGCAGGGCGGCGACCACAACGTCGGCCGAGCTTGTCGAGGCCCAACGTGACCGTGTGCAGGTGGCGGCGTCCGAAAGAGTTCTTTCCACAGATCCGCTCAACCACGGGCTTTTCGGGGCTTGAGTGTCGGTGGTCGATGGTTGGCTTGTCCCATGATCGAGACCACGCCGGAGACCGACACCGCTGCCGCGGTGCTGGCCGCCGCGCGTGCGGATCGGGCGATCGCGGACGCGGCCGAGGCGCGATCTGCTTGCAGCACGCGGTGGACTGGGCGGCCATGCATTCGGTGGACTCGATCCTGGAGGCCGAGACCCTGGCCGCGGGTGCGTATGGCGAGGCGGGGATGCCGGTCGCGGGTGAGGGTGCGCCGTGGGTGGCGGAGTTCTCGGTCACCGAGTTCGCCGCGGCGCTGGGGATGTCGACGGATGCGGGGAAGCGGTACGTCGGCCACGCCCTCGAACTCCGCTACCGCCTGCCCCGGGTGTGGCGAGCGAGTGCAGTACGGTGGGCTGCGGCCGTGGCTGGCGCGGCGGATCGCCGAGAAGACCCTCCTGCTCACCCAGGATGCGGCTGGGTTTGTGGACCGGCACGTGGCGCCGACCGCGCACCGGATCGGACCCGGTCCAGCTCGACCGGCTGGTCGACGAGGCGATCGGCCGCTACATGCCCGACGAAGCAGAAGCGCCGTCGCCTCGAACACGCGGACGGCCGGTACTTCACCGTCGAGTCCCGCCAGGTGCACTCCTACGACGGCACCCTGGCCGTCCACGGCGAGCTCGACATCGCCGACGCGCTCGAGCTGGAGATCGGCGATCCAGACGGTCGCCGCCCAGCTCAAGGACCTCGGCTCCGAGGAGTCCCTCGACGTCCGCCGCTCCATGGCGGTCGGTGAGCTGGCCCGGCGTGAGCTGGCGTTGGAGTTCTCGGTGGTTGAGGAGGGCGCCCCGCGCCCGTCTCGAAACCACCACCCGCGAAGATCGTCCTCTACGTCCACCTCTCCCGAGGACGCCCTCAGGCACACCGGCCCGCCCGGGTCGAACAGCGGCAACCACCTGATCACCCCCGGCCAGGCCGAAGGACTGGTGCGGCGACGTCGCCGACCAGGTGGTCGTCAAACCCGTCCTCGACCCACCGCCCACCACCCGTCGCAGCCCGACGAACGTGACGCTACGCCCACATACGCCGTCGCGATCCCGTGCCACCCACCCGGCGCCGACCGACGACACCACCCCGCCCTGACGCCCCGCCCCGGACCCCGCCGACCCGGCGGGGCCACCGGCATGCCCCGGGTCGCCGCCCTGTCTCCCTCACCGGGTTTCGAGGCTCGTCGCTGACGCTCCTCGCACCTCAACCGGCGGTGGTGCCGGCAACCGAACCGGCGGACCGGGACCCGCACCGGGGCCGCGTAAAACGAGGCGTGGCGCCGCAACCCACCGCAACCACGAGCCGACGCCGTCGGCGACACGGCGAGCCAGCGGCCACGGGGCGGGGCACGGGGAGCCGGACCCGAACCCGGCAAGGCGACCGGAACCGGGCCTCGACGAGCTCGGCCGACCTAGATCCCCGCCCCACCCCACCGAAGCCTCAGGGACGGAACACCACCTTCACGTAGCCGTCTTCCTTCGCCTGGAACTTCTGGTACGCGTCGGGCGCCTCGTCCAGCGGGAGGTGGTGGGTGGCGAATGCCTCCGTACCGAGGACGTCCACGTCCTGGTCGAGCACCTTGAGGATGTCGTCGGTCCACGCCCGGACGTTCGCCTGTCCCATCCGGATCTGCAGCTGCTTGTCGAACAGCTGCATCATCGGCAGCGGGTCGGCCGCACCGCCGTACACGCCGGAGATGGAGATCGTCCCGCCACGGCGGACCGACTCGATCCCGGTGTACAGCGCGTCCAGGCGGTCGATCCCGGCCTTGGTCATCACCGCTCCCTGGACCTTCTTCGGCAACAGCGCGAGGGCCTTCTGCGCGGCCTCCGCGAGCGGCGACCCGTGCGCCTCCATGCCCACGGCGTCGACGACGGAGTCCGCGCCTCGACCCTCCGTGAGGTCGCGGACCCGCTCGGGTACGCCGCCGCTTCCGACCGTGCCCAGGTCGATGGTCAGCGCACCGTTGGCCGCCGCCCGCGAGAGACGCTCGGGCACCCGGTCCACCACGATCACGCGCAGCCCGTGGTACCCGGCGATCCGCGCCGCCATGTCGCCGATCGGACCGGCGCCCATGACGAGCAGGGTTCCCCCGTCGGGCACAGCGGCGTACTCCACCGCCTGCCACGCGGTGGGCAGCACGTCGGACAGGTACAGGAACCGGTCGTCGGGCGGTCCCTCGGGGACCTTGACGGGCAGGAAGTCGGCGAACGGCACGCGCAGCAGCTCGGCCTGGCCGCCCGGGACCTGCCCGTAGAGCTAGCTGTAGCCGAACAGGCTCGCGCCGGTGCCCTGGTCGCGGTTCTGGGTGGTCTCGCACTGGCTGTGCAGCTGCCGCTCGCACATCCAGCACGAGCCGCAGCTGATGTTGAACGGAACCACGACCCGGTCCCCCACCGCGAGGTGGTGCACCTCCGCACCGACCTCCTCGACGATGCCCATCGGCTCGTGGCCGACGACGTCGCCCGGGGTCATGAACGGGGTCAGGGGGTCGTACAGGTGGAGGTCGGAGCCGCACAGCCCGGTCGAGGTGATCCGGACGATGGCGTCCGTGGGCTGCTCTATCCGGGGATCGGGTACCTCTTCGACCCGGATGTCGCGCCGGCCCTGCCAGGTCACTGCCTTCACGATGTCTTCCTCTCCCTCGTGCCGTCGTGATCGGGCCACGCTGGTACCCGGTGCCAGGGACCCCACGCTCACCCGCATGGGCGGTCAGGCACCCGGGTACCAGATCGACGTACGCATCCGACTCGAGGAGGTCGTCGACATGCCGAGCAAGAGCGCGAACGTCAAGAACGAGAAGCAGTACGAGGCGCTCAAGGACAAGGGGATGTCCAAGGAGCGCGCGGCGAAGATCGCCAACACCCCCGACGCCTCCAAGAAGGGCGGGAAGAGCTCCGGCAAGGGCGGCAACAGCAAGCAGGGCGGCACCACCGCGCAGAAGAAGGAAGCGGGACGCAAGGGCGGCAAGGCGGCTGCCAGGAAGAGCTGACCGGCGACCGGCTCCTCCGGGTCCCTCGCGCGCGAGAGGTAGCATCACCGGGCACTGCCTGAGTGATCGAGGAGGACCCCGCGTTGCCGCACGCCGTACGCGGTGTCTTGCGCGCCGCCGTCGCGACGGCGGTGCTGCTCGCATTCGCCGGCTGCGGCGCCGAGGAGCAGGGCAGCAACGTCGACCCCGACCAGGTCGATGCGGTCGAGGCACCGAATCTGGGCGCCTGCCGGGTGCTCACCCCCGACGACGTGAAGCTCCCGAGCAACGCGACGAAGATCGTCGACTGCGACGAGCCGCACACCGCGGAGACGTTCGCGGTCGGTGAGATTCCGGAGGAGCTCGCGGACGCGGGGTACGACGACCGCGAGATCGGCTCGTTCGCCTACCAGACCTGCAGCAAGAGGTTCATGGCCTTCCTCGGCGCCGACGAGAGCCTCGTCATGCGCAGCGTGGTGAGCTGGGCGTGGTTCCGCCCGTCCGAGACCGCGTGGGACGAAGGGGCACGGTGGTACCGCTGCGACGTCGTCGGCGGTGGCGACGACAGCACGTCGTACGTCGACCTCCCCACGACCGCCAAGGGCCTGCTGCTCAAGCTCGACGACCACTGGATGGTGTGCGCCAACGGCCCGACGGTCAACGGGTCCCCCAAGGTCCCGTGCTCCGAGGACCACACCTGGCGGGCGGTCACGACCATCAAGCTCGGGGAGCCCGAGGAGAAGTACCCGGGCGACCGGGTCGTCGAGGTCACCTCGCGTGACTTCTGCTCCAAGTCCGTCGGCGCGTGGCTGAACTACCCGATCGACTACGACTTCGGCTGGACCTACTTCCACGAGGCCGAGTGGGAGGCCGGGAACCGCCGCTCGGTGTGCTGGGCCAAGACCGACCGATGAGAGTCATCGCCGTCCCCGTGCTGCTGGCCCTGCTGCTGAGCGGCCTGCTCGCCGCCTGCAGCGGCTCCGACGACGACAGCCCCGAGCCTCCGGAGCGGTCCGAGTCCACCCCGTCCGCCACGCCGACCCCCACCCCCGCTGCAGCCGCGCCGCGGCCGAAGGTCAAGGCCTGTTACCGCCTCGCGTACGCCGAGGCCCTCGCGCCGACCAGCCGCCGCAAGCCCGTGCCCTGCGAGCGGGAGCACACCGCCACCACGTTCCACGTCGGCACCCTCGACGCGATCGAGGACGGCCACCTGCTCGCCGTCGACTCCCGCCTGGTCCAGGAGCGCGTCGCCACCGAGTGTCCCGACCGCCTGTCCGACTTCGTCGGCGGCAACCTCGAGGAGCGCCGCCTGAGCATGCTCCGGGCCGTGTGGTTCACCCCGACCGTGGCGCAGTCGGACCGCGGCGCCGACTGGTTCCGCTGCGACGTGATCGCGGTAGCCGGCACCGAGAAGCTGGCGCCGCTGACAGGCTCGGTCGGCGGTGTGCTGGCAACGCCGCAAGGTCGCACGGCGTACGGCATGTGCGGCACCGCCGAGCCGGGAGCGGCCGACTTCGAGCGCGTCATCTGCTCGGATCCGCACTCGTGGCGGGCGATCTCCACGTTCACCTTCGACGGCGCGAAGTACCCCGGCGAGGCGCGCGTCCGCAGTGCCGGTGAGAGCAGCTGTGAGGAGGCCGGCCGGGGCGTGGCCGAGGACACGCTGAGCTTCCAGTGGGGCTACGAGTGGCCGACCGAGAAGCAGTGGGACGACGGCCAGACCTACGGCCGCTGCTGGGCGCCCGACTAGACCCCGGGCTAGAAGCCGAGCTTGCGGAGCTGGCGCGGGTCGCGCTGCCAGTCCTTCGCGATCTTGACGTGCAGGTCGAGGTAGACCGGCGTGCCGAGCATCGCCTCGATCTGCTTGCGGGCGGCGGTGCCGACCTCGCGCAGGCGGGCTCCCTTGTGGCCGATGACTATCCCCTTCTGCGACGAGCGCTCGACGTAGAGGTTCGCGTGCACGTCGAGGAGCGGCTTGTCGTCGGGCCGCCCTTCGCGGAGCCCCATCTCCTCGACCACGACGGCGATCGAGTGCGGGAGCTCGTCGCGGACGCCCTCGAGAGCGGCCTCGCGGATCAGCTCCGCGACGATCGCCTCCTCCGGGGCGTCGCTGAGGTCGCCGTCGGGGTACAGCTGCGGCCCGGCGGGCAGCAGGCCGACGAGCAGGTCCTCGAGCAGCTTCACCTGGTCGCCGCTCCTCGCGGACACCGGGACGATCTCTGCCCAGTCGGTGCCGGTCTCGACGCCGAGCGCCTGGATGTCCAGCAGGTGCTTGCCGATCTGCTCGGACGTCGCGAGGTCGGTCTTCGTCGCGATCGCGACCTTGATGGTGCGCTTGACCTTCGCCATCTCGTTGACGATGAACTTGTCGCCGGGGCCGATCTTCTCGTTCGCGGGGAAGCAGACCGCGACCACGTCGACCTCGGCCAGCGTCGTCTTGACCAGGTCGTTCAGGCGCTCCCCGAGCAGTGTGCGCGGGCGGTGCAGGCCGGGGGTGTCGACCAGGATCAGCTGGGCGTCGGGTCGGTGCACGATCCCGCGGACGACGTTCCTGGTGGTCTGCGGCTTCGAGCTGGTGATCACGACCTTGGCGCCGACGAGCGCGTTGGTGAGCGTGGACTTCCCGGCGTTCGGGCGCCCCACGAACGACGCGAACCCGCTGCGGAACTCCGCCGTCGCCTCTGTCATGACTCCCTCGCCGCGTCGTACTCCGCCCAGATCTGCTCGTCGCTCTTCCCCGCCGCCTTGCCCGACCGCCAGATCGGACCCGGGTCGACCGCCCGCGGCTGGCGCCTGGACACGCCGCGCCAGTACCCCATCACGTCGTACGCCGTCCCCGGAAGCCGGCGGTCGCGCATCAGGTGCTTGCGGATCGCCCGCATCTGCGCGGACTCCCCCGCCATCCAGAAGTATCCCTCCCCGGCCGGCCAGTCGATGCCCTCGACGACGGCCGCCAGGTTGCTCGCGCCCTCCGCAGGCGGGGCCAGCCAGGTCACGTCCGCGCCGGCCGGGAGGTAGCCGGGCAGGTCGTCGGGCACCTCGGCCCAGATCCGGGTCGGTACGTCGGTGACGGTCGCAGCGATCCTGGCCATGGCGGGCATGGCGGTGAGGTCGCCGACGAGCAGCAGCCACCCCGCGCCCTCGGGCATCGCGAACGACCCCTTCGGCTCGGTGATCGTCACCGTGTCGCCGACACAGTCGCGCGCCGCCCACTCGGTGACCAGGCCGACCTCGTGCACCACGACGTCGAGGACCATCTCCGCGCCGTCCCAGGAGCGGACCGTGTAGTAGCGGCTCTGGAACTGCTCCGGCACGACCAGCCCGACCCACTCGTCGGGAATGCCCGTGCTCGCGAATCCCGCGAGCCCGTCACCGCCCAGGGTCAGCCGCACCAGGTGGGTGGAGAGCTGCTCGCGGCGCAGCACCTGCGCGGCGTACTGCTCTGCCCTGGTGCTCACCTGCCAAGGCTATGCGCTGACCCGTCAGAGAACCTTCTACATCGTGAGCCTGACGGGTCACCAGTGCTGGCGGAGGGGGAAGCCGTCGGCTCCGGAGTCGGTGGTCTTGGCGGCGAGCACGTGGTGGAGCTGGATCTCGTTGCGCTCGAAGCCGAGCCGCGACCCGGCCATGTAGATGCCCCAGACGCGGGCGGTGCCCTCGCCGACCTCGGCCACGCAGGCGTCCCAGTTCTCCACCAGGTTGCGGCCCCAGCCGGCGAGCGTCAGGGCGTAGTGGCGCCGGAAGTTCTCCTCGTGCATCACCTCGAGGCCGACGTTCTGGGCCTCGGAGATGATCCGACCGGAGCCGGTGAGCTCGCCGTCCGGGAAGACGTAGCGGTCGAGGAAGGCGCCGATCTCCTGGCGGTGGTTGTGCGGCCGGGTGATGCAGTGGTTGAGCAGCCGACCCTCGGGACGCAGCCGGTCGCGCAGGAACGAGAAGTACGCCGGGTAGTTGCGCACCCCGATGTGCTCGGTCAGACCGATCGAGCTGACCGCGTCGAAGTCGGACTCGACCACGTCGCGGTAGTCGGAGTGCCGCACCTCAGCCAGGTCGCCGAGGCCCTCGCGGTCGATCGCCTCCTTGGCCCACGACGCCTGCTGGAGCGACAGGGTCACGCCGAGCGCCTTCACGCCGTAGTGCTTGGCGGCGTGGCGGACCATCCCTCCCCAGCCGCAGCCGACGTCGAGCAGCCGCTGGCCGGGCTGGAGGTCGAGCTTGCGGCAGACCAGGTCGTACTTGTCGGCCTGCGCCTCCTCGAGCGTCTTGTCCGCGGACTCGTAGACCGCGCAGGTGTAGGTCATGGAGGGCCCGAGGACGTGCTCGTAGAACGCGTTGGACACGTCGTAGTGGTGGGCGATGGCCTCGGCGTCGCGCGACATCGAGTGCCGCAGGCCCTCGACCGTGCGCCGCCACCGCGGCAGGTGCTCCTGGGGCGGAGGTGCGGGCGGGCGCAGGTTGCCGAGACCCAGGCCGCGCACGAGCGACACCGCCTCGGCCGCCGACGGCCGACGGAAGCTCAGGTGGTTCATCAGCAGCACCAGGGCGTCGTAGGGGTCGCCCGGGTGCACGCCGTGGATCTTGAGGTCACCGGCGACGTACGCGCGGGCAATGCCGAGGTCGCCGGGTGCGGTCAGGATGTAGCGCAGCCCGCGCTCGTTGAGCAGGTCGAGCGTGATGTCCGCGTCGGGGTCGCCGGCCGAGCTGCCGTCGTACGCCGTGAACCGCGCCGGCATCCCGTCCTTGAGCAGGGAGCTGATGGCGTCGCCGATGAGGATGCGTTTGCCGGTGGAGGTCTGGGTCATCGTCGTTGCACCGCCTTGTCGTAGAGGCTCGTGAGTCGGTCATCGGGGTCGAACTGCGCCTTCACCCGGGCGAGGTGGGCGCCGTCGTAGAGCTGGTCGAAGGTCTCGCGGTCGTAGAACGCCTCGGAGTACAGCGACTTGTGGCCGGCCAGCGACTGGACCTCGGCCTCGATCGCCCGGTTGCGGGGGGCGTCCGCTGCCTCGGGCCCGACGTGGACGGTGCCCCAGAAGCCGAGGTTGACGTAGGTGATGTCGGGGTCGAACGGGTAGATCGGCCAGTTCCGCTTGGCCCGCACCGGGCACATCCAGACCGGCCGCATCCCGATCTCGGCGTCGAACCAGTCCAGGAACTCGGCGAGGCGGTCGACCGGGATCTCGACGTCCTGGATCACCCGCTCGCGCTCGGGCCGCCCGGCCCTGCGGTCGAGCCGATCGGCGATGCCGTAGCGGCGGTCGAGCCCCACGAGCTTGTGGTAGACGTCGGAGCGGCGCCAGCGGCGCGGCCAGAGCCGCCGGACGACGGGGTGCTGGACGCCGAACGCTCCGGAGCACCAGAACCAGTCGGTGTCCCACCGCCACAGGTAGTCGTACATCGTCAGCAGGTCGTGCTCGCGCTCCTGGATCGAGCGGTAGAAGATCTGCTGGCCGGTGTAGTCGCTCGGGCGCTCACGCCACGCCGCGGCGTCCTCCGCCTCGTCGGCCCAGGTGGCCACCGTCAGGTAGTACTCACCCGGCGCGAAGGCGACGCCGTCGATCCCGTCGACGCGGCGGCCGTCGTACTCACCGGAGTCCACGATCGTCGCGATGGTCTTGGCGAGCAGTCCCGGGTCGTCGAACCGCACGTGCCGCAGCCGCACCCGGTCGGGGACCCGTTCGAGCGAGATCCGCAGCCGGGTGGCGTAGCCGAGCGAGCCGTAGGAGTTCGGGAAGGTGTCGAAGAGCTCGTCCCCCGGACGGGTGGTGACCACCTCGCCGGCGCCGGTGATCACGTCCATCTCCAGCACGGACTCGTGCGGGAAGCCGTTGCGGAAGCTGGTGGCCTCGATCCCCAGCCCGGTCACCGCGCCACCGAGCGTGATCGTGCGCAGCTGCGGTACGACGTACGGGATCAGGCCGTGGGGCAGCGTCGCGTCGACGAGGTCCTCGTAGGTGCACATGCCCTGCACCTCGGCCACCGCCTGCGCGGCATCGACCTCGATCACTCCGGACAGGCCCGAGACATCCAGGCCGGGGGCCGCCGAGGGCGCCCGCGGTCGGAACAGGTTGGACGTGTGCTTCGCGAGCCGTACCGGATCGCCTGACGGGATGGCGGCGTACGACGACCTCAGCCGATCCACGGCGGCGGCATGACGTTCCCACCCTTGAGGATGAACCACGCAGGAGAACATACTCCGGGATCGGAGATCGGCCACCGGATATGCGGTGACTGGGCCGGACCACCTCCGCGATCCGGGGGCAGTACGGTGGGCCACGAAGCGACACGGGGTGCCCGCCGCCACGGGCTGAGAACACACTCGTCGAACCTGATCTAGCTCGCACTAGCGAAGGGATGTCCGTTGAGTCCGACCACCGCCTCCACCGCTCCCGACGAGCTGCTCGCGCGGCTGCGGGACACCGCACCGCTCGTGCAGTGCCTGACCAACACCGTCGTCACCAACGTCACCGCCAACGTGCTGCTGGCGCTGGGCGCCGCTCCGGCGATGGTCGACATCACCGGTGAGGCGGGCCCGATGACCCGCGCCGCGTCCGGGGTCCTGATCAACCTCGGTACGCCGGCGCCCCACCAGCGCGAGGCCATGGTGGAGGCCGCCGCGGCGGCGGTCGACGCGGGTACGCCGTGGGTGCTCGACCCGGTGGCCGTCGGCATGCTGCCGGTGCGCACCGCGCTGGCGCACGAGCTGGCCGCGACCGGCCCGACGGTCGTCCGCGCGAACCCCTCGGAGATCCTGGCGCTGGCGGGGCACGGGCCGGGCGGTCGTGGCGTCGACAGCACGGCCGACGTCTCCGACGCCGAGGACGCGGCCCGGGTCCTGGCCCACCGTCACGGCAGCGTGGTGACCGTCTCCGGGCCCGTCGACGTGGTCACCGACGGCGACCGGACCGTCCGCATCGAGCACGGTCACGCCCTCCTCACCCGGATGACCGGCGGCGGCTGCGCCCTCGGCGCCGTGGTCGCGGCGTACGCCGGGCTGGGCGCGGACCCCTTCGACGCCACGGTCGCCGGGGTGGCGGCTTACACCGTGGCCGCCGAGCAGGCGGCCGGCGACGCGACCGGGCCGGGCAGCTTCGCCGTGGCGTTCCTCGACAGGTTGGCGTCGCTCGAGCCGGAGGCGCTCGCCACCGGGCTGCGGATCTCGTGACGTCGCCCGCGTTCGACCCCCGCCTGATGCTGGTCACCGACGAGGCCGCGTGCGGGACTCGTGGGGTCGTCGAGACGGTCCGCGCGGCCCTCGACGGCGGCGTCACCGTCGTCCAGGTGCGGGAGAAGGACGCCGACGCTGCCGCGACCCTCGCGCTGGTGCGCGAGGTCGCCGCCCTGTGCGACGGGCGAGCAGCCGTGCTCGTCAACGACCGGGTCGACGTCTACCTCGCGGCCCGGGCGCTCGGAGCCCCGGTCGCGGGAGTGCACGTGGGCCAGCTCGACCTCCCGGCGGGGACCGTGCGCGAGATCGTCGGCCCGCACGCCGTGGTCGGCCTGACCGCGGACACTCCCGAACACCTGGCAGCGGTCCGGGAGCTCCCCTCCGGGACCGTCACCTACCTCGGCGTCGGGGTCATCCGGTCGACCGTCACCAAGCCCGACCACCCGCCCCCGCTGGGGATCGACGGCTTCGGAGCGGTGTGCGCGGACGCCCCGCTCCCCTGTGTCGCCATCGGCGGCGTCCGCGCCGAGGACGTCGGGCCGGTCTTCGCCGCGGGCGGCGCCGGGGTCGCCGTGGCCTCGACGATCTGCGCCGCACCCGATCCTCGGCTCGCCACCCTCGAGCTCGCAAAGGAGGTCGACCGTGTCCGCCGGTGACCGTGCCCCGATCCCGCGCGTGCTCTCGATCGCGGGCACCGACCCGACGGGCGGCGCCGGCATCCAGGCCGACCTCAAGAGCATCGCCGCGCACGGCGGCTACGGCATGGCCGTGGTCACCGCGCTGGTCGCCCAGAACACCCACGGCGTGCGCAGCATCCACCAGCCACCGCCGGAGTTCCTCCGCGAGCAGCTGCTGGCGGTCAGCGACGACGTGCGCATCGACGCCGTGAAGATCGGGATGCTCGGCGACAGCGCGACGGCCGCCGTCGTGTCGGACTGGCTGCCGGTCGCCACCGACGCCGTCGTCGTGCTCGACCCGGTGATGGTCGCGACCAGCGGCCACCGGTTGCTCGACGACGACGCCGAGCAGGCCGTGCGCGAGCTCGTGGCACAGGCCGACCTGGTCACGCCGAACCTGCCCGAGCTGGCGGTGCTGCTCGACACGCCGGTCGCCGACGAGTGGCCCCGTGCGCTGGAGCAGGCCCGGGAGCTGTCACGGCGGAGCGGCGCGGTGGTGCTGGCCAAGGGCGGGCACCTGAAGGGCGGTCCGTGCCCGGACGCGCTGGTCGACGAGCACGGCCGGGTGCCGGGTGGCGTCGTCGAGGTATCCGGGCGATCGCGTGGACACCCCGCACACCCACGGCACCGGCTGTTCGCTGTCCTCGGCCATGGCCACCCGGCTCGCACGCGGCGACGACTGGGTCGACGCGCTGCAGGCGGTCAAGGCCTGGCTGCAGGACAGCCTCCGGCACGCCCACGAGCTCGAGGTCGGGTCCGGTCACGGCCCGATCCACCACTTCCACACGATGTGGACGGCGTCGGACGCCAGGAGGTGGCCCTAGAAGTACGCCGAGAGCTCGCCGAGGTCGGACACGTCGCCCGTCCCACGGAAGCGGTCGATCCGGACCGCCCGGATCCCCAGCCCGGCGGCCGCGTCGCAGAACGCCGGCTGGTCGTCGACGAACAGCGTGTCGGCGGCGGCAACGCCCAGCCGGTCGAGCGCGATCTCGAAGATGGCGGGGGCCGGCTTGGCCACGCCCACCTCGCACGAGAGCACGAGCTCGTCGACGAGGGTGCTCAGCCCGGTCAGCTCGAGGTGAGGGCGGGTGTTGTCGGCACAGTTGCTGACGATGGCGGTCGGCACGCCCCGCGCTCGCAGCGACTCCAGGAACGGGACGGTGTCGGCGTACACGGTCGTCACCTCGCTCATGAGCGATCGATCCAGCGCCACGAGGCGATCGACGATGCCGTCGTCGGTCGCGACGCCCAGGTCGACCATCGCCTTCTCGAGCGCCTGCGCGATCGTGAGCCGGCCGTCGGTCACCGCCTCCCCGTGCTGCGAGACCGCTGCGGCGAAGCTGCCGGGGTCGACTCCGGCTCCCGCCGCGAGCGCCTCGCCGTACCGCGCCATGTCGACGCTGAGCGCGGTGTCGTAGACGTCGACGAGACAGGCGGTGTAGGTCGTCATGTGCTGAGGGTCTCCTGGATGGTGCCTCGGGGGTCGCCACGGTGCACGACGACGCCGTCACCGGAGAAGTCGCGCAGCACGGCCAGGTCGGCAGCGGACGGCTCGCCGGCCTCGGTGAGCAGCACCGCGGCCTCGAGCGAGCGTGACCCGGAGGCCACCGCCATCGCGACGCAGACCTGCAGGGCGGACAGCTGCAGCGAGGGCAGGTCGACGGAGGCGGCGGCGTAGGTCCGCCCGTCACCGTCGCGTACGGCGCCGCCCTCGGCCGCCCCGACCCGGGCGCGGGTGGCGCGGGCCAGCGTGACCAGCTTGGCGTCCTCGGCCGACAGCTCACTCACGTGCGGCTCCATGTTCGGCGGCCTCGTGGGCCGCGGCCTCGAGCCGGGTGATCAGGACGGTGCCGATCTTGTTGCGCCGCCCAGCGGCATCCTCCGCCTCGAACCGGAGCCCGTGCGCCTCGACGTGGGACCCGGGGATCGGGACCCGGCCGAGATGCTTGGCCATCAGGCCGCCGACGCTGTCGACGTCCTCCTCCTCGACGTTGAAGCCGAACAGCTCGTCGAGGTCGTCGATCGGGTAGCGCGACGAGACCCGGACCTCCCCTTCGGGAAGCACCTCGACCTCCTCCTCCTCGCTGTCGTACTCGTCGGTGATCTCGCCGACGATCTCCTCCAGGAGGTCCTCGATGGTGATGATGCCGGCCGTGCCGCCGTACTCGTCGACGACCACGGCGATGTGCTGCCGGGTCGCCTGCATCTCCGACAGCAGCGCGTCGACCGGCTTGGAGTCGGGCACGAAGTGGGCGGTCCGCATGACCTCCTCGACGCGCTGGGTGAACTCGACGTCGGGCGCCTCGAAGTCACGGCGCACGAGGTCCTTGAGGTAGGCGAATCCCCGGATGTCGTCGAGGTTCTCGCCGATGACCGGCACCCGCGAGAACCCGCTGCGCAGGAACAGCGACATGGTCTGGCGGAGGTTCTTGTAGCGCTCGATGTAGACGACGTCGGTGCGCGGGACCATCACCTCGCGGGCGATCGTGTCGCCGAACTCGAAGACCGAGTGGATCATCTTCCGCTCGCCCGACTCGATCACCGCCGACGCCTCGGCGAAGTCGACGAGCTCGCGCAGCTCGGTCTCCGTCGAGAACGGGCCCTCGCGGAAGCCGCGGCCGGGGGTGATCGCGTTACCGATCAGGATCAGCAGCCGGGGCAGCGGGCCGAGCACGGTGGTCACCGCCGACAGCGGCGTGGCCGAGAACAGGGCGACCCGCTCGGGGTGCTGGCGGCCGAGGGTGCGCGGCGCGACGCCGATCACCACGAACGAGAGCACGAGCATGATGCCGATCGAGACCAGCGCGACCTCCCAGAAGGCCGCACCTCCCCAGGCCTGCCGGACCAGCTGGGTCACGATCACGATCGCCGCGATCTCGCACAGCAGTCGCAGGAACAGCGCGGTGTTGAGGTAGCGGGCCCGGTCCTCGAGCAGCACCGTCAGCCGCTTCGCGCCGGGCCGCCGCTCGGCGAGCAGCTCCTCGGCCCGGGCCCGGGAGAACGTCGACAGCGCGGCGTCGGCGCCGGAGAACAGCCCGGCGAACAGGACCAGGAAGGCGGCCGCTGCCACCAGCCAGAGATCGCCAGAGGTCATGTCAGGACTGCCGCCACGCGGCCAGGAGCTCGTCCTGGAGCCCGAACATCTCCTTGTGCTCCTCCGGCTCGGCGTGGTCGTAGCCGAGCAGGTGGAGGATGCCGTGCACGGTCAGCAGGTCGATCTCCGCCTCGGCGCCGTGTCCGGCGGTCGCACCCTGCTGCTCGGCGATGGCGGGGCACAGCACCAGGTCACCGAGCACGCCCTCCTCGGGGTCCTCGTTGACCAGGCCGGGCCGCAGCTCGTCCATCGGGAAGGCGAGCACGTCGGTCGGTCCGTCCTTCTCCATCCACTGGAGGTTGAGCTCGGCGATGGTCGACTCGTCGACGGCCTTGATGCACAGCTCGGCCAGCGGGTGCACGCGCATCCGGTCCATCACGAACCTGCTGAGCGCGGCCAGCCGCTTGACGTCGAGGTCGTACCCGGACTCGTTGAGCACCTCGATGCTCAACTGTGTCGCTCCTGCTGCCCGCCGAAGCCGCCCTGGGCGTCGAACTCGTCGTACGCCGCGACGATCCGGCCGACCAGCTTGTGGCGGACCACGTCGTGGCTGGTGAGCCGGTTGAACACGACGTCCTCGACCCCGTCGAGGATCCCCTCGACCACCTTGAGCCCGGACTTCAGGCCGCCGCCCGGGAGGTCGATCTGGGTGACGTCGCCGGTGACCACGATCTTGGAGCCGAAGCCGAGCCGGGTGAGGAACATCTTCATCTGCTCGGGCGTGGTGTTCTGCGCCTCGTCGAGGATGATGAACGCGTCGTTCAGCGTGCGGCCGCGCATGTAGGCCAGCGGGGCGACCTCGATCGTCCCGGCGGCCAGCAGCTTGGGGATCGTGTCGGGGTCGATCATGTCGTGCAGCGCGTCGTAGAGCGGCCGGAGGTAGGGGTCGATCTTCTCGCTGAGGGTGCCGGGCAGGAACCCGAGCCGCTCCCCCGCCTCGACGGCCGGGCGGGTGAGGATGATCCGGTTGACGTTCTTCGACTGCAGCGCCTGCACGGCCTTGGCCATCGCGAGGTAGGTCTTGCCCGTGCCGGCCGGCCCGATCCCGAACGTGATCGTGTGCTTGTCGATCGAGTCGACGTACCGCTTCTGGTTCAGCGTCTTCGGCCGGATCGAGCGACCACGGTTGGACAGGATGTTCAGCGACAGCACGTCGGCGGGGCGCTCGGTCGTCTCCTGCCGCAGCATGTGCAGCACCCGCTCGACGGTCTCGGCGGTGACGCCCTGGCCGGTGCGGATGATGGTGACCAGCTCGTCGAGGAGCCGCTCGGCGAGCGCCACCTCGCCCGGCTCGCCGTTGAGGGAGATCCGGTTGCCGCGGACGTGGATGTCGGCGTCGAAGGCCTGCTCGATGAGTCCCAGGTGCTCGTCACCGGGCCCGAGCAGGCTGACCATGTTGATGCTGTTGGGGACCACCACGGTGTGACGGGTGCGGGTGGATCCACTCGGTTGCTGTGTGTCAGTCATGGATGCCCGAGCAGGGCGGCCCTTTCGATCGGCGTTGTGAGCCCCTCCATGCTACGGGCTGGACCGCCTGTGGCCCACCGAGTTGCCAGCGTGGTTGTCCCTCAGGGGTGGGTGACCTGGAGGATCCCGAGACACATCTCGTCGGTGGTGCCCTCGCCCCACACGACGTACCGCTCGTCCTGTCCCTCGAAGCTGGGCAGCTGGTCGCGCAGCCACTGCACGTGGCGGCAGGTCACGCGCACGGTGTCTCCGGTGTCGAGCTGCACGGGCTGCACCGGCTTCGCTCCCTGGTTGTCGAAGTCCCAGAGCGGGATGTCGAGCACCCGCTGCTCGCGGTCGGTGCCGGGGTTGACGTCGATCCTGATCGAACGACCCAGCAGGTGCATGTGGCCGGCGACGCCCATGATCGTCGTGGGCTGGTGGATCGTGCGCGCGCACGACTGGACCTCGCCCGCTCGCGGCTGACCCCCGCACAGGAAGTAGAGGATGTCCGCGGTCGACCCCGGTCCGTCGCCGAAGCGTTTCTTGACGTCCGCCACCGCGGCGTCCCGGTCGCAGAGCGGCGACGCGTCGTGGCCGGGCCGGCACGGCAGCTCCACCGGGGCCGGGAGCAGCAGGGTGCCGATGCCGGCGAGGTCGGCGTCGGGCCGGGCGAGCCGCAGCTGCGTCGCGGACACGTCGGGGTCGTCGCCGGCGAGCAGGTTGTAGTGCACCTGCATCACGATCCGCGTGCCCGGCTCGAGGCGTACGCCGTACCCGCGCTGGAGCACCGACTCCTGGCCGCCGGGAGCCCACGCGCCGAGCCAGCCGGCGTCGTCGATCCCCTGGAAGGTGTCCAGACCGGTGCCGCCGAAGCAGGTCCAGCCCTCGCCCGGCGACTCCTCGTCCAGCTGCTCCGCCTTGCCCACCTGGTCGGGCCGGACCTGGAACAGGATGACGTGGTGGACCACGTCGGGGTTGCCGGGCAGCACGTTGGTGCCGGTCAACCAGGCGTCCTGGTCCAGCCTGCGGGTCGAGCAGGAAGCACCGGTAGTCGTCGGTGCCGTACCCGGTGGGTGCCGACGGCTTGTAGGACTCGGTCATGGTGACGGTCCGCCGCGACTCACCGTCGCGGAGCGGCCGGAGCCGCACCTCGCCATCGCCGTGCGCGTGGCCGGCCGAGCCCTCGCTCGCGGTGGTCGGCGCGTCACTGGCCGGTGCGGCCGAGGTCGGGGTGTCGTCTGCCCCGGCGCCGCAGCCGGTCGCCGCCACGATCGTCGCCGCGGCGACGATCATCCGGAGCCGTCCAGACGTCACGGAGCCATCGTTCCACGGCGACGGTGAGTGCGCCGTACGCTGGAGGCGATGAGCCAGGATCCGTACGACACCGAGCCGGTCCCCACGGGCCCGCCGTGGGACGGGCTCGCCATGCCGCCGGACAGCCGGCGGATGGGTCTGGACCGGAACACCGTCGAGGGTGCCTGGATCGAGCTGGCCTCCAACTTGGACCGGCGCCGCAAGTCGCACCTCGTGGTCGCGATCCTGCTGCTGGCGGTCTTCCTGCTGCCGGTGCTGAGCACCCTCAAGTTCGTGATCGAGAGTCTCTGATCACCCGGGCGGCCAGGTCATCGGCCGGCCTCCCAGCACGTGCAGGTGCGTGTGGAACACCGTCTGCCCGACGCCCTCGCCGGTGTTGAAGACCAGCCGGTAGTCCTCGACCCCGTCGGCCGCCGCGACTCCGGCGGCGACCTCGACCAGGTGCGCCAGGAGCTCGGGCTCGGCCGCGGCGGTGCCGGCGGCGTTCGCGTGGTGGCTGCGCGGGATCACCAGCACATGTGTCGGCGCCTGCGGGTTGATGTCGCGGAACGCGACGGCACGGTCGGTGGACTCGACCACGTCGGCGGGGATGTCGCCGGCCACGATCTTGCAGAACAGGCAGTCCTCGGAGCTCATGTCGCCCACTGTGACATGGGCCGCGGCCAAGATCGGGGCGCGCCGGTGTAAACCCGTGGGACTGCTGAGGCGTGCGACTAGCGTGATGACCCATGCGAGCTCGGCGTTCCGGACAGGTGCGGTGATGCCGCGCGAGTCCGCGAGCTGGGACGCCGACGCCGCGCTCGAGCAGCTGTACGCCGCCCACTGGCGCCAGCTGGTCCGGCTGTCGGTGCTGCTGGTGCGCGACGTCGCCACGGCCGAGGAGGTCGTCCAGGACGCCTTCGTGGCGGTGCACGGGCGCTGGTCGGGGCTGCGTGACCACGACAAGGCGCTCGCCTACCTGCGGCAGGCCGTCGTCAACCGCTCCCGGTCGACCCTGCGGCACCGCGCGGTCGTCACCCGGCACGCCGCCCGCGAGGCCGCGCCGCACCCCCATCCCGGCGCCGACGAGGCCGCGCTCGCGACCGACCGGCGGGACGCCGTACTCGACGCGATGCGCGAGCTGCCCGACCGCCAGCGCGAGGTGCTCGCCCTGCGCTACTACCTCGACCTCTCCGAGGCCGAGATCGCCGACACCCTCGGGATCAGCAGGGGCGCCGTGAAGAGCCACGCCTCGCGTGGGTCCGCCACGTTGCGCGGCCTGCTGAGCGACTACCTGGAGGAGCGGTCATGACCGGCCCCGACGACCAGCCCCGCGACGACCGCCTCGCCGAGCTCATCTCGGACGCGGTGTCCGGCGTCGAGCCGGCCCACCGCCTCGACGACATCCGCAACCGAACGAAAGCGACCACCACCATGAGCTCTCGACGCCCCTGGCTCTACGCCGTCGGCGGTGCCGTCATCGCCACGGCCGCCGTGATCACCGCCATCGCCGTCGCGGGTGGCGGACTGCCCGGTGCCGATGACGACCCGGACCCGGCCGCGCAGACCACCCCGGCAGCGGAGGAGGAGACCCCGACCGAGGAGCCCTCGTCCCCCGCACCGTCGGCGAGCGAGCCGCCCGACAGCGGTGGCGGCGTCGTCGGCGTCTACTTCGCGGGCGACACGCCTGCCGGCCCGCGCCTCTACCGCGAGTTCCTCCCCAACACCGACGGCACCGAGCCGATCGCGTTCGCCGTCGACGCATCCCTCAGCGGCGCCGCCCAGGACCCCGACTACGGCAGCCTGTGGCCCTCCGGAGTCTCCGCGACCGAGGTGGGGTCCGGCGACGGCACGATCACCGTCCGGCTCAGCGGGGCACCGGCGGACCTGCCGTCGGGGATGACCAAGGACGAGGCGAAGCTGGCGTTGCAGCAAGTCGTCTACAGCGCCCAGGCCGCGCTCGGCGAGGGGCGCGTGCCGGTCCAGGTCGAGAACCTCGACGGCGGCGACACGGTCCTGGGCCAGCCGGTGGCCGAGCCGCTGAACGCCGCCAGCGCCCTGAAGACCCTGTCCCATGTGTCGCTGACCTCGCCGGCAGAGGGGCAGACGGTCAGCGGGGACTCGCTCACGGTCGAAGGCGTGGCGAACTCGTTCGAGGCCAATGTCATCGTCGAGCTGCAGTCGAGCGGCAGCTCGGGGTCCGGCGGCGGTGCCGGACAGCCGTTCACCGCCGAGGGCTGGATGGGCGACAAGCTGTTCCCGTTCTCCGGTGAGCTCGACATCGCCAACCTGCCGCCGGGTGAGTACGTGCTCACGGCGTCCACCGACGACCCGACAGGGGGCGAGGAGGGGTTTGGCGCGTTCACCGACTCCCGGAACATCACCATCGAGTAGTCGGCGGTCCGCCCTAGGGTGGTCGGCGTGCGCCTGACCCGCCGCCAGCTCAACCGCACGCTGCTCCATCGGCAGCGCCTGCTGCGCCGTACGCCCGGCGACGTGCACGAGATGACCCGCCACCTGATCGGGCTGCAGGCGCAGGAGAACCTCCCGCCGTACTTCTCGCTCGCGGCGCGCCTCGATGACTTCGACCCGCACTCCGTGACCCGCGGGCTCGAGGACCGGTCGCTGGTGCGGCTCGTGGTGATGCGCGGGACGATCCACCTCCTGACCGCTGACGACGCGGTGATGCTGCGGCAGTGGACCCAGCCCTGTCAGGAGCGTGAGCGCCGCTCGAGCCAGAACGTCAAGGCGGCCCTCCACCTCGACACCGCCGAGGTCAACGCCGCGATCTCCGACGCGCTGCGCGACGGCCCGTTGCCGATGAAGGCGCTCGGCGAGGCGATGGCGACCCGCTTCCCCGGCGTACCCCCGGCCGCGCTCGGCCAGCTGGCGCGGGTCAACCAGCCGCTCGCGCAGGTGCCGCCGCGCGGCGCCTGGAAGCAGTCCGGCGGCGTCGTCCTCCAGTACGTCGACCGCTGGCTCGACCGCCCGCTCGTCGCGCCGGACCCGCCCGAGATCGTGCGCCGCTACCTGCGCGCCTTCGGGCCGGCGTCCGCCGCCGACGTCGGCGCATGGTCGGGGCTGACCCGGCTGGCCGCCGTGCTCAAGGAGATGGACGACCTGGTCGAGCACGAGGACGAGAACGGCAAGAAGCTGTTCGACGTCCCCGACGGCGAGCTCGCCGACCCCGACACCCCGGCGCCGGTGCGGCTGCTCGGCACCTACGACAACGTCTGGCTCTCCCACGCCGCCCGCGACCGGGTCACCGACCCCGAGAAGCGCTCCCAGTGGATGGGCGCCAACGGCGGCGTCGCCATGTCGATGTTCGTCGACGGCTGGCTCGAGGGCCTCTGGCGCATCGACGACGGCCGCCCCACGGTCGTGTCCGTGCTGCGGAAGCTGACCAGGGCCGAACAGTCCGAGCTCGACGAGGAGTTCGACCGCGTCACCGACCTGCTCGCCCGCTGACCCGCCGGAAGTTCTGGCGGGTCAGCCCCAGCGCGCGGTCCGCGCCAGCAGCGCGGAGACGGCGGCGACGCCGGCCGTCGAGGTGCGCAGGACCTCCGACCCCAGGCGCACGGCGTGCGCGCCGGCCTCGGTGAGCGCGGCCACCTCGTCGTCGGTCAGTCCACCCTCGGGGCCCACGACCACGACCACCCGTCCCGCGGCGGGCACGGTCAGCGACGCGAGCGACTCGGTTGCCTCCTCGTGCAGCACCACGGCCAGGTCGGCCTCCGACACCCGCGTCACCACATCGGTCAGTCGAGGCGACCTCGGTCACCTCGGGGAACCACGGCCGACGCGACTGCTTGGCGGCCTCACGCGCGGTCGATCGCCAGCGTGACAAGGACTTCGCGGCCCGCTCGCCCTTCCAGACCGCGACGCACCGCGACGCCGACCACGGGACGATCTGCGCGACCCCGACCTCGGTCAGCACCTCGACGGCGAGCTCGCCGCGGTCACCCTTCGGGATCGCCTGCACGACGGTGACGGCAGGTTCGGGCGCAGGGGTGGAGGACACCGACGCCACGGTCACCTCGAACACCCGCTTGCCGGTGGAAGCGACCTCGCCGACGGCCGTCGACCCACGCCCGTCGGTCAGCACGACCGACTCCCCGACCCGCAGGCGGCGTACGGCGACGGCGTGGTGTGCCTCGTCGCCCTCGACGGAGACCGTCGACCCCACACCGACCCCGTCCAGCGACGGCACGAGGTGCACGGGCAGGGACATCAGCGGGACATCAGTGCGTGTTGAACGCGTCGCGGATCCGGCCGAACACCGACTTGTTGCCCGGCCGCACCTGCGCAGTGGGCTGCTCCTCGCCCCGGATGGCCGCCAGCTCGGTGAGCAGCTCCTCCTGGCGCGGGTCGAGGCGCGTGGGCGTCTCGACGACGATGCCGACGACCAGGTCGCCGCGCCCGCCGCGCAGGCCCGGGACACCGCGACCCCGCAGCACCGCCTCGGTGCCGGACTGGGTGCCGGGGCGGACCTCGAGCTCGAACTCCGTCTCCACTCCCGACCCGGCGCCGTCCTCGACGTCGGCCTCGAGCGTCGGCAGGTGCAGCGTCGTGCCGAGCGCCGCGGCGGTCATCGGCACAGTGACGGTGCAGTGCAGGTCGTTGCCGTGACGGGTGAACACGTCGTGCTCGCGCACCCGGATCTCGACGTACAGGTCGCCGGCGGGGCCGCCACCGGGGCCCACCTCACCCTGCTCGGTGAGCTGGACGCGGGTGCCGGTGTCGACGCCGGCCGGGATCTTGACGGTGAGGGTACGGCGCGACCGGACCCGGCCGTCGCCGGAGCACTCGCGGCACGGCTCGGGGATGATCGAGCCGTAGCCGCGGCAGGCCGCACACGGCCGCAGGGTGCGGATCTCGCCGAGGAACGAACGCTGCACGTGGGCCACCTCGCCCTGACCGCGGCAGGTCTCGCAGGTGATCGGCTCGGTGCCGGGGGCGGCGCCGCTGCCGTGGCAGGCGGTGCAGAGCACGGCGGTGTCGACCTTGAGCTCGCGGGAGATGCCGAACGCCGCCTCGGCAAGGTCGACCTCGACCCGGATCAGGGCGTCCTGGCCACGGCGTACGCGCGACCGGGGACCCCGACCCTGGGCCTGTCCGGCGCCCGGAGCACCGCCGCCGCCGAAGAAGGCGTCCATGATGTCGGTGAACGAGAACCCCGCGCCCTGACCGAACCCGCCGGCGCCGCCGAACGGGTCGCCGCCGCGGTCGTACGCCGCCCGCTTCTGCGGGTCCGACAGCACCTCGTAGGCGCGCGAGACCTCCTTGAACCGCTCCTGGGTCTCGGGGTCGGGGTTGACGTCGGGGTGCAGCTGTCGGGCCAGGCGTCGGTAGGCCTTCTTGATGGTGTCGCCGTCCGCGTCGCGGGGCACACCCAAGAGGTCGTAGAGGTCCTGGCTCACGTGTTGTTCCTTCGTCGTCGTCCGGGGGACGGGGCGGCGCTCATGCCTCGTCGAGAATGCGGGAGACGTAGCGGGCCACCGCGCGTACGGCCGCCATCGATCCCGGGTAGTCCATGCGGGTCGGCCCCACCACGCCGAGCGTCGCCAGCGCCTCGTCGCCGGGGCCGTAGCCCGTGGCGACCACGCTGGTGGCGGCCAGCTCCTGGTAGGGCCCTTCGTGCCCGATACGCACGGTGATCATGCCGCCGGTCTGCGCCTCACCGATCAGCTTGAGCAGCACGACGTGCTCCTCCAGCGCCTCCAGCAGCGGGCGTACGGCGGTGTCGAAGTTCTCGCCGAACCTGGCCAGGTTGGCCGCGCCACCCACGGCGATCCGCTCGGCGGAGCGGTGGTCGGACATCGCCTCCAGAAGCGTGTCCACCACGACCGCGACGACCTCGCCACCGTGCTCCGGGACGATGCCCCGCAGCCCCGTCGCGGCCTCCGCGATGGTGGACCCGACAGCAGCGACGTTGGCCCGCGAACGCAGGTCGGCGAGCTCGTGCTCGGTCAGCTCGGTGTCGAGCTCGACCAGCCGCTGCTCGACCCGGCCGGTGCTGAGGATCAGCACCACGAGCAGGCGGGTCGGCGCCAGGGCCACCAGCTCGATGTGTCGCACGGTGGAGCGGGAGAGCGTGGGGTACTGCACGACGGCGACCTGGCGGGTCAGCTGCGCGAGCAGCCGCACCGACCGCTGCACGACGTCGTCGAGGTCGACGGCGCCGTCGAGGATGGTGGCGATGGCGCGCTTCTCGGCGCCGCTCATCGGCTTGAGGGTGGTCAGCTTGTCGACGAACAGCCGGTAGCCCTTGTCGGTCGGCACCCGCCCGGCGCTGGTGTGGGGCTGGGCGATGAAGCCCTCCTCCTCCAGCGCCGCCATGTCGTTGCGCACCGTGGCCGGCGAGACGCCGAGCCCGTGCCGCTCGACGAGCGTCTTGGAGCCGACCGGCTCCTCGGTGGCGACGTAGTCCTCGACGATGGCGCGGAGGACGGCGAGCTTGCGTTCCTCGCTCACGGTCACCTCCTCGCCCGGCCTGATGTCGATGCTGTGCTGTCGATGCTGGCGTCGATGCTGGCACTCGACACAATTGAGTGCCAATCGTACTAGGCCGCGGTGCGGGCACCGGACACCCTCGCGTGAACCCCAACGCGTAGGTTAGGCTTACCTAACTCACGTCAGGGAGGTGTCATGACCCAGGCAGACCACCGGACCCGGTCCCTGCCCGATGCCCACGAGATCGCCGGCGCGGCCCGCTCCGTGCTCGCCTGCGCCGACTCGGTGAACCTGGTCGTCGACGGCGTCGCGGACGTCCTCGAGGGCGACGCCGAGCTCGGGATGCAGGACCGGCACGGCACCCCCACGTTCCTCTCCCCGGTGGGCTCCGCGCTCGCCGACGCCGCCGGGCGCCACCGCAGTGCCCTGATGACCGTGGAGAGCGGGCTCGGGCTGCCGGGCTCCCCCGAGCGCCGCGACACGCTGACCCTCGCCGGCCGGCTGGAGGCACGCGAGCGCCAGGAGTGCGACTGCTGCGCCGAAGTGAGGATGCTGGTGGCCCTCGACCTGAACTTCGTCCTGCTCGCGCGCTACCCCGCAGCGCCCACGCCCCAGGGCCGCCCCGAGACGCAGTACCGCGTGCCGCTCCCCCACTTCTGCTCGCCGATCCACGACCTCAACCGCGGCTACCTCCAGCGCTCGGTCGAGCACGCGAACAACTGCCACCAGGACGAGCTGCGCCGGGCGGTGTCGACCACCGCGGGCACGCCGATGAAGGAGGTCGTCGGCGTCACCCTGACCAACCTCAGCGCGGGCGGCGTCGAGATCCGGTGGGTCGACCTCATCGGCGCCCACGCGTCCGTGGTCACGTTCCCGCGCCCCGCCGAGAACATCGCCGAGCTCGGTGACCTGCTGCGCGGCGAGCTGCACGCCGGCCTCTGCTGACGTCCACACGCTGAAGCGGCCGACGTAGGCTGCGATCCGTGGCATCGGAGCAGTTCGTCGAGGTGGCCGACCGGGTGTGGGTGGCCCGGCACGAGTGGTTCGACCTGAACATCACCCTCGTCGGCAGCGACCGCGGGCTCCTGGTCGTCGACACCCACGCGTCGGCCAAGGCGGCCCGCGCCGTCATCGAGAACGTACGCCGACTCGGCGCCGGCGATGTCGTGGCGATCGTCAACACCCACGAGCACTTCGACCACACGTTCGGCAACGGCGAGTTCCTGGCGACGTACGGCGCGGTCCCGGTGCACGCGCACGAGGTCGCGGCAGAGAACACCGTCTTCGCCGGTGAGTGGATCAAGAACGCCTACCTCGAGGAGCCCGACGACCCGCACGGCGACGAGGTCCGCGAGACCGAGATCGTGCCGGCAGGACACACCTTCTCCTCGGCCGTCGCGCTGGACCTCGGCGACCGCGCCGTCGAGCTGGTGCACCCGGGCCGCGGCCACACGGCAGGCGACCTGGTCGTGCGGGTGCCCGATGTCGACGTGGTGATCGCCGGCGACCTGGTCGAGGAGTCGGCAGCGCGCGGCCACGTGCCGGGGTTCGGCCGCGACTGCTACCCGTTCGAGTGGCCGCAGACCCTCGACGTCGCCCTCAACCTGATCACCCTGGCAACGGTGGTCGTCCCCGGACACGGAGCGGTCATCGACCGCGAGTTCGTCGAGATCCAGCGCAACGACATCGGCATCCTCGCCGAGACCATCCGCGACCTGGCCTCACGCGGCGTACCCGTCGACGAGGCCCTCGGGTCGGCCGACTGGCCGTTCGACCCCGAGCACCTCGAGCACGCCGTCCGCCGTGGCTACGAGCACCTGCCGCTGAGCCAACGCCGGCTGCCCCTGCTCTGAGGCGGCCGGCGCGTGACCGGCACGTCGGTGGGTACCGTCGGCGCATGAGCAACTCCGAGTCCGAGAAGACCGACGATTCAGGCGAGGGCATCGGCGACGACCAGCTGCCCGACGACCTCGTGCCGTCCGACGACAACCCGCTGGCCGAGACGCTCGCCGAGGACGAGGTGGACGTCGACGACCTCGACCTGGGCACCTACGCCTCTTCCGGCCAGGACGACGACGAGGAGCTCGAGGACTGACCTCCCGGCGCGGCATGACCGGGATCGGCCACCCCGCCACCTAGCGTGGATCGGGTGACCCGCGACCGATACGGATCAGACGTGCTCGCCGGCGACTGGCGCGCTCCGAAGCGCGGCCGTGCCGTCGAGGCACCGGCCGAGCTGGGGGCGGTGGTCGAGGAGGTCCAAGATGACTTCTGCGGCGAGATCGTCGCCGTCGACCGCGACCTGCACACCGTCACGCTCGAGGACCGCCGCACCAAGCGGCGTACCTTCCCGCTCGGCCCCGGCTTCCTGCTCGAGGGCAAGCCCGTGATCCTCGTGCCACCCCCGCGCACGAAGGCCCCCGCGAAGCCGACGCGTACGGCGTCCGGCTCGGTCGCCGTCCACGGTGCGAAGGCCCGCGTCGCACGGCAGAGCCGGATCTACGTCGAGGGCCGGCACGACGCCGAGCTCGTGGAGAAGGTCTGGGGCGACGACCTGCGGCTCGAGGGCGTGGTCGTGGAGTACCTCGGCGGCGTCGACGACCTGGCCGGCCACCTGCGTGACTTCCGTCCCGGCCCGGACCGCCGGGTCGGGGTGCTGGTCGACCACCTCGTGCCGGGCTCGAAGGAGAGCCGGATCGCCGACGAGATCGAGCGCTCGCCGCTCGGGCAGCACGTGCTCGTCGTCGGCCACCCCTTCGTCGACGTCTGGGCGGCGGTCAAGCCCGAACGGCTCGGGCTGGAGCGCTGGCCCGAGGTGCCGCGCAACATCGAGTGGAAGAAGGGCGTGTGCCAAGCGCTCGGCTGGCCGTACGCCGACCAGGCCGACATCGCGCGGGCCTGGCGGCAGATCCTGTCGAAGGTCGCGACGTACCACGACCTCGATCCGGCGCTGCTCGGGCGGGTCGAGGAGCTCATCGACTTCGTCACCGCTGAACGCGGCTAGATTGGAAGCATGAGCGACCCGAACTCCCCGTCGCCGGAACAGCAGCCCGCCCCCTACGGCCAGCAGCCGTACGCCGGGCCGCCGTACCCGCAGCAGCGGCTGCCCAACGGGCTGACCCACGACGAGGTGACGTGGGGCGGTGTCGCCCACTGGAGCGCGCTCGTCGCGGCGTTCGTCGCGATGGCGTTCCTCGGGCCGCTCATCGTGTTCCTCATCAAGGGCAACGACTCGGCGTACGTGCGGGCGCAGTCCGCGGAGTCACTGAACTTCCAGCTGTCGATGCTGATCTACGGCGTGGTCGGCGGGATCGTCGGCGTCCTGGTGTCGATCCTGACGCTCGGCCTCGGACTCTTCGTGTTCATCCCGCTGATCCTGGTGTTCGGCGTCCTCTGGCTGGTGTTCACCATCATCGGGTCGGTGAAGTCCGTGAACGGTGAGATGTACCGCTACCCGCTCACCATCCGGATGGTCAGCTGACGTCAGGGACGCAGCGGCCGGCCGAAGCCGTCCTTGGGCTCGCCGGCGAGCATGACGATGCCGTCGATCACCGTCCACAGCCAGATGCCGGGGACGAGCAGGAAGCCGATCAGGACGAACAGCAGCACGTAGGACACGAAGATCCCGATCAGCTGGATCAGCCCGATCGCCATGTGTCCGGCGTAGAGACGGCCGACGCCGCAGATCCCGACGAACGGGAGCAGCAGCTGCAGCAGTCCCGCGGCCACCTTCGACTTGTCCGAGTACGGAACTCCGGTCACCGGGTGCACGCCGTAGGGAGCGCCGGGCACACCGGCGTACTGGTGGGCGTACTGGTGGGCGTACGGCGGCGGCACGGGGCCGCCGGGCTGCTGCCAGGGGTCGTTGTCGTGGGGACCTGAAGTCACGGGCGAACCCTATCCCCGCGCGATCAGTCCGGCAGCAGATCGCGGACGACCGCGTCCGCGAGCAGCCGGCCACGCCGGGTCAGCACCACCCAGCCCGCATCGGCAGCACCGGGGACGAGCAGCCCGCGCGTGACGAGGTCGTGCACGGCTGCCGCGCCCGCAGGCTCGAGGACGTCGCCGGGCAGGCCCCGGCCCAGGCGCACCTCGAGCAGCACCCGCTCCACCCGCCGGGTCTCGCTGTCGAGCACCTCGCGCGCGTGCGCCGGGCTGGCGCCCTCCGCGAGCCGCGCGGCGTACGCCGCAGGGTGCTTGACGTTCCACCAGCGCACCCCGCCGACGTGGGAGTGCGCCCCGGGTCCGACACCCCACCAGTCGTCGCCGCTCCAGTAGAGGAGGTTGTGCCGGCACCGGCTCGCCGCATCGCGGGCCCAGTTCGAGACCTCGTACCAGTCCAGGCCGGCCGCGGCGAACCGCTCGTCGGCGACGACGTACTTGTCGGCGAGGTCGTCGTCGTCCGGCAGCGGCAGCTCGCCGCGCTTGATCCGTCGGGCGAGGGCCGTGCCCTCCTCGACGATCAGGGCGTACGCCGACACGTGGTCGGGCTGCGCCGCGAGCGCCGTGTCGACCGACGTCGTCCAGTCCGCCAGCGACTCCCCCGGGGTGCCGTAGATCAGGTCGAGGCTGACCTGCTCGAAGCCGGCGGCCCGCGACCACTCCACGACCGACGGGACCCGCGCCGGGTCGTGCGTGCGGTCGAGGGTGGCGAGGACGTGCGGGACGGCCGACTGCATCCCGAAGGAGATCCGGTTGAAGCCGGCCTCGCGCAGCGCGACCAGGTCGTCGGCCGTGACGCTGTCGGGGTTCGACTCGGTGGTCACCTCGGCGCCGGGCGCCAGCCCGAACTCGGCGTCGACAGCACGCAGGATCGCGGCCAGGTCGCCCGGCGGCAGCAGCGTCGGCGTACCCCCGCCGAGGAACACCGTGGACACCGGCACGTCGCGCTCACCCAGCACCCGCCGGGCCAGGCGCAGCTCGGCGACGGCGGCCTCGGCGTACGTCGCCCGGGACGCGCCGGGGGCGTCCCCGAGCTCCTGCGCGGTGTAGGTGTTGAAGTCGCAGTAGCCACACCGGACCGTGCAGAACGGCACGTGCACGTAGACGCCGAACGGGCGCTCACCCACCCCCTCGAGCGCCGACTCCGGCAGCGTCCCGTCGCGCGGGGCGGCGTCACCGTCGGGCAGCTGGGAGGGCACCTCCCCATCCTGTCAGGGCGTCACACCGGGACGTTGAGGGTGGCGACGTACCCGTCGGAGACCGAGCCGGTGACGCTTGGCCATCTGCAGCGAGTAGCCGTCGCTGAAGATGCCGTCGGAGTCCAGGCTGACCTGGGCCAGGTTGTCGACGGACTGCTCGTAGCCGTCGGTCGCGTAGACCTCGTCGCACACGTCCTGGGGGAACGCCAGCTGGGAGGTGCGCAGCTTCGTCGACGCGCTGGTGGCGCTGTCGAGGGACTCGTAGATCTCGAAGTGGACGTGCGGCCAGCGCCCGGCGTAGCAGGCAGGGAAGATCGTCGTGAACTCCAGCCACCCGTCCTGCGTCGGCCTCCTGCACGCCGCGCAGGTAGTTCTCGTCGACGGCGTCGCCGTCGTACATCGAGTAGTTGCCCTCCCGGTCGCAGTGCCAGGCGTACAGGGCGGCGCCGGCCAGCGGTGTGACGTCCTCGCCGGCCAGGTCGTAGACCCGGAACCGGAGGGTCAGCGGCACGCCCTCGGCCACCCCCGACGCCGACCCGAAGCTCGAGGTGATGTCGCTGCGGACCACCCCCGACTCGCTCAGCACGTTGGGGCCGTTGGAGCCGTCACCGGGGTAGGGCCCGGCGGTCTCCTCGGGGATCTCGCCGTCGGCGACCTCGACGTCCGACTCGGCGCCCATCCCGCCGTCCGGCGGCCCGCCAGCCGGCGGGCTCGGCCGGTCCGACGCGTGCTGGCCGACGACGAGCCGTCGTCGCCGATGGCGCAGCCGGCGAGCGTGGCGACACCCACACCGCCGACGATGCCCAGCATCCCGCGTCGCCCGAGTCCGCGCCGCACCAGCTGCGGCAGGTCGTGGGACAGGCCCTTGCGTGGTCGTGGTCGTGGTCGTCGTGGTCGGTCATCTCGCTCCTCTGGGTGACGGCTGTTCTCGCCGACACCCATCCGACGGGGTGACCCTGTGCGTCTCCTGTGCGGAGGCGGTGATCACGGACGTGAGCGCCACGCGGTGCTCAGGAGTAGAAGGCGTCGATCTTGGCCTTGTAGTTGTCCTCGACCACGTTGCGCTTGACCTTCATCGACGGGGTGAGCTCGCCGGACTCGACGGTCAGGTCGTGGTCGAGCAGCTCCCACTTCTTGATGGTCTCCCAGCGGTTCAGGCGGCTGTTCAGCTCGTCGACGTAGCCGCCGACCAGCTCCTGGACCTTGTCGGAGGTGACGATGTCGGAGTACGACGCGCCCGCCATGCCGTTCTCCTCGGCCCAGCCCGCCATGGCGTCGGGATCGAGGGTGATCAGGGCGACGCAGAAGTTCCGCTCGTTGCCGAAGACCATGAACTGGCTGGCGTAGGGGCATACGGCCTTGAACTTCGACTCGATCGCCGGCGGGGCGACGTACTTGCCGCCGGAGGTCTTGAACAGCTCCTTGATCCGGCCGGTGATGGTGAGGAAGCCGTCGGAGTCGAGGCTCCCCTTGTCGCCGGTGCGCAGCCAGCCGTCGTCGGTGAGCGTGCTCGCGGTCTCCTCGGGGAGGTTGTGGTAGCCGTCCATCACGCCCGGGCCCTTGATCAGGACCTCGTCGTTGTCGCCGAGCTTGACCTCGCTGCCGGGGAACACCGGGCCGACGGTGCCGTACTTGTACTCGTCGGGGTGGTTGACGAAGGAGCCGGCCGAGGTCTCGGTGAGCCCGTAGCCCTCGAGGATCAGGATGCCCGCGGCGTGGAACCACTCGGCGATGTCCTTGTTGAGGGCCGCGGCGCCGGAGATGAAGAAGCGGACCCGACCGCCGAACCGGTCGCGGATCTTGCTGTACACCAGCCTGTCGAACAGCGCGTGCTGGACCTTCAGCGGCAGCGGGACGGACTTGCCCTCGGCCTGGAGCCGGTCGACCGCGAGCCCGACCTTGAACGCCTGGTTGAAGATCTTCTCCTTGGCGCCGCCCTCGGCCT
Organism: uncultured Actinomycetota bacterium; assembly: GCA_963844305.1. Lineage (GTDB taxonomy): Bacteria > Actinomycetota > Actinomycetes > Propionibacteriales > Nocardioidaceae > Nocardioides. Next base: position 453,765 of record CAWJNT010000006.1, read on the forward strand.
GCTGCATGGTGACGATCCGGCCGTGGGCCTTCTCGAAGATGCGCGGGGCGGCACCCATGAACGTCGGCTTCACGACACCGAGGTTGTCGACGATCTTGTCGACCCGGCCGTCGATGGCGGTCGCGAAGCCGCAGGCGAGCTGGGTGGAGAGCAGGACCTTGCCGAACGAGTGCGCCATCGGCAGCCACAGGAACTGCAGGTCGCTCTCGTCGAGGATCTTCTGGGCGTGGATGGCCTCGCCCTCGTAGACCCACGAGCGGTGCCGGAGCCGGACGCCCTTCGGCCGGCCGGTCGTGCCGGACGTGTAGATCAGCGTGGCCAGCTGGTCGGGCTTGATGGCCTGGGCCGTCTCCTCGATCACGCCGGGGTGCTCGGCGAGGTAGTCGTCGCCGAGCTTGCCGAGGTCGTCGAGCCCGATCACCCAGTCGCCGTCGGACTTGCCGGTGAAGGTGACCACCTTCTGCAGGTGCGGAAGCTCGTTCTTGTGCTCGGTGACCTTGGCGATCTGCTCGTCGTCCTCGGCGAAGACGACCCGGCACTCCGCGTCGCCGAGGATGTACCCGGTGTCCTCGGAGTTGGTCGTCGGGTAGACGGTGGTCGTGGCGCCGCCGGCGCACATGATGGCCAGGTCGGCCAGGATCCACTCGTAACGAGTCGCCGAGGCGATGCCGACCCGCTGCTCGGACTCGATGCCCAGCGCCAGCAGGCCCGCCGCCAGCCGCGCCACCTCGTCACCGGCCTGCTTCCAGGTGACCGACGTCCACGACTCGCCCTCGGGGTAGCGGAAGGCTTCGGCGTGCGGCGTCGCCTGCACCCGGTCGTGGAACTGGATCGCCACGTTGGCGACCATGCTGTCGAGGAAACTCGTGTCCGTGGTGGCTGGCATGACACTCCTGGCTCGGGGTGGTCGGTGGGTCGTGCAGACCCCCCAGCCCGCACGTCTTGGCGAGTAACCTAGATCAACTGGTTACGTACCGGTAGCCAATCGTCCCGCTTGTCGGGAAGTCGTGGCGGTCAGGCCAGGGACGCGACGTACTTCTCGGCGCTCGCGCGGGCCTCGTCGACCAGTCCGTCCACCCTCAGCAGCTCGGGCAGCAGCTCGCGCCGCGTCGTCAGCGCCGCGAACATCATGGCCACGGTGACGCCGTGCCCGGGGCGATGCACGACCCGGATCTCGTCGCCGGCCTGGAGGACGCCCTCGGCTCGAGGACGCGCAGGTAGGGGCCGGGCCTACCCTCCGCGGCGAACCGCTTGACCCAGGACGTGTCGTCGTAGCCGCTCAGGCCCATCCAGTTCTTGAAGTCGTTGCAGGGGATCCGCACCGAGGCGACCTCGAGCTGCGCGGTCCCGATCGCCCAGCGCTCCCCCACCTCCGCGGCATTCACGTCGATGCCGGAGGTGGTGAGGTTCTCGCCGAACTGTCCGGCGCGGATGGGCTGGCCCAGCCGGCTCGACCCAGTGTCGAGGTCCTCGCGGGCGAACGCGTACACGGCCTGGTCGACGACCCCCGTGGTGCTCGACGTCGGACACCTGGTCGCCGTCCAGGCCGCGCGTGCGCGCGGCGACGGGGCCGGTCACGGCGTGCTTCTCGATGGACGTGCGGCCGATGCCGGCCCAGTCGCGCACCTTCGGCCGGCCGACGTTGACGGAGAGGAGGGACGCGCTCACCCGACCATGCTCTCAGTCCTGCACGGCCTTCGCGATCGCAATACAGCGCGTGATCCAGTCGCGCTCGTCGGCGTTGAGTGGGCGGTCGGCGCCGTCGGCGTCCTCGATCGACCAGTTGGCGTTGATGACCATCCGGACGACCACCCAGTCGCGGGCGCGGTCCTCGTCGAGGCCGGCCGCATCGACGATCGTGTGGAAGCGACGTCGCAGGCCGTCGCGGACGCTCTGCACATCTCTGCTGGCGGCCAGCTCGTCCATGCGGTTCCACAGCATCGGGGCGGGCTCGTAGTGGGGGTCACCGGACATCGGCTTCGGGTCGATCACCAGCCACGGCTCCCGGTCTGCCGCGAGCACGTTCTCGTAGTGGAGGTCGCCGTGCACGATCACGCCGGTGCTGGCCGGGTCCGCGACGAGGTCGCGCCCCAGGGAGAGCGCCTGCTCGACCAGCCGCCGCGGGACGGGTGCGTCGCGCGGGAGCGTCGCGAGCGAGTCGAGCCAGCCGTCGACGTACGACGTCACGGTGCGCAGCTGGGGCAGCGCCGGTACGTGCAGGCGCGGGTAGAGGCCGGCGACGATCTCGCAGGCCTCGATGTCCCAGAGCCCGGTGAGGTCCTCGCGGTGCAGCCGTTCGAGGAGCAGGGCCCGTCGGTGCGGATCGGCGCTGAGCAGGCGGACGGTCCCGTTGCCGTGCCAGCGCTGGAGGGCCAGTCCCTCGAACTCGGACTCGTCGTCACCGTCGAACGTGATCTTCAGGGCGGCGGGGGTGCCGTCCTCGGTGCGCACCGGAGCCACCAGCGAGCAGAACCCGTGCCACAGCGGTCCGTCGTACGTGAGTGACCACTCGTCGGCCACCTCGGCGGCGAGGCGCGGGAGCCGGTCCAGCCAGGCGGCCCAGTCGGCGCCGAGGTCTCTCTGCGCCTCCAGCCCGGCGGGGACGGGACCGGGCAGACGGGGCACGCCCTACTTCTTCGACTTCTCGCCGGTCGGCGCGTTGGCCAGCGCGGCGATGAAGGCCTCCTGGGGGACCTCGACCCGGCCCACCATCTTCATCCGCTTCTTGCCTTCCTTCTGCTTCTCGAGCAGCTTGCGCTTGCGGGTGATGTCACCGCCGTAGCACTTGGCGAGCACGTCCTTGCGGATCGCGCGGATGTTCTCGCGGGCGATCACCCGCGCACCGATGGCGGCCTGGATCGGCACCTCGAACTGCTGCCGCGGGATCAGGTCCTTGAGCTTGCCGGCCAGCATCACGCCGTAGGAGTACGCCGCGTCGCGGTGCACGATCGCGGAGAACGCGTCGACCGGCTCGCCCTGGAGCAGGATGTCGACCTTGACCAGGTCGGCGGCCTGGTCGCCGGTGGGCTCGTAGTCGAGCGAGGCGTAGCCCTTGGTGCGCGACTTGAGCTGGTCGAAGAAGTCGAACACGATCTCGGCGAGCGGGAGCGTGTAACGCATCTCCACGCGGTCCTCGGAGAGGTAGTCCATCCCCTGCAGGTTCCCGCGCCGGCTCTGGCAGAGCTCCATGATCGTGCCGATGAAGTCTGCGGGGCTGAGGATCGTCGCCCGCACCACCGGCTCGCGGACCTCGGCGATCTTGCCCTCGGGGTACTCGCTGGGGTTGGTCACCTCGTACTCGGTGCCGTCCTCCATCGCGACCTGGTACACCACGTTGGGCGCGGTCGAGATCAGGTCGAGGTCGAACTCGCGCTCGAGCCGCTCCCGGACGATCTCCATGTGCAGCAGGCCGAGGAAGCCACAGCGGAAGCCGAAGCCGAGTGCTCCGGACGTCTCGGGCTCGTAGGCCAGCGCGGCGTCGTTGAGCTGCAGCTTGTCGAGCGCGTCGCGCAGCGTCGGGTAGTCGTCACCGTCGATCGGGTACAGCCCGGCGAACACCATCGGGTTCGGGTGCTTGTAGCCGCCCAGCGCCTCGGTCGCACCGTGCACCTGGGAGGTGACGGTGTCGCCCACCCGGGACTGGCGGACGTCCTTCACGCCGGTGATGAGGTAGCCGACCTCGCCGACGCCGATCTCGCCGGCCTTGACCGGCTCGGGGCTGATCACGCCGATCTCGAGCAGCTCGTGGGTCGCTCCGGTCGACATCATCTTGATCCGGTCGCGGTGGCTGAGCTTGCCGTCGATCACCCGGACGTAGGTGACCACGCCGCGGTAGGTGTCGTAGACGGAGTCGAAGATCAGGGCGCGGGCCGGAGCGTCGGCGTTCCCGACCGGCGGCGGGGTCTGCTTCACGATCTCGTTGAGCACCGCCTCGACGCCCTCGCCGGTCTTGGCGCTCACGCGGAGTACGTCGCCCGGGTCGCAGCCGATGATGTGCGCGAGCTCGGCGGCGTACTTGTCGGGGTCGGCCGACGGCAGGTCGATCTTGTTGAGCACGGGGATGACGTGCAGGTCGGCGCCGAGCGCGAGGTAGAGGTTGGCGAGGGTCTGCGCCTCGATCCCCTGGGCCGCGTCGACCAGCAGGACCGCGGCCTCGCACGCCTCGAGCGACCGCGAGACCTCGTAGGTGAAGTCGACGTGGCCGGGCGTGTCGATCATGTTCAGGATGTAGGTGCCGGCCTCGGCGCCCTCGGCGTTGTCGGCCGGGACCGTCCACGGCAGGCGGACCGCCTGGCTCTTGATGGTGATGCCGCGCTCGCGCTCGATGTCCATCCGGTCGAGGTACTGCGCCCGCGCGCTGCGTTCGTCGACCACGCCGGTCAGCTGGAGCATCCGGTCGGCCAGCGTCGACTTGCCGTGGTCGATGTGCGCGATGATGCAGAAATTGCGGAGGATCGCGGCCTCGGTGTGGCCGGGCTTGGGCGCTGTGGTGAGGGGCACGGACGACTCTCGACTCGCTTGCTGGGGACGGCTCATCCTCCCACACGGGTGGTCGCGGACCCGCTTCCCCGAGCCCGGCGCCACGCGCCGACGACGGGGTCGTTGAGCGCCAGCAGGAACAGCGGCCAGTAGCTGGTCGCGGGCCACACCAGCGAGATCGCCAGGGCGACCACGAACGCCACGACGAGGACGGCGATCGGGGCCGGGTCGGGCCCGGCCTCGGTGTCACGGATGGCCGGATTGCGCCGGATCCGCCAGGCGACCAGCGCCAGCAGCAGGGAGCTGACGGCGAGCGTGCCGATGTAGAGGACCTTGGTCGCGGCGTCGTCCGAGGCATCGGCGAGCAGCGCGGTCGGGAACGGCAGCACCACGATCGTGAACAGCCAGAGCAGCAGCAGTCGTACGACGAGTGGGTCCTGGCGCACGAGACCGTCGACGACGTGGTGCTGGGCGAACCACAGCTGGGCGATCACGAAGAAGCTGAGCACGAACGCGAACAGCTCGCCGCGGTGCTCGTCCAGCAGGTCGGTGACCGACGCCTCGCCGACCTCTCCCGCGATCTCGGCCAGGGGAAGCACCAGCAGGGTGATGGCGATCGCGACCACGGCGTCGACGAACGTCAGGAACCGATCGAGGCCACGCTCGCGCTCCAGCTGCGTCTGGGTCACGAGTCGAGGCTAGGACCTGCGAGCGGCGTTTCGCGGTCGCCTCGGCGTACCGGCGTGGGCAAGGATGCGGCGCATGACGTCGTACCCCGTCCCGTCCGGGAAGACCGCCCGCCGGCTGGAGTGGCCGTTCCTGCCGCCGAACCTCCGCGCCTACATCGAGCGGAAGTGCGGGTCGCCCGTGGTGGAGGCCGAGTCGCAGGGTGCGGGGTTCACCTCCGGGTTCGCGTCGGTGCTGACCTGCGAGGACGGCTCCCGGCACTTCGTGAAGGCCGCGTCGGTCAAGGCGCAGCGGCTCTTCGCCGACTCCTACCGCGAGGAGGCGCGCAAGCTCACGGCGCTGCCCGACAGCATCCCGGCGGCCCGGCTCCTGTGGCTGCTCGACGACGACTGGGTCGTGCTCGGTCTCGAGTACGTCGACGGCCACAACCCGGAGCGCCCCTGGCGGACCGACGACCTCGCCGCCTGTCTGGACGTCCTGGAGACACTGGCCGCCGACCTGACGCCCCCGCCGGAGGGACTGGAGCTGGACACGTTCGCCGACGAGATGGGCGCGCTCGTCGGGTTCTGGGACCACGTCCGGGCCACGCAACCGGAACTCCCCCGTCTCGAGGACGCGGCGGCGCTGGCGGCCGGGTTCGCGGAGGTCACCGCGGGCGACACCGTCGTGCACACCGACCTGCGCGACGACAACTTCCTGATCGACCGGGACGGCCGGGTCTGGACGTGCGACTGGAACTGGCCGGTCGTCGGCGCCGACTGGCTCGACTCCCTGTTCGTGCTGATCGGACCGCGGGGCGACGGGCTCGACGTCGAGTCGGTGATCGCCTCGCGGCCGCTGCTGCGCGACGTACCGGCCGAGCACATCGACACCGTGCTCGCCCTGCTCGTGGGGTACTTCTTCCGGCAGCGGGACGAACCAGCGCCGCCGACGTCGCCGTACCTCCGCGAGCACCAGTCGTGGCACGGTGAGGTGTGCTGGGCGTGGCTGTGCGAGCGCCGCGGCTGGGTCTGAGCGGGGCGGCCCGGGAGGGTTGCTGCAATTTGGGCGACTCCGGTGGCCGCTGCTAGTCTTGCTCGTCGGTCTGGCGCCTGCCCGCGCCGACCCACCGAATCTTGTACGACGACCCGAAAACCACCTAGGACGAAGGCGCAGTAGTGGCGAACATCAAGTCCCAGATCAAGCGGAACAAGCAGAACGAGGTCCGGCACGAGCGCAACAAGGCCGTGAAGACCGGTCTGAAGTCCGCCGTCCGCAAGTTCCGCGAGCTCGCGGACGCCGGCGACAAGGACGCGGCGATCGTGGCCGGCCGCGACGCCGCCAAGAAGCTCGACAAGGCCGCCTCGAAGGGCGTCATCCACAAGAACCAGGCGGCCAACCGCAAGTCGGCCATCGCCAAGAAGGCCGCGTCTCTCTGACCCAGTCTTTACCGTCGACCCGTCGCTAATGAGCGACGGGTCGATCTGTATTTTCACGCCGCAGGGCTGAGCTTGCGAAGCCCTGATGACGGCGGGAGATTGAGGAGGGTCGGCGTTGACCCGAACTTGTGAGGGGCGACGCGACCCGTCTCGAAATCAGCGTTGGATGCGCAGGGCGGTGACGGTGAGCACCAGGCGTTCGAGGGTGTACGACGCATCGCTCGCGGCGCCCTTGATGTCGGCGTCGGCCTGGGCGATCGCCCGGATGGCGCGGGCGATCCCGGCGTCCGACCAGCCGCGCGACTGGTCGCGGAGGGTGCGCAGCTTCCACGGCGGCACGCCCACCTCGCGGGCCAGGTCGGCGTCGCGCATGGCACGCGGAGCGCCCTTGTAGCGGGCCAGGCCCCGGGCTCCTCCGGCGAACGCGCTCGTGACCAGCACCGGCGGCGTGCCGGCGTCCAACGACCAGCGCAGCTCCTCGAGGGCCGCCTCCCGGCGGCCGGAGAACGCTGCGTCGGCCACGGCGAACGACTTCACCTCGGCCCGACCACCGAAGTACTGCTTGACCTTGTCGACCGTGAGCGGCTCGCCCGGGAAGTCGTTGGTGAGCTGATGGGCCGCAGCGGAGAGCGAACGGAGGTCCTGGCCCACGGCCTGGACGAGGATGCCGGCGGCCTCCTGGTCGATGCTCGACCCGTGCTGACGCACCTCGGCGGCGACGAACCCGGGGTACTCCGACGGCCTCAGCTCACCGGACTTCGACTCCGTGACCGAGCCGATCTTGCGCAGCTTGTTGAGCACCCCCGAGCCCTTCGCGCCGCCACCGTGCACCAGCACCAGCGCGATGTCCTCCGCCGGCGCCCCGGCGTAGCCCAGCAGACCCTCCACCGACTCCTCCGGCAGGTCCTCGAGCGCGCGGACCACCACGCAGCGGGTGCTCGAGAACAGCGACGGCGCGGCCAGCTCACCCAGCGTCGCGAGGGAGAGGTCTCCGCCGCGGGTCTCGGCGTACTCCGCCTCGCCATCGTGGCGGCGTACGGCGTCGCGCACGGCGAGGACGGTGCGCTCGTTGAGGAACTCCTCCTTGCCGGTCACCAGGGTGACGCGACCGAGGACGTCTGCAGGAGAGGGGCCGGCCATGGTGCGCCCAGCCTGCCACAGGGCACGGACGGTGCCGGTGCGGCCCGGTCAGGGCCGCGGAGTGGCGGCGAGCCGCTCCGCGAGGGCCTGCTCCTGCTCGGTCAGGTCGCGGCCACTCGAGCCGAGCAGCGTCCACCGGTCGTCGCCGGTGAGCGCCGCGTTCACCAGGCTGCGCACCTCCGGCTCCTCGTCGGCTGGGCACACGAAGACGGTCCGGAAGTCGGCCCAGCCGTCGTCGGCATCGATCGAGTTGTGGTGGGGCCACCGGCAGGGCCCGTCGTGTCCCCAGTGGCCGCACAGCGCAGTGGTGACGGCCGCACCGACCTCGGCGGGGTGGACATCGCCGAGCAGGAGGCGGGCCTGCTGCACGTGTCCGGCGCGGGTTCCCGAGAACTCTGGCACGGCCACCACTATCGTCCCGATCCGCCGCCGACCGCCACGTGGCCGTGATCACCCGCGCCGGGTGAGGCGACGAGACGCGGCCTGCCACACCCTGTTGCCCATGCGTCGTCAGGTCACGGTGTCCGCAACATGGTGCGTGCTGGTCGTCGCCGGCCTCGGTGCGTGCGGCGGGGGTGGCGGCGACGCGGGCGACCTCCCCACGCCGACCCGGACCCTCGCCAGCCCCACCCGGACCCTGCCGGACCCCACGGACACTCCCACCGAGACTGAGGCCCCGACCGAGGCCCCGACTGAAACCGACCAAGGGGAAGTCACGCCCACCGAGACCGAGGCAGCCGAGCCCACCTCCGAGGCGGCTCCCGAGCCCGACGCGGAACCGGAACCGGAGTCGGAACCGGAGTCGGAGGCGAGCGAGACCGAGGACGAGGCCGTTTCCCCCTGGCTCTGGCTCCTGCTCGCGCTGGCGGTGGTCGCGATCGTGCTCACCGTCGTCCTGGTCGTCCGGGCCCGGCGGCGCGGTGCGTGGCGCGAGCAGTACGACCAGGCGGCGGCCGAGATGGCCTGGATGGCTCGCACGCTCCTCCCGCAGCTCCGGGCGGCGGGGTCGCTGGACCGGATGGCCGGCGGGTGGGGAGTCGAGTCACCCCGGGTCGCCGCGGTCGAGGACCGGCTCACGGTGCTCGAGTCCTCGGCGAAGAACGAGGAGGACGGCGGACGGGCGCGCGTCCTGCGAGACGCCGTCCGGGACGCCCGCAGCAGGATGGACTTCCTCGCATCTCCCGGCCCGCACGAGGAGTGGGCCCTCGACGTCGACGACGTCATCGCCCGACTGGAAGCCGCGCTCAGGAGCCCCCAGCCTCCGACGTGACCGCCTCGAGCTGCCCGTCACGCACCACCACGGCCAGGTCGCCGTCCACGTCGGTGCGCAGCACCTCGGCTCCGGCCGCGGACAGCGCGGCGAGGGTCTCGGGTGCGGGGTGGCCGTAGTCGTTGTCCTCGCCGGCGCTGACCAGGGCCAGGCCCGCGCCGAGCCCGGTGAGGAAGTCGACATCCTGGTAGCGCGACCCGTGGTGCGGCACCTTCAGTACGTCGGCGCGCAGCCCCGGCCAGGCGCGGGCCAGCGCCGCCTGGGCCTCGGGCTCGACGTCGCCGGTCAGCAGCAGGCGAACGCCGGCCACCTCGACGAGCAGCACCACGCTGGCGTCGTTGGCAGCGCTCCCGTCGCCGGGACCCACCAGATGGGCGCCGGGCAGGGGCCAGAGCACCTGCATCGTTGCCTCGCCGACCCTCCGGCTCGAGGCGTACGGCGCCGCCACGGCGGTCAGCCCGTCCGCGCGGGCAAGCGCGCCGACCTCGGCCGCACCCTCGGCCGGGTCGGCCACCGGGGACACCTCGAGCGCGTCGACCGTGCGTCCGTCGAGCACACCGGCCAGCCCGTCCACGTGGTCGGCGTGGAAGTGGGTGAGCACGATCAGCGGCACGTTCGTGATCTCGAGGCGGTCGAGACAACCGTCCACGGCGGCGGCGTCGGGGCCGGCGTCCACCACCAGGCCGGCCTGCTCGCCGACCCGCACCACGATCGCGTCGCCCTGGCCGACATCGCACGCCACCAGCACCCAGCCCTCCGGCGGCCAGCCGGGTGTCGGCGGTCGGCACCAGGACCGCCACCAGGAGCACGCAACAGCTGCCGATGCCGCCGGCCGGGCGGCGGAGCAGGCGCGGACCGGCGAGCGCGAGCACGACCGTCAGCAGGGTCAACACCGCCAGCGACGAGGCGCCGGTCCCCCAGTCGACCGCCGCCGTCGGCAGGTCGGCACCCCGGCGGGCCACCTCCACGATCCACGCCACGCAGAGCGAGGCCAGCGTCCCGAGCCGGTCGCCCGCCCAGGGCCAGGCCAGCCCCACCAGCCCACCTGCCAGGCCGAGCACGGTGGCCGGACCGACCGCCGGAGCGACGGCCAGGTTCGCCACGACCGCGACGATGCTGACCTGCCCCGAGATCGCCGCGACCAGCGGTGTGCACGCCAGCTGGGCGGTCGCCGGCACCGCGATCGCCTCCGCCAGCCACCGGGGCAGCCACCGGCACATCGCGTCCCGCCAGCCGGGTGCCAACAGCAGGATCCCGGCGGTCGCCACCACCGACAACGCGAAGCCCACGTTGGTCGCCAGCCCCGGATCGACCAGCAACAGGGCGACCACCGCCGCGCCGAGCGTGCGCGCCCCGCGCTCGCGGCCGTCGGTGCCCATCGCCAGCAGTCCGACCGTCCCCATGGCGGCCGCCCGCACGACACTTGGCTCGGTGCGCGCCAGCAGCACGAACCCGACGATGCCGACAGCACCCAGCGCGTACAGCCAGCGCCCGCGGGCTCCGCACCACCGGCCGAGCACCAGCAGGAAGCCGACGACGAGGGTCAGGTTGGTGCCCGAGACGGCCAGGAGGTGGGTGAGACCGGTCGTGCGGAAGTCGTCCGCCAGGCCGGGATCCAGGCCCGTGTCGTCGCCGTCGACGAGCGCCGGCACCAGTGCTCGCTGACTGGGCGGTCGGTGGGCCACCGCGTCGCGGATCGAGGTGCGGACCGCCTCGGCGCCCCGCCACCACATGTCCGGTCCGGCGAGCAACCGCGGGTCACCACGGGCCGAGGCCAACGCCGCCAGTCCGGGTTCGGACGCCGGTGAGAGCAGGGCGGTCGTCCGCAGGGTGCTGCCGAGCCGCACGTCCAGCCAGGAGAGGTCTCCGAGCACCAGCACCGGAGTCGCCAGCTCGTGGGTCTCCCCGCGCCCGGTGACGCGGCCGACCTGACCGCGCAGCAGCACCCGGTCGCCGTACTGACCCGGCACGACGCGCGGGTCCGACGTCACCCGGAGGTCGACGGTCGCCACCGCCCGCTCGTGCGCGAGGGACGCGACCGGGTTGTCGGCCACCTGGTGCTGACGGATCACCGCTCCGGCGAGCACGCCCGAGAAGACCAGGAGCACCCCGAGGACGGTGAGCACCCGCCCGACCAGTCGTCGGCGGAGACCGACCAGCGCCACAGCGGCGACCGCGACGACCACGGCAGCCGGCTCCCAGGGCAGCAGGCGCGCGCAGAGGCCACCCGCCCAGGCCGCCACCCCGAGGAGCGGGAGCCGCAGGTCGGGCCGGGCGTCGCCGCTCACACCGTGACATGCGGCGCGATCGTGGCCAGCGTTGCATCACCGATCCCGTCCACCTCCAGCAGCTCCTCGACCGCGGTGAACCCGCCGTGCTCGGAGCGCCAGGCCAGGATCGCCTCGGCGGTCACCGGCCCCACGTCGGGCAGGGTCTCGAGCTCGGTCTGGGTGGCGGTGTTGAGGTTGACCAGCGGTCCGTCCGACCCGGCGGTCGGCACCGCCGCCCCGGCCACACCGCCCACGGGCGGCAGGCCGACCAGCAGCTGCTCCCCGTCCACGAGCACCCGGGCCAGGTTGACCGAGCTCAGGTCGACGCCACGCCGCGCTCCCCCGGCTGCCTCGAGCGCGTCGACCACGCGCGCGCCCAGGTCGAGCACGACGATGCCGGGTCGGCGTACCTTGCCGGCGACGTCGACGGTGACCGATCCGCCGGCCGAGGGCGACAGCGACGGCGCCCCCGGCCCGGGAGCGGCGGAGGCGACGGGCGTGGCCAGCCCCGCCACCGGCTCGGGCGTCACCGGCGATGCGACCGTCCGCGCGTCGCCGCGCACCACCCACCAGCAGGTCACCGCCAGGCCCACGGCGACCAGGACGGCCACCAGGGTCAGCTGCGCCGGGCCCAGCGCGAACCTGCCGCGCACCGTCTCCGGCACCACCGCCGCGGCCTCGCTCCGCAGCCGGCGAGCGGCGTGCCGTCCGGGACGCGGCACGAGCGGTGGGTCGGGCTCCGCCTGCTGATCGGGCACCGGATCGTCGGGCAGGGGTGGGTCCTCGCGGACGCCGGCGAGCTCGGCGCTGAGCAGGGCGAGGCGCCGGGCGACGGCCTCCTGGTGCTCCGGGCTGGGGCGACGGTTGAGCATGGCGAGGACCGTAGGCAGCGGTCCGCCCGCGCGAAAGACCCGTCGCGCGAGCTGTGGACAACCACCGATTCCACGCTCAGCAGGGCGTCTCGCAGGTGCGGCTTCCGGTCAGGGGCGCGGCGAGACACACACCGCGAGCATGCCCGGACCCACGTGCGCACCCAGCACCGCACCCAGCTCGGCACACCACACCTCACGCCCGCCGAGGTTGTCCTCGAGCCGGGTCGCCAGGTTGTCGGCCAGCTGCGCGGCCCGGTCGGGGCTGGCCAGGTGCGCCACGCAGAGGTCGACCTCGGCCTCCCCGGCGGCCTCGACCGCGAGCTCCTCCAGGCGGCTCAGCGCGCGGGCGGTCGTGCGCACCTTCTCCAGGCTGGCGACCTTCCCGTCGTCGATCTGCAGCAGCGGCTTCACCGACAGCGCCCCACCGAACAGCGCGGCCGCGGCACCGATCCGGCCACCGCGGCGCAGGTACTCCAGGGTGTCGACGTAGAACAGCGACCGCGACGCCTCGGCCCGTGACCGCGCCGCCTTCGCCGCCTCCTCAGCCGTGCCGCCCGCCTCCAGTACGTCGACCGCCGTCAGCGCCGCGAACCCCGTCGCCACGCCCACCTGCCGGCTGTCGACGGCCCACACCGGGATCGAGGCGTCCTCGGCCGCCAGCTGCGCGGACTCGAAGGTGCCGCTCATGTCGCCCGAGAGGTGCACCGACACCACCGCGGTGGCGCCGTCGCGCGCCAGCGACTCGTAGAGCTCCAGCATGTGCGCCGGGGCCGGTCGCGACGTGCTGACCGGCCGGAACTCCTTGAGCGCCTGGGCCACGGTCGCGGGCGTCGCACCCTCGCTGCCCTCGTCGAAGACGTCGGCGCCGATCACCACCTGCAACGGCACGACGACGATCCCGCGCTCGGCAGCCACCTCGGCAGGAAGGGTGGCCGTCGAGTCGGTGACCACCCGCACGGACGACATGGGCAGAGGCTATGGGCGCGTCCCGACACGGAGCGCCTGCTGCACGCGCCGATCGAGAGCGAGCCCTGCCGCCCATCAGCCGCCGGTCTCCTCACGGATCGTGTCGTCGATGATCTCCTGGTCGCTCGGGAGCCTGCGGCGCGCGGGCGACGCCGGCGGCAGCGGGTTGTCGGCGGTCTGCTGGAGCCCCCGCACGCCGTCCTCGACCGCGAACGTCGCCCGCGTGAACACCTCGGCGTCGGGCGTGGTCACGGCGGGGACGCAGCGGAAGTCGGCGGTCAGCTGGTCCGGGGTGATCGTGGTCCGCACGTAGCCGCGCAGGTTGGTCCAGAACCGCAGGTTCGGGTTCCAGGCCGCCCACGGGTGCTGCCCCGTGGGCGTGTCGTACCCGTCGCCGCCGGACGTGATCGAGCTGGTCACCAGCTCCGACCCGAGGACGCCGGAGTCGGGGTCGTTCCAGTCGGTCAGCACCTCGGAGGCCCAGTGCGCGTGCACGTCGCCGGTCAGCACGACCGGGTTGCGTGCGTGAGCGTCGACCCAGCCCTTCACCACCCGGTCGCGCGACGCCGGGTAGCCGTCCCACGCGTCCATGGACACCGTGTTCGAGGGCCCGACGTCGTTGTCGCGGCGTCCGAAGAAGACCTGCTGCCCGAGCAGGTCCCAGCGCGAGTGCGACCGACGCAGGCCCGTCGGTCAGCCACGCCTCCTGCTCCATCCCGGGCAGCGACCTGGCCGGGTCGGCGGCCTCCGGGCAGTCGTCGTACCCGTCGCCGCAGGACTGGTCGGACCGGTACTGCCGGGTGTCGAGCATGTGGAACGTCGCGAGGCTCCCCCACGACACCCGCCGGAAGAGCTGCAGGTCCGGCCCGCGCGGCACCGACGCCCGGCGCAGCGGCATGTTCTCGTAGTACGCGCGGTACGCCGCGGCGCGGCGCTCGCGGAACCCGGCGGCCTCGGCGGGCTTCTCGGGCATCTCGTCGGCGTAGTTGTTGTCGACCTCGTGGTCGTCCCAGACGACCAGCCAGGGCGCGGCGGCGTGGGCGGGCTGGAGGTCGGGGTCGGTCTTGTACTGCGCCAGCCGCTGCCGGTAGTTCGCCAGCGTCACCGTCTCCGGGCCGACGTGCGGGCGACCGATCGGGTTGACCGCCCCCGCCGATTCGTACTGGTAGTCGCCGAGGTGCAGCACCAGGTCAGGGCGTTCGGCCGCGAGGTGCCGGTACGCCGTGAAGTAGCCGGCCGGGTAGTTCGAGCACGACGCGAACGCCATCGTCAGCGATCGCACCAGCTCACCCGGCCGCGGCGTCGTGACCGCCCGCCCGACGCCGGATCGCCAGCTTTCGCACTTGAACCGGTAGTGGTACTCCCGCCCCGGCGCGAGCCCGTCCACCTCGACGTGCACCGCGTGCGCGCTCTCCGGCCCCGTCGTCACCGAGCCGGCACGGACCACCTTCCGGAACCGGTCGTCGCGTGCGACCTGCCACTCGACCCGGTAGCGGCGGCCGGGCATCCCGCCCAGCCCGTCGTCGTCGAGCGGCGACGGCGCGAGCCGGGTCCAGATGACGAAGCCGTCCGGCTCCGGGTCGCCGGAGGCGACACCGAGCGTGAACGGGTCGACGGCCAGCGCCGGGGTGGCGGCGGTGGCGCGGGTGTCGGGAAAGGACAGGGTGCCGGCGACGGCGGCGGACCCGGTGACGAGCCCGGCGGACAGGATGGATCTCCGAGATGTCTGCATGGCGGAGAGCCAACCCCGCTCACCGGACGGCCAGGTGGCCGCAAAGTAAAGAACAGGCGGCGGTCTTCAGACGACGACGTTGACCAGCTTCGGCGCGCGCACGATCACCTTGCGCACCGGTCGCCCGTCGATCGCCCGCACCACCGCCGGGTCGGCCAGCGCCAGCGCCTCCAGGTCGGCCTCGGAGACATCCGGCGACACCTCCAGCCGCGCCCGCACCTTGCCCTGGATCTGCACGACCGCCGTCACGGCGTCGTCGACCAGCAGGGCGGGCTCGACGACCGGCCACCCGGCGCGGGACACGGTCGGCTCGTGGCCCAGCCGCTCCCACATCTCCTCGGCGGTGTACGGCGCCACCAGGGACAGCATGATCGCCACCGCCTCCGCGGCCTCACGGACCGCCGGGTCGTCGGGGCCGGCACCGGAGTCGATCGCCTTGCGCGTGGCGTTCACCAGCTCCATCACCCGCGCGACCATCACGTTGAACCGCTGGGACTCGATCAGCTGGTCGGCCTCGTGCACCGTCTTGTGGGTGACCTTGCGCAGCGCGGCGTCGCCGCCCGCGGCCGGCGTACCGACCGCCGACGTCACGTCACCGGCCAGCCGCCAGCACCGCTGCAGGAAGCGCAGCGAACCGGCGGGCGACATGTCGGCCCAGTCGATGTCGTCCTCGGGCGGGCCGGCGAAGACCAGGGTCAGGCGGACGGCGTCCACTCCGAACTCCGCTAGTTGGTCCCCCAAGCTGACGCCGTTGCCCAGCGACTTGCTCATCTTGCGGCCCTGGTTGATCACGATGCCCTGGTTCAGCTGGGCCGAGAACGGCTCGACGAAGTCGATCTTCCCCATGTCGTGCAGCACCTTCGTGAAGAAGCGCGCGTACAGCAGGTGCAGCACGGCGTGCTCGACGCCGCCGATGTAGATGTCGCACGGCATCCACTGCCGCACCAGCTCCTCGTCGAATGCCTGCGTGTGGTCGTGCGGCGAGCAGTAGCGCAGGAAGTACCACGACGAGTCGACGAACGTGTCCATCGTGTCGCTGTCGCGCTTGGCCGGGCCGCCGCACTGCGGGCACTCGACGTTGACCCACTCCTCGGCCGCGGCCAGCGGCGAGACGCCCTTCGGCTTCAGGTCGGCGCCGCGCAGCTCGGGCAGCTCGACCGGCAGCTGGTCCTCCGGTACGTCGACCTCGCCGCACTGCCCGCAGTGGATGATCGGGATCGGCACGCCCCAGTAGCGCTGGCGGCTCAGCAGCCAGTCGCGCAGCCGGAAGTTGACGGTGCCGCGCCCCAGCCCCTTCTCCTCCAGCCAGGCGATGATCGTCCGCTTGGCCTCGTCGACGGCCATCCCGTCCAGCGAGATCTCGTCGTTGGCGGAGTTCACGGCCGGGCCGTCGCCGGTGTAGGCGTCGCCCTCCCAGCCCTCGGCGGGCTGCACGGTCCGCACGATCGGCAGGTCGAACTTCTTCGCGAAGTCCCAGTCCCGCTGGTCCTGCCCGGGACCGCCATGATCGCGCCGGTGCCGTAGTCGGCCAGCACGTAGTCGGCGGCGTACACCGGGATCTGCTCGCCCGAGACCGGGTTGGTCGCGTGGACGCCCAGGAACACCCCGGTCTTGGGACGCTCGGACGACATCCGCTCGATGTCGGACTCCCGGCGCACCGCGGCCAGGTACTCCTCGTACGCCGCCCGCTGCTCGTCGACGACCAGCTCGCCGGCCAGCGCCGCGTCGGCAGCGACCACGAAGAACGTCGCACCGAACAGCGTGTCGGGGCGGGTCGTGTAGACCGTGACCGGGCCGTGCCCCTCGATCTCGAAGTCGACGTGCGCGCCCTCGGACCGTCCGATCCAGTTCCGCTGCGCGTTCAGCACGCGCTCGGGCCAGGTGTCGTTCAGCGGCTCCATGTCGTCCAGCAGGCGCTGGGCGTACTCGGTGATCTTGAAGTACCACTGGGTCAGCTCGCGCTTGGTGACCTCGGCCCCGCAGCGCTCGCAGCGCCCGTCGACGACCTGCTCGTTGGCCAGCACGGTCTGGTCGTTGGGGCACCAGTTGACCGGGCTGTTCTTGCGGTAGGCCAGCCCGCGCTCGCGGAACTTCAGGAACAGCCACTGGGTCCAGCGGTAGTACTCCGGGTCGGAGGTGTGCAGCCGGCGCGACCAGTCGAAGCCGACGCCGTACTTCTTGAACGACTCGTACTGCGTCTCGATGTTGGCGTAGGTGTACGTCGCCGGGTGCTCGTTGTTGCGGATCGCGGCGTTCTCGGCGGGCAGGCCGAAGGAGTCCCAGCCCATCGGGTTCAGGACCTCGTAGCCCTTCTGCCACCAGAACCGCGCCACCACGTCGTGCAGCGCCGTCACCTCGGCGTGGCCCATGTGCAGGTCGCCGGACGGGTAGGGGAACATCGTCAGCGCGTACTTCTTCTCGCGCGGGCTGTCGTCGTCGGCGCGGAACTGGTCGAGCTCGTCCCAGACCCGCTGCCACTTCTCCTCGACGGAGTGCACGTCGTAGGCCGCGGGTTCGTTCCCGTGGTGAACCGTCTGCTCGCTCATCTCGTCTCTCTCACGTCCGTGGGCGGGTGGCTCTGCTGCTGACCGGGGGCACAAAAAAGCCCCTCTGGGCGAGGGGCGGCCGCGTCGAGGAGTGCGCATCGACGCGGCTAGGTAAGGAGCAGGATCCTCCGCATGCCGTCATGGTACCGCCTGCCCGACCTCCCACGCGAAGCCCTTGCCGCTGCGGGGGTCTGGGCTCACGCGGCGCGATCGCGCAGCAGCAGCGGCATCAGGTCGTGCACCTGGACGACGAGCTCGTCGAGGGAGTCGGTGTTGCCGGTGAGGTGCCCGAGCAGCGCCTGCTGGAAGACCCCGTCGAGCAGGCCGTACGCCGCGGCCGGCGTGACCCGCGGCGCCGTGCCGGCCAGCTCGGCGTAGCGGGAGACGACCCGCCAGATCATCTCCTCCAGCGTGCCGTCGATCTGGAGCACCGCCTCGCGCAGCTGCTCCTCGAACATGCTCTGGGTGCGCAGGTCGTACCAGAGGCGGTGCATCGGGGCCTCCTCCTGCACCGTCTCGACGAGCTTGGCGGCGAACGCGTCGATCAGCTCGTCGGCCGACGTGGAGTCCGCGACCACGCCGTCGTACCGGGTCACGCACTGCTTCTTGTAGTAGCGCACGCAGTAGACGATCAGCTCGAGCTTGTCCTGGAAGTAGTAGTGCACGACGCCGTGGCTGAACTCGGAGTTGTTGGCGATCTCGCGCAGGCTGGCACGGGCGTAGCCGAGCTCGCCGAGGGTCTGCAGTGCCGACTCGGCGAGCTGGTTGCGCCGCTCGTCGTACTTGTCCGCGGGCGGCCGGCGGGCCGACTTCGCGGGCGACTTGGCGGTGGACTTCGCAGGCGCCTTGGTGGCGGTGGTGGTGCTGGCCATGCGGCACACCCTAATCGAGAGCGGGACCCGGATTGCGGACATCTTGACAGTTGACCGAGAAGATTCTTGACAAATGTCCAGCAGAGTCTTGACAACTGTCAAGACCGAGCGGCACGTTGTGACGGCCACCACTCGCCGAGCAGAGGAGCCCCTCCATGACCGACCTTGACCTGACCGGACGCACCGCCCTCGTCACCGGGGGCGCTCAGGGACTCGGGGAGGGCATGGCCCAGGCGCTCGCCGCGAGCGGCGCGCGCGTCGTCGTCGCCGACCTGCAGAACGACCTCGGCGAGAAGGTGGCCGACTCGCTCAAGGGCGACGGGCACGGCTTCGTGCACCTCGACGTGACCAACGAGGCGAGCTGGGAGAACGCCGTGACCGCGGCCGCCTCCGACTTCGGCGGGCTCGACGTCCTGGTCAACAACGCCGGCGTCGAGATCACCAGCCTGATCACCGAGGTCGACCCGAAGGACATCCGCACCATGCTCGAGGTCAACGTCCTCGGCACGGCCCTCGGCCTCAAGTGGGGCCTGCGCACGATGCGGCCCGACGGTCTGGGCGGCAAGGGCGGGAGCATCATCAACATCTCCTCGGTGGCCGCCACCATCGCCTTCCCGGGCATCCCGATCTACTCGGCCACCAAGTCCGCCGTCGACCGGCTCACCCGGGTCGCGGCGATGGAGTCCGGCAAGCTCGGCTACGGCGTCCGCGTCAACTGCCTCTACCCGGGCCTCGTGCCCACGGCCATGGGCCAGGGACTCGCCGCCGACATGGCCGCGCTCGGCCTGTTCCCCTCGCCGGAGGAGGCGGTCGGCGCCGTCATCGGGCTCACCCCCTCGGGTCGCCTGGGCGAGGTCACCGACATGGCCGACGCGGTGGTCTTCCTGGCCTCCGACGCGGCCCGCTTCATCAACGGCGTCGGCCTGCCGGTCGACGGCGGGATGGGGATGTGACCATGACCGACAAGCCCGTCATCGTCTACGGCGCCTCCGGCTACACCGGCCGCCTGATCTGCGAGTACCTCCGCGAGTACCACGTGCCGTTCGTCGCCGCCGGCCGCGACGGCGGCAAGCTCAAGGCCTCGATGGAGTCCAATGTCGCCGGCATCGAGACCGCCGACTACGAGGTCGCCGAGGTGACCCACGACGTGGCGTCGCTGACCGAGCTGTTCCGCGGCGCCTCCGTCGTCTGCAACACCGTCGGCCCGTTCAGCCGGTTCGGCCCCGAGGTCGTCGAGGCCTGCCTCGCCGCGGGCGTCCACTACCTCGACACCACCGGCGAGCAGGACTGGGTCATCAAGTGCGACGAGCAGTACGGCGCCGACTTCGCGGCCGCCGGCCTCGTGCTGGCCCCCGGTGTCGCGCAGATGTACACGACCGGCGAGATCGCCGCCGAGCTCTGCCTGGAGAAGCCGGGGCTGGACACCCTCGACATCGCCGTCTTCTGGGGCGGCAGCCCGACCATCGCGTCCACGCAGACGATCCTGTTCAACGCCGCCCTGTCCGGGGCGCACTACCTCGAGCAGAACGCCTACCAGCCGTTCGATCCCGCGGCCGGGCACTACCAGCTGGTCATCCCGGGGCAGCACGAGCTCGGGCTCGCTCTGCCCTGGGGCGGGACGTCGCACCCGGTCTGGTACCGCCGCGACCCGCGGGTGGCCAACGTCAAGGCACTCGGCGGCGTCTTCAACCGCGCCCTGATGCTCGGCGTCCCCCAGATCGTGTCGGCCGCCATCGAGGCCACCGCGGACATGGAGGACGAGGAGAAGTTCGCCGCGCTCGAGGCGACCGCGGCGCAGGTGATGAACGTGATGCCGCCCCGCGAGAACCCGCGCCTGAACAAGTCACTGGACTCCGTGCACGCGTCCGGGCCGCTCGGGCGGGCGCACTGCGTGATCCACGGCAACCAGAACTACAAGCAGACCGGCCTGATGCAGGCGTGGGCGGCGTACTCGTTGCTCCAGCAGCCTCCCAAGCGGGTCGGGTTCGCGTCCGGCTGCCAGGCGTTCGGCCACCGCGAGCTGCTCGGCGTGCTGCGCAGCTTCGGGCTGGTCGCCGAGCCGGTGATCACGGTCGAGAGCTGACCCGGTGCGCCTGGTCGACTACCTCGACAAGGGCGCGTCGCTCGGACCCGGCGCGCCCTGCCTCACCACCGACGGCGAGACCCTGACGTACGCCGACGTGGTGGACCTCAGCCACCGGGTCGCGGCCGCTCTCGACCGTCGCGGCGTGCGGCCCGGCGACAAGGTGGCCATCCTGTCCGCGAACGACCCGGTCGCGTTCACGTGCGTGTTCGGGATCAGCCGGGCGGGAGCCGTCTGGTGCCCGGTGAACCCGCGCAACGAGGCGGCCGAGAACCGTGAGCTCCTCGACCTCTTCGAGTGCTCGGTCCTGGTCTTCCAGAGCTCGTTCGCGCCGCTGGTCGAGAAGATCCGCCACGACCTGCCGAAGCTCACGACCCTGGTCTGCCTCGACGGCGAGGTCGACGGCGCGTTGACCTGGGACGCCTTCCTCGGGGACAAGCGTGGCGAGATCGTCGATGGGTCTGCGGTCGACGATCTCGCCATGATCGTCGGCACCGGCGGCACGACCGGCCGGCCCAAGGGCGTCATGCTCACCGGCACCAACCTCGAGACGATGACCGCGCTGACGTTGATGTGCTACCCGTTCGAGGGGCGCCCGGTCTACCTCGCTCTCGCCCCGCTGACCCACGCTGCGGGCGTGCTCTGCTTCCCCGTCCTCGCGCTCGGCGGCGAGGTCGTCGTGATGCGCTCTCCCGACGTCGGTGCGTTCCTCGGACTGATCCAGCAGCACCGCGTCACCCACACGTTCCTGCCGCCCACGCTGATCTACATGGTGCTCGAGCACGAACGCCTCGACGCCACCGACCGGTCCTCGCTGCAGTGCTTCTGGTACGGCGCCGCCCCGATGTCGGCGGCCAGGCTCGAGGAGGCACTCACCCGCATCGGGCCGGTGATGGCGCAGCTGTTCGGGCAGACCGAGGCGCCGATGATGATCTCGACGATGGCGCCGCGCGACCACTTCCTCCCCGACGGATCGGTGGCCCGCGACCGCCTGTCCTCGGCCGGCCGGCCGACGCCACTGTGCACGGTTGCGGTCCTGGCGCCCGACGGCACCATGCTGCCGAACGGCGAGCGCGGCGAGATCGTGGTCCGTGGCTCGCTGGTGATGGCCGGCTACTACCGCAACGCCGACGCCACGGCCGAGGCGTCGGCGTACGGCTGGCACCACACGGGCGACATCGGCTACCTCGACGACGACGGCTTCCTGTTCATCGTCGACCGCGCCAAGGACATGGTGATCACCGGCGGGTTCAACGTGTACTCGACCGAGGTGGAGCAGGCGCTGATGGCGCACCCCGACGTGCAGGACTGCGCGGTCGTCGGCCTGCCCGACGACAAGTGGGGCGAACGGGTGACCGCCGTCGTCCAGCCGCGATCGGGGCACGACGTCGACCCCGGGGCCCTCGCCGCGTTCGTCAAGGAGCGGATCGGGAGCGTGAAGGCGCCCAAGCAGGTGGAGGTGTGGGCCGACCTGCCGCGGTCCAAGGTCGGCAAGGTGCTCAAGACCGACATCCGGAAGTCGTTGCTCGACGCTTCGTCCTAGGGTGACCGCATGACTGTCACCGACATGTTCCGGCTGGACGGCAGGGTCGCGATCGTCACGGGCGCCTCCAGCGGTCTCGGGGTCGCGTTCGCCCAGGGACTCGCCGAGGCCGGCGCCGACCTGGCCCTCGGCGCGCGGCGCGTGGACCGGCTCGCCGACACCGCCAAGCTGGTCGAGCAGGCCGGCCGGCGCGCGCTCACCGTCGCGACCGACGTGTCCGACCCCGACTCGTGCACCAACCTGGTCGCGCTCGCGATGGAGGAGTTCGGCCGCGTCGACGTGCTGGTCAACAACGCCGGCATCGGCACCGCCATGCCCGCCACGCGCGAGACGCCCGAGCAGTTCCGCCAGGTCATCGACGTCAACCTCAACGGCTGCTACTGGATGGCCCAGGCGTGTGGCCGGGTCATGCAGCCCGGGTCGAGCATCATCAACATCTCCTCGGTCCTCGGGCTGACCACCGCCGGGCTGCCGCAGGCGGCGTACGCCTCGTCGAAGGCGGGCCTGATCGGGATGACCCGCGACCTCGCCCAGCAGTGGACCGGCCGCAAGGGCATCCGGGTCAACGCGATCGCACCGGGGTTCTTCGAGTCCGAGATGACCGACCAGTACCCCGACGGGTACCTCGACTCGCAGGCGCCGCGCATCCCGGTCGGGCGCAAGGGCAACCCGGCCGAGCTGGCCGCGGCCGTGGTCTTCCTCGCCTCCGACGCCGCCGGCTACGTCACCGGCCAGACCCTCCCCGTCGACGGCGGCATGACCATCACCTGATCTTTAGTTGTTTATCTCGATCTAATCACTACAGTTAGGGAACCAGCCCTCCAGGAGGTTCCCCATGTCCGTGACCGACCAGCTGCTCGAGAACAACGAGAAGTACGCCGCGAACTTCAGCGGCCCGCTCCCCCTTCCTCCGTCGAAGCAGATCGCGGTCCTCGCGTGCATGGACGCCCGGCTCGACGTCTACCGGATCCTCGGCCTCGAGGAGGGCGAGTCGCACGTGATCCGCAACGCCGGCGGCGTGGTCACCGACGACGAGATCCGCTCCCTCGCGATCAGCCAGCGGCTGCTCGGCACGAAGGAGATCGTGCTGATCCACCACACCGACTGCGGGATGCTCACGTTCACCGACGACGACTTCAAGGCCACGATCCAGGAGGACACCGGCCTCAAGCCCGGCTGGGCCGCGGAGGCGTTCGACGACCTCGACGCCGACGTACGGCAGTCCGTCGCGCGGATCAAGGCGAGCCCGTTCGTGCCGCACACCGACCAGGTCCGTGGCTTCGTGTTCGACGTGGCCAGCGGACGGCTGCGCGAGGTGTCCTGACGGTCATCGGGCCGTGGCTCGGCGCCGACTCAGCGAGGAACGGGCCGGCCCCGTGAGGGGGCCGGCCCGTCCGCCCTGAAAAGGCTTGGGAGCCCTGCAGGAGGTTTCGCTGCTACCAGTCTCGGCTTCCTCCCGACCCGCGCCGCTGGGACAAACCAGGGCACGGGTAGACGGTTCGAGCAGGCCTCACTTGCCGTTCCGCTTGTCGGTGGTGTCCATGGCGAAGCGCTCGTCGTTGCCGCCGCCGCGGGCGCCCTTCTGCTTGAACACCACCACGGTGCGCTCGGCGGCACATTGGCCGGCTTCGGGCTCGAGACCCGCCCGGACAGGTCGGTGCCCTCGGCCTTGATCGTGACGGTGACCTTCGCGCGAGGAGCCGCAGGGGCCTCCGCCGGCGCGGCTACCGCGGTTGCGCCGAGCATGAAGACCGGAGCGAGCGCGAGAACCGAGATCGTGGTGAGTGTGCGAGCCATGACGGCCTCCCAGGCGACGTGTGTCGGTGGGAGGAGCGTAGGACCGAGGAGCACCCGGGCACACCCCTCGACCGGACTATTGCCGTGGCGGTCGGCCGGTGGGTCGCTCGCGCGTCAGTGGGACAGGTCCGTGCTGCAGCCGACGAGGACTACGCCGTTCGCCTCGAGCACCTGGCGGGTGGCCCCGCACGTCTCGCAGGCGCCGTACAACGCGACGCGGTCGACCGGCTCTTCCTTCGGGGGTCCAGGTAACTCACTTCATGTAAGAATTGTGCGCTCGCGTGACGGACGTGAAGCGTGGTGTGGGTCGCAGGGGCTGGCGGGACGGCTAGCCGACGGAGAAGTTCACCCAGGCCGGCGTGGCATCGACGCGGCCGTCGTTGTCGCGGGCCCGGACGCCGACCCGGTAGTTGCCGGCGGCGGGCGGGTCGTAGGCGTAGCTCCAGGCGGTCGGGCTCGCCCAGCGAGTCGCCGGGGTGGACTCGCCGTTGTTCCAGGTGAACGGGCCCCACACGTCGCTGACGTCGTTCCACCAGAGTCCGGTGTCGCGGTTCTGGATCGCGACGTCGGCCCAGCCGACGCCGGTGTCGTCGGTGGCCCGCCCGGTGAACGTCAGCTGGCCCAGGGGTAGCACCTGGTTGGCCTTCGGCGTGGTGATGGTGCCGTTCGCCGGAGTGGTGTCTGGGCTCGCGAGCTGGGCGGTGACGTCAGTGTCGGCCGGCGTTGCGTCCTGGTTGCCCGCGCCGTCGATCGCAGCCGCGTAGATGTAGTAGCGGCCTGCGCTCGGAGGCGTCCACGACGCGCTCCACCCGGTGCTGGTCGCACCCGGGCTGGCCACGGTCGCGTTGAACCAGGTCTGCGTCGTGCTCCAGGCGCTGCCGGTCCACCACTGAGGCGCTGCGCTGGTGCTGCACGGAGTACTTCACGCCGGTGACGCCCGTGTTGTCGGTCGCCGTACCGCTGATGGCGATCGCACCCATCGGCAGCGTCGACGGCTTGGCGGGGGTCGCGAGCACCGTCTGCGGCGCGACGCCGTCGGGCTTGCTCACCCGTACGTCGACGGTGCGCACCGGCGAGGACAGGCTGTTGTCGGTGTCGCGGGCGCGGGCTTCGACGTGGTAGGTCCGCCCGTACTGCGGTCCGGCGAACGTCCACGACCACTGGGCGTCGGTGGGGGTGCCGCGGTACGGCGCGAAGCCCCAGGTCTGCGTGGCGGTCCAGGTGGCGGTTGCGGGATCCCACCAGAGACCGGTGCTGTTGTCGCGTACGGACACCTCGACGGTCGCGATCGACCGGTTGTCGGTGACCCGCCCGGAGACCACGAACGGCACGTCGGTCGAGCTGTTGTTGGTGGGCGAGGTGATGGTCAGCGTCGGGCGGGAGAACTGGTAGGCCGGCTTCACCGTCGCCGGGTCGAACACGGCGATGCGGTCGTTGGCGGAGTCGGCGACGTACACCCGGCCCTGCGCGTCGTGGGAGATGCCGGAGGGGTTGCGCATCTGGTAGGGCCCGGTGCCGGCGCCGCCCCACTTGCCGAGGAACGTCCCGGTGGTGCTGAACGCCTGGACGCGTGACTGCGCCTCGTCGGTGGCGTACACGACGCCGTTGGCGACGGTCACCCCCCACAGGCCGGTGAACTGCCCGTTGCCCGTGCCCTTGCTGCCGAAGCTGCGCAGCGCGGTGCCGCCGGTCGGCCCGTAGACGTAGATCTTCTGCTGGTTCACGCCGGCGTCCGCGACGTAGACCTGCCCCGTGGCCTCGTCGACCGCGACCGACTTGGAGTTGCGGGCGATGGTGCCGACCTCGGCGCCGGTGGTGGCGTTGAGGATCTTCACCTTCACGGTGTTGCCCTCGTACGTCGAACCCACGTCGGTCACGTAGGCGTAGCCGTTGCCGAAGCCGATCGCGAACGGCTTCTCGAACATGCCGGGCACGCTGTTGCGACGGTTGTCCTCGTTGCCGACCTGGAACAAGAAGTTGGCCTGGTCGTCGTAGACGTAGATGGTGCCGCCGGCGTTGTTGGCCACCCAGACCCGGCGGTTGACCGGGTCGAAGCCGATGCCCCGCGGGTACTTGATGCCGTACGGCGGCAGGTTGCCGCGGCCGCCCCAGCAGCCCTCGTGGGTGCCGTCGGCGGCGTACCGGCAGAACCGCTGGTTCCAGGTGTCGGCGACCCACACGTCACCCGTGGCCGGGTCGACGGCGACGTCGCGCGGCTGGCCGAGCTGCCCCATGGGCCGGTCGGGCAGTGGCGACGGCTGGATGTCGAGCGAGGCCCCGGTGGCGGGGTCGAAGGCCTGGATCCGGTAGTTGCCGTACTCGGTCACCCACAGGTTGCCCTCGGGGCCGAACGTGAGCGACCGGGGCGCGATCAGCTGCCCGGGCCCGGTGCCCTCTCCGCCGGCGCCGATCCGGAACAGCGGGGTGCCGGTCAGCGAGAACGCCTCGATCTGGTTCTGCAGGGCGTCCACGACGTACATCCGGCTGTGCTCGTCGTCGACGAGCACGCTGCGCAGGTCACCCGAGAGGCCGCCGTTGATCTCCGGACCGCCGGCGCTGCCGATCGAGCGGAGCCAGACGCCGTCGGGCGAGAGCACCTGCACGCGCCGGTTGATCGAGTCGGCCAGGTAGATCTTGCCGTCGTCGGCGACGTCGATCCCATAGAACTGGCCGGGCTGCTGGCCGGGGAAGTTCAGGTCCCACACCGCTACCTGCGACCCGCCACCGGGGGCGAGCTTGATCAGGCGCGAGGGGTCGGCGGCGGTGTTCCAGAGGTGGCTGTCGAGGACGTAGATGTAGCCCTCGTCGTCGATGGTCAGCCACGCGGTGTAGGTCTGGGCGCCGGAGCCGGGGTCGACGACGACGTCCGGCAGGCGGTTGCCCGCGGCGTCGTAGTGGGCCAAGGTGTCGGGCTTCGGCTTGCCGACGAAGATGTCGCCGTTGCGGGGGTCGATCGCGACCGCGGCCAGCACCGACTCGGGGTCACCGGTGGCGGCCGAAGGCTGGGGCAGTGTCTTGTCGTAGGTCCAGTCGGCGTTGTACTGCCGTACCTGGTAGTTGAAGTAGTCGGTGACGACGTACTTCTCGCTGACCGGGTTCCACGCCATCCCCCACGGGAACAGGCTGGCCCGACCGGTGCCGCCGATCGAGCGCTCCTGTGCCGGTGTCGTCCAGGCGGCGTGCGCGGGCCCCGCCGGCAGCACGACAGCTAGACCGGCAGCAACCAATGACAGCGCCACCCCGGAGAGCAAGATGCGCAGGCGTCCTCCCACCACCCGAGGGAGTCTGGTCCCCCCGTGGCCCGGGCGCGTCCCGAAAACGGGGTAGGTACCCGATCGTTGGTATGCGGCGGCAGGTCTCAGGAGATGGCCGTGCCGGGCCCGACGGCAGCGCGGGCCCGGCACGACGCCTGCTCAGCAGGTCCTGCGGCGGAACTTCCGGATCTGCTTCTCGAGCCCCGCGATCCGGGCGTGGGTGTTGTGGTCGAACTGCGCGGTCGGCCCGGGCACCTGCCAGAAGCTCGGCAGGTACACCTCGGCGTACGTCGCGCGGCTGCTGTCGAGGCGGGCGAAGACGCGCTTCCACCGGTAGCCGTCGGGCTGGATCATCTGCAGCCCACGCATCACCGGCCGGCGCCAGATCCGGTCGAAGTGGCGCTCGACGAGCATCGTCGGCGCACCCCACTCCCTGGTCTCGTCCCAGCCGTTCGCCTGGACGAAGAACCGCGGGCTGTTCCGGCCGACGGCGCGGACCACGGACTTCGCGAGCGCTGCCGACTGGCCTTCAGACAGCGGCCCGTATCCCGACAGCGGCAGCTCGACGGCCAGTCTGCGCGAGGTGCTCTCGGCGCCGATCCGGATCAGCTGCCGGTGGCCCCGGAGCCACCTCCTCTCGGTGTAGCCGGGAGCCGCCCGTACGGCGGCGCCGTGGTTGAGCTCGGACCAGTCCTCGCCGTACCACGACAGGTGGAGCAGTCGTACGTCGTTCCGGCGCGACCACGCCGCCAGCTTGTGCACGTACTTCTCGTACGCGCGGACGAAGACCGCGCGCCGCCCGGTGCGGTTGTCGAACGCCAGCGGCGCCTGCTGACCGCCGCACGCGGTAGTACGACGCCCCGGCGCGGAACACCCGCTCCGGAGTGTGCGTGCCGGCCATGAACCGGATCGAGAGCGCCTTGCCCGCCCGGCTGGCGATCCTCCGCGCGGTGCGCAGGATGGGGTGCGACTTCTCGCGTCCGCGCAGGTCCACCGCCTCCCAGGGGAAGCGGACGGACAGGCCGACCACGCCGGGCAGGGCGAGCGCGTCCGCGATCTTCGGGCGCAGGATCCGGAGGCTACGGGCGTCGGAGACCTGGTAGAGCACCCAGGTCCCGCACACGGATCGGGCGAGAGCGGTCTGCTGGCCGGTCGAGGTGGACCCGACCTGGGCGGCGGGCCCGGCGTACGACGGCGCGAGCTGGGCGAGCGGCCCGATCAGGACGGCGACCAGCAGCGCGGCCAGCACCGAGGCCAGGGACGTGCGGAAGCGGCGCAGCTGGCTGTGCCGGAGGGAGGGGGACATTGAGCTCTCCTGTGGAGGGGTCACCCGAGAGAGGAAGTCGGAGGGAGCACACGAGGAGGGAGCATAGGGGCCTGAACAGGGACGTGGTGTGCCGGGCCCGACGGCAGCGCGGGCCCGGCACACCTCCCGCCTCCCTCAGCAGGTCCTGTTGGCGAAGGCCTTGATCTCGGATTCCAGCTGGGTGATCCGGGCCTCGGTGTTGTGGTTGTACTGAGGCGCGGGACCCGGCACCTGCCAGAAGCTGGGCAGGTAGACCTCGGCGTAGGTCGCCTGGCTCTGGTCGAGCCGGGCGTAGACCTTGGCCCAGTCGTAGCCGTCGGGCTGGATCATCTGCAGGCCACGCATGACGTTCTTGTCCCAGATCCGGTCGAACTGGCCCTCGGTGGTCATGTCCGGGGCGCCCCACTCACGGGTCTCGTCCCAGCCGTTGGCCTGGATGAAGAACTTGTCGCTGTTGGCACCGGCCAGCCGCATGACCTCGTCGGTCAGGGTCGCGGCCTGGCCGCCGGAGAGCGGACCGTAGCCGGACATCGGCAGCTCGACGCGAGGTCGTTGGACATGTGCTGGGCACCGACCTGGATCAGCTCCTTGTGGCCGGCCATCCACTTGTCCTGCGTGTAGCCCTCGGCGTCGCGGACCTCCTTGCCGTGGTTGAGCTCGGCCCAGTCCTGGCCGTACCACGACAGGTGCAGGAGCTTGACGTCGTTGGCCTTCGACCAGTTGACGAGCTTGGTGAGGTAGGTGTCGTAGGCGTCGAGGAAGACCTGGTGGTCACCGGTGGAGTTGTCCCACGGGAGCGGGACCTTCTGGCCCGACCCGTTCTGGTAGTACGCCGCGCCGGCGTCGAAGATGCGCTTCGGTGTGTGGGCACCGGCCATGAACCTGATCGAGAGGTCCTTGTTCTGGCTGTCGGCGATGTCCTTGGCGGTGTCGAGGATCGAGTTGCTGGTGGCGCTGCCGCTGATGTCGGCGGCGTCCCACGGGAACCGGACGGAGAATCCGACGACACCCGGAAGTGCCAGCGCGTCCTCGATCTGGGGCCGCAGGCGGGTCAGCTCGGTCGTGCTCTGGACCTGGTAGAGCACCCAGGTGCCGCAGACCTGCTCGGCGAGGTTGCCGCCGGGGCCAGGCGTCGGGGTCGGCGTCGGCGTGGGGGTCGGAGTCGGGCGTCGGCGTCGGCGTCGGGGTCGGCGTCGGCGTCGGGGTCGGCGTCGGCGTCGGCGTCGGTGTCGGGGTCGGCGTCGGCGTCGGCGTCGGCGTCGGCGTCGGCGTCGGGGTCGGCGTGGGAGCCGGCGCCGGCGCGGACGCCTGCGTCACGTCCAGCGTGTAGTTGAGGGTCGGCCCTTGGAGAGCTGCCAGGCGGTGGAGACTGCGAAGGAGTAGGTGCCGGCCGTCCGACAGCGTGGTGTTGATGGTGACCGGGCTGGCACCCCACTTCTGCGCGACCATGCGTCCCGTGCTGTCGCGCATGATCAGCTTGGCGGTGATGTTCTTGGTCTTCGCCGTGGGAGGCGTGGCACTGAACGTGAGGACGGCCTTGACCGCACCCTGGGCGAGGGTCGCGGTGTGGCTGCCGGCACTTGGCCGTGGAGGTGAGCTTGCCGTCGTACGACGCGGCGTAGGCGGGGGTAGACGAACTGGGAGGAGGCGACCGAGCCCGTGACGGCCATCACGATGGCGGTCGACAAGGGCGCGATTCGGCGCTTGAGCGTGCGCCGCTTGTGCGTGCGCCGCTTGTGCTTCGGTGCGGTGATGGTGGACATCGGCATATCTCTGTCTGCTGGGACCGCGACTCCCCCAAGTACGGTGACGGGCGCTGTTCAGGACGCCGGGCTCTTGCCCGGAAATTTCGCCGAGAAACCCCGTGGAATGCCCCATATTGGGTATGCGAACTCGGAGAACCGGGTAAAAGCGCGCAGACAGAAGGGCCGGTCCACGCGGAACCGGCCCTAGCGCGATTTCAGACCTGAGGGCAGATGCGAGTCCGAGGCGGTCCGAGACTCCCGAGATGCGATGTCGTACAGCATCCCCTCGGGGTGTTCGCCTCAAACCAGCCGTGACGCGCGAGCGATCCGGGGGTCGCTCTGAGGATGGTCAGTTGTGGTCGACAGAAAAGGGGTCAGAGCGGTTGCTCTGACCCCAGTGATCGGCCACGTGAGTGGTGACCTGAGAGCTGTCTAGAACCTGTTGGTCTCTGGTGGAGCTGCGGAGCTGAGGTATCGACGGGGTCCACAGACGCGTGGAGCTGAGGGGACTCGAACCCCTGACCCCCTGCATGCCATGCAGGTGCGCTACCAGCTGCGCCACAGCCCCAAGCGTTGCGGCCCGGATGACCGGTGCGCGACAACTCGCGGAATACTAGCCAACACCTCAGGGCGAAGCGAAATCGGGAGCCCCGACCGCGCGCCGGTTGTACGCCGCCAGGCGCAGGCCGCCGTCGACGCCCGAGTCGCGCAGCTCGGCCCAGCAGCAGTTGTGCAGTGCCTCGAGCGTCGCGGCGAGATCGTCGGGCCAGCCCAGGATCGCCAGCAGCGACACCTTGAGGGCGGCGCCGTGCCCGACGACGACACCGGCCTCCCCCGGCTCCAGCGCAGCCAGCGCGGCGTGCACCACCTCGGTCACGCGGGTCACCACCTCCTTCGTCGACTCGCCGCCGGGCACCACGTCGTAGCGGCCGGCACGGAAGGCGACGTACTCCTCGGGGTGGGCCTCGGCGTACTCGGCCATCGTGATGCCGGTGCGCTCGCCGAGGTCGTACTCGCGTAGCCGCGGGTCGTGCACGACGTCGACTCCGGCGGCCTTGGCCACCCGCTCGGCGGTCTCGCGAGCGCGCGCCAGGTCGGAGGACCAGACGAACCGCGGCCGCATCCCCGCGACGTACGGCGCGGCCTCGTCGGCCTGCGCGCGTCCCACGTCGTCGAGCGGGACGTCGGAGTGGCCCTGGGCCCGGCGCTCGGCGTTCCAGGCGGTCTGGCCGTGGCGGAGGAGGACGAGCCGCCGGTGCGCGGCGGCCTCAGCCACCGGAGGTGACGTCGGCCGGGAGCTCGATGACCGGGCAGTCGCGCCACAGCCGCTCGAGGGCGTAGAACTGCCGCTCCTCCTCGTGCTGGACGTGTACGACGATCTCGCCGTAGTCGATGAGGACCCAGCGGCCGTCGCGCTCGCCCTCACGCCGGATCGGCTTCGAGCCGATCTCGCGCAGCTTGTCCTCGACCTCGTCGACGATCGCCTTGACCTGGCGGTCGTTGGTGGCCGAGGCGAGCAGGAACGCGTCGGTGATGGCGAGCTGCTCGCTGACGTCGAACGCGACGATCTGCTGGGCGAGCTTGTCGGAGGCTGCGTGGGCCGCGGCTCGGACGAGCTCGAGGGCGTGGTCGGTGGCGGTCATGTCTCAGGCTTCTCCGGGTAGAGGTCGTGCTTGGCGATGTACTGGACGACGCCGTCCGGCACGAGGTACCAGACCGGCTCGCCGCGGCGCTTGCGCTCACGGCAGTCGGACGACGAGATGGCCAGCGCGGGGATCTCGACGATGGCGACCCGGTCGGACGGGATCGGCTCGAGGAGGGACGGATCCATCTCGTAGCCGGGGCGGGTGCACCCGACGAACTGCGCGAGCTCGAACAGCTCGCCGGCGTCGCGCCAGGTGAAGATCTCGGCCAGCGCGTCGGCGCCGGTGATGAAGTAGAGCTCGGCGTCGGGCATCTCGGTGCGCAGGTCGCGCAGGGTGTCGATGGTGTACGTGCGGCCGGGGCGGTCGATGTCGACGCGGGACACCCGGAACCGCGGGTTGGCGGCCGTGGCGATCACGGTCATCAGGTAGCGGTGCTCGGCCGGTGACACGACGCGGTCGGACTTCTGCCAGGGATCGCCGGTCGGGACGAAGACGACCTCGTCGAGGTCGTACCACGACTGGACCTCCGATGCCGCGACGAGGTGGCCGTGGTGAATGGGGTCGAACGTGCCACCCATGACCCCGATCCGGCGGATGCCGTCGGGAGCGGGGGGGCGTTCGGATCTGGTCGAGGTGCTCAGCTGTGCTCGCGTCCCCCGCCGAAGATGACCAGCGCCAGCATGAGCAGCAGCAGGATGGCCAGGGCGCCGCCGCCGACGACCCAGTTCAGGGTCGCGTTGACTTCTTCGTGGGACTCCGAGGCGACAGAGGCGACAGCGGTCAGCGACATGGCCGACAGCCTACCGGGAGGGGGCTCCGCTAACGCACATGCCCGTCGCCGGTGACGACGTACTTGGTCGAGGTCATCTCGGGCAGGCCCATCGGTCCGCGGGCGTGCAGCTTCTGGGTGCTGATGCCGATCTCGGCGCCGAACCCGAACTCTCCGCCGTCGGTGAACCGGGTGGAGGCGTTGACCAGGACGGCAGCGGAGTCGACGGCGGCCGTGAAGCGGCGGGCGGCCGACTGGTCCTCGGTGACGATCGCGTCGGAGTGGTGGCTGGAGAACCGCCGGATGTGGTCGATCGCGTCGTCGAGACCGGGCACCACCCGGGCCGAGATGTCGAGGCTGAGGTACTCCTCGGCGTAGTCGTCGTCCGTGGCCGCGACCACGCCGTCGTACGCCTCGAACGCGTCGTCGCCGTGGATGGTGACGCCGGCGTCGTGGAGCGCCGTGACCACGCGCGGCAGGAACGCGTCGGCCACGTCGGCATGCACCAGCAGCGACTCGGCGGCGTTGCAGACGCTGGTGCGGTGGGTCTTGGCGTTGACGACGATCGCGAGCGCCTTGTCGAGGTCGGCGGCCCGGTCGACGTACACGTGGCAGTTGCCGACTCCGGTCTCGATGACGGGCACGGTGGACTCCTCCACCACGCTGCGGATCAGCCCGGCGCCGCCACGCGGGATGAGTACGTCGACCATGCCGCGGGCGCGCATCAGCTCCTTGACGCTCTCGTGGGACTCACCCGGGACGAGCTGGACGACATCGGCGTCGAGCCCGGCGGTGGCAGCGGCGTCGCGCAGCACGTCGACGATCGCCGCGTTGCTGGACCGGGCGCTGGAGCTGCCCCGCAGGAGCACGGCGTTGCCGGACTTCAGGCAGATGCCGGCCGCGTCGGCGGTGACGTTGGGCCGGGCCTCGTAGATGATGCCGACGACACCGAACGGCACCCGCACCTGGCGCAGCTCGAGCCCGTTGGCCAGCGTGCTGCCGCGCACGACCTCGCCGACGGGGTCGGGCAGGCCGGCGACGTCGCGCAGGCCCTGGGCCATGCCCTCGAGCCGCTCGGGC
This sequence comes from uncultured Actinomycetota bacterium, assembly GCA_963844305.1. Lineage (GTDB taxonomy): Bacteria > Actinomycetota > Actinomycetes > Propionibacteriales > Nocardioidaceae > Nocardioides. Next base: position 487,240 of record CAWJNT010000006.1, read on the forward strand.
GTGAGCCGGAGCCGGTCGACGATGTTGGCGGGCGTGCCGCTCGTCTCCGCGCGCTCGATGTCCTCAGCGTTCGCGGCGAGCACGGCATCGGACGCGGCGAGCAGTGCGTCGGCCATCGCGTGCAGGGCCCGGTCCTTCTCGGCCCGGGTCGCCAGCGCGAGCCCGTGGCTCGCCGTACGAGCGCGCTCGGCCGCCTGCAGGACCGGCGTCTGTGAGCTCATGACCCGAGCCTAGTCACCCCGAAATGGCTCAGCAAATGACGCTGACCCGTCGCTAACTAGCGACGGGTCAGCGTGTGCGGGGCTCAGCCCTTGCGCTTGTTGATCTCCTCGGTGGCGGCGGGGAGGACCTTGTGGAGGTCGCCGACGACGCCGAAGTCGACCAGCTCGAAGAGCGGTGCCTCCTCGTCCTTGTTGACGGCCACGATGGTCTTCGAGGTCTGCATGCCGGCGCGGTGCTGGATCGCACCGGAGATGCCGGCCGCGACGTACAGCTGCGGCGAGACGGTCTTGCCGGTCTGGCCGACCTGGTAGCTGTGCGGCATCCAGCCCGAGTCGACCACGGCGCGCGAGGCACCTACGGCCGCACCGAGGGCGTCGGCGAAGTTCTCGATCGGCTCGAAGTCGCCGCCGGTGCCGCGGCCACCGGAGACCACGATCGCGGCCTCGGTCAGCTCCGGACGCCCGGTGGCCTTCCGCGGCTGGGACGCCACGATCTGCGCCTTCTTCGCCGCGTCGGACACGGTCACCGCGAACTCCTCCACCGCGGCGGCACCGTCGGCCTCCTCGGGGGCGGCGGCGTTCGGCTTCACCGTGATGATCGGGGTGCCGTGGGTGACCTTGGAGGTCACCGTGAAGTTGCCGGCGAACACGCTCTGCGTGGCCACGCCGCCTTCCTGCACGTCGGTCGCGTCGGTGATCAGCCCGGACTCGAGCTTGATCGCCAGCCGGGCCGCGACCTCCTTGCCCTCGAACGAGGACGGGATCAGGATCGCGTCGGGCGACGTCTTCTCGGCGAGCTGCTGCAGCGCCTCGGCCTTCGGGGCCACCAGGTAGCCCTTGATCTCCGCGTCGTCGACGACGTAGACCTTCTCCGCGCCGTACTTCTTCACCTTCTCGGCCACGTCGCCGGACTTGCCGGCGTCGCCGATGAACACGGCCGAGGGCTCGCCGAGCCGCTTGGCGATGGTGAGCAGCTCGTACGTCGGCTTCTTGACCTCACCGTCGACGTGGTCGACCAGTACCAGGATCTCAGTCATGGCTGCACGCTCCTCAGATGAACTTCTTGGAAGCGAGGAACTCGGCCAGCGCAGTGGCGCCCGAGCCGTCCTCGTCGGTCACGATCTCGCCCTGCGTGCGCGGCGGCCGCTCGGTGGTCTCCTCCACCTGCGTCCACGCGGCGTCCAGGCCGACCTGGCCGGCCTCGACGCCGAGGTCGGACAGGGAGTAGGTCTCCAGCGGCTTCTTCTTCGCCGCCATGATCCCCTTGAACGACGGGTAGCGGGCCTCGCCCGACTGGTCGGTCACCGAGAGCACCAGCGGCATCGTGCCGCCGATCACCTCGGTCGCGGCGTCGCCGTCACGCTTCACGCGGACCTGGTCACCCTGGGTCTCGATCACCGAGGCCAGCGTGACCTGGGGCAGGTCGAGGCGCTCGGCCAGCATCGCCGGCACCACGCTCATCTCGCCGTCGGTCGAGGCCATGCCGCAGAGCACCAGGTCGGGGCTGCCGTCACCGGCCTTCTCCACGGCCTTCGCCAGGACCAGCGAGGTCGCGATCGCATCGGAACCGGCGATCGCGTCGTCCTGCACGTGCACGCCCTGGTCGGCGCCCATCTGCAGCGCCTTGCGGACGGCGTCCACGGCCTTCTCGGGGCCGACGGTCAGCGCGGTGACGGTCACGTCCTCCGGGGAGTCGGCCTTCTCCTTGATCTGGAGCGCCTGCTCGACGGCGTACTCGTCGAGCTCGGACAACAGCCCGTCGACGCCGACCCGGTCAACCGTGTTGTCCGACTCGAACTGCCGCTCGGCGGTCGCGTCGGGTACGTACTTCACACAGACGACAATGTTCATGGTGTGTGGCCGCTACCGGCCCCTCCTGTGCACTCGTGATGTCGGTTCCCGAGGTTACTAGCGGGAAACATGGCGTGGAACGCGTCTCGCGGTGGGGTCCCTCACAAGGTGGGATGGGTCACGGGCGGATGATCCGCTCCAGGATCCGGCCCACGACCAGCCAGGCGATCGCCCCGATCCCCCAGTTGAACAGGGCGTTCTTGGTGTCGGCGTTGGCGCCGTCGAACGTCTTGAGTCCGTCGTCCATCGAGAACACGCCCAGGTCGAAGAGCTCCGCGCCGTCGAGGACGAACGCCACCAGGGCGTTGTCCTGGTTGAAGTCCAGGGCGACGCAGAGTGCCCCGAGCGCGAGGAACAGCGCGGGGATCACGAACAGCAGCCACACCACCTGGGCGACGCGGGTGCGTACCGATGCTGCGTTCACGACCTTCTCCTTCTCCCCCTTGCGCTTGCTCACCGGCCCACGAACCGGGCTTTGCCCGGTCCGTGCTCGACGAAGGACTCCATGCCGATGGCGCGGTCCTCGGTGGCGAACAGCGCCGCGAACTGCTGGCGCTCGATCTCCAGGCCGGTCTCGAGGTCGACCTCGTTGCCGCGGTCGATGCTCTCCTTGGCGGCACGCAGGGCGTACGCCGCCGCGGTGGCGAACTGCTTCGCCCAGGCGAGCGCCTCGTCGTACACCTGGTCGGACGGCAGGACGCGGTCGACCAGGCCGATGGCCAGCGCCTCGTCGGCCTTGACGAAGCGGCCGGTGAAGACGAGGTCCTTGGCCTTGCTGGGGCCGACCAGCCGGGTGAGCCGCTGGGTGCCGCCGGCGCCCGGGATGATGCCGAGCAGGATCTCGGGCTGGCCGAGCACGGCGTCCTCGGCCGCGAACCGTACGTCGGCGCAGAGCGCGAGCTCGCATCCCCCGCCGAGCGCGTAGCCGTTGACGGCGGCGACCACGGGCTTGGGGATCTTCGCGACCGCGGTGAACGCCGACTGGAGACCGCCGGAGCGCTGGACCATGTCCGTGTAGGACATGTCGTTCATCTCCTTGATGTCGGCGCCGGCGGCGAAGACCCGCTCGCCTCCCCAGACCACGACGGCCCGGACGTCGTCGCGCTCGGCCGCCTCGGTGGCGGCGGCGCGGATCTCCTCCTGGACCTGCTTGTTGAGGGCGTTCATCTTCGGCCGGTCGAGCCGGATGGTCCCCACCCCGTCGGACACTTCGAGGCGGCAGAACTCGCCCATGGGACTTCCTCCTGGTGTGTGCCTGATCTGGTTCGGTCGCGCGCTGGACCGCTGTGCGGAGCGTAACGAGGGCCGAGGGTGCCATGGCCACATGGGGCTGGGGAAGAATGCGCCGGGTGAGTCCGAACACATGGCGGTGGCAGCACCGCGACGAAGTCGCCCCCGTCTGGCCGGGCCACCACCAGATGCTGGGCGCGACCTGGTCGCCGACCGCCACGAACTTCGCCATCCGCTCACCGGAGTCGACGGCCTGCTGGGTGTGCCTGTTCGACGACGACGGCACCGAGACCCGGCACCGGCTCACCGAGCGCACCCTCGGCGTGTGGCACGGCCAGCTGCCCGGCGTACCGGTGGGCCAGCTCTACGGGTTTCGCCTCGACGGGCCCTGGGACCCCACGCACGGACGGCGGTTCAACTCCGCCAAGCTGCTGCTCGACCCGTACGCGCGGGCGATCACCGGCGAGGTCGAGCACGGCCCGGCGACGCTCGCCCACGTCGCCGGCGATCCGCTGTCGGTCAGCGCCATCGACTCGGCGGCGTCGATGCCCCGGTCGGTGGTCGTCCACGACGAGTTCGACTGGGAGGGCGACGGCCACCTGCTGACCCGCTGGCGGGACACCGTGATCTACGAGCTGCACGTCAAGGGCTACACCCAGCTGCACAACGAGATCCCCGAGCACCAGCGCGGCACGTACGCCGGGCTCGGCAGCGACACCGTCATCCGCTACCTCCAGGACCTCGGGGTCAGCGCGGTCGAGCTGCTGCCGGTGCACCACTTCATCACCGAGCCGGCCGTGGCGAAGCGCGGGATGGCGAACTACTGGGGCTACAACTCCATCGGCTACTTCGCACCGCACGCGGCGTACTCCTCGTCCGGCTCGCGCGGCGAGCAGGTGGCGGAGTTCAAGCAGATGGTCAAGAACTTCCATCGCGCCGGCATCGAGGTGATCCTCGACGTCGTCTACAACCACACGGCCGAGGGCGAGTCGGACGGGCCGACGTACTCGTTCCGTGGGCTCGACGACCTCGGGGTCTACAAGCGGTCGGGCACCGGCCACGACTCGTACTGGGACGTCACCGGATGCGGCAACACCGTCGACAGCACCGACACCGGTGCGCTGCGGATGATCCTCGACTCGCTGCGCTACTGGGCGACGGAGATGCACGTCGACGGCTTCCGCTTCGACCTGACCTCGGCGCTGGCCCGCACCGGTCACGACATCGACATGCGCGGGGCGTTCATGACGGCGATCCAGCACGACCCGGTGCTGCGGTTCGTGAAGCTGATCGCCGAGCCGTGGGACGCGTCGATGGACGGCTACCAGGTCGGCTCGTTCCCGCCGCCCTGGGTGGAGTGGAACGACCGCTTCCGCGACACCGTGCGCGACTTCTGGCGCGAGGCGTCGGGCGGGGTCCGGGAGATCGCGTCGCGGATGGCCGGCTCCTCGGACCTGTACGCCGACGACGGGCGGTCGCCGTACTCCTCGGTCAACTTCATCACCGCGCACGACGGGTTCACGCTGCGCGACCTGGTGTCCTACGACCAGAAGCACAACGAGGCGAACGGCGAGCGCAACCGCGACGGCACCGACAACAACCGGTCGTGGAACTGCGGGGTCGAGGGCGAGACCGACGACGAGGAGATCGTCGCGCTGCGGCACCGCCAGGCGGCCAACCTGATGCTGACGCTCTGTCTGTCCAGCGGTGCGCCGATGCTCACCGCCGGCGACGAGCGCGGCCGCACCCAGCGCGGCAACAACAACGCGTACGTGCAGGACAACGAGGTGTCCTGGATCGACTGGCGGCCCGACGACGCGTGGCTCGACATCTACGAGCTGACGAAGGCGGCGCTGCGGCTGCGCCGAGAGCATCCCGCGCTCAAGCAGCGGCACCACTTCGACGGCACGCCCGCGATCGAGGGCGGCCCGAAGGACCTCGCCTGGCTGCATCCCTCGGGCCGGGAGATGAACCGCAAGGACTGGGGAGACGACGACCTGCACGTGGTCGGCATGTTCCTGGCCGGCGACCCCCTCCGCTCCCCCGGCCCCCGCGGCGAGCAGCAGCACGACGCGTCGTTCGTGCTCTGGCTCAACAGCGAGGACGAGGCGATCGAGGTGACCCTGCCCGAGAACGAGTGGGTGCACACCGGCGAGGTGGTCCTCTCCACCGACCCGGACCTGAAGGCCGGCACGCCGGTCCAGGACGGCGACACGCTCACCGTGGGTGCGCGGACGGTCGTGGTGCTGCGGGTGGCGTGAGCTGGGGTCGGGGGTGAGCTGCGCGTCGTGGCCGCGGGGCCCGAGCAGGCATGGGGTCGGCCGAGTGCGGCCCTCCACAGGCTCGATTGGTCACGTAACCGCACGAAATCTGTGCAAATCATTGCGGTTGGGGACCAAACCGCAACACCCGAGCCTCACGCAGGCAGGCGGCCACCGGGCCGAGCCGAGCCCGCCATCCACAGGCTCGATTGGTCACGAACCGCACGAAATCTGTGCAATTCCTTGCGGTTGGGGACCAAACGGCAACGACCAGAGCCTCACGCGGGGAGGGCGACGACCCCCATCTCGGCGGGCGAGGCGAGCAGGTCGTTCTTCGGGACCACGCGGACCGTGTACCCGAACGCGCCGGACTGGTCGAGCACCAGCGAACCGTCGAACCGGTGCCGGCCGCCCTCGTAGCCCTCGGCGACCTCGAGCTCCTCGATCGACGTCTGGCTCAACGTGTCGTCGCTCTTGATCACGCCGTGCACCAGCTGGACCGACACGTCGTCGGGCGACAGCTCGCCGAGGGAGATGAACGCCCGGACGGTCAGCGAGCTGCCGATCTCGGGGGCGTCGCCGACACCGAGGCTCTCGACGTGCTCGACGCGGACGCCGTGCCAGCCGTCGCGGACCTTGTCCTTCCAGGCGGCGAGCTCGGTGGCGCCCTGGTAGTCGGCGTTGAGGCGACGGCCGGTCTGCGCGGCGGGCGCGTAGAGCTTGCGGACGTAGTCGCGGACCATCCGGGTCGCGAGCACCTTGGGGCCGAGCGACTTCAGCGTGTGCCGGGTCATCTCGAGCCAACGGGTCGGGACGCCCTCGCCGTCGACGTCGTAGAACCGCGGCGCGACCTCGTTCTCGATCAGGTCGTAGAGCGCGGTTGCCTCGAGGTCGTCACGACGGTCGGGGTCCTCGACGCCGTCGGCGGACGGGATCGCCCAGCCGTTGTTGCCGTCGTACCACTCGTCCCACCACCCGTCGAGGATCGACAGGTTGAGGCCGCCGTTGAGCGCGGCCTTCATGCCGGAGGTGCCGCACGCCTCGTAGGGACGCAGCGGGTTGTTCAGCCACACGTCGCAGCCGGGGTACAGCGGCTGCGCCATCGCGATGTCGTAGTTGGGCAGGAACACGATGCGGTGCCGGACCTCGGGGTCGTCGGCGAACTTCACCATCTCCTGGATCAGCTTCTTGCCGCCGTCGTCGGCCGGGTGCGCCTTGCCCGCGATGACCAGCTGGACCGGCCGCTCGGGGTGCAGGAGCAGCCGCTTGAGGCGCTCGGGGTCGCGCAGCATCAGCGTCAGCCGCTTGTACGACGGCACGCGGCGCGCGAAGCCGATCGTCAGGACGTCGGCGTCGAGCGCGTTGTCGATCCAGGACAGCTCGGCCTTGGCCGAGCCGCGCTTGGTCCACGACCGCGTCAGCCGGCGCCGGGCGTCGTCGACCAGGCGCTGGCGCAGAACCCGCTTGGTCGCCCAGATGTCGCGTCCGGAGATCTTGTCGACCGCGTCGAAGAACGCGTCGGTGTCGTCCGTGTCGGGGTCGATGCCCTGGTCGGCGGCGAGCTCGAACACCTCGCGGCCGACCCAGGTCGGCGCGTGCACGCCGTTCGTGATCGAGGTGATCGGGACCTCGGCCTCGTCGAACGCCGGCCACAGGCCGTTGAACATGCCCCGGCTCACGCTGCCGTGCAGCTGCGAGACGCCGTTGGCGCGCTGCGCCAGCCGGAAGCCCATCACCGCCATGTTGAACACCCCGGCGTCGCCGCCCTCGTAGTCCTCCGAGCCGAGCTCGAGGATCCGGTCGAGGGGTACGCCGGGCACCGAGCTGGCGCCGCCGAAGTACTGCTCGACCAGCTCGCGCGGGAACCTGTCGATGCCGGCCGGCACCGGGGTGTGCGTCGTGAAGACGGTGGAGGCGCGGGACACCTCGAGGGCGGTGTCGAAGTCGAGGCCCGGGCCGTTGCCGGCCACGGTCAGCTCGCGGATCCGCTCGAGGCCGAGGAATCCGGCGTGGCCCTCGTTGGTGTGGTAGACCTCCGGCTCCGGCGAGCCGGTGATGCGGGAGTGCGCGCGGAGCGCGCGGACGCCGCCGACGCCGAGCAGCAGCTCCTGGCGCAGGCGGTGCTCGCTGTTGCCGCCGTAGAGCCGGTCGGTCACCTCACGGAGGTGGTCGGGGTTCTCCTCGATGTCGGAGTCGAGGAGCAGCAGCGGCACCCGGCCGACGCTGGCCACCCAGATCCGGGCCGAGAGCTCGGTGCCACCGGGCAGGTTGATCGTGACGATCGCGCGCGAGCCGTCGGGCTCGCGGAGCAGCGACAGCGGCAGCTCGTCGGGGTCGAGGACCGGGTAGGTCTCCTGCTGCCAGCCCTCGCGGGAGAGCGACTGCTTGAAGTAGCCGTGCCGGTACATCAGGCCGACACCGACGAGCGGTACGCCGAGGTCGCTGGCGGCCTTCAGGTGGTCGCCGGCGAGGATGCCGAGGCCGCCGGAGTACTGCGGGAGCACGGCGGTGATGCCGTACTCGGGCGAGAAGTAGGCGATCGCGCGCGGAGCGTCCGCGCCGGCCTTGCGGTGGTACCACCGCTCACCGGAGACGTAGCGGTCGAGATCGGCCTTCGCGACCCGGAGCATCTCGAGGAACGCGTCGTCGCGTCCGAGCTCGTCGAGCCGGGCCCGGCCGACGGCGCCCATCAGCCGCACCGGGTCGCGCCCGGTGGACTCCCAGAGGTCGGCGTCCACGGCCCGGAAGACGTCCTGCGTCTCCGGGTGCCAGGACCACCGCAGGTTGCCGGCGAGGTCACCCAGGGCAGCCAGCGAGTCGGGCAGGACGGGGCGGACGGTGAATCGACGAATGGCGCGCACCCGACGACGGTAGCGCCCAACTCTGGAACGATCCAACCTTTCGCGAATGTGACCCCCATGACGGGGTACGCACCTTCCAGCCGGGGGGCGGCGGGGGCGAGACCCCGGCTTGCGCGGGTCACCTCGATTCGAAAGTGTGGGGCAATGGTCGGACGTATCCCCGTCATGAACGTCATGCCCGTCGTCGACCTCGGTCGACAACCGGCGAAGGCGACGCTCGGCGAGCCGTTTCCCGTCTCGGCGACCGTGTTCCGCGAGGGGCACGACAAGCTCGGCGCGGACGTCGTCCTGACCGGCCCCGACGGCGTACGCCGCCCTCCCGTTCGGATGAGCAAGCACCCCAGCACGCCCGACCACTACGACGCCTGGGTCACCCCCGACGTCGCCGGGCCGTGGACGTTCGAGGTGCACGCGTGGTCGCACCCGATCGCCACCTGGCAGCACGCCGCGAGCCTGAAGATCCCCGCCGGCGTCGACGTCGAGCTGATGTTCACCGAGGGCCGGCTGCTGCTCGAGCGGGTCGCGCAGGCGCTGGAGCCGGCCGACGCCCGCGGCCACCAGGTCGTGGCGGGCGCGATCGCCGCGTCCGGCGACACCAGCCGGCCGCCGGAGGCGCGCCTGGCCGCGCTCCAGGACCCCGAGCTGGCCGAGCTGCTCGACCGCAACCCGCTGCGCGAGTTCGTCACGGTCGAGGGCCCCTACCCCCTGTACGCCGACCGGCGGCGCGCGCTCTACGGCAGCTGGTACGAGTTCTTCCCCCGCTCCGAGGGCGCCACCAAGGACCCGCAGACCGGCAAGGTCACCACCGGCACCTTCGTGACCGCGGCCAAGCGCCTGGACGCCGTCGCCGAGATGGGCTTCGACGTCATCTACCTGCCCCCGGTCCACCCGATCGGCGAGGTCAACCGCAAGGGCCCCAACAACACGTTGACGCCCGGGCCCGACGACACCGGCTCGCCGTGGGCGATCGGCAGCAAGGACGGCGGCCACGACGCCCTCCACCCCGACCTCGGCACGTTCGACGACTTCGACGCGTTCGTCGCCCGCGCCCGCGACCTCGACCTGGAGGTCGCCCTCGACCTGGCGCTGCAGTGCGCGCCGGACCATCCCTGGGTCAAGGAGCACCCGGAGTGGTTCACCACCCGCGCCGACGGCACCATCGCGTACGCCGAGAACCCACCCAAGAAGTACCAGGACATCTACCCGGTCAACTTCGACAACGACCCCACCGGGATCTGCCGCGAGGTGCTGCGGATCGTCAAGCACTGGATGGCACACGGGGTCCGGATCTTCCGGGTGGACAACCCCCACACCAAGCCCGTCGCGTTCTGGGAGTGGCTGCTCAAGGAGGTGCGGCGTACCGACCCCGACGTGCTGTTCCTGTCCGAGGCGTTCACCCGCCCCTCGATGATGCGCGGGCTGGGCGCGGTCGGCTTCCACCAGTCCTACACGTACTTCACCTGGCGCACCGCTCGCTGGGAGATCGCGGAGTACCTCGAGGAGCTGTCGCACCAGACCGACCACCTGATGCGGCCGAACTTCTTCGTCAACACCCCCGACATCCTCCACGCGTTCCTCCAGTACGGCGGCCCGGCGGCGTTCAAGATCCGCGCGGCGCTGGCCGCGACGTCGGCCCCCAGCTGGGGCGTGTACGCCGGGTACGAGCTGTTCGAGCACGTCGCGGTCAAGCCCGGGAGCGAGGAGTACCTCGACTCGGAGAAGTACCAGATCCGGATCCGCGACTGGGAGGACGCGGCCGTGGAGGGCCGCACCCTGGCGCCGTACATCACCCGCCTGAACGAGATCCGGCGCGCGCACCCCGCCCTCCAGCTGCTGCGCAACGTCCACGTGCACGGCGCCGACGACGAGAACGTCCTGGTGTTCTCCAAGACCACCCGGCTCCCGACCACGCACGGCCACGACGCCCACGAGGACACCGTCATCGTGGTGCTCAACCTCGACCCGCACGCCACTCGGGAGACGACCGTGCACCTCAACCTGCCCGCGCTCGGACTGGACTGGAACGAGTCGTTCCAGGTCCACGACGAGATCACCGACCAGACGTGGACCTGGGGCGAGCACAACTACGTGCGCCTCGACCCGCACCACGAGCCAGCCCACGTGCTGAGCGTCAGGAGGCCCCGTTGAGCGACAGCGTGAGCGACAGGGTGACCGACACCGAGCTGGCCGAGCTCTCCAACGAGCCGTTTCCCGACCACGAGGAGTCGCCCGGCCCCGACGTGATCGGCGAGACCCCCGACTGGTTCAAGACCGCGGTCTTCTACGAGGTCCTGGTGCGCTCGTTCCGCGACGCCAACGCCGACGGCACCGGCGACTTCCGGGGGCTGACCGAGAAGCTCGACTACCTCGCGTGGCTCGGCGTCGACTGCCTCTGGATCCCGCCGTTCTTCACCTCTCCCCTGCGCGACGGTGGGTACGACGTCGCCGACTACACCAACATCCTTCCGGAGTGCGGCAGCGTCGAGGACTTCCGGCACTTCGTCGACGAGGCACACAAGCGCGACATCCGCGTGATCATCGACTTCGTCATGAACCACACCAGCGACGCGCATCCGTGGTTTCAGGCCAGCCGGTCCGATCCCGACGGTCCGTACGGCGACTTCTACGTCTGGTCCGACACCGACGAGCTCTACCAGGAAGCCCGGGTCATCTTCGTCGACACCGAGCCGTCGAACTGGACCTGGGACCCGGTCCGCCAGCAGTACTACTGGCACCGCTTCTTCTCCCACCAGCCGGACCTGAACTTCGACAACCCCAAGGTCCACGAGGCGATGATCGAGGCGATGGCCTTCTGGCTCGACATGGGCCTCGACGGGTTCCGGCTGGACGCCGTGCCCTACCTCTACGAGCGGCCCGGCACCAACGGCGAGAACCTCCCCGAGACCCACGAGACGCTCAAGCAGGTCCGCAAGTTCGTGGACGAGAAGTACCCCGGCCGGGTGCTGCTGTGCGAGGCCAACCAGTGGCCGGCCGACGTCGTGGAGTACTTCGGCGACCCGAAGTCCGGCGGCGACGAGTGCCACATGGCCTTCCACTTCCCGGTGATGCCGCGCATCTTCATGGCCGTACGCCGCGAGTCGAGGTTCCCGATCTCCGAGATCCTCGAGCAGACGCCGCCGATCCCGGCCAACTGCCAGTGGGGCATCTTCCTGCGCAACCACGACGAGCTCACCCTCGAGATGGTCACCGACGAGGACCGCGACTACATGTGGGACGAGTACGCCAAGGACCCCCGCATGAAGGCCAACATCGGGATCCGTCGCCGGCTGGCACCGCTGCTCGACAACGACATCAACCGGATGGAGCTGTTCACGGCGCTGCTGCTCTCGCTGCCCGGGTCGCCGGTCCTCTACTACGGCGACGAGATCGGGATGGGCGACAACATCTGGCTCGGTGACCGCGACGGCGTACGCACTCCGATGCAGTGGACCAGCGACCGCAACGCCGGCTTCTCCGCGGCGACGCCGGGCAAGCTGCACCTGCCGCTCATCCAGGACCCGGTCACCGGCTACCAGAGCGTGAACGTCGAGGCGCAGCTCGAGAACTCCTCGTCGCTGCTGCACTGGACGCGCCGGATGATCCATGCCCGCAAGGGCCATCCGGCGTTCGGGCTCGGGTCGTTCACCGACCTCGGCGGCTCCAACCCGAGCATCCTGTCCTACGCCCGCGAGCACACCGACGCCGAGGACAACGAGGACATCCTGGTCTGCGTCAACAACCTGTCCCGCTTCGCGCAGCCGGTCGAGCTCGACCTGCGCCGCTGGGAGGGCATGGTCCCGATCGAGCTGGTGGGCGGCGTTCCGTTCCCCCGCATCGGCGAGCTCCCGTATCTCCTCACCCTCGGTGGGTACGGCTTCTACTGGTTCCGGCTGACCCATCCCGAGGTACAGGAAGGTCCTGCATGAGCGACTCCACCGACGACCCGCGAGCCCTGCTCGCGCCGTTCGTCGAGGGCGCCCGGTGGTTCGGGGGCAAGGGCAGGCCGTTCCGCCTCGCCCGCGTCGACCGGCTGGGCGAGGTGCCCGGGAGCGTCGAGAGCGGTCCCCGCGTGGCGATCGACCTGGCCACCCTCGAGTACGAGGACGGCGACACCGAGCACTACCAGCTGCCGCTCGCGTTCTACCCCGAGGAGCAGGGCCATCTCGGTCACGCGCTGGTGGGGGTCTGGGCCGACGAGGACTTCGGCACCTGCCACGTGTACGACGCGGTGCACGACCGCGACGCGATGGCCTGCTGGCTCCGCTCGTTCGACGCCCCGCCCGACGGGCCGCTGGAGTTCCACCGACTGCCGGGCCACGAGCTCGACCTCGACACCCACTCGACCCTGTTCAGCGGCGAGCAGTCGAACTCCTCGGTGGCGTTCGGCGAGGACTCGCTGATGAAGGTGTTCCGCAAGATCACGCCCGGCACCAACCCCGACATCGCCGTCCACGAGGTGCTCACCCGCGCCGGGTCCGACCACGTCGCCGCCCTCTACGGCTGGCTGGAGGCGACGGCACCCGACGGCGTCGCCGGCGAGGACGACCACGTGCACCTCGCCATGCTCCAGCAGTTCCTGCGCACGGCGAGTGACGGCTGGGACCTCGCTCTCGTCAGTGTCCGCAACCTCTTCACCGAGGCCGACCTGCACGCCGACGAGGTGGGCGGCGACTTCGCGGGTGAGTCCGCCCGGCTCGGCATCGCGCTCGCCGAGACCCACGAGACCCTGCGCGAGCACTTCCCCACCGCCACCCTGCAGCCCGACGAGGTGACCGAGCTGGTGGACGGCATGCACCGTCGGCTCGACGACGCGCTGGCAGTCGTGCCCGAGCTGGAGGAGCACGCCGACCGGCTCCGCACCACGTTCGACCACGTACGCCGGATGCGCGACGTACCCGTCCAGCAGATCCACGGCGACCTGCACCTCGGGCAGACGCTGCGCACCGTCCGGGGCTGGAAGATCGTCGACTTCGAGGGCGAGCCCGCCAAGCCGCTGATCGAGCGGCAGGAGCCCGACTCCCGCTGGCGCGACGTCGCCGGCATGCTGCGCTCGTTCGACTACGCGCCCCGCGTCGTCGAGCGGACCTCGTCCGAGCACGACACGGTGGGCGACGAGCAGCGCCAGTACCGCGCCACCGAGTGGTCGGTGCGCAACCGCGACGCCTTCCTGGAGGCGTACGCCGGCGACCAGCTCTCGGTCGACGAGGAGGCGTTGCTGGCCGCCTACATCGCCGACAAGGCCGTCTACGAAGCCGTCTACGAGACGCGCAACCGGCCGTCGTGGGTGTCCATCCCGATGGCCGCCATCGCCCGATTCGGTCAATGATGAAGAGGGATCGAGGAACCGTGAGCCCCACCGTGAAGCCCGTCGAACGCCACGAGCTCGAACAGCTCATCCGCGGCGAGCACGGCCATCCGCACTCCGTGCTCGGTCCGCACCCGCACGACGGCGGCGTGACCGTCCGCGTGCTCAAGCCGCTCGCGTCCAGCGTCGCGGTCGTGTACGGCGACACCCGGCACCGGCTCGAGCACGAGTTCGAGGGCATCTGGGCCGGCGTCGTCCACGACTCCGAGGACGTGCCCGACTACCGGATCGAGGTCAGCTACGACGCCGGCCCGAACACCGTCGACGACCCCTACCGGTTCCTCCCGACCCTCGGCGAGATGGACCTGCACCTGATCAACGAGGGTCGCCACGAGAACCTCTGGGAGGTGCTCGGCGCCCGGGTGCACCGCTACGACTCGCCCTTCGGCGACATCGTCACCGGCACGGCCTTCGCCGTCTGGGCGCCGTCCGCGCGCGGCGTACGCCTGAAGGGGTCGTTCAACAGCTGGGACGGCCGCGAGCACCCGATGCGCCAGCTCGGCTCCTCGGGCGTGTGGGAGCTGTTCGTGCCCGACGTCGGCACCGGCACCGGCTACAAGTTCACGATCCTCGGCGCCGACGGCCAGTGGCGCGAGAAGGCCGACCCGATGGCGTTCCACACCGAGGTCCCGCCCGCCACCTCGTCGGTGGTCTTCGAGTCGACGTACACCTGGGCCGACGACACGTGGATGGAGCAGCGCGGCGGTCGCACCCCCCTGCGCGAGCCGATGTCGGTCTACGAGATGCACCTCGGCTCGTGGCGCAAGCACCTCAACGGCGAGGCGTACACCTACGCCGAGATCGCCGACCACCTCGTGCCCTACCTCCAGGACCTCGGCTTCACCCACGTGGAGTTCCTGCCGGTCATGGAGCACCCGTTCGGCGGCTCGTGGGGCTACCAGGTCACGTCGTACTTCGCCCCCACCTCGCGGTTCGGCGACCCCGACGGCTTCAAGCTCCTGGTGGACCGCCTGCACCAGGCCGGCATCGGCGTGATCGTCGACTGGGTGCCCGCGCACTTCCCCAAGGACGAGTTCGCGCTGTCGCGCTTCGACGGCACCCCGCTCTACGAGGACCCGAACCCGTCCCGCGGCGAGCACCCCGACTGGGGCACGTTCGTGTTCAACTTCGGCCGCCGCGAGGTCCGCAACTTCCTCGTCGCGAACGCGCTGTACTGGCTGGAGGAGTACCACATCGACGGCCTGCGGGTGGACGCCGTCGCCTCGATGCTCTACCTCGACTACTCCCGCGAGCCCGGAGAGTGGGCGCCCAACGTGCACGGCGGCCGCGAGAACCTCGAGGCCGTGCAGTTCCTGCAGGAGATGAACGGCACCGTCGGCAAGCGGGTGCCCGGCGCGATCACCGTGGCCGAGGAGTCCACGTCGTGGCCCGGCGTCACCAAGAACACCTCGGAGGGCGGCCTCGGCTTCGGCCTGAAGTGGAACATGGGCTGGATGCACGACTCGCTCGGCTACGTCCAGCACGACCCCATCCACCGGCAGTACCACCACAGCGAGCTGACGTTCTCGATCGTCTACGCGTGGTCGGAGAACTTCGTGCTGCCGATCAGCCACGACGAGGTCGTGCACGGCAAGGGCTCGCTGCTGCGGAAGATGCCGGGTGACCGGTGGCAGCAGCTCGCCAACCTGCGCGCCTACCTCGGGTTCATGTGGGCCCACCCGGGCAAGCAGCTGCTGTTCATGGGCGCCGAGTTCGGCCAGGAGTCCGAGTGGGCCGAGGCGCGCGAGCTGGACTGGTGGCTGCTGGAGCACATGGAGCACGCCGGGGTGCACGCGCTCGTGCGCGACATGAACCGCGTGTACGCCGAGTCCCCGGCGATGTGGGCGCGCGAGGACGACCCGGGCTCCTTCGGGTGGATCGATGCCAACGACGCCAGCCGCAACGTGTTCAGCTTCGTCCGCCGCCGCGACGACAAGAGCGACGGCCCGGCCTCGGGCGACCTCGTGTGCGTCGCGAACTTCGCGGCCACCCCGCACGGCGACTACCGGCTCGGCCTGCCCGCGGCCGGCGAGTGGCAGGAGGTCGTGAACACCGACTCCAGCGGCTACGCCGGATCCGGGGTCGGCAACCTCGGCCAGGTGACCGCCGTCGAGGGCGACTGGTCCGGGCAGCCGGCGTACGCCGACATCACGGTGCCGCCGCTCGCCACGGTCTGGTTGCGACACGTCACCTGACCCTTCTCTGCGTAGGGTGGCCTGCGTGGAAGAACAGCCGACCGTGACGACCGTCGCCGACGGGGTCGCGCGCGTCTCGTGGGGGTCTGCGATCCACCGCGACGGGCTGTGGGAGGCCGTCGACGTCGTCCGGCGCGAGGTCGAGGCAGCGCTCTCGGCGCACGGCCGGGTCGAGGCCTGGGTCGCGTCCGACGACCTCACCGGACAGCGCGTCGCCACCTGGGCCGGGATGCGCCGCGAGGGCGTGATGCGCGGCGTCGGTGGCGACCGGATCGTCTACGCCCGGCTCGAGAGCGATGCTCCGGCCAGCGAGCCGGAAGGCTTCCGCGCCCTGCTCAACTCCTTCCTCCCCCGCAAGCGCGCGATCAGCCAGATGCTGGTCCGCGACCCCGACGACCGCGTGCTGATGTGCCAGCTCACGTACAAGCAGGACTGGGACCTCCCCGGTGGTGTGGTCGAGGTCGGCGAGTCACCCCAGGTCGCCGTCTCGCGCGAGGTCTCCGAGGAGCTCGGTCTCGACATCAAGGCCGGGAACCTCGTCCTCACCGACTGGCTGCCCCCGTGGAGCGGCTGGGACGACGCGCTCTGCCTGGTCTTCGACGGCGGCGTCCACCCGGCCACGATCGTCGAGGACGTCGTCCGCGAGGAGCGCGAGATCCGCGCCGCCGAGTTCCTCACCGCCGAGCAGGTCCGCGAGCGCGCCGCCGACTTCACCGCGCGGCGCGTCGAGTCCGCCCTCGCCAACCTCGGCCCCGGCGCGCCGGCGTACACCGAGTCCGGGCGGTAGCGGAGCCGCGTCAGCGGATCCGCTGATGGTGGTCGAGCGAGCCGCGCGGCTGAGGAACGAAGCCGCGACCGGCGTGTCGAGACCCGGTGAGACGAGCGCCTGCCTCGAGTCGGACAGCCCGTCGCGGCGAGCTCTTCGACCGCCTCCGTTACGTCATACGAAGTGGTGGCTCTGGGGACCACATCGTATGACGCTGTGCCGACGACCCTCGTAGTCCTCGGTGGTTGAGGAGGTTGCGCAGCAACCGTCTCGAAACCACCCTCGGCCGGCCACACTACCCGACCGTGAGCAGGGCCTCCAGCGGCGCGACCGGGACGATGCCCTCGGCCCGGGCCGCCAGCGCAGGGTCCACCGTGACCAGCGCGTCGGCCTGGAGCCTGGTCACCGCGAGGTACTCGGCATCGCGGAGCGTGTCCCAGTCGCGCTCGCGGGCGATCTTCCACGCCGTTCCTCGCGACATCCGGTCGCCCAGCAGGCGCATCTTCAGCTCGGTCAGCTGGCGGTGAGTGGCCATGGCCTCCTTGTCGGTGCGCGTGCCACGTCGTACGTCGTCCAGCAGCAGCTGCAACGCCTCCGAGCGGATGATGCTGGGCGCCACCAGCTGGTGGCCGGGGTCGACGTGGAGGTCGTTGTCCAGCAGGTGCAGCAGGGTGGGGGCGTCGATCACGTAGCGCGCCATGGTCAGAAATCCTCCCGCGCGATCCGCAGGATCGCCTCGACGGACAGGTCCACGTCATCCTCGGTGGTCGACCAGTTCGACACCGCGATCCGCATCAGGCGGCGACCGTGCCAGGTGGTGCCGCCCATCCAGCAGGTGCCGTCGCGCTGGATCGCGGCGATGACGCGGTCGGTGCGGTCGTCGTCGCCGAAGCCGACCAGCACCTGGTTGAGCACCACGTCGTTGGCGATCTCCAGCCCGCCGGCGGCGAGCCCGTCGGCGAACCGCCTCGCCAGCGAGCAACAGCGGTCGACGAGGTCGGCGACGCCGGAACGCCCGAGCTCCTGGATCGCCGCCCACACCGTGAACCCGCGCGCCCGCCGCGACGAGCTCAGCACCAGGTCACCCATCTCGGGGTCGCCGGTGGAGGTCATCAGGTACGGCGCCGTGTACGACGTCGCGGCCGAGTGCACGTCGGGGCGCGACACCATCGCGAAGGCGGCGTCGTACGGGACGTTGAGCCACTTGTGCGCGTCGGTGCTCCACGAGTCCGCCAGCTCGATGCCGTCGTTGAGGTGCCGGTACGCCGGGCTCGCGCTCGCCCAGAGGCCGAACGCGCCGTCGACGTGCGCCCAGCCGCCCACGTCGTGCACCGCCTCGCAGGCCGAGCGCAGGTCGTCGCAGGCGCCGGTGTTCACGTTGCCCGACTGCAGGCACACGATGACCGGGCCGGACGCCCCGTCGAGCGCGCGGCGCAACGCGTCCACCGAGACCGCACCGTTGGCATCGGTGTCGACGAGCTCGAGGTTGCCGTCGCCGAGCCCGAGCAGCCGCAGCGACCGGTCGATGGTGGCGTGCCGCTCGACGTTGGCGACGACTGCGCACCCGCGGCGCGCCGTGCAGGCCGTCGCGGGCGACGTCCCAGCCCGCGGCGGCGAGCACGTGGTGCCGACCCGCCGCCAAGCCGATCGTGTTCGCCTCCTGGGTGCCGGTGACGAAGCCGCAGGACGCCGTGGCGGGGATGCCGAGCAGCTCCTTCACCCAGGCGCCGGCCGCGGCCTCGGCCGCGCGGGCCGCAGGAGAGAGCACGCCGGTGAAGCCGTTCTGGTCCCAGCCGGAAGTCAGCACGTCGGCCGCCGTCGAAGCCGGCGACGCGACCCGCCGATCACGAAGCCGAAGAAGCGCGGACCGGTCGAGGTGACCAGCCCCGGCTCGGCCGCCGCGACCAGCCGGTCGACCGCGACCTCGGGTGACGACGGGCCCTCCGGCAGCGGCCCGCCGAACCGTGCCCGCAACGCCTCCTCGTCGACCGAACCGGCCACCGGACGCTCCGCGAGCGTGGCCCGATAGTGCGCCGCTCGGCCCGCGGCATCCGACAGCAGCCTGCTGAACTCGTCCATCCCCGGAAACTAGTGACCGAAGAGGTGGGTCCACAACGCGGGCGGTCAGTGCTTAGATCGGGCATGGGCACCTTCGTCTTCGACTTCGCTGAGGGAAACAAGGACCAGAAGGACCTCTTGGGAGGGAAGGGCGCGAACCTCGCCGAGATGACCAACCTCGGCCTGCCGGTCCCGCCCGGGTTCACGATCACCACCGAGGCCTGCCGCGCGTACCTCGAGGCGGGCTCGCAGCCCGACGAGATGGCCGCCGAGGTCACCGAGCACCTCGAGGCCCTCGAGAAGACCATGGGACGCCGGCTCGGCGACGCGGACGACCCGCTGCTGGTCAGCGTCCGCTCGGGCGCGAAGTTCTCGATGCCGGGGATGATGGAGACCGTCCTCAACGTCGGTCTCAACGACGAGTCGGTCGCGGGTCTCGCGCGGCAGAGCGAGGACGAGCGGTTCGCGCAGGACTCCTACCGCCGCCTGCTCCAGATGTTCGGCGGCACCGTGCTCGGCCTCGACCACGAGCTGTTCTCCGACGAGCTCGACGCCCTGAAGAAGAAGCGCGACACCGAGGCCGACCTCGACCTCGACCCCGATGACCTGAAGGAGCTCGTCGAGACCTTCAAGGGCCTGATCAAGGAGCACGCCGGCCGGGAGTTCCCACAGGACCCGCGCGAGCAGCTCGACCTGGCCACCCGCGCCGTCTTCGACTCCTGGAACACCGACCGCGCCCGCCTCTACCGCCGGCAGGAGCGGATCCCCGAGGACCTCGGTACGGCGGTCAACGTGCAGGCGATGGTGTTCGGCAACCGCGGCATGGACTCCGGCTCGGGAGTCGCGTTCACCCGCGACCCCGCGAGCGGCGCCCAGGGTGTGTACGGCGACTACCTGCAGAACGCGCAGGGCGAGGACGTCGTGGCCGGCATCCGCAACACCGTGTCGCTGGCGGACATGGAGAAGGTGGACAAGAAGTCGCACGACGACCTGCTCGAGATCATGAGCACGCTCGAGAAGCACTACACCGACATGTGCGACATCGAGTTCACCGTCGAGAGCGGCAAGCTCTGGATGCTGCAGACCCGGGTCGGCAAGCGGACCCCCGAGGCGGCGTACCGGGTCGCCGTGGACATGGCCGACGAGGGCCTGATCGACCTCGACGAGGCCCTGCGCCGGGTGTCCGGGGCCCAGCTCGCCCAGCTGATGTTCCCGCGCTTCGACGAGAAGGCCGACCGCACGCTGCTCGCCAAGGGCATGAACGCCTCCCCCGGCGCGGCCGTCGGCAAGGCGGTGTTCGACTGGGCCACCGCCGTCGAGTGGGCCGAGAAGGGCGAGGACGTGATCCTGGTCCGCAAGGAGACCAGTCCCGACGACCTGCACGGCATGGTCGTCGCCCGGGGCATCCTGACCAGCCGCGGCGGCAAGACCTCCCACGCCGCCGTCGTCGCGCGCGGCATGGGCCGCACGTGCGTGTGCGGGGCCGAGTCGCTCGACGTCGACACCCGGGAGGGCGAGTTCACCGTCCGCGGCGGGAAGACCGTCTACGAGGGCGACGTCATCTCCATCGACGGCACCACAGGCGAGGTCTTCGACGGGGCGGTCCCCGTCGAGGACTCGCTCGTGGTGCGCTACTTCGAGGGCGACTCCGACGACGCCACGGTCGACGACCCGCTCGTCGCGGCGGTCGCCCGCCTGGTCGAGCATGCCGACGCGTCCCGCCGGCTCGAGGTGCGGACCAACGCCGACACCGCCGACGACGCCGCCCGCGCCCGCCGGTTCGGCGCCCAGGGCATCGGCCTGTGCCGCACCGAGCACATGTTCCTCGGCGACCGGCGCGAGCTGGTCGAGCACCTGATCATCGCCGACGACGAGAAGGGGCAGCACAAGGCGCTCGAGGCGCTGCTGCCCCTGCAGCGCGAGGACTTCGAGAAGATCCTCGAGTCGATGGACGGGCTGCCGGTGACGATCCGGCTGATCGACCCGCCCCTGCACGAGTTCCTGCCCGACCTGACCGACCTCTCGGTGGCCATGGCCATGGCCGACGCCCGCGGACACCGCAAGAAGCGGCAGCGCAAGATGCTCGCGGCGGTGAAGCGGCTGCACGAGGAGAACCCCATGCTGGGGCTGCGCGGCGTGCGGCTCGGGATCGTCATCCCCGGCCTGTTCACGATGCAGGCCCGGGCGATCCTCGAGGCGGCGGTCGCCCGCAAGAAGGCCGGCGGCGACCCGCAGCCGGAGATCATGATCCCGCTGGTCGCGACGGTCCGCGAGCTCGACCTCGTCAAGCAGAAGATCATGGACGTCGCGCGCGACGTGCAGGACGAGGCGGGCACCGAGGTGGCCTTCAAGGTCGGCACCATGATCGAGCTGCCGCGAGCGGCGCTGACCGCCGGGGAGATCGCCGGCACGGCCGAGTTCTTCTCCTTCGGCACCAACGACCTCACCCAGATGACGTGGGGCTTCTCCCGCGACGACGTCGAGGCGTCGTTCTTCAGCACCTACCTCGAGCACGGGGTGTTCGCGGTGTCTCCGTTCGAGTCACTCGACACCGAGGGCGTCGGCGCGCTCGTGCGGGCCGCGGCCGAGTCCGGCCGCGCCGCGAACCCCGACCTGCACCTCGGCATCTGCGGCGAGCACGGCGGCGACCCGGCGTCCATCCACTTCTTCGACGACGTCGGGCTCGACTACGTCTCCTGCTCGCCGTTCCGGGTGCCGGTCGCCCGGCTCGAGGCCGGTCGGAGCGCCCTCGACGCCGACTAGCTTGCGGGGCGGGCGCAGGGCGACGAGCACGCCGACGATCAGCAGTACGCCGCCGGCGGTCTCGGCCGCGTTCGGCGACTGACCCAGGAGCAACCAGGCCGAGGCCATCGCGACCACGGGGGCGACCAGCACCCACGGGACGACGTACGCCGACGGGTTGCGCGCGAGCAGGGAGTTGAAGATCCCGTAGCCGATGAGCGACGCCAGCCCGGCGGTGTACGCCGTCGAGAGCATCGCCTCCCACGAGAACCCGGCCAGCGCCGCACCGACCTCGGCCGGTCCGTCGACGACGAGCGAGAGTGCGAACAGCGGCACCGGCACGACGACCGCCGACCAGACGGTGAGCGACAGACCGCCCGGCACCTTGGCGGCACGCGACACCACGTTGCCGATCCCCCACGACAGTGCGGCCAGGAGGCACAGCGCGAGCGCGGCGGCGGTGACGTGCCCACCCCGCCCGAGACCGACCACGACCAGGCCGACCGCGCCCACCGAGACGCCCAGCACCTGCGCGGCGTTCGGCCGCTCGCGCAGCACTCCGGCCGCGATCACGATCGTGAAGATGACTTGGGCCTGGAGCACCAGCGCGGCCAGGCCGGGCGGCATGCCCGCGGCCATCGACACGTACAGGAGGCCGAACTGGCCCAGCGACATGAACCCGCCGACGGCGGCCAGCACCCGCCAGGACACGTCGGGCCGCGGCAGCAGCAGCACGGCCGGGAACACCACGACCGCGAACCGGATCGCGGCGAAGAGCAACGGCGGCACGCCGTCCATGCCCCAGTCGATCACCACGAAGTTGAATCCCCAGATCGTGGCGACGAGGGCTGCGAGGAGGGAGTCGCGCCGGTTCATGCCTCCAGCGTCCCGGACGTGACCATGAAACACCAGCGAATGATTCTGCACCTTTCGCGGTAGCATCGCTTCATGATCGACCTGCCCGCCCTGGCCTCGCTGCGCGCCGTCGCCAGCCACGGCTCCGTGGTCGCCGCGGCGGAGGCGCTGGGCTACACGCCCAGCGCCGTCTCGCAGCAGGTGAAGCGGCTCGAGCGCCAGACCGGCGTACCCCTCCTCGAACGCGTCGGGCGCGGCGTGATGCTGACCGGCCACGGTCGCCACCTCGTCGACGAGGGCAGCCGGCTGCTCACCGACCTCGAGCAGGTCGAGGCCGGCCTGCACCGCCAGGCCGGGACGGTGGCCGGCCACCTCCGGCTGGCGGCCTTCTCGACGGCGATGCGTGGCCTCGTCGCGCCCGCCCTGGTCGACCTGCGCACGACGTACCCGGACCTGACCCTCACCCTCTCCGAGCGCGAGCCGTGGGAGACCGTCGACCTGGTCGCCTCCGGTCAGGTCGACCTCGGGGTGGTGCACAGCTGGGGCGACGTGCCGCTGGCCATCCCCGACCACCTCGCGACCACGCCCCTGGCCAGCGACGTCGCCGACGTCATCGTCCACGCCGGCCACCGGCTCGCCGGACGGGCGCGGGTCAGCCCGCGCGACCTGGTCGACGAGGACTGGATCGCCACCCCGGAGGGCACGATCTGCCGCCAGTGGCTGACCCGGATGTACGACGGCACCGGACGCCTGCCGCGGATCGCCCACCAGTCCATGGAGTTCCAGTCCCACCTGGCCTTGGTCGGCGCCGGTCTCGGCATCGCCCTGGTCCCTCGCCTCGGGCGCGAGCCGCTCGGCGACGGTGTGGTCGCTCTCGACGCGCACGACCCGGTCCCGACGCGCGACATCGTCGCCGTCCACCGGCGCAGCATGGCCGAGTCCCCCGCCGTCACCGCCGTCCTCGCCGGATTGGGGTCTTCGCGCCCGGCGTGCCGGTGGGCGGGGACGGATAGTCCGCCACGAAAATCACCCTCCCGGTCCTCCGGGAGGTGATTTTCGTGGCGGACTATCCCGCTAGAACAGGGCGGACGCGAGGTTCTGCCGGCCGCGGAGCACGCGGGGGTCGTCGTTGCCGACGGCGCCGAACAGGCCGAGCAGGTGCTCGCGTGCCTGGTTGCGCTCGTCGCCGGCCGACCGGCGGATCAGGTCGATCAGGCGGTTGAACGCGTCGTCGACGTGACCGCCGAGCATGTCGAGGTCGGCGACCATGGTCTGCGCGTCGACGTCGTCGGGGTTGGCCGCCGCGGCCTCGCGTGCGGTCTTCAGGTCGACGCCCTGGGTGCGCTGGAGCACCTTCGCCATCGCCAGGCCCGCGGCCGCCTCGGCGTCGGCGGGGTTGGCGTCGACGAGCTTCTGGTACTCCGCGACCGCCCGGTCGATGTCTCCGTCGCCGAGTGCGTCCTGGGCGGCGGCGTACCGCGGGTCGACGGCGTCCTCGTCCTCGCCCTCCGCGTCGGGAGCGGGCGCACCCGTGCGCGGCTGGTGGCGCCCGGTGACGCCCTGGGCGGTGAGGCCCTGCATCACCTGGGTCAGCGCCGTGCGCAGCTCGTCGAGGGGTACGACGTCCTGCAGCAGCGGCATCGGACGCCCGTCGAGGACCGCCACCACCAGGGGGATGGACGGGATCTGCATGGCCTGGGCGATCTGCGGTGAGGCGTCGATGTCGACCAGCCCGGCCAGGAACCGGCCCTCGAACTCGCCGGACAGGGTCGCCAGGTCGTCGGCGAGCTGCCCGCTCTCGGGCATCCGGCTGCGCGAGTAGAACGCCAGCAGCACGGGCGCCGTGCGCGAGGCCTCGATCGTCTCCTGGAAGTTCTGCTCGTCGATGACGATGGCGTACGCCGAGCCGTTCGCGCCCCCGTTGCCGGCGGGTGCGGACCCCCCGGGCGCGGCCGGCGCCCCACCGGACGGAGGGGCCGCGCGCTTCAGGGCGGACAGGTCGATCGCGCCGGGGCGCGAGAACGGCTGCTGACTCATGCGGGCAATCCTAGAGAGCGGCCTGCAGCGTCAGATGGCGGGCTTCGGCTCCAGCCGGTAGTGCAGCTGCATCACGAGCGCCGACCACAGCCGGAGCGAGTGATCGGTGCGCAGGACGCCCTCGTCGTCGACGTACACGTGGAAGCGCTCGCGCAGCGGCACGTTGGCGGCGTACGTCGACCCGCCGTCCTCGACCACGACGTACGCGCCGTTGCCGCCGAACCCCTCGCCCGGCGAGCTGAGCACCAGCGATCCCCCCTCGCCGACCTCGGGCCGGAGGAACACCTGGACGTTGCCGTTCTCGAGCGGGAACGCGACGTGCACGCTCGACCGCTCGGCGCCCGGGAGGCGTCGGTGGGCGTAGCAGCCGCTGAAGACGTACTCGCCCGTGGCGCGCAACGTGCGCAGCCAGCCCGCCGCCCACTGCGCGCCCTCGGCGTTGGTGATCAGCGAGACCCGGCTGTCCATGCCCCGGGAGACGTCGAGCGGTCGGGTCGGGAGGGCCAGCTGCTCGACCCGCTTCCCGAAGAACCGGGAGATCAGCTCGCCGCCCGGCTGGAACGCGGGCTGCCAGCTGCTCCACACATCCATCCGCCAGTCGGAGGTGTGCTCGTAGAAGTCGCAGATCTGCGGCTGGAGGTCGGCGGCACTGAACCCGGGACCGTCGAGGGCCGAGACATGCGCCAGCAGGCCGGCGCCCGGCACCTCCTCGTGCACGCTCCCGCCGGCCAGCTCGGCGGCGCCGGCGAGCCAGCTGTCGCGCACGATCGGGCCGGTCGACATCGGGGCGCGGAGCCAGGCGTGCTCGCCGTCCAGGTCGACCGGGCGGCCGACGGCGCGCCACCACTTGCGCGTGAGGAGATCGAGACCCGAGAGCACGCGCCCACCCTAGGACGGGCGGAGGTTCAGAAGCGCGCGGGCTCCCGGTACTCGCCCCACTCGGCGCGCAGGGCGTCGCAGATCTCGCCGAGGGTGGCCTCGGCGCGGACCGCCTCGAGCATCGAGTCGATCATGTTCTCGTCGGTGCGCGAGACGTCGACCATCTTCTGTACGGCGGCGCGCGCGGCGTCGTCGTCGCGGGTCACGCGGCGCTCGGCGAGCTCGCGGACCTGCTCGATCTCGACCTCGTGGCTGACCCGGAGGATCTCGAGGTCGTGGGTGACGGAGTCCTCGTGGCAGTTGACGCCGACGATCCTCTTGTCGCCCTTCTCGAGCGCCACCTGGTACTGGAACGCGGCCTCGGCGATCTCGGACATGAACCAGCCCTCCTCGATGCCGCGCAGGAGCCCGCGCGTCATCGGCCACTCGGCGGCGTCCGCCTCGCCGGTGGAGGTGCGCATCTTCTCGGCCAGCTTCTCGGTGTCGGCGTGGGTCAGGTCGGAGCCACCCATGGCCAGGATCTTGTCGAAGATCGCGTTGGCCTCGGCCTCGATCTTGTCGGTGAGCTCCTCGACGTACCACGAGCCGCCGAGCGGGTCGGCGACGTTGACGACGCCGGTCTCCTCCATGATCACCTGCTGGGTGCGCAGCGCGATCTCGGCGGCCTGCTCCGACGGCAGGGCGAGCGTCTCGTCGAGGGCGTTGGTGTGCAGCGAGTTGGTGCCGCCGAGGACGGCGGACAGGGCCTCGATGCCGGTGCGGACGACGTTGTTGTAGGGCTGCTGGGCGGTCAGCGACACCCCGGCGGTCTGGGTGTGGAACCGCAGCCACTGCGCCTTCTCGGTCTTCGCGCCGTAGACGTCGCGCAGCCAGCGCGCCCAGATCCGGCGGGCCGCGCGGAACTTCGCGATCTCCTCGAAGAAGTCGACGTGGGCGTCGAAGAAGAAGGACAGGCCGGGCGCGAAGACGTCGACGTCGAGGCCGCGGGAGAGCCCGAGCTCGACGTACCCGAAGCCGTCGGCGAGCGTGTAGGCGAGCTCCTGCGCGGCGGTCGAGCCGGCCTCGCGGATGTGGTAGCCGGAGACCGACAGCGGCTTGTAGGCCGGGATCTTCTCGACGCAGTACTCCATCAGGTCGCCGATCAGGCGCAGGTGCGGCTCGGGCTCGAAGAGCCACTCCTTCTGGGCGATGTACTCCTTGAAGATGTCGGTCTGCAGGGTCCCGTTGAGCTTGCCCGTGTCGACCCCGGCGCGCTCGGCGGCCACGATCATCATGCAGAAGACCGGGACGGCCGGGCCGCTGATCGTCATCGAGGTGGTGACGTCGCCGAGGTCGATGCCGTCGAAGAGGGCCTCCATGTCGGCGGCGGTGTCGACCGCGACGCCGCAGTGCCCGACCTCGCCGAGCGCCTTCGGGTCGTCGGAGTCGCGACCCATCAGGGTCGGCATGTCGAAGGCCACCGAGAGGCCGCCGCCGCCCCGGCCGAGGATCATCTTGTAGCGCTCGTTGGTCTGCTGGGCGTTGCCGAAGCCCGCGAACTGGCGGATGGTCCAGGTCCGGCCGCGGTAGCCGGTCGGGTAGAGCCCCCGGGTGAACGGGAACTCGCCGGGCCACTCCGAGTCGTCGGTGCCGTACGCCGGCTCGAGCTCGACCCCGCTCAGCGTCGTGAAGTCCGCCTCGCGGACGCGGGACTGCTCGTAGCGGGACTGCCAGCGGGAGCGTGCGGTGTCGGCCATGGGGAAATAGTAGGACGTCCTACTAAATTCACCAAGCCGTGCGACGGCGGTGGTACAGGTACGTGACCCACAGGAGCAGCGGTCCCCAGAGGAGGGCCGGCACGTAGCAGGCGATCACGAGCAGGCTCCAGCCCGTGCCGGAGATCTCGTCGAGCTGGCCGGTGAAGACTCCGTAGAGCGCGAACGCCCAGAGCACCGTGAGCAGGACACCGCCGGTCGTGGCCGCGATGACCACGGGCCGCGGCGGGATGCGCCGCCCGCGGAGCACCGGTATCCATCGCGGGACGACCTCGCCCCACGGGCGGACCAGTCCGAACGTCAGGAGCGCCAGTGCCTCGGTGAGCAGGGTGAGGAACACGACCATGACGGTCCCCCTGCCAGGGAACCCTTCGGCCTCGAGGGTGGCCTGGCTGAAGCCCATGGTGACGCCGCAGCCGAGCACCACTCGCCAGATGCCCGAGGGCAACAGCACGATCGGCGTCAGGTGGGCGGCGATCTCCGCGCTTCGTGGAACCTGTTGCTGCATGCGTAGCCGCCTCCCCCGTTCGAGCGTCCCCCGACGCCAAGCACGTCCACGGTAGGAAACGACGCGCGCCCGCGTCGCGGCATTTTTCTCGTCGGGGGACTCGGCGGTCAGCGCACCCAGCGGTAGACCTGGCCGTCGCGGACCTCGACCTCCCGCGGCGGCCTGGGGGTCGGGTGGTCCTGGAGGTGCGCGAGCACCTTGCTGCGGCCCTTCAGGTGGACGTCGCCGTCCGTCCAGTGGAGGTAGGGGTGGAGCAGCGGGCGGAGCTCGCCCCACTCGCTGGCGTCCATCGCCGCCCAGGCCGCCGCGGTGGGCGGCGGCTGCTCGGGGAGCTCGTGCAGCATCTGCGGCGTGCACATCCGCCAGGCGTCGACGACCAGCTCGCGCATCTCGGCCTGGTCGAGCCGGTCGAGGTGGGCGCAGACCCACTGGAAGCGCAGGTCGGAGGTCGGCGGCAGGAAGAACGTCTCGGGGTCGGACTCGATCAGCCCGTCGCGCTCGGCCTTGGGGAAGCCGAAGCCCATCTCGCGCTCGTCGCGCGAGAACGCGACGTACACGATCTGCTTGACCCGGAACTTCCAGCGGCCGCGCACCTCGACCTCGTAGCTGCGCGGCAGCGCCAGCGCCACCCGGCGTACGTCGTCACTGGTGACCATGGCTCGGCTCAGAAGTCGCCGGCGGCGTGGCGGATGGGGGTCAGCAGCGCGGAGATCGCCTCGAGCTGGTCGGGGTCGAGGGCGCCGAGGCCGAAGTCGGCGTCGAGCAGGTCAGCGGTGGCGGCGTCGACGACGGCCCGGCCCGCGTCGGTGATCTCGGCGAGCACCGCCCGCCCGTCTTCGGGGTGCGGGCGCCGGGTGATGAAGCCCGACGCCTCGAGCCGCTGGACGATCGAGGTGATCGAGGTGGGGTGCACCTGCAGCCGCTCCCCCATCTTGCCGAGCGGCAGCGACCCGCGGGAGGAGAAGACGAGCAGGACGAGGGCTTCGTAGCGGGGGAAGGTCAGGCCGTGGGGCTTGAGGATCCCGTCGAGGCGGCCGATGACGAGCTGCTGCACGCGCATCAGCGAGGTGACGGCGTGCATCGCGGGGACGCCGGACCAGCGCCGGCCCCACTGGCGCGCCGCCTCGTCGATCGGATCGAACGGCAGGCGCCCACCCGTCGTGCCCCTGTCTCCGTCGGACATGTCGGAACCCTAACCGGCGCCGTCGTGGCAGGCTCGTGAGATGACCGCGGACGAGGCACGAGCACTGTTGGACGACGACCCGGTGGCGCAGCGGCTATTGGATTCGGCGAACCCGGCCCGGATGGCGTACGTGGCGCGGGACGGTACGCCGCGGGTGGTTCCGGTCGGCTTCCTCTGGACGGGTACGACGATCGTGGTCGGGACCGTGCCCGGGTCGGCGAAGGTGCGTGCGCTCGAGGCCAACCCGGCGGTGGCGCTGACGATCGACACCAGCCCGCCGGTGTGGCCGCCGAACGCGCTGTTCGTCCGCGGCACCGCCGAGGTGACCATCGTCGACGGCGTCTTCCCCGAGTACGTCGAGGCCTCCCGCAAGGTCACCCCTCCCGAGGCATTCGCCGAGTGGGAGACGGGCGTGAACGCGCTCTACGACCAGATGGCGCGGATCGACATCACCCCGACGTGGGTGAAGATCCACGACTTCGAGACCCGGCTCCCGAAGGCGGTCGCCGACCTGGCCCGGGAGAAGTTCGGGTCGGGCTGAGGGGCGGCTGGGTGACGGGGCTGGAGGAGGGGCCGGCGGAGGGGTCGACCGGGCGGGTCGGGCAGCTGAGCGGCCGACCGACGCGCCCTCCACAGCCCCCCGATTGGTCACGAACCGCATCAAATCTGTGCAATTCATTGCGGTTGGGGACCAAACGGCGACACCCAGACCCACCGGCAGCCACCCTCAGTTGACCACCCGCGGGCCCCGCAGACCCGCCCGCTGCACGACCCGCTGGATCGCCAGGTCCCGCTCGTCGGGGCTGCCGACGTACCGGATGTCACGCAGGCCCTGCTCCTGGGCGGCGGACTCGAAGACGAAGTTCCCGTAGTTGAGCAGCCGACCCTGCAGCGGCTTCTTCACGGTGATGTCGAGGATCCGCGACAGCGGCATGGTCGCGAGGTTGCTCGACAGCACGCCGTGCACGCGGAACACCCGCATGTTCGTGATCACGAACCGGTCGCGGTGCTCGCGCAGGAACCCCCACAACGCATAGCCGCCCAGCAGGAACGCGACGATCACCGGCACCGACGCGAGGTCCATCGGGAGCCACGGCGAGGCCACCAGCAGGACCAGCGCGGCGATGCCCTCCAGCACGGGCAGCACGAAGGCCACCCAGTGCTTGCGCACCTCGTCGACGATCACTTCGCCCTCGTCGCGGAGCAAGTGACGGGCGATGTCAGGATCGCCGAACATTCCCACCCGGTCGCCGGCTCAGGTCAGGGCGCCGACGAAGTCGATGACCGCGCTGAACAGCTGCTCGGCGAGGCTCCATGTCTGCGCGGCGGCGTCCTGCGCCGCTTCCGCGAGGCCCCTGGGGTCGGTGAACATCCAGAAGCCGAGGAACACCACCACGAGCACGAGGAGTGCCTTCTTGGCGTTCATTGTTCCTAACCACTCCGTCCTTACAGCCCCCGGACACACAGGATCCACACTTGTCTAACAGATCGGTCCGGGCGCACGTCGGAGGCACGCCTGAGGCGAAGGTCAAGGACGACGCACCAGCCGTTCACCCGGTCCGCCTGCTGTTGCCGCGCGTTCACGCGCCGGTGTCCTGCGGCTCGCACCCCCCGCCTAGGTTCGCGACGTGACACGCGGCCTGGGTGTGGTGGGCGCCGTGCTGGTGCTGCTCGGCGGCCTCGTGACGTCGGTCGTGCCGCAGTCGTCGTGGGCGATGTCGCTGCCGCTCCGCGACTCCACCCACGGGCGGATGCTCGGCCTCGCGGTGGTCGTCGCCGGCCTGGGACTGCTGACCCACGCATAGCTCCGCCTGCTCCGCTCCGCCGAGCTCGGCCGCGCCCGGATCGGCGACGTACGTCGGATCACCGCGCTGTGGTGCCTCCCCCTGATGTTCGCGCCGCCGCTGTTCAGCCGCGACGGCTGGAGCTACGCCGCCCAGGGCGAGCTCACCCGGATCGGACTGTCGCCGTACGTCTGGGGCCCGGGCATCCTCGACGGCCAGATCATCGAGGCGGTGGACCCGCGCTGGATGCTCACGCCCGCGCCGTACGGACCGCTGCCGCTGCTCGGCGGCGGGTTCGCCGCGGAGCTGTTCGACGACCCGTGGCTGATGGTGATCGCGCACCGCGTGCTGGCCGTGCTCGGGCTGCTCGCCCTGGCCTGGGCGGTCCCCCGCCTCGCCTCGTGGGCCGGGTACGACGGGGCGGTCGCATCGGCGATGGTGCTGGCGAGTCCGCTGATGCTGGCGCACGGCATCGGCGGAGTCCACAACGACCGGGGCGATCACCAGCGGCTCATGCCCCAGCCGCAACAGCTGACCGGAGACGTGCCGCACCGTGTTGCTCACGCCGTTTACCTGCGGCAGGAACGACTCGCTGACGATGGCCAGGCGCATGCCCCGAAGGTGACCCAGGCGTCTGAACGGACGGTGACACGCAGGTTGGTGTCCCGCGACACGGCGGCATCGGTTGCGGGGTACTGGAACGTCGACCACGACTGACGAGCATCGCGGTGGCCCGAGTAGAGGATGGTGCGGACGTGCTCAACGTGCGTGGCGGTGCTCACTGCCCTCGCACCAGCGGCGCAGCAGCTCGGCGTAGATCTCGACCGCCTCGTCGACGCGACTCAGCGAGCACCACTCGTTGGCGACGTGGCATTGGTCCGGCTCGCCGGGCCCGACAACGACCGCGGGCACCGGTGTCGCACCGCTGTTGGCGAGCAGGGTGACCAACGCGGAGGCGTCTGTGAAGTAGCGGGCCGGCTCTGCCGGCCCGGCCGGGGCGCCCACCGCGGCGAGGGACTCCGCCACCAGCCCGACGAACGCGTCGTCGACGTCGGTGTCCACCGGCGGCAGCACGTGGTCGGCGACCCGCACATCACCACCGACCACCAAGCCGACCAATTCGCGGACCCGGTCACCGGAGAAGGCGGGCACGGTGCGGACGTCGAGGAGCAGCTCCGCCGCGTCGGGTACGACGTTGGGCTGCACGCCACCGCGGGAGCAGCAGGATCGGTGCCAGCCAGCCGACCGCCGAGTACGTCGGCAGGATCGCGATCACCAGCGACCCGCCGGCCATCAGCCCGATGGTCAGCATCATTGCCTGCTTGCGGCCACGCAGGTCGGCGAAGCGGCCGAGCAGCACGCCGCCGAGCGGCCGGAAGAAGAAGGCGAGGGCGTACGTCGCGAAGGTGCCGACGAACGCCAGGGACTCGTTGCTGTCGGGGAAGATCTGAGTGGCGAAGTAGATCGAGAACGTCGCGTAGACCGTCCAGTCGTACCACTCCACCGCGTTGCCGACGCTCGCGGCGACGAGGGTCCGAATCGGCAACCGGTGTGGTGGTGCCTGCTCTGACGTGCTGGCTGTCGAAGTGGACGTCGTCCGGCCATCGCTCATGCTGAACTCCCGAGATCGATTGCCCTCGCCGCATACCCAATCGCGCACGCCAGGCGAAACGAACCACGTACTGAACCAACGGTGAGAAGGGGACGCCAGCACGCGGCGATTGGACGCACCGCGGCAGCCGCGCGGATCGCGACATGAGAAAGCGTTTTCAGGGACGCGCGCTCGGGGCCACCTCGCGCACCATCACGCAGTTGCCTTGACCCTTGGGCCGGTCGTAGGTGAAGCCCTCACGCTCGTACATCGTGCGGGTGCCGTTGTAGAGGAACGACGAGTTCTTCTTCCGCACCCCGCCGGTGTCGTGCGGGTAGCCCTCGACCCGGCCGCCGCCGGCCTGCGCGATCAGCTCGACGGCTCCCCGCAGGGCGATCGCCGCCAATCCCTGACCGCGAAGGCCGCGCTCGACCAGGATGCACGTAATCCGATAGTCGGGCAGCCGCTCAGCAGTGGCCAGGTACTCCTTGCGGTGCTGGATGTCGGGCAGCTCCTCGGGCGATCCGTACTCCGCCCAGGCGACGGCCCGGTCGCCGTCGTAGACAAGCGCTGCGTGCGCGATCCCGTCGGCCACCAGACGTTGCTTGAGCGCCCGGTTTCCCTCGCGGCTCTGGCCCTTCTCCGCGCAGTCGGGATGGAACTTCGTGCACCAGCAGCCGGCGAACATGCCCCCGTTCCGCTCGACGAGAGCGGCGAAGTCGCCGAACGTCTCCGACGTCAGCGCCTTGGTCGTGAAGTCGGACATGTTGGCAACCTAACCCGGATTGCGGACGTTCGGCGTCCGGTAGCTCATGCGCGGTGACGGCGCGCCGGTATGACGCACCTGAGCCTGGATCGCGATATAGCAGCGGAAGCACCATTGGCCCGTCGGCCCAAGGTCTACGCGCCGCTCGCGCCCAGCCGAAAAACCCATACGCCCCGAACCGGAACCCGCACTAGGGTGCCCGGGGAGGCTGGCGGCGACCATCACGCCGGCCTTGGTCAGGCGGGTGAGCCGGCGCGTCGAGCGGGCGCCGCCCGCTCCCTCACAACGAAAGTGGGAGGGCGACATGCCGTCTGCCGAACTACGGGGCGTCACTCTCGACTGCGACGACCCCCAGTCGCTGGCCCGGTTCTACCAGGAGCTGACGGGGATGACCGTGGGCTTCAGTAGTGACGGGTACGTCGCGCTCACCGGTGGGCCCGGTCCGGCTCTCGGGTTCCAGCGGGTCGATCACTACCGGGCTCCTCACTGGCCCGACCAGCAGATTCCCCAACAGCTTCATCTCGACTTCGCCGTCGAGGATCTGGACGCCGCGATAGACCTGAGCTGGCCCTGGGCGCGGCTCGACCTGAGCATCAACCGGGCGGGGACCGCTACCGCGTCCTTCTCGACCCTGCAGGTCACCCGTTTTGCTTGCTCGCGGCGTAGCCGGTCCAACTGGTTGGTCTCGCAGCACGCGAACCAACGCCTCAGCGCTGTAGGGATGGGAAGCGTCAGGTGTCGGCGCCGCGCCTGAACGAAACTGTCGGCACGCACGCCTAGAGTTCGCAAGGTGAATGCACAATGAGCAAGGAAGCAGCAATGCGGGCGATGCGGGAGGCCCGGTATCGCGAAAGTTCAGCTACGTCGACAGGCGCCTCGCCGCCGGCCAGACCGGCGGTTCGACCTGCGAAGGTCCAGGCCGCCAGCACGGCGGCTCCGGCTTCGCCCACCGAGGCGCTGTGTGGGCACCGTTCGATGAATGGACGCACCTGCACGCGCGAGCAGGGCCACGCGGCAAAGAGCCACCGCTACTCCTAGCGTTCGTCGTCAGGTGGTGAGCGGAAGCCCGGGAGAGTGAGATGGCATTCCGGGTGGTGACGTAGCCGAGGTGTTCGTTGAGGCGCAGCATCGAGGAGTTGCCGACCTGCGTCCAGGTGTAGATCTCCTCGAGCCCGTTGAGAGCCGCCCAGTGCAGGGTTCGGCGCTTCAGGTGTGAGGCGACAACGGCCGCGCCAGGCACGGCTGACTGCGGTCAGGGCGTTCTCGGCGCGTTCGGGACGGTCGGTGTCCCGGCTCAGACCAGCGCAGCCGACCACGTCGTCGTCGAGCAGGGCCAACCACATCGGGTCGCCGCCCCAGTCCAGGTCCCACTGCTCGGCACTGATCTCCAGCGGCGTGTACAGAGCGAAGTCGGCGAGCACCTCCTTGCCGAACGTCTCGAAGCACGCGCCCCACAGGTCGGGGCGTTGGCTCGCGTCGATCACCTCGATGCCGGCCGGCGGTGCCGGAGGGGCAGGCTCGTCACCCACCGCGCGCACCTGCTCGACCTCGCGGTGGACCTCGACGAACCCGAACTGAGCGGCGAATGCCAAGGACCCCTCATCATCGACACCGGCCGACATCGTGGACAGGTGTAGCTCGCTGCAGTGCTCGGCCAGGGCCCGCAAGAGCGCTGACCCCACGCCGCGCCGACGGTGCTCAGGCAGGACCCGTGGGACGACGAACCCCGCCCCGGCGGTCTCTGCCCGATCAGCCAGGCCGCAGCCCACCACGTGACCCTCCTCGAGGGCGAGGAGCAGCAGTCGGTCAGACGCGTCCTTCGCACGAAGTTCCTCGAGGCTGTGGGTGCGTGACCCCGGCTCGACTGCCAGCCGGACAGCCCGCCACGCCTCGTACTCGTCGTCAGTGGCGCAGACGGTCAACTCCATACCGCAATGTCAGTCAACGTGGCGCTGGACCGGGATAAGACCGATTCGCACGCAATCGGCACGCAGGCGGTTCGGCGCCGCCCCGTGTCTCACCATCCGCGCGTCGCGGCACGCCGTTTTGGACCTTAGTGTATTAATTTACGCGACTTAGTCGTCTACAACTCGGGAGTGCCCATGCTGGCCACTGTCCAATCCCCTCGCTCCGGGCGCCGGCGGTACGTCGGTCTCGGCTCGGTGCTGGTCGTCCTGTCCACCGTACTGGCGCTGGCCGGGTGTGGTGCGGAGGAAGAGGGGCCCCATCTCGACCTCAGCGCCGCCGTGCCCGACGAGGTGCCGGACGGCACCGTGCTGCGCGTCGGTGACCCGCAGACGCAGACCGCGCTCGAGGAGTCGGGGCTCGACGAGAAGCTCGGCATCGAGGTCGAGTGGGCCAACATCAGCGGCGGTCCGAAGACGCTGGAGGCGTTCCGCGCGGACGCGATCGACATCGGTGCGGTCGCGGACATCCCGCCGCTCTTCGCCCAGTGGACCGGCACCGACATCAAGATCGTCGCGGCCCGCAACACCGTCGACCCGCTCGACCACCCGACGTACGAGCTCGGGGTGGCGCCCGGCGCCGACGTGAAGGCGCTGACCGACCTGAAGGGCAAGAAGATCGCGTACAGCCCGGGTCAGGCGCAGGGTGCACTGGTGCTGCGCGTCCTCGAGGAGGCCGGCCTGACCCAGGACGACGTCGAGCTCGTCGAGATGACCAGCGTCGACGACTCGTTCGTGCTGGCGCTCGCCGAGAACTCCGTCGACGTCGCGCCGCTGGGCCAGACGCTGGCGAAGACCTACCTCGCGAAGTACGAGCGCGACGGCGGCACCACGCTCTCGCCGGGCGTGCGCGACGACGCGTGGACGCTGTACGCGCCCACCACCGTGGTCGAGGACGCCCACAAGGCCGCCGCGATCCAGAAGTACGTCGCCGCCTGGGCCCAGGCCCAGCTGTGGATCAACGACCACCCCCAGGAGTTCGCCAAGGCGTTCTACGAGGACCACGAGGGCCTCTCCCCCGAGGACGCGGCGTACGTCGTGAAGGCGCTCGGGACGTTCGAGGTGCCGACCAACTGGGACGAGTCGATCGCCCGCCACCAGGAGACCGCCGACCTGCTCGCGCAGGAGCAGGGTCACGACGAGCTCGACGTCGAGGACCTCTACGACCGCCGGTTCGAGAAGGCCATCGCGGAGGCGCTGTCATGACGGCGGTCCAGGAGCGCCCGGGTCTGGCCACCAGGAGCGCCGACCCGGTCGACGAGCGCGTCGTACGCCGCCGGCTCGGGCCGGGGCGCCGGATCCCGTTCGGGTTCTGGATCGGGCCGCTCCTGCTCGTCGGGCTCTGGTGCCTCGGCTCCGCGACCGGCGTCCTCGACCCGCGCACGCTCTCGGAGCCGTGGACGGTCGTCGACAGCGCCATCGTGCTCATCGAGAACGGCCGGCTCCAGGAGAGCCTGATGACCTCCGCCGTCCGCGCGCTGCTCGGCCTCACGCTCGGCCTCGTCGCCGGCACGGTGCTGGCGATCGTCGCCGGGCTGTCCCGGATCGGCGAGTCGATCGTCGACGGGCCGGTCCAGATCAAGCGCTCGATCCCGAGCCTGGCGCTGATCCCCCTGCTGATCCTGTGGTTCGGGATCGGCGAGGAGATGAAGGTGATCACCATCGCGCTCGGCGTGCTGGTGCCGGTCTACATCCACACCCACAACGGCCTGCGCAGCATCGACGGCAAGTACGCCGAGCTCGCCGAGACCGTCGACGTCAGCCGGACCGCGTTCGTCCGCAGCGTCGTCCTCCCCGGCGCGCTGCCCGGCTTCCTGCTGGGGCTGCGCTTCGCGGTGACCTCGGCCCTGCTCGCCCTGGTCGTGGTCGAGCAGATCAACTCCACGAGCGGGATCGGCCACATGATCACGCTCGCGTCCAACTACGGGCAGACCGACGTGATCATCGTCGGCCTGGTCGTGTACGCCGCCCTCGGCCTCGTGGCCGACGGGTCCGTCCGACTGATCCAGAGGAAGGCACTGACATGGCGACGCACTCTCGAGGGCTGACCGACGGCCCGGCGGTCGAGGTCCGCGACCTGCACCGCAGCTTCAACAAGTCGGGCGGCGTCCTGAACGGGCTCGACCTCGAGATCGCAGCGGGCGAGTTCGTGGCGCTGATCGGCCGCAGTGGCAGCGGCAAGAGCACGCTGCTGCGCGCCCTGGCCGGGCTGGACCGCGACGTCGCGGGACACGGCCGGCTGCGGGTGCCCGACAAGGTGTCCGTGGTCTTCCAGGACTCCCGGCTGCTGCCCTGGCGGCGGGTCCTGGACAACGTGACGTTCGGCCTGCGCGGCCGGTCGGCCGCCGATCGCGGCCGGCAGGCGCTGGCGGAGGTCGGGCTCGAGGGCCGCGAGAAGGCCTGGCCGCGCGAGCTCTCGGGCGGCGAGCAGCAGCGTGCCGCCCTCGCCCGGTCACTGGTCCGCGAGCCCGAGCTGTTGCTGGCCGACGAGCCGTTCGGCGCGCTCGACGCCCTGACCCGGATCCGCATGCACGTGCTGCTGCGCAAGCTGTGCGAGGTCCACCAACCGGCGGTGCTCCTGGTCACCCACGACGTCGACGAGGCGATCGTGCTGGCCGACCGGGTGATCGTGCTCGACGACGGCGTCGTCAGCTCCGACATCCGCGTCGACATCCGCGGCAAGCGGTCGCAGGCGGACCCGCAGTTCGCGGCCCTGCGCGCCCGCCTGCTCGCCCAGCTCGGGGTCGAGGACGACCACGAGCTCGCGATCCCCGCCCAGTTCCCGACCCATCGAAAGGCCGCATCGTGACCCTGAACCTCAACCTGTTCATCTACCCCGGTGGCCACCACGAGGCCGCCTGGCGGTACGCCGGGTCCGCGCCCGACCGGATCCTCGACATCTCGCTACTACCAGGACCTCGCCCGCACGGCCGAGGAGGCGAAGTTCGACTCGATCTTCTTCGCCGACGGGCCGGCCCTCGCCGACAACATCAAGTACGCCTCGCGCTTCCGCCTCGAGCCGTTCACGTGGATGTCGGCGATCGCGGCCGTCACCAGCAGGATCGGGCTGATCGGCACCGCGTCCACGACGTACTCCGAGCCCTACAACCTGGCCCGGCAGTTCGCCTCGCTCGACCACCTCAGCAACGGCCGCGCCGGCTGGAACATCGTGACCACCGGCGCCCCGAACGCCGCGCAGAACTTCGGCCTCGAGGAGCACCCGGTGCACGCCGCCCGCTACGCGCGGGCCGACGAGTTCCTCGAGGTGGTCACCAAGCTGTGGGACAGCTGGGAGGACGAGGCGCTGGTCGCCGACGCCGAGAGCGGGGTGTTCGCCGACACCGACCTGATCCACGCGATCGACCACGTCGGCCAGCACTTCTCGGTCGCCGGGCCGCTCAACACGGCCCGCTCGCCCCAGGGCCGGCCGGTCTACGTGCAGGCGGGTTCGTCGGAGGACGGCCGGGCGTTCGCCGCCCGGTGGGCGGAGGCCATCTTCACCGCGCACCAGACCCTGGGCAACGCCCAGGAGTTCTACGGCGACGTGAAGCAGCGGGCGCGCGCCAACGGGCGCAACCCCGACCAGGTGAAGGTGCTGCCCGGGATCAGCCCGTTCATCGGGTCGACCACCAAGGAGGCCGAGGAGCTGCACGAGGAGTTCAGCAACCTCACCCAGCCGGCGTACTCCATCGAGCAGCTCAAGCGGATGACCGGCGCCGACCTCTCGTCGTACGACCTCGACGGCCCGTTCCCGCGCGAGGTGATCGACGACAGCGGCGAGCGCGGGGTCGGCAGCCGGTTCCAGGTGGTGCTCGACATCATCGACCGGGAGCAGCCGACGATCCGCCAGCTGCTGCACCGCCTCGCGGGCGCCCGCGGCCACCGCGTCGTCGCCGGGACCCCGGAGTACGTCGCCGACGAGATGCAGCGCTGGTACGAGTCCGGGGCCGCCGACGGCTTCAACGTGATGCCGCCGTGGCTGACCGGGGGCTTCGACGTGTTCGTCGAGGAGGTCGTGCCGATCCTGCGCCGGCGTGGACTGTTCCGCACCGAGTACGACGGATCCACCTTGCGCGAGCACTATGGACTCGACAGACCGGCGAGCCAGTACACCACCAACCCGTACAGCAGGGAGACCGCATGACCTACCGCAACCTCGGGACCACCGGCGTCAAGGTGAGCCCGCTGACCCTGGGCGCGATGATGTTCGGCGGCTGGGGCAACCCCGACCACGACGAGTGCGTCCGCATCATCCACCGGGCGCTCGACTCCGGCATCAACGTCATCGACACCGCCGACGTCTACGCACGCGGCGAGTCGGAGGAGATCGTCGGCAAGGCCCTGCAGGGACGCCGTGACGACGTCGTGCTCGCCACCAAGTTCCACGGCGCGATGTCCGACGACGACCCCAACCACGGCGGCAACTCGCGGCGCTGGATCATCCGCGAGGTCGAGGACTCCCTGCGCCGGCTGCAGACCGACCACATCGACCTCTACCAGGTGCACCGCCCGCGGCCGGAGATCGACATCGACGACACGCTCTCCGCGCTGTCGGACCTGGTCCACCAGGGCAAGGTCCGCTACATCGGTACGTCGACGTTCCTGCCGTCGCAGGTGGTCGAGGCGCAGTGGGTGGCCGAGCGCCGCCACCGGGAGCGCCCGGTGACCGAGCAGCCGCCGTACTCGATCCTCGCCCGCGAGGTCGAGCGCGACATCCTCCCCACGGCCCAGAAGTACGGCCTCGGCATCCTGCCGTGGAGCCCGCTGGCCGGTGGCTGGCTCTCCGGGCGCTACCGCCGTGGCGAGCAGGCGCCAGTGTCGAGCCGGCAGCAGCGACAGCCGGCCCGCCACGACCCGACCAGCCCCGAGAACCGGCAGAAGCTGGAGGCGGTCCACGAGCTCCAGGACCTGGCCGACGCGGCCGGGCTGTCGCTGATCCACCTCGCGCTGGCGTTCGTGCTCGAGCACCCGGCGGTGTCGTCGGCCATCATCGGGCCGCGCACGATGGAGCAGCTCGAGTCGCAGCTCGGCGTCGAGAAGGTGTCGCTGCCCGCGGAGGTGCTGGACCGGATCGACGAGATCGTGGCGCCGGGGACGACGATCAACGACGCGGACAAGGGCTACGCGCCGCCGGCGCTGGTCGAGGCGGCGCTGCGGCGGGGAGGGTCGCGTCCCTGAGCCCGGTCCCTCAGGAGGATGCCGGGGAGCGGCCCCGCTCGCCGGGTCCTGGGACGCCCGGACGAGGACGCCGACCGCCAGCAGGCCGGCCGTGGCCCAGGCGATCCCGACGCCGCGAGCCGGCTCCCCGGCCTCCCACGGCACGAAGAGCGCGGTCGTCGAGACGGCGTCCGCCATGAGTGCACCGATGCCGAGCAGTCCGACGACCGGGGCGACCTGACCGCCCGGCTCGGGGTCGCCGCGGCGTACGAGGACGGCGGCCGCGGCGAGGGCCCCGAGGGACAGCACGACGACCTCGGCCGTCGCGAGCAGCACCGGGGGCAGTGCATCCTGCCAGCGGAGCACCAGCAGGATGCCGAGCCAGGTCGCGGCCATCACGGCCGCACCTCTGAGCAGGGTCGGGGCCCGGCGCCGCCACACGCTGGGCGGGGTCACGCCGGTCATGGGCGCGGCCGCGTCGTCGAGCAGGTACGCCGCGGCGCCGGCCAGCAGGAACTCCGCGATCCGGACCACGAACGGTGAGACGCCGTCCCCCGGGAGGGCGGCCGCGACGAGCACCAGCGCCGCGGCCGCCACCGATGTCCCGAACACCGGCCAGGGGGTGCGCCTCACCCAGGTCATGAGACGGCGAGCAGGAAGGACCCGACCGCGCCAGCCATGAGGGCACCGCCGGTCCAGAGCAGTGCCCGGCGGTGCGGCCGGTCGCGCAGCAGCGCAGCGACGGCCGCCAGGCCGCACAGGCACAGCAGGTAGACGACCATCCACCACTGCGCGACGTCCGCGAGCAGGTACGAGTCGATCAGCTGTCCCGTCCGGGTGTTGGCGTGCTCGTCGTACAGGATCGGCCAGGGCGGCAGCATGCTCCACGGGAGCGGAGCGTCGCTGGGCAGGGCGGCCACGAACACCAGAGTGACCACTCCGACGAGCGCCGACCCGCGGAAAGGGGCCCAGCGGGCGACGGCGACGCCCAGCAGCGGCCCGCCCAGGGCGGCCACCGGCCCGAGCGCGATCACCGTCGCGAGCACGGCGAGGTCGGACTCGTCACGGAACCAGGCCACGGGGGCGTCGGCAGGCACTCCCACCGGCGGCCAGATCGCCCCGGTGACCAGCATGTAGACCGCGAACACGATGCCCGCCGTGGCCGGCACCAGGCACGCGAGCAGCAGCGCGAGCGTGCGCTGCTGCGCGCCGACCGGGACGGTGCCGACCATGTCGCCGGTGCGCCGCATCGACGTCGTCAGGCGGTGCGCGACCACGAACCCGAACACGCCGATCAGGAAGGCGATCAGGAGCGCACCGTTCATCGGGCTCCCGTTCTGCTCCTGCTGACGCACCCCGTCGGCCATCGAGAGCAGCAGGAGCCCGACCGCGATCAGGAACAGCGGGTGGCGTGCGTAGCGCCGCGACTCGGCCCTCGCGAGTGCCAGCACGGTGCCACGATCCGCCTCGGCCGGAGTGGTCGCCGATGAGGCCACGGCTGTGCTCATGACACCGCCTCCAGACCGGCGTCACGCGCCGCGTCGCCGACCAGCAGGAGGTAGGCGTCCTCGAGGGCGGGTTCGATGAGCTCGGCCCCGGTGGGCGGATCGCCCACGTTGCGGACCCGGCCGGTGCCGGTGCGCCAGGCATGCTGCGCCGACGGGTGCCGCTCGGCCGCCATCCAGACCCGTCCGTCGGCCCCCGCGATCAGCTGCGACACGGTGCCGTCGAACAGGACCCGGCCGACGTCCATCACGACGACCCGCTCGCAGAGCGCGGCCACGTCCTCGGTCTGGTGCGTGGAGATCACGACGGTCGCCGACTCGCCGGCGCGACCCAGCACGTCGCGGAGCCGTCCCCGCTGGGCGGGATCCAGTCCGGCCGTGGGCTCGTCGAGGACCAGCAGGTCCGGAGAGCCGAGCATCGCCTGGGCGAGCACCACGCGTCGGCGCTGGCCGCCCGAGAGCGAGCTGACCCGCTTGGTCGCCAGGTCGGTCAGGCCGACCAGGTCGATGACCCGCCGTACCTCGTCGTGCCGGCCGTCGGGATCGGTCCACTCCTTGAGGATCGCCATGTAGTCCACGAACGCGAACGCCGTGAACCCGCGGGGAAAGCCTGTCTCCTGCGGCACGTAGCCGAGACGACGTCGCACCTCCACCCTCCCCGTCGACGTGGTGGGGTCGACGCCGAGCACGCGCGCCTCACCCCGGTCGGCGGCCAGCGCGGTCGCCAGGATCCGGAGCATGGTGGTCTTGCCGGCCCCGTTGGGCCCCAGCAGGCCGGTGATGCCGGGAGCCAGTGCGAGGTCCACCTCCGACAGGGCCGGGACCCGACCGTAGGACTTGCCCACTCCGGTCAGCGTGACTGTGTCGATGCCTGTGTTCATGACTGCCTTCCCAGGTGTTCGAACGACGATTGACGAAGGGCGAGAGCAGCGAGGGCGACCAGCGCCACGGCTGCCATCACCAGCTGCATGGCGGGCTCGACCACGGTGGCCGGATCGCTCACCCGGTTCGCGGAGACCACGGCGAGCGACCAGATGGCACCGAGCGTGGCTGCGGTCGGGGTGGATCCGAACAGCGGTGTCAGCAGCAGGGTGAGGACCACGCCGGCCGCGGCCGGGGTCAGCCAGGCCACGCCCAGCCAGGCCGGGCCCGGCATGAGAAGACCGACCAGCACCATGACCGGCGTCGAGGTGGCCAGGACGCCTCCGGTCCGCAGCAGCAGCAGCCGCGTCGCGGAGTACGGCGTCACCGTCACCAGCTCGTGGGCCGGGTCGGCGTCCCCGCCGAACGAGGCGGCGACCCCCGCGACGGGAGCCAGCGGCGCGACGATCAGGAACAGGGTCAGGCCCGAGTCGCCGGCGAACAGTGCGGCAATCCCGGCGAACAGGCTGACCGTGAGCACCCCCAACAGCCAGGCGCC
This sequence comes from uncultured Actinomycetota bacterium, assembly GCA_963844305.1. Lineage (GTDB taxonomy): Bacteria > Actinomycetota > Actinomycetes > Propionibacteriales > Nocardioidaceae > Nocardioides. The sequence continues at coordinate 530,193 of CAWJNT010000006.1, forward strand.
GCGGAAGGCGGGCACCGCGGCCAGCAGTCGTGCCGACTCCGCGGACACGCCGAACCAGCCGACGAGCCGTTCGGCGAGGCTGCGCCGAGGAGTCTCCACGTGCGCCCGGATCGCGGCCCAGGCCCGGTCGACCGGTTCGTGGGACATCACGTCGCCGAGTCGCACCCGACAGTCGGGGCACTCGACGAGGTGGGCCTCGACCGACGGACCGGCGACCGAGAGCGGATGACCGTCGGCGTACGCGCGCAGCGTGCTCTCGTCGAGGTGCCACGCGGACGGGGTGGACAGGCTCATGCCAGCTCCTCTCGCATCGTCGCCCGGGCGCGCTGCAGCCGCGACTTCACGGTGCCGCGCGGGATGCCGAGCAGGACGGCTGCCTCACGGGTGTTGAGGCCGTCCAGCACCGTCAGCTGCAGCACGGCGCGCAGCTCCGGTGAGATCCGGGCCAGGGCGCCGCCCACATCGACGTTCTCGAGGCGCAGCAGCACCCGCTCCTCGGCCGAGATGTCCTCGCCGTCCCGCTCCTGCAGAGCGGGGCCGAGGCGGAAGTCGGCCCGCTTGCGCAGCCGGCTGATCAGCCGACGGATCGCGATGCCCCACAGCCATGCCGGCACCTCGCCGTCCCCACGGAACCGGTGCGCGCCGTCCCAGGCGGCGATGAACGTGTCCTGGAGTACGTCGGAGACGGCATCGGCGTCGGCGCAGCGGCGGGCCAGCCTTGCGGAGATCCAGAGGGCGTGGCGTTCGTAGAGCTCCCGGAGGGCGCCTTCGTCCCTACCGGCCATCGCGCGGAGCAGGTCGGTGTCTGTGAGATCACAGGCAGCCATACCAAGACTGTCGCACCGTGGCGCACCAGCGGCCCACGATCAGGGGCACGGATTCCCGGCAGCGAAGAATGTCGGAGGGCTGACAGGGTCAGCCTGACAGCTCGGCGAGGGGTCTCGCGGCGCTAGGCGGTGGCGTATCGCTGTCGACCGGTCGAGCCTCCGCCGGCCCAGTGCCCGATGTCGAAGATGAAGCCGAGCACCACGAAGGCCCAGCCCCAGCCGCTCATCTCGGTGACCGGGTTGAAGGCGAGGACGTAGAACAACGTCGCATAGGGGAAGATCAGCAGCCCGAGCAGCGGGATCAGGAAGCCGGTGAAGGCGCGGTCCACCAGGTTGGTGAAGATCCAGATCAGCAGCAGGGCGATCCGGGGTGCGAACCCGGCGAGCAGTGCGAGCAGACATCCCATCGGCGGACCCTTCTCCTCGGCCCACGTGGTGAGCCTGTCGTCACGCCAGTGTGGACATGGCTGGCCGTGGCCTGCTCACCCGCTGCGGGTGAACCGGCACTCGGCGTGTCCACGAGGCCCTGCACCCGGCGGGCCGTCACTGCCTACCTCCGCCCGATCGCGATGAGCGCGGTCAGTCTGAGCGGGTAGCCGCCGTCCGTCTCGAGAGAATCCATGTCCCGGAAGCACCCGTCGCGATAGGCGACCACGGCTTCCGGCTCCAGTTGTTCCAGAAGCCCGCGCACGCTGAACGACCAGTGCCACTCCCACCACTGTTGCTTCGAGACGAAGTGGATCTCCGTCTCCTGCTGATGCACCTGAAGGTCGGCGAAGCCCGCCGCTCCGAAGAGTTCCGTCAGATCCTCGGCGCGGTCGAAAGGCTGCTGCAGGGCCTTGAGTCGCGGGGAGCCCGTGGATGTGAGGAGCTCGTCGGCAAAGGTCCAGCGCTCGTCCTCCTCCCCCCACGTCGACGCGGCGACGACGCCGCCGGGCCGGAGCACCCGCCGGAACTCTGCCGCCGCGCGCGCCGGGTCGGGGAGGAAGAACAACGCGAAGGCGGCCGTGAGTACGTCGAACCGGGCGTCGGGAAACTCCAGCTGCTCCGCGTCCATGACTCGCAGGTCGACGTCGGCGATTCCCGCGGCACGGAGGTCCGCCGCGGCGAGTTCGATCATGGTGGCCGAGACATCGATCCCGGTGAGGCGCCCGATCCCACGCCCCGCGGCCGCGGCCAGCACCGCCCCCCGACCGCAGGCGACGTCGAGCAGGCTGCCCTGGCCATGGACAGCAGCCAGGTCGAGCAGACGCTCTGCGAAATGCGCGTGGTACGCCTCGCCGATGCGGTCATAGGTGGGCGCCGCCCGATCGAACACCCCCGCCAACCACTCCTTGTGGTCATCCACGCAGGCCAACGTACATCTGGCGTCGATTGGTCTCGGACATGCCGGATCGTCAGCTGTGAAGACGAGGATCAGTCGGCGAAGGTGGCGAGCAGCTCGTCGGCGGCGGCGTAGGGGTCGGTGTCGCCGGTGACGACGGCGGCCGCGAGGTCGTCGAGCTCGGTGCGGCCGTGTACGTCGCCCCAGCGGGCGCGCAGGGCGGTGACGGCGATGGCCTCGATCTCGTCGCGGGCGCGGCGGGTGCGACGGTTGGCGAGCTCGCCGGAGGACTCCAGCCAGTCGCGGTGCTTGTCGATCTCGGCGGCGACCTCGTCGACGCCCTGGGCCTTGGAGGCGACGGTCAGGACGATCGGCTGCCTCCACGAGCCCTCGGTGCGCTCGCCGAGGGAGAGCATGGACCGGATCTCGCGGCGTACCTGCTCGGCGCCGTCGCGGTCGGCCTTGTTGACGACGTACAGGTCGCCGATCTCGAGGATCCCGGCCTTCGCGGCCTGGATGCCGTCGCCCATGCCGGGCGCGAGGAGGACCAGCGTGGTGTCGGCGAGGCTCGCGATCTCGACCTCGCTCTGCCCGACGCCGACGGTCTCGATCAGGATCACGTCGCAGCCGGCGGCATCGAGCACCCGCAGCGCCTGCGGCGTCGTCCACGCGAGGCCGCCGAGGTGGCCGCGGGAGGCCATCGAGCGGATGTAGACCTCGCGGTCGAGCGCGTGGTCCTGCATCCGCACCCGGTCACCGAGCAGGGCGCCGCCGGAGAACGGCGACGACGGGTCCACCGCGAGTACGCCGACCCGCTTGCCGGCCGCGCGCAGCTCGGTGACCAGCGCGGAGGTGGACGTGGACTTGCCGACGCCGGGCGACCCGGTGATGCCGACGATCTGGGCGTTGCCGGTGTGCGGCGCGAGCGCGGCCATCACCTCGCGCAGCAGCGGCGACTCGTCCTCGACCAGCGAGATCAGCCGGGCGACCGCCCGCGCGTCCCCGTCGCGGGCGCGCTCGACGAGGTCGGGGACCGACGCGGCGGAGCCCCGGCGACTGCCGACGCCCGCGCCGGTCGAGCTTGTCGAGACCAAACGGGTCAGCTGCTCGGGACGCGCACGATCAGGGCGTCGCCCTGGCCGCCGCCACCACACAGCGCGGCCGCGCCGACGCCGCCACCGCGGCGCTTCAGCTCCAGCGCGAGGTGCAGCACGATGCGGGTGCCGGACATGCCGACCGGGTGGCCGAGCGCGATGGCGCCGCCGTTGACGTTGACCTTGTCCTCGTCGACAGCCCGAGCTCGCGGGCGGACTTCGATGCCGACCGCGGCGAACGCCTCGTTGAACTCGACCAGGTCGAGGTCGGAGACGGAGATGCCGTCCTTCTCGCAGGCCTTCACGGTCGCGTTGGCGGGCTGCATCTGGAGCGTCGAGTCGGGGCCGGCGACCATGCCGTGGGCACCGATCTCGGCCAGCCACTCCAGGCCGAGCTCCTCGGCCTTGGCCTTGCTCATCACGACCACTGCGGCGGCGCCGTCGGAGATCTGCGACGCGGAGCCGGCGGTGATCGTGCCCTCCTTGCTGAAGGCGGGGCGGAGCTTGGACAGCGACTCGGCGGTGGTGTCGCCGCGGACACCCTCGTCGGCGGCGACCACGACCGGGTCGCCCCGGCGCTGCGGGATCTCGACCGGCACGACCTCGTCGTCGAAGAGGCCGTTCTTCCAGGCCTCGGCGGCGCGCTGGTGGGAGCGGGCGGCGAACTCGTCCTGCTCCTCGCGGGTCAGCTTGATGCCCTCGGCGTTGGCCTGCTCGGTCAGCCCGCCCATGGCCTGCTGGGTGATCTGGTCGTACAGCGCGTCGTACGCCATCGAGTCGACCAGCGGCACGTCGCCGTACTTGAAGCCCTCGCGCGACTTCGGCAGCAGGTGGGGGGCGTTGGTCATCGACTCCATGCCGCCGGCGACCACGATCTCGACCTCACCGGCACGGATCAGCTGGTCGGCCATCGCGATCGCGTTCAGGCCCGAGAGGCATACCTTGTTGATGGTGATCGACGGGCAGGCTCAGCGGGCAGGCCCGCGGCCATGCCGGCGGTGCGGGCGGGGTTCTGGCCGGCCCCGGCCAGGATGACCTGGCCCATGATCAGGTAGTCGACCTGGTCCGGCGTCACGCCGGCCTTGTCGAGAGCGCCCTTGATGGCGTGGCCGCCCAGCTCCGCGGCGGACAGGGTCTTGAAGCCTCCGAGCAGGCGTCCGATCGGGGTGCGGGCCCCGGCGACGATCACGGATCCGGACATGTGTGCCTCCATCAAGTGCGTGCTGCCGATACCCGCGACGATACCCACCGACGGGTCGCGGAAGGCAGTGGGTGGGACGGGCCGGGCGGTGAGGAAAACCTCACACGCCCTCGCCCGCACGCGCTCGCCGTACGACGATGTGCGCCATGAGCCCGGACCTCCCCACGCACCTGTTCACGGCCATCGACCACGTCGGCATCGCCGTGCCCGACCTCGACGAGGCGATCGCCTACTACCGGGACACGTTCGGGATGCAGGTCGCCCACGAGGAGACCAACGAGGAGCAGGGCGTGCGCGAGGCGATGATCGCGGTCGGCGACTCCGGCTCGTGCATCCAGCTGCTCGCGCCCCTCTCCCCCGAGTCGACGATCGCGAAGTTCCTCGACCGGTCCGGCCCGGGCGTGCAGCAGATGGCCTACCGGGTCACCGACGTCGAGCAGGTGTCGGCGGTGCTGCGCGAGCGCGGCGTACGCCTGCTGTACGACGAGCCGCGGCGCGGCACGTCGAACTCGCGGATCAACTTCATCCACCCCAAGGACGCCGGCGGCGTGCTCGTGGAGCTGGTCGAGCCCGCCTGAGGACGCCTGAGCGAACCGAGGTCGAGGATCGCCTGGTAGCCGATGTACAGGGTGAACAGCCAGGCGATGGTGCCGATCGCGGCCAGCCAGCGCGGGTAGCGGTAGCCCTGCAGCAGGTCGCGCCGGCGCCAGGCGATCCAGAGCAGCACGCCGAACCCGATCGGCAGGATCAGCCCGTTGAACGTGCCGGCGAAGACGAGCAGCGTGACCGGCGCCTCCTCGATCACGAGGAAGATGCCGGTGCTCAGGACGATGAACGCCACCGTCAGCAGGTTGCGCCGGCGGTCGGAGGTCTTCGTCGAGGTCATGAACGACACCGACGTGTACGCCGCACCGATCACCGAGGTGATCGCGGCGGCCCACAGGATCAGGCCGAACACGCGGAGGCCGGCGTCACCGGCGGCCTCCTGGAACGCGCTGCCCGCCGGGTCGTCGGTCGCCAGGGTCGCGCCGCCCGCGACCACGCCGAGGATCGCCAGGAACAGGAGTGCGCGCATCGCGCCGGTGAGCAGTACGCCGGTCACCGAGCTGCGGCTGATGTCGCGCACGTGCTCGGCGCCGGTGGTGCCGGAGTCGAGCAGCCGGTGCGCCCCGGCGTACGTGATGTAGCCGCCGACGGTGCCGCCGATGATCGTGGTGACCGCGACGAAGTCGAACTCCTCCGGGGCCACCACGTTCTTCAGCGCGTCGCCGACCGGCGGGTCGGAGGTGATCGCGATCGCGAGCGTGGCCACGATCATCACCAGGCCCAGCACGATGACCACCCGGTCGAGGGCCAGGCCGGCGCGCTTGCTCAGGAAGATCGCGATGGCCAGCGCCGCCGACAGTGCCCCGCCCAGGCGCGGGTCGAGGCCGAGCATCGCGTCGGTGCCCAGCCCCGTGCCGGCGACGTTGCCGATGTTGAAGACCAGCCCGCCGACGACGACGAGGACGGCGAGGAGGTACCCGACGCCCGGCAGGACGTCGTTGCCGAGCTCGTGCGCCCGCCGCCCGGCGACCCCGATCACCCGCCAGACGTTGAGCTGGACGGCGACGTCGACGAGCACCGACAGCACGATGGCGCAGGCGAAGGCCGCACCGAGCGAGACGGTGTACGTCGCGGTCTGGGTGATGAATCCGGGCCCGATGGCCGCCGTGGCCATCAGGAAGATGGCGCCGAGGACCGCTGAGCGGCCGGAGCGCGTGGTCTGTTGCTGGTCTGACTGGTCTGACGCCGAGATCGCCATAGCCGTCGACGCTAAGACGGAAGCGGTCTGGACCGCAATCGGGAGCAAGATAGGTCACAGACGGTCGCCACACCGGTTACCCATCGGTAATCCTTGTGCCGCCAGGCCCCCGATCCCCAGGAGCTGACGTTGCAGCACATCCTCGACGCGATCCTCGCCGGTGACACGGCGCAGGAGGAGTTCGCGAACCTCGACCTCCCCGAGTCCTACCGCGCGGTGACCGTGCACAAGGACGACGTGGACATGTTCGAGGGGCTCGAGACCCGCGACAAGGACCCGCGCAAGTCGCTGCACGTCGAGGACGTGCCGCTGCCCGAGCTCGGCCCCGGCGAGGCGTTCGTCGCCGTGATGGCCTCGGCGATCAACTACAACACCGTGTGGACCTCGATCTTCGAGCCGGTCGCGACGTTCGGGTTCCTCGAGCGGTACGGGCGGATGTCGCCGCTCGCGAAGCGGCACGACCTGCCCTACCACGTCGTCGGCTCCGACCTGTCCGGCGTCGTGCTCAAGACCGGACCCGGCGTGCACTCGTGGCAGCCCGGCACCGAGGTGGTCGCCCACTGCCTCTCGGTCGAGCTCGAGCACCCCGACGGCCACAACGACACGATGCTGGACCCCGAGCAGCGGATCTGGGGCTTCGAGACCAACTTCGGCGGCCTGGCCCACATCGCGCTGGTCAAGGCCAACCAGCTGATGCCCAAGCCGGCCCACCTCACGTGGGAGGAGGCAGCCTCTCCCGGCCTGGTCAACTGCACGGCGTACCGCCAGCTGGTCAGCAAGAACGGCGGCGACATGAAGCAGGGCGACAACGTCCTGGTCTGGGGCGCCTCCGGCGGCCTCGGCGGGTTCGCGACGCAGTACGCCCTCAACGGCGGCGCGACCCCGGTGTGCGTGGTCTCCAACGACGAGAAGGCGGAGATCTGCCGCCGGATGGGCGCGGAGCTGATCATCAACCGCTCCGAGGAGGACTACCGGTTCTGGAAGGACCCGCACACCCAGGACCCGCGCGAGTGGAAGCGGTTCGGGGCGAAGATCCGCGAGCTGACCGGCGGCGAGGACATCGACATCGTCTTCGAGCACCCGGGTCGGGAGACCTTCGGCGCGTCGGTCTACGTCACCCGCAAGGGCGGCACCATCACGACCTGCGCGTCGACCTCGGGCTACATGCACGAGTACGACAACCGCTACCTCTGGATGAACCTCAAGCGGATCATCAGCTCGCACTTCGCCAACTACCGCGAGTCGTGGGAGGCCAACCGCCTCATCGCCAAGGGCAAGATCCACCCGACCCTGTCGCGGACCTACTCCCTCGACGACGTCGGCCAGGCCGCGCTCGACGTCCACCAGAACGCCCACCAGGGCAAGGTCGGGGTGCTGTGCCTGGCTCCCGAGGAGGGTCTCGGCGTCCGCGACGCGGAGCTGCGCGACCGGCATCTGGACGCGATCAACCGCTTCCGCGGCGTCTGACGGCGCGCGGAGCCACACGCAAACGTTTCCCACCCCGGGACCGCCAAGAAAGTGCGGTCCCGGGGTGGGCTGTCTCCAGCCGATCAGCCAGACTGTCCACGTCGTGCCAACGAACATCCGGAGGAAGCGCCAACCATGAGCGAGCAGCAGGGTCTGTCCATCTTCGACGACGAGCCGGAGGAGACGCCGGAGCAGGACACCGACCAGGCCGACTCCGAGAAGACCCAGGTCATCCCGCGCCTCAAGCACGACGAACCCGCGCCCGCGAAGGCCGAGGAGCCAGCCGCCGAGCGCACCCAGCAGCAGCCCGCCGTACCGCCTGCCCAGGCGCCTGCGCAAGGCCCCTGCCAACGCGCCCGCCGCCCCTGCCAAGCCCGTCGTCCCGCCCGCCGCCCAGCAGCAGTCCCGCCCCGCGCCGGCTGCCCCGCCCGCCGCCGGCTCGGGTGCCGGATCGGGCGGCCTCCCGGTCGTGCGCCGCGGCGGCTACGACAAGGCGGCCGTCGACGGCCGCCTGCGCCAGCTCGCGGGTGAGAAGTCGGGACTCGAGAACAGCCTGACCGCCTCCGAGAAGCGGGTGACTGCCCTCGAGGAGCAGCTCGAGGACCTCCGCACCCAGCTCGCCGAGAACGCCACCCCGTCGTACGCCGGCCTGGGCGGCCGCGCGAGCGCCATGCTGCGGCTGGCCGAGGAGGAGGCCGCCGAGATCCGGGAGGGCGCCGAGCGCGACGCCGCCGAGATCCGCGAGCAGGCGGGCCGCGACGCCACGGCGCTGCGGTCCGACGCGGCCCGCGAGGCCGAGGACATGCGCCTCGTGCAGCTCAAGGAGCTCGACGAGACCCGCGAGCGCACGCTCGCGGACGCCGAGCAGGTCCGCAGCATGGCCCAGCAGGAGGCCGACGACCTGCTGGCCTCGGCCAAGCGCGAGTCCGACCAGCTGCGCCTCGCCGCGCAGCAGGAGGTCAACGACCTGCGCACGACCACCAAGCGCGAGGCCGAGCAGCTCCGTGCGGGCGCCGACCGCGAGGTCCAGGAGGCGCGCCGCACGCTGGCCGTGGAGAAGGAGCGGCTGGCCAAGGAGGCGGCCGACCACCACAGCAGCGCCACGGCCGAGACCAGGCGGCTCGTCGAGGAGGCCGAGGAGCGGGCCACTGCGGCCGAGCAGCGGGCGCGCGACGCGATCGCCTCGGCCACGACCCAGCGCCAGCAGGCCCAGAAGGAGTCGGAGTCGCTGCTGACGCGGGCCCGCCGCGAGGCCGAGCAGGTCGTCGCCTCGGCGCGGACCCAGGCCGACTCGATCACCTCGGCCGGCAATGCCGAGGCCGAGCGCCAGCTGGCGACGTTGAAGTCCGAGGTCGACCGGCTGAGCAAGCGTCGCGACGCGATCACCGCCCAGCTCGCCTCGCTGCGTGACGTCGTCGCCGGATTCGGCGAGGACGAGAGTTGAGCAAGGACCCGGCGCCCGAGACCGAGGAGACCGAGGACACCGAGGAGGCAGCACTCGCCGCCGACGAGCCGGTCGACGAGGATCTCGGGGAGCCGGGGAGGCCGTTCTCGCGGCACTCACCGTTCTACGTCGGGTTCTTCGGCGGCCTCGGTGCGATTCTGGCGTTCTGGCTGGGCACCCAGCTGCTGCGGATCAGCTCGGTGCTGGTCCTGGTGGTCGTCGCGATGTTCCTGGCCGCTGGCCTCAACCCGATCGTCGAGTTCTTCGTACGCCGCGGCCTGAAGCGCACCTACGCCGTCCTGGCCGTGATCCTGGCGGTGGTGGCCGCGCTGGCGCTGTTCGTGCTGGCCATCGTCCCGGTGATCAGCGACCAGGTCGCGGCGCTCACCGAGAGCGCGCCCGGGTGGTTCGACCAGCTCCAGCGCAACCAGACGGTGCGCGACCTCGACGAGCGGTTCGACCTCGTCGACAAGGCCCGCGACTACGTCGAGAAGGGTGACTACGCGTCCAGCGTCTTCGGCGGCGTCGTCGGCGTCGGGCTCGCCGTACTCTCCGCGGTGGCGAGCACGTTCATCGTCACCGTGCTGACCCTGTACTTCCTGTCGTCGCTCGAGACCACCAAGCACGCGCTGTACCGCCTCGCCCCCGCCTCGCGTCGCGAGCGGGTGACCGTGCTGGGTGACCGGGTACTCGAGGGAGTCGGCGGCTACGTCTCGGGTGCGTTCGTGGTGGCCACCTGCGCCGGCGTGAGCTCGCTGATCTTCCTGTTCATCGTCGGACTCAGCGAGTACGCCGTGGCGCTGGCGTTCGTGGTCGCGCTGCTCGACGTGATCCCGATGATCGGCGCCACCATCGGTGCGGTCATCGTGACCGCGATCGGCTTCGCCGAGGACCCGAAGATCGGCATCGCCTGCATCGTCTTCTACCTGCTCTACCAGCAGATCGAGAACTACGTGATCTACCCGCGCGTGATGTCGCGCTCGGTCGACGTGCCGGGCGCGGTCACGGTGATCGCGGCGCTCGTCGGGGCCGCCCTGCTCGGCGTCGTCGGCGCCCTGCTGGCGATCCCCACCGCGGCGGCGATCCTGATGATCACGCGCGAGGTGTTCGTGAAGCGCCAGGACGAACGCTGACCCTGGGCGATCAGCAGAGCTAGCCGCTTCTCAGGCGGAGACCGGCTCGGTCTCCACGACCGTGCGCTCGCCGAGCTTCACCGCGACCACGCCGGCGAGGATCAGTACGCCGCCCAGCAGCTGGACCGGCCGGGGCAGCTGGTCGAGCAGCACCCACGCCCAGACCACGCCGGCCAGCACCTCGGTCAGCGCGACGAAGGAGGCCACGCGGGAGCCCAGGCGGCGGATGGCGGCGATGCCGGTGGTGTAGGCGACGCCGGCGGTGACAAGCCCCAGCAGGATCATCGGGACCCACCAGGCGACGGTCTGCCCGGCGTACTCGACCGAGGTGGTCGTCGCTCGCATCGGCATCAGCCCGACCAGGCCCAGCAGGCCCAGCGCGGCGGTGCCGGCGACCAGGCCTCCGGCGGCCAACGTCAGCGGCGGGAGCCCGTTGGACTCGTCGGCGGAGATGATGAAGTACGACGCCGCGCCCACCATCGCCGCGAGCGCCCAGAGCACTCCGACGATGCTGATGTCGGCGCCCGACAGCAGGTCGAGGACGAGCACGAGCCCGAGGGCAGCAAGGCCGGCGCCGACCAGGGTGATCGGTCCGGGCCGCTGGCCGTGGCGCAGCCAGAGCCAGACGACGACCGCGGCGGGGGCCGTGTACTCGATGAGAAGGGCCGGGCCGACCTGCATGTGGCTGACCGCCGAGAAGTAGCAGAACTGGGCACCGGCGACCGCGAGCACGCCGTAGCCGGCGATCAATCTCGCGTTGCGGCGCAGCAGGTGCCACTGGCCGTGCAGGGCATGCAGGCCGAACGGCGCCACGACGAGCGCAGCGAGGCCGACGCGGATCAGCACGACGGCCCCGGCGCTCCAGCCGGCGTCCATCAGGGGGCGCGCCAGCGCACCCGACAGGCCGAACGCGATGGCGGAGGTCAACGCGAACGCGAGCCCGCTCGCCGTGCGCGGGCCGAGGGCCTTGGCCGGCGGGGTGTCATGCGTCAACGTCGTCATAGGTCATGACACTAGTGGCCCTCGTGTAATGTGTCAACATGATTTTCGCCCATGACACCGAGGTGTCGCTCCAGGCCGCGGTCGAGCTTGCGAACTCCGAGGTCGATCCGGACACGCTGGAGACGCCGGAGGCCCTGGACACGTTCTGGACGAAGTTCGACTACACCGGCCGCCGCGACGGCGACCGCGCCGAGCTGGACGCCGTACGCTCGCTGCGTGGCGAGCTGCGCGCCCTGCTCACCGCCGAGCGCGACCAGGCGGTCGACCTGGTCAACGCGATGCTGGCCGACGCCCAGGCGCTCCCCCAGCTCGCCCGGCACGGCGACTGGGACTGGCACCTGCACGCCGTCTCCAACGACGCCCCGCTCGCCACCCGGATCGCGGTCGAGACGGCCATGGCCATGGTCGACGTCATCCGGTCCGACGAGATGTCGCGGCTCGGCATCTGCGCCGACGACGGCTGCGGCGGCGTCGTCCTCGACCTGTCTCGCAACCGCTCGCGCCGCTTCTGCAGTACGTCGTGCGGCAACCGCAACGCGGTCGCGGCGTACCGGGCGAGGCAGGCGAAGGTCGGCGGCTGAGCCGCGCCCCTTGTGTCGCGCTGCTGCTGAGAGCGGATCCGCGCAGAAGCGGCGATTCTGGATGGCGATGCCACGGACGGCGACATAGGTTCCTCGGGTGAAACGCGGAAGCCGGACGACGCCCCTGGCGACCCGGAACTTCCGGTTCTTCTTCTTCGGCGAGGTCATCAACACCGCGGGATCGTCGATGTCGGGCGTGGCGCTCGCGTTCGCGGTGCTCGAGATCGACGACTCGGCCACGGCCCTCGGGTTGGTCGTCGCGGCGTGGACGATCCCGATGGTCGCGTTCATGCTGCTCGGCGGCGCGATCGCCGACCGGCTGCCGCGGGCGCTGGTGCTGCGCGGGTGCAACCTCGCGCTGGGCATCATCGGCGCCGTGACCGCCGGCCTGGTCCTCACCGACTCGGCCGCGGTGTGGCACCTGGTGGTGCTGCAGTTCCTCGGCGGAAGCGTCTTCGCGGTGAGCTACCCGGCGTTCCACGGGATGGTGCCGGTCCTGCTGCCTCCGGAGGAGCGCAAGGCGGCGTACCTGCTGATCAGCCAGTCCGAGAGCGCGCTGAGCATCCTCGGGCCCGCCACCTCCGGCATCCTGGTCGCGACGGTCGGGCCCGGATGGGCGCTGGCCGTGGACGCGACGACGTTCCTGGTCGCCGCGGGCTTCCTCGCCCTCGCGCGGATCCCGCGCGCCGCGCGGACGGACCGGCGAGAGAGCGTGATCGGCGACTTCGTCGCCGGCTGGTCGTTCGTCCGCGCCCTGGGCTGGGTGATCCCGGTGGCCTCGGCCTCGCTGGTCTTCAATGCGCTGATGAGCGGGGCGCTCGGCGTCCTCGGTCCGTCGATCGCCGACGACACGATCGGCAGCGACGGCTGGGGCCTGGCCCGGTCGGGTTCGGCGGTCGGCGTCTTCTTCGCCGCGTTCCTGTTCGCCCGGATCACGATCAGGGTGCCCTTGCGGGCCTGCGTGCTCGGCTTCAGCCTCAGCGCGCTGCCGATGCTGGTGCTCGGGACGCACGTCACCACAGTCGCCCTCGCCGCCGCGTTCATGATCGCCGGCGCGGGCATCTGCCTGGTCGAGCTCGCCTGGAACCTGACCGTGCAGGAGAAGATCCCCGAGGAGATGCTCTCGCGGGTGATGTCGATCGACGGGTTCTTCTCGTTCGTCGCCATGCCGATCGGGCAGCTCGCCGCCGGGCCGCTCGCCGTGGCCTTCGGCGCCGCGAAGGTCGAGCTCGGGTGTGCGGCAGCCGTCCTGATGGTCGCTGCCTTCGCCGCCACCCGGCCGACCCTCACCGCCGTGAGGCTGACCGGCCCGCCGCCGGCGGGCGAGTCGGCCGCGGCCGAAGTGCCCTGATCAGTCGGTGGTCGCGAGCGCGTACTGCGGGCGCCCGGAGGGCCGGTAGACCTGGATCGACACCCCACCAGAGGTGGACCGCGCGTCGACGAGGTCGAGCGCTGTGTCGGGCCCGCTGTCGGGGAACAGTCGCGTGCCCTGGCCGACGACCACGGGATAGGTGAGCAGGATGATCTCGTCGACGAGCTGGTTGTCGAACAGCCAGCGGACCAGGCTGCCACTCCCGTGCACCTGCAGCTCGCCCTCCGGCGTGGCCTTCAGCTCGCGGACCGCTGCCGTGGTCGCTCCGGAGATGACGGTCGTGTCCGCCCACTGCGGGTCGGTGAGCGTGGCCGATGCGACGTACTTGGGGCGTGTGTTCAACGCCGTGCCGATGGGGTTGTCGCCCTGGTTCGCGCCCCACGAGCCCGTCCCCCAGGAGCCGGCGAAGATCTCGTAGGTGCGCCGTCCGAACAGGAACGCGTCGGCTCGCTGGTAGACCTGCCCGAGCCACGCCTCCGCCTCGCTGTCGAACAGGGGCAGGGCCCAGCCGCCGCGTTCGAATCCCCCGCTGGGGTCCTCGTCGGGTCCGCCGAGTCCCTGCATCACTCCGTCGACGGAGACGTGCGTAACTGTCGTCAGCTTCATGGCCGCCGGTCCCTTCGTCGGTGTAACCGTTCCGACGAGACAGACCTCTCGATCAGGTCAAATCCATCGTTCGGGATCCCTCCCCCTCACATTCGTCGGTGGAAGGCGACCTTGCCTTCGGGGAGGTTGGTCATGGTGTAGGTCGGGTCGTGGGCTCGGGCGTGGTGGCGTGGGCAGAGCAGCCGGCCGTCGTGGACGCTGGTGGTGCCACCTTGCGACCAGGGGTGGTCGTGGTGGGCGTGGCAGAGGCCGGGTGGCCAGTCGCAGCCCTCGGTGGTGCAGCCGCCGTCTCGGGCGGTCATCGCGATCCGTTGGCTGCGTGAGTGCAGGCGGCGGGTGCGGCCGAGGTCGAGGACCTGGGAGGCGCCGTCGAGGACGGCGGGGATGATCGCGGCCCGGCAGGCCAGTCTGCGGGCCTCGGCCGCGGAGATGACGCCGCCGGTGTCGAGCCGCGCGGATCCCAGCCCGGCGACGAGGGTGTCGAGGTCGAGGGTGACCACGAGGGTGGCGGGGATGCCGCCGGCGTCGGGGAGCCGGTCGGCGGGGTAGGACTCGACGTACTCGGCGAACGCGGCACCGAGCCGCTCGGGCAGCGGGCGGGCATCCGTCTCGGCGGGCGTGCGCTTCGGTGAGGCGAGTGCGGTGAGCGCCTTGCGGAGCATCTCGCCGTGCAGGGTCGGCAGGGTGAACCGGCCGTGGGTGCGGCCGTGGCCGTCGTCGGACAGGGTGAGCCGGCAGGCGGCGCGGGCGTCGCGTTCCTCGCGTTCGAGGGTGCGGCGTTCGTGTTCCTCGCCGATCTCGGGCGCGACCACGTCGAGGATCCGCCGGCCGAGCACGCGCAGCGCCCTGGCGTCGTGGTGGCGGGCGTGGACGACCAGCCGTGCCCGAGCGGCCGCCACGGTCTCGTGGTCGACCAGGTCAGCGGGCAGGGATTCGAGGGCGTCGAGGATCACGGCGGCCTGGTCCGGGTTCAGGTCGCCGGTGGCCAGGGCGTCGGCCACTGGTTCGTGGTCGTCGAGCCGCCGGGCCAGGCGCATCCGCCGGTGGGCCTCGGCCCGGGTCAGCCGGGTGTGGTGCGCCCACCACGACGCCGTACTGGTGGCCCCTTCCCTGGCCCCGACGTCGACCCGATCGGCGTGCGCGGCGATCCGGAGCTCGAGCTCCGCGACCCGTGACCGCAGCCTGGTGACCTCGACCAGCAGCTCCTCGGACTCGCGCTCGGCCAGCGTCCACAACGGTGTCTCGGCCACCGCGTCCAGCTCGGCGGTGCAGCCGCGCGACCACCTCGGCGACGGGGTGTCGCCGCGAGTCCTGGGCTGCCGTGGTCATGAGTCCACTCAAGCACTGACCACCGACACAGTGACCCCGAAAACCCTTCCGTTGAGCGGGATCTGTGGACAACCCGCACACGCAGGTTTCCCCTGAAGCCCGATGGGCACGGTCCCGTCATGCCCGACGTACCCCACCAGATCCGTGTCGCCACGCTCAACGTGTACAGCCCGCAGAACCCGGACTGGGATCGACGACTCGCACTCATGAGTCGGACGCTGCCCGACCTCGATGCCGACATCGTCGCCCTCCAGGAGGTCCCGGTGGACGACGGCTTCGCGACGGTGTCGACCCTGCTCGGGGACGGCCACCAGATCCACCCATTCTCGAACCCCTCGGACGACGGCGTGGCCGGCGTGCTCGCCACGCGCGGCACCAGTCGGCTGATCGGCGAGCTCGACCAGCGTGTGCCAGGGCGCTCAGGAAGCCTGCCCTGGGCGGCCACCCTGCTGGTCGAGACCGAGACAGCCGTCGGTCGCGTGCTGGCGGTGCACCACAAGCCGAGCTGGCAGTTCCCGTGGGAGCTCGACCGGGAGCAGCAGGCGCTCGCGGCCGCCGTACGGATCGAGGAGATCGCCGACGAGTATGACCACGTCGTCGTCCTCGGTGACTTCGACGCAACCCCGGACGCCGCCAGCATGCTGTTCTGGCGGGGTCGCCGTTCCCTCGACGGAAGGAGTGTCTGCTACCAGGACGCCTGGGAGACGGCGCACCCCCTGGACGCCGGACACACGTTCGTCGCCGCGAACCCGCTCGTGCGCGCAGGTGAGGTGCGCACCGCCGTGGACCGCCGGATCGACTACGTCCTGGTCCGCGCCGGCATCCACGGGTCCTCCCTGCTCGTCAGCCGGTGTCAGCGCCTGTACGACGCCCCGGTCGACGACGTGTGGGCCAGCGACCACTTCGGCGTGGTCGCCGACCTGGCAGATCCGGGACAGGATCTAGTGCCATGAGCCCCGACCCCGAGCCGAGCGGACCGTCGTTCGTTCTGCACGACCACCGCAAGCCCAGCCCGCACTTCGACCTGCGGCTGGAGGAGGACGGCGTGCTCCGGTCCTGGGCGGTGCCGCGTGGGCTGCCGCCCGACGCCAAGTCCGACCGGCTCGCGGTCGCGGTCTCCGACCACGACCTCGACCACCTGACCTACACCGACGAGCACAAGTCGATCGCCGACATCGGCTGGTGGGAGGAGCACGACCGCAACGACCGGCGCCTGCTGTTCAGCCTGCACGGCCGGTCGGGCGCGCGCCGCTACGCCCTGATCCACACCGATGGGAACAACTGGCTGATGCACCTGACCAAGGACCAGCCCGGCGAGTGAACCGGCAGAGCCGACCGTGACGTGGGTGCCGATCGGCGAGTGTCCCGTCACGCTTCCCAACCGCAGTGACCGGACCTGCCGACGCATGAGCGTGCGGCTCGACGTCAGTCCAGGAACCGGCGCAGCACCTCGACGAACACCTCGGGCTGCTCGGAGTGCACCCAGTGGCCCGCCTGCTTGACGGTGACCCGTCGGTTGCGGGGGAACCAGCGGTCCATCGCGGCGACGTACTCGTCGGTGACGTACGGCGACTTCGCGCCGCCCACCCACAGCACGGGACCGTCGTACGGCGCGGTGCCGGCCAGCTCGTCCTCGGGCCAGCTCGCGATCGCCGCGAGGTCACGGCCGAGCAGCTCGAGGTTGGGCTGCCAGGACCACTCGTCGCCGTGGTGGCGGAGGTTCTGGAGGAGGAAGCTGCGCACCACCGGGTTCGGCACCGCGTCGGCGAGCTGCTCGTCGGCCTGGCTGCGGCGTTCGAGCGCGGCGAGGTCGAGACCCTGCATGGCGCTGATGTAGCCGGCGAACTCGCTGGCGTGCTGGTACCCGACCGGGGACACGTCGACCACGCACAGTCGCTCGACGAGCTCGGGGTGCCGGAGCGCGGCGAGCATCGCGATCTTGCCGCCCATCGAGTGCCCGACCAGCGCCACGGGATCGTCGGCCGACAGCAGGCCGGCCACCTGGTCGGCGGCCGCGAAGTAGTCGAACGAGTCGGTCCACTCCGACCGCCCGTGGTTGGGCATGTCGACCAGCAGCACCCGGTGGCGCTCCGCGAGCCGCTTGGCGATGGTGGTCCAGTTCTTGCCCTGCCCGAACAGCCCGTGGCAGAAGACCACCAGCGACCCCGACTCGCCCATCGTCGACGTGTGCAGACCGGGAGCGCGGGCCGGGACGGACATGGCCCCGAGGCTACTGCCGCCGGCGCCGCTGCCCGACATCAGCACCAGCGGCGTACGCCGTGCCTGCTCAGCGCGAGGTCCCGGCGTACGACGGAGATCCGGTCGTCCCAGTGCCGGCAGGCGCGCCGGAAGTCGCGGACGCGGTACTCCACCGCCAGGACCTGGCGCCCGTAGTGGTCGACGTACTCGCCGCACTCGCGCCAGCGGGCGCACTCCTCGGCGATCGCGAAGTCGAAGCCGACGGCCGTGCCGTCCCACGGGGCGCGGTTCTTCTGCGCGGCGGCCAGGCCAGCGGCGTGCGACCGCCGGACCAGGAGCCGGGCGAACGCCGTGGAGTCGCGGCGGTCGATCAGGCCGCGGCTGCGCACGAACGAGTCAAGGTTGTCGAACTCCACCCCGGCGAAGCCGTCGGCCGCGCACCCGTCGATCCAGCGGCCGACGATCCGGGCCAGCTTGCGCCGCTTCTCCCGCGTGCGGATGTCGAGCAGCCACTCACCCCACGCCTCGTCGACGACCGGCTCGCCGCCGCGCTTGAGCACCAGCCGCCAGTGCTGGCGCCAGAACCTGCGCTCGTCCGGCTGGGTCTGGAACCCGTTGACGTAGCAGATGTTGTAGCGGCCGCCGGCCGGCGCGGCCGTGCGGTCGCGGACCACGATGCCGACGTGGCCGGGCAGCGGTCGGGTGCCGCCGAGCTGGTAGTCGAAGTGCGTGCCGACCGGCGGCGGCTCCGGGGCGGCGTACGCCGGAGCGGCGAGCGTCGCGAGGAGCATGAGTACGAGCAGCGTGATCCCCCGTCGCAGCATGCGGCCATCCTCGCAGCGATCCCAGTGGCGCGCGACGCCGGCGATCTGCAGACTCCCCCCATGCACCCGCCACGACTGGACGTGTCCGCCGACGACTTCGGGCGCCTCGCCGAGCGCGTCGTCGGCGAGGCGAAGGGCTACCTCGAGCGGCTCGACGAGTCACCGATCCGGCCGGCGTCGTCCGGCGCCGAGACGGTCGAGCTCTTCTCGGGCCCGCTCCCCGAGGCGGGCCTGGGAGCGGCCGCGCTCGACGACCTGCGCGCCGTCGCCGACCACAGCCGCACCGGGAACGGGCGGTTCTTCGGCTACGTGATGGGGTCGGGTGAGCCCGTGGCCGCCCTGGGCGACCTGTTCGCCTCGGTGATCAACCAGAACGGCACCGCGTGGCGGTCCGGTCCCGCGACCGCCGTCATCGAGCGCACCGTCGCCCGCTGGCTCGCCGAGGCGATCGGCTGCCCGGGGTTCACCGGCGTCCTCACGAGTGGCGGCTCCCTGGCGAACCTGATGGGCCTGGCCATGGCGCGCGAGGCACGCGTCCCGGCCAACGAGGCCGGCGTCTCCGGCGGTGTCGTCTACGCGTCGTCCGAGGTGCACATGTCGATCGGCAAGGCGGTCGCTCTGCTGGGGCTCGGCCGGGACAACCTCCGGCTGATCCCGGCCGACCGCGACCTGCGGCTGGATCCAGAGGACCTGCGCCGCGCCGTCGAGGCCGACCGGGCCGCCGGCCGGGTGCCGATGGCCGTCGTCGCGTGTGCCGGCACGATCGTGACCGGAGCGATCGACCCGCTCGCCGACCTGGTGGCGGTCGCCAGGGACGAGGACCTCTGGGTCCACGTCGACGGCGCGTACGGCGTGCCCGCGGCCATGGTCGAGCCCGAGAAGTTCGCCGGGCTCGCCGACGTCGACTCGCTGTCTCTCGATGCGCACAAGTGGCTCTACCAGCCACTCGACTGCAGCCTCCTGCTGTTCCGCGACCGGTCGGCGGCGCGCCGTACGTTCTCGATGACCGACGACTACGCCGCCTCGCTCACCACCGATCCGGTCGAGGGTGACGTGTTCTTCGAGGAGAGCATCGAGCTGTCCCGCCGGATCCGGGCCCTGAAGCTGTGGCTCTCCCTGCGCTACCACGGCGTCGCTGCGTTCCGCGCCGCCATCGCCGACAACCTCGCCCAGGCGCGGCTGCTCGCGGACCTGGTGGACCAGGAGGCGACGCTCGAGCGGATGGCGGACGTCCCGCTGAGCGCGGTGTGCTTCCGCTGGGTCGGCGGCGAACCCGCCGAGCGCGACCGGCAGAACGCCGAGATCCTCGAGCAGGTGAACCGGAACGGACGCGTCTACCTGTCCAACGCCACGATGGACGGCCAGTTCGTGCTGCGCGCGTGCATCACCAACCACCGCACGACCGACGCCGACGTCACCGCCGTGGTCGAGGAGGTCCTTGCGGCCGTCACCACGGTGACCCGTCGCTAATGAGCGACGGGTCAGCGTTGGATCAGAAGTCGAAGCCGCCGAACATGTCGCCGATGCCGTCGCCGATGCCCTCGATGCCGTCGCCGATGCCGTCGCCGATCCCGCCGAGCATGTCGAACCCGCCGAAGCCGCTGAACAGCAGCCCGGCGAACATCCAGTCCATCGGCGTGAAGGCGCCGAAGTACCCTGCGGCGTACGGCTGGTAGGCCCGGCCGCCCGCGTAGTAGGGCACGCGCTGTGAGCCGACCATCACCATCCGGGTGTCGGGCTCGGCGCCGGCACTGACCCGCTCGGCGTCCAGCGCGCAGGCGGGGACGTCGCGGGTCGCGCCGCCCGGCGGCGTCCACGGGACGTCGGCCACGGACAGCCCGTGACGCGGGTCGAAGAAGCACGGCGGACGCCGGGTCGGGAGCGGCTCCCCCGCCACCCGCGCGCGCACGCAGGCGATGGCGTACTTGCCGTCCTCGAGGATCTCGGTGACGTGCTTGATGTGCTCGGGCGCGGTGATGGTGTCGCCGGCGGTCTTGGCGTTCTCGTACGCGTCCAGGGCCCGCTGGTAGTCGGCCCGCTGGCCCTCGTCGAGGTCACTGCCGGACAGGTCGAAGTCGAGCTCCTGGAGCTCCACGCCGAGGGCGGTGATGTCCTCGAACGCCAGCTTCTTCACCGGTTCCAGCTCGGCCTGCTTGCGTTCGAGCGCGCGGGCCTCGCCGCGCTTCTTCGAGACGGCGATCACGCCGACGATGGCGGCGATGATCACCAGCCAGACGAGGAGCTCCATGCCCCCAGCCTACGGGCGGCCCGGAAAACCGGCGTTCACGGAGCGACGTACTCCGGATCGCGCTGCCCCATCTCGTCCTGGGCGCTGTTCCGGCGGTGCTGTCCGCGGGGCTCCGAGCCGATCGCGGCACCGAGGCCGTGCTCGGGCATGTTGCCGTACAGGCTCTCGATGTCGGCTGCCGAGGCGACGTACGTCTCGTGCCAGACGCCGACGTCTCCGCCGGCTGCCGATGCCTTGTTGAAGGCGGCCCACGCGGGCTGGTGCTGCATCTCCGGGTCGCGGGCGAAGCGGCCGAGGTGCTCGATCGACCTCCAGTACTGCACGGTGATCAGGTCGCGGCCCGCCCAGTAGCTCTTCGCTCCGAGCAGTCCGGCCTCGGGCCGGCCGGCGAGCTCGCGCAGCATCGTGGGCATCCCCACGAACACCGGCCACCACGCGCGCACCTTGCGCCACCTGTTGATCCGCATGCCGATCAGGAACACCACGACGGACCCCTCCTGCCCGTCGACGCCCTCGGGCGCCCTGGCCGTGAACGACCCTCCCTGGACTCCCCGGGGCGCGGCCCGGTCGGCTCCGACGTACGGCCGCGGCACCTTCGTCGAGCTGGCCACGACACACCTCCTGGTCTGGATAGTCATACTCTCTACTTGGAGAGTGGCACTATCGTATGGTCGCGTCAAGAGCCTCGAAGGAGTCGTCCATGCAGGTCTCCGAGCTGGTCCGAGCGACCTCGGTCCCCCTCGCCACCGTCAAGTACTACCTGCGCGAGGGCCTGCTCCCCGCGGCGCGGAAGATCACCGCGCGCTCCAGCGAGTACGGCGAGGAGCACGTCCGCAGGCTCACTCTGCTCCGCGTGCTGCGCGAGGTCGGCGCGATCCCGGTCGGGCGGCTGCGCGAGCTGGTCGAGGCGGTCGACAACCCGCGCCTGGCCGACATCGAGGTGTTCCGGCGAGCCAGCGACGCAATCGCCGCGGGCCGTCAGATCAAGGACGAGCCGGACGCCGACGCCACCGCCCTGGTCGAGCGGGTGCTCGACGAGCTCGGCTGGACCGGCGTACCGGAGCGGGCCGTGGACCGGGAGAACCTCGCGCGGGTGGTCGCGCAGATCCGCCGCACGGGCCTGTTCCGGGTCAACCAGCCGCTGTTGGAGTTCTACGCACGGGTCGCCGACGAGGTGTCCCGAGCCGAGATCGAACGCCTGCCGATGGGTGATGACCGGGCCATCCGGCTGGAGCGGATGGTCGTGGGCACGGTCGCCTTCGGCGAGGTGCTCGCCATCCTGCGCCGGCTCGGCGAGTCGCACCACAGCGCGGTCCGCGCCGGAGTGGCGTCGCCCTAGGCGTGCCCTAGCTGGAGTAGTCGCGGAACCCGCGCTTGGTCTTGCGGCCGAGGTAGCCGGCCGTGACCAGGTGCTCGAGCAGCGGCGCCGGAGCGAAGCCAGGCTCGCGGAACTCGAGGTAGAGCTCGCGCTGGATCGCCAGCGAGACGTCGTTCCCGACCACGTCGAGGAGCTCGAAGGGCCCCATCGGCAGCGCACACCCCTGCTTCATGGCGGTGTCGATGTCGTCGGCCGTCGCGTAGTGCGCCTCGAGCATCTTGACCGCGTCGTTGAGGTAGGGGAACAGCAGCGCGTTGACGATGAACCCGGACCGGTCACCGCACGAGACGGCGACCTTGCCGACCCTCTCGCACAGAGCCTGGGTGGTCTCCCGGACGTCGTCGTCGGTGGCCACGGTCGAGACGACCTCGACCAGCTTCATGATCGGGGCGGGGTTGAAGAAGTGCATGCCGATCACGTCGCGGGGACGCTTGGTGGCCTGCGCGCAGGCGATGATCGGGAGCGACGAGGTGGTGGTGGCCAGGATCGCGCCCGGCTTGCAGATCTCGTCGAGGTTCTCGAACAGCGTGGTCTTGACCTTGAGGTCCTCGGCGATGGCCTCGACGGCGATGTCGACGTCCTTGAGGTCGTCGAGCGAGGTGCTGCCGGTCAGCCGGGCGAGCACCTCGGCCTTGGCCGACTCCTCGAGCTTGCCGCGCTGGATCGCCTTGTCGAGCGAGCGCTCGATCGTGGCGCGGACCCCGTCGACCTTCGCGTCGGACCGGCCGACGTACACGACGTCGTACCCCGCCTTCGCGAAGACCTCGACGATGCCCGTGGCCATGGTGCCGGTGCCGACGACGCCGACGAGCTTGATGTCGTGCTGGAGCTGCGGCTTGTCGTCGTCGGACGGGGTCTCGTGGTCGGCGACCACGATCGGGCTGTCCGGCCCCTCGTAGGTGTAGAAGCCGCGGCCGGTCTTGCGGCCGAGCATGCCGGCGGTGACCATCTGCTTGAGGATCGGCGCGGGCGCGTGGAGGCGGTCGCGGCCCTGCCGGTACATCGTCTCCAGGATCTCGTACGCCGTGTCCAGGCCGATCAGGTCGAGCAGCGCGAGCGGGCCCATCGGATAGCCGCAGCCGAAGCGCATGGCGGCGTCGATGTCCTCGCGGGTGGCGTAGCGGTGCTCGTACATCGAGACCGCGTGGTTGAGGTAGCCGAAGAGCAGGGTGTTGGCGATGAAGCCGGCCTTGTCGCCGCAGACGACGGGGTTCTTGCCGAGGGTGTGGACCAGCGACTCGACGTCGTGCAGCACCTGGGGCTCGGTGACGACCGTGCGGACGATCTCGACCAGGTTCTGCACCGGCGCGGGGTTGAAGAAGTGGACGCCGATCACGCGACCGGGCTTGGTGTTGGCGGTGGAGATCTCGGTGACCGAGAGCGAGGAGGTGTTGGTGGCGAGGATCGCCTCCGGCGCCACGATCTCGTCGAGCTTGCGGAAGATGTCCTTCTTGATCTCCAGCGACTCCACGACCGCCTCGACCACGAAGTCGGCGTCGTGGAGGTCCTTCATCGACGTGGTCAGCGTGATCCGGCCCAGCAGCTCCGCCTGCTCGTCCTCGCTCATCTTGCTGCGCTTGACCGCGCGTCCGGTGGAGTGCTCGAGGTGCTCGCGACCGCGCTGCACGCCCTCGTCGTTGACCTCGACGCCGACGACGGAGAAGCCGTTGCGGGCGAACACCTCGGCGATGCCGGCACCCATGGTGCCGAGGCCGATGACGCCGATGGTGCGGAAAGGACGCGCGGAATCGCTGGTGCTGCTGGTCATGCCCGGCATCATCGCACGGGCCGATCACCCGGTGGCTGTGGAGATTCTCACCCAGATCCCCGGCGGTTGAGGTGCGAGCGCAGCGAGCCTCGAAACCCCGGAACTGAATGCAGGGCGGCGACCGCGCTGGTCACCGCCCTGCACACCTCACCGGGTTTCGAGGCTCAGGCCGCCAGGCGGCCTTCGCACCTCAACCAACGGGTGCGGGTAGATTGCCGCCCCGTGAGACTTGTCGTGGCCCGCTGCCAGGTCGACTACGCCGGAAGGCTGACCGCCCACCTGCCGATGGCGACCCGGGTGCTGATGATCAAGGCCGACGGGTCGGTGCTGGTGCACTCCGACGGCGGGTCGTACAAGCCGCTCAACTGGATGTCGCCGCCGTGCACCCTGCGCGAGGGAGTGACCGAGGACGGCGCCGTCGAGTGGACCGTGACGTCGCAGTCCACATCAAAGGGGCCGGACGACACCCTGCGGATCCTGATCGAGGAGATCCACCACGACTCCTCCCACGACCTCGGCATCGACCCCGGCCTGCAGAAGGACGGCGTCGAGAAGCACCTCCAGGAGCTGCTCGCCGAGCACCCCGCCACCCTCGCCGAGGGGCTGAACCTGGTCCGCCGCGAGTTCCCCACCGCCATCGGCCCGGTCGACCTCATGTGCCGCGACGCCGACGGGATGAGCGTCGCGGTCGAGATCAAGCGGCGCGGCGAGATCGACGGCGTCGAGCAGCTGACCCGCTACCTCGACCTGCTCAACCGCGACCCGCTCCTCGCCCCGGTCCGCGGGATCTTCGCCGCCCAGGAGATCAAGCCGCAGGCGCGGGTGCTCGCCACCGACCGCGGGATCGCCTGCGCCGTCGTGGACTACGACGCCCTGCGCGGCATCGACGACTCCGAGCACCGGCTGTTCTGAACCCCTTTGAGGGTTGAACGAACGTTTGTTCAACCCCAAAGAGGAAACCGGGTGGCCGAAGGAGCCCCGTCGCCAAGGATGGCCCGATGCACAACTACTTCGACGACGTCGTCGCCGAGACGTACGACGAGGGCTCGCCCGAGATGTTCGGCCCGGCGGTGCTCGGGCCGACCGTCGACTTCCTGGCCGGCCTGGCCGGCGAGCGGCCCGCTCTCGAGCTCGCGATCGGCACCGGCCGGGTCGCGCTCCCGCTGAGCGAACGTGGGGTGTCGGTGAGCGGCATCGAGTACTCGCAGGCGATGGCCGACCGGCTCCGGGCCAAGCCGGGGGCCGACCGGATCGACGTCGCCATCGGGGACATGTCCACGACGCGCGTCGAGGGCGAGTTCGGACTCGTCTACCTCGTCTTCAACACGATCATGAACCTGCTCACCCAGGACGCACAGGTCGCCTGCTTCCAGAACGCCGCCGCCCACCTGGCTCCCGGAGGCTGCTTCGTCGTCGAGGTGAGCGTCCCCATCCTGCAGCGGCTGCCGCCGGGCGAGGTGTACCGCACCTTCCACCACGACGAGCACCACCTCGGCTTCGACGAGTACGACGTGGTGACCCAGCGGACCTTCTCCCACCACTACACGTTCGACGGCGACGGCTACCGCCGGAACTCCGTCCCGTTCCGCTACGCGTGGCCCGCCGAGCTCGACCTCATGGCACGCCTGGCCGGGATGACCCTCCGCGAACGATGGGGCGACTGGGACCGGCGGCCCTTCACCGCCGACAGCACGTCCCACGTCTCGGTCTGGGAGAAGCCGGCATGAAGATCTTCCACATCGCCCTGCAGTCCGAGTGGGACCAGGCGAAGCAGACGGGCAGCTACACGACCTCCACGCGAGGGCGGACACTCGCCGAGGAGGGCTTCATCCACGCCAGCCGGGCCGACCAGGTGCAGGGCGTCCGCGACGCTTTCTACGCCGACGTCGTCGATCCGCTGGTGCTGCTGGTGATCGACACCGAGCGGCTGACCTCGCCCGTGGTGGAGGAGTCGCCGGCCGAAGGCGTCGAGGAGACGTTCCCCCATGTCTACGGCCCGATCAACGCCGACGCCGTCATCGAGGTCCAGCCGCTCTAGGCCAGCGACACGACCTCGTCGGCGACGCCCCAGCTGAGCGTGACGCCGGCCCCGCCGTGCCCGTAGCAGTGCACGACGTCGCCGACCCGCTCGAGTCGTACGGCGGGGCGGACGGGCCGCAGCCCGACCTTGTGGCGGATCACCCTGGCGCCGCGGATCCGGGGCTCCAGGATCTCGGCACGGCGCAGGATCGCCTCGGCCGTCTCCATCGACGGCGTCCGGCTCCACTCGCCCTCGTCGTCGGTGCCGCCCACGACGACGTCGTTGCTCCGCGGGAAGATGTAGGTGTTGGCCTCGGGGTCCACCCACCACGTGTCGACGCCGGTCTGCTCGAGGCACACCACCTGGCCGCGCACCGGCACCACCGACTTGTCGGACGCCAGCAGGCGGGCGCCCAGTCCCGTGCAGTTGACGACCAGCCCGTCGCCGGCCGGCAGCTGCTTGAGGTTCATCCGGGTGAGGGTGCCGCCCAGCGCCTCGAGCCGCTCGACCAGCCACGGCAGGTAGACCGGCATCTCGATGATCGGCGACGCGAACGTCCAGCCGTCGACGTACCCGTGCGGCAGCGAGGTCTGCCGGTCCAGGGACGGGACGGCCGTGCGCCACCACGGGTCCGGCTCCGGACTGGTGAACACCTCGGTGCCCTCGACCACCCGGACGCCCGACTCGGGGTCGGTGTCGGCCAGCGCGTCGAACACGGCGTACGACGTGCCCGACCACGAGGTGACCTTGTCCTGGGGCAGGGCGCGGTAGGGGTACCAGAACGCGGCCGCCACCGCGGACGTCGTCTCCAGCGGCAGGTCGCGAGCCAGTACGTCGACCCGGTGGCCGGCCTCGAGCAGCCGGACGGCGCAGGTCAGGCCGACCACGCCGGCGCCCACGACTATGACCCTGCTCATGGGAGGAGTCTGGCGGATGTGGCAGGGTGGAGGCGTTGTTGACGACTATTCAACAGTCAGACTCACAGTCACACTCTCTTGGGGGACGGCATGACTCGGGTGCTCGGACGCTCTCTTGTGGCAGGTCTCGCTGCGGTCCTCGTCGCCGCGACCCTGGTGGCCGCGCCGGCTCACGCGCAGGCTCGGTCGCGCGGCACCGACGTCGTCTCCCGCGCGGTGAACTTCCCCGTCGCGAACCTCAACCGGACCCTCTCGCTGTGCCTGCCCGACGGCGAGACGTACACCGTGCGGGCCCGGCTCGTCGGCCCGCGATCGGAGGTGCTCGGCGCCGACGCCGACCGGATCAACGTGCTGGTCCACGACGGCGCGACCGGCGGCTGGTTCTGGAACCTCCGCCAGCACCCGGCCTACGACTACGCCGGCTCGCTCGCGCGGCAGGGCGAGACCTCGCTGGTGATCGACCGGCTGGGCTACGACCGGAGCCCGCTGCCGCGCGGCACCTCCACCTGTCTCGGCGCGGACGCCGAGATGCTGCACCAGATCGTCCAGCACCTGCGCTCGGGCAACTACGAGTTCGCGGATCCCGGCAACGGCACGACGCCCGCCGCCCAGCACGTGGTCGTCCACGGCCACGGCCTCGGCGCGTCGATCGCGCAGGTCGAGGAGGCGCACTACCGCGACGTCGAGGGGCTGGTGCTGATGTCGTGGACCGACACCGGCCACTCCCCCCTCGCCGTCGACCTGGCGTCGCGCCAGTCGGCCACCTGCCTGCAGGGGGCGGGCTACGCGCGGTTCGCGCCCACGGCCGCGACGTTCCGGAACGGCATGTTCGCGACCGCTCCCCGCGGCGTGCAGCGAACGGCGGCGGGGCTCGCGAACGCCGACCCCTGCGGCGACGTGCTCTCGCTGGCGACGAACCTGGTGGCCTCGCGGCTCGCCGCCGCGCAGGTGACTCCCCCGGTGCTGCTGCTGTACGGCGGCAAGGACGCCTACACCCGCGACGGCGCACCGGCCCGCCAGGCGGCGTCGTACCTCTCGGCGGAGTCGGTCACCACGCACGTGACGAAGGGCACCGGCAGCGCCCTGCCGCTCGAGGCCTCGGCGCCCGCGACCCGTACCCGGGTCCTGCGGTGGCTGCGCGGCCTGAACTGACGAGCCTGGACTGACCGGCCGGAACCGTACGCCGCCGCTCGACGTCCGAGAGTCGTGCGTCGGATCCTCGTCATTGCCCTGCTGCTCGCGGTCACCGGCTGCGGCCAGGACGACGCGACGGGCGGCAACGGCGAGCGCGTCCCTGCCGCCGAGCTGCCCACGGGTGAGTGGACCCGGCTCGAGAACTCGCCCCTGTCCCGGCGGCAGGGACCGGTAGCGGCGTACGTCGGCGGCGAGGTCGTCCTCGTCGGCGGTTACGGCGGCCCACCGTGCCCGCCCGCAGCCGACTGCGCCTATCCCCGCCACGCCATCGAGCGGGACGGCGCGGCGTACGACCCCGGCACCGCGACCTGGCGCATGATCGCTGACGCGCCCCGGCCGGTCCCGGAGATGTCGCCCACCGCGGTGATCGGCGAGGACCTGTACGTCCGGGCCGGCAAGGCCCTGCTGGTCTGGCACAGCGCGTCGGACCGGTGGCAGGAGATACCGACTCCGCGGCGGCTCGACTGGTACGACCTGGCCGCCGACGGCACCCGCCTCGTCGTCGCCTCAGGCAGCGACGAGAACGGTGTCCGTCTCGACCACGTGCTCGAGACCACCTCCGGCGAGTGGTCGACGCTGCCTGAGGACCCCTTCAAGCCGGCCTTCGACCGGACGATCACCCCGACGCCCGACGGACTGGTGCTGACCGCCCAGGCGATCGACGCCGCCGGTAGCCCGGTCGACCCCTCCCTCGTCCAGGCGGCCGTGCTCGCTCCCGGGGAGAGCACCTGGCGCACCCTGCCCACGAGCGACCAGCTCGGCGGCTGGCGCTGGTCGTGGACCGGCCGGCGGCTGGTCGAGCCGACCCTGGGCGGCGCCGACGGCGGCGAGACGAACAACTACGGACGGGTCATCCCCTTCGGTGGCCGCCTCGACCCGGCGACGGGGACCTGGTCGGCGCTCCCCGACGCGCCGGACCAAGGCAGTGGCGGTTGGCAGGTCGAGGCGCCCGGCGGCCCGCTGATGGCCGCCGAGGGCTGGGTGTACGACGACAGTGCAGGGTCGTGGACCCGACTGCGGCGACCGGACGGCGCACCCTCCGAGCCGGGATCCGCCGTGTGGGCGGACGGCGTACTGCTCGTCCAGGGCGGCAGCGACTGGAGGGGCCTCGACCAGTGGCAGGAGCAGCAGCCCGCCGACGTCTGGTCGACCGGCCTGTGGGCCTACCGGGCGGGCTGACCGGTCAGGCGCCGGCCTCGCGCGGGGAGGTCGGGTCGTCCTCGGCGCCGCCCTGCTCGCGGGCGACGTACTCCTCGATGTCCTCGATGTCGTCGGCGTTGCGGGTCGCCACGGCCAGCAGGTCGCTCATCGTGGCGACCTCCTCGACCTGCTCCTTGATGAACCACTGCATGAACTGCTCGGAGGCGAAGTCGGACTCCTCGCGGGCGATCCGGAGCAGGGTGTTGATCTGCTCGGTGACCCGCCGCTCCTGGTCGAGCGCGAGCGCCACCGGCGCGATCACGTCGTCGAAGCCGGCGGTGGGCGCCTCGACGCCCGGGATGACCACGTCGGCGTCGGTGTCGAGGAGGTACTGCACCATCATCATCGCGTGGCCGCGCTCCTCGAGCGCCTGCCCGTAGAAGAAGGCCGCCATCTGCGGCATCGTCAGCGCGTCGTAGTAGACCGCGCAGGCGAGGTACTGGTTGTGCGCGGCGAGCTCGTTGCCGATCTGGGTGTTGAGCTGGTCGACGAAGCGGGCTGCGGGCACGATCTCTCCTTCAGGGTCCTGGGCTGACCTGCGCATCCTCGCAGGACGCGCTCCGGGCTTCATCCAAGGGAAGGCTGGCCTCAGGCCGCCTTGGCCAGCTTCTTCTTGGTGACCTTCTTGCCGTCCGTGGTGACGAGCTGGCGCTTCTTGACGGTCAGGCCGTCGGGCAGCGTGCCCTCCTTGAGCATCCGGATCGGGCAACGCTTGCAGCGGCTCTTGGAGACGCAGCACTTCGCCTTCGGAAGCCTGGCCTTCTTGGCCTTGCCCTTGCTCTTCGCCACGGGCGGGACTCTAGCAGGGCGAAGGGAAGCCTTACCTAATCCTCCACGACGTGATCGACCCAGCGGACCGCGCGCCAGTCGCGTCCGTCGACGACGAGCTCGACCACGCCGCAGTTGGGGAGCGGGTGGAGCCGGATGATGTCGTGAGGGAGGTTCGCGGCGAGCGCCGGCAGCCCGACGCCCATCGCTCCCCCGTGGCTGATCACCAGCACCGACTCCCCCGGGTGCGATCCGGCAGCCTCCTCGAGCACCGTGCGCACCCGCGCCGCCAGCTCGGCGCCGGTCTCACCACCGTCGACGCGGACGTCGAGGTCGCCGTCCAGCCAGGCGAGGAACGTCGACGCGAGGGGGTCCTGCGCCGTCTGCGGCTGCCCGGCGAAGGCGCCGACCCCGAACTCGCGCAGGCCCTCCCGGACGGTCACGTCGCAGCCGAGCGCGGTCGCCGCGATCTCGGCGGTCTGCACCGCGCGCGAGCGCGACGAGGTCCACACGTGGGTGATGCTCCGGTCGGCGAGCCCGGACGCCAGGTCGCTCGTCTGGGAGCGTCCGAGCTCGGTCAGGGTGCCGCCGTCGTCGGTGATCAGCTGCGTCTCGTACGCCGCCTCGCCGTGCCGGGCGACGTACACACGGGTGAGTGCCACGCCGGCAGGTTAGTCGAGGTCGTTCGCCCGGCGGATGACGTCGACGATCCCCGACATGATCTCGGTGAGCCCGAAGTCCTTCGGCGTGTAGACGGCGGCGACGCCCAGCTCGACCAGCCGGCGACCGTCGGAGTCGGGGATGATCCCGCCCACGACGACCGGAACGTCCTCCAGCCCGGCGTCGCGCAGTCCGTCGAGCACCGCCGGCACCAGCTCCATGTGGGAGCCCGACAGGATCGAGAGGCCGATGCAGTGCACGTCCTCGGCGACCGCCGCCGCCACGATCTGCTCGGGCGTCAGCCGGATGCCCTGGTAGATCACCTCGAACCCCGCGTCACGGGCGCGTACGGCGACCTGCTCGGCGCCGTTGGAGTGCCCGTCGAGTCCGGGCTTGCCGACCAGCAGGCGGAGCCGGCCGCCCAGCTCCTCGCCGGTCGCCCGCACCCGCTCCCGGACGGCGGTCAGCTCGGCCCCCGCCTCGGCGGCGACCGCGCCGCTGACCCCGGTCGGGCCGCGGTACTCGCCGAACACCTCGCGGAGCGCGCCGGCCCACTCCCCCGTCGTCGCACCGGCGCGGGCAGCGACCAGCGTGGGGGCCATCAGGTTCGACTCGGTCTTGGCGGCCTCGGCCAGCGCGGTCAGGGCCTCGGCCACCTCCGCCTCGTCGCGCTCGGCCTTCCACGCCTCGACGCTCGCCCGGGCGGTCTTCTCCGCCTCCGGGTCGGCGGCCATGATCGCCGCGTCCATGTCGGCGGTCAGCGGCGACGGCTCGGTGGTCTCGTACTTGTTGACGCCCACGATGATCTCCGCCCCGGACTCGATCCGGGCGCGGCGAGCGGCGTGGGAGGAGACCAGCTCGGACTTCATGTACTCGACGGCCTCGATCGCACCGCCCATCGCCTGCACGCGGTCGATCTCGGCGCGCGCTCCGTCGACGAGCTCGGCGACCTTCGCCTCGATGACGTGCGAGCCGTCGAAGATGTCGTCGTACTCCAGGAGGTCGGACTCGTAGGCGAGCACCTGCTGGAGCCGCAGCGACCACTGCTGGTCCCAGGGGCGGGGCAGGCCGAGCGCCTCGTTCCAGGCCGGGAGCTGGAGGGCGCGGGCGCGGGCGTTCTTGGACAGGGTCACGCCGAGCATCTCGAGCACGATCCGCTGCACGTTGTTCTCCGGCTGCGCCTCGGTGAGCCCGAGCGAGTTGACCTGGACGCCGTACCGGAACCGGCGCATCTTGGGGTCCTCGACGCCGTACCGCTCGCGCGTGATCTCGTCCCACAGCTGCACGAAGGCCCGCATCTTGCAGGTCTCCTCGACGAACCGCACGCCCGCGTTGACGAAGAACGAGATCCGGCCGACGACCTTCTCGAAGTCCTCCTCCGAGACCTGGCCGGAGTTCCTGACCTGGTCGAGCACCGCGATCGCGGTGCTCAGCGCGTAGGCGAGCTCCTGCGTCGGCGTCGCCCCGGCCTCCTGCAGGTGGTAGCTGCAGATGTTGATCGGGTTCCACTTCGGGATCTGGTGGACCGTGTAGGCGATCATGTCGGCGATCAGCCGCATCGAGGCCTCGGGCGGGAACGCGTAGGTCCCCCGGGAGAGGTACTCCTTGATGATGTCGTTCTGCGTGGTGCCGGCCAGCTGGGCGGCGACCTCCTCGGGCGACGAGTCGGGGTTCTGCTCCTCGGCGACCACCTGGTACATCGCGAGCATCCACATCGCGACGGCGTTGATCGTCATCGACGTGTTCATCTCCGTGAGCGGGATGTCGTCGAAGAGTCTCCGCATCTCGCCGAGGTGCGGGACGGGTACGCCGACCTTGCCGACCTCGCCGCGGGCGAGCGGGGAGTCGGGGTCGTAGCCGGTCTGGGTGGGGAGGTCGAAGGCGACGGACAGCCCGGTCTGGCCCTTCGCGAGGTTGTTGCGGTAGAGCGCGTTCGACGCGGCCGCGGTGCTGTGGCCGGCGTACGTCCGCATCACCCAGGGGCGGTCCTTCTCGGTCATGGAGCGAGCGTAGGACGCCGCCTACCGTCAGGTAACCGTCTGGCGTGTGGGGTTTCCAACAGGTCAGCGGGGTCAGGCGACTGCCGCACGCTCCAGCTCGACGACCCGGATCAGGCGGGACAGGTGCAGCATCCGGAGCACCGGCGGGCCGGCCCCGCGGAGCACCAGGTGATGGCCGGCGCGGGCGGCGCCGACGGTCGCGACGGCCAGGACCTTGAGCGCGGTGACGTCGACGCTGGTCACGTCGGTCAGGTCGATGACGACGTCCTCGTCGTGGCCCTCGAGGTGCTCGTAGATCGCGGTGCGTACCTCCATCGTGCTGCGCACGTCGAAGTCACCGTGCAGCACGAGAGTGGGACCGTCGGTCAGGATCTCCATCGCCTCGCCCCGTTCTCCGGGGTGAGGGGCCACCCCGGCCTCGACACATGGAAAGCGTCTACATGTACCAACTATGACGCGCATCACCTCGAAACGGTTGCCTCGACCGGCCGATTCATTCGGTTACTCCCTCAACTAGTGTCGCGGGCATGGTCAACCTCACCCGGATCTACACCCGCACCGGCGACGGCGGCGAGACCAAGCTCGGCGACCTGAGCACGACGACGAAGAACGACCTCCGGCTGCAGGCGTACGCCGACGTCGACGAGGCCAACGCCAACCTGGGCGTCGCGCTGGCCCAGGGCGGGCTCGAGGAGGACGTGGTGGCGGTGCTGACCCGCGTCCAGAACGACCTGTTCGACGTCGGCGCCGACTTCTGCACCCCGGTCGTGGCCGAACCGGAGTACCCGCCGCTGCGGATCGAGCAGGAGTACGTCGACCGCCTCGAGGGGTGGTGCGACCAGTACAACGAGGGGTTGCCGAAGCTGCGCTCGTTCATCCTCAACGGCGGCACGCCCGGTGCGGCGTACCTCCACGTCGCGCGCACCGTCGTACGTCGGGCGGAGCGGTCGGCCTGGGCGGCGTACTCGGAGCACGGCGAGACCATGAACGTGCTGGCGATCAAGTACCTCAACCGGCTCTCCGACCTGCTCTTCATCCTGGCCCGCTATGCGAACCGCGAGCAGGGCGACGTCCTGTGGGTCCCCGGCGGCGAGCGCTGAGCATGAGTAGCGACGAAGCCGAGCTCGCCCTGGGTCTCGCCTGGTGCGCCGCGGACCCGCCGGGCGGCGTCGACACCGCGTGGGACCCCCACACCGACGACACGTCCGACGACCCGGCGTACGGCTTCCCCGACTGCACGGACCCCGACTGGGACGCGGCACTCGCGGTGCTCCGCGCCAGCGAGGACTTCGTCCGGGTCCGCAACGCGATCGGGGGCGTCGCGCTGGCCGTGGTGGCCCGTGACATCGATGACGCCGAGCTCGTCCCCTGGCCGGCCGACGGCCCGGTCGAGACCGTCGTCCTCCGCACCCCGGCCGATCCGTTCCGCGAGCTCGACTCCCGCGTCGAGGCCTGGGCCGAGACCGTGATGGCCCTCGCGGCGGAGGTCGAGGCGGCCCTCTCCTAGGGCCATGCCGGATAGTCCGACGACGTTTGGGTTGCGATCTCGGCCCGATCGACCGACCAAAACGTCGTCGGACTATCGCTGAGGGTCCCGGGAGGACGGCCGGGCGGCGAAGACCGTGAGGGCAGCGGGGACCATGAGTACGGCGAGGGCGAGCAGCGCCTCCAGGGTGCCCACCTTGTCGGCGAGCTGGCCGAGGAGGGGCGGACCGGCCAGGAACGCGCAGTAACCCAGGGTCGCGACCACCGAGACGCGTGCGGCCGCCCGCGCGGGGTCGTCGGCGGCGGCACTGATGCCGACCGGGAACCCGAGCGAGGCTCCGAGTCCCCAGACCACGATGCCGAGACCCACGACGACCCAGTTGTCGGCCAGCACGACCATCAGCACCCCGACGGCGGCGGCCGCCGACGTCACCCAGAGCACCGGGGCCCGTCCGTGGCGGTCCAGCAGGGGCGGCCCGGCCAGCCGGCCGGCCGTCATCGCCGTCACGAAGATCCCGAACCCGAGGACGCCCATCCAGTGCTCCGCGTCGTGGCCGTCGATCAGGGCGAGGGTGAGCCAGTCGTTGGCGGTCCCCTCGGCGGCGGCGAAGGCCAGCACCATCAGCCCGATCGCCAGCGTGCGTGGCTCGAGCCAGGCGGAGCGACCCTTCGGCTTGTCCTCCTCGTCGGGCTCTGCGGCGAGGAACGCCGGGACACCGGCCGTCACCAGGAGCACCAACGCGATCGCGCCGACCGCGGACCAGTGCACGACGACGGGTACGCCGATCGCGGTGACCACGACGCCCACGCCGGCCCCGATGATCGTGCCGATGCTCCAGCCCGCGTGGAACCGCGGCATGATCGTGCGCCCGATGTGCTGCTCGACCGCCGCACCCTCCACGTTCATGGCGACGTCCCAGACGCTCGTACCGACGCCGTACGCGAACAGGCAGGCGCCGGTGGCGACGACGGACTCCGCCGCCTCGGCGGCGAGAGCGCCCGCGACCATCCCCGCCAGCACCAGCGTCCCACCCAGCCGCACCACCGCGGCCGCGCTGGTGCGCTGGATCAGCCAGCCGCTCGACGGCAGCGCCAGCACGGAACCGGCCGCGATCGCGAGCAGCAGCAGCCCGAGGGCGCCGTTGCTGAGGTCGAGGTCCTCGCGGACGTCCGGAAAGCGGGCGACCAGCGCCGCGAAGCAGAAGCCGTTGAGGACGAAGACCAGCCCCACCGCGCGCTTGGCGCGCTCGGCGGTGTCACGGTCGACGGTCGGTGCGGTCACAGCTGCTGGGTCGGCCCCGGTGGGCTCGCCTCGAGCCACGACTGGAAGCCCATCAGGGCCTGCTCGCCCATGGCCAGCTCGAGCGTCCCGTCGGGGGTGAGGCACTGGATCACGACGTGGTCGGGGTACAGCGACATCTGCTCGACACCCTCCGGATCACGCCGGGCGTCGTAGTCGAGGTCCGAACGCCGCCAGACCCGCTTCGGCCGCGGCGAGAGCGAGAAGATCCGGAACCACTCGAGGTCGCCCCCGGAGTAGCGGCCGAGCCCCAGAAGCCAACCGCGCCCGGCCTTTTCGGGCCGGACGCGGTAGCTGAGTTCGAAGGTGCCGCCGTTGCGCGAGAGCACACGGCGACGGATGACGAGGGCGACGCCGTAGAGCAGGACAATGCCGAGCAGGACACCGGCTGCATCCAGCAGCCACTGCCACAACGGCATCCGTCACTCCCGGGGGTCGCCACGCCGGTTCAGGCGCGCGTGCCCAAGGTAGCGGGCGTGATGGCGCGAGGACCAATCAGCCCCCTGCGGCCTCCTGCTCCTTCTGCTTGCGCTCCTCGAGGAGCCGTCGCGCCTCGTCGTAGTTGCTCTCGAACGAGATCTCGGCGTGCTCGCACAGCAGGCGAACCTGGTTGTTGGCGACCGAGAGGAAGCCCCCGTCGACCGCGGCCACCCAGTGCCCGTCGTCGACCGTGCGTACGTCGACCTGGCCGCCCTCGAGCACCGACATGATCGGCGTGTGGTTGGCCATGATGCCGATCTCGCCGGCGAGCGTCCGTGCGTTGACGACGGTGGCCTCGCCCGACCAGACCTCGCGGTCGGCCGAGACGAGGGACACCTGCATCGTGCTGGCCATCAGAGGTTCTTCTGGATCTCTGCCCACTTCTGCTCGACGTCGTTCAGATCGCCGCACATGAAGAAGGCCTGCTCGGCCACGTGGTCGTAGTCGCCGTCGGCGATCTTGTTGAAGGCCTCGATCGTGTCTCCCACGGAGACCGTCGAGCCCTCGATGCCGGTGAACTGCTTGGCGACGTACGTGTTCTGGGACAGGAACCGCTGGATGCGGCGCGCCCGGGACACGATGATCTTGTCCTCTTCGGAGAGCTCGTCGACACCGAGGATCGCGATGATGTCCTGGAGCTCCTTGTTGCGCTGCAGGATCTGCTTGATCCGGATCGCGCAGTTGTAGTGGTCCTCGCCGATGTACTGGGCGTCGAGGATCCGCGACGTCGAGGTCAGCGGGTCCACCGCCGGGTAGATACCGAGCGAGGCGATCTCACGCGACAGCTCGGTGGTCGCGTCGAGGTGGGCGAACGTGGTCGCCGGAGCCGGGTCGGTGTAGTCGTCCGCGGGCACGTAGATCGCCTGCATCGAGGTGATCGAGTGGCCTCGGGTCGAGGTGATCCGCTCCTGGAGCGTGCCCATCTCGTCGGCGAGGTTCGGCTGGTAGCCCACGGCCGAGGGCATCCGGCCCAGCAGCGTGGACACCTCGGAGCCGGCCTGGGTGAACCGGAAGATGTTGTCGATGAACAGCAGCACGTCCTGGCCCTGGACGTCGCGGAAGTACTCCGCCATCGTCAGCGCGGACAGCGCGACCCGCAGGCGGGTGCCGGGCGGCTCGTCCATCTGGCCGAAGACCAGGGCGGTCTGGCCGATGACGCCGGCCTCCTCCATCTCGGCGATGAGGTCGTTGCCCTCACGGGTGCGCTCGCCGACACCGGCGAACACCGACACACCACCGTGGTCCTTGGCGACTCGGGCGATCATCTCCTGGATGAGCACGGTCTTGCCGACGCCGGCGCCACCGAACAGGCCGATCTTGCCGCCCTGGACGTACGGCGTCAGCAGGTCGATGACCTTGATGCCGGTCTCGAACATCTGGGTCTTCGACTCGAGCTGGTCGAACGCCGGCGCCTTGCGGTGGATGGACCACCGCTCCTTGACGTCGAGCTCTTCGCCGTCCTCGAGGTTGAGGCAGTCGCCGAGCATGTTGAACACGTGACCCTTGGTGACGTCCCCGACGGGCACCGTGATCGGGTTGCCGGTGTCGTTCACCTGGGCGCCGCGGACGAGGCCGTCGGTCGGCTGCAGCGAGATGGCACGGACCATGCCGTCACCGATGTGCTGCGCCACCTCCATCGACAGGACGCGGGTCTCGCCGCCGAGCTCGAGGTCGCACTCGAGCTTGTTGTACATCTCGGGCATCGAGTCCGTGGGGAACTCGACGTCGACCACCGGGCCGATCACCCGGGCGATGCGCCCGACGCCGCCGGGCCCCGACTCGGTCTTGGTCTCTTCAGCAGTGGCAGTCATGTCTCTCACTCACTCCCCGGCGGTGGCGTCGGCCAGCGCGTTGACGCCACCGACGATCTCGCTGATTTCCTGGGTAATACCGGCCTGGCGGGCCTGGTTGGCGATTCGGGTGAACTTCTTGATCAGCTCGTCGGCGTTGTCCGTCGCGGACTTCATCGCCTTCTGTCGAGCGGCGAGCTCGGAGGCCGAGGCCTGCAGCAGGGCGAAGAAGATCCGGCTCTGGACGTACTTCGGCAACAGCTGCGAGAGCACCTCCTCGGCGGACGGCTCGAACTCGTAGAGCGGCAGCACCTCGTCGGACTCGGGCTGCTCCTCGCCCTCGACGACCTCCAGCGGCAGCAGCCGGACGCTGTGGGGGTCCTGGACCAGCATCGACCGGAACTGGGTGTACACGAGGTGCACCTCGTCGACGCTGCCCTCCTCGTCCTGCTCGGCCATGAACGCGGTGATCAGCGCCTCGCCGATCGCGTGGGCGTTGTCGTACTTCGGCTGGTCCGAGAAGCCCGACCACGACTCCGCGACCGACCGGTCACGGAACTTGTAGTAGGCCTGACCCTTGCGGCCGGCGAGGTAGGTGACGACGTCCTTGCCCTCGGAGCGCAGCCGCTCCGCGAGCCGCTCGCCCTCCTTGAGCACGTTGGAGGAGTACGCACCGGCCAGCCCCCGGTCACTGGTGACGATGAGCACGGCGGCCCGCTTGGGGTCCTCCGGCTCGGTCGTCATCGGGTGGTCGACGTTGGAGTACGTCGCCAGGGCGGAGATGGCGCGGGTGAGCTCGCGGGCGTACGGCGCCGCCGCCCGGGCCCGCTGCTGGGCCTTGATGATCCGGGACGCGGCGATGAGCTCCATGGCGCGCGTGATCTTCTTCATCGACTCCGTCGACTTGATCCGCGCGCGGTACTCGCGCAGCGATACGGCCATGAACGATCAGCCCCGCTTCTGCTTGACGATCTGCTCCTGCTCGAGCTCCTCGTCCGTCGTCGGCTCGACCTCGGGCTCGTGACCCACCTTGATCGACTCGCCCTCGGAGGTCTCGAACTGGTCGAGGAACGAGTCGTAGGCCTCCTCCAGCGACGACGCGGTGTCGTCCTCGAACTTCAGGGTCTCGCGGATCGTGGAGAGGATCCCCTCGTGCGAGCGCCGGATGAAGTCGAGGAACTCGTGCTCGAACCGCAGCACGTCCTCGGTCGGGACCTTGTCGAGGCGGCCGGTGGTGCCGGTCCACAGCGACACGGTCATCTCCTCGACCGGGTACGGCGAGTACTGCGGCTGCTTGAGCAGCGCCATCAGGCGCGCGCCGCGGTCCAGCTGCTGGCGCGACGCCGCGTCGAGGTCGGAGGCGAACATCGCGAACGCCTCCATCGCGCGGAACTGCGCCAGGTCCACCTTGAGCGAGCCGGTGACCGACTTCATCGCCTTGGTCATCGCCGCACCACCCACGCGGGACACCGAGATTCCGACGTCGATGGCGGGGCGCTGGTTGGCCGCGAACAGGTCGGACTGCAAGAAGATCTGGCCGTCGGTGATCGAGATGACGTTGGTCGGGATGTACGCCGACACGTCGTTGGCCTTGGTCTCGATGATCGGCAGTCCGGTCATCGAGCCGGCGCCCATGTCGTCGGACAGCTTCGCGCAGCGCTCGAGCAGGCGGCTGTGCAGGTAGAAGACGTCACCCGGGTAGGCCTCGCGGCCCGGCGGGCGGCGCAGCAGCAGCGACACGGCGCGGTAGGCCTCGGCCTGCTTGGTCAGGTCGTCGAACACGATCAGGACGTGCTTGCCGTCG
This sequence comes from uncultured Actinomycetota bacterium, assembly GCA_963844305.1. Taxonomy (GTDB): domain Bacteria; phylum Actinomycetota; class Actinomycetes; order Propionibacteriales; family Nocardioidaceae; genus Nocardioides. The sequence continues at coordinate 569,412 of CAWJNT010000006.1, forward strand.
TACATCCAGTGCTGGCCGATGGCCGAGCCGGTGTAGGGGGCGAGGTACTTGAAGCCCGCCGAGTCCGACGCCGGGGACGCCACGATCGTGGTGTACTCCAGCGCGCCGGCCTCCTCGAGGGCGCCCCGCACGGCGGCGATGGTCGAGCCCTTCTGGCCGATCGCGACGTAGATGCAGCGCACCTGCTTCTCCGGGTCGCCGGAGTCCCAGTTCTGCTTCTGGTTGATGATCGTGTCGATCGCGATCGTGGTCTTGCCGGTGGAGCGGTCGCCGATGATCAGCTGGCGCTGGCCGCGGCCGATCGGGGTCATCGAGTCGATCGCCTTGATGCCGGTGGCCAGCGGCTCGTGGACCGACTTGCGGACCATCACGCCGGGGGCCTGGATCTCGAGGGCACGGCGGCCCTCGGCCTCGATCTCGCCGAGACCGTCGATCGGGGTGCCGAGCGGGTCGATCACGCGGCCCATGAACTTGTCACCGACCGGGACGGAGAGGATCTCACCGGTCCGCTTGACGGGCTGGCCCTCCTCGATGCCGGCGAAGTCACCGAGGATGACGACACCGATCTCGCGGGTGTCGAGGTTCAGGGCGATGCCGAGCGTGCCGTCCTCGAACTCGAGCAGCTCGTTGGCCATGGCCGAGGGCAGGCCGGCGACACGAGCGATGCCGTCACCGGCCTCGGCGACCGTGCCGACCTCTTCCTTGCTGGCCGCCTCGGGCTTGTAGTCCGCGACGTACTTCTGCAGCGCGTCGCGGATCTCCTCCGGACGGATCGAAAGCTCCGTCATTTCGTCCCTACTCTCTTGTGTCTCTGCATCGGTGGTTGAGGCTGTCGATACCCGTTGTCGTGGACGTCAGCCGACCAGGCGACGTCGGGCGTCGTCGATCCGGTTGGCGATGGTGCCGTCGATGACGTCGTCACCGAGCTCGACGCGGATTCCGCCGAGGACGTCGGGATCGACGACCTCGTTGATGTGGACGTCGCGGCCGTACTGCTTGGCGAGGGCCTGCTGCAGGCGAGTGCGGTCGGCGTCGGTCAGCGGCTCGGCCACCCGGATGGTGGCCACCCGCTCGCCGGCAACCTGCGCCGCCACCTCGCGGTAGACCTGCAGCGCCGCGCCGACGGTGCGGTAGGAGCCGGCCAGCGCCTGCTTGGTCAGCGTCACCGTCGCCGGCAGCACCTTGCCGGCGAAGATGGTGTCGACCAGCTGCACCCGGTCCTCGACGGAGCGTCCGGGGTTGGCGAGCGCGTCGCGGAGCTCGGGGTTGGACTTCAGCGACTGCGCGACGCCGAAGAGCTCGTCGGCCAGCTGGTCGGCCTTCGCCCCGACGGACCGGACCAGCGCGATCTCGCTGAGCCGCTCGAGGGAGTCGGGCAGGTCACGCTGCGCGGTCCACCGGCGCGCCACGGCGTCGGTCACGATGCCGAGCGTTCGGTCACCGACCTTGCCGCTCAGGAGCTCGCTGACGAGGCCCTGCTTGACCTCGGCCGGGAGCGAGGCGTCCGTGGCGACCCGGCGCAACGCCGGGTCCGACCGCAGCAGCACGGCGACCGAGAACAGCTCGTCGCCCAGCACCTCGGCGTCCGCGAGCGTCCGGACCGAGCGGACCTGGTCGGTCAGCGCGGTCAGGGCGTCGGCAGAGGCGCCTCGCAACATCAGCGCGCCCCGTCCTTCGCCGCCGCCTCGGAGGCCTCGAGCGTCTCGAGGTCTGCCAGGAAGCGGTCAACGACCCGGGCACTGCGCTCGTCGTCCTCGAGGGTCTCCCCCACGATCCGCTCGGCCAGCGACGTGGCCAGCGCACCCACCTCGGCCCGGAGCGAGGCCATGGCGCCCTTGCGCTCGGCCTCGATCTGGGTGTGGGCGTGCTCGACGATGCGGTTGGCGTCGTCCTGCGCCTTCTCCCGCAGCTCCGCGATGATCGCCGCTCCCTGCTCGCGGGCCTCCTCGCGGATCCGGGCCGCCTCGTGGCGAGCGTCGGCGATCTGCGCCTTGAACTCCTCCTCGGCCTTGCGGGCGTCCGCCTTGGCCTCCTCCAAGTCCGAGAACTCGGTACGGATCGCGTCCTGGCGACGGGTCATCGCGCGGTTGATCGGCGGGATGACGAACTTGGCCAGGAGGAAGAAGAGCAGCGCGAAAACCGCAAGCTCGACCACGTACGTGAAGTTCGGGACGAGGAAGTTGCTCTCGAGCGGGACGAGCTGACTCGTAACGCTTGCCATCGAATGGGTCCTTTGCTTGTGCCGGTGGCGTCAGAGGGCGCCGTGGATCACGCCGCGCCGAGGACGAAGACGAACAGCGCCATGAAGGCCAGGTTGATGAAGAACATCGCCTCGACCAGACCGACCGTCAGGAAGAAGATGGTCTGGAGACGGCCCTGGGCCTCGGGCTGACGGGCAACGCCCTCGATGTACGACGAACCGGCCAGACCGTCACCGACACCGGCACCGATGGCGCCGCCGGCGAGGGCCATGCCGCCGCCGATGAAGGCGCCGGCCAGCTTGATGGCGTCGGCAGTTTCTGTTGCAGCCATGTCTCTCCTTGGTTGGGCACCTGGGGTGGTGCCGTTGTTTCAGTTGCCGTGCTGGTGTTGCTGTGCGGTGTTGCTGTGTGCCACGCCCCGACCGGTGTCGGTCAGTGCGCGAGTGCGGGGGTTTCCTGCGGGGTTTCGTCCGCGGTCTTCTCGGCCTCGGGTTCTTCGGCCTCGTCGTGCTTCTCGTCGTCGCCGTGCCCTTGGCCGGCCATCGCGAAGTACAGGACGGTCAGCAGGGCGAAGATGAACGCCTGGATGAGGCCGATGAACATGTCGAACGCCTTCCAGACCAGGTTCGGCGCCCAGAGGAGGTAGGCCGGCATCAGGCCGATCAGCGCGAGCATGATGCCGCCGGCGAAGATGTTGCCGAAGAGTCGCAGGGCGAGCGTGATCGGCTTGACCAGCTCCTCGAGGATCGTGAGCGGCAGCAGCACCGGGAAGGGCTGCAGGAAGTGGCCGAAGTAGCCCTTCGTGCCCTGGGTGCGGATGCCGTAGACCCAGACGCTGACGATCGTGATCGTGGCCAGCGCGTAGGTCAGGTTGGTGTCGGCGGTCGGCGCGGCGAGCAGGTGACCGGTGCGGTCGTTCCACTCGCTGGGCACGAGCTCGAGCCAGTTGGCGATCAGGATGAAGAAGAACAGCGAGACCGCGAGCGGCGCGACGTACGGGTGCACCCGGCCGAGGTTGTCCTCGACCTGCTTGTTCACCTCGCCGACCACGGCCTCCCAGAGGATCTGGAGCTTGGTCGGGACGTGGTCCTCGGTGTTCCTGGTCAGCTGGCGGCGGACGAGGAAGCCGAGCAGGAGCACGATGCCGCCGGCCACGAGCGTCGAGTAGATCGTGTCGATGTGGACGGTGAAGCCGAACCACTCAGCGGTCTTGTGGTGGCCGATCTCGATCGTCGACTCACCGGACATCGGCAGGGGGGCGATCACGGCTTCTTCAGCTCCTTCAGCAGCGGGATGCCGGTCATCAGCAGCGCGATGAGCCGGAAGAGGGCGAGGCCGAGCAGCAGCCCGATGCCGTCTGGCCAGAACGCGACGGCGATGCCGATGGCGATGACCGTCAGCACGATCAGCCGCGCCATGGTCGATGCGATCATCTGGTTGCGAGTCGGCTGCTCACCCGAAGTGATGATCTTGAGCAGCCAGTACTCGGTGGCCAGGTGGTTGAGCAGGCCGAGCACCACGCCACCGGCGATGCAGCCCGCCAGCCGCCACTCGCCGAGCTGTCCGGCGATCCAGAACGCCGCCGCGGCCAGCGAGGCCGCGAGGATGATCGTCTTGCGCTGGTCGCGCACCACCTTGAGCACCGAGGCGCGGCCGCCCGGCTCGACGCCGCTCGGGGTCGTGGGCCCGCTCGTGGGTTCCGTCATCTGTCCTGCCACCTGGTCCGTCATGCGCGGCTCTCACGGACGGAGCGCGTCGCGCACCTTGGCCCAGAAGCCGACCCCGGCTGCGACGATCCCGAGAGCCACACCGATGAGCGTGAAGGTCGGAGACGTGCCTGCTGCGTCGTCGATGACGAGGCCGAGAACAGTGCCGGCGACGACGGCTCCGGCGAGCAGTCCTCCGAGGCCGAGAAGGTCGCGGCCGCGGAAAGAGTTGTCGGAGCGCTCATCGGCCATCCACCCGGGTCGCTTTCATTGGCAGGCAAGAAGACGTCGGTGCTGCGGCCACTTGGGGAAGTCCTCGCAGCGAATGTCGACGACGGCGCGAAACTACCACAGCGCGCCGGGCTCTCTGACCGGGGGACCAAGGGGTTCCGGTGGGCCTGGAATGGGGGCCTGCGGCGGGCGGTCGTCATGGGTGGCGGCCGTTCTGTCGAGGGCTCGTGCTGGTGCTTGTGAAAACTAGCACAAAGTCTGGAGGTGCCGGAAACCGGGTCCCCCGGAGGGCCCGGTCAGGACTCGTCGTGGACCCGGAGCTGGGGCTTCTGGACGACCGGGAGCACGAACGTGAGGACCACGGTCAGCAGCGCCATCGCGGCCAGCGACGCCCACATCACGGGCCCGGTGTAGAGGCTCGCCAGCACGGTACCGAAGGCGACCAGGCCAGCCCACAGCCACATGATGAACACCGCACGTCGCTGCGAGTGGCCGATCTCGAGCAGCCGGTGGTGGAGGTGCTGCTTGTCGGGCGCCATGGGCGACCGGCCGGCGCGGGTACGGCGTACGACGGCGAGGAGCAGGTCGACGATCGGGACGATCAGGATCGAGATCGGCAGCAGCACCGGGAGCAGCGTCGGGAGCAGGCTGGCCTGCGAACCCGAGGCGCCCTGGGTGAGCTCGCTGCCGGAGAACTGGCCCGACAGCGTCACCGCGCTCGCGGACAGCACCAGCCCGAGCAGCATCGAGCCGCTGTCCCCCATGAACAGCCGCGCGGGATGGAAGTTGTGCGGCAGGAACCCGATGCACGCCCCGGCCAGCGACGCGGAGAGCAGTGCCCCGGTGGTCGCCAGCGTGACGCCGTTGAGGTTGGCGAGCTGGTAGCAGAAGACGAAGTAGGCGAGCGCGCCGATGCACACCACCCCGGCCGCGAGGCCGTCGAGGCCGTCGACGAAGTTCACGGCGTTGACGGTGGCGACCACGATCAGCACCGTCAGCAGCGCCCCCTGCGCAGAGTCGAGGGAGATCACGGTGCCGTCCGGGGTCGGGAAGAACAGGTACTGGATGCCGGAGAAGATGAGGAAGCCCGCCGCCAGCACCTGCCCGCCGAGCTTGGTGAGGGCGTCGAGCTCGAACAGGTCGTCCAGCACCCCGACCGCGCAGATCATGGCGCCGGCGATGAGCACGATGCCGGCGTCGCGGAACACGAAGGGTCCGCCGCTGGTGGACAGGAACGGCAGCTCCCGGGCGACCAGGTACGCCGCCGTCAGGCCGCCCAGCATGGCCAGACCGCCGAGGTACGGGATCGGCTCGGCGTGCACGTCGCGGTCGCGCACCGCCGCGACGGCTCCCGTGCGCAGCGCGATCTCGCGGGCGACCACGGTCAGGAGATAGGTGACCGCCGCGGCGACGAGGAAGACGAGGGCGTACTCACGCACGGGCGCTCGCGCCTCTCATCCCTCGTCCGTGAGGGTGGCGCCGAGGGGTTCGAGGACGGCGTTGAGCTCCTCGATCGAGAGCGCTCCGCGGCGCAGCACGCGGCCCTGCGAGCCCGTGACGTCGACGATGGTGGACGCCTCCTTGCCCGGGGCCTCGCCCGCGTCGACGATGATGTCGACCCGCTCCCCCAGCATCTCCTCGGCCTGCTCGGCGTCGGTCGCGGCGGGTCGGCCGGTGAGGTTGGCCGAGCTGACGGCGAGCGGTCCGGTGCGCTCGAGCAGCTCGATCGCCACGTCGTGGTCGGGCATCCGGACGGCCACCGTCCCGCGGGTGTCGCCGAGGTCCCACTGGAGCGATGACTGCTGGGTGCAGACGAGGGTCAGCGGGCCCGGCCAGAACGCGTCGACCAGCGCCCGGGCGTAGCCGGGCACGTCGGTCGCGATCGCGTCGAGGGTGGTGGCGGCGCTGATCAGGACGGGCGGCGGCATGTCGCGCCCGCGCCCCTTCGCCTCGAGCAGCGCCTTGACCGCGTCGGGGTCGAAGGCGTCGGCGCCGATGCCGTAGACGGTGTCGGTCGGCAGCACCACCAGCGCACCCCGCTGGACCGCCCGGCTGGCAGCCCGGACCGCCAGGTCGAGCTCCTCGGGGGTCGTCGTGGGGAAGCGCCTGCTCACGGAGGGCTATGTTGCCAGTCGCGCGGTCACGAAGCGCGGACGCCCACCGATGCGCACCACGGCCACCCACGCCGACCGAGCCTGTCGAGGTCCACGGGTCTCGACAAGCTCGACCGACGTCGGTCGCGGCCCTGCCCTGGTTCCGGGGTTTCGAGGCTCGCTTCGCTCGCACCTCAACCACCGATGAGTCGCGCGGTCACGAAGCGCGGACGCCCGGCCAGATCCGGATGGTCGCGTACGTCGGCCCACCGGCCGCTGCCCGTGAACACCGCCGGCGCGGACTCGCCCTGCTGGTCGGCGTGCTCGGCCCCGACCGAGCCGCCACGACGCAGGAGCAGGGCGGCCCGCACCTCCAGCACGCGCAGCGCGTCCAGGCCGTCGGCACCCGACCAGAGCGCGAGCGACGGGTCGTGGTCGCGTGCCTCCGGGGCGACGGACTCCCAGGCCTCCAGCGGGATGTACGGCGGGTTGCAGGTGACGATGTCGACCGTGCCCGCCAGGTCGTCGAAGGCGGTGGCCATGTCGCCGAGCCGGAGCTCGACGCCGGTGCCCTCGAGGTTGCGGCGGGCCCAGTCGTGCGCGGCGGGGTCCAGCTCGACGGCGTGGACGCGGGCGCCCGGGACCTCGTCGGCGACCGCCTTGGCGATGGCTCCCGAACCGGCGCACAGGTCGACGACGACCGGCCGTTCCAGCTCGCGGGCCCGGTCGACCGCCCATCCCGCCAGCAGCTCGGTCTCCGGGCGCGGGACGAACACCCCGCGGCCGACGAACAGCTCGACATGGCGGAAGTGGGCGACGCCGGTCAGGTGCTGGAGCGGCTCGCGTGCGGCGCGGCGGGTGAGCAGCTCGTCGTACTCAGAGAGCGCCTCGAGGGGTACGTCGTCGACCAGGACCAGCCGCGCCCGGGTGGTGCCGAGGACGTGCGCGAGGAGCTCGGCGGCGTCGTGCTCGGGACTCTCGACGCCGGCCCCGCGCAACAGCGCCGTCGCACCCGACAGCACGTCACGGCGCGCGGTCAATGGTCCAGCGCCTCGAGCCGGGCGTTGACGTCGGCGTCGGCGCAGGAGTCGATCACCGGCTGCAGGTCACCGCCGAGCACCTGGTCGAGGTTGTGGGCCTTGTAGCCGGTGCGGTGGTCGGAGATCCGGTTCTCGGGGTAGTTGTAGGTGCGGATCCGCTCGGACCTGTCGACGGTCCGGACCTGGCTCCGGCGGGCCTGGCTCGCCTCCGCGTCGGCCTCCTCCTGCGCGGCCGCCAGCAGCCGCGCGCGCAGGATCCGGAGCGCCTGCTCCTTGTTCTGCAGCTGGCTCTTCTCGTTCTGGCAGCTCACCACGATGCCGGTGGGCAGGTGCGTGATCCGGACCGCGGAGTCGGTGGTGTTCACGCTCTGTCCGCCCGGTCCGCTGCTGCGGAAGACGTCGATGCGCAGGTCGTTCTCGTCGATGGTCACGTCGACCTGCTCGGCCTCGGGGAGCACCAGGACGCCCGCGGCACTGGTGTGCACCCGGCCCTGGGACTCCGTCACCGGCACCCGCTGCACCCGGTGCACCCCGCCCTCGAACTTCAGCTGGGCGTACGGCGCCTCCCCGGGATCCGGCGTGCCCTTGGCCTTCACGGCAACCGTCACCGACTTGTAGCCGCCCAGGTCCGACTCGGTGGCGTCCAGCACCTCGACCTTCCAGCCGCGCGTCTCGGCGTACCGGGTGTACATGCGGAGCAGGTCGGCCGCGAACAGCGCGGACTCCTCGCCGCCCTCCCCGGACTTCACCTCCAGGATGGCGTCCTTGTCGTCGGCCGGGTCGCGCGGCAGCAGCAGGTGGCGCAGCCGCTCCTCGGCGGTGACCCGGCGGTCGGCGAGCGCGGCAGCCTCGTCGCCGAACGCGGGGTCCTCGGCGACGAGCTCGCGGGCGGCTTCGACGTCGTCGCCGAGCCGCTGCCACTCCCGCCAGGCGCCGATGATCGACGACAGCTGCGCGTAGCGCTGGTTCAGCCGCTTCGCCAGCCGCGCGTCGGCGTGCGTCTCGGGCGCGCCGAGCTGTCGCTCGAGCTCGGCATGCTCGGCGACGAGCCCTTCGACGGCCTCGAACATCGGCGCTCCTGGACTGGGCTGGATCGGTGGGCGGGTGGTCGGGGCAAATGAGAGGCGCCGGCCTCCCGCTGATGCGGGCGACCGGCGCCTGGAGACAGCTACTTGTCTGCGGGGGCCTTCTTCTCGGCGGCCTTCTTGGCATAGCGCGCCTCGAACCGGGCCACACGGCCGCCGGTGTCGAGGATCTTCTGCTTGCCGGTGTAGAACGGGTGGCACTGCGAGCACACGTCGGCGTGGATGACGCCGTTCGCGGAAGTGCTGCGCGTGGTGAACTTCGCGCCACAGGTGCACGTGACCTCGGTGACGGTGTAGTCCGGGTGGATGTCCTTCTTCATGGTGTCCTCTCAGTCGCCGGGTCGCTCGCCGCGACCTGCGACAAAGCGTGAACCGGAACCAGCGGTCAAGTATTCCACCCCGCACCGCACGACGGAAATCACGCCGCCTGGGTCAGCCTGAGCGCGACAAGAGGGCCTGAACCCTCGATGCCAGCTCCCTCGGACTGAACGGCTTGGTGATGTAGTCGTCGGCTCCGGAGTCGAAGCCCGTCTCGACGTCGGACTCCTGGGCCCGGGCGGTCAGCAGGATCACCGGCAGGTCGGCGAGCGCGGGGTCGGAACGGATCACGCGGATCGCGTCGAGCCCGGACACCCCGGGCATCATCACGTCGAGGACCGCCAGGTCGGGACGCTCGGCCTTGCAGGCGTCGATCGCAGCGGCACCGTCGGAGACGGCGACGATGTCGTGCCCCATCGTCGACAGCTTGAACTCGACGAGCTCGCGGATGTCGACGTCGTCGTCGGCGACGAGGATCCTTGCCACGGTTGCCCCTTCCGGTGCTGCACCTACTGGTGCGCAGCCTAGCCGCACTGCGACGTACTGGAGAGAAGTCGGGCCGCTCGGTGCCGCCCGGCTTCTCGGGTCGGGCCTGTGACGCCGGTCAGTCGTCCTTGCCCGGCGCGCTCGGCGTGGTCTTCTGCACCTGCATCAGGAACTCGATGTTGCTCTGCGGACTTCTTCAGGCGCTCGAGCAGCAGCTCGAGAGCCTGCTGCCCGTCGAGCCCGGAGAGAACCCGGCGCAGCTTCCACACGACCGCCAGCTCGTCCTTCGACATGAGCAGCTCCTCGCGGCGGGTGCCGGACTGGACGGCGTCGATCGCGGGGAACAGGCGCTTGTCGGCGAAGTCGCGGCGCAGCCGGATCTCCATGTTGCCGGTGCCCTTGAACTCCTCGAAGATCACCTCGTCCATCTTCGAGCCGCTCTCGATGAGCGCGGTCGCGAGGATGGTGAGCGAGCCGCCGTTCTCGATGTTGCGGGCGGCGCCGAAGAACCGCTTCGGCGGGTAGAGCGCCGCCGAGTCGACACCGCCGGACAGGATCCGGCCGCTGGCGGGAGCCGCGAGGTTGTACGCGCGGCCGAGGCGGGTGATGCCGTCGAGCAGCACCACGACGTCGTGGCCGAGCTCGACGAGTCGCTTGGCGCGCTCGATCGCGAGCTCCGCGACGGTCGTGTGGTCGCTCGCCGGACGGTCGAACGTCGAGGAGATGACCTCGCCCTTGACCGAGCGCTCGAAGTCGGTGACCTCCTCGGGACGCTCGTCGACGAGCACGACCATCAGGTGGCACTCGGGGTTGTTCGTCGTGATCGAGTTGGCGATCGACTGCATGATCATCGTCTTGCCGGCCTTGCTGGGCGAGACGATCAGGCCACGCTGTCCCTTGCCGATGGGTGCCGCGATGTCGATCACGCGACCGATCAGGTTGCCCTGCTCGGTCTCGAGGCGGAGCCGTTCGCTGGGGTAGAGCGGGGTGAGCTTCGCGAACTCGACGCGCGCCGTGGCCGCGTCGGGGTCCGCGCCGTTGACGCTGTCGATGCGCACCATCGGGTTGAACTTCTCCTTGCGCTCGCCCTCTCGGGGCTGGCGCACCTGGCCGACGATGGCGTCACCTCGGCGCAGGCCGTACTTGCGGACCATCGACAACGAGACGTAGACGTCCTCGGAGCCGGGGAGGTAGCCGCTGGTGCGGACGAAGGCGTAGTTGTCGAGGACGTCGAGGATGCCCGCGGCGGGCACCAGGACGTCGTCCTCGAGGATCGTGGTGTCGGGCTCGTTGCGCTGCCCGCCGCCACGGTTGCGGTCGCGATCGCGGTCCCGGTCGCGATCCCGGTCGCGGCCCCGGCGGCGCCGGTTGCGGCTGCGGCTGCCCCCGGCGTCGTCGTCGCGGTTCTGGTCGCGGTTCTGGTCGCGGTTCTGGTCGCCGGTTCTGGTCGCGGTTCTGGTCGCGGTTCTGGTCGCGGTTCTGGTCCCGGTTCTGGTCCCGGTTCTGGTCGCGGTTCTGGTCCCGGTTCTGGTCGCGGTTCTGGTCCCGGTTGCGGTCGCGGTTCTGGTCGCGGTTCTGGTCGCGGTTACCGCCCTGGTTCTCCCGGTTGCGGTCGCGGTTCTGGTCGCCGCGGTTCGGCTGGTCGTCGTCGTGCTGGCCGGCGTCCTGCCGGTCCTGGGCCCGGTCGGGCTTGTTGTCGGGCTTGCTGTCCGACTTGCTGTCGGCTTGCTGTCGACTTGCTGCCGACTTGCTCGCTGTCGGGCTTGCTGGCCGACTTGGTGTCGGTCTTGCCCTCGGGCTTCTTCTCGGAGCGCTGGCCGCCGCTCTGGGCCGCCTTGATCGCCTCGACGAGCTGCGCCTTCTTCATGGAGCGGGCGCCGCTGATGCCCATGCCGCCGGCCATCGCCTTGAGGTCGGCGAGCAGCATGGAGTTCAGACCCCCACCGCGCTTCTTCGCTGCCGGGGCGCCTGCTTCTGCGGCGCCCCCGGAGGCGGCGGTGCTGGAGTCGATGGTTTCCGTCACGTGAGGTCCTTCCCACGTATCAGTGCCGATCCGGCCTGAGTGCCGTCGGCCTTCTGGTCATGGCTTCCTCGCCGCTCGGGGAATCCCAGCCGGGAGTACGGCGAGCGGATGCGCGGGAGACCCACGCAGAATTTGAGGAAGAAAGGGGCATCCGGAGACTGACATCGTCTGCTGGGTGCCACGCCGAGATCATTGGCGCACCGACAGATTAGCACCCGCCTCACGAAATTGTGCCAGGGGCGCGACACCGGGTGTCAGGCGAGGCGGACCCCGTCGACGTCGACGGCCAGCCGGTGTCCGGACCACCCGGCGGGGCAGCGGGCGAGCAACCTCTCGGCGTCGTCCGGGGCCGTCGTGAACGCCAGGACCGTCGGCCCGGCGCCGGAGATGACGGCCGGCACGCCGTCGGCGCGGAGCTCGTCGACCAGGGCGAGGGACGCCGGCATCGCTGCCCGTCGCTGCTCCTGGTGGAGGTAGTCGCGGGTGGCCCGCAGCAGGTGCTCCGGCTGGCCGGCCAGGGCCGCCACGAGCAGCGCCGTACGCCCCGCGTCGGCTGCGGCGTCCGCATGCGGAACCTGGGTCGGGAGCAGCCCCCGGGCGAGCTCGGTCGACACCGGGTCGGGCGGCACCAGGACCACCGCGCCGATCCGGGGATCGATCGGCGAGGGGACGGCGTAGTAGGCGCCCGCGTCGCTGCCGGAGATGACGAAGCCGCCGAACAACGCCGGAGCCACGTTGTCGGGATGCCCCTCGATGTCGGCCGCGAGCCGGAAGACGGCGTCGTCGTCGAGCAGCGACCGGCCACCCACGACCAGCTCGCGGGCGAGCGAGAGCCCGGCCACGATCGCCGCCGACGACGAGCCCAGTCCACGGGCGTGCGGGATCACGTTGCTGCACGAGAGCCGGAGCCCGGGTGGCTCGGCGTCCATGGCGGCGAACGCCACGCGCATGGAACGCACGACGAGGTGGGACTCGTCGCGGGGAACCGTGTCCGCGCCGGGCCCGGTCACCTCGACGTCCAGCCCGGAGCCGGTCACGGCGGCCTCGAGCTCGTCGCGCAGGGACAGGGCGAGGCCGAGCGAGTCGAAGCCCGGGCCGAGGTTGGCGGAGGTGGCGGGTACGGACACCCGGACCGGGCCGTCGACGAAGGACGCCATCGGGAGACCCGGTCAGTCGAGCCCGGCGGCGCGCGCGGCTGCGGCGACGTCCGGGTCGACGACGTTGTCGACGATCTGGCCGTATCCCTCGAGGGTGGTGACCGTGTCCTTGAGACCGTGCCCGGTCACGGTCACCACGATGGTGCGACCGGCGAACGACTCCCCCGCGGCGAGGGCCTGCAGGAGCCCGGCGATCCCCGCGGCCGAGGCGGGCTCGACGAAGACGCCGTCGTGGGCGGCCAGGTCGCGCTGCGCGGCGAGGATCTGCTCGTCGCTCAGGGCGGCGAAGCTGCCGCCGGACTCGTCACGGGCCGCCTCGGCGAGCTTCCACGAGGCCGGGTTGCCGATCCGGATCGCCGTCGCCTTGGTCTCCGGGTCGGGGAACGGCTCGCCCGTCACCAGCGGCGCGGCCCCCTCGGCCTGGAACCCCCGCAGCACCGGCTTCTTGGTGGCTCGGCCGAGGTCGAAGTACTGCTGCCACCCGATCCAGTACGCCGAGATGTTGCCGGCGTTGCCGACCGGCAGGAAGTGGAAGTCGGGGGCGTCGCCGAGGAAGTCGACGATCTCGAACGCAGCGGTCTTCTGCCCCTCGAGGCGGACCGGGTTGACCGAGTTGACCAGGGCCACGGGGTAGTCCCAGGACAGCCCCTTGGCCATCTGCAGGCAGTGGTCGAAGTTGCCGCGCACCATGATGATCTGGGCGCCGTGCACGATCGCCTGCGCCATCTTGCCGGCGGCGATCTTGCCCTCGGGCACCAGCACCAGCGGCTTGAGCCCCGCACGAGCGGCGTACGCCGCCATCGAGGCGGACGTGTTGCCGGTCGACGCGCAGACCACGGCCTTGGCGCCGTCGTGCACGGCCACCGAGATGGCCGTGGTCATGCCGCGGTCCTTGAAGGAGCCGGTGGGGTTGTCGCCCTCCACCTTGAGCCAGACCTCGGCGCCGGAGACACCCGAGAGCCAGCCCGACTGGACGAGGGGCGTGCCGCCCTCACGCAGGGTGATGGCGGGGATCTCGGGCGGGAGGTCGAGCAGCGGGCGGTACTCCTCGATCACGCCCCGCCACTGGCTCATTCGGACTCTCCCTCGACGCGCATGACCGAGGTGACCTCGCGGACGAACTCCATGCGGCGCAGGCTCTCGACGGTCTCGGCGAGCTGGCGGTCGCTCGCCTGGTGGGAGACGACCACGAGCTGCGCGTCCTCGTCACGGCCTTCCTGGCGGACGGTCTGGATCGAGACGTCGTGCTCGGCGAACGCCATGGCGACCTTCGCCAGCACGCCGGCGCGGTCGTCGACGTCGATCGCGACGTGGTAGCGGGTCCGGGTCTCCCCCATCGGCAGCAGCGCCCGGTCGGCGTACGCCGACTCGCCGGCCCCGCGGGTCTCGGAGAGGCGGTTGCGGGCGACGGTGACGAGGTCGCCGAGCACGGCCGACGCCGTCGGCGAGCCGCCGGCGCCCGGTCCGTAGAACATCAGCTCGCCGGCCGCCTCGGACTCGACGAAGACCGCGTTGAACGCCTCGCGCACCGAGGCCAGCGGGTGGGTGCGCGGGATCATCGCCGGGTGCACGCGGACGGCGACGGATCCGTCGCGGAGCTCGCAGATCGCCAGCAGCTTCACGACGCTGCCCATGTCGCGGGCGGACGCGACGTCGGCGGCGGTCACCTCGGAGATGCCCTCGCGGTAGACGTCGGCGGCGGTGACGCGGGAGTGGAACGCGAGCGAGGCGAGGATCGCGGCCTTGGCGGCCGCGTCGAAGCCCTCGATGTCGGCGGTCGGGTCGGCCTCGGCGTACCCGAGCTCCTGGGCCTCCTGGAGCGCCTCGGAGAACCCGGCCCCGGAGGTGTCCATCTTGTCGAGGATGAAGTTGGTGGTGCCGTTGACGATGCCGAGCACCCGCGTGACCCGGTCGCCCGCGAGCGACTCGCGCAGCGGCCGCAGGATCGGGATCGCGCCGGCGACGGCCGCCTCGTAGTAGAGGTCGCGGCCGGCCTTGTCGGCCGCCTCGAACAGGGTCGGGCCGTCCTCGGCGAGCAGCGCCTTGTTGGCCGTCACGACCGAGGCACCGTTCTCGAGCGCGGCCAGGATCAGCGAGCGGGCCGGCTCGATGCCGCCGATCACCTCGACGACGAGGTCGACGTCGTCGCGCCGCACCAGTCCCTCGGCGTCGGTGGTGAGCAGCCCGTCGGGGACCACGACCTCGCGCGGCGCGTCGAGCCGGCGTACGGCGACCCCCACCAGCTCGACGTCGGCGCCGACGCGAGCGGCCAGGTCGCCGGCCTGCTCCCCGAGCAGGCGCACGACCTGCGAGCCGACCGACCCGCAGCCCAGCACGGCCACACCGAGTCGCTTGCGGTCGTTCACGAGACATCTCCCACGTCGGTTGCCAACAGGTCGTCCTCAGTCTCACGCCGGACGACGACGCGTGCCACGCCGTCCCGCACCGCGACCACGGGTGGCCGCAGGGCGTGGTTGTAGTTGGAGGCCATCGAGCGACAGTAGGCACCGGTGCCGGGGACCGCCACCAGGTCGCCGGGGGCGAGGTCGCCGGGCAGGAACTCGTCCTTGACGATGATGTCGCCGGCCTCGCAGTGCTTGCCGACCACCCGGGACAGCACCGGCGGCGCGTCGGAGCGCCGGGAGGCGAGCGTGCAGGAGTAGTCGGCGTCGTAGAGGGCGGTGCGGATGTTGTCGCTCATCCCGCCGTCGACAGAGATATAGGTGCGGACCGCGCCGCCGTCGAGCTCCACCGGCTTCACGGTGCCGATCTCGTAGACGGTGCACACCGCCGGGCCGACGATCGCCCGACCGGGCTCGATCGACAGCCTCGGCTCGGGGATGTCCAGGGCGCGGCACTCGTGCTCGACGATCTTGGTCATCTCCGTCGCCAGCTGCGCGGGGTCGGACGGGTCGTCCTGGGTGGTGTAGGCGATGCCGAACCCGCCGCCGAGGTCGAGCTCGGGCAGGGTCATGCCGAGCTCGTCGGAGATCCGGGCCTGCAGCGCCAGCACCCGCCGGGCGGCGACCTCGAACCCGGACGAGTCGAAGATCTGGGAGCCGATGTGGGAGTGCAGGCCCAGCAGCTCGAGCCCCGGGGTGGCCTCGATCCGGCGTACGGCCTCGAACGCGTCACCCGAGGTGATCGAGAAGCCGAACTTCTGGTCCTCGTGCGCGGTGGCGATGTACTCGTGGGTGTGCGCCTCGACGCCGGCGGTCACGCGCACCATGACCCTGCTGGTGCGACCGAGCTCCCGGCACACGGCCGCGAGCCGGTCGATCTCGGCGAAGGAGTCGACGATGATCCGGCCGACGCCGATCTCCACCGCCCGCTCGAGCTCGCCCAGGGTCTTGTTGTTGCCGTGGAAGCCGATCCGGGCCGCGGGGAACCCGGCCCGCTCCGCCACGGTCAGCTCGCCGCCGCTGCAGACGTCGAGGGAGAGTCCCTCCTCGGCCACCCAGCGCGCGGTGGTCGTGCACAGGAACGCCTTGCCGGCATAGAACACGTCGTACGCCGAGAACGCGTCGCGGAACGCCCGGGCCCGGGCCCGGAAGTCGGCCTCGTCCAGGACGTACGCCGGTGACCCGTGCTGGTGGACCAGGTCGGTCAGGGCCACCCCGCCGACGGTCAGCCGGCCATCCACCTTGTGGGCCGTGGTCGACCAGAGGTGTGGCACCAGGGCGTTGGTGTCGGTCGGCTGGCGCAGCCATGACGGCCCCTTGAGGGCGCCCGGTGCGTGCGCCCATCCGGCTTCGTGGCTCACATCCGCTCCGGCGCGGAGACCCCGAGCAGGCCGAGCCCGTTGGCGAAGACCGTGCGGGTCGCCGCAACGAGCACCAGGCGGGCCAGGTTGACCGGCCCGGCCGGCTCGTCGCCCTGGGGCAGCATCCGGCACTCCCGGGTGTCGTACCACTTGTTGAAGACCGCGGCGGTGGCCTCGAGGTAGCGGGCGATCCGGTGCGGCTGCCTGAGCTCGGCGGCGCTGGCCACCACGCGCGGGAACTCGGCCAGCGCGCGCAACAGCCGGCCCTCGAGCTCGTGCGAGAGCAGCGCGGGCTCGAAGTCGGCGCCGTCGGGGAGCGACATCCCGAGGTCGGCGGCGTTCTCCATCATCCGGCAGGTGCGGGCGTGGGCGTACTGCACGTAGTAGACCGGGTTGTCGTTGGCGGCGGTCGCCCACAGGTCGAGGTCGATGTCGATGGTGGAGTCGGAGCTGTAGCGGGCCAGCGCGTAACGGGATGCGTCGACGCCGATCGCACCGACCAGGTCGTCGATCGACACCACGGTGCCGGCCCGCTTGGACATCCGCAGCGGCTGGCCGTCCCGGAGCAGGTTGACCATCTGCCCGATCAGGATCTCGAGGTTGACGTGGGGCTCGTCGCCGAACGCCGCGCACATCGCCATCATCCGGCCGACGTACCCGTGGTGGTCGGCGCCGAGCATGATGAAGCACCTGTCGAAGCCACGCTCCCGCTTGTCGAGGTAGTAGGCCAGGTCGCCGGACAGGTAGGACCCCTTGCCGTCGGACTTGATGATGACCCGGTCCTTGTCGTCGCCGAACTGCTCGGTGGCGAGCCAGAGGGCGCCGTCCTTCTCGTAGGTGTTCCCCAGCGCGGTCAGCCGCTCGATGGCGCGGCCGACGGCGCCGCTCTTGTGCAGGTTGTCCTCGTGGAAGTAGACGTCGAAGTCGACCCCGAAGTCGTGGAGGCTCTGCTTGACCTCGCCGAACATCATGTCGACGCCGACCTCGCGGAACACCTCCTGCGCGTCGTCGTCGGGCAGGTCGAGCACGTCGGGCCGCGTCCGGATCACCGCGTCGGCGATCTCGCCGATGTAGTCGCCGCCGTACCCGTCCTCCGGCGCCGGCCGGCCCTGGGCCCTCGCCAGCAGGGACCGGCTGAACCGGTCGATCTGGGCGCCGTGGTCGTTGAAGTAGTACTCGCGGGTGACCTCGGCTCCGGTCATCGAGAAGACCCGACCGAGCGCGTCGCCGACGGCCGCCCAGCGGACGCCGCCGAGGTGCAGCGGGCCGGTCGGGTTCGCCGAGACGAACTCGAGGTTGATCTTCTCGCCCATGAACGCGTCCGACGAGCCGTACGACGCCCCGGCGGCGACGATCTCGGCGGCCACCTCGCCCTGGGCGCCGGCGTCGATCGTGATGTTGAGGAAACCCGGCCCGGCGACCTCGACCGCGGCCACGCCGTCGGCGGCCTCGAGCCGCTTCTGGACCAGCCCGGCGAAGTCGCGCGGGTTGATGCCGGCCTTCTTGGCGAGCTGCATCGCGACGTTGGTCGCGTAGTCGCCGTGACCCTCCTGCCGGGGTCGCTCCACCGTCACCGTCGCGGGCACCCCGTCGGGCAGCCCGACGGAGCCGTCGGCCACGAGGGCTTCGAGCACGTCGACGATGGTGGTGGAGAGCTGGTCGGGGGTCACCGGTCAAGCCTATCGGCGGGTTCCGGTTTCCTTCGCGGCGGTTTCGACAGGTAGTCTCCCGAATCGCGCCACGTCGGCGCAGGCCTCCGTAGCTCAGGGGATAGAGCACTGGTTTCCGGTACCAGGTGCCGCAGGTTCGAATCCTGCCGGAGGCGCCGCATGTCGGTGGTTGAGGTGCGAGGCCGTCTGACGGCCTGAGCCTCGAACCCGGTGATAGATGCAGGGCGGCGACCGCCTGGTCACCGCCCTGCATCACGTCCGGGGTTTCGAGGCTCGCTTCGCTCGCACCTCAACCGCCGGTCGGGTCAGCAGTGCTTGATCGTGGCGTCCTTGCGGGTCTCGTTGCCGAACCGCTTGGCCTGCCCGGTCGACGGGATCACCACACTGGCGCCGCCGATGTTCCCGATCCCGCCCTGCAGCACGCAGGTGGTGATCTTCGACGGGTTGACCTGCGCCACCGCCTGGGCCAGCTCGAACAGCTCGCTCGGCGGCAGGCTGGTGTGCAGGTGCCGGGTCACCGTCAGCACGCCTCTCTCGATGAAGCCCGGCGCGTCGGCGCGGGCCCGGATCCGGGCCTGGATGCCGCGCAGCACCCGCTGCTGGTTGGCGGACCTGTCGAAGTCGCCGGCGGCGAGGCTCTTGCGGATCCGCGAGAACGCATGCGCGTCGTGCGGGCCGAGGTGGATCTTGCCGGCCTTGAAGCCCTTCGGCTTCAGGTACTCGTCGGCGAACGGGCGCGGGTTGCGCACGTCGATGCCGCCGATCTCGTTGATCATCGCCTCGAAGAACGGGAAGCGGGTGACGAAGACGTAGTCCGGCTGCACCCCGACCAGGTTGCCGACCGTGCGCCCGAGCAGCTCGGGCCCACCGAAGTACAGCGCCGCGTTGACCCGGTTGGAGCCGTGACCGGGGATGCCCACCCACGAGTCGCGCGGGATGCCGAGCGCCGAGGCGGCGCCGGTGCGGGTGTTCATGCCGATCAGCTGGAGCGCGTCACCGCGCGAGCGGAGCATGTTCTGCCCCGGGCGGGCGTCCGAGCCGACCGCGAGGATCCAGATCACGTCCCCGCCGGCATCGACGCCCTCCGCGGTGTGCAGCTTGACCAGCTCGGCGTCCGGCGTACGCACGCTGGAGCCGGGGACCACCAGGGCCGCCACGGCCAGCACGGCCACCAGGGCGAGCGTGCGCAGGACGCGCGCCGACCTCCGGATACGTCGTGGGTTCATCTCCGCCTTCCTCATGACCGCCCTCATCACCGGTCCGCCTTCGACACGTCGTACCCGAAGATCTGCCACCCGGACTTGCCGTGCGTCATCAGCAGCCGGCCGCGCACCACGACGTTCCTGGCGTAGTCGCCCTCGGTCCGGAAGCGCAGCTCGAACCTCGCCGTCACCCCGACCGCCCGCTTGGACGGCGACAGCACGTCGATCCAGATCCGGCTACGGGTGGGCGTGACCGTCGGTGATCCGCTGGCCGACGCCA
The DNA here is from genome assembly GCA_963844305.1 of uncultured Actinomycetota bacterium. GTDB lineage: Bacteria > Actinomycetota > Actinomycetes > Propionibacteriales > Nocardioidaceae > Nocardioides. The sequence goes on from CAWJNT010000006.1 coordinate 588,667, forward strand.
GCGTTGCTCATCAGGTTGCGGTCGCGGCTCGCCTCGGCCCGCGCGGCCCGGGTGAATCCCGGGAACGCGTTCGAGAAGTTCTTGCGTGGGTACTCCCCGGCTATGTATGCCGCGTTGAACCAGCGCTGGGTGGCCTGGGTCACCCGGTCGGTCAACCGCTGCTGCTCCTTCTTGGGCAGGCGGCCGGCGACCTGCCCGACGCTCGCCACCGTCTCGATGTCGAACGCCGAACCCGTCGCGGTGGACTGCGACTCGGGCGGCTCGGGCTTCTCCTCGTCGCCGCTGCAGGAGGTCGCCGCGAGCGCGAGGCACAGCAGCGCCGCGGCGCCGGCACGGGCCGGTCTGCGGGGCAGTCTCATCGTGTCGGATCTCCCTGTCATGTCGGTCTGGTTACACCGTGCCCGAATGCCACCCCTCCGGTGCGCATTTGGTTGCGTGTGCGACTAGCCTTGATGTCTGTACTCACTCCCACACCGCGCGCGTACCGGAAGAGGCGAACCACACCGTGCCGCAGCACTCAGGCCCTCAGTCTGAATCCCACTCTCCCGACTTCGGAGCCAACGAATGGCTCGTCGACGAGATGTACGACCAGTACCAGAAGGACCCGGGAAGCGTTGCGCCCGAATGGGTGAAGTACTTCCAGGCCAACGGCGCAGCAGGGAGCAACGGTACGCCGGGCACCACCACCGACGAAAAGGCCCCCTCCGGGTCCACCGCCGGTGGCCAGCAGGCCTCCACGAAGACGGCCGAGAAGCCGCAGGAGAAGCCCGCCGAGTCCAAGCAGGCCGAGTCGAAGCAGGCGAGGCCAAGCAGCCCGAGCCCAAGAAGACTGAGCCGAAGAAGGCCGAGCCCGCGAAGGCCGAGCCGAAGCAGCCCGAGCAGAAGTCCGGCCAGGACGGACCGACGCCGGTCGCCAAGCCGCGGCCGGCCTCGGCCGCGGCGGAGCCGGCCACCGGCACCAGCAGCCCGGTCGCGAAGGACCCGCGTCCCGCGGCGCCGGCCGCCGCCAGCGACCAGCCCACGCTGGTCCCGCTGCGAGGTGCCCCGGCCCGCACGGTGCAGAACATGGACGCCTCGCTGGAGGTCCCGACCGCGACGTCGGTGCGCAGCGTGCCCGTCAAGCTGCTGTGGGACAACCGCACCGTCATCAACAACCACCTCGCCCGCGCCCGCGGTGGCAAGGTGTCGTTCACCCACCTCATCGGCTACGCCCTGATCAAGGCGCTCAAGGCGATGCCCGAGATGAACGTCGCCTTCGACACCGTCGAGAGCAAGCCCACGCTGGTCCAGCCGGCCCACATCAACCTCGGCCTCGCCATCGACATGCAGAAGAAGGACGGCACCCGCCAGCTGCTGGTGCCGTCGATCAAGGGCGCCGAGACGATGGACTTCGCGGCGTTCTGGACGGCGTACGAGGACATCGTGCGCAAGGCCCGCGACGCCAAGCTCACCGTCGAGGACTTCCAGGGCACCACCATCTCGCTGACCAACCCCGGCACCATCGGCACCAACCACTCGGTGCCGCGCCTGATGAAGGGCCAGGGCGCGATCATCGGCGTCGGCGCGATGGAGTACCCCCCGGGCTGGCAGGGCGCCAGCGAGGACGCGATCGCCCGCAACGCGATCAGCCGGGTGATGACGCTGACCTCGACGTACGACCACCGCATCATCCAGGGCGCCCAGTCCGGCGACTTCCTGCGTCGCGTCCACCGGCTGCTGCTCGGCGAGGGCGACTTCTACGACGAGATCTTCCGGTCCCTGCGCATCCCCTACGAGCCGATCCGCTGGGCGCAGGACATCGCGACCTCCCACGACGACGAGATCAGCAAGCAGGCCCGGATCCTCGAGCTGATCCACGCCTACCGCGTGCGCGGGCACATGATGGCCGACACCGACCCGCTGGAGTACCGCCAGCGCAGCCACCCCGACCTCGAGGTGGAGACGCACGGCCTGACCCTGTGGGACCTCGACCGCGAGTTCGCCACCGGGTCGTTCGGCGGCGAGGGCCGCCGCTTCATGAAGCTGCGGCAGATCCTCGGCATCCTGCGTGACTCCTACTGCCGCACCACCGGCATCGAGTACATGCACATCATGGATCCCGAGCAGCGCCGCTGGATCCAGGAGCGGGTCGAGCAGCCGCACAGCAAGCCGCCGCGCGAGGAGCAGCTGCGGATCCTGCTGAAGCTCAACCAGGCCGAGGCGTTCGAGACGTTCCTGCAGACGAAGTTCGTCGGCCAGAAGCGGTTCAGCCTCGAGGGCGGCGAGACCACCGTTCCGGTGATCGACGAGATCTGCGAGGCCGCCGCCGAGATCGGTCTCGACGAGGTCACCATCGGCATGGCCCACCGCGGCCGCCTGAACGTGCTGGCCAACATCGTCGGCAAGAAGTACTCCCAGATCTTCCGCGAGTTCGAGGGCAACATCGACCCGCGCACGGTCCAGGGCTCCGGCGACGTGAAGTACCACCTCGGTGCGGAGGGCGAGTTCGTCGCCGGGTCCGGCGACAAGATCAAGGTCTCCGTGGCCGCGAACCCGAGCCACCTCGAGGCGGTCGACCCGGTCCTCGAGGGCATCGCCCGCGCCAAGCAGGACGTGTTGAACCGGGGCAACGAGTACCCCGTGATGCCGCTGCTCGTGCACGGCGACGCGGCGTTCGCCGGCCAGGGTGTCGTGGCCGAGACGCTCAACCTCTCGCAGCTGCGCGGCTACCGCACCGGCGGCACCATCCACCTCGTCGTCAACAACCAGGTCGGCTTCACCACGTCGCCCGGCTCGTCGCGCTCCTCGCTGTACTGCACCGACGTCGCGCGCATGGTGCAGGCGCCGATCTTCCACGTGAACGGCGACGACCCCGAGGCGTGCATCCGGGTGGCCCGGCTGGCGTTCGAGTACCGCCAGGCCTTCAACAAGGACGTCGTCATCGACCTGGTCTGCTACCGCCGTCGCGGCCACAACGAGGGCGACGACCCGTCGTACACCCAGCCGTTGATGTACGACCTGATCGAGCAGAAGCGCTCCGTGCGCAAGCTCTACACCGAGTCGCTCATCGGGCGTGGCGACATCACGCTCGAGGAGGCCGAGCAGGTCCTCAAGGACTACCAGCAGCAGCTGGAGCGGGTGTTCACCGAGGTCCGCGAGGCCAGCGCCGAGGCGCCGAGCGAGTGGACCACCGTGCCCGACTACCCCGAGAAGTCGGCGGGGGCGGCCAGCACCGCCGTCAGCCAGGAGGTCCTCAAGCGGATCTCCGACGCCTACGTCACGCCGCCCGACGGCTTCACCGTCCACCCGAAGGTGATGCCGCAGCTGCAGCGCCGCGCGGCCGCGATCACCGACGGCCCGATCGACTGGGGCACCGGCGAGATCCTCGCGTTCGGCTCGCTGCTGATGGCCGGTCGCCCGGTCCGGCTGGCCGGCCAGGACTCGCGCCGCGGCACGTTCGTCAGCCGGTTCGCCACGATCATCGACCGCACCAACGCCGACGAGTGGACGCCGCTGTCCAACCTCACCGAGGACCAGGCGAAGTTCTACGTCTACGACTCGCTGCTGTCCGAGTACGCCGCCCTCGGGTTCGAGTACGGCTACTCCGTCGCGCGGCCGGACGCCCTGGTGCTGTGGGAGGCGCAGTTCGGCGACTTCGTCAACGGCGCCCAGACGGTGATCGACGAGTTCATCACCGCCGGTGAGACCAAGTGGCGCCAGCAGTCGGGCGTCGTCATGCTGCTCCCGCACGGCTACGAGGGGCAGGGTCCCGACCACTCCTCGGCGCGGATCGAGCGGTTCTTGTCGATGGCGGCCGACGAGGCCTTCGTGGTGGCGCAGCCGTCCACGCCGGCGTCGTACTTCCACCTGCTGCGGCAGCACTCGCTCGGCGAGGACCACCGGCCGCTGGTCGTGTTCACGCCCAAGTCGATGCTCAAGCGCAAGGAGGCCGCCTCGCAGCCCGGCGACTTCACCTCCGGTGAGTTCCGGCCGCTGATCACCGACGACCAGGTCGACACCGACGCAGTCGACACGCTGCTCCTGTGCTCGGGCCGGGTGACCTGGGACCTGTCGGTCGAGCGCGGCAAGCGGGAGGACGCCAGCCGGTTCGCGATCGGGCGCCTCGAGCGCCTCTACCCCCGCCCGACCGAGGAGATCAACGACTACATCGGGCGCTTCCCGAACCTCAAGGCGGTCCGCTGGGTGCAGGACGAGGCGCGCAACATGGGGCCGTGGCCGCACTACGCGCTCAACGCCTGGCCGGCGATCGACGTGCCCGTCGAGCCGGTGACGCGGCCGTCGTCGTCGTCGCCGTCGGTCGGCACCGTCAAGCGGCACATGGAGGAGCAGAAGGCGTTGCTCGACCGTGCCTTCGCCCCCCTGGACCATCGGGTCACCGGCAACGACTACTGATGTACTTCACCGATCGCGGGATCGAGGAGCTGCAGAAGCGGCGCGGCGACGAGGAGGTCACCCTCGCGTGGCTCGCCGAGCGGCTCCAGGAGTTCACCGACACCCATCCCGAGTTCGAGACCGCCGTGGAACGGCTGGCCACCTGGCTGGCGCGGCTGGACGACCCGGAGGACTGAGGCGGGAGCGGGTTAGTCTCCCGGCATGACCGAGCGCTCGGACGCCCCGTCCTTCTCCGACCGACCCGACGTCGACTACCCCGCCGCGCCGTGGCAGATGCAGGGGCAGCTCTGGCTGTCGCTGTTCCGGCTGGGCGAGGACGTCGACGAGCGCCGTACCGCCGGGGTGTACGGCGCCGCCTTCGTGAGCTACGAGCCCGGCAGCGAGCTGACCTACTCCGAGCTGCTCGTCGCGCGGCCGGTGAAGACCGACGAGCACGGCCGCAGGGTCGAGATCGTGGACATCTGGGTCGACTCCCCCGCGTCCGTCGCCGGCGGCCGCTCGCTCTGGGCGATCCCGAAGGGCCTGTGCGACTTCACCTTCGAGACCGGCCACACCGGACCGTTGTCGCGTACCTCGTGGTCGGCGTCGCGGGAGCGGGTGCCCGTCGCGAGCGCGTCCTTCTCCGACGTCTCGAAGGCGGCGCCGCGGGTGCCGTTCAAGGGCGGCACCTGGCAGCCGGGGATCGACGACACCGCCGGGCAGGACCGCACCGCCACCCTCCAGGGGTCGTCGAAGACGCTCCCCTGCCGCGGTCGCTGGGAGTTCCACCCGGACGGCCCGCTGGCGTGGCTGGCCGGTGCGCGGCAGCTCGCGTCGTTCCGGATGGCGGGGTTCCGGATGAGCTTCGGCTGAGCCGGGTCAGGCGATCTTCGCCAGCCGCTGCGGGGCCGGCGGGCGCACGAACGTGCCCGGGAACTCGGTGTTGCAGATGTGCACGAGCACGCCCATCAGGTGGGGCGGCAGGCCCTGGGCCTGGCTGAGGTCGAGGGTCAGGCGGCACGCCGTACGGCGGTAGGCCCGCTGGATCTCCTGGAGCACCTCGGGCATCGACCCGCGATCGATCACACCGTTGAAGGTGAGCGTGCAGGTGCCCGAGTCGAAGTGGAAGACAAGCATCTTGTCGTCCATGGCACGTCCTCTTCGTCGCCGGATCGGTCTGGCCCCCGACGATGTACTGCCCGGTGTCCAGTGACCCGAACCACTGGTCTAGACCACCAGTCTAAACCCCTCTCAGCCGACGTCTTCGGGGCCGCGCCGTGCCGGGGTCGGCGATCGTGGTCGGAGACCTGGTCGGCGGAGGCCCGTCGGGCGGAGTCGCGGATCTCGAAGATCTCGGTGGCGAACCCGCCCAGCACGCCGGCGACGTCGCGGACGGCCGTGGTGACGATCGAGGCCACCTGGCCGACCGTGCCGGCCGCGGCCTGGACCGTGTCCTGCACGGCGTCCTTGCGGATCTCGTTCCTGCTCAGGTGGTCGTTGCCCATGGCCACCATGGTCGGGCCGGTCCCCGCCCGTGGCGAACCCGGGGCCGGATCGTGGGACCGGGCTCCCCGACCGCCGCTGTGCCGATCCGTAGCATGCGGGGCATGACCCAGCCGGCCGAGCTTCGCCCGGAGACTCGCGGTGAGCGCAAGGAGCGCACCCGCCGGGCCATCCTCGACGCCGCGCTGGAGCTCTCGCGCGACGGCACCCTCGCGGCGCTGTCGCTGCGACAGGTGGCCAAGCAGGTCGGGATCGTGCCCACGGCGTTCTACCGGCACTTCGACTCGATCGACCAGCTCGGGCTGGCGCTGGTCGACGAGTCTTTCGTGTCCCTGCGCGCCATGCTCCGCGACGTACGCCGCAACGGGCCGGCGTTCGACGACATCATCGACAGCTCCCTGCAGGTCCTCGTCGAGCACGTGCACGCGCAGCGCGACCACTTCCAGTTCATCGCCCGGGAACGTGCCGCCGGGCCGCTCGTCGTCCGGGAGGCGATCGCGCACGAGATCGAGCTGTGCGAACGCGAGCTGGCGATGGACCTGGCCCGGATCCCCGGCATCGAGCCGTGGTCGTCGGAGGACCTCCAGGTGCTCTCCAACCTGATCGTCAGCCAGGTGGTCGCGACCGCCGAACGGATCCTCGCGTCCCTCCCCGACGCCGAGGAGCGGATCGTCGACCGTGCCCGCACCCAGCTCCGGATGGTCCTGATCGGCGCCCTGAACTGGCGCTCCGCGCCCTGACGGCCCGGCCCGTTGCGATCCCCGGCTGGCCGGGGAACCTGTCACTTGTCGGGGGTTGCAACCCCTGACAAGTGACAGAAGTGCCTCCCCGATGGTGCTGCTGGGGCAGTTGTGTCGCGGCCCTAGCGCGGGCGCGGGCGGACGACCAGCTCCGGTACGACGGAGTCGGCCGGCAGGTCGAGCACGTGCAGGATCGACGCGGCGACGGTCTCGGGCGTGCTCCAGTCGCCGGCGTCGTACGCCTTGCCCTCCTGCTCGTGCACCTTCTCCTGCATCGGGGTGGCGGTGCGGCCGGGGAAGACCGAGGTGACGCGGACGCCGTTGCCGGCCTCCTCGCCGCGCAGGGAGTCGGCGAGGGCACGCAGGCCGAACTTGGAGGCGGCGTACGCCGACCACTCCGGGTGCGCGGCCAGTCCGGCGCCCGAGTTGACCAGCACGACCGTCCCGCCGGCGGCTCGCAGCGCCGGCAGGGTGGCCCGGGCCAGCAACGCCGCCGCCGTGAGGTTGACCGCGAGCTGGCGCTGCCAGGAGCCGAGGTCGAAGTCGGCGACCGGCTGCAGGTCGACGTACCCGGCCGCGTGCACCAGCGAGTCGAGCCGCGCGGGCAGCGAGTCGGCCGCCAGCGCGCGTTCCAGCGCCGCAGAGTCCTCGAGGTCGGCGACGACGGTCTCGGCCCCGACGAACTCCTCGCGCAGCTCGGCGGCCCGCTCGTCGCTGCGCGCCACCAGCAGCAGGTCGTCGCCGCGTTCGTGCAGGACCCGCGCGAGGGCGGCGCCGATGCCCGAGCCGGCGCCGGTGATCAGGTGCGTCATCGAGTGAAGACGACCTTCCCGAAGACGTCGCCGTCGGCCATGGCGGCGAAGCCGTCGCGGGCGTCCTCCATCGGCAGCGCGCGGTCGATCAACGGCCGCGCACCGCTGGCGTCGAACAGGTTCATCAGGGCGGCCAGCTCGGCGCGGGTGCCCATGGTCGAGCCGATCACGCGCAGCTGGAGGAAGAAGATCCGGGTCAGCTCGGCGTCGTCGAGCTTGGGTCCGGACGTCGTGCCGCTGGTGACGATCGTGCCCCCGGGGCGCAGCGACCGGATCGAGTGCGACCAGGTCGCCCGGCCGACCGTCTCCATGACGGCGTCGACCTTGACCGGCAGCCGCTCGCCGGACTCGAAGACGTCGTGGGCGCCGATGTCGAGCGCCCGCTTGCGCTTGCCCTCGTCACGGCTGGTCGCCAGCACCTTGAGGCCGCCGGCGCGGGCGAGGGTGATCAGCGCGGTGGCCACGCCGCCGCCGGCGCCCTGGACGAGCACGGTGTCGCCGGCCTTGAGGCCGCCCTGGGTGAAGAGCATGCGGTACGCCGTCAGCCAGGCGGTCGGCAGGCAGGCGGCCTCCTCGAACGAGAGGCTGGCCGGCTTCGGGATCACGTTCGCGCGCGGCACGACCACCCGGTCGGCGAACGTTCCCTGGTGGCGCTCGGAGAGCAGCGAGCGCTTGGGGTCGAAGGTCTCGTCGGCGCCGGTCCAGCCCGGATCGCTGATCACCGCGTGCACGACGACCTCGTTGCCGTCCTCGTCGAGGCCGGCCGCGTCGCAGCCGAGGATCATCGGCAGCTGCTCTTCCTTCAGGCCGACCCCGCGCAGCGACCAGAGGTCGTGATGGTTCAGCGCCGCGGCCTTGACGGTCACGGTCGCCCAGCCGTCGGGCGCCTCCGGGTCGGGCCGCTCGCCGACCACCAGGCCGGACAACGGGTCGTCGGAGGAGAAGGACTCGGCGTAGACGGCGAACATGGTCCCCACGCTAGCGACGGGCGACGCCGTCGGCGCGCGCGGCCTCGGCGACGGCCGTCGAGACCGCCGTACCGACGCGGGGGTCGAACGGCGACGGGATGATCAGCTCCTCGGTGAGGTCGTCGCCCACAAGCCCCGCGAGGGCGTTGGCGGCGGCGAGCTTCATCCCCTCCGTGATCGCAGTGGCGTGGACGTCGAACGCGCCCCGGAAGATGCCGGGGAAGGCGAGCACGTTGTTGATCTGGTTCGGGAAGTCCGAGCGGCCGGTGGCCACGACGCGTGCGTACTTGTGGGCAACCTCGGGGTGCACCTCGGGGTTGGGGTTGGCCAGGCCGAAGATGATCGCGTCGTCGGCCATGGACGCGACGACCTCCTCCGGGACCGTGCCGCCCGAGACGCCGATGTAGACGTCGGCGCCCTGCATCACGTCGGCCAGCGAGCCGGAGCGGCCGGAGTGGTCGGCGGTGTCGCGGGCGATGGCCTCCTTGACCGGCGTGAGGTCGTGCCGCTGGGAGGTGAGCACCCCGCGCCGGTCGAGGACCGCGAGGTCGCGGACACCCGCCTCGAGCAGGATGCGGGCGACGGCGACGCCGGCCGCGCCGGCGCCCGAGATCACCACCCGGGTGGAGCCGGGGTCGCGGCCCGTGAGCAGGAGCGCGTTCTGCAGCGCGGCGAGCGCGACGACGGCGGTGCCGTGCTGGTCGTCGTGGAACACCGGGATCGAGAGCAGGTCCTTGAGCCGGTCCTCGATCTCGAAGCAGCGCGGCGCGGAGATGTCCTCGAGGTTGATGCCGCCGAAGCTGGGCGCCAGCCGCACGACCGTCTCGATGATCTGCTCGACGTCGGTGGTGTCGAGGCAGATCGGTACGGCGTCCACGCCACCGAACTGCTTGAACAGGACGGCCTTGCCCTCCATCACCGGCATCGCGGCGGCCGGGCCGATGTCGCCCAGCCCGAGCACGGCGGTGCCGTCGGTGATGATCCCGACGGTGTTGGGCACCCAGGTGTAGTGCTGGGTGAGCGTGGGATCCTCGGCGATCGCCGTGCACACGCGGGCCACGCCCGGCGTGTAGGCGAGCGAGAGCTCCTCGCTGCCGGTCACCGGCACCGTCGACACCGTCTCCAGCTTGCCGCCGACGTGCAGGTCGAACACCGGGTCGCCGGCGAACGGGTGTCCTGCGCCGTCGCCGTCCGAGGTCGTCACCATCACCCTCCGTCTGTAGCGGCCGTCAGCCCCGGCTTCGGAGTCTTGCACAGCGGCCACCGGCGACGACCCGTGGTCCGACGATGCGGACTGCTCGTGAGGACGCTCACAGCCGTCGCGGTCGCGGCCACACCCGCGCCACGACGACGGCGAGCACGTCGTCGTCGGCCACGGGGCCACGGTGCCGGGAGTCAACGCCGGCCCCGGCGTTGTCGCTGAGCAGCCACCAGGCCGGCTCTCCGGTCCGGCTCGTACGCCGCTCCACGGCACGCTTGACCGCGAGGGTCCCGTCGGCGAAGCGGGCCAGCACCAGCGCGCCCGGCCGCGCCACCGCGCCGTACCGCACGAGCAGGCGATCGCCCGGCGCCAGCCCCGGTCGCATGGAGTCGCCGTGGACGCGGGCGAGGCCGAATGGGCGCCGATGACCGGGGTACGGAACTCCTCCATCAGACCGGCGCGGCACGCGGAGTAGTGTCGCAGCCGTGACCGAGTTCCCCACCCGAGAGGACCCACGGATGTTCGCGAAACTGTTCGCCCCCACCGTCGACGTGTCGGCCCACTGCGACCTGCCGTGCGGTGTCTACGACCCGGCACAGGCCCGGATCGAGGCCGAGTCGATCAAGGCGATCATCGGCAAGGTGGCCGACAACGACGACCCCGACTTCCGGACCCGCGCCGTCCTGATCAAGGAGCAGCGTGCCGAGCTGGTCAAGCACCACCTGTGGGTGCTGTGGACCGACTACTTCAAGCCGCCGCACTTCGAGAAGTACCCCCAGCTGCACACGCTGGTCAACGAGGCCACGAAGCTCGCGGGCGGAGGCGGCGGCACCAAGGCAGAGATGGACGCCGGGGTTGCCGACCAGCTGCTGGCCAAGATCGACGAGATCGCCGAGATCTTCTGGGAGACCAAGAAGGGCTGACGCGCTCCACAGGCCTCTGAGCAGGCACTTCACTCGTTGGACGCCGCCTCAGTCCGCAGGGAGTCCGCAAGCGGACTGAGAGCGGCGTCCGCCACGTCCCGGACCCTGTCGTCGTCTCCGGGCCACAGGTGCGCGTAGGTCCGCAGCGTGATCACGGCCGAGGAGTGCCCGAGCACCGTCTGCACCTGCTTCACCGACGCTCCCCCGGCGATCAGCGCCGAGGCGAAGAAGTGCCGGAAGCCGTGTGCGGTCAGATCGACGCCGGCTTCATCAGTCGCCGCAGCAAGCAGCTTCTTCCAGCGCCAATACGGCAGGGGTTCGCCGAGCTCGTCGACGAACAAGGGCCCCTCATGCGGGTACGCGGCAAGGTAGGCCGCCAGCTCGTCCACGACGACCGCCAGATCGCTGTGGTGCCGCTGCGATGGCTATCGACGCTCATCCGGACGCACCCGGTCACCCGGGAACGACCCCAGGTACCTCTCGCCGACTCCCCGGCGGAGCGAACCTGTGCGACCCACCCGTCGTCTGTCTGGCTGCCACATGCGGAGCCCTCCGCGGTGCCATGTCCCGTCGACCAGCACCTCGACGTCAGGCTCGCTGCCAGGACGGTAGATGCGGGGCTGGGGCATGGGGGTCGTGACCTCCTGTGATCGACGACCCCTCAGACGCAGCGTAGAGCCGAGGAGCGCTCATGCCAGGGGCGGCTCTGTCGATGTAAGAGAAGTGTCCGCCCGGTCGGCAGGGGAGACGCCCGGCCGGGCGGGCACCTCTCGAGGCCATGTGGGGGCAAGCGACGCCCGTGCGCCGGAAAGAAGAAGACTGCGCCGAGATGCTGCGCGCGGCCCAAGCGGATGGCTAAGCGGTCGCGGGCCAGCGCTCGACCAACTCACGCGCAGCGCTGGACGGGCGGAGCAACTTCGCCCAGGACAGGAAGTACAAGAGGGCGAGCGCCCGAAGCGCGCCGAGCCCGAACAGCTCCATCAACATGCCCATCGCCTGGGCTATCCGCGCGCGGTCAGAGGATGCATCGAGCCGAGGACCGTCTCCTCGCATAGCAAAACGCTACCCCTGGTGCGCGTCATGGAAACCCATTGCGGTTTGTCACGACAACAGCACCATGTCGGGGCGGCTTGACATCAGCGGGTCCGCCTGATGTTGAACATTGCGCGATACATCGCTAGCTCGCTGTGCAGCTGGTACGGCACCGGGCTCCCTTGGTGATCCAGGGCTTCTGTGAAGGACTCCAGCGCCGCCAGCAATCGCCTCTGCTCTGCCACGGCCGCCGGTATCCCCGGTGTGCGGGGTCCGTGTCGAGCACGCTTCACATCGGCCCGCGCGGTGCTCAGCGCCCGAGATAGTCCCTGCAGGGCATGTGATTCGCGGCTAGCCATGGGGGCGCCTCTCGTTGTACACGAGCCTACGCCGCCAGCAATAGAGACTCTCGCCGCGTCCCCGACGGCTTGAGCACGCCGGCGCCCTGTGAGGCCAGCGGTGAGACCTCCCAACCTGGGGACTTACGCAGGACCCACGGGGCTCGGCGTCGTCAACTGCTCGGATCACGGCACGGCTTGACCTCGTTGGCGATCTGGCGAGTTCCGTTGTTGCAGTGGGGCCACGATCTCCTTCGCCGTCCGCTTGCGGCTTTGGGTGTTGCGCCTCTCGACGTTTGGCTCGCTACCGGCCCGGTAGATGTGGGTCTGGGGCATGGGATCTCCTGATAATCGGCGACCCCGCGCGACGTTCCCGCGTGGAGTCAGGATAGGCGGAAACTTCTCGGCTCGGTCGACCCGATCGCGGGTAACCTGTTGAGACAACTTGATGTCGCGCCTAGACCCCGCCCGGCATAGCCCGAAGTTGGGATGGGAGGGGCTAGTGACCGCGCAGTGGTCGCATCAGACAGAACTTCCCGGTGACGCGAGCAGCGCGTCCAGCGCTCGCGTCTTCGTCGCCGTTCATCTGCGAGACCACAATCTGGGGCATCTAGTGGATGACCTCCAGCTGGTCGTCAGCGAGCTTGCGACGAACGCACTGGTGCATGCCAAACTCCGGCGTTCACAGTGACCCTTGCAGGGATCCGAAGGGTCGGTGGTGCTCGAGGTGTTCGATGGATCGCCTAGCCGGCCCGTGCTCGTGGTGGCGCACGTTCTGGACACAGTTGGTCGCGGGCTCCAGCATTAGTGAACACACTGAGCCGTCAACCTGGGGCGTGAAGGACGGCGCTTTCCGGCGCCAAGTCGGTGTGGGCGGAATTCGACACGATGTCGTCGCTAAGCTAACGGATACCGGACCTTACTGCGTCACGCCCGCCGCGCTGCAGGGGGTGACTGCGGCAGGCGTCGCGGACCGCACCGCCAAGTGACTGGCTTGGGGGCGGATCGGCACACGCTACCGCCAGTCGACAATGTGGTCCGAAAGGGTGAGACGAAACCTCCGGACGGGTCGACGGCCCCACGGAGTCCACCTGAGGTGGCACCACGTGCGGCTGATCCTCGAGCGAGTGAACCGCGACCGTGGGGTGGTCCCAGTGCACCTCGTGCCCGTACTCGTCGCCGGACTGGGCGACCAGCACCACGACGAACAGGGCCGAGTGTCGGGGTGGAGACGCTTGTCGGAGTCGGACCGCTCCGAGTACAAGAACGGCCGGAGGCCGAGCTTCCGCCGGATCGCGGCGTCAACGTCCTCGATCTTCGAGTCGCAGAACTCGGCCTGCATGGCCGCGGCGCTCTGCTCGATGGGGATGATTCAGTCATGGTTCTTCGTCCTCCTTGGGGACGTTGTTCCTAGGCCCTGGTCGGTGATTTGCGCACCGGCCGGGGCCGCTTGGGAGGTGTCGGGAGTCCGCAGGACGTCCACCGACGGTCACCGATTCTCACCGGTCTGAAACAGCGTTCATGCAGGCAAGGGGCGGAGGTCCCCGACAACCACCGGCAGTCACCGGAGCGGAACTACAAGGAGACCAAGAAGGGCTGAGCAGGCTCAGACCTTCTTGTCTCAAGCGCGCCGCCCCGGTTCCGTCGGAACCGGGGCGGCGTTCTGCTCGACCGGCCCGGCCGGCACCCCTACGCTGAGGCTCATGACCGAGATTCTGCGTGCTGACCAGATCGCTGTCGGCGACCTGGTCGTCGGGCCCGACTCCCGCGTGGTCCGCGTGGAGCTCGTGGTCTCACAGGGCGACGGCACGATCGCCCTCCGCTACACCGACCCCGACGCCGAGCGCAGCCACGAGAATGTGATCGGTGAGCGTCTCGCCGGCATGGCGAACGCGCCCGAGAAGACGTTCGTGGTCCTGGCCCGCGATGTGCCGAAGGAGGCCGTCCAGATCGACGGCCTCCGCTGACCGTCGCGAGTCCGGGTCAGGGCACCGGCTGGTCGTCGTCCCGCGCGCCGAAGACGCAGACCTGGTCGGGGTCGACCGCATCGCCCGCCCAGGCGGCGATCTGGCTGCGGGATCGGCGCGAGAACAGCGCCCGGAACAGCTCGTACGGCGGCACGGTGACCTCCGGGCCGCCCCCGCCGTACGCCGCGTCGCCGGCGTACACGGTGACCGCCTGCTCGCCGAGCTTGTACGGCGCCACCCCGTCGAGGACCGGCTGCCACATCGGGGCCGCCATCTCCCCGCGGCCGAGCGCCTCGTGCAGGTCGGCGTGGTGGACCACGATGTTCCAGACCGTGGCGGGCCGGTCGGTACCCTCCACCGAGGCCGCCACCGCGTCGGCGCTGTCGCGGAGCTCCGCGACCAGGGCGTCGACCGGGAGCCCGATCCGCTCGGAGACGTGCCGGGCGCTCCATTGCGGTGACGGTGCGCCGTCCATCCGGCCGCTGAGGATGTCGGCCGGGACGCCCGCGAGATGGGCGATCACCTCGCGCACGGTCCAGGCGGGCGTGGCCGGCACGACGGTGGCCAGCTCGTCGTCGGTCAGGTCGCTCGCGAGCGCGCCGACGGCGTCGACGTGGTCGCGGTACAGCTGGGCCCAGTCGGTCATGCGGGGATCCTAGGCGCGACCGCGGCCCGGGCGGCGGACCAGACGCCGGCCATCGTGCTGCGGTGTGCCTCGTCGCTCAGGGACCGGGCCACCGACGCCTCCAGCTCCGCCTGGAGCGTGAGCCGTTCGTCGGGCAGCCGGGCGCCCACGGTGGTGACCGTGTCGAGACACCGCTGCCCCCGCATCGTCGTCCACCGTGCTCGACCCGCAGGAGACAGGTCGAGGTCCTCGGCGAGCGCCGGCACCCCTCCGAGGTCGATCCGGGTGCGGGTGCGCAGCGCTCCCCCCACCTCGCCGGCCCGACCGAACACCAGCGTCTCGCGCAGGGCCAGCACCGACCCGGCACCCACGAGACCCGTGGTGGACCGATCGACGCTCGCACCACCGGCCACGACGAACGGCTCGCCGTGCCACGCAATCCGAGCCCCGCCGGTCAGCTCGACGTACACGTCCCAGCGGGCGCGGCCACCGCGCATGTCGTAGGCGACGGTGCCCGCTGTCTCGACGACCTCGACGGTGACCGGGCCGTCGACGGCCACCTCGATCCGCACCTCGTCCCCGGCCAGCAGCAGGGCACCCGCGGCGACCAGCGCCACGCGGACGGAGCCGGGATCGGCCACCGACAGCCGCCGGACCGCCAGCGGGCCCGCGCTCAGCCGGCAGCGCGGCACACCGTCGCCGGCCGTCACCTCAATGCGCGTGGTCGTGGTCATGACCTGGCCGATGGGTGTGCGGGGCCATCGGCCCCGGGTCGACGGGCGTGTGCCGGCCGGCGCGTGCCTCGGCGACCAGGCCCCGCACCCAGTCCGCCAGGCGAGCCACCGACTCCGGGTCCTGCCGCGACAGGGCCAGCACCGGGCGGCCTGCCCGAGCCGCTGCGGCGTCCGCCACCATCCGCGGCACGTCGACGCCGACGTACGGCGCGAGGTCGGTCTTGTTCACGACGAGCAGGTCGGCCCGGGCGATCCCGGGACCGCCCTTGCGTGCCACGTCGCCACCGCCGGCGACGTCGAGCACGAACACCTGGGCGTCCACGAGCGCGGGCGAGAACGTGGCCGTCAGGTTGTCGCCGCCGGACTCCACCAGCACCACGTCGAGCGGCGCGTGGTCGGCCTCGAGCGTCTCGACAGCGATCAGGTTCGGGGTGACGTCGTCGCGGATCGCGGTGTGCGGACAGGCGCCGGTCTCGACCGCGCGGATCCGGTCGGCGTCGAGCACCCCCTCGGAGCGCAGGAACCGCGCGTCCTCGTCGGTGTAGATGTCGTTGGTGACGACGCCCAGCTCGAGCTCGCCGGCGAGGGTCCGGCAGACGGTCGCGATGAGCGAGCTCTTGCCGGTGCCGACCGGGCCGGCGACTCCGAGGCGGAACGAACGGGTGTCAGGCATGGAAGAGACGCATCCTCTCGGTGGCGTGCTGCTGGGCAAGGGCATCGACGTACGGCGCCCCGTCGGCGGGCAGGTCGTCGGGCCGGGTCAGGCCGGACACGTCGGCGACGAGCCGTTCCATGTCGTCGTGCAGCCCCGCCAGCCAGCCGGCCGCATCGACGGGGTCGACCGGCAGCAGCTTCAGCGAGGCGGCGACGACCGTCTGGGCGTCGTCGTACGCCACCAGCCGGGCGACCTGCGCCGCGTCCAGCCCGGTCACCGCGCCGACCACGCCGACGACGACCGCCCTCGGCACCTCGGTGTCGGCCGGCAGGTGGTCGAGGGTCTCCGGCCAGACCCGGCCGGCGAGCCGCAGCCACGCGCGGCCCTGTCGCCGCGAGACCGCCCGCAGCTCCTGGCTCGGCGTCCGGGCCGCCCAGGCCGGCTCCACGTCTCGCGGCGACCCGCCGGCGATGGTCAGGGCTCGCGCCACGACGGCCGTGCCCGCCTCGACCCGGACCAGCGTGCGCAGCCGATCGCGGGCGTACGCCGCGACGTCGCCGAGGCGGCGACCCTCGTCCGCGAGGCCGGCACGCACCGCCGCCTCGAGCCCGCCCGACTGGGTGTGGCCGCCGGTGGGCAGGCGGGCGTCGGCCAGCATCAGCGCGACGACGTCGGGTGAGGTGGACATCGAGGCTCAGAACATCGAGTAGAGCTGGGCCAGCGGCAGGCGGGCGGCCGGTGCGGGCTCGACCGGGTCGCCGTCGATCGCGATGGCGAACGTCTCGGGGTCGATGTCGATCACGGGCAGCGTGTCGTTGTTGCGCATCTGTGCCTTGCCGACCTCGCGGGTGGGCCGCACCCCGAGCAGCCGCCGGCGCAGGCCGAGCCGGTCGGCGATCCCGTCGTCCAGCGCGGCCGGAGACACGAACGTGACGGCGTGGTCGGCGCCCGTGGTGTCGCCGAACGACGGCCGCATCAGCACCGGCTGCGGCGTCGGGATCGACGCGTTCGGGTCGCCCAGCGCCGCCCAGGCGATGGCGCCGCCCTTGATGACCAGCGCCGGCCGGACACCGAAGAACCGCGGGTCCCACAGGGTGAGGTCGGCCATCTTGCCCGCCTCGACCGAGCCGAGGACGTGGTCGACGCCGTGCGCGACGGCGGGGTTGATCGTGTACTTGGCGACGTACCGCCGGGCACGTTCGTTGTCGGCCGGCAGCGACCCGCCGAGCGGACCGCGCCGGGCCTTCATCACGTGCGCGACCTGCCAGGTCCGGGTGACCACCTCGCCGATCCGGCCCATCGCCTGCGCGTCGGAGGAGGTGATCGAGATGGCGCCCATGTCGTGCAGGACGTCCTCGGCCGCGATCGTCGTGGCCCGGATCCGCGACTCGGCGAAGGCCAGGTCCTCGGGGACGTCCGGGCTCAGGTGGTGACAGACCATGAGCATGTCGAGGTGCTCGGCCACGGTGTTGACCGTGTGCGGCAGCGTCGGGTTGGTCGACCCGGGGATCACGTGCGGGAGGCCCGCCAGGGACAGGATGTCCGGGGCGTGGCCGCCGCCCGCGCCCTCGACGTGGAAGGCGTGGATCGACCGACCGCCGATCGCGCGCACCGTGGACTCGACGAACCCCGCCTCGTTGAGGCTGTCGGAGTGCAGGGCGACCTGGAGGCCCCAGTCGTCCGCGGCCCGCAGCGCCGCATCGATGGCGGCGGGTGTCGAGCCCCAGTCCTCGTGCACCTTGTAGCCCGCGGCGCCGCCCAGTGCCTGCTCGGCCAGGCCGTCGGCGCTGACCGTGTTGCCCTTGGCCAGCAGCAGGACGTTGACCGGCAGCGGGTCCAGCGCCCGGTGGATGGCCCGCAGGTGCCACGACCCGGGCGTCACCGTGGTCGCCTTCGAGCCCTCGCTGGGGCCGGTGCCGCCGCCGACGATGGTGGTGATCCCGGTGGCGAGCGCCTCGTGCACCTGGGACGGCGACAGCAGGTGGACGTGCGAGTCGATGGCGCCGGCCGTGAGGATCCGGCCCTCGCCCGCGATCACGTCGGTCGACGGCCCGATGTGCAGGTCGGGGTGGACGCCGTCGGCGATGTCGGGGTTGCCGGCCCGGCCCAGCGCCACGATCACGCCGTCGCGGATGCCGACGTCGGCGCGGACGATCCCCCACCAGTCCAGGACGAGCGCGTTGGTGATGACCGTGTCGAGCGCGCCCGCCTCCCGCGTGGTCACGCCCTGCCCCATCGACTCGCGGACGGACTTGCCGCCACCGAACACGACCTCCTCACCGCCGACGGTGAGGTCGCGTTCGACCTCGATCCACAGGTCGGTGTCCCCGAGCCGCACCTGGTCGCCGGCCGTCGGGCCGTACAGCGCGGCGTACGCCGCCCGCGAGAGCTCAGCCATCGAGGTCTCCGACCCGGCCCAGCTGCAGCCCGGGCACCCGCCGGTTGCCGCGGAGGGCGACCGCCGCCACCTCGCGCGAAGCACCCGGCTCGAAGCGCTGGGACGTCCCCGCCGGGATGTCGAGCCGGAAGCCGTGCGCGGCCTGCCGGTCGAAGTCGAGCGCCGCGTTGGCGTCGGGGAGGTGGAGGTGCGAGCCGATCTGGACCGGCCGGTCGCCGGTGTTCACCACCACGAGCGTGAGCCGCTCCTCGGCGGTCCGGTCGGTGTTGAGCCCGACGACCCCCGGTCCCGTGCGGACGGCTCCCGGACCGGGTCCCGGCCCGGCCGCGTGGACCGGGTGGTGCAGCGTCACGAGCTTGCGGCCGTCGGGGAAGGTCGCCTCCACCTGGACGTCGTGGAGCATGTCGGCCACGCCCTCCATCACGTCGTCGGGGCCCAGCACCGACTGCCCCTGTTCCATCAGCTCGGCGACCGTCGCGCCCTCGCGCGCCCGCTCGATCACCCACGTGGACAGGAGGGCGACGGTCTCGGGGTGGTTGAGCCTGACCCCGCGGGAGTGGCGGTCGCGGGCGACCATGCCGGCGACGGCGAGCAACAGCTTCTCGGAGTCGGAGGGTGTGAACTTCACGCGGCGAGTCTCCCAAGCCGGTGTTACAGCGGGTTTACAAAACCGGCCCCACCGCTCCCTAGGTGGACCGCAAGTCAGTGCCAAGCCGCCGCCAAGCGGCCGCCGTCAGAGTCCTGGTCGCCCCGCAACACCCACCCAACCCGAGCAGGAAAAGAACCATGACCAGGAACTCCCGCACCATCGCCGGCCGCACCCTTGCCGCGGCCGCCGCACTCGCCGCCGCCTCGCTGGCCGTCGCCGCACCGGCGTCCGCCGACGGCACCTCCACCAAGACCGACGACCAGCCGGCCACGACCTCGACGGCGGTGGACAACACCCAGGTCGCGCCGCTCGTACAGCCGTCGGTCGTCTACGAGACGATCACGTGGTCCGGCTACATCTACGACACGTACAACAAGCAGTATCTCCGCGACAAGCCGTTCACCGTGACCATGCAGTGCACCGGCTTCGTCGTGAACCCGGACGGGTACGTCGCCACGGCCGGCCACTGCGTCGACCCGACGGGCGGCAAGGACGCGCTCCGGCAGCAGGCCGCCGACTGGGCGCTGACGAACTACTACACCAACTCCTACTTCCTCACCTCCGAGGACGTCGTCGGCGACTACCGGATCGACACGCTCAGCAACGGGCAGGTCCGCAAGAACAAGGTCGACAGCGTCGTCAAGGTCTCGTGGGGAGCGTCGGTCTCGGGCGTCGACGTGCTCAAGCAGAAGCCGGCCCGCGTGCTCGCCTACCAGGGCTTCAACGAGGGTGACGGCGCGCTGCTCAAGGTCGACGAGACCGAGCTGAACGCCATCGAGCTCGCCGACACCTCCGACGTGGAGATCAACTCGGCCGTCATCGCGGTCGGCTACCCGGCGATCATCGGCAACTACACCGACGTGGACCTCACCCCGACGTTCGACGCCGGCAACGTGAGCTCGATCAAGACCGTGGCCGACGGCCTGCTCTCGGTCTTCCAGCTGTCCGCCGAGCTGTCGGGCGGCATGTCCGGTGGGCCGACGGTCGACGCGGAGGGTCACGTGATCGGCGTGAACAGCTCCCACTTCGTCGGCGAGCCGTTCAACTACGCCGTCCCGTCCGAGCGGATCCAGGAGCTCATGGACAGCGCCGGCGTCGAGAACGTCGTCTCGGAGACCACGCAGACCTACCGCGACGGCATCCGTGCGTTCTTCAACGGCGACCGCGAGACCGCGATCTCCTCGCTGGAGAAGGTGCTCGAGGAGCAGCCGGCCAACGGCCTGGCCGAGACCTACCTCGACAAGGCCAAGGAGCTCCCCGCTCCCCCGGCCGAGGAGAGCGGCTCGGACACCAGCTGGGCTGGCTGGATCGCTCTCGCGGGCGGCATCGTGGTCGCGATCCTCGGCGGTCTCACCGCGCTGATCCTGCTGCTGCGCCGCGCCCGTACCAAGCGCACCGCCACCGCGGTGGCCATGGCTCCGGCACCGGCCCCGGCGGTCCCCGCCCAGGCCCAGCCGCAGTTCGGTCAGCCGCAGGCTCCGCAGCCGGCGTACGCCCCGGTGCCCGCCGGGTTCGCGCCCACTGCTCCGGCTCCCCAGCCGCAGGGCTCGGGTGGCGGGGTCGCGGTGAAGGCACCCACGGCGGTGTACTGCACCACCTGCGGTGAGGGCATGGAGACCGGGACCAACTTCTGCAGCTCCTGCGGAACCCGGAACACGCCGCGCGCCTGACACCCACCACCACACCCACCACCACACAGAGACAGGCACCGCCCCGGCCCCCCGCCGGGGCGGTGCCGTGTCCTCGTGTCACATGTGCGGACAGGCTGCGGGTACTCCACCCGGAGGGCGGACACCACTAGTGTCTGTCCAACACTCTCCCCGACGAAGGGCGACGGCCAGATGGCAGCCACCGAGAACGACGGTCTCCGCGCGGATGTCGAACTGCGCCTCCCCGCAGACAGCGCCTACGTCTCGGTGTTGCGGACGACCACCGCCGGGCTGGCTGCGCGGCTGGACTTCCCGATCGACGACATCGAGGACCTGCGGATCGCGGTCGGCGAGGCGAGCGCGATGGTGCTCCCCGAGGCGAGCGCGGGCTCGGACCTGCTGTGCCTGTTCTACCTCACGCCCGGCGAGCTGACCGTGAAGGTCGAGGTCACCTCCGCCGAGACCGTCCACCCCGACTTCGACAGCTTCGCCTGGCAGGTGCTCAGCACCCTCGCCACCAGCGCCGAGGCGCAGTCCGAGGGTGACCGGTTCTCGGTCAGTCTCACGATGCAACCTGTCGGAGCCGGGCTCTGACGTGCCGCCCGACATCATGCGCGACGACGGCTCGCCGGGCGACGCGCCTCCAACCGGGGTGGAGATCACGCGCGCACGCAGCGCCGAGCTGTTCGTGCAGTTCCGCGACGACTCGACGTCGCCCGCCTCCCGCACGGTGGCCCGCGACGGGCTCGTCCACCTCCACCTCCCCCTGGTCGAGCACTGCGCCCGACGCTTCCGCAACCGCGGCGAGCCGTTCGAGGACCTCGTCCAGGTCGGCACCATCGGGCTGATCAAGTCCATCGACCGGTTCGACTCCGATCGCGGCGTGGAGTTCTCGACGTACGCCACCCCGACCATCATCGGCGAGATCAAGCGCTACTTCCGCGACAAGGGCTGGGCGATCCGGGTGCCGCGCCGGCTGCAGGAGCTGCGGATGCAGATCGGTACGGCGAGCGCGGAGCTGACCCAGTCCCTCGGCCGTTCCCCGACGCCGCGCGAGCTGGCCGAGACCATCGGCTGCACGATGGAGGAGATCGTCGAGGGCATCGAGTCCAGCAACGCCTACTCGACCCTCAGCCTCGATGCCAGCGACGACAACGACGACGGCGGCGCCGCCACCATGCTCGACGCGCTCGGCGTCGACGACGAGAACCTCGAGCACGTCGAGATCCGGGAGTCGATCAAGCCGCTCCTCGACCGGCTCGAGCCCCGCGAGAAGAAGATCCTGCTGCTGCGGTTCTTCAAGAACATGACCCAGTCCCAGATCGCCGAGGAGATCGGCGTCTCCCAGATGCACGTCTCCCGGTTGCTCAACCGGACCCTCGAGGAGCTGCGGAAGTCCCTCGAGGAGTCCCGCTGACCCGGCTCTGAGGATCCTGAAACCGGTTCCGTCAGCCGGCACCCGCGTTCACCCCGATTGAGCGGGTGTCGAGGGGGTACGCGCGGGTCGTGTCTCGGCAGTCAGGACGAACGCTCGTGCTCATCGGACAGGGCGTCGATGCTCTGCGGGTGCAGGAAACCGGCGAGCGTCACGACGGCCACCACGGCCAGGGCGATCGCCACCCACGTCGTGTCACCGCCCCGGAAGCTCCACGCGACCCCCAGCTGCAGCAGCTGGGCCAGCACGAGCGGGCTGCGCGCCCAGGACTGCCCCCGGGTCACCTGCCAGGCACAGAACAGCAGACCGACGCCGTACACCGCGAAGAAGAGCGAGGTGGTCAGCCCCATCGTGAGCCGGTTGGACGCCAGATTCCCGACCTCCAGCACCGCGAGCAGCACCATCACCAGGCCCTCGACGGCGGCCAGCGACGCCGCCACCACCAGGGGCGGCGGCGTTTCCCGCAGTGTCAGGCTCACATTCCCACTCTAGTTGTGACGAATGTGACCAGCGTCGGGGGTTGTTTCACGATCCAATTCTTGTCAGTCTTGTCGTGCGCTCGTGAACGCCTTCACTAGGCACGCCCACGAGATCGCCCATCGACTTCACCCAGCGTAGAAATGAGGGATCCCTCAGCCATGGATTGGCGCCACCGTTCCGCGTGCCTCGACGAGGACCCGGAGCTGTTCTTCCCGATCGGCAACACCGGTCCGGCCATCCTCCAGATCGAGGAGGCCAAGCAGGTGTGCCGTCGTTGCGAGGTGCGCGAGCAGTGCCTCGCGTGGGCGCTCGAGGCTGGTCAGGACCACGGCGTCTGGGGCGGTCTGAGCGAGGACGAGCGTCGCGCGCTGAAGCGCCGCAACGCTCGCGCGCGGGTCCGCTCGACCGCCTGACTCACTCCACCGGCAGGTCCAGCTCCACCCGCGTCCCGGAGCCTGCAGGCACGGGACCGACGCCCAGCTGACCGCCGAGCTCCGACTCCACGAGGGTCCGCACGATCGACAGGCCGAGGCTCGTCGACCCGTCCAGCTCGAAGCCCTCGGGCAGCCCACACCCGTCGTCCTCGACGGTGACGTGCAGCCGGCCGACGAGCTCGCGTACGCCGACCACGATGGTCCCGCCCGCCCCGTCGGCGGCGTACCCGTGCTCGACGGCGTTCTGCAGGACCTCCGTGAGCACCATCGCGAGCGCGGTCGCCGTCTCGGAGCGCACCACCCCGAACGAGCCGTCGCGGCGGACCCGCACCCGTTCGCCGACCGCGCTGACCTCGGTCACCATCGCGCCCAGCCGGTCGGCGATCTCGTCGAAGTCGACCTCCTCCTCGACCGACTGGCTCAGGGTCTCGTGGACGATCGCGATCGAGCCGACCCGGCGTACCGCCTCCTCGAGCGCGGCCTTGGCCTGCGGCGCGTCGATCCGGCGGGCCTGGAGACGGAGCAGGGCGGCCACCGTCTGCAGGTTGTTCTTCACCCGGTGGTGGATCTCGCGGATCGTGGCCTCCTTGGTGACCAGCTCGCGGTCGCGCCGGCGCAGGTCGGTGACGTCGCGGACCAGCACCAGCGCGCCGAGGTGCGCGGCCTGGGTCCGCAGCGGGATCGAGCGGACGATCAACGACGTCGCCTCGCCTCCCAGCTCCGTGTCACGGTGTGCCCGGCCGCCGAGCACCGCGCTCAGGATCTCCTCGTCGGGGCGGCGCCGCGGCGGCACGAGCTCGCGGGTCACGTCGGCCAGCACCAGCCCGGCCAGGTCTCCGGAGAGGCCCAGCCGCCGGAAGACCGAGAGTGCGTTGGGGCTGGCGTACACGACCCGGCCGTCGGCGTCGATGCGGACGAACCCGTCCCCCACCCGTGGCGAGTCGGCGTGGTCGCTGCGGTCACCGGGCGCGGGGAAGTGGCCGGACGCGATCATCTGGGTCAGCTCGGCCGCCGTCTGCAGGTAGGACAGCTCCAGCCGGCTCGGGGTGCGTACGCCGAGCAGGTTGGTGTTGCGGGCGACCACGGCGATCACCCGGCCGCCGCGCCGGACCGGGATCGTCTCGACCCGCACCGGGACCTCGTCGCGCCACTCCGGGTCGCCCTCGCGCACCAGCCGGCCCTGCGTGTACGCCGCGTCCAGGAGGGGGCGGCGGCCGGTCGGGATGAACGTGCCGACGATGTCGTCGACGTACGCCGTGGGGCCGGTGGTCGGTCGCATCTGGCCCCCGGCCCAGAAGCCGCTTCCCTCGCGATCGGGCAACCAGAGCACCAGGTCGGCGAACGAAAGATCCGCGATGATCTGCCAGTCCGCCTGCAAGAGCTGCAGCCAGGCGACGTCCTCGGCGTCAAGGTCCGTGTGGCTCCGGACCAGCTCGGTGAGGGACGGCACGTTGGCAAGGGTAGGCGTGAGACCGCGCGTCGCGGCGCTGGGCGCCGTTTGGCAGGATGGGCAACATGTCGGGGTCGTACTGGAAGCAAGTGGTGGAGGACGACTTCGGGGTTCCGTCCGACCGACCGCTCGACGACCTGACCGCCGAGCTGACCCGGATGCTCGGCTCCACCGACCCCCAGCTCCGTGACGGCACCGCCTACCCCGCGCTGGCCACCTGGACCGACCGGGGCGTCTACGACGACCTGCTCTCCGGCCTCGGCGACGGCATGGCCGCCGGGCTCACCGTCGGCCTCGGCGAGCAGGAGACCGACTCGGTCTTCCGGCGCAGCTTCTCGGTCCTGATCCTCGGTGAGTGCATGGCCCGCGACAACGCCGCGGGCCTTCTCCCGGCCACGAAGATCCTCGAGTGGGGCGACCGCGTCTCCACGTGGTACCTCCGCGAGCGCGACCTGCGCGGGTTCGTCCCGGGCAAGGGATGGGCGCACGCCATCGCGCACGGCGCCGACGCGATCGCCGCGCTGGCGAACTCGCCCCACCTCGGCACCAACGAGCTCACCGTGCTGCTCGACGTGCTCGGCGACCGGCTCACCGTCCCGGTCGAGGCGGTCTTCACCGCGGGCGAGCCGGACCGGATCGCCCACGCCACGATGGCGGTCCTGCGTCGCAACCTGGTGCCGCTGCGGGTGATCGAGCCGTGGATCGCCCGGCTGACCGCGGCCGCGCGTGGCCGGGCCGGAGGGCGCGACCCCTTCGTCGTCCGGGGCAACCCGGAGGCCTTCCTCCGGGCGCTCTACCTGCAGCTCGCGCTCGCGCCGCGACCACCCGACGTACGCTCCGACCTGCTGCTGGTGCTGGTCGACGCGCTGAAGCGGACCAACCCCTTCTTCCTCACCTCCCAGGGCGACTGACCGGCCTGTCGGCGGTCGAATACCTGCGAGTAACATGCGGGCATGAGCGAAGCCGCAGCCACGCCCGAGGACGCCGACAGCACGACCGACGAGTCGGGCATGTCCGGGCATTCCGGTGAGCTCGCGGTCGCCGTCGCCCGGGCGCACGGAGTCGAGACGATGTTCACGCTCTCGGGCGCACACGTCTTCCCGATGTACGACGGCGCGGTCAAGGCCGACCCGCCGATGCGGCTCCTCGACGTGCGTCACGAGCAGACGGCGGCGTTCGCCGCCGAGGCCACCGGCAAGCTGACCCGGGTCCCCGGGCTCGCCGTGCTGACCGCCGGACCGGGTGTCACCAACGGCGTCAGCGCGATCGCCCAGGCCCAGTTCGCTGGCTCGCCGATGGTCGTCGTGGGCGGCCGGGCGCCGGCGAACCGGTGGGGCAGCGGCAGCCTCCAGGAGATCGACCACACCCCGCTCGTCGCGCCGGTCACGAAGTCCGCGCGCACCCTGCACACCGCCGGTGACGTCCTCGACGGGATGCACCACGCGTTCACGACCGCCCGCTCCCCGCACCGCGGCCCGGTGTTCGTCGACGTGCCCGATGGACGAGTTCTTCAACTCCGCATCGGGCCCGCTCCCCCAGGGCGGGCGGGTGCGCGGCGCGGAGCCCGACGGCGACGCTGTCGCCGAGGTCGCAGAGCTGCTCGCGTCCGCGTCGCGACCGGTGCTGATCCTCGGCACCGACGTCTGGGCCGACGGCGCCGAGGAGGCCGCGCTGCGGTTCGTGGAGTCCGCCGGCATCCCGACCCTCACCAACGGCATGGGGCGCGGCGTCGTACCGGGCGGGCACCCGCTGCTGGTCACCAAGGCCCGCGGTGCGGCGCTCGGCGGCAGCGACCTCGTCATCGTGGTCGGGACGCCTCTGGACTTCCGGCTGGGGTACGGCGTCTTCGGCGGCAAGGACGGCGCCACGCCGGCGCAGGTCGTGCACATCGCCGACTCGCCGGGCCAGGTGTCGGGCCATGCCGACCTCGCCTCCTCGGTCGCCGGCGACCTGACGCAGGTGCTCGACGGGCTGCTCGGGGCGCTCGAGCAGGTGGTCCGCCGTCCGGACTGGTCGGCCTGGGTCGACGACCTGCAGGCGACGGTCAAGACGGCGGCCGAGCGCGACGCCGCCCTCCTGAGCGCCGAAGCCGACCCGATCCACCCGGCGCGGATCTACGGCGAGCTCGTGCCCCGGCTGGCCGAGGACGCCGTGGTGATCGGCGACGGCGGCGACTTCGTCAGCTTCGCCGGCAAGTTCGTCGAGCCGAAGCGGCCCGGCGGCTGGCTCGACCCCGGCCCCTACGGCTGCCTCGGCGCCGGCCTCGGCTCGGCCATCGCTGCCCGGCTGGCGCGCCCGTCGTCGCAGGTCGTGCTGCTGCTCGGTGACGGCGCGGCCGGGTTCTCGCTGATGGACGTGGACACGCTCGTGCGCCACGACCTGCCCGTGGTGATGGTGATGGGCAACAACTCCGCGTGGGGCCTGGAGAAGGGTCCGATGCAGATGCTCTACGGCTACGACGTGGTGGCCGACCTGGCCCAGCGGACGCCGTACGACGACGTGGTCAAGGCGCTCGGCGGCGCCGGCGAGACGGTCACGGACCCGCGCCAGATCGGGTCGGCCCTCGACCGCGCGTTCGCGGCGAACACGCCGTACCTCGTCAACGTGATCACCGACGTCGACGCGGCCTACCCGCGCAACACGTTCGGTATCTGACGTGCGTCTGCGAGTCGTGACATGGCCTTGAAGATCCGCCGCGCCACGCGCTGGGACTACGCGATCGCCGGCGAGCTGACGGTGGATGCGTACGTCGACTTCACGGCCGGACCCACCGACGCGTACATCGACCACCTGCGTGATGCCGAGACGCGCGATCGCGAGGCGGAGCTGTGGGTGGCGACGCCCGACGACCGCGATGACCTGGTGCTGGGCACCGTCACCATCTGCCCGCCCGGGTCGCCGTGGCGCGAGATCGCGCGCGAGGACGAGGGTGAGTTCCGGATGCTGGCGGTGGCGCCGGCGGTGCGGGGTCGCGGCGTCGGCGAGGCGCTCGTACGGATGTGCCTGGACCGGTTCCGTTCCGAGGGATGCCGCGGCGTCGCCATCTCGACACTGGCCGAGATGACGGCTGCGCACCGCATCTACGAAAGACTCGGCTTCGTCCGCGACCCCTCGCGGGACTGGAGCCCGATGGAGGGCGTGCACCTGATCGCCTTCCAGGTGTCGCTGGAGGACGGACGATGACCACCATGGAAGCCACACTCAGCTTCACCGTCGGCGACGGCGACACGGCCCTCGCGGACGGGTCCGGGACGCTCGCCGTGCTCGCGACGCCGCGGCTGCTCGCGTGGTGGGAGGCGGCGACCTGCGCCGCGATCCAGCCGGCGCTGTCGGACGGTGCGACCAGCGTCGGGACCCGGATGACCCTGGAGCACCTGGCCGCCAGCCCGGTCGGCCAGGAGGTCGAGGTCACCGCGTCGTCGACGTACGCCGATGGGCGGCTGCACCGGTTCACCGTCGCCGCCCGCCATGTCGGGGGCAACGGGAAGCTGATCGGCACCGGCGAGGTGACCCGCGTGGTCGTCGACGCCGAGCGGTTCCTCTCGCGGTTGTGAGGGGCCGGGCGCCGGTGGTCTCGGGTGGTTGCCGTTTGGTCCCCAACCGCAAGGATTTGCACAGATTTCGTGCGGTTCGTGACCAATCGATGACCCTGGGGGCGGGCCACGGACCAGCCCGCAACCCAGCCCGCAACCATGGCCGATTTCGTGGCTGGGGCCGGATTTGAGAGGATGGCGGTTGGCCCTCATGGGCCGACCACGTCGGATTCAGGAGGAGACATGGGCAAGACCGGCCGCAAGCGCCGCGCTCGCAAGAAGAAGGGCGCGAACCACGGCAAGCGCCCCAACGCCTGAGCGCAGAACAACTTCAGCGCAGAACGATCGAGCCCCCGGCCAGCTGGCCGGGGGCTCGTCGCGTTTGCGCTGCGACCCCCAGGACCAGAGGCGCCGAGGGGTCGTCCACAGCGCTCGACCGGCGCTACCGGCTCGCCGCCACGGGCCGCGCTCGACCCGCCTACGGGCTGTCGACGATCCGGACCTGGACCTCGCGGATCCTCAGCAGCACCCGCTCGCGCAGCTCCTGGGGGGCCGACTCCGAGCACGACCGCGCGACGATCGCCTTGACCGTGCGCTGGAGGTCGTAGCGCTCCAGGCACGGACTGCACGCCTCGAGGTGGACCTTGACGGCCGCGATGTCGGCGGCGTCGAGCTCGTTGTCGATCAGGTAGACGATCTGCTCGAGGAAGTCGGCGCACTCGCCGGGAGTGGCACCGGTGTGGTCGTGGCTCACGAGCCCGCTCCTTCCCGGCCGGCAGGGGTGAGGTCGTTGGCGCGCACGTAGTCCGAGAGCATGTCGCGCAACTGGCGCCGCCCGCGGTGCAGGCGGGACATCACGGTTCCGATCGGCGTCTCCATGATCTCCGCGATCTCCTTGTAGGCGAATCCTTCGACATCGGCGAGGTAGACCGCGAGGCGGAACTCCTCGGGCAGGCGCTGGAGCGCGTCCTTGACCTGCGAGTCGGGGAGGTGCTCGAGGGCCTCGGCCTCGGCGGACTTCAGGCCGCTCGACGTGTGCGACTCGGCCCGCGCCAGCTGCCAGTCCTCGACGTCCTCGGACATCGACTGCTGCGGCTGGCGCTGCTTCTTGCGATAGGTGTTGATGAAGGTGTTCGTCAGGATCCGGTACAGCCACGCCTTGAGGTTGGTGCCGGGGCGGAACTGGTGGAACGACGAGTACGCCTTCGCGAACGTCTCCTGCACGAGGTCCTCGGCATCGGCCGGGTTGCGGGTCATCCGCATCGCAGCCGAGTAGAGCTGGTCGAGGAACGGCAGCGCATCGCGCTCGAACCGCGCCGAGCGCTCCGCCTCGGTCTCGGTGGTGACGTCGATCTCAGTGGGGTCGACGTCCGGGGTCAGCGAGTCTGTCATCGTCTCCCAGACTAGTCGGTCGGGTCGTTCAAGCACGGCGAGCACATGGTCTGAACGCCTTACGCCGGCTGCTGATTCCCCGTCACCTCGCGAACCACCCACTCCAGTGTCGACTCCACGATGATCTCCAGCGCCTCGGCCTGGCTCACCGGCCCGCTGGCCGGCACCTTGAGCCCGTGGTCGGCCGCGGGTACGACGCACATCTCGACGTCGGCCGGGAACTCCTCGGGCCGGCCCATCGTGTCCTTCTCCCCCTGGATCACGAGCATCGGCACCGAGCACCCCTGCAGCTCGGGCAGCCGGCTCTTCTCGGGCCGGCCGGGCGGGTGCAGCGGGAACGACAGCGCCAGGCACCCCGCGGCGCCGAGCTGGTCGGCGCAGCGCGCGGCCGACCTCGCTCCCGCCGAGCGACCGCCCACCACCAGCGGCGCCTTGCTGCGCAGCCGCTTGGCCGCCGCGACCAGGCCGGCGTCGAGCGTTGCGGGAGGCGTCGCCACCTTGCGTCCGGCGACCCGCCAGGGCTGCTCGAACAGCACCACGGTGATCCCGTTGCGGGGCAGGTAGTGCGAGAGGCCCTCGAGGTCGCGGGCGCCGATGCCGCCTCCGGCGCCGTGGCTGAGCAGCATCGTCGCCGACGGCTGCCGCGCCCGGTGGGTCACCATCCGGCCGGGGCCGTGCGGGGTCTGGACGACCGACTCGTGGGTCATGCGCGCCTCACTCGATCGCCTCGGACAGCGGGATCGGCTCCACCAGCTCGGGGCCGTTGTTGCGGACGTTGCTCACCATCGTCGAGACGGGGTAGGCCTCCAGCTGGCCGGGCGCGGCCGGCACGAGCAGCGACAGCAGGTCGTCCTTCTGCGACACGGTGGGATCGAGCCAGGCGTGCCACTTGTCGCGATCGACCATCAGCGGCATCCGGTCGTGGATGTGGCCGACCGCGTCCTCCGCTTCGGTGGTCAGCACGGTGCAGGTCCAGCGGAACCGGTCGGGCTCGTCGTCGCCCTTGGTGGGGTCGCGCCAGATCTCGTAGAGCCCGCCATCGCCAGCGTGCCGTGGTCCTGGGGGCGGATGAAGAACGGCTGCTTGAGCGGCTTGCCCTTCGCGTTCTTCTGGGACGTGGGGTACCACTCGAAGTAGCCGTCGGCCGGCAGCAGGCAACGGCGTACGGCGAACGCGCGCTTGTAGGCGGGCTTCTCGGCGACCGACTCCATCCGGGCGTTGATCATCCGGTTGCCGATCGAGGGATCCTTGGCCCACGACGGGATCAGGCCCCAGGTGAGGACCCGCAGCTGGCGCTGGGGCGGCTCCTCGGACTCCTTGGAGGGCGGCCGTTCGACGACGGCGTAGACCTCCTTGGTCGGCGCGACGTTGTAGTCGGCGGCCAGGGGCGCGGGCACCCTGATCTCCTCGATCTCGAACTCCTCGATGAGGTCATCGGGGCTCCGGCTCGAGGCGTAGCGACCGCACATGGGGTCAGGCTACGGGAGCCGCGCCGACGGACACCCGGCGGTTTCAGGGGTGGGCGAGCTCGCCCAGGAGGGCCGCGGCGCCGGTGCTGCTGGCGGGCAGCCCCTCGATCCAGACCCGGGCACCACCCTCGAGCCGCGACAGCATCCGGTGCAGCAGCGTCACCCGCTGGGCCAGGCGCTCGTCGCGCACGGTGACGACCGCGATCCGGTGCCGGCCCAGGCGGCCCAGGGTGTCGGGGCCGGAGAACACGGTGCGCGCGGTCTCGGCGAACCGGGCGGTGCGCAGGTCGGAGGCGAACGGCTCGGTGTCGATCGGACGGGGTTGCCGCGGGTGGGCCACCTCCACCACGACGAGCGCGTGGGACTCCCACGGTGCGGGCCGGTCCCGGAGCTGTCCCCGGTACAGCTCCGAGACCCGGCTCTGCAGGTGCGCCAGGCTGGCGAGCCCCGTGACCGGGTCCTCGCAGGTCAGCCGGTGCAGGTACTCGAGCGTCGACTCGCTCCACGCCTCTGCCAGCGCGCGAGCGTCCCCGTAGTCGGGCTCGCCCCCACGGACCAGGCTGCTGGTGGCCAGCAGCCCGTCCAGGGCTTCGTCGAGCGGTACGCCGTCCAGTGCGAGCTCCCTACCCGCAACGGCGCACGCATCGACGGAGCCCACCCCCGAGGCAAGGGCCTCCCCCACCGCCTCGAACCGAGGCGGCAATGCCACCAGCAGGTCCGCGGACAGTTCCGCCCGTGCCTCGGGATGGGCGGGAGCAGCCGGCTTCACTCGCGTTGCGAAGAACCCCACGCCGACTCCTCCCTGGTCCGTCGTACGCCGGAGAAACGGGCGTCGTCGGGGGTCATGACGCGGTTTGCGTGATCTTTTTGCCTTTCGCTCGTTGAGCGGGGGTGAGCACCACGCTCCCCCGCCTCGGTGACCCCGGGGACGCCGAGCTGATCTCGGCCGTCCGCGGGGGCGACACCGACGCCTACGGCGAGCTGTTCAGCCGCCACGTCGACGCCGCGCGGCGACTGGCCCGCCAGCTCGTGTCCGCGGGCGACGCCGACGACCTCGTCTCCGAGGCGTTCGCGAAGGTGCTGTCGGTGCTCCAGCGCGGTGGCGGCCCGGACCTCGCGTTCCGCGCCTACCTGCTCACCGCCGTACGCCGGCTGCACGTGGACAAGATCCGCGCCGGCTCCCGGCTGCACACCACCGACGACCTCGAGCCGTTCGATCCCGGCATCCCGTTCCGCGACACCGCCGTCGAGGGGTTCGAGAACGCCGCCGCCGCCCGCGCCTTCGCGTCCCTGCCCGAGCGCTGGCAGACGGTGCTGTGGCACACCGAGGTCGAGGGACAGAAACCGGCCGACGTGGCGCCGCTGCTCGGCATGAGCGCCAACTCCGTCGCGGCGCTCGCCTACCGGGCCCGCGAGGGGCTGCGGCAGGCGTTCTTGACCATGCACGTGCAGGAGCTCGACAGCGACCTGTGCACCTGGACCCATCGCAACCTCGGCGCGTACGTCCGCAACGGCATCTCCCGCCGGGACGCCGCGAAGGTCGAGGAGCACCTCAGTGAGTGCCGGCGCTGCATGGCCATCTACCTCGAGCTGACCGAGGTCAACTCCAACCTGGCCGGCATCATCGCGCCGGTGCTGCTGGGCGGCGCGGCGGCGGCGTACGTCGCCTCGGCCGCGGGTGGCATCGCCCTCAAGGGCGGCCTGCTCTTCCTGGTCGACCGGGCCCGCGACCTGGTCGTCTCGCACGCGCCCGCGAGCGCCGCGGCCGGAGTGGCCGCGGCGGCCGCCGTCGTCGGCGGCACCGTGCTGGTGACGGCCGACGACCCGCCCCGACGGCCGTCCGCCGAGGCTCGCGTGGCGGTCCCGGACGTCGCCGAGGCCGACGCCGCGCTCCCACCGCCGGTGGTCGTGAAGGGCCGGCGCGACGACGCACCGACGTCTCCGTCGGCCACGCCGTCGCCGGTGTCCTTCGGCAGTGACCCGACCGACGCCTCCGTCGGTGGCGCCGGCTGCGCCCACCACCTCACCGCAGGCAGTGTCGCCGTCGACAGCAGGAGCCGACGCCGAGCCGAGGAGCCTCCGGCGCCCGAGCCGTCCCAGCCGCCCGCGGCGGACCTGCGCGTCACCGGCTTCGCCACCGCCCAGGCGCCGGGGGTGTTCAAGGTCGTCGTGGTGGTGTCCGGGGTGACCGACGAGCAGTCGACGTCGCTGGCGTTCGCGGGCGAGGGACCGTCGGTGGAGCTGACCGGCGACGGTCGGTGCGGCCCGTTGAGCGTGGGCTCCGGGACGTGCCAGGTCACCGGCTCCACGACGACGTACGACTTCACCGCGGTCGCGGCCCCCGACGGCAGCTCCGCACTGGTGTTCACCGTCTCGGCCGACGGTGTGGCCGACGCGGAGCGGGCGAACAACAGCGCCCGCGTGGTCCTCTCCTCATGATCCTTCCCGCATGGGGTAGGAAAGAGGCATGACCGTCACCCGCATGATCGCCCGGCCGTTGATCGCCTCGACCTTCCTCGTCGGCGCGGTCAGCGCGCTGAAGAACGCACCCCAGCTCGCCGGCAAGGCCTCGGGCGTCACGGACGCCCTGATCCCGGCCGTGAAGCGCTTCGCCCCCACCGTGCCGGTCCCCGAGGACCCGGTCACGCTGGTCCGGATCAATGCCGCTGTCCAGCTCGCCGCCGCGGGTGCGCTGGCGACCGGCAACGCGCCCCGGTTGGCGGCGGCGACGCTGGCCACCTCGCTCGTGCCGACGACGATGGCCGGCCACCGGTTCTGGGAGGAGTCCGACCCGACGCAGAAGAAGAACCAGCAGCTCCACTTCTTCAAGAACCTCGCCACCCTCGGTGGCCTCCTGCTCGCGGCGGTCGACACCGAGGGCAAGCCGGGCGTGGCCTGGCGGGCCCGGCGCGCGGCCAAGGACGTGCGCCGCGAGGCCAGGCACGCGACGCAGTCCGCGAGGCGCGAGGCCCGGCTGGCGGCCGCGAGGCTCGGGTAACCCGGATCGATAGCCTTGCCGGGTGACGACCACCCGGACCGCCGAGCCCTGGCCCGCTCCGCGCGCGCTCGCGCCGGTGCGGGCGGTGGTGACGTTGCCCGGCAGCAAGTCGCTCACCAACCGCGCCCTGGTGCTGGCCGCCATCGCCGACGGCCCGTCCGTCGTACGGCGCGCACTCCGGTCACGCGACACCACGCTGATGGCTCAGGCGCTCACCGCCCTCGGCTCGTCCGTCGAGACCTCCGGTGACGACTGGACCGTGACGCCGAGCCCCTTCGCGGGCGACGCCGCGATCGACTGCGGGCTGGCCGGCACGGTGATGCGGTTCGTGCCACCCGTGGCGGGACTGTCCACGGGGTCGGTGTCGTTCGACGGCGACCCGCACATGCGGACGCGTCCGATCGGCGAGGTGCTCACGGCGCTGCAGACGCTCGGGGTGCAGGTGTCCGACGAGGGCCGCGGGTCGCTGCCGTTCCGGATCGACGGGACGGGCTCGGTCCGCGGGGGCACGGTGGTCATCGACGCCTCGGCGTCCTCGCAGTTCGTCTCCGCGCTGCTGCTCGCCGGGGCCCGCTACGAGCACGGCGTCGACGTACGCCACGACGGCAAGCCGGTGCCGTCGCTCCCCCACATCGAGATGACGGTGGCAATGCTGCGCGAGCAGGGCGTCGAGGTCGACGACACCGACGCCAACCGGTGGTCGGTCGCACCCGGCCCGATCCGCGCGCTCGACCGCACCATCGAGCCGGACCTCTCGAACGCCGCGCCGTTCCTCGCGCTGGCCGCCGTGAGCGGCGGCGAGGTGGTCGTGCGCGACTGGCCGCGCACGACGACCCAGGCCGGGGACGCGTTGCGCGAGATCCTGGCGCGGATGGGATGTTCGGTCGACTTCGTGGCCGACGGGCTCCGGGTGCGCGGAGCGGACTCGATCGACGGTGTGGATCTCGACCTGCACGACGTCGGCGAGCTCGCGCCGGCCGTCGCGGCGCTGTGCGCGCTCGCGGACTCGCCCTCACACCTGCGCGGCATCGCGCACATCCGCGGCCACGAGACCGACCGCCTCGCCGCCCTGGCGACCGAGCTCAGCGGCCTGGGCGCCGACGTCACCGAGCACGCAGACGGGCTGTCGTTCCGCCCGTCCCGGCTGCACGGCGGGGTGTTCCACACCTACGCCGACCACCGGATGGCGCACGCCGGCGTGATCGTCGGGGCCGCCGTGGACGGGGTCGAGGTCGAGAACGTCGCGACCACGGCGAAGACCTTCCCGGACTTCGCGGCGTTCTGGAGTGGCCTGCTGTGAGCCGGCCGACCGGGCGCTACACCGACCAGGACCAGGAGCACTACGAGCGCCCGCGTCGCCGTACCCGCCCGCGCACCAAGGAGCGCCCGACGTACGACGACGCCGTCGACGGCGTGGTCGTCACGGTCGACCGCGGCCGCCTCACGCTGCTCGTCGACGGCGTCACCGTGATGGCGATGAAGGCGCGGCCGCTGGGCCGCAAGGGGGTGGTCGTCGGCGACCGGGTGCGGGTGGTGGGCGACACCTCCGGTGCCGAGGGTTCGCTGGCGCGGATCGTCGAGGTCCGGGAGCGCGCTGACCACCCTGCGGCGGACGGCCGACGACGACGACCCGGTCGAGCGGGTGATCGTGGCGAACGCCGAACAGCTCGTGATCGTGACCGCTCTGGCCGACCCGGAACCGCAACCGCGGTTGATCGACCGGGCACTGGTGGCCGCCTTCGTCTCCGGCATGAAGCCGCTGCTCTGCCTGACCAAGGCCGACCTCGCCGACCCGGAGACGCTGCTCTCGACCTACCGGTCGCTCGGCGTTCCGTGGGTGGTGACCCAGCGCGGTGGTGACCTGACCGAGGTGCGCGACCGGCTCCGCGACCGGACCAGCGTGCTGATCGGGTCCAGCGGTGTGGGGAAGTCGACCCTCGTGAACGCGCTCGTGCCGACCGCGTTCCGGGACGTCGGGATCGTCAACGCCGTCACCGGTCGCGGCCGGCACACCTCCACCTCGGCGTACATGCTCGCGCTGCCGGACGGCGAGGGATGGATCGTCGACACGCCCGGCATCCGCTCGTTCGGTCTGGCCCACGTCGAGCCGGAGGACCTGATCGAGGCGTTCCCCGACCTCGACGAGATGACCGAGGAGTGCCCGCGCGGCTGCACGCACGGCGAGGACGAGCCGGAGTGCGGCCTCGACGAGGCCGTGGCTCGGGGCGAGGCGGACCCGGAGCGGGTCGAGTCGTTCCGGCGGCTGCTGGCGGCCCGGAGCGCGCCGACCTGGTGAGCGGCTAGGGACGCGCCCTAGGAACCCCAGACCGCTCGGGCGCCGGCGTCGCCGGTCAGGACCACGCTCACCAGCGTCGCCAGGGCGGCGACGACCAGCAGGCTCTGGACTCCCACGCGGAGCGCACCGCGGCGCTCGTGCAGGAACCCGGCGGCGATCGCGACCACGGTGAACCCGAGGGTCACCCAGAGGGTGATCCAGGCCCGGTCCTCGTGGGTCTGCACCTGGGCGAGCTGCTTCAGCTCGGGCTTGCTGTCCAGGAAGTTGTTCCCCGTGAGGTACGCCGCGACGACCGACCCGCCGGCGACGACGGCGAGGACGACCATCGGGACCCGCAGCCGATCGCGCCACGACGGGATCACGGCGTACAGGATCGCGGCCAGCGCCGCGAGCGGCCCGAAGATGACCGCCGCATGGATCACCAGGGGGTGCAGTGGGAGTCCGTTGATCTCCATGACCTCGTACACGGGCCACGCCCCCGTCGCGTTCAAATGAACAGGGTGCAGCCTTGCCCTAGGGTGGCGCCGTGCCGACCTCCACGGACTACACCGACGATCTGCGGCTCGCCCACGTGCTGGCCGACGACGCCGACTCGCTGACCAGCACGCGGTACAAGGCGCTCGACCTGCACGTGATGAGCAAGCCCGACCTGACTCCGGTCACCGACGCCGACAAGGGCGTCGAGGAGAGCATCCGGCGCACCCTGTCGCGCGTGCGCTCCCGCGACGCGGTCACCGGCGAGGAGCACGGGTCGTCGGGTCACAGCCAGCGGCGCTGGGTGGTCGACCCGATCGACGGCACGAAGAACTTCGTGCGGGGCGTGCCGGTCTGGGCCACCCTGATCTCCCTGGTCGTCGACGACGAGGTCGTGCTCGGCGTGGTGTCGGCGCCCCAGCTGCAGCGGCGCTGGTGGGCGTCCACGGGCAACGGCGCGTGGACCGGGCGGTCGCTGCTCAAGGCGACCCGCTGCCAGGTCTCCGACGTACGCCGGCTGGAGGACGCGTCGCTGTCCTACGCCTCGCTGCACGGCTGGGAGGAGCGCGGCCGGCTCGACGACTTCCTGTCGCTGTCGCGCCGCTGCTGGCGCACCCGCGCGTACGGCGACTTCTGGTCCTACATGCTGCTCGCGGAGGGTGCGGTCGACCTGGCCGCCGAGCCCGAGCTGGAGGTCTACGACATGGCCGCGCTCGACGTGATCGTGCGCGAGGCCGGCGGCCGCTTCAGCTCGCTGGACGGCACCGACGGTCCGTTCGGCGGCAACGCGCTGGCGTCCAACGGGCACCTGCACGAGGCGGCGCTGGCGTTCCTGGGGTCGGTCCCGGACGACGACTCCGACCCCGACTCGCGGCGTGCCGGCCCCGGATCGGTGAGCGACCTGCGATCGCTCCGGCCGCTTCCCGAGGACGAGGGCGACTCTCCGGAGGTCTAGAGAGCGCTGCCTGACCCGTCTCAGTCGGTGTGGCAGACCTGTCCAACGGGTAGGGGCAGGGCTAGCGTGTTCGGCACACCGTTGAACACCCAGCGGAGCATTCGGAGGTGGACATGCGCATCGGCGAGGTTCTCAAGGCGAAGTCGAACGCGGTAGTCGTGACCATCACGCCCGACGCCGGCGTACGCGACCTGGTCGCGCAGCTCGCCGAGCACAACGTCGGCGCCCTGATCGTCAGCGCCGACGGCGAGTCCCTCGACGGCATCGTCAGCGAGCGCGACGTCGTACGCCACCTCCATCACGACGGCACCGTCATCAACAACACCGTCGGCGCGATCATGACCACCGTCGTCGAGACCTGCGAGCCCGACACCCCGGTCGACGACCTGATGAAGATCATGACCGAGCGCCGGATCCGCCACGTGCCGGTCGTGACCGACGGCAAGCTGGTCGGGATCATCAGCATCGGCGACGTCGTCAAGCACCGCATCGACCAGCTGGAGTTCGAGCGCGACCAGCTCGACAGCTACGTGCACCAGTCGCACTGACGCTCGGCGTCAGCGCCGGCACCTGCTCGTCACCGGCGGCCAGCCGGCGGCACGCCGAGGGCACGCGATCATCGAGACACCGCCGACGGCGCCCAGCGTCTCGCCACGCTTCGGACTGCCGGTGAACCAGCCGCGCGACGCGCGCGGCCGCCCACCGCCCAGAGGCTGTCGGTGGTCACGCCGATGGTCGCGGCGAGCAGCCCGAGCACGAGCATCTGCAGCTGGACGTGCCCGGCGCGCGCGGTCGACGAACTGCGGCAGCAGCGCGCCGAAGATCATGAACGCCTTCGGGTTCGAGACGCCGACGACGAACCCCTGCCGGACCGCGGCGCCCCGGGTGAGCACCGGCCCCTCGGTCAGCTCCGCGTCCTGGAAACCGCGGCGGTGCTGGATGGCGCGGATGCCGAGATAGACGAGGTACGCCGCTCCGGCGTACTTGAGGATCGTGAAGACCAGCACCGACTCCGCCACGACCACGCCGAGCCCGACCGCCACCAGGAGGGCGATCACCACGAGACCGAGGGTGTTGCCGAGGACGCTGGCGAGCGCGACGGTGCGGCCGTAGGTCAGCGCCCGGCCGATCACGAAGATCACGCTGGGACCCGGGATCACGATCAGGATCGCCGCGGCGATCCCGAACGCGAGGAGCTGGTCGGTGCCGATCACGGGGTCCACTCCCGCATCGTGGCATGCACCGGGCAGGTGCGGCGACGGGTTTGGCGTTCACTAGTCTGGCGGCCATGGAGAAGCCCGAGATCGACTTTCCCGGCCCGGAGGTCCCGAGCGACCTCGTCGTCACCGAGATCACCGAGGGCGAGGGCGCCGAGGCGACGTCGGGCTCGACCGTCTCGGTCCACTACGTCGGCGTCGCGCACTCGACCGGCGAGGAGTTCGACGCGTCGTACAACCGCGGCGCGCCGCTGCGAGTTCCGGCTCGGCATCGGCCAGGTCATCTCCGGATGGGACCAGGGCGTCCAGGGCATGAAGGTCGGCGGACGGCGCCAGCTGCGTCATCCCGCCGCACCTCGGGTACGGCGACCGGGGCGCCGGCGGCGTGATCAAGCCCGGCGAGACCCTGATCTTCGTCGTCGACCTGCTCGACGTCCGCTGACCCGCCAGAACTTCTGGCGGGTCACCAGGGGAGGTTGTCGGGCTCGGACTCGTCGGACACCCGGGCGGACTGGCCGGCGAGGCTGACGACGTCGCCCTTGACCAGCTGACGGCCGCGGCGGGTGTCGACCTCGCCGTTGACGAGTACGGCGCCGTCCGCGATCAGCGACCTGGCCTCGGCGCCCGACTCGACGAGGTTGGCGAGCTTGAGGAACTGACCGAGCCGGATCGACTCGTCCCGGATCGCCACCGGCATCGCGTCACCCATCGGGTCAGCTCATCAGAGCAGGACCGTCACGGTGTGGATCAGCACGCCGACGAGGCCGCCGACGATGGTGCCGTTGATCCGGATGAACTGCAGGTCGCGGCCCACGTGGAGCTCGATCCGCCGGGCGGCCTCCTTGCCGTCCCAGCGCTCGATCGTGTGCGTGATGACGGTGGTGAGCTCGGCGCCGTACCTCTCGACGGCGAAGACCGCGGCGTCCGCCGCGAGGCCGTCCATCCGGTCGCGGAGCACCTCGTCGGTGGTCAGCCGGTCGGCGAAGGCGACCAGCTCCTGCTCGAGCCGGTCGCGTACCGGCCCCGACGGGTCGCGCAGCGCGGCGATCAGGGTCCGGCGCAGCGCGTTCCACAGCGAGATGCCGGTGGTGGCGAACTGCGGGTGGTCGAGCAGGCGCAGCTTCAGCCCCTCGGCGCGGTACTGCGTCTCGGGGTCGAACAGCAGGTCCTGGCCGAGCTTCGCGAGCATGGAGTCCAGGGCCTCGCGGGCGTGGTGATGGGGGTCGGCCCGGATGTCCTCGAGCCAGCGCACCGCCTCGCGGTGGATGCGTCCGGTCACCGCCTCGTTGAGCCGGTCGGGCGCCCACCACGGCGCGCGCTCGATGAGCACCTCGGTGAAGGTCTCGGGGTTCTCCACCAGCCAGCGGTGCAGCTCCTCGAGCGCGAGGTCGATGACGCCGTGGTGCAGGTCGTCGCGGACCACCTCGACCACGAACGTGCCGAGCAGCGGCGCGATCGGCTCCTCGCGGAACCGCGGCACCAGCACCGACTCCACGAGCTCGGCGATGTGCTCGTCCTTGACCCGCGCCAGCCCGATCGAGGCCACGTCGGCGACCTCGTCGACGACCCGGCGCGCGTTCTGCGGCTTGCTGAGCCAGGACCCGAGCCGCAGCGAGATCGTCGCCGACGTCACCCGCTCGCGGATGATCGCCTCCTGCAGGAAGTTCTCGCCGAAGAACTCCTCGAGCCCCTTGCCCAGCTCGTCCTTGCGCTTGGGCACCAGCGCGGTGTGCGGGATGGGCAGGCCGAGCGGATGCTTGAACAGCGCGGTGACGGCGAACCAGTCGGCGATCGCGCCGACCATCGACGCCTCGGCGCCGGCGTTCACGAACCCGAGGAAGCCGTCCTGGTCCAGCGTCAGGGCGTACACGATCGCGGCGATGGCGAGCAGCCCCACGGCGACCGTGCGCATGCGTCGCAGCCCGCGGCGTCGCTCGGCGTCAGCGGCGGGATTGGCGGTGATCATCGTGAGGGTGTCGGCCATCGTGGTCGATTGTTCCGTACCCGCGGTTGGGTGCCAGAATGCCCGCCATGTCTCGCACCGTGATCACCTTCGGAACGTTCGACGTCTTCCACGTCGGGCACCTCCGGGTGATCGAGCGCGCCGCCGCCCTGGGAGACCGCCTCGTGGTCGGCGTGTCGGCCGACGAGCTCAACCTGCGCAAGAAGGGCCGCGAGCCGGTCTTCAGCCAGGCGCGAGCGGCTCGAGATCGTCGCCGCGCTGAAGGTGGTCGACGAGGTGTTCGTCGAGGAGAGCCTCGAGCTCAAGCGCGAGTACATCGAGCAGTACGCCGCCGACGTGCTGGTCATGGGCGACGACTGGAAGGGCCGGTTCGACGAGTTCGCGGACCTGTGCGAGGTGGTCTACCTCACCCGCACGCCGGCGATCTCCACCACGGCGCTGATCGAGAAGATCTCCAACGTCGGGTGACACGCCCGGGTTTCACACCCGTCACTCCTGACCCACCAGACCCTCTAGGCTGACGAAACCGTCGTCCGCAACCTGCGTGGGGGAATTCCGCATGCGCCGCTCGCTCACCGCTGCCCTGGTGGTGTTGTCGATGGCTGGCTCCGTCCTGCTCGTGCCTGGATCACCTGCGTCCGCGCACCCGACCGTGGTCGACCCGCTCGCCGACGTCACCGATCCGGCGCTCGCGCGGGCCACCGACGCCCTCGACGGCGCGGCGCCGACCGCCGAGGCCCCACCGGCCGGCGCCACGACCAGCGACGCCCCCGCCGCCGACGAGGCTCCCACCCTGGCGCTGCGCGACCTGTTCCTCGCCCTGCCGCGACTCGACGCCACCGAGCGTCGGGCGGCGCAGGGGCTCCTCGCCCGCCCCACCGACGGCAGCCGCGACGAGTACGACGACGGCTACACGGTGCCCGCCAAGCGGGCCTGCGCCCGGCGGATCTGCATCCACTGGGTCGCGCGGACCAAGGACGCCCCGCCCAACCGGCGGTGGGTGTCCCGCAGCCTCCGGGTGATGAAGAACGTCTGGGCCGAGGAGGTCGGCCGGCTCGGCTACCGCCGGCCGGTCACGGACGGACGCCGCGGCGGCAACGCGAAGTTCGACGTCTACCTCAAGGACGTCGGGTCGGAGGGCTTCTACGGCTACTGCGTCCCGGAGCGCCGCAAGCCCGGGCACCGCTGGGTCGCCTCGGGCTACTGCGTCCTCGACGACGACTTCGCCCGCAGCCAGTTCGACGCCCGGCCCCGCAAGAGCCTGCGGGTCACCGCGGCGCACGAGTTCTTCCACGCCATCCAGTTCGGCTACGACTACGCCGAGGACGGCTGGCTGATGGAGGCCACCGCCACCTGGGTCGAGGAGCGGGTCGCCGACGACGCCGACGACAACCGCCGCTACCTCGAGTACGGCCAGGTCCACCGGCCGCAGCGGCCCCTCGACCGCTACCAGCAGACCGGCTTCGGCCACTACGGCAACTGGGCGTTCTTCGAGTACCTCTCGCAGCGGTACGGCGTCGGCATCGTGCGCCGGATCTGGGAGAACGCCGCGGGGCCGCCGCGCAACTACTCCACGCGAGCGGTCAAGCGCAGCCTGCCCGCCGGGACCACCTTCGCCGAGGTCTTCCGGGCGTACGCCGCCGCGAACACCACGCCCGCGCTCAGCTACTCCGAGGGTGCGGCCTGGCCGGCGGCGCCGATGGCGCGCACGCACACGCTGAAGCGCACCTCCCGCAGCGCACACGGGACGCTCCGGGTCGACCACATGGCGGCCAGGCACGTGCTGGTCCGGCCGGCGAAGGCGATGCGTGGCAACGGGATGGACGCTCCGGCTGAGCGTCGACGGACCGGCGGTCGCCCGGGGCGCCGCGGCGTACGCGATCGTGCACCGCCCCTCGGGAACCGTGAAGCGGTGGCCGATCGCGCTCGACCGCGACGGTCGGGGCGAGATCGAGGTCAGGTTCGGGTCTCGCCGCGTGAAGCGGGTGACGCTGACCCTGGCCAACGCCTCGACCGGCTTCGACTGCTGGCGCCAGCAGCTGGTCTTCTCGTGCCAGGGCCGGCCACGCGGCGACAACCGCTCCTTCACGTACGCCGCCACCGCCGTCCGCAGCTGACCGGTCCGGGACGCCGGCTCCCCGGGTCGATGCCCTAGCGTGGCCCGATGCCCGCCCGGTCGCTGCGCCCGCTCGTCATCGCCGGCGCGGTCGCCATCTCGTCGACCGGCCTCCTCGTGCTGGCGGTCGCCCTCGAGTGGCTCGGACCCGACGTGGGTCGCGGCGCCCGGTTCTGCGAGGTCGCCGACGGCACGGTGCTGCAGCCGGCGAACGCCGCCTCGAACATCGGCTTCGTGGTGGCCGGCCTGGTCGTCGCCTGGCACGCCGGGGCTCCGGCGACCCTCGGCGACGTGCTCCCCCGCTACCGCGGCCTCGCGACGGCGTACGCCTGCGTCGTGGTGCTGCTCGGGCCCGGCAGCGCCGCGATGCACGCGACCCAGGCCGAGCTGGGCGGCGACCTCGACCAGCTGAGCATGTACCTCGTGGCCGCCTTCGCCGCGGCGTACGCCGTGACCCGGTGGCTGCGCCAGGGCCTGCGGACGTTCGTCCAGCTGTTCCTGCTGATGGTGGCGGCGTGCCAGCTCGTCGGGCTGTACGAGCGCGAGGTGCCGGTCGTGGCCTACGCCGGCAACGTCGCGTTCGGCGTGCTCCTGGTCACCGCGCTGGTGCTCGAGGTGCTGCTCCGCCGACGCGGGCCGACCCGCACGGACCTGCGGTACGGCGTCGCCGCGGTCGGCGTCCTGCTCCTGGCCCTGGTGGTCTGGCTCGCCGGCCAGCGTGGACTCTGCGACCCGCGGTCGCCGTTCCAGGCGCATGCGGCCTGGCACCTGCTGTGCGCGGTGTCGGCGTACCTGCTGTTCCGGTTCTGGGCGAGCGAGCGGGAGCCAGCCCTGCCCTAGCCGGTCACTCGTCGATCGTGTGGACCGCGGCTTCCTCGGCGCTGGCAGCGGCGCCGTCGATGCCCTCGTCCTCGGCGTACTCGTCGGTCGTCTCGTCGGTGGCCATCAGACGGCCGGTGCGCTCGTCGCCCACCTCGCCGCCTACCGGGCCGTCCAGGATGTCGGCGTCGCGCTCGGCCTCCGCGTCCTCCCAGACCTCCGGCTCCTCCTGCCGGACCCGGTCGTCGATGGTCTCGCCCTCCTGCGCCTCGGCAGGCGTGGTGCCCTTGGCGTTGGCACCACGGAGCTGCTCCGGCGGCGAGATGCCCTCGTCGAGGATGTCGTCCACCCCGCGATCGTCGAGCGTGTCCTGTGGCTGCAGCTGGTCTTCGCTCATGTGACCGACCGTACCCACCGGCGTTCGCGGCACACTGACCGCATGAGCGACCAGAAGCGGGTCCTGCAGATGCGCCTCGTCGTCGAGGCGGCCGACTACGACGAGGCGGTCCGGTTCTACCGCGATGTCCTCGGCGCCACCGAGGAGCTGCACGTCAGCGGCGACGCCGGCGAGGAGGTGATGATCCTCGACGTCGGGCGAGCGACCCTCGAGCTCTCCAACGCCGCACAGGTGGCGATGATCGACGACGTCGAGGTCGGCCAGCGGATCAGCCCCCACCTGCGGGTGGCCTTCGAGGTGACCGACGCGGCCGCGGCGACCGACGAGCTGGTCGAGGCCGGGGCAGACCTGATCGCCCCGCCGACCCGGACGCCCTGGGACTCGCTCAACTCCCGGCTCTCCGGTCCGGCAGGGTTGCAGCTCACGTTGTTCCAAGAGCTCGGCGAGGGCTGAGGAGGACACGATGGAGCTGTACGACGCCATGCGGACCACGGCCGCGATCCGGCACTTCACCGACGACCCGCTGACCGACGAGACCCTCGGCACCATCCTCGACAACGCCCGGTTCGCGCCGAGCGGTGGCAACCGGCAGGGCACCCAGATCGTGGTCGTGCGCGACGACGCGACCCGGCGCGTGCTGGTCGAGCTGACCGAGCCGCCCGTACGCCGCTACATGGCGCAGCGACTCGCGGGCGAGAACCCGTGGAACACCGTCGACCCCAGCGGGGTGACCGACGAGCAGGTGGCGGCCACCGACGTGCCCGGCGACTTCACGCAGCCACTGCTCACCGCCCCGGTCGTGCTCGTGGTCTGCGTCGACCTGCGCGTGGTGGCCGCCCTCGACCAGCACCTCGACCGGATCGGCATCGTGGGCGGCGCGTCGGTCTACCCCCTGGTCTGGAAC
The DNA here is from genome assembly GCA_963844305.1 of uncultured Actinomycetota bacterium. Classification (GTDB taxonomy): domain Bacteria; phylum Actinomycetota; class Actinomycetes; order Propionibacteriales; family Nocardioidaceae; genus Nocardioides. Next base: position 633,564 of record CAWJNT010000006.1, read on the forward strand.
ATCCTGCTCGCGGCCCGCAACGAGGGGTACGGCGGCACCATCACGACGATGGCGGTCGCCGAGGAGCCCCGGCTCAAGGAGCTGCTCGGCATCCCGGCGCCGTACGCCGTCGCCTGCGTCGTGCCGCTCGGCAAGCCGGTGCGCCAGCCGACGAAGCTGTCCCGGGTCGACGTGGCCGAGCTGACGCACCGCGAGCGGTGGGACGGCGGCCCGCTCTGACCGTCAGGCGTCCTGCGGATCCTCGGCGACCGGGCCGGGCACCAGCCCAGCCGCGATGGCCGTCGTGATCGGCATGGCGAGGACCAGCCCGATGCTCGTGACGAAGGTGCGGACCACCTCCTGCGTGATCTCCTCGGTCGCCAGCAGGTCGAGCAGCGGCCGGTCGAAGAGCTGCAGCACCAGCAGCAGGGTGAGCGAGACCCCGGCGTACGCGAAGGCGATCGTGTAGATCGTGGAGGCGACGTGGTCGCGCCCGATCCGCATCCCGCTCGTCCAGAGCCCACGCCGGGTCATCGACGGCGAAGCGGCACGGAGCTCCCACACGGCCGAGGACTGCGTGATGGTCACGTCGTTGAGCACACCGAGGCCCGCGATCATCACCGCGCAGATCAGCAGGCCCTGGAAGTCGAGCTCGGCGGCGTAGCTCTGGAGCACTCCCCCGCCCTCGTCGCTGACCCCGGTCAGGTGGGTGGCGTCGACGGAGAGCATCCCGAGGGCTGCCGTGATCGCCAGGCCGGCCAGCGTCCCGGCGAGAGCGACGCTGGTGCGGATCGAGAAGCCGTGCGTCGTGTACAGCACCACGAACATGATCGCCGAGCAGGTCACGAGCCCGGCCACGAGCGCGGACTGCCCGCTGAGGACACCAGGCAGCAGGAACGTCGCGATCAGCCAGGCCGCGAACCCGAGGCCGAGCAGCGCGAACAGGCCGCGATGCCACGCGACCGCGACGACGACCACGACGAAGGCGATGCCCAGGTAGAGGAGCGGGGTGGGTCGTTCGGTGCCGAAGTACGAGTACTGGGGGTCCTCTCCCTCCACCGGGATCCGCATCAGGCGCACGCGGTCGCCTGCCTGCAGGCCCGACTCCGACACGTGCGGGGGTACGCCGAACTGTGCGCTCCCGCCCTCCCCCACGCCCTCGTCCACGGTCACCAGCAGCCGGCCGCAGGCGTCGTCCTCTCCCGGCTGCGGCGCCGTGGCCCGCCCGTCCTCCGACGTCTCCCGGGGGCACGCGGGCTGCGCCTCCGTGACGGTCGCGCGCGGGAAGGTGACACCCGGGGCGGCGTACGCCGCGTCGCCGGTGACGTCGGCGACCCGGTCGTCGTCCGGCCAGAGCAGCACCAGCCCGGCGACGGTGACCGCTGCGACCACGACCAGGAGCCCCAGGAGCAGCCTCCGTGGACCCGGCCGCACGTCAAGGTCAGGGGCGCCCCTGTCGGCACGATGCGAGTGTCCGGCGCCCATGACGCCACAGCCTCTCATCGTCGAGGTTTGAAAGCGTTTGCGCCTGGGGATGTGGTGGATGACGCCTGCAACACCCTGTCCAACCAGCGGCAGGAGCTGACTCGCATTCCCAGGAGTGAACCGCAGTTGAGCACGTTGCCCGTTGACCTTGCCCACCCCGACCAGCGCAGCCTGACCCGCCACCAGCGACGCGACCACACGGCCGAGGCGCTGACCGCGGCGGCCGCCACCTCCGACGCCGAACGCCGGCGCGAGCTCCTCGACTACGTCGTCCGGATCAACATGGAGGTCGCGCGAAGCGTCGCGAACCGGTTCCTCAACCGCGGCATCGAGGAGGACGACCTGCTCCAGGTCGCCTACGTCGCGCTGACCCGTGCCGCCCGCGGGTTCGACCCGGGTCGCCACGACGAGTTCCTCTCGTACGCCGTCCCGTGCATCCGCGGCGAGCTGAAGAAGCACTTCCGCGACCGCGGCTGGACGGTGCGGCCACCGCGCCGGATCCAGGAGACCCAGGCCCGGGTGGCCGCCGCAGACGCCGAGCTCTGCCAACGGCTCGGCCGCTCGCCCCGGCCCTCCGAGTACGCCGAGCACCTCGACGTCGCCGTCGACGACGTGATCGAGGCGCTCTCCGCCGACGGGTGCTTCACGCCGACGTCGCTGGACCGCCCGATGACCGACGCCGACGGCTCCGGCTACACCACCATCGGGGACCTGCTCGGCGAGGAGGACGCCGACCGGATGGCCGCCGAGGCGCGGACCACCCTCGCACCGGTGGTGCGACGGCTGAAGGAGCGAGACCGCAGGATCCTCTACCTCCGGTTCTTCGAGGACCGCACGCAGCAGGAGATCGCCGACGAGATCGGCGTGACCCAGATGCAGGTCTCGCGGCTGCTCAGCCGGATCCTGCGGGACCTGCGCTCGGACCTGGCCGACGCCGCGCCGCCCGAGCCGCGCGCCGAGCCGACAGCTGCAGAGGGTGGCAGGAGCTGGAACAGGCTGAGGAGGGCGAAGACGAGGGTGTTGAAGCCGACCCACGCCACCAGGCCCTGGTACCACTCGGTCAGCAGCACCGAGGACGGCAGCAGGATGCCGTACGCCGTGACGACGTACCCGCCCACGGCCCAGAGGACCACGCCCTGGACGGCGGGGCGGGGCACGTAGTTCCACCCGGCCTTGCGTCCGGTCGCCATCTGCACCATCGAGGTGAGGAAGCAGGCCTGGAGGAAGCACGCGTACCCGAGCTCGACGAACAGCGGGGCGGCGAGGGCACGGCCACGCCACCCGACCGCCCACACGGTCACCAAGCGTTCCACCAGGAAGACGAGGCCGATCGTCAACCAGAACCCCGACCACTTGATCTCGTCCGCCGCCAGGAGGCTGATCAGCATCAGCGCCAGGTACGACCAGAGGGCCAGCACCCCGTAGGCCAGCCCGAGCTGCTGGACCCAGTACGTCCCGGTCGCCCGGGTCAGGCCGTAGGCACCGATGTTCTCCAGCGCGCCACGGTGCCAGCGCAGCCGCTGCCGCCACAGGTCGTGCCAGCCGGTCATCACCTCCGTGGTGACCCGACACTGCGGCGGGGAGGTCAGCCGCGCGCCGAGCGACTTCAGCGCGAGGGTGAGCTCGTTGTCCTCGGTCAGGGCCAGGGTGTCGTAGACCTTGCCGGGCGGTCCGGGGATCAGCGACCCGCGCGCCTCGGACACCGCGCGCAAGGCGTAGCCGCGCATGACGGACGCGGTGCCGGTCAGGACGAACACGCGGTCGAGGCGCCGGGCGACCACGCGCTGGTAGCGCGAGAACTCGTTGCGCTGCAGCTGGCCGATCAGGCCGGCGCCGTCCTCCCCGAAGAAGAGCCCTCCGACGGCCATCAGGTCCGGATCCCGTTCCAGAAGACCGAGCGCGACCTCGAGGAAGTCCACGGAGATGGTCGAGTCCGCATCCATCACCATCACGACGTCGCGCGGCTCGGAGCCGGGCAGCATCCGGTCCAGCTGCTGGTTGAGCGCGCCCGCCTTCTTCTCGGTGTTGCCGACGGTCCTGACTGCCCCGTCCCGGTGAAGGCGACGGTGCTGTCGTGGCGCAGCCAGGCGCGACGGTGATCGACTTGGTCGCCGGCGGCCGTCAACCCGTCGGCATCGGTGACTTGAAAGCGTGAACTCGTAGGTTCCCTCGCTGTCATCAGGAGGAGTGCCGGTAATGTCGCATTCGGTGCGAGGCTGAGTCCAGGCGGTAGATCCCCCGACGCCAGGGTCCAGGTGAACGGCTCTGTGCCGCTGCCGATAACGGTCGAGGTAGCCGAGTAGGCCTCGCATTCGACGCCGTCGGGCAACGGGCACCCAATCTGTAGGTCGCCCTCGATGTCCGTGTTCCAGCCGTCGAAGGTGTTGCAGATCAGGTCGGTCGTGTCGGCCAGAACCGGGTCAACGCTCACGCCGATACCGTACGGGTCGGCAACGGGCGGGTCGGGGCGGTTGAAGGCATTGAACGAGATCGAGCTGTTGGTGCTTCTGGCCGCCACACTGATGCCGAGGTCTTTCCCGCGGATCTCGTTGTTATCAATGGTCACGTTGTTGGATCCGAACAACAACACGGCCGTTGATGCGTTGCCGGCAGGATCCGCTGGACCCGTCTCGCCGTAACTGCCGCCGATGATGGTGCTGTCTGTCATCGTGCCCCCGGCCCCGACCGGAGGATTCGAGTTGGTGCTGGTGTTGGTCCAGGTCACGCTGTTCTGGGCGATCGAGAACGGCACGGACGACGGCGGCCCGATGGTGCTCCCCGACACGTTCATCGTCATGCGTCCGGAGGCGAACAGACCGGCCTTCTGGAAGTCGCTGACCTCGGTGTCGGTGATCGTCACGGTGCGGTCTGCCGTCACACCGTCGGCTCGAATGCCGTGGCCCACTCCGCAGGCTGGGGAACCAGGTGCGGTGTTCGTCTGGAACATGTTCCGGACCTCGACGTTGTTCACCGAGCCGCTCGCATCGTTGAAGTAGATACCGAACAACCCCGGGAACGGCGAGTTGCAACTGTTCTGGGGAAGGAGATAGGGAAATCCGCCGTCCGGTCCGGTGATGGTGAGGTTCTCGATGTTCATCGTCGTGGCACCGGCGGCGTTGGTGACCACAGCCCCAATGTAGGTGTCTCCGGTGGACGGGTCCGGATCGAAGGCGGTGATCGTGTTCCCGCCCCCGTTCAGGGTGACCCCGTCGGGAATGGTCAGCGCCTCCGTCGTCTCACAGTCGGCGTTGAGGGTGATCGTCGGTACCCACCGCCGACACATCGCAGACACTGCCGATCGGTACGTCGGCAGCCGCGGGTGGCGCAGCCACCATCACGAGCCCGATCGGAACGACGGCAAGCGCGGCCGCAATTGTGCTCGCACGCCCCACAACATGTGCCCGAGTAACGCCTGCCATCGGAACCCCCTCCGGAGCGAATTTGGCCAACCGTACCTCAGCCATGCCGCTAAATTGCCCACCCGTGCGGGGTGTTTCGTTCTGATGACCGCGGATCGTGCGGCCTGGTGCGGGTTGCACCGGGCAGCGTTTGATGAGCGGTCGAGTGCCGAACAGACTCGGCTGCGGCTGGTCAGGGTGGCCCCGTCTCGATCCGGCAGCCGAGGAGGTGGCGTGCAACGCGGCGACTATGTGGTGACGAGGGGCGCCGTTGTCATGCCGCCGCGGGACTGGCGTACACGAGGGTGTTGCTGAGGTAGTCCTGCCCGTCCCAGTCGGTGCATGTGATCAGCACGAGCCGGCCAGGGACCGTGGAACTGAAGACCTTCTGTGCCCTGTTGGCAAACTGGGTCTTGCTGAGGATGCTGACCTCGGACACGCGGTAGCCGATGGTGCCGTTAGTCGTGCGGACGCGGACGGTGTCGCCTGCCCGCAGGTCGTCGAGCTCGTCCAATGCCCCGCCACCGGTGTGCACGGTGTGCCCCGTGATCACCGCGCTGCCGTGGACCGAGCCCGGGCGAGCGCCGTACTTGTACCAGCCGAGCTCGCGTGGGTCGTCCGGCGGGTAGAGGACACCACCTTCCGGCGCAATGGGGAGGACGGGTACATCGATGGCGAGTCGCTGCACCACGACCCGCGTGGGAACCCCTGCCGCCGGATGCGGTGAAGCCGGTGATGCCTTCAGCCGGGGAGGCGGAGAGATCGTCGCCGCATCGGCTGACGACGCCTCTGTCGGCGCCGCTCGACCCGGCTTGGCCGGGTCGTCGTTCGTCGCAGCACCGATGACGCTGACGAGGACCACGACGCCCGCTGCCGCGACCAGTGCGACCCGGACCGTGCGGCGCCGTCGAGCGGCGGTTCCCTCATCCTCGGTTGACACCACGGGTTCCTCCCGTTGCCTGCAATGAGCAAGGCCCATGTGCCGTGCACCGTGACGAGCATGGTTGTCAGCGTAGCCGCGGTAACAACGTCATACGCCACGGAGGTGACGGCGATCCGGCTCGACCACCTCGACGCCGTGCGCGCGGGCCACGTCCACGGTCGCGTCGCTGCAGTTGTCGGCGACCACCACGATCCGGTCCGGTGGCCGCGACTGCGCCGCCAGCGACTCCAGCGTCAGGGCGAGCACCGCCTCCTCGTCATGCGCGGGGACGAGCACCGTGCAACGCAGTCGCGTTCCCGGTGGCAGCTCGGCCGCGCCCGGCACCGCCCCGACCGGCCACTCCGGCAGGTGCTCGATCTCCAGCGCGCGCAGGGCGAGCGGTCCGAGCACCCATCGGCGAGCCTGCTGCAGGTGGGGCGGCAGCGGCCGCGGCAGGTGGCGGTCGGGCGAGAGCACCCGCATCGCCGCCGCCACCTGGACCGCTGAGATGGCCGTGAACACGGCGGCGGCGAACGCGAGCGCGGCCACGAACGTCGCCAGGGCGGGCCGGTTGAGCTCCACGCTCACCGGCAGCAGCGCGATGTCCGAGCCGGTGGGGGTCTCGTTGCGGGCGAACAGGACCACCGCAGCGACCGCACTGGCAGCGGACAGCAGCGCCAGCCCGGCCGTCAACCACCCGAGCCGCGCCTCCAGCCGCTTGAGGCTGTGGTCGACCACTCGACGATCTTCGGGAGGACCAGGGTGGTGCGACTGGTACGAACCGGGTGAGAAAGCCGCCGAACGGTTGCTCCCGCGCCGCACAGCGGTGCTAGTTTAGCGATCAATCAAGACTCGTCGTGCCTTCGACGTGCTCGGAGGAAGGCGGCGCAGCCCCGCCGGTCCGACCCGGCAGAACCACCCGCCTCTCTCACGAACGGGAGGTCGGACATGAGCCAGTGGAACGCCATGTCCCCCGACGGCAAGGCCACGATCCTCCGGGTCGTGCGCAACGAAGCCGAGCAGTTCTTCTCCATGGTCGACAGTGACGACGCCTGGGAGGCGCCCACCGGCGCCGGCCACTGGCAGGTGCGCGACATCGTTGGCCACATCGTCGACACCACCGAGGCCTACTTCGTCTCGTTCGATGCCGCGCGCAGCCGGGCCGAGTTGGACCCGGCGTACGGGCTGCCCGGCATGGCGGCACGGGTCGACGCGCAGGCCCAGTCCTTGCGCGAGGTACCGCGCGCGGAGCTGGTGGAACGGCTGCGCGACGACTTCGACAAGATGACGGAGATCCTCGACGCACTCACAGCGGACGACTGGACCAACCTGCTGGTCCCCCACTTCTACATGGGCCCGTTGCCGGCGTTCTTCTACCCCGCGTTCCAGCTGATGGACTACGGCGTGCACTCGTGGGACGTCCGCCAGGGCACCGGACGGGCGCACGGCCTGTCCGGCGACGCGGCTGACCTGCTGACGCCGTTCATGTTCGTGCTCTGGCAGGCCACGACGTCTGAGCAGGACGGCGACGACTGCGAGGTCGGGATCCGGATCACGTCCGGACCGAACGCCGGGGACACCCTGGTGAGCATCGGCGGCGAGGGCATGCAGTACGCAGCAGGCGACCTCGGCGACGCCACCACCCTGGAGTTCGACCCGGGTAGCTTCGTGCTGACCGCCTTCGGGCGCAGCAACTCCGGCACGATCCGCGGCGAGCGCGCGGTCGCCGATCGCTATCTCAACCACTTCTTCCGGATCTGACGAAGAACAACTGAGGGGACACCGATGACCGAGCTCGACCTGGCCGCGATCGAGGCGGAGCGCGACCGCATCCGCGCCGAGTACCTCAAGCCGGAGGACCAACGCCCGGCGTCGACGGCCCGCGGGCTGCACCACTTCGCGCTGGTCTGCTCCGACGTCGAGGAGACGGTGCGCTTCTACCAGGAGGTGCTGGAGTTCCCGCTGACGGAGATCTTCGAGAACCGGGACTACCCGGGCTCGAACCACTTCTTCTTCGACATCGGCAACGACAACCTGATCGCCTTCTTCGACTTCCCCGGGCTCGACGTCGGCCCGTACGCCGAGGTGCTCGGCGGCCTCCACCACATCGCCATATCGGTGGAGCCCGGCATCTGGGCGCGCCTCAGGGCCAACCTCGACGAGGCCGGCGTCGAGTACCTGATGGAGAGCGAGACCTCGATCTACTTCCGCGACCCGAACGGGGCACGGCTCGAGCTGATCGCCGACCCGTTGGGAGAGATGTACGGCACCAAGGTGCTGTGACCAGACGTGGGGGCACGTAGTCAGGAGCAAGACGGAGGGAGCAGATTCATGGCACGTGCACAGAGACTCGGACTCGTCGCCCTGTTCGCCGCAGCCGGTCTGGCGGTGGCGGGCGTGCAGCCCGCCACGGCAGGCACAGGGGGTGGCTCCTCGGAGGGTCCCGAAGTGATCGCGAGCGGCCTGGACAACCCGCGCGGCCTGGCGTTCAACCGCAAGGGCGTGCTGTACGTCGCCGAGGCGGGCGTCGGCGGCTCGGGGCCGTGCTTCGCGGGTCCTGAGGGCCCGGCGTGCTTCGGCCACTCGGGCGCGGTCACGAAGATCACCAAGCACGGCCAGCGCCGGGTGGTGCGCCACCTGTCGTCGTTCGGCGGCGAGGGTACCGGCGACGGTGCGATCGGCCCGTCCGACGTGGCGTTCGCCGGCAAGAAGATGTTCGTCACCGAGGGGCTCGGCCTCGACCTCGAGTTCAGCAACACGATGCCCGAGCTCGCCGACATGGGCGAGCTGCTCGCGGTGAGCAAGAAGAAGGGCCACAAGAAGCACGGCGTGCGGATCGTGACCGTGGCCGACCTCGCGGAGTTCGAGGACGCCAACAACCCGACAGGTGACGAGGAGAACGTCAACCCGAACTCCGTCATCGCCGGCAGGACCGGGATGATCGTCGCCGACGCGGGCGCCAACGACCTGTTGCTGGTCAAGCGGAGCGGCCGGATCAAGGTGCTCGCGACCTTCCCCGACCGGACCGTGGGCGCCGACACCTTCGACGAGGTGCCGACGTCGGTCCAGCGCGGACCCGACGGAGCGCTGTACGTCGGGCAGCTCACCGGGTTCCCGTTCATCCCGGGGGCCGCGAACGTCTACCGGGTGTCGAAGTCCGGTGCCGTGTCGGTCGCCGCGACCGGCTTCACCAACATCATCGACATCGCCTTCGACAAGCGCGGCCGGCTCTACGTGCTGGAGATCTTCAAGAACGGCCTGCTCTCCGGCGATCCGACCGGCGCCCTGATCCGGGTCAACGGCGACGGCAGCCACACCGAGCTGATGTCCGACGGGCTGATCACGCCCGGCGGTCTCACCATCCGCGGCCACTCGGCGTACGTCAGCAACTGCAGCACGTGCGCCGATGACGGCGAGGTGCTGCGCATCCCGCTCGGCTGAGGCGGGCGCCTTCGAGCATGTAACGCCGGGTTAGCCCTTGTAGGCACTGGCCTGCAAGCCAGTCGGTACAAGCAACAACCCGGCGTTACATGGGGCGCGCGAGCGGGGCGCCGGTCAGAGCACCAGGTGGATGAGCGTCGGCCGATCGGCCCCGAGTGCCTCGGCGGCGAGGCCACCGAGGTCGGCGGCGGTCTCGGCGCGTACGCCGTGCGCGCCGAACGCCCGGGCCAGGGCGGGCAGGTCCACCCGGGGCAGGTCGACCGCCTGCGGGGCGATGCCCCGGTCGACCATCTGCTCGCGGATCTCGGCGTACCCGCCGTTGTCGACCACCACGACCGGGATCGCGAGCCGCTGCTCCACGGCGGTGGCGAGCTCCTGGATGCTGAACATCACGGCGCCGTCGCCGACCAGTGCGACGACCGGGCGCTGCGGCTCGGCGACCTTGGCGCCGACGGCGGCGGGCAGCCCGTAGCCCAGGGTCGCGTAGCCGGTGGGGTACAGCAGCCGGTTGGCGCGGCGTGAACGGCCAGTGGTGGACGGTGCCGTAGTAGGTCACCTGCGAGCTGTCGCCGGCGACGACCGTGTCGTGCGGCAGGGCCTCGCGGAGCGCGGTCTGGATCGGCGCCCACGCCCCTCCGTCCGCGGCGGCCTCGGCGTCGATCGCCGAGCGGAGCGCGGGGTCGACCGAGCGCGGAGCGGCACCGTCGGCCCGGAGCGCCTCGACGGCGGCACGCAGGACGACGGCCGCGTCGCCCACGACGTCGAGGTCGGCGGTCACGTTCTTGTGCATCTGTGCCGGCTCGACATCGACGCGTACGACGGTGCGTGCCCCCGGGCTTGCCGGGCCGCACGACGCCGCCCCACAGGTCGGAGTCGCCGAGCTCGGACCCGACCACGATGAGGAGATCCGCGTCGTTCATCACCCGATGGGCGGCCGGCAGCCGGACCGACGCTCCGAGCGAGGCGGGATGGGTCTCGTCGAGGACGCCCTTGCCGTTGACGGTGGTCAGCACCGGGACGCCGTGCTCCGCCAGCGCGAGCACCTCTGCGGCGGCTCGGCGCCCACCGCCGCCCACCACCAGGACCGGGCTCTCGGCCTCCCTCAGGAGCCGGGCCACCTCCTTGCCGTGGGGATGTCCGACGCCCACCGGCTCGGGACTCGGCAGCACCGGCGCCGCGCGACGCTCCCACTCCCCCTCGAGCACGTCGACCGGCACCTCGAGGTGCACCGGCCGCGGCCGGGTCGACGCGAAGCCCTCGAAGACGTCGGCGACGATCTCGGGGACGTCGTCCGCGGACTCCACCCGGATGCTCCGCGCGGTGACCGCGTCCAGCGCCGCCTGCTGGTCCTTGACCTCGTGCAGCCAGCCGACATCGGCGCGGACCATCCCGCGCGGCGGACCGGGCGACACGGCGAGCACCGGCACCGAGTCGGCGTACGCCGTCGCGAGCGCGGTGATCGCGTTGGTGATGCCCGGACCCGACGTCGTCACGATCACGCCGGGCCCGCCGGTCACCCGCGCGTACCCGTCGGCGGCGTACCCGGCTCCCTGCTCGTGCCGGGTGACGACGTGCCCGATCCCGGAGCCCGGCAGGTAGCGGTAGATCTCGAGGTTGTGCGTGCCGGGGATGCCGAAGACGTGCCGGACTCCGTGCGCGGCCAGCGCGTCGACGACGGCGGCACCTCCAGTGACGGTCTCACCCACGGTCGGATTGTGCCGTGGGAGCCATCGCGCTGACCAGTTCGTACGCCGCGTGTGCCGCCGCGATGCCCGTGATCTCGGCGTGGTCGTAGGCCGGCGCCACCTCGACGATGTCCGCGCCGACGAGGTTCAGCGCGGCGAAGCTGCGCAGGATGGCGAGCAGCTCGCGGCTGGTCAGGCCGCCCGCCTCGGGGGTGCCGGTGCCCGGCGCGAACGCCGGGTCGAGCACGTCGATGTCGAGCGAGACGTACGTCGGCCGGTCGCCCACGCGCTGCGCGATCCGCTCGACCACGCCGCGCCAGCCCAGGTCGTCCATGTCGTGGGCGCCGACGACCTGGAAGCCCAGGACCTGGTCGTCGCCGAGGTCCTCGCGGGAGTAGAGCGGGCCGCGGATGCCGACGTGCAGGCACCCGGTCTTGTCGATCAGCCCCTCCTCCGACGCGCGCCGGAACGGCGTGCCGTGGGTGAGCGGGGCGCCGAAGTAGGTGTCCCACGTGTCGAGGTGCGCGTCGAAGTGCACGACGGCGATCGGCCCGTGCATCTCGTGCATCACCCGCAGCAGCGGCAGCGCGATGGTGTGGTCGCCACCGATCGTGACGAGCTTGTCGCTGCGGTCGAGCACGTCCCGCGCGCCCGCGTCGATCTGCTCGACGGCGGCCGCGATGTCGAACGGGTTGCAGGCGATGTCGCCGGCGTCGGCGACCTGCTGGACGGCGAACGGCTCGACGTCCTGGACCGGGTTGTAGGTGCGCAGCAGCTTGCTGGAGGCACGGATGTGCGCCGGACCGAAGCGAGCCCCCGGCCGGTAGCTGGTGCCGGAGTCGAACGGGACCCCGAGCACGGCGACGTCCGCACGCTCGACCTCGTCGAGCCGCGGCAGGCGCGCGAACGTCGGCGGGCCGGCGAAGCGCGGCACCTGGGTCGCGTCGACCGGACCGCGGGGAGGCTGGGGGCTCATCACAACACCTTCGAGAGGAACGACTGGGTCCGGGCGTGCTGGGGGCTGTCGAACACCTCGGCGGGCGGACCCTCCTCGACGACCACCCCGTCGTCCATGAAGACGACCCGGTCGCAGACCTCGCGCGCGAAGCCGATCTCGTGCGTCACCACGATCATGGTCATCCCCTCGGCGGCCAGCCCCTTCATCACGTCGAGCACCTCGCCGACCAGCTCGGGGTCGAGCGCCGAGGTGGGCTCGTCGAAGAGCATCAGCGCCGGCTCCATCGCCAGCGCCCGGGCGATCGCCACCCGCTGCTGCTGCCCGCCCGAGAGGGTGCCGGGGTACTGGTCGGCGCGCTCGGCGAGACCGACCCGCTCCAGCAGCGACAGCGCGTCCTTGCGCGCCTCGGCCTTGTCCCGCCGCTTGACGTAGACCGGAGCCTCCATCACGTTCTCGACGGCGGTCCGGTGCGGGAACAGGTTGAACCGCTGGAAGACCATGCCCACGTCGCGCCGGGCGGCGGCGATCTCGCGCGGCCGCAGCTCGAGCTTCTTGCCGTGCGCCCGCCGGTAGCCGACCAGCGATCCGTTGACGCTGATCTCGCCGCCGTCGAGCGCCTCGAGGTGGTTGATGCACCGCAGGAAGGTGCTCTTCCCCGAGCCGGACGGCCCGAGCATCGACACCACCTCGCCGCGGCCGACCGTCAGGTCGATGCCCTTGAGCACCTCGTTGCCGCCGAACTGCTTGCGGACGCCGACGGCCTCGACCACCGCGGCCGTCATCGGGCCTCCCCCGCCGTCGCCTGGATCTGGGGCCGGGGACGGCGTCGGGTCAGGTCACTGCGCCCGAGCCGGCGCTCGAGCCGGCTCTGCCCGATCGTCAGGATCGTGGTCAGCACGAGGTACCAGAAGCTCGCCACGATGAGCAGCGCGATCTGCTCGAAGTTGCGCCCGTAGATCAGCTGCGCCGTCGTCAGCAGGTCGGCGAGCCCGATCACCAGCACCAGCGAGGTGAGCTTGAGCATCGAGATCACCTGGTTGCCGGTCGGCGGCACCACGACGCGGGCGGCCTGCGGGAGCACGATGCGGCGGTACGTCGTGGCCGGGCTCATGCCGAGCGCGTGCGCGGCCTCCGTCTGCCCCTTGTCGACCGCGCCGATGCCGGCCCGGACGATCTCGGCCATGTACGCCGCCTCGTTGAGGCCGAGCCCGAGGATCGCGGCCATGAACGGCGTGATCAGGTCGCTGGTCTCGCCGATGGTGAAGTCCGGCCCGAACGGGATGCCGAACGTGACCTCGGGCATCACGGTGCCGAGGAAGAACCAGAACAGCAGCTGCACCAGGATCGGCGTACCGCGGAAGAGCCAGACGTACCCGCCGGCGAGGCCCCGGAGGACGGGGTTCTCCGAGAGCCGCATGACCGCCAGCAGGGTGCCGAGCACGACGCCGACCAACATGGCGACCACGGTGAGCTTCAGGGTCATCCAGACCCCGCGCATGATCGACTCCTCGAAGAGGTAGCCGCGCACCAGGTCCCAGGGCAGGGCGTCGCTGGTGGCGAAGAACCAGACCGCCTCGGCCAGGTAGAGGCTGATCACCGCGACCGCCACCCACCGCCACGGATGGCGGAGGCGCACGATCGGCTCGTCCGCGTGCGGCGTCACCTCCGGTGCGGAGGTCTCGGTGGCCATCGCCGTCACTTGCCCTGGTTGATCGGCGCGCCCTCGAGCGCCTGGGCCTCGAGGTTCCACTTCGTCAGCAGCTCGTCGTAGACGCCCTCCTCCTGCACCTTCTTCAGCGCGGCCTGCACGGCGTCGCGGAGCTCCTGCGCGTCCTTGGGCACGGGGATGCCGACCGGCAGCAGCCCGAACGGCTCGGCCGGGATCTCGAAGGAGTCGGGGTCCTGGCTGACGTTGTAGGCCAGGGTCACGTCGAGCGCGAGCACGGCGTCCGCACGGCCCGACTTGAGGGCCTGCACGGCGCTGGCCTGGTCGGGGAACGGCTGCTTGTCGAGCGGCTCGTCACCGTTCGCCTCGCAGTCGGCGCTCAGGTCGTCGGCGACGAGGTCGCCGGTCGCCGCCTTCTCGACCGCCACACCCTTGCCGCACAGGTCGGCCTCGGTGGTCAGGCCCTCCGGGTTGTCCTTGAGGGTCATGAACGCGAGGCCGGAGTTGAGGTAGTCGACGAAGTCGACCGACCCCTGCCGGTCCTTCGTGTCGATCATCGAGGTGAGCGCGAGGTCGTAGCGGTCCGCGTCGAGCCCGCCGATGATGCCGTCGAAGTTGGTGTTGTGGAACTCGAACTCGACGCCGAGCACCTCGCCGAGGGCCTTGCCGAGGTCGGCGTCGAAGCCGAGGACGGTCTCGTTGTCGGTGTCGAAGAACTCCATCGGCGGGAAGCTGACGCCCGACGCGACCCGCACGACCCCGGCGTCCTTGATGTCGGCCGGGAGCATGTCGGCGATCGCGTCGTCCTTCTCGAGCGTCGTCACCTCCGTCTGGGACTCGTCGTCGGCAGCCGGACTGGCGTCGTCGGGTGCGGCGCAGCCGGCGGTGAGTCCGGTGATGACGAGGGCGGCCGATGCGGCCAGCGCGGGCAAGACGTGACGATGCCTCATGGTCAGCTCCGAGTGGGCTAGTTTCATGTAGATCAACAAAGGTTGCCTTAGACCCTCGACGCGTCGGGCTGCGATGTCAAGGTTTCTGCGTTAACGTCTTGCAACAAATGTTTTCCAAGGAGCAACAACGATGAGGCCCCTCCCGGTGTCCCCCACCAACGCGGTGCGGATCGGATCGCGGCTGCGCGCCGCGCGCAAGGCCCACGGCTACACGCTCGACCAGCTCGCGTCGGCGGCCGGGCTGACCAAGGGGTTCCTCAGCCGCGTGGAGCGCGACGAGACCTCGCTCAGCGTGGCGTCGCTGCTCACCCTGTGCGAGGTGATGAGCATCGACGTCGGCTCGCTGTTCTCGGCCCCCGACGTCGCGCTGGTACGCCGCAACGAGGCGCCGGCGATCAACCTCGGCGGCACCGGCGTCACCGAGCGGCTGATGACCCCGCGCGGCCAGTCGGGGATGCAGCTGATCCACTCCTCGATCGAGCCCGAGGGACACGGCGGCAGCGATCTCTACACGATCAACTGCGAGGCCGAGACGGTCTACGTGCTCAAGGGGACGCTCGAGATGGTGTTCTCCGACCGCACCCAGCGCCTCACCGCCGGGGACGCGCTGACGTTCTCCGGCGGCGAGCCGCACACGTGGGTCAACCCGAGCTCATCGCGCGGCGCCGAGGTGGTCTGGGTGCTGGTGCCGGCTCCCTGGAGCGGCAGCGCCTGACGGCTCGCCGTACCTCTCGCGCTCGATCTCCTGCAGCGCGGGGCGCTCCGGCAAGGGTGGCGGGGGCTTCTTCACCACCCGCCGTAGGGCACGGTGAGGATCTCGAGGCTGTGCCCGTTGGGGTCGTCCCAGTACACGCCGCGGCCGCCGTCGTTGGTGTTCACCTGACCGGGCTCCCGGTGGAACGGGTCGGCCCACCAGTCCAGGCCACGCTCGACGATCCGGCTGTGGATGTCGTCGAACTCCTCCTCGGAGACCAGGAACGCGTAGTGCTGAGGGTGCGGTTCTCCGTGGTCGTCTGCGATGTCGAGCGAGACGTCGTTGCTGACCTGGACGACCAGGAACGGGCCGTACGCCGTGGGCTCGGGCAGGCCGAGGATCTCAACGAGGTGCCTGGCCGTCTCCTGCTTGTCGCGGGCGCGGACGATCGTGTGGTTGAGCTTCACTGCCATCTGCCGCTCCTCCTCGAGCGTCTACTGGAGGTACTTCTCGACCGTGTCCGTCGACCGGGCCGCGGCCTCGTCGGGGTTCTCGCCGTACTCGCGGCGGGCCTGGCGCTGCCGCAGGAGGTCCCAGCACTGGTCGAGCTGGGCCTCGATCTCCTGGCGTCGTTGCTTCCGCTCCGCGGGCATCTCGTCGTCGCCCGCGAGGCCGTGCTCCTCGTCGACGAGGGAGGTGATCCGGGCAAGGATGTCGCTGTCGTCCATCGCACCAGTATGGCCTCGACCCGTCGACGCGTGCCCCGATCGCTCGCGCGTATCGTCGGCGGCGTGACGGACATCCCCACCCACGAGCTCAACGACGGCACCCGACTGCCCGCCATCGGCTTCGGCACCTACCCGATGAAGGGCCAGGAGTGCGTCGAGAGCGTGCACTCCGCGCTGGAGGCCGGCTACCGGCTCATCGACACGGCGGTGAACTACGGCAACGAGGGCGAGGTCGGCGAGGCGATCCGCACCTCCGGCGTACCCCGCGACGAGATCATCGTGACCACCAAGCTGCCCGGCCGCCACCACGCCTACGACGACGCGCTCGCCAGCATCCGCGGCTCCGCGGAGCGGATGGGCCTGGACCGGATCGACCTGCACCTCATCCACTGGCCCAACCCGCGCGTCGGGAAGTACGCCGAGGCGTTCCGCGCGCTGGTCGACCTGCGTGAGGAAGGGCTGGTCCGGTCGGTCGGCGTCTCCAACTTCACCGAGGAGCACCTCGAGACGGTGATCAAGGAGACGGGTGTGACGCCGGTCGTGAACCAGATCGAGCTGCACCCCTACTTCCCGCAGCCCGAGATGCGCGCGGTCCACGAGCGGCTCGGCATCCGCACCGAGTCGTGGAGCCCGCTCGGCAAGCGGCAGGCGCCGTTCACCGAGCCGCCGGTCGCGTCCGCCGCCGAGAGGCACGGCGTCACGCCCGGGCAGGTGATCCTGCGCTGGCAGGTCCAGCTCGGCTCGGTCCCGATCCCGAAGTCCTCCTCGCCCGAGCGTCAGCAGGCCAACCTCGACGTCTTCGGGTTCGAGCTCACCGACGACGAGGTGGACGCCATCACGGCGCTCGGGCGGCGAGACGGGCGCCTGTTCGGGGGCGACCCCGACCGGCACGAGGAGATGTAGCGGGCTCACCCGTCCGGGGCGACGACCACCTTGCCGAGGGCCCGTCCTTCTCCGACCCGAGCGAGTGCGGCCGGGACCTCGTCGAGGGCGAAGACGCGGTCGACGTGGATGTCGACCTCGCCGCTGACGCAGAGGTCGGCCAGGGGCTTGAAGTGGGCAGGCCCCTCCTTGACGACGAGTACGCCGATCGAGCGCCCGGTGACCAGTCCGGTCACCGACCCGGCGGTGAGGACGCGCAGCAGCGAGCGCACGTTCCCACCGACGCACCGGTACGTCCCGCCGCGGGCCAGCGCGCGGCGGTAGGCGAAGACCGAGCGGTGTGCCACCAGGTCGAGGATCAGGTCGTACGCCGGCGCCGCGCGGGTGAAGTCCTCGCGCCCGTAGTCGACCACCTCGTCGGCACCGACCGACCGCATGAAGTCCTGCTTGGCGGCGTTGTCGACACCCGTCACGTGGGCCCCGAGCCGCTTCGCGAGCTGGATCGCGAAGGAGCCCGACCCGCCACCGGCGCCGTTGATCAGCACGCGGCTGCCCGCCACGGCCTTGCGCGTGCCCTGCAGGGCGATCGCGCCCGCCTGCGGGATGGTCGACGCCTCGGCGAACGTGAGCCCGGCCGGCTTGCGGACCAGCACGGACTCCGGGGCCAGCGCGTACTCCGCGAAGCCACCCATCAGCGCGAGGTTGTCGCCGTACACCTCGTCCCCGATGCCGAACCCGGTCACGTCGTCCCCGATCTCGTCCACCACCCCCGCGATGTCGGATCCGAGCGTGCGGTGCGCCGGGCCGCGCAGACCGCCGATCCGCGCGTACGCGGGCCTGCCGGTCAGGCACTCCCAGTCGCTGAGGTTGAGCGACGTTGCGGCGACCTTCACCCGCACCTGCCCGGCGGCCGGCGAGGGCAGGGCGACGTCCTCGACGCGCAGGACCTCGGGCGACCCGTACCTGTCGTAGACGACCGCCTTCACGTCAGTCGTCGGGCATCGAACGGCGGTCGCCGACCGGGCGGTCGGCGAGGGGGAAGGCGAGTGACCCCGCGGCGTTCCACCACTCCAGCACGTCGTAGGTGAGGCGACCGGCCACGACCGACGGGTCGCCGTCCGACAGCCGAGCGGCCTCGGCGGCGTCGCAGGCGAAGATCGACATCCCGCGGTACGACGGGTCGCTCTGCTCGACGAACGGCCCGTTGACGACCAGCAGGCCCTCGCGCCGCAGCCCGGCCCGGTAGGCGAGGTGGCTCGCCTGGAGCGCGTCGAGCTCCTCGTCGGACATCTCGGGGGCGTCGGCGGGACGCCGCAGGATCACGACCGTGTAGACGTCGAACGCGTCCGGGATGTTCGGATCGCGAGGCACCCGCTCACTGTAGTTGGCGGCCTGCGCTCAGCGGTTCGCGTCGTCGCGCACCAGCCGGAGCCAGCCGAGCAGCAGGCTGCCGAGGGCCCACACGAGCAGGACGGTGATCGAGGAGGCCTCCGTCATCCTGTCCTTCGGCTCCCCGAGCAGGAGGTAGGTGACTCCGGAGCCCGGGAGGAGCTGGGCGACCGTGGTCATCCAGTCCCCGAACGCCGGCAGCAGCAGCGGCAGGACCAGCACGACCAGGAACACCGAGACGAGGGCACCGGCGGTGTTGCGCATCAGGAAGCCGAGGCCCACGGCGAGGCTGGTGCCGGCCGCGAGGACGAAGGCGACCGTGCCGACCATGTCGACGCCGTCCTCGAGCGCGGAGGGTGAGGGCGGAGGACGAGGTGGTGAAGGCGGCGGTGCCGGCGGCGAGCGCCAGCAGTACGCCGGCGCCGGTGGCGACGGACACGGTCACGAGCGTGCGGGCGAGGAACAGGACCGTACGTCGTGGGGTCCACTGCAGGGTCGGGACGATGCCGCCCGTCGCGTAGTCGGACGTCACGGCGAGCAGGGCAAACGTGAGCAGGGCGAACTGGGCGGGCATGGCGATGAACTGCGCCGTCTGCCAGGCGGGCTCACCCTGGAGCTCGGCGGGGTCGGCCGCCGCCTCGAAGCCGAGCAGCGTCCCGAGGCCGACCATCAGCACCGCAGCCGCCAGCAGGAACCACACGCTGGCGCGCACGGTCCAGAGCCGGGTCCACTCGGCGGCGCAGGTGCGCGCCAACACCGTGGCGGTCCCGGCGGCGGCCGGGGCGACGTACGTCTCGGTCGTGGGCGAGGTCATCACGCGGCTCCGTCCACGTCGCGACCGCGGAACTCCACGCTGCTGCCGGTGAGCTCGAGGTAGGCGTCCTCGAGGGACTGCTCCACGTCGGAGAGGTGGTGCAGCGGGATCCCGCAGGCATGGGCGAGCTCGCCCACCCGCTCGGAGGTGCTGCCCTCGACCTGGAGCTCGTGGACGTCGGAGCGCTCCACCGCGAGCCCGTGCTCCCGGAGCCGGGCCAGCAGCGTGTCGGCCTGCGACGTGCGCACGCGCACCTGGAGCCGGCCCAGCCCGCGCAGGATCTCCTGCGTCGTCGCGTCGGCGATCAGCCGGCCGCGTCCGATCACGACCAGCCGGTCGGCGATCTGCTGCATCTCGCTCATCAGGTGGCTGGAGACCAGGACGGTGCGGCCCTCGTCGGCGAGCCGGCGCAGCAGCTCGCGGATCCAGCGGACGCCGTCGAGGTCGAGCCCGTTGATCGGCTCGTCGAAGAGCAGGACGCGCGGGTCGGCGAGGAGCGCGGCGGCGATCCCGAGGCGCTGGCGCATGCCGAGCGAGTAGCTCTTGATCCGGCGGCGGGCGGCGCCGTCGAGCCCGACCTGTTCGATCACCGCATCGACCCTGGACTCGGGTACGCCGTTGGTGCGTGCGGCCACGCGGAGATGGTTGCGGCCGCTGCGGCCGGGGTGCACCGAGCCGGGGTCGAGCAGGGCCCCGACCTCTCTCAGCGGCTCGGCGAACGAGACGAACGGCCGCCCGTTCACCAGCGCCTCCCCCGCGCTTGGCCGGTCGAGCCCGAGCATCATCCGCATCGTCGTGGACTTGCCGGCGCCGTTGGGTCCGAGGAAGCCGGTGACCTTGCCGGGCTCGACGTCGAAGCTCAGGTCGTCGACGGCGAGTACGTCGCCGTACTGCTTGGTGAGCCCGCGAACCTCGATCATCGCGGTGCCTGCTGGGCGAGGGCGACGTCGGCTCCCGTCGCCTCGGGCTCCCAGCGGAGCAGGTCGCCGGGCTGGCACTCGAGCACCTCGCAGATGGCCTCGAGAGTGGTGAAGCGGACGGCCTTGGCCCGGCCGTTCTTGAGCACGGCCAGGTTGGCGGGCGTGATGCCGACCCGCTCGGCGAGGGTGCCGACCGCCATCTTGCGCCGGGCCAGCATCACGTCGATGTCGACGACGATCGCCATTCAGATCACCTCGTCCAGCTCGGCCTGGAGGTGGTGCGCCTCGGCGTCGCGGGCGACCGCCTGGGTGAGCAGCATCCGCAGCACGAGCACGATCAGCGCGACGCCGGCGACGACGAGTGCGAGCCCGCAGATGAGTCCGACGAGCCCGGGGGCCACCTCCTCGCCGGGCGCGAGGGTCACCGCGAGCGCGAAGGTGAGGAGCGAGGCCGCGGAGATCGCGCCGATCACGATGTCGACGTAGCGGAACGCGCCGTCCGAGAAGACCGTGCCGCGCCGGACCATGGTCAGCAGTCGCCACACGCACACCGCGCAGACCTGCAGGGTCAGGATGCCGAGGACGACGATGACCAGGACCGGGACCCGCACGGAGGCCGGCGCGTCGTCGAGATCGATCCACATGAGCGGCACCATCACCGCCTGCACGAACAACGAGCCCACGAGCGCCAGCGCGAGCACGGTCCGCAGCGCCAGGATGGTCAGGTTCCCCACGAATCTCTCCTTCGATTGCTGGGCGAGAGGAATCTATCGATAAACGACAGGTCTCGCAAGGTAATCGATAGATCCGTAGCGGCGTCCTACCCTGACGCCATGTCCTGGCTGCACGCGGTGCTCGACGTCCCCGACCACCTGCACGCGGCCGCGGCAGACTTCTGGGCTCGTGCCCAGGGCTGGCCGGTCGGAGCGTCCTGGCCGGGCCACCCCGAGCTGCAGAGCTTCGAGCCGGGTGCGGCCACGGCGTACCTGCACCTGCAGCGCATCGACGGGCCCCCGCGGGTGCACCTCGACCTCGAGTCCGATGACCGCGACGGTGCCGTGGGTACCGCCGTCTCCCTGGGCGCGGAGCTGGTGGCCGAGCGGGACCGCTGGACGACCCTGCGGTCCCCCGGCGGGCTGCCGTTCTGCGTGCTCACGGCTCGTGAGCACGCGTCGCCGGAACCGGTGACCTGGCCCGGAGGTCACCGAGCGCGCATGGTGCAGGTCTGCGTCGACTCGCCCCGATCTGCGCACGACCGCGAGGTGGAGTTCTGGCGCCGCCTGCTGGCCGGCAGGTGGGTCGACTCCGGCGCACCGGAGTTCGCCGGCAAGTGGCACGACGACGCCGGCTCGTCGACCTCGGCGCGACCGACGTCGGCCCCGGTCGCGGCGGCTGGCACGTCCTGCGCGATCCGGCCGGCCTGCTGTTCTGCGTCACTGCAAACTCGCCCGAGGTCACCCGAACCCGCGACATCGGCTGAAGGCGCCTCAGGCGACCCGGTGCTGGTCCACCAGCTCGCGTGCCCGCTCGCGGGTCTCGGGCGCGAGGTCGTCGGCCAGCCACGGGCTGGTGGCGTACGCCGTGAGCACGGCGTCCTCGACATCCTCGACGGTCAGCAGTGGCTGCTCCGCCGACAGCGACCCGACGGAGGCGACGTCGAACGGCAGGCCGAGGTGGCCGTAGACCTCCGCCAACACCGGTCGCAGCCGACCCTCGTCGCCGACCACGACGAGCGAGCTGAACAGCCACGCGTCGCGCACCACCCGCTGCGCGGTGCCGACGAGCTTGACGATGCCTCGGGCGTTGACGCTGTGCGCGCCCGGGCAGTACTCCCCCGGCACGGCTCCCACCCGGGCGTCGAGCCCCAGGTCGCGGAAGGTCGCGGCCAGGCGCTCGCCGTACTCCTCGAAGCGCCGGTCGTGCCCGGCCGTGGGCTGCGGCTCGTGCCGGACGTGGTCCACCACGAGTGCCTCGCTGGTGTAGGCGACCGCGCGACCACCGGTGGCCCGGACCAGGGGCTCGAAGCCGGCGGCGGACGCCGCGCGCGCCGCGGCCGCGAAGCCCGGCAGTCGGGTGTCGCGGCGACCGAAGACCACCACCGGAGCTGCCGGTCGGTAGACGCGCAGCACCTCGCTCACCTCGCCCGCGCTCGCCCGCCGCACGAGCGCGTGCGCGAGCGCGAGCTCGATGGCTTCGTCGCCGGCGCCCGCGGGTCCCAGGTGGAGCTGCACGGGCACATCCTGCCCGGTCGGCTCACACGTCGGGTCTCGACGAGCTCGACCGGCGTTGGTCGCCGCCCTGCGTCAGTTCCGAGGTTTCGAGGCTCGCTTCGCTCGCACCTCAACCACCGGGTGGTCAGCGGGCGGCGACGCGGGTGATCCAGTATCTCGTCCTCGGCGTCGGCTCGGTCCCGAACCTGGCGTTCACCAGGTAGAGCGAGCGCCGGACCAGCGCCGCCGTCGTCGGTACGTCGAACCCGGGGTCACTGATGGTGCGCTTGACCTCGCCGCGCGTCACGCGGCGGTTGAGGTCGAGCACGGCGACCTGGTTGAGCTGGTTCTGGACGACGTACAGCACCCGCTTGCCGGGCTCGATCCCGTCACCGTTGGTCAGGGTCGCGCCGCCGAGGTCGATCTCGCGGGTGACGCCGGAGCGGCCGTTGATCCGGAACAGCTTGCCCACGTTGCTCTGCACCGCGACCAGCCGGCCGTGGAATCTCGCGATGCCATTGAGGTCGAAGCCGTCGGCGAGGACCAGGTCGCCACTGAGGGGCAACATCCGCAGCGCCGACTTCGGCGGCACGCGGTGGGGGTGCCGCTTCTGGAGCTTCACCACGGCCAGCTCGGCCTGCTCGGAGTCGGTGGCGTACACCGCGCGCCGGGTGACGACGAGGTCGTTCACGAACCGGGCGGAGGCCGCCGGCAGTGTGTACCTGCGCAGCACCTTGCCGGTGTCGGCGTCCTGGGCGCGGATGACCCCGGTCTCGCCACCGGCGACCCAGAGCACGTCGCGGCGCCGGTCGTACTCGACGCCGACGGCCTTCCGTCCGTCCTTGCCCTTCGCGAGCAGCCTGGTCTTTCCGGTGCGCGGGTCGGCGCGCAGGATGGCGCCGTTGGCCAGCGACCCGGCGTACAGCTTGCGGCCGTCGGTCGTGATGCCTTCGGGCTGCCAGCCCCGCGGGAGCTTGATCCGGTCGGGCGGGCCGGCGTCCGCCGTGGCGGGTGGGGCCGCGAGGCCCGTGGTCAGGCCCGTCGTGAGGGCCGTGCTGAGTGCGATGGTGCCGACGACGCGGCGGAGGACGTTCATCCGAGAAGCTCCTTGGCGGTGCGGGCCTGCATCCGAGTCCGGCCCGCGAGGGGGCCCTTCCATCCTGCGTCGGGGTAGTTGATCCGTCAACCGCGCGTTCCGGACGCCGAACGTCCGGAACCGGTCCTACCGTGGCCGTCATGACCACTTCCGACACCCCCTGGGAGCCCCCGTTCGCGGGTACCGAGACCGAGCACCTCGTCGGCGCGCTGGACCGGCTGCGGACCACGTTCCGCTGGAAGGCCGACGACCTCGACGCCGCCGGGCTGCGCACCACCATCGGCGCGTCCACCCTGACCCTGGCCGGCCTGCTGAAGCACCTCGCCGCCGTCGAGGACTACCACTTCACCGTCAAGATGCGCGGGGCGCCCATGGGCGGACCCTGGGCGTCCTTCGGCTGGGACGGCAGCAACGACTGGGAGTTCGAGTCCGCGACGGACGACCCGCCCGATCATCTCTACGACCTCTACGACGGCGCCGTCGAGCGGGCCCGAGCTCAGCTGTCCGCCGCCCTGGCCGACGGCGGGCTCGACCAGCCGGTCCACGTCACCGACCCCGAGGGGAACCACGCGAGCCTGCGCCGACTCGTCGTCGACCTGATCGAGGAGTACGGCCGGCACACCGGGCACGCCGACCTGATCCGCGAGGCCGTCGACGGCCGTGCCGGCGAGGACCCGCCCGCGGGCTGGGAGGCGCGCTCGGGTCGGTTCCGCCCGACGACAATGGCGGGATGAAGGTCCGCGTCTGGGAGTACGACGTACCCGAGTCCGCCCGTGCCGACTTCGAACGGGTCTACGGCGCCGACGGCGACTGGGCCCGGTTGTTCGCCGCCTCACCGGGGTTCCTCGGGACCGAGCTGTTCGCGTCGACCAGTGAGCCGGGTCGCTATCTGACCGTCGACCGCTTCACCGACGAGGCGGCGTGGCGGGCGTTCCTCACCGAGCATCGCGAGGCCTACGACGCGCTGGACGCCGAGTGCGAGCGATGACCACCGGCGAACGGGAACTGGCAGACTGATCGTGCCGGGCGGCGGGGTACTGGCGCTGTCTGTTCACCCAGGCGGGGCCGAGGGACGCTGCGCGATGTGGCCGACCGATTGCGGGCACTCGCAGTGCGGGGACTACGTGGAAGGAGCGCACGTGCGGACCAGTTCGACGTAAATCTGCCAGTCGAGGACTTGCTCGAGGACGACGATGACCGCTCGCCACCTGGTGATGGTGGCGACCGCCGACAGTGACGCGCACCTGTCCCAGGCGCAGATCGACGACATCCGCGACGTCGTCCGCGCCACATGGGTGAAAAGGGTCGGCTGCGCGGTGTCGGCCGCACCGATTGCGGGCACTCTGCAGTTGCGGGGATATGTCTCGGAGGGAGTGCTTTGTGCCGTCGGACCAGTTCGACGTAAATCTGCAAGACGAGGACCTGCTCGAGGAGGTCGAGCTCATCGCCACCGTGATGGTGGCGACCACCGACAGTGACGAGCACCTGTCCCAGGCGCAGATCGACGACATCCTCGGCGTCGTCCCCGCGCCACGCACCGGCGACTAGCCGTACGCGGCCGGCACGTCGCGCCGGTCGCCGACGGAATCGGCCACGCTGTTAGCTTCGACAGCTCATCGACCGTCCGGGAGGTTCCGTGCCGCACTCCGCCCTGTCCCACCTCGAGTGCTCCCGCACCGGCGACAGCTACGACGCCGACCGGGTGCAGGGGTTGAGCAAGGTCGGCGCGCCGCTGCTGGCTCGCTACGACCTCGACCAGGTGCGGGCGACCGTCACCCGCGAGGAGATCGCCGGGCGGCCGCACGACCTGTGGCGCTACCACGAGGTGCTCCCGGTCCGGGATCCCGCACACGTCACGACCTTGGGCGAGGGAATGACGCCGTTGCTGCCGCTGCCGAGCTACGGCGCCGCGATCGGCGTACCCCGGTTGCTGATGAAGGACGAGGGGCTGATCCCGACCGGGACCTTCAAGGCACGGGGCGCCGCGGTCGGCGTGTCCCGCGCCCGCGAGCTCGGCGTGACGGCGGTGGCGATGCCGACGAATGGCAATGCCGGCGCCGCCTGGTCGGTGTACGCCGCCCGCGCAGGCATCGGCAGCCTGGTCGTGATGCCGGTCGACGCTCCCGACATCACCCGCCGTGAGTGCGTGGTGTCCGGCGCCGAGCTGTACCTCGTCGACGGGCTGATCAACCATGCCGGCGCGCTGGTCAAGGCTGCCGTGGCGGAACGGAGCGGCTACCAGGAGGTCTCGACGCTCAAGGAGCCGTACCGCATCGAGGGCAAGAAGACGATGGGCTACGAGATCGTGGAGCAGCTCGGCTGGCAGGTCCCGGACGTCATCCTCTACCCCGCCGGCGGCGGTGTGGGACTGATCGGGATCCACAAGGCGATGAAGGAGATGCAGGAGCTGGGCTGGATCGGCGACAAGCTGCCCCGCCTGGTCGCCGTACAGGCTGCGGGCTGCCCGCCGATCGTGGACGCCTTCAACGCGGGTCTCGACGAGAGCACGCTCGTCGAGGGCACGCACACGCTCGCGTTCGGCATCAACGTGCCCAAGGCACTCGGCGACTTCCTCGTGCTGCAGGCCGTGCGCGAGTCCGACGGTACGGCGGTCGCGGTCAGCGACGACGCCATCCTCGACGAGCTGGGCCAGCTCGCGGCGGCCGAGGGGGCGTGGATCTGCCCCGAGGGTGCCGCATGCATGGCCGCGGCGCGCGAGCTGCGGGAGAGCGGCTGGATCGGCGAGCACGACCAGGTGGTGGTGCTCAACACCGGCACGGGTGTGAAGTACCCCGAGACCGTGAGTGTCGACGTCCCGGTGCTGCCGCGCGACGGACGGGTGCCGACCCGGGCCTAGGCCGGAATCAGTGCGCCGGCACGCCCCCGAGCTCACCTTCCTCGGGCAGCACGACCTGGTTCACCATCTCCTCGATCTTGGCCGTGGGCAGGGCCACGTGCAGGGCCCAGTAGTAGATGGCCAGGCTGAAGACGGCCATGACGCCCATGTCCCACCAGAGCGGGATCACCGGGTCCGCCATCGGCCCGTAGTCGCTGAGGTACACGATCACGCCCAGGCCGAGGAGGTACACGGGCAGCCACTGGGCCGCTCGCCAGTCGAGCACCGGCTCCGTCGGGTTCAGCTTCAGCGCGTAGTTCGCGATGAGCAG
Organism: uncultured Actinomycetota bacterium; assembly: GCA_963844305.1. Taxonomy (GTDB): domain Bacteria; phylum Actinomycetota; class Actinomycetes; order Propionibacteriales; family Nocardioidaceae; genus Nocardioides. The sequence continues at coordinate 659,948 of CAWJNT010000006.1, forward strand.
CGCGTAGCCCAGCAGGATCGCGATGCCGAGCTTCCAGACCGTGTCCCAGCCGGTCCACAGGACCACGAAGTTGGCGACGATGAACGCCAGCGGCGCGAAGAACCCGCCGAGGGGCAGCCGCCACGGTCGCTCGGCGTCCGGCAGCCGCCTGCGGAAGACGCCGAACGACAGCGGCGCGCCGGCGTACATGAGCACGCTCGCGCTGGTGATCAGGCCGACGAGCGACTGCCAGCTCGGGAAGGGCAGGAAGCACAGGCAGCCGACGACGAAGGCGAACAGGACGCCGAACCACGGCACGCCGCGGGTGCTCAGGCGCTCGAAGATCGTCGGGACGTACCCGTTGCGGCTCAGACCGTAGGAGACCCGGGCCGACGCCGCGGTGTAGATCAGGCCGGTGCCGCCCGGGGAGATGATCGCGTCGAAGTACAGGATCCCCGCCAGCCAGCCGAGGCTGACCAGGGAGGCGAGCTCTGCCCAGGGCCCGGTGAACGCCGTGTAGAGGCCGTTGCCCACGGTGTCCCAGCTGCCGCCGATCGCGCTCGCCGGCAGCGCGCCGATGAAGACGACCTGCAGTGCGATGTAGATGACCAGGCCCAGGAGGATCGACCCGATCACCGCAAAGGGGATGTCGCGCTTGGGGTTGTTGCTCTCTCCGGCGAGCTGGTCGGCCTGCTCGAAGCCGAGGTAGCTGAAGATGATGCCGCTGGTCGAGACCGCGGCCAGGATGCCGTGGGCACCTTCGGGGTTGAACCCGTTGGCGGCCGTGAAGTTCGAGGTGTGGAACCCGCCGACGATGGCCACGAGGAAGATCGTCGCGAGGGGTACGCCGACCTTCCACCAGGTGGCCACGCTGTTGGTCAGCGCCAGCGCCCGGATGCCCAGGTAGTTGACCGAGCTGACCAGGAACATCAGGACCACTGCGACGACCAGTCCGGACGCGGTCAACGTGCCGTCGTCGTGCAGCCAGCCCTGGGCGAAGTCGTAGTGGCCGGCGTACAGGATCATCGCCGAGACCTCGATCGGCGCGACCGTCGCGCACTGCAGCCAGGAGAACCAGCCGAACGACGCACCCGCGAACCCGCCGAAGGCATAGTGCGGGAACCGCGCCGAGCCGCCGGACACCGGGTACATCGCGCCGAGCTCGGCGTGCACCAGGGCGAGCACCAGGATCGCCGCGCCGCCGATCACCCACGAGATGATCGCGGCCGGACCGGCCGTCATCAGGCCCTTCTGGGCTCCGAACAGCCATCCGGACCCGATGATCGAGCCCATCGATGCCCACAGGAGCCCGACCAGTCCGATCTCACGCAGCAGGGCCCGCGACGGCCTTGCCTGCTCTGTCGCCGTTGTCGACACCGCCATGTCGTCCTCCTCTCGAAGGCGCGGCCGGATGCGGCCGCGTCCCGTGCCGTCATCTGTTGTCGCGACGGGCGAGGGGGCGGGGCTTGCGACGCCTCGGGGCGGGTCGTGGACGACACCGAATCGATCCCAGCGTTGCTCGCCGTCGTCGCGCACCGAAGGGTGTCGGGCGGACTCTCAGCAGATTCTTCTCGACCGCACGGTCAGTGCGGGTCGGGTGTCGCGCGGGCCGCGTCGGCGATGGCTTCCTCGGGACGTGCCGGCTGGTCGTGGTCGGCCCGCAGCTCCTCGAACTCGTGGTCGTGCGCGATGACGGCGTGGGTCTCCGGGAGCCGCACCACGTCGGCGGTCACGGCGTCACCGTCGAGCCGCTTCCTGGCAGGGCTGTCGTAGACGACGAGCAGCTCCTCGTCGGCGAGCAGGCAGATCCCCTCGGCGTGGTCGTCACCCTCGCCGTACGCAAGGTCCACCACCCGCGTGAGGGCGTCGTCACGCACCACGTCGCTGTCGGCCGTGTGCGCCGCACGGCGCCACCGGTAGACCCGCACCGGCCCGTCGAGATCCATCGAGGGCCCGGCCAGCACGAGCAGGTCGTCGCCGTCGGGGCACAGGTCGCGGACGCCGAGCCCGTCGAGGTCCAGCACGTGCTTGCGGTACGGCGACCCGTCGGCGAAGTCGCTCAGCCGCAGCCGGGTCGGGTCGTCGGGGTCGGCGTGCGGACGGAGCTCGAGGACGACCGCCCAGCCGCGCAGCACCGGGCCGCGTAGCCCGACGTAGACCCGATCGCCGATCACCGCGATGCCCTCGACGTCGAGACCGTTGTCCTTGCCCGGGATGGGGAGGAACCGCGCCAGGAGGGCGTCCTCACGCAGCACCTCGCGCAGGTCGTCGCCGTCCTTGCCGAGCAGTGCGGCGACGTGGCGCACGCCGCCCACCTCGAGCTCGCGCACGAGGGTCGGGACGCCGTCGACGTCTTCCACCGGAATGCGCAGCAGCACCTGCCGGTTGGCCTGGCCGTCCACCTCGGCCAGCCGCTCGATGGCGTCCGGGCCGTCGTGCTTCTCCTTGATCTGCTTGCGCCGCAGGCTGTGCGATCCGACCGCCCAGAGGAACGACCCGGCCCGCGCCAGTCCCTCGATGTCGGCCTCCTCGTCGGCGTCACCGGGGAGGTCGACCAGGTCGGTCAGCGGGAACGTGGTGTCGTCGGCGTACTCGTCGGGCGACGTGGCGACCAGGCGCTCGATCGTCGCCGTCTCGTCGCCGGCCAGCCAGAGGACGCGTCCGTCATCGCGGACCGCCGACAGGTTGACGTGCGTACCGGCGGTCTGGGAGGCGTGTCCGAACCGGAGCCGGACGGTCCGCTCGACGACCACGCCCGCCAGTCTGGCAGACCCCGCTCAGTCGGACTTCGGAGCGGGGAAGGCGGCCGGGCTGTGGCGTCCCTGGGCGTCGACGGAGCGGACGGCGAAGAACACGTTGTCCTTCGACAGGTCGACCGTCGTGCTGGTGCCGTCGACCCGGATGACGTGCGTCCAGTCGTCCTCGATGGTCGGCCGCCACACCACCTCGTACGCCGCGGCACCGTCGACCGCGTCCCACGAGAGCGCGGTGTTGTTGTCGAGCGCGGACGTGTCGACCGCGGCGTTCTTCGGGGTGCCCGGCGCCATGGCCAGGGACCAGAGCGTGGCCGCGTTGACCCGCGCGACCCCGGCGATGAACCCGAAGTCGCAGAACTCCGGGAGGTCGCCGAACTGCTCGCCGTCCTCGACCCGCACGTCCTGGTGCTGGTGCCGGTAGTCCTCGTTGGGCTCGGTGAACCTCGCGGCCGGGAAGCGCCGCTCCAGGAAGGGGATGTGGTCGCCACCGCGCAGGTAGCGGTCGCGGCGGTAGATCACCCGCGGGTGCATGCCCGTTGCCTGGTTGTCGGCGACCTCGGTGACCAGCCGGGCGAGCTGGCGCGCGGGCGAGTCGTTCTCGCCGCCGACCGAGCGACGGACGGTCGCCTCGTCCTCGGTCTCCGCGGTCGGAACCCCCTCGGCGAACAGCCGCAGGCTGTGCGGGTCACGGGTGCCGTCGTCGGCGGTGGAGCTGCCGACGATGTCGTTGGTGAACATGCCCTGGACGTCGGCGCCCGCGTCCTGGAAGACCTGGGCCATGTGGTCGGCGCCGTACAGGCCCTGCTCCTCGCCGGCGACCGCAGCGAACACGAGCGTGGCCCGGGGCCGGTGGGTCGCGAAGACCCGCGCGAGCTCCATCGAGACCGCCACCCCCGACGCGTCGTCGTCGGCGCCGGGCGCGTCGTCGGTGAAGTTCATGGGATCGCTGACACGCGAGTCGTAGTGACCCGAGATCACGTACACCCGCTCGGGCTGGTCGCTGCCCCGGAGGGTCGCGAGCACGTTGGTGATCGTCGTCGGGGTGGGGATGCGGTCGCCGTCGGGCTCCTGGACGTAGGACTGCTTCTCGACTGTCATCCGGCCGCCCGAGGCAGCGGCGTACGTCGTCATGGTGTCGAAGATCCAGTCCCGCGCGGCCCCGATGCCGCGGACGGGATCGTCCTGCGAGGACAGGGTGTGCCGCGTCCCGAAGGAGGCGAGCTTGCGGACGTTGGCCTCGATCCGGCGCCGGTCGACCCGGCGCAGGATCGAGCGGAGCTCGGCATCCGGCGCTTGCAGGCGGTTGGGCCTGCCCGGACCGTCCGGCCAGTCCTCTCCTGCGTCGCGTGGCCCACCGCCGGCCGCGATCGCGGCGGCGGGGAGGCCGGAAAGGGTGGCGCCGGCTCCGGCTGCGGTTCCGACGGTGGCACCGGCCAGGAAGGTCCGGCGCGTGGCAAGGTTCTGTTCCCGAGAGTTGTCGAACATTCATCCATCCCAACCCCGATGGGCCGCTCGTGTAAAGGGGTTCGGGGCCGGTCAGCCCACGGCCGATGCGGCTGCCGACCGGCGGTACTGCGCGGGCGACTGGCCGTGCACCCGCTTGAACGCCGCGCTCAGGGCGAACGCGTTGGCGTAGCCCACCCGCGCCGCCACGGACGCGAGGGTCGCGTCGGAGCCGGCCAGGAGGTCGGCGGCCAGGGCCAGCCGCCATCCGGTCAGGAACGACAGGGGCGGCTCCCCCACCACCTCGGTGAACCGGCGCGCGAACGCAGCGCGGGAGACCCCGCAGGCCGCCGCGAGCGACGCCACCGTCCACGGTCGCTCGGGATGGTGGTGCATGAGCCCCACCGCGGTGCCGACCACCGGGTCGTCGTGCGCGGCGTACCAGGCCGGAGCCTGCTCGCCCGCGAAGAGCAGGCGCAGGCAGTCGACGAGCAGCAGGTCGAGGAGCCGGTCGAGCACGGCCTCCTGGCCGGGGGCCTCGCGCACGACCTCCGCGGACAGAAGGTCCACGAACGGGCTCTCGACCCCGCGGAGCACAACGTCGGACGGCAGCCGCGACAGCACGCGACCGCCCACCTCGGTGACGTGCTCGTAGGTGCCGATCAGCAGCACGGTCTCGCCGTCGCGGGTGTTGCCCCACGTGCCCACGCCCAGCGACATCGACTGGTCGAGCAGCCGCCCGCGCGGGTCGACGCACTGCTGGCCGGGGAGGATCCGGATGTCCTCGGGAGTGCCGGCCGCGTCCGCCACGACGTACGGCGCCGGGCCACGCGCGAGCACCACGTCACCGGCCGCGAGCTGGACCGGCCCCGCCGACCCGGTCAGCACCGCCGAGCCCGACGTCACGACCATCACCGTCAGCGGCGCCTCGTCCTCGACCGTGATCGACCACGGCGGCGACATCTCCACCTTGAGCAGGAAGGCGCCGCGGGCCCGCGGCCCGTCGAGCAGGCCGGCCAGTGCATCCATGATGAGACGATGGCATATGTAATCGAGCGAATCAACCATGGATAGTCTCGCCAAGCCCGCCCAGACTCGTCGACATGACCACCACACTCATCACCGGCGGCACCGGCAAGACCGGGCGCCGCGTCGCGCAGAGACTGACCGCAACGGGCCGAGCAGTGAGGCTCGGCTCCCGCTCGGGTGACGTCCCCTTCGACTGGGAGGACTCCGACACCTGGGCACCCGCGCTCGAGGGGTGCAGCAGCGCCTACGTCACGTTCGCTCCCGACATCGCCTTCCCCGGCGCGGCCGACACGGTGGCGGCGTTCGTCAAGATCGCCGTCGACGCCGGCACCACCCGACTGGTGCTGCTGTCGGGTCGCGGGGAGGAGGGGGCACAGCTGGCCGAGCAGCGACTGGCCGAGTCGGGCGCCGACTGGACCGTCGTCCGCTGCGCGTTCTTCGCCCAGAACTTCAGCGAGACCTTCTGGGCCGACTCGGTCCGCGCGGGCGAGCTCGTGCTCCCCGGCAACGCGCTCGAGCCGATCGTGGACCTCGAGGACGTCGCCGACATCGCCGCCCTTGCGTTGACCGACGAGGGGCACGTCGGCGAGGTCTACGAGTGCACCGGCCCGCGGCTGGTCGGCTTCGACGAGGCCATGGCCGAGATCTCGTCGGCCGTCGGGCGCGAGGTGCGGTTCCGTCAGGTGGAGCGCGCGGAGTTCGCGGCCGGGTTGGCCGAGGCCGGGCTGCCCGCTGCCGACGCGGAGGGGCTGGCGCACCTGTTCGCCTACATCCTCGACGGCCACAACAGCTCGCTGGCCGACGGCGTGCAGCGCGCACTGGGTCGCCCGGCGCGCGACTTCACCGACTACGTCCGGCGCACCGCGGCGACGGGAGCCTGGGATGTCTGAGTACGTGCTGCTGAGCGGCCGGACCCTCTCCGGCCTGCTGGCCGGTCTCTACTTCGCGTACGCCGTCAGCGTGATGCCGGCGCTGCGCTCCATGGACGACGCCACCTTCGCGACCGTGATGAACCGGATCAACGTCGTGATCGTGAACCCGGTCTTCCTCACCGTGTTCCTCGGTGCACCCGCCCTCGCCGTCGCGCTGCTGGCCTGGGACAGGTCTCCCTGGGCGATCGCGGGCGCCGCGCTCGCGGTCGTGACCCTGCTCGTCACCGTCGTCTTCAACATCCCGCTCAACAACGCGCTGGCGGCGGGCGGCGAGCGGGACGCCTTCGAGACCCCGTGGGTCCTCTGGAACGTCGTCCGCACCCTCACCGGCACCGCCGGACTGGTCTGCCTGCTCCGCCTGTGATCCCGCTGGTCGCGAGATGCTGTCCCCGGCACCAGGGCCGACGCGGAGGAGTTCGATGACACAGGACGAAGTGGCACGAGTCGTGCTGGACGGTGCGTACGTCGTGGCGCCGGTGCCGCGTCGGCTGTTCGGGTCGTTCGTGGAGCACATGGGCCGCTGCGTGTACGGCGGCATCTACGAGCCGGGCCATCCGACGGCCGACGCCGACGGGTGCCGGACCGACGTGCAGGAGCTGGTGCGCGAGCTCGGGGTCACCGTCGTGCGCTACCCGGGCGGCAACTTCGTGTCCGGCTACGACTGGCGCGACGGCATCGGGCCGCGGGACCAGCGGCCGGCGCGACTGGACCGGGCGTGGAAGGGGATCGAGTCCAACCAGTTCGGCACCGACGAGTTCCTCGGGTGGGCCTCGCGGACCGGCGTCGAGCCGATGATGGCGGTCAACCTCGGCACGGCCGGAGTGCAGGAGGCGTGCGACCTGCTGGAGTACTGCAACCGGCCGACCGGCACCAGGTGGGCGGACCTGCGCGCCAGCCACGGCGCCCGCGACCCCTACGGCGTACGCCTGTGGTGCCTGGGCAACGAGCTCGATGGTCCGTGGCAGATGGGCCACAAGACTCCCCTGGAGTACGCGCGCGCGGCCGCCGAGACGGCCCGGGCGATGCGGCGGGTGGACCCAGGCGTGGAGCTCGTGGCCTGTGGCAGCTCGAACTCGGGGATGCCGACCTTCGGCACCTGGGAGGACACCGTGCTGGAGCACGCCCACGACCTGGTCGATCACGTGTCCCTGCACGCCTACTACGAGGAGGTCGACGGCGACCGCGCCAGCTTCCTGGCCTCGGCCGAGGACATGGACGCCATGATCCGCGGCGTCGTCGCGACGGCCGACGCCGTGGCCGCCAGGAAGCGCAGCCGGAAGCGGGTGACGCTGGCCTTCGACGAGTGGAACGTCTGGTACATGCAGGACGCGCCCCGCGAGGACGATCTGGACTACGTGCCGGTCCGGCCCCTCATCGAGGACGACTACACCGCGGTCGACGCCGTCGTGGTCGGCGACCTGCTGATGACGCTGCTGCGTCACGCCGACCGGGTCGCGATCGGCTGTCAGGCGCAGCTGGTCAACGTCATCGCGCCCATCCGCACCGAGCCGGGTGGATCCGCCTGGCGCCAGGCGACGTTCGACCCGTTCGCGCTCACCGCGAGGCACGCCCGCGGGGAGGTGCTGCTGCCGTCCGTCCGGTCTCCGCGGACACCCACCGCGAAGTACGGCGACGTCGCCGCGCTCTCTGTCGCGGCCACCCACGACCCCGAGGCCGGTGAGACCGCGCTGTTCCTCGTCAACCGCTCCCCCGTCGCCCAACGCGTGGAGGTCGCACTGCACGACCTGCCCGCCTCGACGCTCGTCGAGCACGTCACGCTGGCCGACGACGGCAGCGGAGCGGTCAACGACGCCGACCACCCCGACCGGGTCCGCGCCCGGGCCAGCACGGAGGTTCGCCTCGGTCCGGCCGGGTTGGAGGGCCGGCTCGCAGCCCACTCGTGGCACCTGCTGCGGCTGCGCTGACCGCGGACGACGCCGGCCTCAGTCCGGTGGCGGCGAGCGCATCACGACCACGTCTCCGTGACCGCCGTAGCCCAGCACCTTGTCGCCGAACCGGGTGCCGTCGAAGGTGAGGATCAGGTGGGACCCGTCGGCCATCGGCACGACCTGCGGGTGCGGGATGTTGGTGAGGTACGGCGCATCCACCCGCCCGACCCGCTCCATGCCGGTCGTGAACACCGGGTAGCAACGCCGGCCGCCGTCGCTGGCGAGGAACCACCACGTCCCGTCCACTCGCGTGAGGATCGGGCCCTCGCAGTGCCGCATCCGCGGCCGCTCCCCCACCGCTTCGAGCCCCTCGGTCCAGTCCGCGCCGGGCGGGCCGACGGCGAGGCGTGGCCAGAACCGGAATGGCTGCTGGGAGGAGCTCTCGACGTACGACACGTGCCAGCGGCCGTCGATCAGGGTGAGGCCCGGGTCCCAGGCGCCCAGCGTCGTCGGCATCGGCGTCGGCTCGGTCTCGAGGACGTGCACGCCGTGCAGCACGTCGTCGGTGGTCGTCGCGTGGCGCACGTGGATGCTGCCCGGCTCGAAGTCCCCCCACGAGCTGGTCGCCACGATCCACCCGCGATCGTCGGGGGTGCGCACCACCTGGCCCGCGTGATCCCCGAGCACGAGCCCGTCGCGGGTCGAGAACAGCTGCGCCTCCTGGCGGAGGTCGGCCGGGTCGGCGGCGTCGAACGAGAAGACGCCCCAGTGCGCCTGCTGGAAGAACCCCGTCCCGGCACACGTGGCGGTCAGGTACGTCCGCCCACCGCGGGTGTAGGGACGGCCGTCGGCATGCTGCACCAGGTGCAGGTCCCGCAGGCCGACCATGCCGAACAGTCCGGCCCGGACCGCGGAGACCACGGGCGCGACGGCCGGGTCGCCCGGGTCGGGCCCGCGGGTGGGCCACCGGCTGCCCCAGGCGTAGGCGAGGGTCTCCAGCGTCGCGGGGTCGCGCAGGTCGAGTGCCTCGGCGACCCTGGCCCGCTCGCTGAGCACCGGTCGCCACGCGTCGTGGCCGTCGCCGCTGTCGGCATCCGCGACGAGTGCGGTCACGCGGTTCTCGCAGAGCACGAACGCCAGTCGGAACTCGCCGGGGAGCCGGACGGACTTGCGGCGGAGCTGGAGGCGATGGCCGTCGACTCGCACCTCGATGGCAACGCGGCCGCGCGCGGCGTCGTACACGACGAGGACCTGGTCCCCGTCTCCCGGCGCGGACAGGCCGGCCACGACCTGGCCGCCACCCCCGGGCGGGCCACTGACCCGCATCTCGACCGCGGCGTACGGCGCCACCGGGCCACTCTCGGCCAGGGTCATCCCGGGCTCGGCTCGTTCCGCCGTGACCGCGACGAACGCGGGTGCGACCAGTGCGAAGGGCCGAAAGCGGTGCTCGACCGAGAAGGACAGGTCGAAGGCGGCATCCCCCATGGCGTCTGGTGTCTCAGCGCCAGCCGAGCTCGCGGGCCAGCTCCAGCACGCCCTCGACGACGTGGGCGTTGTAGTCGACGCCGAGCTGGTTCGGGACCGTGAGCAACAGGGTGTCGGCGGCCGCGATCGCCTCGTCCTCGGCGAGCTCCTGCACCAGCCGCTCGGGCTCGTCGGCGTACGACTTCCCGAAGCGGGCCACCCCGCCGTCGAGGTAGCCGACCTGGTCCTCGCTGTCGGACTGGGACCCGAAGTAGGCCCGGTCCAGGTCGCTGGTGATCGGGAAGATGCTGCGGCTCACCGACACCCGCGGCTCGCGCTCGTGGCCGGCGGCCCGCCAGGAGTCCCGGAACCGCTGGATCTGCTCGGCCTGCAGGCGGTGGAACGGTACGCCGGTGTCCTCGGTGAGCAGGGTCGAGCTCATCAGGTTCATCCCCTGCTCGCCGACCCACTCGGCCGAGGCACGGGTGCCGGCGCCCCACCAGATCCGCTCGCGCAGGCCCGGAGAGTGTGGCTCGATCCCCAGCAGGCCGGGTGGGTTCGGGAACATCGGACGCGGGTTCGGCTCCGCGAAACCCCCGCCCGAGATCACCTCGAGGAACACCCGCGCGTGCTCCCGCGCCAGGTCCGCGTGGTCGGACCCCTCGGCAGGGGCATAGCCGAAGTAGCGGAAGCCGTCGATCACCTGCTCCGGTGAACCGCGGCTGATGCCGAGCTGCAGCCGACCGCCGGCGATCAGGTCCGCGGCACCCGCGTCCTCGGCCATGTAGAGCGGGTTCTCGTAGCGCATGTCGATCACGCCGGTGCCGATCTCGATCCTGCTGGTCCTCGCCCCGACGGCGGCGAGCAACGGGAACGGCGAGGCCAGCTGACGTGCGAAGTGGTGCACCCGGAAGTACGCGCCGTCGGCACCCAGCTCCTCGACCGCCTCGGCGAGCTCGATCGACTGCAGCAGCGCGTCGGAGGCCGATCGGGTCTGGGACTGCGGCGACGGCGTCCAGTGGCCGAAGGACAGGAAGCCGATCCTCTTCATGTCGGCATCGAACCACCTGCGCGGCCCGATGCTTCCATCGGCCCCGGCTCAGTCGTTGTCGGACAGGACCAGGTCGATGTCGTTGTCCTGGACGGCGAGCGTCTGGGTGTTGTCGAACCGGACGTCGATCTCCTCGCTGCCCTCGTGCACCGTGTCGCCGCAGATGGTGACCGGGAGCGTGGCGGCGCGAGCGCCCTTGGCGAAGGCGAGGGTCCGCGTGCCGAACGCCGTGTAGTCGCTGCCCGGGGTGGCCGTGCCGTAGGTACCCACCAGCGGCGCCGGCAGCGGCACGCTGGTGAAGTCGACCGCGTTCACGGTCGACGCCTGCGTCGCCGGCCGGTCGAGGAGCGTGCTCACCTGGTAGGCGAAGCACCCCGAGTCGGGCTCGGGCATGGTCTGGTTCGGCAGGAGCAGCAGCGGCCGCTTCGTGTCCGAGGCGGTGTCGTCGTTCGCGATCACCAGGTCGATGTCGTTGTCGCCGACGGTGAGCACGGTGTTGTCGAAGCGGACGTCGATCTCCTCGTGTCCCTCCGCCGACCGGTCGCCCTTGAGGACGATCTTGAACCTGGCCACCTGCTGACCGGGCTGGAAGACCAGGGTGCGGCTGCCGAACGCCTCGTAGTCGGTGCCGGGCGTCGCCGTCCCGTAGGTGCCTCCGCCTCCGGGCAGCGGGACAGCGCTGAAGTCGACCGCGTCGACGGTGACCGCGTGGTCCAGCGGGTTGGGTGCCGACAGCCCGACGTTGACGATGAACGCAGCCGTGCCGGCATCGCCCTCGGTGACGGTCATGTTGGGCAGCAGCACGGTGGGGTTGGGCGCCGAGGCCTGGCTGGGTGCGGTCGCGGCGAGCGCGGCGGCGGGGACGGTCAGGGCTGCTGCGAGGGCGAGGGTACGGGCGAGGGCAGGGCGCATGGCAGGACTCCGTTTTCGCAGGGGGTTGTTGCCATCAAGAGGAACCGCCGCCGCGCGAGATACGTCGGGGCCGCCCCGGGAGTTCCGGAGCGGCCCCACACGTGGAACCTGACTACTTGATCCTGAAGTCGCGGCCGTTGACGTCGAAGAAGTAGTTGTCGACGGCCCTGATCATGATCCGGGCATGGCGGGTCTTGACCCTCGGGAACCGCACGACGGCGCGGCCGTCGTTGGCGGTCTTGGCCAGGACTCGCCGCCAGGTCTTGCCGCCGTTGGTCGAGAGCACGATCTGGACCTTGCGGGCCAGCCGCTGGGTGCCGTTGACCTTCCACGTGATCGCCTTCTGGCTGCCGCCCTCGACCTTGAAGCCGCGCCTCTCGAAGGAGCGCACGAGGAACGGGCCGGCCGTCCGGTCGATCCACAGCGTCACGTCGTCGTGACCGACGCCGCCTCCGCCGTTGACGCCGTCCCGCGCGGTGAGGCGGAAGTGCATCGCGGGCTTCTTCGACCCCGCGGTGCCGCGGTAGCCCTTGATGGGAAGGAACTCCGAGTAGCAGTTCACGATCCGGATCGGCACCACGACGTACTCGTCCGGGTCGTTCGGTGGCGCCTTCGGGCACCGTCCGGTCTTGGCGTTGGTGTTGCCGGCCAGGACCTGGGCCATGTCCGGGAAGGTCCGGGACGGACTCCTCCCGGCCTTGTTCACGCCGGGCGCCGGACTGTGACCGGCGTCGGCGTCCGAGACGTGGGCGTAGGTGCCGAACACCCGGAACAGCGGCCCGTTCTTCTTCTTGTTGCGGACCAGGATCGTGCCGTCCCTGCCGCCCTCGTCGTTCTGCTCCCACAGGTAGGTGAGCTTGTTGCCGTCGCGGTCACGACCGGAGCCGCGCAGGGTGAACGGCGTCTGGATCGGCAGGGTCCGGTTGGCCGGCGCCCTCACGATCGGGGCGCGGTTGCCGGTGAGCGTCGTCGAGAAGCCCCTGTTGCCCGCGGGGCCGCCCCTGGCGCTCTCGCCGACGTTGGCGGTCGCCGCCGGAGGGCGTGACGATCAGGTCGGCCATGTTCGTCCGGTCGCTGTCGGCGGTGTACGGGTCGGCGATCGCCGGCGAACATCACCTGGAACCCGGTGTCGTCGGGGTCGGTGAGGTCCGCCGGGAAGTCACCGGTGGAGTAGATCTCGGCGTACGGGTCGTAACCCCACTTCCCGACGGTGACGTCCTCGCCGGTGAGCGTCCTCGATCGCGGCCTCGAGGCCGGCTCGGTTGTAGTCCGTGCCCCGCGTCACGACTACCGGTCCCGACGGCCCCGGGTAGTCGAGCGTGAGCGTGTCAGTGCCGTCGAAGCCCGTCAGCGACACGTCCTGGACCTCGATCGGCCGGAGGGCGGTGCCGCGTGTGTACCGGGTGATCTCGGTGATCGACCGCTGCGAGAAGTAGGGGTCGCTGTGCGGCTGCAGGTTGTCCTGGCGGCAGATGCCGGCGTACGCCATGACCGACGTGCCCGATCCCGGCTCCACCGAGGTGCCCCGGTTGCGGTTGCCGCCCTCGCAGTTCCACCGGGCGCCGTTGAAGGTGTGGTTGCCCGCGAACTGGTGGCCGATCTCGTGGGCGACGTAGTCGATGGCGTAGTAGTCACCGACCGGGTCGGGGATCCCGGTGCAGCCCATCGCCTTCTCGACGCTGCCCACGACGCCGAGGCCGGCGATGCCGCCGCCGTTGGTGCCGAGCGCGATGTGGCCGAGGTCGTAGTTGGACGCCCCGATCAGCTGACCGAGGACGGTCTGGTTGCGCTGCAGGGTGCCGACGTCACAGTAGGAGAGCTGGCCCTCGACGTAGTCGTTGGAGTCCGGGTCCAGGGTGTAGCAGGCATGCGCGCCGCACGGGCCGTTCGGGCCGGTGGCCTCCGCCTCGGTGTCGAAGCTCAGGTCGTCGGTGCCGTTGACGAGGAGCATCCGGACCGCCACGTCGTCGTTGTAGATCTGGTTGACGCGGTGGATCAGGGTGGCCTTCTCGGCCAGCACGTTCGCGCTGCCGAAGTAGTCGGCGTACGTCGGGTCGCTGATCAGCGCCAGCCGGTAGGTGCGCTGGGTGACCCGGGCGCCCGGTGCTGCTGCGGACGCCTTCCGCTGCTGGTCGACCGCCCGCTTCATCTCCGGAAGCTCGCGCTCGACCGGCGAGCTCGCCTTCTCCGGCAGGCTGCTGGCGTAGTAGGCGAGGTGCTCGCTCGTGCCCCGCTTGTCGTACGCCGGGTCGACGTACCACGCGCCCTGGCCGTTGGGGCCGCGGACCGCGGCGTGGAAGCCCATCGGCGTGACGTCGAGTGCGGCGGTGGTCCCCGGGTTGTCGAGCGAGGTGCCGGACCAGGTCTGGATCTCGGGGTGAGCCGCCGCGAGCTTCGACTCCATCACCTGGGTGCGCTGCACGGCGAAGCGCTCGGTCGCTCCGTTCGGAGTCGGGACCTCGAAGACCGTCGAGCTCGAGGCGCCGACCTTGGGCGCGGCGGTCAGCTCCGACCGCACGGCAGCGACGTCGACCCGCAGCGCCGAGAACCCTTGCGGATCCACGCGGACCTTGGCGCCGGTCGGCTCGAAGTTCGGCAGCGGTCGGAAGACCGCGTCATCGGGTGCGGCGCCGGCCGTCGACCCGGCGAACTGCAGCATGGCTGCGGCCAGGGCCAGGGCGGCGAGCGCTGCGACGGTCCGGAACGGACGCTTCATTCGTGGCTCTCCCCTCGTAAAAGCCGAGCCCTGGCTCGGGCTCGGCTACGGCACTCTAGCCCCGGACCTGCTCCTCAGCGCCGAACGAAATCGGCAAAATCGCGGCGCCTCTCGGGGAACCCGCACACCCGCTGCGGTGTAGACAGGGCGACGGAGCGACGGAAGGAGGACACCGAACCTGGACGCAGGCTGGGAGGACGCCGAGATCCTGGCCCGGGTGCGCGGCGGCGACCGTGACGCGTACGCCGAGCTGGTGTCGCGTCATGCCCCGGTGGCGGTCCGTACCGCCGCCCTGCTCGGGGCCGGCGCCGATGCCGAGGACGTCGTCCAGGAGGCCTTCGTCAAGGCGTACGCCGCCCTCGACGGCTTCCGCGCAGGTGCACCGTTTCGCCCGTGGCTGCTGAGGATCGTCGCCAACGAGGCACGCAACGCGCACCGCTCGTCGGGCCGGCGGGCGGCGCGAGAACGGCGCGTGTGGGAGCAGTCCGAGCCGCTGCTCCTGAGCCGGCCCGACGACCCGGCCGACGCGTTGCTGTCGGCGGAGCGTCAGGCACGGCTGGTGCGTGGTCTGGCCCGGCTCTCGCCGGACCAGCGGAAGGTGGTGACCTGCCGCTACCTGCTCGACCTCGACGAGGCCGAGACGGTCGCGGTCCTCGGGTGGCCGCGGGGCACGGTCAAGTCGCGCCTGCACCGGGCGCTGGCCCGGCTGCGGGACGTCATGGACGAGGACAGGGAGGTGACGCACGGTGGCTGAGGAGACGCACGACGAGCTGGTCCGCGACCTGGCACTGCTGGGCCGGACGTTCGCCCCACCCGCCTCCAGCGACCGCCTGGCAACGGCGGTGCTGGACCGGATCGCCACCCTTCCGGCGCCCGACCCGGACGGGGGACGGGTCGGACTTCTCCAGCGGGTCGTCCGCAGCATCGGCGACGTCGTGGCCTCGAGGCGCCGCCGGGTCGCGCTGGTGATCGCCGCCGTCGTGATCGGGCTGCTGGCCACCCCACCCGTGCGCGCGGCGGTGGCCGACTGGTTCGGCTTCGCCGGGGTGATCGTCGAGCGCGGCACACCCCCATCGGGGTCGCCCTCGCCGCCGCCCGAGGTGGCGGGTGGCGGCACGCTGGCAGAGGCCCAGGAGGAGGTCGACTTCGCCCTGTCGGCACCGGCCGCACTCGGGGCGCCGGACGGGGTGGAGGTCTCGGCCGACCGGCGGATCGTCTCCATGACCTGGTCGGGCGCGGACGGCGTGGTCCGCCTGGACCAGTTCGACGGACGGTTCGACTGGGCGTTCGCCAAGGCCGCGCCCGACGTCTCCTTCGTGTCGGTCGGCGACACGGACGGGCTGTGGTTCGAGGTGCCGCACGAGGTCGTCCTGATCGAGCCGGACGGCTCCCGGCGTACCGAGTCGGCCCGCCTGGCGGGACACACCCTGATCTGGCTCGCAGGAGACACGACGATGCGGCTGGAGGGAGACGTCGCGCTCGATCGCGCGGTCGAGATCGCGGAGTCCGCCGAGCCCGCGCCCTGACCGGGAACCTCCCGGCGCCCGGTGGTGTAACACCATCGACCCCGCCCCGAGGAGGCAGCCGTGCACCGGATCCGCGCATCTCTCATCGCCGCCGTCCTGGTGGTCGTGTCCCTGGCCTGGTGGGAGCCGGCAGCCGCGGGTGGCCCGACCAGCGCCCTCCTGTCCGTCCCGGGCCAGGGCAAGACCGCATCGCTCTACTACACCGATCCCGAGTACGACGCTCTCGCCGACCTGGTCGGGGTCACCAGCGCCACCGGCGCCGGGGAGGTGGACCGGTCGGGCGGCACCCATGACAGCGGCGGGCCGGGAGTCACGATCACCTGGCTGATCCACGACGTCGACCCGTGGCGAGTCGACCGGGTCTACCCGGCGGAGAACGGCGCACCGTGGATCGCCACGCAGACGGTCGGCGAGGACGGGGGCATCTGGAACAGTCCCGTGGTCTGGCACCAGCCCGAGAACGGCGGCCGGCTGATGGCGCTGCTCGACGACCTGGGCGTCGGCAAGGCGGCCAGCGGGGCCGACGAGTTCACCGGCGTTGCTGGCGCATCCACACCCGCGCCGGCGGAGGCCGACAGCGCACCGGCCGATGTAGAGCCGGCCGCTGCCGAGTCCTCCGGCAGCACCGGCACCTGGTGGGCACTGGGCGGCGTGCTCGTCGGCGTACTCGCCACTCTGTGCGTGAGCCGCCTGCGGCGACGCGAGCGGCCCGACCTCGGCTCACCGTCCGAGGCCGACCTGGAATCGGGCGTGAGGGAAGAGCTCGCCTGGCCGACACCGCGCCGCTGACCGCCCCAGGGGTGGCACCCAAGCGCCCGCGGCCCTATCGTCGACCTGACTGAACCGCTATTCAGGCGATGGGCCACCCATGCGACGCTCTGCTGCTCTCCTCGCGGGTCTGTCGCTGGCCGGCGGCGCACTCCTCGGGGGCTGCACGGGCGGGTCCGACGCCGACCCCGACCCCGCGCAGGAATCGCCGGCCGCCCCCGCCGCGACCGAGCCGATGTCGCTCGACCTGCTCGTCTTCAACGTGGAGTACGGCGGCACCCCCGCCTCCGACGCGGTGCTGGCCGACCTCGATGCCGATGTGGTCGGCGTGCTCGAGTCCTACAACCGGCTCCCCGAGATCGCCGCCGCGGCCGACTACCCGTACTACAACGTCGGACTGCAGATCCTGTCGAAGTACCCGATCCTCGAGCCGTCCGGCGCGGACGGTCTCTACGCCTGGATCGAGGTCCGGCCGGGCGAGGCCGTCGCGATGATCAACACGCACCTCGACTACGTGCAGTACGGGCCGGACCGGCTCGCCCGCGGCGTGCCCGTCGCCGACGTACTCGCGACCGAGGAGGAGGTTCGCCTGTCGTCGATCGAGACCCTGCTGCCGTCGGCCGAGCGCCTGCTGGGCGACGGCTGGCCGCTGCTGTTCACGGGCGACCTCAACCAGCCCTCCCACCTCGACTGGACGGCCGAGACGGCCGCCGAGCACGGTGGCGTGGGCGCCGTCGCCTGGCCGGTCAGCGAGGCGCTCGCCGACGCCGGTCTCAGCGACGCCTATCGCGAGGTCCACCCGGACCCGGCGGCGGAGGCCGGCACCACGTGGGGCGGTGTCGCCGACACCAAGGGCCTCCCGGATCGGATCGACTACGCGTACGTCGGTGGTCCGGTCGAGGTGGAGAGCAGCGAGGTGGTCGGTGAGCGCGGCGGCCCCGGCGTCGACCGCGGGTACGCGAAGTGGACCTCGGACCATCGAGCCGTGCTCTCGACGCTGGCCGTCGAGCCGGTGCCGATCCCGACGACCGTCGCCCTGTCGAGCCGGATGGTCACGGTCGGCGACGACGTGACCGTGACCTACCGGATGCCCGAGGCCGACGGCACGGTCACCCTGACCGGCCCCTCGTCCGCGTCGTACGACGTGACCGGCACGTCGGGCACGGTCGAGGTCCCCACCGGCTCACTGCCCGACGGCGCGTACCGCGTCGACCTCCTCAACGGCGGCGGAGGCGTGGTCGCCACCAACGAGCTGTACGTGCGGCCCACCGACACGAAGGTGGAGGTCACCACCGACGCCTCGTCGTACGCCGTGGGTGACCCGATCACCGTGCACTGGGCCAACGGCCCGGCCAACCGATGGGACTGGATCGGCGTCTACCCCGCCGACGCTGCCGATCCCGCGAAGGACAGCTACGGCCTGTGGGGCTACACCGGCGGCCACGACGCCGGGGCCGTGCCGCCGAGCACCGAGGGCGACTTCGTCCTCGGACGCGACCACCAGGGCAAGCCATGGCCGCTGCCGCCCGGTCGGTACGTCGTGCACTACCTGCCCACCGACCAGTACGTGAGCATCGGTTCGACGGCGTTCACGGTGCGCGGGGATTCGGGGTGACCCGGCCGCGACGTCCGTGCGGGCCATCCGTCGATTCTCGACCATCGCCGGTCCATCTGTTCCCAAGCCACGTCGCGCGGTCTAGATTGCAGGGGCATCGGGGGGCAAACCGAAAACTTTTCTCGGGAGGCTCGGTGAAACTCACACCACGTTCGTTCGCTGCCTTGATGGCGCTCTGCCTGGGCGCGGCGCTGCTGGTCGGCACACCCCCGTCGTCCGCGGCCCCCGGCCACGGTCACGGTCACGACAAGAAGTGCGACAAGGTCACCTCGGTCAACAAGCTGCTCCAGTGCGTGACGCTCGAGGGCGTCATGGAGCACCAGTGGGCCCTGCAGAAGATCGCCAACGCCAACGACGGCAACCGCGCATCCGGCACCTCCGGCTACGACGCGTCCGCCGACTACGTCGCCAAGCGGATGCGCAAGGCCGGCTACAAGGTCTCGACGCAGACCTTCCAGTACTTCAGCTTCGAGGAGGTCGGCCCGTCTGCGCTCGCACAGACCGCCCCGGGTTCGGAGACCTACGTCGAGGACACCGACTTCGCGGCGACCCCGCACTCCGAGGAGGGCGACGTCACGGCGGCGGTGACTCCGGTCGACGTACAGCTCGGCGTCGGCAACACGTCCACCAGTGGCTGTGAGCCGGAGGACTTCGACGGGTTCCCGGCGGGCAACATCGCGCTCATCCAGCGCGGCACGTGCACGTTCGAGATCAAGGGCAACAACGCCGCGGCCGCGGGCGCTGCCGGCATCCTGTTCTTCAACCAGGGCAACACCGCTGCCCCCGACCGGAACAACATCCCGGCCGTCACCCTCGGCAACGGGTACACCGGCGGGATCCCCGCGCTGAACGCGACGTACGCACTCGGAGCGGAGCTCGCCGGCACCAGTGGCCTCGAGCTGCGCCTGTTCGCGAACGTCAGCCGCGAGGACGGCGAGACCTCCAACGTGATCGCCGAGTCGAAGTGGGGTGACCCCAGGAACGTCGTGATGGCCGGAGCCCACCTCGACTCCGTGCCCGAGGGCCCGGGCATCAACGACAACGGCTCCGGGTCGAGTGGGCTGCTCGAGACGGCCGAGCAGATGAGCAAGGTCAAGACGGCCAACAAGGTCCGCTACGCGTGGTGGGGTGGCGAAGAGGGCAGCCTGGTCGGTTCGACCTTCTACGTCGGGCAGCTGACTCCGGAGCAGCTCGCCGACCTCGAGATGTACCTCAACTTCGACATGATCGGCTCGCCCAACTACGGACTGTTCCGCTACGACGGTGACGGCTCCGACTTCGAGCTCGTGGGGCCGGACGGGTCCGACGAGATCGAGGCCCTGTTCGAGAGGTACTACACCGAGCGTGGCTTCGAGTCCGAGGCAAGCCCGTTCAACGGGCGCTCCGACTACGCGGCGTTCATCGCCAACGATGTCCCGGCCGGCGGGCTGTTCACCGGGGCGGAGGGCATCAAGACCGAGGAGCAGGCCGCCAAGTGGGGCGGGGAGGCAGGCATCGCCTACGACCCGTGCTACCACGCGGAGTGCGACACGATCCACAACGTGAACCGTGACGCGCAGCGGATCAACTCCGACGCCATCGCCTACGTCACGTACCTCTACGCCACCGGCGGCGAGGCGATCAACGACTAGGCCACGCTGGTCGATCCCGTGCGGCGGTGGCGCTCTCGCCACCGCCGCGTGGGTGCTTGAGGGGTCGGGCGACTGAGGGCGCGGGGCGTCTGAGCGGCGCGGGGGCGTCTGAGCGGGCGGGGCGTCTGAGCGGGCGGGGCGTCTGAGCGGGCGGGGCGACTGAGGCCCGGGGCGACTGAGCGGGCGGTCCTCTGAGGCGCCGACCTGTGCTCTCCACAGGCCAGCGATTGGTCACGAACCGCACCAAATCTGTGCAATTCATTGCGGTTGGGGACCAAACGGCAACACCCAGACCCACCGCAGACCCGCCCGCCGGCCAGGGTGAGGATCCGGCCGGGCTGGGCGGGGCATCTGAGCGGCCGACCGACGCCCTCCGCAGCCCCACGATTGGTCACAAACCGCACGAAATCTGTGCAATTCATTGCGGTTGGGGACCAAACGGCAACACTCAGGGCACCGGAACCCCGGCGATCCGCACCGGCCCGAGGGTCGGGTCGAGCTCGACGGACTGGTCGACGCCGGCCGGCGTGATCACGTCCATCGCCTTCGGCGCCGCGGCCGGGTCGGAGCTGCAGATCGGGCTGACCACGTCTGCCGACGCGCACAGGCCGAACTGGAAGGGCTCCGGCAGGGGCTGGAACCCGCGGGCCTGGTCGGGGCTGAACCCGTCCTGGCCGTGCAGCACCACGGCGAACGACCAGCCGGGGCCCGGCGTTCCGAGCGCGGCCAGCGGCACGAACATCGTGATGTAGCGCGAGGTCTGGCTGGCCTGCACCGACACCGGGCCCAGCGACTGGCCGGCGGCGTCCACGAACACCGGGCTGGCGAAGCCCTGCACCTCGATCCGACGGCTCCAGGCGGACGACTCGGCGATGGTGTAGTTGCGGCTCGCGAACGGCGGCTGCGGTGGAGGTCGTGGTCGCATCCGGGGTGTGCACGAAGACGTCGAGCAGCTGCGCGCCGAGGGGTGAGCCGAAGGTCGGTGACAGGTCCCGGGTCCGCACGCGCAGTACGGCGTCGTCGCCGGAGACGATCACCTGGAACCGCTCGATGTCGAAGGCGCCGGGGTGGAAGTCGGCCGAGGTCGGGTAGGCGAAGGTGCCGGGTCCGTTGTCGTCGCCGGACGGATCGGTCACGTCGAGCACGGTCGTGCCCGTGATGAAGTCGGACACCACCGTGCGCCGTGCGTACCCGGTGGCACCGGCCCTGGTGGTCACGGCGACCGTGATCACCGAGGTGCCGAACGGACTGGGCACGGTGGCCGCGAACGCACCGTCGGCGCCCGCCCTCACGGTCACGACCGAGGTGTCTCCCCCCGTGTCGGTGGCGGTGGAGGCGATGTCCACGGTGGCCCCCGGGCTGGCGGTGCCGGCGACCTCGACCGTCGCCGTCGTCACCTGGGCACCGTCGGCCGGCGCGGTCACGTCGACCGCCGCGACGGCCGGCGGTCGCGGCTGGTAGCGCTGACGCACGATCGCCGGCTGCTCCACCGGCCGGGAGCCGCCCAGGCTCTGGGTCAGCCGGACCTGCTGGGCCTGCGCCCAGGTCAGTGGCGAGGCCGAGCCCGCCGGCCCGCCGTCGACGAAGCCGATCGAAGCGACGGCCGGGTCCGTCCCGTACGGCGAGGCCGCCAGGTCCGGGTTCTCCCACGCCTGCTCGGGCACCAGCCCGATCCCGGAGGAGAACCGCTGCATCCCGAGCAGGAGCCGGGACGCGGCGCCGCGGTCGCCGGTCTGCAGCAGCTGCTCGGCGCGCTCGCCGTTCAGCACGGGCCACAGGTGGCCGGAGCCGTTGCCGCCGGTCGGCCACGGCTTCCCCGAGGGTGAGCACTCGGTGGCGTCCGGCTCGTAGCAGTCGCCGTAGCCGTCCTCGGTGCCGGCCTCCGTGGTCGGGTCGGTGGCCGTGCCGTAGCGGTAGAAGCCGGGTCCGCTCGGGGTGTCGCGCCGGATGGTCGCGTCCACGACCGGCAGCGAGCGGCGTACGTCGGGGTCGGTGGCCGGCAGGATCCCGAGCCGGGTGAGCTCGAGGAAACCGGCGTCGACGACGGCGCGCTGGTCGGCGGTCGGACCGCCGTTGCCGAGCCCGTAGGTGACCGCCTCGTCGGGGTCACCGTTCTTCGACAGGCGGATGAAGTAGCGGCCCGTCCCGTAGGGACCGGTGGTGGTGACCGTCCAGCCCTTGATGCTGCGCTGGAAGTGGTCGGCGGTGGCGCGATACACGCGCGCCGCCGCGTGGTCGCCGTTCACGTCGGCGATCCGGCCGGCGGCGACCAGCCCGGCGATCTCGGCGGCGATGGTGGACGGCGAGTGGCCGCCCTGCTCCTCCCACCGCTCGGACCCGAAGGACGGGCCGTGGGAGACGACGAAGTCCGCCGCCTTCTGCACGTGGTCGGTCCACAGCGCGCGGTCGCCCTGGAGGCCCGCCTGCTAGGCCATCAGGATCGGGTACGCCGTCTCGTCCAGCTGGTCGCCGCCGGTGTCGGGCGCCACCTTCCCGTTGACCAGCGAGTTGCGGGGGAACCGGCCGTCGGGCAGCTGCTGCCGCTCGAACAGGAAACGCACCGTGGCCCGGGCGGTCGCCAGGTCACCGCTGGCCATCAGCCCGGTGAACGACTCGTAGAGGTCGCGCGCGAAGACCTCGCGGTAGGAGCCGAAGTAGACCGGGTTGCCACCGGGGGTGTCGCCCGCGCTGACCGCCTGCCCCCACGGGCTGCCGAGCGAGGCGACCACGGCTCCGGGGAACGTCTTGTCCTCGCTGGCCTTCAGCACGTTCGCCGACAGCCAGTACGCCGAGCGGAGCCGGTCGGTCTCCGCCTTCGACAGCCCGGGGAAGCGCGACGGCGGCGGCCGCAGTCGCTGGTCGTACTGCCGCCAGGTCTGCGCGTACTCGCGGGAGGTCCGCTCGAACGGCGCCTGGGCGGACGCACCGGCGACCCCGATCGCCGCCTGTGCGGACTGTCCGAAGCCGAGGGCCAGCGTGAACCGACCATCGCGGCCGACGTCGACCTGCCCGGTCTGCACGACGTTGCCGTCCGGCGCCTCGTCGTACGTCGTGGTCAGCGTCCGGTCGGCGTCCAGCTGGGCCAGTCCGTCACTGGCGGTGCCGGCGTACCCGCTGCTGGCGGCCAGGAACGGCCGGTCGGCGCGCAGCGCGGCGTAGAGCGGGACCGCGTAGTCGCGGTTCGCCGCGTTGGTCACGGTGTTCGGGTCCGAGCTGACGAGTGCGGTGGTGGCCGGGTCCACGACGGCGTCGTCGGCGCCGCCGTTGGTCGAACCGCCACCCCCGTTGCCGTTGACCGACGCGTCGTAGCGCACGTAGACCTGCAGGCCGCTGGCCGTCGCCGCCGGCTCCAGCCGGGTGGAGACGACCACGGCGTCGCGGCGCGGGTCCGTGACGAAGTCACTGACCAGCCGGTAGGCCCCGCTCTTCGCGGTGCTCACGACTCGGCAGGCCATCCCGCTGGGGTCGGTGGACCGCACCGTGTAGGTCATGTCCCGGCTCTGCAGGTCGGTGAAGGTCCGGCCGTCCGTGACGACGTACTGCAGGGTCTCGACGTTCGTGTTGTCGATCGTCGGGTTGTAGACGTCGGACAGCACGCCGCCCGCCACGGTGTACCAGACCTTCGACCCGGTGTTGCGGGCCGTGCCGAGACAGTCCTTGCGGGCCAGGCCGAAGTGCGACAGCGACCCGGGCGCCCCGGGAGCCACCGCCTCCGCGGCGGGCGCAGCGCCCACCGGCGGCGAGCCGACGAGGCCCGCGCCGAGCGTGGCCAGCGAGACGGACAAGAGGCTGATGAGTGGACCCCGGTGTCCCATGCCCCCAGCCTCGTGACCCCCCGCCCGGTTGTCCAGCAGAAAGCCAGGTCAGTCAGGCAAGCACCGGCAGCCGGGACAGCGCGTCGGCCACCTGGGCCTGGATGTCGGCGTCCTCCCACTCGTGGTCGACGACGCTGCCCGACAGGTAGGCGTCGTACGCCGCCAGGTCGAGGTGGCCGTGTCCGCAGAGCGCGGTCAGGATCACCTTCTCCTCCCCCGTCTCCTTGCAGCGCACGGCTTCCTCGACGGCCGCCGCGAGCGCGTGCGTCGGCTCGGGGGCGGGCACGATGCCCTCGGTGCGAGCGAAGAGCACGCCCGCGGAGAAGCACTCGGTCTGCGGCTTCGCGACCGCCTCGATCTCGCCGGTCTCGTAGAGGTGGCTGATCAGCGGGCTCATGCCGTGGTAGCGCAGCCCGCCCGCATGGATCGGGTCCGGCACGAAGTCGTGGCCGAGGGTGTGCATCTTCATCAGCGGCGTCATCCCTGCCGTGTCGCCGAAGTCGTAGGCGTACGTGCCCTGGGTCAGCGAGGGGCACGCCGCGGGCTCCACCGCGCGCACGGTCGGGCTCATCCGACCCGCCCACTTCTCCCGCAGGAACGGGAACATCAGGCCGCCGAAGTTGGACCCGCCGCCGGTGCAGCCGACCAGCAGGTCGGGGGTCTCCCCCGCCTGGGCGAGCTGCAGCAGCGCCTCCTCCCCGATGATCGTCTGGTGCATCAGCACGTGGTTGAGCACGCTGCCGAGCGAGTAGTTGATCGTCGGGTCCTGAGCCGCGACCTCGACGGCCTCGCTGATCGCGATGCCGAGTGACCCGGTGGAGTCGGGGTGCTCGGCCAGGATCGCGCGGCCGGCCTGGGTCAGGTCCGACGGGCTGGGGTGGACGGTGCCGCCGAACGTCTCGATCATCATCCGCCGGTACGGCTTCTGGTCGTACGACGCCCGCACCTGCCAGACCTCGCAGGTGAGCCCGTACTGCGCGCACGCGAACGCGAGCGCCGTGCCCCACTGGCCCGCGCCGGTCTCGGTGGTCAGCTTCTTGATCCCGGCCTTGGCGTTGTAGAACGCCTGCGGCACGGCGGTGTTCGGCTTGTGCGAGCCGGCCGGTGAGACACCCTCGTACTTGTAGTAGATCCGGGCCGGCGTGCCCAGCGCCTTCTCCAGCCGGTGCGCGCGATACAGCGGGCTCGGCCGCCACAGCCGGTAGACGTCCAGCACCTCGTCGGGGATGTCGACGTACTGCTCCGTGGACACCTCCTGGAGGATCAGGTCCATCGGGAACAGCGGCGCCAGGTCGTCCGGCCCGACCGGCTGTCCGGTCCCGGGGTGCAGCACCGGCGGGGGCGGGGTCGGCAGGTCGTGCAGCACGTTGTACCAGCGCGTGGGCATCTCGCTCTCGTCGAGCTGGAACTTGTGCTGCTGCACCTGGGACATGACGCCTCCGGCCTCGCGACGAATGGTCGCTCCGACACTAGTGACTCCGGACGGTCGCGTGCAGTGCCGAGTTCACGTGCCGAGCTCAGGAGTCGAAACCGAGCCCGGCCGCGTCGAGCGCCCGCAGCCACAGGTTGCGCCGCCCCTCGCGCCGGTCGGCGCGCTCGAGCGCCCAGCGCGTCGTCTGGATGCCGATCGAGGCGATCGGTTCGGGCGGGAAGGGCAGCGGCTTGCGCCGCACCATCTCGAGCTCGGTGCGTGGCGTCGACTCCCCGGACAACAGGTCGAGCATCACGTCGGCGGCGAACCGGGTGGCGCCGACGCCGAGGCCGGTGAAGCCGGCGGCGTACGCCACTCGTCCCTGCCTGGCCAGGCCGTAGAACGCGCAGAACCGCGTGGACGTGTCGATCGCCCCGGCCCACTGGTGGCTGAACCGGAGTCCCTCGAGCTGCGGGAACGTGGTGAAGAAGTGCTCGGCGAGCAGCCGGTGGGTCTGCGGTCGCGACTCGTGGGCGTCCTTCACCCGGCGACCGAAGTGGTACACCGCGTCGTACCCGCCCCACAGGATGCGGTTGTCGGCCGTGAGCCGGTAGTAGTGGAACAGGTTGGCCGAGTCGCCGAGTCCCTGCCTGCCCGACCAGCCGATCGAGGCGAGCTGCTCGTCGCTCAGCGGTTCGGTCATCAGGGCGTAGTCGTAGACGGGAACGGTGAGCAGCCGGTAGCGAGGGACGAGGCTGCGGAAGACGTTCGTGGCCAGCGCCACCCGCTGGGCGCGCACCTGCCCGTCGGGCGTCCGCACGGTGACCACGGGGCTGCGGCGATCGCCGGCGATGGCCTCGGCCGGGGAGTGCTCGAAGACCTCGACGCCGAGCTCGGTGGCGGCGCGGGCGAGCTCCTTGGCGAGCTTCGCGGGATGGACCAGGGCGACATCGTCGTGCAGCAGTCCGGCGAGGTACGTCGGGCTGTCCACCAGTGCGCGGACCTGGTCGGTGTCGAGGAAGGTGCCGACGGCCTCGCGCAGCCCGGCCACCTGGTGCGGCTCGGTCGCGACGTCGAGCTCGCCGGTCCGCTCGTACTCACAGTCGAGGCCGAGGTCACCCACGGCCCGCTCGATGCCGTCGAGGTTCTCCCGGCCCATCCGCTCGAGCACGTCGTACTCGTCGGGCCAGCGGGACCGCCCGTTCTCCTCCCCGTGCGTGATGCTCGCGGCACAGAACCCGCCGTTGCGACCCGACGCCGCCCAGCCGATGGTGCCCCCTTCGAGCAGCACCACCCGGGCGCCCGGGTTGCGCTGCTTGGCGAGCACGGCCGTCCACAGGCCGCAGTAGCCACCGCCGACGACGACGAGGTCGGCGTCGACCGTGCCGGTCAGCGCCGGGTACGACGCCGCACCTGCCACGTCCTCCAGCCAGTAGCAGGCGTCGCGCACCGACGCGAGCGCGGTGTCCACGACTCCGGGGGGAGGCGGGTTGCGGGTGAAGACGGTGCCGGTCACGACGTCAGATCATGCCCGGTCGAGGGCTAGGTTGCTGAGATGGGAACTCCGGTGGTCATGCTCGACGTCGACGTCGCGGCCCTGCAGGAGAGCGCGGTCCAGGCCGCGGTGCGTGGTGCGTTCGCCCAGCTCGCTGCGGGCCGGGCCGTGCAACCCCAACAAGTGGTCACCGAGCTGCCCGGCGGCGGGGACGTGATCGCCTACCAGGGAGTGCTGGCCGACGACGGGGTCTACGCGGTCAAGGTCTCGCCCTACCTGCCGCAGCCGGCCGGCAAGCCCGTCGTGACCGCGTGGACGCTGCTGCTGTCGACGCTGACCGGCGAGCCCCTGCTGCTCGTGGATGCCGGTGCGCTGACCGTCGAGCGGACCGCTGCCACCACCGCGGTGGCCGTCGACCTGCTCGCGCGTGCCGACGCGTCCACGGTGGCCGTCATCGGGTGGGGCCCGGTGGGGCGGGCCCACCTCCGCCATGCGCTCGCCGTCCGCGACCTCACCGACGTCCGGGTCTACTCGCCCTCGACGACGGCCGACGACCTCGAGTCTCCCGGGATGCGGCTGGCCGGCATCGGCCGACGAGGCGGCCGACGGCGCCGACGTGGTCCTGCTGTGCACCTCGGCCGCGGCAGCTGTGGTCGACGTACGTCGGCTGGCCCCCGGCACGCTGGTGACGTCGGTGTCGACGAACGCACCGATGGCGCACGAGATCGATCCGGCGGCGCTGGCCGAGCTCGAGGTGTACGCCGACCACGCGCCCGCGGCGTTCGCTGCGGCCGGGGAGATGCGGATCGCCGCCGCCGAGCACGGCTTCACGGCCGACCAGGTGCGTGGCGACCTGACGAGCCTGCTCGCCGGCACCGCGCCGGCGTCCCACCGGCGACAAGCCCGTGTTCTTCCGATCCGTGGGGCTCGGCATCGAGGATGCCGCCATCGCCCAGGTGGCGTTGGCGACGCGTTCCTAGTGGGCTAGGCCAGCGCGGCGTCGACCGCCGCCTCGGCATGGAGTCGGGTCGTCGGGAAGACGGGGACCGGGCTGTCGTCCGGGCCGATCAGCAGCTCGATCTCGGTGCAGCCCGAGGATGATCCCCTGCGCCCCTCGTGCGACGAGGCGGTCGATCACGTCGCGGTAGGCCGCACGCGACTCGTCGCTGACGACGCCGAGGCAGAGCTCCTCGTAGATGACCCGGTGCACCAGCGCACGGTCGTCGGCATCGGGCACCTGGGCGGTGATGCCGTGCGACGCCAGGCGCTCGACGTAGAACCCACCCTCCATGGTGAACGCGGTCGCGAGCAGCCCGACGTCGGTCAGGCCGGCGCGAGAGATCGCCGCGGCCGTCACGTCGATCAGGTGCAGCAGCGGGATCGACACGGCCTCCTGCACCTGGTCGGCGACGAGATGCATCGTGTTGGTGCACAGCACCACCATCTCCGCGCCCCCCGCCTCCAGCACCCGCGCACCGGCCGCGAGCGCCTCGCCGGCGTCCTCCCAGCGGGACTCGCGCTGCATCTGGGCGATCGGCGCGAAGTCGACGGAGTACATCAGGCAGTCGGCCGAGTGGAGCCCACCGAGACGTTCGCGCACCAGCTCGTTGAGCAGCCGGTAGTACTCGACGCTGCTCTCCCAGCTCATCCCGCCGAGCAGTCCGATCCTGCGCATCACGCGCCTTCCCTTCGGCGCGGTCAGTGAGCGGGCGCCGTACGACGCCGGCGCTTGAGCCCCAGCATGTACGGCATGCCCGCGCCGGCGACGGCCAGCGTCCGGCCCAGGCGTCCGAGGACCGAGGGATCCGGCAGCGGAGGGAGCGGCTCCAGGTCCTCGACGTCCACGAAGAACGCGCGAACCGACCCGATCCCCTCGATGTCCTGCGACACCTCGTGGGCAGGACCGGGCAGAGCGCCGTCGCCCCCGGTGCGGTAGAGCTCCTCGGAGAGGAGCACGTACTCGGGAACCTCGACCGGGTTCTTCAGCAGCCGGTGGACGAGGATCACGTCGATCCCGACCAGCTTGCGCCGGTCCCTGATGGTCTGGCTGGCCACCTCGCCGACATGGGCGACGAACTTCAGCTTCAGGTTGTTCGCCTGCGTGCACCCGTCGCACGGGCAGAGGTTGGTGGCGACGTACTTCCGCTCGACATGGAACGCCCGGTGCATGGCCGTCGCGGCCTGAAGGGTCAGGGCGAGGGTCGCGTCACCGTCCGACGCATCCGCCGACCGAGCGAGGAAGGCTGCGTCGCCCTCGATCTCGATCAGGTCGAAGCCGGGGGCCGCATCGATCACCTTCTCGAGCAGCCTCGCGGTGTTGACCTCGGCGTGGGCGAGGCTCATCCGGTGGGTGCGCATGTACTCGGTGTAACCGCCGATGTCGGCAATGAGGAGGAGCGACCGCACAGGCGCCATGTCGCGAACCTACAAGGACCCTGGGTGGTCGGAGTCGACTTTGGGCGAATCGGAGCCCTCATCGGGTGCGCCACGAGCACCGGACTGGTCCTCGTCGTGCGGCGCGAAGCGGTCGAGCATCGTGTCGACCGCGGTCCCCGCCTCGCGCGCGCTCGGCGTGTAGCCGAGCACCACCGGGAGGAAGTGGTCGGACCGCAGCGCCTGCAGCCGGAGCTCGCTGCCGGCGACCACGGTGGCCGTCCGGCGGACCCGGCGGAGCAGTGCGATCTCGCCGAACCCCTCCCCCGGCCCGAGCGTCGCCACGCGGTGACCGTCACCGATCACCTCGGCCTCGCCCGACTCGATCACGAAATAGCGGTCGCCGACCTCGCCCTGCTGGACCACCGTGTGGCCGGCGGGCACCTGGACGGGTTCCAGGCCGCGGGCGAGCTGCTCGATGCAGGGCAACGGCAGCGCGTTCAACATGCCCACCCCTTGCAGCAGCCTGATGTCGCGATCGCGGACGTCGATAGACCGGTCCATGCCGCGCAGTCGCTGCCACGCGACCGCCGCGCAGACGGGACACAGGAGACCGACGATCACCAGGGCGGGACGTACGCCGGACAGCTCGATCAGCAGCGACGTGACGATCGCCCCCACCCCGATGGACAGGGCGCACAGGCTCTCCAGTACTCCGAAGACCCGAGCCAGCACCGCATCCGGCGCCAGCCGGCCCAGGAGCGTGAAGCCGCCGAGGTCGACCAGGGCGTTGCCGACGCCGACGCAGGCGAGCAGGCCCACCGCTGCGCCGTACTGCGGGACGACACCGATCAGCGTGACCGGCACACCCCACAGGGCCACGCCGGCGGCGAAGCACGCACCCAGTCGCCGGGTGTCGACCAGCAGGGACGCGGCGAGTGAGCCCAGCACGGCCCCCGCGCCGATGGCGGCGGTGAGGATGCCCACGCCCGGTTCGCCGGTCTCCAGCAGATCGATGGCGACCACGACGGTGAGCACCGTGAGCGCCCCCCGGGTGAGCGTCTGCGCCACGGCCAGGCCCATGATCAGGGCGATGTCGCGGTTCCTGGCGACGGCGCGAAGGCCCTCGACCGCCGACCTCACCAGGCTGGTGTCCGTGGGGGCGGATGGCCGCGGCGGTGCGTCGTAGCGCAGCCCGACCAACAGGGCCACCGCCGACAACGAGGCGCCGGACGCCACCGCGAACACGACGGTCACGCCCGCGAACTGCAGCAGCACCGCTGCCAGCAGCGGACCCACCAACGTCGCCGCGGAGTCCAGCAGCCCACGGACCACGTTGGCGCTGGCCAGCTCGTACCCCGTGTGGCACAGCGACGGGAGCAGGGCCGAGTGCACAGGTCGGAAGAGGGTGGCCGCGATGGTCGACAGCACGGCCAGCGCATAGACGATCGCCGTCGGGCCGGCCATCCCGATGACGATCGCGGCCGCACCGGTGGCAACGGCCCGCAGCGTGGACACCAGGATGAGGACGCGTTCCCTCCGGCCACGGTCGGCCAGTGGCGACAGGAGAGGGGCCAGGATCGCCGACGGCACCATGCGCAGCAGGCCCACCAGGCCGACGGCCGTCGCCCCACCGTCCCGGTAGGCCACGATGCCGAGCGCCACCGTGAATGCCCACTCCGCCGTCCAGGCCCCCAGGAAGCTCAGCTGCGCGCGACGCAGGTTGGGGTTCCGGGCGTTGCTGGTGAACGCGGCGACGGCCTTGCCGAGCCTGGCCCGGCGACGGTCGCGCGCTCCGGCTTGCCATCCCACCGTGTCGGGCTCGACTTTCTTCTGGTGCAGTCCCGAGCCGCAGCGTTGCCTACCGATCGCCTGGCGCCTTCTCGCACCGGCGTGAGCAACGACCCTACCGCTCGCGGCCGTACACCTAGGCTCGTCGCATGACAGCGCGTCGGCGTGGTGGTTGCGCCCGCGTCGCGGCCGGTGTGGCCGTGCTGGCGGCGACCGTGGCGTGCTCGGGAGAGGACCCGACCGCCGACCCGTCGCCGTCATCGCCACCGTCCGAGTCCTCGTCCGAGTCGTCGTCCCTGACGCCGACGCCCGAGCCCACCGCGACCCCGGCGCCGGCACCCAGGCCGCTGACGATCGCGGCGGCCGGCGACGTCCACTTCGAGGGCGTGCTGCGGGACCGGCTCGACGACCCCGCGTCCGCGCTGGCCCCCGCCACGGCGACGCTGGCCGCCGCCGACCTCGCCATCGTCAACCTCGAGACGTCCGTCGGCAGCGGAGGCCGTCCCGATCCCACCAAGCGCTACACGTTCCAGGCGCCGCCGAGTGCCTTCACCGCGCTCTCCGCCGCCGGCATCGACGTGGCGACCATGGCCAACAACCATGCCCTCGACTTCGGCCGCGGCCCCCTCCCCGGCACGTTCGACGCCATCGACGCCGCGCTGGCCGCCGACCCATCTCTCGCCGTGGTGGGGCTGGGCCGCGACGTCGACGACGCGTTCCGGCCGGCGCGCGTCGACGTCGGCGGCACGGTCGTCGCGACCATCGGCGCCACCGTCGCCGACCAGGACCCCACCGCCGATCCGACGGGACAGTGGGCCGCCTCCGCCGGCGACCCCGGCACCGCCGACGCCATCGACCCGGCGCGCCTGCTGCGGGCCGTCGCGCGGGCCGACCGGTCGGCCGACGTGGTCGTCGTCTACATGCACTGGGGCATCCAGGGCGAGCGGTGCCCGAGCGACGAGCAGCGGTCCCTGGCCTCGGACCTGGTCCAGACGGGTGCCGACATCGTGCTCGGGAGTCATGCCCACCAGCTCCAGGGCGACGGCCGGGTGGGCCGCGGGTACGTCGCCTACGGCCTCGGGAACTACGCCTGGTACACCCAGTCGTCGGAGGCAACGTCCGCGACCGGCGTACTCACGCTCACGGTCCAGCCCCCGCTTTCGCGCGACGGGCGGGCGAAGGTCACCGACGCGGTGTGGGATCCCGCGCGGATCGGCGCCGACGGGTTGCCGCGGCCCATGACCCGGTCCGCTGCAGCCGGCTTCGAGGCGGACCGCGCCGAGCTGCGCGCGTGCGCGGGAGTCAGGTGACCGACCGGGCAGACTGAGCGTCGTGGAGACGCTGGGCAGCAAGCAGGTGTACGCCGACGCGTGGCTGGCGGTGCGCGAGGACGAGATCCGACGAGCCGACGGGTCCACGGGCATCTACACCGTGGTCGACAGCCCGGACATCGCGCTGGTCATCCCGGTCGACGGCGACCGGCTCCACCTCGTCGAGCAGTACCGCTACCCGGTCGGAGCGCGGCGCTGGGAGTTTCCGTGTGGGACCGCCGACGAGGAGCTCGACGGCGATCCGGTGGCGACCGCGGCGCGTGAGCTGCGCGAGGAAACCGGGCTCGTGGCCGGCCGGCTGACCCCACTCGGCACGCTCGACGTCGCCCCGGGAATGCTCAGCCAACGGTGCCAGGTCTTCCTGGCCACCGAGCTGACCCCCGGGCCACCCGACCGCGAGATCGAGGAGCAGGACATGCGGTCGGCCTGGTTCACCCGCGCCGATCTCGAGCGGATGATCCTCGACGGCACCTTCACCGACGCGAAGTCCACCGCGGCGTACGCACTGATGCTGCTGCGTGGCCGCGCGTGACCCGGCTCGCCCACTAGGCTGCCCGGGTGCTGTCCTGGCGTTCCAACAACTCGTTCCTCTCCGTCTGCTCGGACGGGTCGGTGCTGTCCATCGGCAGCATCGGGTCGTTCGCGTCGATCGGCTCCCTCGGCTCGGTGTTCTCGGTCGGCTCGATCGGGTCGCTGATGTCGGTGATGTCGATGCTGTCCCACCAGAGCAACTGCTCGATCCTGAGCCGCCGGAGCAACTGCTCCATCCTCAGCGAGCAGAGCAACACCTCGATCCTGGGCTATCGGACCGACTACTCCGTGCTCGGCAAGCAGAAGGACAAGACTCCGGTCTGACGCGCCCTCAGGTGAGACTGAGCACCGCATCGGCGATCAGGAAGCCTCCCACGAGCGTGCCCGCCACGGCCCCGACGGCGGGCCCGGCAGCCACCACCCGGTCCCGCAGGGCGGTCAGCTGCGCCTGAGCCTCACCGGGATAGCGGGCGTAGTAGAGGTACATCAGTCCGACGGTCGCGGTCGAGGCGATGGTGAACAACGCGAAGGCGATCGCGACGACGAGGACGGAGTCGTTCTTGTGCACGACGACCAGGGCGGCCGCGGTGGTGATCGCCCAGGGTTGCTTGAGGACGCCCACGACCGCGGCGCCGAACGGCGTGAGACTGTCCATCCGGCCCATGAGCCGTTGTGTCCCCCACCCCGACGTGCCCGTCGGGACGGCTGCCGGCCCCCGGCGCCACATCCGAATCCCGAACACCATCAGCGCCGTGCCCAGCAGGATCTCCAGGACGGCGACGGACGTGCGTCCGCCACCCCGGTCGGCGGCGCCTGACGCGGCCACCGCGTAGCTCGCGGCGAAGACGACGGTCAGCGAGAACCCCCAGCCGAACAGGAACCCGACCGCGTTCACGCGAGCTCTCGCCGTCCCCAGGACCAGCACGAACACGACGATCGTGGCCGGCGACAGGCTGGCCATCAGGCCGAGGAAGACAATCGGGAGGATCAGGCCCAACGTGCTCCCCAATCTGTCCGGTCAGGCGGGCGGCAGCCCGGTCGTCGTGACCACGGTGCCGCCAGCGGGGGCGGGCTGCCTCGCCTGATCTGGGTGACGCGCTGGCCGGGCCAGTTTCCTACGTTGTTCGGCATGTCGTCGCTGCAGCCCGCCGAACGCCCCGGTCCGAACACGCCGCTCCCACGGATCGTCCCCGTGATGCTGGGCGTCATCGGAGCCGTGGCCTTCGGCGCCGCCGTCCGCGGCGCGGCCGGCATCGTCGCGCCCACGATGCTCGCGCTGGTGCTGACGATCGGGGTGCTCCCGGTCGAGTCGTGGGCGCGGCGCCGCGGGTGGCCGGGATGGCTGGCGGTCCTGTTCGCCCTCGTGACGGCGTACGCCGTCCTGGCCGTGCTCCTGGTGGGAACCATCATCTGCCTGATCAAGCTGGTGGACCTGGTCCCGCAGTACACGAAGGACGCCCAGAACCTCACCGACCAGGCGCAGGACGGCCTGTCCAAGCTGGGCCTCGGCACGGGCACGACGAGCGACGCCCTCAGCAAGCTCGACCTCGGCAAGGTCGCCGACCTGCTGGCCGACCTCCTCTCGGGGATCCTGGGTGCCCTCGGCGGGCTGTTCTTCGTGGTGACCCTGATCTTCTTCTTCGTGGTCGCCATTCCCGGCTTCCGGCCACGGATCGCCTGGCTGAGCCGGTCCAAGCCACAGCTCGCCGGGTCGCTCGCCAAGTTCGTCAACGGCACCCAGCACTACCTGGTCATGACCGCCCTGTTCGGCGCCATCGTGGGAGTCCTGGACGCCGGGGCCCTCTGGCTGATCGGGGTGCCGCTTCCGCTCGCCTGGGGCTTCTTCTCGTTCATCACGAACTTCATTCCCAACATCGGCTTCGTGATCGGCATCATCCCCCCGGCACTCATCGCCCTGCTCGACTCGGGCTGGGAGCAGATGGTGCTGGTGATCGTCGTCTACAGCGTCCTCAACGTCACGATCCAGACGTTCATCCAGCCACGCTTCGTCGGCAACAGCGTCGGCCTCAGCGCCGAGATCACCTTCATGTCCCTGGTCGTCTGGACCTTCCTGCTCGGTGCGCTGGGCGCGCTCCTCGCGGTGCCGATGACCCTGCTCGTGCGGGCATTGTTCCTCGACTCCGACCCCCGCGCCGCCTGGTTCGCACCCCTGATCGACGCCCAGGTCAAGGACCCCGAACCCGAACCGGTGGCCGACGGCGACGGCGATCCGGCGGCGCCGACGGCGAGCCCCGCGGCCACCTAGCCTGCCGTTCACCGACGATCTGGCTCGTGCACGGCGGCGCGCAGCTGCGGGAACAGCCATGGAGCGATCCACTGCTGGACGCCCGACGGCGTGAGGTGCACTCCGTCGTACCTGATCTGGACACCTCCGGCCGTCCACGTGAAGTCCCCGCCCGGCGAGACCCGGGCGCCGAGGTCCACGATGCCGACGTCGGGGTGATCGGCGGCCACCGCCCGGAGCAGCGTGTTCCAGTCCCGCACGCGGTCCGGGTGGTCCTCGGGGAACAGGCTGCCGTCGAGCTGCTCGCCGCGTCGGTTGTAGGGCTCCGTGGCCAGCAGCACCCGGGCGCCGTGGGCGCCGGCGGTCTCGATGGCCAGCTCGAGCTCCGAGCGGAGGTAGTCGTCGAAGGCGGCCTCGCCCACGTGGCTCCAGTGACCGTCGTGCATCCGGTCCATCGTCTCCCAG
Source organism: uncultured Actinomycetota bacterium (assembly GCA_963844305.1). GTDB lineage: Bacteria > Actinomycetota > Actinomycetes > Propionibacteriales > Nocardioidaceae > Nocardioides. Next base: position 695,116 of record CAWJNT010000006.1, read on the forward strand.
CGGCCGACCACGATGAGTGCGACGTCCGGGTCGTCGGTGGCAATGGCACGGCGCCACAGGCTTGGCCAGTCGCGGCAGTCACGCGAGACGCCCTCGTAGAGCTGACCGAAGTACCGGTACGGCCCGGTCCGTGCCACGCCGCAGCCCAGCATCGTGCGGTCGCGCACGTCGAGGGCCGGGTGGCTCGGGAGGGCCGACACCAGCGTCCACGCGATCGAGTCCCCGAACACGGCGACGACCGGCGTGCGTCCCGGTCGCGGGTGGTGGTCTCGGCGGCTGCCGGTCGTGTCGCGCTGGTGGCGCGGACCCGGGCCCGCGGGCGGGCTCCTCGCCGGTGGTCTGCGCCCCGACCGTGTTGATGCCGTCGTGGGCGGAGGCCAACGGGAGCGCGAGGCCGCCCGTGGCGAAGCGCGGCGACTGCGCGGCGGTGGTCACCAGCACCAGGGTCACGACCGCGCCGACACTGGCCAGCACCGCCCCACCCGCCAGGACGACGCGACGGCGGGGGTCGCGGCGACGCGACCCGACGACGTGGTTCCGGACGGGCCGCTCGACGAGCACGTAGCAGAGCGTCGCCAGCGTGAGGGTGATCAGGCAGCGCAGCACGAACAGCTCCGCACCCTGCGTCCCGGTCCGACCCGCGCTGACCGCGATGAAGACCGGCCAGTGCCAGAGGTACACGCCGTACGAGATCCGGCCGAGGAGCACCAGCGGGGTGAGGGCAAGCAGCCGAGCCGGCCAGCCACGAGGCATCAACGTCACGTGCGCCAGGACGACCGCGACCGCCACCGCGAGCCCGGCCAGGCCGCCTCGGTACAGCCAGCTGTCGCCGCCGTCCGCGTGGGTCCAGGCCCAGGCAAGGACCAGCACCGCGCCAGCGGCCAGTACGCCGAGCGCGCGGCGCACCGCCGGGGAGGGCACCCAGCCGGCGTCGCGCGGACGGTGACGCGCAAGCACGACCGCGAGGCCGGCACCGATGAGCAGGCTCGCCCCACGGGTGTCGGTCCCGTAGTAGGCGCGGCCCGGGTCCATCGCGTCGTAGGCCATGGCGAGCAGGACCGCGGACGCCAGGGCCCCGACGACGCAGCACACCAGCACGCGGCGCAGAGCCGCACGACGGTTCGCGGCGGCCGCCGTCCGGGCGAGCAGGAGCGCCAGGAGCAGCGGCCACACCAGGTAGAACTGCTCCTCGACCGCGAGCGACCACGTGTGCTCGAGAGGCGAGGGTGCCGCGGTCTGGGCGAAGTAGTCCCCTCCGCGCATGATCATCCGCCAGTTCGCGACGTAGAAGAGCGCGGCGAGCCCGTCACCCCTCAGCAGGCCGATCTCGGCGGCCGGGAACAGCATCGGCGCCGCCACCGCGAGCACGCCGATGACCAGCAGCAGCGCGGGGAGCAGCCGTCGAGCGCGCCGTCCCCAGAACGCGCCGAGAGCCAGCCTTCCGGTCTGCTGCCACTCTGCGACCAGCAGCGACGTGATCAGGAATCCCGACAGCACGAAGAACGCGTCGACGCCCAGGAACCCCCCGCGCGCCCAGGGCATGCCGCCGTGGAAGGCCAGCACCGCGACCACCGCCAACGCTCGCACGCCGTCGAGTGCCGGCACGTAGCGGAAGCCTTCCCGGAGGTGCGGTGAGGTAGCCATGAGCCGAACGTCGCAGCCCACGATCGGGCGATCATGAGGCTGCAGTCCCGGCCGGTCGGGAAGATCCGGACGCTGACCGGGCCGGCCCGGCTCCCCGGGGTCGGCGCTGGTTCCTCAGACCCAGACGCGGTCAGACTCAGCGCTCCGCCGCGCGGAGCAGGTCGCCCACCCGGCGCAGCGACCGCGGCACCAAGTCCGCCCAGCGCTCGTCGTTCAACAACAGCAGTGCCTCGCCGCCGAGGAACGCCGACCCGGCCAGTACGGCGATCTCGTCCGCGGAAACCGGTCCGAGTGACGCCAGCTCCCCGTCCGCATCGCGCACGACCGCCGCGAGCAGGTCGAACCACCCGCCGAGCATCTCCGTCACCTTGTCGGCGACGGCCGGATCGGACCAGCCGGCCGCGATCATCTCCTGCAGCACGCGCACGTAGCCCGACTCGATGTCCTCCTCGAGGAAGTCGCAGGCCTGGTCGTATCGCTGCGACAGCGGGACGTCCGCGGCGTACATGCTCCGTTGACGGTCGAGCCGTCGCTGGTTCTCGCTCTCCAGCACCGCGAGCAGGAGACCCTGCCGGCCGCCGAAGTGGTAGTGGATCTGGCTCAGCGGAACCCCGGCCTCCTCGGCCACCCGGCGTGTCGACAGCTTGGCGTAGCCGTCGGCGAGCAGTCGCACGCGCGCCGCCTCGGTGAGGCGCGTCATCGTGTCGACTGCCATGCCGGGGCCTCCTCGAGGGTCTTGTCGGTCGCTCGACCGAATGCTAGCGTGATTCGGTCGGTCGGTCGACCGAATTGCAGGTGGAACGCCAGGAGGTCGTGATGACGGCCAGCGAGTACCCGAGCGGGCGACGGTGAAGGCCCGCGAGCCGGACGCCGACGGGTACGTCGAGACCGGCGGGATCAAGATCCACTACGAGGTGCACGGTGACGGCCCGGGCGGGGACCGGCCGACGTTGCTGCTGTTGCCCACCTGGACGATCGTCCACAAGGAGTTCTGGAAGCTGCAGGTGCCCTACCTGGCACGCCACTACCGCGTCCTGACCTACGACGGCCCCGGCAACGGCCGCTCCGACCGGCCCCTGGATCCCTCGGACTACGACCACGACCGGCAGGTCGAGCACGCGCTGGCCGTGCTCGACGCCACCGGGACCGACCGAGCCGTGCTGGTGGGCCTGTCCCGGGCTGCCTACTGGGCGCTCGACCTGGCCGCCAACCACGAGGCGCGGGTGCTCGGCACGGTCCTGATCGGGCCGTCCGTGCGACTCGGCACGGGCAGCACGCACCGTGGCCCCCAGCGACTGGCGGACCCTGCCACCCTCCCCGCGTCCCGCGTCCCGTCCATCGGGTCCGACCCGCTGGAGCACTGGGCGAAGTACGACGTCGACTTCTGGCGCACGGCGTACGACGACTTCCTGTGGTTCTTCTTCGGGATGTGCTTCCCGGAGCCGCGTTCGACCAAGCCCATCGAGGACTGCGTGGGCTGGGGCCGCGAGACCTCGGCCGAGGTGCTGGTGGCCGAGCACGGGTGCTCCGACCCGGACGCCGAGACGGTCCGGTCGTGGTGCGCCAGCATCGGGACGCCGCTGTTGACGATCCACGGCGACAACGACCTGATCAGCTCGATCGAGCGCAGCCAGGTCATCGCCGAGCTGACCGGCGGTCAGCTGGTGACCGTCGAGGGCGGTGGCCACATCCCGCTCGCCCGCGACCCGGTCAAGGTCAACCACCTGATCCGCGACTTCGTGGAACGGCTCGCGCCCGCCCCGAGCCCGGTCACCTGGCGACGCGGACGAGCCCGGCCGCGGCGGGTGCTCTACCTGTCCTCACCGATCGGCCTCGGCCACGCCCGCCGCGACGTCGCGATCGCCCAGGAGCTGCGCCACCGGCACGAGGACGTCGAGATCGACTGGCTGGCACAGCACCCCGTCACCCGGGTGCTCGAGTCGGCCGGTGAGCGGTTGCACCCGGCCAGCCGCTGGCTGGCCAGCGAGTCGCGGCACATCGAGAGCGAGTCCGGCGAGCACGACCTCCACTGCTTCGAGGCGCTGCGTCGCATGGACGAGATCCTGGTGGGCAACTTCCACGTCTTCGACGATGTCGTCCGGGAGGGCGACTACGACCTCGTGATCGCGGACGAGGGCTGGGACGTCGACCACTTCCTGCACGAGAACCCCGAGCTCAAGCGCTACGCCTACGCGTGGCTGACCGACTTCGTCGGGTACCTCCCGATGCCCGACGGGGACGAGCGCGAGAGGCTCGTGGCTGCCGACTACAACGCCGAGATGATCGAGCACGTCGAGCGCTTCCCGTACCTGCGCGACCGGGCCATCTTCGTCGGCGAGCCCGACGACATCGTGCCGCTGTCCTTCGGCGACGGCCTCCCCCTGATCCGGGACTGGACGCAGGAGCACTACGACTTCTGTGGCTACGTCACCGGCATCGACCCGGGCGCGGTGTCCGACTCGGCCCGGTTGCGCGCCGAGCTCGGCTGGGGGCCGGACGAGCGGGTGTGCGTGGTCACCGTCGGCGGCTCCGGGGTGGGTGGTCACCTGCTGCGCCGGGTCACCGACGCGTACGAAGCGGCTCGCGACCGGGTCCCCGGCCTGCGCATGGTCGTGGTCACCGGCCCGCGCATCGACCCGTCCGTGATCCGGGCACGCGACGGTCTCGAGGTCCACGAGTTCGTGCCGGACCTCTACCGGCACCTCGCGGTCGCGGACCTGTCCGTCGTCCAGGGAGGTCTGACCACGACGATGGAGCTGACGGCCGCCGGTCGCCCCTTCCTCTACATCCCGCTGCGACACCACTTCGAGCAGAACTTCCACGTGGCTCACCGTCTGGACCGGTACGGCGCCGGGGTGCGGTTGGACTACGAGACCCTCACCGCGGACGTCCTGGCGGAGGCGATCGCCACCGAGATCGGGAGTGCCACCAGCTATCGCCCCGTGGCGTCCGACGGGGCAGCCCGGGCCGCAGACATGCTGGCCGAGCTGCTGTGAGCCCTCGTCAGCCGGGTCCCTGACCACTCAGCACGGCCAGTTGCGCGACTCCACCTCGAACGTGGGACTGCAGGCGATCCAGTACGGCGTCGAGGTCCGGAGACTGGCCGTACTCCGGTGGGATGCGGGAGGCGTTGATCGCGACCCGGTGGGACCAGTCCGCGATGTCGGGCTCGGTGCCGAACGCCTGCGTGTTCCGGATGCCGAGGACGTTCATGGTCGCCCAGTCGGGCAGGGTGTTGCCGAACGACGACGGCCGGCACAGGTCGTTCTTCACGGCGTCGTCGTCGCGGGTCGCCTCGACGTACCCCGTCACCGCCGCCCCGAAGCACGGGAACCCGGCCCGCACCGGTTGCAGCGTGATCGCCTCCGGCGCCCAGATCGGGACCCGCGGCCGAATCTTCAGCCCGTCGGCTGCGCAGTTCACGACGAGGGCGTCGTCGGCGACGGCGACCGACCCCTGCGCGAGGTCGATCCGGCCGCGGCTCACGGTGTCGATGTGACCCTGGCGTACGACGTTCTCGATGCTGCGCAGCAGCTCGAGCTCCCACGCCCCGAGGGTCGGCGACTTGGCCATGGTCGGCGTGACCGAACGGTCGATGCGCAGCATGATCCCGGCGTCCTCCAGCCGCAGGAACAGCTCGTCCAGGGACGCTGCGTCGCTGGCCGCCTGCATCATGTCCGCGACCATGCCGAGGTAGATGACGGGATCCGGCTGGATCACGGCTCGGTTCAGCATCCACGGCTCGCGCGGCCGCACCCAGCAGATCGCGTCGGGGTCGACGCCGCGGCCGAGGAGCCAGACGCAGGCGTCGGTCGCGGTCTTGCCGGAGCCGACGATGACGTACTGGCTCGGTGTCTCCTCCCAGCCCACGAGGTCGTTGACCGGGATCACCCGGGCACCCTCGGCCACGCCGAACCTCGGCGGCGTCTCCGCCGGGATGTCGGGGGCGAGGTAGTGAGCGTCGACGATCCGGCAGTGCTCGGGCACCTCGAACCGCTCCCCCGAGTCACCGGAGACGAAGGTCCGGTCGCCGACGTAGTCGCATCCGGCGAAGAACTCGACCCGGCCCGACCCGATCATCCGGTCCGCCAGCAGGTCGTCGTAGTAGCCGCAGATCGTCGGCTGGTCGGCCCGCTCGTGCAGGCCGGCCTCGGGGCCGTCCTCCTGGATCCGTCCGCCGCCCAGCACGGTGGACGCGACGCCGTAGAAGCTGGATGCCTGGTGCAGGCGCACGAACGGGTAGGCCTGGCGCCAGTGGCCGCCCGGCCCCCGCCGGCGGTCGACCAGGGCCACCCGGACGTCGGCGTGGTCGATCAGGGCGTCGGTGTACGCCATGCCCATCGCCCCGGCCCCGACAACCAGGTAGTCGGCCTCGACAGCGTGCGTCACGGCGCCACCCAAGCACGCGCCCCGGTCGGGCGTCCACGTGCGATGTCGACCGGGCTACGGCCCGACGACGTACTCGTCAGGCAGCGAGACCCGGCACGTCGCGCCCGCGCAAGCCCGCACGCGGAAGAGCTGGCTACGCATGACCGCCAGCAGATCGTCGTCCGCCGGGTCTGCGGCCTCGTTGGGCCCGTCGGTCCCGCCCAGGTCGTGGTTCTCGACGAGGTTCTCGTAGGCGTTCGGGTCCGCTTCGAGGTCGTAGAGCTCCTCGAACCCGTCGGCACGGTCGAGGTAGAGGTACCGAGCGGTGCGGACGCCGAGGAGGAACCGCGCGTCCGGGGACCCGGGGTCCTCGGGGTCCAGGGGTACGCCGGACTCGTCGGTGTTGCGGACGGTCGACCCCGGGCCGGTGTTGACCAGCACCGGCCGGGTCCACCCCAGGTCGCCGTCCTCGGCGACGGGCAGCATGCCCGCTCCGTCGACCGAGTCCGGGATCTCCAGCCCCGCCATCTGCATGACCGTCGGCGCCAGGTCGGTGGTGAGGAACGGGTCATGGCGGACCTGGCCGGCCGGGATACCGGGGCCGCGGATCAGCAGCGGCACCCGCAGCGCGGCGTCGTACGGGAGCACCTTGCCCGCCCGGATCCCGTGCTCGCCGAGGAAGTAGCCGTTGTCCGACGTGAACATCACGTAGGTCCGTCCGAGCTCGCCGGTGCTCTCGAGCTGCCGCATCATCTGGTCGATCGCGAGGTCGGTCGCCGCCAGGGACTCCAGCCGTTGCCGGTGCACCTCGGCCATCGCGGTCAGCTCTTCAGTGTTCGGCGGAGGCACGTCGCGCAGCTCTTGTGGCATGTCGGTCATGTCGGGGTCGCTCCACCCCGCCCCGGGTGCCGCAAGGATCTCGTCGAACGTGTCGCGGGTCGTCTGCGGCGAAGCCGGGGTGACCAGGTCGGTCACGTCACCGTCGTCGCGGGTCACCGGGCCGGGGTCGCGGCCGGCCTCACGGGGCTGGCCATGGTGGGGCGCGGTGAACGAGACCTGGGTGAAGAACGGGGTGGTGGACGCCGCCTGGCCGCGGATCATCTCCGAGGCGATGCTGCCGTAGGCGGTCGACTGGTAGCCCCTGAGCGTCGTCAGGCCACGGCCCCGGTTCTGGGACAGCTGCGTGCCCCAGTAGCGGTAGACCCCATGGCCGTCCGGGGCTCCACGCCAGTCGTCCCAGCCCGGCGGGAAGTAGCGGAGCGAGTCGCCCTCCGTCTCACCGTGCGGCGGCTGCGAGCCCCACCCGTTGAGGTACTTGCCGAGGAACGACGTCTTGTAGCCGGCCCCGTCGAGCCAGGTCGCGAGCGTCGAGCTGTCGTCGAAGCTGTTGAAACCGTAGGGCGGTAGGTGCGACAAGACGTCGTGGTTGTGGGTGTACTCACCGGTGTAGATCGAGGCGCGCGCCGGGCAGCACAGCGGGTACGGCGAGAGCGCGTTCGTCCACTCGGTGCCGCCGCGCCCGAGCCACCGGCGGGTCCGCGGCATCGCGAACAGGTCGTCCATGCGCATGTCGTCGACGACCAGCATGAGCACGTTGGGCGGGGTCTGCCGTGGGGACGGCGGGGGCGCGACCCGAGGGACGGCAGCCGTCCGCAGCCGGTCGTTCCTGCCGGAACGCGGGTCCACGATCGCCGTCACCGACATCCGTTGCGCACGGCCAGCGGCGCACGTGCGACGGAACGTCAGCTGCGTGAAGCGCTGGCCGGGACGGGACACCGCCCGCCGGTCGCCGCAACGCCAGCGCGAGCCGTTCCGGTTCTCGAACGTCGCCGAGGACCCGCCGGCGTGCCGGATCGTGACGACGTGCTCGAAGCCGCGGCGTGCCCCGGTGTCGAGGCGCAGCAGCACCCGGCCGGCCCACCGCCGGCCCTGGTGCCGGACCCGGACCCCGATCCGGTTCCCGGTGTTGTCGACGACGACCTGCACGATGTTGTGCGGGCCCTTCGCCCCGCCCGGATGGTCCTTGAACCGCTTCGTGACCGACCCGACGGGTGCGGCAAGTCCGAGCGTCAGGGCAACCGTCAGAGCCGCGCAGAACACGCTGCGCGCGACGGTCGCTTGCTTCCCGGCCATGGTGAACACTTCCCCCTTGGTACCTCGACGAACTGGTCAGGATCTCGCTCTCACCGTGACGGCGTGCACCCCTGGAGTCCGTCGACGCACTCGTCGCGACCGCGACGGGCGGTGGTCCGGAGGCGATCACCGACCGCCCCGCCGACAAACTGGGCACCCGTGCCCGAGTTCACGATCGTCCCCGCCCACGCCGTTGAGCGCAAGGCGACCCGCGCGCGACGAGCGGCTTTCCTCCCACCGAGCGATGTGTCAGGTTGAGGACGACTGGGGACACGGCGCAGCCGAGAGGTGTCTCGAGAAGGAACGGAGGCTCCGTGCAAGACCGTCCTGACACGCAGAGCGTGGGCGCAGCCGATCAACCGAACCCCAGGCTCGTCGAGCTGAGCGAGCTCCTGGTCGGCACCTGGCGGGTGGAGGGACCAGACATCAGGGGTCAGGCCGAGTACCGGTCGCAGGATGGAGGTCGTCTGCTGGTCGCCTACGTCGACTTCAGCGTGGGCGACTCGAGAATGAGGGTCATCCAGCACATCACCTACCACCACGATCGTGACGCCCTGCGAGCTCGGTACATGGACACCATGGGCGACGAGGCGACCTACACCTGGGTGCTGGAGGACCGGAGAATCCGCGTCAGCCTCGACGGGGACCCCGACACCTACTTCCAAGCCGCCCTCAACGAGGACAACTCGCAGTACGTCGGCACCTGGCACTATCCGGACGGCGCTCCTCCCGACGAGACGGAGAGCATTGTCTACACACGGTTGGAGGGCCACGTCTAGGCACCTTCCGCTCGGGTAGCGATGGCCGCGAGTCAGACCAGTCCGTTCTCCTCGCTCCCCCGCCTGTGCCTCCCGCCAGTCGTCGACAACGACCTTGTCCACGACGTCGAGCAGGTGCGGGTCGAGGGCGCTGACGGTGCCGTACGGGACGAGCAAGGATCCCGGCGCGAGCAGGTCGGGTGTCACCAGTGACGCTGGCTCGACCAGACGCGTCGCCTCCACCGCGATGTCGGCACCGTCGAAGGTCTCGGCGACGCTCCCGGTCACGACGACCGGCGTATCGAGCTCCTCGCGCAGTCGCGCCGCGAAGGCCTCCCGCGACTCGGGTCGGCGGCTGGTCACCCGGATCTCCGTCAGGTCGAACATCGCGTCGAGCATCACCACGTTCGAGTGTGCGGTGCCGCGCGCTCCGACGTGACCGAGGACCTTGGAGTCGGAACGGGCGAGGTAGCGGGCCCCGACCGCGGTCATCGCGCCGGTGCGGGCCTCGGTGATCAGGGTTGCGTCGACGATGGCTTCCGGGACGCCGGTCCACGGGTCGTAGAGCGTCAGCAGCGCCAGCTCGCTCGGCAACCCCAGCTCGTAGTTGCGGACGAAGTCGCCGACCACCTTCACGCCGCTGACACCATGGTCGCCGAGCGTCGAGACGTGGCCGCGGAGGACGTTGAAGTGCCCGCGGCCGTCGTTGTCGGGGACCAGGTGGGTGCGCGGCTCGAACACGGTCTCACCCCGCCCGTGCGCGGCCACCACATCGGTCGCCGCTGCGACGACGTCGGCCGGGGTCAGCCCCAGCTGGTCGATGTCGGGACCGGAGACGAAGCGCAGCCACATGGGATCGGTCGTCGCGGTGAGCATTAGTGCATCGTATCGATGCACTTTTGGCCCTCGACACTGACTGCGGGGCGAGGTACGTCGGGTACCGACCCACCCGGAGTGAGCGATTCGGCCCCGCGACGGCGACGCGGTGATGATGGAGCGATGACGACCTATTCCGGAACGAAGGAGTTCGAAGGAGCGACCTTCGTCAAGGCGAGCTTCAAGGGCGCCACCCTGCGATTCTCCGATGTCAGCGGTGTGACGATGCGCAGCGTCGATGTGGACGGACTCGACATCGACAGCCACGACCTGTTCTTCGGCAGCCTCTTCGTCAACGGCGTCGACGTGGTACCGCTCGTGGATGCCGAGCTCAACCGGCAGTTCCCGGGCCGCGAGCTGCAGAAGGCGCGGACGCCCGAAGGCCTGCGCGAGGGTTGGGTCGCTGTGCAGTCCGCGTGGCAGACGACGGTGGCGGACACGCCGCCGGACCTGCTGGACGCCCACGTCGAGGACGAGTGGTCCTTGGCCCAGACCCTGCGGCACCTCATCCTGGCGACCGACGCCTGGCTCCGCGGCGGGATCCTGCGGATGCAGCAGCCGTTCCACGAGATCGGCCAGATCTTCACCGGTGCCGAGGAGATGGGCTTCGACATGTCGATCTTCCGCGTGGACACGCCGGCCTACGCGGAGATCCTCGCGGTGCGTGCCGAGCGACAGCGGCTGGTGACCGACTTCCTGGCCACGGTCACGGCGGAGCAGCTCGCGGAGGAACGCGAGGACCCGTGGGGCGGTGGTGACTGGCGTCCCAGCGTCGGTGACTGCATTCGCGTGATCCTGGAGGAGGAGTGGGCGCACCTGCGCTACATCCGACGGGATCTCGCTCGCTTGCGTTGAGCCAGAAGGAGCCGGGGATCCCACCGGCCGGTTGTCGCTCGGGTCAGTCGGCCGCGGTCCAGGCCTGTTTGAGTGTCACCCGGCCCTGCGTCTGGAGCAGGGCTCGACGGTAGAGCCGTTCGGCGAAGACCACGGTCGCAGCCATCGCGGCGACCAGGATGGCCAGCGCGGCGATCGGCTCCCACACCGCGGCGTCACCGTTGAGCACCCGGATCGGCATCAGCACGATGGAGAACGGTGGCACGTACGACGCGACCGTCTGCACCGTCCCCTCGAAGAGGAACGCTCCCAGGAACACGCCCAGCATGAGGAAGTTGAGCGGCGCGGCCGTCGACTGGAGGTCTTCGGCGCGGCTGGCGAGCGCTCCGGCCACGGCCCACCAGCAGGCGATGAAGATGAACCCGACGAGGAAGAACACGGCGAACCATCCGACGCCTTCGGAGATCCCTGCCAGGTACGACGAGTACTCCGTGAAGGAGATGCCGACCAGTCCGACGGCGACGATGAGGGCTGTCTGTCCGATCGCGAGCAGGGTGTTGCCCGCGATCTTGCCGATCAGCAGCTGCCGCACCGGGATCTTGGTCGTGATGATCTCGACGATCCGGTTCGCCTTCTCCTCCACGATGCTGCCCGACAACGTGTAGCCGAAGCCGAGCGCGGCGAAGTAGAACAGGAAGGCCAGCAGGAATCCCATCCCTTCCGCGAAGTCTTGCTGCTCCGCGTCGCCCTCGAGGAGCTCGGTGTCGACCGAGCTGCCCTGCTGGAGCTCCTCCAACGAGGTGCCGGCTCGCTCGGCGTTGGCGGTGAGCGCCGCGTTGCGCACGACTGTCTCGGCGGCCTCGGTGAGGCCGTCGGGCACCTCCTCGTTGCCGACCAGCGTCCAGCCGTCCTCGGCGGGCCGCAGCAGCACGTCGGCCTCACCCTCCTCGAGCGCGACGACGCCCTCGCGGTCCGAGGCGACCTCGTGCACCTCGATCTTGATGCCGTCGTCGACGTCGGGCACGCCCTCGGCCAGCAGCTCGGCGGTGGCCGCACCCTCGGCGGTGACGGCAACGGTGGAGGTCTCGGCGCGCTCCTCGGACCAGGCCGTCCAGCCGAGGAAGCCGATCATGACCACGAGCGTGATCAACGTGCCGATGAGGAACGCCTTGTCCCCGAGCCTCGTGATGACCTCGCGGCGAGCGACCAGCAGCCAGGCGCGTTCGGTCGGTTGGCTTCCGGTCGCGGTCTTCTGGGTCGGGGCCTGCTCGGTCGTGCTCATGCGGTGACCTCCCGGTAGATCTCGGAGAGCGGCGTGCGGACGGTCGCGAGCTCGCGGACCTCGCCCCGGTCGAGGCCGGCGGTCAGGATGGCGCGGCGGATGGCATCCGCGGATCCCTCGTCCAGGTCGGTGACCTCGATCAGCGCCTCGGGGCCATCGACGTCCACGACCTCGAGCCCGGCGATGTCACGGACCCAGCCGGCGTCGCGGTCGGTGACCAGACGCAGCCGCTCGGGCCCGCGGGCCCGGAGGTCCTCGACGGTCCCCTGCGCCACGACCCTGCCGGCGTGGAGTACGACGAGCCGGTCGCACACCCGCTCGACGAGGTCGAGCTGGTGGCTCGAGAAGAGGACGGGAACGCCGCGGGCGGTGTCCGCACTCAGCAGGTCCACCATCGAGTCGACCGCGGTCGGGTCGAGGCCCGAGAAGGGTTCGTCGAGGATGAGGGCCTGCGGCTGGTTGAGCAGCGCGGCGATGATCTGGACGCGCTGCTGGTTGCCGAGGCTGAGCTTCTCGACCCGGTCGCCGCTGCGGTCCGCGAGGTCGAACCGCTCGAGGCTCGCCGAGGCCGACTGACGCGCCTGCGCGGCCGACAGCCCGGACAGCTCGCCGAGGTACACCAGCTGGTCGAGGACCTTCTGCTTGGGATAGAGGCCACGCTCCTCGGGCATGTAGCCGAAGCGGCGGCGGTCGCCGGCGGTGATCGGGCGCTGCTGCCAGAGCACCTCACCACCGGAGAGCCCGAGCAGGCCCATGATCATCCGCATCGTGGTGGTCTTGCCTGCGCCGTTGCCACCGACGAAGCCGGTCAGCATCCCTGCCGGGACGTCGAACGAGACGTCGTCGACCACCGTCCTCTCGCCGAACCGACGGGTCAGTCCTCGTGTCTCGATCATGGCGTCCACGCTACGGACGACGGCGCTCGTCGTGATCCGCCGCGGGGATGGAATCGGCCTCCGTCTCAGGGCGGAGCTCAGCCCGCGAGGCCGACCTTGTGCGCGAGCACCACGGCCTGCACCCGGTCGCGCAGGTGCAGCTTGGAGAGGCAGTTCGACACGTGGGTCTTCACCGTGGCCTCACCCAGCACGAGCCGTTCGGCGATCTCGGCGTTGGACAGTCCCTCGCCCAGCAGCTGCAGCACCTCGCGCTCGCGCTCGGTGAGCCGGTCGAGCAGCGCGGCGTCCTCCGGGGCAGGGCTGGACGGGGGCCCCTGGCGCGGCGGTCATCGCGGCGATGACGCGGCGGGTGACCTCGGGCGAGAGCAGGGCGTGGCCGCGCCCGACGGCGCGGACCGCCTCGACGAGCTGCTCGGCCTCGCAGTTCTTGAGCAGGAAGCCGCTGGCGCCGGCGCGGAGGCCGTCGAAGAGGTAGTCGTCCCTGTCGAAGGTGGTGAGGATGACGACCCGGCCGAGCTCCTCGGCGACGAGCTTGGCGGTGGCGGCGATGCCGTCGACACGCGGCATCTGCACGTCCATGAGGACGACGTCGGGGCGCAGCTCGCGGGCCAGCTCGACGGCCTCGGCGCCGTCCCCGGCCTCGCCCACGACCTCGATGTCGGCCTCGACCGACAGGATCAGCCGGAACCCGGAGCGGACCAGCGCCTGGTCGTCGACCAGGAGGACCTTCAACGGCTCAGTCACCGGCGCTCCTCAGCGGCAGCCTGACCCGTACCCGGTAGCCGCGCGTCGCTCGCGGGCCGATCTCGACCTCGCCCCGGTGAGAGGCAGCGCGCTCGCGGATGCCGAGCTGGCCCAGGCCCGAGCCGGAGGTGCCGTTGCGCAGCCGTCCGTCGTCCAGGACCTCGACCTCGGCGAACGGCCGGGCGCCGGCCTCGGTGACCCGCAGCGTGACCGAGGCGTCGGACGCCGTCGAGTGGCGCACCACGTTGGCCAGCGCCTCCTGGGCCGTGCGGTAGAGCGCGAGCCCGACGGTCCCTGGGAGCCGGCCGGCGGCGCCGGGCTGGTCCTCGACGACGACGTACGACGTGCGAAGCGCGTCGGTGGCCCGGCCGGTGACGAGCGCCTCGAGATCGGCGATGCCCGGGCCTGCGGTGCGGACGCTCGGCCGCGGGTCGCCGTCCGCCTGCGCCTCGATGTCACGCAGCGTGCCCAGCAGCGAGCGCATCTGGGCCACGGCCTCGCGCGAGCTCTCCTCGATCACGCCGAGCGCGCCGGCGGCTGCGGGCGGATCACGGTCGAGCACGCGGCGCGCACCGGCGGCCTGGACGCCGATGACGGACACGTGGTGGCCGACGACGTCGTGCAGCTCGCGCGCGATTCGCAGCCGCTCGTCGACGACGGCGCGCTGCTGGAGCGTGTCCGCCTGCCGGGCGATCGTGTGCGCCTGCTCGGCGAGCGCCTCGCGCTGCCGAGCGCCGCGCCAGGCGACCTGGCCGCCGACGATGGCGCCGACGAAGTAGACGACGTTGACGATGAAGGTGAGCAGGATGATCGCCGGGATGGGCGGCAGGAAGCCGTAGCGCTCATCCGCGTCTGCGTCGTCCAGCCAGGCCTGCACGCTCTGACCGATGGCGAACTGCCAGGCGACCCAGCAGAGCATGAAGACCAGGATCGTGCTGGTGACCAACAGCGCCGACCGACGGCTCCTGCCCCACGCCATCGCCGAGAACAGGCCCATGAAGTAGCAGATCTGCAGGGCCACCTGCCCCATCACCTCGGGCATGGTGACGCCGACGGCGAACATGTGGGCCGAGAGGTAGACGGCGACCGCGAGCGGGTAGCGGCGGCGGAACACGAGCGCCACCGCAGCGGACGACATGACGCCGTAGATCACCCACCATGGGGCGCCCACGCTGTCGAAGGCCCCTGCGCTGCGAGCCAGCTCGAGCGTGACGACACCGACGGACTCGAACACGACGCCGGTGATGGCGTCGCCCCGGGCGACGGCGGGGTTGCCGCGCACCCACTCGTCGTCGAGCGCGAAGAACTCGCTGACACGGGTGCGTACGGACGGACGGTCGGACGGCATGTCACCAGCGTATTGATGGCGCGCCACCCGGGCCTCCGCCGTACGACGGAGATCGCTGCCTTCCCGCAACGGCTACCCGGCCTCCACCTGTCCCGGGGTAGAACCCGGCTCTGCCGGAAGCGGGCAGTAGCTCCGTCTCCTCGCATGAAGGATGTTCAGCACGACGATGGCGGCTGCGACAGCAATGACCACGATCGGTGCCAGATTGAGAGCGAAGCCGAGTAGCACCAGCACGACTCCCGAGCCCACGGCCCACATGACCGGATGAACCACGACCCAGTCACTGAACCGGCTCAGCAGACTGCGCATCTGCCACCACATCCCTCGCTCTGAAGTGCCAACGACCGTAGGGCCAACCTCCTCCCGATGTCGAGAGACGACCGGACCACACATCGCCGAATCCATGGGACCGGGACGCGGCGCGAAGGGTCAGTTGGAGAATCGCTGCCACCGCGGTGTGAGACCCGACCGCTGCTGGGTCCGCGCGCGTTTGGCTGCGCGGCGGTTCTCGGCGTGGTGCAGGCGGGTGGCGATCTCGGCCTTGGCGACGTCGTAGTGCATGTTCATGGCTGGCTCCTGGTCCGGGTTCGTCGACCTTCGACGTACCAGGAACGCTAGTGACGGACGCACTCCAGGTCGGTCGTGCAGACCCGCCTCCGGCGTCTGGCAGCCACACGGCCCGGGGTGGGTTGGCCACACCCCCGCTCGCCCGGCGTGCACTCTCATGCCGCGATCGGGGCGGAACGGTTGCGGACACAGAAGCGCCCCCACAGTGACTGTGAGGGCCGCGCGCGTGATCCCGACGTCAGGACCGTGGGACTCCACGGGTTCTCACGACCACCGACCCACGCCGCTGGCTCGGCAGAGAACACGCGCTCCAAGACGCCGCCTGCCGATCCCGGAGCCGCTGCTCGGTCGAACACCGCCAGCCCCGCCGCGGACAGGGAGCCGCGAGGGGGCTGGTGGTTGATGGGTCACGTGCGGGTCTAGAACCGCGGGCCGTCGAGGACCGACCCGCATCCCACGCAGCGGTACTGCGTCTTCATAGTTCGCGGATCGGTGTTGGTGAACGGCTGGCTCGGAGGATAGGCCCTCCCCCACGGGGGCCTGTCCGCACCTTGTGCCTCCACACCGGTCCACCCCCACGAGAGGGCCGGGATGCCGTGGTGCCGTCCCCTGGCGACGCCGCACCGTTTGCGCCAACCTCGCCATAGAGCGGGAGGGCGATGCTCGCGATCTCCTGAGGGGTATCCGTGATTCAGGGTGGCTGATCTAGCGCGTCGGAACATCCGCCGACTTACGGGTTCGGTTACCTAAACGGAGCGCATCGAGGCTGGAGGGGACCTGCGGGTCAGCGGCCGGATGGTTGGCAGGTCACCCGAGACCTCAGTGGCGCCGAGCATGGTTCGAGCCCGGGCGACGTCCATCTCCAGCACCACCATCCACACGCAGACGCGGTGCGGACCAGGGACGACGCCCGGCGCCTGATGCGCGGGCGGCCTGTCGGCGAGTGACCGAAGTGCGTGGACCGTGCGGATCTGCCGCGACCTCGGCGGATGGTTGCGCGAACAGAAGCGGCCCCCACAGTGAACTGTGGGGGCCGCTTCAGTGGCCTCTAAGACGCGTTGTCGGCTGGCTGGCGCCAGATCGCCACGGCCAGGCACAGCGCCCACAGGATCGCGAGCGGCGTGGTGTATGCGCCGTACTGGGCGACGACGGCGGCGAGAATGACCGCCGAGCACGCACCCCCGACGTACCCGAGCCAGCGACCGAACACTCCGGTGCGCAGGACGACGACCGAGACCGCGAGGATGCACAGCGCGAGCACGGCCATGCCCGACTGCCCGAGGAGGGTGTAGTTCATCCCGGTCGAGAAGCGCAGTACGTCGGCTCCCGGCAGCGGCTCGTTCATCGTGTCGACGAGGTGTCCGAGGGAGCCTCGGGCGGCACCCGTGACCAGCCAGACCGCGGTGACGGCACCGCCCATCGACCTGGCGAAGGACAGCCACTGCGGTGACCGGGTGGCCGCGTCGAGGCGATGGAGATGGTTGATGACGACGGGGATCGTGACCGCGACGAGCGAGGGCACACACCGCCCGACATCACGCCCGACCAGCGGTTCCCGGAGTCCTGCCACCAGCTGAGCAGCTCCTGGTCGGACGGGTCGTGCGGCACGTTGATGACCGCGACGGTCATGAAGAGCGAGACGGCGAGGAGAGCCGCAGCGAGGGCCGCCACCTTCGTGGACGTCGCGCTGGGCGCGACGTCGCTGGGCGATGTTGGGTGTCTGGGTGAGAGACATGGTGTGCTCCTTGCTCGGTTGCCGATGTTGGGTCTCCAGCGTCGGACGCCAGAGCCGGTACGGCACGACCGGGCAGTCACCGGTCCTCGAATCAGGGCTGACCCTGAGCGCGGCGAGGCGCTCGTGCTGCCACGATGGCCACATGCAGCCGCCGAGGCGCGTCCTGGCGAGGGTCGTCACCTGGTCGCTGATGCCCGCGCTGCTGGCGGCCACGTTCGCCTCGGACGTCGGCTCGCACGGACGGCACCGGGTCGTCGGCCGGGCTCGCCGACCTGCCGGTGATCGTCGGCCATGGTCGCCTGCTGGCTGGTCGGTGTGGTGGTGACCGGACGCGCGCCCGAGCAACGCGGCCGGCTGGGCGTTCCTGGGGCTCGGGACCGCCGTCGCCTGGAGCGCGTTCTGCGACGACTACTCCGAGCTCGGCCGGGTCGGCGACCGCGACGTGCCGGCGTGGCGGCTCTTTGCGACGCTGGGTGACACGAGCTTCGTCTGGTGGTTCGTCTTCCTCGCGCTGGTGCTGCTGTACACCCCACCCGGGACCGCGGCGCGGGGATCGGCGCGGTGGCTCCCGACCGTCACGGTGGTCGCGGGGGTCGGTGTTCCAGGTGATGGCACTGCTGCGGTCCACCCCACTCGACCCGCCGCTCGAGGACCTCTCCAGCCCGCTGGCCGTCCCGGCCGTCAGCGCGGCGGCGGAACTCCTGGCAGCCGTGGCCGTCTACACCCTGGCCGCATGCCTGCTTGCCTCGGTCGTTCTGCTGGTGCGCGCCTGGCGTCGCGCCGAGGGAGAGTCGCGGCGGCAACTGCTCTGGCTGGTGGCCGGCGCGCTGCCTCTCGCGCCGGCCGTGATCGCCGCCTTCGCCGTCTCGGTGACCGATCACACCGAGGTCGCCGGTGTCATCCTCGGCGTGGCGATGGTCGCGCTGGTCGTGGGCGCCGGGCTGTCGGTGCTGCGCTACCGCCTCTACGACGTGGAGCGGGTGGTGACCGAGTCCGCGGCATATGCCGTCGCCTCGGCCGCTGTCCTCGTCGTCTACGTCGGAGTCGTCGTCGTCCTCAGCCGCAGCGCGTCCGGTCGACGCCGGGGCCCAGCTGACGACGATCGTGGCGACAGTGGCCGGGGTGGGCGCGGCGCGGGTCTCCTACGTCTGGGGGCGTCGAGCTGTCGGGCGTCGGGTGAACCCGACTCGCTTCCACGCGGTGGAGGCGGTCCGTGCCGGGCTGGCGCACCCGTCGGCGGATCTCGACGAGCTTGTGGCCCAGGCGCTGGGAGCCGGGGCGCGCGTCGTGTATCCCGCCGCCGGAGGCGGCTGGGTCACCTCAGACGGTCGGGCGGTCGAGCCGTCTGCCGAAGGTGTGGAGGTACGCCGGCACGACGATCTTGTCGCCCGGCTGGAGTTCGACCCTCGCGAGAGCGCGCGTGATGTCGTCGAGGCGGTCGCCTGGGAGGCATCAGCCGAGATGGACAACGTGGCGCTGCGTGCCGAGCTCGCCCGACAGCTCGAGCTCATCCGCGAGTCACGGGCCCGGCTGTCGACCGCGCACCTCGAGGAACGCCGTCGCATCGAGCGTGACCTGCACGACGGTGCGCAGCAGCGCCTGCTCGCCATTGCTCTGCAGCTGCAGTCGGCCCGGCTCAACGGCGACAGCGACATGCTCGTCGCCGAGACCGACCGAGCCATCACGGAGCTGCAGGCCACCGTGCAGGAGCTGCGCGCCCTCGCGGCCGGGCTTCAGCCCGCGGCCCTCGCCGGCGGTGGACTCCTGGCCGCCGTCGCCGACCTCGCCGCCAGGGCGCCCGTGGCCGTCTCGTACGACGTCGTGGACCAGCGCTTCCCCTCCGACCTCGAGAGCGCGGCCTGGTTCGTGGTCGCCGAGGCCGTGACGAACGCCGTGAAGCACTCGGGCGCCGGCCAGGTCACCGTTCAGGTACGCCGGACGACGGGAGACGCTCCGCGTGGAGATTCGCGACGAGGGCATCGGTGCCGCGGACGCCTCGGGCAGCGGTCTCCAGGGCCTCGCCGACCGGGTCGCTGCGGTCGGTGGCTCGATGCGGGTCTCCGAGGTGGACCCGCACGGCACGGACGTGGAGGCGGTGTTCCCGTGCGCGTCGTGATCGCCGACGACTCCGCGCTGCTCCGCGAGGGGCTCTCCCGGCTGATGGTGGAGGCGGGCGTGCAGGTCTGCGCGGCGGTCGGTGACGCCACCGCACTCTCGGAGGCCGTTCGCGAACACGAGCCCGACGTTGCCGTGGTCGACATCAGGATGCCGCCGACCTTCACCCACGAGGGAGCCGCCGCAGCGGTCGCCTTGAGAGACATCTACCCCGACCTCGGCATCCTGCTTCTGTCGCAGGCGATCGAGACGCACTTCGCGGCGCAGCTGCTTGAGCGGCACGCAGACCGGTTCGGCTACCTGCTCAAGGACCGGGTCATCGACGTACCGACACTCATGCACGCGCTGCACACCATCGCCGCCGGGGGCACGGTGCTCGACCCGGAGATAGCACGCAGCCTGGTGCGCGCCCACTCCCGGAAGAACCCGCTCCTCGCCCTGTCGGATCGCGAGCGCGAGGTGCTCGGACTGATGGCCGAGGGCAGGTCGAACGCCGCGATCGCCGAGCGACTCGTCGTCTCCGGGAAGACAGTCGAGAGCCACATCGCCAACATCTTCACCAAGCTGGGGCTGCACGACGCGCCCGACGACCACCGCCGGGTACTCGCGGTGCTGGCGGAACTGCAGGACCTCGGTTGATCCCGAGTGAGCACCGCTCAGAGCCTCGCCGGGTCACAAGTCTGGGGTTGACCCTGAAAACCCGCACCGACGGAGGCAGGAACGTCGGCGAGGTCTCCTGACCTGCGGCGCCAGGCCCCACGACACTGAAGCACTCAGCAGGAAGATGTTCCCACCGGACGCAGCCGACCCGATAGGGAGAAGGCTTGGCCACGAGTCGGCGCGAGGCAGTTCCGATGAGTAGCGCCAGCTAGTCGGGCCGTGAGGGCTCGGCGCGGCCGATGGGCGCGAGTGGAGCAGTACGCGAAGACGTCGAGGCAGAAGAGGTGCTCCTGCCGGATCGTTTCACTCTTGTCTGGGCGGTGGGCCGGCACGAGCTCCTGCTCGCGGACGCAGAATTCGAACCCAACGCAACGCGCATCAAGGGACGTCCCTCGAGGGCCGACAGCATGGAATGTCGTGGAGCATCACGGCTTCGCGCCGAGTATCTGGCAGGTTTCCGACTGTCGGATCAAATAGTCGCTAACACGCGGGACGTGCGCGCTACCGCCTTGAGAGATCGACCGGGCGACGATAGACAACCGTTGGAGATTCACGAAAGCGCAGGTCGCAGGCCCTCTTCAGGATTGGCTGTCGTTGGCCAAAATGGGGTCGTTTCTGGGTCTCCGCGGGCCTAGCGTGGCTTGAGAGCAGGGCAAGCTGGCTGGCCAGGCATGAGCGACACTGTCCTGCCGACACGGACACGAGCACTCGCCTGGATGTCGGCGGGCTCGTCCACGATGCGACCAGGCCGTGGCTAGGAGAACGAGAGCGTGACCCGAAGCTGGTCGCCTTTCCGGGAGCCCGAGACTCAAGTCATTCGTGATGCCGGCAAGCCGGAGGGGAGACCAGAAGGCTGACAACCGCGCCGTCGCGTAGGACGCTGAGTCCATGGCCGCCTCGAGCACCCGGCTCGTCGGCCGCGACACCGAACTGTCGATGCTCGGCGACGCGGTCGCCCGCGCCCGCGACGGCCACCACACCACGGTCCTGGTCGAAGCCGACGCCGGTCTCGGCAAGACCCGCCTCCTCACCGAGACGCTGGCCACCTACGCCGACCCGAAGGACGCGACCGCGCTGTCCGCCGGGTACGAGCTGGCCGGCGGGAAGCTGCCCTGGGGGACTGCCACCGAGCTGCTCCGCACCTTGGTCCGGTCCGCCGGCGTCGCGAAGGTCCGCGACGCCGCCGGCGCGTATGTCCCCGACCTGGCACCCCTGTGTCCCGGGCTCGACGGAACCGGTGGTGCTCAAGGCGATATTCGTTCCGCGGTGGACCGCGCCCGACTGCTGCCCGCCGTCGCCACCACCGTGGAGAACCTCGCCGCGGACCGGCTGGTCTGGCTGGCCGTCGAGGACCTGCACTGGGTCGACGCCCACACCCTGGACCTGCTCACCTACCTGCTGAGGCTGGGCTCCGCCGGCAGCCTGCTCACCCTGCTTACCCTGCGCACCCACGACCCAGCCACCCCGGCCGCGGTCACCGACTTGGCCGCCGCGATCACCGGCCAACCGCCGACGTTGCGGCTTACCCTCCCCCCGCTGTCCACCGACGCGGCCACCGACCTGGTCACCGGGCTCGCCGAACCCGGAACACCAGCCCCCATCGTCGACCGCATCGTCACGCTCGCCCAGGGCAGCCCGCTGCTCGCCGAACAGCTCCTCGCCGCCGGCACCGACGGCCCCGCGCACATCGCCGACACCGACCCGCTGCCGGAAGCCGCCGCGCAGCCGATGCTGGCCCGGTTCCGTCGGCTCGACCCCCGGGCCCGCCGGGCCGCCCAGGTCGCCTCACTCGGTGAGGGCCACCTCTCCCGCCACCTCCTCACCCAGGCGTCCGTCGACGCCCCGAGGCCCGGACCCGGCCACCCCGGACCCGCCGACATCGAGCAGGCCGCGGACGCCGTGGACGCCGCCACCACCGCCGGCCTGCTCCGTTACCGCCCCGCCGACCGCACGTTCACGTTCAGCCACGCCCTGCTCCGGATGGCCGTCGAAAGCACGCTGTCGCCCTCGGACCGGGACCGGATCCATCGCCGCTGGGCCGGACTGCTCACCGACTCCACCAACCACGGCTACGACCCCCAGTTGCAGATCGCAGCCGCCCACCACTGGGCGGCAACCGACCAGGTCGTCGAGACGTTCACCTCCGCGCTCGAGGCCGCGACCGTGACCGGACGGCTCGGCGCGACGGGTGAGACCGCGGACCTGCTGCTGCGCGCCTGCGGACTGTGGGACCGCATCCCCGACCCCGAAGGGCTTTCCGGCCGCAGCCGCGACGACGTGGTCTTCGACGCGCTCAACCTGCTCGAGGCCGGTGGCCGGTTCCACGACGCCCTCACCCTCCTCGACCGCGAGCTCGCACACACCGCCCCCACCGGACACGACCGGCTCCGGCACCTGTGCCTGCGAATGGCGCGCGAAGACGAGCACGACAGCCTCGGCGAGGACATCGATGAGGCGCCTTTCCTCGAGGCAGCCCAGGACGCGGACCTGCTGCTCTCGGCCGCCCCCTCGCGGGTCAGCCTGGTCAGCCTGCTCTACGTCGGCTGGTTCCTGCGCTGGAAGGACTCCGAACTGTCCCTGCGCCTGCACGAACGCGCCTTCGCGCACAGTGCGCATCTCGGCCACGCCGACCACTCGTGGGTGACGATCACCATGTCCCTTCAGCTCAGCGACCGCGGCCTGACCGACGAAGCGCTGGCCGTATGTGACCAGGGCCTGGCTGTGGCCGGCTCGCTGATCGAGCGCTGGCGGATCCAGAGCAACCGCGGCTGGGTCCTCTTCCAGGGTGGCCGGTTCGCGGAGTCCGCTGTCCAGGTCGAGCGGGCGCTGGCCTGGATTCCCGACCCCGCCCTCATGCGCGACGAGTGGGCCTACCTTGCGCCGATGGCTGTTCAGGCACACCACGCTTTGGGGGACTGGGCGCAGGCTCGAGACCTGCTTGCCCGGTGCACCGACCTGGAGCCGACCGGATGGGAGTCGGCGGTCTCGCTCGCCGCCGAGGCTGCCCTCGCGGACGTCGCCTGCGGCGACCTGGCCGCCGCAGGGGACCGCGCCGACTGGGCCCGGCAGCACCTCCCGGCCCACTCGCTAATCCCGTCGCCCGCGACCCTGGCGACCTGGGTAGCGTGTGCGGAGGTAGCGGCGGCCGCGCGGCGCTACGCCGACGCGCTTTCTGTCCTGGAGCCGGCGCTCAGGCAGCCGGACCCCTCCGCGTTCGCCGGCCTATGGCGCCCCGTGCTCACGGCCGCGCGTATCGCCGCCGACCATGCGGCCACCGGCGGTCAGCCCGACCAGACGCTGGTCGGGCTGACGGTGGTGGCGGTGGCGACGCTGCCGCGTACCGGCCCGCTCAACGCCGCATGCCACCTGCATGCGAGCGCCGACCTCGACCGTGCCCGGGACGCGGACGCAGCCGAAGTGTGGGAGGCGGTGGTCGCCTCGTGGCGCAGCCTCGGCCACCTCCCGTTCCTGGCGGCCGCCCTGCTGCGCCTCGCCGATGCCCGTCACCGCGCCGCCGATCCGCCGATACGGCCGGGGTCGCCGACCCGCTGGCCGAGGCCTGGCAGATCGCGACCGCGCTGGGCGCCACGCCGCTGCGGGACGCGGTGACCGAGGCCGCGCGGCGCGCGCGGGTGAGCCTCGCCGTCGGCTCCAAGGAGACCCCGGCTCGGGTCGGGTCGCTGGCGCGGCTGACCGAGCGGGAGCTCGAGGTGCTGCGGCACGTCGCTCTGGGCGAGTCCAACGACGAGATCGGCGCCGCCCTGTTCATCTCCCCGAAGACCGCGTCGGTCCACGTCTCGCGGATCCTGACCAAGCTGGACGCGCCGGAACCGGGCTAAGGCCACCGCGATCGCCTACGAGCAAGGCCTGTTCGGGCCCGGATAGCTGGTCGGCTCCTTCGTCAGTGGTGGCGCAATGGGTGATGTTTGTCGGCGACGGTGGCGGGGAGCGCGGGCCTAACCGGAGGGTCTGGCCACCGGCGATCCGGGTCGCCTCGGGCCAGGTCGGCGGGCAACGGTTCCTCCACGCCCGACGCTGGGCGGCAGCTCTCTCGCGACCCGCCGGCGCCGAGGGCCGGTCGTCTGCTTCCGCCCCGCGCCAGCAGAGCCGGGCGCTCGCCTGTAGCGCGGACCAGTGACCCTAGGACAGGCGGGCGCGAGCGCCACGCCGGAGGGCCCCCAACGGAAAGGGGTGCGCCATGACCAACACCCCTGTCAACGCCGCAGCCGGCACCAGCGACCGGAAATCCCAACTGACGCTGCGGGCCGGGTCGGTGCTCTCGTTCGACCTCGAGGGCGGCGTCAGCGCTGCCACCGCAAGCCCCCGACGGTGACCACGGGCCGGCCGTCGCGAGACGACCCAACCACGTGGCCAGACCAGAGAAACGTCAGGCGAAGCCGGAACTGCGCGAAGTGTCAGATTCGGATGTTCGCAGAAAAGCTCCCCCTGAGAGGAGCTGAGCGGGAAAGGAACCAGACGCGCAGAGTCGAAATTGAACCTGCAGCCACGCGCTTCGATCCAGCGCCTCTCGAGCGACCCGTCGACATGGGCCCTCTTCGGATCGGCGCGGAGTCTGAGAGGCCCCGGTTTTCTAGCCTTGTGCTACCGTGTTTTTCTGCCCGAAGTAGGTCCGAAATCCCACTTTGTTCTGCCCCGTGGGTTCAAATCCCAACAGGCCCTCCGGCCTTGCGAGCACGCAGGTCAGGGCCTTTTCATCTTGTAGCGCGGGGATCTCGTAGAGACCTGAGAACACGCCGTTCAGCCATCCGGATTTCCACGCTCCCGACACTCGCTGCCCAGACACTTGCTACCCCCTGACGACCGATGAGAGCAGATAGGTCCGACACGCTCACCGACTGCGCGCTCGTGCCCCCGGGGCTCGGTGCCTGTGCGCACCACGGCACCGGCTTCCGCCGTCCAAGTCACGCCAGGAGAAGGAGGCCTGTGCGTACCACCCCCAGGATGGGTCCGAACGGCAAAGCGAACCCGATCCAGAAGGCGAGCTCGAAAGGCAACAGCGCGTAGCTCAGGGACGCCGCGTGGGAAACACCCGCCCACAGCATCAGCCCCACTGCGACCTCGGCGACACACACGGACAGAAACCCGACCAGGAGCGGGATGCTGGTGGGTACGCCGATACGTTCGAACGGGCCCTCCCCGTAGGTCGGGAACCCCATGAAGTTCCACACCTGCCCCGTCTGGGCGAAGTGCCGGATCCCGAGGACACACGGAACGCCGAAGGCCAGACCGAGTAGCACCGACACGGCCCCGGCGCCCCACCTCATCCGCGTGCCTCAGCGCGCCTGTCGAGGGCCTCGCGGAGGTGGCGCATGTTGGTCTTCTCCTCTCGGCGGATGATGATCAGGAAGATCGGGTAGATCAGTCGGAACCATCCGTGCGGGGTGGGCTCGAAGGAGGCGTCCAGTCGTGTCCCCTCTGATGCTGGTTCGAGGCGACAGGTGAACCTGACCTCGATCGGGCCGCCGTTGTGCATTGTCCAGCCGTGTGGCCGATCGAACGCGACGGTTTCGAGCTCGACGTACGGACTGCTCTTCCACTTGGCCCGATACCTCGTGCCCAGGCCGACCGGACCCTCGGTGAGCTTCTCCATGCCCTGGCACCTGGGGTTCCACTCCAGCTCCGCGCGGAGGTCGGAGAGGTAGTCGAACGCAACCTCCGGCGAACAGCGGAGAATCACGGAGTTCTTGATCACCGGCATCAGGTTCGCCTCCCAACCCAGAGTCCCTAACACTGCCACTAGTGATACCTCTAGTAAACTTCTGCGCATGGACACCGTCAATGGTGGAAGGCTCACCAGATTCGACCGGGCCCAACAGACCCGCCGCCGGATGGTCGACAGCGCACGTGAGCGCTTCGTCACCGAGGGGTACGCCGCGGCCACGATGGAACACATAGCCGAGGACGCGGGCGTCGCCGTGCAGACGCTCTACTACACCTTCGGGACGAAGGGACAGCTGCTCTGCGAGGTCGTCGAGGCGACCGCCGCGGGAGCGGACGACCCGGCGCCGGTAGCACAGCGAGCCTGGATGCAGGCAATGCTGAGCGCGACGTCAGCCCAGCGCGTCCTGGCCCTCGCAGTTGAGCACGGCGCCGACATCTTCGTGCGAGCCGCGCCGCTCTGGCCGGTCGTTGCGGCGGCTGCTGCCGACCCCGGCGTCGAGCGGTACTGGAGCACGGTGGCTGCCAACCGGCGCGCCGGCCAAGGTCGGATGGTGGGCCGGCTGGTCGAGCTCGGCGCACTCCGGCAGGGGCTCGACCCCAGGCGAGCCACTGACCTCGCGGTCGTGCTCTTCGGTCATGACACGTTCACCAGCCTGGTCACCGATGCCGGATGGAGCGTCGTCGAGTACAAGGCATGGCTCTTCACCACACTCACACAGCAGCTGCTGCAGCGCCCCAGGCTCGCCCCTACCGCTGTTGCAGACCTGTCGTTCGGGCCCTTGTTAGGGAAGGCGTAGCCAATTCCGGAGGTGCGCCTACTGCGCCGCGGCTGGCGTGGCTGCACGCCGGTTGCCGCTGCCCGAAGAAACGCGCTGGTCCGCTGGTCGGCAAGCGGAGCATGTGTGCTCGGCGCGGCCGCGCGACGTTCCACGGATAATGCATCTGACGAGAGGGACCCACGATGAGCAGCACTCCGCACAGCCACCGAGGGTCCGGTGCGCGCGGCGACGGGCCGCGAGCCGATCGCGACGGCGTGCTGCAGGTGCTGCGCGAGCACGCCTCGGTCGAGACGCTCGCCCAGATGGGTCCCCGCTACGGAATCCACGCCGAGGAGTCCCTGGGAGTGCCGATGGCCGCCATGAAGCAGATTGCGCGCGACCTGGGGCGCGACCACGTACTCGCTGCCGAGCTGTGGGCGACCCGGGTCTACGAGGCGCGCATCGTCGCGGCACTCATCGACGATCCGGCGCTGGTCACCCTCGAGCAGATGGACAGTTGGTGCGCCGACTTCGACAACTGGGCGCTCTGCGACACCGTCTGCTTCTCGCTGTTCGACAGGGCGCCGGACGCCTGGTCCAGGCTCGAACCCTGGGCCCGCGACGGTCGGGAGTTCGTGCGACGGGCGTCGTTCGCGCTGCTGTGGAGCCTGGCCCTGCACGACAGGTCGGCCGACGACGCGCGGTTCGTCGCGGGCCTCGCGCTGGTCGAGCAGTACGCCGCGGACGAGCGACCGCTCGTAACGAAGTCGATGTCGATGTCCTTGCGGGCCATCGGGCGGCGAAACTCCTCCTTGCGGGCAGCCGTACGTGCGACAGCGGCGCGGCTTGTCGAGTCGGACAGCAGACCGGGACGGCGCGTCGGACGGACTGCCCTGCGCGAGATGTCGTAGCCGGGGGCGTCGATGCGGACCCGGGTGAGGTCCCGGTGCTGGGGCTTGGACCCGGTCCGGGACGCCGACCGGCCGCGGCAGCAGGTAGGCAGTTGCAGAGCTCCGCAGCGAGATCACGCTGGGCGATCACGCTGCGCGCGCGGCATCTTTCTGAGAACTCAATATCGCCCACCCAACGACGATCCAGGCGAGGCCGATGCAGGTCAGCGGAATCTCCAGCAGCCGCTCGTCGATCAGCGAGAGCGCGCCTCCAACAATCAAGGCCGGAACCATGGACAACCCGATCCACCACGCTAAGGGTGCCGGCCAGTGACCGCGTCTGGGGAGCGCCAGGAGCCCGATCAGCAACGTAATGGACGAGATTGCAAGGGCCGCGCCCCACACTTCACCTACGAGATCACTCGTGAGTGCCACAAGGCCAGCCATCGATGACAGCGCAGCAAACCCGATCGCCAGGGAGCGGCGTCGGCTCGGGCGAACTGTGGAGAAGGCGACGCTCAGAAGGCCGACGCCGAACAGCACTGGGGCAACTTCGAAGAGCAGTGGCGGCTGGTCACCACCGAGGAGGATCGCCATGCCTTTCACCGTCCACGCCAACCCACCAAGCAACGCTGCCAGCCCGCCGATGCGAACCAGAATTACCCCCGCGCCTCGCCCAGTTGCCGTAACCGGCA
>CAWJNT010000007.1:0-383830 GCA_963844305.1 uncultured Actinomycetota bacterium
TCAAGCAGCGCCCGGGCAGGTCGGTCTCCAGCTGTGCCGACCGTCATACCGACCTGTCATGTGAACCTTGACATCGGAACCGGTCGAGCGGACTATCGGAAAGCGGCAAGTCCGCGATCTCGACTGGGCGAACAACACACACGCGACCGAGCGGTCGGCTTCGGAAGAGCGTGGTTCTCAGACCGCGGGCAGGTCTCGCTGCCGGCACGACCGGTGCCGGCTCCCACCAGGGAGGTCGGAATGAAGCGACTCTGGGCACTCACGACCGCGATCGCACTCGCGACCGTCGCCTACATGACCCCCTCCGGAGCCGCGGCAGAGGCGCCCACCGCCTCCGACGGTCTCCACCGCGACGAATAGCGACGTCGTCGTCGACTGGAGCCGGATCGTCTTCGAAGCGGCGATGACCGACGACGGCTTCGTCTCGTTCATGGGCCCGCGAAACCAGGCGATGATGCACATCGCGATGCACGACGCGCTCAACGCCATCGACCCCAGGTTCGACCAGTACGCCTACTTTGGCCGCTCGCACGGCGCGAACCCGATCGCGGCCGCGGCGAAGGCGGCGCACGACGTGCTCGTGGCGGTCTATCCCGCCCAGCAGGCGACGCTGGACGCCGAGCTCGCGACCTGGCTCGCGACGGTGCCCAACGGCAGCGGCAAGACCAAGGCTCTCACCCTGGGAGCCAAGGCGGCGGCGGCCATCGTCGCGCTCCGTCAGAACGATGGCACGGACGTCGACCTCTTGAGCCCCAACTACACGCCGGGCACACAGCCGGGTGACTACCAGTTCGTCCCCCCGTACGACTTCGCCTTCGCGGAGGACCTCCGGTACGCGACGCCGTTCGGACTCGAATCACCCAAGCAGTTCCGCGTGCCCGCGCCCCCGGCGCTGACGAGCCGCACCTACGCGAGGTCCTACAACGAGGTCAAGTCGGTCGGAGCCATCAACAGCACGACCCGCACCACGGATCAGAGCAACTACGCCAACTGGTGGTACGAGTCCGCCGAGATCGGCTGGGCCCGCGTCGCCCGCGTCACCACGACCAGCGAAGAGCTGAAGCTCTGGCGCGCTGCCCGGATGTTCGCGCTCATCCACATGACCGCCTACGACGGCTACGTCGCGGGCTGGGATTCCAAGTACCACTGGGACTTCTGGCGGCCCTACACCGCGATCCGAGCCGGCGACACGGACGGCAACCCCAGCACCGTCAAGGACGCCACCTGGCAGAGCTATCTCGAGACCCCGCCGGTCCAGGACTACCCCTCGACCCACAGCGTCCTCGGCGCCGGAGCGGCCGAGGTCCTCAAGCGGTGCTTCAGGACCGATCATGTGCCGTTCTCGATGGAATCACTGACGGCGCTGCCGGCGAACCCCGTCCGCTCGTTCAACACCTTCACCCAGGCGGCCAACGAGAACGCCGATTCGCGCGTGAGAGCCGGCATCCACTTCCGTTTCGCGACCGAGCAAGGCAAGGCGCTCGGCCGCAAGGTGGGCAGCTACATCGTCAACCACCATCTCCAGCGGCGCTGACGGCAGGTGGCGGCGTCCCACGTCTGCATGATCCAGGTCCGCGCATGATCCTGTTCGACCCGAACACCAGCGTCACCGGACAGGCACGCGACGCATGCCTCCAGGTCGGCGACTGCGTCTTCGTCCAACGTGGCATCGAGCCACGGGGAGAGGGTGACCACGCCGGCCGGCAGCGTTCGGCTCAGGTCACGCAGCCGTGTCGTGACCGCCAACGCGAGCGGGCGCCGGTCTGTTGGCGCCGCTCGGCCTCGAGGAGCGTGTGCCGGCCGCCCTCGAACGCCTGCTTGTCCGCGCAAGCCACATGCCCCGCTCGTACAGGCGCGTGAACAGGGACGCCGACCGGTCGTCGACCCCGAAGCCCACGAGGTCGGCCTCACGACGCCGCCTCCACCAGGGTCCGGGGTCAGAGACGGCGGCGGTCGTCGGTGGCCAGGGCGGGTGTAGCAAACACCAGATTGGCAATCCTCGGAACAACGACGGTAACCGCCATCGAGCTCGGTCGTCCACAACCCACGGGCCAGGATGCCGCATGATTGCCCGCAATCGTCACGGCTGGTGCACGGTGGAGGCGGGGTGGACGAACAGGTCGACCAGCTCGGATCGGCCGGAGATGCCGAGCTTCGCGAACACGTGTGTCAGGTGAGTCTCCACAGTTCGGCGGGTGACGTACAACCGTTGGGCGATCTCGCGGTTGCCGTGGCCGGCCGCGGCGAGGTCGGCCACCTGGCGCTCGGCGGGAGTGAGCGACTCGATGCCGGTGACGGCGCTCCGGCGCGGACGGGCGCCGCACGCCCCTAGCTCGGAGCGGGCCCGGTGGGCGAGGCGAAGCATGCCGCCGCGCTCGGCGAGGTCAAGCCCCCGCCGTAGCGGGTCGCGGGCGGCCGCGCGCTGGTTGATCCGGCGCAGCACGGAGCCGAGATCGACCAGGGCCCTGGTGTGCTCCAGTCGCGCCGGACTCGGGTCGAGCAGACCCACGGCCTGCTCCAGCAGCCCCACCGCGTCCGCGGGCTCGGCGGTGTGAGCGAGCGCCCGCAGGGCGGCTCCGCGAGGTTCGGGCAGGCCGGTGCGTTCTGCCAGCTCGAGCTGCTCCAGCGCCAGGGTGCGGGCCGAACCCGAGTCGCCGAGCGCGACGAGCGCCTCACAGTCGTCGACGCGCCAGCTTGCGACCCCGGGGTGCTGAACCTTGAGTCGGCGCCACCAGTCGGCCGCAAGGAGCAGGTCGGCGTGCGCTTCGTCGTACCGGCGCTGGGCCAGCCGGAGGTGCGCCCGCCGCTCGAGCAGCATGGTGCTGGAGACGCAGGCCGGCGGGGGGTCGCCCAGCCGATGGCCGGCGTCGAGCGCCGCCTCGGCCGCGTCCAGCTCGTCCATCTCCGTGAGCGCCTCGACCAGGGGAAAGAGCGACCACACGAGCGCCGCCGGGGGGCTGTTGCCCTGCTTGAAGTCGAAGGACAGCTGAGCGTCGGCATGGGCTTCGTGGATCCTGCCGAGGTGGAGCAGCGCGATGGCCCGCATGAAGCTGCCGTGCGCCAGGGCAATCAGCCATCCCTGAGGGCGTGCCATCTCGACCAGGCCGTCGCACAGCCGGCGCGCGGTGTCCAGCTCACCGTTGGCGATCAGCAGGAACTTCGCGGTCGTGCTCACCAGTGACTCGGCATTGCGCGGCGGGGTGACCGCGTCGAGGGCCGGCAGCAGCAGGTGATTCACCTCGCTGGCGGGACAGCTCTCGTTGAGCAGCGCCCACGCGGCGATCACCCGCCACAGCACGTCATCGTCCAGGTCCCTGTGCGTTCGTGCCAGGTCGAGCCCCTCCTCGACGGTGTCCGCGGCGAGGAGCATGCTGCACGCCATCTCCAGCTCGAGCGACCCACGTAGCTGTGCGCCCGTGTCGACCGGTTGGGCCAGCCCCAGACGGCAGAGCTCGATGGCGCGGTCGAAGTGACCGGCCATCCCGAGCGCACGGCTCCCGGACAGGGCGATCCGCACGCGCTGCTCCGGCGTGGCGGCAAACTCCACCGCGTCGGCAAGGAGGGCAGCAGCGCCAGGCCGCACCTGCGTGGACAGACAGAGGCCGAGCTCGCTGCGCAGGTCGGCCGTGAGCGCACGGTTGTCGGGTGGCTCGAGCAGCGCACGACGCAGGAAGACCGCGGCGCTCTCGGGCGCTCCTCGTCGATTGGCTCTCTCCGCTGCGGCACGCAGGGTCGAGACCGTCTGCGGCTCGCCGGCCGGCTCAGCGTGCAGCAGGTGCAGGCCGACGGTCTCCACGTCGACCCGTTCGGCGGCCAGCACCCTGGCCGCGCGCCGGTGCAGGAGGGAGCGCTCACCGTCCGGCAGCCCGAGGTAGAGCGCGTTCGCCACCAGCGGATGGGTCAGCGCGAACCCGTCATCGGCTCGTCCGACGAGGCCGCTGGCCACCAGCCCGTCGGCGAGGTGGTGGGCACGGTCGAGGTCGAGACCGGCGACCTCCACGGCCTGGCGCAGCAACGCTCCGCGACCGAGGACCGCGAAGGCACGGGCCAGGTCGGAGGTACCCGCGGGCAGTCGCGCGAGCTGGACCTCGACGCTCCGGCCCACCTGCTCCGGGCCGAAAGTGGTGAGCCTCGCTGCGACCTCGGAGGACGGCTCGACCCCTTCGGCGATCACCTGGTCGACGAGGGCGCCGAGCAGGAACGGGTTGCCGGCGCTGGCGGCGTGGCAGGCAGCGACGAACGCCGGGTCGGCGCCGGGAAGCCGCTCGGTAACCAGTGTCTCCACCGCGTCCGGACCCAGCGGTCTCGGCCGTAGCGGTGGCTCCGGTGCCGCGGCAATCAGGTCGGCCAACGTCGCGGGCTCCGTCGCCGGCTCGCCCGTGCGCACCGCGCACAGCACCCCCAGGCGCAGGTCGGCCAGGTGACCGCTCAGCTGGGCCAGCCAGCGCAGGGACGGCCCATCCGCCCAGTGCACGTCGTCGACCACCAGCAGCGTGGGCGTGCGCTCGGCCAATCCGTAGGCGAGCCAGCTCAGTCCGTACGACGCAGCGTGCACCGCATCGCCGGTGGGCGCGGGGGCGAAGGGATCGGGGTCCAGAACTCGCCGCGCGAGTGCCGCCGCGCCGACCCCGAGGTGTTCCCACTCCGGACCAGCAGCGGTCGGACCGAAGAGCTGGCGTACGACGCCCCAGCCGGCCTCCCGTTCCAGCGGACCGGCCCAGGCGCTCAGCACGCGCACACCCGCTCCGCTCGCGGACTGGGCGACGGCGCGAACCAAGCTCGACTTGCCGACACCCGCGGGCCCCTGGACGAGGATCACGCGGCCAGCCCCGGCACGGATCTGCTGGAGCTGCCGCTCGAGCGCGGCCAGTTCGAAGCTGCGCTGCAACAGGCCATCGCGCATCTCGTCAGTCTGGACCGCGTGCGCCGACGGTGTCCATCACCCGTCAAAACCTCGTGGTCCCGACCACGACGCGCGTCCTTCCCGCTCCGAGGAAGGTCGTGGTGAACGGACTTCGACCCATACCTGGAGGCATGATGACCATCGGAACCGAGGCTGGCTCGAGGTACGTGCTCGGCACCACCCAGCGAGAGTACGAGCGGGTGCGCCGGCAGGCAGAAGTGTGGCAGCACGCCACCGAGCGCGTGCTGGATCGGGTAGATCCAGGTCCGGGCTCGCGTTGCCTGGACGTCGGCTGTGGACCCGGGGTGACGATGCGTCAGCTGGCCCAGAGGGTCGGTCCGCAGGGACGGGTCGTGGGTATCGACGTCGACGAGGCCCTGGGCGCGGACAGCGTTGCGCGGCTGCACGACGAGGGTCACCGGCAATGCGAGTTCCGCGTCCACGACCTGAACAGAGACACCGCGATCCCTGGTGCTCCGTACGACCTCGTCTACGCCCGACTGGTGCTCTTCCACCTCCCGGAGCGCGTCGCCGTGCTCGGCAGGCTCTGGGACGCCGTGGCCCCGGGGGGCCACCTGGTGGTGCAGGACTATGACCTCGCGGCGGTGGGGTCGGCGCCCCGGATGCCGATCGACGACCAGCTCGCCGAATTCATTCTGGGTGCCTTCACCGCGGCCGGCTGCGAGGTGCGCGCCGGCGCCCTGCTGCCCCGGCTGTTCAAGGAGGCTGGCGTCGGCGTCCCGGACGCGACCGACGTCGCCGGCCGGCTGGACCGGCTTGCCGACGCCGCGCCGATGCTGGAGGGGGTTGTCCGCAGCCTCCTTCCGGCCGCAATCGGCGGAGGCCTGGTGACGGAGTCCGACGCACACGCTCTCCTCGCCCGGCTGCACGACGCGGTCGCCGAGGATCCGGATCGCCCGCTCCTGTGGCCGCTGCTGCTCGGCGCCTGGAAGCGCAAGGGCTTCTGAAGGCTGGGGAGTCCTCATGAGGCCTCGTCTGCGCGACCAGCGGGCGCACCACCCGACCCACACCCTCGACGTCGACCGGGTCAGGTCGCACTTCGACTTCCCCGACCTCGGCCGGGTCGTCACCAACAACGCGGCGAGCACCCAGCCGCCTCGGGAGCTGGCCGCGCTGCTGATGAGGTTGACGAAGGGCTACGAGAACGTGCACCGCGGTCAGTCGGTCGCCTCTCAGCAGATGACCGAGCTCTTCGAGGCGTGCTACGACACGTTCGCGCAGTGGCTCAATGCGCCGAGCCGGCGCAGCATCGCGACGTACCGCAACACGACCGAGGCCATCAACGCGGTGATGTACTCACTGCTCACCGACTTCCGTGACGGCGACAACGTCGTGACCACGATGTTGGAGCACAACTCCGACTTCGTGCCGTGGTACGCCATGGGCCGCGAGATCCTGCCGCGCTTCGGCCGTCACGTCGAGTGCCGCATCGCCCGTTTCAACCATCAGACCGGCGAGCTCGACCTGGACCACCTGGCCGGGCTGGTCGATCACCGGACCAAGCTCGTCTGTGTGACGGGGGCCTCGAACTTTCTGGGCACCAAACCCCCGCTCTCACTGATCCGCGCCATCGCCGACGGCAGCGGCTATCGGCGAGACGACGGCAGCTCGGGGTCGCTCCTGCTCGTCGACGCCGCTCAGCTGGTCCCCAGCAGCTACGTCGACGTCCAGCGGCTCGACGTGGACTACCTGGCCTTCTCCTGCCACAAGGTGTTGGCGCCGTTCGGTGTCGGCGTTCTCTATGCCAAGGAGCGGCTGTTGGCGCAGGCACGGCCGTTCCTCTACGGCGGCGACATGATCGCCGCGGGCCGGGTGGCGCCGGACCAGGTGGAGTACAACGAGCTGCCCTGGAAGTACGCCGCTGGCACCCCGAACATCCTCGGCG
Organism: uncultured Actinomycetota bacterium; assembly: GCA_963844305.1. Lineage (GTDB taxonomy): Bacteria > Actinomycetota > Actinomycetes > Propionibacteriales > Nocardioidaceae > Nocardioides. Next base: position 6,810 of record CAWJNT010000007.1, read on the forward strand.
TGATCGCCTCCGCCCACGCGCTGCGTCTCCTGCTCGACCTCGTCGGCGTGGATGGGTCCACGCGCTGGTTCAGCTCGACGGCGCCGCTCCCGGCCCCGCTCGTCGCGAAGACGATGGACTGCGTGGGCCGGCACACGGCCGAGCTCACCGAGCTGGCGTTGTGCGAAGCGATGTCGATCGATGGGCTCCGCTGTTACGGGCCGGCGGCCGGCTTGCCGCGATCGCCGCTGCTGGCGTTCAACGTGGCGGGTGTCGACCCGTTCGCCCTTGCCGAGGACCTGGGCCGAGAGGGCGTCGAGGCTCGGGCGGGCTGTCACTGCGCGACGCTGGCCCACCGCGACCTTGGCATGAACCCTCCCGCCAGTTGTCGGCTGAGCTTCGCTCTCTACAACAGTCGCGACGACGTGACCCACGCAATGGACGCCGTGCGCCGGGTGACCGACCGCCTACGCCGGCCATGACGCTGCGGGGAGGTGGGTGGAACCGATGACGGTGGACACACCCGTCGTGATCGTGGGTGCAGGGCTGGCTGGCTTGGTCACGGCATGGGAGCTGACCCGGGTCGGCGTGGCCTGTCGTGTCCTGGAGGCGAGTCCCCGGGTTGGCGGGCGGGTCGAGACGACTGTCTTCGATGACGGCCTGACCGCTGAGGCGCACATGGAGGAGTTCTGGGAGTCCAGCCCGGCGTACCCCTTGTTACGGGAGCTCGGGCTGGACCTCGTCGAGGACTGCGCTCACTCGAGCATGGTCCTGGGCGAGCGGCTGCTCCCCTACCAGGGTGACGGCGATCGGGACGCGTACCTGGCGGGCATGTTCAACCCGCGGGAGCGGAGTGCCTGGCTCCGCTGGAACGAGCACGCGTGCCATTTGCTGGGTCGTCTTGGAGCCCGAGGTACTGACCTGACGGCGGGTTCCCGGGCGACTCCGCTGATCGCCGGCCGCTTCTCGGCCTATGTGCGCAACCTGGTGAGGGAGCCGCGCGTCGCGGAGTGGATCAGGGTGGTCGTCGAGTCCGAGACAGCCATCGAGTGGGATCGGATCTCCGCGCTCGACGGTGTGATCGAGCTGCAACCGTTCCTCGACACGCCCGCTGGCTTCGGCGAGACCAACGCCCACGTCGCAGGCGGCAACGAGCGCTTGATCGACGCGTTGGTCCAGCAGCTCCCCGAGGGGACGGTGTGGACCAACGAGCCCGTCTCCTCCGTTCGCCAGGTCGGACGTCAGGTCGTCGTGCGCCATGGTCGTGGCCGACACCTGACCGTCTCGCGCTGCGAGCATGTCGTCATCGCGGTCCCGTTGTGGTCTCTGGACACCATCCGGCTTCACGCGACGCTCGAGCCCGCTGCAGCCGAGGCCATCGCGTCCTGCACCGCGGGCAGCTACGTGAAGGTGTTGCACCGGCTTCGACCTGAGGCAGCTCAGCTGTGGGAGCGCCATGGGGGTGGCCTCTTCACGTTGCTGTCGGACTCGCAGGCCGGCTGCATCTACCTCGGCGCCGCACGTGAGGGGAGCGACCTTGTCCTCACCCAGCTCATCCATGCCCAGCATGCGCGGCAGCTCTGCGGCCTGCCCAGGGAGCAGATTGCCCGACGTGCTGTCCGCGCGCTCGACCGCCTGAGTGCGCCGGGCCCGCTGTGGCCAGGCCTGGGCGCGCTCGTCACGCAGACGCGGGCCTACGCCTATCCGCGTGCGGTGGCCTACTGGTCGGTCGACCGTGGTCGGTCGCGTCTTGACGAGAGGGCCGCGGCGCTGCGCAGGCCGCAGGGCCGAGTCCACTTCAGCAGCGACACCTTGATGAGCAGCCATTCGGACGGTGCCGTCGGTTCCGGTCAGCGGGTGGCCCGGACCTTGGCCACCATCCTCACGGGCACCGCCCGGCGCTCGATGGCAGGCGGGTGAGCCGTGGCTCCCGAACGCGAGACTGCGCCTCCGGAGCAGCTGCCCGCGACGCGGCAGGACTCCGAGCTCGCCAAGCTTCGCCGTGAGCTGAGTCGCCTCGACACGGTCCTGTTCCTCATCTCGGCGATGGTGGTCGTTGACACGATCGGCGCCATCGCCATCGGCGGTGTCCAAGCCTTCACGTGGCTGGTGGTGCTTTTCGCCCTGTTCTTCGTGCCGTCCGCACTCATCAGTGCCGAGCTCGGTGCCGCCATCCCGGAGGAGGGCGGGGTGTACGTCTGGGTGCGGATGGCGTTCGGCCGTTTCGCCGGTGCGCTGACCTCGTTGCTCTACTGGGCCGGCACTCCGATGTGGCTGGGCGGATCCATCGCCGCGGTCGCCATCACCGTCTATGGCCGGTTCCTGGGTGATCTCTCCCGGCCCGGCATGTTCGTGTTCGGTGCCGCCTTCGTGCTGCTGGCAACCGTTGCTGCCGTCGTGCCGCTCCGCTGGGGCAAGTGGGTGCCGGCGAGCGGTGCCATCGGACAGATCGTCCTGCTCGTAGTCTTCACGGTGAGCGTGGTGGCCTACGGCGTGCAGCACGGCGTGCAGAGCATGTCCCTCGCAGACTTCAGCCCGACGCGAGCGGCCTTCATCGCGGTGGTTCCGGTGCTTCTGTACTCGTTCGTCGGGGTCGAGCTGCCCACCACAGCCGCGGAGGAGATGCACGACCCGCGACGCGACATCCCCGCCGCGATCGGCACCGCAGGGGTGGCTCAGGCCCTGATGTACGGGATCCCGATCCTCGCCGTCCTCATCGTGCTGCCCAGCGGTCAGATCACCTCGCTGCACGGGCTGATCGACGCGATGAAGACCGTCTACACCGTCTACGGCGGCGACGTCTCCGGCAGCCAGGTCACGCTGACTGGCGCCGGGGCTGTCCTCGGAACGCTGAGCGCCGTGGTCTTCATCTGGGTCCTCATTGCCAGCGGATCCGCCTGGATCATGGGCTCGGGTCGGGCCCAGGCCGCCGCCTGCCTGGACGGCGGCGGCCCGCGGGTCCTCGGCCGGATCTCCGCACACAGCGGGGTCCCGGTGGTGATGGGACTGGTTTCAGGTGGCGTCTCGTTGCTCCTGCTGGTGCTGAGCCTGTGGGTTACCGGCGGAGACAGCCAGAAGTACTTCTCGGTCGCCCTCAACGTAGCCATCTCTCTGATCGTGCTGGCCTACCTCTTCATCTACCCGGCCTTCCTCAGGCTCCGCTCACGAAATCGCGATCTCGACCGGCCCTTCCTCGTACCGGGCGGTGCGATCGGCGCCTGGTTGGTCACGATCCTGGCAACCGCCTGGTCTCTGCTGGCCACCATCTGTCTGCTGTGGCCGGGTTTCGGGACCCCCCACCCCGACGACCACCTGCCTGCCGGCTTCGAGGGCCAACGAGTCGAGTACGAGTTGCTGACGATCGCGCCGATACTCACAGTCGTCGCTGCCGTCGCGGCGTACGTGATGATGAGACCAGCGAGGGGTCCGCGAGCAGGTAGTCGATAGAGGCGGCGCAGTTCGAGGCGTGCGCCGGGCTGACCGACGCAGCTGGGGGCCGTAGCGTGGCGTCATGGACGCCCGCCCCCCACTACCCCCGTTCACCACGGAGACCGCGGCGCAGAAGGCGCGTGCAGCGGAGGACGCCTGGAACTCGTGCGATCCGGACAGGGTGGCGCTCGCGTACACCGAGGACAGCCGGTGGCGCAATCGGGACATGTTCGTGAACGGTCGCGACGAGATCGTGGCCTTCCTCAGGCAGAAGTGGGCCCGTGAGCTGGAGTACCGGTTGATCAAAGAGGTCTGGACCCACGGCGACAACCGGATCGCTGTCCGGTTCGTCTACGAGTCCCACGACAAGGAAGGTCAGTGGTTCCGCTCGCACGGCAACGAGAACTGGGAGTTCGATGAGCACGGCCTCATGCGGAGGCGACACGCGAGCATCAACGACGTCGCCATCGACGAGTCCGAGCGGCTCTTCCACTGGGACCGCCCCGGCCCTCGACCAGCGGATCACTCGGGCCTCACAGACCTCGGTCTCTGACCTCCAGGGCGTCCGGACAGGGCACCGCCCTAGGTAAGCGGAGACGCAAACGGCTCCACCTCAGGTCGAGGTGGAGCCGTTTTCGCGAGCTAGGTGTCCGGCAATTCGCGAACACCCCTCTCAGTGGGATCTTCGCGAAAACACGTGCGCCGCAGGTCAGGGGGCCTGCATCAAAGATTCCCACACACGCTTGCACACGGACTCGTCGAATCTTGCACACCGCAAGCCGCATCCCGCCGTCGCGCTCGATCGGCCTCCGCGCGCCGAACCAGGCGCAGCGGCCCGGGCGTGGCGGCGTAGCCGCGGATCTTCGACAGCGCGGGGTCCTCACTTCAGTGGCCCGGGCAGCATGGAGACGGCACTTCTCGCAGGTGAGGGTGCCGTCTCCGGGGACCGGCCGGACGGGTGCGGGCAATCGCCGGAGGTGGAAGGGACCGGCGAACCCGGCCCGCATCCGGCCGACGGAACCTCAGGAGAATCAGCTGGTCACGATCAGATCAGATGGCGGGGGTCACGCGCTCCCGACGCAGCGGAGGCGCAGGGCAGGCGCGGTTGGGACATCGTCCGTGCCGGATACCGAGGTTCGAGCGGAAACGTCTTCCTAGGTGGCGGGCCGCCAAGAAGGCATCATGTCGTGCTCGTCGTTCACGGTCAGCGCCGTGACCTCCCCGGAGTCCAGGTCGACACGGGCGATCTCGCCCTCGTTCTCTGTGCCGTCCGCGGAGTACATCAGGTGCTGGCCATCGGGCGACCATGTCGGCATCCAGTGGTCGTTGCCCTCGGTGGTGACGATCTTGCGAGCATCGGTCCCGTCGGCGGCCGCCACCCAGATGTCCTCGTTCCACTCCACCGGGTCCTCCGAGTCCCCGTCACCGGACGACGCCACGAACGCGATCCGGGTCCCGTCCGGAGACCACGCCGCCTCATAGGCCGACGCCGGCACGTCGGTCTCCGCACCGTCAAGCTCGAGCATCGTCGGCTCCCCCGTCGACAGGCACCGTGAACAGCTGCCCGACTCCTCCGCCGGCGTCGCCGGTGTACAAGATGGTGCGTCCGTCCGGCGACCACGATGGCCAGTCCCCACGGTCCGCGACCGTGATCCCCTCGGCATCCGGGTCGGCGGCATCGAGGATCCGGATGGCCGCGCCCTCGTCGTCCACGGTGTTGTCGGTGAAAGCCAGCCGTGAGCCGTCCGGGGACCACGACGGGCTCGTTTCGCTGCGGTGGTCGGTGTCGGTGAGCTGCCGCAGGCCAGTCCCGTCGGCGCCGACGACCCACAGGTCGAACTCGCCCTCAGTGTCCTCCGACGCGGCGAACGCGACAAGAGACCCGTCCGGTGACCACGCCGGGGTCGCCTCGACCCCGCCACCGTCGGTGAGCTGGACTGGGTCGGTGCCGTCGGCCCGCATCAGCCACAAGTGGAACTCCTCGTCCTCGTCCTCGTCCGCGGCCGCGTACACGACCTCGTGCCCGGCAACATCCAGCGGCGCGTTCGGCACACTCGGACCCGCGTCGCCGGTATCTGCGCCGTCACCGCCGCAGCCAGCCAGTGCGACCAGCAGCGTGACCAGTGCGGCGGGCGCGCACGCGGCCGTGGCGCGATATGTCCGAAGGTGACGGGCTGGCCGGTGCGGGGAACTGGCTGTCTTGCTGGTGTTGGTTGCAGGCATCAGTGTCACCTCGCAGGTCGTCATGGCCCTCCAACCTCGCCGAGTGTGACGCCACACATCCGCAGAAGTTCTATCTTCCACCCCGCCCCCTTCGGCAGCCGGAAGCTGCGGACCCCGGAATCAGCCGACCCAGGGACTCCGTGCCCGGCTGTGGCCCGCCCGCAACTCCAATTTGCAACATGAACTGCGGGCTTGCCCGCGTGTCGAAGACCTACTGCTGGCGAAGGCCGGACGGACCGCGCCGACGTAGCCCTATTCGCCCAGATAGACGCATGTCCGCTGGCAGGCGATCGCACCGTGAGCCCCGATGCGATGGCGTGGGTCACTGGAACAGCCGGACCACCGAGTGGGCAGGGACATTGAGCTGCCCGGTCGCGGTCCCGCTGGCGACGTTGAGCGAGGCCGGGCCGGTGATGCGCGTGGTGAGCGAAGGCGCCGACGTCCGCGACCAGTTGAACGCGCCACCGAACAGGCTCGACACACCCAGAGTCACGGCAGAACGGGCCAGATTCACCACCACGACCTGGCGCCTGGCGCCTCCGGTGAACTCCATCCCCACGAGACCGGGTGCACCGCCCGAGAGCGTCGGTCCGCCGGGGAAGGACAGTGACTGCCCGGTGTTGGCGCCCAGGCCGGCCTGCAGCACGACGCCGTACGACGCACCCTTCGCTGTGGGTGCCAGGAACTGGGTGACCGGAGTCGGCGTGCGGAACCCGTCGGTCGAGTCGAACAACACGCCAGCGAGGGCGTCGCCGACCACGTTGTGCAGGTCGATCAGCCCGACTGTCGGGACCTGGGCGAGCATCACCGCGTAGGCGGCGATGAACAGACCGTGCGTCCATGTGCCCGCGAAGGTGAGGCCGGGTGTCGCGTCCACCAGGTTGAACTCGGTGACCCAGGCGCTGAGGCCGCGGGAGGCGATGGCCGCGAACTCGTTCGCGGACAGGTTCTGGATGCGGCGGTAGGGCAAGGCCAGCAAGGACTGCGGTGTGGCAGACGCGTTCGTGACCCGGATGAACGGGTGCAGTGTCAGCGCATCGACACCGGCGAGATTGGCGAGCACGCCGGCGTTCCAGCCTTCGCGGCGCGGCGCGTTGTTGCCGGTGGCGTCGGCCCCGACGGCCGCGATCCGAAGGTTGGGGAACGTCGACCGCAGCGCGCTCACCCAGCCGTTCGCCTGCTGGGCGTACGACGCCGCCGTCGGGAACCGCTGGGAGTAGTCGCTGCCGTTGGCCCCGGGCGCGTAGCCGGAGAGGTAGAACTCGTTTCCCAGTTCGACCCGGTCGACCACGATGCCATTCGCCACCGCGGACTGCAGGAACTGGACCTGGTTCTGGATCATCGCGGAGTTGTCCGCCGATGTGCCCAGCCGTCCGCTGGTAGTAAGCATGTTGAGCATGAACAAGGCCTTGGCTCCGGTGCGTTGCAGCGCCGACTTGTAGACCGCCAACGAGTTGTCGAACTGTGCGATCACCTCGCCCGTCTGCCCGTGGATCTGGCCCGGCCAGGGCCCGTTGGGCTGGAACCAGCCCGTGCTCCAGTTCCAGTAGTTGCCGATCGTCCCGCCCGGGTAGCGGAGCAGCCCCGGGCCCAGGCTGGTCAGGGCGGACCCGAGGTCGGCGCGATCCCAGCGGAGCCGCTCCTGGACATTGTTGCCGTTCAGGCCGAAGAAGCCGGCCGGGATCGGGCGGGGCGTCCCGGACCGCTGCGCCCCGATCGTGGCCGCCTCGGCGACGGAGGGCCGGAGCACGACGCCAGCAGATCCAGCCAGGCCCAGCGTGGCAGTCGCCTTGATGAGGGTCCGTCGGTCCAGATGCGTCTCCATCTTAGGCTCCCTTCCTCCCGGGTCCGGGTGGGGAACTCTCGGGGCTCGCCGCACCTACGCCCCTCAGGCCTACTCCTCGATGCGGCCGAACACCATGGCCCAAACGGGTCACTGGGAACGGCAGTCGGCAGTCAGGCTGATCCTGACGAGACCCTGCGACTAGGAGCACTCAGGGCGTTCGAGGCGGATCCCGCAATGGGGGGATGCCGGGGGATAAGTCTGCTGCGACGGTGACATCAACCCACGGTCGAGGACGCCCCTATGACGCATACGCGCACCCGCACTCTTCTGACAAGGCTGGTCCCGGCGGTACTGCTCGGAGTGCTCGCCGCAGCAGGCGGAGCTGCCCCGAGCAAGGCGGCGCCGGGGACCGGAGCCGGGCCGACCAGCACCGTGCGCTACGAGACCATCTTCGGCGAGCAGTACGCCTCCTCCGCGGACGGCTGCGTGGAGCGCTACCTGATGCTCAACGTCTTCTACAACCCCGACGAGAACCCCGAGGCCGACCAGATCCGATACGTCGAGCACGCGTGGGACTCCTGCGCGGGCGAGTACGTGTCCTACCGGGCGATCCGCGAGGACAACCCGCAGTGGGGGCAGCTGAGCATCGACGGTGCGCTGAACACCGCCACCGTGCGCGGCACGGTCGAAGGTCTACGACTACCTGGCCGGGACATGGCAGTCGTTGGAGATCGCCGAGACCTATGTCGGGTTCGGTCCCCGGACGCGGCTCCGCTACACCGAGACCGTGCACCTGCCCGGCGAGTGGCACCAGGTAAACCGGTACGCCTTCACCTCCCGGCAGGCGAGCCCGCGGCCGGGCGGAACGCTCGGGCTGGACCAGGTGACGATCGAGAAGGGGACCACTCAGACCAGCACCGTGCTGGACTGAGCGGACCCGCGGAAGGGGAGGGCGGGGGTGGGCCAGGTGGTCCGGGAGACTCGCGCGCACCCATGAGCAAGACGGAGGGGATGGACTCCTTGGTGGGAGAGAAAAACGGGGTCGCTCGCTCACTAAAGCCGAACTGCGCGGCCGCCGTCCTGAACGGGAAGATGCCGTTGATCTTCGGTGGACCCGGCCCAACCCTTCCGGACGGGCGCTGGGTCATTCTCAACACGCCAACGCCAGCGCGAGCGGTGGTCGGTTTGGGCGCAGTTGACCGCGTGCGCCCGTCACTTCGGAATCCAGTACCCGGGCGCATTAGCAGCGCTCCTCTGACACAAGTGCGTTCGAGTCTTACCGCCGCCTGTCGGGCGCGCGGACATGCCCGCTCATGCCGAGTTCCGTGCGCACCGACCTGACCGAGCACGGCAAGTCGCAACTCATCTGCACGCCAGCCCAGAATGACGCGGGTTTAGTTCGCCCAAGGAGCCGAGAGTACGCATTTATGCCGCCTGTATCACCTCGGTTGCCGGCCCCACATCTGGATCCTGGTCCAGCGGTGGCTCCAGTACGGTCCGGGGTCGATCGAGTCGCTGAGCACTGTCGCGTCGCTCGGCTTGTCAGCTGGAACGGCGATCACTCCGTCCTCGCCCTCGTCGTCGTCGGTCCAGGCCGCGTACAGCAGCGTCGTGCCGTCCGTCGACCACGAGACGGTATAGGGATACCACTCGCGCCCGTCCGCCGTCGGTGGCTCGATGACGGTCTCGGTCCCATCGGCGACGCTCACAAGGACGACGTCGTGCTCTTCGCCGCTGCAACCAACAACGTCCGGCCAGTCTTCGCACCGTTGATAGGCGATGCGGTCGCCGGTCGGGGACCACACGGGACCGAGGCCTTGTGCTGTCAGTCCGATGTCGGCGACGAGCAGCCGTTCGTTGGTGCCGTCGCCGTCGACAAGCACGAGTTGCCCAGGGTCGGATTCGGATTCGCTGCCGGTGGACGCCAAGAACGTGCCGTCCGGGGACCACGTGATGTGTGCTGCCTCGACAGAGCCGAGGTGGCTGAGCTCGCCGGTTGACACCGAGTAGACGGTGACCGGGGTAGACACCGTGGGGGTTGTTTCCCAGTCCGTGCCCACGTCGCCCGCGATCGTGAGCTCGTCGGTGCCGGGGCGCCACTCGAGATCGCTGGGCCGGAGGTCAGGCAACCGGCGAATCGCGCCGGTCTGCGTGTCGACCACCCACACCCCATCTGTGCCCGCGAACGCGACCCACCGGCCATCAGGTGCCCACGTCCCGCACGGATGGGCGCCGTAGCCTTCAATCCCGCCGCTGGGCGCCTCGAAGCCGCCGAGTCCGATCACTGTCGGGGGGCCTGCGGTGCCGTTCTGGCCCACGGGCACGATCACGAGCTCGGCGACGCCGGACGGACTTTCCCACGTACCCCCAGACCGGCCAAACATCAGCCGCGTTCCATCAGGCGACCACGCCGGACACGCGTCGCTGGTTGCATCCGAGCCAGGGACCTCGAGCCGGCGGGCGTCCTCACCGGGCCGCACCAGGAAAATGGTGCCTCCGTCCCGATAGTCGTCGATCGCCACCCACCCGTTTGGTGCCGTCACGGGCTTCGGGGTCGGCATGGGCTCATCGACAGGCGCAGTCCGTCGGTCGCCATCGAGACCGGTGACGACAGCCGCCGATCCGGCAATCACCGCAGCGGCGGCGAGCGCGACCGCGGCGATGCGTCGACGGCCGCGACGGGTGGCTCGGCGCTTGAGCTCGCCGAAGTCCGGCGAGCTCGAACGGCCGGCCAGCGTGTCGACGGCCTCGCGCAGGGGCGTGAACTCAGACATGGGGTCCCTCCTCGACCAGCAGTGCGAAGAGCGCGGCCCGACCCCGGGACAACCGTGCCTTGACCGTCCCGGTCGGCAGGCCGAGGGTGTCGGCCACCTGCTCCACCGTCAGGTCGGCCAAGTGGTGCAGCGCGATCACCTCACGCTGGCCGGCCGGAAGACTGCGCATCGCCTGCACAAGCACGACGCTGCCCTCGGTGTCACCGTCGCGCGGCTCCTCGACCAGCCGCGGAACCAGACCGACCAGACGCTGCGCCCGCCGCCACCGACTCCGGGCCAGGTTGACCGCGACCGTCCGAAGCCACGCCTCCGGATTGTCAGCGCCGAACAGCCGCCGGGGATGGTCTAGCCCACGCACGAACGCCTCCTGGACCACGTCTTCGGCCTCCGCCACGCTGCCCGTCACGCCGATGAGCTGCCCGAGCAGGCGCCGGTACGACGCGGCGTACAGCTCCTGGATCTCGATGTCGCTCACGCGGCACCTCCCGTCCCTTCAGAAGGACGACTCACGAGAGGGCGGGTCCGGTTGCATCCTGCCGAAACCTTTACCCGGGCACAGCAGAACGCAGCGACCAGATGGCCGCAATCCTCGCCACAACGCCCGCAGACCGCTGTCGGGGCGAAGCGCCCGATACTGCCGCGAGTCGCGCAGTCGACAGGCGCGTCTTATCGCCGCGTGTCGGCGCTGGAGGGAAGTACAGATCTTCGAGATGGGCGGCATTGCCGAGGCCCCAGCGCTCGTAGGTTCACGCGCCGTGACCGGCACCCGGCCAGACTCTTGATCCGCTCTGGGTCGCCAGGGACGGGGAAGCATGGTGCAGCCCGGCGTCGCCTCGCTAGCGTCGTGCCATGACGTCCTTCTCGCCGCCCGAATCCCGCGTCCGGCCGCCCCTGCGGGCCGGTGAGGCCACCACGCTCCGAGCGTTCCTCGACTACCACCGTGAGACCTTTCGCTGGAAGTGCGCCGGCCTCAGCCAACAGCAGCTGGCCCAGTCGCTGCCGCCGTCGGAGATGACCCTCGGCGGGATGATGAAGCATCTGGCGATCGTGGACCAGAGCTGGTTCGAGGACGACTTCGCCGGCCGGGGGCTGATGCCACCGTTCGACACCGTCGACTGGGACGCCGACCGTGACTGGGAATGGCACACCGCCCGTGACGACTCGCCTGAGGACCTCTTGGCGCTGTTCGACGATGCCTGCCGTCGATCCGACGCCGTGCTCGACGAGGCGCTAGCCGACGGCGGGGTCGGGCTCGATGGTCTCTCGGCCGCGGAGGCTTCAGGCGGCCGCGGGCGCTTCAGCCTTCGGTGGATCCTGCTGCACATGATCGAGGAGTACGCACGACACAACGGTCATGCCGACCTGCTCCGCGAGGCCATCGACGGCCAGACCGGTCAGTGAGCGGCGGTTGGCACCACAATGCCCGAGAGCGTCCGCCCAGGCCGCGATCAGCGCGTTCACCAACCGAGTCTTTCCGCCGCGTTGCCTGCATTTGCGATCTCGAAGTGGCTAACCACTGTTGGTCAACAACGGCAGGTGAACTCCGTCGGTCATCCCTCGCTGCCGGGACAGCCCACCTTGGTGATACTGGCCCAGATTTCCGAGTTGTCCTCGTCTTCGAGTTCGTCGGGGTTCAGGGACTCGAGGTCCAAAGACAGTGAGTCGATGTAGCCCTCGCCGTGAAGTTGGAGCATGGTCGCCCGTCCCAGTCGTGTCGGGGTCGCCGGGCTGGTCGAGAGGGGGACGCCGGGGTAGTACCTCTTCAGAGCCTTCGTCAGCTCTCTGGAACCGGAGTTTGGGGGCCGCGAAGGCGGCGCAACCACGGCGCACACAATCAGGGTGGACCAAGTAGCGGATCGTCTGCAGCGATGGAGGTTCGGCCTTTCGGTATGAAAACGCCAACCGCCCAACCTCATGCGCGGGTGCCAGACCGGAACGCGCGCACCGTTCCCTGGGATTGATCTGGCGCAGGTGAATCCACCCGGCAACTGAACAGGCTGTCATCCGCCGTCAGTGACGGCGCTGGGGGCCCATGCAGATCCACACCGCAACCGTAGATCTGCCAGGACCCGACGCCCGCAGCCAGTCCCTCATCCCGCCTGTCGTGTTGCGTCCTTCCGCCGCCAGCGGACGCGCCAGCGCCGGCATCGCGCGGGTAGCGTGACTTCGCCCCGACCGCCTGGCCGCGTTGGCGGCGAGCGGAGTCTGCGCGTTCCTTCAGTCGCCGCATGAGGTGACTCATGTCCGGTCCGACCACTCTCTTGCCCTTCCAGCCAACGACCATGTCAACCGCTCAACTCGCGGCGGTGTCCTATCTGGCCCGGTACTCCGGGCACACCCACAGCCTGTACGCCTACCCGCTGAAGCGCTGGTTCGCCTGGTGCGAGACCAACGGGCTGGACCCGCTGGTCGGGATCCAGCGAGCCCACGTCGAGCTCTACATCCGCCAACTCGGGGAATCCGGGCTGATGGACTCCTCGGTCAACACGATGATGCACGCGGTCCGAGGGCTGTTTCGATTCGCACACATCGACGGGCTCATCCCCGCCGACCCCGCCGTGTACGCACGACTGCCGAAGGTTCATAGCGACGAGTCCCGTACCCAGGGGTTGGACCGGCTCGAGTTGATCCGGTTCCTCCAGGTGGTCCAGACTCTCAGTGTCCACCACGGCGCCGTGGCCTACCTGCTGGGCATCAACGCGTTACGCGCCTCGGAAGCGGCGGCCGTGCGGATCGAGGACTACGCCGACACCCTTCGCGGGCACCGGGTGCTGCACCTGGTCGGGAAGGGCAACAAGCCCGCCACCATGCCGCTCACCGTTCCAGTCCTGCGCGTGCTGGAGGCCTGCCGAGGCCAACGGACCTCTGGGCCGGGGCTCCGACCGCTCTCGGGCAGGCCGATCGACCGACGCGACGCCCACCGGATGGTCGCCCGGATCACGAAGGCCGCCGGCATCCCGCGACACATCAGCCCACGGGCGGCATGTTCGCGCCGCTCAAGGCGTGTGGCGAACGCGCCCAGTGACTGCCATAGGCGTCCGTGAAGTGCAACGTTGCTCCCACCATCAGCTCGCCGAAGACCACCTCTCGCCGCCGCACCATGTGCGTTTCGTCGATCGCGTGGCCCGGCAGGATCGTTCCGTAGACGATCTCTTTCGGGTAGTCGTCGAACGCAAGTTGAAGGACGGCGCCGCTGAATGGGTACTCGCTCGAGTTGACGACGGGTCGTGTGAACGGGCATCAGGCCGTCGTGTTCAGGGGGTAGACCCGCATCTGGACCGGGCTGCCACGACGCCGTGACGCCAACGGCCAAGGCCATGGCGAAGCGCTCGCCCTTGATCGAGCCGATCCTGGCGAAGATCGAGGCGGCCGTGGCGCCTCTTTCCCTGTGGAGCATTGCCGATGGCCACAACGTCCACCTGTCGGCGTCCGGTGTCAACCTCCTGCCGGCCGACTACGTCGAGCCCAAAGCACGTCTACCTCAACCACGCGATTGCCTGACGCTGAAGCGCGGGCACTCGCAGTAGACGAGATCGCCCCCGCCCGACGTGGCGTCGGAGGTGTCATAGGGACTGCCGCTGGCGTAGATGGCGTTGCAGCTGGTCTCACTCGTGTCCTCGGGCCAGTGGTTCGTCTGCCGGTGGCCGCACGCGCAGACCGGGTCGTCCGGCATCTCCACGCTGCTCTCGGGGCCCGGCAGGCTGCGAATCCTGTCCTCGAACACGTCGACGTTCACCCGGCAGGGTGACGGGCGGAACAGGTCCACCCACGTCACCGGGTTGGCCATGTTCAGCAAACCCGTCGCGGTCAGCCTGGCCTCACTCATGTCGAGGACCTCTCGCGCGGTTCGCGCCTGCCTCATCGCCTGCTCGAACAGCGTGGGCTCACCGAGATAGCGGTAGCAGACAGCGAGCAGGCAGAGCACGTACTCGCGCCGGTCGACCAAGGCACCCATTGCGAGACGGCGCGCGTGCTGCTTGAGGCTGGTTCTCGTGGTGATCGACTGGCGAACCGCGCCCTCGGCGAACTGCAGGTGATTGACGGCCGACCAGACCTGCGCCTGCTTGTCGTTCACCATCGGGAGGGTCTTCAGGGCATCGACGCCGGCCTGGAGCCCCGCGTCCGCCATGGCCGCAGCGAGCTGGCCGCCCTCGACGAAATCCGACACGCGCTTCCCGTACGCCAGGGCCTGGATCACATCCACGGTGGGCTCCGAAGACTCCGTCTATCCGGCCGAGGTCTCGGCGGCGTTCCTGATCGAGGCGGCCTCCGTCTCGACGTACCGCTTGGTCAGCGACCGCGTCATCAGCCAGCCCAGCCACGACAGCGGACCGGACACGGCGACGGCGAGGGCGAGCCGACTCCCGGCCGGGTGTGGCTCGACGACGTCGGTGGCGGTGACGGTGACGCCCGGCGAGCGCGACTCCCACGTGTACGACGACCCGTCGGTCAGCTCGGTGACCGTCCACACCGCCGTGGGCAGCCGGGGCTGCTCCAACCGGGTTCGCGAGCCGACGACCAGCGGTCCGGCATCGAGTCGCTCCACGGCCTCGACCGTCGGAATCCGCTCGGGCCAACGCTCGACGTCGACGACCACCGCCCAGATCCGGTCAGGCGGGGCCGCGATGGTGACGGTGTGCTGCAGGCCCGGCATGCGCCGAGTTTACGGGCGCGCTGCGTGGCCGAGCGCCGTTCGCGGCCCGGTCTCATCCGCCGACGCAGGCGCGTGCGGGTGCGGCGCCGCCACGGACAGTTTCGCCCAGATTGAGCTACTCAGTGCCGAGCGGGTTCAGCCGCCGCCCACGGATCAGGGCTCGGGCGGAGCACGGCGCAGATTAGCCGACGAACGGCTGTCTCGCGTCGAGGTCGGCGGGCGATCAGGACCGAATGAGGTCGACGTACTCGGCGTTGTCGACTGTGTACCGCTCGGTCTCCACAAAGCCGCGCCGCTCGGCGAACCGCAGACCCTCGTCGTTGGCCGCGAGCACGACGGTGGCAATGCCCTGGGCGCCGAGCTCACGGGCGCGGAGACGCATCGCCTGGAGGTACTCGGAACCATGACCCCGGCGCCGGTGGGCGGGAAGGATGCGCACAATGACCGTCGCGATGCCGGTGGTGGGCCCGGGTGGGCGGACGGTGGCATTGCCGACGAGTTCATCACCGGCATACGCGAGGGTCAGCAGGTTGCGTCCCTGACGCTCTTGGACATCCTCTGCCGACAGTGGGGCCGTCGGGATGATCAGGTTGTGAATCTCACGCCACGCTTCCACCGACCCGGGCGTGACCTCCACGATCTTGAGCACCATGTGGCGAGGTTAGGCGCGCATGCTCATGGCGCGATTACGCCCGCACTTGGCCGATGAGCGGACGGCGCTCGAGGCAGGCTGTGTTGCTCCATCGTCACGAAATGTCTCCGCGCGCCGGACCGCGAAGATAGGGGGATCGCCTGACGCGGGCGCGCGTGTCTTACCGACAGCCTCAGGGGCATCGACATCCCGACGAAGCCCTGGAGGACACCATGTACACGCAGTTCCCGCCGATGAGCTCCCAGACCGTGACATTCGCAAAGGCCTTCCGGGCCGAGCAGATCCGCGCTGCGGGAGGCATCCGCCGTGGCCGGCCAGTTCCGGACCGGCTGGTTCGGCTGGCTCCGCCGGGCCACAGCCGCCAGCGTGACTTCGCCGGCTCGTCGGCACGCTGTGCCTGGGGTGTCGTGATGGGCGCGGTGGAGCGGGGGAACCCGCACGCGTGGGCGAGCGACAACGAGCAGGTCGGGGTGTTCTACAGCGAGAAGCGTCGCCGCTGGGCACACGAGTGGAACGTGTACATCGTCGTCATGCTCGCACTGCTGGCCGTGATCGCGGCTGTCGCCGCGGCGAGGCCGTTCTCTGTCGTCAGGATGACCGCTGCCCTCTCGGTAACGGCGGGAGCGTGGGCGTTCTACCGGTCAGACAAGGCACACACGACCTCCGTTCGCGGCGAACTCGCCTGGGTGGGCGCGGGAGCGCTCCTCACGGCCGGCGGCTCCTGGCTGTTCGTCGCCTCTTCCTGAGCGGGTGCGGGCGATGCGAACACAGACGCCGTCAGCTCGGGGAACGACAAAGGCCGGACGGTGGTGGTGCCGGTTCACTGGCGAGCACCCGTGGAACAAGCAAGAGACCGCCGAGGGCCGGTACCGACTCTGCCCCCGGTGCGGCGAGACCCGTTGGGTCGTGTGCGACGACGAGGACGACGGGGCCACCCAGGTTCGGTTCCTCGGGTCTTGGCTGGCTGGCAGATCCGGACTCTAGTCGTGGGCGGGTCGACCTCGGGAAGTGATGCAGGCGCCGGAGCCGGTGGCAGCGGCCGCCGGGGCAGGGCACTCTGGGGGCATGGCATCGGGCATGTCCCGCCTGGTGGGGCGGGACGCCGAAGTGGGCAGGCTGGCCGATGCGGTCGCCAGCGCACGTGACGGCGCGCGTGCCGTGGTCATCCTCGAGGGGGATGCCGGCCTCGGGAAGAGCCGGCTGGTCGCGGAGACGCTTGCCTCGTTGCGCGACCCGAAGGACGCGGTGGGAATCGGGTACGGCGTGGAGCTGGCCGGGTCCGAGATCCCCTATCGCGTCGCCACCGACCTGCTGCGGACACTGTGCCGCGACGCCGGTCTCGAACCTGTCCGGGCGGCCGCGGGCGCGTACGCGGCCGCCCTCCGGCCGCTGCACCTCGACCTGGTGGATGCCGGGGACGAGGAGGCTACCTCGGCACACGTTCTTCCGGCGTTCGTAGCGACCGTCGAGCAGCTGGCCAGCCGATCGGCTGGTGTGGCTGGTGGTGGAGGACCTGCCGTGGGTCGATGCACCCACCCGCGACCTGCTGGCCTACCTTGTTCGGGCCGCGCAACCCGGCCGGCTGCTGGTGCTGGTCACCGTCCGCACCCACGACCCTGTCACCGACCCGGCCGTGACCGAGATGGTGGCCTCGCTGACGCGGCTCGACGGCGTCTCCCGGCTGAACCTGAACCCGCTGACCGGCGAGCAGGTCGCCGAGCTCGTCGCCGACCTGACTGCGGGGACCGACCCGGCGGGGGCCGAGCAGATCGTCCGCGACGCGCACGGCAGCCCGCTGCTGGCCGAGCAGCTGGTCGCCGTGCTCGACGACCCGGGCGCGACCGTGGAGGACCCGATGCTGGCCAGGATCCGAATGCTCGACCCGGACACGTTGCGCCTGGTCGAGCTCGCCTCGCTCGGGGAGGGGCAGCTCGAGCACCGGCTGCTGACCTGGGCGTACGACGCGCCAGAGCCGGTCTTCGACGCAGCCGTGGACCGGGCGTTACAGGTCGGGCTGCTCCAGTACCGACCACAGGACCGGGAGTTCATGTTCGCGCACCCACTGCTGCGGCAGGCGGCCGAAGCGACCCTGACCCCGGGTGACCGGCTACGGGGACATCGCCGGTGGGGTGAGGTGCTGTCCGCGTCGGACGCCCACCGCGACGACCCGCGGCTGCTGATCGCGGCAGCCCACCACTGGGCCGCCACCGATGATGGCGCCGAGACGTTCGTGGCCTCGCTCGCCGCGGCCCGGGAGACGGTCCGGCTGGGCGCGGCCACCGAGACCGCCGACCTCCTCCTGCGCGCCTGGGATCTGTGGGACCGGGTCCCGAACGCGGCCGTGGTCGCGGACCGCGGCAGGGACGACCTGTTGCAGGATCTGTCCGACGCGCTTCAGTCCGCGGACCGGCTCGTCGAGATTCTGCCGGTCCTGGACCGCGAAGTGGACCGGACCCGCCACGGACCCGCCGTCGACCGGCTGCGGCTGTTGAGCCTGCGGCTGTTCACCGACGACGCCCGCACGGTACTCGGCGGGTCCGAAGACGGCGCTCTGTACGACGAGGCCCTGGCCATCGGCGAGGAAATCCTGAGCGCACCAGCCAGCCGGCTGCTTCTGGCCGCGCTCAACACCCTCGGTTGGCGGATGCGGTGGTACGACACGCAGCTTGCCGACCGGTTCTTCGACCGTGCCCTGGCGGTGGCCCGCGAGGCCTGCGGTCCTGCCGAGATCTCGTTCTTCGCCGCCCAGGTCGCCCGCCAGCGCGTTGGACGGGGTCGGTTCGAGGAGGCGTTGGACGTGTGTGCGGCGGCCCAGGAGTCGTGCCGGGCCGTGGTCGACTACCTGAACGTCGAAGGCACCCGAGGCGACGTGCTGGCCCAGGCCGGGCAGCTGCGCGCCGCGCTGGCGGAGCTGGACAAGACGCTCGCACGGATCCCGGACCCCGAGCTGTTGCGCGCCGAGTGGGTATTCACGGCACTGCATGGCATCCTCTGGCGGATCGCGGTCGGGGATTGGGACGAGGCCGCGTCCCTTCAGGCGCAGTGCGTACGCATGGAGGTCGACGAATGGGCGATCGGCACGTGGGTGCTGACGAGTGGGTCGACTCTCGCCGGCCTACGGGGAGACGTGGACGAGGCGGACCGGCTGGCAGCTCAGGCGCGGCAAGGACTCGGCCCCGACGAGGACTCGACGTGGGACCTGGTGCTGTACGCGGTCAAGCAGGCGTGCGCGCGGGTGGCCGCCTCTCGCGGCCAGTACGAAGAGGCTCTGCAGCTCCTCGACCCGGTGCTTCGGCTGCCCGGGAAGGACAGCGCCGCGGGGACCTGGCCGATCGTCGCGCTGGCCGCGGAGGTCGCGGCCGACCGCGCGTCGACAGCTCCGGAAAGGGACGCGGAGTCCGATGAGTCGGTGGCGCTGGTCGCGTCGGCGGTCGAGGCCCTGCCGCGCGTCGGGCCCTACCTGGGCACCTGGTACCTACACGCCCGTGCCGACGTGGCCCGGGCGCGACAGGCGGACACGGCAGAGGAGTGGGAGGCCACGTGTGCCGGGTGGCGCGGCATCGGTCACATGACGCAGCTGGGCTGGGCGTCGCTCCGGCTCGCCGACGCCCTCGTGCGGAGCAACCGTCGGGAGGTGGCGGGTGCGCCGTTGTCCGAGGCGTGGCAGATCGGTGACCGTCTGGGCGCGGTGCCCCTGCGGGATGCGGCGCTGGCGGTGTCGCGCCGTGCCCGGGTCCCAATCGACCCCGGCGGCGGCGTAGGTGCTGGCGTGGTGACTGGTGGGGCCCGTGCTGGCGGACGGCTAGGTCGGTTGACCGACCGGGAGCTGGAGGTGCTGCGGCAGCTGGCGGTGGGTTTATCGAACAGCGAGATTGCCGAGGCGCTGTTCATCTCGCCGAAGACGGTCAGCGTGCACGTGTCTCGGATCCTGGCGAAGCTCGAGGTCACCACGAGGACGGCCGCGTCGACTCTCGCCTTGCAGGAGGGCCTCGACGTCCACCCCGTCTGACCCAGAGCAGGGAAGATGGACGAGAGCTCGTGGGGCCACGCCGCTCCTACCTAGCCGCACGCTCCCCGCGTTCAATGAGAGGCTCTCGTCGGGCAACCACATGACGAGCAGACCGCCTCCCCCGCCCACCCCCTTTGCAGTGCTTCCAAAAGCGTCCGCTCATAGCCGCAATCCGCGCGCATTGAGACGTGCGTCTTTCCGCCGCGAGCGACTGCCACGACCCGGAACCACCTGCTTCCCTCTCCGCTCGTGCAGACGTCGGTGTCTGAGGCAGGCCACCGGCGGCGACCGCCTGTCCTCGACTCAACCCGCACCGGTGACCGGGTACTGGACCGTGTCGTCGTCCCATCCGCCATCGATCAGCAGGCCATGGGACACAGGCCCATTCGCGCTTCGACGGCTGCGCTTCCGCTGGCGCACACTGCACTCGGGGTGTCACGTCGACATCCGCTGTTGGGTCAGCCCGTCGTCAATAGAGTCCCGGCGCGAGCGCGAGGTAACGGGTCGCGACCGCCAAAACAGGCCGACGGCGACAATCTTTGCAACGCTCTCCAACTCGGACGGTGGTGGCTGCGGGTCCGTCCTGCCACACCGCCCTGGCGACCGCCGCCTCGACCGGCCCGAAGACCCCGCAGCACGCACGGTCTCGCTCAGCACATCGAATCCTGGCTTACCTCAACACGATCGACATACTCCGACAAGCACCGCTGCCGGTCCGCTCCCCGAGGGGTCAGCCGAGTTGGACCAGCCGGGAGCCGAGCATGCCGGCGGCGAGGACAGTGAAGAGGACGGCCAGGATCGTCGAACCGTTCACGACCAGCCATTCCCTGGCGGCGTCGAGTGGTGGGCGGATACGGTCACCGAGCACTACGAGGGCCGCGACGGGAATCAGCAGAGTGCTGCAGGCGAGGAGTGTGAAGACCAGTACCTCGAGCGCGCCCCACCCGCCCGTCCCTTCGGCGTGGGCGATGGCGATTCCGGCGGTAACTGCGAGCGGTAGGTTCACCGGGTTGACCACGGCGGCCATGCCGAGTCCGAACAACGTGGGATGAGCCAGTGAGTCAACGACGCGGAGGACGCGTGGCGGTTCCGACACGACTCCCTCCCGCGCGCGCCCCCGCCACTCCCGGACTGCGAGCGCGGCGAAGAGCACGCCGAGCACCATCTCTGCGATGCCGCCCGAACCCATCGTCAACTGGTCCGAGTCCAGCTCCGCGCCATCCGACACGGCGAAGCCAAAACCAGCGGCGGCCAAGACACCCATCGTCCAGCCGCCTGCGAAGAAGGAGCCGCGGACCCGGCCCCGGGACGAGAGCAGGACCAGGATCAGGACCGCGATCGGGACTGGGCTGACCGCGATACCGGCAGCCAGCGGGAGCGCGGCCCTCACGCGTTCGCGAAGGCTGTCGCGGGGTCCACGCTTACCGGTCCGTGAACGCTCACCACACTCGACGCCACGCCGACGACCAGAGCGAGGCCGACGAGCCTGGCGTGGTCTGCCCAGGTCATGTCGATGGTCACCGGGAACGCCGGTGCGATGACCACGGCCAGCACGATCGCCGCCAGGCCGGCCAGCAGGCTGACTAGAGCGCCCTGGAGGACCAGGCTTGCCAGCAGTCGCCGGGTGGGCACCCCGAGAGCCTTGAACACTGCGAAGTCGCGATACCGGTCGAGCCCGGACAGGTAGCCCATCATCGCCACGATCCCCGCGGCCACCACCCAGAGCAGGATGGCGATCAGACCGATCGCCCGGGTCGCGACGGACAGCGGGCGACGCAGGTCGTCGCGGACCTCCGTCGGCGTCATGCTTGACAACCCCTCCGGCGCCCGGTCCAGGACACCGGTGACGATCAGCGCGCTGGCCAGGGGTTGCCCGTCGAAGGCGATCTCCTGCCCCTCCGCCAGCGTGGTCAACACTGTGGGTGTGCCGCCGTTGTAGGTGACCCCGCGGACGATGCCCACCACCTCTACCGGCCGTCCTCCGAGGTCCAACTCACGCCCGAGCGGCACGCCGAGCCGCGCATCCACCATCACCTCGCCGACTCGTTCGGGTGCCCTTCCGGACTCCGGAGACGGCTCGAGGAGCCCGCCCGGCGGGTACGCGATCACGTTCACATCGGTGAAGCCCTCCCCTGCACCTGCCACGACGTGCCGAAAGATCGCCACCGCCGCGACCTCTTCGACACCGGGCAGGGCTTCGACGTTCGGGATGGTGCTGGTGCGGATCGGCGAGTTGGACGTGAAGGGCCCGGACACATCCTGGGCCACGAGCCACCGGTCGGCACCGAACAGCGCCACTGTCCGGTCGGTCTCGTCCAGGAAGCTGTCGTGCAGCGCCCCGAGCAGCGCGGTCATCGCCAGCACCAGAGCCGTCGCCGAGAGTCCGAGGACGATGCGCCGAGTCCGCCACTGGATGTCCCGGAGGGTCACCAGCATCAGAGCGCTACCTTCTCCGGGGTACGCCGCATCGCCGTGACGGCCGGGACCATCACCAGGATGACCACAAGAATGGTCGCGCCCAGCAGGCGCAGGTCGAGAATGCCGAGGAGACCGAGCAGGCCCAAGCCCCAGCCGGTCACCGACACCGCGGCCCACCCACCCTGGGGCACGGGGTAGCGCACCGAGCTCATCATCAGCACGCCAAACGCCAGAAGACCGAGGGCGAGCCAGCCGGGCTCGGTGGTCACGAACCCGAGGGCGAGGGCGCACACACAGGCGCTCGTTGTAGGCAGCCCGGTGAAAGTCGGCTGCCGGTGCCGCTGTGCCATAAAGGCGGCGAGACGGACCAGCGCCGCGCTGATGTAGACCAGCACCCCCACCAGCACGGCGACCCACACACCGCCGTGCGTGTCGCGCAGACCGAGCGAGCCGAGAGCCACGGCTGGTGCGAGCCCGAAGCTGATCCCGTCGGCGAGACAATCCAGCGGTCCGCCCATCGGGGTCGAGCCCCACAGCCGGGCGGCGGCGCCGTCCACGACGTCGAGGACGGTGCCCGCCAGCAGGAGGAACGCGACCAATCGCAGGGTGGCGGCTGGGTCATGCTCGCCGAGCACACCCGCCACGACGAGGACCGCGGTCGCTCCGCACAGTGCGTTGCCCAGGGTGAGCAGGTCGGCAACGCTCGGACGGCGCTCCCCCAGCAATGTCATGCGCCGATCGCCCGCGCGATGACGGTGGCTCCGGCGGAAACCCTCTCGCCCACCGACACGCAGGGCAGCACACCCGCCGGGAAGACGACGTCGACACGCGAGCCGTACCTGATCAGGCCGATCCGCTCGCCGCGTCCGACCGCCTCAGCGGTGCCCGTGTAGAGCACGATGCGCCGGGCGACCGCCCCGGCGATCTGGACGAGCCGGACGTCGCCGAGGTCGGTCTCCAGACGCCACTCCACCCGCTCGTTGAGGTGGCTCTTCGGCCGGAACGCCGCCCGGTGGGAGCCGCGGTGGTGCTGCTGTCCGACCACGACCCCGTCGCAAGGGGCGCGGGTCACGTGGACATCGAAGAGGTTGAGGTACGTCGACACGACGACCCCGCCGTCGGTCCGCGTCGACACCTCCCGCACCACACCGTCGGCTGGTGCCAGCAGACCCGGGCCCTCGGGAGTCCGGTCGGGGTCGCGGAAGAACCAGGTGCCGACCCCGACGAGCCCCCACAGCGGCAGCCGCAGCCACAGCGCAGGAACCGCGGACGGCGCGACCCAGAGCGGCCGAACCCACCACGGGGTGCCCTTCGCCAGCCCGGTCACGAGGCTTCCACCGGTCGCGGGGGCTCCCAGGAGAGGTCGGCCTCGGGCAGGTGCGCCGCTACCGGCACCGCAGACCGAGGGCCGAGCCGGAGGATGGAGTCCGCTATCCCCACGAAGCGTTCGTCATGGGTGGCCACCACGACCAGCCGCCCAGGCCGGCGCAGGCCCTGGACCATCCGTAGCACGTTGCCGACCTGCTCGGGGTCCAGGTGTGCGGTGGGCTCGTCGGCGAGCAGGAGAGGCGGGTCCCGGACCAGCGCCCGCGCGAAGGCAACCCTCTGCTGCTGCCCGCCGGACAGCCTGCCGGGCCGCTTCGTGGCGTGACCGGCGAGTCCCACCTGGTCCAGGAGCCGGTCCGCCGTGGGTGCGGCCCGGCGCCGAGGGACACCGGTGAGCAGCAGCGGTGCCATCACGTTCTCGGCGGCAGTGAGGCTCGGCACCAGGTTGAAGGCCTGGAACACGATGCCCACCGAGTGCCGCCGGTGCTGCAGCTGGTGCGCCCGTGAGCGGCCGGTGACCGGCTCACCGGCGAAGGTGACCGTCCCGGCCGACGGCGTCAGCAGTCCGGCCAGCACCGACAGCAGCGTCGTCTTGCCGCAGCCGCTGGGCCCGAGCACGATCATGACCTGTCCGTCCGCGGCGGTGAAGGAGAGGTCGTGCAGGGGGTGGTGCACCTCGCCGCTGTCGGCGAAGGTCACGGTCAGCCCCGAGACGCGCAGATCTGCGCGCATTCGGCTCATCGCCGAACCTCCCTCCAGAGGCTTGTCGCGAACGATAGCGTCTGGGCATCGCCGCCGTACGCAGAACAGCCGACTCCACCAGGGGCCCCGCGGGCTGGTCATTTCTGCGCACCCGGATGCTCCGCCTGGGTCTGTGGTGGCAGGCGCGGCGGGGCGCGCGGGGTTCTCTGGTCGACGCGCTCCCCGAGCAGGCCAAGGTGGCGTTGCGCCGGGACGGTCTCGACCCGGTCCCCGCTTTGGGCGCATCGGGGCCGGTCACTCCCGTGCGCTTCCCGCTCGGACTCCGGGGCTGGCTGGTGACCGGGTACGACGAGGTGCGGGCCGTCCTCGCCGACGTCGACACGTTCAGCAACGACTTCGGTCATCTGGTCGGTCGCGGGCACATCGGTCAGGAGCAGAACCCGGGCGGGCTGGGCTTCACCGATCCGCCGTACCACACCCGGCTCCGCCGGCTGCTCACCCCTGAGTTCACCTCGCGGCGGCTGGCGCGGCTCGCGCCGCTGATCGACGGGATCGTCGCCGACCGGCTCGACGCGCTGCCGGCGGCCGCGGACCAGAACGGCCGCGTCGACCTCTGGCAGCACTTCGCCCTGCCTGTCCCGTGGCTGACGATCTGCGAGCTGCTCGGCGTACCCGACGGCGACCGGGAGACCCTCCGGCTGCTCAGCGGCGACCGTTTCGACGTGGGCGGTGGCACCGGCGCATCCCTGGGCGCCGTCTCCGACTCGCTGGAGCACCTGCGCGACCTCGTCGCCCGCCAGCGGGCGGCTCCGGGGCCGGGGCTGCTTGGTGCGCTCGTCGTTGAGCACGGCGCCGAGCTCGACGACCTGGAGCTCGCCGGGCTGGCCGACGGGATCCTCACCGGCGGGCTCGAGACCACCGCGAGCACCCTCGTGCTCGGCACCCTCGTGCTGCTCCAGGACGACCACGCCCTCGACTCGCTTCGGCACGGTGGTGACGCTCCTCGGGAGATCGTCGCGGAGCTGCTTCGCTACCTCAGCGTGGTGCAGGTGGCCTTTCCGCGTTTCGCCCGGAAGGCCTGCTCGGTCGGCGGGCAGGCCGTCGCCACCGGGGATGTCGTGCTCTGCTCGCTGAGCGCCGCGAACCGCGACCCGGGCCAGGGACAGAACCTCGACCGCTTCGACCCGACCCGGCCAGCCCGGCCACACTTGGCCTTCGGCCACGGCCTCCACCGCTGTGTCGGCGCCGAGCTTGCCCGGATGGAGCTCGAGGCGGCGCTGCCGGCACTTGCCCGCCGGTTCCCCCAGCTCCAACTCGCGGTCGCCCCCGACGAGGTGAGGTTCAGGGCGCTGTCGGTGGTCTTCGGGCTCGAGGCGCTCCCCGTGCTCCTCGGCCCCTCGAGGGCCTAGCTCGTCCTCCAGTGAAAGCGGCCCTTCCGAGTCGACGTTGCCGGCTGGAGCGCCGTGGTCGCGAGTCCGAGAAGTGACCGATCCCGATGGTGGATGTACGTCGACTACGCCCGCGTGCCTTCCGGCCCGTGCGCCGTTCGTCGATCCCCGTCGGCGATGATGATGAGCGTCAGCTGAGCTCGGGTTCTCTCACCGGAGGTGGTTGGCTACCCGGACGCTTCGAGACGGACCTGCAGAGATGTCTCCGGGAACAGCCAGCCAGCGCGCCGGTGTTGTGGAAGGTCACCAAGGCAGTCGGTTGAAGCTCGACCGATGGGTTCCGGACTCGTCTGGCACGGGATTGGTGTTCCAGGATTGCTGTCAGCGCATTCCATAGCTGCCGCGCCCGCGTCCCAGCAGGTCAGCGGGTCGCTCCGGCTCAAGCGGGTGAAACGCCAGGTCAGGGTTAAAGTTCCCAGGCCCCAGGGGCCCGGGGGATCAGAACTGTAACCGGGGGAACCCTGGGGACTTTTCCTGGGGAGACTGCCGCCCAGCGGTGGGCTCCGTCGCCAGGCGCGCGCAAGCGGCCGACGGCTGGGCGTACCGGTCATGTCGCCGGGGGGATGAAGGGCGAGCCACGCCTCAGTCTTCGGGAGCTCCCGGACGGGTCATCCACTTGGACCAGCCGTAGAACAGGCCGACCATGAGGAGGGCGAAACCGACCAACACGATCGTCAGGATCAACCACAGCGGCACGACCATCACCTCATCGGCCAGCATACGCAGGGTGTGGACGGCCGGTGGGTGACTTCAGGTCAGCTTGGCAGGGGTGGCAACGGCTCGGAGCCGTCGCGGGCGCAGTCTCCTTGCACGGGGGCGTCCAGCGAGATGGTGCTGGGCTGGCCGAGCTTGGAGCGCACCTCGAGGCGGGTGCCGTCGTCGGTCGCGGCGTCGAAGCCGTTGTACCCGCCGGGGATCTCGAGCTGCTCGGTGAGCTCGAAGCCCTCGGGCTCGACCACTTGCTCGATGGCCGCCCGTACGTCGTCCCACGACGCGCTGTCACTCTCACCGAAGACGGTGTCGAACTCGTAGCGCAGGGACGCGTAGACGCAGCTCTCGAGGTCGGCGTCGTAGTAGATGACCTCGGGCTCGCCGTCGGGCCGTCCTGGCACGGACACGTCCGCGACGGCCTCGGCCACGGCGGCCACCAGCGGGTGGTACGCCTGCTGGGCCTGCCCGACGTCGACGGTCGGTTCCGCCACGGGCTCGGGATTCGGGGCCGGGTCGGGTCCGGTGTCGTCCTCACAGGCGGTGAGCGCCGCTACGGTCGCCAGCAGTGCCGTGACGGCCCAGAGCCGTACGCTCGCACGCCCTCTAGGCATCGTCGGCCAGGAACGTCAGGGTCACTTCGCCACGTCGTCCGGGAGACGGGAGATGTACGGCGTCGAGGGTGAGCGTGCCGTGGCCCTCGAGGTGCTGGGACTCGCCCTCGACCAGGTCCACGCGCAGGTGCGTGTCGTCGCC
This sequence comes from uncultured Actinomycetota bacterium, assembly GCA_963844305.1. Lineage (GTDB taxonomy): Bacteria > Actinomycetota > Actinomycetes > Propionibacteriales > Nocardioidaceae > Nocardioides. The sequence goes on from CAWJNT010000007.1 coordinate 33,674, forward strand.
GTTGATCCACAGTCTCGCCTTGCGACGACCCTGGTGCTCCCCGACCCGCATGATGCCGACACGGAGCCCGGCGAAGTGTGGCTGGGAACCCTGGCTGGCTCGCACGGTGTCGGTGGGTGAGGACTTCGTGGTCATCTCAGCTCCCCGGAATGCTCGTGGTGGTGTCGAAGTTCTCGTGGAACTCGTCCTCGGTCAACTCCAGCACGCCGTCCTTGAAGTGGCCATCGCTGCCCGTACCTCCGTCGGGACCCCACGGGTTCACGAGGCGGACGATCGTCTCGCCGTCGCGCTCCTCGACACTGTCGATCACGTACGCGTGGTTGGGCACCACGTTGTCGTCGTCGACAGCGGTGTCGAAGGGGTTCCATCCGGACTCGGTGTCGTTCTCGGTCGAGACGACGAGGGTGCGGCCGTCGTCGAGGTCGTCGCGGATGTCGTCCAGGCCGCGGTCGCCGTCGCTGTCGGTGTCGCGCCCGGTCACCATCTCCAGTCCACGCGAGATCTGGTCGGAGTCGATGTCGTCGTAGGCGCCGCCCATGTGGGACGCGGCCGCCTTCTCGTAGATCGACAGCCAGGTCGGCTCACCGTTGGGACTGGTGACACCTTCGTCGATGGTCGAGGCGTCCACCCGCACCTCCACCGGCTCGCCGTCCTCGTAGAGGGTGACGGTGTAGCTGCCGTCGGGGTTGTGCTGGATGTGGTCGCGGATGAAGTCCGGGTCGTTGGCCCCCACCGCCGCGGCGCTGGCCAGGAACCAGCAGTCGCCGATCTGACCCTGCATGATCTGGGACAGGTCGAAGGCGTCGTCGCTGAGGTCGACCGGACCGTCCAGCGGGTCGTGATCGCCCTGGCCGGTCGGGTCGTCGACCTCGTCCTCGCCGTCGCTGAAGGAGTCGCGCGGCACCGCCCAGAGGAGCTCCTGGTCGATCTCGTTCGCTCGCTCGAGCGCCCGCTCGATCCGCTCCACGAGCGCGTCGCGCAGCCGCACCCGCTCCTCCGTGTGAGCCTCAGCCGCGCGGATCGAGGTGAACTCCGACGGCTTGGAGACGTCGGTGACGCTGCCGTCACCGCCGATCTCGAACTCCTGGGCCCGGGCGTCGGAGTCGATGGACTCGACGTCCCGCTTCAGCGACGCGACGTCGGCCTGCGCGGAGTAGATGGCCCTCTCGAAGGAGGTCGCCTCCTCCACGTGCGTCGACATGCGACTGACCAGGCCGGCCTTCTGTGCCCGGGCGGAGAAGGCCGCCAGGCCCACGAACGAGTCCGGCACCGCCTCGGTCTCGAGCTCGTCGTTGGCCTTCTCCAGCGTCTTCAGGTCCGACCTCAGGTCCGTGCTCGCGGCGGCGAGCCCGGCGGGGTCCCAGCGACGTACGTCGGCGTAGGTGACCACTACGGCGTTCCGAGCAGTCCGCCGAACAGGCCGCCGACGCCGGCGTCGGTGCTCGTGCCGCCCCGGGTGGTCGCGTCGATGCTGGCGCGGAAGCGGTCCAGCTGGTCGCACCAGCCGGTGACGCCCTCCTCCCACAGGCCGCCGAGCTCGGGCATGTACGCCGCTGTCGAGCTGCCGGGCAGGGCGGCCGCCAGGGTGGACAGCGCGTCGGCGCCGTGGGCCGACCGGGCCTCGCTGCTCGCGTCGGTGACGGCCGCGCTGGCCGCGGCCATGTCGCTGGGCACGAGTGCGAACGTCATGACCGGCAGCATGCCCAGACCCGCTCCGGCCAAACCGGGGCCGCCCAGGGCTGCGTCATGGCGCCGCGATGGGAGGGGCGCATCGGGACGTGGCAACAAATCTGACCGTAGGTGGGAACCTGTCGGGCGAGCCCGGGGTCTTTGGTTCGAGGCGCTCGAGAGGAAGGTGGTCGTATGGACGTGTCGTCCGACGTCGCCGATCTCTTTCACGCGTTCTACCCACGCCTGGTGATCGTCCTGTACGCGACGTGCGGCAACCAGGGCGACGCCGAGGACGCTGCCCAGGAGGCATTCACCAAGGCGCTGCGCAACCAGCGGAAGTTCGTCAACCTCGACAACCCCGAGGCCTGGCTTCGCACCGTGGCGCTGAATCATCTCCGCAACGGCTGGCGTCACCACGACGTCGTACGGCGACTCCGCGGCAAGGTGCCCGGGCCACAGGGCGCCCTCGAGCTCGGCCCCGACCACGTGGCCATCATGGCCGCCCTCGCCGAACTCGACGCCTCGCAACGCGAGGTGGTTGTCCTGCACTACCTGGTCGACCTCCCCGTGGCCGAGATCGCCGCGACGCTCGGCATCTCCGAAGGCACCGTGAAGTCACGGTTGTCCAGGAGCCGCAGCCGGCTCGCCTCTCTACTCACGGACGAGGAGCGCGAAGATGCCTGAACTGCGCCAGCTCCAGGAGCTCACCGGACAGGTCCGCACACCAGAGCTGAACCGCCTGGCCGCCCTCGCCGACCGCCGACGCCGCCGGGCGGCCGCGGGCATCGCCACGGGCGTCGCGGCGAGCGTGTTGATCGCGGCGGTGACCGTCGCCGGTGTGGTCGGAGAGCGTGGTACGACCGAGCCTGTCGAGCCCGGGCCCGATCCGACCCCGACCCCGACCGTCACCTTCCCGGAGCTCACCGCAGAGCAGATCCGTGGGCATCCCGACGCCGCGTCCGACTCCGGTGGAGACCTCCCTGCGACGGCATCCGGAGTTGCCGCGCGCATCTGGTCCGTGTGCCTGGACGAGTGCACGCGAGCAACCGAGCACCTTCCGGGCGAGCTCCAGACGGCCCTCGAGGTGAGCCACGACGACTTCGCGACCGGCGCGGTCTACGCCCTCGACGGGTCGGAGAACATCTCCCACGCGGTGGACGACTGGTACCTCGTCGCGTCCTCCGACGGCCCGACGCTCGTCGACTCGCGAGGACATCGCCGCGAGCTGCAGTTCGGCGCGAACGTGGAGATCGCCGACGTTGCCGGCCCACTGGTGTACAGCAGCGGCGGACTCGCGTACATCGACATGCAGGCCAGAGAACTGCACGTCATCGAGGGAGGCGAAGGCGACTGGGACTGGGGCGGAGCGGCCGACACCTGGTTCTGGGGAACGGCCATGCTCGTGGCGGAAAACGGCACGGTGACGCGCCAAGCGGCGTTGTGGCGCCGTCCCGACGACACGTTCGCCGTGAAGGTACTCCCGATCGGGGAGAGCGAGGGCGGCCCGGGGATGCTCCGGGCGCGGACTCCCGGCACCATGGCGGTCGTCGAGCACTGGGCGGAACCGCGGCGGGCGCACATCAGCACGGACTACGGCGCCACCTGGCAGGTCCGTGAAGTTCCGGCGGGAGTTGACTCCGGAGGCAGCCTCCCCGCCGACTGGACCACCTGGCCGCTCGGCTGACCCCCGCCGCGAACCGAAGTCCGCGGCGGGGGCGGTTGCTCGGAGGCGTCGGATGCCGTGGCTCGTCACGCAGCGGACACGACGCCGCTGTAGGTGTGTGTGCCGGGCCCATCAGCACGACGTCACAACCGCTCCGAACAAATCGGGTGCCGTCCAGTCGGGCACGTGGGAGCGTGCATGCGTGGGCAGCAGCGCCGTAACGCTCGAGGTCGGCCGATGTGACGCTGACGCGGTCGCGGCACTTCTGCACGGCCTGCCGGAGTGGTTCGGCCTCGAGGAGGCGACCGCGGCGTACATCGAGGCGGCACGCACGATGCCGACCGTGCTGGCGCTCGATGATGGCGTGGTCGTCGGGGCGTTGCTGTGGACCCGGCCGTTCCCGGCATCGGCCGAGGTGCACCTGATGGCCGTGGACGCTGGCCGGCACCGACGCGGTATCGGCACGGCGCTCCTGGACCGCGCCGAGGCAGAGCTCCGGGCCGACGGCGTGCGCTACCTCCAGGTCAAGACACTGGGACCGAGCCGACCCGACGAGGAGTACGAGAGAACCCGCCGCTTCTATGAGGCACGCGGTTTCGTCGCCCTGGAGGAGATGTTCGACGTCTGGCCCGAGGACAACCCGATGTTGATCCTCGTCAAGGCGTTGTGACATCGATGGGCTTGCGAGGCAAAGGAGGCGTATGAGCAGCATCCCCGTGCCCGACGAGTCAGACCTACTACTCGTCGCGGCGGCAGGACGATGTCGATGCGCTGGCCTGGCCGGTGTTCAGCCAGCATGCATCGGAACTGCTCCGGTCGGCGGGGGAGGTGCTGCATCCGACACCCGGTGAGGTGTTGTGGGAAGCCGGTGACCCCTACGACCTGTACCTCGTCCTCGCCGGCGGCGTACTCCTCCTGGACCGCCGGGACGACCGGGTGGCCTTCGTCGTCGAGGAAGGCGACTTCGTCGGCGAGCTGGGCATGTTGATGGGGCAGCGGGCCTTCCTCCCGGGCGTGGCCATGGAGGACACCGTGGTCCTGCGCGTGCGGGTCGAGGAGCTGCGCCGGCTCGTGGAGGTCTCGGGGGAGCTGAGCGACGTGCTGCTCACCGCGTTCGACGCCCGGCGGAGCCTGTTGAAGCGCACCGGCCAGGGCGGCCTCGTGCTCGCCGGGGACGACGACCGCGACCTGCACCGGCTGCAGGAGTTCGCCGAGCGCAACCAGCTCCCCTACCGCACGGTGCTGCGGTCGGACGCGTCGGCGTGGTCAGAGCTCGCGAAGACCACCGAGCTGCCCGAGACCGGCACGGTCGTGGTGACGGGACAACGCAGGGTCATGGCCGCGCCCACGCCGCGCGGTCTGGCGACCGCACTCGGGATCGACCTGTGGGGGCTTGCCGACGACTCTCGGTGCGACCTGCTCGTGGTCGGTGCCGGGCCAGCGGGGCTGGCGGCCGCCGTCTACGGCGCCTCCGAGGGGCTGGACGTGGTCGTCGTCGAGGACGTCGCCATCGGGGGCCAGGCCGGCAGCTCGTCGCGGATCGAGAACTACCTCGGCTTTCCCCGGGGCGTTTCCGGGGCCGAGCTGGCGCGGGCCGCGATGCTGCAGGCCGTCAAGTTCGGGACGAGGCTGGTGTCCCCACGCTCGGTGACGGGGCTCTCGCAGGTGTCCGGAGGCTTCCGCGTCCGGCTCGATGACGAGTACGACGTGGTGGCGTGCGCCGTGGTCATCGCCAGCGGCGTCCGCTATCGCCGCCTCGACGTACCCGGCCTGGCCGACCTCGAGGGGCGCGGCGTCTACTACGCCGCGAGCGAGCTCGAGGCCACGGTGGTGTCCGGCCGGAACGCGGTAGTGGTGGGGGGCGCCAACTCGGCCGGCCAGGCCGCCCTGTTCCTGGCCCGGCATGCCGGCCAGGTCCACGTCCTGATCCGCCGTGACGACCTCCGCGACACCATGTCGAACTACCTGGCACAACGACTCACGCACCACGAGCGGGTCACCGTCCATCCTCGCTCCGAGCTGTCCGCGGTGCACGGCACGAGCCGTCTCGACGCGCTGACCTGGCGCGACCACGTCGGGGAGCGGGACGTCCGGCTCGACGCGGCCGGCCTCTTCCTCATGATCGGCGCGGACCCGTGCACGACCTGGCTGCACGAGGTGGGCGTCGAGCTCGACGCCAAGGGCTTCGTCGTCACCCGCGACGGCTTCGCGACGTCGGTGCCCGGAGTGTTCGCTGTCGGCGACGCTCGCGCCGGGTCCGTCAAGCGGGTGGCCTCGGCGGTCGGCGAAGGGTCCGTGGTGATCTCAGCCGTCCACTCCTACCTGGCCGACACCAAGCCCGAGTGACGGCTACGCCCGCTCGAAGATGAGGTCGAAGTCCTTGCGCCAGGTCGATCCGCCGTCGTCGGACGCCTCCCAGCGGCCTGCGATCCGGTCCGGCGCGACGTCAGCGATGAACCGCTGGAACATGTCGGGGTCCTCGCGATTCAGGATCCAGTGCGAGCCGTCGAAGGTCATGGCGTAGACCCGGCAGACACCTCGTTCGTCGTGGTAGAGCGCCGTGTAGGCGTCGTTCGGGTCGCTGCGGCCGAGCACCAGGACCATCTCACTCGTGGCGGGCCCGACGTCGCCGCCCATCGTCCACCGGAACACGACGAACGCGTCGCCGAGCCACTCCACGGTCGCCGAACCCGGCACCTCCCGGTCGGGCGGTTCGAGGAACCACGCGTTCCGCATGGTCGTCCGCCACGACCCGACCAGGACGTCCAGGTGCTCCATGGCCTCGTTGCGCATCGCTCCTCCTCGTGGTCGATGCAGGGTCGACTCCGGCTGGTTCGCCAAGTCATCGGTCGAGGGCCGGGAAGACGGCGTCCCAGTCGTCGGCCATGCTGACCACCGTCCAGCCGAGCCGGTGCCCGACGTCGGTGACCGGCTCGGGCTCGGTGAACGTCTCGGCGTGGCCCTCGTACGCGAACTCCCGCACGCCGTCGTCGTGGTCGACGAGGAGCGCCAGCGAGGGCCCGTCGCCGGCGGCGGCCCACTCGAGCATCTCGCGGTCGCCGCCGGAGTTGCCTGCCGCCACGATCGGCCGCCGGCCGAGCAGGGTCTGGATGTTCCTGACCTTGGCCGCCCCCTCGTTGGCGTCGCCGAGCAGGCGGGTGGACCTCCGCAGCGAGGGCCCCGCCGGCCCCGACTCGTAGTCGTACTCGATGAGGGTCCCGACCACGGCCTCGGGCGGGACGTCGTAGAGGTCATGGCTGATGGCACGGACGAACTCGGTGCCACCGCCGGTGACGATCGCGATGGCGAAGCCCAGCCCCCTGAGCTCGGCCATCAGCTCCAGCATCGGCTGGTAGACGGTGGTGCGCAGTGGGCGGTCCAGGGTCGGGTGGCTCGCGGTGGCCATGAACGAACGCACGCGATCGCCGAACTCGTGCGGGGCCATCCCCTCGAACAGACCCGTCAGGGCGACCGCGATCCGCGGCAGCCCGAGCTCGCCGATGGCGGCCCGGTCACCGCTGAGCAGGGCGGCGAACTCCGCCTTCTCCTGGAGAGCGGGGTCGGCACGGACCCGCGTGCCCAACGCGTCCAGGAAGAAGTCGAGCTGGACGTAGTTCGGGCGCTCGCACCACAGCGTGCCGTCGTTGTCGAAGCACGCCACGCGGTCTCGCTCGGGGATGGTCGGTGCCTGCGTCGAGGAACGCGAGTACGGCGTCCCGGGTGGCGCCGGGACGCCAGGAGGGCAGGAGGTCGTGGTCGAGGTCATGGCGCTCCGTCCGCGGTCGGGTCGTGGCCGGCGGACGCACCGGAACCCGAGGTGGCTCATCCCGGTGTCGACCATCTGCGGGCGTCGGGCCGCGGGCCGGTAGCGCAGGCAGTAGGTGTCGGCGCACAGGTGCGAGCCGCCCTTGATCACCTTGCGTCCGATGCGGAACTGCGGCTGGGCGGGGTCGTAGCTCGCCTCGACGTCACCGCCGCGCGGGTTCGGTCGGGCGCAGCACGGCGATGCGGCGTTGTCGGGATGACGGCTCGTCCACCAGTCGTCGGTCCACTCCCACACGTTGCCGGCCATGTCGAACAGCCCGAACCCGTTGGCCGGGAAGCTGCCCGACGGGAGAGGTGCGCGGTCCAGCCGCTCTCGCCGGTGCTGCGCCAGGGGAAGTCGGGGCCGTCCCAGGTGTTGGCCATGATCCGCCCACCGGGCCGGGCCTCGTCGCCCCAGGTGAACGCCGCGCCGTCGAGACCGCCACGGGCGGCGTACTCCCACTCGGCCTCGGTGGGCAGCGTCTGCCCCGGCCCAGGCGGCGTACGCGCGCGGCGTCCTCGTGGGCGACGTGCACGACGGGGTGCTCGTCCGCGATCGCTCGACCGAGCTGCCCGGCCCCTCCGGGTGCCACCAGAAGGCGCCCGGCGTCCAGCGTCCACCACTGGCTGAGGTGGCGCAGGTCGACCGGACCGGCGGTCGGCGTGAACACCATCGAGCCCGGCTCGAGGTTCTCCGGCGGGCGCTCCGGGAAAGTCGGCCGGGTCGAGCGGCCGCTCGGCGACCGTCACGTAGCCGGTGGCCTCGACGAAGGCCGCGAACTGTTCGTTGGTCACCGGCGACGGCGTCGATCGAGAACGCCGTCGACCCGGACCCGGTGGGCGGGCGCCTCCTCGGGGTAGTGCGTCGTCGGACCCCATGGCGAACGGGCCTCCCGGCAGTCGACGGCCCGCGTCCGGAGCGCGACGCGCGCGAGGTCCGTCCGGTCACGAGCTGCGCGACGCCGGCCTTGAGCTTCTCCATCACCTGGTCGATGTTGAAGCTCGCGGGTTCCTGGCGCGGCGGGAAGTCAGCGAGGGTCTGGAGCATCCGCGCGACGTACGCCTGGGCGGGCATCGACAGGCTAGGCGTGGTCGAGCAACCAGTCGTAGTACGTGTTCGACGTGATGTCGGCCCGCTCGTACGGGATCGGTCTGCAGGTTGAAGATCTTCGGGACGCGCAGCTCGGTGTAGGGCTCGGCCCAGATGCGGAGGGTGCCCGGTCGCCCGCTGCTCCATGAAGACGAACTTCCAGTTGTCGAAGCTCATCGCGGTGAGGTCGCCGTCGTCGGAGACGTAGAAGAAGTGCTGGCGCGGGCTGGTGTCGGTGGCACCGGTCAGATAGTCGAGCTGGTTGTGGCCGTCGAGATGCACCTTGAACGTCGTACCGTCGAGGTCGGTGCCGGCCTTGAGTCGCTCGGCGATGTCGGTGTCGCCGGCCGCAGCGAGCAGCGTGACGAACCAGTCGTTGTGGCTGACGATCCCGTTGAGGACCTGTGCCGGCGGGGATGTGGCCCGGCCAGCGGACCATCGCCGGCACGCGATAGGCACCTTCCCAGTTCGAGTTCTTCTCGTTCCGGAACGGCGTCATGCCGGCGTCGGGCCAGCGAGTTCATGTGCGGGCCGTTGTCGGTGGAGTACATGACGATCGTGTCCTCGGCGAGACCGTTGCTCGTCGAGGAACGTCAGCACCTCGCCGACGAGCTCGTCGTGGTCGACACATCGTGTCGTGGTACTCCGACTGCCACCGGCCGGCCTTGCCGCGGCTGCCGTCCTTGACGTGGGTGCGGAAGTGCATGTGGGTGGTGTTCAGCCAGACGAAGAACGGGGTGTCGGCTGCCTTCGCGTCGGACATGAACCGGAGCGCCTCGGGCAACACCTCGTCGTCGATCGTCTTCATCCGCTCCTTGGTGAGCGGACCGGTGTCCTCGATGCGCTGCGTGCCGTCGCCGTTCGCCCAGGAGTGGATGACGCCGCGCGGGCCGAAGTTCTTGCGGAAGTCGGGGAAGTCCTCCGGGGTCGGGTAGTCGACGAGCTCGGGCTCCTCCTCGGCGTTGAGGTGGTAGAGGTTGCCGAAGAACTCGTCGAAGCCGTGCATCGGTCGGCAGGAACTCGTCGCGGTCGCCGAAGTGGTTCTTGCCGAACTGGCCCGTGGCGTAGCCGATCGCCTTCAGGGCGGTGGCGATCGTCGGGTCCTCGGCCTGCAGTCCGATGTCGGCGCCCGGCAGGCCGACCTTGGTGAGCCCGGTGCGGTACGGGTTCTGGCCGGTGATGAACGCTGCCCGCCCGGCCGTGCAGCTCTGCTCGCCGTAGTAGTCGGTGAACCGCACGCCTTCAGCGGCGATGCGGTCGATGTTCGGGGTGCGGTAACCCATCAGACCTTCGCTGAAGCAGCTCAGGTTGCTGATCCCGATGTCGTCGCCCCATTCAGGATCGGCGAACCCTCGGCCTCCACGCCCGCGGGTTGCGGCCGATGCAGGGCGGTGGCCACCAGCGGGAAGCAGAGGACGGAGAGGACGCCGGCGCCGACCAGCGCCGCCGCGTTCTCGGGCAGCATCGTCCCGGTCGACAGGCCGATCTGGGTCAGGGCGACGAGCAGGGGGAGCGTGGTCGCACTGAGCAGCATCAGCTGGACGCGCGGGCGTGGTGGCAGCGCCCGGCGGTACACCACGAGGACCGGCAGTCCGCGCACCGCCAGCAGCAGGACGAAGAAGACGACGAGCCGGTCGGGGGACTCGGCGATCGACTGGAGGTCGATGCCCATGCCCGCGGTGACGAAGAAGGCCGGGATGAAGAACCCGTAGCCGATCGCATCCAGCTTCGCCTCGAGGGCGTGTACGTCGCCCGGCGCCCACCGCCGCAGGACCGCACCGGCGAGGAAGGCTCCGAGGACCACGTCCAGGCCGAACTCACCGGCGAGGACCAGGAGCCCGAGCAGCAGCAGGATGGTCAGCCGGAGCGTGGTCTGGCTCGTGGCGTCCGCCCCGCGTACGGCGATGGCGGCCAGCCGACCGCCGTGGACGAAGCGAGGGAACGCGGCCAGCACCAGGGCGATGAGCCCGATCGCGGCCAACGAGATCAGGGCCGAGAACCTGCTGTTGACGCTGAGGAAGACGGCGATGCCGATGATCGGGAAGAGCTCTCCGATGGCTCCCGAGGCGAGGAAGTACTTCCCCAGGTCGCCGCCGAGCATGCCCTTCTCACGGAGGATCGGGAGCACGGTGCCGAGGGCGGTCGTGGTCAGCGCCAGGGCGACGGCGGTGAAGGCCTCGACGTACCCGATGGCGGACAGGCCGCCGACCACGGCGACCGAGACGACGAGGGCGGTGACCCAGGCGACCAGGGCCAGCCGGCCGGGCCGGTCGAAGAGCATCGTCGGGTCGATCTCGAACCCGGCGAGGAGGAAGACCATGCCGAGCCCCACGTCGCTGATCAGCTCGACCTCGGGGCTCACCTCGAGCCCGAGGACCTCGGGACCGATGAGGACTCCGCCGAGGATCAGCAGGATGAGCTGCGGCACCCGCTGACCGGGCAGCAGGACCGCGATGATGGGCGCCAGCGCCGAGACCGCTGCCACGACGAAGAGGGTCTCGAGGCTGGAGAGGACGTCCATCCCGGCGGCTCTCAGCCCAGCCCGAGGCGGTCGGGCGTGGTGGCCAGTCCGGCGAACCCGACCGTGGCGTGGTCGCGCAGCAGGAGGTCCAGGGCGGCCCGGACCTCGGTCACGGCCGGCTCCGCGTCCGCAGGGACGTCCCCCGCCAGGTCCTCGAGCGCGGCGGCGAGGCGCCGCGTGACGTGGGGTGACCCGATCCCGAGGGCCATGATCTCGGCGAACGACAGGTGCAGCAGGTAGGCCCACGAGTACGTCGGCTCCACGAGCCGGACCGTGCCCGCGGAGTCGACGTGCAGGCCGGTCGGGGTCGGCAGCCGTGGCAATGCGCAGCAGCAGGTCGTGCAGGCGGTCGATCACCAGGACCGCTGTCGTCGGCTGGTTGATCGCGGGGGAGAGCGCCTGGGTGGCCACGTCGACGAGCTGGCGGATGCCGAACGTCGGGTCCTGGTACAGCGTGCGGGCCCGACCGAGGTCCACGCACGCCAGCAGCTCGGAGTCCGGCGGCGGGCGGCCGTGCACCGCCAGCACCGGCCCGCCGGTGGCGACGTACTCGCCGACCCGCGGCAGGATCTCGATGACGCAGTCGTGCTCCTTCGCCAGCCGCACCAGGCGTGACCGGTCCACGCCGAGCACGGTCCCGAGGACGCCCTTGTACGTGCGCGAGTCGCGGCGGCTCAGGCGCGCGACATGCGGCTGGTCGACCAGTGCGGGCGGGTCCGCCTCGACGTACGCCTCGGCCGCCGGGTATCCCCGTCGGATCGCGGCCCGTGCCTCGTGGGCGACCGCCGTGATCACCCACGCCACCTCCAGGAGGCGCATGGTGGAGGTGACGTACACGACGAAGATGGCCACCGCTGCCGCCAGCATGGCCATCGAGACGATGACGGTCCGGGTCGCCGTGGCCGGGTCGGTCACGGCGTCGATGGCCAGCCCGGTGACGGCGAACGCGAACGTGGCGAGGAAGAACCCGAACGCGACCTTGGTGACCCCGGAGCGGACGAAGGTGCGGATCACCCGGGGCGAGAGCTGCGAGCTCGCGAGCTGGAGGCCGACCAGGGTGATCGCGAAGACCACGCCCACGAACGTCAGCATCGAGGACGACATCACCCCGAGCATGGTGTCGGCGGTCGAGGTGCGCACGACGTGGCCGTGCCCCAGGTCGCGGGGCAGGCCGATGACTTCGGGGTAGGCGACGACGACCGCGACGAGGATCCCCCCGAGGACCAACAGCATGGGGATGAACCAGAACCGATCGCGCAGCCATTCGCTGAGGCGCTCTCCTCGGTGGGTCCACCGGGACCCGACAGTCAACGCCCGCACACGCTCACTCTGGCCCGGATGGCGCGCGGGCGCCACGTTTCGAGGACTTGCCCGCCACGCCGGTACGGACGAGCGCCAGGCGCGACTCGCCGTACGGATCCGGCTCAACGGCGCCCGTTGCGGGCATGCTCCCTCGCATGGGAGGGGTACGCCGACCCACGCGCCCTGGTGGCGCGCCTCGTCGGCGACGGGCGAAGCGGCTGCGGGGCGCCCTCTTCGTGACCCTGCTGGGCGCGGTGGTGCCCGGCGCCGGGTACGTCTGGGCGGGGCGTCGGCTGGGCTACCTGCTGATGGCGGCGACGGTCGCAGCCGAGGTGCTCCTCATCGCCTATGCCAGCGACTTCGACTCGCTGGTCGCGCTGGCCGTCGACCCGTCCCGGCTGATGGTGTTCTCGGTGGCGCTGCCGGTCGCGTTCGCCGTGTGGGCGTTCGTCGTCCTGACGACGTACCGGATGGTGCGTCCGGTCGAGATGCCGCGCCGGCGCCGGGTGGGTGGAGCGGTGTTCGTCTGTTCGCTGTGCGTCCTCGTCGCGGTCCCGGTGGTGCAGGCGGTGCGGTACGCCGCGACCCAGCGTGACCTGGTGACCTCGGTGTTCACCGGCAACCGGACCGCGACGGCGCCGAGCGACGTCAGCGACGTGGACCCGTGGGGTGGGCGCAAGCACGTGGGCGTGCTGATCCTGGGCGGCGACTCCGGGCCGGGGCGGTACGGCACCCGCACCGACACCGTTGCGCTGCTCGACGTGGACACCCGGACCGGAAAGTCGGTCCTCTTCAGCCTGCCGCGGAACATGATGAACGCCCAGTTCCCGCCCGACAGCCCGCTGCACGAGGTCTACCCCGACGGGTTCCGCGGCGACGGCGACCCGGCGGCGTACATGCTGAACGCGGTCTACGGCCAGCTGCCGGTGCTGCATCCCGGCATCCTCGGCAGGTCCGACAACGAAGGAGCCGACGCCCTCAAGCAGGCCGTGGCCGGCACCCTGGGCAGTCGCGTCGACTACTACGTGATGGTGGACCTCCAGGGGTTCCCGAAGATCGTCGACGCCATGGGTGGGGTCACCGTGAACGTCAACGAGCCGGTCGCCATCGGCGGGAACACCGACCTGGGCGTCCCCCCGGACGCCTATCTGGAGCCGGGCCCCGACCAGCACCTCGACGGGTTCCACGCCCTGTGGTTCGCGCGGGGCAGGTACGGCTCGGACGACTACCAGCGGATGCTCCGCCAGCGGTGCATGATCGACGCGCTCATCGCCGAGGCACAGCCGTTGAACCTGCTGCGTCGCTACCAGGACCTCGCCGCCGCCGGCAAGGAGATCCTCCGCACCGACATCCCCCAGGAGCTGCTGCCGGCGTTCGTGGACCTCGCCGGCAAGGTCAAGGAGCACGACATCAGGTCGGTCGCGTTCGTCTCCTCGGAGAAGTTCTTCTCCGGCGACCCGGACTTCGACTGGATGCAGCAGGTCGTCGACCGGGCGCTGGACCCGCCCGCGCCGGGGACCGTGCGTACGCCGGACACCTCACCCGAGGAGCCCGACGACACGGCCCCGCCCGACGACGCCACCGACGTGACCGAGGAGCAGGACCCGGGCGCCAGCGTGACCGTGGCCGAGACGTGCGGCTACGTGCCGACCGGGACGTCGTAGCCACGCCCTCGCTCAGAGGAGCGTGTTGGCGCCGATCAGCGCCGTGGTCGCGGCCGTGGCCACGAAGCCGACTCCGGCTGCCGCGGCGACCATGACCGCACCGGCGGCGCGGCGACGGCCCGAGGCGCCGGCGGGGAGCACGGCCTGCTTCGCGACGGCGAGCTTCCGGCGTACGACGTGCAGCGCGCGTCGGGCCCAGGGCCACTCGATGGCGAGGAGGGCGAGTCCGAGTCCGATGACCACCAGGCCCGGACCGGGGAGCACGATCATGGCGACGCCGGCCAGCGCGACGCCGATGCCGGCCACGGTCATCACGAGCTTGGCGACGACCGACCGCACCGGACCCCGGTGCGCCCAGGCGTGGGCGCGCTGCAGCTCCGACCGGATCTCGCGGGCGGTCGCGGCGGCGGGGTGCAGGATCATGCGGTGGCTGTCTCCAAGGGAGTGGGGATACGACGAGGGCCGCGCCCCGAGCGCGACCCTGCCTCCATGGTAGGGGCGGGCGCCAACGAGCCTCGCATCCGCGACGACGCGTCCTTGGTCACAAACGGGCTCACAGGACGGCGTCGAGGAACCGTCGCGTCTCGGCCTGCTGGGTGTGGTTGAAGATCTGGTCGGGCGTGCCCTGCTCGAGGATCACGCCCTCGTGGAAGAACGCCATCTGGTTGGCGACCTCGCGGGCGAAGCCCATCTCGTGGGTGACCACGAGCATCGGCATGTGCATCTCGGTGGCCAGTCGCTTCATCACCGCCAGCACCTCCCCGATCAGCTCGGGGTCCAGGGCGGACGTCGGCTCGTCGAAGAGCATCACCTCGGGCTGCATGGCGAGCGCGCGGGCGATCGCGACCCGTTGCTGCTGGCCGCCGGACAGGCGGATCGGATGCTGGTCGGCCTTGTCCGCGAGCCCGACCTGGTCGAGCAGGTCGAGGGCCCGGCGCTTGCGGATCGACTCGCGGTCGGAGCGACTCGCGGATGTCGACGCGACTCGTCGACCGGTGCGGCCAGCAGCTTGCGGTCGCGCCGGCCGAGCGCGAGCGGGCCGGACATCACGTTCTCCAGCGCGGTGAGGTGCGGGAACAGGTGGAACTGCTGGAAGACCATGCCGGCGTTGCAGCCGGACCCGCCGGATCTGCTCGCGCTTGCGACGGGTGCGGATGCCTCCGGTCAGCCTCTGCCCGGCGATCTCGATGGTGCCGGCGGACGGGTCCTCGAGGAAGTTCACGCAGCGCAGCAGCGTGGACTTGCCCGGACCCGGACCGGCCGAAGATGACGATCACCTCGCCGCTGCGCAGCTCGAGGTCGACGTCGCGCAGCACGACGTGGCTTGCCGAACGCCTTGTGCAGCCCGGTCACCCGGACGAGTACGTCGTCCCGTCGTCGGCTCGCACATGCGACCGGCCCTCCCCGTGTGCGCGCCCGGCCGACCGGAGGATCGAGCGCGACTCACGGACGTAGCCGGTCTCCATCCGTCGCCTCGAGCCGGCTCTGGAAGCATCGTGAAGACCGCGGTCAGCGCCCAGTAGAACAGCGCCACCAGCACGTAGGCCTCGAGGTTCTTGAAGTCGGCCTTGCCGACCAGCTGGCTGCGGCGGAACATCTCGGCAGTCGCCACGGCGACGCCGAGGAAGGACACCAGTGCGGTGTCCTTCATCATCGCGATGAACTCGTTGCCGGTGGGCGGGATGATCACCCGCATCGCCTGCGGGAGCACGACGCGACGCATCTTGGCCCCGTACCTCATGCCCAGCGCGTCGGCGGCCTCGCCCTGGCCGTGGGCGACCGACTGGATGCCGGCGCGGAAGATCTCGGTCATGTACGCGCCGTAGTTGAGGCCGAGCGCGATCGTGCCGGCGGTCGACGGCCTCGAGGATCAGGGCCTGCTGAGAAGTTGGTGCCGAGGCCGGGGTACGGTCGACGAGGTTGCGGCCGATCTGTGGCAGCGCCAGGTAGACGAGGAACATCTGGACGATCAGCGGCGTGCCCCGGAAGAACGAGACGTAGAACCCGGAGACGCCGTACAGGATCGGGTTGCGGACAACCGGGCGAGCGCGCCCAGCGTCGCCAGGATCGTCGCCAGGACGATGCCGCCGAGCGCCATCAGCAGCGTGAACTGCAGCCCGCGGCAGGATGAAGGTGAAGTTCTCCCGCATCCACTCGGTGTCGTAGTCGGCCAGGAGAACAGGCTCCCGAGCAGGGCGAACAGCACGACCCAGACCGCGCCGACCTTCAGCTGGAACGGGACCCGCGCCGCGGCGAGGGCGATCCGCTCCCCGAAGTCGCCCCGTTGCGTCACTGCTGGACCGTGAGGTCGACCCCGTTGAACCACTCCTCCGAGAAGCCGGTCAGGGTGCCGTCCTCGTGCATGTCGGCCACGATCTGGTCGGTGGCCTCCACCAGGCTGGCCGGGTCGAGATCGGAGCTCTTGTCGATGGCCACCGCGAGCGGCTCGTAGAACAGCGGGTCGCCGACGATCTTCACCGGGTTGCCCTCGTCGATGTAGCCCTGAGCCACGGTCTGGGAGGTCATCGCGGCGTCGAGGCGGGTGCCGTCACCGAGCGCGAGGTCCTGCAGCGCCGTGGTGTCGGTGTCGTAGCCCTTGATGGTGGCGTCGTCGATCACGAAGTCGAACGTGAAGCCCTCGATGTCGAGCGACTTGTCGAGGAACTGCTCGTAGGTGCAGCCCGCGCACGTGCCGACGCTCTTGCCGTCGAGGTCGGTCGAGACGTCGCTGACCGACGTGTTGTCGGCGTGCACCATGGCCACGGCCGGCGTGTAGTAGTAGGGCTCGGTGAAGTCGAGCACCTGCTGCCGGTCGTTCGTCGGGGTCATCGAGCCGACGCTGATGTCCCAGCGGCCGTTCCAGCCGCCCGCGGTGATGACGTCCCACGACGGCGTCTCCCAGGCGATCTCGACGCCGAGCCGGTTCGCGATCTCCGTGGCGACGTCGATGTCGAAGCCGACGTACTTGTCCTCCTTGGGGAGGTACTTCGACTGCGGCGGGTACGCCGGGTCCGTCGAGACCGTGAGCACGCCCTTCTCACAGATCTGGGCCAGCAGGTCGTCGGCGGCGTCCGTCGTCTCACAGACGGTGCCCGAGGCCTCGCCACCTCCGCCGCCACCCCCGTCGCTTCCCGAGTCGGTCTCGGCGTCGCCGCACGAGACGAGGAACAGGCCCATGAGGGCTGCGATCGGAAGGACGAGGAGTCTGCGCATGACGCTCCTAGGTGTGTGGAGACCCGTGGGCGGAGACTAGTCCTGCCCGCCGTGAGCGCAACGGGTGGCGGCCAAGCGAGACGAAACATTTATCTTCGCCGCCGGGCCTCCTTTACCCGATTTGGGGGCGGCGGAGGCCCGGCTCCGGATGGTCCCCTCAAGACATGACGCCCATGGACCCCTACTCGGTGCTGGGTGTCGCGCCGTCCGCGGGCGCCGACGAGGTGAAGTCGGCCTACCGCGCGCGCTCGCGTCTCCTCCACCCGGACGTCCACCGGGACGCGCAGGGACACTCGCCGCAGGCGGCCCACGAGGCGTTCACGCAGCTGTGCTCGGCGTACGAGCTGGCGCTCGGCAACCTCGACCGCACGAGGCGGACGCTCGCGACCGTCGGCGAGACGGTCACCCGGACGGCTCCCGCGCCCCGGCCCGCAGCCCGGCCCGCAGCCCGGCCCGTCCGGTCGGCCGGACCGGCCGTCGCGACCGCTGGTGGGACGGTTTCCGCCGGAGCCCTCGACGGCTTCGACTGGCGCGGCACGATGCTCCTGGTGGGCCTGGCCATCCTCGGCCTGCTGTTCGTCACCGACTGGTTGCCGGCCCTGCTGGCCTACTCCTCGCTGTAGTCGCCCCGCCCCCGAATTCCGCCATTCCGCACACGGAACGGCGTCCGAGGGTGCACCGTAGTAGTCCTTGAATGCTCTTCAAGGGGGGACTAGGGGACATGACTGTGACTGCAGAGCAGGGCAAGCGTTTCGCGACGGTGCGCCGTGACGGGTACGACCCGTCGCTGGTCGACGCCCACATCGAGGGAGTCGAGACCGCCACGCGCGTGCTCGAGGCCCAGCGATCTGGCCTGGAGGAGGCGAACACGCAGCTCCGGGGGGCGCTCGTGAACGCCAACGACCGGGTGCGCGCGCTCGAGGACGAGCTGACCAAGGTCCTGGCCGAGGTGCGCGCGGCTGCCGCCGCGCCCGCGCCGGTGCCGGCGGCCGTGCCGGCGCCCGTCGTCCAGGACGCCGTGACGACGGCTTCGCACAACGCCACGCGCCTGCTCGAGATCGCCACGCGCGACGCCGAGGCGCTGGTCGTCGAGGCACGTGACGAGGCCGAGCAGACGCTGGCCTCGGCGCGCGCCGAGGCAGCCGAGGTCATCTCGGGCGCGCTGAAGAAGGTGCACGCCCGCGAGGAGGCGCTCGCCGCCATGGAGGCCGAGCAGCGCGAGGAGCTCGAGCGGGTGCGCACCGAGACGCTGCGCGACGTCGAGCAGCGCCGCGCCGAGCTCGACGGAGAGGTGAGCCGCCTGTCCGAGTACGAGGGCCAGGTCCGCAACCACCTCGTCGGCTTCTTCCACGAGCAGCTCGAGACGCTCGAGCGCCCGGGCTTCGGCGGCAACGTCGTCGCCCACCCGGCCTCGACCCAGGCCAGCTGACTCGTCGGCCGCTCGGGCGGCCAGCAGTGACCGTCAGCGGCAGAGTGCCCGCTCGGCGGTCGTCGCCAGCAGGTCGGCCGTCGCGGCCACCGAGAGCCCCTGCCCGGTGTGGAGCAGGTCGAACGACTCGAAGCTGGTCAGCACCCAGAGCAGGTTCGCCGCCTGCTTGACCGTGACGTCGTCGCGCAGCACGCCCTCCTTCGAGAGTCGGCGTGCGAGGTGGAGCATGCCGCCCCTGCGGTTGTGCTCCCTCGTGGCCACCGCCCCGCCGACGGAGTCGGCGTCGATCTGGGACATCGAGAACAGCACGCGGTAGAGCTCGCGGTCGGTGGCCATCATCCGGCACCCCGCGAGGATGCCGTCGCGCAGGTGCCGGCGTACGTCGGGATCGGCGACCGCCGCCTGGAGCTCCGCGAGGCCTCCGCGCTCCCAGAGCTCCTCGGCGAACGCGTCGAACAGGCCGGCACGCGAGCCGAACGACACGTAGATCGTCGAGCGGGCCACCCCTGCTGCCTGCGCCACCTTGTCCAGGCTCACGGGGTCCGTGGGTGAGGTCCGCATCTGCTCGGCGACCGCATCCAGGATCCGGCGCCGGGTCTGCTCGGCGTGGTCGGCGCGGGCCCGCTGCTCGTACTTCCTCGTAGCCACTCGCGCATCCTCTCACATTTCGATTGACATCCCGTCGCATGAAAGACACTATGTCTCATGAAAGACATACTGTCTGATGAAAAGGTGACGAAGATGAAGCATCACGAGGTGGTGGTCGTGGGGGCCGGCGCCGCCGGCCTCATGGCCACGATTGCGATGGCCCGGTCCGGCGTGGACGTCCTGCTCCTGGAGCGGCGGCCGTCGGGCTCGCCGATGCCGCGGGCGACCGTGCTGAGCCTGCGGACGATGGAGATCCTGCGTTCGTGGGGGCTCGAGGACCTGGTGCGCGCAGGCGCTGACGAGGTCGAGATGACCATGCTGGAGATGCCGACGGCGGCCCGGGCCGGCGAGGGCACCGAGATCGAGGTCGGCGTGCCCACGTCCGCCCAGAGCCGGGTGCTGAGCCCGAGCGCGCCGGCGTGCGTGGCCCAGGACCATCTCGAGGCGGTCCTGCTCGAGCACGTGGCGACGTACGAGTGCGTGACGCTCCGCCGCGGCGTGACGGTCGAGCACGTGGCGTCGACCGGCGCCGGAGCCACGGTCACCGTGCACGAGTCGACGGGCGTGCGCACCATCGCCGCGGACCGGGTGGTCGGCGCCGACGGAGCGCGCAGCGTCGTGCGCGGCGCGCTCGGCATCGAGATGGTGGGGCCGACCGACCTGTTCGAGGGCTTCCGGATCGAGTTCCGCGCGCCGCTCTGGGAGGTGCTCGGCGAGCACCGCCACCTGCTGTACTTCACGAGCGAGCCCGGAGCGGAAGCTGTGCTGCTGCCCGCAGGACAGGGCGACAGGTGGCAGCTGGGCTTCCAGCCGGGTAGCGCGATCGACCCGTCCAGCGACCCGAGCACGGCCGAGCTCGAGGACGTCGTACGCCGGGTCGCCGGCGTGCCCGACCTCGACGTGCGGATCGAGCGCACCGGACACTTCAGCGCCGCGGCCCAGCTGGCCGAGCGGTTCTCCAGCGGGAACGTGTTCATCGTCGGCGACGCCGCCCACCGGGTGACCCCGCGCGGCGGCACCGGCCTCAACACGGCCATCGCCAGCGGCTACGACCTCGGCTGGAAGCTGGCCTGGGTCCAGCGCGGCTGGGCGCCGGAGTCGTTGCTCGCGACCTACGAGGCCGAGCGGCGGCCGCACGCGGCCCACAACGTGGCCCGCTCCGCCGACCCGATGGGCTCCCGGCGCGGCGCCGCCACCGAGGTGGACGTCGACCTGGGCGGCCGGATCCGGCACGTGTGGACGGAGCCGGGAGTCACCTCGACCCTCGACCTGGTGGGGGAGGGCCTGACCCTGTTCTCGAGCGGGGTGCGCGCGTGGCAGGCGGCGGCGCGGGCGCTCCGGTGCGCGGTGCCGGTCACGGTCGTGACGGTGGAGCCGATCGTCGCCCGATCGCTCGGGCTGGGATCGGAGGGCGCAGTGCTGGTCCGGCCCGACGGGGTGCCGGTCGCCGGCTGGTGGTCGGCCCTGGACGCCCGTGCGCAGCTGTGCGGCGCGGTCTCGGGTCTGGTCGCGGAACGCGCGGTCGCGGCGTCGTTCGCGGGCAGCGCAGCCTGAACGCCGCCTCGTTCCGGGCGCGGCTCAGGCGGCGACCGGAACGGGGTGGAGCAGGCCTTCCTTGCGCAGCACGCCCAGGGCGGCCACGATCGTCACGCCGGCGGCGAGCACGTTGAGGGACAGCCCCGACAGCTCCTTGGCGAGCACGAACGTCTCCAGCGACTGCGACTCCAGGAGCCACAGGGTCAGCAGCGCCTTGCCGAGGCAGAGCGCGGCCCAGAACACCGTGAGCTGGGTGAACAGTCGCCGGATCCGCGGCCGCAGGTGCAGCTCGTGGTCCATCGGGTAGAAGTCACCGGCGAGGCGGGCGACCATCGGCCGGGCCGTCGTCAGCGACAGCAGGAACGTCGTCGCGACGACGCCGTCGCTGATGATCGGCTGGAGGAAGTAGAGGAAGGTGCTGTCGGCGGCGAGCGCGACGGCGGTGCGGCCCGTCATCACGATGGCGACCAGGACCAGCAGGCCCGACGTACGCCGCCCGGTGAGCGCGCGCCACGCGATCGCGCCGTACGACCAGGCCAGCGCGACGCCCATGGCCACCCAGACCCCTGCGACGAGGAGGGTGACGTAGAACAGGCTGCCCGGGATGACGCAGGCGAGGAGCATGCGTCATCGACACTCGGCGCACGACCGCCCGCAGGCGGGGGTGGTGCGGGTGCTGCCCGGGAGTCGGCGAGGGCGCGGCAGGGATCGGTGTGGTCGTTGCGAGGTAGTGTCATGAAGTCCTGAGTCCTGCCGGCCGAAAGGGAGGCCGGCCCGAGAAGGGTCGCGACCACGTTACGTTGCCTATCGGCTGGCGAGGGCCATGCGTGAGGAAAGACACGGTCAGGCGGCGGGCCCGCCCGAAGAGTTCCGCGGCCACAGGGTCCAGACGATGCCCGTGGCTATCAGGCCGATACCGGCCGTGACCAGCATCGTATCAGCGACCCCCGCTGAGAAGGCGTCGGTGGCCGCCTCCGTCACCTTCTGCCGGAGCCCCGCGGGGAGGCTCGACAGGGCGTCCTGGAAGGACGAGGAGTTCACCAGCGCCCGGTGTGCCTGGTCGATGTCGTCCCCGTCCATCTGGGCCGCCTTCGTGGCGGCGCTGACGTCGTCCTCGACGAACCCGCGCGCGAACGCCGTGAGTACGGCGACGCCGAGCGCGCCACCCACCATGCTCGACATCTTGAAGACCCCGGCCGCGGCGCCGGCGAGCTCGGCGGGGACCTGGCCCACGGCCGTGTCCGAGATCGGGGTGGACAGCAGCCCCAGCCCGAGGCCGATGACCACCAGGGCGACGGCCATCAGCCACAGGCCCGAGTCGCCGCTGAGGAAGCCGAGGATCCCCAGGCCGGCGCTCATGACCAGCAGCCCGACCAGCACGGGGGAGCGGCCGCCCGACCGCTTCTGCCACCGGCCGCCGAGCGGGATGAAGGCGAAGATGCCGACCGTGGCGGGGAGCATGAGCAGGCCGGCCTCGACCGCGTCGAACCCGCGCACGTTCTGCAGCCACAGCACCAGCAGGTAGCTCAGGCCGGCGAACGCCAGGTTCATCGTGAGGTTCGCGGTGAGGGCGGCGTCGTACGCCCGGAGCGCGAAGAGCCGCAGGTCGACCAGCGGCGCGGCCACCCGCCGCTCGATCGTCACCCAGGCCAGGGCCAGCACGACCGCGCCGAGGAGGAGGGTGACCACCAGCGGGTCGCCCCAGCCGACCGATGGTCCTTCCGTCAGCGCGTAGAGCAGCGCGAACACGGCCAGCCCGATCGTCACCAGTCCCGCCCAGTCGATCGTCCGCGACATGCCGGCGACCTTGCTCTCCGGGGTCGCGACGCGGATCAGGATCGACCGCGACGGCCGCCAGCGGCAGGTTCAGCCAGAAGAGGTACTCCCACCCGAGGGTGTCCGTGATCACGCCGCCGATCGCGGGCCCGACGGCCTGGCCTCCCCACGCCACGGCCTGCCACGCCCCGAACGCCGTGAGCTGCGCGGCGCCGGAGAACTGGACCGGGATCAGGGCCAGGGTGGCCGGCAGGATGGCCGCGGCGCCGACGCCCATCAGGGCACGACCGGCGATGAGTACGTCGAGGCCGGGAGCGAGGGCGGCGACGACGGAGAACGCCGCGAACAGCACGATCCCGATCACCAGGATCCGGCGTTGGCCGAAGATGTCGCCGAACTTCCCGGCCGCGATGACGAGCGCGCCCGTCGTGAGGCTGAACGCGTTGTTCGCCCACTGCAGGGTGGAGAGGTCGGCGTTGAAGTCGTCGGCGATGGTCGGGATGGCGACGCCGAGGTCGGCGAAGGCCAGCCAGACGAGTCCTGCGGCCATGCACGTGGCGGACAGCGAGACCCAACGCCGTGACGACGTCCGCTCGGCAGCCTGTTCGCCCATCCGGCGCCCCCTCTCCGCGACGCCGACGCTCCCCGTCGGCGTCTCGCCCGGGGATCACCCGTTACGGACCAACCGCGGCGTTCCCGGCATCCGCATGCTGGCGACCGTGCCCGGTGTCAAGCTCAGATGGGGAGACCTCGGGCGCGCCCTGGTGGGCCTGGTCGGCGCGACACTCGGGCTGGTCGTCGCGTCGTGGATCGTTCCCGACTTCGACGTCGGTGACTTCAGGAGGGCACTGCTCGTCGCCGTCCTGATCTTCGTGATCGGCGGCATCCTGCGCCCGATCCTGGTCGGCATCGCCGCCACCCTCGGCTGGGTCGGCGCGATACTGATCGGCCTGTTCGGGCAGACGGCGGTCATCTGGGTCGTCCTCGCGGCCACCCCGACCGAGGAGGAAGCGCCGGTCTGGGCAACGTTCGTCGCGTCCTGGGTGGTCGCCGCGGTCTCGACGCTGTTCGTCTGGGTCGCGACCGCCGGCACCGACGACGCCGTCACCGCCAGCCTGCTGCGCGGTGCCCGGCGCAAGCGCCCGCCCGCGCTGGAGGACCCGGACGTGCCCGGCATCGTGTTCGTCCAGGCCGATGGGGTGCCGTTCCCGGTCCTCGACTGGGGCGTGCGCGCCGGGACCCTGCCGACGCTGTCGCGATGGATCCGCACCGGGTCGCACCGGATGGAGGAGTGGCGGCCCAAGCTGCCGGCCACCACGCCGGCCAGCCAGATGGGCATCCTGCACGGCACCATCGAGGGGATCCCCGCCTTCCGGTGGGTCGACCGTGCCGAGGGTCGGGTGTACGTCGCCAACAAGCCCGCCGACGCCGCCGCCATCGAGGCACGGCACTCGGACGGGCGCGGGCTGCTCGTCGACGACGGGGTGTCGGTCAGCAACCTGTTCACCGGCGACGCGCCCACGGCGTACGCAACGATGAGCGCGGTCCAGCGCACCCAGGAGACCCGGGAGGCCCGGCTCGCCATCTCCGGGTTCCTGGCCCGCCCCGGCGGCATGGCGCGGAGCATGTCCCGGACGTTCAGCGAGATCGCCCGCGAGCGCTTCCAGGCTTCGCGCGCGATCCGCCGCGACGTGCGGCCGCGCGTGCACCGAGGCTGGGGGTTCGCCGGGGAGCGGGCCGCGCTGAGCGGCGTGATGCGTGACCTGAACACCAACCTGGTGGCCGACGCGATGCTGCGCGGGCGGCGCTCGGTCTACGTCGACTACGTCGACTACGACGCGGTCGCCCACCATGCCGGGATCATGCAGCCGGAGTCGCTCGCGGCACTGGAGGGGATCGACGCGGTGCTGGCCCAGCTCGAGGCGGTGGCGGCGGTGGCGCCGCGGAAGTACCACCTCGTCGTGCTGTCCGACCACGGCCAGTCGCAGGGTGCCGTCTTCGCCGACCGGTACGGCGAGGACCTCGCCGCGGTCGTACGCCGGCTCTCGGACACCGAGACCGTCGCGTCGGAGACCAATGCCGAGGGCAGTGGGGCCCTGAACTCGATGATCGCGGGCTCGAGCTCGACCGACTCGGTCATGGGCCGGGCGTTCGGCAAGGCGTCCGACCGGCTGACCGAGCAGACCTTCGAGTCGGCCACTCGGCAGGCCGCGGCCGAGCGGGAGCGGACGGGCACCTCGGCGGACGAGACCGACACGTTCCTCGTCTTCGGCTCCGGGAACCTCGGACTGATCTACGTGGCCGGTGAGTCCCGACGGCTGGACCTCGACGACCTGACGGCCAGGTTCCCGGCACTGGTGCCGGGCCTGGTCGCCCATCCCGGGATCGCGTTCGCCGTCGTGGACACCGCCGACCACGGGCCGGTGGTGATCGGGGCGACCGGTGAGCACCGGGTCCGCGAGGGAGTCGTGGTCGGCGACGACCCGCTCGCCCGGTTCGGACCGGAGGCCCCGGAGTTCGTGCTGCAGGGCCGCGCTGATGCCCGAGGCGCCCGACATCTACGTCAACAGCCTCCTCGACGAGCTGGGCGAGGTGGCGGCGTTCGAAGGCCTCGTCGGCTGCCACGGCGGGCTCGGCGGGTGGCAGGACCGGGCGATGATCGTGTGGCCCATCGACCTGCCGGCGCCGTCCGGGATGCTGGTCGGAGCCGACGCGGTGCACCGACAGCTGGTGGCCTGGCTGGAGCACGTCGGCCAACGGCGCGACCTGGTGGCGCGCGAGCCCGTCTAGTCGGTGTGCTGCTGGCGCTCCGCCATCCGCGTGCTCGCGACGCGCTTGATCTGTGACGACATCAGGGCCACCGCGGTCCCGACGAACACGACGTTGAACACCATCAGCACCAGCACCAGCGCGCGCGCGAGCTGGCCGGTGGCGTGGACGTCGCCGTACCCGATGGTGGCCATGCTGGCCCCCACGAAGTAGAGCGAGTCCAGCCGGGTGTCCAGGTCGGCGAACTGGTCGGGCACGTGCACAGCGAGCGCGTAGAACACGTAGGAGAAGACGATGGCCACGGTCATGACCGTGACGATCAGGCCGTCGATGCGGCGCTTCGTCTGGTCGAGGTGGAGCACGAGCTGGCGGACCACGGCGACGGCCAGCAGGGTCAGGACGAGGACGGCCCCGACGCCTCGGGCGACGACGTCGGTGTCGAGGTCGCTCGTGACGGGCACCAGGAAGTAGGCGAGGAGAATTCCGCCCGCCACGAAGAGCAGGCGCAACCATCGACGCCACTCGGCCATCGACCCCACCTCCTTCCGACGACGCTGGCACCAACCACGATCCCACGGGTTCACCCGTTGAGGGTGAGGGATCGCGGGTGCCGTGCGGCGACATTGAGGGACACGCTGCCGCTGTCGGTCGGCAGCCGGACCGGGAGGCAGCACCGATGGCGCTCGCTCGCGTCCGGTCGCTCAGCCAGCGGGTGACCGAGCACGGCCGAGGGCTGGTCGCGAGCGTGCGGTGGATCCGCAGCATCATCGAGGGCCTGATCCGGATCGAGCTGATCGACCGGGCGATGGCGATCGCCGCCCAGGCGATGCTGGCGCTGGTGCCGGTGCTCGTGGTCCTGGCCGCCTTCCTGCCGAACGAGCTGACGGCACTGATCTCCGAGCGGCTCCAGGACGTGATCGGCATCGACGCCGACACGACCGAGATGGTGCAGGACACGGTCGACTCCAACCAGGTCCGTGCGCAGACCGGACTGATCGGCCTGCTGATCACGATCTTCTCGGCCACGAGCTTCGCGCGCGCCATCCAGCGGATGTACGAGCGGGTCTGGGACCGGCCACACGTCGGCGGCGTCGCCGGGCTGCGCCGCTCGTTCGTGTGGCTGATCGGCTGGCTGCTGACCCTGCAGCTCGTCGGGGCACTGAGCTTCCTGGTCCGGGGGTTCCAGGACGCCACGGTGATCCGCCTGGTCCTGCAGGTCGCGACGAGCTGCCTGATCTGGTGGTGGACCACGCGGATGCTGCTCTTCGGGCGGGTCGGCTGGCTGCGGCTGGCGCCGACGGCTGTGCTCACCGGCTCCTGCCTGGTCCTCTACAGCTGGGGGTCCAACTTCGTCATGCCGGCGTACGTCGACGCCAGCGCGTCGCAGTTCGGAGGGCTGGGACTGATCCTGGCCATCACCACCTGGCTGGTCGGCGCGGCCGGGATCCTGGTCGTGGCCGCCGTGATCGGCCGCGTCCTGGCCGAGGACGAGGACATCGCGCGGCTGGTGCGCCACGTGCTCGCCTGGCTGGAACGGCTGCGGGACGCGCTCCGGTCGCGCCCTGCCGGAGGCTGACCCCGGCCGCGGCAGGTCAGGCCGTCGTCGTGGACGCCCCGCGGTCCGCGCCGCGCAGCATCAGCGCGGCCACCACCGCCAGGAACCCGTAGGCGAAGAGCCACACGCAGATGACGACCACCAGCACGCCCAGCGACAGCTCGGGGTTGATCAGCAGGAACAGGCCGAGCAGCGCAGTGATCGCGCCCATCGCGAGGTCCCAGCCCCGTCGGGTCGAGCCCTCGTCGCGGATCGCGCCGATCATGTCGATCACTCCCGCGGCCAGCCACCAGATGCCGAGGATGATCCCGATCGCCAGGATCGTCTGCACGGGGTCGCGCAGGCAGAGCAGACCCACCACGAGCGCGAGTGCGCCGAACAGGCCGACCAACGCGCGGGCGCTGGTGTCCAGCGAACGCGACGCGATGGCGAGCACGATCCGGAAGACACCCGTGATGATCAGCTGGATGCCGATCAGGATGGCGACCACCTTGAGGGTCTCGTCGGGCCAGGCGGCGAGGACGACACCGAGTCCGATGGTCACCAGCCCGTAGGTCAGCAGCAGCCCCCAGTGGTCCACCAGGTCGGCCATCGGGCCGACGCCGTACCCCGGGACCCGGCCGGGCCCGGCGGTCGTGGCGGCGCCGTCGTCATCGCTCATGCAGGGCCTCCTCGGTGGGTCTCGCCGATGGCAGCGTGCTGCGCAGGGGCGGGGTGGACCTCGCCTTTTTCGGGTGGTCCGGACGGTCGATGCAACCGGCATCGTCGTTCATGCGTCTCTTCTTGTATAGGGGGACCGTCCCTCCGTGGCAGAGAGGATCTCGGCAATGTCAGTTCGTCACCCCGCCCCGCACGCCCCGTCTCTGGGACCCGGCCGATTCCTCGCCGTCGTGGAGGGCATGGCCGCCATGGTCGCGCTCGTCACCCTCATCGCCACGCTGCTCGGCCTCGGCATCTGGGCGGTCGTCCAGCTGATGCTGGCGTTCTCCTCCTGAAGTCTCAGAGCAGGTGGAGGTTGCGCGCCACCGCGAGTGCCTCGCTGCGCCGGCTCACCGACAGCTTCCCGTACAGGCTGGACACGTGCGTCTTGATCGTGTTCTCGGAGACGAAGAGGTTCGCCGCGATGTCGGCGTACGTCGCCCCTCGGGCCAGCTCGTTGAGCACCTCGCGCTCGCGCGGGCTGAGTGTGGGCCGCACGACCGGCTCGATGCTGGTCAGCAGCTCGCGTGGCGTCGCCGTCGTGGGCGCGTAGATCGTCGCGATGCCGGGGTGGCCCTCGGTCGCCTTGGACAGCTCGTGAACCCACGGTGTGGGCGCGACCCGCTCGAGGTGGCTCAGCAGTGCTTCGACGGGCGTGCCCTGCCTGCTCCAGCCGAGGAAGGGCACCGCGTTGCGGCGTACCTCCGTGGCGAGGGCCGCCTCGCGCATGCAGTCCAGTGCGGTCGCCCGGTCCCCGAGCGCGTCGCGCAGCTGCGCCTCGCACGTCAGTGCCAGCGCCCGCGTTGCCGGCTGTGAGAACGACACGTCAGCGGCTGCCGTGGCGAAGTGCGCCGCGGCACTCCGCCGGTCGCCCATCAGGTCGTCGTGCAGCCCGTGCACGAGGGCGGCCTCGCCGAGAGCACCCAGGGCACCGAGCTCGGCCTGGACCGACGTGAGGGCCTTCTGGTCACCCGAGAGAGCCCCGAGGAACGCGCGCTCGAGGAGGACGACCACGTGGAGGTGGTCCGGCAGCGGCGGCAGGTCCATCGGCGCCGCCACCGCGCGCAGCGCGTCCGAGACCGACCCGGTCAGCAGGGCCAGCCGGGCGTCGCGCATGCGGAGCCAGAACCGGGTGCACAGGTCGGCCGGGTGCACCGGGCTGGATCCCGCAGGCGCATCCACGGAGTCCGACGTGGCCCAGGGCAGGTCGCACCACGCCGCGAGCTGGACGGCGAGCCCGGCCCGGGTGGGTGCGTAGTAGGCCTGCCAGCTGATGTCGCCGCCGAGCAGCTCGAGTGCTTCGGTCGCGACACCGCGGCAGGCTCGCTCGCGGCCCTGCATGAACTCGGTGAACGCGAGGTGGGTCATGGCGAGGATCGCCATCGCGGGGAGGCTTCGGGTGCGACACAGGCCGATGGTCGTCGTCAGGTTGACCTCCGCCTCAGCGAGGTCGCCCAGCCAGTTCTGGGTGATCGCCAGCTCGGTGAGCAGGAGCGGCAGCTCGGGCATGGTGTTCGTGCTGCGGTGGGAGACCAGGATGACCCGGCGGGCGTGCCCGACGGCCGCGAACATCGACTCCAGCCCGAGCCGGGCGCGCATCAGCCGCACGCACGCGAGCCGGCCGGAGGAGGCCTCGTCGTCCTCGCCCTCGGCAAGGATGCGGTCCATCCAGTGCACGGCCGTGGCGACGTCGTTGTCGAACCAGCGATCGACCGCGATCGGGAACCACACGCTCGGGTGCGCCTCCACCGTGGCCGGGAACCGGGACACGAAGTCCGAGATCATCGTCCCGCGACCGCGCATCACCATGCCGACGCCCTCGTCGGCGAGGACGCGGGCCGCTTCGTCCGGCTCGTTCACGGCCACCAGGCGGGTGAACGCCCGCGAGGTCTCGCCGCGGGCGAGGTCGAGGCGTACGGCGCGGACGACCGTGGCCCGGGCGCGGGAGACGTCGACGCCGCCGGCGACCAGTCGGCGCCGGGTCACCTCGGACAGGAGCGGGTGGATGCGATAGCGGGTCTCGGCATCGCGGGCGTCGAGCTCGGTGCCTTCGGGCGCGTGCTGGGCGGGGACCCGGGTCACCAGCAGGCCGGTCGTCTCCAGGCCGGCCAGGATCTCGTCGGCGCCCGCGTCGTGCGAGAGGTGGCTGGCGGTCGAGGAGGTCACGATCTCCTCGCCGGCCAGGCAGAGGAGCAGGTGACGCTCGCGCGGCTGGAGCGCGGCGAACACCTCGGTGGCCACGCGGTCCGCCGCCGACGCGGTGCCCGACAGGTAGCGGCGGGCGGCGTCGACGGGATCCGGCGACGTGGCGATGGCGCGCGCCGTGAGCACGGTGGCCGCACACCAACCCTGGGTGCGCTCGATCACCGCGCGCAGCACGTCGGGGTGGTCGGAACGCGCGTGCTCGATCACGAGGCTGGCCGACTCGGCCGGGTCCATCCGCAGCAGCTCGCCGCGCAGGACGGTGAAGTTGCCGAGCAGCTCCGGGACCAGCCTCGTCAGAGGCAGGTCCCACCGCGAGAGCAGCAGCATGCGCAGCCGGTGCGGCTCCTCGTTGAGCGCCGTGTCGAGCATGCGGAGGGTCGCCGGGGGGAGGGCGTGCGCGTCGTCGACCACGATCAGCCCGGGCAGCTCGTTCCCGTCCGCGGTCGACTCCGGCGCGCGGCCTTCGATCTGGGCAAGCACCCGCTCGGGGCTCCAGGTGCGGTCGGCGTGGATCCAGACGGCGTCCTCGGACCTGCCCGTGCGGCGCAACCAGCCGCTGACGCCGAGCGTCTTCCCCGCGCCGACTGGCGCCACCAGCAGGGTGAGGGGACTCTGCGTCGCCAGGTCCAGGCGCTGCCAGAGCCGTGCGCGCGGCACGTACACGCGCGGTAGTCGGGGTACCGAGTGGGAAGGTCCGTGCAGGTCGCCATCGGACGCGGGCTGCGCCCGCCCGGCGGTCTGCGCGACGTCTGTCTTGGGCACCCTGGTCGAGGTCATGCCGCCTCCCTCCGCTCCCGACGACGAGCGGAGGGCTCCACGGCTGGCTGGCCGCGGAGGCCGCCGAAGCCGCTTCCCCGAAATCGGGACGTCCTACCGTCCCGATTTCGAACGTAGGGGTGGCGCTGGAGAGGCCGCCTCACCCGGTGAGGGTGAGGCGCGGGTGATCTGCCGTACGGCGCTCCTAGCTACGCCGGAGCTGCGTCGTCAGCGCCCACATGACGAGGATGTAGAAGGCGATGACCAGGATGCTCCACAGGGGGTAGTACGGCAGGAAGGCGAAGCTGGCCAGGGCACCGACGACCGCCAGCGCGATGCCGGTGATCCGGGCCCACGTCTGGCCGGCGAGCAGGCCGATGCCGGTGGCCAGGCCGATGGCGCCGAGGACGACGTGGATCCAGCCCCACGTCGTGACGTCGAACTTGTAGACGTAGTCGATGCCCGCGACGAACACCTCGTCCTTCGCGATGGCGGCGATGCCCTCGAGGATCTGGAACGTCGCGACCGTGACCAGCATGACCCCGGCGAACGTGACGACGCCGAACGCCCATGCTCCGCCCGTGGTCTCCTCGTGGGAGCGATGCTGATGACGCTGTGCTCATGGCTGTTCCCCTCTCTGGGCGCGGGTCGACGCCCTCGCCCTCCACGGGACTCTAGGAACCGACAGGTCGCCGTCGGGTCACCCGGAACGGGCCAACGCGACGGAGGCGTGGGCCGTGCTAGAGGAGGTGCAGCTCGCGGGCCGCTGTCAGGGCGCCGGCGCGGCTGTCGACGTCGAGCTTGCGGTAGATCGACGCCAGGTGCGTCTTGACGGTGTTGTCGCTGACGAACAACGCGTGGGCGATGGCCGCGTTGGTGCCTCCGAGCGCCAGCTCGCGGAGTACGTCGACCTCGCGGTCGGTGAGGCCGGCGGGCCAGGCCACGTCGGCCTCGCGGCGGCGCAGCGGACCCTGGCCCTGGCGGATGCTGACCTCCGGCTGGTGGCTCTGGTAGGAGTCGAGAGCCGCCAGCGCCTCATCCGCGAACGGGTGCCCGTCGGGGCGGGTGACCTCGGTGGTCAGCAGGTCCGTGAAGTCCGGCGACAGCAGGAGGCCCATCGCGAGCACCCACACCAGCCGCTGGGGGGCGAGCCTCGACAACATGTCGGGCACCAGCTCCTGGGCGCGGTGCATCTCGGCGGCGGTGCCGAGGCGGTGCAGCAGCGCGACCCGGCCCACGACAGCCGACGCGGCGGTCACGGGGTAGAGGTCCGGCTCGACGAGCAGGGCCTCCAGGCTGTGGATCGCCGCCCGCTCGCTGCCCCCGAGGCCGAGCTCGAGGGCACGCACGAGGGTCGCGTCGCCTCGGAAGCCGGCGGCGCGCAGCCCGTTCGCCTCGGCGTCGACAGCACCCATGTCGGCGAGCCGGCCCGCCACCTGCAGTCGCGCCAGCCGCCACATGCGGTCGACGTACGCCGGCAACGGCGTGGGCATCGCACCCCGCGCGTCGAGCAGCCGACGGGCCGCGCCCGCGGCCCCGCGGGCCATCAGCAGGTTCGCCTCGAGCAGTCGGCCGTAGACGACGTCGAACGGGTCGAGGGACTCCCGAGGCCCGGCGGCGCTGGCCGCGAGGTCCTGCTCGGCTCCGTCGAGGTCGAGAGCCTGGAAGCGCGACCACGCGCGCACCAGGAACGCCCGGGAGCGGGTCGCGTCGGGGGCCAGCATCGCCTGCTCGTGCACGGCCAGGCACGCGCTGGCCGAGCCCGACGCGCTCTGGTAGGCGGAGGTCGCCAGCTCGAGGGAGGCCCGGAGTGCGAGCACCGCACACGTCAGGCGCGGCAGCTCGACCTCCTGGGCGTAGGCGCCTGCGGCATGCGCGTGTACGTCGGCCAGGTCGAGGTCGTCGGCCCAGAGCTGCAGCCCCGCGAGGTCCAGCATCAGCCAGGCGCTGCGGAGCGGGGAGATGCCCGAGGTGTCGTGGGTGGCGGTGCGGTCGCCGGCGTGGTGCCGGCAACCCAGGGCGTCGGCGGCGTGGCTGACCGCAGCGGTGGCCGGGCGCCAGCCCCGTCTGGCCTGCCACACCTCGAGGATGGCCAGGTCAGCCTGCAGCTCGCGGTCGGGGTGCCGGTCGCCACGGGGAGGCCGCTGCGCGAGCGCGCGGTCGGCGGCCGCCTTGGCGGCGTCGTACCGCCGCAGGCTGCGCAGGACCTGCGCCTCGAGTGCGCTGAGCGCCGGCAGGTTGTCGCGCACCCCGTCGGGCACCCGGCGCAGCGCCGCCGCGACGAGCCCGGCGTGCCCGGTCGCCAGCAGCTGCGGCGTGAACTCGCGCAGGACGAGGAGCTGCAGGTTGATGTCTTCGGCCAGGCCGGCGTGGTGGAGCGCGAGGGCGCCGTCCCCGAGCCGGCGGTAGTGACGCGCCGCGCGCTCGTGTGCATGCGTCAGCAGTGGCCAGTGGGGGCCGCCCGGCGCCGTGCGTTGACGCAGGAGCTCGACGAGCAGCGGGTGGTAGCGCCAGCCCGGGCGGTGGTCGGCCGAGCCGTCGGTCCGGGTGATCAGCAGGCCGTCCTCGGCTGCCTGCTCGAGCAACGACCCTGCCGACGGGATCCCGGACATCACGATCGCACCCTCGGCGGTCACCACCGGCTCGTGGCAGGTCGCCAGCAGCACCTGCTGGAGTGCGGCCGGGAAGTCGGCGAACACCTCGTCGGCCAGGTAGTCGATCGTCGCCCGGGTGACCGCGGTCAGCGCCACCCGTGCGTCCCGCGCGAGCGGGTCGCTGTTGCCAGAGGCGCGCAGGGTGTTGCTCGCGAGCACGAGGGCCGCGGCCCAGCCGTCGCCCTGGTCGACCACGCGCTCGAGGTCCCCGTCGTCGATCTCGGGGTGCCGCTGGAGGACGAGCGCCTCGGCCTCGTTCGGCGGCATCCGGAGGTCGGCCGCGCCCAGGCTCTGGGCCCGACGGTCCAGGGCGAGGGACGCCGGGACGAAGCCGAGATGGTGGCGCGCGAGCAGCAGGATCCGCACGCTGTCGGGGGACTCGGTCAGGAGGCGACGCAGCAGCTCGACGGCCGCGGCAGGCAACCGGTGGGCGTCGTCGACCACCACGACGGACGGTGGGCCGGCCGCAGGCTGGAGCCGCGCTGCGAGCCGGTCGACGTCGTCGACCGGGACCCAGTGCACCTCGACCCCAGCCGCCCGAGCGCGCTCGGACCACTCGGCGGCGGCGGCGGTCTTTCCCGAGCCGGCGGGCGCGACGATGGTGCTGACCGGCGTGCTCGCGACGGCGTCGAAGAACCACCTCAGCCCCGGTCGAGGCAGGTAGCCGCGCTCGGCTGCGACGCCGATGCTCCGCTCCGCCGGCCGTACGCCGACCTGCCGGAGCCGGTCTGGGCCCGGTCCCATGCCCTTCGCTCCCTCCGCCAGCGCGGCCGGTCCCTCTCCGGCGCGCGCTCCCACGGTCCTGTTGACTGAGTATGACTCGCCCGAGGGTGGGGCGGACGGAATCTCAGGTCTCTTCGAGCAGCTCGCGGAGCACCGCGGGTGCGTCCTCGCTCAGCTCGGCATGCAACAACGTCGCCTCCCGGTGTGCCAGCAGCGGGCGGAGCCTCGCTGCGTCCACGTCGCTGCTGAGCACCAGCAGGGCCGACGTGCCTGGTTGGACCTCCTCCCGGATCCGGTCGACGACGTCGTCGTCGATACCGGCCGACCGGAGTCGGTGCACGACCGCGCCCGCGGCGGCTCCCGCAGCCGCTCCGACCGCCGGGGCGAGGACGACGAGCCCGATCAGGCCGCCCAGGATCGATCCCTTGCCGGCGGCCTTGCCCGCACCGTGCTGCAGGCGCCGGACCTTCGGTTCCTCGGCGCCGGGCATCCAGATGACGGCAGCCGCGTCGTGGACCCGCAGCACTTCCTGCTCGACCAGCCGCTTGAGCCGAAGCTCGCCGGCGTCGACGCCCAGGGGTGTGTTGTAGAGCCACACCGTCAGGTCAGGCACCGAACCTCCCCTTCCGTCGCACGCGTGCTCACTCGGCAAAGACCGAGCGGAGCGCGTTCTCCTGCTCGTTGCTGAGGTTGGTGAAGATCAGCTCGGACGGTTCGTGCTCGGCGAACGCGGCCTTCACCTTGTCGATGACGGCATCCGACGACATCACGAACAGCGCCGACGTGCCCGGCGTGATCTGGTCACGCACCTTGTTGATGAAGCCGTCGTCGATCCCGACGTCGGTCAGGGATCCCGCCAGGGCGCCGGTCGCCGCGCCGATCGCCGCACCAAGGAGGGGGACGAAGAAGATCAGGCCGAACAGCAGTCCCCAGAAGGATCCGCCGAGAGCTCCGGCCGCGGTGGTGCTGGCGAGCTGCCTGGTCTTCGGCTTCTTCTTGCCTTGTTCCCACGACACGGTGGCGGCGTCGTGCAGCACGATCAGGTTCTGTTTCGCCAGGCCCTGAAGAGTTTCCGACGCCTCGTCTGCGCCGTTCTGGGTGTCGAACTTCCATACGGTCAGCGTGGCCATCGGTGGTGCTCCTTGCGAGATCGGGCGGTGCGTTCTGTGGTGCGGTGAAGGCCGGACGTCCGGGCTATGACGCCAAGCCTCCGGATCGCCGCGGAGTGCAGCCTCACCCGTATCTCGTGAACGCTGTCGGCCGCTTCCGCCCTACTGTCATTGGCAGGGGACCAGAGACGGGAGCGGAATGACGAAGATCCTGATCCGCGTCGACGCCGAGCTCTCGGACGAGTTCACCAGTGTCTTCCCGGCGCTCACCTCTCGTCCTCAGCGGCAGACCACCCTGACCGGCGAGCTCAGCGACCAGGAGGAGCTGCAGGGGGTGATCAACCACCTGCGTTCGATGGGTGTCGACATCGTCGAGGTGGTCACGTTCCCGGAGTGACGTCCGGCTCGTCGCGAGCGTCGGTGTTCGAGACGAGCGGCACGAGCCACTTGTTGGCGGGGTCGGCGTCGATGAACACGGCCTTGATGAGCAGGCTCAGCGGAATCGCGAGCAGCGCCCCGATCGGCCCGATGACCCATGCCCAGAACACCAGCGACACGAAGGTCAGCGTCGTCGAGAGCCCGACCGCGTCGCCCACCACCTTGGGCTGGATGCCGGACTGGATGACCACGTTGAGCACGCAGTAGACCGCGATCACCGCGAGCATCAGCCCGGGTCCGCCTTCGAGCAGGCCGAGGATGGCCGGCGGGATCAGGCCGATGATGAAGCCGATGTTGGGGATGTAGTTGGTCAGGAACGCCAGGAGTCCCCAGAGCAGCGGGGCCGGGATGTCCAGCACGAACAACGCGATCGTGTCGAGCACCGCCACGATCAGGCCGAACACGGACGACACCCAGAGGTACTGACGAGTTCCGCCGGCGAAGTCGCGGAGCGCCCCGATCAGGGCCGGCCGGGCGGCGGCGGCCCGGGCCAGGTGCTTCGGGAACGCGCGACCGTCGATCGTCATGAACAGGCCGAGGGCGATGATGAACGCGAGGTCCGACACGATGCCGACGGCCCCGCTGAGGAGTCCGGTGATCAGCCCGCCGAGGTCCGACAGGGAGAAGGAGTTGGCGATCGCCTCGATCTGCTTCTGGTCCACGCCCATGTCGTGCAGCCAGGACGTCGCGTCGGCGATCAGGTTCTCGAACTGAGACTGGTACGTCGGCAGCAGCGTGGCGAACCGGGCCGCCGAGATGGCCACCGAGAACGCCAGCCCCAGCAGCACGGCGTACAGCGCGACCAGGCACACGATCGTGGCCACCCAGTCCGGCACCTTGCTCGAGACCCACCGCCGGATCGGATGCATGACGATGGTCAGGACCAGGGCCAGGAACACCGGGCCGATCAGGTCCTGGAGGCTCCTCATCCCGACGATCACGATCGTCGCGGAGGCCAGGCCGAGCAGGATCAGCAAGCTCCTGGGCAACCCACTGGGTGCTGGAACCACCGCCGGAGTGTCGCTCATCGGCACCTCGCTCGTCTCATGGCGACGACGAGCCCACCACCGACCCGCGGCACGCGACTCACCCGAGACAGGTGAGCCTCGCGGGGCGCTCACCCGCCTAGCGTCCGACGCGATGCCCGATTCGCTGTCCACCTGGCTACCGGCAGTGCTGGGGGCGCTGCTGGTCGTCTTCAACGTCGTGATCTGCCTGCTCGCCCTGGGCGTCTTCCCCGGCAGCCGGAAGCCGTCGACGGCCATGGCGTGGCTGATCCTCGTGCTGGTCCTGCCCTACTTCGGGTTCCTCATCTTCCTGCTGTTCGGGCGGACGTCGGTGGGGCGCAAGCGCCGGGACTGGCAGGCCCAGGTCAACGAGCAGGTGATCGCCGCCCTCGAGGCGGCGCCGGACAGCGACGACCATCCGGTGGAGGGAGCGACGCCCGGGCTGCTCGGCCTGGCCCAGCTCAACCGCAACCTCGGTGCGCTCCCGCTCGAGTCCGGGAACGCCGTCGAGATCATCACCGACTACGCCGGCTGCCTCGACGCCATGCGTCAGGAGGTGGACCGGGCCGAGCGCTTCGTGCACGTGGAGTTCTACATCTCGGCGTGGGACGACCTGACCGCGCCGTTCTTCCAGTCGCTCGCGGCGGCCGCCGAGCGGGGCGTCGACGTACGGTTCCTGTTCGACCATCTCGGCTCGCGCGGGATCCCCGGCTACAAGGAGTTCGTCGCGCGCCTGGAGGCGACCAAGATCCGCTGGGCGCCGATGCTCCCCATCCGGCCGTTCAAGGGCGACATCCGGCGGCCGGACCTGCGCAACCACCGCAAGATCCTCGTGGTCGACGGCCGGGTCGCCTTCACCGGCTCGCAGAACCTGACCGAACCCGGCTACAACAAGCCGAAGAACCACAAGATCGGGCGCGAGTGGGTGGAGCTCATGGTCCGGGTCCGTGGGCCCGCCGTGCGCCAGCTCAATGTCGTCTTCGCGACCGACTGGCACAGCGAGACCCGCGAGGACGTGCGCGAGACCGTCGAGCGGGAGGCGCCCGCGGCCGACCCCGGGGACGGTGTGGCGGCCGGCGCCCAGGTCGTGCCGAGCGGGCCCGGCTTCACCACCGAGAACAACCTGCGGCTGTTCAACAGCATGCTGTACGCCGCCGAGCGGCGGCTCTCGCTGACCAGCCCGTACTTCGTGCCCGACGAGTCGCTCCTGTACGCCGTCACCACCGCCGCCCAGCGCGGGGTCGAAGTCGAGCTGTTCGTGAGCGCGACCGCCGACCAGTTCATGGTCTTCCACGCCCAGCGGTCCTACTACGACGCCCTGCTCACCGCCGGCGTCCGGATCTGGCTGTACCCCGAGCCCTTCGTGCTCCATGCCAAGCACTTCACGGTCGACGACTCCCTGGCGGTGATCGGCTCGAGCAACATGGACATGCGGTCCTTCGCCCTCAACTACGAGGTGGTCCTGATGCTCACCGGGACCGGCGTGGTGGCCGGGTTGTCGGAGGTCCAGGACGCCTACCGGGCGATCTCGGCGGAGCTGACCCTGGAGGACTGGCGGCGCCGCCGCTGGGGCCCGAAGTACGTCGACAACGTCATGCGGCTGACCGCTGCCCTGCAGTGAGCGGGTGCGTGGTCACCTGCCCGTCACGCGGGTGCATCGAGACGTTTCCGGCCCATCTCACGAGAAACCCCACCGCGGAAGGTTACGTTCCCCGGCCACCTTGGTAATGTCGTCCTCGCAACAGGTGCAAGTTCCAGCAGGTCTGACGCCCGCGGAGTTTGTGATCCAACGGCGTTTCTCATGTGTGTCCTCCAGTCACGCAAGTCGGAAGCGACGTGTCACCGCATCTGATGCGGGTCGCCGAAGTGGCGACTCTCGCCCCGACGAAGGAGAATTGAGCGCAATGGCTCAGGGCACCGTGAAGTGGTTCAACGCCGAGAAGGGTTTCGGCTTCATCGCACAGGAGGACGGCGGCGACGACGTCTTCGTTCACTACTCGGCGATTCAGTCGCAGGGCTACAAGTCCCTCGACGAGAACCAGAAGGTCGAGTTCGACGTCACCCAGGGTCCCAAGGGCCCGCAGGCGGAGAACGTCCGCGCCCTCTGACGCGGACAGAAAGCCGGGGACAGCACCTGTTCCCACGTTGAGCTTTCGGCGGGGCCCCACCCAGACGGGTGGGGCCCCGTTACCGTTCGGGTGAGAGGTCGATCACCCGAACGGGTCAATTTGATACTGGGGCGTTTGTTCCTGGCGGCCATAGGGCAGTCTTGAAAGCGGGGGCACTGCCTGCTGTTCAGAACGTTGCGAGAGGGAGAGCGTTGCACGATCAGTTCGACGTCACGCTCGAGGACTCAGACCTCCTCGGCGAAGTGGAGCTCACGACGAATCTCATCATCGCCGCGAGCGAGTCGGACGAGCCCCTTTCCCTCGACGAGATCGACAAGATCCTCGGCGTCGCACCACGCCCGCCCAGCGAGCCCTGAGCAGCTCCCGTCACCTCGGCGGGCAGCCTCAGCAGGTCGCGAACAGCACCGGGCCCGAGCTCAGGTCCGAGAGCACGAACTGGCCCTCGACGGGCTCCAGCTCCATCGTCACCAGGTCGCCCTGCGCGGTGACCTGTCCGACCCGGAACCGGTCGGCGAACTCACCGCCCTGCCCGGGTGCCGGGCCGCGGGCCAGGACCGCTCGGGAATCGGCATTCGTCCGGGCCTGGTCGTCGTCCTCGAAGGCCAGCACCACGCGTACGCCGCCCGGCTGGGCGGACATCGCGAACGCGGTCAGCGGGTTGACCTCGCCCGCGTCCTCGACCAGCTGGTCGGCCAGAGTCTGGTCGGCTGGGTCGGCCGACGACATCGCCAGCTCCCGGCAGGCTTGCGGGCCGGCGTACACGGCGGCGGACAGCGGCTCGCCTGACGCCTCGACCACCTGGTCGACGGCCTCGTCCTGCTCGCCGGTGTCCTCGAGCGCGGTGGCGAGGTAGTCCGCGGTGTCGGAGGTGCGCACCAACCGCTCTTCGGGGTCGAGGGCGATGTGCTGCAGCTCCGGCGTGAGGTCCGGGCCGATCCCCGCGAGGAGGTCCGACCCTCCGCGCCAGACCCCGTCCTCGTCGTCGGGACGGGTGTAGCCGAGCTCCTCGAGCCCGTCGGCGAGGTCGTCGAAGTCGGCCGACTCCGGCAGCCGGAGCGTCACCAGCGCGCCCTCGGCCGACTGACTGAACAGCTCCCACTCCACGGAGGCGGGGGAGAAGCCGAAGCGCTCGTGGAGGACCGGGGCCGATGCCAGCAGCGCCGAGGTGGAGGTCAGGTCGGCGTCGAAGCCCTCAGCGAGGAACTCGTCCACCTGGTCGCTGGACGACGAGGCCGAGAGGTCGGCGCCCAGCTCGGAGCGGACCGCTCGCCAGTCGGTCCATGCCAGCCGATCCGCGCCCGATGGCGCCAGCCCGACCGCCTGCTCGAACTCGGTGGTGTCGGCGATCTTCCACCAGAGAACGCCGCCGGCGAGGAGCCCCACCAGGGTCACGGCCACGACGACCACCGACCACCGGTTGAGCACGCGTTCTCCTCTTGGTCACCCTGTGGTGTGACACTAGCGGCATGCCGCAGCCACGGGACGTGCACGCTGCCGGCGTGGTCGTCACTCGCAAGGGCAAGCAGGTGCTGCTGGTGCACCGGCCCGCATACGACGACTGGTCGTTCCCCAAGGGCAAGCTCGAGCGCGGGGAGCACCCCGCCGTGGCCGCCGTACGCGAGGCCGCCGAGGAGACCGGCCTGCACGTCCGGCTCGGCCGGTCGCTGAGCGCCCAGCGCTATCCCAACGGCCAGCGGATGAAGACCGTCGACTACTGGCAGGGCTGGGTCGTCGGCAACGACGACGTGGGCCGCTACCTGGTCAACCACGAGATCGACGAGGTCGCGTGGGTCGCGGTCGACGAGGCGCAGGCCCTGCTCACCTACTCACGGGACCGCGACACCCTGGCCGAGGCCCGCAAGCGCGCGCGCAAGACCCGGGCTCTCGTGGTGCTGCGCCACGCGTCGGCGCGCTCCCGCAAGGCCTGGAGCAAGAAGCGGGACGACCGGCACCGGCCCCTGCTGCGCTCGGGCGAGCTGCAGGCCCAGGACCTGGTGCCCCTGCTGGCGGCGTACGACGTCACCCGGATCGTCTCCTCGAGCAGCACCCGGTGCTCCGAGACCGTGCGGCCCTACGCCGACACCACCGGCTGGAAGCTGGAGGAGCAGGACGGGCTCAGCGAGGAGGACGCCACCGCGAAGACGGTGGTGCGATTCATCGACGAGCTGATCGACTCGGGGGAGGGGGCGGTGGTCTGTACGCACCGGCCGGTCCTGCCCGCGG
Organism: uncultured Actinomycetota bacterium; assembly: GCA_963844305.1. Taxonomy (GTDB): domain Bacteria; phylum Actinomycetota; class Actinomycetes; order Propionibacteriales; family Nocardioidaceae; genus Nocardioides. The sequence continues at coordinate 74,258 of CAWJNT010000007.1, forward strand.
TGTTCGACGCGCTCGGCATCCCGGAGCAGCACCTGGAGCCCGGGGGCATGCTCGTAGCCCACCACCGCAAGGGCAAGGTGATCGCCACGGAACACCATTCACGCCCATGAAGTAAAGGTCCGGACCGGCTGTTCACGTGATAGCCGCCTCCGCGGCGAAATTCTGTGGACGACTGGGCGATTCGAGTTCACCCCTCGTTCACCGACGCCGACGCATCGCGTCACCTGCCCTCCCTACGTTCCTGATGTCAGACACGACAAGGATCAGGAGAACGAAGTGAAGAGCACTTCCTTCCGCCGGGCGATCGTCCCCGGCATCGCCGTCCTCTCGCTCGCGCTCGCCGCGTGCGGAGGCGGACAACGCCGAAGGCGCCGGTGACGGCGAGGGTGGCGGCGGCGCCAGCGGCAGTGTGACGATCGACGGATCGTCGACGGTCTACCCGATGACGCAGGCCGCCAGCGAGTTGCTGGCCGAGCAGAACCCGAACATTCAGGCCGCGGTTGGCCAGGCGGGTACTGGTGGTGGGTTCGAGCGCTTCTGTGCCGGTGAGACCGACATCTCCGACGCCTCGCGTCCCATCGAGGACGACGAGATCGCAGCCTGCGAGGAGAGCGGCGTCGAGTACACCGAGCTTCACGTGGCGACCGACGCGCTCACCGTCGTCGTGCATCCCGACCTCGCCGTCGACTGCTTGACAACTGACCAGCTCATCGAGCTCTGGGCCCCCGGCTCCAAGATCAACAACTGGAACCAACTGGACCCCAGCTTCCCCGACCAGGAGATCTCGCTGTTCGGGCCCGGAACGGACTCCGGGACCTACGACTACATGGCTGCCGATGTGATCGGTGACGAGTCCGAGACCACTCGCGACGACTACGAGGCCTCAGAGGACGACAACGTCCTTGTCCAGGGTGTCTCCGGGACCGAGGGTGCGACCGGCTACTTCGGCTACACGTACTACGAGCAGAACACCGACACGCTCAAGGCGGTGGCGATCGACGACGGCAACGGTTGTGTCGAGCCGTCGGCCGAGACCGCTCGGGCAGGCGAGTACACCCCTCTGTCGCGACCGCTGTTCATCTACGTGAACAACGCCAAGTACAACGACAACGCGGCGACGAAGGAGTTCACCGACTTCTACATCGAGAACCTCGAGGCAATCGCCGAGGCAGCGCTGTTCATCCCGCTCAACGAGGAGCAGTACGCCGAGACCCAGTCGGCCCTCGAAGGCATCTCGGGCTGACCAGGAGCACCGGCACCTGACATGAGCACAACCGACACGAGTGCAGGCCCGCCCGCTGGGGCGGGCCTGCCCGCGGCTCCGATCGATCTGACGCCGAAGTCACGCCCGGGAGAGGCTGTCATCAAGGCGGTGCTGCTGATCTGCAGCCTGCTCTCGATCGCGATCTCATTCGGGATCGTGATCGCGCTGATCAAGCCGGTGATCGACTTCTTCCGGGAGGTGCCGTTCGGGGACTTCTTCGCCACCGAGGGCGAGTACGCCGTCGTTCCGCTCGTTGCGGGCACCTTGATGGTCACACTTATCGCCCTGCTGGTGGCCGTACCGCTTGGCCTGGGCGCCGCCATGTATCTGAGTGAGTACGCCTCCCCCGGATGCGCAAGATCCTCAAGCCGGTTGTGGAGCTGCTGGCCGGGATCCCCTCGGTCGTCTACGGCTTCTTCGCCCTGGCATTCGTCACACCCACCCTGCTGCAGGACATCCTCGACATGGACGTCGGCTTCACCAATGCCCTGGCCGCCGGTCTGGTGCTCGGCGTGATGGTCGTGCCGACCGTCGCGTCGCTGTCTGAGGACGCGATGTCGGCCGTTCCGTTGGCGCTGCGGCAAGGCTCGCTGGCCATGGGTGCCAACCGCATGCAGACGACGCTACGGGTGGTGTTCCCGGCGGCGCTTTCGGGCATCGCCGCCGCTATCGTGCTGGGCATGTCGCGCGCCGTCGGCGAGACGATGATCGTCGCCCTGGCCGCCGGTGCACAAAAGAACCTCTCGTTGGACCCACGGGAGGGCATGCAGACCATGACCGGGTTCATGGCGCAGACCGCCGGCGGGGAGAACCCCGTGGGTTCCACGTCGTACAACACTCTCTTCGCGGTCGGTCTCTTGCTGTTCGCGATGACGCTCGTCATCAACGTCATCAGCATCGCCATCGTTCGCCGGTTCAGGCAGGTCTACTGATGAGCACCGCTACCAGGTCGGCCCGCGAGGTGACCGAGAGCACGATCGCGACCGGCAAGAGCCGGGACCGCAACGTCAAGTCGCTGGTCTTCCTGATCGCGCTCTGGTTCTCGCTGTTCTTCGGTGTTCTGGTACTTGTCGCGCTGATCGTCGACACGGCCATCGAGGGCGCGCCGCGGTTCGATGCCAACCTGATCACCAACTACGGGTCGATCCTGCATCCCGAGGAGACCGGCTTCCGGGCCGGCATTCTCGGCACCATCTGGCTGATGTTCACCACTGCGATCCTGACCATCCCGCTGGGCATCGGAGCGGCGGTGTACCTGGAAGAGTTCGCCAATCCGCTGGCGTGGTACAACCGGTTCATCGAGGTCAACATCCAGAATCTCGCTGCCGTTCCGTCCATCGTCTACGGGCTCCTCGCGGTCGCCGCCCTGGCTGTCGTCGGCTTCACAGACACCGGTGTCGTCATCGGTGGTGCCGTCGCGCTCGGGCTGTTGATCCTGCCGGTCATCATCATCACCACCCGTGAGGCTGTACGCGCCGTGCCGCGCGACATCCGCGACGGGTCTCTGGCGCTGGGTGCGACGGTGTGGCAGACGACCTGGCGACAGACCTTGCCGTCAGCCGTTCCCGGTATCGCGACCGGCACGATCCTGGGCCTGTCGCGCGCGATTGGCGAAGCGGCGCCCCTGCTCATCATCGGCATCGCCGGGTCGGTGTTGTTCGACCCCGACGGCCTGGTCAGTCCGGTGACGGCGCTGCCGATCCAGATCTACGACCTCACATCGCGGTCGCAGGAGGAGCTTCGCCAAGCCGCGTCGGCGGCCATCATCGTGCTCCTTGTCCTGATCCTGAGCCTCAACGCGCTCGCCATCTTCATCCGCAACAAGTTCCAGCGAACCTGGTGAGGGAGACCATGTCCACGCAACCGCATACGTTCTCGGTCGGCCGCAGGAGCGCCGAGAGCGCCGAGGCCTCAGACGGGGTCGGCACTTTGGCCGACGCCCACGGCGAGGTCAAGCGCGAACTGCCCGACGCGCCTCCGAACCCGGTCATGGAGTGCCTGGGCCTCAACATCTACTACGGAGACTTCCACGCCGTGCACGACGTGAACCTTTCCTTCGGCAAGCACGAGATCACCGCACTGATCGGCCCGTCCGGCTGTGGAAAGTCGACCGTGTTGCGCTGCCTGAACCGCATGCACGACCTGGTCCCCAGCGCTCGGGTGGAGGGTAAGGTGACCTACCACGGGCAGAACATGTATGCCCGAACGGTCGACCCGATCGCGGTGCGGACCAACGTCGGAATGGTCTTCCAGCAGCCGAACCCGTTCCCCAAGTCGATCTACGACAACATCGCGTACGGCCCGCGGGTCATCGGGAAGAAGGTCAAGAACATGGACGACCTGGTCGAGGAGGCACTTCGCGGTGCTGCCCTCTGGGCCGAGGTCAAGGACAAGCTCAAGCGTCGGCATACGGCCTCTCGGGCGGTCAGCAGCAGCGGCTCTGCATCGCGCGCACGATCGCCACCAAGCCAGACGTCATCTTGATGGACGAGCCGTGCTCGGCCCTCGACCCGATCGCCACCGCGCGGATCGAGGACTTGATGGTCGAGCTCGCGATCAGTACACGATCATGATCGTCACCCACAACATGCAGCAGGCCGCCCGCGTCTCTGATCGCACGGCCTTCTTCACGACCTCGGACAGGCCACCGGCAACGCCCGGGCTCCTGGTCGAGTACGACCTGACCAAGAAGATGTTCGCCAATCCGCCCGACAACCGGTCCACCGAGGACTACATCTCCGGTCGGTTCGGCTGAGGGCTTTCCCTTCGGGGTTAGTCCGATAGTCCGAGACGTTTGGGTTGCTTGCTGGCGCCCAGACCAACCCAAACGTCTCGGACTACCCCGACCACCTGTGGATGACGACCGCACGGGTCGCCGGGAACGGGCATCGTCCCGGGCATGGCTCTCGGGAACGGCAACGCTCCCGCACCGCTCCGGGACGGTGTGGTGCATCCGGTGCGCGTCGACGCCGATGGCGTCGGGGTCCGACCCGGATGCAGGCGCGAGGGCGCGCGTGGCGGCGCACGAGCCGCGGCCTCTACGTGCCGTCGACCGTCAACGGCGACCTCGCTGAACAGAGGGTCATCGAGGCGGCCGCCGTACTTCCCGACTTCGGCGGGGTCACGGGATGGGCAAGCCTTCGGTGGGCTGGAGGCGCCTGGTTCGACGGCCTGGCCCGTGACGGCCGGGCGCGGCTGCCGGTCACCCTCGTCACTGGGTACAGCGATGTCCGCAAGCAGCCGGCGCACGGGATCGTGATCTCGCAGGAACGCCTCGGCCAGCGCGAGGTCTACCTCATCGCCGGCCTGCGGAGTACGTCGTTGGTTCGGTCTCTCTGCTTCGAGATGAGGTACGCCGATGACAAGCGTGAGGCGACCGTCGTACTCGACATGGCTGCGTACTCCGACCTGGTGTCGATCGAGGAGATCGCTCTCTACGCTTTCGCCCATTCCGGCTGGACGGGCATACCGCAATGCCGGGACGCTCTCGTGCTTGCCGACGAGAACAGCTGGTCGCCCTGGGAGACCCGTATGCGCCTGGTGTGGATGCTCGACGCGGGGTTCCCGAGACCGCTGTGCAACCCGCCGATCTTCGACAGGTCCGGCCAGCTCATCGGGACTCCAGACATCCTCGACCCCGAAGCCGGCGTCGCGGGCGAGTACGACGGTGCGCTTCACCTCGACGGCGATCGACGTCGTCATGACCGGAGCCGGGAAGCGGACTTCCGCCGGGTCGGACTCGAGTACTTCACGGTGATGAGCGGGGACAGTCGGGCGGAGACGGTGGCCAGGATGAGCGAGGCGCGCCAGCGGGCCCGTTGGGAGCCGGAGGCGCGTCGCGCCTGGACACTCGATCTTCCGTCGTGGTGGACGCCGACCAGCACTGTCGACCAACGAAGGGCCCTGAATCGTGCCCAGCGTGAGCGACTGCTCGCGTCTCCGCCGGCGTACTGCGTGAGCGGCGTGAAAGGGGTAGTCCGAGACGTTTGGGTTGCTTTCGGGACGCCAGAACAACCCAAACGTCTCGGACTATCGGGGAAGACCCCTCAGAAGACGACCTCGATGAAGAAGTGGGTCACCCAGTAGCAGATCGCGGCGGCGAGGCCGGCGGCGGGGAAGGTGAGGATCCAGGCGATCACGATCGAGCGGGCGACTCCCCAGCGGACGGCGGAGAGGCGCTTGGTGGCGCCCACGCCCATGACGGCCGAGGTGATGGTGTGGGTGGTCGAGATCGGTGCCTCATAGACGTACGCCGTGGTGTACAGCACCGTCGCCGCCACCGACTCGGCGGCGAAGCCACGGGCGGGGTCGAGGTGGATGATCCGGCGACCGAGGGTGCGCATGATCCGCCACCCGCCGGACCAGGTGCCGAGCGAGATGGCGGCGGCCGCCGAGAAGATCACCCAGAGCGGCAGCGGGTCTCCGGCGGCGACGTACCCGCCGGTGAGCAGCGCCAGGAAGATCACGCCCATCGTCTTCTGCGCGTCCTGGAGACCGTGGCCCAGCGCCATCGCGGCGGCCGACACGGTCTGGGCCGCCCGGAAGCCACGACCGACCCTGTGCGGGTTTGACCGCCGGAAGAGCCACATGATCGCGAGCATCACCAGGAAGGCGGCGGAGAACGCGAACAGCGGCGAGAGGATCATCGGGATCGCCACCTTGTCGACCACGGTGGCCCACTCGACGGTGACGCCGGCCGCCATCGCGGAACCGACCAGCCCGCCGATCAGGGCGTGCGAGGACGACGAGGGCAGCCCGTAGTACCAGGTGATCAGGTTCCAGGTGATCGCACCCAGCAGGCCGGCCATCACGATCACCAGCCCGTGCGTGCCGGATGGTGGGTCGATCACCTCGGAGACCGTCTGCGCGACCTTCTGGCCGAGGAACGCGCCCACGAAGTTCATCACCGCCGCGAGGGCGAGGGCCACCCGCGGGGTGAGCGCCCGGGTGGACACGGAGGTCGCGATCGCGTTCGCCGCGTCGTGGAATCCGTTCGTGTAGTCGAAGACGAGCGCAACGACGACTACCGCGACGATGATCGCGAGCTCGGCACTCACGTGCTCAGGACTCCTTGACGGCGATCTGCTCCACCGTGTTGGCGACCTTCTCGAACGCGTCGATCGCGCCCTCGAGGGACTCCACGATGTCCTTGAGCTTGAGCACCTCCATCGCCTTGAAGTCACCCCCGAACAGGTTCGCGAGGGTACGGCGATGGTTCTTGTCGCCGGCGTTCTCGAGCCGGTTGATCTCGATCCAGTACTCGTCGAGGTCCTTCATCGCCTGCAGCTGCGGCATGGCTGTGGCGGTGATCTCCGCGCAGCGCTGGATCACGTCGACCTGCGCCGACAGCTCAGCCGGCAGCAGCTTCACCTCGTACAGCAGGATCTGGTCGACGACCTCGTCCATCATGTCCATCACGTCGTCGAGGCCGGACGCGAGGGAGTAGATGTCCTCGCGGTCGAACGGCGTCACGAAGGTGGTGTTCACGCGTCGGACGATCGCGTGCGTCGTCTCGTCGGCGGCGTGCTCGGCCTCCCGCATCCGCCGGGCGACGTCCTCGTGGTCGGCGCCTTCGCTCAGCATCTCGGCGAGCAGCTCGGCTCCGAGGACGAGGTGCTGCGCCTGCTCGGTGAAGAGTTCGTAGAACGATCCGTCGACCGGTCGGAATTTCAAACGCACGGGGAACTCCTGGTGAGGCGGAGCGGAACGGCCAACATGCTAGGGGGTGGCTCGGCGCGCCCCGCAATCCAGGGTCGTCAGACGGCGCTGATCCGTCGTGTCCGCTGCCGCTGGATGAGCTCCTCCTGGAGATGGACCGACCCGCTGTTGCGGCGCCACTCACCGTCGCTGTCGAGCAGCCAGGCCGAGGTCTCCTCGGCGAAGGCCAGGTCGAGCAGACCCTGGATCTCCTCGAGGTTCTCGGAGCCGGGCACCCGCACCAGCACCTCGACCCGCCTGTCCAGATTGCGGTGCATCATGTCCGCGGACCCGATCCAGGCCACCGACTCCCCGCCGTTCTCGAACCAGAACACGCGGCTGTGCTCCAGGAACCGCCCGAGGATCGACCGGACCTCGATCGACTCCGACAGCCCGGGTACGCCGGGCCGGAGGGCGCAGATGCCGCGGATCAGCAGCTGCACCGGGACGCCCTCCTGGGAGGCGAGGTACAGCGCGTCGATGACCGCCTCGTCGACGATGGAGTTGGCCTTGAAGCGGATCAGCGCGGGCCGCCCGGCGCGATGGTGGGCGATCTCGGTGTGGATCTGGTCGAGCAGGCCCGTGCGCACCGAGTCGGGGGCGACCAGCAGGTCGTCGTACGACGCGTTGCGGGAGTAGCCGCTCAGGTTGTTGAACAGGTGGGCGATGTCCTCGCCGATCCGCTCGTCGGTGGTGATGATGCCGAGGTCCTCGTACAGGCGGGAGGTCTTGGGGTTGTAGTTGCCGGTGCCGATGTGGGTGTAGCGGCGGATCCCCTCGGGCTCGTCGCGGACCACCATCGCCAGCTTGCAGTGCGTCTTCAGCCCGACCAGCCCGTAGACCACGTGGCAGCCGGCCTGCTCGAGCTTGCGTGCCCAGCGGATGTTGGCCTGCTCGTCGAACCGGGCCTTGATCTCGACGATCACCAGCACCTGCTTGCCGGACTCGGCGGCGTCGACGAGGGCGTCGATGATCGGGGAGTCGCCGGACGTGCGGTACAGCGTCTGCTTGATCGCCAGCACGTGCGGATCGGCGGCCGCCTGCTCGATGAACCGCTGGACGCTCGTCGCGAACGAGTCGTACGGATGGTGCAGGAGTACGTCGTGCCGCGAGGTCGCCTTGAACACGTCGACGGGTGCCGCGGACTCGACCTCCGCGAGGTCGCGGTGCGTGCTCGGGATGAACGCGGGGAAGCGGAGGTCCTCGCGGGCGAGGTCGGCGATCGAGTGCAGTCCGGTCAGGTCCAGCGGACCCTGCAGCCGGAACACCTCCTCCTCGGAGATGCCGAGCTCGGAGATCAGCAGCTCGAGCACGGCCGACGAGATCGACTCCTCGACCTCGAGCCGCACCGGCGGGCCGAACCGGCGCCGCAGCAGCTCCTTCTCCAGCGCGGCGAGCAGGTTCTCGGCGTCGTCCTCCTCGACGTCGAGGTCCTCGTTGCGGGTCACCCGGAACGCGTGCGTCTCGAGCACCTCCATGCCCGGGAACAGCCGCTTGAGGTGCTCGCCGATGACGTCCTCGAGGGGCACGAACCGCTGGTTGCCCAGCGGCACGAACCGGCTGAAGATCGGCGGCACCTTCACCCGCGCGAAGTGCTCCTTGCCGGTCTTCGGGTTGCGCACGAGCACCGCAAGGTTGAGCGAGAGACCCGAGATGTACGGGAACGGGTGTGCAGGGTCGACGGCCAGCGGGGTCAGCACCGGGAACACGCGGTCGCGGAAGAGCCGCTTGCACGACTTCTGCTCCTCGCGGTCCAGGTCGGACCAGCGGACCAGCTCGATGCCCTCGTCCAGGAGCGCCGGCACGAGCTCGTCGCGGAACAGGCGCGCCTGGCGCTGCATGAGCTCGCCGGTGCCGGCCCAGATCTCCTCCAGCACCTCGCGGGGGAGCAGTCCGGAGGCGGCCCGGACGGCCACGCCGGCAGCGATCCGGCGCTTGAGGCCGGCGACGCGGACCATGAAGAACTCGTCGAGGTTGCTGGCGAAGATCGCCAGGAAACGCACCCGCTCCAGCAGCGGCAGGTCGGGGTCCTCGGCCAGCTCGAGCACCCGCTGGTTGAAGTGCAGCCAGGAGATCTCGCGGTCCAGGAACCGGTCGTCGTACTTCTCGACCGCGGCGAGTGCGTCGTGGTCGGGGACGTACGGCGGCTCGACGTCGAAGGGCTCGCTGAGAGCTGAGTCGGGCGCGCTCGAGAGGGGCACGCTTTCGAGAGCCATGCCAGCAGTGTGGCACCGGAGGGTGAACAGCAGGTATCGGACGCCGATCTGCACCTGTAGGTTGCCGACGTGACCGCGACCCCTCGCCTCGGCGCCGTCCAGCACCGTCTGCGGCGACTCGGACTCAAGGGCGCCCTCGGGCTCCCGGAACCGGTGCAGCGGCTGCTGGCCGGCCGGCGCGTGCTGCGTGACGGACAGGTGCTCGCCACCGACATCCAGCTCATGCTCCTGCTGCAGCGGCTGGTCGAGCAGGCCCCCGAGACCCTGCCCATCGCCGACGGGCGCCGCGTCGTCCTGCGGCAGTCCTCCCTCGTCGGCGGTGACCAGCCGATCGGGGCCGTCCGCGACCTGCCGGTCGGTGACCTCCCAGGACGGCTGTACGTCCCGACCGGCGAGCAGGACGGCGGGTCCACCGACCTCACCGCCCTCGGCCCGCTGCTGCTGTTCTTCCACGGCGGTGGCTGGATGTACGGCGACCTCGACTCCCACGACGCCGCCTGCCGATTCCTGGCCGAGCGCTCCGGCGTCCGGGTCCTGGCCGTCGACTACCACCTCGCCCCCGAGCACCCGTTCCCCGCGGCGTACGAGGACGCGCTCGAGGCCTACCGCTGGGTGGTCAAGAACGCCGAGTCGATCGGCGCGGACCCCGAGCGCCTCGCGGTCGGTGGCGACTCGGCCGGCGGCTGTCTGGCCGCGACCACGGCGATCGCGGCGGCGGAGGAGCGGCTCCCGCTGGCGTTCCAGCTGCTCGTCTACCCGGGCACCGACATGCGCGGCGGCAGCGAGAGCCGGGCGATGTTCGCCGAGGGCCTCTACCTGACCAAGCAGTTCATGGACCTGGCCACGAGCGCCTACACGCCCGATCCCGGACTGTGGACCGATCCGCGGGTGTCACCGCTGTGCGCCGAGATCCCGCCCGGGCTCGCGCCGGCGTACGTCGTCACCGCGGGGTTCGACCCCCTGCGCGACGAGGGCGAGGCGTACGCCCGCAAGCTGGCCGACGCCGGGACGCCGGTCGAGCTGGAGCGCTTCCCACACCAGATCCACGGCTTCTTCAACGTGGTGGGGGTGGGGCGGAGCGCCCGCGCGGCCAACGCGGAGATCGCCGCCAAGCTGCGCGCGGCTCTCGCGCCCCAGGTCAACGGTCAGTAGACGAGGGCCTGCACGCCGTCCTCGAGGATCTTCTCGGTGAAGACCGAGGCGCCGGCGATGTTGATGCCGTCGATGACGTCACCCTCGTCGATCTCGCGGCGCGCCGCGCACTGTGAGCAGACGGTGACCGAGCCACCCTCGACGAGCGCGGCCAGCAGCTCCGCGAGCGGCGTGGCCCGGGGGAGCCAGAACTCCTCGGCGCGGCCCGGCAGCGCGAACCACGCCGCCTCGCCCGTCATCCACAAGGACACCTCGGCGCCGCTGGCGAGGGCCGCCGAGGCGACCGTGAACGCCTGGTTGCAGCGCTCGGAGTCCTCCGTGCCGCACGTCACCTTCACGACCAGGGAGCGAGTCATGGGGGCCAAGTTAGCCCTCGGAGGTAAGGGCTGCGGGACTTGTCTAGCGGTCTCCTAGACTCCACCCATGCCCTTCGAGCTGCCGGAGAACCTTCACCCCGACTGCGGTCCCGTGGCCTGGATGCTCGGCACCTGGCGCGGCAACGGGCACGGCGACTATCCGACGATCGACGCCTACCAGTACGGCCAGGAGCTGATCTTCACCCACGACGGACGCCCGTTCTTCCACTACATGGCGCGTTCCTGGATCATCGACGAGAACGGCGAGAAGGTCCGCGACGCCGCCATCGAGACCGGCTTCCTGCGCTGCCGCCCGGAGTCCAGGGTCGAGCTGCTGCTGGCGCACCACACCGGCTTCGTGGAGATCTGGTACGGCGAAGCAGAGGGCGGCAAGCTCGAGATCGTGACCGACGCGATCGCGCGGACCGAGAGCGCCAAGGAGGTCACCGCGGGCAAGCGGCTCTACGGCAACGTCGAGGGCGACCTGCTCTACGCCTACGACATGGCAGCGATGGGACAGCCGCTGCAGCCTCACCTGTGGGCCCGCCTGAAGAGGGCGTGATGGGCGAGGACTGGCGCGCGACGCTCCGCGAACGGGGCTACCGGCTGACCCCGCAGCGCGAGCTGATCCTCGACGCCGTCAACCGGCTCGGGCACGCCACCCCCGACGAGGTGCTGGCGGAGGTCCGCAGCCAGTCCTCGGCGGTGAACGTCTCCACCGTCTACCGCACGCTCGAGGTGCTCGAGGAGCTCGGGCTGGTCCGCCACGCCCACCTCAGCGACCGGGCTCCGACGTACCACTCGGTAGGCGGGCACGAGCACTTCCACCTCAAGTGCCGGAATTGTGGACGGGTCGAGTCGGTTGACCCTGATGTGGTGCAACCACTCGTCGAACGGCTGCGTGCCGACCAGGCCTTCGCCGTCGACGTCGGGCACCTGACCGTGTTCGGTACCTGCCTCGGAGGATGTGACCAGAAGTCGTGACCAGCCCGCTCCTCGACCTGCCCGGTGCGGTGGCCGGCGACGGCATCGACGCCGCCGTGGCCGCCCACTACGGCTCCTTCAACGCCGAGCAGCGCACCCTCGACTCGGGTGAGGGCTTCGTCGACCTCTCCCACCGCGACGTCGTCCGGATCGCCGGCCCCGACCGGCTCACCTGGCTGCACTCGCTGACCACCCAGCACCTCGCCGACCTGCCCGCGAAGGTGTGGACGGGGGCGCTGGTGCTCAGCCCGAACGGACACGTCGAGCACGCGTTCTTCGGCTACGACGACGGCGAGGCCCTTCTCGCGCACACCGAGCCGGGCCAGGCCGAGGCGTTGGTCGACTTCCTCGAGAAGATGAAGTTCATGACGCGGGTGGAGATCACCGACGTGACCTCCGAGTTCGCCGTCACCTGGCGCCCGTCGGCGCGCGACGATGCGACGCCGTACGCCGGCTACGAGTTCGTGCCGCGCGACCAGCTCTCCCTGTACGCCGAGGCCGCGGGGCCGGCGTGCGGGCTGTGGGCGTTCGAGGCGCTGCGGATCGCGCGGGGTGAGCCGCGGCTCGGCATCGACACCGACCAGCGCACGATCCCCAACGAGGCCGGGTGGATCGGCCCGGCCGTGCACCTCGACAAGGGCTGCTACCGCGGCCAGGAGACCGTCGCCCGCGTGCACACGCTCGGGCGACCGCCGCGCCGGCTGACGCTGCTGCACCTCGACGGCTCCGAGAACCGGCTCCCCGCCGTGCACGCGGAGCTGAAGCAGGGCGACAAGGTGGTCGGCTTCGTCGGGAGCTCGGCCCGCCACCACGAGCTGGGCCCGATCGCGCTGGCGATGGTGAAGCGGAACGTGCCGCTCGACGCCACCCTCGACGCCGACGGGCTCCCGGCCGCACAGGAGGTCCTGGTCGACCCGGAGGTCGGGCTGCACGTGCGGCCCAAGCTGCGCTAGGCGCTGCCTGTCTCCCGCCGGTACATCACGTGGGTGTCGCGCGCGGCGTGGGTGAACCCGATCTTGTCGCGGTAGATGGCGATGGCCGGTGCGTTGTCGGACTCGACGTACAGCAGGACGTCCTCGATGCCCTGCGAGCGCAGGTGCTCGAGCCCGGCGATGGTCACGATCCGGCCCAGGCCGATGCCCTGGACGGACGGGTCGATCCCGACGACGTACACCTCGCCCAGCCGGTCGGAGTGCCGCTTGGTCCAGTGGAACCCGATCAGCTTCCCGTCGCGCTCGGCGAGGAGCAGGCCCGCGGGGTCGAACCACGGCTCGGCCATCCGCTCGGCCAGGTTCGCGGCGTCCATCGCGCCCTGCTCGGGGTGATCGGCGAAGGCGAGGGCGTTGAGGCGGAGGAACTGCTCGGCATCGGACTCGCGGTACCCGCGCAGGACCACGTCCGGGGGTACGGCGTACTCCGGCAGGGGGTCGGCCAGTGAGCGCCGCATCACCCACAGCTCGCGCACCCGCTCGAACCCGTGTCCGGCGGCCAACCGCCGGGCCGCCGGGTGGTCGGCGTGCGACCACGCCTCCAGCACCGGCCGGCCCGTGGCCGTCAGCGCCTGCTCCAGCAGGGCGCCGCCGACGCCCTGGCGGCGAGCGTCGGGATGGACGACCAGGCTGAGCGTCCGGTCGGTGATCGCGGCGAATCCCTGCTCCTCGGACCACACCTGCGCGTCGTGGCGCTCGGGGTGCCGCAGCGCGAACCAGGTCGCCTCGTCGAGCGGGGCGGCCCCGTCGGCGTGCTCGGCCGCCGCGGCGATGGCGGTGAGGCGGTCCAGCGAGGTCACGGCCTCACTCTAGGGTCGAACGCTCAGGCGTCCTGCCCCTGCTCCTCGCCGGCCGGCTCGGACGCGCCCGCCGACTTGTCCGACTTGTCCTTGGCGGGGAGGACGAACCGGTAGCCGACGTTGCGGACGGTGCCGATCAGGGTCTCGTTCTCGGGGCCGAGCTTGGCGCGGAGGCGGCGGACGTGGACGTCGACGGTGCGGGTGCCGCCGAAGTAGTCGTAGCCCCAGACCTCCTGCAACAGCTGCTGGCGGCTGAACACCCGGCCGGGGTGCTGGGCCAGGAACTTGAGGAGCTCGAACTCCTTGAACGTCAGGTCGAGGTGGCGCCCGCCCAGCTTGGCGGTGTACGTCGCGTCGTCGACGACCACCTCACCGCTGCGGATGATGTGCGCCTCGGGGTCGTCGGCGTCGCGCTGGGCGGCCAGGCGGCCGATCGCCAGCTTGATCCGTGCCTCGAGCTCGGCCGGGCCGCAGGTGTGCAGCACGACGTCGTCCATGCCCCAGTCGTGGCTGACCACGGCCAGGCCGCCCTCGGTGACGATGAGCAGCACGGGGACGTCGGTGCCGGTGGTGCGGATGAGGCGGCACAGGTCGCGCGCGTGGGCGAGCTCCTGGCGGCCGTCGACGAGCACCAGGTCGGGGTCGGGCGCCTCGATCAGGGCGCTGCCCTCGGCGGGCAGGATCTTGATCTGGTGGGTCAGCAGCGCGAGCCCGGGAAGCACCTCGGCCGAGGGCTGGAGGGCGCTCGTGAGCAGGAGCAACGAGCTCATGGGCCTCCTCCCGGTTGGGCCGATACGGAAGGATATCCGTTCATGAGCACCGGATCCGGCCGCCCGGCCACGGATGAGACGCCCCGCGAGGTGGGCTCGGTCACGGTCCGCTACTGGGCAGCGGCCCGGGCCGCGGCCGGCGTGGAGGCCGACCGGCTCGAGGTCACCGGACCGGTCTCGCTCGCCGAGGTGACCCAACAGGTGCTGGCCCTGCACCGCGGCTCGCGGCTCGCGGACGTGATCGGCGTGTGCTCGGTGCTGGTCGGTGACCGGCCGGCCGGAACCCGCGATCCGGCCCAGGTCGTCGTCGAGCCGGGGGCGACCGTGGAGTTCCTGCCACCGTTCGCCGGAGGCTAGCCCCGAGAGCGATCAGGCAGCCCCGCTCTTGCCGGCGACCGAGCCGAGGATCTCCGCGATCTCGCGCGGCTTGGACCACATCGGCCAGTGGGAGGTCGGCAGGTCGATCCAGGTGATGTCGTCGAGCTCGGCGTACCCGCCGAGGAACGAGTAGCCCGCCTGCAGCGCCTCCTTGTACTCCGCGGAGGTGAAGGCGGTGCAGATCGCCGTCGTCGGGATGGACCGGCGGGCGTCGTTGGTGAACGTGTGCGCGTCACGCATGACGTTGCCCGGCTCGGGGACCGCGCGCTCGCGGAACGACGCGAGCTGCTCGTCACTGATGCCGTCGAGGTTCTCGTCGAGGTCCTCCCACGCGGGCAGGGGGTGCTCGGCAGCCGCGAAGTCGGCGTCGAGGGGGCCGTTGGCCGGGCCGGTGTCGACGTAGACCATCGCGGCGACGGCCTCGGGCGCGAGATCGGTCGCGGCGTACCCGGGTGCGCCTGCTCCGGAATGGACCGCCAGCACGACCGGCCGGCCCGCCGCCCGGACGGCGTCGGCGATCGCCCCGGCCTGGTCGGCGAGCGTGACCGAACCGCGGTCGGGATGGTCGGGCTCGAGCCCGGGCAGGGTCAGCGCGGTCACGTCGTGGCCGTCGGCGCGCAGCAGGTCGGCGACGTCGTCCCAGGCCCACGCGCCGAGCCAGAAACCAGGGACCAGGATGATCGGTGCGTTCGTCATGCGGTCACGCTAGACGCGACCACCGACAGGCCGGACACTGGGTGAGGGCCGCCCCTCGCGGGACGGCCCTCGATGCGTCGTACTGCGTGAGCACGGCGCGGGCTCAGGCCTCGATCGCCGTCCGGTCGCTGGCGGCGCCGGCGATCTCGATCTTGCGCGGCTTGGCCTTCTCGGCCACCGGGACGGTCAGGCGCAGCACGCCGCCGTCGTACGCCGCGTCGATCCGCTCGAGATCGAGGTTGTCGCCCAGGACCAGCTGGCGGCTGAACACGCCACGCGGCCGCTCGGAGGCGAGCATCTCCCAGTCGCCGTTGCGTGCGACGCGCTCGGCGCGGACGGTCAGCACGTTCCGCTCCACGTCGAGGTCGATGCTCTCCCGGGCCACACCCGGCAGGTCGAACTCGATCACGAAGGCATCGCCCTCGCGCCAGGCGTCCATCGGCATGACGGCGGGGCGGTTCGTGGTGCCGAACAGCTGCTGGGTCAGGCGGTCGAGGTCACGGAACGGGTCGGTGGTACGCAGCAACATCACGGTCCTCCTCGGGTCTCTTGTCGTGTGATGCTCGGGTCGGATAATCTGTATCCGCCGTTGCATATTCCTTATACCCAGAGATTCAAGAGACGTCAAGGGGCGATCGCGATGCCGGACCGCAGGCAGGGCGTCTACGCCATCTCGGTGGCCGCCGACATGGTCTCGATGCAGATCCAGAACCTTCGCGTCTACGAGCGCCGTGGCCTGGTCGATCCCGACCGGACCCCGGGTGGTACCCGCCTCTACAGCACGGCCGACGTCGAGCGACTGCGCCGGATCCGCGACCTGTTGGCCGAGGGCCTGAACCTCGCCGGCATCGCCAAGGTCCTCGAGCTCGAGGGCCAGGTGGCTCGTCTGCGGGCGGAATGCGACCGTCTGCGCCTGCGTTGAGCGCGACATGACCTCGGGGACCTGGGTGCTGCTGGCCGCGGTGCTGCTCGCCGTCGGCTTCGGCGGCTACCGCGCGTACGCCGACGGCCGGTTCCGCGGCACCCACGCCGTCAAGGGCGCCGGCACCGACGGGCAGGGGTCCGCGCCGGCCCGACCGGCGTCGGTCGCCGACATGATCGGCCCCGACGTGGCGCTCGGCGAGCGGGCGACCCTGCTGCAGTTCTCCTCCGCGTTCTGCGCGCCGTGCCGAGCCGCGCGCCGCACCCTGGCCGACGTCGCCGCGATCGTTCCCGGTGTCACCCACGTGGAGGTCGACGCGGAGTCGCACCTCGACGTGGTCCGGCGGCTCGGCATCCTGCGGACGCCGACCACGCTCGTGCTCGACTCCGACGGGGTGGAGGTCGCCCGCGCCTCGGGGGCACCCACCCGCGATCAGGTCATCTCCCAGCTGGGCGCTCTCGCCTGATGTCCACAATACGGACCTTCGTCTCACAGACCGAGACGCCCGATACCGGCCCCGCGCAACACCCGCCTACGCTTCCTGTCATGTCGTCGACCATGCTCACGAAGCGCCGTGCCGTGGACCACTGCCACGTGCGCTCGTCGCTGTGTCGAATGTCCTGACGGACGCCGCTGCCGAATTTCACCTAAGTCCACTGACTTGATGGACTAAACTCGCGAAGTCGGCCACCTTCCCGCCGTACGGCGTCCGCTGTTCCTGCCGCACCCACCAGCACGGCAGCCCAGACAACAGGAGTTCTGACATGTCCACCTCGACCGCCCCGCGCACGGCCGGTGCCGGCGCGAGCACCCAGATCGACCCACGAGCGCAGCAGTTCACGGCCGGGGTCACCGCCGTGGTGCTCGTGGTCGTGCTGCTGCTCGCTCCGTCGCCGATCGCGACCGGGCTGCTCGCGGTCCAGGCGCTCCTGTTCGCCGTCGCGGCCGGACTCGGCGTCCAGCACACCCCTCACGCATGGGTGTTCCGGACCCGGATCCGGCCGCGACTCGGGCCTCCGGCCGCTCTCGAGGACCCCGCGCCGCCGCGCTTCGCCCAGGCGGTGGGCCTGGTCTTCTCTCTGGTCGGCGTCGTCGCTTTCCTCGCCGGCGCCACGCTGCTGGGCGTGGTGGCGACCGGCTTCGCGCTCGTCGCCGCCCTGCTGAACGCGGTCTTCGGCCTCTGCCTGGGCTGCGAGATGTACCTGCTGATCCGCCGGTTCGCCGGCTGAACCCCCGACTCCGAACAACCGTCCACGACCGCAACAGAAAGAGACAGCCAATGAGCCGCGAGAACTCGCTCGTCACCGCCCAGTGGGTGGAGGACCATCTCGACGACCCGAAGGTGGTGCTGGTCGAGGTCGATGAGGACACCACCGCCTACGACAAGGGCCACATCAAGGGCGCCATCAAGCTCGACTGGACGACCGACCTCCAGGACCAGGTGCGCCGTGACTTCGTGAGCAAGCAGCAGTTCGAGGCGCTGCTGTCGGAGCGCGGTGTCGCCAACGACGACACGATCGTGCTCTACGGCGGCAACAACAACTGGTTCGCCGCCTACGCCTACTGGTACTTCAAGCTCTACGGCCACGACGACGTGAAGCTGCTCGACGGCGGCCGCAAGAAGTGGGAGCTCGACTCCCGCGAGCTCACCGACGAGGCGGTCAGCCGCGAGGGGACGTCGTACACCGCCAAGGACCAGGACACGAGCATCCGCGCCTTCCGCGACGAGACCGTCGAGGCGATCGGCGTGAAGAACCTGGTCGACGTGCGCAGCCCCGACGAGTACGCCGGCCGGCTGCTCGCCCCGGCCCACCTCCCGCAGGAGCAGGCCCAGCGCGCCGGCCACATCCCCACCGCCGCGAACGTGCCGTGGAGCAAGGCCGCCAACGACGACGGGACGTTCAAGTCCGACGACGACCTCAAGGAGATCTACTCCGAGGCCGGCGTCGACTGGGAGAAGGACACCATCGCCTACTGCCGGATCGGGGAGCGCTCCTCGCACACGTGGTTCGTCTTCCACGAGCTGCTGGGCCAGAAGAACGTCAAGAACTACGACGGCTCCTGGACCGAGTACGGCTCGCTGGTCGGCGTACCCGTGGTCATCGGCGACGAGGCCGGTGAGGCCTGATGTGCGGCGCCACTGAGGGCGGCCTGTCGCTCGACGGGGTCGACGTAGCCAAGGAGGCCATCGTCCAGGGTCAGGTGGTGCGCGGCGGGGAGCCGGTGGGCAACGCCTACGTGCGCCTGCTGGACCGCACCGGCGAGTTCACCGCCGAGGTCCCCACGTCGGCCACCGGTCACTTCCGGTTCTTCGCCGGTGAGGGGGAGTGGACGCTGCGCACCCTCGCACCGAAGTCCGAGGTCGTGGACAAGACGGTCCTCGCCGCTGTCGGCTCGATCGCCGAGGTGACCATCCCCATTTGAGCTGAGCGACGCGTGAGGATACGACACCGTGGGCGAGTCGCGTGACGACCGACGGACTCGGGCACTGAGCACTGTCAGGGCGGCGACCACGGGGGTCGCCGCCCTGAGTCTGTCTTGGGTCACCACCGTCGAGTAGATTCGTCCAGTCAGCCGTTAGACCGTTCGAAACCCACTGGGTCGTGCATGTCCACCACCGAAGACCACCGCGCAGCGCTTCTGCTCCGCCGCGCCGAGCAGGTCGCCGAGGAGCTCCGCGCCGAGGCGCAGACCGAGCTCGACGCCGCCCTGGCCGAGCGCGAGGAATCCACGCGTGCCGTCGAGCAGGCCCGCACCCGCCTCGCCGAGGCGACCGAGGAGGCCCACCAGCTGGTGGCCGACGCCGCCGACCAGTCGACCGTCGTCATGCAGATGGCGGAGAGGCAGCGCGACGAGGCGCTCGCCGAGGTCCAGGCCTCCCTCGCCCAGCAGCGGGAGGAGTCCGACCGGCTGCTGGCGCAGGCGCGCGCGGAGGCCGAGCGGCTGCGCAGCGAGGCGGGAGCCGAGACCGAGTCGCTGCTGGAGCGGGCCCGTCGCGAGGCCGAGGAGGGCACGGCCGCGTCGACCGCCGCCGCCGAGGAGCGGCTGCGCCATGCCGAGGCCGAGGCGACCCGGCTGCGCGCCGACGCCGAGGAACGAGCCGAGCGGGTCACCGCCGAGGCGGAGGCGGAGGCCGAGCAGCTGCGCGGCGACGCCGAGAAGGAGAGCGGCGACCTCCTCGCCGCGGCCCGCGAGCAGGAGGAGACGGCCCGCACCCAGGCCGAGCAGCTGCTGCAGGAGGCCCGCGCCGAGTCCGAGCAGCTGCTCGCCAAGGCGGCCGAGCAGACGGCGTGGACCCAGAAGACCATGGAGTCCGTGCTCGGCACCGCCGAGCTCGAGGCCCAGCGGACCCGCGAGCGGGGCCACGCGGAGGCGGGTAGCCCACCTGCGCGGCGTACGTCGAGACGTCGAGGCGGTGCTCGCCCGGATGCGCGAGCGGCTCGACGAGGTCGTGGCCCGCGCCAACGCCCATGCCGAGGAGCTCAGCGAGACCGGTCGCCAGGTGCTCGAGACCGCGCACGCCGACGCCGAGCGGATCCGCTCCGAGGCCCAGCAGGCGGCCGACCGGGTGCGGACGGATGCCGACGAGCACGCGGCGCAGGTCGAGGAGCGCGCGCAGCGCCGGCTCGACGAGACCGGCGCCGGCGCGCGGATCCTGCGCGAGAAGGCGGCCGAAGAGGCGCTCCGTGCCCAGCGCACCGGGCAGGAGGAGCTGCACACGGCGCGGCAGAAGGCCGCCGAGGAGCTGTCCAGCGCGCGGGCGGATGCCGACCACATGCGTACCCAGGCCCGCGCCCTGCTCGAGGACGCCCGCACCGAGGTCGCCGTCCTGGCCAAGCGCCGTGACGAGATCGCCGCCGAGCTCAGCGGCCTGTCGGGTGTCATCTCGGCACTGGCCGTTCCCCCCGCCCCCGATCCCCAGCACGACGCCCAGCCGACGCCCAGTCCGACGCCCAGCACGACGCCGAGAGCGACACAGAGGAAGCCCGATGAACGAGCCCCAGCGCACCTTCCGCACCACCCTCCGCGGATACGACCCCGCCGAGGTCGACCGTGCCGTCGCCGACCTGGCCAAGCAGGCCGACGAGGCGCGGCGCCGTGCCTCGTCGCTCGAGGCCCGGATCGTCGAGCTCGAGGAGGTCGACACCGCGGAGGCGAAGCCGAGCGAGCCCGTCTCGTTCAGCCACCTCGGCGACCGGGTCGGGCGGATCCTCGCCCTCGCCGAGGAAGAGGCGGCCGACCTCCGCGAGCAGGCGCGCACCGACGCCGAGGAGCGACTGGCCGAGGCGTCGGGTGCCGCGCAGGCGACGCGCGACGAGGCCGACCGGTACGCCGCGCAGCGTCGGTCCGAGGCCGACGCCGAGGCCCTGCGGGTCGTCGAGGAGGCCCGTCGGGCCGCCGACGACCGCATCGACGCCGCCGAGCGTGACGCCGCCACCCGGCTGCACGAGGCCGAGACGGTCTACGAGGACCAGCGGGCCAAGGCTGCCAAGGCCTCCGCCGACTTCGAGACCACCCTCGCCCGGCGCCGGCAGGCGGCCGAGGCGGAGTACACCGACCAGATGGAGGAGCACCGGGCCCGGCTGGCCGACCTCGAGGCGCACATCGCGCAGGTGCGCTCCGAGGGCGAGACCGAGCGCGCAGACGTCACCCGCGAGTCGAACCGGCTGCTCGCCGAGGCGCAGGAGCAGGCCGAGGCGCTGGTGGCGGACGCCAAGGGCACCGCCGCCCGGGTCCGTGCCGACTCCGACCGCGAGCTCGCCGCGGCCAGCCAGCGACGCGACGCGATCAACCAGCAGCTCGCCAACGTGCGGCAGATGCTCAGCGCGCTGACGGGCGCTGTCCCGGCCGCCGCCCTCGAGGTCCCCGAGATCGACGAGATCCCCGAGGTCGACGAGGTGGACCAGCCCACTGCTGAGGACTCGCCGGCCGAGGCGGAGGCGGAGGAGCAGCCCCAGGACGAGGCCGAGGAAGCCCACACCCGCTGAGCCTCGGGCTACTGCTCCAGGATCAGCGTGACCGGTCCGTCGTTGACGGACTCCACGCGCATGTCTGCGCCGAAGACACCGCGCTCGACGTGTGCTCCGAGGCGCTCCAGCTCCGCGCACACGGCGTCGTACGTCGGCTCGCTGACCTCACCGGGAGCGGCGGCCTGCCAGGTGGGGCGCCGCCCCTTGCGCGCGTCGCCGTACAACGTGAACTGGCTGACCACCAGAACGGGAGCACCCACGTCGGAGGCCGACTGCTCGTCGCGGAGGAGGCGGAGGTCCCAGATCTTGCGAGCCGTCCACGCGACCTCCTCGGGACCGTCGCCGTGGGTGACGCCGAGGTAGACGAGCAGGCCCGGCTCCCCGATCTCGCCGACGACCGCGCCCTCGACCACCACCCGTGCCTCGAGCACCCGCTGGATGACCGCACGCATCTGCGGATCCTCGCAGGTCGACATCGGTGGTTGAGGAGGTCGCCCTGCGACCGTCTCGAAACCACCATGGGCAGGGCGGTGACCAACGTCGGTCGAGCGTGTCGAGACCCGGTCGCTGCGGTGCGCACGTCACCGGGTTTCGACGCGCTCGCGCGACTTCGTTCCTCGCGCGCCGCTGCCCAGCTCATCTGACAGCATGTGCCCATGCCTGACGTGCCCGCCGACCGCCTCCTGATCACCGTCGCACCCACGGGCGCGGAGACGACCAAGGAGGCGTGCCCGCAGCTGCCCACGACGCTCGAGGAGCTCGTCGCGACCGCCCGCGACTGCGAGGCCGCCGGCGCGGCGATGATCCACGTGCACATCCGCGACGACGAGCACCGGCCGACGCTCGACCTCGGACGGCTGAAGGACACCGTCGCCGGGTTGCGCGAGAACACCTCGCTGGTCGTCCAGCTGTCCACCGGTGGGTCCGTCCACGACCCGCTGGACGACCGGCTCAAGGTCCTCGACGCCGAGCCCGACTCGTGCAGCCTCACGATGGGCACCACCAACTTCGGCGACGACGTGTTCTCCAACCCGTGGCCGTTCGTGTGCGACCTCTACCAGCTCAGCCAGGAGCGGGAGGTGGTGCCGGAGTTCGAGCTGTTCGACCTCGGCCAGGTCCACGCCCTCCAGCGGCTGCTCGACAAGTACGGACTCCCGTACGGCGGCAAGGTCCACTGCGACCTGGTGATGGGCGTCCCGGGCGGCATGAACGGGACGGCCGACGCGCTCGTCGCCGCCGTCGCCGCCATGCCCGCAGAGGTCACCAGCTGGTCGGCCACCGGCATCGGGCGATCGACCCTGGCCGTGGCGTTGGCATCGCTCTCGAAGGGCGGCCACCTGCGGGTGGGGATGGAGGACGTGCTGACCCTGCGCCGCGGCGTACCCGTCGACAGCAACGCCCAGCTGGTCGAGCGCGCGGTCGCCCTCGGTGAGCTCGCCCAGCGGACGCCGATGACCCCGGCGGAGGCGCGCACCCTGCTGGGCATGTGATCGAGGCCGCGACTCCGGGACGGCTCTCAATTCGGTAGCGCCTGCTGCACGGGCTTTCGCATCCGATCTGGCGGCGTTGTCGGCGACTCGACGGGACTCCGTCCCGCCTTCGCACCTCCGCCTTGCCAGATACGGCGCGAAACCCCGTTCGCGACGGCGCCGAATTGAGAGACGCGCCCTAGCGGCCCGGAGGAACGCGGACCTGTCGCTGTGCCGCCTCGATGAGGGCCGCGACGAAGGCGCTCGTCGCAGGGAGGTCGGGCGGTTCGCCGTACGTCGCGACGTGGATGCGCCGCCGGAAGTAGTCCAGCTCGGTCGTCTCGATGCCGGGCACCTGGTGCTGGGCGACGGTGAGCCCGGGCTGCGTCGTGACTCCGAGTCCTGCGGCGACCATCGACTGCTGCACCAGCGGATCGTCGCTCGTGTACATGATCCGTGGCGCGAAGCCGGCGCCTTCGCACGCGCTCACGAGATCGCGCCGGCACCGCTCGCAGCCCGCAATCCACGGGGAGTCTGCGTGGTCCTCCAGGGCCTGGCCGGGTTCGGTGCTGAGGAGGTGCATCGCGTCGTCGAAGAGGTGGGTGAAGCGCAGGTCGTCCGGCACCTCGTCGTCGTAGCGGAACACCACGGCCACGTCGATGAGACCCTCGCGGAGCTGCCGCAGGGCCACCTCGGGGTGGAGGTCCTGCAGCGTGAGCTCGATGTCGGGCGCCGAGGCACGCATGCTCGCTGCGGCGTCGATCACCACGCCGTTGAGCGCGGACTGGAAGCCGGCCACCCGGACCCTGCCGCGGCGCAGCCCCCCGATCGCGGCGAGCTCGTCCTCTGCCGAGCCGACCCTGCCGAGGATCTCCGCCGCCCGCTGCGCCAGCAGCTCGCCGGCCGGGGTCAGCCGGATGCCACGGCCGGCTCGCTGCGTCAGGGGGAGCCCCACCTCGGCCTCGAGCCGCGAGAGGTGGTGGCTGATGGAGGGCTGGGCGTACCCGAGCTCTCGCGCCGCAGCGGTCACCGAGCCGTGCCGGGCGAGCGCTGCCAGCACCTTCAGTCGGAACAGGTCGAGCATTCATCGAACATATCGAACATTCATCGCGAAAATTGGCATTGGACGTATGAGTCCTTCCCGGTCGACGCTGGATCCATGACCACCGAGGGCTACGTCCACCTGTTCCGGAACCGGGAGTTCCGCGCGCTCTGGACCGGCAGCGCCCTGGGCGTCGCCGCCGGCACCGTGGCGGGTCTGAGCCTGGGGACCCTCGTCTACGCACAGACGGGGTCGCCTCTTCTGGCCGCGGCCACCATGTTCGGGCCCTCGCTCGTGCAGCTCGCCGGCGCGAGCACGCTGATGTCCGCGGCCGACACCGTCCGGCCGCGGCACGCCCTGAGCGCGGTGTACGCCGCCACGACCGTCGGGCTGGTGCTGCAGGCGGCGCTGCCGCTCGCCCCCTCGACCCGGCTGCTCGGTGGCGCTCGCCGGAGCCTTCGTGCTGTCCCTCGGCGGCGGCGTGCGGTGGGGTCTGCTCGCAGACGTCCTGCCTCGGGACCAGTACGCGCTGGGCCGTTCCGCGATGAACGTCTCCGTCGGCGTGATGCAGGTGCTGGGCTTCGCGGTCGGAGGATCGCTGCTCCAGCTGCTCGCCGTGGAGCAGGTGCTCTGGGTCGCCGCGGCACTGGCCGCGTTGGCCGTGCCGATCACGTGGGCCGGCATCGGCGACCGCCGTCCACGGCGTACCGGGCGGACCGGGCTCCGCGAGACCTGGCGGGGCAACCGCATTCTGTTGACGCTCCCGTCAACCCGGCCGCTCCTGCTCGCGCTGACCATCCCCAACGGGCTGGTCGCGGGGTGCGAGGCGCTTTTCGTGCCGTACGCCGGCGACGCTGCGGCGGCGCTGTTCGTCGCCGGAGCAGCCGGCATGCTGGTCGGGGACGTGGTGGTGGGGCGGGTCTTCGACGGGACACAGCGGCGGGCGTCGGCGCGGTGGCTGCGGTGGTGGCTGGCGGTGCCGTTCCTCTTCTTCGCCCTCCACCCGGGCCCGCCGCTGGCCGCGCTCCTGGCGGGCTGCGCGTGCCTCGGGTACGCCGCAACGCTCGCGCAGCAGGAGCTGCTCGTCGGACTGACCCCGCCGGACCTGTCCGGCCAGGTGCTCGGCGCCGAATCCGCTGCCCGAGCGACCTGCCAGGGACTCTGCGCGCTCCTGGCCGGCGCGGTGGCCGAGGTCATCGACCCCGGTCACGCCATAGCCGTGCTCGCCGTCGTCTCCGTGCTCGTCTCCGCAGCCCTGACCCGTCCGCTGGCCCGAGCCACCCGACCGCGACCGGAGACGCTCCGCCGCCCGGCCTCAACCATGAAGCTCGCCGCCACCGTGAACAGCTAGACCCCAGCAACGAATCGGCAAGACAAAACCTTGGAGGATGGATCCCATGGCACACGTACAACGTTTCGACCACATCGGCGTCACCGTCGCGGACCTCGACGCGGCGACGGCGTTCTTCGTCGGACTGGGCCTCGAGGTCGAGGGCACCGGATCCGTGGAGGGCGAGTTCGTGGAGACCGTCTGCGGCATCCCGGGCGCGCGCTGTCAGATCGTGATGCTGCGGCCGCCGGATGGTGGGTCCGGGCTGGAGCTCGCGAGCTTCGTCGCGCCCGACCACCTGCCCGGGTCGCCCACAGCGATGGCCAACGAGCTCGGCCTGCGCAACGTGTCCTTCGAGGTCGGTGATCTCGATGCGGCGATCGATGCGGTGGCTGCGGACGGTTACGGGCTGGTCGCCGGCATCGGCGAGTACGAGAACAGCGTGCGGATGGCCTACGTACGTGGGCCCGAGGGGATCATCGTGTCCCTGTTCGAGCAGATCGGCTGACGCGCTGAGCTCGAAGACCAGGATCAGCTACTGACGTGGCTGGTCAAGGACGCAGAACTCGTTGCCTTCTGGGTCTGCCAGGACGACCCACGGTCGATCACCCTGGCCGATGTCGACGCGTCGTGCGCCATGAGCCACCAGCCGCGCAACCTCGGCGTCCCGGTCATCAGGCCTGAAGTCGAGATGCAGTCGGCTCTTGGCCTTCTTGGGCTCGTCAAGTCGGACGAAGTCCAACCCCGGCAGGCGATTCGGCTCCGGGCGGATCTCGAACTCGTCAGCAGATGAGTAGACCACCACCCAACCAAGGGCCTCGGCCCACCACTGCCCCAGGGTTGCCGGATCCACCGAGTGGACAACTACCTGTTCCCATTCCAAAGTCACCCGCCGAACCTAGGGCACGTCTCTCAATTCGGTGCGCCTGCTGCGCGGGTCTTCGCATCCGATCTGGCAGCGTTGTCGGCGACTCGACGGGACTCCGTCCCGCCTTCGCACCTCCGCCTTGCCAGATACGGCGCGAAACCCCGCTCGCGACGGCGCCGAATTGAGAGACGCACCCTAGGCCCGCCGACGCTGCAGGACAACGCACTTTTGGTCCGAGGAAGGCGCTCGTCACCGAGTGCGTGGCTCCAGGCGGTTCGGTCAGGTCGGACGGGCGAGCAGCTTGCCGAGCTGCCGAAGCAGGTTGTCGCGACGCGTCTCACGCAACCAGCCGTTGGGAAGCGAGAGTCGCACGACCCGGTGCCACGCCGAGCACACCTGCGGCACCAGCGGGCGCGCGCAGTAGTTGAGGCCGTACTTCTCGAAGAGTGCGCGTACCTGGGGAGCGATCTCCGAGTAGCGGTTGCTGGGCAGGTCCGGGAAGAGGTGGTGCTCGATCTGGTGGGACAGGTTGCCCGTCATCAGATGCATCGCCCTGGACCCGGAGATGTTGGCCGAACCGAGCATCTGGCGCAGGTACCAGTCGCCACGGCTCTCGGCCGGATCGAGCTCCTCGAGCTCGAAGACCTCCACGCCTTCGGGGAAGTGGCCGCACATGATCACCGAGTGCGACCACAGGTTGCGAGTCAGGTTTGCGACAGCATTGGCGCCGAGCGTCGCACGCCAGCCGCGGCCGGACAGCGCAGGCCAGACGACGTAGTCCTTGAGCACCTGCTTCGCGGCCTTCTTCAACGTCTGCCTGGCCTCGGTCTTCTTCTCGGGGGACAGGCTCCGCTTGTCCCGGAGGTGATCGCCCAGGTCGAGGTCGTACATCGCGATGCCCCACTCGAAGATGCAGGCAGTGACGAGGTTCCAGACCGGCTGGACCAGGTAACGCGGCTGCCACTCCTGGGCCTCGTCGACCCGCATGATTCCGTAGCCGAGGTCGTTGTCATGACCCACGATGTTGGTGAAGGTGTGGTGCACCTCGTTGTGGGCGCGCTTCCACTGCTCCGGCGGAGAGGCGTGGTCCCACTCCCAGGTGGTCGAGTGGATCTTCGGATCTCGCATCCAGTCCCATTGCCCGTGCAGGACGTTGTGGCCGATCTCCATGTTGTCGAGGATCTTGGCGAGCGCGAGGCCGGTCGTACCGACCAGCCGAGCGCCCTTGTGGCGGCTCCCGAGCAGGACCACACGACTGCCGAGCTCGAGCACTCGCTGGATCTTGATGAGGCGCCGGATGTACGACGCGTCGCGCTCGCCACGGCTGTCCAGGACCCCCTGCCGGATGGCGTCGAGCTCCTTGCCGAGCTCGACGAGCTCCGCATCGGTCAGATTGCCGGGGCGGGCGGGCTTGCTCGAGACGTTTCCTCCTACCGTGGAGGGGGCCCCGGTCCGCTGGTTCCTGGCGGGCTGATTCATCACGGCGTACGCGGCACTCATTTCCTGGACTGTACCCAGCGCGGGCTCGGTCATCCCGACAACCCCCACGCTGGGGCCCTGGCAGGACTACACGGAGATCGGGGCTCGCGGGGCTACCTCAGCCATGGGCGCTTCGGCTGTGGGCGCCACGGTCTCGGGGTCGCCCTCGACGTGGAGCTCGGGAAGCCAGTTGAGCCAGCTGGGCAGGTACCAGTTCCACTTGCCGAGGAGCGCCATGGTGGCGGGGACGACGACCATCCGGATAAGGGTGGCGTCCACGAGCAGGGCGATGCCGACGCCGAAGCCCATCTGCTGGAACATGACGAGCTGGCCGGCGGCGAAGCCTGTGAAGACGACCACGATGATCAGCGCGGCGCCGGTGATCAGGCGGCCGGTGGCGGCGATGCCGTGGACGACTGCTTCGTTGGTGTCGCCGGTCTGTGCGTAGCGTTCCCGGATCCTGCTGAGCAGGAAGACGTGGTAGTCCATCGAGAGGGCGAACAGCACCGAGAACAGGAAGACCGGCACCCAGGCCTCGACTCGTTCGACCTGCTGGAAGCCCGAGCAGGTCGGCCCCGAAGCCGTGCTGGAAGACCAGCACGAGCAGGCCGTAGGCCGCGCCGACCGAGAGCAGGTTGAGGACGACCGCGGTGGCGGAGAGGACCAGGGAGCGGAAGACCAGGGTGAGCAGGAGGAAGCTCAGGCCGAGGACGAAGGCGAGCACGATCGGCAGCCAGTGGTTGATGACGTCGGAGTAGTCGACGTTCTCGGCGGTGGTGCCGCCGACCAGCACCGTGGTGTCGGTCCCGTCGAAAGCGGCGGGGATCAGGTCGGTGCGGAGCCGGTCGAGCCCGCGGCGGGCCTGGGAATGGTCGGGGTCGCCGACCAGCGGGATGCTGACCACGGCAGCCTGGCCGTTGTCGGCGACCTGCTGCTGCGATCGGGCCGAAGTCCGGGTCGTCGGCGACCGATGCCTCGAACTTGTCGATCGCTGCGGTGACGTCGCTGGAGGTGACGTCGCCGGAGATGACGACCTGGGCGGGGTCGGTCGTGGTGGCGCCCGGGAAGCTCCGTTCGAGCGCAATGGCGCCGGCCTTGGCGTAGGTGTCGTCGGGCAGCGAGTTGACGCCGGAGGTGCCGGTGTGGAGGCCCAGCACCGGTAGGGCGGCGGCGAGCAGCACGAGCAGGCCGGCGGCCAGGAAGGTGCCCGGTCGGCGGACGACGGCGCTGACAGCCCTGGTCCAGAACGGGCTCTCGGCGGGGTGGTCGCGGCCGACGATCGGCAACCGCAGCGCGTTGACCCGGTCGCCGAGCAGGGACAGCAGGGCGGGCAGCAGGGTGAGGGCGGCGGCCATGGTGACCAGGCCGACGATGATCGCACCGAGGGCGAGGCTGCGCAGGATGGTGTCCGGGACCAGGAGCAGTCCGAGCAGCGCCACGACGAACGAGCTGCCGGAGAACAGGACCGCCTTGCTGCTGGTGCCGCCGGTGGCGATGATCGCGGCGATCTTGTCGCGTCCCGCCTGCCGCTCCTCCCGGTAGCGGGAGAGCACGAACAGGCTGTAGTCGATCCCGAGCGCGAGCCCCATCGCGGTGATCATGTTGACGATGAAGAACGACAGGGAGGTGACCTGGCCCAGGACCGACGAGATGGCGACGGTCACGATGATGGACACGATGGCGATGCTCATGGGAAGGAACGCAGCCACCAAAGCACCGAAGACCAGGACCAGCACGATCATCGCGGCGGGTAGTCCGAACTTCAGCTCACCGTTGGTGAGGTCGGACTCCGAGAGCTCGGTGAAGTCGTGGTCGAGCGTGTTGGTGCCGGTGATGTCGACCTCGAACGCCGCGTCGGCGTCCGCGGCGGCGACCGCATCGATCACGTCCACGATCCCGGCCGCGGAGTCGTGGTCGAGGACCAGCGTGACGACGGCGGCGTGTCCGTCCTGGGAGATGCCGGACCCGTCGGCCGCGTAGGGGTCCCGGACCGTCTCGGCAGCGCCGGTGGTTTCGATCGAGGACCGGACATCGGCGACGAAGGCCTGGAACTCCGGATTCTCGGCGGTGAGGTCGGCGGAGTAGATGATTACGGCATCGTCGATGCGGTCGCCCTGGGAGAAGTTCTCCGCCATGACCTGCCCGGCCCTCGCCGACTCGGGGTTGCTGGTGATGCTGCCGTCGGAGGTGAACGCCGACCCGATCAGGGTCGCAATGGCCACCAAGGAAGCGAGCAGGATCAGCACCCACGCGACCACGACCCGCCAGGGGTGTACCGCCGCTGCTCGGGCCAGCCGTTGGGTGATCGACGTACCACTCGCGTGCACGCGGTGGCCTTCAAGGTGCTTCGAACGTGCTGCGAACATGACGTCGTCCTGTCGTTGGTGGTGCGTGCGAACCGTGCGAGGGCGGTGAGTGTTCAACGTGCTCCCGGGCGCTGACGATCGGCTGACGGTGGCCTGACGCCGGCGTAGTACGCACGGACTTCCTCGTCGATGTCGGCGGGCGCCTTCGCCGGAGATCCGGCGTCGTACGGAGGTTCCGGGTCGTACTCGAGGATCAGTTGCACCGTCTGGGTGACGGCCGGTCCGTGGCTGAGGTCGAGCAGGGCCAGGGCCAGGTCGATCCCGGCCGAGGCGCCGGCAGACGTGAGCACGTTTCCCGCCCGGACCAGCCGACGGTCGCTGTAGGTCACGCCGTAGCCGGCCAAGGTTCCGGCCGCCGACCAGTGGGTGGCGGCCTCCGCGCCCGCAAGAAGGCCGGCCGCCGCGAGGTAGAGGGATCCGGTTCCCGCCGCCATCGCCCACGACGTCGTGGGATGCACCAACCGGAGCCAATCGACGAGCAGGTCGTCGGGTGCGCCCGACCTGTCGTTACCGGGGACGACGAGCAGGTCGGCATCCTGCACGTCGTGCACGCCCTGGGTGGCGCGCACCGGGAAGAGGCCGGTGCTGTCGACGACAGGTCCGACCTCGTGGGAAACGAACACCGACTCCAGGCCTGGCGCGGCGGCCAGAACCTGGAAGGCGCCCACCACGTCGAGAGCGGTGAACCCGGGGTAGAGCAGGTAGGCGACCTTCATGACTTCAGCGTGTGGCCCACCCGGATCTCCCACAAGGACAGGCTCTTGACGATGTCAGCCATCGCCGGTCGGGCCTACTGTGGAGGCATGGACACCCCATGACCGAGCGACCGATCGCGCAGCCCCGGGTCGTCATCGTCACCTTCGACACCGCGCAGATCCTCGATGTGACCGGCCCGCTCGAGGTGTTCTCTAGCGCTTCGCGCTTCCTCCCCTCGGTCCAGTACCGAACCGCAGTCGTCACCGTCGACGGTGGTCCGGTGATGGCCAGCTGTGGGTTGGAGTTCGCGTCCTCCCCGATCGGTGAGGTCACCGGGCCTGTGGACACCGTGATGGTGGCGGGTGGTGCCGACATGGACGCCGCGGGGGCAGACGAGCAGCTCCTCCACCACGTACGCCGGCTCGCAGCCGACGCACGTCGCGTCACCTCAGTCTGTTCCGGCGCGTTCGTGCTGGCCGCGGCCGGCCTCCTCGAAGGGAGGCGCGCGACCACGCACTGGGCCGAGTGCGAACTCCTCGGCGCCACCTACGCCGACGTCACCGTCGACGCGGACGCCATCTATGTTCACGACGGCAACGTCTGGACCTCCGCCGGCGTCACTGCCGGGATCGACCTGGCCCTCGCCCTGGTGGCCGACGACCACGGCCACGCTGCGGCCGCCACCGTCGCCCGTCAGCTGGTCGTCTACCTCCAGCGTTCCGGCGGGCAAGCCCAGTTCTCCGCGCTGTTGGCCGGGCAGGCCGCCGACACCGAACCCGTCCGAGACCTGCTCGCCTGGCTGCGCGACCACCTCGCCGACGACCTCTCCGTGGCCGCCCTCGCACGACAGATCAACCTCTCCGAACGCCAGTTCACCCGCGTCTTCAAGGCCGAGGTCGGGGCGACCGCCGCCGACCACGTTGAAGCGGTCCGACTCGACTCCGCGTGCCGTCTCCTGGAGAGCACGAACCGGACCATCGAGCAGATCGCCAGAGCCTGCGGCTTCGGAACACCTGAGACGATGAACCGCACCTTCCGCAGACGCCTGAACACGACCCCGGGCGAACATCGCCACCACTTCCGCGACGACAGGTCACACACGCTGACCAGCCCCGTCGGCTAGAACCAGGACGTGGCTTCCCGCGTCGTTCCGCCGCCCACAGGGGTCAACCGATCTGTGCGCGGACCTGGCGGGCCGCCCGGCGTCCAGTCCGGTAGGCCCCGTGCACGGTGGAGCTGTAGTCGGGTTCGGTTGCCTCGCCGGCGAAGAACAGGCGACCGTCGACCGGGGCGCCGAGGGCGACCCGGTCGGCTCGCGTCGATCCGACCGCGTTGGCGGAGTAGGAGCCGTACGCGAACCGGTCGCGTGACCAGCGGGTCGTTGCGATGGCACGCGGTGCCGGGATGTCGTGGCCGAACATGGTGCGCAACACCCGCATCGCCTCGTGGCGCACCTCGCGTGCGTCCGCCCTCTCGATCTCGCGGGCCCGGTCGCCTCCGTGGAAGGCCACGAGGACCGGTGGGCCCGCCTTGGCCATGCTGAACCACTCGGCCCAGGCGCCGTGGCGGGGTCCGAGGTACTCCTGCCAGTCCAGGTCGACCGGCCAGAACGGCCGCTCGAACCTCAGGAAGGTCTTGCTCAACACCCCCATGCCGAGCCGGTCGATCGCCCGTTCGTGACGCTCGGGGAGGCGGGGCACGAACTCGATCCGCTCGTGCCGGAGGACGCCGAGCGGGACCGTCACCACCACTGCGCTGGCGTCGATGCTGCCCGCGTTGGTCTCGACCCGGACACCACGGGGACCCAGCACCACGCGCCGTACGACGACTCCGAAGTCGACGCTCAGGTGCCGGGCCAGGTACCCCACCACGCGGTCGTAGCCGTGGGGGAAGAACGCGTCCTCGCCGGTGCGGCCGTACTCCTTGCCCTGGTCAACCGTCCAGGCGGAGAGCTCGTCGGGATCGGCGCCCCACTCGGTCGTGTAGGTGGCGTTCAGGTAGAAGCCCAGCTCGTCCCGCTCGAACGGGCTCAGCCCGAGGCCGGCCACCCGCTGACGCACGGCGTCGGCCAATGACTCGTCGGCCGGTCGGCGGCCGGCCCGCGCCTCCGCCTGGTCGACGAGCCGCGCCCACCGCCCACTGTGTGGCGCCACTCCGGCGGCCCGCAGCCGTGGGTCGACATGGACCTGCCCCGATGCGTACGACGACGGCACCAGGCACGCGCCGGCGTCGCGCGCGATCGGCGTGATCGGGTTGCCCGCGGCGTAGCCATGGATCCACGACGCACCGAGGTCCAGCGGAGATCCGGGCCAGCCGCGCCAGGTGTGGATCCGGCCACCCACGCGGTGCCGCGCCTCCAGAACCGCGCACGCGGTACCCGGCTCGGCGCAACCTGTCGGCCGCGACGATGCCGGCAATCCCGGCGCCGACCACGACGACGCGGCTGCCCTTCGCACCACGGGCAAGTCCCGGCTCCTGCACCGTCTCCAATACCGAGGCGGTGGCGGCTCCGACGATCAGCGATCGCCGCGAGACGGCAGCCGATCTGAGAGCCACCCGGTCAGTATGCCCGTCACCGACCTGCGTCGTTGCTGTCGATCGCCTGGGCCCGGCGGACGATCTCGTCGACGACCTGGGAGAGCGGTGCGGTGGCGTCGATCGGGATGCCGTCCTGCGGGGTGTCTTCCTTGGTCCGATGCAGCCGCACGATGAGATCGCGTTCCGACTGCCGGGCGCCGAACTCGTCGTCCGGCCGCTGATCGAGTCGGCGGTGCAAGGTGTCCAGGTCGACCTCCAGGACGAAGACTCCGTCGAACAGGTCCTGGAACTTCGAGAAGTTCCGCGAGCCGCCGCAGAAGAAGGTGAACCGCTCACTCTGGTCGGCGACCATCGCCCGGACCCTGTCCACGTCCCAGATGTGGTGCCAGTGCGAGGGCACGTCGTCGTTCGGGTCACCCGTTTCCGGGTCCCCCTGGTAGGCCAGGTCGGTGTCGCCGTTGACGGCGTGGAAGCCACGGCGGCGCAGCTCCTTGCAGACCGACGTCTTGCCCGTGCCCGAGACGCCCTCGATCAGGTAGTTCCGGTTCCCCACCCGCTGGACGGTATCCGACCAGTCTGGCGCGGGCCGTGGTGCTTGGATGGCGGGATGCGACTCCTGGTCATCGGTGGCACTCGGTTCGTCGGCAGGCACCTGGTCGAGGCGGCGCTGGCGGCGGGCCATGACGTGACGCTGGTGCACCGCTCGGCCACGGAGCTGTTCCCGTCGGCGCGCCACGTGCTCGCCGACCGCGACGACGACCTGTCGGCGCTGGCCGATGGCGAGTGGGACGCGACCGTGGACATGTGTGCGTACCTGCCGGGACAGGTGCGCTCCCTGGCCGCAGCCCTGGGCGGCCGCGGCGGCCATCACGTGCTCGTCTCGAGCGTCTCGGTGTACGCCGACCCGCCCGGGCCGGGCGGCGACGAGGACAGCGCACTGCTGCCGGTCGCGGGCGACGATGTCGACGAGGTCACCGGGTCGACGTACGGGCCGCTCAAGGTGGCGTGCGAACGCGCCGCGACGGCGAGCTACGGCGATCGACTGGCGGTGGTGCGCCCGACGTACGTGGTGGGTCCGCACGACCACACGGGCAGGTATCCGTGGTGGGTCCGGCGGATGGCCCGCGGAGGCCAGGTCCTGGCGCCCGGCGCACCGGACGACCCGGCTCAGGTCGTCGACGTTCGCGACCTGGCCGACTTCCAGCTCGGCCTGGCGACCGGGCAGATCGCCGGGGTGTTCAACGCCGTACGGCCCACCCTGCCGTGGTCCGCGCTGCTCGAAGCCACCGCAGCGATCGCTCCGGCCGGCACCACCCTCACGTGGGTGGACGGGGAGTGGCTCACCGCGCAGGGCGTGACCGGTGCGGACCTGCCGCTCTGGAGCGAGGGCGTCGTGGAGTGGCAGTCCGCGATGTCCCCGGCGCGGGCCGAGGCGGCGGGACTGCGGCACCGACCGCTGTCCGAGACCGTTCGCGACACCGCCGCCTGGGCCACCGACGCCCGCCTCGTCGACGGCGTCGGGCTCACGGCAACCCGAGAAGCAGAGCTGCTGGCGGCGTACTGACGCCACGATGATGCGGCTGCGGTCCCCTGCGGGTGTCGCCGAAACGCGACACCACGACCACCGAACGGTGGCGTGGAGAGCAGAGGGGAAATCCCATGA
This sequence comes from uncultured Actinomycetota bacterium, assembly GCA_963844305.1. Lineage (GTDB taxonomy): Bacteria > Actinomycetota > Actinomycetes > Propionibacteriales > Nocardioidaceae > Nocardioides. The sequence goes on from CAWJNT010000007.1 coordinate 108,903, forward strand.
AGTACTCATCCTTGGCCGCCATCGGCGCGGCCACCGCGCTGTCCCTGGCAGGGGCCGGAGTCGCCGCGAGCTCGGCGCTCGCGCTGACCTCCACCTCGGCCAGCGCCGCGGTGGTCGTGCCGGAGTGTGGCGGCTTCACGCAGGTCCAGGCCGCAGCACTCGGCTACAACACGATCGTGGGCGGCGGCTTCGCCAACAACATCAACGGCGGACCCGGATCGGACTGGATCATGGCGGGCGCCGGGCCCGACACGATCAACACGCTCGGCGGCGACGACATCGTCTGCGGAGAAGCGGGCAACGACACCATCAACACGGGCAACGACAACGACGACGCGTTCGGCAACGAAGGCCGCGACACCATCAACCTGGGGTCCGGCCTCTTCGACTACGCCGAGGGCAACGACGGAAACGACCGTATCAACGGGCAAGGCGGGCCGGACTCCCTCGTCGGAGACAGCCCCCCGTTCCCGGTGACCACCGACGACGGTGAGGACCGACTGAGTGGCGGCGGAGACTCCGACGACCTGGTCGGCGGCAGCCTCGACGACGTCCTCGACGGTGGCGACGGGGTCGACCAGCTGTTCGGCGACGGCGGGGAGGACACGCTCAGCGGCGGCAACGGCGCCGACGACCTCACCGGAGGTGGCGACTTCGACACCGGCAACGGCGGCGCGAGCGTCGACACCCTCTGCGACGTCGAAGCTCCCGTCAACTGCCCGTAGGTGGCACGCACGCGACCACACGTGGGCCGGGCGGACTCCCAGCTGGGGCCGCTCGGCACTACGTGGTGTCGGTCCGGAATGTCTCTCGCCAGCTAGCATCGGGCGGGAGATGGACACCCCTGAGCGGGTCGAGGCCTACCTCGCCAGTCAACCGGAGCCCAAGCAGACGGACCTCCGACAGCTGCACGCGCACATGCTCGCGGAGTTCCCTGCATGCAGACTGTGGTTCAACGACGGCACGAACGAGAGCGGCAAGGTCGTCGCCAACGCCAACATCGGCTATGGCATGTACACCATCAGCTACGCGGATGGGTCATCGCGAGAGTTCTATCGCATTGGCATCAGCGCCAACACGACGGGCATCTCGGTCTATGTGCTCGGCCTCGACGACAAGACCTACCTGAAGCGCACCTACGGCGCCTCGATCGGGAAGGCCACGGTCACGGGCTATTGCATCAAGTTCAGGGGCCTCTCCGTCATCGACGCAGGGGCCCTCCACGCAGCCATCCGGGACGGCATGACCTTTCAACAGGCGGGTTGACCCACAGGGCAGCGTTGCCAGCGAGCGTGGACTTCTCTCAGCGCAGCACGGAGTCGACGATGGTCGGGCGGCGGGCGCCGAGGAAGAAGATCCCGGGCAGGCCGCGGGTCTCGAAGCCGCGACTCGGGTTGTGCACCAGCCGTGAGTGGCGGATCCGCATCGTGCCGGTCCGGTCGTTGCTCACGAAGAAGACCGCTCCGCCGCCCTCCCTGGCCACGTTGTTGCGCACGGTCGTCCGGACGAGCGACAGCGTGAACCTGTTGCCGTCGAGGTAGATCGCGCCGCCACTGCCACCGCCTCGGGTGCCGGGACGGGCGGGGTTGGCGCCGCGTCCGATGGCGCGGTTGCCGACGAAGGTGCTGTTGCGCACGCGCCAGGACACGCCGATGCTGCTGATCGCGCCGCCGTTGCTGCACCGACCGTTCGTGAAGGTGCTGCCGACGACCTCCACGGCTCGGTCGCGGTGCTGGTCGAGCACGCGGACCGCGGCCCCGCCCAGGTCGGGCCCGCGCCGGTCGCAGCGGTTGCCGACGAACGTCGAGTTGACGATCTTCAGCCGCCCGCCGCGGGCGAAGACCGCGCCACCGCCGCCGCCGTCGTACCGCTCGCCGGTGGCGTTGCCACGGGCGAACGTCAGGTTGCGGACGACGAGTCGCGGGCGGGCCTGGTCGTTGCAGTGGGACGTGGTCCAGGTCTGCTTCGGGTCGCAGGTGTTCTGGTAGAGGATCCGGCGCTTGCCCATGCCGCTCAGGGTCACCAGTCCGCCACCGTCGATCACCACGCGACGGGAGGTGTTGACCACCTTCGCGGTCCGCCGCATCTTGATGGTCACCGGGTCCGGTCCGCAGTTGAACCGGATCACGCCACCGCGGCGGACGGCGCGCACCACCGCGGCGGACGTGCAGCTCGCCGCCGACCCGTTGCCCACCGTCCGCGCCGCGGAGCCGGCGACCCGACTCTGCGGGTCGCCGGACGGCGAGGCCGCCGGCGACGACGACGGCGTCGCACCGACCACGGCCAGGGCGGTGAGGACTGCTACCGAGAAACGAAGCACCCAGCGATGGTAGGGCAGCCGGGGAGGGACACGATTGCGAGGACGACCAGCACTCCGCCACGGAGGCCGCCGATGGCACGTCCCATCATCGCGGCAGCGGCGACCGTGACCACCATGCCGAGCACGAACAGCAGCCACCCGGCGGGGCTCCCCCAGAAGGCGTCCGTCTCCCCGAGTCGCTCGGCGGTCTTCTCCGTGTGCAGGTCGGTGAGCAGCACCATCCAGAACTCCAGGACGTTCCCGGCGAGCAGCAGGACCGAGCCCACCACCAGCGCCATCGAACCCTTCTTGCTGCCACCAGGTGGTGACGACCGCAGAAGTGCCGCGAAGCCGACGAGGAGTACCAGGGAGAGGGTGAGGAAGCGGTTGGCGGCGTCGTACCCGGCGCCGACCGGGTCGCTCACGGCCTGGGTGGCGACCAGCGTGACGCCGACGGTCCAGAGGGCGCCGGTCGCCACGGCGAGCGCGGAGAGCGTGCGGTGGGACCGCGTACGAGAAGCAGGAGTAGTGCCGGGTGCTGGGTGGCGTAGATGTCTCGGTCATGCCCCGCAGTGAAGCTCGCCCGGACCTCGGGCAGCGTCCGGCCGGAGGATGACCTGGGTCGACCCGGGTCATCCTGAAGGACGACCGGGCCGGCAGAAGGTCCCGTACCTTCTTCCCATGCGCTCGACCGGCGGGGATGACGTCGCTGCCGCCGGGTCGGCGGCCGGGTTCCACGTGCTGGCCGGCCTGGTGCTCGGCGGGCTGGCCCTGATCGAGATCTGGGTGCAACCGCTCTTCCAGACCGGCATCCCCGGTCCCCGGGTGCCGCTGACCGTGCTCGTGGTGATCATGGGCGTGGCCCTTGCCAGTCAGGGGCGCTGGCCGCTTGCAGGTGCCGCCGCGTTCTCCGGAACCGTGGTCGCGATCGGCTGGGTCGGACACGTCGACCAGGCCGCGTTCGAGCTGGCGCTCGGTGGGCTGGTGGCGACCTACACCCTGGCCAAGACCACCACTGGGCCACGAGCGTGGGCTGGAGCCGGCCTGCTCCTCGGCAGCTTCCTGGCCTGGACCTGGCTCACCCACACAGCTGACGACCGGCCCGACGACTTCGTCGTCGGGGCGCTGCTCATCGGCGCCGCGTGGTACGTCGGTCGAGAGGTCCGCCACCACCGTCAGCGAGCGGCCTCGGCCGCGACCGCTGCCGTGGCGGGGGAGCGGATCCGGATCGCGCGCGAGCTCCACGACGTGGTGGCGCACGGCGTCAGCGTCATGGGCCTCCAGGCGAGCAGCGCCCGGGCCGGGCTGCCGCCGGAACTGGCGGACCAGCGCGCCACGCTGGAGTCGATCGAGTCGCTGGGGCGCGCCACCCTCCAGGAGCTGCACAGGATGCTGGGGGTGCTCCGGTCCGGCGCCGATCACCCTCCCGTCCAGCCGCTCCCGCGGCTCGACCAGCTGTCCACCCTGTGCGCGGGCGGGGGGACGCGTCCCGCGTCCGGCTCACGGTCGAGGGCCACCCCCGTGACCTGTCGACCGGGCTGGAGCTGTCGGCGTACGGATCGTGCAGGAGGCTCTGACCAACGTTCGCCGGCACGCGAATGCCGAGACGGCCTGGGTGCGCCTGACCGACCTGCCCGAGGCCCTGGACATCGAGGTCGTCGACGACGGTGACGGTCCGCGACGGCGATCCGCTGGGGGCACGGCCTGGTCGGCATCCGGGAACGGGTGGCGCTGCACGACGGATCGCTCGTCGTGGACGCACGACCGAAGGATTCCGGGTCCAGGTCGAGCTCCCTACCGGTGGGCCGACGTGAGCATCCGGCTGGTCGTGGTCGACGACGACCGCTCGCCCGCACTGCGCTGACCACGATCCTGGGATCCGCCGCGGACCTGGACGTCGTGGGCAGCGCGGGCGACGGCGCGGAGGCCGTGGAGGTCGCCACCGGTTGCGGCCCGACGTCGTGGTCATGGACATCCGGATGCCCGTCCTCAACGGCATCGACGCCACCAGACACCTCACCTCCCTGAGGCCGACGGCGGGGGGTCAGGCGCCGGTGTTGATCATCCCCGCGCCGACGGTGACGCCGGTCGCCTCGTCGATCAGGATGAACGATCCGGTGGTGCGGTTCTTGGAGTACGGGTCGCAGAGCAGCGGCACGGTGGTGCGCAGCTGGATGCGGCCGATCTCGTTGAGACCGAGCTCCTTGGTGTCCTGGTCGCGGTGCAGCGTGTTGACGTCGAGCCGGTACTGCACGTCCTTGACCAGGGCCCGCGCGGTGCGGGTGGTGTGCTTGATCGCCAGCTTCTGCCGCGGCTTCAACGGCGCGTTGGTCATCCAGCAGACCATGGCGTCGATGTCCTGGCTGGGCTGCGGCGCGTTCCTGACCCGGGCGATCATGTCGCCACGAGACACGTCGACGTCGTCGGCGAGCCGGACGGTCACCGACATCGGCGGGAACGCCTCGTCGAGCTCCTGGTCGAACAGGTCGATGCCCGCGATCGTCGAGGTCATGCCGCTGGGCAGCACGACGACCTCGTCACCCGGCTTGAGCACGCCGCCGGCGATCTGGCCGCCGTACCCGCGGTAGTCGTGGTGATCGTCGGACTTCGGCCGGACGACGTACTGGACCGGGAAGCGGACGTCGACGAGGTCGCGGTCGGAGGCGACGTGGATGTGCTCGAGGTGGTGCATGAGGGTGGGGCCGGAGTACCACGACATGTTCTCGGACCGGGTCACGACGTTGTCGCCGTTGAGTGCCGAGATCGGGATGACCTCGAGGTCCGGGATGTTCAGCTTGGTCGCGAACTGGGTGAACTCCTGGTGGATGCGGTTGTAGATCTCCTCGGAGAAGTCGACGAGGTCCATCTTGTTCACCGCGAGCACCAGGTGGGGGACCCGCAGCAGCGACAGGATCACGGCGTGCCGCCGGGACTGCTCGGTGAGGCCCTGGCGGGCGTCGACCAGCACCAGGCCCAGGTCGGCGGTCGAGGCGCCGGTGACCATGTTGCGGGTGTACTGCACGTGGCCCGGCGTGTCCGCGATGATGAACTTGCGGTTCGGCGTTGCGAAGTAGCGGTAGGCCACGTCGATGGTGATGCCCTGCTCGCGCTCCGAGCGCAGGCCGTCGGTGAGCAGCGCCAGGTCGGTGTAGTCGTAGCCCTTCGACAGGCTGGTGGCCTCGACGGCCTCCATCTGGTCCTCGAAGATCGACTTCGAGTCGAGCAGCAGGCGGCCGATCAGGGTCGACTTGCCGTCGTCGACCGATCCGGCGGTGGCGAAGCGAAGCAGGTCCATGCCCGGGTTGATGACCGAGCTGTCGATGTCTGACATCAGAAGTAGCCTTCCTTCTTCCGGTCCTCCATGGCGGCCTCGGAGAACCGGTCGTCACCACGGGTCGCACCGCGTTCGGTGACACGGGCGATGGCGATCTCGTCGATGATCTTGGGGATCGTGTCCGCGTCGGACTCCACGCAGCCGGTGAGCGTCAGGTCGCCGACGGTGCGGAACCGGACGGTCCGCTCCTCGACCTCTTCGCCCTTGCGGAGCGGGTTGTGCTCGTTCTCGCTGAGCAGCATCCCGTCACGCTTGAACACGCGCCGCTGGTGGGAGAAGTAGATCTCGGGGATCTCGATGCCCTCACGGCCGATGTAGTGCCAGATGTCGAGCTCGGTCCAGTTGGACAGCGGGAAGATCCGCATGTGCTCGCCCTCGTGGATGCGGCCGTTGTAGAGGCTCCACAGCTCGGGACGCTGCATCTTGGGGTCCCACTGGCCGAACTCGTCGCGGTGGGAGTAGACGCGCTCCTTGGCGCGGGCCTTCTCCTCGTCGCGACGTCCGCCACCGAAGGCGGCGGTGAAGCCCTCCTCCTCGAGGCAGTTCAGCAGGGTGCCGATCTGGAGCCGGTTGCGGCTGGTCTTGCCGTCGTCGACGACGACGCCGTTGGCGATCGCCTCCTCGACGCTGGCGACCACGAGGCGTACGCCGAGCCGGTTGACCCAGGAGTCACGACAGGCGAGGACCTCGGGGAAGTCGTAGCCGGTGTCGACCTGCAGCACCGGGAACGGGATCTTGGCGGGGTAGAACGCCTTCTCCGCCAGCCGGAGCATGACGATGGAGTCCTTGCCGCCCGAGAACATGAGAACGGGCTTCTCGAACTCGGCGGCGACCTCGCGGAAGATGTGGATCGACTCCGCCTCGAGCTGGTCGAGCTGACTCAGCTGGTAGTCGACGTGGGTCGGGGGTGCGCTCATCGGGTGTAAAGCCTCTCCTCGGGTAAACGTGGTCATGCTAGTCGCGGACAGGGACCCGAGCTCAAATCACGGTCCACGGGTGTAGTGAGCGTCACGGAGACGCCGGAGGTGTCCCCGAACGATCCTCGCGCGGTTCCTGTGCGGGTCCTTCCACCGGATCGTCGACCCGCTTCATGCCGACGATCCCTGGCCGGTACGTCGGATCCTCCAGCTGCGCGACCGTGGGCGAGCCGAACATCGGTAGCCCCAGCTGACGACGCAGCACCCCCCACACCAGCGGCACCAGGACGAGCATGGCCAGCCCCACACCCGCGATCAGCCCGGGGTAGGTCTGGTCCTCGCCGGCGCCCAGCGGGGCCCAGCCGGCCTTGTCGAGCAGGGCCACGCCCGACATGGTCAGGACGACGACGATTCCGCGACGGATGATCGACTGCGGGACTCGCGGGGCGATCCGGGCGCCGATGATGGTGCCGGGCACGGAGCCGATCAGCAGCGGGATCAGGATCGCCCAGTCGAGGCCGTGCAGCGCGATGTTGGAGATCGCGGCCGCCATCACCAGCGGCACGGCCTGCACCAGGTCGGTGCCGACCAGCCTGACGGCCGACAGGCCGGGGTACAGCATGAGCAGCGCGATCATGATCACCGAGCCGGAGCCGACGCTGGTGATGCCGACCAGCAGTCCGCCGAGGGCTCCGACCAGGATGGTGGCGATCGGGCGGATGTGCGGATCCTCGGGGGCGACGGTGCCGGTCCCGCGTACCTCCATCCGGAGCCCGACGTACAGGCGCAGCGCGTACGTCGTCGCGGCCAGCAGCAGGGCGAAGCCGATGCACATCTTGAGCAGGTGGTCCAGCTCGTCGGGACTGTCGGTGACGGCCGAGATCAGATACGGCCCGAGCAGTGCCATGGGCACGGACCCGACGATCAGCCAGCCGGCGAGCCTCAGGTTGGGTGACCCCTCGCGGTGGTGGACGACCGCGCCGCCGCTCTTGTAGACCGCCGCCGCCGTGAGGTCGGCAGTGACCACGGTGGCCGCCTCGCCGACACCCAGGAAGATCAGGGCCGGCGTCATCAGGGCCCCGCCGCCCATGCCGGTGAGACCGACCACGACGCCCACGAAGAAGCCCGCGGCCAGGATCGCAAAGAAGGTGGTCGTGATCAGGTCATCCATGGGCTGGCCTTCGGGCGGGTGTCAGCTGGAGCAGGTCGGGCAGCGGCAAGGTGTCCAGCATGGCAGCCATCTGTTGCGCCGCTGTTGCCTGGGCCTGCGCACCGAGACGGTAGGGGTCGGCGATGTCATCGCTCGGGGACGGTGTGGCCGCCCCTCGCGCCGCCTGGCCGAGGGTGAGCACCTTCCCGAAGGCGTCGGGATGGGCGTCGAGGATGTACTGCCGGTGCCGCTGCTCCGCGGTCAGTACGAGGTCCGCCTCGTCGAGCAGCTCGGTCGTGAGCAGGCGGCTGCGGAACAGGTCGGCCTCGAGTCCCCAGTTCATGCGTGCCTCGGCTCCCATCTCGTCACTGATCGGGTGGTCGACGAAGCCGTGCGTGCCCGCGCTCGAGAACGCCACCGCGGGCGAGCCCAGGCGGGAGCGTGCGTAGAGCTCGAGGAACGGTGAGCGGCAGATGTTCGCCGTGCACACGAACAGGATGCGGAACGGGGAAGTCATGACGTGGCGATTATGCAAAGAGATGGAGGAATCCGTGCCCGTTCAGCGAAAGGATCACCTCTTCGAGGCATTCCTCGATGGTTCTGCCGGTGGTGTCCACCCTGATTGAGGCATCATGCGGCTCCTCGTACGGCGAGGAGATGCCGGTGAACTCCGGGATCTCGCCCCGCCGGGCCTTGGCGTAGAGCCCCTTGCGGTCGCGCCGCTCGCACTCCTCGAGCGGCGTCGCCACGTGCACCAGGAAGAACGCGCCGCCCGCCTCGTCGACCATCTGCCGCACCTGGCTGCGGGTCTCGGCGAACGGGGCGATCGGGCTGCACACCGCGATCCCGCCGTGCCGGGCGATCTCGGCCGCCACCCAGCCGATCCGGCGGATGTTGGTCTCGCGGTCCTCCTTGGAGAAGGTGAGTCCCGCCGACAGGTTCCGGCGTACGACGTCCCCGTCGAGGCTGGTGACCGTGCGCTCGCCGGCCTCGAGGATCCGGTCCATGAGCGCGCGGGCCAGGGTCGACTTGCCGCTGCCGGAGAGGCCCGTGAAGAACAGGACCAGGCCCTGGCGGTCGACCGGCGGCAGCTCGAAGTCGACGATCTCGCGGACCTGCGGCGGGTAGGTCTCGACCGCGTCGGTGGCCTCAGGGGGCTGGGGGAGGGCCACGACCGGATCGGGTCCGGCGTAGTTCGCGACCACCTGCACGCCGAGCGCGTGGTCCCCCTCGGGGTCGTCGTGCGCCGCCAGCGGCACCGCGACCACCTCGGCGTCCAGGTGGCCGGCCGCGGCGAGCGAGGCCCGGATCAGACCGACCGGGGAGAGCGAGGGCGTGCCCGTGCCGACCAGCGCGAGAAGCACCAGGGGGCCCGCATCGCGAAGCCGGTCGATCTGCGCCTCGGTGAGCGGCTCGACGACCGGGACGAACGTGCGGCCGGCGTAGCGCTCGCGCGCCTGGTCGGGGGTGAGGTAGAGCCGGCGGAACGGACCGAACTGCGCGTGCGTGAGCGGCTTGACCACCCACTCGCCGCCACTCGCGGCGGAGACCAGTGCCAGCGGCAGCCCCTCGGGGTCGACCAGCTCGACCGCGCCTGCCTCGGCGAGCGCCGGCGGCAGGCCCAGCGTGACCGGGCTGCCCGGCTCGTTGAAGGAGGAGGTCGGCGCCAGCGCACCTGTGGACAGCAGCTCGAGGTCGTCGAGCTCCCGCGGCGTGGGGCAGTGCTGGGGCACAGGGGAGGTCGGCACGGGTGTCATCCTCTCATCGGCCACTCGCTAGCCTGCCGCCATGGCAGCACCCGTCGTCGCCGAGATCGTCCGCTCCGGGTTCGTGGAGGGGCGCCACTACGGCTCCGTGGTGGCGCTGGCGTCCGACGGCGGCGTGGACTGGTCGGTGGGCCTGGTCGACGAGCCGATCCTGCCGCGGTCCTGCAACAAGCCGCTGCAGGCCCTCGGGATGGTGCGGCTCGGGCTCGACCTGCCGCCGGACCTGCTGGCGCTCACCTGCGCGTCGCACTCGGGGGAGCCCTTCCACGTCGAGGGCGTGCGGAAGATCCTGGCCGGCGCCGGGCTCGACGAGTCGGCGCTGCAGACACCGCCCGACTACCCGCTCGACGACGCGACGCGCGAGCAGGTGATCCGCGACGGCGGTGGCAAGGCGTCGATCCTCATGAACTGCTCGGGCAAGCACTCCTCGATGCTGGCCACGTGTGTCGCCAACGGCTGGGACACCGCGACCTACCTGGACCCCGACCACCCGCTGCAGCAGGCGATCCTCGAGACGTTCGCGGAGATGACCGGCGAACCGGTCGAGGTGGTGGCGGTCGACGGCTGCGGAGCGCCGTTGCTGTCGACCTCGCTGACCGGGCTGGCTCGCGCCTTCCGCCGGCTCGCCCTCGGGCTCGACGGTGCCGACCGGCCCGACCCGCGCTCGGCGCTGGTGGCGGACGCGATCCGCGCCCACCCGGCGTACGTCTCGGGAACGACGCGCGACGAGCTGACCCTGCTCACGGCCATCCCTGGCGCGATCGGGAAGGCCGGGGCGGAGTCCTGCTACGCGGTGGCCCTGGCCGACGGGCGTGCGTTCGCGGCGAAGACCGACGACGGCGCGCCGCGCGTGCGCCCGGTCCTCATGGCCGAGGCGCTGCGACGCTCCGGCGTCGACGTCGAGGACGGCGTCGACACCGAGGCCGTACGGCGCACGGGCGTGGTGCCGCTGCTCGGTGGCGGCGAGCAGGTGGGCGAGATCAGGCCGACGTTCTGACCTGCTAGCAGTCCGCATGATGAGAAGAACCCAAGAAAACAAGGACTTTCGCGCCTGATGTGGCCCCGGTCACCCGGGTCCAGTTTGCGTTTTGCTAACTGCTGTTAGCACGATGGGTGCATGGCCAAGAGCAAGGTCGGGAAGACAGTTGAGTCTCTCGGCGAGTACCTCAAGGAGCAGCGCGTCGCATCGCGACTCTCGCTGCGCCAGCTCGCCGAGCAGGCCGGCGTGTCGAACCCGTACCTCAGCCAGATCGAACGCGGTCTGCGCAAGCCCTCGGCCGACGTACTGCAGCAGATCGCCAAGGCGCTGCGGATCTCCGCGGAGCAGCTCTACATCCGCGCCGGGATCATCAGCCCGGAGGACGGCGTCGGCGGCTCGGTGGAGCTCGCCGTGCTGAATGACACCGGGCTCTCGGAGCGCCAGAAGCAGTCACTGCTGGACGTCTACTCGTCGTTCCTCGCTCTCAACACGGCAGCAGGGGAGCGATCCGGGGACGACGAGACCTGACCATCACCCGGGCCCGTCAGGACGGGCCCACCAACCCAGAAGGAGTCAACATGGCCAAGGCCAAGTTCGACATCAAGACCGAGGCGGCCCGCCCGCTCCTCGCCGGCGTCGGCGTGACCGACCTGGCCGTGGAGCGCGTGCGCGGCTACGTCGCCGACGTGCAGAAGAAGTTCGCGGGCGTCCAGAAGGACGTGCAGAAGTCCGTGAACGACCTGGACTTCCAGCCCCAGGCGCTGCGCGAGCAGGCCGTCACCGTGGTGAACTCCCGCGTCGACGCGCTCAGCAAGGACGCCAAGGCCCGCCGTACGGCGATCGAAGCCCGCGTCGCGGAGCTCCAGGCCGAGGCGAAGGCCTACCCGGCCAAGGTGCAGGCGCTGCTGAACGACAACGTCGCCAGCTACGACGAGCTGGTCAAGCGCGGCGAGACCCTGGTCGGCCGGATCCGCCGCCAGGAGTCGACCAAGCGCACCGCGTCCTCGGCGAAGACCACCACCGCCAAGGCCAAGACGACCACCACGCAGGCCAAGAAGACGGCTGCGAAGACGTCGTCCACCGCCAAGAAGACCGCCAAGAAGTCCCCGGCCAAGAGCAGCGCCAAGGCGACTGCCACGGCCGCGAAGAAGACCGCTGCCGGCGCGGCCGACGCCGCCACCGACGCCGCGTCGAAGGTCGGCGACTGAAGAGACCAGGAGCAGCTGACGCTGTTCTGACGTGAGACGAGGCCCCCGGGGAGTATGAGCCCCGGGGGCCTCGTACGTCTCCGCTCCGCACGGGCGACCCGTTACTCTGGTGGGGTGCCGAACGTGTTCGAGATCCAGCAGGGCTTCATGCTGATCGTGTTGCTGGTGAGCCTCGCGGTGAAGCTGTTCGCCTTCGTCAACGCGATGATGTACTCCCGCGAGTCCTACACCGCGGCCAACAAGCTGACCAAGCCGGCCTGGTGCGCGATCCTCGGCGTCGGCCTCGTGTGGTCGCTGGTGTTCCCCGACCCGATCAACCTGGTCAACCTGGTCGGCCTCATCGCGGCCTTCGTCTACCTCGCTGACGTCCGGCCGGCCCTTGCGGGTCTCACCCGCCGCCGCTGAGCGGAAGGCGCCGGGCCCGAATGGGCGTCCCTCCGTCCGCCGGTTAGCCTTTCGGCCATGACCGATCCGCAATCCACCCACGAGGAACGCCCGTGGGGTTCGTGGCTCGTGCTCGACGTGGGCGAGGGCTACAAGGTCAAGCGGCTGACGGTCACCCCCCACAAGCGGCTCTCGTACCAGACGCACTCGCACCGCGCCGAGTTCTGGATCGTCGTGCAGGGTGTCGCGACCTGCCTGATCGACGGCCGGACCGTGGTCGCCAGGGTCGGGGAGTGCGTGGATGTGGCCGTCGGAGTGGCCCACCGGATCGCCAACGAGCACGACGAGGACCTCGTCATCGTCGAGGTCCAGCGCGGCTCCTACACCGGCGAGGACGACATCGTCCGGCTGGAGGACGACTTCGGACGGGTGCCCGAGCGCCGCTGACCAGGTCGGCGGCCCGCTCAGGCGTCGTCGTTCTTCAGGTACCTCGCCAGGGCATCAAAGGCGTCCTCGGGCAGGAAGCCGCTGGCCTCGACCTTGGCGAGGTCGAGCAGGCTGTTGGCCGGCCTCGGGGCGAGCTCCTTGCCGGCGGCGTACTCCTGGGTGCTGACCGGCGACACGTCGCTCTCGTCGCGGCCGCAGTGTCGGAAGATCTCTCGAGCCAGTGTCGCCCAGCTCACCGCGGGGCCCGAGTTCGTGACGTTGTAGGTGCCGAAGGCGGCGCGGGTGTCGAGCAGGTGCCGCGTCGCGCGCGCCAGCTCGGTGGCGAAGGTCAGGCGTCCGACCTGGTCGTCCACCACGCTGGGCGAGACTCCCCGCTCGGCCAGCGAGCGCATGGTGCGGACGAAGTTACCGCCGTCCCCGACCACCCACGAGGTGCGCAGCAGGTAGTGCCGAGGGACCGTCGCGACCGCGAGGTCGCCTGCGGCCTTGGTCTGCCCGTAGACGCCCAGCGGTGAGAACGGCTCGTCCTCGGTGTGCGCGGTCCTGGTGCCGTCGAAGACGTAGTCGGTCGAGAAGTGCACGAGCGTCAGCCGGTGCTCGCGGGCCTGCCGCGCCAGTCGTGCCGTCGCGTGCGCGTTGACGCTCCACGCCGCCGCCCTGCCCTCGGACGTCTCGGCCGTGTCGACAGCGGTGTACGCCGACGCGTTGAGCACCAGGTCGTACTCGTGCCACGGCCAGGCCTTCACCGCGTCGGGGTCGGTGAGGTCCAGCTGGTCGCGGTCGAGCCGGACCGCGTCGGGGAACGCCTCCGCCAGTGCCCGGCCGAGCTGGCCGCCACTCCCGAGGATCAGCGTGCGTCGGGCAGGCATCGGCGTGACGGCGTCGAGCGTGGGGTTCTGCTGGTCCTTGGCCGAGACCTCGGCGTCGGCCAGGGGGATCGGCCACGGGATCGCCGCGGTGGGGTCGGCGAGCTGGACCGCGACGTACGTCGCGTCCGGGCGCCAGTGCTCGTTGACGAGGTAGGTGTACGCCGTGCCGTCCTCGAGGGCCTGGTAGGCGTTGCCGACGCCACGGGGCACGAACACCGCCGTACTCGGGTCGAGCTCGATGTGGAAGCTGGTCCCGAAGGACGGGCCGTCGCGGAGGTCGACCCACGCGGCGAAGACCCTGCCGGTCGCTACCGAGACGAACTTGTCCCAGGGCTCGGCGTGGATGCCGCGGGTGACCCCGCGCGAGCTGAACGCCACGTTGTTCTGCACGGGGCCGAAGTCGGGCAGGCCGAGGGCGAGCATCTTCTCTCGCTGCCAGTTCTCCTTGAACCAGCCCCGCGCGTCGGTGTGCACGGGCAGGCGAAGCACGAGCAGCCCGGGGACGGGCGTCGGTTCGAGCGTCAGGTCACCCGACATCACTGGCCCTTGGCCGCATAAGTGGCCTCGACGGCCTGCTTGTGCGGGCGCCACCAGTCCTCGTGCTCGCGGTACCAGTCGATGGTCCTGCCGAGGCCCTCGGCGAAGTCCTGGAACCGAGGCTTCCAGCCGAGCTCCTCGCGCAGCTTGGTCGAGTCGATCGCGTACTTCATGTCGTGCCCGGCGCGGTCGGTCACGTGGTCGAAGTCGTCCTCGGCGCGGCCGAGGTGGCCGAGGATCATCCGCACCACGTCCAGGTTGTTCTGCTCGCCGTCGGCGCCGATCAGGTAGGTCTCGCCGACCCGCCCCTCGGTCAGGATGGTCCACACCGCCGAGGAGTGGTCGTCGGCATGGATCCAGTCGCGGACGTTGAGCCCGGCGCCGTACACCTTGGGGCGCCCGCCGTCGATGACGTTGGTGATCTGGCGCGGGATGAACTTCTCGATGTGCTGCCAGGGGCCGTAGTTGTTCGAGCAGTTCGAGATCGTCGCCCGGACCCCGAAGCTCCGCACCCAGGCGCGAACCAGCATGTCGGAGCCGGCCTTGCTGGCGGAGTACGGGCTGCTCGGGTTGTACGGCGTGCTCTCGGTGAAGCGGGATGGGTCGTCGAGCTCGAGGTCGCCGTACACCTCGTCGGTGGAGACGTGGTGCAGCCGGACGCCAGCCCGGCGTACGGCCTCGAGGACCGTGAACGTGCCGACCAGGTTGGTCCGCACGAACGGCTCGGGGTTGTCGAGGGAGTTGTCGTTGTGGGACTCGGCCGCGAAGTGCACCACCGCGTCGTGCTCGGCGACGAGCGGCCCCATCACGGGTGCGTCTGCCACGTCGCCGACCACCAGGCGGACCCGGTCGGCCGGGAGTGGCTCGAGCGCCTCGCGGCTGGCCGCGTAGGTGAGCTTGTCGAGCACCGTGACCACGGCGTCGGTGTGCTCCACGACGTGATGGACGAAGTTGGCGCCGATGAATCCGGCACCCCCGGTGACGAGGAGGCGATCCATGGGGCCAGCCTAAGTGCAACGTAGGGTGCGGACATGCGCGGCATCATCCTGGCTGGTGGCACCGGATCCCGGCTCCACCCGATCACGAAGGGCATCAGCAAGCAGCTGGTGCCGGTCTACGACAAGCCGATGATCTACTACCCGCTCTCCACGCTGATGCTGGCCGGGATCCGGGAGATCCTGGTGATCACCACCCCGCACGAGTCGGAGATGTTCCGGCGGCTGCTCGGGGACGGGTCCGCGTGGGGGATCACGATCAGCTACGCCATCCAGCCCTCGCCCGGACGGCCTGGCGCAGGCCTTCGTGATCGGCGCCGACCATGTCGGCGAGGAGCCGTCGGCGCTGATCCTGGGCGACAACATCTTCTACGGCGCCGGGGTCGGTACGTCGCTGCAGCGGTTCCGGGAGATCGACGGGGCGATGGTGTTCGGCTACCGGGTCAGCAACCCGGGTGCCTACGGCGTGGTCGACTTCGACGAGGACGGCAAGGCGCTGTCGCTGGAGGAGAAGCCCGAGAAGCCGCGCAGCAACTACGCCGTACCCGGTCTGTACTTCTACGGATCCGACGTCGTCGAGCGCGCGGGCCGGCTGCGGCCGTCCGCGCGCGGCGAGCTCGAGATCACCGACCTGAACCGCACCTACCTCGACGAGGGCCGGCTCACCGTCGAGGTGCTGCCGCGTGGCGCCGCCTGGCTCGACACGGGGACGTTCGAGGACATGAACGACGCCGCCAACTTCGTGCGCACGATCGAGCACCGGCAGGGGACCAAGATCGGCGCGCCCGAGGAGGTCGCGTGGCGGATGGGCTTCATCGACGACCAGCAGCTGGCCAGCCAGGCCGAGGAGCTCATGAAGAGCGGGTACGGCGCCTACCTGCTCGACCTGCTCGAGCACTCCTGATCCGGCTCAGTCGCCAAGGTCGGCGTCAACCATCAGACCGACCAGCTCCTCGAACCCCACCGTCGGGCTCCAGCCGAGTGACGTGCGAGCCCGGGTCGGGTCGCCGGTGAGGTCGGTGGGGTCCGCGGGACGCACGAGGTCCGGGTCCGTGGCGACGTACGCAGACCAGTCGTCGATGCCGACGTGGCCGAACGCGGTGGCGACGAACTCACGGACGGTGTGCCCGACGCCGGTGGCCACGACGTAGTCGCGGGCATCGTCGGCTCGGGCTGCCCGCACCATCGCGTCGACGTAGTCGGGGGCCCAGCCCCAGTCGCGCCGGGCCTCGAGGTTGCCGAGGACGAGCCGGTCCGCCCGCCCCTGGACGATGGCGGCAACGGTGGACGTGATCTTGCGGGTCACGAACCGCGCGGGGCGGCGCGGAGACTCGTGGTTGTAGAGGATCGCGCTGACGGCGTGCAGACCCCGGCGGCGGTGCACGTCGACCATCAGGTGGGCGTATGCCTTCGCAGCGCCGTACGGGTTCAAGGGGCGGATCGCGGTGGACTCGTCCTGGGGGCTGGTGTCCGGCTCGCCGAAGATCTCCGCGCTGGACGCCTGCACGAACCGCACCGGCTTGCCGTGCTTCTCCTGCGCTTGACGGGCCGACTCCATCAGCGCGCCGGCTGCGAGCCCGTTGACTCGGGCGGTGACCTCGGGCTCGGCCCACGACTGCGCGACGCTGCTGATCGCGGCCAGGTTGTAGACCTCGTCGGGCGCAAGGTCGAGGACCAGCGCGCGCACCTCGTCGATGCGCGTGAGATCGCCGGTGTGCATGACCACGCCGGGTGCGTCGGGCTCCGGCTCGGCCTCGTGCGCGAGGGCGTGCACCTCGACGTCGTCGGCCAGCAGGCGCTCGGCGAGGTAGCTGCCGTCCTGGCCGCCGAGGCCGGTGACGAACGCGATGCTCACCAGCCGGCCTTCTGGGCCTGGATGTCGGCGTCGACCATGAGATGCACCAGATCCTCGAAGCCGACGCGAGGCCGCCAGCCGAGCACCTCGCGCGCCTTGGTGGCGTCCCCCACCAGTCGGTCGACCTCGGCCGGCCGCATGAACGCCTTGTCCTGCCGGACGTACGGCGCCCAGTCGTCGACGCCGATGTGCGCGAACGCGACGTCGACCAGCTCGCGGATCGAGTGGGGCTCGCCGGTGGCCACGACGTAGTCGTCGCCGACCGGCTGCTGCAGCATCAGCCACATCGCCTCGACGTAGTCGCCCGCGAAGCCCCAGTCACGCTCTGCGTCGAGGTTGCCGAGCACCAGCTCGTCCTGCAGGCCGAGCGAGATCCTGGCCACCGCCTGGCTGACCTTGCGGGTCACGAACTCCTCGCCGCGGCGGGGCGACTCGTGGTTGAAGAGGATCCCCGACGACGCGTGCATGCCGTAGGACTCGCGGTAGTTGATCGTCATGTGGTGGCCGAAAACCTTGCTCACGCCGTACGGCGAGCGCGGCCACAGCAGGGTGCGCTCGTTCTGCGGGGTCTCCTGGACCTTGCCGAACATCTCCGAGCTCGACGCCTGGTAGAACCGGACGCCGCTGGGGTCGTCGCCGGTGTGCAGCCGGACCGCCTCGAGCATGTTGAGCACGCCCTTGGCGGTCACGTCGGTCGTGAGGTGGGCGTTCTCCCACGAGTAGGCGACGAACGAGACCGCGCCGAGGTTGTAGACCTCGTCGGGGTCGGAGTCGCGCAGCGCGCGCAGCAGGCTGGACATGTCGGTGAGGTCGCCGTTGTGGAGGGTGAGGTCGGGTAGCAGTCGCTCGACCAGGTCGCGCTTGGGGTTGTTCTGGCCACGGATCACGCCGTGCAC
Source organism: uncultured Actinomycetota bacterium (assembly GCA_963844305.1). GTDB lineage: Bacteria > Actinomycetota > Actinomycetes > Propionibacteriales > Nocardioidaceae > Nocardioides. Next base: position 126,539 of record CAWJNT010000007.1, read on the forward strand.
GGCGTACCCCTTCGCCAGCAGCAGCTCGGACAGGTACAGCCCGTCCTGTCCGGTGATGCCGGTGATCAGCGCGGTGGGCATGGCGGGATTGTGCCAGTGGCGGTCGTCGGGCGATGACCCAACGTCGACCGAGCCTGTCGAGGTCCGGGTCTCGACAAGCTCGACCGACGTTGGGTAGTGCAGCATTCACAACCAGATGGTTGACAAGCGGGGACGACGGGGCCTAGGTTCATCTGCAACCAGATGGTTGAGGAAAGGGTGGGGCATGGCCGACGACGAGCTCTCGAAGGTGTTCGCGGCGCTGGCGGACCCCACCCGCCGCGACATCGTCGCCCGCCTCACCGAGGACGACGCCACGGTCGGCGAGCTGGCGGAGCCGTACGACGTGACGGTCCAGGCGGTCTCCAAGCACCTGAAGGTGCTGGAGGAGGCGGGGCTGGTCACGCGCAGCCGCGACGCGCAGCGCCGGCCGGTCCACCTCGAGGCGAAGGTGTTCGACCTGATGACCAAGTGGATCGAGAGGTACCAGCGGCAGGCCGAAGAGCGGTTCCAACGTCTCGACGCCCTGCTCGCCCGCATGGACGACGAGGGCAACCTCACCGACGACCAGAACGAGACCAACCAGAACACGAACCAGGAACGAGGAGCGTCATGACCACCACCACCCACCGCGAGGCCCAGATCGTGGCCGACCCGGACGTGCCGACCGTCACCGTCACCCGCGAGTTCGACGCCCCACCGGAGCGGGTGTTCAAGGCCTGGGAGGACCCCGAGCTGGTCAAGATCTGGATGGGGCCGCGCTCGGTGGACATGGACATCCAGGCCTGGGACTGCCGCACCGGCGGCAGCTACCGCTACGTCGCCATTCGGGACGGCGAACAGCTGGCGAGCTTCTACGGCTCGTTCCACGAGTCCCGGCCGGGCAAGCGGCTCGTGCAGACCTGGACGTGGGAAGGGATGCCCGACGCGGTCTGCCTGGAGACGATGACGTTCGAGCCGCTCGAGGGCGGGCGCAGCCGGATCGTCTCGTTGACAGTGCTCGACTCCATGGAGGCCCAGGCCGGCATGCTGGCCAGCGGCATGGAGGTCGGCATCAACGAGGGCTACGAGAAGCTCGACGAGCTGCTGGAGTCCGGTCGCGCATGAGCCCGGAGACGAACGCCGCCTCCGAGGAGCACCGGCGGATCGCCGGCACCTTCACCGACCGGGTGCGGGGCACCACCGACTGGGACGCCCCGGCCCCGGTCGAGGGATGGACCGCGCGCGACGTCGTCCGCCACCTCGTCGAGTGGTTCCCGTCGTTCCTCGAGGCCGGCGCGGGGGTCCGGCTCGCGAGCGGCCCGTCGGTCGACGACGACCCGGTCGCCGCCTGGCAGGTGCACAGCGACGCCGTGCAGGCCCTGCTGGACGACCCCACCACGGCCGACAAGGTGCTGCAGAACCGCCACATCGGCGAGGTGCCGCTGGACCGTGCGGTCGACCAGTTCTACACGGCCGACGTCTTCATGCACACGTGGGACCTGTCCCGCGCGACCGGGCAGGACGAGACGCTGGACGCCGACAAGTGCGCGGTCATGCTCGCGGGCATGGAACCGATCGAGGACGCCATGCGCTCCAGCGGCCAGTACGGCCCGAGGGTGGAGGTCCCCGACGACGCCGACGTGCAGACCCGGATGCTGGCGTTCATCGGCCGCAACCCGATCTGACGTCGTCCCGCGGGCGCCGTAGGGTGACCTGCCATGAAGGTTCTCGTCACCGGCGGCGCCGGCTACATCGGATCGGTCACGGCCAAGGCACTGGAGGAGGCCGGACACACGCCGGTGATCCTGGACTCCCTGCTCACCGGCCCGCAGGTGTTCGTCAAGGACCGGATCTTCTACGAGGGCGACATCGCCGACCGCGCCCTGCTGCGCCGCATCGTCGACGAGCACCCCGACCTCGACGCCACCATCCACATGGCCGCGCGGATCATCGTGCCCGAGTCGGTCGAGCTGCCCTACGAGTACTACCGCGACAACGTCGCGAAGTCGCTCGAGCTCTTCGACGAGCTGGAGAAGCTCGGCAAGACGCGCGTCCTGTTCTCCTCGTCGGCGTCGCTGTACGCGCTCAAGCCGGAGTTCGAGGTCGTCGAGTCCGACCCGCTCGACCCGGGATCGCCGTACGCGCGGACCAAGCGGATGATGGAGATGGTGCTGGAGGACATCTCGGCCGCCACCGAGCTCCGGGCGGTCATCCTGCGCTACTTCAACCCGATCGGCTCCGACCCCGACCTCGAGTCCGGGATCTACGTCAAGGAGCCCTCCCACGTCCTCGGCCAGCTGGTGATGGCGGCCCGCGGGCTCAAGGACACGTTCACGATCACCGGCACCGACCACCCCACGCGCGACGGCACGGGCATCCGCGACTACATCCACGTCTGGGACCTCGCGCAGGCGCACGTCCGGGCGGTCGAGAGGTTCGACGACGTGCTGGCCACGGTGGGCGCCCCCAGCACGGTCATCAACATCGGCACCGGGTCCGGCGTCACCGTGCGTGAGCTGGTCGCGTCGTTCGAGCGGGTCTTCGGGCACGACGTCCCGGTCACCGAGGCGCCGCCGCGCCCGGGTGACGCGGTCGGGGCGTACGCCAACGTCGACCGGTCGCGCGAGCTGCTCGGCTGGACCGCCTCGCTCTCGATCGACGACGCCATCGCGTCCGCGCTCGCGTGGGGCGAGAAGCGCAAGGAGATCCTGGGGTACGAGTGATCCGCCGCTCGTCCCTCCTCCTGCTGATCCTGGTGGCGCTGGTCCTCGCGCCGGCCACCGGGGCGTCGGCGTACGTCGCGCCCGAGGGCTCCGCCTCCCCGCCCCTGACCGGCCACACGATCGTGCTCGACCCGGGACACCAGCTCGGCAACCACAACTTCCCGCGCAGGACCGGGAGGCTCGTGCCGTCGGGAGGCTTCCGCAAGCCGTGCAACACCACGGGTACGTCGACCCGCGGCGGCTTCCCCGAGGCGACGTTCACGTGGCGGGTCACGACGCGGCTGCGCACCCGGCTGGAGCGGCTCGGCGCCACGGTCGTGCTCACCCGGCACAGCAATCGCCAGGACCGCTGGGGCCCCTGCGTCGACACGCGCGGACGGATGGGGAACCGCGTCGCGGACCTGAGGCTGAGCATCCACGGTGACGGCTCCCACGTCCGGGGCGCCCGCGGGTTCCACGTCATCGCTCCCACCGACCGCCGCCGTTGGACACACGACATCCACGACTCGTCCGCGCGCCTCGCCCGCCAGGCCCGTACGTCGCTGCGTGCCGCCGGCGTCCCGGTCGCCAACTACACCGCCGGCGGCCGCGGGCTGGTCTTCCGGTCCGACCTGGGCACGCTCAACCTCTCGGACATCCCGGCCGTGATGGTCGAGCTGGGCAACATGCGCAGCTCCCGCGACGCCCGCCGGATGACCTCGCGCCGCGGCCAGACGACGTACGCGCGGGCGCTCGCGGACGCCGTACTCACCTACCTGGAGTGACCCCGGCGCCAGATAAGTTGGTCGTCATGGAACGGGGGACGGCGTTCGCGCCACTGCGCGTCGCCAACTTCCGCTGGTACTTCGCCGCGCTGACCGTCAACCTGACCGGCTCGATGATGTCGGGAGTGGCCGTCGCGTTCGCCGTCCTCGAGGTGGAGAACTCGCCGAGCGTCCTGGGCGTGGTGCTGGCGGCCGAGACGATCCCGATGGTGCTGCTGCTGCTCTTCGGCGGCGTGGTGGCGGACCGGCTGCCGAGGGTGCTGGTGCTCCGTGCCGGGAACGTCATCATGGGTCTCGCCCGGGGAGCGTTCGCGCTCCTGGTGATCACGGACACGGCCGAGCTGTGGATGCTGATCCTGCTGCAGGTGGTCGTCGGCAGCTGCCAGGCGGTCATCCAGCCGGCCCTCGCCGGGCTGATGCCGCAGCTCGTCCCGCGCGAGGTGCTCCAGCAGGCCAACGTCCTCCAGTCGATGGTGCGCGGCGGGCTGCGCGTGCTCGGGCCGACCGTCGCCGCCCTCCTCGTGGTCACCGTCGGCGCCGGCTGGGCGGTCGCGGTCGACGCGATCACGTGGCTGCTCGCCGCCGCGATGCTGGTCCGGGTGAAGCTGCCTCCTCGGGAGCGCGACCGGGACACGGAATCGACGCTGACCGAGCTGCGCGAGGGCTGGTCGCTGTTCGTCGGGACCACGTGGCTGTGGGTGATCGTGCTCGTCTTCGGCGTCCTGAACGCGATCCACATCGGCGCGTTGTTCACGCTGGGACCGGTCGTGGCCAAGGACACCATCGGGGAGCAGGGCTGGGGGCTGATGCTGTCGGCCGAGTCGGTCGGCCTGCTCGCGATGACGGTCGTGCTGCTGAGGTTCCGGCTCGAGCGGCCGCTGCTGCTGGGGATGCTCGGCTGCTCGCTGCTCTCGGTCCCCATCGTCATGCTCGGCGCCGATCCACGGCTGGTGGCGCTCGTGCTGGCCGCCTTCGTCGGCGGTGCCGGCCTGGAGGTGTTCTCGCTCGGTTGGAGCCTGGCCATGCAGGAGAACGTCGAGGAGCGGATGCTGTCCCGCGCGTACTCCTACGACATGCTCGGCTCGTTCGTCGCCATCCCCATCGGCCAGCTCGCCTTCGGACCGCTGGGCGAGGCGTTCGGGTACTCCGACGTCCTGGTCATCAGCGGCGTCGTGTACGCCGTGGTCGCGCTCTCGGCACTGCTGTCCCCGTCGGTGCGCAACCTGCGCCGGGCCCATTCCACGCCGTCCACGCAGTGACCAACGCGGGCACCCTGACAGTTCTGCTGAGATGGTGACAGCACCCCGACCTCCGAACGGAGAGACCCCATGAGCCTGCCCGAGTCCCTCGCCGGCACGACCGTCGCAGTCCTCGGCGGCACCGGCCCCCAGGGTCGTGGCCTGGCCCGCAGGTGGGCCGCCTCGGGCATCCCCGTCGTGATCGGCAGCCGCAGCGCCGAGCGGGCCGAGACGGCCGCCGCCGAGCTGGCCGAGGCCACGGGTGGCACCGTCACCGGCGCCGACAACCTCGGCGCCGCCCGGACCGGCGACATCGTCGTCGTCGCGGTCCCGTGGGACGGGCACGGTGACCTGCTCAAGGAGCTCGCCCCGGCGCTCGCCGGCAAGGTCGTGGTCGACTGCGTCAACCCGCTCGGCTTCGACAAGCAGGGTGCCTACGCCCTCCACGTCGAGGAAGGATCGGCCGCCCAGCAGGCACAGGCGCTGCTGCCCGACTCCACCGTGGTCGGTGCCTTCCACAGCGTCAGTGCCGTCCTGCTCGACGACCCCGACGTCGCGTCCGTGGACACCGACGTGCTGGTGCTGGGCGACGTACGCGAGGCCACCGACCTGGTGCAGGCGCTGGCCGACGCCATCCCCGGCGTCCGCGGCGTGTACGCCGGCCGGTTGCGCAACGCGCACCAGATCGAGGCGCTGACCGCCAACCTGATCAGCGTCAACCGTCGCTACAAGGCACACGCCGGCGTGCGCCTGACCGACGTCTGAGCTACCCCGACGAGTCACCCTCGCGTGCCCGCTCCCGCAGCACGTTCTTGCGGATCTTGCCGGTGGAGGTGCGGGGCAGCTCGCCGGTGACGTAGCGCCGCGGGACCTTGAAGTGCGCCAGGCGATCGCGCAGGTACGCCGTGAGCTCGTCCTCGTCGAGATCGTGGCCGGACCGGACGGTGACGAACGCGACCGGCACCTCGCCCCACTTCTCGTCGGGCATCGCCACGACGGCGCTCTCGACGACCGCGGGGTGGGAGTCGAGGACCTGCTCGACCTCGACCGAGGCGATGTTCTCCCCGCCGGAGATGATCACGTCCTTGCTGCGGTCGCGGATCTCGACGTACCCGTCGGCATGCATCACCGCCAGGTCGCCGGTGAGGAAGTGCCCGGCCCGGGTGACGGCGGCGGTCGCCTCCTCGTCGCGGTAGTAGCCGAGCATCACGTCGTTGCCGCGCGCGGCGAGCTGGCCGATCGTCTCCCCGTCGGCGGGGACGTCGCCGCCCTCGTCGTCGAGCACCCGCAGCGGCCGCGCGATCAGGTTGCCCACCCCCTGCCGCGCGCGCAGCCGTGACCGCGCGTCCGCGTCGAGGTCGTCCCACTCCGGCTGCCACTCGTTGACAGCGATCGGGCCGAACGTCTCGGTGAGGCCGTAGAGGTGGGTGACGTCGAGGCCGAGCGGGTCCAGCCGCGCCAGCAGCGCCGGCGACGGCGGGGCGCCGCCGGTGTCGACGTGCACGCGGTGCTCCAGCGGCTCGGCGGCCGGGTCCTCGGCGATCATCGTGAGCACCGTCGGGGCGGCGCTGAAGTGGGTGATCCCCTCGGCCCGCAGCAGCCGCCAGGTCTCGGCGGTGTCCACGGTGCGCAGGCACACGTGGGTGCCACCGGCGGCGGTGACCGCCCAGGTGAAGCACCAGCCGTTGCAGTGGAACATCGGCAGCGTCCAGAGGTAGCGCGCCTCCGGGCCGAGCCGCGCGTGGTACGCCATCGCCGTCGCCTGCAGCGCCGCGCCGCGGTGGTGGTACATCACGCCCTTGGGCCGGCCCGTCGTCCCGCTCGTGTAGTTGATCGCCAGCAGTGAGCGCTCGTCGACGTCCCGGCGGTCGGCGGGATCGACGTCGCCGCCGACCCACGCGTCGTACTCCTCGCCCTCGACCACCAGGTCGATCCCGGCGTCCTGCGCCAGCGGCGGCGGCCGCGTCCGCGAGCTCCCGCGTCGCCACGAGCAGACGGGCGCCGGAGTGCTCGAGGATGTAGGCCATCTCCGACGGCGACAGCCTGATGTTGATCGACACCAGCACCGCCCCGCGCATCGGTACGGCGTTGTGCAGCTCCAGCATCACGTGGCTGTTGCCGCACAGCGCGGCCACCCGGTCGCCCTCGGCCACACCGGCCCGCGCCAGCGCCGACGTCAGCCGGGCACACCTGTCGGCGAGCTCGGCATAGGTCAGGCGTACGTCGCCGTCCACGACCGCGGTCCGCTCCGCGAAGACCGCGGCCGACCGGTCGAGGAACGCCGCCGGCGTGAGCGGCGCGAACGTGAACTCGGCGGGAGTGGCGTCGGGCACCCGGTCACGGTAGGTCACGCTGGCCATCCACGGCAGGATGGGCCCATGCCCGAGCGCACCCTGATCCTGCTGCGGCACGCCAAGTCGGACTGGTCCGGGGACGAGGCCGACGAGCATCGCCCGCTGGCGAATCGTGGCCTCCGGCAGGCACCCGAGGCCGGGCAGTGGCTGGCCGGGAACATCGACCGGATCGACCTCGCGGTGACGTCACCCGCCGTCCGGGCGCGGACCACGTGGGAGCTCGCCTCCGCCGAGCTCGGGTCCTCCCCGGAGACCGTGGTCGACGACCGGGTCTACGCCGCCACCTCCGGGCAGCTGCTGCACGTGGTGCAGCAGCTCGACGACGCGCACCGCACGGTCGTGCTGGTCGGCCACAACCCCGGGCTCGAGGACCTGGTCAACCGGCTGACCGGCGCCTGGGTCGAGATGGTGACCTCGGCGATCGCGGTGATCGACCTGCCCGGTGGCTGGGCGGGAGCGGGCGAGGAACCGGCGGCCACGCTGCGCACCTCCGGCCGACCCCCTGTCCTGACGCCGACTAGGGTCGCCAGCATGGATCTGAGCCTGACCGACGAGGAGCGGGAGATCCGCGACTGGGTCCGGACCTTCGTGGACCGCGAGATCATGCCGCTCGAGCCGAAGGTGCTCGAGCGCGAGCGCCGCAACGAGCCCGGCATCACCTACGAGGAGCTGCGGTCGCTGCAGGACAAGGCGAAGCAGTCCGGCTTCTTCGGCATCCAGACGCCCGAGGAGTACGACGGCATGGGGCTCGGCGCGGTGATGAACGCACTGATCGAGATCGAGCTCGGCCGGTCGTTCGTGCCGTTCAAGTTCGGCGGCGACGCCGACAACATCCTGTTCCACGCCAACGACGAGCAGAAGGCGGCGTACCTGCTGCCGACCATCAGTGGCGAGCGGATCAGCTGCTTCGCGATCACCGAGCCGGGCGCCGGCTCCGACGCCCGCAACATCCGCACCACCGCCGTCCGCGACGGCGACGAGTGGGTGATCAACGGCGAGAAGACGTTCATCACCGGCGGCGACATCGCGGACTTCTGCCTGGTGTTCGCGGTCACCGACAAGGAGAAGGGTGCCAACGGCGGCGTCACCTGCTTCCTCGTCGACCGCGACGCCGGCTGGACCTCGGCCGAGATCCCGACGATGGGCCAGTGGGGACCCGCGTCGCTGAACTTCCAGGACGTGCGGGTGCCGCACTCCGCCATCCTCGGCGAGGAGGGCCGCGGCTTCGAGCTCGCCATGAAGTGGATCGGCAAGGGCCGCTACCTGCTGCCCGCCCGCGCGCTGGGCGCCTGCGAGCGGCTCGTCGAGATGGGCATGGAGCACGCCCGCAACCGGGTGACGTTCGGCGAGCCGATCGCGAGCCGGCAGGCGATCCAGTGGATGGTCGCCGACTCGGCGGTCGAGATCGAGGCGCTGCGCTGGCTCGTGCTCACGGCGGCGTGGCAGGTCGACCAGGATGTCGACTCGCGGCAGGCGCAGTCGATGGCCAAGCTGTACGGCGGCGTGCGCGCCAACGAGATCGTCGACCGGGTGCTGCAGATGCACGGCGGGATGGGCTACACCCGCGAGCTCCCCGTCGAGCGGTGGTACCGCGAGCTGCGGCTGCTGAGGATCTACGAGGGCACCGACGAGATCCAGCGCCGGACCATCGCCCGCAACCTGCTGGCCGGCCACACGTCCGTGCGAGGCCACCTCGGATGACCGCCTCGCCCGGGTGGCTCGAGCAGAACACCCACCACTGGGACGACTGGACCCTCGACGACCTGCTCGCCGCCAAGGACGCGACCACGGTCAGCCTGGTGGTGCCCGCCCGCAACGAGGCCGCCACCGTCGGCGACGTGGTCACCCGGGTCCGCGAACGGCTGGTCGACACGGTCAAGCTGCTCGACGAGATCGTCGTCATCGACTCCGACTCCACCGACGACACCTATGCCGTGGCCGAGGACGCCGGCGCGACGGTGCACCGCTCCGCCGAGGTCCGGCCGGACCTCGGCACCCAGCCCGGCAAGGGCGAGGCGATGTGGAAGTCGCTGTTCGTGACGTCCGGGGACGTGCTCGTCTTCATGGACGCCGACCTCCTCGACTGGGACACCCACTTCGTCCCGGGGCTGCTCGGGCCGCTGCTGACCCGGCCCGAGGTCGGGCTGGTCAAGGGGTTCTACGAGCGGCCGATGGGTGCCGGCGAGCACGCCGTACCGTTCGAGGGCGGCCGGGTCACCGAGCTGGTCGCCCGGCCACTGATCCGGCTGCTGTTCCCGGAGCTCGGCGGCCTGCACCAGCCGCTCGCGGGTGAGTGGGCGGTGCGAAGGGCGGTCTTCGAGGAGCTGCACGTCCCCAGCGGGTACGCCGTGGAGCTCGCCGCCCTGGTCGACGTCCAGCGCAGCCGCGGCCTCGACGCGATCGCGCAGGTCGACCTCGGCACCCGCGCCCACCGGCACCAGTCCCTGCGCGACCTGTCCGGGATGGCCACCCAGATCCTCGCCGCGGCCCTCGCGCGCGTCGGCACCGGTCCGGAGGTCGACGAGCGGCCACCCGCGAAGGACGCCGGATGACGCTGAGGCTCGGCCGCCACGCGTTCGCCGACGACCGGACGCTGATGATGGCGATCGTCAACCGCACGCCCGACTCGTTCTACGACCGCGGCGCCACCTGGGCCGAGGACAAGGCCTTCGAGCGGGTCCGGCTGGTCGTGTCCCAGGGCGCCGAGATCGTCGACATCGGCGGCATCAAGGCCGCGCCCGGCGCCGAGATCGGCGCCGCCGAGGAGAAGGCACGCGTGGTCGACTTCGTGGCGCGCGTTCGCGAGGCGTATCCCGACACGGTCATCTCGGTCGACACCTGGCGGGCGGAGGTCGGCGACGCCGCGTGCGCGGCGGGCGCCGACGTGCTCAACGACGCGTGGGGCGGCGCCGATCCCGAGCTGGTCGACGCCGCTGCCCAGCACGGCGCGGCCATCGTCTGCACCCACACCGGCGGAGCCACCCCGCGCACCCGCCCCTACCGGATCGAGTACGACGACGTCGTCGCCGCGGCGATCGCCGACACGGTCGCCTACGCCGAACGGGCGGTCGCCGCCGGCGTGGACCCGGCCGGTGTGGTGATCGACCCGGCCCACGACTTCGGCAAGAACACCTTCCACTCCCTCGAGCTCACCCGTCGCCTGGAGGAGATGGTCGCGACCGGGTGGCCGGTGCTGGTGTCGCTGTCGAACAAGGACTTCGTGGGCGAGACCCTCGACCTGCCGGTGGGCGAGCGGCTCACCGGGACGCTCGCCGCCACCGCCGTCTGCGCGCTCGCGGGAGCCCGGATCTACCGCGTGCACGAGGTCGTCGAGACCCGGCAGACGGTCGACATGGTCTGGACGATCGCGGGCCGCCGCCCGCCGCAGCGGGCGATCCGGGGGCTGCAGTGACTCACTCGGCGACCCGGGTGGTGCTGGTGCCGGGCACGCTCGCGCTGCTGCCCGAGTACGCCGGGATCGAGGACCCCGTCGCCGACCTCCGGGCAGCGTGCGTCGACGCCGTCGGCTGGCTCGGTGCGGACGTCACGGTGCTCGCCGACGCGCAGGGTGCGCGCATCGCCGCCCACCTCCTGGCGTCGACCGCCCGCATTGGCGACGCGCCGTCGTACCTCGTCGTCGGCAACGGCAGCGCCCGGCGCACCGAGAAGGCGCCGGGTCACCTCGACGAGCGGGCGGAGGCGTTCGACGCCGACCTCGGGCAGCGCCTCGAGCAGGGCTCGCTGGCCGGCATCGACCTCGACCTGGCGCGAGCGGTCTGGGCCGACGTCGACGCGATCGTCGAGCTCGCAGGAGTGGTGCCCGACCTCGAGCTCGAGCGGGTCGACTACGACGCCGCGCCGTACGGCGTTCAGTACTGGGTGCTGCGCTGGTGCGCCGGCACCCGGGGCTGCCAGTCGTAGACGACGCGCGTGCCGAGCAGCAGGTCCTGCAGCGACCGGTTGTGGCGGCTGACGGCCACCCAGAAGACGCCCCACGGAGCGAACACGCAGAGAGCGGCGCGGACCGCCGACCTCACGAAGCCCGTCCGCCCGCCTGAGCGGCTGCGCAGGCGCAGGCCCATGACGAGGTAGCCGTAGGTGCGGCCACCGAGCCACCACGACACCGTGAGGTAGATCTCCGCCACGGCGCCGGCCATGAAGATGCTCAGGATCAGGCCGGAGTGCGGCATCGAGAAGCTGCGCGGGTCGATCAGGAACAGGAAGCCTGCGACACCGAAGTAGCAGGCCACCAGGACGGCCCCGACCACGAGCGCGTCGATGACCGCGGCGGCGAGCCGGGTGACGATGCCGGCGGTCCGGCCCTGGTACGGCCGGGCCTCGCGAGGCAGCGGGGAGACGCCCCCGCCCGAGGGTTCGCCCACCACGTCGACGGCCATGCTCAGGGTGTCCCGGGAAGGGCGCGCCGGGACCGGAAGAGCCGGTCCATCGCCCGGCTGACGGTCTGGTCGGCCTCGATGCCGTGCATCCGCACGCCGCGCACGGTGTCGGAGGCCATCGAGCCGGTCGACTCGCGGATCAGCTCGGGCAGGTCGACGCCGTCGATCACCTGCTCGGCCAGCCCGACCAGGTCGATCTTGGCCACGGCCGCGTCCACCACGGCCCCCATGTCCACCCGCTCCAGGACCAGGGCGGTCATGTCGACCCGGTCCAGCACGGCGTCGACGTCGAGCCGGGCGGCGACCGCGTCCACGTCCACCAGCACGAGCACCTCGGCCAGGGTCTCCTCGTCGAGCCGGGTCAGCACCTCCCGCACGACGCGCTGCAGGTCGACCCGCGACAGCACGACATCGGTGAGGTCGAGCCGGTCGAGCAGCGCGGGGATGTCCAGCCGTTGCGCGACGGTGTCGACGTCGACCCGGCGTACGACGTCGGTGACGACCGCGTCGACCAGCCGGTCGACGGCCCGGACCGCCGACGTCACCAGGGGACCGAGGAGGGGCATCGCCCGGGGGTCTGGGAACGGCAGGGCGGGCAGGCTCGGCATGGCAGCACCTTTTCTCCGAACGAGATCCGGAAGGCGAAGTCTCGCGTCAGCCGGTCCCGCTCACCTCACCCGGTTCGGACGATTCACGCTCACCGGAATGCGCCCGCCTCGGGCATGGTTGGGTCAGCCATGGACGACTCCCGTCGCGTGTCACTGCTGCTCGGCCTGCTCTTCGGCCTGGCGGGGATGGGCTCGTCCTCGGCGGCGGTCGCGCTGCCGCTCATGGCGGACGACCTCGGCGTGGGCGTCGGCGTGGGCGCGTGGACGATCAGCCTCTACGTGCTGATGCTCGCCGTCACCACCGCGGTCTACGGACGGGTGTCCGACCTGGTCGGGATCCGGTTGCCGCTCATCTTCGGGGTCGGTCTGATGACCACCGGCGCGCTCGTGGCCGCCTTCGCCCCCAACTTCGGGACCCTGCTCGTCGCGCGCATGTTCCAGGGGGCCGGCGCGGCGGCGGTGCCGACGCTCGGCGTGGCCCTCCTCAGCGCCAGGTACGCCGGCGAGTCGCGCGGCCTGGCCCTCGGGCGGCTCGCGGGCATGGCCGCGGCGGTGAGCTGTCTCGGCCCGTTCATCGGCGGGGCCGTCGAGAACGCCCTCGGCTGGCGGGCCGTGATGGCGCTGCCGATCCTGGGTGCGCTCGTCGTGCCGTTCCTCTGGCGCACGCTCGCCGGAGGCGGCAGCGGCGCCCGCCTCGACTTCGTGGGCGCGATCCTCGTGGCCGCGACGGCGGGCGGCGTGGTCCTCCTGGTGCAGTCACCGACCACCGGGGCGGCCGTCGCCGTGCTCGGCCTGCTCCTGGTCCTGCTCGGCGCCCCGGCGGTCGCCTTCCGGGTCAAGCACAAGCCCTGCGGCTTCCTGCCGCGGTCGGTGGTGCGCAACGGCACCGTCGTCCGGAGCGCGCTGGCCGCGGCGGCAGTGCCGGCCGCGTGGTTCGCGCTGCTCATCGCCGTACCCGCCGTGCTCGTCGGGGACGGCTGGGAGGCCTGGCAGGTCGGCCTGCTGCTCATCCCGAGCGCGGCCTTCGCCCTGATCGTCCCGCGCTTCGTCGGCCCGCTCCTGATGCGGATCGGCGCCCCGGGTGTCCTGGCCGTCTCGGGCCTCACGGCATCGATGGCCCTGGTGCTCGCCGCGTTCGGCACCGCGCTGCTGCTCCCGGTCCTGCTGGCGATCTCCGTCAGCATGGTCACCGTCGCGTTCGGGCTCGGCCAGCCGGCGATGAGTGCCGCCGTCGGTGACGCCGTCCACATCGACGTACGCGGGGTCGCGCTGGGCGTGGCCACGCTGCTGTTCCTCGTGGGCGGCAGCGTCGGATCGGCCGTAGTGGCCGGCCTCGGCGACGTGATCGGCGTACCCGCCAGCGTCGGCGTGCTCGCCGTCCTGCCCCTGCTGGGGCTCGCGGCGCTGGTGCCCGAGCTGCAGCGCACCCGCGTTCTCGCACGCGCCTGACGTCAGGCCTCGCTGGCTACCGTGGACGCGTGAGCCAGACCCCCGTGACCGCGCGTGCCCGCCCCACCTGGGCGAGCGCGGCGCTGGTCACCATCGGGTTCGTGGCCGTGCTGTGGGTGATCGAGATCATCGACGCCGTGATCGGGAACCGCCTCGACCAGGAGGGCGTCCAGCCGCACGACGCCGACGGCCTGCTGGGGGTGCTCTTCGCGCCACTGCTCCACGCCGGCTTCGGTCACCTCGCCGCGAACAGCCTTCCGTTGCTGGTGCTCTTCTTCCTGGTGCTGGTGACCGGCATCGGTCGCGGACTCGCCGCCACGGCGGTGATCTGGGTGGTCGGCGGAGTCGGCACCTGGCTGTTCGCGCCCGAGGGGACGGTCCACATCGGGGCCTCGGTGCTCGTCTTCGGATTCCTCACGTACCTGGTGCTGCGTGGCTTCTTCGCCCGCAGGACAGGAGAGATCGTCATCGGTCTGGTGGTGCTGTTCGTGTACGGCGGCCTGCTGTGGGGCGTGCTGCCCGGCACGCCGGGGATCTCCTGGCAGGGCCACCTGTTCGGTGCGGTCGGAGGTGCGTTGGCGGCGTGGCTGCTCGCGCCGTCGCGGCGTCTGCCACAGTGACCGCATGCGGCAGCTGATCGGACCTGACGGGCCGGCGCCCGACCTCGCTCGCGACCTGACCGACAGCGACCTCGCGCGCCTGTACGCCGCGCCACAGGGGCCCTGGCTGCGCGCCAACCTCGTCACCACCGTCGACGGCGCCGCCACCGGTGAGTCCGGCAAGAGCGGGTCGATCAACAACGCCGTCGACAAGCGGATCTTCGACCTCCTGCGCGAGCTCGCCGACGCGGTCGTGGTCGGCGCGGGCACGGCGCGGATCGAGGGCTACCGTCCCGCCGACCTGCCTACCGTCGTCGTCAGCCGCTCCGGCCGGGTGCCCGAGGGACTCCGGGCCGCCGCGCCTGGTCGGGTCCTGCTGGCGACCTGCCGGGCCGCCGATGCGCTCGACGAAGCACGCGAGGTGCTCGGCGCCGACAACGTCCTGGTGCTCGGCGGCCACCGGGTCGACCTGGCCGAGCTCAAGGCCCGGCTCACCGAGCGCGGGCTCACCCACCTGCTCTGCGAAGGCGGCCCGCACCTGTTGCGGGACCTGCTCGACCAGGGCGTCCTGGACGAGATGGACGCGACGGTCGTGCCCCGGCTCGTCGCCGGGCTGCACCCGCGGATCACCAACGGTCCGCCGGTCGACGTACCCCTCGAGCTGGCCGTTCTCCTGGAGGAGCAGAACACCCTTCTCGGCCGCTGGTTGGTACGCCGCAACAATTGAGCATCCTGTGTTCAACTGAGGCGCCTGAGCCCTAGACTGCGCGCCCGAGGGCTAGTGGACGGAGGGCGCATGCGGGTCGATTGGGTGCCGTTCTCGGCATCGGGGTTGGTCGCCGGCGCCACGGCTCTCTCGGTGAGCGCGCTGCTCATGCCGCAGGCCGAAGAGGCCCAGGACATGCTGCAGCTGGCACAGGACGAGGGTGGCCGCTGGATGGCCGTCTCGCTGCTCTACTTCGCGGCGTCCGTCGCGCTGGTCATCGGGCTCCCGGCCATCCTCACGCTGTTCGAGCGACGCGGGTTCCGCACCGGGCTGACCGCGGTCGGTGTCTTCACCGTCGGCTGCGTCGGAATCGCCGGTTTCGCCATGCTTCTGGTGTTCTTCCGGGCCCTGGTCGTGACCAACGCCATCGACGCGGAGACCATCGACGCGGTGGGGTCGGAGGCCGGGCTCGCCGCCGTGCTCTACGGCTGGATCGCGGCGTTCTACCTCGGCGAGCTGCTGCTCTCGATCGCGCTGTTCCGGGCGCGGACGACACCCCTGTGGATCCCCGCCATCCTGCTGCTGCACGTCCTGCTGTTCCCGGTGTCGTCGCTGCTGCCCGACGAGCTCCAGTCGATGACCACGCTGCTCGTCACCGTCGGACTGTGCGGGGTCGGCATCACCGCCAACCAGAACGCCTCGAAGGTACTGGTCTAGCGCGCCTCAGCGGGCCTTACGCGCTCGGCTCGCGATCTTGCGCGCGCTCGTTGGCGTCCAGGATCACCTTGCGGATCCGGACCGAGTCCGGCGTGACCTCGACGCACTCGTCCTCGCGGCAGAACTCCAGGCACTGCTCGAGGGAGAGCCGCTTCGGCGGGATCAGCTTCTCGAAGTTGTCCGCCGTCGAGGACCGGATGTTGGTCTGCTGCTTCTCCTTGGTGATGTTGACGTCCATGTCGTCGGCGCGGGAGTTCTCGCCGACGATCATGCCCTCGTACACCTCGGTCGTCGGCTCGACGAACATGATCCCGCGCTCCTGCAGCGAGGTCATGGCGTACGCCGTGGCCGCGCCCTTGCGGTCGGCGACCAGCGAGCCGCTGTTGCGGGAGCGGATCTCGCCGGCCCACGGCTCGTAGCCCTCGGAGATGTGGTGGGCGATGCCGGTGCCGCGGGTGTCGGTGAGGAACTCGGTGCGGAAGCCGATCAGGCCGCGCGCCGGGACCAGGAACTCCATCCGCACCCAGCCGGTGCCGTGGTTGGTCATCTGCTCCATCCGGCCCTTGCGGCTGGCGAGCAGCTCGGTGATCGTGCCGAGGTACTCCTCCGGGGCGTCGATGGTCAGCCGCTCGACCGGCTCGTGGACCTTGCCGTCCACCTCGCGGGTCACGACCTGCGGCTTGCCGACGGTCAGCTCGTAGCCCTCGCGGCGCATCTGCTCGACCAGGATCGCCAGCGCCAGCTCACCGCGGCCCTGGACCTCCCAGGTGTCGGGGCGCTCGGTGGGCAGGATCCGCAGCGACACGTTGCCGACCAGCTCGCTGTCGAGCCGGTCCTTCACCAGCCGCGCGGTGACCTTGCCGCCCTTCACCCGGCCGACCAGCGGCGAGGTGTTGGTGCCGATGGTCATCGAGATCGCCGGCTCGTCGACGTGGATCAGCGGGAGCGCGATCGGATTCTCCGCGTCGGCCAGGGTCTCGCCGATGGTGATGTCGGGGAAGCCGGCGACCGCCACGATGTCGCCCGGACCGGCGGACTCGCCCGGCCTGCGCTCCAACCCGTCGGTGACCAGGAGCTCGGTGACCCGGACGTTCTTGATGTCGCCGTTGCGCCGCATCCAGGCCACGGTCTGGCCCTTCTTCAGGGTGCCCTGACGGATGCGCAGCAGCGCCAGCCGGCCGAGGAACGGCGAGGCGTCGAGGTTGGTGACGTGCGCCTGCAGCGGCGTGCCCTCGTCGTACTGCGGCGCGGGGATGGTGT
Organism: uncultured Actinomycetota bacterium; assembly: GCA_963844305.1. GTDB lineage: Bacteria > Actinomycetota > Actinomycetes > Propionibacteriales > Nocardioidaceae > Nocardioides. The sequence continues at coordinate 143,375 of CAWJNT010000007.1, forward strand.
CGAGGATCGTGCGGAACAGCGGCTCCAGGTCCTTGGAGTCGGCCGGGAGGGTGCCGTTCTCGGGCTGCTCGAGGCTGGCGATGCCGGCCTTGCCGGACGCGTAGACCACGGGGAAGTCGAGGGCGTCCTGGCTGTGGTGATCGTCGAGCAGGTCCATGAAGAGCTCGTAGGTCTCGTCGACGACCTCGGTGATCCGGGCGTCGCCGCGGTCGACCTTGTTGACGACGAGGACGACCGGCATGTCTGCGTTGAGCGCCTTGCGCAGCACGAACCGGGTCTGCGGCAGCGGACCCTCGGACGCGTCGACCAGCAGCACGATCCCGTCGACCATGGACAGGCCGCGCTCGACCTCGCCACCGAAGTCGGCGTGGCCGGGGGTGTCGATGATGTTGATGGTCATGCCGTCGGGGGCGGATGGTCCGACGTACCGCACGGCCGTGTTCTTGGCGAGGATCGTGATCCCCTTCTCGCGCTCGAGGTCGCCGGAGTCCATGACCCGCTCGGCGACGATCTCGGCCTGGTGCTCGGTGAACGCGCCGGCCTGGCGGAGCATCGCGTCGACCAGGGTGGTCTTGCCGTGGTCGACGTGGGCGACGATCGCGACGTTGCGCAGGTCGCTGCGGGAGACAGACATGGCGGAGCAGGGCTCGCTTTCGCGTGGGGATGAGGGCCCGAAGGGCCTTACCGAGTGTACGGGGGTGGCGAGGTCCGCCCCGCATTGCCGGGCATCGCCGGATCGGGGGCGGCCTAGGCTGGAGCCATGGTCACGATCGCGACGAACGAGCGGGTGGACCGGGCCGGGCTGCTCGACTTCGCCCGCACCCGCCACCGGCTGACCCTGGTCACGACCCGCCGCGACGGGCGGCCGCAGCTCTCACCGGTCACCGGGGGTGTCGACGAGGCCGGCCGGATCGTCATCTCGACGTACCCCGACCGCGCGAAGGCGGTGAACCTGCGCCGCAACCCGGCCGTCTCCGTACTGGTGCACTCCGATGAGTGGAACGGCCCGTGGGTGCAGGTCGACGGCACCGCCGAGGTCCTCGACATGCCGTCGGCCGAGGCCGAGGACGGGCTGGTGGAGTACTTCCGCTGCATCTCCGGTGAGCACCCCGACTGGGACGACTACCGCGAGGCGATGCGCCGTCAGGGCAAGTCGCTGATCCGGATCGCCGTGGAGTCGTGGGGCCCCATCGCCACCGGCGGCTTCCCGCCCGACCGGGCCCCGCAGGACTGATCCGCGTGGCGGTGGTGCGCGTGCGCAGGATGGGCGGCTTCATCGGCCGCACCGTCTCCGGCGTACTCGACCTGGAGTCCGCCGACGACCGCGCCCCCGAGGCACGCCGCCTGCTCGACTCCATCGACATCGCCGCCATCCCGGACGGCATGCCCTGGCCCGACATGTACACCTACGAGCTCGAGCTGGACGACGAGCTCCTGGTCCGCGTCCCCGAGCACCTCATGCCCCCCGACCTCCGCACCCTCGCCGACCTCCTCCTGGACAACACCCGATAGTCCGCCACGAAAATCATGAGCCCGGACCGCTGGGGACGTGATTTTCGTGGCGGACTATGCCGGCCCGGAAAGCGCACACAGGCCGGCTCCGGGGCACGTTCTGCACAGCTCGGGCAGATTGGATCCCGGGGCCGCTAGTACGCGGCCGAGACTTGCCCGGCCATGCGACATCGATGGGATCCCTGGGTCGAGCGACCTGCCGGACTGGTGACGCCGTCCCGCATCGACCCGTTGGGCCTGACCGGCCCGACACGAGGCCAGGCCCAGGGGCGCAGGTGGCGCCAGTGTGCGCACGGCTGGTACGTCCCGGCTGCGGTCGACGAGTCAGTGGTGGAGCAGCGCATCCTCGAGCAGGGTGTGCGACTACCGGCCTCCGGTGCAGTGACCGCGTGGGCAAGCCTGCGTTGGCGTGGAGCGGCGTTCTTCGACGGTCTCGCCGAGGGCGGGCGGGTCCAGCTGCCGATACCCGTGCTGCCGGGCGGTGTCGGGAATCTCCGGCGCGATCCTCGGGCGTCGGTGAGCCGCGAGCAGTTCGCGCCCTACGAGCGCGAGGTCGTCGCCGGGCTGGGTTGCTCCACGGTGACCCGGGCGGTCTTCGACGAGCTCCGCCGACAGGGCCGCCTGCGTCCCGCGGTGATCACCATCGACATGGCGGCATCGGCCGGGCTCACCTCCGTGGCCGAGTTCGCTGCGTACGTCGGCAGGCGCAACAGCTGGACCGGCGTCCCGCTGGCGCGGAAGGCGGTCGCGCTGGCGGTCGACTTCAGTCGGTCCCCGCAGGAGACCCGGGTCCGGCTGATCTGGGTACTCGATGCCGGCCTACCAGCGCCGTTGTGCAACCGCGCTGTCTTCGACCTCGATGGGAACCTGCTCGGGTACCCCGACCTCCTGGACCCCGTCGCCGGCGTCATCGGTGAGTACGACGGTGCCGATCACCGCTCCGTGGAGCGTCACCGGCGCGATGTCGCGCGCGAGGAGCTGTTCCGCGATCACGGGCTCGAGTACTTCACCGTCGTCGGCGCTGATCTCTCCGACCTCGGGCTCGTGGTGGCGCGGATGCGCCGTACTCGTGAGCGAGCGAAGTTCCTGCCTCCGGAGTCCTGCGCCTGGACCCTGGATCCTCCGCCGTGGTGGACCGGGCCGCTTCACCGGTAGTCCGCCACGAATGTCATCCAAATCCGGCCCAGGAGGGTGATTTTCGTGGCGGACTATCGCCTCGACACTCCTCAGGAGAGGGCGCGGTCGAGGGCGGCCTCGACGTGGAGGGTGGTGCAGGGGAACACCGGGAGCTCGACGTCGGGCTGGTGGATGAGCAGCTCGAGCTCCGTGCAGCCGAGGAGTACGCCGCCGGGGCCGGCGTCCCACAGGTCGTCGATGATCTCGACCACGCGACGGCGGGTGCGGGGGAGGACGTGGCCGTGCACGAGCTCCTCGTAGATCGCCGCGTTGAGCCACTCGTGGTGCTCCTCGGGCGGGACGACGGCCTTCACCCCGCGGGCGGCGAGCCGTTCGGTGAAGAACGCGTCGCCCATCGCCACCTTCGTGCCGATGAACCCGACGGTGGTGACCTCCTGGGCGAGGCAGGCGTCGGCGACGACGTCGGCGAGGTGCACCAGCGGGATGTCGACGGCGGCCTCCACCTGGTCGGCGACCTTGTGGAACGTGGTGGTGCACAGGAGCAGGAAGTCCGCACCCGCGCGCTCGACACCGCGGGCCGCGTCGGCCAGGAGCTCGCCGATCTGCTGCCAGCGCTCCTCGTCCTCGAGGTGGGTCAGCTCGGCGAAGTCGACGGTGCTCAGCACCACCTTCGGCGACGACAGGCCGCCGAGTCGCTGCTGGACGCCGAGGTTCAGGTCGCGGTAGTAGACGGCGCTGCTCTCCCAGCTCATACCGCCGATGAGTCCGATGGTCTGCACGGCCGCAGTCTGCCACCAAGCGAGCGTCAGGTGACCCGGTGCACCTTGTGCTGGGCGGCCTGCGCCCGCGGCCGGATCACCATCTCGTCGATGTTGACGTGGCTGGGCCGGGTCACCATCCAGGTGATGGCGTCCGCGACGTCCTCGGCGCTCAGCGGGTCGGGTACGCCGGCGTACACGGACTCCGCCTTCTCCTCGTCCCCGTCGAACCGCACCAGCGCGAACTCGTCGGTGCGCACCATGCCCGGCGCGATCTCGCACACCCGGATCGGCTCGCCGACCAGCTCGAGCCGCAACGTCTCGCTCACCACCTGGGTGCCGTGCTTGGCCGCGGTGTAGCCGCCGCCGTTCTCGTAGGCGATCCGGCCGGCCGTGGAGCCGACGTTCAGGATCACCGCATCGCCGCTCGCGCGCAGCGCCGGCAGCAGCGCCTGGGTGACGCGGAGCAGGCCGATCACGTTGACGTCGTACATCGCCCGCCAGTCCTCGGGGTCGGCCGACTCGACCGGCTCCGAGCCGAACGCGCCGCCGGCGTTGTTGACGAGCACGTGCAGCGTGCCGCCGACGGCCTCGGCGAGCCCGCGCACGGACTCGGCCGAGGTGACGTCGCAGGCCACGGCCAGGCCGTCGATCTCCTGTGCCAGCTCCTCGATCCGATCGGTACGCCGGGCGGCACAGATCACGCGGTACCCCGCGGCTGCGAGGGACCGGGCGGTGGCTGCGCCGATGCCGCTGCTGGCGCCGGTCACGACTGCGGTACGGGGCTCGCTCATGTCTCGATTCTGCAGGCCCGTGGCAGGGCGCCCGCAGGCGGTGGCACACTTACCTGTCGTTGTGAGCAGTTGCGAGGTGTGTGCTAGTCCATGAATCTGCGCGCCGTGGCCCTGGTGTCCGGAGTGGCGGGGGGACTCTGTTGGTCGACCCGTCTGGTGCTCCATCTGACCGAGATCGGAGGCACCGGCCTCCTCGATGCCCTCCAATGGGCGGGGCTGGTGCTGCTCGCCGTCGCCATGGTCGGCTTCGGTGCCGGCCTGGTCAGCAGCAGCGCCGCCTGGCTGCGGGTGATCGTCGGCATCGCCTTCCCGGCGCTCATCTGGTCGCTCCTCGAGGTGTTCCGGCCGGTGGCCGACACCGAGGTGGTCGACGGGGTCTTCGGGGCGATCGTCCTGGTCCTCTCCCTGCTGGGTCTCAGCCGGCGCCCGGCGCGACAGGAGCCCCCTCCGCGGCACACCCACCGCGGAGCACACGCCCGCTAGGACGCCGCGGGGAATGCGGCAGACTGCTGCAGGGTTCAACCACGAGGACCCTTTCCCGGAGGTGGACGTTGGACCAGTCGTTGGCGCGCGTGGCGATGATCAGCCTGCACACCTCCCCGCTGGACCAGCCCGGCACGGGGGACGCGGGCGGCATGAACGTCTACGTCATCGAGCTCGCCCGTCAGCTGGCGCAGCGCGGCATCGAGGTCGACATCTTCACCCGGGCGACGACCTCGGCCCTGCCGCCGCTCGTCGAGGCCGGTGACGGGATCCGGGTACGCCACATCACGGCCGGCCCGTTCGAAGGACTGACCAAGGGCGAGCTGCCCGGGCAGCTGTGCACCTTCGCCCGCGACGTGCTCCGCGCCGAGGCCGCCCAGCCGGTCGGCCACTACGACATCGTCCACTCCCACTACTGGCTCAGCGGCCAGGTCGGGGCGCTGGCGCGCGACCGGTGGGGCGTGCCGCTCGTGCACTCGATGCACACCATGGCGAAGGTGAAGAACGACGCCCTGGCCGACGGCGACACCCCCGAACCCCTCGCCCGGATCATCGGCGAGGAGCAGGTCGTCGAGGCGGCCGACATGCTGATCGCCAACACCGACATCGAGGCCAAGCAGCTGATCAACCTGTACGACGCCGACCCCGGGCGGGTCGAGGTCGTCCACCCCGGTGTCGACCTCGACGTGTTCCGGCCGGCCGACCAGCGCGCGGCACGGATCGCGCTCGGGCTGCCGGTCGACGCCGACGTGCTGATGTTCGCCGGCCGGATCCAGCCGCTCAAGGCCCCCGACGTGCTGCTGCGTGCGGTGGCGGTCCTGCTCGACGAGACGCCCGAGTGGCGATCGCGGCTGGTCGTGCCGATCGTGGGTGGTCCGTCCGGCACCGGCCTCGAGCACCCCGAGTCGCTGGCCCAGCTCGCCGCCGAGCTGGGGCTCGACGACGTGGTCCGCTTCGTGCCCCCGGTCGCCCAGGACGAGCTGGCCCGGTGGTGCGCGGCCGCGACCCTGGTCGCCGTACCGTCCTACAACGAGTCGTTCGGCCTGGTCGCGGTCGAGGCGCAGGCCACCGGTACGCCGGTCATCGCCGCGGCGGTCGGCGGCCTCACCACGGTCGTGCGTGACCAGCACAGCGGGCTCCTCGTCGACAGCCACGCCCCGCGCGACTGGGCCGCCACCCTGCGACGGGTCGTCGAGGACGACCGGCTCCGCGCGCGCCTGAGCGAGGGCGCGATCGAGCAGGCCCGCCAGTTCGGCTGGGACCGCACCGCCGACCGGACCCTGGAGGTCTACGGCCGGGCCCGCGCCGCGATGCGCCAGGAAGCCCTGTCTTGATGGTGGTGTCATGACCGCCGACGTCATCCGCTCCTGGCTCGACGACAACGAGATCGAGTACCAGGAGCCCAGCGAGGGCATGTTCTCGTTCAGCCTGCCGGGCGAGAAGAAGCTGCAGACCCCGGTGCGGCTCGACATCGGTCCACACGCGCTCGGGGTGCATGCGTTCGTCTGCCGCAACCCCGACGAGAACCATGAGCGCGTCTATCGCTGGCTGCTCGAGCGCAACCTGAAGATGTACGCCGTCGCGTTCGCCGTCGACCGGCACGGCGACATCTACCTCGACGCGCGACTGCCGCTCGGGGCGGTGACCGCCGACGAGCTCGACCGGCTGCTGGGGTCGGTGCTCAGCACGGCCGACGAGTCGTTCAACTCGATCCTCGAGCTCGGTTTCGCGTCGTCCATCCGCAAGGAGTGGGAGTGGCGCAAGCTGCGCGGCGAGCCGACCCGCAACCTCGACGCGTTCCGTGGCTGGCTCGAGTCCGGCGACGAGCCCGACCCGTCCTGAGCCTCATCCGGACCTGAGTCAGCGGGCCACCAGCACGGCCGCGAAGGCGACCGCGCCCGGCACCGCCTGCACGAGCAGGATGCGCCGGTTGACGGTGGCGGCGCCGTAGAGGCCGGCGACGATCACGCAGGCGAGGAAGAACAGCTGGACGTCGGTCTTGTCGGCCACCAGGCCCCAGACCAGTCCGGCGACGAGGAAGCCGTTGTACAGGCCCTGGTTGCCGGCCAGCGCCTTGGTTCGCTCGGCGAAGTCGGCGTCGGTGCCGAAGACGCGGCGCCCGGCGGGTTTGGTCCAGAGGAACATCTCGAGCACCAGGAACCACAGGTGCAGCGCCGCGACCAGCCCGACGAGGAAGGCGGCGACGACGTTCACCGCTTCAGGATGTCAGCCTTTGCCGTGGTGGGGGCGGCTTCCGGGCGGGTGCGGGGCTTGCGCCGGGCAACCGCGACGCCGACCAGCGCGAGCGCACCGCCGACGTAGGCCATCGTGGGCGGGACCTCGTCGAGGAAGACCAGCCCCATCACGATCGTGATCGGCGGGACGAGGTACGTCGTGACACCGAGGCTGCTCGCGGTCATGTGCCGCAGCGCGAAGGCGTACGTCGTGAACGCGATCGCGGTCGGGAACACGCCGAGGTAGACCAGCCACCAGATCGACGAGGCCGGCGCGTCGGCGGCTTCGTCGACGAGCTGGCCGGCGAAGGGCAGGCACGCCACCGCGCCGATGGTGCAGGCCAGCCAGGTGATGTGGACCGCGGGGAGGCGGCCGACGAGCGGCTTCTGCAGGACCAGGCTGATCGCGTAGGTGACGGCCGACAGCAGGCACAGCAGCACGCCGACCACGTCGCTGTTGCCGCCGGGCGAGCTGGAGAACGCGATGACCGCGACGCCGCCGAACGCGAGCGCGAGGCCGACGCCGAGGTTCACGGTGAAGCGCTCGCCGAGGAACATCGCGGCCAGCAGCGCGATCAGCACCGGCGAGACCTGGATCAGCATCGCGGCGGTGCCGGCGTCGACCCGCTGCTCGCCCTCGTTGAGCGCGACGTTGTAGACGCCGAACCACAGCACGCCGATGATCACGATCGAGACCCAGTCGCCGCGGCTCGGCCGCGGGACACCGCGCGCCAGGGCGACCGCGCCCAGGCAGATCGCGCCGACCACGAGCCGGCCGAGCGAGAGCGCGCCGGGGGAGAAGTCGTGGCCGAGGTGGCGGATCGCCACGAACGCCGAGGCCCAGAACACCAGCGTGCACCCCACCGCGGCGAGGGGGAGCCAGGCCTTCACGGCCGGCGTACTGTCGGTCACCGATCCAGCCTAGGGAGAGGCACCCTCACCCGACACGCGGTTATCGGACGTCGTTGCGCGAGATCCGGCCAGCGCCAGAATCGGATCATGCGATCGCTGTTGGGGGAGGTGTACGACGGCTTCTCGGCTGTTGTGGTCGGGGTGTCGGAGGAGGACCTCCGCCGTCCGACCCGGACTGCCGCCTGGAACCTGCGTCAGCTGCTGTTCCACCAGCTGCTGGATGCCCAGCGGGCGCTCGTCGCCTTCGGAACGCCGGCGCCGGCAGATGCCGAGCCCGACGTCGACGCGGTGAGCTACTGGCGGCCGTTCCGGCCGTCGGAGGGCGATGGCGGAGCGGCTCATGCGCGGTACGTCGTGCGGGCCGCGGACGCGTACGACGGCTCGTCGGGACTCGTCCAGCAGTGGGTGGAGACGTCGAGTGCCGCGGCCAGGGTGGCCGCGCTGCCGACCCGGGTGGGTTGGTGTCGACCCAGGGTCACGTGATCAGGGTGGGCGACCTCGTGTCCACGCTGGTGGTCGAGGCGACCGTCCATCTGCTCGATGCGTACGGCGATCCACCGGCCGCGGCGCTCGTCCACACCCGCGGCGTCCCGGCGTACCCGCTGCTGGGCGAGGCTGGCGACGCTGGTCTCCCCGGACTCCGGGGTCTTCCTTCACCCGGGTTGCACGCGTGTGACGTGACGTTTCCCCGGAGATCCGGGGAAACCAACAGACCCCAGCCTCAGAGGTCGAGCTTGTACCCCAGCCCGCGCACGGTGACCAGGAACTTCGGCTCGCTGGGGTCGGGCTCGAGCTTGGCGCGCAGCCGCTTCACGTGGACGTCGAGCGTCTTGGTGTCGCCGACGTAGTCGGAGCCCCAGACCCGGTCGATGAGCTGGCCGCGGGTCAGCACCCGGCCCGGGTTGCGCAGGAACATCTCGAGCAGCTCGAACTCCTTGAGCGGCAGCCGCTGCTCCTGGCCGTCGACGGTGACGACGTGCCGCTCCACGTCCATCCGGACCGGGCCGGCCTCGAGGGTCATCGGCGCGAGGTCCGGCTCGTGGCCGCGGCGCAGCACGGCCCGGATCCGGGCGACCAGCTCGCGGGGGGAGTAGGGCTTGGTGACGTAGTCGTCGGCGCCGAGCTCGAGGCCGACCACCTTGTCGACCTCGTCGTCCTTCGCGCTGACCATGATCACCGGCACGTTGGACGTCTGGCGGATCTGGCGGCACACCTCGGTGCCCGGCAGGCCCGGCAGCATCAGGTCGAGCAGCACGATGTCCGCACCGTTCCTGTCGAACTCGGTGAGCGCGTCGTTCCCGTTCGCCGCGATCGCGACCTCGTAGCCCTCCTTGCGCAGCATGTACGCCAGGGCGTCGCTGTAGCTCTCTTCATCCTCGACAACGAGTACCCGTGTCACCGGCTGTTCTCCTGGTTCCTTCTCGGGAGCGTGAGGGTGAAGGTCGATCCTTGACCTTCCACCGACCACACTCGTACGTCGCCGCCGTGGGTGGCGGCGACGTGCTTGACGATGGACAGGCCGAGCCCGGTGCCGCCGGTGGACCGGTGGCGGGCCGGGTCGACCCGGTAGAAGCGCTCGAAGATCCGGTCCATCTCGCCCGAGGGTATGCCGATCCCCTGGTCGACCACCGAGATCTCGACGTCCGACCCCTGCGGCTTGGCCGACACCAGCACCGTGGAGTCCTCGCCGGAGTAGGTCACCGCGTTCGCCACGAGGTTGGCCACCGCCGCCGTCACCTGCTCGCCGTTCCCGAACACCTCGAGCCCGCCAACGCCGCCGGTCACCACCTTGATCCGCTTCGCGTCCGCGTCGATCGCGCTGGTGTCGACGGCGATCTGCAGTACGTCGTCGACCAGCACGGGCGTCGGCATCTCCAGCGGATCGTCGCCCTGGAGGCGGGACAGCTCGATGATCTGCTGCACCAGCCGGCTGAGCCGGTCGCTCTCGGTGAGCATCCGGCCACCGAACCGCTTCACCGCCTCCGGATCGTCGGCGGCGTCGCTCACGGCCTCGGCGAGCAGCCGGATCGCGCCGACCGGCGTCTTCAGCTCGTGGCTCACGTTGGCGACGAAGTCACGACGGATGGCCTCGACCTGGCGCTCGCGGGTGCGGTCCTCGACCAGCGCCAGCACCAGCCGCGAGCTCAGCGGCGCCACCCGCGCGGTGACGTGCCGCGACGGCAGGCTGCTGCGCGACATCAGCAGCTCGGTCTCGCGGATCTGCCCGTCGCGGCGTACCTGCCGGACCAGCTCGGCCAGCTCCTCGGACACCAGCGCGTTGCCGCGGACCAGGCCGAAGGCGTACGCCGGGGCCGACGCCTTCAGCACGACGTCGTCCTCGCCGACCACGACCGCGCTGCTCCGCAGGACGGAGAGGACCGTGCCCACGGCGGGGGGTACCAACGGCTCGTCGATGCTCGTGTCCCCGTGCTGTTGCCGGTCGCTGATGTGCCACGCGAACACGGCTCCGCCCGTGACGACGGCTCCGAGGAGTGCGGCGAGGAAGGCCTGCGTGGTCGGATCCATGGTTCAGTGCGCGGCTACGCCGGGCCTTTCCGGTGAGTCACGCCTTGATCTTAGGCAGGCTTTCATCGCGCGTTTGACCACGGCCGACGTGGCTAGCGGATGTTCACCGCCAGTTCACGCGTCGGCCCTCTCCCGTCACCCGGGTTCCCTACGCTCTCGGCCATGCGCGAGGTCTTCCACGAACAGCTCGAGTCCGTCTTCGTCGACCTTGCCGGCATCTGCCGCAACGTCGAGTCCGCCGTGAGTCTCGCGACCCAGGCGCTGCTGGAGGGCGACGCATCGGTCGCCGAGCAGGTGATCAGCGGCGACGACGAGATCGACCGGGCCCGCGAGCGGGTCGAGGAGAAGGCGTTCTCCCTGCTGTCGCTGCAGCAGCCGGTGGCCGGCGACCTGCGCGTGGTCGTCTCGGCGCTCCGGATGGTCACCGAGCTCGAGCGGATGGGCGACCTGTCCGTCCATGTCGCGAAGATCGCCCGGCTGCGCGTGCCCGACGTGGCCGTGCCCGACGAGATCCGGCCGACGATGGAGAAGATGGCCAGCGTCGCCGAGGACATGGTGCGCAGGGTCGCCGACATCATCACCACCCGCGACGTCGAGGCCGCGATCGCGCTCGGCCGCGACGACGAGGTGATGGACCAGCTCCGTCGCCGGAGCTTCACCGAGCTGCTCTCCGACGACTGGTCGCACGGCGTCGAGGCGGCCGTCGACATCGCCCTGCTGGGCCGCTACTTCGAGCGGATCGCCGACCACGCCGTCTCCGTCGCCAACCGCATCGTCTACGTCGTCACCGGCGACTTCCCGATCGAGGCGTGACTAGCGGCCCTGGTTGGCCACGGCGGCGGCTGCCGCGGCGGCAGCTTCGGGGTCGAGGTACTCGCCGCCGCGCACGGTCGGCTGCATCTCGTCGTCGAGCCGGTAGACCAGGGGCATGCCGGTCGGGATGTTGAGGCCCGAGATCTCCTCGTCGCTGATGCCGTCGAGGTGCTTGACCAGCGCCCGCAGGCTGTTGCCGTGGGCCGCGATGAGCACGATCTTCCCGTCCCGCAGGTCGGGCACGATGTCGGACTCCCAGTAGGGCAGGAACCGCGCGATGACGTCCTTGAGGCACTCGGTGCGGGGCATCTCCTCGCCGAGGCCGGCGTACTGCGGGTCGCCTGCCTGGGAGAACTCGCTGTCGTCGTCCAGCGGCGGCGGGGGTACGTCGAAGGAACGGCGCCACAGCATGAACTGCTCCTCGCCGTACTGCTCCAGCGTCTCCTTCTTGTTCTTCCCCTGCAGCGCGCCGTAGTGGCGCTCGTTGAGCCGCCAGGAGCGACGCACCGGGATCCAGTGCCGGTCGGCCGCGTCGAGGGCGATGCAGGCGGTGTTGATCGCGCGGCGCTGGACGGAGGTGTGCACGACGTCGGGGTCGAGACCGGCCTCACGGATGAGGCGGCCGCCGCGCTCGGCCTCGGTGCGTCCCTTGTCGGTGAGGCCGACGTCGACCCAGCCGGTGAAGAGGTTCTTGGCGTTCCAGTCGCTCTCGCCGTGGCGGAGCAGGATCAGGGTGTGGGTCATGGTCGCCTCCGCATCAGGGGTCGGATCGGTCAGTGCCCCACGGCGGGTTCCGGCTCGCACTGCTCGAGGTCCTCGGGGCCGTCGATGCCCGCGAACACGCCGCAGTTGGTGACGACGATGACGTCCATGTCGACCACCTCGCTGCCGAACGTCAGGGACACCTCGACGAAGTCGCCGGCCGCGAAGGAACCCGTGACGGGGACGGCGCCCTCCTCGGCGAGGTTCACCAGGCCGCCGGGCGGGATCTCGACAGCCTCGAACTCCTCGGCCTGGACGTCGGACTCACCGGAGGCCTCGAGCCCCTCGAACGTCGCGGGTTCGTCGTTGTCCTTGTTGGACAGCGTCGCGACGAAGGTGCCGGATCCCTCCTCGGTGGAGACGATGACCGCGTTGATGATGTCGACGGAGCCTTCCTGGTGGTTCACGCCGTTCGACGGGGTGTAGGGCCGGTCGGTGGCGTAGTTGAACCCGCACGAGGTCAGCGCGGTCAGGGCGAGGGCGCCGGTCGCCAGCGCGAGGGTGCGTCGCAGGTGCATCGTTCACAGGCCTTCAGGTCGGCAGTCGGCTGAGTGCGATCCACAGCCTAGCGGCCTCGCACCCTCTCCGAACGAGCGGCGTCACCGGCTCGATTCACTGGCTGAGACCGACCTGCGTCCCGACCACGGCCAGGCCGGCGACGACCAGCAGCGTGGCCGCGATCGTCAGGTACAGCAGACGCGGCGCGCCGATCTTCAGCGCCAGCCTCAGCGGCAGGTGGCGGCGTCCGCGGCGGTTGTCCTGGACCAGGCCCGGCAGGGCGCGCAGCACGTGCACGCACACGCCCAGCACGCCCGCCAGGGCGGTGATCGCGATCTCGGGCGGATCGCCACGGTAGGCGCCACCCCAGCCGCCGTACGAGAGGTAGGCCGGGTAGAGCGCGTAGGACACCGCCCACGTCAGCCACGACAGCCACCCGCCCCGGAACAGCACGTTGCCGAGCAGGCCCACCAGCAGCGCGACCAGGTACGCCGCACCGGCGACGACGCCGCTGGTGATCGACAGCGGTACGACGAGCAACGCGCCGCAGGCGACGGCGAACCACACGGTCCCCGGTTCGAGCGACCCGTCGGCGAGCGGCTTGCGCGGGCGCTCGTCGTCCTGGTCGCGCGAACGGTCGACCAGGTCGTTGTGCCAGCCGATCATCGCCTGGCCGACCAGCACGGTGGCGAAGACCACACCGACCTCTCGCAGCACGCGCCCGTCGAGCGCGGCGACGCCGGCGACCGCCAGGGCCGTCAACAGTGCCTGCCGGGGGTGTGCGGCGCGCAGCAGGAGGACCGGTCCGAGCTGGCCGATCGAGCGCGGCCGCGCGGAGGTCGCGGTCGCAGCTGCGGGCTCGGGGGCGGTTTCCGGTGCGGGCACCGGCGCTGGCGCCGGCGCTGGCACCGGCGGGGGCGTCTCGCGCCGCTGGCGCTTCCTCCTCGACATGCCCCGAAGTATCGGACACCGCCGCCCGCACGGCACTGTGGCGGGCGCCACGCCCCCCGGCGCACCACACGAACATGTGTTCTGTCAAGCCCTCATAGTGGCTCTGACCTGCGCAAACGTGGCGGGGACCACTTCGGCGACGTGTTAGACTGGTCACCTGGAAAGGGGTACATGACACATGACCTTCACCGTCGGCGAAACGGTTGTTTATCCGAATCACGGGGCCGCGATCATCGAGGACATCGAGACGCGAACGATCAAGGGGGAGGACAGGGAATACCTCGTTCTCCGCATTGTCGCCCAGCAGGACCTCGTAGTCAGGGTGCCGGCGTGCAACCTTGACCTCGTGGGTGTCCGCGACGTCGTCGACAAGGAGGGCCTCGACCGCGTGTTCGACGTCCTCCGTGCCGCGCACGTCGAGGAGCCGACCAACTGGTCGCGCCGCTACAAGGCCAACCTCGAGAAGCTGCACAGCGGTGACGTGATGAAGGTTGCCGAGGTCGTTCGCGACCTCTGGCGACGTGAGCGTGACCGCGGCCTGTCGGCAGGTGAGAAGCGGATGCTGGCGAAGGCTCGCCAGATCCTGGTCTCCGAGCTGGCCCTGGCCGAGCACACCAACGAGGACAAGGCCGAGGCCATCCTCGACGAGGTGCTCGCTTCCTGACGCCCTAGCAACTGTTGCCGAGGCCCCCGGGTTCGTCCCGGGGGCCTCTGCCATTTCCGGCGCTCTCGCCTCCTAGGGTGGGGGAGTGAACCCCCGGTCCGGCGAGAAGCGGCATGCGCTCCTGGTCATGAGCGGCCGTTCCGAGCTGGCCTTCCACGAGCTGCACGGCGAACCGCTGTACGCGCACGCGCTGCGGGCGCTGGCGCAGGTGACCGGCCCCGTCCTGGTGGCCGTGGACGCCCCCGACCTCCGCCGGGTCCGTGACGACGTCGCGCGCTGGAAGTTGCCCGTCACGGTGCTCGTGCACGACGACTGGTGGCCCACGGTGCGTGACGCGCCGGGTGGCGGGCTGCTGGCGCACGACGTGCTGTGCCCGTTGGTCACGCCGTCCTTCGTCGCCGAGGTCGCCGGGCGCGCAGATGAACGACCGGCCGTGGCGTTCGTCGCCGTACGCCCGGTCACCGACACCCTCAAGACCGTGGTCGACGACCGGATCGAGGGGACGATCGATCGGGAGGGCCTCGCGGCGGTCACCTCGCCGATGGTGGTGCCGGCCGGGCTGCTGGCCGAGGCCGGCGACGAGGCGCCGCCCGTGCACGACTTCGCCGCGATGGTGAGCTGGCTGCGGGCCCGCGGCGACGTCGAGCTGGTGCGCGCGCCGTCGCTGGGCCGCAGGGTCGAGCACTCGCGCGCCGTGCACCTGCTGGAGTGCGTCGACGAGGTCGGGCACCGGGTGCGCGCGTCAGTGCCGGAAGATCGAACGTAGCTCCTCGAGGAACTTCGCCGGCTGCCGGGCGATCGCCCGCGGCAGGCCACGGGCGAAGCCGACCGGGTCCCTCCCGGCCCGCCGCACCATCCGCGCCGGCTTGCTCACCACCCGCTGCTCCAGGTCGGCGAGGTACGACGGCAGCATGTCGCGGGCGGGCACGTCGAGGTGGGTGCCGCACACGGTGCAGCGCACCGACTCCAGCAACCGACCCGAATAGTGCAGCTCGTGCTCGGTGACGCGGTCGCAGGTCTCACAGTGCAGGTCCGCCAGCTCGACGCTCATCGGGGCGACCTCCTCGCGCGGTGTGGTTCGCGACCGCCGGACAGGTCCCAGCGTGCCTTGGCGAGCAGCCGCTCGGCGATGAACAGGTCGTCGGGGAAGGTGATCTTGATGTTCCCGGCGTCGCCCGGGACGCAGCGCACCGACTCGTCGGCGTACCTCTCGATGCAGCTCGCCGTGTCGGTGCCGACGAAGCCGTCGACGTGGGCCCGACGGTAGGCATCGAGCAGCGGCCGGGCCGCGAAGGCCTGCGGTGTCTGCACCGCCACCACCCGTTGGCCGGGCGGGTCCCCGCCGTCCAGGGCGGCGAGCTGGGCGTGGTCGTCGGCGGGGATCGCGCCGCCCCACCGGGCCGCGGCGTCGATCACCTCGGCCCACATGTCGCTGCCGGCCAGCGGACGCGCGGCGTCGTGGATGACGACGACGTCGATCTCGCCCGCTTCGATCGCGGGTGCGAGCAGCTGGAGGGCCTCCCACTCCGAGCCGTGCCGGCTCTCGCCTCCGGCGATCACCTCCACCTCGGGCGGTCCGACCTCGCGGTCGAGGGTGCGCGTCACGAGCTCACGATCCTGCTCCCGGATCACCAGGACGGTGCGACACACCTCCGGCAGCATCCGCGCCCACCGGATCGACCAGGTGAAGACGCGTCGTCCGGCCAGGGGGAGGAGCACCTTGTTGGTGTGGTGGCCCGTACGCCGGCCCTCGCCGGCCGCCAGCATCACGACTGCCGCGCGGGGTCGCTGCCCCGAATCGTGGGGACGGGCGGGAGCGGACGGCACCGGCCGATGCTAGCGCCGTCCGCGTCCTGCCCGTCATGCGCGCCTCAGGAGGCCAGCTTGGCCCGCAGGTCGGTCAGCGACGGCGGCGGAGCGTCCTTGGCCATCGCTTCCTGGATGCGGCGCATCTGCACGATCGTCGAGGCCTCGTTGAGCTCCACGTCGTCGTACGTCAGCATCTGGTCGATCGGCACGTCACGGGTGAGCACCGCGCCCTGCAGCACCCCGAGCGGTACGGCGTTGTCCCGCCTGAAGTCGTCCACCGGGTCGATCAGGCCGCGCACCATCGAGCCGCCGATGCCGTCGATCTTCTCGCCGGCCTTGAGCGGGCGCTTGGCCTCGGCGCCGACCTCGGCCGTCCAGTGCTCGGAGGTGAGGCTGGCGCGGTTGTCGAGCGCCATCTCGTAGACCGTCAGCGGCGCCTCGAGACTGGCGAGGTGGTAGGGACGGTAGAGCGCGAAGTACGGCCCGTCGCCCATCTGCAGGTAGGTCATCTCGTGGTGCACGTACGGGTCCTCGGTGCGGACCACGACGAACACCCCCGGTGCGACCGGGCCCGTGCAGTAGTCCACGACCCCGGGCCGCTCGAGGACCCCGCCGTCCGAGGTGAGGGCGAAGGTCTGGTGCAGGGTCGGCACCGTCGACGGCGGACCGTGCATGCCGCGCTTGCTCACCTCGAGGCCGGTGGTGTTGGCCAGCGCCGCCATCTCGATCATGGCCTTGGAGCCGTCGACGAAGCTGGTCAGCATCTTCGGGTTCATGCCCTTCGAGGCCGCCTGCGCCGCGAGCTGCTCGGGACCGGCGTGCGGGTCGAGCGGGTTGTTCTTGCCCTTCCCGGCGCAGATGACCTCGAAGTTCAGGTCACGCGCGTAGTCGACGAGGATCTTGGTCTCCACCGGCTCGTCGCCGCGGCACACCGAGTAGATCGCCCCGGACTCCTCGGCGAGCCGGGCCAGGTAGGCCCCGATCGTCACGTCGGACTCGACGTTCAGGGTGGCGATGCCCTTGCCGGACGCCAGCGCCTCGACAGCGACCCGCGCACCCACGTCGGGTACGCCGGTGGCCTCGACCACGATGTCGAGCGGAAGCCCGCCGAGCTCGTCGATGCCGCCGAGGGCGACGCTGCCGCCGCTCTCGATCGCACGGCTCGCCGCGTCCACGTCGGTGGTGTCCGTCGCCTTGATGCCGGACTGGCCGAGGGCGTCCAGCGCTCGGTTGCGGTCGACGTCGAAGACCGCGGAGAGCGCGATCCCCGGCATCCGGAGGAGCTGGGCCGCGAGGCCCGTGCCCATCTGTCCCGCCCCGACCAGGCCGACGCGTAGCGGTCGTCCCGTCTCGTCGAGGCGCTGTTGGAGCCTGTCTCGGTAGCTCATTGGTCCTGCTCCTTCGATGTCCCGGGACGAGTGATGCGGAAGGTGTCACCCACATCCAGCAGGGGCAGGTCGCCCACGCGGACACACACGTCTCCTGGCAGCTTGGGCTCGGTACGCCCGTCGGCCTTGAGGTCGAGATGGCCGAGGTTGAGGAGGTTGTCGCGGACGACCGGGCCGACCGCGAGCACCTCCACCTCGGTGTTGCCGACCTGGATCAGGTCGCCTGTCTGCGGTCCGTCCTCGGCGACCGCCGCCTTGTGGAGCACCGAGATGTCGTGGAGCTCCGCGGGCGACTGGTCGCCGAAGAAGATGAGCAGGCCATGGCCGAGGAAGGCCTCGACCTGGCCGCCCACTTGCGTGACCTCCGACTCGTAGACAACCGGCGAGTCGGGCGGGGTCATGCCTCTTCCACGTCCTCGGGCTTCACTCCGGAGACGAAGAGCTCCTCGGTGATGAACTGCGCCAGCGGCCCGGCCGGGCTGGTGGCGTGGACGTCGACGGTCTTGACCTTCTTCATCGGGTACACGCCGACGCGGGCGGTCCCCCCGCAGTCGATGACTGCGACCGCCAGCTTGTCGAACGGTGCCGAGCTGGAGAAGCCGTCGAATGCCTGGCCTCCGGTGAGATCGGCGATCCGCTGGGCGACGGGGTGGATGCCGCCGCCGGTGATGGAGGCGACCAGCGGCCGCTCCTCGGTGGGGGTGATCTCCAGCGGCCCACCCCAGCCGCCGCGGCCCTTGCTGACGCGGACGGTCTTGTACTCGCTCATGTGAACTCCTCTGATGGTTGGGTCGCTGTCGCGTGGCTAGTTGGTGCTCGAGGTGTAGAGCCCGAAGCTGGCGAAGTACGCGATGACCACCGACGCGGGTCCGGTGAACAGGCGCGAGACCAGCACAGCGGGCACGCCCACCTCGACAGTCTTCTCCTCCGCCTCACCCAGCGCGAGACCCACGGGGATGAAGTCACAGCCGACCTGGGGGTCGATCGCGAACAGGGCGGGCAGCGCGTACTGCGGCGGGATGTCGCCCTCACCGATGCGGGTGCCGAGCAGGACGCCCACCACCTGCGCGATGACGGCGCCGGGGCCGAGCACGGGCGAGAGGACCGGGATCGCGCAGAAGATGCTGATCACCATCAGGCCGAGCAGGCTGCTCGCCAACGGCTCGATCAGGTGCGCCAGCCAGTCGCCGAGACCGGTCTCGGTGATGATGCCGATCAGCACGGCGACGAACGCCATGAACGGCAGGATGTTGCGGATGACGGTGTCGATCGAGTCGCGACCGGCCTGGTAGAGCGTGCCGACGACTCCGCCGACCGCCTTGCCGACCGTGACCAGCACGTTGTTGAACGTGTTCATGGCGCCGCCGCCACTCTTCTTGGTGTCGGTGGTGCTCATGCCGCCGCCTCCTCTGCCTTGAGCTTGCGCGACATCATCCGCGCGGTGATCAGCTCGGTGACGATGCCGCGCATCAGGATCACGACCAGACCGACCAGCAGGTAGCGGACCGCGAGGTCGCTGGTGTTCAGTCCGAGCGTGGTGATGCCCGCCGCGATGCCGAGGTAGACGAAGAGCTCACCGGCGTTGGCGTGCGGGAAGATGCCGGTGATCGGGTGCACGAAGCTGACCGCCGAGTCGTAGAAGGCGGGCTTGTAGCGCTCCGGCAGGAACCGGCCCATGGTGTAGCACATCGGGTTGGTCAGGAAGAACACCGAGAGCGCCGGGAAGACGAGGTAGCGCACGGGGTACCACTGGATCCCCGGGCGGGCGGCGTACTCGCCGAGCTTGTCGATCCGCTCCGGACCGATCAGCCGGATCAGCGCGTTGACCGCGGTGAGCAGGACGATCAGGGTCGGGATGATCCCGGTGACCAGGCCCATGAAGACCACGCCGCCGGCTTCGAAGAGCCCGATGAACCAGTCGGCGGCGTCCGCCAGTGCGCCGAAGAACCCACTCGGTTCATCGACCTGGGGTTGTTCGGAGGCGACGATGATTCCCGCCGCCAGATGGGTGAATGGCATGATTGCTCCTCATCGAGTAGGCCCCTTGCAGGCCAGTGCGTGATGCTTGCCGGGCATCTTTCTTGGTATCGGCGGGCGAGCCCGCTCGATGCTCCCTGCGGCGCCGGGACGGGCTCCACCCCGTGTCGGCCCGCAGGGAAACTCAGGTCAGCCGAGCACCTCCTGGGTTGCTCGTGCCTCCGTGTTCTTCGGACGGCGCCACAGCTCCGCCGCCTGACGCGCGGCGGTCCGCTGCGCCTTGGTCAGTCCGTCGATGTCGCGCTCGCCGCGGATCTTGTTGACCCGCAGGCCGACCAGCTGCGGCGCCGCCTTCGCACGGGCGAAGGTGGTGAAGCCGCTGAGCCTGATCGCGTCGCGCACGATCCCGTCGTCGTCGGCGGCGATCGCCACGAAGGCGCGGCCGCCGCGGTAGCGCTTGCCGCCCGCCCCGATGCTGACGGTGCCGGAGCGCCGCAGCCCGAATGCCGAGGCGTTGAACGCCGTCGACTGGTAGTAGGTGGCGAAGAGCTGGACGACCCAGCCCAGCACCACGGCCAGCAGGATCAGCAACCAGTCGGTCGGCATCAGGAACCTCCGTTGTCGGACGCGGACGCGGAGCGCGCCTCGCTGAGCAGGTGGCGTGCGAGCGCTTCGTCGCACACGAGGGAGTCGATGAGGTGCCCGCGCAGGGCACCGAGGACGCCGGGCGCCTTGGCCCGGCCGTGGGCGACCCCGATGACATGGGGGATCGCGATCAGGTCGTCGAGGGGGACACCGAGGATCCGGTCCTCGACGGCGCCGTGGATGGGCTGGCCGTTGGGGCCGTAGTAGCGGGCCGCGATGTCGCCGACCGGGCGGGCGTCCCAGAACGCCTGCATGTCGCTCTCGCTGAGGTTGAGCGAGTCGAGGATCGCGGCGGAGGAGCCGTGGGTGGGGGTGCCGATCCCGACCACGGCGAGGTCGGCCCGCACCGCCGTCTTGAGGGTGTCGGCGATGGACGGCTCGGCGAGCAGCGCGTCACGCGAGGTGCTGGCCTCCAGCGCGGCCGGCGCGTGCAGGAAGCGGTAGCCGGCGCCGAGGCGTACGGCGAGCTCGCGGACCAGCTCCTGGCCGCTGATCTCGTTGCGGATCGAGGACAGGCCGCCCACGAGCTGGACGAGGGTGAGCCCGTGGTGCTCCTGGTCGGCCGTGGTCGCGTAGACCATCGCCTGGAGCGCGTGGCCCCAGGACAGGGCCACGGTCATCGAGTCCTTGAGGTTCTCGACCAGCAGCCGGGAGGCCTGGGTGCCGACCTGGTCCTCGAGCCGCAGGCCCGGGGCCAGGCCGGCGTGGGCGACCCGCACGTCGCGCAGGCCGAACTGGGCGTGCAGCGCCTCCTCGAGCTCGTGGACGCGACCGCCCGGGTCCTTGATCCGGATCTCGACGATGCCCTGCTTCTGCGCCTCGCTCAGCATCCGCGAGACGTTGGAGCGGCTGGTGCCCATCCGCTCGGCGATCTCCGCCTGGGACCGGCCCTCCAGGTAGTAGAGCCGGGCAGCCACCAGCAAGGTGGCGGGGTCCCGGGGCAACGGCATCGATCTGTCCTTAATCACGTTTGTGCGGATGGGTGCTCACATGCGTGCACACTTGTATAGGGGTGTGACGCCGGTCACGTCAAGGGTTACGCGCAGACCTTTGCCGGATTTCCGGTACCCGAACGGCGCCGGTCACAGGGCGGATCACAGGGCACCGCCCAGCCGGGTCGCGAACGACTTCAGCAGCTGCGCCGCGTGCGCGCCGTCGGCCACCCGGTGGTCGACGGTGAGCCCGGCGTGGACGGTCAGGGCGAGCCCCACGCCGCCCGGCACGGCCACCGGCCGCTGCTGGATCGTCCCGAGCGACAGCACGCTCGCCTGTGGCGGTGTGAGCAGGGCCTGGAAGCGATCCACGCCGAGGCCGCCGAGGTTGGACAGCGAGCCGTTGGCCACGCCCAGGTACTGCTTGCCGAGCTTGCCGGTGTGCGCAGCGCGGACCACGTCGCGCATCTCCGCGTCGAGCGCGTGCGGGTCGGCCAGGTCCGGTTCGTCGAACGTCGGCACGAGCAGCCCGCGGTCGGTGGCCACGGCGAGGGCGACGGCCGGTGGCCCGCTCTCGGTGGCCCGGTCGTCCTCCCAGCGGCACAGCAGGTCCGGTACGTCGCGCAGGGCGGCGGCGTACGCGCGGAGCAGCACGGTGGTCCAGGACAGTCCGCGACGGCTCGCGTTCGCGGCGTCCAGCTGGACCTCGCGCCAGACCGTGAACTGGGGGATCGCGGCGCTCGGTGTCATCTTCCGGGCGACCGCGGCCCGGATCGCGACCTTGCGGTCGGAGCTCACGGGAGCGGCCGCTGCGGGTGTCTGGGGAGCCGCCGGGGGAGCCGCCTGGGGAGTCGGCTGGACGAGCGCCTCGACGTCCTCGACGCGGATCAGCCCGTCGGCGCCGGTGCCGGTCACCCGGCCGAGGTCGATGCCGCGCTCGTTGGCCAGCCCGCGAGCGCGTGGCACGGCGGCGGGCGGGCCCGCGGACACCGGCGCCGGGTCGGGCTCAGGGGGAGCGGGCGGCGCGGGCTCGGGGTCGGGGGCGCGCTCGACCACCGGCTCCGGAGCGGGCTCCGGCTCCGGCTCGGGCTCCATCAGCAGGTCGCCGAAGCCGCCGCCGCCGTCCTCACCCTCGACCCAGGCGATGGGTTCGCCGACCTCGACCGTGCCGGTCTCGTGGACGATCTCGACGAGGGTGCCGGTGACGGTGCTCTCGACCTCCATGTCGACCTTGTCGGTCATCACCTCGGCGACCACGTCGCCCTCGGCGATCTCGTCGCCGACCTTGACCATCCAGGACGAGACGTCGCCCTCGGTCATGGTCATCGACATCTTCGGCATCCGGATCGCGAGCCTGGCCATCAGGACTCCTTGATGATGGTCTGGGCGGCCTCGACGATGTCGTCGACCTGGGGGACGGACGCGGTCTCGAGCTGCGGGGCGTAGGGGATCGGGGCGTTCAGGCCACTGAGCCGCTTGATCGGCGCGAGCAGCCGGTAGATCGTCGGCGACTCGGTGATCCGGGCGGCGATCTCGGCCGTGAAGCCGGCATGGCCGGGCGCCTCCTGGACGAGGAGCGCGCGGCCGGTGCGCGAGACGTCCTCGAGGATCGGCGCGTCGTCGAGCGGCGACAGGGTCCGCGGGTCGATGACGGAGACGTCGATGCCCGCACCGTGGAGGGTCTCGGCCGCCTCGAGCGCCCGCGACACCATCACGCCGGTGGCGACGATGGTCAGGTCGGCTCCGCGGCGGCGTACGGCGGACTTCCCCAGCGGGACCCGGACGGCTTCCTCCGGCACCGGGCCGGACGTGCGGTAGAGCAGCTTGTGCTCGAGGACGATGACCGGGTTGGGGTCGTCGATCGCCGAGAGCAGCAGGCCCTTGGCGTCCTCGGCCGTCGCCGGCATCACGACCTTGAGGCCCGGCACGTGGGCGAACCACGCCTCGAGGCTCTGCGAGTGCTGGGCGGCGGCGCCGGTGCCCGAGCCGAGCGGCGCGCGCAGCACCATCGGCACCGTCGCCGCGCCGCCGAGCATGAAGTGGATCTTGGCGGCCTGGTTGACGATCTGGTCCATCGCCTGGTTGGTGAAGTCGGAGAACTGGATCTCCACGATCGGGCGCATGCCGGCGAGCGCGGCACCGACGGCGGCGCCGACGATCCCGAGCTCGGAGATGGGGGTGTCACGGATCCGCTCCGGCCCGAAGCGGTGGTAGAGGTCGCCGCTGACGCCGAAGGCGCCGCCGTACACCCCGATGTCCTCGCCGAGCATGAAGACGCGGTCGTCGGCCTCCATGGCCTGGCCGATGGCTTCGCGCACCGCCTCGGAGTAGGTGATGGTGCGCTGGTCCTGGTCGGTCATCGTGTTGTCCTCGGGGGGTCAGGCCGACGCGAAGACGGCGTCGAGCAGGTCGGAGGGGTCGGCGTCGGGGGCGGAGTTGGCCTCGCGGACCGCCGCCTTCATGTCCTCCAGCGCCCGGGTGCGGGTCGCGTGGATGTCGTCCTCGGAGAGCAGGCCCCGCTCGCGGATGGTGGCCTCGAACCGGAGGATCGGGTCCTTCCCGCGCCACTCGGCGATCTCCTCCTTGGTCCGGTAGAGGTTCTTGTCGGACTTGGAGTGGCCCTTCCACCGGTAGGTCACGTTCTCGACCAGGGTCGGCCCCTCGCCGGAGCGGGCGCGGCTGACGGCCGCGCTCACCGCGTCGTACACCGCGACCACGTCGTTGCCGTCGACGGTCACGCCGGGGATGCCGTAGCCGGAGGCGCGCTCGGAGATGTTCTCGATGGCGAAGGACTTCTCGGTGGAGAAGGACATGCCGTACTTGTTGTTCTCGCAGACGAAGACGACGGGCAGCTTCCAGATCGCGGCGAGGTTGACCGCCTCGTGGAACGCGCCCTCGTTGGCGGCGCCGTCGCCGAAGAAGCAGGCGACGACCCGGTCCTCGCCGCGCAGCTGGTAGGCGAGCGCGGCTCCTGCCGCGATCGGGATGCCCCCGGCGACGATGCCGTTGGCGCCGAGGTTGCCGGTGGCGACGTCGGCGATGTGCATCGAGCCACCGCGGCCGCGGCAGTAGCCGGTCTCCTTGGCCAGGAGCTCGGCCATCATCCGGGTCAGGTCGGCGCCCTTGGCGATGCAGTGTCCGTGCCCGCGGTGGGTCGAGGTGATCGCGTCGTCCTCGCGCAGGGCCATGCAGGTCCCGGTCGCCGAGGCCTCCTGGCCGATCGAGAGGTGCATGGTGCCGTGCATCAGGCCGCGCGCGAACAGGTCGTCGACGGCCTCCTCGAAGCGTCGGGTCGTCCACATCGTCAGCAGGGCGTGCCGGGCGTTGTCGGGGCCGGCGATCGGGGAGCTGCTCATCGAATCTCCTTGTGCACATTTGTGCGTAAGATCGTCACGTCTGTTCACGAAGGGTAGGTGACACGCGTCACGGAGCGCAAGGGTGACTTTGGTGAAGCCGGTCCGCCGCCTGTGCGGGGATGAGGGTTTTCACCGCTGTTACACGCGGAAACGCGCCCCGAACATGAGGCCGGTCTACTTCCAGCCAGGCGACGAAGGGGGCCCGATGAGCGCGCAGGCGGTCGGCGAGGACTGGGAGCCGGTGTGCCGCCTGGTCGAGCTCGAGGTCGACCGCGGCGCCACCGCCCTCGTGCACGGGCAGGCCATCGCCGTCTTCCGCACGCGCGGCGACACCGTGTACGCCCTCGGCAACCACGACCCGATCGCCCACGCGTCCGGCATCGCGCGCGGGATCGTGGGCACCCGCGGCGAGGTGCCGTTCGTCGCGTCGCCGACGCACCGACATGCCTTCGACCTGCGCACCGGGCGGTGCCTCGACGACGAGCACGTCGCCGTGCCGGTCTACGACGTACGCGTCGTGGAAGGGGTCGTGCTGATCGGGCATCGCCGATCCGACCAGAGCGGCTGACCGTCAGGCCATGGTTGACGGTCCAGACCGGGCTAGACCATGAAGAAGGATGAACCGGCCGCCGGACGACCGGGGGCTGATGCCCCGCACGGCGGCCTGGCGGCCGGCCCACCCGAGGTGGCCCTCCTGCTTCGCCGACTGCACGGTCGGGGCTCGAAGGCTGCCGCGCGAGCGGCGTGCCCGAGTCTCCTTGGTGCGGTGGGTACCGGCTGTCATCACATCCCGGAGACGTGACGACGAGCCCAGTTGCCGATACCCGATCGACGAGCCCGAAGGCTGCACTCTGGCGAGTTTGTGGGGTCCGGGGAGGGCTGTCAACGGCCTTCGGGAAAGCCGCGCAACATTTGTCAAACCCGGGTCGGTCCGCGGATCCCGATGCACAATGCGGTCGCCGGCGCCGGGCCGGGCCGCGGTCAGTCGGTGGCCGGGGCAAGCACCAGGGCGGTCGCGATCGCGGCGATGCCCTCGCCCCGTCCGGTGAGCCCGAGCCCGTCGGTCGTGGTCGCGGACACCGAGACGGGAGCGCCGACGGCGGCCGAGAGCGCCGCCTCGGCCTCGGCCCGGCGCGGCCCGAGGCGGGGCCGGTTGCCGATCACCTGGACGGCGACGTTCGCGATCTCGAACCCGGCGGCACGCACCCGGCGTGCGGTCTCCTCGAGGAAGGCGGTGCCGGACGCGCCCGCCCACGCGGGGTCCGACGTACCGAAGTTGCTGCCCAGGTCGCCGAGGCCCGCGGCGGAGAGCAGCGCGTCGCACGCGGCGTGCGCCGCGACGTCGGCGTCGGAGTGGCCCTCGAGGCCCGCAGGCTCGTCGGGCCACTCCAGTCCGGCCACGTGGAGGGGTGCGCCCTCGACGAGTCGGTGCACGTCGGTACCGATGCCGACTCGTGGGGCACGTGGGGTCTGTGACACACGATGATCATGCCTGAGCCAGAATCGGACCTGTGAGGACCTCTCGCTTCGCGTGGTCCCTGGCCGGAATCGTGGCCGGGGTGGCCGGGCTCGCGGCCAGCTACTTCGCGGCGATGGCGATGACCATCCGCGACTCGCCGGTCGTCGCGGTGGCCGAGCTGGTCATCCGGCTCACGCCCGGGCCGGTGGCGGAGCGGGCGATCGGGATCCTCGGTCACCTCGACAAGCCCTTCCTGGTCCTCGTCATCCTGGTGGCCCTCGCGGCGGTCTTCGCGTACGCCGGACGCCTGGCGCGGCGCAGCTGGTGGCTGCCCGCGGTCGTGTACGCCGTGCTCGCCGCCATCGGCGTCGTCGCCGTCGCGACCCAGCCGCGCACGTCGACCCTGGAGTACCTCCCGATCGCCGTCGGCTTCGCCACCTGGCTGATCTGCCTGTCGCTGATGACCGAGCCGCTGCGCCGGGCCGAGCTCCTCGAGGAGGCCGAGGAGGCCGAGGCGACGGCGTCGAAGGTGTCGAGCCGCCCGCCCGGCACGCGCCGACCCGCCGCGGGTTCCTGTTCCGGGCCGGCGTCCTCACCGCTGCGTCGGTCGTGGTCGCGGGCTTCGGACGGGTGGTCGGCACCGGCCGCCGGCACGTGGAGGAGACCCGCCGGCTGCTGCGGCTGTCCGGTGTGACGGAGCCGAAGATCCCGCAGGGTGCGCGGATCGGGCTCGAGGGCATCGGTCCGTGGCAGACGTCGAACGACGACTTCTACCAGATCCACACCACGATCGTGGTGCCGACGATCGAGCCGCGCGACTGGCGGCTCCGGATCCACGGCATGGTCGACCACGAGCTGGAGCTGACCTACGACGACCTGCTCGCCCGTCGGCGTACGGAGGCCTGGATCACGCTCAACTGCGTGTCCAACGAGGTGGGCGGCGACCTGATCGGCAACGCCTGGTGGAGCGGTGTCCGCGTCGCCGACCTGCTGCGCCTCGCCGGTGCCCAGGACGGTGCGGACGCGGTGCTCCAGACGTCGGAGGACGGCTGGACCTGCGGCACCCCCCTGGCCGCGCTCACCGACGACCGCAATGCGATGCTGGCGGTGGCCATGAACGGCCAGCCGCTGCCGATCGACCACGGCTTCCCGGTCCGCACCATCGTGCCGGGGCTCTACGGATACGTGTCGGCCTGCAAGTGGGTGGTCGACATGGAGGTCACCAGGTTCGCGGACTTCGAGGCGTACTGGACCGAGCGCGGCTGGGGTGAACGTGGCCCGGTGAAGATCGCGTCCCGGATCGACGTACCGGGCTCCGGTGACGAGGTACCGGCCGGAGACGTGCGCATCGGCGGCGTGGCCTGGGCACAGCAGACGGGGATCGACGGGGTGGAGGTCGCGATCGACGGCGAGGAGTGGAGACCTGCCCGGCTGGGCCGGGTCCCCAACGAGGACACGTGGGTGCAGTGGGCGCTCACCGTCGACGTCGAGCCGGGCGACCACACGGCGCGGGTGCGCGCGATCGGCCGCGACGGCGAGGTGCAGACCGGCGTCGAGCGCGACGTCCTGCCCGACGGCGCGACCGGCTGGCACACCATCGACTTCACAGCCGCGGAATGACCAGAGACCAGGCACGGGGGGACAAGGCGTCCATGAACGACTTCTCGGGACGGACCGGGGCTGCCCTGGTGGTGGGCGGCAGTGGCGGGCTCGGCCTGCCGATCGCGCGCATGCTGGCCAAGCGCGGCTCCCACCTGGCGGTGACCTACCTGACCGACGCGGCGGCCGGCGCCCAGGCGGTCTCCTCCGCGCGGGACTGGGGCGCCCGCGCGTCGGCGTACCAGCTCGACCTGACGTCCGACGAGGCCGCGGCGCAGGTGGTCGACGCGGTCGTCGAGGAGTACGGCGGGCTGCACACGCTGGTGTACGCCGCCGGGCCGCACGTGCCGATGGTGCACCTGTCGAACGTCGCGCCCCCGACCATGGCGGCGCAGCTGCAGGCCGACGCCGCCGGGTTCTTCAACGTCGTGCATCCCGCACTGCTTCACCTGCGTCACGTCCAGGGCAGCATCGTCGCCGTGACGACCGCCGCCACGTCGCGGTACCCGGTCCGTGACGGCCTCTCGGCCGGCCCGAAGGGCGCGGTGGAGGCGCTGGTCCGGGCCCTCGCGGCCGAGGAGGGGCGGTTCGGCGTACGCGTCAACGCCGTCGGCCCGGGCATGCTGACCGACGGGATGGCCGGCCGGCTGATCTCGTCGGGCGACCTCTCCGCCGAGGCGCTCGACGTGGCCCGCGGGAACATCCCGCTGCGCCGGTTCGGTACCGCCACCGACATCGCCGAGGCGGTCTGCTTCCTCGCCTCCGACCGGGCCGGGTTCATCTCCGGGCAGAAGCTCGATGTGGATGGTGGGTACGCGGTCTGAGGTGACGCGCATTTCACTGGTTGACCAGTGAAATGCTCACTGGGCTCGGAAAACTTCCCGAGCCAGGTGCGCAAAACACTGGTTAACCAGTGTTTTGCGCATTCACCAGTTCCCGTGCGCCGCCTTCGGGAGCGGGTGGTCGGCGTCGGTGATCACGTACGCCGTCCCCTTCTTGCGGCCGACCCAGGCGTCCTCGAACTGCCCCCGGTCGTAGGTACGGCGCACGCCGCGGTTCCGGGGAGCGGCCGGGTCGTTGACGATCACGTCGCCGTCGTCGGTGAAGCCGACGATGACCACCAGGTGCCCGGCGGTCGAGGAGATGGGGGCGCCGTCGAGCTGGCCGCTGCCGAACTCGATCGGTCGCGACCACGGGGATGCCGGCCGCGATGAACAGGCCCGCCTCGTTGAGGTTGCGCATCCGGGTGACGAACGCGTTCCCGGTCCGGGTGGCGGCGTACGCCGTGTTGAACGCCCAGTTGCCGGTGCCGCCGTAGCGCTTGTCGTACGTCGCCCGCGCGGTGTTGTCGACCCACGGGTTGGCGTGGCCGGCGGGCACCCAGGAGTACGCGCGGGGGCGGGGCAGCGCGTCGTAGTAGCCGAGCACCATCGACGTCGAGGTCGGCGAGCACCACACGAGCCCGCCGCCGCCGTACCTGGGGTAGTGGCCGTCGTGGATCATCTGCGAGTAGCGCGGCACCGCCAGCCGGACGCCGAGACCGTTGCGCGGCTTCGATCGGGCGACGTCGCCGACGTCGCTGAGCCGCGAGGCGACCGCGCCCGCGCTGTCGAGCGAGGCACCCCTGCCGCCCGGGAGTCGGAACAGCGTCACCCGCACCTGGTACGTCGCCAGCCCCGCGGCCGCGCCCACCTGCCAGGTGTCGACGTTGACGTCGGCCAGGTCGTCGCCCTGACCGCCGACCGAGCTGCGGCGCAGGTACTTGTCTCCGGACGCCCACTGCGCGACGACGTCCCAGCTGGCCCGGCGACCGGACTCGGTGCGGCCCCGCACGGAGATCTCGACCAGGCTCCTGCCCGGCGTCTTCGCGTCCCACGACGGGACCAGCTCGGAAAGCCCGAAGCCGGCGCTGCGCCAGGGCGAGGTCCAGCGGCCGGTCTCGTAGCGCCGTCCGGCGATGGTCCGGATGCCGGCGGCCTTCTCGGCGATGACGACCCGCCCGCGGCGGACCTCGGCGCCACGCAGGCTGCCCGCGCGGAGGGCGGCTGCGCTGTCCCACTCGGAGTAGCTGATCTTGCGCGCCGGCGCGGCCACGGCGGGGGTGGAGGGGATGAGGAGCGCGGTCGCCACGAGCGACGTCGCGAGCACGAGGGAGCTGAGTCTTGGCACCAGACGAGGGTAACCTCGATCTTTACTCCTGTCACAGGAGTCACAGCAGCCGGCGATGCGGGTGGGCAGCGGCGCCGACCCTAGACTTGGCCGGGTGACATTCCGGCTGTACGACACCGCGACCCGCGAGGTCCGTGACTTCGTTCCCCTCGAGGAGGGGAAGGCGGGCATCTACGTCTGCGGTCTGACGGTCCAGTCGGAGCCGCACGTCGGGCACGTCCGCTCGGCGGTCAACTTCGACGTGCTGCGGCGCTGGCTGAACCACTCCGGCTACGACGTCACGTTCATCCGCAACGTCACCGACATCGACGACAAGATCCTCGCCAAGGCCGACGAGCAGGGCCGTCCCTGGTTCAACCTCGCCTACGACATGCACCGCGAGCTCGACAAGGCGCTGGCGGCGATCAACGTGCTGCCGCCGACCTACGAGCCCGGCGCCACCGGCCACATCCCCGAGATGGTCGAGCTGATCTCCGCGCTGATCACCCGCGGCCACGCCTACCCCGCCGAGGACGGCTCGGGCGACGTCTACTTCGACGTGCGGTCGTGGCCGGCGTACGGCGAGCTGACCCACCAGAAGATCGACGACATGGAGGCCGCGGCCGACGCCGACCCGCGCGGCAAGCGCGACCCGCGCGACTTCGCGCTCTGGAAGGGCTGGAAGAAGGAGTCGGAGCCCGAGAGCGCGGCCTGGCCGTCGCCCTGGGGTCCCGGACGCCCCGGCTGGCACATCGAGTGCTCGGCGATGGCGCAGAAGTACCTCGGCGCCGGCTTCGACATCCACGGCGGCGGCGTCGACCTGCGCTTCCCCCACCACGAGAACGAGCAGGCGCAGTCCCGCGCGGCCGGGCACCCGTTCGCGACGTACTGGATGCACAACGCGTGGATCACCACCGCCGGCGAGAAGATGAGCAAGTCGCTCGGCAACTCGCTGCTGATCCCGGCCGTGCTCGAGCGGGTGCGCGGGATCGAGCTGCGGTTCTACATGATCGCCGCCCACTACCGCTCCCACGTCGAGTTCAGCTTCGAGGCGCTCGACGAGGCGGCAACAGCGTTCCGGCGGATCGAGACCTTCCTCGAGCGCACCACCGACCTGCGCGAGGGCAGCGTGGACACCGACCTGCCGCAGGCGTTCAGCGACGCCATGGACGACGACCTCGGTACGCCGGCCGCGGTCGCGGTGATCCACGACGCGGTGCGTGAGGGCAACCGACTCCTGGACGCCGGCGACAGCGACGGGGCGCGCGACCGCAGCCTCGAGGTGCTGGCGATGCTCGACCAGCTCGGGCTCTCGCCCTACGACCCGGCCTGGGCGACCCAGGGCGGCGCCGACCCGCGCCTCGCGCACGCGGTCGACGTACTCGTCTCCGACCTGCTCGAGCAGCGACAGGCTGCCCGCGCGGCCAAGGACTTCGCCACCGCCGACGCAATCCGCGACCGGATGAAGGCCGCCGGCATCGACATCGAGGACACCCCGACCGGACCCAAGTGGACGATCGGCGAAGGACACTGACATGGCAGGGGTTTCGAGACAGGCGCGGAGCGCCTTCCTCAACCACCGAGAAGGGCACTGACGTGGCTGGTAACTCGAAGCGCCAGGGCGCGATCCGCAAGACCGCCAAGAAGCCGACCGCCGGCTCGGGCGGCCGCGTCCGCCGCGGGCTCGAGGGCAAGGGCCCGACTCCCAAGGCCAAGGACCGCCCCAACCACAAGGTCTACAAGCAGCGCCAGAAGGAGGAACGAGCCTCCGCGGCCCGGCCCAAGCGACGCTCCGCGTCCTCGGACTCCGAGTGGGTCGCCGGTCGCAACTCCGTCCTCGAGGCGCTGCGCGCCGGCATCCCCGTCACGGGCGTCTACGTCGCGGAGGGTGCCGAGCGCGACGGCCGCCTGCGCGAGTCGTTCAAGATCGTGGCCGAGCGGGGGCTCAGCCTGCTCGAGGTGTCCAAGGGCGAGCTCGACAAGATGACCGGCGGCGCGGTCCACCAGGGCCTCGCCGCCCGGATCCCGGCGTACGAGTACGCCCATCCCGACGACCTCCTCGACCGTGCCGCCGAAGCCGGCGAGCCGCCGCTGGTCGTCGCTCTCGACTCGGTGACCGACCCGCGCAACCTCGGCGCCGTCGTCCGCAGCGCCGCCGGCTTCGGCGCCCACGGCGTGCTGATCCCCGAGCGCCGGGCGGCCGGCATGACCGCCGCGGCCTGGAAGACCAGCGCCGGCGCCGCCGCCCGGATCCCGGTGGCCCAGACCGTGAACCTGGTGCGCCAGCTGAAGGCCTACCAGGAGGCCGGGTGCATGGTCGTCGGCCTCGCCGCCGACGGCGACGTCGACCTGCCCGACCTCGACCTCGCCGACGGCCCGCTGGTCCTGGTGGTCGGCTCGGAGGGCAAGGGCCTGTCCCGCCTGGTCGCGGAGACCTGCGACCAGCTCGTCTCGATCCCGATGGCCAACCAGCTGGAGTCCCTCAACGCCGGCATCGCCGCCGGCGTCACGCTCTATGCCGTCTCCCGAGCCCGCGCCTGACCCGGACGTCGCCGCCCCCCGCCGCCGCGGGGGGCTCACCCGTGCGCGGGTGCTCCGCGGACTCGTGCTGGGTGCCGTGTGGCTGCTCGTCTCCGCGGCGATCGCGCTCGCCCTGTTCCTGAACAGCACCAGGACGATCGTGCTCGCCAGCCACGACGCGCTGGTCCGACCGACGCTCGACGGGTACGTCGTGCTGCACACCGGCGCGATCCTCCCCGACTTCCGTGTCGACTCCGGTACGCCGATCGGGGTCGACGTCACCCTCGGCAAGACCAACGCGACCTCCACCCAGGAGCTGCTCCAGCGGTACGCGTACATCGCCAGCCAGCCCGAGGGACAGATCGCCAAGGTCCAGCGGTCGATCGTCGGGATGGCGGCGGCCGCGGCGCTGCGCGGCGCCGTCCTCGGGCTGGTCCCGGTCGCGATCTGGCTCGCCCTGGGTCGTGACCGGCGCCGCCAGTTCGCTGCTGGGCTGGCCAGCCGGCGGGCCGTCGTCGCCGGGCTGGTGCTGCTCGTGCTCGCCGTACTCGTGTGGCAGCCGTGGCGGGGGAGCGAGCCGACGGTCTCGTCCGAACGACCGTGGGTCTCGCTCGAGGACTACCTCGGTCCGTTCGTCCCGGTGCCCGAGCAGGCGCGCCGGCTCGAGGTGAGCAGTGACGTGACGACGACCCAGAGCCAGCGCCTGATCGAGAGCGCGGTCGACACCTACGACAAGAGCCGCGCGTTCTACGACACCGCGCGCGACGACGCCGCCACCCTCGAGGTGCGGGAGCCCGCGGAGGGGGAGACGGTCGTCGCGCTCGTCTCGGACCGCCACGACAACATCGGGATGGACCGCGTCGCCCGGGCGGTCGCCGACGCCGGCGGCGCCACGGCGGTCTTCGACGCGGGCGACGACACCTCGACCGGCGAGCGCTGGGAGGCGTTCAGCCTGGACTCGCTGAACACGGCGTTCGAGGACCTCGACAGGTACGGCGTGGCCGGCAACCACGACCACGGCTCGTTCGTCACCGACTACCTCGCCGACCTCGGCTGGACCATGCTCGACGGCGAGGTGATCGAGGGGCCGGGCGAGGCCACCCTGCTCGGCGTCAACGACCCGCGCTCGAGTGGTCTCGGCAACTGGCGGGACGAGTCCGGCCTGAGCTTCGGCGAGGTCGGCACCCGCCTCGCCGACGCCGCGTGCGCGTCGGAGGAGCGGGTCGCGACGATCCTCGTGCACGACGCGAACCTCGCCGACGAGGCGCTCCGCCGCGGATGCGCCGACCTGGTGGTCGGCGGACACCTGCACGTCGAGGAGCCGCCGACCGCCGTGGTGGGCGAGAACGGCGAGACCGGCTACACGTACACGACCGGCACGACCGGCGGCGCGGCGTACGCCATCGCGATCGGGAGCAAGCCGCGCCGCGAGGCGACGATCACGCTGCTGACGTACGCCGACGGGCGGCCCGCCGGGCTGCAGTCCGTGGTGCTGCAGACGGACGGGCAGTTCGAGGTCGGGGACTACACCGAGCTCGAGCTCAGCCCGTGAGCTTCGCCGAGTCGGCCGAGCGTCCGGGCACCCTCAGGAACCTGCGGCCGTACGCCGTGGGTCCCCACGGCTTGTAGACCGACAGCCACGCCGCGAACAGCAGCAACGACGTCGAGACGATCGGCGGGAACAGCATGTTCGTGGAGACCTCGGACAGCCGGTCCGGCAGCGTCGCGTCGACGGTCGCGACCTCGACGGCCGCATCGCCCAGGGTGGGCCGCAGCGCGACCAGCACCAGCGTGGTCAGCAGCAGGCTGATCACCAGCTTGGTCGCCACCCACCAGTACCGCACCAGCCCGAACCGCGTGCCGAGGCCCAGGGTCACGCCGCTGGCGAGCGACAGCAGCCCGAGCGTCAGCAGCAGCGGGACGCAGAACATCGCGAGCGCGCCGTACGCCGTGGCCACGGTCTGCGGGTCGTCCGATGCCAGCCCGCGGAACGACAGCACCGCCATCACGAGGTCGACCCCGATCCAGCTGACCGAGCTCAGCACGTGGGTCAGCAGGACGAACTTCCGCATCTCCCGAGTCATGGCTCCATCGTGCGCGGCCACGTGGATCCGCGCATCGGGGATCACCCCCACACCACCCCGCGATGCACGCTTTACAGTGGCGAGGTGCCCACCTCTGTCGACCGCCTGCTGCCCTCCGACGACGCGGAGGCACTGCTCGAGCTCACCCGCGACATCGCGACCAAGGAGCTCGCCCCGCAGGTCGCGGAGCTCGAGGAGCGGGCGGAGTTCCCCGAGCAGGCCTACCGGCTGCTCGGGCGCTCCGGGCTGCTGAGCCTGCCGTTCCCCGAGGAGCACGGCGGCGGCGACCAGCCGTACGAGGTCTACCTGCAGGTCATCGAGGAGATCGCGACCGCGTGGCCGAGCGTGGCCGTCGGCACGAGCGTCCACTCGCTCACCGCCAACGTGGTCGCGGCCAACGCGAGCGACGAGCAGTGCAAGGAGTGGCTGCCGCGGATGCTCGGCGGCGACTGGCTCGGCGCCTACTGCCTGTCGGAGCCGCAGGCCGGCTCCGACGTGAGCGGGATCCGCACCAAGGCCGTGCGCGACGGCGACGACTACGTCGTCACCGGCACCAAGCAGTGGATCAGCAACGGGTCCTGTGCCGACTACTACATCCTCTTCGCGCGCACGGGCGACGACCCGCGCCGGGGGCTGTCGGCGTTCATCGTCCCGGCCGACACCGCGGGGATGAGCTTCGGTGCTCCCGAGAAGAAGATGGGCCTCGCCTGCGACGTCACCACCCAGGTGATCTTCGAGGGAGCCCGCATCCCCGTTGCCCAGCGCATCGGCGACGAGGGCGCCGGCATGAAGGTCGCCCTCTCGGCCCTCGACGCCGGGCGGCTCGGGATCGCCGCGGTGGCCACCGGCATCGCCCAGTCCGCGCTCGCGCACGCGGTGGCGTACGCCGGCGAGCGGGAGCAGTTCGGCCAGCCGATCGGGGAGTTCCAGGGGCTGCAGTTCCTGCTCGCCGACATGGGCGCGGACGTCGAGCGGGCGCGGGCGACGTACCTCCACGCCGCGCGGCTCAAGGACGCCGGCCGCCCGTTCTCGCGGCAGGCCAGCATCGCCAAGCTCACCGCGACCGATGCGGCCATGCGGGTCACCACCGACGCGGTGCAGGTCCTCGGCGGGAACGGGTACACCCGCGAGTACCCGGTCGAGCGGCTGTTCCGCGACGCCAAGGTGACCCAGATCTTCGAGGGCACCAACCAGATCCAGCGGATGGTCATCGGGCGCGACCTGCTGCGCTGATCGGTGGTGGTTTCGAGACGGGCCGCCAGGCGGCCCTCCTCAACCACCGGTGACGACGGGGCCGCCAGGCGGCCCTCCTCAACCACCGGTGACGACGGGCCGCGAGGCGGCCCTCCTCAACCACCGGCTGGTTGAGGAGGTTGCGCAGCAACCGTCTCGAAACCACGGAAATCCATGCCTGTTACCTCCGTCACCTTCCGCGGGTTGCGTCGTTGTGAACTAGTACGTGTTCTAGTTCCGCGGAGGGAACCCATGGTTCAGGTCCGTCTCGTGCTGGTCGCGTGCGGGTGCGCGCTCTCGCTCGCCCTGGCGGCCTGCGGGTCGCGCCTCGACCCCGACGATGTCGCTGCGGTGCAGGGCACCAGCGGCACCGTCGCCCAGGACGGATCGGTCCCGGGCACGACCGACCCGGGTGCGGCGGCGGGGGCGGACGCCGGCGGCGGCACCGCAGCCGGTACAGGGACGGGGTCGACCGGAAGTGCCGGCGGCTCCGCCGGCGGCGCGAGCCAGGGCACCGGCGCGAACTCCGCCACCGGCACCACCAAGGCCGGCAGCTGCGACGGCCTCAAGAACCAGACCGGCATCACCGGCTCCACGATCACCCTGGCGAACATCTCCGACATCTCCGGCCCGGTCCCCGGCATCTTCGAGTCGGCCCAGGAGGCGACGCGGGCGTACGCGGCGTACTTCAACTCCAGCAACGACCTGTGCGGCCGCAAGCTCGACGTGGTGCTGCTCGACTCGCGTGCCGACTCCGGCGCCGACCAGCAGGCCTACACCAAGGCCTGCGAGGAGGCGTTCGCCGCCGTCGGGTCGATGTCCGCGTTCGACGCCGGCGGCGCGGCCACCGCCGAGGGCTGCGGGCTGCCCGACATCCGCTCCACCGCGGTGAATCCCGAGCGCAACGACTGCGCCACCTGCTTCGGCGCCCAGGCGATCGACCCCGGGCGCATCCCGAGTGCGGTGCACAAGTACTTCCTCAAGACCCAGAAGGCGGCCACCCAGAAGGCCGCGATGCTCTACATCAACGGCGGTGCGGCGCCGGTCAACGCGCAGGCGTTCGCCTCGGCCGCCGAGAAGAACGGCTGGAACGAGGTCTACGTCGAGGGCATCGACGTCTCGGAGTTCAACTACGCGCCGTACGTCCAGGAGATGAAGGAGAAGGGCGTCCAGCTCGTGCAGTACGTCGGGCCCGTACCAGAACACCGTCAAGCTCCAGCAGGCCATGCAGCAGCAGGGATTCGAGCCGAAGGTCTTCCTGCAGGACGCCACGATCTACGACGCCAGGTACGTCGAGCAGTCCGGCGAGGTCGGCGACGGCAGCTACGTCTACATGAACAACCAGATGTTCGAGCGCACCAACATCCCCGAGATGGCGCTCTACCAGAGCTGGCTGCAGCAGGTGAAGCCCGGAGCGACGCCGACCTTCTTCGGCCTCTACGCCTGGTCCGCGACCCGGCTGTTCGTCGAGAAGGCGGTCGAGCTCGGCGGCAAGCTCGACCGCAAGACCCTGGTGGCTGCGATGCGCAAGGTCGACAAGTGGGACGGCAACGGGCTGCACGTCCCCATGCACGTGGGCGCCAAGCAGACGGCCGAGTGCTCGATGATCATCCAGCTCAACGGCGGCAAGTGGAGCCAGAAGAGCCCGGGCAAGAACATCTGCGGCCCCACCACAGCGGCGGACTGAGCCGATGACGTCGCTGCTGTCGTTCACCATCCTCGGCCTCTTCACCGGGGCGGCGTACGCGATCGCGGCCAGCGGCCTGGTGCTGACCTACACCACGACCCGCGTCTTCAACATCGCCCACGGTGCCTTCGGCATGGTGATGGCGTTCGTGTTCTGGGACCTCAGCCAGCGCCAGGGCCTGCCGATGTGGCTCTCCCTGGTGCTCGTGCTGGGCGTGGTCGCGCCCGGCACCGGCTGGCTGGTGCAGCGCTACGTCACCCGCGGCCTCGGCGAGGGGCCGGTCAGCGTCTCGCTCGTCGTCACGGTCGGCCTGTTCGTCGGACTGATCGGCCTGGCCCAGCAGATCTGGCCGCCCGCGCCGCGCACCATCCCGTTCCTGATGCCCGAGAGCGGCCTGGAGGTCGCCGGCGCGTTCGTCCCGGCGCACCAGCTGATCACCATCGCGCTGTCGGCGGTCGTGGCGGTCGGCCTCTACCTCCTGCTGAACCGCACCCGCATCGGCACCGCCATGCGCGCGTCGGTCGACAACCCCGACCTGCTCCGGCTGTTCGGCGGCAAGCCCGCACAGGTGGCCGCGCTGTCGTGGGCGATCGGCATCTCGCTCGGTGCCCTCGCCGGGATCCTGCTCACCCCGGTGATCGGCCTCGACTACTTCAACCTCACCCTGCTCGTCATCAACGCGTACGCCGCCGCGATGCTGGGCCGGCTGAAGAGCCTCCCGCTCACGTTCCTCGGCGCGATGGGGCTCGGCATCCTCCAGTCGTACGCCGTGGCGTACCTCCCCTCCGACGGAGACCTGGCCGGGATCCGCGCGGTGGTGCCGGCCCTGTTCCTGTTCGCGGTGATCGTGCTGATGCCGCAGGCACAGCTGCGCGTCGGCCAGGTCAAGGGCATCGTGTCCGCGCCGCTGCCCTCGACCCGCGCCGCGCTCGGCTGGGGGGCCGGTCTGCTGTTCGTCGTCATGCTCATGTCGATCGGCTACTCCGACGCCGACCTGCTGCTCGTCGGCACCGCCGCGACGTACGCGATGGTGATGCTGTCGCTGGTGCTGCTGACCGGGTACGGCGGTCACGTCTCGCTGGCGCAGTTCACCTTCGCCGGGGTGGGCGCGCTGGCCTACGCGAAGCTGGACCAGCCCAACCTCTACGGGCTGGCCGTGGCGGCGCTGATCGCGGCGGCCGCCGGTGCGCTGGTCGCGTTGCCGGTGCTCCGCCTGACCGGCCTGTACCTCGCCCTGTCCACGCTCGCCTTCGGCCTGCTCATGGACAAGATGGTCTTCCAGTCGTCGTTCGCGTTCGGGTTCAACGGCACGCTCGAGGCCGAACGCCTGTCGCTGCTCGGCGTCTCGGTCGACTCCACCGGCACCTACGTGCTGGTGATGTGCGCGTTCTTCGTGCTGATGTCGCTGGCCCTGCTGGTGCTGCGTGGCGGGGCGCTCGGCCGGCTGCTGATCGCGATGCGCGACAGCCCGGCCGCGTGCGGGACCCTCGGGCTCGACATGCGCTGGTTCCGGGTCGCTCTGTTCGGCCTCACCGCCGGCATGGCCGGCCTCGCCGGTGCGCTCTTCGCGGGCCTGCGCGGCACCATCGGCGCCACCGACTTCCAGCTGCTCGCCAGCCTGCCGCTGCTGCTGCTCGCCGTCGTCTTCGGCGTCACCTCCGTCACCGGCGCCGCGCTCGGCGGGATCGGGCTGATGCTGCTGCCGGTGCTCCAGAGCTCGCGCCCGGAGCTGGCCGGCCTGATGTTCGCGGTCCTCGGCTTCGGCGCGGTCTTCCTCGGCCGCGACCCCAACGGTCTCGCCAACCTCCTGTTCGGCCTCGGCCGCCGCAGCTGGACCGAGCTCGCGCCGAAGCTGCCCGGCCAGCTGACGCTGCGCCGCGACGAGCTCGCGTACGACCAGCCCGAGGAGGTGCCCGCGCATGCCGCTTCTTGAGGTCGACGACGTGGTCGTCCAGTTCGGGGGCGTGGTCGCGGTCGACCACGCGAGCTTCGGCGCCGACGCCGGCCGGGTCACCGGGCTGATCGGCCCCAACGGCGCCGGCAAGACCACCTGCTTCAACGTCATCTCCGGGCTGCAGAAGCCCACCCGGGGCCGGGTCCGCTTCGACGGCCGCGACATCACGCGCACGCCGGTGCACCGACGCGCGCGGCGCGGCATGGCCCGCACGTTCCAGCGTCTGGAGGCCTTCGGGTCACTGACGGTGCGTGAGAACGTCCGGGTCGCCCTCGACATCCACCGCGGACTCGGCGGGCTCGTCCGCCCGGTCGCCGCCAACATCGACCTGCTGCTCGAGCAGGTCGGGATCTCGGCGTACGCCGACGAGCGCGCCGACTCGATCCCCACCGGCACCGCCCGCCTGCTGGAGCTGGCCCGCTGCCTGGCCGGCGACCCGAAGCTGCTGCTGCTCGACGAGCCGTCGTCGGGGCTCGACGAGCACGAGACGGACGCCTTCGGCGAGCTGCTCGCCCGGCTGGCCACCGAGGGGCGCGGGATCCTCATGGTCGAGCACGACATGGACCTCGTGATGGCCGTGTGCGACACCATCCACGTGCTCGACTTCGGCGCCGTCATCGCCTCGGGCAGCCCCGTCGAGATCCGCGCCGACGCGCGGGTGCAGCAGGCCTATCTCGGCTACTCCGACGCCGAGCCCGACGTCACGCAGGAGCTCCCGGTCGTCGCAGGGGGTGTCGCGATGAGCGTCCCGATGCTCGACGTCGTCGACGTGCACGCGGCGTACGGCCGGATCGAGGTGCTGCGCGGCGTCACGCTCAGCGTCCCCCGCGGCGCGGTGCTGGCGCTGCTCGGGCCCAACGGCGCCGGCAAGAGCACGCTGGTCAAGGTCATCTCCGGCCAGAAGCAGCAGACGTCCGGCGACGTCCACCTCGGCGGCGTCCACGTGCAGGGTGCCGACCCGGAGGCGCTGGCCCGGCTCGGGCTGTGCACCGTGCCGGAGGGCCGCTCGGTGTTCCCCAACCTCAGCGTCGAGGAGAACCTCCTCCTCATGTCGTACGCCGGTGTCCCGGCCGCCGCGGTCCTGGACACGGCGTTCTCGTACTTCCCCAAGCTGCACCAGCGGCGGGGCCAGCTCGCCGGCACGCTCTCGGGCGGGGAGCAGCAGATGCTGGCGATGGCGCGCGCGCTCGCGTCCGACCCGGCCCTGCTGCTCCTCGACGAGCTCTCGATGGGGCTCGCGCCGCTGATCGTCGACGAGCTCTACGACACGGTCGCCGCGATCGCCGCCAGCGGCGTGACCATCCTGTGCATCGAGCAGTTCGCCCGGACCGCGCTCCGGGTCGCCGACTACGCGGCGGTGATGGACGGTGGCCGGGTCGTGGCCACCGGAGAGCCCGCCGAGATCCTCACCACCATGTCCGACGTCATCCTCGGAGGCGCAGCATGAACCGCCTGATCTTCCCCTTCCTCGCCGCCGGCCTGACGGCGCTCGTCCTGCCCTGGTCGAGCGCCAGCGCCGGCGAGGAGCCCGCGTTCAGCGGCTACAACAGCTCCGCGTGGGCGGCGCCGGTGAAGGTGGAGCTCTACGAGCCGACCATCCCGATCCCGGCCGAGCCGCAGTTCGAGGTCGAGCTGGGCTACACCCGGGTCGAGGCGGAGACCGGGCTCGGCCGCGGCCGCGGCAGCTGGCTCTGGCCCGGGGACCCGCTCGGTGAGGGCGCCAAGACGTTCGTCGAGCAGCTCGGGCTGCCCAAGGAGCTCGGTGAGCGCGGGTACCCGGTGCAGGTGAACTCGACGTACCCGGCCGGACCCGAGCAGCACAGCGACGAGCCGTTCCCCGGCACGATCATGCGCACCTCCGCCGGCGGGGAGCAGGTCATCGCCCAGGTCGGGTTCTCACCCGACGGGCAGGCGCAGGAGCCCGGGGCGGGTGGCGGCGAGGGCGGTGAAGCGCCCGCCCTGCCGGAGGTGCCCGGCCTGCCGACCGGTGGGCTGCAGGACTTCGGCGCCGCGATCACCGGAGCGGCGGAGGAGCCGGACCCGTCGGGTGTGCCGGGCATGCCCGAGGAGCTGGCCGCACTCGTCGACTTCACCGGCTACACCTCGTCCAGCAGCGCCGACACCAGCACCGACGTCGTACGCACCACCTCCCGGTCGGCGTTGAGCGACGTGTCCCTCCTGGGCGGGCTGATCACCGTCGAGGCCGTGCACACCCGCGTGACCACGGCCAGCGACGGCGGCGCCGCCACGGCCAAGGGCGCTGGTGCGGTCGGCACGCTGCGGATCGCCGGCAACCCGTTCGCGATCGGCGCCGACGGCATCGAGGCGGCCGGCCAGCAGGCGCCGATCCCCGGCCTGCCCGACGACCCGGCCAAGGCGCTTCAGGCGCTGGGCGTGCAGCTGGTGCTGCCGAAGCCGGAGCTCGACCGGAGCGGCGACGCCTCCACCGGGCTGGTGCAGGGCCTCCGCATCGACATCGACACCGACCAGCTGCGCAGCAAGCTCGACCCGATCCCGCTCGGCGACATCATCGGCGCCCTGCCCGCCGAGGCGAAGGACCTCAAGGCCGCGCTCGGCGCCGCGGCGGGTCTCTCGCCGAGGATCGTGCTCACCCTCGGCAACTCCGGCACCGCCACCGACACCGTGCAGGCGATCGAGATCCCGGCGCCACCCGCCGTACCCGACGCCGACGACGGTGCCGCCGCGACGGGTGCGGGCGCGGGCGGCGGCTCGGGCCCGGCGGCGAGCGCACCCGCTGCGCCCGGCGCGCCGACAGACAGCGGGGCCGCGCCCACCGCCGACGGCGACCTGACGGGCGCAGCGCCGATGGGCGCCGGGCTCCCGCCGCTCACGAGCATTCCCGGTGCGCTGACCGTCGGTGGCGTCGCGCTCGCCGCTGCCGCCGGCACCTGGCTCCGCAAGATCGGCGTGATCGCCCTCGGCGGCGCCGGCTCCTGTCCGCACGGCCTCGACAGCGGCCTGCCCGACCTCCGAAAGGCCTGATCCGATGACCACCCTCACCACTGCCGGCGGGACGGGTCTTCCCCGGGCGGCGTCACGCACGTCGTCCGGGGCCGCACCGCTCAAGGACAACCACTTCCGGATCCTGCAGCTCGTGCTGTTCTGGGCCGGCGCGATCCTGCTGCCGCTCGGGCTGGTCGTGATCATCCTCGGCTGGTACGGCGCGGCGAACACGCCGTACCAGTACGACCAGCTCTCCTACCTCGTCTCCGGCGGCCTGCTCGGGCTCGGGCTGACGTTCTGCGGCGGCTTC
Organism: uncultured Actinomycetota bacterium; assembly: GCA_963844305.1. Lineage (GTDB taxonomy): Bacteria > Actinomycetota > Actinomycetes > Propionibacteriales > Nocardioidaceae > Nocardioides. Next base: position 185,484 of record CAWJNT010000007.1, read on the forward strand.
CTGTACTTCGGCGCGTGGCTGGCCCGGATCGCCTCCGACCAGCGCGAGGCTGCCAAGCGGCTCTCCGACACCCTGCTCGTGCTGGCCGACGTCACCTCCCGCTCGGCCACGCTCCGCGAGACCGCGGCCGGCCAGGTCGACGTCGCCGCGATCCCCGTGACCGCGGGCAGCGGCACCACCCTCCACCGTCGCGACTGTCCGCTGGTCGCCGAGCGCGACGACCTGCACGCCGTCGGCGAGGACAACGCGCACCTCACGCCCTGCCGGGTGTGCCGACCCTGAGGCGCGGAATAGGCGCGGGACGATGGCCGTTACGAATGAGCCGGTTCGGATCATGCCCCCGGGCCTCACCATTCGCCGCTGAGAGCGGCCGCTCGCCGAGAGGCGGCTGATGGGCCGGCGAGCAGGACGCACAGCCACCCACCGGGGTAAGCCCCCGGGCCGGGTGGCTGTTTGCGTTGAACAAACGTTCGTTCAACCCACGACGACCGCAGCGGGATCCTCAGCCGAGGTAGGGCGGCGCCACTCCCCAGCCCCAGCGCGGCACCGGCGCGCTCGCGACCGGGCTGGCGTCCGGCGCGGAGTTCTCGACGGCCAGGCGCGTGCCCCACTCGGCGTACCCCATCAGCGCGGCGCGGCACTCGGGGTCCGCCGGCACCCCGGCCACGTCCGCAGCCCGGCTCAGCAGGTCGACGAAGCGCAGCCGCTGCTCGCGGTCGATGGCCAGGCCACGGTGGTGGGCCAGCATGTGCTGGTAGCCGCCGCGCTCGCGGGTGTAGGTGTCCGGCCCACCCATCACCTCGCACCACCAGTCGGTCACGTGCGCCCGATGCTCCTCGCTGACGACGCCACCGAAGACCGGTCCCAGCAGCTCGTCGGCCTCGACCAGGTCGTAGAACGCGTCGAGCCACGCGCGGAAGACGGCCTTGCCGCCCACCCACTCGTAGATCGTGGGGATCTCTTCGTCCACGACGTCAGGCTACGGAAGGGCGGATAGTCCGCCACGAAACGCAGGTGCACGGGGCTCGCTGGGATGATTCTCGTGGCGGACTATCCGACCCGCCCACTAGAACTCCTCGCGCAGCACCGGCTGCGCGTCGGGCACGGCCGCGACCGCCTCCTCGGGCTTCTTGGTCAGCTCGGAGTCGATGTAGTCGCGGGCGGTCTCGAAGATGTTGACCTCGTGGCCGCGGCGCTCGGAGAGGTACCACCGGTGCACGAGGATCTCGTGGAAGATCTCCGCGGGCTCCAGCTTCCCGCGTGCATCGGGGGGCACCATGGCGATGATCGGCTCGTAGTACTCCGTCAGCCAGCGGTTCGCGACGAGCTGGCGGTCCTCCCGGCCGAGGTCCTCGGTGGCGGTGAAGGCGGCGATGTCGTTCAGCAGCCGCCGGGCCTGGGCGTCCTCGACGTGCAGCCCGGTCAGCCCCTGCAGCTCCCGCGGCGTGGTGGCCGGCCTCGACGACCTTGGGCTGGATGACGACCCGGTCGCCGTCGAAGTCGGTGACGATGTCGAGCTCGTCGACGTCGAACCCGAGGTCGTTGAGCCGCTCGATCCGCTGCTCGATCCGCCACATCTCGCTGGCCGCGAACACCTCCTCCGAGGTCAGCTCGGTCCACAGCGCGTCGTACCGCTCCGCCAGCAGCTCCACGATCTCGAGCGCCTCCACGTGGTGGTCGAGCGAGTCGCTGGCCTGGAGGTCGAGCAGCTCGGCGTAGACGTTCTCGCAGCCCACCGTGATGTCGTACTCGCGCATGCTCTTCGACAGCATCGGCTTGAGCTCGCCGGTCTCCGCGTCGACGAGGTACGCCGTGAACCCGCCGGCGCTGCGTCGGAACAGCACGTTCGAGAGCGACACGTCGCCCCAGTAGAAGTCGGCGAGGTGCAGCCGGACCAGCAGCACCACCAGGGCGTCGACGAGCGAGGGCAGGTTCTCCGCCTTGAGTCCGTGCGCGAACAGGCTGCGGTACGGCAGCGAGAAGCGGAGGTGCTCGGTCATCAGCGCGGCCGGCAGCTCGTCGCCGCCCTTGTCGGCCCGGCCGGTGACCACGCCCTGCGGGACGACGGCCGGCAGACCCATCCGTTGCAGGTCGCGCAGCATGCGGTACTCGCGGAAGGCGATCTCCTCGACCGTCTCCTTCACGGCGTACACCCGCTCGCGCAGGCGCACGATCCGGACGACGTGGCGGGAGAGGCCGCGGGGAAGGGGTACGACGTAGCGGTCGTCCCAGTCCTCCAGCGGGGTGTCCCAGGGCAGCGACACGATCGCCGGATCCGGGCGACTCGCCACGATCCGCAGGACCATGCGCCCAAGGCTAGTGGTCGGGCTGATGGTCACGGCTGCAGGTAGACCGGCCCCGGGCCGGCGGCGGCCGCGACGTCGCCGGGGTTGCGCAGGGCACAGGTCTTCAGGCTGAGGCAGCCACAGCCGATGCAGCTGTCGAGCTGGTCGCGGAGCAGCTCGATCCGCCGGATCTGGTCGTCGAGCCGCGGTCGCCAGGTGCGACTGAGGCGGGTCCAGTCGGCCTTGGTGGGGGTCCGGCCCGCGGGGAGGGTGTCGAGCGCCTCGGCGATCTCCTCGAGGGTCAGCCCGACGCGCTGGGCGGTCCGGATGAAGGCGATCCGGCGCAGCTGCGACTGCTCGTAGCGCCGCTGGTTGCCCGTCGTACGCCGCGACTGGACCAGCCCGCGCTCCTCGTAGAAGCGGATCGCGGAGGTGGCGACGCCCGCGCGCTCGGCGAGCTGCCCGATGGTCAGCTGGGTCACGTCCTCAAGAATTGCTTGACTTCAAGTGAACTTCAAGTTGGAGCATCGTGGTCATGACCGAGATCCAACGCCTGATGCGCCTCTTGACCGGCGACGAGAAGCACGACGCCGCGGCCACGTCGACGCTCGACGTGATCCGCGTCCTCTACGAACGGGTCCTCGACGTCTCACCAGAGACGATCGGCGACCCCGCCCGGGACCGGTTCTACCTGTCCAAGGGGCACGGCCCGATGGCCTACTACGCCGTGCTCGCCGACCAGGGCTACTTCCCCGAGTCGTGGCTCGGGGACTGGGTCTCGTGGGAGTCCCCGCTGGGCTACCACCCCGACCGCAACCTGGTGCCCGGTGTCGAGATCTCGTCCGGCTCGCTCGGCCACGGCCTCCCGCTGGCCGTCGGTACGGCGCTCGGCCTGCGCGCCCAGGGAATCGGCTCGCGAGTCGTCGTCCTCGTCGGCGACGCGGAGCTCGACGAGGGCAGCAACCACGAGGCGCTCGAGCTGGCCGCCGCGCTGTCCCTCGACGCGCTGACCGTCGTGGTGATCGACAACCGGTCGTCGTCGTACGCCGTCCCGGGACGGATCGAGCAGCGGTTCCTGGTCGAGGGCTGGGACGCCGTCACCGTCGACGGTCGCGACCACGAGGCGCTCGAGAAGTCCCTGTCCCACCGGCCGATCGGCCGGCCCAACGCCGTCGTCGCGGAGGTGGAAGCCCGATGAACCCCAGGACCCAGTTCGCCCGGACCGCCGTCGACCTGGTCGAGACCGACCTGTCGGTCGCTCTGGTCTACGCCGAGATCTCCGGCCAGTACTTCGGCGAGACCGAGGCACGCCACCCCGACCGGGTGGTCAACGTCGGCATCCGCGAGCAGCTGCTCGTCAACGTCGGCGCCGGCATGGCGCTCACCGGGATGCGGCCGATCGTGCACACGTTCGGCTCGTTCCTGGTCGAGCGTGCCTTCGAGCAGGTGAAGCTCGGCTTCGGCCACCAGGACGTCGGGGGAGTCCTGGTGGGCGGCCTCGGGTCGTTCGACAGCGCCGGCATGGGCCGCACCCACCAGACCAACGGCGACGTGGCCCTGATGGACACCTTGCCCGGCATCCACATCCACGCGCCGTCGACGTCGGTCGAGGTGGACGCCGTGGTCCGGCGCACCGTCGCCGGTGACGGCCTGCACTACGTGCGGGTGGTCGGCCAGACGAACTCCACGTCGTACGCCGGCACCGGGCTGCACGTCGTACGCCGGGGAGCGGGCGCGACAGTGGTCGCCCTCGGACCCGTCCTCGACTCCGTGCTCGCCGCGACCGAGGGACTCGACGTGAACGTGCTCTACGCCAACACCGTGCGGCCGTTCGACTCCCGTGCCCTGCGCCAGGTCCTGGCCGCGCCGGACGTGGTGCTGGTCGAGCCCTGGCTCTCCGGCACGTCCTCCCGCGTCGTCTCCGAGACCCTCAGCGACCTGCCGCACCGCGTGTTGGCCCTCGGTGTCGGCCGCGAGGAGCTGCGCCGCTACGGCACCCCCGCCGACCACGTGCGCTTCCACGGCCTCGACGCCGCCGGCATCCGCCGCTCGCTGGACGCCTTCCTGCCGATCGCCGCCTGATTCCGGCTCACCGGCCCGCCCCAACTACCATGTGGCCGCGCTCCGGCACGCCGGGGCGAGGCCGGTGTAGCTCAGTTGGTAGAGCGCTTCTCTTGTAAAGAAGATGTCGCGGGTTCGAATCCTGTCACCGGCTCCACCTCGACCCTGGCAGCCCGCGCGACCCCTGTGCGACACCTTGCGAGTGGCTGTGACCCGTGGCACAGTGTGGCACTGAGTGTCTTCAACGTGCATCAATACGGCACTCAGTGACCGATCTCGGGAGGTCCTCCATGAACATGCCGACCAGCCGCGCCGGCGACCAGCTCCACGCCATTGCCAGCAAGAAGGCAGCCCTGCACCTGATGCCGGTGCTGATGCTGATCTACTTCATGGCCTTCATCGACCGCACCAACGTCGGGCTGGCCAAGACGTCGCTCGAGGCCGATGTCGGCATCGGCGCCGCGGCGTACGGCCTCGGTGCCGGGATCTTCTTCCTCAGCTACGCCCTGCTCGAGGTGCCGAGCAACCTGGTCATGCACAAGGTCGGGCCGCGTCGGTGGATCGCGCGGATCGCGGTCACGTGGGGCGCCCTCTGTGCCGCGATGATGTTCGTGCAGGGCGAGACCTCCTTCTACGTGCTGCGCTTCCTGCTCGGCGCGGCGGAGGCGGGCCTCTATCCCGCGCTGATGTACATCGTGACCGTCTGGTTCGCGCAGTCGCAGCGGGTGACGATGGTGGGCGTCATCTACCTCGCCGTGTGCGTCGCGCTCGTGCTCGGCGGGCCGATCGGCGGTGCCTTGATGGAGCTCGCCGGCGCCGGCGACATGCACGGGTGGCAGTGGATGTTCCTGGTCGAGGGCAGCGTGACCGTCGTGCTCGGCTTCGGCATCCTGCGCTGGCTGCCCGACAAGCCCGCGGACGCCTCGTGGCTCACACCGGACGAGGCGGCGATCCTGGAGGAGCGGGCCGCCGTCCACGACGCGCCGGCGCACACGACCCTGCGCGGCAATGCCCGGGTCGCCTTCGCCCGGCCGTTCATCCTGGCGCTCTCGGCGGTCTACTTCGCCAACCAGGTCACCAGCGTCGCCATCCAGTACAACTTCCCGTCCATCGTCGAGAACCTCGACCTCGACGGACCCTTCCTGGTGGGGCTCGTGAGCGGCAGCGTCGGGCTCGGGGCGCTGGCCGGCGTACTCGTCGTCCCCGCCGTGCAGCGCCGCGTGCGCAACGAGGTCCGCGTGATCGCGGTCTGCTCGGTCGCCGGGACCGCGGTGGCGATCGCGTACGTGCTCGCGTCCGGGCCGGCTCTCCGGGTCGCCCTGATCGTCCTCGCCTCGGCGTTCCTGATCGGGGTCCTGCCCCTCTACTGGTCGCTGGCCATGGCCCGGATGTCGGGACTGATGGCCGCGGCCGGGCTCGCCTTCATCAACACCGTCGGGTTGCTCGGAGGCTTCGTCGGCCCGTACCTCTACGGCTGGGCAGAGGGCTCGATGGGCGACACCGGAGCCGGGTACGTCAGCTTCGTCGCCTTCTCGGTCGTCGGTGTCCTGTTGCTCCCGCTGTTGCGCCGGACGGTTGATCGCGAGGACGCGACGGCTGCTGCCCGATCTCGCGAGCCCGCGCCGGCGGGCCGCACCTAGACTTTGCCCGCAGGCCGGTCGGGAGCAAGGGGAGTCGGTGGCCGTCACACGAGCGCTGGACACGAAGTACCGCATCGCCGAGACGGCGATGCAGCTCTTCCTCGACCAGGGCTACGAGAGCGTCACGGTGGAGGCCGTGGCCGACGCCTCGGAGGTGTCGCGGCGGACGGTCTTCCGCTACTACGCGGGCAAGGATGAGCTCCCCTTCCCGGACCACTCCGAGCGCGTGGCACTGGTCGAACGACACCTCGCCGCCGCCGGTCCCGACGCCGATCCGGTCGAGGCGGTGATCGCGGCGACCGAGGCGTCGATGCACGACTTCCTGAGCCGGCCGGAGCTGGTGCTGCAGCGCTACCAGCTCACGCGGATCGTGCCCGGAGCTGCGCGACCGGGAGGTGGTGGAGCACGAGCGGTACGTCGCGGTCACCCGGGGCTACCTGCGTGAGCGGCTCCCGGCAACCGCGGGTCCCTACGAGTCCATGGCGCTGGCCGCCCTGATCGACGCCACGCACCGCTCCGCCCTGGGTAACTGGACCCGCAGCGGAGGGCAGACCGACGCCGTCGCCGAGCTGGAGGCGGGCATGGACTGGATCCGCGCGCTGCTGTCCGGAGCTGCCGCTCCGGAGTCTCTCCTGGTCGCGGTGCTACCGGACTCCGCGCGTACCCGCCGCTCGCTGTCGGCCCTGCGCGACCGGGCCAGCGAGACCCTCTGAGTCCGTCGTCACGCCTCCGGCCGGTACGACGGCGCGAGCGGGTTCGGGTCCCACCACGACCCGCCCGAATCGTGCCACTCGTCGAACTCGTCGTGGTCGCGTGACTCGGCCACAACCTCGAGGATCGAGGAGGCCGTGTAGGAGTGGCGCGGTGTCGCCGCCGCCAACATCGCCTCCTCGGCCCGCGCGGCCGACATGGCCGGCGGCACCACGAGGAGACGCAGCGGCCGCCGCCCGGAGACCCGCAGCTCGATGACGTGGGGGTCCTCCCGCGGCAGCGCACGGACCTTCACCATCCCGCGGTCGCCCGCGACGCCGCGCGGCGGCGAGTCCCAGTCGGGCGGCGAGATCGAGGCGCGGGAGACCGTTCCCAGCTCGGTCGAGACGTGATCCGTCAGCTCGGCCAGCTCCACGGCGAGGTCGCGGGTCTGTGGCCACCAGCCGCCCTGCAGGGTTGCGTCCTCGGCGGCGGGTGCCATCCGCAGGCGTAGTGCGGTGCGAGCAGAAACTTCAGGCTGGTTGGGCGATGAGATGTGGGTCTGCCTCTCGACCGACCGCCGGGCCTCCGGTCGGAGGCGGCACACAGTCGGTGGTGACGAATCTACACCTCGGTCCCCTCCGGTCGGGTCACGTCAGAGCGCGTCGAGGGCGGTCTGACTGGACGCCACCGCCGCCTTCGCCAGCTGGTCGGCGGCGGCTTCCCGCCCCTCGTGGTCCTCGGCGAACGCCCGCGTCGACTCGAGGGCGGAGGTCGAGCAGGGCGACGTACTCGTCGACGAACGCCTGCCCCTGCAGCTTGCCGAGCGCCTGGAGGTCGTCGCCGGTGGGCATGCCGTCGATGACCGGTACGTCGCCGTCGCTGCCGTGCTCCGCGCCGTGGTCGCGGGAGGTTGCCGGGATCTCCTCGCCCCACTCCTCGAGCAGCTCGAAGCCGGTCGCCATCCGCTCGTTGGCGTCGAGGCGCTGCTGCTCGCCGGTCGCGGCGAGGCGTCGGGTCGAGGTCGCGACCCAGGCTCACGTCGAGCAGGTTGAGCAGGGCGGCGTCGCGGTGCAGCAGCTCGGTCGTGAACTCGGCGTCGGTCGGGCCGTCGTCGGTGCCGCCGGGTCGCCGCCGTCGTCACCACACGACGTGAGGAAGAGGCCGAGAAGCAGGGCCAGGAGGAGCCGTCTCATCGCAGCTGCCGCACCTCGAAGCCCAGCGGGGGCTCCGCGATCGCGTCCTGGGCCGCGACGATCTGGAGCTCGCGGGTGCCGGCCGCGAGGGTGGCCTCGAGGACCGCGAAGACCGACGACGTGGTGGCGGCGAGCGCGGTGGCGGGGGAGCCGGACGTGAGCAGGTGTGCGAGGTAGAGCGCGGCGGTGATGTCGCCGCCGCCGTTGGGTGAGATCGGGAGCAGCGGCGTGGTCACCGCCCAGGCGCCGTCGTCGGACACGGCGACCACGTCCAGCCGCTCGTCGCCGAGGTCCTCGTGCAGCACGCTGGTGACCAGGACGTCGCGCGGGCCGCGGTCGCGGACGGCGTCGACCGCGTCGAGGATCTCGTCGAGCGTGTGCGTCTCGCGGCCGGCGAGGAAGTCGAGCTCGAAGTGGTTGGGCGTGATGATGTCGGCCTTCGGCACGACGGAGTCGCGCATGAACTCCGGGATCCCGGGCCGCACGAACATGCCGCGCCCGACGTCGCCCATCACCGGGTCGCAGCAGTAGACCGCCTCCGGGTTCTCCGACTTCACCCGCTCCACCGCGTCGAGGATGACCGCGCCGACGGCGGGGTCGCCCTGGTAGCCGGAGAGGACGGCGTCCGCCTCGCCGAGCACGCCGCGGTCCTCGATGCCGGCGATCACGTCGGCGACGTCGGTCGGCGGCGAGCAGCGGGCCGCGCCACTCGCCGTACCCGGTGTGGTTGGAGAAGTGGACGGTGAGCACCGGCCAGACCTCGTGGCCGAGCCGCTGGAGCGGGAACACCGCGGCCGAGTTGCCGACGTGGCCGTAGGCGACGGAGGACTGGACGGAGAGGATCTTCACCCGGCTGATCCTCGCGAACCGACCCTGTACGAGCAAACTAGAACGCGTTACAGTTATCGCCGGGTGTGGGCCCCACCACGCCCTGACGAGCTGAGAGCTTGAGGTGAGGCATGGCCAAGGCCACTTCCCAGGGTCCGGTCCGGAACGAGGCCGACTACGTCGTCGTCGGGTCCGGCAGCGCGGGCAGTGCGCTCGCCGCCCGACTGGCCGAGGCCGGGCAGAGCGTGATCCTGCTCGAGGCGGGCAAGAGCGACGACCAGTTCCTGGTGAAGAAGCCCGGGATGATCGGCCCGATGCACTCGGTCCCCGAGATCAAGAGCGAAGGTCGACTGGGGCTACTACACGACGCCGCAGGAGCACGCGCTCAACCGCAAGATCCCGCAGACCCGCGGCAAGGTGGTCGGCGGCTCGAGCTCGGTCAACGGCATGGTCTACGTCCGCGGCAACCGCGCCAACTTCGACTCCTGGGCCGCCGAGGGCAACACCGGCTGGTCGGCCGACGAGGTCAACACCGTCTACAAGCGGATGGAGGACTGGGTCGACGGCGAGGACGCCTACCGCGGCGCCGGCGGGCCGATCAAGGTCACCCGCCACTCGGTGCCGGTCGAGCCGTCGTTCCAGTTCGTGCAGGCGACCGCCGACACGCTGGGCGTGAAGGTCCTCCAGGACTACAACGCCGAGTCGCAGGAGGGGGCGAGCATGATGCAGCAGAACGCCGCCGGCGGCCTGCGCTACAGCGCCTCCCGCGGCTACATCCACGGCCGCGCGCTGCCGTCGCTCAGCCTCCAGACCGAGGTGCACGTCGCCAAGGTCGTCATCGACAACGGCCGCGCGACCGGCGTCCAGGTGATCGACAAGGACGGCGAGCTGCGCACCATCCGGGCCGGCAAGGAGGTCATCCTCGCCGCCGGCGTCTTCGGGTCGCCGCAGCTGCTGATGCTGTCCGGCATCGGCCACGCCGACCACCTCGCCCAGCACGGCATCCCGTGCCTGGCCGACCTGCCGGTCGGCGACAACATGCACGACCACCTGTTCGTGCCGCTGACCTTCCACGTGCCGACCGCGAAGCACCGCGGCAACCCGTGGCACTTCGCCCGCGGGCTGGCGCGCGAGGTCACCCGTGGGCAACTCGTTCCTCGCGAACTCGGTCTTCGAGTCCGTCGCCTTCGTGCGTACGTCGCAGGCGACCGACGTACCCGACCTGCAGATCCACCTGCTGCCGTGGTCCTACCCCTCGCCCAACCAGGACGCGCCGATCCGGCACAAGGTCGACCCGCGCGCGTGCGTGACGCTGCTGTCGACGCTGATCTACCCGCGCAGCCGCGGCACCCTGCGGCTGGCGTCGGGCGACCCGACCGCGGCGCCGCTGATCGACTTCCAGTACCTCGCCGAGCAGGGCGACGTCGAGGTGCTCGCCGAGGGCAGCGAGATGATCCGCGAGATCATGGCGAGCGCGGCGTTCGGCGGCGCGGTCAAGAGTGAGGTGCACATGGGCACCGGCTTCACCGGCACCGGGCCTGCGCGACGAGGTCCGCAACCGGGCGACCACGGTCTACCACGGCGTCGGCACCTGCCGGATGGGCGTCGACGAGCGGGCCGTGGTCGGGCCCGACCTCAAGGTGCGCGGCATCGAGGGCCTGCGCGTCGCGGACGCCTCGATCATGCCGTCCATCACCGGCGGCAACACCAATGCGCCGTCGATCATGATCGGCGACAAGGCAGCGGAGCTGGTGCTCTCATGACGATGAAGCGACCCGAGTCCCTGACCGACGAGTTCCTGGAGTCGCTGGTCGCGCGGGTGCCCTCGACGTCCGGCGGCACCTGGAAGCTGACCGAGGTCTACACCGGTGACGTGCTCGTCGAGCTGCCGCAGTCGACGCCCGCGGACATCGAGGCGGCGTACGCCGCGGCGCGCGAGGCCCAGGGCGAGTGGGCGACGTGGCCGCTGCGCAAGCGGCTGAAGGTGTTCAAGAAGGCGCACACGCTGCTGATCGACAACGCGCAGACCACCGCCGACCTGATCCAGGCCGAGAGCGGCAAGAACCGGCGGATGGCGATCGAGGAGACCTGCGACCCGCCGATGGTGATCAGCCACTACCTCAAGCGGGCGCCGAAGCTGCTGGCGTCGACCAAGCGCGGCGGGCCGGTGCCGGTCGTGTCGACGTCGACCGAGATCCGCCAGCCCAAGGGCGTGGTCGGGATCATCGCGCCCTGGAACTTCCCGTTCGCGACCGGGCTCTCCGACGCGATCCCGGCGCTGATGGCCGGCAACGGGATCGTGCTCAAGCCCGACAACAAGACCGCGCTGTCGCCGCTGTACGGCATCTCGCTGCTGGAGCAGGCCGGCCTGCCGAAGGGGCTCTTCCAGGTCGTCTGCGGCGAGGGCCCCGACGTCGGCCCGACCCTGATCGACAACGCCAACTACGTCATGTTCACCGGCTCGACGGCCACCGGGCGGTTCGTGGGCGAGCGCGCGGGACGCAACCTGATCGGCTGCTGCCTCGAGCTCGGCGGCAAGAACCCGATGATCGTGATGCCCGACGCCGACGTCGACGAGGTGGTGCAGGGCGCGCTGTTCGGGGTCTTCGGCAACACCGGCCAGATCTGCATGCACATCGAGCGGATCTACCTGCCGGACGCGCTCTACGAGACGTTCAAGGCGAAGTTCGTCGCGGCGGCCGAGGGGCTGGAGCTGGGGGCGACGTACGACTTCGGGCCGGAGCTCGGCTCGCTGGTCTCGGTCGACCACCGCGACCGCGTGGCGTCGCACGTCGAGGACGCCGTGGTGAAGGGCGCGACGATCGTCACCGGCGGCAAGCCGCGCCCCGACATCGGCCCGGCGTTCTACGAGCCGACCGTGCTCGAGGGTGTCACCCAGGACATGCTGGCCGGCTCGTGCGAGACGTTCGGCCCGGTCGTCGCGCTGCACCGCTACTCGACCCTCGACGAGGCGGTCGCGCTGGCGAACGACACCGACTACGGCCTCAACGCCTCGGTCTGGGGCACCGACCTCAAGGCCGCCGAGGCGGTGGCGCGGCGGATCGAGTCCGGCAACGTCAACGTCAACGACAGCCTCGCCGCGGCGTACGCCTCGAAGGGCACGCCGTCCGGCGGCGTCAAGCAGTCGGGGGTCGGCGCGCGTCACGGCGACCAGGGCCTGCTCAAGTACACCGACGTGCAGAACCTCGCCGTGCTCAAGAAGCAGGTGATGGGCGCCCGCCCCGGCCAGGACTACGACGCGTACGTGAAGCAGATGCTCACGTCGCTGAAGATGATGCGGAAGACCCGCATCCGCTGACCTTCTGGGGTCTCTCGGGGTTGCGGTTTGGTCCCCAACCGCAAGGATTTGCACAGATTTCGTGCGGTTCGTGACCAATCGACGGGGGTCCTGGAGTGTGGGTGAGGTCGGCCGGGACCAGCCTCCGATTGGTCAGAAACCGCATGCCCGAGGCCTGATTCATTGCCGTTTGGTCCCCAACCGCAATGAATTGCACAGATTTCCTGCGGTTCGTGACCAATCGAGGCGGCTCGCTGGCTCACTGCACGAAGCGGGGCCGGAGCAGCTTCCAGGGCCAGGGCCCAGGCCCCACCAGTCAGGCGACCTGCAGCGACCGCTTCGACAGGCCCATCCAGAACCCGTCGATGACCTGGATGCCCGCCTCCTCGGGGTTGCTGGCCGCGCCGAGGGTGACGAACAGCGGCGTGTAGTGCTCGACCGTCGGGTGGGCGTACGGCATGCCCGGCGCCTGGTGGCGGTAGTCGGCCAGCGCGTCCACGTCGCCGCGGGCCAGCGCCTCGCCGGCCCAGGCGTCGAAGTCGGCCGACCAGCCGGGGACGGCCGCGTCGATCCTCCACTCGGTCAGGAAGGGCAGGCCGTGGGTGAGGAAGCCGGACCCGATGATCAGCACGCCCTCGTCGCGCAGCGGCCGCAGCCGCTCGCCCAGCTTCAGCAGCCGCGCCGGGTCCTGGGTGGGCAGCGACATCTGCAGCACCGGGACGTCGGCGTCGGGGTACATGATCCGCAGCGGCACCCACGCGCCGTGGTCGAGGCCGCGGCTGTCGTGCTGGTGCACCGGCTCGGTCGCCGGCATCAGGGAGGCGATCCGCGCGGCGAGCGCCGTGGCGTCCGGTGTCTCGTAGGTCATCCGGTAGTACTTCGCGTCGAAGCCACCGAAGTCGTAGACCAGCGGGGCGCCGCTGGCGGACAGGCTGACCGGCGCGGACTCCCAGTGCGCGCTGACGATCAGGATCGCCTTCGGACGCGGCAGGTCCTCGGCCCAGGCGGCCAGCTGGCCCGACCAGGTCGGGTCGTCGAGGAGCGGCGGAGCGCCGTGCCCGATGTAGAGCGCCGGCATGCGGGAGGTCTCGGTCATGTCCACCTCAATGATTGAGAGTTCAACCTTATTCCATCGGGAGCGCCCAGTCCACGGGCTGCCCGCCCTGCTGCGTCAGCAGCGTGTTGACCCGGCTGAACGGACGCGACCCGAAGAAGCCCCGGCTCGCCGAGAGCGGCGACGGGTGCGGCGACTCCACCCACGGGATCGGCGAGAGCATCGGCTTGAGCGACTGCGCATCGCGACCCCACAGGATGGCCGTGCACGGCCCGCCCCGGACCGCGAGGGCGGTGATGGCGCACGCCGTCACGTCCTCCCAGCCGCGGCCGCGGTGCGACGCCGGTGATCCCGGCCGCACCGTCAGCACCCTGTTCAGCAGCATCACGCCCTGGTCGGCCCACGCGGTGAGGTCGCCGTGCTCGGGGGGCTCGACGCCGACGTCGGTGCGCAGCTCCTGGTAGATGTTCGCCAGGCTGCGCGGGATCGGCCGGACGTGCTTGTCGACCGCGAAGCTCAGCCCGATCGGGTGGCCGGGCGTCGGGTAGGGGTCCTGGCCGACGACCAGCACCCGGACGTTCGCGAGCGGGCGCTGGAAGGCCCGCAGGATGTGCTCGCCCTGGGGCAGGTACGGCCGGTGGGCGGCGATCTCCTCGCGCAGGAACCGCCCCATGGTCGCGATCCGGTCGTCGACCGGGGCCAGCGCCTCGGCCCAGTCGGGCGCGACCAGTCCCTTCTCCACCAACCCCGCCAGCGCACTCATGGGCGGGAGGCTAGCGGGTGGGGCGCTCAGCGCCAGTACGCGTTCCGCGGAAGGTACGGCGTCCGCCCGCGCTCGCCGACCTCGACGTCGAGGATCGCGTGGTGCGACCGGTCGCCGGCGAACGACTGGTTGGCGACCAGGACCCGGGTGCCGAGGAAGGTCGCGTTGGACGGGGTGTCGAACGGGATCGCCGACCCGTTGTCGCCGGTGACGGGCAGCTCGGGGAACCGCTCCAGCTCCACACCCGACGCCGAGAGCACCACGAGCTGCGCGGTCAGGCCCGCGTTGGCGACGTAGATCCGCCCGGACCTCGCGACGCCGAAGCCGTCGGGGAGCTCGCCGGGCAGCGACGTCCACAGCGTCTCGAGCGGCGCCCGGGCGGCCGTTCGTGCGGATCGGCAGCCGGTACAGCTTCCCGTTGGTCGGCACCGACCCGTCGAGCGCCGTCGACTGCTGGGTGACCAGCAGGTCGCGCCGACCCGGCCGGTAGACGATGCCGGTCGTGCCGAACTCGGTGCCGTCGAGCCGCTCGGACGCGAACCACACCCGGGGTCGCTGGGTGCGGCGCGGGATCTTCCAGATCACCGCCTGGCCGTAGTCGGTGACGTAGAGGGCGCCGCGCGGTCCCCAGGTCGCGTAGTTCGGGATCGCGGGACCGTCGACGACGTTGGGGGAGCAGGGCGTCTCGCCGGTGGCGCAGGCCGGCAGGTCCGGGAGCGAGGCCCAGCGGCGGAACTTCCCGGTCTTCACGTTCAGCGTCAGCACCGCCGCGCGCGACTTCTCCAGCAGGACCAGCCGGCCGCGGGCGTCGGCGTTGGCGACCTGTACGCCGCGGTCCGCCGCGAGGTCCTGCCCGGGCACCGTCCACGACCGGAGCAGGGTGCCGTCGCGCGTCCACTCGAAGACCCGCGACCGCTGGCGGTCACCGAGCGGGTTCGTGTACGTGCCGGCGTACACGCGGCCGTTGCGGTGCGCGAAGGCGTACGCCGGGAAGCCCGGCGCGGGCACGGACGCGAAGACCCGCGTGTCCCACCGCTCCCGCGCCGGTGCGGCCGATGACGAAGCGGAGGGCGCGACCAGGGCCAGCGCTGCGACGAGCGCGAGCAGGGGCCGCCTCACGGCAGCCTCTCCAGCACCTCGAGCGCGGCCCGCTCACCCGCGCGGACGGCGCCGTCCATGTAGCCGGTCCAGTACGTCGAGGTCTCGGTGCCGGCCCAGTGCACACGGCCGTACGGCTTCCGGATCTCCCGGCCGAACCGGACCATCGTGCCCGGCGCGTAGTTCGCGACCGGCCCGCCGCCGGTCCAGCGCTCGCGGGTCCAGTCGTGCTCGACGTACTCGATCGGGTGCCGGGCCTGGTCGCCGAACATCGCCGCGAACCCCTCGAGCACGGCCTGTCGCCGCTGCGCCTTGGTCTGTACGCCGTACTGCCGCCACGTCGAGCCGCCGACGAAGGCCAGCAGCACGCCGGGGTCGCCGCTGCGCGGGCAGTTGTCGAAGGCCACGCGTACGGCGCCGGAGTCGCTGATCCCGAACCCGTTGAGCCCGGCGTCGCGCCAGAACGGCCGCTCGTAGACCGCGTCGCACTTCATCAGCTGGCCCATGTCGAGGTGGCGGAGCAGCTCGTGCCGGCGGTGCGGCAGCCGTGGGTGCCAGTCGATGTCGAGCACGGTCGGCGGGGGAGCGGCCACGATCACGCGCTCGCGCCCGCACCGTGCCGCGGCCGGTGTGCACCACGGCCCGCTCGCCCGCGCGCTGCACGATCCGGTGCACCGGCGCGGCCAGGGCGACGATGTCGCCGAGCCGTCGCGCCAGCCGCAGCGGGATCAGCTGCGAGCCGCCGACGAAGCGCTGCTCCTGCGCCCCGTTGACGGTGTCGGAGTTGCGGGAGAACGTCCCGACGTTGCGCTCGTTGCCCGAGCACGCGACGTACCAGAGCGTGTAGAGGAGGGAGAGCTCGCCGGGGTCCGCGCCGAACCCGGGCTGGGTCCAGGAGCGGATGAGGTTCTCCACGCCGGCGGCGTTGATCGCGTTGCGCCGGATCCACTCGCCGAGGGTCATCGCGTCCCACTCGGCCGCCTGGGGGTGGGTCCAGGGCGCGTCCACGGGGATCTCGGCGGCCATCTGGTCGATCCGGGTCAGGAGCAGTGCGGCGTCGGGGAGGATCGTCGGGTCCGGCGGGACGGTGCCCTGGTACTCCAGCCGCCCGGTGGTGGAGGAGATGTAGACGCTGTTGCCGTCGACGTACTCGTCGAAGGTGCGTACGTCGAGCTCGCGCGCGAGCCGCAGGATGTGGTCCTGGGTCGGGCCGACGAAGGCGCCGCCGGACTCGATCGTGCCGCCCGCGCGGAGGTGGTGGTTGAGCACCCGGCCGCCGACGCGACGGCGGGCCTCGACGAGCAGCACGGACCGCCCGCGCCGGGCCACGCGGCGTGCGGCCACGAGGCCGGAGATGCCGCCCCCGACCACGACCACGTCGACCTTGGCCGGCAGCGGACCCTGCCGGGTCGCGGCGGTCACCGCGTCGGTGAGTCCGCCGAGCCCGAGCCCGCCCAGCGAGAGGCCGGCTCCGCCCAGCAGCGTGCGGCGGGAGAGGTTGAGGTCGCCCATGTGGTCTCAACGGAGGGTGGCTGCGGAGGTTAGGGCGGGTGCCTACGCTCGGAGCCATGACCCGCGCCACAGTCGAGGACGTGCACGCCCTCGCCGGCGGCATGCCCGGCGTGACGAAGGAGCAGGGCGGCAAGGTGGTCTACCAGGTGCGCCGCAAGAGCTTCGTGTTCTTCCGCAACCCGCGCCCCGATGCCGTCGACCCCGAGACGGGGGAGAGGTACGACGACGTCATCGTCTTCTGGGTGTCGGACGAGGAGGACAAGACGGCGCTCGTCGAGGACCCGTCGACGCCGTTCTTCACGACGCCGCACTTCAACGGGCACCCGTCGGTGCTGTTGCGCGGATGTCGGGTGGGTGAGCTGGACCGCGACGAGCTCGCCGAGGTCGTGTACGACGCGTGGCTGGCGCGGGCGCCGAAGCGGATGGCGGCGGCCTGGCTGGCGGAGCGCGGGCTGGGGTGACCGGCGCGCAATTCACTGGTCAACCAGTGATTTGCGCACATGGCTCGGGAAGTTTCCTTGGCCAAGTGCGGGTTTCCCGTGCCCAGTCGGAGCCGCCTCAGCCTCGAACCGGCCGCTGCAGCCGGTCCAGGAACGCCACGAGCAGCGCCTCGCGCATCGCCGGTGACGCCAGGTCGAGCATCGCGTTCACCTCGGCCATCCGCGACGGGAGCTCCAACCCCGGAGCCAGAGCCAGACCGACGTCGGACGCACCCACCAGCCCGGACGCCGCCAGCAGGCCGTCGAAGTCCTCCTCCGACAGCGACGCCGGGTCGAGCGCCTCGATGAACGCCACCACGCCCGCGTCCACCGAGACCGGCCCGGCGGCCCGGCCGGCCGCCACCGACGACTCCAGCGCGACCAGGAAGTCGTCGACGTGCGCGAGCGTGCCCGCGCTCACCGACAGGTGGATGGTCGGCGGCTGCCCGGCGAACGACATCTGCGGCTGGACGTACCACCCGCGCGCCGTCATCTCGTCGCAGACGGTGAAGGCGTCGCACGACGCGTCGGTCACCAGCGCCAGCAGCGTCGAGTCCGGCGGTACGGCGACCGCGATCCCGGGAAGATCCGCGACACCCGCCGCGATCCGGTCCACCGCCTCGAACACGTCGCGGGCCAGCCGCAGGTAGCCGTCGTCGCCCAGCGACTGCACCACCGCCCACGCACCCGCCAGCGGCCCGCCCGACTTCGTCGACTGCATGGTCGGGTTCAGCATCGTGTAGCCGGGCCAGTCGGCCGACGCGAAGTACTGCGGCCGCCGCAGCTCCGGCGTCCGGTGCAGCAGCAGCGACGTGCCCTTCGGGGCGTAGGCGTACTTGTGGGTGTCCACCGAGATCGAGGTGACTCCCTCGACCGCGAACGTCCACGGCGGCACCGCGCGCCCCAGCCGGGCGGCGTACGGCAGCACCCAGCCGCCGATGCAGGCGTCGACGTGGCAGCGCACCCCGCGCGCCGCGGCCGCGGCGGCGATCTCGGCCACCGGGTCCACGACCCCGTGCGCGTACGACGGCGCCGAGGCCACCACGAGCACGGTGCGGTCGTCGATCGCGGCCGCCATCGCGGACGCATCCGCCCGGAAGTCCGGACCCACCGGCACCACCACCGCTTCGACCCCGAAGTAGTGCTCGGCCTTGCGGAACGCGGCGTGCACGGTCGACGGCACCACCATCGTCGGCCGCTCGATCGTCGGGCCGGCTGTCCCGCGCGCCCTGCACCGCCAGCAGCACCGACTCCGTGCCACCCGAGGTCACGCTGCCCACCGCCGACGGCGGCGCGTCGAGCAGGTCGCAGGCGAAGCCGACCAGGTCGTTCTCCATCGCCAGCAGCGACGGGAAGGCGGTCGGGTCGAGGCCGTTCGAGCCGGCGTACGCCGCGACCGCCTCGCGGCCGATCCGGTCGACGTCCGGCAGCCCGGAGTCGTAGACGTAGGCGAGCGTCCGGCCGCCGTGCACCGGCAGGTCGGCGGCCTGCATCTCACGCAGCCGGGCCAGGGCGTCGGTCACCGGTCCACCTCCTCGGCGTCGAGCGAGTAGCGGGTCAGCCAGGCCAGGCTGACCAGGGTCAGGAGCGCCGGCAGGACCGAGAAGCCGAGCACGATCGCGGTGAGCGCGGAGTCGGGCTGCACCACGTCGCCCGACGTCGACGACCGGTAGCCGCCCAGCGCCAGCACGAGCGCGAAGACGCCCGGCCCGAGCGCGAGCCCGAGCGTCTCGCCGGCGGTCCACACGCCGGTGTAGACGCCGGCGCGGTTCGATCCGGTACGCCGTGCGTCGACCGCGGCCGCGTCCGGCAGCATCGCCAGCGGGAAGACCTGGCAGCCGGCGTACCCGACGCCGACCAGGAACGTCGCGGCGTAGAGCACCCCGGCCGGTGCCGACTGCGCGAGCACGGCCAGGGCAGCGCCGGCCGCGAGGACGAGCGAGGCCAGCAGGTACCCGCGCTTCTTGCCGATCCGCGTCCCGAGCGCCGCCCAGGCCGGGGTCAGCACCAGCGCCGGGCCGACGAAGCAGACGAACAGGATCGTCCCCGCGCCCTTCCGCCCGAGCACGTCGGTCGCGAGGTAGTCGACGCCGGCCAGCATGCAGCCGGTCGCCAGCGCCTGGAGCACGAACGTCGTCAGCAGCAACCGGAAGTCGCGGGCGCCGGCCACGATCCGCAGCTGGTCGCGCAGGCTGCCCGGCCCGGGCACGACGGTGCCGGTCGGCGCGTGGCGGGTGCCGCGGTAGGCGCTCAGCACGCCGGTCACGATCAGCGCGGCCATCACGAGGCCCATGACGCGGTACCCGTCGCGGCCGCCCACCGCGTCGCGGATCAGCGGCGCGGTCGCGCCGGCGAGCATGATCGTGAAGGCCAGGATCGCCACCCGCCAGGTCATCAACCGCGTGCGCTCGTCGTACGACGACGTGATCTCGGCCGGCATCGCGACGTACGGCACCTGGAAGAACGCGTACGCCGTCGCGGCCGCCAGGAAGAAGACCAGCACCCACCCGGCCTCGAGGACCGACGAGTCCATCGTCGGCGCGGCGAAGATCAGCGCGAACGCCGCGGCGAGGCCCAGCCCGGCCCGCAGCAGCCAGGGGCGGCGCGGGCCGCGCGGGTCGACGGTCCGGTCGCTGATGCGTCCGGCGATCGGGTTGAGGACGACGTCCCAGGCCTTGGGCAGGAAGACGATCAGCGCGGCCCACACCGCGGCGATGCCGAGGCTGTCGGTGAGGAACGGCAGCAGCATGAGTCCGGGCACGGTCCCGAACGCGCCGGTCGCCACCGATCCCGACCCGTAGCCGATCCGGACGCTGCGCGGCAGCGCGTCGCTGCGGGGCAGGGTGGCGTCGGCCATGCGCGAAGGCTAGGGCACGTCAGCGCAGGGGCCAGCGACCGGTGACCCGGCCGAGCCGTAGCGACTCCGCTTGGGGACTTCGGCCGCTCGCTCGGGCACGTCCGCGGGCCTGCGACCGTGCCCGGCGAGCCTTCTTGGCGCCGTCGAGTCCCGGCTGGGCCGGCCTTCTTCGCCCGCGTCGGCTTGGCCGGTGTCTCCACCGACGACCACTGGCCGATCCACTCGTCCAGCACCCGCCAGGTGGTGTCGCGGGCCCGGCGGCCGGTGAGCATCCCGAGGTGCCCACCCGGCACGATCTCGAACCGGACGTCGGCCGCGCCCGTGAGCAGGGGTACGACGGCCTTGACCGCGGGGGTCGGTGCGATCCCGTCGGTGGCGCCGCCGAAGACCAGCACCGGCGCGGTGATGTCGGCGAGCTCGATGACCCGGTCGCCGAAGTCGATGCTTCCCTGCACGAGCGCGTTGCCCCGCACGAACCGGTGGTAGAGCTGCCCGAACGTGCGCCCGGGGTAGGCGATCATGTTGTCGGTGAAGCGGTCGACCGCCTCGAGCTGGGCCAGGAAGTCCTCGTCGTCGAGGTGGGTCATGATCGCCAGCGGCTTGGTGACCAGCTTCTGGAACGACGAGAGCTGGAACGCCCAGGTCACCAGCGGCTTCGGAGCGCCGCCCATCGCGCGGTAGGCGCGGGTGATGGCGCCCCGGCCGTCGGTCAGGTTGAGCAGCGGCCGCAGCGGCGCGACCAGCGGCACCTGCTTGACGTCGATCGGGGACCCCACCACGGTCAGCGAGGCGATCGGCAGGTCGGGCTGGTCGGCCGCGGTGAGCAGCGCGAAGATCCCGCCGAGGCTCCAGCCGACGACGTGCACGGGACGGCCGCCGGCGTGGGCCGACACCTGCCGGATCGCTTCGGGGACGGCCTCGTCGATCCAGTGCTCCATGCCGAGGTTGCGGTCCTTGAACGAGACCCGGCCGTACTCCACGACGTACGTCGGTCGCCCGGCCGTCACGAGGTGCTCGACCAGGGAGCAGCCGCGGCGGAGGTCGAAGCAGAGCGCCGGCGCGGCCAGCGGCGTCACCAGCAGCACGGGGTCGCCCTGGTCGCGGACCTGCGCGGCCGGACGGTAGTGGTAGACCTCGCGCAGCGTCCCCTCGTCGATCAGCGTGCGCGGCATCGGGCGCAGGTCGGCCAGCCCGCCGTACAGCACCGTGTGCGCGAGGTTGCTCGCGGCCGACACCAGCTGGTCGGGCTTGGGGACGAGGTCCATGGTCGCGAAAATACCCGAGCGCGTCGGCGTCCGGCATCGCGCCAAGGGGGTACAAACAAACCATGAAGTGGTCCCGAGTGGGCGCCATGGGCGCCACCGCCCTCGGAGCGATGGTGGCGCACGACCTGATCCAGAAGCAGCACGCCATCCTCCGCAACTTCCCGGTCGTCGGGCACCTGCGCTTCCAGCTCGAGCGGTTCGGCCCCGAGCTGCGCCAGTACATCGTCACGTCCAACGACGAGGAGCGGCCGTTCAGCCGCGACCAGCGCCGCTGGGTCTACGCCTCCTCGAAGCTGCAGAACAACTACTTCGGGTTCGGCACCGACAACGACATGGAGACCCTCGCCGGGTACGTCGTGATCAAGCACCGCACGTTCCGCGGCCCGGGCGCACCCACCGCCGCGCACGCCCACGAGCAGAGCCCGCTCCCGTCGGCCAAGGTGCTGGGCGCGCCGCGCGGTCGGCGACACGCGTTCCGTCCCGGGTCGGTGGTCAACGTGTCCGGCATGAGCTTCGGCGCGCTGTCCGGCAACGCGATCGAGGCGCTCAACCGAGGGGCCGATCTCGCCGGGTGCCTCCAGAACACCGGCGAGGGCGGCGTCTCGTCGTACCACCGCAGCGGCGGCAACCTGGTCTTCCAGATCGGGACGTCCTACTTCGGGTGCCGCGACGATGACGGGCGCTTCGACCTCGGGAAGCTCAAGCAGCTGGTCGAGTCCGCGCCGATCCGGGCGCTGGAGATCAAGCTGTCGCAGGGCGCCAAGCCGGGCCTCGGTGGGATGCTGCCTGGCGCCAAGGTGAGCGAGGAGATCGCCGAGATCCGCGGCATCAAGCCGGGCGTGGACTGTGCCTCGCCCAGCCGCCACACCGCGTTCTCGAACGTCGACTCGATGCTCGACTTCGTCGAGCTGCTGGCCGACGAGACCGGACTGCCGGTCGGCATCAAGTCGGCCGTCGGCGACCTCGAGTTCTGGGACCTCCTGGTGGAGCAGATGGCCGGCCGGCAGCGCGGCGTGGACTTCGTGAACGTCGACGGTGGTGAGGGCGGCACCGGCGCCGCGCCGATGATCTTCGCCGACGCCGTGTCCTACCCGTTCCGGGTCGGCTTCGGGCACGTCTACCAGCGGTTCGCGCAGGCCGGCCTCGCCGACGAGGTGACCTTCGTCGGTGGCGGCAAGCTCGGCATCCCCGAGAACGCGGTCGTGGCCTTCGCGATGGGCGTCGACATGGTCAACGTCGGGCGTGAGGCGATGCTCTCGATCGGCTGCATCCAGGCCCAGAAGTGCCACACCGACCACTGTCCGGTGGGAGTGGCGACGCAGAACCCGCGCTACACGCGGGGCCTCGACCCCACGCTCAAGAGCGTCCGGGCCGCCAACTACGTCAAGACGCTGCGTCGTGACCTGCTCAAGGTCTCCGAGGCGGTCGGGGTCTCCCACCCCGCGCTGATCTCGCCCGACGACGTCGACGTGATGGACGGCGTACGTCGGGGGGAGTCGCTGCGCTCGCTCTACGGGTACGCCGACGGCTGGGGCGTGCCCGGCCCCGAGCTCCGCGACGAGATCGACGCGCTGATGGCGCACATCGTGGCCGCCGAGGCCGAGCGGGTGCCGCCGACGCCGGAGGACCAGCGGCCGGTGCGCACCGAGGGCCGCACCTCGTACATGCCCTAGGCACGTCTCAGGCACGGATCGGGCTACGACCTCTTCGCCGGCCGCACCCGCTTGTCGTGCGCCGGGACGTCCTCGGCCAGGCCGTCGAGGAAACCGCGCGCCCAGGCCGCCACGTCGTGCTGGATGATCGTGCGGCGCATGGCCCGCATCCGCCGCGTCAGCTCCCGCTTGTCGGCGCGATGGGCCTCGAGGAGGGCGGCCTTCATCCCGTTGATGTCGTAGGGGTTGACCAGCCAGGCCTGCCGCAGCTCGTCGGAGGCGCCGGCGAACTCCGAGAGCACCAGCGCGCCGTCGTCGTCGAACCGGCAGGCGACGTACTCCTTCGCGACCAGGTTCATGCCGTCGCGGTACGGCGTGACCACCATGATGTCCGCTGCCCGGTAGAGCGCGGCCATCTCCTCGCGTGGCTGGGAGGAGTGCATGTAGGAGATCGCGGGGCGGCCGATCGAGCCGAGGTCGCCGTTGATCCGGCCGACCAGCCGGTCGATCTCGTCACGCAGGATGCGGTACTGCTCGACCCGCTCCCGCGACGGCGTCGCGACCTGCACGAAGACGGCGTCCTCGAGGGCGAGCGTGCCCTCCTCGATCAGCTCGGCGAACGCGCGCAGGCGGGCGTAGATGCCCTTGGTGTAGTCGAGGCGGTCGACGCCGAGGAAGATCTTGGCCGGGCTGCCGAGCGCCTCGCGGATCTCCTTGGCGCGCTGGGCGACCGGTTCCGAGCGGGCGAGCTCCTCGAAGCCCGCCGCGTCGATGGAGATCGGGAACGCGGCGGCGCGGACGGTGCGGCCGTCGGGGAGGTAGACGAGGTCGCGGTGCGTCTTGTGCCCGACCCGCTGGCGGACCAGGCGGACGAAGTTGGCCGCCCCGCCGGAGAGCTGGAAGCCCACCAGGTCGGCGCCGAGCAGCCCCTCGAGGATCTGGCGCCGCCAGGGCAGCTGCTGGAAGAGCTCGTTGGGCGGGAACGGGATGTGGAGGTAGAAGCCGATCCGGAGGTCGGGCCGCAGCTCGCGCAGCATCTGGGGCACCAGCTGCAGCTGGTAGTCGTGCACCCAGACCGTGGCGCCCTTCGCCGCGACCTCGGCGGCCTTGGCGGCGAAGCGCTGGTTCACGGTGACGTAGGCGTCCCACCACTCCCGGTGGAACTCCGGCTTGGCGACGAGGTCGTGGTAGATCGGCCACAGCGTGCCGTTGGAGAAGCCCTCGTAGAACTCCTCGATCTCCTCCTCCGTCAGCGACATCGGGACCAGCGACAGCCCGTCGTCCTCGAACGGCTCGAGGTCGGTCTCGGTGCCGCCCGGCCAGCCGATCCAGACGCCGTCGTTGGCGCGCATGACCGGGTCGAGCGCGCTCACCAGCCCGCCCGGGGACCGGCGCCACTCGGTGCTCCCGTCGGGGTTCTGCACCCGGTCGACGGGCAGCCGGTTGGCCACGATCACGAGGTTCGCGGAGTCCGTCACGTCACCACCCTATGCGTCTCAGGTGGCGTCGTACCCCGGTCGTCCGGCGCCATCCCATTCCGCCCAGAAAGCAAGGAACTCCTCGCCCAGGAAGGGATCGCCGCCCGTCAGCGCGATGCCGCCCCGGCGGACGGTCCAGTCCCAGGGGGCGAGCTCGCGGGCGGCCGCGAGGTGGGCACGCGCGCGATCGTCCCGGCCCTGCCTCACCAGGTACGCCGCGATCCGGCGCTCGCCGAGGGCCCGCTGGCCGTCGTCGGTGCGGGGCTGCGGCTCCTGGGCCGCGCTGTCGGGCAGCTCGCCGGTGGCCACCCAGGCGCGCAGCGCGTCGTGGTGCCGCGCGCTCTCGATCTGCGTCCACTCCGCGAACTGGTCGTCGCCGGGCGCGATCGTCGGCGGCTTGACGATCCGGTCCTGCTCGTCGACCCAGACCACCGACGGCACGTTGGTGATCCCGTAGCGCTCGGCGGTCACGTGGGCGGGGTCGACCGCGACGGGGTACGACGGGGCGGCGGCCTCGATCCAGGGCCGCGCCTCCTCGGGGTCGGCGTCGAGGGCGACCGAGAACAGCCGCAGGCCGGAGTCGGCGAGCTCCTGCTGGAGCTTCTCCCACCCACCGAGCTCGTGCCGGCAGCCGCACCACGACGCCCAGGTCACCAGGACCCGCTTGTGGCCGGACAGGTCGTCGAAGCTGACCGGATGCCCGTCCACGTCGGAGAGGGTCAGCGACGGCGCCACCCCGTCCGGGTCACGCGAGTGCGCTGCCGCAGACGGCACCAGGGCCGCGACGCCATCCTCGTCGGCGTCGACGAGCAGCAGCCCGAGGGCGTCGGCCCAGGCGGCCAGGTCGATCCGGTCCGGGTCGTCGGGTCGGGTGACCGGCCGGCCGAGGAGGGGCACGCACACCTCTCCACGGCACAGGCCCTCCGGCTTCAGCACCCAGCCGGTGGCGGCCGCGAGGTCGCCGGCCGCGACCAGCCCGCCCTCGACGGTGAGCGCGTGCTCGGCTCCGTCGACGTCGATCAGGGTCAGCACGGGCTCATCGTCCCACGAGAACTGAAACGTGTTCTAGTGCTGCTCGCCCGGGTAGACCAGTCCGACCTGGCGGCGCAGGTCGTCCATCTGGCGCAGGATCCGCAGCGTCTGCTCGTGCGGCACCAGCGGGCTCTCGCGCAGGCCGGCGGCCAGGCAGCGCTGCACCTCGGCCGCCTCGTTGCCGAGCCCCTTGCCGAGCAGCGGCTCCACCCCGGAGATCTCCACGGGCTCACCGTCGTGCGGCACCCACGTGGCCGACGGCGGGTTGAAGAACCCGGTGGGCAGGTCGACCCGGCCGGTGTCGGTGGCGATGGTCGCGGTCACCGCCGAGTACGCCGCGATCGTCGCGGTGAGCGCGGAGACCCCGCCGTCGTGCCGGCCCGAGATCGCGATGGCGGTGTCGACGCCGTCGTCGTTGAGGGTGGCGGCGCCGTGCAGGTCGCGGGCCGGTCCCAGCACCAGGTCGGCGAGGGTCAGCGTGTAGACACCCATGTCCAGCAGCGCGCCGGCGCCCAGCTGGGGGTCGAGCAACCGGTCGGTGTGCGGCCGGTCGACGGCGAACCCGATCTCGGCGTGCACGACGCGCGGGGTGCCGAACCGGCCGGCCGCGAAGCCGTCGCGCACCCCGCGGATCACGGGGTGCGTGGCCATCCACATCGCCTCCATCAGGAAGCGGTCGTGCTCGCGGGCGAGGCCGATCATCTCCTCGGCCTCGGCGGTGTTGAGGGTCAGCGGCTTCTCGCACAGCACGTGCTTGCCGGCCTCGAGCGCCAGTCGTGCGTTCTCGAGGTGCATCGAGTGCGGGGTGGCGACGTACACGACGTCGACGGAGGGGTCGGCGACCAGGTCGGCGTACGACGCGTGGGCGTGGCAGTCGGGGCCGCCGTACTCCTCGGCGAAGGCCTGTGCGGAGCCCGTCGTGCGGGACCCGACGGCGGCCAACCGGGCGCCCGGGACCTCGCGCAGGTCGGACGCGAAGCTGGTCGCGATCTTGCCGGTGGCGAGGATTCCCCAGCCGGTCGTCTCCGCCATGCCTGCCCTTTCCTCGGGGGTCGCTGCTCGGGCCAACGGTAGGGCGTGGCACGGTGGTCCGGCCACGGCCCGGACCGCGGGGACCCGGTGATGACCCGGTGATGACCCGTCGATGACCGGGCGGCGCGACTCGCGCCCGGGGCGAATGACATCGTTGTGGTTCGTCGCCTACAGTGGGAGCCGACCAGCTGATCACGACTTCGGGGAGACTGCGCATGGACGCCGCGAACGCCCTGCACGGCCACGACGCCGAGGGTGCGTCGAGCCTCAGCGACCGCGACAGCCGGATCCTGGAGTTCGAGCGCCAGTGGTGGAAGTACGCCGGCGCCAAGGAGACGGCCGTCCGCGAGCACTTCGACATGTCCTCCACGCGCTACTACCAGGTCCTCAACGCCCTCATCGACCGTCCCGAGGCGCTCGAGGCGGACCCGCTGCTGGTCCGCCGGCTGCGACGCCTGCGCGCCGCGCGGCAGCGCCAGCGCTCGGCCCGCCGCCTCGGCTTCGAGATCTGAGCCCAGCCGTGCGCATTCCTGCACGCCGTCGCGACCAGCGCGGGGTGGTCTTCCCGTCGCCGGTGGTCATGCTCAGCGTGATCGCGGTCGCCATGGCCGGCATCGCCTACGTCGCCACCCGCGGCCAGGAGCCGACCGAGCGCGAGGTGACGCCGGTGGCCCGCCCCGCAGAGCCCTCCGAGACCGCCCAGGCGCTGCCGCAGAAGAAGCCGAAGAAGCTCGAGCCGGCGGTCAAGCGCGGCCAGGTCTACGTCGAGGTCTTCAACAACTCCGGCATCACCGGGCTCGCCGGCACGGTCGGCGGACGCGCGTCGTCCGCGGGCTGGCAGGTCGTCGGCACCGACAACTGGTACGGCACCATCCCGGCCTCGACCGTCTACTACCCGCCCCGGCTCAAGGACGCCGCCAAGGTGCTCGGCCTCGACCTCGGCATCCGACGCGTGGTTCCGGCGATCGAGCCGATGAAGTTCGACCGGCTCACGGTCGTGCTCACCGCCGACGCCGCGTAGTCCGTCTCAACCTGGGGATCCGTCCGGGCGGCGGGCATGGTTGGCTGTGTGCCCATGGAGTTCCGCTCCCCGGATGCCGAAGACCGCTACGCGGCCCTCGTGGGCGTCGCCGCCAAGTCGGTCGTGGGCCTCGACTTCGACGGCACCCTCTCGCCGATCGTCGAGGACCCCGAGGAAGCGCACATCCACCCCGACGCGGGCGCCGCGCTCGCCGACCTCGCCGACGTCGTCGCCGCGGTCGCGGTGATCACCGGCCGCCCGGCCCGCCAGGCGCTGGCGCTCGGCGGTCTCGACGAGGTGGGCAACTCGATCGGCGAGGCCGGCAAGGAGCTGCACCTGTTCGGGCAGTACGGCTTCGAGCGCTGGTCGTCCACCAACCGGCGGATCGTCTCGCCCCGCCCGCCGCACGGGCTCTCCACCTTCCTCGGACGGCTGCCCGGCATGCTGCGTCGGTACGACGCCGCGGAGGCGTTCGTGGAGGACAAGGGGCTGGCGGTCGCCGTACACACCCGCCGGCTGGCCGACCCCGCCGGCGCCTTCGACCGGCTGCTGCCCGCGCTCACCGAGCTCGCCGAGGAGAACGAGCTCATGGTCGAGCCCGGCCGCCAGGTGATCGAGGTGCGCGCGCCCGGCATGGACAAGGGCCAGGTCGTCCGCACCCTCGTCGAGGAGACCTCCGCCGGCGGCTTCGTCTTCGCCGGCGACGACCTCGGCGACCTCGAGGCGTTCGAGGCCGTGGCCGCGCTGCGCGACGAGGGCATGCCCACCCTCCTCGTCTGCTCGCTGTCGTCGGAGGAGTCCGCCCTGCTCGAGCTCGCCGACGTCTCCGTCCGGGGTCCCGAGGGCGTGCTCGACTTCCTCCGGCAGCTCACCCGCGACGCCCGCGGCTGATAGTCCACGACGATCTGGTCGTCCAACGGCCCGTACGGCGACGAAAACGTCGTGGACTATCGCTCCCGGCCGAGCGCCAGCATGTGGACCCGGTGTGCACATGCTGAGACGTGACGCCGTACTGTGGTCACAGCTCATCAAGAGGGACTGAGGGAACGGCCCTGCGAAGTCCCGGCAACCGCCGCGAGCCTCCTGTCGATCACTGGCAGTCGCGGAAACGGTGCTAATTCCGGCCCATGGCGACGGTCGTCTGGGGAAGATGAGAAGGAGGAACCTTCATGAGCACCCTCGTTGCCGACTCGGCAGCCACCGGCATCCGCGACGGCGCGTTCGGCAACGCGACCGCGCTCTCCTGTCGCGAGTGCGGCCACCAGGTCGAGCTCGGCCCCCACTACGCGTGTCCGGAGTGCTTCGGCCCGCTCGAGATCGCCTACGACTTCCCGGCCGTGACCCGCGAGCAGATCGCCGCCGGCCCCCGGAACATCTGGCGCTACAAGGCGCTCCTGCCGGTCCCCGACGACATCGAGCAGAGCCCCAACACCGAGCCCGGCTTCACCCGCCTGCTCCAGGCCGGCAACCTCGGCCGCGAGCTCGGCATCGACAAGCTCTGGGTCAAGGACGACTCCACCAACCCCACCAACTCCTTCAAGGACCGCGTCGTCGCCTGCGCCTTGAGCGCGGCCCGCGAGTTCCACAGCAAGGTCTTCGCGTGCCCCAGCACCGGCAACCTCGCCAACGCGGTCGCCGCGGCCGGTGCCCGCGCCGGCATCAAGACCGTCGTCTTCATCCCGGCCGACCTCGAGAAGCCCAAGCAGGTCAACTCGGCCGTCTACACCGACTCCCTGATCGCGGTGAACGGCAACTACGACGACGTCAACCGGCTCGCGTCCGAGATCGCCGGCGAGGAGGAGGGGTGGGCGTTCGTCAACGTCAACGTGCGCCCCTACTACGCCGAGGGATCCAAGACACTCGGCTACGAGATCGCCGAGCAGCTCGGCTGGCGGCTGCCCGACCAGATCGTGATCCCGGTGGCCTCCGGGTCCCAGCTGACCAAGGTCGACAAGGCCTTCCAGGAGCTGATCACGCTCGGCCTGGTCGAGGACAAGCCCTACAAGGTGTACGGCGCCCAGGCCACCGGCTGCTCGCCGGTCTCGGTCGCCTTCAAGGACGGCCAGCAGATCGTGCGGCCGGTGAAGCCCGACACCATCGCCAAGAGCCTGGCGATCGGCAACCCCGCCGACGGCGTCTACGTGCTCGACATCTGCCGGCGTACCGGCGGCGCGGTCGAGGACATCAGCGACGACGAGGTCCGCGCCGGCATCCTCCTGCTCGCCCGCACCGAGGGCATCTTCACCGAGACGGCCGGCGGCACCACCGTCGGTGTGCTGAAGAAGCTCGTCGAGACCGGCCAGCTCGACCCGACGCTCGAGACGGTCGTCATCAACACCGGGATGGGCCTGAAGACCCTCGACGCGATCGCCGACCAGGTGGGACCTGCGGCGACGATCGATCCGACGTACGGTGCCTTCACGGCCACCGGTATCTGAGCCCCAGCAGCAAGCAGAGCAGAGAGCAGAGGAGAACCGTGAGCGTTTCGGTCCGCATCCCCACCATCCTGCGCACCTACACGGGTGGCGAGTCCGAGGTGACCGCGGAGGGCGACACCCTTGCCGCGGTGCTCGAAGACCTCGACGCGAACTTCAACGGGATCAAGGGACGGATCCTCGACGAGGGCGGGGAGCTGCGCCGGTTCGTCAACGTGTACGTCGGCAACGACGACGTCCGCTTCCTCGAGAACCTCGCGACCGCCACCCCCGACGGCACCCAGATCTCGGTGATCCCGGCCGTCGCCGGGGGCTGAGCCCGCCCCGTCAACTCGGGTCGAGGGCGACGATCGCAGCGTTGCCGCGGCCGTCGACCTTGACCGTCGCGACGGCCCCGCTCTCCCAGAGCTTCCGCTCGAGCCGCGCCGCCTCGTCCTGCGGGACGAACCAGCTCTCGATGCCGCACCGGACCTGCCAGTAGCTGTCGTCGCACGCCAGGTAGGGCCCGCTGTCGGGGCGGCTGCGGCTGAGCGGGCCGGGCCGCCACAGCTCGCCGTCGCGCACCAGCGAGACGTAGAGCTCGCCGCTCCTGCCGTCGTCCGCACCTTCGATGCCGGGATAGTCGAGGGTGACGTAGGCCCCGCGGAACGGGTCGATCGGGTCGATGGGTGCGACGGCGAGCCGGTACTCGTCCCCGGCCGCACGCGCCGACAGCTGTGGGGCGACGGCGACCAGCACGCACGCCAGCTGGACCACGGCCACCAGGGCGATCCGCTTCCTCATCACGACACCTCCGTCAGGTTGCGGGCCAGACGACGCCGGGCCCGGTCGAACAGGTAGCCGGTCGTCACGAAGACCAGACCCAGCACCACGAAGAGCCAGGCGCCCTGGATGATCTGCGCGAAGACGGCGAAGCTCTGCACCGTCGTGAAGACGACCAGCGCGCCCGTGGACAGCGCCGTCAGCCGCCAGCTGTCACGGAGCGTGCCGAGGGCGGCCACCGCCACCGCGAGGACGGCGTAGCCGGCGACGGCGAGCGACACCTGCGCCCAGTCCGCGAACGTCGCCCCGCCGTCGCGCGTCCCGACGGCCTCCCACAGGACCAGCGCGACCGAGACGACCCCGGCACCCGCGGCCACCAGGGGCTCGAGGCGCGTGGTGCCACGGGAGAGCAGGACCGCGGCCGCGGCCGACACGGCGGCGAGTGCGAGTCCGGCCACCAGCCAGAAGCTCCACGCGAAGCCGCCGGGGCCGGCGAAGGGGAGTGCGGCCCAGAACATCGCGGCCAGCGCCAGCAGGGCGCCGACCTCGCGCCAGGCATCCGCGAACCGCGGCAGCCATCGTTCGTGAAGCGCCGCGAGCGACGTCGCCACGACCGCCGCGACCGCGAGGCTCAGCACGCCGGACAGGCTGCTGGTGCTGTCCCAGAGGACGACCCAGAGGTACCACCCGAGGCTCGCGGCGATGCCGACGGCCAGCGGCATGATGGCGCCGACGGCGTACGCGTGGGCCAGGGCGCCGAGCCCCCACAGCCCGACCAGTGCCGGTTCGTACGCCGGCACCTGGAGCGACTGCGCCGCCTGGAAGACGACCGCACCGAACGCGAACGCGGCAAGCAGCCGGATCGCGCCGGACGCCGCGGCGGGCACGGACCGCCGGACGTGGAGCGCCTCGCCGCCCACGAGGAGCGCGAGCCAGAGGCCGGCCACGAGGCCGAACCGGACGCTCGGGGAGAGGTGCTCGTAGTTGACCGCGACCAGCCAGATCAGGCCGAAGCCGAGGAAGATCGCGCCGATCGAGAACAGCAGGCCGGTCAGGCCGAAGCGGCGGCTCGGGTGGTAGCTGTCGAGGATGGCGGCGGCCTGTGCGTCGTCGAGCAGGCCGTCGGTCTCCCATGAGTCGAGCTGGGTGCGCAGCCAGGCCAGGCGCGCGGGTGTGACCGGGCGCGGGTCGAGTGTCGTGGACATGGCGCCATGGTGGTTTCACAGCGCCCCGCCGCGCATGGGTCCGGGTACTCAGTTCGGCGGCTGCGGGCGGGTTGCCCAGCTCGGCCGCCGCTGGCTACGTCGGCCGCGAGTCAGTGCCGTCCGCCACCACCTCGCAGGCCGGGTACGCGGACCAGGATGAACTCGCTGTCGTCGGCGAGGACGGGGTTGCGTCCGGTGTTGGGCAGGTTGTTGTCGCAGCCGACCAGCACCTGGTCCTTCCTGACGAGATGGACGGCTTCGACGGACTCGCAGGTCACGCGGAACGGGTCGCCGAGGCCGACGTCTCCGGGGTGGAGTGCGGGGAGCGAGACCAGGTCGGGGTCGGGGATGGCGGCCAGGTCCACGAGCTCCGTCTTGGTCAGGAAGCCGGTCGGATCGGTGTGCCGGAGGTCGACGAGGTACAGCTTCCGCGAGACCGCCGCTTCGCCGCGGCCCGCGTCACGCTCGATCACGACCAGCCGATGCCGGTCCACGGCCCACATGTCGGCAACCATGAAGCCCGGCTCGTCGGTCTGGTACTCCCGCACGCGGCTGGCGAACTCCTTGCGCCCGGTGCTGAACTCGAAGACCAGGCGCCGGGACTGGTCCGTGTCGGCGATGGTCGCGCCCTCCAGGGCCGCGTAGAGGTGCCTCCCGTCGGGAGAGATGGCCATCGCCTCCAGCCCACGGCTGTTCGGGTGGGTGGCCGGTGCGCCGTCCAGCAGCGGGTTGTTGGGCGAGACGATGCCGTCGGGCATCGCGAAGGGGGGATCGAGGAGCCGGCCGCGCGCGTCGAAGTGGAGGATCCACGGGCCGAACTCGTCTCCCATCCAGAGGTCGTGGCGGCGACCTCGTTGCAGCGACTCGGGGTCGATGTCCGCGCCGGTGAGCAGTCGGTCGGTCGTCGCCTCGTTGACGATCGGGAACCCGATCCGGTGGTGGGGATCGCGGAAGGAGACGAAGCCGCCGACGCCGACCGTGCCGGATCCGCCGCGGGCGGTCTTGAAGGACGGGCGGACGGCGTAGGCGCGGATCAGGAAGTCGGGCGAGTTGGCCTTGGACCCGAAGCCGTTGTCCGCCATCGCGAGGTACTCACCCCGACGGCTGCCCTCGACGATCGCGGAGAACCCGGCAACCGGCTGACCCGCCAGCGGGAAGGTGATGCCGTTGACATTCCCGGGCGGCATGAACTGGCCGGAGACGGGAGGGCCGGCGATCGTGCTCGCCGGCAGGACGGCGCGACCGATCAGGGTGGGGCCCGGCCGAGTGGAGGCGGGTGAGTCGGACGTGGCGGGAGCGCCGACGACCGTCGTCGTGGCGGCAAGGGTGAGGATGGTGGCCGCGGCGAGCGCGAGCCGTGAGCCATCCCGAGTGTGGCGGGTCTTCATGGCTGCTCCAGATGTCGTGCAGGACATGCCTGGAAATGCGGGAGCCGCCGAGATTCTGGGGCGCTTCGTCGAGTGCCTCGTGCGCGGGCAGCAGCATGGGAGCTGCTGGCACTTTCAGAGTCGACCTCGGGCGAGTGCGGTGTCAAGACGACCCTGGCACAGGCTCGCGCGGTGCTCAGAGAGCCGAGCGGCGCTGCTCGAGGTGGCGTCGCTCCGGGTCGTTGTCGCAGGCGGCGATGGCCCGGTCGAGCTCGTCGCGCGCCTCGGCGTACCGGCCGGCTCGGCGGAGCAGCTCGGCCCGTACGCCGGGGAGCCGGTGGCCCGGCAGGTCGAGGCCGTCGACCAGCGCGAGCCCGGCGAGCGGCCCGTCCGCCTCCGCGACGGCGACGGCCCGGTTGAGGCGGACCACGGGCGAGCCGGTGAGGTCCTCGAGCTCGCGGTAGCGGTCGGCGATCCGGGTCCAGTCGGTGTTGGCCGCGGCGGGGGCGATCGCGTGCTCGGCGGCGATCAGGGCCTGGAGCAGGTACGGCGAGGCAGGAGCGTCGGTGAGTGGCCGGAGCAGCTCCAGGGCCTCGTCGACCTCGTCGGGATGCCACCGCGTCCGGTCCTGCTCGGCAAGCAGCACCACCTCGCCGTCGCGCACCCGTGCGTCCCGGCGGGAGTGCTGCAGCAGGACCAGGGCCAGCAGCGCGTCGATCTCGTTGTGCTCGGGCAGCAGCTCGCGCAGCACCCGGACCAGCCGGATCGCCTCCGCGCTGAGGTCGGTGCGGACCACGTCCGGGCCGGAGGCGGGGGCGTAGCCGGCGGTGAACGCGAGGTAGGCGATGTCGGCGGCGAGCCGCACCCGCACGTCGAGCTCCGCGCCGCGCGGCACCTCGAACCGCTCGTGCGCCAGGCTCTTGCGGGCCCGGGTGAGCCGGGCGGCCATGGTCGGCGTGCTCACGAGGAAGAGGCGTCCGATGTCGGCGGTCGAGACGCCCAGCACGAGCCGCAACGTCAGCGCCGCCGCCGCCTCGGCCGGCAGCGAGGGGTGGGCGCACAGGAGCACCAGCCGCAGCCGTTCGTCGCGCACCACCTCCCCGGAGTCGGCCATGACGCGTTGCGCCTCCTCCTGCAGGTCGGACTCGACGGCGAGCAGCGGCAGCCTGCGGGCCGCCATCGCCTCGGCCCGCAGCCGGTCGAGGATCCGCCGCCGGGCGGCGGTGAGCAGCCAGGCCGGCGGGTTGCCCGGTACGCCGTCGCGCGGCCAGGTGCGCGCCGCGGACTCGAACGCGTCGCCGAGACCGTCCTCGGCGAGGTCGAGGCGACGGAACTGCGCGACCAGCAGGGCCAGCAGGCGGCCCCACTCGTCGCGCCACAGCTCCTCGAGGCCGGCTATGGCAGCTCCTTCTCGATCGCGATCGCCGGCAGGACCTCGACCACGTAGTCCCAGGTCAGCAGCCGGCACAGTTCGGCCACGTCGGCGGCGGTCGGCAGGTCCAGCACGTAGAAGCCGGTGAGATGCTCCACGCTCTCGGCGAACGGTCCTTCGGTGACCATCCGCCCCCCGCGGACCCGGGCCCCGTGCCCCGGAGCCGCGAGCGCCTCGCCGGCGACGACCGCTCCGCCTCGGTCACGGACGGCGCGGTCGAACGCCGCGTGCCCGTCGAGCACGGCCTGGCGCTGCGCCGCCGTGGCGTCGTGCCAGGCCGAGGGGTCCTCCTCCGAGAGGAGGACCAGGAACCGCACGGCCGCCCGCTACATCTCGAGGCAGCGCCGGACCTCGAGGCCGCTCTCGCCCTCGGCGAGGATGCCGACGCACTGGAGCAGGTCGTCGAGGTTGTCGCTCTGGACGGTGTAGTAGCCGGTGAGCTGCTCCACGGTCTCGGCGTACGGACCGTCGGTGATCGCGACGGAGTCGCCGGTACGACGGACGGTGCGGGCCTCGGTGGACTGGGCCAGCTCGGCGCCGCCGGTGACCTTGTGCCCGCGCTCGGCAAGTGCCGCCGCGAACTCCTGGTGCTTGCCGTACACGCGGGCACGTTCGGCCTCGTCGGCCTTGGCCCACTCGGTCTCGTTGCCGGGGAGCAGCACGATGTACTCGGTCATGGTCGGGTCCTCTCGGTGTCTGGTGGTGAGTCTGACACCCAGATGACGGACGAGGGAGGGCGAAATCGACAGCGCGCGACCCCACGTTCTCGATCTCGTCGCCCGCCGGTCATGTCGACGTGGCCGGCGCGACCGCGAACGCTGGTTCAAACGGGGGAGATGGCCACCAACCGCAGGCTCCTGATCGGCACCGGCACCCTCCTCGGGGGCGCGGCCGTGCTCGGTGGCGCCCTGGGGGTCGGGGCCCGCGCCATGCTCCGCCGGCAGGCGGCCGTCGCCCGCGGGCTGATCGGCAAGCCCCTGGGCGAGGACGCGCCCGTGGCCGACCGGGTCTTCAAGAAGAGCTACGGACGACCGGGTCGAGCTGGTGGTGCTCGGCGACTCGATCGCCGCCGGACTCGGCGCCGAGCTGCCCGGACAAGACCCTCGGCGCCCGGCTCGCCAAGGGGATCGCCAAGCAGGCGCATCGATCGGTGCGGCTGACCACCCTGGCCCGGGTCGGGTCGGAGACCAGCGGGCTGGCCGACCAGCTCGCGATGCTGCCGGCCGACGTGCGTCCCGACGTCGCCGTGATCGTCGTCGGCGGCAACGACGTGACCCACCGGGTGCCGGTGGCCGATTCGGTCCGGCAGCTCGTCGCCTGCATCGACGGGCTGCAGGAGCTCGGCTGCGCCGTGGTCGTCGGGACCTGTCCCGACCTGGGCGCGCTCCGACCGGTGCCGCAGCCGCTGCGTGCGCTGGGTTCGCGCGCCTCCCGTCAGCTCGCGAACGCCCAACGGGACGCGGCGCTGCAGCGCGGAGCCCGCGCGGTGTCGCTGGCCCACGTGGTCGGTCCGTTCTTCATCACCAACCCCGACGAGATGTTCAGCCTGGACCGCTTCCACCCGAGCGCGCACGGCTACAAGCGCACCGCCAAGGCGATCCTGCCGTCGGTCCTGGCCGCGATCGGCGTACGCGACGAGGTGCCGTTCGGGCACCACGCGCCGCCCGGCGTCAGCTCGTGACCGACGTTGCCGCCGGCTCGGGCTCCTCGACGAGGGCCCGGACCTCGGGGTCCGAGGCGAGGGCTCGGCGTGCGCGGTGCAGGCGCACCCGGGCCGTGCCGGGGCGGACGCCGAGGGCGACCGCGAGCTCTGCCGGGGTCAGGCTCTCCCACGCGACGAGCCGGAGGACCTCCCTGTCGTTCGGCGCGAGGCGTTCGAGGGCGTCGGCCATGACCGCGGCGGCCCGGTTGACCCCGGGCGGCCCGGTGGGTGGCCCAGGTTGGGAGGCGAGGTCGCTCATCAGCTCCTTGTCCCGCTGCTGCTGGCGGCCATCGGCCAGCAGAAGAGTCCTGGCGACACCGAAGAGCCATGCCCGTCGCAGCATGGGCGCCGGGAGATCGTCCCGTCGGCGCCAGGCCACGGCGTACGCCTCGGCCACCAGGTCGTCGACATCCCCGGAGGTCCGCCGCCGCACGTAGGCGAGAACGGCTCGGACGGTGTCGCCGTACAGCTGCTCGAACTCCTCGGTGGTGATGGCGCGCCCCATGTCAGCGCCGGGAGAACATGGGGTCGGCCTTCGGCAGGTCGGGCATGTTCTCGGCCCGGCAGTAGCCGTTGTTCTCGGCGAGGACCCGGGCTACCGCGCCCACGTCACGGCCGTCCACGGCCCTGCTCAGGGCGGCCAGGTAGAAGAACTGGCTCTCGTCTCGATACTGCTCCGTCGTGATGTTCCCCTGGGCGTCGCTGACCTCCTGCGACTCCATCCGGCTGTACGGCTCGGGGTCGAGCGCGGTGACGGCGGGCCAGGTGGGAGCGGCCTGGATCATGCCGATCGCCTCGGCTCGGTCGGCCTCGTCTCCGTTCCGGGTCGCTGCGGCCCACTGGTTCGACCAGGAGCAGAGCGCCTGGTCTGCCACCCACGCGCGGAGTGCGCCGGTCATGACGAACTCGTCATGTTGAGCGCCCCGTGCGTCGTCGACCTGCTCCTGCAGGGCGACCTCACGAGTCTCGGTGCTCGGGAACGGGATGTCCGTGGTCTCCTCTGCGACCACCTGCGCGTAGTCGGGAGCCGCGAGCGCCAGCTTCTCGCCCGGCCCACCCAGGCGGAGGTCCTCGGCGTCCACCGGACCTTCGCCCGTGCGAGCCGTGTAGAGCCCCGCCACAGCGAGGCCCGAGGTGCCAAGTACGAGAGCACCGACGCCGGCGGCGACGCCGAGGCGGATCCGGCCGCGTCGACGACTGCGGGGCTCACGGTCGTCCTCGATCGCCCCGGCCACCCGGGTCCAGACGTGCTCGATCTCAGCGGCGGACGGCTCGGGGACGGACGGCTTCACGTCCGCCAACAGTCGATCGTGAGCGTCGGTCCAGGATGTCCGATGCACGGGTGCCTCCAGCGATGATCGAGGTCAGTCTCACCCCTACATGTCCACGCGTTACATCGGCACCAGGTCGAGCTCCATCCAGACGTTGTCGGGACCTCCGAGCGGGTCGGGCTCGGTGCCGGTCACCCGGAAGCCCCGCGACGCGTAGAACGCGCCCGCGTTGGTGTTCCCGTCGAGGTGCGCCAGCCGCACCCGGCCGGGCCCGCGCGCCGCCTCGAGGACGGCGTCCATCAGCGCGCCGCCGACCCCGCTGCCGTGCCGGTCGGGGAGGACGTAGAGCTTCCAGAGCACGAGCGCGTCGTCGTCGAGGGAGTACGACGCCATCCCCACCACCTGCCCGTCGCCGTCCTCGGCCACGAGCGTTCGACCGTCCCGGATCGAGGGCAGCAGGGCCTCGGCCGACCACCATCTCTCCAGCCCGGAGCGGACGTACTCGGCCCCCGCGACCGGCTCGTACGTCGCCGGCCAGGTGCGGTGCCCGACCTCTCGCACCGCGTCGAGATCGGGCTCCTCGGCCCGCCGTACCGTCACCACGCCGGGAGCCTACCGGGAGGGGTCCAGACAAGTGGGAGCGATCCCAAACTGTGTCTTGACATCGGCTGTGACCGCCGCCACAGTTGCGTGGGAACGCTCCCATTAGTCGAGTTTCGAAGGTGACCAGGATGAAAACACACCTCCACCGGCCCCGCCGCCTCGTTGCGCTGATCGGGAGTCTGGTACTTGCCGGCACCGCGCTCGCGGCGTGCGGCGGCGACGACGCCGAGGGCGCCGACGACATGACCCTGCGGGTCAACGTCTTCGGCAACTTCGGCTACGAGGACCTCTACGACCAGTTCGAGAAGGACAACCCCGGGGTCAAGATCGTCGAGACCGCCGAGGGTGACCTCGGGGCCTACAACACCCAGCTCACCCAGAAGATCGCGGCGGGGAGCGGCGCCGGCGACGTGGTCGCCATCGAGGAGGGACAGGTCGTCAACTTCCTCCAGAGCGCCGACAAGTTCGTGAACTTCCAGGACCACGGCTCCAACGACCAGAAGGACCAGTGGCTGGACTGGAAGTACCAGCAGGCGACCACGTCCGACGGGGCCAGCACCATCGGGCTCGGCACCGACGTCGGCGGCCTGGCCATGTGCTACCGCAAGGACCTGTTCGAGAAGGCCGGCCTGCCGACCGACCGCGAGGAGGTCAGCGCGCTGTGGCCGACGTGGGAGGACTACATCGCCACCGGCGAGCAGTTCCAGGAGGGCATCGGTGACGACAAGATCCACTTCATCGACGCGGCCACCAACATGTACAACTCGATCCTCATGCAGAGCGGCGACTACACCTACTTCGACACCGACGACAACCTCGTGATCGAGAGCAACCCGGCGGTCAAGGAGGCCTGGGACCTCACCGTCGACATGGTCGACGCCGGGATCTCCGCGAAGCTCCAGTCGTTCTCCAACGAGTGGAACGCCGGCTTCAAGAACGGCTCGTTCGCCACCGTGGCCTGCCCGGCCTGGATGACCGGCTACATCGAGGAGCAGGCCGGCGAAGGCGGAGCCGGCAACTGGGACATCGCGTCCGTGCCCGGCGGCGGCGGCAACTGGGGCGGCTCGTTCATGGCGGTGCCCACCGCCAGCGAGCACCAGGACATGGCGATCAAGCTGGCGTAGTTCCTGACCAGCGCGGACGGCCAGCTCTCGGCGTTCGAGAACGTCGGCAACCTGCCGTCGAACCCGACGCTCTACGAGGACCCGGCCGTCAAGGACAAGACGAACGAGTACTTCAACGACGCGCCCACCGGGCAGATCTTCGTGGCCGGCGCCAGCAGCCTCGAGCCCGTCTACCTCGGCGCCAAGAACCAGCCGGTGCGCGACGCGGTCGAGAACGCACTCCGCAGCGTCGAGAGCGGTGAGAAGTCCTCCGACGATGGATGGGACACCGCTGTCAAGGACGCCGAGGCCGCGGCAGGCTGACAGCTCGGACGGAGGCCGGGGTCACCTCGACACCCCGGCCTCCGTCCGCTCCACCGTCCGACAGCCTGTCCGCCAACGAGGAGACGAACAGCAATGGACCACCCGCGCCCAGCAGTCCGCCGAGTCCGCGGCAGCCGCGGCAGCACCGCCGAGCAGGTCGCCGGCTACAGCTTCATCTCGCCCTTCTTCATCCTCTTCGCGATCTTCGGGCTGTTCCCGATCCTGTTCACGTTCTGGGTCTCCCTGCACGACTGGAGCCTGCTGGGCGACCGGAGCTGGACCGGCCTCGCGAACTACACGGAGCTGGTCGGCGACGACCGGTTCTGGACCGCCCTGGTCAACACGCTCGGGATCTTCGTGCTCGCGACCGTCCCCCAGCTGCTGATGGCGCTGGCCCTGGCGCAGCTGCTCAACCGGCGGCTCCGCGGCCTGACGTTCTGGCGGATGGGCGTGCTGCTGCCGAACATCACCTCGGTCGCGGCGGTCGGCATCATCTTCACGCTGCTCTTCGCCCGCGACTTCGGCCTGGTCAACTGGCTGCTCGGCTTCGTCGGGGTCGAGAACATCGACTGGCAGGAGCACCGCTGGTCGTCGTGGCTGGCGATCTCGGTGATGGTCGACTGGCGCTGGACCGGCTACAACGCGCTGATCTTCCTGGCCGCGCTGCAGGCGGTC
This sequence comes from uncultured Actinomycetota bacterium, assembly GCA_963844305.1. GTDB lineage: Bacteria > Actinomycetota > Actinomycetes > Propionibacteriales > Nocardioidaceae > Nocardioides. The sequence goes on from CAWJNT010000007.1 coordinate 225,604, forward strand.
CCGAAGGACCTGTACGAGGCGGCGTCGATCGACGGCGCCTCGCAGTTCCGCCAGTTCTGGAGCGTCACGATCCCGATGCTGCGCCCGACGATCATCTTCGTCACCCTCATCTCCACCATCGGCGGCATCCAGCTGTTCACCGAGCCGCTGCTGTTCAACAGCGGCGCGAACGCGATCAGCGGCGGCAACACCCACCAGTTCCAGACCCTGACCATGTACCTGTACGAGAAGGCGTTCGTCGGCCAGGAGTTCGGCTACGCCTCGACGATCGCGTGGGTGATGGTCCTGGTGATCGCGCTGGTCGCGGGCATCAACGCACTGATGCTCCGCCGGATCCGGACGGCGGTGTGACATGACCACGCACATCGAGCCCGCCGCTCCTCCGGTCGCTCCGCCGACGCGCGTGCCCCCCGTGACCACTCGACGTACGGCGCGTCGGCCTCGCCGCTGGGTGCCGAGCCCGCGGGTCGTGATCCTGCTGTTCGTGACCGTCCTCTCGGCGTTCCCCCTGTACTTCATGCTGGTGATGGCCTCGCGGCCCAACGACGACATCACCTCGGTGCCGCCGCCGCTCACGCCCGGCAGACGAGCTGATGGACCAACGTGCAACGCGTCCTCGAGCAACGAGGACGTCATGTTCCAGCAGGCCGTGATCAACAGCCTGCTCGTCTCGCTCGTCGCGACCGTGTGCGTCGTGCTGTTCTCGGCGATGGCCGGGTTCGCGTTCGCGAAGCTGCGGTTCATCGGCCGGCAGCCGCTGCTGGCCTTCGTGCTCGCGACGATGATGGTGCCGGTGCAGCTGGGGCTGATCCCGCTCTACATGCTGATGTCCAAGATCCACCTCGCCGGCACGCTCCCCGCGGTCACCCTGCCGTTCCTCGTCACCGGCTTCGGCATCTTCATGGTCCGCCAGTACGTGATCCAGGCCGTCCCCGACGAGCTGCTCGACGCGGCCAAGATCGACGGCGCCTCGATCCCGCGGACCTTCCTGTTCGTGGTCCTGCCGTTGCTGCGCCCGATCCTCGCGGTGCTGGCGCTGCTCACGTTCATGGAGCGGTGGAACGACTTCCTGTGGCCGTACCTCGTGCTCGACCTCGAGCACCCGACCGTGCAGGTCGCGCTGTCCCGGCTGGCCGGCGGCTACTACACCGACCAGGCGCTGGTGATGGCCGGCACCCTGCTCGGCGTCGTACCGCTGCTCATCGTCTTCATCCTGTTCGGCCGCCAGATCGTCGGCGGCATCATGGAAGGTGGTCTGAAGCAATGACCTCTGCACCCCAGCTCGCTCCGGCCGACAGCGTCTCGGCGCTGGCGCGCCGGTTTCCCGACGGACTTCGTCTGGGGCGCCGCGACCGCGGCGTACCAGATCGAGGGCGCCGCCCACGAGCACGGCCGCACGCCGTCGATCTGGGACACCTTCTCGGCCACCCCGGGCCGGGTCCGCAACGGCGACACCGGCCTGGTCGCGTGCGACCACGTGCACCGCTACCGCGAGGACGTCGCCCTGATGCGCGACCTCGGCCTGGGCGCGTACCGGTTCTCCGTGTCCTGGCCGCGGATCCTGCCCGACGGCGGTGGCCTTCCCAATCGCGCCGGGCTCGACTTCTACGACCGCCTCGTCGACGAGCTGCTCGCCGCCGGCATCACGCCCTGGGTGACGCTCTACCACTGGGACCTGCCCCAGTCGCTCGAGGACGCCGGTGGCTGGCCGGCCCGGGCGACCGCGGACCGGTTCGCCGAGCTGGCCGCGGCGACGGCCGTTCGCGCTCGGCGACCGGGTCGCAGCACTGGATCACGCTCAACGAGCCGTGGTGCTCGGCGTTCCTGGGCTACGGCTCCGGCCTGCATGCGCCGGGCCGGTCCGAGGGGGACGCCGCGGTCGCGGCGGCCCACCACCTGATGCTCGGGCACGGCCTGGCCGTCGACGCCATCCGGTCCGTCGCGCCCCGAGGCGCAGGTCGGGGTGACGCTCAACCTCTACCCGGTCACGCCGCGTCGACGACCGACCGTCGTCGCTGGACGCCGCCCGCCGGATCGACGGGCTGCACAACCGCTGGTTCCTCGACCCGATCTTCCGGGGCGAGTACCCCGCCGACGTCGTGGCCGACCTCGGCCCGCTCATGGCGGACGACCTGGTCCGCGACGGTGACCTGGCGACCATCGCGACGCCGCTCGACTTCGTCGGCGTCAACTACTACACCCGGCACAACGTGCGGGGCTCGGCGTACCCGGGCAGCAACGACGCCGAGTTCGTCGGCCGCGGCCTGGCCCGCACCGCCAGCGACTGGGAGGTCGATCCCGACGGGATGACCGAGGTGCTCACCCGGGTGACGCGTGACTACACGCCGCTGCCGATCTACGTGACCGAGAACGGCTCGGCCTGGCCCGACCAGGTCGGCGCCGACGGTTCGGTGGACGACCCCGAGCGGCTGGCGTTCCTCACCGACCATCTCGCCGCCAGCGCGCGCGCGATCGAGGACGGAGCCAACGTCGCGGGGTACTTCGCGTGGTCGCTCCTCGACAACTTCGAGTGGGCCGAGGGCTACGCCATGCGGTTCGGTCTGGTGCACGTCGACTTCGCCTCGCAGCGACGTACGACGAAGGCCAGCGGGCACTGGTACAGCGGCCTGATGCGCGCTCATCGCGACGGCATACTGAGCCCATGAGCCGGCCTCCTCGCACCCGCCCCACGCTGGAGGAGGTCGCGGCGCTGGCCGGCGTCGGCCGCGGCACCGCCTCCAGGGTGATCAACGGCGGGGCGAAGGTCTCCGACCGGGCGCGCCAGGCCGTGGAGGAGGCGATCGCCCAGCTCGGCTACGTCCCCAACCCGGCCGCCCGCGCCCTGGTCACCCAGCGCACCGACGCGGTCGCCCTGGTGATCGCGGAGTCCGAGGAGCGGGTCTTCGGCGAGCCCTTCTTCGCCGGGGTGATCCGGGGCATCAGCAGCGCCCTGGCCGACGGCAACCTGCAGCTGGTGCTGATGCTCGCGCAGGCGCAGCGGCGCGGACACCTCGACGACTACCTCACCCGCCAGCACGTCGACGGCGTGCTGCTGATCTCGCTCCACGACGACGACCGGCTGCCGCAGCGGATCCGCTCGCGTGGGCTGCCCGTCGTCCTGGGCGGCCGCGGCCCCGACAACATGGACGTCGGCGTTCGTCGACGTCGACAACGTGCTCGGAGCCCGGCTGGCCGTCGACCACCTCGTCCACCGCGGACGTCGCCGGATCGCCACCATCGCCGGCCCGCCCGACATGGTGGCCGGCCGGACCCGCCTCCAGGGCTACCGCGACGGACTCGCCGCCGTCGACGTCCAGGTCGACGAGCGCCTCGTGGTCCACGGCGACTTCGGCCAGGAGAGCGGGGAGGCGGGGATGCGCAACCTGCTCGTCGCGGGCCCCCGACGTCGACGGCGTCTTCTGTGCCAACGACCTGATGGCGGCGGGCGCCCTGCGGGTGCTGCACGAGGCGGGTCGCAAGGTGCCCGAGGACGTCTCGGTGGTCGGGTTCGACGACGCGCCGCTCGCCCAGTCGACGCACCCGCCGCTCACCACCGTGCACCAGTCGCCCGAACGCATGGGGCACGAGATGGTCTCGCTCCTGCTGCACGCGATGGCCCACCCCGACGAGCCGCCGCAGCCGCGGATCCTGCCGGCTCACCTGGTGGTCCGCGACAGCAGCTGAACGGCCTCCGGCCCGCGGGTGCCCTCCCACCCGCGGGCCGTAGGGTGCCCGCGTGCCCTCCGTCCTGCTCGCGACCTGTGCCGCCTGGCCCGACGGCGAGCCGGCCGCGCCGGTGCTCGACCGCGAGCTGGCCGACCGAGGCATCGACGCTCGCTGGGCGAGCTGGGACGACCCGGACGTCGACTGGGCGGCCGCCGACCTGGTGGCCGTCCGCTCGACCTGGGACTACGTGCCCCGCCACGACGCCTTCGTGCGCTGGGCGCGGCGAGGTCGAGGCCGGCGACCACGATGCTGAACGGCGCCGACGTCTTCGCGTGGAACGTCGACAAGGCCTATCTCGCCGGCCTCGTCGACCTCGCCGACCGCGACCAGGGACCGCCGGTCGTCCCGACCGTCCTGGCAGACGACCGCGACGCGATCGAGGACGCCGTACGCCGGTTCGGCAGCGCCGTGGTCAAGCCGCGGGTCGGCGCCAGCGGGGTCGGCGTCGTCGTGGCCGATCGCCCCGACGACCCGCGCCTCGACGGGCTCACCGCCGGACCGTGGGTCGTGCAGCCGCTGGTCGAGTCGGTCCGGACCGAGGGTGAGAGCTCGTTGTTCGTCCTCGACGGCCGGGCCGTCTCGCAGGTGGACAAGCTGCCCGCGGGTGACGAGGTCCGGGTGCACGAGGAGTTCGGCGGCAGCTCCCGCGCGGTCCCGATCCGGGCGGAGTCGGCCGAGCTGGCCCGGGCCGGGATGGCCGTGGCCGAGCGGGTGCTCGGCGTACCCCTCGACTACGGGCGGGTCGACATGATGCGCCTCGCCGACGGCCGGCTGGCGGTGAGCGAGCTCGAGCTGGTCGAGCCGGGGCTGTACCTCGACGTGGTGCCGGAGAACGCCGCTCCGTTCGCCGACCTGGTGGCTGCCCGGCTGGGCTGAGTGGTACGCCGATTGGGTCGTCTGCACCATGCGTCCGTCCCGTCCCCGGCCCGATGGTGGGGCCATGACGACTTCCACCACGACACCCGACACGACCAGCGACCGCACGGCGCCGCCGTACTCACGCCTCGTGCAGGTCACGGCCGGCGCCTGCCTCGTGGCGGCCGGACTGCTCAACGGCCTGCCGCAGTACCTCTTCGGCGTCCTCGTCGGCGACATGTCCTTCGACGAACAGATTGCCTGGGGGGCCACCCACGAGGCCGTCCAGCGGTTCGAGCAGACCCTGCTCCTGGTGAGCGCGCTGGTCATGCCTCTCGGGCTGCTCGGCCTGGCCCAGGTCACCCGCTGGCGAGCGCCGCGACTCACCGTGGTCGCGCTTCCGCTCCTGGTCTGGGGCATGTGGGGGTTCCACAACGTGCTCGCGCTGGGCTACGTGAGCGGGACCGTCGCGCCTGGCGCGCTGTCGGTCGCCGACGCGCAGGCCTTGAACGACGCCTACCTCGAGGACCCGGGCGTGCTGCTCACCGCACTCCTGCCGCACCTGCTCGGATCGTTCCTCGGCCTGCTCCTGCTGACGATCGCCGCCTGGCGCAGCGGGCAGTTCTCGCGCTGGGCGTGCGCGGCGGTGATCGCGTTCCTCGTGTGGGACTTCTTCCTCCCGTCGTACGGCGCACTGGAGCCACACCTGCTGCTCGCGGTCGGCTGGTGCTGGATGGGGGCGCGACTCATGCGGATGCCTTGGGCGACCTGGCGGGGGTCGGTATCCGCGTGAAGTCGCACCCGGCAGCCGTCCCCGCGGCCCATACTGAGGCCATGGGGGCGGCTGTCCGGGCTGGTCGCCGGACCACCCTGGTCGCCTGGGTGTCCGGCGTGCTGGCCGTGCTCGCGACGGCGGTCGCGGCGTCGGTGTTCGTCGCCGCGGGTGAGAGCGTGCCGTGGAAACCGTTGGTGCTGCCCCTCGTGTTCGTCGCACCGGGCGTGCTGATCGCCGCCGCGAGACCGCGCCAGGCCACCGGCTGGCTGCTGCTCGCGGTGGCCCTCTTCTTCGTCGGGATCGGGCTCGCAAGCGCGCACGTGGAGGTCGGCGGTGTCGAGTCGACGGGCGTCGCCTGGTCGGCCTGGTTCGTCGACCGGGGCTCGGCGTACCTGGTGCCGTGCGCGCTCCTGGCCCTGCTCCTGCTCCCCGACGGCCGCCTGCCCTCGGCGCGCTGGCGTCCGGTGGTCGCCGTCGTCGTCTGCATCCAGCTGGTCGTGATCACCGTCTTCTGCCTGCAGGAGGGCCCGGTCGGCGCGCCCGAGGGTTCGCTCTCGGCGTCGGTCGGCGGGCTGCCGAACCCGGTGGGACTGCTGCCTACCGCCTGGGCCGACCAGGTCGCGACCCTCGACCTCGTCGTGCTGCAGCTCCCGTTGCTCCTGGTGCCGCTGGCGTTCGCGCATCGGGTCGTGGGCGCAGGCGCGGCTGAGCGCCGTCGGCTCGTGACCCTGCTGCTCGCCGCCGGAGCTTTTGCCGTCCTGCTGGGTCTGGGGCACCTCGCGTGGCCGGCACTGGCCGACGCCCTCGACATCGTGGGCACCGTCCTGCTCGTCGCCGTCGTCGTCGCGACCGTGCTCGGACCCCGCCGCGAGATCGAGTACGTCGTGCACCACGCGGTGGTCTTCACCGTCCTGACCGCCGCTGGTCACCGGCTTGTACGTCACCCTGGCGGCCGCGGCGGCCGCAGCCGGGTCGGAGCTGGAGCCGGCCGCGGTCGGGCTGCTGGTCGCCGTGCTGACCCTGGCCCTGCTGCCCGTCCGCGCTCGGCTCCTGCGATGGGTCACGCGCCTCGTGTACGGCGAGCGCGGCGACCCGTACACCGCCGTCTCGCGGCTCACCGCGTCGACGGAACGGGTGCGGTACCCGGGCGCAGGCCGTCACCGAGGTGGCCCGGTCGCTCGTCGTGTCCCTGCGCGTGCCATGGGCAGCTGGTCTCGGCCGGCGACGCGTGCGCGCGAGTGGGGGAGGCGTCCCCTGGTGGCCGACGACGTGACGGTCCCCCTCTCGTCCGCCGGCGCGGAGATCGGCGTGGTGACGGTGGCGGTGCCACCCGAACGCCGCTGGCGCGACGACGACGCGCGGCTCCTCGAGGCGCTGGCCCGCCACGGCGGCCTGGCGGTCGGGGCGATCGCGCTGGCCGAGGAGGTCGGCATCAGCAGGCAGCGGCTGGTGTCCGCCCGGGAGGAGGAGCGCCGGAGGGTCGGCCGGGACCTGCACGACGGGCTCGGCCCGACGCTGGCCGCGATCGCCATGCAGCTCGGAACCCTTCGCCAGCAGCAGGACCCGGGATCGCCGACGGCGGCGCGGCTGCGCGGCTCGAGGAGGCGGCGCGCGAGTCGCTCGACGACGTGCGCCGGGTGGCGCGCGAGCTGCGGCCGACGGCGCTGGACCAGTTCGGCCTCGTCGAGGCGCTGCGCCGCGACGCGGCCGACCTCGGCATCGAGCTGGCGTCCGACGGGGACCTCGACGGTGAGGTGCCGGCGGCGGTCGAGGTGGCGGCGTACCGGATCGGCCACCAGGCGCTGGCGAACGTCGCCGCGCACGCCGGGGTCGGTGTGGCGTCGCTGCGGGTCGCGGTGTCGCCCGACGGGTTGTGCCTCGAGGTGGCCGACCGTGGACGTGGCTTCGACCACGCGCTCGACGGTGTCGGCTGGTCGTCCATGCGCGAACGCGCCGAGGAGCTGGGCGGCAGCTGCCTGGTGACCTCGACCGGCGACGGGACCCTGGTCTCGGCCCGGCTCCCGATCCCGGGCGTGACCGCGGAGGCGCGCGCGTGACCGCGCCGATCCGGGTGCTGCTGGTGGACGACCACCCGCTGTTCCGCGAAGGCCTCAGGTTCACGCTCGGCCAGGCCGACGACGTCGAGGTCGTCGGCGAGGCGGAGGACGGGCTCGCCGGGGTGGAGGCCGCGGAGCGACTGGACCCCGACGTGGTCCTGATGGACATCTCGATGCCCCAGCTCGACGGGCTCGTCCGCGACCGGTCGGATCACGGGCCGGGCGGCCGTGCTGGTGCTGACGATGTACGACGACGACGCCAACGTCCTGGCCGCGCTCCAGGCGGGCGCCCGGGGGTACCTGGTCAAGGGAGCCGGTCCCGATGAGCTGCTGAGCGCGGTCCGCGCGGTCGCTCGCGGCAACGCGGTGTTCGGGGCCTCGCTGGCGGCGCGGATGCTCGAGCTCTTCGAACGGTCGCCGAGCCCGTCGTCCGCTCGTTTCCCGGAGCTGTCGGCGCGTGAGCACGAGGTGCTGCAGCACTTGGCCGAGGGGCTGACGAACCAGCAGATCGGCGACCGGCTGTTCATCTCGCCGATCACGGTTCGCAACCACGTGAGCAGCATCCTGACCAAGCTCCAGCTGACCGACCGGCGGCAGGCGATGCTGCGGTACCGCGAGGGTGGCCGGGACTGAGCCCGTCCGCTGGTCCGGAACTGTTTGCACTCGACCACCCCGAGTGCTAAACATGACGCTGGCACTCTTAGCATGAGAGTGACAGAACGGATCGGTTGGTTGAGGTCCACCAGCGCCGGCGGGAAGGGTCCGCCGGGTCAGCCGGATCGTCCGTCGCGGGCAACCACCGAACCGCCACATTCATACAGCGTGAGGAATGGCAGGAAATGCCGAAGCTGATTGCTTTCGACGAGGAGGCCCGCCGCGGTCTCGAGCGTGGCATGAACACGCTCGCCGACGCGGTCAAGGTGACCCTCGGCCCCAAGGGCCGCAACGTCGTCCTGGAGAAGAAGTGGGGCGCGCCCACCATCACCAACGATGGTGTGTCGATCGCCAAGGAGATCGAGCTCGAGGACCCCTACGAGAAGATCGGTGCCGAGCTCGTCAAGGAGGTCGCCAAGAAGACCGACGACGTCGCCGGTGACGGCACCACCACCGCGACCGTCCTCGCCCAGGCGATGGTCAAGGAGGGCCTGCGCAACGTGGCCGCGGGTGCCAACCCGATGGGCCTCAAGCGCGGCATCGAGGCCGCCGTCGCCGCCGTGTCCGAGCAGCTGCTCAGCATGGCCAAGGACGTCGAGACCAAGGAGCAGATCGCCGCGACCGCGTCGATCTCCGCCGCCGACACCACCGTCGGCGAGATCATCGCCGAGGCGATGGACAAGGTCGGCAAGGAAGGCGTCATCACCGTCGAGGAGTCGAACACCTTCGGGCTCGACCTCGAGCTCACCGAGGGCATGCGCTTCGACAAGGGCTACATCTCGGCGTACTTCGTCACCGACCCGGAGCGCATGGAGACCGTGCTCGAGGACCCCTACGTCCTGATCGCGAACTCCAAGGTCTCCTCGGTCAAGGACCTGCTGCCGCTGCTCGAGAAGGTCATGCAGTCCGGCAAGCCGCTGGTCATCATCGCCGAGGACGTCGACGGCGAGGCCCTGTCCACGCTGGTCGTCAACAAGATCCGCGGCACCTTCAAGTCCGTCGCCGTCAAGGCTCCGGGCTTCGGTGACCGCCGCAAGGCCATGCTGCAGGACATCGCGATCCTGACCGGTGGCCAGGTCATCAGCGAGGAGGTCGGCCTCAAGCTCGAGAACGCCGGCGTCGAGCTGCTCGGCCAGGCCCGCAAGGTCGTCATCACCAAGGACGAGACCACCATCGTCGAGGGTGCGGGCGACGGCGCCCAGATCGAGGGCCGGGTCAACCAGATCCGCGCCGAGATCGAGAAGTCGGACTCCGACTACGACCGCGAGAAGCTGCAGGAGCGCCTGGCCAAGCTGGCCGGCGGTGTCGCGGTGATCAAGGTCGGCGCGGCCACCGAGGTCGAGCTGAAGGAGCGCAAGCACCGCATCGAGGACGCCGTTCGCAACGCGAAGGCGGCCGTCGAGGAGGGCATCGTCGCCGGCGGCGGCGTGGCCCTGGTGCAGGCTGCCGACGCGGCGTTCGAGAAGCTCGAGCTCGTGGGCGACGAGGCCACTGGTGCCAACATCGTCCGCGCGGCCACCGAGGCCCCGCTCAAGCAGATCGCGATCAACGCCGGCCTCGAGGGCGGCGTCGTGGCGGAGAAGGTGCGCGGCCTGAAGGCCGGTCACGGTCTCAACGCGGCCACCGGCGAGTACGTCGACATGATCGGTGCCGGCATCCTCGACCCCGCCAAGGTGACCCGCTCGGCGCTGCAGAACGCAGCCTCCATCGCGGCGCTCTTCCTCACCACCGAGGCCGTCGTCGCCGACAAGCCCGAGAAGGCCGGCCCGCCGATGGGCGACCCGTCGGGCGGCATGGGCGGCATGGACTTCTGAGCACCCACCTGGCCGAGCTCGCTCGGGCAGGTGAGCAGGTGCCAGGTTGAGGAGCGCTCGGCACGCACCGCGCGACAGCGCGGGACGTGCGACCGTCTCGAAACCAGGTCAGCTGTCCCTGATTCACCCACTGACCCGCCCGAACTTCGGGCGGGTCAGTGTCATTTCGGGGTCGACCGCCGAATTCCACACACCGGTCGAAAGGAACGGCCCCGGTCTGGACATGTGACAACGTGAGGAGCGTGTCCATCGACGAGCGACAGGCCCGTTTCGAGGGCCTGGCACCGGGGCTGATCGAGCCGCTGCGGCGGTTCCTGGCCCGCCGTACCGACCCGGCCACGGCCGAGGACGTGCTGGCCGACACGCTGCTGGTCTGCTGGCGCCGGCTCGACGACGTACCGGACGAGGCGTTGCCCTGGGCGTACGGCGTGGCGCGCAACTGCCTCGCGAACGCCGAGCGCAGCGGCCGCCGCCAGGAGCGCCTGGCCGCGAAGATCGCCGTCGTCGACCCGCCCGCCGCGACCGTGCCCGGCCCCGACGCAGCGGACCCGGAGCTGGCGGCGGCGATGGCGGCGCTGCGACCCGACGACGCCGAGCTGCTCCGCCTGTGGGCGTGGGAGCAGCTGACCCCGAGCGAGATCGCGACCGTCCTCGACATCACCGCCAACGCGGTCAGCATCCGGCTCCACCGGGCCCGCGAGCGGCTCCGGGAGCAGCTGCGAAAGAACGAGGAGCCGGCCGGACATGAGGAGTCGAGAGAAGGGAGGAACCGGTGACCCAGCAGGACGACGACGACCTCGACGCCCGCCTGCGCGCGGCGGACCCGGCGTCCTCCCTGCCGCCGGCCGACCCCGCGCGGGTGGCCCGACTCCTGGAGGACACCATGAGCAACGACGTGCTGACCGAGTCGCGCGAGAGCGGGACCCACAACCGCAGCCCGCTCACCTGGCTCGTGGCGGCCGCGGCGGCGGTCATCATCGCGGGCGTCGGAGTGTTCGCGGTGGTCAACGGTCTGAGCGGTTCCGACGACCCGTCCGGTCCGGTCGCCGGCTCCGACCCGACCTCCGACACCGGCTCGGATCCCGGGTCCAGCGACCCCACGGTCACCGAGCTGACCGCGCCCGGGTCGGAGGCCTACACCGCCCGGTGCGCGCCGCCGAACGCGCAGCTCCTGTCGTCGGCGCCGGTCGCGTTCGACGGGACCGTGGAGTCCGATCTCCGACGGGTTGGTGACGATCGCGCCCACGCACTGGTACGCCGGCGAGCCGACCGACGTGGTCACGGTCGCGGCGCCCAGCGAGCAGATCCAGAAGCTGCTGATGGCGGTCCGCTTCGAGGACGGCGGACGCTACCTCGTGGCCGCCAACGACGAGGGTGCGCTGCTGGTGTGCGGCTTCAGTGCGCCGTACTCCGGCTCGCTCGCGGCGGTCTACGGCGACGCCTTCACGGGCTGAACGCACCCTCGCGGGCAGCCTCTGGAAGGCTGTGCTGCGTGAGCCTGCACGGACTCCTGCTCGCCGCCGGCGCGGGTACCCGGATGGGCACGCCCGAAGGCGCTGGTGCGCGACGACGACGGCACGTCGTGGCTGCTGCGGTCGGTCGCGCGTGCTCCGCGACGGCGGGTGTGACGCGGTGACGGTGGTGCTCGGCGCCGAGGCCGAGCGCGCCCGCGCGCTGCTGGACCGGGGCCAGGTCCGCGCGGTCGTCGCCGATCGCTGGGCCGAGGGGATGGGGGAGTCGCTGCGGGCCGGGCTGACCGCTCAGGTGGCCTCGGACGCCGCCGCGGTCCTGGTCTCCCTGGTGGACCTGCCGGACGTGTCGGCCGACGTCGTGCGCCGGGTCGCCGCGGCCGGCGCCGATCCCGACCTCCTCGCCCGGGCGGCGTACGACGGAGTGCCCGGCCATCCGGTCCTGCTCGGCCGCCACCACTGGGCGGGGGTCGCCGACGCGGCCACCGGCGACCGCGGGGCCCGCGACTACCTCGCCACCCACGACGTCGTCCTCGTCGAGTGCGGGGACCTGGCGACGGGGCGCGATGTCGATAGTCCAACCTTGAACCAACGGGGCGCTGAGTAGCCTTGAGGGCATGGACTCCGTCGCCGCGATCGAGCAGCGCCTCGGGGCGACCGGCTACCTCTGCGACGACTCGCTGGCGACGGTCGCCTACCTCGCGCTGACGATGCAGCGGCCGCTGCTGCTCGAGGGTGAGCCCGGCACCGGCAAGACCGCGCTCGCCGAGGCGCTGGCGGAGGCGCTCGAGCTGCCGCTGGTCCGGCTGCAGTGCTACGAGGGCATCGACGCGACGCAGGCGCTCTACGACTGGGACTTCCCGCGGCAGATCCTGCATCTGCGGGCGCTCGAGGCCGCCGGCGGGGCCGACGTCGAGGAGGCCGAGAAGAGCCTGTACGACGCCCGGTTCCTGCTGGCGCGGCCGGTGCTGCAGGCGCTCCAGCAGGCACCGACGGTGCTGCTGGTCGACGAGGTCGACCGGGCCGACGACGAGTTCGAGGCGTTCCTGCTCGAGGTGCTCTCGACGTACCAGGTGACGATCCCGGAGCTCGGCACCGTCCGCGCCGCCGTGCCGCCGATCGTCGTCCTCACCTCCAACCGCACCCGCGAGCTGCACGACGCCCTCAAGCGGCGCTGCCTCTACCACTGGATCGACCACCCCGGCCTCGAGCGCGAGGTGCAGATCGTGCGGTCGCGGGCGCCGGAGGTCAGCGAGAAGCTGGCCGGCCAGGTCGTCGGGCTGGTGCAGCAGCTGCGCGACCGGCCCCGACCTGCTCAAGCCCCCGGGCGTGGCCGAGACCCTCGACTGGGCGCGCGCGCTCCACCACCTCGGCACCGACGAGATCGACCTCGCGAGCGGCCTCCGCGACCCTGGGCGCGCTGGTGAAGTACCGCGAGGACAGCGACCGCGTGAAGCAGGCCCTCGACCGGATGCTCGCCCCATGACCCCCACCACGACCCGTGGACCCGACGAGATACTGCTCGGGTTCGGCCGCGCGCTGCGCGCCGCCGGCGTCCCGGTCACCCAGGACCGCGCCCACGGCTTCCTCGCTGCCGTCGCGACGCTCGGGCTCGACGACCAGCGGGCGACGTACCTCGCCGGCCGGGCGACGCTGTGCGCCGGGCCCGACGACCTCGAGCGCTACGACCAGGTCTTCGAGGCCTACTTCAACGCCCGCGACGGGCTGCCCCGCACGCGGCCGGCGCACCTCGACGCCGAGCTTCTCCGCCTCCGGGCTGCCGACCTCCGAGGACGGCACCGGCTCCGGTGACGACGCCGACGAGGTGGTCCGGGCGATGGCCAGCGCGGCCGAGGTGCTCCGGCACCGCGACGTCGGCGGCGATGACGACCGGCGAGAAGGCGCGGCTGGCCGCGATGTTCGCGACCCTGCGTCCGCGCCCGCCGATCCGGCGTACCGCCCGGCACCAGGCGTGGCACCGCGGCGACCTCGACGCGTCCCGCACGCTCCGCAGCACGCCTGCGCCGGATGGGCGAGCCCGGCGACATCGCGTGGCGCCGGCGCGGCAGCCGACCGCGCCGCGTCGTGCTGCTGATCGACGTCTCCGGTTCGATGAGCGGGTACGCCGACGCGCTGCTGCGGCTCGCCCACCGGTTCACCCAGGCCGTCTCGGCCGGGTCCACGCGCGGTCGGGTGGAGACGTTCACCCTCGGCACCCGGCTCACCCACCTGACCCGGGCGATGCGGGTGCGCGACGCCGAGCGAGCCCTGGTCGCGGCCGGCGCGACCGTGCCGGACTGGTCGGGTGGCACCCGGCTCGGCGAGACGCTGCGGTTCTTCCTCGACCGGTGGGGCCAGCGCGGACTGGCGCGCGGCGCCGTGGTCGTGGTGTTCAGCGACGGATGGGAGCGCGGCGACCCCGCGCTGCTGGCGGCCCAGATGGCGCGGCTGCAGCGGATCGCGCACCGCGTCGTGTGGGTCAACCCGCACCGCGGCAAGGCCGGGTACGAGCCGGTCCAGCAGGGCGTGATCGCCGCACTGCCGTACGTCGACGACTTCGTGGCCGGCCACTCGCTGGCGACGTTCGCCGAGCTGTCGGAGCTGGTGTCCCGTGCGTGAGGTCCTTCCCGAGCTGATGAAGTGGTGGCGCGACGGCCAGACGATCGGGGTCGGCACCGTCGTCGCCACCTTCCAGTCGGCCCCCCGCCCCGCCGGTGCGTCGATGCTGGTCGGCCCCGACGGCTCGGCGGTCGGGTCGGTCTCCGGCGGCTGCGTCGAGGGCGCGGTCTACGAGCTCGCCCAGGAGGTCGTCGGCGACGGCACCCCCGTGCTCGAGCGGTACGGCGTCTCCGACGACGAGGCGTTCGCCGTCGGCCTCACCTGCGGCGGGATCCTCGACGTGTACGTCGAGAAGGTGAACCAGGAGACGTTCCCCGAGCTCGAGGAGATCGCCGAGGACATCGAGACCGGCCGCCCGGTCGCCGTCGCCACCGTCATCGAGCACCCCGACCCGGCCTGGCTCGGCCGGCGGCTGATCGTCCGCCCGGATCGGGATAGTCCGAGACGTTTTGGCTGGGGATCGACAGACTCTGAGCAACCCAAACGTCTCGGACTATCCGGCTCACTCGGGTCGCAGCGGGCCGACGACGCCGTCCGCGACGACACGTTGGGGCTGCTGGCGGCCGGGCACAACGCGACGCTGACCTACGGACCCGACGGGGAGCGCCGGGGCGAGGGGATGCGGGTGTTCGTGTGGGCGTTCGCGCCGAAGCCGCGGATGCTGGTGTTCGGGGCGATCGACTTCGCGGCGGCGGTGGCCCGGGTCGGGGCGTTCCTCGGCTACCACGTCACTGTCTGCGACGCCCGGCCGGTCTTCGCGACCAACACCCGGTTCCCGGAGGCCGACGACGTGGTCGTCGACTGGCCGCACCGCTACCTCGAGGCCGAGGTCGAGGCCGGCCGGATCGACCGGCGCACGGTCATCACCGTGCTCACCCACGACCCCAAGTTCGACGTACCCCTGCTCGAGGTGGCGCTCCGCCTGCCCGAGGTCTCGTACGTCGGCGCCATGGGCTCACGGCGTACCCACGACGACCGGCTCGCCCGGCTCCGCGAGGCCGGCCTGACCGAGGACGAGATCGCCCACCTCTCCAGCCCGATCGGGCTCGACCTCGGCGCCCGCACCCCCGAGGAGACGGCGATCAGCATCGCCGCCGAGATCATCGCGGGGCAGTGGGGCGGCTCGGGCGGGCGGCTGGCCGGCACCGACGGCCGGATCCACCACGAGCGGTCCGGGATCGGCTGAGCGTGCTACGGGGAGCCTGGCCGGTGGCGACCCTGGTCCTGCTGGCCGCCTGCACGTCCGCGGACCCGACGGCCGAGCCCGACCCGTCGTCGTCGAACGCCCCCACCACCTCGAGTCCGAGCGCCACCCCCACCGAGGAGCCCGCCGCCGAGGAACCGGCCGAGCCCGAGGAGACCCTGCCGCCGGTCAACCACCGCGTCTCCCTGCCCGCGCTGATGCGCAAGGACCTCGGCCCGACACGGATCGTGCGCCAGGGCCTGCTCGGCACCGCCGACGCCTACACCCGCCACGCCGTCACCTACCGCAGCGGCGACGTGACCGTCTCCGGCGTGCTGCATCGTCCCGACCGGCAAGGGCCCGTTCCCCGGGATCGTGCTCAACCACGGCTACATCGAGCCGTCGATCTACGTCACCGGCCAGGGCCTCGCGCGCGAGCAGGACTGGCTGGCGCGCGCGGGCTTCGTCGTGCTGCACACCGACTACCGCGGCCACGCCGAGCTCCGACCCGGCCGCCCCACTGGACCGCGAGAGCCGGCTCGGGTACGCCGAGGACGCGATCAACGCCGTCCGCGCCCTGCGCAAGGAGCCGTACGTCGACGCCGACCAGATGGCCATGCTCGGACGGTCGATGGGCGGCGGCGTCACCCTCGACGCGCTCGTCGCCCGGCCCGGGCTGGTCGACGCGGCCGTGGTCTACGCGTCGGTCAGCTCGCGCTTCCTCGACAACCTCAACCACTTCACGGTCCCGAACCGCCCCGAGGCCGCGCAGGCCATGTTCGACCGCTTCGGCACGCCCCAGGAGTCGCCGCGAGTTCTACCGCGACCTCTCACCCCGCACGTTCTTCGACCGGATCACCGAGCCGGTGCTCATGCACCACGGCACCGACGACGAGTCCTGCCCGTTCCGGTGGGCGCCCACCACCCACCGTCTGCTCCGGAAGGCCGGGGTGGACGCGCAGCTCGAGGTCTACCAGGGCGAGATGCACTCGTTCGTCCCGCGCTGGCAGGACTCCATCGAGCGCACCGTGCGGTTCCTGCGCCGCCAGCTCGACGCCTGAGCAGGAGCCGGAGCCTCAGGCGGGTACGCCGAGGACGCGGCGGACGACCCGGCACGGGATCCACCCCTGCCGTGCCTCGCCCTTGCGGCAGGCCGCGTCCAGCTGCACCCGCAGGGCCCACAGCTCGAGGAGGGGCGATTGCGGCCAGTCGTACTCGCTGCCCTTCTGACCGGACGGGCCGCGCCGCTCGATGAGTCGGATGCCCTGAACGTGGCCGGTCGGCTGCTTGTGCGTGGTCATCGCCGCCTCCTCGCAGAACGCCCCGGTTGCCTGGAGCCTGTCCACTGTCGAAGGTACGAAACCGTGGTCCGCGCCACGGCGGATGGCCGCGGCAATACCTCAACCTGATGAGTCGACCCCCGGGGTGGCCCAGACCGCCCGCTTCCTGTTCCGCCGTCACCACATCGGGGCTACCGTGGCCGCACATCCATCGACGGGCCACCGACAGGACGGCTGATGACGAAGGCGCGCGAGGAGCTGCAGGCACGCAGGCACGACGCCGTGCGCGCCTGGACCAGCTTCGTCGAGCTGGGCGACGAGGCGTCGCCCCTCGTGCGCCCCGAGATCCTGCGCAGCTGGGAGCTCTCCGGCGCGGCGGTCACCCCCGACGTCGGTGAGGCACCCCTCGCCGACGAGGGCGACACCACGGCGTACTGGCGCGACTCTCCGCTCCAGATGGCCGTCGAGCGGGTCGAGAACGAGCTGCGGCGTACGGCCGAGGACGGCGACCTGGTCATCGCGATCACCGACGCCGACGCCCGGATCCTCTGGACGTACGGCGGCCGCGTGATGCGGCGCAAGGCAGAGACCGTGAACTTCGTGCCGGCCGGCCGCTGGGACGAGGCCAGCGTCGGCACCAACGCGCTCGCGATCTCCAACCGCACCGGCGAGTCCTCGATGGTCTTCAGCGCCGAGCACTTCGCGGCGATGGTGCACAACTGGGTGTGCTGGGCCGCCCCGCTGCACGACCCGGTCAGCGGCGAGCAGATCGGCGTCATCGACCTCTCCACGACGTGGGACCGCACGCACCCGATCGGGCTGGCCACGGCCCGGGTGATGGCGCGCCTGATCGAGACGGCGATGCCGAGCTCGCAGCGATGGGGGACCGCGCGCTCGCACGTCTACCACGACGAGCCCGGGCTGGTGCTGTCGCTGCTCGGCACCGCCGAGGCATGGCTCGACGGCCAGCGGCTGCTGCTCAACCGCCGCCAGACCGAGGTCCTCGCCCTGCTGACCATGCATCCCGAGGGACTGACCCTCGAGCACCTCCACGCCCTCGTGTACGGCGACCAGTCGGTCACGACCAGCACGCTGAAGGCCGAGGTGTCCCACCTCCGCCACGCCCTCGGGGGCCAGCTCGCGTCGCGCCCGTACCGGCTGACCCTGCCGGCGCGGACCGACGTCGACGAGGTCCTCGGGCTGCTCCGCCGCGGCGACGTACGCGGCGCGATCGCGGCGTACGACGGCGACCTGCTGCCCGGCACCAACGCCCCCGCGCTGGTCGAGCTCGCGGAGTACCTCGCGGTCAGCGTGCGCGAGGCGCTGCTCGCCGATCCGGACCCCGCGGCGGTGCTCCGCTACAGCGAGCTGGCGCCGTACGACGCCGAGGTCGTCGAGGTCTGCCTGGCCACCCTGGGCACCATGGACCACCCGGTGAAGCCCCTGCTCAAGGGCCGTCTCGCCGTCGCCAGACGCTGACGTCTAGCCGGGCTGGAGCAGCCGGTCTCCGGGCCAACCTTTCCCCAACCCTCGCGGCCTAGCGTGAGCCCCGTCACAGGTCATTCCACCCTGCGAGGAGCACCCATGGTCCGGATCAACGTCACCGTCGACGGAGCCCAGGTCTCCGACGACGTCGAACCCCGCATGCTGCTCGTGCAGTACCTGCGCGAGAAGCTCGGCAAGACGGGCACCGTCATCGGTTGCGACACCAGCAACTGCGGCGCCTGCACGGTCCTCCTCGACGGGACGAGCGTGAAGTCCTGCAACATGCTCGCCGTCCAGGCCGACGGGAGTGAGGTCACCACTGTCGAAGGGCTGTCGAGCAACGGGACCCTGCATCCGGTGCAGGAGGCGTTCCGGGAGTGCCACGGGCTGCAGTGCGGCTTCTGCACACCGGGGATGATCATGCAGAGCATCGACCTGCTCAACGACAACCCGAACCCGTCGGAAGCGGAGATCCGGCTCGGGCTCGAGGGCAACCTGTGCCGCTGCACCGGCTACCACAACATCGTCCGGGCCGTGCAGCACGCCGCCGGCAGCACCGAGGGGGCGAAGGCATGACCGCCACCCAGGAGCGCCAGCAGGCCGAGATCGGCCGCGACCGCCGGCGCAAGGAGGACCAGCGGCTGATCACCGGCCGCACCCGCTGGACCGACAACATCACCCTGCCCGGGATGCTGCACATGGCCATGGTGCGCAGCCCGTTCGCCCACGCGAAGATCACCAACATCGACACCAGCGCGGCCAAGGCCTCGCGCAACGTGGTCGACGTACTCACCGGCAGCCGACCTCGGTGAGTCGCAGGGCGTCAACATCAACGCCTGGCCGATCACCCCGGACCAGAAGGCGCCGACGCACCTGCCGATGCCGGGCGACCGGGTCGCGTTCGCCGGCGAGATCGTCGCCTGCGTCATCGCGCGTACGCCGGCCGAGGCGCGCGACGCCGCCGAGCTGGTCGACGTGGACTACGAGGAGCTCCCGGCGGCGCTCGACCTGAAGGCGGCGGCGGCCGACGAGGTGCTCGCGCACCCGGACCTCGGCACCAACAAGTCCGCCCTGTGGGTGTTCAACTCGGGCGAGGCCGGCACCGGCGGCAACGTCGACGAGGCGATCGAGAAGGCGCGCGGCGACGGCATCGTGATCGAGCGCGAGTACCGCCAGCAGCGCCTGATCCCGGCGTTCATGGAGCCGCGCTCCGTCGTCGTCGACCCGACGTCGGAGCAGATGACGATGTGGTCGGCCACGCAGATCCCGCACATCCTGCGGTTCGCGCTCGCGGCCACGACCGGCGTACCCGAGTCGAAGATCCGGGTGATCGCCCCCGACGTCGGTGGCGGGTTCGGCGGCAAGCTCCAGACGACGCCCGAGGAGTTCATCGCCTGGGCCGTCGCTCGTCGGCTCCAGAAGCCGGTGAAGTACACCGAGACCCGGTCCGAGTCGCTCGTCTCCGGCCACCACGGGCGCGACCAGTGGCAGAAGCTGACCCTCTCGGCGGAGAAGGACGGCACGGTCACCGGGTTCAAGGTCGAGCTGCTGGCCGACCTGGGCGCGTACGTCTCGCTCGTCGGAGGCGGCGTACCGGTGCTCGGTGCGTTCATGTACAACGCGATCTACAAGTTCCCGGCGTACCACTTCCAGGTGCAGACGGTGCTCACCAACAAGACCTGGACCGACGCGTACCGCGGCGCCGGCCGCCCGGAGGCGACGTACGCCATCGAGCGGATCATGGACGAGCTCGCCGTCGAGGTCGGGGTGGACCCCCTCGAGATCCGCGA
The DNA here is from genome assembly GCA_963844305.1 of uncultured Actinomycetota bacterium. Classification (GTDB taxonomy): domain Bacteria; phylum Actinomycetota; class Actinomycetes; order Propionibacteriales; family Nocardioidaceae; genus Nocardioides. Next base: position 245,311 of record CAWJNT010000007.1, read on the forward strand.
GAAGAACTGGATCAAGCACGAGGAGTTCCCGTTCACGACGGTGTGCGGGCTGGAGTACGACTCCGGCAACTACGAGGCGGCGACCGCGCGGGCCAAGGAGATGTTCGGGTACGACGAGCTCCGCGCCGAGCAGAAGCGGCGCCGCGACGCGAACGACCCGGTCCAGCTCGGACTCGGCGTCTCGACGTTCACGGAGATGTGCGGCCTGGCGCCGAGCAGGGTGCTCGGATCCCTCGACTACGGAGCCGGCGGCTGGGAGCACGCGAGCGTGCGCATGCTGCCGACCGGCAAGGTCGAGGTGGTCACGGGCGCGTCCGCCCACGGCCAGGGCCACGAGACCGCGTTCAGCCAGATCGTGGCCGACCGCCTGGGCGTCGACTTCGACGACATCGAGGTGCTGCACGGCGACACCCAGGTCGCCCCCAAGGGCTACGACACCTACGGATCGCGCTCGCTGGTGGTCGGTGGTGAGGCACTGGTCCGGGCAGTGGACAAGGTGATCGAGAAGGCCCGGCCGATCGCGGCTCACCTGCTCGAGGCGTCGGTCGACGACCTCGAGTTCACCCAGGGCCGGTTCCAGGTCAAGGGGACCGACCAGGGGATGGCGATCGGCGAGCTCTCCACCGCCGTGTTCGCCGCCCACAACCTGCCCGACGGGGTCGAGGCCGACGCTCGACTCGGATGCGACGTACGACCCGGTGAACTTCAACTTCCCGCACGGCACCCACCTGTGCGCGATGGAGGTCGACACCGAGACCGGCGCGGTGAAGATGCGCAAGTACGTCTGCTGCGACGACATCGGCAACATCATCAACCCGCTCATCGTCTCCGGTCAGGTGCACGGCGGCCTGGTGCAGGGGATCGCGCAGGCGCTGTGGGAGGAGGCGGTGTACGACGATGCCGGGACGCTCGTGTCCGGGTCGTTCGTCGACTACCTGCTGCCGACCGCGGCCGACACGATCAGCTTCGACATCGACCACACCACGTCGCCGTCGACGACCAACACGCTCGGCACGAAGGGCGTCGGCGAGGCCGGCACCATCGCCTCGACCCCCGCCGTGGTCAACGCGATCGTCGACGCGATCCGCCAGTTCGGCGTCAACGACGTGGTGATGCCGTGCACGCCCGAGCGGGTGTGGCGCGCGATCAACGAGGCGGGCGCCGGTGGCGCCACGGAAGGGGCGGCGATGCCGCACTTCGATACCGACGAATCGGGCCGTGCGAGCACGGAAGGAGCCGGCGCATGATCCCGGCACAGTTCGACTACGTGTCGCCGACCTCGGTCGAGGAGGCGCTGGCCGCGCTCGCCGAGCACGGCGACGACGCCAAGGTGATGGCCGGTGGCCAGAGCCTGCTGCCGATCCTGCGGATGCGGCTGAACGCCCCCGAGGTCGTGATCGACATCGGCCGGATCGACTCGATGCGTGGCGTGCGCGACGACGGCGACGCCATCGTCATCGGCGCGACCACCACGCACGCCGACGTCGGCTCGAACCCGCTCGTGGCCGAGCACGCCGCCCTGATCACCAAGGCGGTCGAGCACCTCGCCGACGCGCAGATCCGGCACCGCGGCACCTTCGGCGGGGCCCTGGCGCACGCCGACCCCGGCGGCGACCTCGGCCCTCCGGCGCTGGCACTGGGCGCGGAGTTCGTGATCGCCGGCCAGAACGGGACGCGCACGGTCGCGGCGGAGGACTTCTTCGTCGACCTGTTCGAGACCGCCATCGGCGACGACGAGCTGCTGACCGAGGTACGGGTCCCCAAGCACACCGGGTGGGGCGCGCACCACGAGAAGTTCGTGCGGATCGCGCACCAGTGGCCGATCGTGGCGGTCGCCGCAGCGGTGAAGGTCGACGGCGGCACGATCAGCGAGGCGCGGGTCGGGCTGGCCAACATGGGGTCGACGCCGCTGCGCGCACGCGCGGTCGAGGAGGCGCTCGCCGGGCAGCCGGCGACCGACGACGCCGTACGCGCGGCTGCCGCCAGGGCGGCGGAAGGCACGAACCCGCCGTCGGACCTCAACGGCGCGGCCGACTACCGGGCGCACCTCGCCACCGTGCTGACCCGACGGGCCGTGCTCGCGGCCGCGGGAGCCTGAGCCTATGGACCTCGCCCACCGGTTCACCGTTCCGACCTCGGTCGACGAGACCTGGGCGCACTTCAACGACATCGCATCCGTCGCCGAGTGCTTCCCGGGCGCATCGGTGACGTCGGCCGATGAGGAGTCGTTCCAGGGATCGGTCAAGGTGAAGCTCGGGCCGATCGCGCTCGTCTACAACGGCTCCGGCACGTTCGTGGAGAAGGACGAGGCGGCGCACCGGTTCGTGGTCGACGCCAAGGGCAAGGACAAGCGCGGGAACGGCACCGCCGGCGCGAAGGTGACCCTGTCGATGAGCGAGGGATCGGAGGGCACCGACGTCGAGGTGCTGACCGACCTCGCCATCACCGGCAAGCCCGCGCAGTTCGGTCGTGGGGTGATGCAGGACGTGTCGGACAAGCTGCTCGGCCAGTTCGTCGCGTGCCTGGAGTCCAGGCTCGCCGGGGGTGCCCCCGAGGCTCCCGGCGAGCCGCCTCCGGCTGCGCCCGAGCTGTCGGGAGCACCGGAGGCCGAGCCGGCCGACGCGGGTCCTCCGGCCGCCGCGGCACCTACCGCCGATCCGGCTCCGTCGGCATCGGCCCCACCGCCTCGCCCCCCGCCACGCGGCCCCCTCGCCGCCTCCGCCTCGCCTCAGAAGGACGAGGCCCTCAACCTGGGCGCGACCGTCCTGCCGGTGCTTGCCAAGAGCTACTGGAAGCAGGCCCTCGCCGGCGTCATCGTGGTCGGCGTCATCATCTGGCTGATCGGCCGCGGCTGAGCGACTTCCGGTCGTGTGCCGAGGCCGTCACGCGCGATGGCCTCAGGCACACGACCCGGAGCCTGTGGAGAGCCAGCACGCGCGATCGGCTTTCGGCGCACCCTCGGTGCGTGCAGAGACCGCCGTGGCAGCCGTTGGCCGAGCGTCAGGCCGGTGTCGTTGCGCGTCGTCAGCTCACGCAGGTTGGGCTACACCCACGAGTTCGTGCGCCGTCAGCTCGATGCCCGTCGCTGGGTGATGCGCACACCCCGCGTGGTCTCGACGACCACCGGTCCGCCGACCTGGAGCAGCGAGTCTGGACGGCGGTGCTGCACGCCGGAGACGGTGCGATCGCCGGCGGGCTCACCGCCCTGGAGTGGCAAGGACTGCTGGAACTGGCACCGAGACGAGATCACCGTGCTGGTCGACGACGAGCTCAGCTTCGAGGCGGTCGCGGGGTTCGTTTCTTCCGGACCCGGCGCCCGTTCCCTGCGCTGCGAGACCGGTTCTCCGAGCTGCCGATCTGCCGGGTGGAGCCAGCGGCGCTGCTGTTCGCGGCGTACGAGCGGTCCGCCCGCACCGCCCAGGGTCTGTTGTCGGCGGCCGTCCAGCAGCGCCTCACGACGGCGGGCGCCCTGCTCGCGGAGATCGAGACGATGAAGCCCCTGCGGCGCGCCAAGGTGTTCCGGTCCCTGCTCGTCGACGTCGAAGGCGGAGCCACGTCGTTGGCGGAGGTCGACCTGGTCAGGGTGTGCCGGCACTTCGACCTGCCGCTACCGCGTCGGCAGGTACGTCGCCGCGACTGCCAGCGGTCGCCTGCGATTCACGGACGCGGAGTGGTTGCTGCCGGACGGCACGATCCTGGTCGCTCGAGGTCGACGGTGCCTTCCACATGGACGTCGACAGCTGGGAGCACGACATCGCCCGGCAACGCAGCCTCAGTGCGGCCCGGGCGGATCGTCGTCCGCTGCACGGCCCGCGAGCTGCGCGACACCCCCGAGGTCGTCGTGAAGGATCTCGTCTCGCTCGGTCTTCGCCGGTCGTGTGCCTGAGGCCGATCGCCCGTGACGGCCTCGGCACGCAACCCGTCAGAAGACGTTGAGCGGGCGGAACTGGACCGAGAGGCGCGGGCCGGCGTGGGCGACCTTCGGGACGGAGTGCTCCCAGGTGCGCTGGCAGGAGCCGCCCATCACCACGAGGTCGCCGTGGCCCATCTCGACCGAGATCGACTCGCCGCCGCCGCGCGGGCGCAGGGCCAGCCGCCGCGGGTCGCCGACCGAGACGATCGCGACCAGGGTGTCCTCGCTCCGGCCGCGGCCGAAGGTGTCGCCGTGCCAGGCGACGCTGTCGCGCCCGTCGCGGTAGTAGCAGCACCCGGCGGTCACGAACGGCTCGCCGAGCTCGGGGTGGTAGTGCTCCGACAGCCGGTCGCGGGCCTCGGTGAGGGTCGGGTGGGGGAGCGGCTCGCCGACGCCGTACGTGTGCACGAGCCGGGGTACGTCGACCACCCGGTCGTACATCTGCCGCCGCTCGGCCCGCCACGGCACGTCGCGCACGAGGGTCTCGAACACCTCGCCGGCCTGCGGCAGCCAGTTGCGGAGTACGTCGACCCACGCGCCGCGGGTCAGCCGGCGGCGCTCGATGCCGTCGAGCGGTGGCACGGCCGAGCGCCCCGCGTCGAAGAGCGTGCCCTGGAAGTCCACGCGACCATCCTACGACACGATCGAACAGATGTTCGAGTCCGGACTAGGGGAATTGTCGGGGGCGGGTCAGGGGTGCCGGCGCGCGATTACCGGTGGCACCTCGTCGGTGCTTCACGGAATGCTGGCTGCCATGACGGTCACCACCCCGCCCAGCACCACCGGCCACGCGGCCCGCGTCCGCAACCTCACGAAGACCTACGGCACCGGCCAGGCCCTGGTCCGGGCGCTGGACGACGTCACCCTCGACCTCGCGGCGGGGGAGTTCACCGCGGTCATGGGGCCGAGCGGGTCGGGCAAGTCGACGCTCATGCACTGCTGCGCCGCGCTGGACTCGGCCGACTCCGGCCAGGTGCTGATCGGCGAGCAGGACGTCACGGCGATGAAGGACAAGGCGCTCACGCGGCTGCGGCGCGACGAGATCGGCTTCGTGTTCCAGTCCTACAACCTGGTCCCGACCCTGACCGCTGAGGAGAACATCCTGCTGCCGCTGGCGATCGCCGGGCGCAAGCCCGACAGCGAGTGGTACGACTCCGTCATCTCGACCGTGCAGCTCGGCGACCGGCTCAAGCACAAGCCCAACGAGCTCAGCGGCGGGCAGCAGCAGCGGGTCGCGGTGGCCCGGGCGCTGGTGAGCCGGCCGCGGATCGTGTTCGCCGACGAGCCCACGGGCAACCTCGACTCCCGCTCCGGAGCGGAGGTCCTCGAGCTGCTGCGGCGCAGCGTCACCGACTACGGCCAGACGATCGTGATGGTCACCCACGACCCGGTCGCCGCGGCGTACACCGACCGCGTCGTCTTCCTCGCCGACGGCAAGGTCGTCGACGAGATGCGCGACCCCGACCGTGAGCAGGTGCTCGAGGTGATGACCCGGATGACCGCGGCCGTCGAGGCGGGAGACTGACCCGTGTTCCGCGCTGCCTGGAAGAGCCTGCTGGCGCGCAAGGTGCGCCTGCTCATGAGCACGTTCGCGATCGTGCTCGGGGTCGCGTTCGTCTGCGGCTCGCTGGTGTTCGGGGACATGCTCAACCGGAGCTTCACCGCGATCTTCGCGTCGAGCGTCGGCGACGTCGTGGTCCGTCCCGAGGGCGGCACCACGGCCGACGGGATGCCGTCGGCACTGACCATTCCCTCCAGCATGGTGTCCGACCTCGAGTCGGTCGACGGCGCCGCCCGCGTCGACGGGAACGTCAGTGCGGGTGGGGTTTTCGTCGTCGACAAGGACGGCAAGCTGATCGGCGGCACCGGCGCCCCCGGCTTCGGGATCAACTGGAACGACGCGCCCGCCGGACACGGCATCGAGGGCCTCTCGATCGTCGGCGGGACGACGCCCCAGGGCCCGAGCGAGGTCGCGCTCGACGCCTGGACCGCCAACGAGGCGGGGTACGAGATCGGCGACAAGGTCCAGGTCGTGACCTCGGGCGCCCAGCCGCTGATCACCCCGACCATGGTCGGCGTCGTCGACTTCGCCGACGGCGGCTCGCTCAACGGCGCGTCACTGACCGTCTTCGACACCGCGACCGCGCAGGCGTTCTTCCTCGACGGGGAGGACGTCTACACCGACCTGTGGGTGACCGCCGACGAGGGCGTCTCCCAGGAGGACCTGCGCGACGCCGTGGCAGCCGAGCTGCCCGACGGCGTCGAGGCGGTCACCGGCGACGACGCCGCCGACGAGGGCGCCAGCGAGCTGATGCAGGCCATCTCGTTCATCACCACCTTCCTGCTCATCTTCGCGGGCATCGCCCTCGTGGTGGGCGCGTTCCTGATCGTCAACACCTTCTCGATCCTCGTCGCCCAGCGCAGCCGCGAGCTCGCGCTGCTGCGCGCCCTGGGGGCCTCGCAGCGCCAGGTGACCCGGTCGGTGCTGCTCGAGGCGTTCGTCGTCGGCGTGGTGGGGTCGACGCTCGGGCTCGGGCTGGGTCTGCTGCTGGCGCTCGGCATCAAGGCCCTGTTCGCGTCCATCGGGCTGGACCTCGCCGGACAGTCGCTCGTGCTCGCACCCCGCACCGTGCTGGCGGCGTACGCCGTCGGCGTCGTCGTCACCATGGCCGCGGCCTGGCTGCCGGCCCGGCGGACCGCCCGGATCGCGCCGGTGCAGGCGCTGCGCGACGACGTCGCACTGCCGGAGTCCTCGATCCACCGCCGCCTGGTGGTCGGTGTCGCGATGATCGCGCTCGGTGTCGCCGTGCTGGGTGCCGGCCTGTTCGTCGACGTACCGCGCGCCGGGTGGTGGGTCGGGGCGGGTGTCCTGGCCATCCTGCTCGGCACGGCCGCGGCGAGCCCGGTCATCGGCCGGCCGTTCCTGGTGGCCGCGCGGGCGACGTACGCCCGCACCCTCGGCTCGGTCGGCAACCTCGCCGGCCAGAACGCCCTGCGCAACCCGCGGCGGACCACCGCCACGGCCTCCGCGCTGATGATCGGGCTGGCGCTCGCGTGCACGATGGCGATCCTCGGCTCGTCGGCCAAGGCGAGCATCGACCAGCTGATCGAGGAGAACTTCGTCGGCGACTACGTCGTCAGCAACGTCGTCGGGCAGGGCTTCTCGTCGCGGATCGCCGAGGACATGCGCGAGGTCGACGGGGTCGAGGACCTGGTGCGTGTCCGCTTCGTGCCCTCCCGGCTGGACGGCGACGTCCAGTACGTCTCGGCCATCGACCCCTCCTCGCTGACCGGGCTGCTCCAGCTCGACATGCTCGAGGGTGAGACGTCCGACCTCGAGGACGAGACCGTCCTGCTCTCGGAGAGCTGGTCGTCCGACCACGACGCCGAGGTCGGCGACGAGCTGACCTTCGAGGTGCCCGGCGGCGACAAGACGGTGACCGTGGCCGGCGTCTTCGACGACAACCCGATCGTCGACACCGGCGTCATGTTCACCATCGACAGCCTGGTGGCGGCCGGCTTCCCCGACCAGGACAACCAGCTGCTGATCGGCACCGACGGCTCGCCCGGCGTGCAGGACCGGCTCGACGACGTGGTGGCCGACATCCCCGTCGTCACCGTCAAGGACCAGGCGGAGTTCGCGCAGGAGCAGCGGGAGCCGATCGACCAGCTGGTCATCATCATCTACGGGCTGCTGGCGCTCGCGCTGGTCATCGCCGTGCTCGGCATCGTCAACACCCTGGCGCTCTCGGTCATCGAGCGCACCCGCGAGGTCGGCCTGCTGCGGGCGATCGGGCTCAGCCGCCGACAGCTGCGCCGGATGATCGCCCTGGAGTCGATCGTGATCGCCGTGCTCGGGGCGCTGCTCGGCGTGGTCCTCGGCGTGTTCTTCGGGGTGGTCCTCCTGTACTCCCTGCGCGACGAAGGACTCGAGGTGATCCAGGTGCCTGTGGGGCAGCTCGCGGTCTTCCTGGTGCTGTCGGTGGTGATCGGTCTGCTGGCGGCCTTCTTCCCGGCCCGGCGGGCCGCGCGCCTCGACGTACTGCGCGCGATCGCGACAGAGTGAGCGGGATCGGGTGACAAGGATTGGGTAAGAAACCTGCAGTTCGGGGGACGGGAGGTATAGACCAGCCTTACTCTTCGGATGTGGAGGGTCTGTTGATCGGGGAGGGCCGGACACTCAAGCACGTACAGGTGCGCGAGTACGTCCGAGAGCTTGTCAAGGACGCAGCGCCGGGATCACCGGCGCCGTCGGAGCGCGAGCTGGTGCACCACTTCGGGGTTGCCCGGATGACGGTTCGCCAGGCGATGGACGCACTCGTCGTCGAGGGGCTGCTCGAACGCATCCCCGGGCGCGGCACGTTCGTCGCTCATCCGCGTCGCGAGGTGGGCCGGCTGATCGGCTACACCGAGGAGATGGGACGCCGCGGTCTGCTGGCGGAGTCCCAGACGCTGCTCGCCCGCCGCGAGCAGGCCGGTCCGGGTGTCGCCCGGGCGCTGAGCATCACCGAGGGTGACGCCGTCATCCACTGGAAGCGGCTGCGCCGCGCCGACGGTGTCCCGATGTGCATCGAGGACGCCTACCTCAACGAGGTGCTGATCCCCGGCTTCCTCCAGAGCGGCATGCCCACCAGCCTGTACGACGCCCTGGGTGCGCGCGGTCTCCGGCCGACGTGGGCCGAGGACTCCATCACCGCCGACGTCGCCAACGCCGATGAGGCGGGGATGCTCGAGGTCGACCCCGGCGCCGCCGTGCTCCGTCAGTCGCGCCGCGCGCTGTCCGACGAGAAGGTCGTCGAGGTGTCCCGCTCGGTCTACCGCGCCGACCGGTTCACGATGTGGGTCCAGCTGGGCCAGGAGGCCTGAGCTTCCCCAGGGGCGCGATCTCGCGTCCCGACTCCTCGCACACCCAGACGGGGTGCGGGCCACCGAGGTCGGGCTGGATGTGCAGCGTGTGCAGCGGCGCGCCGTCGCAGTCGAGGCAGACCGGCCAGCGCCCCGCCGCGTCGATGAGCGCGTCCTGCACGTCCTGGGCGACCAGCCCGGCGACGTACATCTCTCCCTCGGGCCACTGCTCGGCCCACCACTTGCGGTCCCGGACGGCGTCCTCGAGGGCGTTGACCGCGTCGGATGACGCGTGGTTGCGGGCCTGGAGGTCGGCGAGGACGCGCGAGCGGGCCTCGAACAACTGGGCCGTGTCCATGTCCCCATCATGCTCGGCGCCGCAAGCCTCCCCGAGTGTCGTGGGTCTCCGCCCTACAGTCGGAGCATGGGTACGGCGCTCCTCGAGGTGACCGTCCTCGGCCCCCGTGACGTCGCCGGTGCGGACGAGGGCGGGGCCGACCGGCTGCACCTGGCCGGCGAGGGCGGACTGTCCCCGGAGCCCAACCTGGTGTCCGCCACCTGCCGCGAGAGCGAGCTGCCGGTGTTCGTGGTGCTGCGCCTCAACGACTCGTGGACCACCACCGGCGGCGAGCTGACCCGCCTGGTCGGGCTGGCCGAGGACTACCTCGGCTGCGGCGCGGAGGGCGTGGTCCTCGGGTTCCTCGACGCCGACCTCGAGGTCGACACGGCCGTCACCGAGCACCTCGTGGCCGCGCTGCCGGAGGTGCCGTGGACCTTCCCGCGGGCGGTCGACGACACCCTCGACCCGCGTCGCTCCTGGCGACGGCTGCTGGCACTGCCCGGACTGGTGGCCGTCCACTCGGCCGGGTCGCCGCGCGGGCTGTCCGTCGGGTACGACGACCTGCTGGCCACCGCCCAGTCGAACCTCGGCATCGCCTCCCTGCTCATGCCCGTCCGGCGGCCTCGTCGCCGAGCACGTGCCGTGGTTCGTGCAGGCGGGAGTGCGGCAGTTCCACCTCGGGACCCAGGCCCGGCCGGGGGCGACGTACCGCTCCTACGTCGACGCCGGGCACGTGCGCTCGTGGCGGCTCCTGCTCGACAGCGCCGTCGGGCGCCCGTCGGGAACGGTCGCCGGCTGACCGATGGGGCTGATGATCGACCCACCCCAGGTGCCGTCGCGCGGCCGGATGTGGTCGCACCTCGCCAGCGACAGCTCCTACGACGAGCTGCACGCGTTCGCCCGCGAGCTCGGCATCCCCGAGCGCGGCTTCGACCGCGACCACTACGACGTACCGGCCGAGTGGTACGACCAGGTCCTCGAGCTCGGCGTCGAGCCGGTGTCCTCCCGCGAGCTGATCCGCCGCCTGCACGCCGCCGGCCTGCGTCGCCGCAAGCGTCCTGGCGGATAGTCCGACGACGATCTGGTCGAATATCCGCGGCAGACGCGACCGAAAGCGTCGTCGGACTATCCCGTCAGCGCCGAGCTCGCGGTGGACGTTGGCGCGGGCGGCGTCCTCCCAGTGCTCACGGGCGTACGCCGTGTGGAACAGGTGGGGCTTGTCGAGGAGGTCGCGGAGGATCTCGGCGCGGCCCTCGCGGAAGGCGCGGTCGGGGACGTGGGAGTACTCGCGGCGGACGGCGACGACGTACTCGGCGTACCGGTCCGTCGGGGGCGGCGAGGATCGCGAGGTCGGCGTCGGAGAGGACGCACCCGGCGACGTCGCCATCGTCGGGTCGGTGGGTCTCGGTCAGCCGCACCAGTCGCGCCACCTCGGCCACCGTCTCGGCGGGCAGGCCGGCAGCTCGGGAGCGCCCGCTCGGCCCACTGGGCCGACCGGTCCTCGGCCCAGGGCTGGCCGTCGTAGATCGCGTCGTGGAACCACGCGGCCAGCCGCACCGCCTGCTCGTCGAAGGCCACACCCGCGCCCGAGATCTCGTCGATCCGGTCGAGCACCTCGGTCAGGTGACGGGCGTCGTGGTAGCCGCCGCATCGGCGTGCAGTACGCCGCGACCAGCTCGTCGCGCAGCGCGTCACAGCCACCCAGTGGCCAGCGGTCCCCCAGCTCCACATCTTCATTGAACCAGCGAAAGCTCCGTCGGGAGGGGGAGTTCGTGAAGGACGACCAGCGAGGTGACCGCGCGGGTCAGGCAGACGTAGAGCCGGCGTAGACCAGTGACCCGGTCCGGCTCGCCGGCCACGATCGCCTCCGGCTCGACCAGCACGACGTGGTCGAACTCGAGGCCCTTCGCCAGCGACGCCGGCACCAGGTCGAGGTGCTGCTCGAACTCGGTCTCGGCGGTCTCCTCCGCGCCGAGCAGTGCGTAGCCGAAGCCCGGCTGCCGTCAGGGCCGCGCCCAGCGCGGGGACCAGCGCGTCCGGCGCGATCAGCCCGATCGAGCCCTCGCGCGCGACCACGGCACGCACCTGCTCGACCGTCGCGTCCACCACGGTGCCGGTCGCCCGGACGATGGCCAGGTCGCCTCGCGCGCGGCGCACGGACGAGGGCGGGGTCAGGCCGGGCGCGATCTGCGGCAGCAGCCGGGCGGCGTACTCGATGACGTCGCCGGGCACGCGGAAGCCGCGGGTCAGCTCCTCGACGTGGGCGTCCGGCTTGCCGAGGTGGGCCAGCGCCTCGGCCCAGGTGCGGGTCGCCCACGGCGTGGTCGCCTGGGCCAGGTCGCCGAGCACCGTCAGCGACCCGGTCGAGGACCGCCGGGCCAGCGCGCGCAGCATCATCGGCGAGAGGTCCTGGGCCTCGTCGGCGACGATGTGGGCCAGCGACGGGGTCCGGTCGACCAGGTCGGCCCCCTCGTCGAGGAGTACGGCGTCGGGCAGCGTCCAGCGGGCCGCTCCCGGGGAGCGCGGCGGCTTCGCCCACAGCAGCGCCGCCTGCTCGTCGGGCTCGAGGATCCCGTCGGCGGCCTCGGCGAGGAACGCCGGCTCCGACAGCAGGCGCCACAGGAGCCGGGCCGGGTCGACGGCGGGCCACAGCTCCTTGACGTAGTCCTTGACCGGCTTGCTGCGGGCCACGGCGTCCTGCACCCGGTCGTCGGGGGAGTCGCCGGCGAGCTCCATCTGGACCAGGATCCGGTGCGCCAGCGACTGCGGCAGCATCGCCCGGGCGGCGCCGTACCGGACCCCGCGCGAGCGCAGCGACGCCACCACCTCCTCGACCTCGTACGTCGGGACCCGCCAGCGTCGCGCGCCTCGCGGCACGACCAGCCCTTCGGTCGGTCGCGCCACGTGCGACCACAACCCCCGCGCCAGCACCTCGGCCATCCGGGCGTCGCCCTTCAGCGTCGCCACGGAGGCGGGGTCGGTGGCGCGGATCGGGTTGCGCGGCTGGAGGTCGGCGAGCGTGTCGGCCGCGAGCTCCTCGATCGTGGTCTGCTTCGCGTCGATCTCGCCGAGCGCGGGCAGCACGTCGCCGATGTAGCGCAGGAAGCTGGCGTTCGGCCCGACCACCAGCACGCCCTGGCGGGTGAGCTGCTCGCGGTGCGCGTAGAGCAGGTACGCCGCCCGGTGCAGCCCGACGGCGGTCTTGCCGGTGCCGGGGGCACCCTGGACGCAGATCGTGCGGGACAGGTCGGAGCGGACGATCACGTCCTGCTCGGGCTGGATGGTGGCGACGATGTCGCGCATCGGCCCCACGCGCGGCCGCTCGATCTCGGCCTCGAGGATCGCCGAGTGGTCCTCCTGCTCGCCGGCCGCGAGGTGCTCGTCCTCGTACGCCGTCAGCCGGCCCTGCTGGAACCCGTACCGGCGGCGCAGCCCGACCCCCATCGGCTCGGTGCGGCTGGCCCGGTAGAACGGCAGGCTCACCGGAGCCCGCCAGTCGATCACCATCGGCTCGCCGGTCTCGTCGGAGATGTGCCGGCGGCCGATGTGGAAGTCCTCGCCCTGCTCGTAGTCCACCCGGCCGAAGAACAACGGGATCGTCGGGTCGTCGGCCAGCTGCTTCATCCGCAGCGCGAACGTGGACTCGAGGTACTCCCTGCTCACCCAGTCGCCGGCGGCCGCCGAGTCCATCGACGCGGTGCGGTCGCGCATCCGCGCCAGCTGGGCGCGCGAGTCGGCCAGGTGTGCCTGCTCCGCGGCCAGCTCGGTGTCGGTCTCGGTGGTTGTCGGTCTCCGGGTCGGGAGCAGGCATGACGGCGCCTCCGCGGTCGCGGGTGAGGGGTGGGGATCGGTGACGCTACCCGCTCGCGACCGCGCCGTCATGGGGATTAGGCCGAGCGCACCTTGGCGCGCTCGCGGCCGGGAGCCATCGCCCAGCGGATGGTGCGGGTCGCGGTGTGGCCGAGTGCGCGGACGACCGTCGCGTCGGTGACCGGCGTCGACGGAAGGCGCAGCGGGAGGCGGGTCCAGCGGGGCATCAGCCCGATCGCGGCCGCCATCAGCACGCCGTACGCCGGCCGCAGGGGGAGCGGGAGCTCGGGCTTCCAGAGCAGGTAGGCGACGGCGTCGCGGGCATGGTCGGTGGCCTCGAGCTCCGGGCGGAACCGCGCGAGCACCTCGGCCAGCTCGGCCTCGGTGGTGGGCGGGTCGAGCACGCCGAGGCGACGGGCGATCTCGGCGGTCTGGGCGACGTACTCGTCGCGACCGGCCTGGTCGAGGGGTCGCCGGCCGTAGGTCTGGTGGGCCAGCAGGAAGCTGTCGATCTCGGCGACGTGCACCCACAGCAGGAGGTGCGGGTCGGACGCGGCGTACGGCGTCCCGTCGGGCATCGTGCCCGTGACCCGCTCGTGGATCGACCGCACCATGTCGACCGCGCGCTGGGCGTCGTCGGCGGTGCCGAAGGTCGTGACGGCGATGAACCTGCTGGTGCGGGCCAGGCGCCCCCACATGTCGCCGCGGTAGCCGCTGTGCTCGGCCACGGCCGTCATCGCGGCGGGGTGCAGGGTCTGCAGCAGGATGGCGCGGATCCCGCCGATGAACATCGATGCGTCGCCGTGCACGCGGCCGATCGGGCTGGCCGGGTCGAACCAGCGTGGGCCGGGGGTGAGGTGGATCCGGTCGCGGTGGCGCTCGCCGTGGGGTCCTGCGACGCGGAGGAAGAGCGCGTCGCCGAGCCGGTCGCGCAGTCCCCCGATCATGCGTCCCAGCGTACGTCGGGTCACAGCCCGAGCGCGTCGGCCTCCTGCTCGACCAGAGCCGCGAACAGGTCGTCCGCGGGCTCGAATCCGCCCACGAACTGGCCGTTGAGCTCGAGCGTCAGGAGCCCGACGACGCGCGAGAAGGCGGCGATCAGGGCCAGCATGGTCTCGCGGTCGACGTCGAGCTCGAGGGCCTGTCGGGTCACGTCGAGCTGCGCCGGCCAGGGTGCGCCCGACGGTGCCGGCCGTCGGCTCGCGGCGCCGGACTCGGCGACCGGACGGCAGAGCGCGAGGACCACGCGGCCGGCGGGCTCGATGGTGTCGGGCGGGGCGGCGTACCCGGGGATCGTGGAGCCGTAGATCAGCGCCCAGCGCTGCGGCTGGGACACGGCCCAGGCGCGCATGGCGAGGCAGGTGTCGACCCAGCGCCGGCGCGGTCCGCGCCGCCCGGCCGCGCCGGCCTCGTCGAGGTGGTCGGCCAGGTCGCCGTACGCGTCGACGATGAGCGCGGTGATCAGCTCGTCGCGGCTCGGGTAGTAGCGGTAGATCGCGCTCGAGACCAGGTTGAGCTCGCGGGCGATCGCGCGCAGGGACAGCGACCCGGCGCCGGACTCGGCCAGCTGCGTGAGCGCGAGCGCCTTGATCCGGTCGATGTTCTGCTCCCGGGCGATCTGGCGCGGCGTCGGTCCTTTCGGCATGTGTCCACTGTCGCACATCAGAGAGCGTTTCTCACTTTAGAGAGCACCGCTCTTGCAATTTGTGGCCGAGTGGTGCATGCTCATCTCAATCAGAGAGCACTGCTCTCCTCAGCCGCACTCTGGAGGATACGCAGATGATCCGTCACCACCGCGCGCGACCACCGTCTGAGATCACGTGCCATCTCGCTCGTCTCCGGCCGCCTCGTCGTTCGACCCTGGCCGCCTACCCGGCGCTGCGTCCCTACGGTCCCGAGAGCGGCATGGCCGGTGCCGCCGACTTCGGGTCCACCGCCTGGCTGGCCGCGCACGTGCTCGGCATGATCGGCTTCGTCTCGCTGGCCTTCGCCCTGCGTTCCGCCGCGGTGAGTCCGCCCTGGCGGTGGTCCGGCCAGCCGGTCCGCAAGGCCGAGACCCGGATGTGGCTCGCCGTCGCGCTGCTGCTGCCCTACTACGGCGCCGAGGCCTACGGGCTCAACGAGCTCGGGCGCTACGCCACCGAGCACGGCGATGCCGGTGTCCTCGACGTGGCCGACGCGTTCCGGTACGCGCCGTTCGAGATGACGACGTTCGCGCTCGGTCTCTTCCTGCTGGTGATGGTCGGCGCGCGGCTCGCGCACGGCCTGTGGCGCTCGGGTCGGGTCGGTCGCACGGGCGGCCTCCTGGCCGGCCTCGGACTGGCGACGTACCTCCCGCAGTTCTTCGGGGGCCCGGAGGTCCGGATCGCGCACGGCGTCGTGCTCGGCCTCGGGCTGGTGCTGATGGCTCTGGCCACCCGGCGTACGCCGGTCGTGCAGGACGACGAGGCCGGTCAGTACTCGTTGGGCATGAGGATCCACAGCGCGATGTAGACGAGGAACTGGGGCCCCGGCAGCAGGCAGCTGATGATGAAGATGGCGCGGACGGTGTTGGGCTTCATCCCGAACCTCCGCGCCAGGCCGGAGCAGACGCCGGCGATGACGCGGTTGTCGGGGCGCACGAGGGACTTGGTCATGTCTCAAGAATCCCAGTCAGCGCGGGCGATTTCAGCCCCGAGACGCCCAATTCAGGGGTGAGTCAGGGTCGCCCTGCCCTACCTTCGGAGAATGGAGGCCGGCCCGGCGAGATCCCCGCTGATCACACCGGCCTTCGTCCTGCTGTCGCTGGCGGACCTGGGCTACTTCACGTGTGTCGGCGTCGCCCTCCTCGCCCTGCCGGTCTACGTCACCGGCCCGATCGGGTCGGACGAGGCGGGCGCCGGACTGGCGTTCGGCGCCTTCGCGCTGACCTCACTGGTGTGCCGCCCGTTCGCCGGCCGGTTCTCCGACCGGCTGGGCCGGCGGCCGGTGATGATGGTCGGCGCGTTCCTGGCCGCCTGCGGGATGGCGCTCACCGCGCACGTCGACACCCTGGCCGCCGTCGTTGGGCTGCGGCTGGTGCTCGGCGTCGGCGAGGCGGCGTTCTTCGTGGCCGGCTTCGCGTTCCTTGCCGACATCGCCCCGCCGGAGCGGATGGGCGAGGCGCTGAGCTACAACTCCCTGGGGCTCTACCTGGGCATCGCGCTCGGCCCGCCGCTGGGTGAGCTCCTGATCGACCGGGGCAGCTTCACGGCTGCGTGGTACGGCGGGGCGCTGTGCGCCCTGGTCGGGCTCGTGCTGGTGTTCTTCCTGCGCGAGCCGCCGGCCACGGGCGCGGACGACGGGCACGGGCGGCTGATCCACCGACCCGGGCTGCCGCTGATGGTGGGATTCCTGGCGTCGCTGCTCGCGGTGAGCGGCTTCCTGGCGTTCGCCGCGCTGCACGCCGAGGAGATCGGCGCACGCAACGCCAGCCAGGCGCTGTTCGTGTACGGCGGGGTGGTGGTGGTGTGCCGGATCGCGTTCGCGCGGCTGCCGGACCGGGTCCCGTCACTGGCGCTCGCCGCTGTCACGTTGGTGGTGATGGCCGCCGGCCTGCTGGTGATCGCGTCGTGGCAGACGCCCGCCGGGCTCCTCGTCGGCACGGTGGTGATGGCGCTCGGCGTCACGTTCGTGACCCCCGCCCTGTTCGCCGCCATGTTCGCGACGGCGAAGCCCTCGGAACGGGGCGCCGCGGCTGGCACCGCGAGCTTCTCCCTCGACCTGGGGCTGGGCCTCGGCCCGATCCTGCTCGGCCTGGTGGCCAACGCCTACGGCATCCCGTGGGCGTTCGTCGTGGCTGCCGGTGTTGCTCTCGCCGGGTCGGTGTGGACCCTGCACCTCTACCGAAGAGCTCAGGCCGGAAGATCTTCCGCATCGACGATCCGGTAGGCGTACCCCTGCTCCGCCAGGAACCGCTGGCGGTTCTGGGCGAACTCGGCGTCGACGGTGTCGCGGGAGACGATCGTGTAGAAGTGGGCGGACTTGCCCTCCTCCTTGGGCCGCAGCAGCCGGCCGAGGCGCTGGGCCTCCTCCTGGCGCGAGCCGAACGAGCCCGACACCTGGATCGCCACCTCGGCCGAGGGCAGGTCGATCGAGAAGTTGGCGACCTTCGAGACCACCAGCAGGCCGACCTCGCCGTGCCGGAAGGCGTCGAAGAGGCGTTGCCGCTCCCGGACCGTGGTCTCGCCCTTGATCACCGGAGCGCCCAGGGCGGCGGCGATCTCGTCGAGCTGCTCGATGTACTGCCCGATGACCAGCGTCGGCTGGTCGGCGTGGGAGGCGACGAGGTCGCGGACCACGTCGATCTTGTGGTGGGTGCACGAGGCGAGGCGGTAGCGCTCCTCGGGTTCGGCGGTGGCGTAGAGCAGCCGCTCGTCGGGAGGCAGGGTCACCCGCACCTCGACGCAGTCGGCCGGCGCGATCCAGCCCTGGGCCTCGATGTCCTTCCAGGGGGCGTCGTACCGCTTGGGCCCGATCAGGGAGAACACGTCGCCCTCGCGGCCGTCCTCGCGGACCAGGGTCGCGGTCAGCCCGATCCGGCGGCGGGCCTGGAGGTTGGCGGTCATCCGGAAGATCGGCGCGGGCAGCAGGTGCACCTCGTCGTACACGATCAGGCCCCAGTCGCGGGCGTCGAGCAGCTCGAGGTGGGAGTAGACGCCCTTCCGCTTGGTCGTCATCACCTGGTACGTCGCGATGGTGACCGGCCGGATCTCCTTGACCGCGCCGGAGTACTCGCCGATCTCGTCGGCCGTGAGCGAGGTGCGGCGGACCAGCTCGTCCTTCCACTGCCGCGCCGAGACGGTGTTGGTGACGAGGATCAGCGTGGTCGCCTGCGCCTGCGCCATCGCGGCGGCGCCGACCAGGGTCTTGCCCGCGCCGCAGGGGAGCACGACGACGCCGGAGCCGCCGTGCCAGAACGACTCGGCCGCGTCGCGCTGGTAGTCGCGCAGGTGCCACTCGGTCTCGTCGAGCGCGATCGGGTGCGCCTCGCCGTCGACGTACCCGGCGAAGTCCTCGGCCGGCCAGCCCAGCTTGAGCAGCGCCTGCTTGAGGTTGCCGCGCTCGGAGGCGTGCACGACGACGATGTCGTCGTCGATGCGGTCGCCGAGCATGCCGGCGATCTTCTTGGCGCGCAGCACCTCCTCGAGCACCGGGCGGTCGTTGGAGACCAGCACCAGGCCGTGGGTGGGGTGCTTCTCGAGACGGAGCCGGCCGTAGCGGGCCATGGTCTCGGCGACGTCGACCAGCAGCGCGTGGGGGACGGCGTACCGGCTGTACTCGAGCAGGGTGTCGACGACCTGCTCGGCGTCGTGGCCGGCGGCGCGGGCGTTCCAGAGGCCGAGCGGGGTGAGCCGGTAGGTGTGCACGTGCTCGGGCGAGCGCTCGAGCTCGGCGAAGGGCGCGATCGCCTTGCGGCAGTCCGCGGCCCGCTCGTGGTCGATCTCGAGGAGGAGCGTCTTGTCGCTCTGGACGATGAGGGGGCCGTCGTTCATAACCGGTACAGCCTACGGACGGGTGGCAACGACCGCGGTGGCGGCCAGATCGTCGTCGGTGACGACGCGGGCGTGGAGGCCGGCGTCGGCGCAGGCCGCGACGGTGCCGGCGGCCTGGGAGCGGCCGGTCTCGATCACCAGGTGGCCGCCGGGGGAGAGCCAGGTGGGCGCGTCGGCGATGATCCGGCGCTGGACGTCGAGCCCGTCGGTGCCACCGTCGAGGGCGACCCGCGGCTCGTGGTCGCGGGCCTCGGGCGGCATGGTCGGGATCGCCTCGGTCGGCACGTACGGCGCGTTGGCGACCAGCACGTCCACCCGCCCGCGCAGGGCGTCCGGCAGGGCGGCGTACAGGTCACCCTCGAAGACTTGGTCGGCCGGGAGGTTCCGCCGCGCGCACGCCACGCACACCGGGTCGACGTCCGCGGCGTACACCTCCACCTCCGCCTCCGCCACCTCGGCCAGCACCGCCGCCCCCACCGCCCCCGACCCGCAGCACAGGTCGACCACCACCCGAGGTTGAGGGGATAGTCCGAGACGTTTGGGTTGGGTTTCGCGCTCGAGAGCAACCGAAACGTCTCGGACTATCCCGACAGCCACCTCCACCAACAGGCCGGTACGGCGACGCGGGACGAACACACCCGGGGCGACGACCACGCGCAGGCCACGGAACTCGGCCCAGCCGACGAGGTGCTCGAGAGGTACGCCGGAGCAGCGGCGGGCCACGAGATCGTCGAGGTGGGCGGGGGAGGACGCGGCTTCGAGCAGGAGGGCGGCCTCCTCCTCGGCGAACACGCAGCCGGCCGCGCGCAGGCGGGCGACGAGGGCCGGGTCGGCAGCGGCCGGGTCAGGCAGTGGAGCTGGCCTTCTGGCGGGCGCGGTAGGCCGCGACGTTGGCGCGCGAGGAGCAGCGCTCGGAGCAGTACCGGCGGGACTGGTTGGGCGAGGTGTCGACGTAGACGTTGGTGCACGGCGACGCGGAGCACACGCCCAGGCGGGTCGGCTCGAGGTCGCACACGAGCGTCGCCAGCCCGAGCAGCGCCTCGCCGATGAGCAGGTCGGCCACGCTCGCGGCCTTGGTGGCGACGTGCAGGTGGAGGTCGTCGGCGTCGTGGTCGGAGATCCGCGGCGTGATCGGGTGCCGCTCCATCAGCTCGTTGAGCCCGTCGATCACGGCCCGGGTGTCGCCGACGTCGGAGGCCTCGAAGACCGGGCGCAGCTCGCGCACGAACCGCCGCAGCACGGTCGCGTCGCGGTCGGTGCACTGGGCGTGCAGCCACTCCCGTCCGACGAGGTGCCGGACGAGTGCGTCGGCGTCGGTCAGGTCTGCGTTCAGCAGGCGTGCCGACGCCTCGGCGTACCTGACGAAGTCCACGTCACGAGCATACGGCGGTGATGGGCAGTCGACGGGGGTGTTCCATACAGGTTCGGCTCAGTCCGGGACCGCGCGGACCGTGGTGATCCGGTGCACCGCGAACGTGCGGGTGTCGTCGCTGCGGTGGTCGTACGCCGTCAGCCAGCCGCCCTCGACCCGCACCGGGTCGACCACCCGCTCGCCACTGGTGCCGTGGTTGTCGACGTAGCCGATCAGGACCGTCTCCCCGGCCTCGATCGCCTCCCGCAGCGCCGCCAGCGAGCCGCTCGGCGTCAGCGACTCGGGTACGCCGGCCGGCCGGGTCGCCGTGGCCCGGTCGCCGGCCCGGATCGCGGTGACCACCTGGGCGACGTGTGCACTCTCGCGGGCGGACCGGACGCCGATGCCGCGTCGCTCCCGCGGCGTGCGCGCGCGTTGCTGGTCGGGCCGCGCGACGTGGACGGTCCCGTCGGCCGCCTCGACCACCGGTGCCGCCCCCAGCTCCCGCAGCCGCGGGAGCAGGATGTCGATCGGCGTGGAGCTCACCAGCACGGTCGGGGCGATCCGGCGCAGCCCGAGCGACGACGCCTTGGGGTGGTGCAGCAGCTCGCTGAGCGCCGTCTCGTCGTCGGCACGCAGGAACGCCTCGGCATGCCCGACCCGGATGTTGCCGAACGTGCGTGCGGTGTCGTCGACCAGGTACGTCAGCGGCTGCGGCACCGGCGTACGCGACACGGTCGAGACGAACTCGTGCACCTCGACGGCCGACCAGCCGACATCGAGCGCGCGGCGCACGGACCCGGACGTGAAGCGGTAGACCGTGGCCCCACCCCGCGACTCCACGTCGGCGACCAGCTGCAGCCGCCTGGCCAGCGACGACTCGAGCGGGCCCGGCGCGACGGCTGTCAGGTCGGCCTGGATCAGCACGTGGTCGACCGGCTCGGGCAGCATCGGTGCGAGCGTCTCGGCGGCCTTGGCCTCCTCGCCGCCGAGCAGCGAGCGACCCGGCGTGGAAAGACCGCCCAGGCCGACGACCCCCAGGGCGGCCGCCTCGTCCAGCGCCCACACCACCTGGTCGGCACGGGAGCGGGGCCGGCGCGGGCGCAGCCACGCGACCCGGGCAACCACCGACGCGGGTCCGGTGCCGGCCGCGAGCACCTCGCCCGGCGGCAGCTCGGCGAGCACCTCGAGCGCGGTCCGGCGCGCCTCGGCGGCGAAGACGCTCGACAGCTCGGGTGCCAGGGCGTTCTGCGCCTTCCCCGCGGCATCGCGTACGCCGACCAGGCCGGGCACCCGGCTCGTCTCGAGCCAGGCTCCGGCCAGGGTCGTCCACCGGTCGGCCACGCTGCGCGCGGCCCACGTGTCGAAGGTGTCGGTGGGCAGCCACGCCGGCTCCCGCTCGCTGTCGGCGCCGGTGGCGAGCATCCCCGCCGCAGCGGCCAGCTCGACCAGCAGTGCGGTGGTGGCCTCGTCGACGTGCAGCAGGGTGGCGGCGGCCTTCAGCTCGCGCACGCCGAGACCGCCGCTGCGCAGCGCGCTCGGCGGGGAGGTGCCCCAGTGGTCGAGCAGCAGCTCGACCCGACGTACCGCCTCGAACGCCGCGCCGGCCGCGGCCCGGTCGACCAGCGACTGGTCGCGCGCCGAGGTGGCGATCTCGGGCACCGCGTCGACCGGGTCGCGCGTGGTGCGGCCACCGCGCAGCGCCAGGGCCACCTCGCCGGGTACGACGAGGACCCCGCCCCCGCGCGGGACCAGCAGCTTGCGCGCGATCAGCTCCTCGGCCGGTGTGGCGGCGTCCTCGGGCAGCACGGTGTGGCGGGCCGACCCCGCGGTGGCCTGGCCGCCGTTGTCGTCGACGTGCTGGAGCATGACGCGCGCCTCGTCGCCCAGCTCGGCCAGGCGACGGTCCACCTCGGCGGCGGCCGGAGCGTCCGCGGACACCGGGTGCACACCGCTCAGCCCGGCCCCGGCGCCGCCCGCGAGACCCTCGGCGACACCGCTGAGGGCACGCAGCCCACCCGGCCCCTGCCACACGAGCGCCAGCTCGAGCAGCCGGTCCAGCGCGCGCTCGACAATGCCCGGCTCGGCGTGCACCATCTGCGACACTTCCGAGCGCGGGGTTTGACCCGCGATGACCAGGGCATCAAGGACAGAGAGCTCGAGCCGCGTCAGCTGGTCGAGCGCGCGGACAACCGAGGACCGGGTGGCGGCACGCGACGCCAGCTGGCTGGAGTCATGAGGGGCTGGGGTGCCGAGATCGGGACGCTCGCGGAGCAGCCGGGAGAGCTGGTCGTCGGACCACCCTCGCAGCTGGTCGGCCAGGGTGCGGAAACCCTGGGCGTCGGTACTCGCGGACATCCCTTCCACGCTACCGGGCCTCCCTCGCCCGACCGGGGGGTCGGCGTGAAGCAGGTCGAGCTCCATCACGGCGCCGCCACCGACGTCGGCCTGGTCCGTGAGGTCAACGAGGACGCCTACCTCGCCGCGCCGCCGGTCTTCGTCGTCGCCGACGGCATGGGCGGCCACGACGGCGGAGACGTCGCGAGCGCGATCGTCGTGGAGGAGTTCGGCCGGCTCGCCGACGCCGGCTACGACCCGCGGCGCGGCGCGGACGTCGTCGCGGCCACCCTCGCGCAGTGCCAGCAGCGGATCGCCGAGTACGGCGAGCACCAGGTCAGCAGCGGCCGGCACCAGTGGTACGCCGGCACCACCGCGGTCGTCGCCCTGCTGGTCGAGGACGACCACGGACCCCAGTGGCTGCTGGCCAACCTCGGCGACTCCCGCATCTACCGGTTCGCCCACAACGAGCTCGAGCAGGTCAGCGTCGACCACAGCGTCGTGCAGGAGCTGGTGGAGGCCGGCGAGATCACGAGCGCCGACGTCGCCACCCACCCCGAGCGCAACGTGATCACCCGCGCGCTGGGCGGTCCGGAGGCCGCCGAGGCCGACTACTTCCTGCTGCCGCTGCCGTCGGTGGAGCGGCTCGTGCTCTGCTCCGACGGCGTCAGCGGCATGATCGCCGACGAGGAGATCGCGACGATCCTGCGCGAGACCGACGACCCGCGCGACGCCGCCGACCGCGTGGTCGCCGCCGCGGTCGCCGCGGGCGGCCGCGACAACGCCACCGCGGTGGTCGTCGATGTGGTGGGATTGGTCGCAGAGGACCACTACGACTCTGCCCGCCAGATGGAGAGTCTCGAACAGAAGCTGGGGGCCCTACCGTGAACTCACCCCACGAAAAGCCTCGCTGCGCTCCCCTTTCCGCAGGGACCCCGAAATGACGGACTCCGCGCGCTCCTACCGCCCCGGGAGCTGGTTCGGCATCTTCGGCGAGCATGCCACCGTGCTGCTGCCGCCCACGGAGAAGGCGAGGATCGGCCAGCTCTGGGAGCTGGTCGACGGTGGCGCCGGCTTCGACGAGGTCCTCGACGCGCTCATCTCCAGCGGCCTGCGCGAGCTGCCCGGATTCGTGCTGGTCAGCGAGATCGAGACCGACACCAAGGTCGTCATCCGCGGGGCCGCACGCGCCAGCTTCACCACCGAGGCCGAGTCCGTCGAGCTGGAGGGTTCGGCGGCCACCACCTGGGTCGAGCGGTCGCTCACCGGCATCACCGGCATGCGGATCGAGGTCGAGGACGGTGCGGTCGACGACGAGGACCTCCGCATCGCCAGCGGGCTGGTGCGGGTGGGCCGGGTCGACGCACCGCCGTACGCCGGCGAGCCGGAGGCCGTGCCCGACGAGCTCGTCGTCGTGCTTGACGAGGCCGAGCCCGCGTCCGAGCCGGAGCCGGAGCCCGAGACGCGCGCGGTGATCATCCCTCCGTGGCCGGCCGACGTGGCCCCGGCGGCCGAGGAGGCCGAGCCCCAGCCGGAGCCACAGAGCCGGAGCCGGAGCCGGAGCCCGAACCGGAACCCGTCGACGAGGCGATCGACGACCTGGCCGACACCGCGGCCCACCACCCGGTGCCCGGCTTCGGCCCGCCCCCGCCGGCGCCGGTGCCGGTGCCCGACGTCCCCGAGCCGCCCATCCCGGCCGCACCCGCGCCCCCGACGACCGACCACGACGGGATGACCCGGGCCGGCGACAGCGACCCGGGACAGTTCGAACCCCCGCAGCCCGGCATCCCCGGGCAGGCCCCGGCTCCCAGCATCACTCGTCCGGTCGCCCGCCTGGTGTTCTCCAGCGGCCAGGTCATCGAGGTCGACCGGGTGACCCTGATCGGGCGCGCGCCCGAGGCACGGCGGTTCCCCTCGACCGACCAGCCCCATCTCGTCACGGTGCCCAGCCCGCACCACGAGATCTCCGGCACCCACCTCGAGGTGCGGCCCGGTTCGGGTGCCGACCACGGCACCGCCGTCGTGACCGACCTCGGGTCCACCAACGGCAGCGTGCTCGTGCAGCCCGGTCTGCCGCCCGAGGACCTCCAGGCCGGCATCGCCGTCCAGCTGATCCCCGGCGCCATCCTCGACCTCGGCGACGGTGTGACCATCCAGGTCGTGAACCCCTGACCTTCTCGGAGACCCGCCCCATGACTGCCCAGGCCGCCACCACCGAGGCGCCGACGTTCCCCGCGGCGAGCCTCGACCGGCGCTTCTACGCGTTCGCGATCGACCGGCTCATCGTGTGGCCGCTGATCGCGGCCGCGGCGTTCGCGGCGTACTGGTTCTTCTTCTCCGAGGACCGGATCGGCCCCGGCATCGCGCTGATCGTCGGCGCCGTCGTCGTGCTCTGGGTCGCGATGGCGGCGCTGCTCGGGCTGATGGGCATCTCGCCCGGCAAGGCGCTGCTCGGGCTGCGGGTCGTCCACCTCGGGTCCGGTACGCCGATCGGCATGGGCCCCGCCCTGCTGCGCACCCTCATCGTCGGTGCCTCCGCGCTGCCGACGTTCGGTCTCGGCCTGGCCGCGCTCGCCTGGACGGCCGTCATGGACCCCGGCCACCAGCGCCGCGGCTGGCACGACAACGTCACCAGCTCCATCGTCGTCGACGTACGCCCGGTGCCGGTCGAGGAGGAAGAGGTCGACCACGGCCCCCGGCACGTCGTGAACCTGACCGCGATGCGGCTCGTCCCAGCCCAGCAGCCCGAGCCGGTCGCCGCTCCTGCCCGCCCCCCGCGACCGACCCCGACCCCGACGCCCATACCCGAGCAACTCGCACCGGAACCACCCGCACCGGAGCAGCCCGCTCCGCAGCCACCCGCTCCGAACGGTGGCTGGCCCGGCGTGCTCGCGCCGACGCCACGACCGACCACGCCTCCGGAGGAGGCACCCGCCGAACGCACCCGACCGCGCGCGCAGGACGCCGCTCCGCCGCGTTGGCGGGTCACCTTCGACGACGGTTCCACGTTCGTGGTCGAGGGGCTGGCCCTCGTCGGTCGCCGACCCGAGCCGCGGCAGGGTGAGCAGGTCCAGCACGTCGTGCCGCTGCGCTCGGAGGACATGTCGCTCTCGAAGACGCACGCCCAGTTCCACGTGGCCCCCGGCGGTGAGCTCGTGGTCATGGACCGCGGCTCGACCAACGGCTCGGTGCTCGTCCGCCAGGGCATGTCCCGGGAGCTCACGGCCGGCCGGCCCGCCACGCTGCTGCCGGGTGACCGGGTGCGGTTCGGCGACCGGACGATGACGGTGGCGCGGGAGTCCTGAGCGCGTGGGCCGCTCGTTCCTCGACCTGATCTACGACCAGGCGCCACGCTCGGCGTTCGACGAGGTGGTGGCCGATGCCGAGCGTCGGGGCGTCGCCGGCACCGACCTCGAGGAGCTGCGCCGCGAGTACGACGTCGCGACCCGGCTCCGCGAGCTGATCGCCCGCCAGCGAGCCCGCGAGGCCGAGCTCAGCGCGCTCTACGACACCGCCAGTGACCTGACCGCGATCCGCGAGGTCGACGCCATCCTGACCGCGATCGTGCGCCGGGCCCGTCAGCTCCTCAACGCCGACATGACCTACCTGTCCCTGAACGACGAGACCGAGGGCGCGTCGTACATGAAGGTCACCGACGGCGCGCTCACCCCCGAGTTCCAGTCGCTGCGGCTCCCGCTCGGCACCGGCCTGCTCGGGCTGGTGGCGCAGACCGGGGCGCCGTACTTCACCGAGGACTACCAGTCCGACGACCGCTTCGTGCACCGCGAGTACATCGACGACGCGGTCGCCGGAGAGCGGATCCGCGCCATCCTCGGCGTCCCCCTCGTCGTCGACGGGCGCGTGATCGGGACCCTGCTCGCGGTCCACCGGTCGGTGCGGCCGTTCCCGCCGGCCGAGGTCAGCCTGCTGACGTCGTTCGCCGCCCACGCCGCCGTCGCCCTCGAGAACGCCCGGCTCTTCGCCGAGCTCGACCACGCCAACCGCACCGTCACCGAGCACGCCTCGGCGGTCGAGAGCGCGGCGGTCGCGCACGACCGGCTGACCGACCTGCTGCTGCACGGCGGTGGCGTCGACGAGGTCGCCCGGGTGCTGGCCGAGGTGCTCGGCGGTGCCGTGGCGGTCCACGACCCGTCGGGTGACCTGCTCGCCGGTGCGGGCAGCTTCGGGCGAGTGGCGACGAGCGGTGCCCGACGCCGTGTCCTCCGGACGGTCGGTGGAGACCACGGGCCTGTACGTCGCGGCCGCGCTGGCCGGCACCGAGCACGTCGCCACCCTGGTCCTGCACGGCGTGCCCCAGCCGCTCGCGCTGGCCGAGCGCCGCACCCTGGAGCGCGGCGCCATGGTGACCGCGCTGGTGCTGCTCTTCGCGCGCTCGGTCGCCGAGGCCGAGGACCGCCTCGGCGCGGCGCTGCTCGGAGACCTCTTCGACGGGGACGCCACCGACCTGGGCCTGCGCGAGCGGGCCCGGCGGCAGCACGTCACCCTCGACCCACCGCTCGTGGTCGCCGCGGTGTCCGCCGACGGCGCCGACCGGCACACCGTGGTCCGGATGCTCGGCCGGCTGGCAGTGGCCGAGGGCGGACTGGCCGGCGAGTACCGCGGGGTCGCGGTGCTGCTCGTGCCGGGCGACGACCCTGCGTCCCTCGGGGCTCGCGTCCAGGCGGCGCTCACGCCGGCCGGTGGCGACTCCACCGTCGGCGTCGCGGCCGCAGGTCGCGACCTGGCCGCGGCGTACGCCGACGCCCGGCGGTGCCTCGACACCCTGCTCACCCTCGGCCGGTCCGGCGAGGTGAGCGACGCGGCCGGGTTGGGCGTGGCGAGGTTCCTGCTCGGGGAGAACGGTCCCGAGCAGCTCGCCGGCTTCGTCGACACCGCGCTCGGCCCGGTCACGGCGTACGACGCGGCGCGCGGCACGAGTCTCGTGGCGACCCTGGAGGCGTGGTACGCCAGCGGGGGCCGGCTCCGCGACACCGCCGAGGCACTGCACGTCCACCCCAACACCGTCACCCAGCGGCTCGACCGCGTCGGCGAGCTGCTCGGACGCGCGTGGCGCGACCCCGACCGCGGTCTCGACCTCCAGCTCGCGCTGCAGGTGCACCGGCTCCGCGGTCCGACATAGGCGGAGCACACATGTCTCGGGAGGATTTGTGGGTCTTCGACACATGGTCCGGCGCGCGGAGGTCGACCTAGCGTGCTGGGCATGCATCCTGTCTCGGGACTCGACGGTCGCCGTGCGCTCGTCACCGGCGGCGCCAGCGGCATCGGAGCGGCCGTCGCCACCCGGCTCGCCGACCTCGGCGCCGCGGTGACCGTGCTCGACCGCGACGGCGAGGCCGCGGCGAAGGTCGCCGCGCGGATCGGCGGCGACCACCTCGAGGTCGACCTCACCGACGGCTCGGCTGTCGACGCCCTCGCGCTCGACGTCGACCTCCTCGTCAACGGCGCCGGGGTCCAGCACGTCGCCCCGCTCGAGGAGTTCGAGCCCGAGTGGTTCACGTTCATCCACCGGCTGATGCTCGAGGCGCCGTTCCGGCTGACCCGGCGGGTGCTCCCCGGCATGTACGAGCGCGGCTTCGGCCGGATCGTGCACATCTCCAGCGTCCACGGCCACCGCGCCTCGCCGTACAAGTCGGCCTACGTCAGCGCCAAGCACGGCCTCGAGGGGCTCTCCAAGGTGATCGCGCTCGAGGGCGCGGCCAAGGGCATCACCTCGAACACCGTGTGCCCCGGCTACGTCCGCACCCCGCTCGTCGAGGGCCAGATCGCGGCCCAGGCCGAGACCCACGGCATCCCCGAGAGCGAGGTCGTCGACGACGTCCTGCTCGCCCGCACCGCCGTCAAGCGGTTGGTCGAGCCGGAGGAGGTGGCCGACGTCGTCGCCTACCTCTGTGGTCCCACCGCCGGCTCGGTCACCGGCTCCGCGTTCTTCCTCGACGGCGGCTGGACCGCCGCATGACCCCCGATTCCCCCGTGTTGAGCACCACCGAAAGGAAGCCATCATGACCACCAGCTCCGTCTCCTCGTCCACGGCGGGCAGTGACCCGGGCAAGCGGTCGATCGGCAAGGTCGTCTTCGCCAGCCTGATCGGCACCGCCACCGAGTGGTACGACTTCTTCCTCTTCGGGTCGGCCGCCGCGCTGGTCTTCGGCGAGGTCTTCTTCGGCGAGATCGGCGGCACCGACGGCACGCTCTACGCGTTCATGACCTACGCGCTGGGCTTCGCGGCACGTCCGCTGGGCGGCATCGTGTTCGGCCACTTCGGCGACAAGGTCGGCCGCAAGAAGATGCTGGTCGCCTCCCTGCTGCTGATGGGGATCGGCACGTTCGCGATCGGCCTGCTGCCGACGTACGCCGCGATCGGCATCGCCGCGCCGCTGCTGCTGATCTTCTGCCGGCTGCTCCAGGGCTTCGCGGTCGGCGGCGAGTGGGGCGGAGCCGTGCTGATGGCCGCCGAGCACGGCGACGACAGCCGTCGCGGGTTCTGGACCTCGTGGCCGCAGGCCGGCGTACCGCTCGGCAACCTGCTCGCCACCGGTGTGCTGTGGGTGCTGGCCGCCGTCCAGAGCGAGCAGGCGTTCCTCGACTGGGGCTGGCGGATCCCGTTCCTGCTCAGCGCCGTCCTGGTCGTGATCGGGCTGTGGGTGCGGCTCACGATCGAGGAGTCGCCGGTGTTCAAGGAGGCGCACGCCGAGGTGAAGGAACGCGCCCACATGCCGATCGTCGAGGTGATCAAGGAGTACCCGCGCGAGGTCCTCATCGCCATGGGCATGCGGATGGCCGAGAACATCAGCTACTACATCTTCACCGTCATCTCGATCACGTACGCCGTCGACTACCTCGGCCTGGACAAGGACGTGATCCTCAAGGCGCTGCTGATCGGCGCGACCATCCAGTTCTGCGCGGTGCCGGCGATCGGCGCCCTGTCCGACCGGGTCGGTCGGCGGCCGCTCTACCTCGCCGGCGCCGTCGGCGTCGGGGTCTGGACGTTCGTCTTCTTCAACCTGCTCGACACCGGCAGCTCGACGAAGATCCTGCTCGGCGTCGTGGTCGGCCTGCTGTTCCACTCGCTGATGTACGCCCCGCAGGCGGCGTTCTTCTCCGAGCTGTTCGGCACCTCGGTCCGCTACACCGGTGCGTCGGTCGGCTACCAGCTCGCGTCGATCTTCGCCGGTGCGCTGGCGCCGATCATCGCCCTGAAGCTGCTCGGTGACGTGAACGACGGCAACACCACTGCTGTCGGCATCTACGTCGCGATCGCCGCGGCGATCACCGTGGTGTCCGTACTGGTCGCCCACGAGACCCGCGCCTCGTCTCTGCGCCACGACCGGGTGGTCGAGGACGCCCACGCCTGACCCGTCACAAACTGCGCGCTGACCCGTCAGAAAGTTTCTGACGGGTCAGCGGAGGGCACTGACCACCGCGTCGTACGTCGAGCGGGAGGCCGCGGCGAGGATCCCGGTGTCGGCCACGCGGCGCGGGTCGTAGGGCTCGCCGTCGAGCAGGCCGAGGTGGCCGCCGGACTCGGCGAGCAGGAGCCCGCCCGGCACGTGGTCCCACGGGTTGCCGCGGCCGTAGATGATGAAGTCGGCGGCGCCCTCGACCAGCTGGGGGTAGTCGACACCGCAGCAGACCCAGGTCAGCTCCAGCGGACGCATCCCGGGCAGGGCACGGCCGATCCAGGATCGGCGCGAGGTGACGCCGCGCCACTGCGCCGGGTCGTCGGAGGGTGCCGGTCGGACCAGCCGCTCGCCGTCGCGCCAGGCGCCGGCGCCGCGCTCGGCGACGTACGCGTGCTTGTGCTGGGGCTGCCAGATCCACCCGCGGACCGCCTCGCCGCCGCGGGTCTCGCCGATCATGACGGCGTGGTCCTTGGACCCGTGCACGAAGTTCTTGGTCCCGTCGACCGGGTCGACCGTGAACGCGTGCTCGGCCGCGGCGTACCTCGTCGAGCAGGTCGGGGTCGCCGGCGTACGCCTCCTCGCCGAGCACCACCGCGTCGGGATAGGCCTCGTTCAGCGCCTTGGTCAGCAGGTGCTCCGCCTCGTGGTCGGCGACGGTGACGAGGTCGCCGGGGTTCTTCTCCGAGATGTCGTCGGTGTCCAGGTCGCGGAAGCGCGGGTTGATCACCTCGTCGGCCACGTGCCGCATCAGCTGGAGCACCTCGTCGCTGTCCACACGCCCACGGTAGTCGGGCTAGGTTGACCGGCATGGAGTCCTACGCGAAGGGCGAGACAACTCCGGCGCTGCTGGACGAGACGATCGGCGCCAACTTCGAGCGGACCGTGGCCGCCCATCCCGACCGGGAAGCGCTGGTCGAGGTCGCCAGCGGCCGGCGCTGGACCTGGGCGGAGCTGGACCGCGACGTCGACGACCTGGCGATCGGGCTGATCCGGTCGGGCATCGGCAAGGGGGACCGGGTCGGCATCTGGTCGCCGAACTGCGCGGAGTGGACGCTGACGCAGTACGCCACCGCCAAGATCGGCGCGGTCCTGGTCAACATCAACCCGGCGTACCGCACCCACGAGCTGGCCTACGCGCTGAACCAGTCCGGCACCAAGCTGCTGATCTCCGCCACCGAGTTCAAGACCAGCGACTACCGCGCGATGGTCGGGGAGGTGGTCGACCAGACGCCGGTCGAGAAGGTCCTCTTCCTCGGCAGCCCGGAGTGGACCGACCACAACGTCCACGACCCCGGCATCACCCTGGCCGAGCTGATGAACTACAGCCTCTCGCCGGACGACCCGATCAACGTCCAGTACACCTCCGGCACGACCGGGTTCCCCAAGGGCGCCACGCTCAGCCACCGCAACATCCTCAACAACGGCTTCTTCACCACGGAGCTGATCAACTTCTCCGAGCAGGACCGGCTGTGCATCCCGGTGCCCTTCTACCACTGCTTCGGGATGGTGATGGGCAACCTCGGCTGCACCACCCACGGCGCGACGATGGTCATCCCGGCGCCCGGCTTCGACCCCGAGATCACGCTGCGGACGATCGCGGCCGAGCGCTGCACCGGTGTGTACGGCGTCCCCACGATGTTCATCGCGATGCAGAACCACCCGACGTTCGCCGACCACGACCTCTCGAGCCTGCGGACCGGCGTGATGGCCGGCTCGATCTGCCCGGTCGAGGTGATGAAGCGGTGCGTGGAGGACATGCACATGGCCGAGGTGTCGATCTGCTACGGCATGACCGAGACCTCCCCGGTGTCCACCCAGACCCGCGCCGACGACGACCTCGACCGGCGTACCTCCACCATCGGACGGGTCCACCCGCACGTCGAGATCAAGGTGGTCGACCCGGCGACGGGGGAGACCGTCGAGCGGGGCGAGACCGGCGAGTTCTGCACCCGCGGCTACTCGGTGATGCTCGGCTACTGGGACGAGCCCGAGAAGACCGCCGAGGCGATCGACGCCGACGGCTGGATGCACACCGGCGACCTCGCCGAGATGCGCGAGGACGGCTACTGCAACATCGTCGGCCGGATCAAGGACATGGTGATCCGCGGCGGCGAGAACGTGTACCCCCGCGAGATCGAGGAGTTCCTCTACACCCACCCCGACATCGAGGACGTCCAGGTGGTCGGCGTCCCCGACGAGAGGTACGGCGAGGAGCTGTGCGCCTGGGTCACGATGAGGTCCGGCGCCGAGCCGGTCGACGCCGACGCCGTCCGCGCCTTCGCCAGCGGCAAGCTCGCGCACTACAAGATCCCGCGCTACGTCATGGTCGTCGACGAGTTCCCGATGACGGTGACCGGCAAGGTCCGCAAGGTCGAGATGCGGGAGAAGTCCGCCGCCGAGCTCGGCCTCGGTTGAGCGTGAAATCGCTGACCCGTCGCTAATTAGCGACGGGTCAGCGTCATCAACGGGTGAGGACGACCGGGATCCGGGCGCGGGTGCCGGTGGCCGAGGTCCAGGTCAGCCAGCCGTCGTCGAGCGGGGCGGCGCGCCCGGCGCCGCCGACGACCACGCGGAACCGCGCGGTCTCACCGGGCCGGAGGCGGACCGTGGCCGGCCGCACGGTGGCGGCGTGCTGGATGAGCCCGGTGACGGAGGCCGAGAAGGTCGCGGCGCGACGGCCCACGTTGGTGATCCGGCGTACGGCGCGGTCGCGGTCGCCCGACAGCAGGACCGAGGGCACGTTGAGCTGGCGGTGCTTCCCCGAGAGCCACGACCGGTAGGCACGGGACGGGGCGAGGTACGCGAGGCCGGGCGCGTCCGCCGCCGACAGGCGCGGGCGGCCGGCCCCCTGGGCGAGCGCCGAGGAGCCGCCGGTCACCGACTCGGCCGACGTCACGAGCGCGGAACGGACCTCGTCGGCGGACCAGCCGCGGTGGCTCGCTCGCAGGCGCAGCGCCAGGCCGCTGGTCCAGGCGGCGGCCGCTGACGTCCCGGTCACGAAGTCCCAGCGCTCGCCCCGGACCGCGGGCGGAACCGCGCCGAGCAGGCCGACCGCCGGCCCGACGACGTCGGGTTTCACGGAGGGCGCGGTCGGGTCGCCGGTGCTGGACCAGGACGTCACCGCCGGCGCGGGCGTGCGCAGGCCGTCGGGAGCCAGGGAGACGCGGGCGTCGGGGTGCCGGGCATGCCACCGACGGAGCGTGCTGCCCGCCGGCTGCGCCAGGTGGACGGTGGGTACGGCGTGCAGGTCGGACTCGACCCGGCCGCGCTGCACGTTGACGAGCACCATGCCGACGCCATCGGCCTGGTGGACGGCCTCCGACTTCGCCACCCGACCGATCCCGCCGCGCTCGCACACCACGATCCGTCCTTCGGTGCGCGACGCGTCGAGGGAGCCGGGTCGGCAGATCCGGGCCGCGGCCGGCGTGGCGCGGGCGGCCGGTA
The DNA here is from genome assembly GCA_963844305.1 of uncultured Actinomycetota bacterium. GTDB lineage: Bacteria > Actinomycetota > Actinomycetes > Propionibacteriales > Nocardioidaceae > Nocardioides. Next base: position 278,285 of record CAWJNT010000007.1, read on the forward strand.
CCTCCGCACCCAGCACCAGCCGGGCCGGGCCGACCCTGCGGGCCGACGCCATCGCTCCCTCGAGCCGTACGCCGTCCGGGAGCGCGACCCGGCCGACCAGCTCGTCGCCGGTGGTCCCGCCGACCGAGGTCACCCACGGCGACGGGTGGGCGGCGTACTTGGCGCGACCGCCGTTCCCGGCGGCAGCCACCACGACGATGTCCTGCTCGGCGGCGCCGAGCAGCGCGCGCTCGACGGTGTCGACGGTCGACGGACCGCCGACCGAGAGGTTCAGGACGTCGACGCCATCGCTCGTGGCGGCGTCGATCGCGGTGACCAGGTCGGCGGTGGCGCAGCCGTCGTCGGCGGGGTCGGGCGCCGTCCAGCACGCCTTGTAGACCGCGATCCGGGCCTGGGGAGCGACGCCGCCGTAAGGACCGAGCCGCTGGCCGGGCACCTGCACCGAGACCCCGGAGTTGCCGGCCGCGATCGACGCCATCTGGGTGCCGTGGCCGCTGTCGTCCAGCGGCGAGAGCGCGGAGGCGCTGCGCACGGCGTCCTCGCCGAAGCCGTCCACGAACCAGCGGGCACCGACCAGCTTGCGGTTGCAGTCATCGGCGTGCCAGCCGCCGCCCTCGACGCACACGCCACGGAAGCCGCGTGGCCCGCGACCCAGCCCGGGGACCTCCGCGAACAGTGAGCTCTCGGGCCAGATGCCGGTGTCGACGAGGCCGACCACGACACCCGCCCCGCCGCGGGCGGGCTGCGGCCGCCCGAGACCAGCCCCGGCGCCCGGCACCCCGGTCAGGGCACGGACCCGGTTCTGCTCGATCAGGGCGACGCGGGCATCGCTGCCCAGCGCCTCGGCCTGGTCAGGGGTGAGCTCGGCGGCGAAGCCGTTGAGGGCCGCCGTCCACCGGTACACCGGGTCGGCATCCACCGCCGAGAGCACCTGCGCCTGCCGTTCGAGGAGCACGGCGCGCTGGATCCAGGTCGGCAGCGGGCCCGCGTAGCCGGCGGTGCCGGGCCCGGCGAGGGTCACGAGGTAGAGCGTGCGGCCTGGCGCCACGGCGTACGACGACGGGGCAGGCCCGAGCACCGCCGCGACGAGCGCGACGGCGAGGGCGACGCCGAACCGCCTCATGCCGAAACCCATCCGCCCCATGCACCTCATCCGGTGAAATCCTGCACGAACCAGTCATGGTCGCAGGCGATTGGTCACGTTTCAAAGGGTTCCTTAGGCTGGGAGGCATGCAGCCGACGCCGACCGACGCACCTCTCGTCGTCGGATTCGACCTCGACATGACCCTGATCGACACCACTCCCGGCTTCGGCGCGGTGCTCACCGCCCTGGGCGACGAGCTGGGCGTCGAGTTCGCCGTGGAGGAGATGACGTCCCGCCTCGGCCCGCCGCTCGACCTGATGCTGCAGCCCTGGCTCCCCGCCGACCAGATCTCCGGAGCGGTCGACCGGTTCCGCGCGCTCTACCCCGACCACGCCATCGCCTCGGTGCCGTTGCTCGACGGCGCCGCCGAGGCCGTGGCCGCCGTCCGGCGCCAGCGCGGGCGGGTCGTGGTCGTGACCGGCAAGTTCGCCCCGAACGCCCGCCTGCACGTCGACCACCTCGGGCTCGACCTCGACCACCTCGAGGGCGAGGTCTGGGGCGTCGGCAAGGCCGACGTGCTCCGCCGCGAGGGGGTCTCCATCTACGTCGGCGACCACGTCCACGACGTCGAGGGAGCCCTGGCCGCCGGCGCGACCAGCGTCTCGGTCCTCACCGGCGGGTGCACCCGCGAGGAGCTGCTCGACGCGGGCACGCACGTCGTCCTCGACGACCTGTCGGCCTTCCCCGACTGGCTCGCCGAGCACCTGCTGACGGTCCGCCTCGCCGCCCTCGAGGAGGACCTCCGCTCGCGCGGCTCGGTGCTGGTGGCGTTCAGCGGGGGAGCGGACAGCGCGCTGCTGCTCGCGGCGGCCGTCCGCGCGCTGGGGCCGGAGCACGTGGTCGCGGCCACCGGGTACTCCCACTCGCTGCCGCAGGCCGAGCGCGACCCGGGCCGCGAGTTCGCGGAGTCGCTCGGGGTGGCCGTGCTCACCCCCGAGACCCACGAGATGGAGCGCGAGGGATACCGCGCGAACGCCGGCGACCGCTGCTTCTTCTGCAAGGCAGAGCTGCTCGACGTGCTCACCCCGCTGGCGGCCGAGCGCGGACTGGCCCACGTCGCCACCGGCACGAACGCCGACGACGCGGTGGCGGGGTTCCGCCCCGGGATCCGCGCGGCAGCCGAGCGCGGTGCCATCACCCCACTCCTCGACGCGGGGCTGACCAAGGAGCAGGTGCGCGCGGCCTCGCGGCTCTGGGACCTCCCGACCTGGGACAAGCCGGCCGCGGCCTGCCTCTCCTCACGGGTCGCGTACGGCGTCGAGGTGACGCCGCACCGGCTGGCCCGGGTGGAGCGGGCCGAGGTGGCCGTGCGCGAGCTGCTCGCGCGCGCCGGCGTACCCGTGCGAGACCTGCGGGTGCGCGACCTCGGCGACCGGGCCTCGGTCGAGGTCGACGCCGGCCTGCTCGAGACACACCTCGCCGACGGCAGCGAGCTCGCCACCCAGGTCGTCGACGTCGTCCGCGCGGCCGGCTTCGACCGGGCGGGCCTCGACCCCCGCGGCTTCCGGTCCGGCTCGATGAACGAGCGGCTGTGATCCCACCAGCGGCAATCGCGTTGGAGTTCGCCATCCCCGCCACATAGGCTTTGCCGTCGCCGCGGCGCGAGGCCGTGGCACGAGCAGGAGCAGAAGAGGTATCGGCCGTGCCTACAGGCAAGGTGAAGTGGTTCGACCCGGAGAAGGGCTTCGGCTTCCTGTCACAGGAAGAGGGGCCCGACGTCTACGTGCGCTCCGACGCGCTCCCCGAGGGCGTGACCACGCTGAAGGCCGGCACCCGCGTCGAGTTCGGCATCGCCCAGGGCCGCCGCGGTGACCAGGCGCTGCAGGTCCGGCTCCTCGAGGCGCCCGCGTCCGTCTCGCGCAACCAGGCCGCGGCCCGGCGCAAGAAGCCCGAGGAGATGGGCCCGATCGTGGAGGACCTGATCCGGCTGCTCGACGGCGTCGGCGAGGCCTACCGCCACGGCCGGCACCCCGACTCGCGCACCGCCAAGCCGGTCGCCAAGCTGCTGCGGGCGCTGGCCGACGAGCTGGAGCTCTAGGACGGAGCCGGCGTCGCCGGCGCCGGCGACGCACTCGTCCGTCGCGGCCGGGTGACCAGCACGAAGATCGCCCACCCGGCCAGTACGGCGCACCCGACGCCGAGGCCGAGCTGGGGGTTGAGCGGCATCGCGATGCCGACGAACCCGCCGATCACCCACGCCAGCTGCAGGGTGGTGTCGCTGCGCGCGAACGCGCTGGCCTGGATCGACTCGTGCACGTCGCGCTGGATGGTCGCGTCGAGCGACACCTTCGCCAGCGACTGGCCGAGCCCGGCCACCAGCGCGAGCAGCGCGAGCGATGGCACGCCGTAGAACAGGGCAGCGATGAGCGTCGCCACGGTGTCGGCGACCAGGGCCAGCACGACGGTCAGCTTCGGGTTCACGTTCTTCAGCAGGGACGCCAGGGCGATGCCGAGGGTGTTGCCGAGCCCGGCGGTACCGATCACGACGCCGAGCAGGAACGCCGGCTCCCAGTCGCCGATCGGATGCTCGCGCAGGAGGAACGCCATGAACATGGTGAGGAAGCCGGTCAGCCAGCGCGGCCCGCAGTTGGCGCGCAGGGCGAACGCCACGGCGCCGGGGATGCGCATCTTCCTGCGCCCGGTGCCGCCCTCCTCGCCGCGGAGGACGAGCGTGCCCTCGCCCTTGCTCGCGTCGACCTTGTCCGGCAGCCGGATCGCGCAGACGGTGGCGATCACGAACAGCAGGAACGCGTAGCGCAGCGACCACTCCGGCCCGGCCACCGAGGCCAGGCCGGCGATCGGTGCCGAGACGGTGGCCCCCACGACACCGGACAGGGAGACCCGCGCGTTCGCCTTGACCAGGGTGAGCCGCTCGGGCAGCAGCCGGGGTACGGCGGCGGCGCGCGTGACGCCGTACGCCTTGGACGCGATCAGGACGCCGAGTGCTGCGGGGAAGAGCCACTTCGAGTCGGTGGCCACGGCGGTGCCGAGCGCCCAGCAGAGGAACGCGCGCAGCGCCATGGTGGAGCCGATCGCCCAGCGGCGGCCGTGGCTGAACCGGTCGAGGAACGGGCCGATCAGCGGCGCCACGATGGCGAACGGCAGCATCGTCAGCCCGAGGAAGAGCGCCACCTGCCCGCGCGCCTCGCCCGTGGGGACCTGGAAGAACAGGGTGCCGGCGAGCGAGATCGCCACCGCAGCGTCGCCGGCGGTGTTGAAGGTGTGCATCTCGATCAGCCGGGACAGCCCCGAGTCGCCCGCACCCTCGGCGCGTGCGGCGCGGCGAGCCTGGCGCCCGACGAACTTCCCGGCCCTGCCGGTCGCCCGGGCGGCGGATCCCATGCCCCGGCCGACGGTCCGGGCCTTGCCCGGCCCGGCGGTCTCGTCGCCGTCGAGGGGGCGCGTCTGCGTCTCCTCGGCGTGCGAATCGGGCCCGGGCTGGGTCATGCCGTCCATCCTGCCCGCTGACCCGCGAACGACACGAACGGGACACGGGATCCGGCCCCGACCTGACAGCGCGACCACCGATGGGCCATGCTTTCGACCGTGACGACAAAGGTGCGCCTCAAGGCCGACTCCGCCCTGCTGGCGGCGGTCGAGCTGGCCCGGGCTGCCCTGGTGGACGACGTCGGCGCCGCCGACGTCGGGGAACACCTCGGCCACCAGGCCGAGGGCGAGCGGGTCGTCACCCACTTCTTCGCCTGCACCCGTACCGGCTACACCGGCTGGCGGTGGGCGGTCATCCTGGCCAGGGCCCCGCGCCAGAAGCACGTCACCGTCGACGAGACGGTGCTCCTCCCCGGCACGGACGCGATCATCGCCCCCGAATGGGTCCCCTACCGCGAGCGGATCCAGCCGGGCGACCTCTCACCCGGAGACCTGCTCCCCGTCGAGGAGGACGACGCCCGACTGGTCCCGACGTACCTCTTCGGCGACGACGAGGACCTCACCGACGACGACAAGGCCCAGATCCGCAGCGTCGCCAAGGAGCTCGGACTCGGCCGGGTGCGCACGCTGTCGCTGGAGGGACGCGACCTCGCCGCCGAGCGTTGGTACGACGGCGACGGAGGCCCGGGCTCACCCCTGGCTCAGGCCGCGCCCGATGTCTGCGGCAACTGCGGGTTCCTGATGCGCCTCGCCGGGCCGCTGGCGGAGACGTTCGGTGTCTGCGCCAACGGCAACGCCAACGACGACGGCCGGGTGGTCTCGATGGATCACGGGTGCGGCGCGCACTCGGAGGTCCAGCTGGCCAAGCGGCACGAGCCGCAGCCGCTGCCCGACCACGTGTTCGACACGGTCGCCGCCGACGAGTTCGAGACCTTCTGAGGTCTGGCGGCTCCGCCGCTACTCCTCGCGGGTCTGGGCGCGCGCCTTGCGCCGACGCCGGCAGTACTCCAGCCCGAACAGGCCGAGTCCGAATCCCGCCAGGCAGGTCCACAGCCACCACACGGTGCCGTTGTCCTCGAGCCGACCGTAGAACGGCAGCAGGGCGATGAAGCCGAGCAGCCAGAGCGCCGTACCGACCTCCACCGTCCGGACGCCGTCGACGTCCAGCGGCTCGACGTCGGCCACGATGTAGGTCCGGTTGCCGATCTCGTGCTTCTTCGGCTGCTCGTCGCGCAGTTCCACACCCGGAAACCTAGTCCAGCGACTCACATCGGGGAAACGTTGCGGTCACACAACTCGGCCTTTCGCTCTGCCATGCTGCGCTCGTGAGCGAGAACACCACCACTGGTGCCGGTGCGGGCACCCTGCCCCCCTCGGGCGGGCTGGACGGTTTCTTCAAGATCTCGCAGCGCGGGTCGACCGTGTCCCGCGAGATCCGTGGCGGGGTCGTCACCTTCCTGACGATGGGCTACATCATCGTCCTCAACCCGATCATCCTGCTCAGTGGCACGGACGTGAACGGGGACCAGCTCGCGGGAGGTGACTTCGCGGCGGTGGCCGCTGCCACCGCGCTCGTGGCCGGTGTGGTCACGATCCTGATGGGCCTCGTGGCCAACTTCCCGCTGGCCCTCGCCGCCGGTCTCGGCCTCAATGCCTTCGTCACGTTCTCGATCGCCAGCCAGATGACCTGGGCCGACGCCATGGGCCTGGTCGTCATCGAGGGAGTGATCATCCTGATCCTGGTGCTCACCGGGTTCCGGGAGGCCGTCTTCCGGGCGGTCCCGAGCCCGCTCAGGATCGCGATCCCGGTCGGCATCGGCCTGTTCCTCACCCTCATCGCGTTCGTCGACGCCGGCTTCGTGCGGCGTACGGGCGTCGGCCCGGTGCCGGTGGAGCTCGGGATCGGGGGCCAGCTCCAGGGCTGGCCCGTCGGGGTGTTCTGCCTCGGACTGGCGCTGATCTTCTCCCTCTACGTGCTGCGGGTGAAGGGCGCGATCCTGATCTCGATCGTGGTGATGACCGTCGTCGCGATCATCGTCGAGACGATCGCCGACATCGGCCCCACGGTGGCCGGCGACCAGTTCAACCCACTGGGCTGGAACCTGAACGTCCCGGCCTGGCCACACGACGTCTTCGAGACTCCCGACCTGCAGCTGCTGGGCGAGTTCAACCTCCTCGGGTCGTGGGAGAACGCCGGCATCGTGATCTCGGCCCTCTTCGTGTTCACCCTGCTCCTGTCGGACTTCTTCGACACGCTGGGCACGATGACCGCCATCGGCGCCGAGGCCGGGCTGCTCGACGAGGAGGGGATGCCGGAGAACACCCAGCGGATCCTCATCGTCGACTCGCTCGCCGCCGTGGCCGGAGGCGCCGGCAGCGTCTCGAGCAACACGTCCTACATCGAGTCCGCGTCGGGTGTGGCCGACGGCGCGCGCACCGGCCTGGCCAGCGTCGTCACCGGAGTGCTGTTCCTGCTCGCGATGTTCATCTCGCCGGTGGTCGCCATCGTCCCGAACGAGGCGGCCGTGCCGGCGCTGGTGCTGGTCGGCTTCCTGATGATGCAGCAGGTCAAGGGCATCGACTGGGACGACCTCGAGGTCGCGATCCCGGCGTTCCTCACCATCGTGCTGATGCCGTTCACGTACTCGATCTCGGCCGGCATCGGGGCCGGGTTCCTCGCCTACACGGTCCTCAAGACGGTCCGTGGCAAGGCCGCCGAGGTGCACCCGCTGATGTGGCTCGTGTCCGCGCTGTTCATCGTCTACTTCGCGATCAACCCGCTCACCGACTGGCTGACCGGCTGAGCCACACCCGCCCCACGCTGACCCGTCGCTAATTAGCGACGGGTCAGCACATTTCGGGGAGACTTTAGTTAGCAAGGGTAATGACCTAGACTAAAGACATGCCCACCGTGCAGCATGCCTCCAGGACCGACGCGGGCCTGGCCGCCGAGCTGCGGCTCTCCGTGATGCGTCTGCGGCGCCGGCTCGCCATCGAGCGACACCCCGACAACGAGCTGAGCCTCGGCGCCATGACCGTGCTCGGCTGCCTGTTCCGTCACGGCGAGATGGCCGTCGGCGCACTGGCCGCCGCCGAGCGCGTCCAGCCGCCGAGCATGACCCGCACGGTCAACTGCCTCGAGGAGGGCGGGTACGTCGCCCGCCGCCCTCACGACACCGACGGCCGCCAGGTGGTGGTCGCTCTCACCGACCGGGGGCGCGACACCGTGCTCGCCGACCGCGCCCGCCGCGACGCCTGGCTGGCCCAGCGGATGCGCGAGCTCTCCGCCGACGAGCGCGCCGTGCTCCGCAAGGCCGCCCCCATTCTCGAACGACTCGCCCAGAAGGACTGATCCCCACAACTTGAGCCCCACGTTCCGCTCCCTCGCCAACTCGAACTACCGCCGCTACGCCGCCGGTGGTGTCGTGTCCAACGTCGGTACCTGGATGCAGCGGGTCGCCCAGGACTGGCTGGTCCTGCAGCTCACGGACTTCAGCGGCGCCGCGATCGGCATCACCACCGGCCTCCAGTTCCTGCCGTTCCTGCTCCTGTCGCCGCTCGCCGGCCTGGCCGCCGACCGGATCCCCAAGCGCCGGCTGCTGCAGATGACCAACCTCGGCATGGCCCTGCCCGCGCTGATCCTCGGCCTGCTCGCCGTGACCGGGACCGCCCAGATCTGGCACGTCTACGTCCTCGCGTTCGTGCTCGGCACCGCCGCTGCCTTCGACGCCCCGGCCCGCCAGTCGTTCGTTTCCGAGATCGTGGACAAGGACGACCTCACCAACGCCGTCGGCCTCAACTCCGCGAGCTTCAACGCCGCCCGCATCGTCGGCCCGGCGCTCGCCGGCGTCCTGATCGCCGCCCTCGGCGGCGGTGCGGTCGCCACCGGCTGGGTGATCCTGGTCAACGCGATCAGCTACGCCGCGCCGATCATGACCCTGCGCAGCCTCGACGAGTCCGCCCTGCGCTCCCCGAAGCCGATGGCCCGCGCGCCGGGCCAGATCCTGGCCGGCGTCGCGTACGTCCGCGGCCGTCCCGACCTGCTCCTCGTCCTCGCCATCGTCTTCTTCACCGGCACCTTCGGCCTCAACTTCCAGATCACCTCGGCGCTGATGGCGACCCAGGTGTTCGACAAGGGCGTCACCGAGTACGGCCTGCTCGGCACGTTCATGGCCGTCGGGTCGCTGACCGGCTCGCTGGTCGCCGCCAGCCGGAAGCACGTCCGCCAACGGCTGGTGATCGGGGCAGCGCTCACCTTCGCGGTCGTCGAGATCGCCTCCGGCCTGATGCCGTCGTACCTCACCTTCGCGCTGATGACGCCGCTGGTCGGCCTGTCGGCGCTGACCCTGATCACCGCGGCCAACGCCTTCATGCAGCTGCACACCGACGAAGGAATGCGCGGTCGGGTGATGGCGTTGTACATGATGATCTTCATCGGCGGCACACCCTTGGGCGCGCCGCTGATCGGATGGGTCGGCGAGGAGTTCGGAGCTCGCTGGACCCTCATCCTCGGAGGACTGGTGACGGCCCTCGGTGTGGGGGTGGCGAGCCTGTGGTTCGCGCACGTCAGAGGCGTTTTGACCGCCGCCCGCCGCCCGAGTAGTCTCGTTCCTCGTGTCTGGGACGACCAGACCGTTGCGCGTGCTCGGAAATAGCCGCCCCAGACAGGCGGGGTGACCCGGGCGCAACCCGCCACCGGATCAGGGCTTCCACCCTGCCGGAGCGAGAAGGGCGACACGCCCGACCTCGGGGGCGAGTGCAGCGAGAGGGCGAGAGCACCTCCGGACACACGGCAGCACGATCATCGTGCCGGCACCGCGCCGGCACTGACACAGAAACGAAGGGGAACCACCAGGTGCCCACCATCAACCAGTTGGTCCGCAAGGGCCGCCAGGACAAGGTGTCGAAGAACAAGACGCCTGCCCTGAAGGGTTCACCGCAGCGCCGCGGCGTCTGCACTCGCGTCTACACCACCACCCCGAAGAAGCCGAACTCCGCCCTCCGCAAGGTCGCCCGCGTGCGCCTGTCCAGCGGCGTCGAGGTCACGGCGTACATCCCGGGAGTGGGCCACAACCTCCAGGAGCACTCCATCGTGCTCGTCCGCGGCGGCCGGGTGAAGGACCTCCCCGGTGTCCGCTACAAGATCATCCGCGGCACGCTCGACACGCAGGGCGTGAAGAACCGCAAGCAGGCGCGCAGCCGCTACGGCGCCAAGAAGGAGAAGAGCTGATATGCCGCGCAAGGGCCCCGCTCCGAAGCGGCCGATCGACATGGACCCGGTCTACGGGTCGCAGCTGGTGAGCCAGCTGGTCTCCAAGGTGCTGCAGGACGGCAAGAAGCAGGTCGCGCAGCGCATCGTCTACAGCGCGCTCGAGGGCTGCCGCGAGAAGACGGGCACCGACCCGGTCGTCACGCTCAAGCGCGCGCTCGACAACGTGAAGCCGGCCATCGAGGTCAAGTCCCGCCGCGTCGGCGGCGCGACGTACCAGGTCCCGATCGAGGTCAAGGGCACGCGCGGCACCACGCTCGCGCTGCGCTGGCTCGTCGGGTACGCCGCGGACCGTCGCGAGAAGTCGATGCACGAGCGCCTGATGAACGAGATCCTCGACGCCTCCAACGGCCTCGGTGCCGCTGTGAAGAAGCGCGAGGACACCCACAAGATGGCCGAGTCCAACAAGGCCTTCGCCCACTACCGCTGGTGACCGGGTGGGCGGTGCGTGACCCGCACCGCCCCTCACTCACCTCACACCAATTCTTCCGAGGGGATCACGACCGACGTGGCCGTTGACATCACCACAGACCTCAACAAGGTCCGCAACATCGGCATCATGGCGCACATCGATGCCGGTAAGACCACCACGACCGAGCGGATCCTGTTCTACACCGGCATCACCTACAAGATCGGTGAGGTCCACGAGGGCGCAGCCACGATGGACTGGATGGAGCAGGAGCAGGAGCGCGGCATCACCATCACGTCCGCCGCGACGACCTGCTGGTGGAAGGACCACCAGATCAACATCATCGACACCCCCGGTCACGTGGACTTCACCGCCGAGGTCGAGCGCTCGCTGCGCGTCCTCGACGGCGCCGTCGCCGTGTTCGACGGCGTGGCCGGTGTCGAGCCGCAGACGATGACCGTGTGGCGCCAGGCGAACAAGTACGCCGTGCCCCGCATGTGCTTCGTCAACAAGCTCGACCGCACGGGTGCCGACTTCTTCCGCTGCGTCGACATGATGGTCGACCGCCTCAACTCCACCCCGCTGGTCCTCCAGCTCCCGATCGGTGCCGAGAGCGACTTCATCGGCGTCGTCGACCTGGTCGGCATGCGTGCCCTGACCTGGCGCGGCGAGACCACGATGGGTGAGGACTACGAGATCGAGGAGATCCCCGCGGACATGGCCGAGCAGGCCGCCGAGTACCGCGAGAAGTTCCTCGAGACCCTGGCCGAGGCCGACGACGACGTCATGGAGAAGTACCTCGAGGGCGAGGACATCTCCGTCGAGGAGCTCGAGGCCGCGATCCGTCGCGCCACCCTCGCCGACAAGCTCAACCCGGTCCTCTGCGGCACCGCGTTCAAGAACAAGGGCGTCCAGCCCCTGCTCGACGCCGTCGTGAAGTTCCTCCCGTCGCCGCTCGACATCGACGCGATCATCGGTCACTCGGTGAAGGACGAGGACGAGAAGATCGAGCGCAAGCCCAGCGACAGCGAGCCGTTCTCGGGCCTGGCCTACAAGATCGCCTCGGACCCGCACCTCGGCAAGCTGATCTACGTCCGCGTCTACTCCGGCAAGCTCGAGGCCGGCTCGACAGTGGTCAACTCGGTCAACGGCCGCAAGGAGCGGATCGGCAAGGTCTACCAGATGCACGCCAACAAGCGTGAGGAGATCGCGTCGGTCGGCGCCGGCCAGATCGTGGCCGTCATGGGCCTGAAGGACACCAAGACCGGCCACACCCTGAGCGACCCCCAGCACCAGGTCGTGCTCGAGTCGATGACGTTCCCGGCCCCGGTGATCGAGGTCGCGATCGAGCCCAAGACCAAGGGCGACCAGGAGAAGCTCGGCACGGCCATCCAGCGCCTCTCCGACGAGGACCCCACCTTCACGGTCAAGGCCGACGAGGAGACCGGGCAGACGATCATCGCCGGCATGGGCGAGCTCCACCTCGAGATCCTGGTCGACCGGATGAAGCGCGAGTTCCGCGTCGAGGCCACCGTCGGCAAGCCGCAGGTCGCCTACCGCGAGACCCTGCGCAAGCTGGTCGAGAAGCACAGCTACACCCACAAGAAGCAGACGGGTGGCTCCGGCCAGTTCGCGAAGGTCGTCGTCTCGCTCGGCCCCAACATCGACCCCGAGACCGGGGCTGGTGCGGGCTACGAGTTCGCCAACAACGTCAGCGGCGGTCGCGTGCCGAAGGAGTACATCCCCTCGGTCGACCAGGGTGGCCAGGAGGCCATGGAGTTCGGCGTTCTCGCCGGGTTCCCGATGGTCGACGTGAAGTTCACCCTCGAGGACGGCGCCTACCACGACGTCGACTCCTCCGAGCTCGCGTTCAAGATCGCCGGCAACCAGGCGTTCAAGGAAGCCGCACGCATGGCCAGGCCGGTGCTGCTGGAGCCGATGTTCGCCGTGGAGGTGACGACCCCCGAGTCGTTCCTCGGCACGGTCATCGGTGACATCAACAGCCGCCGCGGCCAGATCCAGGCACAGGAGGAGCGTCACGGTGACATGGTCATCAACGCCCTCGTGCCGCTCTCAGAGATGTTCGGGTACGTTGGCGATCTGAGGTCCAAGACCTCCGGTCAGGCGTCGTACTCGATGGAGTTCGACTCGTACGCCGAGGTTCCCACGAACATCGCCGACGAGATCATCAAGAAGGTCCGCGGCGAGTAGCCTCGTCCGGATCCTCGGCACAACAGAACGAAATACGAGTCAAGTAACAACCACACCAGGAGGAGCCCACAGTGGCTAAGGCGAAGTTCGAGCGGACCAAGCCGCACGTCAACATCGGCACGATCGGTCACATCGACCACGGCAAGACGACCCTGACTGCCGCGATCACCAAGGTCCTGCACGACAAGCACCCGGACCTCAACCCGTTCACGCCGTTCGACGAGATCGACAAGGCCCCCGAGGAGCGCCAGCGCGGCATCACCATCTCCATCGCGCACGTCGAGTACCAGACCGAGGCGCGTCACTACGCGCACGTCGACTGCCCGGGTCACGCCGACTACATCAAGAACATGATCACCGGCGCGGCTCAGATGGACGGCGCGATCCTCGTGGTCGCCGCGACCGACGGTCCGATGCCGCAGACCCGTGAGCACGTGCTGCTCGCCCGCCAGGTCGGCGTGCCCGCCCTGGTCGTCGCGCTGAACAAGTGCGACATGGTCGACGACGAGGAGCTCGTCGAGCTCGTCGAGATGGAGGTGCGTGAGCTCCTCTCCGAGTACGAGTTCCCGGGCGACGACATCCCCGTCGTGCGCGTGGCCGCCTTCCCGGCGCTGAACGGCGACGAGAAGTGGGGCGAGTCGATCACCGAGCTCATGCAGGCCGTGGATGACGCCATCCCGACCCCGGAGCGCGACACCGAGAAGCCGTTCCTGATGCCCGTCGAGGACGTCTTCACGATCACCGGTCGTGGCACCGTCATCACCGGTCGTATCGAGCGCGGCATCGTCAAGGTGAACGAGGAGGTCGAGATCGTCGGCATCCGCGAGAAGTCGCAGAAGACGACGGTCACCGGCGTCGAGATGTTCCGCAAGCTGCTCGACGAGGGCCAGGCCGGTGAGAACGTCGGTCTGCTGCTTCGCGGCACCAAGCGCGAGGACGTCGAGCGCGGCATGGTCGTGATCAAGCCGGGCACGACCACCCCGCACACCAACTTCGACGCGTCCGTCTACATCCTGTCGAAGGAGGAGGGCGGCCGTCACACGCCGTTCTTCAACAACTACCGTCCGCAGTTCTACTTCCGGACCACGGACGTGACGGGCGTCGTGACCCTGCCCGAGGGCACCGAGATGGTCATGCCGGGTGACAACACCGAGATGTCGGTCGAGCTCATCCAGCCCATCGCGATGGACGAGGGCCTGCGGTTCGCGATCCGCGAGGGCGGTCGCACCGTCGGCGCCGGTCGCGTCACCAAGATCACGAAGTAAGCAAGCGCTTCATCCAGTTCGGCCCCGGAGCTTTGCTCCGGGGCCGTTCTGTATTTGGTGGGTCGCCGACCCTCGCAAACGCCTGGCGGCCGCGGGCCCCACCGATTGGTCACAAACCGCACGTAGTGTGCCCAAATTCGTGCGGTTTCTGACCATTCGGTGCCGGTGCCGGTGCCGGTGCCGGTGGACGCGGGACCGTGGACGCTGCTCAGGCGGTCAGCGCGTCGATCGCGGCGCCGAAGACCTCGGTGTGCCGGTCGACGTCCGCCTCGGAGTGGTAGGGGCTGAACAGCGCCATGTTGTGGAACGGCGTCAGCAGGATGCCGCGGTTGAGGGCCCACAGGTGGAGGAACGCCTCCAGGTCCTCGTCGACGGCAGCCGCGGCGGCGGCGCCGTCGCGCGGAGGCGGGCAGAACCAGTACTCCGCGCGGCAGCCGAGGCGCTGGACGTGCCAGGGCAGGTCGTGCTTGTCGATGACGCTGCTGACACCCTCGGTGAACCGCTGTGCCAGCGGGATGGCGACGTCGAAGTCCTCCTGCCGCAGGCACGTCGACAGGGTGGCCCGGACGGCAGCCATCGACAGGGCGTTGGCCGTGAGCGTCCCTCCGACTCCGGCGATGTCGATCTCGGGTCGGCTCATGGGCTCGGCCAGCGCGTCCGCGACGCCGCGGCTCATGCCGTACGCCGCGGCCGGCACGCCGCCACCGATCGCCTTGCCGACGACGACGAAGTCGGGCTCGAGGTCCCAGGCGGCGGTGCAGCCGCCCGGGCCGGCGCAGAGGGTGTGGGTCTCGTCGATGATCAGCAGCACGCCGTGCCGTCGCGTGATCTCGCGGACCGCGTCGAGGTAGCCCTCCTCGGGCAGGACGATCCCGATGTTGGTGAGGGCGGGTTCCATCAGCAGGCAGGCGACGTCTCCCTCGGCGAGCCGCTTGTCGAGGGCCTCGACGTCGTTGAACGGCAGCACGGCCGTGGTCTCCGCGGGGTCCACCTGCGGGCCCATGCTGCCGGGCCGCGGGATCACCTGACCGTCCTCGAGGACGGCGAAGGTCTCGTCGACGGTGCCGTGGTAGCACCAGTCGAAGACCGCGATCCTGGGCCGACCCGTGAGGTGGCGGGCGAACCGCAGGACGAACCGGTTGGCATCGGTCGCCGAGATCGCGAACTGCCACGACGGCACCCGGAACCTGCGGGCAAGCTCTTCGGCGGCCCAGGTGGCATCGGTCGACGGCAGCATCGTGGTGATGCCGGTGCGGGCGCGCTCGGCGATCGCGTCGGCGACCTGGGGGAGTGCGTGCCCGGTCATCGCGCCGGTGTCGCCCAGGCACAGGTCGACGTACTCGATGCCGTCGACGTCGGTGAGCCGCGCGCCGGTCGCGGTGTCGAAGGTCAACGGGAAGCTGCCGGCCCAGCGCGTCATCCAGGGCATCGGTACGCCGGCCAGCAGCGGCCCGCGGGCCTCGGCGGCGAGGGCGGCCGATCGCGGATGGAGATCGACGAACCTGCTCTCTTCGTCGGAGCGGAGGGTGGCCAGGCGGTCGCGGTCGATCATGGCGTCAATCTAGTGATCCCCGACTACTCGTAGGGCGTCCCGAGCGGGGCTTTACCGGCGGCCCGGGCGATCGTCGGGTCGACCGTCGTGGTGGAGAGCAGCTCTTCTCGAGCCGACCCGCCGGAGACGTCGAGGGTGAGCACCAGCCCGACGTCCGGTGCGTACAGCTTGTACTCGAGGACCTCCGGCTCGAGGGCGTTGGTGTCGGCGGTCAGGACCGCGTCCTCGAAGTGCCCCTTCGGCACCTCGGCCTGCTGCCCGGTCGCGATCACGGCGCCGTTGTCCTCGGCCTGGCCGGCGTAGTACTCCTGCCGGTACTCCTGCCCGGCCGTCGGCTCCGCCGGCATGACCACCCCCGGCAGCGCGCCGTCGACGCCGGCCTCGAACGACCCCTCGCGCGAAGCGAGCCTGCCGTCCTCGAACTCCGCCGTCTCCTCGCCGAGGTACCAGACGTTCCCGTCCGTGTCCTGGGCGTACCAGTCGAAGGTGTCCTCCACCAGGGTGCCGCCCTCGGACACGGTGTCGCGGACCACCCGGGCCTCGACGCCGTTGGCGAGGGTCCGGGTCTCGCTGGTCACGGTGACCACGACCTCCTGGACGGAGCCCTCGACATCGGTCTCGCGGAACCGCCACTGCGTGCCGGGGGTCAACGGGAAGTACTGATGGTCGGAGCCCGGCGTGAAGTCTGCGGGGTCGAGCTCGGCGCTCTCGGCGCCCTGGGGGAGTGCTGCGCTCTCGGAGTCGGCGCAGGCGGCCACGGCCGGCAGGAGAAGCAGGGCGACCCATGGTGCTCGCATGCTGCCTCCTCGGTTCGGGATGTCCTCGCAGCGTGCGCCCCGGATGCTGAAGCCACCCTGAACCGGTCCAGACCGCATCCGACAGGATGGGGACATGCACGAGGAGGGAGTCCGGCCGGCTCGCCCGCACCACCGGCTGACCGAGGACGGTCGCCGGATGCGGGAGGTGCTGACGTACTCGCGCCGGGGGAGCCGGTTCAGTGCACGCCAGCAGGAGATCTGGGACGCCCACGCGCAGCGGTGGTGGATCCCCGACGACGCCGTGGACCGACCCGGCTTCGCGCTGCCCGACTGGTTCGGAAGGCAGGCACCCCTCATCGTCGAGATCGGCTCCGGCGTCGGCGAGGCGACCGCTGCGCTCGCGGCGGCCCGGCCGGCGTACGACGTGCTGGCGTTCGAGGTCTGGCGACCCGGCGTCGCCGACGGACTCGGGCGAGTGGCCGACGCGGGTGCGACCAATGTCCGCTTCTGCTCCGTCGACGCGGTCTGGTCGATGGAGCACCTCGTGGGTCCGGCATCGCTCGCGGAGCTCTGGACGTTCTTCCCCGACCCCTGGCCGAAGACGCGGCACCACAAGCGGCGCCTGGTCACGCCGGAGTTCGCGCGGCTGGCGGCGAGCCGGCTGACCCCGGGCGGCTGGTGGCGCCTGGCCACCGACTGGGAGGACTACGCCGAGCAGATGATGGCCGTCCTCGACGCCGAGCCGGCTCTCGAGGGCGGGGTGGTGCCGCGGTGGGACGACCGGCCGGTCACCAGGTTCGAGCGCAAGGGCGTCGCAGCGGGGCGGTCGATCACCGACCTGGCCTACGTGCGCCGCTGACGGCCGGCGTCAGGCGAGCACCGCTGCAACCAGCCGGCGCAGCGTCTGCAGCTGGACCCGCATGTGCCGGGGCTCGCCGGTGGACCGCGCCAGCAGGAACGCGCCCTCGAAGGTGACGAACACGTGGTCGGCCAGGGCCTCGGGATCGATCCCCGTCTCGCGCCCGGCCGTCGCGTCGCGCAGCAGCGCGGCGATGCCCTCGCGCCAGGCGATGATCGCCTTCACGATCGGCTCCGACGTGCCGTCAGCCACGAGCTGGCGCTCGGTGAGGATCGAGACGTACAGGCAGCTCGACTGCGCGGACATGATGTCGTCGGCGGCGTCCTCGAAGAACTCCAGGAACGCGTCGACCCGTCGCACGGGGTCGTCGCTGACCGCGAGTG
The DNA here is from genome assembly GCA_963844305.1 of uncultured Actinomycetota bacterium. Taxonomy (GTDB): domain Bacteria; phylum Actinomycetota; class Actinomycetes; order Propionibacteriales; family Nocardioidaceae; genus Nocardioides. The sequence continues at coordinate 295,522 of CAWJNT010000007.1, forward strand.
CGTGCTCCGTCGCGGCGTGGAGGTTGCCGACGTCGGCGGCGGCGTACCTGTCGACCAGCGCCTGGGCCAGCGCGAGCTTGGACTCGAAGTGGTGGAAGAAGGCCCCCTTCGACGACCGGGAGGCAGCGATCACCTGGTCGACCGACGTCGCCGCATAGCCGTTGTCGATCACGAGCTTCTCGGCCGCGTCGAGGATCCGCTCGCGCGTCGCCGTTCCATCTCTGGGCACAACTCACTTGTACCAGACCAAACGGTCTGGTACAAACAGACTGTTTAGTCTGTTACGAGGATCCTGGAGGGACCCCATGAACACCACCGAGCAGTTCGTCACCGACGGCGGACTGGAGACCGACCTGATCTACAACCGCGGCTTCGACCTGCCCGACTTCGCGGCGTTCCCGCTGGTCGAGGACGACCGCGGCCGTCACGTGATGACCGAGTACTACGACGAGTACGCCGCCATCGCCGCGCGGGCCGGAGTGGGCCTCCGGCTGGAGTCGCCCACCTGGCGGGCCAATCCCGACTGGGCAGCGGGGCTCGGCTACGACGCGACGCGGCTCGCGGCGGTCAACCGCGCCTCGATCGACTTCGTGCGCAGCGTCGGCGAGCGCTGGACCGACCGGGTCGGCGCCATCGAGGTGAGCGGCCAGATCGGACCGCGGGGCGACGGCTACCGTCCCGGTGCCGCGGTCGACCCCGACGAGGCGGCCGAGTACCACCGTCCCCAGATCGCCGCGTTCGCCGAGGCCGGCGCGGACGTCGCGACCGCGCTCACCCTCACCGACACCGGCGAGGCGCTCGGCGTCGTCGCCGCCGCCCGCGACGTCGGTATCCCCGTCGCGATCTCCTTCACGGTCGAGACCGACGGCAAGCTCCCCACCGGCAAGTCACTCATGGAGGCGATCGCCGTGGTCGACGCCGACGGCGGTCCCGACTACTTCTTCGTCAACTGCGCACACCCCGAGCACGTGGAACGCGGCCTGGGCATCGACGGCTTCTGGCGGGACCGGGTGCACGGCCTGCGGGTCAACGCCTCCACGCGCAGCCACGAGGAGCTCGACGCGATGACCGAGCTCGACGCCGGCGACCCCACCCTGCTGGCGGCGGCCCACGCGCGCCTCGAGCGCTCGCTCCCCGGCGTGCGCGTGATCGGGGGCTGCTGCGGCACCGACGCACGGCACGTCGCCGCGCTCTGGCGCGACCGCAGCCGTGCCGCCGCGGTGTGAGGTCACACGGCGTCGTCGAGGCGGAGTCCCCAGCCGTTGAGCGTCCGCTCGACGCGCTTGCGTTCGACGTCCAGCTCGTCCCCGGGCTCGAGGACGGCGAGGAGGTGCGCCACGCCGAGTGCGTCGCACCACTCGCTGAGCACGCCGTCGTACGCGCGGCGCACGGCGTCCGACTTCGCGTAGGAGACGCCCTCGCGGGTGCACCGGTAGCGACTGCCGAGCCGTCGCGCCTCGCGTGCGATCACCTCGATCGGGCGCCCGACCGGCGTCGAGGGGTGCCGGCGTGGGGCGACGCGGCTGCAGCCGCAGGCCGATCCGACCGAGGCCGCACCCGGCGCGGACGAGCACCCGCCGGCTCGGAGGACTCACGAGCAGCAGGACGCACAGAGCGAAAACGACCATGATGGCGCCGTCGCCGGACGACCAGGCCACGCTTCGACGGTAGGCCGGTGCCGGGACGCTCACAAGTGCATTCCCAGGTTGGCCGGATCTCGCCGCCTTCTGGCGGGGATCGGTCCGCGTCGGCTCAGTCCCGGTCCTACGCTTCCGACGTGACCGCGCTCGACTCCGCCCCGCGCCTGCGGATCCACCGCGCCTGGTGGGTCGCCGCGGTCACCATGGCCGCCCTGGTCGCCGCCGCCGGCTTCCGCTCCTCGACCGGCGCCCTGCTGGTCCCGCTCGAGGAGGAGTTCGGCTGGTCGCGGGCCACGACGAGTGGCGCGGTCAGCCTCAACCTCGTGCTCTACGGTCTCACCGCGCCGTTCGCCGCTGCCCTGATGGAGCGGTTCGGCCTGCGCCGGGTGGTGGCGTCAGCACTGCTGCTCGTGGCGATCGGGTCGGGCCTGACCCTGGTGATGACCTCGGCCTGGCAGCTCTGGCTGCTGTGGGGCTTCGCCGTGGGGGTCGGCACCGGATCGCTCGCGCTGGTGTTCGGCGCGATCGTCGCGAACCGGTGGTTCGTGAAGCACCGCGGGGTCGTGATCGGCGTGTTCTCGGCCGCCAGCTCCACCGGGCAGCTGGTCTTCCTGCCGGCGATCGCCCAGCTCGCCGACGGCCCCGGCTGGCGCTGGGCGGCTGCGCTCGTGGCCGCCTTCGCGCTCCTGCTGGTGCCGCTCGTGTGGGTCTTCCTCCGCGACCAGCCCTCCGACGTCGGCGTCACGCCGTACGGCGCGGGGGAGGACTGGGTGCCACCGCCCCCGGTCACCGCGTCCGACGGCGCTGCCCGCGTCGCCATCAACACCCTGCGGGAGAGCTCGCGGTCGCGCACGTTCTGGATCCTGTTCGTGACGTTCTGGATCTGCGGCTGGTCGACCAACGGCCTGATCGGCACCCACTTCATCCCCGCCGCGCACGACCACGGCATGCCCGAGACCACCAGCGCCGGCCTGCTCGCCCTGATCGGGATCTTCGACATCGTCGGGACCGTCGCCAGCGGGTGGCTCACCGACCGCGTCGACAGCCGCTACCTGCTGTTCTTCTACTACTTCTTCCGCGGGCTGTCGCTGCTGGCGGTGCCATGGCTGCTCGGGCCGCACGTCCAGCCGAGCCTGTTCCTGTTCATCCTGTTCTACGGCCTGGACTGGGTGGCCACCGTCCCGCCGACCGTCGCGCTGTGCCGCCAGCACTTCGGCATCGAGCGGTCGGGCGTGGTCTTCGGCTGGGTGTTCGCCGCGCACATGGTCGGCGCCGGCGTCGCGGCCAGCTACGCCGGCTGGATCCGCACCGGCCTCGGCGACTACTTCGTGGCCTGGATGACGGCGGGAGCGCTGTGTGTCCTCGCCGCGGCGATGTGCCTGATGATCCCGCGCCGCCCGGTCACCCAGGAGCACGTGCTGGCCCCGGCCGAGACCGGATCGCTCTGAAGAAATCCGGATGCACCTCTCAACCTCCTCAGCCCCTGCGGGCTCCTTGTCCTCTGACGGCACCACGCCCAGGGAGGACCGCTGATGGCAGACGCCGAGCTCGGGTTCGAGGAGTTCATGGCTGCACGCTGGCAACCGCTGTTCCGTACGGCGTACCTGCTGACGGGTGACCGGCACGAGGCCGAGGACCTGCTGCAGACGGCCCTGGCCCGCACCTGCGTGCGCTGGAACGCGATCCGTGACAAGGGGGCCGCCGACGCCTACGTGCGTCGGGCGATGGTCAACCTCGCCCAGCGAGGCTGGCGCCGCCGCGGCCGCGAGGTCGTCACCGAGCACCTCCCCGACGACGGGCACGACCACCTCGCCGTCCGCGCCGACCACCTCGCGCTCTGGGCCGAGGTACGCCGGCTGCCGCCGCGGATGCGGGCCACGCTGGTCCTCCGCTTCTTCGAGGACCTCTCGGTCGCGGACACCGCACACGTGCTCGGCTGCTCGGAGGGTGCCGTCAAGAGCCAGACCCACCATGCGCTGCGGCGACTCCGCGAAGCGCTGCCCGCACTCGACCTGTCCGAGGAGCTGTGATGACCGGCATCGACATCCGCGAGGCCCTCCACGAGGTCGCCTCCACCACGCCCGCCCCGAGCCGGGACGACCTGGCGTTCCGGCGGCTGGTGCGCCAGGAGCAACGCCGCCGGCTGGCGAGCCGAGCGGGCCTCGGGCTCGTCGTGGCCGCCGCTGCGGCGATCGTCGTGGCCACCACGGTCCTGCCGTTCGTCCAGGGCGACGGGGCGCAGGAGCAGCCGCCCGCGACCCGCCCCAGCGACCCTCCGGCAGTCGACCTCGCGATCCCGGTGGCGCTCGTGGCCGACGGACGGCTGACCGTGCTCGACCCCCAGGGCGGCGTGCACGACCTCGGCCTGCGCACGGAGGAGGTGCTCGGCTCCACGAGCGAGTTCATCTACGCGATCGACGACCAGAGCAAGGTCGTGCGATACGACGTGTCCAGCAGTCCCTGGGAGTTCGAGCGGGTGGACTCGGGCGTCGACGTCCCGGTCCAGAGCGCGGCGCTCTCGCCGGACGGCATCAGGTTGGGCTGGATCGACCGCGACGGGTCGCTGACCGTCAGCAACCTGAAGGACGACGACTCGACCGCGCCGTTCATCCAGCCGCCGAACAGCTACCTGACGAACCTCGCCCAGGGGACGGGCAACCCGCTCGTGTCCCAGGACGGGGACCTGAAGCTGCTCTCCGACTCCCGGGCGCCGGTGGCCATCCCCACCGCCAGGGACGGTTACGGAGTCGTCGCGCAGGCGACCCGCGACCTGGTCGCCGTCATGGACCGCGACGACAGGACCCGGATCTACGACGTGTCGTCCGGGACGGCCAGGCTCGTCGACACGGTCGCCGGCGGCGGCGTCCTCGCGCCGTACGGCGACCACCTGGTGTCGGTCGACCTCGCCCGCGACGACTCGTCGTCGGTGCTGCTGTGGACGGCCGGCGGCGACGCGGTGCCGCTGCCGGTGCCGGGTCAGCCGCAGACCGTGGCCTGGGCCGACGACGACACCGCGCTGGTCACGACGTACGACGGGGAGGGGACTGCGCTGTACGGGTGCGAGGTGGGCAGCACGGAGTGCGCCCGCCTCGCCCTCGACGGCGTCGAGGACGTGACCCTGGCCCGCTGAGGCTCAGCCCTCGAGGAGGGCGATCTCCTCCTCGACGTACGGGTCGGTCTCCCCGTCGGCGTCGAGCTCGTCCTTGAGGTCGTGCTGCATCGCCAACGCGTCCGCGTGCCGCCCGAGGTTGCGCAGCGACCACGCCACCATCCAGCGCGCCACCCGGATCATCTCGACGTCGCCGATCCGCTCACGAGCGGCCAGCGCCTCCTCGAAGTTCTGGAGCGCCGCCTCGTGGTCGCCGGCATCGGCGTACGTCATCCCGATGTTGTTGAGCAGCGAGGCGTCCCAGTCCCGCGCAAGCGGGTCACGCGAGCCACGGGCCACCTCCAGCGCCGCGAGGTTCACGGCGACCTGGTCATCGGGATCGGCCACCAGGGCCGTCATGTGCATCGCGTCGATGCGCAGGTCGTCGCGGCTCGCCTTCTCCGCGAGCCGCTCGGCCTCCGCGAACAGCGGGCGCGCCGCGTCTGGATCGCCCCCCGAGCGCAGCAGCCGGCCGCGCTCGAGTGCGATGTGAATGGGCACGTCGCCGCCTGAGCCGGCGAGCCCGTCGAGCACTCGGTGCCCCTCGTCGTACTTCTCCTGCAGGCCCAGCGCTCGTGCCACCTGAGTCAGGTGTGCTGCACGGTCGTCCCCCACGGACGCCGCAGCAGCCTCACGAAATCGTCGTTCTGAACCGGCCGGATCGTTGAAGTCCCACAGCTTCATCGGATCGGTCACCGGTACATGGTGCACTGCCGAGGGCGTTCCACCCAGTGGTTCTGCGGAATCAGTGGGGCTGGTCCGGACAAATCGCGCGCATCCGTCGGTGACGGCGGTCACATCAGGCGAAATCCTCCGGAGAGTACGGCGACGGCTCGACCAGGACCAGCCAGTTCCCGGAGTTGTCCCGACACAGCGCCTCGGTGCCGTAGGGCCGCTTCTCGGGCTTCTGCAGGAACTCCACGCCCCGGGAGGCGAGCTCCTCATAGGTCTTCTGGCAGTCGTCGACGTTCAGGCCGAGGCCGTGCATGCCGCCCTCGTCCTGTGCCCGGCGGATCTGCGCGACCATCTCGGGGGAGTGCGGCGGGCCGGGGACGGTCAGGTGCACCTGGAGCTCCGGCTGCTCGGGATGGACGACGGTGCACCAGCGGTAGCCGTCGCCGAGGGTGATGTCCTCCTTGGGCTCGAAGCCGAGGACGTCGACGTAGAAGTTCCTGGACTCGTCGACGTCTTTCACGAAGACACTGACGATGGAGATGTTGGTGATCATGCGGCCACGCTAGGCGGGGCCGGCGCCGGCGCGCTTCTCCTGGATTGCGGAGCCCTCGGGCGCCGACCTCTCCGCCAGCCCCCACATGAACACGAAGCACCCGGGGATGTGGGGCGCGCCGTCGGCGTACCTGCGCTGGAACTCGCTCGGCGTCTCGCCGACCAGCTCGCGGAACCTGCTGCTGAACGACCCCAGGCTCGAGAAGCCCACGACGTGGCAGACCTCGGTCACGGTCAGGTTGGTGGCGCGCAGCAGGTCCTGGGCGCGCTCCACCCGACGCTGCGAGACGTACGCCGCCGGCGTGACGCCGTACGTCGCCCGGAACAGCCGCTGGAAGTGGAACTTGCTGAGCCCGGCCACTCCCGCCAGGGTGTCCAGGTCGAGCGGATCGGCGTAGTGGCGGTCCGCGTGGTCGCGGGCGCGGCGCAGGTGGACGAGCACGTCGCCGGGGGCGCGTAGCGGTGGGTTCGATCCGATTTGGCCTACCGGCGGCATGTCTGCCAAGATAGTCCGGTTGCTCCGGCGGGTTGCCGGGGTGCGGCACACCTTGACTACTGAATCGCGTCTCCAGCAGAAGTGATCGGTGGTCCGGCGTGCGGCCGCACCGAACCAGGAGACCCGATTGGCCCGACGAACCCGTCGGGCGTCACCAACTAGCTGCAAGATCCCGGTCTTGTGTTGCGTCGAAACTGCGCGACACGCCCGACCTCGGGGGTCGGAGGCTGGTGGTGGGCAACTGACCTGCACGCGGCACGACGAGAAGGACGAGAGAGACCTATGGCGGGACAGAAGATCCGCATCAGGCTCAAGGCCTATGACCACGAGGTGATCGACACCTCGGCACGCAAGATCGTGGACACGGTCACCCGCACGGGTGCCAAGGTCGCCGGCCCGGTGCCGCTGCCGACCGAGAAGAACGTCTACTGCGTGATTCGCTCGCCCCACAAGTACAAGGACTCCCGCGAGCACTTCGAGATGCGCACGCACAAGCGGCTCATCGACATCATCGACCCCACTCCGAAGACCGTCGACTCGCTGATGCGCCTCGACCTGCCTGCAGGCGTGGACATCGAGATCAAGCTCTGAGGCTCCAGGAGAAGACAGCGCCATGAGCACTTTCGAACGCAACCTCAAGGGGCTGCTGGGCACCAAGCTCGGCATGACCCAGCTGTGGGACGAGAACAACCGTGTCGTCCCGGTGACCGTGATCGCCGCGTCCACCAACGTCGTGACCCAGGTCCGCCTGCCCGAGACCGATGGCTACCACGCCATCCAGGTCGGGTACGGCGAGATCGACGGCCGCAAGGTGAACAAGCCTGCGTCGGGTCACTTCGCCAAGGCCGGCACCACCCCGCGCCGCCACCTGGTCGAGATCCGGACCACTGCCGCCACGGAGTACTCCGTGGGCCAGGAGCTGGCCGTCGACACCTTCGCCGCGGGCGAGGAGATCGACGTGACCGGCACCAGCAAGGGCAAGGGTTTCGCCGGCACGATGAAGCGCCACGGCTTCCACGGCGTCGGCGCCTCGCACGGTGCCCACAAGAACCACCGCAAGCCCGGCTCGATCGGCGCCTGCGCCACCCCGGGTCGCGTGTTCAAGGGCGTGCGGATGTCCGGCCGGATGGGTAGCGACACCGTCACCACCCAGAACGTCACCGTGCACGCCGTCGACGTCGACAGGGGCCTGATCCTGCTCAAGGGCGCCGTTCCCGGCCCCAAGGGTGGGCTCGTCGTCCTCCGCTCGGCCGCCAAGAGGAACCAGGAGGCCGCGAAGTGACCGCGAAGACCGTCAAGGTCGACCTGCCCGCCGACATCTTCGACGTCCAGGTCAACATCCCGCTCATCCACCAGGTGGTCGTGGCCCAGCAGGCCGCTGCTCGCCAGGGCACGCACGCCACCAAGACCCGCGGCGAGGTTCGCGGCGGTGGCCGCAAGCCCTACAAGCAGAAGGGCACCGGTCGCGCCCGCCAGGGTTCGACCCGCGCCCCGCAGTTCGCCGGTGGTGGCGTCGTGCACGGCCCGCAGCCGCGCAGCTACGACCAGCGCACGCCCAAGAAGATGAAGGCCGCCGCCCTGCGTGGCGCCCTGTCCGACCGGGCGCGCAACGACCGCATCCACGTGGTGGAGAGCCTGGTCACCGGTGCCAAGCCGTCGACCAAGTCGGCGCTCGCCGCGCTTGCCGGCCTGAGCGATCGTGTCCGCTACCTCGTCGTGCTCGAGCGCGCCGACGCCGTCACCTGGCTCTCGCTGCGCAACGCGCCCGAGGTGCACATCGTGGCCGTCGACCAGCTGAACACCTACGACGTGCTGGCGGCCGACGACGTCGTCTTCACCCGCGGCGCGTACGACGCGTTCGTCAACGGCACCGCGTCCTCCGCGGAGCGCCCGGCGGCCATCGTCGAGGCTCCCGCCGCCGACGCGGTCGTGGAGGAGAAGCCGGCCAAGAAGGCGGCTGCGAAGAAGACGGCCACCAAGAAGGCCGCCACCAAGGACGCCGCCGAGGACACCGACGCTGCCGAGAAGCCCGCGGCGAAGAAGACCGCATCCAAGAAGGCGCCAGCCGAGAAGGCTGCGAAGAAGGCACCCGCCGACGACGCTGACACCGCTGAGGAGGCCTCCGAGTGAGCACCCTGCACAAGGACCACCGCGACATCCTGATCGCGCCGGTCGTGTCGGAGAAGAGCTACGGCCTGCTCGACGCGAACAAGTACACGTTCATCGTGCGTCCGGACGCCAACAAGACCGAGATCAAGATCGCGGTCGAGAAGGTGTTCAACGTCAAGGTGACGTCGGTCAACACCATCAACCGCCAGGGCAAGACGCGCCGTACCCGCTTCGGCGTCGGCAAGCGCGCCAACACCAAGCGCGCGATCGTCAGCCTGGCCGAGGGCCACCGCATCGACATCTTCGGAGGTCCGGTCGCCTGACCGGGCTCGCTGAGACGAGGACTGAAATCCATGGCAATCCGTAAGTACAAGCCGACCACCCCGGGCCGTCGCGGCTCGTCGGTCGCCGACTTCGTCGAGGTGACCCGGACGACGCCGGAGAAGTCGCTGACCCGGCCCCTGCCGAAGAAGGGCGGCCGCAACAACCAGGGCCGCATCACCACCCGGCACCAGGGCGGTGGCCACAAGCGCGCCTACCGCATCATCGACTTCCGTCGCTACGACAAGGACGGCGTCCCGGCCAGGGTCGCCCACATCGAGTACGACCCCAACCGGACGGCCCGGATCGCGCTGCTGCACTACGCCGACGGCGAGAAGCGCTACATCATCGCGCCGGTCGGCGTCGTCCAGGGCTCCACGATCGAGGCGGGTCCCAACGCCGACATCAAGCCGGGCAACAACCTGCCGCTGCGCAACATCCCGGTCGGTACCACGATCCACTGCGTGGAGCTGCGTCCGGGCGGCGGCGCCAAGATCGCCCGCTCCGCCGGCATGAGGGCCCAGCTCGTCGCCCGTGAGGGTTCTCGCGCCACGCTGCGCATGCCCTCCGGCGAGATGCGTTTCGTCGACGTCCGCTGCCGCGCCACCGTTGGCGAGGTCGGCAACGCCGAGCAGTCCAACATCAACTGGGGCAAGGCCGGCCGGATGCGCTGGAAGGGTCGCCGCCCGACCGTCCGCGGTGTCGTCATGAACCCGGTCGACCACCCGCACGGTGGCGGTGAGGGCAAGACCTCCGGTGGTCGCCACCCCGTGTCCCCCTGGGGCAAGCCCGAGGGCCGCACGCGCAAGCGCAAGGCCTCCGACTCCCAGATCATCCGTCGCCGCAAGTCCGGCAAGGGTAGGAAGTAAACGAGATGCCTCGCAGCCTGAAGAAGGGCCCCTTCGTCGACGACCACCTCATGAAGAAGGTGGACGCCGAGAACGACAAGGGAAGCCACAACGTGATCAAGACCTGGTCGCGTCGCTCGATGATCGTGCCGGCCATGATCGGTCACACGATCGCCGTGCACGACGGCCGCAAGCACGTTCCCGTGTTCGTGACCGACTCCATGGTCGGCCACAAGCTCGGCGAGTTTGCCCCCACCCGCACCTACCGCGGGCACGTGAAGGACGACCGGAAGGGACGCCGTCGATGAGCACCACCGAACGCCGGCGCACGAGCGCCCGCCGCGAGTCGCTGCTCGGTGACCAGCCGGGCGCCTACGCGAGCGCCCGCTTCGTGCGGATCACGCCGATGAAGGCCCGCCGTGTCGTCGACATGGTCCGCGGCCTCCCGGTCGACGAGGCCCTGAGCCTGCTGCAGTTCGCGCCGCAGGCCGCCTCCGAGACCGTCTACAAGGTGCTGGAGAGCGCCGTCGCCAACGCGGAGACCACCGAGGGTCTCGACGCGGGCGACCTGGTGGTCTCCGTCGCGATGGTCGACGAAGGTCCGACCATGAAGCGCTGGCGCCCCCGCGCCCAGGGCCGCGCGACTCGCATCATGAAGCGCACGAGCCACATCACGCTGGCGGTCCAGCCGGCAGAAGCCATCACTGTTCAACGCAGTAGCGAGAAGAAGGGACGGAAGGCCTGATATGGGGCAGAAAATCAACCCGAACGGCTTCCGCCTCGGCATCTCGACGGACCACAAGAGCCGTTGGTACGCCGACAAGCTGTACAAGTCGTACGTCGGTGAGGACGTCGCGATCCGCAAGCTGCTCTCCAAGGGCATGGAGCGGGCCGGCATCTCCAAGGTCGAGATCGAGCGCACCCGCGACCGCGTCCGCGTGGACATCCACACGGCGCGCCCGGGCATCGTCATCGGTCGCCGCGGCGCCGAGGCCGACCGCATCCGCGGCGAGCTCGAGAAGCTCACCGGCAAGCAGGTCCAGCTGAACATCCTCGAGGTCAAGAACCCCGAGATCGACGCGCAGCTGGTTGCCCAGGGTGTCGCCGAGCAGCTCGCCGGCCGGGTGCAGTTCCGTCGCGCCATGCGCAAGGCGATGCAGACCTCGATGCGGTCCGGTGCCAAGGGCATCCGGATCCAGTGCTCGGGCCGCCTCAACGGCGCCGAGATGTCGCGCACCGAGTTCTACCGCGAGGGCCGCGTGCCCCTGCACACGCTGCGCGCCGACATCGACTACGGCTTCTACGAGGCCAAGACGACCTTCGGCCGGATCGGCGTGAAGGTCTGGATCTACAAGGGCGAGGTCGCCGGCACCCGTGCCGAGCGCCAGGCGCAGGCCGCTGCCCGCGCCGGCGTCCCCGGCCGTGGTGGCCGTCCGAGCCGTGGTGGAGACCGTCCGGGCCGTGGCTCGCGCGGCGACCGCCCGACCCGCTCGGACCGCACCGCCGAGGCGCCCGCCACCGAGGCGCCGGCCGAGGCCGCCGCGCCCGCTCCGGCAACCGAGACCGGCAAGGAGGGCTGAGCTCATGTTGATGCCCCGTCGGATCAAGCACCGCAAGCAGCACCACCCCAAGCGGACAGGTGCCGCCAAGGGTGGCACGAGGCTCGCGTTCGGTGACTTCGGCATCCAGGCGATCGAGGGTCACTACGTGACCAACCGCCAGATCGAGTCGGCCCGTATCGCCATGACCCGTCACATCAAGCGCGGCGGCAAGGTGTGGATCAACATCTACCCCGACCGCCCGCTGACCAAGAAGCCGGCCGAGACCCGCATGGGTTCCGGCAAGGGCTCCCCGGAGTGGTGGATCGCGAACGTCAAGCCCGGCCGCGTCATGTTCGAACTCTCCGGTGTGGACGAGGGAACCGCCCGCGAGGCCATGCGCCGCGCGATGCACAAGCTCCCGATGAAGTGCCGGTTCGTCTCCCGTGAGGCAGGTGAATTCTGATGGCAACCGCTCACGAGCTCGACGAGATGACCAACATCGACCTCGAGTCCAAGCTGCGCGAGGCCAAGGAGGAGCTGTTCAACCTCCGTTTCCAGGCGGCCACCGGCCAGCTGGAGAGCCACGGCCGTCTGCGCCTGGTCAAGAAGGACATTGCCCGCATCTACACCGTGGCCCGCGAGCGCGAGCTCGGGATCCGCACCGCGCCGGGCGACGACAACGAGGAAGGCGGTGCCGCATGAGCGAGCAGGCCGTGACGACCGAGCGCAACGCTCGCAAGACCCGCGAGGGACTCATCGTCAGCGACAAGATGGACAAGACCGTGGTCGTGTCCGTCGAGGACCGCGTCAAGCACGCGCTGTACGGCAAGGTTCTGCGCCGTACCAGCAAGCTGAAGGCGCACGACGAGGACAACCAGTGCGGCATCGGCGACCGGGTCCTGATCATGGAGACCCGTCCGCTGTCGGCCACCAAGCGCTGGCGCGTCGTCGAGATCCTCGAGAAGGCCAAGTAAGCCACAGGGCCAGCCCAGTCAGCAGGGCCCTCGAAGTCCACAGAAGTTCGGCCAGGCTCGCCGGCCCTAGCGGCGAGAACCGGCACGACAACCAGGAGAAGAAATGATCCAGCAGGAGTCGCGACTCAAGGTCGCCGACAACACCGGTGCGAAGGAAATCCTCTGCATCCGTGTTCTCGGTGGTTCGGGTCGTCGCTACGCCGGCATCGGTGACGTCATCGTCGCCACCGTCAAGGACGCGATCCCCGGTGGCAACGTGAAGAAGGGTGACGTCGTCAAGGCCGTCGTGGTCCGCACCGTCAAGGAGCGTCGTCGCTCGGACGGTTCCTACATCCGCTTCGACGAGAACGCCGCCGTGATCCTCAAGCCGGACGGCGAGCCGCGAGGCACCCGCATCTTCGGCCCGGTGGGCCGCGAGCTGCGCGAGAAGAAGTTCATGAAGATCATCTCGCTCGCGCCGGAGGTGCTCTGAGACATGGGTAAGAAGAGTGTGAACATCAAGAAGGGCGACCACGTCAAGGTGATCGCCGGCAAGGACAAGGGCGCCGAGGGCAAGGTCATCCAGGTGCTCCGCGAGGAGCAGCGGGTGATCGTCGAGGGCGTGAACCGCGTCAAGCGGCACACCAAGGTCGTCAACCAGGGCGGCCGGGCCGGCACCACCGGCGGGATCATCACCGCCGAGGCGTCGATCCACGTGTCCAACGTGATGCTGGTCGACGGTGACGGTGTCACCCGGATCGGCTTCCGCCGCGACGAGGTCACCAAGCGCCGTCCCGACGGCTCGGAGTACAGCGCGGAGCGCAGCATCCGCATCTCCCGCAAGACCGGGAAGGAGATCTGACATGAGCGAGACCACCGTCGAGAAGGTGAACCCGCGCCTGAAGACCCGGTACCGCGAGGAGATCATCCCCGCGCTGAAGTCCGAGTTCGACATCAAGAACGTCATGCAGGTGCCCGGCCTGACCAAGATCGTGGTCAACATGGGCGTCGGCGAGGCGGCTCGCGACTCGAAGCTGATCGAGGGCGCGATCCGCGACCTCACCTCGATCACCGGCCAGAAGCCGCAGGTCACCAAGGCCCGCAAGTCGATCGCGCAGTTCAAGCTGCGCGAGGGCATGCCGATCGGTGCGCACGTCACGCTGCGCGGCGACCGGATGTGGGAGTTCCTCGACCGGCTGCTGTCCCTGGCGCTGCCCCGCATCCGCGACTTCCGGGGCCTGTCCCCGAAGCAGTTCGACGGCAGTGGCAACTACACCTTCGGTCTGACCGAGCAGGTCATGTTCCACGAGATCGACCAGGACCGCGTCGACCGCCCCCGCGGCATGGACATCACGGTCGTCACCACGGCGTCCAACGACGACGAGGGTCGGGCGCTGCTGAAGCAGCTCGGCTTCCCGTTCAAGGAGAACTGACATGGCGAAGACTGCTCTGAGGGTCAAGGCGGCCCGCAAGCCCAAGTTCGCGGTCCGGGGTTACACCCGGTGCCAGCGCTGCGGCCGGCCCAAGGCCGTCTACCGCAAGTTCGGCCTGTGCCGCATCTGCCTGCGGGAGATGGCGCACCGCGGCGAGCTGCCCGGCGTCACCAAGTCGTCTTGGTAAGCACAGTCTCCTGGTAACCACCTCAACACGTTGAAGGTCGCCCAGCCCGCGGGCGGGCGAAACCACGACGAGAAAGAAATTCCATCATGACGATGACTGACCCGATCGCAGACATGCTGACCCGTCTGCGCAACGCCAACCAGGCGTACCACGACGCGGTGTCGATGCCGTACAGCAAGCTCAAGCAGGGCGTCGCGGAGATCCTCAAGCAGGAGGGGTACATCACCTCCTTCGACGTGGCCGAGCCGAACGAGGGCGAGGTCGGCAAGACGCTGACCATCACGTTGAAGTACGGCCGCAACCGCGAGCGTTCCATCGCGGGTGTGCGCCGGATCAGCAAGCCCGGCCTGCGGGTGTACGCCAAGAGCACGGGCCTGCCCAAGGTGCTCGGCGGCCTCGGCGTCGCGATCATCTCGACCAGCCAGGGCCTGCTGACCGACCGCCAGGCCAACCAGAAGGGCGTGGGTGGGGAAGTCCTCGCCTACGTCTGGTGACGAGAGACCGGAAGGAAGAAGAAGCATGTCGCGCATTGGCAAGCTCCCCATCTCGGTCCCGTCCGGCGTGGACGTCGCGATCGACGAGCGCCTGGTGACCGTCAAGGGCCCCAAGGGCACCCTGTCCCACGCTGTTGCCTCCCCGATCACGGTGGAGAAGAGCGACGGTGTGCTCGAGGTCAAGCGTCCCGACGACGAGCGCGAGAGCCGCTCGCTGCACGGGCTGACCCGCACCCTGATCAGCAACATGGTGGTCGGCGTGACCGAGGGCTACGAGAAGAAGCTCGAGATCGTGGGTGTGGGTTACCGCGTCCTGTCCAAGGGCCCGACCCAGCTGGAGTTCCAGCTCGGGTACTCCCACTCGATCACGTTCAACGCCCCCGAGGGCATCACGTTCACCGTCGAGGGTCCGACCAAGCTCGGTGTCCAGGGCATCGACAAGCAGCTGGTCGGCGAGACCGCGGCAAACATCCGCAAGCTGCGCAAGCCCGAGCCGTACAAGGGCAAGGGCGTTCGCTACGCGGGTGAGCACATCCGCCGCAAGGTCGGAAAGGCTGGTAAGTGACCATGGCGATCACCCTGTCGCACCACAAGCACACCGCGTCGCGCGTCAAGTCGCGCCTGCGACGCCAGGTTCGTGGCCGCAAGAAGGTGTCCGGCACCTCCGCGCGCCCGCGCCTGGTCGTGACCCGGTCCTCCAAGCACATCACCGTCCAGGTGGTCGACGACCTCGTCGGCAAGACGCTGGCCTCGGCCTCCACCATGGAGGGCGACCTGCGCTCGTACGACGGCGACAAGACGGCCAAGGCGAAGAAGGTCGGCGAGCTCGTGGCCGAGCGGGCCAAGGCTGCCGGTATCGAAGGCGTGGTCTTCGACCGCGCCGGCAACAAGTACCACGGCCGTGTCGCGGCCCTTGCCGACGGCGCCCGCGAGGGCGGCCTGACCTTCTGATCGCACGACAAGCAGAGAGAAAGAGGAAAGTCTCATGAGCGGAGCCCAGCGCGGACAGCGCGGTGGCGAGCGCCAGTCCGGCGGCCGTAACCGCGACGACCGTCGCGGCGGCGGCGCCGACAAGACCGCCTACATCGAGCGCGTCGTTGCGATCAACCGTGTCGCCAAGGTCGTGAAGGGTGGTCGTCGCTTCAGCTTCACCGCCCTCGTGGTCGTGGGCGACGGCGAAGGACTCGTCGGCGTCGGCTACGGCAAGGCGAAGGAAGTGCCTGCAGCGATCGCCAAGGGGGTCGAGGAGGCCAAGAAGTCCTTCTTCAAGGTCCCTCGCATCCAGGGCACCATCCCGCACCCGGTCCAGGGCGAGAAGGCGGCCGGCGTGGTCCTGCTGCGTCCCGCTGCTCCCGGTACCGGTGTGATCGCGGGTGGCCCGGTGCGTGCGGTGCTCGAGTGCGCCGGCATCCACGACGTCCTGAGCAAGTCGCTCGGGTCGTCCAACCAGATCAACATCGTCCACGCGACCGTCGAGGCGCTGCGGATGCTGGAGCAGCCGGAGACCGTGGCCGCGCGCCGCGGCCTCCCGGTCGAGGACGTCGCCCCGGCGGCGCTGCTGAAGGCTCGGGTCGAGGTACCGGCAGGTGTGTCCCAGGAGGTCACGTCCTGATGGCACAGCTCAAGGTCCAGCAGAAGAAGTCCACGATCGGCTGCAAGGCCAACCAGCGCGAGACCCTGCGCACGCTCGGTCTCAAGCGGATCGGCGACGTGGTCGTCAAGGAGGACCGCCCGGAGATCCGGGGCATGGTCCAGACCGTCCGTCACCTCGTGACGGTCGAGGAGGTCGACTGACATGACGCTCAAGCTGCACCACCTGCGGCCGGCTCCGGGCGCCAAGACCGCCAAGACCCGCGTGGGTCGTGGTGAGGGGTCCAAGGGCAAGACCGCCGGCCGCGGAACCAAGGGCACCAAGGCCCGCAACCAGGTTCCCGCGTCCTTCGAGGGCGGCCAGATGCCGATCCACATGCGGCTTCCGAAGCTCAAGGGCTTCAAGAACCCGTTCCGGGTCGAGTTCCAGGTCGTCAACCTCGACCGCATCAACGACCTGTTCCCCGACGGTGGCACCATCTCCGTCGACGACCTCGTCGCCAAGGGCGCGGTCCGCAACGGACACCCGGTGAAGGTGCTCGGCCAGGGCGACCTGACCGTGAAGGTCGACGTGACCGCCAACGCCTTCTCCGCGTCCGCCAAGGAGAAGATCGAGGCGGCGGGCGGCACGTCCACCACGGCACTCGCTCTGATCGCGGACTCGATGACCGATGCGCCTGGGGCGCGGACGGCACTGCTGATGCAGGTCGCCGTACGCGCCCCGACGTACAACTGAAGGGCTGCGGGGCGACTGTTAGGCTTCCCCGGGTCTTCGCGGGAACGGTGCGAGGGCAGCACCCCGCCTGGAGAAAGAGGATGTCGTGCTAGGTGCGTTCGTGAACGCATTCCGGACCCCGGACCTGCGGCGCAAGCTGCTGTTCGTCCTGTTGATCATTGCGATCTTCCGGCTCGGCAGCCAGGTTCCGGCACCCGGCGTGAACGTCGCGAACGTGCAGTCGTGCCTCAACGACGTCCAGAACCAGGGCGTCTACAGCCTGATCAACCTGTTCTCCGGCGGCGCGCTCCTCCAGCTGACGATCTTCGCGCTGGGGATCATGCCCTACATCACCGCCAGCATCATCCTCCAGCTCCTCGTCGTGGTGATTCCGCGGCTCGAGGCGCTGAAGAAGGAGGGCCAGGCGGGGCAGACCAAGATCACCCAGTACACGCGCTACCTCACCCTCGGCCTGGCCGTGCTCCAGGCGACCGGCATCGTCGCGCTGGCCCGTTCCGGCAACCTGTTGCCGGAGTGCCAGGGCAGCCTCCTCCACAGCGACGGGACCGCCACGTTCCTCGTCATGGTCGTGACCATGACCGCTGGCACCGCCGTGATCATGTGGCTCGGCGAGCTGATCACCGAGCACGGCATCGGCAACGGCATGTCGCTGCTGATCTTCACCCAGGTCGTCGCCACCTTCCCCGCCTCGATGTGGGAGGTCCAGAAGACGCGCGGCTGGTGGGTCTTCGGCATCGTGATGATCATCGGCCTGGTCATCGTGGCCGCGGTCATCTTCATCGAGCAGGCCCAGCGCCGGATCCCGGTCCAGTACGCCCGACGGATGGTCGGCCGCAAGATGTTCGGCGGCAGCTCGACGTACATCCCGCTCAAGGTGAACCAGGCCGGCATCATCCCGGTCATCTTCGCCTCGTCGCTGCTCTACCTCCCGGCGATGGCCGTGCAGTTCAACCAGAACAGCGACTCGCCGTGGATCCGCTGGATCAACGACTACTTCGTGTCGGGAAGCCACCCGCTGTACATGGCGACGTTCTTCCTGCTGATCGTCTTCTTCACCTACTTCTACGTGTCGATCACCTTCAACCCCCAAGAGGTGGCCGACAACATGAAGAAGTACGGCGGCTTCATCCCCGGGATCCGGGCGGGCAAGCCGACCGAGGACTACCTGTCCTACGTCCTGTCCCGCATCACGCTGCCGGGTGCCCTCTACCTGGGCCTGATCTCGATGATCCCGCTCATTGCGCTCGTCCTGATCGAGGCCAACCAGAACTTCCCGTTCGGCGGCACGTCCATCCTGATCATGGTGGGCGTCGCGCTGGACACGGTGAAGCAGATCGAGAGCCAGCTCCAGCAGCGCAACTACGAAGGATTCCTTCGCTAAATGAGACTCATCCTGATGGGGCCGCCCGGAGCGGGGAAGGGCACCCAGGCGAAGTTCGTGGCCGACCACTTCGGCATCCCCGCCATCTCGACCGGTGACATCTTCCGCGCCAACGTCTCCCAGGGGACGCCGCTCGGGGTCGAGGCCAAGCGCTACATGGACGCCGGCGAGTACGTGCCCGACAAGGTCACCAACCTGATGGTCCGCAACCGGATCGACGAGCCCGACGCGCAGCCCGGCTTCCTGCTCGACGGCTACCCGCGCACGCTCGCGCAGGTCGAGGAGCTCGACGGCATGATCGCGTACACGGGTCACCGTCTCGACGCGGCCGTGGTGCTGACCGTCGACGACGACGAGATCGTGCAGCGCCTCCTGCAGCGCGCCCAGGTCGAGGGCCGGGCCGACGACACCGAAGAGGTCATCCGGCGCCGCCAGGAGCTCTACGCGCAGGAGACCGAGCCGCTCATCGACGTCTACCGCAAGCACGGCATCCTGCTCGAGGTCGACGGCATGGGCGACGTCGAGGTCGTCACCCAGCGGATCTTCGACGCACTGGACGTCATCCCGGAGTCCTGAGGAACACACCGTGGGCCTTCTCGACCGCGGGATCCAGATCAAGACCCCCGAGCAGATCGAGGGCATGCGCCGGGCCGGGCTGGTCGTGGGCCAGACCCTCGAGCTGCTGCGGTCCGCCGTACGGGCCGGGATCAGCACCGCGCGAGCTGGACGCCATCGCCGAGGACAACATCCGCTCGTCCGGGGCGACGCCGTCGTTCCAGGGCTACCACGGGTTCCCGGCCTCGATCTGCGCGTCGGTCAACGACGAGGTGGTCCACGGCATCCCGGGTGAACGGGTGCTGGCCGAGGGCGACGTGATCTCGATCGACTGCGGGGCGATCGTCGACGGCTGGCACGGCGACGCGGCGATCACCGTGGCCGTCGGCGACGTACCAGCCGAGATCACGGCGCTGATGGAGGCGACCGAGGAGGCGCTCTGGCGCGGCATCGCGGCCGCCCGGCTGGGCGGCCGGGTCAGCGACATCTCCCACGCCGTGGAGACCCATGTGCGGTCGCGGGGCAGCTACGGCATCCTCGAGGACTACGTCGGCCACGGCATCGGGTCCGAGATGCACCAGCCGCCCAACGTCCCCAACGTCGGCCGGCCCGGTCGCGGCCCCAAGCTGGTCCGCGGCCTCGCCCTCGCCGTCGAGCCGATGGTGACCCTCGGCCGCAAGCAGACGCACCTCCTCGACGACGACTGGACGGTCGTGACCCGCGACGGGAGCTGGGCGGCGCACTTCGAGCACACGTTCACGCTGACTCCCGACGGCGCCTGGGTGCTCACCGCCCTCGACGGCGGCGAGCAGGCGCTCGGCGACCTGGGCGTCCCGTACGGCGGACACTGACCCGGGCCGGTTGGTCACGAGGTTGTCGCGCATGGGACGATGTGCGAGATGGAGGGGAGTATTCCCCCGCGGCGGTGTCGTCAGTACGGCGCGGACCTTGGTCCGGCCCGGCGCCGTCGGCTCGATCTCGGCGGGGCGCAGGGTCCGGCCCGAGCGGAAGAGACCTCCGGAGAAACGATCTCGTCGTCGTACGCTCGCCGTACTCCGACGCACACCGCAACTCCGGAGGAGAGAGCTCGTCAATGAACGCCTTCATGGGTGACTCGGTCGCATCCCCCACCGTCTGGATCATCACGATCGTGGTCACGGTGGGCGTCCTGCTGATCGACCTGCTGGTCATCGCCCGCCGCCCGCACGAGCCGTCGATGGCCGAGGTCAGCCGGCACCTCGCCTTCTTCATCGGGCTGGCCGTGATCTTCGGGCTCTGCCTGGTCTTCTTCGCCGAGCCGCACGAGCTCTCGCCCAACCCGGGAGCGGAGTTCTTCGCCGGCTGGCTGACCGAGTACTCACTCTCGGTCGACAACCTGTTCATCTTCATCATCATCATGAGCAAGTTCGCGGTCCCGCGGCAGTACCAGCAGACCGCCCTGATGATCGGCATCGTGCTGGCCCTGATCATGCGGGCGGGCTTCATCGTGGTCGGCGCCGCCGCGATCAACCAGTTCAGCTGGGTGTTCTACATCTTCGGGCTGTTCCTCATCTACACGGCCTGGAAGCTGGCCAAGGAGGGCAACGACGACGAGGACGAGTACGAGGAGAACCGCCTCGTGAAGTTCGCCGAGAAGCGGCTCCCGGCGACGAGCGAGTGGCACGGCACCGCGATCATCGCCAAGGAGAACGGCAAGCGGCTGATCACGCCGATGTTCTTCGTGGTGCTGACTCTCGGCACCACCGACCTGCTCTTCGCGCTCGACTCGATCCCGGCGATCTACGGCCTGACCCAGGACCCGTACCTCGTGTTCACCGCCAACGTGTTCGCCCTGATGGGGCTGCGCCAGCTGTACTTCCTCATCGGCGGCCTGCTCCAGCGGCTGGTCTACCTGTCCTACGGCCTGGCGTTCCTGCTCGGCTTCATCGGCGTCAAGCTGATGCTGCACGCGCTGCACACCAACGAGCTGCCGTTCATCAACGACGGCCAGCACGTGGAGTGGGCGCCCGAGATCCCGATCTGGCTCTCCCTCGTCGTGATCATCGGCACCCTCGCCGTCACCGCCATCGCGAGCCTGGCCAAGGACCGCCACGACCGGCGCCGGGCCGAGGCCCGCTGATCGGCGGAATAGCCGGCGCGGCCGAGGCGTTCGAGCACCAGGTGAGCCCCCGTCGTACGTCGCTGTCCGTCCTCGACCTGGTGCCGGTGCGCACCGACCAGACGACCGGAGATGCCCTGGCGGCGACCGTGGCCCTGGCCCGCGTCGCCGACGAGCTGGGCTACCGCCGCTACTGGCTCGCCGAGCACCACAACATGCCGGCGGTGGCCGCCACGAACCCGCCGGTGCTGATCGCGATGGTCGCCGGCGCCACCGAGCGGATCCGCGTCGGCTCCGGCGGGGTGATGCTCCCCAACCACGCGCCGCTGGTCGTCGCCGAGCAGTTCGCGCTGCTCGAGGCCGCACACCCCGGCCGGATCGATCTCGGCATCGGGCGGGCGCCGGGCACCGACCCGGTGACCAGCTTCGCGCTGCGCCACGGAGCCGGTGGGGTGAGCGACGAGGCCGTCACCCGGTTCCCGGAGTACGTCGACAACGTGCTCGCGATGATGGACACCGGCGGCGTGGGCCTGAACGTGGCCGGGCGGCTGCACGAGCTGCGGGCCACCCCGAGCGCCTCCAGCGTGCCGGCGATCTGGCTGCTGGGGTCCTCGGACTACTCCGCGCGGCTGGCCGCGGAGAAGGGGATGCCCTACGTGTTCGCGCACCACTTCTCCGGCTCGGGCACCGCCGAGGCGCTGGCGCTGTACCGCTCGGAGTTCCGGCCCTCGCCGGAGCTCGCCGAGCCGCAGACCTTCCTGACCGTGAACGCCGTCGTGGCGCCGACCCGGGACGAGGCGGACCGGCTGGCGCTGCCACAGCTGCTGGCGATGGTCGCGTTGCGCACCGGTGCGCCGTTGACCCCGCAGCGCCTGGTCGAGGAGGCCGAGAAGGTCGACGTGCCCGACCCGCACCGCGATCTGCTGTCCGCCATGCGGTCACGTTGGGTGATCGATGACCCGGAGAGCGCACGCGACCGGATCGACGAGCTGGCGGCGACGTACGGCGTGGACGAGGTGATGGTGCACCCGGTGGCGGGTGCGTTCGAGGGCACCGGACCCCGCACCAGCCCCGCGCGCGAGGCGACCCTGCGGCTCCTGGCCGGCTGATATGTCGTCCGGCCGCTGGATTTCGAGACGCGTCGCTGCGGCCGCGCTGGCGCGCTGCCCCAGCCGAGCGCTCCTCAATCTCCGCGGCTTTTCGGCCCGCCCTCGCACGCTCGGGCGTCCCGGCCGCTGAATTAGGGTTTCGGGCGCCAGTTCACTAAACTGGCGTGTCGGCCCAACGTGGGTCTGTTTCGTGGTGCCTCGCGGCTGCCCGGATCACTCTCGACCAGCTCGCAAGAGCCGGTTCGGGGCGTGCCCGGGAGGGGGCACTGACGGGCGGCCGCACGAGGTCCACCGGTCCTGCTGGAGACAGCGGAACCGGAGGTTCCCGGGCCACCTGTCCCCGCCGGGGGCAGTGCAGCAACGGTAGACACCAAACGACAGATTGTGGAGGACATGCCGAAGAAAGAAGGCGTGATCGAGATCGAGGGCACCGTCGTGGAGGCCCTCCCCAACGCCATGTTCCGGGTCGAGCTGACCAACGGACACAAGGTGCTCGCCCACATCAGCGGCAAGATGCGCCAGCACTACATCCGGATCCTCCCCGAGGACCGGGTCGTGGTGGAGCTCTCGCCGTACGACCTCACCCGGGGTCGCATCGTCTACCGCTACAAGTAAGCCGCCGCACCACTGAAAGGGCTTTCCGTGAAGGTCAAGCCGAGCGTCAAGAAGATCTGTGACAAGTGCAAGGTGATCCGTCGCCACGGCCGCGTCATGGTGATCTGCGACAACCCGCGCCACAAGCAGCGCCAGGGCTGAGCGCAGCCCAGCACCACAACTGAACACACCCACAACGTGATCGCTTAGCTGGTCGGTGACCAGCGAATCACCTCCGGAGCAGAGGCCGGAGCCTGGAGTACGAGGCCGGGGCGCGACACGACCAGACACCTCCGCGAGGAACCGAAGGGAACCGCCAAGAACATGGCACGCCTCGTTGGTGTGGACCTCCCGCGCGACAAGCGCATCGAGGTCGCACTCACCTACATCTACGGCATCGGCCGTACCCGCTCCCAGCAGCTTCTGGCCGCCACCGGGGTCAACCCCGACCTGCGCGTCCACGAGCTGGGTGACGAGGAGCTGGTCAAGCTCCGCGACGCGATCGACGCCAGCGACCTCAAGATCGAGGGTGACCTCCGTCGTGAGGTCCAGGCAGACATCCGCCGCAAGATCGAGATCGGCAGCTACCAGGGTCGCCGGCATCGCCAGGGCCTCCCGGTCCGCGGCCAGCGCACCAAGACCAACGCTCGCACCCGCAAGGGTCCGAAGCGCACCGTCGCCGGCAAGAAGAAGGCCAAGTGACCCGTTGCCTCCGGGCACGTCACTGACCTGACACCGACTCACAGACCAGCTACCCCAGGAGAAACCGTATGCCTCCCAAGAGCCGCACAGCGGCCGGCGCGAAGAAGGTGCGCCGCAAGGAGAAGAAGAACGTCGCTCAGGGCGAAGCCCACATCAAGAGCACGTTCAACAACACCATCGTCACGATCACCGACCCCTCCGGTGCGGTGATCTCGTGGGCCTCGGCCGGCACCGTCGGCTTCAAGGGCTCGCGCAAGTCCACCCCGTTCGCCGCGCAGATGGCCGCCGAGGCCGCCGGACGTCGGGCGATGGAGCACGGCATGAAGAAGATCGACGTCTTCGTCAAGGGTCCGGGCTCGGGCCGCGAGACGGCGATCCGGTCCCTGGGTGCGATCGGCCTCGAGGTCGGCACCATCCAGGACGTCACGCCCACGCCCCACAACGGATGCCGCCCGCCCAAGCGCCGGCGCGTCTGACCGACCCGAGACGAACAGGAGACTTTGACCAATGGCCCGTTACACCGGCCCCATGACCAAGAAGTCGCGCCGTCTCGGCGTCGACCTCGTGGGAGGCGACTCGGCCTTCGAGCGCCGTCCGTACCCGCCCGGCCAGCACGGCCGCGGCCGGATCAAGGAGAGCGAGTACCTCCTCCAGCTCCGCGAGAAGCAGAAGGCGCGCTACACGTACGGCGTGCTCGAGAAGCAGTTCCACCGCTACTACGCCGAGGCGTCGCGTCGCTCCGGCAAGACCGGTGACAACCTGCTGCAGCTGCTGGAGTGCCGCCTCGACAACGTGGTCTACCGTGCCGGCTTCGCCCGCACCCGTCGCCACGCCCGTCAGCTCGTCACGCACGGTCACTTCACCGTGAACGGTCGCAAGGTCGACATCCCGTCGTACCAGGTGGCCGCCCACGACGTGATCGACGTCCGCGAGAAGTCGCTCGAGATGACCCCGTTCATCGTGGCTCGGGAGACCCACGGCGAGCGTGTCGTCCCCGCGTGGCTCGAGTCCATCCCGTCGCGGATGCGGATCCTCGTGCACCAGGTCCCGGTCCGGGCGCAGATCGACATCCCGGTCCAGGAGCAGCTCATCGTCGAGTACTACTCCAAGAAGTAAGCCCTTCCGTCACGTCACGATGTTCGGGCCCGTCAAATAGCGGGTGGGCCCGGAAAGGAAAGAATCAGTGCTCATCGCACAGCGCCCCACCCTGTCGGAAGAGACCGTCGACGAGTTCCGCTCGCGGTTCGTGATCGAGCCCCTGGAGCCCGGCTTCGGCTACACGCTCGGCAACTCGCTTCGCCGTACCCTCCTGTCCTCGATCCCCGGTGCCTCGGTCACGAGCATCAAGGTCGACACCGTGCTCCACGAGTTCTCGACCATCGAGGGCGTCAAGGAGGACGTGACCGAGGTGATCTTGAACCTCAAGGGCCTCGTCGTCTCCTCCGAGCACGACGAGCCGGTCACCATGTACCTCCGCAAGTCGGGTGCCGGTGACGTCACCGCCGCCGACATCGCGCCGCCGGCCGGTGTCGAGGTGCACAACCCCGAGCTCAAGATCGCGACCCTGTCCGACAAGGGCAAGCTCGAGATGGAGCTCGTGGTCGAGCGTGGCCGTGGCTACGTCAGCGCCGTCCAGAACAAGGGCGCCGACAACGAGATCGGCCGGATGCCTGTCGACTCGATCTACAGCCCGGTCCTCAAGGTGACCTACAAGGTCGAGGCCACCCGTGTCGAGCAGCGCACGGACTTCGACAAGCTCGTCATCGACGTCGAGACCAAGCCGTCGATCCGTCCCCGCGACGCGATCGCCTCGGCCGGCAAGACGCTGGTCGAGCTGTTCGGCCTGGCTCGCGAGCTGAACGTCGAGGCCGAGGGCATCGACATCGGCCCGTCGCCCGTCGACGAGCAGCTGGCGGCCGACCTGGCCCTGCCGGTCGAGGACCTGCAGCTCACCGTCCGCTCCTACAACTGCCTCAAGCGTGAGGGCATCCACACCGTGGGTGAGCTGATCTCGCGTTCGGAGCAGGACCTGCTCGACATCCGCAACTTCGGTGCCAAGTCGATCGACGAGGTCAAGGCCAAGCTGGTCGAGATGGGCCTGTCCCTCAAGGACAGCGGCCCCGGCTTCGACCCGCACGCCGCCCTCGCGGCGTACGGCGACGATGACGACGACGCCTTCGTCGAGGACGAGCAGTACTGACCTGTCAATCGCGCGGGCTCCCGCCCGGCGTCTACTCCGGTACCTGATACGGCCGGGGAGAATCGAGAGAGCACATGCCTACTCCCACCAAGGGCCCCCGCTTCGGCGGTAGCCCGGCCCACCAGCGCCTGATCCTGTCGAACCTGGCCACCGCCCTGTTCGAGCACGGTCGGATCACCACCACCGAGGCCAAGGCGCGCAGGCTGCGCCCGGTCGCGGAGAAGCTGATCACCAAGGCGAAGCGGGGCGACCTGCACAACCGGCGCGAGGTCCTCAAGACCATCCGCGACAAGTCGGTCGTGCACACGCTGTTCACCGAGATCGCGCCGACCTTCTCGGAGCGTCCGGGCGGCTACACCCGGATCACCAAGATCGGGCCCCGCAAGGGCGACAACGCGCCGATGGCCGTGATCGAGCTGGTGACCGAGGCCTACGAGCCGGCCGCGAAGGCGAAGAAGAAGCCGGCCAAGAAGGCCACGCCGAAGGCCGCTCCGGTCGAGGAGACCCCGGCCGAGGAGGCTCCGGCCGAGGAGACGCCCGTCGCCATGGAGCGACGAGGCCTCGCCCGAGGAGAGCGTCGTCGCCGAGGCCGAGGAGGCTCCCTCCGAGGAAGCCACCGAGGCGACCGACGAGGAGTCCGAGAACAAGGACGCCTGAGTCGTTTCCGGCATCGAAGGCCCGTCACCCGCTGGGTGGCGGGCCTTCGCCGTCGTGACGGTCGTCATGGTCGACGCGAGCTGGGCTTCCACACGCGCTTCCCCCAGGGCAAGAAGCGGGGTCGGCGTGTGGTCCAGCGGGCGGTCAGGTCAGCCGGGCCAACGCCTCCGCTGCATCGAGGCTGCGCGGCGCACCGTTGCTCCGGGCGAGCTCCGCGGTCATCTGCTGGACCAGCTCGTTGGCGGGCGTCGGTACGCCGTACAGCCTGCCCAGCAGCACGATCTCGCCGGCGAGGTAGTCGATCTCGCTCGACGTGCCGCGGGTGATGCTCTGCCAGGTCGACCCACCCATCGGGGGTCGACCCGACTCGCGCAGCCGCAGGATGTCGCCGCGGCGCGCCAGGTCCTGCTCCTCCGTCACCACCTCGATCCCGGCGGCGGCCATCGCCTCCTCGCCCTCCTGTCGGGTACGGCGTTCGAGCTCGTCGGCGGACTCCCCGGCCGCGAAGGCGGCATCGACGCCGTTGCCGAGGTTGAGCAGCAGCTTGCGGTGCTTCCACGCCATGATGTCGGGCCGGGGCTCGGACTCGAAGCCCGCCCGGCGCAGGTCCGCCGCGATGGCCTCGGCCGTGCCGTCGACCCCCGTCGGCACCCGTCCGACGTCGAGGATCCCGGGAGTCGGGTGGCACTTCTGGACGACCACGCCCGGCTCGAGGTGCGTCGCGGGCAGCATCACCGTGATCGCGTAGGTGCGCGCGAACCGGCGCAGCACGACCCTCTCGTTCGCGACGCCGTTCTGTGCGCAGACCACGACGGTGCCGGGCGGCGCGTGCGCGACCAGGTCGTCGAGCGCGTCGGAGGTCTGGTGCGACTTCACGGTGAGCAGGACGACGGTGTCGTCGGTCCAGTCGACCTCCGAGGCGTCCGCTGCGGCGGAGACGTCGAGGTGGTGGACGGATTCGGCCGTGTCGAGCGTCAGGCCGTCGCGGCGGATCGCGGCGAGGTGGTCACCGCGCGCGACCAGGGTGGTCGGGAGGCCGGCCAGGTGCAGGTGACCGCCGATCACGCCGCCGACCGCCCCGGCCCCGTAGACGACGTACCTCATGCCCGACCCCCTCCTCGATCACGTCGTCCCATCATCTCCCGGGACGCCGTACAGTGCCGACTCGGCAGCAACCATGCGTGAAGGAGGCACACCGGTGGGTGAGGGGAATCCCCTGGAGGACTACTTCCGCAACAACAAGCGCCGCCGCATCCACAAGTGGATGCACTACTTCGAGATCTACCACCGGCACTTCGAACGGTTCCGGGGCCGGCCGGTCACCGTCCTCGAGTTCGGGGTGAACCAGGGCGGTTCGCTCCAGATGTGGCGCGACTACTTCGGTCGCAAGGCCGCCATCCATGGCGTGGACATCGACCCGCGCTGCGAGAAGTTCAGCAAGGGCCGGACGCGCGTCCACATCGGCGACCAGGAGGACCGTGACTTCCTCCGGTCGCTGGCCGACGACGTGGGGCCGATCGACGTGGTGATCGAGGACGGCGGCCACACGATGGGCCAACAGATCGCGACGTTCGAGGAGATCTATCCCCGGATGGCGCCCGACGGCGTCTTCCTGACCGAGGACACGCACACGAGCTACTGGGACGGCTACGGCGGCGGCTACCGGCGTACGGGAACCTTCAT
This sequence comes from uncultured Actinomycetota bacterium, assembly GCA_963844305.1. Classification (GTDB taxonomy): domain Bacteria; phylum Actinomycetota; class Actinomycetes; order Propionibacteriales; family Nocardioidaceae; genus Nocardioides. The sequence continues at coordinate 323,224 of CAWJNT010000007.1, forward strand.
GGAGTACGCCAAGGGGCGGATCGACCAGCTCAACGCCTGGCACTCCAGGGATCCCGCCTTCGAGGTCGACGACTTCACGCGCTCCACCAAGTCGATGCACTTCTACGACAGCATCGTCGTCTTCGAGCGCGGCGAGGTCGTGAAGCCCCATCACGAGATGACCGGCCGGACCCTCTATCGGCGACGCGGCGACGACCCCAACATCGCCGCCCGCAAGGCATCGGTCGAGGACCAGCCCTAGCCGTCCCGCTCGGGGCTCAACCGCCGGTGGGGTGGGGGAGCAGGTCGAGGCGGTGCGCGAGGGAGGTGAGCTCGGCGCGGCGCGAGGCGTCGAGCTTGGCGAGGAGGCTGGAGACGTGCCGTTCGACGGTGCGGTGGCTGATGAACAGCCGGGCGCCGATCTCGCGGTCGGGGAGGCCCTGCGCGACGAGGCCGAGCACCTCGCGCTCGCGTGGCGTGAGGTGGAACGGGTTCTGAGCGTCGGCGACGCCAGGACCTGGTGAACGGAGCCGGCCGCGGCGGGCGACGTCGGCGGCCAGGGTGGCCAGGTGCTTTGCGCCGATGCGGGACGCACCTTCGTGCGCCTCGTCGAGCGCGGTGGCGGCCTGCTCGCGGTCGCCCTCCCGGAGCAGCGCCTCCGCTCCGCGGATCCGGGCGTACGCCGCGAGGTACGGGTCGGGGGCCGCGTCACCGGCCGCGGCCAGGGCCAGCCAGTCGGCGCCAGCGTCGTCAGCGGTTGCGCGGGCGGCTTCGCAGCGGCCAAGTGTCTCGGCAGCCGCGGAGTAGGAGCTCACCACTTCGCTGCTGGCGCGGGAGGCCGCGAAGCGCGCGAACCACGGCTCCTGCACCGGCTCCGCGCGGTCCCGACCACGGGCGAGGGCTCGCTCGGTCTCGACGGCGAGAGCCGCGGCGAAGACGGGGAACCCGAAGAGCGGATCGGTGTACGCGGGCAGCCGGTCGGCGGCCTCCAGCGCGGCCTTCCTGGCCGCGTCCAGGTCCCCGCGCCAGAGGTGAGCCTCGATGAGTCCCTGGTACAGCGGACCCATCAGCTGGTCGTCGAGGAGGTGGTGCCCGTTGTCGCGGGCGCGCTCGAGGTACTCGGCCGCCGCGTCGAACTCCCCGACGCGGATCAGCACGTGCCCGGTGAGGTAGTCGGTGCGCAGTGCGTCCACGCCGAGTGGCACGAGCGCCGCACCGTCCTCGAGCAGCTGCCGGGCCTCGTCGTACCGGCCGAGAGCGGTCAGGGCCTCGGCCGCGTCGCACCGGCACCACACGCCCTTGCGGCGTTCGATGCCGAGCCGGTCGGACACCGCGATGCCCTCCTGGGCGACCTCCGCGGCCTCGGCCATCCTTCCTCCGGCCCGGTAGACGGCGGCCAGGTTCACGATCGCCCGGGCCACGTCGTCGGAGTCGTCCTGCTCCTCGTCGGCGATCTCGCGCGCCAGCAGCAGCTCCGCGACACCGTCGTCGAGCCGGCCGAGGAAGGCGAGGTCCACGCCGAGGTTGTTGCGCGCGTGTCCCTCGATCGACCGCGCGCCGAGTGCCTTGCGAGCCACCTCGATCGCCTCGCCAGCCAGTCGCGCGGACTCCTCGTAGCGTCCGGCCAGCATCAGGATCTGCGAGTACCCGCTGAGCACGGCGGCCCGCCACCGGGTCGGCCCGCCGCCCGGGGGCAGCAGCGAGACGGCTCGCTCGTACGCCGCCATCGACCCCTGTCCGTCGGCGGCCATCCAGAGGTAGCGGCCGAGCCGTTCGTGGAGGTAGGCGTGGCTGATCTGGTCGGCCGGGTCGACCACGGCGATCGCCGCGCGCGCGAGCTCCGCGGCGCGCTCCGGACTGGCGGAGAGGTGAGCGACCTCGGCCGCACGCCGGAGCAGCTGGTAGCGCGGGCCCGGAAGAAGGGAGTCGCCGTCCGGGCACGCTCTCCAGGAGCACGAGAGCGCGTTCGAAGTGCGACAGCGACTCGCTGAAGGCCAGGGCGGCCTTGGCCTCACGGGCGGCGTCGACGGACGCGACCAGTGCCCGGGCGCCGTCGCCCGCGGCGTACCAGTGCCGGGCCACACGGCCGGCCGCGAAGGTGGTGTCGCCCGCCAGCGCGGGGTCGGCCTCGAGCGCCTCGGCGACGCGGCGATGCATGCGGCTGGCCTCGCCGGGCAGCAGGCTCTCGGCGATCGACTCCTGCAGCAGGGCGTGCCGGAACTGGTAGCCGGACGCGTCGGGCACGGACACCAGCACGTGCTCCTCGACGGCGGACCGCAGCGCCGACTCGAGCCGGTCCCCACTGCAGTCGGCGACGGTCTCGAGGAGTGCGTGGGGGATGGTCCGGCCGATGACGGAGCAGGTGCGCAGCACCTGCCGGGTCGCGGGGGCCAGGGCGTCGAGCCGGGCCAGCAGCAGGTCACGCACGGTGGGAGGGAGCTCGGCCCCGCCGCGCAGCGCCAGCAGCTCTTCTGCGAAGAAGGGGTTCCCCTCGGCGCGGGCGTAGACCTGGTCGAGGAGTGACCGGGTGGGAGGCACGCCGAGGATGTCGCTGATCTGGTGTGCCTGCTCGTCGCGGGTGAGCGGCTCGAGCACCACCCGGTCGTGGGTACGGCGCCCCAGCTCGGCGGTGAGCCGGACCACCCCGGGGTCGCGAGGCGCCTCGTCGGTGCGCAGCGTGAGCACGAGCAGGATCCCGCCGCGCAGCTGGTGCGCGAGGAGAGCGAGCAGCTCGCGCGTGGAACGGTCGGCCCAGTGGAGGTCCTCGATCACGAGCACCAGCGGCTGCTCGGCGGCGATCGCGTCGAAGAGCTCGCAGCACGCCTGGAACAGGCGGCTGACGCTGGCCGGAGTCGCCCTCGGTGCGTCGTCGTCCGGGGCGAGAGCGGGGACCAGACGGGCCAGCTCCGGCCAGGCCGGCCCGGCCCATCGGCGTACGGCGTCCGCGCCGCTGCGCGCGACCAGGTCGCGGAGGAGCTCGGCGATCGGGGCGTAGGGGAAGATCTCCTCGCCGAGCGAGACGCACCGGCCGACGAGCACCTCGCCGCCGGCGGCCTGCACGGCGTTGCGGAACTCCTCGACGGTGCGGCTCTTGCCGATCCCGGCCGGCCCCTCGACCAGGACCGTGCCCACACGTGAGGCCTCGACGGCGTCGGTGAGGGCACGGTCCAGGCGCGCCAGCGCCTCCTGCCGGCCGATCAGGCTCCGGCTGGTGGCGCGGGCTGCGGGTCCGTGGACCATGGAGGTCATACAGATCTGATTATGGAGCGCTGACCGGCGCGACGCACCGGTCTTCACCCATGCTCAGCGGCCCTCCTGGACCGGGATGATCGTGTCGGCGACGAGGCCGTGGGCCTCGCGGTGGACCCGGATGGCGGCGTCCGCGTCGGGAGCCTCGACGAGACAGAAGACTTTTCCCGACGTCTCGTCGAACCAGTACGAGCGGTAGTCGACGCCGTACTTCTCCTGGGTGGCGAGGTCGGCGGCGTGCGCCCCGGCGACAGCCTCGGCGGTGAGCCCGTCGACGTAGTCGTGGACATCCATGAACAGCGGCATGGTTGGTTCCTTCCTGATGGTGTTGCCCTGACGGGCTGGTTGGTGCTCACCATCGTTGGGCCGCGGTCGCCGCGGCCGTTAGGTGGAACCACGCAGATCGGTCGCCCACCACCACGACAATCCGGCGCCCGTCCTCACCAGGTGCGCTCGACGAGCGCGGTGGCCTCGCTCAGCCCCAGGCCCAGCCGGCGGGCGACGGCGACGTACTGCCGGGCCGCGTCGGCCGCCTCGCTGCCGCCTGCCGCTGCCCCGAGCGGCACGAACGTGCCGCGGCGGCCCTCGGTGACGACGGTGCCGTCGGTCTCGAGGGCACGGTAGGTCTTGGCCACCGTGTTCACCGCCAGCCCGAGCTCGCCCGCGAGGGCCCGGACCGTCGGGAGCCGGGTGCCCGGAGGCATCCGGCCGGACGAGATCCGGGAGGCGATCTGGATGCGCAGCTGCTCGTACGGCGGGCGGCTGTCCGCGGGGTCGACCGTGAACTGGTCCATCTGCGCAGCGTAGTGATAGACCCGACCTGTGGATCGTGACGTGCTGGTGGTGGGCGAGGCCCTGGTCGACATCGTCAAGGCGCCCGACGGGACCGTCACCGAGTACGCCGGAGGCAGCGCCGCGAACGTGGCCGTCGCGCTGTCGCGGCTCGGCCGGCCGGTCCGGTTCGCCACCAGCTACGCCGACGACGCGCACGGCGCCCTGGTCAGCGAGTTCCTCGCCCGCGACGGCGTCGTCCTCGCCACCGACCCGGCCGCGGTGGACCGGACCTCCACCGCGGCGGCGACCATCGGCAGCGACGGCGCGGCCAGCTACGTCTTCGACTTCGACTGGCGGCTCAACCCGTTGCTGCCGTCCGGCACCGACCCGCTCGCCGTGCACGCCTGCTCGCTCGGGGCCGTGATCGAGCCCGGTGCCGACAGCGCGCTCGAGATGGTGCGCGCGCTGCGCGACCGGGCCACCGTCAGCTACGACGTCAACGCCCGGCCCGCGGTCACCGGCACCGGCGCGGAGGTGGTCGCCCTCGTCGAGCGGATGGTCGCGATCAGTGACGTGGTGAAGGCCTCCGACGAGGACCTCGCGGCGCTCTACCCCGACCTCGATCTCGAGACGGCCGCCCGCCGGCTGCTCGACCTGGGACCGGCCGCCGTCGTCGTCACCCGGGGTGCCGAGGGGGCCAGCTGGTTCGGGCACTCCGCCACCGTGGAAGCGGCGCCGGTCGCCGTCGAGGTGGCCGACACGATCGGCGCGGGGGACACGTTCGGCGCCGCCATCATCGACGCCCTCTGGGAGCGAGGGCGGCTCGGGGCAGAGCATCGCGACGAGCTGCGTGACCTGCCCCCCGAGGAGATCGCCGAGGTGCTCGCCCACGCCGCCCGTGCAGCAGCCGTCGCCGTCTCCCGGCCCGGCGCCGACCCGCCGTACCGCAGCGAGCTCTGCGGAGCCTGCGACCTGCCGCCCGAATCTCGTGAGTCCACCCTGAACCGTCGGCCGCTAGCCTCGACCCATGACCGGTCACCGGGTCGAAGCGTCGCGGATGGTCGCCGTCGAGCCGACGGAGGCGTTCGACAGGCTGATGACCGCTCACCTGCCGGCGATCTTCAGCCGTCGCTACGCCGCCTTCCCGGCGGTGCGAGAGGTGACCGACGAGCCGGACAGCTGGCCGACGCCCGGCCAGAGGCGCACGATCGTGATGGCCGACGGCAGTCGCCTGCGCGAGACCCTCACCTCGGTCGACCGACCGCACGGCTACGCCTATCTCCTCGACGACATCCACGGCCCGCTCAAACCCTTCGTGAGCACCATCGACGGGGTCTGGTCGGTCACCCCGGAGGGCACCGGCGCGCGGATCGGCTGGGCATGGACGCTGCACGCGAAGGCCTCGCCGGCCCGGCTGACGCTGTCCGTCATCGGCCGGATGTGGAAGGGGTACGCCGATCGCGCGCTCGCCGAGCTCGGAGACGGTTCTGATGCGGGGCTAGTCGGGAGCCGGCGCGAGGTGGGCGTGCACCAGCGGCACCACCGAGGCGCCCTCGCCGGACGCCGACGCCACCCGCTTCATCGATCCCGCCCGCACGTCGCCGGCGGCGAAGATGCCGGGCACGGTGGTGGCGAGGTTCTCCGGTGGGAGTCCGTCGGACCACAGCTCACGCGGGACGTCGCGGCCGGTGAGCACGAAGCCGTGCTCGTCGCGCGCCACCGCAGGCGGGATCCAGTCGCAGTGCGGCTCGGCGCCGAGCAGCAGGAACAGGCCGTACGCCGGGACCTTCTCCTGCTCACCGGTGCGCACGTCCTCGAGGCCGAGCCAGCCCAGGCGGCCGTCGCCGCCACCGTCGACGACGGCGCAGCAGGTGCGCACCGAGATCCGCCGGTTGTACTCGATCTCGCCGATCAGGTACGACGACATGGTCTCGGCGAGGTCGGGCCGCCGGACCAGGATCGTCACCGACCGGGCGTACCGGGCCAGGTGGACCGCGGCCTGGCCGGCCGAGTTGCCGCCGCCGACGACGAAGACGTCCTGGTCCTCCATCTCGCGGGCGGCCGTCATCGCGGCGCCGTAGTAGACGCCCATCCCGACCAGCTCCTCGATCGGGTCGACGCGGAGCTTGCGGTAGGCGACGCCGCTGGCGATCACCACCGTCCGGGCCCGCACGTCCCCGCTCTCGGTGCACAGCACGTGCGGTTCTCCGTCGGCGCCCGGGCGGAGCTCGTCGACGACCTGGCCGGTGTAGAAGCGGGTGCCGAAGCGCAGCGCCTGGACGCGTGCCCGCTGGGCCAGCCGCATGCCGGAGATGCCGCGCGGGAAGCCGAGGTAGTTGCGGATCATCGAGCTGGTGCCGGCCTGCCCGCCGACGGCCTCCGCCTCGAGGACCACGGTGGAGAGCCCCTCGGACGCCGAGTAGACCGCGGAGGCGAGGCCGGCAGGTCCCGCTCCGACCACGGCGACGTCGACGACCTCCTTGAGGTCGAGCTCCGTGGGCGCGCCGTAGATGTTGATGGCCACGTCGCGCACCGAGCGGGCGACGATCGGCGGCCGGTCCAGCGCGTACACGAGGGGGAACTCCGGCTCGCCGTCGTACCGCTCGATGACGTGGCGGCCCGCCTCGGTGTCGGGCTCCCAGACCTTGCTCGGCATCGCCATCCGGCTCAGGAAGTCGCGGATGGCCATGGTCAGCGGGTCCCGCGTGGGGGAGATGATCTTGACCGACACCACCTCGGGGTCGGGGACGGTGGAGCCCCAGTCCGACAGCAGGTCGGTGATCGCGTTGTGGAACTCCTCGTCCCGCGCGCCACGCGGCATCAGCAGGTAGGCGTCCAGCTTTCCCTTCGCCATCGCGGCCCGCATCGCCGGACCGTCGGCGATGAAGTGCTCCCAGTGGGTGGCGACCACCCGGCGAGTGGTCGGCACCTTCTCCCGGAGCTTGTGGAACGCCATGTGCACGTCGGCGTCCGGCAGCACGGACTCGGTCACGACCATGGCCACCTGGCCCCCTGCGACCACGACGTCTCTGGTGCACTCGAAGGCCTGTCTGGCCGAGGTGCAGGGGTAGAGGTCGTAGTCGTGCGCGTAGCGGCCGAACTCGTGCTCGAGGGTGTCGACGTGGTGCTCGGAGATCAGCACGATCGCCGGGTTGGGTGCAGTCACGGGAAAAGCCTAGGCACCACCGCAATAGGCTTTCGTCCCGTGCGACTCCGGATCGACCTCGCCTACGACGGCACCGACTTCCACGGCTGGGCCGCGCAGCCCGGGCTGCGGACGGTCCAGGGCGAGCTCACGACGGCGCTCGAGACCGCGCTGCGGGCGCCCGAGGTGGGTCTGGTCTGCGCCGGACGGACCGACACCGGGGTCCATGCGCGCGGCCAGGTGGTGCACACCGACGTCGACGAAGAGGTGCTCACCGCCTCCGCCGGACGCTCGACCGACCCGCCGCTCGACGCGCTGCTGCGCCGGGTCAACGGCATCCTCGACCCCGACGTGCGGGTACGCCGGGTGGTCGCCGCCGCGCCCGGCTTCGACGCCCGCTTCTCCGCGCTGTGGCGGCGCTATGCCTACCGGATCGCGGACGCTCCCGGATCCGTCGACCCGCTCGCGCGCGGGCACGTGCTGGCCTGGCCGAGGCCCCTCGACCTGGCCGCCATGAACGAGGCGTCGGCGCTGCTCGTCGGCGAGCACGACTTCGCGTCCTTCTGCAAGCAGCGCGAGGGAGCGACCACGATCCGCACGCTGCTCGACCTGACCTGGGAGCGCGACGCGGCCGGCCGCGCGGTCGCGACGGTCCGCGCGGACGCCTTCTGCCACAGCATGGTGCGGGCGCTCGTCGGCTGCCTGCTCGCGGTCGGGGAGGGCCGCCGGTCACCGGCCTGGGCCGGCGAGATCCTGCACGCGCAGACCCGCGACCCCGCCGTCACCGTGGTCCACGCGCACGGACTGACCCTGGAGGAGGTCGCCTACCCCGACGACGCCGATCTCGCGGCGCAGGCCGAGCGGGCCCGGACGATGCGGGTCGCCCATGGATGAGCACTACTTCAGCGCCGACCCCTCGTCGCCGTACGAGCGCGAGCGGTTCACGTGCGAGGTCTGGGGCCACGAGCTCGACCTGGTCAGCGGCGCCGGGGTGTTCAGCCGTGGCCACCTCGACCATGCGACGGCGGTGCTGTTCCGGGAGACCGAGCCGCCGGCCCAGGGGCAGTTCCTGGACCTCGGGTGCGGGTACGGCGTGATCGGGCTGGCCATCGCCCGGGCGGTCCCGCTCGCCACGGTCACGGCCATCGACGTCAACGAGCGGGCCATCGCGCTGGCCAACGAGAACGCCCGCTCGCTCGACGTGGAGGGTCGCTTCGTGGCCTGCCTGCCGGACGCGGTGCCCTCGAACGCGGCGTACGACGAGATCTGGTCGAACCCGCCGATCCGGATCGGCAAGCAGGCCCTCCACGAGCTGCTGCTCACGTGGCTCCCGCGCCTGGTGCCCGGAGGGCGCGCGGTGATGGTCGTCGGCAAGTTCCTCGGGGCCGACTCGCTGCAGCGCTGGCTGGGGGAGCAGGGGTACCCGACCGAGCGGCTGGCGAGCGCCAAGGGCTTCCGGGTCCTGGAGTCTGTCAACCCAGGTTGACAATGCGGGTCTGTCAACCTAGGTTGACAGCCATGTCCCTGTCCGACCAGGACCTCACTGCCGCCGCGGCGGGCGCAGACCCGATGGTGGGCCTGCGTGCCGTCCGGGCGCTGCGGCGGCTGCTCGAGCACCTCGAGGAGACACAGGTACGCCGGGCGCGTGCCGACGGCTGGTCGTGGCAGGAGATCGCCGAGGTGCTCGGCGTGAGCAGGCAGGCCGTGCACAAGAAGCACCGCCGCGGCTGAGGAGGCGACGTGTTCGAGAGGTTCACCAAGCGAGCCCGCAAGGTCGTGGTCGCGGCGGTCGAGGGGGCGCGGGACGCCGGGTCGCCCGAGGTCCGCCCCGAGCACCTGCTCGAGGCGATCCTGGCCGAGGGCGACGGGGTCGCGGTGGCGGTGCTCGCCGAGCAGGGAGCCCCCGCCGACGAGCTGCTGCAGCTGCTCCGCGGTGTCCGTGGCCGCCGCCCCGGCGCCCTGGACGAGGACGACGCCGAGGCGCTGCGGGTGCTCGGCATCGACCTCGACGAGGTGGTCCGGCGGATCGACCGCGACCTCGGCGGCGGGGGTCGGACCCGACGCGGACACCTGCCCTTCACCCGTGGCAGCAAGTTGGCCCTCGAGCTCTCGCTGCGCGAGGCACTCCGGCTCGGGGACGGCTTCATCGGCACCGAGCACCTGCTGCTCGGGCTGGTCCGCGCGGAGGACCGGGTCGTGCTCGAGACGCTGGCGGCGTTCGACGTCACGCCCGACCGGCTGCGCGCGGCCGTCGCCGCGACCGAGCGGCGGCGTACCGGCTGAGTCCGCTGTTCACCCGGCACGCGTAGCGTCCCTCCCGTGGCCAGGCCGCTTCCACCCGACCGCCGGGAGGTCCGCCCCGAGCACCTGCTGCGGGCGGTGCTCGACGACGCGCTCGTCGACCAGGTGCTGACCGGCCTCGGGACGAGCGGCACGGCCGTCCGGACGACGCTCGAGCACCGGATGCTCGAGACGGTCGACGACATCGGCGACGAGGTCCTGTTCGCGCTGGGGATCGACATCGAGACGGTCCTGGTCGTGCTGAACCCGCCGTACGACGAGCCCGACTGGCGCGGCCGCACGCTCTCGCCCGCGGCCCGCGACGTGCTGGTCAAGGCCCTGGTCGAGTCCTCGCGCTCGAGCGCGCCCCGCGTGCACGCCGGACACGTGCTGCTCGGGCTGCTCGGCTCCCACGACCCGGTGGTCGTGGGCACGCTCCGCGACCACGGCGTCCGGCCGAAGCCGACCCGCGAGCAGGTGGAGCTGTGGGGGCGCCGAGCGGGCTGACCTACTCGGGCACCCCGCTCTCCGGAGGCGTGTCGTTCGCCTGGTCGGAGCTGTCCTCGGTGATCTCGGTGTCGCCGATGTCGGTGACCAGCACCGGCGTCAGCGGCTCGCCGGCCCCGTTCTTGATCTCGACCACGCGCAGGCCGGAGATGCCCATGTGGCTGTCGGCCGTGTAGCGGAAGGGCGCCAGCTGCGGACCCTCCAGGTCGGCTCCGCCCTCCTCGACCGCCTCCACGAGGCCGTCGCGGGTGAGGTCCTCGCCGGCCGCCTGCAGGGCCTGCACGAACGCATAGGCGTGGGACATGCCGTAGATCCGGTAGTTGGTCAGCTCGCCCTCGGTGCCGTGCTCGTCCCAGACCTTCTGCCACAGCTTCACCCACGGGTCCTCGGGCTGGTCGACGCCGGGGATGTACTCCGACGTCATCACGCCGTCCAGCGCGGTGGCGTCGCCCTCGACGGCACCCTCCGAGAAGCGCGACAGCAGGGAGCCGACGAGCTGGGGGTCGGAGCCGACGTTGCTGTAGTACCACTGCGGCTGGTAGCCGAGCTTGAGCGCCACCAGCTGGCTGAGCGCGGTGTACGACGGGGTGTTGAACCCGAGCACCAGGTCGGCCTTGGCCGCCTGCAGGGCGGCGATCTGCGGACCCACGTCGGTGTTGCCCGAGGTGTAGCGCTGGACCTCCACGATCTGGTCGTCGAGGTACTGGCGGACCCCCTGCTCGGCGTCCTCGCCGAAGTCGTCGTCCTGCAGGAACAGCCCGACCTTCGCGTCCGGCATGTTCTCGGCGACGTACTGGCCGATGACCTTGCCCTCGATCTCGTAGTCGGGCTGCCAGCCGAACGTGTACGGGCGGTTCTCGACGTCGTCGCCCCACTGCAGCGACCCGGACGAGACGAACATGTCGGGCACGCCCTCGTCGTTGAGGAAGTCGACGACGGCGCTGTGCGTGGGTGTGCCGAGCCCGCCGACCATCGCGAAGATCTCGTCCTTCAGCACGAGCTCGTTGGTCACCTGGCTGGTGTTGGTCGGGTTGTAGCCGTCGTCCTTGACGACGTACTCGATCTTGCGGCCGTGGACGCCGCCGTTGGCGTTCACGTAGTCGAAGTACGCCTGGGCGCCGGTGGGGATCTCGCTGTAGCCGGGCGCCGCGACGCCGGTCAGCGGGAAGTGGGCGCCGACGGTCACCGAGTCGTCGGTGACCCCGACGTCGGAGGAGCCACCGCCTCCGCCCTCGCCCTCGCCGGGCCGGTCGTCACCGGCCCCGCAGGAGGCGAGCAGCAGCGCGGCCGTGGCGAGGCCGGCCACGGGGGCGGTCATCCGCAGCAGTGATCTCATGATGGTGTTCCCTTCGAGGTGGACGTGACGACGTTCTTGGCTGCTGCGGGGCGCGACCGGGGACTGCGCGCGCGGATCCGGCGCAGCAGGCCGCGGATGAGGCCGGCCAGCCCGGTGGGCGCGATCAGGATGACCGCGATCATCACCAGGCCGTAGACGAGCGGGGCCAGCTCGGCCGCCTTGATGTCGGTGAGGCCGGCGTCGCGGCCGATCCCGGTGACGAGCTGGGGCAGGAAGGTGAGCAGCGCGGCCCCGGCGAGCGCGCCGGCCAGGCTGCCGAGGCCGCCGAGCACGACCGCGGTGAGCAGGGTGAGGCTCAGGGTCAGCGAGAAGCCGCTGGGGGCCGCCAGCCGGACCGTGACCGCCATCATCGCCCCGGCCGCTCCGGCCGCGGCCGCGCTGACCATGAACGCCGAGACCCGCGCTCGGCCCAGGTCGATGCCCGCGAGCTCGGCCGGGACCCCGCCGTCGCGGACGGCACGCCAGCGCCGGCCGACCCGGCCGCGCGAGAGGTTGGCCAGCAGCACGAAGGTGACGATCAGCGTGAACCACGCCAGGTAGGCGACGTACCGGCTCCGGGTCAGCTCGCTACCGGTGAGGAAGAAGGCGGTGTCGAGCACCCACTCGGGGATGTCGGGCAGCACCACGGAGAGCCCCTGCTCGCCGCCGAGCCGCTCCTCGAAGAACAGCGCGATGCCGGGTACGGCGACGGCCAGCGCGAGCGTGGCCCCGGCCAGGTAGGGGCCGTGCAGCCGCGCGGCGGCCACGCCCACGACCGTGCCCACGACCAGCGTCGCCGCGATCGCGACCAGGACCACGACCGGAAGCGGCATCGAAGCCTCCCGGTCGGGCAGCAGCAGAGCCGTCGTGTAGGCGCCGATCGCCATCAGGGCGCCGTGGCCGAGCGAGATCTGCCCGTTGAGCCCGGTCAGCACGGTGAGCCCACCGGCCGCGATGCCGAGGTAGGCCATCGACGCGAGCTGGAGGCTGCGGAAGTCGTCGACGGTCTCCAGCACCAGCACGACGACGAGCGCCGCGGCCAGGGCGAGCAGGAGGTGCCGGGCGAGGATCGAGTCCTGCCACAGGGTGGTCAGCCGGGCGCGCATCAGACGCGCCTCGCCGCGGTCTGGGCGAACAGTCCGCCGGGCCGCAGGGTGAGCACCAGCATCAGGATGACCAGCGCCGCGAGGGCGACCAGCTCGGACCCGACGTACCCGCTGACGAAGCTCAGCGAGAGTCCCAGCACCAGTCCGCCGACGACGGCGCCGGCGGGACTGTCGAGCCCGCCGAGGACCGCGGCCACGAAGCCGTAGACGACCACCGAGTCCATGTACGACGGGTGGACCAGGCTGCCGCCGGCGATCAGCAGGCCGGCCAGGGAGCCGACGAGGGAGGCGAGTGCCCATCCGAGCGTCAGCATCCGGCCGACCCGGACGCCCAGCAGGCGGGCCACCTCCTGGTTGAACGCGGACGCTCGCATGCGCAGCCCGAGGTCGGTGAACCGGAACAGCGCCACGAGGAGCCCCATCACGACCAGGACCGCGACGACCGTGAAGATCCCGAAGCCGGTGAGGGCGATCGTGGTGTCGCCGACCTCCAGGCCGCGGATGCCGAACGGGGCCGGGAACGACCGGTAGCGGTTGCCGAAGATCACCGACGCCACCGCGTGCAGGGTGATGAACAGCCCGAGCGTCAGGATCACCGCGTTGATCTCGGCCTTGCCCTCGACCGGCCGGATGACCACCCGCTCGACGACGGCGCCGAGGAGCAGCCCGCACAGCAGGGCCACGACGAAGCCGATCCAGTAGGAGTAGCCGGCGTCGATCAGCACGAGGGCGACGAACGTGGTCACCATCGCCATCGGCGCCTGGGCGAAGTTCACGATCCGCGTCGACCGCCAGATCAGGACCAGCGCCAGCGCGAACGCGGCGTACACCATCCCGAGGGTCAGCCCGCTGAGTGCGGTGTTGAGGAGCTGCTGCACGTGGTCTCCCGGTCTCCGGGGTCAGAACCCGAGGTAGGCGTGTCGGAGCTGGTCGTCCGCGGCGAGCACCTCGGCGCTGTCGTCGGCGACGACCCGCCCGAGGTTGAGCACGACGCCGTGGTCGGCGATGGACAGGGCGCTGCGCGCGTTCTGCTCGACGAGGAGCACGCTGAGGCCCTCGTCGACCACGAGCGTCCGGAGCAGGTCGAAGATCTGGGTGACGACGCGCGGCGCCAGCCCGAGGCTCGGCTCGTCGAGCAGCAGCATCCGGGGCGCGGCCATCAGCGCCCGGCCGATGACGAGCATCTGCCGCTCGCCCCCGGACAGGACGTGGGCGGCGGCGTTGCGTCGGTCGGCGAGCGGCGGGAACAGGTCGTAGACGCGCTCGAGGTCGTCGGCACTCACCCGGGAGCCGCGGCCGAGGCCGCCGAGCCGGAGGTTCTCGTCGACGGTGAGCTCGGTGATGACGCCCCGGCCCTCGGGGACGTGGGAGAGGCCGATGGCCGGCATCTTCTCGGCCGGCAGCCGGTCGACCCGCCGGCCGTCGAACTCGACCTCGCCGCGGTCGGCCCGGAGCAGTCCCGAGATGGTGCGGAGCAGGGTGGTCTTGCCGGCGCCGTTGGCGCCGAGCACGGCCGTGATCTGCCCGGCGGCCGCGGTCAGGGAGACGTCCTCCAGGGCCCGGACCGGGCCGTAGCTGGTGGTGAGCTCACGCAGGTCGAGCACGGTGTCCTAGCCACCCCCGACGTTCTCGCCGAGGTACGCCGCCAGCACGGCGGGGTCGTCGCGGACCGCGTCCGGTGACCCCTGGGCGATGACCCGGCCGAAGTCGAGGACGGTGATCTCGTCGCAGACCTTCATCACGAGGTCCATGTGGTGCTCGACGAGCATCACCGACATCCGTTCGGTGAGGCTGCGGACCAGCTCGCCGAGCTCGTGCATCTCCGTGGTCGACAGGCCGCTGGCGGGCTCGTCGAGCAGCAGCAGGGACGGCTCCGCGGCCAGCGCCCGGGCCAGCGCGACGCGCTTCCGGACGGCGTACGGGAGGCTGGGCGGGTAGCGGTCGGCGTACTCCTCGACGCCGACGGTGGCCAGGACGGCCCGGGCGCGGTCGCGGAGCTCGCGCTCCTCGCGGGACGCCCGGGGAAGGGCCAGGAGCGAGCCGAGGAAGCCGGTGCGGGCGTGCCGGTCCGCGCCGACCATGACGTTCTCGAGCACGGTGACCCGGTCGAACAGGTCGAGGCCCTGCAGGGTGCGGGCCATGCCCAGTCCGGGGAGCTCGTGGGGGCGCAGGCCGGTCACGTCGTCGCCGCGCCGGACGATGCGTCCGGCGTCGGGGGTGACGAAGCCGCAGGCGACGTTGAAGAGCGTCGTCTTGCCGGCGCCGTTGGGTCCGATCACGCCGTGCACCTGGCGCGCGGCGACCGTGAGGCCGACGTCGGTGAGGGCGGTGATCCCGCCGAAGGTCACGGTCACGGCGCCGAGCTCGAGCTCGGGCGTGCCGACCGTGCTGCCCATCCGAGAACCTTCCGAGAGGTGACGACCACCACTTTGGTCGCTGCGCACAGCCGGGGCATTGGGCGCGGAGCACAAAATCCGTTGGCGTCCGCGCCGCATCCGGCGCTCGGGGCTGGTCAGGATTGTGCGCAGAGTGCGAACGTGGTGCCATGCGCCCGGAGTCCGGGTCGGAGGCGCGGTTCGCCCCGATCGAGCAGGTACAGCAGGCCTGGGCGCTGCTCGTCGACCAGAGCGACGCGATCGCGGACGGCATCACGCTCACCCTGTTCGAGCGGGACGCGGAGATCTACGAGCGGATCGGGCCCGAGCTGCGCGCCGACGTACGGGAGAGCACGCGGCGGCACATCCGGCGCGGCCTGCAGGTCCTGGCGGGTCAGGGCACGGTCCCGTCGTCCGCCCGCGCGCTGTGGCGCGAGACCGGACGACGGCGCGCCCGGCAGGGCGTGCCGCTCGAGCTGGTGCTCAACGCCTACACGCTCGGCGCCCGGATCCTGTGGGAAGCCCTCGTGACCCGCGTCCGGGAGGGCGCGGACGGGATCGACGACCGGGTCCTGCTGACGGCGGCCAAGACCGTCTGGTCCAACCTGGACGTCCAGAACGCCGTGCTGATCGACTCCTACCGTCGCGAGAGCGCCCGGCTCCACCGCCAGGACCTGCAGCGGCAGAACAGCGTGCTCGACGGGCTGCTCGAGGGCCGCGGGGCCGACCCCGAGTTCGCCGACGGCGCCCGCGCCGCGCTCGACATCGGCCCGGACGACGCGATCGCGTGCGTCGTGGCGCTCCACGACGGCTCCCTGGACGACGCGCTCGCCCCGGCCGAGGACCGCCTGGACCGTCTCGGCATCCAGGCGCGGTGGCACGTGCGGGCCGGGGCGTACTTCGGGCTGCTGTCGGGCGCGCTGCCCGACGAGCCGGGGCTGGTGGCGCTGTTCGCGCCGGACGCACCCGGCCGGATGGGTGTGGCGACGTCGCGCGACGGCATCGCCGGCTTCGCCCTGGCCTTCCAGCTCGCCACCCGGGCGGCGGAGACCCTGCAGCGCGGCGAGCAGCGTGTGGTCTCGGTGGGGGAGCGGCTGCCGGAGGTGCTGCTCGCCGGCAGCCCGCAGGTCGCGCCGCTGCTGCTCGAGGAGACCCTGGGACCGGTGCTGAGCCAACCGGAGCCACAGGCCAGCACCCTGCTCGAGACGCTGGCCGCGCTGCTGCGCCACGACGGGTCGCCCACGCACGCGGCCGAGGAGCTGTACTGCCACCGCAACACCGTGATCTACCGGATGAAGCAGATCGAGCAGCTCACCGGTCGCAGCCTGACCGACCCGCGCGACAAGCTGCTGCTGGAGCTCGCGCTGATGGTCCGCGGCGGCTGAAGCGCACATGTAACGCCCTGTTACTTGCTGTACCCGGGGTGTTGCAGCACCCCTGGAACAGTCGGTAACAGGGCGTTACATGCGGAAGCAGGCCAGGCTCAGGCGGGCGGGAGGTCGACCAGCGCGGCCAGGTCGGCGCGGTGCTGCTCGGGGGTGCCCAGGAGCAGCTGGTCGGCCTTGGCCCGCTTGAGGGCGAGGTGCGCCGGGTGCTCCCAGGTCATGCCGATGCCACCGTGCAGCTGGACGGCTTCCTCCGCCGCGTGCACGGCCACGTCGGAGCAGTAGGCCTGGGCCACCGCGACCGCCACCGGCACGTCCGCGTCGTCGGTCGCGAGCGTCGCGGCGGCGTAGCGGGCGGCCGCGCGGGCGGACTCGACCTCGGCGTACAGGTCCGCGAGCCGGTGCTTGAGAGCCTGGAAGCCGCCGACCGCACGACCGAACTGCTTGCGCTCCTTGAGGTAGGCGACGGTCGTCTCGAGGCACCAGGACGCCACGCCGACCTGCTCGGCGGCGAGCAGTCCGGCGGCGACGCGCAGGCCGTGGTCGACCGCCGCCGTCGCATCCTCGGCCGACAGGGCGGTCGGGTCGACGCCGTCGAGCACGACGTCGGCCACCGGCCGGGTCATGTCGAGCGACACCACGTCCGTGATCGTGACCCCCGGGTCCGAAGCCGGTACGGCGTGCAGGGTGATGCCGTCGCCGGAGCGGACGGGGACGAGGAGGACGTCGGCCCGGACACCGCCGCCGACGCCGACGACGTTGCGAACGGTGCCCGAGAGGGCGGCTCCGTCGGCATCGAGGGCGTGCCCGGTCACGGAGCGCGCGGTGGCGGGCAGCAGCAGGGCGGCGGTCTCGTCGCCCTGCGCGAGCCGCCCGAGCAGGTCGCCGGCGGCGTCCCCGCCGAGGGCCACGAGCGTCGCGGTGGCGGCCACCGCGCTGGTGAGGAACGGGACCGGTGCCGCGCAGCGGCCGATCTCCTCCGCGACGACCGCGGCCTCGCGAGCGGACGCTCCGGCTCCGCCGTACTCGTCGGGCACGAGGAGCGCGGCCAGGCCCAGGTCCCTGGCGAGGGCCGACCACGCGGGCGCCGCCACGTCGTCGTCACCGTCGTAGCAGGCCGTCACCAGCTCGGGCGGGCAGTGCTTCTCGAGGACGGCACGCACCGACGCGCGCAGGTCCTCCTCGACGTCGTCCGCGAGCAGCCACAGCTCGCCGGTCCGGGTGTCGGTGGTGGTCATCGCGGCAGGTCCTTCCAGGCGACGTCCTTGTCGACCCTCGGCTCGCTGGGCAGGCCGAGCACGCGCTCGGCGATGATGTTGCGCAGGATCTCCGAGGTGCCGCCCTCGATGGAGTTCCCGCGGGCGCGGAGGTAGCGGTAGCCCGGGTCGCGGCCGGTGAAGTCCACGACCTCCGGTCGGGTCATCGTCCAGTCCTGGTAGCGCAGGCCCTCGTCGCCGACCAGCTCCACCTCGAGGCCCGACAGCTCCTGGGCCAGGCGGGCGAAGGTGAGCTTGGTGGCCGATCCCTCGGGACCGGGCGCGCCGACCGCCAGCTTCTGGCGGAGCCGGGTGCTGGTGATCCGGGCGACCTCGGCCTCGACCCACAGCCGCATCAGCCGCTCGTGCATCCCCGGCGTACGGCGCTCCGGGTGCGCGCGCCAGGTCTCGGCGACCCTGCCGACCATGCCGAACTCGCGCGGGGCCGCGCCGCCACCGATGGCCACCCGCTCGTTCATCAAGGTGGCGTTCGCGACCCGCCAGCCCTGGCCGACCTCGCCCACCCGCATCGCGTCGGGGACCCGGACGTCGGTGAGGAAGACCTCGTTGAACTCGGCCTCGCCGGTGATCTGGCGCAGTGGACGGACCTCGACGCCGGGGTCGTGCATGTCGAGCAGGAAGTAGCTCAGCCCGGCGTGCTTGGGCAGGGCGGGGTCGGTGCGGGCGACCAGGATCGCGCGGTCGGCCTTGTGGGCGACCGACGTCCACACCTTCTGGCCGTTGACCACCCAGGTGTCCCCGTCGGGCACCGCCCGGGTCGCGACCGCGGCCAGGTCGGAGCCGGCGCCCGGCTCGGAGAACAGCTGGCACCAGACCTCCTCGCCGGTCCACAGCGGCCGCAGCAGCGCCTGCTGCTCCTCGCTGCCGAACGCCAGGATCGTGGGTGCGGCCATGCCCAGGCCGATGGAGATCCGCCCCGGCTCGTTGTCCGGTGCGCCGGCCTTCGCGAGCTCGGCGTCGACGACGCCCTGGAGCTCGCGCGGCAGGTCGAGGCCGCCCAGGCCCTGCGGGAAGTGCACCCACGCCAGCCCGGCGTCGTACCTCGCTCGCAGGAAGTCGAGCCGGTCGCTGGTCGTCGGGTCGTGGTCGGCGAGCAGCCGGGTCACCCGGTCGCGCAGGTCGGCCACGGTGTCGGCGTCGTTCACGCGCGCTCCTTCTGGCGTCGGATCTCGGCCTTGGCGAGGGCGTTCTTGTGCACCTCGTCGGGTCCGTCGGCGAAGCGCAGGGTGCGGATGCCCGCGAACGACTCCGCGAGCGGGAAGTCCTGGGAGAGCCCGCCGGCGCCGTGCACCTGGATCGCCTTGTCGAGGATCCACTGGACGGTCTCGGGGGTGGCGATCTTGATGGCCTGGATCTCGCTGTGGGCGCCCTTGTTGCCGACGGTGTCCATCAGCCACGCGGTCTTGAGGACGAGCAGGCGCAGCTGCTCGATCCGGACCCGGGACTCCGCGATCCAGTCCCGGATCACGCCCTGGGCGGACAGCGGTCGCCCGAAGGCCACCCGTTCGTCTGCCCGGAGGCACATCAGCTCGACCGCGCGCTCGGCCACGCCGATCGAGCGCATGCAGTGGTGGATCCGGCCGGGGCCGAGTCGTGCCTGGGCGATCCCGAAGCCGTCGCCCTCGCCGCCGATGAGGTTCGAGACCGGGACCCGCACGTCCTCGAACAGCAGCTCCGCGTGGCCGCCGTGGGAGTGGTCGTCGTAGCCCAGCACGTGCATCGGACGCACGACGGTCAGCCCGGGGGTGTCGCGGGGCACGAGCAGCTGGCTCTGCTGCCGGTGCCGGGAGGCGTCGGGGTCCGTCTTGCCCATGACGATGAGGATCTCGGCCTGCGGGTTCATCGCCCCGGTGATCCACCACTTGCGCCCGTTGACGACGTACTCGTCGCCGTCGCGCTCGATCCTGGTCGCGATGTTGGTGGCGTCGGAGGACGCGACGTCGGGCTCGGTCATCGCGAACGCCGAGCGGATCCGGCCGTCGAGGAGGGGCCGCAGCCAGCGCTCCTTCTGCTCGTCGGTGCCGAACATCGCCAGCACCTCCATGTTGCCGGTGTCCGGTGCCGCGCAGTTCAGGGCGGCGGGCGCGAGGTGTCCGCTGCGGCCGGTGATCTCGGCGAGCGGCGCGTACTGGAGGTTGGTCAGGCCGGCTCCGAGGTCGCCGTGCTCGCGCGGCAGGAAGAGGTTCCACAGCCCGCGGCGGCGGGCCTCGGCGCGCAGCTCGTCGAGCACCGGGACCGTGGACCAGGCCCAGCGGTCGTCGAGGGCGTCGAGCTGGTCGTGGAACACCGGCTCGGCCGGGTGCACGTGCTCGTCCATGAAGTCGAGCAGGTCCGCCCGCAGCTCCTCGGTGCGTGCGTCGTATGCGAAGTCCATCAGGGTCCCTTCGGTGAGCGAGCGAGTGCGCTGGTGGCCTCGAGGCCGGCGGAGAGCAGGGGCTGTACGGCGTCGCCGACGGAGTCGAAGCCGGCGCCGACGGTCTGGCCCTGCAGGTGCCGGTAGTGGATCCCCTCGAGGATCACGGCGAGCTTGAGGTAGGCCAGGCCGGTGTGGAAGTCCATCCGGTCCAGGTCGTGTCCGCTGGTCTCGACGTACCTGCGGAGCTGCTCGTCGGGGTCCGGGTAGCCCGGTGCCGAGCTGGCGTCGGCGACCGCGGAGCCTCCGGCAACCCCGGACAGGCGGTCGTAGACGAGCAGGAGGGCGACATCGGTCAGGGGGTCGCCGATCGTCGACATCTCCCAGTCGATGACAGCGCGCACCCGGTCGTCGGCGACCAGCAGGTTGTCGAGGCGGTAGTCGCCGTGCACGATCGCGACGGCCGGCTCGCCCTCGGGCACGTTGTCGGCAAGCCGGCGGAGCAGCTCGTCGGCGTCCGGCAGGTCGCGGTTGCGCGAGCCCTCGAGCTGCCGGCCCCAGCGGCGCACCTGTCGCTCGAGGAAGCCGGCGGGTCGCCCGAACTCGCCCAGGCCGACGGCGGCCGGGTCGACGGCGTGCAGCGCGGCCAGCACGTCGACCATCTCGCCGGCGATCGTGGCGGTCCGCTCCGGGCCGAGCTCCTCGAGCTGCGCCCGGGTCCGGTACGGCGTCCCGGCGACGCGCTCCATCACGTAGAACGGCGCACCGATCACGTCCGGGTCGTCGCAGTGGGCGTACGTCGCGGGGACCGGCACGTCGGTGTCGGCCAGCGCGGTGATCGCCGTGTACTCGCGGCCCATGTCGTGCGCGGTGGCCTGCACGTGGCCGAGCGGCGGCCGGCGGACCACCCACCACGAGGTCCCGTCGGTCACCTCGTAGGTCAGGTTCGACTTGCCGCCCGCGATCAGGCGGCCGCGGAGCTCGCCGGCGATCTCGCCCGGCCGCTGTCCGTCGAACCAGGCGGCGTACGCCGGCAGGTCGAGCCCGCGGACGCCGGTCGTCGAGAGCTCTGTCATGTCTGCCTCCACGCGTCGTCGACCTTGCCCTGGAGCCGGCGCATCCCCGCCAGCCAGCGGTCGGTGTCCTGGGCCCGGGCCGCGTAGTAGCCGGCCACCTCCGGGTGCGGCAGCACGAGGAAGCGGTCGTCGGAGAGCGACTCGACCCACGCGTCCGCGACCTGCTCGGGCGTCAGTGCGGAGTCGCGGCTGAGCAGGTCCTGGAGCAGGCCGGCCTCCTCCAGCATCCGGGTCTGCACGCCCTGCGGGCAGATCGCCTGGACGACGACGCCGCGGTCGCCGTACGTGACCGACAGCCACTCGGCGAAGGCGACGGCGGCGTGCTTGGACACGGAGTACGGCGCGCTGCCGATCATGGTGAGCAGCCCGGCCGCCGAGGCGGTGACGACGAAGCGGCCGCCGCCGTCCTCGAGCCAGCCGGGCACGAGCGCCCGCGCGGCGCGCACGTGGGCCATCACGTTGGTGTCGAGCACGCGCGCCCACAGGTCGTCGGGGGTGTCGAGGCTGTCGGGCCCGCCGGCGCCGTCGATGCCGGCGTTGGCCATGAACACGTCGATCCGGCCGAGCTCGCGGGTCGCCTGCTCCAGCAGGTGGCGGACGCCGGCGTCGGTGGAGCAGTCGGCCGGGACCGGCGTACCCCCGATCTCGTCGGCGACCGCGCGCGGCGGCCTCGGGGTCGAGGTCGTTGACGACGACCCGGGCGCCCTCGGCCGCGAGCCGCGTGGCCAGCGCGCGGCCGATGCCGTGGCCGGCGCCGGTGACCACCGCGCCCGCGTCGCGCAGCGCCTCCGCCGACATCAGACGCCGCCCGTCAGGGTGACGCCGCCGTCGAGGACCACGGTCTGGCCGGTGAGCCAGGCCGCGTCGTCGGAGAGGAGGAAGGCGACCGCGCCCGCGACGTCCTCGGGCACGCCGAGCCGCTTCATCGGGTACGCCGAGGACACCTCCTCCTCGCGTCCCTCGTAGAGCTTCGTGGCGAACCGGGTCTTGACGACCGCGGGCGCGACGGCGTTGACCCGCACCCGTGGGCCGAGCTCGACGGCCAGGGTCTCGGTCAGCGAGATCAGCATCGCCTTGCTGGCGCCGTACATGCCGAGGCCGGGCGCCGGTCGGACCCCGGCGACGGAGGCCAGGTTCACGACGGCGCCGCCGTGCTCGGCGAACCACGCGCGGTGCGCGGCCTGCACCCACGCCAGCGCGGCGAAGCAGTTCACCTCGACGACCTTGCGGGCCGCGTCGAGGTCCAGCTCGACCAGGGGACCGTAGACCGGGTTGATGCCGGTGTTGTTGACCAGGAGGTCGACGCTGCCGAACGCGTCGAGCGTCCGCTCGACGGCCTCCGCCCGGTGGTCGGGGTCGCCGGTGTTGCCCGCGACCGCGATCGCGTGGTCCGGCCCGCCGAGGGCGGCCACCGCCTCCGCGAGCGGTTCGGGCTTGCGGGCGGTGAGGCAGACCCGCGCCCCCTCCGCGACCAGCCGTTCGGCGATGCCGAGCCCGATGCCCCTGCTGGCGCCGGTGACCACGGCCGTCTTGCCTGCGAGTCCGTGCACGCGTTCCCTCCGTCGTGGATGGCCCGGACGTTGCCGGGTGACTAAGCGCTTGCTTACTATGGTTCAACGGAGCGGGACAGGTCAACCGAGGGGTGCCGATGGCGACAGCAGGCGAGGGCGTCGAGGCCGACGCACGAACCCGCCTGCTGGCCGCGGCGGTGGCCGCCTTCGCGGCCAAGGGATTCCACGGCACCACCACCCGCGACATCTCGACGGCGGCGGGGATGAGCCCCGCGGCGCTCTACGTCCACCACCGGTCGAAGGAGGAGCTCCTCCACCAGATCTCGCTGGCCGGCCACGAACGCACCCTCGCGCTGGTCACCGAGGCGTCCGCGTCGTCGTCCGATCCGGTCGAGCGGCTCAGCCGCCTGATGGAGGAGTTCGTCCGCCACCACGCGCTCACCCACACCACCGCCCGGATCGTGAACTACGAGCTCGCGGCGCTGAGCGAGACGCACCTGGCCGAGATCGGGCTGCTCCGCCGACAGATCGACACGGTGGTCCGCGACGTGATCCGCGACGGTGTCGCCTCCGGTGCGTTCTCGACCCCCGATCCCGCGATGACGGCCACGGCCCTGCTGTCGCTCGGGATCGACGTGGCCCGCTGGTACCGCGACGACGGGTCCTGGTCACCGGACGACGTGGCCGCGCACTACCGCGACCTCGCCCTGCGGATGGCCGGGGTCGGCTGACCGGGCAGGATGGTGCCATGACGACGTACGAAGCCGCCGCGGACCGCTACGACGAGTCGACCGGCATGGAGTACCGCTACTCCGGACGCAGCGGGCTCAAGCTCCCGGTCCTGTCGTTGGGCCTGTGGCAGAACTTCGGCGACGACCGCCCCGAGGAGACGCAGCGCGCGATCCTGCGCCGCGCGTTCGACCGCGGGGTGACCCACTTCGACCTGGCCAACAACTACGGACCGCCGTACGGCCGCGCGGAGGAGAACTTCGGCCGCTACCTCGCCGACGACCTCAAGCCCTACCGCGACGAGCTGGTCATCTCGACCAAGGCCGGCTACGACATGTGGCCCGGGCCCTACGGCCAGGGCGGCGGGTCGCGCAAGTACGTCCTCGCCTCGCTCGACCAGTCGCTGGAGCGGATGGGGCTGGAGTACGTCGACATCTTCTACAGCCACCGCTTCGACCCGGAGACGCCGGTCGAGGAGACGATGATGGCGCTGGACCACGCGGTCCGGCAGGGCAAGGCGGTGTACGCCGGGATCTCGTCGTACTCCGCCACGAAGACGCAGGAGGCGGCCTCGATCGCCCGCGACCTGGGCACGCCGCTGCTGATCCACCAGCCGTCGTACTCCCTGCTCAACCGCTGGATCGAGGAGGACCTGCTCGACGAGCTCGAGGAGCAGGGCATGGGCTGCATCGTGTTCACGGCCCTGGCCCAGGGTCTGCTCACCGACCGCTACCTCGACGGCATCCCCGAGGACTCGCGCGCGGCGCGCACGGGGACGACCATCCCCGGCACCAGCTTCGACGAGAAGACGATCGCCCACGTGCGCCGGCTCAACGAGATCGCCGAGGGACGCGGCCAGAAGCTGGCCCAGATGGCGCTGCAGTGGGTGCTCCGCGACCCCCGGGTGACCTCGGCCGTGATCGGGGCGTCGTCGGTGGAGCAGCTCGACACCAACCTCGACGCCGTCGGCGGGCCGGCGTTCACCGACGAGGAGCTCAAGGCCATCGACGAGGACGCCGTCGAGGCCGGGGTCAACCTCTGGGCGAAGCAGACGGAGGAGTAGACCGCTCCGACACGGCCCGCAACAGATCGGCCCCGTGCTGCGTTTGTGCAGTATGGAGGCCGCGCTGGCAGGCGCCGAGAGGACGCGGGTGGACCGAGCGACGCAGGACTTCGACGAGTGGGTCGCGTCGCGCGGCCCCCGTCTGCTGCGGCTCGCCTACGTGCTGACCGGCAACCGGACCGACGCCGAGGACGTCGTCCAGGAGGCGCTCTCGCGAGCGCTGCCGCGCTGGTCGCGGATCGCCGGCCTCGACGACCCCGACGCCTACGTGCGCCGGATGGTGGTCAACGCGCACACGTCCGGGTGGCGGAAGTTCCGCAGACGCGAGTCGCCCGTCTCCGAGCCGACAGCTGACCGCGACCGTCGACGGCCCCGACGTCGCGGAGCACGACCTGCTGTGGCGCGCGTGCCTGCGGCTGCCCGCCGACCACCGCACCGCGGTGGTGCTGCGCTTCTACGAGCAGCTGGAGTACGCCGAGATGGCCGAGCTGACCGGCGTCCGCGAGGGCACCCTGCGCTCGCGCGTCTCGCGCGGCGTGGCTGCGCTCCGATCCGAGCTGGGAGAGACCGATGACTGACTTCGAGGGCCGGGTCCGCGACGCACTGGTCGCGGCCTCCCGGGACGCGCCCGGTGCCGACGGGCTGGCCGAGAGCGCCCACCGCCGGGCGCGGGGCCGCCGTCGGCGCTCGGTGGCAGTGGTCGCCGCCGTTGCGGTGGTCGCGGTCGCCGTGCCGGTCGCGGTCGTCGTCGGCAGTGGTGGAGACGGAGGGCGGACGGCGACGGACGCGAACCCGGAGCCCACCGGGGCCCCGGCGCCGCCGGTGGGCTGGCGCGGCGAGTCCTGGCGGGACATGGAGATCGACGTACCCGACGCGTGGGGGTACGGCTCCATGACCGCCTGGTGCGCGAGCGGCGGCACCGATCCCGGGACCCCCGTGGTGGACCGCCAGGAGGGCGCGATCCCGATGATCGCGTGTCCGTACGTCGGGTACGGCGCCCAGTTCTACGACCCGGCCGCAGCGACCGGAGCCGCCGCGACCCTCGACACCGAGCCCGGAGACGTCCAGCAGGCCGGGACGGATTCCGGATTCCCGGAGGGCGCCTGGGCCGGCCGCGCGACCACCGAGAACGCGGGCGTGCTGGTCGTCGCACCGACGGAGGACGAGGCCCGGACGGTGCTCGGCTCGGTCCACCAGGTCGACGTGGCGGACCGGAACGGGTGCGTCAAGGGGGTCTACGCGAACACCGACTTCCGCCTGGACGCGGACCCTGGCGGACGGCTGACGGTGTGCCGCTACGCCGGGAACGAGGGACGCGACGAGCCCTCCCACTGGCTCGCACAGTCGACCCAGCTGACCGGCGCGCAGTCGGCGGAGGTCCGGGCGTTGATCGCCGCGGCCCCCGTCGGCACGGTGCCGTACCGGCGCTGCGACGGCCAGTCGGAGTTCTACCTGCTGACGACCGGGGATGGCGTCCCCGCGTGGATCTACAACGCGGAGTGCCTCGACCACGGAGTGCTCACCCAGGAGGGGGAGACGCTGGTGGAGCGCCTGCCGACCGAGAAGCTGCTCGGCCTGCTGGGCTCGCCGTACGGCCTGCTTCGTCGGTGACCGGAGGCGCGACCACCGGCGGCCGGGCCCGGTCCCACCAGGCGCAGCCCACCAGCACGAGCACCGCCACCAGCCAGCCCGCGAGCACGTCGACCACGTAGTGCTCGGCGTAGTAGACCAGCGCGACGCCCATGGCCACGGGGTAGAGCACCAGCAGCCAGCGCCACCAGGAGCGCAGCCGCATGATCGCGTACGCCGCCACCAGGAACGCGATCCCGGCGTGCAGCGACGGCATCGCCGCCACCTTGTTGCCGACCCCGCCGAGCAGGAGGTTCAGCCGGTCGATGCCGATGTCCTCCCAGCCGCGGCCGGTGATCCGGGGAAGCTCGGCGTCGATGTAGCCGTCGCGCGAGGCCCACCACGGCGGCGCCATCGGGTAGAGGATGTAGATCGCGAGCGCGGCGTAGCTGATGGTGACCAGCCGGCGCATCCACAACGCGAACTCGTAGCGGTTGCGGATCCACAGCACGGCCGCGATGGTCAGGCCGGTCACGAAGTGGGACGCGTAGACGGTGGTGAAGAGCAGGTCGAACCAGCGCGGGTCGCTCGCGGGGTCGCACGGGTTGCCGCACCAGGTGTGCTGCAGGACCTCGGTCGGGAGGTGACCGCCGAAGAGCCACCGGTCGACGTCGATCGGCATCATCACGTGGACGCCGCCGGCGTGCACGTTGTCGGCCACGCCGCGGCTGTAGAAGTACACGACCAACGCGAGCACCGGTGGCCACCAGTCGCGCAGGAACTGCAGGTGGTAGCGGGGCTCGGCCTCGATGTTCCACGCCACGGTGCCCAGCCAGAGCCAGAGCACGATCTGGATGGTGTCGTTGGGCATCCCGAACAGCCACGTCCACCCGGCCAGGAGCAGGCCGTAGAGCAGCATCGCGCGCGTCCGCCCGAGCCGGCGGATCCGTCCTCGGGGCGGCGCGGCCGGAGGCGCCTGCTCCAGTTCACCCTGCACTCCGACAGCCTACGGAGCGATGTGCAACGGCGCGCCCGATTATCGGCCGCGTGTCCAGACAGCCCGGCGTAATCCCGGTGACCGATCGCCGGTGGACAGGCGAGAATCGCTTCCATGGGTCACGTGGACGTCTCGGGTGTGCGCTACGAGCTCCCGGACGGCCGGGTGCTGCTCGACGACGTCTCGTTCCGGGTGGGGGAGGGCGCCAAGGTCGCGCTGGTCGGCGCCAACGGTGCCGGCAAGACCACCCTGCTGCGGATCATCACCGGCGACCTGACGCCGCACTCCGGCGCCGTCACCCGCTCCGGCGGCCTCGGCGTGATGCGGCAGATGGTCGGCGTCGGTCTGGGTGAGGCGCCCACGGTGGCCGACCTGCTGCTCTCGGTGTCCCCGCCGCGGGTCCGGGCCGCCGCCGCCGAGGTGGACCGGTACGAGCTGGCGCTGATGGACGCCGACGACGAGAAGACCCAGATGGAGTACGCCCACGCGCTCTCGGAGTACGCCGACGCCGGCGGCTACGAGCTCGAGGTGACGTGGGACGTGTGCACCATCGCCGGCCTCGGCGTCCCCTACGACCGCGCCAAGTACCGCGAGCTGCGCACCCTGTCGGGCGGCGAGCAGAAGCGGCTGGTGCTGGAGTACCTCCTGCGCGGCCCCGACGAGGTGCTCCTGCTCGACGAGCCCGACAACTTCCTCGACGTGCCCGGCAAGGTCTGGCTGGAGGGGCGGATCCGCGAGTCCGAGAAGACGATCCTGTTCATCAGCCACGACCGCGAGCTCCTCAACAACACCGCGACCCGCGTGGTCACGGTCGAGCTCGGCAACGCCGGCAACCTGGTCTGGACCCACCCCGGCGGCTTCGCGTCGTACCACGATGCGCGCAAGGACCGGTTCCTGCGGTTCGAGGAGATGCGC
This sequence comes from uncultured Actinomycetota bacterium, assembly GCA_963844305.1. Classification (GTDB taxonomy): domain Bacteria; phylum Actinomycetota; class Actinomycetes; order Propionibacteriales; family Nocardioidaceae; genus Nocardioides. Next base: position 350,850 of record CAWJNT010000007.1, read on the forward strand.
CGGCGCTGGGACGAGGAGCACGCCAAGCTCAAGACGCTGGTGCAGACGCTCAAGCAGAAGGCGACGTACAACGACGGCATGGCCAGCCGCTACCAGGCCGCCCAGACCCGGCTCCGCAAGTTCGAGGAGGCCGGACCGCCGACCGAGCAGCCGCGCGAGCAGCAGGTCAAGATGCGGCTCAAGGGTGGCCGCACCGGCAAGCGCGCCGTCGTCTGCGAGAACGTCGAGCTGACCGGGCTGATGCACCCCTTCGACCTCGAGGTCTGGTACGGCGAGCGCGTGGCCGTGCTCGGCAGCAACGGCTCGGGCAAGTCCCACTTCCTGCGCCTGCTGGCGGCCGGTGGCAGCGACCCCGACGTCGAGCACCAGCCGGTCGGCGACGTGCCGGCCAAGCCGGTGCTGCACACCGGCAAGGCGAAGCTGGGCGCCCGGGTCCGGCCCGGATGGTTCGTGCAGACCCACGAGCACCCCGAGCTGCTGGGCCGGACGCTGCTCGAGATCCTGCACCGCGGCGACGCCGAGCCCGACGGACGCGGCCGCGACGGCATGGGCCGCGAGCAGGCCAGCCGGGTGCTCGACCGCTACGAGCTCAGCGCGCAGGCCGAGCAGAAGTTCGAGTCGCTGTCGGGCGGCCAGCAGGCGCGCTTCCAGATCCTGCTGCTCGAGCTGTCGGGGGCGACCCTGCTGCTGCTCGACGAGCCCACCGACAACCTCGACGTGCAGTCGGCCGAGGCCCTCGAGGACGGGCTCGAGGCGTTCGAGGGGACGGTGCTGGCGGTCACCCACGACCGGTGGTTCGCCCGGGGCTTCGACCGCTTCCTCGTGTACGGCGCGGACGGCGACGTCTACGAGTCCGACGGGCCGGTCTGGGACGAAGGCCGCGTTCAGCGGGTCCGCTGACGAAGGCGGGGGATCACCGCCGGGACCGTGCGGCGGTAGGCGTCGTACGACGCGCCGTACCTCTCGCGCAGCGTCGGCTGCTCGTAGCCGACGACGAAGGCGGTCACCGCCGCGGTGAACAGCCCCAGCCAGACGACCAGCGCCAGGCTCCGGAAGGCCACGCACTGGCCGGCGATGACCAGCCCGACGCCGACGTACATCGGGTTGCGGAGGTAGCGGTAGAGCCCGCCGACGACGAGCTCCTCGGTGGGTGCGGTCGGCGACGGCGTGCCCCGCCCTTCACGCACGAACCGGACGAAGCAGGCCACCACCATCGCGAGACCGACCAGCGCGACGACGGCCCCGACCACGTCGAGCGCGTCGAGGCCGGCGGGGGAGCCGTCCCAGCCGGTGACCAGCCACGGGACCACCCCGGCCATCACCCCGGGTGCGGCCAGGAAGAAGAGGAACGTGCCGAGGGCCGGATGTCGCACGGCGACAACCTAACCCTCGGCACGTGGAACGGAGCCCCGCGACGGCCTGTGCGGGGGACTTCGGCTGTCACGGAGCTCCGGTATCGCGGGACGGGTGTGGGGGCCAGTGGTCCTCGGCACTGGCCCCCGGCGGAACAACCCGTCCGAGAACCAGTTACCCGTCCGAGTCGAGCTGGAGGGTGGCCGTGCTGGAGTCGCCGCCGCGGACGTAGGTCACGGTGACCTTGTCGCCGGGGCGGTAGGACCGGACCGTCGCGACCAGCGAGTCGGCACCGGTGATGACGGTGTCGTCGACCTTGGTGATCACGTCGCCCTTCTCGAGGCCGGCGGAGGCGGCGGTGGAGCCGTCGGTGACCTCCTGGACCTGGGCGCCCTGCGAGGCGACCTGTCCCTCCTCGGCGGCCACGTCGGAGACCGAGATGCCCATCCGGGCGTGGGTCGGGGTCTCGCCGTCCTGCATCTGCTGCACGATCGGCATGACCTCGTCGATCGGGATCGAGAAGCCCAGACCGATCGAGCCGCCCTCCTCGGTGGACGAGGAGCTCGACGTACGGATCGAGGAGTTGATGCCGACGACGTCGCCGTTCATGTCGACCAGCGGGCCACCGCTGTTGCCGGGGTTGATGGCCGCGTCGGTCTGGATCGCCGGGTACGTCGTGCTGTTGCCCTCTTCGTCGGAGCCGACGTTCACGGGGCGGTTCAGCGCGCTGACGATGCCGCTCGTCACCGTCGACTCGAGCCCGAACGGCGAGCCGATCGCGACGACCTCCTGGCCGACGTCGAGGTTGCCCGACTTGCCGATGGTGGCCGGCGTCAGGTCACTGACCCCTTCCGCCTTGATCAGCGCGGTGTCGGTCAGCGGGTCGGTGCCCTCGACGGTCGCGTCGGCCGTGGAGCCGTCGCTGAACGCGACCGAGATGCTGCCGCCCTCGCCGGCGGCCTCGACCACGTGGTTGTTGGTGAGGATCTCGCCGTCGGAGCTGAGGATGATGCCCGAGCCCGAGCCGGCACCCTGGGCGCCGGCCACGTTGATCTTCACGACCGACGGGAGCACGTCCTGGGCGACCTGCTCGACCGAGCCGCTGGCGGCCGGGGCGTCGCCACGGTCGACGACGGCCGAGGCGTTCGGCGACGACGTGGACCGGTCGGCGCCGCTGGGGCTCCACTCGTTCCAGCCGGCCGCACCGGCGATGCCGGCACCGGCGCCGACCACCAGCGAGGCGGCCACCACCGACGCGGCGAACGCGCCCGGGCGGCGGCGGCGCTGCTGCGGCACGTCGTACGCCGGCGGCGGGACGTGTGCCTGGTAGGGCGGCAGCGGAGTGGTGTGCTCCGGGCCCTGCTGGTTGCCCTGCTGGGCCGCGGGCTGCTGGTACGGGAAGGGGCCCTCGGCCGGAGGCTGGTTCGGCGTGGTGTCGTCGTTCATGTCCTCGAGGATGCTCAGGGAGTCTGTGTGCTTGCTGAGACTCCGCTGGGGTACCCCGAAGAACGTCGGTCACTCGGGTGAGATCCACGCCACCTCGTCGGTGGCCGAAGAGCTCCGGAGGACGTCGGGCTGCGCCGCTTGCTGGTGGTCGGTGCGGTGAGCCACGCGGACATCCTCCCGGTCGGTGGCCCCAGCACTCAGACCACCTACCCGTTCCGGCGCCGCGGGACCGGGCTGCGCGGGGAGGTTCGTCGACCCGCGGACTGGCCGCGTCGTCGTCGGGCGTCGCCGTGCTCCGGGTTCATCCGGAGAGCGACCCATGCTGCGAGGGGATGTGGTGTCATGCCGGTGAAGAGCGACGAAATCCTCGCCTGATACGGAGATTCTCCACTGATTTCGAATTCCGAGCGCGTCACCGTGCGTTCACCTGCTGACGACACGATGCCGGAGCTGACTCTTCGCCGCGCGGACCGGGCACCGGCTCCTCGCACCCTGGTCGACATCTTTCGCGCCACCGTGGTGCGGGGCGGTGAGGAGACGGCGCTCGACAACGGTGCGGACACGCTGACCTACGAGGAGTTCGCGGAGGCAGCGGAGGCGGTGGCCGACGAGCTCGCCGAGCTCGGGATCGGCCCGGGCGACAAGGTGGGCGTGCGGCTGCCGTCGGGGACGACCGACCTCTACATCGCGATCATGGCGGTCCTGCTGGCCGGGGCCGCGTACGTCCCGGTCGACGCCGACGACCCCGACGAGCGGGCCCGGTTGGTCTTCGGCGAGGCCGACGTCGTCGCGGTCGTCGGCGCCGAGCTGGCCGTCGAGCCGCGCCGTACGACGGCGGCGCGCGAGCGCACGGACCCCGGCTCCGACGACGACGCCTGGGTGATCTTCACGTCCGGATCCACCGGCACGCCCGAAGGGCGTCGCGGTCACCCACCGCAACGCGGCAGCGTTCGTGGACGCGGAGTCGCGGCTGTTCCTGCAGGACCGAGCCGCTGGGCCCCGGCGACCGGGTGATGGCCGGCCTCTCGGTCGCCTTCGACGCGTCCTGCGAGGAGATGTGGCTGGCCTGGCGGTACGGCGCGTGCCTGGTGCCGGCGCCGCGGGCCCTGGTGCGCAGCGGCATGGACGTCGGTCCGTGGCTGGCCGCCAACGGGATCACCGTGGTCTCGACGGTGCCGACCCTGGTCGCGCTGTGGCCCGACGGACGTCGCTGGACCGGGTCCGGCTGCTGATCCTCGGCGGCGAGGCGTGCCCGCCCGAGCTCGGTCGGCCGGCTCGTGCGCGAGGGCCGCGAGGTCTGGAACACCTACGGGCCCACCGAGGCGACCGTCGTCGCCTGCGGCGCCCGGCTCGACCGGCGACGGGCCGGTCCGGATCGGGCTGCCCCTGGACGGCTGGGACCTCGCCGTCGTCGACGAGGCCGGCGAACCCGGTCGCGGCCGGCGAGGCGGGCGAGCTGATCATCGGCGGCGTCGGCCTGGCCCGCTACCTGGACCCGGAGAAGGACGCCGAGAAGTACGCCCCGATGCCCAGCCTCGGCTGGGACCGCGCGTACCGCAGCGGCGACCTGGTGGTCCACGACCCCGAGGGGCTGCTGTTCGCGGGCCGGGCCGACGACCAGGTCAAGATCGGCGGTCGCCGGATCGAGCTGGGCGAGATCGACAGCGCCCTGCTCGGCCTGCCGGGCGTGGTCGGTGCGGCGGCCGCGGTGCGGCGTACGGCCGCCGGCAACCAGCTGCTCGTCGGCTACGTCACCGTCGACGACCGGTTCGACGCCACGGCGGCGAAGGCGACGCTGCGCGCCGCGCTGCCGGCGCGCGATGGTGCCGCGGCTGGCGACCGTCGACTCCATCCCGACCCGGACCTCCGGCAAGGTCGACCGCGACGCGCTGCCCGTGGCCGCTGCCGGGCGCCGGACCGTCCCCGCCGACGAGGCCGCCCTCGACGGGCACGGCCGGCTGGCTCGCCGGGCTCTGGCTGGAGATGCTCGGCGCCACGGTCCGCGGACGCGGCGACGACTTCTTCGACCTCGGCGGCGGCAGCCTGACGGCCGCCCAGATCGTCTCCCTGCTCCGCGGCGCGCCACCCCGAGGTGGCGGTCGGCGACATCTACGACCACCCGACCGTCGGCGGCGCTCGCCGACTACGTCGACGCCCTGGCGCGCCGGCGGCGACAACGTCACCGAGCGCGCCGTGCCGCCCACCCCGATCAAGACCCAGACCGGCCAGGTCGTCGCGATCACCCTGCTCCGCGTCGCTCGCCGCGCCGCGATGGCTGGTCTGGATCGCTCGGCGCGACCAGCGCGACGGCCTGGCTCTTCGATGCCTGCGTGGCTGCCGACGGTGCCCGTCGTGGACCCTCGTCGTCGGCTGGCTGGTGTTCCTCGCGCCGCCCGGGCCGGATGCTGCTCGCCGCGGGCGGAGCGCGGCTGCTGCTGCGCGGGGTGACGCCCGGCGACCACCCGCGCGGCGGCAAGGTGCACCTGCGGCTGTGGGCGGCCGAGCGGCTGGTCGACCAGCTCGGTGCGACCAGCCTCGCGGGTGCGCCGTGGATGACCTGGTACGCCCGGCTGCTCGGCGCCACGGTCGGCCGGCGTACGTCGACCTGCACTCGGTCCCGCCCGTCACCGGGTTGCTCCACCTCGGCGACGGGCTGCTCCGATCGAGCCGGAGGTCGACCTCAGCCGGCTACTGGATCGACGGCGACGTGCTGCGGGTCGGCGAGGTGCGGGTCGGCAAGCGGAGCCCGGATCGGCGCGCGCAGCATGCTGTGCCCCGGCAGCTCGGTCGAGGACGACGCCGAGGTGGCGCCCGGCTCCGCCGTGTTCGGCACCGTGCCCGAGGGCGAGTTCTGGTCCGGCGCCCCGGCGCGACAGGTCCGTGGATCGGCCCGCGGCCCGTGGTCCGAGCGGCCGGCCAGCACCCGGCGCCTGGGTCGCGGCGTACGCCGTGACCGCGGCGCTGCTGTCGCGCGCTTCCGGCTGGCCGCCGATCGCGGCCGGCGGCGCACTGGCCCTCGCCGGGGCCGGTGTCGCCGACCGCGCGGACGTCGGCCGACCTGGCGGTCGGCCTGCTGCCCTGGCTGGTGCCGGCGACCGTGGTCGGCCTGGCTCGTGCTGGTGCTGCTCGTGCTCGGCGTCGTCCGGCTGCTCGGCGGTCGGGCATGCGGCCGGGGGCCTACCCCGTGCGGAGCCGGGTCGGCCCTGCAGGTCGTGGGCGACGAGCCGGGTGCTCGACGAGGCCCGCACGTGGCTGTTCCCCCTCTACTCCTCCCTGCTGACGCCGACCTGGCTGCGCCTGCTCGGCGCCCGGATCGGCAAGGACGTGGAGGCGTCGACCGTGCTGATGATCCCGTCCCTGACGACGGTGAACGACCGACGCGTTCCTGGCCGACGACACCCTGATCGGCGGGTACGAGCTGGGCGGCGGCTGGCTGCGGATCGAGCGGGTGAAGATCGGGAAGCGGGCCTTCGTCGGCAACTCCGGCATGGCCGCACCGGGCCGCAAGGTGCCCAAGCGGGCGCTGGTCGCGGTGCTGTCGGCCGCGCCCGCGGCGCAAGACGGCGAAGGCCGGGGCGTCCTGGCTCGGCAGCCCGCCGGCGCGGCTGCGGCGTACGCGCCGAGGCGGCCGACGACGAGCGCACCTACGCACCCGCCGACCCGGCTCCGCGTGGCCCGCGCGGCCTGGCGAGGCCGCCGGTTGCTGCCGGTGCTGGTCGCACGTCGCGCTGCACGCCGCCGTCGTGCTGGTCGCGCTGGCCGTGCTCGACGCGCCGACCCGGTCGCTGGCGTGGCTGGCCGCTGCGTCGTCGGTCTGGCCGTCGCTGCTGCGTCGCCGGCCTGGTGGCGGCGCTGCGTCGCGGTCGGTCGCCAAGTGGCTGCTCGTCGGCCGGCTGCGTCCGGGCGCGCACCCGTTGTGGAGCTCGTTCGTCTGGCGCAACGAGCTCGCCGACACCTTCATCGAGGTGGTGGCCGCGCCGTGGTTCGCCCGGGCCGTCACCGGGTCACCCGCTGCTCACGGTCTGGTTCCGGTTGCTGGGCTCGAAGGTCGGCCGCGGCGTCTGGTGCGAGACCTACTGGCTGCCCGAGGCCGACCTGGTGGAGCTCGGCGACGGCGCCACCGTCAACCAGGGCAGCGTGGTCCAGACGCACCTGTTCCACGACCGGATGCTGAACACCGACGTGGTCACGGTTGCGGCGCGGGCGCGACCCTCGGTCCGAACTCGGTGATCCTGCCCGCCGCGACCATCGGGCGGCACGCTACGGTCGGGCCAGTGTCACTGGTGATGAGGGGGGAGTCCGTGCCGGACAAGACGATCTGGATCGGCAACCCGATCGGACCCTGGGTGGACCCCTCGCACGACGCCGGGTCCGACCGCCGGTGAGCCTGCCCACTGCCGACCCCTACCTCCCCGGCCACGGTGACCCGGCGTACTCCGTCCGCAGCTACGACCTCGACCTCGCCTACTCGGTGGCAGGCAACCGGCTGTCCGGCGACGGCGACCCTCGACGGTGGTCGCGCTCGAGCCGCTCGAGCGGATCGTCCTCGACCTGGCGCACCTCGACGTCGCGAAGGTCCGCGTCGTCGGCGCCGGCCTGCGCCACTACCGCAAGCGCTCCGACCGGCTCGTCGTCGACCTGCGCGAGGAGGTCGCGGCCGGCACCGAGCTGACGGTCGTGGTGCGGTACGCCGGCCACCCGAAGCCGCTGGTGCGCAAGCAGCACGGCGACGCCGGGTGGGAGGAGCTCTCCGACGGCGTGATCGTCGCCGCGCAGCCCCACGGGTCGCCGACCTGGTTCCCGTGCAACGACCGGCCCGACGACAAGGCGACGTACCGGATCAGCGTGACCACCGAGCCCGGCTACTTCGTGGTCGCCAACGGCCGGCTGGTGCAGCGGACCCGGCACGGCAGCAGCGAGACCTGGGTGCACGAGCAGGACGAGCCGATGGCGACGTACCTCGCGACCGTGCAGATCGGCAGGTACGCCGAGTGGCAGCCGCCCGGGACGCCCGACACGGGCGTCCCGCTGCGGATCGTCGCCCCGGCCGACCTCGACCCCGCCGCGTTCGGCGCGGCGTTCGCGCGGCAGCACGAGATGGTCGACGTGTTCTGCCGAGCTGTTCGGGCCCTATCCGTTCGCCGGCTACACCGTCGTCGTGACGGCGGACGACCTCGAGATCCCGCTGGAGTCGCAGAGCATCTCGACGTTCGGGCGCAACCTGGTCAGCGGCGACTGGGACGCCGTCCGCCTGATCGCCCACGAGCTCGCCCACCAGTGGTTCGGCAATGCCGTCACCCTCACGCACTGGCGCGACATCTGGCTGCACGAGGGGTTCGCCTGCTACTGCGAGTGGCTGTGGTCGGAGCGGTCGGGGGACGAGCCGGCCGACGCGCACGCCCGGCGCCACTGGGAGCGGCTCTCGGGGCTCGACCAGGACCTGCTGCTCGCCGACCCGGGCCCCGACCTGATGTTCGACGACCGGGTCTACAAGCGGGGGGCACTCACGCTCCACGCCGTCCGGCTGACCGTGGGCGACGACGCGTTCTTCCCGATGCTGAAGGACTGGCTGGCCGCGAACGAGGGCGGGTCGGTCACGACCGCCGAGTTCACCGAGTTCGCCGCCACCCACACGGGCGCGGACCTGGACGCGCTGTTCGACGCGTGGCTGCAGCACCTGGAGTTACCGGGCCTGCCGGAGTCTGGCTGACCCGGATCGTCCGTTGCCGGAGCTCGGCTCGGTCACACCGGACCGCTACGCAGGCGACCAGGCCGGCACCGAGCTCGGGCACCAGCACGCGGAGGCCGGCGCCGACCCGGTCGGGGGCCAGGCTCGGGTCGGCGGCCAGACCCTCTCCGGTCGCCTTGAGCACGGCCTCGGCGCGGGTCCAGGCCAGGGCGACGTCGAGGTCTCGGGTGCCCACCGGCAGGCCGAGCGTGTCCGCCGTACGCCGGGCGGCGGCGCCGGTGACGTCGGCCGCCCACGCGACGTCCACGCCCACCGGTCCGAGTCCGGTGACCGCGACGGCGACCACGCGCGGTGCGTAGGCGACGCTGGCGAACACCGCCGTGCGGCTGCCACGCACGACCGGGCGACCGTGGTCGGCGGAGCCGCACCGCGGGCAGAGCCGGCCGACCCGGACGCCCTCACCCGGCGTGTGCTCGCGGATCAGGGCGTTCGCGACGTCCCGGGAAGCAGCGAGATCCCCGGCGTCCGGCACGTCGGCCAGGACGACGAGGACCTCGTCGTGTGCTGATTCCCCGGTTAGGACCAGCGCTCGCTCGCCGGGGTGAAGTCGAGCTTGCGGTCGCCGGTGTAGATCTGCTTCGGGCCGCGCGATCTTCTGCTCCTTGTCCTGGACCAGCTCCAGCCACTGCGCCAGCCAGCCGGGGGTGCGGCCGATGGCGAACAGGACGGTGAACATCTCCGGCGGGAACTGGAAGGCCTCGTAGATCAGGCCGGAGTAGAAGTCGACGTTGGGGTAGAGCTTGCGCTTGACGAAGTACTCGTCCTCGAGCGCGATCTTCTCCAGCTCGAGGGCGATGTCGAGCAGCGGGTTGGTGCCGGTGACCTCGAAGACGTCCTCGGCGGACTTCTTGATGATCTTGGCCCGCGGGTCGTAGTTCTTGTAGACCCGGTGGCCGAAGCCCATCAGCCGCTCGTTGCCGTCCTTCACGCCCTTGATGAAGTCGGGGATGTTCTCCTTCGACCCGATCCGGCGCAGCATCCGCAGCACGGCCTCGTTGGCGCCGCCGTGCAGCGGGCCGTAGAGCGCGGCGATGCCGGCGGCGACGGCGGAGTACGGGTCGACCTGGGAGGAGCCGACCGACCGGACCGCGTTGGTCGAGCAGTTCTGCTCGTGGTCGGCGTGGAGGATGAACAGCACGTCGAGCGCCTTGACCAGGCGCTCGTCGGCCTCGAACTTCCGCTCGCTCATCTTGAACAGCATGGAGAGGAAGTTCGCGGTGTACCCGAGGTCGTTGTCGGGGTAGACGAACGGCTTGCCCTGGGCGTGGCGGAAGGACCAGGCGCCGAGGGTCGGCATCTTCGCGATCATCCGGACGATCTGCATGTGCCGGTTGCCGGCGTCGCTGATGTTGCGCGCGTCGGGGTAGAACGTCGACAGCGCGCCGACCGAGGCCATCAGCATCCCCATCGGATGGGCGTCGTAGCGGAAGCCCTCCATGAAGCTCTTGACGTTCTCGTGCACGAACGTGTGGTAGGTGATCTCGTGCACCCACGCTTCGTACTCGGCCTTCGACGGCAGGGTGCCGTTGATGAGGAGGTAGGCCACCTCGAGGAAGTTCGACTTCTCCGCCAGCTGCTCGATCGGGTAGCCGCGGTACTCGAGGATCCCCTCGTCGCCGTCGATGAAGGTGACGGCGCTGCGGCACGACGCGGTGTTGACGAAGCCGGGATCGTAGACGGCGATGCCGGGTTGGTCATCGGCTGCCTTGATCGTGCCCAGATCCGCGGCCTTGATGGTGCCGTCGGTGATCGGGACGTCGTACTCCTGTCCGGTGCGATTGTCGCGGACGGTGAGAGAATCAGTCACCCGCCCAACTTAGTCTGCGGTTCCGTGCCACGCGAACCCGGTGTCCGGCACGTGACGCAGCCGCGGTCGGGCGTCGCGCGAGCTCCCCGGGTTTTGACCTGCGCGGACGCCGGCCCGTAGTCTTGACGGTCGCGACTCCTGCCGCGTCCTGACCCATGCTGTGCGGTCAGGGTGCAGTCCCGGAAATCCACCTCTCATCAGGGTGAGCCGACCGGGCCGTGTTCGTCAGGAGGCGCAGCACCACCACCCGGCAGGCAGACCTCCCGGGTCAACGAACGAGTGAAAGCAGATCAGCCGTGCGCACGTACAGCCCCAAGCCAGGTGACATCCAGCGCGAATGGCACGTCATCGACGCCACCGACGTGGTCCTCGGCCGTCTGGCCACCACGACCGCCAACCTCCTGCGTGGCAAGCACAAGCCGATCTTCGCGCCTCACGTCGACACCGGTGACTTCGTCATCGTCATCAACGCCGACAAGGTCGCGCTGACCGGCAGCAAGAAGACCACCAAGCTGGCCTACCGCCACTCGGGCTACCCCGGCGGCCTGTCGGCCACCCCGGTCGGCGAGCTGCTCGACAAGGACGCCCGCAAGGTCATCGAGAAGGCCGTCTGGGGCATGCTCCCCAAGAACAAGCTCGGCCGTCAGACGCTGAAGAAGCTCAAGGTCTACTCCGGACCCCATCACCCGCACCAGGCCCAGAAGGCCACTCCGTTCGAGATCTCCCAGATCTCCCAGTAATCCCGGCCCGAAGGACTAGTGAGGAACACCGTGACTGAGAACAGCACCGAGGTCGAGGAGACCTACGAGGCCGACGAGCAGGGAGTGGCCTACAGCTCCGAGAGCTCCCCGTCCGCCGACGCGCCGCAGCGTGCGGCCACCATCGCCCCCGCGGCTGCCACCGGCCGCCGCAAGGAGGCCGTGGCCCGCGTCCGGATCGTGCCGGGCACCGGCGAGTGGACCGTCAACGGTCGCCCGCTCGACGCCTACTTCCCGAACAAGCTGCACCAGCAGGTCGTCAACGAGCCGTTCGCCGCCCTGCAGCTCGAGGGCCGCTTCGACGTGATCGCCCGCATCCACGGCGGTGGCATCACCGGTCAGGCCGGCGCCCTGCGCCTCGGCGTGGCCCGCTGCCTGAACTCCATCGACGTCGAGGCCAACCGGCCGTCGCTGAAGAAGGCCGGCCTGCTCACCCGTGACGCCCGCGTCATCGAGCGCAAGAAGGCTGGTCTGAAGAAGGCCCGCAAGGCGCCGCAGTACAGCAAGCGCTGATCCGGGTCGCATGACGCGACTCTTCGGCACGGACGGGGTCCGGGGCCTGGCGAACGGTCAACTGACCGCAGAGCTGGCCCTGGACCTTTCCGTTGCCGCGGCCCAGGTCCTGGCCGACCGTGGCGAGTTCACCGGGCACCGCCCCCTGGCCGTCGTCGGCCGGGACACCCGCATCTCGGGGCAGTTCCTGGAGGCAGCCGTCGTGGCGGGGCTGGCGTCTGCCGGCGTCGACGTACTGCTGCTCGGCGTGCTGCCGACGCCGGGCGTCGCCCACCTCACCGCCAAGCTCGGGGCCGACCTCGGTGTCGTGCTCTCCGCGTCGCACAACCCGATGCCCGACAACGGCATCAAGTTCCTCGCCCGCGGCGGGCACAAGCTCGACGACGCCATCGAGTGGGCGATCGAGCGACGCATGGGCAAGGAGTGGACCCGGCCGACGGGCGCCCACGTGGGCATGGTGACGCCGTACCCCACCGCGGTCGCCGAGTACGCCGCCCACCTCGTCCGCACCATCGACCACCCCCTCGTCGGGATCAAGGTCGTCCTCGACTGCGCCGAGGGCGCGGCCAGCGACGCGGGTCCGCAGGCGCTCAGCGACGCCGGCGCCGACGTGACGGCGATCCACGTGTTCCCCGACGGGCTCAACATCAACGAGGGCTGTGGGTCCACGCACCTGGAGTCCCTGCAGGCCGCCGTCCTGAAGGACGGCGCCGACGTCGGGTTCGCCCTCGACGGCGACGCCGACCGCTGCCTCGCGGTCGACGCCCGGGGCAACGTCGTGGACGGCGACCAGCTGCTGGCGATCCTCGCCCTCGGCTTCAAGGAGACCGGCCACCTCGTCAAGGACACCGTCGTCGCCACCGTGATGAGCAACCTGGGCTTCGTGCAGGCGATGCGCGCGGCCGGAGTCGGGGTGCGCCAGACCAAGGTCGGCGACCGCTACGTGCTCGAGGCGATGAAGGTCTCGGGCTACTCCCTGGGTGGCGAGCAGTCCGGCCACGTGATCATGAGCGAGTACGCCACCACCGGTGACGGGATCCTGACCGCGCTGCACATCCTCGAGCGGATGGCCACGACCGGCAAGAGCCTCGAGGAGCTGGCGTCGGTGATGACCCGCCTGCCGCAGGTGCTCCTCAACGTGACCGACGTCGACAAGAGCCGCGCCGACGACGACGCCGTGCTCGCCGCGGCCGTGGCCGAGGAGGAGGCCGCGCTCGGCGACACCGGCCGGGTCCTGCTGCGCCCGTCCGGCACCGAGCCGATCGTGCGGGTGATGGTCGAGGCCGCCACCGCCGAGGAGGCCCGGGCGGTCGCCGACCGGCTCGCCGCGGTCGTCCGCGAGCAGCTCTCCCTGCACAGCGACTGAGCCCGGTGGGCTGGACCCGGGTTTCGAGACGGGTCGCGCCGACCCTCGCGAGCTCGGGTCACCGCCGAGCCCTCCTCAACCTCCCGCCGTCATCAAGACTTCGCGGGCTCAGTCTTGCGGCGTGATAATTCGGTCGCTGGCGGGTGCCGTGCGCTCGTAGCCTCGCGATCGTGACGACGTACGACATCCGGGTGGTCGACACCCGGGACGAGAGCCTCCTGCGGGCCTGGTGGGAGGCCGGTGCGGCCGCGACGGCCGACCGGCCGATCGACGCCTGGCCGGCGTGGGAGGTGTCCCGGCGTGCCCTCCCGGTGCCGCGCACCGACGGCCGGCTGGTGCTGCTGTCGGCGGTCGACGCGGGGGTCACGGTCGGGGCCGGGATGCTGTTCATGCTCCGGCACGACAACACCCATCTCGCCGAGGGCGAGGTCTTCGTCCACCCCGACCACCGGCGCCGCGGGATCGGCCGCACCCTGCTCGCGGAGCTCGAGCGGCTGGCCATGGCCGACGGGCGGACGGTCATGATCGGCGCCGCGTTCGCCCCGATCGACGCCGAGAGCCCCGGCTCGCTGTTCGCCGCCGAGATGGGCTACCCGGTCGCCAGTGCCGAGCACACCAAGGTGCTCGACCTGAAGGAGGCGCCGGCGCACTGGGGACCCATCGACGCCGAGGTCGCGGCCGCACTGGGCGACTACCGGGTGGTGGTGTTCGAGGAACGAATCCCCGACGAGTACATCGATGACTTCTGCGGGCTGCTGTCGGTGTTCATCGGCGAGATCCCGACCGGTGACCTCGAGCTCGAGGAGGCCAGCTGGACGCCCGAGCGGCTGCGCGACAACGAGCGACGCGCTGCGGCCATCGGGCGGCTCCAGGTGATCGGCGCCGCGATCGCGCCCGACGGGCACCTGTGCGGCTTCTCCGACGTCAAGATCGACCGCGCCGACCCGCGGCACGCCGCCGTCGGCGGGACGCTCGTCCTGCCCGGGCACCGTGGGCACCGGCTCGGCATCGCGATGAAGCTCGCGACCCACCGGCGGACGGCCGAGCTGTTCCCGTCCTGCGCGTACGTCGAGACCGGCAACGCCGGCGTGAACGCCACGATGAACGCGGTCAACGCACGGATGGGCTACCGGGTCGTCGAGCGCTGCCTCGACGTGCAGAAGCGGCTCTGATGGAGATCGTGCGGGTCGACCCGTTCGACGAGGCCGCGGTGACCGCATGGCACGACACGGTGCACGCGGCGGACGTCCTGGGCCGCGAGGAGTGGGCCACTCCGTGGACGCTCGCCGAGACTCTCGTGGCGGTGCAGGCCGCGGAGAACGACCTGGCCCGCGACCAGTTCATCGGCCTCGAGGGCGGCCGGACGGTCGTCGCGGGGGAGGTCCGCCGCTCGCTCGTCGACAACCTCACGCACGCGCAGATCCAGGTGTACACGCATCCGGACCACAGCCGACGGGGGCACGGATCGGCGATGCTCGCCCACGTGGAGGAGGTCGCCCGAGCACACGGCCGGACCATCCTCGACGCCGAGGGCGCGTGGGCGTACGACGCGGGCCCCGAGGGCCGTGGCAGCGCGCCCGCGGAGTTCCTCACCCGGCACGGATACCGGTTCGGGCTCGGGGACGTCCACCGGGTGCTCCCGCTGCCCGTCGCCGACGACCTCCTCGAGAGCCTGGCCGCGGATGCGGCGGGACACCACGCGGCGTACACGATCCGCTCGTGGGTCGACGCGGCGCCCGACGACGTGGTCGAGAGCCTTGCCGCCCTGATCGCCCAGCTGATGGTGGAGGCGCCCACCGGTGACCTGCAGCGGGAGCCGGAGAACGCCGACGTCGACGCGTTCCGCCGCTCCGAGGAGATCACTCTCAAGCAGGGGCGCACGGTGTACACCAGCGCCGCCCTGGACGCCGACGGGACCGTCGTGGCGTACTCGAACCTGGCCACCACGGTCCACGGCGCCGAGGACGCGTTCCAGTGGGGAACGCTGGTACGTCGTGAGGACCGCGGGCACCGGCTCGGTGTCGCGGTGAAGGTCGCCGCCCTGCGGCTCCTGCAGGCGGGCGAGGTGCGTGCCCACCGGGTGCACACGTGGAACGCCGAGGTGAACCGCCACATGATCGCCATCAACGACGAGATGGGCTACCGGCCGGTCGAGCGCATGGGTGAGTTCCAGAAGATCCTCGTCTGAGGTACCTACAGGGGCGCCGTCTGAGGTACGCCGGGCCGGGAATGAGGCCTTCTCCCGATGTGCGCGGGGTGGCCTTAGCAGCACCGTTGAGGCCATGAACCACTACGAGATCACCACCATCGCCGGCCTGCTGAACGACTCGCTCAGCCGCGACCCGGACCTGCACGCCTCGCCCGAGTGGAAGCGGTCGCGTCAGAAGCGACGCGCCCGCAGGGCGGTCACCCGTCAGAGCTTGCGCAACCGGACGTAGCGCACCGAGTGGTCGCGGTCCTTGCGGAGCACGAGCGTCGCGCGGGACCGGGTCGGCAGGATGTTCTGCACCAGGTTGGGGCCGTTGATCGTGTCCCAGATCCGCTCGGCCTCGGCGACCGCCTCGTCCTGGCTGAACGAGGCGTACCTCGCGAAGTAGGACTCCGGGTCGCGGAACGCCGTCTCCCGCAGCCGCAGGAACCGCTCGACGTACCAGTCGCGGATGTGGCCGGTGCCCGCGTCGACGTACACGCTGAAGTCGAAGAAGTCGCTGACCGCCAGGCCGGTGCGGCCGTCCTCGCGGCTCCGCGCCGGCTGCAGCACGTTGAGGCCCTCGATGATCACGATGTCGGGGCGCTTGATCACGATCTTCTCGTCGGGCACGACGTCGTAGACCAGGTGGGAGTAGATCGGCGCCTCCACCTCGTCCTTGCCCGACTTGATGTCCACCACGAACCGCAGCAGGGCCCGGCGGTCGTAGGACTCCGGGAAGCCCTTGCGCTCGAGCAGGCCGCGGCGGCGGAGCTCCCGGTTCGGGTGGAGGAAGCCGTCGGTGGTGACCAGCGCGACGTTGGGGTGCTCGGGCCAGTGCGCCAGCATCTGCTGCAGCACGCGCGCCGTCGTGGACTTGCCGACGGCGACGGAGCCGGCCAGGCCGATCACGAACGGCGTGCGCGGTGGCTGCGGCCGGTCGAGGAACTCCTCCTGCTGACGGTGCAGCCGCCCCGCGCTCTCGACGTACAGGCTGAGCAGGCGGGACAGCGGCAGGTACACCTGCTGCACCTCGTCGAGGTCCAGTGAGTCTCCCAGGCCGCGCAGCCGGGCGATCTCGTCCTGGGTGAGCGGGCTCTGGGCGTCGAGGGCCAGCGCGGCCCACGCGGCGCGCTCCAGCTCGACGTACGGTGAGGGCTCGCGACCGGAGTCGTCGGACCCGTGGGGGAGCCCGCCGTTCGGAGACATGGCGGGCATTCTTGCAGCCGCCCCACATCCTGCAATGAGGCGGCCGTCCTAGACTCGCCGCCATGTGCGGAATCGTGGGGTACGTCGGCCCGAGGCAGGCGCAGGACGTCGTCGTCGACGGGCTGCGGCGCCTCGAGTACCGCGGCTACGACTCCGCCGGGGTGGCCCTCGTGGCCGACGGCTCGATCTCCTGGGCGAAGAAGGCCGGCAAGCTCGCGAACCTCGAGAAGGCGATCGCCGACGAGCCGCTGCCCGAGTCCTCGACCGGGATCGGGCACACCCGATGGGCCACGCACGGCGCGCCCAACGACGTGAACGCGCACCCGCATCCCGGCGGGACAGGCCGGGTCGCGCTGGTGCACAACGGGATCATCGAGAACTTCCTCGCGCTGCGCACCGAGCTCGAGGACGCCGGGCACGAGCTGGTCTCCGAGACCGACACGGAGGTCGCGGCCCAGCTGCTCGAGCTCGAGGTGCTGGCCGGCGCCGACCTGACCACCGCCATGCAGCGGGTGTGCACGCGCCTCCAGGGCGCCTTCACCCTGGTCGCCGTCGATGCGGCCGATCCGTCCCGTGTCGTTGCTGCCCGCCGCAACTCGCCGCTCGTGGTCGGCGTCGGCGAGGACGAGAACTTCCTCGGCTCCGACGTCGCGGCGTTCATCGAGCACACCCGTGAGGCGATGGAGCTGGGCCAGGACCAGGTCGTGACGATCACCCGGGAGGGCGTGAGCGTCACCGGCTTCGACGGGACCGCGTCCGAGGGACGGCGCTACCACGTCGACTGGGACCTGTCGGCGGCCGAGAAGGACGGCCACGACTGGTTCATGCGCAAGGAGATCTACGAGCAGCCGCAGGCGGTGGCCGACTCGCTGCTCGGCCGGCGCGGCGAGCGGGGCGAGCTGCACCTCGACGAGGTGCGCCTGTCCGACGAGGACCTGCGCGAGATCGACAAGGTCATCATCATCGCCTGCGGCACCTCCTTCTACGCCGGCATGATCGCGAAGTACGCCATCGAGCACTGGACCCGGATCCCGGTCGAGGTCGAGCTCGCGTCCGAGTTCCGCTACCGCGACCCGATCCTGACCCACTCCACGCTGGTGGTGGCGATCAGCCAGTCCGGCGAGACGGCCGACACGCTCCAGGCGATCCGCCACGCCCGCGCGCAGCGGTCGTGGGTGCTGGCGATCTGCAACACGAACGGCTCGACCATCCCGCGCGAGTCCGACGCGGTGATCTACACCCACGCCGGCCCGGAGATCGGGGTCGCCTCGACGAAGGGCTTCCTGACCCAGCTGGTGGCGTGCTACCTGCTGGCGCTGTACCTCGCCCAGGTCAAGGGCACGAGGTACGGCGAGGAGATCGCCCAGGTGCTCGACCAGCTGGAGTCGATGCCCGCCCACATCCAGTCGGTGCTCGACCAGGACGAGCGGATCTACGAGCTGGCGCGGCGGCACGTCGACGCACGGTCGGTGCTGTTCCTCGGGCGGCACGCCGGCTACCCGGTCGCGCTCGAGGGAGCGCTGAAGCTGAAGGAGATCGCCTACCTCCACGCCGAGGGGTTCGCGGCCGGCGAGCTCAAGCACGGCCCGATCGCGCTGATCGAGGAGGGAATGCCGGTGCTGTGCGTCGTACCGCCCCGGGGCCGCGACCAGCTGCACGACAAGATGATCAGCGGCATCCAGGAGGTGCGCGCCCGCGGTGCCCGCACCGTCTGCCTGGCCGAGGAGGGCGACGAGGCGATCCGCCCCTACGCCGACGACCTGATCCCCCTCCCGAAGGTGCCGGTGCTGCTGCAGCCGCTCGTCGCCGCCGTGCCCCTGCAGCTGTTCGCGTGCGAGCTGGCGACGCTGATGGGACGCGACGTCGACCAGCCCCGCAACCTGGCCAAGTCGGTCACGGTCGAGTAGGCGGGGGCCGGGACGTGGCAGTGGTCGGCGTCGGTATCGACGTCGTGGACATCGAGCGGTTCATGACCTCGCTCGCGCGCACGCGCGGGCTGCGCGAGCGGCTGTTCACCCCGACCGAGGCGGCCCTTCCGCCCGCGTCGCTGGCCGCGCGGTTCGCCGCGAAGGAGGCGTTGGCCAAGGCGCTCCAGGCGCCCGCCGGACTCGCCTGGCACGACGCCGAGGTGCGCTCGGAGGCCTCCGGCCGGCCGGTGTTCGAGCTGCGCTCGACCGTCCTGACGCGGGCCAACGACATGGGCGTCGCATCGATCCACCTGTCGCTCTCCCACGACGCCGGCATCGCGTCGGCCGTGGTGGTGCTGGAGGACTGATGCGGCGCGCGCACACGGTCGAGCAGGTGCGAGCCGCCGAGGCGGCGCTGATGGCGACGCTGCCCGAGGGGACGCTGATGCAGCGGGCCGCGGCCGGGCTGGCGTACGCCGTGATCGACCTGCTGGGGTCGGCGTACGGGCGGCGGGTGCGGCTGCTGGTCGGCTCCGGCGACAACGGCGGGGACGCGCTGTACGCCGGGGTGCTGCTCGCCCGGCGCGGGTGCGCGGTGGAGGCCTGGCTGCTGTCCGACCACGCCCACGAGGCGGGTGTGGAGGCCCTGCGCGGTGCCGGAGGCCGGGTCGTCCGCTTCACGGGGGTGGATACGTCGCCCTCAGGCGGACGACCCGACGTGGTGGTGGACGGGATCGTCGGGATCGGGGGCCGGCCCGGGCTCCGGGACGATGCCATGGCCGCGCTGGCGGCGTCGGCGGGGGTCCCGGTCGTGGCGGTCGACGTACCGTCGGGGGTCGACGTCGACACCGGCGAGCTCGACGGGCCGCACGTCGAGGCGGCCGTCACGGTCACCTTCGGGACCCACAAGGTCGCCCACCTCGTCGACCCGGCCGCGTCCGCCTGTGGCGCCGTCACGCTCGTCGACATCGGCCTCTCAGATCTCCCGCGGGCCGGCCGTCGAGGCACTCCAGCCCGACGACGTCGCGGCGCTCCTGCCGCGGCCCGACCAGCACGCGCACAAGTACACCCGCGGCGTCGTGGGTGTCCGCGCCGGGTCGGCGACCTACCCCGGCGCGGGACTCCTCTGCGTGGCCGGTGCCTCGACCGGCCTGTGCGGCATGGTGCGGTACGTCGGCGACGCCGCCGTGGCCGACCGGGTCCGGCAGGCGCATCCGGAGGTCGTCGGGGACGGGCGGGTCCAGGCCTGGGCGGTCGGCTCGGGTGGTGGCGCCGACGCCGGCGAGGCGCTGGCGGCGGTCGTGGCCGCTGGGCTGCCGGTGGTCGTCGACGCCGACGCGCTCGCTCACGTCCACGGCCCGATCGGCGTCCCGGCCGTGCTCACCCCCCACGCAGGCGAGCTGGCCGCCATGGCCGGCGTCGACCGGGCCGACGTCGAGGCCCGGCCCCTGCACCACGCTCGCGCGGCGGCGACGACGTACGACGCGGTGGTCCTGCTCAAGGGGCGCCGCACCCTGATCGCCACTCCTGACGGGGGAGTCCGGGCCACGACGACCGGCGTGCCGTGGCTCGCCACAGCGGGCGCCGGCGACGTGCTGACCGGCCTGATCGGGTCGCTGCTCGCCGCCGGACTGACGCCGTACGACGCCGCGTCGGTGGGCTCCTGGCTGCACGGCGCGGCCGCGACCCTGGCGTCCGGCGGCGGCCCGCTCGTGGCCGGCGATGTCGCGCCGGCGATCCCCGCAGCGGTCCGACTGGTGGCGGGGGTCCGCTGACCCATCGCCCCGAAGTGGAAGAATCGGAGCCCATGAGCCCAGCGACCGCGCGCGCGGAGATCGTGGTCGACCTGGCCGCGATCCGGCACAACGTGCGGCTGCTGCGGGAGCTCGTCGCCCCGGCGTTGATGATGACGGTGGTCAAGGCGGACGGGTACGGCCACGGGATCGTCCCCTCGGCGCGGGCCGCCCGCCAGGCGGGGGCCGACTGGCTCGGGGTCGCCACGATCGACGAGGCGCTCGCCCTGCGTACGCACGGCGACGTCGGCCGCGTGCTGTGCTGGCTGGGGGTGCCCGGCGAGCGCTACTTCGACGCGATCGTCGCCGACGTCGACGTCACGGCGTACTCCGTCGCGGAGCTGGCCGAGATCGGGGAGGCGGCCGAGCAGGCCCACCGCCCCGCCAGGCTGCAGCTCAAGGCCGACACCGGACTGTCGCGGGGCGGGGCCACCCGGGCCGACTGGCCGGACGTCGTCGCGGCCGCCGCCAAGCTCGAGGAGGGCGGCCTCGCCACGGTCACCGGCATCTGGTCGCACTTCGCCTGCAGCGACGAGCCCGACCACCCCGCCAACGACGCACAGGAAGCCGCCTTCCGGTCCGCCCTCGAGATCGCCGAGGAGGCCGGGCTGCGGCCCGAGGTCCGCCACCTCGCGAACTCCGCCGCGGCGATCCTCCGCCCCAGCTCGCGGTTCGACCTGGTGCGTTGCGGCATCGCGGCGTACGGCCTCGACCCGGCGCCGGGCACGACACCCGACCTGGGACTGGTGCCCGCCATGTCCGCACGGGCGACGCTGGCGCTGACGAAGGGGATCGGCGAGGGCGCCGGGGTCTCCTACGGCCACACCTGGATCGCCGACCGCGACACGACCGTCGGCCTGGTGCCCGCCGGGTACGCCGAGGGCGTGATGCGGCGAGCCGGCAACCGCGCGGAGGTCTGGGTCGACGGCCGCCGGCGGCCGATCCGGGGCCGGGTCTGCATGGACCAGTTCGTGGTCGACCTCGACGGCGACCTTCCCGCGCCCGGCGCCGACGTCGTGCTGTTCGGGTCGGGACGGCGACGGCGAGCCGACCGCGCAGGACTGGGCGGAGGCCTGCGACACCATCAACTACGAGATCGTGACCCGGATCGGCGGGCGGATGGTCCGTCGGCCACGTCAACGAGCACACGAGGAGGAGACGGAGTGAGCGTCCGTCGCAAGCTCGCAGGAGTGGCCGCCGGCGCCGTCGGTGTCGCCGTGGCCGGCACCGCCGTCGGCGTCGCGCGCCGCCGCCGGGTCATCGCCCACCGCGGGGCCGGTGACGAGACCGTCTTCGGGTCGCTCCGGTCGCGCGCCGATCACGGTCGTGGCCGACGACGGCGTACCTCTCCACGTCGAGGTGGACGAGTTCACCGACCGGCCCAGCGGCGCGCGCCGGCGTACCGTCGACGCGGACGGCCAGCGGCTCACCGTGGTGTTCGTCCATGGCTACGCGCTCAACCTCGACTGCTGGCACTTCCAGCGCGCCGGCTACCGCGGACTGGTGCGCGCCGTCTACTACGACCAGCGCTCGCACGGCCGGTCCGGCCGATCCGCCGAGGGCAACGCCACCATCGACCAGCTCGGCAAGGACCTCAAGCAGGTGCTCGACGACGTCGTACCCGAGGGGCCCGTCGTGCTCGTCGGGCACTCGATGGGCGGGATGACGATCATCGCCCTGGCGGAGCAGCACCCCGAGCTGTTCGGCGACCGCGTGGTCGGGGTCGGCCTGATCTCGACCACCGCCGGCAAGGTCGACGTGCACCGGATCCTGCTGCCCGTCCTGCCCTCGGCGCTGGGCGGACGGTTCTCGTCGCGGGTCGTCGCCACGCTGGCCCGCGGCCACCGCACCGTGGACTGGGGGCGGCGGATGGGCCGGTCGGTCTCCACGGTCGCGACCGACGCGCTGGCGTTCGGCGACGACGTGCCCGCGAGCTACGTCGACTTCGTCGACGAGATGCTGTCGTCGACGCCGTTCGAGGTGGTGGCGGAGTTCTTCCCCAACTTCGGGGCGCTGGACAAGTACGAGACCCTCCACGCCCTGTCGGAGGTGCCGACCTCGATCATCTGCGGCACCGACGACAAGCTCACCTCGATCGGGCACAGCCGCAAGCTGCACTCGCGGATCGACGGGTCGACCCTGCTCGAGTGCGAGGGCGCCGGGCACATGGTGATCATGGAGCGGCACGACCAGGTGAACGCGGCCCTCGACCAGCTGATCGCCGCGGCGGCGGAGCGAGTCGACACCCGGTGAGGGTCGACGTACGCCCGGTCGGGCCGGAGGACGCCGCCGACGGTGCTGTCGGTGGTGCGGCGCGCCTTCGAGGTCCGCCCGACGCTCGACCCGCCGGCGGCGGCGCTCTCGGAGACCGAGGAGTCGATGGCGGACTGGCTCGGCAGGCACGGCGGGCTGCTCGCCTGCCTCGACGAGCGAGCCGGTGGGTGCGCTGGTGCTCGACCCGGTGGGCTCGACGATGTACCTGCGCCGGTTCGGCGTCGTACCCGAGGCCCGGGGGCACGGCATCGCCTGGCTGCTGATCGAGTCGGCGGTCGAGGCCTCGCACGGGTACGACGACCTGACGGTCGTGACCCGGGAGGAGCTGCCGGAGACGCGGCGGTTCTGGGAGCGGCAGGGGTTCCGCGAGATCCGGCGGGACCCGCCGAACGTCGAGCTGCGGCGGCCGCTGCGCACGTTCCTGTTCAACGTGCCCGACCCGGACGCGATGCGCGAGCTGGGACGTTCGCTGGCCGGGCAGCTCCGCGCGGGTGACCTCCTGGTCCTGAGCGGCGAGCTCGGCGCCGGCAAGACCACCTTCACGCAGGGCGTCGGTGACGGGCTCGGTGTCCGCGGCGACGTCACGTCGCCCACGTTCGTGATCGCGCGCGTGCACCCGCCGCTCGGCTCGGGGCCGCCGCTGGTGCATGTCGACGCCTACCGGCTCGGCGGGATCGACGAGCTCGACGACCTCGACCTCGACACCTCGCTCGAGGACGCGGTCACGGTGGTCGAGTGGGGTGAGGGGATCGCCGAGGGGCTGGCCGAGTCGCGGCTGGAGATCCGGATCATCCGCGCGCTGGCCCACCAGGACGAGCACGCCGACCTCGACCCGCGTCGGGTGCTGATGACGCCGATCGGGCCGCGGTGGTACGAGATGGAGGTCCCGTCGACGCATCGTCCTCCGCTGGCCGAGAAGCTCAACGAGAACCTGCTGCTCGACTTCCGGCGCTGTCCCGAGGAGGAGCTCGACGACCTCGACCCGTACATCCCCCTGCAGCTGTCGGTGATCGTGGCCGAGCACGACGGCCGGGTGCTGCTCGTGCACAACATGCGGCGGTTGGAGTGGGAGCTGCCGGTCGCCGACATCGAGGACGTCGAGTCCGCCCGGGCGGCCGCCGTACGCGCGTTCCGGGAGGAGACCGGCTCGGAGCCCGGCGAGGTCGAGTTCTTCGGGGTCGCCACCGTGCAGCTCGGCCACGAGCGCTCCATCGAGTACGCCGCGATCTACCGGACCGTCCTCACCGAGCTGTCGGAGTTCGACGCGCACGAGGACGTGGACAAGCTGGCGTGGTGGGACGTCGTACGCGACTACGAGGGTCTGTCGCCGATCGACGAACACCTGGCCCGGATGGTGCTCGAGGCGGATCAGCCCGCCTGACTGGGCGCAACGTCGGCCGAGCTTGTCGAGGCCCGGCTTGCCGGGTTCGGGCCGGCTCCCCGTGCCCCGCCCCGTGGCCGCTGGCTCGCCGTGTCGCCGACGGCGTCGGCTGTGGTGGCGGTGGGTTGCGGCGCCACGCCTCGTTTTACGCGGCCCCGGTGCGGGTCCCGGTCCGCCGGTTCGGGTGCCGGGCATGCCGGTGGCCCCGCCGGGTGCGGCGGGGTCCGGGGCGGGGTGGTCAGGGTGGGGTGGTGTCTTGGGTGCCGGTCTTGTCGCGCAGGTAGCTGTAGCCGTGCGGGCTCGACCAGAGGTAGGTGCCGGCGTCGAGGGCCGTGTAGGTCCAGCCGGCGAACGTCTTCACCCGATGATGTCGTCGGCACAAGCGAGGCCTCGTTGCACGGACAGGTCGGACCGCCCCGCGACGACGGGGACGATGTGGTCGGCGTCGCAGGATCGGGCGGGTCGGGTGCACCAGGGGAAGACGCAGGTCTGGTCGCGGACCGCGATCACTTCGCGGTGCCGGTCGGGCACGACGGATGTGTCGACGGGGTCGTGGGCGGTCGGGTCGAGGACCGGTTTGACGACCACCTGGCTGGCCGCACCGCACAAGTCGCGGAGCTGGCCGGGGGTGATCAGGTGGTTGCCGTGTTCGAGGCGGGCGGTGAGGGCGTCCTGGGAGAAGTGGACGTAGAGGACGATCTTGCGAGGGTGGTGGTTTCGAGACGGGCGCGGGGCGCCCTCCTCAACCACCGAGGATCCAGGTCGACAGCTCACGCCGGGCCAGCTCACCGACCGCCATGGAGCGGCGGACGTCGAGGGACTCGGTCGAGCCGAGGTCCTTGAGCTGGGCGGCGACCGACTGGATCGCCGTCTCCAGCTCCATCGCGTCGGCGATGTCGAGCTCGCCGTGGACGGCCAGGGTGCCGTCGAAGGAGTTCACCTGCCGGGACTCGACGGTGAAGTACCGGCCGTCCGCGTGCTCGAGGCGACGGGCCTCTGCTTCGTCGGGCATGTAGCGGCCGATCGCCTCGTCGACCAGCCGGTCGAGCTGGCCGGGGCCGATCCGGTGCGCGGTCGGCGCCACGTGCCGGTCCACAAACCCCGCCGCGTCCATGGACAGCAGGAGGGTCTTCTCGGCGATCCGCCGCGCCAGCCACGGCCGCAGATCACCGTCCATGACTCGCTTCCACACCCGGGGGAGGCGGTACCGGAGCTCGAGGGCGTGGCCGACGTACCGCTTCCCCGCATCCGTCGACATCCCCAGCGCCGCGGCGAACTCGGTGACCGAGAACTCCGCCACCCACGGCGCACCCTCACCCGCGACCGGCATCCCCGCCTCGCCATACGCACCCGCGGCCAGGGTCTCGGCCTCCAGGATCGAGTCCACGCGAATGCATCGCCGCCCAGTCCACCGCTGCCTCAGCAGCCTCGCCTCGGCCGCGGTCGGCGATCCGCCCGCTGCTGCACGCGCGCGGCCGAGCACCGCCGCAGCGGTGTCGAGTCTCGCGGCGTGCGTCTCGGTCATGAGACTACTCAAGCACCGACCACCGACACTCCAGAGGCCCAGAACCCCGTGGTTGAGCGGATCTGTGGAAGAACTACTTCCCGTTCGGGCGCCGACCGCACTGCCCGCGCACACGGTCGAGCTCACCTGAGGGGCCTCGACAAGCTCGGCCGACGTACTCGCCGCCCTGCCCACGTCACTGGGTTTCGAGGCTCAGGCCGCCAGGCGGCCTTCGCACCTCAACCACCGGAGGGCCGTTAGCCTCGGAGCGTGCTGCTTGCCTTCGACACCTCCACGCCGTACGTCACGGTCGCCGTGCACGACGGGGCGGACGTGCGGGTCGAGCTGTTCTCGGAGCAGCGGATGAAGCACGGCGAGCAGCTCGCCCCGATGATCGAGCAAGCGCTACGTCAGGCCGGCGCCAGCCCGACGGACCTCACGGGCATCGCGGTCGGGGTGGGGCCGGGGCCGTTCACGGGGCTTCGGGTGGGGCTGGTGACGGCCCGGACGCTCGGGTACGTCCTCGACATCCCGGTGACCGGCGTCTGCTCGCTCGACGTCCTCGCCATCGAGGCCGTGGAGACGCAGGCGGTCGAGGGTGAGTTCGTGGTCGCGACGGATGCGCGGCGCAAGGAGGTCTACCTCGCGTCGTACGCCGGCGGGGGGACCCGCACCGACGGGCCGGTCGTCGACAAGCCGGCGGCGCTGCGCACCGATCTTCCCGGTGGTGGGCGAGGGAGCCGTGCTGTACCCCGACGACTTCCCCCTGGCCGCGGGACCGCAGCGACCCGGCGCGGGCTGGCTGGCGCGCGCGGTCGCCGACGAGCGGGTCGAGCTGCGCGGCTCGGAGCCGCTCTACCTCCGCCGTCCCGACGCGGTCACGCCCGGCGCCCGCAAGCCCGTGTCATGACGATCCGTCCCGCGACGTCCGACGACGTCGCGGACATCGCGGCCTCCGAGCTGACCAACCTCGGCTCGGACGCGTGGACAGCGGGCCTGGTCGAGCAGGGGGTCGCCGGCGCGCTGCCCACCGTGCGCTACCTCGTCGCCGAGGTCGACGGCGAGGTCGTCGGTCATGCCGTCGCCAGCCTGGTGGCCGACGTCGGGGAGCTGCAGCGGATCGCCGTCGACCCCGACCATCGCCGCCGCGGGTTCGCGTCCGCGCTGCTCGCGGGAGTGCTCGCCGAAGCCGCGCCGCTCGGCGTCGACCGCCTGCTCCTCGAGGTCCGCGAGGACAACGCGGGCGCCGTCGGCTTCTACGAGAAGCATGGGTTCGTCGAGCTCGATCGCCGGCCGGGCTACTACCGCGACGGCGCCACCGCGATCGTCATGCAGCGGGTGATAGGCATGGGGCCATGAGCGACGGCCCCCTGGTGCTCGGCATCGAGACGTCGTGCGACGAGACCGGCGTCGGCATCGTCCGCGGCCGGACGCTTCTCGCCGACGCGATCGCCAGCAGCGTCGACGAGCACGCGCGCTTCGGCGGCGTGGTGCCCGAGGTGGCGAGCCGCGCCCACCTCGAGGCGATGGTGCCGACCATCGAGCGCGCCTGCGAGACGGCCGGCGTACGCCTCCACGACGTCGACGCGATCGCGGTCACCAACGGCCCCGGACTGGCCGGGGCGCTGCTCGTCGGCGTGGCCGCCGCCAAGGCGCTGGCGCTCGGTCTCGGCAAGCCGATCTACGGCGTCAACCACCTCGCCTCCCACGTGGCGGTCGACCAGCTCGAGCACGGCCCGCTGCCGGAGCCGTGCCTGGCGATGCTGGTCAGCGGCGGCCACTCCAGCCTGCTCAGGGTCGAGGACGTCACCAGCGGGGTCGACCCGCTCGGCGCCACCATCGACGACGCGGCGGGCGAGGCGTTCGACAAGGTGGCGCGGCTGCTGGGCCTGCCCTTCCCCGGCGGCCCGCACATCGACCGGGCCGCCCGCAGCGGCAGCAGCGTGTACGTCGACTTCCCGCGCGGGCTGACCAGCCGCCGCGACCTGGAGCGGCACCGGTTCGACTTCTCGTTCTCCGGCCTGAAGACGGCCGTCGCGCGCTGGGTCGAGGCGCGCGAACGCGCGGGGGAGCCGGTGCCGGTCGACGACGTCGCCGCCAGCTTCCAGGAGGCCGTCTGCGACGTACTGACGAGGAAGGCCCTCGACGCCGCGGCCAGTCACGGCATCGAGGACCTCCTCATCGGCGGTGGGGTCGCCGCCAACTCGCGGCTCCGGGCCATGGCCGAGGAGCGCGCGACGTCGCAGGGGATCCGGGTCCGGGTCCCGAGGCCCGGGCTGTGCACCGACAACGGCGCCATGGTCGCCGCGCTGGGCTCCGAGATGGTCGCCCGCGGCCGGACCCCGTCGTCGCTCGACCTGCCCGCCGACTCCTCGCTGCCGGTGACCGAGGTGCTCGCGTGACCGTTGCTCAGAGCCCGCGCGTGCGGTCGGCCCCGAGGTAGAACGCCTGGTCGCCGAACGGGTCCCCGTCGAGGGCCGGCACGGCCTCCTCGAGCGACCCGTCGACACCGAACCGCACGATCACCTGGTTCGCGCCCTCGATAGGCATAGGCCAGGAAGCCTTCCGTGGACTCCCAGACCAGGTTGTTCAGGGTGACCTGGGTCCCGCGCTCCGGCAGGAAGCTCGCCACCAGGTCGCCGGTCCGCGCGTCCAGCACGCTCACCGAGGCAGGGCCGGCGCCCGACTGGTACGGATCGCTGGCGAGCACGTACCTGCCGTCGGGACTGAACGCACCCGAGTGAGTAGTCGCAGGTGTCCCAGACCGACTCGGCGGTGCTCACGGCCGGGTCGACGACGCCGAAGCAACCACTGCCGTCGGCGTTGCTCTCCGTCTGCACGGTGACCAGCCCAGTCTCCGGGTTCGCTGCGATCGCCTTGACGAAGCGACCCTCGAACTCGACCTCGCCGTCGTCTGACGAGATGCCGATGGTCTGGTGTCGACCCCGGGAGTCGGTGGTCTGGTAGAGCACCTCGCCGTCGCCCACGAAGTCAACCGGGTCGACCTGGGGGACCGCCGGGAACTCCGCGCTCACCAAGCTCCCACCGTTCGTCGGCGCCTGGACGAGCGTCTGGGCCGCCTGGTCCACGGTGGTGTACGCGACCCACGACCGGTCCGGGTTGCTCACGAAGTTCTCGTTGATCTGCACCTGGTCGATCGGCTCGAAGTTCTCGTTCAGCCACCGCAGCTCGTAGAGCCCGGGGCTGAGCGCCAGCCACGTGTCGCCGCTCGGCACCATCGCCTGGTAGCTGTCGTCCAGCGGTTGCAGTCCCTCACCGGGCAGGACGACCCCGTCGGCGGTGAAGTACTCGATCCTCGGGGCGTCGCCGCGCTCCAGGCCGTCGAGCGTCAGCATCGTCTGCGCGAGCTTCGGCGGGGCCGGCCGGGGGCGGCTCCTGCTTGCTCGTGTTGATCGAGCCGCCCGCCGTGATCGCGAGAGGTACGGCGATCGCCAGCACGGCAGCCACCCCGGCCCCAGCGGCCACCCGCCGGCGGCGCCGGATCGAGGTCGCGCGTCCCCGGACGTCGCCGAAGTGCAGGCGGGCGCCGCCGATGTCGCCGGCGCGATCGTTCAGCTCCTCGCCGAGCAGGCGCTCGAGCTCGTCGTGGTTGGTGTTCATCGCTCCTCCTCGCTGCTGCGGGGGTGCAGGTGTTCGGGTGCGCGTGCGCGCAGGGCGGCCAGCGCCCGGCTGGACTGGGACTTCACGGTCCCGACGGAGATGCCGAGCACGTCGGCGGTCTCGGCCTCGGACAGCTGTTCGTAGTAGCGGAGCACCACCACGGCCCGCGCCTTGCGGGGGAGCGTCTGCACGACCTCCCACAGCGCGCCACGCTGACCCTCGTCGTAGCTGTCGGTGTGCTGGCTCTCGGGGATCTCGTCGGTGGCGTGCTCGCGCTTCTTCCAGCCGCGTCGCCACAGCGAGTTGTGCTCGTTGACCAGGATCCTCCGGACGTAGCCGTCGACGGAGTCGCGCCGCTGCACCTTGTCCCACGACAGGTACAGCTTGGCCAGCGCCGTCTGCACCAGGTCCTCGGCGGTGTGCCGGTCACCGGTGAGCAGGTACGCCGTACGCAGGAGGCTCGGCTGCCGCGCCTCCATGTACGCCGAGAACTCGACGTCGCGAGCGCGCGGCCTCTCGCCCATGGTCACCCCCGCTCCGGTGAGTGTGTTGCTCCGTGTCTCCACAGCGCACCTCCATCCAATCGCCACCAAGACGCGAAACGGCGGAGGAAGGTTGCAAACGCGCGGGGAGCGGGTCAGGGCTGCACGGCGAAGTTGTACGGCGACCGCTCGGTCCCGTCGGCGGCACGGGTGATGCGTCCGTCGAGGTCGACCCGCAGGATCGCCCGGGCCAGACCCTCGCTCACCGAGACCAGGACGTGCTGGTCGTCCTCCCAGGCCAGCGTCGTGGATGCGCACGTCCGGCGGCAGCTCGAAGTCCGACACGTACGCGCCGGTCGCGGCGTCGAGGAAACCGTTCCGCATGACCGTCCCGTCGTCCGCCGCCGCCAGCAGATGGAGACCGTCGGGGCTGAACCGGCTCGGGATCCACGTGGTGCCGGCGCCCTGCGCGCCCCGCCAGGTGACCTCGCCGGTCGCGAGGCGCCAGGCCAGCGCGGTCAGCGGCGACTCCATGTCTTCGACGCCGGCCACGAGCTCGTGCGCCTCGTCGAGGTCGACGGGGCCACCCGGCGGCGTGACCGGTTCGGGCGCGCCGGCAAGGTCGCTGACCAGCATGCCGAAGTCGGCCCTGGCCTCGGCTGCGTAGACGACGCGACCGTCGTCGAGGATGCCCATCACCGAGACCGCCGGGCCGGCGCTCTGCTCGTCGACGCCGTTCGTCGGGCCGACGCTGAGGGTGTACCGGCGGGTATCGCACGACCCGGACAGGTAGGCCGTCTGCGCCCGGTCGCGGCTGACCACGATGCCGCCGCCGCAGCGGCTCCACAGCGGGTCCAGGTTGCCGTCGAGGCGGGTCAGCCGTGCCTTGTCGGAGTGGTCTTGCTCGGAGAGCACGAGGTATCCACCCTGGTACGGCGTGATGGTGGCGGCCTGGCGCACGGGGATCGTCGTCCGTCCGGTCCCGGAGACGTAGTCCGAGCCGTCGAGGTAGCCGATGGTCGGCGACGGGCCCTGCTCGAGACCCGCGAGGTAGTCGGCGTCCGCGGCGTTCAGGTCCGTCGTCGGCCCGGGCTCGGCCGGCTGGGTGTTGCGCGCGTCGTCACCGCCGAGCACGACGATGGCTGGAACGGCCAGTGCGACGACCGCCGCCGCGGCCGCCAGGACCGCGGTGCGGTTCCGTCGCCGGCGGATCACCCGCGCCCGGGCGGCCACGTCGGCCACGGCCGTCGGCTCGTACGCCGCGCGCTCGGCGCGGGCGTGCAGGGAGCCCCGGAGCTGGTCCTCGGTGCTGGTCATCGGTCCTCCTCCCGGGACGAGATGGCGGGATGGTCGTGGGCGTGGGCCCGGAGCGACGCGAGCGCACGGCTCGCCTGCGACTTCACGGTGCCGACCGAGATCCCGAGCAGGTCGGCGGTCTGGGCCTCGGTGAGGTCCTCGTAGTAGCGGAGCACGATCACGGCCCGCTGCCGCGGGGGCAGGGTCGCCACGAACGCCCAGACCGCGTCGTGCGCGCCGTCGTACTCACGGAAGTTGGCGTCGGAGTCCGGGACGGCGTCGGTGACCACCTCGCGACGGCGCCACGGCCGTCGCCAGGCGGTGCGGGCCTCGTTGACCAGCATCCGGCGGACGTACGCGTCGAGGTACTCGTGGCGCGACACCCGGTCCCAGGAGAGGTAGAGCTTCGCGAGGGTGGTCTGGACGAGGTCCTGGGCGGAGTGCGGGTCGCCGGCCAGCAGCAGGGCGGTGCGCTGCAGCGCGCGCTCGCGCGCGACGAGCCAGGACTCGAAGTCCAGCCGCCCGGAGGCGTCCTCCGCCTTCATCGCGCTCCTCACACCCCCTATACGAGCGCCGGTCTCCGTATGGTTGCACCGACCACCCCGGGTCCAGAGGAAAGATCGGAGCACCGCATGCACCAGGTCCGCGGCGTCGTCGCCATGAAGAAGGGCGACCCCGTCACCATCCAGACGATCAACGTCCCCGACCCGGGCCCGGGTGAGGCGCTGGTGCAGGTCCAGGCCTGCGGGGTCTGCCACACCGACCTCCACTACCGCGAGGGCGGGATCAACGACGAGTTCCCGTTCCTGCTCGGGCACGAGGCCGCGGGCGTGGTCGAGGCGGTCGGCGACGACGTCACCGAGGTGGCGCCGGGCGACTTCGTGATCCTCAACTGGCGTGCGGTCTGCGGCGACTGCCGGGCCTGCAACCGCGGCGAGCCGTGGTACTGCTTCGCCACGTTCAACGCGACCCAGAAGATGACCCTCGAGGACGGCACCGAGCTCTCGCCCGCGCTCGGGATCGGCGCCTTCGCCGAGAAGACGCTGGTCGCCGCCGGCCAGTGCACCAAGGTCGACCCGGCCACGCGCCCGGCCGCGGCCGGCCTGCTCGGCTGCGGCGTGATGGCGGGCCTCGGGGCCGCCATGAACACCGGCAACGTACGGCGCGGCCAGTCGGTCGCCGTGATCGGCTGCGGCGGCGTGGGGGCGGCGTCGGTCGCCGGCGCGGCCATCGCGGGTGCGACCACGATCATCGCCGTCGACGTCGACGACCGGAAGCTCGAGGGCGCCACGAAGCTCGGCGCCACGCACACGGTCAACAGCAAGCAGACCGACCCGGTGCAGGCGATCCAGGACCTCACCGGCGGCTTCGGCGCGGACGTCGTGATCGACGCGGTCGGCGTACCCGAGACCTGGAAGCAGGCGTTCTACGCACGCGACCTGGCCGGCACGGTGGTCCTCGTCGGCGTGCCCACGCCCGACATGAAGGTGCCCGACCTGCCGCTCATCGACGTGTTCGGTCGCGGTGGGTCCCTGAAGTCCAGCTGGTACGGCGACTGCCTGCCCTCGCGCGACTTCCCGATGTTGATCGACCTCTACAAGCAGGGCCGGCTCGACCTCGACTTCTTCGTGAGCGAGGAGATCGCCCTCGACGGCGTGGAGGCGGCGTTCGAGCGGATGCACCACGGCGACGTGCTGCGCTCGGTGGTCATCTTCTGATGGCGGCCCGCATCGACCACGCCGTGTCCAGCGGCACCTTCACCCTGGACGGCGAGACGTTCGACGTCGACAACAACATCTGGGTGGTCGGCGACGACGAGGAGTGCGTCGTGATCGACGCACCTCACGACGTCGACGACATCCTGGCCGTGGTGGGGGAGCGCCGGGTCAAGGCGATCCTGCTGACGCACGCGCACGACGACCACTGCCGGGTCGCCCCGGCGCTGCGCGAGAAGGTGGTCGCGCCGATCATGCTGCACCCGGCCGACCGGCCGCTGTGGGAGCTCACCCACACCGACCGGCTGTGGGACGTCGACCTCGACGACGGGTTCGAGATCGAGGTCGGCGGCACCACCCTGCGGGCGCTGCACACGCCGGGCCATGCCCCCGGTGCAGTGTGCTTCCACGTCGCCGACCTCGGCTGTGTCTTCACCGGCGACACCCTCTTCCAGGGAGGTCCGGGAGCGACCGGCCGCTCGTACAGCGACGAGGACCTGATCAAGGAGTCCATCCGCGCCCGGCTGTTCGCGCTGCCCGACGACACCGTCGTCCACACCGGTCACGGCGACGACACCACGATCGGCGCCGAGCGCAGCGCCCTCGGTCAGGAGGGGTA
>CAWJNT010000008.1:0-290661 GCA_963844305.1 uncultured Actinomycetota bacterium
CGGTCTCGACTAGCGCGTCACTGGCCCGCTCAAGCCGGCTCCTTCACCGCGACCACTGCCAGGGAGGCGGCCTCGTCCGCCGGGACCTTTGCCTCGGTCCGGACCAGCCACGGCCGGACCAGGGGCGCCCACAGAACCCCGATGACGTACGGAATCCGCGAGGCGTAGAACAACCGGCACGCCCGTGACACAGCCCTTCCGGTGTAGTACCGGTGCTCGGTCACCCGGAGGCCGGCTCCAGCGAGCTTTCCGGCCAGGTCCGGGAGCGAGTAACCGTCACGAACGTGCCCGATCCGCTCATGGAAACGCCGTCCGAACACCGAGGGGTACCGCGGTGTCGGACGGACACCACGAGCCGACTGCGCGGCGGCATGACGTCCGCGATCGCCCGCAACGCCGCCTCGTCGTCTTCGATGTGCTCCAGCACGTCGACTGCGAGGACCTGGTCGAAGCGAGTCTCCTCCTTCAAGGTCCGCAAGTCGCGATGAGAGACGATGACGTTCGCAAAGCCACCGAGCTCCGCCGTGCGTCTGGCCTCGTCCAGAGTCTTCGGGTCCAGCTCGGTGATCCAGAACTCGCCCTCATGGCCGGCACGAACGACCTCGAAACCGATCCTGCCGTCGCCACCCCCGACCTCCAGCGTCCGGGACGCCGCGACGTCGATCAGCGGGCCCACCGCGTTCCAGCGGTAGTGGCTGTGCATGTCCTCGGACCCGAACAGACGGCGGTAGACCCGGAACGGGGGCCTGCGGTCGATCAAGGACTTGTCCTGCCCGAGAAGCCTCGCCATGGCGGTCATCATGCCTGACGCCCCCCGACCCCGCCGAAAAGCCGTCGGCATAGTCCGTTCGGCCTATGCGGAAGTAGTCGATCGGACTGAATTTCGGTCTGGACCACTACCTACACCCCGCGTTGTCCTTACCCTATTTGCGGGAAGCGGGGTGGTGGCAGTGGCTGCTAATCATGACGTCGTTGTCGTCGTGCCGGCGTACAACGAGGCGGGCGTGCTCGCCGACGTCCTCACCTCGCTCCAGGAACACTTCAGCCACGTGGTCGTCGTCGACGACGGCAGCCGCGACGGCTCGGCCGACGTCGCCCGCGCCGCCGGGGCGACCGTGCTCCGCCATCCCCTGAACCTCGGTCAGGGCGCTGCGCTGCAAACCGGGTTCGACTACGTCGTCCGCCACACCGACGCGCGCTACGTCGTCACCTTCGACTCCGACGGGCAGCATGACCCCGTCGACGCTGTCGCCATGGTCCAAGCGGCGCGCACGTCCGCCGTCCACGTGGTCCTCGGCTCGCGAACCCTGGGGACCGCCCAGCACCAGCCGCCGCTCCGACGAGCGGTGCTGCGACTTGCCCTCCTGTTCACCCGCGCCACCACCGGTCTGCCCCTGTCCGACTCCCACAACGGTCTGCGGGTCCTCTCGCGTCAGGCCGTCGCGGTGCTCCGCCTCCGCCAGAGGGGCATGGCCCACGCGAGCGAGCTGTTGATGGCGATCGCGGGTTCCGGGCTCACTTGGGTCGAGCATCCCGTGAACATCACCTACACGGAGTACTCCTTGAGCAAGGGCCAGAGCAATCTGAATGCGTTCAACGTGCTCTACGACCTGACCGTCGACCGACTGGTGCGTGCGCGCTCGTGATCATCAAGGTCCTGCTCGTCCTCAGCATCGTCGCCGTGGCGATCGTCCTCATGCGGGGCGAGGGTTCCGCACGTCGCACCGCGCTCGGCAGGCTCGCCAGCCTGGGGTTCGTCGCTTGCGGAGTGCTGGCTGTCCTCGCTCCAGACTTGGTCACCAAGCTGGCCAACGCCGTCGGCGTCGGCCGCGGCACCGACCTGGTGCTCTACGCGCTGGTGGTCGGCTTCCTGTTCTCCACGGTGGCCCTGCGGCGCCGGCTCCGTCATCAGGACGACCGGATCGCGCAGCTCACCCGTGAGCTCGCGATCAGGGCGGCGACGGCCCCTGTAGCGCGACCCCACGCCGTCGCCGAGCAGGCCGGAGCGCATGTCGATCGAGATCCTCCTGCCCTATCACGGTGACCCCGAGATGTTCCGGCAGGCAGTCCGCAGCGTGCTCGACCAGACCGTCGGGGACTGGCGGATGCTGGTGCTCGACGACCACTACCCCGAGCCTCGGTGTCACGGTCGGTGAGCGACCTGGGCGACCCGCGGATCACCGTCGTGCGCAACGAGACCAATCTCGGGGCGAACGCCAACTACCGGAAGGCGTTGGAGCTGGCAACCGGCGAGTACGTCGTGGTCTTCGGGTGCCGACGACCGTATGCTCCCCGGTTACATCGAGCGGATGGTCATGCTCGTCGGCGAGAACGTCGGCCCGTCGGTTATCCAGCCCGGCGTCCGCGTGATCGACGAGTCCGGGTGCCGACGGTCCGCTCGCCGACCGCGTGACGGGATCAGGCCCGGAACGCTCCCGGCCCGACGCCGATGCGAGCGGGGAGGAGGCGCTCGCCTCGCTGCTGAGGGGCAACTGGACCTACTTCCCAGCCTGTGCTGGCACACCGCGACCATCAGGGACCGGGGTTCCGCCAGGACCTACGACGTCGTGCATGGACCTGGCGCTGCTCGTCGACGTGCTCCTCGCCGGTGGAAAGCTGGTCGTCGTCGACGAGGTCACCTTCCAGTACCGCCGCCACGGCGGCAGTCCGACTCCTCGGTCCGTGCCGTGAGCGGCTCACGCTTCGACGAGGAACGCGCCTACTTCGCGGCGATCCTTCCGAGCTGCGGGACCGTGGCTGGTACCGCGCCGCTCGCCGTGCCCGGCTGCGGCCGACCTCGCGAGGACACGCGCTGCAGCTGCTCCCCCGCTCCCTCGCGTCCGGTGACCTGCGAACCTCGGCACGATTGGGTCGTCATGCGTTCAGCATCTGATCCGCAACGGTTGTCCACGCGCAGGTTCTTCCTGCTCGTCCTCCTCGGCGTGCTCCTGATCCAGGCCGCCTGGGTGCTCGTCGTCCCACCGTTCCGCGGTCTGGACGAGCATGACCACGCCTACAAGGCAGCCGCCGTCGCGCGAGGGGACTGGTCGCCACACCACGAGGAGGGACCAACCCGCGGCCAGTACATGGCCGTGCCGCGTGAGCTCGTGGAGGCCGCCCGGCCCGTGTGCGAGTCCCTCGAGTACACCGGACCTGACAACTGCACGCCCGGTCCGGCGACGGCGACGGGCTCGTCCTGGTCGTCCACCGCCGCGGCGCAGTACAACCCCGTCTCCTACTTCCTCAGCGGTACGGCCGCCCGCGTCCTCGACGGGACGGGTGCGCTCTACATCATGCGGGCAGCTGGTGCGCTCGGGAGCGCCGTGCTCATCGCGCTCGCCGCCGTGGCACTCCGGCGCTGGGCGCGGACGAGGTGGCCAGCGGTGGCCTTCCTGCTGACGGCGGCCCCGACCATGCTCTACACAACCTCGGTCGCGGCGCCCAACGGAGTCGAGGTGTCGCGCAGCAATGCTGGTCTGGTGCGCCCTGCTCGGACTGGTGGCATCCGACAAGGACCGACGTGGTTCGTGGTGATGGCGACGGTGGGTGCCGTGCCGCTGGTGACCGTGCGGAGCGTCGGCCCCTCTGGCTGCTGCTCACCGTGGCCGCGATCGTCCCCTTGCTGGGGGGCCGCCGGCTCCGTGACCTTCTCAGGAGCCGCGCCGCCCTCGCCTGCACCGGGGTCGTCGCGGACCGTCACCGTCGGCGCCGCAGCATGGTCTCTGGCGGCGTCGACCAACATCCCGCCCGCCCCCGAACCCGAGAGTCTGAACCAGCTGTCGGTCTGGTCGGCCCTGCCGAACGAGACCGTGCTCTGGGTCCTCCAGAACGTCGGCGCCTTCCCCTCGCGCGACAATGCGGCGCCCCCCATCGTCTACGCCATGGTCCTGGGTGCTTGGCTGGCTCTGACCGTCGTCGCCCTGCGGGCGGCGCGGAGGCGCGAGCGGCTGACGCTGGCGGCGGTCGTGTTGGTGTCGGCCGCCGTGCCGATCGCGGCCACGGTCGCGACGTACGACAGTTCGGTACCTCGTGGCAGGGCCGCTACGGCTACCCGTTCACCATGGGCTTCCTCCTGATCTGTGGCCTCGTGCTCGACCGAGCCCGTGCCGAGCGCACCACGGTGGCTCGTCTGGGCGAGCGGCCGCGCTGATCACGACGGCGCAGGCCATCGGACAGCTCGGGGTGCTGGCGGACGAGAAGGTTCGCAGCCCGCTTTCCGGCACGGACGCATGGCTGACTCCGTCACCACTGCTGGTCGTGGGCCTCCAGGTCGCGGCGTGTGTCGCCTTGGGTTACGCCCTGTCGGGCCGTCCGGTGCGGACCGCTGCTCCCTCAGAACCGGCGGTCGATAGCCTGCCCCGATGACCTGGCTGGCGGACCACTGGCTCGACCTCTTCGGGTGGTGCGGCAGCGCCCTGCTGATCGTCTCGCTGCTCCAGACCCGGGTGCTGCGCTTCCGGCTGCTCAACCTCTGCGCGTCGGTCAGCCTGGTCGCCTTCAACGCCCTGGTCGGCGTGTGGCCGATGGTCGGCATGAACATCGCCACCAGCTCGATCAACATCTGGTTCATCACCAAGATGCTGCGCGAGCGCCACGACGAGGAGGCGTTCGACGTGCTGCAGGTGGGGCCGGGTGACGTCTACCTCCGCCACTTCCTGGGCGTGCACGCCGCCGACATCGCCGCCTACCAGCCCGGCTTCGACCCCGACGGGCTCGGCCCCGACGACCTGACGTTCCAGGTCGAGAAGGGCGACGAGACGGTGGGCGTGGTCCTGATCCGCCGCGACGGCGACGTGGCCCGGGTGCTCCTCGACTACGTGACGCCGCGGTACCGCGACTTCTCCCCCGGCGAGTTCGTGTGGAACCGGCACCCCCGGCTCCGCGAGCGCGGGTTCCGCAAGGTGGTCTCGCCCGAGGGGATGGTCTCGCCGTACTACGACCGGTTGCCGCAGGACTGGCGGCGCACCGGGTCGACGTACGAGCTGGACCTGTAGGCCTCAGGAGCTCGCTGCGACCCAGCGCTCGAGGGTCGCCTTCGCGGCACCCGTGTCGACCGCGTCGCGCGCCTTCTCGATCCCGGCGGCCAGCGACTCGCGCACGTCGGCTCCCGGCGCGTCGTAGACCGCGAGCGCCGCCCCGGCGTTCAGGAGTACGGCGTCGCGCACGGCGCCCTGCTCGCCTTCGAGAAGCCGGAGCACCACCGCGGCGTTGTAGGCGGTCTCGCCACCACGCAGCGCATCCGCCGGCGCGAGCGCGAGCCCGTAGTCGGTCGGGTCGACGCTCACCTCGGCGACCTCCCCGGCGTTCACGGTCCACACCGACGAGGTCGTGGTGGTCGTGAGCTCGTCGAGCCCGTCGTCGCCACGGAACACCCAGGCGTCCACACCGCGCTGGGCGAAGACGCCGGCCATGACCGGAGCCATCCGGCGGTCGGCGCACCCGATCGCCTGGGCGTCGGGCCTGGTCGGGTTGGCGAGCGGCCCGAGGAAGTTGAACGTGGTGCCGATGCCGAGCTCGCGCCGTGGCACCGCGGCGTGCCGCATCGCGGGGTGGAAGGCGGCGGCGAAGCAGAAGGTGATGCCGGCCTCGTCGGGCAGCGCGGCGACCCGGTCGACCGGCAGGTCCAGGCGGATCCCGAGCGCCTCGAGCACGTCGGCACTGCCGGAAGCCGAGGACGCCGAGCGGTTGCCGTGCTTGACCACGCGGGCGCCCGCGCCGGCCGCCACGATCGCGGCCATGGTGGAGATGTTGACCGACATCGACCGGTCGCCGCCGGTGCCGACCACGTCGAGCAGCCGGCCCGACACCGAGATCGGGGTCATCCGGGCGTACATCGCCTCGACCAGCCCGGTGACCTCCTCGATGGTCTCGCCCTTGCTGCGCAGCGCAACGGCGAAGCCAGCGATCTGGGAGGGCGTCGCCTCACCTTCGAGGATCTCCCCCATCGCCCAGGCCGTCTGCTCGGCCGTCAGGTCGCGCCGCGCGACCAGCGCGGCGAGCACGTCGGGCCAGGTCGGGCTGGCCTGGTCGTTCATGCGCCGGACACCGGCAGTCAGGAGGTGGCGGGGACGCGGGCGCGCAGCAGCGACACCACGGCCTCGGCGAGCTGTACGGGGTCGATCGGGTGCGGCACCGCCGCCTCGGCCCGCGACCAGGTGGCCAACCAGGCGTCCTGCGGGCGCCCGGTCAGCACGACGACCGGCGGGCACTGGTAGATCTCGTCCTTGAGCTGCTTGGCGATGCCCATGCCACCGGCGGGGACCGCCTCGCCGTCGAGGATGGCGAGGGAGATGCCACCGGCGTCCATGTTCTGGATGACCACCGGCTCGGTCGCGACCTCGACGTACTCCAGCTCCGGGAGATCGGGGTGGGGACGGCGACCGAGGGCGAGGATGACCTGCTGGCGGGTGTTCACGTCGTCGCTGTAGACGAGCACCCTCAGCGGGGCGGCCTGGGCTGCTGTCGAGTCGTTCACGGGCCGCAGCCTACCGGGAGCCGTCGCCGTCGTCGGGGGCCGCCGGTGCGCGCGCCGCACGCGACTCCAGGAGGTCGAGCCGGCGGTCCTCCCGCGCGGCCTCCTTCATCGACGAACGGACCCACTGGGCGAACAGCACGGCGAAGAACGCCAGCCCGATCAGGTCGCCGGCGCCCCACAGGATCCCGCCCGCGAGGTGCTGGTCGTCGAGCGGGTCGGGCAGCCAGGAGCCCATCGGCCCGTCGTGGAGAGCGGGGTACCAGCCGCCGCCCAGCAGCGCCTCCTGCCCCATGATCGTGACGCCCAGGAAGGCGTGGAACGGCAGCGTCAGCACCACCAGCAGCACCCGGAACGGGTAGCTCACCCGGCCCGGCACCGGGTCGACGCCCACCAGCGGCCAGAAGAACAGCGAGCCCACCAGCACCAGGTGGAGGTGCATCATCTCGTGGACGTACGTCGACTGCAGGGACGCCTCGTACCACCCCGAGAAGTACAGCGCCCACGGCGAGACGACGTACAGGAGGAACGTGAGGGGCGGGAAGGACAGCACCTTCGCGACCCGCGAGTGCAGCGCCACCAGCAGCCACGCGCGCGGCCGGGCGGGCAGCGTCCGCAGGGCGAGGGTGATCGGCGCGCCGAGCGCGAGC
Organism: uncultured Actinomycetota bacterium; assembly: GCA_963844305.1. Lineage (GTDB taxonomy): Bacteria > Actinomycetota > Actinomycetes > Propionibacteriales > Nocardioidaceae > Nocardioides. The sequence continues at coordinate 7,123 of CAWJNT010000008.1, forward strand.
GACAGCGGCACCACCATCGACAGCAGCATGTGCTGGACCATGTGGACGCTCAGCAGCGTCGTGTCGTACGCCGCCAGCCCGGAGGTCGTCGCGAAGAAGAAGACGCCCATCCCGACGGGGACGAACGCGATGGTCCGGCCGACCGGCCAGCGGTCGCCCCGGCGCCTCAGCTTGTACACGCCGAAGAGGTAGAGACCGACCGCCCAGACGGTGATGACGAACGGGATCGGCTCGAGCGACCACTGCTCGAAAACCTGCCCGGCGGTGAACCTCGGAAGGTCCGGAACCACCGTCATCGCGCTGCCCACCACTCTGTGAACTCTATGACCACGAGACACACGTCCCCCCGGGGTGCCCTCGGCGAGGAGTACCGACATAATGAGGCCCGTGGCGACAGCAACGGCGATTCCGGCATCACGACTGCACGGGCATCACGACCGACCGTCCATGGTCAGCGTCGGGACGATCATCTGGCTCTCCAGCGAGCTGATGTTCTTCGCGGCGCTGTTCGCGTCGTACTTCACGATCCGCGCCGTCAGCGAGGTCCTCTGGGCCGAGAACACCGCCCTGCTGAACGTCCCGTTCGCCGCCGTGAACACCACGATCCTGGTGCTCTCCTCGCTCACCTGCCAGATGGGGGTCTTCGCGGCCGAGCGGGGTCAGGTCGGCCGCTCCGGTTCGGTGTTCAACGTCGGCGGCTGGGGCCTGCGCGAGTGGTTCATCCTCACCTACGTCATGGGTGCGGTCTTCATCGGCGGCCAGGCCACCGAGTACGCCGCGCTGGTCCAGGAAGGCGTGACCATCCAGGACTCGGCGTACGGCACGATGTTCTACCTCACCACCGGCTTCCACGGCCTCCACGTGACCGGCGGACTCATCGCCTTCCTGTTCGTCCTCGGACGCACCTACATCGCCCGCAGGTTCACCCACGAGCAGGCCGTCAGCGCCATCGTCGTGTCCTACTACTGGCACTTCGTCGACGTGGTCTGGATCGGACTCTTCGCGACCATCTACCTCGTCCAGTAGCGGCTGCCAACCCCCGGAACCCCAAGGAATCGATGTGCGTCTCCTGAACCGCTCCGCCGGTCGGCTCTCACGGCATCGCCGTGGTCCCGCTCGCAGGACTCGTCCTGCTGCTCCTCGGCCTCCTGCTCTCCGGTGGGCTGTACGCCGTGCTCGCGCCCGCGCAGGCACAGCAGGAGGAGACCGACGCCGAGATGGTCGCCAAGGGTCGCGAGCTGTTCCTGGTGGGCTGCTCCTTCTGCCACGGCCAGAACGGCGAGGGCATCCGCACCGAGAACGGCAACCAGCTCGGCCCGCCGCTCGCGGGTGTGGGTGCGGCAGCGGTCGACTTCCAGGTCAGCACCGGCCGGATGCCCATGGCCCAGCCCGGCGCGCAGGCGCCGCGCAAGCGGCCGGCGTACTCCGAGGAGGAGGTGGCCGCCCTCGCGGCGTACGTCGCCTCCCTCGGCCCCGGCCCGGCCATCCCCGACGAGTCCGACTACAGCACCGAGGGCATGACCGACGAGGAGCGCGAGGAGGCCGTCAGCCGCGGTGGCCAGATCTTCCTGACCAACTGCACCGCCTGCCACAACTTCGCAGGCTCGGGTGGCGCCATGCCCGAGGGCGGCTACGCCCCCAAGATCCGCGGGGTCGAGCCGCGCTTCATCTACGAGGCGATGCTGACCGGTCCGCAGAACATGCCGAACTTCTCCAACACCAACCTCACCCCCGACGAGAAGCGCGACGTGATCGCCTACCTCGAGTCGCTGGACGAGACTCCCGAGTACGGCGGGTTCGGGATGGGTGGCATCGGTCCGGTCAGCGAGGGCATGTTCGCCTGGCTGGTCGGCATCGGAGGGTGCGTGGCCTTCGCCATCTGGATCGCGGCACACACCACCCGCTCGAAGAAGGACAAGGCTGAGCCGGAGGCAGCAGCATGACCATCGACCACGATCACGAGCGTCCTCCCGACGTGGTGGACTCCTCGGAGCCGCCCGCCGAGCCGATCGCCAACCCGGGCCTGCCGGCCCACGTCTGGCGGCCGACCGACGTCGACCCGAAGGCCGAGAAGCGCGCCGAGCGCCAGGTCGCGTTCATGTTCTTCCTCTCGACGGTGTGCGCCGTCCTCTTCGTGGTGGCGTACTTCACGCTCGACATCGGCGGAGACCCCGACGTCTTCCTCGGGCTCGGCGCGTCCAACGTCGCCCTCGGCACTGACCCTCGGCGGGGCCCTGCTGTTCATCGGCATCGGCGTCATCCAGTGGGCCCGCAAGCTGATGTCCGACCACGAGATCATCGAGTACCGCCACCCTGCGCGGTCCTCCGACGAGGACCGTCAGGAGACGCTGGCAGCCGTGTCCGCCGGGATCGAGGAGTCCGGGATCGGACGCCGCCCGCTGGTCCGCAACTCGCTGCTGGGCGCCGTGACGGTGCTGCTGGCGCCGGCGGTCATCATGCTCCGCGACCTCGGCCCGACGCCCAACCAGGTGAACGACAGCGGCATCCCCGGCGCCGGCCTCGAGCACACGCTCTGGACCAAGGGCGAGCGGGTTGTCCGCGACGTCGTCGGCACGCCGATCAAGGCCTCCGACCTCGAGATCGGCGACCTGATCAACGCCGAGCCGGCCGCGATCTTCGCGACCAACGACGAGGGCGAGCCGCTGATCGAGGGCGTTGACCTGCAGGTGGCCAAGTCCAAGGCCGCCGTCATCCTGGTCCGGATCGAGCCCCAGGACATCACCCCCGGCCCGGGACGCGACGACTGGTCGGTCCAGGGCGTGATGTGCTACTCGAAGATCTGCACCCACGTGGGCTGCCCGATCTCGCTGTACGAGCGCACCACCCACCACCTCCTGTGCCCCTGCCACCAGTCCACCTTCGACCTGGCCGACGCCGGCCGGGTCGTGTTCGGCCCGGCCGCCCGGGCGCTCCCCCAGCTGCCGATCGAGGTGGACTCGGAGGGGTATCTTGTGGCTCAGAGCGACTTCACCGAACCCGTGGGACCGAGCTTCTGGGAGCGTGACTCCAATTGAGCATTGACACCAGCAAGGTCGCCTCCAGCAACGCCGGCACCGCCGCGACCGCCAAGAAGCCCGGCCCGGCCGGTGCGATCGCCACCTGGGCCGACGACCGGCTCGGGCTCGGCACGGCCATGAAGAAGCAGATCCGGAAGGTCTTCCCGGACCACTGGTCCTTCATGCTCGGCGAGATCGCGCTGTGGAGCTTCGTCGTACTCCTGCTCACCGGTGTCTTCCTGACGCTCTGGTTCCAGCCGTCCATGGCCGAGGTCCAGTACGAAGGCTCCTACGACCAGCTCCGGGGCATCCACATGTCCCAGGCCTACGCGTCGACGCTCGACATCTCGTTCGACGTACGCGGTGGCCTGCTGGTGCGCCAGATGCACCACTGGTCCGCGATGCTGTTCATCGCCGCGATGTTCGTGCACATGATGCGCGTCTTCCTCACCGGCGCCTTCCGCAAGCCGCGCGAGCTCAACTGGGTGATCGGCGGCCTGCTGATCCTGATGGGCATCCTCGAGGGCTTCGCCGGCTACTCGCTGCCCGACGACCTGCTCTCCGGCACGGGCATGCGGATCGCCGACGGCCTGGTCAAGGCGACGCCGGTGGTCGGCTCGTACATGTCGTTCTTCATGTTCGGCGGCGAGTTCCCCGGCGAAGTGATCATCCCGCGGCTCTACATCGCCCACGTGCTGCTGATCCCGGGGCTGATCCTGGCGCTGATCGCTGCCCACATGCTGCTGCTCGTCTACCACAAGCACACCCAGTGGCCCGGTCCCGGCCGCACCGAGAAGAACGTCGTGGGCTTCCCGATGCTCCCGGTGTACGCCGCCAAGGCCGGCGGGTTCTTCTTCATCGTCTTCGGCGTGACCGCGCTGATGGGTGGCCTGCTCGCCATCAACCCGGTGTGGAAGTACGGCCCCTACGACCCGTCGAAGGTGACGGCCGGCTCGCAGCCCGACTGGTACATGGGCATCGCCGAGGGCCTGTTGCGGATCATGCCCGGCTGGGAGACCCATATCTGGGGCACGACGTGGTCCTGGAACGTCCTGGTCCCGGGTCAGGTCGCCCCGATCCTGCTGCTCACGCTCGTGCTCGCGTGGCCGTTCCTCGAGGCGTGGGTGACCGGTGACAAGCGCGAGCACCACCTGCTCCAGCGCCCGCGCAACGCGCCGACCCGCACCGCCTTCCTGTCGGCGATGATCACGCTCTACGGCCTGCTGTGGGCCGCGGGCGGCAACGACCTGATCGCGGTGTTGTTCGATCTCAACCTGAACTACATCACCTACTTCATGCGGGGCGCGATCTGGGTCATCCCGCCGATCGTGTTCTTCCTGACCCGGCGCTGGTGCATCTCGCTGCAGCGCTCCGACAACGACAAGCTGCTGCACGGCTACGAGACCGGCATCATCATGCGCTCCCCCGAGGGCGGCTACTCCGAGCGCCATCTGCCGATCAGCGACGCCCGCGCGTACACCCTCACCGCTCGCGACCGCGACGAGGTGTACGAGCTGGAGTCGACGGCCGACGGCAACGGCGTACGCGCTCCCGGCTCGCGCGCCGCCCGGATCCGGGCCCGCCTCTCGCGCGGCATGTTCGAGAACAACGTGCAGAAGCCGACCCACGAGGAGCTCGACGAGGGCCACCACCACGCCGAGCACGAGCACGAGCTCCAGGCCGGCCTCGACCACCCGGCCGACGGCCACCAGTTCGACGGCCACCACGCCGTCGAGGGCGAAGAGCTCCGCCAGCACTGACACTGAGCACGCTGACCCGCCAGAAGTTCTGGCGGGTCAGCGTCATTTCAGGGCACGGAGCGCGTGCCTGCATAGCCTTGGCGCAGCAAGGACTCGACGTCCTGGTCGCGCCCGAAGAGGTTCCTCTTGCGGACCACGACGATCGTCCAGCCCTCGCTCTGGCAGCAGCCACTCGCGGCGCTCACGATCATGAACCGCGTCCGCGTCGGTGTGGAACGCCTCGCCGTCGTACTCCGCCGCGAACGCTCGGGCCGCGATACCCAGGTCGAGCCGCCATGTGCCGCCATGCGGACGTCGGATCGGGAACTGGCACTGAGGGCGTGGCAGGCCCGCCTCCAACCAACGCAGCCGTAGGATGCTCTCGGGTGGAGACTCGGCCCCCGGGTCGACGAGCGGTGCCAGTGCACGCAGCTGGATCACGCCCCGATACCCCTTGAACCGCGACACCTCGCTGAGAAGTCGAGACACGTCGAACGCGCCGACCCGGCACAGCGAGTCCATGGCGGCCAGCGCCTGATCCTTGTGAAGCAACCGCCCAAGATCGCACGCTGTGCGAAGCGGCGTGGTGACCCGCAGACCGCCGAGCAGACGCGACATCGGCAGCACTGAGCATCCGCTCGCCACTTGATACCAGTCCGTTGCGCAGGCGGTAGCCGGGCGGGGAGAAGACGTGCACCGGTGGCACCTGAAGGTGATCATTCGGCGCCAGGATCATGTTGGCTCCCCACAGCCATCCTGCGGTCCGGTCGGTGACGACACAGTCGGGAGGTACGACGAGCCGCAGGATCGCCAGCCGCAGCTCGAGATCGTCCACGATGCTCGCGAAGTGGAAGACGCCCCGGAGTCGGGTGTCGCAGGACTCCATCGGCAACCCAACGGTCGAGTCGATGCCGGCTGACGCCGCAGGTCCGCGAGCCATCGCGCGTCGTGAACGGCACGGTCGCTAGCGGGCAGTGCCTCGACCAGCGGCTCGTGTCCATGCCGAGAGCGTCCCCGGACCACTGCCCGACAATCGCTCTGATTCGTGCCTGTGGATACACGGTGACCCGCCAGAACTTCTGGCGGGTCAGCGATTGTCAGCTGAGGGCGGAGCCCTTGCGGTAGTCGGCGAAGGAGGCGTTCCAGTCGCCGTAGCCGTTGGTGAGGGTCATCTGGCGGTCGGTGCCGGTGTACTCGACGACGTCACCGCGCTTGGAGATGCTGTAGAGCCAGCCGGCGTTCTCGGTGCTCATGCCGGTGCAGCCGTGGGAGACGTTGGCGTAGCCCTGGGAGCCCACCGACCACGGGGCGGCGTGGAGGAACTCGCCGGAGTACGTCACCCGCATCGCCCACTTCACGTCGTCGATGTCGTAGGCCTCGGGGTCGTTCTGGGCGATGCCGACCGTCTCGGAGTTCATCCGCTTGGTGTCGAACTTCTCGATGATCACCTTCACGCCGGAGCGCGTGGTGAAGCCGGGCTTGCCGGTGGTGATCGGGATCGTGCGCAGCAGCTTGCCGTTGGAGAACGCCTTCAGCTGGTGCGTCTGCGCGTTCACCCGGTAGATGTTGGCGTCGCCGACCGTGAAGTCGACCTTGCGGCTCTCCTGGCCGTAGACGCCGTTGCCGGCGTCGACGCTGTTGACGTCGATGTCGACGCTGACGTCGGTGCCGGCCTGCCAGTACTTCTTCGGCCGCCAGTGCGCCTCGTTGTCGCTGATCCAGTGCCAGGCGCCGGGCTGCTTCGGGCGTCGAGGAGACGTTCATGTGCTTCTCGAACGCGGCCTTGTCCTGGACGGCGACGTCGAACGTCGCGATCACCGGCATCCCGACGCCGACGGTCTCGCCCTGCAACGGCGCCACGGAGGGGTAGGTCTGCTGGTCGAGGGTGAGGTCCTGGGTGTGGAAGCGCGAGGTCTTGGTGACCGACTCGCCGGACCCGTCCTCGGCGGTCGTGCGGACCTTGTAGTCGACGCCCGGCTCGAGGCGCGCGGTGGACTTCCAGCCGGTGCCGGCGGGGTTCAGCTCACCCGCGACCTTGCCCTCTGACGAGGTCAGCTGGACCTTGCTCAGCGTGCCGTTGGCGGCGGTGACCTCGACCGTGGTGTCGACGGCGACGTCCTGGGCCTTCGAGACGTTGGTCTTCACCTTGACGGCGGGTACGTCGGGCGTGGGTGCGTCGGTCTCCTCGGCGGAGGACCCGCCGGACACGACGTCATCGGCGTCGCAGGCGCTCAGGGCGGCCGCGGCGAGGCCGAGCGCGAGCGCGCCGACGAGGGCGCGGTTGACTCGCGGCCTGGGCACGGACGTGCGGAGGCGACCCTTGGTCATGCGGAACTCCCCGTGGAGGACAGCGGACGGCGTACTCCACAAAGCCTAACGGCTGGGCCCGAAACGACCGATTCGACGCGACGTGTGTGCGCTCACGCGTCTCAGGGGGCCCAGGAGGCCCCGCTCAGTGGGCGTGCTCCCCGCGGTAGTACTCGAACACCCACCCGCTCAGCGCCAGCGCCCCGAGGGCGCCGCCGATGATCAGCAGCCACCACAGGCCGAGGGCGGTGCCGTAGACGATCACCGCGAGCGTCAGCCCGCACCACATCGGCCACCAGGAGTACGGCGGGAAGAAGCCGAGCTCACCCGCGCCGTCGGCGATCTCGCCGTCCTTGCGGTCCTCGGGGCGCGGGTCCATCTTGGCCGCGTGGAAGCCGAGGTAGAGCGTCATCATGCCCGCGAGCAGCGTCGTCATCGTGAGCGCGGAGGTGCCGGTCCAGTCGTAGGTGATGAACCAGTAAGCCGGGCTGACGACCACGAAGAACGCGGTCGTCATCCCGAAGATCCAGGCCTCGGCCTTCATCGGGCGGTCCCCTCCGGGTTGTCGCCGTCATGTCCGCGGCGTTCGTCGATGAGCTCTTCGCGGCCTTCCATGTCGGGCGCGTCAGCGGGCTTGCCCTCGCGCGCGGCCTCGTTCTCCTCCAGCTCGATCGCGGCCACCTCGGGGTGGTGGAGGTCGAAGGCCGGCGACTCCGAGCGGATCCGCGGGATCGTCACGAAGTTGTGGCGCGGCGGCGGGCAGCTGGTCGCCCACTCCAGCGAGCGGCCCCAGCCCCACGGGTCGTCGACCTCGACGAGCGGGGCCCGCCGCGAGATGTAGACGTTGTAGAGGAACGGCAGGGTCGAGGCGCCGAGCAGGAAGGCGCCGATCGTGGACACCTGGTTCAGGAACGTGAAGCCGTCGTCGGGGAGGTAGTCGGCGTACCGCCGGGGCATGCCCTCGACACCCAGCCAGTGCTGCACCAGGAACGTGAGGTGGAAGCCCACGAACAGCAGCCAGAAGTGCACCTTGCCGAGCCGCTCGTCGAGCATCCGGCCGGTCATCTTCGGCCACCAGAAGTAGAAGCCCGCGAACATCGCGAACACGACGGTGCCGAACACGACGTAGTGGAAGTGCGCGACCACGAAGTAGGAGTCGGAGACCGCGAAGTCCAGCGGCGGGCTGGCCAGGATGATGCCGGTCAGGCCGCCGAAGAGGAACGTCGTGAGGAAGCCGAGCGACCACAGCATCGGGGTGTCGAAGGACAGACTTCCCCCCCACATCGTGCCGATCCAGTTGAAGAACTTCACCCCGGTCGGTACGGCGATCAGGAAGGTCATGCCGGAGAAGAACGGCAGGTCGACCGCGCCGGTGACGAACATGTGGTGCGCCCACACGGCGACGGACAGGATGGCGATGCCGAGCGTCGCGCCGACCAGGCCGACGTAGCCGAAGATCGGCTTGCGGCTGAAGACCGGCAGGATCTCGGTGACGATGCCGAAGAACGGCAGCGCGATGATGTAGACCTCGGGATGCCCGAAGAACCAGAACAGGTGCTGCCACAAGATGGCGCCGCCGTGAGCCGCGTCGAAGACGTGGGCACCGAGCAGCCGGTCGGCCTCGAGCGAGAGCAGCGCGCCGGCCAGCACCGGGAACGCGATCAGCACCAGCAGGCTGGTGACCAGGGTGTTCCAGACGAAGATCGGCATCCGGAACATGGTCATGCCGGGCGCGCGCATGCAGATGATCGTGGTGATGAAGTTGACCGCACCCAGGATGGTGCCGAGACCGGCCATCCACAGGCCCATCACCCAGAGGTCGCCGCCGACGCCCGGGGACCGTACGGCGTCGGAGAGCGGCGTGTAGGCGAACCAGCCGAAGTCGGCGGCGCCCATCGGGGTGAGGAAGCCGGACGCGGCGATCAGGCCGCCGAACAGGAACAGCCAGTAGCTGAGCATGTTCAGGCGTGGGAACGCGACGTCGGGCGAGCCGATCTGGAGCGGCATCACGACGTTGCCGAAGCCGAAGAACAGCGGCGTCGCGAACAGCAGCAGCATGATCGTGCCGTGCATCGTGAAGAGCTGGTTGTACAGCTCCTCGTTCACGACCTGCTGTCCGGGGTAGGCCAGCTCGGAGCGGATCAGCATCGCCATCAGGCCGCCGACCATGAACCAGGCGAACGACGTGCACGAGGTAGAGCTTGCCGATCAGCTTGTGGTCGGTGGTGGTGAGGATCCGGACCACCTGCTGACCCAGCGGCTTGCGGCCGGTCGTGGTCGTCGGGTGCGCTGCTGTCGCGGTCATTCCGCGCCCTCCTCGCTGTGCTCGCCGAGCCCTTCCGGCGTGTAGGCCTGGCTGCCGCCGGTCACCGGCTCCTCGGACTCGTGGCCGGCCTCCTGCAGGTCACGCAGGTACTGCTCGAACTCGTCGAGGCTGACCACCTCGACGTTGAAGAGCATCCGGGAGTGGTAGGCGCCGCAGAGCTCGTAGCACTTGCCCTTGAACGTGCCCTCGGTGTCGGGCGTGACCTCGAAGTGGTTGATCCGGCCGGGGATGACGTCCATCCGCATCAGGAACGCCGGGATGCCGAAGGAGTGGATCACGTCGGGCGAGTAGAGGTTGAACTGGGTCGTCTGGTCGACCGGCAGCACGAGCGTCGGGATGTCGCTGGCGGTGCCGGACTCGTAGACGTTGGTGCCCTCGCCGCCGGTGGCCTCTTCGTTCGTGTAGTTGAACGTCCACGACCACTGCTGGCCCACGACGTTGACGACGTGGTCTTCTCGGGTGTCCTCCAGGACGGCGTTCTGCGCCTTGACGGTCGCGTTGAAGAACACGACCACCATGATGATCGGCGCGATCGTGTAGAAGATCTCGAGCGGCAGGTTGTAGCGGGTCTGGATCGGGATCTCGTCGGCGTGCCGGCGGCGGTAGCGGAAGATCACCCAGAAGATCAGGCCCCAGACGATGACGCCGGTGATCAGCGCCGCGATCCAGGCGTAGCGCCACAGGAAGAAGATGTGGTCGGCCTGCTCCGTGGCCGGGTCGGGCATGGCGCCGTTCCGCCACTCGTCGGCCGAGCAGCCGGCCAACAGGACGAGGGATCCGAGAGCGGCCAGGAGGGCCGCGCGTCGCAGGAACCCGGTCGCACGCTGGTGGATATGCGGACCCACGAACGAGCCTCTCTCTTCGGCGATCACGACTGTTCGAACACTATCGGAATCACACCGCAGATGATGGGGCGGGGCACCCCGGGCGGCCCCTGTGTCGACGGGGTCGTCTCGAAGCGGGTCGCGATGTGGCATATGTTCCGGGTGTGACGAACGGCGAGGAGGGCCCGGCCGGCCCCGCTCCCGCGTACCTCGACTCGGCGTCCTCCGAGGCGCTGCACCCGGCCGCGCGGGACGCGTTCCAGGCCGCGCTCGCCCAGGGGTACGCCGATCCCCGGCGCCTCCACGGCCCCGCCCGGTCGGCGCGACTGCTGCTCGACAACGCCCGGGCCGTCGTCGCCGAGTGCCTCGGCGTGCGACCCGACGAGGTCACCTTCACCGCGTCCGGCACCGACGCCGTGCACCGCGGGCTGCTCGGGCCTGCTGCCGGCGGTCGCGGTCGGCGCATCGTCCACTCCGCGGTGGAGCACTCCGCTGTGCTCCACGCCGCCCGCTGGGCCGGCGCGAGCGGTCGAGAGCGTCCCCGTCGACCGCCTCGGTCGCGTCGAGCCCGATCGACGTCCAAGGCGCAGCACGGGGGTCGTGGCCGTCCAGTCGGCCAACCACGAGGTCGGCACCCTCCAGCCGGTCGACGGAGGTCGCCGCTGCCCTGCCCGACGGCGTACCCCTGTTCGTCGACGCCTGCGCCTCCATGGGCCGGCTCCCGCTGCCCGACGGCTGGTCGGCCGTCGCGGGGTCGGCGCACAAGTGGGGCGGCCCGGCCGGCGTGGGCGTCCTGGTCGTTCGCAAGGGCGTGCGCTGGGAGAACCCGTTCCCGGGCGACGACCGGATCGACGAGCGCACCACCGGTTTCGAGAACGTCCCCGCCGCCCTGGCAGCCGCCGCGGCGCTGCAGGCCGTCGTCGCCGAGCGCGACGCCGTCAACGCCCGCCAGCACTCCCTCGTCGACCGGATCCGTGCCGCGGTGGCCGAGATCCCCGACGTCGAGGTGGTCGGCGACCCGCGTCGACCGACTCCCCCACCTGGTCACGTTCTCCTGCCTGTACGTCGACGGGGAGGCGCTGGTGACCGAGCTCGACCGCCGCGGGTTCGGCGTCGCCAGCGGGTCGGCCTGCACCGCCTCGACGCTCGAGCCGAGCCACGTGCTGGCGGCGATGGGCGTGCTCACCCACGGCAACGTCCGCGTCTCGCTGACCCGCGACACCACCGACCAGCAGGTCGACGCCTTCCTGGCCGCCCTGCCCGACGTGGTCGCGACCATCCGGAAGGAGCTGTCATGACTGGGCCGATAGCTGTCGACCTCGAGCTCGACTGCCGCGGGATGGTCTGCCCGAAGCCGGTGATCGAGCTGAACAAGCGGCTCACCGACGTCGAGCCCGGCGGCGTGATCGCCCTCGCCTCGACCGACGCTGCGGCCCGCGTCGACGTACCGGCGTGGTGCCGCATGCGCGGCCACGAGTACGTCGGCGAGGACGAGGCTGCCGACGGCACGCCGCGCTACCTCGTCCGCCGCCTCAGCTGACGGCTCAGCCGACCAGGTCGGACAGCGGGACCGACGGGTCCTCGAACCGCGCCAGGTCGACGCTGCGCCCCAGCAGGGACCGCAGGTCGTCGGTGGCGTCCCACTCGTTGACGTGCATGGCCGCCAGCACCGTGCCCCGGTCGTGCCACGCCACGATCCCCTTGACCTCCGCGAGGTCGCCGCGCACGACCACGCTGTCGGTGTGCTCCTTCGGCGCGTGGCCGACGTACTCCATGCCGAGGTCGTACTGGTCGGTGAAGAAGTACGGCGCCCGCTCGTAGGCGACGTCCTCGCCCAGCATGTTGCGGGCCGCGACCTTGCCCTGCTCGATGGCGTTGTCCCAGTGCTCCACGCGGACGCGGTGCCCCAGCACGGGGTGGTCGTGGTCGGCGATGTCGCCGGCGGCGTACACGTGGGGGTCTGCCGTGCGCAGCCGGGCGTCGACCAGCACGCCGCTCCCGGTGGCCAGGCCGGCGCCCTCGGCGAGCGAGAGCCGCGGTGCGGCGCCGACGGCCACGACGACCAGCCCCGCCGGGACCGCCTCGCCGCCCGAGACCACCACGCGGTCCTGCTCGACCGCCTCGACGGACGTCCCGAGCCGGAGGTCCACGCCGTGCGCCCGGTGCAGGTCGGCGAACGTCGCACCGATCCGCTCGCCCATCACGCCCAGCAGGGGCTGCGACTGCGGCTCGACCACGGTGACCTCGCAGCCGATCGTGCGTGCCGCGGCGGCCACCTCGAGCCCGATCCAGCCGGCGCCCACGATCACCACGCGCGGCTGCTCCTGCAGAGCGGCGCGCAGGGCGGCGCAGTCGTCGAGGGTGCGCAGGTAGGCCACCCGGGCGCCACTGTCGTCGGCCGCCGCGAACCGACGTGGCTCCGAGCCGGTCGCGAGCAGCAGCTTGTCGTAGCCCACCTCGCCGTCGCCCGTGGTGACGACCTGCCGCGCGACGTCGACCCCGGTGACCGTGGCCGAGGTGCGCAGGTCGACGTCGTGGTCGGCGTACCAGGCGGCGTCGTGGACCTTCGTGCTGTCGGGCTCCTTCTCCCCCAGCAGCACGCTCTTGGACAGGGGCGGGCGTTCGTAGGGCAGGTGCGGCTCGGCGCCGAGCAGCGTGAGCGACCCGTCGTACCCCCGCTCGCGCAGCTCCTCGACGGCCTTGGCCCCGGCCAGTCCGCCCCCGACGATCACCATGCTCATGTGAATCACCTTCCGGTCCGGGTCAACGCCAGGAACTCCCCGCGCGTCGCGGGATCGTCGCGCAGCCGCCCGAACAGCGCCGACGTGACGGTCCGCGAGCCAGGTACCCGCGCACCGCGCAGGGTCATGCAGGTGTGCTCGGCCTCGATCACGACGCCCACGCCCTTGGCCGCCAGACTATGCCGGAGATGGTCGGCGACCCGCTGGGTCAGCCGCTCCTGGGTCTGCGCGTGCCGGCAGTGGTACTCGACCGTCCGCGCCAGCTTGGAGAGCCCCAGGATCCGCTCGCCCGGCAGGTAGCCGACGTGCGCGACGCCCACGAACGGCAGCATGTGGTGCTCGCACAGCGACTGCACCGGGATGTCCTCGACCAGGACCAGCTCGTCGTACCCCTCGTCGTTGGGGAACGTCGTCATCTCGAACTCGGGCGGGGTGAGCATCTCGGCGAACGCGCGGGCCATCCGGCCGGGCGTCTCGCGGGTCGACTCGGCGCGGACGTCGATCCCGAGCGCGGTCAGCAGGTCCGCGGCCGCCGCCTCGGCGGCGGCGAGGTCGACGCCGTCTCCCCGCCCGCTCACCATTTCTAAAAGAGCCATGTACGCACGTTAGAGACTGTGCCACCATTGCGTCAACAGATTTCTCTTTTAGAGAGCGGGAGGAGGCACCGTGGACCTCGGCACCCAGGCGACCGGCGTCGCGGCGCTGGCGGACCCGACCCGCCGCGCGCTCTACGAGTACGTCGTGTCCCGCCCGGAGCCGGTCGGGCGCGAGGAGGCGGCGTCCGCGGTCGGGCTGGCCCAGCACACCGCCAACTTCCACCTCGACCGGCTGGTCGAGGCCGGGCTGCTGGAGGCCGAGTTCCGCCGCCTGACCGGTCGCACCGGCCCGGGCGCGGGTCGGCCCAGCAAGCTCTACCGGCGCGCCGATCGCGAGTGGGCGGTCTCCCTGCCCGAGCGCAGCTACGACCTGGTCGGCGCCATCCTCGCCAGCGGCATCGAGCGGGCCCGGTCGGGACCGGCCCCCCTGGAGGAGGCGATCGACGAGGCGGCGCCGCAGCCGCCGGGCGTTCGATCGGCGAGGCCGCGGCCCCGGGCGACCTGACCCGCTTCACGGAGGTGCTGGCCGGCCAGGGCTACGAGCCGCGGCTCGAGGACGACACGGTGCTGCTCGCCAACTGCCCGTTCGACGCACTCGCCCGCACCCACACCGCGCTGGTCTGCGGTCTCAACCGCGCGTTCGTGCAGGGGGTGGCCGACGGGCTCGGCTGCGACGGGCGTGCACGCGCGGCTGGAGCCCGAGCCCGGACACTGCTGCGTGAAGGCGCGCAGGGACGCCCTAGGGCCGGATCGTCTGCAGGTGCGGCTCGATGTCGGCGACCGCCTCGTCGCCGTACGTCAGCCGGCAGCGGGCCAGGAACGCCGACCGGGACAGGGTGTACTCCTGCGTGCCGACCTGCTCCACGACGTAGACCGCGAGCAGGCAGCCGAGCTGCGCGGCGCGCTCCGTCGAAAGTCCCCACGTCAGGGCGGCCAGGAAGCCGGCGCGGAAGGCGTCGCCCACGCCGGTCGGCTCGACCTTCCGGATCTCCGGGACCGCCTCGACCGTGATCGACTCCTCGCCCTTGCGGTCGATGCGTACGCCGGCGGCCCCCAGCGTCACCACCCAGGTGCCGACCCGGGCGAGCACCTCCTCGGCCGACCAGCCGGTCTTCTGGGTGATCAGCGCGGCCTCGTACTCGTTGGAGAACAGGATGTCCGCGCCGTCGATCAGCGGCCGGATCAGCTCGCCGTCGCTGAACGCGAGCTGCTGGGACGGGTCGGCCACGAACCGGTAGCCCCGCTGAGCGGCACTCGTCGGTGTGCCGCAGCATCGCCTCGGGGTCGTTGGGACCGACCAGCACGTAGTCGGGCTCGCCCGCCCGGTCGGCGATCGGCTTGAGCTCGATCTCGCGCGCCTCGCTCATCGCGCCGGCGTAGAAGGACGCGATCTGGGCGTGCGAGCTGTCGTTGGTGCACACGAACCGCGCGGTGTGCCGGGTCTGCGAGACGTGGACCGAGCCGCAGTCGACGTGGTGCCGCTCGAGCCAGGCGCGGTAGTCGACGAAGTCCTCGCCGACCGCGCCGACCAGCACCGGCTCGAGGCCGAGGTTGCCGAGGCCGAAGCAGATGTTGGCCGCGCACCCGCCGCGGCGTACCTCGAGGTCCTCGACCAGGAACGAGACCGAGAGCTTGTCGAGCTGGTCCACGACGAGGGAGTCGGAGAAGCGGCCCGGAAAGGACATCAGGTGATCCGTGGCGATCGACCCCGTGATGAGCAACGACATGGCCGCGGACACTACCGGCGGACCGCGAAGGCCTTGCTAGGAGTACCCGTGGGTAGCCCTTACCGTCGAGTCATGAGCGATCCCAGCCGTCTCTCCTACGACGACTTCGCGACGCCCGAGCAGATGAGTGCCGACTGCCGGGCGACCGGTCGCAACCTGCACCTGCCCCGCCTCGAGCGCGCCGCGCGCGCGGCGGTGGAGCCGGCCCCCAGCATCCACTTCGACGAGTTCCCCCGCGAGGTCCCCAAGCGCGACATCGAGGTCAGCAAGGCGGCCGCCCGGCTCGCCAACGCGCTGCACCTGCATCTGGACTGACGCCGGTCAGCGACAAGACGGCCCCCGTCGATCGACGGGGGCTGCGCTGCTGGCTGCGGGTCTGCTTGCGTCTCACCGGGTTTCGACACGCCCGTCGCGACCTCGTCCCTCGTCGCGGTCGCTGCTCAACCACCGTCGATCGACGGCGGCTGGCGCGGTCGCCATCAGTGGAAGCTGTCGCCGCACGCGCACGAACCCGTGGCGTTGGGGTTGTCGATCGTGAAGCCCTGCTTCTCGATGGTGTCGACGAAGTCGATCATCGCGCCGTTGAGGTAGGGGACGCTCATCCGGTCGACCACGACGACCACGCCGTCGAAGTCGGTGGTGACGTCGCCGTCGAGGGTGCGCTCGTCGAAGAAGAGCTGGTAGCGCAGACCCGAGCAGCCGCCCGGCTGCACGGAGATCCGCAGCTGCAGGTCGTCGCGGCCCTCCTGGTCGAGGAGGCTCTTCACCTTGGCTGCGGCGACCCCACTGAGGTTGATCTGGTCGGTACGGCGCTCTTCGGTGGTCTCGACCTGCTCGGTCATGTGGCTTGCTCCCGTGATCTCGGTGCGGTGGTCAATCGTTCCAATGGTCGCACATGCGGGGTTATTCCCTGCGTTCCTGACCGTGAGACCCGTCTCAGCGGGACCAGGTGCGCGCCACGCGGGCGGCCAGGTCGGCCACGGCGCCCGACGGGTCGCCGAACGCCCGCTCCTCCCCCACCAGCGACACGAGGGAGTACGCCGACTCGACGCCGAGTGGCGCGCATCTCGCGGGCCCCGACCTGCACCTGCCCGGCGATCGCGACGCAGGGCCGCAGCGCCTCGGACGGCGATCGAGGCGACGCCGTACGGCACCTTGCCGGACCGGCTGGAGAAGTCGAAGGACCCTCCCCGGTCAGCACCAGGTCCGCCTTGGCCGCCCGCTCGGCGAGCCCGACCACGTCGGCCACCAGCTCGATCCCGGACTCGCGGGTGGCGCCGAGCACGAGCAGCCCGTAGCCGAGTCCGCCCGCCGCGCCGGCGCCCGGCTGGAGCCGGGCCTTGCGATCCACCGCGCCGGCGAACGCGCTCAGGATGGTGTCGACCATCGGCAGCCGCACCTCGGAGATGCCCTTCTGCGGACCGTAGTTCCGGGTCGCCCCGAGCAGTCCCGTCAGCTGGTTGTCCACGTCGGTGGCCGCGACCAGCTCGACGTCTCCGATCCGCTCCCGGGCCGCGGCGATCTCGACCTTCTGCACGCCGTCGAGGGCCGCCACGCCGCCGTCGAGGCGTCGGTCGCCGTACGCGCCGAGCGCCGCGAGGAACCCGGCCCCGCCGTCGTTGGAGCCGCTCCCACCGAGCCCGACCACGATCCGGGAGGCGCCGGCGTCGATCGCGGCGAGCACCAGCTCGCCCACGCCGTACGTCGACGCCAGCTCGGCGCGCGTCGCCCGGGTGAGGTGGATCCCGCACGCCTGCGCGCTCTCGACGTACGCCGTCTCGTCCGCCAGGAGGATCGCCGCCCGGGACCGGGTCCCCGAACGGGCCGCGCACGGTCACCCTGACCAGGCGGCCGCCCCGCGACTCGTTCAGGACGTCGACGAATCCGGGCCCGCCGTCGGACATCGGCGCGAGGTCGAGCTCGTCGTCGGGCTTCTGCCGCAGCCACCCCTCGGCCATGGCCGCCGTCGCCTCGACGGCGGTGAGCGTCCCGGCGAACTTGTCCGGCGCGATCAGAACACGCATGGAGGGCATTCTGGCCCCCGCCTACGGTGGTGGCGTGACCGACCCGACCATCCGGCCCATGACGGAGGCCGACGTGCCGGTCGCGGAGCGGCTCAGCGCCGAGGGGTTCCACGAGCTCGACATCCGGTCCGCGCCGCGCTCAGCACCCGCTCCTGAGATCCGCTCGCCGGAGCGCGGGCAGGCCTGGATGGTGCGCACGCGGCACTTCCTCAGCACCGATCCCGGCGGCTGCTGGGTCGCCGAGGACGCCGACGGGATGGTCGGCTTCGTCACCTCCTACACCCGCGAGCTGATGTGGCTGCTGGCGACGTACGTCGTGCGGCCGCAGGCGCAGGGACGCGGGCATCGGCCGGGCCCTGCTCGCCGCGGCGCCTCCACCACGGGCGCGGCTGCCTGCGCGGGATGCTCGCCTCCTCCGCCGACCCGAAGGCGACGCGTCGCTACCGGCAGGCCGGCTTCTCGCTGCACCCGCAGATGGCGCTGTCGGGCACCG
This sequence comes from uncultured Actinomycetota bacterium, assembly GCA_963844305.1. Classification (GTDB taxonomy): domain Bacteria; phylum Actinomycetota; class Actinomycetes; order Propionibacteriales; family Nocardioidaceae; genus Nocardioides. The sequence continues at coordinate 24,917 of CAWJNT010000008.1, forward strand.
TCGACAGGTCGGCGATCCCGGTGATCGAGAAGGTCCGGGAGGGCACCGCTTGCCGACATCGACCTGATGGACTCGATCGACCGGCGCACCCGGGGTGCCGCGCACGGGCGCGACCACGAGGTGATGCAGCGCCTGTGGCGGCCGGTCGTGTCCGACACGTCGACCGGGTCCGGCTACGCGTACGTCGAGCCGGACGGCTCGGTCGCCCTGCTCGCGGCCTCCAACCGACGGACGGCGGCGCGGCTGCTGTGGGAGGCGCTGGCCTCCACCACGGGCCAGACCGGCGTCCGACACGTCACCGCCGCCAACGAGTGGGCGATCGACGTCGGGATGAGCGCCCGGCTCGATCTGGCGCAGGAGGGCTTCCTCGCGCTGCGCAACATGAAGCCGCCGGCGCCGTACCTGCACCACGGCACGTTCCTGTAGGGCGAATACGATGAGGGCATGACCACCGTCGACCTCCCGCTGCTCCCCCTCGGCCAGGGCAAGGACGCGTCCTCCGAGCGCGGGGTCGAGTGCCCCGGCGACCTGCCCGCCGCGTCCGACCCCGACCTGGTGGCGCGAGCCCGGGCGGCCAAGGAGGCGCTGGGCGACAAGGTGTTCGTCCTGGGCCACCACTACCAGCGCGACGAGGTGATCCAGTTCGCCGACGTCACCGGCGACTCGTTCAAGCTCGCCCGCGACGCGGCCGGCCGCCCCGAGGCGGAGTACATCGTCTTCTGCGGCGTGCACTTCATGGCCGAGTCGGCCGACATCCTGACCGGCGCGGCCCAGCAGGTGATCCTGCCCGACCTCGCCGCGGGCTGCTCGATGGCCGACATGGCCCGGATCAACCAGGTCGAGAACGCCTGGGACGCCTGGTCGAGGCCGGCGTCGCCGACAGCGTCGTACCCGGTGACCTACATGAACTCCGCGGCCGACATCAAGGCATTCACCGGCCGCAACGGCGGCACTGTCTGCACCTCGTCCAACGCCGAGGTCGCGCTGGAGTGGGCGTTCGCGCAGAAGCCCGACGCGAAGGTGCTCTTCCTGCCCGACCAGCACCTCGGCCGCAACACCGCGGTGCTCAAGCTCGGGCCTGGCACTCGACGACTGCGTCGTCTGGAACCCGCTCCTGCCCAACGGCGGCCTGACCGTCGAGCAGCTGCGGGACGCCCGGATGATCCTCTGGAAGGGCCACTGCTCGGTCCACGGCCGCTTCTCCCCCGACGTCGTCGACGAGCTGCGCGCGTCCATCCCCGGCGTACAGATCCTGGTGCACCCCGAGTGCCAGCACGAGGTCGTGCTCAAGGCCGACCTCGTCGGGTCGACCGAGTTCATCATCAAGACCATCGAGGCCGCGCCCGCCGGGTCGAGCTGGGCGATCGGCACCGAGCTCAACCTGGTGAAGCGGCTGGCCGACGCGCACCCCGACAAGCACATCTCGTTCCTCGACCGCACGGTCTGCTACTGCTCGACGATGAACCGGATCGACCTGCCGCACTTCGTGTGGGCGATGGAGTCGCTCGCCGCCGGAGCGGTCGTCAACCAGATCCAGGTCGACCCGCAGACCGAGCAGGAGGCGCTGGTGGCCCTGCAGCGGATGCTGGACCTGCCGGGGCGCTCACACAAGGACTAGGGCGCCGCCGGCAGCTCGAACCAGACGAGCGTGCCTCCGTCGGGTGCCGCATCGAGGCCGATCCGGCCGCCGTGCGCCTCCACGATCCGTCGCGAGGTCGCCAGGCCGACACCGGTGCCGGGCTCGGTCTTGTCGAGCCGCACCATCGGCTCGAAGACCCGCTCGCGATCCTCGGCAGGGACTCCCCGGCCGTTGTCGACGACCTCCACCCGCCACGTGTCACCGGCTCGCGCGGCCGTCACCGACACCTCGGAGGGCACGCCCTCGCGGGCGAACCGGCGGGCGTTGTCGAACAGGTTGGCGAGCAGGACGCGGAGCTGGTCGGCGTCGCCCGAGACGGTGGGCAGCGAGCCATCGGCGATCGCCGGGTCGAGCTCGGACACGATGGCGGCGAGGTCGACCGGCTCCGGCTCGACGGCAGCACCGGCGACGGCGTACGCGTGGAGGGCGTCGATCATCCCGAGCATCCGGTTGGCGCCGCGACCGGCGCGGTCGAGCAGCGAGATCAGGATCGGGCTGTCGGCCTCGAAGGCTCCGGCCTCCTCGCGCGCCAGCTCGATCGACATGGCGACACCCGCGAGCGGGTTCTTGAGGTCGTGGCTCACCTGCCCGGCAAAGGCGGCGAGCTCGTCGGGTGAGCTCACGCCCCGGAGCATCCCACATGCGCGCGCTCCACAGCGGACGCCGGCGGGGCGGGCCCGTCGCGATCCCCGGCCGGCCGGGGGTTCTGTCACTTGTCAGGGGTTGCAACCCCTGACAAGTGACAGGAGTGCCTCATCGCTGGTGCGCATGAGGCAGGTGAGGCACCGCCAGACCGCCCCGAACCGCCGGGCCGGCCGCGGCGTCAGAGGCCCGGCGCGCCCCAGACGGCCAGCCAGCTCTGCAGGTCCTTCTCGACCGGCAGCTCGCCGGCGAGCGCGTCGCGGACCTGGATCTCCAGCAGGTTGTCGCGCTGGTTCGCTCCCTGGTCCGCACTCTTCGGGGCGAACGGGTAGAACGTGCCCTTGCGGTAGAGGTACACCAGGCCCACCCGGCGCCCGCCGCCGTCAGCGAACGGCACGAGCGTGCACAGCAGCCCGGAGCCGAACCCCTGCTCCTCCAGGGCCGTGTTCACGGCGTGCAGGTCGGTGCAGATGCCGGGTACGTCGCCGGGGTCGCGGGTGACGGTCAGCCAGGTGAAGCCGTAGCTGTCGGTCGTCTCCTGCACGTCGGGTGCCTCGGGGTCGGCGTTGATCAGCTCGACCACCTCGGCCTGGGTCTGCCGGAACGCCGCGCCCTCAGCGGCGCGGAAGCACACCGACCCGGTGCCGACCGGCATCAGGTCGATGCTGGTCTGGAGCGTGATCGCCGCCGACGGTACGGCGAACAGCGCGTCGAGGTTGGGCCCCGAGACGTTCCGACGCCCCCGGACGGCGTCCCAGAATCCCATCGAGCGGGGCGCCTCAGCCGCGGCCGAGCTCGGCCTGGATCCGGGCCAGCTGCTCGAGCCGCTGCTCCAGGCTGGGGTGGGTCGAGGTGAGCGTCTTGAGCGATGCGCCGCTGATCGCCGGGGCGATGAAGAAGGCGTTCATGGCCTGGCTGGCGCGCAGGTCCTTCTGGGGGATCGACGCCATCTCGCCGCTGATCTTCTGCAGCGCGGACGCGAGCGCGGCCGGCTTCATCGTCAGGTAGGCGCCCGCGCGGTCGGCGCACAGCTCGCGGTAGCGCGAGAGCAGCCGGAGCAGGAAGAAGCTGACGGCGTACACGATCACGCTGATGATCAGGGTGATGAAGAAGAACGCGGCGCCGTTCTTGTCGCGCCTGCCGAAGAGCGCGCCGTACTGCGAGCCCTGCATGAGCATGCCGGCCACGATGCCAGCCGACGACGCGACGGTCATGACCAGGACGTCGCGGTGGGCGACGTGGGACAGCTCGTGCGCGAGCACGCCCTCGAGCTCCTCGGGCGTCAGCTTGCCCATGATCCCGGTGGTCACGCAGACCACGGCGCGGTCGGGCGAGCGGCCCGTGGCGAAGGCGTTGGGGATGTCGAGCTCGGAGATGCCGACCCGCGGCTTGGGCATCTCGGCCAGCGCGCAGAGCCGGTCGATCACGCCGTGCAGCTCGGGCATCTCCTCGGGGCTCACCTCGTAGGCGCGCATCGCCTTCATGGCGACCTTGTCGGAGTTCCACCACTGGTAGACCGCGACGCCGATGCCGGCGAGGCCGATCAGCCAGACGAAGCCGCAGTAGCCCGCGCTCGCCGCGGCGAACATGAGCCCGACGATGAGCACGACGAAGAGCAGGCCGAGCAGGAACATGACAGTGGTCATGCGCGCGGTCAGGCCGCGGTCCTTGATGAATCGACTTCGAGGCATGCGAACAGTGTGACTCGGGCGTCCTAGCCCGGGATCAGGCCGTCGTCGGCCAGCAGCGCGCGGACGTCGTCGATGCTCGCGTCGGCGGGCGGCAGGATCAGGTCGGACTCGTCGAGCGACTCGGCGTCGCGCGCCACACCGGCGGTGCGTACGCCGTCGAGCAGCGCCGCGAGCGCCTTGCTGAACGTCTCGGCGTCGCCGGCCTCGACCGCCGACTCGACCGCGGCGTCGAGCTCGTTGAGCCGATCCATCGCCTCGTCGGAGACGTCGTACTGACCCTCACCGAGGATCCGGACGATCATCGCGTCTCGCCGCCCTCCGCGGTCTTCTCGCCCTCGGCCTGGAGGATGTCGCCCTCGTCGGACGCTTCGATCGCCTGCGGCTGCGAGCTCGCCTTCAGCCGGGCCAGCTCGGCCTCGACGTCGGTGCCGGAGCTCAGTGCGTCGAGCTCGCGGGAGATGTCGTCGCTGCCACCGACCTGGCTGACGTCCTCGAGCGCCCCGGAGGCGAGCAGCTCGTCGATCGCACCGGCGCGGGCCTGCATCTGGGCGGTCTTGTCCTCGGCCCGCTGGATGGCCATGCCGACGTCGCCCATCTCCTCGCCGATCCCGGACATGGCCTCGTTGATCTTGGTCTGCGCCTCGGCCGCGGTGTAGGTGGCCTTGATCGTCTCCTTGCGGGTGCGGAACGCCTCGACCTTCGCCTGCAGCCGCTGCTGGGCGAGGGTGAGCTTCTCCTCCTCGCCCTGGAGCTGGGCGTGCTGCGTCTTCAGGTCGCTGATCTGGGTCGACAGCCCCGACTTGCGGGTCAGCGCCTCACGGGCGAGGTCCTCACGCCCGACGGTGATGGCCTTCTCGGCCTGGCCCTGCAGCTTGTTCGACTGTGCCTCGAGCTGGTTGACCTGGAGCTCGACCCGCTTGCGGCTGGTCGCGACATCGGCGACACCGCGGCGTACCTTCGCCAGCAGCTCCTGCTGCCGCTGGTAGCTGTAGTCGAGCGTCTCGCGAGGATCCTCAGCGCGGTCCAGGGCCTTGTTGGCCTTGGACCTGAAGATCAGGCTGATGCGCTTCATGACACTCATGGGGATTCCGCCCCTCCTTGCAGGTGATCACCGGTGTTGCCCACAACCCTAGGTCCAAACGCAAGGTGGTGCGAGCACTCCCGGCGACGCGAGCCGTGGGTGGGCGAACAGGTAGTCTGGGGGCGACCCCGCCCCCACCATTTCGTCGAAGGTTTCCCGCCTTGTTCCGTCGCAACAAGTCCGAGTCCGAGTCCACCGCCGCCCCGGTCGTGGAAAAGGTGGGCGGCAAGGGCCGTCCGACCCCGAGCCGCAAGGAGGCCGAGGCCGCCGCCAAGGCGCGCGCCAAGGTCCCTCGCAGCCGCAAGGAGCAGTCCAAGGCGCAGCGCGCCCAGCGGACGGAGCAGAGCCAGAAGGTCCGCCAGGCGATGAAGACCGGCGACGAGAAGTACTACCTCCCCCGCGACAAGGGCCCGGTCAAGCGGTTCGTCCGCGACTTCGTCGACAGCCGGTTCTCCTTCATCGAGCTGATGCTGCCGCTGCTGCTGATCACCATGTTCATGACCTACTCCGGCAGCCCCCAGCTGGCCGGGATCGGCAACACGGTCCTGCTCGGCACCGTCCTGCTGGTCCTCGTCGACGTGCTGCTCATGCGTCGCCGGCTGCGGCGCCAGCTCGCCCTCCGGTTCCCCGACGAGAGCCCCAAGGGCACGACGTCGTACGCCGTGATGCGTTCGCTCCAGATGAAGTTCATGCGCCTGCCCAAGGCCCAGGTCAAGATCGGCCAGGATCTGCCCGAGCACTACCGCTGACCGGGGCCCGTCGTGGTCGTCGGCATCGCTGCTGGTCTCGTCGCGGCGGTGCTGTTCGGCACCGGCGCGGTCCTCCAGGCCCACGCCGTACGCCGTCACGCCGGGTCGGCCGACCGGCTCACGGGCTTCTGGTCGATGGCGCTGCGCGACCCGCTCGATCGCCCTGGTCGTCGCGATGTACCTCGCCGGCTTCGTCCTGCACGCCGTGGCGATCTGGACGACCCCGCTCTACCTCGCCCAGGCAACGGTGGCCATGTCGCTGCCGGTGACCGCCGTGACGTCGATGGTGCTGCACGAGCGGCTCACGCCGGTGCACTGGTCGGCGCTCGCCGTGGTCACCGCCGGTCTCGTGCTGCTCGCGTTGGGCTCCGGCGAGCCCGGCGAGGTGATCGTGCACCCGCCGTTCGTCGCCGCTCTCGCCGCCGGGGTGCTGGCGCTGGCCGCCCTCGCCCGCTGGGGCTCCGGGCTGGGCGGCGCAGCGCTGGGTGCGATCGCCGGCCTCGGCTACGCCGGCTCGGCCGTCGCGGTCCGCGGCGTGGATGCCAGCGTCGACCCGCTCGTGGTGGGGGCGGCGCTGGCCGTGCCCGCGTTCAGCGTGGTGGCCTTCTGGCTCTACTCACTCGGCATGGAGCGGGCACCGGTCTCCTCGGTCACGGCGCCGCTGATCGTGCTGCAGACGTTCGTCCCGGCCCTGGTGGGCGTGGCGCTGCTCGGCGACGACGTACGCGCCGGGTGGTGGCCGGCCGTCGTCGCGGGCCTGGTGCTGGCGACCGGGGGCGCGTTGCTCCTGTCCCGCGACCAGCTCAGAAGTCCCGACGCTGCGGCGACCGGGTCTTCTCCGGATCCCGCTCGATGACCGGGTCGAGGATCTCGTCGATCTGCTTGAGCGCCGCGGCGTCGAGCACGACGCCCGCGGCCTTGACGTTCTCGGTCACCTGCTCGGGCCGGCTGGCGCCGATGATCGCGGCCGAGACGTTGGGGTTCTGCAGCGTCCACGCGACGGCCAGCTGAGCCATGCTGAGGCCGGCCTCCTCGGCGATGGGGGCCAGCTGCTGGATGCGCGTCAGGACGTCGTCGTCGAGCCAGCGGGCGATCATGTCGGACCCGCCCTTCTCGTCGGTGGCGCGCGACCCGGCCGGCGGCTGCTCCCCCGGCTTGTACTTGCCGGTGAGCGCGCCCTGGGCGATCGGCGACCACACGATCTGGCCGATGCCGAGCTCCTCGCAGGTCGGGACCACCTCGGCCTCGATCACCCGCCACAGCATGTTGTACTGCGGCTGGCTGGAGACCAACGGGATCCGCAGCTCGCGCGCGAGCTCGTGGCCGCGACGGATCTCCTCGGCCCGCCACTCCGAGACGCCGATGTAGTGCGCCTTGCCGGAGTGGACCACGTCGGCGAACGCCTCCATGGTCTCCTCGAGCGGAGTCTCGTTGTCGTACCGGTGCGCCTGGTAGAGGTCGACGTAGTCGGTGCCGAGCCGCTGCAGCGAGCCGTTGATCGACTCCATGATGTGCTTGCGCGACAGCCCGTGGTCGTTGTGGGCGCCCGGCCCGGTCGGCCAGTAGACCTTCGTGAAGATCTCGAGGCCCTCGCGCCGCTCGCCCTTCAGCGCCTTGCCCAGCACCGACTCCGCCTTGGTGTTGGCGTAGACGTCGGCGGTGTCGAAGGTGGTGATCCCCTCGTCGAGGGCCTGCCGCACACACGCGAGGGCGGCGTCCTCCTCGACCTGGGAGCCGTGGGTGAGCCAGTTGCCGTAGGCGATGGCCGAGATCTTCAGTCCGCTGTTGCCGAGGTTGCGAATCTCCATGGCCTCGACCCTAGCGGCGGCGCCCTGAGCCACCTGCCGACGCGTTCCCTCAGCGGGACGGGCGGCAGCACGCTCCGGTCCGGCACGAGCTCGCCGAGCACGACGGTCACGGCGGCCGGGCTCGCCGTCAGGTCGAGGAACAGCCGCACGCGCACGCGGCCGGGTCCCCCGAGCTCGAGCAGGTGTCGGGTCGAGGGGAACCCGTCCTCGACGACCAGCCCCGCGCCGTACAGGAACAGGGTCTTGTCGAACACCAGGTCGCCGCTGGCGTCGCCCGAGCCACCCGCGTCGCGGACCACCCGCACTCGCACGGGCACCTCGTCGCTGCCGTCCTCGTCGCCGAGCAGGATGCACACGCCGTCGGCGGTCTCGACGGCCTGTCCCACGACTCCCCCGTCGTCGGGCAGCACTCCGAAGCGGTCGTCGCTGTCGTGCAGGAAGAACCATGCCAGGCGCGTCTCGACGACGGCGTCGAGCAGCACGTCGGTCATGCGTCGTAGTCGAGCACGACCCGGGCGGACGTCGGGTGCGACTGGCAGGTGAGCACGTAGCCCTTCTCGATCTCCTCGGGCTCGAGCGCGTAGTTCACGTCCATCTGCACGGTGCCCTCGACCAGCCGGGCGCGGCAGGTGCCGCACACGCCGCCCTTGCACGCGAACGGCATGTCGGCGCGCACGCGGAGCGCCGCCTCGAGCACGGGTACGTCGTCGGGCCGCAGGCTGAAGTCGGACCCCCGGCCGTCGAGGCGGATGGTCACCGCCGCCGCACCCTCGGCGCCGCCCTCGAGCGCGGCCACCGGCGCCCGCGGCACCGGGTCGGCGTGGAAGAGCTCGGTGTGGATCCGGCGTGCCCCGAGGTCGGTGAGCACGCCGCGGAGCTCGTCGACCATCTGCTGCGGGCCGCACAGGAACCAGTCGTCGACGCCGTCGGCCGGCACCAGCGTCTCGAGGATCCGGCGCAGCCGGTCGCCGTCGAGTCGTCCCGACAGCAGCTCGACGTCCTGGGTCTCCCGGGAGAGCACGTGCACGATCTGGAACCTGTCGGCGAACCGGTCCTTGAGGTCGTGCACCTCGTCGAGGAACATCACCGAGCGGCTGGTCCGGTTGGCGTAGACGAGGGTCACGAACGAGCCCGGCTCGGCCTCGAGGATCGCCGCCACGATCGACAGCACCGGCGTGATCCCGGAGCCGGCGGCGATGGCGACGTAGGTCTTCGCGGCGGTCGGGTCGAGCTCGGTGGTGAACCGACCGGCTGGGGTCATCACCTCGAGCTCGTCGCCGACCCGCAGCGCGTCCACGACGCTCTCGCTGAACGCTCCTCCGGGGAGCCGCTTCACGCCGATCCGCAGCACGCCGGTCGAGGGCGGGGTGCAGATCGAGTAGCTGCGGCGTACGTCGTCGCCGCCGCGGATGTTGAGGTGCTGGCCGTGCGCGAAGGCGTAGTCGTCGCGCAGCTCGTCGGGGACGTCGAACGTGATCGCCAGCGAGTCGTCGGTCAGCTCGTCGATCGCCGAGACGCGCAGGGGGTGGAACACCGAGTGCTGGGCCATGGGGTGCCGGGCTGCCTTCAGAGGGTCTTGAAGTGGTCGAACGGCTCGCGACAGCTCTGGCACACCCACAGCGACTTGCACGCCGTCGAGCCGAACCGGCTGGACTCGCGGGTGTCCGGGCTGCCGCACTGCGGGCAGCGGACCGACAGCGCGAGGGGTACGGGTCCGTCACCACCGCGAGGCGCCGGCGGCGCGACGCCGTACGCCGCGAGCTTGGCGTGGGCTTCCTCGGTGAGCCAGTCGGTGGTCCACGCGGGCGAGAGCACGAACTCGACGTCGACCTGGCTGTAGCCCGCGACGGTGAGGGCGTCGATCAGGTCGGCGCGGATCGTCTCCATGGCCGGGCAGCCGGAGTAGGTCGGCGTGATCATCACGTGCACGCGGCCGCGGTCGTCCTCGGTCACGTCGCGCAGGATGCCGAGGTCGGCGATGGTCACGACCGGGAGCTCGGGGTCGAGCACCTGGGCGGCGACCTCCCACGCTCGCGTCGTCAACGTCGGCATCACCAGGTCACCCCCGGGTGGGAGCGGGTGAGGTGCTGCATCTCGGCGAGCAGGTAGCCCATCTCCTCGGTGTGCAGCCCGCGCCGGCCACCGCCGACGGCGGGGACGACCTCGGGCACGGACAGGGTGGCGTGCTCGACGACCGCCGTGATCCGCGCCAGCACCGGCCCGCGGAGCGTGGCCGGATCGACAGCGATCCCGTCGGCGACCAGGCCCGCGTCGACGGTCGCGGCGTCGAAGAGCTCGTCGACGTAGGGCCACTCGGCGTCGAGGGCCGCCTGCATGCGGGCGTGCGACTCGTCGGTGCCGTCGCCGAGGCGGAGCACCCACTGGTGGGCGTGGTCGAGGTGGTAGGCGACCTCCTTGACGGCCTTGCCGGCGACCCCCGCGAGGGTGCGGTCGGTGCTGCGCGCCAGGGCGGCGTACAGCTCGGCCTGCCAGGTGGCGAACACCAGCAGCCGGGCCATGGCGACGCCGAAGTCGGTCTGGTCGCGCTCGACGAGCTTGACGTTGCGGAAGTCGCGCTCGTCGCGGAGGTAGGCGAGGTCGTCCTCGCTCCGGCCGTCACCCTCGACCTCACCGGCGTACGCCAGCAGGGTGCGGGCCTGGCCGAGCTGGTCGAGGCCGATGTTGGCCAGCGCGACGTCCTCCTCGAGCTGGGGGGCGCGGCTGATCCACCAGCCCATCCGCTGGGCGGAGATCAGCGCGTCGTCGCCGAGCCCGAGGACGTAGTCGAACAGACCAGCCCCGTGGCGATCGGGGTCCCCGCTGAATTGTTCGTCGGAGGAGCGAAGCGGGGGAGGCGAAGAATTCTGTGGGGTGATCATAGATGCTCCACGCCCTCGGGCACGTCGTAGAACGTCGGGTGCCGGTAGATCTTGTCGGCGGCCGGGTCGAAGAACGAGTCGCGCTCGTCGGGGGTGCTGGCCTCGATGTCGGCCGACCTGACCACCCAGATCGAGACGCCCTCCTGGCGGCGGGTGTAGAGGTCGCGCGCGTTGCGCAGCGCCATCTCGGCGTCGGGGGCGTGCAGCGAGCCGGAGTGCACGTGCGAGAGCCCGCGGCGGGACCTCACGAACACCTCCCACAGCGGCCACTCGTTGCGCGGGCCCGCCATCAGGCCGCGCCTTCTGCCGAGCGCGCCGCCTGCTTCGCGGCGTACGCCGACGCGGCCTCGCGCACCCAGGCGCCGTCCTCGTGCGCGCCGACGCGGTGGGCCATCCGCTGCTCGTTGCAGGGCCCGCGGCCCTTGATCACCTCGAACAGCTCGGTGAAGTCCACCTCGCCGAAGTCGTAGTGGCTGCGCTCCTCGTTCCAGCGGATCTCCGGGTCGGGAGGGTCAGCCCGAGCGCCTCGGCCTGCGGGACGGTCATGTCGACGAAGCGCTGGCGCAGGTCGTCGTTGGAGAACCGCTTGATCCCCCACGCCATCGACTGCGCGGAGTTCGGCGAGTCGTCGTCGGGCGGACCGAACATCATCAGCGAGGGCCACCAGTAGCGGTCGACGGCGTCCTGGGCCATCGCGTGCTGGGCGGGCGAGCCGTGCGCGAGCGTGTGCAGGATCTCGAAGCCCTGCCGCTGGTGGAACGACTCCTCCTTGCAGACCCGGACCATGGCGCGGGCGTAGGGGCCGTAGGAGCAGCGGCACAGCGGCACCTGGTTGACGATCGCGGCGCCGTCGACCAGCCAGCCGATGGCGCCGACGTCGGCCCAGGTGAGGGTCGGGTAGTTGAAGATCGAGGAGTACTTCTGGCGGCCGCTGTGCAGCTGGTCGAGCAGGTCGGCACGGTCGGCGCCGAGGGTCTCGGCGGCGGCGTACAGGTAGAGGCCGTGGCCGGCCTCGTCCTGGACCTTCGCCATCAGGATCGCCTTGCGGCGCAGGCTGGGCGCCCGGCTGATCCAGTTGCCCTCGGGCTGCATGCCGATGATCTCGGAGTGGGCGTGCTGCGCGATCTGGCGGATCAGCGTCTTGCGATAGCCGTCGGGCATCTCGTCGCGAGGCTCCACGCGCCCGTCGGCCGCGAGGAGGTCGCGGAAGGCCTCCGGCTCACCGGTCTCGCGGGGGCGTTCGGGACTGCCGAAGTCGTTGCCGTACACGCCTGCCACGGTACCAGTGGTTGTTACAGATTGGGGCATTGCAGACGCCGCGATGTAACACCTGCCCAGCCCTGACAGGATGAGGACCATGTCCGACTCGGCGCCAGGTCCCACCGCCGACGTCTCCGTCCGGGTCGCCTGGGCCGACGACGCCGAGGCGATCGCCATGGTGCAGGCCCGCACCTGGCCGGTCGTGTACGCCGACCTGCTCCCGCCCGAGGCGCTCGAGATCGATCCCGCACGCGCGGCCGACGTCTGGCGGGAGGTGCTGGCCAGGCCGGCCGACGCTCGCGGCCGGGTGCTGGTCGCCCTCGAGCGCAACCGCGTCGTGGGCTACGCCATCACCTCTCCGGCCTCCGATCCCGACTGCGACCCGGTCTCCGACGCCGAGCTGATGGAGCTCACCATCGATCCGCGCGAGCGGGGCAAGGGCCACGGCTCGCGACTGCTCCAGGCCGCCGTCGACACCATGCAGGCAGACCGGTTCTCGCGGGCGGTGCTCTGGGCGGTCGCCTCCGACGAGGACCTGCGCCGCTTCCTCACCGACGCCGGGTGGGCGCCCGACACGGCGCACCGCGAGCTCGATCTGGAGGGCGACGGGACCACCCTTGTCAAGCAGGTACGCCTCCACACCGGAATTTCCTAGTTCCCCCTTGATTTCCCGGCGGGAAGGGACACCATGGAAGTCCGCCAGCGCGCATCTCGGGCCGCCGAGCGGTCCTTGAACGGGGGAATGCCTTGCTGGCTCCGCTTCCACGGCTGTATCGGTTCGTCCTGATCGCCGTCGTCCTCGCCCTCGGGATCGGTGCCGGTGCCTGGCTCGCACAGCTGACGGACCTGCCTGCGGGCGGCGTCCTCGTCGGTAGCGTTGCCGGGCTCCTGATCGCCTACCTGCTGGTGCACGACTTCCACCACGCGCCGCGTCCGGCGCGGGTGCAGCGGCGCCACTGAGCCCACACCTCAGCCCGTAGGGTCTGGGCGTGCCCGAGCCGGACCCGCCCGAACTGGACCCACGCGAGCGTGCGGCGATCATCCGGGACGGCCTCGGGGTCGGGATCGCCACCGGCGCCTACGGCATCTCCTTCGGGGCCGTCTCCGTCGCGGCCGGCCTGTCGGTGGCCCAGACCTGCGTCCTCTCCCTGCTGATGTTCACCGGCGCCTCACAGTTCGCCCTGATCGGTGTCGCCGCTGCCGGCGGGCCACCGGCCTCGGGCGCGGTCACGGCGCTGCTGCTCGGCACCCGGAACACGCTCTACGGGCTGCGCCTGGCTCCCCTGCTGGGCTGGACCGGATGGCGGCGTACGGCGGCCGCCCACCTGCTCATCGACGAGTCCACGGCGATGTCGGTGACCCGCGAGTCCCGGCCCGCCGCGCGGGTGGGGTTCCTGACCACCGGCGTCGCGATCTTCGTCCTCTGGAACCTCTTCACGCTGGTGGGCGCCGTGGCCGGGTCCGCGATCGGCGACCCGCGCACCTACGGGCTGGATGCCGCGGTCGGCGCGGCGTTCCTCGCGTTGCTGTGGCCCCGGTTGAGCGACCGTCGCAACCAGCTCGTGGCGGTGGCGGCGGCAGCCGTCGCCCTCGGCGTCGTGCCGATCGCGCCCGCCGGCGTACCCGTGCTCGCGGCTGCGGGGGTCGCGCTGCTCGCCGGGCTGCTGACCCGCGGAACCGACCCCACGGAGTTCCCGGAGGCCCACCGATGATGTGGACGGCGATCCTGGTGGCCGGCGTGGGTTGCTACCTGCTGAAGCTCGCCGGGCTCTCGGTGCCGCCGCGGGTCCTCGAGCGACCCGTCGTCGAGCGGATCGCGGACCTGATCCCTGTGGCCCTGTTGGCGGCGCTGGTGGCCGTCCAGGTGTTCAGCTCCGGACCCTCGCTGGTGCTGGACGCCCGCGCGGCCGGGCTGGCGGTGGCGGTGGTGCTCCTGCTGTTGCGCGCGCCGTTCCTGGTCGTGGTGTTCGGCGCCGCGCTGGTGGCCGCACTCCTGCGGCTCCTCTGAGACACGAACGGACCCCGCACCCACGGGGGTGGTGCGGGGCCCGTCGCGCCTCAATCCTCGATCAGGCCCCGGCGTCGGCGTTGCTGACCTGCCCGAGGATGCGCTGGACGTCCTCGACGGTCCGGGCCTCCTCGAGCTCGGCCACCTTGGCGCTGTCAGCGAAGACCTTGGCGATCTTGCCGAGCAGTGGCAGGTGCTCGTTGCCCGCGCCGGCGATGCCGACGACGAACTTGACCTGGTGGCCGTTCCAGTCGATCCCACTGGGGTAGCGCACGAACGAGATCGCAGTGCGCCGGATCGACGACTTCGCCTCGTTGGTGCCGTGCGGGATGGCGAGACCGCTGCCCATGTGGGTGGACACGGATTCCTCGCGCTCGTGCATGGAGGCGATGTATGACGGCTCGACGGCGCCGACGTCGACGAGCAGCTCTCCCGCCTCCGTGATCGCCTCGTTGCGGGTCGAGGCAAAGCCGCGGAGCACGACGGACTGGTGGGCAAGCAGCTCGCCCGACGGGGCCTCCGCCTCCTCGGGAGCGGCGCCGGCTCCCGGACCGTTGGTGCTCTCGATGAGCTCGACGATCTCGTCGTAGCGCGGGCTGCCCATGAAGTTGTCGACCGACACGTGGATGGCCGACCCCGTCTTCTGCTTCGCCCGGTCCGTCAGGTCCTGGTGCGAGACCACGACGTCGTAGTCGTCTGTGAGGCTGGAGATCGACTTGTTCACGACCGTGACATCACCGAACCCGGCCTCCTGGATCTTGCGACGCAGGACCGAGGCGCCCATGGCGGACGAACCCATGCCGGCGTCGCAGGCGAACACCACGTTCTGGATCGGGCGGTCGCCCAGGACCTCGGCGTCGGCGAACGCCGCGGACGCGATCGACTTCTTGCCCTTCATCCCCTCCATCTGGGCGGTGGCGTCCATCAGGTCGCCGTCCTCGCTGCGGTCCATCTTCAGCAGGACCGACCCGACCAGGAAGGACACGAGTGCCGCCCCGAACACACCCACGGTGATGCCGAAGTAGTCACCGCCCGGGGTCTGTGCGTAGACCGCGAAGATCGAGCCTGGGGCCGCCGGTGCGCGGAGGCCGACGTCGAACAACACCAGCAGGAAGATGCCGGTCATGCCGCCCGCGATCGTGGCGAGGATCATCTTGGGCTTCATCAGCACGTAGGGGAAGTAGACCTCGTGGATGCCGCCGAAGAACTGGATGATCGCGGCGCCGGGGGCCGAGGCCTTGGCCAGGCCGCGGCCGAAGAAGGTGTAGGCCATCAGCAGCCCCAGACCGGGGCCGGGGTTGGCCTCGAGCAGGAACAGGACCGACTTGCCCTGCTCGGCGGCCTCCTGGATGCCGAGCGGGGTCAGCACGCCGTGGTTGATGGCGTTGTTGAGGAAGAGCACCTTCGCCGGCTCGATGAAGATCGACGTCAGCGGCAACAGCCCGTTGTCCACCAGCGTATCGACCGCGGAGCCCAGCCAGTCGGTGATCTCCCGCAGGACCGGAGCGAGTGCGAACATGCCGAGGATGGCCATCAGAGCGGCGAGGATGCCTGCGGAGAAGTTGTTGACCAGCATCTCGAAGCCCGGCCGGATCTTGTGGCTCCAGAGGGCGTCCAGCCGCTTCATCACCAGTGCGGTGAGCGGGCCCATGATCATGGCGCCGAGGAACATGGGTGCCGCGCCGTCGTCGCCGATGAAGATCGGGTCACTGGTGGCCATGATGACGCCGATCACCGAGAAGCCGCCGACGACGCCGCCGCGCGTGTCGTAGACGAGCTTGCCGCCGGTGTAGGCGATCAGGATCGGCAGCAGGTAGATGATGCTTGGTCCGACCATCGTCGCGATCTTCTCGTTCGGGATCCATCCGTCCGGGATGAAGAACGCCGTGATCAGTCCCCAGCCGATGATCGCGCCGATGTTCGGCATGATCATGTTCGACAGGAACGTGCCGAACTTCTGTACTTGAACGCGCACCGACGGACGTGACGCCGTC
Organism: uncultured Actinomycetota bacterium; assembly: GCA_963844305.1. Taxonomy (GTDB): domain Bacteria; phylum Actinomycetota; class Actinomycetes; order Propionibacteriales; family Nocardioidaceae; genus Nocardioides. Next base: position 40,668 of record CAWJNT010000008.1, read on the forward strand.
GGCGGCGCCTGCGTGGCTGTCGCCATGCCTCCTCCTTCTGGGCACCAGCGGGACTGCTGGCTTGCGTCTCGCCGACGCCGCCACCATGTGACGCGCGCCATACGAGAATCTGTGAATGCCTGTATATCGCTTCCGAAACTGCCCGGTCAAGAGGTTTTCACCACATGTTCGAAGATAAATACAGAGAAACGGTGGTAGGCTGTTCGCTGCTCCCGTGCCCCCAGTGCCCGACCCAGGAGGAGACCATGAAGGCCCTGCGCTTCTACGCCCCGGAGGACGTACGGCTCGAGGACGTCCCCGAGCCCGAGTGCGGCCCCGACGAGATCAAGCTCCGGGTGCGCAACTGCAGCACCTGCGGCACCGACGTCAAGATCTTCTACAACGGCCACCAGAACCTCACTCCCCCGCGCATCACCGGCCACGAGATCGCCGGCGAGGTCGTCGAGGTCGGCGCCGACGTGAACACGACGTACGGCTCGGAGTGGAAGGTCGGCGACCGGGCGCAGGTGATCGCGGCCGTGCCGTGTGGCGAGTGCTACGAGTGTCGCAAGGGCTGGATGGCCGTCTGCCAGAACCAGACCTCGGTCGGCTACCAGTACGACGGCGGGTTCGCGGAGTACATGATCGTCCCGCGGCAGGTGCTCAAGGTCGACGGGCTCAACCGGATCCCCGACAACGTCGGGTACGACGAGGCTTCCGCCGCCGAGCCGTTCGCCTGCGCGATCAACGCCCAGGAGCTGCTCGGCATCGAGGAGGGCGACTCGGTCGTGGTGTTCGGGGCCGGACCGATCGGCTGCATGCACATCCGGATCGCGCGCGGCGTGCACAAGGCGGGGCCCGGTCTACCTGGTCGACGTGAACGCCGAGCGGCTGAAGATGTCGGCCGACGCCGTCCACCCCGAGGAGACCATCAACGGCGCCGAGGTCGACGTCGTCGAGCGGGTGATGGAGCTGACCGGCGGCCGTGGTGCGGACGTGATCATCACCGCCACCGCCGCCAACATCACCCAGGAGCAGGCGATCTCGATGGCCGCGCGCAACGGCCGGATCTCCTTCTTCGGCGGGCTGCCGAAGACCGACCCGTTCATCAAGTGCGACTCCAACGTCGTGCACTACCGCCAGCTGCACATCCACGGCGCCAACGGCTCGGCGCCCGAGCACAACAAGCGCGCGCTCGAGTACATCTCCACCGGCCAGGTGCCGGTCAAGGACCTGATCACCGAACGCCTCCCGCTGGACCGGGTGCTCGACGCGTTCCAGATCGTCAAGAACGGCGAGGCGATCAAGGTCACCGTCGAGCCGTGAGCGACGGAGTCGCTCAGGGCTCACGAAGGGGAGGTTGAGCGAGCCCGCGACCGAGCCTGCGAGGTCGCGACGGCGGGTCGAAACCTTGTCGAGCCGTAGCCGGTCGGACAAAGTCGGACACACAGGAGGGCCCCGCACCACCCCGAGATGGGTGCGGGGCCCTCCTGCTTCCCGAGGTGGGTCAGCCGACGCTGACCGCGCTCCAGGCGGCCGCAACGGTGTTGTACTGCGTGGACCCGTTGCCGTAGAGGTCGCTGGCGGCGTTCAGCGTCGCCGTACGAGCCCCTGCGTAGTTGGTGCTGGAGGTCATGTAGACCGACAGCGCGCGGTACCAGATCGCCCCGGCCGCGTCCCGGCCGATGCCGGTGACGGTCGAGCCGTTGCAGGTCGGGGAGTTGTGGGCGGTGCCGTTGATGGTCTTCGCGCCCGAACCCTCGGCCAGCAGGTAGAAGAAGTGGTTGCCCACCCCGCTGGAGTAGTGCACGTCGGCGTTCCCGACGCCCGAGTCCCAGCAGTCGTACGACGAGCCGTCGCTGCTCGGCCGGTCCATCCGGCGGAAGCCCGCGTGGTTGGCCAGGTCGAACTCCTCACCGATGAGGTAGTCGCCCGGGTCGTTGGCGTTGTTGGCGTGGAACTCGACCAGGCTGCCGAAGATGTCGGACGTCGACTCGTTCAGGCCACCGGACTCACCCGAGTAGGTCAGGTTGGCGGTGTGCTCGGTGACGCCGTGGCTCATCTCGTGGCCGGCCACGTCGAGCGAGACCAGCGGGCCGAACTCGACGCCGTCCCCGTCGCCGTACGTCATCTTGGTGCCGTCCCAGAACGCGTTGACGTACGCGTTGCCGTAGTGGACCCGGTTGAAGGAGCCGCTGCCGTCACCGAAGATGCCGTTGCGGCCGTGGACGTCCTGGTAGTAGTCCCAGGTGACGTTGGTGCCGTACTGCGCGTCGGCACCGGCGGTGGCCCGGTTGCTGTTGCTGCCGTTGCCGAACGTCGTGGTCGTGCTGGTGATCTGGGTCCCGGCCGAGCAGCCGACCCCGAAGATCTGGCACCAGACCGAGTCCTGCTGGTTGTTCATGTCGGTCGTGTACGTGTTGCCGCGGGTCGCGTCCCGGAGCTGGTACGTCGAGCCCGACTGGGTCACCTGGAGCGGGACGGTGCCGCTGTAGAGCGTCTGGCCCTGGCCGTCGACGGTCTGGATGTGCTCCTCGCGGCGGATCACCTTGCCGGTCGTCGCGTCGACGTACGTCGAGAGCCTGCTGGGCGTCCCGTCCGGGTGCCGGCCGCCGCTGATGACCTCCCACGCGAGCCGGGGCGTGGCGCCGGTGGCGTCGACGACCAGGGTCGGCTCGGTGGTGGACCGGAGCTTGGTGATGTCGGCCGTGGCTCGGGCCGGGGCGAGTGCCTTGGTCTCGGCGCGCTGGGCCGTGGTGGCCGGCGTCGTGGCAACGTCGACCGGCGTGGCGAGGGTCTGGCTGACGCCCAACAGGTCGCCGCCCGGCGCGGTGTGCACGACGAGGTCGCCGCCGATCACCCGCAGGCCCTGGTAGCGACGGTCCATCCGCACGTGCGTGGTGCCGTTGTTGTCGACGATCGTGTCCGTGACGACGAACTTCTGGCCGTCCGTGGCCCGTGCGGCGCCGGGGTGGTCCGTCAGCGCTGCGATGGCGAGGGAGGCCGCGTCCGGCGACGTCGCCGCCTGGCTCGTGACGCTCCCCGCCTGCATCCCCACGACAGCGGTGGCCAGAGCCGCCGCAGTCGCAAGGCCCGAGATCTTGCGCATGCTTCTCCTTCGTCTGAAATTGTGGTGGCCCGCCACACTTACCCGTCGCCGGTTGTGACGGAACCAGTCCGTCGCCGCACGTTTGTGCAACGCACAAAGTTGCAGAAGTGCCTCCGCCGGTGGTCGGCGGCGGGGGCGTCAGTCGATGGTGGTGATGACGACGCGCCGGTTTCGCTGCCGGTTGAGGTCGCTGTCGTTGGGGTAGGCGGGCCGGGTCTCGCCGTAGCCCCGGGCGCTGATGGTGACGCCGTCCAGGCCGCCGACCCGACCCAGCCAGGTCGCCACGGCGTCGGCCCGGCGCTCGGAGAGCACCTGCCCGTAGTCGGCGGCTCCCCGGTCGTCGGTGTGCCCCTCGACCACGATCCGCGACGGCCCGGTCCGGCGGATCTCGGCGGCGATCGTCCGCAGCGCGGCGACGGCGTCCGGGCGCAGGACGAACTCGTCGGTGTCGAAGAGCACGGCAGCCGGTGCGACGTACGACGTCCGCTCACCGTCGTCGTACAGGCCGACGTCGCGGCGGCCCCGGAGCTCGCGGCGCTCGAGACGCTCGGGCTCGACGTCCACGTCGGGCACCTGCGCCGGCGGGATCCGCACCGTGGGGACGACGTCGTCGCCGGGGCGGGCGGCGCCGTCGCGCGAGAAGCCCTCGCGCACCACACCCTCGCGAGTCACCCCGGGCACATTGCCGTCGCGGGTCACCTGGCAGACCTCGTCGGCGTGTACGGCGGGCCGGGAGGTGCCGGGAACGGTCACCGGCGGGTAGGTCCGGTCGTCCAGCTCGAGACCCGGGATCGTGACAGTCGGGGATGGTCACCGCCGAGACGTCGACGGCGCCGAGGCAGCCACCCGGCGCGTCGTGGCGGACGACGCATCCGGCGTCGATGACCGTCTCGGGGATCACGAACCCGGGCGCCAGCTGCTCGCCGGTCTCGGGGTCGTCGACGGCGGGCACCTGGACCGCGGGGACGACGACGTCCGGCAGCTGCTCGACCTCGCGCCCTTCCTGCGGTTCGCACAGCGGGTCGGGCGCCGGGGTCTCCTCGACACCAGCCGGGCTCGTCGGGGTGCGGGCCGGCGGCTCGGCGTCGCGCCCGTGGTCGGAGCACCCGGTCACGGTGACGAGCAGCGTCACGACGACGAGGGCAGTGGCCGGCCACGCTGGGGGGACGTCCGCGCGGCCGGCCACGTTCTGGGTGTCCCTCAGCTGGCGCGCCCGAGCGCCCGGTAGGTCCAGCCGGCCGAGCGCCAGGCGTCCGCGTCGAGCGCGTGGCGGCCGTCGACGATCCGACCGCCCGCTCGGTCACCTCGGCGAGCCGTGCCGGGTCGATCGGAGCGGAACTGGTCCCACTCGGTCAGGAGTACCACGACCCGCGACCCGGCTGCCGCCTCCATCACGCCGTCGGCGTAGCTCGAGGTCGGGATAGGCACGGCGAGCGTTGTCCATCGCCTCGCGGGTCGTAGACCGAGACGATCGGCGCCCTCCTCCTGGAGCATCCGGGCCACGTCGAGGGCGGGGGCGTCGCGGATGTCGTCGGAGTTCGGCTTGAAGCGCCGCACCGAGGCAGCAGACCCTCGCACCGGCGAGCGACCCTCCGGCCTGCTCGCGCACCAGGTCGACCGTGCGCGCCCGGCGGCGGTTGTTGATCGCGTCGACCTCGACGCAGGAAGGCCACGGACCTGGCCGACGCCGAGCTCCTCGGCACGGTGGACGAAGGCGCGGATGTCCTTGGGCAGGCAGCCGCCGCCGAAGCCGAGGCCGGGCTTGAGGAACCGCCCGCCGATGCGGTTGTCGTAGGCCAGCGCACGCGGCCAGGTCCTGGACGTCGGCGCCCGTGGCCTCGCACACCTCGGCCATCGCGTTGATGAAGGAGATCTTCGTGGCAAGGAACGAGTTGGCCGCCACCTTGACCAGCTCCGCGGTGGCCAGGTCGGTGACGACGGACGGGGTGCCCGCGGCGAGCAGCGGGGCGAACGCCTCCCGCAGCCGGTCCTCGGCCCAGCGCGGAGGCCACCCCGAAGACGAGCCGGTCCGGGTGCAGCGTGTCCTCGACGGCGTACCCCTCCCGGAGGAACTCCGGGTTCCAGGCCAGCTCGACCTCCGCGCCGGCCGGGGCGATGTCCTGGAGCAGCCGCGGTGAGCCGCGCGGCCGTGCCGACCGGCACGGTGGACTTGCCGACGACCAGGCAGCGTGCGGCGCAGGTGCGGCGCCAGGTCCCGGACCACCGCCGCTCGACGTAGCTCAGGTCGGCGCCCGGCGAGTCCTTGCGCTGCGGGGTGCCGACGCAGACGAAGTGGACGTCGCCGAAGTCGGCGGCCTCGGCGAAGATCGGTCGTGAACGGCAGCCGGCCGGAGTCCAGCGCCTTGCGCAGCATCTCGGGCAGGCCCGGCTCGAAGAACGGGACCTCGCCGCGGGCGAGTGCTTCGATCTTGGCGCGGTCGGTGTCGACGCCGAGGACTTCGTAGCCGAGAACCGCCATGCAGATGGCGTGGGTGGCGCCGAGATAGCCGGTGCCGAGGACGGTGATGCGCGGGCTGGTGGTCACGTGGCATGTCTTCATTGAGCATTCTCCTCTGCGTGTGGTGGTGGTCAGGCACGTGCAGGGGATGTTGCTGAGCCCTTCGGCTGCGCCGTTCGACGGTGTTGTCGCAGAGGACGACGTTGGACTCCTCGGGCCAGGACGCGATGCCGAACCCCGGCCCGCCGACGTCGGCGTGGTTGGCGGCGAAGACGTTGAAGTCACCCCAGCCGTCGAGGATCTGGTGGGTCTGGAACCCGTCCTCCGACGAGGCGGACCCCGTCGTTGCCCTCGATCAGCTAGTTGTTGCCCTTGACGTCGACCCAGGAGTCGCCGTCGGTCATGCCGGAGCCGTCGAAGGTGTTGTCGCGCGACCAGCGCCGCCGGTGGTGCCCTCCTTGATGTCGATGGCCTCGGTGGTGGTCGTCGCTGATGGTGTTGCCGACGACGACGTTGCGGTCGCTGCGGTCGGCCTCGCAGTCGGTGTAGGTGCACCAGTTGCTGACCGCCGAGCCGATGTAGACGCCCTCGCCGTACTTGTCGCGACGCAGTTGCCGGTGTCGCTGATGGTGTTGCGCGATGACGACGTTGTCGGTGCTGTGCGGTGCGCAGGTGGATGGCCTCGTCGCCGGTGCCGGTCACGGTGAGGTCCTGGATGACCGAGCCGACGGTGCCGTCCGCCACCACCCCCTTCTGACCGCCGCTGACGGTGAAGCCGACCAGACGCCAGTACGACGCCGCCGTCGAGGTGGAGGGCGTAGTCCGCCCTCGATGTCACCGCCGTCGAGCACCGCCCCGGACGACCCGCACAGGTAGATCGGGTCGTCCGCCGACCCGGAGGCCGTGGTGGCGAAGTTGCCCGCGTAGGTGCCGTCGTCCAGCTCGATGACGTCACCCGGCTGTGCCTCGGCCAGGGCCGTGGAGAGCTCGCCCGCATCGGTCACGGTGATCGTCGCGCCGGGGCAGGAGACCGGTGCCGCGTCCGGTAGCGAACCCTCCCCCGCCGGCGGCGCATCCGCCACCAGGGGCGCGGAGTCGGGGTACTCGTCGCCGTCCCCACCCGTCGTCCTCGTCGGACTCGTCAGTCGGACCCCTCGTCCTCGGTCGGCGACGCGGAGGACGAGGCACTCGCGAGCTCGGTCGGGTCCGGCGCGGGCGGCACGGTGGGGACGTCGACCGCGGGTGCTTCGTCGGCCCCCGTCGACGCGTCGTCCGGCCACGCGATCGCGGCGGCGACGAGGGTGAGCAGGACACCTACGCAGGCGCCGGCCAGCGCCGCCCGCTTCGGTGTCCACGTGGGCAGCCTCATGTCCCGGCTCCCGCACCGGCCGGTTCCCTCAGGGCGGCCTGCAGTCCGGGCCGCGACGCCGTCGGACACCGAGACCTTGTCGGCGTACGGGTGCCGCCGGTTCTTCCGCGCCCGTGCCCCGTGGACCGCAGTGAAGAGGAGCAGCGCGGCCGAGGGCGATCCACATGACGGTGAGCGGCTGGGCGAACCGCTGCAGGGTCACGAGGAACGGCGTGGTGTCCGCCCACCCAGCGGTGTCGTTGACCCAGTCCGTCCGTGTCCAGGTCGCGGGCGCGTTCGGTCTCGATAGCGCTCGGTCCCTTCCCGGTGATCGTGTTCTCGCTCAGGGTCGACGTCCCGACGTCACCGACGAAGCTGACGGCGTGCTGGCTCGCGTCGCGCAGCGTGTTGTTCTCGACGTGCGCCACGGCATCGCGGACGTAGACGCTCGTCGCGCCGCCGCTGACGATGTTGCCGGTCACGCCGGCGCCGTCCACGCCGTCCCGCAGGGCGATGCCCTGGCGTCTCCGACGAGGTCACCTTGTTGCCGACGACGCTGACCTTCCGGGCGACGTCGCGCACCACGATGCCCATCTCGTTGCCGCGAGACGGCGTTGGCCAGGACGCCGATGTTGCGTTCCGCCGATCACCTCGACGCCGTAGCGGCCGTTGTCGGTGATCTCGCTGTTGGAGATCGTGTTGTTGCCGTAGCTGCCGACGCTCGTACCGGTCGCACTCGGGCCCGTTGCCAGCGGCAGTCCGGAGATCGTGACGCCGTTGCGGCCGTTCTCGCTGGCCACCACCTCCGAGAGCACGATGCCGGTCGTGGCGCGCGCGAGCATGACGCCGTCGCCGCGCGTTGCCCTTCGCCGTGGCCCGCTCGAGCACCGCGTTGACGACGAAGCGGTGCAGGACCAGCCCCGACGACGAGGTTGTCGTCGAACGACGAGGACCGGACGTCCAGCCCGTTGGCGCCCGAGACGAACAGGCCGAAGGCGCTGTGCGGAGACCGTGGTCGCCGTGATCGCCGCGGACGACGTAGCTGAAGGTCGGTGAGTCGACGTCCACGGTCGGGACCGGCAGGTCGCCGGCCGGAAGTACGTCGCCGATGGCCGAGTTCTTGTCGGTGTCGACCGACGGCTCCTCGGCAGCCGCGCCCGCACCTTGAGGGAGTCGGCCAGGTCGTAGAGCGCGCCGCTGTCGGGCCGATCCGTACCTGTCAGCGACAGCCCGCCGGTGCGGCCGCTCCAGAACCCGAGGTAGGAGATCTCGGCGTCGACGATCGAGACCTGGCCTCCGATCGACCGCAGGTAGGCGCGGCCGTCGTCGGTGAGCCGGTCGGACCTTCTCGCTGGACCTGTCGAAGCTGCTCGATCGATGGCCGGGTCCGACTCGTCACCGGCGATGTTCAAGCCGGCCGCCGTAGTTGACGATGGACACGAAACCCTTGGCGTCGCTGGCCAGCAGCAGGTCGGAGGCCGCCTGGCTCCGTGAGGTTCAAGGTGGCGCCCGGCGGCCACGACGAGGTGCTCCGAGAGCAGGTAGGAGCCGTCGGGCCGGCGTACGAACGTCTGCGGCGCGAGCACCGAGCAGGTCCTCGAGCGTGTAGGGCTCGCGACCGCGCGGTCAGCACCAGCGTGTAGCCGAGCCCGGCGACCAGGCGGTACGGGCTCTTCAACGGCGTCTGCGACCAGGCGGCCGCGCGTACCGACGGTGCGCACCTCGATCAGCCGGTCGTCCTCGTCCGCGACCTGGGCCGACTCGGCTCCGGGTCACCCGGGTAGTCCACGGTGGACGCGTCCTCCGTCGACCGGTGGTCGCCCGGCGACAGGGACGTCGCGGCTGGCCGCCGTGGCGTGCGCCGAACCGGCGGCAGCGACCGAGCACGCCGCGAGGCCCGACGCCAGCACGGCACGGGCCCCGAGGGCCACGGCAGCGCCCAACCGCTGGCGCCCAGACGGATCACCGGCCAGGCGGCGGGACGGCGCTCGGGCGCGGTCGGGCGGCGGCCTGGCATGCCGTGGCGTCGAGGGTGGCCTGGCGTCTGGCCCTCGCCCCGACGGCGTCGGCGTGACCGGGTCAGCCAGCCCTGCTTGTTCATCGTGACGAAGGCGTAGAGCTTGATCGGCAGGGCGACGCAGGATCACGACGAGCGCGTACAGCGGCAGGAGCAGGATCTCCTGCGGGTGCCGCCGCAGGTGCGAGATAGCCGCGGATGCCGCGACCGACCAGGAGCCAGGCGCAGGCCAGCGAGCGACGCCGGTCCTGCGTGAGCTCGAGGCGGCTGAAGAGCGAAGTAGCCGAGGGTGATCGCCCATGGTCACCGGGGTGAGCAGGATCTGGAGCACGGTGATCTTGGTGACGAACGGCACCCGCCACAGCCAGCCCTTGCAGAGCGGCCGTCAGGTAGCAGCGGTAGGAGTTGCGGCTCCACCGGACGCGCTGCTTGACGAAGGCCCGGAAGCGTGGCCGGGAACATCGAGAGCGCCCGGGCCGACGACTGGTGCACCGTCTTGTAGCCCGAGGCCGAGCACCAGCCAGGTCAGCCGCCCGTCGTCCCCGGCGACGCAGCGGCGGCCGAGGAAGAACTCGTTCTCGAGGTTCGTCGAGCACCGGGACGACCACGCTGCGCCGGTACGCCGCGGTGCGGCCGGACACGCAGGCGACAGCACCGGCGCGGCCCATGGCGGGCACGTAGTTGTAGTAGCGCAGGTTGACCATCCAGTCGGCGATCCGGCGCCAGACGCTGCTGCGTGCGCTGGTACACGTTCTGCTGGGTGCTGACCGCGCCCACGTCGGGGTCGAGGAACGGGCGCTGCACGTTGACCAGCAACGCCGGCTCCCACTGGGTGTCGGAGTCGGTGAGCACCAGCAGCTCGGACGTCGCCATCCGGATGCCCACGCCGAGCGCCGAGCGCTTGCCCGCGTGCCGGAACAGGACCGGCTTGATCACGGGTCGTCGAGCGCCGTGATCCGGTCGAACGCCTCGGTGTCGGCGACGTCGAGCACGACGATGATCTCGGTGGGATCCTGCGCGCGCCAGTTCTCCACGCACATCATCAGGATGTCCGGGTCCTCGTGGAAGGACGGCACCACGACCGACGTCGTGGTGGCGAAGTCGTTCTCGATCGGCTTGGCCAGCGCCGACAGGATGCAGCGGTAGAGCCACAGCGACCACACGATCAGGCCGGCGATCGCCACCGGCACGAACGCGCGCCAGTCCGAGAGTGCGGACGACGGGTCGATCTCGTTGATCCAGTCCAGCATGTGCATTCCCCGTTGATGTCAGGGGATTCTCGCCCGAGTACTCGATCCCGCCAGTGGTGCCAGTCAGCGTCACCGAGCCGCCGTTGGACCAAGCCTGAGTCGAACGGGTCGTCTTTGTATAGTATTTAAGTGGTCTTAATAGCCTTCTACCCAATGGTGGGTACGAAGGTGTGGCACCGGACACACGAGAATCGTCGAAAGCCTTCTACCACAGGGATGTCGCCGTGTACGAGACAGCAGCAGGTCCAACCGGATGCGCTCCCGGGCGTCGGTCATCGCGGCCGGGGCGATGGTGTTCTCCTCCCTCATCGTGGCCGGGACGCGCCGGCGCACGCCCGGGACCAAGGTTCCAGCGAGGCAGAGAGAACGTCACGCAGGATCTCCGTGGACACGTCCGGCGAGCTCACCCGAGCCCTGCGAGGGCCCGCCCCGGCGACGTGATCAGGCTCGCCAACGGCGTGTACACGACCGACGGGAAGCAGGCCGACCTGGTCATCGGCGGCAAGCAGTACTACGGCACCTTCGTCATCGAGAACTCGGGCACCGCTCGCCGCCCGATCGTCATCCGCGGTAGCCGCCGCGCGGTCATCGACGGCAAGCCGGGCGACGACGGGACCGGCACGCAGTACGGCCTCTACATCGCCGGCGCCGACCACGTGAAGGTCAAGGGGACTGACCGTGCGCAACGTGTCCAAGGGGATCGTGGCCGACCGGGCCAACCACCTGGAGCTGCTGCGGGTTCGCGTCAGGCGGACCGGGCAGGAAGGCATCCACCTGCGCGCCTTCTCCAGCCACGGGCTGATCAGGAACTCCCGGGTCCACCACACCGGAGTCGACAACGAGACGTACGGCGAGGGCATCTACGTCGGCAGCGCCAACTCCAACTGGGAGACCTACAGCGGCGGCCGGCCCGACGCCTCGAACTTCGCGCGGATCCTGGACAACAGGATCTGGGCGACCGGCGCCGAGAGCATCGACATCAAGGAGGGGACCCGGCGCGGCCTGATCGAGGGCAACACCTTCGACGGCAGCGGCATGAGCGGCTCCTGGGCGGACTCCTGGATCGACCTCAAGGGCAACCGGTGGCGGGTACTGCGCAACCGGGGTGTGGATGCCCTCGAGGATGGTTTCCAGGTGCACGGGGCCCTGCCCCGCTGGGGTCACCGCAACCGGTTCCGCGGGAACGTCGCGGTGGTGCGGGGTCCCGGCTTCGGGTTCTGGCTCCAGAACAACGTCACCGGCAACGTGATCTCCTGCCGCAACCGGGTGCGCTCCGCGGGCTCGGGCTTCAGCAACGTCGACTGCGCCTCCTGACATGTCCAGGACGTCGTCGACCGGACTCTGCGCTCGCTCTCGTAGCCGTGCTGGCCGTGGCCGCGGGCGGGTGCGGGGCCGCCGACCCCAGCGCGAGCGCAGCCGAGCCCGGGCAGGCCGCCGCCACGGCGGGCCTCCCCTCCGCCGCGCCGACGACCGGGAGCGCCGACCCGGCTCCGGATCCGACCGCGACACCCAGCGACTCGGCGACCGAGTCCCCCCGGTTCGGCGAGACGTTCCGGTACGCCGGGGGGCTGGCCGTCACCGTCGGCGCGCCCGAGCCCTTCCGCCCCGCGCCCTGGGTCGAGCCCGGCCGGGGACCGCCATGCGGCTCCAGGTCACGGTGCGCAACCGGACCGGGGACCGAGTGGAAACCCAGCCAGCTGCACGTGCGGCTGCTCGCGGCGTTCGCACCGGCCACGCAGATCTTCGACTACGACAGCGACGTGGTCGCGCGGCCCGAGCATCGGGTACCGCACGGCAGGTCGGTCACCTTCTGGGTCGGCTACTGGGTCCCGGACACCGAGTCACTGGCCGTCGTGTTCTCGCCCGGTTTCGGCTACCAGGACATCACCGTCACCGATCAGTCGCGCTAGTCCAGGTCGAGGAAGTGCTCGAGCCCGACGGTGAGGCCCGGGTGTGACCGGATCGCCCGCAGGCCGGCGAGCACCCCCGGCGTGAACGAGGCGCGGTCCATCGAGTCGTGCCGGATCGTGAGCGTCTCCCCCACGCCGCCCAGGATCACCTCCTGGTGGGCCACCAGCCCGCGCACCCGCAGCCCGTGCACCCGGATCCCCTCCACGTCGGCTCCGCGCGCCCCGTCGAGCGAGGTCGAGGTGGCGTCGGGCACCGGGCCCGAGCCGGCCTCGCGCCGGGCAGCAGCGATCAGCTGCGCCGTACGCCGGGCGGTCCCGGAGGGCGCGTCGGCCTTGTCGGGATGGTGCAGCTCGACGATCTCGACCGACTCGTAGAACGGCGCCGCCGTGGCGGCGAAGCGCATCATCAAGATCGCGCCGATCGAGAAGTTCGGGGCGACCAGGACGCCGGTGCCCGGCGAGTTCTCCAGCCAGCCGCGCAGCGTCTCCAGCCGCTCCTCGTCGAAGCCGGTGGTGCCGACGACGGCGTGGATGCCGTGGTCGATGCAGAACTCCAGGTTGTCCATCACCACGTCGGGATGGGTGAAGTCGACCACCGCCTCGGCGCCCGCGGTCACCAGGTCGTCGAGCTCGTCGTCGACGTCGACCTGCGCCACCAGCGCGGTGTCGTCGGCCGCCTCGACCGCGCGACACACCTCTGCGCCGACCTTGCCGCGCGCACCGAGCACACCCACGTTGATCACGTCAGCCACGGGCCCCAAGGTAGACCGTCGCGCGGCAGGCACGGATAGCGGCTCGAGTGGCGGTGCCTGACTCCGGTTGCCGGTAGTGGCAGTCTGACCCCATGGCGGTGCAGACGATTCCGGCGCGCATCCGGTGGGCGGTCGACGTCATGGACGTGAGGCCCAACGACAACGTCCTCGAGATCGGGTGCGGGCCCGGCGCCGGGGCGGAGCTGATCTGCGCGCGTCTGGAGACCGGGAAGCTGTTCGCGATCGACCGATCGGAGTCCGGCGTCGACCGGACCAAGCGGCGGTGCCGGGAGCACGTCGAGTCGGGCCGGCTGACGGTGCGCCAGATCGACCTGGCCACGCTGCGGGTCCCGGTGAAGCGGCTGCACAAGGTGTTCGCGTTCAACGTCAACCTGTTCTGGGTCCGCAAGTGCGCCGACGAGGTCGCGCTGCTGCACGAACGCGTGCTGCCGGGCGGCGCGGTGTACCTGTTCTACGAGGCCAACCGGCCCGAGCTGGTCCCGTCCATCGTCACCAAGACCTCGGCGGCGCTGACGGACGGCGGGTTCCGGGTGTCCGTGGTGGACCAGAAGGCGCCCCCGGTCGTCGGCATCATCGGACGCCGTTAGGCTTTGTCCTTATACTTCTCTTCCATAAGGCTATTTCCTAATGTAGGCTGCGATGAAGGCCGAGGACTGGAGGAGGCGCGATGACCGTCCTGGTGCTCACCGTCGACCAGCGCACCAGCCGGACCACCCCCGACCTGGTGTCCGACGCGGTCGCGGGGCTGGCCGACCTGCCGCTCCGCCTGCCCTTCGAGCGCACGACCGGTGACGAGATGCAGGCGGTGCTCGACGACCCGACCGCCCTTCCCCCGGCCGTCGAACGCCTGCTCCGGGACGGGACCTGGCACATCGGCATCGGGGTCGGGACCGTCGACGAGCCACTTCCCGACAACGCCCGCGCCGGCCGCGGCCCGGCGTACCTCCATGCCCGTTCGGCGGTCACGACCGCCAAGAACAGCCCCTGGCACCTCCGCGTGGTCGGCGACGAGGGTGCCGCCCGCGACCTGGAGTCGGTGCTCTGGCTGTGGGCCGCGGCCCTCGGCCGGCGCTCCGAGAAGGGGTGGGAGGTCGCCGACCTGGTCGACCAGGGACTGTCGTACGACGAGGCGGCGGTCCGGCTCGGCATCAGCCAGTCGGCCGTCAGCCAACGCGCCCAGGCGGCGGGCCTGGTCGAGGGACGGCGCGCGCGCGAGGTGGTCGAGCACCTGGCCGCCCGACTGCTCGGGAAGGACGACACGTGAACGCCTGGAACTGGGGCGCCCTGGTCCTGATCCTGCTGGTCTTCGGGCTGGCCTGCGCCCTCGGCGCCTGGTCGGCCCGCGCCCGGCGGATCTGGGCACCGGCCAGCCTGCTCCTCCTGATCACGGCCGGGATCCTCGCCGCGGCACCACCGGAGGTGATCGTCGAGGGCAACGGCGCGACCACCCTCCTCGTGCTGACCGGCGGGCTGCTGGCGATCGCCGGCGGTGGTCCGCTGACCGCGCTGGTGTTCGAGGCGGTCGACCGCCGCGAGCCGGCCGACGAGTCGCTGGACGGGGCCGCCGCAGTCCTGCGCGGTGGCACCTGGATCGGCGGCCTGGAGCGGGCGGCGATCTACGCCACCCTCGTCGCCGGCTGGCCCGAGGGACTTGCGGTCGTGCTCGCCGTCAAGGGTCTGGGGCGCTACCCGGAGCTGCGTGCGGCGGAGGACGGCGTCCGGACGGGCGCCGCCGAGCGCTTCATCATCGGCACCTTCGCCAGCGTGCTCTGGGCGGTCGCCTGCGCAGGAGTCGTGCAGATGGTGCGCTAGGCCGGGACCGACGATGGCCAGGATCTCGGGCTGCGTGAACAGCTCGGCCGCGATGGCGCGTACGTCGTCGCGGGTGACGGCCTCGACCCGGCGGATCACCTCGTCGAGCGAGAGCAGCTCGTCGTAGACCAGCTCGGCCTTGCCCAGCCGCGACATCCGCGAGCCGGAGTCCTCGAGGCCGAGCACCAGCCCACCCCGGAGCTGGCCCTTGCCGCGCTCGAGCTCCTCCTCGGTGATGCCGTCGTCGGCCACCTTCGCGAGCTCGGCCCGGACCGTCGACAACACGTCGTCGAGCTTGTTGGGCAGGCAGCCCACGGAGACGCCGACCAGACCGGCATCGGCGTGGTGGCTGGCGAAGGAGAACACGGAGTAGGCCAGGCCGCGCCGCTCGCGGACCTCCTGGAACAGCCGGGAGGAGGTGCCCCCGCCGAGTGCGGTGTTGAGCACGCCGAGCGCGAAGCGGCGGTCGTCGTTGCGGGTCAGCCCGTTGACGCCGAGCACGAGGTTGACCTGCTCGAGCGGGCGGCGGGCGGTGACGGTGCCGGCGTGCACGCGCCGGACGTGGTCGCCCGAGCGCGGCGCCAGCGGCAGATCGTCGCCGGACAGGAAGTCGTTGCGTCCGAAGGCGCGGCGTACGAGCCGCACGGCCTTGGCGTGGTCGACGTTGCCCGCGATCGCGACCACCATGTTGGCCGGGCGGTAGTGGCGTCGGTAGAACCGCAGCACCTGCTCGCGGTTGATCGTCGTGATCGACTCCATCGTGCCGGCGATCGGGCGGCCGAGCGGACCGTTGCCCCACGCCTGCTCGGCGAACAGGTTGTGGACGACGTCGTCGGGGTCGTCGTCGTGCATCGCGATCTCGTCGAGGATGACGTCGCGCTCGGCCTCCACGTCGGACGCCGCGATCAGCGAGTCGGTCATCATGTCGCCGAGCACGTCGACCGCGAGCGGCAGGTCGACGTCGAGCACCCGCGCGTGGAAGCAGGTGTACTCCTTGGCGGTGAAGGCGTTGAACTCTCCGCCCACCGCGTCGAGGGCGACCGAGATGTCCATCGCCGAACGCCCGCGGGTGCCCTTGAACAGCAGGTGCTCGAGGAAGTGGGAGCAGCCGTGCTGGGTCGGCGGTCTCGTCGCGCGATCCGACCCCGACCCAGACGCCGATGCTCGCCGAGCGCACGCCGGCCATCTGCTCGGTGATGACCCGAAGCCCGCCCGGCAGGACGGTACGCCGGACCCGCGAGGTCACCTGCCCGTCGCCGTCGCGCACGGTCTCGACCGTGCGCGTGCTGCCGGTCTTCTGGGGAACGGACAACCGGCCAGCGTGTAGCCGCTGGCCGGTCGTCCGAAGGGTGTTGCTGGTGGTCACTCGGAGTCGTCCGACCCCTCGGCCTCGTCGGAGCCGGAGTCCTCGACGACCGGGACCAGCGACAGCTTGCCGCGGTCGTCGATCTCGGCGATCTGGACCTGGATCTTCTGGCCGACCGAGACGACGTCCTCGACCGCGTCGACCCGCTTGCCGCCGGCCAGGCCGCGCAGCTTGCTGATGTGCAGCAGGCCGTCCTTGCCGGGCAGCAGGGAGACGAACGCACCGAAGTTGGTCGTCTTGACGACGGTGCCGAGGTAGCGCTCGCCGACCTCGGGCATCGTCGGGTTGGCGATCGAGTTCACCGCGGCGCGGGCAGCCTCGGCCGCCTCGCCGTTGGTGGCACCGATGTAGACGGTGCCGTCGTCCTCGATCGACAGCGTGGCGCCGGTGTCGTCCTGGATCTGGTTGATCACCTTGCCCTTGGGGCCGATGACCTCGCCGATCTTGTCGACGGGCACCCGGATGGTGATGATGCGCGGCGCGTACACCGACATCTCCTCGGGAGCGTCGATCGCCTCACCCATCACGTCGAGGATCGCGTGCCGGGCGTCGCGGGCCTGGGTCAGCGCGGACGCGAGGATCTCGGCCGGGATGCCGTCGAGCTTGGTGTCGAGCTGGAGCGCGGTCACGAACTCACGCGTGCCGGCGACCTTGAAGTCCATGTCGCCGAACGCGTCCTCGGCGCCGAGGATGTCGGTGAGCGCGACGTACTGGGTCTCCCCGTCGACCTCGCCCGAGATCAGGCCCATCGCGATGCCGGCAACGGCCGCGCGGAGCGGCACACCGGCCTGCAGCAGCGACATGGTCGAGGCGCAGACCGAGCCCATCGAGGTGGAGCCGTTGGAGCTCATCGCCTCGGAGAGCTGACGGATCGCGTAGGGGAACTCCTCACGCGTCGGCAGCACCGGCAGCAGCGCACGGCGCGCAAGCGCACCGTGGCCGACCTCGCGGCGCTTGGGCGAGCCCACGCGGCCGGTCTCGCCGGTGGAGAACGGCGGGAAGACGTACTTGTGCATGTAGCGACGGTGCTTCTCCGGGGAGAGCGTGTCGAGCTGCTGCTCCATCTTGAGCATGTCGAGCGTGGTGACGCCCAGGATCTGGGTCTCGCCGCGCTCGAAGAGCGCCGAGCCGTGCACCCGCGGGAGCAGGCCGACCTCGGCGTGCAGCGGGCGGATGTCGGCCAGGCCGCGTCCGTCCATGCGTACCTTGTCGCGCAGCACGCGCTCGCGCACGACCTGCTTGTTGACGGAGCGGAACGCCGCGCCGACCTCCTTCTCGCGGCCCTCGAACTGCTCGGCCAGCGAGTCGAGCAGGGAGGCCTTGAGCTCGTCGGTGCGCAGTTCGCGCTCCTGCTTGTCGGCGATGGTCATCGCCTGGGTCAGGTCGGCCTTGGCGGCGGCCTCGACGGCGTCGTAGACGTCGTCCTCGTAGTCGAGGAAGACCGGGAACTCCTGGACCGGCTTGGCGGCCTGCTTGGCGAGCTCGGACTGGGCCTCGCAGAGCTGCTTGATGAACGGCTTGGCCGCGTCGAGACCGCCGGCGACGATCTCCTCGGTCGGCGCCTGGACGCCGCCCTGGACGAGGGTCCAGGTCTGCTCGGTGGCCTCGGCCTCGACCATCATGATCGCGACGTCGCCGGTGTCGGTGACCCGGCCCGCGACGACCATGTCGAAGACGGCGTCCTCGAGCTGGCTGTGGCTCGGGAAGGCGACCCACTGGCCCTCGATGAGGGCGACGCGGACGCCACCGACCGGGCCGGAGAACGGCAGGCCGGAGAGCTGGGTGGACATCGAGGCGGCGTTGATCGCGAGCACGTCGTACGGCGCGTCGGGGTTCAGCGCGAGGACGGTGATGACGACCTGGACCTCGTTGCGCAGGCCCTTCTTGAAGGTCGGGCGCAGCGGGCGGTCGATCAGGCGGCAGGTGAGGATCGCGTCCTCGCCCGGCCGGCCCTCGGAACGGAAGAACGAGCCCGGGATCTGCCCGGCGGCGTACATCCGCTCCTCGACGTCGATCGTCAGGGGGAAGAAGTCGAAGTGGTCCTTGGGGTGCTTGCCGGCCGTGGTGGCCGACAGCAGCATCGTGTCGTCGTCGAGGTAGGCGGTGACGGATCCGGCCGCCTGGCGGGCCAACAGCCCGGTCTCGAACTTGACGGTCCGCTGACCGTACTTGCCATTGTCGAGAATCGTCTCGACGGCGGAGATGGTGGGTTCCACGGAAGTCATGTCGTGGGCACTGTGCTTTCTGTTCGCGGAGCGATCCGCTGCGTCCCGCTCAGCCCCGTCGTTCGAGTCTGTCGAGACCACGGTGCGAGAGAAAGGGTGGCCGGTCTTCGATCGAGGCCCGCAGCGGTCCGCGAAACGCGGATCCTGAGAGCCACTACCGAGGACCGGGCCAGACGTGCGGGTCGCTCCTGGTGTGCGTGCTGTTCAGTTGTGGTTTCGGGTCCGACCCTAGCGGCCGAGGCCCTGGAAATCAGAGTGGGCGACCGTCCGGAACCGGACGGCCGCCCCTCGAGTCATCGACGCAGGCCGAGACGCTCGACGATCGAGCGGTAGCGCTCGATCTCGCTCTTCTGCAGGTAGTTGAGCAGACGACGGCGCTGGCCCACGAGCAGCAGCAGACCACGACGGCTGTGGTGGTCGTGCTTGTGCTGCTTGAGGTGCTCGGTGAGGTGCGCGATGCGATGGCTCAACAGAGCGATCTGCACCTCCGGCGAACCGGTGTCACCCTCAGCGACGGCGTACTCGGCGATGATCTTCTTCTTGGTCTCCGCAGGGGTACCAATGGCCATGCGGGGCTCCTTCCGGTTCTCTTGCTGCGCGGCGCGCCGGGGCCTGTCCACCCGGGCACTCGAATCCGCGGCCGTTACACGGCAACCGGGAAAGGCTATCAGCGGGCGACCACCGACCCAAAACGGCGGCGGACGCTGTTTGCGCAGGTCAGAGGATCACCCGGCGGCAGGCGGCGGGTCCTGGTGGGTCTGCCGCTCGGCGACCGTCTCGGAGCCGTCGGCGTGGCTGGTCCGCTGGACCGTCGTGTGCCGCCGGCCGCGGTTGGCCTGGGCCGCCGTCAGCACGATCACGAGTATCCCGGCGCCGGCCAGGATGTAGCCCGTCATGGTCAGGTTGATGCCCTCCAGGGCGTCCTGCACGGCGAACGCCAGGATCAGGCCGAGGGCGAGCAAGAACACTCCGAGTCCATATCCCATGCGCCACTCGTACCCCGTGACGCCGGAGTCAACCCCGTGTCACCCGGGTCAGGCCACCGTCACCGGATGCCGGACGACGGCGTCGAAGAAGTAGCCGCCGTCGTTGAACGGCGTCTCCAGCGGCTGGGTCCGGCCGGCTACGTCGGTGGCACGGGCCATCAGCACGTGCTCGCCCGGCGTGGGTCGCGCCCAGGTGTGGGACCACTGCGTCCAGCCGCCGCGCTTCGCCGTACCGCGATGGGCCCGGTGCCACGTCGCACCCCCGTCGGTGCTCACCTCGACCGAGGCGATGGGGCCCGCCCCGCTCCACGAGCGGCCGGTCAGGCGGATCTTGCGTGCCGGCAGGCGGGCGGCCCACGGCAGCTCCCACGCCGAGCGGACCGGGTTGACGGTGAGCGGCGGGCTGTCGGCGGGGTAGGAGCCACCGGTCATCCGGTACCACTTGGTGTTCCACGGCGAGGTGAGCTCGGTGGTCGAGACCTCGAGCGAGCCGAGCCACTTGATGCTGCCGATGCCGACCCAGCCGGGCAGGACGAGCCGCAGCGGGTAGCCGTGGTCGCGCGGCAGCGGCCGGCCGTTCATCCCCCAGGCGAGGATCGCGTCGTCCAGCGCCTTCGAGACCGGGAACGGACGGCGCACCGACCCGTAGTCCACTCCACCGCTCACGTAGCTCGGATCCAGCCCCGTGGCCTGGATCGAGACCGCCGCCGGGTCGAGGCCGATCCGCCGCAGCAGGTGCTTGAGGCGTACGCCGTGCCACCGGACCGCACCGACCGCACCGAGCTGCCACGCCGTGCCGGACGCCGGCGTCCCCTGCTGGGAGCCGAAGAAGCTGCGCCCGTTGCCGGTGCACTCGTGGACCGAGATGGCCTCGGACGCGGGCAACCGGCGCAGGTCGTCGAGGGTGAGTGACAGCGCGTCGCCCTGGCCGCGCGGCGTGCTCAGCCCGTCGCCGTACACCCGCAGGGCGTAGGTCTTGGCGTCGACGAGCGGAGTGCTGGTGTGGTTGCGGACGAACAGCCGGGCCGGCCGGGTGAGGTACTCCCCCGGCTGCACGGAGTCCCAGCGCATCTCGGCGTTGGTGCCGAAGTCGGTGAACCACTCCGGCGGCAGCGGCTTGAGGATCGGGCCGGCCGGCTCGGTGCCCGCCACGGCGGGAGGCGCGAGCCGGCCGCCGACGACCGCGACTGCGGCACCGGCGGCCGCGGTGGAGAGGAGGGTCCGGCGGCTCGGTGCGTAGTCGTCGATCATCTCGGGATATTAACACTATTGATTTACTAGAGTATGGATTTCGGGGACGTTCCTGACAGAGGTCGCTCCTCCACGTTGACAGTAGAAGTGGCACGATGCAGGGATGGCGACCCCGGAACCCCGGACCAACCCCGTCACCAAGCTCGGCGTGTGCAACCTCTGCGAGGCGATCTGCGGGCTCGAGCTGACCATCGAGGGTGACCGCGTGACCGCGATCCGGGGGAACGACGCCGATCCGCTGTCCCGCGGCTACATCTGCCCCAAGGGGGTCTCGCTCGCCGACATCCACGCCGACCCCGACCGGCTGCGCCGCCCCGTGCGCCGGGTCGGCGAGGGGCCGGACGCCGAGTGGGTCGAGATCTCGTGGGACGAGGCGCTCGACCTGGTCGCCGACGGGCTCGCGGGCGCTGTCAACCGGCACGGACGCAATGCCGTGGGCGTCTACCTCGGCAACCCGAACGCACACTCGCTCGGCTCGGCCACCCACGGGATCCCGTTCGTGAAGGCGCTGCGCACCCGCAACCGGTTCAGCGCCTCGTCGGTCGACCAGATCCCGCACCAGTTCGTCGCGTGGCAGCTGTACGGCCACCAGCTCCTGCTGCCCGTGCCCGACATCGACCGCACGTCGTACTTCCTCGTCTTCGGCGCGAACCCGATGGCCTCCAACGGCTCGCTGATGACGGTGCCGGACTTCCCGAACCGGCTGCGTGACCTCAAGAAGCGGGGCGGCCGGATGGTGGTGTTCGACCCGCGCCGGACCGAGACCGCCAAGGTGGCGACCGAGCACCAGTTCGTGCGCCCCGGCACCGACGCCGTCGTGCTGCTGGCCATGCTCAACGTGCTCTTCGCCGACGGACTCACCCGGCCGGCGGCGTACGTCGACAACGCGGGCGCGGTTGCCGACGCGGTCGCCGAGTTCACACCGGAGCTCGCCGAGCAGGTCAGCGGAGTGCCGGCCGCGGACATCCGGCGGATCACGCGGGAGTTCGCAGCCGCTGACGGGGCGGCGGCGTACGGGCGGATCGGCGTGTCGACGCACGGCTTCGGCTCGGTGTGCCAGTGGGCGATCCAGTGCCTCAACCTGCTCACCGGGAACTTCGACCGGGTGGGTGGGGTGCTCTTCCCCGAGCCCGCTGTCGACGTCGTCGGACGGCGCTTCATCGGGCCCGGCCACTTCGACGTGTGGCGCAGCCGCGTCCGCGACCTCCCGGAGTTCGCGGGCGAGCTCCCCGTCTCGACGTTCCGCGAGGAGATCGAGACGCCGGGCGACGGCCAGATCCGCGCGGTGGTGACGGTCGCCGGCAACCCGGTGCTGTCGACGCCCGACGGCTCGCGGCTCGGCGCTGCTTTCGACGGGCTCGACTTCATGGCGTCGGTCGACATCTACCTCAACGAGACCACCCGGCACGCACACGTCATCCTGCCGACGACGACCGCGCTCGAACGCGACCAGTACGACCTCGTCTTCCACGGGCTGGCGGTGCGCAACACCGCGCGGTTCACCCCGGCCGCGTTCCCGAAGGAGCCGGGGACGCGCCACGAGTGGGAGATCTTCCGCGACCTGACCGCCCGGGTCGCGGCCCGCCTCGACCGGAAGCCGCCGCTGAGGCAGCGCCTGCAGCTGCGCGCCCGGATGGCGGTGAGCCCGACCCTGACCGTCCGCGGGCTGCTGGCGACGGGCCGGAAGCTGTCCTGGCGCAGGCTGCGCCGGCACCCGGAGGGCGTGGACCTCGGCCCGCTCCGCCCGACGATGCCGGAGCGCCTGCAGACGAAGAACAAGCGGATCGACCTCGCTCCCCCGCTGCTCGTCGGCGACCTGGACCGGCTGCGGGCCACGCTCGCCGGGGCACCGGACCTGGCGGCCGGCGACCTGTTGCTGATCGGGCGCCGGCACAAGCAGGACAACAACTCCTGGATGCACAACACCGAGCGGCTCACGCGCGGCCGAGCCCGTCACCAGCTGCTGATGCATCCCGACGACCTCGCCGGGCGCGGCATCGCCGACGGCAGCCGGGTGACCGTCCGGTCCCGCGTCGGCGAGGTCGTCGTCGAGGTCGCCGCGGCCGACGACATGATGCCCGGGGTGGTGTCGCTCCCCCACGGCTACGGGCACCAGGTCGACGGGGTCCGGATGCGGAACGCGTCGAAGGTGGCCGGGGTGTCGATCAACGACCTCACCGACCCCGAACGCCTCGACGTGTCCGGCAACGCCGCACTGAACGGCGTACCGGTCCACGTCGAGGCGGTTCGAGCGGTTCCGTCTAGCGACCCGCCAGCTCGTACGCCGGCTCGGTCTCGACGACCTGCTCCCCGGGCTCCGGCTGGGGGCGGCTCGGCCACCAGGCCCGGTCTCCGAGCAGGACCAGGATCGCGGGCAGCATCACCAGGCGGATGATCGTCGCGTCGAGCAGGATCGCGGCCGAGAGCCCGACGCCCATCATCTTCATCTCCATCATCGACAGCGTCGCGAAGATCGCGAACACCGAGACCATGACGGCGGCCGCGCTGGTCACGACGCCGGCCGTGTCGCTGATGCCCCGCTCGACCGCCACCTTCGTCGGCAGGCCCAGGCGGACGTACTCACGGACCCGGCTGAGCACGAACACGTGGTAGTCCATCGACAGCCCGACCAGGACCACCATCACGAACAGCGGGATCCAGTCGATGACGAAGCCGGGGCTGCTGAAGTCGAGCGCGCTCTCGAAGTAGCCGTGCTGGAACACGATCGTCAGGATCCCGAACGCCGCCCCGACCGATGCCAGGTTCAGCAGCGTCGACACCAGGGCGATCGGCACGCTCCGGAACGCCAGCGCCATCATCAGCAGGGTCAGCAGGAGCACGGTGCCGATCACGAGCGGCAGCCGGTCCTTCTGCTGGTTGACGAAGTCGAGCGACTCGGCCGCTCCACCGCCGACGGCGTACTCGACGTCGAGGTCGTCGAGCGCGGCCGGCGCCAGCTCGGTCCGCAGCTGTTCGATCGCGCTGTCGACCCGCTCGTCGGACTCGTCGTACGGCATCGCGAGCCGGAGGACCGAGGTCGTGCCGTCCGGGGAGACCTCGAGCTGATCCGGCCCGGCGTCGACGAAGTGGTCGCCGTCGTTGGCGTCCGCCTCGAGCCCGGCCAGGGCGTCGGCGACGGCCTGCTGGTCGTCGTCGGAGGCCTTGACCACGACGGTCGCGGTGGTGCCTTCGCCCGGGAACGACGCGGTCATCGCCTTGAAGGTCTGCACCTCGGCGATGTCGTCGGGCAGGGTCTCGAGGTTGCCGGAGTGGAGCTTGAGGCCCATGGCCGGCAGGGCCAGCAGCCCGACGATCGCTGCCGACGCGACCAGGGCGATGACGGGGTGCCGGGTGACCGGCCGCAGGACCCGGCGGCTGATGCCGCCCTGGCCGATGCGTCGGTTGAGCCGCCACAGCAGCGGGACCCGGGGGCGGTCCACCCACCGACCGAGCTTGGCGAGCAGCGCCGGCAGCACGGTGATCGATCCGAGGACGGCGATCGCGACCACGAGGATCGACCCGGTGGCCAGGGAGTTGAACGTGGCGTCGCCGATGACGTAGAGGCCCGCCATGGAGGCGATGACCGCGCCGCCGGACAGCAGGATCGAGTGCCCGGAGGTCGCGGCGGCGATCTCGACCGCGTCCACGGTCCCGTGGCCCTTGGCTCGCTCCTCTCGCTCGCGCTTGAGGTAGAAGAGCGTGTAGTCCACGCCGACGGCCATGCCGATCAGCACGATCATGCTGCCGACGGTGGGCTCTGCCGGCACCAGGTAGGACAGGGGCGCGGTGATGCCGATGGTGGCGGCCACGCTGGTGACCGCGATGAGCACGGGGATACCGGCGGCGATCAGCGCGCCGAACGCCAGCAGCATCAGCACCAACGTCACCGGGATGCTGATCTTCTCGGCCGAGGACAGGTCGTCGGCGACCCGCTCGTCGACGCTCTCGTCGATGGTGATGTCGCCGGCCTGGCGGATCTCGAGACCGGGCTGCTCGCCCTGCACGCGCTCGGTCACGGCCACCAGCTGCGACACGTCTTCCTGGTCCTTGGCGAGCTGGATCTCCATGAGGAGCGCCGACTGGTCCGGGTTCCACTGCGGCTCCGACACCGCATCGACACCGTCGGTCGCGGCCATGTCGCGGCGGATCTCGGCAGCGGCCGACTCTGCCGCCTGCTGGTCGACGACCGCGTCGCCGCGGGCGGTGATGAGGACGTTCTCCGTGTCCGCACCGTCGAGGCCGGCGGCGTCGACCATCGCGTCGGCGCGGCCCGACTCGCCGAGGCGGTAGTCGGCGTCGGTCGGCTCCTGGGTGGGTATGGCGATCGCCAGCCCGACCGCCACGAGGACGAAGACGAACCAGGCGAGGATGGCGCGCCACGGGTGGGTGGCGCTCCAGCGGGCGGCCCGGAGCGGGACACCGGCGAGGGGATTCCTGACGGACATGGGTTGCTCCTGGGTGTGAGGACTGCTGAGGACTTCCGAGGTCTCCAGCCTCACGAGCGCAGGGGTTCGGGTCAGGGGCGTCAGGTCCCGAACAAGGGTGGACTCAACACCACTGTCCGAAGCCCGCCGATCGGAGAAGATGGACCCATGAACCCTGCGGATCGACGGCCACCCAGCCGACTTCGGCTGACGTCGTACGCCGCGTGGCAGCTGGCGCTCTGGGTGCCTGCCCTCCTGGTGCTGATCTTCCTGATCGTCGGCGGCGTGCTCGCGATCATCATGGTCGGCCTGCTCTTCCTGCTCGTGGCGGTGCCGAGCTGCCGATGGATCGCCAACGAGCACCGCCGGATGGCCGGGAACGTGCTCGGTACGCCGATCCCCAACCAGTACCGCTCCACGGAGCCGGGCGTCGTCGGCAAGATCACCGGCTGGGCCCTGGACCCCATGACCTGGCGCGACCTGGCCTGGCTGGTGGTCGCGTGCACCGTCGGGTTCGCGGTCTCGCTGATCGCCGTGCTGCTGCTGATCCTGATCGTGACCGGAGCGTTCTGGTACTACGGCATCGAGCCGATCATGAAGGCCCGCTCGTACATGGACCGCTGGATGCTGTCCTACGGGCACACCGAGGTCCTCGAGCAGCGGGTGCAGCGGCTGACCGAGACCCGCGCGGACGCCGTCGACCACTCCGCGGCCGAGCTGCGCCGGATCGAGCGCGACCTCCACGACGGCGCGCAGGCCCGGCTGGTCGCCATGTCGATGAGTCTCGGCATGGCCGAGAGCCTGATGGACACCGACCCGGAGACGGCGCAGCGGATGATCTCGGAGGCGCGGTCCACCAGCAAGGCGGCGCTCGGCGAGCTCCGCTCGGTGGTGCGTGGCATCCATCCGCCGGTGCTCGCCGACCGCGGGCTGGCCGGGGCCGTCGAGGCGCTGTCGCTGGACATGGCGATCCCCGTCCGCACCCAGATCGCCATCTCCGGCCGGCCGCCGGCGCCGGTCGAGTCGGCGGTCTACTTCGCCGTGGCCGAGTGCCTGGCCAACATCGGCAAGCACTCGGGAGCGACCAACGCCTGGCTCTCGCTCACCCACGGTGGCGGGCTGCTCCGGATCACCATCGGCGACGACGGTCTGGGCGGTGCCGATCCCGAATCGGGGACCGGCATGCGGGGCGTCATGCGGCGACTGTCGGCATTTGACGGCACGATGAGGGTGTCGAGCCCGTCCGGTGGGCCGACCATCGTGACGCTGGAGGTGCCGTGCGACTTGTCCTCGCCGAGGACCACGCCCTCCTCCGGGCCGGCCTGATCCAGCTGCTCGAGCTGCAGGGCTTCACGATCCTCGCCGCCGTCGACAACGCCGCCGACCTCGATGTCGCGCTCCAGGACCCGGCCGCCGAGGCCGCCGTGCTCGACGTACGCCTGCCGCCGACGCACACCGACGAGGGCCTGCGGGCGGCGATCGCCGTCCGCGCGGCTCGCCCCGGCTTCCCGGTGATGGTGCTCTCGCAGTTCGTCGAGCACCTCTACGCCCGCGAGCTGCTGGCCAGCGGTGAGGGGGCCGTCGGCTACCTGCTCAAGGACCGGGTGGCCGACGTCGCCGAGTTCGTCGACGGCGTACGCCGGGTGGCCGCCGGCGGCACCGTGCTCGACCCCGAGGTGGTCGCCACGATCATGTCGCGGCGTCGCGACGAGCCGATCGACCGGCTGACCGCGCGCGAGAAGGAGGTCCTCGGGCTGATGGCGGAGGGGCGCTCCAACACCGCCATCGCGGCGGCGCTCTTCGTCTCCGAGAAGGCCGTGGCCAAGCACATCAACAGCATCTTCACCAAGCTCGACCTCCCGCTGGCGGCCGACGACAACCGCCGCGTGCGCGCCGTGCTGACCTGGCTGAAGGTCTAGGCCGGGTCGTGTGCCTCAGAGCGGGCCCCGGATCGTTCCGAGGCACACCACCCGCCGAACCGACACCGCCTCAGTAGCGCAAGTGGTCGAGGTAGACGTGCCCGACCGCGGCGGTGGTGAGCGGAGTGACGTCGGGGGTGTCGTTCTCGACGATGTACTCCTCCACCGCGTGTGAGCGGAAGATCTCCGCGAAGTCGATGACTCCCGTGCCGAGGTCACACATGTCGCCGGTGGCGGCGTCGCGGTCCTTGACGTGGTACTGGCGTACCTCCTGCGGCGCGTCGTGGATGACGTCGATGGCGAACTGCCAGCGGGTCGGCGGCGCCGGAGTCCACGCCTCCGGTGTAGGCCCAGTAGAGGTCGACCTCGAGGTGCACCAGCCGCCGGTCGAGGTTCTCGGTCAGCACCTCCCAGGGCGTCAGGCCACCGCCGAGGTCGATGGTGAACTCGTGGGCGTGGTTGTGGTAGCCGTAGCGCAGCCCGTACCTCTTCGCGAGGGCGGCCTCGGTGTTCATCTGCTCCGCCGCGTCCTCCCAGTACTCGAGCGTCGGTGTCGTTCAGGAAGGGCACCACGACGTACTTCTGCCCCAGCGTCACCGCTCTGGCGAACTTGGCGTGCATCGCCGCCCGGTCTCCGTTGCTGAGCCCGTCATGGCTCGAGGACGCCCGGATCCCGAGGTCGTCGAGGAACGTACGCAGCTCCCGGGGCGTGCGTCCTCCGTAGTTGCCGGCCAGCTCGACCTTCTCGTAGCCGTACTGCGCCAACCGGTTCATCACCAGGTCGAAGCCGGCCTCGTCCTCCATCGCGTCACGCAGCGTGTAGAGCTGGATGCTGATCTCGTTGTGGGGCACCGTGCGTCCGCCACCATGGCCGTGCCCGCGCTCCACCTTGTCACCTGCGGCCGCCGGAACCGCGAACCCGGAACCCACAGCGGCCAGACCGGTCGCGCCGAGCGCCGCCCCACGGAACAGGCTGCGGCGGCTGGCGCCCTTCTCCTCGAGCGAGCGCTGCAGCGCCCCTTCACCGTCATATCCGAAACACATGCCGAGCTTCCTTTCGCTTGGTACCACGCTCCCGAGCCCGGGTGGCCCGGGGAAGGATCAGTTCGTCGTCATCACTCCTTGGTCGAGAAGGCCGCGTCGAAGGCCGCGGCGGGTGCGTCGAAGGCCAGCCTCTGCACGAACTCCAGCGCCTCGGGTGCCCCCACCAGGCGGTCCATCCCGGCGTCCTCCCACTCCACCGAGATCGGCCCGTCGTAGCCGATGGTGTTGAGCATCCGGAAGCACTGCTCCCACGGCACGTCACCGTGGCCGGTCGACACGAAGTCCCAGCCGCGACGGGGATCGGCCCACGGCAGGTGCGAGCCGAGCCGGCCGTTGCGGCCGTTGCCGGTCTGGCGCTTCGCGTCCTTGCAGTCCACGTGGTAGATCCGGTCCTTGAAGTCCCAGATGAAGCCGACCGGGTCCAGGTCCTGCCAGACGAAGTGGCTCGGGTCCCAGTTGAGGCCGAAGGCCGGCCGGTGGTCGATGGCCTCCATCGTGCGCACCGTGGTCCAGTAGTCGTAGGCGATCTCCGAGGGGTGCACCTCATGTGCGAACCGCACCCCGCACTCGTCGAAGACGTCGAGGATCGGGTTCCACCGATCGGCGAAGTCGCGGTAGCCGGCCTCCACCATCTCCTCGGTCGCCGGCGGGAACATCGCGACGTACTTCCAGATCGAGGACCCGGTGAAGCCGACGACCACGTCGACGCCGAGCCGTTGCGCCGCCCGCGCCGTCATCTTCATCTCCTCCGCCGCGCGCTGCCGCACGCCCTCCGGGTCGCCATCCCCCCAGACCTTGGCGGGGAGGATCGCCTCGTGCCGGGCGTCGATCGGGTCGTCGCAGACCGCCTGCCCCTTGAGGTGGTTGGAGATCGCGAACAGCTGCAGGCCGTGCTTCTCGAGCAGGTCGAGCTTGGCCTTCACGTAGCCGTCGTCCTCGGCGGCCTGCCAGGGGTCGAGGTGGTCGCCCCAGCAGGCGAGCTCGAGGCCGTCGTAGCCCCAGCCGGAGGCCAGCTTGGCGACCTCCTCCAGCGGCAGGTCGGCCCACTGTCCGGTGAACAGGGTGATCGGTCGCGCCATGTCGTTCCTTCCCGTCGGGTGATGGGGTCAGCGGACCCCGAGCAGGTGCTCCATCGCGAGCTGGTCGAGGGCCTCCATCGCCACGCTGCGTTCGGCCAGCGCGGGCACGTCGTACGACGCGTCCCTCAGGTCCGCGAGTGACTCACCCTCGCCGAGCGTCGGAACGTCCAGCTCGGGTACGCCGGCCGCCTCCAGGGCGGCGGTCACGTCGGGATCGGCGCGGAACTCTGGACCCGCTCGCGGAGGATGAGGTAGTTGCGCATGCAGGAGCGGGCCGAGTCCCAGACGCCGTCCATCGCCTCGACCCGCGGCGGCTTGTAGTCGAAGTGCACGTAGCCGTCGTACCTGTTGTCGGTGCCGCTGCCCAGCAGCGCGTCAACGGTCCAGAAGGCGCCGCGCAGGTTGCCGGCGCCGAACCGCAGGTCCTGGTCGAACCGGGGGCCGTGCTGGCCGTTCAGGTCGACGTGGAACAGCTTGCCGTGCCACAGCGCCTGGGCCAGTCCGTGGGCGAAGTTCAGCCCCGCCATCTCCTCGTGCCCGACCTCGGGGTTGAGCCCCACGAGCTCGGGGTGCTCCAGCTCCGAGATGAAGGCCAGGGCGTGGCCGATGGTCGGGAGCAGGATGTCGCCGCGGGGCTCGTTGGGCTTGGGCTCGAGCGCGAACCGCAGCGAGTAGCCCTGCTCCAGGACGTAGGCGCACAGCAGGTCGAGAGACTCGGCGTACCTGTCGAGCGCCGCCTGCACGTTCTTGCTGGCGCCGTGCTCGGCGCCCTCGCGACCGCCCCACATCACGAAGGTGTCGGCGCCGAAGCGGGCCGCCAGGTCGATGTTGCGGACCACCTTCGCCAGGGCGAGTCGGCGGACCTCCCTGTTGTTGGCGGTCAGCGCCCCCTCCTTGAACACCGGGTCACCGAACAGGTTGGTGGTGACCATCTCGACCCGGAGCCCGGTCTCGGCGAGCGCCTTCTCGAGGCGGTCGAGCGTCGCGTCGCGGGTGCCGTCGTCGGGGACCACGTCGTCGTCGTGGAACGTGACCGCTGCGGCGCCCAGCCCGGCGAGCTGGTGCACCGCCTCGATCGGGTCGAGGAGTGGCCGGGTGGCCGGTCCGAACACGTCGACGGCCTGCCACCCGACGGTCCAGAGCCCGAAGGAGAACTTGTCGTCGGGGGTCGGGGTGAAGTCGTTCATCGTGGGACCTCCTGCCAGCTGCGGGTGTCGGAGCTCGTCTCGATCGCAGCCAGCACCCGCTGCACCTGGAGGCCGTCGGCGAACGTGGGTCGCGGCTCGGTGCCGTCGGCGATCGCCTGGACCAGGTCGACCACCTGGTGGGTGAAGGCGTGCTCGTACCCGAGCCCGTGGCCGGGTGGCCACCAGGCGCCGACATAGGGATGGGTCGCCTCGGTGACGAGGATCCGCCGGAAGCCGGCGGTCTCGTCGGGCTCCTCGGCGTCGTACAGCTCCAGGACGTTCATGTCCTCGAAGTCGAACGCCAGGCTGCCGCGGGAGCCGTTGATCTCGATCCGGATCGCGTTCTTGCGGCCGGTGGCGAACCGGGTCGCCTCGAACACGCCGAGCGCCCCGCCGGTGAAGTGGGCGATGAACGCGGCGGCGTCGTCGACGGTGACCGCCCCCCGCTCCTCGCCGGCCGTGCCCGAGAGCCCGGAGTGCTCCGTCGGCAGCGGTCGTTCCTTGACGAACGTCTCCAATCGTCCGGAGACGTCGGTGATCAGGTCGCCGGTGATGAACTGGGTGAGGTCGATGACGTGGGCGCCGATGTCGCCGAGGGCTCCGGAGCCCGCCTTGTCCTTCTCCAGGCGCCAGGACAAGGGAGCCTCTGGATCGGCGATCCAGTCCTGCAGGTACTGCGCGCGGACGTGCCGGACCTCGCCGACCCGCCCCTCGGAGACGAGGCGACGGGCCAGCGCCACGGCCGGGACCCGGCGGTAGGTGAAACCCACCATCGCCCGCACTCCGCCCGCGGCCGCGCGCTCGGCGGCCTCGGTCATCGCCTCGGCCTCGGCAACGGAGTTGGCCAGCGGCTTCTCGCACAGCACGTGCTTGCCCGCCTCGAGGGCAGCGATCGCGATCTCCGCGTGGCTGTCTCCAGGCGTGCAGATGTCCACGAGGTCGACGTCGTCGCGCGCGACGACGCGTCGCCAGTCGGAGTCACTTTCGGCCCAGCCCAGGTGGGCGGCGGCCTCGGCCGCGCGGGTCGCATCGCGGCCGCACACGACGGTCATGCTCGGCGTGAGGGCGAGGTCGAAGAAGCGGGGTGCGCTGCGCCACGCCTGGGAGTGGGCGGCGCCCATGAACGCGTGGCCGACCATGCCGACCGCAAGGGCGGAGGATGCGGGACTCATCGTGAAGATGCTCCTGAGGTGGTGGGGGCCGCGCCCGCCCCGGCGATGGTGCCGGGGCGGACGCGGGCGACGGTCAGGACTCGAAGCAGAGGTCCCGGTACTCCTCGACGTTGTCGGCGTTCACCACCGGCGCGTTGAGCACGACCCGCTTCGGCACCTCCACCTGCACGAGGTCGGACATGCCCTTGTTCTGCGCGATCAGGCGGGCCAGCTTGATGCCGTCAGCAGCCTGGGTCGGCGGGTAGATGACGGTGGCCTCCATGTCACCGGCCTCGATCCAGTCCATCGCGTTGCACGAGCCGGCGCCGCCGATGAAGGCGAACTCGTCGCGCCCGGCGTTGTCGAAGGCAGCCTTCACGCCGACACCCTGGTCGTCGTCGTGGTTCCAGATGACGTCGATCTGGTCCTCGGCCTGGAGCAGGTTGGAGGCCTGCTCCTCACCGGACTCGACGGTGAACTCGGCCGCGACCCGGTTGTCGACCGTCTGGTCGCAGCTCTCGAGGGCGTCCGCGAAGCCCTGGGAGCGGTCCTGGGTCAGCGGCAGCGAGTCGATGCCGGCGATCTCGGCGATCACCGGGTCCTCGATCCCCTTGTCCTCGATCAGCTGGCAGGCGTAGGTGCCGGCGGAGACGCCCATGCCGTAGTTGTCGCCGAGGACCGTGGTGCGGGCCGCGAACGGCGAGGAGAACTCGCGGTCGACGTTGATCACCGGGATCCCGGCCTCCATCGCCTCGATCGCGACGTCGGTGAGGGCCGCACCGTCAGTCGGCAGCAGCACGATCGCGTCGACCTTGTTGTTGATGAACGTCTCCACCTGCGCGATCTGCTGGCTCGCGTCGTTGGTGCCCTCCGCGGTCTCGAGCTCGATGTCGTCGTACTGCTCCGCCGCGTCGACGGCACTGCTGTTGATCGCGGCGAGCCAGCCGTGGTCGGCCGCCGGGCCCGAGAAGCCGATGGTGACGGTGTCGCCGGTGTCATCGTTGGAGCTCACGGCGTTGGTGTCGCCGTCGCCGTTGTCGGATGACGCAGGCTCGTTGCTCGTGCAGGCCGCGAGCACACCTGCGGTCAGGACCGCAGTGGCGCTCACGAGCATCCGTCGCCGGAACGGCAGGGTTCGTGCGGACATGGTTTCTCCTTGTTGTGTGTTCGGGACCGACGGTCACGTTGTGTTGGCGCGCCGCGCAAGGCGCTGCTGCAGCAGGACGGCGAGGACGATGATGACGCCCTTGGCGACCGACTGAGCCGACTGGGACAGGTTGTTCTGGGTGAAGACGTTGGACAGCGTCGTGAAGATCAGCACGCCGAAGACGGTGCCGACGATCGTGCCTCGTCCGCCGGTCAGCAGGGTGCCCCCGATGACGACGGCGGCGATGGCGTCCAGCT
Organism: uncultured Actinomycetota bacterium; assembly: GCA_963844305.1. Taxonomy (GTDB): domain Bacteria; phylum Actinomycetota; class Actinomycetes; order Propionibacteriales; family Nocardioidaceae; genus Nocardioides. The sequence continues at coordinate 73,360 of CAWJNT010000008.1, forward strand.
CGTAGAGCGTGCCGTGCGTGGACGAGCCCGTCGTCGTGCGTGCCGTGATCATCACCGCCGCGATGCCACAGCAGAGCCCGACGACCACGTAGAGCATCACCGTGTGCCGGTTCACGTTGATGCCCGCCAGCCGGGCCGCTTCGGGGTTGCCGCCGACCGCGAAGGTACGCCGGCCGAAGGTGGTCCGGTTGAAGACGACCCACCCGACCGCCGAGACCACGGCGAAGATCCACACCAGCACCGGGATCCCGAGCAGGTCACCGCGGAAGAAGTCGGTGAAGCCGGGCACCGTGACGATCTGGGTGCGTTTGTTCGCGATGATCTCGGCGAGCCCGCGGGCCGCGGCGAGCATCGCCAGGGTGGCGATGAACGGGACCACCGGGCCATAGGCGATCAGCAGTCCGTTGACCAGTCCGCACCCGATCCCCACCGCGAGCGCGGTGCCCACCATCAGGATCCAGTGCGTGTCCTCGGCCATGGTCTGCGTGGCCACGGTGGTCGCCCACACCGACGCGAGCGCGACGATCGCGCCGACGGACAGGTCGATGCCACCGCCGGTGATCACGAAGGTCATCCCGATGCTGACCACGCCGATCACGCTGGCCAGCCTCAGGACGGTGAGCATGTTGTCGACATTGGCGAACTGGTCGCCCTCGGTGATCACGCCGGCCACGCAGATCAGGGCGAGCGCGACGATGAGTCCGAGGTTGCGTCCCAGGCTGCCCCGCAGCAGCCCGCCTCCGGTCCGGGCGGTCTCCTCCGCGGCCCGCTCCACGCGAGCGGTGTCGGCCGTGACGTCGGCCTCCTTCGACACGGAGACCGGCTGGTTGCTGTCGGTCATGCGACTCTTCCTTCCATGACGAGGTCCAGCACCCTGGACTCATCGAGTTCGGTGGCGGGCGCCTCGTGGACGACGACGCCCTCGCGGACGACGAGCACCCGGTCGGCGAGGCCGAGTACCTCCTCGACCTCACTGGACACCACGACCACGGCCACGCCGGCGTCGGCGAGGGCTCGGACGAGCTTGTAGATCTCGGAGCGGGCCCCGACGTCGACACCGCGGGTCGGCTCGTCGAGCAGCAGCACCTTGCAGTCGCGCATCAGCCAGCGGGCGAGCACGATCTTCTGCTGGTTGCCGCCCGACAGGGTGGCGGCGGCGCGGTCGACGTCGGGCGGGCGCACGTCGAGCGAGCGGGTCAGCTCTCCGGCCCTCTGCCGCTCGGCCTTGCTGTTGAGGAAGCCGGCGCGGGCGAACCGGTTCATCGAGGAGACGGTGATGTTGCGGTAGACCGCCTGGTCGAGCAGGAGGCCCTGGCTCTTGCGCTCCTCGGGAGCCAGACCCATGCCTGCTGCGACGGCGCGGGTGACCGACCCCTTCCGCAGGGTCCGCCCCGCCACGGTGACCGTTCCCTGCGACGCCCGGCGGGCGCCGTACACGGTTTCCAGGATCTCCGAGCGCCCGGCGCCCACGAGTCCGGCCAGACCCACCACCTCGCCGGCGTGCACGGTGAGGTCGACGCCGCTGAAGACTCCAGCCAGCGCCAGGTCGCGCACCTCGAGGACCACGTCGCCGTGATCGCGCGGCGTCTCGGGGCGGGGCGGAAAGACGTACTCGATCGATCGCCCGGTCATCAGCTGGATCAGCCTGGACGTCGGTGTCTCGTCCGCCGGTAGCCCGGTGGCGACGGTGACGCCGTCCTTGAGGACGGTGATCCGGTCACCGATCTCCCGGATCTCCTCGAGCCGGTGGGAGATGTAGACGATCGCCACGCCCTCGGCGGTGAGCCCGCGGATGACGCGGAACAGGTTCTGCACCTCGCCCTGGTCGAGCACGGCCGAAGGCTCGTCGAGGATGAGCAGCCGGGTGTCGTGGGAGAGCGCCCGGGCCATGCTCACGATCTGCTGCGCGGCCGGGGACAACCGGCCGACGGACCGGGTGGGTGAGATCTCGGGGTGGCCCAACCGCTCCAGCAGGTCGCGCACGAGCCGGTTGGCGCGGGAGCGCTGGCTGAACCCGCCGCGGGAGACCTCGTGGCCGAGGAAGACGTTCTCGGTGACGTTGAGCTCGGGGACGAGATCGAGCTCCTGGTAGATCGTCGAGATGCCGAGCTGCATCGCCGCGTCCGGCGTGGGCAACGCGGTCTCCTTGCCGTCCCACACGATGGTGCCCTCGTCGGGCTGGTAGGACGCGGACAGCACCTTGATCAGCGTCGACTTGCCGGCGCCGTTCTGCCCCAGCAGGCAGTGCACCTCGCCGGCGCGTACGTCGAGGTCGACGCCGCCGAGTGCCCGGACGCCCGGGAACTCCTTCACGATGCCGCTCATCTGGAGCAGGGCTCCGGCCTCGGCACTGCTGTCGTCGGTCGATGTCACCTGATGGCTCCTTGGGTCGCCGCGACGTGGCGGGGGATGCAGGTCGGGTCGTTGAAGACGGTCTCCAGGGCCAGCCTCGCCCCGCCGCGGACGGCGGCGTTGAACCCGAGCGTGGACAGCTCGACCCGGGTGCCACCGGCATCGGGCGCGAGGACCCCTTCCCGCAACCCGGCCTCGATGGCCGGGAGCATGTGGTGCCCGACCTCGGCGAAGTAGCCGCTGAGGACGATCACCGAGGGGTTCAGTGCGTTGGTCAGCACGGCGGCCCCGACCCCGACCCAGCCGCCGACCTGCTCGAGGGCCGCGAGCGTTCGCGTGTCTCCGAGGTCGGCCCGGCGGTTGATCTCGGCGAGGCGCTCCTGGAGGCCGAGCTCTGGGTCGCGCACGGCGTCGTCGGGGTCCGCGGCGGCGTCGAGCAGCGCGCGCAGGCCGCAGACGGTCTCCCAGCAACCGACCCGGCCGCATCCGCACAGCCGACCCTGGGGCTCGACGATCATGTGGCCGAACTCGCCGGCGTAGCCGTGCCGTCCGCGCAGGAGCCGCCCGTCGGCGACGATGCCGCCACCGACGCCCACCTCGCCGAAGATGACCAGGATGTCCTGACGCTCGGGGTCGCCGGGCACCGCCTCGGCGATGGCCGCGAGGTTGCCCTCGTTGTCGAACGTGACCGGGTACGCGCGGTCGAGGCCGTGGCGGACGAGGTCACCGACGGGCACCTGCCCCCAGCCGAGGTTGGGACCCACGGTGAGCAGGTCGCGCGAGTGGTCGATCAGTCCGGCCACACCGACGGTGACACCGACCGGTTCGACGCCGAGCCGGGCGACGTCCGCCTCGGTGCGGGTGACCAGCTCCACCAGCCGACCGATCACCTCGTCGGCGCTGAGCCGGTCGTCGTTCAGGGGTTGGAAGTGCTCCGCGACGACCTCGCCGGCCAGGTCGAGCGCCAGCGCGGACACGTGGTGGACGTTGATCTCGGCGCCGATGCCGCAGACGGCCCGGCCGTCCAGGCTCACCGAGGTTCCCGGGCGGCCCACGCTTCCCCGCTCCAGGTCGCCGATGCGGACCAGCCCGCGCTCGGCGAGCTCGGCGACCAGCTTGGACACGGCCGAGCGAGTGAGCCCGAGCTCGGTGGCGAGCCGTGCCCGGGACCGCGGGCCTCCCTCGCGGAGGCTGCGGAGCACGAGGGCGAGGTTGGAGCGCCGGAGCGTCATCTGGTCGGACGCGGTCGCACCGGTCAGGGTCGCCTCGCGCACCTGCTCACCTCCTCCGACTCGGCGGGGTACTGCTGTGACCACCGTCACCCCTTTGTTTCGTCCGGCGCCAAACTAGGGGGCTGAGTGTCAGGGTCACAAGTGAATCGCCGGAACTTTCTTCCGCCGCAGCGCGAACTTTGCAAAATTGGTTGCAAAAGTTAGACCAGTAGGTCACGGGTAGGTCACGAGCAACCCGAAGGGGTCGGGACCGTCCCGACGGGTCCCGACCCCCTCGCGCCGTCACTCGGTCGGTTCGAGCACGACCTCGTCGCTACCGCTGAGCGGCGGGAGGCCCTCCCCGCCGGGGTCGGTGTACTCGGCCACGAAGACCGCCGTGAGCTCGTCCTCGACCGGGTCGTGCCCACTCGGGACGGTCGTCTCGATGGACCCCGCGCAGCCCGAGGCCGTCGTCTGCGGGTGGCCGTGGTCGTCGTGTCCCAGGACGTAGGTCACGGTCACCGCGTCGCAGTCGACCGGCTGGTCGTCGGCGACGCTGACCTCGAACTCCACGGTGTCACCGAACTGGAACGGCTGGCCGGGGACCGGCGCCACCAGCGCAACCGTCGGTGCCTGGTTGCCGACCACGATGTCGACGTCGGCCGACGCGTGCCGCCCGCGGTGCCGGCCGCCCACGTCGGTCACGGTGAGCGTGGCCCGGAAGACGCCGTTGGTGCGGTAGGTGTGCGTCGGGTCCTGGGCGCTGCTGTCGATGTCGCCGTCGCCGTCGAAGTCCCAGGCGTAGCGGATCCGGTCGCCGTCCGGGTCGACGGTGCCGTCGCTCGTGAAGGACACGGTCAGCGGCGTCGTGCCGTTGGTCGGGGTCGCCGATACTGCGGGGATCGGGCTCCGGTTGCCCCCGGCGCCGATGAAGTCGATCCGCGCCAGCTGGGCGTCCGGGTTCTCGGCGAAGAACCCGTCGCCGTACTCCAGGACGTACAGCGCGCCGTTCGGCCCGAACTCCATGTCCATCGGGTTGTCGGTCACGATCGACGGGATCACGTCCTCGATCGAGGCCAGCTCGCCGTCCGGCTCGAGGCTCATGCCCTTCACATAGTCACGGGTCCACTCGTAGAAGAGCGGCATGCCGTCGTAGTAGCGCGGCCACGCCACCGGCTGCGGCTGACGCCGGTCGTTCCGGTCGAAGTTGTACGCCGGTCCGGCCATGGGGCCGATGCCGCCCTCCCCCAGCTCCGGGAACTGCGGGGAGACGCCGTACGAGTACCAGACGTGCGGCTGCACCACTGCGGGCAGCCGGATGCGGCCGGTGTTGTTGGGCGAGGAGTTGATGGGGGCGTCGCAGTCGAACGGGTCCCCGGACTCCTCCGTGGCGAAGTCGTAGTCCACGTACGGCAGCTCGGCGGTCGCGCAGTACGGCCAGCCGTAGTTGCCCGGCTCGGTGACCGCTGTCCACTTGCCGTGGCCTGCCGGTCCACGCGTGGGATCGGCTTCGTTGGCATCGGGCGAGTAGTCCCCGACGTACAGGGCGTCGGTCTCCGGGTCGACCTCGATCCGGAACGGGTTGCGCAGGCCCATCGCGTAGATCTCGGGACGGGTGTCGGCCGCCCCGCGACGGAACAGGTTGCCCGGCGGGATCGAGTAGCCGCCGCCCGCCCTCGGCCGGATGCGCAGCACCTTGCCGCGCAGGTCGTTGGTGTTGGCGGCGCTGCGCTGGGCGTCGAACGCCGGGTTCTGGGTGGGCCGCTCGTCGATCGGTGCATAGCCGTCGGAGAAGAACGGGTTGGTGTCGTCACCGGTCGACAGCAGCAGGTTGCCGTCGGAGTCGAAGACGATGTCGCCGCCCACGTGGCAGCAGATGCCCCGATCGACCGGTACGTCGAGGATCTGCTGCTCCGAGGAGTTCACGACCTGGCCGTCGACGTACCGGAAGCGCGACAGCCGGATCACGCCCTCGAAGGGAGCGAAGTCCGCCGGCGTGCCGGTGAACGGCGCGTCTCCCTCGTTCACGTCCGGGGTCGCCGGGTCGTCGACGGGGGTGTCGAGCGGCGGCGAGTAGTACAGGTAGATCCAGTTGTTCCGCGCTCCGTCGAATCCGGGCGCCAGGGCGATGCTCTGGAGGCCCTCCTCGTCGTGCTGGTAGACGTCGATGGTGCCGGCCACGCTGTTGACGCCGGTGGCCGCGTCGTTGTGCCAGATCGTGCCGCCGCGCGTCGTGTGCAGGACGCTGCCGTCGGGAAGCACGGCGAGGTCCATGGGCTCGCCGGGCCGGTCGTTGAGGGTCACCTTCTGGAAGCTGCTGTCAGGGGGTGGCGCGGCCGGTGGCAGGGCGGCCGCCGTTTGTTGGCTCAATGCGATGGGTGTGATTCCGAGAACGCCTGCGACCACTGCGGCCGCGGCGCCCGAGAGGGTGCTGCGCACGGGTCCATCTCCTCTTGCTCGTCGGGAAAACTTGCAGTCGGGATGGTTGGTCAACGTAATGATGTGACGTGAATCACGTCAATAGGTTGCGCACTTTCGCAGATGAATTTCGAAAGATGAGGCGGCCACGTGGAAAGCCGGGGGCCGCCCAGCCTCAGCGGGCGCGCTCCTGCTCGGCGGCGTAGATCGAGTCGCTGATCAGGCGGGCGGCGCCGATCACGCCACCCTCGTCGCCCAGCTCGCTGAGCACGATGGGCAGGCTCCCGGTGGCCAGGGGGAGCGAGCGGCGGTAGGTCACCGCCCGGACCTCCGCGAGCAGGGAATGTCCCAGGCCGGTGACCCCGCCCCCGATCACGATCAGGTCCGGGTTGAAGAACGACACCAGCCCGGCGAGGACCTGGCCGACCCTGCGCCCGCTGTCGCGGATCAGCTGCACGGCCTGGGGATCGCCCTGCTCGACGGCCCTGCCCACGTCCGCGGCAGACAGCTCGCCGCGGTCCTCGAGCATGGCGGCGAGGACCGTGGACCGACCCGTGCGGGCGGCCGTGGTGGCATCGCGGGCCAGGGCGGCCCCGCCCGAGAACGCCTCCAGGCAGCCGGTGTTGCCGCAGGCGCACGTGGGGCCGAAGTCCTCCACCCGGATGTGGCCGATGTCGCCGGCACAGCCGTTCACGCCGCGGTAGAGCTCGCCGTCGATCACGATGCCGCAGCCGATGCCGGTGCCGATCTTGACGTAGAGGAAGTCCCGCGAGTTGCGGGCGACGCCGGCGTGCTGCTCTCCCACGGCGAGCACGTTGACGTCGTTGTCGAGGACGACGGGGCAGCCCAGCTCCAGGGAGAGGGCGTCGCGGACCGGGTAGCCGTCCCAGCCGGGCATGATCGGCGGCGACACCGACACCCCGCGGTTGAAGTCGACCGGACCGGGCACGCCCACCCCGGCGCCCATCGGCTGTTCGACCCCCGCCTCGTCGAGCACCTTGTGCACGAGGTCGAGCGCCGCGGCCAGGACCACCTCCGGACCCTGCCGGATGTCGCAGGGCCGGGTGTTCATGGCCAGCACCGCGAGCCGCCCGTCCGTCACCCCCACGGAGATGCCGGTGGCTCCGATGGCGATGCCCACGAACCGGATCGCCGGGGCGAGGTCGATCAGCGTCGAGCGACGTCCGCCACGCGAGGCGGCCGGACCGACTTCCTGGGCCAGGCCGAGCTCGGCCAGGCGGCCGGCCTCGGCGGCGATCGTGGTCCGCGAGACCTTCAGGAGGTCGGCCAGCTGTGCCTTGGAGAGAGGACCCTCGTCGCGCAGCCGAGCCAGCACCCTGGCCTGCATCGGGGTCTCGGCCCGTCCTGCCAACGAATGACGCACGGTTGGATCCTCGCACGCCGGGCCCCGCGGTGAGCGGTGACAGGTCGGTCCGGGTCAAGCTCGCCGGGGTCGGTGTGCCGTCGACGCAGAAGGCCCTACCGGGGTTCGAGCACGGCCCGCACGGCCTCGCGAGCGGCCATCGGGTCGATCGCCGACAGCGCGGCCTCGGCGGCCTCCTCGCACTTCACGCTCGGGACCGAGGCCAGCTTGGCCCCGACCGGGCGGACCGCGGCCGCGGCCATCGACAGCGACGTGATGCCCATGCCGACCAGCGCGCACGCCAGCATCGGGTCGGCCGCGGCCTCGCCGCAGACGCCGACCGACTTGCCGGCCTGGCGTCCGGCCTCCGCGGTGATCGCGATCAGCTGCAGCACGGCCGGTTGCCAGGGGTCGGTGAGGTGGGCCAGGTCGGTGGCCATCCGGTCGGCGGCCATCGTGTACTGGGTCAGGTCGTTGGTGCCGATCGAGAGGAAGTCGACGACCTCGAGCATCTGGTGCGCGAGCAGCGCGGCGCTCGGGACCTCGATCATCACGCCGGCCTTCAGGCCACGGTCGCGCACCTTGTCGGCGAAGTCCTTCGCCTCGGCCACGGTCGCCACCATCGGCGCCATCACCCAGGTCTCGGTGCCGGTGTCGCGCGCGGCCTGCGCCACGCCGTCGAGCTGGCGCTCCAGCAGGCCGGGGTTGCCGAAGGAGAGTCGCAGCCCGCGTACGCCGAGCGCCGGGTTCTCCTCGCCCTCCATGGTCGCGAACGCGACCGGCTTGTCGGAGCCGGCGTCGAGGGTGCGGACGACGACGTACCTGTCCGCGTTGCCGGGGCCGGCGGTCGAGAAGGCGTTCAGCACCTCGCCGTAGATCGCGGCCTGCTCATCTGCGCTCGGCTCCTCCTTGCGGTTGAGGAAGCAGAGCTCGGTGCGGAACAGGCCGACGCCTTCCACCGGAGCGTCGGCGGCGGAGCGGGCGGACTGGCCGTCGGCGACGTTGGCGAGGATCTTGATCGGCTTGTGGTCGGCGGTCTCACCGGGGCCCGACCATGCGGCGAGCGCCTCCCTGGCCTCCTTGTCCGACGCCACCCGGCGCTCGGCCTCCTCGGCGTCGGGGTCGATCTCCACGCTGCCGGAGGTGCCGTCGACCAGCAGACGCGTGCCGGGCTGCACGGTCATCGCGCCGTGGGTACCGACGACGCAGGGGATGCCCAGCTGGCGCGCGATGATCGCCGTGTGGCTGGTGGGCCCGCCGCGCTCGGTGACCAGGGCGACCACCAGGGACGGCTGGAGGCCCGCGGTGTCGGACGGCGCGAGGTCCTCGGCGACCAGGACCGACGGCACGTCCGGCTCGGGCACGCCGGGCTCGGGCTCGCCGACCAGACGGGCGACGACGCGTCGCTCGATGTCGCGCAGGTCGGTGACCCGCTCGGCCATCAGCCCACCCATGCCGGTGAACACGTTGACGAACTGCTCCACGCCCGCCTGCACAGCGGCGAGCAGGTCGTCACCCGACCTCAGGGACTTGCGGACCGCGCCGCGCAGACCCTTGTCGCGGGCCAGCCCGGCACTCGCGGTCAGCACCTCGGCGGCGGCACCCGACACCTTGTCGGCCTTGGCCGCGAAGCCGTCGGCGACGGCAGCGACCGCGTCGTCGTACGCCGCAAGCGCGGCTTCCTCGTCCAGGGCGCTGCCGTCGAAGCGCGCGATGGCGTCGGGTGAGACCTCGGCGCGGACGACCAGAGCGGGGGCGTAGGCGACTCCGGGGACGACCGGCGTGCCGGTCAGGAGAGTCTGCTGCGCGGAGTCGGAAGAAGTGGCCATGGTCACAAGTAAACCCCCGCCGCCCCTTGACAGTCAACACATTCGGGCGTAAAACAACACATACACAGACCACGATCGGGGAGGGAGCCGGATGACGATGTACGCCGAAGAGCGTCAGCAGGCGATGGCCCAGCTCGTCGCCGAACACGGGCGCCTGTCGGTCAACGTACTCGCCGAGCAGTACGACGTCACGACCGAGACCGTGCGCCGCGACCTGTCCGCCCTCGAGCGCATGGGTCTGGTCCGGCGCGTCCACGGTGGCGCCGTCCCCGCAGACTCCCTCCACGTCATCGAGTCCGGCCTGATGGAGCGCGACTCGGCCAACACCGCCGAGAAGGACCGGATCGCGAAGGCCGCGATCGACCTCCTCCCGCCGGCCGGGTCGACGGTGCTCATCGACGCGGGGTCCACCACCAGCCGGTTCGCCAGCCGGCTCCCCCGCGACCACCGCCTGGTGGTGGTCACCCACGCCGTACCCGTCGCCGCGCGGCTGGCGGGCAACCCGCAGATCGAGCTGCACCTGCTGCCCGGGCGGGTGCGCGCGACCACGCAGGCGGCCGTCGGCGCCGAGACGGTGCGGGCACTGGCCGACCTGCGCGCCGACGCCGTCTTCCTGGGCACCAACGGCATCACCGTCGAGCACGGCCTCTCCACGCCCGACCGCGACGAGGCCGCCACCAAGCGCGCCATGGTGGACTGCTCGCGCCAGGTCGTGGTCCTCGCGGACGCCAGCAAGATCGGCGCGGAGACGGCGATCCGGTTCGCGCCGCTCGGTGACGTGGACGTCATCGTGACCGACGACGGCGTCTCGGCCGCCGACCGTCGCGAGCTGTCCGACGCCGGACCCGAGGTGGTGATCGCGTGATCATCACGCTCACCGCCAACCCCAGCCACGACCGGACGGTCACCCTCACCGAGCCGTTGTCGCGTGGCAGCGTGCAACGCGCCGCGTCGGTCATCTCCCAGGCCGGCGGCAAGGGCGTCAACATCTCCCGCGCCTCGGTGGCGGCCGGCGTCCCGTCGATCGCCATCCTGCCCGCCCGCAAGGACGACCCGTTCGTGCTCGAGCTCCTCGCTGCCGGCATCGACTGCCGCCCCGTGCCCAACCAGGGCGACCTGCGGGTCAACATCACGATCAGCGAGCCCGACGGCACCACCACCAAGCTGAACAGCCCCGGCCCGGAGATGACCCCGTCCGTGCTCGCCGAGCTCACCGAGTCGTTGCGGCGTCGCGCCACCGAGGCCGACTGGGTGGTCCTGGCCGGGTCCCTCCCGCCCGCCACTCCCGTCGAGGCGTACGCCGACCTGGTGGTCGCACTCCGCGGGACCGGCGCCAAGGTGGCGGTCGACACCAGCGACGCCCCGTTGCGCGCCCTCGTGGACTGCCTGCCCGACTGTGCCCCGCACCTGATGAAGCCCAACGGCGAGGAGCTGGCCTCCTTCACCGGCCACGACGCCGACGAGCTCGAGTCCGACCCGGCCGCGGCCGCAGCAGCTGCCTCGGACCTCGTCGCCAAGGGCGTCGAGACCGTGCTCGCCACGCTCGGCCCGCTGGGCGCCGTACTCGTCACCGCCGAAGGCGCCTGGCACGCCACCCCGCCGCCGATCGACGTGGTCAGCACCGTCGGCGCCGGCGACTCCAGCCTCTTCGGCTACCTACTCGGAGCGATCGAGAACCGACCGCCCGACCAATGTCTCTCTCTCGCCGTGGCCTACGGCAGCGCCGCCGCAGGCCTTCCCGGCACGACCATCCCCCACCCCTCGCAGGTCAACTCCGCACTGGTCTCGGTCCGCGATCTCACCACCCAAGGAATCTGACACATGTCCGACCTCATCACCACGGAGCTGGTCCGCCTCGACGCGGACCTCGGCTCCGACAAGCACGACGTGATCCGTGCGCTCGCCCAGGTAGTGGGCGACGCCGGTCGCGCCACGAGTGTCGACCAGCTGGTCGAGGACGCTCTGGCGCGCGAGGCCACGTCCCCGACCGGGCTGCCTGGCGGCATCGCCATCCCCCACTGCCGGACCACCGGCGTCGACGAACCGACCCTGGCGTTCGCCCGGCTCAACCCCAAGGTCGAGTTCGGCGCCAAGGACGGCCCGGCCGACGTCGCGTTCCTGATCGCCGCGCCCGCGGGCGGCGACGCCACGCACCTCCAGCTCCTCACGAAGCTCGCCCGGGCGCTGGTGAAGCCGGCGTTCACCGACGCGCTGCGTGACGCCGAGACTGCCGAGCAGATCGTCGACGAGGTGCACCTCGCCCTCGGGATCACGGTGGGTTCGACACCCGTTCCGGCCGCCGCCGCTGCACCTGCTGCGGCTCCGGCCGCGAGCCCCGCGCCCGCGGCGTCCTCCGGTGCACGTCGCAAGCTGGTGGCCGTGACCGCGTGCCCGACGGGCATCGCCCACACCTACATGGCGGCCGAGGCGCTCGAGGCCGCGGCCGTGCGCGCCGGAGTGGACATCCAGGTCGAGACCCAGGGCTCGGCCGGCGCCACCCCGCTCGCGCACAGCACGATCGCCGAGGCCGACGCCGTCATCTTCGCCGTCGACGTCGGGGTGCGAGACCGGGACCGGTTCGCCGGCAAGCCCGTGGTCTCCTCGAGCGTCAAGCGCCCGTTCGACCAGGCGGACGCGATGATCGCCGAGGCGCTGCGGTACGCCGACGACCCGAACGCTCCGCGCGTCGACGGCGAGGCCCAGGCGGCCGGTGCGTCCGGTGGCGGCGGCGACCACTGGGGCCACCACGTACGGCGGATCCTGATGACGGGCGTGTCGTACATGATCCCGTTCGTCGCGGCGGGTGGACTGCTCATCGCGCTCGGGTTCCTGTTCGGCGGCTACGAGATCGTCGGCCCGGCCGGCGAGATCGTCGTCAACAACAACATCTTCAACCTGCCCAACCCGGCAGACCTCGGCCTCGCCCACGCCCTCTTCGACAGTGGCTTCTTCGCCTACTTCGGCGCGATCTTCTTCGTGCTCGGGGCGACGGCGTTCAAGTTCCTGGTGCCGGCCCTGGCCGGCTACATCGCCTACGCGATCGCCGACCGGCCGGGCATCGCGCCGGGCATGGTCATGGGCGCGCTGGCGATCGACCTCGGCGGCTTCGGCCTCCCGCAGAGCGGCTTCCTCGGCGGCATCGTCGGCGGTGTCCTGGCCGGCTTCCTGGCGCTGTGGATCCAGCGCTGGAAGGTCATGGGCTGGATGCGTGGCCTGATGCCGGTTCTCGTGATCCCCCTGCTGGCCACCCTGATCGCCGGCCTGGTCATGATCGCCGTGCTCGCCCGCCCGATGGGCGACCTGATGAGCGCCCTCGAGGACGGCCTGACGAAGATGAGCGAGAACTCCGGCCTGGCAGTGCTCCTCGGTGTGGTCCTCGGACTGATGATGGCCTTCGACATGGGCGGTCCGCTCAACAAGGTCGCCTACTCGTTCGCCGCCGCGGGCGTCGGGGCCGCGGCGACTGCGGCGGGCGACGCACCGGAGCTCAAGGTGATGGCCGCCGTGATGCTCGCCGGCATGGTGCCGCCGCTGGCACTTGCGCTCGCGACCGTCGTACGTCCGGGCCTGTTCAACGCACCCGAGCGCGAGAGCGGCAAGGCTGCGTGGGCGCTGGGGGCCTCGTTCATCACCGAGGGAGCCATCCCGTTCGCGGCGGCCGACCCGCTGCGCGTGATCCCGTCGATCATGCTCGGCAGCGCCGTCACGGGTGGTCTGTCCATGGCGATGGACGTCGGGCTGCGGGCGCCGCACGGCGGCATCTTCGTGCTGTTCGCCGTCGAGAACGTCCTCGGCTTCTTCATCGCGCTGATCGCCGGCGTCCTCGTCGCCACGGCCGCGGTGGTCACCTTGAAGTCCATCGGCGAGAGTGATGCCGAGATCGCACCCGTCTGACCAGCACCGACCGTCCCCACCACCATCAAGGAGAACCATGCCCAGCAAGACCGTCGTCGTCGGCTCCGCCGTCGGCCTGCACGCCCGTCCCGCCGCCCTGATCTCCGAGGCGGCCGGCGAGCTCGACAGCGAGGTGCTCATCGGGATCCCCGGTGACGAGCCCGTCGACGCCAGCTCCGCGCTGCTGATCATGACCCTGGGCGCCGGCAACGGCGACACGGTGGAGGTCTCCGGCGACGACCAGGCAGCGGTCGACAAGATCGCCGCCATGGTCGAGCAGGACCTCGACGCCTGAGCTGAGCCGCGACAGCGGATCAGCTCGAGGGTGGTCGAGCAGCGCGCGCGACTGACGCAGGAAGTCGCGACCGCGCGTGTCGAGACCCAGTGCGCCGACTTCGGCCCGCATCCACGCTGACCCGTCGCCAATTAGCGACGGGTCAGCGTGCAGTTTCTGACGGGTCGGGGTTCTCGCGCAGGGCGAGGTAGACGGCGCGGACGCCGACCGCGCGCTCCATCTCGTCCAGCACGCTGCCGAAGAACTGTGCCCGGTAGGTCTCGTCGGTGACGGTCGAGACGGTGAGGTAGAGGCCCGAGAAGGCCGCGAGGAAGACCGAGACCTGCGCCAGCTGGACCGACACGTTCCCCATGCCCGGCAGGTGGAGCACCTTCTCCCCGGTCCAGCCGGCGACGATGCCCTGCTCCATCGTGACCGCGCCGAAGACCATGAAGAACAAGAAGACGCCCACGGCGAGCAGCAGCACCTGGGTCGCCTGGATGACCACCAGCACGAGCACGAGGTTCCACCGCTCGTAGCCGGTGACCTGCGCGTACGCCGCCGGGTCCGCCGCGGGGTCCTCGATGAGCTCGCGCGCGGCCTGCTCGAGCGGCGTGCCTTCCGTCGACCTCAGCAGCAGCTCGGTGTCGACGTGGTCGTCGGTGCGGTCCACCTCCTCGGGCAGCCGCACGAGCAGGAAGGCCGTGGCCAGGGTGCCGAACAGCAGCGCGACCAGCCACAGCTCACCACCGTCGAGGTGTGAGGCGACCTCCCAGGCCTCGGCGTTGACGAACAGGAACGTCACGAACAGCAGCAGCAACGGCAGCGCGCGGGTCATCATCGGCAGCAGCGTGCGCAGGCCGCCGAAGGTCCGGGCGAGCGCCCAGGTGACGATGGTGCGCGCCTCGAGCGCGGTCAGGGCGTACCAGGTGGCGACGATCCCGAAGATCGTCCAGAGCACCGCGGGCAGGAAGCTCGCCTCGTCGGCGAGCATCGTCACCGCGACCGCCACCGCGGCCGCGCCCAGCGCGGTGACCGCGAGCAGCGGGACCATCCGGCGCGGACGGAGTGCCCGGCGAACCGCTGCCCGCTTCTCCGGCACGAAGTAGGCGAGCCCGTGCTGCAGGAACCACCTCTCGGTGTCGGCGAGGGCGCCGCCGGACGGCGTCGAGCTCACGAGCCGGCCAGCAGCTCGCGAGCGTGCGCCACGTCGTCGTGCATCTGGGCGACCAGCGCGTCGACGGACTCGAACGCGACCATCCCGCGCAGTCGCTCGACGAACGACACCTCGACCTCCACGTCGTAGAGCTCGAGGTCGTCACGGTCCAGGACGTGGCTCTCCACCCGCCGCTCACGCTCACCGTCGAACGTCGGGTTGGTGCCGACGCTGATCGCCGCCGGCCAGGTCTCGCCGGTGTCGGTACGCCGCAGCCACCCGGCGTACACGCCGTCGGCCGGCGCCGCCGACAGGGCGCTGGTCGGCACGTTGGCGGTCGGGAAGCCCAGCTCGCGCCCGCGCATGTCGCCGCGGACGACGCGCCCACGGACCTTGAACGGACGACCCAAGGCCTCCGCGGCGCCGGCGACGTCGCCGGTCGCCAGGCAGGTGCGGACGTACGTCGAGGACCAGACCTGCGGCCCGCCGTCGAGCGGCACGCCCTCGGCCACGAAGTCGCGGGACTCCCCCGCGTCGCGCAGGGTGGCGACGTCGCCGGCGGCCCGGCTGCCGAACCGGAAGTTGGCGCCCACGACGACGGCCGTGGCATGCAGGCGCTCGACGAGCACGGTGTCGACGAACTGCTCGGGCGACCACGACGCCATGTCTCGGTCGAACGGCAGCGCCAGCACCGCGTCCACGCCGGCCTCGCGGAGCAGCTCGGCCCGCGCCTCGATGGAGGTGAGGGTGGAGGGAGCGTGTTCGGGTCGCAGCACGGCCATCGGGTGCGGGTCGAAGGTGACGGCAACGACGGTGAGTCCCTGGGCGTCGGCGACCGCTCGGGCCCGCGCGATCACGGCCTGGTGCCCGCGGTGCACGCCGTCGAAGTTGCCGATGACCACAGAGGTCCGGGCCAGGTCGGCCGGGACCTCGTCGAGGGATCGCCAGATCTGCACCGGTGCAGCGTACTGAGCGTGCTCGGTGACCCCCGTCATGAGGCAGCCATCAGGCGGGTCATCAGACGAACACCGCGACCGGCCGCGCGACGCCTTCCCGGGGCTCGTAGAGCGCGAGGAACTCGCCGTCCGGCGCGAAGACGGCGGTCAGGCCGTCCAGCTCGAGGTCGAGCGAACGGCCGTAGCGGACGTCGGTCGCCCGGTTCTCGTCGAGGTCGCGGACCGGGAACGTCGCGCGTGCGGCGTCGGCGATCGGGACGATGTGCAGGTGCTCGAGGTCGGTGGTGGCCCCCTCGAGGGTGAACCGTCCGACCGACGTACGGCGCAGCGCCGTGAGGTGACCGCCGACGCCGAGCGCGGCGCCGAGATCACGCGCGATCGCCCGGATGTAGGTACCGCTGGAACAGGACACCCGCAGCTCGAGGTCGAGGAACTCGTCGTCCCGCCTGAAGTCACCGGCCTCGATCGCGTGGATGGTGACCGGCCGCGCCGCGAGCTCGACGGTCTCCCCGGCCCGTACCCGGGCGTACGCCCGGCGGCCGTCCACCTTGATCGCCGACACCGCGGACGGGACCTGCTCGATGTCGCCGCGGAACTCCTCGAGGGCGGCGCGCACGTCGTCCTCCCCGACGCCGCGCGCCGAGATGGTGTCCACGACCTCGCCGTCCGCGTCGTCGGTGGTCGTGGCGGCACCGAGGCGGACGGTCGCGGCGTACGTCTTGTCCGTGAGCGTCAGGTGCCCGAGCAGCCGCGTGGCGCGGTTGATGCCGAGCACGAGCACCCCGGTCGCCATCGGGTCGAGGGTGCCCGCGTGACCGACCTTGCGGGTGCCGGCGGCCCGGCGTACCCGCGCCACCACGTCGTGCGAGGTCAGGCCGCCCGGCTTGTCGACGACGACCAGGCCGGACTCGTCGGTCACTGCTCGTCTTCGTCGCCGGGGACGTCCTCGGCGTCCGCCTCGCGCGGCTTCTTGTACGGGTCGGCCTCGCCGGCGTACGCCGTCCCGCGTCGGGCCGCGGCCTCCTCGTCGAGCGCCTTCGCGCGAGCCAGTACCTCGTCGAGGTGCCGGGCGTTCTCGGGCAGCGCGTCGTGGATGAACGTCAGGGTCGGGACGTGCCGCATGCCGAGCTGCTTGCCGACCTCGGACCGGATGATCCCCTTGGCCGACTCCAGCGCCGCGGCGCTGCTCGCCAGGTCGGCCTCCTCACCGAGGACGGTGTAGAAGACCGTGGCCTGCTGGGTGTCTCCGGTGACGCGTACGTCGGTGACCGTGACGAACCCGAGCCGCGGGTCCTTGACCCGGCGCTCCAGCATCTCCGCGACGATCACCTGGATCCGGTCGGCGATCTTGCGGACGCGTGGGTTGTTCATGCCCGTTCCTCCCGATCGAGGGGGTCTCGACGAGCTCGACCGACGTCGGTCGAGCTCGTCGAGACCTCAGCTCGCCTGTTCTAACCGCGCGGGATCTCGCGCATCTCGAACGACTCCACGACATCGTCGATCTTGATGTCCTGGAAGTTCTTGAGCACGAGGCCGCACTCGAAGCCCTCGCGGACCTCGGACACGTCGTCCTTCTCGCGGCGCAGCGAGGCCAGGTCGAGGTTGTCCGCCACGACCGCGCTGTCGCGCAGCACGCGCGCCTTCGCGTTGCGGCGGATGACCCCGTCGATGACCATGCAGCCCGCGATGTTGCCGAGCTTGGAGGACCGGAAGATCTCGCGGATCTGGGCCTGGCCCAGCGAGACCTCTTCGTACTCCGGCTTGAGCATGCCCTTGAGGGCCGCCTCGATCTCCTCGATCGCCTGGTAGATGACCGAGTAGTAGCGGATCTCGACACCTTCCTTGTCGGCCATCTCGGTCGCCTTGCCCTGCGGGCGGACGTTGAAGCCGATGATGATGGCGTCGGAGGCTGCGGCGAGGTCGACGTTGGTCTCGGTGATCGCACCGACACCGCGGTCGATGACCCGGAGGCTGACCTCGTCGCCGACGTCGATCTTCGCGAGGGCGTCCTCGAGCGCCTCGACCGAACCGGACACGTCGCCCTTGAGGATGAGGTTGAGCTCCTGGCTCTCGCCCTTCTCCATGGAGGCCATGAAGTCCTCGAGGGTACGGCGCACCCGGCGCTTGGCCTGCGTGGCCGCACGCTCGCGTGCCTCACGCTTCTCGGCGATCTGGCGGGCCATCCGGTCGTCCTCGACCACGATGAAGTTCTGGCCCGCACCCGGCACCGCCGACAAGCCCAGCACCATCGCGGGACGCGACGGAGTGGCCTCGGTCAGCTCGTTGCCGTACTCGTCGAGCATCGCGCGGACGCGGCCGTGGGCCGGACCGGCAACGATCGACTCGCCGACGCGGAGCGTTCCGCGCTGGACCAGCACCGTGGCGACCGGGCCGCGGCCGCGGTCGAGGTGTGCCTCGACGACCAGGCCCTGTGCTTCCCGGTCGGGGTTGGCGCGCAGGTCGAGCGACGCGTCGGCGGTCAGCACGATCGCCTCGAGCAGCTTGTCGAGGTTGAGCTCGGACTTGGCCGAGACGTCGACGAACATCGTGTCGCCGCCGTACTCCTCGGGCACCAGGCCGTACTCGGTCAGCTGGCCACGGACCTTGGTCGGGTCCGCGTCTTCCTTGTCGATCTTGTTGACCGCGACCACGATCGGCACCTCGGCCGCCTTGGCGTGGTTGAGCGCCTCGATCGTCTGCGGCATCACACCGTCGTCGGCCGCGACCACGAGGACCGCGATGTCGGACGACTGCGAACCGCGGGCACGCATGGCGGTGAACGCCTCGTGACCGGGGGTGTCGATGAAGGTGATGCGGCGGTCGTCGCCGTCGACCTCGGTGTGGACCTGGTAGGCACCGATGTGCTGGGTGATGCCTCCGGCCTCGCCGGCCACCACGTTCGCGCTGCGGAGCGCGTCGAGGAGCTTGGTCTTTCCGTGGTCGACGTGACCCATGACGGTCACGACCGGCGGCCGGATGACGAGGTCTTCCTCGTCGTCCTCGGAGCCGCCGAACTCGATGTCGAACGACTCGAGCAGCTCGCGGTCCTCGTCTTCCGGGGACACGACCTGGACGATGTAGTTGAGCTCCTCGCCGAGCAGCTCGAGGGTCTCGTCGTTGACCGACTCGGTCGCGGTCACCATCTCGCCGAGGCTGAACAGCATCTGCACGAGCTGGGCCGCATCGACGCCGATCCGCTCGGCGAAGTCGGTCAGGGACGCGCCGCGCGGCAGGCGAACGGTCTCGCCGTTGCCCTTGCGGACGCGCACGCCGCCGATCGTCGGCGCCTCCATCTGCTCGAACTCCTGGCGACGTGCCCGCTTCGACTTGCGACCACGACGCGAGGGACCGCCGGGACGGCCGAACGCACCCTGGGTCTGGCCACGGCCACCGGGACGCCCGCGGCCACCGCCGCCGGGCCCGAAGCCGGGACCGCCACCGGGGCCACCGCGACCGGGGGCTCCGGCGCCTGCCGGTGCTCCGCGACCGGGCGCTCCACCACGGCCACCGCCGGGTCCGCCGGGTCCGCCGCGGCCACCGCCGCCGGGACCACCGGGGCCACCGCCCTGACGGCCCGGACCACGGCTACCGGGGCCGGTGCCGAACGCGGCCGGGGACTTGGGCATCATCGCCGGGTTGGGGCGCGGCATGCCGGGGCGGCCCTGGCCGCCACCGTCGCGCGCGGCCGGCGGACGGGGCATGCGCTGGTCGCCCGGAGGCGCCTGCTCGCCACCCTCGGTGGGGCGGGGCGCGGGCTTGCGGCCCATGCCCTGGCTGGACGCGAACGGGTTGTTGCCGGGCCTCGGGGTGCCGCCGGGACGGCCGACGGGCCGCGGCGCGGGCGCCTTCGGACGCGGAGCCGACGAGGCAGCAGGTGCCTCAGGCTCGGCGGGCGGCTCGGGCTCGGCGGCCGGCTGCTCCGCCGGAGCCGGCGCGGGCGCCGCCTGGGTCTCGGTGGGCGTCGCCGCCGGGGTCTCCACCGGCGCTGCTGCTGCCGGGGCCTCGGGCTCGGCGGGCGCCGGCGCGGCCTTCTTGGCGGGCGCCTTCGGTGCCGGGGCGGACTTCTTCTCCGGCGCGGGTGCGGGCGGGGCGGCGGCCGACTTCAGCTGGTCGCCGTACTCCTTCTTGAACCGCATCTCGACGGGAGGTTCGACCGTCGACGACGCCGACTTGACGAACTCCCCCATCTCCTTGAGCTTCTCGAGAACGAACTTGCTCTCGACACCGAACTCCTTGGCGAGTTCGTGGACTCGGGTCTTAGCCACGCTTCTCCTTCTGGCCCGAGTCCCGAGCTCCGCCTGTGATTCGGAGGGGGTGGTTCGGACCGTTAGTGGTTGTGCAAACTCATCGGAAAGTACTCATCGAGTGCTCATGAGCTGCTGCTCCAGTTTCTGTCGGTCACTGACGGTCGGACCGCGAGAGGTAGTCGGCCACCGGTGCACTGGTGAGCCCCTGCCCGAGCCGGAGGGCCCGCGCAAATGCTCGCCTGCGCACCGCGAGGTCGTAACACGCCGGGGTGGGGTGCAGGTGAGCACCTCTCCCGGGAGCCGTGCCGCGCGGATCGGGGACGACGACCGGTTGGCCATCGGGTCCCGAGCCCGCGACGACTCGCAACAACTCGCGTTTGATGGCTCGCTCCCTGCATCCGACGCATGTCCGGACGGGACCTGTCGAGGTCGGGTCGTCCGGGCAGGCAGAAGACCGAGGTATGCGCGCCACCGAGGAGCAACACTACCCCGATTCGCCAACGGATTCCGAACCGGGGCGCGCGGGCCTACCGTTCTCCCATGAGCGAGGCGCCCGCTGTCGAGCACCTGTTCACCGATTCAACACTCGACCGGGCGATCTGGTTCCCGCACTACCTGCCCGGATGGTCCTCCCGCGCGGCGACCGCAGCGAGCCACCGGATCGAGCGCGACACCCTGGTGCTCGACGTCCCGGTCGACCATCCCGTCTGGTGCGCCGACGACCACCAGCCGCCGCTGCGGGTCTCCGGCGTCCAGTCGGGCAACTGGTCGGGTCCGGTCGGCAGCGTCCACGGCCAGCAGCGGTTCCGCGAAGGGCAGGTCGTCCGCGAGGAGCAGGAGCGCTTCGAGGGCTGGCTGCCCACGGGCGGCCGGGTCGCGATCCGCGCCCGGATGACGCTGTCGCCGCGGTCGATGGCCGCACTCTGGATGAGCGGGTTCGAGGACGATCCCGCACAGCTCCGGTGCGGGGAGATCTGCGTGTTCGAGATCTTCGGCAACGCGCTCCGGTCGGACCCGCCGTCGGCCGAGGTCGGGGTCGGGATCAAGGCCTTCCGCGACCCGGCGCTCACCCAGGACTTCGACGCGCCCCGCGTCGACATCGACGTCACCGACTTCCACACCTACGCGGTGGACTGGGACGCCGACGAGGCGGTCTTCACCGTCGACGACCAGGTCGTACGCCGCTGCCCGCACCCGCCGACGTACCCGCTGCAGCTGATGCTCGCGGTC
Source organism: uncultured Actinomycetota bacterium (assembly GCA_963844305.1). Taxonomy (GTDB): domain Bacteria; phylum Actinomycetota; class Actinomycetes; order Propionibacteriales; family Nocardioidaceae; genus Nocardioides. Next base: position 94,290 of record CAWJNT010000008.1, read on the forward strand.
TTCGACTTCCCGGAGTGGTCGGCCGGCGACGACGACCACCTCGTGCCCGAGCTGGTCGTCGACTCAGTCAGCGGCGGTTGAGGTCTCCTCATCATCTGACCTGATGTCGATCCGCCAGCCGGTGAGCCGGGCCGCGAGCCGGGCGTTCTGGCCCTCCTTGCCGATGGCCAGGGAGAGCTGGAAGTCGGGCACGATCACCCGCGCCGACCGCGCGTCGGCGTCGACGACCTGGACGGCGCTGACCTGGGCCGGGGAGAGCGCGTGGGCGACCAGCTCGGAGGGGTCGTCGGACCAGTCGACGATGTCGATCTTCTCGCCGTGCAGCTCCGACATCACGTTGCGCACCCGCTGGCCCATCGGGCCGATGCAGGCACCCTTGGCGTTGACCCCGGAGGCCGTCGACTTCACGGCGATCTTCGTGCGGTGACCGGCCTCGCGGGCGATGGCCGCGATCTCGACCGTGCCGTCGGCGATCTCCGGGACCTCGAGCGCGAACAGCTTCTTGACCAGGTTGGGGTGCGACCGCGACAGGGTGATCTGGGGGCCGCGCATCCCCTTGCGGACCGAGACCACCAGGCACTTGATCCGGGTGCCGTGCTCGTACTTCTCCCCGGGCACCCGCTCGCCGAGCGGCAGCAGGGCCTCGAGCTTGCCGAGGTTGACCATCACGTCGTCGGGGTTGCGACCCTGCTGGATCACGCCCGAGATGATGTCGCCCTCCTTGCCCGAGAACTCCCCGAAGCGGATGTCGTCCTCGGCGTCGCGCAGCCGCTGCAGCATGATCTGCTTGGCCGTCGTCGCCGCGATCCGGCCGAAGCCGTCGGGCGTGTCGTCGTACTCGCTGAGCTGGTTGCCCTCCTCGTCGACCTCCGCGGCGTACACCGTCACGTGGCCGCTCTTGCGGTCCAGCTCCACCCGCGCCTGCTCCTGCGCGCCCGGCGTCTTGTGGTACGCCGTCAGCAGCGCCTGCTCGATCGCCTCGACGAGGACGTCGAAGGAGATCTCCTTCTCCCGCTCCAGCATCCGAAGGATGCTCAGGTCGATGTCCATCAGGCCTCCTTCGCCCTGGGGCGGTTGAACTCGATCTGCACCTGCGCCTTGGTGACGTCGGCGTAGGCGATCTCACGCATGGACCCGTCGACGTCGAGGCACGCCGCGGCGTCGTCGGACGAGGCGATCCGCCCGGTGATCGTGGTCCCGTCGGCGAGGGTCGCCGTGACCAGGCGGGTCTGGTTGCGGCGCCAGTGGCGCGGCAGCGTGAGCGGCTTGTCGACGCCACGCGAGGTCACCTCGAGCGTGTACGGCTGCTCGCCCATCACGTCGGAGTCGTCGAGCACCCGGGACACCTCGCGGGTCGCGTCGGCGACGTCGTCGAGGGTCACGCCGCCGTCCTTGTCGACCGACACCCGCAGGATCCGGCGCTTGCCGGCCGGGGTGATCTCGATCGACTCGAGGTCGAGCTCGAGCGCACTCAGGGGGCCGTCGAGTTCCGCCTCGATCTGCTCCCGCATGGCGTCCTGCTTGACCTTGCTCACGAGTGCGCGACCTCCTTGTGCAGTTGATGTGACTCCACGATAGCGGCGATAGGGTCGGCGCCGTGTCACCCCGTCTTCGCCTCCCGGCCACCCGTCGTACGGCGCTCGTCGGCGCGGTCGGCAGTGCCCTGGTCCTGGCCGGCTGCGAGGGCAGCGACCCCCCGGCAGCCGCGCCGTCACCGACGTCCTCCCCCACCACGGCGACGTCGGAGGCAGCACCCGATGATCCGGACGAAGCCCTGGTCGCCACGGTGGTCGCCGAGCTCGACGAGCTGATCGCGTTCACGTCCGGCGCGGCCGCTGCCCGGCCCCGGATCTCGGCCTGGCCGGCGGCGTTCGAGACGCTCCACCGCACGCACCGCGCGGTCCTGACCGACGACGCGGAAGAGGACACCGCACCCGCCCGCGTCCGTGGCTCCGCGCAGGAGGTGGTGGGCCGGGTGACCCGACGCGAGGCGCAGGCCCAGCGCCGGTTCGCCGAGTGGGCGATCACCGCGCAGAGCGGGCAGCTGGCCCGGCTGCTCGCGAGCATGTCGGCCGCCGTCGCCCAGCAGCTGTCGTCAGCGGGCAGGGCGACCACATGACACTGGCCGACGCCCTGCAGACCACGCTCGAGGCCGAGCACGCCGCCGTGTACGTGTACGGCGTGCTGGGTGCGCGGACGTCCGCGTCGGCCGATCCACAGCTGTACGGCGACCTGGTGGCGGGCTACTCCGCCCACCGGGGTCGCCGCGACCAGCTGCGCACGATGCTCCACGACCTGGGTGAGACCCCGGTCGCGGCCGAGCCGGCGTACGAGATCCCGTCACCGCTGCGGACGCCCGCCCAGGTGACCCGGGCGGCGCGCGAGGTCGAGGCGTCCTGCGCCACGACGTACGCCTGGCTGGTGGCGAACGCCGTCGGCGACGATCGGATGTGGGCGGTGAACGCCCTGACAAACGCGGCGGTCCGCGAACTCACCTTCCGGGGAAGTCCCGAGATCTTCCCCGGAGCCGGTGAGTACGCGGACCGCTGACGTGGCCCCGGACCAGGGCCGTGTGGGGGTGTCAACCGGCTGTGGGAACCGGTCGAACTGTCCTTGCAAAAGCCTGCAGCATGAATGGAACCGCTTGCAGTCGAATCCAAACTCACCTTTTTGCATTGCACAAACCTGCAAAAGAGGGCTTCCGGCTGGATTGCATCGCTATCCGGACACCCCGTTCGGACGTCAGGCCCGGTAGGCGGCCCACATCTGGCTCATCCGCGAGCTCTGACCACTGGTGAAGTTGGTGTAGCAAGCGTCGTCGCTGTAGTCCATGTAGTTGTGGATCGGGTCCAGGCCGGGCAGCGAGCACGAGTCGCGTCCGCTCGGGCAACCGCTGGTGGGGCTGGCCTGCGCCGGCGTGTCGGAGACCTCGTCGTTCGTCGACGTACAGCCGCCCTGGAACGTGTGGTAGAGCCCGAGCCAGTGGCCCGCCTCGTGGGTGGCCGTCTCCCCGAGGTCGAACGGAGCCGCCGAGCCGCCGGGCAGCGAGGAGTACTGCACCCGGATGCCGTCGATGTCGCCCTCGCTGGAGTAGTCCCACGGGAACGTCGCGATGCCGAGGTACTCGAAGTCGACCAGCCAGATGTTCAGCGCGTTGGCGCCGCCCTGCCGGGTCTGCGAGCGGTACGTCGCCGACTGGCGGTCGCGGTGCCACGTGGAGTTGTTGTAGCGGTCGACGCCGGCCAGCGAGAACGAGAACTCGGTGGCGCCGTAGCTGCTGTTCAGCACGGAGACCTGCTGGTTGATCTGGGTGTCGGTGACGTCGCCGTTGCCGGCGGCGTCGCGCATCACGTGCACGTAGACCGGGATCGACGCGGCCGCCGTGGTCTGCTTCTTCTTCGCCTTCGGCATCCGGTCGAGGATGCGGTCGGTCTTCGCCTCGATGGAGCGTTGCTCGGCGGCGGAGATCGCCGCGGTGGTCGAGACCGTCGTGGCCGCCGCGGGCAGCGGCGGCGTCGGTGTGGACGTCCGGGCGGACGCAGGCGGCCGCCGATCCGTCGGGGGCCTTGGCCTGGACCGGGTTCGCCAGTCCGGTGAACGTCAGGGCGGTGGCGCCCAGGGAGATCACGGCTGCCTTCCCGAGCAGGTGCGTGATGCGCATGAAGGGTTTCCTCACGTCGTGGCCGCCGGGGTGTGGCGGCACTGGACCTCGACCCTGCCTCGCGGCAGGCCGGGTTGCCGAGGGCTGACCCGGGTCAACTCTGTGCATTGCACAAACCTGAGGTTGGTCTAGACCAGCCGTCGGAGGTCGCGTCAGGCGGTCACTGCCACGCCCGGACGATGCCGGGGATCTCGGAGAGCCGGTGCGCGACGGCGTCGGGCTCACCCTCGGTGTGGCCGATCTGCTCCGGCGGGATGGCGCTGTGGGGGATGTGGATCGCACGCAGGCCGGCGTTGTGGGCGCCCCACACGTCGTCGAACAGCCGGTCGCCGACGTACACGCACCGCGCCGGGTCGGTGGCGCCGACCGCCTCCATCGCCGCGCGGAACGCCCGCTCGGACGGCTTCGTCCAGGGAATCTCGCTGGTGTACACCTCGCCGTGGAAGAGGTGGAGCACGCCGTCACGCTCGAACCAGCCCTGGTGCCAGGCCCGCGGCCAGATGGTGTTCGAGAGCACGCCGACCCGGAGGCCGTCGGCGCGGAGGGCCTCGAGCATCGGACCCGCCTCGGGATCGGTGAAGGTGTGCGGCTCCCAGAAGTCGTAGTACGCCGTGAGCAGCTCCGGGTCGTGCTCGAGGCCCGCCTCGTCGAACAGGTCGGCCACCGTGGCGCTCTGCTGGAGGTCGCGGCTCCTCCCCCACACCGCGGCGCCGGCGGAGTGCAGGCGGGTCGTGATCTCACCGGCGTCGTGGTGGGGGGCGTTCACCACCGCCTGGGAGAGCGCCAGCGACTCGGCGTGGAAGTCGATGTCGTGCCAGCGGGTGAGGGTGCCGCCCCAGTCGAAGATGACGGCCTCGACGGTCGGCTCGACGGTCTGGGGGTCGGCGGGCATGCGCCCGACCCTATGACGGCGGACCGGCGAAGCGACCGATCACCTCTGCGAGCCGGCCGGGCTGGTCCAGCGACACGAAGGTCAGCGCGTCGGGGAACTCCACCAGGCGGGCGTCGGGGAACGCGTCGGCGAGCCGGTGCGCGAGGTCGAGCTTGAAGAACCGGTCGTCCGGCGCCCAGCACAGCAGGACCGGGCGGTCGAACTCGCCGAGCCGGGTGGCGACCTCGACCAGGGCGTCCGGACGCCAGCCCCGCGCGAAGGTGGTCACGTCGCGGCGTACCCCCGCATCGGTGAGGTACGGCATCACCCACGGGCGGCTCTCCTCGGCAGTGAGCTTGCGGCGGACGAGCCCGCCGAACCCCAGTCGACCGTTGCGCAGCGCGGCGAGCCGCAACGGCTGCAGCAGCGCACGGGTCGGCAACCGGGTGCCTGCCCAGCCGGAAGAGCAGGTCGAACGGGAAGGGCGGGAAGCTGTCGAACGCGTCGCAGTCGGTGAGCACCAGCCGGCCGATCCGCGACGCGTCCTCGTCGAGCACGAGCTGGCAGATCGCGCCTCCGGTGTCGCTGCCGACCAGGGTGACGTCGGTGAGGTCGAGCATGCGCAGGAAGCTCAGCACGAGGTGGGCGACGCCGCGCGGAGAGAGCTCGGCGCCGGGCTCCATCGCCGTGGTGTGGGCGCCGAGCGGCCAGGTCGGCGCGAGCGTCCGGTAGCCCTGCTCCCCCAGCAGCTCGGGTACGTCGGACCACAGGGTGTGGTCGACGAGGAAGCCGTGGACGAACACGACGGGCGGACCGTCTGCCGGACCGGACTCGCGGTAGTGGACGCGGCCGCCCGGCAGGTCGATGCTGCGCAGCGTCCGCGGGTGGCATGCGGGCGGCCTCAGGCCCGCACGAGCCCGACGACGTGGTCGACGACCTGGTCGGCCGGCACGTCCTCGCGGGCACCGGTTGCGCGGTCCTTGACCTCGATCGTGCCGTTGGCGAGGCCCTTGCCGACCACGACGATGGTGGGTACGCCGATCAGCTCGGCGTCCTTGAACTTCACGCCGGGGCTGACCTTCGGACGGTCGTCGTAGATGACCTCGACGCCCTGCTTGTCGAGCTCGTGGGCGACCCGCTCCGCGGCGGCGAAGACGGCGTCGTCCTTGCCGGTCGCGACCAGGTGGACGTCGGCGGGCGCGACCTCGCGCGGCCAGGACAGGCCGAGCTCGTCGTGGGTGCCCTCGGCGATCGCCGCGACCGCGCGCGAGGGCCCGACGCCGTACGAGCCCATGGTGACGGTGACGAGCTTGCCGTTCTCGTCGAGGACCTGCAGGTCGAGGGCGTCGGCGTAGATGCGGCCGAGCTGGAAGATGTGGCCCATCTCGATGCCGCGCGCGGACTCGAGGATGCCGTCGTCGCAGTTCGGGCAGGCGTCGCCGTCGCGGACGTCGGCGGCCTCGATGGTGCCGTCGGGCGTGAAGTCGCGCCCGGCGACCAGGTCGATCACGTGGCTGCCGTCGACGTCGGCGCCGGTCACCCAGCGGGTGCCCTCGACGACGCGGGGGTCGACGACGAAGCGGATGCCGGTCGCGTTCTTCTCGCCGAGCACGCCGGGGCCGATGTAGCCCTTGGTCAGGGCGGGGTACTTCTTGAACTCGGCCTCGTCGAAGGGCTCGACCTCGGTCGGCTCCATCTGTCCCTCGAGCCGCTTCTGGTCCACCTCGCGGTCGCCGGGTACGCCGATCGCGATCGGCTCGCGGGTGCCGTCGGGGTGCTTGAGCGTGACCAGCACGTTCTTGAGGGTGTCGGCAGCGGTCCACGCCCGGTCGTCGCGGGGGAACTTCTCGTTGAGGTGGTCGACGAGCGTCTCGATGGTGGGGGTGTCGGGGGTCTGCTCGGCGTGCGCGGCGGGCGCGTCGTCGTACGGCACGGGCCGGGGTGCCCGGACCTGCACCGCCTCGACGTTGGCGGCGTAGTCGCACTTCGTGCAGCGCACGTAGGTGTCCTCGCCGACGTCGGCACGGGCCAGGAACTCCTCGGACTTCGAGCCGCCCATCGCACCCGGACGTCGCCTTGACGATGACGTACTCGAAACCGAGCCGGTCGAAGATCCGGATGTAGGCGTCGCGGTGTGCCTGGTAGCTGCGGTCGAGGCCGGCGTCGTCGACGTCGAAGGAGTAGGAGTCCTTCATCACGAACTCGCGGCCGCGGAGCAGCCCGGCGCGGGGCCGCGCCTCGTCGCGGTACTTCGTCTGGATCTGGTAGATCCACAGCGGCAGGTCCTTGTACGACGAGTACAGGTCCTTCACCAGGAGGGTGAACATCTCCTCGTGGGTCGGCCCGAGGAGGTAGTCGGCGCCCTTGCGGTCCTTGAGCCGGAAGATGCCGGCGCCGTAGTCGGTCCAGCGGCCCGAGGCCTCGTAGGGCTCGCGGGGCAGGAGGGCGGGGAAGGACAGCTCCTGGGCGCCGATGGCGTTCATCTCGTCGCGGATGATGTTCTCGACCTTGCGCAGCACCCGCAGGCCGAGCGGCAGCCAGCTGTAGATGCCGGGGGCGGCGCGGCGGATGTAGCCGGCGCGGACGAGCAGCCGGTGGCTCGGCACCTCGGCGTCCGCGGGGTCCTCTCGCAGGGTCCGCACGAACAGGCTCGACATCCGCTGGATCATGAGCGAAGGCTACTTGCGGGTGCCCGGCGGTCGCGAGGCAGTTACCCGTTCGTCAGCCGGTCCAGGGCGGACCGGACCGCGCCCGGCGCCTCGAGCCACACGAAGTGGCCGGCACCCGCGACCGACTCGACCCAGGCGTGGGCGATCCGGTCCGCGGTGTCGGTCGAGGCGCTCGCGGGGATGGGGCTCGCCGGCACCGATCACGAACCCGACCCGGACGGTGATCGACGGCAGCGCGCGCTCCAGCCCCGGGAGCTCGCGCTGCATCGACTCCGAGGTCTGTGCGTAGCACTCGGTCGACATGCCGAGCGGCGGCATCGGTGGCGCAGCCTCACGCGAGGAGAAGTACGCCGGCCAGTACAGCTCGCAGGCTCTCGAGGTCGTCCTCGGCCGTGCCCTCGCCGCGGAGCACACGCTCGTCCAGCTCCTCGGCGCGGTCCCGGTCCTCCGGCGGAGTGCGCTCGTCCATCTCCTGGGCGAACGCCGCCATGCCCCCGTCGTCGACGGCACCGAGTGGATCGACCGCCAGCACTCCCGTGAGCCGCTCCTGCGCGGCGGCGGCGACAGTGGAGCGCGAGGTGACCACCCCACGAGTGGCCCACGAGCGTTGCCCGCTCCCAGCCCAGTTCGTCCAGCACGCGCACCACGTCGGCCACGTGGTCCGCCACCTCGAACGGCCCGTCGATCTGGGACGGCGCGATCCCGCGCTGCTGGTACGTCGCGACGGCGTACCCGTCGGCGAGCTCGTCGGCCAGCGGCTCGAGGTACTCCACGCCGAGCCCGGGGCCGCCGTGAAGCAGGAGGACCCTGTCGCCGGCGCCGCGCAGGGTGCCCTCGAGGTGGACGCCCTCGGCGTCGACGACGAAGGCGTCGCTCACGGTGCTCTCCTGGCCTCGGTGAGGGCGATCCGGATCATCGGCCACTGCAGGGGCAGCCGGCCGTAGGCCAGCGCCTTGAACTTCCCGCTGCGGGAGCGCCGCGCGTCGTCGGCCATCTTGAGGTTGCCCGGGAAGACGGCGACGAGGAGCGCCGTACTCGCCCAGGCGGAGAGCCGCCGGGTGCGGGGCAGGAGCAGGCCCGCAGCGCAGGCGAGCTCCGCGACGCCGCTGCCGAGGATCACCTCACGGTGCTTCGGGACGAGGTCCGGCATGAGTGGCTCGTAGACCTCCGGCCGGGCCAGGTGGACGACGCCGCTGACCGCGAAGATGCCGGACAGGAGGGCGGTCTGCTTGGCGAGGGTCACGCTGGCGCAGCGTAGGCGTCAGAACATGATCGTGGCGAAGGTGTCGCTCTGGCGGAAGCCGACCCGTTCGTAGACCACGCGGGCCGGCCGGTTGAACTCGTTGACGTAGAGCGAGACCACCGGGCGCGATCTCGGCTCGCACCAGCTCCACCACGGCGGCCATGCCGCGCACCGCGATGCCCTCGCCACGGCGGTCGGGCGGGACCCAGACGCCCTGGACCTGCGCGGCGTACGGCGAGGCGCACGCGACCTCGGCCTTGAACACCAGGCGGCCGTCCTCGAACTTCGCGAACGACCAGCCGCGGGAGACCAGCTGGCTGACCCGGGTGCGGTAGAGCTCCGCTCCCCCGCCGTACTCCGGGGAGATGCCGACCTCCTCGGTGTACATCGCGACGCACGCGGGATAGACCTCGGCCAGGTCGTCGAGGGTGCTGCGGCGTACGTCCGGGTCGGGCTCGACGACCGGCGGGCCGCCGATCTCCATGTGCGGCTGGTCCCAGCGCAGCTCCCGCGGGCGGCCCCACGTGGTGCCGACGCCGTCCCAGAAGGTGCGGACCGCCGTCTGGGGTCCGACGACCGTGGAGACCGTGCGGCCCCGGGTGAGGGCGCGCTCCGCGAACACGCGGGCGTCGTCCTCGGTCGCCTGCACCGGGACCAGGTTGGCGCCCACGTGGCAGGCGGCGGCGAGCTCGCCGTCGACGAACCGCCCCCACATCTCGCCACCCAGCCAGCGCGGCTCGAGGTTGGTGGTGCGGGCGCGGTAGTCGGCGAAAACGTTGACCACCGGGTCACTGCCTGCCAGCGCCAGGAAGTCCGCGAGGTCGGCGATGCCGAGGACGCGGACTCCGTGGCGGGTCGAGAGCACGGGGGGAGCCTACGCGTCTCGTCGGTGGATCGGACCTAGGAGACGGTGACCTCTGCGCCGGCGCCGTCGACGGACTCCATGCCCTCGGCGATGCGCATGGCCTCCTCGATCAGGGTCTCGACGATCTGCGACTCGGGCACGGTCTTGATCACCTCGCCCTTGACGAAGATCTGGCCCTTGCCGTTGCCCGACGCAACGCCGAGGTCGGCCTCACGAGCCTCGCCCGGACCGTTGACGACGCACCCCATCACGGCGACCCGGAGCGGCACCTCCATGCCCTCGAGGCCGGCGGTCACCTCGTCGGCCAGCTTGTAGACGTCGACCTGCGCGCGACCGCACGACGGGCACGAGACGATCTCCAGCCGGCGCGGCTTGAGGTTGAGCGACTCGAGGATCTGGATCCCGACCTTGACCTCCTCGACCGGAGGCGCGGACAGCGAGACCCGGATGGTGTCGCCGATGCCCTGGCTGAGCAGGTGGCCGAACGCGACCGACGACTTGATGGTGCCCTGGAACGCCGGCCCGGCCTCGGTGACGCCGAGGTGCAGCGGCCAGTCGCCGGCCTCGGCGAGCAGCTCGTAGGCGCGCACCATCACGACCGGGTCGTTGTGCTTGACCGAGATCTTGAAGTCGTGGAAGTCGTGCTCCTCGAAGAGGCCCGCCTCCCAGACCGCCGACTCGACGAGGGCCTCGGGCGTCGCCTTGCCGTGCTTCTCGAGCAGCCGCTTGTCGAGGCTGCCCGCGTTGACGCCGATCCGGATCGACGTACCGCGGTCCTTCGCCGCCCGCGCGATCTCCTTGACCTGGTCGTCGAACTTGCGGATGTTGCCCGGGTTGACCCGGACCGCCGCGCAGCCGGCGTCGATCGCCGCGAAGACGTACTTCGGCTGGAAGTGGATGTCGGCGATCACCGGGATCTGGGAGTGCTGGGCGATCTCGGGCAGCGCGTCCGCGTCGTCCTGGCTGGGACACGCGACCCGCACGATGTCGCAGCCGGTCGCGGTGAGCTCGGCGATCTGCTGGAGCGTGGAGTTGACGTCGGACGTCAGCGTCGTGGTCATCGACTGCACCGACACCGGCGACTCGCTGCCGACCCCGACCTTCCCGACCTTGATCTGGCGGGTGGGCCGTCGCGGGGCGAGGACCGGAGGAGGCAGGGCGGGCATGCCGAGGCCGACGGTGGACATGCGGCCAGTCTAGGAGGGGGTGGTGGGACGGGTTGAACCCGCAAGGGGTGACCTCCCCCACCGGGCGGCTGCCCAGGTCGCCGGGCGGTGACCAACGTCGGCCGAGCTTGTCGAGGCCCCGTGCCGGTCGCCTTGCCGGGTTGCGGGTCCGGCTCCCCGTGCCCCGCCCCGTGGCCGCTGGCTCGCCGTGTCGCCGACGGCGTCGGCTCGTGGTTGCGGTGGGTTGCGGCGCCACGCCTCGTTTTACGCGGCCCCGGTGCGGGTCCCGGTCCGCCGGTTCGGGTGCCGGGCATGCCGGTGGCCCCGCCGGTTGCGGCGGGGTCCGGGGCGTGGTCGGTCAGGGTCGGGGCGTGATCGTCGTGGGTGCCGGTCGTGTCGCGCAGGTAGCTGTAGCCGTGCGGGCTCGACCAGAGGTAGGTGCCGGCGTCGAGGGTCGTGTAGGTCCAGCCGGCGAATGTCTTGACCCGGTGATGTCGCCGGCAGAGCGAGGCCTCGTTGCACGGACACGTCGGACCGCCCCGGGCGGCGGGGACGGTGTGGTCGGCGTCGCAGGACGGGCGGGTCGGGTGCACCAGGGGAAGACGCAGGTCTGGTCGCGGACGGCGATCAGCTCGCGGTGCCGGTCCGGCACCACGTGCGTGTCGACCGGGTCGTGGGCGGTCGGGTCGAGGACCGGTTTCACGACCACCTGGCTGGCCGCACCGCACCAGTCGCGGAGCTGGCCGGGGGTGATCAGGTGGTTGCCGTGTTCGAGGCGGGCGGTCGAGGGCGTCCTGGGAGAGGTGGACGTAGAGGACGATCTTGCGACGGTGGTGGTTTCGAGACGGGCGCGGAGCGCCCTCCTCAACCACCGAGAACTCCAGCGCCAGCTCACGCCGGGCCAGCTCACCGACCGCCATCGAGCGGCGTACGTCGAGGGACTCGTCGGAGCCGAGGTCCTTGAGCTGGGCGGCCACCGACTGGATCGCGTGCTCCAGCTCCATCGCGTCGGCGATGTCGAGCTCGCCGTGGACGGCCAGGGTGCCGTCGAAGGAGTTCACCTGCCGGGACTCGACGGTGAAGTACCGGCCGTCCGCGCGTTCGAGGCGGCGACGTTCGGCTTCCTCGGGCATGTAGCGGCCGATCGCCTCGTCGACCAGCCGGTCGAGCTGGACCGGGTCCGATCCGGTGCGCCGTCGGCGCGACGTGCCGGTCCACAAACCCAGCCGCGTCCATGGACAGGAGGAGGGTCTTCTCGGCGATCCGCCGCGCCAGCCACGGCCGCAGACCACCCGTCCATGCACCCGCCGCCACACCCGGGGCAGCCGGTACCGGAGCTCGAGGGCGTGGCCGACGTACCGCTTCCCCGCATCCGTCGACATCCCCAGCGCCGCGGCGAACTCGGTCACCGAGAACTCCGCCACCCACGGCGCACCCTCACCCGCGACCGGCATCCCCGCCTCGCCGTACGCACCCGCGGCCAGCGTCTCGGCCTCCAGGATCGAGTCCACGCGAGTGCATCGCCGCCCACTGCACCGCCGCCTCGAGCAGGTTGGCCTCGGCCTGGTCGGCGATCCGCCCGCTGCTCACGCGCGAAAGCCGAGCACCGCCGCAGCGGTGTCGAGGTCGCGAGCCTGCGTCGTGGTCATGGGTCTACTCAAGCACCGACCACCGACACTCAAGGGCCCAGAACCCCGTGGTTGAGCGGATCTGTGGAGAAGAACTTTCGGACCGCAACCACAGCGGTCGACGGCCGGAGCGCACCGCGAGCCGGGCAGCGGCCGCAAAGGCACCGCAACCAACGACGGCGAGCAACCACACCTATCGATAACCGCGGTGACCACCCGCCCGCCGTGAGGGGCCTCGACAAGCTCGGCCGACGTGGTGGCCGCCGCCCTGCCCAAGGCGACCGGGTCTCGACAAGCTCGGCCGACGTGGTGGCTCGCCGCCCTGCGCAGGCTCAGCTTCCGTTGACGATGGCGCGCATCTGCGCCTGGGTGTCGTCGGGGACGGAGCGGCGGACGTACCAGGTGAAGCCGGGGGTGGTGCCGACCCGCCAGTAGTCCTTGACCAGGACCTCCATCAGCCACGGTGGGCGGGTGGTGCCGCGGGCGATCACGGTCGGCGCGAGCTGGTCGAGGTCGCGGCCGAAGCCGGTGAGGCCGCCCGGCCAGGTGTCGTCGACGTAGCCGTCGAGGCCGAGGTCGAACATCTGGTGCGGGAAGGGGTTGGTGCGCCCGGTCAGCACGAGCGGCTGCGGTGCCTCGATCGAGACCACCGTCGCGTCCGGCGGGAGTACGTCGAACACGGCCTCGATCTCGGCGCGCTGCGTCTTCAGGGTGTCGTCCTCGGTGTCGCGGGAGTAGTGGTACTCCCCCCGGGTCACCACGACCGTCCACGCGAGCACCAGGGCGATCGCGACGGGCGCGGGCACGCGCCGCTGCACCTCGCGGGCGAGGTACCCGATGCCGAGCGTGGTCATGGGCAGCAGGAAGAAGATGTCCGGCCATCCGTTGAAGGCCTTGAGACACCACAGCACACCCGTCACGAGGCCGACGCCGCCGGCCACGACCAACCGCTCCCGAGGATCCCGCCGCCGCGACGGTACGGCGAGCGTCAGCAGCGCACCGACCGCCAGGACTGCGGCACCGACGACGATCGTCCAGAGGAAGTCGCCGTAGACCTCGAGCAGGTACTCCCAGACATCCGACCACCGGCCCTCCACACCCGGTTGATCGGTGTAGTTGACGTGGATCAGCACGAAGCAGTCGAGGAACAGCCGGACCTTCCCGATCGCGGCGTACCAGACCAGCAACCCCGCCAGCGGCACCAGCCCGCCCACGACGAACCGACCGAACGAACGCAGGCGCGCGCCACGGTCGACCGCCCACAGGGCCGCGATCGCGAACGGCGCGCCGACGAAGAACGCAGGCTGCCAGGTGAGCGTGGCCAGCGAGACGAAGACGCCGGCCCAGCCGAACCGGTGCCGGCTGACGGCGATCACCGCGCAGAGGAGGAGCAGCACGAGGGTGGTCTTCTCGCGCGGACCGTTGGTGGCGTAGAGGTTGAACCCGGAGACCGCGAACAGCGCCACCGCCGTGGCGGCGCCCGCGACGCGGGAGGAGAGCACCTCGCGACCGGCGACGTAGGCGAGCCAGATGCAGGCGACCGAGAGCAGGAGGAACAGCCACCGCATGGTGAGGACGTCGTCGGTGCCGGCCACCCGGGCGAACAGCGCCCCGATGCCCGGCACGAGATGGCTCAGCGGCCCCGACCGGTTGACGACGCCTTCGTACGGCGGCACCCCGTCGGCGACCTGCTGGCCCGCGTAGGCGTAGAGGGCCAGGTCGCGGCTCAGGTAGCCGTCGAAGCCGCGCAACCAGTAGACGTAGCCCGCCAGCAGGGCCAGCGCCGGACCGACCGGGTCGATCCACGAGCGCAGCCGGTGGCCACCGGGGGTCGGGTGCGCGGCGACAGGAGGAGTCGGCCTCTGGGCAGGGTCAACCGCCGGGTCGTCGGTGCGCACGCGATCCAGTCAAACGCATGACAGCCGGAGCCGAGAAGTCGCGGCGGGTGAACGGGATCAGGACTCCAGGTGAAGCGGCACGACCAGGTCGGCCACGATCAGGACCACGCCCATCACCATGATCACCGAGGCGACGACGTACGCGATCGGGAGCAGCTTGGCGACGTCGACGTACCCGGGGTCGGGGCGGCCGCGCAGGCGGGCGAACCCGCGGCGCAGCGCCTCCCACAGCGCACCGGCGATGTGGCCGCCGTCGAGCGGCAGGAGCGGGATGAAGTTGAACAGCCCGATGAAGAGGTTGAAGCCCGCGATCAGCATCAGCAGGAAGACCATCTTCTCCTGCACGTTGAACTCGTCGTGCGACACGGTCTCGCCGGCGAGCCGGCCGCCGCCGACGATGCTCACGGGGCTGTCGGCCTTGCGGTCCTCGACGCCGACGATCGCCTTCGAGACCTCCCACACCTTGATCGGCAGGGTGCCGAGGGCCTCGACCGTGTCGACGGTCATGTGCCCCATCTGCTCGACGGTGTAGATGGCCCCGCCCTTGGTCACCACCACGTGGGAGGTGGGGACGACGCCGAGGAACCCGACCTCGATCTCGGTGGCGTCGGTGGCCGAGGTGGGCCGCGGCGTCACCATCGTGTTGGTCGTGGCGGTGACCTTCGCGCCGTCGCGCTCGACGACGATGACCGCCTGGCCGTTGTCGTTCTCGCGGATCATCTTCTGGAGCTGGGTCCAGCCGGTCACCTCGGTGCCGTTGAACGACAGGATCGTGTCGCCGTGCTGGAGCCCGGCGTCCTTCGCAGGGGCGACGGGGTCCTTGGCGGTGCAGACCCGGCCGTCCTCGGACGCGCTGACCACACAGTCGGAGACCTCGTCGATGACGGGTTTCCCGGCCTCCGGCTCGACCGAGCGCTGGCCGTACGTCGCGAACACGGCGAGGAAGATGAAGAACGCGATCAGGATGTTCACCGTCGGCCCGCCGGCCATGACGATGACCTTCTTCCACCACGGCATCTTGTAGAACAGCCGCTCGGAGTCCTCGGGGCCGATGTGCTCCCACTCGGCCGCGCGGGCGTCGGAGATCAGCTGGGTGAACAGGCCGGTGTTCGACTTGCGCACCCGGATGACGCGGTTGCCGTCCTCGTCGTAGACGGGGTTCTCGCGCTCCTCGTCGAGCTCCTCCGCACCCGGGGGCAGCATCCCGACGATCTTGACGTAGCCGCCGAGCGGGATCGCCTTGACGCCGTACTCGGTCTCGCCGCGCTGCGTGCTCCAGACGGTCGGCCCGAACCCGATGAAGTACTGCGTGACCTTCCCGCCGAACTTCTTGGCCGGGATCATGTGACCGAGCTCGTGGAGACCGATCGACGCCAGGATGGCGACGACGAAGATCACCACCCCGAGCAAGTAGTACAGCGCGGTCATGCGGTCCTTCCGATGAGCTCGTGAGCGCGGGAGCGGGCCCACCCGTCGGCCGCGAGTACGTCGTCGACGGTGAGCTCTGCCTCCGAGGGTACGTCGTGACCGGCAAGGACGCTGTCGACCGTGGGAACGATGTCGACGAACCGCAGCCGGCCCGCGAGGAACTCCGTGACGCACACCTCGTTGGCGGCGTTGTAGACCGCCGGAGCCGTGCCGCCGCGCTCCCCGGCCGCGCGGGCGAGCGAGACCGCCGGGAACGCCTCGTTGTCGAGCGGGAAGAACTGCCAGGTCTCGGCCCGCGTCCAGTCCACCGCGGGTGCGGCGTCGGGGATCCGGTCGGGCCAGTTCAGCCCGAGCGCGATCGGGATCATCATGGTCGGCGGGCTGGCCTGCACCAGGGTCGAACCGTCGACGAACTCGACCATGGAGTGCACGACGCTCGTCGGGTGCACCACCACCTCGATCCGGTCGAACGGGATGTCGAAGAGGAGATGGGCCTCGATCACCTCGAGCCCCTTGTTGACCAGGGTCGCGGAGTTGATGGTGATGTGCGGGCCCATGGTCCAGGTGGGGTGGTTCAGCGCCTGCTCGCGGGTCACGTCGAGCAGGTCCTCGCGCGTCCGGCCGCGGAACGGCCCGCCGCTCGCGGTCAGCACCAGCCGGCGTACCTCGTCGGGGCGGCCGCCGCGCAGGCACTGCGCGAGCGCGGAGTGCTCGGAGTCGACCGGCACGATCTGGCCGGGCTTGGCGCGGCCGGTGACCACCGGCCCGCCCATGATCAGGCTCTCCTTGTTGGCCAGGGCGAGGGTGTTGCCGGCGTCGAGCGCGGCGAGGGTGGGCCGCAGCCCGACGGCGCCGTCGATGCCGTTGAGCACCACGTCGGCCGGGCGCGCCGCGGCCTCGATGCTCGCGTCCTCCCCCAGCCCGTGGAAGGCCGGGGCGAACTCCGCGACCTGGCTCGCGAACAGGTCGGGCTGCGAGCCTCCCGCCGTCAGCGCCACCACGCGGAACCGGCCGGGGTTGGCGCGCACCAGGTCGAGGGCCTGGGTGCCGACCGACCCGGTCGAACCGAGGATCACGACGTCGCGGGGACTCACCCCGACATCCTCCCAGTACGCCGACCCGGCAGCGGAATCCACGCGCCGAGCCGGCCGGGCGAGTCCGGAAATCGTTGCCGGAACCCCCCTCCACGAACGGAACCGCAGGTCCTAGGCTCGACGCATGACCGAACCCACCGTCGCGACCCGCACCGGCGGCCCCTCCCTGCCCCAGGAGCGCCGCCTCGTCACCGAGATCCCGGGGCCGGAGTCCCGGGCCCGGCTGGACCGCAAGAAGGCCCACGTGGCCGACGGGGTCGGCACCATGCTGCCCGTCTTCGTCGAGGCCGCGGGCGGCGGCGTGATCCGCGACGTCGACGGCAACTCGCTGATCGACCTCGGGTCCGGCATCGCGGTCGCCAGCGTCGGCAACTCCGCGCCGGCCGTGGTGCGGAGGGCGCAGGAGCAGGCCGCCGCGTTCACCCACACCTGCTTCATGATCACGCCGTACGACGGCTACGTGGACGTGTGCGCGAAGCTCGCGGAGCTCACTCCCGGCGAGCACGCCAAGAAGTCGGCGCTGTTCAACTCCGGGGCGGAGGCCGTCGAGAACGCCGTCAAGATCGCCCGGGTCGCGACCGGCCGGGACGCGGTCGGCGTGTTCGACCACGCCTACCACGGCCGCACCAACCTCACGATGGCGATGACGTCCAAGAACATGCCGTACAAGAACGGCTTCGGGCCGTTCGCCGGCGAGGTCTACCGGGCGCCGATGTCCTACCCCTTCCGCGACGGCCTGTCCGGCGAGGCGGCCGCCGCCCGGGCGATCGACGTGCTCGACAAGCAGGTGGGTGCCGACAACCTGGCCTGCGTGGTGATCGAGCCGATCCAGGGCGAGGGCGGCTTCGTCGCGCCCGCGCCGGGCTTCCTGCCGGCGCTGGCGGCATGGGCCGCCGAGCGCGGCGTCGTGTTCATCGCCGACGAGATCCAGACCGGCTTCTGCCGCACCGGCGCCTGGTTCGCCTGCGACGACGAGGGCGTGGTGCCCGACCTGGTGACGACGGCGAAGGGCATCGCCGGCGGCTTCCCGCTCGCGGCGGTCACCGGCCGGGCCGACCTGATGGACTCCGTCCACGTCGGCGGCCTCGGCGGCACGTACGGCGGCAACCCGGTCGCCTGCGCGGCCGCCCTCGGCGCGATCGAGGAGATGGAGACCCACGACCTCGACGCCCGGGCGCGCGAGATCGGCGCGACCATGCACTCCCGCCTCACGGCACTGCGCGAGGAGCACGCCGTCATCGGCGACCTCCGCGGACGCGGCGCGATGATGGCGATCGAGCTCTGCGCGCCCGGCACCACCGACCCCGACCCGGCGCGCACCGCCGCCGTGTCGGCGTACTGCCACCAGCAGGGCGTGGTCACCCTGACCTGCGGCACCTACGGCAACGTCTTCCGGTTCCTGCCGCCGCTGTCGATCAGCGACGCCCTGCTCGGCGAGGGCTTCGACGTGGTGGCGGAGGCGTTCGCGGCGACCGCCTAGGAGCGGCTCAGCCGAGGACGACGGCGGCGAGGTCGCGCGCGGCCCGGGCGGGATGCTGGCCGTCCTGGGTCGCCCCCATCACCAACGTTCCCTCGATCAGCAGGTGCAGCTGCGCAGCAGCGCGGTCGGCGTCGGCATGACCCATCGCCTCGAGCTCCCGCACGAGGAGCGCGCGCAGGCGCCGCCGGAACGCGTCGGTCTCAGCGTGTGCCGGATGGGCGGGATCCGCCAACGAGAGGTCGGTGGCGAAGTACCGACAGCCTCGGAAGTCCGGGGTCGAGACGAGCTCGTCGAGCCGGTCGAAGAGCCCGAGAAGCCGGTCTCGGGGGTCAGGGCCGCCCGTCAGCGCGTCCTCGTACCACGCGAGATCCTCCTCGGAGGCCCGGCGGAGCACGGCCGTGATCAGGCCGTCCTTGCCCCCGAAGTGCTCGTAGAGCGACCTGCGCGCGACGTTCGCCTCCTTGAGGACCGCGTCCACGCCGACCGAAGCGCCGCGCGAGTAGAACAGCTCCTGCCCTGCCGCGAGTAGCCGTTCCCGGGGTCCCGGGGTGGTCGTGGGACTCATCTGCTCGCAATCCTCTCCTTGACAGTAGATCGACCAGTCTATACCGTCAAAGTAGACCAATCGTTCTACTTCTCAGGAGGATGAAGATGACCACATCCGAGACCATCGGGCTCTTCAACGAAGCGTTCCGGCGCCGCGACACGGCCATGCTCGCCGCCCTGGTCCATGACGACTGCGTCATGGTGTCGGCCCAGCCCGCCCCCGACGGCACGGCGTACGTCGGGAAGGAGGCGTGCGTGGCGTTCTGGGCAGAGCTCCTGGACGACGAGTCGGCCAGCTTCGAGGTCCAGCACGTGTTCACCGCAGGCGACTGGGCGACGGTGCGGTGGCGCTACCGCTTCGGGCCGACCGACGAGGAAACCGTGCTCGGCGTGAACGTGACGCGGGTCAGCGAGGGTCGCGTGCTCGAGCAGCTCGGGTACACCAAGACGCCGGGCGGGCTCCCGCTCCCGGAGTGACGGGCCGACCGGTCTACGCGGGATCGAGCTCCTGCTGGCCCCACGGGCTGCCGTACTCGGTCAGCAGGTCCAGGAACGGCTGGGCGTCGAACGCCTCGGGTCCGAGCACGCCCGCGCCCGACCAGGTGCCGCGCGACAGCAGCTCGAGCGCGATGACCGGGTTGATCGCGGTCTGCCAGACCACGCACTGGTGGCCGTACTCGCGCATCGTCCACTCGTTGTCGACCACGTGGTAGAGGTACGTCGAGCGGCGGCTCGCCGTCCTTGCCCTTCCCCGTGACCCAGAGCCCGGCGCAGGTCTTGCCCTTCATCCGCGGCCCGACCGTGGCCGGGTCGGGCAGCACGGCGGCGACCACGTCGCGTGGGCTCACCTCGACGCCCTTGACCCGGACCTTGTCGGTGCTGTCGAGGCCGAGCGTGTGCAGCACCTTGAGGATGTTGATGAACTCGTCGCCGAGGCCGTACTTGAAGGTCGCCCGCTTGCAGTCGACCCAGCGCGGCATCAGGAGCACCTCCTCGTGCTCGACGTTGACGCACTCGACCGGGCCGATCCCCTCGGGGAAGTCGAACACCTCGGGCTCCGAGAACGGCGGGGTGGTGTGCCATGCGCCGTCCTGCCAGATGACCGGCGGGTTCAGGCACTCCTCGATCGTGGTCCACATCGAGAACGACGGCGCGAAGATCTCGTTGCCGTCGTCGTCGGTCACCGTGAGGTTGGCGCCGTCGCGGGTGCCGAGCTCGTCGATCTCGCTGAAGAGGTGGTCGGCGGCGTACCGCGCGAACACGTCGGACAGCCCGGGCTCGACCCCGATCCCGACCAGGGCCAGCCGGCCGGCCGACTCCCAGTCCCCCGCCACCGCGAACTGCTCGTCGCCGAGCTTGACGCCCGTCTTCTCGTACGGCGCCTCGGGATGTGGCTTCGACAGCGACATCGCCATGTCGAGGTAGTCGGCGCCCGCCTCGAACGCGCCCTCGAAGATCGACATGTTGAAGACGGGGTCGACCGCGTTCATCACGTGCGTGATCGAGTGCTCGCGGCACAGCGCGGTCACCGACGAGGCGTCGGAGGCGTCGATCTGCGCCCCGACGTACCGCTCGTCGGCGGCCGCCGCCTTCTCGGCCCGGGCCGGGTCGTAGTCGGCGATCACGATCGCCTCGAAGAAGTCGCGTCGGGCAGCGATGGCGGTGAACGCCGCGCCGACGCCGCCGGCGCCGACGAGCAGGATCCTCATGGGTCTCTCTTCCGTGGGTGGTGGTGGTTTCGAGACGGTTGCAGAGCAACCTCCTCAACCACCGAGATGGATCGGTGGTTGAGGAAGGCGCGCTAGCGCCTGTCTCGAAACCACCCTCGAACGACCTACTCCCCGATGTAGGACATCACGTGCTTGATGCGCGTGTAGTCCTCGAGGCCGTACATCGACAGGTCCTTGCCGTAGCCGGAGTGCTTGAAGCCGCCGTGCGGCATCTCCGCCACGATCGGGATGTGGGTGTTGATCCACACGGCGCCGAAGTCGAGCTTCTTGGCCATCCGCATCGCCCGGCCGTGGTCCTTGGTCCACACCGACGAGGCGAGGCCGTACTTCACGCCGTTGGCCCAGGCCAGCGCCTGCTGCTCGTCGCTGAACCGCTGCACCGTGATGACCGGGCCGAAGATCTCGTCCTGGATCTGCTCGTCGTCCTGGTTGAGGTTCGAGAGCACGGTCGGCTCGTAGAAGTAGCCCTTCTCGCCCTGCCGGTGGCCACCGGTCTCGAGGCGGGCGTGGTCGGGCAGCCGGTCGACCATGCCGGTGACCCGGGCGAGCTGGTCGGGGTTGTTGAGCGGCCCGTAGAGCACGTCCTCGTCGTCGGGCTGGCCGGTCTTGGCCTCCTTGGCCTGCTCGGTGAGCGCGGCCACGAAGTCGTCGTGGACACCGGGCCCGGCGAGCACCCGGGTCGCGGCGGTGCAGTCCTGTCCGGCGTTGAAGTAGCCGGCCTCGGCGATCCCGCCGGCGGCCTTCTCGATGTCGGCGTCGTCGAACACGATCACCGGCGCCTTGCCGCCGAGCTCGAGGTGCACCCGCTTGAGGTCGGGAGCCGCGGACGCGGCCACCTGGGCGCCGGCGCGGATGGAGCCGGTGATGGCGACCAGCTGCGGGGTCGGGTGCTCGACCAGCGCCCGGCCGGTGTCGCGGTCGCCGGTGACGATGTTGAGCACACCCGGCGGCAGGAACTCCTGCGCCAGCTCGCCCAGCAGCACCGAGGACGCCGGCGTGGTGTCCGACGGCTTCAGCACGATCGTGTTGCCCGCGGCCAGGGCAGGCGCGATCTTCCAGACCATCATCATCAGCGGGTAGTTCCAGGGCGTGACCTGGCCGACCACGCCGATCGGCTCGCGCCGTACGAACGAGGTGTGGTCGGTCATGTACTCGCCGGCCGACCGGCCCTCGAGCACGCGGGCGGCTCCGGCGAAGAACCGGATCTGGTCGATGCTCGGCGGCAGCTCCTCGCTCGTGGTCAGGCCCAGCGGCTTGCCGGTGTCCTTCGACTCGGCCTTGACGAACTCCTCGGCCCGCTCCTCGAGCGCGTCGGCGATCTTCAGCAGCGCCTTCTGCCGGTCGGCGGGCGTGGTGTCGCCCCAGGCCTCGAAGGCCTTGGCGGCGGCGCCGTACGCCGCGTCGATGTCCTCGGCCCCGGACATCTGCGCCTGGGCGTAGACCTCACCGGTCGTCGGGTCGAGCACGTCGTACGTCTCGCCCGACTTCGAGTCGGTCAGCTTGCCGTCGACGACGTTCTGGAACGTCTTGTCAGCCATCTCCGGGTTTTCCCTCCGTCGTGGTCTCGGTGATGGCGAGCCTAGCGACGGGACAACGGATTCTGTAGGGGTGACCGGTCGGATCTGACGGATTCCGTCAGCAAAGCGTGGTCAGGCTTCGAAGACCGGCGCTCCCTCGACCCACGTCGAGACCACGCGAGCGGCCCCGATCTCTGCCGGCGGACCGGCGAACGGGTCCCGGTCGAGCACGGCCAGATCGGCGATCGCGCCCTCGCGGAGCACGCCCGCGTCGTCGCGGTGGTTCACCCACGCCGAGCCCGGAGGTGTACGCCGCGAACGCCGTCGCCGGGTCCAGCGCCTGATCGGGCAGGAACGGTTCGTGGCCCGCCTTGCCGGACTCGCCGTACGCCGTGCGGTTGACCGCGGTGTGGATCGCGGCCAGCGGGTCGGGCGTGCTCACCGGCCAGTCGCTGCCGGCGACCAGCCGGGCGCCGGCCCGGTGGAGGCCACCGAACGGGTACTGCCAGCCCGCCCGCTCCTCACCCAGGAACGGGATCGTGAGGTCGACCATCTGGTCGTCGAAGCACGCCCACAGCATCTGGAGGTTCGCGGCGACCCCGAGCCGGGCGAACCGCCCGAGGTCGTCGGGATGGACCAGCTGCAGGTGGGCGATGTGGTGCCGGCGCGCGGGGTCGGTGCCCTCGAACGCGTCGAGCGTCTCGCGGGCCGCCCGGTCGCCGATGCAGTGCACGTGCACCTGGAACCCGGCGGCGTCGAGTGCGGCGACCGCGTCGCGGAGGGCACCCGCCTCGACGAAGGAGTGGCCCCCGTTGTCGGTCGGGTGGCCGCAGCGGTCGAGGTACGGCGCGGACATCGCGGCCGTGAAGTTCTCGGCCACGCCGTCCTGCATGATCTTCACGCTGGTGGCGCGGAACCGTTCGCCGGTCATCGCCTCCCGGCGGCCGACCAGGTCCGCGACCTGCTCGGTGCCGAGCCGCCGCTCCCACCACAGCGCCCCGACCACGTCGGAGCGCAGGTCGCCGTTGGCCGCGGCCTTCGTGTACGTCGAGGCGGGGTCGTCCATGCCGGAGTAGGCGCCGACGATCGCGTCCTGCCAGGAGGTGACGCCGAGCGAGTGGAGGTAGGCCTGGCCGGTCAGCAGCGCGGCGTAGTAGTCCTCGCCCGTCGTGCGTGGAACGTGGCGCGACACGAGCGACGTCGCGCCCTCGTGGAGCGTGCCCGAGGGCCGCCCGGCGTCGTCGCGCTCGATCCGGCCGTCGGGCGGATCGGGGGTGTGCTCGTCGAGCCCGGCGATCTCCAGGGCACGGCTGTTGACCCAGGCGCCGTGATGGTCGCGGTTGGGCAGGAACACCGGACGGTCGGGGACGACGCGGTCCAGGTCGGCGGCCGTGGGGGTGCCGCCCGGGAAGGCGGGCATCGCCCAGCCGCCGCCCAGGATCCAGGGAGCGTCGGGGTGGGTCTCGGCGTACTCGCGGATCGTGGCGAGGTAGTCGTCGCGGCTCTCCCCCTCGGACAGGTCGCAGCGCATCCGCTCGAGCCCGCCCTGGATCGGGTGCACGTGGGCGTCGACGAAGCCGGGGACGAGCAGGCCGCCCGCCAGGTCGACCACGCGGGCGCCCGGCCCGGCCCGGTCCAGGGCCGTCGGAGCCGGCGTCGGGACCGACGTGGACCGCGCTCAGGCGGTCGCCCTCGACCACGGCGGCGCCGGGTCCGGCGTACCGGTGCCCGTCGAAGAGGGACCCGTTCACGAACACCACAACCATGCGGAATTCCTATCAGGTCCACACGCCGAGAGGGTGAGTGGCGACGGAATCCGCGCTCAGAAGGGTGAATCACCACGGATTCACTTGATTCGGCCGGGGTCAACCGGAGACGATGGGGGCATGACTGAGTTCGACAACGATCACCTCCAGCAGGCAGCCCGAGACCACCTCTGGATGCACTTCACCCGCCACTCCAGCTACGAGACCAACGAGGTGCCGGTGATCGTCCGCGGCGAGGGGCCCTACATCTGGGACTCCCACGGCAAGCGGTACCTCGACGCGCTGGCCGGCCTGTTCGTCAGCCAGCTCGGTCACGGCCGCACCGAGCTCGCCGACGCCGCCGCGAAGCAGGCGAAGGAGCTCGCCTTCATGCCGCTGTGGTCCTACGCGCACCCGCAGGCCATCGAGCTCGCCGAGCGGATCGCCAACTACGCGCCGGGCAGCCTCAACCGCGTCTTCTTCACCAGCGGTGGCGGCGAGGCGGTCGAGACCGCCTGGAAGCTCGCCAAGAACTACTTCAAGCTCGTCGGCAAGCCGATGAAGCACAAGGTGATCAGCCGGGCGATCGCCTACCACGGCACCACCCAGGGCGCCCTGTCGATCACCGGGCTGCCGCCGCTGAAGCAGCAGTTCGAGCCGCTCGTACCCTCGACGTTCCGGGTGCCGAACACCAACTACTACCGCGCCACCGAGCACGGCTCGCCCGAAGGACTGAGCCTCGAGGAGTTCGGCCGCTGGGCCGCCGACCAGATCGCGGTCGCGATCGAGAACGAGGGCCCCGACACGGTGGCCGCCGTGTTCCTGGAGCCGGTGCAGAACGCGGGCGGCTGCTTCCCGCCCCCGCCCGGCTACTTCCAGCGGGTCCGCGAGATCTGCGACAAGTACGACGTACTGCTGGTCTCCGACGAGGTGATCTGCGCGTTCGGGCGCCTCGGCCACATGTTCGGCGCGAGCCGCTACGACTACCAGCCCGACATGATCACCTGCGCCAAGGGCATCACGTCCGGCTACGCACCGCTCGGCGCGATGATCGCCACCGACGAGCTGATGGCGCCGTTCCTGGAGGGCAACAACTCCTTCGCCCACGGCTACACCTTCGGCGGGCACCCGGTGTCGACCGCCGTCGGGATGGCCAACCTCGACATCTTCGAGAACGAGGGCATCCTCGACCACGTCCTCGCGAACCAGGACGCCTTCCGCAGCACGCTCGAGCGGCTGAACGACCTGCCGATCGTCGGCGACGTCCGCGGCGACGGGTACTTCTACGGCATCGAGCTGGTGAAGGACAAGAACACCAAGGAGACCTTCAACGACGCCGAGTCCGAGAAGCTGCTGCGCGGCTTCCTGTCCAAGGCGCTGTACGACGAGGGCATCTACTGCCGGGCCGACGACCGCGGCGACCCGGTCATCCAGCTCTCGCCGCCGCTCACGTGCGAGCAGGAGCACTTCGACGAGATGGAGCAGATCCTGCGGGTGGTGCTGGACAAGGCCGGTTCGCTTCTCTGACCGGTATCCCGGTGTGCCGTCCGCTCCCGGGTCGGCACCCCGGCCCCCTCCGGGGTGGCGGACGGCTGGGCAGCTGTGGACAGTCCGTCGCTTCGGAGGGGGCGCCGGGGGTCACTCCGGCGGTCAATTCCTTGCGGTTTGGTCCCCAACCGCAAGGAATTGCACAGATTTCGTGCGGTTCGTGACCAATCGTGGCCGTCCTCGCGGGCGGCCTGCGCCGACCCCGCGAGCCGTCCGACCGGGGGCCAAAGCCTTGCCGTTTGGTCCCCAACCGCAAGGAATTGCACAGATTTCGTGCGGTTCGTGACCAATCGTGGCCGCCCTCGAGACGCGGCCGTACCTCGCGGTCTGATGGGCCACCCGGGGGTGCTCCCCCTGCGCCCACTCAGCGCGACACCCACCCTGCGACCGCCCACCGCGCGCCGACCGGCGACTGACAAGCCCCCTCAGGCGAGCTTGCGCTGCCGCCTCCGCGAGTTGAACTCGGCGCCGAGCACGATCGCGATCGCGACGATGAACATCAGCGTGCCGATCACGTTGACCTGCATGGGCACACCGCGCTGGGCGGCACCCCAGACGAACATCGGGAACGTCGTGGTGTTGCCGGCGTTGAGGTTCGTGATGATGAAGTCGTCGAAGCTCAGCGAGAAGCTGAGCAGCGCGGCGCCCAGGATGCCCGGGAAGACCAGCGGGAAGGTGATCCGCCAGAACGTCTGGGCCGGGGTGGCGTAGAGATCCATCGCCGCCTGTTCGAGGTTGTTGTCGAGGCCGGCCAACCGCGCGCGCACGGTCACCACGACGAACGACAGGCAGAACATGATGTGCGCGACCAGGATGGTCCAGAATCCCAGCTCGCCACTGCGGCCGGCCGCCACGAAGAGCGCGAGCAGGGACGAGCCCAGCACGATCTCGGGTGCGGCCATCGGCAGGAAGATGAGCAGGTTGGCGCCCGACCGCCCCACGAAGTCGTGGCGCACCATCGCGAACGCCGCCAGGGTCCCGAGGATGGTCGCGCCGATGGTGGAGAGCAGGCCGATCTGGATGCTGACCTTGAGCGCGCCGCACATGCCCTCGGGCTCGCACGGGTTGAGCCAGTTGTGCAGGGTGAACCCGTCGAACTGGTAGATCACCCGGCTGTCCGGGTCGTTGAAGCTCATCAGCACGACCACGAAGATCGGCACGAACGTGTACAGCAGCACGAGCAGGCCCAGGATCAGCACCAGGTTCCTGCGGAGCCACGACATCGGGCCCGGTCCGGCGCTCACAGCAGCTCCTCCGTTCCCGCGCGGCGGACGTAGACCAAGACGAGCGCCAGGATGATGATCATCAGGATCATCGACAACGCCCCCGCCGCCGGGTAGTTGTTCGCGTCGGTGAACAGGCTCTGGATGACCGAGCCGACCATGCGTTGGTTGGGACTTCCGAGCAGCTGCACGTTGATGAAGTCGCCGGCCGCGGGGATGAACGTCAGCAGGGTCCCGGAGACGACCCCGGGCAGCGACAGCGGCCAGGTGACCTTGAAGAAGCCGACGGCAGGATTGGCGTACAGGTCGCTGGACGCCTCGATCAGCCGCGGGTCGATCTTGTCGATGCTGGCGAAGAGCGGCAGCACCATGAACGGCAGGAAGTTGTAGGTCAGGCCCGCGACGACGGCGAACGGCGTGGCCAGGAGCCGGCCGTCCTCGCCCAGGATGTGCACGAACTGGAGGGTGTTCACGATCCAGCCGTCGTCGGCCAGGATCAGCTTCCACGACAGGGTGCGGACCAGGAAGCTGGTGAAGAACGGTGCGATCACCAGCACCAGCATCAGGTTCTTCCAGCGCCCGGCCTTGAACGCGATGGCGTAGGCGAGGACGTAGCCCAGGATCAGGCAGAAGAACGTCGCCAGGGCGCCGTACCAGAGCGCACGCAGGAGGGGCACCCAGTACTCGCGGATCGCGTCGGCGTAGTTGGCGAAGTGGTAGGTCATCTCGTAGCCGGCGACGTCCGACCCGGACGGGTCGAAGAGGCTGGTCGCGACCAGCGAGTAGAACGGGATGACGAAGAAGATGCCGAGCCAGATGGCCGCCGGCAGGAGCAGCAGGTAGCCAACGGCGCCGCCGCGTCGGGTCACGACTCGTCGGCCTTCTGGGCTCCGGCCGAGGCGTCCTGGGCATGGTCGAGCAGGAATGCGTACTCAGGCCGCCAGGACAGCTCCACCTTGTCGCCGGGGCGGAACATCCTGCGTCGGCCGGTGTTCTGCTCGAAGACCTCGAGCTCCTGGCCCCACGGCATCCGGACGAGGTACTGGGTGCTGACACCGAAGAAGCTGACGTCGGTCACGACCCCGCCCGGGATGGTGTTGCCGGGGGCGTCGAGGGCCTCGCCCTCCTCGCCGATCAGCACCTTCTCGGGCCGGATCCCGATCCAGCCCTTGTCGCCGTCGGCGTGGGTACGCGCGGCCGGGATCGACACGTCGATCCCGTGCATGTCCACGATCACGTCGTCGCCGCGGCTCTTGACCCGGCCCTCGATCAGGTTGCTCTTGCCCAGGAAGTTGGCGACGAAGGTGGTGCGCGGGTTCTCGTACAGCTCCTCGGGGGCGCCCATCTGCTCGATCACGCCGGCATTCATGACCGCGACCGTGTCGGCCATGGTCATGGCCTCCTCCTGGTCGTGGGTGACGTGGATGAAGGTCAGTCCGACCTCGGTCTGGATCCGCTTGAGCTCGATCTGCATCGACCGGCGCAGCTTGAGGTCCAGCGCACCGAGCGGTTCGTCGAGGAGCAGCACCTCGGGCTTGTTGATCAGCGCCCGGGCGAGCGCCACCCGCTGCTGCTGCCCTCCGGAGAGCTGCACCGGCTTCTTCCTGGCCTGGCTGCCCAGCTCGACCAGCTCCAGCATGTCGCGGACCTGGGTGTCGACGTCGGTCGACTTGCGCCGCTTGAGCCCGAACGCGACGTTCTCATGGATGTCGAGGTGCGGGAAGAGCGCATAGCTCTGGAAGACGGTGTTGACCGGACGGCGGTACGGCTTGGCGTACGTGATGTCCTGGTCGGCCAGCGTGATCGACCCCGACGTCGGCGTCTCGAGCCCCGCGACCATCCGCAGGGTGGTCGTCTTCCCGCAGCCGGACGGGCCCAGCAGCGCGAAGAACGAGCCCCGGGGTACGTCAAGGTCCAGATCGTCGACTGCGGTGAACGCGCCGAACGACTTGGTGACGTTGCGCAGCCGAAGCCCGTCGTACGACGTCTCCGACGCGGGCGCTTCCGTACCCTCAGCCACCTGTGACATCCGCCCAGTCTCCTTCGTACTCGGTCTGCTGCTCCGCACTCAGCGGCATGAAGTCGAACGTCGTCGCGAGCGTCTCGTCGTCGGGGAAGATCAGGTTGTTGTCCACCAGCGACGGGTCGATCTTCTCCATCTCCTCGCGAGCTCCCTCGACCGGGCAGATGTAGTTCACCCAGGCCGCGAGCTTCGCGGCCGTCTCGGGCTCGTAGTAGTAGTCGATCCAGGCCTCGGCGTTCGAGTGGTGGCTCGCGAGGTTCGGGATGATCATGTTGTCGCTCCAGAGCGACAGGCCCTCCTCGGGCGCGACGAACTTGATGTCCGGGTTGTCGAACTGGATCTGGATCACGTCGCCCGACCAGGCCTCGCAGGCCACGATGTTCCCCGCGGCGAGGTCCTGGACGTACTCGTTGCCGGTGAACGCACGGACCTGCCCGTCGGCAACGACCTGCTTCAGCCGGTCGATCGCGTCCTTCCACTGGTCGTCGGTGAAGTCGCTCGGGTCGGCACCCACGACCTTGAGCATGAAGCCCATCGTGTCGCGCATCTCCGAGAGCAGCGAGATCCGGCCCTTCAGGTCGGAGCGGGTCAGCATCTCGTCGAAGCTCTTGACCTCTCCGGTGGCGGCCGCGTTGTACGCGATGCCGGTCAGGCCGCTCTGCCACGGCGCGTGGTACTCGAGGTCGGGGTCCCACTGACGGTTGCGCAGCGGCTCGATCAGGTTGGCGTGGAGGTTCGGGACCTTGGCCTTGTCGAGCGGCTGGATCCACCCGAGGCCGATCATCTTGGCCGCCATCCAGTCGGTCAGCATCATCATGTCGCGGTTGATCGGCTCGCACGACCCGAGCTGGTTCTTCACCTTGGCGTAGAACTCGTTGTTGTCGTTGACGTCGTCGGTGTAGTCGACGGTGATCCCGGTGCGGTCCTGGAACACCGAGACCGTGGAGGTCGCCTTCTTGCGCGGATCGATGTAGGCGGGCCAGTTGGAGATGATCACCTCCTTCTGCGTCTCCGACAGGTCGTCACCGATGCAGGCGCCGGCCTCCACCTCCGCGGGGGCGACGGAGAAGAACGGCAGCTTGAGCGCCGCCACACTGCCGATCCCGAACGCGGTCACCCCGGCACCCTTCAGGACCGCCCTGCGGGACGCTCCCGGCCGCGCCGATCCCCTTGCTCCGACCATGCAAGTCCTCCGGATACCGTCGTCTCGATGGCTCGGATCGTGCCATGCGACCCGGGCTCCTACAAGCGAAACCGTCGAATGGAAACGGATACGCAACGAAATCCGCCGATTCGCCATACCAGTGAAATCTTTGACCGGACGGGGCGGACTTGACAGCATCTGGCCATGAACAGGAAGCCGGAGCGGTCGGGGTTCCCCCTCGACGACGTCTCGAAGGCGATCATCGAGCAGCTCCAGCAGGACGGCCGGCGCTCGTACGCCGCCATCGGCAAGGTGGTCGGGCTGTCCGAGGCCGCCGTCCGCCAGCGCGTCCAGCGGCTGATCGACGGCGGCGTGATGCAGGTCGTCGCGGTCACCGATCCGCTGGAGCTCGGGTTCGCGCGCCAGGCCATGGTCGGGATCCGGGTGCACGGGCCGCTGGAACCGGTGGCCGACGCGCTCGCCGCGCTCGACGAGGTCGACTACGTCGTGATCACTGCCGGCACCTTCGACATTCTGGCGGAGGTCGTCACCGAGAGCGACGACCACCTGCTCAGGCTGATCTCGGGCAAGATCCGCACGATCGACAACGTCACCGCGACCGAGACGTTCATGTACCTCAAGCTGCGCAAGCAGACCTACTCGTGGGGTGTTCGCTGAGCCCCTCTCTCTGGGCGGACACCGCCCCCGCCGCTCCAGACCACCCAGCCGCTCCCGGGAGACCTCGACGTCGACGTCGCCGTCGTGGGCGCCGGGTTCACGGGCCTGTGGACCGCCTACTACCTGGCCGAGGCCGAGCCGTCCCTGCGCATCGCGGTGCTCGAGGCCGAGACCGCGGGCTTCGGCGCGAGCGGACGCAACGGCGGATGGTGCTCGGCGCTGTTCCCGAAGTCCCTGTCGTCGCTGGCGACCCTCGGCGACCGCTCCTCGGCGCTGGCGCAGCACGCCACGATGCGCGACACGGTCGACGAGGTCGGACGGGTGCTCGCCGCCGAGGGGATCGACGCCCACTGGGCCAAGGGCGGCACCATCACGCTCGTCCGCTCCCCCGCACAGCTGACCCGGGCCCGCGAGGACGTCGAGGACGCCCGGTCGTGGGGGCGGGGCGAGGACGACGTCCGCCTCCTCGACGCCGACGAGGCGTCGTCGATGCTCGCCGCGTCCGGCACCCTCGGGGCGACGTACACGCCTGACTGCGCGGCGATCCACCCCCTGCGGCTCGCGCGGGGGCTGGCCGACGCGGCGGTCGCCCGCGGCGTGCGGCTGCACGAGCACACGCGCGTGCAGGCGATCGACCCCGGTCGGGTCACCACCGACCGGGGAACCGTCCGGGCCGGCACGATCCTGCGCGCGACCGAGGGCTACACCGCCACGATCGCCGGCCACCGACGACGGCTGGCGCCGATCTACTCGCTGATCATCGCCACCGAGCCGTTGTCCGACGAGGTCTGGGACCAGATCGGGCTGCGTCGACGCGAGACGTTCTCCGACCACCGGCACCTGATCATCTACGGGCAGCGCACGGCCGACGGCCGGATGGTGTTCGGCGGGCGTGGGGCGCCGTACCACTTCGGGTCGCGGATCAAGGCCGGCTACGACCGCGACGACCGGGTCTTCGCCAAGCTGCGGGAGACCCTGGTCGAGCTGTTCCCGGTGCTCTCGAGCGCCCGGATCACGCACGCGTGGGGCGGCGCGCTCGGCGTCCCGCGCGACTGGTGCGCCTCGGTCGGCCTGGACGCCGACACCCGGATCGGCTGGGCGGGCGGGTACGTCGGCGACGGCGTCGGCACCACCAACCTCTCCGGTCGGACCCTGCGCGACCTCGTCCTCGGCCGCGACACCGAGCTGACCAGACTGCCGTGGGTCAACCACCGCTCTCGGTCGTGGGAACCCGAGCCCCTGAGGTGGCTCGGCGTGAACACCGGGCTGAACGCCATGGCCTGGGCCGACGTCGAGGAGCGGCTGACCCGCCGCCCGAGCGTCGTCGCCCGGCTCGTCTCGCCGCTGCTCGGCTGACAGGATCGGTTCCATGTCTCGTGCCCTGGTCCGCCGCCCGAGCCCGCGCCTGGCCGACGGGCTGCTCACCCACATCGCCCGCGTCCCGGTCGACCTCGACCTGGCCCTGCGCCAGTGGGAGGGGTACGTCGCCGCGCTGGCCGCCGAGGGCTGGGAGACGGTCGAGGTGCCGCCCGCCGACGACTGTCCCGACGCGGCCTTCGTCGAGGACACCGTCGTGGTCTACTCCGACGTCGCGGTGATCAGCCGGCCGGGAGCCGACGAGCGGAAGCCGGAGACGGCCGGCACCGAGGAGACCCTGGCCGGACTGGGCTACCGGATCGAGCGGATCCGGGAGCCCGGCACGCTGGACGGCGGCGACGTGCTCAAGCACGGCGGAACGGTGTGGGTCGGCCTGGGCGGGCGGACGAACCGGTCCGGCATGGAGCAGCTCGCCGCGCTGCTGACCCCGCTCGGCGCGACCGTGGTCGGCGTACCCGTCAGCCGGGTGCTGCACCTGAAGTCCGCGGTGACCGCGCTGCCCGACGGCACCGTCGTCGGGTTCGAGCCCCTGGTCGACGACCCGGCGACGTGGGACAAGTTCCTGCCGGTGCCCGAGGAGGCGGGGTCGCACGTGGTCCTGCTCGGCGGCGAGACCGTCCTGATGTCGACCAGCGCGCCGCAGACCGAGGAGCTGTTCGAGTCGCGCGGACTCCGCGTCGTGGCCACCGACATCTCCGAGTTCGAGAAGCTCGAGGGCTGCGTGACCTGCCTGTCGGTCCGGCTGCGCTGAGCCTCCCGGGCGTCAGGCGCAGGCCAGCCCGTTGGCACTCGTGTTCGGCGGTCGCGCGCCGGTGAAGAGCCAGGCGTCGAAGAAGGCGTCGAGACTCTCCCCCGACACCTGCTCGGCGAGCGCCTCGAAGTCGGCGGACGAGCCGTTGCCGCCGGCGTTCTGGGACGCCCAGGTGCGCAGGAGCTGCCAGAGGTCGGCGCTGCCGATGCGCGACTCGAGCGCGGCCAGCGTCATGCCGCCGCGGTAGTAGACCTCGCCGGCGAAGATGTTGCGCCGTCCGGGGTCACCGATCTCGAGGTCCCAGAACGTCGAGTCGGCGGGGGTCTGGCGGTAGCGGCTGCACAGCCAGGTCCGTGCGCTCCTGCCGCCGTGGGTCTGGGTGTAGCGCACCTCCATGAACGTCGCGAAGCCCTCGTTGAGCCAGATGTCCTCCCAGTTCTGCACCGCGACCGAGTCGCCGAACCACTGGTGGGCCAGCTCGTGGACCACGAGGAGGGTGGCGCGGCCACCGACGGCGGGGTACGTCGGCCGGGTCTGGTTCTCCAGCGCGAACCCGACGGGCAGCCCGGTGACCAGGCCACCGGTGATGGAGAACGGGTAGTCGCCGAGCTGCGTCTCGAGCCAGCGGACGATCCTGGCCGAGGAGCGCATCTGCCGCATCGAGCGGCGCTGCTGGCGCTCGCCGAGCTGCTGGGAGACGGCGACGTACCAGCGGTGGCCGTGGCTGCGGCCGCGGTCGACGAGGAAGTCGCCGGCCGCGAAGAACGCGAGGTAGGGCACCATCGGCTCGCGGGCGCGCCACCGGGTGGTGGCCAGGCGACCGTGCACCTTCCGCCCGACCCGGTGGCCGTTGGCGATCACCTCACGGCCCTTGGGGACGGTGATCCGGATGTCGACCTTCGCCTTGTCCTGCGGGTGGTCGTTCGACGGGAACCACCAGGGCGCCATGTGCGGCTCGTTCATGGCCACGACCTCGTTGCGGGAGGCCAGCCAGTTGCGCTCGCCGGCGTAGGCGTAGCGCCCGGGCCGGCCGGCGTACTTCACGACCACCGTGAACCGGTCGCCGGACGCGATCGGCCGGCGAGGGGTGATCCGCAGCTCGTGGCGGACCGGCCGCCGGACGTCGGCCCGGCGCCCGTCGACCTCGACCCGCGTCACGGGCAGCAGGAAGTCGAGGTTGAACCGCGACAGGTCCTGGGTGGCGCGGACCTTGAGCCTGGTCCAGCCCGAGATCCGCTTCCGGCCGAACTCGTAGCGGTCATGGATCTGGTAGGACAGCACGTTGATCCCGCCGTTGCCGTCGAGCGGGAAGTAGTCGTCCCCGATCCCCGGCGATCCGGGGGCACGGGCCGCGGCGTCGGCGCCCGGAGCGAGCCCGAGGACGAGCGCGGCCACCAGGAGGGCGGCAAGACGGCGTGGGGCGTACGGCGGGCGGATCGGCACGACCCGAACCTAACCGACCCCGGCTGGGTCGCGTCGCTGGGCTCCGGGCAGGTCTCCGTGTATAACACTAGTGTTCCACTAGACATTAGCAAGAATCGGAGTGCCCACATGGACGTCGTCACGATCGAGCTGCCGCAGCTGGGCAACCGCTGCCACGTCGTCCACGACGGCACCTCCGCGCTCGTGGTCGACCCACCCCGCGACCTGACCGCGGTCGAGCGGGCCGCCGAGGAGGCGCAGGTCGACATCGTGGCGGTGGCGGACACCCACGTGCACAACGACTACGTGTCGGGTGCGCTCGGGCTGGCGCGCAGGCACGGCGCCGACTACCTGCTCTCGGCCGACGAGCAGGTCGAGTTCGAGCGGGTCGGGGTGCGCGACGGCGACCTGGTCGGCGTCGGTGGTCTCGACGTCCGGGTGATCGCCACCCCCGGTCACACGCGGCACCACCAGGCCTTCCTGGCCCGCCCCCGCGACCCCGCCGACAGGCATCCGGGGGCGCTCTTCAGCGGTGGCAGCCTGCTGCACGGCACCGTGGGGCGGACCGACCTGCTCGGCGCCCAGCACGCCACCGGCCTGGCACGTGCCCAGTGGGTCAGCGCCCGCGCACTCGGCTCCCTGCGCCCGGACGTCGTCCTGCACCCCACCCACGGTTTCGGAAGCTTCTGCGCGAGCACCAGCGCCGAGCAGGGCGACGGGCCGGCCACCATCGGGACCGAGCGTTCGACGAACCCGGCCCTGCTGCAGGACCAGGACCGCTTCGTGGCCGGGCTGCTGGCGGGCTACGGACCCTTCCCCTCCTACTACGAGCAGATGGGCCCGCTGAACCGCGCCGGCGCCGGCCGTCGTCCGCCGCTCCCGGGCCGGCCGCTCACGGCCGTCGACCTGCGTGACGTGCTGGCCGAGGGCGCCTGGGTGGTGGACCTGCGTGGGCGGGACCGGTTCGCCGAGGCACACCTGGCGGGCGCGGTCAGCGTGGAGTACGCCGACCAGTTCGCGACGTACGTCGGATGGCTGGTGCCGTGGCACACCCGACTCGTGCTGCTCACCGACCGACCGCAGGAGCTCGCCCCGGCCCTGCGGGATCTCGCCGCCATCGGTGTCGAGGGGGTCGGGACGCACGTGCTCGAGCCGGACGCGGAGCTGCCCGCGACGTACCGCCGCACCGACTGGACGACCTTCCGGTCGGACTTCCGTGCCGAGCCACGCGCCGGCGTCGTCGTCGACGTCCGGCAGCGCGACGAGTTCGAGGACGGCCACCTGACCGGCGCGTTCCACCTGCCGGTGCACGAGGTCGAGACGCGCAGCCGGGCCCTGCCGCCGGGCGAGCTGTGGGTGCACTGCCGCTCCGGCTACCGCGCCGGCATCGCCGCCAGCCTGCTGCACCGGCTGGGCCGGTCGGTCGTGCACGTCGACGACGACTGGGCCCGGGTCGCCGAGCTGGGCATCCCCACCAGCACCGGCGGTCTCGCGGCCTGAGATTCGACACGCGGGGGTCACTTGTCGAATCCTCAATCTCGAGTATCTTGATCGTATTACTATCCATAACGGTCGATTCGACCGCCTCTCGGGAGGTAATTACGTGCAATCGCCAACATCCCGTCTCCTCCGGCCCGGACGCCGACGTCGCCGCGTCCTCGGGGCGGCGGCCGCCGCGCTCGGCCTCGTCGCCGCCCTCCAGGCCGGCAACGTCGCCGAGGCGATCGACGACAGCTCCGCCGGTGACACGGAGGCACCGGTCGGAACCGATTCCGGCGTCGCCGGGCTGCTCGAGGGCGTCCTCGGCAAGTCCGTCGTCAAGGACCGCACCGCCATCACGGGCGGTGACGGCAAGAAGTACTGGCTGGACAACCACCTCGACACCAACCTCCTGCCGGCCGGGGTGCTCGACGAGCTCGGCCTCGACGACGCCCTGATCGACCTCGGCCTCGGCGGCAGTGACTCGGGCGGCGGAGTGCCCGACGACGGCCTGCGCCGGGAGTACCTCGTGGTCTGGGCTGGTGACAACAACGTCCTCGACAAGAGCGGCGCCGAGCTCACCGCCTTGCCCAAGACGATCGGGCCGGACCTGATCGGCCAGAAGGACCTGATCGGGCCCGACTTCTTCGCCGTGGTGGACGCGACCAAGGGGTCCTCGACGTACGGCAAGGTGGTCAACACCGCGACCGTCGGCCCGCTGGTCGAGAACGAGCCGCACCACATGCAGTACGTCTGGCACAAGGGCAACAACATCTTCGCCGGCGGCCTGTTCACCGACGTGACGTACGTCGTCGACACCTCGCAGCTGCCCAAGCTGTCGCTGAAGGCGATCAACCTGCCGCAGGACACGCTGTGCGGGTCGGTGCCGGACGCCTACTGGGTCACCAAGGACGGCGGGGCCTACGGCACGTACATGGGCGGGCCCGACCTGCCCGGTCCCTGCCAGTACACCGACGGCAGCGTGCGGATCGGCAACGGCTTCGCGGGTTCGCCCGGCGAGCTGGTCCGGCTCGACAAGGACGGCAAGACGGTGAGCGAGGCGCCGGCGGCGACCGAGGCGCCCGAGGACGAGCAACGCTGCGACAACATCCCGGCGCTGCCCGCTCCGACGTGCGCGAACCCCCACGGCGTCCAGGCGCGTGAGGATCTCGACGTCCTGATCACGAGCGACTACAACGAGCCGCGCAACATCATCCTCAACCCGGTCTCGGCCCCGTCGTCGTACCTGCGCCGACCGACGGTCCGCACCTGGGACATCTCGGACCGGGACAACCCGAAGCTGAAGGCGGTCTCGTTCCTCCCGGACGGCCCGCGCGTCGGCAAGGTGGCCCACCACGAGGAGCCGCGGGCGGCGATGGAGACCACGGTCACCAACCTGCCCGGGCACAAGGGTGCGTTCGCCCAGACGATGCAGGGCGGCGCGATCTACTACTCCCCCGACATCACCGTGGACGAGCCGCAGTGGCGTGAGGTGTTCGACCTGACCGCGTCGAACAAGCACACCAACCCGGCCAGCACCTACTACGGCGGCGGGAGCAACGGCGGCTGGCTGCAGACCAGCTTCGACGACAAGTACCTCTACCACGCCGTCATGGGTCGGGGCGCATCCGGGGACGACGCGGGTTCGCCGCCGTACATCCTCAAGCTGGACATCCAGAAGCTGTTGGCGTCCGGCACCGACGTGCAGTGCAACATCGACACGCTCGACGAGGTCACGGCAGGCGGCGCCGAAGCCGACTGCCCGGCCATCGTGGACACCCTGCCCGCCGCCGGCGGCCCGCACTGGGGCGCGCTCGACAACCTCGAGATCGGGGACGACGGGTACTACACCGAGACCACGGACGCGAAGCGGTTGGCCTACTCCAACTACTTCGTGGCCCGCACGGGTCTCAACGGCGACCACCGCCTCTGCATCGCCGACGTCGCCGGAGACGGCACGCTGGCGCTGGACGAGGAGTTCCGCGACGAGCGGACCGGTGAGGCCTGCCTCGACTTCGACCGGGCGGCCTGGCCGCACGGCGAGTGGGGGCCGGCGAAGCCGCACTCGATGCTGTTCGTCACGGCCGACGGCGACATTCGCTGATGCCGTCGCTGTCCGCTGGCAGGCGTCTGCTGCCGACCGCGCTCGTGGCCACCCTCCTCATCGGGGGAGCCGCGTACGCGTGGTCCGGCAGCTCCCCCGGGACGTCGCGGGACGGCGACGCCCTGGTGCGGGACCTGGAGGCGCGTCGAGGTGGGGAGGTGCTCGGCGGATCACGTACGCCGGGCGTCCCCACCGTCCAGCGGATGCGACACGACGACGTCGGGTTCACCGTCACGGTGGCCCCGGCGCGACCCGGCGCCAATCTGGTCCGGGTCGACAGCACACCCCTGGGCGGGAGTCACGCACACGGCTCCCGCCCGGTCCAGGTGGGGACGGGCGAGGACGACCTCGTCCGCGCCCGTCCCCGCCCCGGAACAGATGGC
Source organism: uncultured Actinomycetota bacterium (assembly GCA_963844305.1). Taxonomy (GTDB): domain Bacteria; phylum Actinomycetota; class Actinomycetes; order Propionibacteriales; family Nocardioidaceae; genus Nocardioides. The sequence continues at coordinate 131,963 of CAWJNT010000008.1, forward strand.
CTCTGGGCCGTCGTGGATCTCCCCGAGGGAAGCGGAACGGTGCTCGTCACGCACGGGCCCCGGCACCGCGTCCCGTTCGTGGTCGAGACCGGCACCGAGCCGGCCGACCCCGTCTGGGAGAGCCCCGACGGACCGGAGTGCCTGGCCGCCACCACGGCGGCCGTCCTGGCCGGCGGCGGCCCGCGAGCCACGTGCCCGGCTGCCAGCCTCTCCCCCGCCGACGAGACCGCCCTGCGGTCCGCCGTCGACACGCTCGGCACGCGCGGGGTGGAGCAGCTGGCGGTCGAGCGCGACGACTCCGCCCGCAGTGGCGCGGCGTACGACGTCGTCCGCGCGGCCGCCGCCGAGTCCGGGATGCGGGTCGTCGACCCGAGCGTGCGGCCCGCCATGCGCAGCGCGCTGCTCGTGGTCAGTGGCTGGGCCGATGCCGCCACGTCGCTGCGTCGCGTGACGTCGCTGCCGATCCGGAAGCAGCCGATCCGCACCGACGGCACCTGGCTCGCCCCCTGGCTGCTCACGCCCGGGGTGGTCGACTCGACCCTGGGCGCCGTCGTACCCCTCGACTTCGACATCCGGGACGCCGCCGCGCAGGAGTACAGCCAGACCCTGGCTCGCTACCTGCCCGGCCAGGCGCCCACGGGCTCCGGGTTCCGCGCCTGGCGCTCGTCGCGCGGCGGGGAGGCCGCGCCCGTCCTCCTGTTCGCCGCGTCCCGGGCCGCCTACCTGCCCCGGAACGGCGACCACGCAGGACACGAGACGGCCGTCGCCTGGTTCCCGGGCGGCACGGTCACCCCGATCGGCCCGCCCTCCGGCTGATCACTCGAGAAAGGAAGTCCATGTCCCTCACCCATCGCCAGGCCGGGGCCACCGCACCGGCCCCGGCCGAGGCACCGCCTCCGCAGGCGAACGTCGTGCTCGTGGGGCTCGGCGCGGCGCTCGTCGTCGGCGGCATCATCACGGTGCAGTCCGGCCAGATACCCGGAATCCTGTTCGCCCTCGGGCTCGCCCTCGGCTTCGTGCTTTTCCACAGCCGGTTCGGCTTCACCTCCGCGTGGCGGCAGCTGGTCGCCGTCCGCCAGGGCAAGGCGCTCCGGGCACACATGCTCATGCTCGCCGTCGCGTGCACCCTGTTCGCGCCGATCCTGGCCTCCCAGGCGTCGTTCGGCGACGTGCCGGCAGCACCCTCGCTGGCACCGATCGGGTTCGGGCTGTTCGTCGGCTCGTTCCTGTTCGGGATGGGGATGCAGCTCGGCGGCTCGTGCGCGTCCGGCACCCTGTTCGCGATCGGCAGCGGCCAGACGGCCATCCTGCTCACGCTCGGCGGGTTCATCATCGGCGCGGTCGTCGGCGCACTGCACTTCCCGTGGTGGACCAACGACCTGCCCAGCCACGCACCTGTGTCGCTCGCGGACACAGGTGCCGGCTACGCAGGCGCCTGGGCGATCTCGCTGGCGGTGATGGCCGCCATCGTCGGTCTCACGTACCTGCTCGGCCGCCGGGGCGCCGTACCTCCCCTGGACCCGGCGCCGGTCGCCCGCGGCCTCGGCCGCGCGATCCGCGGCGCCTGGCCGCTGTGGGTGGGCGCCCTGCTGCTCGCCGGACTGAACGCGATCACCCTCTGGGTGTCCGGCAGCGCGTGGGGCGTGACCTTCGCGTTCACCATGTGGGGCTCGAAGATCCTCGATGCCATCGGCGTGGACGTCCTCTCGTGGCCGTTCTGGCAGGACCCGGCGAACCTGGCGAAGTACCAGGCCGGGTTCCTGGCCGAGAAGACGTCCGTGATGGACATCGGCATCATCATCGGGGCGCTCGTCGCCTCCGCCGTCGCCGGATCGTTCGTGCTGCACCGCAAGGTGCCGATCCGGCTCGCGCTGGGCGCCGTGATCGGCGGCATCCTCATGGGGTACGGCGCCCGGATCGCGTTCGGCTGCAACATCGGCGCCTACTTCGGCGGGATCGCGTCGTTCAGCCTCCACGGCTGGCTGTGGGGCATCCTCGCGGTCGTCGGCACCTTCGCCGGGCTGGCGCTGCGGCCGTTGTTCGGGCTGCGAAATCCCCGACCGACCGACTCGGTGTGCTAGCCGACCCGCGTTAATTCGATTGCGGCGCCCGGATCGCTCCCCCACCATGGGAGCGACCGGGCGCCGTGCTGCGTGCCCATGACCGAGAGGAGACGTGACATGTCCATCACTGTCCTCGGCCTGTCCGCAGACCGAATCCCTCTCACTTCATGGAGCACCAACAGCGATGTCTCACGACTTCATCGAGCACGACCAGCAGTACACCTCTGACAACCTCGTCCGGCTCCCCGAGCCGGAGAGCGAGGCCGACCCGCTCGCCGGTATCGACTCCTCGTTCGTCTTCGACTTCGCGTCGTACGACGAGCCCGACGACGACCGCCAACGCTGGACCACCTGGTACGACGTCGACCCGTTGTGCCGCGGCCCCGAGCCGCGCCCCGACTGGGTGGTGACCTCGCGCGGCGCCATCGACACCGAGCTCGGCATCCTCAAGACCGGCAAGGAGGCCGACGTCTTCCTGCTGGAGCGCGCCGACCCCAGGGACCCCGACGGGGGCGTGGTGATGGCGGCGAAGCGGTACCGCGGCACCGACCACCGCAACTTCCACCGGGCGGCGTCGTACACCGAGGGCCGCAGCATGAAGCGGTCCCGCGACGAGCGGGCGCTCAAGCGCAAGAGCACGTGGGGCCGCGTGGTCGCGGCCGGCGAGTGGGCGATCTCGGAGTGGGACGCTCTCAAGCGGCTGTGGGCGCTCGGGCTCCCGGTGCCGTACCCCGTGCAGATCGACGGCACCGAGATCCTGATGGAGTGGATCACCGTGGACGGTGAGACCGCACCGCGGCTGGCCCAGACCCGGCCGGACCGCCCGCTGCTGGAGTCCTACTACGAGCAGCTCCGCGATGCGCTGGCCCTCATGGTCCAGAACGGGCTCGTCCACGGCGACCTCTCGGCGTACAACATCCTGGCGGCGGGCGACCGGCTGGTGATCATCGACCTGCCGCAGATCGTGGACCTGGTCGGCAACCTGAACGGGATGGACTTCCTGATGCGCGACTGCGCGAACGTCTGCGCCTGGTTCCGCGGCCGCGGCCTGGAGGTCGACGAGCACGACCTGTTCGGGGAGCTGGTGGCGCACGCGTTCTGACGCACGGCGGCACTAGGTTGGGCGGGTGCGGGACACACGGGGGCGGGTCGTGGAGGTCGACTCGCTCGACGACCTCGACCGGCGGCTGGCCGCCGGACCGACCTCGCTCGCCGGATGGCGGCTCAACTCGCTCGACCTCGCGGCGTACACCGAGGAGCTGATCGGCCTCGACGTCGCCGGGGCGACGTTCCTCGGCTGCACCCTGCCCCCCGGGCTGGCCGCGAGCCTGGACGCCCGCGGGGCGCTGGTGCTTCCGACGCTGCGCTCGGTGTCGCTGAACAGCTACCGCACGTCGCTCTACGCGCCGGAGGACCTGTACGACACCCCGACCTACCTCAAGACCCACGACGCCCACGCCTACGCCTGGTCGCGGCACGCCGTCGACCGCGATGCGATGCTCGCCCGCACGCTGCACGACCACGCGATCGACGACGCCCTGGCCGAGTGGGTCTCCGGGAGACAGCTGGTCGGGGTGATGGGCGGGCACGCGCTGCGGCGCGACGACCCGGCGTACGCCGAGGCCGCGCGGTTCGGTCACCTCGTGGGTGGCCGGCTGACCGTCGCCACGGGCGGTGGGCCGGGCGCGATGGAGGCGGCGAACCTCGGCGCATACCTCTCCGGGCGGCCCGCGAAGTCACTGGCCGCGGCCATCCGCCGGCTGGCCAGGGTGCCGGCGTTCCGCCCCTCGATCGACGACTGGCTGGCACCCGCCCGCGCCGTACGCGAGAAGTACCCGGACGGAGCGGACTCGCTCGGCATCCCGACCTGGCACTACGGGCACGAGCCGACGAACGTCTTCCCCACGACCATCGCCAAGTTCTTCCGCAACGCCCTGCGCGAGGCGCTGCTGGTGCAGATCTGCGGCGCCGGGATCGTCTTCCTGCCGGGCAGCGGCGGCACCGTCCAGGAGGTCTTCCAGGACGCCTCGGAGAACTACTACGCCGACGAGTCGTCGCTGGCGCCGATGGTGCTCGTCGGCGCGACGTACTGGACCGAGTCCCTGCCCGTGTGGCCGCTGCTGCAGTCCCTCGCCCACGGCCGTCCGATGGAGAAGCACGTGCACCTGGTCGACTCGGTCGAGGAAGCCGCGGCGATCGTCGGGGAGGCCGCGGAGTGAGGAGCGAGTCGATGATCGGTGTGCTGGGGGTGGGCGCGATCGCGGAGGCGATGGTGACCGGTTGGTGCGACGGAGTCGAGGAGCCGCCGACGATCGTGCTCTCGCCGCGGGGCCGGGACCGGTCGGCGTCGCTCGCGGCCCGCTTTCCCACGGTCGAGGTGGCGGCGCACAACCAGGAGGTGCTCGACCGGGCCGCGACCGTCGTCGTGGCCCTGCGGCCCCAGGACGTGGCCGCGACGCTCGGCAGCCTGACCTTCAGCCCGGAGCACCAGCTGGTCAGCGTGGCGGCGACGGTCTCGGTGGCGCGACTCCGTGAGCTGGTCGGGCCGGCGGACGTGCTGGCCCGGGCGGTGCCGCTCCCGGCCGTGGCCCGGCGACGCGGCGTGACAGCGGTCTACTCCGAGCGCCCCGACGGACGCCGTCTCTTCGAGGAGCTCGGGCAGGTCCTGGCGGTCGACGACGAGCGGAGCCTGGACGCCCTGTCGGCGGCGACCGCGACGATCGCCGCCCATCTGGCCTACCTGGCCGCGATCAGCCAGTGGCTCACCGCCCGGGGCATTCCGGAAGCGGACGCGTCCCGCTACGTCGTCTCGACGTTCGCGGGCGTCTCGGAGGAGCTGGAGCGTCGGCCCACCGGCCTGCTCGAGCTGGCCGACGCGCACGCCACCCCCGGCGGGCTCAACGAGCAGTTCCTCGACACGTTGCGACAGGCAGGCTTCCTCGACCTCGTCGGACGCGGGCTCGACGAGGTGGCCGACCGGGCCTCCGGCTAGGACTCGGTGGCGGCCAGCTGGCCGCAGGCGCCGTCGATCTCGCGGCCGCGGGTGTCGCGCACCGTGGTCGGGATGCCCTTCGCCTCGAGCCGGCGGACGAACTCGCGCTCGTCGGCGGGGTCGGAGGCGGTCCACTTGCTGCCCGGCGTCGGGTTCAGCGGGATCAGGTTGACGTGCACCCAGCCCCAGTCGCCGTACGAGTTCAGGACGTCGGCGAGCAGGTCGGCGCGCCAGGCGTGGTCGTTGATGCCGCGCATCATGGCGTACTCGATCGAGACCCGGCGCTTGGTGGTGCGGGCGTAGTTCCACGCCGCCTCGACGGTCTCGGCGACCGACCAGCGCGTGTTGATCGGCACCAGCTCGTTGCGCAGCTCGTCGTCGGGTGCGTGCAGCGACAGCGCCAGCGTGACGGGGACGCCCTCCTCCGCCAGCTGCCGCATCCGCGGCACCAGCCCGACGGTGGAGACGGTCACGCCGCGGGCGGACATGCCGTACCCGTCAGGGGCCTCGTCGGTCAGCCGGCGTACGGCGCCGATCACGGCCTTGTAGTTGGCGAGCGGCTCTCCCATGCCCATGAACACCACGTTGGAGACGCGGCCGGTGCCACCCGGCACCTCGTCGCGGGCCAGGGAGCGCGCGCCGGCGACGACCTGCTCGACGATCTCGGCCGTGGACATGTTGCGCTGGAGGCCGCCCTGGCCGGTCGCACAGAACGGGCAGGCCATGCCGCAGCCCGCCTGGCTGGAGACGCAGAGGGTGACCCGGCCCGGGTAGCGCATCAGGACGGACTCGACGAGGGCGCCGTCGAAGAGCCGCCACAGGGTCTTGCGGGTGGTGCCCCGGTCGGCCTCGAGCGTGCGCAACGGCGTCATCAGCGAGGGCAGCAGCGCGGAGACCAGCTCCTCGCGCTGCGCGGCCGGGAGGTCGGTCATCTCGGCCGGGTCGTCGACCAGCCGGGAGAAGTAGTGGGTCGACAGCTGCTTGGCCCGGAACCCGGGCAGTCCCATCGAGCTGACCAGCTCGGCGCGCTCGCCGGCGGTGAGGTCGGCGAGGTGGCGCGGCGGCTTCTTGCGACCGCGGGGCTCGTCGAAGACGAGCGGCAGCGCGGTCGTGCCGGCGGACTCGGGGGAAGGACTGTCGGACATCGCCCACGATCATCCCATCCGGGCGGCCCCGGGCCGAAAACGCCGCAGTCGCGCTCAGACGTCGTTCTGGACGAGGTAGTACAGGACGAGGGAGGCCACGCCGAGCACCACGAGCGCCGTGAGCGCCATGCCGATGATCATGTAGACGCCGAACCGTCGGGTCCTCGGAGCGATCAGCAGCGCGATCGGCACGATCAGGCTGATCAGCACGAGCGGGAAGAGCTCCTCGGCGGTGTCGTAGGCGAACAGCAGCCGCAGCATGCCGACGAAGCCACCGGGGACCAGGGTGACGAAGAGCATGCCCGTGAAGAACCCGGCCAGCGCCGTGAACGTCGGGTGGTCGCGGTGCCACCACTCGGTGGTCCGCTGCTCGGTCTCGTCCTGCTGGAACTGGTCGGTCATCATCACCCTCGAGTCTCCCAGACCGGACCAGCGCAGGCGGGAGCACCCGCCGATACGCGCCGTACGACGACTAGCGTCACCCGGCTCAGGTGAAGACGGCGTAGTGGAGCAGCAACCAGATCGGGGCGATCGTGGCGAGCAGGGAGTCGAGACGGTCCATCAGGCCGCCGTGGCCGGGGATCACCTGGCTCATGTCCTTGATGCCGAGGTCGCGCTTGATCACCGACTCGCACAGGTCGCCGAGGGTGGCCATCACGACCGCGATCAGGCCGAGCGCCACACCGACCCACCAGTCGCCCTCGAGCAGGTAGGTGACCAGCGCCCAGCCGGCGACGACGCAGAAGACCACCGAGCCGGCGAAGCCCTCCCACGACTTCTTCGGGGAGATCACCGGAGCCATCGGGTGCCGGCCGAACAGGACCCCGGCGATGTACCCGCCGATGTCGGAGGCGATGGTGACCACGATGAAGGTGACGATCCCCTTGACGCCGTCGTCCCAGCGGGTGAAGTCGGTGGCCCCGCCCTCGGCCAGCATGAGCGCCACGAACGACCCGAGGAACGGCACGTAGACGAGCGTGAAGACCGACGCGGTGGCGTTCTGGACGTAGCCGTCGACGCCGCGCCGCAGCAGCCACAGCATGATCACCAGGGCCGATGACGGCGGTCGCGGTCACGAGCGCGGGGGCGCCGTAGAAGTAGGCGACGACGACCATCACGACGCCGCCGAGCATCAGCGGCTGCTCGGGCAGGTCGATGTCCTTGGCCAGGAACCCCTTGCGCAGCTCCCAGATCGCCACCACCACGGCGGCGGCCACGACGAACATGAACGCCGTCTTCCAGAAGAACAGCGATGCCCCGATCAGGGCCAGGAGGGCGACCCCGGACGTGATGGCGACGGGGAGGTTGCGGCCGGCGCGGCCGTGGTCCTTCTGGGCAGGCGCCGGAACCGGGGGAAGGTCGGTCATGTACGTGTGCCGGCCGGGTCCTCAGACCTCGATCAGCTCTGCTTCCTTGTGCTTGAGCAGCTCGTCGATCGCGTCGGTGTGCTTCTTGGTCATGCCGTCGAGACGCTTCTCGGCGCTGTTCACGTCGTCCTCGCCGGCCTCGTGCTCCTTCGCGAGCTTCTCGAGGTGCTGCTTGGCGGTACGCCGCAGGTTGCGCACGGCGACCCGGCCGTCCTCGGCCTTGGCGCGCGCGACCTTGATGTACTCCTTGCGCCGCTCCTCGGTGAGCTCGGGGAACACGCAGCGGATGAGCTTGCCGTCGTCGGCGGGGTTCACGCCGAGGTCGGAGTCGCGGATGGCCTTCTCGATGTTCTTCATCGCGCCCTGGTCGTACGGCGAGATCAGGATGACCCGGGCCTCGGGGGCGGTGAACGACGCGAGCTGCTGGAGCGGGGTGGGGGTGCCGTAGTAGTCGACCAGGATCTTGTTGAACATGCTCGGGTGGGCTCGCCCGGCCCGGATGGCCGCGAACTCCTCACGCGTCGACTCGACCGACTTGTCCATCTTGCCGTCGGCCTCGTGAAGGATGTCCTTGATCACGGCTGCTCCTGTGTCGTCGTCGTACTGCGTCGTGCGCGTGCAGCGTGGTCAGCCCGCGCTGACGAGCGTCCCAATCTTCTCACCTTGCACGACTCGGAGGATGTTGCCCTCGGGCTCCATGCCGAACACCACCATGGGCAGCTTGTTCTCACCGCACAGCGCGAACGCCGTCTGGTCCATGATCCGCAGTCCCTTGGCCATCGCCTCGGCATAGGTCAGCTCGTCGTACTTGGTGGCGGTCGGATCGAGCTTGGGGTCTGCGCTGTAGACGCCGTCGACCCCGCTCTTGGCCACCAGCACGACGTCGCACTTGCTCTCCAGCGCGCGCTGCACAGCAACCGTGTCGGTGGAGAAGAACGGCATGCCCATGCCGGCGCCGAAGATGACGACCCGGCCCTTCTCCATGTGGCGGATCGCGCGTCGCGGGATGTAGGGCTCGGCCACCTGGCCCATCGTGATCGCGGTCTGGACGCGCGTCTCGACGTCGAGCTTCTCGAGGAAGTCCTGGAGGGCCAGGCAGTTCATGACGATGCCGAGCATGCCCATGTAGTCGGCCCGGACCCGGTCCATGCCGCGCTGCTGGAGCTCGGCGCCGCGGAAGAAGTTGCCGCCGCCGGTGACGACCGCGATCTGCACGCCGGCCTTGGACACGGCAGCGATCTCGCGGGCGATGGTCAGGACGACGTCGGGGTCGATGCCGACCTTGCCTCCGCCGAACACCTCGCCAGAGAGCTTGAGCAGGACCCGCTTGTACCCCGTCACGCACGCAACCTTTCGATGCCGGTCCGATAGACGATGAGGCCGGCTCGATGAACATTGTGTCTCATCGAACCGGCCTCCTCGTCGTGGTCTGGCTGCAACCTAGTTGATCAGGCGCCGACCTCGAAACGGGCGAACCGCTTCAGGGTGGTGCCGGCGTCGTCGAGCACGGCCTTGACGGTCTTCTTGTTCTCGGTGACCGACGGCTGCTCCAGCAGGACGACGTCCTTGAAGAAGCCGTTCAGGCGGCCCTCGGTGATCTTGGCGATCGCCTGCTCGGGCTTGCCCTCCTCGCGCGAGGTCGCCTCGGCGATCTCACGCTCCTTGGCGACGATGTCGGCCGGGACCTCGTCACGCGTGAGGTACTGCGGGCGCATCGCGGCGATCTGCATCGCCGCGCCGCGCGCAGCGTCGGCGTCGCCGTCGTACTCGACGAGTACGCCGACCGCGGGCGGCAGGTCGGCCGCGCGCTTGTGCATGTACGCGACGACCGGGCCGTCGAAGTGGACGTACTGGCCGAGCTCGATCTTCTCGCCGATGGAGATCGCGAGGCTCTCGACGACCTCGCCGACCGTCTGGTCGCCCAGGGAGACCTTCTTGAGCGCCTCGATGTCGGCCGGCCCGTTCTCGGACGCCGCGTCGGCGATCTTCTGGGCCGTGGCGATGAAGTCCTCGCCCTTGGCGACGAAGTCGGTCTCGCACTTGAGCTCGACCAGCACGCCCGGCGCGTGGGCGACCAGCCCGGCCGAGGCCTCGCGCTCGGCGCCGCGCTTGGCGGCCTTGGCGGCGCCCTTGACGCGGAGCAGCTCGACGGCCTTGTCGAAGTCGCCGTCGGTCTCGTCGAGCGCCTTCTTGCAGTCCATCATGCCGGCGCCGGTGAGCTCGCGAAGTCTCTTGACGTCGGCCGCGGTGAAGTTAGCCATGTCCTTCTTCCTCTTCCTCGCAAGGGGATGGTCGGCGGTCACCAGGACCGCCGTACGGGTCGCTCAGGCGTCGGCCTTGGCCTCGGCGTTGGCGAAGCCCGCGGCCTCGGCGGCCTCGGCGGAGCGGAACCACACCTCGGCGTTGGTCCGGTCGTACCAGGGGCTGCTCGGGGCGTGGAACTTCATCGACGACTTGTTGCCCTTGATCTCGAAGCCCTCGGGGGCCGAGCCGTCCTCGAGCGGAGCGGCCGAGTCGGCGCCGAACTCGCCCTCGCCGGTCGCCGTGGCGGTCTCCGTGGCAGCCTCAGCCTGCGGGGCCTCGGCGGCGGCCTCGGCCGCGGGAGCCTCGGTGGCAGCCTCAGCCGCGGGAGCCTCGGTGGCAGCCTCAGCCGCGGGAGCCTCGGTGGCAGCCTCAGCCGCGGGAGCCTCGGTGGCAGCCTCGGCTTCGGGAGCCTGCGGGGCCTCGGTGACGGCCTCAGCTGCGGCCTCGGCCTGCGTGGCCTCGGACGCGGCACCCGTGGCCTCGGCGGCGGGCGTCTCGGTCTTCTCGGCGTCGCCACCGGTGGCCTCGGCGGCCGCCTTCTCGGCGTCGCCACCCAGGAGCTCGCGCTCCCACTCGGCCAGCGGCTCCTCGGCGCCCGTGGCGCCCTCGGCGCCGGCCTTGCCGCCACCGGAGCGGGCGATCAGGCCCTCGGCCACGGCGTCGGCGACCACGCGGGTCAGCAGGCCGACGGCGCGGATGGCGTCGTCGTTGCCCGGGATCGGGAAGTCGACCTCGTCGGGGTCGCAGTTGGTGTCCAGGATGCCGATGATCGGGATCCGGAGCTTGCGGGCCTCCTCGACGGCGAGGTGCTCCTTCTTGGTGTCGACGACCCACACGGCGGCCGGCGTACGGCTCATCTCGCGGATGCCGCCCAGGGTCTTCTCGAGCTTGTCGCGCTCACGACGGAGGTGGAGCAGCTCCTTCTTGGTGCGACCGGAGCCGGCGACGTTGTCGAAGTCGAGCTCGTCGAGCTCCTTCAGGCGGTTGATCCGCTGGTGCATGGTCTGGAAGTTGGTGAGCATGCCGCCCAGCCAGCGCTGGTTGACGTAGGGCATGCCGACGCGGGTCGCCTGCTCGGCGATCGCTTCCTGGGCCTGCTTCTTGGTGCCGACGAACATCACGGTGCCGCCCTTGGCGACGGTCTCCTTGATGAAGGCGTACGAGCGGTCGATGTAGGCCAGCGACTGCTGCAGGTCGATGATGTAGATGCCGTTGCGCTCGGTCATGATGAAGCGCTTCATCTTGGGGTTCCAGCGACGGGTCTGGTGTCCGAAGTGGACGCCGCTCTCGAGAAGCTGGCGCATGGTCACAACTGCCATGAATATGTCTCCTGTTATGTGGAGCCCGCAGCCCGATGTGCCCGTCCTTGAGACCAGGACGGACCGGGAGCACGCTCCGGTTGTTTTCAGTTGCCGCGGCCGACGGGTGCCGGTCGCCCTGACGCTCACACGCGGTCCGACCCGGTCTGGCGACCGGGACCGAGGAGCCGCGTCCGCGGGCGATCGGGGCCAGGAGACAGAGTCAGACTCTGGAAGGCTCCGTCGCGGTCTGCGAACGTGCGAAGTCAATCCGTGCGGATTGCTCCGGCAAGACTAGTCGACGCCACGCGTGGACGGCGAATCGAGAAGCGGGCCAGCAACCGTCCCCAGCCACCCGTCCGGAACGCGTTCTCCACAGCGCCCAGCCCGGACCCGGCGAGCGGTCGGTGCCGCGCGGCACGCTCCTCGCATGCACGGTCTCCTCTCCCTCCTCCACCGCGTCCGCTCACCCACGCCGCTCGTCGTCCTGGGTCTGGTGACGGTCCTGCTCGTGTCGGCGCCGGCGCGTGGTGCTCCCGCAGACACCGATCCGGTCGGCGAGTGGCCGCTGCGCCCCGAGCCTGCGGTCATGGAGGCGTTCGACCCTCCCGACGACCCGTGGGGCGCCGGCCACCGCGGCGTGGACCTGCTCGGCTCCCCCGGCCAGCGGGTCCACGCCGCGCTCCCCGGACGCATCTCCTTCGCCGGCATGCTCGCCGGACGCGGCGTGGTCGTCGTCGACCACGGCGACACCCGCACCACCTACGAGCCGGTCACCGCCGACGTGGACGTCGGGGACGTCGTGGTCCAGGGCGCCGCGATCGGGCGGCTGGCGACCGTCGGGTCGCACTGCCTCCCCCGCGCGTGCCTGCACTGGGGCTGGTTGCGCGGCGAGACCTACCTCGACCCGCTCGACCTCGTCGGCGCCGGTCCCGTGCGCCTGCTGCCGCTCTGGCGCGACGAGCCGGTCGCCCGGGCGCCCACCCCGCCCGCAGCGGCGGGCTGGACACCGGCGCCGCGCCCGTACGCGTCCTGGCGGCCGATGGCCGCAGCGCTGCTGTTCCGAGCGTGACGGGACCCGTTGACGCGTCGTCTGGTCTCGACACGTCGGTCGCGGCTTCGTTCCTCAGCCGCGCGACTCGCTCGACCACCAACAGCGAATCCGCTGACGCGTCTTCTGGTCTCGACACGTCGGTCGCGGCTTCGTTCCTCAGCCGCGCGACTCGCTCGACCACCAACAGCGAATCCGCTGACGCGTCTTCGCTATGCCCGGGGATGCGCCTGCTGGTACGCACGCCGCAGCCGGTCGGTCGTCACGTGCGTGTAGAGCTGCGTGGTCGCCAGCGACGCGTGGCCGAGGAGCTCCTGGACCGAGCGCAGGTCGGCGCCACCCTCCAGCAGGTGGGTGGCCGCCGTGTGCCTCAGGCCGTGCGGGCCGATGTCGGGCGCACCCGGCACGTCGGCGATCCGCCGGTGCACCAGGGTGCGCACCGCGCGCTGGTCGATGCGGCGCCCTCTGGCTCCGAGGAACAGCGCGGCGCCCGCGCCCTCCGCCTTGACCTGCGGCCGGCCCATGCGCAGCCAGAAGTCGAGCGCCTGCGCGGCCGGACGGCCGAACGGCACCATCCGCTCCTTGCGCCCCTTGCCGAACACCCGGATCACGTTCCGCTCCCGGTCGACGTCGTCGATGTCCAGCCCGACCAGCTCGCCGACCCGGATGCCGGTGGCGTAGAGCAGCTCGAGCATGGCGACATCTCGCAGGCCGATCGGGCTGCCGTCGTCGGCGAGCTCGGCCGCTGCCCGGACCAGGTCACGTGCTTCGTCCGCGCGCAGTACCGGCGGCAGGGTCCGGTGTGCCTTCGGCGAGCCCAGGCTCGCGCCGACGTCACTCGGCGCGCGGCCGGTGCGCGCCAGCCAGGACGGTGAAGACGCGCGCCGCCGTGGCCCGCCGCGCCAGCGTGGTGCGCGACTTGCCGGTCGTCTGCTGCAGGGCCAGCCAGCTGCGCAACGTCCGCAGGTCGAGGGTGGTGACGTCCTGGTGTCCGAGCCGGCGAGCGTGCTCGAGCAGGCCGGCGACGTCGGCGAGGTACGCGCGCAGGGTGTGCGCGGTGACATCCCGCTCGGCGGACAGGTGGCGCTCGTACTCACCCAGGACGCGCACCATCGCCTCGGGCAGCGCCTCCGCCTGCTCGTCCTGCGTGGGCTCGGCCATGGATCGGAGTCTAGGGAGGCGGAGGGCCGCGATCGGGGATCATGAGCGCGCCGCCTCGGCGAGCCGCCAACCGGACGCCGAACGCTCCACCATGCCGAGGGCGTCCAGCCGGGTCAGGGCCGATCGCACCTCCATCAGCCCCATGCCGGCGGTGCGCGCGATCGAGTCGGCGGCGACGTCGTGGGCCAGGGGCACGGCGTCGAGCACCTGCTTGTGACGTTGGGTCAGCCGGTCGCGGGCGGTGTCACGGCCGCGCGGGCGGTCGAGGAGATGGTGTCCGGCCGGGCTGACCACCTCGAGCACCTCCGCCCCCGACGTGACGAGGGTGGCGCTGCCGGAGCGGATCAGCTGGTGCACCCCCTGGGAGGGCGCACTGGTGACCGGCCCGGGGACACCGAGAAGGGGACGGTTGAGCCGACCGGCCCAGTTGGCGGTGTTCAGCGCTCCGCTGCGCAGGGCGGCCTCGACCACGACCGTCCCGCCGGTGAGGGCCGCGATCAGCCGGTTGCGCGCCAGGAACCTGATCCGCGTGGGTGCGCATCCCAGCGGCGCCTCGGACACGACCGCGCCGGTGCCGGCGAGGTGGTCGAGGAGCGGCTTGTGGGCCACCGGGTAGGCGCGGTCGGCGCCGCAGGCGAGCACGGCCACCGTCGGTCCGCCCATGGCCAGCGAGCCACGGTGGGCAGCCTGGTCGATGCCGAACGCGGCACCGGAGACCACCGTCTGGCCGGCGGCGGCGAGGTCGGCGGCGATGCCCGCCGCCATCTCGGCGCCGTAGCTGGTGGCCGAGCGCGACCCGACCACGGCCACCGACGCCTCGAGCTCGTGGAGACCCACGGGACCCCGCACCCACAGGCCGAGCGGGGCTCCGCCTCGGTGCTGCACCGGCTCGACGGCCGTGAGGTCGTCGAGACGCCGCGGCCACTCCTGATCGCCGGGGACCACGAACCGGACGCCCATCCGCTCGGCGCGCTCGAGGTCGCGCGTCGGGTCGAGGGAGCCGAGGCGCACGGCGACGTCGGTGAGGACTCCGCCCACGTCGCGCTCGGCGGCGAGATGCTCGTGGACCCGGACCGCGCCGAGCTCGGCGACCAGCCCGGTCATCCGCGGGTCGCCTGGCTCGGCGAGGGTGGACAGGGCGACCCGGGCCAGCCGCTCGGAGTCGTTCATCCGGCGCGCCTCTCCACGGTGGCGGTCAGCAGCGGGGTCGCCGAACGCAGCCGGAGCGCGGTGTCGACCTCGGCCAGCCCCGGTTGGTCGACGTCCGCGAGGTCGGCGACCGTCCACGCCAGCCGCTGCACGCGGGTGGCGCCTCGCCCGCTGAGGCGACCGGAGTACAGCTCGTCGTCGAGCCGCCGCTGGGCGTCGGGAGCCAGCGGCCACTCGTCGCGCAGCAGCGGCCCCGGCGTCTGGGAGTTCAGGCGCCAGCTGCGTCCGTCGTAGCGGGCATCCTGCCGCAGGCGCGCCTGCTCGACCCGAGCCCTGATGGAGGCGGACGACTCCGGGCGGACCCACGGCTCCGGCCGGTCCTGGGGCTTGATCGGCATGACGTGGCGAACGATGTCGATCCGGTCGGCGATCGGCCCGGTGATCCGCGAGCGGTAGTTGCGGCGCTTGAGCTCGAGGCAGCTGCACCTGTTGGTGACCTGGTCGTCGGAGTACTCGCCGCAGGGACAGGGGTTGCAGGCGATCACGACCATGCCGCGCGCCGGGAAGGTCGCCGAGTCGTCGCCGCGGGCGATGGTGATCTCGCCGCTCTCGAGCGGCTGGCGCAGCGCTTCGATCACGTCGGTCCGGAAGAGCGGGAACTCGTCGAGGAACAGCACACCGCAGTGCGCACGGCTGATCTCTCCGGGACGCACCCGGCCGGTGCCGCCGCCGATCAGGCTGACCTTGCTGGCGTCGTGGTGGGGGGCGGAGAACGGTGGCCGGGTCAGCAGGTCGTCGCCGGGCTCGATGGCACCGGCGAGCGAATGGATCGCCATCAGCTCCAGCGACTCCCGCGCCGTCAGGTCGGGGAGAAGACCCGGGATCCGCTCGGCCAGCGTCGTCTTCCCGGCTCCCTTGGGTCCGGTGAGCATGAGGTGGTGGCCGCCGGCCGCAGCGACCTCGACGGCGTAGCGGGCGTCGTGCATGCCGAGCAGGTCGGCCATGTCGACCTCCTCCATCCGGTCCTGACCGCGCCACGACAGCAGCCGGCTGCCCGACATGGGCGCGACGGGAGGAGCCTCGGGCACCTCGTCTCCGCGCAGCTCGGCGGCGGCCTGGGCCAGCGAGCGGAGGCCGAGCACGCTCATGCCGGGCACCAGGGCGGCCTCACGGGCCTGAGGCTCGGGGACGAAGACGCGGGTGATCCCGCGCGCGGCCGCGGCCATCACCATCGGGAGCACCCCGGGCACGGAGCGCAGGCCGCCGGTGAGGGTCAGCTCGCCGATGAAGACCGTGCCCTCGAGGGCTGCCCGAGGGATCCGGCCATCGGCGGCGAGCACCGACACGGCGATCGCGAGGTCGAAGTGGGTGCCGCTCTTGAGCAGGTCGGCCGGCGACAGCAGGATCGTGATCCGCTTGGTCGCCGGCCACTCGAGCCGACTGTTCACGATCGCCATCCGGCACCGGTCGCGGGCCTCGTGGAGCGACACGTCGGGGCGGCCGACCAGCGTCGTGCCGACCTGGCCGGGAGACACGTCGGCCTGGACGTCGATGAGGTGGCCCAGGGCGCCCTGGAGGGAGATCGTGTGGGCCGTCGCGCAGGGCATCAGACCACGCCCCGCACGTGGTCGATCGCCGACGGGCCCTTGCGTGGGCGCAGCACGCAGACCAGGTCGATCCGCAGCTCGCTGGCAGCGACCCCGTGCGCACGCTGCCAGAGGACGCCGAGGCGGATCAGTCGGTCCACCTTCTCGGGGGTCACTGCCTCGTGGGGGTGGCCGTAGTCGACCCCGCTGCGGGTCTTGACCTCGCAGATCACGAGCACGGACCCGTCACGCAGGACCAGGTCGACCTCGCCCGCGTCACACCGCCAGTTGCGGTCGAGCACGACCATGCCCTGCTCGACGAGGTGGCGCGCGGCGAGGGTCTCGCCGTACGCCCCGAGCGCCGTCTTCATCGCGGCCGTGGTGGAACCAGTCATCTGCTGACCTCCTCGGAGCAGGGTTCACCGCGGCGTCGACGGCAGGCCGACCCGACAGCCGAGCCTGTGGACAAGTCCGGCGCGAAGCCGGGCTGTGAACGGTTACTGGACCCCTCAGGCGTGGTCGGGACCGCTCGACGAGAAATCGCGTTTCGCATTCGCGCATCCTCGATTTTGGGCACACTTGTGCTGATTCTCGGGGGTGGCGGCAACCGGACGACCGGTCGCTGAGGGGACGGAGTGACCATGGGGTTCAAGCGCGCGCGATCGCGCGACCAGCGAGGTGCGGTCGCGGTCGAAGCTGCGCTCGTCACACCGCTCCTCGTGCTCCTCCTCGTGGGCATCATCGAGATGTCCCTGTTCATGCGGGACGTGGTAGCGGTCAACAGCTCGGTTCGCGTCGGCGCCCGCATCGCATCGGTCTCCGCTGGGGCAGGGCCTGGCACCTGCGAGGCCAGCGCGGACCCGCCCCCCTGCACCCCGCAGGGTGCACCCGCGCTCGCCCAGGCGGCCGCCGACGCCATCCAGAAGGCAGGCAGCGCGATGCCTCCGGACAGCATCCAGTGGGTGATGATCTACGAGGCCGGCGACAACGGCTTCCCGGTCGGCCAGACGGACCTGACCTGCACGACGAACTGCGTCACCTACATCTGGGACAGCAACCTCAGCGGCGGAAAGTTCCGGTACCAGTCGGGAACCTGGAACGCCGCGTCCCAGATCAATGCCTGCGTCAATGACCCCGACCGAGACGCCGTGGGCATCGCGCTGCGGGCCCAGCACGGTTGGGTCACCGGCCTGTTCGGCGACGGCATGGACATCACCGAGCGCAGCGTCATGCAGTTCGAGCCGCTCCCCAACGAGCAGTGCGCGCCGGGAGAGCACGGATGAGCGCCCCACCGTCCGGCGGGTCCGGCGGCTCCGACGTCGGGACGAGGCGGGGTATGCCGCCATCCTCGTCGCCCTGCTCGCATCCACCATCCTGGTGCCGCTGGCGGCGCTGTCCGTCGACGTCGCCCGCTGGTACGTCGAGATCGAGCGCGTGCAGAACGCCGCCGACGCCGCCGCGATGGCCGGCGTGACCTTCCTGCCCGACGACTTCGACAATGCTGAAGAAGCCGCGAAAGCGGTCGCCGCGCGCAACGGCTACCCCGACTCCGGCGCATCGTCCGTCAGCGTGACGACCGGCGCCAAGCCGACCCAGCTCAAGGTCACCGTGTCCAGCACGATCAACAACGGCTTCGCCTCGGCCTTCGACATGGACCTGGCGACCATGAGCCGGTCGGCCGTCGCCGACTACAACGGCCCCGCGCCGCTGGGGAGCCCCTGCAACGCGTTCGGCAACGAGCCCGCTGCCGGGGCGGCCGAGCCGCTCGGCAGCGGTAGCCAGATCGTCGTACCGACGGGCGGGGCCACCTGCTCGGCTACACCCCAGCTGTGGGGCGCGATTGCCGGTCCCGAGACGCCCAAGGGCAACGGCGATGGCCACATGACCCGCAAGTGCGACACCGGCAATTCCGGCTGTTCCGCAGGAAAGAATGACGAGTTCCGCCCGTTGGGCTACTTCTACATCGTCCGGGTGGCTCCGGCCGCGGTGAACACCGACGTGACCATCCAGATCTACGACCCCGCGTTCGTGGAGACCGGCGACGTCTGCGAGAAGGCTCCTACCGAGGTCACCAGTCCGTCGGGCTACGGCTTCAAGGACGCGATGAACGACTACGTGACCGACGGGCTCACCCGCTACAAGCGGGAGGCGAACGGATTCTGCGCCGGTGACGTGCTGACCAGTGACACGGCTGAGGCCCCCGTGACGTCCTTCGCGCTGCGGACGCCTACGGACACCTACCGCCCCGCGAACGGGTTGCCGATGCTCGGCACCGACGGCCATCAGTGCGAGCGGCAGTACAAAGGTTACAAGCGCACCGAGACCACCAGTCAGACCCTTCGGAAGTACCGCAACACCTCGAGCTCCAACACGTCGTACAACGACGAGCTCGCGAAGGTGCACCACCAGTGGGTGACGATGTGCACGTTCCGGCCGCAGTCAGCGGGTGACCACTACCTCCAGATCCGCACGAACGTGAAGATCCCCGCGTCCGCCGTGGCCGACGGGAGGGGTGGCTACCGCAGCAACTCCGACGTCTACACGCAGGCAGGCGACGACACGAGCGTCAAGGGCAACGGCAACAACCGCTTCGCGCTGCGCGTGACGGGTCCGCAACGGAGCTCGGTCTCCATCTCGGGCTGGGACACGATGTCCATCTACGCGAACTACACCGGCGCACTCTCCACGTTCAACCTGGTGCGGGTGATCCCGGCGGCCGCCAGCAAGAACCTCCTCATCGACTTCTACGACGTCGGCGACGCCACCAACCCCGGCACCATCACCGTCCTTCCCCCGCTCGACTCCAACATGGCATCGCTGATCCCGGGTGCACCGGCGCCGGGGTCAAGAACGGCGCGCTGTCCGGATGCAAGCTGACCGGCGTCAGCTCGGGCAGCGGGTGGAACGGGAAGAACCAGACGATCAGGGTCCCGATCCCGAACACCTACACGTGCAAATCGACCCAGGGTGGGGGCTGCTGGTTCCGGCTCCAGGTCTCCTTCCCGGGAGGCGAGTCCGACACGACCACGTGGTCGAGCGCGTGTCGAGGGCGACCCGATCCGCCTGATCGAGGACCGGCTCAGCCCTTGGGCGGGTCGATCTCCTGGGGGCTGAGCTCCTCGACGTTGACGTCCTTGAACGTCAGCACCTTGACGTTCTTGGCGAACCGCGCCGGGCGGTACATGTCCCACACCCAGGCGTCGCTCATCGACACCTCGAAGAACACGTCGCCGGCCTCGGTGCGCGCCTTCACGTCGACCTGGTTGCAGAGGTAGAAGCGGCGGTCGGTCTCGACGACGTACTTGAAGATGCCGACCACGTCGCGGTACTCGCGGTAGAGCGTGAGCTCCATCTCGGTCTCGTACTTCTCGAGATCCTCGGCACTCATCTGCTTCTCCCCGGACGGCATCTCGACAAGCTCGGCGGACGGCTCGCCATTCTCCACCAGCAGCGGCGGTTCGAGGCCCGCGGCCCGCCGGACGTTGACGAACCGCATCCGGTGCATCGGCGCACGGGCCGTGCTCGTCGAGCGCCGCGGTGTGCACGTCGGTGATGTAGCCCTTGTGCGTCTTGAAGTCGTACGCCGGCCAGTCGGCGTCGAGCTCGCACATGATCCGGTCCCGCGTCACCTTGGCGAGCACCGACGCGGCGGCGATGCAGGCGGCGACCCGGTCGCCCTTCCAGACCGCCAGCCCGGGCACGCCGAGCCCGTCGACCGGGAACCCGTCGGTCAGCACGTACGCCGGCGGCAGGTCGAGCAGCGCCACGGCGCGGCGCAGCGCCTCGACGTTGGCGACGTGCATGCCGAGCCGGTCGCACTCGTCGTGACTCGATGACGACGACCGACCACGCCAGCGCCCGGCGCACGACCTGCGTCGTAGCAGCGCTCGCGCGCCTTCTCGGTGAGCAGCTTGGAGTCGGCGAGCCCGGGGACGATGCCGGCCTTGCCCGGCGGGCAGGATCGCCGCGCCGGCGACCAGCGGGCCGGCACAGGCGCCGCGGCCCGCCTCGTCGACGCCGGCGATCGGCTCGATGCCGTGCCGGCGCAGCGCGCGCTCGTAGCCGTAGAGCCGGCGTCGCGCCGGACGGTCAGACCGCGGGGCAGCTCGCTCACGGCAGATCAGTCGGCGTCGGGCACGTCCGCGAAGGTGTCGGGACGGTGCACGAACCGGAAGTGGTCGGAGCGGCCAGAGCAGGACGAAGACCTTGCCGACGACCAGGTCGACCGGCGACGAACTCGTCGCCCGGGACGCAGTCGGTCTGGTCGTCCAGGCACATGTGCACGGTGGAGTCGGCGGAGTGGGCGCGGTTGTCGCCCATCACGAAGATGTGGCCCTCGGGCACCGGGCCGGCGGTCCAGTCGCAGGCCGGGCATCGGCCCGTGGCAGGCGACGCCTGTCCTCGTGCGGACGTAGTCGTCCTCGTCGAGCGGCTCGCCGTTGACCGAGATCCGGCCCTGCTCGTCGCAGCACTTGATCGTGTCGCCCTCGACGCCGATGACCCGCTTCACCAGGTGGCCGCCCGGCGGGGTAGAGCCCGATCTTGGCCATCACCTTGGCGACGGGTGGTCGGGCCGGCGGACTCGGCCGCGCCCAGCCAGCCGCCCGGGTCCTTGAAGACGACGACGTCGCCGCGCTGCGGGCTCGCCGCCGAACCAGTAGGACAGCTTCTGCACCAGGATCCGGTCGTTCTTGACCAGGCCCGGCTCCATCGACTCCGACGGGATGTAGAAGGCCTGGACGAAGAGCGCCTTGATCACGATCGCGAGCACCAGGGCGATGCCGAGCAGCAGGATCGTCTCCTGCCACAGCGGCAGGTGCTTCTTCGCGGGCTTGGCGTCGTGCGCTGGCGCGAAGACCGCGAGCCGGTGTCGTCGTCGTCGACGGTCGCGCGGTCGCGGTCTTCGGTGGTCACGCGCAGAGCGTAACGAGGCTGTGGCTGGCGCGGCGCTCAGGCCTCGCGGCGCTCCTTGATCTTGGCGGCCTTGCCGCGCAGGTTGCGCAGGTAGTAGAGCTTCGCGCGGCGGACGTCACCGCGGGTCACGATCTCGATCTGCTCGAAGATCGGGGAGTTCAGCGGGAAGGTGCGCTCGACACCGACGCCGAAGGAGACCTTGCGGACGGTGAAGGTGCGGCCGACGCCGGAGCCGTGGACGCGGATCACGACGCCCTGGAAGACCTGGACGCGGGAGCGGTTGCCCTCGACGACCTTGACGTGGACCTTGATGGTGTCACCGGCGCGGAAGGCGGGGACGTCGTCGCGCTTGATCGGCGTTGCCGAGCTCGGCGATGACGTTGCTCATGTCTCTCCTCGCGGGTGCCACAGGTCAGCCGCGGAATCGGGTGTGTCGTTCAGTTGTGACCCAGCTGGTGCCGTGGCTGGCCGGCGGCGTCAGGCTCCCCCTGTGGCAGGAACCTGACGCGGACCCCCTCCGGACGGTGTCCTCGGGCGACCCCTGTTTGGCCGGCTGGACCGAGGAGCGAGTCTGCCACAGCGCGACCAGCCGCCGGAAATTGCGGGCAGCCGCTGCTTGGTCATCCGACGACGCCCGGCTCGATCTCCCCGCGCAGGCGGTAGCCGGCCTTCTTGTACATCCGCTGGTTGCGGGCGCTGCCGGCGCCGGTGAACAGCGCGTACGACGTCGCCTCGGGCGGCGCGGCGGCCTCGATCGTGGCGAGCAGCATCCGACCGAGCCCGCGGCCGTGAGAGTCGGGGGCGACCATCAGCCGGCCGATGTCCCACGCGTCGCCGTCGCAGCCGGGCCCGGACGGCGCCGACCAGGCGGCCGGCCGACCGGGCCACGAGCGACACGTCCTGCGCGATCCAGGCCCGCAGGTCGTCGAGCGACTCGTGCAGCGCGGGGATCAGGACGCCGGGGTTGTCGAGCTGCTCCGGCACCCAGCAGGCGCGCTGGAGGGTGAGCAGCTCCCCGGCGTCGGCGCGGCTCGACCCGCCGGACCTCCACGTCGTCGAGCAGCGTCGAGCGGTGCAGCCAGGTCGGGGCGGCGCTCCGCGGTGCGCCGTACCGACTGCGTCGTGCCGCCAGGCCGCGATCGCGGCGTGGTCGCCCGAGAGCAGCACCGGCGGCACGTCGCGCCCGCGCCAGGTGGCGGGCTTGGTGTAGACGGGGTACTCCAGCAGGCCGTCCTCGTGCGACTCCTCCAGCAGCGAGGCGGCGTTGCCCATGAAGCCCGGCAGCAGCCGCACCACGGCCTCGGTGATCGCCAGCGCGGCCACCTCTCCGCCGTTGAGCACGTAGTCGCCGAGCGAGATCTCGCGGACCTCGGCGCGGCCGGCGGCGTGGTCGATCACCCGCTGGTCGATGCCCTCGTAGCGTCCGCAGGCGAACACCAGGTGCTCCCGCCCGGCCAGCTCGCGGGCCAGCGCCTGGGTGAACGGCGCCCCGGACGGCGTCGGCACGACGAGGGTCGCGCCGTCGGGCAGCAGCGCGTCGAGCGCCTCGCCCCACGGCTCGGGCTTCATCACCATGCCGGCGCCGCCGCCGTACGGCGTGTCGTCGACGGTGCGGTGCCGGTCGTGGGTCCACTGCGCGCAGGTCGTGGACGTGGACGTCGAGCAGGCCCCGTCGCGGGCCTTGCCGGCCAGCGACAGCTCCAGCGGCGCGAGGTAGTCGGGGAAGATCGTGACGACGTCGATGCGCACGGGTCAGCCCTCCGTCCTCGGGGGCGGCGCGACCAGGCCGGGGCGGTCGGCGATCACGACCCGGCCGCCGGCCAGGTCGACCTCGGGCACCAGCGCCTTCACGAACGGCACCAGCGCGTCGCGGCCGTCCGGCGTGCGCACCGTCAGCAGGTCCTGGGCGCCGCCGTGCACCAGGCCGTGACCTCGCCGAGGTGGGTGCCGTCGACGTCGTACGCCGCGAGCCCGACCAGCTGGTGGTCGTAGAACTCGTCGGGGTCGTCGGGGACTCGTCGGGGCCGAGGGTGGCGTGGAGCAGGATGCCCGCGGGCCGCCTCGGCGGCGTTGCGGTCGGGGATCTCCTCGAAGGTCGCCAGCAGGGTCGACTGGTGCCAGCGGGTGCGGGCGACGGTGACCACGGTCAGGGCGGAGTGGGAGCCCGCGGCGGCTCGGCCCGCAGCACCGCGCCGGCGGCGAACCGGCGCGTCGGGCTCGTCGGTGCGGACGTCGACGGTGACCTCACCGCGCAGGCCGTGCGGCTTGCCGATCCGGCCGACCACGACCTCGATGCTCTCCACGGGTCCCTCCCCTTCGAAATGCGAACGGGTGCCGCCCCGAGGGCGACACCCATTCAACCGGTTCTACTGCTCAGCGCCGGCGGTCCACGTCGACGAAGTCGATCCGGGCGCCGCCACGTCCCGCGAGCGCCGAGATGACGGTGCGGAACGCCGTGGCGGTGCGGCCACCGCGGCCGATCACCTTGCCGAGGTCGTCGGGGTGCACCCGGACCTCGAGGATCGAGCCACGACGCAGCTGCTTGTCGCGGACGGTCACGTCGTCGGGGTTGTCGACGACACCGCGGACCAGGTGCTCGAGCGCCTCGGCGAGCATCATGCTCAGGACTCGCTCTTGCCGGCGTCCTCGGCGGTGACCTTCTCGGTGGCCTCGGCCTGCTCGGCCGCACCCTCCGGGGTCTCCGCCGCGGGCACGTCGGCCGGAGCCTCGGCAGCCGGCGCCTCGGCAGCCGGAGCCTCGCAGCCGGCGCCTCGGCAGCCGGCGCCTCGGCGGCCGGCGCCTCGGCGGCGGGAGCCTCGACAGCCGGGGCCACGGGGGCCTCGTCCTCGGCCGGCTTCTCGGCCTTCTTGGCGGCCTTCTTGGTCACGGCGGCGCCCTTGGGCTCCTTGGCCGCGTCCTTGAGGGCCTCGTTGAAGATCTCGAGCTTGTCGCGCTTGGGCTCGGCCACCTTGAGGGTGCCCTCCTGGCCCGGCAGGCCCTTGAACTTCTGCCAGTCGCCGGTGATCTTCAGGATCTGCGCGACGGCGTCGCTCGGCTGCGCGCCGACGCCCAGCCAGTACTGCGCCCGGTCGGAGACGACGTCGATGTACGACGGGTCCTCCTTGGGGTGGTACTTGCCGATCTCCTCGATCACCCTGCCGTCGCGCTTCTTGCGGGAGTCGACGACGACGATGCGGTACTGCGGCACCCGGACCTTGCCCAGGCGCTTCAAACGGATCTTGACGGACACGTCTGTGGTGTCTCCTTGACGGTTGTGTGTGGTGAGGCTCCCGTTCACCAGGTGGGGAACACCGGGCCGGGTACCTCGATGGGCACTGCGGCGACCGGATGAGAGGGTCCGGGCGCACAGGACTCAGCGCGACATTCTGCCAGACCTCGACCCACGCCGAAAATCGGTGGTGGTGGCCGCATCCGCCCGGGCGAGGCACACTCTCCCGCATGAGCCAGCAGCCGCCGCCACCGCCGCAGCAGCCTCCCTACGGCGGTCAGCCGCCGTACGGCGCTCCCCCGCCGTACGCCGCACCCCCGAAGAAGCCGCGACCCCGGGCGCTGTGGTTCGTGGTCGGTGGGGTGCTGCTCGTGCTGGCGCCGCTGGTGTTCGTCGGCGCGCTGTTCACCGTGCTGCGGCCGCTGACCCAGGAGGACGCCGTGTTCGTGGCCGACGGACAGGCCCACACCGTGGATCTGCCCGCCGGCGAGGAGCGAGCGCTCTTCTACGAGGACCTCTCCGACGCCTCCTGCACGGCCGTGGGCGCGAACGGCGACCCGATCGACCTCCGCCCGATCACCGGGGAGTTCACCTACAACGAGTGGACAGCGGTCGGCCGGTTCGACACGGGCGACGGTGACGTGACGTTCACCTGCCAGAGCGCCGAGGGCGACGAGGAGGTCCGGATCGCGCAGCTGCCCTCGACCGGCACGTTCATCGCCGGGCTGCTGGTCGGCCTGATCGTGCCGCTGGTGCTCGGCCTGATCGGGATCGTGATCCTGATCGTCACCGGCGTCCTCTGGGCGACCAGGCCGCCCCGGCCTAAGAAGACCGGCCCGCCTTCCGAGCCCGGTACGCCCGCGTCTTGAGCTTGTTGCCGCAGCCGTACTCGCACCAGTTCCGCGACCGGTTCTTGGAGTGGTCGTAGTAGGCCCACTCGCACTCGTCGGACGCGCAGATCTTCAGTCGCCACCAGATCCCGTCGGCGCTCGCCTGGTGGGCCGCGAGCCCGACCCGGGCGAGCGCCCCGGCCACGCCGTCCGCGGTCGGCTCGAGGCCGGCTGCGTCGCCGGTCCACGCCAGCGAGACGGGTAGCTCGGCCAGCGCCTCGCCCAGCGCCGGCAACGAGTCCGACCCGCCCTCGTGGTTGAGCTCGAGCGCGCGACGCAGCCCGGCTCGGAGCCGTAGTGCCAGCTCCAGCTCCGCGGGAGTGGCCGGCGACCTCCGCTCCATCAGGCCCTCGGCCGCGAGGTACCGCGTGAGCTCGGCAGGAGTGGTCAGGTCGTCGACCCCGGTCTCATGATCGGTCGTGTTGACGAAGTCGCGCACGACCGCGATCGGGCGGGGGACGTCGGGGCGCGGGAGGTCAACGGTGGCCACGACACCAGCATAACGGTTTTGCCGGTTGCATCGTAGGGCGACACCGGTATACCGTCTTGACTGGTGTCGCACACGGAATGAGGAGGCGAGCACCATGCACCATCTGGGATACGTCTTCCAGCAGTTCTGGAACGACGACGAGGAGTACCGCAAGCGCGTCCGCAGGCGAGCCCGCCGCAGGTCGCCGTCCGCCAGGACCGGCAAGCCGCGGCGCAGCAGCGACTCGTTGTGACGGCGTTCTGACGGGCTCTCGGCACATTCTCCGAACCGGCCGGACCATCCGGCCGCGTAGGAGGAGTCACCATGTCCAGAACGCTGCCGATCGCCTTGCCGATCGCTCTGCCCCTGATCGCCGTCGCGCTCGCCACGGCCTGCGGGTCGCAGGTCTCCGACGCCCCGGAACCCGAGCCGGTCCAGGTGGTCGAGAGCCCCGTGACGACCTGCCCGCCGGCGCCGGACATCGTGCTCCGCAAGTGGGTCCGGGCCGAATGCGACCGGGTCCGTGAGGCGAGGTCGGGGCACCCGAACCCGTCAGGCTGAGCGGCCGACGATCCGGCCGCGCAGCACCACGCGCGACGGCGTACGCAGCGTGGACAGGTCCTGCAGTGGGTCGGCGTCGAGCACCACGAAGTCCGCGGGGGCGCCTTCGTCGAGCCCGGCGTTGAACCCGAGCCACTTCCGGGCCTGCCAGGACGCCGCACCGAGCGCGTCCGCGGCCGGGATGCCGTACGACGCCAGCTCGAGCACCTCTCCGGCGATCCCGCCGTGCGGGAGCACCCCGCCGGCGTCGGTGCCGGCGTAGATCGGGACCCCGGCCTCGTAGGCGGCCATGATCGTGTCGCGTCGCCGGGCGTAGAGGTCGAGCATGGTCGAGGCGTACTCGGGGAACTTCGCCCCGCCTGCCTCGGCGTAGGCCGGGAAGCTGTTGAGCTGCATGGCCGTCGGCACCAGCGCCGTGCCGCGCTCGACCATCGTGTCGACGAGATCGGTCGTCAGGCCGGTGCCGTGCTCGATGCAGTCGATGCCGGCCTCGATCAGCCACGGCAGCACGGTCCGCCCGAAGCAGTGCGCGGTGACCTTGGCACCGTGCTCGTGGGCGACCCGGATCGCCTCCTCGAACGTCTCCTTCGGAAACGACGGCGCGAGGTTGCCCTCCTCGCGGGAGATCCAGTCGCCGACGAGCTTCACCCACCCGTCGCCGCGCCGGGCCTCCTCGGCGACCGTGGCGGCCACGTCGACGGGCTCGACCTCCGTGGCGTAGTTGCGGATGTACCTCTTGGTGCGGGCGATGTGCTTGCCCGCGCGCACCAGCCGCGGGAGGTCCTCACGGTCGTGGATCCAGGAGGTGTCCACCGGGGAGCCACAGTCGCGCAGCAGCAGCGCGCCGGCGTCGCGGTCGGCGACCGCCTGTTCCTCGCAGGTCGCCTCGTCGACGCCGCCGTTCGTGTCGAGGCCCACGTGGCAGTGCGCGTCCACCAGGCCGGGCACGATCCAGCCCTCTCCGCCGGTCTCGGCACCTGCCTGCGGTTCGTAGGTGATCCGGCCGTCGACGACGTACAGCTCGCGCGCCTCGCCATCGGGCAGCACCGGTCCGCGGAACCTGAGCGCAGTCATGGGCCGACCGTATCGTCCGGCGCGGGCACGCCGGCGCCAGCGCTAACGCTTCGTCCGCAACCCCCAGCCGAAGGGGTACTGCGGGTCGTAGCCCGCGTCCCCCACGTTCACCGGCTGGTCGACGGCGCGCGGCCAGCTGACCGGGAGCTTGCCGGTGAAGGGGCGGCGTCCGAAGACCACGTCGGCGACCCCGGCGCCCTCGCTGCCGGGCAACCAGGAGGCGACCAGCGCATCGGTCTCGGCCAGCAGGTCGGGCGGGAGCACCATCGGCCGCCCGGAGACGACCAGGACCGTGCAGGACCTCGCCTGCGCGCACACCGTGCGGACCGCCTGCTCGTCCGCCGCGGACAGCACCATGTTCTTCTCCGGGCGCGGCACGCCGGCGTCGCCGGGGTCGTAGGCCCACTCCGGTCCACCGACGTCGCCGAACCCCTCGGCGTACGGCGTCTCGCCGACCACGACGATGCCGTCCGCGCCCGGGGAACCGGAGCCACGGCCGTCTCGCTGTAGGTGACGTCGCCGCTGGCCTGCTCCTCGATGCCGTCGAGGATCGTCGTGCCCGGGATGACGTTGGTGGACCCGCCCTGCCAGGTCAGCGTCCAGCCTCCGGCCTGGTTCCCGATGTTGTCGGCGTTGCTCCCGGCGACGTACACGTCGTGCTTCGGCTTCAGCGGCAGCGTGCGGTGCTGGTTGCGCAGCAGCACCTGGCTCTCGGCGGCGGCGTACCTCGCGACGGCGTGGTGGAGCCGGCTGCCGACCCGGTCGAGGTGGGAACGGTCGGTCATCGGGTGCTCGAACAGCCCGAGCTCGAACTTCGCGGTCAGGATGCGCGACACCGCGTCGTCGATCCGGTCCTCCGAGACCTCACCGGACTCGACCAGCTGGATCAGCGCGGGGATGAACTCCCTCCAGTCGTTGGGCTGGTCGGGGTTGTTGGCATCGGGCTCCATGAACATGTCGATGCCCGCGTTGACGGCGGTCGCGATCTGCTCGGGGTAGCTGCCCGGGATCTGCTGGATCGCCCGCCAGTCGGAGATGACGAACCCGTCGAAGCCGATCTCGCCCTTGAGCACGTCGGTGATCAGCTCGCGGTTGGCATGCATCTTGACCGGGTTGCCGATGCCGTCCTCGGTCCAGTCGACGCTGGAGAACGACGGCATGACCGAGCCGACGTGGTGTCGGCGTACGGCGGGCTTGTACGGCGCGAGCGCGAGCCGGTCGAAGTCGGCGCGCGACACCTCGTCGATGCCCTGGTCGACGGTGTAGTCGCCCTCGCCGGTGCCGTACGTCGTGAGCCCGTCACCCGCGAAGTGCTTGGCCGTCGCCAGCACCCGGTCCGGCCGGTCGAGCTGGGGGCGGCGGCCCTGGAGCCCGTCGATCGCGGCCGTGCCCAGCTTCGTGGCCAGGGCGGGGCTCTCGCTGAAGCTCTCGTAGGTCCGACCCCAGCGGTCGTCGCGGGCGACGCACACGCACGGGGCGAACACCCACTGCGGGCCGGTCGCGCGGGTCTCGATCGCCGTGATGTGGGCGATCGTCTCGACCAGCTTGGCGTTGCGGGTGGCACCCAGCCCGATGTTGTGCGGGAACACGGTCGCGCCCTGCAGGTTGCCGTGCCCGTGCACCGAGTCCACGCCGTACAGCAGCGGGATGCCGAGCTCGGTCCCGAGCGCGGCCTCCTGGTAGCTGTCGACCATGTCGGCCCAGGCCTCCGGCGTGTTCGGGGTCGGCACCGAGCCGCCGCCGGACAGCACGCTGCCCAGGCCTGCCTCCGCGATCTCGGACGGGTCGGCGGCGACGTCGGCGCGCTCGGCCTGGGTCATCTGGCCGACCTTCTGCTCCAGACTCATCCGGCCGAGCAGGTCGTCGACCCGCTGGCTGGTCGGCAGCGACGCGTCGCGGTACGGGGGCGGCTTGTCACCCGCGGAATCGGCGGTCGACATGGGTGCCGACAGCAGCGTCGCGGCGAGAGCCCCGGCGGCGAGGGATGCCAGGACGAGACGTGAGGGACGGTGTGCGGGGTCGCGGAACACGATGGGCCTCCTTGCCCGAGCAAGTGGGTCCCACCAACCTAGGAAGGTCGCGCCGATCCCGTCAACGAGTGGGCAGCTGGTCGAGCAGCCAGGACGGGCCGAGCGCCACCGCCCCGACACCCTGCACCCGGGCCTGGAGCGCGCGGTCGGCGGTCACGACGGACACACGGTGGCCCTGCTCCGCGGCCGCCCTGGCCTCGGCAACGATCGTGTCGTCGCCCTCGCCCTTCGCGTGGACGACGCGCACGTGTCCGTCGCGACCGGCTCGCACACCCGGCTTGGCCGCGCCCTCGAGCACCAGCACCACCTCGTCGTACGCCGTGTCCGCGACGAGCAGCGCCTCGTGCAGCCGCCGGGCGGCACCGGCACGGTCCTTCCACCAGCCGTCCGGGCGGGAACCGACGACGTTGGCGCCGTCGACGACCAGTGTCTGGGTCACTTGAGGAACTTGGAGAAGTCCTGGGGCAGGTCGAGCGCGGCGGCGGCCTTCTCGTAGTCGATCTCCTCGCCGTCCGGGTTGCCGAACGGGTTGGCGCCGGCGGCCGCGGCCTTCTCGCGCTGCTCCTTCTGCTGCTGGGCTGCCTTGGCGGGGTTGCCGGAGACCCGCTTGCCCTTGCCCTTCTTGGCCGGCTTGCTCTTGCCGCGCTTCGCGCCGCCGGGCATCCCGGGCATGCCGGGGATCCCCGGCATCCCGCCCTTGGCCATCGACATCATCATCTTGCGCGCTTCGTAGAAGCGGTCGACCAGGCTGTTGACGTCGGAGACCTGGCGGCCGGAGCCCTTCGCGATCCGGGCTCGGCGTGACCCGTCGATGAGCTTGGGGTTGGCCCGCTCGGCCGGCGTCATCGACTGGATGATCGCCTGCAGGCGGTCGATCTCGCGCTCGTCGAAGTTCTCGAGCTGGTCGCGGAACTGCCCCATCCCGGGCAGCATCCCCATGATCTTCGACATCGAGCCGAGCTTGCGAACCTGCTGCATCTGCTCGAGGAAGTCGTCGAGCGTGAACTCGCCGCCCTGGCCGGTGAGCTTGGCCGCAGCCTTCGCCGCCTGCTCCTGGTCGAACGCCTTCTCGGCCTGCTCGATGAGCGTCATCACGTCGCCCATGTCGAGGATCCGCGAGGCCATCCGGTCGGGGTGGAACAGGTCGAAGTCGGTGAGCTTCTCACCGGCGGACGCGAACATCACCGGCTTGCCGGTGACCGACCGGATCGACAGCGCGGCACCACCGCGAGCATCGCCGTCGAGCTTGGTGAGGACGACGCCGTCGAAACCGACCCCGTCGAGGAATGCCTGCGCCGTCGTCACGGCGTCCTGGCCGATCATGGCGTCGACGACGAAGAGGACCTCGTCGGGGTCGACGGCGTCGCGGATGTCGGCGGCCTGCTGCATCAGCTCGGCGTCGACGCCGAGGCGGCCGGCGGTGTCGATGATGACGACGTCGTGGAGCTTGCGCTTGGCTTCCTCGATCGACTCGCGCGCCACCGCGACCGGGTCGCCCACGCCGTTGCCGGCCTCCGGGGCGAACACCGGTACGCCGGCCCGCTCGCCGTTGACCTGGAGCTGCTGGACGGCGTTCGGGCGCTGCAGGTCGGCCGCGACGAGCATCGGGGTCTTGCCCTGCTCCTTCAGCCAGAGCCCGAGCTTGGCCGCCAGGGTGGTCTTGCCGGCGCCCTGGAGGCCGGCGAGCATGAGCACGGTCGGACCGGACTTGGCGTACCGCAGCCGGCGGGTCTCGCCACCGAGGATCTCGACCAGCTCGTCGTGGACGATCTTGACGACCTGCTGGGCCGGGTTGAGCGCCCCGCTGACCTCCTCGCCGCGCGCCCGCTCCTTGACCGCGCCCACGAACTCCTTGACGACCGGCAGCGCGACGTCGGCCTCGAGCAGCGCGATCCGGATCTCGCGCGCGGTGGCATCGATGTCGGCCTCGGAGAGCCGGCCCTTCCCACGGAGGTTCTTGAAGGTGTCGGCGAGGCGGTCGGAGAGAGTGGCGAACAAGGGTGAAGTCCTACGGGCCGGGAGTCAGAGACGCCCCCAAGACTATGTGACCGCACCCTACAGAGGGTGAGCGGACGGGCCGTTGCCTGCTGCGCGCCGCCCCAGCACGCACCTGGCTGCGTTGTCGTCAGTCGCCGGGATCCCGTCCCGCCTCCCTCCTCCGCCTTGCCAGCTACGCACTGGATGCGACGCTCGCAACGGCAGAGCCCGTCCGCTCACCCTCTACGCTGTAGAAATGACCGTCTGGGTCTTCGGCGCAGCAGCGCTGGTGGTGGGCGCCCTCGTCCTGTGGTCCGGCCACCGGATGCTCAGGAACGGTGGCGCGCCGTCGTCCGGCGCCTCCGATGCGCTCGGCAGCTTCATCGACGTCTTCGACCCGGCCCGGGCCCGCGCCGACCGCGACCTCGAGAGCCACAAGAACACCGGCGAGGTGCTGCCCTCCCCCGACGAGGACGAGGACGACGGCCACCCGCACTGGACCCTGGACCTGCACCGCGGCGAGGTCCGCATCCGTCCGGCTCGTCCGCGCATCACCCCTCCCTGAGCAGGGAAAGCGGTGCCCACAACCGAGGTCCTCGCCCCACCGGCCACGCGGAAGGACCGCGCCGACCGGGACTTCGGAGCGCTCTTCGCCGCACTCTTCGCACCACTCGCCCATGCCGTGCACGGGATCGTGCGCGACCCGACCGTCGCCCAGCGGATCACCCAGGATTCCTTCGTCGACCTGCGCGTGCACTGGCGGCGGATCGGCCGGTCCGGGCCGCCCGACGAATGGGTACGCCGCCGTGCCCTGCGCGAGGCGGAGCGGGTCGCCGCGCCCTCCTCGGCGCCGACGGGGCTGGACGCGACCGACGCCGTACCCGTGGACGCCGCGGACTGGGAGGACCGCCGCGACACCGTCTACGCCGGGGTACTGGAGGCCACCGCTCGCCGGAAGGTACGCCGCAACCTGCGGCTGGGCGGCGCCGCCGCGGCGGTCGCGCTGGCCGTCGTGGCCGTGCTCGCGCCGGGCGGCGAGCTGCGGCCGCCGCCGGCCGCCCCGGCCGCGTTCGGACCGCCTCCGTGGGCCGTCGAGCCGCGGGGGCACCCACTGGGCGGGCCTCTCGACGGCCGGTGGCAGACGGACCCGCTGACCCGGGCCGACGTCGCGAACGCCCTGCGGCGCTCGGGACTGGGCGAGTACGCCGACCACGCCGAGACGTTCCCGTACGGCCCGTTCCGGATCCGGCTGACCGTGGACAGCGGGAAGTCGGTGCTGACCGTCGCGGGGGCCCACCGCGACGTCCGGAACATCCGGGTGGACGGACACCGCGTCACCCTCGAGGCACCGCCGCCCAACATCGAGGTCACCCACTTCCGCTGGTCGGGCGCCGGCCCCTGGCTCACACTGGCCCACACGGGGCAGGGGCTGTCCAAGCACGTCGGGCTCGCGGCCGTCGTGCACCAGGTCGCGCTCTACACCACCGCGAGGTTCGAGCGTTCGCCGATCGGCTAGGCAGTCAGCGCCGCGCGCACCGCGTGGGCGGCGTCGGCCGCCCGATGGTCCGAGAGCGCGCCCGCGTCCACCTCCTGCACGTAGAACACGTCCACGGCCTGCGGGCCGAGGGTGTCCACGTGCGCGGACCGGACCGTGAGGCCCATCCGGGCCAGGGCCGCACACACGAGGTGGACGGTCCCCGGGCGGTCGGCGGCCCTGACCTCCAGCACGGTTGCCTGACGAGACGCGTCCGCGCGGATCCCGACGGTCGGTGCCAGGGCGGGCGAGTCGGCGGGCCGGAGCCGATGCGTGGGGTCCACCCGTCCGTCGGCGATCGCCTCGAACCGTTGCCGCAGGACGGCCGGGTCGACGTGCTCGTCGGCGACCTCCCAGACCGACACGGCGTACGGCCCCTGTGGCCAGGCGCGCGCGGCCCGCACCGAGGCCCGCTGCAGGGCGAACATCGCGGCGGTGTCGGCCAGCATGCCCACCCGGTCCTTCCCGATCACCGTGACCGTGGCGCCGCCGTCGGCCGAGGGCTCGACGGTCACCGAGACCCCTCCGTCGCGCACGGCTTCGGGCACCGCGACCTCACCCGCGACCGGGGCCGGAGTGGACGCGTCGGGGTCGAGGTGGGCCAGCACCCGGTCACCGAGGTCGCGCACCAGTCCCGCCCGCCAGGTCGACCACGCCTTCGGGGAGGTGGCCCGCGCGTCGGCCTCGGTCAGCGCCAGCAGCAGCGACATGGCCTCTCCGTGGTCGACCCGGCCGGCGACGTACTCGACCGTGGCCGGGTCGTCGGGGTCCCGGGTGGTGGCGACGTCGGCGAGCAGCAGGTGCCAGCGCACCAGGGTGCCGATCAGGTCCACGGCCTCGGAGTCGAAGCCCATCCGGGTGGCGATCTCGCGGGCGAGCGGTTCGCCCGCGACGCTGTGCTCGGTGAGCCCGCCCTTGCCGATGTCGTGGAGCAGCGCCGCCACCATCAGTACGTCGGGGCGCGCGACGTGGCGGATCAGGCCCGCTGCCTCGATGCAGGTCTCGACGACGTGCCGGTCGACCGTGAACCGGTGGATCTCCGAGGCGTGCGGCAGCAGCCGGATCCGCTCCCACTCGGGCAGGATCCCCGGCAGCGCCTCGGTCTCCTCGAGCGTCTCCCAGACCGCGAGCAGGCCGCGGCCGGACGCGAGCAGCCGCACCAGCAGGTGGCGGGCCGCCGACGGCCACGGGTCGGGCAGCGGGGGGCACTCGCGGACCAGGCGGGCCGCGGTCGCCGGCGCCAGGACGACGTCCTGCTCGGCCGCCGTCGCCGCGGCGCGGAGCAGCATGAGCGGGTCCCGGGCGGGCCGTGCCGTGGGGTCGAGGACCACCTCGCCGGCGGACAGGGCGATCCCCGGCGAGAGCTGGGTGAGCGCGGGTCGACGTACGCCGGTCGCCGACGCCGGCCGGGCCAGCACCGCGTCGACCCGTCGCCAGGTCAGCCGCGACAGGTGCGCGATGCGGCGCCCGAGCTCGCGGACGTGGACCTGCGCCGCGGCCTCGTCATCCAGCTCGAGCCCGACCGCCAGCTCGTCCCACAGCTCCGGCGCCACGCGGTCGGTGGCGCGACCGGCGGCCGCCTGCAGGACGTCACGCACGTCGAGCAACGACCGGCGGCACCGCTCGAGCTCCGGTGCGGTACGTCGACCAGCCAGCTGGCGACCAGCGCCTTCAGGACGTTCGCGTCGCGCAGCCCCCCGGCCGCCTCCTTGAGGTCGGGGACCGACAGGTGGGCGAGCTCGCCGAGCAGCTCGTGCCGCGACCGGACCAGCTGCTGCAGCGCCGGCAGCCGCTCCTTGGCCTGGCGGCGCCAGCCGGTGAGCATCGTCGTGCGCAGCCGGAGGGTGAGGTTGGTGTCGCCCGCCAGGTGCCGGATGTCGAGCAGGCCGAGCGCGACCTTGAGGTCCTGGTCGGACGCGGCGAGCATCTCGGGGAAGGTCCGGACCGAGTGGTCCAGCCTGGCCCCGCTGTCCCACAGCGGGTACCACACGCGCTCGGCCAGGTCCCCGAGCTCGACGCCCTCGTCGGAGACGAGGACCACGTCGAGGTCGGAGTACGGCGCCAGCTCGCCCCGGCCGTACCCGCCCACGGCGACCAGGGCCGCGCCGACGTCGGGTCCGCCGCAGTCCTGGTAGGCACCGCCGCACAGCGCGTCCGCGTCGGCGGTGCGCCCGGCGCGTCCGGGCGCGGTCAGATGGCGGCCTCGTCCCGGTCACCGGTGCGCACGCGCACCACCGTCTCGACGGGCGACACCCACACCTTGCCGTCGCCGATCCGGCCGGTCTGCGCCGTCGTACAGATGGTGTGCACCACGTCGTCGACATCGGCGTCGTCGACGACGATCTCGATCCGGATCTTCGGGACCAGGGCGATGTCGTACTCCGCCCCGCGGTAGACCTCGGTGTGGCCCTTCTGCCGGCCGTAGCCGCTCACCTCCGACACCGTCATGCCGGTGACGCCGACCGCCTCGAGGGCGCCGCGGGTGTCCTCCCACTTGTGCGGCTTGATCACCGCGGTGACCAGCTTCATCAGGCACCTTCCTCTCGAACGTTCAGGACGCCGGTCCCGGCGGAGCGGGCTCCGGCCGTCGCGTGCAGGTCGTACGCCGTCTCGGCGTGGACCACGAGGTCGATGCCGCCGATCTCGTGCTCCTCGTCGATGCGGAAGCCCATCAGTCGGTGCACGGCGAGTCCGATGATGCCCGAGACCACGAACGCGTAGACGAGCACCGCGCCGCCGCCGAGCAGCTGCCGCCAGAGCTGGTCGAGCCCTCCTCCGTAGAAGAGGCCGTCCACGCCCGTGGGCGCGGCGGCGGTGGCGAGCAGGCCGATGCCGAACGTGCCGACCAGTCCGCCGACGAGGTGGACGCCCACGACGTCGAGGGAGTCGTCGTACCCGAAGCGGTACTTCATGCCGACCGCCAGCGCGCAGACCACCCCGGCCACGGCACCCATCACGATCGACCCGATCGGCGACAGGGAGCCGCACGACGGCGTGATCGCGACCAGTCCGGCCACCAGGCCCGACGCGGCGCCGAGCGACGTCGCGTGGCCGTCGCGCAGCCGCTCGAGCGCCAGCCAGCCGAGCGACCCGGCCGCGCCGGCGAGCAGGGTGGTCGTGAACACCACGGCAGCCGTCTGGTTCGCGCCGAGGGCGGAGCCGGCGTTGAAGCCGAACCAGCCGAACCACAGCAGGCCCGCGCCGAGCATGACCAGGGTGAGGTTGTGCGGCCGCATCGGGTCGCGGCCGAAGCCGACCCGCGGGCCGATCACGAGGGCCAGGGCCAGTGCCGACGCCCCGGAGCAGATCTCGACGGCCGTGCCGCCGGCGAAGTCGATCACGCCGAGCTCGTTGGCCATCCAGCCGCCGACGTGGTCGCCGCTGGAGAAGTCGAAGATCCAGTGCGCGATCGGCGCGTAGACCAGCAGCGTCCAGACGACGACGAACACCAGCCAGGCCCCGAACCTGGCCCGGTCGGCGATCGCGCCGGACACGAGAGCGGCCGTGATCACGCAGAACAGGCCCTGGAAGACCGCGAACAGGATCGTCGGGACGGTGCCGGTCACGTCGCCGTCCATGAGCTGGCCGAGCCCGGCGTACTGCGTCGGGTCGCCGACCAGGCCGAGTCCGACGTCGTCGCCGAACGCGATCGAGTAGCCGACCAGGACCCACAGCACGGCGATCACCGCGAGCGACCCGAACGACATCATGATCATGTTCAGGACGCTCTTGGAGCGGACCATGCCGCCGTAGAACAGGGCGAGTCCGGGGGCCATCAGCAGCACCAGGGCACTCGCTGCGAGCAGCCAGGCGGTGTCGCCGGTGTCGAGGGTGGGAGCGGCCGCCGAGAGGGTGGTCATGGCGGCCTACCCTGCACACCGCGCGTAACGTCGGGCCGCGGCGAATGTTTCAGGCATGTTAACGACCCGACTGTCCTGTGACGGCCGGGTGAACCCGCCGGCCCGCCCCGCTGGGGGGCGGACCGGCGAGCAACTCAGAGCGCGGCCTCGTCCGTGTCGCCGGTGCGCACCCGGACGACGGTGTCGACGGGGCTGACCCAGACCTTGCCGTCGCCGATCCGGCCGGTCTGCGCGGTCTTGACGATGATCCCGACGATGTCCTCGACGTCGGCGTCGTCGACGACGATCTCGATCCGGATCTTGGGCACGAGCGCGATGTCGTACTCCGCGCCCCGGTAGACCTCGGTGTGGCCCTTCTGCCGGCCGTAGCCGCTGACCTCGGAGACGGTCATGCCGGTCACGCCGAAGGTCTCGAGGGCCTCGCGGACGTCTTCCCACTTGTGCGGCTTGATCACCGCGGTCACGAGCTTCATGCGCTGGCTCCTTCCTTGTCAGTGGCAGCGGTCGACGGTTCGGCCGGGGCCGCGGAGGTGGCCAGCACCGACGTGCGGCGGGCGCCACCGCCCGAGCTGAAGTCGTACGCCGACTCGCCGTGCTCGGCGAAGTCGATGCCGTCGACCTCTTCCTCCTCGTCGATCCGCAGGCCGATCACGGCCTTGACGATCAGCGCCACGATCAGCGTGAACACACCGGACCAGAGCATCGCGCAGAGAGCCACGAGCACCTGGACGACGAGCTGCGCGCCGCCCTCGCCGTACAGCAGGCCGGTGCTGGTGCTGAGGAAGCCGACGCCGATGGTGCCGATCAGGCCGCCGACCAGGTGGACGCCGACGACGTCCAGAGCGTCGTCGTACCCGAAGCGGTACTTCAGGCCGACAGCGAGGGCGCATCCGCCACCGGCGATCAGGCCGAGGACGATCGAGCCGAGCGGCGACAGGGCGCCGCAGGCCGGGGTGATCGCCACCAGTCCGGCGACGACGCCCGAAGCGGCGCCGAGGGAGGTGGCCTTGCCGTCGCGCACCTTCTCGATCGCCAGCCAGCCGAGGATCGCGGCGCACGTGGCGACCGTGGTGTTCAGCCAGACCAGGCTGGTCTCGTTGAGGAACTGGGCGGCGTCGGCCTCGGCGCTCTCGCCGGTGAAGACGATGGAGCCGACGTTGAAGCCGTACCAGCCGAACCACAGCAGGCCGGCGCCGATCATGGTCAGGGTCAGGTTGTGCGGCTTGATCGGCTCCTTGCCGAACCCGATCCGCTTGCCGAGCATGAGCGCGAGCACCAGGCCCGCCATACCGGCGTTGATGTGGACGACCGTGCCGCCCGCGTAGTCGATCGGCAGCGGGTCTCCGTCGAACAGCAGGCCCGAGATGCCGTTCGCGGCGGATCCGAGGAAGCCTCCACCCCACACCATGTGCGCCATCGGGAAGTAGGAGAGCGTCAGCCAGAGCGGCACGAACAGCATCCAGGCGGAGAACTTCAGGCGGTCGGCCACCGCGCCGCTGATCAGGGCTGCGGTGATCACCGCGAAGGTGAGCTGGAAGCCGACGAAGATGTAGTCCTGCCCTGACACGCCCTCGAGCCCGAAGGTCTCGAACGGGTTGTTGAAGATCATCGCCACGTCTTCGGTGCCGAAGGACATCGACCAGCCCCACAGCACATAGACGATGCCGGCGATCCCGATCGTGCCGAACGACATCATCATCATGTTCAGCACCGACTTGGAGCGGCTCATCCCGCCGTAGAACAGGGCCAGTCCAGGTGCAGTCATCAAGATGACGAGTGACGCTGCTACCAGCATCCACGCGTGATAGCCGTAGTCCATGGAACCTCCAGGTTTGCTCACCGTCGAGAACGCGTCCGGCGCGACCGCACTGTCGGCACCAGGGCTCGCGTCCCATTGGTCAGAACCCTCGTCCTCGGAGATTTCACGGCGCGCAGCGACATGTTGCGCTCAGGCAACGAGTTCCCGGGCTGTGTTACTTCCGTGTGAACTGGGGCGGTACGCGCCTCGGCCGGCGACCCACGGTGGCTTAGGGTCGCCTCATGACGTGCTCGAGGTCGGTTCATGAGGATCGTCGGGACCCTGATGGTCCGCGACGAGGTGGACATCGTCGCCGCCATGGTCGAGCACCATCTCGCCCAGGACATCGACATGCTGATCGTGACCGACAACGCCTCGGCGGACGGTACGACGGAGGTCCTCGAGGCGTACGTCGAGACCGGGTCGCGTCGAGCTCCACCACGACCCGGTGCACCGCAAGCAGCAGGGCACGGTCGTGACCGGCATGGCACGGCGGGCCAGGACCCACCACCGGGCGGACTGGGTCTCAACCTGGACGCCGACGAGTTCATGGTGCCCGTCGACAGGTCCCTGACCCTGCGTGACGCCCTCGAGGGCACGCCCCTGCACCTCAACGCCTTCACGGTGCCGGTGACGAACCTGGTGGGGCCGGCCGCGTGGTCCGGTCCGGTGTCGGTCGGCTCGACTGGCGCGACAAGCGCCCCGACGAGCTGCTCCAGGCCATCGGGATCCACGCCCAGCCGACCCCCAACGCCGTCACCGGGGTGAGTCGGACGTCGTCGTCTCCCAGGGCAACCACTTCGTGTCGCTCGTCAGCAACGGCCAACCGCCGACCGAGGTCGCGACCGAGGTGTTCCACCTCCCGTGGCGCTCGTGGGCACAGCTCGAGCTCAAGGTCGTGAACGCCGGTCGGGCCTATGAGAGCAACCCCGACCTGCGGCCGAGCCCCAACCACCACGGGATGCGCGACTACCGTCGCCACCAGGCCGGGCGACTTCGGGAGGCCTACCTGGCGCGGACGCCCCGGCTGTCCGAGCTCGAGGAGGGCGCCCGCCTCGGCCACTACGAGCACGACGAGTGGTTGAGCAAGCACCTGCAGCGGCTCGCTTCGCACGCGCTGCGTCCCGATCTGCTGGGTCCTGTCGTCGATCCCGCGAACGACGTGCCGGTCCCGGACGCCGAGCACGCCGCGGGCGCGGAGAGCGGTCGCGCACTGCTCGCGGCCGAGGCGCCGGTGCCCGCTCGAGGATGAGCTAGGCGCTGAAACCTCGCCGCCGGCGCTCCTCGAGGGCGATCTCCACCAGCCGCTGGGCGCGGGCGTGGAACGAGTGCTCGCGACTCACCTTCGCCGCCACCTCGCGCCGGGCCGCGTCATCGCCGAAGACCTCGTCGGGATCGGCGAGGAGCTGAGCCGCACGAGGTCCTCCTGCGACCGATACACCTGCACCGAGTCGCCGAAGGTGGCCGGGAGCCCTTCAACGGCGTCGGTGATGACCCGGGCGCCGCTCGCCGCCGCGTCGAAGAGGCGGTTGGAGATGAATCCCGAGGTCCTCATGTCTTCCCAGTGATCGTTCAGGACCACGCCCGCGCTCCGATAGGCCTCACCGAGGGTCGAGGTTGTCGAGGTACTCGCCCTTGATGTACTGCTTCGGGATGAACCGGCCCCACAGCCCGCCGTAGACCGACAGCGGCAACCCGGCCTCGACCGCGTCCTTGACGACGGTGCGGTAGACCTTGCGCGAGCTGCCGACGAAGATCACCGGATGGCCGGTGTCGGCGACCGCGCGATCCGGGTGGAACAGCTGGGGATCGGTCGCCTGCAGGAGCGGCTCGACGTGGAACCCCCACGCCCGGCTCGTCTGCTCCGCCCAGCACACGCTCGCGGCCACGACCCGGTCGTAGGTCTCGGCTTCGGGACGACCGAGCATCTCGGGGTGGGAGATGACCCACGCGATGCTGACCTGCTCGGGTGACGGGGAGAACGGCGCCAGCCCGCGCAGCACGAGCGAGACGTCGTCGTGACGCGACGTGGTGCGCTCGAACTCGGCCCGGTGGTCGATGACCACCTCCTGTCCGAGCCCCCGAAGCGCGGCCGCGACCGCCCGCGCGAAGTGGGTGTCTCCCCAGCGCTCCGACTCCGGTCCGTAGGGCGCAGGGTTCTTGATGGCCCACCGCAGGCGCTCCGGCGACTCGTCGACGTGCAGCCTCCGCTCCCGGACGAGCACAGGGGCGGGTACGACGAGGTGTCGCTTCACCAGCTCGTTCTTGCGGATCACCTCGTGGTCGAGCACGCGATATCCGCAGGCGGCCCAGAGCCTGACGTCGTCGCGGGGCTCGAGCACGCCACGCCAGCGGTCGAGGTAGACCTGTCGGTTGAGCAGGTACATGGTGTAGCGCCCGGGGCTCCGCGACTCGCAGTGCATCACGGGCGCGTCCGGCAGCACCCGGAAGTAGCCGTCGCGCATCCGGGACAGCCGGTGGCAGAGGTCGACGTCCTCCATGCCGTTGGTGAAGATCGGGTCGAAGCCTTTGAGCGCGACGACGTCGGAGAAGCGCAGCGCAAGAGCCGCGCCGGTCAGGGCGGAGAAACGCAGGTCGCCGACCTTGGAGGCGTCCTCGGGAGGGAACCCCTGGAGGAAGGCGTGGGGCAGTCCGCCGGTGCTGGGGAACGCCACCCCGGCGGACTGGACGGCTCCGCTCGGGTACACAAGGAGCGGTTGGACACCCAGCACACCGTCATCGGCGAGTGCCCGGGTGATCGGCGTCAACCAGTCGGGTGGAACCTCGACGTCGTTGTTCAGGAAGACGATGGTGTCGCCGCGTGCGTACGGGACGGCCAGGTTGTTCCCGAGGGCGAACCCGTGGTTGACCGGGCTGTGCTCGAGCCGGATCTCGGGGTAGCGGACCTTGAGCGACGCCAGGACGGCGTGCACGGCAGCCGACGAGCCGTTGTCCCACACGATGCAGTCGATGGAGCGGCCTTCGCCGGGGTCGGACGCGAGAACCGACCGCACGGCGCCTTCGGTCAACCGCCAGTCCTCGTACGTGGGGATGATCACCGAGATCGTTGCGGGGTCCTGCCGCTTGCGGGCGAGCGCCTCCCAGTCGACCAGGTGCCGGTTGAGGGACACGTCCGCCCAGGACGCCATGGCACGTGGTCGGTGACGGGGCGGTACCGGGGAGACGGGCGCCGCGCGTGGTGGCGTTCCTGTAGTGCCGGTGGACGCCCACGGTGGGCAGGACGGTGATGGGGTGCGCACGAGACAGCCGGACCACGAGGTCGAAGACCTCCAGGCACCTCGCATCGTGGGATCGAACCCGCCGACATCTGCGACAGCCTCCGCGTCGATCACGATGCGGCCCAGATCGATGCCGAACCGGCTGGTCACGCCTCCCTCGGGATGGCCCCCGACCGCGAAGTTGACCGAGCCGTCCTTGGCGACTGACCGCATGACGTCGGCCACCATCGGTGAGTCGACGTGCCGTAGCGCATCGACCAGGAGGCTCAGCCGGTCCGGTTCCCAGCTGTCGGCGGCGTCGAGGAAGGCCAGGTGACGACCGGTCGCCGCAGCGACGGCCTCGTTCAGCGCGGGCGCCAGCTGTTCGTCGCGGGCCGCGATCAGCGTCAGCGGGAGGTTCGGCAGCTCCTCGGTCACCACCGCTTCGATCTCGTCGATCCGGCCGATGTGCACCACGAGCACCTCGGAGGCCGGCCAGGTCTGCCCGACCAGGCTGCGCAGGGAGTGCCGGAGGTGGCTCTCGGAAACGCCGGCGTTCACGATCACCGACACCGACGACACCTCGGTCGTCAGGGGTGTCGCTGCGAGGCGCTCGGCGGCCTCTCGGCGGTACTTCGTCGCTGCCCCCTCGCGAGGACGGTCGCGCCACATCCTCGGAAGCCGCCGACGGGCTGCCAACCAGTCGTCGTAGCGTTCGCCCACCCACGCGCGCAGGTCGGGCCAGCGACCGTCGGCGTCGGGCTCCAGCCACGCGTTCGGCTGGAGGCCGGCCGGTGCGCCGACGTCGTCGTAGTGGGCGATCGGTCCGCCGGGGTACTTCCTGGCGTCCTCGTTCCGGCGGCGGTAGGCGGCGGTGTCGAAGAGCGCGTGGGTCGGCCGGCCGTACAACCGCCGTCGCAGGTAGAACACGAAGGGGTCGGTGCGGCCCAGCTTGCGGAGCTGTTCGTCGTCGAGGCTCGACACGAAGAACGCGGGGTCGAACAGCGGGTGCGGGTGCGCCCTGTTGTCGCGAGAATGCGCCAGATAGTGCCGCACGGCCGCGGTCCGGTCCGGAAAGCGCTTCGTCTGCCGGGCGTACCACTCGTGGTCGAACACGGGTGAGTCGACCAGGAGGGCTTCGTCGGCACTGACAGCCGGTGGCTCCGGTGTCGGCGTCCCCTGCGCGGCCCTGACCGCTCGACCAGCCACCCTCCGAGCAAGCCGGCGTGGCTGTTCCAGCATGGTTGCACTCCCGATCGTGACTCCTGAAAAACTAGTCAAATAGTACGGGATCGTCAGCCCAGGAGAGCGTCCACGAACGCGCCGGCGTCGAACGGCGCCAGGTCGTCGGCACCCTCGCCGAGACCGACCAGCTTCACGGGTACGCCGAGCTCCCGCTGGACGGCCACCACGATGCCGCCCTTGGCCGAGCCGTCGAGCTTGGTCAGCACGATGCCGGTGACGTCGACGACCTCGCTGAACACACGGGCCTGGATCAGGCCGTTCTGGCCGGTCGTGGCGTCGAGGACCAGCAGCACCTCCGTGACCGGAGCCTGCTTCTCGATCACGCGCTTGACCTTGCCGAGCTCGTCCATCAGGCCGGCCTTGTTCTGGAGTCGACCGGCGGTGTCGACGACGACGGTGTCGATGTCGTGGTCGACCCCCTGCTTGACCGCCTCGAACGCGACGCTGGCCGGGTCGGTGCCCTCGGGTCCGCGGACCACCTCGACGCCGACCCGCTCGCCCCACGTCGCGAGCTGGTCGACGGCGGCGGCGCGGAACGTGTCGGCGGCACCGAGCACCACCGAGCGGTCCTCGGCGACCAGGATCCGGGCGATCTTGCCGACGGTGGTGGTCTTGCCCGAGCCGTTGACGCCGACCACGAGGACGACGCCGGGGTGGCCGTCGGCGCCGCTGACCTGCAGCCGCCGGTCGAGGTCGGGGTCGACCAGCGCGAGCAGCTCCTCGCGGAGCGCGGCGCGTGGGTCGGTGGTGGAGTC
The DNA here is from genome assembly GCA_963844305.1 of uncultured Actinomycetota bacterium. Taxonomy (GTDB): domain Bacteria; phylum Actinomycetota; class Actinomycetes; order Propionibacteriales; family Nocardioidaceae; genus Nocardioides. Next base: position 175,633 of record CAWJNT010000008.1, read on the forward strand.
GACGCGGAGCTTGTTGCGGAGGTTCTCGACGACCTGCTGGGTGGGGGCGACGCCGATGTCGGCGGTGAGCAGGGTGTCCTCGATCGACTCCCAGGTGTCCTCGTCGAGCTTGTCGCGGGAGAGCAGGGCGAGCAGGCCGCGGCCGAGCCCGCCCTGGGAGCCGGCCAGCCGCTGCCGGAGCCGGGTGAGTCGGGACGCCGTGCTCTCCGGCTTCTCCAGCGCGGGAGCCTCCGGCGCGGCCGCCGTCGGGGCTTCGGCGTCCGTGGGTGCCTCGGCCGGGGCCTCGGTGGGAGTCGGCGCGATGACGTCCGTGCCGGTGCGCGGCGCCGGGACCTTCCGGCGCCGCCCTCCGACGAGCAGGCCGACGACGAGCACCGCGCCGAGGACGGCGATGCCGATGATCAGGTACAGCAGGTCACCCATGCGGGCAATCCAAGCAGACGGGTGCGGGCGGTCAGCTGGCCCGGTCGAATCCCTCTTCGGGCTCGTCGAGGTCGCCGTCCTGGAGCTTCGGGAGCTTGTCGTTGGCCTTGGCCATCGCGTCTCCCAGCCACGGGGCGCCGGGGATGTCCTCGCCACGGTGCGGGAAGGCGACGTACGTGACGACGAGGCCGGCGAGAGCGAGGATGACGATCATCGCGATCGTGAGCATCAGCACGGCGGGATCCTTCCCGAGTAGGTGCCTCAACCATGGCACAGGCACGGCGGCTGCCCCCCAAATCGGCGCCGTCCAGCTGCACAGGGCGTCCGCCACCTGCGGCGCGTCGCGCGGTACGTACTTGCAGTTCACTGCGGTTCATCTGCATTCAGGAGCGTCATTGTCCACCACTGGCGCACGACGACGCGCCATTGGCGTGATCTGGCTCACGGCTACTCGGGGGCAGGCAAGACGACCGTGGCGCGCAAGGTACAGCGCGAGCTCCACGGGCAGGGCGAGCAGGTCGTCTTCCTGGACGGGGACGACCTGCGCAGCATCTTCGCCCGTCGCTGGGGCTACGAGAAGAGCGACCGGATCGAGCTCGCGAACGTCTACTTCCGCCTCTCGAGCCACTTGCCTCGCAGGGATTCATCGTCGTCATCGCCGCGTCGCCATGTACGACGAAGTACGCGCCTGGGTGCACCGGAACATCCCCGACAGCATGGTCGTCTACCTCGACGTCCCCACGACGTTCGCGTGGAACGTGACGCCGGGACAAGCGGGTCTACGGCTCAGGCGTCGACCTGGAGCTCTATGACGAGCCGAGAAGCCGACCTCCGCATCGCGAACTTCGGTGACGTGACCGGGTAGGCGGCCAAGGAGATCATCGCCAGTTCCTCGGCAGGCGCCGTGCCACAGCCGACCGGGGACGGGTGGATCACTGGGACGAGTACTACGCCACCACCACGGCGGTCCCCCGCCCTCCCGTTGCGATGGAGGCCGAGGCCCGGTTCCCTCGTCAGGCCTCGATCCTGGAGATCGGGTGCGGTAACGGTCGCGACACCGTCCACCTTGCTGCTCTGGTCACCGCGTCGTCGGCCTGGACGCCTCGCGTGCTGCCATCGACCTGTGCCGCAGCGCCACGCGGCGTCGTCCGCCGAGTTCGTGCCGGGGCGCTGCCGGAGGTCGCCGGTCAGTGGACCAAGGAGTTGACGGCCTCTACACGCTTCGTGATCCATGCCATGACGAGGCCGAGGAACTGGCCTTGTGGCGCACTGCGCGCGATGTCCTGCGAAGCGGCGCACTCCTGGCGATCGAGTGTCGCTCGATCAACGACCGCTGGCCGCAGGGTGAGGTGCTCAGCCGTCGGAGCGGATCGCCGGACACTACCGGCGCTTCATCGTCGTGGACGACTTGCGAGATCGGCTGCAGGACGCCGGCTTCGACGTCGTCGGCGTCCGTGAGTCGCCGGGCTGGCGGCACGGCGACGAGGATCCCGTCGTCATTCGGATGTATGCGCGCAATGGCTGAGAGCGACGGCCGCGGGCCGGCGCTGGTTCCACGTGGACGTCGGGGTCTGGAGCACATGGCCGGCCACCAGCGCCCGATCGTCTTCCACGGCGTCAACGAGAGCGGGTCAGGGACGATGGTCAAGGCCTGTTAGCGGCGTACCGACGAGCCGGACGGGCCGAGGAGTTCTTCACCACGTATCGCAGCAACCCGAAAACGGTCGACGAGCTCGCACCTTGATCGAAGGATCGCGCGGACACCACTTCTTCGCCGGGCACTACCTCTACGGGAGCTACGGCCCCCGCCGGAGCACCTGTTCGTCACCCAGTTCCGTCACCCGCTTCCACGAGTCATGTCCTGCTACCAGTGGATGAAGAACAACCACAGCGTCCGCGACTGGTCGTTCCCGGAGTGGGTGGTCGCCCAACGGGGGATCGGCCACTCCCAGATGATGCAGTTCTCCATCGGCTTCGGGCCGGACGCCGATCGCCTGCGGTCGGCCCCCGGCGATGAGCTGCCGGCCTGGCGCTCGAGAACATCGAACGCGATGTCGCCTGGTTCGGGATCGCCGAGTACTTCGAGGAGAGCGTGTTCTCGTTGGCCGCCCTGTGCGGGTTGCAGAGCGTCCCGACGTGGGGCCGGGACAACCGGAACCAGAACCGGTCGCTCGTCCCTGCGTGGACCCAGGAAGAGATCGACGTGGTCCGTGAGGTCTACTCGTGGGACTTCGCCCTCTACGAATGGGCGTTGAGCCGGTTCACGGAGAACCTGAGGACGCTCCAGTTCAAACCCGCACTGGACCGCTACAAGGACGCGTGCGCCGGCGAGTACAAGGACCGGCTGGATGCCCGGGGCAGGCTTCTCGAACACGGTCCGGCGACGCGAATCGTCGTGACCCGTGCGTCCGGGCCGAGTGCGTCCGCTCCCGGCCGACGCCGCCCGGCCACGTCTCGACGGTCACGAGTCGGCGGCAGGCTCGCAGGCTGCGGGGACGGGCCATACGGATCCGCGCCACCGTGGCCAGAGGTTCACTGGCGACTGAACGAGGTACGGCGCCGCGCGGGTCAGGACCGCAGCAGTGGCTCCACGACGGCCCGGATCTCGTCCGGCATCGGTACGACGGGGCGCGCGGGGTCGGTGTTGTCGACGTACACGTGCACGAAGCGTCCCTCGGCGGCCGCTTCCGCGGCGTCGCCCTGGAACAGCCCGACCCGGTAGATCACCGACGAGCTGCCGACCTTCTCCGCCGCCACGCCGACGTCGACCGGGTCCGGGTAGCCGATCTCGGCGAAGTAGCGGCACGACACCTCCGCGACCACCCCGATCGCGGGGAGGTCGCGGATGTCGACCCCGGTGCCGTTGACCAGCTGGTTGTTGACGACGGTGTCGATCAGCTCGAAGTAGCGGGCATTGTTCATGTGGCCGTACACGTCGATGTCGGCCCACCTGGTGGTGACCGTCTCCCAGTAGACGTAGTCGGCGCGGGTGGGTCGGGGGCTCGCTCGCTCACGTGCGGCATCGTCCCAGACGCGGGAGTCAGGCGGGCTCGGCCTCGCGCAGCCGCTGGCTGATCACGGTCGAGACGCCGTCCCCGCGCATGGTCACGCCGTAGAGCGCGTCGCCGACCTCCATGGTCCGCTTCTGGTGGGTGATGACGAGCAGCTGGGAGTTCTCGCGCAGCTCCTCGTAGATCTCGAGGAGGCGACCGAGGTTGGTGTCGTCGAGCGCGGCCTCGACCTCGTCGAGGATGTAGAACGGCGACGGCCGCGCCTTGAAGAGCGCCACCAGGAACGCCACCGCCACGAGCGACCGCTCGCCACCCGAGAGCAGCGAGAGCCGCTTGACCTTCTTGCCCGGCGGGCGCGCCTCGACCTCGACGCCGGTCGAGAGCATGTCGTTCGGGTCGGTGAGCACCAGGTGGCCCTCGCCGCCCGGGAACAGCCGCGAGAACGTCGCGTCGAAGGCCTTGCTCACGTCGGCGTACGCCGTGGTGAACACCTCCTCGACCCGCGCGTCGACCTCGCGCACGATGTCGAGCAGGTCCTTGCGGGTCTTCTTGAGGTCCTCGAGCTGCTCGGTGAGGAACTTGTGCCGCTCCTCCATCGCCGAGAACTCCTCGAGCGCCAGCGGGTTGACCCGGCCCAGCATCGACAGCGAGCGCTCGGCCGTCCGCAGCCGCTTCTTCTGCTCCTCACGCACGTACGGCGCGGGCTCGGGCGTCTCCTGCCCCTCTTCGACCTCGCCGGCGAAGGGCACGAGCTGCTCGGGTCCGTAGTCGGCGATGAGCGCGTCGGGGTCCAGCCCGAGCTCGTCGAGCGCCCGCTCCTCGAGCTGCTCGATCCGCATCCGCTGCTGGGTACGGGCCATCTCGTCGCGGTGCACGGAGTTCACCAGCTCGTCGTGCTCGCGGCCGAGGTCGCGCAGCGACGTGCGCACGGCCATCAGCTCCTGCTCGCGCCCCTGCCGCGACCGCTCGACCTCGGTCCGGCGCTCGGCCGCGAGGTGGATGGAGACCTCGAGCCGCCGGAGCACGACGCCCACGGCGACGCCGACCGCCTCGGCGGCCCGGCCCTCACGGATCAGCCGCTCGCGACGCTCGGCAGCCCGGGCCCGGGCCTCGCGCTCGCCCTGCGCAGCGCGCTCCAGCGAGTCGGCCCGGCCCTGCAGGGCGCGGGCGCGCTCCTCGGACGTGCGCAGCGCCAGCCGGGCGTCCATCTCGGACTGGCGGGCCTGACGGGCGCCGTCGACGAGGGCCTCCCGGTCGCTGGTGTCGGGCTCCTCCTCGGGCGCCTCCTCCGCCGAGGCGAGCCGCGACTCGAGCTCGGCGAGGCCGGCCAGGTCGTTGTCGCGCGCCTCCTCGGCCTTGGCGATCGCCTCGGCCACGCGATCGGCCTCGCCGCGCGCGGACCGGGCATGCGAGCCGTGCTGGCCGAGCTCCTCGGCGACCGCGGCCAGGGTGGCGTCGGACTCGTGCAGCCGGGCCAGGGCCACGTCGACCCGACCCTGGGCGTCCACCCGCTCGGCGTCGAGGCGGGAGAGGTCGAACCCGAGCCGCTCGGAGGCGGCCACGGCTTCCGCCAGCTGGGACGCGGCGTCGTCGACCGCCGCCTGGATCTCGATCAGGCTCTGCTGGTGGGAGGATCCGCCGGACGCGAAGTGCGCGCCCAGCAGGTCGCCCTCGCGGGTCACGGCGGTGACGTCGGGCAGCTCACGCACGAGCGCGCGCGCCGCGGCGAGATCTCCGACGACAGCCACCTTGAACAGGAGGCGACCCAGCGCGCCGCGCAGGTCGTCGGGGCAGTCCACCACGTCGACGGCGTACGTCGCGTGGCTGGGCAGCCCGGGCCAGTCCCGGTCGGCGGCCGGGCCGCCGCCGAGCAGGAGACCGGCGCGACCGAGGTCGTCGTTCTTGAGATGCCCGATCGCGTTGATCGCCGCGTCGGCGTCGCGCACGGCCACCGCGTCGGCCGCGGACCCGAGCGCTGCCGCGACGGCCGACTCGAAGCCGGTGCGGACCGACAGCAGGGCCGCGACCGAGCCGAGCAGCCCGGAGACGGTGTCGGACGCGGCCAGCAGGGCGCCCGCACCGTCCTTGCGGTTCAGGCCCATCTCGAGGGCGTCCTTGCGAGCGGCCAGGGTGGCCCGGTCGCTCTCGGCCTGCTGGGCCTCGGCGCGGGTCTTGGCGAGCCGTTCGGTGATGTCGTCGAGGGCCGCGGTGGCGGCTTCGTGCTCGGCGTCGAGCCCCTCCTCCCCCGCGTCCAGGCCGGCGACCTTGGTCTCGAGCGCGGTGAAATCGCGCTGCGCACGCTCGGCACGCGCGAGTGCGTCCCCGCGGGCGAGCGTGAGCCGGCCGACCTCGTCCTCGGCGGCGGCAGCCCGGGAGCGCAGCGCGTTCACCTGGCCGTGCAGCCGGGCCATGCCCTCGCGCCGGTCGGCGGCCGCGCGCTGGAGGCCGGCCACCCGGCGCTCCTCCTCGGCCGCCGCGTCCTCGGCGTCCTTGCGGGCCGCGACCGCGCCGTCGAGCACCGTGCGCTGGCGCTCCACCTCGGCGCTGATCGCCTGCTCCTGGCCCCGGACACGTTCGGCCTCGGCCTCCAGCTGCTCGGGGTCGCGGCCGCTCTCGACCGGGTCCTCGACGTTGCCGGCGTTGCGCACCCGCTCGGCGGCCAGTGACTGGGTACCGCGGAGCCGCTCGCGCAGGCCACTCAGCGCGAACCACGTCTCCTGCGCCTTCGCCAGCGCGGGCAGGTCCTCGCGCAGGGCCGCCTCGAGGGCGGCCTCCGCCTCGCGGGCCTTGGCGACGGCGGCCTCCACCTCCTCGCGGCGCTCGATCAGGATGGTCTCGTCGGCCAGCTCCTGCTCCAGCGCCGAGCGCGCCTGCACGAGGTCGTCGGCCATCAGCCGGGCCCGGGCGTCGCGGACGTCGGCCTGGACCCCGGCGGCCCTGCGGGCGACCTCGGCCTGCCGGCCGAGCGGCTTGAGCTGGCGGCGGATCTCGTTGAGCAGGTCGTTCAGCCGGGTCAGGTTGCCCTCGGTGGAGTCGAGCTTGCGGAGCGCCTTCTCCTTGCGCTTGCGGTGCTTGAGGACGCCCGCGGCCTCCTCGATGAACCCGCGGCGGTCCTCGGGGGTGGCATGCAGGATCGTGTCGAGCTGGCCCTGGCCGACGATCACGTGCATCTCGCGTCCGATGCCGGAGTCGGACAGCAGCTCCTGCACGTCGAGCAGGCGGCATGGTTGGGAGTTGATGGCGTACTCGGAGCCGCCGCTGCGGAACATGGTGCGGCTGATCGTGACCTCGGCGTACTCGATCGGGAGCGCACCGTCGGCGTTGTCGATCGTCAGCAGCACCTCGGCCCGGCCCAGCGGCGGGCGGCCGGAGGTGCCGGCGAAGATGACGTCCTCCATCTTGCCGCCGCGCAGCGACTTGGCACCCTGCTCGCCCATCACCCAGGCCAACGCGTCGACCACGTTCGACTTGCCGGAGCCGTTGGGGCCGACGATGCAGGTGATGCCCGGCTCCAGCTGCAGCGTCGTCGACGAGGCGAAGGACTTGAACCCCTTGAGGGTCAGGCTCTTCAGGTACAACGCGGGGCTCCCAGCGGACGCGGCTCTGCGGACGAGGTGAGTCTCGGGGCACTGAGACGAGGACTGCGGCTCGCGGCCGCCGGGGAAGCTCAGCGAGGCTCACGCTACCTGCCGGTGCCCCATCCGACGGGCGCCCGGCGTCGGGAACGGCCCGGCGCGTCGGCCCCCGCGAGCTGCGCACGAGGACGACCAGGGTGAATACGGCCAGCAGCACGGGCAGTACGACGACGGCGGTCAGGGTCACTCCCGGTGCCGTCGGGGCCCAGCGGAGGAGCCCCCGTGCGCCGGAGGCGAACCCGCCGTCGACGCCGTACCAGTTGCGCACGAGCACCAGCCAGCTGAGCGCGTTGGTCACGAGCGCGCCGATCAGCACGAGCGCAGGGAGCTTCCGGGACACGCGGGGTCGAAGGGCGCGCCCCCAGCCGACCACGACGATCGCCGACAGCCCCGCGACCAGGTGGTAGATGTAGCGGCCCTGGGCCGCTGACGGGCCGACGCCCCTGCGCTGCCAGGTGTCGAATGAGCCCACCGCGACGACCCCCACCGTCACGATCACCATCCCGATGAGAACCCAGGCGCGCAGGCGGGCGTCCCTGGAGGAGCGGATGCCGAGGGCGGCGACCACGCCGACCGCGGCGATGGCGAACCAACCGAAGACGAGCACCGGACCAGGAGTGAGCGCGTCCGCCAGCCCGATCCCGCCCCAGATCCGCTCGACGAACTTGCTCAGGTACGCACCGACGAAGTCGCGGAACCTGCCGTCGTCGGCGTCACCCTTGACCCCGAAGAGCCGTTGCACGAAGTCGTCGCCGTACCCGATGGGCTGGATGGAGCCGTGCACCACCAGGTTGCGCACCCACCACCACGCACCGAGGACACCGCCGATGCCGGCGACCGCCAACGGCGCGACGACCCGCCGCAGACCCACCGCGCGGGCCGCCAGGAGGTATGCGGCCAGGATCAGGAGTGGCAGGAACAGCGCGGGTGCCTTGCTCATCAGTGCCACGAGGAGGCTGGCGGCGATGCCCGCGGCGACCTCGAGGCGGACATCGCCCGTCATCACCCTGATCGTCAGGTACAGCAGCACCGACGTCGACGAGATCAGCAGCACGTCGTTGCTCACCGATGCCCCGACCCGCACGAGGTTGGGCATCGTGAGCGGGATCAGGGCCGCGACGAGCGCCAGCTGGTCGCGGGCACGTGGGGGCAGGCGTTCGGAGCGCAGCAGCCGTCGCGCGGTGGCCCAGCAGAGGATCGGCACGGGCAGCATCAGGCAGATGCTGACCAGGCGCAGCACCCAGACCTGGAGGTCCCACGCCAGCGCATCGACCCCCGGAATGTCGAGGGCGACGGCGTACACCCAGTATCCCAGCGGTGGATGCTGGATCATCTGGTTCGGCGGATTGCCTCCGGCCTGGCCGTTCCCGCCGAGCCCCTCGAAGCTCGGGCGCTCGCCCCGCTCCGCGATGGGTGCCCGGGCCAGTGGTCGCTCCGGTGGCCAGCCGACCGCGATGATGTCGCGCAGGATGGCCCTGCCTGCCTCGGTGGGCCGCAGCTCTCCCGGGTCGTAGAAGGTGAAGGGAGAGTCGGCGTAGACGTAGGCCATGTCGACGTGCTGGGGCTCGTCGTAGCCGTACCCCATCGGCCACAGGATGCTGGCCCCGAGCATGAGCGCAGCCCACAGCCCGGTGATGGCCAGAACCGCTGCAGGGAGCCTACGCACGCCGCGCAGCCTAACCGCGCCGAAGCCGGGGGTTCCGTCCCCCGCCGAAGCCGAGCACTACGCTGTGCGGCTGACGCAGGTTCAGGACAGGAGACTTCGTGGGGGCTGTCGATGCTCGCGCCGCCTTCAGGCTGGGCGCGGTCGCGAACATGCTGGCCGCGGGCGCGTTGTCGGCGGCAGCGGCCTTCTCCCGGCCCCTGTTCAGCAGCGGTGACGAGGCCGCCCACCTCGACTACGCCTACCAGGTGTGGCGCGGTCGCCTCCCGGTCTTCGAGAACGGGCTGTCCATCGACCCGTCGTTCGGCCTGGTCCCACCCGTGCAGTGGACCGCGCTCCACCCACCGCTCTTCTACCTGCTGGAGGCGCCGGTCGTCGGCCCCTTCGTCGACGCGGATCGGATGCTCGCGGCCGGCTATGCCGGTCGCGCCGTCTGCATCCTCCTGTCGTGTGCGCTGGTCGCCGCCGTCATGTGGGCGGTGGCCCAGATCGCGCCCGGCCGACGGGTGCTGTGGCTGGTCGCAGGAGCCGTGACGGCCGTCAACCCGATCGTGATCGCCGTCGGTTCCGCCGTCTACAACGACAACCTCAGCACGGTGTGGATGACGCTGCTGATCGGGCTGACGGCGCGGATGGTGCGGGGGCGGGTCAGCCTCCGCGGACTCGTGTTCTTCGCGGTTCTGGCGGCGGCCGCGCTGCTGACCCGCTCATCGTCATTCGTGATCATCGGCGCGTGTGCCACCACGTTGGGCTGTGCGCTGCTCCTGAGGCGCCCCACGCCCTGGCGCACCCTCGCCTATCTGGTCTGCGCGGTCGCCGCCGCCGTCGCGGCCAGCGCCTGGTTCTACCTGCGCAACCGGGAGCTCACCGGCAACCTGTTGGGCGCCCACTGGGGCTACCTCCCTCACCGGCAGGAGCGTCCGGTCCTCGAGGTGGCCACCAACCATGCGGTTCTGAAACAGCTGCTGGCCACGTACGGGTACGGCGTCGTCGATGCGGTGCTCATCTCGCTGCTGCTGGTCGGGCTCCCGATGGCCGTGGCGGCGGTCCTGGCCGTCCGGCACCTCGCGCTCCGGCGCCGACTGGTGCCGGATGCTGCGCTCGCGGCGCTGCTGGGCGGCTTGGTGATCATCTTCGTCGCCATGCAGCTGCAGTACGTGAGCCGTGGTGGAGGTGCCTCGCCGCGCTACCTGGAGCCGGTGATCGTCGTGGTCAGCCTCGGCATCGCGTGGAGCCTCACGGCCCTCCCCCGGCTGGTGCCCGTCCTGGTGCCGGCCTGGCTGGCGCTGGCCTTCTTCCCGATGGCGGCATCGGTCGGCAAGGCCCTCGTGACGGGGTCCCCCCACAGCACGGCGCCCCTGTACCCCGGGCCGGCGACCGCGGCGGTCGCCCTCGCGGGCGCCGCCCTGGCGGCGAGCGTCATCGCGTGGCGGTCCTGTCGGCGCGCCACGGCCCGCCAGGTGGGTCACGCGTGGTCGAGAGCGTCCTTGAGGGCCGCCAGCACCAGCAGCGCGGCGTCCGGCCGCGCGTTGTAGCCCATCAGTCCGATCCGCCACACGCTCGAGGCGTAGGCGCCCGCTCCCGCACCGATCTCGATGTCGTAGCGCTCCAGCAGGTAGCGGCGTACGGCGGCGGAGTCGACGCCGTCGGGCACCTTGACGGTGGTCAGCTCGGGCAGCCGGTGGCCCTTCTCCGCGAACAGCTCGAGGCCCATCGCCTCCAGGCCGTCCTGGAGCTGCGCGCCGGCCGCCTCGTGCCGAGCCCAGACCGCGTCCAGGCCTTCCTCGAGGATCCTCGTCAACCCGCCGTGCAGGCTCGCGACCATCGCCACCGGGGCGGTGTGGTGGTAGGTCCGGCCACCGGACCCCGAAGCCTCGCCGACGTACCCGCCGAGCAGGCCGAGGTCGAGGTACCACGACTGCGGCTTCTCCACCCGTCGCGCGAACGCGCGGTCGTTGATCGTGAACGGCGCCAGTCCCGGCGCCACGCCCAGGCACTTCTGGGTGCCGGCGTACCCGACGTCGATCCCCCAGTCGTCGGCGCGCAGCTCGATGCCGGCGATGCTGGTGACGGCGTCGACGAGCAGCAGCGCATCGCCCTTGCCCTCGCCCAGCTCGTCGATGTCGGAGCGGACGCCCGTGGAGGTCTCGGCGTGCACGGCGGCGATGATCGCCGGCGAGGGGTGCGCCTCGAGCACGCGTTGCACGTCGACCGGCTGGCCCCACTCGTGCTCGACGGCCACCACCTCGGCGCCACAGCGAGCCGCGACGTCGGTCATCCGCTGCCCGAACAGCCCGTTGACCGCGACCACGACCACGTCGCCGGGGTGCACGGTGTTGACGAATGCCGCCTCCATCCCGGCCGAGCCGGTCGCCGAGATCGGGAGCGTGCGGGCGTTGGAGGTGCCCCAGGCCTGGCGGAGCATCGCGCAGGTCTCGTCCATGATCTCGAGGAAGGCCGGGTCGAGATGGCCGAGCAGCGGTCGCGCCAGTGCCGAGGTCGCCTCGGGGTAAGGGTTCGACGGGCCGGGTCCGAAGAGTCGTCGGTCGCGGATCATGGGCCCGACGATAGGGCACTCAGAGGATGGCCCCGGGGTTGAGGATCCCATCGGGGTCGAGGGCGTCCTTGACCCGCCTGGTCAGCGCCATCACGTCGGGGCCGAGCTGGTCCGGGAGGGCGGCCTTCTTGGTGCGACCGACACCGTGCTCGCCGCTGATGGTCCCGCCGAGGGCGATCGCCGCCTGCATGACCTCGCCGAACGCCTGCCGTGCCCGCTCCTCCGAGGCCGGGTCGCCCGCGTCGTACACGATGATCGGGTGGGTGTTGCCGTCACCGGCGTGCGCAACCACCGGGATCTCGATGTCGTACTTGTCCGCGATCGTGGAGATCGCGGCGAGCAGCTCGGGCAGCAGCGGGATCGGCGCGCCGACGTCCTCGAGCAGCAGGGTCCCCCGCTGCTCGATGGCGGGGAACGCGGCCCGCCGCGCCTCGACGAACATCTCCCCCTCCTCGGCGTCGTCGGTCACGAAGACCTCGGTCGCCCCGGCGGCCTCGCAGGCCTTCTGCATCACCTCGACCTCCAGGTCGCGAGCGGCCCCGGGGGCGTCGGACTGCGCGACCAGCAGCGCCCCGGCGTTGCGGTCGAGCCCCATCTGCCGGTAGTCCTCGACGGCGTTGATCGAGGCGTGGTCCATCAGCTCCATCATCGACGGGCGGATCGACCGGCCGACCTCGACCACCGCCCGGGCCGCCGCGTCCACGTCGACGAACGACGCGACCAGGGTCGACCGCTCCGCCTGCCTCGGGACCAGCCGCAGGATCGCCCGGGTGACGATCCCCAACGTCCCCTCGCTGCCGACGAACAGCTTGAGCAGGCTCAGCCCGGCGACGTCCTTGATCCGCTTGCCGCCGAGCGTGACCAGGGTCCCGTCGGCCAGCACGACGTCGAGCCCGAGGACGTAGTCGGTGGTCACGCCGTACTTCACGCAGCACAGGCCACCGGCGTTGGTGGCGACGTTGCCGCCGATCGAGCAGATCTCGTACGACGAGGGGTCGGGCGGGTACCACAGGCCGTGCTCCGCCGCCGCCGCCTTGACCTCGGCGTTGAACGCCCCCGGCTCGACGACCGCGACCCGGCACTCGGTGTCGATCTCGATCGCCCGCATCCGTTCCAGGCTGACCACGATCCCGCCGTCGACGGCACTGGACCCGCCGGAGAGGCCGCTGCCCGCGCCCCTCGGGACGACCGGGACCTGGTGCTTGGCCGCCCACCGGACCGCCTCCTGCACCTGCTCGGCGTCCTGCGCCCGCACGACCGCGACCGGCTTGCCGGCGCCGACGTCCTTCGACCAGTCGAAGCGGTACTTCTCCATGGCGTCGGGGTCCGTGACCACCACGCCGTCCGGCAGTGCTCCGGTCAGCTCGGCAAGGGCGTTCATGCCCCCATGCAATCAGCGGAGCCGCAGGCTTCACCTGCGAGGGCACGGCGCCGCGCATGCCGCTAGATTCACCGTCAGCCCCTACGCCCCGAACCCCCCTCCGGAGGAATCGTGCCGCCTGAGACGGTGCCCCCTGGCCCACCGCCATCCTTCAGCGCTCGGCTGCGCCGAGGACTCGCCCGGCGCCTCGATCCACCGCCCCCGATCCGGGCCGCGCAGGTCACGTCGCTGAAGCTGGCGCGGGAACGCCTCCTCGACGGCACCGCCACGCGCGCCGAACGCGCCCAGGTCCGGAAGCTGGCCCGGGCGCACGAGAAGCGGCGCCGCCAGAAGGAGCGGGAGGGCCTGACCCCGGAGCAGCGGCAGCAGCGGAGGTACCGGAGGAAGTCGCTGACGGAGCTCGCCCAGGAGTTCCGCACGGACAAGTGGGGGGTCCACTACTACACGCCGCACTACGAGAACCACCTCCAGCACCTGCGTGACGACACCTTCACGCTGCTCGAGATCGGCATCGGCGGCTACAGCCGGGAGCGTCAGGGCGGCGCGTCGTTGCGGATGTGGAAGCGGTTCTTCCACGACGCGACGATCGTCGGGCTCGACATCGAGGACAAGTCGTTCGTCGAGGAGGAGCGGATCCACGCCGTGCTGGGGGACCAGACGGACGAGACGACTCTGCGCGACGTCATCAACACGTACGGCGCACCCATGGTCGTCGTGGACGACGGAAGCCACGTGCCTGCCGACATCGTCGCCACGTTCGGCCTGCTCTTCCCCCTGCTGCCCGGCGGGGCGGTCTACGTCATCGAGGACACGCAGACGTCGTACTGGCCGGAGTGGGGCGGGCAGGAGGACCCAGGCGCGTCGGGGACTTCGATGGCGTTCGTGAAGACGCTGCTCGACGGGTTGAACTACGAGGAGTTCGTGGTCGACGACTACGTGCCCACCTACAGCGACCTGCACGTCGTGGCGGTGCACTGCTACCACAATCTCGTCGTGATCCGGAAGGGGCAGAACAACGAAGGCACGAACAAGCGCCTGGTGCTCTCCGACCGGTACCCCACCGCCTAAGGTGGCGCGGTGACGACTCCCGCCGCGCCCACCGACCTCTACCTCGACCTGATGGCGAAGATGCTGACCCGCTACGGGTTCGAGGGCAGAACGTGACCGTCAAGCTGCATGCCCGGTCCTACGAGTCCTACCTGTGGGACCTGGTCCGCGGCGCCATGCCGGGCCGTGACATCCGGATGGTCGAGCACGGCGAGTTCAACGCCGCCTGTCCGCGAGGAGGGCCGCGACTGGCCGGCCGACGCCGAGACCATGATCGGGCTGAAGCGGCTGGCCAACCTGCGCCAGTGCACCGAGAGCGTCCTGGCCGACGACGTACCCGGGCGACCTGATCGAGACCGGCGCCTGGCGCGGTGGCGCCACCATCTTCATGCGCGCGATCCTCGCCGCGCACGGCGTCACGGACCGCAAGGTCTGGGTCGCCGACTCGTTCGAGGGGCTGCCCGAGCACGACGGGCGGTACGACGCCGACGCGGGCGACCAGCACCACACGCGGGAGGAGCTGGCGATCTCGGTCGACAGCGTGAAGGAGAACTTCCGGCGCTACGGGCTCCTCGACGAGCAGGTCGAGTTCCTCGTCGGATGGTTCTCCGACACGCTTGCCCGGCGCCCCCATCGACCGCCTGTCGATCCTGCGGCTCGACGGCGACATGTACGCCTCCACGATGGACGCCCTCGAGGCGCTGTACGACCGGGTGTCGCCGGGTGGCTATGTCATCGTCGACGACTACGGGGCCGTCGCCGGCCTGCGCCCAGGCGATCCATGACTTCCGCGACGCGCGGCAGCATCACCGACCCGATCGCAGCAGGTCGACTGGGCCGGCGTCTACTGGAGGAAGTCGTGAACGCCGCCGAGGAGGGGCTGGAACGGCTCGAGACGGAGCTGCGCCTGGCCAGGCTGTGGGGCGCGCGAGCCACGCACGAGATGCACGCGACGCTCGTGCGCGAAGTCGCGGCGGCCGAGAAACGCGCCGGCAGGGCACAACGCCGCGCCGCCGAGGCCAGGAAGCGGGCTGCGGACGCCGAGCGACGCGCGCGCCACGCCGAACGCCAGCTGGCACAGCTCCACGAAAGCACCACCTGGAAGGCCGGCCGGGCCGTGGTCGCCGTACCCTCCCGCCTGCGCAGGCTCGTGAGGCGCTGACCCGCGTCGCTCCCGCGCTCACCTAGGCGGCCTGGCCTCTTCGTCCGCATGGGCGATGTGTCCGAGCTCCCGCCAGACCAGGGCGAGGGTGAGCCCGGACCCGATGAACGCGAACCACCACGGCGCCACGATCCCGCCGTAGTGCGCGATCACGCCCCCGAGGAGTGAGCCGATGAGCATGCCGCCCATCACGCAGATCATGTAGACCGACCCGACCCGCCCCTGGAACTCGGTCGGCACCGCGCGCTGGCGGACGGCGTTCGACAGCGTCCCCCAGACGAACGCGTAGGCACCGAAGAAGAACATCAGCGGGTACGCCGTCAGCGGCGACGTCGTCAGCGCCATCCCCAGGTGGTAGACCACCTCGCAGCCGAGCGCGAGCCGCATGAGCAGGGCCAGCGGGACCCGGCGCTCCAGCCATCCGTAGCTGAAGGTGGCCACCAGCCCGCCCAGCGCGGTGGCGGTCGTCAGGAGCCCGAAGCCGGCCTCCTCGATCCCCACCCGCTGGAGCGCCCACAGCACCATCACCGACATCGGCGCGGCCCAGGTGATGTTGAAGGTGATGATCACCAGCGCGAGTGTCCGCACCGGGCGGTTGCCGATCAGCCAGCGCACGCCCTCGACGATGTCCTGGCGGACGTGGGTGTCGACGTCCTCGCGGACGGCACCCTTGGGCGTGCCGATCCGGCTGATGAGCACCGCCCCGAGCGCGACACAGGTGGCCTGGACGGCGAAGGGGACGGCCATGCCGATGGTGAAGAGGAGGGCACCGAGCGCGGGGCCGATCAGCTGGTTGACGGTCACGAAGCCGGCCATCATGCGCGCGTTGGCGATGCCGAGGTCGGCCTTCTCGACCAGCATCGGGGCGAGCGTGCCCGAGGTGGCGTCCGCGAAGACCTCGGCCGTGCCGAGTGCGAACAGCGTCACCATCACCAGCCAGATGTCCACGTGCCCCGTGACGATGACGACGCAGAGCCCGACGAGGACGGCCGTGCGGAGCGAGTCGACGACCATCACGAGCAGGCGGCGGTCGAGCCGGTCGGCCAGCGCTCCGGCCACCAGCCCGAACAGCAGCCACGGCAGCTGCCCGGCCATGGCCGCGCCCGCGACGAGCACCGGGTTGTGGGTCTGCGAGGCCACCAGCAGCGGCCCCGCGGCCACCATCAGCCCGTCGCCGAGGTTGCTGGCCCACGAGGAGGCGAGCAGCCAACGGAACCCCATGCCCAGGCGGGCGGGGACCACGGTCTCGACGACTCTGCTCACAAGTCAGTGAGGCTATGCCTCCGGCCCGGTCGGGGGCATCGGTATTTCGAGACGCGTCGCGCCGTCGCTGCCCTAGCGACGGCGGGTCCGCCGCACGATCAGGGTGAGGAAGGCCGTCCCACCGACCAGGCCCATCGGCACCGCGGCTCCGACGGCGCGGTCGACGGTCGTGGGCACCGGCAGCGGGCCCGGGCTGGGGGTCTGGCCGCGACCGTCACCGGGGACGTCGACGGAGTAGACGTCGAGCCCGCGGATCAGGTCGATCGCGTACAGCACGTTGGTCGTCCTGCCGGTCTGCCGGCCCTTCGCGTCGTACGCCGGGACCCACATGTCGTCCCAGACCTCCGAGGCGCCCCAGAGGGCGTGGCCGTAGGACTTGAGGTCGCGGGGATCGCGGGCGTCGATCAGCTGGGTCCCGCCGCCGTAGAAGCCGACGGCGACGATGCCGGACGGCGAGTAGTCGAACCAGTGCGCCGAGCAGAAGGTGCCCCGGGGCAGTGGGTAGGTGCCGAGGTCGGCGAGCTCGACCTTGTCGAGCGGCACGATCGCCGACGGGGTGCCGTCGAGCCGCTTGACGTGCCAGGTCTGGAACGACCCGGCGAGGCTGCAGTCGGTCTGCTCGTAGTCCTCCTCGGTCACCAGCAGCACGTTGCCGTTGGCGAAGGACGGCGGCCTCCCGGGCCGGAACCGGTCGGCGTTCGGACGGAACGAGTTGTGGTGGATGAAGTCGTTGTAGCCCTCGTACGTCGGGTCGGTGCCCGCCCCGGCGGCACCGGTCGTGGTGATCAGGCGCGGCTTCCGCGGCGTGCTCACGTCCCACATGGAGGAGCCACCCCAGCCGGTGTGGGTGCCGATGCCCGCGGCGTCGAAGTTCCACTTGTGGCCGGCGGTCGGCGACGAGAACGGCTGGACGCCCGCCGTCGCCGGGTCGCTGTCGACCTCGACCGGAGCGGCGAGGTCACGGAGGTCGAAGACCGAGAAGCTGCCGTCGCTGTCGCCCGCGGAGTAGGCGTACTGGCAGTCGGTCTCGTCGATGCAGGCGACGGTGTGGGTGCTCGTGGTGCCGGGAGCGGTCGCCGCGATCACCGGGTTGGCCGGGTCGGTGACGTCGACGATCCGCAGCTCCCCGCCGCCCACGTTGACGTGCTCGGGCTGGGTGGGCGTCACCGCAACCGCGTCGACCCCGACCAGGGCGAAGCGGCGGGTCCCGCTCGCCGTACGCCTTTCGCCGCAGTTCATCGCCTCGTTCTCGAACAGGGCCTGCGGCAGGGTCCCGACCGGCGTCGGGTCGGTGGCGTCGGCGACGTCCCACACCCGGATCGAGTCGACGCCGCTGGTCACGAAGTACGGCGCCGTCCGCAGGAAGCAGCCGGAGATCGCGGCCTGGCCGGGGCGGGTCGCGAGGTGCTGGACGTTGCCGCTGAGCAGCGGGGTGTCGTCGCCCTCGGCGAGGAGGTCGTGGCGGACCTCGACCAGGCGCTCGCGGTCCAGGTGCGCGGACGCGGGTGAGGCGAGGGCCAGGGAGCCGCCGAGCGCGAACGAGACGGCGGCGAGGGCGACGAGGGTGCGCATGCACCCTCAACGAACGGCGTCGGCGCCGGTCACGCGGCGCCGGTCAACCGGCGCCCGTCAAGCAGGCCCTTACGCGGGCTGCATCTCCTGCAGAGTCTGCGAGTCGAGGTCGAGCAGCGTGGCGGCCTGTGCGGCGGCCAGTGCGTCGTTCTCCTGCGAGAGACGAAGGACGAGTGCCTCGAGCTCAGCCACCCGCGCGCGCAGCCGAGTGTTCTCGGCCGAGACTTGAGCGGGGATTCGCAGGTCGCTGTTCATGTAACCGATCAGCGCCTTGGCCATAGATGAGCCTTCCAAGTGGGGGGCGGTGACCCGTGGAGTGGGGCCGTCTTCAAGAGTCGCACCAGACACGCGTCCGGTCAATATGGCGATGACCTGCTGGCTGGACCCTGGACTAGTCCAGCCTCCGACGACCTCTCGCCGGCGGTCAGGTCGACCGGCGTGTCGACCGGCGTGGCACGGGCTGGCAGTGGGCGCAGAAGTACGACGACCGGTTCATGAACGCCACCCGCCGGATCGGTCGGCCGCACCTGTCGCACGGCTCGCCCTCGCGCCCGTAGGCGTGCAGCGAGCGGTCGAAGTAGCCCGACTCCCCGTTGACGTTGACGTAGAGCGAGTCGAACGACGTGCCGCCCTGGCCGAGCGCCTCGTTCATGACGAACCGAGCCTGGTCGAGCAGCTCGCGGACCTGCTTTCCCGTGAGCCGCTCCCCCGGCCGGTCTCCGTGGATCTGGGCTCGCCACAGCGCCTCGTCGGCGTAGATGTTCCCGACCCCGGAGATCAGGTTCTGGTCGAGCAGCAGCCGCTTGACCCCCGCCGTACGCCGGCGCACGCGGCGCACGAAGTCCGCGTCGTCGAACGCCGGGTCCAGCGGGTCGCGGGCGATGTGGGAGATCTCCGAAGGCAGCTCGGCGCCGCCCTCGGACACCGACAGCCCTCCGAACATCCGCTGGTCCACGAACCGCAGCTCCGACGTGGGGTGGTTTCGAGACGGTTGCTCCGCAACCTCCTCAACCACCGAGGATTCCTCGGTGGTTGAGGAAGGCGCGCTAGCGCCTGTCTCGAAACCACCTGTCGCGCCGCCCTCGAGCACGATCCGCACCCGCAGGTGGGTCTCGTCGGGCGCGCCGGGTGCCTGGATCAGCATCTGCCCGCTCATCCCCAGGTGACCGAGCAGGGCGTCCCCGCTGCCGAGCGGGAGCCAGAAGTACTTGCCGCGCCGGCACGCACCCAGGATCTGCTGCCCGGTCAGCGCGAGCGCAAAGCCCTCCGGGCCTCGGGGGTCGCGGCGGACCGGACGCGGATGGAGCACGTCGACGCGGGTGATGGTCGCGCCGACGACGTGGCGCTCGAGGCCACGCCGGACGACCTCGACCTCGGGGAGCTCGGGCACGGCAGTCGGACGACGCTCTAGTCGTCGACGGCCTCGACCGCGGCCACGACGGCCGGGTCGACGACGCCGAGCTTGGCCGCGATCTCGCCGTACGCCGTCTCCGCGGCGGCCTGCTCGGCCTCCTTCTTGGAACGGCCGACGCCGTTGCCGTAGAGCGCATCGGCCACGCGGACCTGCGCGGTGAAGGTCTTCATGTGGTCGGGACCCTCGTCCTCGATGACGTAGTCGGGCACGCCGAGCCCGTGCTCCGCGGAGAGCTCCTGGAGGGAGGTCTTCCAGTCGAGTCCGGCGCCCATCGCGGAGGCGGCCTCGATCAGGGGGTCGAAGAGCAGGTGCACGACGTCGCTCGAGACCTCGAAGCCGCCGCTGAGGTGCACCGCGCCGAGGACCGCTTCGACGGTGTCGGACAGGATCGAGGCCTTGTTGCGGCCGCCGGTGGCCTGCTCGCCGCGACCGAGCTTGACGTGCTCGCCGAGGCCGATCTCGCGGCCCACCTCGGCCAGGGCCCGGGCGTTGACGACGGCCGCCCGCAGCTTGGCCAGCCGGCCCTCCGAGAGGTCGGGGTGGGTCCGGTAGAGAGTCTCGGTGACCACCACGCCGAGGACGGAGTCACCGAGGAACTCCAGCCGCTCGTTGGTGGGCAGGCCGCCGTTCTCGTAGGCGTAGGAACGGTGGGTGAGGGCGCGCTCGAGCAGCTCGGGCTCCAGGATCGGATCCCCGAGGGCTGCTCGCAGCTCGCCGTAGTTGGTCAAGCCGACCGCGTCAGGATCAGAGAACCTGGCGACGGTCGGACTTGGCGCCGTACTG
Organism: uncultured Actinomycetota bacterium; assembly: GCA_963844305.1. Lineage (GTDB taxonomy): Bacteria > Actinomycetota > Actinomycetes > Propionibacteriales > Nocardioidaceae > Nocardioides. The sequence goes on from CAWJNT010000008.1 coordinate 195,544, forward strand.
GCCGCACTCGCCGCACGCGCGGTGCGGCAGGTGCTTGGCACCGCAGGCAGGGTTCGCGCAGGTCACGAGGGACGGCGCGACGGCCTTCCACTGCGAACGACGGTGGCGCGTGTTGCTCCGCGACATCTTCCGCTTCGGGACAGCCACTGTTATCTCCTTGCTCGTGCGACCGGTGCTCGGCCGCGCTGGTCAATCATCGCCCTGCTGAAGTTCCTGGAGCCGGCTCCAGCGCGGATCGACCGCCGCCTCGTGTGCGTGGCCGGGATCATCCTTGAGTCGCGCACCGCACTCGGTGCACAACCCGGGACAGTCGTCCTCGCACAGCGGCTGGAACGGTAGTGCGAGCACCACCGCGTCCCGCAGCAGGGGCTCGAGGTCGAGCAGGTCGTCCTCGAGCCGGCTGGACTCGTCGTCCTCCTCGTCGTCGCCGACTCGGCGGTGGTCCTGGTCGTCGTACACGAACAGCTCCTGGAACCGAACGTCGATCTCGTCGGAGATCGGCTCCAGGCACCGCACGCACTCGCCCTCGAGCGCGGCTGTCGCCGTGCCCGTGACCAGCACCCCCTCCATGACCGCCTCCAGCCGCAGGTCGAGGTCGACCGGCGCGCTTTCGGGGACATGGAGAACTTCGATGCCCAGATCTGCCGGTGCCGGCACCGTGAGGGTCACCTCGCGCTGGGACCCCGGGCGGCGGCCGAGCTCGCGTGTATCGAGCACGAGCGGCGCTCTCGGGTCCAGGTTGCTCAGAGGATCACTTCCCGGGTCCGGGCACAAACAGATCAGCGAGAATCGTAGCCGCGCGGACGGTGGCAGGCAAAACCCGACCGCCGGCGCTCGATTCCCGACGACCCTGGTGCACCCCTCCAGGCAGGGCGGCGGCTGCCCTGACGAGCCCGTTGTACCGCGTAGGGTGACCGGCATGCAGCCAGAGTTCGAGGTGGCGGCGCGGGCTGGGCGCCGTGGCCTCGGAGACTGGCTCCGCCTCGGCTTCCTCGTTGCGGTGCTCGCCTTCGGCGTGATCATCGTCGTCTCACGGTGGAGCGAGCTCTCCGCCGCCCTCCGCACGATGTCCTGGGGACTCGTCGCCGCGGCGGCGGTGCCGGCCGCCGCCGGAACGTGGCTGGGCGTGCTCGGCTGGCGGGCCGTGATCGTGGACCTCGGCGGGCAGCTGTCGGTGTCGCAGGCCGGCCGGGTGTTCCTGATCGGGCAGCTCGGCAAGTACCTGCCTGGATCGATCTGGTCCTTCCTGGCGCAGGCAGAGCTCGCCCGGGACCACGAGGTCTCCCGCAAGGCCACGCTCACCGGCAGCATGATCGCGATCGCGATCTCGCTCGGCGGCGGCGCGATCGTGACGGTCCTGATGCTGCCCCTCGGCGCCGCGGACGCGTTCCGCCGGTACTGGTGGGTGTCGCTCATCATCCCGCTCTGCGTGATCACGCTGCACCCGCGCATCCTCGGCCCCGTCCTCGACCGGGGGCTGCGGATGATTCGGCGCCAGCCGCTCGAGCAGTACCCGACCTACCGCGGCCAGCTCACCTCCGCGTGCTGGTACGTCCTCGGCTGGATCCTGCTCGGTCTGCAGGCGTGGCTGCTCATGCTGAGCCTCGGCGCGCCGGCCGCCAGGTCGCTGCCGATCGCCATCGGTGGTTTCGCGCTGGCCGTCGTCCTCGGCGTGATCTTCATCCCGGCGCCGGCCGGCGCCGGGATCCGCGAGGTCGCGATGGTGGTGGCCTTCAGCTCGGTGCTCACGTCGTCCGAGGCCCTGGCCGTCGCCCTGACGTCCAGGATCATGCTCACTGCGCTCGACTTCGTGCTGGCCGGCATCAGCTGGGCGAGTCGCGCCGCGCCGGCCGAGAACCACGAGGCGCGCGGGGTCAGGGTTGACCGTCAGCGAGCGCGCGCAGTCGAGCACAGATCGCGTCCCAGCCGTGCGTGGCCTTGTACTCGCTGACGCCGGCGGCGAGGCTCGTGGGCCCGCTCGCGGGTGGCCACGCCCAGCGCCTTGGCGAGCGCGTCGGGATCCCCGGGCGGCACCAGGATCCCGGTCTGGCCGTCGATCACCACTCGTCGAGCCCGGCGACGTCCGAGGCGATCACCGGCACGTCGTAGTGGTGGGCCAGCGCGAGCACCGCGCTCGGCGTGGGCGTGAGGTAGGGCAGCACGATGAAGTCCGCTCGGGCGAAGTACTCGGCCGCCTCGGCGTCGTCGACGTACTCCAGGCGCAGCTCGACGTTCGGGTGATCGGCGTAGTCGCGCACCAGCTCGGACGAGTCCCCCCAGTGCTCGCCGATGACGGTGAGGTACACCTCACGGTCACCAGCCGTGTCGAGCGCCTCGAGCAGGACGTCGAGCCCCTTGTAGGGCCGGATGAAGCCGAAGAACAGCAGCTCGAGGCGCCCGCGCTGGGCGAGCGTGCCGCGCGGCTGGGGGTAGTGGCCGTACGGCGGGATCGGGTGCGACTCCACCTGCTTGCCCGGATGCTCGTGCCGCAGCGTGTCCGCATGCCCCCGCGAGTGCACCAGGTAGCCGCTGGCCATCCCCATGAAGTAGCGGGAGATCGCCGCCTTCAGCCCGTTGGCCTCGTGGTCGACCAGGTTGTGGCAGATCAGGACGGTCCGGATCCCGCGCCGCCTCAGCAGCCAGGTCATCGCGATGAAGCACGGCGCCCAGAACACCGTCCACCAGTTGAAGGCGACGACCTGCACGCCCTGCCGCGCGATCTCCCGGGCCGCCTTCCACCACGTCACCGGATTCACGGAGTCGATCAGGTAGAGCGCGCGCGGCACGCGGTTGTCGGCGTTCGGCAGGTCGATGTCGCCCTTGCCCGGATACAGCCAGCGCGGGTACTGACGCGAGAAGGAGACGAACAGGGCGTCGTCGCCCTGCTCGGCGAAGGCGCCCGCCAGCAGCGTGTTGTACTGCGCGATGCCGCCGCGATACGGCATCAGAGGCCCGATGACAGCGATCCGGCGCCGGTTGGCCGAGACACCCATCGCGCGACCTCCTCTGCGGTGCAGCCTCCAGTAGGCCCCGAGCTTGCTGGCGGAGATTACCCGCCGGACCCCAGATACGGCGGATCCCCGCGTGGGCTGCAACGATGGCGCCCGGACGGGCCACGAGCATGCCGACTCACAGGATGAGGAATGAAGACCGCACTTATCACCGGCGTCACCGGCCAGGACGGCGCCTACCTTGCCGAATTCCTGCTCGACAAGGGCTACGAGGTGCACGGCATCAAGCGCCGGGCTTCGTCGTTCAACACCGAGCGGATCGACCACCTCTACCGGGACCCGCACGAGGAGGGCGTCCGCTTCTTCCTGCACCACGGCGACCTCACCGACTCCTCGAACCTGATCCGGATCATCCAGCAGACCCAGCCGGACGAGATCTACAACCTGGCCGCGCAGAGCCACGTGGCCGTCTCGTTCGAGGAGCCCGAATACACCGGCGAACGTCGACGCGCTCGGCACGCTCCGCCTGCTCGAGGCGATGCGGATCCTCGGCCTCCAGGAGAAGACGCGCTTCTACCAGGCCTCCACCTCCGAGCTGTACGGCGGCCGTCCGCAGGCCACGCCGCAGAGCGAGACGACGCCGTTCTACCCGCGCTCGCCGTACGCCGTGGCGAAGCTCTACGCCTACTGGATCACCGTGAACTACCGCGAGGCGTACGGCATGTACGCCTGCAACGGCATCCTGTTCAACCACGAGTCGCCGGTGCGCGGCGAGAACTTCGTCACGCGCAAGATCACGCGCGGCGCTGGCCCGCGATCAAGCTCGGCCTGCAGGACTGCGCTGTACCTCGGCAACCTGGACGCGCTGCGCGACTGGGGCCACGCGCGCGACTACGTGGAGATGCAGTGGCTGATGCTCCAGCAGGAGACTCCCGAGGACTACGTGATCGCCACCGGCGTGCAGTACAGCGTGCGCCAGTTCGCCACCGCGGTGGCCGAGGAGCTCGGCCTGGGCATGCGCTGGGAAGGCGACGGCCTGGAGGAGAAGGGGTACGACGCCGACGGCCGCTGCGTCGTGCAGGTGGACCCTCGCTACTTCCGCCCGGCGGAGGTCAACTCGCTGATCGGCGACCCGGCGAAGGCACGCGAGAAGCTCGGGTGGCAGCCGACCACGTCGTTCGCCGACCTGGTCAGCGAGATGGTGGCGTCCGACCTGGCCATCGCCCGGCGCGACGAGCTGGTGCTCCGGCACGGCTACGAGGCCGACCGCGAGGATGTCTGACGCCGTGCATCGCAGGCACGCCTGATGTCCGCGACGAGGACGGCCCTCGTGACCGGCTGCAGCGGCCAGGACGGCGGCCTCGCGGCCGAGCTGCTGAAGTCGGAGGGGTACGTCGTCGTCGGGACCACCCGCCCCGGCTCGGGCAAGGCCGGCTCCGCTGGCGCCGTCGACGCGTGGGTCGAGTGGGACGGGCTCGACCAGGCGTCGACCGACCGCATCATCGACGAGGTCGGCCCCGACGAGGTGTACAACTTCGCGGCCTTCACCTCCGGGCAGGGCATGTGGGCCGACCCCGTCGGCATCGGCGAGGTGAACGGGCTGGCGGTCGCGCGGCTGCTCGAGGCGATGCGTCGGATCAGGCCCGAAGCTCGGGTCGCCCAGGCCTCCAGCAGCGAGGTGTTCGGCCGGGCGACCCGGTCTCCGCAGGACGAGTCGGCGCGGCGCGACCCGCGCAGCCCGTACGGCGCGGCCAAGCTGTACGCCGACACCATGGTCGCGCTGTACCGCGACCGCTACGACCTGTTCGCCTGCGCGGCCATCCTGTTCAACCACGAGAGCGTGCGCCGGGGCCCGGGCTTCGTGACCCGCAAGATCAGCCGCGGCGCGGCAGCGATCAGTCTCGGGCTGGCCGACAGCCTGATGCTCGGTGACCTGGAGGCGCGCCGTGACTGGGGCTACGCCGGCGACCACGTGCGCGCGATGTGGCTCATGCTGCAGGCCGACGAGCCGCAGGACTACGTGATCGCCACCGGCACCAGCCACAGCGTCCGAGACCTGTGCCGGTTCGCCTTCGAGCATGTCGGTCTCGACTACGCGGATTACGTCGGTACCGACTCCGCGGCGTACCGCGCACCGGAGCCGGTGCCGTTGGTGGGCGACATCGGCAAGGCGCGCCGCGTGCTGGAGTGGGCGCCCGCAGGTCGAGCTGCGAGACCCTGATGCACGAGATGGTGGAACACGACCTGGCGCTGCTGCGCCGGCAGACCGCGACGGACGATGGAGCGAGCAATGACCCGACGTTAAGAGGATCGACAGCTGCCGGATCTGCGGCGGCACCGACCTGGTGTGTGTGCTCGACCTGGGCGAACAGGCGCTGACCGGTGTGTTCCCCCGCAGCCGCGACCAGGAGGTCACCGTCGGGCCGTTCCGGCTGGTCAAGTGCGACGCGGCAGGCGGGCTGCGGCCTCCTGCAGCTCGAGCACACCTACGACCTCGGCGGAGATGTACGGCGACAACTACGGCTACCGCTCCGGCCTGAACGCGAGCATGGTGCGTCACCTGCAGGCCAAGGTCCAGCGCATCCTCGGCGCTGGTGTCGCTCGAAGCCCGGCGACCTCGTGCTCGACATCGGCAGCAACGACAGCCACCACGCTTGCGCGCCTACCCGGAGGAGCTCGGGCTGCAGCTGGTCGGCATCGATCCCGACGCGCCGGGAAGTTCCGGCAGCTACTACCCCGCCGCACGTCACGCTGATCGCCGACTTCTTCTCCGCGGCCGGGCCTCCGCGAGAGCGTTGCCCGAGCGCGAAGGCCCAGGTCGTCACGTCGTTCTCCATGTTCTACGACCTCGAGGAGCCGATGGAGTTCATGCAGCGAGGTCCACGAGCGTCCTCGCCGACGACGGCATCTGGGTGTTCGAGCAGAGCTACATGCCGACGATGCTCGAAGCGAACTCCTACGACACGGTCTGCCACGAGCACCTCGAGTACTACGCGCTGGCAGCAGATCCAGTGGATGGCCGAGCGGGTCGGCTTCCGGATCGTCGACGTCGAGTTCAACGACGTCAACGGCGGCAGCTTCTCGGTGACGGTGCCAGAAGTCGGACTCGCCCGGCGACCTCGCACCCGCCGTGCTCGGAGATCCTCGCGCGCGAGCGAGACGCTGGGGCTGGACACGCTGGCGCCGTACGAGGCGTTCGCGGAGCGGGTCGCCGACTCCCGCGAGGCGCTGCTCGCGTTCCTCGCACGAGGCCAGGTCGGAGGGCAAGACGGTCGCGGCACTGGGCGCATCGACCAAGGGCAACGTCCTGCTGCAGTACTGCGGCATCACCGAGCAGGACGTGTTCGCGGTCGGCGAGGTCAACGAGGACAAGTTCGGCGCGTTCACACCGGGCACCCTGCTGCCGATCGTGCCCGAGGAGGAGCTGCTCGAGCAGCAGCCCGACTACCTGCTGGTGCTGCCGTGGCACTTCCGCGCGTTCTTCGTGGCCAACCCGAGCCTCGACGGGGTCAACCTGCTGTTCCCGCTGCCGGAGCTGGAGGTGGTGACGGTCCGGGCCTGATCCCGGGCCTCGCCACCCGTCAGGGCCGCGGAAGGAAGACGTAGTTGGTCGCCGGAGGCACCTTCGTCTGCACCGTGGCATCGCACGGCTGCAGGGCCTCGCCTGCGAGGTAGTGGGCGTCGTAGCCGAGCTCGTGCAGGAGGTCGAAGGTGCGCGCGAAGTCCTCGGCGCTCTGCACCTGCGCGTCGATCTCGACGAGCAGGTTCGGACGCCAGCGTTCGAGCGTCGTACGGGCGCCCTGGAGCGTGGAGTACTCGAAGCCCTCCACGTCGATCTTCACGAAGCCCACGTCCTGCAGCTCGAACTGGTCCAGCGTCTTGATCGGGACGGACAGGTCCTCACCGTCGCCGTCGACCCGCGCGAAGGATGCGCGCGTGGTGGTGAGCGAGCCGTTCACACGCGGGACGTGCAGGACCAGCGTGTCCTCGTGGTCGCCCAGCCCGCACTCGTGGATCACCACGTTGGGCGTACGGCGCGACCACGCCGTGAGCAGGCGGGTGCACGTCGGCACCGGCTCGAAGCTGACCACCTGGCGAGCGAGCCTGGACAGTGCGTAGGCGTAGGTGCCGCGGTTGCCGCCGATGTCGACCGCCAGCTTGTCGCGAGGGACCAGCCGTGGCAGGAGGACCATCTCCGGCTCGAGCCCGCCGACCAGGCGCTGCGCGCGGTATCGGAACGGCACCCGCCAGGGCAGCGGCACCAGCGCGTCGATGCCCTGCACCCGCTTGGCGAAGTCCTGGATCCGTCCCATGCTCTTCCCGTCATGCTCGACGACGTCCGGCCGGTGTGGCTGGACCCCCACAGACTACGTACCGGCGACAGCCCGGAGACCGCCGCCCGAGGGTGCGGGGCGAAAGCCCGCGTCCGCGTGTCGACGAGTCAAGCCAGCCTTGCGGCAGCTCACACGTAGACTCGGCGGACCAACCCCGCATCCTGAGGAACGAAGTGAGACTTGTCGTCCAGATCCCCTGTCTGAACGAGGAAGAGACCCTCCCCGCGGTCCTGTCCTCGATCCCCAGGTCGATCCCCGGCATCGACGACGTGATCATCCTCGTGGTGGACGACGGCTGCACCGACCGGACCGTCGAGGTGGCACGCGAGCTCGGCGTCACCGAGTTCGTGCACCACAGCCGCAACCAGGGGCTCGGTCGCTCGTTCCACGACGGGGTGGTCCGGGCCCTCGAGCTCGGGGCCGACATCGTGGTCAACACCGATGGCGACAACCAGTACCCCCAGGAACGCATCACGGACCTCGTCCAGCCGATCGTCCGTGGCGAGGCCGACATCGTCATCGCCGACCGGCAGGTCCACATGGTCGAGCACTTCTCGTTCGTCAAGAAGCGGCTCCAGCGGGCCGGCAGCCTGGTGGTCAACAAGGCGGCCGGAACGGCCCTCCCCGACGCCGCCAGCGGTTTTCGGGCCTACTCGCGCGAGAGCCTGATGGTGCTGAACACCATCACCCGGTTCAGCTACTGCATGGAGACGATCATCCAGGCCGGCAACAAGCGCCTGAAGATCGCCAGCGTGCCGATCGTCACCAACCCCAAGACGCGCGAGTCACGCCTCTTCCGGTCGACCCCCGAGCACGTCCTGAAGTCCGCGGCCGCCATCGTCCGTTCGTTCATGATGTACAAGCCGTACGTCATCTTCGCGTGGCTGACCCTGTTCTTCGGCGCCCTGGGGACCATCCCGTTCGTGCGCTATGCGGTGCTGATGGCGAGGAACGAAGCAGGCGGGCACGTCCAGTCGCTGCTGGTCGGCTCCCTCTTGCTCATCCTTGCCTTCCTCGCCGCGATGCTGGGAGTGATCTCCGACCTGATCCGGACCAACCGGATCCTCATCGAGGACACGCTCGAGCACACGAAGAAGGCGCGCTTCGGCAAGTCGGGGACCGAGCTGCTGCGTGACCAGTCGTCGATGCCGGAGTTCGACTGGCCCACGCACAGCACGCCCAGCCAGCGGCTCTGAGCCCGCGGCGGCTCAGCGCTCCGCGAGCCGGGCCATCAGCGCCGAAGGACGTACGGCGGAACGAGCGCCGACACGTCGCCGCCGAACATGGCGACCTCCTTGACCAGGCTCGAGGCGAGGAAGGAGTACTCCGGGCTGGTCGGGCACGAAAACGGTCTCGACGTCGGTCAAGCGAGGCGTTCATCTGGGCCATCTGGAGCTCGTAGTCGAAGTCGGTGACGGCGCGCAGGCCCTTGACGATCGCGTGGATCCCCTGCTCCTCGCAGAACGTGGTCAGCAGTCCCGAGAAGCCGGCGACCGAGACGTTGTCGAAGCCCCGGCAGGCCTCCTCGAGCATCTCGATCCGATCCTCCGGGGGAGAACAGCCTGACTCTTGGACTTGTTGACACCCACCGCGACCACGACCTCGTCGAAGAGCGCCGAGGCGCGGGTGACGATGTCGATGTGCCCGTTGGTGACCGGGTCGAACGACCCGGGACAGACGGCTCGGCGCACGGGTGCTCCTCGGTCGAGTGGCTGCGCCGGTCTCAGGACGGCGGGGACGCGGCGTGACCGTACCAAAGCATGGTCTCGCCGTAGCGCTTGTCCCTGGTGTCGGTGAACCCGTCGGGCCAGGCCGGCGCGGCGCTGCGCGAGGAGCGCTCGACGACGACCATGGCGCCCGGCACCAGCCAGTCGTTGTCGACCAGTGACTGCAGGTCGGTGTCGACCGCGGCGGCCTCGTGGGGGTACGGCGGGTCCAGGAACGCCACGTCGTACGGCGCCGCGGGAGGCCGCTGGAGCGTGCCGCCGACCGGCGCGGACACGACATTGGCCTTCGTGAAGCCGAGCGCCTTGGCGTTGGTGCCGATGAGCATGGCCGTGCGCCGGTCGTGCTCGACCATCGTCACGACGCCGGCGCCCCGCGACCACGCCTCGAGCCCGACCGCACCGGAACCGGCGTACAGGTCGAGGAAGCGCAACCCGCTGAGCGAGCCGCACCAGGACTCGATGGCCGAGAACAGCGCCTCGCGGACGCGGTCGCTGGTGGGTCGCGTGTGGGCCCCGCGGGGCGTCTGGATGCGACGCCCCCCGGCACTACCTCCGATGATCCGGGTCATGACTGCCCCATGCTCGTCACGACTTCTCCATGAACTCAGACTGCCGTGATTGCTCCATCTCTGCCACCGCCGCCGCGAGTTCGGGCGCCCGGGAGAGCCCTGGATCGTCGACCAGCAGCGCCTCTGCCGCCTCGCGGGCATCGACGATCGTCTGCTCGTCGCGGAGCACCCTGAGGTTCTGCAGGGACGACCGGAACCCGGACTGGGAGCGCCCGAGCACGTCGCCCTCGCGGCGCTGCTCGAGGTCGACCCGGCTCAGCTCGAACCCGTCGGTCGTGCCCGCGACGGCGTCGAGGCGTTCGCGGGCGGGCGAGCCGGACCCGGCGTGGCTGACCAGCAGGCAGAGGCCGGGCAGGCCGCCCCGGCCGACCCGGCCACGCAGCTGGTGGAGCTGGGAGACGCCGAAGCGGTCGGCGTCCATCAGCACCATCGCGGTGGCGTTGGCCACGTCGACGCCGACCTCGATCACGGTGGTGGAGACCAGCACGTCGAGGTCGCCCGCGGCGAAGGCGCGCATGGTGCGGTCCTTCTCGTCGGGCGCGAGCCGGCCGTGCAGCTTGCCGATGCGCAGGCCCGCGAGCGGCCCCGCCTCCAGCTCGACGACCAGCTCCTCGACGGCGTGCATGGCCGGCTTCGAGGGAGCGGCGTTGCCCTCGGCGTCGACCTCGACGACGTCGCGCTCGCCCTGCTCCAGCTCGTCGCCGGTGATCCGCGGGGCCACGACGTACGCCTGGTGGCCCTTGCCGACCTCCTCGCGCACCCGCTGCCAGACCCGCTCCAGCCAGGTGGGTTGCTCGAGCAGCGGGACGACGTTGGTCTGGATCGGGGCCCGCCCGGCCGGGAGCTCGGTGAGCGTCGAGGTCTCCAGGTCGCCGAAGACGGTCATCGCGACGGTGCGCGGGATCGGCGTCGCGGTCATCACCAGGACGTGCGGCGGGCTGCCGGCCTTGTCGGTGAGCGCCGCGCGCTGCTCGACGCCGAAGCGGTGCTGCTCGTCGACCACGACCAGGCCGAGGTCGGCGAACGTGACCTTCTCCTCGAGCAGCGCGTGGGTGCCGATCACGATCCCCGCCTCGCCGCTGGCGATGCGCAGCATCGCCTCCTGGCGCTGCGCCTTGCCCATCGACCCGGTCAGCAGCGCGACGTTGGTGCCCTCGGCTGCCCCGCCGAGCATGCCGCCGGCGGCGAGATCGCCGAGCATCGCGGTGATCGACCGGTGGTGCTGCTGCGCCAGGACCTCGGTGGGCGCCAGCAGGGCCGCCTGGCCACCGGAGTCGACGGTGCGAAGCATGGCCCGCAGTGCGACCACGGTCTTGCCGGAGCCGACCTCGCCCTGGAGGAGACGGTTCATCGGATGCGGCTGCGCGAGGTCGTGCTCGATCTCCTCGCCGATCTCGCGCTGACCGCGGGTCAGCTCGAACGGGAGCCGCTCGTCGAACGCCGCCAGCAGGTCGCCCTGGCCACCCGCCCGCGACTGCGCGCCGAGGCCGCGCAGCTCGGCCCGGCGCCGGGCCAGCACGAGCTGGGTGACCAGCGCCTCCTCGAACCGGAACGCCCGCTGCGCGCGGCCGACCTGCTCCCGGTCATCGGGCGCGTGGATCCAGTCGTACGCCGTCCGCGCGTCGACCAGGTCGTAGGCGTCGCGCACGGAGGCCGGCACCACCTCGGGCACGTCTTCGAGGACGGTGCGGGCGAAGGTGACCGCTCGCTGGAGGTCCCACGACTCGACGCCCTTGGTGAGGGGGTAGATCGGGTAGAACGCGCCGACGTCGGGCAGCATCGTCGCCTCGCCGTCCCCGTCGTCGCCCGATCCGAACAGCACCATCTTGGGGTTGGTGAGCTGCCACTGGCCCTGGAACGTCGACACCTGGCCGAGGAACAGCCCGCGGCGGCCGACAGAGAACGTGCGGGCCTGCCACTCGGCGACGTACTGCTTCTTGGCGAAGAACGTCATCCGCAGCGACGGGCCGTCGGTCGAGAGCGTGGTCTCCAGCCGGTACGCCGGCCGGCCGCTGCGCCGGTCGGTGTAGGTCCGGACCTTGCTCTGGGAGATCTCGCCGATGACGGTCAGCAGCTGTCCGGACTCGAGCTCGTCGACGCGGGTGAGCTCGCCGGTCTTGATGTAGCGCCGCGGGAAGTGCCGGAGCAGGTCCTCGACGGTGCGGATGCCGAGCCCGTCGACGATCTTCTTGCGCTTGCCCTTCTGGTCGCCGAGGACGGTCTCGATGGGCGAGTCGAGGCTGATCAACGGTGCTCCTGACTCACTCGACGGACATGAGGAGCGGGTAGCGCTCCTGCCCACCGTCGTACACCACGACATCGACGTGCGGGTGTCGTTCCTCGACGACGGCCGCGCACCGGGCGGCCAGCTCGGCCGCGCCGTCGGCCCCGGCGACGATCGTCACCAGCTCCCCGCCTCCGGCCAGCAACCGCTCGAGCACGTCGGTGGCCACGGTCTCGAGGTCGTCTCCGACGACGGCGAAGTCACCGGCGATCACACCCAGGACGTCGCCCGGCTCGCAGGGCCCGGCCATGGTGATGGCCTGTCGCGCGGCGACGGTCACGGCGCCGTGGCGGGCGTGGCGTGCGGTGGCGGTCATCTCGAGGACGTCCTGCTCGAAGGTGCGCCCGGGCTCGTGGACGGCGATGGCCGCCAGGCCCTGGACCTGGGCGTGCGTGGGGATCACCGCGACGGTCAGGCCCTCGTCGCTCTCGGCGGTACGCGCGGCGATCTCCGCGACCTTCACCGAGTCGGGGTCGTTGGGCAGCACCACGACCTCCTCCGCGCCGCAGGCGGTGATCGCCTCGAGGACCTGGCCGGTCGACGGCCGGCGGCCCGGCGCGCCCTCGACGACCTCGGCGCCGGCCTCGGCGAACAGCGCCGCCAGGCCGGGCCCGGCCGCGACGGCGACGATCCGCCGTCCGCGCCGCTGGGTGGCCTTCTGGCGGGCGCCGGCGACCTGCTCGGCGAAGTGGGTGACCCGCACCCGGTGCGGGTGGCCGGCATGGATCCCGGCCTCGATCGCGGCACCGACGTCGTCGACGTGCACGTGGACGTTGAACAGTCCCTCGCCACCTACGACGACCAGCGAGTCGCCCAGCGGGGCGAGGGCACGCCGCAGCTCGGGGATCCGGTCGTCGTCGGCGTCCAGGAGGTACATCACCTCGTAGGCCGGTCCGTCGGGGGTGAGGTCGTCGGCGGGCATCGTCGGGACGGGGATGTGGCGCTCCCCGATCCGGGTCTGCACCGGCGCCGGCCGGCGGCCCGTCAGCACCGTCTCGGCGGCGTCGAGGATCACGCTGAGGCCACGGCCGCCCGCGTCCACGACGCCCGCGTCGCGCAGCACGGCGAGCTGCTCCGGCGTACGGACCAGGGCCTCGCGGGCCGCTCCGGCGGCGAGGGCGAGCACGTCGCGGCCCCGACTGGCCGGGTCGGCCGCGTGGGCCATCGCGGCGTCGGAGGCCGCGCGGGCCACGGTGAGGATCGTGCCCTCGACCGGCTCGCCGACGGCGGCGTAGCTCGCGTCGGTGGCCTGCTGGAGGGCCTCGGCCATGACCGTCGCGTTGCGCTCGTCGGGCTTCTGCTCGGCGATGCGGTGGGCGATCGCGCCGAGCATCTGGCTCAGGATCACGCCGCTGTTGCCGCGGGCACCGAGCAGCGCGCCGCGGCTGAAGGCGGCGAGCGCCTTGCCGAAGTCGGCGCCCCTCGGGTCGTCGCCGGCGGCCTCCCGGATCGCGTCCCGTGCGGCGGAGACGGTGAGGTACATGTTGGTGCCGGTGTCGCCGTCGGGGACGGGGTAGACGTTGAGCGCGTCGATCTCCTCGCGGGCCCCGGCGAGGGCGTCGGTGGCGATGTCGACGAAGCGCAGCACGGTGGGGAGTTGGATCATGCCCGCCTGCGGTGCTTCCATGGCGTGCCTGCTCCTCCCCGTGAGCTCGACCGTGTGCGTGCTGCCACAGGGTAGTGGCTGTCCCCCGGCCCCTCACGATTCGCTCGCTCGCGGGGCCATCGGATACTCTTGTGCGGTTGCCCGCAGAGCCGGGCCCTTGTACGAAAACCTCAAGCTTTCAGGAGTTCACGGTGGCCGCCGTCTGTGACATCTGCGCCAAGAAGCCCGGCTTCGGCAACAACCGCCCGTGGTCGCGCAAGATCACCAAGCGTCGCTTCAACCCCAACATCCAGCGGGTTCGCGCGACCGTCAACGGCACCCCCAAGCGCCTCAACGTGTGCACCGGCTGCCTCAAGGCCGGCAAGGTCACCCGCTGACCCACGCCTCACCATCGACCCGTCGCTACTTTGCGACGGGTCGATCTGATTTGCGGCCTTCCCGGATAGTCCACGACGTTTTCGTCGTCGATCGGCCGGTCTGAGGACCAAAACGTCGTGGACTATCGGCCTCCGCCCGGGGATAGCCTCGCCGGCATGGCCACCGCCACCCATCGCGACCTGATCGACACCGCCGCCACCCGGCTGAACCCCCGGATGGTCGGCGACCGCCTGTTCGGGGACGTCGCGGCGTCGCTCGTCACCGATCACGGCAACCGGTACGACGGCGTCTGCATCGACACCGGCTCCGGCACCGGCTTCTGTGCCGAGCACGCCGCCATCGCGGCCATGGTCACCGCCGGCGAGTACCGCATCGACCGGATCGTCGCCGTGTGGCGCTCCGAGGAGGGTCGCCTGCACGTGCTGCCGCCGTGCGGTCGCTGCCGCGAGTTCATTCGCCAGGTCGACCCGGGCAACCTCGCCACCGAGGTCGTCCTGGGCGAGGACCGCGCCGTACCCCTCGCCGAGCTGCTCCCCGCCCACGAGTGGCCCGAACCGCTCCCCTGGGGCTGAGCGCGATAGTCCACGACGTTTTGGTCGTCTGACTGGCCGATTTCCGACCAGATCGTCGTGGACTATCGGATGGGGGCGCTCAGAAGTGGGTCCAGCCGGTGGGGCCGTCGTACTCCTCGCCGTCGACGGTGACACCCGAGCCAGCCGCGACGGCGCCGATGACGATCCAGCCGTCGGGGACCTTGCCCTCGGGGAAGGTGGCCAGCAAGGCGTGGTCGTCGCCGCCGCCGAGGATGAACTGGAGCGGGTCGGCCCCCAGGGCGGCACCGACGGCCGAGATCGGCTCGGGGACCTCGAACGCTCCACTGCGTACGTCGATGGCCACACCCGAGTCGGTGGCGATGTGTCCCGCGTCGGCCAGCAGCCCGTCGGAGATGTCGATCATCGCGGTCGCGCCGGCATCGGCCGCGACCGGGCCGGCGTCGTACGGCGGCTCCGGGCGCCGGTACGCCTCGACCAGCACCCGCGGCGACCGGAACCCGCGTCCGAGCACGGCCAGCCCGCCGGCTGCCCACCCCTGGCGCCCGGTGATGGCCACGACGTCCCCCGGCTGGGCGCCCGAGCGCACCACCGGTGCGACGGTGCACGCGCCGAGAACGGTCACCGCGATCACGACCTGGTCGGCGCGGGTCAGGTCGCCGCCGACGACGCTCGCACCGACCAGCGCGCACTCGTCGGCGAAGCCCTTCGCGAAGTCCAGCGCCCACTGCACGGGGAGGTCGGCAGGCGCCGCGAGCCCGATGGTCAGCGAGGTGGCCCGGCCGCCCATCGCGTTGATGTCGGAGAGGTTCTGGGCGGCCGCGCGATGGCCCACGTCCGCGGCCGACGCCCAGTCGCGCCGGAAGTGGCGGCCCTCGACCATCAGGTCGGTGGACACCACCACGTGACCGGTCTTCACGCGCAGCACGGCGGCGTCGTCGCCGGGGCCGACGAGCACCTGCTCGCCCTGCTCGAACAGCTCCGTCAGGGCCTCGATCAGCCCGAACTCACCGGCGTCGGACAGGGTCGCGTCGGGAGGAAACGCCATGGCGTCATCCCACCAGATGCCCGTCGGGCACTGCCTACCGACACCCGGTGACCGCAAGGTAGGTTTCTGCCCAGACACATGTCCGTAACAGCGAGGAGTCCCCGATGGTCGTCCAGGCGTACATCCTGATCCAGACCGATGTCGGCAAGGCCGCCGAGGTAGCCCGGGAGATTGCACAGGTCAAGGGCGTCACGCTCGCCGAGGACGTCACCGGCCCCTACGACGTGATCGTCCGCGCCGAGGCGCGCAACGTCGACGAGCTGGGCAAGCTGGTCGTGTCGAAGGTCCAGAACCTCGACGGCATCACCCGCACCCTCACCTGCCCCGTGGTGCACATCTGAACGCTCGACAGCTTCGCCGGCGCCCCGTGTCCCACTGGACCCGGGGCGCCGTCGCGTGTGTCCTCCTCGTCGGGACGGCCGCGTGCGCGAACCCTCCGGTGTCGATCGACACCCCCCGCCTGGACGATGCCGACCGCGAGGCCTGCCAGGCCCTGGTCGACGACCTGCCCGAAAGCATGGCCGGCGAGGAACGGCGACTGGTCTCCCCGGCGGCCGCCCTCGGCGCCGCGTGGGGAGACCCGGCGATCGTCCTGCGCTGCGGCGTACCCGAGCCGACCGACTTCACCGACACCTCCACCTGCGTGGAGGCCGATGGCGTCGGGTGGTACGTGCCCGACTCGGTCCTGCTCGCCGACGACGAGACGCTCGACGTGACCATGACCGCGGTCGGCTACCGGCCGCGGGTGCAGGTCGTCGTACCCGGCGACTACCGACCGGAGGGCTTCAGCGACACCGCCGCCACCGTCGGCCGGCTCGTGGATGAGCATCTCGAGAAGGTGCAGGACTGCCTGTGAGCCCCTACGGCCAGCGCAGCGTCAGCGCAGGCCGGTGTCGCGGGCGAGCGCCAGCCTGATCAGCCGCTCCACCAGCTCGGGGTACTCGACCCCCGTGGCGGCCCACATGCGCGGGAACATCGACGTCGGGGTGAAGCCGGGCATGGTGTTGATCTCGTTGACGACCACTCCCCCGTCGGGCATCACGAAGAAGTCCACGCGGGCGAGTCCCTCGCAGCCGACCGCGTCGAAGGCGCGCGCGGCCAGCTCGCGCAGGTCCGCGGTCACGTCGGGCGGCAGGTCGGCCGGTACGTCGAGCGCGGTGTGCTCCTCGGGGAGGTACTTCGCCGCGAAGTCGTAGAACTCGTGCTCCCCGCCGATCCGGATCTCGGCGGGGACGCTGGTCTCGGGGGCACCCTCGAGCGACTGGAGTACGCCGCACTCCACCTCGCGCGCACCCTCGGCCGAGACCTCCACCAGCGCCTTCGGGTCGTGCCGGTGTGCCTCGGCCAGGCACTCGTCGAGCTCGGAGGAGTCGTGGGCCTTGGAGATGCCGATGCTGGAGCCGCCCCGCGCGGGCTTCACGAAGAGCGGGTAGCCGAGCGCGTCCGCGCGTTCGCGACAGGCCTGCGGGTCTGCGGCCCACTCCCGGGCGGTGATCGTCACCGACGGCAGCACCGGCAGTCCCGCCGCCGCGAGCACGATCTTCATGTACGCCTTGTCCATGCTCACCGCGGAGGCGAGCACCCCGGCGCCGACGTAGCGCACGCCGGCCATCTCGAACATGCCCTGGATGGTGCCGTCCTCGCCCCACGGCCCGTGCAGCAGCGGGAACACGACGTCGACCTCGCCCAGCGTCCGCGGCGGCTGAGCCGGCTCGGTGACGACGAGGTCGGTCGCGTCGGTGTCACGCGTGAGCGTCACCATCGCGCGGCCGCCGTCGACGCTGGGCAGCTTGTCGGGAGAGTCGATCCGCAGCCGCTCCGGGTCGCCGGACTCGAGCACCCAGCGGCCGTCGGTGGCGATGCCGATCGGCACCACGTCGTACGCCTCGTGGTCGATGGCCGCCAGCACGCTGCCGGCGGTCACGCACGAGATCGCGTGCTCGCTCGAGCGCCCTCCGAAGACGACGGCGACGCGGGGCTTGCGGGTGGGCTCGTTCATCGCGTCGACCCTATCCGCCTAGGGTCGTGGGCATGCCGGAGGACTCGCCAGCCCTGAAGCCCGCCACCGTCGTCGTCAAGGCCGGTCGGCCCGAACGCACAGCGGACGCGCCACTGAACGAGCCGATCACCATGGCATCGACGTACGTCGCCGGCGGCGACCTGGAGTACGGCCGCTACGGCAACCCCACCTGGGCGGCGTTCGAGGAGGCGCTCGGCGCGCTCGAGGGCGGTCGCTGCCTGTCGTTCTCGTCGGGACTGGCCACCGTCGCGACGGTGCTCGACCTGGTCGGCAACGACAGCGTGGTGGTCGCACCGCGGCACGCCTACAACGGCACCGTGATGCAGCTCGCCGACCTCGAGTCCCGCGGCCGGCTGCGCGCCCGGCTCGTCGACATCACCGACACCGACGCGGTCGTCGCCGCCTGCGAGGACGCCGCACTGGTGTGGCTGGAGTCGCCGACCAACCCCGCGCTCGAGGTGGCCGACATCCCGGCGATCCGCGCCGCCGCCCACGACGCCGGCGCGTACGTCGTCGTCGACAACACGTTCGCCACTCCCCTGCTGCAGCGCCCGCTCGACCTGGACGTCGACCTCGTCGTCCACTCGGCCACGAAGTACCTCTCGGGGCACAGCGACGTGATGCTCGGCGCCGTGGTCACGCGCGACGACGAGCTGTACGCCGTGCTCAAGGGCCGACGCGACCTGACGGGGGCCGTCCCCGGGACGCTCGAGTCGTGGCTGGCGCTGCGCGGGCTGCGCACCCTCCACCTGCGGGTCGAACGTGCCCAGGCCAACGCCGCCGAGCTGGTACGCCGGCTCGAGGGCCACCCGGCCATCGGTGAGGTCCGCTACCCCGGCTTCGGCGCCATCGTGTCCGTCGTCCTGGCCGAGGGCGCGCTGGCCGCCGACCTCCTCGTGCACAAGACGAAGGTGTGGGTGCATGCCACGTCGCTGGGCGGGGTCGAGTCGACGTTCGAGCGCCGGCGTCGCTGGAAGACGGAGCCCGCCACGATCCCCGACGCGCTGGTGCGGATGTCGGTCGGCATCGAGGACGTCGACGACCTCTGGGCCGACCTCGACCAGGCCCTCTCCGACCTCACCTGACCACTGCGGTGGTGGTTTCGAGACGGTTGCTGCGCAACCTCCTCAACCACCGAAAGTGATCGGTGGTTCGAGGAAGCGCGCGCTAGCGCCTGTCTCGAAACCCACCGTGTTCGGTGCGTTGAGGAAGGCGCGCTCAGCGCCTCGTCTCGAAACCAGCCGCCCGATCGTTCCTCAGTCACGTCTCGGCCTTGGTCTCGCGGGCGAGGATGGAGTCCATCATCTCGTTGGCGGTCATCTTGCCGCTGACCACGGCGTCGACGTACTCGGCGACCGGGGAGTCCACGCCCGTGCGCTGGGCGAGGGCGAGCAGCGAGGAGGACGACTTGGCGCCCTCGGCCACCTGGCGGGTGCCCGCGACGATCTCGTCGGTGGTCATCCCCTGGCCGAGCTTCTCGCCGAACGTGCGGTTGCGCGACAGCGGTGAGGAGCAGGTGGCGACGAGGTCGCCGAGTCCGGCCAGCCCCATCAACGTGAGCGGGTTGGCGCCGAGCGCCATCGCCAGCCGCGCGGTCTCGGCGAGGCCGCGCGTGATCACGGACGCGGTCGTGTTGTCGCCGAATCCCAGGCCCACGGCCATGCCGACCGAGAGGGCGACGACGTTCTTGTAGGCGCCGCCCAGCTCGCAGCCGAGGACGTCCACGCTGGTGTAGGGGCGGAACGCCGCCGAGTGGGTGCGCTCCTGCAGCATCCTCGCGACGTCCTCGTTCTCGCAGGCGACCACGGACGCCGCGGGCTCGCGGCGGGCGATCTCCTTGGAGAGGTTCGGGCCGCTGACGACGGCGATCCGGTCGGGCCCGGCACCGGTGACCTCGGCGATCACCTCGCTCATCCGCTCGAGGGTGCCGAGCTCGACCCCCTTCATCAGCGAGACCATGACGGCGTTGGCGGGGATCAGGTCGGCCCACTCGTTGAGGTTCTCGCGAAACGTCTGCGACGGCACCGCGAACACGACCACGTCGGCGTCGTGCACGGCCTTCTCGGGGTCGTGGGTCGCGCCGACGCCGAGCGGCAGCTCGATGCCGGGCAGGTAGTCGGTGTTCTGGCGCCGGTCGTTGATGTTGGCGCAGACCTCGTCGCGCCGACCCCAGATGGTCACGTCGTTCCCGGCGTCGGCGAGCACGATCGAGAACGCCGTGCCCCAGGACCCCGCGCCGAACACGGCGACCTTGCTCATGTGTTGGTGTCCTTCTTCTTGGGGTTTCCGATCTGGCTGACGCCCATCTTGCGGGGGTCGAACCGCTCCGTCGGCGGCGTCTCACCCCGCAGCTCGCCGACGAGTACGGTCAGCCCGGCCATGATCCGCGCCGTGGCCTCGTTGACCACGTCGTTCGAGCGCGGCTTGGCCACGAGGTCGCTGAGGTCGATGGGGTCACCTGCCTTCATCCGGATGCGCTTGCGCGGGACCAGCCGCGGCCTCGTGGCGTACGGCGGCAGCACCTCCTGCGCGCCCCACTGGCCGACCGGGATCACGGGACAGCCGGTCTCGAGGGCGATCCGCGCGGCACCGCTCTTGCCCTTCATCGGCCACAGGTCGGGGTCGCGGGTGAGCGTGCCCTCGGGGTAGACGACCACGCACTCGCCGTCGCGCACCGCGGCCACGGCGGCGTCGAACGCCCCCACGGCGGTGCGGCTGAGCCGCTCGACCGGGATCTGGCCGGCGGCGGTGAGGAAACCGCCGAGCGCCTTGTTCTTGAACAGGCCGGACTTCGCGAGGTAGCGCGGCAGCCGGCCGTGGTCGTAGACGAAGTGCGCGGCCAGCAGCGGGTCGATGTGGGAGATGTGGTTGAACACCACGATGCAGCCACCCGTCGCGGGCAGCTTGTCGCCGTCGATCCACTCGCGCGACGTCGCCGACAGGAGGACCGGCTTGACGATGGGGACCGCAAGGTTGAACGCCCAGCCGCGTGGCTGTTGCAGCTTGCGTACCTTCACTGTCGTCCCTCGTCGATGTGCCTCGGGGCCCGGTGCCGGCCTGACGCTCCCTGCGTCGAGTGCAGGCTACTCGCCCCTGCTCGGGCCTGACAGGATCTGACCCGATGGGTGAGCAGGAGTACGCCGTGCTGGTGCCGGTGAAGCCACCGGCGGTCGGCAAGTCGCGGCTGGCCGGGCTGACCGACGCGACCCGACGCGAGCTGGCCGCGGCCTTCGCCCTCGACACCGTGCTCGCCTGCCTGGCGACGCCGCGGGTGGCGTCCGTGCTCGCGGTGACCGACGACGCCAGGTTCGCGCAACGGCTCTCCGACGCCGGATGTGCCGTCATCCCCGACGGGCCCGCCGGCGAGCTCAACACCAGCCTCAGGCTGGCCGCCGCCGAGGCCACGCGTCGCTGGCCACACCTGCTGCCCGTGGCCGTGTGCGCCGACCTGCCGGCCCTCGCGTCGTCCGACCTCGACGAAGCCCTGCGACAGGTCACCGCCGACGGCGCGAGCTTCGTCGCCGACGCCCTCGGCACCGGCACCACGCTGTACGCCGCACCGCTGGAACGATTCGACCCGCGCTTCGGGCCCGGCTCCCGGGCTGCCCACCTCGACGCGGGTGCCCGCGAGCTCCACGGCGACCTCGTCACGTTGCGCCAGGACGTCGACGACCCCGACGACCTCGAACGGGCCCGCTACCTCGGCCTCGGGCCGCACACGGCCGCCCTGGAAATGCAGTGAGGGTGGGCCACCGTGCGGTGGCCCACCCTCACGTGCTCGGTCAGGACCTCTTGGCGGCCTTCTTCGCCGTCTTCTTTGCGGCCGTGGTCTTCTTGGCCGCGGTCTTCTTGGCGGGTGCGGTCTTCTTCGCCGCGGTCTTCTTCGCCGGCGCGGTCTTCTTCGCCGTCGTCTTCTTCGCCGGCGCGGTCTTCTTCGCCGTCGTCTTCTTCGCCGGCGCGGTCTTCTTCGCCGTCGTCTTCTTCGCGGCCGTGGTCTTCTTGGCGGCCGTCTTCTTCGCCGGCGCGGTCTTCTTCGCCGTCGTCTTCTTCGCGGCCGTGGTCTTCTTGGCGGCCGTCTTCTTCGCCGGCGCCGACTTCTTGGCCGTCGTCTTCTTGGCCGTTGCGGTCGCCTTCTTGACCGCGGGGGCGGCGGCCGCGACCGTGAGCTTCGGCAGCTTCTTCGCACCGGACACGACGTTCTTCAGGTCAGCACCTGCGGTGAACTTCGGAACCGACGTCTTCTTCGCCTTGATCCGCGCGCCGGTCTGCGGGTTGCGCACCCAGCGTGCCTCGCGAACGCGCTTCTCGAACGAGCCGAAGCCCGTGATGGCGACCTTCTCGCCCTTGGCGACCTCGCGAGTGATCGTGTCCAGTACGGACTCGAGCGCGTGCGACGCAGCCTTCTTGTTCCCCTCGAAACGCGTGGCCAGTGCGTCGATCAGCTGTGACTTGTTCACTAGCTTCCCTTCCAACGAACGATCTTGGCCGAGCCCATGCTCGACTAACTGCTCTGCACGCTAGGTATTCGTGGCGTCGCTCACAATCACCACGCCGCACTTTTCGCATGTTTTTTTCGAGCGCCGATCACGCCGGACGGTGGCCGAATGGCCAGTAGGGCAAGGGTTTTCGGTGGTCCTGCGTCTCCGCCGCCACCCAAACGAAATCGCGAGACCCCTTGCGGCACAAGGGTTCTCGCGATTTCGGAGGTGCTGGATGCGGGTGCTAGAGGGTGGCTGGTTTCCAGCTCGGACGCGTCGATTCGTACGTCGTGATGTCGTCCTCGTGCGAGAGCGTGATCCCGATGTCGTCCAGACCTTCCAGCAGCCGCCAACGCGTGTAGTCGTCGATGTCGAAGGAGTCCTCGACGGCGTCGACGCCCTCACCGGCACGGATCGTGCGCGACTCGAGGTCGACCGTGACGGTCGTGCCGGGCCGCGACTCGAGCAGGTCCCAGAGTCGTTGCACGACCTTCTCGTCGACCTGCGCCGCGACGAGTCCGGCCTTGCCGGAGTTGCCCCGGAAGATGTCGCCGAAGCGTGGGGAGATCACCGCCCGGAACCCGTAGTTCTGCAACGCCCACACGGCGTGCTCGCGGGACGAGCCGGTGCCGAAGTCGGGTCCGGCGACCAGCACCGACCCGGCGACGTACGCCTCGTCGTTGAGGACGAAGGTCGGGTCGTTGCGCCAGGCCGCGAACAGCCCGTCCTCGAAGCCGGTGCGGGTCACTCGCTTCAGGTAGACGGCCGGGATGATCTGGTCGGTGTCGACGTTGCTGCGCCGCAGCGGGACACCGACGCCGGTGTGGGTGATGAACCTGTCCATCAGATCTCCTCCAGGTCGGCCGGCGACGAGAGCGTGCCGCGGATCGCCGTCGCGGCGGCGACGGGCACGGACACGAGGTGGGTGCGTCCGCCCTTGCCCTGGCGTCCCTCGAAGTTGCGGTTCGACGTCGAGGCGCTGCGCTCGCCGGGTGTGAGCTGGTCGGGGTTCATGCCGAGGCACATCGAGCAGCCGGCGCCGCGCCACTCGCCACCGGCCTCCTTGAAGACCACGTCGAGGCCCTCCTCCTCGGCCTGCAGGCGCACGCGCACCGAGCCCGGGACGACGAGCAGCCGCGTGTCCTTGTCGACGTGGCGGCCCTTGACGATCTCTGCGGCGGTGCGCAGGTCCTCGATCCGGCCGTTGGTGCACGAGCCGACGAAGACGGTGTCGACCTTGACCTCGCGCATCGGCGTACGGGCCTCCAGACCCATGTACTGCAACGCCTTCTCGGCCGCGATCTTGTCCTGGACGTCCTCGAACTCCTCCGGGTTCGGGACGCTGCCGCTGAGCGGCACCCCCTGGCCCGGGTTGGTGCCCCAGGTGACGAACGGCGCCATGATCGAGGCGTCGAGCACGATCTCCTTGTCGAACTCGGCGTCGTCGTCGGTGACCAGGCTCCGCCAGTACTCGGTCGCCGCCTCCCAGTCGGCGCCCGTCGGCGCCTCGGGACGACCCTCGATGTAGTCGAACGTCGTCTGGTCGGGTGCGATCAGACCGGCCTTGGCGCCCCACTCGATGCTCATGTTGCACACGGTCATCCGGCCCTCCATCGAGAGCTCCTCGATGGCCTGGCCGCGGTACTCCACGATGTAGCCCTGCCCGCCACCGGTGCCGGTGTGGGTGATGAGGGTGAGCACCAGGTCCTTGGCGGTGACGCCGTCGGGCAGGCTGCCGTTGATGGTGACCGACATCGTCTTCGGCTTCGCCTGCGGCAGGGTCTGGGTGGCCAGCACGTGCTCGACCTCGGAGGTGCCGATGCCGAACGCGATCGCGCCGAACGCGCCGTGGGTGCTGGTGTGGCTGTCGCCGCAGACGATGGTCATGCCGGGCTGGGTCAGGCCGAGCTGCGGCCCCACGACGTGGACGATGCCCTGGTCGAGGTCGCCGAGCGGGTGCAGGCGTACGCCGAACTCCTCGGCGTTGCGGCGCAGGGTCTCGACCTGCGTCCGGCTCACCGGGTCGGCGATCGGCTTGTCCCAGTCGACGGTGGGGACGTTGTGGTCCTCGGTGGCCAGCGTGAGGTCCGGCCGGCGGACCGGGCGGCCCGCAAGTCGCAGCCCGTCGAAGGCCTGGGGCGACGTGACCTCGTGAATCAGGTGGAGGTCGATGAAGAGCAAGTCCGGTTCTCCTGCGGTGGACCGGACGACGTGATCGTCCCAGACCTTCTCGGCCAGGGTCTTGCCCATGATGTTCTCCCTCATCCGCGCTGACCGGCAGCGGCAGTGCCACCGCCCTCCGGGACAGCCTGCTCGTCGTACGTCACAGACACTACGCCTTGCATCCCATGATCTGAGACGGCAGTATTGCCATATGGACAACTCCAGCGGTGTCGGCGTGCTCGACAAGGCCGCCCTCGTTCTCACCGCCCTCGAGTCCGGCCCGGCGACGCTCGCCGGCCTGGTCGCCGGGACCGGCCTGGCCCGGCCCACCGCGCACCGGCTCGCCGTCGCGCTCGAGCACCACCGGCTCGTGGCCCGCGACATGCAGGGGCGGTTCGTGCTCGGGCCGCGGCTCGCCGAGCTCTCCGCGGCCGCCGGCGAGGACCGCCTGCTCGC
The DNA here is from genome assembly GCA_963844305.1 of uncultured Actinomycetota bacterium. Classification (GTDB taxonomy): domain Bacteria; phylum Actinomycetota; class Actinomycetes; order Propionibacteriales; family Nocardioidaceae; genus Nocardioides. The sequence goes on from CAWJNT010000008.1 coordinate 220,109, forward strand.
GACCGCAGGACCGGTGCTGGCCCGGCTGCGCGACATCACCGGCGAGTCCGCCCAGCTCTGGCGCCGCCAGGGCGACCACCGCGTCTGCGTCGCCGCCGCCGAGCGGCCGAGCGGCCTGCGCGACACGATCCCCGTCGGCTCGCAGCTGACCATGCGCGCCGGCTCCGCCGCCCAGGTGCTGCTGGCGTGGGAGGACCCCGAGCGGATGCACCGCGGCCTCCAGAACGCCGCCTTCTCCGCGGCCGCCCTGTCCGGCATCCGCCGTCGCGGCTGGGCCCAGTCCGTGGGCGAACGCGAGCAGGGCGTCGCCTCCGTCTCCGCGCCGGTCCGCTCCCCCGGCGGGAAGGTGATCGCCGCCGTGTCGGTGTCGGGCCCGCTCGAGCGGCTGAGCCGCCAGCCCGGCCGGATGCACGCGCCAGCCGTCCTCGCTGCCGCCGAGCGGCTCTCGGAGTCGCTGCGCCGCGCCGCCGCCGAGTGACCGTGCCCGAGACCGTCTGGTACGCCGCGTACGGCTCGAACCTCGAGGCCGACCGGTTCCAGTGCTACCTGGAGGGCGGCTGCCCGCCGGGGGCGGCACGCACCTATCCCGGTGCGCGCGAGCCGGGCGAGCCCCTCGACAGCCAGCCGTTCCGCATGGGCGGGCGGGTCGCCTTCGCGTGGCGGTCGCCGACGTGGGGAGGCGGCGTCGCCTTCCACGAGCCCGAGGGCGACGGCGAGACCCTGGCCCGCGCGTACCTCGTGACGACGGGGCAGTTCGCCGACATCCTCGAGCAGGAGATGGGTCGCGAGCCCGGCGTCGACCACGACCTGGCAGGCGTGCTCGCCGGAGGCCGGCACACCGTCGGTCCCGGCCACTACGAGACCCTGCACCTCGCCGGTGAGCTCGACGGCCATCCGGTGTTGACGTTCAGCACCCCCGAGGTGGAGCCGCTCGGCCTGCACGCCCCGGCGCCGGCGTACGTCGCCACCATGGCCCGCGGCCTGCGCGAGACCCACGACCTCGACGACGACGAGCTCGTCGACTACCTGCTGGCCTGCCGCGGCTCCGAGCCGGGCTGGACCCGCGACGAGCTCACGGAGCTGCTGGCGAGCTGACGTCGGATAGTCCGCCACGAAAATCATGTGCGGACGCCCGGATCGGGTGATTTTCGTGGCGGACTACCGCTGGTCAGCTCAGAACAATGCATCCTGCTCGAGCTCGAGCAGCGTCTGCTTGCGCTCGATGCCGCCGGCGTACCCGGTGAGGGTGCCGTCGGCGCCGATGATGCGGTGGCACGGGATCACGATCGGGATCGGGTTGCGCCCGTTGGCCAGGCCGACCGCGCGCGAGGCGGCGTTGCTGTGGCCGAGCCGGTGCGCGATCTGGCCGTACGACGCGGTCTCGCCGTAGCCGACCTTCAGCAGCTGGGCCCACACCTGCTGCTGGAAGTCGCTCCCCTTCGGGGCGAGCGGCAGGTCGAACTCCTTGAGGTCACGGGCGAAGTACGCCGTGAGCTGGCGCACCGTCTCGACCAGCACCGGGTTGGCGTCGTCACGCTCGCCGCGCGGTCGACCGTCGGCGTCGCGGTAGGGGCTGAACTCGATCGCGGTGATCGCGCCGGCGTGCTCGACGATCCTCAGCTCGCCCACGGGCGAGTCCATCAGGGTCCACATGTCAGTTCTCCTTCGGTACGGCGAGGGTCTGCCACAGGTGCAGCTGGGCGTAGGACCGCCACGGCCGCCACCGCTCGGCGAGGTCGGCGGCGCGCGCCGGGTCCTCGCCGAGCCCGGTGAGGGCGTCGCGGATGCCGATGTCGGTCGGCAGGAACACATCGGGGTGGCCGAGCGCTCGCAGGGCGATGTAGTCGGCCGTCCAGGGGCCGATGCCCGGCAGGGCGAGCAGCGCCCGGCGTACGTCGTCGCGGTCGGCGCCGCGGTCGAGCGCGATGGTGCCATCGGCGAGGGCGGCGCACAGCGTCACCAGCGCCCGCCCGCGCGAGCGCGGCATCGGCAGCTGCTCGGGGTCGAGCGACGCGATCGTCGCGGCGTCGGGGAACAGGTGGGTCAGCTCGCCGGCCTGCTGGACCAGCGGCCGGCCGTGCTCCCGGGTGAGGCGGGCGGCGACGGTGCGGGCACCGGCCACGCTGACCTGCTGGCCGAGCACGGCACGCACGGCGACCTCGTTGCCGTCGACGTGGCCGGGCACGCGCAGGCCGGGGGTCCGGCGCACCAGCGGGCCGATCAGCGGGTCGCCCGCGAACGCGTCGGCGACCGCGATCGGGTCGCAGTCGGCGTCGAGCAGCCGGCGGGCGCGCTCCACTGCTGCGGAGGTGTCACGGAGGTCCTCGAGCGCGAACGTCGCGATGGCGAACGCGGTCTCCCCCTCGGTCGGGACGTCGGGGATCTCGAGCCGGACGGTGCCGGTGCCGTGGGGCAGGGCGAGGGTGCGGGAGTACCACCCGTCGCCGGACGCCTCGACGCCCGGGATCGCTCGGGTGGCGAGGAAGTCGAGCAGCGGCGCTCCGGCGTACGGCGTGCGGACGGCGAGCCGCATCGCAACCGTGCCGGTGGTGGACCGGAGGCCGCGGCGACCGCGGAGGTCGGAGGGTGTGCTGGCGTACACCTCACGGATCGTGTCGTTGAACTGCCGCACGCTGGAGAAGCCCGACGCGAACGCGATGTCGGCGTAGGTCAGCTCGGTGGTCTCGATCAGGACGCGGGCGGTCTGGGCGCGCTTCGCCCGGGCCAGGGCCAGCGGGCCGGCGCCGAGCTCGGCCGTGAGCAGCCGGGTGAGGTGGCGCGGGGTGTACCCGACGTGGTGCGCGAGGCCGGGAACGCCCTCGCGGTCGACGACACCGTCGGCGATCAGGCGCATCGCACGCCCCGCGGCATCCGCGGCGACGTCCCAGTCGGGGCTGCCGGGCGTGGCGTCCGGGAGGCAGCGCTTGCAGGCGCGGAAGCCGGCCGCCTGGGCGGCGGCCGCGCTGGGGTGGAACGTCACGTTGGCGAGGGCCGGAGTGCGGGCTGGGCAGGAGGGACGGCAGTAGATGCCGGTGGTGCGGACCGCGGTGTAGAAGACGCCGTCGAACCGCCGGTCGCGCGACTTCACCGCGCGGTAGCAGGACTCGCGGTCCAGCTTGTCGGTCGGGCTCATGCCCCCATCATGTCCGACGCCACCGACAGGCTCTGGCGGGAATCGGACACGGTCGTCAGCGAGGCTCGGCTCCCACCGACACCGCCGTCGCCGCGGGCTCCTGATGCAGGTTGCCCGCGCGGATCAACCCCGCCAGCCCGGCGCCCACGAACGCCGCGACCGCCCCGATCAGGAAGCAGAGCTGGAACGCGCCCTGGGTGGGCAGCTCGACCGCCCCGAGCGTGGTGGTGCTGCTGGTCAGGACCGTCACCATCACCGCAGCCGCGAGGGTCGTGCCGACCGACCGGGAGAGCGCGTTGAGGCCGACCGCGGACGCAGCCTCGCGCATCGGTACGGCGTCCAGGATCAGGGTGGGCATCGCGGCGTACCCGATGCCGACGCCGGCCGAGGCCACGCACGACGCGACGAGCAGCTGCCAGGGCGCGTCCATCAGCACGAGGGCGACGAGGTAGCCGGCGCCGAGCACGCTGGCGCCGATCATCAGGGTGACGCGGGCGCCCAGCTGGCGGATCAGGCGGCTGGAGAGCGGGGCGAACAGCATCATCATCAGCCCACCCGGAGCCATCCAGAGCCCGGCCGCGAGGATCGACTGGCCGAGGCCGTAGCCGGTGGCCTCGGGCATCTGCAGCAGCTGCGGGACGACGATGGCCTGCGCCATCATGCCGAAGCCGATCGCGACGGCGGCCACGTTGGTCATCAGCACCGGCAGCTGGGCGGTGGTGCGCAGGTCGACGAGCGGGTCGTCGTGACGGAGCTCGAAGACGCCCCAGACCAGCAGCACCACGATGCCACCGATGATCGCGCCGATCGTGCGCGCGTCGCCCCAGCCCCAGTCGTGGGCCTTGGAGATGCCGACGAGGAACGCGACCAGGCCGATCGCGAGACCGATGCCGCCGACGACGTCCACGCGGCCGGGCTGGGCGTCGTGGACGTGGGGTACGGCGACCACGGTGAGCACCGCGACCACGGCCGCCAGCCCGCTGGCGACCCAGAACAGCGCGTGCCAGTCGCCGACCTCGGCGATCCACGCCGACAGCGGGAGCCCGATGGCGCCTCCGACGCCGAGCGTCGCGCTCATCGCCGCCATCGCGGTCGCGGCCATGTCGGGCGGGGTGATCTCGCGCATCAGGCTGATCCCCACGGGGATGAAGCCCATCGCCAGGCCCTGGAGCGCGCGGCCGGTCAGCATCGGCGCGAGCGAGTCCGACAGCGCACAGGTCACCGAGCCGACGAGCAGGATCACGGCGCTGGTCGCCAGGACCCGCTGCTTGCCGAACAGGTCCGCCAACCGCCCGGCGACCGGCATCGCCACGGCCGCCGCGAGCAGCGTGATCGTGACGACCCAGCCGGCGTTCGAGGCGGACGTGTCGAGCAGCTGGGGCAGCTCGCTCTGGATCGGGATCACGAGGGTCTGGGTGAGCGCGGCGCTCAGACCGCCGAAGCAGAGCACGACCACCGCGCGGAGCGGGTGGTGCGCGGCGGGCACAGATGCTGACATGGCGGCCATCCTAGAGATGATTGCCTTCGTCAACCAATTCGGGTGGGAACCCTCAGCAGTCGAACGCCTCCGCGAACGCGACCAGGGCGGCGTCGGCGTCCCGGATCGAGCGCCCCGCCTCGAGCAGCCGGCACACCTCGGCGCTGGCCCGGTCGATCTCGAGCTCCGTCCAGGAGACGAACTCGGGAGCGACGGCCCGCAGCTCGGCGTACCCGTCGACGCGCGTCAGCGGGTCGTCGTCGGACGCCGGCTCGGCGTCCCCCGGGTCGAGGACGGCCGGTCCGGTGCGGTCGGGTCCGCCGACCAGGGTCGGTGCGCCGGCGTACTCCGGGTCGCCCCGGCCAAGGACGAGCACGGCCAGCACGACGCCCACGACGACGATCGCCACTCCGGCCGTCGCGACGTACGCCGCCCTCCGTCGCGGACGAGCGGGCGCCGCAGCGGCGGCGGGCACCGGCTGCGGCGGACGGCGTAGCGGGACCGGCGCCGCGTGGCTGGCGCGCTCGCGATGGCCCTCGAACGCGTGCTGCGCATCGGCGTACGCCGCCGCGGCCTGGGCGCTGCTGGCCGTCATGTGGAACAGCCCGCACGAGCACGCGACGTCGCACAGGTGCCGCCCGATCGAGTCGGCCGGCGGCACCTGGGTGTAGGTGGGCGCGTGTTCCACGGCAGCACGATGACATGGGGACGTGTCGAACGCGGCCGGAAATGGCAAAGAGCCCGGAGGCCGGGCTCGTACTGCACCACGTCTGATACCGGGCGGTGCCGGGACGGCGCTGCCGTGGTGTCGCTGGTATCGGCTCGGTTCCAGAGACATTGACCGATGCCGGACCGGGGTCGACTGTGGGGAGATGGGCATCGCCGTTCTCGGCCCCGTGACTTGGGACGGCTCGGCGAGCCTCAGCCCTCGCGACCGCGTCGTCCTCGCCGCCTTGGCGACACGACCGGGTCAACCGGTCGCCCCGGACCGGATCGCGGATGCGCTGTGGGGTGACACCCCGCCTGCCAGCTCGAGCAAGGTCCTCCAGGGCTGCATCGCGCGGCTGCGGAAGACCATGGGCCGGGAGGCCATCGAGACTTCATCGCAGGGATACGCGCTGACCCTCTCGACCGACGAGGTCGACTCCCTGCAGTTCGAGCACCTGGTCGCGCGCGGTCGGGAGCTGCTGACCCTGGGCGAGGTCGATCGTGCGGCGTACCTGCTGACGCAGGCACTCTCCCTGTGGCGCGGCCAGGCGTTCGCTGACGTGGGGTCCTGGCCGCCCGCGGCCGACGAGGCCAGGCGCCTGACGGAACTGCGCCTCGAGGCACAGGAGCTCCGGGTGGACGCCCTGCTGCGTGCGGGCCGGTACGACGAGGTGCTGTCGGAGGCGCAGGCCCTCGTGCGGGCCGCGCCCCTCCGCGAACGACGCTGGTCGCTGCTGGCGCTGGCGCAGTACCAGTCGGGCGCCCAGGGAGAGGCCCTGCGCACGATCCACCAGCTGAAGGCGGTGCTCGCCCGTCAGCTGGGGATCGATGCGGGACCCGACGTCATGGCCCTCGAGCAGGCGATCCTGCGCCAGGACGCGTCGCTGCTGAGCGGCCCGGCACTGGCGCCGTCGACCTCGACCTGCCCGTGGCAGGGCCTCAGGCCGTACGCCGAGGGCGACGCCGACCGGTTCTTCGGCCGGGAGGGCGACGTGGACGCCTGCCTGGAGATCCTGCGGCGTACGTCGATCCTCGTTCTCGTCGGCCCGTCCGGCTGCGGAAAGTCCTCACTCCTGCACGCCGGAGTTGCGGCCACCCTGAGGAGGCGGGGTCGCCGCACGACCTCGATCACGCCGGGTAGCCATCCGATGCAGGCGATCACGGTGTGGGGTGCCGAACGCCCCGACGCGGTGCTGTTGGTCGATCAGTTCGAGGAGATGTTCTCCGTCTGCGACGACGTCGACGAGCGGCAGGAGTTCATCGACGCCCTGATCGCCGCGACCGTCACGGGAACTGTGCTGGTGGCGCTGCGCGCCGACCATCTGTCCGACATCGCCTCCAGCTCCGCCTTCAGCCGGCTCGTGGAGCGGGGCTCTACCTGGTTGGCGGTCTCGAGGAGGCCGGTCTACGCGAGGCGATCGAGGGACCCGCCCGTCAGGCCGGTCTGATGATCGAGCCCGGACTGGTGGACGTCCTCGTGCAGGAGGTGAAGGACGATCCCGGCGCGTTGCCGTTGCTTTCGCACGCCCTGCTGGAGACCTGGAAGCGCCGGGAGGGCAACACCCTGACGGTGGCCGGCTACCGCGCCTCGGGAGGCATCCACGACGCCGTGGCGCAGTCCGCCGAGCGCCTCTACGCGCGGGTCGACATCGAGCAGCGGCACGTGTTGCGTGACCTGGTCCTCCGCCTGGTCTCGCCGGGCTCGCAGGGAGAGCCCGTGCGCAGCCGCGTGCCCCGTCGACTGATCGCGAGCGACGTCGAGCACGACCAGCTGATCGAGATGCTCGTCGGCGCCCGGCTGGTCACCAGTGACGACGGCGTACTGGAGATCACCCACGAGGCCCTCGCACGGGCCTGGCCCCGGCTGCGCGGCTGGCTGGACGACGACGTCGAGGGGCAGCGGATGCTGCACCACCTGTCGTCCGCGGCCGACTCATGGGACTCCCTCGGTCGCCCCGACAGCGAGCTCTACCGAGGCATCCGGCTGGCCCGGGTCCTGGACTGGCAGGGCCGCAGGCAGACCGCGCTGACGGGCACCGAGCGTGAGTTCCTCGACGTGTCCCGGCGTACCGCGGAGGTCGAGGAGCGAACCGTCGCCGAGCGCGAGAGGACCCAGGCCCGACTCATCCGGCGGCTGCGCGGCGTGCTCGTCGGGGCCGCCGTCCTCCTGGTCGTGGCTCTGGTCGCCGGGCTGCTGGCGGTCCGGCAGAGTGGCCTGGCGGACGAGAACGCCGCCAAGGCGGTCGCGGCGCAGACAGGTTCGGACGCGCGAGCCGCCGGCGCCCGGGCCCTGGTCACCGACGACATCGACACCTCACATGCTCCTGGCCGTTGCCGGCGTGCGCCTGGACGACTCGCCGGCAACCCGGAGCAGTCTGCTCGCCACCCTGGCCAAGCACCCGGCCCTCATCGCCTCGATGCCGATGGCGGGCGATACGGTGCACCGGCTCGACATCAGTCCGGACGGTCGCACCGTCGCCACCATCGACACGGCGAACCGGGTGCGGCTCTACGAGATCGACTCCGGTGCGCTCGTCGAGGACTTCCAGGCCGGGTCGGCCGACGCCTTGTGCTGGCTGAGCCGGGGACATCGCGTTCAGCCCGGACGGGTCCACGCTCGCGGTCACTGATGGGCGGCACCGGCACGACAGCCGGTCATGCTGCTGGATGCCGACACCCTCGGGCCGCTGGCCGTCCAGCCCGGCGGGCTCCGGTCGTGGCGATGGCAGACCGACGATCTCGGCTACAGCAACAACGGCCGCGTCCTGGCCGCGACGATGTCGGCGCGTGCAGGGCACAGGGCCGCGACGACCGAGGCGGACGGCCGGCTGGGCCGTCGCCTGGCGGACCGGAGACATGCTGCGACCGGCTCGGCGGATTCCCCTCGGGGACGAGGACAGCCGGGTCGGCGCTCGCGGTGAGCCCCGACGGGCGGTCCTGTACACGAGCCGGCCACTCATGAGGCACGACATCGCGACCGGCACCAGCGTCTCGATGAATGATCCGACGGAGGTCCAGCAGCTCGCCATGAGCCCCGACGGAAGCCTGCTCGCAGGATCCCCGGCCGGCGGCAAGCGCGTCGTGCTGCTCGATCCCGGGACCGGTGAGCTCGTCCGCGAGCTGCCCGGCCGGCGACAAGAGCCGTGGCTGGTTCGCTTCTCCGACGATGGCCGCCTGCTGGCCACCAACACCCCCGGCAACCAGGAGGCACTCGTCTGGGCCGTCGAGACCGGCGAGCTCCACGCTCGACTGCCCCTGGCGGACAACGTGGAGCGAGTCGACTTCAGCCCGGACGGATCGACCGCCTACACGGCGGGGCAGGACGTCGTCCTCCGCCACTGGGACCTCGACGGCACCCGGCGCTTCCTCAGCAGGTGCGCGCCCCAGCCATCCCCGGTTCTGGGGACGCGTGGTCATTGCGCCAGGTGGAGATCGCGTGGCGTACCAGGCGGACTCCAACGTGAGGTTCCTCGATGTCCGCACCGGCGAGCTCGGCAGGCGCCTGGACAGCCCGGATGGGTCGATGGCCGTCAGCGGGAGCCTGGGATCCCCGCGGAATCTGGTATCGCCCTACCCACCGGAGATCAGGTCACGGTCTGGGATGCCGGTACCGGCGAGGTCGTCAGCAGCGGTCGACCAGCAGGAGCCGACGTGAACGGGATCGACTTCAACACCGACGGCAGCAGGATGGCACTCGTCGACGAGTCGGGTGCTGTCGCGATGGTCGACCCGGCGACCCTCGAGCCCCTCGGCGCGCCGGTGAAGCTCGGTGACGTGCCCTGCGCGGTCTCGCTCGGCCCGGACAACCGGACGGCGTTCGTCTCGACCGGCGAGCCGAAAGCCGACTGGGCGTTCTGGAGCGTCAGGTGCTCCGGGTGGGCTCTGGTCGATCTCGAGTCGGGTTCGGTCCTCGACCGCGGCAGCATGGACTCGGTCGGCGGCGACGTCGGCCTCATCGACTTCTCGCCCCGCGGCGATCGGGTTGCGCTCGAGGTCTCCCCGGGACTGACTCGAGTTGGACCTGCGACACGGGCCGCCTGATGCGCCCGCCCGTCAGGGTCCACGACGGAGGTCTCACCTCGCTCGTGTACTCACCGGATGGCGGGAGGATCCTGACGTCGAGCTACGACGCGAGCGCGGCCCTGTGGGACGCCGGATCCGGTGAACTCGTCGCCAGGGTCGTGACCCCCACGCGGCTCGCGGTCTCGGAGTTCCTCGCCGACGAGCGATCCGTGCTGATCGCGGATCCTTACGCTGGCTCCGTCCATCGATGGGACACCCGCATGGAGTACGCCGTGGACTTCGCCTGCCGGCTCGCAGGGCGTGACCTCACGAAGGCCGAGTGGGCCGAGCAGTTCGGGGACCGCTCGTTCCAGGAGACCTGCCCCTCATGAAACGCCAAGAGCCCAGTCCGAAGGACTGGGCTCGGAGCGATTCAGTGGGTACCCCCGACCGGCTTCGAACCGGCGTTACGGACGGCCATGAAGAAGGCGGATCACGGCCCCCGACTAGGGTCACACCGCCGCGCAAGGCCGTCAGTTGTGATCCACGCCTGTCGGGGGATCGAGGGCGACAGTCAGCAGGGTTCCTCCGAGTTGCCGCAAAATGACCAACAGGTGACGTGAGGACACTCGCTGGAGGCAACGGGCGAGGTCCGCGCCGACGGGCTGGTCGGTGAGCTCAGTCCGAAGGTCGCGCATGATCCGGGTCAGGAGGCGGGCGGTCCTGAGCTGAGAATCCCCTGGGCTTGAACGGGCGGAAGGTCAGCCGCTGACCGCCTCGCGGACCTGGTCGAGCATGGCCTGTTCGCCAGCGCTCACCTGCTCGGCACGAAAGCCCATGAAGCCGCCCTCCTTGGCGGCATCGGCGGCAGCCTGGGCGCTTGCGACCAACCACGTGCCGTACGCCTCCGCCTCCTCGGGCTCCGCCTTGGCCGCCACGAGCGACTTGACCGACCGCAGCTCGGCAAGCACTTGGTCTCCATCCGTCGGGCGGAATCCCTTGAGGGGATGACGGCGCTCCTGAGTCATGGCCTGGATCTCGAGCGCCACCTCCGCCAGCAACTGCTCGCGGCTCGGCGGGTTGGTGGCGGACTTCAGCGTCGCCATCGTCTCTTTTGCGGCCTCGATGGGACCGCCGCGGTCGGCCAGGGTGATCGCCAGACCGGCGACGAATGGGGCGCGCAGGATCCGGGTCCACTCCTCTGCAGAGAAGTCGCTCTTTGTCGTCACGAATCTCGTTCCTTCCAAATCGTGTCGTCGTGGAGCTGGTTCGGCATCGCCGTCAGTCTCCACTGTGGGTAGGCGGTTGTCACGAGCGCTGATCCCGACCCGCACTCGCTTCTCGGTTTGAGGTCACCCTGCCCGGTGGCACGACCGGCCGGAGCCGCAACGCCGAGGAGGCTGAGTCCTGTACGCGAGTCCCCGATCTGAGATCTCTATCCCGATCATGTCGGGCGTGTGTGTACTAGCCGCCGGAGCGTGGCTTGGGAATGGGCACCCCGAGGATCTCGTCGATCCGGTCCTGGGGGAGCCGCCCGTCGGTCTCGCTCGCGGCCACGATCAGGTCCGTGGTCAGCTCCACCTCCTCGAGGAGCTCCTCGTCCTCCAGATCTACGTCGAACTGGTCCTCAGCCACCGGCTCCTCCTCCCGTAAGCGCCGTCACTTTTCGTCGTTCCCCCAGCCCGGTAATGCATTCACGCCGACGTCCCGCCGGCACTCACCTGGCCAGAGAAGGCAGGCCGGTCACGAAGAGCCCACTTGCCGGTGCGCGGACAGAGGAGATTTCTGAGGGGCGCCACGTGGTCGCCCTGCGGTCTCACCCCTCTAGGCATGAGCGCCGGCACGCCTGGTCCGTAAAATTCGGTGGTGCGGAGGGGTGGGTGCCCGCGCATCCGGGCCGGCACTGGCGGTCCGGCCCGGTCGGGCTGGATCCTGGACTGCACGGTGATGCCGACATGGACCCGCCGGGAGGATGGGCGCTGGTCTTCATGGCCTTCATGCTCACCGTCGCGGCGATTGCGTGGGGAATGTTCCTGATCGGCTAGCGGAGGCCCGAGACCCGGCCCACCCACCCGAGCCCGTCATGCCTTCGCCCGGCGTACGGGGGGTCGCCTATTCGGTGCCGCCGGTTGCCTTCTTGGCGGCGCCCGTCGTCTTCGTGGCGGCCCGACTGGTTGCCTTCTTACCCGTCGACGCAGCCTTCGCCCCGGTATCTACGGGCTTGGGTGGGAACCACACCGCCTTGGTGGCCTTGACCTTCGCCACGAACGAGGCACCGCGGGCTGCCCACTCCTCTTTGTCCGTGACACCCTTCAGTCGATTCTTGATCTCGATCATCGTCTACCTCCTGTCACTTCTTCCGGTCCGGGGTGGCAGGTGCCGCCCCGGTCATCCTCAGCCGCCGGGGAGGGTCACTGCGCGGGGCACCCCGACCGGGTTGCTTCGGTATCGAGGCGTCCGGCACACCTACTCCTCGGAGCGAGGCCCCTCGGCCAGGTCATCGACGAGGTCATCGGCCTTGTCCGCCACCTTGCGGACCGTGCCGCCGACGGCGCTCTTGATGGGCCCTGCCACGTTCTCCACCTTGCGCTCCACCACCGTGCTCGCCACCTTCTCGGTCACCTCCCCGACGCCCTCCGTGAGCAGGTCGACCGGGGTCTTGCCGCCCTTGTCGCTCAGGTCGAGCCGGTTCGTGGCCTCCGCGAACCGCAGATAGGTATCGACGCTCGCCACCACGATGCGCGCATCGATGGTCAACAGCTCGATCCCGACCAGCGAGACCCGAGCATAGGCGTCGATCACGATGCCCTTGTCGAGGATGATCTCGACGACATCGGCGAGGCCGCTGGGCGCCGGTCGCGCCAGATACCCCGACCCCTGCTCGCGCATCCATCGACTCCCTTGGTCCCTCGATCACGCACCCCCTCCCCAGAGAGCCACTGGCGCGACGTACCCACCACGACATTTGACAAGCATCGAGCCGGCCTCACTCGCCCACGCATGCGGCTGCGACGGGGCTCAGAGGGGCTCGGCCTCGATAGTCATGTGCGGCGGTCCGACTCGCATCGTCGGTGGACAGACTGCGCCATGCGTCGGCGACGGGCGTGCTCGCCGCGCTCGCACCCACGGGCGTGAGCGTGTCTCACCCGAAGGAAAGACGTCGACGAGCACGCATTTGGGCAGTACCCATCGGCGGCGGATCAACGCACCGCGCTGCCCTGCGGGCTCAGTGAAAGGCTCAACGCCGATGTTGCCTACGAGAGCAGGTTGAACGGCCAACGCTGGGCATGAACGCCTAGGACGTTGGGCTACTTCGTCTCGGGACAGCCGAAAAACCCGGGGCAGGCAGTGTCACTCACTCCATGCCCTGGTTCACAGCGCATCACGCGACCCCGGCCAGTGCCCTCGAGCCGCGCGGCGACGATCCGGGGCGCCTTTCGCGGCAGGGGCCAGGACGCCATGTGTCTGATGAGTAATGGTCTGCGGCGTTTGGGGGTACTCCAGCAGCATCATGGGTGTTGATCCTGCCTTGATCCGCATGCTTCGCGCCGGGCGCGACGAAGGCCGTGACCTGGACAAGGCGCTCGACGGCTTGGCACGGGTCTTCGGCCGCCGCGATACGGCCGAGCGGGTCGGCCCCTACTTCACCTGTGCGGAGGCGAACATCATCGCCTACGCCCTGGCTGCGAGCCGCCACGTCGACGCAGCGATCGTCTGGCTGGACGAGCATGCAGCCACCGACACCGAAGAAGACACGCACGGAGGCTCCGGGTTCGACGCCGCTCACTACATCACCGGGCGCTGAGCCGACGCCGCTCGCCGGCAGCGTTGGGCACGGTGACGAGGCGTGACTGCGCGGCGGCGAGTCGCGCCGAGCCACTACGACCAAGGAGGGCCCCGGCCGCCGTGGCTGGGGGCCACCACCCGTGCCGGACCTGCGTCGGTTCGAAACCACCACGAGATCGGGTCGATGCACGGGCAGAGCGCGGTGTGGTGCGGGAGCGCCTGCAGCCTTCCGGCAGCCAACTGCTCCACCCCGTCCATCACCTCGAGCGACTCACTGCGTACGGCTACCGGCGCTGGGCGTGACGGCTCATCGGCGGCTTCCAGGATGGGGCGTCCGAACTGGTCGGCGGAAGCGCCGTGTCGATGGGTGGAGCCTTGTGGTCCTTATCGGGGCTTGAGGGTGTCCTTGACGTTCTTCGCCGCTTCCTCGGTGTGGCGACCTGCCTCCTTGGCCTTCGCCTTGGCCTGGGCACCCTTGCCCTTGGCCTTCAGGCTGTCGTTGCCGGTCGTCGCGCCTGCGGCCTCCTTGGTCTTGCCCTTGGCGTCCTTCGCCTGGTTCTTGGCCTTTCCCACAACAGTTCCTCTCGTCGCTTCGACTCTCAATCTTCAATCCCGATGTCGTACCCGGGTGTCCCAAGGTCATGCAGAGGTCGGCACCGCCCGGCGTCGCGCGCCGGTCAGACGGCTCTGTCGAACATCGCGCGTCCCTCACCGACCCGCCTCACCTCACCCCAACGGTGGTAGCGGCACGACTGTTCGGTCCTTTACGTTCACGGCAGCCAAGCGGTGCTTGTGAGTCCGCTGGCGGTGTTGACCCGGATGCCTGGGAGGAAACGATGAGTGCCGACATCCACTCACCCGCACTGCCAACAGCCGGACCGAGCACGATCGAGCAGATCGTCGCCCAGGCTGTGCATCTCGCCATGAGCCGCGACTGGACGGCCGCAGCGGCTGGCCAGGCGCTCCTCGAGTCCGCAACCGCGGACCCTGACCTGCTCCGACGCGCCCGCGTCCAGTTGCTCAAGACCAACACTCCGCATTCCCAGCTGTGTCGGCGTGCGCTTCTCTCGTTGGCGTACGCCGCGGCGGTCGCCGGCGGAGTCCAGCCGTCGGGCCCTTCGGCTCCATCTGTCGGCTGACCTGCAGCGCCCACCTGGGGTCAGTTCTCGGTGCGGATGAGCGCCAGGCGTTGCAGCAGGTTCTCGAGTGAGTCCTCGAACTCGGTCGCGGAGTGGTCCTCGCGCAGTGGTTCTCGCAGTCGCCGTACGTGCGGATAGGGGGCGAGCGTCTCGTCGGCGTCCTCCTCGACCACGTCGAGAGGTCCGAGGTCGGCTCCCAGCGCGGCAGCCTCCAGCAGGAGATGACCGAGGAGGAAGCTGGTGAACGCCCGGTACGCCTCCGCGCACGCGGCGTCGCTGAAGCCTTCGTGCGCCAAGCCCTCGAGGAAGGACTCCACCCAGCGCAGGCTCCTCAGCGGCGGACGCAGCCACGGAGCCTCCGCCGGCCTGGACGCGACCAGCGGGAACGCCTTCGGATGGGCGAGCGCGACGCGTCGGATGCCGTGCGCGAGTCGCTGCAGGTAGTCCTGCCACCCGTAGTCGGGACGCTCGGGCACGTCCGGATCACTGGCCATGCCGTCGACGATGCGTTCGACCACGGCATCGAGCAGCTGCTCTCGACCGGGGACGTACCTGTACAGCGCCATCGCCTCGACCCCGAGCATCGTCCCCAGTCTCCGCATCGACAGGCCGGGCAGTCCTTGGTCGTCGATGAACGCCAGTGCGGTGTCGACGATGCGGTCGCGGCTCAACGGCACCCGTGCCGACGGAGGCTCGTCACCGCGGACGACGGCGGCGTCCCCGTCCAGGGACGGTGACGCGGAGGTGTCGGGTGGGTCTTCCGGCCTGTCGGCCATGGGCCTCCTCCTCCGTTTGCCGCTGGTAGGTACCCCGTGGCGGCCAGTGTGTCGGGCCGACCGGACCGAAAAAAACCCGAAGGGGTGGTATGCGGCCGGGGCTGGTGGGCACGGAGATGTATTGCACGTTTACGTCGTAAACGGTCCCGGAAGGCGGGATCGGGTGCGACGAGACTCGGGGAGGGTCAGATGTTGGGAAGATTGACGTGGGTCGTCGGGTTCGGTGCCGGGTATGTACTCGGCGCACGGGCAGGTCGAGAGCGGTACGACCAGATCGCGGGCAGGGCCCAGGAGCTGTGGAGTGACCCGCGGGTCCAGGAGAGGGCCGGTCAGGCGCAGCAGGTGGTCAAGGAGAAGGCAGACCGGGCGCAGCAACTTGTCACGCGAAACGGCAGCGGCAAGAGCAACGGCAACGGAGCCGATTCGGATTCGAGGCGTGTGTCGGGGGCTGGCACCGAGAGTGGCCCCACCGGAGCCAGCGCCGGGTCCGGCTCGCCGACCGGTTCCGGCACCGGAAGCGGAACGTCGTGAGCCACGCCGCCGACCCGCAGCGGCTCCGCGTCGCCGTCGTCCACCGGCGTGCACGCCGATGCTGAAGAGCCCTCGACCGGTGAACTGGTTTCCCGGTTGTCCGCTGAGGTGTCCCAGCTGGTACGCGACGAGCTACGGCTGGCGCAGCTGGAGATGAGCGGGAAGGCGAAGAAGGCCGGGCTCGGTGTCGGCATGTTCGGGGCCGCGGGCCTGCTGGCGCTGTACGGCGTCGGTGTCCTCATCGCCACCGCCATCCTTGCGCTCGCCCTCGCTATGGACGCCTGGCTCGCGGCCCTCATCATCGGGATCGTGCTGCTGGCCGCCGCCGGCGTCGCAGCGCTGGTGGGCAAGAAGCGCGTTCAGGAGGCTGTTCCTCCGGTCCCGACGGTGGCCGTCGAGGGCGTCAAACGCGACATCGACGCCGTTCGCCACCCCAGCGACCACTGACCAGGCCTCCGGCCCGCTCTGACGCGCCGGACCGGCCGCTCGGCCCTTGCCAGCGGCCGTGCGGCAAACCAAACCCTTCGCCCCATCGACTGCAGGAGTGTCAACCATGAGCGAGAAGAATGCTGGCCCCACGGGCAGCGAGAACAGTGACAACGCCGCCGCGGTCAACTCGACCCCCGAGATGGCCGACCTCGAGGCCGACATCGCCCGCACCCGCGAGGATCTGGCGGACACCGTCGACCAGCTCACCGCCAAGCTCGACGTGAAGACGCGCGTCCGCAACCGCGCCACCGAGGTCAAGGACGCCGCAACCGTCCAGGTGCAGTCGGCGCGCCAGCACCTCGTCGGCGTCGATGGCAAACCCCGACCGGCGGCCCTGGGCGCCGGCGGGGGTGTGCTTGCCGCCATCGCCGCCGTGATCCTGGTCAGAGCGTGGCTGCGGCCCTCCAAGCGGCCGAGCAGGCGCCGGAGCCGGCGGCGTTCGCGCTGATGTCCGGCAAGCGCGCCCGCACGGACGCCGATGACGAAGCGACGCGAGACGACGACGGCGCGCCCACGAGCGAGCAACGTGATGAGGCCAGTCATGAGGCAGCGGACAAGCCGGACTCCCCCGGCGACCTGACCAAGCAGTCGTGGGTCTACGTCGTACGCAAGACAGTCCGGGAGTTCTCCGACGACCAGTGCACCGACCTGGCCGCCGCGCTGACGTACTACTCGGTGCTTGCGCTGTTCCCCGCCGCGATCGCGATCCTGTCGCTGGTCGGTCTCGTCGGTCAGGGCCCGAGTACGGTCGACACGCTCCTGCAGATCCTGCGCGACCTCGGGGCCTCCAGCGCCGCCGAAACCTTCGAGCCCACCCTGAGGCAGCTGAGCAACACGCCCAACGCAGGGCTGGCCCTGATCCTCGGGCTCGCCACCGCTCTGTGGTCCGCCTCGGGGTACGTCAGCGCTTTCGGTCGCGGCATGAACCGGGTCTACGAGACCGACGAGGGCAGGCCCATCTGGAAGCTGCGTCCCGCGATGCTGCTGGTCACCCTCATCACCGTCGTCCTGACCGCCCTCGTCGCGCTCGGCCTGGTCCTCACCGGCCCGGCCGCGGAGGCGGTCGGTCATGCCATCGGCCTCGGCTCCAGCGTGGTGACCGTCTGGAACATCGCCAAGTGGCCGGTCCTGCTCGCCGTGGTCGTCATCATCGTTGCGCTGCTCTACTACGCGACCCCCAACGTCCGGCAGCCCAAGTTCCGCTGGATCAGCATCGGCGCCATCGTCGCCATCCTCACCTGGCTGCTTGCCTCGGCCGCTTTCGGGCTCTACGTCGCCAACTTCTCCAGCTACAACAAGACCTACGGGTCACTCGCCGGCGTCATCGTGTTCCTCCTCTGGCTGTGGATCACCAATCTCGCGCTGCTGTTCGGCGCCGAGCTCGATGCCGAGCTCGAACGCGGCCGCGAGCTCCAGGCCGGCATGCCCGCGGAGGAGACCATCCAGCTGCCCGCCCGCGACACCCGCGCGAGCGACAAGGCGGCGGAGAAGGAGCGCGCCGACGTCGAGCACGGCCGCCGCATCCGACTCACCCACGGCCACCCAGGCGGAGACCAGGACCCAGATCACGGCGGCGACAGCACCACCCGGTCCGACGAACATGCCGCGAAGGGAAGGACGCCATGAAGTCTGAGAAGCAGAGCAGCAAGTCCGCGAAGATCCTCTACCGACCCTGGGGGTTGGTCGCCAGCCTGCTCGGCGGGCTGATCGCCGGCCAGGTCTTCCAGCAGGTGTGGAAGCGTCTGGACCCGGACAGCTCCGACGACCCGCCGAAGCCGCTGGAATCGGAGTACCGGCTGCGCAAGATCCTGGTCGCGGCCCTGGTCCAGGGCGCCATCTTCTCCGTCGTCCGCGCTCTCATCAACCGCGGAGGCGCCCGGGTCTTCGAGCGCTGGACCGGTGAGTGGCCCGGCGACTGACCCCCTCAGTGACGGCGCCGACGAACTACTGCCTGTGAAACTGGAGCTACCGCCGGCACACACGCGGCGCACCGACAATCGAAAACAGGTTGGCCAGCGCCGCCCGCGACATCACCACCGGTGGCGTCGAGTGCTCTGCCGGTGTCGGAAACGGGAGTGCCATGCCAGATGAACTCCACGAACGTCCGACCGTGGTCGCGGCGGTGTTTCTGCTCCCACGTGGCTGCACTTCAACACCCCAGCCCGACGACACCTAGCGCGTGGTGACGAAGCGTTCCCATACCCGGTGTGAGCCGAGCAGCTCGTGGACCTGCGTGACTACCTCGGAGGCGGTTTCGCTCGAGACCACCCCTTCCCCGGCGCATCGGGCGGCCTCGAGCACGGGAACCCCGACGCCCCAGGCACCGATGGCCTTGGAGTGCCGGAAGCACTCCTCGAGCAGCAGCACGACGCGAGGATCGGTGCCGGTTGTGGCCGCGTCACCGGCCTTGCTGTCGCGGCTCACAACGGCGTCGGGTGCAGGCGGCGCCGCGCCGCCGACGAGGACGGCGTCGAACTCCACGGAGCGCGCGGTGCCGAAGGTGCGTTGCGCGACGACTCCGTTCCCGAGGTCCCCGCCGTGCGGGCCGATGACCAGCGGGACCATGCCCGCGGACAGGACTGCGCGTCGCACGTCGTCCACGGCGTCCAGGTCGCCGTCGGGGTCTGCGACGATCCCGATCATCCGTCCGTCGGCGGGCCAGGTCTCACCCAGCTGCGACAGGGCCGGGCTGGGTTCGGGGTCGGCGTACTCGACGGTCGGCTCTGGGGCCGGGAGCCCCAGTCCCTGGGCCACCTGGGCGCACAGGTCCGTGTCGATGTTGGCCAGCGCCAGCAGCTGCCGTTCCTTGACGGCCTGCTCGTAGCACTTGCCGAGCTCGAAGGTGTACGCGAGCACGATGTGCTCCTGCTCGACCGGGGTCATGCTCTTCCAGAAGAGACGAACCTGGCTGAAGTGGTCGTCGTACGACGCCGGGTTCTCCCGCACCTTCGTCGCCGCGGGAACCGTGACCGGTAGGTCGACGAACGGGCGGTCGTCGAGTCCGGCGTGGAAGGGGCACCCACCATCCAGCGAGTTCGGCCGGTACGGCGCCACCCCGACGTGGTCGGCGTGCTGGTGAAAGCCGTCGCGGAGCATGTCGTTGACCGGCGCGTGCGGACGGTTGATCGGGATCTGGGAGAAGTTCGGTCCGCCCAGCCGCGTGAGCTGTGTGTCGACGTAGGAGAACAGGCGGGCCTGGAGGAGCGGGTCATCGGTGACGTCGATCCCGGGCGGCAGGTGCCCCACATGGAACGCCACCTGCTCGGTCTCGGCGAAGAAGTTCGTCGGGTTGTGGGTCAGGGTCAGCATCCCGATCGGCTGCACTGGCGCCAGCTCCTCCGGCACGATCTTGGTCGGATCCAGCAGGTCGATCCCCTCGAAGGTCTGCTCGGGGATGTCCGGGAACACCTGGATGCCCAGCTCCCAGGCGGGATAGGCGCCGGACTCGATGGCGTCGTACAGGTCGCGGCGGTGGAAGTCCGGGTCCAGCCCGCCGAGCAGCTGGGCCTCCTCCCAGACCAGGGAGTGCACGCCGAGCCTGGGCTTCCAGTGGAACTTGACCAGGGAGGTCTCGCCGTCGGCATTGACGCACCGGAATGTGTGCACCCCGAAGCCCTCCATCGTCCGGTACGAGCGCGGGATGCCGCGGTCGGACATGTTCCACATGGTGTGGTGCTGCGCCTCGGTGTGCAGGGACACGAAGTCCCAGAACGTGTCGTGAGCGCTCTGTGCCTGGGGGATCTCCCGGTCGGGGTGCGGCTTGCCAGCGTGGATGACGTCCGGGAACTTGATGCCATCCTGGATGAAGAAGACCGGGATGTTGTTGCCCACCAGGTCGAAGGTTCCCTCGTCGGAGTAGAACTTCGTCGCGAAACCGCGGGTGTCGCGCACGGTGTCGGCGGATCCTCGCGAGCCGAGCACTGTGGAGAACCTGACGAAGACCGGCGTCTCCTTGTCCTCGGCCAGGAAGCCGGCCGTCGTGACCGTACCGGCGGTGCCGTAGCCCACGAAGACGCCGTGGGCGCCCGCACCCCGGGCATGCACGACCCGCTCCGGTATGCGCTCGTGGTCGAAGTGCGTGATCTTCTCCCGCAGGTGATGGTCCTGCAGCAGGGTCGGACCGCGTGGCCCGGCCTTCAGCGAGTGGTCGGTGTCGCGCAGCCGGGCGCCCTGCGAGGTGGTCAGGAACTCACCCTGCTGCGCACGAGCCGACGGGTCGCCGCCGGCGTCACGCCCGGTGGCGCTCCGCGCCTCGGGGGCGGCCTGGTCGGGCTTCGGGGGCAGGGGACCCCTGGCTTTGGTCGGCTCCTCTACCGTCGGTGGCTCGCTTCCGGGCGCTCCCGGAATCGGCTTCTCGAGCAGAGCAGCCGCCTTCTCGGCGAGTGCATCAGCCGTCTCCGCGACCGCCTTCTTGGCTGCCTTGGCGGGTTTCCTCGGGTCCATGGGCTCCTCCTGCGCCGGTGAGGCCCCGAGGTACCCCCGGCCGCCTCGGGCCAGACCCACCCTTCCGGGCGAAGATGCCTTCTCGACGACGTGTCACGGGTGAGGTTGCCGGCGCGGAGTGCCTTTCGCGGCCGTCCTCGCAGGCCGGCCGCCGGCGTCACGAGGCGACCGGGTGCTGGCCCTCCTCGGTGAGCCCCGCGCGCAAGTCCCGCATGATCCGCGTCAGGAGCCGTGACACCTGCATCTGAGTGACGCCTATGAAGTCGCCGATCTCCTGCTGAGTGCGCTCCTCGTAGAACCTCATGTAGAGGATCCGGCGATCCCTTTCGCTCAACGCCCGCAGCAACGGCGCCAAGCTCAGGCGCTCCTCAGCCAACGCCATCGACCGATCCTCCACACCCATCATGTCGACAAGCGCGAGAGCCGTGTCGCCTCGCGGGACGAGCCGATCCAGGGACGCCGGAGCGAAGCATCCGTCTGCGGACATCGCTTCGATCACGAGCCCCACGTCGACTCCCAGGTGCTCCGCAATCTCCGAGGGACGCGGAGAACGTCCGGCCTGCTGAACCAACTCGCCTTCTGCGCGAATGACGGCCGCCTGGATCTCCTGGACGCGGCGAGGGGGGCGCACGACCCAGCCGAGGTCCCGGAAGTGCTTCTTCAGCTCGCCGCGGATCGTGGGAACGGCATACGAGATGAAGTCCTTGTCCCGGGCTGGATCGAAGGCGCGTGCCGCCCGGGCCAGCGCGGCATAGGCGACCTGGCAGAGATCCTCGGCCTCGATCCCCCGGTGCCTGTAACGACGGGCAACACTTCGAGCAAGGCCCATGTTGAGGCGGACGACGTACTCAAGAAGCTCGGCCCGTTGACTCGCGCTGCGAGCTCTTGCTGCATCTCGAAGGGCTCGAGCGGTGCACGCTCGGCGATCTTCTGGGGAGGGGTCCAAGGGCTCGAGACTTGATGGCGCATTCATGCTTCTCCGCTCCTTCCAGATCAAGCATTCCTGCCCAAGCTGGTGTGGGTGGGCCGAGCGCCATCACTCGCTCGATGAGTCACGTACCCGCGGCGGGCGAGCCGAAAACCTTGGCGTCCGAACGCCGAGTGGGTTTCACCCGCTTGGGTGAAAGCTCCTGCGAGCCACCGCGCGAGGACTTTCCAACTGGGTTCTGTGGCATCCGCCAGGGCCGAAGTTCACCCGCGAGACGGCCAGGTTTTCGCCTGATCGCGCGGGGTACGCGCGGCCAGACGCCGTGTTCGCGGCGCCGCCGGCACATTGCCGGTTTGTTGGAGGGAGAAACCCATATGAGGTATCGATACGCGCGCACCGTCGCGCTCGTCGTCGCGCTGGCGGTGACGGCATCGATGACGCTGGTCTCCGGGGGCGTGGCCAGTGTCGGCAACAAGTCGGCGTCCGAGCGGTCGACCGTGACCGCAGCGAAGGGCGTCGTGGCGAAGAACGCCAAGGGGAAGATCAAGTCGCGGGTCGTGGGGACGACGGCCAGCGGCCGTCAGGTGACCGGCAAGTTCATCCCGCTGGAGTTCTCGAAGAAGAACGGGAAGGTCAGGGTCCGCGGGCTGGTGCAGGGAGTCGTGCACCACGCCAACGGCTCCAGGAGCACGTTCACCGCGCTGCGGACCATGAGGGTCAAGTCGATCAACGGCGAACCGGCCACCGCCCGCGCGGCTGTGCAGAACCGGGCGACCTGCGACATCTTGCACCTCGTCCTCGCACCCCTCGACCTCGACCTGCTCGGTCTCCAGGTCCACCTGGACCGCGTGGTGCTCGACATCGTCGCGGTATCGGGGGCGGGCAACCTGCTCGGCAACCTGCTGTGCGCGGTCACCGGTCTCCTCGACGGAGGCCTGAGCGGACAGCTCGGCAGGCTGGTCCGGTTGCTGGACCGCATCCTCGACGTCCTCCGGTCGGGGGTCTGACCCCTCGTGGTGGCGCCGACAGGAACGGCGCCACCACCTCGGGCGTCTGCACCATCTGCGAGATCCACGACGGTCATCGCCCGCCGGCCACCCTCACGGGCATCCCCCTCCTGTGGAAAAGGAGGTTCCTTGTGCCCGGAGATCCGTTCGACTTCAACCTCGACTCAGGAAGCCAGATCGAGGAGATCGCGCTCCTGGTGAAGTTGATGGCGGCCGCCGCTGCGACTGACCAGCCCTTGTCCAACCAACAGATCGACGAACTCCTCGGGGTCCTCCCCGAATCCCGCGAGGGACGCTAAACCGCGGCACCCAGCTGTATCGAGTTGCGTGCGGAACTCGGCAGGCAACCGGCGACCGAGGACTCGTCTCGGCTACCTGCAACGTTTGGCCTCCCGTCGAGTGGGCACGGCGGTCGTAGTCGGCGGTCGCAATCGTGACCGACCGCTCGCGGGGCCTCGGGGGAACCGCGTGGCCCGATGCGGCCGCCGGGGTCCCTGCACCAGCAGACGGGGAGGAGGCGGCGTATGGCACTGCATCCCACACCCGACCTCATCCATGCCCTCGGACAACAGCTCCGCCTCGTCGAAACCATGGCATGGGAGCCGGCGGCTGACGCCTGGCACGTGCATGCTGAAGTGCAGGAGGCTTACCACCTCCACGGACTGGCCTCCCTGCACATGATGGCCTCCACGGCAGGACATCGGTTGCGCAGGCTCGCCCACAACCAAGACCAAGGACTCGAGCACGCGCGCCTGCCGCGCGACTTGGTCCACGCCACCGCGACGACCGACGATGCCGACTTGGTCGACGACTGCATCCGGCTCATCGACCAACAGGCTCACGGACACTCCACCGATCTCCCCGCCCAGCTGGTCGGGTCCGGCCGCGGCGAGCAAGCCCTCATTGAACTCCTCTCGATCGCGATGACCCTGGCCAAGCAACTCGCCGACCGAAGCCCGGAGATGGCCGACCCACGCCAGCTCCTGGCACAAGAAGCAGTCCGCAGCGAGAAGTCCTGGCTCCAGCGAGGTCAACAATGAGCCCAGGTGACTCAGTGGCATCCCTGTCGGCCCCGCACCACGGTTCAAGGACGGCTCAGTTCCGGGTGACGCGCGCGCGGGACACGCCACCGCTACCCCGAGCTGCGGCACCACAGTGCCCATGCATGAGAGCACGAGGGCGGGTACGCGGCTCATAGAGGGACTGTTCAAGGGTGCATGAAACAGCGAGCTGTCAAGGTGGACGTGATGTCCAAGCACAAACACGAGGGATGAGACCGATGGGTCTCGTCGCGTGTCATGAATGACTACCGTGCCGTCTGGCTCGGCGCGTGGGGCACGGTGGCGCTCGTCCACTGCGGTTTGGCCTGTGTCTTGTGGGGGATTCCGAGAACCATCGCGCTCTATGTCACGGTGGCTGGCGCGACCGCCGGCATCGCCGCCTGCTGTCGAGCACCGGTGTGGGCCGGCCACTCGTCCAGCCTGATCGTCGTGGTTGCGCTGCGCCAAGGATGTGCAGTGGGACTGGGAGCGGTCGGACTCATCGCTCTCGCGGAGGTGCAGGGGGCGTCCGCGCTCCTCGTTCTGTTGCTATGCGGCGCTAGTTCCCCGTGGACAGTCGGCCGCCTCCGGTCAGTCACGATCACTCGAGGCGACCCACGAGCGTCACTGCTGGCCAACACACGCCCGTGGCCAGACCGAGAAATGTCCGATTTGGAACTGTGTCGGATCTGGCGCCTGAGCTTCACGTGGCTGGGCGCCGCCAGCGGCCCGATCGAGAAGGCTGCGATCGTCCGTGCGCGTCAAGAGTGTCTGGCCGAGCTCGAGAGTCGACACCCAGACGCCGTCGCCGCGTGGCTCGCGTCGTGGCCAGAATCCTCCGCCGTGCTGGACAGGTACATCACCGCGGAGGCCTTCCGAGACCAGCCCACACCCTGAGCCCTCAGGCGCGCCCCGAACCAGCCCTGCCGTCCGCGGCAGACATTGTCCCGGGGGCGACCACCATCGGGTCGCCCAGGACCCAACGATTTCGCTCCGTCCTCCTCCTGCCTGGCGCATGAGTTCCGCTCGGAGGGGCACGACGTCAACATGGCCCAGGTGCGGGACTCAGCGAGCAGCCCGAAGCCCGTGGAGCCCGACGACGACAGGCTCCTCGACTCACCCACAGAGCTCGAGGGGCGGTCCGTCCGCTTCCTGCTCCGAAAGGCGATCCGCGGGTGCATGACTGACCAATGCACCGATCTGGCAGCCGCACTGACCTACTACTCGATCCTCGCGCTCTTCCCGGCCGCCCTTGCCGTGACCTCGTTGCTCGGGCTTGTTGGCCAAGGGACAGAGGCCGTCGATGCAGTCCTCGGGATCGTCGAGGACCTGGGCGGGACGTCGATCGTCGACAGCATCCAGCCGACGCTGGAGCAACTGGCTTCATCGCAGAGCGCCGGGCTCGCCATGGTTCTGGGGCTCGCCGGCGCCTTGTGGGCCGCCAGTGCATACGTCGACGCCTTCGGCCGTGCGCTGAACCACATCTACGGCGTCGACGAAGGACGACCCATCTGGAAGCGGCGGCCGATGATGCTGTTGGTCACGATGGTCCTGATCGTGTTGACGGCTGTCGTGCTGGTGGCGCTGGTCCTCACCGGTCCAGTTGCCAAGGCGGTCGGCGACGCCATCGGTCTGGGCACGGCCACCGTCCTGGCATGGCAGATCGCGAAGTGGCCGCTGCTGCTTCTCGTCGTGATCGCGATCGTCGCCTTGCTCTACTACGCAACGCCGAACCTCAAGCAACCCGCTTTCCGCTGGGTGAGCATCGGCGCCATCGTGGCCATCGTCATCTGGGCTCTGCTCTCGGTCGCCTTCGGCTTCTATGTTGCCAACTTTTCGTCCTACGACCGGGTGTACGGAACGCTCGCGGGTGTCATCGTGTTTCTCCTCTGGGTGTGGCTGACAAATCTTGCCCTGCTCTTAGGGGCCGAACTGAACTCCGAGCTGGAGCGCGCTCGGGAGCTTCAGAGCGGCCTGCCGGCTGAGGAAACCCTCCGCCTGCCCCCACGCGACACTTCCGCCATCGAGAAGGCGCAGGATCGAGAGTCTGAGGAACGTTCCGAGGGTCAGGACATCCGCCGCGGCCGCTCCGAAGGTCCCAAGCGACAGGCGTGAACCGCCGCGACACCTTGCGGGGCGGCAAGCCCCGCGCAACTGAGAGGGAGCAGAGATGGCTAGAGAAAACGGCTTTGTGATTGTTCAGACGGTGCACAACCGAGTCCATGTCTACGGACCGGACTCGGGTGGTCTCTACGCGGACATGGACGCAGCGCAAGCGGATGCGGACAAGCTCGCAAATCCGAACGAGGAGCGGCTGGAGATCCAAGGGGTGCTCCCAGCCTCTGGGGACAGCGAACAGGACGCGTGACCGAGAGGCCATCGCGGCGGGCGATCCCGCCGCGCGCCGGCTGACCGTCCTTCACCGAGTCGGAAGCCGGTCAGGTTTGCTCTGGCGCGTGCCGGCTGAGACCGTCGCCGGCCATGAATCCCCGCTGTGTCATCTCGTAGGGCGCGAGTGCCTCGAGCAGGAAGGCTGACGCAACTCGAGCCAGGTCTTGCGCCTCCTCGAGGCTCCGCGCCGATGACATCACGTCCAGCGTGACCTCGTTGTGCACCCTGACCAGGTCCAAAAGGCCGACATGGCGGGCGATCGACTGTCGACCGAGCTCGTAGGCAGCTGTCAGGCCAGTCTCGTCCAAGCGGGTCAGGCAGGACAGGAAGCGGGGGGTGTAGTCGCGCCGGAGGTCGTCGATCGGATCATTCATGCGCGGCTGTCCCCCCTGCACTGCCGACGCGTGCCCCGGTCAGCTCCTGCAGGAGCTCCAGACCCTCCTCGAGGTCGAGCGCGGTCCGCACAAATCGCATCTGCAATGACAACTGGACCATTGCCATCGCCACCTCGGGGGCGATTCCGACGACCACCGTGTCAGCTCCCTTCAACTTGGAAGCCCGCGCCATCTGAGTCAGGGTGCGGGTGGCAAAGGAGTCGAGGACGTCCAGAGCCGCCACGTCGATGACGACTCCTCGGGCCCGCTTTCGTTCTACCTGATCGAGGAGGTCATGCTGGAGCCGGATGAGCTGACTGTCGTCGAGCGCCGTGTGGATGGACACGATGAGGTACGACGCCTGGCTGAGTATCGAGACCTTCGGTGGCGCCGTTGTGGCGGACTCAGCGTTGTTCATGGCTGTTCCGGGTCACATAGAACCCGAGCTCACGCTCGGCTTCTTCGATTCCGCCTTGAAGGTCGCCTGCAGTTCGCATCTTGCCGAGGTCCACTCCGATGGTGACCAGGGTCTGGGCGATTTTCGACGAGAGACCCGTGATGATGACGTCGGCTCCCATCAGCCGAGATGCGTCAACCGCGCGCACGAGCGAGTCGGCGACCCCCTCGTCCACGTCAGCGACGCCCGTGATGTCCACCACGACCATCTTCGCCCGGTGATTCCGAATGGCGCCCAACAGCTGTTCGGTCAGCTGGCTTGCGCGCTGGTTGTCCAGGACGCCGATGATCGGCAGGATCAGGAGCCGTTCTCGTACCTGCAGAACCGGGGTCGACAGTTCGAGTATCGAGTCCTGCTGCTGGCGGATCACCCGCTCGCGTTCATCGACGAAACTCACAGCGACGGTGTTGGCGATCCGGTTCGCGGCTGGCTCGTAGACGTCGAGGACCCGATTCAAGAGCGCGAAGTCCTGGTGGTACTTCTCGAAGAGGGATCGCGCCAACACATCCCGCAGCAGGAGGACGATGCCGACCACCTCGTGCGTCTCGACGCCGCGGGGGATGATCCGTTCGGAGAGGTCGCGGGCATAGTGCTGCAGCGCCTCGACGCTGCCGGTCTCGAGCACCTCGACGTAGTTGTCGTAGACCGAGGTGGCTTCGGAGAAGACCTCCTGCGCCGTCATGGAAGACAGCAGGTGGGCATCCGTGATGCGCGTTGCCCACTCCTGCCGCAGGGTTTCGCGGTGCTGCCGCAAGTGCGACACCAACTCCCGGAGCAGTCCTTCGTCGATCTGCCGGTCGCCGGAACCCGCTGCATCCTCATGTGTCTGAGTCATTGCCTGCCTCTTCTGTCAGCTTCATCTGGAGAGTCGTCAAGCGCCGAGCGCCATTTCGTCATCGTGATCGTTGTGCCCTTGCCAGCCTCGGTGACCACGTCGAACTCGTCCATGAGTCGACGAGCGCCGGGGAGCCCCAGCCCGAGACCGTTGTAGGTGCTGAAGCCGTCGCGCATGGCCTCTTCCAGGTCTGGGATGCCGGGGCCGACGTCTCTGACGACGATCGACACCCCCGGCCGGCCGTGGCCGGCGGTGTCGAAGATCTGGATCTCGCCGCGCACGGCGAACTTCACGATGTTGCGGGCCATCTCCGAGATCGCGGTGGCCAACAGGGTCGCTTCGGTTGGCGAGAAACCGAGGCGTAGCGCGACCTCGCGACCCTTCTGACGAGCCGTCACCACATCTGCATCGGAAGCCACCGTGATCCGGACTTCCTGGTCGCTTTGCAGCGCGGTCCGTCGGTCGAGCAGCCGCGGGCTCACGCGAGCGCAGCTGTCGCAGGCAAGAATGTGAGCTCCCGCCTCGAGCTCTCGCTGGCGGCGCCGGTCGCCGGCTGACAGGGCCCTCAGCACTGGGCGGCAACGGTCGGTTGCCGGCTCCACGTCTTCGTGCAGGAGCAGGTACTCGACCCTGAGCTTGGCTCGGATGCGGCCGAGCGCGGCGGCGACTGCCCCCGGGGTCGAGTCACGACGCGCCGCGAGCGCCTTCATGTCCAGTCCCTTGACCTCGTGGGCGATCAGCATGTCCCGCTCGCTCGCAGGCAGCCGCTCCAACGCGGCGCTCATCAGCCGCTGCTCCTCTTGGTCGATCAGGTCGTCGACTGGTCCGGGCGTGACGTCCTCTTCTGCCAGCAGATGGGCTTTTCGACGGGCTAGAGCCAGGCTTTGGAAGTGCGAGGCGACCAAGTTGCGTGCGGTGGTGGCGGCATACGGCGCCAGCGTGTCGCCCTCGACCCGAGACCTGGCACCCATCACCCGCGCCAATGTCTCTTGGACGAGATCATCCACCACGTGAGGGTCCTGAATCCGGGAGCCGACGATCCGGCGAACCACCGGAACGAGCTCCTCGAGACTCTTAGCGTCAGACACCGCCTGACCTGGCCCACCAGTCACACGCCTGATCCCTCCACGTGGACCATCATGCCGGTAGCTCGGGCAGGGAAGGAAGGCAGCCCCGCGACGCCAAGCGTGGCCTACCCGGGCCAACGGATTCAGCTGCAGCCCTTGATCACGCCCGTGCTTCGCAGCCGGCCCGTTCGGCGAGAACGGTGGCCGCCGGCCACAGCCGACGCGTCCGGCTGGCGGTGCGGCGCCACCGTTCATGGCCCGGGGCAGCCTTGCGTGGATTCAATCTCGCAGCGCAGGTCGCGCAGAATCCGGGTGAGCAGCCTCGAGACCTGCATCTGTGTGACCCCGATGTCACTACCGATCTCCTGTTGGGTCCGGCCCTCCACGAACCTCAAGTAGAGGATCCGCTGGTCCCGCGCCTCCAGACGACGCACGAGCGGGGCCAGCGTGACCCTCGCCTCGGCGGCGTCGTGAGCGCCGTCCTCCTCGCGCAGCAGCTCGGCCATCGTGGCCGGTCCGTCGCCGTCGCCGGCGTCGCCGCCGCCGCCCAAGACTGGGCGATCGAGGGAGGAAGGAAGGAAGCAACCGTCCGCCGACATGGCCTCGATGACCTCCTGGAGATCGAGCCCCAGGTGGGCGGCCAGCTCCGACGGCTTGGGCGAGCGGCCGAGCAGCTGCGCTAGTTCACCCTCGGCGCGGGCGATGCGGAACTGGGCATCCTGGATGCGGCGCGGGGGGCGGATCGCCCATCCATAGTCTCGGAAGTGTTTCTTCAGCTCGCCGCGGATACTCGGTACCGCATAGGCGAGGAAGTCGTTGTCCAGCTCGGGCTGAAAGCTGCGCGTCGCCCGGGTCAGGGCGACGTAGGCAACTTGGGCCAGATCCTCTGAGTCGATGCCACGGCTTCCGTACCTGCTGGCGATCTCACGCGCGACCTCCATGTTGATGCGCACCACGTAGTCGAGCAGAGCCTCGCGTCGAGCAACGCTGCGTGATCGTGCAGCGATGGCCAATGCCCTGGCGGTACGGTCGCGTCGCTGTTCCCGCGTCAGCGCGTGTCGCCCGGTCTGGGTGGGTTGTCTCATCAGGCTCCTCGAGGGCTACGGCAGGCCGTACGGGAGTTCCCGAGCGGCGGACACATGTCTGTGACAGTTCCGCCGAGTGCGCATGACGTGAGGGTCGCGTCGATTTGAAGCTGCTACTGGCGTGCCGCGAAGGCGTTTGCAGGCACTGTCGGACGGGGACTCGCGTCATGGCGCGCACCCTCGACGGTCATAGGTTCCGGGGCCCCTATTCGCCACAACGTGCTGCCCCCTCGCTTGTCTGCCCCGGGGGCCTCAGCCGCATGTGTGCCGAGGCACCCCCAATCTTGAGGAGAGGCACCGACGGTGAGACGGGGTACGGCCACACCTATGGCCACTCAGGAGGGCGAGGAGAAGGCGAGGCAGGCGACGTACACGCGGCGGCAGTTCATGGAGTACAGCCGCATCATGGAGGGAGAGCCTTGCTGGAACGCGAGGCAAGCGGTCGCCACCGCAGCGCTCGAACACCCTGACTGGGAGCTGGACGAAAAGATGACCTGGGCCGAGTGGAACGAGCGGGAGGACCAGTGGGACGGCGAGGAACCCTCCCCCCGCTGATCAGGACGCGCGGGTAGCGGGGCCGTCACCGGCGGTCAGGCTATGTTCCCTCGCACGGTCAGCTCAGGACAGCGTCGATGGTCTTCTTGAGAGCGCCGGGCTGCGATGGCCGCCGTGGGGCCCGCTCCCGGGCCTGCTCCATGTCCCTCCCCAGGTCCTGGAGAACCTTGCGCCCGAGTGCTTTCCGCACCTCCGGGAACCACTCGGTCTCCTCTTCCTCGATGTGGTGGCGCACGGATTCGATCAGCACGGTCGTCTTGGCCGTGAACCGCTCGTCCGTGGCGTCCATGCCGGCAAGTTCCATGACCAGCACGTCAGCGACGTGGTGCTCCTCGTAGGACTCGAGTACGTCGTCCTCCAGCTCCGGGACCAATTCCCGCACCCGGGGATACATCACCTCGTTCTCGACGTAGGTGTGCACCGTCAGCAGCTCGATGATGTTGTCAACGATCTGGCTCTTGGCCTTGACCGCTCGATCACCGGCCTTCTCGAAGTCACGGAAGGCGCGCAGGATGTCCTTGTGGTCGTTCTTGAGCATCACGATGGCGTCGGTGGACATGAACCCTCCCCAGGACTGGTACGAGTAGCACCCATGTAGATCTCGTCGTACCCGCATCGACGGCGCGCATGCCGCCGAGCCTTGGGCTGGAGATCCTGGCCCGCTAGCGTTCCCAGAACCGCTTGCGGCGCAACGGCACCGGCGTCTTCTTGCGAAGGAGGCCCGACCTGCTTGGCAGCGCCTCCTTCGTGGCTTTGCGCCCCTTCTTGGCAGTGTCGCGACCGGCCTTGCCCATCTTCTTCGTCGCCTTCGAGGACTTGTCACCGAGTTCCTGGGCCGGGTGTCGAACGGAGCGCGGGATCACCAGCTTGCCGGCCAACTGCACGAACCGGCGAGCGAGCATCAGGAGCGGGATTCCGAGCGGCAGCAGAATGACTGTGATGCAGAGGACGGCTCCCAGCAGCCCGACGACGCCCGCCAAGATCCAGAGCAGGCCAGCTGCGAGCCAGCGGAAGGGCTTCATGTGCTCTTACGCCAACTGCAGCACGCGGCGCACCAGCGACATGCTCGGGTAGTTCTCACCGTCGATCTTCGCCATCAACACGTCCGCGTACGCGGGAGCGGTCTCGGGCGTGATCAACTGCTCGATGATGTCGAGCATGGTCGAGGACGGGTAGTTATCCGCATCCACCTTGTCCAGCAGTAACTCGAGAAGCTGGGCTCGCACGTCGTCGCCGGCTCCGTTGGCCATGATCCCTCCCACGGGAGTTGGGGTCCCTCGCTCGCGTCGTACCCAGCCGAGCGCGCTCGATGCACACATCCTCGAACTCATCGCGTACAGAGCAAAACCACCCGGCCGCTCACCTGATGGGGTGGCTTCCCGACGGGCCGAGCGGGTACGCAAGCACGATCCGATCCGAATGGGAGGGACCTGACATGGACATCGGAGACAGTTTCCAGAACGCGACTGACACCTTCTTTGCGTTCCTGCCGAACATCGTGGGTTGTCTGCTGCTGCTGCTCATCGGCTACATCGTGGCCAAGATCGTCGCCGGGGTGGTCCGCAGGCTGCTCGACAAGTTGGGACTCGACCGCCACCTGGGCGGGTCGGAGGCTGGCAAGTACGTCGACCGGGCGCTGCCCGGTGCCAGTGCTGCGAGGGGCATCGCCAGGGTGGTCTTCTGGTTGATCTTCGTCTTTTTCCTGTTCGCTGCGATAGGCGCACTGCAGATTCCGGCGGTGACCACGTTCATGAACCAGGTACTCGCCTACCTGCCGAACGTCATCGTTGCCATGCTCATCTTCGTCATCGCCGCCCTGCTGGCGGGGGCCGTTGCCGCAGGCGTTACCCGAGTCATGGGCGACACACCCACCGGCAAGATCGCGGCGACGGTGGTGCCCGCACTCGTGATGGTGATCGCGCTCTTCATGATCCTCAACCAGCTCAAGATCGCGGAGGAGATCGTCACGATCGCCTTCGCCGCCACCATGGGCGCGATCGCCTTGGGACTGGCCCTGGCCTTCGGGCTCGGCGGCCGCGGGGTGGCCGAACGGATGCTCGAGGATGCCTACCGCAAGGGACTGGACGCCCGGGAGCAGGCCCGGCGTGACGTGCAGACCGGACGTCGGCGCGCCGACGAGGAGCTGGCCTCCAGTACGCCTCCGCCGGGTCAGGAGGCGGGAGCGCCGGTCACGACGGGGTACGACGAGCCCGGCTCGGTTCCGCCGCCGCCGTCCAGCGACCTTCGCTGAGCTCGCTGAGCGCGGCACAGGCCTGGCGCCCGCGGCTGCGCCGCGTGTCGCCTTTCCTCATTCGCCGAGCAGGGGCCCCAGCGGACCGAGATCGAGGTTGAGGTCCTCTGCAGTGAGGTCGAACCTGTCCTTGAGCTCCTGCATGGCCTCCTCGAGGTGCATGAGGCCCAGGCCCAGTCCTTCGATCTGTTCATCGTCCAGGTCGCCTTGGTCGACCCGCCGTAGTGCTTGTCTCTCCATCAGCTGGCGCACCAGCTCCACCACGGTGAGCACCAGCTTCACCAGGTCGCGCTGCACGCTCTCGGGGTCGGTCTCCAGCCGCTGAGGCAGCCTGCGTGGTTCGCTCATCACGCTTCCTCGGTCACAGCGCCGTCGAGCTCGGCGCGCACCGAGGTGATGAGTGCGCGCAGGCTGATCTGTACGAGATCGACGCCCGCCAGCGAGATCACGATGTCTCCGGACAACACGACGCCGGTCCCGAGGAGTCGGTCGAGCAGGTCGACGAGCGCGATCTGGCGCGGCGCGGTCGCGCGGTCGTGCTGGGCGACGTCCTGGACATCGGTTGTCATGACTGCTCCAGGACCGCGAACGAGTAGGGCGGCCACGGGCCAGCGCTCTCGATGCGCACCTCGGGGTGGGCACGGGCAACCTCGTCAACGCGCTCCTGGAAGCCCCCGCCCTCCCGATCCTCGACCAGGTAGGCGGCGTTCAGGACCATCGTCCCGCGATGCCCGCTCAGCTGGGGGTCCTGGGGCGGTAGAAGTCTGCTGGCCACGGCATTCGGGGCCAGGATTCGGTGCACTTCGTCGCCGAGCTCACCACTGGCGGCGAGCTGCGCCTCGCGGGCCTGTTGATCGGCCCTCTTCTGTCGTAGGTAGTCAGCGCCCGACCCAGCTGACGAGGAGCTGGACGGCCGAGCCTCGGGCGGGACGACCACCTTGACGCTCCACTCGGCACGGCCAGCGATCCGGTCCAGCACCTGCTGGAGATCGTCGTGCCACGCCTCGAGCCGTTGCCGGACACCGTCGTCGGCCCGACAGATCGTGGCCAGTCGCAACGGGGCCACTGGGTGCGAGGCAGCAACGGCGTGCACCACTGCGTCGTGTGCTCGGGCCACCTCTTCAAGCCAGGGGAGGCGCTCCAGGTTCTGCTTCAGGCCCACCTCGTCGAACTCGTCCAGCGGGACGTCGCTCACCACAGCGTCGAGGTCGCCGTGGGAGACGATCTCGAGCGGTGCGCCGCGTAGCCCGGCCACGCCAGCCAGGTCGGCGTCGGCCAACCCGCGGCTGACGGCGTACAGGTAGCGTCCCGTCTCAGCCACGCTGCTGCTTTTCCTCCCCTGGCTCGAGCTCGTCCACTCGTGCGCGCAGCTGTCGGTTCTCCTCCTCGAGATCCTGGCCGCGCGTGGTCAACATCGGGTCGTTGCGCCACCAGTCGATTCCCATCTCGGCCGCCTTGTCCACCGAGACGATCATCAGCCTGATCTTGATGGTCAGCAGCTCGATGTCGAGGAGGTTCACCTGGATGTCGCCGGCGATGATGATGCCCTTGTCGAGGATGCGCTCGAGGATGTCGGCCAGGTTGGCCGGCTGAGGACGTCCCGTGTGGCCGACCTGACTCGCATACGGCCGGGTGGTTGGAACCGGGTTGGCGTCGCTCATGCCCCGCCCTCGTCTGCTGTGCCACGGACATAACGATGCACTCGGCGGTAGCCCTCCAGCTCACCGTCGGAGTCGACAAGGACCTCGTAGGAGGCGAGCACATCGGTGGTGTTCGGAACCCGTCGGAGCTCGAGGACGTCCAGCTGCACCTTCCACCCCTCGTCGGTGCGCTCCAGACCGATCACTCCCTCGACTTCCTTGCCCGCGAGCTCTCTCAGCTGTCGGGCCGCGTTCTCGGCTACGGAAGCGGCCGTTGGCCGCCGGGGCGCCTCCGCACGCGGTGCGCTCCTGGTCCGGCTGGATCCCGCAGAGGTCTTGCGCGCGCCGCTCGTCTTCTTCGAGCTGGCCTTCTCGCCCGTCCCGGTCGTGGCGGACGTCTTCGTCGCGCCCTTCCGGGCCGACGACTTCGACGCACCCCGTTTGGCCGCGCTGCCACGGGTCCCGGAGGTCTTCTCCGCCGCCATGCTCACTCCTCCCTTGCCCGCTCACGGCCCGTCATCAGCCGATCCAGCAGCACATCTTCCCAGTACGTCGCCTCGTCGTCACTCAGCTCGCCGGCCTCCCGCATCCGATCCACGTTCTCGAGCTCGCCGCGTATGGTCGCCGGGTCGTAGAACTCCTCCTCTGCCTGACGGCGGATTTGTTCCGCGATGGCCACGGTGCCCCTCAACGGCGCCAAGGGCAACCCGGCGATCGCACTCAAGAGGCCCATCAGACACCTCGCACGAAGTCATAGGGCGCCATCGGCCCCATGAGGCGCAATCGCAGACGCTCATGGACACCCTCGGCAAGCGTCTCCAACGCGCGCTCGAACGCATGCTGATGGTCGTTCTCCACCAGTACCGACATCTCCAACAGGCGTTCCAGGCCGGACACCGGACGGATCGTGTGGGCGACGGTGAACGGCAGTATCACGTCGAGCAGCAGATCTGAATCGATGGCCCGCTTCTCGTCGATGGCGTGCGCGACGAGCTCGCCCAGGCGGATCCGATCTCCATAGGCCGTCTCGTCCGGCAGGTCGCGGGTCCGTCGCCTCAGCTCCCGGATGTCCGGGTTCGTGGCGACGACTTCGGACAGCACCACGGGCTCAAGATAGCGGGCTTGGAACGTGAACTGCGCTCGACCCCGGAGCTCATCCAGCAGTGCCCCAAGATCGGGCCCGCGTGGTTCGAGCAGTCCTTCGATCACCATCTCCTCGTCTTCGAGGAGTGAACCGAACTGGACCGGGATCACGGTCACCCGCTCAGCCAGCGCGTCGAGAGTCCCGCTGTAGCCGAGCAGGTCAGCCCGTCGCCCGGGCGGACGGTCGACCGCGATCGACGTGACAACCGCGGCCAGATCACCGTGTACGACCTTGCGCAGCGGCGCCTCATCCAGACCCGACAGGCCGTCGGGAAGGTGGGCCGTCGCTTCGACAACTCCGTACACGAACAGCGCCTGGTCAACCGGCGGATGATGGGGATCTGCAAGGACCGGTTCAGCCATCCGAGTCACGCAGTGGACCTGCGTCGCGACGACGACTTCTTGGCGGGACGTCGTCCGCGTTCCTCATCGTCATCATCGTCGCTGGAGGTGAGGGCCTTCTTCGCCCCGCTGACGGCACCCTTGACCTTACGGCCGGCGCCGCTCTCCTGCATGTTGCCGATGAACTCGTCAAGCGGCTTGCCACCGCCCTGCTCGATGAGGTCGAGCCGGTTGGTTGCCTCCGCGAACCGCAGGTAGGTGTCGACGCTGGCGATCACGATCCGTGCGTCGATCGTCAGCAGTTCGATCCCGACCAACGAGACCCGGACGTAGATGTCGATCACGATCCCCTTGTCGAGGATGATTTCGACGACATCGGCCAAGCCGCTGGGTGCGGGGCGGTCGAGATAGCCGCCGCCGCTGCGACGCTGTGTCTGAACAGTCATGTGCGTGTCTCCTTAGAGTTCGCGACGTGGTCAACTGGCGCGACGGCGCCGACGTCGGGGTTGCTCGTCGTCCTCTTCGCCTTCTTCATCCTCGTACTCGTCGTCGGCCTGCTCTTCCTCAGGCTCCTCCTCGGACTCCTCCTCGGCTCCTCCTCGGCCTCCTCGTCCTCGGCGTACTCGTCCTCGGGCTCCTCCTCGGACTCCTCAGGCTCCTCCTCGGACTCCTCGTCCTCGGCGTACTCGTCCTCGGGCTCCTCCTCGGACTCCTCAGGCTCCTCCTCGGACTCCTCGTCCTCGGCGTACTCGTCCTCGGGCTCCTCCTCGGACTCCTCAGGCTCCTCCTCGGACTCCTCGTCCTCGGCGTACTCGTCCTCAGGCTCCTCCTCGGACTCCTCGGGCTCCTCCTCGGACTCCTCGTCCTCGGCGTACTCGTCCTCAGGCTCCTCCTCGGACTGCTGCTCCTCTTCCTCGACCACTTCCTCGTGAGACTTGACGACCTCGCCATCCTCGATGACCCCGCGCCAACCTTCAACCTCGTCGGGCTCGAGGATGGTGCGGGTCATGACGTGACGCCGGAAGTGCTTGAGCTCTGCTCGGACGCGACGCCCCTGCGCGCGCCAGATGTTGCCGGTGCGTTCCATGAACCCCTGCGGGTAGTACTCCAGAACCACCAGGATCCGCGTCAGATTGGGACCGATCTCGTGAAACGTCACCGAGCCGTCGACGTGGCCCTTCTCGCCCTCGGACTTCCAGACGATCCGCTCATCGGGTACCTGTTCCAGGATGTGCGCCCGCCACGACCGGTGCGACCAGAAGATCTGGGCCTTGAACTTGAGCGCGTCGTCGTCCTCGGCCTCGACGTTCTCGACCTTCTTCATGAAGCTCGGGAACTCGCCGAACTCGGTCCACTGGTTGTAGGCCACGGTCACCGGAACGCCGACATCTACCTGCTCGATGATGTTGGTCGCCTTCGTGGCCTTCGGGCTGCCCTTGCCGCCACCGCCTCCGCCTCCGGTGATCTTGTCCTTGACCCCGGAGACGGCGCCCTTCAGCGCGCCTCCGACGGCCGAGCCGCCCTGCGCGGCCTCCTCGCTGCCCTTGGCGACAGCCTTGCCGATCGGGCCGCCTCCGGCGATGTCCTCCAGCTTGTCGGTCAGCCCACCCACCTTGTCGGTGACAGTGCCCAGAGCCTTGTCGCCCAGGGCCTTGAGGAAGTCCTGGGAGGTGCCCTTCAACTTGTCCATCGGATCAGTACGTGCCATGTCTCGCTACCTCCTGGACCCGCTGCGCGATCGCGAGGAGCTCGCCTTCTTGGCGCCGCCTCGCGATGAGGACGTCTTCTTGGCTGCCGCCTTCTTGGCGGGCGCCTTCTTGGCCGCAGCCTTCTTGGCGGGCGCCTTCTTGGCCGCAGCCTTCTTGGCGGGCGCCTTCTTCGCCGCAGCCTTCTTGGCGGGCGCCTTCTTCGCCGCAGCCTTCTTCGTGGCACTGGAACTGCCAGAACCTCCCCGCTGGGACGAGCTGCTGGCGGAGGTCTTCTTGGCAGCCGACTTCTTCGTGGCGGCCTTCTTCGCGGGCGGACGCTTCGAGGCGGACTTCTTCACCGGGCGACTGGAACCACGCCGTGACGACCTGCGACGCCGGGGGGGCTCCTCTTCCTCGGGCTCCTCTCGGCTTCGTCCTCGGGCTCTTCGGCTTCGTCCTCGGGCTCTTCGGCTTCGTCCTCGGGCTCTTCGGCTTCGTCCTCGGGCTCTTCGGCTTCGTCCTCGGGCTCTTCCGCTTCGTCCTCGGGCTCTTCGCCGCTTCGTCCTCGTCGCCCTCGTCGGCTGGCTCCTCTTCCGCCTCTGCCTCGTCCTCGTAGGGCTCGTCTTCGTCCTCGTACTCGTCGTCGTACTGGTCATCGTCACGACCGGCACGCAGCTGGCTGCTCATCAGCTCCAGTCGCGACGTTGCGGTGTTCAGGGCCGCACCCTTGGCAGCATCGAAGAGCTTTCCGGTGATCTGGCTCTGCAACTTCTTCAGTTCCGGGCTCTTGTCGATCAACTGCGAGCTCTGAGCCAAAAGCGCCTGCGGGTTGGTGGCGATACGGCGGCCCGCGAGCAAACTGCCAACGGTGATGGCTAGCTTGAGCTTCTTGGTCCGGCCGAGCAGGTACCCACTCGCCACCCCGACCGCGATCTTGGTGGTTGCTGACATGTGCTCCCTATCCTCCCGGCGCCGAACAGCGCCTGTGATGGATCTCCCTCGAGCCCGTCGTACCCCTCGGGGTGCGGGTCATGCCCGCTCGACGCAGGCACCCATCCGAACGTGCGCAGCGGACGGGTGCTGGCCACAGCGCGCGAATGCTTTTCCTCCGCGCGGGTACGCCAGCCTCGACAGCTGTCTGAGTGGCGGCCGTCGAGGGAGGGATTAGCTATGGAGATCATCGGCGTCATCATCGCCGGCATCATCATCGGGCTGCTCGGCAAGTTTGTCGCGCCGGGCGACAAGGACAACATTCCGTTCTGGCTCACGCTCCTCTGCGGCATCGGAGGCGTCGTCATCGGTTGGTTCGTCTACGCGGCCTTCGGTGGCAACGGCAGTTCCGGTGTCGACTGGGTCCGCTGGATCGTTGCGATTGCGGTCGCCGCAGTGCTGGTCGTGATCGCTTCGACTGTCACCGGTCGGAGCAAGTCAAAGGTCTTCTGACCTGCCTTGGGCTCGGCGGGCCGTTCCCCGGACCGCCGAGCCTCAGGCCCTCTCGGTGAGGGCCATCGCTCCGAAGGTTCCCCACCTCCATCGAAAGGCGGCCGACGTGCCGGTACGGCCTGCCACGACGCTCCAGGTGCAGTTCCACGCTGCGCGGGCCTGCGCTGCCGCTATCGTCGGCATGCCCTCCGCAAAGGCTCGGCTACATGCCCTGGAACTCGGCTTCAACATCGAAGAGATCGGGATCTCGATCGACCCTGTCGCCGTGGATCTCCAACCCAATCGCATTCGCCTGCGCGTCGATGGAGCGACAGAAACGGTTGCGAGCGCTTGGGCCGGCTGACCCGAGGCCCACTCAACTCTTTCCGGTTCGCGATCCCCTGCGCGGCAACCTTGGACATTGACGCTCGCCAGGCATGAGCGCCGCTACTGATGAAGCGCGCAGGCAACCGTCAGTTTCGGCGGAACTTACGAAGGGCCGCGGCCAACTGAGCCTTCGTCATGGAAGAGCGGCCGGGGACGTCTTCCTTGCGGGCCAGGGCCATCAGTTCGTCCTTCGTCATGCTGTCCGGGTCAATCTGCTCGGCGCGGCCACCGGAGCGGTTGGCGATCCATGCTGCTGCGCGCGCTTGGCCTGCTGCGACCGAGCTCCTGACCCGGCCCCATGCCCGAGTCGCGTCGGCTGGCAGGTCTCGCACTCGCGTGCGCACAAATCGCCTGACATCAGAGAGCCTGCTCTGCACCATGTGTGGTCCCTCCCAGGACAATCGCCCTTCCCCTTCATTCGATACCCCACCGGGCGCATCACAAACGGGCGGCCGAGAGGAGCTCGAGGGAATGCATTCCGGAGCCCCGCAAGCCAGCGGGCTCGAGAGCCCTTCAGGAGGCAAGCGCAGCAGCTGAGCGGACGGGTCGCGCCGGGAGGTGGAGCGTGCGGCCACCGAAGACTTCCTTCAGGGCCGAGGCGTCGACCACCGGCTGGGCGGCAAGATTGAACGCACCGGTGACATCAGCGTGCAGGCTCTGCACGTACGCCCTCGCGGCGTCGTCGGTGTGCATGGCCTGTACCTGCAGGCCGGGCAGCTCTGGGATCACAGGCAGACCGAAGCGGCCGAGAAGACGGTCCGGCGCCAGCGGGCCGCCGAAGATCCGCCGCTGCTCGGGTGCCGCCGGGCGCTTGAACAGGAAGCACGGTCGCATGCGCACCACCGACAGGTCGGATGCGCCAGCTCGAAGTGGTCTAGCAGGCGCTCCACGTACGCCTTCTCGCGGCAGTACGCCGCTGGAGACCAGCCGTGGGTCGGCCAGGACTCATCGACCCGGACTGACTTCTCCGCCGGGGAGTAGGCCGCAACTGACGAAGCGACGACCAGCACGCCCACCCTGGACCGCGCAACGGCGTCGAGCACTCGGGACGTGCCGACAACGTTGACCTCCCACGTCTCCGCCGGCCGGTGGCTCGGCTGGAACGCCCACGCCAGGTGGATGACCGCGTCCGCATCGGCCAGTGCCTCGTCCAGTCCCGCGCCCGCGACGTCGCGTTCCAGCCATTCGACATCGGGCGGGCACCACCGAGGTCGACGGCGGGCAACTCCGACCACCGAATCCACGCGATCGTCCGCGAGGAGTTGTTCGACCACGCTCGTGCCAACGTTGCCTGTTGCTCCGAGAACGACCACCCGCATGAAGTCGTCGTACCCGATGGCACGAACTGCCATCCCTCCCGCGTCCGAAGGCCGTCATTCGACCAGCCGAGTGACCTGTCCGTTCTGTGGGTCGATGTGCTCGGTGTCGTCGCCGCTCATCAAGCCGATGAGGAGCATCGTGCCCAGGCCGACCACGAGCACGCCGAACACGATGTACAGCACAGCTCGACGTCGCGATGCCTCTGGGTTCGTCACGGTCCTGCTGTACCCCGCGACAGGTCGGGAATGTCATCAGGATCTGCTACCGGGGCATACGGGTGCTGGCCCGCGTGACGACAGACCACGGGGCGAGGCAGGTGCAGTCGACGAACGTGACGTTGGCGAGGTCGATGCGGACTGCTCCGTCGACGCAATCACGCAGGTCTTCGAGGTGACCCCGCAACCGGTCGTGGACGGCAGGGTCCAGGTCGCCGTAGATGCGAAGGCTGGCGTCCGGTGGCTCGAGGTCGACGCTGGAGAGCACAGACATGGTCGCGTTGTCCGCAACACTCGACGTTCTCGGCCCTGTGTGCTCAAGCCCGGAGGTCCCCCCAGAATGGATCTGTGCTGGGCGCCGGCCCAACGTCCCGCAAGGCTGACGGCGCGACATGAGGACGCAGGGTCGCTGGTCGGCTCGAACGCCCGATGACGCGTCAGGGTGACTCGCCTGAGGCTGGCGAGCTGCCGTCGGACGATGGCTCAGTCGGGGGCGGCGGCGACCCCGTGGTGGCATCTGCAGACGGCGACGGCGGGCTCGTGTCCTCCCCCGACGGCGACTGCGGGGTCGTCGTGTCCTCCACCGTCGGCGTCGGCGTGGGTGTCGACGTCGTGGGCTCGGCGACGGGTGACGGGGACGGCGTGGGCGAGCCGCTCACGTCCGCACCAGGGTCCGGCCCCGTCGGGGCCGGCGTGGAGTCAACCGGCGCGCTCGCCAGCGGCGGTGCGTCCATCAGGATCGCGACGATCTCGGACTTGATGGTCTCGAGCTGCTGGGTGATCTCCATGAGCGAGTACGACGTGATCGCGTTCGCGAACTGCAGGAGCTGGTTCCACACCGCACCCAGGGCCAGCAGATCCGCTTGCCCCGGCTGCTCCTGAACGGACAGGACCAGCTGGCTGGCGATGGCCGCGGTGATGCAGCGGTGGCAGTCGTAGTTCGCTGCGACGGCGAGGTTCTGCGGGACGATCACCTGGGCGTCGTCCATGATCAGCACGACCTGGAAGGCAACCGCGACCGTCACGCAGTCGGAGCAGGAGGCGTAGGCGTGCGCCTCGTTGACGTTGAGCACCTCGTCGTCCTCGGCCCACACCAGGGCGAAGGCGACGTCGTAGGCGACCGAGTCGTCGGTGGTGTTGACAGCGAGGGCCTGGTTGTCGCCTTCGCCCGGGGGCAGCGGCTGGTCGAAGGGGAAGACCCAGGTGTCGTCCGTCGGGTCACTGCTCGGGCTGGGCGCGATGTTCGCACCGTCGGTGCCTGTGCCGTCCGCCGGGACGAGCACGATGGCAAGCCCGGGGTCGTCCTCGGTCGGCAGCCCCGCGTCCTCCTGGAACGCCGCCACCAGCGGCTCGTCGTCGGAGAGCCGCTGTTCTGCTGCCGTTCCGGGGGGCAAGACAGCCGCGGGCCGGGACAGGGCGTTGGCTTCGGCCGGAGGCTCCTGCAGGAAGGACGCGAGGAGCCCGCGCTCCCCTGGCTGGATCGGCCGATAGGTCCCCGGCTGTGGCCACCATGCCCAGGTGAGCACCGTGACCACGGCCGTGCTGACCACGACCGCCATGAGCCGCTTGCCGGCCGAGCCGCGGCTCCAACGGACGAGTCCTCCGAAGAACCGGAAACCGAATCTGCCGAGGACGAGGATGCCCGCCAGGGCCGACAGCACTACTCCCATCCCTTGCAGAGCGTGGCCAGCGACGTCGAGGCCGTCTCCCGCGCGCCACGCGAGGGCCACCGCGGCGGCGTCCTGATGCATGACCGCGCCGGCGCTGCCCAGGAGCCGCGGCACAGCCTGCACGAGGGCGAACAACATCAGCGCCATCATCGGGACGGTGATCAGCACCCACAGGGTGATGACCGCGCGTGCCCACGGAGTGAGCACCCGGTTCTCCGGCGCCTTCCAGCGGTGCGGCAGGAGCCCGACCAGGGTGGGCCGGATCCGATGGTAGAGGTCGGGGACGCCGGCGAGGTCGGCCAAGAGGTGGTAGCCGTCGAAGCGCAGCAGGGGCAGCAGCTGCTGCGTCATCTGAAGCACCTGCGTGGCGACCAGGAGCAGCAGGGCTTCCCATCCCGTCGCCCACCACCACACGAAGGTGAGGACGACGACGATCGCGTTGAAGTAGAGGCCGCCCAGGTCAGTTCGAATCCGGCCGGCCCGCCCCAGCCGGTAGCTGTCGGTGACGTCGGTGTAGAACGCCGGCCAGACGAGGTACAGGCCCGCCCCCATGGCGCCTGGTTGCGCACCGCTGGAGCGGGCCGCGGCGGCGTGTCCGAACTCGTGGAACCCCCCAGAGAGCACCGACACGACGAAGACGAGCAGCAGCAGATGCGGCCGCTCGAACGCGTCGTACGCCGACGCCCCGAGGCCCCGTTCGAAGAAGACCCAGCCCACGACGGCCACGAAGCCCAACAGAACGACGGTGGCAACCACCGGCCGGAACAGCAACCGGAACGGATCGGTGAGCCGGCGGGTGGTTCGCGGGTCGGTCACGGCGACCTTGGGCTTGAGCCCTAGCAGCGGGTCTGTGCGCCTGAGCTCGGGCTCCAGACCGTCGGCGCGCATGAGCAGGCCGAGCGGTCGCAGGTGACCGTCGACCAGCGACCTGACGTCCGACTCGGTCACGCTCCGGCCCAGTGCCTGGCCGACCACCTCGGAGATCTCGGCACAGGTGCGGCGGCCGTCCACCGCCGTCAGCACCCGGTACAGCAGCGGCGTGAGCTGGAGGACCTGCCCGTCGGCGCGTCGCACGAGGGCTGGTCGGGTCCGATAGCCGGACCCGACCATCTCGCCGATGAGCTGGACGCCGTCGACGCGGGCTGGGGCGTCGACGAGCGTGCTCACTGCGTGGAAGTGTCGGTCGCGGCGACTGTGTCCTCAGCTCGGGCCGGCTCGTCCGCCGCGGCCGGCTCCTCGGCCGCGGCCTCGAAGGCAGGATCGTCGGCCGACGCGGTGTCGGTGTCAACGGGCTCGACCGACGACTGGTCGATGCTGGAGACCTGGTCAGAGGTCGCCTCGGCGGATCCGGTGATCGACTGGGTGATGATCGCATCCTGCTGGGCGATCGCGGTCGACTCGG
Organism: uncultured Actinomycetota bacterium; assembly: GCA_963844305.1. Taxonomy (GTDB): domain Bacteria; phylum Actinomycetota; class Actinomycetes; order Propionibacteriales; family Nocardioidaceae; genus Nocardioides. The sequence continues at coordinate 263,812 of CAWJNT010000008.1, forward strand.
AGTTCTCGGACAGGATGTTGGCGGCCACGGCGGCGTCGATGGGCGCGGCGACGTTGGCGTTGGCGGCGACGGCGCCATTGATCGGAGCTGCAAGGTCGGCGTCGAGATCGACGTTGACGTCCACGTTGAGCAGATCGCCCTTGAGCAGGTCGCCGGTGTCCAGACCGTCCAGGGTGTCGGTGACGTCGTCCAGCACCTGACCCACGGTCCCCAGGAGGTTGCCGGCGGCGTCGAGGACCTGCCCCGTGATCGGATCGAGGGCGCCGATGACGTTGCCGGCGGAGTCCACCACGTTGCCCGTCGCGCCGTCCAGCACGCCGATGCACGTTGCCGGCCGAGTCGAGGACGGTGGTGCCGTCCACGAAGTCGGTGACGGTGCCGAGCACGGCACCCACCGTGTTGAGGACCTCGCCGGTCAGGGGATCGAGGACGCCGATCACGTTGCCGGAGGCGTCGAGCACGTTGCCCGTTACGGCATCGAGGACTCCCAGGACTTGGCCGTTGGACCCGACCACCGTCGCGCCGTCGACGAGGTCGGTCACTGTTCCGATGAGATTGCCGGCCGAGTCGACCACCACGCCGGTGGCCTCGTTGAGCGTGCCGACGATGGTGCCGTCCGCTGCCACGACGTTGCCGGTGGCACTGTCGAGGGTGCCGAGGATGTTGCCCGCGGAGTCCACGACAACGCTGCCGTCGACGGGCCCGGTCGCTGCCGCGGCGTCAGCGAGCGGGTCGCCGGTCTCAGTGGACGCGGCGAGCATCGCCTGCTCGTCGTTGTCGCCCGTCGCAGGTGGCGTGCCGCCCTCGACGGTGTCGCTCTGGTCGATGGTGCTGTCCTGGATGCCGGTGGCCACCGCGTCCGCCGCGATCGTCTGGTTGAGCTGCACCCCTTGGTCGGCCAGCGCCTGGGAGGACGAACCGTCGCTGAGCAGGTTCGCGCTCACTGCCGCGTCGATCGGGGCCACGACGTTGGCGTTGAGGGCCACCGCGAGGTCGATCGGAGCTGCGCCATCGATCGCGAGGTCGACGTCGGCGGCAAGGTCGAGGATCGAGATCACTTCCTTGTCAGGCAGCGCGGTCACGCCTTCGCTGTCCAGTTCTTCAGGCGTCAATGGTGCGAACTCGTCGGTACTCACGGGTCTTCTCCCTCCAGGGCGGGTACGCCGCTGCGCAGCCCACCTCCGATGTGGTCCTTCACATTTGCCTTACCCCCGACCACCCGATCCATTCGTCGCCGACCAGCCGACCGGACACCACCCGAACCCACGTGCCGCATCCCCGTCGTGGCCCCTGTCCCGGCGACCCGACCGAGCCGAAGACGGCGGTGGTGGGGTGCCACATGGCTGCTGCGAGCAGCGGGCTCCGCAGGACCAGGGGCAGGTTGGCGCGACCAGCGCTGGCGCTCGAGTGCCAGCTAGGACTGGTGGGGGTAGGTGTGTGGGTGAGGTGGTGGTTAGGTTTGGGTAGGGGGGGGTTGGGCTAGTGGTAGAGAGAACGCGGTGTTCGTGCGGTGCGGACGTCGATGACGCGCTCGCGTGTGCTGTGTGCTGGCAGGGGTGGAGAGCCGTCGAGGCGACGCTGGTTACCATCGCGCGGTCGAGGTCCGTTGGCCCCGCGGAAGAGTCAGCGCGATGGGCAGTGGAGCGCGCCCCGACTTCAGCGGATCGGTGGGCATCAGTCGACCCTGGTAACCGTGCGGGCGCAGACCCGGTGTCCGGGTTCTCGGGGATGACCGAGCCCGTGCGGGGTACGACCGAGGACGTGAGTGCCGCCAACGCCGCGTTGGATCAGCGCGCCATGTACCGACGGACCGGAGCGGACTGGGCGGCAGGAGGAAACGTCTCGAGCAAGCCCGCCCGCCCCGGCAATCTGACCGATGCGGAGCTGGTCGAGCTCGGCAACGAGCTGGACGCCATCCGGCAGGGGGTGCTGGACAGCCGTGGCGAGCGTGACGCGTCGTACATCCGCCGCCTGATCAAGGTCCAGCGGGTGCTCGAGCTCGGCAGTCGTGTGGTCCTGCTCGGGAGCCGCCACAGGGGCGCCCGGCTGGTCGGTGCGACCGGTCTCGCGCTCGCCAAGATCCTCGACAACATGGAGATCGGCCACAACGTCCTGCACGGCCAGTGGGACTGGATGCGAGATCCCGAAGATCCACTCGACCACCTGGGAGTGGGACCACGCCTCTCCGCCGGAGCAGTGGAAGCGCGCACACAACGAGGTGCACCACACCTTCACCAACATCGTGGGTCATGACAACGACCTCGGCTACGGGATCATGCGGGTCGACGAGGCGCAGGAGTGGCAGCCGCGTTACCTCGTCCAGCCGGTGTGGAACCTCGTCACCGCCTGCATCTTCGAGTGGGGCATCGCGATGTACGACCTCGACCTGGGCGATCACCTCCGGGACAAGCGGAGCTGTCCCCGGAGAAGAAGACCGAGGCCAGGGCGACGTTGAAGAGGGCCGCGAAGCAGGTGCTCAAGGACTACGTCGTCTGGCCGGCGCTGTCCGGCCGCGGCTGGCGCACGACGCTCGGCGCCAATGCTGTCGCAACCTGACGCGCAACCTGTGGTCGCACTCGGTGATCATGTGCGGCCACTTCCCCGAAGGTGTCGAGGTCTTCGAGCTCGACGAGCTCGATCCCGTCGAGAGCCGTGGCGACTGGTACCTGCGCCAGATGCTCGGTTCGGCCAACATCTCCGGGACGAGGGCGATGACTGATGACCGAACCTGTCCCACCAGATCGAGCACCACCTCTTCCCGGACCTGCCCAGCAACCGCTACTCGGAGATCGCTCCCCGGGTGCGCGCCTCTTCGAGAAGTACGGCCTCACTACTGCGCCCGCCCGCTGGTCCCGCAGGTGTGCTCGGCGTGGCACCGGGTCGTGCGACTCTCGCTTCCCAACGGCTGGCTGCGTGAGACGCGTCGCGACAACCTTCTCCAACAGCTCGGCAAGCTGCTCGCCCCACCAGCAAGAGCAGGTCCCGCGTACTGAGTCGGGTCGGCGAATGCGGAGTACGGCTGACCAGCCCTGTCACCGACGTGGCGCGATCAGATTGGTCGGATCTCCGTTTCCGGCTGGCGGCTCCGCCGGCCGAAGGTCGCCGTGGCCAGCCCGGCGCTACGGACTGCCCGGGCCTGAACGCCCGCGACCAGGATCAGCGCCATCAACGTCGGGCTGATCGACGCGGGTACGTCCCAGCACGAAGATGCCCACCAGCACTGCGGTGAGCCCGAGGCACTCCAGAGCCAGTGACAACGGCGAACCGCTCGGGCGCTCAGCGAACACGACGAAGCCGAAGGTCAGCGCCACCAGCGGGTTCACCAGGTTCAGCGTCGGTAGCGACTCGGGCAGTGTGGTCCGGTTGTAGATGTGCTGGTTCAGCAGGAAACCGCTCAGACCAACGACGACCATGACGTAGAGCGGCCACGACGTGAACAGCTCGCCCACGCTCCAGGCGCTGGTGGTGGACTTGATCGCCCCCGCCATGAGGCCGAACACGATGCCTCCGGCCGTCCCCAGCAACAGACCCGAGTGCACCGGGAACCGCCCCGAGGCGCGCAGCGCCACCAGCACCCCCACCGCCCCGAGCCCGATCAACAGCGCGGCCGCCTGCCCATCCGGCATGTCCTCGCCGCCGGTCGGTCCGGCTGCGGTCAGGAACAGCCCGAGCCCAACCGCCGTGATGACACCCCAGACGAGGGTCCCGCGCGGTGGTGCCCGGTGGTCGAGCAGGTCACGGAACACCATCGAGAAGAACAGCGCAGTGACGGCCAACGGCTGGACGATGGTCAACGAGCCCAGGTGCAGTGCGGTGGCGTGCAGGGCGAGCCCCAGCAACGAGGCAACCACTCCGAGCCACCACCGCCACTCGGCCACGACGTGACGTGCCAGCTCGCCCGCGCCGACTCCCCGGACTGCACCCGAGGCCCCGTAGTGCATCAGCGCGGTGGACCAGCCCGCGGCCACCGCCGAGGCCGACGCAACCGCCGCTGCCAGCCAGCTCACTCGAGCACTCCTGTCCGCGGATGGGCAGACGACCGCTCCTCCGTCGCGGTAGGTCACCGCGACAGCCGATCGCTGCCACGCCTTTCGGTGGCGCACATCGGTGCCACATCAGACCGCTGCTGCCGTCGTGGCCGACGGGCAACTTCAGTGCGCGGGGGCGCGGCCTCTTGCTTCATTGTGTGTCAGGGCGGGCGGACTCGCAAGCCTTGAGCGGACAGCCGTGCCAGTAGACCCCCGGAGAGGCCGCCAGGTCACCTCGAAGGCTCCCACCTCCGCGCGAGCTACATGCAAGCGTGCGGGTTAGCCCTGCGCAGCGAACGCCGAACGCCGTCTCCACGATTTCCCGTCGCGGAGACGGCGCCCTCGGGGCAGTCAAGGCGGGTGTTGCGTCACCAGATTGGCTGCCCACAGCGGCCCGGTATCGCGGTCCTCGCGACCGAACAGGCGGCGCCCGCCGTGAGTGGGGGGATGAGGCAGGCGCCGCGTCCACCAATGAACGGGGCCACCAGTGGACGCTTCCCGACGCTACGCCCAGTGATTCTCGGGGGGGTTCACCCCTCTGGGGGATACACCCGGTAACGGCTACTCGCTTACGGTTTGGGTCCCGTTATGGGAGTGGGTGCCCGCCGGGTCAGTGGGGGGATCGACGGGCACCACGCTCCCGTACGAGCCGAGAGTTCGGTGAGCGAACCTGCCAGGGATCACCCCAGGCCACGCCGGCGAGACCAGCTCAGGGCGCGACCGTAGAGGCCAGGTCGGTCGGAAGCGCGGCTAGGGCGGCCGGTCAGCCAGACCGATGGTTGAGTGTTTACAGGACTCGAGCCCGTTCGCAGGGTGGCCGCGGACCGCTGCTGACAGCGGCCCGGAGAGCCCGAGCCATGCGTGCGTGGGTGCCTGGCTCAGTCGTTCTGGCGGGTGACGAGCAGGTCGAGGATGGCGCGTGCCATCTGCGCGTCGGTGATACCGGCGCGCCGGGCGGCGTCGCGCAGCCGTTGCTCAGCTTGACCCGGGTCCACGTCGGAACGGGCGATCAAGGCGCCGACGGCCTGATCGACGAGCTGTTCCGAGCGGAGCCGTTCGGGGGCTTCGGCCGCGGCGAACCGAGTGGTGAAGTCGAGGTCGGCGTTGGTGACCGCACCGCCGGCCCACGCTCCGCACGCGGCGGCGAGCTGGTCGTGGCGGCCGTCGAACGCGTCGCTGGTGGAGGCGTACAGATTGACGCCTGCACTCACCACGCCACGGCGCATCACCGGTAGCGAAAGGGTGGACTGGACCCCCGCCGCAGAGGTGGCGCGCGCAAAAAGCTGCCACTGGTCTTCGTCGGCGGAGTCGCCCGCGTGCCAGGCGGTGACGTCTCCACTTCGCAGGGTCCGCTCGCAGGGCCCGCCGTCGAGGTACTGCATCGCGTCGAGCTCGGCCACGGGGCCTGCGGTCGCGGTCATGGTGAAGGTCAGGTTCTCCTCGAGGAAAGAGAGGCTGAGGCCGACGATCTCGGGCACGATGCGCTGGACGTCCTTGCTGATCTGCAAGAGGGCGCGGGCGACTGTGGTGTCTCCGTGCCTGGTGAGCTCACGCAGTGCTTCGACGGTTTGGGGTAGCGGTTCCACTGTGACCTCGTGCAAGTCGATGCTGGTCTGTTCGTCTGGGCACGCCGGTTGGTGGACCGGCGAAGGGGTGGTACCCGCCAGCGTTGGGCGCCATGCAGGGCTGTTCGTCGCCGTCCAGTCGGCTAAGCGCTCCGGCCGCGTCACCTCGGCGCCATCGGCGCCGGACCGCCCTACGCCGTCCGCGCCGGGGCGGGCGAGGTTGGCAGGGCGTAGACGAGGCCGGCGGGGGTACGAGCCCGAGGTCGGAACCGTGCGGCGCGTGGCACGCGCGCACCGCCTGGACACGTACCCGCCGCAGGAGGAGCCGGCATGGCCAGGAAAGATCCTGAGGAGTTCAGCGATGTGCAGGAGCCGATCCGGGTAGCGCTCTCGAACGACTACGAGCTGGCGCTTCTGGGTCTGGCGCAGATGCTGGCGCTTCACCCCAGCCGGGTTCGGATCGTGGACCTCTCGACCTCGCCGAAGCTGCAGCACGGAGCTGATGTCATCTTGTACGACACCTTCGGCCGGCTGCCCGACGAGGATCCCAAGCTGCGCAAGATCGTTGAGGAGAACTCGGCGAAGGTCGTGGTCTACAGCTGGGAGGACTACCCCGAGGAAGCGGCGCGACGCCGCGGAGCAGCCGGCTACCTGCACAAGGGCCTGAGTGCTGACGAGCTCGTCGCCGGGATCGTGAAGATCCACAGCGGCGAGGACCCTCCCCAGGTTCAGGGTGAGCAGGAACCCGACCTGAGCTGGCCCGGTCAGACCTACGGGCTCTCCCAGCGCGAGGCCGAGATGCTCACCTACATCACCCGCGGGCTCTCGAACGACGAGATCGCCCGCCGGTCCTACCTGACCATCAACACGGTGAAGACGTACGTCCGGAACGCCTACCGGAAGATCGGCGTCCAAACCCGCGCCCAAGCCGTCGCCTGGGGTTTCCGGAACGGTTTCCAGGCAACGGACGACACCGGCCTGTAGGGAACGCGAGCCAGTCGACCTCGTGTGCGGCCGCCGCATTGCGCCATGTGCCGGAGCGCGGCGCCGCTGGCGACTGCGGTGTCGAGCTGACCCTGCGTGAGTCGGCGCGACCGCGTACTGACACTCGCGACCTCCGGGGTCGGGCTGCGACGCGTGTAGCGTGGCGGGTAGCGAGACTACTGTGTCTCGCAAGGGCGTCGTCGCTGGAGCGCCAGCGGCGCAGTGGGCGCTAGTCCGTCCGCTGCTGACGCCGCCGTCGCGTTGCCGCGCCGCGCCCTCTGCGCTCCTGGTTGTCGGCTGCTGGGCGCGGGGTGGCGTCCGGCTGTCGCGACAGACGCGCTGACCTCGCGTCGTCCTCGTCACAGCTGCCTCGAGTCTTGGGAGCCGGCCGCACGAGCTGAGGGAGCAGCATGGCCGGTCCCGGCCGCGCCCGCGTGTCAGCCGCCATGGCAGGGCTGAGCCGCCAGCGCGTCGAGAGCGCCCACCGCCGTTCGCCGACTCGCCGCCACCAGACCCACCGCCGCGCCGGCGCTCGAGGACGTCGTCGAGATCACTGGAGGTCGCCGTTCGGTCGTGTCCGTACCTCGCGCGCGGTATCGAGGAGAGGACCTCTCCAGGTCGGGTACGCCGCGCTACCCGAGCCGCGCGCGACTCGACACCCGGCCACGACTCCTGGCCTAGCGGTTCGACGACGCGGGGAGTCAGAGCCTCCGCGACTCGGCTGGACGATCCGCCCGACCGCGGGTCAGGAGACCAGGCCGCTCGCCGTGTCGAGGCGAGCTTCCAGCGCTGGCGCGATCACCCCGGCTCGCTCGCCACCGTCTCTATTGATCTGGCGACTCATCGAGCGATGTCCGCCGACGCTGCTCACCCTCGTCGCTCGATACCAGGGCGCGAGGCGGCACCGCCACCGTCGGCGACCTGATCGGCGCGCGGACGTGGCACAGGACGTGGCCGAGCCGGCGCGCTCACGCCGTCGACACTCAAGGACGCGACCGGCGCTCTGTACTGGTTCTTCGAGGATCGCCCAGCAGGAGATCGCCGACGAGATCGGAGTCACAGATGCAGGTCTCGGCTGGACGGATGGGACTGACAGCTCGGCGACGACGCTGTGACAGCCGCCAGATGTGTCGGAACAAGAGAGCCAGGCGCAGTGAGGGGGTGGGTAGATGGGTGCGCCGCACCTGGACGCGCGATCCTGCGATGGCGGTCGCGGCTGCCTCGATCAGAGCCCGGCGGCAGGCGGAAGGGCGACCACCTGCGAGGCGTAGCTGAGGCCGGCGCCGAACGCAATCAGCAGGGCGGTGTCCCCAGCTTTGGCCTCGCCCCCGCGCAGCATCGCCTCGATGGCCAGCGGCACGGACGCTGCGGAAGTGTTGCCCGCGTCCTGAACGTCGCGCGCAATCGCGATGTGGTCGGGCAGCTTCAGGTTGCGGGCCAGGGTCTCGGTGATCCGCAGGTTGGCCTGGTGCGGGATGAAGGCGTCCAGGTCGGCCACCGTCAGGCCGGCGCCGTCGACCGCCTCGCGGGCGACATCGGCCATGGCGAACGGCGCCCAGCGGAAGACCGCGGTGCCCTCCATCCGCACCACCACCGGGTGCTCTGGATCGGCGTCTCGGCAACCTGGTTCCTGCGTGATCACATGGGACTGCGAGCCGTCCGAACCCCAGGCCACGGGACCGATACCAGCCTCGTCGGCCGGGCCCACAACAACGGCGCCGGCCCCGTCGGCGAAGATGAACGCCGTCGACCGGTCGGTGGGGTCCAGGAAGAGGCTGAGCTTTTCGACGCCGATGACCAGGACGTGGCGGGCGTTGCCGCCCCGGACCAGATCCGATCCCAGCGACAGGCCGTGACAGAAGCCGGCGCAGCCCGCCGCCAGGTCGAAGGACGCCGCGCGAGAACCCAGCTGGTCGAGCGACCATCGGCGCCGCTGCCGGAGTGTGCTGCGCATGCGTCGAGGTCGCCAGGATCACCGCGCCGAGCTCCTCGGCCCCGACACCCGACGCGTCGAGAGCCCGTCGCGCGGCCCGCGTCGCCATCTCCACCAACGTCTCATCCTCGCCGGCGTACCGACGGGTGCGGATACCTGAGCGAGTCCGGATCCACTCATCGCTGGAGTCGAGCACCTCGCAGATCTCATCGTTCGTCACCACTCGCTCCGGTCGGTAGACCCCGAGCCCGAGCATCGCAGTCGCTGCCGCACCCGACCGCTGACTGATCGTCGTCATCGTGGTCCCTGCCTTCTCTCCGGATCGTAACCGAACGCTACGACCACCCTTCAACGGCGGTAGGGACTCGAACGTCGCAGGCGCCCCGTCCGGCCGTCGCAACAGCGCCTGCGTGCGCCGGCCCCGGGACCCGCAGCGTGAAAGTTGCGGATGCCGGGGCCGGCAGCCCGAATGGGGACGGCAGTTCTGCCGCTACTGGGGTGCGATCGTCGTCCCACAGGCCAAGCGGGGCCAGGATCGACTCCATCCAGGCTTGCACTTCGGCGGTGTCGACCCGGTAGGAGAATCCCTGCCCGCCACAGCTCCAGTTCTTCACCCACGAGTTCACCGCCAGCACGGTGTTCGTGTCGTCGGCGAACACGGGACCGCCGGAGTCACCGAAGCAGGTGCCAACCCGGCCACCGCCGGGGTTTGACGACAGCTGGAGGTTGTAGCCGGCCGTGTCCTGGTTGCGTGTGCTGATGATGAACGAGTGACCCATCAGCCGTTCACGGAACGAGACGGTGTGGTTGCCGTTCTTGCCGTTCACGCGGGTCACGCCGTAGCCGGAGACCGTGACCACAGCGTCCATCCCGGTGCCCAGGAGGTCCGCAGCACCCACAGGAGCGAGCTCCCCGTACGTGTCGATCTCGGGGTAGACCGCTGCCACTGCGCCCGGATCGAGAACGATCAGCCCGACATCGTGGGTCTCCGGGATGGTGGACAGATCGGTGAACCCGTAGTTGTACAGCTGGGTGGAGGTGACACCACCGGAGTCCGGGTAGCCGGACGGCGCCGGCGTGCCGGTTGCCGGGTCGTAGCCGACGCCGGCGTCCTGCTCGAACCAGATGCGCGCCGACGCGGCGACGTTGCCCGCGTCGTCAGCGGCGACGCAGTGCCCGGCGGTCAGGAACACCTCTGGGGACAGCAGGGTCCCCGTGCAGCGGTGCAAGAAGACGCCCTCGGCGTCGTAGAAGGCGACCAGGCCGACGTACTCGTGCTCGAAATCTTCGACGATGTTCTTGCCGGTGACCGCCCCGGACGGGGGCGCCAGCAGCGATGTGGATGCCAGCGCCAGGGCCAGGGGCACCAGCGCCAGGCGAGCGAGCCTCTTGAACATGCAAACTCCTTCTAGGTGGACGTTCCGGAACTCGTCGAGCCGTGGACAGCAGCACGACGAGGTTCAGCCAAGTGCTGGCAACTCGGCCCGGTTGGTGCTGCCTCGTCGCGTTGCTTGCCCCTGTCGGCGGTCGCCGCGGGCGGGGGTGAAGGGCTCGGGGTAAGCGCCAGCAATCACCAGATACATGTCGCGGCCTCCCCCTGGCGTTACACCCGGATCGGCCTGCTCGTTGTCCACTTCGTCAGGCGCGGAAGGGAACCTTGTAGCCGAGGGCGTGGACGTCCCAGGTGTGGGGTCCTCGACCCCTGGGCTTCGCAGGTGCGTCACCCGCCCATCGCGCGGACCCGACCTGACGGATCTGACGATGGTGGTGCCCTGGCGGGGGCGCTGCCGTGGCGCCCTCGACGAACCTCGGGGTACCCGTAACACCGGCGCCTTCTCGCGACATGAAGAGGCGAGACGTACACCGAACTCGCGAAGGAAACCTCATGAGCCTGATCCGTCCTACCGCCTCAGCCCTCGCCTCGGTCCTGACCGCGGGAGTCCTCGTGGCTGGAGCGCCACTCTCGGCGAGTGCTGACCACGAGCCTTGCCACAAGCAGCAGGCAAAGGTCGAGAAGGCCACCGCCAAGCTCGAGGCGCTGACCGCCAAGTTCGCGGCACACCCGACCAAGAAGGTCAAGAAGGCCAAGAAGGCACAGGTCCAGCGGGTGACCCGCGCAACCGCTCGGCTGGACGCCTGCCTGGCGGCCGCAGAGAGCTGACTCCTGCGGCCACGAGAGGGCGGCGGCGCCCGACATCTCCGGGGCTCGCCGACTGCACGGCGCCGCCACAGCTGGCCGCTGGCGTGGCCAGGCGCCGTCCTTCTCTCATCGGTCCAGGAGAGGAGGGCCTCACATCAGCGTCGAACACCGTTGAGACACAGCACGCTGTCGCATCCCGCTCCGGTTCCCTGCGTGCGAGCACGCGTAGTGGGGTATCCCCTACACGTCCGTGGGCCAGGGCCGGGGGTGCTCAAGGGGCCCAGTCGTGCAGCTGAGGTCAGTCCGCAGGAAGCTCGATGGCGAACTGGCCCACACGGGCTGAGTGGCTCACGTCCCAGCGCAGGCGACGGCTCGCCGTCGAGCTGCAGGGGAGGCCGAGCTGAAACCGCCCCGAGCACAACGACGGTCGGCTCATGGGCTCGTGGCCGGCTCGGTGTGCGAACTTGCGCCGATCTTGAGTATCTCTGGAACTTCTCCACCGTCCGCCGGTGACGACGAGCGGATAGCCTTTCAAAGCCGGGTTCCGGTTCTGGCCTCGGCCGAACGGGAGGCGGGTGGCTAGACCGATGACCGGCGCTGTGGGGGCGCACACGGGTCGGCCTGGGGGTAGGGGGAGCTGTGGAGTTTTTCGAGCATGCGCTCATGGACGGCTACGCGGGTATCGCGGGAGCGGTCTTGGCGATGGCGTTGGGCGTCAGCCAGTTCGCGCGGCGCCGCCGGGCTGGGCTGCTGGTCTGGGTCGGGGTAGCGCTTCGGGGTCGCCGTGGCACAGGGCGTCACGCTGTCGGGCCTCGCGGGCGGCCTCAACGCATTCGGTTTGATCCTGAACGGCGTGCTGGGCGGCGTCTTCGGCATGGTGGCTGGTGCTATCGCCGCCGATGCCTGGAATGAGCGAGCCGCCGGGCGAGCAGTACAGGACTGGCACTAGACGCGGTGTCGCCGCCCCGCCAGGGACAGGCGTTGGCCACACGACGAACAGCGGCACGATCAAGGTCCAGTCACGCCGGTCTGCACATGGAGAACCGGCGCGGGCAGATGGCCGAGCCCCAACGGCACCTGCGCGGCTCGCCTCGAGCTGGGTCTTTCGCCCACTCCGAAGCGGGCACCGCCAGCGCCTTGCGGATTGCGGATTGCGGTTTGCGGAAGCGTGTGCTCGACCCCCGGTCCTCGCCTGGCGGAGGGGATCCCAGGGGCAGAGCTCGGATCTCACTCGAAGGATGCCTTGAGCGCGTCAACAGTGATCGTGCGTTCCTTGACGGCGAACCGCCGCCAGATTGGTGTGCCCAGACGCCACACGCCGTACGACATCAGCTTGGCGCGGTGGCGGACCACCGTCTCGCCGTCACCGGCGGACTGCAGGTAATAGCTTGGCCAGCCCTCGAACTTGAGCTTGCCCGCTTTCGAGTTCTCCCACCAGTGGTAGACGATCGTGTGCGGCGCCTCCATCTCGAGAATCTCCCCGGCATCGGGCCCTGGCTCGTCTCATCGACGAACGTCGTCCCGACGACGGGCTCTCCGGGGGAGGTCTGCCGGGTGCGCTTGAGCATGCTCCCCGTGTCGGCCATCCAGTCGTTGTGCCCCTCGATGTCGACGAGCCGTGCGAACACCTGGCCGATCGGCGCCCGGATGGTGCGCTCGAGCTCGAACTCGATGGGCTTCATACCAGCCAGCATCCTCGTGCGGTGGGTGCACTGCAACGCTCCTTGCTGCGTGAGACGCGCAGGAACAACCAGCCCGGCGGCTTCGAGAGCACGCCGTTCCGCCGAGGACCTGGGCTATGGCGATGATGTTGTCGTCGCGAGAAGGCGTCGCGCTCGACGGCCTAGGTCGCTCAGATCCACCCGGCCCTCCTCGGCCGCGGCCGCCAGCCGCGCGGCGAGGTCCATTGCCTCGTCGAGCTCGGGTGCAGCGACGGCGGATTCCTGGCCGATGTCGCGAAGAATCGTCACCTCAGTCCTGGACGCGATCAAGGGGTCGTGACCCGTCGATCCAGACTCGGGTGCGGCGGCCGTCGCCACGTTCCTCCCCTGTGATCCGCTCTAGAGCGAAGATGCGGTCGGCGCGCGCAAACTTCCCGAAGCCGAAAGCCACCATGCGGGAGTCCGATGCCACGGAGCCATCTTGTCATTGCCCACCGACCTCTGACCTCGCGAACAGACGGGGCTCGCGTCATTGCAGCCGCCATGGTCGCCCACCGTCGTCGGCATGGTGCTCAACGACGACACCGCCCAAATGTGACTCGACGGAACGTCCATGAGACCTGGGGGCTATGGTCCTCACCTCGCAGACGTCATCGTGAGCAGGCCGATGTCCCGAGTACGTTGCGGGCGGCCGCGACGTTGCGGCATGCCGCCGCTCGTCATCCCTCGCTGCACCGCACCCTCCCTGAGGCGTTTAGCTGCCTTCCGCAGCGCTGCGGGCAGCGCGGGCGAGGCGCCGCGCACGGCGCAGTGGTTCGGGAGTGCGATGCTGCCCGGTGGTGCTGGCCACCACCTCGACTGCGGTGGCGAGGTCGACCCGCCATCCCGGATGCACGACCAGGGGGCGGACCCCGGGACGAGTCCGCATCCAGCAGCCGACCACGATGTCCCCCAGCCGTAGCGCACTGGTGTCGCCGCGACGGTCTTCAGGCCACCCGCCTTGGGCAAGCAGCGGGCGATGGGTGATGCCCACCGTGGGCAGACCCAGCTCCGCGCCGAGGTGCAGCGCCAACCCCGCTCCCCGCGGATGATCGCGGGCCGTCGCGTCGAGCAGCAGCACATCCGGAGGAGTCGACATCGCCCGGACCGTCGCGTCCACCAGCCGACCGATCCTCAGGGCCAGCAACCCGGGACTGTACGGCGCGCCCGCGACGCCGCGATGTACCACCCGGTCGAGCACGGCACCCCCGCGCATGAGCACAGCGGCAACCCACGCCTCGTCGCCGGCACGCCCACGCCCGTCGAGGCCACGCGGGAAGCACACCCAGCAGCTGCCGATCCGCAGCTCACCACCAGCGGGCCGCCACCGCTGCGGAGCTGCCCGCGCCAGCTCCCTCTGGACCTCGATCAGCGACTCCGCGTCGACCGGCCACATGTGACCATCCTTGCGCAGCCGGTGAGTGCCACGATGGGGAGTGTGGTCGTGCTGTGCCTGACTGGTGACGTGATGACGGGCCGGGGTGCGGACCAGATTCTGCCTGCGGCCGGAGACCGACGCCTGTGGGAGCAGTACGCCGCTAGCGCCGAGGACTACGTCGCGCTGCCCGAGGCAGCCCCCCGGGCCCATCCCCCAAAAAAAGGATGCACCCAGGCCACGTCGCCTGCCTGACCGCCGCCCGGCTCGACGCCTACACGCTCGCCGACAACCGCGTGCTGGACTTCGGGCGCCGGCGGACTCGAGGAAACCTTCGTACTCCTCCGCGCGGGCCTGGACCGGTGGGCGCGGGATGCGATGATCTGCAGGCATGGCGCCCATCGGCTCATCGCCGGTGGCCATCGAGTCCTGGTCTGGTCGGCCGGGTCGGGTTTAGCGACGGCAGCGCTCCACGGCCGCGGCGACCTGCCAACGACTACGAGGGAATCGGAGGTGATGAGCGGGCGGGACCGGCTGTTGTACCTCGCCCGGCTCGACCCTGGCGGAGGGCTCGACGAGTTGCGGATGATCCCGCCGCAGTCGACGACCGATGCGCGCCTTGCCACGGAGGGGGTACCGGCTCGGTATGGCTGACGGTCAGGGCGAGGAGGAGGCTAGACGGTCCACCTACACGCGGCGGCGTGCTACCCCGGTCGGGGCAGGATCGTGGTGCTTGGAAGAGCACGCTCGCCCTCCGCGAGTTCTGAGCTCTGCGGCGCGCCGGCTCGTGCCGCGGCACCCGCACCCGTGGCCGCGGTGGTCCTGCATTCCGCGGCGGTTCACGTCATCTGTCCAGCTTCTTCAGGATCCGGTCTACGTCCTTGGCCAGCTTGCGCACCGTCTTCTCGATCTGCTTGAGGCGGGCGCTGCCCTGATCGGGGTCCTTCTCCCTGGGGTTCCGAAGCTCGCCCTCTGCGTTGTAGTCCCCCAGCACCATGTTCACGCGCTTGGCGATCTTCTCCAGATCGGCGTCGCTCAGCGGCATGTCGTCGTCCTTTCCGTGCGGAATGATGACCTCGTTGATGTCCCACGCCCACCCGGCGTAGCGCAGCCCCCAGTTCGACTCGAACCAACCAAGGTCACGAGTGGCGACGTACCCGGGACCGCAGCCGTCGGTCGAGCGAACCTTGCCGTCGCCGAGCGAGATGGTGATGTGGCCGAAACCCTGCGAGCCGCCGGTCCAGTAGACCGCGCAGCCGCGAGGTGGGTGCCGGTCACCGGGGTGCCGGTGGTGGGTGTGCTTCCACGCCGTCGTCGCGTCGGGGTAACGAGGGGCGATGCCCGCCCAGATCCGGCACTGCTGCAGGCAGAAGCCGGGCTCGTTGCGTTGATCGGCCTCGGCGTGGCGGGCGGTCTGCTCGGCGTGATGAACCATCTACACCTCCCTGGCCATCACGGCCGGGTCCAGCGCGACGATGACCGCGATGAGGAGGGGCGCTGAGGAACCTCCCACGGGTCGTCATCCTCGTGGGGTTCGGTGGCGTCGGGGTCCTGGGTCGGGGTCTCCGGAGGCGGCGGGATCGCCTCCGGATCGGGAGCGCCATCGCCCACGAACCTTCGCTTCCGGAAGCCTCGCGCCGACCTTGGACCCCCTGACGGACCACCGACACTGACCTGCACGACGGGCTCGCCCGGTTGTCCGCGAGCGCCTGGCGCACCACACACGGCCCCGCCTCGGAGCACGGGAGGGCCGAGGACGCGGTGGTCGCGGAACTGCCGGCGAGTCAGCACTGCTCGGCAGCGTCGACGGCTGGGTTCGTCACTGGCTCTTCACGTCCTTGGAAGCTACGAGCGGGCTTTCCCGAGGTGTGCCGAGTCGTCACACCCGCCTGGTACTCGCGCGTCGTACCCGCTGCCACCATCGCGAAACCTGAGGTGGACAACAGTCATGGGATCCATGCTCGGCCGGGCTGTCGACATGGTCGCGCGACTGGGGATCCACGGGGCCGACCAGGCTCGCGAACGGCTCCGCCTGGCGGCGCGCTCGGGCCGGCATCGGAGAGCTCGCAGCTCGCCGAGCATCCGAAACTTCCCGCGGAGTGAGTTCGGGCCCTCTCGTCACGTGGCTGCGTAACAACGCCTGAGTCTCCCCCGGACCTGTCTGCGCACGCCCAGTTCAGCCGCGGCCACCCGTGGCTCGCTCAGCGGTCAACGGCGGGGGCGACCCAGGCGTACTCCCATGGACCGAGAACCATGGGCTGGACGCGGCGTCCGGTGAGGACGTCGTGTCCGGTCAGGTCGAGTGGGACGGTCTCGCCGGTCACGTTCGTCACGCACAGGAGCTCGTGCCCCGCGCCCTCGCCGCGGCGCACCGCGAAGACCCGGTCGTCGAGCCGCTCGACGCGCTGGGTGCCGAACGGCGAGAACGCCTCGTGCTGGCGGCGTACCTCGAGCAGCCGCCGCATCCCGGCGAACACTGCCCGGCGCCGCGGATCGTCGCGCAGCTCCCCGACCAACCGGTCGGCGTCGAGGACGGCGCGGTTGATCCGACGGTTGATCCGGCTCGTGACCATCCCCTCCAGGTCGGGCGGTGATCCGACGAGCGAGTGGTAGTAGACGGCCGGGACACCGAGGAAGGCGAACAGGATGCTGTGGGCGGCGAGCGCCTTGGCGGCCAGGATCGCCGGGTCACGCGCCTCATCGACCGTGCACAGGGCGTCGAGGTAGCTGAGGTTGAGCTCGTAGACCCGGCGCGAACCGTCGGGCCGGCTGGCCCAGGAGACTCGCCCACCGTGCGCGTGGGTTCGCTCGACCAGGGCCGTGCGCTCGTCGTCGTCGAGGATCCCCTCGGTGGCACGCATCCCGATCCCGTCGTGGCTGGCCAGGAAGTTGAACCAGGTCGCGGTGTCACTCACCGGCCCCACACCCGCTGCCCACTCGCCGAGCCGGGCGGTCGAGCCGGCCACGAACGAGTGCAGCACCAGCGGCGGCAGCGCGAACTGGTACACGAGGTGCGCCTCGTCGTGGCCGTTGCCGAAGTAGGAGATGTTCTCGGCGTGGGGGACGTTGGTCTCGGTGAGCAACCTGGTCCCGGGTGCGACCTGGTCGACGAGCGCCCGCCACAGCTTGATCACGGCGTGCGTCTGCGGCAGGTGCAGGCAGGTGGTGCCGGACTCCTTCCAGAGGAACCCGATCGCGTCCAACCGGACCGCCGAGGCGCCGCAGACGAGGTAGCCGAGCAACACGTCGGTCAGCTCGAGCAGGGTCTGCGGGTGTCGCACGTCGACGTCGACCTGGTCCTCGCCGAAGGTGGTCCACGCCCACGCCACGGTCCTGTCCGGCCGTGGAAACGCGTGGTGGAGCGGCGTGGTCCGGGGTCGGACCACGCGCGACTCGTCGAAGTCCGGATCCTGCTCGACGTAGAAGCCGGAGTACGTCGGGTCGCCGGCCAGCCAGCCCAGGAACCACGGGCTGTGGCTCGAGGTGTGGTTGGCCACGAAGTCGAACATCACCGCGTGCTCGGCTGCCAGCTCGGCCACGTCGGCCCAGCTGCCCAGCGCGGGGTTCACCTGGCGGTGGTCGACCACGGCGAAGCCGTCGTCGGACGTCCACGGGAACATGGGCAGCAGGTGCACGTCGCTGACCAGCTCGCCGACGTGGTCGTGCAGGAAGGCGGCCAGCGTGTGCAGCGGTGTCTCGCCCCGGCGGCGGATGCCGTCGCCGTAGGTGATCAGGCAGGCGGTCCGCTCAGTAGGCGGCGCGACCTCGCGCCCGGGCAGGGCCGCGGCGTACCGCTGGGCCAGCTCGACCAGGGCGCGCAGCACGGCGCCGTCGTCGTCGGGATAGAGCATCTCGACGTACGGCGCGATCCGGGCCTCGAGGGGCCCCGGGTCGAGCGTGGTCATGCCGTCCCCTCGGCCTGCGCGAGCTCGGCACCCTCGCGCACCCGGTCCGCTGAGAGCGGGGCGCCGGAGCCACCCGAGGCCAGCAGCCCTCCCACGGTCGCCAGGCCCCAGTCGTCCAGGTCGGCGACGCGATCGGAGAAGGACGGCAGCCCGCCGAAGCGGCCGGCCTCCGCGGCCCACCGCTCGCGCAGCCGGTACGACGGCCGTGCGACGACACAGTCGGGGTCGTTGACCCAGAGCCGGCCCTGCATCCACGCCCGCGCCGCCAGAGGCATCAGCCCGCGCAGCCCAGCGGAGCCGTCCTCGGCGCCCTCGTGGAAGGTGTCGGGCGAGACGCGCATCGCGTCCACCAGTCCCACGCTCGGGAGCAGCGGTGCCCCACAGCCGACGAGGTACACGTCCGGTCCGACCGCCTCCCGGACCAGGGCCAGGCCGGTGCGGTAGGCCGCCACCTCGTCCACGTCGTCGTACCGCGGGCCGGGCACCGCTCCGCCGTACAGGAAGTCGAGCTTGAGGTAGTCCACGCCCAGGGCGACCACACGGCCGAGCGCGTCGCGCAGGAGCTCCTGCACACCGGGATGGGTGAGGTCCAGGCCGGCGAGGTCCTGACCCCAGTTGCGGCCGGCCGGACCCACCAGCCAGTCGGGGTGCTCGCGGGCCAGCGTGGTCCGGGTCCCGGCGAGGAACGGCGCCAGCCACAGCCCGGCGCGGCGTCCCGAGGCGCGGATCGCGTCCACGAGTGCGGGAAGTGACCCGAACTCGGGAGAGGGCGCCAGGCCTTCGCCGAGACCGGGGCTCCAGCCGTCGTCGATCTGCACCACGTCCACCGCGAGGGCGCGCTCGTCGATCCCGCGCAGGTTCTCCTCGATGTCCGCCGCCGTGACCTGCTCGAAGTAGTGGTACCAGGAGCACCACACCGCGGGCGGCTCCGCGTGCGGGAGCACCTGTCGGCCGGCGGCGTACTCGTCGCCGAACGACTGCGAGTGCGGTCTCGCCACCGGCCGGATGGTGGGTGACGACGACCGGTCCGGTGGCGCGGACCACGACCGTGCTTCCCTCGGAGGTGGCCCGCAGGGTCGGCACGTCCACCGGGTCCACCGGGTCGTAACGACGCGCCGGCTCGCCGGTGCCCGGGTCCACCACGAGCAGCCCCTCCGCCTGCAGCGCGTCGGCAGTGACCGGCGTCCCCGGTCGGAAGCGCATCAGGTGCTGCCATTCCTCCTGCGGGACCCGGGCCTTGGCGCCGACCGGGTACCAGGTCGTCGGGCTCCAGCTCTGCCACCCCTCGGCGTACACCCGCCCCTGCGCAGGGTCGACCGGCACCTCGTCGACGACCTCCCCGAGGGTGGTCACGACCGGTCCTCCACGCGGACCGGGACGCCGCCCTGCTCGGCCGAGGCGCGGGCGGCCAGCACCAACGCGACCGACCGTGCCGCGTCGGCCGCGGAGTTCTCCGGCTGCCGGCCCTCGGCCACCGCGCACATCAGCTCGCCCATCGCGGCCGCGAAGCCGTCGACGAACCAGGCGCCGTGGAGCGGCACGGCGGTCCGGGTGGAGCCGTCGTCGAGCTCGAGCCGATCGGAGTCGAGGAGCACACTGCCCCGGAGCGTGCCCGTGGTGCCGTGCACCCAGAACGGGCAGCCGGGCTCGGAGGCGACCACGTTGCCCGCGATCCGCAGGGTGGCCGTCGCCCCGGAGGCGGTCACCATCGACACGGTGGCCGACCACGGGTTGCGTGCGTCGTCGGGCTGGCCCGGGACCCGCGAGTCGGTGGCCTGCACCGAGGCCACCGGACCGGCACCACCGTCGTGCAGCCAGGAGCGGGTGATGTCGACCCAGTGCAGGAGGTAGTCGGTGAGCAGCATGTGGGGCACGTCGTCGAAGGGGGTGCCAGCCAGCGGGGGCAACGGCTTGTCGTGCAGGTGCGTGACCCCGACGGCCTGCCCGATGGCCCCGTCGCGGACGAGCAAGGTCGCCGCCCGCCAGGCCGGCGCCCAGCGCCCGTTGTGGTTCACGGCGACGCGGAGTCCGGCCGCCTCGGCGCGATCCAGCACTGCGGGCAGCAGGGCCAGGTCGGCGGCGGAGAGGGTGAGCGGTTTCTGGGCCAGTACGTGCTTGCCGGCGCTCACCGCCGCCTCGATCCAGGCCAGCCGACCCTCCGGGCCGGTCGCGATGTCGACGTACCGCACCGCAGGGTCGGCCAGCAGGTCCTCGGCGGAGGGATAGACCCGGCCGACGAACGGGAACCGCTCCCGCACCTGGGCGGTGGTCTGCTCGCGCCGGCTCCACACACCCGTGACCCCGACGCCGTACTGCTCGTACGCCGGCAGGTGGGCCGACTGGGCGACCGTCCCGCAGCCGAGGATCGCGACGCCGGTGCGATCGGCGGGAAAGCGCGGGGAGGTGTCGACGCTCACGAGCCCTCCGGGGCTGCGGGGAACCGCAGCACGGACTGCAGGATCGCGGGGTCGCCGCGGTCCAGACGCTCGAAGACGGCCGCGACGTCGGCGGCCTCGACCACGTCGGTGACCAGCGAGCGGGCGTCGACCCGGCCGAGGCGCACCTGGTCCATGAAGGTGCGCACCAGCCGGGGCTGGTCCCAGCGAGGGCCGAGCGCGACCGGTGTGCCGGCGATCTGGCTGGCCACGATCCGGACCCGGTTGTGGTGGAACTCCTCGCCGAGCCGCAGGTGCTCGGCGCCGCCCTGGTAGAAGCCCGAAGCCACGACGGTCCCGTCGACCACGACCGAGCGGACCGCTTCGTGCAGGGCCCGGTCGTTGCCGCTCAGCTCGATCGCGGCGTCGACGCCCCCGCCCGACCAGGCCCGGATGGCGGCACCGGCCCCGCCGTCGACGGTGGCGGGCACCACCTCGGCGGCCCCCATCGCGCGGGCCGCAGCCAGCCGCTCGGGAACGGTGTCCACGGCGACCACCTCGGCACCGCTGAGACCGGCCAGCCTGGTGGCCAGCAGCCCGATCACGCCCTGGCCGAAGACGGCGATCCGGTCCCCCAGCCGCGCCTCGGCGGCAAGCACGGCGTTGAGGGCGATCGACCCGACCCGGGCGAAGGTGCCGGAGATCGCGTCGTCCGCCGCCCATACCCGGTCGCGGACCGCCGCGGCCGGGACGACCGCATCGCTGCGGTGGCCCCAGATGCCGTGCACCACGTCGCCGAGGACGGGCGCCTCGACGTCGTCGGCCACCTCGACGACCTCACCGACCTCGGAGTACCCCCAACCCTGCACCGGGTAGGCGAAGGTCGGCTCGCCGTCGACGAACAGTCGGCGCTCGACGTCCCAGGTGCGTGTCAGGTAGGGGTTCGAGCCCCGGTACGCGGTCAGCTCGGTGCCGGCGGAGATGCCGGAGTACCAGGTACGCAGCCGCACCGATCCCGGCACCAGGGACTGCGGTTCGCACGGCACCAGCGCCACGTCGTACGGCGCGGCGAACGAGACGACCTCGGGCACGGAAGTCCTCCTGGGTTGTGGGTCGGTGACGGCGGGCGTCAGCCCTTCTCCGCGCCGGCGGTGAGTCCTCCGGCCAGCCAGCGCTCGCTGAGGAAGAAGAGCACGATGATCGGGAGGGTGAGGATCACCGAGCCCGCCATCAGAACCGTGGTCGGCACCTCGATGCTCCCCGCGAGCTGCGAGAGCCCGAGGGAGACCGTCCAGTTGTCCCGCCGCTCCACGAGGAACAGCAGGGCGAAGAGGAACTCGTTCCAGGCGATCATGAAGACGAACAGGGCGTTCGACGCGATCGCCGGCACGGCCAGCGGCAGGCTCACATGGCGCATCGCCTGCAGCCGGGTGCACCCGTCGATCGCGGCCGCCTCCTCGAGGCTGGCCGGGATGGTGTCGAAGTAGTTGCGCAGCATGTAGATCGACACCGCTGCCACCTGGGCGACGTACACGACCAGCAGGCCGGTCAGGGTGCCCCGCTGACCCAGGCGGGTGAACAGGACGAACAGCGGGATCGCCAGCAGGATCGCCGGGAAGAAGTAGATGCCCAGGAACACCGCGCTGATCTGCCGCCGGCCGAAGAACTCCAGCCGGCTGACCGCGTAGGCGCCGGGGACCGCCACGAGCAGGCTGACCACCACGGTGCCGACGGCAACCAACATGCTGTTCTTGATGAAGTTCAAGAAGCCCTGCCCGCCATCCTCCGTCGAGGCGAGCACGTTCTTGTAGGTGTCGAGGTCGATCTCGCCGAGGTTCGGCCAGAGCGCACCCGGGTCCTGGAGGACGGCGTCGAGCGGCCGGAAGGACAGCAGCACCATGTAGTAGAAGGGGAACAGGCAGATGATCAGCAGGAAGACGATGAAGGCGGGCCGGAGGACGGCGAGGAGCCGACGCTCCACGGTGTCGCGGCTGATGCCCGTGGTGGCGGTGCTCATGCCACCTCCTCGGAACGGCCGAACAGCTTGAGGTAGACCGTCACGAGGACCGCCAGGATCGCGGCCAGGACAAGCGCCTGGGCGGCGGCCGCCCCGATGTCACCGCGGTTGATGAGGTAGTCGTAGACCCGCACGGCGACGACCTGCGTCCCCGCTCCCCCACCGGTGAGCAGGTAGATGTCGTCGAAGTTGTTGAAGGTCCAGATGAACCGCAGCACGGTGAGCACCGCGATGGTCGGGAGCAGCTGCGGCAGCACGATGTAGCGGAACCGCTGGGTCGGCGTCGCGCCGTCCACGGTGGCGGCCTCCTCGAGGGACTCCGGGATCGCCTGGATCCGGGCGGTGAGGAAGAGGAAGGCGAAGGGGAACGAGCGCCATGCCTCGAAGAGCACGCAGCTCAGGAGAGCGACGCTGACGTGGGTGTCGAAGCCGAAGATCGAGACCGGCTCGGACGAGCTGAGGAACGCGATCGGCTCGTTCCAACCGAGCAGGCTGGTGCCGTAGTGGTTGATGATGCCGAACTGCGGGTTGAGCATCGTGGACCACACGAAGGTCGCCGCGACCACGGGCGCGACGTACGGCACCAGCATGCAGGCCCGCACCAGCCCGCGGCCGCGGAACGGGTGGCGCAGCGCGAGCGCCGCCAGCAGACCGAGCCCGATGGCGAAGGTCGTTCCGACGACGGAATAGACGAGGGTCGTCATCAGTGCGTCGACGAACCCCGAGGATCCGAGCACGTTCCTGAAGTTCTCCAGGCTGTAGTCGCCGATGACCCCAGCGCTGCGGAGGTTGAGCAAGCGGATCTGCTGGAAGCCCAGGGAGATGGTCCACACGATCGGCAGCACGACCATGGTGAAGACGATGACCACCGTGGGCGTGATCAGCAGGTAGCCCGTCCGGCGGTCCTCGCGCGCCCGCGCAGACCCACCGCGACGGGGCGGTGGGGGAGGACCGTCGTCGCCCTCCGTCGTCACCAGCATCGGCGCCCCGGGGCCGCCTAGGCTCACTGGACGGACTCCGCGGCCTCGCTGATCGCGTCGGCGGCCTGCTGCGCTGCTTCCTCGGCCGGGGTGCCATTGGAGACCTCGTTGACCGCGTTGGCCACCGGCTGCTCGCCCTGGATGGCGCCGAGCACGTCACCCTGCCCCTGCGGGATCGCCCAGCGCTGCAGCGAGTCGGTGCCGGCGGTCAACGCGTCGATGACCTCCGGGCCGTAGAAGTCCGACAGCGGTGCCTTGGTGTCCACGCCGACCGGCATCGCGGCCCAGGCGTCCGAGTAGTTGGTCGCTCCCGGCGAGTCGCCGGCGCGGACCGGGATCTTGCCCTCGGGGGCGATGGCGATCCACGGTTCGTAGCCGTCCCCCATCATGTACTCGACGAACTCCTTGGCCGGGTCGGTCGCAGCGTCCGCGGTGATCGTCCACGACGTCACCTCGCCGAACGTCGCCGGCTCCGAGCCCGAGGGCCCCTGGATCGAGGTGACCACGCCGCTGTTCTCCGCGAGGAACGCCGGGTTCTTCTTGCACTCCGGACACGTCGGCAGCGCGTCGTTGCGCAGTCCGGCCATCTCGTCGAGGATGAAGCTGGACCAGATGATCATCGCGGCCTGACCCGCGAAGTACGACGCCCGCGTGGTGTCCACGTCCTGCGCACCGCTGACGGAGTAGTCCTGCTGCAGCGTGCCGTAGAACTCCAGGCCCTCGACGCACTCGTCGCTGTCGAAGGTGACCTCGCCCTCCTCGTTGATCAGCTCGCAGGCGTTGCCCAGGCCGATCTCCTCGAAGGTCTGCGCGGTGAACGCGTCGCCGGCGACGTTGGCGCCGACGAATCCGGCGACCTCGGGGCTGTCCAGGGCCTCGGCCGCGGCCAGGACGTCGTCGTAGGTCGACGGTGCCGCCAATCCGGCCTTGTCGAAGAGGTCCTGGCGGTAGACGAGCAGCTGCACCCATGACTCGCTCGGCACACCGAGCTGGTCGTCCCCGTCGGCGGACAGCGCGAGCGCGCTCTCGCTGAAGGTCCCCGCGTCGAGGTTGTCGACGACCTCGCCCACCGCGCCGGTGTCGACGAGGTCGTTGGCCGAGAGGGTGCGCAGTGCGGCGAGCGGGAGCGCGCCGATCACGTCGGGCAGGTCCCCGGCGGCAGCGTTGGAGGTGAGCACCTGGTTGAACTGGTCCTCTGCGACCGCGACCAGCTCCACGTCGACTCCGCTCTCCTGGGAGAAGGCGTCGACGATCTCCTGGCTGGCGGCCACCCGGTCGGGGAGGTCTTCCACGATCCAGACCGTGAGCTTGTCGCCGTCGCCGCCTCCTCCGCCGCCGTCGTCGCCGCCGCACGCGGCCAGGGCGGCGACCAGCCCGGTCGCCAGGGCGGCGGCAGCGCCGCGGCGTACGACGTGTGACCTACGCGAGAGGCGGGACGGACGGAGCCGCTGGATGATGGACATGTGGCCTCCGGTGAGTCGACAAGCACTTTTGTCTAGACACTGGACCTAAGAGTTAGAGTTGTCAAGCATTTCATGCCTAGTCGTTATACTGCCGCGTCAAGCCGGTCGCACCGATCGGCCAGCACCCGGGCGGAGCGCAATCGGGCGAGGAGGTGGCCGTCGATGGCGACAGGACCGGGTGACGTGCTCAGCCTGATCCGCGACGGCCGCGCGCTCACCCGCGGCGACGTCCGGGAGCTCACCGGCCTGTCGCGGATGACCGTGACGCAGCGCCTCGACGCGCTCCTCGAGTCAGGGATCATCGTCGAGGGCGACACGACCGAGGCCACCGGTGGACGCCGGCGGCGCAGCCTGGTCTTCAACACCTCCCAGTCCCACGTCCTGGTCGCGGCCGTCGAGACCACACACACGCGGATCGCCGTCACCGACCTCGGCGGGGCGGTGCTGTGCGAGGACCACATCGAGGTGCCCGTCGAGTCCGGCCCCAGTGAGGTGCTGGACCGGATCGCGGCCGCACTGGCCGTGCTCATGGGCAAGCACGACCTCACCGCCGGCGGGTTGTGCGGGGTGGGGCTCAGCCTTCCCGGGCCCGTCGATCCCGAGACCGGCCGACCCAGCCAGCCACCCATCCTGCCGGGCTGGGACGCCTACCCGGTGGCCGAGCACCTCCAGGCTGGCCTCCCCGGCGTACCGGTGCTGACCGCGAACGACGCCGACGCGGCCGCCCTCGGCGAGTACGCCGCCGGCTTCTCCCACGTCCGGTCCCTGTGCCTGGTCAAGGTCTCCACCGGCATCGGGACCGGGGTCGTCATCGACGGACGGTCCTACACCGGCGTCGACGGCGGCGCCGGCGACATCGGCCACGTACGGGTATCGCCGAGGTCGGACGCGCGCTGCCAGTGCGGCATGCAAGGCTGCCTGGCGGCGGTCGCCAGCGGGCGGGCGGTCGCGGCCGAGCTGACCGAACTGGGCCTCGAGGCCTACTCGGGCCGGGAGGTGCGCGAGCTGTTGGCCGCTGGAAACGCCGAAGCGGCGCGACTGACCCAGCAGGCCGGCCGACGCATCGGCGAGGTGATGGCCACGGTGGTCTGCCTGCTCAACCCCGAGGTCGTGCTGATCGGCGGCGCGCTGGCCTCGGCCCCGCTCCTCGCCGGCATCCGGGAGACCCTCTACCGGCTCGCGCTACCGCGTGCCACGCGACACATGACGCTCCACCTGGGGGCGCTGGGTGAGGACGCCGCCATCGCGGGTCTGACCCGGCTGGTCGTGGACCACGAGTTCTCGGCCGACGCGGTCAACGCCAAGCTGCGGGGCTGAACCGGGGCCGGTCCCCGACGTTTCCGTGCTCAGCGTTGTGGGTAGTTGGCTGGGATGAAGCCGATCCATGTCGGCCTGGTGGCCGACCCGGCCTCGCCCACCGAGATCGCGAACCGGATCAGTGACCTCGACCCGCCGGGGCGCGAGGATCGCGGAGCGTGGGACATCGAGGTCGTGAGCGAGCCGTTCACCGCCGGGTCTGAGGATCTCGACACCGCGGTGGGACGGCTGGGCGACCAGGCTCGCCAGCACGACTGGGATCTTGTCGTCGGTCTGACCGAGCTGCCGTTGCGTGACGACGACGGCCGGTACCTGCTGGTCGAGGCCGACCCGCAGCGTCGGACGGCGGTGTTGTCGCTGCCGGCACTGGGCGGGCTCCGGGTGCACGCGCGCACCCGTCGCGCAGTGCGCGCCCTGGTCGGCGGCATGGCCGACCCTTCCTCGCAGGACGAGCACCGGGTGCCGCTCCCCAGGCTCGGCGGTCGCTCGCGGCTGCTGTGGGGCATGGTGCTCGCCAACCGTCCGTGGCGCCTGGTGCCCGGGCTGAAGTCCGCGCTGGTCGCGGCACTGGCGACCGGAGCCGTCGCGACGATCAACTCAACGGTCTGGCTCCTCGCCGGCTCCTTGTCGTGGTGGCGGCTCACGGTCGCGACGATCGCCTCGATTGCGCTCGTCGTCGCCTGGCTGGTGATCGATGGCGAGCTGTGGGACCGCCCGGACGACAGCTCCTCGGAGGCTCGGGAGCGGTCACGTCTCTACAACACCTCGACGTTGCTGACCCTGACCGCCGGGGTGCTCATCTGCTATCTCGCGCTCTATGTCGTGAATCTGGTCTGGGCGCTGTTCGTCCTCGATCCTGCCGTGATGGGCGGCTACCTGAACGCGTCACTCGGCGTCGGCGACCTGTTCGTGCTCGCCTGGTTCGTCGCGTCGGCGGCCACCGTCGGCGGCGGGCTCGGCACCGGCCTGGAGTCGGACGAAGCGATCCGCGCGGCCGCCTACTCCAAGCGCGAGGAGGAGCGCCGCACCCGACTCGCGCGCCAACGGACCTAGACGGGGCTGGCAGGG
>CAWJNT010000009.1:0-898995 GCA_963844305.1 uncultured Actinomycetota bacterium
AAGTTTCTGTTTAGCGAGCTCGGCTCGTTCACCATTCCGCCTGGTTAGCCTTGTGCCGCGTGGCTTCCGCGCACCCGCCCACGGGGGGACGGCCGAAGGGACGGTCACGATGGCACGACGGCACGAAAACCCCAGTTTCTTCCGTCGTGCCCGTCGTGCCGTCGCGTCGTTGTGCGTCGAGCCGTCGGCACGTCAGGTTTGTTACGTGCTACGTGCTACGTGCGAACGTGCTTGAACCCACTTCGCGAGACTTGGTGGCTTCCGCCTTCAGGCGGAAGATAAAGTGAGCGCGGGTCACTTCCGCCTGAAGGCGGAAGCCACGCGGCTAATGGGTCTCAAGAAGCACCAACGATGGGCAAAGTAAGATAGCCATCCCACGATTCCGGAAAGAGGAACCGACGATGTGCGATCAGGATCACTTTGGCGACGATAAAGAGCAGTACGAGGCGCTCGGCCACGTCACGCGCCGACAGTTCGGCGTGCTCGTCGGCGCCGGCTTCTCGATGACGCTGCCGCAGGTGAAGAACGCGGTCGCGGTCACCGAGTCCGAGGTGACGGTGAAGACGCCGGACGGCACGGCCGACTGCTACTTCGTGCACCCGGCGAGCGGAACCGGGGCGGCAGTCCTCTTCTGGCCGGACATCTTCGGGCTGCGCCCCGCCATGCGGCAGATGGGCAAGCGTCTCGCGGAATCCGGATACTCGGTGCTCGTCGTCAATCCGTTCTATCGCGTGCAGAAGGCGCCGACGGCCCCGAAGGGCGCGGCCACGCCGATTCCCGAGGTGCTGCCGCTCGCGCGGGCCCTGAACGAGACCACGCACATGACGGACGCCAGGGCGTTCATCGGCTGGCTCGATAGTCAGCCGTCGGTGGCGAAGGGCCGCAAGGTCGGCACACAGGGCTACTGCATGGGCGGACCGATGGCGTTTCGCACCGCGGCCGCCATGCCCGATCGTGTTGGCGCCGTCGCCTCGTTCCATGGCGGCGGTCTCGTGACCGATCAGCCGAACAGTCCGCATGCGCAGGCCGCGACAACGAAGGCGCACTTCCTGGTGGCGATCGCCGCCAACGACGACCAGCGCGCGCCGAACGACAAGAACGCGTTGAAGGAGACGTTCGCGAAGGCGAGCCTGCCAGCCGAGATCGAGGTCTACGAGAACGCCGCGCACGGCTGGTGCCCGCCCGACTCCGGCGTCTACAACGAGCCGCAGGCGGAGAAGGCGTGGAGCCGCCTGCTCGCGCTCTACGGCAAGGCGCTGGCCTAGGCGAGGATGCTGAGGGAAGCGGCTGGAGACGGCCCGACCGCCTAGCTTGCGGGCGGGGCCGGTGTCTCCAACGCCTCCCGCCGATCGCGCTCCTGCCGGCGCTCGACCGCCAGCGACAGCAGCACCGCGAATACGCCGAGAATCGCCGAGTAGGTGAAGAACACCATGTAGCCGGTGCCGAGCGCGCCCGGGCTCACGCCCGAACGCTGGACCGAGGCCGCGAAATTCTGCGGCGCCTGGCTCACCACGAAATCACGCACGCCGGCGAGCACGCCGCCCCCGTCCGCGAGGCGCGCCGCCGCCTCGACGATCCGCCCCGACTGCGACGCGATCAGCCGGCCCGGGATCGCGTAGAGCGACGAGAACAGCGCGTACTGCGTCGCGGTGAACCCGGCGGACGTCAGGCTCGACATGTAGGCGATCAGGCAGGTCCCGGCGAGGCCGCCGGCGACGTTGTCCAACCCGATCGCCAGGAACAGCGCGAACAGGTTGTGCTCCTGGACGGCGAGCCAGATGAACAGCAGGTTGCTCACCGGACCGGCGAACGCGCCGATCACCATCGCCCGCATCAGGCCGTAGCGAGCCACCGCCAGGCCTCCCACGAACACGCCGAACATCGTCATGGCGACGCCGAAGATCTTGCGGACCTCGGCGATCTCGACCAGGGTGTAGCCCAGGTCGAGATAGAACGGGTTCATGATGTTGAGCACGAAGTCCGGCACGCGATACAGGCAGATCAGCGCGAGAATCAGGCCGCCGGCAGTGCGGTAGCGCGAGAAGAAGTCGCGCAGCGGATCGGCCAGCGCCGACGAGAGGTAGACGCCGGGGCGCGTGCGCGCCGCCGGGCAGCGGCATGGTGGCGACAACGATCAGCGCGAAGCCGATCAGGATCGCGGCGAAGTGCACCCAGACACGCGCCGACGAGGTCCAGGCCGCCTGCACCGCGGCGCGCGCGCCGTCAGCGCCGACCGCACCGAGCACGCGGCCGAGCACGCCGGCATTCGCGGCCAGGCCCGATCCGAGCACGAGCGCGGCGATGCCGAGCAGCGCCAGCCGCGCCAGCCATTCCACCGCGTCACGCGCCGGCGACGGCCGGATGCCCGCGGTCTCGATCGGGCGGATGGTGTGGCGCAGCTCACGCGGCGCCGCCAGCACGCCCGCGATCCCGATCGCCATCAGCGCCGCCATCACGGCATACGAGAAATTCCAGCCGTAGGAGTTCGCCAGCAGCAGCGGCACCGCGCCGGCGACGATGATCGCCACCCGGTAGCCCCACTGGTAGGCCGCCGCCATCGCCCCTTGCTTCGACACTTCCGCGGCTTCGATGCGCCACGCGTCGATCGCGATGTCCTGGGTGGCGGAGGAAAAGCCGACAATGAAGGCGAAGACCGCGATGGCGCCGAGGTTGCGCGACGGATCCGAGCCGGCCACCAGCCACAGCCCGGCGATGATCGCGACCTGGCACACCAGCATCCACGACCGGCGATGCCCCAGCCACGCCGTCAGCAGCGGCACCTGCGCGCGATCGACGAACGGCGCCCACAGGAACTTGAACGACGACACCAGCGTGACCAGGCTGAAGAAGCCGATCACTTCGAGCGACAGGCCGGAGGCCCGCAGCCAGGCGGACAGGGTGTCGAACACGAGGAAGTAGGGCAGGCCGGCGGAAAAGCCCAGCGCCACCATGACGAGAGCGGGCCGCTCCGTGTAGACACGGAGCGCGGTCAGGAAAGAACGGCGGCGTGACGCCGGTTCAACGTCCGCGCGGTGTGGGTCGGTCACGCCAGCAGGTCTCGCAGCACGTCGGCAGTCTATCGTGCCGAGCGTGCGCTCACCAGCAGACCAGCGACCTCGTGTCCGATCTCCCGGCGCAGGATCGCCGGCTCGATGGCGATCGGATCGAGCGTCGCGGCGACCAGGGCGGCACGGACGTACGGCTCGGCGTGGCTGTAGCGTCCGCTCGGAGTCAGCCGGCACGTCTCCACGTCGTCGTCCGCCTGCTCGACGGTGAAGACGAGCACGCCACCCGGCTTGAGCGCGCGCGCCGCGCCGGACAGCACGCGGTCGAGGAGACCGAAATAGCACAACGTGTCGGCCGACACGATCAGATCGAAGATTGGCCGCTGACTCGCCAGCCAGGCCGCGAGCTCGGCTTCGACGAGCTGGTCGTAGATTTTCCTCGGTACGCGCGCGGTTGAGCATGCCCGCTGACAGATCGACTCCCACGAGGCGCTTCGCGCGCGGCCGGAGGAAGTCCGCACAGAGCCCGGTCCCGCAGCCGGCATCGGCGACAGTCATCGAGGCGTCCGGGGCGGCCAGGCAGCGGTTGAGCGTCTCGGCAATCAGTGCGGGCGCCCGGTAGCCGAGCTGATCGAGCACCTGGTCGAAGCTGTCGGCAAACGCGTTGAAAGTCTCGCGTACGTAGTCATCGGACGCACGTTGAGGGGCTGCATCTCCGGTGCAGGCCGCGAGCATGTGCCGGGCCACGCTGTTGCGCGGATCCGCGTTCAGCCATTCCCGATACACCGAGACCGCCTGCTCGACTTTGCCCGCGCGATAGAGCGTTCTGCCCAACGCATCGTAGGCAGCGACGTATCGTGGCCGCAGTTCCAGGACGCGCCGGTAGGCCGCCTCGGCATCGTCGAACCGGCGGAGACGGGCCAGGAGACTGCCTTTGTTCTGCCAGGCTGCCGCGTGATCGGGGTTCGACTCGATCGCGCGCGCGTAGGCACGCTCGGCATCATCGTAGCGGCCCTGCCCACGCAGCACCACGCCGAGATTGTTCCAGGCGTCGGCATGCGCCGGCACGAGCTCGACCACGCGCCGATATGCGCGGTACGCCGGCTCGAGCTGATTGGTTTCCTTGAGGACGTTGCCGAGATTGTTCAGCGCGTCGGCATAGTCCGGCGCCAGCCCGATCGCCCGCTCGATGCTGGCGATGCCCCGCTCGCTCTGTCCACACTGGTGAAACAGCACGCCGAGGAAATGCAGCGCGGCGACATGGTCGCGGTTGGACGCGAGGATCCGCTGGTAGAGGCGACTGGCTTGCGTGAGCTTGCCGGCACGATGGAGCGAGATCGCCCGGTCGATGTCGTCCGGAGCACGCGTGACGTCCGCGGCACGCCAATGCGGCTGTTTCATGGCGGGTCTGGAGCATCCGCGAGGGTCCGGCTGGTCGGACCCCCGCGGGATTCTATTTCAGTCGGTTACTGGCAACCCATCCCGCCGGTCACTTCCCAGGTGAGCGGCGGGCCCAGGGGGAAGCCCTTCGCGTCCTGCTTCTGGTATTTCCCCTCCAGGGTCTGGAAGCGCAGCGTGACGCTCTCGGTCAGCCGATCTTCTCCTCCGGATCCTCCCGTCGAGTAGGCCGAGACCGTCACGTTCTTCAACGTGAGCGTCAGGTATTCCAGCTGCGCCTCCCCCCCTTTCCGAACCACCAGTGTTGCCGTCGGGATGACCTGCCCCATGACGTTGTTCATGATCAGGCCTGGCGACGCCGCGTCGACGTACTTTGTTAAGCTCAAATCCTGAACGCACACGCTCTTCCCCGGACCGGTCGACCCACCCCACGACCAGGCCAGCACGTCGATCTCGCTCTTGTGCTTCTCGTCCGTGGACTCCCCGTCGATGCCGGGGATCTTGAGGAACATGTCCACCGCGGCGAAGGTAGTCGCCCCCATCAAGAGGCTCGTGGCAACGACCCCCGTCGTGAACAGCCCCCTGAGGCTCTGTCTCTTCATGAGATTCGTCCTTTCGAGACGATGGTGCCCGCGCCTTCGCCCTGGCGTACAGCGCGCGTCACGTGTTCGGGTTCCTGGGTGAGGCGCTACTCTACCTCAGCCTGATGACTTTGGCACATCAGATTCAGGGCGATCGACAGGCGTCGTAGCGTTCCAGCAGTCGCACGAGTGACTCGCCCGCAGGCATGCTTTGATGCAGAATCAGGGCGTCATGGGCACCGTCGACGACGTCGTGATCCTCGGCGCTGCGCGCACGCCGGTTGGCCGTATCGGCGGCGCGCTGGCGGACGTGCCAGCAGTGCAGCTTGGGGCCACGGCCATCGCCGCGGCGCTCGAGCGGGCGTCGATCCGCGATCCCGCCGCGATCGACGAGGTCTTCATGGGCAATGTCGTCTCGGCCGGACTCGGGCAGAACATCGCGCGCCAGTGCGCGGTGCGCGGCGGCATTCCCGAGACGGTCGGCGCCACCACGATCAACAAGGTCTGCGGCGCCAGCCTCAAAACGGTGATGCTCGCGGCGCAGGTCATCCGCGCCGGCGATGGCGACCTCTTCGTGTGCGGCGGCGTCGAGAGCATGAGCCGCGCGCCGCACCTGATCGACGGCCGCGGCAGTCAGCTCCGCTACGGCCACTCGACGCTTCGCGACGCGCTGGTGGTCGACGGCCTGTGGTGCGCGTTCGAGGACTGGTCGATGGGCGAGGCCGCCGAATACATCGCGGACCGCTTCGGCATCACGCGCGACGCGATGGATCGCTACGCGCTCTGCAGCCACGAGAAAGCGATCGCCGCGCAGGACGGCGGCAGGTTCTCCAGGGAGATCGTGCCCGTTGCGGCTCCGGTCCGGAAGGGCGGCGCCGTGCTCGTGAAAGACGATGAGCCGCCGCGGCGGGAGACGTCGATCGACGCGCTCGGCCGGCTGCCGCCGGCGTTTCGTTCCGACGGCCGCGTCACCGCCGGCAACGCGCCCGGTCTCAACGACGCGGCTGCGGCTGTTGTCGTCGCCAGCCGGCGCATGGCTGAGGCGATAGGGAGTGTGCCGCTGGCGCGCGTGGCCGGATACGCGCAGGTCGCGGTCGCGCCAAAGGACATCTTCGCGGCCCCGGCCGATGCGATCCGCCGCGTGCTCACGCGGGTCGGCTGGACGCTCGCCGACGTCGATCTGATCGAGCTGAACGAGGCGTTCGCCGCACAGGTACTGGCGAACGGTCAGGCGCTCGCCGCGGAGGGCTGGGACTGGGCGCGGGTCAACGTCAACGGCGGCGCGATCGCGCTCGGCCATCCGCTCGGCGCGACCGGCGCGCGCATGCTGACCACGCTGCTCCATGCGCTGCAGGATCGCCAGCTCACGCGCGGCGTCGCGTCGCTCTGCCTCGGCGGCGGCGAGGCCGTGGCGCTCGCCGTCGAGCGCATCGCCTGACGCACGGTGACGACCCCGGCTGCCACCAACCTGTTGATCGTCGGGGCCGGCCCCTTCGGCCTCGCGATAGCCGCCCATGCACGGCACCTCGGCATCGACCACGTCATCCTCGGCGAGCCCATGGGCTTCTGGCATGCGCACATGCCGGACGGCATGTATCTGCGGTCGGCGTGCGACTGGCATCTCGATGCGGAGAACGACGCGACCATCGAGGCGTTCCTGCGCCCGCAGGGTCTCGTGCCGAAGGACGTAGAGCCGCTCTCGCGCGCCCGGTATCTCGAGTACGCGAGGTGGTTTCAGGCGCAGAAACAGATCGATCCGCTGCCGGCGATCGTCGAGCGCCTCGATGCCAGCCGCGCCGGTGACAGCCGCTTCCGGGCGACGCTGGCCGGCGATGACACGATCGAGGCCAGGAACGTGGTGCTGGCGGTCGGCCTGTCGTCGTTCGCTCACGCGCCGGACGACCTCACTCGCGTGCTCCCGCCAGCCGGGGTGCAGCATACGTGCGACTTCGTCGACTTCACCGGGGTGCGCGGCCAGCGCTGCCTGATCGTCGGGGGACGTCAGAGCGCGTTCGAGTGGGCGGCGCTGATGTGCGAGGCAGGCGCGGCGGCTGTTCACGTATCTCATCGCCACGATTCGCCGGCGTTCGACGAGGCCGACTGGTCGTGGGTGAACCCCGCGGTCGACGGGATGGTCGAGAATCCGGGTTGGTATCGGCGTCTCAGCCAAGCCGAGAAGGATGCCGTGAACCGGCGGCTCTGGGCCGAAGGACGCCTCAAGCTCGAGCCGTGGCTGGCCGCGCGCGTCCGGCGTCAGGAGATCAGCCTGTGGCCGAACACGCGCGTCACGGACTGCCAAGAGCGGCCATCGGGCGCGTTCACGATCACCCTCGCCAGTGCCGATGGTTCTCACGAACTCGACGTCGACCGGATCGTCCTGGCCACCGGCTACAAGGCCGACGTCAACCGCGTGCCGCTGCTGGCGCGAGGCAACCTGCTGCCGCAACTGCAGGTGGACAATGGCCTGCCCATCCTCGACGAGCACCTGCAGAGCAGCGTGCCCGGCCTGTTCATCACCAGCGCGCTGGCGTCGCGTGACTTCGGGCCGTTCTTCGGGTTCACCGGCGCGGTGCGCACGTCAGCAAAGCTGATCGGACAGGCGCTGCGAGCCTGACCGACGCGCTGCCACCCCGCCGGATGAAAAGCGCAGCGGCGGGCACGACGGCAACTGCGACGCGAATGTCACCCCAGTTCTTCCGCCGTGCCCGTCGTGCCGTCGCGTCGTTGTGCTTCGAGCCGTCGGCAGGTCAGGAACTCAGCGGATGGCCACGAAATCTCGCGAAGTCGGCGGCCTCTAAAACAGATACGTTGGGAGCTGGGAGCTGGGAGGTTGTCGCGCCGCCGGCGGTCCGAGTGGATCAACGGACAGCAGGTTGAGCAAGGGGGCAGGGCTCAGCACCAGTCTGATCCTGCCCCCTCGACGCCGGGCCGTTCTGAACCGCAGACCTACTTCTCGAATACCTGCACGTCGTTGCGCGGCTTGCCGTCGGCGGTCGTGCCCTTGGTGGTGATGGTCAGCACCTTGCCGTCAGCCGAGAGCACGCGCGTGTTGGTCGCGACCGTCTTCCCCGCCTTCTTGAAGGTGCTCTCACCCGTCGCATCGTCAATCCGCTTGAAACTAACCATATCCGCCTCAGGGTTGCCCTTGAGCGGAACGTCCTTGCCGTCGTAGCCACCCGACATCTCCCAGCGCTGCGCCGAGCCGTCGGCGGGGACGACGTCGACGACGATTTTCACGTCGTTGCCGGCGGGCGTATAGGTGACCGTCATGCTCTTGGGTGCCGGACCAGGCATGAACTTCGACTTCGCGACGTTGAGTTTCCACGTGCCGGCGATGGCCTTCGGTACCTGCGCCGACACTGCCACCGCGACCATGAGTCCGGCGGCGACAGCCGCGACAAACAAACGACCCTTCATAACAACACCTCCTGAGCGTCGCAGCGCTCGGGGCGAATCTCAGTCTAAGCTCGGCCGTTTGTCAACACCGGCGTTGATCGGCGCCGGCATCCGCTTCCGCTTCTGAGGCGCGCTCCCCCGCGATAGCAGCTTCTCGAAGCCGCTACTCACATCCCTTCCTGAATGCCGCCGGTGAGCGCTCGAAGAAACGCCACGAGATCCTTCTTGTTGCCCGGCGAGAGGTGCAGCGGTCGGATCTCGCGATCGAGACCGGGGTTCGGTCTGCCGCCGCCGTCGTAGAACTCGACCACGGACTCGAGTGTGGGAAGGCTGCCGTCGTGCATATACGGCGCGGTGCGGGCGATCTCGCGCAGTGTTGGCGTCTTGAAAGCGCCGCGATCGGCCGGTGACCGCGTCACCCGGTACCTTCCTTCGTCAACGACCGCTCCGTCATGCCAGGCCACGCCTGTGTTGTGAAACCCCTCATCGGACAGGAGAGGCCCAGCGTGACAGGTCGTGCAGCGCGCTCGAGTCCTGAACAGGACGAAGCCCCGTCTGGCACCGTCGGTCAGCGCGTTGGTCTCGCCGGACACGAACCGATCGTAGGGCGCACCCCCCGCGACGATGGTGCGCATGTAGGAGGCCAGCGCGCCGGCCACGTCGAAGATGGTCGGTTCGCCGCCGAACGCGTTGACGAACGCTTGCCGGTACCGACTCGAGCGCGCAAGGGCCAGCACCGCGTCTGGCGTCGCGCCAAGCTCGTCGGGATTGAGGATCGGGCCGAGTGCCTGCTGCTCGAGCGTGGCGGCGCGACCGTCCCAGAAGAAGCTGGATCCCCACGCGCGATTCACCAGCGTCGGCACGTTGCGGGTGCCCGTTGATCCGCTCGCACCCCGGGCGGTGCGCGCGCCGTTCGTGAAGGCACGTCCGGGATCGTGGCAGCTCGCACACGCCATCGAGCCGTTGCGCGACAGCCGGCGATCGTGAAACAGTTTCCGGCCGAGCGCGACCTTCCCCGGAGTCAGAGGATTCGCGCGTGGCACCGGCCTGTACAGGTCGAGCCCGAGCGGCGTGCGCGGCCCAAGCGCATCGACCGTCAGCGAAATCGCCGCGCACAGGGCGAGCACGACGCCGCTCGTGCGCATGCTCACTTCCGCGAGGCGTGGCTGGGGAGCAGGTTCTTGATCATCCAGAGCTCCCGCTTCCGCTTGGTTCCGGTAAAGACCAGCTGTGTGCCGTCGGGCGACAGGTCCATCTTGCCGATGCCCTCGGTCGAGAGGTCCAGTTTTCGTGCGTCGCCCCCGTCGGCGGGAATCGCCCACACGCGCGTGCGCTGTCGGCCATCCTCCGCTATGAACAGGATGTGTTCCCCGTCGCGGGTCCACACCGCGGCCTGAGGCTGCGGATTGCCGTAGCCGCCGCGATACAGGATGACCGGCGTGCCTCCATCGCTGGAAAGGGTCATCAGGTTCCGCAGGTTCGGACCTACGTTGGCCATGAAGGCGAGCCGCCGGCCGTCGGGTGCGATCGTCAGCGCGAAGAAGCCGACGCCGCTCGACACCGCGCGATAGAGCTCCGTTTCAGTGCCGCTGGCGATGTCTCTGCGCACGAGCCGAAGGCGGTTCATCGCGGGATCGCTGTCTGGCTCCAACCTCGAATAGAAGAGCGACTTGCCATCGGGCGCGATCGCGACGAGCGGCCAGATCGTCTGATAGGTCGCCTCGAAGACGAGGGTCTCCTGCCCGGACTCGACGTCGACGCGGCGAAACCTCGTTTTCCGATTGGCCTGGTCCGTGTCCGACACCAGCACCGACCGGCTGTCGGGGAACCATGCCGGTCCCATCTGCGCGGGAAGATAGCCGTCGAGCAATTTGGTCGGCAGCGTCCGCTCGGTGCCGTCAGCCACCGAGCGCACGACGAGAACCTTCGACTGTCGATCGGGCCCGCGAACGAACGCCACGTGCCTGCCGTCGGGCGACCATGCGGCCCCTGAGTTCGATCCGACGAAGCGATCGGTCAGAGGCGCGGGGGCCGCAGTGAATTCCAGGTTCGCCGGATTCAGCTTCGCGACATAGACATCCGCCTGGCCGTTCTGCGAACCGTAGAAGTACGAGCCATCGTGAGTGAAGCCCAGGATTTGGACGTTGCCAACATTCGGCCGAATCAGTTCGGCGGCTCCGTGCGGTGCGCCCTTGTCCAGGCGCATCGTCCACAACGCCGGACTCCCCGAGCGGTCGCTCACGAACAGAATCGCTTTGCTGTCCGGGGTCCAGGACGGCTGGGAGTCGTTCGATGGGCCCTCGACGAGGACGGTTTCGCTCGAGCCATCGATGGCGATCGCCAGGATGTCCTGGTCGCTGCCGCTCGAACTGCGTCCGACGCTATACAAAAGGAACTTGCCGTCGCGCGAGAATCCGCCCAACGTCGGCGACCGCCATGCCGTGGACTTCAGCCGCGTCACCGAACCCTCGGGCACCGAGATCAGCACGATCTGAGAAGTTTTGTCTGCCTTTTCCGTCACTACCGCCGCCAGCAATTTGCCGTCCGGTGACCACGTCAGATCGTACGGATATTCGCCTCCGCGACGCGGCAGCAGCACCCGCGGACGCGATCCGTCGGCGCCGATCAGCCGCACCGAGTTGTCCCATCCGTACGCGACCGTCTTGCCGTCCGGAGCAAGAACCGGGTACTCGGCGTACCCCTCCCCCATGTCCTGCGCGTTCGTCAGCCGCCGGTTCTGGCCGGTGGTGAGATCGCGGATGGCGACATTGCCGGTCCTGGTGGACGTCCAGTCGACGTAGGTGAGATAGCGACCGTCCGCCGACGGCTTGCCTTCGAGGCTGACCTCGGAGCCAGTCCACAACTGCCGCGCGGTCATCGCCGCATCGCTCCGGTCTCCCGATCGATCGGAAGTCGCGGCGAGCCGGGCCCTGGCCTGCGTGACGAGGTCCGGCTGGTCGCTGTAGTTACGGATTACCGCTTCGAACGCATCGCGCGCTTCGGGTTTGCCGAGCCGCTCGTAACAGAAGCCGAGACGCAGCTGCGCTTTTCCGGCAGTCGTCCGATCGTTCGCGAACCGCTCGACGATGCTTCGGTACACGGCGATCGCTTTCTCGAGGTCCCCCTTGACCTCCTCCAGCTGCACCGCGCTTTGATACAGATCGGCGGCCGACTGCCCTTGCGCCAGCGGCGCCCCCGCGAGCAGACCGGCGGCGATCGCCGCCATCAGGACCGTTCTCATGTCGTGTGCTCCTCGTAAAAGTGAACGGCCACAGCGTAAAGAGTCCAATATGAAAGGTCGCAAAGAGGATGTGAAATGTTGTAACGCCATCCGGCCGGCTACGGCACGAACTGGTATCCGATGCCGTGCACCGTCAGCAGGTGCTTCGGCTCCGACGGGATGTCTTCGAGCTTCTGCCGCAGTTTCACGATGTGCGCGTCGACGGTCCTCGTGTTGGGGGCGCTGGTGTAGCCCCACACCGCATTCAGCAGCGCATCTCGCGAAACCACCGCGCCGGGCCGCGCGGCGAAGTAGCGGACCATCTCGAACTCTTTCGGCGTCAGCTCCAGCGGCTCGAGGTGCCTGGTCGCCTGGTGACGCTCGAAGTCGATGACGACGTCGCCGAACTGCACGCGCCGCGGATTGCCGCCGGTGAACGACGATCGCCGGAGGAGCGCCTCGATCCGTGCCATCAGCTCGGCGGTCGAGAACGGCTTCCGGATGTAGTCGTCCGCGCCAAGCTTCAGGCCGAGGACGAGATCGTTTTCGCCACCGCGTGCGGTCAGCATCAGCACCGGCAGCCGGGGCGCCACCTTGCGCAGCGCGCGGCACACGTCGTAGCCATCGCGCTTCGGCAGCATCACGTCGAGCAGCACGAGGTCCGGCGCACTCGACAGCGCCGCCTGGTAGCCCGCTTCGCCGTCGCTGGCGAGGAGGACCTCGTAGCCGCGCGCCTCGAGGTTGTACTGCAGGCCGCGCGCCATGTCGGCCTCGTCTTCGACGATGAGAATCCGCGCCATGCCTACGCGCGCACCGGTCCCGGGTTGGCCGGAACTGACATCGCCGCCGCCTGTCCCGCGGCGAGCGGCAGCACCAGCGTGAACACCGTTCCCTCACCGGGCGTGCTCTGAACGGAGACGCGCCCGCCGTGCGCGTCGATGGTGTGCTTGACGATCGCGAGCCCGAGACCGCTGCCGGCCGGAACGGCGGCGCCGGCATCCGGCGCGCGGTAATAGCGCTCGAAGATGCGATCGATCTGATCGGCGGCGATGCCGACGCCATGGTCCGCGACCGAGATGGAGGCAGTTCCGTCCGCACGCCGGACCGAAACCGACACCGAGCGTGCCGTGCCCGAGTACTTGATCGCATTCTGGAACAGATTGACGAGCGACTGGACGATCGCGTCGCGGTCGATCGGCACGGGAAGCGGCGGCGGCGGGAACGCGGTCTCGACCGTGAAGTCCATCCGATCGAACAGCGGACGATAGGCCTCGAGCGCGGCCCGGACGGTCTCGATCAGATCGTGCGGACGGATGTCGTAACGTTTCGTGCCCTGGTCGATCCGGCCCAGATCGAGCACGTTGTCGATGAGCTGCGTCAGCCGTTCGCTCTCCCGGCGGATGATGCCGTAGAACTCCTGACGCTTCTCGGCGTCGGAGACGATCCCGCTCTCGAGGGTCTCGCCGAACATGCGGATCAGCGCCAGCGGCGTCTTCAGCTCGTGCGAGACGCTCGACACGAAGTCGCTGCGGGCACGGGCGAGCTCCGTCGCACGAGCCGAGGCGCGCACCGTCAAGGTGATCCCGACCGCCATCACCGCCAGCATGCCCGCGACCAGTGCGCCATAGGTCCAACGCTCGCGCGCGACCAGCTGCGAGATGGTCCGCCCCTGCTGGTCGAAGAGCGCGACCTTCCAGTTCGGAATCGACGGCAGCAGCTCCACTTCAACCAGCGCGGACGACGAGCTGCCATCAGCTCGAACTGTCGGGGCATTCTCGGGCGCTGTGAGGGCGACATGGAGCTCGCCGCCGAGATCGACGGTCTCGAGTACTTGCGCGAGCAATGGCCCGCCGAAGTAGTCCGCGCGCAGGTGAAAGCCGAAAACCGCAGGGACGCTCGTGTCCTGACCGAGGCGCCGCCACGCCACCAGCGCGGGACGGACGCCCGGAATCACCGCATGGCGCACGTCCGCGGTACGGGCGTCCTGCACCAGGAGCTCCGGCCGGACCCGCGCATGGATCTCCTTGCGGATACCGTCCACGGCGGCCGCTTCCTCGACCAACGCGGCCGCGGCGGCGTGTCCGGCGGTGTCGTCCGGTGGGAGCAAGCCGGCGACGCGAGCCAGATGCTGACGGTAGCCGTTGTCGAGATCCCAGGGATGGCCGATCACGTAGCGGGCGAATCGCTGCTCGGCAGACGCCTGCGCGTCGGGACGCCGGAGTTCTGCCGAACCATCGATGATCTGGAGCATGGCGATGGCGGCGTATGGCAGCCCGTTTCCATCCACGGCGTCACCGGCCAACGCCGCCGCGGCCTCGTATTGCGCGATGCCTTCGCCAAATCGCCGCAGCTTGAAGAGCGTGCGGCCGATCCGCGTCAGCACGAACGCGCGCGCGGCAACGTCCCGTGGCGGGACCCGGCTGAGGGCCAGCTGATAGAGGCGGACGGCTGTCTCGAGATCGCCGCGCGCGAACTCCTGTCGCTCCGCGTCGAATACCGCAGCCGCGACGGCCGGAAGGGTCGCGAGGACGTCGCGTGGCTGCGGAAGCATCCCGGCGTGCAGCCGCGCGGTGAGGACACTGCCGTCGGCGCGCGAGGATGAACGGCACCTGGAGCCAGGCGTTCTGCGCTTCCAGCGCCGCCAGTTCCGACTGAGTCGCCGGCGGCGACAGCGAGGATTCGAGGCGCGCGAGCTCGAACGCCAGACGATCCCGCACGAGCACGGTCGTCGCGGTGTAGTTGGTCCGAAGGCGGTGTTCCCGTTCGGCCAGCGCACGGAATCCGACATAACCGAGCGTCAGGCCTGGCACGACGATCAGGGCGACCATGGCCAATAGCGGGACACGACCGGCTATTCGCACTCGGGCACCCATGGCCAAGAGGATACCGCCGCCGAGACCGGCGAGTTGTAAAAGGGTGTGAAGACGGGTGTGAAGAAGGGTGTCCGGCGGCGCCTTCAAGACGCCGCCGGACTGGTTGACCTACTGCGACCCGTCGTTCCTGGCGAAGTCGATGAACACCCCGGCGACAGCCCTGCCGAGATTCGCACCCGCCACGTTGTCCATCTGATAGTGGATGCCGGCCCAGATCCGCGAGTCGCCGGCTTCCTTGCCGATCGCCCGAATGTAGTCGGCACGGGACGGGAACAGATAGGCGAGCACCTCGGCGCGGGCGGCGGAGAAGGTCGAATGGTTCGAGGGATAGCTCGGAAAATTCGGGACCGCGAACAGCGGCACGATCGCCGGATCGAGCTGATGCGGGCGCAGATACCAGTAGGCGAACTTGCCGTCCTGGCTGGCAATGAAGGCGTCGAGCATCACTGCCATGGCCAGGGCATAGGCGCGCGCGGCGCGCGGCGGGTTCCGGTCCAGACGATCCTCGAAGATCCACTTGTCCAGATACCGGAGCGGCCAATAGTTCAGCCCCTCGGGACTCTGCCAGTAGTAGGCCTTGGCGTTGGTGGCGAAGGTTCTCGGGAACGTGCGAACGGCTGTGGCCTCCGCCTGGACCTGGGCGGACGCGCAATCCGGAGGCGTCGGCGGGCGGAACTGGCTGGGAGATGACAGCAACAGCGGATTCCAGGTCGCGGCCGCGGCATTCCCGGGGTTCACGCCGGTCCATTTGCAGGGACCGGTGGGCACGGAGCCCGTCCAGGGCATGTCCGAGCCATCCGATTGAGCCTTCGCGATCACCTGCTCGGCAACTCTCCGTCCGAGCTCGAGCCCGGCGTAATAGTCGCTCGGATACTGCACCCCGGCGAGCACCCGCGACCAGCCGGCCTCTTCGGCCATCGCCTGAAAGCTGGCCGCTTCGTTGGGCAGGAAGTGGGCGAGCACGGTCGCCGCGGCCTGGGCGGCGGCGGCATGTTCCGACGGATAGGACGGGCTGTTGGGAACGTCCACAGCGGAGGGAATCAGGTGTTTCATCTCGGTCGGCCGCTGCCGGCCGTAGTGATACTTCGATTCCCACGTGGCAATCGTCGCGTCGTACATCGCCATGGCGAGATAGGCGTTGACGCGGTGCGGGGTGGGAGTCGGCGTCCCAGCCAGCAGCCGGTTCGAGATCAGGTCGATCCAGCGGTATTGCGGGGCGCCTGCATCCCAGTACGCAATCCGCGCCGCTGTCGCCGCGTCGTTGCCGGCAATGAGCTCGGCGAGCATTCTGAGCTCTTGCTGGGTTTCGCTCGCGGATGGCGGTGGCGCGGCGCGGTAGTCCTTGCCAGACGAGATCACCCAGGTTCGCCACTGACCTGCGCCCGGTTCGACCGGTGCTCCGGGGCTCTTTTCACCAGCCCACAGCGGCTGCGCGATCGCCGAGCATACGAGCGCGAGTGCCACTCTCTGCCACGTCATAGATGCCTCCTGATGAGCTCGCGTCTGCGAGTCCAGCTCAAGCATATCCAGATGCTTTGCGTTTTCCCTAGGTTTTTTTCAGGTTGTTCTCACGCAACCGGGAGACTGGCTGATCGGACAGGCGCTGCGAGCCGGCTGACGTGCTGTCGGCCGGCCGCTGCCGTCACTTGGCCAACCGAGCGGAGCGCTATCAGTCGTGGCGCAGAGCCGTCAGCGGATCGAGGCTGGCGGCGCGCCGGGCGGGAACGTAACTCGCCAGCACCGCGACGGCGAGCAGCACGCCGGCGACTACGACGAACGTGAGCGGATCGGTCGGCCGCACGCCGTAGAGATAGCTCGCGATGAGGCGCACCGCGCCGAACGCGCCAGCCGTGCCCACGGCGACGCCAATCACCCCGAGCACCAGCCCCTCCCCGACGACGGCGCGCCACACGGTTTCGGGCGCGGCGCCGAGCGCCATGCGAATGCCGATCTCGTGCGTGCGCTGCTTCACTCCACAGGCCATGACGCCGTAGAGGCCGACCGACGCGAGCAGCAGCGCGATCGCGGCGAAGCACAGAAGCAGCGTTGCGTTGAAGCGCGGCGTGGCGATCGACTCCATCACGCCTTGCCGCACCGACCGCAATGCCAGGACGGGAATCGACGAGTCGACCGCAGCGATTTCACGGCGGACGGCGGCGGCGAGCGACAGGGGATCGGGCCCGGTGCGTACGATCAACGTCATGCTGACAATCGCCTGCTGCGCCGCAGGACGATAGATGGTGGGGCGGGGATCGAGCCGCAGCGGATACCGCGGGTCGAGCGATTCCTTGACGTCCCCCGCCACACCGACGACCGTCAGCACGGCGTCCACGTCGGAGTCGAGCAGCCGCAGGCGCTGGCCGATGGGGTCGACGTCCGGCCAGACCGATCGGGTCAGGGTTTCGTTGACGATCGCGACAGCCGGCGCGGCTGAATCGTCGGCTGCCGTGAAGTGCCGCCCGCGAGCCAGCGGAATACCGATCGCGCGAAGGTAGTCGGGAGACGCGGCACGGAAAACGGCGGTTGGCGCCAGTCCGGCCGAGGCCGCCTGCCCGTCAGCGGCGAATGGACGGCCCCGGCTGGAGAGCAAGGTCACGCCACCCACGTCGGTGACCCCTGGCAGCACGCGCAGTCGTTCGATGACCGTGTCGAAGAACTGCTGGCGGCGGGACGCCTCGGGAAGGCGCGTCTGCGGCAGCAGCAGCGACAGGCTCAGCGCGTTGTCCTCACGGTAGCCGCGATCGAGCCCGTGCAGGTTCAGCACGCTCCTGATCATCAGCGCGGCGCCGATCAACAGGACGGCGGAGAGCGCCACTTGCGCGACCACCAGCGCGCGTCGCGAGACGTGACGCGGGCGGCCACCCGCCGCGTTGCGGGCAGTCTCGCGCAACGCTCCC
Organism: uncultured Actinomycetota bacterium; assembly: GCA_963844305.1. Taxonomy (GTDB): domain Bacteria; phylum Actinomycetota; class Actinomycetes; order Propionibacteriales; family Nocardioidaceae; genus Nocardioides. The sequence goes on from CAWJNT010000009.1 coordinate 17,371, forward strand.
TCCGCGTCTGCGCGTGCCATGCGGATCGCCGGCACCAGTCCGAAGATCACGCCGGTCAGGAGCGAGACCACGAACGCGACGGCGAGCGTGTGCAGATCGAGGCGAATCGAGGCAGCGCCGCCGGGAATCTGCGTCAGCGTGTTCGACGGCATCGCGGCGACGACAAGGCCGAGCAGCCAGTATGCGACCAGCACGCCCGCGGCCCCGCCCAGCACACCGAGCAGCATGCTCTCGGTGAGCATCTGTTGGACGATGCGGCGGCGGCCGGCGCCGAGGGCCAGGCGGATCGACACTTCGCGATCGCGCGCCAGCGCCCGCTCGAACAACAGGCTCGCCAGGTTGCTGCACGCGATGATCAGGACCAGCGCCACCGCCGCCAGGAGCATGAACGCGGTCGGCCGGTAATCACCCATCCACGCCTGCTGGAGCGACGTCGTCCGGAACGTCCAGCCGGCGTTGGTCTGCGGATACGACAGCGCGAGACGCCGGCCGATCGTGTCCAGCTCCGCTCTCGCCTGCTCGAGCGTGACGCCGGCGGCCAGCCGCCCGATGGCGCCAGCGTTGCGCGACCCACGGCTGTTGAGGAAATCCGGCGCGAAGCCGGCCACCCAGATCTCGGTGTCCCAGAGGCTGAATCCGGCGGGCAGCACGCCGGCCACCACGTGATCGACGCCGTCCAGGAGGATGGTGCGGCCGACGATCGCGGGGTCTGAGGAGAAGAGCCTGGTCCACCCGATGTGACTGAGGATCGCCGTACGCACGCCGCCCGGCTGCTCGTCGTGCGACAGGAAGCCGCGCCCCAGGGCGGCCTTCACGCCGAGCGCGTCGAAGAACGTGCTCGAGACGTTGGCGCCGGTCACGGATTCCGGCAGCGTGCGCCCCGCGAGGATCAGCCGTGCGCCTCGATGCATGGCGATGCGCTCGAGCGTGCGGCTCTGGCGCGCGAGGTCGACGAGGTTCGCGGGAGCCACGGGCTCGCGACGTCCGCCAGGCCCGGCTTCGCCGATGAACACCAGTTGTTCCGGCTGCTCGAACGGCAACGGCCTCAGCGCGAGGCCCCTGACGACGCTGTAGATGGTGGTGTTCGCGCCGATCCCGAGCGCGAGCACGGCGAGCGCCGTGGCCGAGTAGGCTCGACTTCGCCTCAGGGTCCGGCAGGCGTAACGGAGATCGTGCACCAGCGTGCGCATCGCCACTCCTCCCGTTCGTGCAATCTGTCGACCCGCCCATCGTAGTGCGGACCCGTCCGTGGGCGAAACGTGCGCAGCCCAGCAATGATCGGTCGCGCCGTGCGGCCGCCTGCTGATCATCATGAAGCCGGCCGTCTGCGGACGCCTGCGTTCCGCCTTCGGACAGTTGCCGGTCATCGTCGCCGATAACCTATTGAGCAACGACCATGCGCACCCAGAGAGAAATAGGCCGAGTCAATTCCCAACTCCCAACTACCAACTCCCAAATTGGACAATTGGGAGTTGGAGGTTCGGGATTGGGAGTTGACGTGCCGCGTTTTTTAGGACCTGCTAGAGGCGAACGATGTTGCGAGATCTACGGTTCGGCCTGCGGATTCTCCGCCGGCATCCCTCGTTTGCCTGCGCGGCGATTGCCGTCCTGGCGGTGGGCATTGGCGCGGTCACGGCGGTGTTCTCGGTGCTGCGCGGTGTGCTGATCACCACGCTGCCCTATCGCGATCCCGGAGCGCTCGTCCTGTTCCGGGCCGATCTGCCGGGCGTGGCTCGGACGCCGACACTCACGAGCCTCGAGCTCGACGCGCTTCGCACCCGGACCGATCTCTTCGCCTCGGTCGCGGCGGCGGTGCGGGCCGAGGGTTACCTGACGGCCGGCGACGTCAGCGTGCCCATGAACGCGGCCGCGGTCAGCACGAACTTCCTCGATACCCTCGGCGTGCCGCCCGCACTCGGACGCCCGGTCGAGCGCGCCCAGGCAGGTGCGCACCGCCCCGTCAACATCAGCGACGAGGTCTGGCGGCGGCACTTCAACAGCGACCCCGGCGTTGTCGGCAAGATCATCGACGTCAACGGCGCACCCGCCTCCATCGCCGGCGTCCTGCCCCGCGGGTTCAAGGCCTATCTCGGCACCGGCGTCGCCGTCGCACCGGACCTCGATCTGCTCTACTTCCGATCGTCGGGCTACGACGAGGATCCCTTCCGCGGCAACGTGGTGATCGCCCGGCTGCGGCACGGGGTTGCGATCGAGACGGCACGCGCCGCCGTCGACGCGATCGCGAAGAGCCTCGTCGCCGCGCATCCCGATCGCTATCGCACCGGTCCGGTGCGGCTCTCGCTCGCCTCGATCGAAAGCGAGGTGGTCCACGAGGTGAAGCCGGCGCTCATCGCGGCCGCCGGCGCCGTACTGCTGGTGCTGCTCGTGGCCTGCGCAAACCTGACGAACCTGCTGCTCGCGCGCGCCTCGGCGCGCACCCACGAAATCCTCGTCCGGGTCGCGATCGGAGCGCGGCGTCGCGATATCGTGCGCCAGCTGCTCGCCGAGGGGCTCGTCATCGGGGCGATCGGGGCCGCGAGCGGCTGGATGATCGCGCAGTGGGGCGTCGACGCCCTGCTCGCGCTTGCCCCCGCCGCCCTGCCCCGCCGCGAGGCGATCGTCGTCGACGGAACGCTCGCGATCTTCGCCACGGTGACGGCGCTCTCGTGCGCCCTCGTCGTCAGCCTCCTCCCCGCATGGCACGCGACGCGATCGGACGTGGTCCGCCGGGGACGCGACGACGCCGGCCACGCCGGTGGCGCGACCCGCGGCGTGCTCGTCGCCGCGCAGCTCGCCCTCTCGGTCATCCTGCTGGTCGGCGCCGGCCTGCTCGGGCGCGCCTTCGTCAACCTGCGATCGGTGCCGCTCGGGTTCGAGCCGCGTCAGAGCGCGTCGATGTTCATCTCGCTGGACGGGCGGTGGAACCCGGGGACGATCGAGGAGGCGCGCGCCGTGCGTCGCGACTTCTACGAGCGGCTGATCGATCGCGCTGCCGATCTGCCTGGCGTCGAGCGCGCCGGGGTCGGGTTCCCGGTTCCACTCGGCGGCATCGCGATGTCGCAGCGGGTGTCGCTCGGACCCGGCACGCCGGAGCGGGAGACCGACGGCTTCACCGCGATGGCAGGCTATCTCGAAACCCTGGGCGTTCCGCTCGTCGCCGGGCGTTACTTCACCCGCGCCGACAACAGTCAGCGGGCGGTGATCGTCGACGAACACCTCGCGCGCCAACTCTGGCCTGGCGAGCCCGCCGTCGGCCGGCGTCTGCTCGTGGTACGTTCGGTCGATCAGCCGTTATGGGCCGACGTCGTCGGGGTGGTCGCACACGTGCAGTCGAGGAGTCCGCGCGAGCCGGGACCGCCACAGGTGTGGATGACGCATGCGGTGCGGGCCTACGCGCAGAACAACCTCGTGGTGCGCGGGACCGATCCGATCGAGGCGGCAGGCCGCGTCGCCTCGATCGTGCACGAGCTTGGGGCCGGACGCCCCATCCGCGACCTGCGCCGGCTCGACGACTCGGTGGCCAACGCGTCCGCCGACACGCGCTTCGCGCTGTTCGTGCTGAGTGTGCTGGCGGCGGTCGCGGTCGGGCTCGCGGCGATTGGCGTCTACGGCGTGGTCTCGTACGCGATGACGCGTCGAACGCGCGAGATCGCGGTACGGCTGGCGCTCGGCGCCAGCCCACGGCGCCTGGTGGCGCGCGTGCTCCGTGACGGAGCGGGCTGGACGCTGCTCGGCCTCGCGAGCGGCGCCGGCGGCGCGGCCGTGCTCGCACGGTTTCTCGAGTCGCTCCTCTTCCGCATCGGCTCGCACGATGCGCTGACGTTCGTCACGGTCGCGGCGTTCCTCGCCACGATCACGCTCGCCGCCACCGTCATCCCCGCGATTCGCGCCACGCGAGTCGACCCGATGCGCGCGTTGCGCAGCGAGTAGCGCGGCGCGCTGCTCGGTGCCCGGTGCTGGGTGCTCAGTGCTCGGTGCCGGGTGCTCTGTGCTCGGTGCCGGGTGCGCGGCCGCGTTGACGCCGCGCCAGCGTCGACGCGACAACTCCAAACTTCCAACTTCCAACTTCCAACTTCCAACCTGAGCACCGAGCACCTGGGCACCCCGCACCGAGCACCCCGCACCCAGCACCGGGCACCCAGCACTGAGCACCCAGCACCGATCCCCTGTTGTTGCAGCGTTGTTACGCCGCTCTTGTAGAGTTTGGCCGCTTCACTGCCCACCAACGACATTTTCCTTAACCTCGAGGCTTGGAATGAAGAGATACGTCCTGATCGCCCTGCTGCTGGCATTGCCGGTCGCCGCTGCGCCGCCCGACCCACCGATCTCCTTCACGAAAATGTGGACGTATACCCACGCCACACCTGACTATCTCTCCGAGATTCCCGCGTTCGACGACAAGACCGACACCCTGTGGGTGGCGGGCGCGGTCGGCGTCGACGTCATCGACGTGGCGACACACCTGCTCGTCGAGCACATCGACGTCACGAGTCACGGACTGGTCAACAGCGTCGCCATTCACAACGGGCTCGCGGCGTTCGCCCTCGAGGCCGTACCCGACCGCCGCAATCCTGGCGTCGTCCTCTTCTACAACACCAGGACGCGGCAGCGGATCGGCGATCCCGTCACCGTTGGAGCGCTGCCCGACATGCTGACGTTCACGCACGATGGCACCAAGCTGCTGGTGGCGAATGAAGGCACCCCGAACGCCGTTGCCGATACGCCCTATACGCTGGGGGACGACGACCCGGCGGGCAGCGTCAGCATCATCGACGTGGAGACGCGGACAGTGATCGAGACTGCGGGATTCGCCAATGTCCCGCAGTACGGCACCAACCTGCGCACCAACGTCGGGATGGATTTCGAGCCCGAGTACATCGCGGTCGAAAAGGACGGCTCCAGGGCGTTCGTGACGCTGCAGGAAGCCAACGGCATCGCCGTGCTCGACCTGTCGCTGAACGCGTTCACCGAGATCATCGGGCTCGGCGCCAAGGATTTCAGCCTGCCAGAGAATCGGTTCGATCCCAGGGACGACGGAGTGATCGACTTCGTCACCGCCAACGCCAAGGGGCTGTACATGCCGGACGCCGTCGCCTCTTATAAATGGCAGGGCAAGACCTATCTGGTGCTCGCCAACGAAGGGGACTTCCGCGAGGACAACGTCGACCGGGTCACCGCCGGAAACCCACCGTTTTCGGCGGTGAACCCACTCAACCGCCTGCGCATCGCGGTACCGCCCTCGACGCCGGGGAACCTGTTCGCCGCGGGGGCCCGCTCGATGACGATTCGCGAGGCGGACGGCACGGTGGTCTACGACAGCGGGAGCATCCTGGATGTGCAGGCCAACGAACGCGAGGTCTACGACGACGGCCGCAGCCGGGACAAGGGTGTGGAACCGGAGGGGGTCGCGCTGATGGAGATCGCCGGACGCACCTATGCGTTCGTGGGCCTGGAGCGGACCCTGAGCGCTGCGGTCGCGATCTTCGACATCACCAATCCGCACGAGGCGAAGTTCCTCGACATGATCGTCACGGAGGGCGATGTATCACCCGAGGGACTGGCGCCATTCAAGTTCCGCGGCAATCACTACCTGGCGATCGCCAACGAAGTGTCGGTGGAGGAGGACGGGCCCACCAACACCACGCTCTACCGTATCGATCCGCCGAAGCACTGAGTGGAGGCTCGCCGTCGCTCGCCGCAACGCGAGCGACGGCTGGCTACTTCTGTGGGACGACGGTGGTCCGCTTCGACACCAGGCTGAAGAAGAGGAACACTTTCTCCATCTGCGCGGCGCCGCGTCGAATCCAGAATTCGTGGTCCTTGTCCGGGAACTCGAGATAGAGGTGAGGCGCACCCACCGCCTGCAGGACGGCCACAGCCCGGCGTGAGACCGCCGCAGTCACAATCGAGTCCTTCGCGCCGTGCATGATCAGCATCGGCAGTGATTTGTACCGTTCGGCGGTACCCTCCGTGATGCCGCCAGCGCCTGCGATTGGGGCCAGCCCGGCCCAGATGTCGTTGTACTTGCCGCCGAGGTAGTAGGTTCCGGCACCGCCCATCGAGTGCCCCATGAGATAGATGCGATCGCTGTCGATGGTGTATCGCTCCCGGATCAATTTCAGAACGGCCATCGTGTCGATTTCCGCCAACTCCGTCGTCGAGTAGTGGACGTCCCCGCCGGGTTTCACGGCCGCCGTGGCGACGGGCGTTCCGGTCCGGCTCCCCCACCAACTGGACACGTTGAATCCCATCGGCGCAAGGACGATGAAGCCGTGCCGCTCGGCGAAGTCCGTGGTGCCGTCGAACAGGATCTGTTGAAGGGGCGTGATGTTCAGGCCGTGCAGATCGACCACGAGGGGGGTGGGCTTCTGCGAATCGTAGGTCGACGGCACGAACAGCGTGTAGGGCATGTCGGCGTTCGCCTCCGCCAGCCGGTACGTGCATTCAAGAATGCGCTGCTGCGACGCCGTGAGCCTGGGCTGAGCCGATCTCGGGATGCCGGTGAAACCGCGCGAAATGTCGGGGGCCGGGATTCCAGCGATCGGCGTGCCGTCGTGGCCGATGTTGGCCTTGCCGGCGCTGGCGTCGGCGTTGGCCTGGGTGATCGCGGTACAGGTTTGCCCCGGCGCCGCATTCATCGCGCTCTGCGCGTAGGCCGGTGCCGCCGCCACAGTCACGGCCAATACGAGCAACGCGTTCAACAATCGCATCACGGGTCGGTCCTCTTTTACCTGAGGGGCTGCGCCCCTCAGGCTCCCCTACACGCGCTCTCGCTCGCCGCTTCGCCGGCTCGCTCCGATCGCGTGGCTCACTCGCTGCCGCTCGTTCGCTGAGGGCCGTCAGCAGGAGAGCAGGACGTCGTCACTCTTATCCGAGGGGCTGCGGCCCTCCTCCCCTGCGCGCGCGCTCGCTCGCCGCTTCGCCGGCTCGCTACCAGAGCCTGTTCGGGCTCTTGATCGCGCCGGACAGGACGGCCTTCCGAACGTCGTCGAGGCTCGCGAGCCCGCCTGGAGCGGCGCCGCCGGACTCGAATCGGGTCTCCGCGGGCGTCCAGTGAAACAGCGCTACCAGCCACGTGTGGGCGCTGCCGCCGCGTTCGTAGTAGACGAGGCAATGATCGGTCGAGCACCCCGCCACGACCAGCCGGCGGATCGGCAGCTTCGGTTTGCCGGCCACGTCGGTGGCCTGGAACTCGGCTCCTGGCTCCGCGATGTCGAGTGCCTGGCTGTCCCACAACGCCTGCAGCCCGTCGCGGACACCGAGCGGCAGTCCCCTGATGGACGTGACCATCTCCAACCGCTCGTTCTTCAGGTGCGCCCGCAGCACCTCGGACAGCGCCGCGCCCGGTGCCTGGCTGCCGGTCACCACGGCGGACAAGAGGCTCACGCCGATCGCGTAGAAGAGTCGTGTGTGAGGCATTCAGACCAACCGGACAATGCCATGGTCGCTGACAGGGCGCAACCCGAAACCGACGTAGAAGCCGCGACCTACGGCGTGCGATCCTCCCAGTCGACCCACTCGACTGCATGGCTGGCGCGATAGGCACTCACGGCTTCACCGAGGGTTCCGAAAAACGTTTTCTCACCCAGGCGGGCGAACACCTCGAAGCGTTTGAGCTTGTCCTTGACGGGATCCTTCATCTCGGCGAAGCACAACTCGATTCCAGCGCTGTGCAGCGTGTCGTCGAGCTCGCAGATCGCGTCGGCCGCGGTGACGTCGATGCTCGTGACCGGCTCCGCCGCGACCACGAGCCAGCGAACCGGCGTCGGCGAGCTGGCAACGGCGTCCAGGGCGCGCTCGCTGAACAACTCGGCGTTTGCGAAGAACAGCGGGGCATCCCAACGGAGGAGCACGAGGCCAGGGATGAGACGGGCCTCTGGATACCGGGTGATGTCGTGGTAGCCCTTGACGCGCTCGACACGGCCGAGCACCGCCGAATGCGGCCGCCAGCCGTCCCACAGGAACTCGATCACGGCAATCACGATCGCGAGCACGATGCCCGGAATGGCGCCGAGCGTCGCCACGCCGGCGAAGCAGGCCATCGAAAGCCAGAACTCCCAGCGCTGGATGCGATAGATACGGCGCAGGTCTGACACTTCGAACAGGCCGATCGCCGACGCGATGACGACGGCGGCGAGCGCAGTGTTGGGCAGATCCTTGAGCAGGTCGGGCGCGACCATCAGCAACACGCAGATGGCAAGCGCACCCACGACACCTGTCAGCTGGGTCTTGGCTCCCGCCGCCTCGGCCACCGGGGTGCGCGACGAGCTGCTGCTGATCGGAAAGCCCTGGAAGAAGCCTGCCGCGAGGTTGGCGACGCCAAGGCCCACCATCTCCTGGTTCGGGTCGACCGGTGTACGCAGACGCGCCGCATAGGTTCGAGAGAGCACGCTGGTGTCGGCGAAGGACACGAGGGCCACCGCGACACCGCCCGTGAGGACCGGCACGAGGCTGTCGACGTCGCCGATCGGAAGCCTTGGCGTCGGCAACCCTTGCGGCAAGGGACCGAGCACGGAAATGCCGAACCGGGTTGCGAGATCGAGTACCGCGACCGCAACCGTGGCTGCGGTGACGGCGATCAACATGCCCGGAACACGCGGCCGGCGCTTCAGGGCCAGAATCAGCGCGAGGGTGCTGGCGCCGACCGCGAGTGCCACGAGGTTCGTGCTTCCCGCCATCACCTTCTCGACAATGCCCCACGCCTGCCGGAGCGGTCCGTCCGCGGAGACGGAAAAACCAAAGAGCTTCGGGATCTGGCTCAACACCACCGTCAGCGCGATGCCGTTCATGTAGCCGTAGCGAATCGGCTTCGAGAGGAGCTCGGTGATGAAGCCGAGTCGAGCGAGGCCCGCCGCAATGCACACCACGCCCGAGACGATGGCCATCATTCCGGCCACGGCGACGGCGCGCTGCGGATCGCCCGCCGAAAGCGGCATCACGACGGCGAGGATCACGGCCGCGAGCGCCGAGTCCGGACCGAGCACGATAATGCGGCTGGGACCGAACAGGGCGTAAGCGAGCAGCGGCACGATGGTCGCGTAAAGGCCATAGATGCCCGGCACGCCCGATGCCACCGCGTACGCGATGCCAACCGGCACGAGCATGGTCGTCATGACGAGGCCGGCAACGATGTCGTGCCGCAGCCAGGAGGGGTCGTAATGTCGCAGCGTGGTCAGGCCGGGAAGCCAGCGCGTCCATCCGGCTGCAACCGCAAGTCTTGCGGGGCGGGCAATGCGCCCACGCTCTGGCGTCGTGTCGGAAGAAGGTGAGTCAGCCATTGCGCCGAAACTGCCGTGGTCTTCGAAGTATGAAGGATGGCTCTTCACACTGGGGACGATTTTCGCAATCCATCGCGATGCGCTCTCGAGATCGACGCGCCCGCGGGTCGCTATGCCGTCGGAGCCACATCGCCCCGCCGCGCCTCGGCCTACGCGCGGAAAAATGCCTCTCCGGCGCCCGAGCTGACGATGCCCGCTGCGGCTTGGGGTCATCCGCACGCCGGCGCTCAATCATTTCGGCAACCAGGTATCTCCGAGCGTCAGTGCCGAAACAGCGCGGCCGGGGACGCCTGCGAGGCATTTTTCGAACTGACGCTGCGCGCTGGCCGCATCGCGCTGCGGCGCGATATGGCTCCGCCGCGCGGACCCGCGCGGTCGGTGCTGGGTACTGTGCTCGGTGCTCAGTGTTGGGAGTTGGGAGTTGGGAGTTGTCGCTGAGGGTACACTCGCCGCGGTTGAGGGACGACTGTGGACGAGATCCTTCGCTTCCCGTCGGCGGTGAAACGTGACCCCGCGATCGATGCCTGGCTGGGCGCGCAGCGCGACGATCTGCGGCCGCTGGCAGAAACCTGGTTCGCGCGCATGCGGCAGCGTGGCGGCGACGTACGCGAGCTGATGCACGACGGATGTCCGACCGCCTGCGTCGGCGACGCCGCGTTTGGCTACGTCGCCGCGTTCAAGGATCACGTCAACGTCGGCTTCTTCTTTGGGGCGTTGCTGAAGGACCCGGCTCGCCTGCTGGAAGGAACCGGCAAGCGCGGGCGCCACGTGAAGCTGCGGCCCGGCAGTGAGATGGATTCCGCAGCCCTGGCCCAACTCGTCGACGCGGCTTACGTCGACATCAGGGCGCGACTCCGAAAGTGAGCGACGCGGCCGGTTGGCTGCGTGAGCTTGCTGCAGCCTGTGCCGGGTATTAGATCCGGTCTCTCCGTGTCTCTCCGATCCTTCTCCGGCCGCGATAACCAGATTTCCCTACTCCCTCCCAACTCCCACAAATTGAACGATTGGGAGTTGGAGGTTGGGGATTGGGTGTTGACGTGCTGCTTCAGATGAAGCCCGGCTGGGCGTAGGCCGGATTCGGGTAGCGGTAGAAGCCCTGGCCGCTCGCGACGCCAAGGCGGCCCTTCTGGATGAACTGCTCGTCGATGTACCGCGCGTAGTCGAGCGCCTGGGTGTCTGGCGTGGCCTCGCCGATCAGCTTCGCGACGTGGTACACGACACCGAGGCCCATGCGATCCATCATGCCGCAGGGGCCCATCCCGCTCTGCATGGTGATCATCCAGGTGCGATCGATGCTCTGGAAGTCGCTCACGCCGCGCACCAGCAGGTCCAGCGCCGCGGTGCACCAGGGCACGATCAGGCTGTTGATGATGTAGCCGTTCTGTTCCTTGCGAATCGGGATCGGCACCAGGCCGATTTCACCGGCGAACGTCAGCAGTCGCTCGAACACCGCCGGGTCGGTGCCGGGATGGCCCATGACCTCGCCGATGTTCGAGTCCCACACACCGATCGCAAAGTGCAAGGCCAGGAACTGCTGCGGCCGGTCGACGAAGCGCACCAACGCGCTCGGCGCCAGCGTCGAGGTGTTGGTGGTGAACACGGTGTGCGGCGGGGCGCGCCTGGACGCCTCGCGCCAGAACGATTCCTTGATGGGGATCGACTCGGGCACGGACTCGCTGATCAAATCGGCATCGCTCACTGCCGCCGCCAGGTCGATGGTGTAGGTGAGGCGAGCAAAGGTCTCGTCGATCTGCTTCCGGGTGGCACCTCGCTGCCTGATGAAGTGCTCGGCGTACTCCTGGTGAAACGCCCGGCCCTTCTCCAGGCCCGCGGGGATGGCGTCGTACACGGTCACGTGCTTGCCGTGAAACGCCATCTGCCAGGCCACTTGCGACCCCATGGTGCCGGCGCCCGCGGTGGTGATCTTCGTGAAGGTCATCCCGGTTCTCCGTTCATCGCGGCGACGCCTTTCTCACCGTGACGTCGCCGACTCGAGCCGTTGGGTCAGTGTCGCCGGAGCAGCTGTGGCGCGACCGGCGGCGCGGGACAGATCCTCGAACATCACCTGGTTGGCCGCACGCAGCCGCGGCGCCAGGATCCAGCGGCCAAGCCACGCGAACGGCCCGACCTGCGTTTCGTGACTGACGACGACAGTACCGAGGCCGTTCGGCGTGGGGCGGAGCGTGAACGTGCGATCGGCGTGCAGCCCGCGGGTGTCTGCAACGATGGCGAACGTGTGCGGTCGATTGGCGGCAACCACGGTGCTGTGCAGCTCCACGGGGTGTGCCTTCCACCGGAAGACGGTCGAGTTGGCCGGTACGACTCGACTCGAACCCACTTGCAGGCCCGATACCACGACGGCCACTTCTCGACGTCGGCCAGCAGATCCCACACCCGTTCGGCCGAGGCAGGTATGACGATCTCGTTCTGCACTTCGATCGGCGGCCGCGAGGCGGCGCTGACCGGGCGGAGCAGCCGCCCCGTGAACAGGGTGAGCCACTTGCGCGGCATGAACCGGCCGCCGGTGGCGAGCACGTTGTTACGCACACCGGGGATGACCACGGCCCGGCCCTTGTCCAGTGCCCGCAGCCCTGCCTCGATGACAGGCTCCGGCTCGGCGAGCCGGCTGTAGATCGCCGTATGGCCGACCTCGGCGCCGAGCGCATCGACGAAACCTGTGCGGGTGGGACCCGGACAGAGTGCGGTAACCGCCACGCCGGCTCCGCGCGCCTCGGCCCAGAGGGCCTCGCTGAACGACAGCACGAAGGCCTTGCTCGCCCCGTACACCGCCTGGTAAGGCGCGGGCTGGAACGCGATCGTGGACGCGACGTTGAGAATCCCGCCGCTGCGCCGGGCGAGCATGCCGGGCAGGAACGCGCGCGCCAGGGCGACCACGGCGCTGACGTCGACGGCCACTTCCTCGGCCTCGCGGTCCGGGTCGGCCTCGGCAAATAGGCCGTAGCTGCCAAACCCGGCGTTGTTCACCAGCACCTCGATCGGACGGTCGCCAACGCGATCGAGCAGCGCGGCCACGCCGGCTCGCGTCGACAGGTCTGCGGCGACCGTCTCGACGGCAACCCGGGGAGCCGCGAGGCGGATCTGGTGCGCCGCCTCGTTCAGTCGAGCTTCGTTGCGGCCGGTCAGCACCAGCGACATGCCCCGATCCGCGAGCCGGGCGGCGAGCCCGCGGCCCAGGCCGGACGATGCTCCAGTCACGACGGCCCAATGGTCTTGGTAGTGGATCATGGCTCCTCCTCCTGTGAATGGCCTGACGGAACGAGTCAAGTCGCCAGGGAATTCGCTTCCGAGGCATCGGCACGATAGCTCGCGCGATCACCGCGCCGCATCACGGGATGGAGGGGCCTTGCGGTAACACGATCGGTAGGAGTGGGCCTAACCCGATGGAGTGAGGCGTATCGATGCCGGCCTCGTGGCGATCGTGAAGACAATGGCCATCGTGATCGCGACGGCGGCCATCACCTGGAACATGTGGGCGTAGCCCAGCCATGCCACGAGCGCGCCCGCCGCAACTGGGCCAAGCGCATCACCGATGTCGTAGATCGTGCCGAACACACCGTGTGCGGCGCCGTATCGGGCACGGCGTGTGATGTCAGTGATATATGCGCTCGTCGCCGCCGTCGTGATGGCGACGCCTGCGCCGTACGTGAAGACGACCACGACAACCGTCGTCAGCGTGGTTGTCAGCGAGAGCGCGAAGACGGCGAGGCTGCAGATCGTCAGGCCGGTCACAATCAAGGCGCGGCGTCCGACCCGATCCGACGCCACACCGATGACCGGCCGCACCATGAGCGTGGTGACGGTTTGCATCCCGAATAGCAAGCCCAGCTCCGACCCAGAGAGGTTCAGGACATCGCGTCCGTAGACCGGCAAGAAGGCGCTGAGCATTCCGTTGAGCACGAACTGCGCGGCGTGGGCGGCGCTGGTGATGAGCACCAGTCGATCGCTCACGACCTCACTGACGCCCTGCTTGAATGCCTGCCATGAGGGACGTGCGGACGTTCCAGCCGGCACCCCGCGCCATGTGCCGACTATGAGCGGTGCGCCGAGACCGATGAGTCCGGAGAGGACGAACGCGAGATCGAAACGACCAGCGGCGATGGCATACCCGGCAAGAATCGGCCCGATGGCCTGGCCGGCCCCTTGAGCTGTGGAGTACGTACTCAGCCACCCGCCACGCCGCGCAGCCGGAGCGATGTCAGACAGGCTTGCGGACGCGACCGGGCCGAAAATCGCCGTCGCGCTGCCATGAAGAAAGCGGAGGACCACGAGCCACGCGAGCGTCGACGCGGCAAGGTAGGTGAAGGGCAACGTCGCGAATACCAATGCGCCCGCAACGAGCAATCGCCGCCGTCCGAACAGATCGGAGAGCGCGCCGGCCGGCAGCTTCAGGAACACTCCAGTCAGCGTCGAGGCGCCCATGACGAAGCCGATGAGGGAGGGACCGGCGCCGAGTTCACGGGCATAGAGGGGAAGGAGTGGAGCGCGGCAGATCGAGTAGCTGCAGTACGCGACGAACCCGGCAGCACACAACCGCACCAATGCCGTGCGCGAGCCAGACGGGCTCAGATGTCTGGTCGGGCAGCGGATGGAAGGGAGGGGGGCTCACCGACCCTTCTTGCCTCGCCTCGGCTTGCTCGTGGAAGTGGCTGAACGCTTCGGCCTCGCCGTAACCCTTGGTCCAGTCGCTCGGCCTGCTTGTTCGAACGATCTGTAGAGCGAGTCGAACAGCGTCATGCCCTGCTCGAGCAACGCCTCGTCATCCTGATAGGCGAGCTGCAGGCCTTCAATCATGCTGCCGACCGTGCTGCATTCCGGCGCGCCAAAGCGGCCGTCCTTGAGATCAAGGTCATGGACGATCGCCGCAATCCTCGAGAGCGCCGGTCCAGCGATGCCGAAGACCGAGCACAGCGTTTCGAACGTGCATCCGTCACCCTGGTGGCTGAACTCCACCCCGAACATGTCAAACGGCACGCCCTGATCCGGGACGGACTCCCGATCAGCGGCGAAGCCGAATCGGGCCTGGCGATCGATGAAGAGACGAATGAGCCAGGCAGACGCCATGCGATCGACGCCCGGGCGAGGCCGCGTGATCCACAGGCGCCCTTGAAACGACGCGTTCCGTCCGGATTGATCCCCATGCCCGGAAGGTGCCGGCTGTCTTCCGGTGCCGCCGATTCGGTCCTCGAGCTGGCGAAGCAAGGTGAGCACACGATCGCGGCCAGCACTGCCGAAGAAGTCGATCTTCTCGGCCGCGACGAGACGTTCCCGGAAGATGTCGAGGAGGCGACGGAGCGCCGGTGCGCGTGTGCCCTTGGGTCGCCGCGCGCTCGCCGCACGCTTCAACGCCTGTTCGACCTCTCGGGCCAGTTCTTCGTACAAGTCCTGCCGCGCTCGCCTGAACTCCTCGACGAGCGCGTCATCGGACCAGGCATCCACGTTGTCGGCGGCGAACACACTCGCATCACCTCCCGCAGCTTTCACCTCGGTCTTCAGCCACTCAAAATCCTCACGCGCATCAGGCGTATCAGGAAGCGCATACACCGCCTGTTTCAATGGAATCGCGCCGATCTGCTGGAGGCGGCGCCAGGTCGTCACTCTGAGGTTGGAGGGGTGAGAAGGGAGCTGGTGGATGAACAGCAACCAGCGACGACGGTTTGGCGCCGCCGTCGGGAGTGGCAACTGATCAGCTCGAATCGGCTGAATCATGGCTGGCCTAACCAACATCTTATGCTGTAACGTTCGTTTCACACTATACGATTAATGTTACAGTAGTCAACGCATGTTGTTGAGGGCGTCGGAGGGACATATGCGGAGTGTGTGGTGGTTCTCGCTCTCGCCGGAACGGTTGCCGTGGCGCAACAGCCAGCAAATCCCCGCCAACAACCTGGTGCGTCGATCACGATGTTTGCGCCCGAACAGCACGATTGTACGACGGCCATTACATCCTGTCGGCGAATCGGATTTACATGGTCGGCGGGCTGAACGACCCGGTCGGGCTGGGACCACATGGACAACGAGGCGAGGACCGTGAAGCCGGTCGCCGGCACTGCCGAGATCGACGTCGACGACCTCACGAACACGGGCAAGTTCGAGGCGCAACTGAAGATTCCCGAAGGCGATCTCGTGCTCGCCATCGACAAGTTCAACGAGTTCAATCCCTGCCAGAACGGCGGGATCGTCGGCTTCCTGCACGAGCACGGCACCGACTCCGGCTGCGGCGACAACAACTGGCCGAAGACGTTCGTGTTCCTCGCGGGATGGGGATTCGGCCATGCGACGCTGAACGGCAAGCCGCTCTACGACAACTACGAAATGCACTTCATGATCACGCAGGGCATCCGGGACCGGAAGACGCTGCGCGTGAACTACCCCATGGCGAACAAGAAGCAGCCCGCCGGCGAGGTGAATCCGGCCACGCAACAGATCGATTTCTATATCCGCAGCCCCCAGCAGAATCCGAAGAACAAGCCGAACCGGGAGGTCTTCATGCACTTTTTCGGGATGGAGGTCACGTGGAAGTAACCGCGGGCAAGCCAACAAGCGCGCCGGCTGCAGCTGTTCGTGTGTGCAGTCGCACTCCTCGTCGTTGGCGTCATCGGACGCGCAGTACCGATTGCGTCGTCACAGACGGGTACGGAGAATCCGAAGAGCAGCAAGCCTCCGACGATTCTCTTCATGTGTCCGCATGGGGCGGCGAAGAGCGTGCTGGCGTCCGCCTATTTCCAGCGTCTGGCGAAGGAGCGTGGGCTGAACGTTCATGTCGAGTCTGCTGGCACTGAGCCGGACGCGACCGTCTCTCCGGCTGTGGCCACCCACTTGAAGGGACAAGGCTACTCGGTTCCCATTGCGAAGCCCCGCAAGGTCGCCCCGGAGGAGTTCGCCTCCGCCGACGTCGTCATCTCGATTGGGTGTGATCTCGCAGCACTGCCACAGCCTCGCGGGCGGTTGGTCCGTTGGGACGACGTGCCTGCTCCGAGCGATGGCTTCACGGCAGCCGACGAAGCGATCCGCAAACGGGTGAACGACCTGGTGGAGGAACTCGTCCGATCGATGCCGAAGACGAAATAGTCGCCGCTGTGCAGTCTCGACAGGCGATTAGAGGTTCGGACTCGCGGACTGGAAGATAACGGAAAGGTGATGGTGGGCGTTGGATGGTCCCCTGGATCCCCGGCTGGAGACGCTGAGAGCGAATCTGGAGTCCGCCGTGCACGGCATGTCCAGCGAGCAATTGAGCTGGCACCTCCCGGGGAAATGGAGTGCGTCGGAGGTGCTGGAGCACCTCTACTTGACCTACACCGGAACGATCAAAGGCTTCGAGCGGGTCATCACGAAAGGCACACCGCTCGCGACGAGAGCATCCGTGGTGCATCGCGCGCTGACCTTCGTGGTGGTGGGGTTGGGCTATATGCCGGCGGGACGACAAACTCCCGAAGTGGCACGGCCGAGGGGCTTGCCGGCGGAGCAAGTACGAAACGAGATCGGGGCGAAGCTTGCGGCGATGGATGCGGTCATTGCGCAATGTGAAGCCCGCTTCGGGCGGCACGTCAAGCTGCTCGACCATCCGATCGTGGGCCCGCTGTCGGCGACCCAGTGGAGAACGCTTCACGTGGTGCACGGACGGCATCATCTGAAACAGCTTCTCCGGCTGCGCGAAATGGCCGGCAGCCATCCCCGTTCCGAGAAGCCCACTCAATGAAGAGCGTTCTTCACGACCGTTCGACGCGTGGCGGCAGGAGTGAGCTCGTCGAAGAGCCTCCTGGACCGAGCGCGTGGAGCGACCCCCGAAATTCCTCCGGAAACTACGGCATACCGGATTGAACAGGGCCGTCTCTCGGCCGGTATGACGCGCGTTCCCGGTCCCTGGTCAGCCCCTTCCTCCCTGAGACAGCGGATGGGCACCCGCTGCCACTTGGCAAGCCACCTGCAAATGGACGAGGCCAGGGCTGCGAATGACATTCGCGATTCGAACGACATGCGTCCTGCTCGGAATGGTTTTCTTTCCCTCCCAAACCGCGCGAGCCCAGGCGAACGAGACCGGCCTGCCTTCGCGAGTGGATTGGACCTTCAATCTCGACGCTGGCTGGGGCACGTTCGGCTTCGCCAACTCGCTCTTCGACAACCCGAAGGAAGACGTGCCGGAGAACCTGAGCGACCAGTGGTTCGAGGGATACGTCAAGCCCGCGATATCAGGAACCTACAGGCTGCGATCATCGAGCGAGATCTACGGCACAGTCAGCGTCGTCGGCGAGCGAACCTATGGATCCGTTCCGGAGCTGTATGGGTACGACGTGTCGTCCTTCGGACCTGAAGACGCATCCCTCGGATGGCGGTCGGGCAAGTCGATCGGTGACAGCGAGAACGTCCTGGACTTCACCGTCGGGCGCGCCCAATACCAGCTCGGGCACGGATTCCTTCTCTGGGACGGCGCCGCCGAAGGAGGAAGCCGCGGTGGCTACTGGACCAACGCCCGCAAAGCCTTCGAGCTCGCCGCCATCGGACGCGTGAAGTCCGACGCGCACCTCGGTGAATTCTTCTACCTCGACAAGGACGAACTCGACGAAAGCGACAGCGGCACGCGCCTGCTCGGCGGCAACTACGAGTTCTCACACGGCGAGAACACCACGATCGGCGCGACCTACATGAAGCTCTTCGCGCACGAAGCGATCGAACCCGGGCGTGACGGCCTCAACGTCGTCAACGTGCGAGCCTACACTGCCCCGCTGACCAACCGGCCCGGGCTGTCGTTCGAATTCGAGTACGCCGCCGAGCGCAACAGCGAGGCGCTCGACGCCAACGCGTGGACGGTGCTCGGCGCCTATCAGCTCGAGCGGGTTGCCTGGAAGCCGAAGCTGTCCTATCGGTATGCGTACTTCCAGGGCGACGATCCCGCGACCGCGGCCAACGAAGCGTTCGACCCCCTGCTCCCTGGCTTCTATGATTGGGGCAGCTGGTGGCAGGGCGAGATCGCCGGCGAGTACTTCCTCTCCAACTCCAACCTGATCTCGCATCAGATCCGCGCCCATTTCCAACCCACCGAAGCGATCAGCGGCGGCGTGATCGTCTTCAACTTCCGTCTCGATCAGCCGCAGGCGCTCGCGCCCGCCGTGACCGACAAGGACGTCGCGCTCGAAACCGACTTCTACACCGATTGGCAGTTGACCAAGCACTTCACTGCCAGCTTCATGCTCGCATTCGCGAATCCTGGCAGCGCCGTGGAGCAGGCCACTGGACGGACGCAGTCCTTCAGATATGGGATGGTGTACCTTGGCTACAGCTTCTGACGCTCGAGACCCCCGTCGCCGCAACTCCAGCACAGTCATTCACGCTTCCGACTTCCAGACGCCCGAGTGCGTTCGCGCGTCGCGACATCGCGGCGGCGTTGAATGTGTCGCAGTAGGTGATGCCTACTGTGTGGCCAACGCGACGCCGGTTGCCGCCTTCGCAATGATCGCGGCAACGGCTTGCGGCTGGGACACATAGACGGCGTGACTGCCCTTGACCTCGGCAACCGCGGAACCGGCACGCTTCGACATCGCGCGCTGCGCGTCGGGCGGAATCATCTTGTCCTCCGTGGCCACGAGGTACCAGCTTGGCTTCGATCTCCACGCGGGCGCAGTCACGGCTCCGTTGAGCGCCTCGAGCCCCCACGGGACCTGCGAGGCCGCCATGAATGCCGCCGCGTCAGCGCTGACATCCGCGGCGAATGACGCGCGAAACTTCGCGCGATCGAGGAACAGATAGCCATCCTGTGGCGGGAGGATCGGCGGCACAGGCGCACCCGGCGGCGGGTTCTGGATTAAGGCGGACACGGACTCGCCCGTGTCCGGAACGAAGGCCGCGATGTAGACGAGGCCTGCGACCTTCGGATCGGTGCCGGCTTCCGTAATTACGACGCCGCCGTACGAATGGCCAACGAGGATCGCCGGGCCGCTCTGCGCGGCCAGCGCGCGCTTCGTGACCGCGACGTCATCGGCCAACGAGGTGGTCGGATTCTGGACGACCGAGACGTTGTAGCCGTCTTTCGTGAGAAGGTCGTAGACACCTTGCCAACCGGACCCGTCTACGAACCCTCCATGCACCAGCACGACGTTCTTGACTGATTCTGCCTGCGACATAAAACCCTCCATGGCATCGCCACGATAGATCGCGTGATCCCGTCCCGCATCACGGGATGGAGGGGTCTTGCGCTAACACGATTGGGTAAGGCAGCTATTTCTTCACCGCGGGATTCCAGTTCTGCAGGAGCGTGATCGGTGCTGCGACGTCGTCCACCACCGAGTTAATGAGGAAGCGGCCGTCGGGGGCGACGTCGTACTGCCGGCCATGTTGCGCGTCCACACCGCCGCCATAGATTCGCGTGGGAAAGAGCACCACCGGCGCGCCCGGTTCGAGCGTGGACCCGGTGACGGTGACGTGCGCCGCCATCATCGCGCCCGCGGGGTTGAGGTAGTACAGCTCCTTGCCGTCGGGTCGCCAGAGGGGCATGATCCCGCCCGCCGTGGACACCTGCCACTGTCCGCCTGCCTCTCCCGAGGCCGTGCCCGCCGCAGCGGGCGGAACAAACGGCCGCACGTAGACCTCCGGCCGCCCCGATTCGTTGGAGTGGTAGGCCACCCACCGGCCGTCCGGCGAGAACGCGCCCCAGACCTCGCGGAAAGGGGTCTTCAGAAACACCGCCGGTGTGCGATCCCCGGCCATCGGCACGACCCAGAGGTCGGCACTCGTCTGCGGGTCGAGGCTGTAATACATCAGGACGCGACTGACCACCGACACGCTGGTGGAAACCTTGATCTGGTCCGAAGCCACGAGCCGCTCCTCCATCCCCGCGCCGCTTGCGAGCTTCTGATAGAGGTCATAAGCACCCGCCCGATTGGAGCGAAACACGATTCGCGTGCCGTCTGGCGACCACAAGGGATAGAGGTCAGCCGCCGCATCGAACGTGACGCGGCTGGTGCGGGCGCCGTCCAGCAGCCAGAGGTCCGTGTTGCCCTGCACCGTGCGGACCACGACCACGCGGCGCCCGTCGTGTGACACGCGCGGATATTGGAGATCGTTGCCGTCTGGGCCGCCCACGACGCCCCGCGCTGTGCCCGACCGGTCGAACCACGCCAGTTGCCGGTGACCACCGACGGCTGTCCGATAAGCCACCAGCCCCGTTGCGGCCACCGAGACGACAGCCACCCCGTCGGCCAGCGTCACCGGCTCGCCTGTCAGCGTCGCCTGCGCCGCATCCAGCCGCTGAGCCACGAGCGCGCCCGCCCGCACCCACAGCAGCCACCCGGAAGGCAGATACACTGCGCGGCTGTCGGCCGGCGTCAGCCGGGTCGGGGCACTCCCGTCCAGCGCGCCCAGGTAGATCGCGTCCGCGTTGGACGCGCTGCGCATGTTGAACAGGAACCGGCGGCCGTCAGGCAGAAAGTGCGGAAAGCGGTGGGCCACCTGCTGCGGGCCGAGCGTCGTCACGGCGTGGGCCATGCCCCCGGTGGCGGACACGCGCATCAGGTGGGTCCCGTCACTCGGTGCAAACACGATGACGCCGTCCGTGTTCCACGTCCCGCCTCGGCCGGTTACGACTGGGGCCAGGGTCTGCCGGGCACCTCCGCCACCAACGTCGAGCCGCTTCAGCGCGCCCCCGGCGAAGAACCCGATGGCGCGGCTGTCGGGCGACCAGAAGGGATCCGTCGCTCCCTCGGTGCCGGCCAGCGGTTGCGCCGTCGTCGTCGCCAGTGACCGGAGCCACAGACGCGACTCGCCGTTTCCAGATGCCACAAACGCGATCTGCCGGCCGTCGGGCGAGAGCGCAAACGACGTCGGCTGGTCCGTCGCGGGCGTGACGATCTCGACGCGCGTCTCGGGCGGTGGCGTGGCGCGCAGATACCGCACCGCGGGAATGGCGAGCGCGACGATGGCGACCGCGGCCACGGCAACCGCAGCCATCCATGCCAGCCGTTCACGTTTCGCCGATGACGCGGCGCCCGGCATTGTCTGCGGCGCGGCCGTCTCGAACGTGCCGTCCAGGGCGAGGCTCACGTCGCCGATGTCGCGCACTCGCTGCTTGCGGTCTTTCTGCAAGCAGCGGCGCAGCACGGTGACGACTCTCGGCGGCACGGTGGCAGGCAGCGCCGTCCAGTCAGGATCGCTCTTCAGCACCGACGCGAGCACGTGCGACAGCGTCTCCCCGGTGAAGACGGGGCGGCCCGTCAGCATCTCGAGGACCACGACGCCGAAGGACCACACGTCGCTGCGTTTGTCGACCGGTTTGCCGGCGGCCTGCTCGGGGCTCATGTAGGCAGCCGTGCCGACAATCAATCCCGCCTGCGTGGCGTGGTTGGACAGCGTCGGCGACAGCGACAGACCAGGCGACGAACCTCCTGCGGGCTCAGTGACCTTTGCGAGGCCGAAATCGAGCACTTTCACGGTCCCGTCGGCGCGGACCTTGATGTTGGCAGGCTTGAGATCGCGATGGACGATGCCTTGCTCGTGCGCCGCGTCGAGCGCCTCGGCGATCTGCTTCGCGATTGGTAACGCTTCCTCGACCGGGATCGCACCACGCGCAATGCGCTGCGACAGGTCCTCACCCTCGACCAACTCCATCACGAGAGCGCAGACACCCGCCTGCCCTGAGCCGTCCGAAGGGCCCTCTTCGAGACCGTAAATGGCGGCGATGTTTGGATGATTCAGGGAGGCGACAACTTCGGCTTCGCGCTGAAACCGCGCGAGCCGATCTGCATCCGCCGTGACTGCGGGCGGCAGGATCTTGATCGCGACCTGGCGCTTCAGCCTGGTGTCGGTTGCCCGAAACACCTGGCCCATGCCGCCTTCGCCGATCTGTGCCGTGATGTCGTAGACCCCGAGGCGCGTGCCGGGAGTGAGGGTCACGTGTGAGGTCAGTATACGGGCAGAACCGCGCGCGGACGGAACTACCCCTCGTACACGCAGGGGCCGAAGGCTGCCTGGTCGCTCACTGCGCGTCGGCGCTCGCTCCAGGCGCCATCAGCGTATTCCGCCTGCCGCGAGGATCTGCTTCAACTCTTCGGTCCAATTGACGATGACGCGCAACTTGCCACCATTGGCGCCCCTCCGAATCATGATGAAGCGGCCTCCGGGCGTGACGTCGTAGTTCGCTATGCTGGCGCCCGAGCCGAAGTCGTAGTCGTCTGTGAACAGAGCGGTGGGTTTCCCGAACACCGGCTCGGCGCCTGATGCGTCGAGGCTCGCGGCGACGATGCGTCCGCCGCCGCGATAGTAGATCTCCCGGTTGTTACGGCTCCACCGCGGCTGCACGCCGCCGTCTTCCGAGACCTGCCACTGCCGATCCAGCGCAGGATAGCGCCGGACGTAGATCTCCGCCCGGCCCGAAGCGTCCGACTGGTAGAGCAGCCAGCGTCCATCCGGTGAAAGCTGCGCGCCGCCCTCATAGGCCGGTGTAACGATCAACGGCTTGGGCGCAAAGGCCCCGCTCATCGACATCAGGAATACATCGCCCGACGTCTCGGGAGAGAGGCGGAGGATGATGAAAGAGTCCGGATCGGGCCCTGGTGAGGAGGGAAAGTCGTTCACGGTGGCGTTGGGCACGGGTCCTGAGTCGCCGCTGCCGTCGGCGGCCGCCCAGAACGGCAGGCCGAACCTCTTGAACACGACGCGTGTCCCGTCCACGTTCCACGTGCTGAAGAGGACGCTCGCCGTCGCTGCCGTGAGCTGTGCCCGCGTGCCACGCGCAAGGTCGAGCGCCTCGATGACGTTGCCACCAATTTCGACCAGGAGCCGTCGCCCGTCCGGCGAGATCCGGGGGTTTCCATACTGATTCGATGGCAGCAGGTCGAGGGCGAGGGCCGCGCCGTCCCGGCCCGCCGAGACCACGCGCGTGCCCCTGAAGCCGACTGGCGCGAACACCAGCGTCCCCGTCTCCGACAGAGTCAGTGCCAGTTGACCGGAGGCGAGCCTCTCGATCGCTCCGCCCGGCAGAACCGGAACGGCCGCGCCGCGCGGCGTTCCGGAGCGCGCGTCGAACGCCACCGCGAGCACGGCACTGTCCCGCGAGAAGAGCAGGTGGCCGGTGGGCGACCATACGGGAGTCGCCGCTCGCTCAACCACCACCGACCGCAATCCTCCGTCGATTGACACTGCCTCGATCCGCTCGGCGCCTGGCTCGGTGGTCTGACTCGCAAACAGCACGAGGCGCTCCCCGGGCAGCACCACCGGCCCGGCGTGCACGACTTCGTGGCGGGCGGCATCGAGCACCGTGAGCGCGCGCGGTGCTCCGCCCTCCGACGAGACGACCCACAGCGCGCCCCCGCGGCCGAAGACGATGCCCGCCTGACTCCACGCGAGTACCGCCGCGACGTCTGCTCCAGATGTCACGACGTTCCGTTGCTGGTCCGTCAGGGAGATGCGTGTGATGAGCCCCGAGGCGGAGATGACTGCTACGCTCGCGCCGTCAGGCGAAAACACGATGCCATTGGCTCCAACTCCTGGCAATGGGATCGCTTCCGCACGATCGAGCCGTCGTACGAAGGCACGGCGCGCGCCGTCGCTCACACCGATCATCGCCACGGTCCGGCCGTCAGAACTGATCGCCGGTCCCAGACTGGTGAAAGGGCTGGGTTCCACATCGTGTGGGAACCCGATCTCGAGGTGCGTCACCGGCAGGACAGTCACGCTGGTCGCTGGATGACCCCAGAACGCCCATCCGGCCAGCAGTACGGCCGCTGCGGCAATTCCCCAGGGCAACGCGCGCCCGAATGAGCGGGCAGGGGCTGCTGGCGTGGCGGCGACGGGACGCGCGTCCTCCAGATCCAGCCGCGCATCGCCGATGTCGCGCAGGCGCTGACGCGGATCTTTGACGAGGCACCGCACGATCAACGTTCGGACACGCGCGGGAGCGGTGGCAGGCAACGTCGCCAGATCCGGCTGGCGCGAGAAGATCAGCCCCAGCGTTTCGGGGACCGAGTCTCCAGCGAAGAGGCGCTCGCCCGTCAGGATCTCATAGAGTACGCAGCCGAATGCCCAGATGTCCGCGCGCTTGTCCACTGTCTTCCCGCGCACCTGCTCGGGGCTCATATAGGCCGCGGTGCCGAGAATCATCCCCGCTTGTGTCATCGCCGGGGTGGTGATCGTCGCCGAATTCGATCCGCTGGCCGACGTACTCGCAGCGGGCTCTACGGCTTTCGCCAACCCGAAGTCGAGCACCTTCACCGTGCCGTCACTCCGCACTTTGATGTTCGCGGGCTTCAGATCTCGATGGATGATGCCCTGCTCGTGCGCCGCCTCGAGCGCTTGTGCGATCTGCCTCGCGATCGGCAGCGCGTCGTCGAGCGGGATCGCGCCGCGCGCGATCCGCTGCGACAGATCGTCACCCTCGACGAGTTCCATGACGAGCGCACGCATCCCGCCGGATTCTTCGAGGCCGTCAGATGTGCGCGATGTTCGGGTGGTTCAGGGATGCGAGGGTCTGGGCTTCGCGCGTGAGCCGAGCAAGCCGTTCGGCGTCGTGCGCGAGAGAGTCAGGCAGGACTTTGAGCGCGACATCGCGATTGAGCTTCGTGTCGCGAGCCTGATAGACCTGTCCCATCCCACCTTCGCCGATCGGCGCAGTGACTTCGTACACGCCGAGGCGAGTACCAGGGGCGAGGGCCAGGTGATGTGGATTATACGGTCGGATCCGCGCAGCAGGCGGCGCTACGGGGGCGCCGCCTGCAGGCTTGGTCGACTCCGCGAAGAGTCAGGGAATCAGGATTCGACGGCTGATGTGCCCGTTCCTCTCCCAATATGTTCTCTTGCTGGCGAGGAAGGGATCGTCCGGTGCTGGCTGCATGTTGCCGTCGACGTCGAAGGCCCGCGACGTGACCGCGTGCTCGCCCGCCGTGGGCGTTCCCCAGTCGAACGTCCAGAACCTCCACGCGTAACCACGTGATTGTTTTCCGCCCGTAGGGTGGCCAATGAGCTTCGCGTCGGTCCACGGGCCGTTGTCGATTCTCACCTGCACTCTGGCGATCGGAGCGCCCCAGGCGACGCCCACGACGAAGTACCTGGCTGCCGAGACGCGTGACTCTGGCGGGCGCTGACTTCAGCCGTTCGTGGCTCACCGTCGCGAACGTCCACACCGGCTGGCCGTCGCGCTCCTCCTCCCGAACCTGGACGTACTCCCGCGCCATGAAGCGTCCGGCGTAGCGATGGTCCGTCACTTCGATGCGCGTCAACCACTTGACGTTGGCCACCCCGTACCAGCCTGGAGCGATCAGGCGCACAGGGAAACCGTTTTTAGGCGGCAGCGGCTCACCGTTCATTTCGTAGCAGAGGAGGTTGTCGCGGTGGAGGGCTTCGTCGAGCGACATGCTGCGGGCGAACTGTTCGGTGATCGTCAGGTTCGTGGTACCGGGCTCTAACGTGCCGGTGTTGCCGCCGCTCACGATTCCCGCGTTGTCGCGGATTGTCACCGTGCCGCGATCAATGCCCCAGAACACGACCTCGGTCGCTCCCTTCAGGATGCCAGCCTTCTCGAGGAGCGGGGCCAGCCGCGCGCCGCCCCAGCGGGCAGTGCCAATGCCGCCGAAGAAGAAGTCCGATGAAGTGTCGGCATTACCCGAGCATTCCAGGGTGAAATTGACCTCGTGGACTGGGCGGGCTTTGAGGTCCGCCAGCGCGAGTGACTGAGGATGGCGGACGAGTCCGCCGATGCCGACCCGCCACGATGCCTCATCGAGGCCGTCAGGCTCGCCGTAGTGCTGCACATAAAAGAAGTCATTGGCAGGTGTCAGAAAGGAGTCGAGCGACTCCCACTGCAGCAGGTTGCCGGTGATCTCGGGAACCGGGTTCGCCGGCGGCTGATCGAGCCATGGAATCACCTGCCCACCAGGCTGGACGAAGGCCTGTGCGGAGTCAGGCGGGTCGTCGTCCCAGGGCACTTTCTCCTGCTGGCCGGGATGACCAGGGAAGGCGTGCGCCGGGCCTGCCACGCGCAGCACCGTAAACCCCGCCAAGGCCGCACCACCACCCTTCAACAGGCTGCGTCGCGAAACGTCTTTCAGGCTCATTGGACCCCCTTGATGCTGATCGATCGGGCGATTCTCCTCCTCATGTTTGCAGCGCAACGAAACGAGGCATGCTACACCCGCTCACGACGACGGGAGCCGATTTCTTGCACGCAGAGATCGATGTGTCAGAAACATCTCGGAGGTGTTGCGGAGCTCAGCGGTACGCGCCGGATCGCGTCGCAGTCGAGGCCCCGCCGTGCGCTCCGGTGGCGCCGATGACGGCGATCGTTTTCTTGTTGGAGATGAGAAAAGTGTATCAGCGGACCTGCAGACCTCTTCGCTGCTGAGGTCCGGCCGGCATCGACATCATGCGCACTGCTTCAGGTGATTGCAGCGGCGGCCGCCGCCACCGGGCAGCCACGGCCGCGCGTCTCCGCATTCAGCGAGACCGGCGGACTGCTGATCGGCGCGGGTCATGTCGAGATTGCGATGCGGCTGGAGGCGATCGCCGACAAACTGGTCGCACGTGACCTGCCGACGCTGGAAATCACCTGCGCCTATCCCATGCTGCCGCCGGCACACGACTCCTCGTTCACACGGATCTGTGCGGCGCACTCATTGATGTCGATTCGATAGCTGTTCGACACCTTTCGATCCCGCCTGGATCAGCTGGCGCACTGAGGTCGAGGCTTTCCAACCCGGTTTCAACCCGTTTCAAACCCCCTGAAACCTTGTTCTTCTGACCAGCCCTCCGCCACTCTACCCGGGGACAGGAGGGATTTCGCATGACACCCGTTCGGACACTCTTCGTGATTGCCCTCTTCGCGACTGCGGGATGCGACGGCCCGACGCCAACACAGCCGGGGCCAGTGACACAACCCGGACCACCGGGACCACCACCGCCTTCCAACCGGACCAGCTTCGAGGTCACGGGCATCGTGACTGATGAAAGAGGCGCGCCCATGCCTGGCGCGGTGGTGACCATGGCGCACTACAACGGGGGGGATCACGTGCATTGGCCAACGGTGTCGACCGATGCATCGGGCAACTACAGGATCGGTTTCACGGCGACTCCGCTCAGCAGCGGGTTCGTGGCGAGGGCCCAGGTGGTCGCGGATGGATACGAGGAGTATTGGCGGAGCCTCAGGGCCGACGGCGGGACGACCTTCGTCGAGAACGTCCGCCTGAGCCGCATCACGAGGATCACCGCGGGAGATTCGACCGTTCTGTCCGTTGGTCCCAATATGGGGGATTGTCGAGGCTGGGTGGCGGTGGCGTGCGCGGTTGTGAGAATCACCGTACCGAAGGCGGGCCGTCTCACCATAGAAGCCGTTTCCGACGACACGCTGACCGAGCGCCCGCCACTGGAGGTCTGTTGTGAATCGGGCAACGAGGTCTACGGCCATCCGGTGACCGTCAACGTCGCCCCCGGACCCGAGTTGACGCTGTTCATTGGACTCGGGCGGGGCGTTTCCACGACACGGTCGTTCAAGGTGAAAACCTCCTTCGAGGGGTCCTGAGATGCCTGCGACCGCGCTTGACCTGTCAGCGCCGCGGGGTCTCGCGCTGTTCGCATTCCTGATTGCGGTTGCCGGCGCTGGCTGCGACAAGGCGGGCAGCACACCCGGCAGTCCGAGCACTCTCACAACCGTGACCCCTTCCGGCACCACCGTAAGCGGCCTCCGCGTGACCGGCAATGTCGCGCTCGGCGCCATCGGGGAAACGAGTCAGCTCCAGGCCATCGCCACGCTGATCAATGGCGACACGGCAGACGTGACGGACGTTGCCACCTGGGTCACGATGACGATTCCTTCTGTGATCCGGGTGTCGAAGGGTCTTGTCACGGCCGATGCGCTCGGATACGGGCAAGTCAACGTGACCTATGGAGCAGCGAGGACCGCGACTCCGGTGACAGTCACGCCTCCCGGCACGTATCTGATTCGAGGGTTCGTGATGCCCGGTCATGAGGGTGACCCGGACTTCCTCGGCGTTCCGGACGTCCGAGTCGTGGACATCCACTCCGGCCGGACCACGATCACCAGTACTTCCGGGCCGTATTCACCGGGCTGGTACACACTCGGCGGGTTGAACGGCAGCACAAGGATCGCGTTCGACAAAGCCGGATATGAAGCTGCGGAGCTCGTGGTGACCGGCCCCGCCATCAACGGCGGCGGCGACGTCAAGATCCAGCAGCTCTATCGCATTACCGCCGGCGAAACGGTAAAGACCACGATCGCGACGAACGACGTCGCATTCGCGGTCGGCCCCTCGGATCGCTGCGTCAACTGCCGATTGATTCGCGTCGTCAATCCGACGGCCGGCACGCTCCATCTCGGGCTCAACTGGAACGTGTCATCGGCGGCCCTCGCGCTCTGGGTGAACGGACAGCGATTCGCGGGGAAGCCGGGCGGGCCGCTCAACGTGGCGGTGCCGGTAAGCGCGGGGGAGCTCGTGCTTTACGCCGGCGTCGGCACCGGTGACCTCGGCTCCGTCGCGATGACCCTGACGACCTCCTTGACGGGGTCATAGCCGCCCGCTTCTTCTATGATGGGCGCCATGCTTCGCACTGGCGCCGCCGTCGCCGCTCTGGTCTTCGCCCTTGGCTCTGGCGCACAACAGCCGCCGACCTTCGAACTGGAGGAGCTGACCATCGCCCAGTTGCAGGAGGCGATGACCACCGGCAGGTACACGGCGCGGCAGCTGGTCGAGCTCTACTCGAGGCGGATCGAGGCAATCGATCGCAAGGGACCGGTGCTGCGGGCCATCATCGAGATGAACCCGGACGCGATCTCCATCGCCGAGTCGCTCGACGCCGAGCGCAAGGCCGGCAAGGTACGCGGACCGCTGCACGGGATCCCGATCGTCATCAAGGACAACATCGACACCGGCGATCGCATGATGACCACCGCCGGATCGCTCGCCCTCGAGGGCACGCCTGCCCCGAAGGACGCCTTCGTCGTCGAGCGTCTGCGGGCGGCCGGCGCCGTGATCCTCGGCAAGACCAACCTGAGCGAGTGGGCGAATTTCCGGTCCACGCGGTCGACGAGCGGATGGAGTGGACGCGGCGGCCAGACGAAGAATCCCTACGTTCTCGATCGCAATCCCTGCGGGTCGAGCTCGGGCAGCGGGACCGCCGCCGCCGCGAACCTTGCCGCGGCTGCCGTCGGCACCGAGACCGACGGCTCGATCGTCTGTCCGTCCGGGGTGTCAGGCCTGGTCGGGATCAAACCGACCGTTGGACTGGTGAGCCGGCGCGGCATCATCCCGATCTCGCGTTCGCAGGATACCGCGGGCCCGATGGCGCGCACGGTCTCGGATGCGGCGGTGCTGTTGTCCGTGATGGCAGGCATCGACGCAGCCGACAATGCAACGACGGCAACGACGGCGACGACGGCGACGACGGCGGGCAAGGGAAAGGCTTCGGACTATGTCAAGGCGCTCGATGCCGGTGCCTTGAAGGGGGCGAGGATTGGCGTGCCCCGCAAGCGCTACTTCGGCTACAGCCCGAGAACCGACGCGTTGATTGCGGAGGCGATTCGTGTGCTGAAGGCGCAGGGGGCGACGGTCATCGACCCGGCGGACGTGCCGACCGCCGCGCGGCTCGATGACTGTGAGCTCGAGATCCTGCTGTTCGAGTTCAAGGACGGGCTCAACAAGTACCTCCAGGCCAGGGGCAGCACCAGCAAGGTGACGTCGCTGACGGAGCTAATCGCGTTCAACGAGCGCGAGCGCGCCCGCGAGATGCCCTTCTTCGGCCAGGAAATCCTGGAGATGGCGGAGAAGAAGGGGCCGCTGACGTCAGCCGCCTACCGAACCGCCCTGACGACCTGCCGGTCGCGGGCGCGGACACTCGGGATCGACGCCGTCATGAACCGCCTGAAGCTGGACGCGCTGATCGCGCCAACCGGGAGTCCGGCCTGGCCGATCGATCTGGTCAACGGCGACCACTTCATCGGCGCCAGTGCGTCGCCGGCGGCCATCGCCGGGTATCCGAACATCACGGTGCCGGCCGGCGAGGTCGAGGGGTTGCCGATCGGCCTCTCGTTCTTCGGCCGCGCGTGGAGCGAGGCGAAGCTCATTGGCTATGCCTACGCGTTCGAGCAGGCGACCAGGCTCCGGAAGCCACCGGCAATGATCCCGACGCTGGCTCGCTGAACCCGGATGTATGATGGCGCCCCAGCATGACCAGATTGTTCGCGGTCGTCGCCGGCGCCTGCGTCGTCTTGTGGCTCGGGGGCATCGGCCTGGCGAGCGAGCAGGCCGCTCCGGCCCCTCGACCGAACGTCGTCATCATGTTTCCCGACAACCTGGGATGGGGCGAGGTGAACGTCTATGGCGGCGTGCGCGGCGCCATCACGCCGCGCCTCGATCGCATGGCGGCCGAGGGACTCAGGCTCAATAACTTCAACGTCGAGTTCTCCTGCACGGTCTCGCGCGCGGCGCTGCTGACCGGACGGTACGCCGTGCGGACCGGCGCAACGCAGGGCGCCGGCATGACGTTATGGGAAGTGACGATCGCGGAGGCGCTGCAGTCGGTCGGCTACGCGACGGGCCTGTTCGGCAAGTGGCATCTCGGCGGTAACCGGGCGGACACTCGGAACCCGTCGCAGCAGGGGTTCGACGAGTACTACGGCATCCCGCGCACCAGCAACGAGGCGCAGACGACGATCGCGCAGGGCGAGACTACGCGGAACACGTCGTTCATCTGGGAAGGCCGGACCGGATCGCCGCCGCGCCACGTCAAGCCGTTCGACATGGTGACGCGACGGACCATCGATCGCGAGTCCGCCGACAAGGCCGTGGACTTCATGGAGCGCAGCGTCCGCGGCAAAAAGCCGTTCTTCGTCTATTACCCGATGACGCAGATTCATTTTCCGACGCTGGCCCATCCCGACTTCGCCGGGAAGACCGGCGCCGGCGACATCGCCGACGCGATGGCCGAAATGGACGCCAACGTCGGCCGCATGCTCGACGCCATCGATCGGCTCGGCATCTCGCGCACGACGATCGTGTTCTGGTGCACCGACAACGGCGCCGAGGGCCGGCGGCCGTGGCGCGGATCGTCGGGACCCTGGTCGGGGTTCTACAACAGCGTGATGGAGGGCGGGATTCGCACGCCGTGCCTGATCCGCTGGCCGGGAAGGATTCCGGCGGGCCGCGTCAGCAATGAGCTGGTGCACCAGATCGATCTCTTCCCGACGATCGCGGCCGCGGCCGGCGCCGATATCGTTCCGAAGGATCGCGCGATCGACGGCGTCAACCAGCTGCCCTTCTTCGAGGGCACGCAGGCGAAATCGAACCGCGAGTCGGTGCTGCTCTACGCCAACGCGCAGTTGCGCGCGGTGAAGTGGCACGACTGGAAGCTGCATTACGTCTACGCCCCTGAGGCCGGCGGCCCGGCGGTCGCGCCGCTGATGCGGCTCTTCAATCTCCTCTCGGATCCCAAGGAAGAGACGGACATCAAGGACGCCAATCCGTGGGTGCAGAGCGTCACGGATCGGATCAGGAACGAGTTCAACGCGACCGTTCAGCGCTACCCGCACGTGCCGCCCAACGCGCCCGATCCCTATCAGCCGCCGAAGATGTAAGGACGGTTGCCGTGGAACGACGTGAGTTCATCGCCATGCTGGCCGCGACGCCGGCGGCCTCCCTCTCCAGCGTCGATGACAGCCAGACGGTTGCTCCGGCGACGCCGAAGCCGCTCAGCGTCACGCTGCTTGGCACCGGCACCCCATCGCCGTCGCTGGACCGTCAGAGCTCCGGCTATCTCATCGAAGTCGGCCGCGATGTCATCGTCTGGGACCATGGGCCCGGCGCGCATCACCGGCTGCTGCAGAGCGGCCATCGGTCGGTCGACGTCACGCACGCGTTCTTCACGCATCTCCACTACGACCATTGCATGGACTACGGGCGCCTGGTCCTGCAGCGCTGGGATCAGGGCGCCGGCCGCATTGGCGAGCTCAAAGTGTACGGCCCGCCGCCGATCGCCCGCATGACCGAACAGTTGTTCGGCGCCGACGGCGTTTATGGCCCGGACATTCGCGCCCGGATCGAACACCCGAGCAGCAAGGATCAGTTCGTGGCGCGCGGCGGCACGCTGCCGCGCCAGCATCCGGCGCCGAAGGTGACGGAAATCCACGCCGGTTCGGTGATCAGCGGCGATGGCTGGAAGCTCACGGTGGGCCACGCGCAGCACGTCCAGCCCTATCTCGAATGCCTCGCGTTCCGCATCGATACCAGCGAGGGATCGATCTGTTACACCGGCGACAGCGGTCCTACCGACACCATCGTCGAACTGGCGAAGGGCTGCGACATCCTCATTCACATGAATCACTACTTCAGCGGCACCGAGCCGTCGCCGGCCTACCGCCTGGCCTGCGGCAATCATCGCGACAACGCCGACATCGCGAAGCGCGCGGGCGTAAAGACGCTCGTGCTGACCCACCTCCTCGCGCAGATCGATCAGCCCAGCGTGAGGGAACAGATCGTCCACGAGATCCAGAAGGTCTTCGAGGGCAAGGTGATCTGGGGCGAGGACCTGATGCGGCTGACGCCCGCCGGCGCCCGCGTATCGGCCATCGAGTCGAGACAGGGCTGACCGCCGATGCTGCGATCCGCCATCGTTGCGCTCTGCCTCACGATCGTTCCCGCCACGCGCCCGGCACAGCCGCCGGCGGACTTTTCAGGACGATGGACGCTCGATACGCCGGCGGTCGCGACCACACCGGCCGTGCCCGGCACGCCGGCTGCGGCGGCCGCCCCTGGCGACATGGGGAGCGGATGGGGATCGCCGATCACCATCGCGCAGGATGCGAATCGGCTCAGCGTTGAGTACATCTTCTTCAGCCGGTACGAATTGCAGCCGCCGCTGACGTTCACCTACCCGCTCGATGGCTCGGCGCGAAGGAACACGGTGAGCATGGGGCGAGGCGAGCAGGTGGAGTCGTCGCGGGCGCAGTGGAGTGGACAAACGCTGGTCATCACCACGACGTTCGACGTGGTCGATCGCGCCGCGGGGAAGCCGTTCACCGCCGAACTGACGCGCAAGCTGTCGCTGGAGTCGCCGACGACGCTGATCGTGGAAGTCACACGCGCCGGCGTGCTGGGCGGGCCCGCATCGACGACGCGCTCGGTCTATCGGAAAAGTTGAGCGGGCGCCCTTGCTAGACTGGCCGCAGCAACTCAGGCTTGAAGAACCGGCTTGCAAGGGCCGCCAAGATGATCGGCGTGAAACCGACCACGGCGCCATAGACCACCAGGCCCGCATTGCCGATCACCCCGGCCTTGAAAAGCCCGTAGCCGCCGAAAAGGACGGCATGAGTGACGGCCCCGGCGGCGATTGCCGCCCCCAAGACTTTGCCGCGGTACGGTCCCCGGACCGCGCAAGCGTAAATGACCCAGAGTGACAACGGAATAAACAAGACGGCGGCGGTCACTAGTCCGGTGTTATAGACGCCCTCGGCGATGCCGCCCGCGCTGTGCACAAATCCGTTCGCCATGATCAATCCCCAGGAACTGAGGCCAATGAGGACGTTGCGCCTGCAGATGTACGCTGCGAGTGGCGCTCCAAACCACATGAGTGAGATGTTCACCACCGGGTAGAACGACATGGGAATAGGGCAAGCTGGATACGGCGGAAAGTCGAATCGCCCGCACACCATGTCGGGGAGTGAGTAGTGCAGGCCCATCACCGGCAGGCTGTATTCCTCAAGTTGATGCACCCAGTAGAGCGGCGCGGCGAGCCACGCCAGCCACACTGCATCACGCCAGCGCGATACCGTGGGATTGCTACGGAATGTGTCGGTCGTCAGCAGGATGGCGACCATCACGATTGCCCCGCCCGCGCCGATGAACGCCCAAACGTCGTAGAACCAGAGCTGTGGCATTGTTGACCTCTGTGCTGGAGAGGAGAAACGTTAAAGCGTCCTTTTCAGTAGCGCGGGAAGTTCTGTTCGACGGCGTTTCATGAAGTCGCCAAGCCCCTTGGGCATGAGACCCAGTGCCTCCGCGATCATCGGCTGTGCCACGAACGGCCACAGGCAACTGCCGACGAGGGTCACCAGAAACTGATCAGCCGAGACAGGCTTGATCTTTGTTCGTTTGGCGCGTTCGTTGATCTGCTGTTCCACACGCTCAAGCGACCGTCGTGCGGCCTTCCGTCGCTCCGCCGAATAGAAGTCATCGGTGAAATCAGGATGTCGCGCCGCTTCGCTAATGACATAGCCGAGTAAATAGGGGTGCTTGGCGAGCCGGGTGTGATAGGCATCGACGAATCGGTCAATCTTCTCGTCGAGCGAAATGTCGGACCCCAACATCTGGAAGATGCCGGGAACAAAGGACGAGGCAATACGAAGCCAGACGGCCCGAGCGAGGTCCGCCTTCGATCGGAAGTGGTAGTGCAGGAGGGCCTTATTTACGCCTGCCTGATCGGCGATCTCCTGCATGCGCGCGCCGTCGATGCCGCGCCGAACGAAGATCTCGTCGGCGGCGTCGAGGATGCGGGTCTTGGTGTCCGCTCCGGTTTGACCAGATGGTTTAACCACCTGGTCAACGAGGCAATCTCAGTGCCCCTTCCAGTTCTTAATTTTTCGGCCGTTTTGGGGTGAATTGACGATTTCCACCTCCGTCGCGCCACGGCCAACTGTCGGGGCCACGGTATTTCGGAGGCGAGCCGGGCGAACCCATGGATGGAAGACGCCAGGAACCTAAGGTACTTCGGCGCTAGTCGACGCCTTCGCTGCTTGCAATTGTTGAATTAGGAACGCTGCCGGCGCCGCGCAGTTGATGATGAACCGGGGGGGAAGTCGTGCTCTTTCGTTATCGAGCAGCACTTCAAAAGTGTCCGAAATTTGTATACAAACTTCGGACAGCCGCCTGATGCCGAGCCGCCAGTAACCTTCTTAGGGACGCAGCTTTGAGGGGTGCCACGGCTCACGCCGCCGTCAGCAGCCAGTTGCGAATTCCGTCCCTGACACCCAGCCACAACTTTACAAGTCGTTGAACATCAACGACTTGTCGTTCAAATCGCGATTCGGCCAACTCTCACCTCATCGTCGTTCGCGCCGACGAACGCACCCCAAGTCATGTTGGGTCAGCGTGTTGCCGTCCGCAGTCTGCTCGCGGCCAAGTTCGAATCCCACGCACCTTCTCCCGCCCAGAACGTTCGCTCAGTTGATCTCGTCAATGGCACTGTGAATCCAGCAGCTGGTGTGCGCATAGCAGTCGCGCCTCGGTTGGCGAGACTGCTGATCGTCGTATCTCTGGCGATGGCGTGCGCCGCCGTCGTCGCAGGCCAATCGACAGCGATTGCGGTCACGAATGTGACCCTGATCGACGGCACGGGCGCGAGGCCGCGAGTTGTGACCGTCATCGTGGAAGGCGATCGAGTCACTGCAATCGCTCGAAGCGGCCGGGAGCGGACTCCCGACTGCGGCAACGATAGTCGATGGTCGCGGCAAATATCTGATCCCCGGCATGTGGGATATGCACGTCCACATCGGTGGGTACGACGAAGGCACGAAGATCCTGCCGCGACTGGTCGCATACGGCATCACTGGAGTACGGGATATGGCGTCGCCCGTCGACGACATCCTTCGTCTTCGACGCGAGAGCGCCAGCGGAGTCTTGCCGGGTCCTGAGATTGTGGCAGCCGGGCCAATCCTGCAGCGTCCATTGCCGTTCAAAACGCCACCACTCGTTCGCACGGTGTCGGATCGGGACGCACCTCAGGTTGTTGATGATTTACGGGTGAAAGGTGTCGATTTCATCAAGGTCGGGGATACGCTCACCCGCGACGCGTACTTCAGGATCGCGAGCGAAGCGAAGCGCCTGGGTTTGCCATTTGCCGGGCATCTGCCGGTGTCGGTGACGGCCCTCGAAGCCACACAGGCTGGGCAGCGAAGCATCGAGCACTTTGGAAGTGCTGGCTTCCGAAACGTGCTGATCGCCTGTTCCTCGGCCGAAGCGGAGTTGACGTCTGAGGTTCGGGACGCACTCTCCAGCGCTCTCGCCGGCGGGCCATCTCCGGACGAGAAACTGTACCGTTCAGGATTCCTGACGAGACTCGTGCAGACCTACGACCGGCGCAAGGCAGCCGCGTTGTTCAGCGCGTTCAGGAAGAACGGCACGTGGCACGTTCCAACCATTAGCGCACTCCGCAGCGTCTGGGCTGCGCGCGGTATTCAACTCAACTCAGGCGACGCCGCAGCCACGGACAGCGCCGCGAAGAAGACCGTCGAGATGTTCGCTGACATGCGAAAGGCGGGAGTCAGAGTGCTGGCCGGGAGTGATCTGCCCCTCTCAACCGGAGTCACCTCCCCTCCACGACGAGCTGGTGGCGTTGGTGCGCGCCGGCATGACGCCTCTGGAAGCGTTGCAGGCGTCAACTCGGAACGCCGCTGAGTTCATCGGACGCGTTGCTGATAAAGGCACCGTTGAAGTGGGCAAGAAGGCCAGGCTCGTCCTGCTCGAGGCGGACCCGTTGACAGACATCGCCAACACGCGCCGCGTGGCGGCCGTCGTTCTGGACGGACGGCTCATTTCCGGAGCAGAACTGCAGAGACTTCGTTGAACTCCCGCAACGGAGCCGCGCCCCGAGAGTGAGGAAGATTCCTGTCGTCCGAAATATGTATACATACTTCCGACACGCATGCGTCAAATTCAGGGCGCATGCGCTCACCAACTGTGTCCGCGGCAGGGAGTTCTCGCTGCACGAGGTCACGCTGCTGTCGGCAGCCAGTTGCAAAAAGGCGGACCTCATCCTGCTCGACGCCGACCCGCTCGCTGACATTGCTCACGTGTCCCGCATCAGCGCGCTCGTGCTGCGCGGCCGTCTCTTCGAGCGTGCGGCGCTGACGCACCTGGTCGACGAGGTGTCGGGCGCGCCGGATGTTGCGGTCAACGACTGGCCGAGGACGCCCGCTCGCTGATAGTCATCCGACGCGCGCGCGACGCTCAGAACTCGATCATTACTTTGATGGCTTCGCGTTCGTTCATCGCACGATAGCCATCGGGGACGCCGTCGATATTCGTGGTGCGATCGAACACAAGGCCTGGTTCGATTCGACCTTCCAGGCCGTCCGGCATGAGCTCGTGCATGTAGGCACGAACCGGCGCCGGGCCGCCGGCGATGGTGACGTTGGCGTAGAACGTCGGCTGCGCATTCGGGATCGTCGCCTCTTGAGGAACCCCGACGCGACCGACGGCACCGCCGGCGCGAGCAATGCTCACGGCCGTGCGCATCGACTCTCCGTGCCCCACGCATTCGAGGACGGAATGGGCACCGAGCCCGCCCGTCAACTCGCGGACCCGCTCGATTGCCGCGTCCCCCCGCTCGCTGACGACGTCAGTCGCCCCGAACCTGCGAGCCAAGGCAATGCGATCGGCGTGACGGCCGAGCATGATGATCTGCTCGGCACCGAGCCGGCGAGCCGCGATGACGCCGCAGAGACCCACCGCGCCATCCCCAACGACCGCCGCAATCTTGCCGGAGCCCGCATTCGCCCGCAACGCCGCGTGATGGCCAGTGCCCATGACGTCGGAGAGCGTCAACAGCGACGGCATGAGGGCGTGGTCAGGGCCGACCGGAAGCGCCACCAAGGTTCCGTCCGCCTGCGGAACACGGACGGCTTCCCCTTGGCCGCCGTCGAGCGTGGTACCGCCCCACCATCCTCCATGCAGGCAGGACGTCTGCAGTCCCTGTCGGCAGAATTCGCAAGTTCCATCGGACCAGGCGAAGGGCGCAACGACGAGATCGCCCTTCTTCACCGTCCGCACATCGGCGCCGATCGACGCGACGACGCCGATGAACTCGTGCCCCATGCGGTTCCCGGTCTCGCTCGTCGGCATCGCGTTATACGGCCAGAGATCACTGCCGCAAATACACGCGCGTGTCACCCGAACCACGGCATCGGTTGACTCGACGATCCGGGCGTCCGGAACAGTCTCCACGCGCACATCGTGCGCGCCATACATCACAGTCGCTCGCATTCGATTCCTTCAATCCCCGGCGAGATAACCGGTCATCCGCCGTACTGTTCGTCGGCGACGTGTTCCATCCACTCGACCACTTTGCCGTCGAGCATCTCGGCGATCGCGATGTGCGTCATCGCGGTGGTCGGCGATGCGCCATGCCAGTGCCGTTCGCCAGGCTCGAACCAGACGGTGTCGCCGGCGCGGATCTCCACGACCGGTCCGCCATCGCGCTGCACGCGTCCACAACCGGCTGTGACGATCAGCGTCTGCCCGAGTGGGTGCGTGTGCCAAGCGGTGCGGGCACCGGGTTCGAAGGTCACGGTCGCGCCGCCGATGCGCGCCGGTGCCTGTCGCTGAAACGGCGAGTCGACTCGCACCGATCCGGTGAACCAGCCCGCGGGGACCTTTGCCGACGGCTGTGATCCGCTCTTTGTAATCTCCACGACGGTTGCTCCAGTCCTTGTCCTACTGCGGCCGCACCCCGGCGACGTCGCCGTACCAGTACGCGGCGGTCACCCCACCATCCATGAGGACGTCACTGCCCGTGATGAAGCCGCCGTCCGGCCCCATGAGCAGCGCGCCGACAGCACCAACCTCGTCGGGGGTACCGGCTCGCTTGGCCACCGACCCTTCAATCATGCGGCGGTAGCCCGCGCCCCGCGGTCCCGAGAGTTCGTCCTTGGCGAGCGGCGTCATGACGATCCCCGGGCTGATCGTATTGATCCTTGCGCCGCGCTTGCCCCAGTGCACCGCTTCGGCCATCACGCGCAAGGAGTTCCCACGCTTCGAGATCTGATACGCGTGCAAGGAGTCCTTCACCTGATCGAGTTGGAGGAAGGGCAGCTTGAGCAGTTCCTCCGTGGGCGTCATCGCCAACGCTTTGTTTTGCTCGACGGTGAGCGCGGGCAGGCGATGACCAGACTGTGATGAGATCACAACGCCGGACCCGCCGCGAGCCATCACATTTCCGAACTGCTCGAGGACGACCGCGGTGCCGTAGAGATCCACCTGAAGGATCCCCGGTGGTATCGGTTCCTCGAGAACGGAATGTACTCGCCGGCACGGCCTGAAAATTTCCGGCTGGTGCTCAGCCGTTCTAATCCGGACATGACGGGCCCGTGGAACGCGACACTCCTGCATCAGATTGCGGCGGCACGCGGCGGCTTGTCGGCTGACGAACGGCTCACACTCGCCACGATGGTGCTCGATGCGGGCGCGCGTCTCGATTTGCGCGATACGGTGCTGCTCAGTACGCCGCTCGGGTGGGCGTGCCGATGGGGCCGGATCGAACTGGTCAGGCTCTTCCTGCATCGCGGCGCTGATCCTCTCGAAGCCAGCGCCGAACCGTGGGCGCGACCGCGAGCATGGGCGGAGAAAATGAAGCGGCGAGACGTGATTGACTCACTAACGGGGTAAGTCGCGCCGCGCTGAGGAGACATCGACCACCGAAGGCGATTTCGGCGCCTCTCAGTCGTGCCTGAGAGCGATGACGGGGTCGAGCTTCAGTGCCTTTCGCGTAGGCAGCATTGTTGCCGCGGTCGCGACGGTCAGCATGAAGATAGCCGCGGCCACGAAGGCAAGAGGGTCGAGCGGACTGACCCCAAATAGACCGCGCTCGAGCAACTGCGAGCTGGCTCCTGCCGCCAACACCCCGAGCAAGACACCCACGCCGACGGGGCGGAGTGTTTCGCGTAGCACCAATGCTTGTACGGCGCGCGGGCTGGCACCCAACGCCATCCGAATTCCCACTTCGCGGCGGCGGCGAACAACGATGTACGACACCACACCGTAGACACCGATCGACGCCAGCACGAGCGCAAGGGCACTCAAGGATGCTGCCAGGGCCGAGACCGACCGCGAAACCGCGCGCCAGAAGTCCAGATTCGCCGCCAGCGGCTGTGCCTGCGTGAGCAGCCCGGCGTCGAGCATCTCGGTCGTCGAGCGGATGCTCCGCGCGAGCGTTTCAAAGTCCGTTTCGCCTCGCACGAGGAGAGTCAGGCGCCTCGGCACAGACGGTCCCGCCGGCAGATACAGGTAGGCAGAATCGGTGTTCGCGACGCTGGACAGGCGTGCATCTCGTACGACGCCGACGATTTCCAGCACTGTTTCAGGGCTCGACGCTGCAACGATCGTTCGGCCGACGGGATCCTGGCCGGGCCAGAAGCGTCTGGCGGTCGCCTCGGTGACGACCGCGGCCCGAGCGCCCCGGTCGAGTTCCGCACGCGTAAACGTGCGGCCGCTGACGATCGAAAGCCCGAGCACCGCGAAATACTCGGGCGACACGGTATTGACGTCGAATTCGTGCGCCTCTTCCTGTGCCGGGAGTCGAAAGGTTGCCTGGCTCCGGCCAGGGCTCAGCGGAACTTTGCTCACTTGGGCGACTGCGCGGACGCTGGGCAACGAGGCCAGCTGCTCGATCATCTGCTGGCGAAAGACCTCCGCCGTCGCATCGTTGTACCGAGGACCGCGTAAGTCGACGGACACCACCGCGACGTTGTGGTACTCGAACCCGGGATCGAAGGCGTACGTTGCCTGCAGCGCGCGCAACAGCAGACCCGACGAGATCAGGAGCACCATGCAGACCGCCACCTGGATGCTGATGAGTGCGCCGCGAAGCCACCCTCCTGGACGCGCCTTCATCTGTGCACTGTCCTGCTTCATGACCCCGTGCAGTTCCAGCTTCGAGGCCCTGAGCGCCGGCACGACTCCGCACAGCATCGCGGTTGCCACGGTGATCGCCAGTCCAAACCACAATGCCGTCAGGTTCGGATGGGCATCGAGCCTCGGTTGGGACATCCTCGGCACAGTCGCGAGCATCGAGGGGACAATGGCCTGGAAGGTCCACCAGGCCAACAGCGAGCCGGCTACTCCCCCGATGAGCGCGATCACGGCGCTCTCGGTGAGCAACAGTCGCACCAGGCGTGCGCGCCTGGCACCGACCGCGAGACGCACCGCAATCTCCCGCGATCGCGCTTCACCCCGAGCGAGCAGCACGTTTGCGACGTTGGCGCAGGCAATCAGCAGAATCAACCCAAACGCGGCCACGACCATGACCGCCACGCTCGCGAAATTACGGCGCGCGACAGGCAGGGATAGCGACGTCGCCGGCGCGATCAGCAGCGTCGTCGATCGTCCGGGCTGTTGCCGGTCGATCTGGTTGGCGACGACCGTCAGTTCGGCGCGCACCTGGTCGATCGCCGCGTCGGCGTGTCGGCGGGCCAGGAGCGTGAGCCAGCTGACCTGGGGGTCGTTGACGTAGTTCCGTTCGGGATAGATTGCTGGCTGGAGCGACAGTGGCGCAAAAAACGATGCCCGCGCGAGCTCAGTGCCGTCGAAGCCCTCGGGGGCGATGCCGACAACGGCCACGTCGAGGCCGTTCAGTGTGATCGTCTTGTGGACGATCCCGGGATCAGCCGCGAAGGCGCGCGTCCAGAGCGCGTGGCTCAGGACGACTCCCGGTGGCGCATTGGGCACATCGCAATTGGCGGATGTGAATCCAGTCCCGATCGCTGGCCGCAGCCGCAGGACATCGAAATAGTTGCAGGCCACGAGCACGCCGTCGATTTCCTGGGGAAATCGGCCGCCGAGTGTGACGGTCCAGGATTTCGTGTACGCCGTCAAGCCAGACAACGTGCTGCTGCCATCGCGGTAGGCGCCATACTCCGCCACCGAGAACATGCTCCTGGCGCCATGAACACTCCGCTTCTGAACGCCGCGGAAGTCCTGATAGATGCTGAGTAACTCGTTCGGCTCGGGCGCGGGAAGCGGCCGGTACATGACGTTGTTCAGCATTGAAAACACGCCCGTATTGATGCCGATGCCGAGCGCGATCGGGGCGATTGCGGCGGCGGCGAATCCGGGGCTGCGGCGCAACGTCCGAAGTACGTACCGCACATCCTGGGACAGGCTCGACAGCATGTCGTGACCTCCTCCTCCTCAATACGAAAGCGCGACCGGCTTCGCCGAATCGTGAGCCGGAATTCGCGCCGTTCGCACATTAAGGAGCGGCCGTGTCGCTTCGCGAACCGTGAGCGCCTAGTCGCGCCGCGGTTCGACCGGCAACGTGAAGACGAACGTCGCTCCCTGGGGAGAAGACTCGGCCCACACGCGGCCGCCGTGCGCCTCGACGATTCCCCGCGCGATGTAGAGCCCGAGCCCCGTTCCCACTCCTCCCGATCTCTTGGATCGCCAATAGCGATCGAAGATGTGCGCGAGATCTTCCGGAGCGATCCCGCCCCCCGTATCCGCGATCGTGACCGCGAGCGCTCCCTCGCGCGGCCGCGCGCACAGTGTGACGGTCCCACCTTCGGGGGTGAACTTGATCGCGTTGCCGAGCAGGTTCGAGAGCACTTGCGAGATGCGGTGCGGGTCGGCGTCGATCTTCGGGGGATCGTTCAGATCCAGGACGAGGGAGATGTGTTTGGCGTCCGCCAGCGGCTGCGCGTCGGTCACGGCATCCTCGAGCAGCTCGCGGCTCTCCACAGGCTGAACGTCGAGCGGAAAGCTCTTCGCCCCGATGGTCGCAAGCGCGAGGAGATCTTCGATCAACGCGTTCATCCGCGTCGTCGATCTCCGGATGAGCGCTACGGACTCACGCACTGTGCCGGCGCGCTGGTCGCCGGTCTCCGGCAAGAGGCGCAAGAGTTGAGCGGCTTCGAGCAGGATGACGAGTAATGGGCTCCTCAGGTCGTGAGAGACGACCGCGAGCACCTCATCGCGCGTGCGCACGGCGCGCTGCTCGCTGGCAAGACGCCGCTCGCTGTCCACTTCCATGGCGCGGCGCTGCAACTCGTCGGCGGCCTCGAGATCGCTCGGCGTCCACGGACGGGAGCGGCCGCGCACCTCCTCCTTCCACAGAGCGAACGAGTGGCGCGGGCGCAGGCGGTTACCGGCCTCCGCATCGACGGGCTTGGTGGGATCGCCGCCCCAATTCACCGTCTGGACGACCTCCGGCCGGAACCACATCAGCCGAGCGGCCGGCAGCGCGAACGTGAGCAGACCACTTGCGACGTCGCTCGCCGCGAGCGCCGGCGGAAAGTGCACTCCGAGTGAAGCGGAGGAGAACGGCCGGAGATCGCCCCGCTCTTCGAGCCAGCGCGCGATCCCGCGGATGACGTCGGCCGGCGGAGCGCCGCCGCACGTGACGGGCTGTCCATTTTCCACGACGGCGACCCCGCCGGCGTCGACGAGGGCCATCAGTGCCCTCGGCTGAGCGACGAGGGCCGCGAGCACGCTGCCCGTGCCCTCCTTCATCGCGCGGTGCAACGCGTCCTCCGTCGCCCGGCGTGACGCGCGCAACGCGAGCAGCTCGCGATCCTCGAACGCGGCGATCTGAAGCGACGCCAGGCGGCCCATGAACTCGCATGCCGATCGCATCCGGTGCGAGACGCGCCGCGGACCGGTGTAGTTCAAACAGCTGATGAGCCCCCACAGCTGATTCCGCACGATGAGCGAGATGCTCATCGAGGCGCGAACGCCCATGTTCTTCATGTACTCGATGTGAATGGGCGAGACGCTTCGAAGCACCGAGAAGCTGAGATCGAGTGGCGCTCCTGTGTCGGGTCGCAGGGACGGAACGATCCGCGCTGGCTTCTGGTCGGCGTCGAAGATGAGACGTAACCAGTTCTGGAGATACAGCCTGCGTGCCTGTGCGGGGATGTCGGACGCGGGATAGTGCAAACCGAGATACGGCTCGTGCGCCGCATCCCTCGCTTCGGCGTCGACGGAGCCGCTGCCGTCCT
Source organism: uncultured Actinomycetota bacterium (assembly GCA_963844305.1). Taxonomy (GTDB): domain Bacteria; phylum Actinomycetota; class Actinomycetes; order Propionibacteriales; family Nocardioidaceae; genus Nocardioides. The sequence continues at coordinate 61,357 of CAWJNT010000009.1, forward strand.
CGTGGAATCGATAGAACATGACGCGCTCGAATCCGGTCGTTCGCCGGATCTCCTGAGGGATGATCTCGGCAAGCTCGCTCAACGTGCTCGCGCGCTGCACGCGCAAGAGCGCCGCGCGGAACGGGTGATGGATCGAACGCTCCTCTGGAGTCTCCGGGTTTGGCTCGAGCTCGAGGATCGACGCGCCTTCATGATGGTGAACGATCCCGTCGAATCGCTTCCCGCGCGCGCCGATGCTCAGCGGGTTTGCGTCGTGCCAGCGCCGTTCGCGCAACACCAGACGCACCTCTTCAGCGCCGGACGAATCCACGCTCTCGGAGAGCGATCGGCCAAGCACTTCGTCGACGCGTAACGAGAGATGGTCGATCACGTTCTCGCTGACCTGCGTGACCTTCATCTGGCCATCCAACGCGAAGAGCACACCGAAGGGCTGAATCGTTCCCGGTATGTGGATCGGCTCGCGATCACAATCGTTCAGATCGACCACGGCACTCCCTCTTGAGCAACCGCCGCCCATCGCGCGAACCCGTTGAATGTCGCCGTCGCCGCACTGATGATCTGTGCGGTTGATGCGCCCGTGCGCGGCAATCCGTCGAGCCAGGCACCGACGACGGTCCACCTCGGCAGCGTCCACTCCTCGTCGCCGGCGAAGAAGGCAGCACCGCTGTCTTTCGCGAGGCCGAGTCGCCGGTGCAACAGCGGGACGAGAACCTGTCCGCCGAGACACGCGCCTTCGAGCACGTAAAGACAGCCGGCAAGATCCTCGACGCACGACAGCTCCGGTCGGTCACGACAGAGCGGGAGCGCCGCGACCTCCGCCGGAGACAGGCCGAGCGCCAGGAGATCGCGCTCGATGAGGGGCGCACGAGCGCGCAACGGAAACCCGAGCGGCGGTGCCGCGGCCGCGAGCCGCGTCACGTCGATCTCGACGGGGACGTAGAAGCCGTAGAACGTCTCGAGCACGCGGCGATACCGGTGCACGTCGAGGCTGGGATCGAGCAGCCCGAGCTGGGCCTCGAGGTGCTGATGCCCGGCCGCGGTCTCGCGCTTCAAGCGCTGCCGCAATGAAGTCTCGTTGAGCGCGCTCTCGGTGCCGGCCATGTAGAGGTGATGACGCAGGAAAGAATACAGGAAGTGTCGGCACAGGTGGTTTCACCATGTACCTGAGCGCTTCCGCCTTCGTGAGCCGGAATTCGCGCCGTTCGCACATTAAGGGCCAGGAGAGGTCCCAATGAGAGTCGTGCGAATCGGCGGTCTGGTGATGGTCGTCCTGGTGCTTTCAGCGGCCGCGGCGTCGGCGCAGGATGCGCCCGCGGCGGCGACCGAGCTGCGGTGGAGCATCGAGGGGGCGGCAGGCGTGCAGATCCAGTACACCGGCACCATCCAGTCCGTCGCCTTCGGGTTCGCGCCCACCCGCAGTCTCACGCTGCTCATCGGCGCGGAGCGGTCTCGCACCGAGGACGAGATCGAGTTCTACCCCGACGGGTACGCGAGCGAGCGCGGCGGACTGGTCGAGTTCGTCAGCGCGGAGGTGCGCTACGCGTTCTTCGCGAGCAAGCGCATCTCGCCCTACGCGGTGGGCGGCATCGGCGGTGGTGTCGAGCGGCCGAACGTCAACGAGTTCTTCCCGCACGGCGTCGACCGCAAAATCGTCGCGATCTACTACGGCGGCGGCGCGCGCATTCCGCTTCACCGGCGTCTCGACGCGTTCGTCGACTGGCGGCTCATCATCACGGGTGACGACGCGGCGGAAATGGCCGTTTTGGGGCCCCTGCGCGCCGGCATCGCCTTCCGCTTCTGAGGCAGTCCCGCCAATCGTCGGTCGCCGCACGGCTCCCGGGGAGCTATCGTAGAATGACGCGAACGGCGACCGATGAAAGACCACCGCGCTGCACGAGTCGGATTGCTGCTGGCCCTCGCCGCGACGACGGCGAGCCTCTACGGCGCCGGCACGTCCGCTCCACAGCGGGCCGCCGCGACGCCGCCGCCCGCGCAACTCCAGACGCAGTTCCTGACGGTCGTTCGTCCCTTCCTGCAGTCGTATTGCGTGACGTGCCACGGAGGCGCGGCGCCCGAAGCCGAGCTCGACCTCAAGGCCTTCTCCACGGTCGCGGACGCCCTGAACGATCCGCGCTGGCCCTTGATCCTCGAACGCCTCGAGCGGAACGAGATGCCGGCGGCGGACGCAGACAAGTTCCCGTCGGCAGGCGAACGCGGCCGCGTCGTGCAATGGTTCCAGCGCCTGCGCGCCGACGAGATCGCGCGCAACGCTGGCGACCCTGGGATCGTCCTGGCTCGGCGCTTGAACCATGCCGAGCTGAATTACACCATCCGGGATCTCACCGGCGTCGACATTCAGCCGACGCGCGAGTTTCCGGTCGATCCCTCCAACACCGCAGGCTTCGACAATTCCGGCGAATCGCTGACGATGTCGCCGGCGCTGCTGAATAAGTACTTGAAAGCCTCGCGTGACGTCGCGAACCATATGTTCCTGCAGCCGGGCGGGTTCTCCTTCGCGCCGCACGCAATGCTGTCGGATACCGATCGCGACAGGTACTGCGTGCATCGCATCATCGACTTCTATCGCCAGCAGAACATCGACTACCTCGACTACTTCCGCGCCGCGTGGCGCTACAAGCACCGCGCCGCGCTCGGTCGCCCGAACGCGACGCTCGCCGGCGTGGCCGCCGAGGCGCAGGTCAGCGCGAAGTACCTCGAGACGTTGTGGACGATCTTCGAAGGGCCACGGGAGACCATCGGTCCGCTTGCCAGGGTGCAAGCGATGTGGCATGCCTTGCCGCGCGCCTGGACCAGGGCGGAGCGACACCGCCGAGGCGGGTCGCACCGCGCTGCGCGATTACATCGCGCAACTGCGCAAGAAGATCGAACCACGGTTCCTGAACATCGTCGCCGGCAATGTCAACGCCGCGCAGCAGCCGTTCATGATCTGGAAGAACGTGCAGTACGCGTCCCATCGCATGACGTTCGATCCGCGGCAGCTGCAGGTCGAGGGAGAGCCGGCGCCGCCGCCCTATGTGGGCCCGGAGCCGGGAGCCGCAAGTGCATTCGGGCCTGGTCGCACCGTGCTCATCACCAACACACCGGGCGATCCGGATCTCGCCGTGCCAGCGGGCCAACGCGCGCGCTACGAGGCGGCGTTCGCGAGGTTCAGCCGCGTCTTCCCGGACCGGTTCTACATGGAGGAGCGCGGCCGCAATTACTTCGACACCACCAAGGATCGCGGCCGCTACCTCGACGCGGGATTCCATAGTCTGATGGGCTATTTCCGCGACGATCGCCCGCTCTACGAATTGATCCTCGACGACAAAGGGCAGGCACAGCTCGACGCGCTGTGGGTGGACATGGACTTCGTCGCCGCCGTGACCCGGCGGATGTACTCCCAGTTTGTCGAGAATCAAACCACGCAGGGTGGCGGCCGCGGCAGCGTGCCGATGCCGCCGAACCCCACACAGGAGCTGGTGACGTCCTCCTCGAGGGTCAAACTCATCGAAGCCGCATATCTCGAGGCAGCGGCCGGTGGCGACGAGACGGCCCTCGCCGCGATTCGTGACTACTTCTCTTTTATCGACGAGCGGCTCCGCTCGACCGAACGGCTGCAGCGCGAGGCGGAGGCGAAGCATCTCGACGCATTGATGGCGTTCGCGGGACGCGCCTATCGACGGGCGCTTGCGCTGAGCGAGCGCGACGAGCTGATCGCCTCCTACAAGCGATCTCGACAGGACGGCCTCGGGCACGAAGAGGCCCTGCGCGAGTCCGTCGTCGGCATCCTGATGTCGCCCGACTTCCTGTATCGCATCGATCTGAGCGTCCTGAGCGCCCCCGGCGCCGCAGCCGACGTCCAGCCGTTGTCCGACTACGCACTCGCCAATCGTCTCAGCTACTTCCTGTGGGCGAGCATGCCGGACGATGAGCTGTTGGCGCGCGCCGCCGCTGGTGATCTGCGCCGGCCGGGCGCGATCGCGGCGCAGGCCCGCCGCATGCTGAAGGACCCGCGCAGCCGTGCCCTCGCCGTCGAGTTTGGCACCAACTGGCTCGACATCCGGCGCTTCCAGGAATTGTCCTCCGTCGACCGCGAACGCTTCCCGGCGTTCACCACCGAGCTGCGCCAGGCGATGTTCGAGGAACCCGTCCGCTTCATGCTCGATGTGTTCCAGAAGAACCGCTCGATTCTCGACTTGTTGTACGCCAACGACACCTTCGTGAATCCGGTGCTCGCCAGGCACTACGGAATGCCCGAGGCCGCCACGCCGGCGGATCAGTGGACGCACATCAAGGATGCGAGCGCCTATCAGCGTGGTGGCCTGCTGCCGATGGCGGCGTTCCTGACCAAGAACGCGCCGGGGTTGCGGACCAGTCCGGTCAAACGCGGCAACTGGGTGGTCAAGAACGTGCTGGGCGAGCGGATTTCGCCGCCGCCTCCAGGCGTGCCGCAACTACCGGAAGACGAGGCCAAACTGGATCTGCCGCTGCGCGACACGATGGCGCGGCATCGCAGCGATCCGCAGTGCGCGCAGTGCCACGCGAAGTTCGATGCGCTGGGCCTGGTGTTCGAAGGCTACGGTCCGATCGGTGAACGCCGCGCCACGGATCTCGCCGGCCGGCCGGTTGACGCCTCTGCGTCGTTCCCCGGCGGTGGCGACGGCGCCGGCCTCGACGGCCTGCGCAAATACATTGGCGCGCACCGGCAGCGTGACTTTGTCGACAACGTCAGTCGCAAGCTGCTGGCGTACGCGCTGGGACGCAGTCTGATACTGACCGATGACCCATTGATCCAGGCCATGCGCAGGTCGCTCGAGGCCGGCAACTACCGCGTCGCCGGGATGGTCGAGACTATCGTGACCAGCCGGCAGTTCTTGACCAGGCGCAACAGCCTTGCCGTTCGGCGGCCTCAGACCGATTCCGAGAGTGAGCGACGGATCAACGAGAGGAAAAGACGATGAGCCGGCACAGATCCTCGAATCGTGAGCACGGTCGCGGCGTGGCGAGGCGGACGTTCTTACGGGGCGTCGGCGTGACGATGGCCCTGCCGTGGATGGAGTCGCTGGCGGGCTTCGGCTCGACGTCGACGATGGTCGAGGCGGCGCGGTCGACGACTGTCGCGCCAGCGCCAAAGCGCTTCGCGGTCGTCTTCCAGGGCAACGGCATCAACCCGAATCACTGGTGGGCCAAGGGCAACGGCGCGGCGATGGAGTTGAGCCAGACGCTGCAGCCGCTGGAGCCGCTGAAGACGAAGATCAATGTCATCGACGGACTCTTCAACAAGTTCGCGACCGGCAACGGCATTCACCCGGGGATGACCGGCAACCTGCTCACCGGTGCGCCGCTGAAGAAGGGCGCGATCATCCATAGCGGCGTCAGCATGGACCAGATGATCGCCAGCCACGTCGGCCAGGCGACCGCGCAGTCCAGTCTGGTACTGGCGTGCGAAGAGCCGATGACCGGCTACCACGAGACCAATTTCTCCAACGCCTACGGCTCGCACATCTCGTGGCAGAACGCCGAATCGCCGATGCCGAACGAGATCTATCCGTCACTCGCGTTCGACAGCCTGTTCGAGAACCGCGGCAACATGCGCAATGTCAGCGTGCTCGATCGGGTCAGGGAACGCGCCGAGACACTCAGCCGCCAGGTCAGCTCGGTCGACAAGCTCAAACTGGATGAGTACCTGACCAGCGTCCGCGAGGTCGAGCGCAGCGTCGAGCGGCTACGCGTCGACAAGGAGAACGCGGAGGGGCGTGCCGGCGGCCGGCCCCTGTTGACGATGAAGCGCCCGGACAATGGCCTGCCGGAGGATCTCCGCGAGCACACGCGGCTGATGGCCGACATCATCGCGATGGCCTTCCAGACCGACAAAACGCGGGTGGCGTCGCTGATCCTGGCGCGCGATTTGTCGGCGCTCTACTATCCCTTCCTCGACGTTCGCGAAGCGCACCACGGCGCCTCGCACAACGACACCTCGGAGGGCTACGAACGGATCGCCCGTTTCCATCTGAGTCAATTCGCCTACCTCGCGAAGCGTCTCGACGAGATGCCGGAGGGCGAGGGCACGGTGCTCGACAACTGCTGTGTGATGTATCTGTCGAACATGTTTTCGGGATCGAAGCACGACAACTCGCGTGTGCCGCTCATCACCGCCGGCGGGTTGCGTGGAACGCTCGAGACCGGCCGCACGCTCGACTACGTCAACAGCGGCGACAGCAATCGCAAGTTGTGCAGCCTGTACCTCGGGATCATGGACCGCATGGGCGTGGAGCTCGACGCGTTCGGCGACGCGGATTCGCGGCTGGCCGGCTTCTAACTCCGTCGTGCGCGCGTGCGTCAACGCCTGGCGGAGCGCGTACGCGTCGCCCAGTGACGCTCATTGCCGCCGGACGACCATGGTGGTGCCGTTGCTGTCGCCGTCAGGATCGTGATTGGCGCCCGGGCTGAACACGAACGAGGAATGGGTCGCCACCGTCACCGTGAACCTGGCGCTCGACGTCTTCCGCGGGATCCCGCCCCGGCTGACTGAGCACCGGGCAAATACATCGGTCGTGCACGTTCCAGTGGAGCCATCGTCCCACACGCCACTGACTGTGACCCCGCCGGCACTCCCGTGATTCTCGGTGTGGATCTCGATCGTCACGTTCGCGTTCCACGATTTCTGAGTCGTTTTGCTCGAGCCGTCGAGATCGCCGACATGCATGGTCGGAGGCGGCGGCGCGACCACCGTCACCATCCAGTTCAAGGTACTCGTCTGGTTGGTGTTATCGGTGACCGTCAGCGTGATCGTATAGGTGCCGCCGGCGAGGTATTGGTGGCTCGCCGTGCGACCGTTGCCAATGCTATTCGGGCCGTCTCCGAAATTCCAGGCATACGACGAAATGGTCCCATCGGGGTCGAACGAAGCCGATGCGTCGAAGGCACAGGTGAGTCCGGTGCAGGTGAAGGTAAACGTAGCAAAGGGCCGAGTGTCGGTAAGGGTGAAGGTCTGCCCGCGAGTCGCATCTCTCTGTCCGTCACTGTCGGTGACGATCAGGATGGCGGCATAGCTGTTGCCGCTCGAATACGTGTACGTGTGTGCGGGTGTTGGCCCGGAGCCGGTGGTGCCATCTCCGAACTTCCACTCGTAACTCACGATCGTTCCATCCGGATCGGACGACCCGGCGGCATTGAACTGGCACGTCCTCCCGGTGCAATCGGTCGTGAATGCGGCCGAAGGTTGCCCGGGGAGCGGGACGAACCATGCCGGGTTGCTGCCGTAAGCGAGCATACGCAATCCGCCACCGTCGGCCTCAACGGCGTAAGTGTAGTCAGGGGTCCTTCCACAGGGGGAGCCATCGGCATTACAGGCGCCTCCAGGTGACCAGGTCGCCGGCAGCACGAACGCGAGAGTGCGGCCATCAGGCGACCACGTCGGTTTGGTCGCCGTGATGCCGGGAGCCACTCCGACGATCGAACCGTCCGCCCTCATCACTTTGAGCTCGCCGTACCCGGTCCCTCCTGTCAGGAATGCGATGTCGCCGCCGGCCGGAGAGAAGATGGCCGTCGACGCATTCGCCATGGCGGGCGCGAGTTGCACGAGGTTCGTGCCGTCCGGGTTGATGGCACAAATGGTGGTGCCGCAATCAAACGCTATTTTTCCACCGTCGGGGGACCAGCTGATGGCGCCGCTAAACCCGGCCCCATAGGTAAGGCGCGTCGGATTCGATCCGTTCGCACCCATTACGTACAATTCCTGCACGCCTCCATCGTCGCGGCCGAACGCGATCGCGTTGCCGCTCGGCGACCATGCGTATGCTCCCCTGAATCCGACGCCGTGCGTCAGTCGCGTGAGGTTCGATCCATCCGGATCGATCACCAGCAGTTCCTGGGTCCAGCCAGAAGGCCCCTCGAACGAGCCGAGCAGCGCGAGATGTGCGCCATCGCGTGACCAGCTGACAGGGCCACGCAGAGGCAGCGCCGCCGTCACCATGGCACTGGTGTGGGTCGTGCGGTCGTAGACGTAGAGGTCACTGCCCAAATACGCGATGCGCAGACCGTCGGGCGACCACGCAGGTGAAACGCCCCCGATGTAGGTCTCTCCGCCGCTGTCGAAGATCTGTACCTCGCAAATATCCACCGACGTCCAGCCGTTGTCGTCGAACCTCGGATAGCACCAGTCATTCGCGATCCTCAGGCCTGGGGCCTGCTGCGCGATGACCCCATGCTGCATCGGCAGCACAACGCACACGAGAAGGACGAGCGTGAGTTTCTTCATGATTGCTCCAGGAACGTTGGCGTGACAGCTACTGCCCGATGGTTTGGCCGACCACTTGGCCCAGCTCGGGAAGCCGCTGAAGCCCGGCGAGGGTGTGAACGTGATCTGCGTTGACGTTGGTGCCGTCAGCGTTCATCGTGTAGACCTCGAGGTGGCCGCGCGCATCCTGTGCGCCGACACGGCGGTGGAAGGCGATGCGGTCTCCGGAAGGTGACCAGGTCGGCTTGGTGACCGAGACGTTGCTCGGTGTCGGTTCTGCGCTGAAGTTCGTCAGCCGCGTCGGGTCTCGAGCCATCCGCGTTCATCACATAGATCTCGGGCGTGCCGTCGCGATTGCTCTCGAACGCGATCAGGTCTCCCTTCGGCGAAAACGCCGGGTTGGCGTCGCTGCCGGCGGCAGTCGTCAGTCGGCGGAGGCCGGTTCCGTCCGCCTCGATGACGTAGATCTCCTGGTCGCCACTAGCGATTACTTGTGAATGCGATCGCGTTCCCTTTTGGCGACCAGTCGCAGCGGATGTTGTCGCCGTTGAGCGCGGGCAGCTCTCCGGGCTGTTCAGGCAGCCGATGGCTGGCGGTGAGGTTGGTCAGACCGGTGCCGTGGACGTTCACGATATAGATGTCTCGCGGGCTCGCCTGGCTGTGAAAACAGAGCTCGTTGCCGCTCTGCGAGAAGCTCGGGAACGCCGCCCCCCCTGGGAGGCTGATCAGGGGCTGCTGTTCACTGCCATCGGCATTCATCAGGTAGATCTGCGGAACACGATTCATCCGATTGCTCTGAAACGCGACCAGCTTCTTGCTGTGGGACCAGTCGGCACTCGTGCTGTTGTAGGCCGCCGTATCGGCCTGGAGCCCGCCACCGAAACGTCAGGCGGATCGGGTTCGTTCCATCGGGTGACATCACGTAGATGTCTTCGCAGTTGTTGCACATGCCCGCGTCGGAAGGGAAAGCGCGATCGCTGGTGAAGAAGATGAATCCGTCGTTGGCATTGTCCTGACCGGCGGACGGCGCGGTGGACCAGGCGGCGGTCAGAATGAGCACGACGGGAACGATTGGTGAACGGACGGCGCGCGACAAGGTTGTCATCTTTACTCCTGTGGGCTGAACGGTCATCACGTTCGGCGCCGCAACGATGCCTCGGTCGGCGGCGCCGCGACAATGGCTGGCGGCTGTTTTCGATGTCACCGGCCAAGTGGCTGCGAAACAAGCGTTTAGAACCGCGTCTGATTGGTATTTGGCGAAGGGACGGGATACACTGCGCCCCTCTCGCTCTGAAGGAGCCATGAAACCCCTGACGCCGGACGCGCACGTGTTTCGCTTCGGGGTATTCGAGCTCGACGCCCAGTCGGGGGAGCTTCGCCGGCACGGCCTCAAGATCCGCCTTCCCGATCAGTCCTTCCAGATCCTCCGAGCGCTCCTGATGCGCCCCGGCGAATTGGTCACGCGCGACGAGCTTCGCCGGCTGCTGTGGACCGCGGAGACGTTCGTCGACTTCGAGGTGGGGTTGAACAGCGCGGTGCGGAAGCTACGAGAGGCGCTGGACGATTCTGCGGACAATCCGCGGTTCGTCGAGACGGTGCCGCGGCGGGGCTACCGATTCGTCGCGCCGATCATCGCGCCGGCCGTCGAGTCGGCGCCGGCAGCAGCGACGGCGTCGGAGGGGCCCGTCGAGCAGGATTCAGTGCCGCCGTCAGAGGTGGCAGCGGCCTCTCTCACCGAGTCGCTACCCGCATCCGAGCCGATCAGTCGCCTCGCAGGGACCCACTCGCTGGCGTCCGGCAGCCCTGCTGTTCGTTCTGGTTGTCGGGATCGCCGGAGTTGCCTATACCCGCGGGCTGCTCTCTATCCCGCACCCGCCGACGTCCGCAGAACCGATCCGGTCCCTCGTCGTGCTGCCGTTCGAGAACCTCACCGGAGACCCGGCCCAGGACTACCTGGCCGACAGCGTGACGGAGGCGATCACGGCGCACCTGGCCCAGGTCGATGGCGTCGACGTCATCTCACGCACGTCGGCGCGGCAATACAAACAGACGCTCAAGCCCGCTGCCGCAAATCCGCACCGAGCTGAATAACGTCGAGGGCGTTGTCGAGGGTACGCTGCAAAGGTTCGGCGACAAGGTGCGAATCACGGCGAAACTGATTCGAGCGGAGACGGATCGCACCCTGCTGGCGGAGATATACGAGGGCGAGATGAGCGGGATGTTCACCCTGCACCAGCAGATCGCGTCCGATGTGGCCGTCGCGGCCGGACGGCGCCGGCCCACTGCCCCGCGCGCACAGACCATCCACCCGAAGGCGCTAGCGAGGCATACCTCAACGGGCTCAGCGCGAGGGGTGTGCAGCGACACGAAGGATTCCGCAGGGCCGTGGGGTATCTCGAGGAAGCGATCGCCATCCAGCCCGACTTTGCTGCAGCGTACGCCGAGCTGGCGATCGTGCAGGTGCAATTCCTCTTCGGCGGTCCCTACTCGCCGCACCAGATCATTCCGAAGGCGGAAGCGGCGGCGCGCAAGGCGCTGCAGCTCGACGACAACCTTCCCAGGGCGCACCGGGCGCTGGGCCAGGTACTCAGCCTGTATCACTGGCGTTGGGAGGAAGGCGACAAGGCGCTGGAGCGGGCCACGACCCTGGGCGGCCTCGATGACCGTCCTGAAGCGATCAGCAACTCACTGATACGGCGCGGACGCTTCCAGGAGGCTATCGCCGCGGCGGAGCGCGGACGCACACTCGATCCACTCTCGGTGAACGCACAGGTGAGCGTCGGCACCGCGTGTCGGGCCGCGGGCGAGTACGACCGTGCGATCAGAGAATTGCGCCGGGCGCTGGAGATGAGCCCCGCGAATAATCGGGTCCAGTTTCAGATTGGCGTCACCCTGGTGGCGATGGGCCGTCCGGCGGACGCGATCCGGGAGCTCGAAATCGCCGCACGGCCGGCGCAGGGACACAATTCACAGGATCGAGGCCTATCTGGGCTACGCCTATGCTGCGGCCGGACGTGCGGAGGACGCTCGCCAGGTGCTGAAGGAGCTCGAGGCCCACAGGCAGGATCAGTACGTCTCCTGGTTCGGCATCGGCTTGATTCACGACGCGCTGGGGGAAAAGGCGCCGGCCCTGGCTGCCGTGCAGCGCGCATTCGAGGACCACGCGGTGGAACTCGGACAGGTCAACCAATATCCGCCGTTCAAGACAATCGCGTCGGAACCAGCATTCCAGGCCATCATGCGCCGGGTAGGACGCTGACGCGGGTCGCGATCGGCCTCTGGTTGCTGGCCCTGTCGGTCGCGCCGGCTTCCGCGCAGCAGGATCAGGGGATGATCGCGGGCCGGGTCACGGACCCGACCGGGGCGATCGTACCTGCCGTCACCATCACGGCCACCGCCGACACCGGGGTGGCCATCCAGACCAGGACGAATGCCGATGGGCACTACGTGCTGGCCCCGCTCGTCATCGGACTGTACCGGGTCTCGATCGAAGTGCCCGGATTCAGGCGGGCGGTCAGCGACGCCGATCCAGGTTCACGCGAACACCCGCGCGCGGCTGGACGTTCAGCTCGAACTGGGAGCCGTCAACGATTCGATTTCGGTGCGACGTCCGGCGCCGCTCCTCCAGACCGACACGTCCTCGCTGTCGCACACGATCGGCGCTTCGCAGATCGGTCAGCTGCCGATGAACGGCCGGAACTTTTCGCAGCTGGCGACGCTCTCTGCAGGAGTGCTGCCCGCTTTCGGCCACGTACAACGGGAGTCCGGTTTCAACAGTAATGGGCAATGGGCGGTCCAGAACAACTTCCTGCTCGACGGCGTCGACAACAACTCGCAGGTGATCGGCATCCAGGATCGCAAGGCGCAGGTCCTGGTGCCGAACCTCGATGCGATCCAGGAGTTCCAGGTTCAAACGAGCAACTACACCGCCGAGTTCGGACGCGGCGCCGGAGCCGTGGTCAACGTCAGCATCAAATCGGGAACCAACCTCATACACGGCACGGTGCACGAATTCCTCCGCAATGACATCTTCGACGCGCGCGATGCCTTCGACTACTTCGATCGCTCGGGCGATGGCAAAGCGGACCCGAACGCGCTGCAACAGCACCAGTTCGGATTCACGATCGGCGGGCCGATCCGCAAGAGTCGCACGTTCTATTTCGCCAGCCTTGAAATCAGCAGCGTGAACACCGAGGAGAACCGTCTCCTGACGGTGCCGGCGCTCGGCGAACGAGACGGGACTGTTCGATCCGAAGGTTGTCGTCGTCCGCGATCCGGCGACGGGCGCGCCGTTTCCCGGAAACACCATCCCGCGCGACCGATGGGATCCGGTTGCAGCGCGCTTGCTGGGTCTCTGGCCCGCACCGAATTTCGAGGGGACGACGCGTGCCAATCACTCGTCCAACCCCGCACACACGCGGCTGCGGGGCCAGTACGACATTCGTCTGGACCACATGTTCTCTTCGCGGGACCGCATGTTCGTCCGCGGCAGCTGGATGGACTTCAGCGGCGAGCGGCTCGGTTCGTTTCCGGCGCCTGGCATCGGCGGTGGAAACAACGACTTCGCGCGCGATGACAACACGGCGTACAACGTTGCGCTCTCGGAAACGCACGTCTTCGGGTCATCCGTCGTTCACGAAATACGCCTGGGCGTCAATCGCCTCAGGACCAACAAGCAACCGCTTGGCCGCGGCTATCCGAATGAGGATTACGGATTGCACGTCGAGAGCCTGGCCGGGATCGAAGGGCTCTCTCGCATCAATCTGGGCGGAGCCCTCTCGTACGCGCCGCTCGGTGACTTCCAATTCAACCCGAACGACAAGACTGCCGGAACAATCCAGCTGCTCGACAACGTCTCGATCGCCACGGGCGCGCACACGATCAAGACAGGCGCGGACCTGCGGTGGGTCCGGTCCGACAGCATCGGCGCCCAGTTCGCCCGCGGCATCTTCACCTTCAACGGCAGGTTCACGGGCTCGAGTTTCGGTGACTTTCTGCTGGGGATGACCAGCGGCCGTCAGCTCAGCACGGTCCAATTCGGGAACCTGCGTGAGCGCGACTACATGTTCTACGCGCAGGATGACTGGCGCATCGCCCGGCAGCTGACGCTCAATCTGGGACTGCGATATGAGCTGGCGAGCCCCAGGTTCGACACCCTCGATCGTATGAGCGCACTCGATTCCTCGGTGTTTCCCGAGGTGCGAGTGATCCGGGCCGGGGAGTTCGGCCGGTCGTGGTCGGATCGGGCGCTCGTTCGAACCGATACCAACAACTGGGCGCCGCGGATCGGCCTGGCCTACCAGCCCGCACAGCTGTGGACGGCGCGGGCGGCGTGGGGACTGTTCTACGGAACGCCGAAAGGTGCCGGCGTGGCCGTGCACCTCCTCAACAACTGGCCCGAGTCACGCGAGGTGACCGTGCCCTCCACCGCGGCAAGGTCGGCCGGCCAGCTCGCGGACGGGATCGATGCCAGCCTGCTCGGAAGCGCAACGCAGATGCCCGCCGAATCTTTCGTGGAGCGTCTGGAGCCCAGACTTCACCACCCCCACGATCTCGCAGTGGAATCTGAACGTACAGCGGCAGCTCGGGCCATCGTGGGTCGTGACGACGGCGTACGTGGGCTCATCGTCGCGTCACCTGCAACGCCTGTACAACATGAACGCCGCGGGACCCGGCGACAGCCGCACCGAGCGCGAACGACGGATGATTCCGTCGCTGGGTGCGATCACGATGACTGACTCGTCGGGGAGTGCCAGCTACCACGGTCTGCAGGCCACGATGGACAAGCGCCTGAGCCACGGTTGGCAAGGCTCGCTCTCATACACATGGAGCCACTCGATCGACGACGTGCTTGAATTGGCCGGGGGCGAAGGGAACGTGGTGATCCAGGACTGGCGCAACCTTCGCGGCGATCGGGGGAATTCAGGGTTCGACCGGCGGCATCGGCTGGTCGCGCACGCAGCCGTCGATCTCCCGTTCGGTGCCGGTCGCCGCTGGCTGCAGAGCGGAGGTCCTCTCGGTCGTCCTGCTCGGCGACTGGCAGGTGTCGGCGATCGTCTCGGCGCAGTCCGGGGCCTACTTCGACGTGACGGTGCTCGATCCCACGAATCGCCTCGGAGTCACGGTCGGCAGCAGCGTGTGGCGGCCCGATCTGGTGGGTGATCCAACCGTGCCGCATCCGACGGCTGACGCGTGGCTGAATCCCGCGGCGTTCGCGATACCGCAGAACGCCGACGGTACTTACCGCTACGGCAACCTGGGACGAAATACTCTGCTCGGTCCTGGGTACTTCAATCTCGACGCCGCGCTGACGAAGGACATTCGCCTTGGAGGTACTCGCCGGCTGCAGATTCGCTGGGAGGTCTTCAATCTCACGAACCATCCGTCCTTCGGTCTGCCGAATACAGAGTTGGGAAGCCCCGATTTCGGCACGATCAGGTCGACCGTGAGCACGCCGCGACAGATGCAGTTCGGCGTGAAGTTCCTGTTTTGACGGACCCGTTTGCTGCCCGCCGCCGTTGCGTGCTTCGTCATGCCTGAGTCACTCGGTTCGTAACGCGATCGTCGGTTCGATGTTGAGCGCGCGGCGTGTCGGCACCACGCAACCCAGCAGGCAGACGCCCAGCATGACGATCCCGTAGCCAATGATCATGGCCATTCCCTGGAGCGTGAGCTCGCTCTCCGAACCCGGAAGCTCGGTGTTTTGCAGCAGCGTGGCCGCGGTGAAAATAATCGCGGTGCCGATGACGATGCCGCCTGTTACCTGCAACAGGGGACGGCGGAAGGTGGCGACGACGACGCGCCGGCGGCTGGCGCCGAGGGCCACGCGCACGCCAATCTCACGCGTTCGCCGGGCGACGGTGAACGACAACACGGCGTAGATCCCGGCCAGCGACAATACGATGGCGACGGCGGACAACACGACCGTGATGCGCAGCCACAACGTCATCACCCACAGGACGTCGTTGTTGGCCTCGTTGGCGCGCTGCACGCCGACGAGGCGCAAGGACGGATCGACGGCCGTGGCAGCGGCACGCACCTGCGGCGCGAGCGTCATCGGATCGCCGCCGCGCACGTGCACCATCATGTGAATCTGGTCGAACAGGTCCGGCGTGCCTGGAAGGTAGAAGCCCGCGGCGCGCCCGTCCTGCGTCGGCGCTCCGACACCGAGCTCGCGCACGACGCCGATCACTTCGTACCAGTCACCCGGTCCCGCGGGATCGTCCGGGTTCCCCGGAGCCCAGCGCCGTACGGACGGCCCGGGTAGCGGAAGCGCACCTGCTGACCAACCGCGTTGCGGCCCTGCAGGATCTGATCGACGAAGCTTTGATCGACGACCGCCACGCGCGAACCGGGGACGGCGTCCGCGGTGGTGAACCCGCCCCGGCAAGAACCGGCGCGTCCAGTGCCTCGAAGTACCACGGATGGACGGCCGCGATGGTGGCCTCGCGCAACGGAGGCTCCGACTTCGCTGAAGCTACGTCGGACAAGTCCGCGTTCGCGCCGCCCGCTGACGCCGATGCGCCGTCGAGGTCGTAGCCCATCTCGATGATCTTCTGCGGGTGATTCGTCGTCGGCAGGTCCTCCGTGAACGTTACGCCAGCAACGCCGGGCTGCTCGGCCACCCGCCGGCGAAGCTCTTCGAGCGTGGCGGCCAGCCGCGCGCTGCGCTCGAGCGTGGCGGCGTCGGCGTTCGAGCCGCCATCGACGGGGTAATCCCGTTCGATTTGCACAGCGAGGTATTGCTCGGTGGCGAATCCGGGATCGAATTCCTGGATGCCACGCAAAAGAAACTGTTCCATGTAAACGACCGCAGGGAAGATCACCGTGGCCGCGACCTGCGCCACGATCACCACGGTCCATACGCCGCCGAACTGCAGGCCGCCGCTGCCGGCCGTGGTCTGCTTGAGCCGATGGCCGCCCATGCTGCGCGTGATCTTCATCGCCGGCATGATGCCGGCGACAGCGGCGCCCGCCACCGTCAGCACGATCGCGACGACAAACGTACACGGCGAAAGGCTGAGATCCAACCAGAAGGGAAGGCGGCCCATGTTGGTCTCGAGAAAACGGTGCCCCAGGTGCGTAGCCCAAAATCGGCAGCGATGACGCCGACGATCGCCGCGACACCGCCAAGGACCAGCGCCTCAGCGAACATCTGCGCCACGATGCGGCCGCGGCTCGCGCCGAGCGCCGTCCGGACCACCAGATCGATCCCCGTCGGAGCCGCAGACGATAGCGCCCGATCTAGGCTGGCAGGATGGAATCCGGCGGGAGGCTCAAGCGCGCTGGATCGCTGGCGACCACATGACGTGCCTTCCTGAGGGTCGAGAACCGTCGCCGACCTGCTCTGCGACGTCGCCACGATCGAGGTGGTGACAAAGAGCGAGGATCTCGACGAGGCATCGAGTGCTGCTTTCGACCGCACTCTCTTCCCTGCGTGGCGACCCCACCGGATCGACGGGCAGGCCGAGGGGGTGGTGCTGGTTCGCGGCGTGATGCAGCGCGCCCAGCTCGGCCCTCATGAGTGGGTGATTGTGACCGATACGGGTCATACGCTTCCGATCGACCGGTGGCCAAATCCGCACAACTATCCGGAAGGCCGTGCTTGGCTGGCGGTTGGCCTTGCCTCACAGACTTCATCTGATCACGGCACACGTAAATGGCATTTCACCGAAGACGGCCGATTGGTGGGTGCTCATCCTTCTCGGCTGACCTGGACTCTCGAAATCGCCTGGTGAGATGACGGCGAGCCGTTCCGGATCCCTCGGTACGACCTGACTCGGGTCAGCTCGCTGTTCGCCCAGATGCGGCGCAGAGAGATGCTCGAGCTGCTCGATCTGGTTGACTTAGGGGTGCACCACCCGATCGATCAGCGATGGGCGTACGCTGCGCTGCTCGCTGTGATCGAAGCGGAGCCCTATATCGACGAGGGGAACATCGAAGGGCTGACGATCCGGCAGTGGTGCATGGAACTGCTGTCGCTCTCAGCCGCCAGGAACGCATTGCGTCAGGCACCACCGCTCCAGCATGTCAGTGCTTCTACTCCCCGGTCGGATTCGGATCCCTCCACGCCGACACCCCCCAAGCCAGAGCCCCGGCCGCCACTCCCCGCACCCCGGCTGGTCCGCGATTTCCGTGAGGCGGAGGCGTATGTGGCGGAGGCTGAGGGCATTCGGGTACCGCGACGCTGGAGTTGACGCCGCCTGGTGCCGACGGGGGAGTCGACGTGCGATCCTCCAAGGTCCTGGCGCAGGTGAAGATGGAAGGCAAACCGACGGGCCGGCCGGCCATCCAACAACTTCTGGGAGTGGCGTCGCACGAGGGCAAGCTGGCCGCCTTCTTCTCAATGGCCGGGTATACGCAGCAGGCGCTCGCATGGGCAACGGCGGCCGACGTGGCGTGCTTCCGATTTGAGAGGGACGGCTCCGTAGCGCCGCTGAACCAGCAGGCACGATCGCTGCAACTGCCGCCAATCCCGCCTGTCCGCCACCATCAACGCACTCGTCGGAAGTCCAAAACACGTGCGAACAGGCCTCCGCTTCCTTCCCCTGTCCCGCGACCCGTCATTGCGATGTCGAGTTACCCACGATTCCCCTTGCCGGGCCACCTGCGCGACGCAGTGAACAATCGCTTCGAAACACCACGTCAGGGAGACGACTCACGCGACCCCCAAGCGTGGCGGCCGTTCCTCGATGCAGCATCACGGGCAGATGGAGGGTCAGGACCAGGCGTGACCAACGAGTGAGGCGTAACGTCGGTTGCTCACCGGTAGTCGCTGGACCGACCGCACTGGCCGCGACGTGGGTTGCTGGCGCCGCTGGTGGCGGTTGGAGTGTTGCTGCTGCCGGGCTTGTCGGACAGGAAGCGGTTCAGCTGGTCGTCCTTGTTGGTGATCTGCACACGGTCGGTGCCACGCACCTCGACGAGCCGGTTCTCCCATGTCGCGGTTGGACAGCGACGAGAAGAAGCTCGGTGCTTAGGCGTCGAGCACCAGGACGCCGGTGGCCTCGGACTCCTCCAGGTCGTCGATGATCCGGTCCTTGGTGGCCTTCAGCTGGCGGAGCAGCTCGGCCAGCATGGTGGCGCTGTTCTCGGTCTCGTACTCGACGGGACCGGCCTTGGCCCGGAACGTGGTCTGGGCGTTGAGGATCTTGATCCGCAGGATCTTCGTGGCGGCGTACAGGATCACCAGCGCCAGCCGCTTGCGGTCCAGGTCCGCGCCCCGCCGACCGGGATGACCTGAATGTCCTCGTCCTCACACAGGGTCTCTAAGCCCCGCATGAAGCCGTCCAGGCGCGCTTCCCAGAACGCGTCACTGAGATACCCCACCCAGAGTGCCTCGTCGTCGGCATCGAACAGGTTCCAGGCGGCTGGATCTCGCGCAGCAGTGCCGGCACGTAGTCACCCATTCGACGGCCATCTGAACCTCCTCACCTAGCGACTGCATCGGTGACTCGGCCCTGGAGATACGGTTCGCGCAATCCACTCACCTGTTGCGGGGGATGTCCGACCACAACCAGCCCGCCTAGCGTGCTTGCCAGCGCCCAGCTCCGGGCTGGGCTGACTCGGGAGGGCAGTCGCAATGGACATGACGACCAAGCTCGGGGCCGCAGGTGTCGTGATGATGCTGCTGGCCGGCTCCCTCTTGGGATGCGGTGCGAGTGGGGCAGCGGCAGCGGCGGTGGGGGTGGGGACGGCAAGGTGACGTACAAGGTCAGCGGAACGAAGAAGGCTTCGATCACCTACACCGACGGCGGCACGAAGACCTCACAGAACACCGAGGCGAAGATTCCGTGGAAGAAGACCGTTCCGGAGACTGACGACGCGATCGTCTACCAGGTCTCTGCTCAGAACTCGGTGAACAACAGCAAGACCGTCAAGTGCAGCATCACGCTCAACGGCGAAGTGGTCGACGAGAACACCGGCAAGGGGCAGTTCGCGATCGCCTCGTGTGAGTACAACCCGAACGGGTAGAGGCAGGTCCGGCTCGACAGTCCAGCCCTACGGTGAGGCTGAGCGCGATGATCGTCCCGACCAGTCCGCCGGCGGTCATCAGGTACATGAGCAGGAGAAGCAGCATCCTGTTCTAGGGGCGGACGCTCACCGGTAGTCGCTGGATCGGCCGCCCTGGCCGCGACGCGGGTTGGCGGCACCACTGCTCGCGGTCGGGGTGTTGCTGCTCCCTGGCTTGTCGGACAGGAAGCGGTTCAGCTGGTCGTCCTTGCTGGTGAGCTGCACGCGGTCGGTTCCGCGCACCTCGACGAGCCGGCTCTCCATGTCGCGGTAGCGCTTCATCGTCAGGTTGTCCTGCTCCTCGCCCAGGTCGAGCATCCGGCGCAGGGTGGCGATGGAGTCGATGGTGCCGAGCAGCTGGGCACGCCGCGTCGCCGACGGAGAACATCTGCACGATCTCCTCGTCGGAGAGCGCGTTCGGGTTGGACTCGATGGTCACCGAGTCCGGGACCACGACAGGCCGGAAGTCCCCGTTCTTGAACGGGTTGTTGGCCGGGTCGAGGATCTTGTTCTCAGTGATCAGCCGCTCCTCGGTGGAGAGCATGAAGGTCCGGCGGCCGGTGATGACCTCCTGCTTCTCGTCACCGCGCGCGTCGATGCGGACGACGGCGTTCTGGCGGGTGGCGATGTTCTCCCAGGACTCCAGGAAGTCGGTGTCTTCGGCGGTGATGGTGCCTCGGCGGGCCATGGCGAGTTCCTCTCGACGGGTCAGTTCCAGTTCCGCCGGGGTCATCGACAACGCACGTTCGGATTCATTCCGAGCGTTCTGCTGCAAGGGGGGCCATGCGCGTGGACATCGCCTCGGCCCTCGGAGCGGGCCGCATCGTTCTCGCACCCTCAATTGGCAAGGCGGTTTGCCTTGTCGCTGTCTATCTAAGTAGACTATTCTCGTGGTTAGTGAGCAGCCCACCCGCAAGATGATCAAGGCATTCCGTGACGCGGGTTGGGAGCCGAAGCGGACGGCGGGCTCGCACACCGTGTGGGCGTGCTCCTGCGGCACACACACGTTCACCCTGCCCGACGGCCACCGCATCATCTCCCCGGGTGTGGCAGCCAAGGCATTCAAGGCGCTCAAGGCATGTGAGGAGGGGGACCGATAAGACCTACGAGGTAACAGTGACTCGCGACGGGAAGTGGTGGATGATCCACATCCCGAAGATGACGGACTCACCCAGGCTCGGCGTCTGTCCGAGGTCGAACAGATGGCACGCGAGTACATCGCGATCACCGAAGACGTGGCCATGTCGAGCTTCAACATCAACATCACCGCAGTGCACGCAGCTGACGTCGACGTCGAGGCCACACAGAACCTGGTCGCGTCGCTCCGCGCCTGCCGAGCCCAGCTCGATGAGGCGCTCAGCGAGGTCACCAAGACAGCTGCCGTGACGCTCACCACCCGGGACATCCCCGTACGTGACGTGGGCGAGACGCTTGGCGTCTCCCACCAGCGTGTTTCGCAGCTGGTTGCTGAGGCCCGCGCCGGCGCCGAGCCCCGCGAGCTCCGGAAGGTCCTGTGGGAGCTGAGCCAGTCGCTCGAGGGCTACTCCGTCGGGCTGCGGCAGTCGAGCTAGACAACCATCGAAATGACGAGAGCCCCCGCCCCGAAGGGCGAGGGCTCTCGTTCCCAGCTAGTGAGCCTGCGGCTCAGGCCGGGATGCTGGTGTCCTGAAGACGCCGAGCACGCTCGGGGTGGTGTACGAGCAGAGTTGGAAACTGACCCATCCATAAGCACACGTGCTAATGCGCGCAGAACTGTGGCCACGCACATGTCCCAGGTAGGACACATCACGACGTCTTACTTTGTGCATCCGTGCCACTCGCTCCGCGCTCATGGGTCACCCCCACCACCTCTTGGTCGAGGTCCGCTTCTCCAGCGCTTCGACTTCCGCGATCGGTATGCGCCACGCCGGCCGATCCGGTTCGCCGACAACTTCTGCTGGGACATCATTCTGCGCACCGTGCGCGCGCTGATCCCGAAGTACTCGGCGACCTCGTCGATCGACATGTACGCGCGCTTCACCGGCTTGCGGGAATCAGGCATCACGCCCTCCACGCAGTCGGCGCTGCTCCTCGGCGGTGACGGCGTCGCCCGCGACACAGTCGTGACCCCACTCGGGGTCGACCTCGTGGCCGCACCGCAGGCACGGCGCGTGGCGGCGGGCCGCATCGGCTCTGATGCAGTCCATGCAGGCGCCGTTCCGGCCACGTTGGTGTGCGTAGCCCATCAGATCTTGGCCTCGCAGATGTAGGTCTGGGTCCCCGGTGTCGAAGCGTCCGGGCTTGCGATGACGGTCAGCGACAACCTAACGCTTGCTGCATTTCGCCTCAGGTGCGGCCGTGCCGAAATCGCGCGACTCCGACGTGATTACGTACTGGCTCACGGCCTACCGGGCGTGATCACTTACTCGTCGTCCTCGTCGGTGCATTCTTGCTCGAAGTCTTGCGTTTCCTCTTCGTCGGTCTCGTCGTCTTTGTCGCCCTGATAGGGCAGGGTGACCGCAACGTCCGACGAGTCGACGATGTACGTCAGCCGCGCACACTCCAGGATTACGGTCACGCCGTCACCGCTCCCGAGGTAGGCCAGGTACGTGGCAGCGGTCAGCACGTCCGGGGGTGTCTTGTCCGAGTTGATCCACTGGACCTCTGCCCGGTTTGCGAGGAGTGGGCGATCACCGGTTGGTGACCCCGGCTGGTGCCGGCCCGGTGGAGGAACATCACCACAGTCTGATCCTCGGCTGGGACCCCCGCCGTTTGACATGGCCACCACTACATGCGGTCCCGAGTTGACCCGAGTGATCAAGGTTTGACGGATTCGGTCCGCGACTTCCGGCACACGACACGAGTGTGGATACTCAGGCGTGCGCCACTCAAGGAACGAGAGACCAGCGATGACCCCAACCCGCGAGATTCTGACCAGCCCTGTCGAGGGCGTCACCGGTCAGGAGTACGTCCCGGTCAACCATCTGGGCGTGGTCCCGCAAGGGAAGTGTCTCCACACCTGGGACTGCACTCACTGGTACCGCAAGAGCACCCCGGAGCAGGACCCGTACCCGATGGGCGACCGCGCCGAGAAGGTGTCGTACGTTGCGCTCGCGACCCCGGAGGAACTGCGGATGATGCGTCGCTGCTCCTCCTGCGGCGGCGCACCGTCGGAGCGCAACCCGGCAACCCAGGTCCGGGTCTGCCCGAAGTGCTCCACCGTTCACCCAGCGGGCGACTGTTACTGACAACGCTGCGTCGAGTTCGAGCGAGGCCCTGGGCCGGTCGCGTGCCTCCAACCGAGCGGTCGGCGGCTAACTGGGAGCCCGCCTGGGTCTACGGTGAGACCACCCTCTCGGATCGGAGTTCGCGATGCATCGTCTCCTGGCCGTGCTCGCCGCCGGTGTTCTCGCGTTCACGCTGACTGCATGTGGTGGTGGCGATGCGGCGATACGGGCGACGAGTCGAGCGAGCCCCGACGTCTGATGTGGCCAGCGAGTCGCCCAGCGAGGCGCGCCCACGCCCGCCGATCCGGAGTACCGGATGCTTACGGAGAAGCAGCTGCGGCGCGCGTTGCTGACTATCGAGGACCTGCCGCCCGGGTACAGCGCCGACCCACGGGACGACTCGGAGAGCGTCCTGAAGTACTGCGGCTCCAAGCCGGACAGGGCCCCGACCAGGGCAATCAGGGCTTCACAAAGGGCGGCGGGTTCAGTACCGAAATCTCGAGCGTCGTCTGGGGCAGTACCCGTCGGAGCAGGTCGCCGCAGCGAACGTGGAGCGGCTCCGAAAGGGTCTGCGCACTTGCAAGCGCGAAACGACGGCCGACGGCGAGGAAGTCACCTACGCGGTGATGTCGACCCCGAAGATGGACCACCCGACCCTGGGCCTCCGGGTCGAGGGTGACGGCTACACGCTGCTGCTCAACATCGCGCAGGTCGGCCCGACCGTTGTCAGCTCCGGCACCGGGGGCCTTTCAGCCGACGCCAACCTAGGTGCCGAACTGCTCGAACAGCAGGTCGACGCTTACGAGGCCGTCGCCGCGCCGTAGCTCCCCAGTCAGCTTCGCCTGGGCGCGTCTGTGGCGGACCCGGTAGGGATCGACACGGCGATGTGCATGCCCAATCCGAACTCCGGCTGGTCCTAGGGCCCTTGGCGCTCTCGTGATGTGGATCGTCGATGAACCTGCTGATCGTCGACGAGGCCGCGTCGCTCACCAAGAACGCCCAGCTGCGCCGAGTGTCAGCACGGGAAGTTCTTCGGCCCCGTGCGCCGCAACGCTATGACGCGAGTGAGTGTGCATAGAGCCGTGTACCACGCATGAGTCCCACGTCGGACTCATCACGCGTCCTTTGGCGTCGCGCTCCGGAATGCAAGGAGCGCGCCGGTTGAACCCCGCCTGTGCCAGTGGGCGCTCCCACCGAAGCAGGTAGCCGAACCCGTAAGTCGGCGGATGTGCCCACACCTAGGTTCCGCGACTCTCAGACGTCTACCTATTAGCCAGCCGACTCAAGGACACCCTCGTTGCGCAAGATCGCACTTCTCCTCGCCACCACCATGGAATCACGATGCTTCGCATGGGAGCCGCCCACGCTGGGGTTCACACGACGGGCGACCCCGACGACCCGCACGCGTGGGTGACCACCAAGGGCGAGCTCCAGCAGATCAAGAAGGGCATGCGCGAGGCGAGGGTCAATCGCATCCTCGACAGCAAGGGTCGCGGATACGGGACACCTCGACACGAGCGTCGGTACGGCGGACAGCGCACGGGCATTGAGCACGCGAGCGCGGTGATCTCCTACGACAACCGCCGGCGCGTGAAGTACAAGTACTGGATGGGCACGGAGTCGTTCCACAAGGGCGACGTCACCGTGTTCTTCTTCCACGTTGAACCCGGAAACCCGTACTCCGTCAAGCGCGAGTTCCTCTCTGTTACGAACTTTGGCAATCGTCGCGTGGGCTACACGCTCACCGACGAAGCAAGCGGCCGCACTTGGAACGGCACCCTCAGGGGCTTTCCCGGAGAGCGCAGGCTCACCGACTTTTGCGCGATCTGGCCATCGAAGACCTGAGGCTCGTCGTCCGCTACCGAGCCCACATCGAGTTCCGCCCGGCCGTTGAAGGTACGGAGATGCTCTGATTCGGTGTATGTGACGCAATGTCACGCGGCATCCGCTGACTACTGGGCTTGGCGACGCCGGCCGTTGCGGCGGTAGAAGTACAAACGAACGTCCAAATTCCGGCGGGGCCCTAACCATGACCAGGACGCCGGTTCGTCCAATGAAACCTCC
The DNA here is from genome assembly GCA_963844305.1 of uncultured Actinomycetota bacterium. GTDB lineage: Bacteria > Actinomycetota > Actinomycetes > Propionibacteriales > Nocardioidaceae > Nocardioides. The sequence continues at coordinate 85,879 of CAWJNT010000009.1, forward strand.
CGAGAAGGGGTGGCGAGCAGGAACGTATGCGCATACGGGTCATCAACGCCGCTACCACGACCAATGCCCGCCATACCCAAGGAAATACTGGCATGTCGAAGAAGTCGTGGAGCGCTCGCGATCAGGAGCGGCTGCTCGACGCCCGCCCGAGTAGCCCAAATGTTCGGCGTCGACCCGAAGACGGTCGCCCGCTGGGCCTCAGCAGGAAAACTGGGCTCACTCGCACCCTGGGCGGTCACCGCCGATTCCGGCAGGCCGAGGTTTCGAACTATTAGCTGCCCGCGAGCAGCGACGCGACCGATGACCGCTGAGCTAGCAGTTCGAGGGGCTCCGCCCATCGTCCAAGGCCCGAAGGGCCGGAAGGCTAGAAGTCTCGCCCACCTGAACCACCCTCCCGCCCGCACCCCGTTGACCGGCTCCTACACGACCCCACTCCCGCTTCCCAGGACTTCCGGCGTGTCCTGGGAAAGCGAGCGTCGGAGTGAGTCCGGATCTGCTGGCTGCGTGCGGTGGGTTGTGGTGGACGGTAGGCGAGACTGGCTTCCTTCTCGTCCTACTGGGGTGGCTGACCTTCAAGGGCAGGCTTCGCACTTGCGACGGCACACGGTCGGTGAACTCCGCCCGGCTACCAGTCAGGCAGTTGCTGCTGCGCTACTGGGTTCTGTGATCGGGATTGACGCCCCTTCGCCAGGTCGGCCAAAGCCAGACACGCCCGTGAAGCCTGCCTCCTTTCCTCGTGGGTCCTGGATCAGCGGCAGCCGCCGTGGGCGAGCTTGTCGCCTACGTAGTGGCAGCTCGTGCCCTTTCTGATGGGCCGGTGGCACAGGGCGCAGCGTGACGCCCACTTCGCACGGAAGGTGTTCGACACTCGACCAGTCTTGCCAGAGCGCTGCGCGACCTTCTCCGAGTGCAAGGAGGACGCTGCCCTCGGATCCCTGAGTCAGTTTCACGAACCTCAGCTCGACGGCGGTGGCCGAACGGCCAACGTCGATGCCAGCTGCCCCCAGCTCAGGCCCTGGTTTCGCATCGCCAGCAGAAGCTCGTCCTCGGAGTCATGCCAGCGTTGTCCGCGCTTGCCCGGCGCCGACCACTTGGTTATCTGCTCGAACACTTGGGGCCATCGACTAGCAGCGTCCACCGTGCCCTGACGGCGGGGACGCTGCGGCTCAGCCGCTCCGCGACCCAGTGCAGCGGTTCTCCCCGCTGCATCAGGTGTCGGAGCAGCCAGTCCTCGTGGTTGGCCCACGGCTCCCCGGCCCGGGAATCAATCGCGTCGCGGCGATCGTCGATGCTTTCCATGTCGGCAGCTCCTTCAAGCTACTTGTGACCACGCCCCCGGTCGCTACCCACGATGCGGGGGCTCTTTGATGGCGCATCGGACGCCAGTTCGTTGAGATTGGGAGTGTGCCGCCCGCGTGGGCATCACGAGCTCGGCAACAGGACCGCGACAGCCCCCAGCTCTCGCGGGTTCAGGCGACCTGTCGGGACCGGCGCAGGGCCTGGCCCAAATCGGGCCAGGCGGGCGAGCGTTTGAATCCCTCTGGCCCAAAAGCTGGGCCGGCCTCTGACCTGCGCATACGAGGTGCTCCACGCACAGGCGTAGCCCTCAATCGGCGACCCGTCAGAGCCGTTCAGACGCATCGTGACTACTGAACAGCAACCGCCTCCAACGCCCCTACTCGTGTCGCAACAGGAAGCCGCACGGCTACTCGGGGTCGAGCGCACGACGATCTGGCGCCTGATCAAACGCCGCGACCTGGTTGCGGTGCAGATCGGGTCGCGACGGCTGGTCGCGATGGCCTCGATTGAGGAGTTCATCGCGAAGTTCTCCACATGATCGTGGAGGCCGTGCCACTATCCGGCTCCGCTCTGAGTTGGGAAGGGGTCGTTCGGTGACGTTCAGCGTGAACAAGCGTGCGGACGGGCGATGGTCCGGGACCTTCGCGTACCAAGATCCGCGCACAGGCAGTCCCCGTCGGTACCAGACCACTGGAAAGACTCGACGGATCGTCTTCGAACGGCTCGGGAAGCCGAGGGCAGGATCAAGGCTGGGGCGCCTGTCAAGGACGCGTCTCGGACAGTTGGGGAGTGGTGTCAGCAGTGGATCGACACGAGCCTCCAAGCGTCTGAATGGAGGGTGTCGACCAAGTCGGCCTACCGGACGGCTCTGACCACGCACGTCATCGGCCAGCCCGTTGGAGACGTCCGTCTCGATCGCCTGGCCGCTACGGACGTCGAGAAGTGGATCGTGTGCCTGCGCGAGCGAGGGTTGAAGTCGTCCAGCGTCAATAAGTATTTCCAGGCGCTGCGACTCGCCCTCGACTACGCGGTGCGGGACGGGGTGCTGGGCGGAACGTCGTACGAGAGGACGTGAGGGAACCAAAGGTCACCAAGTCCAGGAAGCCGCCCCTGTCGGACGACGAGACGCGTCAGCTGTATGCGGCGCTGGCAGGCACCCGGCACCTGCGATTCATCCAGCTGATCGTGACCACGGGTTGCGCGAGAGCGAAGCCCTTGGCTTGAAGTGGGAGGACCTGGACATCGAGACACGGAGTCCTTGCAGTCCGAAGAAGCTTGAGTCGCGTTCGTGACGAGATGGGCATTCTGCTCGGCGCTGAACCCAAGACATCCGGTTCCGCGAGGACACTGCCTCTCGATCCAACGACAGTTGCGCTAATCAACGCGCAGCGCGCCAGCCAACTCGAAGACCGTACGAAGGCCGGGTCAGCGTGGATCGAGACAGGGCACGTCTTCACAACAGCGTCGGGCCGGCCAATCGACCAACGCAACTTGCTGCGGGCCGTGCACAACGCAGCTGCCAAGGCTGGCCTCCGCTCGCCAGGTGAGAAGAAGGTTGACGTCCATACGTTGAGGCACACCGCAGGCAGCGGCTTCGTTCGGGACGGGGCCAGCATCGTTGACGTGCGGGACCTTCTGGGGCACTCCGATCTCCGCGCCACAAACATCTACGTCCACACGAGCACCGATCGACTGCGGCTGGCCGTCGAGCGACGAGGGGCGGCGCTCGGCGATGGCTGAGCAGTTCTCTGTCAGCAGCGCTGTCAGTCGCCGGAAAAACACAGAAGCCGTCTTCCATTGCGGATGGAAAACGGCCTCTGACCTGCGGAAACGTGGTGGGCGATACTGGGTTTGAACCAGTGACCTCTTCCGTGTCAAGGAAGCGCGCTACCGCTGCGCCAATCGCCCGTGGTCTTCAGTTGTGTAGCGAGGTTGTCGCGGAGGTGGGTACGGGATTTGAACCCGTGTACACGGATTTGCAGTCCGTTGCCTCGCCTCTCGGCCAACCCACCGTGGAGGCCAAATCGGGAGAGACCTCTCCGAGCGGACGACGAGGCTCGAACTCGCGACCTCAACCTTGGCAAGGTTGCGCTCTACCAACTGAGCTACGTCCGCTTGCGATCCCGGCCGGGGGCCAGGTGCGAGACGAAACAGTAGCCGATGCGAGAACACCCGCAAAATCCGGCCCGAGGGGTGTGTTGCGGGTCGTCGGGGCGGGGGAGTGGGCTCCTAGAGTGGCCTCATGCGGGCGTGGATGAACGGTGAGCTGCTGTCCGACCCGACCGCTCCGGCGGTCGCCGTCGTCGACCACGGGATGACCGTCGGTGACGGCGTCTTCGAGTCGATCAAGGTCGTCGACGGGCAGCCGTTCGCGCTGACCCTGCACCTCGAACGACTGGCCCGGAGCGCCGACGGGCTCGGGCTGCCGGCCCCCGACGACGCCGACGTACGCCGCGGGGTCGCGGCCGTGCTGGAGGGCCAGGACCTGCCGCTCGGGAGGGTCCGCGTGACCTACACGTCCGGCCCGGGTCCGTTCGGGTCCGGCCGGGGAGAGGACTCCGCCACCCTGGTGGTGCTGGCCGACGCGATGGCGCCCTGGCCCGAGACCACCCAGGTCGTCACGGTGCCGTGGCCGCGCAACGAGCGCGGGGCGCTGGCCGGCCTCAAGACCACGTCGTACGCCGAGAACGTGATCGCCCTCGCGGCGGCGCGCGAGCGCGGGGCGACCGAGGCGATCTTCGCCAACCTGGCCGGTCACCTGTGCGAGGGCACCGGCTCCAACGTCTTCTACGTCGTCGACGGCGAGCTGCGCACGCCGACGCTGGCGAGCGGTTGCCTGGCCGGCGTCACGAGGGCGCTGATCCTCGAGTGGTACGGCGCGGTCGAGGTCGACGAGCCGATCGAGGTGGTGAGCGGGGCGAGCGAGGTGTTCCTGGCGTCGACGACGCGGGACGCGCAGGCGGTCTCGCGCTGGGACGACGTCGAGCTGACGGCGCCGGGTCCGGTGACGCGCGAGGTCATGGAGACCTGGCGCAAGCGGGAGCCCGAGCTACTCGGGCTGTGAGATGCCGAGCAGGTCGGAGATCAGGTCGTCCATCCGCAGGTGCAGCGACTCCGAGCCGTAGGGCACGGCCGCGAGCGAACGGGTGAGGAAGCGGTAGACCTCGCGGGTCGAGGCCTGGGCGAGCAGGTGGCCGCTCGGCGAGCGGAACTCCAGCATGACGACGCTGCGGCCGCTCTCGTCGGTGCTCGGCCAGAGCTGGACGTCGCCCTCGCCGACCGGGTCGGTGATGCCGCGGGACAGCAGGCTGCGGCAGAACGACCACCGGATCACGTCGTCGCCGGCCGGGAACCCGATCGTGACGGCGTACGGGTCGCCCGGGTCGTACTCGAAGCTGGTCTCCAGCGACTTGGAGAACCCGAGCTGGTCGACGCAGTGCATCGAGATGGGCTGTGCAAGTACCTGCGACATCGGCTGCTGCGTCATGACTCTCCTGGTCCCCGAACAACTCTCTTGAGAGTAGGACGCAAGAGTGCGCCTTGTATGACGCTTCTTCAAAATCCTTTGCTTACCCGCAAGTAATGGCTCACGAGGATGGTGCTCCCCCGCGAATGTGAGCCCGTGTGGACCATGCGCTAATGTTTCGCACCGCACCGACGGTGCAGCCCGGGCGATTGGCGCAGTGGTAGCGCGCTTCGTTCACACCGAAGAGGTCACTGGTTCGAACCCAGTATCGCCCACCAGGCTCCGACGCAGTCGGGAGCGCCCGCGGAGGCGGTTGTCGCGAGTCTTAACCATCGTCCGTGCATACCCACGTGAGTGGCGGGAAGGGTCTGAGACAAGCCGGCGGCCCCACCGTGGGGACTAGATGGTTTCGCCTAGCAGCGACCGTCTCCGGGGCCGTCCGGTCTAGGGCCTCAAAGGCGTGGTGCCCGTCCGGCCGACGTCCCCGTATCTCGCCGGGCGGGCATCACCTTGACCCAGCGCTGACTCACGATGCCGCGGAACATCGAAGCGGCTCGCGGTGTCTTCACCCGCCGCCTCCCCCGGACGGGCGACGCCCCGGCATCCGGGCGCGCGTAGCGTCGATGGTGCCTGTCAGCGAACCTGGGCTTCGCCGATGGACGCGGCGCCTGCCTCACGTTCCCCCCACATCCGGGCGGGCGCCGCCCCTATCGTCGTGCTGAACCACCGTTGAGAAGGTGCCACCGTGCAGCCACAGGCGCTCATCTGGACCGTGCTGATCGTGACGACGGTGGTTGCTGCCTTCGTGATCTACCGGTTGAACAGCCGTCACTTCTGACGGTCGGCCACCAGGTCGCGGTAGCGGGCCAGGTAGAGCGGCCAGCCGCGCTCACCCTCGACGCCATCGCGTACGCCGTCCCAGCCGGAGCCGTGCCGGTCCAGGTGCCGGTGCTCGAGGACGACGCGGGTGCGGCCGGGGGACTCGTCGGTGAACGTCACCTCGACCTCGCTCGCCTCGTCGAGATCACTGATGACCTCCCAGCGGGGGCTGATGTCCCAGCTGAACACGACCCGGTCCGGAGGCTCGTAGGCCAGGATCCGGGCCCACCGGCACTCGGTGCCGTCGGTCGCGCGGTCGACGATGTGCCCGCCGACGCGCGGCTCGAACACCGTCTCGGCGATGGGGACGTCCATCATGTTGTGCTCGGGCGGCTTGAAGCCGCCGAAGTCCGCGGTGAACACCTCGAACGCCCGCTCCCGGTCCGCGTCCACCACGACCTCGAGCCGCACCGCCGTACTGGTCTGCGTCATCGTTTCCTACCCGCTTCCTCGTCGTTGTCGGTCCCGGCGTCGTCGGCCACGAGCTCGGCGTACCCGGTGAGTGCCCGCTGCCAGTAGGTGTCGAGCTGGTCGCGCAGCGCGGCCAGGGCCACCGGGTTGAGGCGGTAGATGCGCCGCGTTCCTTCGGCACGTTCGCTCACCAGGCCGGCGTCCTTGAGCACCTTGAGGTGCTGGGAGACGGCGGACCGGGTCACCGGAAGACCGTCCGCCAGCTCGCCGACGGCGCGTGGCCGCTCGGCAAGCGACGCGACGATCGCGCGCCGGGTGCCGTCGGACAGCGCGTCCAGACCCTCGTCCACTCCGTCAGTGTTCACTAACCGTTAGTGAACACTGACTTAAGGCCCAGGTCAAGCGATTCGCCGACCCCGTAGGCTGTCGCCAACGAGAGGCGTCGTCATGACCAATCAGCAGGCCCCCGATCTGCCGGCTTTGCTGAAAGCAGTGGGCGAGGCGCGCTCCGAGGTCGAGGTCGCGCGGCGCGGGCGAGCCGCACCCGGCAGCACTCCCGCCGCTGCCGAGCAGCGGCTGCTGCTGGCGGCGCTGGAGAAGTACGCCGCCGGCCTGGAGCACCATGGCCAGCCGATGCCCTACCGGCTGCGCGACGAGATGGCGATGTACCGCTCGATGTTCAGCATCAGGCGACCGAGCTGACCCCTGAGCTGACCCGAGCCGGGCCGAAACCCGGGCGCGCGCCGGTCGCACCCGTCGATACGATCGACGGGTCCGGTGCGCCATCGCACCCAGCCGACACCGCAGCCAAGGAGCACCCTCGTGTCCGACATCAAGGTCGTCCTCGTCCACGCCGACGCGCGTGAGGAGAAGACGGTCACGACGGGCACCAAGGCCTGGGAGCTGTACGCCGACGACCAGGCCGTGATCGCCGCCCGGGTCGGCGGGGTGCTCCGCGACCTCGCCCACGAGCTCGAGGACGGCGACGAGGTCGAGGCCGTGGCCATCGACTCCGCCGACGGCCGCGACATCCTGCGCCACTCCACCGCGCACGTGCTGGCCCAGGCGGTCCAGGAGCTGTACCCCGACGCCCGGCTCGGCATCGGGCCGCCGATCGAGAACGGCTTCTACTACGACTTCGACGTCGAGACCCCGTTCCACCCCGAGGACCTCGAGAAGATCGAGACCCGGATGCGCAAGATCATCAAGGAGGGCCAGCGGTTCTCCCGTCGGGTCACCACCGACGCCGACGCGCTCACCGAGCTCCAGGACGAGCCCTACAAGGTCGAGCTGATCGGGCTCAAGGGCTCGGGGAAGTCCGACGGCGCGGCCGAGGGCGCGAGCGTCGAGGTCGGCGCCGGCGAGCTCACCATCTACGACAACATCCGCCGCAACGGCGACGTCGCGTGGAGCGACCTGTGCCGCGGTCCCCACCTGCCGACCACCAAGCGGATCCCGGCGTTCAAGCTGATGCGCAGCGCCGCGGCGTACTGGCGCGGCGACGAGAAGAACAAGCAGCTGCAGCGCATCTACGGCACCGCCTGGGAGTCCAAGGAGGCGCTCGAGGAGCACCTCCACCGGATCGAGGAGGCCGAGCGGCGCGACCACCGCAAGCTCGGCCGCGAGCTCGACCTGTTCAGCTTCCCCGACGAGATCGGCTCCGGCCTGGCCGTCTTCCACCCCAAGGGTGGCGTGATCAAGCGGGAGATGGAGGACTACGTCCGCCGCCGCCACATCGAGGAGGGCTTCGAGTACGTCGGCACGCCCCACATCTCGAAGGAGGGCACCTTCCACCTGTCCGGCCACCTGCCGTACTACGCCGAGAGCATGTTCCCGCCGATGCAGATGGAGGGCGCGAACTACTACCTCAAGGCCATGAACTGCCCGATGCACAACCTGATCTTCAGGTCGCGCGGGCGGTCCTACCGCGAGCTGCCGCTGCGGCTCTTCGAGTTCGGCGGCGTCTACCGCTTCGAGAAGTCCGGGGTCGTGCACGGCCTGACCCGGGTGCGCGGGATGACCCAGGACGACTCGCACTCCTACGTCACCCCCGAGCAGGCGCCGGCCGAGATCAAGCACCTGCTCGACTTCTGCCTCAGCCTGTTCCGCGACTTCGGGCTCGACGACTACTACCTCGAGCTCTCCACCCGCGACGACGCGAACACCGACAAGTTCGTCGGCAGCGACGAGGACTGGGCCGTGGCGACCAAGGTGCTCGAGGACGTCGCCACCGAGTCCGGTCTGGAGCTGGTGCCCGACCCCGGCGGCGCGGCCTACTACGGCCCGAAGATCTCGGTCCAGTGCCGCGACGCGATCGGCCGCACCTGGCAGATGTCGACCATCCAGTACGACTTCAACCAGCCCCGGGGCTTCGAGCTGGAGTACCAGGCGGCCGACGGCAGCCGGCAGCAGCCGGTGATGATCCACTCCGCCAAGTTCGGGTCGATCGAGCGGTTCTTCGGCGTGCTGGTCGAGCACTACGCCGGCGCGTTCCCGCCGTGGCTGGCGCCGGTGCAGGTGCAGGGCATCCCGATCGCCGAGCGGCACAACGACTACCTGTACGACGTCGCGAAGCGGATGAAGGCGGCCGGGTTGCGGGTCGAGGTCGACGACTCCGACGACCGGATGCAGAAGAAGATCCGCAACGCCCAGGTCCAGAAGGTGCCGTTCATGGTGATCGCCGGCGACCAGGACATCGAGGCCGGTGCGGTGTCGTTCCGCTACCGCGACGGCCACCAGGAGAACGGCGTGCCGATCGACGACGCGATCGCCCGGGTGGTCGCGTCGGTGGAGAAGCGCGAGCAGGTCTGAGCGGACGGTGCTCGCACGCGGCCCGGGCCTGCTGCTGGGGCTCGCCCTGCTCGCCGGGTGCTCGGACGACCCGGTGCAGCCGGCGTTGCCATCTCCGACGGCGGAACCGGAGGCGGAGCCGCGGCCGACGGCCGTCGTGACGCCGACCGCCAACCCGGAGACGGCCCGGCTCCAGGCGCTGGCGCAGCTGGCCGAGCAGGCGGCCGCCGCGCTGCCGCCGCCGCGCAAGCCCGAGCCACGCACCGGGCCGGTCCTCGGCGCCGACGTGAGCTGGCCGCAGTGCCCGAAGGGGATGGGCATCCCCGAGCGCCGCACGCTGGGCATGCCGATGCCGCTGCCGGAGGCCGAGTACGTCGTGATCGGGCTGACCAACGGACCCGGCTTCACCGAGAACCCGTGCCTGGCCGAGCAGGTCGCCTGGGTGCGTGATCGGCGGCTGATGGCGGCGGCGTACGCCGTGGCGAGCTTTCCCGAGGACGATGCCGTCGCCGAGCACGGCGAGACCGGTCCCTACGACGGCGGCTCCGACCTGGGCGCACTGGCCAACACCGGCTACCAGCAGGCACTCACGAACGTCGCCACCATGCGGCGGGCCGGTCTCAACTCGCCGATCGTCTGGGTCGACGTCGAGCCGGTCCCCGACTTCGACTGGAGCGGCGACTCCACCGCGAACGCCGCGGTGGTCGAGGGCGCGGCCCGCGGGTACGCCGACGCGGGGTACGAGGTCGGCGTCTACTCCACGCCGCATCTGTGGGAGCAGGTCGTCGGCGACCTCGCGCTCGGCCTGCCGGAGTGGCGCGCCGCAGGGGAGACGTCGCGGCAGGAGGCGACCTCGCGCTGCGGCCGGGACTGGTCGATCCAGGGCGGCCGGGCGGTGCTGGGGCAGTGGGTCGAGCAGTCGCGCGACCAGAACATCACCTGCCCGGGCGTCAGCTCCCGCCTCGGGCTGTGGTTCCACCAGTACTGACCCGCTTGATGTAGCGCCGGCACGGGGACAGGAACGTCTCGCCCAGGGCGGTGACCTCGTAGGGCAGGTCGCCGCCGTCGATCCAGCCGCGCTTCTCGTAGAAGCGGCGGGCCCGCTGGTTGCCCACCACCACGGCCAGCCAGGCGACGGTGTGTCCGTGCGCGGCGACCTGGCGCTCCGACTCGTCGAGCAGGAGGTCGGCGAGTCCGGAGCCGCGGTGGGCCGTCGCCACGTAGATCTGCTCGACCTCGTCGTCGACGACCATGATGAACCCGGCGATCTCGCCGTCGACCTCGGCGACCGTCGTGTCGGCCACCCTCGCCGGCGCCCGGTCGTGGAACGCCTCGAGCGTGCGCCGCGCGGTGAGCCCGTCGGGCACGTGCCCGGGATGGGCCTCGTGCCAGCCGGTGTGCCAGATGTCTGCCACGGTGGCGGCGTCGGCGGCCGTGCCGGGCCGGAGGGTCGGAGTCGCCATGCCGCCGAGAGTAGTGACCCGCGCCGACCCTAGGATCTGCTTCCATGAGCGACCAGGAGACCGCGCGGCAGGACGGCGTCGGCGATGCCGACGGGCTGGACCGGCTCTGGACGCCGCACCGGATCGCCTACATCCGCGGCGAGAACAAGCCGGTCGACTCCACGCCGGGGGAGTGCCCGTTCTGCCGGATCCCCGCGAAGGACGACGACGAAGGCCTCGTCGTACGCCGCGGCGAGCTCGCGTACGCCGTACTGAACCTCTACCCGTACTCGCCCGGACACCTGATGGTCTGCCCCTACCGCCACATCGCCGACTACACCGAGACCACCGACGAGGAGGCCGACGAGATCGGCGCCCTCACCAAGCAGGCGATGCAGGTCATCCGCTCGGTCTCCGGCGCCCACGGCTTCAACATCGGGATGAACCAGGGCGCGATCGCGGGCGCGGGGATCTCCGCCCACCTGCACCAGCACGTGGTGCCGCGCTGGGCGGGCGACCAGAACTTCATGCCGATCATCGGCCGCACCAAGACCCTGCCCGAGCTGCTCGCCGACACCCGCGGGCTGCTGGCCGAGGCCTGGGAAGGCTAGGCCCAGGGCCGGAGCTTCTCCGGGTTGCGCACCGCCCAGATGTGCCGGATCACGCCACCCGCGACCTCGAACGCCACGACGGTCAGCGTGCCGTCGGCCTGGCGCACCAGCAGGCCCGGCTGACCGTTGACCGTGCGCTCCAGGACCTCCAGGTCGGGGGCACGCTCGGCGATGTCGACGAAGGCACGCGCGACCACCTCGCTGCCCTCGATCGGGGTGAGCAGGGCACTGACGAGGCCGCCGCCGTCGGCGACCGTGGTGGCGTCGGGGTCGAGGAGACCGACCAGCGCCTCGATGTCCTTGGCCTGCCAGGCCGCCTTGAAGGCCTGGACGATGCCGGCCTGCTGCTGGACCGGCGTCACCGGTGTCTCTCGCGACGCGGCGATGCGACTCCGGGCCGAGGAGGCCAGCTGGCGGCAGGCGGCCGGAGTGCGACCGACGATGTCGGCCACCTCCGCGAAGGAGTAGCGGAAGACGTCGTGGAGGATCAACGAGACCCGCTCGGCCGGCGTCATCGACTCCAGGACGACGAGGAAGGCCATGCTCACCGACTCGTCGAGGGTGATCCGGTCGGCCGGGTCGAGCTCGTCGGTCTCGGCGGGGACGGGCTCGGGTATCCACTCGCCCACGTAGGTCTCGCGCCGGACGCGTGCCGAGCGCAGCAGGTCGAGACAGATCCGGCTGGCGACCGTCGTCAGCCACGCGCCCGGGGACTCGATCGCGGCCCGGTCCTCCTCGGACCTGGCGTACCAGCGGGCATACGTCTCCTGGACGACGTCCTCGGCATCGGCCAGCGAGCCGAGCAGCCGATACGCGACGTTGAGCAGCTGACGCCGCTCGCTCATGACCGCGTCCAGGCCCAGGGTCCAGGCCCGGGTCGGGGCGGTCGGTCGCTGGCTCCGTTGGGTTGCTCATGGCTGTTCGAACGACGCGGGCGGTCGCCCTCCTCTCACCAGTACGACGAGCCACCGCACCGAAACGTCAGGTCCCAGCACCGGACCTGACATTCGGCGCCGTCGTGCCGTCGTACTGAGGAGAACACCATCCGACCCGGAAGGGAACCGATCATGGAACCCGTCAACGCCGCGATCATCTACTACAGCTCGACCGGCACGGTCCACGCCCTGGCGCAGGCCGTCGCCGAGGGGGCCGAGAAGGCCGGCGCGCAGGTGCGGCTGCGCAAGGTGCCCGAGCTGGCTCCACCCGAGGCGATCGATGCCAACCCGGCCTGGGGCCAGCACCTCCGCGACACCGCCGAGGTGCCCGAGGCCGTGCTCGACGACCTCGCGTGGGCCGACGCCGTGCTGCTCGGCACCCCGACCCGCTTCGGCAACCCGGCCAGCCAGCTCCGGGCGTTCATCGACACCACCGGCAGCCTGTGGCAACAGGGCCTGCTCACCGACAAGGTGTACTCCGTCTTCACGGCCAGCAGCACCGCCCACGGAGGCCAGGAGTCCACGATCCTGGCGCTGGGGAACACCTTCTACCACTGGGGCGGGATCATCGTGCCGCCCGGCTACACGGACCCCATCCAGTACCAGTCGGGCAATCCCTACGGCACGTCCCACGTGTCCGGCGACGGTCCGCCCGACGACGTGGCACTGGAGGCGGCCCGTCACCAGGCCCGCCGCGCCGTCGACACCGCGGCGGCGCTCAAGGCCGGAAGGGCCGCGTAGCCGAGGTCCACGCGGGTCAGGGTGCGGGGAACCGCACGGCCACGCGTTCGCCGCCGATGCGACCGCGAAGCATCGCCTGCGCGCCCACCCTCCGGGTGTCCCACCGGCCGGTGATGTGCCCGGTGACCGCGCCGGTGAGGTCGACGTCGACGCGCACGGTCTCGGCGTACCGGTCCCAGACCGCCTTGCCGCTGACGGCGAGGCCGCGGACCTGCCGCACGCCGTCCAGCCGGAACGTCACCGTGCGCCCGCCCGTGTAGGTCCAGGTGCCGCCGCGCAGCCCGACGTTGTGCCCCGAGTAGTTGTTCCACCACCGGTCCTGGAGGTCGGCGACCGTCGCAGCGGCAACGACGGCGGCTCGCCGAGCCCGCCGGGGTGCGTCGCCGCGGCCCGGCGGCACGTCGGCCAGCGTCACGGGGAAGATCCCGGGGGAACGGATCGGCTCCACGTCCGCGGCGCAGCGCCGTCGCCGCTCGGTGGGCTGGGTCGCGGGGGAGCGGACGAACGACCGCAGGATGCGTACGGCGCAGTCGTCGGTGTCGCCGATCGCGGTCACGTGGAAGCTGTTGCGCACCACCACGAGCGTGGCGTCGGGGAACTGCCGGCGCACCATCCGGCCCTCCTCGGGGGTGGTGATCGAGTCGAACTCTCCGGACAGGATCAGCACCGGCACGTCCGGGTAGACGCCCCCCGGAGGACGGACCGGCCCGGCCGGGTTGTCGGCGGGCGCGGTCGGCCAGTGCGTGCACCAGTCGAGCCCCTGCCAGCCCGAGCTCGCGTACTCGCGGACGGTGAACGGCCCGTAGGTGTTCGGGTGGGTGCGCGACCGACGCTGAAGTGCTCGCCGGTACTCCTTCAGCACGGGGCCGCCCCGGCGGCGTGGTCCGGTCGTAGGGGTACGCGTAGTCGTGGCAGGAGACCGCCGCCTCGAGGCCGCCGCTGTAGGCGCGCGCCGGTCCGGAGTCGGTGCCACCGCCGGTCGCCTCGGCGACCAGCCGCAGCAGCGGTGCGCGGTCGCCGCGCAGTCCGGAGCGCAGGGCCGCCGTCAGCTCCCGGTAGAACGTGGGCGTGAAGGTCGCGACGAACACGATGTCGGCGAGCGTCGACGGCTTGACCGTGACCCGCATCGGTCGCCCGTCGGCGTCGTGCGACCGTCCGTGCCACGGCTGGTCACGGACCTTGTCGAGCACCCGGTCCAGCGCACGCGCGAACGACCGACCACCCCGCCGGCAGTCGGGGGAGCGCTGGCAAGACAGGTGGAAGGCGCGTCGCGCGGTCGGCGCCGACGTGGGGTACCAGCCGGACTCGCCGTACGTCGGGTAGGCGGCGTCCACGACCACGCTGCGGACGGCGTCGGGATGGCGACCCGCGAACACCTGCGCGAAGAACGTCCCGTAGGAGTCGCCGTACACGTCGACGTCGTCGAGCTCGAGGGCCTCCAGCACGGCCGCCAGGTCGTCGGCCGAGCGGGCCGTCGAGTAGTCGTCGGCGCGCGCTCCGAGGGCGCGGCCGCACCGGCCGGCCGCGATGTTGTACGGCTGCTTGAGGTTCTGCATCCGCGGGCAGTCGATCGGCTCGGACCGACCGGTGCCGCGCTGGTCGACGAGCAGCAGGTTGCGCCGGTCCATGAGGGCGCCGTACATCTGGACGTAGGAACCGCCGGACCCGGTGGTGGAGTACCCGGGACCGCCCTCGTGCGGCACCAGCGTCCCGATCGCCGGGCCGCGCCTGGCCGGGACGAACGCGAAGCCGACCTTGATCCGACCCGCGCCGGGGTTCCCCGGCTCCCAGTCGCGGCGGATCGAGCCGCACAGGGCGCGCGCCACGACCTGGCAGGGCCGCAGCGTGAGCGACCCGACCTGGACGTCGCGCGCGGCTGCCGCCGGGGCGGCGGGAGCCGACGGCGGACCCACTCCCGTCAGGAGGGCGGCCACGCAGGCCACGACGAGCGCCCGAGCGAGATTCCTGGAGTCGGGACCGCTGCGCACCCGCACATCATGGGGTCTCGGTCCGGGCCTGTCATGCCCTGTCATACCCTGCGGCCACGATGATGGAACGATTCCGGGCCTTCTGGACCAAGGTCATCTCGCCCGTCGCCCACCTCCTGATCAGGCTCGGCGTGAGCCCCGATGCAGTGACGGTGGTCGGCACCCTCGGCGTGTGCGCGGGCGCTCTGGTCTTCTTCCCGCAGGGCAAGCTCCTCACCGGTGTCCTGGTGATCACGGCGTTCGTCTTCAGCGACCTGCTCGACGGCTACATGGCGCGGCTGACCAACCGGACCTCGTCGTTCGGGGCGTTCCTCGACTCCACGCTCGACCGGATCGGCGACGGTGCGATCTTCGGCGGGCTGGCGCTCTACTTCGCCGGCCCCGGCGACAGCGAGCTCTACCTCGTGCTCACGCTGATCTGCCTGGTCATGGGTGCGGTGACGTCCTACGCGCGGGCGCGGGCGGAGGGCCTCGGCTTCCAGGCCAAGGTCGGCATCGCCGAGCGCGCCGACCGGCTGGTCGCCATCCTGGTGATGACCGGGTTCTCCGCGATCTTCGACCTGCCGATCCTGATGGAGGTCACGCTCTGGGCGCTGGCCGCCGCCAGCACGATCACCGTGGTGCAGCGGATCTGGGTCGTACGCCGCCAGGCGCTCAGCCAGCCGGCTCCGTCATCCGATCAACCGTGAGGTCGCGCGCCTCCGCGTAGCGATCGCGCACCCACGGCGTCGGCTCGGCTTCGAGGGTCGCGCCGGTCGGGGCGTGCCACGCGGGCAGCTCGCCGGTCAGCGTCCATGCCGCCTGGCGGGCGGCGCCGAGAGCGACGTACTCGCCGGGCTCGGGTACGACGACCGGCCGGCCGAGCACCATCGGCGCCATCGCCTGCACCGCCGCCGACCGGGCGCCACCGCCGACCAGGAGGACGCGGCGTACCTCCGAGCCGGTGGCCTCGACCGCCTCCACGGCGTCCGCGAGACCGCAGAGCAACCCTTCGACGGCGGCCCGTGCGAGATGGGCCGGCGTCGTGTTCTTGAGGGTGACGCCGTGCAGGGCGCCGGTGCTGGTCGGTTTGTCGGGGGTCCGCTCGCCTTCGAGGTAGGGCACCACGACCAGCCCGTCGGCACCGGCCGGAGCCGACAGGGCGAGGTCGGAGAGTCCGTCGTGGTCCACCGACAGCAGTCGGGACACGGCGTCGAGCACGCGGGCGGCGTTCAGGGTGGCGACCAGCGGCAGGAAGCGTCCGGTCGCGTCGGCGAAGCCGGCCACCGTGCCGGAGGCGTCCCTGGTCGGGGTGGCGGAGACCGCGCAGGCGACACCGGAGGTGCCGATCGAGACGATGACGTCACCCGCCTCGGCGCCCAGCCCGAGCGCGGACGCCGCGTTGTCGCCGGCGCCGGGTCCGAGCACGGCGCCGGTCGCGTGGTGGTGTGCCTGCGGCTTCCGAGGGGGCCAGCACCCGCGGCAGGTGCGCTGCGTGCCCGAGGCCGAGCTCGAGCAGGTCGGCACGGTAGGAGTCGGTGAGGGGTGACCAGTAGCCGGTGCCGCTCGCGTCGCTGCGGTCGGTGACGAGCGTGTCGAGTCCGGCCGAGCCCGCGAGGTGCCACGTCAGGTAGTCGTGCGGCAGGACCACGGCGGCGGTGCGGGCGGCGTGGTCGGGCTCGTGCGTCGCCAGCCACCTCAGCTTGGTCACCGTGAACGACGCGACCAGCACCGATCCGACCGCGTCCGCCCACGCCTGCGGGCCACCCGAGCTCCTGGGTCAGGTCGGTGGCGGCCTGCGCGGACCGGGTGTCGTTCCACAGCAGGGCGTCGCGGACCACGGCGCCGTCGTCGGCGAGGCAGACCATGCCGTGCTGCTGCCCGCCGACCGCGACCGCGGCGCAGTCATCGATGCCGTCGGCCTGGGCGGACGCCGTGTCGAACGCGTCGACCCAGTGCCGCGGGTCGACCTCGGTGCTGTCGGGGTGGGTGCCCCGCCCCTCGCGCACGACGGCGCCGGACTCGGCGTCGACGACCAGGACCTTGCAGGACTGCGTGGAGGTGTCGACCCCCGCTACCAGCGCCATCAGCGGACGCCGTAGAGGTGCTCCAATGCGAGCTGGTCGAGCAGCTCGAAGCCCCACCCGCGCTCGGCGTGCTCGTCGGGGTCGAACTCCTCCTTGCGCAGCGAGTCGAGGGTCTCGCCCTCACCCAGGGTCGGCTCGGCGAGCTGGTCGACCCGCGCCAGGCGCATGGCCTCCTGGACCTCGGCGTCGGCGCGGAAGGCACGGACCTTCTCGCGCAGGATCAGGTAGTTGCGCATGCAGCCGGCCGCCGAGACCCAGACTCCGTCGATGTCCTCGGTCCGCGGCGGCTTGAAGTCGAAGTGACGGGGGCCGTCGTACCCGCCGTTCTCGAGGGTGTCGACCACCCAGAACGCGCCGCGCGCGTTGCCGGCGCCGAAGCGGAGGTCCTGGTCGAAGCGCGGGCCGTTCTGGCCGTTGAGGTCGACGTGGAAGAGCTTGCCCTGCCACAGGGCCTGGGCTAGACCATGGGCGAAGTTGAGACCCGCCATCTCCTCGTGGCCGACCTCGGGGTTGAGGCCCACGAGCTCGGGGTGGGCGAGCTTCTCGATGAAGGCCATGGCGTGCCCGATCGTGGGCAGCAGGATGTCGCCGCGGGGCTCGTTGGGCTTCGGCTCGATGGCGAAGCGGATGTCGTAGCCCTGCTCGAGGGCGTAGCCGCCCAGGATGTCGAACGCCTCGGCGTAGCGGTCGAGGGCGGTCTGGACGTCCTTGGCGGCGCCGGACTCGGCGCCCTCGCGGCCGCCCCAGGCGACGAACGTCTTCGCGCCGAGCTCGGCGGCGAGGTCGAGGTTGCGCAGCGCCTTGCGCAGCGCGTAGCGGCGTACGTCGCGGTCGTTGCTGGTGAACGCGCCGTCGCGGAACACCGGGTGCGAGAAGAGGTTCGTCGTCAGCATGGGTACGTCGAGGCCGGTCGCGGCGAGCGCGTCGCGCACCCGGCCCAGCAGGCGGTCGCGCTCGTCGTCGGGCGTCCCGATCGGCACCACGTCGTCGTCGTGGAAGGTGATCCCGGAGGCACCGAGCTCGGCCAGCTTGTGGATCGCGGTGACCGGGTCCAGGGCCGGGCGGATCGCGCTGCCGAACACGTCCACCCCCTGCCAGCCGACGGTCCACAGACCGAAGGTGAACCGGTCCTCGGGGGTGGGGCGTGAAGTCCGGCATGGAGGGCTCCTCGACTCGGGGTGTTCGTTCCGTGCAACAACAAAGGTCCGTACCAGGTGCTTGTGGAGGATCAATCTACGACGCTATGTTGTCGCGGACAACATAAAACGTGACGGGCGTCACCACCCCGTCGCTCCAAGCACCGGAGGTGGGTGTGAGAGTTAATCGGTGGAAGCGGCCCCGCAGGGTCGTGAGCACGCTGGCGATCGCGGCGCTGGCGTTGACACTGGCCGCATGTGGCGGCGATGACGCAGAAGGTGACGACAGCGGTGGCGGCGACGGCGGTGGCGCCGGGAAGGTGGGCGTGATCCTGCCCGACGCCGTCAGCTCTCCGCGCTGGGAGGCCAACGACCGGCCCAGCCTGGAGGCGGCATTCAAGGACGCCGGCATCGAGTCGACGATCGAGAACGCCGGCGGCGACGTCGCCAAGTTCGGCACCATCTGCGACAGCATGATCAACGAGGGCGTCAACGTCTTGATGATCGTCAACCTCGACTCGGAGTCGGGTGCGGCGTGTCTGCAGAAGGCGACGGATGCCGGCATCACGAGCATCGACTACGACCGGCTGACGCTGGGAGGCGGCGCGTCCTACTACGTGTCGTTCGACAACGTCGAGGTCGGCCGGCTGATGGGTGAGGGACTGACCAAGTGCCTCGACGACGCCGGCAAGACGAAGGCGAACATTGCCTACATCAACGGTGCTCCGACCGACAACAACGCCGCCCTGTTCAAGCAGGGCTACGAGGAGGCACTGGCGCCGAAGATCGACTCGGGCGACTACAAGCTCGTGGGCGACCAGACCGGTGAGTGGGACGCCGACAAGGCGGCCGACGCGTTCGACGGCATCTACACCGCCAACGACGGCAACGTCGACGGCGTGGTCTCGGCGAACGACACCATGGCGGGCGGCATCATCGCCCGGCTCAAGGCCAACGGCCTTGCTGGCAAGGTCCCGGTGACGGGTCAGGACGCCAGCGTCGAAGGTCTCCAGCGGATCCTCGACGGTTCGCAGTGCATGACGGTGTACAAGAACACCAACCTCGAGGCGGACCTTGCCTCGCAGTTGGCGATCGCCCTGATCGAAGGTGACCAGGACAAGGCCGACAGCCTTGCCACGGGCACGGTGGAGGACACCGAGGCCGGCACGGACGTCAAGTCCGCGCTCGCCACGCCCGAGGCGATCTACATCGACGGCGTGGCCAAGGTGATCGCAGACGGATTCCAGCCCAAGGAAGACGTCTGCTCGGGCGAGTTCGCCCAGCTCTGCACCGACAACGGAGTGCAGTAGTCCGACAGTGGTGCCCGCCTCCATGATCGGAGGTGGGCACCACTTCGGGTCCCACGGCCTGCGCGGCCGTCCGTCGTCCGGTCATGACCGGGAGGAGCAGAGTTGTCCACGAGCACGTCCGAGCGACCGAGCAGCGCCGTAGCCGCGCCACTGCTGTCGCTGCGCGGTATCCAGAAGAGCTTCGGGGCGGTCCACGTCCTGCGCGGCATCGACTTCGACGTACATCCGGGCCGGGTCACCGCCCTGGTCGGTGACAACGGTGCCGGCAAGAGCACCCTGATCAAGGGCATCGCCGGCATCCACGCCTTCGACGAGGGCGAGTACACCTTCGAGCAGCAGCCGGTCTCGGTGGCCAGCCCGCGCGACAGCAATGCGCTCGGGATCGAGGTCGTCTACCAGGACCTCGCGCTGTGCGACAACCTCGACGTCGTCCAGAACATGTTCCTCGGCCGCGAGATGAAGAAGGCCGGCCTGGTCGACAGCGACACCATGGAGTCGCGGGCCAAGGAGACCCTCAAGGGCCTGTCGGTCCGCACCCTCAAGTCGGTGCGCACCCACGTCGCCAGCCTCTCCGGAGGCCAGCGGCAGACGGTGGCGATCGCGCGGGCGGTGCTGTGGAACTCCAAGGTCGTCATCCTCGACGAGCCGACCGCCGCGCTGGGCGTCGCCCAGACCGAGCAGGTGCTCAAGCTGGTCCGCAGGCTCGCCGACCGCGGCCTCGGCGTCGTGCTGATCAGCCACAACCTCGTCGACGTCTTCGAGGTCGCCGACGACATCGCCGTCCTCTACCTCGGACAGATGGTCGCGCAGGTGAACGCGAAGGACGTCACCAACAACCAGGTCGTCGAGCTGATCACCACCGGCCGGTCCGGGTCCCTCGGCAACGGCGGGGCGGGTGAGGCGCGATGAGCACCGAGACTCCTGTCGCCGACCCGATCGACGAGGGTGACGAGGCCCGCGACGAATCTCTCGGCGGCCTCTTCCGCGACTGGCTCGTCCGGGTTCGCGGAGGCGACGTCGGATCACTCCCCGCGGCCCTGGGGCTGGTGGCCCTGGTCATCATCTTCTCGGCCCTCAAGCCCGAGCAGTTCACGAACGCGTTCAACTTCGCCAACCTGATCAACCAGGCCGCCGGCGTCACGGTGATCGCCATGGGGCTGGTCTTCGTCCTGCTGCTCGGCGAGATCGACCTGTCCGCCGGCTACACGGCCGGCACCTCCGCCTGTGTCATGGCGATCGTGCTCACCGACCACGGCGTGCACTGGCTGCCCTCGGTGATCGCCTGCCTGCTGACCGGTGCCGTGATCGGCACCCTCATCGGCCTGCTCGTGGCGAAGCTCGGCATCCCCTCGTTCGTCGTGACCCTGGCCTTCTTCCTGTCGCTGCAGGGCACGATGCTGCTGCTGATCGGTGAGGGCGGCACGATCGCGATCCGCGACAGCACGATCCTCGCGGTCATGAACGAGAACCTCTCGGTGTGGCTCGGCTGGACGCTGTGCATCGGCGGACTCGCCGTCTATGCGCTGGTCACGTTCCGCACCATGCGGAAGCGTCGCCGGGCCGGCCTCCAGGGCGTGCCCATGTCGCTGTGGGTGATCAAGACCGTGACCCTGAGCGCGGTCCTGATCGCGGCGACGGCGTACCTCAACGCCGAGCGCAGCCGGAACCCCGCGCTCACCTCGCTCAAGGGCATCCCGATGGTGGTCGTGGTCCTGGTCGCGCTGCTGGTGATCCTGACGTTCTTCCTCTCGCGGACCTCGTGGGGCATCCACGTGTACGCCGTCGGCGGCAACGCCGAGGCCGCCCGGCGGGCCGGCATCAACGTCTTCCGGCTCCGGCTCTCCTGCTTCATCGTGTGCTCGACCATGGCGGCCATCGCCGGCATCCTCCTGTCCAGCCGGACCAACTCCGTGTCGCCGTCGACGGGTGGCCAGCTCACGCTGCTGTTCGCCGTGGGCGCAGCCGTGATCGGCGGCGTCAGCCTCTTCGGTGGCAAGGGCCGCGTGGTCGACGCCGTGCTCGGCGGGTTCGTGATCGCGGTGCTGGAGAACGGCATGTCCCTGCTCAACCAGCCCGCCGGGCGCGTGTACTTCGTCACCGGCGCTGTCCTGCTTCTGGCGGCGAGTGTCGACGCGATCAGCCGCAAGCGGGCGGCTGCCACAGGACGCATCTAGCCGAAGGGGGACTCGGCCATGGGACGGCGGTCCGGCCTCAGCCAGGAAGAGCTGCGGCGGCGCAACATGAGTGCGCTGCTGTCGCGGGTCCATGTGTACGGACCGATCAGCCGCGCGGCGCTGACCGCGGAGCTCGGCCTGAACCGGAGCACGATCGGCGACCTGACCGGACAGCTCGAGGCCCTCGGCCTCGTGGAGGAGGAGGCCCCGAGCACCACGCGGCGCTCGGGGCGCCCATCGCTCGTGGTCCTGCCCCGGCAGGACGTCACGGTGCTGGCCGTCGCGATCGACGTCGACTCGATCTCCGTCGCGCTGGTCGCCCTCGGCGGCAGTGTCATCGACCGGCGGCGGCGTACCCACCAGCCGGCCAGCCACGACGTACGCCTGGTCGTCGAGAGCGTCGCCCAGATGGCCCAGGAGCTGCTCGCGCTGCCCGATGCCGGTCGCTGTCTCGGCGTCGGGGTGTCCCTGCCCGGCGCGGTGCGGGCATCCGACGGCGTGGTGCGGTTCGCACCCAACCTCGGCTGGCACGACGAGCCGTTCACGGCCCTGCTGTCCGACGAGCTCGGCATGCCCGTCGACTCGGGCAACGACGCCGACCTCGGTGGCCTCGCCGAGCACACCCGCGGGGCTGCCGTCGGCATCAACGACGTCGCGTTCCTCAACTGCCGCGCGGGCCTCGGCGGCGGCTTCCTCGTCGGCGGGACGACCATGCGCGGTGCCGACGGGTACGCCGGTGAGGTCGGCCATGTGCAGGTCGACAGCAACGGCGAGCGTTGCCACTGCGGGGCGATCGGGTGCTGGGAGACGAAGGTCGGCGAGAACCACCTGCTCGCGCTCGCGGGCCGCCTGCCCGGCGGCGGTGCGGGGGCGGTGGACGAGGTGATCGCTGCCGCCGCTGCCGGCGACCGGCGCTCCCAGGCGGCCGTCGACTCGGTGGCGGAGTGGATCGGCGTCGGCATGCGTGCCGTCGTGAACGTCTTCAACCCGTCGATGATCGTGCTGGCCGGGCTGCTCGCCCAGGTGTGGCGGGCCCGGGAACCGCTGGTCCGCGACGCGCTGGGCCACGGGATGGTGATCGCCTCGCTGGACGGGCTCCGGGTCACCGACTCGCAGCTCGGGTACGACGTGTCGATGCTCGGGGCCGCCGAGCTGGCCTTCGCGCCGTTGCTGGCCGATCCCGTCGGGCTGCTGGGTTCCAGCACCCGCTCGGCCGAGGGCGCGTGAGGCGGGCGTCCCGAGGGTCACCAGGATTTGGGGGGGACGACGCGCTCCGCCGTACGATTGAGGCATGTCGCAGACCCCCGCTACCTCCCCCGAACAGCCCACCGAGCACACCTCAGGCGGCACGGGCACGACGCGCGTGAAGCGCGGCATGGCCGAGATGCTCAAGGGCGGCGTGATCATGGACGTCGTCACCGCCGAGCAGGCCAAGATCGCCGAGGACGCCGGCGCCGTTGCCGTGATGGCGCTGGAGCGGGTCCCGGCCGACATCCGGGCACAGGGCGGCGTCTCGCGGATGAGCGACCCCGACATGATCGACGGCATCATCGCCCAGGTCTCGATCCCGGTGATGGCCAAGGCACGCATCGGCCACTTCGCCGAGGCGCAGGTGCTGCAGAGCCTCGGCGTCGACTACATCGACGAGTCGGAGGTGCTGACGCCGGCCGACTACGCCAACCACATCGACAAGTGGGCGTTCACCGCGCCGTTCGTGTGCGGCGCGACCAACCTGGGCGAGGCGCTGCGCCGGATCACCGAGGGCGCGGCGATGATCCGCTCCAAGGGCGAGGCCGGCACCGGCGACGTCTCCAACGCGGTCACCCACATGCGCACGATCCGGGCCCAGCTGCGCCGGCTGCAGGGCATGGAGCCCGACGAGCTGTACGTCGCGGCGAAGGAGCTGCAGGCGCCGTACGACCTGGTGAAGGAGGTCGCCGCGAACGGCAAGCTCCCCGTCGTGCTGTTCACCGCCGGCGGCATCGCCACCCCGGCCGACGCGGCGATGATGATGCAGCTCGGCGCCGAGGGCGTCTTCGTCGGCTCGGGCATCTTCAAGTCCGGCAACCCGGCACAGCGGGCCGAGGCGATCGTGAAGGCCACGACGTTCTACGACGACCCCGACGTGGTCGCCAAGGTCTCGCGCGGACTGGGCGAGGCGATGGTCGGCATCAACGTCGACGAGATCCCCGAGCCGCACCGCCTCGCCGAGCGCGGCTGGTGACGAGCCCCGCGTGAGTCCCTTGCGGCGGTCCGCCCTGGCGGCCGCCGTACTGGTGGTGCTCCCGTTCGCGGCCTGTGACGGCGAGCCCGCGAGCGACCCGTCGCCGCCGAGCTCCGACCTGGTCGTGGCGACGTCCGCCGGCAAGGTCGCCGGTGAGGCGGCCTCCGGGGTGCGCGCGTGGCGCGGGATCCCGTTCGCGGCGCCACCGGTCGGCGATCTGCGCTGGCGTCCACCCGCCGACGCCGAGCCCTGGGACGGCGTCCGGCAGGCCAAGGACTACGGGCCGCCGTGCCTGCAGGGCACGTCGTCGTCGCTCGGCTCCGGCCTGATCGACACCGAGGGCGGCAGCGAGGACTGCCTCACCCTCAACGTCAGCCGTCCCGACGACGACCGCGAGGACCTGCCGGTGATGGTGTGGATCCACGGCGGCTCGTTCCTGCACGGCTCCGGCAGCCAGCCCATCTACAACTCCCCGGCCTTCGTCGATCGTGGGGTCGTGCTGGTGACGGTCAACTACCGGCTCGGGCGGCTCGGGTTCTTCGCGCATCCCGCGCTGTCTGACGAGCCGGGCCCGGAGGTCGCGAACTTCGGGATCCTCGACCAGGTCAAGGCGCTGGAGTGGGTGCGCGACAACGTCGAGGGCTTCGGCGGCGACGCGTCGAACGTGACGGTGTTCGGGGAGTCCGCCGGCGGCGCCTCGGTGAACGCGCTGATGGCCAGCCCGGCCGCTGACGGCCTGTTCGCGAAGGCGATCACCCAGTCCGGGCTCGGCCGTGAGGCCTCCGAGGGGATCGGCGCCGCCCGGGCCGAGGGAGCCAGCCTGATGTCCGGCCTCGGGCTCGACGAACCGACCGCCGCGGACCTGCGCGACGTGCCCGCGAAGAAGGTGATGGACCTGCCGCTCAACCTCCTCACCGGCGACGTCCCGATCGTCGACGGCACGGTGCTGCCCGCGCCGGTGGCCCGGGTCTTCGAACGGGGGGAGGAGGCGGCGGTGCCCTACCTGGTCGGCACCACGGACCTCGAGGTGCCCGACTTCTTCGTGCAACAGACGGGCCGGGACCCGGCGAGCGTGCGCGCGGCCATCGTCGGGGACGGCGAACGCGCTGCGGTGGCGGCGTACGGCGGCCGGGCGGCGCTCGACCAGCACCTGATCTCCGACGTGCTGTTCACCGAGCCGGCCCGGCACCTCGCCGACGAGCACGAGGCCGATGCGGCGACGTACCTCTATCGCTTCTCGATCACCAGCCCGGACCTCCAGCAGCTGCTGGGCGGGGCGCCGCACGCGTCCGAGGTGCCGTTCGTCTTCGACGACAGCGCCGCCCAGCGGGTCGCCGGCAAGGGTGCCGGTGCGCTCGCCGACACGATCAGCGACTACTGGGTCGCGTTCGCGACGACCGGCCGCCCGACCCACGACGGCGCGCCCGCGTGGCCGGCGTACGACCGTGGGCGGCAGCTCATGCAGCTGACGACGGACGGCCCCCGGCCCGGCAGGGACCCGTGGACCCGGCGGCTGGACGCCGTCGAGCGCGGCTACGAGACCCGGCTCGGGTCGGTGCTCGAGGAGCTCACCGGTTCGGGCGCGGGCTCGCTCCCGGACTAGGGTGCGGGCGTGACCACGATCGGCGTCTTCGCGCTCCAGGGCGACGTCCGCGAGCACCTGCGCGCGCTCGCCGGGCTCGGCGTGCGCGCCCAGCCCGTGCGCCGCCCGTCGGAGCTCGATGCCTGTGACGGACTGGTGATCCCGGGTGGCGAGTCGACGACGATGGCCAAGCTGGCGCGGACGTTCGAGCTGTTCGACCCGCTGCGCAAGCGGATCGAGCTGGGCATGCCGACGTTCGGCACCTGCGCGGGGATGATCATGCTGGCCGACCGGATCGAGGACGGCGTACCCGGGCAGGAGACGCTGGGCGGACTCGACATCACCGTGCGCCGCAACGCGTTCGGCCGGCAGGTCGACTCGTTCGAGGGCGACCTGGAGTTCGCGGGGCTCGCGGAGCCGGTGCACGCGATCTTCATCCGGGCACCGTGGGTGGAGCGGATCGGCGAGGACGTCGAGGTGCTCGCGCGGGTCGAGGACGGGGCGGCCGCGGGTAGGATCGTCGCGGTCCGGCAGGGCCCGCTGATGGCGACGTCGTTCCACCCGGAGGTGGGTGGCGACACGCGGATCCACGAGCTGTTCGTGGACCTCGTCGCCCGGTCCGTGCCCTGACCACACACCGAGGACGTAAGAAGAGGACGTATGTCTGGCCACTCGAAATGGGCGACCACCAAGCACAAGAAGGCCGTCATCGACGCCCGCCGCGGCAAGATGTTCGCGAAGCTGATCAAGAACATCGAGGTCGCGGCCCGCATGGGCGGCGGTGACCCGGGCGGCAACCCGACGCTGTACGACGCCATCCAGAAGGCCAAGAAGTCCTCGGTCCCGAACGACAACATCGACCGCGCGGTCAAGCGCGGCTCCGGCGCCGAGACCGGCGGCGCGGACTACCAGACGATCATGTACGAGGGGTACGGCCCGTCGGGCGTCGCGATGCTGATCGAGTGCCTGACCGACAACAGGAACCGGGCCGCGATGGAGGTCCGCACCGCCATGACCCGCAACGGCGGCTCGCTCGCCGACCCGGGCTCGGTGTCGTTCCTCTTCAACCGCAAGGGCGTGGTGATCGTCCCGGTCGAGCAGGACGGCAACGCGGTCAGCGAGGACGACGTGCTCGAGGCGACCCTCGACGCCGGCGCCGACGCGGTCAACGACCTGGGGGAGTCGTTCGAGGTCATCTCCGAGGCCGGCGACCTGGTCGCCGTACGCACGGCGCTGCAGGCGGCCGGCGTCGACTACGACTCCGCCGAGGCATCGTTCGTCCCCGACATGCAGGTCGAGCTCGACAAGGACGGCGCCGCCAAGGTCTTCCGCCTGATCGAGGCCCTCGAGGACCTCGACGACGTCCAGAACGTCTTCGCCAACTTCGACGTCAGCGACGAGATCATGGAGCTGCTCGAAGGCTGAGCGCGCGGCTGCGCACGACGTACGGCGCGAGGTCGCGGATGCTCGTGCCGAAGCGGTCGCAGGTCTCGGCGTACTCGCGGAGCAGGCGGCGTTCGGCCTCGCGGCGGCCGGCGTGGCAGTCGTGGTGGGTGATCCGGGAGACCCCGAGCTTGAAGCTGCCGATGAAGTCCTGACGCTGCTTCTCCCGCCACAGCACCTCGTGCGGGTCGAGGTCGCTGGGGTTGTCGGGCCCGTACTTCAGCCGGCCGTCGACCTCGAACACGTGGCGTCCGACGCGGAGGTCGCACCAGACCGTGCGGCGCCCGTCGGTCAGTCCGAACTGCGTCTCCGGCCGGCCGATGCCCAGTCCAGTGACCAGGACCCGGGCCTCCGACTCCAACCATGACTCGGCGCCGGCATCGGCCATCGCGATCGCGGCATCCATGACCCGGCTGCCCGGCCAGCACCACATCTGCTCCCGGGCGGTGTGCAGGTCGGCTCGGGTAGCGCCCCTTCTCAGCGCTGCGTCGCAGCACGCCACCCCCGCCACCAGGCCGTGCTCGCGTGCCATGTCGAGGGCAGTCCGGGCCAGATCGAGGACGGGCAGGTCGCCGGACGTCGTGGCCTGGTGGTCGGCGTACGGCGCCAGGTGATGCTTGATGCCGGCTCGGTCGGCGTCGCCGTGGACCTTGCGCCGGGTGATGTGGATCTGGGCGTGGACCGGGTCGGGGGAGCCGAGACCGTGAGCGATGGCCGCAGAGTCGTGGCTGAACACGTAGCCGGAACAGCGCAGCACGAGCTGCGCCGCGCGAACCCGGAGCAGCGGCTGGTCGCGGTAGGGGTCTGCCTCGGCCCAGAGGTCGCCGTCGACGTACACACCGCGGCGCAGGCGCACCCAGGTCCCCGTCCGCACCAGCGCGCGCAGGTCGCGGTCGTCCAGGCCCGCCGCCAGAGCGGAGGTGCGCGTGATCAGACCGTGGGGAGTGACCCGTGGGCCCAGTCGCAACAGCACGCCGAACAGGGTGCTTCGCTGCCGACGAGGCTGATGCGCGACGAGCCATGGCGTGTGGACAACCGCCGCGGCTGGGGCTCCTGTGCATGGTGTGTGGGCCCGGCCGCCGCTTGTAACGCCCTGTTCTCTGCTGTACCCGGGGTGTTGCAACACCCCGGGTACAGCCAATAACCCGGCGTTACATGCGACGCCCGCCCCAGCCCACACACCCGGGGCGTGTCGTGCACCATTCAGTACGCCGACCCGGTTAGCGTGGCCTCCGAACAGATGTTCGGACGGAAGGGTCCACTCATGCGCGTGCTCGGGATCGACCCCGGCCTGACCCGGTGCGGGTTGGGCGTGGTCGACGGGTCGGTGGGGCGCCCGCTGACCATGATCGACGTCAGCGTCGTCCGCACCAGCGCCGACCTGCCGGTGGCCCAGCGGCTGGTCACGATCGAGAAGGGCATCGACGCCTGGCTCGACGAGTACGCCCCCGACGCCGTCGCCGTCGAGCGGGTCTTCGCGAGGTCCGACTCCAGCACCATCATGGGCACCGCCCAGGCCAGCGGGATCGCCCTCGTGGCCGCCGCGCGCCGCGGCATCCCCGTCGCCCTCCACACGCCCAGCGAGGTCAAGGCCGCCGTCTCCGGCAGCGGCCGGGCGGCCAAGGGCCAGGTCGGCGCGATGGTCGCGCGCATCCTCCGGCTCGACGGCCCGCCGAAGCCCGCGGACGCCGCCGACGCCCTGGCGCTGGCCATCACCCACGTATGGCGCGGGGGTGCGCAGGCACGCATCGACGCCGCCCTCGCCGCGCAACGCGGTGCCACCGGTGCCACCGGGGCCACCGCCGGAAGGAGCCGGGCATGATCGCGTACGTCCGCGGCGACGTCGCCGCCATCAACCTCACCAGCGCCGTGCTCGAGGTCGGGGGAGTCGGGCTGGAGCTCATGTGTACGCCGGGCACGCTGGCGACGCTGCGCCACGGCCAGACGGCGACGCTGCCGACGAGCATGGTCGTGCGCGAGGACTCGCTGACCCTGTTCGGCTTCCTCGACGACGACGAGAAGGCATCCTTCGAGCTGGTGCAGACCGCGTCGGGCGTGGGCCCCAAGCTCGCCCAGGCCATGCTCGCCGTGCTCTCGCCCGACGACCTGCGGACCGCCGTCGCGAGCGACGACGTCAAGACCCTGACCCGCGTCCCCGGCATCGGCCAGAAGGGCGCCCAGCGGATCATCCTCGAGCTCAAGGACCGCCTCGGCTCCCCGATCGGCGTGCGGTCGCCGTCGGCTCCCGCGAACGTCGCCCCCTGGCGCGACCAGGTCCACCAGGGCCTGGTCGGACTCGGCTGGTCGGCCAAGGACGCCGAGAAGGCCGTCGACGCCGTCGCGCCCGAAGCCGGTGACGTCCCCGACGTCGCCGCCCTGCTCCGCTCCGCCCTCCGATCCCTCAGCAAGGCCTGACCATGTCCGCACCCGGAGATCGCCTCGACGAGGTCGAGGAAGCCCACCTCCAGTCACTGACGGTCGCCGAGGCCGATGGCGACGAGCGCGCCGTCGAGGCGGCGCTGCGGCCACGAACCCTCGACGAGGTCGTCGGCCAGCAGCGCGTGCGCGACCAGCTGGGCCTGGTGCTCGAGGCCGCCCGCCGTCGTGGCCGCGCGCCCGACCACGTGCTGCTCTCGGGTCCGCCGGGCCTCGGCAAGACGACCCTGGCCATGATCATCGCCGCCGAGATGACGACCCCGCTCCGCCTCACCAGCGGCCCGGCGATCACGCATGCCGGTGACCTGGCGGCCATCCTGTCCGGCTTGAACGACGGCGACGTGCTCTTCGTCGACGAGATCCACCGGATGTCCCGGCCGGCGGAGGAGATGCTCTACATGGCGATGGAGGACTTCCGGGTCGACGTCATCATCGGGAAAGGCCCCGGCGCCACCGCCATCCCGCTCGAGATCCCGCCGTTCACCCTGGTCGGCGCCACCACCAGGGCCGGCCTCCTGCCGGGACCGCTGCGCGACCGCTTCGGCTTCACCGCGTACCTCGAGTTCTACGAGCCCGGCGAGCTCGACCTCATCGTCCACCGCTCTGCGGGACTGCTCGGCGTCGACGTGACCGACGACGGCGCCGCCGAGATCGCGGGCCGCTCGCGCGGCACACCCCGCATCGCCAACCGGCTGCTGCGGCGGGTCCGCGACTACGCGCAGGTCCGGGCCGACGGCGTGGTCACGCTCGACGTGGCCCACCGCGCCCTCGCCCTCTACGAGGTCGACGAGTCCGGGCTCGACCGGCTCGACCGCGCCGTCCTCGACGTGCTGTGCCGCCGGTTCGGCGGCGGGCCGGTCGGCATCTCCACCCTCGCGGTCGCCGTGGGGGAGGAGCGGGAGACCGTCGAGGAGGTCGCCGAGCCGTTCCTGGTCCGCTCCGGCTTCCTCGCCCGTACGCCGCGGGGCCGGGTGGCGACCCCGGGTGCCTGGCAGCACCTCGGCCTGGCGGCGCCCGAGCCGGCCACGAGTGACACCCCTCTCTTCGAGGACTGACAGTCCGCCCTATTTCCTCCCAGCGGCGTGACGGCGGCTACACTTCACCGTCGGTCGACCCGTGCTGGTCGGCAACCCCACAATCCACGCTCGAGAGGTTCAGTCGTGCCGGAGCAACTCGCTTCCCTGTTGCCCATCATCGGAATCGCGTTGCTGTTCTGGCTGCTGCTCATCCGGCCCGCTTCGCGCCGGCAGAAGGAACTTCGCCGCATGCAGAGCTCGTTGGACGTGGGTGACGAGGTGATGCTCACCTCCGGCATCTTCGGGCGGCTCGTGGCGGTCGAGGACGGCAACATCCATGTCGAGATCGCCGACGGCGTGACCGTCAAGGCCGCTCGCGGCGCCATCGGGTCGGTCGTACCGAAGCCCGACCCGGCCGACGATGCCGACGAGGTGGCCGACGAGTCAGAGGGGAACTGACGTGGCACGCAAGACCCCGCGCCCGGGGCGCACGCTGGCGTTCTTCTTCGCCGGCCTGGGCCTGATGTACGCGCTGGTCGCCATCGTCGGCACCTGGACGCCGTCACTGGGCCTCGACCTCCAGGGCGGCACCCGCATCACCCTGGTCACCAAGGACGACGTCGAGCAGAGCAGGCTCGACGAGGCCGCGTCGATCATCGACGACCGCGTCAACGGCAGCGGCGTCACCGAGGCCGAGGTGACCACCCAGGGCAACAACCTGATCGTGGTCGAGATCCCCGGCGACAGCCAGGCCAGCCTCGTGGACACGGTCAAGCGCCAGGCACAGATGCGGTTCCGCCTGGTCGCCTGCACCTCGGTCGACACCAGGTGCGGCCCCGCGGGCGGCGCCACGCCGCCCGGCCAGGAGCCCTCGCAGGAGCCGGGCGCCGGAGTGACCCTCCCCGCCGAACCGTCCGGCGCAGCGAGCCCGTCGGGCTCGGCGAACCGGGCCCCGATCTTCGCCAAGGGCCAGACCGGCGACCCGTCCGACACCGCGAGCCCGTCCGACACCGCGAGCCCGTCCGGTGCAGCCTCACCGACGGCGGAGCCGACCCAGCCCCCGGCATCCGGCAGCACCACGGTCCAGGACAACCTCGCGTGGATGGACAACCCCGACGCCGCCTCGGTCAAGGCGTTCAACGACTACCAGTGCCCGCCCGCGGGCGAGACCGCGGTCGTCGAGGACGATCCCGCGAAGCCACTCGTCACGTGCGACGACGAAGGCATCAAGTACCTCCTCTCGCCCGCCGTGCTGGAGGGCACCGACCTCAGCAGCGCGAGCGCCGGCATCCCCGACCAGCAGACCAACTGGGTCGTCAACCTGAAGTTCGACGGCGACGGCTCCGACAAGTTCGCGGACATCTCGCGGGCGCTGGTCGGCACCGAGAAGCAGTTCGCGATCGTCCTCGACGGTCAGGTGCTCTCCGCGCCGACCATGGACGGCCTGATCACCAACGGTGAGGCCCAGATCAGCGGAAACTTCAACCAGGAGAGCGCGCAGAGCCTCGCGACCAGCCTGAAGTACGGCGCCCTCCCGATCGCGTTCGACGACGACAGCACGCAGGTCGACGTCGTCGGGCCCTCGCTGGCGGGTGACCAGCTCAAGCGCCGGTCTGATCGCCGGCGCACTCGGCCTGGCGCTCGTCATGCTGTACTGCCTGATCTACTACCGAGGCCTCGGCCTGGTCGTGATCGCGTCGCTGCTCGTGGCGGCGGCGATGACCTATGCACTCGTCCTGCTGCTGAGCGAGAGCGCCGGGTTCACGCTGTCGCTGCCCGGTGTCGCCGGACTGATCGTCGGCGTGGGCATCACCGCCGACTCGTTCATCGTGTACTTCGAACGCGTCCGCGACGAGATGCGCGACGGCAAGTCGATGCGGGTCGCCGTCGAGAGCGGCTGGCTGCGGGCGCGGAACACCTGCCTGGCCGCCGACGCGGTCTCGCTGCTCGCCGCGGTCGTGCTCTACATCTTCGCGGCCGGCGTCGTGAAGGGCTTCGCGTTCGCGCTGGGCCTCTCGACGCTGATCGACCTGGCCGTGTTCTTCTGGTTCACCCACCCGATGGTGTCGTGGCTGGGCCGGTTCGCGTTCTTCAACAAGGGCCACAAGCTGTCCGGGCTGGACGCCGAGGCCCTCGGCATCGATCGACTTCCCGTGGGAGGGAGGGCCTGATGGGCAAGTTCTCACGGCTCGGAAACGACCTCTACAACGGCAAGAGGTCGGTCGACTTCGTCGGTCGGCGCTGGCTCTGGTACTCCGGGTCGCTGCTGATCCTGCT
Organism: uncultured Actinomycetota bacterium; assembly: GCA_963844305.1. Taxonomy (GTDB): domain Bacteria; phylum Actinomycetota; class Actinomycetes; order Propionibacteriales; family Nocardioidaceae; genus Nocardioides. The sequence goes on from CAWJNT010000009.1 coordinate 118,105, forward strand.
GGTCTGCGTCGTCCGGGCTGTACTTCAAGGGCCTCAACTGGGGCATCGAGTTCACCGGCGGCGCCGAGTACAAGGTGAGCATGCCGGCCGACCAGGTCACCCAGGACACCGCCGACGAGGTGCGTGAGGCGGTGGCCAACAGCGGCGTGGACAACGCCTCGTCGCCGGTCGTGACGACCTCGAGCCGCGAAGGCATCATCGTCCAGACCGAGCCGCTCACCAGCGACGAGAGCGCCGAGATCGCCCAGGTCCTCCTGGACACGACGGGGGCCAGTCCCGACGACCTCTCGCAGTCCGAGATCGGGGCCAGCTGGGGCCAGGAGGTCGCCGAGCGAGCCCTCCTCGGCCTCGCGGTGTTCCTGGTGCTCGTGGTGCTCTTCATCTGGGCGTACTTCCGAGAATGGAAGATGTCCGTGGCCGCCCTGGTCGCCCTGGCGCACGACGTCGTGATCACCATCGGCGTCTACGCGATCTCCGGCTTCGAGGTCACTCCCGCCACCGTCACCGGCATCCTCACGATCCTCGGGTTCTCGCTCTACGACACCGTCGTCGTCTTCGACAAGGTCCGCGAGAACACCAAGAACCTGCGCGAGAGCCGCACGACGTACGCGAAGGCCGCGAACCTCGCGGTCAACCAGACACTGGTCCGCTCGATCAACACCTCGATCGTCGCGCTCATCCCGGTCGGCTGCATCCTGTACGCCGGCGCGGTGATGCTGGGGTCCGGCTCGATGAAGGACCTCGCGCTGGCGCTGTTCGTCGGCATGGCGGCGGGCGTCTACTCCTCGGTCTTCATCGCGACCCCGCTGCTCGTGCACCTCAAGAGCCGCGAGTCCGACGTCGTCCAGGCCGAGAAGCGCGACCGCGCCCGGCAGCGTGCCCAGGTCGACCGCTACGCGTCGGTCCCGGCGTTCACCGAGGACCTGCCGCTCCAGGACGAGCCCGGTGCAGCAGGTGCCGACCGACCCGTGTCCGGCGACGAGCCGGCGCCCAGCGCAGCCGCCGCGCGCGCCGGAGGCCACGGGCCGCGGGCGGGTCGCCCCGCCGCCGCGCAGCGAGGTCCGCGACAGCAAGGCGTCCGGCCGGCAGCAGCCGAGTCGTCAGCCCCGCTCCAAGCGGGGCAAGAAGTGACCGAGGCCGGGTCTCGAACGGAGTCGGCGCGCGCGGCGCTCGAACGTCTCATCATCGACGTTCCCGACTTCCCCGAGCCCGGCATCGTCTTCAAGGACATCACGCCGCTCCTGGCCGACCACGCCTCCTTCACTGCGGTGGTCGACGCCCTCGCAGCCGTCGGACGTGACGAGGCCGGCGCGGTCGTCGTCGACAAGGTGGTCGGCATGGAGGCGCGCGGGTTCATCCTCGCGGCGCCCGTCGCGCTGGCCCTCGGCGCGGGGTTCGTGCCGGTCCGCAAGGCGGGCAAGCTGCCGCGCGAGACGCATGCGGTCTCCTACGCCCTGGAGTACGGCGAGGCCAGCCTCGAGATGCACCGCGACGCCGTGGCCGAGGGTGACCGGGTGCTGCTCGTGGACGACGTGCTCGCCACCGGAGGCACCGTCAAGGCGACGTGCGAGCTCGTGGAGCGGTCGGGTGGCACCGTCACCGGCGTGGCCGTGCTGATGGAGCTCGGGTTCCTCGCCGGCCGCGAGGCCGTCGGCGACGTCCCCATCACCACCCTGCTGACCATCTGACCGGGCCTAGACTGACCCTGTGACGGACCATGCGACCGAGGCCACCGCGGCGGAGGAGCCTGCGGTAGCCCCGGACGAGGAAGTGGAGACCGCGGAGCGGGCTCCCGAGTCCGTCACGTCCGCACGCGGGATGCGCGCCCGGCTGGCCCGGATGGGCACCCGCAGCCAGCCCGGGAACCCCGTCCTCGAGCCGTTGTTCCGCGCCGTCCGGGCCAACCACCCCAAGGCCGACCTGGCACTCCTCGAGCGCGCCTACGTGACCGCCGAGCGGCTGCACGGGTCGCAGATGCGCAAGAGCGGCGACCCCTACATCACCCATCCGCTCGCGGTCACCACGATCCTCGCCGACATCGGCATGACCGAGCCGACGCTGGTCGCGGCGCTGCTCCACGACACGGTCGAGGACACGCCGTACGCCCTCGACCAGCTGCGCGAGGACTTCGGCGACGAGGTCGCGCTGCTCGTCGACGGCGTCACGAAGCTCGACAAGGTCAAGTACGGCGACTCCGCGCAGGCCGAGACCATCCGCAAGATGATCGTCGCGATGTCGCGCGACATCCGGGTCCTGGTCATCAAGCTGGCCGACCGGCTCCACAACATGCGCACGCTGCGCTACGTCCGGCCCGAGACCCAGGAGCGGGTGGCCCGCGAGACGCTCGAGATCTACGCGCCCCTGGCGCACCGACTCGGCATGAACACCCTGAAGTGGGAGCTGGAGGACCTCGCGTTCGCGACCCTGCACCCCAAGATCTACGACGAGATCGTCCGGCTGGTCGCCGAGCGGGCGCCGTCGCGCGGGCAGTTCCTGGCCCAGGTGATCACCCAGGTCGAGCAGGACCTCAAGGACGCCAAGGTCAAGGCCAAGGTGACCGGCCGGCCGAAGCACTACTACTCGATCTACCAGAAGATGATCGTCGGCGGCCGCGAGTTCTCCGACATCTACGACCTGGTCGGCATCCGGATCCTCGTCGAGGAGGACCGCGACTGCTACTCCGCTCTCGGCGTCGTCCACTCACGGTGGAACCCCGTCCTCGGGCGGTTCAAGGACTTCGTGGCGATGCCGAAGTTCAACATGTACCAGTCGCTGCACACGACCGTCATCGGGCCGCAGGGCAAGCCCGTCGAGCTGCAGATCCGGACCTTCGCCATGCACCGCCGCGCCGAGTACGGCGTCGCGGCGCACTGGAAGTACAAGGAGGACTTCCGGGCCGGCATCGACACCGAGCGCTCCGGCGACCTCGACGACATGACCTGGGTGCGCCAGCTGCTCGACTGGCAGAGCGACGTCGAGGACCCCGGCGAGTTCCTGGAGTCGCTGCGGTTCGAGATCAACCGCGCCGAGGTCTACGTCTTCACCCCGCGTGGTGACGTGATCGCGTTGCCCACGGGTGCGACCCCTGTCGACTTCGCGTACGCCGTGCACACCGAGGTCGGCCACCACACGATCGGTGCGCGGGTCAACGGGCGGCTGGTGCCGCTGGAGTCGACCCTCGACAACAGCGACGTGGTCGAGATCTTCACCTCGAAGGCCGTCAACGCCGGCCCGTCGCGCGACTGGCTGAACTTCGTCAAGTCACCGCGTGCCCGCTCCAAGATCCGGCAGTGGTTCACCAAGGAGCGGCGCGAGGAGGCGATCGAGCAGGGCAAGGACCAGATCGCCAAGCTGATGCGCAAGGAAGGGCTGCCGCTCAAGCGGGTGCTGTCCCACGAGTCGCTGATGCTGGCCGCGGTCCACTTCAAGATCGCCGATGTCTCCGCCCTGTACGCCGCGGTCGGCGAGGGCAACATCAGCGCGCAGGCGGTCGTCCGCCGGGTGATCGACCTCCATGGTGGCGACGACGGGGCCCGCGAGGACCTGTCCGAGGGCGTCTCCATCACCGGTCGGCGCAGCAGCGCGAAGGTGGCTCCCGGCGGCGACGCCGGCGTGATCGTCAAGGGCGCGCCCGACGTGTGGGTCAAGCTGGCCAAGTGCTGCACGCCCGTGCCGCCCGACGAGATCCTCGGGTTCGTCACCAAGGGCGGGGGAGTGTCGGTGCACCGCACCGACTGCACCAACGCCAAGAGCCTGCGCAGCCAGCCCGAGAAGCTGCTCGAGGTCGAGTGGGCGCCCACCGGCCAGTCGACGTTCCTGGTGAACATCCAGGTCGAGGCGCTCGACCGGGCCCGCCTGCTCTCCGACATCACGATGGTGCTCTCGGATGCCCACGTGAACATCCTCAGCGCCAACCTCTCGACCACCCGCGACCGGGTGGCCAAGAGCCGCTTCACCTTCGAGATGGCGGAGTCGAAGCACCTCGACAACGTGCTGCGGGCCGTCCGCTCGGTGCCCGGCGTCTTCGACGCCTACCGGGTCACCCAGTAGCCGGCCCGCCGCCCGTCAGCGGAAGGCGCGGAACGCGAACCAGGTCTTCACCATTCGCTTGTTCTGACCCCGCGTGAACTGATCCAGGCACGGGTCATCGCCGTAGCTCATGAAGTTGTGCACGGGGTCCATGCCTGGCTGCTTGCAGGTGTCCAGCGACTCGTCGCACTCGAAGACGTTCGCACCGTCGAGCTGGTACGGCGTGTCCTTCACGGAGTCGCCGGGCCTCGTGCAGCCGTTCTGGAACGTGTGGAAGAGGCCGAGCCAGTGCCCGATCTCGTGGGTCGCCGTGTCGCCTTCGTTGTACGGCGCCGCGGAGCCCCCGGGCAGGCTCTCGTTGAGCACGACGAGACCGTCGAGCTTGAGCTTGCCGCCCTGGGGGAACGTGGCGTAGCCCAGCAGCCCGTTGCCCAGGTTGGCGATGTACACGTTGAGGGTGTTCCACCCGCCCCGGTGCAGCTTCCGCTTGGCCTGCTTGACCGTCCGTGTCTCGGTGTTGTTCGGCTTGAGGGGCCAGTTGAACCACTTGTCGTTCGCGACGTAGTGCACCCGCTTGAGCACGAACCGGAACTTCGTCGCGGCGGCAGCCGGACTGGTGCGGCCGCGGAAGCCGTCGTTGATGACCTTCATCTGGTCGCGGACCTGCTGGCGGGTCACGCCGCCGGTGCCGTCCTCGGCGGTGATCACGTGCACGATCGTCTTGATCCGCACGAGCCTGTGCGGGTGGCCACGCTGCACGCCGCGCTTGGTGATCAAGCCGCGAGCCGCGAGCTGCCTGGACTTCGCCCGGAGCTGCCGGTTCATCGCCCGCAGCTCGGTGGCATTGACGGTGTTCGGGTCGGTGCCGTCCGTGCCGCCCATGGCGCGGGCGTTGGAGGGCGCGTCCTCGCAGAGGGCTGGAGCAGCGGTGGACATCGCGGCGCCCGTCGGTGCGACGATCCCGAGCCCGAGGGCCGTGAGTGCGATGGTGAGCGCGGAGGCGATCTTCCTGCGCGACGGGTGAACCCTGGACATCGGCCGCTCCTCTCCGTGTGGACCGGCGCCGGTCACGCTGGTCCGCGGCACCTCGCACGCTGTACCGACGGTTCGTGCGCGTCAACACCGCATGGCGGCCGCATACCGAAGATTGGGTACGAGGTCTCGGCTCCAGGGCCGTTCAGCCCGAGAAGTCGGCGGAGGCCTTCCGGGCCAGGTCGAGGAACTGCTGCCGGGACGCGAGGTTCTCCTCGAGCTCCTTCACCAACTTCCCGTTGCCCGCGGCGCGAGCCGAATCGAGGTCGGACTGGATCTTGGCCAGCGCCGTCTCGAGCTTGGTGATCATGTCGTCGGCCCGGGCCGACTTCTCGGGGTCCGTACGCTTCCACTGCTCGCTCTCGGCGTCGCGGATGGCCGTCTCGACCTTGCGGATCCGGCCCTCGAGCTCCTTGATCCGGTCACGGGGGACCTTGCCCGCGGCCTCCCAGCGCTCGGCGATGTCGCGCATCGTGCGCTTGGCGGCCTCGAGGTCGCCGACGGGGACCAGCGCCTCGGCCTCGACCAGGAGCTGCTCCTTGACCTCGGCGTTGGCGGCGAACTCCTTGTCCTGCTCGGCCGTGGCGGCGTCGCGCGCGCCGAAGAAGGTGTCCTGGGCGCCGCGGAATCGCTTCCACAGCGCGTCGTCGACGTCGCGCGGGGCAGGCCCGGCGGCCTTCCACTGCTTCATCAGGTCGCGGAACCGGCCGGCCGTCGGACCCCAGTCGGTGGAGTCGGCCAGTCCCTCGGCCTCCGTGGCGAGCTGTTCCTTGACCACCCGGGCGGCATCGCGCTTCTCGTGCTGCTCGGCGAAGTGGGACTTGCGGCGACGGGTGTAGGCGGTCCGGGCGGTGGAGAACCGGCGCCAGAGCGCGTCGTCGGAGCTGCGGTCGATGCGGGGCAGCGCCTTCCACTCGTCCAGCAGCTCGCGCAGCCGGTTGGCGCCGTTGCGCCAGTCGGTGCCCTCGGCGAGCTTCTCGGCCTCGGTGACGATGGCCTCCTTCGAGACCCGCGACTCGGCGGCACGCTGGGCCCGCTCGGCCTTGCGCGCCTCGCGCTGGGTCGCGATCACCGGTCCGAGGGCGTCGAGCCGGGCGGCGAGCGCGGCCAGGTCGCCCACCGCGTGGGCGTCGACGACCTGCTCGCGCACCTTCTTCACCGACTCGCTGGCCTCTTCGGGAGAGAGCACGCTGCCGTTGACCCGCTGCTCGAGCAGGCTCACCTCGAACGCGAGGGCGTCGTACCTCTCGGTGAAGAACTTCAGGGCCTCTTCGGCAGAGCCCTCTGGGTACTGGCCCACAGAGCGTTCCCCGTCGGCCGTCTTGACGAAGACGGTTCCGTCCTCGGCAACCCGGCCCCACTCATGGCTCGTCACAGGTCTTCCTCTTCATCCGGTCCTGCTGCGGCAGGGCCCATGCTAGTCAAGGGCGAACCCGTGCCTGCTGGCCGTGTCTCCGGACGGGGCCCGGCCGGTTCGGGGGAGGACCCGCCTGCTCGGTAGGGTGCGGGAGTGTTCATCGCCGGATTCCCCGCAGGTCCGTGGGGTACCAACTGCTACGTCGCCGCGACCGCGCCGGGCGCCGAGTGCGTGGTCGTCGACCCCGGCAAGGACGCCGCCGAGGGCGTCGACCAGGTCGTCCGCGAGCACAAGCTCAAGCCGGTGGCCGTGCTGGTCACCCATGGGCACATCGACCACATGTGGTGCGTCGCGCCCGTCTCCGGCACGTACGACGCGACCGCGTGGATCCACCCCGGCGACCGGCACCTCCTGACCGACCCGATGGCCGGCATGTCGCGCGAGTCGACCCAGATGCTGCTCGGCGGCAGCTACGAGTGGGCCGAGCCCGACGACGTCCGCGAGCTCGCCGACCTCCAGGAGCTCGAGATCGCCGGGCTGCGGTTCGTCGTCGACCACACGCCCGGCCACACCGAGGGCTCGGTGACCTTCCGGTCGCCGTACGACAGCGACGACGTCTCGGAGGTCATGTTCTCCGGCGACCTGCTCTTCGCGGGCTCGATCGGGCGCACCGACCTGCCCGGCGGCGACCACCCCACCATGCTGCGCAGCCTCACCGAGAAGGTGCTGCCGCTGGCCGACGACATCGTGGTCCTGCCCGGTCACGGCGAGCAGACCTCGATCGGCCGGGAGCGGGCCACGAACCCGTTCCTGCTCGAGCTCCAGTCGGAGGGCAACCCCGGCCGAGTCACCCGAGGTCTCTGACCGCAATGAGCAAACCCACTCCGCTGAGCGGATTTCCCGAGCTGCTGCCCGCCGACCGCGCCGTCGAGCGCGCCGTCATCGACTCGCTGGCCTCGACGTTCGAGCTCCACGGCTTCGCCAACATCGAGACCCGGGTCGTCGAACCCCTCGACCGGCTCGCCAAGGGCGGCGAGATCGACAAGGAGATCTACGTCCTGCGACGGCTGCAGGCCGAAGCCGACGATGCCGACTCGGGCCTTGGGCTGCACTTCGACCTCACCGTGCCGTTCGCGCGGTACGTGCTCGAGCACGCCGGGCACCTGGAGTTCCCGTTCCGGCGATTCCAGATCCAGCCGGCCTGGCGCGGTGAGCGCCCCCAGGAGGGCCGCTACCGGCAGTTCACCCAGGCCGACGTCGACATCGTGGGCAAGGACGTGCTGCCGTTCCACCACGACGTCGAGGTGATGCGGGTGATGGTCGACGCGCTCGACGCGCTGCCCATCCCGGCGGTGAGCTTCCAGTTCAACAACCGCAAGCTGATCCAGGGGTTCTACCGCGGCCTCGGCGTGCCCGACGTCACCGCGGCGATCCGCACGATCGACAAGCTCGACAAGCTGCCGGCGGAGCACGTCGCCGACCTCCTGGTGAGCGACGCGGGCGCGACCCCGGACCAGGCGCAGCGCTGCCTGGAGCTCGCGACGATCCGCGTGCCCGACACGTCCTTCGTCGAACGCGTGCGTGCCCTCGGGGTCGAGGACGAGCTGCTCGACGAGGGTCTCGCCGAGCTCGCAGCGGTGGTCGAGGGATGCGCCGCGCGGACCGTGCGGCAGGTGACGGTCGAGGCCAACCTGCGCATCGCACGCGGCCTCGACTACTACACCGGCACCGTGGTGGAGATCTTCATGGCCGGGTACGAGCGCCTGAAGTCGGTCGGCGGCGGCGGTCGGTACGACGCCCTCGCGAGCGACGGGCGCACGACCTATCCCGGCGTCGGCGTCTCGTTCGGGGTCTCCCGCACCCTGATCCCGCTGCTCTCCGACGGCGTCGTGTCCGGGGGCCGATCGGTGCCCAGCGCCGTGCTGGTCGCGCTCGTCGACGAGGACTCCCGTCCCACCAGCGACGCCGTCGCCGACCAGCTCCGGGCCCGCGGCATCCCGTGCGAGGTCGCCGCGAGCCCGCAGAAGTTCGGCAAGCAGATCCGGTACGCCGAGCGGCGCGGCATCCCGTTCGTCTGGTTCCCCGGGGCCGAGGCCCACGAGGTGAAGGACATCAGGAGCGGGGACCAGGTGCCGGCGGACCCGGCGTCCTGGAGCCCGCCGTACGAGGACCTGCGACCGCAGATCGTGAGCCCGCAGATCGTCAACGAGGAGAACCCGTGATCCGCACCCATGACGCCGGAGCCCTGCGCGCCGAGCACGTCGGCCAGACCGTCACCCTCGCCGGGTGGGTTGCCCGGCGCCGCGACCACGGGGGCGTCGCCTTCCTCGACCTGCGCGAGGCCAGCGGCGTGGTGCAGGTGGTCGTGCGCGACGAGGACGTCGCCCACCACCTGCGCAGCGAGTACTGCATCAAGGTCACCGGCGAGGTCAGCCGGCGGCCGGAGGGCAACGCCAACCCCAACCTGCCCAGCGGTGAGATCGAGGTGATCGCCGCCGACGTCGAGGTGCTCAGCGCGAGCGCCGCGCTGCCGTTCCCGATCGACGAGCACGTCGACGTCGGCGAGGAGGCACGGCTCCGGCACCGCTACCTCGACCTGCGGCGCGGCGGGCCCAACGCCGCGCTCCGCCTGCGAAGCCGCGTGAACCAGGCCGCCCGCGAGGTGCTCGCCGGCCACGACTTCGTCGAGATCGAGACCCCCACCCTGACCCGCTCCACCCCCGAGGGCGCACGCGACTTCCTGGTGCCGGCGAGACTCCAGCCCGGCAGCTGGTACGCCCTTCCGCAGAGCCCCCAGCTGTTCAAGCAGCTGCTGATGGTCGCCGGGATGGAGCGCTACTACCAGATCGCCCGCTGCTACCGGGACGAGGACTTCCGCGCCGACCGGCAGCCGGAGTTCACCCAGCTCGACATCGAGATGAGCTTCGTCGAGCAGGACGACGTCCTGGCCGTCAGCGAGGAGATCCTGGTCGCGCTGTGGAAGCTGATCGGCCACGACGTACCGACCCCGCTTCCGCGGATGACGTACGCCGAGTCGATGGCGCGCTACGGCTCCGACAAGCCCGACCTGCGGATGGGCCAGGAGCTCGTGGAGTGCACCGACTACTTCCGGGACACGCCGTTCCGGGTCTTCCAGGCGCCGTACGTCGGGGCCGTGGTGATGCCCGGGGGAGCGAGCCAGCCGCGCAAGCAGCTCGACGCGTGGCAGGAGTGGGCGAAGCAGCGTGGTGCCCGCGGCCTGGCCTACGTGCTCGTGCAGGAGGACGGCGAGCTCGGCGGCCCGGTGGCCAAGAACCTCTCCGAGGAGGAGCGTGCCGGGCTCGTCGCCCAGGTGGGTGCCAGCCCGGGTGACTGCATCTTCTTCGCCGCCGGACCGGTGAAGGCGAGCCGCGCCCTGCTCGGGGCCGCCAGGCTCGAGATCGGTCGCCGGTGCGGGCTGATCGACGAGGACGCCTGGAGCTTCCTGTGGGTGGTCGACGCGCCGCTGTTCGAGCCGGCCGACGACGCGACCGCAGCGGGCGACGTCGCCGTGGGCAGCGGCGCCTGGACCGCCGTCCACCACGCGTTCACCGCCCCCCAGGACCTCGACGCCTTCGACAAGGAGCCCGGCGACGCGCTCGCCTGGGCCTACGACATCGTGTGCAACGGCAACGAGATCGGCGGCGGGTCGATCCGTATCCACCGCGAGGACATCCAGAAGCGGGTCTTCGCGATCATGGGCATCGGCGAGGAGGAGGCGCTGGAGAAGTTCGGGTTCCTCCTCGAGGCCTTCAAGTACGGCGCGCCGCCGCACGGCGGCATCGCCTTCGGGTGGGACCGGATCGTGGCCCTGCTCGCCGGGTCGGAGTCGATCCGCGACGTGATCGCGTTCCCCAAGTCCGGCGGAGGCTTCGACCCCCTGACGGCCGCACCGGCGCCGATCAGCGCCGACCAGCGCAAGGAAGCGGGCGTCGACGCCAAGCCCGCACCGGCACCTGCGGCGGGCAGCGCGACCGACAGCTGAGGCCGCCGCCGCTCCGGCCGTGGCCGTCGTCTGCGCAAGGTCACGATCCGGGCGGTTCGTTGGTACCAAACCGTTACCTCACGGTGTCCTGACCCGGGCAGAAGGTCCCTTAGAGTCGGGCTCGCTCGGGATGTGCGCCCTCTCAGATGCGCGCCATCGGTCACCAACCGAAGAGACTTCGACGCCCCGGAAAGGTCTTGCATGGCAGGCATCGCGCAACAGCCCATGGTCTCGACCTCCGAAGAGGTCCCCCCCGAGGGGGGTCCCGAGCAGAAGGAGATCGCCGGCCGTTCGCCGATGCGCATCGCCTTCGACAGGCTTCGCCATGACAAGATCGCGGTGATCTGCTTCGCCGTCGTCGTCCTGTTCGCGCTGATCGCGATCTTCGCCGGTGTCATTGCCGACATCTTCGGTGTGTCCACCGAGTCGGTGCGGGCAAGCGACCGGATCGACCTCGCCACCGGCATGCCGCTGACCGGCCCGCCCAACCACGGTTTCGACCCCGAGCACCCGTTCGGCCTGGCCCCCAAGTCCGGCAACGACCTCCTGGCCTACTGGCTCTACGGCTGCCGGACCTCGCTGATCATCGCCAGCGTCGCCACCATCTCCGCCGCCGTCGTCGGCATCGTGCTCGGACTGGTCGCGGGCTTCGCGGGCGGCGCCTGGGACCGGGTCATCCAGTTCGTGACCGACCTGTTCCTCACGATCCCGTTCCTGCTGGCCGCGCTGGCCATCGCCCCGATCCTCTCCGACCGGTTCGGTGACAACCCCGACCTCTACACGACGGTGCGCTTCTACAGCGTGATCATCATCCTGGCCCTGTTCGGCTGGATGCAGATGACCCGCATCATCCGCGGCGAGGTCCTCTCCCTGCGCGAGCGCGAGTTCGTCATGGCCGCGAGGGTGATGGGCGTTCCCACCCGCCGGATCCTGTTCAAGGAGATCCTGCCCAACCTGGTGGCCCCGATCGTGGTGTGGATCTCGCTCGGACTGCCGGCGCTGATCGCCGCCGAGGCGGGTCTGGCCTACCTCGGCATCGGCGTGTCCGGTCGCCCGTCGTGGGGCCAGACCATCAACACCGCCGTGCCCTACTTCGAGCAGTACCCGCTCTACCTCTGGGAGCCGGTGATCGGCATCGTGCTGATCGTCGTGGCCATGAACCTGCTCGGCGATGCCATTCGTGACGCCCTGGACCCGAAGGCCAGGCGCTAGCACACACAGACGTCGACCGCGGCGATCCCGGGGTCAACGAACACACCGAAAGAAAGGCTGGACAGATGAAGCGCAGCAAGCCCATGGCTGCCGTCGCGGGTATCGCACTACTCGCGCTGGCTGCGTGCGGTGGCGGCGGTGACGACGGCGACAGCGCCGGGCCGGATGAGTTCAAGGACACCACTCCGCCCGTCGAGAAGATCCCGGACGCCGAAGGACCCGCACCCGAGATCGATGGCGCCCAGGAGGGCGGCACGATCACCGTCATGCACCCCGACCCGGACGATGGCCCCGACAGCCTCGACCCGACCCCGATGTGGTCGGTGACCGACAACGGCATCATGCAGGCGCTCGTCTTCCGGTCGCTGACGACGTTCCGCTACAACCCGGAGACCGGCGGCATGGAGCTCGTGCCGGACCTCGCCACCGACCTCGGCACGCCCAACGAGGACTTCACCGAGTGGAAGTTCACGATCAAGGACGACGTCAAGTGGGAGGACGGCACCCCCGTCACCGCTGACGAGGTCGCCTTCGGTCTCAAGCGCTCCATGGACAGCGAAGCGCTGCCCGGCCCCGGCAACGTGTACTCGAACGGCTTCTTCCTGGGCGGCGACAAGTACGCCGGTCCCTACAAGGACGGCGAGAACTTCGAGGGCATCACCGTGAGCGGGCAGGACATCACCATCAAGATGGCCAAGCCGTTCTCGGAGATGGACTTCTGGGGCACGTTCGCGGCGATGAGCCCGGTCAAGCCCGGCAAGGCCAGCGACCCGCCGGGTTACGGTCTCGACCCGCTGGCCACCGGTCCCTACAAGGTCAAGTCCTTCACGCCCAACCAGGAGATCGTCCTGGAGCGCAACGACCAGTGGGACCCGGCCACCGACCCGGCGCGCCACCAGTTCGTCGACGAGTTCGTCCTGAAGTTCGACCAGAACCCCGAGACGACCGACGCGACGATGATCAGCGACAACGAAGAGTCCCAGACGATGATCAACACGATCCTCTCGGGCTCGAAGTTCCAGGAGGCCAGCGCGGCCCTCGGTGACCAGGTCCGGGTCGACCCCCAGACCTGCACCGTCGTTCCTGGCGATGCAGTACCAGGGTCCGAACGCCATCGACGACATCAACATCCGTCGCGCCATCGCGTTCGCGTACGACTACGAGAACGTCTGGGCCGCAGCCGGTGAAATCCCGGGCACCACGCGGATCATGGGCAACGCCTACCTGCCGAAGGGCATGCTCGGCTACGACGAGGCCCTCGAGCCGATCCCGGGCGAGACCGTCGAGTACAACCCCGAGAAGGCCAAGGAGTACCTCGCCAAGGCCGGCATCCAGCCGGGTGAGTACGAGCTCCGCTGGGCGTACGACGACACCACCCAGGAGGGCAAGGACGCCATGGAGCAGGTCCGCAACGGATACGAGGAGGCCGGCTTCAAGACCAAGCCGTTCCCGTACTCCGGTGGCTCGCTCTACGACGTGTGGACCGACCCCGACAACAACATCCACAAGAAGCTGAACCTGCAGGGCACCGCCTGGTGCCAGGACTGGCCGTCGGCGGCGACGTTCCTCCCGCCGCTGTTCCAGACGGACGAGTTCTACAACACCGGTGAGTTCAGCGAGAAGACCATCGACGACATGATGGCCGCAGTTCCCGACATGCCGATCGAGGAGCAGCCGGCTGCCTGGGAAGAGATCGACAAGACCCTGAACCAGGAGTACTACCCGAACGTCAACCTCGGGTACTACAACAACCTTCAGGTCTACGGTGGATCGATCGGCAACTACACCTACGACACGGTTCAGGGCTACCCGAACCTGCGTGACGTCTACGTGACCCAGTGACGTTGCGGATCTGATCCGCAGGTTTGATTGACACAGGTCGGGTGGGGCCGCGAGGCCCCACCCGACCGCACCACCCCCGGCATCACATCGTCGTGAAGGAGGGCGCGTCCCGATGTTTGGCTATGTGGTCAAGCGGCTGCTCACCGGACTCCTGGTGGTCGCCCTCGTCTCGATGATGGTGTACGCCCTGTTCTGGTACGGCCCCAAGAGCCCGGCCAAGCCGATCTGCGACGCCGACCGCAACAACCGGGGATGCACCACCGAGGTCCTCGAGGGGTACGAGGAGCGCCTTGGCTACAACAACTCGATCGCCGAGGAGTACGCCAAGTGGGTCAAGGGCCTGTTCGTGGGCCGCGAGATCGACTTCGGGTCGACCACCATGGACTGTGCGGCTCCGTGCCTGGGCACGTCCTTCATCACCCGACAGCCGGTGTGGGAGGAGCTGAAGCAGCGTTTGCCGGCAACGCTCAGCATCGCCTTCGGCGCGGCCTTTCTCTACCTCCTCGTCGGCGTGACGGTGGGCATCGCGGCCGCCCGAAGACGCGGCTCCTTCGCCGACCGGGCCCTCGTCGGCGGGACCCTGTTCATGAGCTCGGTCCCCTACTACCTGCTGGCCCTGCTCGCCTTCCTCTACTTCGTCATCCTCTACGGCATCTTCGAACGGGGATATGTCTCGATAGCCGACGGCGGCGTCGCCGGCTGGTTCAGCCACCTGATGCTGCCGTGGCTGGTGCTCGGCATCTACGGCTCGACCCAGTACACCCGGTTCTCCCGTGGGGCCATGGTCGAGTCGCTGAGCGAGGACTACATACGCACGGCACGCGCCAAGGGCCTGCCACAGCGGACGGTGACCTACAAGCACGCCCTCCGCTCGGCGCTGGTGCCGGTCGTCACGATCTTCGGCATCGACTTCGCGTTCCTGCTGTCGGGCACGATCTTCACCGAGTACATCTTCGAGATCCAGGGCATCGGCCGCTGGGGTCTGCAGGCGACGTACGACAAGGACCTGCCCGTCGTCCAAGCGACGGTGCTCTTCGGGTCTATCATCATCGTGCTGGCCAACATCATCGTCGACGTCCTGTACAGCGTCCTCGACCCCCGAGTGAGACTGACGTGACCCAGATCCCGAGCGACCGTGATCCGTTCCTCGTCGTCGAGAACCTCACGGTCCGGTTCCCCACGGCCGACGGCGTCGTGACCGCCGTCAACGACCTGTCCTACTCCGTCGAGCTGGGCAAGACGCTCGGCATCGTCGGCGAGTCCGGCTCGGGCAAGTCCGTGTCCAGCATGGCCGTCCTCGGCCTGCACGACCCGAAGCTGTCCCGCATCGAGGGCTCGATCCGGATCGACGGCACCGAGGTCATCGGCCTGTCCGACCAGCGGATGATGGCGCTGCGTGGCAACAAGGCCGCGATGATCTTCCAGGACGCACTCGCCGCGTTGCACCCGTTCTTCCGGGTCGGCGGCCAGCTGTCCGAGGCCTACATGGCGCACCACCCCAAGGCCTCGAAGCGCGACGCCAAGAAGCGGGCGATCGAGATGCTCGACCGGGTCGGCATCCCCCAGCCCGACCGGCGGTTCTCCGACTTCCCCCACCAGTACTCCGGTGGCATGCGGCAACGCGCCATGATCGCGATGGGGCTGATCAACGACCCGTCGCTGCTCATCGCCGACGAGCCCACCACCGCGCTCGACGTGACGGTCCAGGCGCAGATCCTGGACCTCCTCCAGGACCTCCAGCGCGAGTTCAACTCCGCGGTCATCATCATCACCCACGACCTCGGCGTGATCGCCGAGATGGCCGACGAGGTGCTCGTGATGTACGCCGGCCGTGCGGTCGAGTACGGCACGGCCAAGGAGCTGCTGACCCACCCCGAGATGCCCTACACGTGGGGTCTGCTCTCGAGCATTCCCGACGTCAGCGGCGACACGGAGGCCAAGCTGATCCCCATCCCGGGGAACCCGCCCAGCCTGCTCAACCCGCCCACGGGCTGCGCCTTCCACCCGAGGTGCGCGCACGTGGACAAGGTGCCGGCCAGCCTGTGCAGGACCGAGCTGCCGCTGCTCGTGCCGGGTGATCGCGGAAGCGGCCACCTGAAGCGGTGCCACCTGGCCGACCCCGACGCGATCTACGCGGCCGAGGTGCTGCCCGAGATCGCCCCCGACCTGGTCGAGGAGGCCTGATGTCCGACGTGAACGTCGACCAGCCCGACGCCACCGACAACGAGCCTGAGAAGCAGCCGGTCCCGGGGCCGGAGGGCGAGGCCCCTCCGAGATGGTGCCGGAGGTCGCGTCGTTCTCGGAGCTCGCCGAGCAGACCAACACCGCCGCGGTCCTCGACGAGTCGGCGCCGCCGGTGCTGACGGTCGACAACCTCAAGATGTACTTCCCGGTGAAGTCCTCGGGGCTGATCCGCCGCACGATCGGCCACGTCCAGGCCGTCGACGGCGTGTCCTTCCAGGTCCTCAAGGGCGGGTCGCTCGGGCTCGTGGGTGAGTCCGGCTGCGGCAAGTCGACGACCGGCCGCCTGATCACTCGCCTCTACACGCCGACCGGCGGCTCGATGGAGTTCGAGGGGCACGACCTGGCCAAGCTCTCCCAGCGGCAGATGAAGCCGCTGCGCCGCGAGGTGCAGATGATCTTCCAGGACCCCTACACGTCGCTGAACCCCCGCCACACCGTGGGAGCGATCGTCGGCACGCCCCTGTCGGTGCACAACATCGTGCCGAAGAAGCAGATCCTGCCCCGGGTCCAGGAGCTCCTCGAGGTCGTGGGGCTCAACCCCGAGCACTACAACCGCTACCCGAACGAGTTCTCGGGCGGCCAGCGGCAGCGCATCGGCATCGCCCGCGCGCTGACCCTGAACCCGAAGCTGCTCGTGGCCGACGAGCCCGTCTCCGCTCTGGACGTCTCGATCCAGGCGCAGGTGATCAACCTGCTCCAGGATCTCCAGAAGGAGTTCGGCATCGCGTTCCTCTTCATCGCCCACGACCTGGCGGTCGTGCGGCACTTCTGCCCCGAGGTCGCGGTGATGTACCTCGGCAAGATCGTCGAGATCGCCGACCGCGAGACGATCTACAACCACGCGCACCACCCCTACACGCAGGCCCTGCTGTCGGCGGTGCCCGACGTCAAGCAGGCGGCGATCGGTGGCCGCCGCGAGCGGATCATGCTCGAGGGCGACGTCCCGAGCCCGATCAACCCGCCGTCGGGCTGCCGGTTCCGCACCCGCTGCGAGTACGCGCAGGAGATCTGCGCCAAGGTCGAGCCGCCGCTGCTCCAGATCGGCTCACGACACAAGGTCGCCTGCCACTTCGCCGGCGAGCTGGGTCGCCACCCGGCGACGCCGGTGACCGCCGGGCTGCTGGGCGTCGACAACCAGGGCTCACCGGCCGCGGGCGACGGGGCCTCCGACCTGAAGACCGGCCCGGGCTTCGAGGACGAGTGGTACGACATCGCCTCGAAGCAGATGGTCAAGGCCTGACGGCAGGCAGGGGGCGGCGTCGCCTACGGTGATGCCTGTGGATGGCCTCTTCGACGCTCCCGCGCCCTCGCGGGCGCCCGGCAGCGGCTCGCTCGCGGCCAACACCCATGCCTCGGCCCCGCTGGCGGTGCGGATGCGGCCGCGGTCCCTCGACGAGCTCGTCGGGCAGGCGCAGCTGCGCGCCGAGGGTTCGCCGCTGCGCCAGCTGATCGAGGGCGACCAGTCGATGTCGCTGCTCCTGTGGGGGCCGCCGGGCACCGGCAAGACCACCATCGCGGCGATCCTGAGCCAGCAGACCGACCGGCGGTTCGTCGAGGTCTCCGCCGTCGCGGCGGGGGTGAAGGAGGTGCGGGCCGCGATCGACGCCGCCCGCGCGGAGCTCGTGGCCGGTGGCAAGGAGACCGTCCTGTTCGTCGACGAGGTGCACCGGTTCACCAAGGCCCAGCAGGACGCGCTGCTGCCCGGCGTCGAGAACCGCTGGGTCACCCTGGTCGCCGCCACGACCGAGAACCCCTTCTTCTCGGTGATCTCGCCGCTGCTGTCCCGCAGCCTGCTGCTCCGGCTGGAGTCGCTGACCGACGACGACGTACGCGCGGTCGTGGCGCAGGCGCTCGTCGACGAACGCGGTCTCGCCGGCTCGGTGACGCTGGCCGACGACGCGCGCGAGCACCTCGTGCGGCTGGCGGGCGGTGACGCCCGCCGATCGCTCACCTACCTCGAGGCCGCGGCCGGCGCGGCTGCCGCGAAGGGCGCCTCGGCCATCGACCTGGCCATCGCCGAGACCGCGGTCGACCAGGCGGCGGTGCGCTACGACCGCCAGGGCGACCAGCACTACGACGTCACCAGCGCCTTCATCAAGTCCATCCGCGGCTCCGACGCCGACGCCGCGGTCCACTACCTGGCGCGGATGATCGAGGCAGGGGAGGACCCGCGGTTCATCGCCCGCCGGCTGGTGATCCTCGCCAGCGAGGACATCGGCCTGGCCGACCCGACCGCGCTGACGACCGCGGTGGCCGCCGCGCAGGCGGTGCAGCTGATCGGCATGCCCGAGGCCCGACTCAACCTGGCCCAGGCCACGATCGCGCTCGCCGTCGCGCCCAAGTCCAACGCCGTGACCAGGGCGATCGACGCCGCGAGCGCCGACGTCCGCGCCGGGAAGATCGGGCAGGTCCCGCCCCACCTGCGCGACGCCCACTACCAGGGTGCGAAGAAGATCGGCCACGGGAAGTCCTACACCTACAGCCACGACGAGCCGTTCGGCATCGCCGAGCAGGAGTACGCCCCCGAGGTGGTCGCCGACGCGCGCTACTACCAGCCCACGGCGCTGGGCGCCGAGGCAGCCGTGAAGGAGCGCTGGGAGCGGGTGCGGCGCATCGTCCGCGGGGAGAAACCCGCGCCGTAGCCGCCCGCTGGGCCCGCGATAGGGTCGTCCACTGTGACGGAGGACTCGATCGTGTTGGTCGCGCTGGGCGGCCTTGCCCTGCTGGCCATCGTCCTCGTGATCGCCCTGCTGAGGCTCCGGGCGCGGACCGGTCGCGAGCTGCACGCCGCGCACGCCGAGGCCGCCGGCCTGCGGGCCCGTCTCGACGAGATCGAGCGACGGATCTCGGCCCCCGAGCCGCGGGCGGAGGCCGGGTCGACGGAGTACACCATCACCGACCTGGGCCGGCCCGAGGAGCCGGAGGCCGCGCCGCCGACCATCGACCGTGCCCTGTTCGCCGACCTGGTGCTGCGCGAGACGGTCGTGAAGGCCGGTTCCCTGGCCCACGGCGTACGCCGCGCGCTCGCGCCGGAGGCCCGCAACCGGATCCGGTTCGAGGTACGCCGCGAGATCCGGCGGGCCCGCAAGCAGCGGAAGGCCGACCTCCGGGAGGCCCGGCGCGACTGGGAGTCGCGGCAGCGGGCGGCGATGACCGACGACGAGAACGCGGCGTGAGGATCTGATGAGCAGGGGCTTCTGGTTCGTCGCCGGGGCCGGCGCCGGGATCTACGCCATGGTCCGGGGCCGGCGCGCCGCCGAGGCGGTCACGGTCGACGGGCTGCGCGACCGCTGGAGCGGGATCCGCCTGGGCGCCCGACTCGTGCGCGACGAGGTCGCGCAGGGCCAGGCCGAGAAGGAAACCGAGTTGCGGGAGCGCTACGGCCTCGTGCCTCATGGGACACCAGAGCTCACGTCCGGCCGGCACCGCGCCGTCACCGGGCACGCCGATGAACAAGGGGAAGGCAGCATCTGATGGACACCGCGGAGATCCGCCGCCGGTTCGTCGCTCACTTCGAGCGACACGGCCACACGGCCGTGCCGTCGGCATCGCTGCTGCTCGACGACCCCAACCTGCTGTTCGTCAACGCCGGCATGGTGCCGTTCAAGCCCTACTTCCTCGGCCAGGAGACCCCGCCGTTCGACCGCGCGGTGAGCGTGCAGAAGTGCGTACGGACGCCGGACATCGAGGACGTCGGCAAGACCACCCGGCACGGCACGTTCTTCGAGATGTGCGGCAACTTCTCGTTCGGCGACTACTTCAAGGAAGGCGCCATCGAGATCGGCTGGGACCTCGTGACCCGGCCGATCGACGACGGTGGCTTCGGGCTGCCCGAGGACAAGCTGTACCCCAGCGTCTACGAGGACGACGCCGAGGCGGTCGAGCTGTGGCGGAAGGTCACGGGCCTCCCCGACGACCGGATCATCCGGCTCGGGAAGAAGGAGAACTACTGGTCGATGGGCGTGCCCGGTCCGGGCGGGCCCTGCTCGGAGATCCTGATCGACCGGGGCCCGGCGTACGGCCCCGACGGTGACTTCGGGGCCGAGGACCGCTACCTGGAGTTCTGGAACCTCGTGTTCATGCAGGACGAGCTGAGCGCGGTGCGGTCCAAGGAGGACTTCGACATCGTCGGGTCGCTGCCGAAGAAGAACATCGACACCGGCATGGGTCTCGAGCGCGTCGCGTACCTGCTCCAGGGCGTGGAGAACATGTACGAGATCGACGTCATGTTCCCCGTGATCGAGAAGGCCCAGGAGCTCACCGGCCGCCGGTACGGCGCCGATCACGACGACGACGTCCGGTTCCGTGTGGTGGCCGACCACGTCCGCTCGTCGATGATGCTGATCTCCGACGGCGTCACGCCCGGCAACGAGGCCCGCGGCTACGTCCTGCGCCGGCTGCTGCGTCGCGCCGTCCGCTCGATGCGGCTGCTGGGCTTCGAGGACCGTTCGCTGCCCGAGCTGATGCCGATCAGCCGCGACAAGATGGGGGAGACCTACACCAGCCTCCACCAGGACTGGGAGCGGATCTCCTCGATCGCCTACGCCGAGGAGGACGCGTTCCGGCAGACGCTGAAGGCCGGCACCGCGATCTTCGACCTGGCCACGACCGAGGTGCGGCAGGGCGGGGGCAACGAGCTCTCCGGAGCGAAGGCGTTCTCGCTGCACGACACCTACGGCTTCCCGATCGACCTCACCCTCGAGATGGCCGCCGAGAAGGGCCTGTCCGTCGACGAAGAGGGCTTCCGGCGGCTGATGACCGAGCAGCGGGACCGCGCCAAGGCCGACGCCCGCGCCAAGAAGGGCCAGCACGTCGACGCCCGTGCCTACCGCGAGGTGGCCGACTCGATGGGACGTCCCGTCGACTTCACCGGCTACGACGAGGTGGTCACCGAGGGTGCCGTGCGCGGCATCGTCGCGGCGGGCGGCGTGGTGCAGTCGGCCGGCGAGGGCGACGAGATCGAGCTGGTGCTCGACCGCACCCCGTTCTACGCCGAGGGCGGCGGACAGCTCGCCGACCAGGGCGTCATCGAGCTCGAGAACGGTGCCCGGATCGAGGTGCGCGACGTCCAGTCGCCGATCACCGGCCTGATCGTGCACCAGGCCAAGGTGCTGTCCGGCGAGGTCGTGCCGGGAGTCGGCGCGCACTCGGTGGTCGACGTCGAGCGGCGCCGCTCGATCTCGCGCTCGCACACCGCGACGCACATGGTGCACAAGGCGTTCCGCGAGGCCCTCGGCGACACCGCGACCCAGGCGGGTTCGGAGAACTCGCCCGGCCGGTTCCGGTTCGACTTCTCCGCGGCCGGCGCGGTGCCCGACGTGGTCATGGCCGACGTCGAGGCCCGGGTCAACGACCTGGTGCTCTCCGACCTGGCGGTGCACGCCGAGCTGATGACCCAGGAAGAGGCGGTCAAGTCGGGCGCGATGGCGCTGTTCGGCGAGAAGTACGGCGACGAGGTGCGCGTGATCTCGGTGGGTGACTGGGCCCGCGAGCTCTGCGGCGGCACGCACGCCCACCGGTCCGGCCAGCTCGGCGTGATCAAGCTGCTCGGCGAGTCGTCGATCGGCTCCGGCGTACGCCGCGTGGAGGCGCTGGTGGGCAGCGACGCCTACAAGTTCCTGGCCCGAGAGCACGTGCTCGTGGCCCAGCTGTCCGAGGCGCTCAAGGTGCGCCCCGAGCAGCTGCCCGAGCGGGTCAACGACATCGTCGAGAAGCTGCGCGCCGCCGAGAAGGAGATCGAGAAGGTCCGGGTCGGCCAGCTCCTCGCGGCCGGTGGACAGCTCGCCGCGGAAGCCGCCGACGTGCACGGGATCGACGTGGTGGCCCATCGCGCCGACGGCGCCGGAGGCGGCGACGTGCGCACGCTCGCGCTCGACGTCCGCGGGCGCCTGCCCCAGGGCCGTCCCGGCGCGGTGGTGATCATCGGGTCCGCCGACGGCAAGGTGTCGGTGGTCGCGGCGGTCAACGACGACGCCCGGGCCCGAGGAGTCAGCGCCAACCAGCTGGTGCAGGCGATCGGGCCGCTCGTGGGTGGTCGCGGTGGCGGCAAGGACGACGTCGCCCAGGGCGGCGGCTCCGACGCCTCCCGGATCGACGAGGCGATCGCGCTGGTGCCGACCGAGATCGCCCGCCAGGTCTCCAGCTAGCCGTGAGACCCGGCGTACGTCTCGGGATCGACCCCGGGGACGCCCGGATCGGCGTCGCGCGCAGCGACCCGTCCGGGTTCCTCGCGACGCCGGTCGAGACGGTGCGCCGGGGCAAGGGCGACCTGGCCCGGATCGCCCGCATCCTCGAGGAGGAGGGCGCGGTGGAGGTGGTCGTCGGCCTGCCCAGGTCGCTGTCCGGCGGCGAGGGTCCGGCGGCCGTGAAGGTCCGCGATTTCGCCGGACGACTGGCCCGCCGAATTGCGCCCGTGCCCGTGAGGCTGTGTGATGAGCGGCTGACCACGGTTTCGGCGGAGGCTATGCTTCGCGACCGAGGTCGCAAGGGAGGACAGCGACGCGCGGTGGTCGACCAGGCCGCAGCCGTCCTGATCCTGCAGCACGCACTGGACACCGAACGCGCATCGGGGGTTGCGCCTGGCGAGATCGTCGAGGAGACCGATGACTGACGCCCCGCAGGAGTACGACGACTACCCGGCCGAGGGGGGCCGGCGCCGCGCGCAGCGGCGGCGGAGCCTGCCCGGCTGCCTCGCCGTCGTCGTGGCCCTCGCCGTGGTCCTGGTCCTGGCGTACGTCGGCGTGACCAGGGGTGTCGCGTGGGTCTCCGACCAGTTCGGCGAGCCCGACGACTACGCCGGTCCCGGCACCGGCAAGGTGAGCTTCGAGGTGAACGAGGGCGACAGCGCCGCCGCCATCTGCCGCAACCTCAAGAACGACACCGTCGTCGCGTCGGTCGACGCCTGCATCGAGGCCGCGCGGGCGAACCCCGAGTCGACGGCCATCCAGGTGGGCTTCTACGAGGTCAAGAAGGAGATGGCGTCGGCCGACGCCATCGCGGTCCTGGTCGACCCGGCCAACCTGGTGAAGAACACCGTGACCATCCCCGAGGGCCTCCGCGTCGAGGACATGGTCGACGTCCTCGCCGAGAACACCGACTTCTCCAAGCGCGAGTACGAGAAGGCACTCGAGAACACCAAGGCAGCTCGGGCTGCCGGCGTACGCCAACGGCAACCCCGAGGGCTACCTGTTCCCGTCGACCTACGAGATCGGCCCCGAGTCGACGCCCGAGACCATCCTGGCGGGCATGGTCGACCGCTGGGAGCAGGCGGCCAAGGACGCCGACCTCGAGGCCAAGGCCGAGGAGCTGGGCTACACGCCCGCCGAGCTGATGACGATCGCGAGCCTGGTCGAGGCCGAGGGGCGGGGCGACGACATGCCCAAGGTCGCCCGGGTGATCTACAACCGGCTGACCGGCGACGAGACCAACGGCCTGCTGCAGATCGACGCCACCGTCAACTACGCCGCCGACAACGAGCTCGGCGCCGTCCCGACCGAGGCCGACCTCGAGCTGGACTCGCCGTACAACACCTACCAGAACCCCGGCCTGCCGCCGACGCCGATCGAGGCACCCGGCGACGCCGCCATCAAGGCGGCGACCAACCCGGCCAACGGCGACTGGTACTACTACGTCACCGTCAACCTCGCGACCGGCGAGACCAAGTTCGCCGAGACCTACGACGAGTTCCTGGAGTACAAGCAGGAGCTGCAGGACTACTGCGAGAACGAGTCCGAAGGCGCCTGCTGAGGTGGCATGAGGTGCGCCGTCCTGGGTGACCCGATCGCCCACTCCCTGTCACCGGCGCTGCACAACGCCGGGTACGCCGAGGTCGGGCTCGACTGGCTCTACGACGCCCACCTGGTGGGGTCCGGGGGACTGCGGGCGTTCCTGGGCGGGCTCGACGAGTCGTGGCGCGGCCTGTCCCTGACCATGCCGCTGAAGCGGGAGGCGGTGCTCCCTCGCCGACCGGGTGGCCGACACCGCCCGTGAGGCGGGCGCGGCCAACACGCTGGTGCTCGTCGACGGTGAGGTGCACGCCGACAACACCGATGTGCCCGGCGCGGCGGCCGCGCTGCGGGAGCGGTACGACGGCCCCGTCGAGTCGGTCACGATCCTCGGCGGCGGCGCCACCGCGGCCTCCACTGCCCTGGCGATGGCCGGGCTGGGGGCGCGCGAGGTCCGGCTGCTCGTCCGCTCGCCCGAGCGGGCCGCCCACACCGTGGCCCTGGTCGAGGCCCACCACGACCGCCCCACGGTGCTGGTGGGTTCGCTCGCCGACGCACCGGTGACCGGCGACGTGGTGGTGTCGACGGTGCCCGCAGCCGCCCAGGACGACGTACTGCTCGAGCGCTGTGCGCAGGTGCCGGTGGTGTTCGAGGCGGTCTACGACCCGTGGCCGACGCCCCTGGCGGCGTCGGCCGTCGACCGGGTGCTCGTCTCCGGGCTCGACCTGCTCGTCCACCAGGCCGCGCTGCAGTTCCGCTTGTTCACCGGGCTGCCGGCCCCGCTGGCGGCGATGCGCGACGCCGGCGAGGCCGCGCTGGCCGCCCGTCAGGTCGGCACGTGACAGACCCCGCGTGGGCCGGCGCTCGTCGCTGCGGTGCTGAGCGCCGCGGGCGGCCTGTTCGTGCCGGCCCTGATCCGCAGCGTCCCCGAGCCCCCGCCCGAGCAGCCGTGGACGAGGCGCCGGCCGACGAGGGGCCCAAGGAGGCCTACGCCGACATCGCGGCGACGCCCGGCCTGGCGTGGAAGTCAGCGGTGGCCGCGGGCGTCGCCGGCGGCGTGATCGGCTGGTCGGTCGGCCTGGCCTGGCCGCTGCGTCTACCTGGTGCCGCTGGTGCCCGTGGGCGTCGCCCTGGCGATCGTCGACTGGCGCACCCGCCTGCTGCCCACCCGCCTGATCGCGCCGGCGTACGCCGGTCTGGTGGTGCTCGTGCTGGTCGGCTGGCTGGTCACGCGCGACACCGACGACCTGGTGCGGGCGGGCCTCGGCTGGCTGGTGGCGGGCGGCGTGTTCCTGCTGCTCTGGTTCGTCTACCCCCGTGGCCTCGGCTACGGCGACGTCCGGTTGTCCGGGGTGCTCGGCATCGCGCTGGGCTACCTCGGCTGGGGCGAGCTCCTGGTCGGGGTGTACGGCGGGTTCCTGCTCGGCGGGGTGGGCGGCGGCCTGCTGTCGCTGCTGCGGATCGTGCACCGCAAGGCCCTGCCGTTCGGACCGTTCATGCTGGTCGGCGCGGTGCTCGGCATCGTCTGGGGTGCGGACCTCTGGGGCTATCTCGTCACCGACGTCGACTGAAACCCCTCCAACCGGCGCGTGAAACACTGACCGCATGCTGCGTTGGCTGACCGCGGGCGAGTCACACGGCCCCTCTCTGGTCGCGATCCTGGAGGGGCTGCCCGCCCATGTCCGGGTGACCACGAGCGACATCGCCGAGTCCCTGGCCCGCCGCCGGCTGGGCTACGGCCGCGGCGCCCGGATGAAGTTCGAGCAGGACGAGGTCACGATCGTCGGCGGCGTACGCCATGGCGAGTCCCAGGGCGGCCCCGTGGCGATCCAGATCGGCAACACGGAGTGGCCCAAGTGGGAGAAGGTGATGTCGGCCGACCCGGTCGACCCCGCCGAGCTCGACGCGCTGGCCCGCAACGCCGCCCTGACCCGGCCCCGGCCGGGACACGCGGACCTCGTCGGCATGCAGAAGTACGGCTTCGACGAGGCCCGGCCCGTGCTCGAGCGCGCCTCCGCCCGCGAGACGGCCGCCCGGGTCGCGCTGGGCCGGGTGGCGAGCAACTTCCTCGAGCAGGCGGTCGGTGCGCGGATCGTCTCCCACGTCATCGAGCTCGGAGCCGTGCGGGCTCCCGACGGCGTGATCCCGGCCCCCGACGACGTCGCCCGCCTCGACGAGGACCCGGTGCGCTGCCTCGACGCCGACACGAGCAAGCAGATGGTCGCCAGGATCGACGAGGCACACAAGGAGGGCGACACCCTCGGCGGCGTGGTCGAGGTGGTCGTGCACGGCCTCCCGCCCGGCCTCGGGTCCCACGTGCACTGGGACCGTCGCCTCGACGCGCGCCTCGCCGGGGCGCTGATGGGCATCCAGGCCATCAAGGGCGTCGAGGTCGGCGACGGGTTCACGCTCGCGGCGACCCCCGGCTCGCTGGCGCACGACGAGATCGTCCCGACCGCCGACGGCCTGCGACGCACCAGCGGCCGTTCCGGTGGCACCGAGGGCGGCATGACCACCGGTGAGATCCTGCGGGTCCGGGCCGCGATGAAGCCGATCGCGACCGTGCCGCGCGCCCTGCGGACGGTCGACGTCAGCACCGGCGAGGAGACCGTCGCGCACCACCAGCGCTCCGACGTGTGTGCCGTCCCGGCCGCCGGGATCGTCGCGGAGGCGATGGTCGCACTGGTGCTGGCCGAGGCGGCCGTCGAGAAGTTCGGCGGCGACTCGGTGCAGGAGACCCGCCGCAACGCCGAGAGCTACCTCGACACCCTGAGGTTCAGGTGACCGGTCCGACCAGCCCCCGGGTCGTGCTCGTCGGCCCGATGGGCGCGGGCAAGACCACGGTCGCCGAGCTGGTGGCCGCCGCCTGGGACGTCGACGCGCGCGACACCGACGCCGACCTCGAGGCCGCCGAGGGCCGCACCATCGCCGACATCTTCGTCGACGACGGCGAGGCCCACTTCCGCGCCCTGGAGGCCAAGGCGGTCCGCGAGGCCCTGGCCACGCACACCGGAGTCCTCGCCCTCGGCGGGGGATCGGTCCTCGACCCGGCCACCCGTGAGCTCCTCGACGGCCACACCGTGGTGTTCCTCCGGGTCGGGCTGTCCGACGCGGTGAAGCGGGTCGGCCTCGGCGCCTCGCGCCCCCTGCTCCTGGGCAACGTCCGTGGCCGGATCAAGGCGCTCCTCGACGAGCGCACCCCGATCTACGAGTCCCTCGCCACGCTCACCGTCGACACCGATGGCCGCACTCCCGACGAGGTGGCCGGCGAGATCCTGGCGGCACTGCCATGAAATCACCCCATTCGAATGCTCACTTCGTTCCGCTTCGAACGGGGACCCCGAAATGAGCGACCGCACGGTGCTCCCGGTCGCGGGCGCCTCGCCGTACGACGTGGTCGTGGGGCACGGCGTCGTCGCCGACGTCGTGGGGCTGCTCGGCGACCGGCCCCAGCGGGTCGCGGTGATCCACCCGTCCTCCCTGCGCGAGGTGGCGGCACCGGTCCTCGACGCCGTGGGGGCGGCGTACGAGCTGACGGTGCTGCCGGTGCCCGACGGCGAGCACGCCAAGACCGCCGAGGTCGCCGCCACCTGCTGGGACGCACTGGGTGCGGCCGGGTTCACCCGCTCCGACGCCGTCGTGACGCTCGGCGGCGGCGCGACCACGGACCTGGGCGGGTTCGTGGCCGCCACCTGGCTGCGGGGGGTGCGGGTCGTGCACGTCCCGACCACGCTGCTCGCGATGGTCGACGCCGCCGTGGGCGGCAAGACCGGCGTCAACACCGCCGCCGGCAAGAACCTGGTCGGCTCGTTCCACGAGCCCGCGGGCGTGGTGTGCGACCTCGACCTGCTGCGTTCCCTCCCGCGTCCCGACTTCGTCGCCGGCCTGGGCGAGGTCGTCAAGTGCGGCTTCATCGCCGACCCCGCGATCCTCGAGCTGGTCGAGGCAGCCGATCCCGCGTCGCTCGACGCCCGGTCGCCGGTGCTGCGCGAGCTGGTCGAGCGTGCGATCGCGGTCAAGATCGACGTCGTGGTGGCGGATCTCAAGGAGGCCGGCGGCGCCGACGGGGGTCCCGGTCGTGAGGCTCTCAACTACGGGCACACCCTGGCCCACGCGATCGAGCGTGCCGAGTCGTTCGAGGTGCGGCACGGCGAGGCGGTCGCGATCGGCTGCGTCTACGTCGCCGAGCTCGCGCGCCTGACGAGCGGACTCCCTGCCGAGGTCGTGCAGCGGCACCGGACGGTGCTCGAGCGGGTCGGGCTGCCGACCAGCTACCACGGCGCCGACTTCGAGACCGTCCACGACGCGATGCGGCTGGACAAGAAGGCACGCGGGTCCGAGCTGCGGTTCGTGGTGCTGCGTGCGCTGGCCGAGCCGACCATCCTCGCCGGACCCTCGGAGGAGCACCTGCGGGCGGCGTACGACCTGGTGAGCGGGGGTTCTCGATGAAGGTGCTGGTGCTCAACGGCCCCAACCTCGGGCGGCTGGGGCGGCGGCAGCCGGAGATCTACGGCTCCACGACCCACGCCGAGCTCGCCGACCTGTGCGTCGGGTGGGGGAGCGCCCTGGGACTCGACGTCGAGGTCCGGCAGACCAACCACGAGGGCGAGATGCTCGACTGGCTGAACGCCGCCGCCGACGACGACATCCCGGTGGTCCTCAACGCCGCCGCATGGACCCACTACTCGTACGCGATCTTCGACGCCTGCGCCCAGCTCACCGCGCCGCTGGTCGAGGTGCACATCTCCGACCCCCACCAGCGCCCCGAGGAGTTCCGGCACACCTCCGTCGTGACGCCGTACGCCGTCGAGGTGGTCGCCGGACAGGGCATCGAGGGGTACCGGATCGCGCTGGAGCGGATCGCCGCCGGCTGACCCGCTAGCGTTCACGGATGCACGCCGCACTCGCGGCGTCGCGTCGGAACGCAGCAATCGTGCTGACCGGGCTCGGGCTGGGCGTCGTGATCGGCGGCATCGGCGGACGCCTCGCCATGTACCTGCTGGCCCGGCTCAACCCGGAGGCCACCGGGGTCGTCAGCGACGACGGCTTCGTGATGGGCCAGTTCACGCTCTCCGGCACCCTGAACCTGCTCGTCGTCGGTGGCTTCCTCGGGACGTTCGGGGGCGTCGTCTATGCGCTCGCCCGGCACCTGACCTTCGGGCCGCCGTGGTGGCGGCTGACGTCGGTCGCCCTCGGCGCCGGGCTGCCGGTCGGAGCGTTGATCGTGCACACGGACGGGGTGGACTTCACGCTGCTCGAGCCGGTCGGGCTCACGGTCGCGCTGTTCGTCGCGATCCCCGCGGCGTACGGCGTGGTGCTGGCGCTGCTCGTCGAGCGGTTCGCGCCCCCGCCGCCCGGCTGGGGACGACTCGAGGCGCTGCGCTGGCTGCTCCGCGCGGGGGCGGCCGCTGTCGTCGCCGCTGCCTTCCTCAATCTCGCCGGTGACGTCGCGACCCTGACCTGAGGAACCCGTCCACGCCGGCCGCCGTCCCACCTGGCACCACGGCGACGGAAGGGTCCGACATGAACGGCAGCGTGACGGTGAGTGTGAAGAGCGTGCTCCTGGCGGCACTGGTGCTGCTGGGGCTGGTGACGGCGTACCTCCTCGGCGGCCAGGGCGACGTCGGCGCTCCCGCATCGGCCTCGACGGAGCCGGAGTCCGCCACGGGGCAGGAACCGCAGCGGTTGGTCCGGATGACCGCGTCGGGCGAGGCCACGGCGGTCCCCGACGAGATGTCGTTCGCGCTGTCGGTGACGGCCAAGCGCGACAACCTCGACGACGCGCTGGCCGCGGCCAGCACCACCATGCGCCGCGTGCTCGCCGAGCTCGAGAAGCACGGCGTCACCAAGACAGATGTGCAGACCACCGGGCTGCAGATGCACCCCGAGTACGACTACCCGGCGTACTCGCCACCGGTGCTCACCGGGTACCGCGTCACCCAGCGCGCGACCGTGCACGTGCGGGAGCTGGCGAAGGGCGGCACCGCGGTGGCGGCGGCCGTGGAGACCGGCGGCAACGGCGTCCGGGTGCGCAACATCCGGCTCGAGATCGGCGATCCCGACGCGGTGCTCGAGCAGGCCCGCGACGCCGCGGTCGAGGAGGCCACCGCGAAGGCCGAGCAGTACGCCGGCGCGACCGGGCAGGCGCTCGGCGACGTCGTCGGCATCCGCGAGGTCGGGACGCCGGCCGCGCCCCGCGCCGCAGCCCGTCTACCTGCAGAGCTACCGCAGCGCGGCCCTGGCCGACCTGAAGATGCCGATCCGCGCGGGGGAGGACGAGCTGAAGGTCCAGGTCGAGGTGGTCTGGTCGATCGCGTAGCGGGTGATCGTTTAGGAGTCGACGCGCCGCTGCCGATAGACTCGGCGGCTGGCGCCCGGCGTACGGGCCCCGCTCCCAGCACTCGACTCCACATTCGACAGGCAAAGGCTGAACACGCGCCCATGGCAACCACGAACGACCTGAAGAACGGCATGGTGCTCAACCTCGACGGCCAGCTCTGGCAGGTCATCTGGTTCCAGCACCACAAGCCCGGCAAGGGCGGCGCGGTCGTGCGCTCCAAGCTGAAGAACGTCGAGTCCGGCAAGACCGTCGACAAGACCTTCAACGCCGACGTCAAGGTCGACGTGGCGAACGTCGACAAGCGGACGATGCAGTACCTCTACAACGACGGCACGTCGTACGTCTTCATGGACACCGGCACCTACGACCAGCTCGAGATCACCCCCGAGCTCGTCGGCGACGCGAAGAACTTCCTGCTCGAGAACCAGGAAGCCATCGTCGCCACCAACGAGGGCCGCGTCCTCTACATCGAGATGCCGGCCTCCGTCGAGCTCGAGATCACGTTCACCGAGCCCGGCCTGGCCGGCGACAGCGCCACCGGCCGCACCAAGCCGGCGACGCTCGAGACCGGTCACGAGATCCAGGTCCCGCTGTTCATCTCCCAGGGCGAGAAGGTCAAGGTCGACACCCGCGACTCCTCCTATCTCGGCCGCGTCAAGAGCTGACGCCGTGTCCGCCCGGTCCAAGGCACGCAAGCGTGCCCTCGACCTGCTCTTCGCCTCCGAGCTCCGCTCCGAGAACCCCGTCGAGGCGCTCGACGCCGCCATCGAGGCGGGCGAGGGCCCGACCAACGAGTACACCTCGGTCCTGGTGCGGGGCGTCGCCGAGCACCAGGCGCGGATCGACGAGCTGCTCGAGGAGTACTCCCAGGGCTGGACGCTCGGCCGGATGCCCGCCGTCGACCGCAACGTGCTGCGGATCGGCGTCTACGAGCTGCTGTACGCCGACGACGTACCCGACGCGGTGGCCGTGACCGAGGCGATGGCGCTCGTCCGCGACCTGTCCACCGACGAGTCCCCGTCGTTCGTCAACGGTGTCCTCGGACACATCCTGCGCAACAAGGCGAGCCTCTGACTGGGTGTGGCCGTCAGGTTGCGTCGAGGACGATGTCTCTCAGCTCAGCCAAAGCCTCGATCCGGTAGCGAGCCTGCGAGAAGTCCTGTGACTTGGTGAAGTCGTTGTAGACGATGGCGCAGTCAATACCGGCCGCCACTGCCGAGCTCAGCCCTCTGGATGAGTCCTCGACCACCAGCGCCTCTTCCCTGGCGGCTCCGAACCGCTTCAACCCGGTCAGATACGGTTCCGGATCGGGCTTGGCGAGCGTGTAGTCCTCGCGGACAAGGACGAAGTCCAGGTACGGCGTGATCTCACGTCCCTGGTGGATGAGCTCGAAGTCCGCCCGCTTCGCCGTCGTCACCACGGCCATGCCGACGTACTGCGACAGCTCGGCGAGAGCTTCGACGACGCCGTCAATCTCGATGGGCTCGGTCCGCAGGTACTCCTGGTAGTAGGCGTCACGAACCTCGCGCTGCCTGTTGATGGTTCGTTCGTCAACACCTGCCGCCCTGGCTTGGGCCCACGTACCCAGCCCCTGGCCCATGTCCCGGAGGTACTGGTCCTTGTCCACGGTCAAACCGATCTCCGCGAGGGCGCGTTCCCCGGCTTTGAAGTACCAGAGTTCGGTGTCGACCAGCACACCGTCATGGTCGAAGAGGATGTACTTCTTCACGCCCGCGATCCTTCCTCAACTCGGGGTCGGTGCGCCGATGCCGCGACCGCGACTGTGCGCCGGCTCCCACCCTTGAAACGGCCCCCGATGGGTACAGGCCCGGGGTGAGTAATTCTGGAGGGATCACCGACAAGGCGCAGCGGGTCGGCCGCGACGCACATCAGAGCGACTGGTTCGACCACCTGATCCGGGCGGGGCTCGTGGCGTTCGGCATCGTGCACCTCCTGATCGCGTGGCTGGCCCTGCAGCTGGCCTTCGGCGATCGATCGGAGAACGCCTCCAGCGACGGGGCGATCCGGCAGCTGGCGTCGCAGCCGTTCGGCGAGGGGCTGGTCTGGCTGATCGCGTTCGGCATGTTCCTGCTCGTCGTCTGGCGGCTGCTCGAGGCCGCCATGGGGCACCAGGACGAGGACGGCGCCAAGCGCACCGGCAAGCGGATCGTCTCGCTGGGCAAGGCGATCGTGTACGGCGCGATCGGCGTCAGCGCCGTAAACATCGCGCTCGGCGCCGGCTCGAGCGGCGGCACGGACTCCCTGACCACGAAGCTGATGGACCTGCCCGCGGGACCGTGGATCGTGGGAGTCGTGGGGCTGGTGATCGTCGGGATCGGCATCGCGCTCGTCGTCCTGGCCTGGACCGAGAGCTTCAAGGAGCACCTGACCGCGGAGGGGACCAGTGGCCAGACCGGGACGGCGTACGTCTGGTTCGGCAAGATCGGGTACTGCGCCAAGGGCATCGCCATCGGCATCGTCGGTGGATTGTTCGTGTACGCCGCCGTCACCCACGACCCGAAGAAGTCCGGCGGGCTGGACCAGGCGCTGCAGCAGGTGCTGGAGCAGCCGTTCGGGCCGTTCCTGCTCGGCGTGATCGCGGTCGGGATCGGCTGCTACGGGCTGTTCTGCTTCGCCGAGGCCAAGCACCTCTCGCGCTGATTCCGCGCCTGGCCCCAGCTGTAACGCCCTGTTACTTGCTGTAACCGGGGTGCTGCAACCCCCTGGGTACAGCAAGTAACACGGCGTTACACGGGCGAACGCGCCGACAGTGCAAGGCTGGGCCCATGACGACGCACGAGGTCGACGTGGTGGTGGTGGGGCTGGGTCCGGGCGGGGAGGCGCTGGCCGCCACCCTGGCGAGGAGCGGCCTGTCCGTGGTGGGGGTGGACCGGCGGCTGGTCGGGGGCGAGTGTCCCTACTACGGCTGCATCCCCTCGAAGATGATGATCCGGGCGGCCGACTCCCTGGCGGAGGCGCGGCGCGTCGACGACCTGGCCGGCCACGCCGACGTCAGTGCCGCGTGGGGCACGGTCGCGACCCGGATCCGCGACGAGGCCACCGACGACTGGGACGACAAGGTCGCGGTCGAGCGGCTGGAGGCGGCAGGAGCGCGGTTCGTCCGCGGCCACGGGCGGCTGGTCGGCGAGGGCCGGGTGCGGGTCGACGACGACGAGTACGTCGCGGCGCGCGGCGTGGTCCTCAACACCGGCACCGAGCCGGGCGTCCCGCCGATCGAAGGCCTGGCGGACACGCCGTACTGGACCAACCGCGAGGTGATGCGGGTGACCGAGGCGCCCGAGAGCCTCGCCGTCATCGGCGGCGGTGCGATCGGGCTCGAGCTCGCGCAGGCGTTCCGCAGGTTCGGGGTGCGGGTCACCGTGCTCGAGGGCGCCGACCGGATCCTGGCCCTGGAGGAGCCCGAGTCGTCCGAGGTCGTGCGCGGGGCCTTCGCACGCGACGGGATCGACGTCCGCACCGGCGTGAAGGTCGAGCGGGTGTCGCACGACGGCGGCTTCCGCCTGGTCGTCGACGGCGAGGACCTCGACGCCGACGCGCTGCTCGTGGCTGCCGGGCGCCGGCCCAACCTCGCCGACATCGGCCTCGAGACTCGGTCGGCCTCGACCCGAGCGCCCGCTCGCTGGACCCCGACGAGCAGATGCGGGTCGGGGACCGGCTCTGGGCGATCGGCGACATCACCGGAAAGGGCGCGTTCACGCACGTGTCGATGTACCAGAACGCCGTGGCCGCCCGCAGCCTGCTCGGCGAGGACGGGCCGTGGGCCGACTACCGCTCCGTCAGCCGGGTGACCTTCACCGACCCCGAGGTCGGCGCCGTCGGGCTCACCGAGAGCCAGGCCCGCGATCGGGGGCTCGACGTGGGCACGGGGCTCGCGAAGCTCGAGGAGTCGAGCCGGGGGTTCATCCACAAGGCGGGCAACGAGGGCGTGATCAAGCTGGTCGCCGACCGTGGCCGCGGGGTCCTGGTGGGCGGCACGGCCGTGGGGCCGTCCGGCGGCGAGGTGCTGGGCCTGATCGCGGCCGCGGTGCACGGCGAGATCCCCGTCGCGAGCCTGCGGACCATGCACTTCGCCTACCCGACGTTCCACCGGGCGATCGAGACCGCGCTCGCGGACCTGGGCTGACAGAACTGGCTGACAGAACTGGGGTTGCTGAGGCCCAAGTGTTTAACTTCCCCGGTTTCGGGTGAAGGTGGGGGTAGGACGCGTGCCATACGAGGGAGTGCGCGCCTGCCATCTGCACGAGGGGAACCCCATGTCCCAGGACCAGACCCACGGCCAGCCGGCCCACCGGTCGGACCATGCGTCGGACAGCACGCCGAACGGGCAGGACCAGCCGCAGAACGGCTGGCACGAGCTCGAGCCGGACACCAGCGAGCGGCTGTACACCAGCGAGGAGTTCGCGGCGTACTCCGATGCGCGGCTGCGGCAGGCAGAGGCCCTCCCGCCCGCGCCTCATGGGGATCCACTCACCGATCCGATGCCGGGCACGCAGACGGCGGAGCACACCCAGGTGCGTGCATCGGAGCCGCAGCAGCCGCAGCAGGCGCCGCCCCCGACCGGCCATGGCTGGGCCACGCCCGACCCGGCCGCGCCGACCGGGCCGCCCGCACAGGAGCCGGTCTACCAGGCCGCGCCCACCCCTCCGCCCGTGGCCGCGCAGCCCGCCCAGCCGGTCGCCCAGCCAGTCGCCCAGCCGGTCGCCCAGCCGGCCCCCGAACAGCCGGCCACGCCCGAGGCGGACGCCGACGGCGAGGCCGACGGCCCGCGCCGCTTCATGACCGCGACGGACTTCCTCGACCGCCGTTCCGAGCAGGTCGAGATCGGCCCGGCCACCTGGGGCTGGCGGGGCAAGGTCCGCAGGTGGACCGGCGGCGCCATCGCGCCCAAGATGGGCCCGGCCGAGCTCTCCTTCGAGCAGGACCGGCGCTCGATCCAGCGCGACTTCGACGGCCCCCGCACGATCGCGTTCATGAACCCCAAGGGCGGTGCCGCCAAGACCACGGGCGTGCTCGCCGCGGGCTACACCTTCGGCACCGTCCGCGGCGGCGGGGTCGTCGCGTGGGACAACAACGAGACCCGCGGCACGCTCGGCATCCGCGGCACCCGCAGCACCCACCGCAACACCACGCGCGAGCTGCTGGAGGACCTCGAGAAGTTCAGCGACGTCTACCAGGCCCGGATCGGCGACCTCGGCGCGTTCGTGCGCTCCCAGGGCGACGCCCACTTCGACGTCCTGGCCTCCGACGAGCGGCCCGACGTCACCGGGATGATCCGGGCGCAGGACTTCACCGCCGTCCACCAGCTCCTCGAGCGGTTCTACCGGGTGATCCTGGTCGACACCGGCAACAACATGCGGGCCGAGAACTGGCTCGCCGCCGCCGAGTCCGCCGACCTGCTGGTCGTCACCAGCACGGTGCGCGAGGACACCGGCTACAGCGGCCTGTGGATGCTCGACGCCCTCCAGGACGCCGGGTACGCCGACCTCAAGCACAAGACCGTGACCGTGCTGTCCGACCCGTCCCACCAGGTCGACCAGCAGCTCGCCCATGACCTGGTCCAGGTCTACGAGCAGCGCACCAAGTACGTCTTCCGCGTGCCCTACGACCCGGTGCTCGTCGCCGGCTCGGTGGTGCCCTACGCGCAGCTCTCCGAGGGCACCCGCACGGCCTGGCTCCGGGCCTGCGCCGGCATGTCCAGCATGCTCTAGCCACCACGAGCCGCCCGGCGCGCGTTCCGGATGGGGCCGAACGCGCGCCGGGCAACCCCACCCGGCCATGCCGGGACGCCCGGGTAGCGTCGGCGGCATGCGCGCAGTCGTCTACACCGAGACCGGTCCGTCCTCCGTGCTTCAGGTCGTCGATCGCGACCTGCCCGAGCCCGGGCCGGGCGAGGTCCGCGTGCGCATGGTGCGCGCCGGGGTGAACCCGACCGACTGGAAGTTCCGGGCCGGGATGATGTCGGGCTACGACGAGGTCACCCCCGGCCAGGACGGATCCGGGGTGGTCGACGCCGTGGGAGACGGGGTGACCGGGCTCGAGGTGGGTCAGCGGGTCTGGCTGGTGCTGGCCCAGCACGGCCGCGCGTACGGCGCCACCGCGGAGTACACAGTCCAGCCGGTCGGCCACGTCGGAGCGCTTCCCGACAACGCCGACTTCGACCTGGGCGCGAGCATCGGCGTACCGGCCGTGACGGCCCATCGGGCGCTGACGGCCCTCGAGGATGGTCCCTCGCGGCTCGCGCCCGGCGCCCTCGACGGCAGGACGGTGCTGGTGGCGGGAGGTGCCGGCGCCGTCGGCAACGCGACGATCCAGCTCGCCCGCTGGGCAGGCGCCACGGTCCTCACCACCGTCAGCAGCGACGAGAAGGCTGCGCTCGCACGGGCCGCGGGTGCCCACCACGTCGTGAACTACCGGGAGACGGACGCGACCAGGCAGATCCTCGACATCGCACCGGACGGGGTCGACATCGCCGTGGAGGTCGCCCCCGCGCAGAACATCGGCATCGACCTCGAGGTGGTCAAGGTGCACGGGCTGGTGTCGATCTACGCCAACAACGGCGGCGACGAGCTGACGATGCCGCTGCGGGCGGCGTTCGGGAAGAACCTCCGGTTCCAGTTCCTCATCCTCTACACGTTGCGGCCCGAGCTCGTGTCGAACGCCCTCGCGGACGTCACCGAGGCGGTCGCCGACGGAGCGCTGCAGGTGGGCGAGGCGGCCGGTCTGCCCCTGCACCACTACCCGCTCGACGGAGACCGCCGCGGCCCACGACGCGGTCGAGAACGGCGCGGTCGGAAAGGTGCTGGTCGCCATCTCGGATTGAGGGGTTCCGGCTGATAGGGTCGGCCTCGTTCGACTCCCTTTAAAGAACCGTCCCGTGAGGCGGAGAAGGAGGTCAAGCGGCTCATGACCGCACCTTCGGACGCTCAGTCCACCACGGTCCACCACCGACGCGGGCCGCGTCGTTCTCAACGGCTCCGACATCAACCGGGCACTGACCCGCATCTCCCACGAGATCCTCGAGCGCAACAAGGGCGCCCACGACCTGGTGCTGCTCGGTATCCCGAGCCGCGGGGTCCCGCTGGCCCACCGGGTCGCCGACAAGATCTCCACGGTCGAGGGGTACGCCGTGCCCGTCGGCTCGCTCGACATCACGATGTACCGCGACGACCTGCGGATGAAGCCGGCGCGCACGCTGATGCCGACCGAGATCCCACCCGGCGGGGTCGACGGCAAGGTCGTCGTCCTCGTCGACGACGTGCTCTTCTCCGGCCGCACCATCCGGGCCGCGCTCGACGCCCTCAACGACGTCGGTCGACCGCAGGCCGTGCAGCTGGCGGTCCTGGTCGACCGCGGCCACCGCGAGCTGCCGATCCGGGCCGACTTCGTCGGCAAGAACCTTCCGACCTCGCTCGTCGAGCGGGTCAGCGTCCACCTCGAGGGCATCGACGAGGCCGACGCCGTCACCATCCTCGCCACCGACGTAACAGCCAGCGAAGGAGCACGGGCATGAAGCGACACCTGCTGAGCGCCGGGGACCTGTCCCGCGACGACGCCGAGCTCGTGCTGAAGACCTCCGAGGAGCTGCGGTCGCTGGCCGACCGGCCGATCAAGAAGCTGCCCGCGCTGCGCGGACGCACCGTGGTGAACCTCTTCTTCGAGGACTCCACCCGCACCCGCATCTCGTTCGAGGCCGCGGCCAAGCGGCTCTCGGCCGACGTGATCAACTTCGCGGCCAAGGGGTCCTCGCTCTCGAAGGGCGAGAGCCTCAAGGACACCGCGCTGACGCTCGAGGCGATGGGGGCCGACGCGGTCGTGGTCCGCCACTCGGCGAGCGGCGCGCCGCACCGGCTGGCCAACTCCGGGTGGGTCCGCTCGAGCGTGGTCAACGCCGGCGACGGCACCCACGAGCACCCCACCCAGGCGCTGCTCGACGCGTTCACCATGTGGCGCCACCTCGCCGCCAAGGACGGCGGCGGCCTCGACGGCCGCCGGGTCGCCATCGTCGGCGACGTGCTGCACAGCCGGGTGGCCCGGTCCAACGCGCTGCTGCTGCGCACGCTGGGCGCCGAGGTGACGCTGGTCGCGCCGCCCACGCTGCTGCCGGTGGGCGTGGACGGCTGGCCGGTCGAGACGTCGTACGACCTCGACGCGGTGATCCCCAAGGCCGACGCGGTCATGATGCTGCGGGTCCAGCGCGAGCGGATGCACGACTCGTTCTTCCCGACCGCGCGCGAGTACTCCCGCCGCTACGGCCTCGACGGCCGCCGGATGGCCACGCTGCAGGACCACACGATCGTCATGCACCCCGGCCCGATGGTCCGCGGGATGGAGATCACCGCCGACGTCGCCGACTCCGACCGGTCGGTCATCGTCGAACAGGTCACGAACGGCGTCGCCGTCCGGATGGCCGTCCTGTACCTGCTGCTGGGCGGCTCCGAGCCCGCCGTCTCGACCGTTGGGGGAGAAGAATGAGCACCACCTACCTGATCAAGAACGCCGCCGTCCTCGGCGGCGAGCCGACCGACCTCCTGCTCGAGGACGGCGTCGTCAGGCAGATCGGCGACCGGCCTGGAGGCGGAGGGCGCCGAGATCATCGACGCGACCGGTCTCGTCGCCCTGCCCGGCCTGGTCGACCTGCACACCCACCTGCGCGAGCCGGGCCGCGAGGACGCCGAGACCGTCGAGTCCGGCACCCACGCCGCGGCGCTCGGCGGCTTCACCGCCGTGCACGCGATGGCCAACACCGACCCGGTCGCCGACACCGCCGGCGTCGTCGAGCAGGTCTGGCGGCTCGGCCGCGAGGCCGGCTACTGCGACGTCTTCCCGATCGGTGCGGTGACCGTCGGCCTGGCCGGCGAGAAGCTCGCCGAGCTCGGCGCGATGGCCGACTCGGCCGCGCGGGTGCGGGTGTTCTCCGACGACGGCAAGTGCGTGAGCGACCCGCTGCTGATGCGCCGGGCGCTCGAGTACGTCAAGGCGTTCGACGGCGTGATCGCCCAGCACGCCCAGGAGCCGCGGCTGACCGAGAACGCCCAGATGAACGAGGGCGAGCTCTCCGGGCGGCTCGGGCTCGCCGGGCTGGCCGGCGGTCGCCGAGGAGGCGATCATCGCCCGCGACTGCCTGCTCGCCGCCCACGTCGGCTCGCGGCTGCACGTGTGCCACGTGTCGACCGCGGGCTCGGTGGAGATCGTGCGCCAGGCCAAGGAGAAGGGCTGGAACGTCACCGCCGAGGTGTGCCCCCACCACCTGCTGCTGACCGACGACCTGGCCGCGACGTACGACCCGATCTACAAGGTCAACCCGCCGCTGCGCTCGCAGACCGACGTCGGAGGCGCTGCGGGCCGGGCTGGCCGACGGCACCATCGACATCGTCGCCACCGACCACGCCCCGCACCCCCACGAGGACAAGGACTGCGAGTGGGCGGCCGCGGCGTTCGGGATGCTCGGCCTCGAGACCGCGCTGTCGATCGTGCAGGAGACGATGGTCGACCCCGGCCTGCTCGACTGGGCCGGAGTCGCCGAGCGGATGTCGGCCGCGCCCGCCCGGATCGGCCGGGTCTCCGACCACGGCCAGGGCCTGGTCGAGAACGCACCCGCCAACGTCGTCCTCTACGACCCGTCGGCCCGCCGGGTGATCGAGGCGTCCGAGTCCGCGTCGCTGTCGCGGAACACGCCGTACGCCGGGATGGAGCTGCCGGGCCGCGTGGTCGCGACGTTCCTGCGCGGCAAGGCGACCGTGCTCGACGGGAAGCTCGCATGACCGGAGCCCTGCTGGTCCTCGAGGACGGGAGGACCTTCCACGGTGACGCCTACGGCGCCGAGGGCGAGACGTTCGGCGAGGCGGTCTTCAACACCGGCATGACCGGCTACCAGGAGACGCTGACCGACCCGTCGTACCACCGCCAGGTCGTGGTGATGACGGCTCCGCACATCGGCAACACCGGCGTCAACGACGAGGACCCGGAGTCGCGGCAGATCTGGGTCGCCGGGTACGTCGTGCGCGACCCGGCCCGGGTGCCGTCCAACTGGCGCTCGCGGCGCTCGCTCGACGACGAGCTGCGCGCCCAGGGCGTGGTCGGCATCTCCGGGGTCGACACCCGCGCCCTGACCCGCCACCTGCGCGAGCGCGGGGCGATGCGGGTCGGGATCTCGACCACCGAGGCCGATCCCGACCGGTTGCTGGAGCGGGTGCTGGCGTCGTCCGAGATGGCCGGCGCCGAGCTGGCCGGCGAGGTGTCGACCGCCGAGACGTACGTCGTCCCGGCGAGCGGGGAGAAGCGGTTCACGGTCGCGGCCGTCGACCTCGGCATCAAGACGATGACGCCGGCCCGGATGGCCGAGCGCGGCTGCGAGGTGCACGTGCTGCCCGCGACCGCGTCGCTCGACGACGTGCTCGCGGTGCGGCCCGACGGGCTGTTCTTCTCCAACGGGCCGGGCGACCCGGCAGCGACGACGCACCAGATCGAGCTGCTGCAGCGGCGCGCTGGCCGAGGGGGTGCCGTACTTCGGGATCTGCTTCGGCAACCAGCTCTTCGGCCGGGCGCTCGGGTTCGGCACCTACAAGCTGAAGTACGGCCACCGCGGCATCAACCAGCCGGTCATGGACCGCACCACCGGCAAGGTCGAGGTCACCGCGCACAACCACGGCTTCGCGGTGGACGCGCCCCTCGACGGCGCGACCGAGACGCCGTACGGCGTGGCCACGGTCAGCCACGTCTGCCTCAACGACGACGTGGTCGAGGGCCTCGAGCTGCGGGACGCCGACGGGGAGCTGAAGGCGTTCTCGGTGCAGTACCACCCCGAGGCCGCCGCCGGCCCGCACGACGCGGCGTACTTGTTCGACCGGTTCTGTGAGCTCATGGACTCCGAGGGGGAGGGCTGAGTGCCCAAGCGCGAGGACATCTCGTCGGTCCTGGTGATCGGCTCCGGGCCGATCATCATCGGCCAGGCGTGCGAGTTCGACTACTCCGGCACCCAGGCCTGCCGGGTGCTCAAGGCCGAGGGCCTGCGCGTGGTGCTGGTGAACTCCAACCCGGCCACGATCATGACCGACCCGGAGTTCGCCGACGCGACGTACGTCGAGCCGATCACGCCGGAGTTCGTCGAGAAGGTGATCGAGAAGGAGCGCCCCGACGCGCTGCTCGCGACCCTCGGCGGCCAGACCGCCCTCAACACCGCGATGTCGCTGGCCGAGGCCGGCGTGCTGGAGAAGTACGGCGTCGAGCTGATCGGTGCCTCGATCGAGGCCATCAACCGCGGCGAGAACCGCCAGCAGTTCAAGAAGATCGTCGAGGAGCTCGGCGGCGAGGTCGCCCGCAGCGCGATCTGCCACTCGCTCGACGACTGCCTCGCAGCCGCCGACGACCTCGGCTACCCGATGGTGGTGCGCCCGTCGTTCACCATGGGCGGCACCGGCTCGGGCATGGCCTACGACGAGCAGGACCTGCGCCGGATCGCCGGCACCGGCCTGGCCGCGAGCCCGACCACCGAGGTGCTCCTGGAGGAGTCGATCCTCGGCTGGAAGGAGTACGAGCTCGAGGTCATGCGCGACACCAAGGACAACGTGGTGATCGTGTGCTCGATCGAGAACCTCGACCCGATGGGCGTGCACACCGGCGACTCGATCACCGTCGCGCCGGCGATGACGCTGACCGACCGCGAGTACCAGCACATGCGCGACATGGCGATCGGGATCATCCGCTCGGTCGGCGTGGACACCGGCGGCTGCAACATCCAGTACGCCGTGAACCCGCGCGACGGCCGGCTGGTCGTGATCGAGATGAACCCGCGGGTGTCGCGGTCGAGTGCGCTGGCGTCGAAGGCGACCGGGTTCCCGATCGCGAAGATCGCGGCCAAGGTCGCGATCGGCTACACCCTCGACGAGATCCCCAACGACATCACGCGCGAGACCCCGGCGAGCTTCGAGCCGTCACTGGACTACGTCGTGGTGAAGGTGCCGCGGTTCGCGTTCGAGAAGTTCCCCGGCGCCGACCCGACCCTGACCACCCACATGAAGTCGGTCGGCGAGGCGATGGCGATCGGCCGCAACTTCACCGAGGCCCTCCAGAAGGCGCTGCGCTCCCTGGAGAGCAAGGACGCCGTCTTCGACTGGCGCAAGGAGTGGGTCGACCTCGACAAGGCTGCCCTGCTCGAGGAGATCAAGGTCCCGCACGACGGCCGGCTGAAGAAGGTCATGGACGCGATCCGGGCCGAGGCGACGCCGGAAGAGATCTTCGAGGCGACCGGCATCGACCCGTGGTTCGTCGACCAGCTGATGCTCATCAACGAGGTCGCCGGCGAGCTCGCGGAGGCCTCCGAGCTGACGCCCGGGCTGCTGCGGCGGGCCAAGCGGCACGGCTTCTCCGACGACCAGGTCGGCAAGATCCGCGGCTTCAGCTCCGACGTCGTGCGCGGGGTCCGGCACGCGCTGGGCATCCGGCCGGTCTACAAGACCGTCGACACCTGCGCGGCCGAGTTCGCCGCGGCCACGCCGTACCACTACTCGACGTACGACGAGGAGACCGAGGTCGCGCCGCGCGAGCGCCCGGCGGTGATCATCCTCGGCTCCGGTCCGAACCGGATCGGGCAGGGGATCGAGTTCGACTACTCCTGCGTGCACGCGTCGCTCGCGCTGTCGGAGGCCGGCTACGAGACGATCATGGTCAACTGCAACCCCGAGACCGTCTCGACCGACTACGACACCTCCGACCGGCTCTACTTCGAGCCGCTGA
Organism: uncultured Actinomycetota bacterium; assembly: GCA_963844305.1. Lineage (GTDB taxonomy): Bacteria > Actinomycetota > Actinomycetes > Propionibacteriales > Nocardioidaceae > Nocardioides. The sequence continues at coordinate 160,641 of CAWJNT010000009.1, forward strand.
CGCTCGAGGACGTGCTCGAGATCGTGCACGCCGAGACGCAGGCCGGCCCGATCGCCGGCGTCATCTGCCAGCTCGGCGGGCAGACGCCGCTCGGACTCGCGCAGGGGCTGGCCGACGCCGAGGTCCCGATCGTCGGGACCGACTCCCGAGGCGATCCACCTCGCCGAGGAGCGGGGGGCGTTCGGCCGGGTGCTGCACGAGGCCGGGCTGCCCGCGCCGAAGCACGGCCTGGCGTCGTCGTTCGGCGAGGCCCAGGAGATCGCGGCCGAGATCGGCTACCCGGTGCTGGTGCGGCCGTCGTACGTGCTCGGCGGTCGGGGCATGGAGATCGTCTACGACGACGACGCGCTCCGCGCCTACATCGAGCGCGCCACGGCGATCTCGCCGGAGCACCCGGTGCTGGTCGACCGGTTCATCGACGACGCGGTCGAGATCGACGTGGACGCGCTGTACGACGGCGAGGACCTCTACCTCGGCGGCGTCATGGAGCACATCGAGGAGGCCGGCATCCACTCCGGCGACTCCTCGTGCGCGCTCCCGCCGATCACCCTCGGCGAGGCGGAGATCGAGCGGATCCGCGAGGCGACCGAGGCGATCGCGCGCGGGGTCGGCGTACGCGGACTGATCAACATCCAGTTCGCGCTGGGCTCCGACGTGCTCTACGTGCTCGAGGCGAACCCACGGGCCTCGCGCACGGTGCCGTTCGTCTCCAAGGCGACGGCGGTGCCGCTCGCCAAGGCGGCCGCCCGGGTGATGCTGGGGGAGTCGATCGCGTCCCTGCGCGCGGCCGGCGTGCTGCCCGCGCAGGGTGACGGCGGCTCGCTGCCGCCCGACCAGCCGATCGCCGTCAAGGAGGCCGTGATGCCGTTCAACAGGTTCCGCACCCCCGACGGCAAGCAGGTCGACACCATCCTCGGGCCGGAGATGAAGTCCACCGGTGAGGTGATGGGCTTCGACTCCGACTTCGGGACCGCGTTCGCGAAGGCGCAGGCCGCCGCGTTCGGCTCGCTGCCGACGAGCGGGCGGGTCTTCGTCAGCATGGCCAACCGCGACAAGCGGCACATGATCTTCCCGATCAAGGTGCTCTCCGAGCTCGGCTTCGAGATCCTCGCGACCCAGGGCACGGCCGAGGTGCTGCGCCGCAACCGGGTACCGGCGACCGTGGTCCGCAAGCACTTCGAGGGCACCGGCCCGAACGGCGAGCCGACCACGGTGCAGATGATCCTGTCCGGCGACATCGACCTGGTGATCAACACCCCGCACGGGTCCACGCGCGGTGGGTCGGCCCGCGTCGACGGCTACGAGATCCGCACCGCCGCCGTGATGGGCAACATCCCGTGCATCACCACCGTCCAGGGGCTCGGGGCCGCCGTCCAGGGCATCGAGGCGATGCGGTCCGGCGACATCGGCGTCCGGTCGCTGCAGGAGTGGGCCGCCCGTTGACCTTCTACCACCGGCTGTTCGACAAGGTCCTCACCCGGACCGACGCCGAGCGTGCCCACCACACGGCGTTCCGCGCCATCCGGGCGGCGCGGCCCGCTCTGGCGGGCATCGACCGACGTCGGACGAGCCCGTCGAGACCGGTGTCCGCGATGGGCCTCACCTTCCCCAACCCGCTCGGGCTCGCCGCCGGCTTCGACAAGAACGCCGTCGGCATCGACGCCCTGGCCGCCCTCGGCTTCGGCCACGTCGAGATCGGCACCGTGACCGGCGAGCCCCAGCCCGGCAACGACCAGCCCCGGCTGTTCCGGCTGCCGGCCGACCGAGCGGTCGTGAACCGGATGGGCTTCAACAACGACGGCGCCGAGGTCGTCGCGCAGCGCCTCGCCCGACGCCGGTCGAGCCTGTCGAGACCCGGACCCGTCCTGGGAGTCAACATCGGCAAGACCAAGGTCGTGCCCGAGGACCAGGCCGTCGGTGACTACGAGAAGAGCGCGCGGCTGCTGGCGCCGTACGCCGACTACCTCGTGGTCAACGTCAGCTCGCCGAACACCCCCGGCCTGCGCGACCTCCAGGCCGTCGAGAAGCTGGAACCCTTGCTCGCTGCCGTCCGGGCCACCGCCGACGACGCGACGGAGGGCCGGGGACGCCGGGTGCCGTTGCTGGTGAAGATCGCTCCCGACCTCGACGACGCCGACGTGCTCGCCGTGGCCGACCTGGCCGGGGCGCTGGGTCTCGACGGGATCATCGCCACGAACACCACGATCAGCCGCGACGGGCTCGCCAGCGACCCGGCCGTGGTCCGCGAGATCGGTGCCGGTGGGCTCTCCGGCCGGCCACTGACGGAGCGCTCGCTGGAGGTGCTCCGGCTCCTGGCGGGCCGCGTCGGTGACCAGCTCACCCTCGTCTCGGTCGGCGGCATCACCACCGTCGACGACGCTCGCGCCCGGCTCGACGCCGGCGCCACGCTCGTCCAGGCCTACACCGCGTTCGTCTACGAAGGACCGCTGTGGCCCCGACGCCTGCTGCGCGGACTGGCGGGCCCGTCCGGGGCGGCATGACCGACCAGCCTCGTGGACCCGTGCACGTCACCGGCGAGGTGCTGGCGAGCAAGCGCATCGGCGCCTACCACCACCTCACCCTGGCCGCCGCCGGCGTACCCGAGCGCTTCCGTCCGGGCACGTTCGTCGCCCTGTCCGCCGGCCCGGGACGGCTCGGACGGCGCGCGATGTGGATCCATCGGGTGAAGCCCACGGGCGGGTACGGCGCGACCATCGAGGTGGTCGTCGAGCCGGTCGGCCCCGGCACCCGCTGGCTGACCGAGCTCCGGGTGGGTGGTCGGCTCGCCGTCACCGGGCCGCTCGGCCGCCCGTTCGCGCTGCCGAAGGAGCCGGTCAGCTGTGTGCTGGTCGGCCAGGGGTACGGCGCGGCGCCGCTCTTCCCGCTCGCCGAACGGCTCCGCGAGCGCGAGTGCGCGGTGACCCTGGTCGTCGCCGGTACGGACGAGGCGCACCTGCTGTCAGCACTGGAGGCCCGGCGCTCGGCGCGCGCGGTCACCGTGGTCACCGCCGACGGGTCGGTCGGCGTACGCGGCGACGTGCCCGGGGTGCTGCCCGAGGTGCTCGAGCAGGCGCGTGCCGAGGTGGTCTACGGCTCCGGACCGGCCGCGATGCTGCACGCCGTCGCCGAGGCCGCCGAGGGCTCGGGTGCCTGGAGCCAGACCGCCGTCGAGGCGGCGATGACCTGCGCGACCGGGCTGTGCCAGGGCTGCGCCGTCCCGGTCGTGGGCGAGGACGGCGTCGGCCGCATGGTCCGCGCGTGCACCGACGGACCGGTGTTCCGCGGCGACCGCGTGCGCTGGGCCGACCTGGAGCCCGTCCGATGACGGTCGAGCTGGCCGGCCTCACCCTGCCCAGCCCCGTGCTGGTGGCCTCCGGCTGCGGCGGCACCGGCCGTGAGCTCGCGTCGTACGCCGACCTGACCGCGTTCGGCGGCTTCGTCACCCGCTCGATCACCGTCAACGCCCGGGCCGGTGGGCCGGCGCCGCGGATCGTCGAGACCCCGTCGGGTCTCGTGAATGCGATCGGGCTGCAGAACCCCGGCATCGACCACTTCCTGGCCACGGAGCTGACCTGGCTGGCCCAGCAGGGCGTGCGTACCTTCGTGTCCATCGCGGGCCGGTCGCTGGGGGAGTACGCCGAGCTCGCCCGGCGGATCGGCCGGTCGCCCGGCGTCACCGGGATCGAGGTGAACCTGTCGGCTCCCGACGCCACCGGTACTCAGGTCTTCGACGTCCGCGAGCCGTTCCACGCCGCGAGCGTGGTCGCGGCGGTGAAGCGCGACCTGCCGCGCGGCATGGCCGTGCTGGCCAAGATCCGCTCCGACGTCGTGCGGGTGGTCGAGAGCGCCCGCACCGTCCTCGACGCCGGCGCGGACGCCGTGGTGGTCGGCAACGCGCTGCCGGCCGCGCTGCCCGACGGGCGGCCCGGGGGGCTGAGCGGTCCCGCCATCGGCCCGCTGGCGCTGCGGTGCGTCGCCGAGGTCCACGCCGAGCTGCCGGACGCGCAGATCGTGGGCTGCGGGGGAGTCGCGGACGCCGATGCGGCGCGCGCGTTCCTGGCCGCCGGCGCCCGGGCGGTCCAGGTCGGCACGGCGCTGCTGCACGACCCCACCGCCGCGTCCCGGCTGGTGACCGAGCTGGAGGAAAACGAATGACCGTTCTTCTGTCCGGGAAGGAAACCGAATGAACGTTCCATTTGGGAAGCGGGTGCACGCGGCGCTGCGCGACCGCGGCCCGTTCTGCGCCGGCATCGACCCGCACGGAGCGCTGCTGCGCCAGTGGGGGCTGGACGACGACGTGGCCGGGCTCGAGCGGTTCGCGCTGGGCGCGGTCGAGGCGGTGGCGCCGTACACCTCGGTGGTCAAGCCGCAGTCGGCGTTCTACGAGCGCTTCGGCAGCCGCGGCATCGCGGTCCTGGAACGCGTGATCGCCACCGCGCGGGAGGCCGGGTCGCTGGTGCTGCTCGACGTGAAGCGCGGTGACATCGGTTCGACCTCGCAGGCGTACGCCGACGCCTACCTCGACCCGGCGTCGCCGCTCGCCGCCGACGCGATCACCGCCAGCCCGTACCTCGGACTCGGCTCGCTCGACCCGCTCTTCGACACCGCCAGCCGACACGGAGCCGGGGTGTTCGTGCTCGCGCTGACGTCCAACAAGGAGGGCCCCGAGGTGCAGCACGCCACCCGCACCGACGGCGGCACCGTCGCCGGCGGGGTGCTCGACGGCCTGCGCCGCCTCAACGACGGCGCCGACCCGCTCGGTTCGTTCGGCGCGGTGGTCGGCGCGACGATCGGCGAGACCGGTGAACGGCTCGACATCAACGGCCCGCTGCTCGCCCCGGGGTACGGCGCGCAGGGGGGCACGCCCGCCGACATCCGGCGGATCTTCGGTGCCGCGTCGGGTGCCGTCCTGGCCAGCTCGTCGCGCGAGCTGCTCGCCCTCGGGCCGGACCCCGACGCCCTGCGCGACGGCGTACGCCGGGCCAACGACGACCTCGCCGGGCTCGCCGGATGAGAACTGCGCTCGCGATCCTGCTCTTCCTCGTCACCGCCGCCGGAGCGACGGGCTGCGCGTCCGACAAGGAGAAGTACTGCGAGGCGGTGAAGGACCACCAGGCCGAGCTCGGGGAGCTCGCGGCCGAGGGCGGACAGACCGCGCTGCTCGACGCACTCCCGGCCTACCGCGAGCTCCAGGAGCAGGCGCCCGACGACATCACCGACGAGTGGCAGCAGGTGGTGAGCAGCATCGAGGGTCTCCAGCAGGCGCTCGACGACGCGGGCGTCGATCCCGAGACCTTCGATCCGAAGCAGCCGCCCGAAGGACTCGGCGAGGACGACCTCGCCGCCATCGCCGACGCGGCCGACCGCGTGGGCTCCGCCGAGACCCAGCAATCCCTGCAGGGGCTGGAACAGCAGGCGCGCGACGTGTGCCAGACGCCGTTGAGCCTCTGAAGGATTGCCGACAGATTGCCGCCGGTTTACCTACTGACTAGGGTGACGACTCATCGGCCCGATCCGTGGTCCATCGACACCCTCGCCAAAGGATTCAGCACCCGTGGCACTGCCTCCCCTCACTCCCGAACAGCGACAGGCAGCACTCGACAAGGCCGCCGCCTCCCGACGGGAACGGGCCGAGGTCAAGAACCGCCTCAAGCACTCGGGTGCCTCGATCGTCGACGTGCTTCGCGCGGGCGAGCAGAACGAAGTGATCGGGAAGATGCGGGTGCTGGAGCTGCTGCAGTCCATGCCCGGTCTCGGCAAGGTCCGCGCCCGCCAGCTGATGGAGAAGCTCGGGATCGCCGAGAGCCGCCGCGTGCGCGGGCTGGGCGCGAAGCAGGTGGCCGCGCTCGAGCGCGAGTTCGCCGAGCGTGACTGAGGGCGTGCCAGAGGCCGCCCAGCAGGCCACCACCCGGTCCCGACTGGTCGTGCTGGCCGGTCCGACCGCGGTCGGGAAGGGCACGGTCGCGGCCACGGTCCGCCAGACCCACCCCGAGATCTGGATCTCGGTGTCGGCGACCACCCGACCCGCGCGACCGGGTGAGGTCAACGGCGTCCACTACTGGTTCGTCTCCGACGAGGAGTTCGACGCCATGGTCGAGCGGGGCGAGCTGCTCGAGTGGGCGGTGGTGCACCGGAAGGCGAAGTACGGCACGCCGCGAGCGCCGGTCGACGAGGCACTGGCCGCCGGCCGGCACGCGATGCTCGAGATCGACCTGCAGGGCGCCCGCCAGGTCCGCGAGACCATGCCGGACGCGCTGTTCGTCTTCCTCAAGCCTCCGTCGTGGGAGGAGCTCGTACGCCGCCTCGTCGGCCGCGGCACCGAGACCGAGGAGGAACGGACCCGTCGACTCGTCACCGCGCGCGAGGAGCTGGCCGCCGAGACGGAGTTCGACGTGACGGTGGTCAATCGCGAAGTTCGTGATGCGGCGGAGCAGTTGGTAGCCTTGATGACGCTCGGGCCCGAGCACAATCCAACCGACTCCTTGTGAGGCTCACGCGTGTCTGCACCCAACATCGCCGCCGAGGGCGTGACCAACCCCTCGATCGACGACCTGCTCACCAAGACCGACAGCAAGTACAAGCTGGTCCTGTACAGCGCGAAGCGAGCCCGTCAGATCAACGCCTACTACAGCCAGCTCGGTGAGGGCCTGCTCGAGTACGTCGGCCCGCTCGTGGACACCCACGTCCAGGAGAAGCCGCTCTCGATCGCCCTGCGCGAGATCAACGACGACCTCCTGACCTGCGAGGACGTCGACCCGGCCGAGCTGGCCGCCGAGGAGGAGGCCGCCCGTCAGGCATCGCTCGAGGCGTCCTTCACCTCGAACAACGAGTGACTCGACGGGTCGGATGACCACGATCCACGACGATGAGGCCGCGTCCCGATCCGGGACGCGGCCCCGTGTCGTTCTCGGGGTCTCCGGCGGGATCGCGGCGTACAAGGCCTGTGAGCTGACCCGCCGGTTCACCGAGTCCGGGCACGACGTCACGGTCGTGCCGACGGCGGCCGCGCTGGAGTTCGTCGGATCCGCCACCTGGGCCGCGCTGTCCGGCAAGCCGGTCTCCGCCGAGGTGTGGCACGACGTGCACGAGGTCCCGCACGTCCGGATCGGCCAGGCGGCCGACCTCGTCGTGGTCGCCCCGGCCACGGCCGACCTGCTGGCCAAGGCGGCCCACGGGCTGGCCGACGACCTGCTCACCAACACGCTGCTCACCGCCCGGTGCCCGGTCGTGTTCGCGCCGGCGATGCACACCGAGATGTGGGAGCACGCCGCCACCCGCGCCAACGTCGCCACCCTGCGCCAGCGCGGCGCCGTGGTGATCGAGCCGGCCGAGGGCCGGCTGACCGGCAAGGACACCGGCAAGGGCCGGCTGCCCGAGCCCGCGGAGATCTTCGAGCTCGCGCTGGAGGTGCTCTCCCGCGGGGTGGCCACCCCCGACCTCGCCGGCCGCCACGTCGTCGTGTCCGCCGGAGGCACCCGCGAGTACCTCGACCCGGTCCGGTTCCTCGGCAACCGTTCCTCGGGCCTGCAGGGGTACGCCCTGGCCCGCGCCGCCGCGGCGCGCGGTGCCGAGGTGACCCTGGTCAGCGCCAACGTCTCCCTTCCGGACCCCGCCGGGGCCAAGGTGATCCGGGTCGAGACGACCGGCGAGCTCCGCGACGAGATCGTCACCGCGGCCGGCTCCGCCGACGCGGTGGTCATGGCCGCCGCGCCCGCCGACTTCCGGCCGACGTCGACCAGCGGCAGCAAGATCAAGAAGTCCGACGACGGCAGTGCGCCGGTCGTCGAGCTGACCCAGAACCCCGACATCCTCCGCGAGATCTCGACCCACCGCACCCGCGAGGGGTCGGTGATCGTCGGGTTCGCCGCCGAGACCGGCGACGAGACCGGGTCGGTCCTCGACCTGGCCCGCGCCAAGCTGGCCCGCAAGGGCTGCGACCTCCTGGTCGTCAACGACGTCACCGGGGGAGCGGTCTTCGGGAGCCCCGACAACGAAGCGGTGGTGCTCGGGGCCGATGGGTCGGCGGTCGAGGTGCCTCGCGGCTCCAAGGCCGCGCTGGCCCACGTGATCTGGGACCAGGTGGCGACCCGCCTGAACACCTAGGAAAGGGACGCCTGAGACGGGCGTCCCGCACCACGGGACGGCCGGTTATGGTTTCCACCAAACAACCTGCACGGGAGTGAGTACCAACGTGGCTGGACGCCTGTTCACGTCGGAGTCGGTGACCGAGGGTCACCCCGACAAGATTGCTGACCAGATCAGCGACACCGTTCTCGACTACCTCATCGAGCACGACCCCGGGAGCCGGGTGGCAGTCGAGACGCTGCTCACCACCGGCCTCGTCGTTGTCGCCGGCGAGGTCGCGACCACGGCGTACGCGCCGGTCGCGAAGCTGGTGCGCGACAAGATCCTCGAGATCGGCTACGACCACTCCGACAAGGGCTTCGACGGCGCCACGTGCGGCGTCCAGGTCGCGATCGGTAGCCAGTCCGGCGACATCGCGCAGGGTGTCGACACCGGCCACGAGAGCCGCACCGGCTCGGTGGACGCGATGGACAAGCAGGGCGCGGGCGACCAGGGCCTGATGTTCGGCTACGCGTGCGACGACACGCCCGAGCTGATGCCGCTGCCGATCACCATCGCCCAGCGGCTCTCGCAGCGGCTGAGCGAGGTGCGCAAGGACGGCACGCTCGACTACCTCCGGCCCGACGGCAAGACCCAGGTCACCATCGAGTACGACGCCGACAACCGGCCGGTGCGCGTCGACACCGTGGTCGTCTCCTCCCAGCACGCCGAGGAGATCGACCTCGAGACCACGCTCGAGCCCGACATCAAGAAGCACGTCATCGACCCGGTGCTCGCGTCGTTCGACATCAACTCCGAGGGCTACCGCCTGCTCGTCAACCCGACCGGCCGGTTCGTGGTCGGCGGTCCGATGGGCGACGCCGGCCTGACCGGTCGCAAGATCATCATCGACACCTACGGCGGCATGGCCCGCCACGGTGGCGGCGCCTTCTCGGGCAAGGACCCGTCCAAGGTCGACCGCTCCGCGGCGTACGCCATGCGGTGGGTGGCCAAGAACGTCGTCGCCGCCGGCCTGGCCAAGCGCTGCGAGGCCCAGGTGGCCTACGCGATCGGCAAGGCCCAGCCCGTGGGCGTCTTCATCGAGACCTTCGGCACCGGCACCGTCCCCGACGAGCAGATCCAGCAGGCCGTGCTCCAGGTCTTCGACCTCCGTCCGGCCGCGATCATCCGCGACCTCGACCTGCTGCGGCCGATCTACGCCAAGACCGCCGCCTACGGTCACTTCGGGCGCGAGCTGCCCGAGTTCACCTGGGAGCGCACCGACCGCGCCGAGGAGCTGAAGGCGGCCGTCGCCAGCGCGTGAGCAATTCACTGGTCAGCCAGTGAAATACGCACTGGGCTCGGGAAACTTTCCGGGCCCAGTGCGCAAAACACTGGTCAACCAGTGATTTGCGCACCACCCGCTGACCGTCGCCGCCCGCTGGTAGACATGCGGCCATGACCGACCGAGCCGCAGCGGGAGAGGACGACCTCCTCCCCGGGATGCGCGAGGCGGTCAAGGCGGGGCGGGCCAAGGCTGCGGCCACCCGCAAGCGCAAGGCCGCCGAGGCCGAGCCCGCCGCCACCGACCCGGTGGCGCGGGTCCTGGTCGACGTGCCACTCGCCCACCTCGACCGGCCCTTCGACTACCTCGTCCCGGTCGGCATGGCCGAGACCGCGGTGCCGGGCGCGCGCGTGAAGGTCCGCTTTGCCGGCCAGGACGTCGACGGGTTCCTCGTCGAGCGTCGCGCGGAGACCGACCACACCGGCCGCCTCGCGCCACTGCGCCGGGTGGTCAGCGCCGAGCCCGTCCTCAGCCCCGCGGTCGCCCAGCTCACCGCCGCGCTCGCCGAGCGGTACGCCGGGACCCGCGCCGACGTGCTCCGGCTGGCGATCCCGCCCCGCCACGCCACGACCGAGAAGGAGCCCTCCGAGCCGGCGCCCGCACCCGACCTCGACCTCACCGCCGGCCGCCGCGCCTGGGCCGACCACGAGCGGGGTGCGGCGTTCCTCCAGCACCTCGCGGCCGGGGGATCACCGCGCGCCGTCTGGACCGTCGCCCCGGCCACCGACTGGCCCGGCCTGCTCGCCCACGCCGCCGCGGCGACGTACGCCTCCGGCCGCGGCGCCCTGCTGTGCGTCCCCGACCGCAAGGACCTCGACCACCTCGACGCCGCGCTCACCCGGGTGCTCGGCGAGGGCCACCACGTCACGCTCGCCGCCGACAGTGGCCCCGCCGCGCGCTACCGCGAGTTCCTGGCCGTCAGCCGCGGCGCCCGCCGCATCGTCGCCGGCACCCGCGCCGCGAGCTTCGCGCCCGTCCACGACCTCGGCCTCGTGGCGATCTGGGACGACGGCGACGACCTCCACGCCGAGCCCCGCGCTCCCTATCCCCACACCCGCGAGACGCTGCTCCACCGCGCCGAGCACGAGCACGCCGCCGCGCTGGTCGGCGGGTTCGGCCGCACCGTCGAGGCGACGTACCTCCTGCGGTCGGGCTGGGCCCAGGAGATCGCCCCACCACGCGCCGTCGTCCGCGAGCGGGTGACCGTCGCCGTCGCCGGGGCCAGCGACACCGAGCTGCGCCGCGACCCCCACGCCCGCAGCAGCCGGATCCCCACCGAGGTCGCCCACGCCATCCGCGCCGGGCTGGAGACGGGTCCGGTGCTGGTCCAGACGCCGCGCCTCGGCTACGTCACCAGCCTCGCCTGCGAGCGCTGCCGTACGCCGGCCCGCTGCACCACCTGCACCGGCCCGCTCGCCATCGCGTCGCCGACGACGCCACCGGCGTGCCGCTGGTGCGGGGTGGTCCACGAGGGCTGGACCTGCCCCGAGTGCGGCCACCGCGGCCTTCGCGCCCCGATCCTGGGCGACGCCCGCACCGCCGAGGAGCTCGGCCGCGCCTTCCCCGCGACCACCGTGCGCAGCTCCAGCGGCGACCGGGTCCGGGCCACCGTCCCCGACCGGCCCGACATCGTCGTCGCCACCCCGGGCGCGGAACCCGTCGCCGAGGCCGGCTACGCCGCCGTGGTCCTGCTCGACACCTGGCTGACCCTCGGCCGGGTCGACCTCCGCGCCGCGGAGGAGGCCGTACGCCGCTGGCTCAACGCTGCGGCGCTGGTCCGGCCGGGCGGTCGCGTGCTCGCCGTCGGCGACCCGGCCCATCCCGCGCTGCAGGCGCTCGTCCGCTGGGACCCGGCCGGCTTCGCCGAGCGCGAGACGGCCGAGCGGCTGGAGGCCCACCTCCCACCCGCGTCGCGGCTGGCCACCATCACCGGCGACCCCGGCGCCGTCGACGACGCTCTCACCCTGCTCGCGGCCCCGCCGTCCGCCGAGGTGCTCGGCCCCGTCGACATCGACGACGGCGAGTGTCGCGTCGTCGTCCGCGTGCCCCGCGCCCACGGCCCCGCGCTGTCCACGGCGCTGGGCGAGCTGCAGCGGGTCCGTTCCGCACGCAAGCTCGATCCGGTCCGGGTCCAGGTCGACCCGCCGACCATCACCTGAGCGGTCAGTGCGAGAGCCGCTGGTACTTCCGCACCGCCAGCGGCAGGAACGCCGCCGTGATCAGCAGCGGCCACACCACCGCCATCTCCATCGCGTGCTGCTCGATCCAGCTGTCACCGGTCGGCACCGGGTTCCCGAACAGCTCCCGGATCGCGTTCGCGGTCGACGACACCGGGTTCCACATCGCGATGAACCCCAGCCACTCCGGCATCAGCGACGGGGGAGTGAACACGCTCGACAGCATCCCGAACGGGAACGCGATGGCGAACAGGTTGCCGGCCTGCTCCTGCCCGGGCACGAACATCGCGAGGTACACCCCGATCCAGATCAGCGAGAACCGGAGCAGCAGCAGCAGGACGAACGCGTACGCCGTGTCCACAGCGCTGCCCTCGGAGCGCCAGCCCACCGCGAGCGCGATCAGCGCCAGCACGCCCAGGTCGATCGCGGCACCGATCAGGTCTCCGACGCCGCGTCCGCTGACCACCGCTGAGCGGGCCATCGGCATCGACCGGAACCGGTCCATGACGCCCTTCTCCTTGTCCACGACCATGATGTAGGCGGTGTTCATGAATCCGAACGCCATCGTCATCGCGAACATCCCGGGCATCGCGAACGTCTTGTAGTCGGTGCCGCCGCCGACCTCCATCGCCGAGCCGAAGACGTAGACGAACAGCAGCACCGAGACGATCGGGAACCCGAGCTGCCACAGGATCATGGTCGGCTCGCGCCGGTAGTAGAGCAGTCCGCGCCAGACCATCGCGGCGCAGTCGGACATCGCCCACCACATCGACGTACGCCGGACCGGTGTCAGGTCGGTGGTGGTGCTCATCGGACGGCCTCCTCGACGGGGTTCTCCACGGGCTGGTCGGACGGGTCGGCCTCCTCGGCCCGGTGGCCGGTCAGCCGCAGGAACACGTCGTCCAGGGTCGGCCGCCGCAGCGTGATGTCCTCCACCTGCACCCCGTCGGCCTGGAGCCGGCTCGCGACGGTGCTCAGCGCGGCGACCCGGTCGGCGACCGGGGCGGTCACCGTCCGCTGCTCGACGAGCACCTCGGGCTCGCTGGTGGCCGCACCGGCGAACGCCTCGGCGACCCGCGCCAGGTCCGCCCCTGGAGCGGCCACCACCTCGATCTGGTCCCCGCCCACGGTGCTCTTGAGCTCGGTGGGGGAGCCGGTGGCGACGGTCCGGCCGCGGTCGATGACGGTGATCCGGTCGGAGAGCTGGTCGGCCTCCTCGAGGTACTGCGTCGTCAGCAGCACGGTCGTGCCGCCGGCCACCAGGTCGCGGATCGCTGCCCAGACCTCGTTCCGGCCGCGCGGGTCGAGCCCGGTGGTCGGTTCGTCGAGGAACAGCACCTGCGGCGCCAGGATCATGCTCGACGCCAGGTCGAGCCGGCGCCGCATGCCGCCGCTGTAGCTCTTCACGCCCTTGTTGCCGGCGTCGGCCAGGTCGAACCGCTCCAGCAGCTCGGTCGCCCGCACCTTCGCCCGGCGCCGGCCGAGGTGGAACAGCATCCCGAACAGCTCGAGGTTCTGCCGGCCCGTGAGGATCTCGTCGACCGCGGCGTACTGCCCGGCCAGGCCGATCCGGCGCCGCACCTCCTGCGGGTCCGCGGCGACGTCCACCCCGGCGACGTACGCCGAGCCGCCGTCAGCCACCAGCAGCGTGGTGAGCACCCGCACCGCCGTGGTCTTGCCGGCGCCGTTGGGGCCGAGCAGCCCGTGCACCGTGCCGTAGGGGACGGCCAGCTCGAACTCGTCGAGCGCCCGCACCTCCTGGTAGCGCTTCGACAGCGCCCGTGCCTCGATCGCCAACCCCGACTCCGGCATCGCATTCCTCCCCATCTGACCGACTCCCTTAACTGAGTACGCCGTACGCATGAAAAGCGTACACCCTACGCAATAGGCTGGGCGAGCACTTTCCGAACCCGGAGTGGGAGGCTGGCGACATGGCGCATGAGCACAGCGGCAGTGGCGACATCAGTCGCAGCCTCGCCCTGATGTGGGAGTTCGACCTCGGCCACAAGAGCCGCGGCCCGAAGCCGAAGCTGAGCCTCGACGCGATCATCGACGCGGCGGTCGAGATCGCGGACGCGGAGGGCCTCGATGCCCTCTCGATGAGACGGATCGGCCAGGAGCTCGGCGTCGGCACGATGTCGCTGTACCGCTACGTCCCGGGCAAGGAGGAGCTGCTCGACCTGATGCTCGAGCGGGTCAACGCGCCCGGCGAGAACGAACACCTCGGTGACGACTGGCGTACGGCGATGCAGACGCTGGGCCGCAGCCTGTGGACCCTCTACACGACGCACACCTGGCTTCCGCTGGTCGACCAGACCCGCCCGCTGCTCGGCCCCAACGCCCTGCGCGGCATGGACATCGCCGTCGCCGCCCTCGAGGGGATCGGGCTCTCCGGCAAGGAGCAGGTCGCGGTCATCTCCGCCATCGAGTCGTTCGCGGTCAGCGCCGCCCGCAACCACAACGGTGCGGCGCTCGCCGAGCAGGCGACGGGCGTCAGCCACGAGGAGTTCTGGGCCGCCCAGGAGCCGGTGCTCTCGAAGGCCATGCAGTCCGGCGACTACCCGCACGTCGCCGCCCTCGACATGGACGCCTTCGAGATGGGCGGCGAGGAGTTCATGGAGTTCGGGCTGACCCTGCTCCTCGACGGCATCGCCGCGCTCGTCGCGGGACGTGCCGCGAAGGGCTGACCCGCGCCTCCTATGCTTGCCGGGCACCCGACGCCGCCCTGGAAGGAGCACCGTGGCGATCCGCCCGATCCGACTGTTCGGCGACCCGATCCTGCGTCGCCGGGCGACCGAGGTCACCGACTTCGACAAGGAGCTGCGCACCCTGGTCACCGACCTCACCGACACCATGCTCGACGCGCCCGGTGCCGGCCTGGCCGCACCGCAGATCGGGATCGGGCTGCGGGTCTTCACCTGGTACGTCGAGGACGAGGTCGGGCACCTGGTCAACCCGACCCTCGAGCTGTCCGAGGAGATCCAGGACGGCCTCGAGGGCTGCCTGTCCCTGCCCGAGCTGACCTACGAGTGCAAGCGCGCCATGTCGGTCGTCGCGCGCGGCTTCGACATGTACGGCGAGCCGGTCACCATCGACGGCAGCGAGCTGCTCGCGCGGGCCATCCAGCACGAGACCGACCATCTCGACGGCATCCTGTTCATCGACAAGCTCGACACCGACGCCCGCAAGGCCGCCATGAAGGAGATCCGCGAGTCCGACTGGTTCGGAGCCGAGAAGCCCACGCTCCGGGTCAGCCCGCACCGCACCGACGGGCTGGGCTTCTGACCGGCATGCGCGTCGTCTTCGCCGGCACCCCCGAGGTCGCCCTGCCCGCCCTCGACGCCGTCGCCGCGTCCGACCACGACCTCGTGGGCGTCGTCACCCGCCCCGACGCCCCGGCCGGGCGCGGTCGCAAGCTGCGTCGCGAGCCCGGTGGCCCAGCGCGCCGAGGAGCTCGGCGTACCGGTGCTGAAGCCCGAGCACCCGCGGGACCCCGGGTTCCAGGAGGAGCTGCGCGCCCTCGCCCCCGACTGCTGCCCGGTCGTGGCCTACGGCGCCCTCCTGCCGCAGTCGGCGCTCGACATCCCTCCGCACGGCTGGGTCAACCTGCACTTCTCGGTGCTCCCGGCCTGGCGCGGCGCCGCGCCGGTCCAGCACGCGATCTGGGCGGGCGACGAGGTGAGCGGGGCGACGACGTTCCGGATCGTCCGCGAGCTCGACGCCGGGCCGACGTTCGGCGTGATGACCGAGACCATCCGCCCGACCGACACGGCCGGCGACCTGCTGGCCCGGCTGGCCGAGGGCGGGGCCGGACTGCTCGTGGCGACGCTGGACGGCATCGACGACGGAAGCCTCGAGGCCCGCGAGCAGCAGGTCGACGGGGTCAGCCTCGCCCCCAAGATCACCGTCGAGGACGGGCGCATCGACTGGGCCGAACCCGCCCCGGCCGTCGATCGCCGGATCCGCGCCTGCACGCCCGCCCCGGGAGCGTGGAGCACCCACGGCGGCGAGCGGATCAAGGTCGGCGCCGGTCACCGTGACCGACACCTCCCTCGAGCCGGGCGTGCTCGAGGTGACCAAGAACGCCGTCCTGGTCGGCACCGCGCACGCACGCCGTCCGGCTGGGCGAGGTCAAGGCCCATGGCCGCAGGCAGATGCCCGCCGCCGACTGGGCCCGCGGCGCCCGGATCGAGTCCGGCGACCGCCTCGGTGACGCCTAGGGTTGAGGCCATGAGCCGCGCCGCCACCCCCGAGGACGTCGACGAGATCTGTGGCAGCCTCCCCGAGACCGAGCTCGGCACGTCGTGGGGCGACGTACCGACCTGGAAGGTGCCGGCGGGCGCGAAGGGCAAGGGCTTCCTGCTCTACCGCCATCCGCACAAGACGGCGGTCGACCCCGAGACGGGGGAGATGTACGACGACCTGCTGGTGATCATCACCCCGACCGAGGTCGAGAAGCAGGCGCTGGTCGAGGACGCCTCGACGCCGTTCTTCACCATCGACCACTTCCGCAACTACAACGCGGTGCTCGTCCAGCACTCGCGCGTCGGGGAGCTGGAGCGCGACGACCTGGCCGCGATCATCACCGACGCCTGGGCGACGCGGGCGCCGAAGAAGCTGGTGCGCGAGCATCTCGGCGATGGCTGACCCGCGCCGGCCCGACCGACGGCAGGGCCCTCGCGCTGGTGGCCGGCCGCCGTCCGGCCGAACGGCCGTCGACCCGGCCCGGCTGGCGGCGTACGACGTGCTCAAGGCGGTCCGCGTCGACGACGCCTACACCAACCTGGTCCTGCCGTCGGTGCTGCGCCAGCACGGCCTGAGCGGTCGCGACGCCGCGTTCGCCACGGAGCTGGCGTCGGGCACGCTCCGCCGGCGCGGCACCTACGACGCGGTGCTCGCCGCGTGCGTGGACCGGCCGCTCGCGAAGGTCGAGGCGAAGGTGCTCGACGCGCTGCGGCTGGGCGTCCACCAGCTGCTCTCGATGCGGGTGCCGAGCCACGCCGCGATCAGCACCACCGTGGACCTGCTGCGGGCGCGGGTCGGCCAGGGGCCGGCCGGCTTCGGGAACGCCGTGCTGCGCCGGGTGTCCGAGCACGACCTGGCCGGGTGGGTACGCCGGGTGGCGCCCGACCCGGCCGCGGACCCGCGTCGGCTTCGCCACGGTCGCCCACAGCCATCCGCGCTGGGTGGTCGAGGAGCTGTCGCGGGCGGTCGGCGCGGACGAGCTGGACGCCCTGCTCGCCGCCGACAACGAGCCGCCCCGGGTGGTGCTGGTGGCGAGGCCGGGACGGTCGACCCGCGAGGAGCTGCCCGGCATGCCCACCCCGTTCTCGCCGTACGGCGTGGTGCTGGAGGGCGGTGACCCCGGCGCCGTCGCCGCGGTCGCCGAAGGGCGCGCCGGCGTCCAGGACGAGGGCTCGCAGCTCGTCGCGCTCGCCCTGGCGCGCGCTCCGGTCGAGGGCGAGGACCGGCGCTGGCTCGACCTCTGCGCGGGCCCCGGCGGCAAGGCGGCTCTCCTGGCGGCCCTCGCCGCCGAGCGCGGCGCCGACCTGCTCGCCGCCGAGCTGCAGCAGCACCGGGCGCGGCTGGTACGCCGGGCGCTGGCCGGCGCGGACGGCGTCCGGGGCGTGCGTGACTGCCGACGGCACCCGCCCGGCGTGGCCGGCGGGGTCGTTCGACCGGGTGCTGGTCGACGCGCCCTGCTCGGGCCTGGGCGCGCTGCGGCGGCGTCCCGAGTCGCGCTGGCGGCGCCGTCCCGAGGACCTCGACGTACTCGTCCCGCTGCAGCGCGCGCTGCTCGAGTCCGCTCTCGACAGCGTGCGGCCCGGGGGCGTGGTCGCTCTACGCCACCTGTTCGCCGGTGCTCGCCGAGACGGCCGAGGTGGTCACCGCGGTGGTCGGCGCGCGGCCCGACGTCGTCCTCGAGGACGCCGCGGCGCTGTTGCCGGAGGTCCCATCCGCTGCCGGGCCGGTTCCGAACACCCTGCAACTCTGGCCCCACCGGCACCAGACGGACGCGATGTTCATAGCGTTGTTGCGGTCAGTTCGCTGACTTTTCGGGCAGTTCATGCCTTATCTGGGTGATAGGCCACCTGAGCCATGGACGGCTCGGGGGTCCGATGGTGGAATAGAACGCAAGCGGCCTCGCGGGGGAGCGGGGCCGGCATGCTCCGGGAGGGACGCCCATGCGTCGCACGCTGATGGTCGCGGCACTGGCTGCTGCGCTGTCGGTACCGATCGCATCCGCGGCGGCCGACAGCGGCACGTCGTCGTGCGCGGCCTCGACTTCCCCGAGCGACACCTACCTCACCTACTTCGGCTGCGACAACCTGTTCCAGTCCGGCAACCAGGCCCCGCAGGTGCGCATCGGCAGCAAGGGCGCGGCCCCGCTGGGCAAGCGCAGCTTCGGCCTGCTCGTCCCCGGCTCCGGCACCGCCTCCGGGCCGGTCCACCTGACCGACTCGGTCGCCGCCACCACCGGCCAGCTTCTCCGCCCGCGCCGACGAGGGCGGCTCCACCGGCGCCGCCTACGTCTGGTACGTCACCGACGACCTCGACGAGGGCCAGGTCTGGGCCGGGCGCGCCGACCTCAGCGTGGGCGCGAGCTGGACCACCGTCAACTCCGCCCGGGCGATGCTACTCCTGGCAGCTGCTGGACGCCGCCACCGGCGACGAGGTCGACGACGGCGGCACCGGCAGCATCGCCACGCTTCACCCGCGCGCACGGCGACGGGCCCGGCTACATGCTCGCCGGCTTCGGCTGCGACGGCGGGGACTTCTCGATCGACGCGCTCCGGTACGGCAGCCCGGGCGCGGTGACGACGTACGACCTCGAGGGGCTGACGTCCACCAACGCGATCATCGGCAAGGTCAACGGCAGGGTCCGTGCGTCCGGGGTCAGCGTGCGCTCGGGCACCGAGGTCACGCTGGTCGGCACCGCCGACGACGGCACCGGCGCCGATGGGCGCGCCGATGGAGCTCGCAGGCCAAGCACCGCGGGCGGCCCGTTCAAGAACGTCGGCGAGCCCGGTCTCGGCCGACGTCGACGGCTCGGTGCGCGCGGTGGTCACTCCCGAGGTGACGACCACCTACCGCTGGTACCTCGCCGACCTCGGGCTACACCGGCGACGTCCTAGTCCGCCCCGTTCACCGTCGTCGGTCGAGCTGCCGGCGCGGGCCAGGCAGCCGACCGACCCCGCCCGAGCTCCGACGCCGGCCCCGGCGGACGACGATTCCGGCTCCAGCGGAGGCACGGACACCGCGCCTCCGCGCCGAGGAGCAGCCGGAGGTGCCGGCGCTGCCGTCGCAGGCGCCGTCCCCGCTCCGAGCCGAGCGAGCCCGAGCCGACGGAGCCGACCTCGGAGCCGAGCCCCGAGGCCACCGAGACCCCCGCGCCCGAGACGACCGAGACGACCGAACCGGCCCCGGGTGAGGCGACCGAAGCGACGCCCTGACGTGGCCTAGGTTGGGCACGTGCCGTCCTCCTCGCCCGCCGTCGAGATCGAGGTCGACAACCGGGTGGTCCGGGTCAGCAACCCCGACCGCGTCTACTTCCCCGAGAGCGGGGCGACCAAGCTCGACCTGGTCGAGTACTACCTCGCCGTCGGGCGACGGCATCGTCAACGCCCTGTTCGAGCGCCCCTGCATGCTGCACCGGTTCCCCAAGGGGCTGGCTGGTGACAAGGTCCACCAGAAGCGGCTCCCGGCCGGGGCGCCGCCCTGGGTGGAGACGGTGCGGCTGCACTTCCCGCGCTGGAACCGCACCGCCGACGAGCTCTGCGTCACCGAGCTCGGCAGCGTGATCTGGGCGGTCCAGATGTCGACCGTGGAGTTCCACCCGTGGAACAGCCGCCGCCAGGACACCGAGAAGCCCGACGAGTGGCGGATCGACCTCGACCCCGGCCCCCTGTGCGACTACGCCACCGTCCGCCGGGTCGCACACGTCGCCGAGGAGGTGCTCGACGAGCTGGGCGCCCGCGGGTACCCGAAGACCAGCGGGAGCAAGGGTCTGCACGTCTACGTCCGGATCCCGCCCGACCACGGCTTCCAGGAGGTACGCCGGGCCGCGCTGGCGTTCGCCCGCGAGGTGGAGCGCCGCGCCCCCGACGACGTCACCACCGAGTGGTGGCGCAAGAACCGGCCACCCCACGCGGTGTTCCCCGACTGGAACCAGAACACGCGTGACCACACCATCGCCGCGGCGTACTCCGTGCGCGGCCTTCCCGACGCCCGGGTCTCCACGCCGATCCGCTGGGACGAGATCGACGACGCCGACCCGCGCGACCTCACGATCTTCACGGTCCCGGCGCGGTACGCCGAGCTCGGCGACCTCCACGCGGACATCGACGACCACGTCTTCGACATCGCCCCGCTGCTCGAGTGGGCCGACCGCGACGAGCGGGAGGGCGCGCCCGAGCCACCCGCCGATCCCGACGAGGAGTGAGGGACTCCCTACACTCACCTCCCGTGGGCATCCAGATCACGCCGAGCATCCTCAACGCGGACTTCGCCGACCTCGGGGCCGAGGTGGCCAGGATCCCCGGGGCCGACTGGGTGCACGTCGACGTCATGGACAACCACTTCGTCCCGAACCTCACGTTCGGGCCGACCATGGTCGAGGCGCTGGTGAAGGCGAGCGACGTACCGCTCGACGCGCACCTGATGATCGAGGACGCCGACCGCAACGCCCTGGCGTACGTCGAGGCGGGCTGCGGGTCGGTCACCTTCCACGTCGAGGCTGCCCAGGCGCCGATCCGGCTGGCCCGCGAGATCCGTGCCCACGGGGCCCGGGCCTCGATGGCGCTCAAGCCGGCGACGCCGATCGAGCCGTACGAGGACATGCTCCCCGAGCTCGACATGGTGCTGATCATGACGGTGGAGCCCGGCTTCGGCGGCCAGAAGTTCCTCGAGCTCTGCCTGCCCAAGATCCGGCGGGCCCGGGCCCTGCTCGACCGGCACGGCGTGGCCACCTGGCTGCAGGTCGACGGCGGCGTCTCGCTGGACACCATCGAGATGTGTGCCGAGGCCGGTGCCGACGTGTTCGTCGCCGGGTCGGCGGTGTTCTCCGCGGACGACCCCGACCGGATGGTGGCGCAGCTGCGTGCCACCGCCGAGGCGGCCGCGCCCCAGCTGTAGTCAGGCGGCGGGTCGGGTCCGGTCGATTGCCGCTTCGAGCAGCTCACGTGCGAGCTCGAGTGGGAGGGGGTCGTGGGTGGCGCACACGGCGACCCGCAGCCCGTCCACAGCCGCGTAGCTGGCGTGCGCGTCGCGCACTCCGAGCGCGGGCGTGCGGCTCACGCTCAGCGCCCATCGTTCGCGGGCGCGGGCGTCGTTGACGTCGCGGCCGATGATGGGATGGGACCTGCCGAGCTCCGCCATCGCCAGCCAGACTCGGGTGGCACCCAGGTCGGACGATGTCGAGGGAAGTAGCGCCCGGACTCCCTCGACTCGGAGCCGCTGCTCGCTGCTGGTCACGAACTCCCGCATGAACGTGTGGACCGCCACGATCATCAATCGATCACGGGACTCGTAGTGGTGGTTGATCGTGCCGGCGCTGATGCCGACCTCGCGGGCGATCTTGCGGAGGGTGATCCCCTCGAGACCCTCTCTCAGGATCAGCCTGCAGATGCCGCGCACGATCTCGTTGGTGCGGCCCTCGCCGTCGATGAGTCGTGGCATGCGAGTACCCCATCACCGAAGCGGACGGCTCGCATCCGGTCATCCACAAGGCGCCCGCACGGGCCAGGCTTGCGTCGAGATCTGCCTTGGTCGGTCGTCCGTTCAACGCCATTTTGAACGGTTGACCGACCAACGAGAAATCTTGGTATGCGACACCTCACCCGGCACGGCCCGCCGTCCGTGTGGCAGGCTGGTCCCAGCAATGAGCCATGTGCTCGCGTGCTCTGGGGTCGGTGAAATTCCGAGCCGGCGGTGAAAGTCCGCGACCCGGTCACAGCCAGTGACCGGTTGACCAGGTGGAAATCCTGGACCGACGGTCAAAGTCCGGATGGGAAGCGCACGCAGGCGAGGCCGCGCGGCCGTCCATCGGGACGCCCGCCCGTCGTTCGCCGTACCGCCTTCCCAGCACCCTCGACGTCCGCGGGCCGGACGACGAGGAGAGCGGGGAGATGACCACCACCGCCGAGCGCAGGTCGTGGGAGCGCCGCGCCATGGAGCGCGCGCTGGCCCTGGCCGCCAGCCCCGGCGTGCCGCTCGGCCCCAACCCGCGCGTCGGCTGCGTGATCCTCGACGAGCACGGCGACGAGGTCGCCGAGGGGTTCCACCGTGGAGCGGGCTCGCCGCACGCCGAGGTCGGTCGCCCTCCAGGAAGCAGGCGATGCCGCGCGCGGAGCCACCGCCGTGGTCACCCTCGAGCCCTGCAACCACACCGGCCGCACCGGCCCGTGCGCGGGCGCGCTGATCGAGGCCGGCGTACGCCGGGTGGTGTTCGCGCAGGCGGACACCAACCCGGTCGCTGCCGGGGGAGCGCAGGCGCTCCGCGACGCCGGGGTCGAGGTCGAGGGCGGCCTCCTGGCCGACCGGGCCCGCGTGCTGAACCGGGCGTGGACCTTCGCCGTGGACCACGGCCGTCCGTTCGTCACCTGGAAGTTCGCCACCACCCTCGACGGCCGCAGCGCCGCCGCCGACGGCACCAGCCGCTGGGTCTCCAGCCGGGCGGCTCGACTCGACACCCACCGGCTCCGCGCGCTCTGCGACACGATGCTGGTCGGCACCGGCACGGTGGCGGTCGACGATCCCGAGCTGACCGTCCGCGACGAGGTCGACGAGCCGCTGCCCCGCCAGCCGCTGCGCGCGGTCATGGGCCTACGCGACATCGAGCCCGGTCGACGGGTGCTCAACGACCGCGCCGAGACCGTCCACCTCCGCACTCGCGACCCGCACGCGGCCCTGGCGGAGCTCTACGCCCGCGACCGCCAGCACGTCTTCCTCGAGGGTGGGCCGACGCTCGCCGCCGCCTTCCTCGAGGCGGGCCTGGTCGACGAGATCGTCACGTACGTCGCGCCGATGCTGCTGGGCGCCGGTCTCGGCGCCGTCGGCGACCTCGGCATCACCACCATCGCCGACGCGGTCCGGCCGACCGTCACCGACGTGACGGTCCTCGACGGGCATGACGGCGAGCAACCGAACGTTCGCATCACCATGACGCCCCACCGAACGGAGACCTGAATGTTCACCGGAATCGTCGAGGAGCTCGGCACCGTGGAGTCGGTCGAGCACCAGGGCGACGCGATCCGCCTCACCGTCCGCGCCGCAACCGTCCTCGAGGACGCCAAGCTCGGCGACTCGATCTCGGTCAACGGCTGCTGCCTGACCGTGGCCGCTCGCGGCGACGACACCTGGACCGCCGATGTCATGCAGGAGACCCTCGACAAGACCTCGCTGTACGGCGTCCAGCCCGGCGACCGGGTCAACCTGGAGCGTGCGGTCACCGCAGCCACCCGCCTCGGCGGGCACATCGTCCAGGGGCACGTGGACGGCGTCGGCACGGTCGTCGCCCGCCACCCCAGCGAGCACTGGGAGGTCGTCGAGATCTCGATGCCGACCCAGCTCGCCCGCTACCTGGTCGACAAGGGCTCGATCACCGTCGACGGCGTCAGCCTCACGGTCGTGGAGGCGGGCGACGAGGCGTTCACCGTCAGCCTGATCCCGGAGACCCTCGCCCGCACCACCCTCGGCCTCCGCCAGCCCGGAGACCGGGTCAACCTCGAGACCGACGTCATCGCCAAGCACGTCGAGAAGCTCCTCGCGAGCGGCTACGCCGACAGTCCCCAGGGTCGCCCCCAAGGTCGAACCCAGGGTCGTCACCAGAAGGAGCGGAACGCCCATGACTGACAAGGTTCGCCTCGACACCGTCGACCGGGCGATCGCCGACATCGCCGCCGGGAAGGCCGTGATCGTCGTCGACGACGAGACCCGCGAGAACGAGGGCGACATCATCTTCGCCGCCGCCAAGGCGACGCCGGAGCTGATGGCGTTCACGATCCGCTACTCCAGCGGCGTGATCTGCGTGCCGATGCCGGCCGACATGCTCGACCGGCTCGAGATCCCGCTGATGACCCCGCACAACAAGGACAAGCTGCGCACGGCGTACACGATCTCGGTCGACGCCCGCGACGGCGTCACCACCGGCATCTCGGCGGCCGACCGGGCGCACACCGTGCGCGTGCTCGCCGACTCCGCGACCGAGCCGTGGGAGATCACCCGGCCCGGTCACGTCTTCCCCCTGCGCTACCGGGAGGGAGGGGTGCTGATCCGCCGCGGCCACACCGAGGCCGCCGTCGACCTCGCTCGCCTGGCCGGGCTCACGCCCGCCGGCGTCCTGGTCGAGATCGTCAACGACGACGGCACCATGAAGCGCGCGCCCGAGCTGCGCGAGTTCGCCGACGAGCACGGCCTCGCGATGATCTCCATCGAGGACCTGGTCCGCCACCGTCGCCGTACCGAGAACCTCGTCGAGCGGGTCGCCGAGACCCGGCTGCCCACGAGGCACGGCGACTTCACGGCGTACGGCTACCGGATCACCGTCGACGGCTCGGAGCACATCGCGCTGGTGTACGGCGACGTGACCGGGCCGGAGCCGGTGCTGACCCGGGTCCACTCGGAGTGCCTGACCGGCGACGTGTTCGGGAGCCACCGCTGCGACTGCGGGCCGCAGCTCGACGAGGCCCTGGAGCGGATCGTCGCCGAGGGCCGCGGCGTCGTGGTCTACCTGCGCGGTCACGAGGGCCGCGGCATCGGGCTGGTCGCCAAGCTGCAGGCCTACCAGCTGCAGGACGGCGGCCGGGACACCGTGGACGCCAACCTCGACCTCGGCCTGCCCGCCGACGCCCGCCACTACGGCACCGCCACGCAGGTGCTCCGCGACCTGAAGGTCGAGACCGTGCGGCTGCTCACCAACAACCCGGACAAGGTCCACAACCTCGAGGACTTCGGCGTACCCGTCGTCGAGCGGGTCCCGCTGACCCCGCACCCCAACGACCACAACATCGCCTACCTGATGACCAAGCGGGACCGGATGGGCCACGACCTCCCGCACCTGACCGCGAACGGAGACCTGTGATGAGCGGACCCGGAGCCCCCGACCGGAAGCCCACCGACTGCCACGACCTGCGCGTCGCGATCGTCGCGGCGAGCTGGCACGAGCAGGTGATGGACGGCCTGGTCGACGGCGCCCAGCGCGCCTGCAAGGACTATCGCGTCGAGGCGCCGGTCCTGGTGCGGGTGCCCGGCACGTTCGAGCTGCCCGTCGTGGCGGCCGCGCTCGCCGCGCAGGGGTACGACGCCGTCGTCGCGCTCGGCGTCGTGATCCGCGGCGGCACGCCGCACTTCGACTACGTCTGCAACGCCGCCACCGACGGCCTCGGCCGGGTCGCGCTCGACCACCAGGTGGCGGTCGGGTTCGGCGTCCTGACCTGCGACACCGAGGAGCAGGCGCTCGACCGCGCCGGGCTGGACTCCTCCCACGAGGACAAGGGCTACGAGGCCGCGTCCGCCGCCCTCGTCACGGCCCAGACGCTCAAGGGCATCAAGCGCGGCTACGACGCGTAGCCGTCGGTCGAGCTTGTCGAGACCACGGCGTCGACACCAGGGCGTCGACACCACGAGACTGCCACCGGGGTGACCCCGGGCACGCCGTAGGCTGGATGCTCGTGAAGACGTTCGAGGAGCTCTGGGCCGAGCTCAGCGAGAAGGCCCAGACCCGACCCGAGGGATCCGGCACCGTGCGCCAGCTCGACGCCGGCGTCCATGCGATCGGCAAGAAGCTGGTCGAGGAGGCCGCGGAGTCCTGGATGGCCGCCGAGCACGAGGGCCCCGAGCGTGCCGCCGAGGAGATCAGCCAGCTGCTCTACCACGCCCAGGTCCTCATGCTGGCCCGCGGCCTGACCCTCGACGACGTCTACACCCACCTCTAGGAACGACTCAATCCCATGACCCAGATCCAGTCCGACCAGCTGCTGCGGGTGGCGGTCCCCAACAAGGGATCGCTCTCGCAGTCCTCCGCGGAGATGCTCCGCGAGTCCGGCTACCGCCAGCGCCAGGACTCCAAGGAGCTCACGCTCATCGACGACGAGAACGGCGTCGAGTTCTTCTACCTCCGGCCGCGCGACATCGCGCTGTACGTCGGTGAGGGCACCCTCGACGTCGGCATCACCGGCCGCGACCTCCTGCTCGACTCCGGCGCCAAGGCCGAGGAGGCGCTGCCGCTCGGCTTCGGTGGCAGCCGGTTCCACTTCGCCGGCCCGCGCGGGAAGTACGCCGCGCTCACCGACCTGGCCGGCCAGCGGATCGCCACGTCGTACGTCGGCGTCGTCCGGACCTTCCTCGAGGAGCACGGGATCGAGGCGACCGTCACCCGGCTCGACGGCGCCGTCGAGACCAGCATCCAGCTCGGCGTCGCCGACGTGATCGCCGACGTGGTCGAGACCGGCAGCACGCTGCGCGCCGCCGGCCTCGAGACGTTCGGCGAGACCATCCTCGAGTCCGAGGCGGTCCTCGTGATCCGGGGCGGCGAGGTGCCGTCGGGGTTCGAGGTGTTCAAGCGGCGGCTCGAGGGCGTCCTCGTGGCCCGCACCTACGTGATGATGGACTACGACATCCCCAGCGAGAACGTGTCGGCCGCCGTCGGCCTGACCCCCGGCATCGAGAGCCCGACCGTCTCGCCGCTACATCGCGAGGGCTGGGTCGCGGTCCGGGCGATGGTCCCGCGCGGCGGCGCGCAGCGGCTGATGGACGAGCTGTACGACATCGGTGCCCGTGGCATCCTCCTCACCGACATCCATGCCTGTCGACTCTGACGTGCCCCTCCCGCACACCTGGCGCCCGCTCGGGGTGCGGCTGGCCGGCGCGATCTTCGGCGGGGCGCTGCTCGTCGTGTGCGTGATGGCGTGGTTCGCCTTCGACCCCGAGACCCGGGCCAAGTTCAACCTGCTGCAGCGCGCGACCCTGCTGGGGCTCGGCGCGCTCGGCTTCGCGGTGTTCTACGCGCTGGTCCGGTCCCGCGTCGTCGCCGAGCAGGAGCGGCTGGTCGTGGTCAACGGCTATCACCGCCGCGAGTACGACTGGGCCGAGCTGATCGCCGTACACCTGCCGCCCGGGGCGCCGTGGGCGGTGCTCGACCTCGCCGACGGCACCAGCGCGCCCGCGATGGGCATCCAGGGCTCCGACGGCGACCGGGCGCGCCGCGCCGTACGCGAGCTGCGCACCCTGATCGCCCGCTCGTCGGCGACCTGAGTCGGCAACCAGCGCTCAGACCAGCGCCCGGATCCCCCAGGACGCCGACAGCTCGTCACCGGGCTCACCGGCGGGGGAGAGGGTGACCAGGTCGTCGCCGGACCGGAACGCGTCGGCGGGCGCCGTCATCGGCTCCACGGCCAGGCAGGTGCGCGCCCAGGGCCGGTCGTCGGCGCTGTAGACCTGCAGCCAGCCGTGCCGCCGGTCGGCCCACAGCGCCACGCCCCGCCCGGTGGCCGGGTCGCGCAGCTCGACGCTCGCCACGCCCTGGTCGTCGCGGTCGAGGTCGGTGAACCCCGCGTCGAGGGCCGTGTCCCGCAGCGGCCGCGGCACCCGGAAGTCGTACGGCGTCCCCTCCACCGGCTCGCGGCCGGTCGGGAGCATCCGGTCGTCCACGAGCAGCCGCGTCGCCGCCGGCAGCAGGAGCTCCAGCCCGTCGATCCGGTCGGCCTCGCCGACGAGGTAGGGGTGCGCACCCTGCGCGTACGGCGCGGCGGAGGCCGACATGTTGCTCGCCGTCTGCGTGACGGTGAGCCCGTCGGCCGACAGGTCGTAGAGCACGTGCAGGTCGAGCGTCCACGGGTAGCCGCTCTGCGCCATCAGCCGGTACCCGAGCGACACCGAGTTCGGGGTGTGCTCCTCGACCGTCCAGGCCGCCCACCTGACCAGCCCGTGCGCGGCGTTGCGGTGGCTCGGCTCGGAGAGCGGCAGCTGCTGGTCGCTCCCGTCGAACGAGTAGGCGCCGTCGCGGATCCGGTTCGGCCACGGCATCAGCAGCTGGCCGCTGCCCGCGCTCGGCATCGCGTCCTCGGCGTACCCGCGAGTCAGCGGGCGGCCGGCGTGCTCGAGCACCCGCAGCCCCGCGCCGCACTCGGTCACGACGGCCCGGTAGCCGCCGCCCTCGATCTCGAACTGGTCACCGGTCGGAGGAAGCACCCCCACAACCTATGACTCATCCGGCCAGCCGTCCCACCTCGTCCACGCGCAGGTCCGCGCGGGCGCGGGTGTCGTTGCGCGCGAAGTCGTCGGCCTCGTCGAGCATGAACTGCTCCCACGCGGGCCGCATGGCCTCGCCGTCGCGGGCCAGCCCGCGCGCCATCCGGACATCCGGGTCCACGGCCTCGACCCACACCAGCGTCGCTCGCCACGGCGCCAGCGAGGGATGCCCGGTCCCGACGCCGTCGAGGACGAGCAGGTCCATCGGCGCGATGACGTGCTCCTCGGCGTACGCGTCGGCGACCCAGTCGAAGCGCCGGTACGTCGCGGGGTGCCCGGCACCCAGCGGCTCGACGACGTGGTCGTGCAGGTCCCGGCCCAGGCCGGGGAGCCCGCGCCAGCCGTTCAGCAGGTCGTCGGTGTGGATGAGGTGTACGGCGGCGACCCGCTGCTGGCCTGCCTCCGCGACGGCCCGCGCCAGCGTGGACTTGCCGGAGCCGGCCGGACCGTCGACGCAGACCAGCCGCCCGGCACCGAGCCGGGCCGGCTGTGCCAGCGCGTGGTCGAGGACGGCGGCGACCGTCGCGTCCGGCACCACCGACATCGTCAGAACGCGAGCCCGAGCCCGCGGTAGGTCGGCACCATGTCGACGAAGCCCTCGCCGGCGAGGAGGTGCGTGGCGTTGCCGTGCTCGAACAGCTCGCCCGACTTGGCGTGCCGGAACCACACCAGGTCGCCGATCTGCATCCGCGGCACCCCGGGTCCGGTCAGCGGGGTCTGCACCTCTCCGGCGCCCTCCAGGCCCGTGAGGTGCAGCCCGGACGGCGCCCAGGGGACGGGCAGCCGGTCCTTGCCGGCCGGGCCGGACGCGACGAACCCGCCGCCGTGCACGGTCACCGTCTGGTCGGACGGACGGCGGGACGACGCGCAGCCCGAAGAAGGCCGCTGGACGCGGCTGGAAGGCCTCGTAGTGGTCGAAGAGGCCGGGCACCAGCAGCCCGGAGCCCGCGGCGATCTCGGTGACGGCCGGGTCCAGGGTCGTGGAGTCCACCGACCCGGAGCCGCCGGCGTTCCAGAACTCCAGCTCGGTCACCTCGGCGAGCGCGTCGGCGATCTCGCGGCGGCGTACCTCCAGCTGGGAGACCGACGCGGTCTTCAGCCGGCGCACGATGACCGAGCGCGCCTTCTGCGTCGGTACGACGTCGGGCACGCCGGCGATCTGGCCCTCGTAGGTCATCACCCCCGCGAGGTGGAACCCGGGACGGTCGACGACCGCACGCGCCAGCCCGACCACGTCGGAGGTGTCGTAGAGCGGCGACCGCTTGGGGCCGACGTGCTGCCCGCCGACCCGCAGCCCGGCGTCGATGTCGACGGCGACCCGGACCTGCACCGCCAGCGAGGAACGCACGGAGTCGACCAGGTCGAGGTGCGCGAGGTCGTCGACCATCAGCGTGATCGCGCTCGCCGCGGCCGGGGAGGCGACGAGCTGCTTGACCGCCTCGGTGTCGACAGTGGGGTAGGCGACGACCAGGTCGCGGCAGACGTCCTGCTCGTAGAGCCACAGCGCCTCACGGAGCGTGTACGACAGCACGCCCTCGAAACCGTCGTGCGCGAGCGCCCGCCGGAGCAGCGCCGGGACCCGGATCGACTTGGACGCGACCCGGATCGGCTTGCCGGCGGCCCGACGGACCAGGTCGTCGGCGTTGGCGTCGAAGGCGTCGAGGTCGACGACCATGATCGGGGTGGGCGGCGCGACCGACAGTGCGGCGACAGCCGTGTTCAGCCGCGACCAGAGGGCGTCGCGGACGGGGTCCGGGGGTGTCATCAGGTGATGCCGCGTTTGCGCAGGAGGGCCTCGATGTCCGCCATGTCGTCGTCGATCGCCGGAGCGCCGCGTCCGGAGCTCGGCGGGCAGTTCCTTGTCCTTGCGGGCGGTGGTCTCGCGCGGCGCGCCGGGCTTGCCGCCGCGGCCACGCTCGCGCATCGCGCCCGAGGCGCCGAGCAGCAGCACGGAGATCCCGGCGAGCACGATGCCCGCCCACACGACCGGGCTGAACACCAGCGAGGTGGCCCAGTCGCCGACGGCGCCGCCGATCTCGGTGAACATCTCCAGCGTGCCGGTCATCAGTGCGGCCGCGGGCAGCAGGGTGAGTCCGGCTCCCCGGAGACCCGAGGCGACCCCGCGCCGACGGAACGCGTAGACGGTCCACAGACCGCCCAGCAGCGTGAGGGTGAGGGTGAGCGCACCCCAGGTCACGTCGTCCACGCCCCAAGCGTCCCACACGCCCCAACCCGCCGGCGGTGAGGTGCGAGCGCAGCGAGCCTCGAAACCCCGTAGTGAAGGCAGGCGCGACCACCGTGGTCGCCGCCCTGCGCGGTGCGAGGGTTTCGTGCGCTCGCGCGACTTCGTGCCTCAGTCGCGTCGCTTGCTCAACCTGGCTGGGCTACGCGACGCGCTCGTTTCCTCGCGCGCCGCTGCCCGCCATACAGGCCCTTTTCGCGCAGCAGCGGGATCACGCCCTCGCCGAACGACCAGGCCTCCTCGACGTGCGGGTAGCCGGACAGGATCACCTCGTCGATGCCGAGGCGGTGGTACTCCTCGAGCCGGTCGGCCACCTCCTGGTGGCTGCCGACGAGCGCCGTGCCGGCCCCGCCGCGCACGAGCCCCACGCCCGACCACAGGTTCGGCGCCACCTCGAGCTCACGCGCGTCGGTGTACGACGTCCGCCCGTTGCGCAGCGACAGCATCCGCTGCTGGCCCGTGGACTCGCTGGCGTTGAGGGCCTCCTGGGCCTTGGCCACCGTGGCCGGGTCGAGCCCGTCGAGCAGCCACTGCGCGTGCTGCCACGCCTCCTCGGAGGTGTCCCGCGAGAGCGTGTGGATCCGCAGCCCGAACCGCAGGGTGCGGCCCTCGGCGGCGGCCAGGTCGCGCATCCAGGTGATCTTCTCCCGGACCAGCTCCAGCGGCTCGCCCCAGGTGAGGTAGACGTCCGCGTGCTTGGCCGCGACCGGGCCCGCCGGTCCGGACGACCCACCGAAGTAGATGTCCGGCACCGGCGAGATGCCGCCGCTGACCTGCGCGCCCTCGACCTCGAAGAACCGGCCGCTGAAGTCGAACGGCGCCCGGGTCCAGGTGCCGCGCAGCACGCTCAGGAACTCCTCGGTCTTCGCGTACCGCTCCTCCTTGGGTGCGGTGTCGCCGAACCGCGCCTGCTCGCGGGGCTCGCCGCCGGTGACGATGTTGATCATCAGCCGGCCGTCGGAGAGCCGCTGGTACGCCGCGGCCATCTGCGCCGCCAGCACCGGGTTGATCACGCCGGGCCGGAAGGCGACCAGGAACTTCAGCCGCGACGTCTCCCGGAGCAGCGCGGCCGTGGTCAGCCACGCGTCCTCGCAGAAGGTGCCCGTCGGCGTGAGCACGCCCTCGAACCCGACCTTCTCGGCGGTGCGCGCCACGTCGGCCAGGTAGTCGATGGTCGGCTCCCGGAAGCCGTGCGACAGCGTCTCCTTGAGCCCGCCGCGCACCTCCCCGGGCACGCCCTGGCCGGCGCCGACCAGCGACCGGCTGTCGCCGGAGGTCGGCAGGAACCAGTGCAGCTTCAGACTCATGTCACTTCCCCGTCGTGTGCTCGTTGAACTCGTCGCTGAAGAACGGCGCCACGTCGAACTTGCCGGGCAGCAGCTCGTTCTCGGCGAACGCGTCGGCCATCTCCTGCTCGGACGCGATCACCTCGTGGGTGATCGGCACCAGCTCGATCTCGCGCTTCTTCAGTGCCCGCAGGGTGATGTCCTCGGCTCAGGCCGGTCTCGTCGGCCCACACCTTCGCCCACTCCTCCTTGTGGCTGATCGACCACTCCTGGGCCCGGGCGATGCGCGCCACGTAGTCCTCGAGAGCCGCCGTCGTGGCCGGGTCCTCGAGGCCGCGTTGGAGGCGACCTGGAACACGTAGCCGTTGACCACGCCGCCCTCGCCGGTGGTGATCACCCGGGCGTCGGCCTCGAGCTCGGCCTGCGACGTGTACGGCTCCCAGATCGCCCAGGCGTCGAGGTGGCCGTTGGAGAACGCGGCCAGCGCGTCGGCGGGCTGGAGGTTCTCGACCTGGACGTCGCTCGTACGTCAGGCCGGCCTCGCTCGAGCTGGGCCAGCAGGTTGTAGTTGGCCGAGCTGCCCTCGGCCACCCCGACCTTCTTGCCCTTCAGGTCCGCGACGGACTTGATGGGGGAGTCCTTCGGGCACGACGATCGCGTCGCCCTGGCCCGCCGTACGTCGCGGCCTGGATGGCCTGGAACTCGCCCTTGGCCGCGGCCGCGAAGAGCGGCGGGGTGTTGCCGACGCCGCCGATGTGGATCGCGCCGGTGTTGAGTGCCTCGAGCAGCGGCGGACCGGAGGTGAACTCCTTCCACTCGATCTCGTACGGCACGTCGTCGAGCTCGCCGGCGGCCTGGAGCAGCGCCTTGGAGCCGCCCTTCTGGTCGCCGACGATCAGCGTGACCTGCTCGAGGTCCACCGAGCCGTCGTCGTTGACGGCGCCCTCGTTGCCGGTGGCGGTGCCGCCGCAGCCGGACAGCATCAGCGCCGCGGCGAGCAGGCCTGCGGCACCGGCGGCGCCGGCGCGCGAGCGAGTACGTCGGAACGGTCGCGGAAGTCGGATGGTCATGCTGCTCCTTGCTTGTTCAGGGGGTTGCGCTTCGGGTTGGGCGACAGCGGACGGACGCCGAGGGCGTCGAGGATCTCGGTGCGAGCTCCGGCGACCTCGGGGCGCGACGGCGCCCGGTCGGTGCGGGGCAGGGACATCTCCCAGGTGTGGGTGATCCGGCCCTCGTCCATCAGGACGACGCGGTCCGCGAGGGCGAGCGCCTCGTCCACGTCGTGGGTGACCAGCAGGATCGCCATCGCGTGGCGGCGCCAGATCTCGATCACCAGCTGGTGCATCTCGATCCGGGTCAGCGCGTCGAGGGCGCTGAACGGCTCGTCCAGCAGCAGCAGCGACGGGTTGCTGACCAGCGCACGCGCCAGCGAGACCCGCTGCGCCTGGCCGCCGGACAGCTGGAGCGGCCAGACGTCGAGCTTGTCGGTCAGGCCGACCTCGACCAGCGTCTGCTCGGCGAGCTCGCCGCGGGAGCTGCGCTCGGGGGTGTTCAGCAGCGCCAGCTCGACGTTCTCGCGGACCCGGCGCCACGGCAGCAGCCGCGGCTCCTGGAAGGCGACGGACGTGCGGCCGGCCACCTGAACCTCGCTCGCCGGTGAGGGGTCGAGGTGCGCCAGGCTGCGCAGCAGCGTGGACTTGCCGCAGCCGCTGCGGCCGAGCAGCACGACGAACTCGCCGGGCTCGATGTCGAGGTCGATCGAGCGGAGCACGTGCACGTCCCCGAACGACCGGCTGTGGCCGGTCACCCGGGCGGCGTACTCGCTCGGATGGAGTCGTCGGTGCGGGGTGGGGTGTTCACGAGCGCCATGCCAGCGCCTTTCGTTCGAGGTAGCGGACGATTGCGTCGGTGGTGAGGCCCAGCAGGCTGTAGACGGCGAGACCGACGACGATCACGTCGGTCTGCAGGAAGTCCTTGGCGTGCAGGATCACGTAGCCCAGGCCGGCCGAGGCGCTGATGGTCTCCGCGACGATCAGCGAGAGCCAGGCGATGCCGAGGCTCTGGCGCAGACCCACCAGCGTCTGGGGCAGCGCGCCCGGGATCACGACGTGCCGGACCCGCTGGGGCCACGTGAGGTGCATCGACTTCGCGGCCTCGAGGGTCTTGCGGTCGATGCTGCGGATGCCCGAGAAGGTGTTCAGGTACAGCGGGAACGTCGCGCCCATCGCGATCAGGGCGATCTTGGGCGTCTCGCCGATGCCGAACCAGATGATGAACAGCGACACGAGCCCGAAGTGGGGCAGCGTGCGCAGCATCTGCATGGGCGGGTCGATGGCGTCCTCGCCGAGCCGGCTGAGACCGGCGAGCACCGCGAGCGTGAGACCGATGGTGGCGCCGATCGCGAAGCCGATCCCGACCCGCTGCACCGAGACCAGGGTGGCGGCCCCCAGCGTGCCGTCCTGGAGGAGCTGGACGAAGGTCTGGGCGATCTGCTGCGGCGAGGCGAGCTTGCGCTCGTCGAGGACGCCGGTGCTGCTGGCCAGCTGCCAGATGGCGACGATGAGGACGGGGGAGACCCATCGTCTGAGGAAAGAGAACCGAGATCGGCGGCTGCGAGACCGGGCCTGGGTGCGGCCCGAGGTCGCTGACGCCGCCAGCGTTGTGGTGGACATGGGGCACTTGTCTACGTACTTAATAGACTTAAATCAAGTGGAACACTCGACTATGGCGGTGTGCGATGCCTCACGGCGATTCGTCGCCGATGGCGGCAGCGGCGAGAATGTGGGACATGGGCCAGCCAGCACCGGACGCGGGCCGCCGGATCCCCGCAAACGGTTTCGCCGGCGACGCCGGCGAGGCGTCGCCGGAGGTCACCGGAGCGCTCGCGGCGTACGCCGACGGAGGAGCCTCGGCCGACGTGCTGGCGGTGCTCCAGGACTCACGCCTGCTCGTCCCGGTCGTGGCGGTGGCGGGCGAGGTCGAGGTGGACGACGCCGGCCTGGCCCACGACAAGACGAGCGACATGGCGACCGTGCTGCTCACCTCGCGTGAGGGGCGTCTGGGCCTGCTGGCGTTCACCGGCACCCAGCAGCTCCGGGCGTGGAACCCGGACGGCAGGCCGGTCCCGGTGTCGGCCCGGACCGCGGCCCAGGCGGCGCGTCCAGGACGGCGCGGACGCCCTCGTGATCGACGTGGCGGGGCCGGCCAGGTTCGTGGTGACGGGCGACGACCTCACCGCGCTCGCCGCCGGCTGGCGCCTCGGCCAGGTCGGTGCCCACACCGCCTGGATTCGGCCCGCCACGGAATGATCCGGTAGCATCCGACGTTGACCGATCTGTTCCCATGCCCGCATGGGGGCGGATCTACAAGCGGAGACCAGCAGCATCACGTCTCCCACCCGCACCGACCGCCGTCCTCGCAACTCAGGGACACAGGTCGTCGGGTCCGGTCCCGCAGGCTTCGGCTGCGTAGGACGCCCCAGGCGTTCGGGCAGCCGGTGTCGGCGTAGGCATGAATCCCGGATTCGGGAGACGTGTCGCGACTGGCCTCCGCTTGAGCAAGCGGAGGCCTTCTTCCATTTGCAGGGAGCGGGTCTTCGGACCCAAGACACTGGAGGACATATCAGCACCGAGCTGCGAATCAACGAGCGGATCCGGGTTCCGGAGGTCCGTCTCGTTGGCCCCAACGGCGAGACGGTCGGCATCGTGCCGACCGATCAGGCACTGAAGCTCGCCCAGGAAGCCGACCTCGACCTGGTCGAGATCGCCCCGCAGGGCAAGCCGCCAGTCTGCAAGCTCATGGACTACGGCAAGTTCAAGTACGAGAACGCCCAGAAGGCCCGTGAGGCGCGGCGGAACCAGACCAACGTGGTCATCAAGGAGATGAAGCTCCGACCCAAGATCGACCAGCACGACTACGAGACCAAGAAGGGTCACGTCGTGCGGTTCCTGCGGGCCGGCGACAAGGTCAAGATCACGATCATGTTCCGCGGCCGTGAGCAGCACCGCCCCGAGCTGGGCTTCCGGCTGCTGCAGCGGCTGGCCGAGGACGTGACCGAGCTGGGCTTCGTCGAGTCCGCGCCCAAGCAGGACGGGCGCAACATGATCATGGTGCTCGGCCCGCACAAGAAGAAGGCCGACGCCAAGGTCGAGCTGAGGGCGGAGAAGGAGTCGCGGCGCGTCGCGCGCGAGGCCGCCGAGGCCGAGGAGCACGCCGAGCGCAAGGCCGGATCGGAAGCCTCGCAGGCCGCGCCCAAGAAGGAACGGCGGCGCTCCGAGGCGCTCGACCCCGACGTCGAGGCCTGAGCACACCGCAGAGACCTACCGGGTCGCCATCAACGGCCCGGAAGAGAGAGAGCAGAGAAGATGCCGAAGAACAAGACGCACTCGGGTGCCAGCAAGCGCTTCCGCGTGACCGGTTCCGGGAAGATCCTTCGCGAGAAGGCCGGCAAGCGCCACAACCTGGAGAAGAAGCCCTCCAAGGTGACCCGCCGCATGTCCGGCACCACCGAGATCGCCAAGAGCGACGTCAAGCGCGCGAAGAAGATGCTGGGTATCTGACCCGCCGACACTCGACCACCAACAGCAACAAGGAGTTACACAGTGGCACGCGTCAAGCGGGCAGTGAATGCCCAGAAGAAGCGCAGGGTCGTCCTCGAGCGGGCCAGCGGATACCGCGGCCAGCGCTCGCGCCTGTACCGCAAGGCCAAGGAGCAGGTCACCCACTCGCTGGTCTACAGCTACAACGACCGCCGCAAGAACAAGGGCAACTTCCGCCGCCTGTGGATCCAGCGGATCAACGCGGCGGCTCGCGCCCAGGGGCTGACCTACAACCGGTTCATCCAGGGGCTGCACCTGGCCGGTGTCGAGGTCGACCGCAAGATCCTCGCCGACCTCGCGGTCAACGACATCGCCGCGTTCAACACGCTCGTCGAGACCGCCAAGGCGGCGCTGCCCGACGACGTCAACGCCCCCAAGGTCTCGGCATAGCTCGGTGGTTGAGGAAGGCGCGCAGCGCCTGTCTCGAAGCCACCCCTTGACCGCGGGCAACACCCGGGTCAAGGAAGCACGGAAGCTCAGCCGCCGCTCGGTTCGCGCCGAGCGGCGGCTTTTCCTTGCCGACGGCCCGAAGGCCGTCGAGGGTGCGCTGTCCGTGCCCGACTGCGTGGACGAGGTCTTCGCGACCCCCGCCGCCGCCGAGCAGTACGCCGACCTCGCGGCGTCCGGTCCGGCCTGGACCCTGGTCGACGACCGCGCGCTCGCCTCGCTGAGCGACAGCGTGACCCCGGCCGGTGTCGTCGCGGTCTGCCGGTTCCTCGACGTCCCGGTGACCGACGCCCTGGCCAGCAACCGGCTCGCGGTCATCTGCGCCGACGTACGCGACCCCGGCAACGCCGGCACCGTCATCCGCACCGCCGACGCCGCGGGTGCGGACGCCGTCGTGCTGGCGGGCACCTCGGTCGACGCCTACAACCCCAAGACGGTCCGGGCCACGGTCGGCAGCCTGTTCCACCTGCCGCTGGCGGTCGAGCCGGACCCGCTCGCGGCGGTCACCGCGGCGCGGGAGGCGGGCCTGACCGTGCTCGCCGCCGACGGGGCCGGCGAGCTGGACCTCGACGCCGCCGACGACGTGCTCGCCGGACCCACCGCCTGGCTGTTCGGCAACGAGGCCCGCGGCCTGCCGCCCGAGCTGGCCGCCGCCGCCGACCACCGGGTCCGGATCCCGATCCACGGCCGCGCCGAGAGCCTCAACCTCTCGACGGCGGCCGCGGTCTGTCTTTACGCGTCCGCGCGCGCTCAGCGGGCCTAGGCATGGTTAGGGTGGCGACCGTGGAGCACCGGTCCGACGCCCAGGTCCTGGCCGACGCGCTGCCCGACGGGGTGGTCGTCGCCGACGCTGAGGGCACCGTCACCCTGGTCTCCCACACCGCGGCGACGATGCTCGCCATGCCCGAGGCCACCGGCAAGCCGCTGAGCGAGGTGCTCGCGCTGCGCGACCAGGACGGCGGCGACTGGTACGCCAACAACCGCCCCTACGACGGCCTGCGCACCCGCGTCGCGATCCCCGAGCAGTCCTGGATCCTGCCCAACGGCACCGAGGTGCTGATCACCGCCCGGATGCAGCGCGCCGCCCGCGGCGGTCCGGTCGAGCGGGTCTCGGTGCTGCTGCGCTCCGGCCGTGGCCGGGCCCGGCTCGACCGGGAGCGGTCCGACCTGGTCGCCACCGTCGCCCACGAGCTGCGTTCGCCGCTCACGGGCGTGAAGGGCTTCGTCCAGGCCCTGCTGAACCGCTGGGACAAGCTCAACGACGACCAGAAGAAGCTGATGCTGACCACTGTCCACTCCGACTCCGAGCGGCTGAGCCGGCTGATCGCCGAGCTGCTCGACGTCGCGCGGATCGACACCGGTCGGCTCTCGCTGTTCCCTCGCCACTCCGACGCCCACGTCCTGGTCGGCCGCGTGGTCGAGAGCGTCCAGGCCGGCACCGCCCGCAAGATCGAGTACGTCGCCGAGGACGAGCTGCCGGAGATCTTCGTCGACCCCGACAAGTTCACCCAGGTCGTGACCAACCTGGTCGAGAACGGCGTCACCCACGGCGAGGGCGCGGTCCGGGTGACCCTCACGGCCATGGGCGAGCGCGACGAGTTCTCCGGCGTGCGCGTCGTGGTGGAGGACGAGGGGGTGGGCATCGCTCCCGAGATGCGCCGCCGCGTGTTCACGAAGTTCTGGACGAGCGGCGTGCGCGGCGGCTCGGGCCTGGGCCTCTACCTGGTCAACGGGCTGGTCCGCGCCCACGGCGGGTCGGTCGTGATCGGCGACGCCGAGTCGGGAGGCGCCCGGATCGAGCTGACCTGGCCGGCCGAGGACCACCGTCCCGGGCATCCCATCTCCTAACCCGTTCGCCGGGGGCCGTACCCCCTTCCTACACTTGGCGCGCACGCAGATGCCCGCCCGGAAGGCAGACATGTCGGGACCCAACACCGATTACGACCCCGTCGAGGTCACCCCGCTCAAGGCGGAGGAGGTCGAGGCGATGCGCGACGCCGCCCTGGCCGCGATCGACGGCGCCGCCGACCTGGCCGGGCTGAAGCAGGTGCGGATCGAGCACACCGGTGACCGGTCGCCGCTGGCGCTGGCCAACCGCGAGATCGGTGCGCTGCCGCCGCAGGCGCGCAAGGAGGCCGGGCAGCGGGTCGGACAGGCGCGCGGAGCGGTCAACAAGGCACTGGGGGAGCGGCAGGCCGTGCTCGAGGCCGAGCACGAGGAGCGGATGCTGGTCGAGGAGACCGTCGACGTCACCCTGCCGACCGACCGCGTGGCAGCGGGCGCGCGGCACCCGATCACCACCGGCTCCGAGCTGATCGCCGACATCTTCGTCGCCATGGGCTGGGAGGTCGCGGAGGGGCCCGTCATCGAGGCGGAGTGGCTCAACTTCGACGCGCTCAACCTCGGTCCCGACCATCCCGCCCGCACCATGCAGGACACCTTCTGGACCGACCCGGCCGACGACCACCTGGTGCTGCGCACGCACACGTCGCCGGTCCAGGCACGCACCATGCTCTCGCGCACGCCCCCGATCTACGTCGTCTGCCCGGGTCGCGTCTTCCGCACCGACGAGTACGACGCCACGCACAGCCCGATGTTCCACCAGGTCGAGGGGCTCGCCATCGACGAGGGCATCTCCATGGCCCACCTCAAGGGCACCCTCGACCACTTCGCCACCGCCATGTTCGGCGACGGGATCACCACGCGCTTCCGGCCGTCGTACTTCCCGTTCACCGAGCCCAGCGCCGAGGTCGACCTCGTCTGCTTCGTCTGCCGCGGCGTCGACTCCGACGCCTGCCGCACGTGCCGCGGCGAGGGCTGGATCGAGTGGGGCGGCTGCGGCGTCGTGAACCCGCGGGTGCTCACGGCCTGCGGCATCGACTCCGAGCGCTACTCCGGCTTCGCCTTCGGCATGGGCATCGACCGCACCCTGATGTTCCGGCACGGCGTCGAGGACCTGCGCGCGCTCTTCGAGGGCGACGTGCGCTTCGCGGCGGCCTTCGGAACGGAGGTCTGAGCACCCATGAAGGTCCCCGCCTCCTGGATCCGTGAGTTCGTCGACCTCCCGGCCGACGTCACCACCGACCACCTCACCGACCGACTGACCGCGCTCGGGCTCAAGCTCGAGGCGATCGACCGCCCCGGCGACCAGATCCGCGGCCCGCTGGTGATCGGCCGGGTGCTCACGATGGACGCCGAGCCGCAGAAGAACGGCAAGACCATCAACTGGTGCACCGTCGACGTCGGCGACGCGAACGGCACCGGCGAGCCCCAGGGCATCGTCTGCGGGGCCCACAACTTCGCTCCCGGCGACCTGGTCGTCGTGATCCTGCCCGGCGGCATGCTGCCCGGGAACTTCGAGATCTCCGCACGCAAGACGTACGGCCACGTCTCGGCCGGGATGATCTGCTCCGCGCGCGAGCTCGGGCTCGGTGACGACCACGAGGGGATCATCGTGCTGCCGGCCGACGCCGGCACGCCGGGCGAGGACGCACTCGACGTGCTCGGCCTCGGCGAGGAGGTCATCGAGTTCGAGATCAACCCCGATCGCGCCTACGCGCTGTCGGTGCGCGGCATCGCCCGCGAGGCGGCGCTGGCGTACGGCGCGCCGTACCGCGACCCGGCCGACCGCGAGGTGCCCGCGCCCAACGACGAGGGCTACCCGATCCTGATCGACGACCCCGACGGCTGCCCGGTGTTCGCGGCCCGACTGGTCACCGGCTTCGACCCGACCGCGCCGACGCCCGACTGGCTGGCGCACCGCGTCCGCCTGGCCGGGATGCGCCCGATCTCGCTGGCCGTCGACGTCACCAACTACGTCATGCTCGAGCTCGGCCAGCCGATCCACGGCTACGACGCCGACAAGCTCGAGGGCCCGATCCGGGTGCGGCGCGCGACCGAGGGCGAGAAGCTGACCACCCTCGACGGCGTCGTCCGCACCATGTCGGCGCAGGACCTCGTCGTCACCGACGACTCCGGCCCGATCGGGCTCGGCGGCGTGATGGGCGGCGAGACCACCGAGATGTCCGCGACCACGACCAGCGTGCTGGTCGAGGCGGCTCACTGGGACCCGGTCTCGATGTTCCGCACCGGCAAGCGGCACAAGCTCACCTCCGAGGCCGGCAAGCGCAACGAGCGCGGGGTGGACCCGCTGCTGCCGGCGCGCGCGGCCGACCGGGTCGTCGAGCTGCTGACGACGTACGGCGGCGGCACGGCCGACGCGGGCGTGACCCTGGTCGGCACGCCGCCGTCGCCGCCGACGATCCGGATCGACTACGACCTGCCCGCACGCGTGACCGGCATGCCGATCGACGCGGCCACCACCGTCGCGAACCTCGAGGCCGTGGGCTGCACGCTCGACAAGGACGACACCGGGGTGACCGCGACGCCCGCGCCCTGGCGCCCCGACCTCACCGACCCCTACGACCTGGTCGAGGAGGTCGCCCGGGTCGTCGGGTACGCCGAGGTCCCGTCGGTGCTGCCGACCGCCCCGTCCGGCACCGGACTGACGCGCGAGCAGCGCCTGCGCCGTCGCGTCGGCCGCACCCTCGCCGGCGCCGGCTGCGTCGAGGTGATCAGCTTCCCGTTCGTCGGCGACGCGTCGTTCGACGCGCTGGGCCTGCCCGCCGACGACCCTCGTCGGCACACGGTCCGGCTCGCCAACCCGCTCTCGCACGAGGAGCCGGCGTACACCACGACGCTGCTGCCCGGACTGATCAAGGCGGCCGCCCGCAACATCGGCCGCGGAGCGCCGGGGGTCGCACTGTTCGAGACCGGTACCGTCGCCCATCCCGCCGACCGCGGACCCGCGCCGATCTACGGCGTCGACTGGCGTCCGACGGCAGACGAGCTGGCCAAGCTGTTCGAGGCCATCCCCGACCAGCCGCTGCACCTCGCCGTGGTGCTCGCCGGCGAGCGCGAGCGCGCCGGCTGGTGGGGTGAGGGTCGCGAGGCCGGCTGGGCGGACGCGATCGGACTGGTCCGGCGGCTCGGGGCCGAGCTGGGCGTCGATGTCGAGAGCCACCCGGAGGCCCGGATGCCGTGGCACCCCGGCCGGTGCGCGGCCCTGCGAGGCGGCGGGCGGGCGCTCGGCCATGCCGGCGAGCTGCACCCGCGTGTGTGCCAGGAGCTCGGACTGCCGCCGCGCAGCGCCGCGGTCGAGATCGACCTCGACGTGCTGCTGCAGCTGGCCGTCGACGTCGTACCCGGACCGGAGTTCTCGAACTACCCGGTGGCCAAGGAGGACGTCGCACTCGTCGTCGACGAGTCGGTGCCCGTCGCCGAGGTCGAGGCCGCGCTGCGCGACGGCGCGGGGGAGCTGCTCGAGTCGGTCCGGCTCTTCGACGTCTACCACGGCGACCAGGTCGGGCCGGGCAAGAAGTCACTGGCCTTCGCGCTGCGGTTCCGCGCCTCCGACCGGACCCTGACCGAGCAGGAGACCAGCGCCGCCCGGGACTCCGCGGTGGCACTGGCAGCCGAGCGCACCGGTGCCGTCCAGCGCTGACGGACCGTCGACTCCCCGGCTCACGGTCCTCGACGACGTCACCTGGCACGGCCGGCCGGTCCCGGGCGAGCGCACACACGCGCTGCTGCGCAGCCTCGCCGACGCGGGCCCGCGCGGGTTGAGTGAGACCGCGCTGGTCGACGAGGTCTGGGGCGACGACGTCCCGGCCAACCCGACGAAGGCGCTGCAGGTCGTCGTCTCCCGCGCCCGGTCTGCGACCAGCAGCGAGACGATCGAGCGCACCGGGCGCGGCTACCGGCTCGCGCTCGCGCCCGAGGACGTCGATGCGTGGGCGCTGCGGCCCGAGGGTCTGCGGCTCGCGTCCGTCGGGCAGTACGCCGCCGCGCTGCCACTTCTGGAGCGCGCGAACCCTGACGACGAGGTGGTCGCCGCCCTGGTGCGCGCAGTTGCGGGAGTGCACGGAGTCCCGGCTGCGCTGGAGCGCTACGAGAGCTACCGCGTGGATCTCGCCGACCGGCTCGGGATCGATCCGAGTCCGACCCTGCAGGCGCTGCACGCCGAGCTGCTGGCGCGCGACAGTCCGGTGCGTGCGGGCCTGGAGTACGACGTGACCGCCCTGATCGGGCGCGACGACGACGTGGCCGCCCTGTCGGAGATGATCCGGACCTCGCGGGTGACCTCGATCGTCGGCGCCGGCGGCCTCGGGAAGACCCGGCTCGCCCACGTGATGGGCCGGCTCGCCGAACAGCCGGTCGTGCACTTCGTGGAGCTGGCGGGCGTGCGCGCGCCCGAGGGCGTGGCCGCCGAGGTCGGCTCGGCACTCGGCGTGCGCGACTCCGTGACCAACCGGCGGCTCCTCGGCTCGCCCGCCCACCGGGCCGACCTGGACGCCCGGATCGTCGAGCAGATCGGGGTCAGCCCGACGCTGCTCATCCTCGACAACTGCGAGCACGTCGTCGACGCCGTGGCCGACCTGGTCGCGATGCTGGTCGCCCGGACGCCGGCGCTGCGGGTGCTGACCACCACCAGGGCCCCGCTCGGGCTGGCTGCCGAGCGCGTCTACCAGCTGCCGCAGCTGGCCCGCGACGACGCCGCCCGCCTGTTCCGCGAGCGGGCCACGGCCGCGCGCCCCGGCGTACTCCTGGACGAAGAGCGGGTGGCCGCGCTGGTCGACCGGCTCGACGGGCTGCCGCTCGCGGTCGAGCTCGCGGCCGCGCGGGTGCGGGTGATGTCGGTGGAGGAGATCGAGCGGCGCCTGGACGACCGGTTCGCGCTGCTGCGCGGGAGCAACCGGGCGGCACCCGAGCGGCACCAGACGCTGCTGGCGGTCATCGACTGGAGCTGGAACCTCCTCGACGCCGACGAGCAGTTCGCGCTGCGCCGGCTGGCGGTGTTCCGCGACGGGTTCTCGCTGGAGGGTGCCGACGCGGTGCTCGGCGTCGACGACGCGCTCGACGTGGTCACCTCGCTGGTCGACCAGTCGCTCGTGGTCGTGCTCGAGGATGCAGGCGCGCTGCGCTACCGGTTGCTGGAGACGGTCCGCGAGTTCGGTCGGGTCCGCCTCTCCGACGCCGGCGACGAGCCCGAGGCGGAGCGGCTGCTGCGGGAGTGGGCGATCCGCTTCGCGAGCGACGCCGCGGGCCGGATCTTCACCCCGGACCAGGTGGTCACGATCGGCCGGATCCGGGCCGAGGAGGGCAACCTGCTCGACGTGCTCAACCGCTGCCTCGCCACGCGCGACGCCGAGGCCGTGATCCCGGTGATGGTGGCCATCTCGACGATGTGGACCATCGAGGGCAACCACGTCAAGGTCGTGACCGTGGCGTCGGGCGTCGAGGACGTGGTCGTCGACGCCGACGTACCGGCCGCCCTCGAGGACCCGCTGCGCAACGTCCTCGCCATGCTGATCCTCAACACCCTGATCTTCTCCGCGTCCCAGGCGGAACGCGCGATCGTCCGCCTGCGTGCGCTGGGTCCGGGTGAGAGCGACTCGCGTACCCGTGCGCTGGCA
This sequence comes from uncultured Actinomycetota bacterium, assembly GCA_963844305.1. Lineage (GTDB taxonomy): Bacteria > Actinomycetota > Actinomycetes > Propionibacteriales > Nocardioidaceae > Nocardioides. The sequence goes on from CAWJNT010000009.1 coordinate 204,523, forward strand.
CGGGTGCTGCTCGCGACGGCCGACGCCGGCATCGAGTCGGTCGGCCGGCCGGGGGCGCTCGACGCGCTGTGCGAGGACCCGGAGCCGGAGACCGCGCAGCTGGCGCTGCAGTGGCAGACCCAGGCCCTGGAGAACTCCGGGATGATGACCGCGGCGTTCGAGACCGCGCACCGGGCACTGGCCCTGTGCGACGACGACACCGAGGGTCCGTGGAGACGGGCGCTGGCGCAGGCCCAGCTGGCCGGGCTGGCGGTGCAGGTCGGCGACCTGGCCGCCGCGCGCACCTACGCCGAGGCGGCGCTGCCGAGCATGGATGCGCTCGGGGCCACCGAGGACCTCGCCCAGCTCCGGGCGCTGCTGGTCGTGACCGCCCTCGACGACCGCCGCTTCGACGACGCCCAGTCGCTGATGGACGAGATCGTCGCCGACGAGCGCAACCGGTCGGTCTTCGGAGGCGGGGTCGTGGTCCACTGCGGCGCCGCCGAGCTGGCGTTGGCCCGCGGCGACGTCGACGAAGGGCTGGCCCGCTATCGCCAGGCGACCGTCACGCTCCGCGAGCATCTGGTGCGAGGCGTCGACTGGCCGGTCGACTTCGCGCCCTGGGTGATCTACCCGGAGGCCGCCTGCATCGCCGCGCACCTGCGGCACGACCGCGGCGGTGACGTGGTCGACCTGCGCGACGGCGTGATCGACAAGCTGGGCTGGCTGCTCAAGGGGGAGACCCCGTTCCTCGACTACCCGGTGGCCGGGACCGTCATCTATGCGCTGGCGTTCTGGGAGCTGGTGCGCGACGAGCTGGCAGACGGCGGACTGGAACGGGCCGCCCGGCTGCTGGTCCTGGCCGAAGTGTTCGCCTACAACCGGACCTTGCCGGCCCTGGGCTGGGCGCTGCCCGCGGAGATGCTCGAGAAGCGCTCGCCCGGGCTGCTCGAGACCGTCCGCAGCGAGTACGCCGGCCGGAACGGCCCGGAGCTCCGCGACGAGGCACAGCGCCTGGTCGCGGAGCTCGCGTGACTCACATCTTGCGGGCGTAGGACCGCACCGACAGCGGCAGGAACACCGCCACGACGACGAGGCAACCGAACAGCGCCCAGCCGACCTGGGCGGTGACGGCGCCGTTGTTGATCAGGTCGCGGACAGCCGAGACGATGTGGGACACCGGGTTGATCTGGACGAACGTCTGCAGCCAGGGCGGCAGGGTGTCCTCCGGGACGAACGCGTTCGACAGGAACGTCAGCGGGAACATGATCATCATCGAGATGCCCTGCACCGCCTGGGCGCTGCGGGCGACGGTGCCGAGCCAGGTGAAGATCCAGGCCAGCGACCAGCCGGCGATGACCGTCAGCAGGATGCCGGCCAGGACGCCGGGCACTCCGCCTCCGGGCCGGTACCCCATCAGCAGGCCGACCAGGATGGTCAGCGTGGCGGCCGTGGCGTAGCGCAGCAGGTCGGCGATGGCCGGCCCGGCCAGCGGCGCGATCCGGGCGATGGGGAGCGACTTGAACCTGTCGAAGACGCCCTTGTCCATGTCCTCGCGCAGCTGGATGCCGGTCGCCATGCACGCGGTCAGCGCGGTCTGGGCGAGGATGCCCGGGATGATCACCGGCAGGTAGTCGGCGACGCTTCCCGAGATCGCGCCACCGAAGATGTAGGCGAACATCGCGGTGAAGAGCAGCGGCTGGATGGTGACGTCGAACCACTGCTCGGGGTTGCGGCGCATCTTCTTCGCGGCCCGCCATGCCATCGCCAGGGACTGGTCGACGGTGTCGCGCAGGGACGGGCGGGGGGCCAGCGTCCCGGTCTCGGTCACGGTGGGCTGTTCGGTCAGCAGGAGCGTCATCGGGTCACCTCCAGGGTGCGGTCATCGGTGGTCTCGGTGGTCTCGTCGTCGGCCGCATGGCCGGTGATCGCCATGAACACCTCGTCGAGGGTGGGCTTCTGCACGGTCGCGCTCGCGATGGACAGGCCCGACTGGCGCAGGGCGATCAGCACGTCGGCCGCCTGGTTGGCGTCGGTCAGGGCGGCGTTGAGGCCGCCGGACTCGGGCGTGAGGACCGGCTGCTCGCCGAGGACCCGGCGTACGACGTCGGCGGCGCCGGTCGTCTCGGACGCGTCGGAGAGCCGCAGCTGCAGCGTCGAGCTGCCGACGGAGGTCTTCAGCTCGTCGGGAGTGCCCTCGGCGACCTTGCGGCCGTGGTCGATCACGGCGACCCGGCCGGCCAGCTGGTCGGCCTCGTCGAGGTACTGCGTGGTCAGCAGCACCGTGCAGCCGTCGCGGACCAGCTCGCGGATGGTCTCCCACATCTGGCCGCGGGTGCGCGGGTCCAGTCCGGTGGTCGGCTCGTCGAGGAAGATGAGCGGCGGGCGGCTGATCAGGCTCGCGGCCAGGTCGAGTCGCCGGCGCATGCCGCCGGAGAACGTGGAGAGGCGCTTGTCGGCGGCGTCCTCGAGGCCGAACCGCTCGAGCAGGTCGGTCGCGGTGGTCTTCGCCCGCGTGGACGACAGGCCGAGCAGGCGACCGAACAACCAGAGGTTCTCGCGGCCGGTGAGGTTCTCGTCGACCGAGGCGTACTGCCCGGTCACGCCGACCAGCTGGCGGATCATGTGCGGGTCGCGGCGTACGTCGACGCCGAAGATCCGGGCCTCGCCGTCGTCGATCGGCAGCAGCGTGGCGAGCATCCGCAGCATCGTGGTCTTGCCCGCGCCGTTGGGTCCGAGCACGCCGAACACCTCGCCGCGGCGGACCTCGAGGTCCACGCCGTCGACCGCGCGCTGGGCGCCGAAGGTCTTGACCAGGCCGGTGGCGGAGACGGCCAGGTCGGAGTCAGGGAAATGTGTCATGCGCACAGCGTGCGGGCGCGCGGTTTCACACCGCCTTCACGGCGGTTTCAGTTGATCGGGTGGCTGACCGCCTCGCGGAAGTGGTCGAGGGTGGGGCCCTCGCCGGTGATGCTGATGTCGGCGCCGTCGCCGCGGCGCCACAGCCACGCGTTCAAGGGGCCGGCGGGCCCGGCGATGACGATGTCCGGGTCGGTGCCGGGGTCGGGCACGACGTTGATGTCGTTGTCGTCGTAGTGCGTGCCGTCCTCGGGGTCGGTGCCGACGAACCGCCCGATCTGCGCCCAGACCCGGTCGCCGGTGTCGGTGCAGTCGAGGCGGACGTAGCGGGCGAGGCCGTGGAACTCGCCCCACGGCGGGCACCCGCCGTACATGATGTCGAGGCACTCCAGCACGCCGTCGGAGGCCAGGGTGGCGTCGAGCGGGGTGACCTCGCCGGCGGCCTGCTCGGCGTCGAGCCGGTGGATGAGCGCCTCGTGCGCCTGGCGGCGGAACGTGAAGCCGGCGGTCTGCTCGGCCGACCACGACCAGGCCGGCTCAGCAGGGTCGACCCGCTCGAGCTCGTCGATCAGGCCCGCGGAGTAGTCGTCGAACGCCGCCAGCAGCCCGTCGTACGTCTCGGGCCGCTCCGGGCCGGCATCGTCGTCGCCGGGCGACGTCCGGTCGGGTGCGGATCGTCTTCCCCCAGAACCACTGCACCTCCGCGAGGTGCCACAGCAGGTCGGCCGCGCTCCAGTCGGGACACCCGGGCACCCGAGCCTCCGGGTCGCACGTCGCCAGCACGTCGCGGAACCGGCGTGACTCCTGGCGGATGTGGTTGAGATAGTCGGGGTAGTCGAGGCTCACCATGTGCGCAACGTAGTGCCGTCGACCGACGGGCCGCACCGGGGTTTCGGGGGACTGCGCAAATCACTGGTTAACCCGGGAAATGCGCACTGGGCTCGGCAAGTTTCCCGTGGCCAAGTGCGTGATTCACTGGTTGACCAGTGATTTGCGCACGCACCCCCTTGCACATGAACATACGCCCCTCTGTATAGTCATGCACATGACGAGGAAACGCGTGGCGGTCGCGGGTGCCAGCGGGTACGCCGGCGGCGAGGTGCTGCGGCTGCTGCTGGGCCATCCCGAGGTCGAGATCGGAGCGCTCACGGGCGGCTCCAACGCCGGGGAGACGCTGGGCAGCCTCCAGCCCCACCTGGTCCCGCTGGCCGACCGGGTGCTCGAGCCGACCAACGTCGACACCCTGGCCGGGCACGACGTCGTCTTCCTCGGGCTGCCGCACGGACAGTCCGGCGAGCTCGCCGCCCAGCTCGGCGACGACGTGCTGGTCATCGACTGCGGCGCCGACTACCGACTCACCGACCCGGCCGCCTGGGAGCAGTTCTACGGCGGCACCCACGCCGGCTCCTGGCCCTACGGCCTCCCCGAGCTCCCGGGCCAGCGCGAAGAGCTCGCCACCGCCACCCGGGTCGCCGTACCCGGCTGCTACCCGACCGTCTCCACGCTCACCATCGCCCCCGCCGTCGCGGCCGGCCTGGTCGAGCCCGACGTGGTCGTCGTCGCCGCGTCCGGCACCAGCGGCGCCGGCAAGGCCGCCAAGCCCCACCTGCTCGGCAGCGAGGTGATGGGCAACGCCAGCGCGTACGGCGTCGGCGGCGCCCACCGGCACACCCCCGAGATCATCCAGAACCTCTCCACGCTCGTCGACGGCACCGTCACCGTGAGCTTCACCCCGATGCTGGTCCCGATGCCGCGCGGCATCCTCGCCACGGTCTCGGCCAAGCTCACAGCCATGGATGGGCAGAGCGTGAGCGCCGACGCGGCGTACGCCGCCTACGCCAAGGCGTACGCCGACGAGCCGTTCGTCCACCTGCTGCCCCAGGGCCAGTGGCCGCAGACCAAGGCCGTCGCGGGCTCGAACGCCGTCCACGTCCAGGTCACCGTCGACGAGGCCGCCGGCCGGCTCGTCGCCGTCGGCGCCGTCGACAACCTCGCCAAGGGCACCGGGGGAGCGGCCGTGCAGTGCATGAACCTCGCGCTCGGCCTCGACGAGGGCCTCGGCCTCACCACCGTCGGACTCGCTCCATGACCTCCACCCCATTCGAATGCTCGCTTCGCTCCGCTTCGAACGGGGGCCCCGGATGAGCGTCACCACCCCCCAGGGCTTCCGCGCCGCCGGCGTCGCCGCCGGCCTCAAGACCACCGGCGCCAGGGACGTCGCCCTGGTCGTCAACGACGGACCCGCCCACGACTCCGCGACCGTCTTCACGGCCAACCGCTGCAAGGCCAACCCGATCCTCTGGAGCCAGGAGGTCGTCAAGGACGGCGTGGTCCGCGCGGTCGTGCTCAACTCCGGCGGCGCCAACTGCTACACCGGCCCCGACGGCTTCCAGACCACCCACGCGGTGGCCGAGCGGGTCGCCGAACGCCTCGGCATCGGAGCGATCGACGTCGTCGTCTGCTCGACCGGTCTGATCGGTCTCGCCAACGACCGCCAGCAGCTGCTCGACGGCGTCGATGCGGCGTACGCCGGCCTCGGCGACCACGGCCCGGAGGCGGCCGAGGCGATCATGACCACCGACTCGGTCAGCAAGCAGGTCGTCGTCGAGGGCGCCGGCTGGAAGGTCGGCGGCATGGCCAAGGGGGCCGGCATGCTCGCCCCCCAGCTGGCCACGATGCTGGTCGTGCTCACCACCGACGCCCAGGTCCCCGCCGACGACCTCGACACCGCCCTGCGCGCGGCGACCCGGGTGAGCTTCGACCGCCTCGACTCCGACGGCTGCATGTCCACCAACGACACCGTCACGGTCATGGCCAGCGGCGCCAGCGGGATCACCCCGGCCCTCGAGGACTTCACGGCCGCGCTCACCCAGGCCTGCACCGACCTCGCCATGCAGCTGCTCAAGGACGCCGAGGGCGCCGACCACGAGATCGCCATCTCGGTCGTGAACGCCGCCAGCGAGGACGACGCCGTCGAGGTCGGCCGGAGCGTCGCCCGCAGCAACCTGTTCAAGGCGGCCGTCTTCGGCAACGACCCCAACTGGGGGCGGGTGCTCGCCAGCATCGGCACCACCGACGCGGCGTTCGACCCCGCCGACCTCGACGTCGCCATGAACGGCGTCTGGGTCTGCCGCCAGTCCACCCCGGCGGCGGACCCCGCCACCGTCGACCTGAAGCCCCGCGAGGTCAGCGTCACCATCGACCTCAAGGCGGGCTCCGAGCGAGCCACCGTCTGGACCAACGACCTCACCCACGCCTACGTACACGAGAACAGCGCCTACTCCTCATGAGCCATACCAAGCCCAGCGAGATCGAGCACATCGAGCACGATCCCAGCAAGCCCGACCCCGCCAAGGCCCGCACCCTCGCGGCCGCCCTGCCGTGGCTGAAGCGCTACCACGGCAAGATCGTCGTGGTGAAGTACGGCGGCAACGCCATGACCGACGACGTCCTCAAGCGCGCGTTCGCCGAGGACATCGCGTTCCTCCGCTTCGCCGGGTTCAAGCCCGTCGTCGTGCACGGCGGCGGCCCGCAGATCTCCCGGATGCTCGACAAGCTCGGCATCGAGTCGGAGTTCCGCGGCGGCCTGCGCGTCACCACCCCCGAGGCGATGGACGTCGTCCGGATGGTGCTCGTCGGCCAGGTGCAGCGCGAGCTGGTCGGCCTGATCAACGAGCACGGCCCGCTCGCGGTCGGCTGCTCCGGCGAGGACGCCGGCCTGTTCACCGCCGAGCCGACCAACACGGTGATCGACGGCGAGGAGGTCGACCTCGGGCTGGTCGGCGAGGTCGCCAAGGTGCGTCCCGAGTCGGTGCTCGACCTGATCGACGCCGGCCGGATCCCGGTCGTCTCCAGCGTCGCCCCCGACGAGCACGGCCTGGTGCACAACGTGAACGCCGACTCCGCCGCGGCCTCGCTCGCCGTCGCCCTGGATGCCGAGAAGCTGCTCGTGCTCACCGACGTCGAGGGGCTCTACCTCGACTGGCCGAACTCCGAGGACGTGATCGGCGAGATCAGCCCCGAGGCGCTCTCCGAGATCCTGCCGTCGCTCGCCTCGGGCATGGTGCCGAAGATGCGCGCCTGCCTGCAGGCCGTCCAGAACGGCGTCTCCCGCGCCACCGTGGTCGACGGCCGCGAGCCGCACGCCGTACTCCTCGAGCTGTTCACCAGCGAGGGCGTCGGCACCCAGGTGCTGCCCGGCGTCGAGACCAAGACCCGGAAGGCGAGGGACACACCGTCATGAGCGACCTCAAGCAGCGGTACGCCGGCGCGCTGATGAACACCTTCGGCCCGCCCAAGCTGGTCCTCGCCCGCGGCGAGGGCGCGCACGTCTGGGACGAGGACGGCAAGGAGTACGTCGACCTCCTCGGCGGGATCGCCGTCAACGCGCTCGGCCACGGGCACCCGGCCCTGGTCGAGGCCGTGTCCGGCCAGCTCGGCACGCTCGGCCACATCTCCAACTTCTTCACCAGCGCCCCGCAGGTCGAGCTCGCCGAGCGGCTGCTCGCGCTGCTCGGCGCCGACGGCAAGGTGTTCTTCGCCAACTCCGGCGCCGAGGCCAACGAGGCGGCGTTCAAGCTGACCCGGCGCACCGGCCGCACCCACGTCGTCGCCGCCGAGGGCGCCTTCCACGGCCGGACCATGGGATCGCTGGCGCTGACCGCCAAGGACGCCTACCGCACGCCGTTCGAGCCGCTGCCGGGCGACGTCACCTGGGTCCCGTACGGCGACGAGGCCGCCCTCGCCGACGCCGTCACCGACCGCACCGCCGCGGTCCTGCTCGAACCCATCCAGGGCGAGGCCGGCGTGGTCCTGCCGCCCGACGGCTACCTCGCCGCCGCCCGGCGGATCGCCACCGACAACGGCGCGCTGCTCTGGATCGACGAGGTGCAGACCGGCATCGGCCGCACCGGCCGCTGGTTCGCCCACGAGACGTCCGACATCACCGCCGACATCGTCACCGTGGCCAAGGGCCTCGGCGGCGGCATCCCGATCGGCGCCTGCATCGGCGTGGGAGAAGCGGCCGACCTGCTGCAGCCCGGCAACCACGGCACCACCTTCGGCGGCAACCCGGTCGCCTGCGCCGCCGCGCTCGCGGTGATCGACACCATCGAGGCCGACGGCCTGCTCGAGCACGTCACCACCCTCGGTCACAAGCTGCGCGACGGCCTCGTGACCGACCCGCGGGTGAGCGAGGTCCGCGGTGAAGGGCTCCTGATCGGCATCGAGCTGACCGCCGACGCGTCGGCCGCCGTCGTCGCCGCGGCCCAGGACGCCGGCTTCATCGTCAACAACCCGACGCCGACCGCCATCAGGCTCGCGCCGCCGCTCGTCCTCACCCAGGGCGACGCCGACGCGTTCGTGGCCGCCTGGCCGGGCATCCTCGACACCGCCTGGCAGGGGGAGGAGAAGTCATGACCCGCCACTTCCTGCGCGACGACGACCTCACCCCCGACGAGCAGGCACGCGTCCTCGCCCTGGCCGCCGACCTCAAGCGGACGCCGTACGACGCGAAGCCGCTGGCCGGCCCGCAGACGGTCGCGATGATCTTCGACAAGCCGACCCTGCGCACCCAGGCGTCGTTCGCGGCCGGCATCGCCGAGCTCGGCGGGCACCCGATGCTGGTCGACGGCAACCTCGCCGGGATCGGCGTCCGCGAGTCGATCCCCGACGTCGCCCGCGTGGTCGGCCGGCAGTCCTCCATGGTCGTGTGGCGCACCTACGGCCAGGACCGGATCGAGGCCATGGCGGAGTACGCCGGGGTCCCGGTGGTCAACGCGCTCACCGACGACTTCCACCCGTGCCAGCTGCTCGCCGACCTGCTCACCGTGCAGGAGCGCAAGGGCACGCTCGCCGGGCTCACCGTCGCCTTCGTCGGCGACGGAGCGTGCAACATGGGCAACTCCTGGATGCTCGCCGGGGTGACGGCGGGGATGGAGGTCCGGGTCAGCGCCCCCGACGGATTCATGCCCGACCCGCAGATGGTCGACGAGGCGGTGCGGCTCGCCGACGAGACCGAAGGGTCGGTCGTGCTCGAGCCCGACGCGCGGGCGGCGGTCGCCGACGCCGACGTGGTCGTCACCGACACCTGGATCTCCATGGGCAAGGAGGACGAGGCCGCCGAGCGCACCGAGGTCTTCCGCGACTGGTCGGTCACCACCGAGCTGTTCGGCCTCGCCAAGCCCGACGCGATCTTCCTGCACTGCCTGCCGGCGTACCGCGGCAAGGAGGTCGACCCCGAGGTGATCGACGGTCCCCGCAGCGTCGTCTGGGACGAGGCCGAGAACCGCCGCCACGCCCAGAAGGCGATCATCGCCTTCCTGCTGGAGGAGTCGGCATGAAGGTCACGGCGATGCGGCCGCACACCAAGAACGCCCGCCACCAGACGATCATCGAGCTGGTCTCGACGCGTCCGGTCCGGTCCCAGGGCGAGCTCGCCCACCTGCTGGCCGAGACCGGCCTCCACGTCACCCAGGCCACCCTGTCCCGCGACCTGGTCGAGCTCGAGGCGGTCAAGGTCCGCGGCGCCTCCGGCGCCCTCGTGTACGCCGTCCCGGGCGAGGGCGGCGACCGACGACCGACGGCGCCCGGGGAGAGCGCCGCCGCCACCCAGCGGCTCGCCCGACTGCTCGGCGAGCTCCTGGTCAGCGCGGAGGCGACCGCCAACCTGGTCGTGCTCCGCACGCCCCCGGGTGCCGCCCAGTTCCTGGCCTCGGCGTTCGACAAGAGCGAGATCCCCGACGTCCTCGGCTGCATCGCCGGCGACGACACGGTGCTCGTGATCGGACGCGCCGCGACCGGTGGCGACCAGCTCGCCCGCCGGTTCCTGGCCCTCGCAGACGCCCACTCTGAACAGAAGGACCCCACACCGTGAGCAAGGTTCTCACCACACTGCCCGTCGGCCAGCGCGTCGGCATCGCGTTCTCCGGAGGTCTCGACACCTCCGTCGCGGTCGCCTGGATGCGCGCCAAGGGCGCCATCCCCTGCACGTTCACCGCCGACATCGGCCAGTACGACGAGGCCGACATCGCCGGCGTACCCGACCGGGCCCTGCTGTACGGCGCCGAGCTCTCCCGGCTCGTCGACTGCCGGCGCCCGCTGGTCGAGGAGGGGCTGGCCGCGATCGCCTGCGGCGCCTTCCACATCCGCTCCGGCAGCCGCGCCTACTTCAACACCACGCCCCTGGGCCGGGCCGTCACCGGCACCCTGCTGGTCCGCGCCATGCACGAGGACGGCGTCGACATCTGGGGCGACGGCTCGACCTTCAAGGGCAACGACATCGAGCGGTTCTACCGCTACGGCCTGCTCGCGAACCCCGACCTGCTCATCTACAAGCCGTGGCTCGACGCCGACTTCGTCGAGGAGCTCGGCGGCCGCAAGGAGATGAGCAGGTGGCTCGAGGACCACGACCTGCCCTACCGCGACAGCCAGGAGAAGGCCTACTCCACCGACGCCAACATCTGGGGCGCCACCCACGAGGCCAAGACCCTCGAGCACCTCGACGTCTCCCTCGAGACCGTCGAGCCGATCATGGGCGTGAAGTTCTGGGATCCCGCGGTCGAGATCGCACCCGAGGACGTCACGGTCCGGTTCGAGGAGGGGCGTCCGGTCGCGATCAACGGCGTCCGCTACGACGACCCGGTCGAGCTGGTCCACGAGGCCAACGTGATCGGTGGTCGGCACGGGCTCGGCATGTCCGACCAGATCGAGAACCGCGTCATCGAGGCCAAGTCGCGCGGCATCTACGAGGCGCCGGGCATGGCGCTGCTGTGGGCGACGTACGAGCGGCTGCTCAACGCCGTCCACAACGAGGACACGATCGCCAACTACCACACCGAGGGGCGCAAGCTCGGCCGGCTGCTCTACGAAGGCCGCTGGCTGGACCCGCAGGCGCTGATGATGCGCGAGTCGATCCAGCGCTGGATCGCCTCGCTGGTCACCGGCGAGGTCACCCTCCGGCTGCGCCGCGGCGAGGACTACACGATCCTGCGCACCGACGGCGAGCACTTCTCCTACCACCCCGACAAGCTGTCGATGGAGCGCACCGAGGGCGCCGCCTTCGGACCTGTCGACCGGATCGGCCAGCTGACCATGCGCAACCTCGACATCGCCGACTCCCGCTCCAAGCTCGAGGCGTACGCCGGCCAGCCGCTCGACCAGGGCCAGGTGCTGGTCGAGCACGGCGTCCTGTACGGCGAGCTCACGGCCGGCGGGTACGACCGGATCGCCCGCAACCCGGCAGCCGAGGGCGACGAGAGCGACGTCGCCCTGGACCATGCGGCCATGGAGTTCGGCACCGACTGATGGCGACCGACAACACCGACGGCACCACCAACGCGGGCAAGCTCTGGGGCGGCCGGTTCGCCGGCGGACCGTCCCCGGAGCTCGAGGCCCTGTCCCGCTCGACGCACTTCGACTGGCGGCTGACGCCCTACGACCTCGACGGGTCCCGCGCGCACGCCCGGGTGCTGCATGCCGCCGGCCTGCTCACCGATGCCGACCTGGCCGACCTGCTGCACGGCCTCGACGCGCTGGGGGAGCGGTACGCCGACGGCTCGCTGCGACCGGACCCGTCCGACGAGGACGTGCACGGTGCGCTCGAGCGGCTGCTGCTCGACGAGGTCGGTGCGGAGCTCGGCGGCCGCCTGCGAGCCGGCCGCAGCCGCAACGACCAGGTGGCGACGCTGTTCAAGGCGTTCCTGCGCGACCACGCCCGCCTGATCGCCGACCAGGTGCTCGACCTGGTCGAGGCACTCGCCACCCAGGCCCGCGACCACCTCGACGTGATCATGCCCGGCCGCACCCACCTCCAGCACGCCCAGCCGGTCCTGCTCGCGCACCATCTCCTGGCGCACGCGTGGCCGTTGGTCCGCGACGTGGAGCGGCTCCGTGACTGGGACGCGCGCGTTGTCGCGGACTCGCCGTACGGGTCGGGTGCGCTGGCCGGCTCCAGCCTCGGCCTCGACCCCGAGGCGGTCGCCGCCGATCTCGGCTTCAGCGGCTCGAGCGCCAACTCCATCGACGGCACGGCAGCTCGCGACTTCGTCGCCGAGTTCGCGTTCGTGACCGCGATGGTCGGCGTCGACATCAGTCGGTTCGCCGAGGAGGTCATCCTCTGGTCGACCCGCGAGTTCGGCTTCGTCACCCTCCACGACTCGTGGTCGACCGGGTCGAGCATCATGCCGCAGAAGAAGAACCCCGACATCGCCGAGCTCGCCCGGGGCAAGGCGGGTCGCCTGGTCGGCAACCTGACCGGACTGATGACCACGCTCAAGGCGCTTCCGCTGGCCTACAACCGCGACCTCCAGGAGGACAAGGAGCCGGTCTTCGACTCCGTCGACACCCTCGAGGTGCTCCTGCCCGCGTTCACCGGCATGGTCGCCACCCTCACCTTCGACGGCGCCCGCATGGCCGAGCTCGCTCCGCAGGGATTCTCGCTGGCCACCGACGTAGCCGAGTGGCTGGTGCGTGAAGGCGTGCCGTTCCGGGTCGCCCACGAGGTCGCCGGCGCCTGCGTCCGTCGCTGCGAGGAGCTCGGCATCGACCTGCCCGATCTGACCGACGACCAGCTGGCCGAGATCTCGCCCCACCTCACCCCCGAGGTGCGCGACGTACTCACGGTCGAAGGCTCGGTCTCCTCCCGCGACGGCCGCGGCGGCACCGCTCCCGACCGGGTCCGCGAGCAGCTGACCGAGCTGGCCGAGCAGGTCGCCCACCACCGTGACCGCCTCGGCTGAGCTCCGGGAGCTGTTGTCCGGGCCGGTGCTCGAGGTCGCGCCCCGGCTGCTGGGCGCCACCCTGCGGCACGGCGAGGTCGCGGTCCGGCTCACGGAGGTCGAGGCGTACGACGGCCCCGACGACCCGGGGTCCCACGCCTACCGTGGCCGCACCCCCCGCAACGCGGTCATGTTCGGCCCGCCCGGCCACCTCTACGTCTACTTCACCTACGGCATGCACTTCTGCTGCAACGTGGTCTGCGGCCCGGAGGGATCGCCGAGCGCGGTCCTGCTCCGGGCAGGGGAGATCGTCGAAGGCGTCGAGCTGGCCCGGCAGCGGCGCTCGGGAGCCCCCGATCGCGACCTCGCGCGCGGGCCGGCGCGGCTCTGCCAGGCGCTCGCGATCGGCCGCGAGGAGAACGGCGCCGACCTCGCGTCGCGCCCGCTCACGCTCGTGCCCGGTACGCCGGATGGCGCGGTGTCGACCGGACCGCGCGTGGGCCTGCGAGACGCTCCGGACCGACCGTGGCGGTTCTGGCTGACCGGCGAGCCGACGGTGTCCGCGTACCGCCCGGCCGCACCCCGGCGGAGGCGGGCGGCCCCCTGATTTGAGCTCGTCCCGGGGCCCCTGCTACCGTTTCTCCTGTCGTGCGAACGACTCCCACACCCCGGTCTCCGACCAGAACGCGTGGGTTGTCGCGCGCCCGGCCCGGACACACCGCTGCTCCAAGTTGACTCCGGTGTGGACACCCGGTAAGTTTTTGCAGGTTGCCCCGCCGCTGGACCCGACAGGGCCGGCTCGGTGTGCGTCTGATTTTTGAGAACTCAACAGTGTGTTAATAGTCGACGGATTAGTTTGTATTGCCCTGTCTTCTCGCCTGGCCTTTTTGGGGTTGGGTGGGGGATGGTTTTCTTTGGTGAGACGATAATTCTGGCTTTTATAGCTGGGGTTTGTCTTGCTGGGGTTTGGCGATCTGTAGTTTCCGCGGCCGTGCTTTGCCTTTTGGTTGGGGTGTGGTTGTGGTTTTGTTTTTCTACGGAGAGTTTGATCCTGGCTCAGGACGAACGCTGGCGGCGTGCTTAACACATGCAAGTCGAGCGGAAAGGCCACTTCGGTGGTACTCGAGCGGCGAACGGGTGAGTAACACGTGAGTAATCTGCCCTTCACTTCGGGATAGCTTCCGGAAACGGAGATTAATACCGGATACGACCACGGATTGCATGATCTTGTGGTGGAAAGTTTTTTCGGTGGGGGATGTGCTCGCGGCCTATCAGCTTGTTGGTGGGGTAATGGCCTACCAAGGCTTCGACGGGTAGCCGGCCTGAGAGGGTGACCGGCCACACTGGGACTGAGACACGGCCCAGACTCCTACGGGAGGCAGCAGTGGGGAATATTGGACAATGGGCGGAAGCCTGATCCAGCAACGCCGCGTGAGGGATGACGGCCTTCGGGTTGTAAACCTCTTTCAGCACAGACGAAGCCTTGTCTTTTTGGGTGGGGTGACGGTATGTGCAGAAGAAGCACCGGCCAACTACGTGCCAGCAGCCGCGGTAATACGTAGGGTGCGAGCGTTGTCCGGAATTATTGGGCGTAAAGGGCTCGTAGGCGGTTTGTCGCGTCGGGAGTGAAAACACCGGGCTTAACTCGGTGCTTGCTTTCGATACGGGCAGACTAGAGGTATGCAGGGGAGAACGGAATTCCTGGTGTAGCGGTGAAATGCGCAGATATCAGGAGGAACACCGGTGGCGAAGGCGGTTCTCTGGGCATGACCTGACGCTGAGGAGCGAAAGTGTGGGGAGCGAACAGGATTAGATACCCTGGTAGTCCACACCGTAAACGTTGGGCGCTAGGTGTGGGGCCTATTCCATGGGTTCCGTGCCGCAGCTAACGCATTAAGCGCCCCGCCTGGGGAGTACGGCCGCAAGGCTAAAACTCAAAGGAATTGACGGGGGCCCGCACAAGCGGCGGAGCATGCGGATTAATTCGATGCAACGCGAAGAACCTTACCTGGGTTTGACATACACCGGAAAGCTGCAGAGATGTAGCCCCTTTTAGTCGGTGTACAGGTGGTGCATGGCTGTCGTCAGCTCGTGTCGTGAGATGTTGGGTTAAGTCCCGCAACGAGCGCAACCCTCGTCCTATGTTGCCAGCACGCCCTTCGGGGTGGTGGGGACTCATAGGAGACTGCCGGGGTCAACTCGGAGGAAGGTGGGGATGACGTCAAGTCATCATGCCCCTTATGTCCAGGGCTTCACGCATGCTACAATGGCCGGTACAAAGGGCTGCGATGCCGCGAGGTGGAGCGAATCCCAAAAAGCCGGTCTCAGTTCGGATTGGGGTCTGCAACTCGACCCCATGAAGTCGGAGTCGCTAGTAATCGCAGATCAGCAACGCTGCGGTGAATACGTTCCCGGGCCTTGTACACACCGCCCGTCACGTCACGAAAGTCGGCAACACCCGAAGCCGGTGGCCTAACCCCTTGTGGGAGGGAGCCGTCGAAGGTGGGGCTGGCGATTGGGACGAAGTCGTAACAAGGTAGCCGTACCGGAAGGTGCGGCTGGATCACCTCCTTTCTAAGGAGCACACACCCCGCACCGCCACCGTCCGTGTGGTGGGCACTGGTGGTGTTCACTAGTGGAACCGTCGACGAACGACCCTCGGTCGTATCCGACCGTCCTCAGTACTGTCACCCGTTCAGCTTCGGCTGGGCCCGGTGGCGTGGAACCTGGGCGGGCGGGGCTGGCCGGCGGGTTTTTGACACACTGTTGGGCCCTGAGAGATCAGGCCCGGACCCCTCGCCTGTGTGGCGGGGGTTCGTTCTGGTTTTCTTGGCCTTCCCGGACCGGGAGTCTCGTTGAGGCTGGTCGGCTGGGGTGGGTATGCACCTTGAGATTTGGATAGTGGACGCGAGCATCTTGCGGCAGGTCTTCACCAGGATCTGTCGCATTGTGGTGAGCCCGGATGTTTCTGGGTTTGTCACGTTAGTCTTTGTAGTTTTTGTTGAGTGTTTGTGAGACAAGCTATGAAGGGCACATGGTGGATGCCTTGGCATCAAGAGCCGATGAAGGACGTTGGAGCCTGCGATAAGCCCTGGGGAGTTGGCAACCGAGCTGTGATCCGGGGGTGTCCGAATGGGGAAACCCAGCTGGAGTCATGTCCAGTTACCCGCGCCTGAATGTATAGGGTGTGTGGAGGGAACGTGGGGAAGTGAAACATCTCAGTACCCATAGGAAGAGAAAACAATTGTGATTCCGAGAGTAGTGGCGAGCGAAATCGGATGAGGCTAAACCTTATGCGTGTGATACCCGGCAGGGGTTGCGTATGGGGGGTTGTGGGAGCACATGTCGGGGTCTGCCGGCCCTGGGCACAGTAAGAAACCTCATTTGAAGTTGAAGTCCATTGGAAAGTGGCGCCGTAGAGGGTGATAGCCCCGTAAGTGTAAGGGTGAGGCTGTGATGTGTTTTCCCAAGTAACACGGAACTCCTGAAATTCCGTGTGAATCTGGCGGGACCACCCGTTAAGCCTAAATACTCCTTGATGACCGATAGCGGACAAGTACCGTGAGGGAAAGGTGAAAAGTACCCCTGGCGGGGAGTGAAATAGTACCTGAAACCGTGTGCCTACAATCCGTCGGAGCGAGGCGCCTCCTTGTGGGGTGTGCTTGTGACGGCGTGCCTTTTGAAGAATGAGCCTGCGAGTTTGCGTTGTGTTGCGAGGTTAACCCGTGTGGGGAAGCCGTAGCGAAAGCGAGTCCGAACAGGGCGTTTGAGTAGCGCGATCAAGACCCGAAGCGGAGTGATCTATCCATGGGCAGGTTGAAGCGCGGGTAAGACCGCGTGGAGGACCGAACCCACTTAGGTTGAAAACTGAGGGGATGACCTGTGGATAGGGGTGAAAGGCCAATCAAACTCCGTGATAGCTGGTTCTCCCCGAAATGCATTTAGGTGCAGCGTTGTGTGTTTCTTGCCGGAGGTAGAGCACTGGATAGCCGATGGGCCCGACCAGGTTACTGACGTTAGCCAAACTCCGAATGCCGGTAAGTGAGAGCGCAGCAGTGAGACTGCGGGGGATAAGCTCCGTAGTCGAGAGGGAAACAGCCCAGACCATCAGCTAAGGCCCCTAAGCGGTGACTAAGTGGAAAAGGATGTGGAGTCGCAGTGACAACCAGGAGGTTGGCTTGGAAGCAGCCACCCTTGAAAGAGTGCGTAATAGCTCACTGGTCAAGTGATTCCGCGCCGACAATGTAGCGGGGCTCAAGTCATCCGCCGAAGCTATGGCATTCATGCAATAACCCAGCGCCACTGTTGTGGTGGTGTTCAGGTGTGTGGATGGGTAGGGGAGCGTCGTGCCGGCAGTGAAGTCGTCGAGTGATCGAACGGTGGAGCCGGCACGAGTGAGAATGCAGGCATGAGTAGCGAATCACGGGTGAGAAACCCGTGCGCCGAATGATCAAGGGTTCCAGGGTCAAGCTAATCTGCCCTGGGTAAGTCGGGACCTAAGGCGAGGCCGACAGGCGTAGTCGATGGACAACGGGTTGATATTCCCGTACCGGCAAAGTAGCGCCCATGACGAACCCGGTGATGCTAACCACCCGAAGCCCGATGCAACTGGCCCTTCGGGGTCAGAGTGTCGGGTGGAGCGTGGGACCCGAGCTGGTAGTAGTCAAGCGATGGGGTGACGCAGGAAGGTAGCCCAACCACGGCGATGGTTGTCCGTGGCCAAGCAGGTAGGAGGAGACCCAGGCAAATCCGGGTCTCTCACTTGGATGTGGACTCCGAGATGTGATGGGGAGCCCGTTGGGGCGAAGTGGGTGATCCTATGCTGTCGAGAAAAACCTCTAGCGAGCTACGCGCCGCCCGTACCCCAAACCGACTCAGGTGATCAGGTAGAGAATACCAAGGCGATCGAGCGAACCATGGTTAAGGAACTCGGCAAAATGCCCCCGTAACTTCGGGAGAAGGGGGGCCCGGAGCGTGTACCCACTTGCTGGGGAAGCGTGAAGGGCCGCAGAGACCAGGCCCAAGCGACTGTTTACTAAAAACACAGGTCCGTGCGAAGTTGTAAGACGATGTATACGGACTGACTCCTGCCCGGTGCTGGAAGGTTAAGAGGACCTGTTAGACGCAAGTCGAAGCGGAGAATTTAAGCCCCAGTAAACGGCGGTGGTAACTATAACCATCCTAAGGTAGCGAAATTCCTTGTCGGGTAAGTTCCGACCTGCACGAATGGAGTAACGACTTGGGCGCTGTCTCAACCATGGACTCGGCGAAATTGCAGTACGAGTAAAGATGCTCGTTACGCGCGGCAGGACGGAAAGACCCCGGGACCTTTACTACAGTTTGGTATTGGTGTTTGGTTCGGCTTGTGTAGGATAGGTGGGAGACTGTGAAGCAGCCACGCCAGTGGTTGTGGAGTCAACGTTGAAATACCACTCTGGTCGTACTAGATGTCTAACCTAGGTCCGTAATCCGGATCAGGGACAGTGCCTGATGGGTAGTTTAACTGGGGCGGTTGCCTCCTAAAGAGTAACGGAGGCGCTCAAAGGTTCCCTCAGCCTGGTTGGCAATCAGGTGACGAGTGTAAGTGCACAAGGGAGCTTGACTGTGAGACAGACATGTCGAGCAGGGACGAAAGTCGGAACTAGTGATCCGGCCACGGCATGTGGAAGCGTGGTCGCTCAACGGATAAAAGGTACCCCGGGGATAACAGGCTGATCTTCCCCAAGAGTCCATATCGACGGGATGGTTTGGCACCTCGATGTCGGCTCGTCGCATCCTGGGGCTGGAGTAGGTCCCAAGGGTTGGGCTGTTCGCCCATTAAAGCGGCACGCGAGCTGGGTTTAGAACGTCGTGAGACAGTTCGGTCCCTATCCGCCGCGCGCGCAGGAAACTTGAGAAAGGCTGTCCCTAGTACGAGAGGACCGGGATGGACGAACCTCTGGTGTGCCAGTTGTCCCGCCAGGGGCACGGCTGGTTAGCTACGTTCGGAAGTGATAACCGCTGAATGCATCTAAGCGGGAAGCACGTTTCAAGATGAGGTTTCCCACCGAAACAATCGGGTAAGGCCCCCAGCAGAACACTGGGTTGATAGGCCGGAGGTGTACAGCAGCAATGCCCAGCCGACCGGTACTAATAGGCCGAGGGCTTGTCTTACACACACTCTACAAAACCTACAAACACAACACCTGCATGCTCGCGTCCACACAATCCAAAACCAACGACCCAACCACGAACTTGGAAACCCCCACACACGCACCTGTGCGTGACCACCGAAGGTTTCCGCAAGAGTTACGGCGGCCATGGCGAAAGGGAAACACCCGGTCCCATCCCGAACCCGGAAGTTAAGCCTTTCAGCGCCGATGGTACTGCAACCGAGAGGCTGTGGGAGAGTAGGACGCCGCCGGACATTCTTTTGACCAGGGGCCACCCGTCAGGGTGGCCCCTGGTTGCATTTGTGGGTGCTCTCGGTCCGGTTTCAGGCTCACGGCACACTAATCTGGGGGCACCCCAAACCAGAGGAGCGCCCCGTGGGCAAGGTGGTCATGTACAGCTCGGTGTCGGTGGATGGCTTCGTCGCGGACGAGGACGACCAGCCCGGACCGCTGTTCGACTGGTTGACCAGCGGTGACGTCGCGTTGGACGAGAGCGGCGAGGTGAAGGTGTCGCAGACGTCCTACGACTACATCCGGCCGTACTGGGACCAGATCGGGGTGACAGTCGTCGGCCGCCACGTCTTCGACCTGACGGACGGCTGGGACGGGAAGCCTCCGGCCGGGATCGACCACGTGGTCGTCGTGACGCACAGGCCGGAGCCCGAGGGCTGGGACGCCGAGGCGCCGTTTCACTTCGTCGATGGCGTCGAGGCCGCCGTGGCCAAGGCGCAGGAGCTTGCGGGTGACCGCTTGGTCGAGGTCGCCGCTGGCGAGGTCGGTGGCCAGGTGCTCGCCGCGGGCCTGGTCGACGAGGTCCGTATGGACGTCGTACCCGTCGTGCTCGGGTCCGGCAAGCGCTACTTCGGGTCGGTCCACGCGCAGCACCTGTTGGAGGATCCCGACGTGGTGATTCAGGGCAACCGGGTGCTTCACCTGCGCTATCAGGTGCACCGTTGACCGATCTGAGCGAGTACGCGAGAAGTCCCTACCGCTCCCGGACGGCGTAGGTCAGGTGTGTCACCCTCGGCGAGGGTTCCGTGCGGATCGGCGACAGAGCCACGCGGCGCGCGTCCACGCCCTCGAACAGGCGGATACCGGAGCCGAACAGCACGGGCGACAGCGCGATCGTGAACTCGTCGACCAGGCCGGCGTTCACGTGCTCCAGGATCGTCGCGCCGCCGCCCGCGATGCGCACGTCGCGGTCGGTGGCGGCCTCCCGGGCCTGGCCGAGCGCGGACTCGATGCCGTCGTTGACGAAGTGGAAGGTGGTCCCGCCCGGCCGCTCCCACGGGTCGCGCTTCTCGTGCGTCACGACGAAGACCGGGGTGTGGAACGGCGCCTCCTCCGGCCACATCTGCTCGCCGGCGTCGAACATGCGCTTGCCCATCACGCTCGCGCCGGTGCGCAGGTAAGTCTCCCGCGCGATGTCGTTGTCGCGCCCCTCCTCGCCGCCCTCGCCGAGCCCCAGGTTCTCCCGGAAGAACCTGGTCGGGAAGATCCACTGCTGCAGCTCCATCCACTGCTGCCCCATCAGCTCACTGAGGGACTCGGGTGCGATGAAGCCGTCCAGGGACATCGACACGCTGAAGAACACCTTCCCGGCCATCAGCCCTCAGCTCTCGACCGGGCGAGCTCTGCGACGTACGCGGCGAGGTTGCCCAGCGTCTGCTGGCCGCCCTCGATCGCGTGGTACCTCTCGACCGCCTCGTCGCGCAGCTCCTGGGTGGGGAACACCGTGCGCATCTCGATCCGGGTGGTCGCACCGTCGGGCGCGAAGGTGAGCACCGACTCGAAGGCGTTCGGGTCGCCGCGGGACTCACCGTGGAGCATCGCGATCCGCTCCGGCGGGGCGATCTCGGTCCAGGAGATCCACTCGTTGTAGTCCGTCCCGTCCGGTCCGTGCATCACGAAGATCCACTCCCCGCTGACGCGGAACTCGAACGACCGCGTGGTCGTGGTGAACCCCTCCGGTCCCCACCACCGCGACAGGTGCCGCACCTCGGTGAACGCCTCGAACACCAGCTCGCGTGGGGCGTCGATGACCCGGGAGATGACGATCTCGCGGTCGGCCGTCGCGCTCATCGGCTACTCCTCCTGCCTTGCCTGCTTGAGGTCCTGCACGTACGCGTCCAGCCGGTCGAAGCTCTCGTTCCAGAACTGCTCGAACCCCCCGGTCCACTCGTGGACCGGCCGCAACCCGGTGGCGTCGAGGCCGTACAGGCGCTGTTTGCCTGCCTTGCGGTCGTGCACCAGCCCGACCTCCCGGAGCACCCGCAGGTGTTTGGACGCCCCCGGCTGGGTCATGCCCAGCTCCCGGGCCAGTTCGGTCACCGGCCGCTCACCTGCCCGCAGCAGCACCAGGATCTCCCGGCGCTGCGGCTCGGCGATTGCGTTGAAGACGTCCGACGTCGTCGCTGCTCGGGCCATGGCACCATGATATGCCCATATCGGCATGCGTCAATGCTGGCTCGGTTTCGGCCCGGATCTCGTCCACAGGCAGACCACGAGGCCGGGCCGTCCACAGCTCGTCGCGCGGGTGGGCGTGGTCGTCGGTGCCGGCCGGAAGCGTACGGGCCGGAGGTGATGTGCGATGACAGCACAGCAACAGGAGGCCGCGACCGACGCGGTCAACGAGGTCCGCCTGGTCGGGCGGGTCTCGCAGGAGCCCGAGGAACGGGTCCTGCCCAGCGGAGACTCGGTGTGGACGTTCCGACTGGTGGTGCCCCGGCCACCGGGGGCGAGCAAGTCCCGTCAGCAGGTCGATGCGCTCGAGTGCGCGGCCTGGTCCGGGCGGGCGCGGCGATCGGTCGCCACCTGGCACGCCGACGACCTGGTCGAGGTGACCGGCGCCATCAGGCGCCGGTTCTTCCGGGCGGCCGGTGGCGCGGCGTCGCGGGTGGAGGTGGAGGTGGCGGCCGCGAAGGTCATCCGTCGCGCAGCGAGCGCATGAGCACGCCGATGCTGGGCTTGGGCTGGAAGGAGGTGGCCTTCTCGGGGAGCAGCCGTTCACCCGTGACCGCCCGGCGGACCAGGTCGTAGTCGGGGGCCGGCATCAACACGGCCACCGCGCCCTTCGCGGGCAGGGCGGACAGCGTGTCCTCCACCGAGTGGTGGTAGGCGATCCGGCGCGGAGGTCGCTCGAGCTCCGGGAGGAGCTGCTGGTGCAGCACCTCCACGGCGGCGGGGCTGGCTCCGAGGTACAGCCGGATCGCGCCCCAGTCGGTTCCGTCGGTGACCACGAGGGTGTCGGGTGCCAGCGCGGCGAGCGCCGTGGCTTCGGTCAACGACCGGAACTCTCCGTGCCGCCGCGCCGCGGCCCGGAGGGCGTCGATGCTGGTGCCGGTCAGGACGCGATGGATGGCGCCGAGGAACATCGGGGTGTCGTCCTGGTCCACGAGCATGGCCAGGCCGTGCTCGGTGCCGTGCGCGGGGGGCTGCCCGGGCGCTGCCTCCTGCATCCGCAGGTACGCCGCGTAGCGGTGGTGGCCGTCGGCGATCAGCGGCCGGCAACCCGCGAGGGCTTCCTCGAGGGTCGCCAGCAGGTCAGGTGACCGGATCGCCCACAGGCGGTGCCGCTGGTCGGACCGATCGGTGAACTCCTGGTCCGGGTCCGTCTTGAGCAGGTTGCGCACGAGCTTGCGGGCCTTCTTCGGCCCGCGGTGGACGAGCAGGATCGGGGCTGGGTTCACCTGCATCGCGAGCATGCGTTCGGCGAGGTCGCTCACCTGGTCGAGGTGGATGCCCTCGTGCGGGAGGACAACGCGTTGCTCGGGTGAGTCCGCACGTCGCCTGAGGTCCAGGGCGCCGACCAGGCCGCGGACGGTCAGGCCGCCGGCGGTGTACTCGTGGAGGTAGACGGCGGGTTCGGGGTCGTGATGGACGTCGCCGCGCTTCTCCCACTTGGCCAGCCGGTCGGCGACCTCGCTGAAGGGACGGGCGAACAGCCGGGCCGCCGACGGCGCACCGACCCGGCTCGGGGCGAGCATCATGCCCCGGAAGGTGTCCAGCCGGAACGGCCCAGCCACGTAGGGCGGGGCCACCGGGGCGCGAGCGTCCATCGGAGCATCGTAGGGTCCGCGGCAGGGACCTGGGTGAGGAGAGCGTGTGTTCGGAGAGTCGGCGAAGCCGCTGGTGGAGGCCTACGACCTGGCCATGCTCGACCTGGACGGGGTCGTCTACATCGGTGAAAAGGCGGTTCCCGGTGCGCCCCAGCACCTGGCGCGGGCTCGGGAGCTCGGGGTCCATCTCGCGTTCATCACCAACAACGCGTCGCGCCCGCCCGAGGCGGTGGTCGAGAAGCTGGCGGGGATCGGCGTGGCGGCGTCCGTCGCCGATGTCGTGACGTCGGCGCAGGCTGCGGCCCGCGTGCTGGTCGAGGAGTACGGCGCGGGGGCAGCGGTGGCCGTGCTGGGCGCGCGCGGCCTCGAGGACGCGTTGCGGGCAGTCGGGCTGGAGCCGGTGCAGATCGGGGACGAGCGAGCGGTCGCGATGGTGTCGGGGTACGGACCGGACGTGGTGTGGCGCGACGTGATGCGCGCGGCCATGCGGGTGCGCGACGGGCTGCCGTGGGTGGCCAGCAACGCCGACCTGTCCCTGCCGACCGCGAACGGACCGGCGCCCGGGCACGGCGTGATGGTCGACCTGCTGGAGCGCTACGCGGGCGTCGAGGCGGTGGTGGCGGGCAAGCCCCGTCGACCGCTGCTGGACGAGACCGTCCGGCGGGTGGGGGGCGAGCACCCGTTGATGGTGGGTGACCGGCTCGACACCGACATCGAGGGGGCGCACGAGGCCGAGGTGGACTCGCTGCTGGTGCTGACCGGCGTCACCGGCCTCGACGACCTGGTCGCGGCCACGCCGAGGCTGCGGCCGACGTACCTCGCCGCCGACCTGGGCGGCCTGTTCACGCCGCACGTCGCGCCGGTCGCCGAGGAGCGGTACGTGGCGCTCGGGCGACTGGCGAGCGACGGCGGCCGACGGGCGGCTCGAGGTCGCCGGGCAGGGCGAGGCCGACGACTGGTGGCGCGCGGTCGCCGCCGCGGCCTGGGAGCACCTCGACCGCACCGGCGAGGCGGTGTCGGTCGACGGGTTGGCCGCGCCGCGCACGGACGCGGACGAGGTGGACGGTAGCCTCGCACCATGAGCGAGAACGCCCCCGAGCCGACCGCCGACGAGGCCCCTGACGCCGCTCCCGGGTTGGGCCAGGAGTTCGCCGAGCCGGAGCGCACCGGGGTCGAGGAGGTCGACGACGTCCTGGCCTCGGTCGAGGGGCTCGAGGAGACGCCGGTCGACGAGCACGTCGCGGTCTTCGAGGACGCCCACGAGCGGCTGCGCGGCGCCCTCGACGCCGGCCCCGACTCCTGACCCGGCAGCCGACACCGAGCTCGCCGTGCCGCCTCGCCGTCTCCGCCTGGACGCCGAGCTGGTCCGACGTGGACTCGCCCGGTCGCGCGACCATGCGAGCGAGCTGATCGCCGCGGAGCGGGTACGCGTCGCCGGCGTGGTCGCGACCAAGGCAGCGACAGGTGTCACCACCGACGCCGCGATCGTGGTGGCCGATGACCCGCAGCGTCCCGACTTCGTCTCCCGCGGCGGGCACAAGCTGGAGGGGGCGCTCGCGGCGTTCGAGCCCGCGGGGCTCGTGGTGGCCGGTCGCCGCTGCCTGGACGCCGGCGCGTCGACCGGAGGGTTCACCGACGTCCTGCTCCGGCACGACGCCCGGGAGGTCGTCGCGGTCGACGTGGGCTACGGGCAGCTCGCCTGGCGGCTGCAGCAGGACGAGCGGGTCCGGGTGCACGACCGGACCAACGTCCGCGACCTGACCGTCGAGCTGATCGGTGGCCCCGTCGACCTCGTGGTCGGCGACCTGTCCTTCATCTCGTTGTCGCTGGTGCTCGATGCGCTGCTGTCGGTGACCGCACCCGACGGCGACCTCGCGCTGATGGTCAAGCCGCAGTTCGAGGTCGGCAAGGACCGGGTCGGCAAGGGCGGCGTCGTCCGCGACCCCGCGCTGCGTGCGGAGGCGGTGGTCGCCGTGGCCGAGGCGGCCGCACAGCGAGGCTGGGGTGCCCGGATGGTCACGACGAGCCCGCTGCCCGGGCCGTCGGGGAACGTCGAGTTCTTCCTGTGGCTGCGGCGGGGTCCGGCGAGCGTGGATGCGACCGCGATCAGCGACACTGTGCACACCGGGCTCGCCGTGGGGGCGCCGGGTGAGAGGGTTGATCCGTGACGGAGACCAGCGACGCCCGGCGCGTGCTGCTGCTCACCCACACCGGGCGAGCGGGGGCACGCGACGTCGCGCGCTCGTTCTGCAAGGCCCTCACCAGTCACGGCATCGCCGTACGCCTGCTCGCCGACGAGGCCCGCGACCTCGATCTGGACGCCACGTCGTTCGACCCGCCGGTCGAGCTCGCCGCGGGCGAGTCCGACTCCGGGGAGGGCTGCGAGCTGGCCGTCGTCATCGGCGGCGACGGCACCATCCTGCGCGCCGCCGAGATCACCCACGCCAGTGGCACTCCCGTGCTGGGGGTCAACCTGGGCCACGTCGGGTTCCTCGCCGAGGCCGAGTACGACGACGTCGAGTCCACGATCGACGCGATCGTGCATCGCCGCTACACCTCCGAGGAGCGCACGACGATCGAGGTGTCGGTGCTGCGCGACGGCGAGGTCGTGTGGAGCTCCTTCGCCCTCAACGAGGCCTCCGTCGAGAAGGCCGCCCGGGAGCGGATGCTCGAGCTGGTGCTCGAGATCGACGGCCGGCCGCTGTCGCGCTGGGGCTGCGACGGCGTCGTCTGCGCGACGCCGACCGGCTCGACGGCCTACAACTTCTCCGCCGGCGGCCCGATCGTGTGGCCCGGCGTCGAGGCGATGATGGTGGTGCCGATCAGCGCCCACGCACTGTTCGCCCGGCCGATGGTGGTGGCACCCACGTCGGTGGTGGCGGTCGAGGTGCTCGCCCGCACCGAAGGCTCCGGCGTGCTGTGGTGCGACGGCCGGCGCACCGTCGACCTGCCGCCGGGCGCGCGGATCGAGGTACGCCGCGGCAGCAAGCCGGTCCGCCTGGTCCGGCTGCACGAGGCGCCGTTCACCGACCGGCTGGTCGCCAAGTTCGGGCTGCCGGTCGAGGGCTGGCGAGGCTCCAGCGAGCGGCGCCGTCGCGACAGCGGAGAGCCGCATGCTTGAGGAGATCCGGATCGGTTCGCTCGGGGTGATCGACTCCTCGACGCTCGAGCTCGGACCCGGTCTCACCGTCATCACCGGCGAGACCGGCGCCGGCAAGACCATGATCGTGACCGCGCTGGGCCTGCTGCTGGGCGGCCGGGCCGACAGCGGGGCGGTGCGCTCCGGCGCCCGCACCGCGCGGATCGAGGGCGTGGTCAGCGCCGCCCGGCTCACCCGGTTCGTCGCGGCGGTCGAGGACGCCGGGGGAGAGGTCGAGGACGACCGCGTGGTGCTGGCCCGCAACGTCTCGGCCGAGGGCCGCTCCCGCGCGTTCGTCGGGGGTGCCTCGGTGCCCGTGTCGGTGCTGGCCGAGGTGGCCGAGCCGCTGGTCGCGGTGCACGGGCAGTCCGACCAGCACCGCCTGCTCCAGCCGCGGGCGCAGCGCGAGGCGCTCGACCGGTTCGGCGGGCAGGAGGTCGCGGCCCTGCTGGCCGACTACGTCGTCCTCCACGAGCGCCTGCTCGCCACCGAGCGCGAGCTGGACGAGGTCGTCGCCACCGCTCGCGACCGGGCCCGCGAGGCCGACCTCCTGCGGTTCGGGCTCGGCGAGGTGGAGGCGGTCGAGCCCGAGCCCGGCGAAGATGCCGCCCTGGCGGCGGAGGAGGCGCGGCTGGGGTACGCCGACGAGCTGCGCACCGCCGCCGAGCAGGCGCGCGAGGCCCTCTCGAGCGACCAGGAGCAGCCCGACGCCCTGGCCACCACGTCGGCCGCCCGCACCCTCCTCGACGGCGTCCGCGACCACGACCCCGAGGCCGGCGAGCTGGCCGACAGGCTGGCCGAGATCTCCTACCTGCTCTCCGACGTCGCCGCCGACGTGGCGTCCTACGCCTCCCGGCTGGAGACCGACCCTGCCCGCCTGGCCACCGTCTCGGAGCGGCGAGCGGCGCTGACGGCGCTGACCCGCAAGTACGGCGAGACCATCGACGAGGTGCTCGACTGGGCCGAGCAGTCGGCGACCCGGCTCCTCGAGCTCGACAACACCGACGGGCGGATCGAGGAGCTCCGCACCGAGCGCGCGGACCTGCGCGAGCAGCTCGGCGCCGCCGCTGCGGCGCTGTCGGCGGCGCGCACCTCCGCCGCGACCCGGCTGACCGACGAGGTCACCGCCGAGCTGACCCTGCTGGCGATGCCGGACGCGCGGATCGAGGTGACCGTGACCCAGGGCGAGGTCCCCGACGACCACGACGGCGTCCGGGAGCCGTTGCTCGTCGACGGGCGGCGGCTGCGGTTCACCGCCACCGGGGTCGACGAGGTCGAGCTCCTGCTCGCGGCCAACACCGGGTCCGAGCCACGGCCGCTCCACAAGGGCGCCTCCGGCGGCGAGCTCTCCCGGGTGATGCTGGCCCTCGAGGTGTCGCTGGCCGGCACCAGCCCCGTGCCCACGTTCGTCTTCGACGAGGTCGACGCCGGGGTCGGCGGCCGCGCCGCGGTCGAGATCGGGCGCCGGCTGGCCCAGCTGGCGCAGGACGCCCAGGTGCTGGTCGTCACCCACCTGCCCCAGGTCGCGGCGTACGCCGACCGCCACGTGGTGGTCGAGAAGTCCAGCGACGGCTCGGTCACCACCTCCGGGCTGACGGTCCTCGGTCCGGAGGACCGCGAGAAGGAGCTGTCGCGGATGTTCGCCGGCATGGACGAGTCCGACACCGCCCTCGCGCACGCCCGCGAGCTGCTCGACTCCGCACAGCCCGCCCGCGCCCTCGGCTGACCCCTTCCCGGGCCTCCGGCGGAGCGACGCGCCCGGCCCGCGAGGTTGCCGATTCGGGCCCGGACCGGCTGACAGGATTGTCCGGTCATGAAGTCACCTGTGCGCACCAAGAACCGCGTCGTCCTCCCGGGCGTGAGCGGCACGGCCAGGGTCGACCGGCGTACCCGTGCCCTGCTGCCGCGGTTGCGGCCGGGCGACGTCGCCGTCCTCGACCACCTCGACCTGGACCGCTCCACCGCCCAGGCCCTCGTCGATGCAGGCGTGGCGGCGGTCCTGAACGTGTCCCCGATGATCTCGGGCCGCTACCCGAGCCTCGGCCCCGAGGTGCTGGCCGACGCCGGCATCGTGATCCTCGACCGGGTCGAGGGCATCGACGCGGTCCAGGACGGCACGACCGTGCGGGTCCACGACGAGGTCGTGTACGTCGGCGAGGCCGCCGTCGCCATGGGCCGCGAGGTCGACGGGCCGATCATCCAGCACGAGATGGCCGAGGCCCGCCGCGGCCTGACCGCCCAGCTCGAGACGTTCACCCACAACAGCACGGAGTTCCTCCGCCGCGAGCAGGACCTCCTGCTGCACGGGCGGGGGCTGCCGCGCGTGGCCACCCGGATCGAGGACCGTCCGGTCGTGGTGGTGGTCCCGGGCCACGAGCACGAGGCCGAGCTGGCCGCGATCGCGCAGTTCCTCCGCGAGCAGCAGCCCGTGCTCATCGGCGTCGACCGCGGCGCCGACGCCATCCTCGCCGCCGGCGGGAAGCCCGACATCGTGGTGCTCGGCGACGCGCTCGACGACTCCGACCGCCCCTCGGCGAAGGCGCTGCGCGCCGCGCGCGACATCGTCGTCCGGGTCGACCGCGGCGGGCGCGCGCACACCGACAGCCTGGAGCGGATCGGCGTCCGACCGATGCACCTCGAGTCCGCCGCGACCACCGAGGACGTCGCCCTGCTGCTCGCCCACGCCGGCCATGCCAGCGTCATCGTCGGCGTCGGGATGCACGCCTCGCTCGACGAGTTCCTCGACCGGCAGCGCTCCGGGCTCGCCAGCACCTTCCTGACCCGGCTCCGGGTCGGACAGGACCTCGTCGACGCCCGCGCGCTGCCGACGCTCTACTCCGGCCGGGTCCGCCCCCGCCACGTGTTCCTCGTGCTGCTGGCCGGCCTGATCGCGGTCGCCGCCGCGATCGCCGTCACGCCCGTGGGCCAGGAATGGGCCGACCAGCTCGGCCAGCTCCTGGCCGACCTGACCGACGACCTGCAAGGACTGTTCTAGGTGATCTCGTTCCGCAACCACGTCGTGACGCTCCTCGCCGTGTTCCTGGCGCTCGCCGCCGGGATCGCGCTGGGCGGCGGGCCCCTCTCCGAGGTCGGCCGCAGCCCGCTGACCGCCGGCACGCCCGACAACGACTCCGGCACCGACGAGGTGGCGGCGTACGGCGACACGTTCGCCGGAGCCTCCGCCGCCCGGCTGTACGCCGGCGGCCTGGCCGGGCACCCCGTCGCGGTGGTGACCCTGCCCGGCGCCGACGAGAAGACCGTGGCCGGGCTCACCGCCAACATCGAGACGGCCGGCGGAGCGGTCACGGCGACGTACGCCGCCCAGTCCGCGCTGGTCGACCCGGGGGAGAAGGCCCTGGTCGACACGCTCGGCAGCCAGCTGATGACCCAGATCGAGGGCGACATCGCCGACCAGGCGGCGCCGACCTACACGCGGATGGGCCAGATCATCGGGACCGCCGTCGCCACGACCACGGCCACGCCCGCCGCGTCGACCGACGCCGCGGCCGCCATCCGGCAGGCGCTCGCCGGCGCCGAGCTCGCCGTCAGCCCCGAGGGCAGCCCGCAGCGGTCCCCGCTCGTGCTCGTCGTCCTCGGCGATGACACCGACGACGACGTCCTGGCCGGGCTGACGTCCGGGCTGGCCGCGAAGTCGCTCGGCGTGGTCGTGGTCGGCGACACCGCCTCGGGCAACGGCGGAGACCTGGCCGGGCTGCGGGCGTCCGCGCTGGCCACCGACGTGACGACCGTCGACGGGGCCGAGCGCGGCCTCGGGCAGGCCACCGCGACGCTGGCCCTGATCCGGGCTCTCGGAACGAAGGGCGGCGCTTTCGGTGCGTCGGGATCGGACGGCGCCGTACCCCTCGGGTAGGATGGAATCCCGTGAAGCAGGCGCCCACCAAGCACGTATTCGTCACTGGAGGCGTCGCCTCCTCACTCGGCAAGGGGCTGACGGCCTCCAGCCTCGGAAATCTCCTGAAGTCGCGCGGTCTCCGCGTGACGATGCAGAAGCTCGACCCCTACCTCAACGTCGATCCCGGGACGATGAACCCGTTCCAGCACGGCGAGGTGTTCGTCACCAACGACGGGGCCGAGACCGACCTCGACATCGGCCACTACGAGCGGTTCCTCGACACCGACCTCGGGCAGATCGCCAACGTCACCACCGGGCAGGTCTACTCCGAGGTGATCGCCAAGGAACGCCGCGGCGACTACCTCGGTGACACCGTCCAGGTGATCCCGCACATCACCAACGAGATCAAGGACCGGATCCAGGCGATGGGCGGGCGACGGCGTCGACGTCGTCATCACCGAGATCGGCGGCACCGTCGGTGACATCGAGTCACTGCCCTTCCTCGAGGCGGCGCGCCAGGTGCGCCACGACATCGGCCGCGACAACTGCTTCTTCCTCCACGTCTCGCTGGTGCCCTACATCGGCCCGTCGGGTGAGCTGAAGACCAAGCCCACCCAGCACTCGGTCGCCGCCCTGCGTTCGATCGGTATCCAGCCGGACGCCGTGGTCTGCCGCGCGGACCGTGAGCTGCCCGACAGCATCAAGCGGAAGATCTCGCTGATGTGCGACGTCGACGAGGAGGCGGTCGTCACCGCCGCCGACGCCCCGTCGATCTACGACATCCCCAAGGTGCTGCACCGCGAGGGCCTCGACGCGTACGTCGTCCGGCGGCTCGACCTGCCGTTCCGCGACGTCGAGTGGACGACCTGGGACGACCTGCTGCGGCGGGTGCACCACCCCAAGGAGGAGGTGACGGTCGGGCTGGTCGGCAAGTACATCGACCTGCACGACGCCTACCTCTCGGTCGGCGAGGCGCTGCGCGCCGGTGGCTTCGCGCACGAGGCGAAGGTCAACATCCGCTGGATCCCCTCCGACGAGTGCGACTCGCCCGCGGGCGCCGCCCGTCACCTCAGCGACGTCGACGCGGTCTGCGTCCCCGGCGGCTTCGGCATCCGCGGCATCGAGGGCAAGCTGGGCGCGCTCACCTACGCACGCAGCCACGGCATCCCGACCCTGGGCCTGTGCCTGGGCCTGCAGTGCATGGTGATCGAGTACGCGCGCAACGTCGCCGGTCTCGAGAAGGCCGCCTCGACGGAGTTCGACCCCGACTGCCCGGAGCCCGTGATCGCCACGATGGAGGAGCAGAAGTCGTTCGTGGACGGCGCCGGCGACCTCGGCGGCACCATGCGGCTCGGGCTGTACCCCGCGTCCCTGCAGAGGGGCAGCGTCGTGCGTGCGGCGTACGGCGCCGACGAGATCGAGGAGCGGCACCGCCACCGCTACGAGGTCAACAACGCCTACCGCGACCAGCTCGAGGCAGCCGGCATGGTGTTCTCCGGCACCAACCCCGATCTCGGCCTGGTCGAGTTCGTGGAGCTGCCTCGCGACGTCCATCCCTACTACGTCGCCACCCAGGCCCACCCCGAGCTCCGCTCCCGCCCGACCCGCCCGCACCCGCTCTTCAAGGGGCTGGTCGGGGCGGCGATCGAGCGGCAGAAGGAGCTGCGGTTCCCGATCGACGAGACCGGGCTGCGCCGCGAGATCGCGGAGGCCGCGGAGTGAGCCACGAGCAGCTCGCCGACCAGGAAGAGCTCTGGCCGGTGGAGTCCAGCACCGACCTGTACCGCGACGACTGGGTCGTCGCGCTGCGCCAGGACACCATCCGCCGCCCCGACGACGCCGCTGGCGAGACGTTCCGGCGCACGGTCCTCGAGCACCCGGGTGCCGTGGTCGTGCTCGCGATCGACGACCAGAACCAGGTGCTCTGCCTGCGGCAGTACCGGCACGTGGCGCGGCGCCGCTTCGTCGAGCTGCCCGCGGGGCTGCTGGACGAGCCGGGGGAGGCGCCCGAGCAGGTGGCGAAGCGGGAGCTGCTCGAGGAGGCCGGCCTCGAAGCGGGGCACTGGCTGCACCTGACCACGACGTACCCCTCGCCCGGCATCTCCACCGAGATCCAGCACTACTACCTCGCTCGCGGCCTGCGGCACGTCGACCGCGGCGACTTCGTGCCCCAGCACGAGGAGGCCGACATGGAGGCCCTCTGGGTGCCGTTCCCCGACCTGCTCGAGGCGGTCGAGGAGGGCCGGGTCGCCGACGGGCCGCTGGTGATCGCGGTCCTGATGGCGCACGCTCGGGGCAAGGCCACGCCCCGGCGGCCCGAGCGGTAGTCTCGCGCCGTTGCCACGTTGGCGTGGCCACGATCACACCTGGGAGGTCACGTGAAGGTCGGCGTTCCGAAGGAAGTCAAGAACCACGAGTACCGCGTGGCGATCACGCCGGTGGGCGTCCACGAGCTGACCCAGCACGGTCACGAGGTCTTCGTCGAGAAGGGCGCGGGTCTCGGCTCGCAGATCCCCGACGAGGAGTACGTCGGCGCCGGGGCCAAGATCCTGGAGTCGGCCGACGAGGTCTGGGGCAACGTCGACACGGTGCTCAAGGTCAAGGAGCCGATCGCCGAGGAGTACCACCGCCTGCGCGAGGGCCTGACCCTGTTCACCTACCTCCACCTGGCCGCCGACAAGCCGCTGACCGACGAGCTGATCGCGAGGAAGGTCACCGCGATCGCCTACGAGACGGTGCAGCTGCCCGTCCGGCGGGCTGCCGCTGCTGTACCCGATGTCGGAGGTCGCCGGCTGCCTGGCACCCCAGGTCGGCGCCTACTCGATGATGAAGGCCCAGGGCGGCCGCGGCGTCCTGATGGGCGGCGTCGGCGGTGTCGCGAACGCCAAGGTCGTGATCATCGGGGCCGGTGTCTCGGGCCAGAACGCCGCCAACATCGCCCTCGGCATGGGTGCCGACGTGACCCTGCTCGACACCGACCTCGACAAGCTGCGGATGTCGTTCTGGCGCTACAACAACCGGGTGCACGGGCTGGCCTCCTCCAAGCTCGCCATCGAGCAGCAGGTGACCGAGGCCGACATGGTGATCGGCGCGGTGCTGATCCCGGGCGCCGCGGCGCCCAAGCTGGTCTCCAACGACCTGGTCTCGCGGATGAAGCCCGGCTCGGTGCTGGTCGACATCGCCGTCGACCAGGGCGGCTGCTTCGAGGACACCCACGCGACCACCCACGCCGACCCGACGTACGAGGTGCACAACTCGGTGTTCTACTGCGTGGCGAACATGCCCGGCGCGGTGCCGAACACCTCGACGTACGCCCTGACCAACGCGACCATGCCGTACGTCGTCGCCGTGGCCGACAAGGGCTGGCAGGACGCGTGCCGGGCCGACCGGAGCCTGGCGCTGGGCCTGAACACCCATGCCGGGCAGCTCACCAACGCACCCGTCGGCGAGGCCGTCGGGGTCGAGGCGGTCGCGCTGGATGGAGTCCTTGCCTGAGGAGGTCTCGACAGGCTCGACCGGCGTCGGTTCCGCGGGCGGGCTCGGTCGGGCCGTCCGCACCTATCTCGACCACCTCTCGGTGGAGCGCGGGCTGGCGGCCAACACGCTCTCGTCGTACCGCCGCGACCTGCGGAGGTACCAGGCCTACCTCGCCGAGGTCGGCGTCGAGGACCTCGACGAGGTGACCGAGGCGACGGTGTCGTCGTTCCTGGTGCGGCTGCGGGAGGGCGACGCCGACCACCCGCCGCTCAGCGCCACCTCCGCCGCCCGCACCGTGGTCGCCGTGCGGGGGTTCCACAAGTTCGCCGTGCGCGACGGCCTGGCCACCGCGGACCCCGCGGCGGGCGTGAAGCCGCCGACGCCGGCCAAGCGGCTGCCCAAGGCCCTCCCGCTGGCCGACGTCGAGGCGATCCTGGAGGCGTCCGGCGCCGCCGGCACCACGCTGGCGCTGCGTGACCGGGCGCTGCTGGAGGTCCTCTACGGCACCGGCGCCCGGATCTCCGAGGCCGTGGGCCTCGACGTCGACGACCTCGACTCCGTCGACGGGACGGTGCTGCTGCGCGGCAAGGGCGGCAAGCAGCGGCTGGTGCCGGTCGGCTCCTACGCCCTGGAGGCCGTGTCGGCGTACCTCGTGCGGGGTCGGCCCGAGCTGGTCGCCACCGGCAAGGGCACTCCCGCACTGTTCCTCAACGCCCGGGGCGGCAGGCTGTCGCGGCAGTCGGCGTGGGCGGTGCTCGTCAAGGCGGCCGAGCGGGCAGGCGTCACCAAGGACGTCTCGCCACACACCCTGCGGCACTCCTTCGCCACCCACCTGCTCGACGGCGGGGCCGACGTACGCGTCGTCCAGGAGCTGCTCGGCCACGCGTCGGTGACCACCACGCAGGTCTACACGCTGGTCACCGTCGACAACCTGCGCGAGGTGTTCGCCGCCGCGCATCCGAGGGCCCGTGGCTGACGTCCTCGACGACATCACAGCCGCGGCGGCCGCCCGCGGGCTGACGCTTTACCCGCACCAGGAGGAGGCGATCCTGGCGCTGCTGTCCGGCGACAACGTGGTGCTGGCGACGCCGACCGGGTCCGGCAAGTCCCTGGTGGCGGAGGCCGCGCACCGGGCCGCGCTGGCCGAGGACCGGGTGTCGTTCTACACGGCGCCGATCAAGGCGCTCGTGAGCGAGAAGTTCTTCGCGCTGTGCGAGCAGCTCGGCGCCGACCACGTGGGCATGCTCACCGGCGACGCCTCGGTCAACGCCGACGCCCCGGTCATCTGCTGCACCGCCGAGGTGCTCGCCAACATTGCGCTGCGCGAGGGCAGGTCGGCCGACGTCGGTCTGGTCGTGATGGACGAGTTCCACTTCTATGCCGAGCCGGACCGGGGCTGGGCCTGGCAGGTCCCTCTGCTCGAGCTGCCGCAGGCGCAGTTCCTGCTGATGTCGGCGACCCTCGGCGACGTGAGCGCGTTCGAGGAGGACCTGCCCCGGCGCAACGGCCGGGAGGTGGTGGTCGTCGCGGACGCCGCGCGCCCGGTGCCGCTGAGCTACACGTGGGCCCTGACCCCGCTCGCCGAGACGCTGGAGGAGCTGGTCACGACCGGCCAGGCACCGGCGTACGTCGTGCACTTCACGCAGGCGGCGGCGGTCGAGCACGCGACCAGCCTGCTCGGCGCGAAATGGGTCTCGGCGGGTGCGACCGACGTGGACGAGCTGAAGCGGAGGGTGGGCTCCTTCCGCTTCGGAGCGGGCTTCGGGAAGACCCTCTCGAAGCTGCTGCGCAACGGGATCGGCGTCCACCACGCCGGCATGCTGCCGAAGTACCGCCGCCTGGTCGAGCAGCTCGCCCAGGCCGGGCTGCTCCGGGTCATCTGCGGCACCGACACCCTCGGCGTCGGCATCAACGTGCCGATCCGCACCGTGCTGTTCACCGGGCTGGCGAAGTTCGACGGCAACCGACAGCGGATCCTGCGCAACCGGGAGTTCCACCAGATCGCCGGGCGGGCCGGTCGCGCGGGCTTCGACACCGCCGGGTACGTCGTGGTCCAGGCGCCCGAGCACGTCATCGAGAACGAGCGGGCCAAGAAGAAGTCCGAGGCCAAGAACGCGGCCATGAGCGCCGAGAAGCAGGCGAAGCGGAAGAGCAAGCCGCAGCTCAAGAAGCCGCCCGAGGGCACCGTCGTCTGGACGGAGCAGACCTTCGACAAGCTGGTCGGGGGTGAGCCCGAGCGGCTGGTGTCGCGGATGAAGGTCGACAACTCCATGCTGATCAACGTCCTGACCCGCGAGGAGGACGCGTTCCCGGTCCTGCGGCGCCTGCTCACCGACAACCACGAGGACCCGCGCAACCGGACCAGGCTGGCCCGGAGGGCGCTGCGCCTGGCCCGCAGCCTCACGGCGTCCGGGACGCTGACCCGGCTCCCGGAGCGCGACGAGTTCGGGCGGCGGTACGTGCTGACGGTCGACCTGCCGGCGGAGTTCGCGCTCAACCAGCCGCTGGCCCACTTCGCGCTGTCCGCGCTCGACGTGCTCGATCCCGAGGAGCCGACGTACACCCTCGACATCGTGTCGGTCGTCGAGGCGGTGCTCGAGGCGCCCCGGCAGGTGCTGTTCGCCCAGCAGTACGCCGCCCGCGGCGAGGCGGTCGCGGAGATGAAGGCCGACGGCATCGAGTACGAGGAGCGGATGGCGCTGCTCGACGAGGTCACGTGGCCGCAGCCGCTCGCCGAGCTGCTGGAGGCGACGTACGAGATCTACCGGCAGACGCACCCCTGGCTGCCCGAGGACGCGCTGTCGCCCAAGTCGGTGGTGCGCGAGCTGTGGGAGCAGGGGATGACGTTCACCGAGTACGTCTCCCGCTACCAGCTGGCCAGGTCGGAGGGGCTGGTGCTGCGCTACCTCACCGACGCCTACCGCACCCTGCGCCAGACCGTCCCCGACGCGCACCGCACGCCGGAGCTGGAGGACCTCGTGGAGTGGCTGGGGGAGACGGTGCGGCAGACGGACTCCTCGCTGCTGGACGAGTGGGAGGCGCTCACCGACCCCGAGCACGTCCGGTCCGACGTCGCCCACCACGAGCCGCCACCGCCGCCGCGCCCGATCACCGCGCAGGAGCGTGCCTTCACGGTGATGGTGCGCAACGCGATGTTCCGCCGGGTGGAGCTGGTCGCGCGCGACGACCTCGACGGGCTGATGCGGCAGGAGCGGCTGGCGGCCGATCGCACCGACCCGCCCCGGGAGGTCGAGATGACCCGCTCGGCGTGGGACGGCGCGATCGAGGAGTACTACGACGAGCACGACGAGGTGCGCCTCGGCGCCGACGCGCGCGGTCCGCAGCTCCTGGCCGTCACCCGCGAGACGGATCCGCGCGTGTGGCGGGTCCGGCAGACCCTCGACGACCCCGAGGGCCATCACGACTGGGTGATCGACGCGGTGGTCGACCTGGACGCGTCCGACGAGCTGGGCGAGCTGGTGCTGACGACCACGGCCTTCCACCGGCTCGGCGGTTAGCCTTTCGCCGTGGATCTGAATTTCACGGGGGAGGTCTGGTCCTGGCGGGGGCCTGCGCCGTACCACTTCGTCTGGGTACCCGAGGACGAGTGCGAGGACCTCGCGGAGACCGCCGCGGCGGTGACCTACGGGTGGGGCATGATCCCGGTGACCGTGCGGATCGGCGACACCGAGTGGACCACCTCGCTCTGGCCGAAGGACGGCGCGTACGTCGTGCCGCTCAAGGACGCCGTACGTCGGGCCGAGGGGATCGAGCTCGGCCACGTCGTGACCGTCCGGCTGACGGTGGACGTCTAGGTGCTCGAGCTCTCGCGCGCCGATGCGCGCCGGATCGCCGTCCGGGCGCAGCTGCTGGATGCGGACCGCCCCAACGACGTGATGGAGGTCGTGCGGCACCTGACCGTCGTCCAGCCCGACCCCACCAAGGCGGTGGCGCCGAGTGCCGACCTGGTCCTGTGGAGCCGCCTGGGTGCCTCCTACGACCCTGCCGAGCTGCGCGACGCCCTCGACCAGCAGCGGCTGATCGAGCACCAGGGCTACGTCCGGCCCAGCGAGGACATCGCGCTGTTCCGGGCCGAGATGGCCCACTGGCCCGGCACCGGACCGCTCAAGGAGTGGCAGGTCGACAACGCGCGGTGGGTCGAGGCCAACGACGCGTGCCGGCGCGACATCCTCGAGCGCCTGCGCGGCGACGGCCCGCTCCCGACGAGCGAGCTCCCCGACAGCTGCCAGGTGCCGTGGGAGTCGTCGGGCTGGAACAACGACCGCAACGTCGTGATGCTCCTCAAGCTGATGACCGCCCGCGGCGAGGTGGCCCGCGCCGGACGACAGGGGAGGGAGCCGTTGTGGGACCTCGCCGAGCGGATCTACCCCGACGATCCCGTCCCCGACGTCGAGGAGGCCCGCCGGGTGCGCGCCGAGCGCCGGCTGCGGGCCCTGGGCATCGCCCGGGCCAAGGTGGCCATCCCGCCGGGCGAGCCGCACCACGTCGGTGAGATCGGCGAGCGGGCCGTGGTCGAGGGCGTGAAGGGGGAGTGGCGGGTCGAGCCGTCCCTGCTCGACGGGAGGTTCGAGGGGCGTGCCGCGCTGCTGTCGCCGTTCGACAGGCTGGTCCAGGACCGCAAGCGGATGACCGAGATCTTCGAGTTCGAGTACTTCCTGGAGATGTACAAGCCGGTGGCCACGCGCCGATGGGGCTACTACGCACTGCCGATCCTGTACGGCGACCGGCTGGTCGGGAAGCTCGACGCCACCGCCGACCACGCCGAGGGCGTGCTCCGGGTCGACGCCGTGCACGAGGACGAGCCGTTCGACCCGGCCACCGCCGCCGCGGTCGACGCCGAGATCGAGGACCTCGCCCGCTGGCTCGGGCTCGAGGTGTACCGGGTTGAGTGACCTGCGGGGGATGTCGCGATCCCCGGCTGGCCGGGGAACCTGTCACTTGTCGTGGGTTGCAACCCCTGACAAGTGACAGGAACGCCCCCTCCGTGTGACTCGAGTGGCGACAGTGACGCGCCCCGGAGCGATGGGCCGCCGAGAATTGCGGACGCTCGCCTTCCGGAACATGCGCGAGGATGACGGCATGCTTCCCGAGACGACCAGCCCGACCGCCCGGGCCCTGCTGGTGCTGGAGCTGCTCCAGAACGCGCCGGGCATCACCGCCGACCGGCTGGGCGAGCGGCTGGGGGTCTCCGAGCGCGCCGCCCGGCGGTACGTCGCGATCCTGCGCGAGGCCGGAATCCCGATCGAGTCGACCCGCGGACCGTACGGCGGGTACAGGGTCGGCCGCGGGGTGCGGCTGCCGCCCCTGATGTTCACCGCCACCGAGGCGCTCGGCCTGGTGATGGCCGCGCTCGAGGGACACCGGCAGACCGCGGACTCCGCCGACCCGGTCGGCAGCGCGATCGGCAAGATCGTGCGGGTGCTGCCCGAGCCGGTGGCGCGCTCGGTGGAGGCGATGCGACGGGTGCCGGCCCGCGGACCCGACGCGGACGCCAGCCCCGCCACCGAGACCACCGCGACGATCGTCGAGGCCTGCGCCGACCGGCACCGGCTGCGGTTCGCCTATCGGCTGGGCCCCGACCGGAGCCCGGTGATGGAGGTGGATCCGTGGGCCGTCGTCGTCCGCTACGGCCGCTGGTACCTCCTGTGCTGGTCGCACACCGCCGACGCTCGTCGGGTGCTCCGGGTCGACAAGATCACGGCGATCGAGGTGCTCGAGGCGACGTTCGACCCACCGGAGGAGCTCGACCCGGTCGACGCTCTCGAACGGCACCTCTCCGAGGGCTGGCGGCACGAGGTCGAGGTGGTGGTCGACGCACCGATCGCCGAGCTCGAGCGACGGGTGCGTCGCAACGTCGGCAAGCTCGAGCCGATCGACGAGAACCGGACCCGCCTGGTCGGTTCCACCGACGAGCCCTGGTGGTACGCCGAGCACCTCGCCGAGCTCCGCGCGCCGTTCCACGTGGTCCGCCCACCGGAGCTGCGCGACGCCGTACGACGCCTCGGAGAGCTGCTGACGGAGGCCGCAAACGGCTGAGTCTCTCTCCACAGGCCACTGCACAGGGGAGCAGTTGCCTGTGCAGTCCCCGGCGGGTCGCCGCACACCCCATGCACAGATTTGCGAGGGTGGTTGGGGACTTCCGGGTTCGTGTTGTTCGGCGTCGGAGCGCAGGTCTAGTGTCGCCCGCGAACTCGGACACAAGTCGTCGAGTCGACAAAGCGAGGTGCGGAAGATGAGCGGTGGAGGAATGTTCTCCGGGCTGTCCGGCAGAAGCGGCAGCAGCGCCCAGGAGATGCCTCCGCTGACCCGACCGCCCGAGCCCGCCACTTCCCCTGGAGACCACGATCGCGTGAGTGACCCGATCCCGTTCGACCGGACCACGGTCGACGAGCCCACGACCGACCCAACGGCCCCGGCCAATGACACGACGCCCACCAACGGCACCGGCCCCGCGCCGACCGAGGTCGAGATCGGCCCCACCGGCCGGCCGATGCCGCACATCCCCGAGCCCGGGCCTGTCGTCCACCACGGCGACGCGCGGGTGATCTCGATGTGCAACCAGAAGGGTGGCGTCGGCAAGACCACGACCACCATCAACCTCGGCGCCGCGCTCGCCGAGTTCGGCCGCAAGGTGCTGCTCGTCGACTTCGACCCCCAGGGCTCGCTCTCGGTCGGCCTCGGCCTGAACCCGCACGAGATGGACCTGACGATCTACAACCTGCTCATGGACCGCGAGGTCGAGCTGAGCGACGTGATCGTCCCCTCCGGTGTGCCCGGGATGGACCTCCTCCCGTCCAACATCGACCTGTCGGCGGCCGAGGTGCAGCTGGTCCACGAGGTGGCCCGCGAGCAGACCCTGGCCCGCGTGCTCGGCCCGGCCATCGAGCGGTACGACGTCATCCTGATCGACTGCCAGCCCTCGCTCGGCCTGCTCACCGTCAACGCGCTGACCGCCTCCGACGGCGTGATCGTGCCGCTGGAGTGCGAGTACTTCGCGCTGCGCGGCGTGGCGCTGCTCAAGACCACGATCGACAAGGTGCAGGAGCGGCTGAACCCCCGACTCGAGATCGACGGCGTCCTCGGCACGATGTTCGACGGACGCACCCTCCACGGCCGCGAGGTCATGGAGCGGTTGGTCCAGGCGTGGGGTGACCTGGTGTTCCACACCGTCATCCGGCGCACCGTGAAGTTCTCCGACTCGACGGTCGCGGGCGAGCCGATCACGACGTACGCCTCCAGCTCGGCCGGTGCCGACGCCTACCGCCAGCTGGGCAAGGAAGTCCTGGCCCGGTATCTGGACCCCGCATGAGTAGACGGGTGAGCCTGCCGGCCGCCGACGACCTGTTCCGCAAGACCGGTGAGGAGGCGGCGTCGCGAGTCCGGGCGGTCCCCGACCAGCCCGAAGAGGCTGCCGAGGACCGGGCCGGGGAGTCCGGGGCGCCGGCGGCGTCGAAGAAGCCCAGCGGGCGGGTCCGGCACGACGAGAAGATGACGGTCTACGTCACCTCCGACGAGCTGCTCGACCTCGAGCACACCCGGCTGTCGCTGCGCCGCATGCAGGGGCTCGCGGTCGACCGCGGACGGCTGGTGCGAGAGGCGGTGGCGCTGGTGCTGGCCGACTACGAGGCCCACGGCGACGACAGCGTGCTGGTCCGTCGACTGACCGAAGAGTGACTGCGCTGGTGACCGGGGACGCCGACGCCCCGGCCGAGCAGGCGCCGGCCTTCGCGGTCCGGCTCGACAACTTCGAGGGTCCGTTCGACCTCCTGCTGAGCCTGATCTCCAAGCACAAGCTCGACATCACCGAGGTGGCGCTGTCGAGGGTCACCGACGAGTTCATCGCCCACGTCAAGGCGGCCGGACCCGAGTGGGACCTCGAGCAGACCTCGTCGTTCCTGCTGGTCGCGGCGACCCTGCTCGACCTGAAGGCGGCGCGGCTGCTGCCCCAGGGCGACGTGGAGGACGAGGAGGACCTCGCCCTGCTCGAGGCCCGCGACCTGCTGTTCGCGCGGCTCCTGCAGTACCGCGCCTTCAAGCAGGTCGCCGCGGTGCTCGAAGGCCGGCTGGCGGGCGAGTCGCGCCGCCACCCGCGGGCGGTCGGCCTGGAGGAGCGGTTCGCCAACCTGCTGCCCGAGGTGCTGATCGGCATCGGGCTCGAGCAGTTCGCCCACCTCGCGGCGAGGGCGATGGAGCCGAAGCCGGTGCTCGAGGTGTCGCTCCAGCACATCCACATGGCCCGGGTCAGCGTCCGCGAGCAGGCCGGCCTGGTGGTCGAGCGCCTCAGGCGGTCCGGCACGATGACGTTCCGCGCGCTGTGTGGCGACTCGCCCGACCGGCTGACCACGGTGGCGCGGTTCCTGTCGCTGCTGGAGCTGTTCCGCGAGGGTGCGGTGGCGTTCGACCAGATGACACCGCTGGGCGAGCTCAGCGTGCGCTGGACGGGCAGCGACGAGGAGGAGTTCGAGATCGACGAGTTCGAGGGTGCGCCGGCCGAGCCCGATGCGCCCGCACCCCCGGCCGAGGACGCCGACCAGGAGCAGGGAGAGGGATCGTGACCGAGGAGATGCTGGCCGTTCCGGTCGCCGAGCTGCGCCCGTCGCTCGAGGCGCTGCTGATGGTGGCCGACCAGCCGCTCGACGTGCCCACCATGGCGACCGCCGTCGGGCACCCCACCGACGACGTGGCCGCCGCGCTGACCGGGCTGGCCGAGGAGTACGCCGCGCAGGGCCGCGGGTTCGAGCTGCGCAACGTCGCAGGTGGGTGGCGGTTCTACACCCGCGAGGAGTACGCCGCCGTGGTCGAGGGGTTCGTGCTGGAGGGCCAGCAGGCGCGGCTGACCCAGGCGGCGCTGGAGACGCTGGCCGTGGTCGCCTACAAGCAGCCGGTCTCGCGGGCCCGGGTCTCGGCGATCCGCGGCGTCAACGTCGACGGCGTGATGCGCACCCTCCTGACCCGGGGCCTGGTCGAGGAGGCGGGACAGGACGAGTCGTCCGGCGCGCACCTCTACCGCACCACCGGCTACTTCCTGGAGCGGATCGGGATCCATTCCCTCGACGAGCTGCCCGAGCTGGCGCCGTACCTCCCCGACATGGACGACATGGAGGACGAGCTGGCGCAGATCGCCGGCCCGGCGGCGGCCGATGTGGCGCCGGCGGAGCCGGCCCCCGAAGGCGAGGCGTGATCGAGACCGACGACGAGGGCCTGGTCCGGCTGCAGAAGTACCTCGCCCAGTCGGGAGTCGCCTCGCGCCGCAAGTGCGAGGAGCTGATGCTCGCCGGCTCGGTCGAGGTCGACGGCGAGGTCGTCACCCGGCTCGGCACCAAGATCGACCCGCGCACGGCCGTGGTGCGGGTCGACGGCAAGCGGCTGCCGCCGATCTCGCCGAACGTCTACCTCGTGCTCAACAAGCCCCGCGGCGTGGTCTCGACCATGTCGGACCCGGAGGGGCGGCGCACCCTCCAGGACGTCGTCGCGGACCGACCCGAGCGGCTGTTCCACGTCGGACGGCTCGACACCGACACCTCCGGCCTGATCCTGCTCACCAACGACGGCGACTTCGCCCACCGGATGGCGCACCCGTCGTACGAGGTGGACAAGACGTACGTCGCCGAGGTCGACGGCGACGTCACGAAGGCGACGCTCCAGCGACTGCTCGACGGCGTGGAGCTCGACGACGGCCCGGTGACGGTCTCGCGGGCCAAGGTGGTGACCCGGGGCGCCGGCAAGAGCATCGTCGAGCTGGTCATCCACGAGGGCCGCAACCGGATCGTGCGCCGCCTGCTCGACCACGTCGGCCACCCCGTACGCCGCCTCACCCGCACCGCCCTCGGCCCGGTCCAGCTCGGGGCGCTGAAGACCGGCGAGCTGCGCGACCTGACCCTGGACGAGCTGGGCGTGCTGCTCGACACCGCCCAGCTCTGACCGAGCTGTCATGAGGCGAGGGGCGTCCCGTCATCTGCCGTGAGCCGGGTGTGCAGGTCGCGCATGATCCGTTCCAGGAGGCGTGAGACCTGCATCTGGGTCACTCCGATCTCGTCTGCGATCTGCTGCTGGGTCCGGTCCTCGAAGAACCGGAGGTAGATGATCCGGCGGTCGCGTTCCTTGAGCGTGCGCAGCACTGGTGCCAGGGTCAGCCGCGCCTCGGTCACGGACCATGCCGGGTCTTCGTCGCCCATCAGGTCCAGGACCGTCGCGGTTCCAGAGTCCTCGCCCCTGAACTGCGGACGGTCCAGGGACGCCGGCGCGAAGCATCCCTCGGCCGACATCGCCTCGACCACGTCGTCGACATCTGCTCCGAGGTGCTCGGCGATCTCGGACGGTCGCGGTGACCGGCCGTTGAGTTGGAGGAGCTCGCCCTCGGCCCGGGTGAT
Source organism: uncultured Actinomycetota bacterium (assembly GCA_963844305.1). Taxonomy (GTDB): domain Bacteria; phylum Actinomycetota; class Actinomycetes; order Propionibacteriales; family Nocardioidaceae; genus Nocardioides. The sequence goes on from CAWJNT010000009.1 coordinate 248,147, forward strand.
CTGCGCCTGGATCTCCTGGATCCGGCGCGGCGGACGCACGGTCCAGCCCAGGTCTCTGAAGTACTTCTTCACCTCGCCGCGGATGGTCGGCACGGCGTAGGACAGGAAGTCCTTGTGTCGCGCCGGGTCGAAGTCGCGGGCCGCTCTGGTCAGGGCCGCGTAGGCGACCTGGTGGAGGTCGTCGGTGTCGATGCCGCGGTTGCGGTAGCGATTCGCGACATCGCGCGCGACGGTCATGTTCAGCCGGACGGCGTCCTCGAGGAGGGCCTCACGGCGGCTGTCGCTACGGGTGGACTGCGCGGAGGCCAGCGCGCGGGCGGTGCGCTCTCGCCGCTGGCTGCGTGACAGGACTGGCTCATCCAGCTGGTGTGATGACGCGCTCATCTGCTCTGCTCCTGAGAACTTCGAGCATTCCTCACCGACTGGTTGCAGTGAGACGAGCGCCATCACTCGCTCGGTGTCGACCTACCCGTCGCGTTGGCCGGTCAAACCTCGTGCTCTTCGCCGCAGGCGCCGTACCGTGGACGTGTGCAGGACTGGCGGCTCCCACCCGCGCTGACGCCGTACGTCCGGTCCGCCGTCGCCTACGACGTCGACCTGGGCGGGCCGGGCGTGCACCGCGGCCTGCCGTCGACCGGGATGACGTTCGTGCTCCCGGTCGACGAGCCGCTCGACGTCGGCTGGGCCGACGACCAGAGCACGCGAGCGGCCCGGTGGTCGAGCGTGTCGGGCCTGCACACGCGGCCCGCCGAGATCCACCACGACGGCCACCAGACCGGCATCCAGCTCGAGCTCACGCCCGTCGGCGCCCGGGCGCTGCTGGGCGTGCCGGCGGCGGCGCTGTCGGGTGAGATCGTCGAGCTCGGCGACGTGGTGCCCGCGATGAGCACCCTGCCCGAGCAGCTCGCCGACACCCACGACTGGTCGGAGCGGATGGCGCTGGTCGAGCGCGCGCTGACGACCGCCCTGGCGACGCACGACGCCCCCGAGCCGAGGGCCGAGGTCGGCAGGGCGCTGGCCCGGCTCACCCGCGGGGCGACCGTGCAGACGGTGGCCGACGAGGTCGGCTACAGCCGTCGCCGCCTGAGCACGGTGGTGCGCGAGGAGTGCGGGGTGACGCCGAAGGAGTACCAGCGGATCGCCCGCTTCTCGGCAAGTCGAGCACGGCTCGCGGCGCTCGCCGCCGCGGGAGCACCCTCGATCGCCTCCGTCGCTGCCGTCAGCGGGTACGCCGACCAGGCCCACCTGACCCGCGAGTGGCAGTCCCTGGCCGGGTGCACGCCCACGACGTGGCTGCGCACGGAGTTCCCATTCCTTCAAGACCTGGCCGACCAGTGGGCGGCAGGCTGAGGCGGTCACCTACGAAAGGACCCGTCATGGCCGCCATCGGACTCTGGCCCACTCTCTCCTTCCGCGACGCGGACGCGATGATCGCCTGGTTGGAAGCGATCGGCTTCACCGACCCGCACGTCTATCGCGACGAGCAGGACCCCTCGGTCGTGGTGCACGCCGAGATGAAATGGCCGGGCGGCGGCGGGATCATGTTCGGCAGCAACCGCGAGGGCAACGACGTGACCTCGCCGCCGGGCCACTCCGCGGCGTACCTCGTCACCGATGACCCCGACAAGACGTTCACCGCGGCGGTCGAGGCCGGCGGGACCGTACGCCGGCCGATGGTCGACCAGGACTACGGCGGCCGCGGCGGCAGCGTCGCGGACCCGGAGGGCAACGTCTGGTCGTTCGGCGACTACCAGCCCGACTGAGATGGGGTCGCTCGCCGCTCCAGCGTGATCGCTAGCCTTGGGCGGTCATCTGCGGGACGAGGCGAGGAGACCCGATGGAGAGCCGCCTGACCGGGCCGGTCGAGGTGGTCGGCGCCGGCCTGCTCGGCACCTCGGTCGCGCTCGCCTGCCACCGGGCCGGCCTGGACGTGCTGCTGAGCGACATCGCTCCCGAGCACGTCCGCACGGCCTCCGGACTCGGCGCCGGACGGCCGCGGAGACCCGAGGACCGCCCGCAGCTGGTGGTCGTCGCCGTCCCTCCCGACCACCTGGCCAAGGTCATCCTCGAGGCCCTGGGCGCCTCGGACGCGGTCGTGACCGACGTCGGCAGCGTCAAGTCGGGTCCGGCCGCCGCGGTGGCCGAGGCGGTGTCGCCCGAGGCGGCTGCGCGCTACGTCGGAGGGCACCCGATGGCGGGCTCCGAGCGGTCCGGGCCGCTGGCGGCGAGCAACGCCCTCTTCGAGGGCCGCCCGTGGGCGGTGACCCCGCACGCCGACGTCCGACCCCGACGCCGTCGCGCTGGTGGAGGAGCTGGTGGGCGTCTGCGGGGCGGTGCCCGTCCGGCTCAGCCCGGAGGAGCACGACCGGGCCGTCGCCCGGATCTCCCACCTGCCCCACCTGCTCGCCGTGCTGATGGCGGGACGACTGGCCGACGCGCCCCTCGACCACCTGGCCCTGTCGGGGCAGGGCGTCCGCGACGTCACCCGCGTGGCCGGCAGCGACCCCGCGATGTGGAAGCAGATCGTGGCCGCGAACGCCGGCGCCGTCGCCGCCCTGCTGGGCGAGGTCCGCGCCGAGCTGGACGCCATGATCGGCGCTGTCAGCGACGGCTCGCGCGACCGGCTCGGCGCCCTCCTCGACCGGGGCGTGGCCGGGGCCCGCGCGATCCCGGGCAAGCACGGCGGACCGGCCCGGCCGACCCGTTCGGTGTTCGTGTCGGTGCCCGACCACCCGGGGGAGCTGGCCCGCCTCTTCGTCGACGCCGGTACCAGCGAGGTCAACATCGAGGACATCCACATCGACCACGACCCGGGCCGGCCCGTCGGCCTCGTCGAGCTGGTGGTCGACGAGACCCGCGGGGAGCACCTCCTGACCGTGCTGGAGTCTCGTGGGTGGGAGACCCACCGGTAGGCTGCGGGACGCCCGCCGGCCGACCCGGCCGACCCCGGAAACCGAAGGCAGGACCACGTGAGCGTCACCCCAGCGGACATCGTCGTCGCCGTCGACGGCACGTCCGGATCGGGCAAGTCGAGTACGTCGCGGGGCGTCGCCGCGCGGCTCCGGCTGCGCTACCTCGACACCGGCGCCCAGTTCCGCGCGATGACGTGGTGGATGCTCGGGCAGGGCGTCGACGTACACGACGCGGACGCCGTGGCCGCCCGCGCGGGGGAGCCGACGATCGTGTCCGGCACCGACCCGCTGCACCCGACGATCTCGGTGGACGGCGTCGACGTGAGTGTCCAGATCCGGCTCGACGACGTCAACGCGGCGGTGTCGCCGGTCAGCGTCGTACCCGCCGTCCGCGCGCGCCTCCTGGAGCTGCAGCGGGACGTGATCGGCGATGGCGGGATCGTGGTCGAGGGCCGCGACATCGGCTCGGTCGTCGCCCCCGACGCCCAGGTCAAGGTCTACATCACCGCCGACCCCGGGGCCCGGGCCAAGCGCCGGGCCGCCGAGGCCGGGGGCACCGACGTCGAGGCCACCGAGGCCTCCCTCCTCGCACGCGACCGGATCGACTCGGGGCGGGCCACGGCGCCCCTGGTCCGCGCCGACGGCGCGATCCACATCGACACCACGGCGTACACGCTCGACCAGGTGATCGACCAGGTGGTCGCTCTCGTCGAGGCGGTGGAGGCGTCCGCGTGAGCCGTCCTGCCTCCCGCCACACCGATCCGCCGCGCAGCGACCGCGTCCGGCACCCGCACCGCGTCCTGCTCCGCTCGCCGCTGCGCCCGATCGCGCGGTTCGTGTTCCGGCGCCGGGTGCGGGTGCGAGTCCACGGTGCGGAGCTGGTGCCACGCACCGGACCGGTGATCTTCGCCGCCAACCACATCAGCGTCTCCGACGGCCCGATGCTGGCGGTCTTCGGCCCCCGACCGGTGCACGCGCTGACCAAGATCGAGATGTTCAAGGGAGCGTTGGCCTACCTGCTGTGGTGGGCCGGGCAGGTGCCGGTGGACCGGTTCTTCACGGACCCGCGCGCCGTGAAGCTCTGCCTGCGGGTGCTTCGCGACGGGAACGCCGTCGGCATCTTCCCCGAGGGGCGCCGGGGGAGTGGCGACCTGGAGCGGTTCCACCGCGGCGCGGCGTACTTCGCGCTGGTGTCGGGGGCGCCGGTGGTGCCGGTCGTCTTCCTCGGCACCCGTCCGCCCGGCGGCCACAGCAACTCGCTGCCGACCGAAGGGAGCGACGGTCGACATCCTGTTCGGGGCGCCGTACCAGCTGACGGCGACGACGTGGCCGAGAACACGGGAACAAGTGGAGCAGGCGTCGGTGTTGCTCCGGGAGCACATGCTGGCCCATCTGGACCATGCACTCGCAACGACCGGCCGGGAGCTGCCGGGGCCGTTGCCAGCCACCGAGGTCGAACCCGACCCGGCCACCGGAGTCACCGAGCAAGGAGCACCATGACCGAGGGGTACGACGCTGCCGCGTCCACCCACGACCCCGAGGCAGGGGAGCAGGCCGAGCACGCCGGCCCGGTTCCCGTCCTCGCCGTCGTCGGCCGGCCCAACGTCGGCAAGTCCACGCTGGTGAACCGGATCATCGGACGCCGCGCGGCGGTCGTGGAGGACGTGCCGGGCGTGACGCGCGACCGGATCTCCTACGACGCCACCTGGAACGGCCGGGCGTTCACGGTCGTCGACACCGGCGGCTGGGACCCCGACGCGCGCGGCCTGGCCGAGCGGATCGCGGCCCAGGCCGAGATCGCTGTCGGTCTCGCCGACGCGGTGCTGTTCGTGGTCGACGCGACCGTCGGCATCACCGACGCCGACGAGCAGGTCGTCAAGATCCTCCGCAAGTCGGAGAAGCCGGTCGTGCTCGCCGCCAACAAGGTCGACGACCAGCGCACCGAGGCCGAGGCCTACGGCCTCTGGAACCTCGGGCTGGGGGAGCCGTACGCCGTCTCCGCGCTGCACGGCCGTGGCTCCGGCGACATGCTCGACGCCATCCTCGAGGCCCTGCCCGAGCCCCCGCCGGAGCGGATCGGCGAGGTCGCCGGGCCGCGCCGGATCGCCATCGTCGGCAAGCCGAACGTCGGCAAGTCCTCGCTGCTCAACCGGCTCGCCAAGGAGGAGCGGGCGGTGGTCGACAACGTCGCGGGCACCACCGTCGACCCGGTGGACGAGCTGATCGAGCTCGGCGGCCGCGCCTGGCGGTTCATCGACACCGCCGGCATCCGCAAGCGGGTCAAGGAGGCCTCCGGGCACGAGTACTACGCCTCGCTGCGCACCTCGACGGCGATCGACCGGGCCGAGGTCGCCGTACTGGTCATCGACGCCGACCAGTCGATCTCCGAGCAGGATGTGCGCATCCTGCAGACGGTCCGCGACTCCGGGCGGGCCCTGGTGATCGCCTTCAACAAGTGGGACCTGGTCGACGAGGAGCGCCGCTACTACCTCGAGCGCGAGATCGAGCGCGAGCTGGTGCAGGTGCAGTGGGCGCCGCGGATCAACGTCACCGCACGCACCGGGTGGCACGTCGACCGTCTGGTGCCGGCCCTCGACAAGGCGATCGAGGGCTGGGAGACCCGGGTGACGACCGGGGCGCTCAACGCGTTCCTCGGCCGCCTGGTGGCCGAGCACCCGCACCCGGTGCGGAGCGGCAAGCAGCCCAAGATCCTGTTCGGCACCCAGCCATCGACCGCGCCTCCCACGTTCGTCCTGTTCACCAGCGGCAAGCTGGACGCGGGGTACGAGCGGTTCATCGAGCGCCGGCTGCGCGAGGAGTTCGGCTTCGCCGGGACCCCGATCGTGCTGCAGCAGCGTCCGCGCGAGAAGCGCAGGCGGCCGGGCCGGTAGTAGCGACGGGACCTAGGGTGGGGCCCATGCGTTCTCTCGTCTCGGGTGTCGCCACCGTCCTCACCGCCTCGGTCCTCGTCGCCGTCGCGCCCGGCCCCGCCGGTTCCGTGACGGCCGGCGGGTCGGCGGGCCGGCCGATCGCCGGCACGTCCTGCTCGGAGTTCCCCGCCGACAACTACTGGCATGCCGACATCAGCAACCTGCCCCGCCACCGGCGCAGCAAGCAGTGGTTGCGGCACATGTCGAAGTCGGTCGACCTGCACCCCGACTTCGGGCCGTCGTACGGCGATGGTCCCAACTACGGCATCCCGATCACGGTCGTCGGCGGTGGGCACCGCAAGGTGCGGGTGCGGTTCGGCTACGCGAGCGAGAGCGACAAGGTGCGCTACCCGCTCGGCCGCGACACCCGGATCGAAGGAGGCCGCCGCTCCGACGGCGACCGGCACGCGATCATCGTCGACAAGGCGAAGTGCAAGCTCTACGAGACGTTCGCGACCCGCAAGAGCAACCGGCGCTGGACCGCCGGGTCGGGCGCCGTGTGGAGCCTGCGCAGCAACGCGCTGCGGCCCAACGGCTGGACCTCCGCCGATGCCGCCGGGCTGCCGATCCTGCCGGGCCTGCTGCGGTGGAACGAGGTACGCAGCCGCAGCGTCGACCACGCGATCCGGTTCACCACCGACATCACCGCCACCCGCCACATCTGGCCGGCCCGCCACGACGCCGGGTCGCGGAAGTCTGCGGCGTACCCGCCCATGGGGGCGCGGTTCCGGCTCAAGAAGGGCTTCTCGACCCGCGGCTACTCGGCCCACGCCAGGGAAGTCATCCGGGCGATGAAGACCTACGGGCTGGTCCTCGCCGACAACGGATCGCCGTGGTTCTTCCAGGGCGAGCAGAACCGGCACTGGCCCACCCGGCTCGTCGAAGACCTCAAGCGGATCCCCGCCCGCGCCTTCGTCGCCGTCGACACCTCCTCGCTGAAGGTGTCCCGCAACAGCGCCGAGGTGCGCTGACCGCACAGCCCCGGTCGTGTGCCTGAGGCCGTCACCCGCGACGGCCTCAGGCACACGACCCGGATTCCAAACCGGGGTGCGGGCTGCGGTAGTGTTCACGCGGCCGTGGGGTGGGTCCATCCCGACGGCATTCGGGCTGTGGCGCAGCTTGGTAGCGCACTTGACTGGGGGTCAAGGGGTCGCAGGTTCAAATCCTGTCAGCCCGACCGTGTGATGTCTCAGGACATCGGCGACACCCGGACCTGCGAATGCAGGTCCGGGTGTTGTTCATTTCGGGGTCTGTCGGGTGGGGCCTTTGGGTGCTCCGGTGGGCTGGTAGTCGCGGGTGGGGTCGAGGATCAGGTCGCGGAGGAGCTCGCCGGTGGCGGCGTTGACGACGCGGATCTGGAGGTCCTGGACGAGCAGGATGACGCAGGTTCCGGCGTGGGTTCGGCCGATGCCGATGTGGTGCAGTCGGCTGTTGTGGCGCAGGGTGACCGAGCCGGCCTTGTCGACGCGGTCGTGGCGGATCCGGTCGTGGGTGTCGGGGTCGGTGGCCGGGCCGGGCAGGGCCTTGGGCATCGAGTCGTAGAGCGTCGCGGGGGTGGCTCGGTGGGGCAGGGACCGGTGTGGTCGGCGGTGGTTGTACTCGTCGGTGAAGAGGTCGAGGAGGGCTTGGAGCTCGGCGATCGTGGTCGGCTGGACGGGTTGGGCGCGCAGCCACTTCTTCATCGTCTGCTGGAACCGCTCGGCCTTGCCGCAGGTGGTGGGGTGGCCGGGGCGGGAGTTCTTCTGGACGATGTGCCGGTCGCGCAGCTCGGCTCGAAGGCGTTGCGGCCGCCTTGGCGGCCGTGGCCGGCCAGTCGGACGGTGTAGACCATCCCGTTGTCGGTGAGGGTGGAGGCGGGGATCCCGTGCTGGCCAGCGGTTTCGCGGAAGGTGGTCGAGCACGATCGGGGTGGTGACCCGCGCGGTGTGCGGTGACGTGCAGGGCGTAGCGGGTGCAGTCGTCGAGCCAGGTGATGATCTCGGCGTCGGCGCCGGGTCGGCCGTCGGGGTGGGTGAGCCGGTAGTGGGTGAAGTCGGACTGCCAGGTCTCGTTGGGCATCGCGGCCTGGAACCGGATGTAGGAGGACTTCGGTCGCTTCTTCGGCTCGGGGGTGACCAGCCCGGCGCGGGTCAGGTGGCGGCTGATGGTGGACTGGACACCCGGTGTCCGTGGTGGTGTGCGAGGTGCCAGGCGATGGTCTCGGGGCCGGCGTCCAGGCCGGCGTCGGTCAGCTCCTTGCGGACCCGCACGATCAGGTCGACCAGCCTCGGGCGGCAGGGCGGTCGGGGAGGTCTTGGGGCGTCGGGAGCGGGGCTCGAACGCGGCCTCGCCCTCGGCCTCGTAGCGGGCCTTGAGCTTGTAGACCCAGGCACGGTGCACGCCGTATCGGGCGGCGACCTCGGCGGGGGTCTGGTGGTCGACGAAGAGGGCGGTGATGACCAGGCGGGCTTTCGACATGGCCGAGCATCGAGCCCGGCGAGGGTGTCGCCGATGACCTGCGACAGGTGTCGCCTATGTCTTGAGACATCTGTCGCCGATGTCCTGAACCAGCACACTGTCAGCCCGACCGAAAAACCGGCTCTGACCAGCGGAAGCGCTGGGTCGGAGCCGGTTCTTCATTTGAATCCGAAGCCGCTATTCCGCACTTATTCCGCAAGTATTCGCGAGCGGGCGGTTACTCAGTTGTCCTCGGGGCGAGCCAGTTCTTCGAGCACGTGGGCGACGTCCGCCGCGATGGCCGGCTTTGAGATGTAGAACTCCCGGGTGATCGCGGGGGAGGAGTGGCCGAGCTGCTGGGAGGCGGTCTCGGCGTCGACTCGCTCCGAGATCAGGGTCGCCACCGTCTTGCGGAAGGTGTGGGGCGTGACCCACTCGAGGCCGGTGTCCTTGCGGATCTGACGCCAGCGGCGCTCGACGTTGTTGACCTGCTGCCAGGTGCCGTTGCGCGTGGGGAAGACCGCGTCGTTCGGATTCTCCCGCGCTGCCGCCTGCCGGCGCTTGAGCACTGCGGTGGCGAAGTCAGGAAGCACGCCGTCCTCACGCTTGAGTCAGACTTTGGGCTTGCCTTGCGATAGGTGCCCTTGCCCGGCTCGGTCTTGATTGTCCCGTTGACGGTGAGATTCGGGCGGTCGACATCAAGTGCGACGTCGGCCCAGCGAATGGCGAGGACCTCACCGATCCGCGCTCCGGTTGCCAGCATCAGATCGATGATGTCCGCCATGTCGCTGGACGCCTTGGGTCCCGGCCGTTGCTTGGCCGTCCATCTACGCAGAGCTTCGCGGACGGTGTTGAGGTCCTCGAGGGTGAGCGACCGGGTCTCGGATCTCTCCCGGTGAATGCGAGACGTCTGCTGGACCGGGTTGACGGTGAGGGCGTCGTGACGGACCGCCATTCCCAGCATGGCGCCCATCACCACCTTGGTCTTGCGCTGGCGGCTCGCGCTCGTGGCCCGGAGTCGGACGAGGAACAGGTCCAGTCGACTGGTTGTCACCTCTCGCAGCCGGAGGCCTCCGAGCTCAGGGATGACGACCTTGTTGAGCACGCGCTCGTACTCGTTGATCGTGGTGGTCTCAATGCGGTCCTCGTCGCGCAGGTACTTGAGCCACAGGGCTGCGAGCTTCCCGATGGTGGTGTCGGCGGTGATCGTCTGCTGCGTCGGCGTCGCCCGGTCGACCAGCTTCTCGCGCAGCGCCCGCTCTGCGGCCGCGGCGGTTGTTCCGGTCGCCATGACCTCCCGGGTCACGCCGTCCTTGTCCCGGATCCGGGTGTGTGCCCGGTAGGCCCCTTCGCGAACCTGCGTCGTTCGGATCTTGCCCCAGGTGCCCAGTGATGTCGGGGGGCGTCCGCGTCCCATCTCACACCCTTCAGCGTGGCCGGCTCGCTCGGGATAGCGAAACGCCGTCTACGGCTCGCTGCTCGGGGACGGTCGGGGTGGCGTCGAAGCTCTCCAGGTGCTCGGCGACCCAGGCCTCCAGGTCGGAGCGGCGGTAGCGCAGGCAGCCGCCGAGCTTCACAGCTCGCGGCCCGAAGACGCCCGGCGGGTCCGCCAGGTGTACAGCGTCGCCTTCGGGATCGAGAGGTACGCTGCCGCCTGATCGATCGTGAGGATGCCGCCCTCCACGGTGTTGTCGACCGTCGTGCTCATGATGTGCTCCTTCGTCGTGACGAGAACAGGTTTGTCCTCATGACTGAGGTGTGCACCGGAAACCGGGCTACCTGTGGAGAACCCCCGGGTGAAGTCACGCCATGGAGGCTCAACTCTCGCCGCGTCGAGAAGTTCGTCGGGAGGGCGAGAACACCTTGGTTACGAGCGGCTCGGGCGTGATCTGCCGTATCTGCCGTGATCTGGTTTGTTGTGGCTTGATCTCTTAGCCAGAGGTCTACGGTTCAAGTCCTCCCGAATGGAGCCCGGTGGTCAAGTGGAGACCAACCCGGGTCAGTCGGCCGCTCATTCGCCAAAGGGTGGCACCTGGTCTTGTGTGATCGCCGACTGGTCGCGTTCCGCCGGCGCTGCGGTCTCAATCGGCGCCAGCAGCGGTCGACGCGCGACTCCAGGCCCTTGTGGACCGCCACCCGCGCCGAGCTCGTCGACGGGACGATCCGCGGTATCCCGTCACTCGTCGGCCGGAACGGGACGCCGTTCTCCTTCGTGTCCCTTGGGCGACGAACTCACGTCGGCCTCCGCCGGTCGCCGGACCAGCTGATCGTGCGTTCAGCCAACTATGGACTAACGGGCAGGTCATGGCTCCAGCGAAAGAGACGGTCCCTTGTGTAAGGCCGTCAGGCAAGTGCCTTGGACTTCAGCGTCGAACTCCGCCTGGGTGATGGCCCCTGAATCGAACAGCTCCTTGGCGCGGCCGATGTCCTCGGCCGGCCCCTGGGACGAGCCCGCGACCTCCTGAATGTACTTCTCTGTTCGGCCTGCAGCTGTGCAGCGGCGGCCATCTGGCGCTCGGTCATGCTCAGTGCAGAGCGGGAGGCACGCGAACGCCGAGGGCTCTTTCGTGGCGATTCGAATGCTCATCACAGCCCAGAGGCCCCCAAGGATCTCACCGAGATCAGGTGAGGCGACCGGCCGCGCAGCAGTCCGATGATCGCTTTCGTCGCTGGCGCGCCGCGCGCCAGCTGGGAGGTAGTCGTGTCCGACCCGAACGTCGGGGCATACCCACCCAGGCCCCGCGTTGCCATTGACGCTTCCCGATTGTGGGGTGGCGGCCTGGCCACCGCGTTCGTCGCGGCCCTGGTCGCCGTTGCAGGCGTGATGATCTGCGAGTACGTCCTGGATATCTCCCTGGTACGGCCAGCCCTGTTGCTCGACGTCTCCGACTCATTCCGCATCGACTACGCGCTCACCGCGTTCCTGCTTGCCCTCGTCGCCACCGGGCTGGCGCACGGGCTCGCGGTCGCGACGCCGAGACCGCGGGCCTTCTTCGGCTGGATCATGGGCCTGGCAACCGTATGCGGGGCCGCCGGACCGTTCGCCGTCGGCGACGAACTGGAAAGCCAGGTCGCCACGGCATGCATCAATGTGGCGCTCGGCGTGTGCGTATGGTCTCTGGTTGCGTCAGTGATGGCGAGAACGATGACGCTCACACGCTGAAGCGCTAACGCCGCGTCGCGTGCGGGCTGCGTAGCAAGGACTCCGGGTTCTGGCGGACCATGACCGACACAGGCCAGTCCGGGCGTTGTTGCACGGCTCGCGCGCCCACCCGATGTACCGCCTGCACCGGTCTCCCAAGTCGAAACCCGCCCGAGTTGTCCCGCATCCCCGGTCAAAGAGCGGCGAGGTCGCTGGCGCTCAGGTCGTCGAGGCCGAGGGTCGCGAGGGTCCGCTTCCCGTCGCCGCGGAAGTCCCGAGCCAGCACGATCGACGCCATGGTGATGAGCGCCTCCATCGTCGGAGTCTTGACGCCGACGCGGCTGGCCAGGTCGGTCAAGAACACCAGCGAGTAGCCAACGTCCTCGGTCAGGTACCGGGTGTCGAGCTGGGTCTGCGCGCCGATGCCCAGGAAGCCCGGGGCGGTGGAATAGCCGGTGGAGTAGTTGGCCTCACGCATGTATCCCTGCAGCACTCCCAGGTCGGGTTCAGACAGCACTCGCACTCCGAGCGCGCCGGCGATCGCCAGCCGCTCGCGGTCGACCGCCTCGATCACCCTGCCCGCAGCCTCGGTGACCCCCTCCTCGTAGAACAGAAACGCGCCACCGGTCCGTTCGATGAGAGCGGCGTTGAGCAGCGTCACGGCCGGGTGGATCACCGGGTTACCGTTCTGCAGAGTCGTCTGAAAGACGCTGTCGGCGGCCTCGGTCCCGGGATAAACATCCTGGATCATCGACAGCAACCGGTCGGTGCCCGACCGAGGAAGGCCGGCGACGTACACACCCGCGCCCAGCTTGTGGAAGATGTTGATCCGTCCCGGTCCGACGATGCGAACCGCGTACGGCAGCGTGCTCGTCTCACCCACCGTGATCGACTGGTCATCCAGCGCCAGGCCGGCGGCGCGCTTGAACGTGATAGCCCCCGCGCACGAGGCCGGGCAGACCAGCACCGCCTGCCCTGACACCAGGTGCGGCGCGACGACGCGGGCCTGGTGGTCCGTGCTGTAGGCCGGACCGACCAGCACCACCAGGTCGGCAGCGTCCAGAGCGGTCTCCACATCGTGACCGGAGTAGGCGATTTCCGCGAAGCCCTCGATCTCACCAGTGGCCTGGATTCCACCGGCGGCCGCTACCTCTGCCACGTGGTCCGGAAAATGAGGAGTGTCGAAGAGTCGCACGGCGTGTCCGTGGAGCGCGAAGTCGAAGGCGGTCGCGAGACCACCGTTGCCCGAGCCGACGACGGTAACGTTCACGTTCACACCGTATCCCCGTTCGCTGGACTTGGCGGACTGACGCGAGCGACACCCCGGCCACGCCAGGCCAGAAGCGGCCACCCGAGGTACTGGATCCGTAGCAGCATCAGCCGCGCTCGCGAGCGGGCGCGCGGCCCATCGACGGCCTGCTGAGAAGGTGCACTCCCAGTCGCGACGGCGCTCCGCGGCAGGGGGGCTGCACGAGGCTGCGCGAGGCTGCGGCTGGCTTGTTTTTGCCGAGCGGCCCGCGCCCAGCAGTATCGCGCATGGGTCAGCTCCTCGAGGCAGGTCGCACTCGTGGTCGACGGCGTTCGGCGCCGATGCACGCCGGACACCGCAGTGAAGAAAAACGGGCGACCAACGTTGTCAGGGATGGGCGCGCCTACTGCGCCCACGATTCTCACTCTTGACTGTGAAGGCCGGCAGCGCGGATCGCGTCTTCGCAGAGAATTCGGGTTCAAATCGTCGCCTGCATGCGGCTGACAATCTGCGACCTCCTGTGCTGTGTACCCGGCCGCCCGACCAATACCTGACCGGCTTGCTCTGGACGGAGCATCGAGTTCGGATCCATAGTTTCTTGGACGACCTCGTCACAACTTTCAAGGGGCGTGGACCGGCGGCGGGATGGAGCGCTTTCCGAGAGGGGCCAGACCGATGTCAGGGATGTCAGGGCAGAGCGTGCCGAGAGGCGCTGACCGGGTCGCGTGGGTGAGCGGGCTCGAACCCGCGAACGTTTGGCGGGAGTTCGCCGGGCTGGCGGCACTGCCACGCCGCTCCAAGGAGGAGGGACTCGTCCGAGCGCACGTCCTCGACCGCCTTGGGGAGCTCGGTCTGGTCGCGAGGGCCGACCGAGCGGGCAATGTCGTCGCCGATGTTCCGGCGTCATCGGAGGCGGAGACCGTCGTACTCCAGGCGCACCTCGACATGGTGTGCGAGGCCGATGCCGGGACCGGCCTCGATCCGGCGGTCGACGGGGTCTTCCCGGTAGTGGCCGACGGTTGGGTGCAGGCGCCCGGTACGACGCTGGGGGCCGATGACGGGATCGGAGTGGCGGTGGCCCTGGCGATCGCGGCGGTGGCCGCTTCGGACTCCGCGGGCACGCCCCGATCTCCGCTGCCGCCGTTGCAGCTTCTCTTCACAGTGGACGAGGAGGAGGACTTCAGCGGGGCGGCCGGGGTGGATCCCGGCTGGTGACCGGCCGTGTCCTGCTCAACCTCGACTCGGAACAGGAGCACGAGGTGATCATCGGCAGCGCCGGTGGCTCACGCGTGTTTGTGCGGATCCCGACGGAGTGGGAGGCGGCCCCTGTCGAGAGCGAGCACGCGGTGCTCCGCGTGAGCGGCCTGAAGGGAGGTCACTCGGGCCAGCAGATCGACGACAACCTGATGAACGCGATCAAGGCCCTCGGCTACGTGCTCGCTCTCGCCGCCGATGAACTCGGCGTGGACGGCTCAGCCCATCTCCGGATCGCCAACCTATCGGGCGGCCGCGCGGACAACGCCATCCCGCGAGAAGCCCGGGCCGTGCTGCTCCTGGACAAGCAGGGACGGACGACACTGGAGCGCGTCGCCGCCGCGGTACAGCAGCGGGTCCGCGCCTGGCGTGCCGGCGCCGACGACGACGCGGTCATCGAGGTCGTCGCAACGGACGACCCGCCCCCGACGCGGGTCATGTCCCCCGATGCGGCACGCAGGATCGTCGATCTGCTCGTCACACTCCCGTCCGGAGTGCTGTCCATGGACGAGCGGTTGTCGGGAATCGTCCGCACCTCTACCAACCTGGGCGTGGCGTACATCGAGGACGACGACGCCGTGCTGGTCTCGGCGCCGCGATCGTCGCGACAGGCCGACCTGGCCGCGTTGCACGCCCGCTATGCGAGCTTCGCCCGGCTCGGCGGCGGTCGGGTGATCGTCACCTCCGAGTACCCGGCCTGGCAGCCGGACTTCCAGAACCCCCTGCTCGACGTGGTCCGCGCCGCCCATCTCGAGGTCCACGGACGAGAACCGCACGTGACCGCGGTACACGCCGGTCTCGAAGCCGGGGAGATCGCCGCGCACCTGCCGGGACTGGTCGCCGTCTCGATCGGCCCGACGGTCGAGGGCGCCCACAGTCCGAAGGAGCGGTTGGACATCGCCTCCGTGGGACGCTTCTACGAGGTGGTCCGGCGCACCCTCGCCCGGCTCGCGGAGCCGACAAACCGAGGCGTCAGCCAGGGCGTGTAGGGAGACCTCGTGCCGTCGTGAGTCAGAGCGGGGTCGATTCCGGGGTCAGAGCGTGTCGAGCATGATCGAGGTGGCGAATCCGACGACCAGGGGCACGGTGGTCAGGACGCGCTTGACCTAGTAGGCAATCCGGGAGCAGCTCGTCGGGCTCCTTCTCCGGTTTGCGCCGTCACCTCTCGCTGACCGGGGAGGCCCCGCCGTGCACTTCTCATTTGACTGACCTCACTCCGACGTTTACTGGCACGTACGGCGGACGCTGAGCCCGCCAAAGGCCGGCGTGTCGGCATAATGTTCCGTGATGATCGATGACCCGGCCGAACCCGAAAAGGTCCAGATCGACTGGATCAGGGCGGTTGCGGGGGTTTTGGCTGCCGTGGCCTCGGCGGTGCTGCTCTCCACGCTCGGGGCGGCTGGCACCATCATCGGTGCTGCGATCGGCAGCCTCGTGGTAACCGTTGCCAGCGCGTGGTTCACCAAGGGCCTCTCGACGAGCCGGCGCACGCTGGCGAAGAGGCAGAAGGGCGCGGCCGAGAAGGTCGGCATCGCGCAGGCGGAGGTGCTCCGGGCGGCGCGTGCCGATGACACTGCGGCGCAGGACAGCCACCTCGACCACGCTGACGAGCGGCTCGCTGAAGCGCGCGAGGAGCTCGACGAGGCGATCGTGGCGACGTCGCCGGGCGGCTGGCGCGAGCGGTTGTCTCGGTTGCCGTGGAAGCATATCGGGCTCACGACGCTGGCCCTGTTCGTGGTCACCCTGGTCGTGATCACAGCCTTCGAGTTGGTCGCTGGGCAGAGTGTGTCCTCGATCACCGGCGGGTCCGGCTCCGGTGGCACCACGATCGGGCACGTCGGTGGGCGCGACTCCGGGCGAGACGACGACCAGCAAGACCCCGACGACCGGCCGACTGGATCCACCAGCCCGAGCGAGGCCGTGGAGCCGTCCGACGAGCCGACCGACGCTACGTCGCCGCCGGAGACTCAGGAGCCGTCCCCAGCCGACTCGACGGCCCCGACCGAGTCGCCGACGCCGAGCCCCGCGGAGACGACCGTGCCTTGACCCGGGACCGGTGCCGGTGAAACGCCCGCACGGGTGCGTGAGGCGACGTTCTCGTCCGGTGTTTGGCTAAAGCCAGCCGCTGCGGCGGAACAGCCGGTACAGGCCCAGGCAGACGGCGACGATGACGGCGAGAACCACGAAGTAGCCATACCTCCAGGTCAACAGGGGCATGAACTCGAAGTTCATCCCGTAGATGCCGGCAATGGCGGTCGGCGCCAGCGCGATCGCTGCCCACGCGGAGATGCGCCGCATGTCCTCGTTCTGTCGGACCGAGATCTTGCTCTGTCGCACGCCTACTCGAGCCAAGTCGGCCTGCAGCACGTCGGACAGCAACCGGTCGTGGCCCTCGATAGCGTCCGCCGCGCGAAGGGAATGGTCGTGCACATCCCGGAAGTACGGCGCGACTTCCTGGTCAACGCCGGGGATCGAGCCGTCGGCGAGCCGCTGAAGGGACGTGGCGAGCGGCAGCGCAGCGCGTCGGAACTCCGCGACTTCCCGTTTCAGCTTGTAGATCCTCTCGGCGTGATCCTCTTCGTCGGCACCGAACACCTGGCTCTCGATCTCATCGATGTCCTCGGTGATGGAGGTGATCGCCTCCTCGTAGCCGTCGACCACCAGGTCGGCGGTACGGTAGAGCACGGCCGTGGGGCCATGCGAGACCAACTCGGAACCGGCGCGGTCGAGTTCCGACCGCACCCTGCGCAGCACGTCGCTGTGGCCGTGTCGAACGGTGACCACGAAGTTCGGGCCGAGAAACAGGGCGATCTCGCTGACCTCCACCACTTCCTCGTGATCGACGTAGCGGACGGGCTTGAGCACCATGAACACCACGTCGTCATACACATCGAGCTTGGGCCGTTGGTGTGCCTTCACCGCGTCCTCGACCGCCAGCGACGGCAGGCCAAACTCGTCCGCGACCGTGGCGATGTCCTGTGCACTCGGTTGCTTCAGCCCGATCCACACGAAACCCGAGGAGCTACGGGCGCCCGCCGCAGCCCGGTCGGGAATCCGGCCCGGGAGCCGATGGCCGTCCCCGTACACGCCGTAGTCGCCGACCACCGCGTCGATCGCGCCCTGGTCGTACGCGGGGTCCGGCCGCGCGGAACCGTCGCCACGCGCACCGGGTCCGTGTCGAAATCGACGCCGGGTCATCCCCGGGCCGTCCACACGGTCGGCGGGCTCGTCAGCAGGCACCGCGGCCTCCTCGTCCTTCCGACTGGATCCCTTCACTGTACGAGCCGTCCACCCTCCGGCCCGGAGACCGGCCCGAACATGCTGGATCCACCGGAGGTCCGTGAGGCGTGGACTCGCTCAGCCAGATGGGCCAGACCACGACGCCGCGTTGGGTTGGCATCGATGGAACCCGCGGATGTCACGGGTGGTGCAGCAGCCTCCCGACGAGGCAGATCCGCTCCCATTCGGCTAGGGCGCCGACAACCGCTCAGCCGGCGCCGGGCCGCTACGGACGCCGCGCGGCACTCTGAGGAGCAGCCGGCCGAGGTGGGACCAGCCCGCGCCTACTGTCAACAAAGCGCCGGGTTCAGACGCCCATCCACTTTTGCTCTCGCCAGGAACAGCGGGTACCAGCATGCAAAGGGGCCGTCCGAGGAGCATGTGACGAACAGGATCCGATCTGGACGGCCCCTCCGGGCCTTGAGACTTCGGCACCCAGTGTAGTCGTCCTTGAGAGATTCGCCGGAGGACTTTTGTAGGTCGCGCGCAATGGGGCTTCCTCTTCTCGGCTGTGGTTGCGGCCAGCGACACCAGAACCAGAGCCCTCACACGCCCGAGGCCGACGTCGTCGCCGGCGCGACGGATGGGGCATTCGCCCCTTCGGTGCCGATCTCGCGGACACCGAGTCCACCGATCACAGCACGTTCCGGACTCCGATGGGTCTCGTCGACGGCATAGCCCTCGGGGTCATCGTCCCGCCCTCTCGATCCTGGGAGCGCTGCCGTCTTGAGCTCGACCCGGCGCCGCCGTCGCAAGATCCGTCAGCTGCGCAACCGCGACGACTTGGCTGGGGACCTGGAGGACACTCGACCGCACCCGGCCACTCGCGCATCGTGGCTCTCGTCTCCGACCCCAGGCCGGTGAAGATCCGCGAGGTGCTAGCCCGGGCAGACGCCATCGTGGAGCGGACGATTGACAAGGTCGCAGCCGAGGACATCAACGCCGAGGACATCAATGCTGCAGCCAAGGAAGAGGCCGCCCAGGACAAGGCCGCAAGGACGACTCCCCGGGGAGTAGTCCTCTGCCGGGTACGTCATGTCGGCGCTCACCCAGCTCGGGTGAGCCGACGTTCGTGCCTCCACCACGACACTCCCCCCATGCGGGGACTCAATCTGCGATCCGCGTTGGGCGTCGTCTGCGCGGCGTTGGTGCTGGTCGGATGCGGTGACGAGGGCGACAACGACGTGGAGCGTGCGCAGGCCCGGGTGGAAGCGGAGCAGGGCGATCTCGAGGATGCGCAGGGCGCGGCGGAGTCGGCGACCACCGCGTTCTGCGACCAGGCCAGGGACTACATCACTGCGCTGGACCGGTATGGCGACGTGCTGACCTCGACGAAGCCGACGGTCGGGGACGTGCAGGCGGCCGGGACCGACCTGGCCGAGCCTGGCGAGGACGTGGCGGCCGGCGCGGAGGATGCGATTGTCGCCCGCGAGGACGTCGTGACGGCAGAGCAGGACCTGGCGGCTGCCAAGGCCGCGGTTGCCGAGAGGAAGGGCAAGTCTCCGGAGCCGACGCCGACCAGCACCGCCACGGTGTTGGTACCCGAGGTGCCGCCCGCATCGGCCGACCGGGTGCAGCAGGCCCAGGCCGACCTCGACGCCGCGGTTGAGGGGATCAGCGACCAGACGCCCCTCGAGGAGGCCGGCCAGCAGCTCAACGCGGCCGCCGTGGCGCTCGAGATGTCGTGGCTGCGCCTCTTCTCGGAGGTGGGCTGCCTGACCGACGCGCAGCAGAAGCGGGCCGAGGTGGCGGTCAGTGACTACACCGCGGCGCTACAACAGTCTCTCGCTCTCGCGGGGTACTACACCGCCGAGGTGGACGGCGTCTATGGCCCGGCCACCGTCGACGCTGTCCAGTCCCTCCAGGAATCTCACGGGCTGCCGGTAACGGGCGCGATCGACAACGCGACCGCGGCCGCGCTGGAGTCCGACCTGGCCGCCCAGGGCGGCGCCGCGGACATGCAATTGGTCGCCACCACGGCGGCGGTACAGCAGACATTGAGCCTGGCCGGCTTCTGGACCGGGCCGGTCGACGGCGAGTGGACCCCGGCCCTCACAGAAGCGCTGGAGGCGCTCCAGAGCGATCTCGGCGTGAAACCAACCGGTACGGTCGACGCTGCAACGATCGCCGCGCTAGAACGTGCGATCGCGGAGGCAGGCGAGTCCGAGGCCACCACGTCCGCAACGCCTTCCGAGGACGAGGGGGCCGATAGGGAGGCCGAGCCGGACGACACCGAGAGCTCGTCGCCTTCGGACTGAGCACGTATGTTTGTCGTACTCGACATCCCGCTCAAGCATCGGCCGTGTGCGCATGGCTCCTATCGAGATCCGTCGCCTGCCTTCCGCCGATCGAAGTCGGCGCGTTTTCGGTCCTTGCCCCAAGACCATCGTGCTTCAGGTCCTCTCGTGAGCTCTATCGCCAGGTCTCACTGAGGTGGCCCCGTTTGCGTTTTCTCGGTCACCCCACCGGGTGCTTTCCGGGCCGTGCCGCGGATCCACGACCGTCACCCGAATCGGGGGAAGTCGCGCGGTGACCGGGTCACGATGGTGAACACGTGACGCAGGCACACGCCCCCGCTGACCTGTCTGTCACGGGGGCAGAGGCGGGCTCCGCCGCGCAGGCCCTGGGCGTCGTCCGGCCCCAGGGGCTGAGGGCGGCCGAAGCGCGGCCCCGGCTCGAGTCGCATGGCCGGAACGAACTGGCGACCGCCAAGGACGAGTCGCCGGTCTTGGCCTTCCTGGGGCAGTACAGCGACTTCATGCAGATCGTCCTGCTGGGTGTTGCCGTCGTGAGCCTGTTTGTCACGGGGGTGACCACGATCGACATCTTCGAGCGGGTCTTCGGTACCACGGAGCTGACCGGGGATCAGTGGGCGATCTGTCTCGGGCTGGCCGCGAGCCTGCTGGTGATCGAGGAGGTCATCAAGTTCTTCCTGCGCCGCCGCGAGCCTGGGGCGCCCTCTGGCACCGCACCCGCGGTGGTCACCCCACTACCGGCCACGGCCTGAGACTCGAGGAGGGTCAGCATGTCGTTCAACCTCCGCAACCGCAGCTTCCTCAAGGAGCTGGACTTCACACCCGACGAGCTCCGGTTCCTGCTCAAGCTGTCCGCCGAGCTGAAGGCCGCGAAGTACGGCGGTTATGAGAAGCCTCGCCTGGAGGGCAAGAACGTCGCCCTGATCTTCGAGAAGACCTCGACCAGGACCCGGACGGCGTTCGAGGTGGCCGCGAAGGACCAGGGTGCGCATGTCACCTACCTCGAGCCGAGCGGTTCGCAGATCGGCCACAAGGAGTCGATGAAGGACACGGCGCGGGTGCTCGGGCGGACCTTCGACGGCATCGAGTACCGCGGGTCGGGGCAGGAGAACGTCGAGATCCTGGCGCAGTACGCGGGTGTCCCGGTGTGGAACGGGCTGACGGATGAGTTCCACCCCACGCAGATCCTCGCGGACATGCTCACCATGACCGAGCACAGCGACAAGCACCTGACCGAGATCGCCTACTGCTACCTGGGCGATGCCCGCAACAACATGGGCAACTCGCTGATGGTCGGTGGCTGCAAGCTGGGCATGGACGTGCGGCTGTGTGCTCCGGAGCACCTGTGGCCGGCGGACGACCTGGTCAAGGCGTGCCGGGAGATCGCGGACCACACGGGCGCGCGGCTCACCCTCACGGCCGACGTGGACGAGGGGGTCAGCGGGGTCGACTACCTGTACACCGACGTCTGGGTCTCGATGGGTGAGGACAAGAGCGTCTGGGCGGAGCGGATCGAGTTGCTGACGCCGTACCAGGTCAACGCCGACGTGGTGGCTCGCACGAACAACCCGAAGGTGCGGTTCATGCACTGCCTGCCGGCGTTCCACAACCGGGAGACCAAGGTCGGTGCGGAGATCTACGAGACGTACGGGATGGACGGACTCGAGGTCACGGACGAGGTGTTCGAGTCCGAGACCTCGATCGTCTTCGACCAGGCCGAGAACCGGCTGCACACCATCAAGGCCGTGATGGTCGCAACCCTCGGGTCCTGAGGAGGCAGGCGTGCGCGTCGTCGTGGCACTGGGAGGCAACGCGCTGTTGCAGCGCGGCGAGCCGATGACGACCGAGGTGCAGCGCAAGAACGTGCGTACGGCGGCACCGGCTCTGGCCGCCATCGCCGGGGCGCATGAGCTGGTGCTCTCGCACGGCAACGGGCCGCAGGTCGGCCTGCTCGCGCTGCAGGCCGCCGCGTACACCGATGCGGAGCCGTCCACGCTCGACGTGCTCGGCGCCCAGACCCAGGGCATGATCGCGTACCTGCTGGAGCAGGAGCTGCGCAACCACTTCCCTGCGACCGAGCGGTTCGCGACCATCATGACGATGGTCGAGGTCGACGAGGCCGACCCGGCGTTCGCGGACCCGACCAAGTTCGTCGGTCCGGTCTACACGGAGGGCCAGGCGGAGAAGCTCGCCGCCGAGAAGGGCTGGCCGTTCCGGAAGGACGGCGGGTCGTGGCGCCGGGTGGTGCCGTCACCCCGGCCGCAGCACATCTTCGAGATGGAGGCGATCAGGGCGCTGCTCGACCTCGACATCGTCGTCATCTGTACCGGCGGCGGCGGCATCCCCACCCTGGTCACACAGCGAGACGGCAAAGCCCACCTGACGGGGGTGGAGGCGGTCATCGACAAGGACTTCGCCACCGAGCTGCTGGCGCGCGAGATCGGCGCCGACGTGTTCGTGATGGCCACCGACGTCGACGCGGTCTACGCCGACTGGGGGACCCCGGACCAGCGGCGGCTGGACGAGGTCACCGTTGCCGAGCTGCTGGCCATGCAGTTCCCGGCGGGGTCCATGGGGCCGAAGGTCGAGGCCGCTGCGAACTTCGTCGCTGCGACCGGGAAGCGCGCCGCGATCGGCAGCCTGGCGGACATCGAGCGGATCGTCGAGGGCAAGGCGGGAACACAGGTTCTAGCGGGCTGACCACGTGGTGAAGGAGGAGTCATGACGAAGTTCGGGGTGCACTCAGAGGTCGGCAAGCTGCGCCAGGTGATGGTGCACCGGCCCGAGCTGAGCCTGCTGCGGCTGACGCCGTCCAACCACGACGAGCTGCTCTTCGACGACGTGCTGTGGGTCGAGCGCGCCCAGCACGAGCACGACGAGTTCGTGGCCCGGATGCGCGAGCACGGCGTCGAGGTCTTCCTGCTCCAGGACCTGCTCGCCGAGGCGCTCGCGGCCAGCGACGAGGGCCGTCAGCGGCTGCTCGAGCTGGTCGTCTCGGAGTACACCGTCGGGCTGTCCCTGGTCGACGAGGTGCGCGAGGTCGTCGGGGCGATGAAGCCCGAGGACCTCGCCACCCACCTGATCGGTGGACTCACGGTGGCCGAGGCCGGCGTCGACATCGCGAAGCACCGATCCCGGTCCCTCCCGGCCGCAGCTCTCGACGACGAGAGCAGGTTCGTGCTGCCACCGCTGCCCAACACGTTGTTCACCCGCGACTCCTCGTGCTGGATCTACGGCGGAGTCACCATCAACCCGATGTTCTGGCCCGCGCGTCGGCTCGAGGCCTACAACGTGACCATGATCTACCGCTACCACCCGATGTTCGCCGACGCCGACTTCGAGTTCTGGTACCCGCCACAAGGTGACGACGGCCGGTTCCGCGCGCACGACTTCGGCCGAGCATCGCTCGAGGGGGGCGACGTGCAGCCAATCGGCAACGGCACGGTCCTGATCGGGCTCAGCGAGCGGAGCCAGGCCCGCATGATCGAGGAGGTCGCGGCAGCCCTGTTCGCGAAGGGCCAGGCCGAGCGGGTGATCGCGGTGGTGATGACCAAGGACCGCGCCCACATGCACCTCGACACCGTGTTCACGATGCTCGACCGCGACAAGGTCACGGTCTACCCGAAGGTCATGGGCGCGGTCCGGGCGATCAGCCTGCGCCCGGGTACGGGAGGGGATCTCTTCCACGTGACCGAGGAGAAGGACTTCCTGTCCTCCGTGGCCGACGCGATGGGTGTGCCGAAGCTCCAGGTGGTCGAGACCGGTGGTGACGAGTCCCAGCAGGCACGGGAGCAGTGGGACGACGGCAACAACGTCGTCGCGCTCGAGCCGGGCGTCGTGGTGGCCTACGAGCGCAACACCTACACGATCGCCAAGATGCGGCAGGCCGGCGTCGAGGTGATCACCATCGAGGGCTTCGAGCTCGGGAAGGGCCGTGGCGGCGGGCACTGCATGACCTGCCCGCTCGTGCGCGACCCGGTATAGGAGGACACCATGAGCAGCAACCCCGCTCACGCGATCCTCGCCGTCGTCCTGGCCGCCATGGTCCTGGGGATGCTCGCCTTCGCCCGCGGTCACGACCACCACCACGGAGACGACGTCGGCGCCCAGCCGCGCGTGGCCCAGGTGAGCGGCTAGGCGCCGGACCATGCCCGACCCCGCGACGGCGGAACCCGGACGCACGGTGCGCGAGCCGACGACGGCCGACCATCCAGCACGCGAGTCCTGAGACCCGGAGGAGAGACCGATGAGCGACCAGCCAACTGCGGCACCGGCCGAGCACAAGCCGCGTTTCAGCCTGCCGTCGGCGTACACGATCCTGTTCGCGTTGATCGTGTTGATGGCGCTTGCGACCTGGGTCATCCCGGCCGGCGAGTACCAGCTCGACGACGAAGGCGGACCGATCCCCGGCACGTACCAGGAGGTGGACGGCGATCGGGCGCGGATCCTGGTGGACTCCCTGACCGCGCCGATCAACGGTCTCTACGGCATCGAGAACGCCGAGGGCAACATCAGCTACTACAACGAGGGCGTCCTGTTCGGGGCCATCGACGTTGCCCTGTTCATCATCGTGATCGGCGGGTTCCTGGGAGTCACCATGCAGACCGGAGCGATCCAGGCCGGCATCGCACGGCTCGTCGCGGGGCTGCGGGGCCGCGAACGGTGGATGATCCCGATCCTGATGTGCGTCTTCGCAATCGGCGGGTCGACCTACGGCATGGCGGAGGAGAGCCTGGCCTTCTACGTCCTGGTGATCTCGGTGATGATCGCCGCGGGCTACGACTCGTTGACGGGCGCGGCGGTGGTCCTGCTGGGTGTGGCATCGGGACCCTGGGTTCGACGATCAACCCGTTCGCCACCGGCATCGCCTCCGGCTTCGCCGGGGTCTCGATCAGCGACGGGTTCCTGTCTCGGCTGATCATCCTCGTGGTCGGGCTGGCGATCGGGATCTTCTTCGTGATGCGGTACGCCGACCGGGTCAAGCGCGACCCCACGCGGTCGGTGGTGCAGGACATGAAGGCATCCAACGAGGCGCATTTCAGCGTTCAGGAGTCCGAGGATGCGGAGGCAGTCATGAGCGGCCGCCAGAAGGTCGTGCTCGTGCTGTTCGGCATGGCGTTCCTGCTGATGATGTACGGCGTCATCCCGTGGGAGGACATGGGCATCGGGGTGCCCACCCTGTGGTGGTGGTTCCCCGAGATGACGGCGCTGTTCATCTTGTTCTCGGTCCTGATCGGTGTCGTCGCCAGGATGAGCGAGGGACAGCTGACCGACTCCTTCGTCAACGGTGCACGCGACCTGCTCGGGGTGGCCCTGATCATCGGGATCGCCCGCGGCATCACCGTGGTCATGAACAACGGGGGGATCACCGACACCGTCCTGCACTGGGCCGAGCAGGCGGTCGAGGGCGTGGGCGCTGCCGGGTTCGCGATCGTGGTCTTCCTGCTCTTCCTGCCGCTGTCGTTCCTGATCCCGTCGTCGTCCGGGCTGGCGACCGTGGCGATGCCGATCATGGCCCCGTTGGCGGCGTTCGTCGGCGTGCAGGCCGACCTGGTCGTGACGGCGTACCAGAGCGCCTCCGGCCTGATGAACCTGTTCATCCCGACGTCGGCGGTCGTGATGGGCGGACTGGCCATCGCCCGGGTCCCCTACGGGGCCTACCTGCGCTGGGTCTGGCCTCTCCTCGCCGTGCTCTGCGCGCTGATCATCGCCGTCCTCGGGGTGGGGGCAGCTCTCGCCTGACCCGAAGGGCATGCCTGTCCATGACTCGCCGGCGACGGTGACACCACAGGACGGGGTACCTCGCCGCTTCATCGCGGTCCTGCCCGGTGAGGCGACCCCCTGCCTGGCGTCGACGCTGGCGGGTCGTGACGACTACTTGGGCCTACTCGCCCGCCATGCGCTGCACTCGTGCGTGTGGGGCGGTGTCGTACCCGACGCGCTGGTCAAGGGTCCGGACCTCGACGTAGAGGTGGAAAACGCCCCGCAGCGTGGTGAGCACCGGCGCGCCGATGGCCCAGTTGCTGCTGTCGGCGATCACGATGACATCAGCGAGCAGGTCGCCGTGATGTTGCTCGAGCAGTTGGCCGAGCCTCTCGGACCCGGACTCCTCCTCAAGGGCCTCACCTCAAGCGGGGTGACCCGAAGGCGCAGTGCCGGTGGAGCACAGGCCGCTGTGCGACCGGCCAGTTAGCTCGCGGCGGTCGGTTGCTGCGCCGCCTCCTGCGGTTGCGCGATGATCCGGCCGGCGTGGTCGTGGTCGACGGTGAGGTTCTCGCCGGTGCTCGGGTCGAAGAGGTGGATCTTGGTGCCGTCGACCCAGATTTCGGCGTCCTCGCCGGCCTGGATCTGGCTGGCACCGTCGAGGGAGACGACGAGCTGGGTGTGTAACGACTCCCCGTCCAGGTCGCGTTCGAGCTGGCGGAGCTGGTCCGCGACCTCGGGCGGCGCCTCGAACGGGACGTAGGCGTAGGTCTCGTTGCCCAGCCACTCGACGACGTCGACCTGTGCGCGGAACGTCGAACCGGAGCCCTGGTCGGTGCGCACCGACGCGTCCTCGAAGTGCTCCGGGCGGATGCCGGCCATCAGCAGCCCCTTGCCGGCGGCCTTCTCCGCCCGTTCGGGTGGCAGCTGCACGGTGCCGAACGGCAGCTTGACCGACGTGCCCTCGACGGTGGCGGGCAGGAAGTTCATCGGCGGCGAGCCGATGAAGCCGGCCACGAAGAGGTTGCAGGGGTTCTCGTAGAGCTCACGTGGTGTCGCGAGCTGCTGCAGCAGGCCGCGCTTGAGCACCGCGACCCGGTCGCCCAGCGTCATCGCCTCGGTCTGGTCGTGGGTGACGTAGACCGTGGTGATGCCGAGTCGCTTCTGCATCCGGGTGATCTCGGTGCGCATCTGGCCGCGGAGCTTGGCGTCGAGATTCGAGAGCGGCTCGTCGAAGAGGAACGCGTCGGCCTCGCGCACGATCGCTCGGCCCATCGCGACGCGCTGTCGCTGGCCGCCGGAGAGGTTGCCCGGCTTGCGATCGAGGTGCTCGTCGAGCTCCAGTGTCTTCGACGCCAGCCGAACCTTCTTGTCGACCTCGTCGTCGGGCGCCTTGGCCAGCCGCAGTGGAAACGCGATGTTCTCGTAGACGGTCAGGTGCGGGTACAGGGCGTAGTTCTGGAACACCATGGCCAGGTTGCGGTCCCGCGGCGCGAGGTCGTTGACCAACTTGTCGCCGATCACCATCTCGCCCGAGGTGATGTCCTCGAGGCCGACGATCATCCGCAGCAGCGTCGACTTCCCGCAGCCGGACGGTCCGACGAGGATCATGAACTCGCCGTCCTGCACGTCGATGCTGACGTCGTTCACGGCCAGGAACCCGTCGCCGTACTCCTTGACGATGTTCTTCATGTCGATGGCAGCCATCGGGTCACCCCTTCACAGCGCCGGAGGTGAGCCCGGCGACGATCTTTCGCTGGAACAGCAGGACGATGATGATGATCGGGACGGTGACCACCACCGAGGCGGTGGCCAGCTGTCCGTACGGAGGGTTGAACGGGTCGGGTCCGACGAAGTAGGACAGCTGTGCCGGGACCGTGCGGGCCTGGGTCGTCGACGTCAACGAGAGCGCCAGCACGAACTCGTTCCAGGCGAAGAAGAACGTCAGGATCGCCGCGGTGAAGACGCCGGGGGCCGCCAGCGGCACGATCACCTTGCGGAACGCCTGCCACGACGTCGCGCCGTCGACCTGGGCGGCCTGCTCCATCTCCCACGGGATCTCCCGGAAGAACGCCGACAACGTCCAGATCGCCAGGGGCAGCGTGAACGACATGTACGGGATGATCAGCCCCGGCCAGGTGTTGAACAGGCCGAGTGTCCGCCACAGGTCGAACAGCGGCCCGACCAGCGCCACCACCGGGAACATCGCGATCGCCAGCGCGATCGAGAGCACCAGGCGCTTGCCCTTGAACTCGAGCCGGGCGATCGCGTACGCCGCGAGCGTCGCCAGGATCACCGACAGGAACGTCGAGATCGCCGCGATCCCGAACGAGTTGATCAGTGA
Organism: uncultured Actinomycetota bacterium; assembly: GCA_963844305.1. GTDB lineage: Bacteria > Actinomycetota > Actinomycetes > Propionibacteriales > Nocardioidaceae > Nocardioides. Next base: position 275,651 of record CAWJNT010000009.1, read on the forward strand.
GTCCTTGAAGTCGGGGTTGTCGAAGATGTCCCGGTAGTTCTGGAGCGTCGGCTCCTTGGGCAGGAACTGCGGGCTGCCCACCCCCGTCTCCGCCGGCCCCTTGAAGGACAACGAGATGATCCACACCACCGGCAGCAGGCACCACACGAGGATGAGCAGGAAGCCCACCCAGGTGCCGATCTTGGTGCGTGTCTCGGTGTTCATCAGCCCTCACCCCTCGCCTGCGCCAGGTCGACCTTGAAGAGCTTGACGATCAGGAAGGCCAGCAACAGCACGGAGATGAACAGCAGCACCGAGAGCGCCGAGCCGAGTCCGAGCTGCATCTGCTCGATCACCTGTCGATAGGTCAGGAAGGACGAGGACTCGGTGTCCTGCGCTCCCCTCGTCATCACGTAGATGTTGTCGAAGATGCGGAACGCGTCGAGCGCCCGGAACAGCACCGCCACCATGATCGCGGCCCGCATGTTCGGAAGGATCACCTTCCAGAGCCGCTGCCACCAGGTAGCGCCGTCGACCTTCGCGGCCTCGACCATGTCCTCGGAGATCTGGGCCAGCCCCGCAAGCAGCAGCAGCGCCATGAACGGCGTCGTCTTCCAGATTTCGGAGACCATGATCGCGAACATCGCCGGCCAGTGGCTGCCGAACCAGTTGGTGTCCGCCTCGAGCCACGGCAACCAGTCGAACCACGCATTCACCCAGCCGTTGTTGAGGCTGAACGCGAACTGCCAGGCGTACGCCGAGACCACGGTGATGATGCCGTAGGGGATCAGGATCGACGTACGAATGGCACCGCGAGCGAACACGATGCGGTGCATCACCATCGCGAACGCGAAGCCGATCACCAGCTCCACGCCGACCGTGACCACCATGATCAACACCGTGTTCCAGGTGTCCTGCCAGAACAACTGGTCGGTCAGCACCGTCCCGTAGTTGCTGAGGCCGATGAACTCCTTGTCGTCCGGCGAGGTGAGTCGGTAGCGGAACATCGAGAGATACAGGGCCTGGATCATCGGCCACGCCGTGACGGCCAGCATCACGATCACGGCCGGTGCGACCAGACGCTGGCCGAGCCGGTTCTCGGCACGCGACCGGTCGCTGCGCTTTCCGGTGTCCTTCCTCCGAGCGCCCTTCGCCCCCGCGGTGGCGGTCACGGTGCTCACAGCAGGCTCCTTCCCTGCAGCACGTCCTCGATGAACTGCTGGGAATCCGGCGGGGTCTGGCTGTCCACGGCGTCCGTCGGATGCCAGGAGGCCTGGATGGCGCCGGAGATGTCGCTCCAGTACGGCGTGACCGTCCGCGGACCGGCCGCGTCGAGGCTCTGCTGGAACAGGTCGAGCAGCGGCGGCGGGTAGATCTTGGCCAGCGCCGGGTACTGGTAGCCGGCCGCGCTGGCCGGCATGTTGCCGGTGAGCTCGGCGTTCACGCCCTGGTTGTCGGGCGAGGTGATGCACTCGATCGCCTGCATCGCCTCGTCGACGTGGTTGGAGTACGCGCTCACGCCGACACCGATGCCGCCATACGGCGGGCGGGACTCCTCGCCCTGCGTGGACTGGGGGTACCGGGTGTAGCCCAGATCGTCCTTCACCTCGGGCTGCGTGGGATCGTAGCTCGTCCAGATGTAGGTCCAGTTGACCATGAACGCGCCCTCGTCCCCGCCGAATGTTCCAGCAGCCGTGCCCTCGTTCGAGACCGACAGGTCGGCCGGTGCGGCGGCGGAGCCCGCCAGCTTCTCGATGATCTGCGCCGCGGTCTCGCCCGCGGGCGAGTCGACCTCGAGCGTGAGATCGACTCCCTTGTCGGTGTTCGTCGCGATCGCGCCACCGGCGCCGGCGATCAGCGCGTTGATCCACACGACATAGCCCTCGTACTTGTTGGCCTGGACGGCCACCCGGCCGCCGTTCTTCGCGGCGGCGTCGATGATCTGGTCCCAGCTGACCGGCTGGTTCATGTCGAGGCCGGCCTTCTCGGCGAACGACTTGCGATACCACAGCACCTGCACGTTGGACCAGAACGGTGCCACCACCAGCTCACCATCCCATTTGGCGGACTCCACCGCGCCCTTGAAGGACTGCTGCTCCAGCGTGGTCTGCAGGTCCTGGGGGATTGGGGCAAGGAAACCCGCGTTCGCGAACTCCGCGGTGTACGGCGGGTCGATGCTCATGATGTCGATCTCGGGGTCCTCCGCCGCGAGTCGCCGCGACAGCTGGATGCGCTGCTCGGTGGAGCTCTGCGGCAGGACCTGCACCTCGATCGTGTAGTCGTCCGTGCTGCAGTTCTCCGCGACCGCGGCCTGGCCCCCGGCATCGGGGTTGATGTACCAGGTCAGCGTGTCGCCCGAGCTCGCACCCGCCGAACAGCCGGCGAGAAGTCCCGAGCCGATCATCAGTGCCACCGAAGCGGCCAGGTTCCGGCGTACCGACTTCATCGGCCCTCCCTCTTGAGGTAGATCAGATCTAGTCCTCTACGTCGCCGTTGTAAAGCCGCCGTGCCATTCCACCCCGCCGATCTTGTGCATGCTGGGGGTTCGGTCGCAATGAAGGGCGGAGTGTCCCAGTCGGCCTCGTCTCCCGCGGGCTGCACGTTGTGATGGGCGTACAGCAACGCGGTGGGACTCCCCGCCGGCGCCGTCTTGCGCGCCAGCACGGCAGGCGCGGCATCCCCGATCGCGACCAGCCGGAGATCGAAGCCTTCGCCCTCGAACAGGTCGGCCACGGCGCCCGCGGACCGGCGCACGTCGTCGGCGTGCTCCGGCAACAGGCTCACGCTGGGAATCGCGACGAGAGCCTCGAGATCGGCGCGAACCGACGGCAGCGCGGCCCGGAGGCGCTCGCGCAGAGCCGCTGAGCTGGCCATCACGTCTTCACGGTAGGCGCCGCTCGACGCGTGTTCCTCGCCCGAAGTGGGTGAGCCGCAACTGTGCCGCTGTCCTGGAGCTCGCCGGCATCACCAACCTCTTCAACGTCCGGGGTCGACGGTGAGACCACGCTCGAGCTCGACCTGCCGGGGAAGCCTGCGCCCGACGCCTTCCTAGAGGGCTCGGCGACTCGGCGTGCCGCCCGGGCGCACCTGGTCGTGGCCGATCTCGGTGAACTGCTTGCGGACTCCACCGAAGACCTTCACCGCGCGGGTCCACGAAGCCATCGGCTCAGGGCCGCAGCACAACGCATCATCGCCGCGACCGAGGACTACCCGGCCGACCCGTGGAGGCTCGTCGAGCACGCCTACAACCCGGCCTACGTCGAGCAGACCGAGACGCTCTTCGCTTTGTCGAACGGTTACCTGGGGATGCGCGGCTCCTTCGATGAAGGCGTGCCCTCCGTCCACCAGGCACGCTGCTCAACGGCTTCCACGAGACCTGGCCGATTGCCTACCCGGAAGCGCAGCACGGCTTCGCCGCCACCGGCCAAACCATCCTCCCCCTGCCCGACGGCACGACCATTCGGCTGTTCGTGGATGACGACCCGGTGACGTGCGAGACCGCGGAGGTCCTCGAGTACGAACGCGCTCTGGACATGGAGCGCGGCGTGCTGGAGAGGACGGTCGTGCATCAGTTGTCGCGGGGGCGGCGGGTCCGGGTCCACAGCGAACGATTCGTGTCCCTCGCGCAGCGCCATCTGGCCTGCACCCGTTACGAGGTGACCGCTTTGGGAACAGCAGGTCGCGTCGTAATCTCCTCGGAGCTGGTCACGCCGCTGGCCAATGTTGTCGAGAAGGTTGAGCGCCCCGATGACCGTCTGGCACAGCCGCAGCGGGAACGCGTGGACGGAGCGGAACGCGGCGGCAACGGCGCGGGGGCGAAGTGCGGTCAGATCTTGCCCGCCGCCCCGAGGTCGGCATCGATCACGACCTTGCCCTACCGGAAGCAAGTCAAGGCAGGGACCGTCGTTGGCCCGGACCTGGTACAGCTCTAACATCTCGGCACGTTCATCGGACGCGGCCATCAGCTGGAGCCTTTCGGTGCGTGCTCACCGTCGGCTGTGCCGCACATATTCCCGAAGTATTCGGTCGTGAGCGAGCAAAGTGGCGCTCACCACGACTCAGTGGGGAGCGGGCTCCGTATTGTTTCCGCAGGCCAGCGCCCGGAAGCGCATCCGGACGCAAGAACCGCGACGCCCGAGCGTAAGAACCAGAGGTCGCAGGTTCAAATCCTGCCCCCGCTACAAAGTTCAGGCTCGGAATCTACGGATTCCGAGCCTGAAAGCATTAGTGATTTGATCCTCGTACCACTTACGAGGGTGACGTCCCGCTGTGTGGTGGAGTTTCTCGACACCGTGCGGGTCAGTGGTTCTGATCATGCCGTCATGAGTTCGGGCTTGGCCACCTCCTCGGTGTTCTTCTCGGCCACGAGGGCCATGGATCGTTCGGAGAGGTAGCGGCGCTCGGCGCTGACTTGCCATTCGTCGTGGGCCTCGACCAGGACCGCGCCGGCCAACCTGAGCAGTGCGGGAGCGTTGGGGAAGACGCCGACGACGTCGGTGCGGCGCTTCACCTCCTTGTTGAGTCGCTCGAGCGGGTTGGTCGACCAGATCTTCTTCCAGTGCGACACGGGGAAGCCGGCGAAGGCGAGCAGGTCATCGTGGGCCTCACGCAGCATCGCTTCGACCTTCGGCAGCTGCTTGCCGAGCATGGTCGCGATGACCTCGAACTGCTCGTGCACGTGTGGGGCGTCGGGCTGGGCGAAGATGGTGCGGATCGCGGCGGCGACCATCTCCTGGTTGCCCTTCGGGACGACCGCGAGCACGTTGCGCATGAAGTGCACCCGGCACCGTTGCCACGAGGCTCCGATGAACACCGAGCCGATGGCTGCCTTCAGGCCGGTATGAGCGTCGCTGATGACCAGCTGCACCCCGCCGAGCCCGCGGGCCTTCAGGCCGCGCAGGAACGCGGTCCAGAACGCCCCGTCCTCGGAGTCGCCGACGTCGAAACCGAGGACCTCGCGGCGCCCGTCGGCGGTGACTCCGGTGGCGATCACGACCGCCTGGGACACCACCCTGCGGTTCACCCGGGCCTTGCAGTAGGTCGCGTCCACGAACACGTACGGGTAGCCGATCTCGGCCAGGGACCGGTCCCGGAACGCGCCGACCTCCTCGTCCAGGTCAGCACAGATCCGCGAGACCTCGGACTTGCTGATCCCGGTATCGGCGCCGAGCGCCTTGACCAGGTCGTCGACCTTCCTGGTCGAGACACCGTGCAGGTAGGCCTCCATGATCACCGCGAACAACGCCTGGTCGACCCGGCGCCGTCGCTCCAACAGCGAGGGGAAGAACGAACCCACTCGCAGCTTCGGGATCCGCAGCTCCAGATCACCCGCGGTCGTCGTGAGCGTCCGCGGCCGGCTCCCGTTGCGCTGCGCGGTCCGGTCATCGGTGCGTTCCCACGGGCCGGCACCGATCACGCGCGGTCAGCTCGGCGTCGATCAACGCCTGGTAGATCGTCTGCGCCGCGGTCCGGATCCGGTCCTCGACACCACCAGCCTGCATGGCTTCGAGTACCTCGAGTAGTGCAGCATTGTCCAAGGCCATCGTGCTTCAGGTCCTTCCGTGAGTCTCTATCGCTAGGTCTCACTGACCGTGGCACGGTGGCCGCCTACGTCATCGTCAACACGACGAACAGCGGCCCCAACTACACCACCTCACGGGACGTCACCCTTACGAGCGCACAGGTGGTACCTGCCCGGACTGATCCTGCGTCCGGGCGCCTGTCCGGGCTGTCGGATGCCTTCTCAGCGCGGCCGCCTTCTCTCGGCCGCCATCGTAATTCGCAGTAGTCACGGACGCATCAGGCCGCCGGACACCACACCTCTCGAAATGCCGAGGGCGTGAGAGGCGCCGACTCGTGCCCCTCGCAGCATTCCGGCAGGACGTGTTGTCCGGGCATGGGCATTGCCACCCGGTGGGACCTCGATCCTCAGACGGTGCCCCGTCCGACGATGCCGTGCCTGATTCCGTACGCGACCGCGGCGGTGCGAGAGTCGACGTCGAGCGTTGTGAGGATGTTGGACACGTGGCGATGGACCGTGCGCTCGCTGATGTGCAACTCGTTGGCGATCGCACGGTTCGCCTTGCCGCGGGCGATGAGGCGGAGGACCTCGATTTCGCGGGGAGTGAGCCCGTGTGTCTCGGGACCAGCCTCCGTGGCCGCCATCGTCCGGTCGAGCTGAGCCAGATCCGGGCGCGCGCCGAGCCGGTCGAACGTCTCCCGCGCCGCTGAGAAGTGCAGTCGCGCACCGTCGTGGTCTGCCAGTGCGCTGCAGGCCTGCCCGATCAGGACGTTCAGCTTGGCGACCTCGTGCGGGGCATCTTGTTCCTGCCAGGTGTCGACGGCCTGCCGAAGGAGGGGCAACGCGGCTGCCGGATCGCCCCCGGCGAGGGCGAGCGCGCCCTTGACGGCGGACCTCTCCGCCTCGATGACAGGCATCGTCATCTCACCCGTGATCCCCTCGAGCTCGGTCACGGCATCCCCAGCTGCCTCGATCTGTCCCTCTTCGAGGTAGATCGCTACCGCGGCTTTCAACAGGTCGAGCCGGTCGGGCGTCGCGGTCACCTCGGCCAATGCCCGGCGGACGCCGGCCGACGCGGCGTCGACGTCACCTTCGGCGAGTCTGAGGAGGGCGAGGCCCGGTTGCGTCGGGCAGCCATGTTCCGCCGCACGGCGGTAGCAGTCTTCGGCGGAGTCCCATTCGCCACGTAGCCGTCGGATCTCCCCGAGCTGGTAGTACGCGTGGCCGCAGACCCAACCGGTGTAGCCGTCCAGATCGCCACAGACCGCGACGATCTCGTCGAGGGCGGCCGGCCAGACACCGTTGAGGCACAGCAACCGTGAGCGGTAGATACGGCAGTTCCCGAGGTACGCACCTCCCAGGCTGTCCAGCGAGTCGAGCCACCCGGTCATGGACCTGTTCCATGCTCTGGCGCGAGCGAAGTCGCGTGCCAGGCAGCACCCACGGACAGCAGCGCAGTAGATCCATGGTGTGACCCGTGGCGACAGGCCATCGTTGAGCAGGATGGCCATCGCTTCCTCCAGGCGATCTAGCCCATCGTGGAGCCGGCCGTCGTCGATCAGGGTCTGACCCCACATGCACAACGCCCAGGGCACAACCTCGCCCTGGCCTTCATCGACGATCAGCTCCAGCAGCTCGCTGGCGCGAGAGCGGTTTCCCGTCGTCCCCTGGAGCATGGCGTCGGGGATCCGGAGCCACGGGCTGGTGGCCAGCTCGGGGCCCAGGGTGCGGCAAGTCTGCTTGAGCCAACCGTTTGCCTGGATTATCTCGTTGGTGTTCAGAAGCACCCACCACAGCCAGAAGGCGACCTGCGCCGCCTCATCGAGCTCGCCGGCTCTGACTCGCAGGTCGAACACACGGTGAAGCAGGGCGACCGACTCGGCACCTCGGGCAGAGATCTGGGCCGACTCGGCAAACGCCTCCAGATCCTCGACAGCGAGCGGCTCGTCGGCATCCGCCGCGGCGTACTCCACGCACGCCGCCTCCCACCGGGAGGTCCGGTGAAGCTCCCGGGCGAGGGCCAGGTGTGCCGTGTCTACGGCCTCCATGGCCCCAGCATGGCTCGCCGGATCAGAGATGGGTAGTTGTACCCACGTCCTCGGACTCAGGTTGGCAGCCAATGCCGATCCCGTCGGTTGCTCGACCGGCCAGTCTCTGATCTGAAGCTCGCGAGTCGCGCACAACAGGAGCGAGACCTACGTCCAAGGGGTTCCCAATGAAGACAACAAGCGTGAACGGCATCGAGTTGGCCTACGAAGTCCGGGGCGAGGGGGAACCAGTGCTGCTGTTCATCCACGGCGCCATCTGGGCCGACTTCCTTCGCCTGCTGGCCGAGGAGCCGGCGTTCAGCGGGTGCCGGAGGATCCGCTACCACCGGCGCGGGTACGGCGAGAGCGGCGGGCAGGCCGGTGGCTTCGACATGCAGGCGGCCGACATCGTTGCCCTGCTGGACCACGTCGAGGTGGACCGGGCACACGTTGTCGGCCACTCCGAGGGCGCGATGATCGCACTCGTACTTGCAGCCTCGTACCCCGATCGAGTGCGGTCCCTGGCGCTGCTCGAGCCGCTGCCGTCCAGCAGTTGGCTGGCCGCGAGCGACTTCGCGGAGCTGCTGGGAATCCTGGGAGCGGCGTTCGAGGCGATGGCGGGGCACTACCAGGCGGGTGACATCGCAGGCGCCTACGATGCGCTTTTCGAGCCGACAGGCCTGGACTGGCGCGCAGCCGCGGAAGCTGCGGGGCCCGGCGTCGTCGACCAGGGCATTCGGGACGCGGCCACGTTCGTCGAGGGCGAAGCCTCCGCACTGGTCGGGTGGAACTACGGGGTCGAGGACGCGGCAGCGAGCGACAGCCCAGTGCTCTCGTGGGCCGGTTCGGACAACCCGTTCAACCCCGCAACGCGAACGTTCCTCCGAAACCTGTTTCCGCAGCACGAGGAGGTCGTCCTCGAGGGTGGAGATCACTTCGCGGTCAGCACGGACCCAACGGCCGTAGCCGAACCGATCGCCGACTTCGTCTCGCGGCACAGCGCGGCCGCCGCGCTCAGGTGACGCGGCCTCGGTGTGGAGTTCTCCTGGGGCAGTCCAGCCGGGCATTCGCTTCCGCTTGCCGCCACCGGCCGACGAGGACTTCACGCTGGTTTCTCGGTCCTGTGACCCGCCGTGTCGGGGCGCGTCAATCCGCGGCGAGAGCAGCAGGTGCAGACGGTCCAGGTCCGACCAACCGCATGCGCGAGACCTGTGTTCACTGAGTTACCCGTGGCGGAATCGCGATCAGGGCCACGACAATGGTGCGAGGGCGGCTCGAAGGGAGCCAGCGATGACAGACGCCTCAGACTTGCCCGGGTTGCCGCCGGTCGCACCCATGTCGCTCCCGGCGCGATTACGGGCCCTGAGGGAGTTCCACACCGGTCCCGCCTTCGTCCGTGATCTCGCGGGGCCTGTCGTCCGGGTCCCCGTCGGTCCCCGGCTCGTCGTGCCGCCGTACGTCTTGGTCACCTCGCCGCAAGGCGCCCACGACGTGCTCGCAGGCTCCAGCAACGACACCATGGACAAGCTGACGCAAGTGCACGTCGAGACGCGCCTGATCGGTGACAACGTCTTCAACCTGCCGTACGAGCCGTGGAAGCCGCAGCGACGGACGCTGCAGCCGCTCTTCACCAAGCAGCATGTGGCGACCTTCGCCGGTCACATGGCCGCGGCGGGCGACGAACGTGCCGCGAACTGGGTCGACGGGGCTCGGATCGACATCGACAAGGACATGCGGGGCCTTACCCTGCGGGTGCTGGGTCGATCTATGTTCGGCGTGGACCTCGACGAACACGCTTCGGATCTCGGCCCGAGCATTCAGCAGGTGCTGGACTACGCCACCAGCCGGGGACTCCGACCCGTTCGCGCTCCCAAGTCGCTGCCGACCCCCGCGCGGCGCCGGTTCCGTCGAGCCCTGGCCGAGATCCACGCAGTGATCGAGGAGGCAATCGCCGGTTACCAGGCCGATCCAGCCCGTGACTGCGAGCTGGTCCGGCTGCTGCTAGCGGCGCGGGACCCCGACACCGGCCGGTCGCTGACCCACGACGAGGTGGTCAGCGACCTCGCGGTGTTCCTCATCGCCGGCCACGACACCACCTCGACGACGCTCACCTACGCGCTGTGGGCACTGGGTCACCACCCCGATCTCCAGGACCGGGTTGCCGAGGAAGTAGGCGAGCTCGGCGACCGGCCATTGACCGTCAGTGACGTCCCGGCGCTCCCGTTCACCGTGCAGGTCATCCACGAGGCACTCCGGCTCTGCCCACCAGCTGCTGCGATCGCCCGGCTTGCGACCCGCGACACGGTGGTGGACGGGTTCCGGATCGAACGGGGAACCAACGTGCTCGTCGGCGTCTACGCGCTGCACCGCGACCCAGCCCTGTGGGACGCCCCGGAGACCTTCAACCCCGACCGATTCAGCGCCGAGCGGTCGCGGAGCCGAGACCGCTGGCAGTTCCTGCCGTTCGGCGCGGGCGCCCGCTCATGCATCGGTGACCACTACGCCATGCTCGAAGCCACGCTCGGCCTCGCCAGCCTCGTACGGCACCGCCGGGTCACCTCGCTCGACCCGGACTTTCCCTTGGCCCTTCCGTTCACGATGACCGCCGGCGGGCCGATCCTGGCGCGGGTCGAGACGCGATAGTCCCGAAGACCCAGGCGAACCACCGAGCCCTTCACCAAGCATGCACACCTGAGTCATACCGCCGCGAGCCGGACGCACTCTCATGGCACCCCTCTGTGTCAAGACGCAGCTGGCATGGGGGTTCTAGGCTGGGTCTTCGACGGGCTCGGGTGTGGCTTATCCGAAGAGCTGGTCTGGGGTTGTGAGCCGGCCGCGCTGGAGTAAGAGTCGTTGCCCTGTTGCCCACCCGGGCCCGTCCTCCGGGTGTTGAAGGAGTGGCCGAGCGCGTCGTCGAGCATGGTGCGATAGACGATGTCGGACAGGCGTCGTTTCAGGGCGCGCATCGCTTCGTTCGATGTTTTGCCCTCGCCTTTGCGGCGGTCGTAGTAGGCGCGGCCCTCGGTCGGGTTCCTGAGTTGGACGGTGGCCATGATGTGCAGGGTCCGGTTGATCTGACGGTTCCCGAGTCGCGACAGTCGGTGCCGGACCTGGTCACCGGACGAGGCGTCGATGGGGGCGGTGCCGTTCCAGGACGCGAAGTGGCCGCGGTCGGGGAACCGGGTGATGTCGGCGACGTCGACCAGCAGTTGCGCGGCCCCGAACGGGCCGATGCCGTGGAGCTTCATCAGGCTGCTGCCGGTGGCAGCGACCAGCTCGGTGAGTTCCTTGTCGGCCGCCTTCTTGCGCTGGTAGATCCGCTCCAGGTCGGCGATGAGCCGGCTGCGACGCGGCGCCGGGTCTTGCCGGCGGCGTCGCGTGGGCGGACCTTCACCAGCAGGGTCTTGGCCTGAGCAGCGGACAGGTCGCGTTTCGCTCCGCCCGGGATCAGCTCGAGCAGCTGCTGGTGCAGCTGGGACACGATCCTGGTGTGGTCCTCGCCCAGTGAGCGGCGACGATCGGCCAGGACCCGCAAGACGGTGAGCTGCTGGTCATCGACCACCGGACGCAGTCCGGCCATCCGGGTGCCGACCAGGGCCACGGAGTGGGCGTCGGTGGCGTCGGTCTTGCGTCCCTGACCGGTCGCGAACACCCTCGTTCGCGCGGACAGCTTCGGTGGCACATCGACCACTTGCTCGCCGGCAGCAAGCAGCCGGACCGCGATGTGGTGACCGATCCCGTTGCAGCCCTCGACCGCCCACACACGTCGCTCGCGGTCGGGCTGGATCCGGTTGACGTAACCGGACATGTCGGCGAAGCCACCTTCGTCGGTGTCGTAACGGCCGCCGCCCAGGACGGTCTCCTCGGCGTCCATGACCTCGATCGTGGCCGACCTCTTGTGCGGGTCCATGCCGATCACGACGCGTTCTGCTTGCTGTTCCATGCACTCTCCCCGGTGTTCGATCCCAGTGTTCGTCGAGTCGGGAAGGGCAACGCTACTTAGAGCTGGGCAAACCCCTCTGGAGCCTCTTGCCGACCCTGCGACGCCCAGCCCACGCATGCCATGAGAGAGCCACACGGGACCCCGAAGGATCAGCGTGGGCAGCCGAAATGAGAGCGACAGGCCGGGCGCCTGGACCGAGACTCGCCAACCCCGGTCCTGACGTCAATGAAACAAGTAGCCGAGATCAGGGCAGCCATCCGTTACGTCGGCGGTGCTTCGAGGGCCTGTTTGAGGAGGGCGTCGACCGTCCACTGTTGGAGGGCGCTGACTTCTCCGGGCGCGAGTCCGGCGACGTCGCTCAGCCAGACGCGGGTCTCGATGCCACATGCGGCGCGAAGTGCCAGCGCGAGCCGGTGGAGACCCTGCTCGCCGATCGACTCGGCGATGGGCGCGAGCGCCTCGAGGAACCACGGAATGGCGCGGCCCTGGCGCAGCGGCAGCTCGTGCGGCACCTCGCCCAGCGAGAGGCGCAGCATCGCGCGCTGCTGCGGCTCATTCTCCTGCACGAGGCCGATGACGAACCCGGCGACGGCGGCCACGCGTTCATCCAGGGCTTCCGGCGGCGGGTCGGGAAGGACCGACGCGGCACCTGTCTCCGGGTAGGCCGCGGCGAGAAGCTCGGCCCGTGACGCGAAGTAGCGGTATGCGGTGGGGCGAGAGATCCCGGCAGCCTCGGCGACCTCCTCGACACGGGGCGTGTCGCCCGCGGTGATCAGCTCGCGCGCCGCAGCGATCAGTTGGTCGCGGGTGCGTTGCTTCTGCCGCGTCCGGCCCGACTTGACGTAGTCCGTTGACATGGTCTTCATGATATGCCACTCTCATTACGAGACTCAAGTCTCATGAATGATCGGAGTGTCAGATGACTGAAAGGACGACGCTCGCGCCGGTGATCCGACGGGCAGGCGAGGGCGAGAAGCGATGGTTCTTCGGCGGTGGCGTCTTCACCTGGAAGCTCAGCAGCGCCAACGAGGACATCCACCTGTTCGAGGTCGACATGGTCGAGGGCAAGTGGACCCCGGTCCACACGCACCCGGTCTCGGAGTCCATGTGGGTGCTCGACGGGCAAATCCAGTACCGCATCAACGAGGACGAACACGAGATCGGGCCCGGCGACTTCGTGATGGTGCCCGCAGGCGTACCCCACGCCTTCGTGGTCACGAGTCCCACGGCCAAGGTGCTCGGCATCCAGCCAACCTGCGAGTGCGAGCCGTTCTACCGCGGCGCCAGCGAGCCCTTCGAGGGATCGTCGTGCATCGTGGACTTTGACCGAATCGCGCAGAGCGCCCAGGAGAACGGCGGCATCGAGATCGTTGGGCCCCCACCGTTCTAGTGCACACCGACCTGCCGCGGACAGGGTTCCGCTGGGCCGCGGCCATTCATGGAACCACGGCATCTTGGTCGTCGCGTCGGCCGGCAACGGCGGACTGCGATCGCCCACTCTTCTCATGCCGGCTCGCGACCCACACATCATGGCGGTCGGCGCCGTGGACCACGACGGTTCGGCGAGCACGCTGGACGACGAGGTGGCCGACTTCACCAACGGCGGAAGCGTGAGTCGTCGCCCCGACCTGCTGGCGCCCGGCAAGTCCGTCGTGTCGCTCCGCGTCCGGAGCTCGTACGCCGACCTCACGCACCCCGAAGGCCGGCTGGCCGGAGACTCCGCAGGTCGCTTCTTCCGCGGGAGTGGTACCTCCCAGGCGGCCGCCGTGGTCGCAGGCGAGGCCGCCCTGCTCTTCCAGGCGAACCCGAACCTGACACCGAACCAGGTGAATGCCGCGCTGCAGCAGAGCGCCCGGCCGCTGACCCTGAACCGCAGTCCTGCCCAGGGCGCCGGTGTCACCGACGTGGGGGCTGCCGTGACGCTGGTGAAGTCGAGGCTGGGGTTGCCCACGCTCCGGGCGTCGTACCCGGCCTCGAGTGGACTGGGCTCGCTCGAGGCGTCGCGGGGCGGGGAACACGTCCTCGATCCCATGAACGGCGTGGAGCTGTCCGGAGAGGTTGACGCGCTCGGGTCGCCGTGGAACCACGCGCATGGACCGCGGCCCAGAACACGGGCGCGACCTGGGTGAACGGGGCCTGGAACGGCCGCACCTGGACCGGGACAGCGTGGCAGGACGGGAAGGTGCTGGCGGCACCCTGGACGGGTGCGTCGTGGAGCGGTCTTCCGTGGGTGGACCACGTGTGGTCGGACGACTGGTGGGAGGCGCGCAGCTGGCGCGGCGACGGCTGGGAGGCCAGGAGCTGGCGCGAGGACTCGTGGGAGGCTCGCAGCTGGCGTCAGACTCCGTGAGGGCAGGGCGGGCTCACCCCCGATAATCACCCGCGACACCACCCGCGGTGGCGGGCCCAGCCTCCCGGATCCACGGATCCCTCATCGCCATACTCCAAGCTGGTTCGGCCTCCAGCGCCGTGGACTCCAGGAGGATGTCTTGGCAACCACACCCAGCACCGGCAAGAAGCTCACGGCCGAGTTTCTCGGCACCTTCGTCCTCGTCTTCGGCGGCTGCGGCACTGCCGTCCTGGCGACCACCAACTCCGAGGTCGGGGTCGGCTGGCTCGGCGTCGCCCTTGCCTTCGGGCTCACGGTCGTCGTGATGGCCTACGCCGTCGGCCACATCTCCGGCGGCCACTTCAACCCCGCGGTCACCCTCGGTGCGGCCGCCAGCGGGCGGATCTCGTGGAAGGAGACGCCGGGGTACATCATCACGCAGATCGTCGCCGGCATCGCCGCAGGTGCTGTGCTCCTCGTCGTCGCGAACGGCCTCGACGGCTTCTCGGCCGAGGAGAGCGGCTTCGCATCCAACGGGTACGGCGACCGCTCACCCATGGGCTACGACCTGCTCGCCTGCGTGGTCATCGAGGTCCTCCTCACCGCCGTGTTCCTGTGGGTGATCCTCGGGGCAACCGACAGCCGCGCGCCCAAGGGCCTCGCGCCGCTGGCGATCGGCCTGTCGCTGACCCTGATCCACTTGATCAGCATCCCGGTGACCAACACGTCGGTGAACCCGGCTCGTTCGATCGGCGTCGGCCTGTTCGCCGGCGCCGACGCGATCGAACAGCTCTGGCTGTTCATCCTCGCTCCGGCCATCGGCGGATTGATCGCCGGGTTCACGTACCTGGTCCTGCTGGGCGAAGTCGAGCCAGTCGGCCTGCCCGAGGCCATGGAGACCTGAGCCGCCACGACCCACAGGGCGACGGGGTCGGCCTCGAGCCGACCCCGCCTGGTCGTGAGCATCCCTGGCCGATCACGGCGTGGGGTTGGGAATCCTGCGGTAGACGTCCATCCGGGACTGCGCGGCTCGGAGCTCGTCAGCGCTCGATGGCTGTGCTGGCCGTGCTGGCGTGCATCCCCGGGCGGTTCGATCCCAGTGGTCGGCCGACATCAGCTGCTGCCCCATGCAGCCTTCCGTGCCCTGCGTCTTGGGGGCGGTCATTTCCTGCTGGATCGGGTCGCTGACGTTGGCGGGGGCGACCGGGGTGTCGGAGCCGCACGCGGCGGTCGCGGCCATGACCAGGCCGGCGAACGCGATGGCGGGCGCCCTGGGTGCCACGACGGACCCGCCGCCCACAGACCACCGCTGCCTTGGCACCTGGCGGCGTACGTCTCCGTCGTCCCCAAACCTGGAAGATCGTCCAGGTGCGCGCACCGACGGCGCGGGTATAGAAGACGTGGAACTGAGTCCGGACGTAGCCTGTCCCGCACTCGGGGGCTGGGGTCACGGCTCCCTCGACTCGGGAGCACCCCATGAGCGCACGTCGCATCCTCGCCAGCCTCGTCGTCACCCTCGCGCTGGGGGGAGCCTCCGCCGCGCCGGCGCTGGCCGCCAAGCCGTTGCCGGCGCCGCCACAGATCACCTCGGCCGTGGCGGTCGACACCCGCACCGTCGACCTGACGTGGACCGCGGTCAAGGGCGCCCACCACTACGTCGTCAGCTCGACCGCCTCGCAGATCTACACGACCGCGACGACGGCGCGCGTCACCGGCCTCTACCCGGGCGACGCGCACGTCTTCTTCGTGAGCGCGGAGACCCGCAAGAACCAACCGCTCGGGACCAGTGAGTGGATCTACGTCGCCACGCCGCCAGAGGGACCGACGGGTCCGCTGGGCTGGCTGGACGCGCGGGACGGCTACGTGCGCATCTGGAGTGGGTCGGGCATCGGCTGTGTCACCCAGGACCTCGGGGTCCTGGCGGACGATGGCACCTACACCTCGCTGGGAGACGGGTTCGACGAGGGCGGTGCGCGCACCTGGACGATCTTCCAGGGTTCGGGGACGACGGAGACGTACGCCGTCAGGTGCCAGGGCAGCGGTGGTCTGTGGTCGCCCTGGTCCGAGCCGCCGACGGTGGTCTCTCTTTCCTGACCGCGCCAGCGGATTGGTGGACTGACGGCGCGGGTATGCCTGACACATGACCCGAGTTGACAGACGCCGGAGCCCCGAGCCGGCGCCCGGGTACATCTGGGCTCCACGCCGGGGCCGCAGCTACGTCATCTGCGAGCGGTGTGCTGCGGTGATCTCGCTCGATCCGCCGCTTGCCCCGCAACCACGGGGCGCCGGGACGGCCATCCATGACGAGTGGCACCAGCGCCTCGAGCAAGGGATCAGTCCGACGACCTGAGGGGTGGGTGGGATGCTCGGGCCGTGTCCGACGAGCTGCCCGCCGAGATCGTGGCGACCGAGCGCCCCGGGTCGTTCGTGCTGCGCATGGGCGGGGCCGAACAGTCGTACGTCGACCTGGAGGATCCGACCCGGCTGGCGTTCAGCTACGTACGCCGGCTGGCCGACCTCATCGATGCCTGCGCGGATCCGGGGACACCGCTGCGCGTGGTCCACGTCGGTGGCGCGGGGCTGACCCTTCCGCGGTACGTCGCCGCCACGAGGCCGCGGTCGTCACAGGTGGTGCTCGAGCCGGTCGAAGCCGTCACCGAGCTGGTGCGTCGGGAGCTGCCGCTGCCGGCGCGCAGTGGCATCCGGGTGCGCGGAGTGGACGGGCGGACCGGCCTGACCGGGCTGCGTGACGGGTCGGCGGACGCCGTCGTCGTGGACGCCTTCGTGGGCGACCGGGTGCCACCCGAGCTGGTGACGGCCGAGGCGCTGGCCGACATGGCACGCGTCGTGACCGACCGCGGCGTGCTGGCCCTGAACGTGACGGATCGCGCGCCGTTCCGGTGGACGCGCGGGATCGTGGCCGGGCTCGGGGACGCGGGCCTCGTGGTCGCCCTGACCTCCGAGTCGCCGACCCTCCGCGGCCGAGGCCCGGGCAACCTGGTCCTGGTCGCGGGCCGATCTCCGCTGCCCCTGGCTCAGCTGCGCACGGCGGCCGGACGCGACGACCCGCCCTGGCGCTACCTCGACCCTCGGCAGGTGCGGGACTCCTTCGGGGGCGGCTGACCGTGGCGGTGTAGCGGCTGGGCCACGGGGTACGGCCCGGCATGACTGAGCGGAGCAACGAGAAGGGCAACCTCTACGTCGGCGACACCGGGGGCGAGGGACGACCCGTCGTGCTGATCCACGGCTGGCCGCTGTCCCACGAGTCCTGGTCCGACCAGATCGCCGCCCTCAAGGACGCGGGCCACCGCGTCGTCGCCTACGACCGTCGCGGGTTCGGCAAGTCGGGGCCGGGGGACTCCTACGACTACGACGCGCTCGCCGACGACCTCGACAACGTCATCACCGACCTCGACCTGCAGGACGTCACCCTGGTCGGCTTCTCGATGGGTGGCGGCGAGGTGGCGCGCTACGTCGCCCGACACGGTGAGCAGCGGCTGCACAGCGTGGTCTTCGCGGCCGCGGTGCCGCCGTACCTCTTGAAGACGGAGGGCAACGAGGACGGGCCGCTGACCCAGGACGCGGCCGACGAGATGCGGGCCGGGCTCGAGAAGGACCGGGACGCGTTCTTCAAGGACTTCACGACGGCCTTCTTCACCGCCGGCGACGAGCTCAGGGTGAGCGAGGAGCGGCGTGCGCACGCCGAGTCGCTGTGCCAGGAGTCCGACCAGGACGCGGCGCTGGGATGCATGGAGGCCTTCAACACCACCGACTTCCGCGATGACCTGGCCAAGGTCACGGTGCCCACCCTGGTGATCCACGGGGACAGCGACGCGATCGTGCCGCTGGAAGGCGCGGGGAGACGCACGCACCAGTCGATCGAGGGGAGCCAGCTGGTCGTCCTGGAGGGCGCCCCGCACGGCTGCAACGCGAGCCACGTCGACGAGTTCAACCAGGCCCTGCTGGAGTTCCTGGGGAGGGACCGCTCAGAGGGGTGAGTGCACGAAGGGCAGGAACTTCGTCACCCAGTCGAGCCTGTCGTCGAGCCACCCGAGCAGCGCCAGGTTGCTGGTGATCGACGTGGGCGGGTTGCTGACCAGGGTGTCGGCGCGCAGCAGCCGGTCGAAGTCGACCTCCACCGCGCCGGCTCGCGGAGCACCGGTCCGGTCGCGGAACTCGACACCGGCGAGCTGCAGGACCTTGATCACCTCCTGCGCCATGACGCCGTAGCCGATCGTCGTCGGGTGCACGCCGTCGAGCGAGAACAGTCCGCCCTCGGTGCGGCCGTCCGGTCCGGCGCGGAAGAACCGCGTGGTCGGCTCCGGATCGAGCCTCCGCAGCGCCGCCGGCAGCTCGTACGGCGTCCACCAGTCGGGCCGCGCCCACGGGCTGTTGACGTAGCGCCGCGTGGCGAGCCGGTCGAGGACCCCGCCCATGTCGAACAGGTACCAGTCCAGCCCGTCCCGGCGAGCGGCCTTCACCGAGGCGATGATGGTCTCGTTGTAGGAGTCGATCGCGGAGTCGATCGCGCGCACCTCGTCCTCGGTGAGGTGCGGGTCGCGCTTCGGGTCGAAGTCCTCGTCGCTGACCCAGGGCCGCGTGTAGTACGGGAAGTACCGCGAGTCCGGCCGCACCTTCTTGTCCGTGCCGCGGGCGATCGGGGCGATGGTGACCGACGGGATGGTCGCGACGACGACGTGCTGCGCCGTGACCGTGCGGAGCCTCGTCACCAGGTCGGTCCAGTCGGCCTTGAACGCGCTCGGCCGCCACAGGTTGCAGCCACTGCGGGCATCGAGCCGCTCGGCCAGCGTCATCTTGGCGTAGCCGGCGGGGGTCCAGTGCGGTTCGAGGGCGAGCACCGAGCCCAGGGCGTTGTTGGAGCCCAGGACCACCACGAGGGTCTCCAGCCCGCCGTCGTCGGCCATCGCGGCGACGGAGTCGAGGACGGTGTTGGTGGGACTGCCGGCCCGGCGCAGCACCGGCCACGCCGCGCGTGCCGCGTGGTTCTCCACGAGCTGCTTGAGCGCGTCGTCGCCCGGCTTCTTCGCGAGCCGCTTGGAGATCCGGGACGCCGTCACCAGCTGGGGGTCGAGCGGGTCCCATCCGTAGACCGCTGTGTTGTGGAACGGCGGCCCGTCGGGCGGCTCCTCGGAGCCCGTCGCCCCGCTCCCAGAACTCCTCGATGTCGTCCATGTAGGACTGCAGCCACCGGCCCGCGCTGAGGATCTCCCAGAAGTCCAGCTTGTCCCCGAACTTGGCGCCGAACGAGCGGGCGAGCCGTTCGAGGTCGAACGGGAGCCCGCCCGGGCCCTTCGGCCACTCGCACGTCGGGAACGTGAACTCCTCGGCGCTCAGACCCATCTCGAAGGCCGTGATCGCCGGCCAGGACAGGTCGGTGCGGTGGATCGCGCCGCTCATGAACCCGTGGGTCAGTGAGTCACCGACGGTCACGAGGCGGTGCATCGGGCGCGACGCCGGCGGCTGCTGCGGTCACGGGGATGCCGAGCGTGGGGTCCTCCTCGGGACGCCGGGGCCCGGTCCGGGCCTTGATCTCGCGCGGTGTGGACTCTCGGTCGGCCATCGGTGCTCCACCCTCCCTGCCCCCGTCGGGAACGCTACGCCGCGGAGGGCGGCCCGGACATGGCCCGAGTTCGCCATTGCCCTAGCAGGTACCGGAGAGGCGACGGACCCGGTTTCCCGAGATCCGGAGCGGGATCGAGGTGGCGTTGTCGGTCTCGTCGGTCTCCAGCAGGAGGTCATCGGGATCGGCCTCGAGGGTGAGGCAGGTACGGCGCCCGTCGGCGCCGCGCGGCACCCGGAGCCACTGGCCGTCGAGGTCGGCGCCGTACACGTCGACCCAGCCGGGGGAGATGCCCTGCGGACTGCTCTCCGAGCACTCTCCGAAGTAGGCCCGCCGCACCGTGCGCGGCGTACCGGCAGCCCGCTCGTTGTCGCGCAGGCAGAAGCTCACCTTGTCGCGCGACACCCGCCGCGGGGTGCCCGCCACGCTCAGCGAGTACGCCGCCATCGCGTCGAAGTGCCAGTGGTCGTGCGTGGGGTGGTCGAGCATGCAGCCTCCGGGACGTCGGCGCAGCTCCCCGTCCTGCCCGCGCTGGAACGCGCCGTCACCGTTGCCGTCGAGGTGCACGACCTGGCGCACCCTGATCTGCCGGGGCGGGCACTCCGCGCGGCCACGCGGGACGACGAGCATCGGGCCGTCGCCGACGTTGGCCAGCGAGGCCGCGAACCGGAGCCGGCGCTCACCGTCCACGCGTTCCACCTGCAGGTCGCTGGCGGCGATGCTGCGCATGTTGGGCAGCAACCATCCGGCGTACTGGTCGGGCGGCAGCGTCGTCGTCGCCGTCGGGCTCTCGGTCGGCCGAGGGTCGGCGTCGTCGCGGGACCCGCCGCCGTCGCACGCCGTGAGCGCGGCGAGCAGGGCGACGGCCGCGGAGGCGCGGCCGGCGCCACGGACGCGCACAGCACCCACGTCGAAGGCACGGTTGAGCCGGTCACCGGGTTCAGTTGTCATCCGCGCTCCGCGCGCTGGCGGCAGGCGGCGTCCAGCGCCTGGGTGGCGAGCACCTGCACGTCAGGCGGGTGGCGGGATCAGCATCCGGGTCGTCATGTCCGCGACCCGCAGCGTGATCCGGAACGTGAACGGGGCGGTCGCCTGGCCGCGGGCGTGCTCGTCACACCGGGTGCCGCCACTGATGCGCAGCGACACTCGGGTCACCGGCTGTGCCGGGGCCGCCGTCACGCGCGCGCCGAGCCCCACGTCGTACAGAACGCTGCCGGCCGCCCCGAGTGCGGTCACCCGCTCCTGGCCCGCCCGACGCTCGAGCAGCAGCGACCCGACGACCACCGGCACGCCCTCGATGGTCTCGAGTCGGAAGTCGTCACCGTAGGAGATCGAGACCTGGCTGCGCACCAGGTCGGCCTCGCAGCCGCGTTGCCACAGGTGCCGCAGGAACTGCTGGCTGTTGTCGGTCAGCTCCTCGGTCACCTCCACCGACGGCGTGCGCACGACGCCGACGATCGGCTCCGCGCCCTCCTCGCAGTTCGCCTCCGGCAGGGTGACGCGGAGGTCGAGCGTCTGGCCGGGCGCCAGCGAGCTGTCCTGCGCGTCGACGAAGTCGTCGTAGCCGGACCAGTGCAGCCCGGCCCCGGTCACCTCGAGCTCCTGCGCGGAGTCGTTGGTGACCCGCAGCATCGCCCGATCGGTGCCTTCGTCGGGAAGCCACTGGGCGAACGCGAGCGTCAGCTCGGGGCGCTCGGTCGACGCTTCGCCCTGATCATCCGCGTCGCTGCACCCGGAGACGAGCAGCAGCAGTCCGGCCAGCGCGCAGGCCAGGATGCGCGGCGTCGTCACGCGATCACGCTACGACAGCCGTGTTCAGCGCAACCGCAGCCGCGCCACCACTCCGGCGTGGTCGGACGCCCAGAACGGCGGGGCGACCGCACCCGGCATCGGGGCGTCGCCGACCAGGTGCGCCGAGACGGCGCCCACCCGATGGGTGAGGACCAGGTCGATCCGCGTGGTCAGCTGCGACACCGGGTTGCTCAGGCTCGCTCGTCTGGCAGCACGACGCTCCCGGGTCGCCGGGGTTGACCCGCCACGCGTCGCGGAACCAGCGCCTGGTCAGGTCGGCGTACGTCGTCGTGGGGGTGGTGGTCGTGGCCGGGTCCGCCGCGGAGTTGAAGTCGCCGGTGGCGATCACCGGTCCGCGGGTGCGCGCCGGTCCGGCGAGGAACTCCCGCCCCTGCGCCTCCTGGGTCGCGGCGAAGTCCTCGACCTCGAGGTGGGTGTTCACGAACCGGAGCTTCCGGCCGTGGTACCTCGCGTCGACGTACGCCCAGCCGCGTCCGAACGACACCGGCGCGCCGACGGGAGGAGTGAGCACCTCCTGCGCCTCGTAGGTGCCGCTCGCCGAGCCCAGCACCCGGAGCCGCCGGGTGTCGTCGTTGACGAGGATGACGTCGCGGTCCTGGAGCGTGACGACGCAGGCCGGCTGGGTCGGGTCGGTCGGGGGAGCGCAGCCGTACGCCGGCGCGACCAGCGGGGCGGGACCGATGTCGGCGTTCTCGGACACGGCTCCCACGCTGTAGTCCAGGCCGCGCTCCTCGAGCTCGGCGGACAGGATCGCCAGGAAGTCGAAGCTCGGGGGAGTGGGCCCGGCGACGGTGGGCTGCGCGATCCAGCGGGTCACCTCCTGCAGGCCGATCAGGTCGGGTTCCTCGGCGGCGATGGTGTCGGCGATCGCCTCGGCGCGGCGCGGGAAGTCGGTGAACACCGCGGTGCCGTAGATCGTCGCGACAGCGGCCACGAACGCCTCGGGGGTGGTGGCCGTGATCGCGGGCGTCAGGCTGGAGCCCAGGTAGAGGTTCTGGGTCATCACCGTGAGCTGGGGGTGCCGCTGGTGGTGGTGCGGGTGCCGGTCCGCTGCCGGCCGGGCACCGCCGGGCGCCGCGAGCGCGACGAGGAGCAGGACGGCGGCGGTGAGGGCCACGCCGAGGCGACGACCGGGTGTCATGGCGGCTCCACTCTGCGAGGTGGGCACCGCGCCACGAGCCGGGCGCCCGGGTCAGTCCCGAGTCCGGCCAGTATCTGCCCGCACGGAGGCGTCGTCCAGACAGGTACGGATGGTTGGACGGCGACGCCGGCGGCCCGTGGGGGCCGCCGGCGCGCTACGTCAGCTGCGTCGTACCGATCAGCTCTCGGTGAGGTCGACGTCGCACTCGTCCTTGGCGTGCTTCTCGATGTTGTTGCCGGCCTCCTCGACCTTCCCGGACGTGATCGCGCCCAGGTCGTCGCTCAGGGTGGCCAGCTTCTCCATGTCGGCGCCCTCGGGGATCTCGCCGTTGTTGACCATGCCCTCGAGGTCGGAGATCTTGATGCCGGCGTCCTGCAACGCCTTCTCCATGTCGGTCAGCGCGCCGTCGAGCGTCTCCCAGTCGTCCTTGACGTCGTCGGGCGCCTCGTCCGCCAGCTCGTGGAGCGTGTCGAAGGCCTTCTCGAAGTTGGCCACGTCACCGCTCTCGAGGCTGCCGAAGTCCGCCTTGGCAGTCTTCAGTGAGTCGCAGTAGGCACCGGTGTCGCCCCCACCCCCGCAGGCGGTCAGCATTCCAGACATGAGCGTGGCCACAGCCACGAGAACCGCTTTGTGCTTCACCGTTTCTCCACTTCCGATAGGGGCGCTTTTGCGCCGGGCCCCAGCATGAACCATCCGGGACGAGCGCGCACACCCGAGTGCACCTTTCGCCCCGTCGGCACCGGTCTATGCACCGGTCGCGCCGCCGTACCGCTGGTGGGACTCTCGCTGGAGGAGGAATCACCATGGGTGCCTACGACGACGCGGTTGACCTGCTGGAGACGGAGCTCAAGGGGGTCGCCGACACGTTCGCCGGCCTCGGTGAGGAGGACTGGAAGCGCACGACGCTGCTCGTCCCCGAGAATCCCGATCTCCCGCACTGGACGGTGTTCGAGCTCGCCGGGCACTTCGACATCTCGATCGGGCTCACCCGGATGCTGATCGACAGCGCCCAGGAGGGCCAGCCGGGCCGCGACCGGGTCAGCTTCTTCATCTTCCCGCGCTCCGAGGTCGCACCGGTCGTCTACGAGTACGCGTTCACGATGGTCGAGGGCAAGTTGCCGGGCGACATGCCGAGCGTGCTCGCCGAGACCTTCGGCAAGACCATCGAGGAGTCGCGCGCGACGCCCCCGGAGACCGTGGGCAGCGGGTACTACGCGCTGATGCGGCTCGACGAGTTCGTCCCCAGCCGGGTGGTGGAGGCCGTGGTGCACGGCATGGACCTCACCGACGCGCTGGGGCGCGAGCCGGTCGCCACGGCGGCCGGGGTGGCGCACGCCGCGCGGACCCTGGACGACCTGCTGGCCCGGCGTACGGTCGCCGGACGCCCGGACGACCTCGCCGACGACCTGACGTGGGTGCGCGCGGCCTCGGGACGTGCCGCCCATCCCGACGCGCGCCTGCCGCTCATCGGCTAGGACCTCGGCCGACCCTGCGCAACGCAAACTAGGCATGGGTCCGGGCTCATCTAGGTAGCGGTTCCCGATGTGGGGGTGCGGTGCTCCGGCGGAGCATCGCACCCATGATCATCGACAGCGACACGACGGCGGCCCGGCAGCAGTCGGGCGTCATCGTGCGCCCTGCACGGCCCGAGGACCGGCGGGCGATCCGTCGCGTGGTCCGTGACGCGTACGCCGAGTATGCGCACGGGATGCCGACGGCGATGTTTCGCCGCTACCTCGCCGACCTGCTCGACCTGGACCGTCACGCACACTTCGGTCTGCTTCTCGTCGCCGAGGCCGACGGACGGATCTGTGGTTCGGCGGCGTTCTATCCCGATGCCTCGTTGCAGGGCCTCGGCTGGCCGCGCGGCTGGGCCGGCGGTCGGGCGCTCGCCGTACGCCGCGACGCACGGCACCTCGGGGTGGCCACCGCGCTGATGGAGCGCTGCGAGGGCCTGGCCCGCGCAGCCGGCGCACCGGTCTTCGCCTTCCACACCGCGCCGTTCATGACCGGCGCGATCGCGCTCTACGAGGGGCTCGGCTACCACCGCGCGCCCGAGTACGACCTCGACGTGGCCGAGGTCTTCGGCCGTGCCGGCGACGACCCGATCCGGGTCCTCGGCTTCGCCAGGTTCCTGTTCTGACCAGCCAGCACCACCCAAGGAGAAACGTGATGACCCAGTCCATGACCCCCGGATCCGCGGCACACTTCGCCGCCGAGCACGACGTCCGGACCGAGCACGAGTACGTGATGTGCCCCGAGTGCGGCCTGCCGGCGATGGTGGAGTGGCGCAGCCACGCGGCCGGCACGAGCGGTGCCGTCGAGCACGTCAAGATCAGGTGCGTCGACAGGCACTGGTTCCTGATGCCCGCGGAGACGCTCACGGGCTAGGCACGCACCTAGGGTGGTGCCATGCCGGACCGCACGAGCGGAACCACCGAGGACGTCGTACGACGCTACTTCGCGGTGGTGGGCGACCTGTCCCACACCGAGGCGGAGCTCGAGGCGCTCCTGCATCCGGACGCCACGCTGGTCGAGCTCCCCAACCCGGTGGCGCCGCGGGGTGCCCGTCGCAGCGCGGAGGAGGCCCTGGCGGCCTTTCGCGCCGGCCGGGCCCTGCTCTCGGAGCAGTCGATCGAGATCCAGGAGCTGATGGCCGCAGGGGAGCGGGCAGCGGTCCGGGCGCTCTGGCAGGGCACGGTCGGGCGTGACGCCGGACCGTTCACCGCCGGTACCCGCCTCACCGCTCACATCGCGGCGTTCGTCACCGTGCGGGACGGGCGCGTCCTCGCGCACGAGACGTACGACTGCTACGAGCCGTTCGGCTGAGCCGGACCCCCAAGATCGGGGATTCGCCAAGATCGGTGACGCGCAGCGCCGGGAGCGTCGCGCACCCTAGCTACATGTGGAAGCGCCGGAAGCCCAGCGCCGACCGCCCGCTCGGTCGGCCGGAGTCCTTGGTTGGTCCCGTGGTTCCGGCGCCGGCGGCGCCGGTCGAGGACTCCGAGTCCTGGCTGGAGTACTACTTCCCGGACGCGACCGAGGAGCACCCGGCCAAGCGCCGGATCAGGCGCTCCAACGAGCTCGCCGACGAGATGCGTCAGACCGGCGGCCGTCACCGCCAGGACGCCTGACCGCCAACGAGCGTCGGCCGACTCAGGCCGCGATCGGGCCGGCCGCGTCCGCGCCTGCGATGGCCACGCGGGCGGCCTCCTCGCCCAGCCGGAACAGGTCCTCGGTGTGTGCGAAGTCGAACACCGCTCCGCAGTCGAACGCCTCGTCCAGCTTGATCCGCACGACCTGCGCCCCGGCCGGGAACTGCGGCTCCTCGCGGTTGCGCACCGACGCCGACAGCGAGGCGATCAGGACGTCGAGGGGGTTGCGGAGGATCCGGTGCGTGGGCGGTGTGCGGGTCACGTCGAGCACCCAGATCCGGTCGCCGGGTACGGCGATCTCGAGCGCGCCGGAGAGCGGAACGTTCTCGGCGACGCCGGCGTCCACGTGGGTGCTGGGTCCCTGCGGGCCGTGCAGGACGACCGGCGGAAAGATCGCGGGCAGCGCGGCGGAGGCGGCGACCAGGTCGGGCAGGTAGCCCGCGTCGTGGTGGACCGGTCGACCGGTGGAGATGTCGGTGGTGGCGATGCGCACGGGCGTCGCCAGGTTCTCCAGCCGGTGGGTCGGCACCCATTGCGAGACGAGCCGGCGCAGCCGCGCGGAGGAGAACAGGTACGGGCGGTGGCGGGCGATGTTGAGCAGCGCGCGGTGACGGCTGCCGCACAGGAACTCCTCGCTCATGCCGCGCCAGATCACGGCCAGGCCGTCGATGCCCTCGGGGCCCGGGTGCGAGGCGACGTACGTCGCGTTGATGGCACCGACCGACCCTCCGATGAGGAGGTCGGGGGTGATCCCGGCGGCGTCGAGTGCCCGCAGCATCCCCACCTGTCCGGCGCCGCGGTTGCCGCCGCCGGAGAGGACGAAGATGTTGCGTCGGGCTGTCACGGTCGGGTGATACCCGGGCGGTCACCTGCTTGAAACGCGAACGGCCGGTCGGGCTCCCCACATTTGGGGAGCCCGGTTCAGCGGTCGTCGGGCTCGAGCAACGCCAGCGCCACGGCCTGGTCGAGCGACAGCTGGGCGCCCTGTTCGTAGAGCTGGTCGTAGCGCTCCTTGCCCAGCCGGTCCCGGAGCTCCGCCACCGCGCGCAGGTGCTCGGGCATGTCGCCCGGATGGAGGCCGACGCCGAGCAGCCCCAGCGCCTTGTCGGAGGCTCCGATGAGCAGGGCGCCGCGTTCGAGGCGCCCGAGCCACAGCTCGGCACCCGCGATCTTGTCGACGGTCCAGGCACTCATCAGGCGTCGGCCCTGTGACCAGGCCAGCCGCAGCGACTCGCAGGCAAGCCGGCGGGACCCGTCGTAGTCGCCCTCGTGCTCGTAGATGTAGCTCAGGTTGGCCAGGAACACGCTGAGGTGCGCGTCGTCGCCGGCCGCGATCGAGAGGTCGCGTCCTTCCTCGTACGCCGCCCGGGCGAGGTCGTCGCGGCCGGCGATGCGGGTCAGCTCGCCCCGCACGTTGAGCGCCGGGGCGATCAACGGGCGGTCGCCGATCTGCCGGGACAGCTCGATGCCCTCGTCGCACAGCTGCATCGCCAGGTCGTAGCGGTCCGGGTCGCCGAGGTAGCCGATCGCGGCCTTGGGCAGTGCGTAGGCCAGCATCCGGGTGTTGCCGACGTGGCGGTACAGCTCGACGGCCTGCTCCCAGTGCACGCTGGCGGCCGACTGGTCGATGGGCCAGAGCACGAACCCCCCGGCCAGGTGCAGGCCGGCCCGCGTCGACTCGTCGAGCTCGAGCGGGGCGGCGAGCGCCTGCTCGACCCAGCTCCGGCCCTCGGCGTGGTGGCCGTCGAGGTGCCAGTACGTGCCGAGGGTGGCCGCGATCCGGGCGGCGACCGCAGGCTGGCCGTGCTCGTGCGCCCAGCGATGTGCCGCGCGTACCTCGCCCAGGAGCTCGGTGACGTCGTCCATCCACCGGTCGGCGGCGACCGTCCAGCGACGCTCGTCGAGGTCCTCGAGGAAGGTCATGACGTACGTCGCGTGGCGGTCGGCCAGCTCGGCGGCATCGTCGCCCAGCAGGTCGCGCGCTCGCTCGCGCACCAGCTCGAGGAGCACGTAGCGCGGCTCGTGGCGGCCGTTGACCACGCGGCGGACCAGGCTCTGCTCGACCAGCCGGGTGAGCGGGTCGACCACGTCGCCGAAGGTGCCGTCGCAGACCTGCTCGATGGTCTCGAGGGAGACCGGGCCGTTGAAGATCCCGAGCCGGCGGAACAGCTCGCGCTCGTCGTGGCCGAGGAGCTGCAGGCTCCAGTCGATGGTCGCCGGGATGGTCTGCTGCCGCTCCGGGGCGTCGCGGGCCGCGCTGACGGTCGACCCGAGGCGCTCGTTCAGCCGCGACCGGAGCAGGGCCGGCGGCAGGGTGCGCAGGTGCCCGGTGGCCATCTCGATGGCCAGCGGCAGCCCGTCGACGGCGCGGCAGATGGCGACCACGTCGGCCAGGCTGCGCTCCAGCTGGAAGGTCGGGTCGATCCGCAGCGCCAGCTGCTCGAACAGGGCCACGGAGTCGGAGCTGGTCGCCGAGTCCATGTCGTTCCCGAGGCCGAGCGGGTGGACGTCCATGACCAGCTCGCCCCCGATCCGCAGCAGCGCACGGCTGGTGGCCAGGATCTGGACGCCGGGGGAGCGCTTCAGGATCCCGGCGAGGGCCGGGGCGGCGTCGAGCACGTGCTCGAAGTTGTCGAGCACCATCAGCAGGGACCGCCGGTGCAGCGCCTCCTCCAGCGCGGGCAGGGCGGTGTTGCCGGCGATCACCTGCACCCCGAGCGCGCGGGCCACGACCTCGGGGACCAGGCCCGGATCACGAGCCCTGGTCAGGTCGACGTAGCAGACCTGACTCGAGGTCGCGTCGGCGTAGCGGTGGGCGACCTCCTGCGCCATCCGGGTCTTGCCGACACCACCCGGGCCGACCAGCGTCACGACCTGGCTCAGCTCCAGCGCCTCGAGCACGTCGGCGATGTCCTGGTCGCGGCCGATCGTGTCCGTTGCCGGCCACGGCACCGGCGTGCCCGGCCCCGCACCGCCCGGACGCTCGATGGCGTCGTACGTCGGCATGGCGAGGGCCTTGGCCCGCAGGGCCTGAGCCGTCGCGCCGGGGTCGTCGTCGAGCTCGCGGCGCCAGACCTGCTCCATGAAGTCGAGCTGGCGCAGGGCGGCGTCGCGGTCACCGGAGGTGATGTGGCCTTCGACCAGGCGCAGGTGCGCGCCCTCGTCGAGCGGGTCGGCGACGAGCACCTCGTCCCACCGGCCGGCGTCCTTGAGCAGGTCGAGATAGCGCAGGCGGCGGTGCTCGCGGTCCTGCTCGGTCCACGCGACGTAGCGGTCCTCGGGCAGCAGGTCACCCTTGTAGAGCCGGATGGCCTCGTCGGCCCGGGGGAGCCCGCCACCCGCGGCGAAGGCCCGGGCGGCGGTGTCGAACTCGTCGACGTCGACCGTGACCTCGGCGTCGGGGAGCAGGGCGACGATGTCGCCGGAGAGCACCAGCGAGTCAGGAACGCCCAGGGCCGCGCGTGCGTAGTGGGCGGCCTTGTGCAGGCGGGGCGCCGCTTCGTCGAGCAGCAGATCTGGCCAGAGCAGGTCGATGACCTGGTCCCGCGGAAGCCTGCGACCGGTCTTGAGGGCGAGCAGCTTCACGAGCGCCGCTGCGTTGCGACGACTCCACGCCTGGTCCGGGACCGCCCGGCCGTCGACGGCCACCGAGAAGCCGCCGAGCAGATTGATCTGTACGCCCATCTCGCCTCCGCCCCCGCGAGAGGCACCCTACGCCCGGCGACCGGCTCTGGCGGGGCATTTCGGCCCCGCTCAGCTGCGCACGCGGTTGCCCTTGAACAGCAGCCAGATGGCGCCGTCGGCGAGCCTCTGCAGCAGGGTGTCGACCCGGTGTCGCTTCATCACCCTCACCTCCGTCCCTCTCCCCCAAGGAGCAGCCACACACTCCGAGACGTACATCCGATCTCCCGAGGAGTGACCGGGTGAGCCTCCCATCGTGAACCTGTGACTACTCCCATCGGCAGGAATCAGCGGATTTTGGCGGATTTGGGGGATCGAATTGCGGATTGCGCACAATGCAGGCATGACCGGCACCGATCAGTCCGTCGCAAGAGTCGCTCGCCTGGCGTCCGAACGGGGCCTCACCGTGGCGGCCGCGGAGTCGCTGACCTGCGGGCTCATCGCCAGTCGCCTCGGCGCGGGCCCCGACGCGTCGGAGTGGTTCCAGGGGTCCGTCGTCGCCTACCGCGAGCGGGTCAAGTTCGACGTCCTCGGCGTACGTGAAGGGCCGGTGGTCACCGCCGAGTGCGCGGAGCAGATGGCCGCAGGGGTACGCCGCGTGCTGGGCGCGGACGTCGCGGTCGCCGCGACCGGGGTCGGCGGCCCGGACCCGTCCGAGGGAGAGCCGCCCGGGACCGTGTACCTCGCCGTCTCGTCCGACCGGGGAACCGTCGCGCACCGCCTCGACATCGACGGCGACGACCCGGACCAGATCCTCGACGAGACCACCCGGGCCGCGCTCGAGCTGCTCGTGGAGACCCTGGACGGCATCGATCCGGACTGAGCGGGTCAGGCGCTGGTCTGCTCCTCGAGCCGACCGGGCATCCGCCACCCGGCCGCCAGCCGGGAGGGGATCAGCGGCTGGCCGCCGCCGAAGAAGTCGCAGAACTTCATGATCAGCGGGTCCCAGGCCTGCGGGTCGATGTGGTCGCTGCCCGGCAGCCGTACGGCGTCGGCCACGTGGGCGCGCAGGACCTCCACGTGGATGGCGTGCGCCCTCGAGGACTCGATCGGGTAGTGGCCCGAGACCCGGCACTCGAGCTGGATCGGGCACTCCGCCACCCGGTCGGGGGCCACGAGGTCCGACGGCTCGCGGGTCAGCCCGGCGGCCTCGAACTTGCGCGGCTCGTAGCGGTAGCCGGTCTCGCGCTTGTGCCGCGACAGCTCCGGCGAGCCGGTGAGCAGCGCCAGCCGGTCGACGTGGTCGACCAGGTCGGCCGAGGCCAGGTTGAGCACCGCCTCGCGGGTGCGCAGCAGGTTCTGCGTCGTGCGCGAGGACGCGCCCAGGCCGAGCATGGCGTTCTGCCCCAGCCACCAGGCCGAGGACATCGGCGCCAGGTTGGTCGTGCCGTCGGGGTTGGTCGAGGAGACCAGGACGACGGGGGTTCCGTAGTAGTGGACCTTGAGTGGTACGACGCGGTGCATGCCTTGATTCTGGTCGCCGGGGAGCCCGTGTTCTGGCGGGAATCAGACACCGCAGGGTTGTCGTATCGAGCCGGGCACGTTCGTGGTGAGGGTGAGAGGCTGCCCGGAGGCGGCAGCCCCGACCCAAGGAGAAGACCATGACGCAGTACTTCCTGAGCCTGCCCCACGACTCGGTCGAAGAGCCGACGATGGCGGACATGGATCCCGCAGAGCTCCAGGCGGTGTTCGAGCAGGTGGATGCCTTCAACACCGCCCTCCAGGAGCAGGGAGCATGGGTGTTCGCCGGCGGCCTGCATCCGCCGTCGACCGCCACCACGGTCGACAACACCGGTGACGCACCGCTCCTCGTCGACGGCCCGTTCGTCGAGGCGAAGGAGTACCTCGGTGGGTTCTGGATCATCGAGGCCGAGAACGACGAGGCGGCGATCGAGTGGACCAAGCAGGCCTCGCGTGCGCTCCAGAGCCGGGTCGAGGTGCGCGCCCTGCAGTCGCGGCCCGACGCCTGAGGAAAATCGACTGCCCGCGCCGGGCGCGGACCAGTACCGTCCGCCCATGAGTCGTGAGCGTTGGAAGGACCCCGAGTGGCTCGGCGGAGCCCACGCCTGGATCGAGGAACAGCTCGCCGGGCTGGGTCTCCGCCGCTCGGGGGAGATCGAACAGCCCCACGTCTACGAGTGGTCGACGGTGCTGCGGGTGCCGACCGATGACGGCACCGTGTGGTTCAAGGCCAACCACGAACCGCTGCGACACGAGGCCGGGGTGGTGGCGATCCTGGCCGAGCGGCGTCCCGACGCCGTACCCCCGCTGCTGGCCGCGGACCCGGACAGCGGCTGGATGCTGATGGCCGACGCGGGGGAGTGGCTGCGCACCGTCGTGCCGCGGGAGCAGAGCCTCGAGCGGTGGCTCGACGTGCTCGAGCTGTACGCCGGCGTCCAGCTCGACCTCGCGGACGACGTCGACCGGATGCTCGCGCTGGGCGTTCCCGACCTGCGGCTGGCGACGTTGCCGGAGAAGTACGACCGGCTGATGGACGAGATCGACGCCGAGCCGAGGTTCCGCGAGGCGTCGGGGCGGGTGCGGGAGCTGGCCGACGAGCTGGCGGCGTACGGACTGCCCGAGCTGTTGCAGCACGACGACCTGCACGACGGCCAGGTGTTCGTGCGCGAGGGCCGGCACCTGCTCATGGACTGGGGCGACGCCTGCATCTCCCACCCGTTCTTCACGCTCTCGGTGACGCTCGAGGGCGTGATCGCGTGGGGCCTGGACGACGAGGAGAACTCCGAGGACATCGCGCCGTACCGCGACGCCTACCTCAAGCCCTTCTCCGAGCGGTACGCCGGCGACCTGGTCGCCGCGGCCACGACCGCGATCCGGCTGGGCTGGGCGGCACGCGCGGTCAACGGCCACATCCCGGGTGACGACAAGCCAACGGTCACCCGGCTGCGGATGTTCGTCGACGGGCGGCCGGGCGACTAGCTCAGCCCGGTCATCACGCCGACCGGCTCGCGGTGGAACCTCGAGTCGGTGAAGACATTGGACGCGGTCACCCCGAACCGCGACTCGACCACCTCGGAGAGCACCGACCGGTAGTCGGTGGTCACGGCCAGGTCGGCGTCGCCGGCGTTCTCGAGCCCCGGCCAGTCCGCGTAGTACTGCTTGCCCTTCACACCGGCGCCGGCCAGGAACATCACGTTGCCCCAACCGTGGTCGAGGCCGTAGTTGGCGTTCTCCTTCACCCGGCGCCCGAACTCGCTGATCGTCACCAGGGTGACGTTGTCGCCGAGCGTGCCGAGGTCCTTGAAGAACGCGGCGATCGACCTGCCCAGCGCATCGGCGTTGCGGATCATGCTGCCCCACTGGAGCGTGCCGAGGTCGGTGTGGTGGTCCCAGTCGCCCTGGTCGACGGTCACCACCTCGACGCCGACGTTCCCGCGGACGATCCGCGCGACCTCGCGCAGCGCCCGGCCGAGGTCGTGGTCGGGATAGCTGGCCCCGTTGTGCGGCTGGTCGGGCTTGTTGCGCACCGGCTCGAAGTCGGCGACGGCCCGGAACGTCGAGCGCATCGCCTTGCCCATGGGCGAGGTGTTGCTGTCCCAGAGCCGGTGCAGCGAGCGCATCCGTCGGCCTTCGTCCCACTGGTCGACTCCCGGGACCCGCATCGAGTCGACGTCGGGGGCGCTGATCGTCGGCTGGGTGCCGTACAGCGACGCCGGCGGGACCCCGCCGGCGAGGTTGAACGCCTGCAGCGGTGAGTCGTTGCCGTCGAGCCCGACGAGCCGGTTGAGCCAGCCGGCGCGCACGTTGGAGGTGGGGTCGGAGTCCTCGATCTCCTCCATCGCCGCGAAGTGGGAGCGGTTGGCGACCGGGAGTCCGGTCGCGTGGACGGCCGCCAGCTTGCCCTGGTCCCACAACGGGAGCAGGGGCGCCAGCTTGGGGTGCAGGCCGAAGCGCCGTCCGTGGCCAACAGCTGCCCCTGCGGGGATCGCGATCCCGGGGCGCGGCGGCGTAGTAGTTGGGGTCGGCGTGCGGCACCGACCAGCGAGAGGCCGTCGGCGGCACCACGCAGCGAGAGGACGACGAGTACGGCGCGGGCAGGCGTCGGCGCGGCCGAGGCGCGGACCACCGCGGAGCCGATGACCGTGGTGGCGCCGGCCAGGGCGACGGCACCGCTGAACAGGCCGCGGCGGGAGAGCCGGGCGAACTCGGGGCAGCAGGGGTCGGTCATGGCAGTCACCGGAGGTAGAAGTCGGGGGAGTCGAAGAACGTCGTCAGCAGCCGCGGGAAGTCCCACTGGATCACCGCGTGCTTGGCGGTGATCCGCGCCCTCGGGCCGGTCCCGGTCGCCTTGCAGCACGCCTCGAGCAGGGCGGCGGTCGATCGTTTGTGGAGGATCTCCTGGGACAGCTTGTCCACGAGCTTGTCGAACCGGATCGGCAGCTTGCCGGCCCAGGCCTTCGGCGAGCGGTAGCCGATCCCGACGGTCGGCCACCAGCCGCCCGACATGACGTAGTGGGTGTCCATCGACGCGAGCATCCGGGACGGTGACGACCAGGCCTCGTTGTTCACCGGCTGGCCGTCGGGTCGGGGCCAGGAGAACGGCGAGCTGCCGAGCCCCGCTGCCTGCCACAGGACGGCGTTCGCGGCGGCGTTGTCGTTGGCCGGCTTCGAGAGGCTGACCCGCAGCAGCCGGTACGTCGCCACGACGTCCTCGCCCGGGTCGCGCACCTTCTTGCCGACCGAGCTGCGGAACTCCGAGGAGGCGACGAGGGCGCGCAGCACCGGCTTGATCTGCGTGCCGTTGTCCAGGTAGACGCGGGCAAGGCGCTCGACGAGGGCGTCGGACGGCCGGTCGCTGACGAACTTCACGCAGAGCTTGCGGGCGATCCGGCGCGCGGTCTCCGGTCGGCGGGCGAGGAAGTCGAGGTACTCCTTGGCCACCTGCTGGCCGTCGGCCTGCGCATTGGCCCACGTCTTGCCCAGCACGGTCACCTGGCCGGTCCAGTGGTCCTGGGGCCGGTAGGACCAGGAGAAGTCCTGCCACATCGCGACCCGGTAGCCGGTGAGGATCCGGGCGGAGCTCTTGACGTCGTCCTCGGTGTAGCCGGCGGTGCGGCCGACCGTGTGCAGCTCGAGCAGCTCTCGCCCGAGGTTCTCGTTGGGCGCGGACTTCGTGCTGACCGCGTTGCTGAGGTAGATCCCCATCGAGGGATGCAGGATCGCCGCGCGCAGCAGGCCAGCGAACGAGCCGAGCGCGTTGGCGCGGATGACCATCCCGTAGTCCGTGCGCCAGGTGAACGCGGCGTCGCCGTTGACCGGGACGTTGAAGTGGTTCTCCCAGAACTCGGACATGATCTCGAGGACCTGGCGGTTCGACCTGATCCGGCGCGCGAGCGCCCAGCGCGCGTAGTTGGCCATGACCTCCCAGCCGCCCTCGACCTCGCGCTTCTGGCGGTCCCACAGCGCGGCGGCTCCGGCGTTGCCCGTGTAGGAGAGGCCGGGTGCCCACCAGTCGCGCAGGCCGGTGGTTCCGGGGTCGGACGCGGGGCCGCCGGCCAGCTGCTTCTCGAACCACTTGCGCGCACCACCGGCAGCGCGGACCTGCTTCGCGAGCGCCGGGGTCACGCCGTACGAGAAGCGGCTGACGAGGTGGCGGTCGGCCGCCGAGAGGAGGGGAGCACGCTTCTTCTTGTAGTGCGCGGGCGCGTACGACGTAGCGGCGTCGGCGCGGGAGGGCAGCACCAGCGGGGTGGCGCCCGTCACGAGGGCGCCCCCGAGGACTGAACGGCGCGAGGGGGTACCGCGCTGCGTCTGTGTCATCCATGACTCCGGAACGCTGGAACCACGACCGGAAGGCCGGTCGCGGTGAATCCTGATGTTTTACCGAGACGAGGGTATGCGCCCCGGAGCTACCGTGCGATCGAACTGGGAAATCAGTGGTGGACGGCGCCGCCGGTAGAGTGCGGGCCAACATCTCCGAGTCCGAAGGAGCCGACGGTCCAGCGATGGACGACCATCAAAGTCGCCCCCACCAGTTCCTGACGCCCAGCCCCATCGGTGTCCTCTCGTGACCGAGTGGCTGCTCCTGCTCACTGCCCTGCTGCTGATCCTGGCCTGCGGTGTCTTCGTCGCCGCCGAGTTCGCCTTCGTCACCGTCGACCGCAGCAAGGTCGACAAGGCGGCGGCCACGGGTGACGCCGGCGCCGTCGGGATCCAGCAGGCGCTGCGATCGCTGTCGACGCAGCTCTCCGGAGCGCAGGTCGGGATCACCGTCACCAACCTGGCCATCGGCTATCTCGCCGAGCCGGCGATCGCCGAGCTGATCGACGGGCCGCTCGCCACCGCCGGCGTACCCGACTCCCTGCTGCACCCCGTCGCCGTCACCCTCGCGCTGGTGCTCAGCTCGTTCCTGACCATGGTCTTCGGTGAGCTGGTGCCGAAGAACCTGGCCATCGCGCGGCCGATGGAGACGGCGCGGGCCACCCAGTGGTTCCAGCGGACGTTCACGCGCGTCAACGCCCTCCCGATCCGGTTCCTGAACAACTCGGCCAACGCCGTCGTCCGCCGGCTCGGCATCGAGCCGCAGGAGGAGCTCCGCTCGGCGCGCAGCTCGACGGAGCTGGCCTCGCTGGTCCAGCGGTCGGCCGATCTCGGCACGCTCGACGTCGGAACCGCCGAGCTCATGGAGCGCTCCGTCGAGTTCGGCACCCGCACCGCCGGCGAGATCATGACCCCGCGTGTGCGCACCACCACGCTCGAGGAGAACGACCGGACGACGGCGGTGATCGAGCTGGCCCGCCAGACCGGGCACTCGCGGTTCCCGGTGCTCGACACCGACGACAACGTGACCGGCACCGTGCACGTGAAGCACGCGGTCGCGCTGCCGGTGCCGGAGCGGTCGACCACCAAGGTCAAGCACGTCATGGCCAAGCCGATCGTCGTACCCGACTCGATCCGGCTCGACCCCTTGCTGTCGATCCTGCGCGGCGACGGCTTCCAGATGGCCATCGTCCTGGACGAGTACGGCGGCCACGCCGGCATCGTCACTCTCGAGGACGTCGTGGAGGAGATCGTCGGTGACATCGCCGACGAGCACGACCGCCTCGGCGCGCGGGCGCACCGCCGCCGCGACGGCACCTGGTCGCTGTCGGGGCTGCTGCGACCCGACGAGGTCGAGGACCTGACCGGCATCGAGCTGCCCGACCACGAGGACTACGACACGATCGCCGGCCTCGTGCTGCGGGTCCTCGGCAGGATCCCCGAGCACGGCGACGTCGCCGAGGTGCCGGTGCCCGACCGGTCCGATCCCGAGGAGCACCGCGAGCAGCTCGCGGTGCTGACCGTGATCCACATGGACGGCCTGCGGGTCGACCGGGTCAGCCTGCGGCTGCTCGAGGGCGACGACGCGGCAGTCGACGGACCGGAGGCCGCACGATGACCGCCGGCCTCCTTCTCGTCTCGCTGCTGCTCCTGCTGGGCAACGCCTTCTTCGTCGGAGCGGAGTTCGCGCTGGTCTCGGCCCGCCGCACCCAGATCGAGCCGCGCGCCGATGCCGGCTCACGGTTCGCGAAGACGACGCTGCGCGCGATGGAGAACATCTCGCTCGTGATCGGCGTCAACCAGCTCGGCATCACCGTGTGCTCGCTGGTGCTCGGTGCCGTGGCCGAGCCGACGATCGCGCACGCCCTCGAGCCCGTCCTGCATGCGATCAACGTCCCCGAGTCGTTCCTGCACCCGATCGCGTTCGCGATCGGGCTCTCGATCGTCGTCTACCTGCACGTCGTGATGGGCGAGATGATCCCGAAGAACATCGCGCTCGCCGGTCCCGAGCGGGCCGCCCTCGTCCTCGGCCCGCCGGTGTGGGCCATCGTCACCGTGCTCCGCCCCGTGGTCGTCCTGATCAACGCCATCGCCAAGCTGGTCCTGCGGCTCTTCGGCGTGACCCTGCGCGACGAGGTGAGCTCGACGTACACCCGCGAGGAGGTCGCCGCCCTGGTCGAGGAGTCGCGCGGCGAGGGTCTGCTCGAGAAGGACGAGTACGACCGGCTGGCGGGTGCCCTCGGCTTCACGGAGCAGGCGGTCGAGTCGGTGCTGATGCCGCCCGAGACGCTCACGACCGTGCGCCGTGGCTCCACCGCGGCCGACGTGGAGGCGCTGTGCGCCGCCACGGGCTTCAGCCGGTTCCCGGTCGTCGCCGACGACGGTGAGCTGCTCGGCTACCTCCACATCAAGGACGTGCTCGAGACCGACGAGGCCCGCCGCTCCCGGGTGGTCGACGACAAGTGGATCCGGCCGTTCGCGCCGGTGCTCGTGACCGACACCCTCAACGACGCCCTCGAGACGCTGCAGCGCAGGGGAGCACACCTGGCGCGCGTCGTCGGTCCCGAAGGAGAGGTGCTCGGGTTGGCGACGCTGGAGGACGTCATCGAGGAGCTGGTCGGCGAGATCCGCGACGCCGCCCACCAGGACGAACCCGCCTGACCTCGGCGGCTCAACCCGGCGGATAGGGTGGCCTCGGCATGGCTCCGGAGAAGGAATTGCAGGAACCCACGTGGCGGACGACCTGACGCGCGACACGCGCGTGTGGACCGTGCCGAACCTGATCAGCATGGCCCGGCTGGCCGGCGTACCCGTCTTCCTCTGGCTGGTCCTCGGCCCGGAGGCCGACGGCTGGGCGCTCTGCCTGCTGATGGTGTCCGGGGTCACCGACTACCTCGACGGCTGGCTCGCCCGCAAGCTCAACCAGATGTCCCAGCTGGGGCAGATCCTCGATCCCGTCGCCGACCGGCTCTACATCCTGGCCGTGGTGGTCGGGCTCGGGCTGCGCGACATCATCCCGTGGTGGGTCGTGATCATCCTGCCGCTGCGCGACCTCCTGCTCTGGGGTCTCGTCCCGTTCCTCCGGACGCGCGGCTACAGCGCGCTCCCGGTCCACTTCCTCGGCAAGGCCGCGACCTTCAACCTCCTCTACGCGTTCCCGCTGCTGCTCCTCGGTGACGGCGAGGGCACGATCCCGACCCTCGCCGACGTGTTCGGCTGGGCGTTCGCCATCTGGGGGATCGGGCTGTACTGGTGGGCCGGGGTGCTCTACGCCTGGCAGGTACGCCGCCTGATCGCCGACACCGACCGACATGCGGCGGCCCCCGATGGCTGAGACGCCGAGGGGACCGCTGCCCCCGCACGTCACGACGCCGCTGCTGACGCGGATCGTCGAGCAGTCGATGGACGAGGACTACCAGCAGGTCGCCCTCCGCAAGAAGGCTGG
Organism: uncultured Actinomycetota bacterium; assembly: GCA_963844305.1. Taxonomy (GTDB): domain Bacteria; phylum Actinomycetota; class Actinomycetes; order Propionibacteriales; family Nocardioidaceae; genus Nocardioides. The sequence goes on from CAWJNT010000009.1 coordinate 314,046, forward strand.
TGAGGGACCGCCCGCCCCGTCGGGACGGCCCCGGCTGGTGGCCGCGGCGGTGATCGTCGTGTTCGGCCTCCTGGTCACCACCGCGGCGGTGCAGACGTCGCGCAACGCCGACGTCGAGAGCGCCAGCCGGCAGGTCCTGATCTCCCGCGTCGAGGCGGAGCGGGCGGTGGTCGAGCGGCAGCAGGACCGGATCGCGCGACTCCAGGACATGAACATCGCGCTCGAGGACCGGCTCGGCAACGCCACCCAGGACCAGCAGGCCGAGACCGCGCGCGCCCGACGGCTGGGGGCCACGACCGGCTTTGGCGCGGTCACCGGCCCCGGGGTCCGCATCGTCCTCGACGACGCACCCGACGCCGACCCCTCCCAGCTGGTCCGCGACGAGGACATCGCGCTGCTGGTCGACGGCTTGTGGGGAGTGGGTGCCGAGGCGATCTCGATCAACGGGCAGCGGCTGACCGCCCTCACCGCCATCCGCAACCGCGGCCCGGCCGTGCGCGTGAACAGCCAGCCGGTGAACCCGCCGTACACCATCTCCGCCATCGGCGACGTCTCCCGGATGCAGTCGGACTTCAACGACTCCGACCGGGGGTTGGCCTTCCGGGACCTGGCCAACGACCTCGGCTTCCGGTTCGACATGGATGATGCTGACGAGCTGTCCCTCCCGGCGGCCACGGAGCCACGGCTTCGCCACACCCGCCAGGGCACGTCCGACGCACCGAAGAAGAACCAGGAGGACCCCTCGTGATCGCGGCGCTCGGTCTGCTCGCCGGCATCCTGCTCGGCCTGTTGTTCGCCCCCGACGTACCCCTCGGCCTCGAGCCGTACCTCCCGATCGCCGTCGTGGCCGCCCTCGACGCGGTCTTCGGCGGGCTCCGCGCCTACCTCGACGGCATCTTCGACGACAAGGTCTTCGTTGTGTCGTTCTTCAGCAACGTCGTGATCGCGGCTGCGATCGTCTACCTCGGCGACCGGCTCGGGGTCGGCGGCCAGCTGTCGACGGGCATCATCGTGGTGCTCGGTATCCGTATCTTCTCCAACGTGGCCGCCATCCGGCGCCACCTGTTCCACGCTTGAGGCCATGACCGACGACACGACACCACCCAGCGAGCCGCGCACCGGACGGCAGCGGCTCTCCGATGCCCTGACCAGGCCGAGCCGGGCCCAGGTCGTCGTGGCGGTGCTGCTCGGCATCGTCGGATTCGCCGGCATCACCCAGGTGCGCGCCTACGAGGTCGACGACACCTACGCCGGCTACCGCGAGGAGGACCTGATCGCCTACCTCAACGGACTGGCCGGTACCACCCAGCGAGCCCAGGCGGAGATCTCGCGCCTCGAGCGCACCCGCGACGAGCTGCGGTCGAGCACGAACGCGCGCCAGGCCGCCCTCGAGCAGGCCCGCGACGAGGCGGACACCCTCGACATCCTGGCCGGCACGGTGCCGGTCACCGGGCCCGGGATCCGGATGACCATCGACGAGGTCGACGGCCCGGTCTCCGTCGACACCTTCCTCGACACCGTCCAGGAGCTGCGCAACGCGGGGGCGGAGTCGATGCAGATCAACGGCGAGGTCCGGGTGATCGCGTCCACGTCGTTCGAGGACGGCACCGGCGGCATCGTCGTCGACGGCAAGCAGCTGTCGGCGCCGTACGTCATCGACGTGATCGGCGAACCCTCGACCCTCGTCGGCGGCCTGGACTTCGCGCTGGGACCGCTCGACCAGCTCGAGGACGACGGCGCCGAGGTGAAGGTGGACAAGCTGGGCTCGCTCGACATCGAGAGCGTGGTGCCCGCGCAGCGCCCCGAGTTCGCCGAGCCCGACACGCAGTAACCTGCGGTGGACACGACCGCTGGCCGACCCGGAGGAGACGAGTTGTACCCCGACGACCTGAAGTACACCGCGGAGCACGAGTGGGTCCGCACCCCGGGCGAGAGCGAGGGATCGGTGCGCATCGGCATCACGCACTACGCCCAGGACGCGCTCGGCGACATCGTCTACGTGTCCCTGCCCGAGGTGGGGGAGACCGTCGGCGCGGGCTCGGCCTGCGGCGAGCTGGAGTCGACCAAGTCGGTCAGCGACGTCTACGCACCGGTCACCGGTGAGGTCGCGTCGCGCAACGTCGCCCTGGACGCCACTCCGGAGCTCGTCAACAACGACCCGTACGGCGACGGGTGGCTGTTCGAGGTCGTGCCCTCCGACCCCTCGTCGGTGGCCGCCCTGCTGGACGCCCAGGCCTACCAGGCCACGCTCGACACCTGAGGTTGGTCGAACCTGGCCGGTCCCTCTTGATCGGCTCCCGCTGACTGGTAGGTTCGGGGCAACCGTCACCCTCAGCCCCCGGATGAGGGTTGAGACTCCACCGTGACCCCCGGAGGATCCGATGCCGTTCTGCACCGCCTGTGGCAAGCAGAACCCCGACGACGCGCGTTTCTGCTCCCAGTGCGGCAACCGCCTGCTCAGCCCGGAGGCACCTGCGACGCCCGAGACGCCGTCTCCGGTGCCGACCCCGGAGGGCGACTCGACCGCGACGATCACGTTCGGCGTCGGCTCCGACAAGGCCGACACGTCCGACCGGCAGCTCAACCCGGTCGACGCGGCCGCCGTCGACGCGCTGCCCTCGGGGCACGCCCTGCTCGTCGTCCAGCGGGGACCGGGCTCGGGTAGCCGCTTCCTGCTCGACACCGACCAGGTCAACGCGGGCCGCCACCCCGACTCCGAGATCTTCCTCGACGACGTCACCGTGTCGCGTCGGCACGCCGAGTTCCATCGCGAGGGCGAGGAGTTCACCGTCAGCGACGTCGGCAGCCTCAACGGCACCTACGTCAACCGCGACCGCATCGACCGGGTCCAGCTCAAGGACGGCGACGAGGTCCAGATCGGCAAGTACCGACTCGTCTTCTTCTCCGGACACACGAGCGGCTGACCGTGCAGCCAGCCGCCTCATCCGCTCGGTCCAGGATGAACATCGGGGAGGTGCTCGACCGGCTGCGCACCGACTTTCCGGGCATCACCATCCCGAAGATCCGGTTCCTCGAGGACAAGGGGCTGATCAAGCCGGAGCGCACGCCCGCCGGCTACCGCAAGTTCACCGGCGAGGACGTCGACCGCCTCCGCTACATCCTGCGCATGCAGCGCGACCACTACCTCCCGCTCAAGGTGATCGGCGAGCACCTCGACGCGATCGACCGCGGGCTCGAGCCGCCACCCATCGAGAGCGTGGTCCCGACGGTGCCCCAGGTGGCCCTCGCCGCCGACGGCCTGCCGAGCGCGGGGTCGTTCGCCCGCCAGGACAACGTCCGCCTGTCGCGGCGCGAGCTGATCAAGATCGCGGAGGTCACCGAGGATCTGCTCGACCAGCTCGAGCAGTTCGGCCTGATCGTGCCGCGGGCCGGCACCGGCCACTACGACACCGACGCCCTGGTGATCGCCAAGACCGCCCGCGAGCTGGCCGACTTCGGCTTCGAGCCCCGACACCTGCGCGCGTTCAAGACGGCCGCCGACCGCGAGGTCGGCCTGGTCGAGCAGGTCGTCGCGCCGCACAAGCGCGGCCGCGACGCCTCGGCCAAGGCGCGCGCCGAGGAGGCGGTCAGCGAGATCGCCGCGCTGTCCGTGCGGCTGCACGCAACCCTGGTGAAGTCGGGCCTGCGTTCCCCTTGAAGCAGTCGTCCGCCCCGGGAGTACTGTGAAGGCGTGCGCGAAGTCGACGTCATGGGAGTCCGGGTCGAGATGCCCTCGAACCAGCCGATCGTGCTGCTTCGAGAGGTCACCGGGGACCGTTACCTGCCCATCTGGATCGGGGCCGTGGAGGCCACGGCGATCGCGTTCGCCCAGCAGGGCGTCGTCCCGCCGCGGCCGCTGACCCACGACCTGATGAAGGACGTGCTCGCCGCCACCGGCAACGAGCTCGCCGAGGTCCGGATCACCGAGGTCAAGGACGGCGTCTTCTTCGCGATCCTGGCCTTCGCCTCAGGCGCCGAGGTCAGCGCCCGCCCCTCCGACTCGATCGCCCTCGCCCTGCGCACCGGCACCCGCATCGTCGTCTCCGACGAGGTGCTCGACGAGGCCGGCCTCGCCGTACCCGCCGAGCAGGAGGACGAGGTCGAGAAGTTCCGCGAGTTCCTCGACCAGGTCACCCCCGAGGACTTCGAATCCCGCTAGGACGCGCCCGCGGGCACCTGGCGGCGTTGTCGTCGGTCGACGGCCAAGCCCGGGCCGTCTTCCCTCCTCCGCCTTGCCAGGCACTCCGCGGATCACGCCCTAGTCGAGCCAGTTAACACTGACCCTCAGGTAGAGGTTGAGGGTTGCGACACGCCGCCCGCCTCGTTGACCCCCCTGTGGTCGCGGCCTACCTTGAACTGTCTCTGTTGTAACTCCACCGTTGTCGTGCCACCGCACGCCACACTTCCCCGGGGTTACGCTGAACGGAGTATCGCGAGGGAGTCGCAGTGGGCATCAACGAGAACGAGCGTGACCAGGCCGCATCGGCCGACGCCGCGCTGGCCGCAGAATGCGGCCGAGGAGCAGGGTCTGCTCTTCACCGACGACGTCTCGCCGCTGCCGAGCGACGCGGGCTACCGCGGACCGACGGCGTGCAACGCCGCGGGCATCACCTACCGCCAGCTCGACTACTGGGCACGCACCGGTCTCGTCGAGCCCACCGTGCGCGGTGCCACCGGCTCCGGGTCCCAGCGGCTCTACTCCTTCCGCGACATCTTGATCCTCAAGGTGATCAAGCGCCTGCTCGACGCCGGCATCTCCCTCCAGCAGATCCGCTCCGCCGTCCAGCACCTCCGCGAGCGCGGCACCGACGACCTCACGCGCGTCACCCTGATGAGCGACGGCATCTCCGTCTACGAGTGCACCAGCAACGACGAGGTGATCGACCTGCTCCAGGGCGGTCAGGGCGTGTTCGGCATCGCCATCGGCGGTGTCTGGCGCGAGATCGAGGGCACCCTCGCCGAGCTGCCCAGCGAGAAGGCCGCCGAGCCCGAGGCCGAGCCCACTTCCGGCGACGAGCTCGCCGCTCGTCGCGCCGCCCGCAAGACCGGCTGACCAGCCCCGCACCAACAGCCCGTTGCGCGGTGGCGCGGCGTGAGGCTGTTGCGTATCGCGATGATAGATTGAGCCCTGAGATTCACCTGCCGACAAACCCGCGCGGGAGAGTCTTCACCCGGTGGTACGCCGCCGGGAGGAGCGCCGAAGGGGCAACCCCTCCCCGGAACCTCTCAGGCGCCAGGACCGCGCGGACCAGGCAACTCTGAAGTCAGCCATCTCGGAGGCGACAGAGGGGGAGGCGTCCCGATCGACCCTGATCAGAGGAGCCACCCGTGTCGGACCACCCCAGCCTTGCGGAGCTCGACAGTGCTCTGCCGTTCGTCGAACGCCATATCGGGCTGCGCCCCGACGACATCGACGCGATGCTCGCGTCGCTCGGCTTCGACTCGCTCGAGGCGCTCATGGACGCCGCCGTGCCGCCGGCGATCCGCTCGCAGTCGGTGCCCGACCTGCCGGCCCCGGCCAGTGAGGACGTCGTCGCGCGCGAGCTCCGCAAGATGGCCGCCGCCAACCGGCATGCGGAGTCGATGATCGGGCTGGGCTACCACGCCACCATCACCCCGGCCGTCATCCGGCGCAACGTGCTCGAGGACCCGAGCTGGTACACCGCGTACACGCCGTACCAGCCCGAGATCTCCCAGGGCCGGCTCGAGGCCCTGCTGAACTTCCAGACCGTGATCGGCGACCTCACCGGTCTGCCGACCGCCAACGCGTCGCTGCTCGACGAGGGGACCGCCGCGGCCGAGGCGATGACGCTCGTACGTCGCGGCAACCGCAAGGCGTCCGGCCCGTTCGTGGTCGACGCCGACGCCCTGCCGCAGACGATCGACGTCGTGCGCACCCGCGCCGAGGCGATGGGCATCGACGTCGTCGTGGCCGACCTGACCGACGGCCTGCCCGACGGTGACGCTGTCCGGGGTGCTGCTGCAGTACCCCGGCGCCTCCGGCCGGGTCCGCGACCCGCGCCCGGTGATCGACGCGGCGCACGAGCGCAACGCCCTCGCCGTGGTCGCCGCCGACCTCCTGGCGCTCACCCTCCTCGAGGCGCCCGGCGAGCTCGGCGCCGACGTGGTCGTCGGATCCTCGCAGCGCTTCGGGGTGCCGCTGTTCTACGGCGGTCCGCACGCCGGCTTCATGGCGGTCGCCGCCGGCCTCGAACGACACCTGCCGGGTCGGCTGGTCGGCGTCTCGGTCGACGCGGAGGGGCGCCCGGCGTACCGCCTCGCACTGCAGACCCGCGAGCAGCACATCCGCCGTGACAAGGCGACCTCCAACATCTGCACCGCCCAGGTGCTGCTCGCCGTGGTCGCCTCGATGTACGCCGTCTACCACGGCCCCGCCGGTCTCCGGACCATCGCGACCCGCGTCCACCGCTATGCCGCGGTCCTGGCCCACGCGCTCGCCGAGGGCGGCGTCCCGGTCGAGGCCGAGGAGTTCTTCGACACCGTCACCGCGGTCGTGCCGGGCCGGGCGGCCGACGTCGTGGCATCGGCCCGACAGCTGGGCCTGCACCTGCGCATCGTCGACGAGGATCGGGTGGGGATCTCGACGTCCGAGGTCACCACCCGTTCGACGCTGTCCGCTGTCCTCCGTGCGTTCGGCGTGCCGGCCGGATCCGGCGGGCTCGACCTGGCGGCCGTCGACCAGGCCACCGGCGACGCGTTGCCCGAGTCGCTGCGCCGCACCACGCCGTACCTCACGCACGAGGTGTTCTCGACCCACCACAGCGAGACCGCGATGCTGCGCTACCTGCGCAAGCTCTCGGCGCGCGACTACGCGCTCGACCGCGGCATGATCCCGCTCGGGTCGTGCACGATGAAGCTCAACGCGACCACCGAGATGGAGCCGGTGTCCCTGCCCGGCTTCGCCGACCTGCACCCGTTCGCGCCGGCGGAGGACGCGCTCGGCTACCGCCACCTCGTCGAGCAGCTCGAGGGGTGGCTGGCCGAGGTCACCGGCTACGACCGGGTCTCGATCCAGCCGAACGCCGGGTCGCAGGGCGAGCTGGCCGGGCTGCTGGCGATCCGCGGCTACCACCAGGCCCGCGGTGAAGGCGCCCGCAACGTGTGCCTGATCCCGTCGTCGGCCCACGGCACCAACGCCGCATCGGCCGTGATGGCCGGGATGAAGGTGGTCGTCGTGAAGGCGGCCGACGACGGATCGGTCGACCTCGAGGACCTGCGGTCGCAGTGCGACGCCCACGGCGACAACCTCGCGGCGATCATGGTGACCTACCCGTCCACGCACGGCGCCTACGAGGACTCCATCACCGAGCTCTGCGAGATCGTGCACTCCCACGGCGGCCAGGTGTACGTCGACGGCGCGAACCTCAACGCGCTGCTCGGCTATGCGCGGCCGGGTGAGTTCGGCGGCGACGTCTCCCACCTCAACCTGCACAAGACGTTCTGCATCCCGCACGGCGGCGGCGGGCCGGGTGTCGGCCCGGTCGCGGTGCGCGAGCACCTCGCGCCGTACCTCCCCTCGCACCCGCAGCACCCCGTGGCCGCGATGCGCGAGGGCATCGGCCCGATCAGCGCCGCGCCGTACGGGTCGGCGGGCGTGCTGCCCATCTCGTGGGCCTACATCCGCCTGATGGGCGGAGCCGGGCTCGCACGAGCAACGGCCGCCGCGGTCCTGGCCGCCAACTACGTCGCTGCCCGGCTCGAGGAGCACTACCCGGTGCTCTACCGCGGCCACGGCGGCCTGGTCGCCCACGAGTGCATCCTCGACCTGCGCGGGCTGACCAAGGCGACCGGCGTGACCGTCGACGACGTCGCGAAGCGCCTGATCGACTACGGCTTCCACGCCCCGACCATGTCGTTCCCGGTCGCCGGCACCCTGATGGTCGAGCCGACGGAGTCCGAGGACCTCGCCGAGATCGACCGGTTCATCGACGCGATGATCGCCATCCGCAAGGAGATCGACCGGGTCGCGGCGGGGGAGTGGACGCCCGAGGAGTCGCCGCTGCGCCAGGCCCCGCACACCGCGCGGGCGCTGGCCGGCAAGTGGAAGCGCGAGTACCCCCGGCAGCTCGGGGTGTTCCCGACCGGCCCGGACCCCGACAAGTACTGGCCGCCGGTGGCCCGGATCGACCAGGCGTACGGCGACCGCAACCTGGTGTGCGCCTGCCCGCCGCCCGAGGCCTTCGCAGAGTGAGTCGAGGGTGAGTCGAGCATGACTCCCGAGCGCTGGCAGGCGTGCCTGGACCGGCTGCAGTCGCGGGGCAGGCTGCCGTCGGTCGTCGGCGGCGTGCTGCTCGGCGGCGAGCTGCTGTGGTCTGGTGGTGCCGGGGCCGTGCCCGGACCCGATCCGGTGGACGTGCAGTACCGCATCGGTTCGATCACCAAGACGCTCGTGGCCGTCGCCGTGCTGCGCTGCCGTGACGAGGGGTGGCTGTCGCTGGACGACCCGATCGGCCGGTTCATCCCGGAGAGCGGGTACGCCGACGCGACGGTGGGCACCCTGCTCGCCCACACCTCCGGCATGCAGAGCGAGCCGGTCGGGCCGTGGTGGGAGCGGTCGCCGGGCGTGGACGTCATGTCCCTGGTGGCGGCCAACGACGGCTCGGGTGCGGTGGCCGACGCCGGGTTCTTCCACCACTACAGCAACCTCGGGTTCGCGCTGCTCGGCGAGGCCGTGGCCCGGATCGGCGGCGTCGGCTGGTGGGACGTCGTGACGCAGAAGATCCTCGACCCGCTCGGCATGAGCCGGACGACGTACCACCCGGCGGCGCCGCACGCACGTGGCTTCAGCGTCGGCCACTTCACGGGCACGCTCACCCGTGAGCCGCACCAGGACACCGGCGCGATGGCCCCCGCCGGCCAGGCCTGGAGCACCCTCGCCGACCTCGCCAAGTGGGCGAGGTTCCTGGCGTCCGGCCACCCCGACGTCCTCGACGCCGCGACCCTGCGCGAGGCCGCCCGGCCGGCGCCCGCGTCGCCGGGGTACGGCCTCGGCCTGCGGCTGGTCCCCTGGAACGGACGGCACCTGGTCGGCCACACCGGTTCGATGCCGGGCTTCCTGGCGAGCCTCTTCGTCGACCCCGCCACGGGTGACGGCGCGGTCGCCCTGGCCAACGCGACGACCGGGCTGCACACCGAGGCGGTCCCGCCGGTCCTGCTCGGCGCCGACGAGATCGGGCCGTCCGACCCATGGGTGCCCACGCAACGGTTGCCCGACGAGGTCGCCGACCTGCCGGGGCTGTGGTTCTGGGGCAACACCGCCTTCGAGCTGCGCTGGCACAACGAGCGGCTCGAGGTGCACAGCCTCGCCCTCCAGAACCGCCAGGACGTCTTCGAGGCGGGCGGCGGCCGGATCGTCGGCGTCGAGGGCTACCACCGCGGCGAGGTCCTGCACGTCGTACGCCGGGACGACGGGTCGGTCAGCCACCTCCACTGCGCGACGTTCGTGTACACGAAGGTGCCCTACGACCCCGACGTCGACATCCCCGGCGGCCACCCCACCGACTGAAACCGGTTACACCGTTCACCTTGGTCCGGTAGACCTGACCCATGCCAGATCATCGCGAGGTCGAGCGGACGTACGCACCCCCGCCCGACGCCTCGCTTCCCGACCTGTCCTCCCTCCCCGCCGTCGCCTCCGTGAGTGCAGCGACGGTCGACGACCTCGAGGCGGTCTACTTCGACACGGCCGACCTCGCGCTGACCCGGGCCGGGGTGTCGCTGCGGCGGCGCACCGGCGGCGCGGACGAGGGCTGGCACCTCAAGATCCCCGCCGGCGACGGCCGCGACGAGATCTCGGCCCGGCTGGGCCGGACGCGGCACGTGCCTCCGGCGCGGCTCCTGTCGATCGTGGCGGCGTGGACCATGCGAGCGCCCGTCGAGCCGATCGCGACCATCGCCACGCGGCGTACCCGCCAGCACCTGCTCGCGGACGACGGGACGGTGCTGGCCGAGCTCGCAGACGACCGGGTGACGGGCACGCCAGATGGCAGCGCGGCCTCCGTCGATTGGCGGGAGTGGGAGCTCGAGCTGGTGGACGGTGGCCCGGCCCTCCTCGACGCCGCCGACGACCTGCTGGCGGAGTCGGGAGTCCAGCCGAGCGCGGTGAGCCGCAAGATCGAGCACGTGGTTGCCGACCGCCTGCCGGCGACGGTGCCGCGGCCCAAGCTCGGCGCCGACAAGGCCGCCGGCCGCGTGGTGCAGCAGCGGCTGGCCGAGCAGGTGGCGGAGCTGCGGCGGCGCGACAGCCAGGTGCGACGACACCTTCCCGAGGGCGTGCACCAGGCCCGGGTCACCTGCCGCCGACTGCGTACCGCGCTGGCCACGTTTCGTCCCCTGTTCGACCGCGACGTCACCGACCCGATCCGCGACGAGATCCGATGGCTGGCGCTGCGCCTGTCCGATGCGCGCGACGCCAAGGTGATCCGTGGCCGGCTCGGCGACCTCCTCGACGAGGAGCCACGAGCCCTGGTCCGCGGGCCGGCCCGCCGTCGGCTCCGCACGTCGCTCGGCACCCGCGAGCGGGACGCGACGCGCGCCGCGGCCGACGCCCTCACCTCGCGGCGCTACTTCGCCCTGCTCGCCGCGCTCGACCGGCTGGTCGCCGACCCGCCGTGGACCGACCAGGCAGACCGGCCCGCGGGCAAGGTGCTGCCGAAGCGGGTGCGCAAGGACTGGCGGCGGCTGTGCGCCCAGAAGGACGAGGCGGACGCGGAGACGGACCCGGACGAACGCCAGCGCCTGCTGCACGAGGTGCGCAAGGACGCCAAGCGGGTGCGGTACGCCGCCGAGGCGCTGCGCCCGGTGTGGGGCAAGGACGCGGACCGGCTGGCCAAGGCGGCCACGCAGCCTGACGTCCCACCTCGGCGAGCGTCAGGACACCGTCATGACCCGGCCGATGCTGCTGACGGTGGCCCGAGAGGCCGAGGCTGCGGGAGAGAGCTCACTGACCTGGGGCCTGCTGTACGCCCGCGAGGAGCAGCGCGCCGCCGACCTCGACCGCGAGCTGCCCCGCGTCTGGAAGAAGGCGTCGAAGAAGAAGCTGCGCCGCTGGCTCTCCTGACACGCGGCTCACTGTCCGGGCCACGAGGTCCAGCCGTCGAGGACGGGGACCAGCGTCTCCTCCTCGTACGCCAGGTGCTCGAGGAGCCCCGTCGACAGGCGGTTCAGCGCGTCCACCAGGCCGCGTCGGGACGGCTCGTGATCCAGGTCGTCGGCCAGGCGCTCGATGTCGGCCAGGACGGCCGCGACCTCCCGGTGGTCTGCCTCGAGCCGGTCCACCGCCGTACCCAGGTGGGGCGCCGACCGGCGTACGGCGGGGAACAGCAGCTCGTCCTCGCCACCGTGGTGGGAGTGCAGCAGCTGGCAGTAGCCGAGGCAGGCGGCGTGCAGCTGGAACAGCGGGCCGCGCGTCTCCAGCGCGGACAGCTCCTCGCGGACGTCGGAGACCGCCGCGCCCCCGGACACACGCCCGGCCAGCTCGCGCACCGACGCCAGGTCGCGCCGCAACATGGCGTGCACCCAGCGCAGGTGCTGGCCGAGGGCCGGCGTGCGGGGGTCGGGATCTTCGGCGGGGGCGGGCATGGGCCAACGTTCGCAGCATCTGCGGGTCCTCGCCAGACCCGGATAAGTTGCTTACTCTGAGTACGTGACCACGATGAAGCAGCTGTTGGCCGCCCACGGTGACCAGGAGGTCTGCCGCTCGTCCCAGCACGTCATCGAGTTCGTCGGCCAACGCTGGGTGAGCGTCGTCCTCATCGCCGGGTACGTCGGAGCGCGGCGTTTCAGCGAGTACCGCCGGCTCGCGTCCGGGATCTCCGACCGCCTGCTCACCCTCCGTCTGCGCCAGCTCGAGGAGCGGGGCCTGATCGAGCGGACGGTCGTGCCCAGCACGCCCGTCCAGATCACCTACGCCCCGACGCGGAGTGGCCGCGCCCTGGTCGAGGCCCTGGAACCCCTGTTCTCGTGGGGCGCCGTCCACGACGGCGCGGACGTGCCGTGAGCGGCACGCCCAGGCCGCAGACGGTCGACGACTATCTCGGCGGGTTCAGCGGAGACGCCCGGGAGCTGCTGGAGCGGGTGCGGGCGCTGGCCGGCGACGCGGTGCCCGAGGCGAGTGAGGCGATCAAGTGGGGCAACGCGGCGTGGCTGCACCGATCCGGCACCATCCTGTTCACCCTGAGCGGGTACACGCGGCACGCCAACGTGACGTTCACGCCCAGCACGCGCGAGGCGTTCGACGACGACCTCGCGGACTACGACACCGGCAAGGGGTCGGTCAAGCTCCCGTACGGCGAGGCGGTGCCCGACGACCTGCTCCGTCGGATGATCGCGTTCCGCGTGCGCGAGCACGAGGATGACGGGGTGCTGTGGCTGTGACCTCGCGGTCGGCCGGTCAGAGCGCCTGGGAGACGCTCGACATGTTGAAGTCGGGGATGCGCAGGGCGGGCATCGCCGTACGCGGGAAGTAGTCGCCCCACTCGCGGCTGAACGTCGGCACCGTCTGCCCGGCCTCGCTGAACCGTCGTAGCAGGTCGACCGGGCTCTCGTTCCAGCGGAAGTTGTTGACCGCGCCGGTGATCTCGCCGTTCTCGACCAGGTAGACCCCGTCGCGGGTGAGACCGGTGAGCAGCAACGTCTCGGGGTCCACCTCGCGGATGTACCAGAGACAGGTGAGCAGCAGTCCGCGTTCGGTGCCGGCGACCATGTCCTCGACCGAGCCGCTGCCACCGTCGACCGAGAGGAGCAGGTTGTCGATGGCCGGGGTGACCGGCTGGCCGGTCATGGCCGCGCTGTGCCGGGTCTGGATCAGCGAGGCGAGCTTGCCCTTGCGGATCCAGTCGGTGCGTGAGAGCGGGAGCCCGTTGTCGAAGACCGACGACATGTTGCCGGACTGCGCGGCGACCACGAACGGCTCGCAGGTGAAGCCGGGTTCGGCCGGGTCCGAGAAGAGGGTGACGCCGGGGTCGCTGACGTCGTGGTCGATGAGCGTGCCGCCGGAGCGGTCGCTGTAGACCGACTGGCCCTCGTGGGCGACGCGCGCGCCGGCCGACCAGTAGGCGTAGATCATCACGTCGGCCACGGCCGTCGGCGGCAGGATCGTGTCGTAGCGGCCGGCCGGGAGGTCCACCCGGCGCTCGCCCCAGCCGAGCCGGGTCGCGAGCGCGCGTTCGAAGGCCAGCGGGTCGACGTCGGTGAAGTCGCGGGTGGCGCCGCCGACCCAGGCGCTCTGGGTCAGGTCGGCGTTCTTGCCGGTGCAGCCGTAGTGGCCGGTCGGCTGGACGTGGCGGAGCCGGAGGCCGGTGCTGGAGCCGACGTACGTCGTGGTGAGCTCGTGGTCGACGAAGCCGTAGAGCACGCGACCGCCGTCGCCGGCCCGGCCGAACGCCTCGCCCAGCGCGGGAGCGAACGCGTCGTACACATGGATGTCGGTGTGCTCGGGCGCGTCGTCCCAGTCGGCAGCCGCCTCGCCGGAGACCAGCTCGTTGGCGTCGTCGGCGGGGGACGACGCCCGGGCCGCAGCATCGGCCGCCTGGACCAGGTCGGCCACCTGGCCCGGCGTCGTCACGTTGCCGGTCATCGAGCCGCTGCCGACGCCGCCGGCGCCGCGCACGAAGGAGATGACGGTGACCGACAGCGAGTGCATGACCCCGTTGGTGGTGAGCGTGTTGTTGGCCCAGCGCAGGTTGGCACTGGAGTGGTCGCGGACGATGGCGACGCAGTCGTCGGCGGTCGACGCCACCAGCGCCTGCTCGACGAGGGACTGGGGAGTTGCGGCCCCGGTGCTCGAACTGGTTCATCAGTGGCCTGCCTCGTCGGTGGTGTTGAGGATGCGGACGTTGCGGAACAACGAGGTCGGGCACCCGTGGCTGACGGACGCCACCTGGCCCGGCTGCGCCTTGCCACAGTTGAACGCACCGCCGAGCATCCAGGTGTCGGGGCCACCGACGGCTTCCATCGAGTTCCAGAAGTCGGTCGTGGTGGCCTGGTAGGCGACGTCGCGCAGCTGGCCCACCAGCTCGCCGTCGGCGATCTTGTAGAAGCGCTGGCCGGTGAACTGGAAGTTGAACCGCTGCATGTCGATCGACCAGCTCTTGTCGCCGACCACGTAGATGCCGCGCTCGACCCGGCCGATCAGCTCCTCGGTCGACGGGCCGTCGGGGGCCGGTTGCAGCGACACGTTCGCCATCCGCTGGATCGGGATGTGGCCGGGGGAGTCGGCGTACGCGCAGCCGTTGGACCGGCCGTCGTTGAGCTCCGGCTTCATGTGCCCCATCGCGCGGTCGAGCTGGTAGCCGACCAGGACGCCGTCCTTGACGATGTCCCAGGACTGGGTGTGCACGCCCTCGTCGTCGTACCCGATGGTCGAGAGGCCGTGCTCGACGGTGCGGTCGCCGGTGACGTTCATGACCTGGGAGCCGTACTTGAGCGTGTTCAGCTTGTCGTACGTCGCGAACGAGGTGCCGGCGTAGTTGGCCTCGTAGCCGAGCGCCCGGTCCAGCTCGGTGGCGTGGCCGATCGACTCGTGGATGGTGAGCCACAGGTTGCTCGGGTGGACCACCAGGTCGTAGGTGCCGGCCTCGACGCCCGGAGCCTTCAGCTTCTCGGCCAGCAGCTCGGGCACCTGGTCGATCTCGTCGTCCCAGTCCCAGATGCCGTCGGTGAGGTACTCCCACCCGCGGCCGACCGGTGGCGCGATCGAGGCCATGGCATCGAAGTGGTCGGCGCCGGCACCCATCGCCTCGAACGCAGGTTGCAGGCGCACCCGTTGCTGGGTGGTGCGGGTGCCGCTGAGGTCGGCGTAGTACTTGTTCTCCTGCACCTGCTGCAACGACGCCGACGCGTGGTCGACGGCGGCACCGGTGCGCAGCCGGTCGGTCCAGTCGACGAGCAGCGCGACCTTGTCGGCGGTCGGCACGTCGAGCGGGTTGACGGCGTACGACGAGATCCAGGTGACGTCGTCGTAGACCGGCTCGGGTGCGATCTCGACGGGACTGCTCGTCATCCGTCCGGCGACGAGCGCGACCTCGACCGCTCGCTCGGCGGCGCGGGCCGCCTCCTCGGGCGTGAGGACGACCGCGGAGGCGAATCCCCAGGCTCCCTGGTGGATCACGCGGACGGCGAAGCCGAGGTCCTCGTTGTCGCTGGCTCCCTGCAGCGCTCCGTCGCGCACCCCGATGTTCTGGTAGCGGACCCGCTCGAACCGGAAGTCGGCGTGCTGGACGCCGAGCTCGCGCGCGCGGGTCAGCGCGGCGTCTCCGAGAGCGCGGTAGGGGAGTGCGGTGAAGGACTCGTCGAGCCTGGGTCCGGTCATGGAGGCGAACCTATCCGACGCGATGTCAGCCGGGCATCACACGACGGCGCGGCCGACCCAGGCCTTCCCGGGGACGTCGAACGGTGGCGTCGGGAGCAGGTTGCGGCACTGCGCGGCCAGCCGGTCGCGGGTGCTCGACGTCCAGCCCCGTGACGAAGTCGCCGGCCGGGCCGACTCCGAGCAGGTAGGGCTCCCACCACTCCTCGAAGCTGTCGAACCACCGGTGGACGGTGACCGCGGTGAGCTCCGTCCGGTTGCAGGCCGGCCCGCTCGAAGATCGTGGTGAGGTCGGCGTCCTCGGGACCGGGCAGGGGGGAGGCGGCCATGGCGTTGGGGTCGAAGGCGTGCGCGGCCCGCCAGAAGACGGCGAGCGGGCTGCCTCCGCCGTGCACGTCCCAGACGACGGCGGCGACCGTGCCACCCGGGCGGACCACGCGTGCCATCTCGGCGACTCCACGCGCCGGGTCGGCCATGAAGTGGACCGACAGCTGCGCCAGCGCCAGGTCGAACGTGTCGTCGTCGAACGGCATCTCCTCGGCGTGCCCGTCGCGCAGGTCGACGTGCGGCAGCCGCATCCGTACGGCGCTGAGGAACGGCGGCGACGGATCGATCGCGGACACCGCCTCCTGACCGACCCGTTCGGCGAGCTCGGCCGTCACGATGCCCGTGCCGCAGCCGACGTCGAGCACCCGCTGACCGCGCTGCGGGTCGAGCAGGTCGAGGAACTTCACGGCCAGAGGCAGGGAGTAGCGACCCATGAATCGGGTGTAGGCCTCGGGCGTGACGTCGAATGCCACGACCTCAGGCTAGCCCTACGAGATGTGGGTACGGCCGGAACTCCACGAGGGAGGGAGAACCAGATGAACCAGGAGGGCGACCCGAAGAAGCTGGTCGAGCTCATGCAGGACATGCCGATCGCCATGATGACGACGTTCGGGCTCGGCGGGCCGAAGAGCGTTCCCATGGCCCGGCAGGAGGTGGACCCGGGACCGGAGCTGTGGTTCATCACGGCCCGTGACACCGGGCACGTGCGCGCCATCGACCAGGAGCCGCGGGTGTCGGTGACGTTCTCGTCGCGTGACGCCTGGGTGGCCATCACCGGCCGCGCCGAGGTCGTCGACGACGACGCGAAGCTGAAGGAGCTCTGGAACACGTTCGCGGAGGCGTGGCTGCCCGAGGGGCCGGAGGATCCCAACGCCTCGCTGATCCGGGTGGACGTCGAGCGCGGTGAGTACTGGGACACGCCGGGCGGCAAGGTGACGTCGCTGATCAGCTACGCGAAGGCGAAGCTGACCGGTGACACGTACGACGCCGAGCACGGGACCGTGGAGACCTGACGACTTGTCGGTGGTTGAGGAGGGCCGCCTCGCGGCCCGTCTCGAAACCACGCGTCAGCGGGCGAGAGCGATCGCCGACCCGGTGCGCGACTTGGTGACCCGGAGCTGCACCGGGATCCGGTCGCGCATCTCGGCGACGTGGCTGACGACGCCGACCACGCGGCCGCCGTCGCGCAGCGAGTCGAGGGTGTCCATCACGTCGTCGAGGGTGTCGGCGTCCAGCGAACCGAAGCCCTCGTCGACGAACAGGGTGTCGAGGTCGGCGCCGCCGACCTCGTGGGCGATCACGTCGGCCAGCCCCAGGGCGAGGGCCAGCGAGACCACGAACGTCTCGCCGCCCGACAGGGTGGCCGGGTCACGGGTCTCGCCGGACCAGTCGTCGCGCACCAGCAGGCTGAGCCCGCCTCGCGTCTCGCCCGCACCCTTCTGGCCGGTGTGCTCGAGGCTGTAGCGCTGGTCGCTCATGCGGGCCAGGCGCTCGTTGGCGGCGGCGACCACCTGCGCGAGCCGCCACGCGAGGACGTAGCCCGAGAGCCGCATCTGCAGCCGGTTGTCGGGTGAGGTGCCGTCGGTCAGCGCGGCCAGCCGGGTGGCGAGCTCGAGCTCGTCGCGCACCGGGGCCCAGGCCTCGAGGGCGGTGCGCAGGCCGGCGACGAGACCGGCCAGCCGCTGTGCGCGGGCCTGCGCGAGGGCCGTCGCCTCACGGGCGGCCGTGAGGGCCTCCTCGCGCAGCGCGTGGTCCTCGGCGAGGAACGGCACGTCGGGTGGGGGTACGGCGGCCGCGGCCCGCAGCCCGGCGTCGGCAAGCACCGCGTCGGCGGCTGCGAGGGCCTGATCGTGCTCGCGTACGGCGTCCTCGAGCCCGGCCAGCTCGTCGGGCTCGAGCACGGCGGCCAGCGCCGCTACGGCGTCGACGAACCCGGCTCCCGACGCGGCGTCCGCGAGCCGCTGGTCGGCCTCGTCCTGGTCGGCGACGGCGCTCTCCAGGGCGCGCCACGCGGCGAGGGCCTCCTCGCAGGCCGCTGCCAGCGCATCGTGACGGCGGGCGAGCTCGAGCACCGAGTCACAGCCCGTCCCGTCGAGGACGTCGGCCAGCTCGCCCACGATCGCCGCGGTCTCGGCCCGCCGGGCCTCGACGGTGGTGCGGATCTCGGTGAGCTCGAGCGCGACGGAGTGGCGCGCCTGGTGGACCCGGGCGAGCTCGGCCTCGAGCCCCGCAACCTCCTCGGCGAGCCGGTCGGCCGCCTCCACCTCGGCGGAGAGCCGGTCGACCTCGCCCTGCGCCGCGACCAGCTGCTGGGCGGCGTCGCCGTCACCGGCCGCGTTGTCGTGGGCAACGGCGAGCTGGGTGACGAGATCGCGGACCCGCTCGTCGTGGGCGAGGCGTTCGGCCTCGGCGTCGTCGACCCGGCGCCGGGCGGCCTTCTCGGCCGCCGCGTCGGGCGCGTCGACGCGGGCGCTGGCCAGCCGCGGATGGTCGGCCGAGCCGCACACCGGACAGTCGTCGCCGACCGCCAGGGCACCGGCCAGCTCGGCCGCCATCCCGTTGATGCGTTCCTCCTGGAGGTGCAGCCACTCCTCCTTGCGCAGGTGCAGCCGGTCGATGGCGGCCGTGTGGAGCGTGCGGGCGCGGGCGAGCTCCTCGCTGAGGTTCACGGCCAGCGCGCCGGCGTGCTGCCGGCGGCGCAGCGTCTCGACCCGGGCCTGCGCCTGCGGCAGCGCCGCGCCGGCCCGCCCGGCGGCTGCGTGCTTCTCGGTGACCTGCTGGAGCTCACCGGGGAGGTCGCGGAGCAGGTCGGCGAGGTCGGCCTCCGCGCGCCTCGAGCCGCGCCATCCGCTCCGTGGCGTCGTGCACCGCCTGCCGGGCGGCGGCGAGGGCCTCCTCGCGTGGCTGCAGCGCACGGCTGCGGGCGGCGGCCCGCACGGCCTGACGCGCGCTCTCGTCGAGCAGGTCGGGGTCGAGGGAGTCGACGTCGGAGCCGAGCAGCTCGGCCGCCGCGGCGGTCTGTCGCTGCTGTCGCTCCCTGGCCGCAGACGAACGGCGGCGCTGCACGCGAGGCGAGGTCGTGGAGGGGTACGACGGCGCCGGCCCGCCGAGCCGCCCCGAGGGCGGCGCTCCGGGACTCCTGCGTCGGCTGGTCGGCGACGAGGCGCTCGTGGGCGGCCAGCGCCTCCGCATGCGCCCGCTGCAGCTCGACCAGGCGACGGCCCTGGTCGAGGGCTGCCCGCGCCCGGGCCTCGACGTCGGCCGCGCGGCGTACGGCGTCGGACGTCTCGGCAGCACGCACCACGGCGCGTTCGCGCTGCAGCGCCGACCAGTGCTCGATCTCTCCGTCGGCCACCACGGTGAGGTCGTGGGGGTCCCACCCCTCCGGGAGGGTCGCGCCCGCCGTCTCGCTGACCCGGCTGACGAGGTCGGCCACGACCTCGTGGTGACGCCCGGACTGGCGGCGCAGCTCGCGGCGATGGTCACGCAGCCAGCGCTCGACGTCCTCGAAGCGAGACGTGCGGAACAGCTGCTGCAGCAGCCGGTGGCGTTCCTCCGAGCGGGCCCGCAGGAAGGCCTGGAACCGCCCCTGGGGCAGCATCGCGACCTGGCAGAACTGGGAGAGGTTCATGCCGACCAGGTGGGTCATCAGGTGGCCGGTCTCGTCGAGCCGGTTGGCCAGCTGGTGCCAGGCACCGTCGCGTCGCTCGGAGAGCCGCACCGACGGCTGCTCGGTGGTCAGGCCGCTGCCGCGCTTCTTGGGCCGCTCCCACGCGGGTGAGCGGACGATCCGGAACCGCCGGCCGGACAGGGTCACCTCGAGGCTGACCTGCGGTCGCACACCCTCGGCCGCCTGGTCGGACCGGAGTCGCTTGGCCGTCTGGCGGTCGCCGGGCACCTCGCCGTACAGCGCGAAGCAGACGGCGTCGAGGACGCTGGTCTTGCCGGCGCCGGTGGCGCCGGTGAGCAGGAACAGCCCGGCGTCGGAGAGGGCGTCGAAGTCGACGCTGACCCGGTCGGCGAACGGGCCGAAGGCGGCGGCCTCGAGGCGGTGCAGGCGCATCAGGCGCCACCGGCCACGAGGGTGTCGAGGTCGCGGTCGTCGCAGCAGGCGTCGCACGCCCGCCGGAGCAGGCGGGACTCGGCCTCCGTGGCGGGTACGCCGCGCAGCTCGGCCACGAAGTCGAGGGCGATGTCGTGGTCGCTGCGGCCGTGCGTGCGCGCGACCGGCAACGCGTGCGGCTCGGGGTTGGCCGGCTCGAACCCGAGCACGAGCGCATGGGGGAACCGTCGGCGCAGCCGCTCCATCGCGTGCATGGGCCGGGTGTCGTCGGTGAGGGTGGCCTGCACCCAGGACTGCTCGTGGCGCGTCAGCGCAGGGTCGGCCAGGAGGTCGTCGAGCGCACCGGTCAGCCGGGCGAGCGGCCGCGGCACGGGTGCGTCCACGAACTCGGCCGTGACCCCGCCGTCGGGGGCGAGGTCGACCAGCCAGCTGCCCTTGTGGTGCTGGGCCTCGGAGAAGGAGTAGGCGAGCGGCGAGCCGCTGTAGCGGACGCGGTCGGTGAGGGTGGCGCGCCCGTGGAGGTGCCCGAGAGCGACGTAGTCGACCCCGTCGAACACCGTGGTGGGCACGATCGAGACTCCGCCGACGCTGATGTCGCGCTCGGAGTCGCTCGGCTGCGCGCCGGCCACGAAGGCGTGCGCGAGCACGACCGAGCGCGGGCGCACGGTCCAGGAGTCGAGGTCGGCCCGGACCCTGCGCATGGCCTCGGTCAGGGCCGCCTCGTGGCTGCGGCCGGGGAGCGACCAGGGCTCGCGGAGTGCGTCGGGATCGAGGTAGGGCAGGCCGTAGACGGCGACCGGGCCGTGGTCGTTCTCGACGACGACGGCGCTGCCGACCGTGCGGTGGTCGGTGCGGATGTGGACGCCGGAGGCGTCGATCAGCCGGGAACCGAAGCCCAGCCGCTGCGCGGAGTCGTGGTTGCCGCTGGTGACCACCACGCGGGCGCGGGACGCCGCCAGCCGGGCGAACGCCTCGTCGGCGAGGTGGACCGCGTCGACGGGTGGCAGCGCCCGGTCGTA
Organism: uncultured Actinomycetota bacterium; assembly: GCA_963844305.1. GTDB lineage: Bacteria > Actinomycetota > Actinomycetes > Propionibacteriales > Nocardioidaceae > Nocardioides. The sequence continues at coordinate 334,783 of CAWJNT010000009.1, forward strand.
GATGTCACCGGCGACGACCACCAGGTCGACGCGCTCGCGCTCGACGACGTCGATCAGGTGGTCGACGTACGTCGCCTGGTGCTCGAGCATGCCCTCCCGGTGGAAGGACCGCCCGAGATGCCAGTCGGAGGTGTGGAGCAAGCGCACGGGGCGACCGTAGGACCGTCCGCCGACAGAACGACGGACCCACGCCGTTGAGCTGGGCAGCGGCGCGCGAGGAACGAGCGCGTCGCGTGGGCCCAGCCAGGTTGAGCAAGCGACGCGACTGAGGCACGAAGTCGCGCGAGCGCGTCGAAACCCCGTAACCGATGCAGGGCGGCGACCACGTGGTCACCGCCCTGCATCGTGTTGCGGGGTTTCGAGGCTCAGGCCGCCAGGCGGCCTTCGCACCTCAACCGGCGATTGACTATCCCTGAACCATCAGGGCGAACTGCACGCCGCCCTGCTGGTCGACGGCGGCGTCGAGCACCTTGTCGTCGAGCTGGGTCGAGGCGTTCTCGTCGAGGAAGACGGTCGCGCCGCCCTGCTCGACGGTCGCGTCGCCGGGCTCCGCCGCGGCTGCGGGGGAGACCTCGAAGGCGGGCTGGGACGAGTCCTCGCTGGTGATGCGCAGGCCGCTGACCTCCGGCATCTGGTCGGCGATGTCCTTGACGATCGTGCTGGCGTTCTCGGTGAGGGTGAGCAACTGCTTTCTCCTGCCGATGGCTGTCAGTACCCCTCCACCGTTGCGGACATCGCGCTCCCACACAAATGCCCGGGCGTGTCACGCGGGCAGCAGCGGGTGCATCACGTGGTGTAGCGCCACACATCGCCTGGCCGAGGTGAACCCGTAGAGCCGGAGGCCGGTCTCGTGCGCGAGCCGCACGGTCAGGCTGGACGGCGCCCCCACCGCGACGAGCGCCCCGATGCCGGCCGCGACGGCCTTCTGGGCCAGCTCGAAACCGGCCCGCCCGCTGACCACCAGGCAGGCCTCGGCGGGGGACTGGCCGGCGAGCACGCGGGCGCCGGTGACCTTGTCGACGGCGTTGTGCCGCCCGATGTCCTCGCGTACGACGAGCACCTCGCCGGCGGCGTTGACCAGCGCCGCCCCGTGCACGGCGCCGGTGCGGTCGAAGACCGGCTGGGCGTCGCGCAGCAGGTCGGGCAGGGTCCGGACCACGTCCTCCGGGATCGGGTCGCCGGACCAGGGTTTCCCGCGCGGCATGTCCAGGACCGCGTCGACGCTGTCCTTGCCGCACACCCCGCACGCGGACGACCCGGTCGTCAGCGCGGTGTGGCGGTGTCCGGGATCTGCCGCCGGCGGCTCGCCGAGGGTGACCGTGACGACGTTGAACTCCTGTTCGGGACTCAGCGTGACGTCGGTGCAGTACGCGACCTCGCGGATGGCGCCGGGACCCGTCATTCCCTCGTGCAGCAGCCATCCAGCGGCGAGCTCGAAGTCGTGACCGGGCGTCCGCATGGTCACCCAGACCCGCCGCGGCTCGGCGCCGGGCCAGGCGAGCCGGATCTCCAGGGGCTCCTCGGTGGCGACCCGGTCCTCGTGCCGCTGCTCGCCCTCGGCGGTGAGCTCGCGCACGCGGACCCGGACCGTCGGGCCGGGGCGACGCGGGCGGGCGCTCATGGCGCGGGGTAGGCCTGGCGGACCGCGATCCTCCGGGCCAGGTCGTCGGTGCGGTCGACGACGGCGCGCCGCAGGGCGGGGTCGAGGCCGTCGGTGTCGACGATCTCGCGGGCGCGGGCCAGCGTCTTGTCGGTCAGCGACGTGATCGGGAAGAACGACTGGGCGGCGTCTCCCAGAACCCATCCCTGGCGTACGTCGACCGTGCCGGGGAGCTCGTCGAAGTAGCGGTCGACGTACGGCTCGGTGAGGAGGTCCTGCCCGACCCGCCACAGACCGAGCCCGGCCGCCTCGAGCTCGTAGTTCGGTACGTCGACCTCGCCGCTGAACCGCTGCCACGCCCAGGCCTTGGCCTCCTCGTCGGGCAGCGACGCCGTCGCCTTGGCGTGCTCGACCCGCGAGCGGGCGGTCGGCTCGTCGGCCAGCGCGGCGTCGAGGTGGGCGCGGTCGACGGCGCCGAGGACGGCCAGCCGGACCAGCGTGCGCCAGCGCAGGTCGAGATCGATCTCGAGGCCGGTCGGCAGGTCGCGGCCCGCCAGCCAGGCCCGGAGCGTCGCCGGGTCCCCGGCGGAGTCGACGGTGGCCTGGTAGGCCGCGAGCTGCATCGTCGAACCCGGTGCGGCCGCCGCGAGCAGGGACCGGGACACGGCGTGGATGCGGGCCAGCGACGGCCTCGTGGTCCCCGGTGAGCGGAGCGACCTTCTGGATCGCCCACGGCATCGTGTAGTAGACCGCGTCGTCGGAGTCCTCGGCGCCCATCCAGACCTCGAGCAGGTCCAGCACGTCGGCGGGGTCGATCTCGGCGTTGTGGAACGCGCTGCGGACGTTGTTCCACATCCCGGCACGCAGCATCGCGTCGTCGGGTCCGGGCGGCACCGTCTTGAGCATCGCCACGGTCACCGGGTCGGGCCGGACCAGGGCCCAGCGTGTCCTCGTAGGGGTCGAGCAGCACGGCCGCGCCCGCCGGTATGTCGACGTCGGTCTCCTCGCCGGCCACGGTCACGGTCTGCGTCGACCAGGGCGCGCCGGGCGGGGCGGTCGCGATCCGGAAGGTGTGCGCCCGGTCGGCCGGATGGTCGGCCGGGGGAGTACGCCGCAGCACGCCCGCGCCGCGGTCGAGCACGATCGCGTCCGGACCGGTGGTGAGCAGCCAGCTGCTGGCGAACGTCGAGAGGTCACCGGCCCCGGCGCGCTCCCAGCTCCCGAGCAGGTCGTGCAGGGTGGCGTTGCCGAACCGGTGTCGCTCGAAGTGGTCGATCGCGCCGCCGAGGAACACCTCGTCGCCGACGCTGGTGTTGAGCTGCTTGAGGATGCTGGAGCCCTTGGCGTAGGAGATGCCGTCGAAGTCCTGCAGCGCGGCCGTCGCGTCCACGGCGCCGTTGCCGGCCACCGGGTGGGTGCTCGGAGCCTGGTCGGCCATCAGCCCCCACTGGCGCCGCGCGTGGGAGTTGTGCGTCCAGGCGTCGGCGTACTGGGTGACGTCGGCGGTGACCCGGTTGCCCATGTACTCGGCGAACGACTCGTTGAGCCACAGGTCGTCCCACCACTTCGGGGTCACGATGTTGCCGAACCACTGGTGGGCCATCTCGTGGGCGAGGGTGGTCGCGCGCTGGATGCGGACACCGCGGGTGACCCGCGACGTGAAGACGAGCGGGTCGCGGAACGTCACGCACCCCGGGTTCTCCATCGCCCCGGCGTTGAACTCCGGCACGAACGCCTGGTGGTACTCGCCGAACGGGTAGCGGATCCCGAACAGCCGGTGGAACTCGTCGAAGCACTGCTCGGTGAGCGTGAACAGCTCCTCGGCGTCTGCGTCGAGGGCGGCGGCGATGCTCTGCCGGGCGCTGAGGCCGAGCGGGATTCCGTCGTGCTCCTCGCGGACCACGTGGTAGGGCCCGGCGACCACCGTCACGAAGTACGTCGACAGCGGCTGGGTGCGCTCGAACTCCCACTGGCCGGGCTCCACCTGCTCGCCGGGGGAGTTGCCGATGACGACCCAGTCGCGGGGCGCGGTGACGTGCACGGCGTACGGCGCCTTGAGGTCGGGCTGGTCGAAGCAGGCGAACACGCTGGGGGCGGCGTCCATGAAGCACATGCCGTAGACGTAGTGGCGCCCGTCGGCCGGGTCGACGCTGCGGTGCAGCCCCTCGCCGTCGTTGCGGAACCGCATCGTCGCGTCGACGACCAGCTCGTTGCGCCCCGCGACCGTCTCGAGCGGCAGCCGCCCGCGGTCGAGCAGGTCCGGGTCGAGCGGGCTCCCGTTGAACCGGATCTCGTTGACCGTGTCCGGCTTCAGGTCGGCGAACGTCGGACCACCCTTCGACGTGAACGTCACGGTGGTGATCGAGCGGAACCTCTCGACGTCCGTTGCCAGGTCCAGCATGACGTCGTACTCCTCGACGTCGAGGAGGTCGAACCGGGCCTCGGCCTCCGAGCGCTGCAGGCTCCGGAACGGGTTGGTCGTCACGCGGCCACCCTAGATGCTGGTCCGCAATCGCTCATGTCACGCCCCCAGGCCGTCACGAGACCCCGACGGCGGCCTCGCGCCGCTCGTCGCCGGCCGCCTCGAGGGTTCCGTCGGCCTCGCGATGGGCGGCCCCGACGCCGCCGAAGTACATGTGCGGCTCGGGGTACTCGTGGCCCGGCAGGCCACTGGCGGCGACCGCGGCGGCCAGGTCGGCGTCGCGCTCGTACTCCGCCGTGAACCCGCCGTCGCCGAAGCGCAGGTGCAGCCGCGGCCGCGAGATGGCGTGCTGCAGGTCCGCCCGGTGCAGGCAGCCCTGCCCGAGCACCAGCATCAACGCGGTGGTGATCCGGTCGGCGCCGGGGGAGCCGATGGCCAACGACCGGCCGTCGGCCGCCCGGCCCGTGGTCGGGGCCATGTTCGACGCCAGCCGGGTGCCGGGCGGTACGGCGTGCAGCCCGTGCCGGTTGAGCTCGGCCTCGCCGAGGCAGTTGTTCAGCAGGATGCCGGTGCCCGGGATGCACAGCCCCGCGCCGTACCCGCTGCTCATGGTGACCGCACACGCGGTGCCCTCGTCGTCGATGGCCGAGATGTGCGCCGTGGACGCCGAGCCGCGGAGGCCGGCGATGCCGTGCTCGTCGATGGTGGCGAGCAGGTCCTGCCCGTCCTGGTCGAGGTCCTCGGAGTAGTCGTGCACCGACGTGCGGTAGGTCAGCACCGCGTGCTGGATCTCCAGCGCGTCCGACCAGGTCCAGTCGCCGCGGCGCGCCAGCTCGTTGAGCATCGCGGCCAGCATCGGACCTCCGACCGACGGGGGTGGGTTGGTGGCGATGCTCCAGTCGCCGACGTCCAGCACGTACGCCGGCCGCAGCACCGGCAGGTACGCCGCGAGGTCCTCGCCCGTCACCAGCCCGCCGCCGTGCTCCATCTCGGCCACCAACGCCGCACCGACGGCACCCTCGGCGAACAGCCCGGGCCCGCTGGTGGCGAGGTCGTCGAGGACGTCGGCGAGGTGGGCGTTGCGGGCCTCCTCGCCGCCGGCGAGCAGTGAGCCGTCGGGGCGGGTCACGAGCTCGTGCGCCTCGGGGTCCGTGGCAAACAGGCTGTCGGCCGTGATCGACAGGTAGCGCGCGGCGGCATGGCTCATCGGGTACCCGTGCCGGGCCGCCGACGCCGCAGGCCCGACCAGCCGCGACCACGGCAGCCGCGCGTAGCCCTCGTGCGCCATCGCGAACGCCGGCACGATGCCGGGCGTCGCCACCGAGCCGTGACCCGCGTGCATGGTCACGCCGCCGCCGTACGTCGTGACCACCTCGCGCACGCCGCGGCCGAAGCGCTCCTCGGGCAGTCCTCGTCCCGGCATCTCGACGTTCCCGTCGACGACGACCGGGTCCCCGTCGGCCGGCCAGATCGAGACGTAGCACCCGCCGGCGAAGCTGACCATGCCCGGCTCGGTCGCCATGGCGACGAAGGCGGCCGCCAGCGCGGCGTCGACGGCGTTCCCGCCCTCGGCCGCGACTCCCAGGCCCGGCCTCGAGCGCCTGGCGTCCGGTCGCGGCCACCGCCACCTGCCGGCTCATCGGTATCGACTCGGCGGCAACCGGCGGGTTTCCGAGATTTTCACCGTCACACCCGGATACCTTTCCCCGGCCGAGGCGTGGGGGCAACCTTCTGGCCGCTCCCGTGTCGCGCGTCATACCGGGGGGTCGTCACGTTGGGTGGACCCCACTTTTCTCGGATGGGGACTCCATGCACCTGCAGCACACCGACCTGCGCCGACGTCGCCGGCTCGCCGGCACCGCCGCCCTGACGCTCGCCGTCCTCGGCGGCGCCGCCATCGTCTCGACGGGTCCCGCCCAGGCGGACCCGCCGGAGGACTGCGCGACTCCCGCCGCCATCGACGATCTGGTCGCGGATGACGTCGTCACCGGCAGCACCGTCGTCAGCGGGCACCACGCCCGCCTCGTTCAGCGGCACCGTGCTCGGGAGTGATGGGGAACGGCATCGCGCCGGGCATCGACATGGTCATGGTCGAGGTCGACCCGGCCACCTTCTCCACACCCGTGCCCGACGAGGTCGCACGGAATCTGGCAGGGCATGTCGGGGTCTCCGGTCTACAACGCCGACGACGAGCTGATCGGTGCCGTCGCGTACGGCCTTTCCTACGGCAACTCGTGGGTCGCCGGCGTGACGCCGTTCGAGCAGATGGACGACTACATGGTCGGCTCCTCGCGGCGGATCGACGTCTCCGGTCGGGCGGCGCAGCAGATCGCTCGTGGCTCGCGGGTCACCGCAGCCCAGGCCGACCAGGGCTTCGTGGAGCTCCAGGTGCCCCTCGGCGTCTCCGGCATCCGCACCTCACGCCTCAAGCAGGCGTTCACGGCCCAGAAGAAGCGGGACGCCCGCTACCTGCCGAGCCGGGCGTACCAGATGGCGGCCGCTCCGGCGGCTGCGGCCGACGTCGACATCGACACCATGGAGGCCGGCGGCAACATGGCCGCAGCGATGTCCTACGGCGAGGTCACCCAGGGTGGCGTCGGCACCGCCACCAGCGTCTGCGACGGCAAGGTCGTGGGCTTCGGCCACCCGGCCTCGTTCACCGGACGGACGACGATGACGCTGCACCCCGCCGACGCGATCTACGTGCAGGGCGACCCGCTGGGCTCGCCGTTCAAGGTCGCGAACCTCGGCGCCCCGGCCGGCACCGTCACCGACGACCGCACGACCGGCATCACCGCGCGCTTCGGCGCCCTTCCGGCCCTGACCGAGGTCACCTCGAGCGTCTCGTACGGCGAGCGCTCCCACGAGGGCAGCAGCTTCGTGTCGCTCCCGGACGCGAACGCGCAGACCACCTTCTACCAGCAGATCGCGACCCACGACGTCGTGATCGACGGCATCCAGGCCGGCTCGGAGCTCCAGGGCTGGACGATCCGCGGCAAGGAGAACGGTCGGCCCTTCACGCTGTCCTCGACCGACCGGTTCGCCTCCGAGTTCGACATCACCTTCGACGCGTCGTTCGACGTCGCCGACGTCGTCTACTACCTCAGCACCCTCCGGGGCGTCACGGTCTCGTCGATCGACGTGGCCGGCGAGGTCGAGGACGGCGCCGAGATGTGGCGGCTGTCTGCGGTGCAGCAGAAGCGCGCCGGCTCGTGGGTACCTGTCAAGCGCCGGTCTCCGGCGCTCGCCAGGTCGGGCAAGCCCCTCGTCCTCAGGGCGGTCCTCACCGGAGGCGGCGACTCGATCAAGGTGCCGGTGAAGTTCAACGTGCCGAAGAAGGCGCGCGGCCGTAGCGGCATGGTCAGCCTGACCGGCGGGTCCTGGAGCGGCTTCTACCCGGAGGAAGAGATCGGTTCGGTCGCGGAGCTGAAGAAGATGCTGGCGAAGTCGCCGCGCAACGACGAGGTGGCCGGTTCCCTGATGCTCCTCGGGCGCCGCAACGTCGTCTCCCGACAGGTGGTCTCGAACCCGACGAGTCGGGTCGTGTACGGCGACCGCACGGTGCCGGTCATCGTCATCCGCTGAGCCCATCTGAGGCTTGTTCGTGGTGTCCGACATCACCCGCGCGGTGATGCCGGACGCCACCCTCGTCCCGCGTACACTGTAATAGTCGCCCAAGCGGCAATGTTCATTACAGTTGACTGGCCCGAAAGCGGGCCGAAAGGGATGAGACCTCCATGACCACGCAGCTGCACCTGGCCAACGTGATCGTCGAAGGACGGGCTCACACGGATCAGGATCCCGCACTCCTGCGCACCGTGGAGCTCGCCCGTGAGCAGGAGCGCCGCGGACGCGGCCTGCGCCGCTACTTCCACCTCTGAGCCGTCTGGCAGGCTGGCCCGCATGGACGACCAGACCCTGCGCTACATCGACCTGTCCCTGGCCGACGACGGCCGCTACCAGGTGACCAACCGGCGTGGGGGAGTGCTCCCCATCGGCCGGGGTGGCGACGACACCGACTTCACGCCGGTGGAGCTGTTCCTGGCGGCCATGGCGGGCTGCGGAGCCATCGACGTCGGCCTGATCACCGGCAAGCGCGCCCGCGCCGAGTCCTTCGACGTACGCGCCGAGGGGCACAAGATCCGGGACGAGCAGGGCAACCGCATGGTCGGCCTGACGCTCACCTTCGACATCACCTTCCCCGAGGGGGAGGACGGCGACCGGGCCCGGGAGTTCCTGCCGCGGGCCATGGAGCAGACCCGCGATCGCCTCTGCACGGTCGGCCGCACGGTCCAGGTCGGTGGCCCCATCGAGTACGTCCAGCGCGACGACCGTTGATGGCCCGCCGTCGCCGCACGCCGGCGTGGGTGGAGGTGCCCCGGCAGGACGGGCGCCGGTTCGTCGTCACGGGAGCGAGCAGCGGCATCGGCCTGCAGGCCGCCCGGATCCTCGCGGCGTTCGGCGCCGAGGTGGTGCTGGCGGTCCGCAACACCGACAAGGGCGCCGCCGTCGCGCGGGACCTGTCCGGGAAGGTCGACGTACGCCGGCTCGACGTCGCCGACCTGGCGTCGGTGCGCGCGTTCGCCGACGAGGTCGGCGAGGTCGACGTCCTGGTCAACAACGCGGGCGTGATGGGCGTGCCCTTCGCGCGGACGGTCGACGGGTTCGAGACCCAGATCGCCACCAACCACCTGGGCCACTTCGCCCTGGCCAACCTCCTGCTGCCGCGGCTGACCGACCGGGTCGTCGTCGTGGGCTCGGCGTCCCACTGGGCCGGTGAGCTCGACGTCGACGACCTCGACTGGGAGCGGCGCGAGTACCACGGGTACCCGGCGTACGCCCAGTCGAAGCTCGCGAACCTGCTGTTCCTCGCCGAGCTCCAGCGCCGGCTGACCGCGGCCGGCTCGACCCTGCGCGCGACGGGTGCCCACCCCGGCTACACCTCGACCGGCATCCAGCTCAACACCGGCAACCGCGCCTTCACCTGGCTCTCCAACGTCGGCAACGCGCTGGTCGGGATGCCCGCGTGGCAGGGCGCGCTGTGCACGGTGTACGCCGCCACCATGGACCTGCCGGGCAACTCCTACGTCGGCCCGTCGGGGCCGGGGGAGATGCTCGGCTGGCCGCGCCTGGTCGGCCGCAGCTCCGATGCCGGCGACCCCGCTCTCGCCCGAGCCCTCTGGGACCGCTCGGAACAGCTGACCGGAGTCTCGTTCCCCCTCTAGAACGCTGACCCGTCAGAAACTTTCTGACTGGTCAGCGCGAAGTTGGCGACGGGTCAGTTGACGGTGACGGACTCGATCTCGACGGGCGTCTTGGGGGCGCCGTCGGGTGCACCGGTGTCGGTGCCCTTCCCGGCCACCTCCTGCACGGTCTTGATGCCGGCCTCGTCGACGGTGCCGAACACGGCGTACGCCGGGGGCAGCTGGGTGTCCTCGTAGACGATGAAGAACTGCGACCCGTTGGTGTTCGGGCCGGCGTTGGCCATCGCGAGCGTGCCGGCGGGGTAGGCCTCGTCGCCGCTCAGCTCGTCGTCGAAGGAGTAGCCGGGGCCGCCGGTGCCGGTGCCGGTCGGGTCACCGCACTGCAGCACGAAGATGCCCTGGGTGGTGAGTCGGTGGCAGGACGTGGCGTCGAAGTACCCCTGCTCGGCCAGCGACACGAACGAGTGCGTGGTGCAGGGCGTGGCCTCCTGGTCGAGCGTGGCCTTGAGGTCCCCGACGCTCGTGGTGAGGGTGACGTCGACGCTGCCCTCGGCGGGCGCGTCGGCCGACGGGGCGTCGACCTCCTTCGCGGCGCCGGCCGAGTCCTCCGGGTAGGTGCAGTCGACGGTCTGTACGTCGCTCGTCGTGTCGCCGGCCGGGTCGTTCGCGGTGTCGCTTCCGTCGTCGCCGCTGCAGGCGGCCAGGCCGGACAGGGCGAGCATGAGGGCAACGGTGACGATCGGGCGCGGGCGCATGGCGTCGATCGTAGGTGAGGCCCGCTCAGGAGTTCTGACCGCGTGCCGCCACGGGCCAGACGCGGAGCTCGCCGTTGTCCTCGACGTACAGGTCGTCGTGGAGGTTCACTGCGTTGCACACGTGGTTGGGCACGACGTCGACGACCGACCCCAGGGGCGGGAGCGGCTGGCCGTCGCCGAGGTCGACGACCGCGTGGTGCTCGGCGAGCAGGACGATCCGGGCGTCCGGGTGCTCGAGCAGGCGGCCCCAACCGGTGGCGTACGGCGCCCGGTCGGCGCCGAGCGCCTTGCTGCCGGCGTCGAGCACCAGCCGACCGCCCGCGTGGCTGACGACGGTGCTGCGACACGTCAGGGCGATCGAGTCGGGTGGCATCGTCCCGAGCTCCCACTGCTGGGCGTCGCCGAACACGTAGACCCCGGGCCGGAGCTCGGTGAGCACGTCGGTGTCGGCGCCCGCGAGGCTGGGTGTGGAACCACCGCTGACGACCTCCGACTCGATGCCGACCGCGCGCAGGCTCTCGACCGCTTCCCGGAGCGCCTCGGACTCGTCGACGGCCGCGCCCACCAGGTGGTCGGGCGCGTAGCTGTGCCCGGGGAACGTGAAGACCCCGCGCACGTCGAGACCGCAGCGGGCGGCAACCTCGGCGACCCGGCCGGCATCCCGCGGGAGCACGCCGCTGCGGTGCTGCCCGCAGTCGACCTCGACCAGGAACCGGATCGGCTCGGCGGGGTTCCCGAGCAGCATCCCGGCCCGCGCGGCACCCTCCTCGGAGTCGAGGCCGAGCGTGAGCGTGGTGGTGGGCAGCAGGTCGCGTAGCCGGCGGGACGCCACGTCGTCGAGCCACAGCGGGAAGGCGACGAAGATGTCCTCGAGACCCTGCCGGGCGAACGTCTCCGCCTCGCCGACGGTGGCGACGGTGATGCCGACGGCGCCCGCGTCCAGCTGCAGGCGGGCGATCTCGACGCACTTGTGGGTCTTCACGTGCGGCCGCAGGGCCACGCCCGAGGCGGCCGCGCGCTCGGCGACGTCGCGGATGTTGGCCCGCAACCGCCTGAGGTCCACGCGGAGGTACGGCGTCGGCTGGTGAGGCACGTGCGCCACGTTACCCAGCGGGCGCTGGCGCCGGCTCGGTCGCTAGCCGCTTCTCGAGCATTGCCCGCACCAGCCACGCGGAGGTGCCGGCGAACACTGCTGCGGGGAGCGCGTCGAGGCCGCCCGTACCGACCAGCAGCATGCTGAACACGAGCCCGCTGAAGACCAGTCCGGTCCCGGCCGTCAGCCCCGCCGCCGCCCCGACCGCCACCGCCCACGTGGGTGAGGTGTCGAGGAAGATGACCGCGAAGGTGGCGATCGCGACGCCGAGGAAGATCGCCGGGAAGACCGGGCCGCCACGGAAGCCGCAGCCCAGGCAGATGGCGTACCCCAGCGCCTTGGCGACGAGCAGCACGACGAGCACGCTGCCCGAGCCTTCGGCCACCACGTCGGGAACGGCCGCCTGCCCCGAGAAGAGCACGTCCTGGGAGTTGCCCCCGAGCAGGCGAGCCGCGATGGCGACCAGGCCGGCGGCGAGCCCGCCGAGCACGAGCGCGACCAGCATCCGTCCGGGACGGCGCGCGAAAACGTCGACCCGCATGGCACCGGAGCGGACGAAGCCCATCAGGACGGCGGTGAGCACGCCGACGACCACCGCGAGCAGCAGGTCGACCACGAGGGTCCCCTCATACGCCGGGAGGTCGGGCACCGAGAGCGGGCTCGTGGAGAGCCCGTCCCACGAGCCGAGCCCGATGAAGAGCAGGTAGCCGACCGCGGCCGCCACGAATCCCGGCAGGAGGAAGGCGATCCCGATCCCGGCGGCGAGGGCGCCCTCGAGGAACAGGACGCCCGCGACGAGGGGGCCACCGAACAGCGCCGACACCGCCGAGAACGACCCCGCCTGGGCGACGACGTTCTGGGCGGGGCCCTGAAGCTTGGCCTGCTGGGCCACGAACATCCCCACCACCGAGCCGAGTGCGATCAGTGGCGCCTCGGGTCCGAGCACGGCGCCGAACGCCAGGGTGCCGATCGCGGCGAGGGCGACGCTGGGTGCGTGCTGCCACGGCATCGGTGGTCCGCCGATGCCCTGGAGCGGTCGGTGCCCGCCGTCGCCGGGGAGGAACCGGCGGGCGACGTACACGACGAGGGCGCCGAGCACCGGGAGCAGGAGGACCAGCCACCACGGCGGCAGGTCGCGGTCGAGGGCATCGGGGATGTCGGTCCAGAGCAGCTCCTCGAGCGCGTGCACGACCCCCAGGAACAACCAGGCCACGAACGCGGCCGGAATGCCGACGATGGCGCCGAGCAGGATGAGCTTCAGGATCGCGCTGGGGCCTGGTGCGCTCGTCGCGCCGGTGGAGGCCATAGCAAGGACCCTAGGGGTACTCGATGGGTCCTGCTCGCCCGCTTCGGGTGAGATCGGTCAGTTCTCGTCCGCGGGGCGGGCCGTGTGTTCGGGGTGGCCGTGGGTACGCCGCTGCTCCTTCATCTCCGCCTCGTAGAGGTGGCGGCGACCAGCGACCAGCTGGTCCCGTGCTTCCTGCTCCAGGGCTCGGAACGTCGCGTAGTAGCCGTCGTCGAAGTCCTCGACGATCTGGAACGTCCACCGGTCGCGGATCACGTTGCGGCCGACCAGCTCGCGCTGGATGCGCTCGGCCAGGTCGGTGTGCCCGGCGTCGCGCAGCATGTCGACGGCCCTCCCGAGCGCGAGATCGCCGCGTCCGATCAATCGATGGAAGTGGTAGAGCTGGCCGCGGGCGTCCTCGATCACCTCGAGCGCCTCCGACAGCTTGCCCAGCGCCTCGACCGTGGCGTCGTCGACGCCCTCGGGGCGCGTGTGCTCGGCGGACGGTTCGGTCATGGTCCCTCCAGGGCCCGGATCAGCGCCGACGGGTCGGCCACGGTCATTGTCGCCCCCGGATGGAGCAGGTGTCCGGTCGGATCCAGGACGCGAACAGGCTCGTGGAACCGGACGCAGACGGCCCGCTCGGGGTTGGTCGCGAACGTGACTCCCTTGTCCGTGAACGAGAGATGCGGAGGTCCGGCCGTCTTCAGGAACGCGAAGCCACCGGTCTCGGTGGTGTCGGCGACGTTGTCGAGACCCGTCGTCATCGACCACGGGCCGAAGCGGACGTGAAGCCGGCCGTCGGCGACCTCGACCCACGCCGTACGGTCCGTCACGGCGAAGACCATGGCGGGCAACCGGTACGCCGGGGCGAACGCGAACCGAAACCGCTGGTTGTTCATGGCCCGCTGGTACCCAACCGACTGCTGGCTACGCTCGCAGCATGCCCCGCTCGGCTCGCGTCCTGGTGCTGCTGGGCGTCCTGCTGCTGGCGGGATCGCTGCTCGTCGGGTGCTCCTCCGAGCCCGACCAGGTCGCGCCCGAGATCGAGCTCGACCGCGCCGACACGACAGCGTCACCGTCGGAGGAAGCGACGGGGGAAGCGACGGGGGAGTCCGAGCCCACCACCGAGCCCGAGCCCGAGGACGAGGTGCTGGCCGGCGACGGCCGCCCGCAGCGCGCAACCCTGTCGATCCCCGCGCTGAGGCTCCGCGACCTCACGGTCGTCCCGTACCGCGGCTGGACCGACGATGCACCCGGCACCGCCATCCAGAACCGCGGCAACGCCGCCAGCCCGCACGGCCCGCGCGGTGGCACCGGGCCCGGGGGAGTCGGCAACTACCAGGTCACGGCGCACCGGTTGTCGTCCACGAGGGCCTTCGAGTTCCTGCCGCGCCTACGCCCGGGCGACGAGGTGTACGTCGACGCAGGGGACAGCCGGTACGTCTACCGGATCACCACCACGCGCGAGACGTCGTTCCGTTCGCCGGAGTCGCTGCGCCGGCAGCGCGCCGCCGTACCCGGAAAGCCCGGCGTCGAGCCCACCCGCGCGATGATCACGCTCTCGACCTGCGCCACCATCGAGGACCACGCCGCCGGGAACTTCTGGGCCGACCGGTTCGACAACCCCGAGCACCGGATCGACAAGATCGGCGTACTGGTCCGCGTCCGCGGCCTCTGACTTCAACGAACAGCCACTTGCAACCCTTGGTTGCGCATTGCCGAATCCTGGTCTAACCTCATGTGCAACCAACAGTTGCAGGAGGAAGTCATGGAGTTCGGGACCATCGAGCGCGAGATCTACGTCGAGGCGACGCCCGAGATCGTCTTCGAGGTGGTGAGCAGCCCGGAGCACCTCAAGGAGTGGTGGCCGGACGACGCGAGGTACGAGCCGGTGCCCGGGGCAGTGGGGGAGATCGTCTTCGGTGACCCCGCCGCCGATGGGGCAGTGGTGCCGTTCACCGTCGTCGACGCGCGTCCGCCGCGGTCGTTCACGTTCCGCTGGACGCACCCGGCCGACCAGGTCGCGGGGGAGGGCAACTCGCTGCTGGTCACCTTCGACCTGACCCCCTCACAGGGCGGGACGTTGCTCAAGATGACCGAGTCCGGCTTCCGCGAGATGGGCTGGGAGGCGGCCGTCCTCGAGGAGCAGTACCGCGAGCACAACACCGGCTGGGACTTCTACCTGCCACGGATCGCGCCGTACGTCGCCACGCTGCAGGCGCAGGGCCGGTCACCGCGATGACCACCGCGGTGGCCGAACAGGTCGACGACGAGCTCTGGTCGGCGATCGGGGATCCGACCCGGCGCCGCATGGTCGACCTGCTGCTGGTCGACGGACAGGGCACCGCGACGACACTCGGCCAGCAGCTCCCGGTCACCCGGCAGGCCGTGGCCAAGCACCTCGGCGTCCTGGACCGGGTCGGACTGGTCCGGGCGACGCGCGAGGGGCGGGAGAAGCGCTACGTCATCGACGAGGCGCAGCTCGCCCGCGCGGTGGCCCAGCTGGAGTCGGTGGGCACGGCCTGGGACGCCCGGATGCAGCGGATCAAGCGGATCGCCGAGGCGATCCAGCGCACCCAACGGGACAAGCAAGACGACAAGTAGCAGGACAACGAGCAGCACTGAAGAGATCAAGGAGATTCGAGATGGTGGACATTCTGCACAGGGTCGGCATGAGGACCGAGTCGCCCCAGAAGGTGTACGACGCACTGACGACTGTCGACGGGCTGGCCGGCTGGTGGACCGACGACACGAAGGGGAGTGGGGAGGTCGGCGGCGTACTCGAGTTCCGCTTCCCGCCGCTCGACGGTTTCGACATGGAGGTCGTCGAGGCGAAGCCGTCGGAGCGGGTCACCTGGCGCGTGGCCGACGGTCCCGAGGAGTGGATCGGCACGACGATCGAGTGGCGGCTGCGCCAGGAGGACGAGTACACGATCGTGCTGTTCCGCCACGTTGGCTGGCAGGAGCCCGGTGAGTTCATGCACCACTGCAGCACCAAGTGGGGCTCCTTCCTGATGAGCATGAAGTCGCTGGTGGAGACCGGCGAGGGCGCTCCCGCGCCGCGGGACGTGCAGATCAGCGACTGGCACTGAGAGCCCGATCTGGGCACCGGATCTGAGTACGGAGACGCAGGTGGCATGCCGCCCACGACCCGAAGACTGGGCGGCATGCGCCAGCTCAAGCCCTACCTCTGGACCCTCGGCATCCTCTGGGTGCTGCCCGCCGTCGCCGTCCTCGTCGGCTACCTGACGCTCGACAAGGACGTACCACCCGGCAGCTGTGAAGGAATCGGGTTCGGCTGCACCCTGTCGCCCGCCGACGGTCTCGTGCTCGTCGCCATGGTGATCGGGGTCCCCGTCCTGATCCCGGCCGGCATCATCGGCGTCGTCGTCGTGGCGGTCGTCCAGTCCCGCCGCACCCGGCGGGAGCTGAGTCGGGGATAGGGTCCCCGTTCATGGACATGCTGATGGGCGAAAAGATCGCCGAGGCGAACCTGACCGACTGGCGCAAGCTCGCCCAGGGACTGCATGCCCGCTACCTGGTCGACGACTTCGGGACCGGCGCACGGTTCGTCGCCGCGGTGGGCGAGGCGGGTGACACGCTCGGACACCACCCGCGCGTGGCGATCGGCAACGGGTACGTCGACCTCAAGCTGGTCACTGACGACGCCATCTACCGCGAAGACGACGGCACCGAACACGTCATCGAATGGGTGACCCAGCAGGACGTCGACCTCGCGCGACGGATCACCCAGATCGCCGCCGACCACAACCTCGGCGCCGACCCGGCATCGGTCAGCGACATCGAGCTCGGCCTCGACACGGCGCGCTCCGCGACCATCGCCCCCGTGTGGGCCGCCCTGCTGACCGGGAGCGCCGAGGCCCAGGGCCGCGGCACCCCCGGCGACGAGATCCGGGACGCCTCGGGACGGGTACCGAACCTGTGGTTCGGAGAAGCCGACGAGCAGGAGACGTCGCGTCAGCGGTTCCACGTCGAGGTCTATGTGGCGCCCGAGGTGGCCGCGCAACGGATCGCCGCCGCCGTCGCCGCGGGCGGCACCGTCGTCGATGACAGCAACGCGCCCTCGCTCACCGTGATCGCCGACCAGGACGGCAACAGGGGAGTCCTCTGCGCCGACGTGTCCGCCGCGAAGCAGGAGTGAGCTGCCCTGCGTGCACGGGTACTACATGACATAATGTCAGTTATCGGCGATATCTCCGGGTGTCCGGCTCTGCCTTCTATAGGTTTCCCGCATGGGGTTCCGAGTCCCGTTCAGCCCGCTCCCGATCGATCACGGAGAATCTTCGCACCGCCGCTGCGCTGGCGTCACTCATGCCAACTCCGCTGCAACCCGACACGTAGCCTGACCGCCATGACCATCAGCGTCCACGAAGCGAGCTGAAGCCGTGGCGAACCCCGGGCCTCGTGACCGCGAGGTCCGCAAGTCCGACACCCTGGCCCTGCTGGCTACCCCGGCGATCGACGTCTGGGTGGCCACGGCATCCCGCGCCGGCGCGCCTCACCTCGTGCCCGTCTCGCTGGCCTGGGTCGACGATCGGGTAGTGATCGCGATCCCGGAGACCTCGGCCACCAGCCGCAACCTGGCCAGCTCCGGTGCAGCACGGCTCGCCGTCGGGTCGACCCGGGACGTGGTGATGATCGACGCGGTCCTCGAGAGGTCCGTCGAAGTCCCCGCGGACGACGCGCTGGCGACGGCGTACGCGGCCCAGGCCGACTGGGATCCGCGTCAGGACTCGGGATACGTGTTCCTCGTGCTGCAGCCGGTCCGGGTGCAGGCCTGGCGCGAGGCCGACGAGATCGCAGGTCGCACGCTCATGCGCGACGGCACCTGGTTGACGTAACTAGCTCGCCCTGGTCCCCCAGGTGGGACTGCTCAGCGGCGTACCCGGTAGCGGATGTGGGTGGCCTCGGGCGTGTCGACCACGCTGACGACGTCCAGCTCGACCCGGGACGGCAGTACGTCGAAGAGCCGGAGGCCGGCGCCGAACAGCACCGGCACCAGGTGGATCTGCAGCTCGTCGAGCACGCCGGCCTCCAGCGCCCGCTGCGCCGTGTAGGCGCCGATGACGTGGACGTCGCGCTCACCGGCGGCCGCCTTGGCCTGGGCCATCGCGCTCTCGATGCCATCGGCCACGTAGGTGACCAGCGGGTAGTTCGCCACGGACGGACCTGGCGGCCGGCTGCTGGGCACGAAGATCGGGATGTCCGTGCCGTGGTGGACGCCGCCCCAGTGGTCGACCTGCTCGGCGGTACGCCGCCCCGAGACGACGGCGCCTCGCGCCAGGATTGCGTCCAGCTGCTCTCCGGCCGGGCCGTCCGTGCGGAAGTCGTCACCGCCGGGGGTCAGGCCCCACTCGTGCAGGCGGATGAACCCGTCGCCGCCCGGATTGTCGGGCGAGTCGTTCGGACCCGCGATGTAGCCGTCGAGGGACATCGACATGTCGAGCACGGACGAGGACACATCAGCCTCCAGCCGGTTTCGCACTTGCCTCGCGCCGGTACGCACCCGGCGCGGTGCCCGCGTACCTGGTGAAGGCCGCAGACAGGGCTGACTCGGAGCCGTACCCCACCTGGTGCGCGATCGCGGCGACGGTCATCTTGTTGCTCCTCAGCAGTGCCTCGGTGCGGCGCATCCGGCACCCGAACGCGTACTCCATCGGGGCCTGGCCGACGAGCTCTGCGAACCTCGCCGCGAACGAGGTCCGGGACAGGCCTGCCTCGCGAGCGAGGCCGGCCACCGTCCACGGCCGTGCGAGGTCGCCGTGCAGGGCCGAAAGCGCTCGCGATACTGCCGGGTCGCGCAGTCCGTGCAGCCAACCCGGCTCGTCGGAGGTCTCGAGGTGGTAGCGCAGTGCCCGGGTGACCAGGGCATCCGACACCCGCGCCATCACCACGTCACTGCCCGGTCCCCGCTCGACGGCTTCGGCGACCAGGGCATCGGTCAACCCGGCCAGCCACGGTGCACCTTGTGCGTCGGCGGGCACCCGGATGCACGACGGGAACCCGGACACGGCCGGGTGAGCCTCGTCGGCGAGGAAGAACACCCCGCACACGATCCGCACCTCGTCGGTGCCCTCACCGAACACCGCCTCCACGTCCGGCGAGCGCTCCGCCAGCTCCCGGGACGAGTACGGCGCCCGCCGCACGTCTGCGGCCGAGCTCAAGGTGTGGGCGTCGGCCCGCGGCAGCACCACCAGGTCGCCCGGTCCGAGGTGATGGCTGGTCCCGTCGTCGAGCGCGAGGAACGGATGGCCGGACGCCACGATGTGCACCCCGCGCAACGGCCCGTCGAACCGGAGTCGCCACTCCCCCCGGAGCAGCAGCGACCGGTACGTCGCACTGTCGAGCCGCAGCTCGCGGAGCACGCTGCTCAGCACGTCGTCCGTCGGGACGGACGGTGAAGCCGCGCGGACGCTCACACATGGAGGATGCTCCCCCGCGCGCCTAGCGTCCATCGGGAAAGCCACGACGTACGCCGAAGGGGAACCATGCACGCCATCCACGAACCCACGCAGCCGACCACCGAGACCGGGATCCGAGGCATCCTCCAGGTCACGGTGCCGGTGTCCGACCTCGCCCGCAGCGCCGCGTTCTACCGCGACCTGCTCGGGCTGCGGTACGTCCGCGAGTTCGGTGACGGCACCACGATCACGGGCTGCGCCCTGGCCGACTTCGACGCCCGCTACCTGATCGCACTGCGCCGCCGCGACACGCTCGCGGCAGGCCCGGCGGACCTCCGCGGCGAGCACCCGGTCATCGTCGAGACGACAAGTGCCGCGGCAGCCGACCGCATCCGCGCACGCGCCCGGGAACGAGGCGTTCCGTCGACGTCGGGGACGCACGCGGACGCCACCTGGATCGAGTTCCTCGACCCGGACGGGATCGCCGTGCGCGTGGTGCACACGGCCACCGCGACCGAGTCGTTCCTCGGCGTGGAGTTCGGCCCGGACGGCTCGCAGAGCTTCTACGACACCCCACAGCTGGAGGTCCGGACCGACCTGGCGTAGTCAGCTGCGGACGTACGCCGCGAGGTGCTCGCCGGTGAGCGTCGACTTGTCGGCCACGAGGTCGGCGGGCGTGCCCTCGAAGACGACCTGGCCACCGTCGTGGCCGGCGCCCGGGCCGAGGTCGATCAGCCAGTCGGCGTGCGCCATGACCGCCTGGTGGTGCTCGATGACGATGACCGACTTGCCGGAGTCGACCAGCCGGTCGAGCAGGCCGAGCAGCTGTTCCACGTCGGCCAGGTGGAGGCCGGTGGTCGGCTCGTCGAGGACGTAGACGTCGCCCTTCTCGGCCATCTGGGTGGCCAGCTTGAGCCGCTGCCGCTCGCCACCGGAGAGCGTGGTGAGCGGCTGCCCCAGCTTGATGTAGCCGAGGCCGACGTCCGCGAGCCGGTCGAGGACCTTGTGGGCGGCGGGCGTGCGGGCGTCTCCGTCGGCGAAGAACTGCTCCGCCTCGGCCACCGACATCGCGAGCACCTCCGCGATGTTGCGGCCGCCGAAGGTGTACTCGAGCACCGCGGCCTGGAACCGCTTCCCCTCGCACTCCTCGCACGTGGACTCGACGGTCTCCATGATCCCCAGCTCGGTGTAGATCACGCCGGCGCCCTTGCAGGCCGGGCAGGCGCCCTCGGAGTTCGAGCTGAACAGCGCCGGCTTGACGCCGTTGGCCTTGGCGAACGCCTTGCGGATCGGCTCCAGCAGACCGGTGTACGTCGCCGGGTTGCTGCGCCGGGAGCCGCGGATCGCGGCCTGGTCGACGACGACCACGCCGTCACGGTCGGCGATCGAGCCGTGGATCAGCGAGCTCTTGCCGGAGCCGGCGACGCCGGTGACGACGCAGAGGACGCCGAGTGGCACGTCCACGTCGACGTCCTTGAGGTTGTGGGTCGACGCCTTGCGGACCTCGAGCGTCTCGGTGGCGTCGCGGACGTCCTTCTTGATGGACGCCCGGTCATCGAGGTGGTGGCCGGTGGTGGTGTCGCTCCCCCGCAGCCCGTCGACGGTGCCCTCGAAGCAGATCGTCCCGCCGTCGCTGCCCGCGCCCGGCCCGAGGTCGACGACGTGGTCGGCGATCGCGATCGTCTCGGGCTTGTGCTCGACGACGAGGACGGTGTTGCCCTTGTCGCGCAGCTGGAGCAGGAGCTGGTTCATCCGCTCGATGTCGTGGGGGTGCATCCCGATCGTGGGCTCGTCGAAGACATAGGTGATGTCGGTGAGCGACGAACCGAGGTGGCGGATCATCTTGGTCCGTTGCGCCTCGCCGCCGGACAGCGTCCCGGCGGGGCGGTCCAGGCTGAGGTAGCCCAGGCCGATGTCCTGGAACGAGTCGAGCAGGTGCTGGAGCCCGCGGACGAGCGGCGCGACGCCCGGCTCGTCGAGGTCGCGCATCCACTCGGCCAGGTCGCTGATCTGCATCTGGCAGAGCTCGGCGATGTTCTTGCCCTTGATCTTCGACGACAGCGCTTCCTTGCTGAGCCGGGTGCCGTCGCAGTCGGGGCAGATGGTGAACGTGATCGCCCGCTCCACGAACCGGCGCACGTGCGGCTGCATCGCCTCGACGTCCTTGGAGAGCATCGACTTCTGGATCTTGGGGATCAGGCCCTCGTAGGTGAGGTTGATGCCCTCCACCTTGATCTTGGTGGGCTCGGCGTAGAGAAGGTTCTGCAGCTCCTTCTTCGTGAACTTCGCGATCGGCTTGTCCATCGGGAGGCCGGCGCCGCTGAAGATCCGGCCGTACCAGCCGTCCATGCTGTAGCCGGGGACGGTGAGCGCTCCGTCCGCCAGCGACTTGGAGTCGTCGTACAGCGCGGTCAGGTCGAAGTCGCTGACCGACCCCATGCCCTCGCAGCGCGGGCACATGCCGCCCTGGTAGACCGCGTTGCGGACGACCTGCTTCTCCTCCTTGCCGCCCTTCTCGGTCTTCATCACTCCGCTCGCGGTGCGGGTGGGGACGTTGAACGCGAACGCCGTGGGCGGCCCGATGTGCGGCTTGCCGACCCGGCTGAAGAGGATCCGCAGCATCGCGTTGGCGTCGGTGGCGGTGCCGACCGTGGAGCGCGGGTTGGCCCCCATCCGCTCCTGGTCGACGATGATCGCGGTCGTCAGCCCCTCGAGCACGTCGACCTCGGGACGCGCGAGGCTCGGCATGAAGCCCTGCACGAACGCGCTGTAGGTCTCGTTGATCATCCGCTGCGACTCGGCCGCGATGGTGGCGAACACCAGCGAGCTCTTGCCCGAACCCGACACCCCCGTGAACACCGTCAGCCGGCGCTTCGGGAGCTCGACGCTCACGTCCTTGAGGTTGTTCTCCCGGGCGCCCTGCACCCGGATCAGGTCGTGGGTGTCGGCCGAGTGCTGCTCCGGCGCCTGCTTGCCCTTCGTCGTGGCCATGCGTGCATTCTCTCCATCTGTTGAAGCCGACTCGGTGGACCTACGAGCTGCGGACCGACGCCTTCTCCCAGGAGAACCCGTCGGGATCGGTGAACGGGCCGACATCGCTGACGACGACGATCCGGTGCGACCCGCTGCCGTCCGGGGGCACACCGGCGTCCTTGGCGGCGGCTCGCCGCGTGTAGAGCGCCAGCTTGAGCGAGTGCTCCGGCGCGGCGAACTCGACGTACTTGCTGCCGAAGCTCTTGTGCACGGTCAGTCCGTGCTCGACGTAGAACTCCTTGCTGGCCTTCACGTCGTCGACGCCCAGCAGCAGCACCAGCTCGTCGATCTCGCGGGTCTCGGAGCCGGTCTCCTTCTTCGACGAGGTCGCGACCTTCCAGATGGTCCCGTCGGGGGCCTGCACGACACCGCCGTAGCCCCAGAAGCTCTTCTTGGCCGGCTTCAGCGTCGTGGCGCCGGCCTCGAGCGCGGTGCCGATCAGGCTGTCGACGGTGCTGGGCTGGGAGACGACGAGGGACAGGGTGAACCCGCGGAAACCGGTGCTCGACGCCTCCGACGCGCGTACGCCGACCCGGGAGCCGAGGCCGAACGCGGCTGCACAGAACGCCTCTGCCGCCTTGGGGTCGGGGACCTCGAGGGTGACGCTGTGGATGGCGGACATCTCAGGAGACCTCCTGGATGCGCACCATGTTGCCGGCCGGGTCGCGGACGGCGCAGTCGCGCACGCCCCATGGCTGCTCGGTCGGCTCCTGGACGATGTCGGCGTTGCTGCTCTCGAGCTTCTCGAACGCGCCGTCGAGGTCCTTGGTGGCCAGCAGCACGCTGCCGTAGGTGCCCTTGGCCATCATCTCGGTGATCGTGCGGCGCTCGTCGTCGGTGATGCCCGGATCGGCTCCCGGCGGGTGCAGCACGATCGCGGTGTCGGGCTGGTCGGGCGGGCCGATGGTGAGCCAGCGCATGCCTTCGTACCCGACGTCCATGCGGAGCTCGAAGCCCAGCGTGTCGCGGTAGAAGGCCAGGGCGGCGTCGGGATCGTCGTGCGGGAGGAAGCTGGAGTGGATGCTGATGTTCATGACCGTCACGCTAGTTGCGTCGAGGTCGCCTGTGCTTCTCGATTCCTGACCGGTCGGGTGACCTTCTTCGACTCGCACGACGGCATCTCCCCCGTCGACGGCGCCTCGCGCTCGCGGTAGACGCTGGGCGGCACGCCGACCAGCTCGGTGAACCGGGTGCTGAACGTGCCCAGTGACGCCGCAGCCGACCGCGAAGCAGACCTCGGTGACGCTGAGGTCGCCTCGGCGCAGCAGGGCCATCGCGCGCTCGATCCGCCTCGTCATCAGGTAGGAGTACGGCGACTCGCCGTACGCGAGCTTGAACTGCCGGCTGAGGTGCCCGGCCGACACGTTCACACCGCGGGCGAGCGCCTCGACGTCCAGCGGCTGGGCGTACTCACGGTCGATCCGGTCGCGGACCCGGCGCAGCAGCACGAGGTCGCGCTTGCGCTGCTCGTCGGCGGGACTGGGGCTCACCCGCGAAATCCTAGCCACCCGGCGGTTTGTCCTGCGTCGTCTGCGGGGATGTTCTCTCCTGGAGGTACACATGGACGACCCGCCCCGCCGCTCGCCGACGATCCTGAGCAACGACCCCCTGATCTACCGCCAGCTGGTGGCCGAGCTCGGCAGGCCCGGTGTCGTGGGCCGCATCGAGGGCGGCCAGTACGTCGAGGCGGGCATCCACCGCACCGCCTGAACCCCGTCGGACCCGGCCGCGATCTACCCGGGTCGGCGATGAGTTCTGGTGCGCCCACCGGTCTGCCCCGCAGTGCCATCGACTGTGGGGAGCGAGACCATGCCGGAGACCCAGTTCCTGCGTCCGGGCGACGCCGGGTACGACGACGCCCGTCGGGTGTGGAACGCCATGGTCGATCGCCGTCCGGCGCTGATCGCGCGCTGCCGGGACGCCCGAGACGTCGCGGTCGCGCTGGAGCGGGCTCGACGCGAAGGCCTCGAGATCGGCGTCCGCTGTGGCGGGCACAGCGTCGTCGGGCACGCGGTCCCCGACGCCGGGCTGATGCTCGACCTGACGCCGATGGCCGGAGTGCGGGTCGACCCGGAACGCCGACGCGCCTGGGTCCAGGGCGGCGCGCTGCTCGGCGCGCTGGACGCGGCCACCCAGCCGTTCGGCCTGGCCACGACCGCCGGCAACGTCTCGCACACCGGTGTCGGTGGGCTGACCCTGGGCGGCGGGATGGGCTGGCTCGCCCGCGAGCACGGCCTGACCTGCGACAACGTGGTGTCGTTCGAGGTGGTCACCGCGGACGGTGAGCTCGTCCGCGCTTCGGCCGATGAGAACACCGAGCTGTTCTGGGGACTGCGTGGCGGCGGCGGGAACTTCGGAGTGGTGACCGAGTTCGAGTTCCGCCTGCACGACACCGGCACGCGGGCGCTGAGCGTCGAGCTCGACTTCCCCGTCGACCGAAGCACGCGACGCGATGGCTCGCTGGCGCGACCTGAGTGCCGACGCCCCGCGGAGGGCGACGTACGCCGCCACGCATCCTGGGCGGCCTGGCCACCCTCGGCTTCGTGTGGGTCGGCGACCCCGACGAGGGCCGCGAGCACGCCCGGGCGCTCGAGACTCTCGGACGCCCGTTGGAACGTCGCGTGGTGGACCTCTCCTACGTCGACCTCCAGCGTCGCGAGGACACCGTCGAGGGCCACGCCCTGCGCCGCTACTGGAAGGGCCACTACTTCCAGGACCTGCCCGACCCCGCGATCGAGGTGCTCCTCGCGCACGACCTGTCGGTGGCGGCCAGCCTCCAGGCGTACGGCGGAGCCATCGCCGAGGTGCCCGACGACGCGACCGCGTTCAGCCAGCGCCAGACCGCCTTCGAGTACGTCGGCGCCGCCCGCTGGACCGACCCGGCCGAGGACGCCACGCGGATCGCGACCGCGCGGCAGAGCGCGGGCGGGCTGGAGCCGTTCGCGAGCGGCGCCTACGTCAACGCCCTCGGCGACGAGGGGGCGATCGGCGTGCGACGCGCCTACTCCCCCGCGAAGCTCGCCCGGCTCGCGGCGCTCAAGGACGACGTGGACCCCGACAACGTGTTCCACCTGAACCAGAACATTCCACCGACCAACGGGTCCTAGGGCAACGGCGCGGGCGTCGACCGCGGCAGGGACGCCGGCCGACGCTCGAGCCTGAGCGCTGCCCAGACGACGACGGCGAGCGAGGCCAACAGATAGGCGTTGCCCACGACGTGCTCCAGCGGACTCCAGCCGAACTCGCGGTCCTCGCCCCACGGTGACCACAGGATCGGACGCAGCGACGAACACCGCCGTCCAGGCGACAGCGATCCACCGCCGGCGCTCCCAGAGCACCAGGGCGATCGGGACCGCCCAGACCCAGTGGTGCGACCAGGCGATCGGTGAGGCGACCAGCATGGCGATGGCCGCGAGGCAGGTGCCCAGCGGCGGGTCACCACGGCGCCAGGTCAGGGCACCGACCGCAAGGATCGCGAGGGCGATCGGCACGGTGACGGCGAGCCAGAGCACGGTCGGTGGCGGCGCGTCGAGCAGTCGCGTGAGTGCGCCGTGGAGCGACTGGTTGTGCGCCAGCTGCGAGGGGCCGACCCGGCCGGAGTCCACCAGCCCGTCGGTCCAGTACGACCAGGAGGCCGCGGGCATCGCCACGAACCCGAGCGCCACGGTGGCGGCGAAGGCCAGGAGCGCCCGGCCGGCCTGGGTACGACGGCCGACCAGCACGAGCAGGACGACGAAGACCAGTGGCGTGAGCTTGATGCCGGCCGCCACCCCGAGGAGCAGTCCCGACCAGCGTCGGCCCGGGCCGAGCAGGTCGACCAGGACGGCCAGCATCAGGATCGCGTTCACCTGCCCGAACGTGAGGTTCTGCCAGACCGGCTCCAGAGCCAGCGCAGCGGCGGTCACGACGGCGACCAGCCACCCGGGCGACGGCCGGCCCAGTGCCCGACGGACGACGACCACGGACGCCGCCATCGCGCCGACCGACGCCGCGGTCCACAGCGCGGCGGCCAGCCATCCCGGGACCAGCGCCAGCGGCACCATGGCCACCGCCGCAAAGGGCGGGTAGGTGAACGGCAACCCGAACGTCGGATCGCCGGCGTCGTAGAGCGCGAGGCCGTCGAGCACCGCCCGGCCGCCGTACCGATAGACGACGAGGTCCGTGAAAGTGACTCGCACCGCTGCGGCCACGGCGGCAGCGAGGACCAGGAGCAGGACCGGGACGGGCCCACTCAGCAGCCGAGATTGCCTCTCGTTCATGTGTCCGGACCCTCGCACGACAGGGGGAAGCTCCAATGAACACACGATGAAGCGGGCGCCGCGGTTCGATGCCTGCCGGTCTGGTCCGCCCACCCATCCGGATTGGAGACCGCGACGAACGGGAAGTATCAGACCACGAGGGAACCGGCTCTTGTAGTCACGTGAGACCAGACGCGGATCCGCGTGGGGTACGCCCGGGCCAGGCCTCCTGACCCATATGGGTGATCTTCCCGCGAAACGCCGGCGGCCTCCGAGGCGAGAGTCCTAACGTCGAAGAACATCAAGCCGATGAGTTCGGCAACGTTGGGAAGTCGGTAACAACACATCGACGCCCGGCAAATCGTCCGGGGGGACGCGGAACAGCGAGGGGAGGTAGCGCCATGTGGGACACCGTCCAGAGCACGACGATGAACCTGTCACACGACATGCCGTGTGCGCACTGCGGGCACGCCCTCCACGTCTACCTCGAGTGCGGCGACGGCTGCGACTGCCAGCCTCAGGTCATGCCGGGCAGCAACGCCGCCTGACCAGACAGGTCAGGGCCGGATCAGCACCTTGACCGAGCGCCGCTCGTCCATCGCGCGGTAGCCCTCGGCCACTTCGTCGAGCGGCAGGGTCGTGTCGAAGACGATGCCCGGGTTGATCTTCCCGTCCAGCACCAGCGCCATCAGCTCCGGCAGGTAGCGGCGCACGGGAGCCATGCCTCCGGCCAGCCCGATGTTCTTGCCGAACATCCGCCGGATCGGCAGCTCCACACCGTGCGGTACGCCCACGAAGCCGACCGTCGAGCCCGGGCGAGCGACGCCGAAGGCGGTCTGGATCGCCTGGTCGGTGCCGACGCACTCGAGCACGGCGTCACCGCCGACTCCCCCGGTGATCTCCTTGACCGCCGCCCCACCCTCCTTGCCGCGCTCGGCCACGATGTGGGTGGCGCCGAACTTCGTGGCGATCTGCTGACGCGGCTCGTGCCGCGACATCGCGATCACCTTCTCGGCGCCCATCACCGACGCCGCCAGCACACCGCACAGCCCGACCGCACCGTCGCCGACGACGACCGCCGTACCGCCCTCGCGGACGCCCGCGGCCACGGCGGCGTGCCAGCCGGTGGCCATCACGTCGGAGAGCGCCAGCAGCGACGGGATCAGGTCGTCGTCGGGCATGCCATCGGTCTTCACCAGGCTGCCGTCGGCCTGGTGCACCACGGTGTACTCGGCCTGGCCGCTCTCGGTGAAGCCCTGGTTGGAGCATGCCGACTGCACCCCGGCCCGGCAGTGGTCGCAGGTGTTGTCGCAGTGGCAGAACGGCACCACCACGAAGTCTCCGGCGCGGAAGTCACGCACCTCTCCCCCGACCTCCTCGACCACGCCCACGCACTCGTGGCCGATCGTCGAGCCGGCATCGATCGGGTTCTCCCCGCGGTAGGGCCACAGGTCCGAACCGCAGATGCACCCGGCCACCACCTTGACGATGGCCTCGGTCGGGCTGCCGATCTTCGGGTCGGGTACGTCGGAGAGACGGATGTCCCCCGGGGCGTGAATGGTGGTCGCGCGCATGTGTGTCATCCTTGCAGGACCACCCATCGACGCGCTGAGCGCGTCGATGTTGTTTTATCTCATATCTGAGATACGGTGAAGCGCATGACCACGGACTACAAGGGCCGGATCGGCAACATCATCCGCGACGCGCGCAAGCACCGCGGGCTGACCCAGCAACAGCTCGCCGAGCTGCTGGCCACCAGTCAGAGCGCCATCAACCGGATCGAGAAGGGCCACCAGAACCTCTCGCTGGAGATGCTCGCCAGGATCGGCACCGCCCTCGACTCCGAGATCGTCGCGCTGGGCGGCGGACCCACCCACCTGCGCGTCTCCGGCCCCACGACCCTCTCCGGGAGCATCGACGTCAAGACGTCGAAGAACGCCGGTGTCGCACTCCTGTGCGCGTCGCTGCTCAACCGCGGCCGCACGACGCTGCGCAAGGTGGCCCGGATCGAGGAGGTCAACCGCCTGCTGGAGGTCCTCACCAGCCTGGGCGTGCAGACCCGCTGGCTGAACGCCGACAACGACCTCGAGATCGTGCCGCCGGCCGAGCTCGACCTCGAGAACATCGACGAGGAGGCCGCGCGCCGTACCCGTTCGGTGATCATGTTCCTCGGCCCGCTGCTCCACCGCAGCGAGGTCTTCGAGCTGCCGTACGCCGGCGGCTGCAACCTCGGGACCCGCACCGTCGAGCCGCACATGGCCGCCCTGCGGCCGTTCGGGCTCGAGGTCAAGGCCACGGACGGCAGCTACCACGCCAGCGTCAACCGGGCGATCGAGCCGCGTCGGCCGATCGTGCTCACCGAGCGCGGCGACACCGTCACCGAGAACGCCCTGCTGGCGGCGGCGCTCCACGCCGGCACCACCGTGATCCGCAACGCGTCGTCGAACTACATGGTCCAGGACCTCTGCTTCTTCCTGCAGAAGCTCGGTGTCGGCATCGAGGGGATCGGTTCCACCACGCTGGTCGTGACCGGACAGAGCGAGATCGACCGCGACGTCGACTACGCGCCCAGCGAGGACCCGATCGAGGCGATGTCACTGCTGGCGGCGGCGATCGTCACCAAGTCGCAGATCACCATCCAGCGGGTGCCGATCGAGTTCCTCGAGATCGAGCTCGCGACCCTGGAGGAGATGGGCTTCGAGTACTCCCGCTCCGAGGAGTACGTCGCCCGCAACGGCCGCACCCGCCTGGTCGACCTCACGACCCGGCCCAGCGAGCTGCACGCGCCGCTCGACAAGATCCACCCGATGCCGTTCCCGGGGCTGAACATCGACAACCTGCCGTTCTTCGCGGTGATCGCGGCCGTGGCTCAGGGCCAGACGCTGCTCCACGACTGGGTCTACGAGAACCGCGCCATCTACCTCACCGAGCTCAACAAGCTGGGCGCGCAGGTGAAGCTGCTCGACCCGCACCGGGTGATGATCGAGGGCCCGACGCACTTCTCCGGCGCCGAGATCGTCTGCCCCCCGGCGCTGCGTCCGGCGGTGGTGATCCTGCTCGCCATGCTGGCGTCCAAGGGCACGTCGGTGCTGCGGTCGACGTACGTCATCGCCCGCGGCTACGAGGACCTCGCCGAGCGCCTGAACCTGCTCGGCGCCAACATCGAGACCTTCCGGGACATCTGAGACCGGCGTGGTTTCGAGACGGTCGCTGCGCGACCTCCTCAACCACCGATTGCTTCGCTGGTTGAGGAGGGCCGTCTGACGGCCCGTCTCGAAACCAGCTGCACCGTCAGTTGAAGAGCGTCTCCACCCAGGCGCGGGCGCGGGTGCGGCCGGTGGGCGGTGCCGTCATGTCGGGCGTGATCCGCGGCAGCGGGGCGGTCTGCTGGCTGGCGTTGCGGTGCCAGTCGGTCTCGGACTCGATCAGGGCACCGAGGTCGGCCCGGTTGAGAAAGACTCCGTGACCCTCCGGGCACTGGCTCACCTGACCATCGGCGAGCGCTCGGCTCTCCATCTCGGTGCCGCAACGAGGACAGGTCAAGGTCTCCATGGCTCGACCGTACCGCTCCCCCGGGCACGCGTGCCCGTGCCCCGCGCCGGTGCGTCCCCATCGTGGTGCAGAGCACACGAAATGCCCCGGGGAGCCCGGTTCCCGGGTGAATACTGACGCCGTGCCCCAGCCCCCCACCGGTTACGCCTACCTCGACGCGACGCTCGACGGCTCGGGACCGGTGCTCGCTTTCGCCCATCGCGGCGGTGCCTATCACCCCGAGATCGAGGGCCTGGAGAACACGATCGCCGCGTTCCGGCACGCCGTCGACCTCGGGTACCGCTACCTCGAGACCGACGTGCACGCCACGAGCGACGGCGTACTGCTCGCGTTCCACGACGCCGCCCTGGACCGGGTCAGCGACACCCCGGGAGAGATCGCCCAGCTCACGGCCGCCGAGGTCGCCGCCGCGCTCGTCGGCGGACGCGAGCGGGTCCCGACCCTCGCCCAGCTGTTCGAGGAGTTCCCGGACGCGTGCTTCAACATCGACATCAAGGCCGACGCGGCCGTGCCGTTGCTGGCACAGTTCGTGTCCGAGCGGCAGGCGTGGGACCGGATGCTGGTCGGGGCGTTCTCCCAGCGCCGGATCAACCGCTTCCGCAGGCTCACGGGTGGCCGGGTGCCCACGTCGGCGCATCCGCTCGAGGTGCTCGCCTTCCGCTTCCTGCCCAGTGCCCGACTCGCCGACCTGCTGACCCGGCGCCGCTTCGCCGCCCTGCAGATCCCGCACCGGCGCGGACCACTGCTGCTCGTCAGCGACGGGCTGGTACGTCGCGCGCACCGCGCGGGCAAGCACGTGCACGTCTGGACCATCGACGACCCCGCCGAGATGCGTGAGCTCCTCGATCGTGGTGTCGACGGCCTGATGACCGACCGCACCGACATACTCAGGGACGTCCTCGTCGAGCGGGGCCAGTGGAGGGTGGAGACATGAGCGACACGACGCCCGGCGTGGCCGACCTGCGTCCGCTGGACCGGGCCAAGGAGCAGAAGGCCTGGTACTGGTACGACTGGGCCAACAGCGCCTACGTCACCACCATCGCGGCCGTGCTGTTCGCGCCGTACCTGACCTCGGTCGCGGAGGTCAGCGCCTGCGGCAAGGCGTCCAGCGACGACTTCGACTGCGACACCCCGCTCAGCATCCTCGGCCTCGACATCTCCGCCGGCTCGCTGGTGTTCTACCTGGTCACCGCGGCGACCATCCTCTCCGCGCTGATCCTGCCCATCGTGGGTGCGGTGGCCGACCGCTCGCCCCGGAAGACGACGATGATGGCCCGCTTCGCCTGGGCCGGCGCGGCCCTGGCGATGCTGATGTTCTTCGTCACGGGTGGGAACTGGCAGCTGGGCGCGGTGCTCCTGGTGGGGCCACGCTCTGCCTCGGCGCGAGCCTGGTCGTCTACGACTCCATCCTCTGCGAGATCGCCGAGCCCGACGAGCGCGATCGCGTCTCGTCGCGCGGCTGGGCGCTCGGCTACCTGGGTGGCGGAATCCTGCTGGCGGCCAACTTCGTGCTGCTGACCCTGATGTCCGACAGCACCGAGCTCGCGGTCCGGATCTCGCTCCTCAGCGCCGGCATCTGGTGGGCGGTGTTCACGATCATCCCCTACCGCGGCGTGAAGAACCGCGCGCCCAGGAACGTGGTCCCGGAGTCCGGAGGGGTCGTCCGCCAGAGCTTCGGGCAGCTGTGGACCACGCTCAAGTACCTGCGCGGCTACCCGACCACGCTGACCTTCCTGGTGGCCTATCTCTTCTACAACGACGGCATCCAGACGGTGATCTACGCCGCGTCGGTGTACGGCGAGAAGGAGCTGAACTTCGAGAAGTCGACGGTGCTGTCCGCGTTCCTGATCGTGCAGTTCGTGGGCATCGGCGGCGCCCTGCTGTTCGGGCGGATCGCCCAGCGCCGCGGAACGCGCGGCACGATCCTCGTGGGGCTGATGATCTGGATCCTGGTCGTGGTGATGGGCTACTTCACCCCCGAGGAGAACTTCGGCCTCTTCGTCGTCCTGGCCGCCAGCATCGGACTGGTGCTGGGCGGCACCCAGGCGCTGTCCCGGTCCTACTTCAGCCAGCTGATCCCGCGCGGCCGCGAGGCGGAGTACTTCTCGCTGTACCAGGCGTGCGAGCGCGGCACGAGCTGGGTCGGGACCCTGATCTTCGGGCTGGTCCACCAGTGGACCGACTCCTACCGTCCCGCGCTGCTGGCGCTGATCCTGCTCTTCGTCCTCGGCCTCGTGCTGCTGTCGCGGGTCAACACCGAGCGCGGCATTCGAGAGGCCGGGAACGAGCTCCCGGCCGTGATCTGAGTCTCGTCAGGGTTCCTTGACGAGGATTTCCTGGAATCTTCAACCGCCCACTACCGTTGAACAGATTGAGACGGCGTCAGTCTGGGTATGTATCACGCGAGACCCGCGTCACGACACCTGTGCACACCCGTCTCAGTTCATGTCAACGGGGGAACCATCATTGTGGGAGGTGGCTCATGGCGGAGAGAACCCTTCGTGGAGCCCGACTCGGCGGTCAGAGCTTCGAAGATGAGCGCGGCATCGAGTTCGCGGCTCGTCAGCAAGTCGGATATCGGTGCCCCAACGGGCACGAGTTCGAGATCACGATGTCGGTCGAGGCCGACATCCCCGCGGTCTGGGAGTGCCAGCGCTGCGGCGCCGAGGCTCTCAGCGTCGCCGGCATCGAGCGGGAAGTGAAGGTCGAGAAGCCCGTCCGCACCCACTGGGACATGCTCCTGGAGCGTCGCTCCGAGAAGGAGCTCGAGGACATCCTCAAGGAGCGCCTCGAGCTGCTGCGCGGTGGCGAGATCGGCCCCGCTCACCTGCACCGCGCCTCGGCGCGCAAGAAGAAGGTCAGCTGAGCGGAGGCGCGCCAGCGCATCCGCTGACGGTGGTCGAGCGAGCCGCGCGACCGAGGCACGAGGTCGCGACCGGCGTGTCGAGACCCGGTGAGACGAAAGCCGTCACTCGTCCACGACTTCGCCCTGGACCACGGATCCTCCCGATCCGGGTCCGGGGCGACTCGTATTTCCGGGCATGCTCGCCGCGCCCAGCAGTCGTCGGCCGATCACCCGCGTCAGCAGCCGCCGCGCGACCGGACGGGTGAACGGCAGGATCAGCAGGATCCCGAACGCGTCGGTGATGAACCCCGGCGCCAGCATGAGGGTGCCGCCGACCAGGATCAGGGCACCGTCGGCCAGCTCACGAGCCGGCATCCGCCCGGTCTCGATCGCCGTCCGCAGCCCGGTCCACGCCTTGCCGCCCTCGCGGCGGATCAGCCAGGTGCCGAGCAGGCTGTCGAGGACCAGCAGGAGGATCGTCCACCACGGGCCGATCACCTGGCCGACCTGGATCAGGAACCAGATCTCGACGAGGGGTACGCCGATGAACAGCGCGACCAGGACCGGGCGGGTCCAGCGGCTCCCTCTCATGGCGCGCCTCCTGAGCCTGCGGCGCGCCTGCTCGGCCCGCTCGCTCATCCCCCAGCGGGTGATCCGGCGCAACGACTCGACGGCCACCGCCCCGCTCATCTTGGAGTCGCCGCGCTCGCGCTCGATGAAGTCGATCGGGACCTCGCGGACGGTCAGGCCGGCCCGGAGGGCGCGCGTCACCAGGTCGGTCTGGAACACGTAGCCGGTGGACTCCACCGACGCCAGGTCGATCTTCTCGAGCGTCTGCCGGCGGAAGACGCGGTAACCGGCGGTGGCGTCGCGCACGTCGATCCCGAGCAGCAGCCGCACGTAGAGGTTGCCGCCCCGCGACAGCGCCTCGCGGCGGCGCGGCCAGTTCACGATGGATCCTCCGGGGACCCAGCGCGACCCGATCACCAGGTCGGCGGACTCCAGCGCGGTCAGCAGTCGGTGCAGCTGCTCGGGCTGGTGGGAGCCGTCGGCGTCCATCTCGCCGATCACGTCGTAGCCGGCCTCCAGCGCGTGCGCGAAGCCGTGGAGGTACGCCGCTCCCAGGCCACCCTTGGCCTCGCGATGCAGCACGTGCACCTGCGGGTCGTCAGCGGCCAGCTCGTCGGCGATCCGACCGGTGCCGTCGGGTGAGTTGTCGTCGACCACGAGCACGTCGACATCGGGTCGCGCCGCCCGCACCCGGCCCACGATCCACGCGAGGTTGTCGGCCTCGTTGAAGGTCGGGACGACCATCACGATCCGGCCCAGGGCCTCCGAAGTCATGCGTTCCGGCCTTTCGCTCGTTGGCTCCGACGATACGGGAGCACCCCCAGCACGAGGGCGACGAGAGTGATGGCGAAACAGGCCCGGTCGAGCCACGGACCGATCCGTACGGCGGGCGTCAGCGAGGTGGACAGGCCGATCTGCTCGACGAGCACCTCCTGGGTGCGCGGGGCGGCCCGGTCGAGCACGGTGCCGTCGGGGGCGATCACCCCCGAGACGCCGTTGGTGGCCGCCACCAGCACGTAGCGCCCGGTCTCCAGGGCCCGTAGCCGGGTGATCTCGAACTGCTGGTCGATCTGGCTGGTGTGGATGAACATCGCGTTGGACGTCTGGACGACGACCAGCTCCGCACCGTTGCGGAGCTGGGCGTGGATCCCGTCGTCGTACGCGACGTCGAAGCAGATCGCGTCGGCCACGGGGATGCCCGCGACCTCCAGCGGGTCGGTGCGGGTCCCGGCGATCATGTCGCGCGGGATCAGGGCCAGCCGGCCGAAGTTGTCGCGGAACACGTTGCGCCACGGGATGTACTCGCCGAACGGGCACCGGGTGCCACTTGGTGTACCGGTCCCCTCCCCCGGTGTCCGGGTCCCAGACGATGCCCTGGTTGAGCACGTGCTCGGGGCCGGCGTCGACCATGCCGCCGACCAGGATGGGGACCCCGATGGCCTCGGAGGCCTGCTCGATGTCGGCGTTGATCGCGCCGTCCTCGAACGGGTCGACGGCCGTGGAGTTCTCCGGCCAGAGCACGAACGAGGGCTCGGGCTGGTCACCGGCGGCGACCTCGTCGGCGAGCCGGGTGGTGGCGTCGACGTGGTTCTGGGTCACCTGCCGGTGGTCGAGCAGGATGTCGTCGCCGTCGCCGGGCACGTTGCCCTGCACGACCGCGACCGTCGTCTCGTCGGACATGTCGGCCGAGTACGGCGCCAGGGCCGGCAGCAGCGAGACCGCGAGGACGCCGCCCAGCGTCAGCGCGGGGACGAGTCGGTCGCGGCCGTGGGCGAGGACGAGCCAGGCCAGGCAGGCGCCCAGCAGCGCCAGCAGCAGGCTGACGCCGCTGTTGCCGACGTACGGGAGGGCCTTCTCCCAGGGCGTCCCCGCCGTGGCGTAGGCGAGCCGCCCCCAGGGCATGCCGCTGAACGGCCAGCTGGACCGGACCGCCTCCATCGCCACCCAGGCGACGGCGAGCAGGACCGGCCACGCGCGGTAGCGGTAGAGCACGGGCGCGACCAGCCCGAGCAGCCCGTAGAACACCGCCTCCATGCCCGAGAGGGCCGCCCACGCGTCGTAGCCGACCACGCGCATCCAGAACATCAGGACGTAGCAGAAGGCGATCCCGAAGACGAGGCCCGGGAGCCAGGCACGGCGCACGGGCAGGTCGTAGGTGACCAGGACGAAGGCGGCCACGGCGAACGGGATGATGTAGGAGGCGCCCACCGGCTCGAACGCCAGCGCCAGGACGACGCCCGCCACGGCGGCGGCAACGGTCCTGAGCAGCACGCTGGCAAAGGTACCGGGGCATGTGCAGAACGACGGAAGGACCTCAGGCCCTTCGGACCAACCCGAGGCCGACTGGATGCCGACACCGAGAAGTTGTCTAGGGGACGTGAGGTCCTTCCGTATCCACCCTCGAGGAGCGAGAACCGACCTCCGCGAACAATGTCCTGAGGATGGTGGCGCCCCATCCTCTGACACAGCCACTCGGACGCCGGTCCGCTGGCCACGATCTGCACGAGCGGACCCGGGGATACTGGATCGTGACGTGGCTCACTGTCAACACCGGCTTGACCAGCGGAAACGCGCAAATGCGCAGGTCAGCGGGGTGCCTCCAGGTACCCGATTTGCACGGAAAATCTTGGCCCCCGGACGGCGTGTCGCGTGGACACGCCGGAAGGTGTGTAGGCCGGCGTTCTACTCACCCGGGGACGACGACGGTGCCGGTCGCGGTGGTGGCCAGGATCGGCTCGGCCAGGAAGGCCGCCGCACCCGGGCGTTCGGCGGTCGCGGCGCCGCGCGCCACGACGTACACGGAGAACGCGAGCTCGCGCGACCGGCTGCCGACACGGGTGATCTCGCAGGTGATCTCGAGGACGTCACCGGCCCGGACGGGTGCCTGGAACTGGACGTCGGAGTACGACGCGAACAGTCCCTCGTCGCCGTCGGTGAGGATGCACATCTCGGTGGCGACGTCGCCGAAGAGCCCGAGGCTGTAGGCGCCGTCGACCAGGTTGCCGGCGTAGTGCGCGTGGGAGTACGGCACGTAGCGACGGTGCGTGACGCGGGTGCCGACCTCGGCGCTGGTCATCAGGCTGCTCCCTTCGGTGCGACCTTCGGTGCGACACGGTGGACGATGAAGCTGGCCACCTCGCCGGGCGTGGTGCCGCGCGAGAACACCCGGTCGACGCCGAGCTGCTCGGCCATGGTCTCGTCGAATCGCGGGCCGCCCACGACCAGGAGCGGTCGCTTGGCAGCCGGGTAGGCCTCGCGGAACGCGGCCGACATCTCGCGGGTGTTGAGCAGGTGGGCGTCGCGCTGGGTGACGACCTGCGAGACGAGCACGGCGTCGGCCTTCTCCTCCAGGCTGCGCTCGACGAGCTGGGGCACGGAGACCTGGGCGCCGAGGTTCACGACCTTCAGCTCGCGGTAGTACTCCAGGCCCTTCTCCCCCGCGAACCCCTTGATGTTGAGGATCGCGTCGATGCCGACCGTGTGGGCGTCGGTGCCGATGCAGCCGCCGACCACGACGAGGCGTCGGCGCAGCGCGGCCTTCACCGTCGCGTTGACCTCCTTGGGCGTCAGCAGCGGGTAGTCGCGCTCGACCACCTCGACCTTGCTGGTGTCGACGAGGTGGTTGACCCGTCCGTAGACGACGAAGAACGTGAAGTCGGGGCCCATCGGCTTGCTGTGCACGACGAGCGCCGGGTCCATGCCCATCTTGTTGGCCAGCTGCGTCGCGGCGCCGTCGGCGATCTTGGAGTGCGCCATGGGCAGCGTGAAGCTCAGCTGGACCATGCCGTCGCCGGTGGTGTCGCCGTACGGGCGGATGATGTTGCCGGTCACTTCGTGGCGTCCTTCGCGTCCAGGATCTCCGAGGCCGGGTTGTAGTAGTCGCCCGCCTTCTTCGCAACGCCCTCGAGGCCGCGGCCGCCGTCGGCGGGGCGCTTCATCAGGCCGAACGTGCCGTCGGCGATCGCGTCGAGCAGGCCGTTGTCGTGGTCGAGGATCTTCTCCATCAGGTCGATGGTCTCCCCCAGCACGTGGCGGGCCCGCTGCTCGATGAAGCCGTTGTGGGCCGGGCGGAAGTCCTCGTGCAGCTTGCCGGCGGCGTTCATGACGTAGCGGACGTTCTGGAGGGCGAGGTCGCGGTCGGAGATCCACGGCGTGACCACGGCCTCGGTCATCATCCCGACGAGCAGGATGCCCTGGCCGGTCAGGGCGCCGACCAGGTTGAAGAACCCGTCGAGCAGGTAGCCGCGGAAGACGTCGCCGGTCATGTGCCGGGTGGGCGGCATCCACTTCAGGGGCGCCTTCGGGAACAGGTCGCGGGCGAGCATGGCGTGCGCGAGCTCGAGGCGGAACGAGTCGGGCACGTCGGGGTCGATCTCGAACGCGTGGCCGAGGCCGAGCTGCCAGTCGTCGAGGCCGGCCTCCTTGGCGAAGTACTCGTTGAGGAGCTGGCTGGTCGTGACCGTGTGGGCGGCCTCGACCGCGTCGGCGGTGGTGAGGTAGTTGTCCTCGCCGGTGTTGATGATGATCCCGGCGCGGGCGTGGATCTGGCGGCTGAAGCGCTGGTCGACGAACGTGCGGATCGGGTTGATGTCGCGGAAGAGGATCCCGTACATCGAGTCGTTGAGCATCATGTCGAGCCGCTCGAGCCCGGCCAGGGTGGCGATCTCGGGCATGCACAGGCCGGAGGCGTAGTTGGTGAGCCGGACGTAGCGGCCGAGCTCCCTGCTCGTCTCGTCGAGCGCGGCCCGCATCAGCCGGAAGTTCTCCTGGGTGGCGTAGGTGCCGGCGAAGCCCTCGCGGGTGGCGCCCTCGGGCACGAAGTCGAGCAGCGACTGGCCGGTCGACCGGATCACCGCGATCACGTCGGCGCCCTCGCGGGCCGCCGCCTGGGCCTGCGGGATGTCCTCGTAGATGTCGCCCGTGGCCACGATCAGGTAGATCCACGGGGTCGCGGGGGCGTCGCCGACCTTGGCGATCAGCCGCTCCCGCTCGCGGCGGCGCTGGTCGATCCGGCGTACGCCGGCGGCGACGGCCTTGCGGGACGCCGTACGGGCGCGGGTGGCGTCGCGGCCCTCGGGGAGCGGAAGGTGACCGACCCGGCCGACGCCTTCTGGGCGAGCACGGCGAGGTCGTCGGCCTCGCCGCGGAGCAGCGCGTCCCAGACGGGTACGGCGACGCCGTGCTCGAGGCCGACGTCGGCGCGGACGACGTCGGCGAGGCGGTTGACCCACGGGGTGCCGTCGGGGTCGGCGCCGGACAGCCCGGCGAGGCGGAGCGTGGCCCGCTCGACCGAGACCGTCGTGTGCTTCTTGGCGACGTTGACGATCGGGCGGCCGACCTTGCCGGCCAGCGACCGGGCCTTCTTGACGGTGGCCGGGTCGAGCTCGAGCTTGCCGGTGGTGCGGCTGGGTGCGCGGGTGCTCATGCTGCTACTTCCTCGTTCTGGTGGATCGTGCGGCCGGCGGCGACGGTGCGCAGCAGGCGTGGGAGGTCGGCGTCCTGGGTGAGGTCCGGGGCCTTGTCCCAGACGGCGAGGTCTGCCGGGGCGCCGACGGTCAGCCGGGCGCCACCCGTGTGGGCGGCGAACGCCGTGGCTGGGTCGAGGCGGTGCTCCTCGGCGTGGTGGTGGACGGCGGCCCGGATGGCTGCCCACGGTCCGAGGGGCGTGACCGGCGAGTCCGAGCCGAACGCGAGCGAGACGCCGGCGTCGGCGAGCGCGCCGAACGGGTTGGTCTGGCGCCACCGCTCGCCGAGCCGCGCGGCGTACATCCCGTCGGGGCCGCCCCACAGGCCGTCGAACATCGGCTGCACGCTGGCGAGGATGCCGAGTCTGCTCATGGTGTCGATCATCGCGCGTGAAGGCATCTCGACGTGCTCGAGTCGATGACCGGCCTGCCGGATCGGGTCGGTGCCGAGCTCGCGCTCGGCGGCCTCGAAGCCCTCGCCGGATGTTCTCCAGCGCGGCGTCGCCGATGCAGTGGAAGCCGGCCTGCAGGCCGGCGTCGGGTGCAGGCCACGACGTGGTCGCGCACCTGCTCCGCGGAGACGTAGGCGTGGCCGCAGGTGTCGGGCCGGTCGGCGTACGGCGCGGAGAGGGCCGCCGTACGGGAGCCGAACGCGCCGTCGGCGACGAGGTCGCCGGCGAGCCCGGCGACCCCCAGCCGCTGGGCGGTCTCGACGGCCATCAGCTCGCCCCAGTAGACGATCGCGCGCAGCCCGGCCTCGGAGGCGGCCTGGCGCACCATCTCGATCTCGTGCTCGGGGCCGATGTGGGGTGCGGCGTTCTCGTGGAACGTGACGATGCCCTGCGCGGCCATGGCCCGGCAGGCGGCGCGGGCCGCGTCGAGCCGCTCGTCGGGACCGATCAGGCCCTCGAGGACGGCGCGCACGGCGTGGTGGGCGTCGCGCTCGACGCGGCCGTCGGGCGTCCAGCCGTCGAGGGCGTCGAGCCCGGGCACCAGCGCGGCCAGGGCCGGGCTGACCACCGAGGAGTGGCCGTCGACGCGGGTGAGGTAGGTACGCCGGGCCGGGCGCGGCCCGCTCGAGCTCGTCGCCGGTGGGCGGCCGGTGCTCGGGCCAGTCGGTCTCGTCCCAGCCCTGGCCGACCAGGACGCCGTGGCCGGGGTGGGTCTCGGCGAACGCCGCGAGGTCGTCGAGGGTGGTGGCGAGGCTGGGCGTCCCGCTCAGGTCGAGGCCGGTGAGCGCGAAGCCGGTGCGGACGGTGTGCACGTGGCTGTCGACGAACGCCGGAGCCAGGAGCGCGCCGCCCAGGTCGAGCACCTCGTCGGCGCCGTCGTACGCGCGCTGCGCCGTCCTCGTCGCCGACGAACGCGATCCGGCCGTCCTCGACCGCGAGGCAGGTGGCCGGGGTGGCGTGGACCCGGCCGTTGCGGAAGAGGGTGCGGGTCATCCGGAGCCCTCGAGCCGGGACTCGAAGAGCTTGCGGACGCCGGCGTTGCCGCGCAGGACCTCCAGCGCGTACGCCGCGTGGCCGGGGACGTAGCCGTTGCCGACCAGCATCGTGACGTCGGCGGCGAGTCCCTCGGCGCCGAGTGCGGCGGCGGAGAACGAGGTGGCCATGGAGAAGAAGATGACGGTGCCGCGCTCGGCCGTCGCGAGGATCGCTCCGCCCTCGCAGCCGGGGACGTCGACGCAGACGACGGTGATGTCGGCCGGGCCGCCGGCGTCGGTGACCGCGTCGCGCAGCGCGATCGGGTCGCGGGCGTCGGCGATGGCGACCTCGTCGGCGATCCCGGCGGCACTGAGCAGGTCGGCCTCCGCCTGGTGCGGGACGACGCCGATGGTGCGGGCGGCTCCGGCTGCCTTGGCGGCGGCGAGGCTGAGCGAGCCGGACTTGCCGGCGCCGCCGATGACGGCGACCGTCGGTGCGTCGTACTGCTCGACGATGCGCGCGGTCAGCGCCGGGGCGCCGCAGACGTCCATGACGCTCAGGGCGAGGTCGGTCGGCAGGTCGTCGGGGATCACGGCGACGATGGAGCGGCCGAAGAGGACGGCGTACCCGTCGCAGGGCACCTGCTCGCTGCGGCCGTCCCACCGCTCGAGGCGCGTCCTCGATGACCAGCGGGGTGAGGGTCAGGGAGACCAGGGTGGTGACCTTGTCGCCCGGGCGGAGGCCGAGCGGGGACCGCTCCCCCACCTCCTCGACGGTGCCGACGAGCATGCCGCCGGAGCCGGTCTCGGGGTTCTGCATCTTGCCGCGGGCGGCCACGATCTCGAGGACCTCGCGGCGCACCTTCGTCGCCGTCGCCGTCGTGCTTGCGCTCGAGCTGGCGGAACGACGCGGCGTCGAGGTTGAGCTTCTCGACGCGGATCCGGACCTCGTCGGGCCACAGCTCGCGGCGGGTGTCGAGGCGCTGGGCGGCCTGGGGCAGGACCAGGGGCTCGTCGAGCACGCGGTGCAGGCCGGTCGGATCGCTGGAACGGGCACCCATGGCCGGTTGTCCTCCGTACTATTACTCTTGTGACAGGAAATCCTGCGGCGCGGCATTGGACTCGCAGGACGTTCTCCTCGTACTCTGACAGAGGAGCCGCGCACCACACAACTGACGCGCCGCCGTACCACCACGCCCGCACCCGGGCCGAACGACAAGGGAGCCGACCATGAGCATCGAGACCGCGATCGGTCTGGACACCGGCCAGCCCTACCACTACCGGGCGGTCGAGATCGTCGAGCCCGACTGGACCCGCTTCCCCGGCTGGAAGGACGTCACCGCCGAGGAGTGGGCGTCGGTGCAGTGGCAGCGGGCGCACTGCGTCAAGAACATCAAGCAGCTGCGCGAGCTGATGGGCGACCTGCTCGACGAGCGGTTCTACGCCGACCTCGAGCGCGACCAGGCCGAGCGGGCCACGATGT
This sequence comes from uncultured Actinomycetota bacterium, assembly GCA_963844305.1. Classification (GTDB taxonomy): domain Bacteria; phylum Actinomycetota; class Actinomycetes; order Propionibacteriales; family Nocardioidaceae; genus Nocardioides. The sequence goes on from CAWJNT010000009.1 coordinate 376,179, forward strand.
CGATGCTGGTGCCGCCGCAGATGATGAACACGATGGCGCCGCACGACCTCGCCGGCCGGTCCCGGATCGCTGACCGACGCGTTCTACGCCGACCCGATCCGGCACTACATGATCCCGGTGCTCTCCGACCGGCGTACCGACTGGTCGTCGCACCCGCACGCCACCCGCGACTCGCTCCACGAGCACGACATGTGGGTGACCGAGGGCCTGACCCACCGCTACCCGACCAAGGTGCTGGCCGAGCTGCTGCCGACGTGCCCGCAGTACTGCGGCCACTGCACGCGGATGGACCTCGTCGGCAACTCCACCCCCGTCATCGACAAGCTCAAGCTGGTCGGCAAGCCCAATGACCGGCTCGGCGACATGATCGACTACCTGCGGCGTACGCCGTCGGTCCGTGACGTCGTGGTCTCCGGCGGCGACGTGGCGAACATGCCGTGGCCGCGGCTCGAGGCGTTCCTGACGTCGGTGCTCGAGGTCGAGAACATCCGCGACATCCGGCTGGCCACGAAGGCGCTGATCGGCCTGCCGCAGCACTGGCTGCAGGACGAGGTGCGCGCCGGCATGGAGCGGGTGGCGTCGCTGGCGCGCAAGCGCGGTGTGTCGATCGCGATCCACACCCACACCAACCACGCGAACTCGGTGACGCCGATCGTGGCCGAGGCGACCCGGGCGATGCTCGACACCGGCATCCGCGACGTACGCAACCAGGGAGTGCTGCTCAACGGCGTCAACGCCGACCCGCACGCCCTGCTCGACCTGTGCTTCGGGCTGCTCGACGGCGCGGGGATCATGCCCTACTACTTCTACATGTGCGACATGATCCCGTACTCCGAGCACTGGCGGGTCTCGGTCGCCGACGCCCAGCGGCTGCAGCACCACATCATGGGCTACCTGCCGGGCTTCGCGACCCCGCGGATCGTGTGCGACGTGCCGTTCGTCGGGAAGCGCTGGGTGCACCAGCTCGCCGACTACGACATGGAGCGCGGCATCTCCTACTGGACCAAGAACTACCGCACGTCCATCGAGGCCGCCGACCCCGACGCCCTCAACCGGACCTACGAGTACTACGACCCGATCCACACCCTCCCCGCCGCCGGGCAGGCGTGGTGGGCCGAGCACGGCCGGCTCGACGAGTCCGCCCTGAAGGCGGCCGAGGTCGCCGCTGCCTCCCGCCGGATGGCGGCGCTGCAGGCCCACTGAGGTCTGACGTCAGTGAGGGATCCCCGGTGCACCGGGGATCCCTGCAAGATCTCGGCCTCTGCTGTACCCGAGAACGTGAGGGAAACCCCGAGAACCCCGGGGCCAGCTGGGCGATATCCACAGCCGACAAGAGACCGGCGTGTGCGAAGGCAAGGCGGGGCAACCTCACGAGCATGGACGACGTGCTCGAGGCCATCTGCTCGGAGAAGGGTGTCTTCCTGCGCTGGGAGGCGGAGGAGCTCGGCTACCACGACACCGCTATCGCCCGCCTGGTCCGAGACGGCTCGTGGGTTCGCGTGCGCCGGGGCGCGTACACCACAGGCCCTCGCTGGACGTCCTTGGACGCGGCCGGCCGCTACGCACTATTCACCCGTGCGACCGTCAGACAGGCCAAGACGTCCGTCGTCCTGTCCCACATCTCCGCGCTCCCCGAGTACGGCGCCCCGCTGTGGGGGCTCGACCTGACCAGGGCGCACCTGACGAGACTCGACGGCCGGACCGGCCGCAAAGAGGCCGGCGTACAGCAGCACCAGGGCCTCCTGCTCCCCGACGACGTGACGGAACGCAACGGTGTCGCGGTGGTGAGCGCAACGCGGGCAGCCCTCGAGGTGACAACGGTCGCCGAGACGGAGCCGAGCCTGTGTGTCATCGACAACCTCCTCAACCGCGGGCTGACCACACCCAAGCAGCTGGCCCAGCGGTACGTCGCCATGAACAGCTGGCCCAACACGCTCAAGACCGACCTGGTGCTTCGGCTGGCTGACGGCCGGGCCCAGTCGGTCGGCGAGACTCGAGCCCGCTTCCTGTGCTGGCTGTTCGGCCTGCCGGCCCCGATCCCGCAGTATCCGATCGTTGATGAGCACGGCAACGTGATCGCCTACGTGGATCTCGCCTGGCCGAAGCTGGGTGCATTCCTCGAGTTCGACGGCAGGGTGAAGTACCTGCGCCCGTTCCGAGAGGGCGAAACTGCTGCTGAGGTGGTGATCCGCGAGAAGCGTCGCGAGGAGCTGATCTGCGAACTGACGGACTGGCGATGCATCCGCCTCATCTGGAGTGACTTCGACCGCGCCCAGTTCACTGCGACGCGGATCAGGAACGTCCTCGGCTCTGGCGCCAGCGCTGCCTGACGTCACCTTCTCGGGGTTTCCCTCACGTTCTCGGCCACCGCAACACCCGAGAACGTGAGGGATACCCGGTGCACCGGGTATCCCGCGAGACCCCTAGGTCACCGGGCGGTTCTCGTACGGCGTGGAGAGCACGATCGTGGTGCGCGTGGAGACGTTGGCGGCGGCACGGATCCGGGCGAGCAGGTCCTCGAGGGTCAACGGCGTGGGCACGCGCACCTTGAGGATGTAGGACTCCTCCCCCGCCACCGACCAGCAGGACTCGATCTCGGGGATGTCACGCAGGCGTTCGGGCGAGTCGTCGGGCTCGGAGGGGTCGATCGGGCGGATCGAGATGAACGCGGTCAGCGGCAGGCCGATCTCGGCGTAGTTGACAGTGGCGCCGTAGCCGGTGATCAGGCCGCGCTGCTCGAGCCGCTTCACGCGCTGGTGCACGGCGGAGGTGGACAGGCCGGTCGCCTTGCCGAGATCGGTGAACGACATCCGACCGTCGGCCGCGAGGAGCTCGAGGATCCGGCGGTCGGTGCTCTCCACCTCTGACTGGGTCACGCGCCACAGGGTAGCGGTCCGGCGGCGTGGCAGGATGCGCCACGTGAGCGACCGCCTGATGCTGCTGGACACCGCCTCGCTGTACTTCCGCGCGTTCTACGGCGTGCCCGAGATCAAGGCGCCGAACGGTACGCCGGTCAACGCCGTGCGCGGCCTGCTCGACTTCATGTCGCGTCTCGTCGGCGAGTACCAGCCCGACCACCTCGTCTGCTGCTGGGACAACGACTGGCGCCCGCAGTGGCGGGTCGACCTGCTGCCGACGTACAAGTCGCACCGCGTCGAGTACGTCCAGCCCGGCGACAAGCCGGACGTCGAGGACGTGCCCGACCCCCTCGAGATCCAGGTACCGGTCATCGAGGCCGTGCTGAAGGCCTACGGCATCGCCAAGGTAGGTGCCGACCACTACGAGGCCGACGACGTGATCGGCACCCTCGCCACCGGTGCCGGCCGACCGGTCGACGTCGTCACCGGCGACCGCGACCTGTTCCAGCTCGTCGACGACGACGCCGACGTCCGGGTCCTCTACATCGCCCGCGGCGTCGGCCGGCACGAGCGGGTGACCAACGACTGGGTCCGCGACAAGTACGGCATCGACGCCCGCCAGTACGCCGACTTCGCGACCCTGCGTGGCGACGCCTCCGACGGGCTCCCCGGCGTGGCGGGTGTCGGCGACAAGACCGCCGCGCTGCTGCTCCAGCGGTTCGGCGACATCCCCGCCATCGTGGCCGCCGCCCAGGACCCCGACGCCGACATGGGGCCCGGACCGCGCGGCAAGATCAAGGCCTCGCTCGACTACCTGGCCGTCGCGCCCCAGGTGGTGGCCGTCGCCCGCGACATCGACCTCGGCAAGCTCGACACCACCCTCCCGGCCTCCCCCGCTGACCCGGACATGCTGGCCGCGCTGAGCGAGGAGTTCGGGCTCACCAGCTCCGTCGACCGGCTCACCGACACCCTGGCCGCCGACCGGGGCTGAGCCCCTCCCCAGGCCCGTCGTACGGTGGCAGGCATGAGCAACCAGGTAGCCGTCGTCGGGGGCCACGGCAAGGTCGCCCTCCAGCTCCACCCGTACCTGCTCGAGGCAGGCCGCCAGCCGGTCGGCCTGGTCCGCAGCGACGACCAGCGCGCCGTACTCGAGGAGATGGGCGCCCATGCCCGCCTGCTCAACATCGAGCAGGCCAACGGCGAGGCGTTCGGTCGGGCGTTCGAGGGCTGCGACGCCGTCGTCTTCGCCGCCGGCGGCGGACCCGACGGCAACATCGAGCGCAAGCGCACCGTCGACCTCGAGGGCGCGCTCAAGTCGATCGAGGGCGCCCGCGCAGCCGGCATCACGCGGTTCGTGATGGTCTCGGCGATCGGCGTGGACGAGCCGCTTCCCGACGACACGGCACCCGTCTGGAAGGCGTACGTCGAGGCGAAGCGCGACGCCGACGAGGCGCTACGACTCAGCGGGCTGGACTGGACGATCCTCCGTCCGGGGCGGCTCACCGACGACCCCGCCGCCGGCCTCGATCGCCCTCGGCCCGGACGTCGAACGCGGTGAGATCCCGCGGGCCGACGTCGCCGCGACCATCGCCGCCGTCCTCGACGACGACCGGACCGTCGGGAAGCAGTGGAACCTCGTCGGGGGCCAGATCCCCGTGGCGGAGGCGGTTTCGGCGGCCGTCGACAACGGCTAGACCGGCATTGCCTGACGGAATCCGGCGGCCCTACGTTTCGAGATGCCCCCCGGGGTACTCGGGCCCCAACGGCGCGAACGGCCTGGGGGACGGTTCTCCCCGTCCGTCCTTGCATCGAAGGGCTTTCGCATGCGCCGTCCCGTCCGCACCCGCACTGCCGCCTCCTGGGTGGCCGCCACCTCCGTCGTCGCACTCGCCGTAGCCGGCGTCACCTCCACCGGTACCACGGCCTCGGGTGCTGAGCCGGAGGAGATCCAGGGCCTCTCGGCCGTGCCCGACCAGGTCACGCTGGACAACCAGCTGTCCGCCGACAAGGCACCCAGCAGCGCCGTCGCGGAGACCTCGCCCGGTCTGCTGAGGATCACCAGCCCCAAGCGGATCCCCGTGATGATCAAGTACGACTACGACGCGGTCGCGAGCTACCGCGGGACGGTCTCCGGGTTCGCCGCGACCAGCCCGAGTGTCACGGAGCGCAAGCTGACCGCCGAGGGGGTCGCGGAGTCGGACTACCTCGGCTACGTGCTGGAGCAGGAACGCGCCATCACCCGCCTGGTCGAGTCCGCCGTGCCCGCCGTCACGGTGACGGCGAGCTACCGCGTCGTGTACGGCGGCGTGGCCGCCACGGTGCCGGGCAACAGCATCCGCCAGATCCTGGAGACGCCCGGGGTCGTCGCAGTCCAGCGAGACGAGCTCAACCAGCCGCTGACCGACTCCAGCCCGGCCTTCATCAACGCCACGTCGGCCTACAGCGCGCTGCGCACGACGAGGAACGCCGGCCGGGGCATCCTGCTCGGCAACCTCGACACCGGCGTGTGGCCCGAGCACCCGGCCTTCGCCGACCAGGGCAACCTGCCGGCGTACGCCGGGCCGGCGATCCCCTGCAACTTCGGTGACAACCCGCTCACTCCCGCGGCGGACCCGTTCGTCTGCAACAGGAAGCTGGTCGGCGGCCGGTCCTTCATGGCGACGTACGACGCCAACCAGGGCACCGGGTACGCTGTACCCCGACTCTGCCCGTGACTCCGAGGGCCACGGCTCACACACCTCGTCCACGTCCGCCGGCAACCAGGTGGACAACGTGCAGACGCTCGGCCCGCAGCTCGCCCGGATCAACGGCATCGCCCCGGGTGCGCAGATCGCCGAGTACCGCGTGTGCGGCCCCGCGGGCTGCTACGGCTCCGACACGACCGCAGCCACCGAGCAGGCCATCCTCGACGGCGTCGACGTCATCAACTACTCGATCAGCGGTGGCACCCAGCCGATGAGCGACCCCACCGAGCTGGCCTTCCTCGACGCGTACGCCGCGGGCGTGTTCGTCGCGACCTCCGCCGGCAACGAGGGTCCCGGCGCGTCCACCGCCAACCACCTGAGCCCGTGGGTGATGAGCGTCGCGGCGTCGACCCAGACCCGTGAGTTCGCGTCCCACCTCACCCTGACCGCCGACAACGGCGACAACTACGACGTCGACGGCGTCACGATCACCCCCGGCGTCGGTCCGCTTCCGGTCGTCCTGGCCTCGGCGCCGCCGTACAACAACGCGCAGTGCCTGGCCCCGGCCCCACCGGGCCTGTTCACCGGCAAGCTCGTCGTGTGCGTCCGCAGCCCCGGCCGTGTGCTCAAGGGGTTCAACGTGAAGCAGGGAGGCGCCGCGGGGATGATCCTCGTGAACCCGAGCCTCGCCGACGTGGAGACCGACAACCACTGGTTGCCGACGATCCACGTCGCCGACGGCACGGCCCTCCAGGCCTTCATGGGCGGCCACACCGGTGTCACGGGTTCGTTCACCGCGGGCGCAGCACGCAACGGTCAGGGCGACGTGATGGCGTCGTTCTCGTCGCGTGGCCCGGCGGGCTCGTTCATCAAGCCCGACATCACGGCGCCCGGCGTACAGATCCTGGCCGCGATGACGCCGACCCCCGAGGACCCCTCCGGTGGCCCGCCTGGCCAGTACTACCAGGCGATCGCCGGCACCTCGATGGCGTCGCCGCACATCGCCGGCGCCGCGATCCTGCTCAAGGCGCTGCACCCGGGCTGGGGCCCCGGCCAGATCAAGTCGGCCATGATGACCCAGGCCAAGACCACCGTGGTCAAGGAGGACCTGACCACCCCGGCCGACCCGTTCGACATGGGCGCCGGCAGGATCGACGTGGGTCGGGCCAGCAGCGCGCCCCTGACGATCTCGGACACCGCGGCCAGGTTCGCGTCCCTCAGCGGTGACCCGATCAACGCGATCGACCTCAACATCCCGTCGATCAACGCCACGACCATGCCCGGACGGATCACGACCGGCCGCACGGTCAGGAACGTCACCAGCGGCTCGCTCAAGGTGACGATGGCCGCGACCGTCCCGGCGAACACGAAGATCACGTTCAACCCGTCCCGCTTCACGCTGGCGAAGGGAGCCACCCGCACGGTCAGCATCACCATCGAGTCGACGGCACCGGTGAACTCCCAGCAGTTCGCGGCGGTCAGGTTCAACACGTCGAAGGGCATCGCGCGGATCCCCGTGGCGTTCGTCCCGAAGCAGGGCTCGGTCAGCCTGACCCAGGGCTGCGCCCCCGGATCCGTCCGGCGCAACGCCTCGACGGTGTGCACGGTGAGCGCGACCAACAACTCGTTCACCGACCAGGACGTCGACTTCACGACGACCGTCAACAACCGCCTGCGGCTGACCGCCGCGTCCGGTGCCACGTTGTCGAACAACCGCGTGCGCAAGACCGGGACCCTGGCCGGCGCCAGCCTCGGCGTACCGTCCCTCGACCCGGGCACGATTGCCGGCTACATCCCGCTGGACCTGTTCGGGGGAACACTCCAGACGACCGTCGGTGATGAGACCATCACCAACCTCAACGTGCCGGCGTTCACCTACAACGGGGCGGTGGCCACCCAGGTCGGGGTCGACTCGAACGGCTATCTCGTCGTCGGTGGCGGCACACAGGAGGACAACAACTGCTGCAACCTGCCGGTGGGTCCCTCGGCGGAGCGGCCGAACAACATCCTGGCGCCGTTCTGGACCGACCTGGACGGCACCGGCGCGCCCGGCGTCCTCGTCAACGTCCTCACCGACGGCGTCAGCACGTGGCTCGTCGTCGAGTGGCGGGTCAACGTGTTCGGGACCACCGACACGCGCGTCTTCCAGACCTGGATCGGCGTCGACGGGACCCAGGACATCGCCTACTCCTACGCGAACCCGATGGCCGACCCGAACGGCCAGGACTACCTGGTCGGTGCGGAGAACGCCGCGGGTGAGGGCGACGTGTCCCGGTTCCTGCCCGCCGAGGACCAGCGGGTGACCTCGACCAACCCGACGTCGGGCGACACGGTCACCTACACGGTGACGGTGCGCGGGACGACGGTCGGCGCGGGCAACGTGCACACGGACCTGATCGCGAGCGGAGTGAAGGGGGTCACGACGGCAGACACGCCGGTCACGGTCACCCCGTAGTGCAGGGTGGCGTGCTCGTCACTCCGCGAGTGACGAGTACGCCACCACTCCGCGGCGTAGCCGCGCGACGACCTCGCGCGCGGTCTTGCGCAGGGCCGTGTCACCGGCCGCGTCGGCGACCTGCCCGGCCAGGTCGAGGAGCTGCTTCATCCACCGCACGAAGTCGCCGGCAGCGAGCTCGGTCGCGCCCAGCACCGAGTCGAGGTCGTCTCCCTCGGCCCAGCGGTACGTCGCCCACGCGAAGCCGAGGTCCGGCTCGCGGAGGAAGTCGAGCCGGTGCTCCCGCTCGAGCGCGTCGAGCTCGCCCCAGAGGCGCACCATCTCGGCGATGGCCTCCTTGACCTCTCCCCCGGGCAGCCGTGGCGAGCGGGCGTCGTCGGGACGTCGGGCCTCGAACACCAGCACCGACAGGGCGGCCGCCAGCCCCGAGGGCGACAGGTCGTCCCAGAGGCCGTGCCGCAGCGACTCGGCGGCGAGCAGGTCGACGTCGGAGTAGAGGCGCATCAGGTGCTTGCCGCGACCGGTCACGGTGTCCCCGTCGAGGTACTCGAGGGCGGTCAGCACCTCGCACACCCGGTCGAACTGGCGGGCCACGGTGTTGGTGCGCTGCTCGACCCGGCGCCGCAGGGTCTTGGCGTCGCGGTCGAGCTTGAACCAGCGCTCGGCCCACCGGGCGTGGTCCTCGCGCTCGGGGCACTGGTGGCACGGGTGGTCGCGGAGCTGCTCGCGCAGGCGGTCGACCTGTTCGTTCGCGGCCGACCGCGTCCCGCCACCGCCGCGGCGCCGGTCGCCGTTGCGGCCGGGCGGCGGCGGGGTGAGGTCATGGGTACGGGTGCGCAGCGCGGACGCCAGGTCGCGACGCATCTGCGGGTTGCGGCCGTTGAAGTTGCGCGGCACCTTGAGCCGGGTCAGCGCGGCCACCGGCGTCGGGAAGTCGATCACGCCCAGCCGTCGCGCCTGGCGCTCGGCGGTGACGACGTAGGGTCGCGGCTCGTCGCGGGTCACGCCCGGGTCGATGACGACGGCGAACCCGGCGAACTTCCCGGCCGGCACCTCGATCACGTCACCGGGCTTGAGCCGCGAGAGCGAGTCGAGCACCTCCTCGCGCTGGTCGGCCCGGCGCGCCCGCGCGGCCTCCTTCTCCAGATCGGAGATCCGCTGCCGGAGCGCGGCGTACTCCATGAAGTCGCCCCGGTCGCAGGCCGCCGCGTCGCGGTAGCCGTCGAGCGCGTCCTCGCTCTTGCGCAGCTGCCGGGCCAGCCCGACCACGGCCTTGTCGGCCTGGAACTGGGCGAAGGACTGCTCGAGCAGCTCGCGCGACGTCTCGCGGCCGAACTGGTGCACGAGGTTGACCGCCATGTTGTACGACGGCCGGAACGACGAGCGGAGCGGGTAGGTGCGCGTCGACGCCAGGCCGGCCAGCTCGCGCGGGTTCATGCCGGGCTGCCAGAGCACCACCGCGTGCCCCTCGACGTCGAGGCCCGCGACGCCCGGCCCGCCCGGTGAGCTGGGTGTACTCCCCCGGCGTGATGTCGGCGTGGGCCTCGCCGTTCCACTTGGTGAGCTTCTCGATGACGACCGTGCGGGCGGGCATGTTGATGCCGAGCGCGAGGGTCTCGGTGGCGAAGACGACCTTGCACAGCCCGCGGACGAACAGCTGCTCGACGCACTCCTTGAACGCCGGCAGCATCCCCGCGTGGTGGGACGCGACGCCGCGGGTGAGCCCGTCGAGGAAGTCGTGGTAGCCCAGCACGTGGAGGTCGTCGTCGGGCAGGTGCCGGCAGCTCGCCTCGACGAACTGGTAGATCTCGTCGCGCTCCCCCGGCGTCGTCAGGCGTACGCCGGCCGCGAGGCACTGCGTCACCGCGGCGTCGCAGCCGACCCGGCTGAAGATGAAGACGATCGCGGGCAGCAGGCCCTCGCGCTCGAGCCGGTCGATGACGTCGACCCGGCTGGGAATCCACACCCGCCGGCCGTTGCCGACGCTGCGCGGGTTCTTCGACGACCCCGGCCTGCCCTTGCGCGGTGAACGGCGGTCGCGCATCAGGCGGCTGCTGGCGAAGTCGTCGCGCGCGACCCGCATCAGCTCGCCGTTGACCGGCGCGCCCTCCTTCACGAACCCGGCGGACGCGTCCACGTCGGAGCTGGCGAACAGGTCGTGCAGGCGCCGGCCGACCATGACGTGCTGGTAGAGCGGCACCGGTCGGCGCTCCTCGACGATGGTCGTGGTGTCGCCGCGCACGGTCTCCAGCCACTCGCCGAACTCCTCGGCGTTGGACACCGTCGCCGACAGGGAGACCAGCGCCACCGACTCGGGGAGATGGATGATGATCTCCTCCCACACCGCCCCCCGGTCGCGGTCGGCCAGGTAGTGCACCTCGTCCATCACGACGTAGCCGAGGCCGAGCAGCGTCCGGGACCCGGCGTACAGCATGTTGCGCAGCACCTCGGTCGTCATCACGACCACGGGCGCCTCGCCGTTGACGGTGTTGTCGCCGGTCAGCAGCCCGACCTGGTCCTCGCCGTACCGTCGCACCAGGTCGTTGTACTTCTGGTTCGACAGCGCCTTGATCGGCGTCGTGTAGAACGCCTTGCGGCCGGTGGCGAGCGCCAGGTGGATCGCGAACTCCCCCACGACCGTCTTGCCGGAGCCGGTGGGCGCCGCGACGAGCACGCCGCGTCCGTCCTCGATCTCGTGGCAGGCACGGACCTGGAAGTCGTCGAGCGGGAAGGAGTAGTGAGCAGCGAAGTCGGCGAACACGGGGTACGCGCGGTTGCTCCGGAAGTCGGAGTACCGCTCGGCCGGGCTCCGGTCGTCGGTGGTGTCTTCGGTGTGGTCGTCGGTCTCAGGCAAGGACGGTCAACGCTCCTGGTGCGCACTCGATCGTGAGTGGCAGCTCCCCGAACCGCTCCCCGTCGGCGTACGAGACGATGCCGGGTGCTGCCACTGTCACGCTACGCGCCAGGTGGTGCTCGTACTGCGGGTGGGTGACGTGGGTGCCCTTGAACAGCTTGGGGTAGGTCCGGACCAGGCCGGTCTTGCTCATCGGCTTGATGATGACGACGTCGAGCATCCCGTCGTCGAGGACGGCGCCCTCGGTGATCCGCAGGCCGCCGCCGAACGACGGGCCGTTGCCGACCGCGACCAGCATCGCGTCGAGCCGTCGGTCCTGCCCGTCGAGCTCGATCGTGTACGGGAGCGGCTCGAAGACCCGCAGCTCCGCCAGGGTGGCCAGGTTGTAGCGCATCTGACCCTTCGGCCAGGTCATCCGGTTGGCGCGCTCGTTGACGATGGCGTCGAAGCCGGCGGCGAGCACCGTCACGAAGTACTTGGCCCCGCTGCGGGCCAGGTCGACCGTGCGCGGGGCCGAGGCGATCACCCGGTCGGCCGCGGCGACGGCGTCCTTGCGCGGGATGTCGAAGTAGCGGGCCACGTCGTTGCCGGTGCCGGCCGGGATGATCCCGAGCCCGATGCCGGTGTCGGCCAGCGCCTGGACGGCGAGGTGGACCATGCCGTCGCCGCCGACGACCACCAGCGCCTCGACCCCGTCGGCCACGCACTGGCGGGCCAGGTCGAGCGCCTCGTCGGCGTCGCGGCCGGCCAGGTTGCTGACCACGAACCCGGCGTCACGCAGCCGCGGCAGGGCGGCGTCGCGGGCCCGGGCACCGCGGCCCTTGCCGGCGGTCGGGTTGGTGAGGAGCGCGATCTCGCGCGTGCGGCCGGCCACGCTCAGACCCTAGGGCAATGCCCCTTCCGGCAACTGGGTCTCGACACGCCGGTCGCGACATCGTTCCTCAGTCGCGCGGCTCGCTCGACCACCATCAGCGGATCCGCTGGCGCGTCTCCGCTAGAACTCCGACGCCTTCCCAGCTCGGCCGGTCCGCGCCGATCCGCAGCTGGACGGCGTACTGGTCACCGGAGGCGCCGACCGCCTTGGCCAGCCGTCCGATCGCGTCCAGGCACACGTCGGCGGTGAACGACGTGCCGGGGACCGCGAGGGTCAGCCGGTCCTCGCACTGCACCAGCAGGATCTGGCCGTGCCGCCAGGCCAGGTGTGCGCGGGTGCGGACGTCGTCGCCGGCGACCGGCGAGGGATAGGCGTCGTCGACGGCCAGCAGGTCGCACGGTACGTCGTCCTGGCCGGCGCCGGTGAGGGCGCCGCGCACGTGGTGGCCGTGGCGGACGCCCTGGGTGGTGGTCCACACCACCTGGTCCACCCCCAGCCAGTCGGGGAGGTCGAACGGGTCGACGTCCGCTCACAGGGGCGACACCTCGTCGTCGGCCAGGCGCGCGAGCTGGTCGCCCTCGCCGCGCCGCCGGTCGAGGATCCGGGCGATCACCTCGGAGATGCCGAACAGGACCAGCATCGGCACGGCCAGGATGAGCATGGTGAACGGGTCGGTCGAGGGCGTCGCGACCGCGGCGAAGACGAACGTGCCGATCACGATCCACGGCCGGTGGGCGCCGATCGTCTTGCCCCGGAGCACGCCCGCGAGGTTCAGCAGGATCACGAAGACCGGGATCTCGAAGGCGATGCCGAAGACGAGCAGGGTGCGGATCAGGAACGTGAGGTAGTCGCCGAACTCGACCAGGTTGGTGAGGTCACCCGGGGTCAGCCCGATCAGGATCTCCAGGCCCTTGGGCAGGGTGAGGTAGCCGACGGTCACGCCGACCAGGAACAGCGGCCCGGCGACGGCGGCGAACACCCGCGACCACTTGCGCTCCTGGGGGTGCAGCCCGGGGAGGATGAACGCCCAGATCTGGTAGAGCCACAGCGGGCTGGTCAGCACGACCGAGACCAGGCCGCACAGCTTCAGGTAGAGCATGAGCGGGCCGCCGGCACCGGCGATGGTGGCCTCGCTGGTGACGTCGGCGCCCTTCTCGTCCAGCGCCTGCACGGCAGAGTTGTAGGGATCGAGGACCAGCTCGAAGATCTGGTCGAAGAAGAACAGCGACACGACCATGCCGAGGGTCAGGATGACCGCGACCTTCAGGACGCGGCCGCGCAGCTCCCGCAGGTGGTCGGACAGGGCCATGCGGCCGTCCGGGCCGACCGGGTGATGAGGCTTCCCCGCGAAGAGACCGATGACTCCGGAGAGGGACACCGACGGATCGGGTCAGCTGGTGGTGCCGTCGCGCTGCTCGCGCACCACGGGGTCACCGGTCGTCGGGCCACCGGTGGCAGGTGGCTGCTGGCCGGCCTCGAGCTGCTTCTGCTCCGGCGTCTTCAGGTCGTCGTCGACGCCGTCGTCGTCGTCATCGATCAGTCCCTTGGTCTCGGACTTGAAGATGCGCAGGGCGCGACCGCTGCCGCGGGCCAGCTCGGGGAGCTTCTTGGCGCCGAAGAGCAGCAGGATCACCAGAACGATGAGCACGAGCTCCCAGCCGCCTGGGACGGCGATGAACGAGTTCACTATCTCTTCCTCACGTCTGCGGTGGTCGAAATCCATCGTACGCCGGGTCAGGCGTACAACCTGAGCGCCTCCTGTGCCTTGGCAGTGAAAGCCTCGGCGAACTCCCGGGGGGCGATCACCTGGGCATTCGGAGCCAGACGCAGCAGGAGTCGGTGCAGCCAGCGTTCGTCGGCGATCAGCAGGTCGACGTCTAGACCGCCGTCCTCGCGCTGGCGGACGTCCTCGACGGGGTAGTACTCCACGATCCAGCGGGCCGGCGGGGCGAGCCGCAGCGTCGTGGGCGTCGTGTCCGGCGACCGGTGGAAGAGTCCCTCGGCCAGGTCGCGGGGCGCTTCCGCGGGGGTCTGGATCGGCGTGTCGAGCACCGACGCGGCCCGGATCCGGTCGAGCCGGAACAGGCGTGGCGCCTCCGCGGAGTGGCAGTAGGCGTCGAGGTAGGTGAAGCCGTGTGCGGTGACCAGGCCCCGCGGGTCGACCACCCGCTCGGACTCCTCGTCGCGGGACGGGACGTAGTAGGTCAGCCGGACCTGGCGCTGCTCGGCGGCGGCCCGCTCGAGCTCGGTGCGGTACTGCGCGCCCGGGTCGCGCTCGGGCTCGGCCCCGGGGTCCAGCCGCGGGTCGAAGCGGCCCGCGGCCGCCGCCTCCAGCTTGGACGAGCGTGCGGTCGACCACCTCGCGGGTGTCGTCGGCGGCACCGTTGCGCAGGGCCCGCAGCGCGACGATGAGCGCGGTCGCCTCGGTCGGCGACAGCTGCAGCGGACGCGCGAGGTAGTCGGCGTTGGAGACCCGGATGACCCCGTCGCCCTCCTCCCCCTCGAGCGCGTCGAGGTCGACGTCGATCAGGTCGTCGGGATAGCCGCCGGGCAGTCCGCACATGAACAGGACCTTGAGGTCGCTGACGAGCTGGTCGGGGGTGACGCCGAGATCGGCGGCGGCCTCGTCGACCCGGACCGAGCCGCGGGCATGGAGGTAGGGAACCAGGGTCAGCAGCCGGACCACCTGGGCCTTGGCGGAGTTGGGTGCGGGCGGCGTCATGCGGCACCTCCCTCGACGACGGCCCGGAGCCGGGCGACGACGACCTTGCGCAGCTCGGGCGGGGACTCGACGTACACGTCGGCGCCGTGGCCGAGCAGCTCGTCGGCGAGGGCCATGCCGCCGCGGGGCAGGACCAGGCGGTCCCAGCGGGTGGCATCGTCGGGGCCGGGTACGTCGGTCTCGGCCGACGCGGCCGCCCGGCGCAGGCCGCCGGCGGTGTCCTGCCGGACCAGCACGGTGACCGGCTCGGCGGGCGGCTCGGGAGGGGCGAGGCGGTGCGCCATCTCGCGGATGTCGACCCCGGCCGGGATGTCGTAGGACCCCGGCTGTCCCGCGCGGCGCGCCGCACCCTGCACGCGGGAGAGCCGGAAGATCCGCTCCTCGTCGCGGTCGGTGTCGAAGCCCACGGCGTACCAGCGGCCCGAGTAGCGCACGACGCCCCACGGCTGCAGGTGACGGGTCGTGTGCGTGACCTGGCCGGCGCGGCGGTACTCGAACTCCACCGGGGTGCGGTCCTGGCTCGCCTCCCAGAACACGTCGAACGACGGCTCCTCGGCGGTGAGCCGGGGCTGGACCACGTCGAGGGCGGACATGTCGACCGGCAGCCCGAACGCGGTCAGCTTGCGGACCGCCTCGGTGGTGGCCTCGGCCAGGCTGGCGTGCTCCCAGACCCGCGTGGCGAGCGCGACGACGGCCGCCTCGTCGGCGGCCAGGGCGATGTCGGGGAGCTGGAACTCGTCGGGGCGGATGCGGTAGCCCGGCTCGTCCTCGAAGAACGGGTCGATGCTGCCGACCTCGATCGGGACGCCGATGCTGCGCAGGTCCTCCTTGTCGCGCTCGAACATCTTCTCGAACGCCTCGTCCCCCGAGTCGGGGTAGAGGATCGAGCGGATCCGGTCCTTGGAGACGTAGTGGCGCTGGACGAGCAGCATGATCAGCAGGTTGAGCAGCCGCTCGCTCTTGTCGCTCGCCACCGCGGCATCCCTCCGGTCGTCAGCCGGCGGCGAGGACGTCGACCACGAAGTAGAGCGTGTCGGTGCCCTTGATCCCGGCCTGCGGGTTGCCCTGCTCGCCGTAGCCCGTCCGCGGGCGGGATCGCGAGATCACGACCCGGCTGCCGACCTTGACGCCGACCAGGGTCTTGTCCCAGCCGGGGACGACCCCGCCGGCGCCGATCGGGAACGCCGCCGGCTGGCCCTTGCTGTAGCTCTCGTCGAACGGCTTCTTGCCCTCGTAGACCTGGCCGAGGTAGTTGACGGCGATGGACTGGCCCTTCTCGACGGTCGCGCCCGTCGCCCTCGATGAGGGTCGCGGACTGCGTCTGCTGGCGCGGGCTTGGGGCGTGCCGGTGAAGTCGAGCGAGGTGGGCACGCCGTCCTTCTCGACGATCTTCGGCGCCCAGGCGGGGCGGGCTTCTCGGCGCCCTCGGGGCCGTCGGCGACCTTGCTGAGCAGGTCGACCACGGCCACCACGGTGTCCTTGTTGCCGATGCTCGAGCTCGGGGTTGCCGCTCGGGCCGAAGGCGTCCTCGGCGGAGGCGGCCACGGCGACGCGGGAGCCGACGGTCTGGCCCTCGAGCCGCCTCGAGGAAGACCGGGCTCAGCGTGCCGTCGTCGACGGCCGAGCAGCTGGGCCGCCGTCGTCGTAGGTGCTGAAGACCTGCTCCTGGGTGTAGCCGTTGCCGATCCAGTAGTCGGCCATCACGTTGTCGCCGGCCTTGATCTCCTCGCCGTCGCCCTCGGTGATCACCTCGGAGGTGATCTTGTCGACCTCGAACGTCGCCGTCCCAGGTCGACCTCGGGGTCGGTGCCGACGTCGCCCTCGACCTTGACCGAGCTCAGCGACCGGCTCCGGACGTCGGACCCGTCGCCGCTGTCGTCGTCACCGCAGGCGGTGAGGGCGAGGCAGAACACGAGGGGCAGGGCGAGCGGGAGGACGCGACGGATACGTCGGGACACGGTGACACCTTCGGCAACGGGGACTTCGGACAGCCCGGTCACCTTATAGGGCGGGCCTGAGAGTTCCGGCGCGGCCCGCCGCTGACCGGGAGGTGGCCTCACATGCCGTCGATCAGCCGCTGCACCCGCTCGTCGTACGCCCGGAACGGGTCCTTGCAGAGGACGGTCCGCTGGGCCTGGTCGTTGAGCTTGAGGTGCACCCAGTCGACGGTGAAGTCGCGGCGACGCTCCTGGGCCTTGCGGATGAACTCGCCGCGCAGCCGGGCCCGGGTGGTCTGCGGGGGCACCGACTTGGCCTCGAAGATCTTCAGGTCGGTGGTCACCCGGGCGACCGCGCCGCGCTTCTCGAGCAGGTAGTAGAGGCCGCGGCCGCGGTGGATGTCGTGGTAGGCCAGGTCGAGCTGGGCGATCCGCGGGTGGCCGAGCGGGAGGCCGTGCTTGGCGCGGTAGCGGTCGATCAGCTTCCACTTGATGACCCAGTCGATCTCGCGGTCGACCAGGCCGAGGTCGTCGGACTCGACGGCCTTGAGGCCGCGCTCCCACAGGTCGAGCGCGCGCTCGATGACCGGCGTGCTGATCTCGCGGCGGTCGACGAAGTCGCGGGCCTTGGTGAGGTACTCCTGCTGGATGTCGAGCGCGCTGGCCTCGCGGCCGTTGGCCAGCCGGACCTTGCGGCGTCCGGTGATGTCGTGGGAGATCTCGCGGATCGCGCGGATCGGGTTCTCCATCGTGAGGTCGCGCATCACCACGCCCTCCTCGATCATCCGGAGGACCAGGTCGCAGCTGGCGACCTTGAGCATCGTGGTGGTCTCGCTCATGTTGGAGTCGCCGACGATGACGTGGAGGCGGCGGTACTTCTCGGCGTCGGCGTGCGGCTCGTCGCGGGTGTTGATGATCGGCCGGCTGCGGGTGGTGGCGCTGGAGACGCCCTCCCAGATGTGCTCGGCGCGCTGGCTGACGGAGTAGCGTCGCGCCGCGCGGGGTCTGGGTGATCTTGCCGGCGCCGACGACGATCTGGCGGGTCACCAGGAACGGGATCAGCACGTCGGCGAGGCGGGTGAACTCCCCCGCGCGGCCGACGAGGTAGTTCTCGTGGCAGCCGTAGGAGTTGCCGGCGGAGTCGGTGTTGTTCTTGAACAGGTAGATCTCGCCGGCGATGCCCTCGTCGTGCAGCCGCTGCTCGGCGTCGAGGAGCAGCCCCTCGAGGACCCGCTCCCCCGCCTTGTCGTGGGTGACCAGCTCGAGCGACGTCGTCGCACTCGGGCGTGGCGTACTCGGGGTGGCTGCCGACGTCGAGGTAGAGCCGGGCGCCGTTGCGGAGGAAGACGTTGCTGCTGCGGCCCCAGCTGACGACCTTGCGGAACAGGTAGCGGGCCACCTCGTCGGGGCTCAGGCGGCGCTGTCCGCGGAACGTGCACGTCACGCCGTACTCGTTCTCGATGCCGAAGATCCGCCGGTCCACGAGGTCAGCGTACGGCGCTGGGTTGGGACTGCTGGGGAGTTCGTGCAGGCTCCGCTCATCGCGGTTTGGTCCCCAACCGCAACGATTTGCACAGATTTCATGCGGTTCGTGACCAATCGGTGAACCCGGTGAGCCGCTTCCAGCGGTTCAGAATCCGCTGGCGACCGACCTCGGAGTAGAGGGAGTTCTCGACCAGGCGGCGCCACCGCGTGAGCCTGCACGAGCTTGTGGCGGCCGACCCAGCGCGCGGTCGATCTCGTGCATCGCCACGATGGGGTGGCTGATCAGGTCGTCGAGGGTGAACCCCCGGCGCTCGTACGCCGCCGCGCCCAGGCCCCGGCCCCGGCGCAGATCGACGGACTGCTGTCGCCTGGCGAGATGGTGTGCGCCGTCGTACTCGTGGACGAACGGCGTGCCCATGACCAGGAGGTCAGCGCGCCCGACGACCCGACCGTCGTCGTCGCGCAGCACCGCCTGAGGCTCCACCGCGACGTCGATGACCTCGTGGAACAGCCGGAGGATGGTCTCGGGCCCCGAGTCCGCCTTGGGCGAGCGACCACAGCCAGGCGCGCCGAAGTGTTGCCACGCCCGGTCGACGCGACCCGAGGACCTCGGCCATGCGCTTCGGGTCGATGTGGCCCAGACGCCGGGCCGAGTCGGCCATGACCGTGACGTCGAGGGTGCCCAGGTCGCGGGATGCCCGGAGCAGGATCTCCTCGGGCAGCTCGATCGGGATTCCCGCAGCGTCCGGATTCGCCGGCCGGACCAGTCGCGAGCAGATCAGACCCGGACGGCGTGGCCTCGGGCGATCGCCCTCGACGGCGGCGAACGTCGGGACCTGTTCCGGGACGTGTGGGAGCTGCCAGCCCAGCAGCCGGGCGCCGGTGAGATGGGTGAACACGGCCGTCGGCGGCAGGACGCGCCGCCAGGCCAGCGAGATCGCGCTGGAACTCGACCTCGGTGGACAGGCCGTTCCTCAGCGGCAGGAACAACCCGTGGCTGACCCGCCGGAAACCCGACTGGCGGATCTCGCCACGGATGGCATCGTCGGGAGGGCCGTCGTACGGCGATGCCTGAGGACTGTCCATGCTCGGAGCGTGCGCCCGCACGGCGGCGCCCAAACGACCGATCCGTCGACCTGTGGACAGCGCCCGTGCCGGGTTGGCGTCGACGGCCTCGATTGGTCACGAACCGCATGAAATCTGTGCAAATCGACTGCGGTTGGGGACCAAACCGGGCGGCCGCGCCGGCCCGGTGACGTCGGGGCTGAGCGACGCAGGTCAGGGGGCGATCGGCGGTTCGTCGCCGTCTGGTGCAGTCGGCTGACCAGCGGGTCCGGCGGCCGGCTCGGCCGCGCCCGGACGCCGCCGACGCCGTCCGACGCCTCCGACCCCTCCGAGGCCGCCTCGGCCTGCTCCGGCGCAGGGGTCTCGGGGCCGCGGTCGGCGAGGAGAGCGGTCAGCCGGGAGGGGGCGAGCCGGCGGAACTTCCGCGGCTGGGTGCGGGTGCGGTCGAGGACGGCGACCTCGAGGTCCTCGACGGGGATCACCCGGTCGTCGGTCGTCGGAGTGGCCCAGGGCGGCGACGGCGAGCGTGCAGGGCGTCGGAGAGGGACGCGCCCTCGGTGTAGCGGTCCTTGAGGTACTCCGCCACGGTGTCGGCGGCACCGCCCATCACGGCGTACCCGTGCTCGTCGGCGACCTGGCCGTCGTAGGTGAGCCGGTAGATCTGGTCGGTCTCGGGCGTGTCCCCGATCTCGGCCACGAAGATCTCGACCTCGTAGGGCTTCTCGCCGCCGCTGGAGAAGATCGTGCCGAGGGTCTGGGCGTAGGCGTTGGCCAGGCCGCGCCCGGTCACGTCGCGGCGGTCGTAGGCGTAGCCGCGCATGTCGGCCAGGCGTACGCCGGCGATCCGGAGGTTCTCGAACTCGTTGTAGCGGCCGACCGCTGCGAACGCGATCCGGTCGTAGATCTCGGCGATCTTGTGCAGCGCCTGGGAGGGGTTCTCGGAGACGAACAGCACGCCGTCGGCGTACTGCACGACGACGACCGACCGACCGCGCGCGATGCCCTTGCGGGCGAAGTCCGCCCGGTCCTTCATCAGCTGCTCGGGCGAGACGTAGAACGGCATGCTCATGGTGGATCTCTCCGGGTTCGGTCTCTGTCGGGCGGTCAGCTCAGGGCGGCGGCGGGGCCGTCGGGACGGGTCATCCGGCCCTGCGATCATCCGGTCGGCGATCGCGGCCACCTCGTCGTCGGGCATCCGACGACCGCCGTCGGCGGTGATCACCTGCACCACCGGGAAGATCCGGCGGGTCAGGTCGGGTCCGCCGGTGGCGGAGTCGTCGTCGGCGGCGTCGTACAGCGCCTGCACGGTGGCGAGCACGCAGTCGGACTCGCCCAGGTCGTCGCGGTAGAGCTTCTTCAGCGACCCGCGCGCGAACAGCGAGCCGGACCCGACGGCGTGGAACGCGGTCTCCTCGTAGCGGCCGCCGGTGACGTCGTAGCTGAAGATCCGGCCCTGGTCGGTGGTCAGGTCGAAGCCGGCGAAGAGCGGCACCACCGCGAGCCCCTGCATGGCCATGCCGAGGTTGGAGCGGATCAGCGCGGCCAGCCGGTTGGCCTTGCCGTCCATGGAGAGCGTGGTGCCCTCGATCTTCTCGTAGTGCTCGAGCTCGGTCTGGAACAGCCGCACCATCTCGACGGCGAGGCCCGCCGAGCCGGCGATGCCGACCGCGGAGTACTCGTCGGCCGGGAACACCTTCTCGATGTCGCGCTGGGCGATGACGTTGCCCATCGTGGCGCGCCGGTCACCGGCCATCACGACGCCTCCGGGGAAGGTCGCGGCGACGATCGTGGTGCCGTGGGGCGCGAGGTCACCGGCATGTCCCTGCGGGATGCTGCGCCGGGCGGGCAGCAGGTCGGGGGCCTGCGTCGACAGGAAGTCGGCGAACGAGGACGTGCCGGGGGCCAGGTAGGCCTCCGGGAGGCGGGCTTCGTTCACTGTCCGCCCTTCTGGATGAACGACTTCACGAAGTCCTCGGCGTTGGTCTCGAGCACGTCGTCGATCTCGTCGAGGATGGCGTCCACGTCGTCGTCGAGGGATTCCTTGCGCTCCGCGACGTCAGCCTCGGCGCTCGCCTCGGTGCCTTCCTCGGTCTCGCCGGACTTCTTCGGCTGCTTCTGTTCCTGTGCCATGACCCGACCCTATCCAGCTCGAGGCGACTGCGGTGAGCAGCGGTGAAAAGCGCCTCGGCGGTTTCACAACGATCCAGCAGCTCCCCCACGTGCGCGCGGCTGCCCCGGAGGGGGTCGATCGTGGGCACCCGCTGCAGCGACTCCCGGCCCGGGCAGGTCGAAGATCACCGAGTCCCACGACGCGGCGGCGACGTGCTCGGCGTACTTCTCCAGGCAGCGGCCACGGAAGTACGCGCGGGTGTCGGTCGGGCGGGTCGTGCATCGCGGCCTCGATGGTGGGGTCGTCGAGCAGCCGCTCGATCCGGCCCATGCCGACCAGCCGGTGGTAGAGCCCCTTCTCGGGCCGGATGTCGGAGTACTGGTAGTCGATCAGCTGCAGCTTCGCGTCGTCCCACTCGAGGCCGTCGCGGTCGCGGTACTGGTTGAGCAGCTTCAGCTTGGCGACCCAGTCGAGCTCGCCGGCGCACAGCATCGGGTCGCGCTCGAGCCGGTCGAGCACCGACTCCCAGCGGCGCAGCACGTCGAGGGTCTGCGGGTCGGCGTCGGAGCCGAGCCGGTCCTCGACGTACTTCTTGGCGAGGTCGAGGTACTCCATCTGCAGCTGTACGGCGGTCAGCTTGCGGCCGTCGGTGAGGGTGACCAGCTGCTTGAGGGTCGGGTCGTGCGAGACCGCCCGCAGCGCCGGTACGGCGCCGTCGACCGTGAAGTCCTGGGCGAGGAACCGGTCCTCGATCATCGAGAGCACCAGCGCGGTGGTGCCGACCTTGAGGTACGTCGACACCTCGGCCAGGTTGGCGTCGCCGATGATGACGTGCAGGCGGCGGTACTTCTCCGGGTCGGCGTGCGGCTCGTCGCGGGTGTTGATGATCGGACGCTTCAGCGTCGTCTCGAGCCCGACCTCGACCTCGAAGAAGTCGGCGCGCTGGCTGATCTGGAAGCCCTGCTCGCGGCCGTCCTGGCCGATCCCGACGCGCCCCGCGCCGCAGACGACCTGGCGGCTGACGAAGAACGGCGTGAGGTGCCGGACGATGTCGCCGAACGGCGTGGACCGGCGCATCAGGTAGTTCTCGTGGGCGCCGTACGACGCTCCCTTGTTGTCGGTGTTGTTCTTGTAGAGCATGATCGGCGCGCCGCCGGGCAGCTGGCCGGCCCGGCGGGAGGCGTCGAGCATCACCTGCTCCCCCGCCTTGTCCCAGCGCACGATGTCGAGCGGGGTGGTCACCTCGGGCGTGGAGTACTCGGGGTGGGCGTGGTCGACGTACAGGCGGGCGCCGTTGGTGAGGATGACGTTGGCCAGCCCCATGTCCTCGTCGGTGAGCTGGCTGGGGTCGGCGACCTGGCGCGACATGTCGAAGCCGCGGGCGTCGCGCAGCGGCGACTCCTCCTCGAAGTCCCAGCGGGCGCGGCGGGCGCTTGGCGGTCGCCGAGGCGTAGGCGTTGACGACCTGCGAGGAGGCCACCATCGGGTTGGCCATGGGCTGGCCCTGCACCGAGATGCCGTACTCCACCTCGGTGCCCATCACCCGCCGGACGCTCATGGAGCGAGCCTACGCGGTGACCAGCTGCCGTGAGCCCTCCGACCGGGTCGTGGTGAACGTGTCCAGCGCGGCGCGGACGGGCCGGGTGGGGGCCTCGTGCGCCTGACGGTCGGCCCACCAGCCGTCGGTGTGGGGGCGGCCCCAGGAGTCGCGGAGGGGCAGAGCTCGGCAGGTTCCGCTTTCGTGGATGTCCGTGTAGCTCATGACGCTCTCCCTGGTCCGGGTTCCTCGTCCTTCGAGGTGCTTCCCACGCTAGGGATCGGGCGCCGTCGTGCCGATCGTGCAGACCCCACGACGGCCCGGGCACCCGCACTCCTGTCGGGGGTGGTGCCACCACCACCCCGGAGGGTTACCCGCAGGCCGCTCAGGACGCTCAGGCGGTGCCGGCGAGCTCGCGGAGCTCGGCCGCGGCGCGGTCGAGGACGCCGGTCGGCCCGAGCCGGCCCACCTCGGCACGCAGCTGGGCCAGGGCGATCACGTCCACCAGGTCCGTGACCGGGGTGAACGCGCGCCCGCTGTGGCGCGCGATCCGCGGCCCGACGGCGGCCGCCTCGGGCGCGTCGTCGGCGCAGATCAGCAGCAGCGCGGCCGTCTGCTGGTGCCCCACCTGCGACAGCAGGCCGGCGGCGTTGCGGGCCGTGGTCCACAGCTGGGTGGGTTGGCCGGTGCCGCGCCAGTACTCCACGAGGTAGGCGAACCCGTCGGCCGCCCCCGAGACGTCCCCGATCCGGGTGCGGGCCGAGGCCAGTGACACGCTCGCCACACCCTCGATGAACCGCGAACCGGCCCGCCGCGACCCCTCGATGGCCTCGAGGTAGTGGGGCACCGCGTCACCGGGCCGCGTGGTCGCCAGCAGCTCGCCCTCGACGTACGCCGCGAAGGAGAGGTGCGAGACGCAGCCGGAGCGGGCGTTCTGGGCGTGGGCCTGGTCCAGCAGGTGGCGGGCTCGCACCGGGTCGCCGCCGTACGCCGTGGCGAGCGCGGCCGAGGCGACGTAGGCACCGGACACGACAGGACGACCTGCACCTGAGCGCAGCCACTGCTCCGCGGCGGTCGGGAAGTCGCCGCGGAAGTGGGCCACCGCGCCGAGTGCCCGCCAGGCACGGTGGACCTGGCTCGAGTCGGGGTCGGGGCCGGCCAGGTCGATCGCCTCGTCGGCCAGCCGCTGGCCGAGGTCGAGGTCGCCCACGAGGCGCGCGGCCTCGGCCGCGCAGCCGAGCATCGCCACGCGCTGAGGGTGGGGGGCGAGGCTCTTGTCGGCCGCCAGCTCCATCGCCCAGGCCCAGAGCTCCCGCAGGTCTCGCCAGAGGGACGGTTCGTCGAGGGCGATCGTGATGCCGACGCGGACGTCCTGGCGTCCCTCCGCCCCGGCCAGGTCGCGTGCCGCCCGCAGGTTGTCGAGCTCGGCGCGCAGCCGCTGGTCCATCGCGGGCTCGTCGGGGCCGAACATGCCGGTGCCGATCTCGACCGCCACCGCGAGGGTCCGGTCGAGGAAGCGGGCGTGCACCGTCTCCTCCTCCCCGTTCGCCACGACCTCGTCCACGAGGAAGGCCCGCACGCAGACCAGCACCCGGTAGCGGGCACTGGCCGCGTCGGCGAAGACCAGGGACGCGTCCACGAGCCGGTGCAGCAGGTCGACCGGGTCGCCGGGCGCGCCGACGGAGGCCGCCAGCACCTCGACCGTGGCGAGGTCGACGCCGCCCGGGAACGGTGCCATCGCCCGCAGCAGGCACTGCTCGTCCTCGCCGAGCAGCCGGTACGACGCGTCGATGGTCGCCCGGAGGGTGCGCTGGCGGTCCTCGTCGCCGCCCCGGCCGGTGGCGAGGTCGAGGGCACGGCCGAGCCGGGCGCGCACGGCGCTCAGCGGCATCACCGCCACCTGGCGGGCGGCGAGCTCGATCCCGAGCGGCAAGCCGTCCAGGCGGCGCAGCACCTCGACCAGGTCGTCGGCGTCGGAGGCGGCCAGCTCGTAGTCGGCCCGCCTGCGCCGGGCATGGTCGACGAACGCCCGTACGGCCGGCTGCCGCCGGAGGGCGTCGAGGTCGGAGGGGTCCCGCGGCACGGGCAGCGGCTGGAGGCGTACGACGTACTCCCCCGGCACGTGCAGGGTCGTGCGCGAGGTGGCCAGCACCCGGACCGTCGGCGCCAGGCGACGCAGCGTGACGACGAGGTCGCGGCAGGCGTCGAGGAGGTGCTCGCAGTTGTCGAGGAGGAGGAGCAGGTCGCGACCGGCCAGGGCGTCCGCGACGTCCCCGGCCGAGACCTCTCCGGTGGTGCGCAGGCCGAGCGTCGACGCGACGGCCGCGCAGACCCGCTGCGGCCGGTCCACGGCTGCCAGGTCGACGAAGACCGCCTCGGCGCCCGGCGCGCCACCGGGCTCGGCCGCGACGTCGAGGGCGAGCCGGGTCTTCCCGACGCCTCCGGTGCCGGTGAGGGTGACGAGCGCGTTGCGGCCCAGCAGCCGCACGATCTCCTCACGGTCGTGCTCGCGGCCGACCATCGGGCTGTCGGGGCGCGCGACCCGGCGCGGAGCCAATCCGGCGGCCGGGAGCGGTGGCGCGATCGTGCCGGCGGCGACGCGTTGCTCGAGCTCGGCCAGGGCGGGCCCCGGGTCGAGACCGGTCTCGTCGGTGAGCCGCCGCCGAAAGCCCTGGGCGGCGGCCATCGCGTCGGCGGTGCGGCCGTCGGTCGCGAGCGCCCGCACGTGGAGGAGCGCCGTGCGCTCGCGGAGCGGCGACGCCGCGGCGGCCGCGGACGCATCGACGACGACCGTACGGTCGGCCAGCGCCAGCCGGGCCTCGACCAGGTCGTCGACGAGCTGGAGGCGCAGCTCGTCGAGCCCGACCGACTCCATCTCCAGCGCGGGCAGCCCGCGGAACTCGGTGAGCGAGGGGCCACGCCAGAGCGCCAGCGCGCTCCTGGCCAGCTCCGCGGCGATGGCAGGAGGCGTCTCGGCCCGGGAGACCGTGCGCTCGAGCCGACGAGCCGCGTCGGCGTCCAGCTCGTCGGGCTCCAGGAGCAGGCGGTAGCCGCCGGCGTGCCGCTCCAGGCGGCTCGCGAGCGGGCCGAGGTGCCCGCGCAGCCGGGACACGTGGTTGTACAGCGCCTGGACGGCGTTCGCCGGCGGCTCCTCGGGCCAGAGTCCGTCGACGAGCCGGTCGGCGCTGACCCCGCGGCCGGCCTCGAGCGCGAGCATCGCCAGCAGCGCGCGACGGCGTACGCCGGGGACGTCGACCGCCTCACCGGCCACCCGGAGCACGAGCGGGCCGAGGACGTCCACGCACAGGGCGAGGGAGGTCCGGTCGAGGCTCATCGGGGGCTGGCTCCTGGCTCGGGGTCGTCGTAGGGCACTGTGCCCGAGCCGGGGCCCGGGCGCCATCAGGTTTGCGGAGGCGCGAAGCACTCCGTGGCCACCCAGGCGCGGAAGCGCTCCACGCCGACGGCCTCGACCAGACCAGCGGTCTGCGAGACCTGGCTCAGCAGCGCCTCGACCTTGCGGTCGAGCACGTCCGACGCCAGCGGGCGCAGCAGGGCGATCTCCTCGTCCGTGCACATGCGGGGCAGGCCGAGGTCGAACACGCCGTAGTCCTCGTCGAGCTCCGGGTCGACCGGCTTCTCCCGCCTGACGGCGTGCAGGACGCGCGGCGCGGCGGCCGACCGGCGTACGGCGAGGTCGGTCCAGGCACTCACCGCCCGGTGGTCGGGGTGTCCCGTGAAGCCGTCGGGGCCGAACGTCAGCACCGTGTCGGGACGTACGTCGTCGAGCAGCGCGCGCAGCCGGGTGACGGGCTGCTCGGGGTCGATCCCGGCGCAGCCGCCGTCGGGGAGGTCGAGCCAGTGGTGCTCGGTCACCCCGAGGATCGCGAGCGCGCCCTCGAGCTCGGCGCTGCGGGTCGCGGCGAGGGCAGCCCGCTCCCCCGGTCCGGCCTGCGGGTCGGCCGCTTCGCCGCGGGTGGCGGTCACGCAGACGACCCGGTGCCCGGCGTCGGTGAGCTCGGCCAGCAGCCCACCCGAGAGGTAGGTCTCGTCGTCGGGGTGCGCCCAGACCCCGAGGACGGTGCCGAGGGACGCGACGGTGCTCATGACCGCATTGTCGCGTGCGACCGCTGTCACCGTCCTGTCATCGGTGACGGCACCGGCGGGCACGCCGCGACAGTGCCGCGCCAGCGCCGACCCGGATCGTCGTCCCCGACGGGCACCACCCCGGTGCCCACGACGAAAGGAACACCCATGACCACCCAGCTCGAGGCCCCTGCTCTGGACCTCGCCCGGGTCGAGGAGTTCGCCTACGAGGTCGCCGGGCACGCCGCACAGGCCTACAACGGCGTCCTCGTCTACCTCGGCGACCGGCTCGGCCTCTGGAAGGCCCTCGCCTCCGTCGACTCCGCCACCAGCGAGGAGCTCGCGGAGCGCTCCGGGCTCGCTGAGCGCTACGTGCGCGAGTGGCTGTCGGCACAGGCCGCCGCCGGCTACCTCACCTACGACCCGGAGACCAGGGCCTTCACGCTGCCGGCCGAGCACGCGATGGTGCTCGCCGACGACGACAGCCCGGCCTCCGGCACCGGCACCTTCGAGGTCGTCACCGCCGTCTACCAGTCGGCGGACCGGCTGGCCAACGCGTACACGACCGGCGAGGGCGTGGGCTGGCACGAGCACGACTCGCGCCTGTTCGGCGGCGTGGACCGCTTCTTCCGCACCCAGTACCGCAACTCGCTGATCTCGGAGTGGATCCCGTCGGTCGACGGGCTGGCCGAGCGGCTCGAGGAGGGCATCACCGTCGTCGACGTCGGGTGCGGCCTCGGGTCGGCGACCATCCTCATGGCCGAGGCCTTCCCGAACTCACGGTTCGTCGGCGTCGACTACCACGAGGAGTCGATCCAGCGGGCGACGGCGGCCGCCGAGGCGGCGGGGGTGTCGGGCCGCGTCCACTTCCACGTCGGCGACGCGTCGTCGTACCCGGGCAGCTACGACCTGGTCTGCTTCTTCGACGCCGTCCACGACATGGGCGACCCGGTGGGTGCCCTGTCCCACGCCCGCGCGAGCCTGCGCGAGGGTGGCCAGGTGTTCGCGGTCGAGCCGTTCGCCGCGGACCGGCTCGAGGACAGCCTCGCCGCACCCGCGGCGCTGGCGTACTTCGTGGCCAGCTCCTGCCTGTGCGTGCCCAACAGCATCTCCCAGGGAGGTGCCGCGCTCGGCGCCCAGGCGGGTCCGGGAAGGATCACCGCGGCCTTCCTGGCCGCCGGGTTCACGACCGCCCGGGTGGCGGCCGAGACGCCGTACAACCTGCTGATCGAGGCCCGTGGCTGAGCCCGCAGGGAGGTACGCCGGAACGGGCGCCGGGTCCTCGGGGGCCCGGCGTCGCGTGGCGGCTGCTACCGACGTCGCCGGCGGGCCTGCAACGCGTGCGCGATGTTGACGGCGGCGATCCCGCTCCAGGCCACGATCAGGCTCATCAGCGAGGTGTCCCCGCCGTCGGGTGCCTCGAGCGTGATCGCCGAGATCGGGATCCCGGCCACCAGCGAGACGATCCCGAGCGCCAGCTGGCGCTTCCCGGCCGCCTCCTCCTGGTGCCGCACCCAGCCGAGGTCCTGCACCTCCGCGGCGTACCGCTGCTCGACCGCGCGCTGGATCCGGTCGGCGAACCCGTCGACGAGCTCGGCGTCGTACCGCAGGCCCAGCTCGCGACGCGTCTCGAGCAGCGCCTCGAGCTCGCTGCGCTCGATTTCGTCCTCGGGCATTTCCTAGAGGTACTGGCCGGTGTTGGACACCGTGTCGATCGAGCGGCCCGGTTCGGTGCCGCCCTTGCCGGTGATGAGGGTGCGGATGAAGACGATCCGCTCGCCCTTCTTGCCGGAGATGCGGGCCCAGTCGTCGGGGTTCGTGGTGTTGGGGAGGTCCTCGTTCTCCTTGAACTCGTCCACGCACGCCTGGAGCAGGTGGGAGACACGGAGACCGCGCTGGTCGTGCTCGAGGAAGTCCTTGATCGCCATCTTCTTCGCGCGGTCGACGATGTTCTGGATCATCGCGCCGGAGTTGAAGTCCTTGAAGTACAGGACTTCCTTGTCGCCGTTGGCGTAGGTCACCTCGAGGAACCGGTTCTCCTCGGTCTCGGTGTACATCCGCTCGACCGTCGCCTGGATCATGCCGCCGATGCAGGCGTCGCGGTCGTTGCCGAACTCGCCGAGGTCGTCGGCGTGCAGCGGCAGGCTCGTGGTGAGGTACTTGCTGAAGATGTCGCGCGCGGCCTCGGCGTCGGGGCGCTCGATCTTGATCTTCACGTCGAGCCGGCCGGGACGCAGGATGGCGGGGTCGATCATGTCCTCGCGGTTGGAGGCGCCGATGACCAGGACGTTCTCGAGCAGCTCGACGCCGTCGATCTCGCTCAGCAGCTGCGGGACGATGGTGTTCTCGACGTCGGAGGAGACGCCGGAGCCGCGGGTGCGGAACAGGGAGTCCATCTCGTCGAAGAACACGATGACCGGCGTGCCGCCGCTGGCCTTCTCGCGGGCCCGCTGGAAGACCAGCCGGATGTGGCGCTCGGTCTCGCCGACGTACTTGTTGAGCAGCTCGGGGCCCTTGATGTTGAGGAAGTAGGACT
The DNA here is from genome assembly GCA_963844305.1 of uncultured Actinomycetota bacterium. Taxonomy (GTDB): domain Bacteria; phylum Actinomycetota; class Actinomycetes; order Propionibacteriales; family Nocardioidaceae; genus Nocardioides. Next base: position 405,379 of record CAWJNT010000009.1, read on the forward strand.
TCCCCTCCTGGCCGGTCTTCGCCGCGACCTTCTTGGCCAGCGAGTTGGCGACCGCCTTGGCGATGAGCGTCTTGCCGCAGCCGGGAGGACCGTAGAGCAGCACGCCCTTGGGCGGCTTGAGCTCGTGCTCCTTGAACAGCTCGGGGTGCAGGTAGGGCAGCTCGACCGCGTCGCGGATCTGCTCGATCTGGCCGCCGAGCCCGCCGATGGACTCGTAGGCGATGTCGGGCACCTCTTCGAGGACGAGCTCCTCGACCTCCGACTTCGGCACCTTCTCGTAGACGTAGCCGGCGCGCGGCTCGAGCAGCAGTGAGTCACCGGCGCGCAGGGTCAGGTCGCGCAGCGGCTCGGCGATGCGGACCACGCGCTCCTCGTCGGCGTTGGCGATGACCAGGCAGCGGTCGCCGTCGGCGAGCAGCTCCTTGAACATCACGACCTCGCCGACTTCCTCGAAGTCGAGCGCCGCGACGACGTTGAGGGCCTCGTTGAGCATGACCTCCTGGCCACGCACGAGGTCGTCGATGTCGACGGCCGGGCTGACGTTGACGCGCAGCTTGCGGCCGCCGGTGAAGACGTCGATCGAGTCGTCCTCGTTGCGGCCGAGGAAGGTGCCGAAACCGGCCGGCGGCTGGGCGAGCCGGTCGACCTCCTCCTTGAGCTTCATGATCTGGTCGCGGGCCTCGCGCAGGGTCTGGGCGAGGCGCTCGTTCTGGGAGGTGACGGCCGCGAGGGAGCGCTGGGTGTCGGCCAGGCGCAGCTCGAGGCCGCGCGAATGGCCGGGGGCATCCCCCAGTCGACGGCGTAGGTCGGCGACCTCCGCCTCGAGGAAATGCACCTGGTTCATGAGCTCGTCGGGGTTGCGACCCCCACTGCCGTGAACGCCTTCGGACGCTGACATGACGTCACCTCCTCCGTCCGTGACACTACCCGCCCATAGGGGTGAAGGAAGGCCACATTTCGCTGTGTTGGTCACGATTTGGACTACCGGGGCCATGCCCCCAGGGCACGAACGGGCCATGTCGTAGCCACCCGGCACCGGGCGGATCGCCCGGCCCTCAGGCGTCGAACCGCTCCTCGACCACCTGGGGCGGCAGGTCCGCGGGACGCGGGCCGGTGTAGTCCTCGCCATAGGCGCCCGGGGCCGGCCGGCGCTTCTTCATCGGCGCCCGCTCCCCCGGCGACATCCGGCGCGCGGTCACCAGGAAGGCCGTGTGGCCGATCATCTTGTGACCGGGCCGGACTGCGAGTCCCTCGACGTGCCAGTCGCGGACCAGCGACTCCCACGCGGACGGCTCGGTGAAGCCGCCGTGCGCCCGCACCGTCTCGACGAACCGGGACAGCTGGGTCGTGGTGGCGACGTACGCGCAGACGATGCCGCCGGGCCGCAGCGCGCCGGCGGCGGCGTCCAGGCAGTCCCAGGGCGCGAGCATGTCGAGGATCACCCGGTCCACCTGCTCGCCGGACTCGGGAAGTGCCTCGGCGAGGTCGCCGAGGGTCAACCGCCACGCCGGATGGCTCTGTCCGTCGGGGCCGCCGAAGAACTGGTCGACGTTGCGCCGGGCGATGTCGGCGAACTCCTCGCGGCGCTCGTACGACGACACCCGCCCGTGCGGACCGACCGCGCGCAGCAGGGAGCAGGTCAGGGCACCGGAGCCGACGCCCGCCTCCACCACGTGCGCGCCGGGGAACACGTCGGCCATGGCGACGATCTGGGCGGCGTCCTTGGGGTAGACCACGGCCGCGCCGCGCGGCATGGAGACCACGAACTCCGACAGCAGCGGCCGGAAGACGAGGTACTCCCCGCCGGCCGAGGACGTCACCGCGAACCCCTCGTCACGGCCGATCAGCTCGTCGTGGTCGAAGTGGCCGCGGTTGGAGAAGAACCGCTTGCCGGGCTCGAGGCAGATGTTGTGGCGGCGTCCCTTGCCGTCGGTCAGCCGCACCCACTCCCCCGCGCGCAGCGGTCCGCGATGGACGCCCGACCAGGCCTCGGGGGTGACGTCGTCGAGCATGCGCAGCACCCTAGGGCACCGCCCTCGACGGTCAGCGGCGCGGTTGCTCGCGGAACGCCTCGTCCACGTCGGCGGTCGAGAGCACGCCGTAGATGGACCCGTCGTCCTCCATGAGCAGGTACTCCTGCGCGGGCGTCCGGCTGATCGCCAGGATCAGCTCCTCCCCGGCGATGGCGACCGGCAGCCGCAGTCCCTCGTCGAGCGTCCGGGCGACGGTCGACACGGCCACCCACGGGCGCCGGTCCTCGGGTGTCGCGAGCAGCGCCGCCTCGTTGACCACGCCGACCGGCACGCCGCCGCTGGTGACGGTCACGATGCCGCCGGCCTCGGCCGCCTGCGCCCGGCGTACGGCCTCGCCCAGAGGGAGGTCGTCGGGGACGGTGAGGGTACGCCGCGCCAGGTCGCGCGCCACGAGCCCGGGAAGGCGCCCGCGCAGCCGGGCCGACGCCATGGCGTTGGTCGCGCCCGTCCAGAGGAACAGCGCGATGATCGCCGCCAGCGCGAAGTCGATGATGCTGGGCTCGAAGTCGGTGAACTCGTCGATCAGCAGCGGCCAGCCCAGGAACGCGATGGCGGTGACCCGACCCGCCCAGCCAGCGACCAGCGTGGCCTTGTGCGGGTCGCCGGTGACGCCCCACACGCCGGCCTTGAGCACCCGACCGCCGTCCAGCGGCAGGCCGGGGATCAGGTTCAGGCCTCCCACCAGCAGGTTGGCGCCGGCGAGGCCCACCACCGCCATCTTCAGCAGCCCGTCGGGCGCGACGAGGATCAGGGCCGCCGCCACGCCACCGACCACCAGGGAGGTGAGCGGGCCCACGATGGCGATCATGAACTCCTCGCGCGGCTTGCGCGCCTCACCCTCGATCGAGGTCATGCCGCCCAGGAAGTGGAGCGTGATGGAGCTGACCGGGAAGCCGTACCGCTTGGCCATGACGGCGTGCGACGCCTCGTGCAGCAGCACCGAGCCGTAGAGCAGGACCGCGAACAGCGCGCCCGCCAGGTACTTCCATGCGCCCAGGCCCGGCTGTGCGTTCTCCACGTTGGGTGCCATCACGACCGCGATCAGCGCCGCGACCAGGAACCAGGACGACGAGACGAGGACGTCGCTGCCGGCGATGCTGCCGATCCGGATCGTGCCGGGCGGCCGCGGGCTGGGCGCCCGGTGGTCGCCACTGGGTCCCGAGCGTGGTGGCTCGGGTGGGGACTCTGGCGACGGGTCGGACACGCCACGATTATGACCGACCGCTCCTTGTCGGTGCGCTCGCCTACTGTGGCGGCATGAGCGTGGAGCAGTCCCCGGCCGAGCGGGTCTCGACCGTCGTCGACGGCGTCGACGTGCTCGGCGCGCTGTCCCCGAGCCGGGCGGCCGACTTCATGTCCTGCCCGTTGCTCTACCGCTACCGCACCATCGACCGCATCCCCGAGCCCTTCTCCCCCGACGCCGTGCGCGGCAGCGTCGTCCACAAGGTGCTCGAGGTCCTCTTCGACCTGCCCGCCGTCGACCGCACGCCCGAGCAGGCGCGCGAGCTGCTCGTGCCCTCCTGGGAGCAGATGCTCGAGGAGTCGCCCGAGCTGGCCGAGATGTTCGCGCCCAGCGGCGAGCCCGGGGACGGCCCCGACGTGGCGAGCTGGCTGACCTCCTGCCGGTCGGTGCTCGACCGCTACTTCACGCTGGAGGACCCCCGGCTGCTCGAGCCCGCCGAGCGCGAGCTGTACGTCGAGACCCTCCTCGAGTCCCGGCTGCTGCTGCGCGGCTTCGTGGACCGCGTCGACATCGCGCCCGACGGGGCGATCCGGGTCGTCGACTACAAGACCGGCCGCTCGCCCGGCGAGATGTTCGAGGCCAAGGCGCTGTTCCAGATGAAGTTCTACGCCCTCGTCATCTGGCGCACCCGCGGCGTGGTCCCCGCGATGCTGCAGCTGGTCTACCTCGGCAACGGCGAGATCCTGCGCTACGTCCCCGACGAGCGCGACCTGCTCGCCACCGAGCGCAAGGTCGAGGCCGTCTGGCACGCCATCCGCAGGGCGCAGGAGTCCGGCGACTGGCGGCCGAACCCGTCCCGGCTGTGCGACTGGTGCGCCCACCAGGCCATCTGCCCGGCCTGGGGCGGCACGCCCCCGCCGCTCCCCGAGCGCGACGTGCCGACCCCGGCGCAGGATCCTGCCGGCGAGCTCGTCTGAGCGACGCTCAGTAGAGCACGCAGGCCACGTCGACGCCGCCGGCGCGGCGCAGCGCGGGGTCGTCGGCCGGCTGGAAGTCCACGCGTACGCCGTCGCCGTCGTCGTCGATGGCGACGACGCCCTTCCACAGCGGCTCGTCGGGATCCTCCTGGCGCATCCGGTCCAGGAGCCCGCGGACGTCGTGCGGACCGCCCTTGCCGAGGCGTGCCGAGACCGACGGCTCGTCGAGCGCGTCGAGGTCGCCGACCAGCTCCCGCTCGCGTTCGTAGGTCTCGGGGTCGCGGCGGGTCCAGTGCTCCTCGATCAGGGCCCGCAGGTCGCGCGACTCCCAGCCGCAGACGGCGGTGGCCTCCGGGCAGCGCGGGTGGAACGAGCAGCCCGAGCGGCGGGCTCGCTGCGTCGGGGATCTCGCCGCGCGGCAGGTTGCGCGGGACCATCCGCTCGGGGTCCGGCTCGGGGATCGCCGCCAGCAGCGCCTTGGTGTACGGGTGCCGCGGGTTGGCGAAGATCTCCTCGGTCGGGCCGACCTCGACGACCCGGCCGAGGTACATGATCGCCACCCGGTCGCAGAAGTACTTCGCGCTGGCGAGGTCGTGGGTGATGTAGACGTAGGTGAGCCCGAGGTCCTGCTTGAGGTCCAGCATCAGCTGCAGGATCTTGGCGCGCACGCTCATGTCGAGCATGGACACCGGCTCGTCGGCGACCAGCACCTCCGGGCCCAGGATGATCGCGCGGGCGATCACCGCCCGCTGCTTCTGGCCGCCCGACAGGTCGGAGGGAAACTTCGTCAGGAACCGCTCGACCGGCGAGAGGCCGACCTTCTCGAGGGCTTCCACGACGCGGCGGTGCAGCTCCTCCCCCTTCGCGATGCCGTGGATCACCAGCGGATGCCCGATCGCCTCCTCGAGCGTCATGGCGGGGTTGAGCGCGGCGTGCGGGTCCTGGAACACCATCTGCAGGTCGGTGCGCAGCTCGCGCAGCTCCTGCCCCTTGAGCTCGGACACCGTGCGGTCGCCGCGCTGCCGGTCGTGGTAGACGATCTCGCCGCCCGTGCTGCGGGCCAGGCCGAGCAGGGCGCGGCCCAGCGTCGTCTTGCCGCTGCCGGACTCACCGACCAGTCCGAGCACCTCGCCGCGGCCGAGGGTCAGGTTGACGCCGTCGACCGCCTTGACGGTGCGCGTCTTGAGGCCGAAGCAGACGGGACAGTGCTCCGCCCTGCAGCTGGAAGTGCACCGAGAGGTCGCGCATCTCCAGGATCGGGTCCTCATGCTTCGTCGGCAACGGAGAGCTCCTCCCGCGGCAGCGCCGCCTTCTCGTGGTCGTCGAGCTCGACCAGGCCGTCAGCGAGGTCGGCGGCCCAGCAGGCCGCGCGGGTGCCGCCGCCGTGGTCGCGCACGACCGGCTCGCGGGTGGCGCACACGTTCATCGCGTCCGGGCAGCGCGGGTGGAAGCGGCAGCCCGTCGGCGGCTCCACGAGGTCGGGCGGGGCGCCGTCGATGTAGTTCAGGCCGGTGGTGCGCAGCGAGATCGTGGACCGCAGCAGCTCGCGGGTGTAGGGGTGCTTCGGTCGGGTGAAGACCTCGCGTGCGTCGCCGATCTCGACGATCTCGCCGGCGTACATCACCGCCACCCGGTCACAGGCCTCCGCGACGATGCCGAGGTTGTGGGTGATCAGCAGCAGCGCCGTGTCGTACTCGCGGCGCAGGTCGTGCAGGATCCGGATGATCTGCGCCTCGACGAGTACGTCGAGGGCCGTGGTCGGCTCGTCGGCCACCACGAACGCCGGGCGCAGCACCAGCGTCAACGCGATCATCAGCCGCTGCCGCATGCCTCCGGAGAACTCGTGGGGGTAGGCATTGAACCGCGTGGGTGGGATGCCCATCACCCGCAGGGCTTCGAGCGACCGACGCCGCACCTCGGCCTTCGAGATGGATCGCTCGTGGGTGCGCAGGGTCTCCTCGAAGTGCTCGGAGATCCGCATGAGCGGGTTCAGCCGGGTCAGTGGCTCCTGGAAGATCATGCCGAGGTCGCGGCCGCGCATGGCGTGCTGCTCCTTGGGCCCGAGCGTCAGCATGTCCCGGCCCTGGAAGCGGAGCTCCCCGTCGCGGGCGGCGCCGTCGGGCAGCAGGCCGAGCAGCCCACGCCCGAGCGTCGACTTGCCGCAGCCGGACTCGCCGACCAGGCCCAGGATCTCGCCGTGCTTCAGCTCGAAGGAGACGCCGTCGACAGCCTTCACCGGCCCGCGGTCGGTGGCGTACCAGACCCGCAGGTCCGTCGCCTCGAGCACCGGGCCCCGGTCCACGGGCGCCTGCTCGCTCTCGGACAGCTCGATCGGCGTCACGGCTCCACCACCTCGGTCTGCTTCTCACGGCGGGCGAACACGACCGGGTTGAACCGTCGGCGGCGCAGCGCGGGGTTGAGGGTCTCGTTCAGGCCCTCGCCGACCAGGGTCAGCGCGGCGATGAGCGAGGATCAGCGCCAGGCCCGGGAACAGCGACCGGCCACCAGATGCCGGCCTGGGCGTCGTCGAGGGCCCGGCTCAGGTCGTAGCCCCACTCGGAGGCCTCGGTCGGCTGGATGCCGAAGCCCAGGAAGCCGAGGGCGGCGAGGGTGCTGAGCGCGTCCGCTGCGTTCAGGGTGCCGATGACCGGCACCGACTGGACGACGTTGCCGAACAGGTACTTGCGCATGATCGTGAACGGCTTGGCCCCGAGCGCACGAGCCGCCTCGACGTACGTCGACTCGCGCGCGGAGATCGTCGTGTTGCGCACGACCCGGAAGTACTGCGGGATGTAGACCGCGGTGATGGCGAGGGCGGCCGCGACGACCCCGCTCCCGATCGCGTCGCGCAGCAGGAACGCGAACACGATGGCCAGCAGCAGGGTCGGGCAACGAGTAGATCGCGTCGGCCACGAACACCAGAACGCGGTCGAACCAGCCGCCGACGAACCCCGAGATGAGGCCGAGTGGAACGCCGATCAGGATCGAGAGGATCAGCGAGAGGACGATCACCTCGAGCGCGGTGCGCGCACCCCAGACCACCCGGGAGAAGACGTCGAAGAACTGGTCGTTCGTGCCGAACCAGTACTCACTGGACGGCGGCGCCAGCTTGGGCAGCTTCACGCCGTCGACCTTGGTCTGGTTGAAGTCGTACGGCGCGATCCACGGCGCGAAGATCGCGCACACGAGGAACACGATCGTGATCAGCACGCCGAGCAGCAGCATCCACCTGGCCAGCCCCTGGGTGTTCCAGATGTGTCGGAAGAACGCGCGCATCAGTACCTCACTCGCGGGTCGACCAGGGCGTTGAGGATGTCCACGGCGATGCTGACCACGACCACGACGATGGCGATGAACGTGACCAGTCCCTGGATCGCGATGTAGTCGCGGGCGATGGTGTACTGCACGACCTCGGTGCCGAGCCCCGGCCAGTTGAACGTCTTCTCGGTGACCAGTGCGCCGGACAGGGTGATCGCGACCTGGAGCCCGATCACGGTGATCACGGGGACCAGGGCATTGCGGAAGGCGTGGTGCCGCACGACCCGGCGCTCGGAGATGCCCCGAGCCCGTGCCGCTTCGACGTAGTCGCCCTTCATCGCCTGGATGACGTTGATCCGGACCAGACGGATGATCACCCCGGCCAGAGAGAGGCCGAGCACCAGGCAGGGCAGCAGGTGGTGCTTGAGCACGTCGACGAACGCGTCCCAGTTGCCTTCGATCACGGTGTCGACCAGCAGGATGTGCGTGGTCGGTTGCACCTCGAACTTCGTGACCACCGACGCGATGTCGTTGGTCGGCCAGCTGGGAGCGACGGCCACCACGAGCAGGATGAGCAGGATGCCGGTCCAGAAGATCGGTGCGGCGTAGGTGGCCACGCCCACCACGCGGATGCCCGCGTCGGCGGTGGTGTCGCGGTAGCGACCGGCCAGCCGGCCGAGCGGCAGACCGATCAGGATGGCAATGAGGAAGGCGCCCAGCGCCAGGGTGAGCGTGGCCCCGCCCTGGTCGCGGACGATCTCGATCACCGGCCGGTTGTCGCTGATCGTGTTGCCGAAGTCGAAGCGCGCGACGTCGCCGAGGTAGTCGAGGTACTGCACGATGAGCGGCCGATCGAGTCCCAGCGCCGCCCTCCGCTGGTCGAGCGCTTCGTCCGAGAGCTTGCCGCCGACGGCGGCGGTGACGGGGTCGCCGGGGGCCACCCGCAGAAGGAAGAACACGACGGTGAGCATCACCCACATCATCGGGATCACCAGCAACAGCCGGATCAGGATGTAGCGGGGCAACGACCCCGACGCGGAACTCAAGCTCTCAACTCCTCACACGAGACGGAGGGCGCCCGCGCAGTCGCGAGCGCCCTCCGTGCCGAAGCGACCGACGGTCAGCCGTTCTTGCTGATCATCCAGTAACGGAAGATATACGTCGGGTCGAGGGTCTCCTCCACCCCCTCCATGCTGGAGCTGGCGACCGCGACGTTCTCGCCGTTCCAGGACGGGATCAGCGGGACATCCTCGGCGGTGAGGTCCTGGAGCTGGCCGATCTGCTCGTTCCGGGCAGTCTCGTCGGTCTCGCCGAGCTCCTGGTCCAGCAGCGAGTTGACCTCGTCGCTGGAGTAGTTGTTGGCGAAGAACCCGCCGTCGCGGATGAACGGCGTGAGGTAGTTGTCGGCATCCAGGAAGTCGGGGTACCAACCGAGGATGAAGAGGTCGTAGGCGCCCTCCTCGTACAGGGTCTGGTACTCCTCCCACTCGGCGTCCTCGGTCTTCACCTCGAACAGGCCGCTGCTGTTGAGCTGGTCGGCCAGCTCGTTGGCCTCGTCCACGGCGTTCGGGCCGTAGTGGGTCGGCGTGTAGCCCAGGGTGATGCTGACCGGCGTCTTGATGCCCGCGTCGTCGAGGATCTGCTTCGCCGCGTCGACGCTCGGCTCGCCGTACTTCTCCTTGAAGGACTCCTTCTGGCCACCGAAGCCCGGCGGCACGATCGAGTACGCCGGGGTGACGGTGCCGTCGTAGGCGTTCTCCGCGATGGCCTCGCGGTCGATGATCTGGGCGGCGGCCTGACGGGTCGCCACGTCCTTGGCCACGTCGTTGCCGAGCTGCCACACCCAGTAGCGGAACTCGGAACCCTCACCCTTGATGACGTCGACCTTGCCGCCGTCCTCGAGGGAGTTCAGGTCGGCTGGGCTGAGCGTGCGGTAGGCGACGTCGACCTGACCGTTCTCGACGTCGGTGCGCAGCGGCGCGGGGTCGCTGTAGAACTTGACGAACACCTGCGAGGACTTCGACTTGCGCGCGCCGTCGTAGTCGGGGTTCGCCTCGAGCACTGCCTGCTCACCGGGCTTGTACTGGCTGAGGACGTACGGTCCGGAGCCCACGATGTCGGAGTCGGGCAGTACCGCGTCGGCGGGGAACACCTCTTCATCGACGATGGACGCCGTACCGGTCGTCAGCACCTTGACGAACGTGAGGTCGGGCTGGTTGAGGTGGAAGACCACCGTCTTGTCGTCGGGGGTCTCGATCGCCCCGTCGGCGAGACCCGGTGCCTTCTCGTCGCCGTTGCTGATAGCGCCCAGCAGCACCGAGGAGCCGAGCGGGTCGGCGATCTCGATGTTGCGCTTGAACGAGAACGCCACGTCGGACGACGTCAGGTCGTGCCCGTTGGAGAACTTCAGGCCGTCGCGCAGCGTGCAGGTGACCGTCTGCGGGTCATCGTAGGTGCACGACTCGGCCGCGTCGCCCTCGGGCTCCTCGCCGTTCGCGGGGATCGAGACGAGCTGTTCGTACAGGCCGTACTGCAGGTTCCAGGAGGCGAAGTCGTAGGAGCCGGCCGGGTCGAGCGCGGTGACCGTCTCGGTCGTGCCGACGATCCAGGGCGCCCCGCCTGCTTCGTCCCCGCTGCCGCCGTCTCCATCGCCGTCGTCGCCACCGCACGCTGCGAGCGACGCGACAAGGACGCCTGCCCCCATCAGCGCGAACGCGTTCCTCTTCAACTTCACCTGGTTCACCTCACGGAGTTACGGCCCCCCGTCTCAGGGGGCCAGTCGGTGAGGGAACTTACTCGCCGGTTGCCGGGGTGACCAGCGAAAGAACCGCTGGATTTGGTAGCGAATGCGCAACGATTTCACGCGCCGGGGCTGAGTTTACGAAGCCCCGCACGGCGCGGGAGGTTGAGGAGGGCTCGGCGTCCCCGAGCCTGCGAGGGGGCGCGACCCGTCTCGAAACCTCGATCAGCGTGAAGAGCTCACCAGCATCAGCAACCCAGCGGCGCTCACGTCCGCCAGCGAGTCACGGAACACGCGGCGCTCCCCCGGCAGCACCGGCACGTGGTTGGGTACGACGAGCACGGTGCAGCCCGCCGCGACCGCGGAGCGGGCACCCGTGTTGGAGTCCTCGATGGCGAGGCACTCACCGGGGTCCACGCCCAGGTTGCGCGCCGCCTTGAGGTAGGGCTCCGGATGGGGCTTGCCCTGGCTCACCGCGTCACCGGTGACCACGCTGCGGAACGCGCCCTCGGGGAGCGCGGAGAGGATGGGCGCGACGAACCTCTTGTAGGACATCGTGACCAGCGCGCACGGCACGCCGAGCCGGTTCAGGTCCGACAGCAGCTCCACGGCCCCGGGACGCCAGGGCACCTCGCGCCGGATGTGCTCGATCACGCGGTCGAGGAGCTCCTCGACGATCACGGAGGGCTCGAGGTCGATGCCCATGTGCTCGCGGATGTAGCGGCCGGAGTCGAGCAGGTCGTGCCCGACGAGGTTCATCGCGTGCTCGCGGGTCCAGGAGCCGCCGAACTTGTCGGCGAGGTCGAACTCCGCCTCGATCCAGTACGGCTCGGTGTCGACGAGCGTGCCGTCCATGTCCCACAGCACCGCCGCCGGGGCGGCCGCTCCCGGGTCAGTCATCGGGGTCGTAGCCGAGGTTCGACGAGAGCCAGCGCTCGGCCTCGGCCAGGGTCCAGCCCTTGCGCTCGGCGTACTCGGCGACCTGGTCGCGGCCGAGGCGTCCCACGACGAAGTACTGCGACTGGGGGTGCGAGAAGTACCAGCCGGACACCGCCGCACCGGGCCACATCGCCATGCTCTCGGTCAGCTCGATGCCCGTGGTGGCCTCCACGTCGAGCAGCTCCCAGAGCGTCTGCTTCTCGGTGTGCTCGGGGCACGCGGGGTAGCCGGGGGCGGGCCGGATGCCTTCGTACTTCTCGGCGATCAGGGCCTCGTTGTCGAGGTCCTCGTCGGCGACGTGCCCCCAGAACTCGGTGCGGACCCGCTGGTGGAGCCGCTCCGCGAAGGCCTCGGCGAGCCGGTCGGCCAGCGCCTCGAGCAGGATCGCGGAGTAGTCGTCGTTCGCCTTCTTGAACTCCGCGATCCGGTCCTGGGCACCGAGGCCCGCGGTCACCGCGAACGCCCCCACGTGATCGGGCAGGCCGGTCTCCTTGGGTGCGACGAAGTCGCCGAGTGAACGGTTCGGGACCTCGGCGCGGTGCTGGCCCTGCTGGCGCAGGTTGTGGAGGGTGGTGAGCACCTCTGCCCGCGAGTCGTCGGTGTAGACCTCGATGTCGTCGCCGACAGCGGCGGCGGGGAAGAACCCGAAGACGCCACGGGCGGTCAGCCACTTCTCCGCGATGATCCGGTCCAGCATCTGCTGGGCGTCCTCGTACAGGGAGCGGGCGGTCTCGCCGGTCGTCGGGTTGTGGAGGATGTCCGGGAACTTGCCCTTCATCTCCCAGGCGTTGAAGAACGGCTGCCAGTCGATGTACTCGCGCAGCTCGGCGATGTCGTAGTCCTCGAGCACGTGCGTGCCGGGCTGGCGCGGGGCGGGAGGCTGGTAGCCCTCCCACTCGATCGGCGTCCGGTTGGCCCGGGCGTCCTCCAGCGTCACCATCGGCCGGTCGTGCTTGATCGCGTGCCGCTCGCGCAGCGAGTCGTAGTCGGCCTTGATGTCGGCCATGCAGCTTGGGTCGCTGCGTGTCGCTGAGCAGGGCGGCCAGGGTGGGCACGGACCGCGACGCGTCCTTGACCCAGACGACCGCGCCGTCGTACTTGCCGTCCACCTTGACCGCGGTGTGGGCGCGCGACGTCGTCGCCCCGCCGATCAGCAGCGGGACCTCGAAGTCGCGGCGCTGCATCTCGGACGCGACGTTGACCATCTCGTCGAGGGACGGGGTGATCAGGCCGGAGAGGCCCACCGCGTCGGCGCCGACCTCGATGGCGGTGTCGAGGATCTTCTGGGCCGGCACCATCACCCCGAGGTCGATCACCTCGTAGTTGTTGCACTGGAGCACGACGCCGACGATGTTCTTGCCGATGTCGTGGACGTCGCCCTTGACCGTGGCCATCACGATCGTGCCGTTGGTGTCCTTGGCGGTCGCGAGGGCGGGGTCGTTGGCCTTCTCCTCCTCGATGAACGGGATGAGGTAGGCGACGGCCTTCTTCATCACCCGGGCCGACTTCACGACCTGGGGCAGGAACATCTTGCCGGCGCCGAACAGGTCGCCGACGACGTTCATGCCGTCCATCAGCGGTCCCTCGATCACCTCGATCGGTCGGCCGCCGCGCTCCGCGATCTCGCTGCGCAGCTCCTCGGTGTCCTGCTCGGCGAAGGTGTCGATGCCCTTGACCAGCGCGTGGGTGATCCGCTCGCCCACCGGGAGGGAGCGCCACTCCTGGACGGTCTCCTCGACGTTGCCGGCAGCACGGTTGTGCTCCTCGGCGATCTCGAGGAGGCGTTCGGCGGCGTCGGGGCGACGGTTGAGGACGACGTCCTCGATCCGGTCGCGGAGCTCGGGATCGACCTCGTCGTAGACCGCGAGCGCGCCCGCGTTCACGATGCCCATGTCGAGCCCGGCCTCGATCGCGTGGTAGAGGAAGACCGCGTGGATCGCCTCGCGGACGGGGTTGTTGCCGCGGAAGGAGAAGCTGACGTTCGAGATGCCGCCGGAGACCAGGGCGCCGGGGAGGTTCTCCTTGATCCAGCGGGTGGCCTCGATGAAGTCCTGGCCGTACGTCGCGTGCTCCTCGATGCCCGTGGCCACGGCGAAGACGTTCGGGTCGAAGATGATGTCCTCGGGCGGGAACCCGACCTGCTCGGTGAGGATCCGGTAGGCCCGCTCGCAGATCGCCTTGCGGCGGTCGAGGCTGTCGGCCTGGCCGTCCTCGTCGAAGGCCATCACCACGGCCGCCGCGCCGTACTTGCGGCACAGCGTGGCCTGCTCGATGAACTTCTCCTCGCCCTCCTTCATCGAGATGGAGTTGACGATCGGCTTGCCCTGCACGCACTTGAGGCCGGCCTCGATGACCTCCCACTTGGAGGAGTCGACCATCACCGGGACCCGGCTGATGTCGGGCTCGCTGGCGATCAGCTTGAGGAAGCGGTCCATCGCGGCGACGCCGTCGATCATGCCCTCGTCCATGTTGACGTCGATGACCTGCGCGCCGCTCTCGACCTGCTGCGCGGCGACCGTCAGGGCGGTGTCGTAGTCGCCGTCCTTGATCAGCTTGCGGAAGCGGGCGGAGCCGGTGATGTTGGTCCGCTCGCCGACGTTCACGAACAGGCTCTCGTCGGTGATGCTCACCGGCTCGAGGCCCGACAGCCGCATCGCCGGCTCCGGCTCGACCGGCGTCCGCGGGGTCTCGCTCCCGACCGCGGCGGCGATCGCCTCGATGTGCGCCGGGGTGGTGCCGCAGCAGCCGCCGACGATGTTGACCAGCCCGCTGCCGGCGAACTCGCCGAGCGTGGTGGCCATCTGGTCGGGGGTCTCGTCGTACTCGCCGAACGCGTTGGGCAGGCCGGCGTTGGGGTGCACGGAGACGAACGTGTCGGCGAGGCGGCTCAGCTCGGCGACGTAGGGGCGCAGGTCGGTCGCGCCCAGCGCGCAGTTCAGGCCGATCGCGAGCGGCCGGACGTGGCGCACGGAGTTCCAGAACGCCTCGGTCACCTGGCCGGACAGGGTGCGTCCGGACGCGTCGGTGATGGTCCCGGAGACGATCACCGGCCAGCGGCGTCCGCGCTCCTCGAACAGCGTCTCGAGCGCGAAGATCGCCGCCTTCGCGTTGAGGGTGTCGAAGACCGTCTCGATCAGCAGCAGGTCGGCACCGCCGTCGACCAGGCCGTTGGCCTGGTCGAGGTACGCCGCCACGAGCTCCTCGTAGGACACGTTGCGGGCGCCGGGGTCGTTGACGTCGGGCGAGATCGACGCGGTCCGGTTGGTCGGGCCGAGGGAGCCGGCGACGAACCGGGGCCGGTCGTCGGTGGCCACCTCGTCGGCCGCGGCCCGCGCGATCTCGGCGCCGGCCTTGTTGATCTCGTAGGCCAGCTCCTCCATGCCGTAGTCGGCCTGGGCGATCGACGTGGCCGTGAACGTGTTGGTCTCGAGGATGTCCGCACCGGCGTCGAGGTACTTCCGGTGGATCTCGTGGATCATCTCGGGCTGGGTGAGGTTCAGCAGGTCGCTGTTGCCCTTGACGTCGCGGTCCCAGTCGGCGAAGCGGTCGCCGCGGAACTCCTTCTCACCGGGCTGGTAGCCCTGGATGAGGGTGCCCATGGCGCCGTCGATCACCAGGATGCGCTCGCGCAGCGTGGAGGTGAGCGTCTCCGTGGCATCGGGTCGCGACGTGTCCGGCACGGGGTTCCTCTCGATAGTTCAGTCGATCCAGCCTAGGAACGCCGTCCGCAACGTGGACGGCAATACCGAATGCTGAACCGCGACCAAAGCGTGTCACTTCCCGGTACGCGATGACGAATCCTCGAAGGCATGTCGTCGCGGTTGCGTAGTGTTGACGCGTGATCGAGATCGAGGATGCCCGCGACCTGGTGAACCCGGTGGTGATCGCCGCGTTCGAGGGCTGGAACGACGCGGCCGACGCCGCTTCGTCGGTGGTGGACCACCTCATCCGGGTATGGCGGGCCCGCACCGTCGGCGCCATCGATCCCGAGGACTTCTACGACTTCCAGGTCAACCGCCCCGTGGTCGAGCACCGACGACAGCGGCCATCGCCGGCTGACCTGGCCGAGCACCCAGATCGCGGTCGCCTCCCCGCCCGACCTCGACCGCGACGTGATCCTGCTGCGCGGCATCGAGCCCAACATGCGCTGGCGCCAGTTCTGCGCCGAGCTGCTGGCCGCGTGCGACGAGCTCGGCGGCGAGCTCGTGGTCACCCTGGGCGCGCTGCTCGCCGACACCCCGCACACCCGCCCGATCCCGGTGACCGGCACGGCCACCGAGCCCGAGCTCGTCGACCGGCTCAAGCTGGAGCAGTCGACGTACGAAGGGCCCACCGGGATCGTCGGCGTCTTCCAGGACGCCTGCGTGCGCCTCGACATCCCGGCCGTGTCCTACTGGGCGGCGGTCCCCCACTACGTCGCCCAGCCGCCGTGCCCGAAGGCCACCCTGGCGCTGCTCGGCCAGCTCGAGGACCTCCTCGAGGTGAGCATCCCGCTCGGCGACCTGCCCGAGGACGCCCGGGCGTGGGAGCGCGGGCGTCGACGAGCTCGCGGAGGAGGACGAGGACATCCGCGACTACGTCCGCGCGCTCGAGGAGACCCGCGACACCACCGACCTGCCGGAGGCCTCGGGCGACGCGATCGCCCGCGAGTTCGAGCGCTACCTCAAGCGCCGCGGCGACTCCGACGACGAGTAGCGCCTCGGCGGGTCAGTCGACCCAGAGCGAGAGCCCCAGCGCGGCGTCGAGCACCGCGAACATGGTCATCGAGGCGTCCGGGTCGCTGGTGTCGGCGAGGCCGTCGGTGCCGAGCGTGGCCGCCACCCAGCCGTCGACCGCCGCCAGCGCCGCCGGGGCGTCGAGGTCGTCGGCCAGCGCGTCGAGCACCGCCGCCACCACCGGTGCGGCGGGGGCACCGGCGCCCAGCGAGAGCGCCTTGCGCCAGGTGGCCAGGTCGTCGACGGCGCCCCACAGCTCCTGGTCGGTCCACTCCCAGTCGCTGCGGTAGTGGTGGCGCAGCAGCGCGAGCCGGATCGCCATCGGGTCGACGTCGCTGTTGCGCAGGTGGGAGACGAAGACCAGGTTGCCCCGGCGACTTCGACATCTTCTCGCCGTCGTAGCCGACCATGCCGGCGTGGGCGTAGACCTGGGCGAACTGTGTGCTCGGTGTCGACGACCTGCGCGTGGCCGGCGCACATCTCGTGGTGCGGGAAGACCAGGTCGCTGCCGCCGCCCTGCACGTCGAACTCGGCGCCGAGGTGGTGGGTCGCGATGGCGGTGCACTCGACGTGCCAGCCCGGCCGGCCGGGCCCCCACGGGCTGTCCCACGACGGCTCGCCCTCGCGCGCGACCCCGCCACACGACGCAGTCGAGCGGGTCCTTCTTGCCGGGGCGGTCGGGGTCGCCGCCGCGGTCGGGGTAGATCTCGAGCATCTTCTCGCGGGTCCAGCCCGACTCGGCGCCGAACGCCGGGTCGGCGGTGACGGAGAAGTAGAGGTCGTCCTCGACCCGGTAGACCGATCCCGCCGGCCTCGAGCCGACTGGATCACGTCGATCGCCAGCGGGATCGACTCCACGGCACCGACGTAGTGCGTCGGGCGGGATGCACCCGCAGCGCGGTCATGTCCTGGCGGAACAGCTCGGTCTCGCGCTCGGCCAGCTCCACCCAGTCGACGTTCACCTTGGTGGCCCGCTCGAGCAGCGGGTCGTCGACGTCGGTGACGTTCTGGACGTAGGTCACCTCGTGGCCGGCGTTGCGCCAGGCGCGGTTGAGCAGGTCGAAGGCGACGTACGTCGCGGCGTGGCCGAGGTGGGTGGCGTCGTACGGCGTGATGCCGCAGACGTAGAGCCGCGCCGGGCCCGTCGGGCCGCGTGGGCACGAGGGCCCCGGTGGCGGTGTCGTGGAGGGACACCGCCGGACCCGGCACGGGGAGCGTCGGGATCTCCGGGGACGGCCAGCTGCGCATGCCGGGAAGCCTAACGGGGTCGCGCCTCAGAACGGCGGCCACGGGATGGCGGCCACTCCCCGTGCGGCGACGGGCAGCACGCCGGGTGGCGAGCAGGCGGCTGCACCGGCGCTCGGAGGGCCTCGATCTCGAACGCGCTCGAGCAGCGGGGCGAGCGTCCGGCCGAGGTCGCCGCCGACCCGGTCGCGGACCTCGGTCACCACCGCGATCTCCTCGTCGCTGAGCTGCTCCCCCAGCCAGCCCCACAGCACGGTCCGCAGCTTCGGGTCGGTGTGGAAGGTGACGCCGTGGTCGACGCCGTAGCGGTGCCCGTCGGGCATCGCCAGCACGTGCCCGCCCTTGCGGTCGGCGTTGTTGACCAGCACGTCGAACACCGCCATCCGCCGCAGCTGCGGGGTGTCCTCGTGGACCAGGGAGACCGGGTGGTCCTGCCCGTCGACGCCGTCGAAGACGTGGCACCAGCCGTCGGGCACCTCGCCCTCGGGCACGATGTCGACCGCTGCCTGCTCCTCGTCGGGCTCCTGCCACAGCTGGACCATCCCGGCGCCGTGCGGCCCGTCGCGGAGGAAGGTCTGCGGGACGATGTTCCAGCCGCTCGCCTCGGAGACGACGTACGCCGCCACCTCGCGGCCGGCGAGGGTGCCGTCGGGGAAGTCCCACAGCGGACGTTCGCCGCGGATCGGCTTGTAGACGACCTGGACGCCGTCGATCTCGCCGACGAACGTCGCGTTGGAGGCCGGCATGATCCGGCCGTGGAGGACCAGCTCCCCCTCGGTGAGGGCGTCGGCCGGGGCGGTCACGGGTCCCGTCGCCGGAAGCCGTTCGCCCGCACGCACAGGTGGCCGTCGGGGTCGATCGGGTTGCCGCAGAACGGGCAGGTCGGCCGGCCGGCGCCGAGCACCTGCGTCGGCGCGCTTCACGAACGCACGAGCGGCGCCGGGCGGGATCCGCACCAGGAGCAGCTCGTCGGGCTCGGGCTCCTCGAAGTCCTCGTCGACCTGGTCGGGCGAGACGACGGCGGCCTCGGTGAACGGGAAGACCTCGATCACGACCCGGGCGTCGTCGGGATCCCACGACAGGGTCATCGTGCCGGCCCGGAACTCCTCCTCGATCGGCTGCTCGAGCGGCTGGTCGTCGTCCATGCCGAGCGGGGCGACCGCGGGGATCACCGCCTCGTTCCTCGCTGGCCTGGGTGGCCATCACCTCGTCGAGCAGCTCGTCGATCCGCTCGGCGAGGGCCGCGACCTGCTGCTTCTCCAGCGCGACGCTGACCAGGCGCGACGCCGTCGCGGGCCTGCAGGAAGAAGGTGCGCTGTCCGGGCAGGCCGACGGTCCCCGTGACGAAGCGCTCGGGCGGGTCGAAGCCGTGGACGAGTGGAGCCATGCCACCACCCTAGGACCGACGCGGAAGGGCGTGTCCGGTCCGGCGCCGCCGCCGACGGGGGCGTCCGCGCGGTGCGCACGCCTGCGGCCCGGCTTGGCGGCGAGCCAGGCCAGGTCGCCCTCGTGGGTGTTGGTGGCGAGCACGTAGGGGCGGCTGCTGGTGTAGCGGACGATCGAGACCGACGCGGGGTCGACCTGGATCCGCTGGAACAGGTCGAGGTGCATGCCCAGCGCGTCCGCCAGGATCGACTTGACGATGTCGCCGTGGGTGACCGCGACCCACACCGCCCCGGCTCCGTGCTCGGCCTCGATCGCGGCGTCGCGGCGGCGTACGGCGGTGACCGCGCGGGCCTGCATCGCCGGCATCGACTCCCCGCCGGGGAACGTCGCCGCCGACGGCTGCGACTGCACCGTCTCCCAGAGCTTCTCCTTCGCGAGCTCCCTGCAGCGGCCGGCCCTGCCACTCGCCGTAGTCGCACTCGGTCAGGCCGCGCTCGGTGCGAGACCTTCGGCCGGTCGGGATGGGCCTTGGCGATCGGCCCGGGCCGTGTCGCGGCAGCGCTCGAGCGGGCTGGTCACGATCGCGGCGAGCGGCACCACCGCGAGCCGGGCCGCCGTACGCGCGGCCTGCTCGGCGCCCACGTCGTCGAGGCGCACGCCGGGCAGCCGCCCGGCCAGGGTCCCGCTGGCGTTGGCGCTGGTCCGGCCGTGGCGCACGAGGATCACGGTTGCCATGCGGGCGAGCGTACGGGGCCGGGCCGACCCGGTGCCCTAGCGTGGGAGCGTGATCGTCGACAGCGCGGTGTACCGCAACGGCTCGCGCGTCCCCGTCGACTGCGAGCCCGACCGACTTCCACGACCCTCCGGAGCGAGGCGAGCGGCGACGAGCGACTTCGTCTGGGTCGGCCTGCACGAGCCCACCGAGGCGGAGCTCGAGGACGTCGCCATCGCCTTCGGGCTGCACCCGCTGGCGGTCGAGGACGCGATCAACGCGCACCAGCGGCCGAAGCTGGAGCGGTACGAGGACACGCTGTTCCTCGTCCTCAAGACGCTCTGGTACGTCGACGCCGACCGACCAGGTGGAGACCGGCGAGATCAACCTCTTCGTCGAGCCACGACTTCGTGGTCACGGTCCGGCACGGCTCCGGCGGCGGGCTGAAGGACGCCCGTCGCTGGCTCGAGGGCCGCGAGCAGATCCTCTCGCACGGCCCGTTCGCCGTCGTGTACGCCGTGTGCGACCAGGTGGTCGACCACTACGAGGCGGTCGTCGACGAGCTCGAGGTGGACGTCGACGAGGTCGAGGCGTCGGTGTTCTCCGCCGAGCGGACCCGCGACTCGGCCCGGATCTACGTGCTCAAGCGCGAGCTGGCCGAGATGCGCCGGGCGGTGCTGCCGCTCAAGGGCCCGCTGGGCCGCTTCGCCAGCGGCGCCGAGGGCATCCACCCCGACGCGGCGCCGTACTTCCGCGACGTCGGCGACCACCTGGCCCGGGTGGCGGAGACGGTCGACAACCTCGACTCCCTGCTCTCGACGGCCTTCGACGCCCACCTGGCGCAGATCAGCATCCAGCAGAACGACGACATGCGCCGGATCTCGGCCCTGGTCGGCCTGATCGCCGCGCCGACCGTGATCGGCTCGATCTACGGCATGAACTTCGACCACATGCCCGAGCTGCACTGGCTCTTCGGGCTACCCGTTCGCGCTGCTGCTGATGGTCGCCTCGTCGCTGACGGTGTGGATCATCAGCAAGCGCGCCGGGTGGCTCTGAGCTCAGGCGGCGATCACGCCCGCACCGACCAGGATCAGCGTCAGCGAGCCGAGGCCGATCCGGTAGATCACGAACGGCAGGTAGGAGTTCGTGCTGACGTAGCGCAGCAGCCACGCGATCGCGGCGTACCCGACGATGAAGGCGACCACGGTGGCGACGATGGTCGGGCCCCAGCCGTAGGCGTTGTCGCCGTGCGGGATCTCCTTGAGCTCGAACAGCCCGGCGCCGACCACGGCCGGGATGGCGAGCAGGAACGCGTAGCGGGTGGCGGCCTCGCGCTCGTAGCCGAGGAAGCGGCCCATCGAGATCGTCGCGCCGGAGCGGGAGACGCCGGGGATCAGCGCGCACGCCTGGGCCAGCGCCCATCAGGATCGCGTCGCGGAGGCTGAGGTCGCTTGATCACCTTGCGGTCGGCGCTGATCCGGTCGGCGATGCCGAGGAGGATGCCGAGCACGATCAGGGTGGTGCCGATGATCCAGAGGTTGCGGAAGTCCTCCTCGATGATGTCCTTGAGCAGGATGCCGAGGATCACGATCGGCGGTGGAGCCGATGATGATGAACCACCCCATCCGCGAGTCGAGGTGCCCGCGGTACTCCGCCCGGAACAGGGACCGCAACCAGGTGGACCCGATCCGCCAGATGTCCTTGCGGAAGTAGATGAGGACGGCCAGCTCGGTGCCGATCTGGATGACCGCCGTGAACGCCGCGCCCGGGTCTCCCCAGCCGAACATCTCGGGGAAGATCCGCAGGTGGGCGCTGCTGGAGATCGGCAGGAACTCGGTCAGTCCCTGGAGCATGCCGAGGAACACGGCGATGAGGAGGTCCACCACAGGCCGCAACCCTACGGCTACGGTTCTCTGCATGCAGCAGCGAGCCGTGGGCGCCACGGGTCTGAAGGTCTCCCGGCTCGGCCTCGGCACCCTGACCTGGGGCCGTGACACCGACGAGCACGAGGCGCGCGACCAGCTGATCTCGTTCGCCGAGGCCGGCGGCACCCTGGTCGACACCGCGGCCGGGTACGGCGACGGTGCGTCCGAGGAGCTGATCGCCACCCTGGTCGGCGACGTGGTCGCGCGCGACGAGATCGTGATCGCCACCAAGGCCGGCATCTCCCGGCGCGGCGGCAGCCGCGAGACCAACGTGTCGCGCGGCCACCTGCTCCGCACGCTCGACGCCTCGCTCGAGCGGCTCGGGGTCGACCACGTCGACCTCTGGCAGGTGCACACCTGGGTCGACGACGACCCCTCGAGGAGACGCTGTCGGCGCTCGACCACGCGGTCGCCACCGGGCGCACGGCGTACGTCGGGGTCTCGAACTACTCGGGCTGGCAGACCGCGCAGGCAGCGACCTGGCAGCGCGCCGTTCCGGGCCGGACTCCCCTCGCCTCCACCCAGGTCGAGTACTCCCTGCTCAACCGCACCGTCGAGCACGAGGTCGTCCCGGCGGCGACCGCGCTGGGCCTGGGCGTGCTGCCCTGGTCACCGCTCGGGCCGGGGCGTGCTGACCGGCAAGTACCGCGGCGGCACGCCGTCGGACTCCCGGGCGGCGTCCCCACATTTCGCGAACTTCGTGGAGCAGTACCTCGGCGAGCGCTCCTCGCGTATCGTCGAAGCAGTGGCGCGCGCCGCCGACGGCCTCGGCTGGACACCTCTCGAGGTGGCCCTGGTCTGGGTGCGCGACCGCCCCGGCGTCACCGCACCGATCGTCGGGGCCCGCACCGCCGCCCAGCTCAAGGCGCGCTCTGGGAGTGGAGGAGCTGGCCCTGCCCGACGAGATCATCGACGCCCTCGACGACGTCTCCGGAGACTGAGCGTGTCGACCCGTGCGACGCTGCGCCCACTCGGCCGGGGGGTCGAGTGGGAGTTCGAGAAGATGCTGATCTCGCGGGAGCACTCCCGCAACGCCGTCACCCGGATGCTCGTCGAGCGCGCCGAGCACGGCGGCTGGGAGCTCGACCGGGTCCAGATCTCCCCCGACGGCACCCGCCGGGTCATCCTGCGCCGCAAGATCATCCGGCAGCTGCGGACGTTCTGATCCGGTCGTTCGATCCGGCGGCCGACGCCGTCACCGCTCAGGCCACGTCCGCGTCCGAGGAACCGTCGAACACCCGCGCCCCGAACTCCAGCGCATCGGTCGGCACCCGCTCGTCGACGCCGTGGAAGAGCGCGGTGAAGTCGAGGTCGGCCGGCAGCCGCAGCGGGGCGAAGCCGTAGGAGCGCATCCCGAGCTTGAGGAAGTGCTTGGCGTCGGTCCCACCGCTCATGAGGTACGGCGCCACGACGGCGTCGGGGTCCTCGGCGAGGAGGGAGCGGGTCATCGCATCGACGATCTCGCCCTCGTAGGGCATCTCCCAGGGCGGCTGCTTCGACGCGTAGTCGATCGAGATGTTCTCCCCGCACAGCTCGGCGAGGGTGTCGAAGAACTCGTCCTCGAACCCGGGCAGGAACCGGCCGTCGACGTGGGCGGTCGCCTCGGTCGGGACGACGTTCACCTTGTAGCCGGCGCCGAGCATGGTGGGGTTGGTCGTGTTGCGGATCACCGCGCCGAGCATCCGGGTGGCGGTCCCGAACTCCTCGACCAGGCTCTCGGCGTTCTCCGGGGTCGCCTCGGTGCCGACCAGCTCGCCGACCGACGCCAGCAGCACCTGCATCGTCGGCGTGAGCCGCACCGGCCACTCGTGGTTGCCGATCCGGGCGACGGCGTTGGTCAGCTCGGTGATGGCGTTCTCGCGGTTGATCATCGAGCCGTGCCCGGCGCGGCCCCGGGCGGTCAGCTTCATCCAGGCCATGCCCTTCTCGGCGGCCTCGATGAGGTACATCCGCTTGCCGCGCACGGTCGTGGAGAACCCGCCGACCTCGCCGATCGCCTCGGTGCAGCCCTCCAGCTCCTCGGGGTGCTCCTTGACGATGACCTCGGCGCCCTTGTGCCCGCCCGCCTCCTCGTCGGCGGTGAAGCAGAGGACGACCGGACGCGTCGGCACCCGGCCGGCGCGGGCGCGGGCCCGCACCACCGACAGCAGGATCGCGTCCATGTCCTTCATGTCGACCGCGCCACGCCCCCAGAGGTAGCCGTCGCGGATCTCGCCGGAGAACGGGTCCACCTGCCAGTCCTCGGCGGCCGCGGGTACGACGTCCAGGTGGCCGTGCAGCAGCAGCCCGCCGCGCTCGTCGGTGCTGCCGTCAGCGGGCCCGCCCCAGTGCGCGACCAGCGACGTACGCCCGGGCTCGGGCTCGTAGAACCGGCTCTCGATCCCGACCTCGTCGAGCAGGGTGGCGACGTACTCGGCCGCCTTCCGCTCCCCCGGTCCGTCCTCGTCCCCGTAGTTCGTGGTGTCGATCCGGATCAGGTCCCGACAGGTCTCGACGACCTCGGCAGCGGGGTCGTGGAGACGCTCCTCCGTGTGGTCCGACATGCCCCCATCCTGACACCTCGGGAGCCCCGTCCCCGATGCGAGGATTGCCCTGCCCCTTTGCTAGAGTTCCGGCGCACTCGTCCGGGTGGCGGAATTGGCAGACGCGCTAGCTTGAGGTGCTAGTGCCCGTATTAGGGCGTGGGGGTTCAAGTCCCCCCTCGGACACAGATTGCTGGGCTCCTTCCTCACCGACGGCATGCTCGAGCGCAACGCCGTCCCCCTCGACTGACACCAGTTGGGCCGCGTCGATCTAGGAGCCCGGGTCGCCGGTGCCGACCGGGTCGGGAGGCGGCGTGGCGCTGAGCCGGACCAGGGCCGAACTGACGTTCCACAGGCGGGCAGCGGCGAACTCGTCGTAGCTCCCCGCAGAGGATCGCTTGGGCGAGCTGTTGGCGAAGTACCGGCCGCTCACCTGGTCCAGGGCGGACGCGGAGGCTACGTGGATCGAGGTGGCAGCGCCCCTGGTGGCGGACCGCATGAAGGGGCGAAGGAACGGGACGATCAGCCGCTGGACACCTGCCGGGTCCTCGGCGCCGAAGTTCGTGCTCACCATGCCGGGATGGACCGCGTTGGCGGTGACCGGCAACGGGGGCAGTCGCCGGGCCAGCTCGTAGGTGAACAGGACGTTGGCGAGCTTGGACTGGTTGTAGGCACGGGCCCCCGAGTAGGACCGTTCGCCTTGGAGGTCCTCGAAGTCGATCCGGCCGAGGGTGTGGGCGTTGGAGGCGACGGTGACCACGCGGGACGGAGCGCCCTCAGCGAGCCGGTCAAGGAGCAGGGTGGTGAGCAGGAACGGGGCGAGGTGGTTGACGGCGAAGGTGTGTTCCAGCCCGTCCTCGGTGACGTGCCGGGTGTTCCAGTAGCCGCCGACGTTGTTGACCAGGACGTCGATCCGGCCACACGCCGTGAGCACCTGCTCAGCCAGCCGCCGCACCTGCGCCTGAGAGGACAGGTCCGCGATGAAAACCTCGACCTGGCCGCCGCCCCCCGCGCCGTGGATCTCGCGGGCAGCGTCGTCGCCGCGGGCTCGGTCCCGGCCGGTGATCGCGACGTGCGCGCCCATGCGGGCCAGACCGACGGCGGTCGCCCGTCCGATGCCACCGGTGCCGCCGGTGACCAGCACTGTCTGTCCGGCCATCGGTCGGCGGTCGGTAGGGCCCATGTCGCTCCTCGGGGAGGACGTAGGAGGTGCCGTCACGAGCAGGGCAACGGGCGCGCCTTGGAAAGCGGGTCGGTGGGGCGGTGATTCGACAGTACGCCTGCCCGGGCGGGGTCGGAGCACCTGGGTGCCGGGATCGACCCGACGACGGACCGGCTGTGCTTCACTAGGGAGGTCGCCCCAGACCCGGCGATGGTTTTCGTCCGCTGGAGAAACGGGCGCAGGCGGAAGAATCGAGTCATCCCTCTTCGTGGTCGACGGGTTGATTCGGCTTCACGCGACAGCACCTGCATCTGCTTCGGGCCGGCCCGAGGTCGCCAGACCTCTCGCCGGCCGGGACTCCTCGGGTAGGCGCCCTGGGCCATTGGCCCGCCAGGACCGAGAATCGTCGGTCACCTTCTACGGACTCGCCGAAGCGGCGGAGTTCGGCGCGGCGGTCGTGCAGCCGGGCGCCCACACCTGAGGAGCTCGCCATGTTCGTACGTCTGGCTGACTGGTGCTACCGCAAACGTCGTCTGGTCGTGGTCGCGTGGATCGCAGCGCTGGTGGGCGCGTTCGCCCTGGCCGGCGCGTTCGGCGGGGAGCTCAAGCAGGACTACCTGCAGCCGGGGTCGGAGTCGAAGGCCGCCGCGGACACGCTCAAGGAGAGCTTCCCGCAGAAGGCGGGCGACACCATCCAGATCGTCGTTCACTCCGACGACGGCGTCACCTCACCCGAGGTGCAGGCACGGGCTGAGGCGATCTTCACCGACGTCGCCGACAGCGACCACGTGGTCGGTGTCGCCAGTCCGTTCGCCGACGGGGGCGCCGGCACAGATCTCCGAGGACGGCACGACGGCGTACGCCGAGGTCGCGCTCGACAAGACGCGACAACGACTTCACCGCCGACGAGGCCAAGGCACTGGTCGAACCCGATCCTGGCCGCCGGCGACGACACGCCTGCAGGTCGAGGTCGGCGGGCCGGTCGCGGCGCTGTCCCAGACGGCTCCGTTCGGCACCGAAGGCATCGGGCTCCTCGCCGCGGCCATCATCCTGCTGTTCACGTTCGGGTCAGCGGTGGCGATGGGGCTGCCGCTGCATCACCGCCCTGTTCGGACTCGGCACCGCGATCGCGCTCGGCGAGGTCCTGCGCCGCGTCGTCGACGTCCCGGACTGGGCGCCGCCCACCGCGGCGATGGTCGGCCTCGGGGTCGGCATCGACTACGCGCTGCTGATCGTCACCCGGTTCCGCGGCAACCTCGCCGATGGCCAGGAGCCGCGGCGGGCCACGGTCGAGCGCGATCGCGACGGCCGGGCGGGCCGTGGTGTTCGCCGGCCTCATCGTCATCGTCTCGATGCTCGGCATCCTGCTGGTCGGCCTGGCCGTCGATGAACGGGTTCGCGTTCACCGTGTCGCTGGCCGTGCTGCTCGTGATGGCCGCTTCGCGTGACGCTGCTGCCGGCACTGCTCGGCTTCGCCGGCCGCAACATCGAGCGCCTGCACGTGCCGTTCGTGGGCAAGAACCCGCACGCCTACGACACCTCGCGGTGGTACCGGTGGAGCCGGTTCATCCAGCGCCGGCCCTGGGTCGCCGCGATCGGCGGCCTCGCCGTCCTGCTGGCGCTGGCCGCCCCGTTCCTGGGCATCCGATTCGGGTTCCCGGACGCCCAGAACGACCCGCCGAGCTACACCACCCGACAAGGCCTACGACCTGCTCGCCGACGGGTTCGGTCCCGGCTTCTCGGCACCGATGCGTGCTCACCGTCCAAGGCGCCGCCGGACGGCGAACTGCTCGGCGCGGCCGACGCGCTCGGCGACCAGCTCGCGCGACGTCGACGGCGTGGCTCGCGTCTCCCCGGCCGTGGTCAACGAGGCCGGCGACACCGCCGTGCTCACCCTGGTCGCCACCACCTCCCCGCAGGACGAGGCCACCGAGAACCTGGTCGACACGCTGCGCGACGACGGCGATCCCGGCCGCCACCGCGGGCACCGGCCTGAGCGTCGACGTCGGCGGGATGGCGGCCGCGAACCTCGACATCACCCGGGGCGTCGCGGACCGGCTGCCGCTCTTCTTCGGCGGCGTGCTGCTGGTCTCGTTCCTGCTGCTGATGATGGTGTTCCGCTCGGTGGTGGTCCCGCTCAAGGCCGTGGTCATGAACCTGCTGGCCAGCGCGGCCGCGTTCGGTGTGCTCACGCTGGCAGTCAGCGGCGGCCCGCTGGGCGATCTGGTCGGCATCCCGGAGGCGACACCGGTGCCGATCCTGTTGCCGATCGGGATCTTCGCGATCCTGTTCGGGCTCTCGATGGACTACGAGGTCTTCCTGCTGTCCCGGATCAAGGAGGAGTACGACCGGACCGGCGACAACGCGCTCGCCGTCGCCGACGGGCTGGCCAAGTCCGCCCGGGTCATCACGGCCGGGGCCGCGGTCATGGTCACCGTGTTCCTCTCCTTCGTGCTCGGCGTCGACGTGTTCGGCAAGATGTTCGGCATCGGGCTGGCCGCCGCCGTCCTCATCGACGCCACCATCGTCCGGATGGTGCTGGTGCCGGCGACCATGGAGCTGCTCGGCGACCGCAACTGGTGGCTGCCCGGTTGGCTCGACCGGCTGCTGCCCGAACATCGACGTCGAGGGCCATGAGGTCACCGACGACGAGTCGGCAACCCGAGCCCCCTGTCAAGGAGCCTCCGGTGCCGGCCGGAGCCGGAGCGGTGTCGCGGCCCAAGATCACGCGAATTGCGTGGTGCGCCCGGGAGGCGCCTCGGTGCTCAATGGGGTGACCCCACAAGCGCAGGATGTGCCACGAGTGGACGAAATCGACCGGCTGCGACGACTGGTCTTCGACCAGACGGCCGCAGACGAGCACGCGAACGGCGGCGGCGACTGGCTCGAGCCGTCGCTCGATCCGAGGACCCTGGCGTTGGTACGTCTCGGCGCACTCGTCGCGGTCGGCGGTAGCCGGGTGCCGTCCTATGGTTCGCTCACGGACGCCGCCCTGGACGCCGGAGCGAGTGTCACGGACGTCGTCGACGTCCTCCTCGGAGTCCTTCCCGTCGTCGGAGCGGCGCGCGTCGTCGCCGCCGCTCCCGGGCTCGCACTTGCGCTGGGCCACGACATGGAGGACACCGCCGACGGGGTGCCGTCGCAGTGGTGACGTCGTCGGGTCAGCCGCCGAGCAGCCCGAGCTGGGTCGCCTGACCGACTGCCTCGCCGCGGGACGAGACACCCAGCTTGCGGTAGACCGCGGACACCTCGGTGCCGACGGTGTTGCGGGTGATCTGCAACCGCTCCGCGATCTCGGCGATCGTGAGATGCGTCTGCAGGTAGGGAAGAAGCCGCAGCTCCGCCGAGGTCAGGGGCGACACGCCGGGTCGGGCCGCCGCCGTCGTCGACGCCATCTCGCGGAACGCCTCGACCTGGTCGGCCAGCGCGCCGAGGTCTGGCCGGCGACGCAGTACGTCGTCGATCTCCCGCAGCAGGTGTCGCCAGCTGGCCTGGTCGCCGCGGGTCAGGTACACCTTCGCGAGCTGCAGCCGGCCCCGGACCGCCACGAACGGCAGCACGAACGTGGACGCCGGGCGAGACCGCATCGCCTGGGCGAGCCGGTGATCGGCCCCGGCCAGGTCTGCCTGGTGGACGGCCAGGCGGGCAGCGGCCGCAAAGGCGAGCAGGCTGATGGCGTAGTCGTGCATCCGGTGTTCCTTGATGATGCCCAGAGCAACTCCGACGCGATCGGCCGCCTCGTCCCACCGGCCGTCCTCCATCGCGAGGAGCGCCAGCTCCGACTCGCTGAGGACGACCGTGTCCGTGTGACCGAGGGCCAGTCCGACCGATGTCGCCTCCTCGAACGCGGCCACCGCCCGGTCGACGTCGTCGGCGAGCAGGTGTGCCTCACCGAGGACGCAGAGCGCGGTGTCCCGCCACAGGCTCGACGGCGTCTCCGCCCTGCGGCGAACTCGGCGTCGACCATCATCTGCTCCGGCCCTGCGGCACACATCATGGCCCGGAACATCGACCGGGACGAAGCAAAGGACGCGGGCCCGTCCGTGGACACCAGGTCGAACGACGCCTCGTCCACGATCGCCGCCCACCGTTGGGCGTCGGCCGTCTCGCCGACGAGCGCGGTGACCCACCCGGCGAGCACTGCCAGGGGCGGGTAGGCCTTGATCGCGGGGTCGCCGAGCGCGCTCATCCAGCGCTGAACCGTCGAGATCTGTCCCGCGCCGTACGTCGCCGGCACGAGCTCCGCCACGAGCTGCGCACACCTCTCCCGCTCGGACGTCATCAGGAGGGACTCGACTGCCATGGCCGGGGAGCCGTTGGCCTGGAACCAGTCCGCAGCGCGCACGTACAGCTTCTCGATCAGCTCCGGATCGGAGCGCCGGAGCTCGCCGAGCAGGAACTCCCGGAACAGCGGGTGGTAGCGATACCACTCCCGTCGCCGGTCGAGGGGGATCAGGAACGAGTTCGACGCCTCGAGGGCCTCGAGCCGCTCCTGGCCGCCCGCCTCTCCGAGGACCGCGTCGCACAGCGGCCGTGCAGCCGGTCGAGCACGGCGGTGTGGCGGAGGAACCGCTGCAGATCCGGGTCCACGTTCCTCAGTGCTTCCTGGTGGAGGTAGTCGGCCACGTAGCGGTCGTCCCCCGACACCCCCCAGGACTCGTGCCGCGCGTCTCGCGCGATCATGGCCGCCAGGTGGAGCCCCACGGGCCAGCCCTCCGTCCGCTCGGTGACCTCGGTCGCCTGCTCCGGCGTGATCGCGACCTGGGCTGCCGCAAAGATCCGCTCGGCCGCGCCCGCGTCCAGGGCCAGGTCCGGCAGCCCGGAGCTCGACGGCATCCCCCACCGCGCGAAGGAGCGGCAGGTGAGGCTGCTCGGCACGGCTCGCGGTCACCACTTGTGAGCCGGGAAGGATCCCGGACAACACGACTCCCAGGACGTCGTGGCACCGGGGCGAGCGGAGCTCGTCCAGGTCGTCGAGCAGGAGGATGAACGGCTCCGGCGCTTGACTGAGCGCCGACGCGAGGCGCGGCGCTCCCCGGCCGAGCGCCGAGACGCCGAGACCGCTGATCGACGCGGCCAACCCCGCCTGTTCGGGCACCGCCCGCTCGTAGGCCGACGCCAGCAGGAAGAGCAGGGCGCTCGGGTCGTCGTCGAGCCGGTCGAGTGAGATCCAGGCGACACGCCGACGCTCCCTGCGCGCCCACTCGATCAGCAGCGTCGACTTTCCGTACCCGGCGGGCGCGGTCACGCCGACGGCGACAGCGCTGCTCGACCGAACCGAGTCGATGAGCACGGCCCGGCTCACGAGGCCAGGACGAAACTGCGGAACCGAGAGCTTGACGTCGAGGAGGATGTCATCCAGCGCTGGTCCCGGCCGCGGGGATCCCGCGAGGCCGTCGGTCACACGCTCGAGCGTAGGAGGACCGTGCCGTCCGGGGTCCTCACCCGTATTGGGTGGTCCCGCGGGTCAGGGACCGGGCGGGCGCCGCGGCCAGCACCGCCTTCTGCTCGGCGGCCGACCACGGACGGAAGGACTCGGCGGAGGCCGCGTCCCAGAACCCCTGGAAGCGTGGGTTCGCGGTGCCGTCGAGGAACTGACCCGGCTGGACGAAGTCGTAGATCTCGGTGAGGGCGAGTGCCTGGAACTGGGTGACCCTCCTGACGACCTGCTCGGCCCGCAGCTCGCTGGTGTGGTCGAGACCCATGGCGGCGATCATCTCGGCCAGCGCGTGCACGGTGTTGCGGTGGTAGTTGTGCACGCGGGTGGCCTTGTCGGGCACGTTGAGGGCGCGCTGCAGCTTGGGGTCCTGGGTGGTGACCCCGACCGGGCACTGGTTGGTGTGGCACCGCTGGGACTGGATGCACCCCACCGCGAACATGAAGGCGCGTGCCGAGTTGCACCAGTCGGCTCCCAGGGCCATGGCGCGGGCCATCGCGGAGGCGGTGACCATCTTGCCGCTGGCCCCGATCTTGAACCGGTCCCGGATCCCGGCTCCGACCAGGGTGTTCTGGACGACGAGCAGCCCCTCGTTGAGCGGCGCTCCCAGCGAGTCCGAGAACTCCAGCGGTGCCGCCCCGGTGCCGCCCTCGCCGCCGTCGACGACGATGAAGTCGGCGTAGATGCCGGTCTGGATCATCGCCTTGACGATGCCCATGAACTCCCGGGGGTCGCCGATGCAGATCTTGAAGCCGACCGGCTTGCCGTCGCTGAGCTCGCGGAGCTGGGCGATGAACGCTGTCATCTCCAGCGGGGTCGAGAACGCCTTGTGGTACGTCGGGGAGAACACGTCCTTGCCCTGGGGGACGAGCCGGGCCTCGGCGATCTCGGCGGTCACCTTGGCTGCCGGCAGGATGCCGCCGTGGCCGGGCTTGGCCCCCTGCGAGACCTTGATCTCGATCATCTTGACCTGCGGCAGGGTCGCATTCGTGCGGAACGCCTCCGGGTCGAAGTCGCCGTTCGCGTCACGGCAGCCGAAGTAGCCGGTGCCGATCTGCCAGATCAGGTCACCTCCGGCCTCCTTGTGGTAGCGCGACAGCCCGCCCTCGCCGGTGTCGTGGGCGAACCCGCCCGCCTTGGCTCCCTGGTTCATGGCCCGGACCGCGGCCTCGCCCAGGGCGCCGAAGCTCATGGCAGAGATGTTCAGCACCGACGCGGCGTAGGGCTGCGTGCACTGCTCGCCGCCGATCGTGACCCGCAGGTCGTTCTCCGGGTCGGCCACCATCGGGCGCGGGGCGATCGAGTGGTTCATCCAGCTGTAGCCCGCGTCGTACACGTCGTGCTCGGTGCCGAACGGCTTCTTGTCCCCCACGCCCTTCGCGCGCTCGTAGATCACCGAACGGGTGTCGCGGTCGAACGGCCGCCCGTCGGTGTCGTTCTCCACGAGGTACTGGTGCAGCTCCGGACCCATCCCCTCCAGGAGGAACCGCATCCGCCCGGCCAACGGGTAGTTGCGCAGGATGCTGTGCCGCAGCTGGAAGTAGTCGTAGATCCCCAGCAGCACCAGCGGCACGAACAGGATCTCCAGCAGCCACCACCACGGGCTCACCAGCACCGCGAGCGGGATCACCAGGAGGGCCAGGACGATGACCGCCCAGAGGGCCTTGGTGCGGATGCGCTCCATGTCGTTCTCCTTGGTCGGCTCGGTGTCTCAGTCGAAGACCTGGCCGTGCTCGTATCGCTCGTCGGCGCCGGCGGCCGCGGTCAGGGCGGCGACGTTGTCGCGCGTGAAGAAGCCTTCGTAGTTGTGGCAGCGCTCGATGTACTCGGTGATGAGCAGCGAGTACGGCGAGCTCTTGGAGAAGATCTGCTTGAGGTTGGGGTCGTCCTTGCACTCGCCCACGACGTGCGCGAGGAACGGCGTGCCCATCGTCGCGAGCTGGCGCACCACGAAGTCGACGTTCTTCTCGTCCGCCACGTGACCGTCGATGACGGCCATCGCGAGGTGGTGCATGCGGCGCCCGAAGTTGCGGACGAAGTCCTCGGTCGGCATCGGCAGGTTGTCGAAGGAGTTGACGATCGAGGGCGTGTTGTTGGCGGTGAACACCCGGGCGGGCGACTTCTTCTCGTCGCCGATGTCGGGATGCCGGGTCACGTTGGTCGACGAGTTCATCTCGTGGATGTTGTAGGCGCCCCAGAAGTAGTAGGGCACCATCGTGAGGTACTCCAGGAGCGCGTTCTCGCGGTCACCCGCCAGGATCCGGGTGGCGGCGTGGTCGATGCCGAGCACCAGGTCCTTGATGCCGTGCTCCTCCTGCAGTGCGTCGGCGCGGTCGAGCTTGCCGCGTTCCTCGGCGGTCAGACTGATCGACTCGCCCAGTCCCAGGCCGTCGAGGTCGTCGATGTCGACGTCGACGTACCCGACCCGGTTGTAGGTGAAGTCGGACAGGAACGTGAACGTCAGGTGCTTCATCGCGTAGAAGTCGTTGACCGTGTCCCCGGGGTAGGCGAACCGGATGTTGTGCGGCTCCAGGGCGTCCCGGACCGCCTTGGTCGATCGGCCCGGTAGACCTCGCCGATGTACCGCGCGTTCGGCTTCCTGCGGGCCAGCGGGTAGAGCAGGTTCCACCGGGTGACGGCGTCCTCGTAGTCGGCGGCGAGCGGCTCCAGGACGATCATCCGCGGGAACTCCGGCCGCGACTGCAGGACGAACACCTTGTGCGTGGCCGTCAACCGCGCCGCCTGGAAGCGGTACGGCCCCATCGCCGCGAGCTCGGCCATGTAGTCGACACCGTCGCCGCGTTCCACCTGGACCACGACCGCCACCATGTTGCCGACGATCTGGTTCAGCCCCGACTGCGCGCGGCGGTCGTAGACGCGGGGCAGGTACTCCTCGAAGAAGTCGGAGTTCTTCTTGTCACCCATCGGTGTGTATGTGTCGAGATCGAGCGTGGTCACGTTGGTCCCTCTCCTTTGCGGATGTCGTCGCTGTCCTGCTATTCCTCGTCTTCGAGTGCTTCGACCTCCTCGACATCGAGGCTGGCCCACTCCGGCCGGCGGAAGTGGTACAGCAACTGGGCAGGGATCGCGAGCACCACGACACCGGCCGACGATGACGCGGCGTACGAACCCGGCCGAGACGGCGGTGTACCCGGCCGGTGGGGTCACTCCGAGAACGATGGCCGACAGGGCGGCGAGCGATGCCGACGCACGCGATCACCGAGAGCGCCGCGGATCCGGATCGGACGCTCGACGTCGGGCTGGGACCGTCGGAGCTTGATCGCCGAGGCGAACATGCACAGGTACATGCCCATGTACAGGATGATCGAGATGGCCTGGAGGATGGCGAACGCGGCCGAGGTGTTGGGCGCCACCACGAACACCAGCGACAGGATCGTGACGATGGCGCCCTGGAAGAAGAGGATCGGCATCTGGACGTCGTTCTTGTTGACCTTCTGGAACCGCTGCGGCAGGTAGCCGGCCTGGCCGACCAGCCACATGCTGCGGCTCGGGCCGGCGATCCAGGCGATCGAAGCGGCGATCGCGCCGAGTACCAGCAGCCCGGACAAGACGTTGGAGAGACCGGGGATCCCGAACCCGTCGGCGTACACGGCGAAGGCCTGGGACGCCCCCGAGGTCAGCTCGAGAGTGGCGTCCGGCACGGCCACCGAGATCGCGATCGAGCCGAGCATGTACATCACGAAGACCAGCGCGGCCGCGGCGAAGACGGCCTTGAAGTACGAGCTGCGGGCGGCCCTTGAGGTGCTTGATGTGGACGGCGTTGAGCTCGAGGCCGGCGAAGGCGACAAAGGTACCGACGACGAGCGCGATGCTGGACAAGCCCGTCGAACGGCGGGGTCACGTCGCTGAGGTGCATCGGCGTCGCCGAGGGCTTGCTGTCGATCAACCAGGCGCACATGAAGAAGATCAGGGCGAGGGCGGGGACGATGGTGCCGAGACCCACCCGATGTTGCTCAGCCCGGCCGTCGTCTTCATGCCCTCGGACACGACCCAGGTGGCCGCCCAGAAACCGACGAGCACGACGGCGCCCATGTAGAGACCGTTGCCGGCGAGGTCGGGGCGCCCGAAGGCGGTGGCGAGGGCGGCGGCCCCGAAGGAAAGCAGCGACGGATAGAGGGTGACGCTGTTCATGAAGACGAGCCAGGTGGCCTGGAAGCCGGTGCGGTCCCCGAACGCCTCGCGGACCCAGACGAAGATGCCGCCCTCGTGGCTGGTCGCGAGCTCGGCGGACACGAGGCCGACCGGCAGCAGGAACAGCAGCGCGGGGATCAGGTAGACGGTGATCGCGCCGAGACCGAAGGTCGCGGAGTCCGACAGCTGGGCGATGCTGCCAACGCTCGCGACCATCATCATGGCGAGGGCAGGCCACGCGATCAGCGCGACTGAGGCGATGCCCGTCGCCGCTGCGGGTCGGCGGCGCTGCTCGGGGTGCGTAGGTGCTGACATGGTGTTCGGCTGGACGCGAGTGGCCGTGACGTGGTGGTTACCTCGCTGTCGTGGTGTCGATGTCGTCGACCAGGTCGTCGTAGGTCGAGAGCTGACCGGGGCAGTACGTCTTCACGACGAGCCGCCCGTACGTCACGGCGTCGGTGGTGATCAGCTTCTCCCGGCGACCCGAAGGGTTCCCGGTGAGCAGCAGCGACTCGGCGGAGCTCACTCCCCCGTCGAGCGCGTCGCACAGCTGCGGTGCGGACGTGCCGTAGAGCGACTCGGCGACCTCGACCGTCAGCCCCGGAGCCACGCCCGCGGACTTGGTCGCGGAGACCAGCTTCTCGGCGTGGGACTTCTCCTTGGCGGAGGGCGTCGAGGAGCAGGCGACGAGAAGCAGCCAGGACCCCGAGCAACGCGGCGCCTCGTGAGTACAGCTCTCCTGATGGAGGTCACGCTCGCACTGTGGACCGGCGTCGGATACCTCCGCATCACGCAGTTTGCGTGACGTTCCCTCACCGGTTCCTGTGGTGTGGTGGGCGCGTCGAGCGTGACAGCGCACAGAAGGAGGACGTGGCGCCATGGTTTCCAAGCGGTACACCGTCGGAGCGGGACCCGATGGGTCGCGGCACGTCCAGATCCACGCTCGCGGTCTCGTCGTCCTCGACGACCCGCAGGTCAACCGCGGGACGGCGTTCACGCCACGCCGAGCGCTCCCACTCGGGCTGCACGGACTGCTGCCGCACGGGACGGAGACGATCGAGGAGCAGGTCGCGCGCTCCTACGAGCAGTTCCGGGCCTGCGACTCGGACGTCGAGCGGTGGGTGTTCCTCACCAACCTCCACGACAGCAACGAGGTGCTCTTCTACAAGCTGGTCGGCGAGCACGTCCACGAGATGCTGCCGATCGTCTACACGCCGACCGTCGGCGCGGCGATCGAGCAGTTCAGCCACCTGTTCCGCCGGCCGCGCGGGCTCTTCCTGAGCATCGACGACGTCGACGGGATCGCAGCGGCGCTCGAGGGCACCGGGCTCGGAGCCGACGACATCGACCTGATCGTCGCCTCCGACGCCGAGGCGATCCTCGGGATCGGCGACTGGGGTGTCGGCGGCATCGACATCTCCATCGGCAAGCTGGCCGTCTACACGGTCGCCGCCGGCATCGACCCCGAGCGCGTGCTCGCGGTGGGCCTCGACGTCGGGCACGAACCGCGAGGAGCTCCTCAACGACCCGCGCTACCTCGGGCTGCGCCACTCGCGCGTGCGCGGTGAGCAGTACGAGGAGTTCATCGACCGCTACGTCTCCCTGGCGTCCGAGAGGTTCCCGAACGCGATCCTGCACTGGGAGGACTTCTCGGGTCCGCCGGCGCGCGCGATCCTGGCCCGGTACGGCGACACCCTGTGCACGTTCGACGACGACATCCAGGGCACCGCCGCTGTCGGGCTCGCCTGCGTCCTGTCCGGGGTCCGCGTCTCCGGCGGACGCCTGGTCGACCAGCAGATCGTCGTGTTCGGCGCCGGCTCGGCCGGCGTCGGCATCGCGGACCTGATCGCCCTGGCCATGACCGAGGACGGTCTCACCGCGCAGGAGGCGGCCGACCGGATCTACCTCCTCGACCGGCCGGGGCTGCTCACCAGCGACATGACCGACCTGTACGACTACCAGCAGCCCTACGCCAAGGACCCCGCCGCCGTGGCCGGGTGGCGGACGGCCGACGGCACGCTCGGGCTCCAGCAGGTGGTGGAGAACCTGCACCCGACCATGCTCGTCGGGACGTCCGGCGTCACCGGGGCGTTCGGCGAAGAGGTCATCCGCACCCTGCACGAGCACTGCCCGCGTCCGATCATCCTGCCGATGTCCAACCCCACGGTGCTGGCCGAGCAGACGCCGGCCAACCTGCTGGAGTGGACCGACGGTGCCGCGCTGGTGGCGACCGGCAGCCCGTTCGGGCCGGTCGACTTCAAGGGCACGACGTACCGGATCGGGCAGGCGAACAATGCCCTGATGTTCCCCGGCCTCGGCCTCGGCGTGATCGTCTGCCGAGCCGCGACGATGCCTCCGTCGCTGTTCATCGCCGCCGCCCGGGCGCTCGCCAAGCTCGCCGACCCGAGCGATCCGGCCAAGGGGCTGCTGCCCGACATCTCGCGGCTGCGTGAGGTCTCCGCGACGGTTGCCGTCGACGTGATCAACACGGCCATGGCGGCCGGGATCGCCCGCGTGCAGGTCGACGACCCGGTCCAGGCCGTCCACGACGCGATGTGGTGGCCGGAGTACCTCCCGATCAAGCACTGACCGCGGTCAGCCGACCTCGGACGAAGGAGCATCGCATGGCGCAGACAGTGGCGGAGATCCTGGTCGACCAGATGGCCGAGGTCGGGATCCGGAAGGTCTACGGCATCGTCGGCGACTCGGCCAACCCGATCGTCGACGCCCTGCGTCGGCACCAGAGCGACATCGAGTTCGTGCACGTCCGCAACGAGGAGGCGGGCGCCTTCGCCGCCGGCGCGGACGCACAGATCTCGGGCCGACCCACCGCCGTCCTCGGGTCGTCGGGGCCGGGCAGCGTGCACCTGCTCAACGGGCTCTACGACTGCCAGCGCAACGGCGCCCCGGTCTTCGCCATCGCGACGCACATCCCGAGCGCGGAGATCGGCAGCGGCTACTTCCAGGAGACGAACCCGGAGGCGATCTTCTCCGGCTGCACCAACTACGTCTCCCTGGTCCTGTCCTCCGCGCAGATGCCGCGGGTGTCCGAGCTCGCCCTGCAGGCCGCGATCCTCGAGCGCGGGGTCGGGATGATCATCCTGCCCGGTGACGTCGCCGCCCAGAAGGTCGAGCACCCGATGCTGCGCCATCCGGTCCTCACCGACCGCCCGGTCATGCGCCCGACGGAGCAGGCTCTCGACAAGGCGGTCGAGCTGGTCTCGCGGGCGAGGAAGATCGCCATCCACGGCGGCGAGGGGACCCGCGAAGCCCGGGACGAGGTGCTGAGGCTCTCGCGCGTCCTCCAGGCGCCGGTGTCGTACGCGTACCGCGGCAAGGACGTGCTCGAGGCCGACAACCCGGCCGCGGTCGGGATGACCGGCCTGCTCGGCTGGGGCGGCGCGACCGAGGCGCTGGCCGAGTGCGACCTGCTGTTCATGCTCGGCACCGACTTCCCGTACCACGCGTTCCTCCCCGACGGGAAGACGATCATCCAGGTCGACGACAAGCCGCTGCACCTCGGCCGTCGGGCGGCGGTCGACCTCGGCCTGGCCGGTGACGTCGGCGAGACGCTGCGGGCGCTGATCCCCAAGCTCGAGCCACGCACGGACACCCACTTCCTCGACCACGTCGTCAAGGACCACCAGCACATGGTCAAGGGCATCCAGACCTACGTGAACCACGAGGGCAGCGGCCAGGGCCTGCGACCCGAGATGGTCGCGTCCGCGTTGAGCGACCTCGCCGAGGACGACGCGGTCTTCACCGTCGACACCGGCATGTGCAACGTGTGGGGTGCGCGCTACCTGGAGATGAAGCCCGGACGCCGGATCCTCGCGTCCTTCAGCCACGGCTCGATGGCGAACGCGATGCCGCAGGCCATCGGCGCCAAGGTCGGCTCCCCCGACCGCCAGGTGATCGCGCTCTGCGGCGACGGCGGGTTCTCGATGCTGATGGGCGAGCTGCTCACCGCGGCCGGCCTCGACATCCCGGTCAAGCTGATGGTGTTCAACAACTCGACGCTCGGGATGGTGCGCGCCGAGATGATGGTCGTCGGCTACCAGCCGTGGGGCACCGACGTGAAGAACCCGGACTTCGGCGCGCTCGCGACCGCCGCCGGGATCCAGGGCGAGCGGGTCGAGAAGGCCGCCGACATCCGGCCGGCGATCGAGCGCGCCTTCGCCCACCCGGGCCCGGCGCTCATCGACTTCGTGACCGACCCGCGGGCGCTCGCCGTACCGCCGCACACGACGGTCGAGGAGGTCAAGGGGTTCGCGCTCACCGTCGGCAAGCTGGTCTTCAGCGGCGAGGTCGCCGAGGCCTGGCAGCAGGCAGGTCCAACATCCGTGACGTGGGCCAGGCGCTCTAGCCGTGGACCTCAGCCAGCTGGACCTGTCGAGGTTGCAGTTCGCGACCACGACGATCTACCACTTCCTCTTCGTGCCGATCACGATCGGCCTCAGCTGGCTGGTCGCGGCGCTGCACACGTGGTGGCACCGCTCGGGCAACCCCGACCTGCGCCGGCTGACCCGGTTCTTCGGGACGATCCTGGTCATCAACATCGCCATCGGCGTCGTGACCGGTCTCGTCCAGGAGTTCGAGTTCGGGATGAACTGGTCGGAGTACTCGCGCTTCGTCGGTGACGTCTTCGGCGCGCCGCTCGCGATGGAGGGGCTGGCCGCGTTCTTCCTCGAGTCGACCTTCCTGGGGCTGTGGTGGTTCGGCTGGGACGTGCTGCCCCGACGGGTCCACCTCGCCACGATCTGGGCGGTGGCGCTGGGTGCCACGCTGTCGGCGGCGTTCATCATGGCCGCCAACTCCTGGATGCAGCACCCCGTGGGCTA
Organism: uncultured Actinomycetota bacterium; assembly: GCA_963844305.1. Lineage (GTDB taxonomy): Bacteria > Actinomycetota > Actinomycetes > Propionibacteriales > Nocardioidaceae > Nocardioides. The sequence goes on from CAWJNT010000009.1 coordinate 444,606, forward strand.
CGAGATCAACGCCGACACCGGCCGGCCGGAGCTGACGTCGATCAGCGCGCTGTTCACGAACCCGGTGTTCGTGTGGGGCTACACGCACGTGATCCTCGCGTCGCTGGTGACCGGCAGCCTGGTCATGATCTCGGTGTCCGCCTGGCAGATCAGGCGCGGGAAGACCCCCGAGGTGTTCGTCCGCTCGTTGAAGCTGTCGCTGGGCGTGCTGCTCCCGGTCTCGATCCTCGCCCTCGGCGTCGGCAGCCACCTCGGCGTGATCGAGACCAAGTACCAGCCGATGAAGGTCGCCGCGATGGAGGGGCAGTGGGACACCTGCTCGCCGTGCTCCTTCTCGGCGGCGCAGACCGGCGGCTGGAGCAGCTCGGACCAGGACCCCAACAAGATCATCGAGATCCCGCACCTGCTCTCGATCCTGGCCACCGGCACGTGGGACGGAAAGGTGGTCGGCCTCAACGAGCTGCAGAGCCAGTACGAGAAGAAGTACGGCCCCGGCGACTACATCCCCAACCTGTTCATCCAGTACTGGTCGATGCGGGTGATGGCCTACATCGGCTCGGTGCTGCCGATCCTCGCGCTGTGGGGCTGCTTCCTGTGGTGGCGGCGACGGCTGCTGACCGCGCGGTTGTTCCTCTGGGTCGGCACCTTCGGCTTCCTCGCGCCGTTCGCCATGAACACCGCCGGCTGGCTGCTGACCGAGAACGGCCGCCAGCCGTGGGTGGTGCAGGGCCTGCTGCTCACCAAGGACGGCAACTCGCCCTCGGTCAGCATGACCGAGGTCGCCATCAGCCTGGGCATCTTCATCGTCCTCTACGTCGTCGCTCGGCATCGTGTGGGCATTCCTGATGCTGCGCTTCGCCCGGCGTCCCCTCGAGCCGGATCGTGACCAGTCCGACGCGGACGGCGACCCGGGCTCGTCCGCACCCACACCGGCGTTCACGTACTGAGGTGCTGATGAGTCTCGACGTGGTGTGGTTCGTGGTCATCGGGTTCTTCTGGACCGGCTTCTTCGTCCTCGAGGGCTTCGACTTCGGGGTCGGCATGCTGCACAAGGTCGTCGGCCGCACCGAGTCCGAGCGTCGCGCCGTGGTCAGCAGCGTCGGGCCGCTGTGGGACGGCAACGAGGTCTGGCTGATCGTCGGCGGAGCGTCGATCTTCGCGGCGTTCCCCGCCTGGTACGCGACCTGGTTCTCCGCCGGGTACCTCGCGATGATGCTCCTGCTGATCGCGCTGATCATCCGGGGAGTGTCGTTCGAGTGGCGCACCAAGGTCGACGGCGACCGGTGGCGCGGCACCTGGAGCTGGACACTCACGATCGGCTCGGCACTCATCCCGCTGGTGCTCGGCATCGCGTTCGGTGACCTGCTCGCCGGCCTGCCGATCGACGAGCAAGGAGCAGTTCACCGGATCGTTCTGGGACCTGTTCACGCCGTACGGCGTCTGGATGGGCCTCACGCTGGTGATCCTGAGCCTGGCCCACGGCTCCACCTTCCTGGGCCTGCGGACCGGCGGCGTCGTGGCCCTTCGCGCGCGGGCGACGGCCAGGAGGCTCAGCTGGCCCGGCGTCGTCGCGGTCGCGGTGTTCGCGGCCTGGACGGTCGCCATCTCCGACGGCGGCCTGTGGCGGACCGTTGCCGCTGCCGTCCCCGTCGTCGGGGCGCTCGCCGCGGCCCTGCTGCTGCGCGCGGGCCGCGAAGGAGGGTCGTTCGCGGCAACGGCGGTCGCGATCGGCGGCACGGTGGCCGCGCTGTTCGCGAACCTCTACCCCCACGTGATGGTGTCCTCGACCAGCACCGCCAACAACCTCAGCGTCTCGGGCGCCGCGTCCAGCGACTACGCGCTGAAGGTGATGACCGTCGTCGCCGTCGTGATCACCCCCGTGGTGCTGCTCTACCAGGGCTGGTCCTACTGGGTGTTCCGGGCGCGGATCACCGCCGGCCCGGAGCGGTCGAGGTCGACGCGTGAGCGCGGCAGCCCGCACCGAACCCGCCACCCGGCCACGGGTGGTCATCGTCGGCGGCGGGTTCGGTGGCCTGTTCGCCGCGAAGTTCCTCCGGCGCGCAGACGTCGACATCACGTTGGTGGAGCGCACCAACCACCACCTCTTCCAGCCGCTGCTCTACCAGGTGGCCACCGGGATCCTCTCCCCGGGAGCCGTGGCGCCGCCGTTGCGCGACGTGCTCAAGAAGCACGACAACGTCGCCGTGAAGCTCGGTGAGGTCACCGGCTTCGACCTGGCGGCCAGGACCATCCACGTGGAGCACCCGGACTCGTCGAGCGACCTCGCCTACGACTACCTGATCTTCGGCATCGGGGTCGGCGGCTCGTACTTCGGCCATCCCGAGTTCGCGCCGCACGCACCGACCATGAAGACCGTCGAGGACGCGCTGGCGCTGCGCACCCGGATCTTCGGCGCGTTCGAGATGGCCGAGCTGTCGACGGACGACGACGAACGCCGGGCCTGGCTCACGTTCGCCGTGGTCGGCGGCGGGCCCACGGGCGTGGAGGTGGCCGGGCAGCTCGCCGAGCTCGCGCATCGCTCCCTCGGGCGGAACTTCCGCCACTTCGACCCGGGCGACGCCACCGTGGTGCTCTTCGAGGGCGGCGACGAGATCCTGCCGAGCTTCGGCGACCGCCTGTCCGGGAAGGCCACCCGCGAGCTGACCCGGCTGGGGGTCGACGTGCGGGTGAAGACCCGCGTCACGGACGTGACTCGCGACGAGATCGTCGTCTCCGGCGCCGATGGGGAGGAGCGGCTCGCCTGCCGCACGAAGGTCTGGGCCGCCGGCGTGGCAGCGAGCGCGCTGGCCAGGTCGCTCGCCGACGCCACCGGCGCGGAGGTCGACCGCGCGGGCCGGATCCAGGTCCTGCCCGACTGCACGCTGCCCGGTCATCCCGAGATCTACGTGGTCGGCGACGTGATGGCGCTCGACGGGCTCCCGGGCGTGGCCGAGGTCGCCATGCAGACCGGCATCCATGCCGCCGCCTCGATCAAGCGCCAGGTCTCCGGCCACGGCGAACCGCGGCCGTTCAAGTACCGCGACCTGGGCAGCATGGCGGCGGTGTCCAGGTTCCGCGCGATCGTGGACTTCAAGGGCATCCGGGTGGCCGGCTTCGTCGGCTGGGTGATGTGGGCGTTCATCCACCTGACGTTCCTCACCGGCTTCAAGAACCGGTTCCTGGCCGCCATCCGCTGGGTGCTCAGCTTCGTCGGCCGGTCCCGCACCGAACGCGCCCTCGGCTGGGACCGCACCCAGGCGGCCTTCGCCTCACCCGAGTCCGCGCCCGACGGCGCGCCGCCCGGGAACTCCTGAACCCGGATTGGTTCCACACTCGTCATCCTCGCTTAACGCACTCGACTTACAGCGTCGGCAGACTCGAAGCCATCGGATCGTGGGGGCATGGTTCGCCGGAGGGGGTAGTTGCATGAGTGGGTTCGTCGACCAGACACGCGGGACCGGCACGGGATCGGGACTGCCGGAGCTGCCAGGGCTGACCGAGCCGCCCGAGCGGTCCGCCGTACGCCGGAAGGACGCACGCACCCGCCGCGAGGCGGCCCGGGCCATGATCCTCACCGAGCTGATGAGCGAACGGCGTGACCTGGCCGGCGTCTACGAACCGGCCGACTTCGCCGCCGAGGCGATTCGCTGGGGCGTGTGAGGGCACCGATCTGGCAGTCTCCCCCGCATGGACCGCGTCTCGACCGCCCGCGTTCTGACCCTGATCGCGCTGGTCGAGCTCGCGCTCACGGTGGTGGTGCTGCTCTCCGGCGCGCTCAACCCCGACTTCGCCGGGTTCGCGGCCAGCATCGGGATCTCGCTGCTGTTCATGGCCGACTTCCTGCGGCGCGGCGAGGCCGTCGTGCTCACGCTGCTCGGGATCCCGGTGGGGTACGCCCTCGGCCAGGGCTACGTGCTGTGGTCTGACCGCGGCGATGCCGACCAGGGCACGGCGCTCTTCGTCGGCGCGGTCGGGGCCCTGATCGGGCTCCTCTTCGGGTACGTCGCGACCGGCTTCCTCGAGACCCGGAGGCGTAGCGAGCGCGACTGACTGCCCCCGGACCACCCGGATGGGGTGAGTCGCGGACCCGGGAGCGGGGCGGAGATTGGTGCACCGGACCCCACGAAGGAGAGACCCGGATGAGCCACCACCCCCGCGCAGACGACGTCGCACTGTTCGGCAACCGATTCGCCACTCGGGAGGTGCCGTCCCGGGAGTTCCCGGAGGCGGGCATGCCCGCCGTCGACGCGATGCGGCTGGTCGGCGAGGACCTGGCGCTCGAGGGCGACCCGAGCCGCAACCTGGCCACGTTCGTGACGACCTGGATGGAGCCCGAGGCCCGGCGGATCATCACCGAGAACCTGCACCGCAACTTCATCGACCACGCGGAGTACCCGCGCACGGCCGAGATCGAGCAGCGCTGCATCCGGATGCTCGCCGACCTCTTCCACGCACCGGGCGAGACCACCGGCGCCCGCACCCAGGGCTCCTCGGAGGCGATCATGCTCGGCGCCCTCTCGCTCAAGTGGAACTGGCGCAAGCGCCGCGAGGCCGCGGGTGCGCCGGCGGACCGACCCAACCTGGTCTTCGGCGGAGACGTGCACGTGGTGTGGGAGAAGTTCTGCCGGTACTTCGACGTCGAGCCGCGGATCGTGCCCCTCGAGTCCGGGAAGTACACGATCGGCCCGGACGACGTCCGTCCGCACCTCGACGAGAACACCATCGGCGTGGCGGCGGTGCTCGGGACCACGTTCACCGGGCACAAGGACGACATCGTCGGCATCAACGACCTCCTGCTCGAGCTGAAGCGGACGCAGGGGCTCGACATCCCGCTGCACGTCGACGGGGCCAGCGGCGGGTTCGTCTGGCCGTTCCTCTACCCGCACTCCGAGTGGGACTTCCGCCTCGAGCAGGTGCGCTCCATCAACGTGTCGGGGCACAAGTTCGGCCTGGTCTACCCGGGGATCGGGTGGCTGATCTTCCGCGAGAAGGCCGACCTGGCACCCGACCTGGTGTTCGAGGAGAACTACCTCGGCAAGACCGACGCCACGTTCACCCTGAACTTCTCGACCGGGTCGGCGATGGTGCTGGCCCAGTACTACAACTTCGTGCGTTACGGCCGTGCGGGCTACGCCTACGTCATGCAGAACATGCAGAAGAACGCGCACACGCTGGCGGAGAAGCTCGACGCGAGCGGCCGGTTCGACCTGATCGGCGCGGACGAGGAACAGCTGCCGCTCGTCGCCTGGCGACTGAAGGGTGAGCAGGGCTTCGACGAGTTCGACATCGCCTGGCAGCTCTCGGCCGAGCGCGGCTGGATGGTGCCGGCGTACACGCTGCCGCCGAACGCGGAGGACATCACGATCATGCGGGCCCTGGCGAAGGAGACGCTCAGCCGGGAGCACGTGGACACCCTGGCCCGCGACATCGAGGAGGCGTGCCAGACCCTCGAGCGCAAGGGCGGTGCGCACCCGGCGGAGCGGCAGAAGGTCGTCACCGGCCCGGGCCACTGAGCGGGGTCAGTCGAGGGCGGTCTCGGGGAGGTCGAACCAGCGCAGGTGCTCGAAGTCGGTGCTGACGTTGCCCGGGTGCGCCTCCAGGTCGGGGCCGGGAGCGGCGGACAGGATCTCGGCCGCCTCCCGGAGGTGGTCGGCGAGCAGCTCCTCTCCCCCGGTGGTGTGGACCGCCGGCACGTGGGCCGTCCCGCCGGCGTACGACACGTCGTGCAGGCTCAACGGCGGGGCGACCAGTCCGTCCCGGTGCCGCCAGCGGCCCGACGTCGTGTCGAAGCGGTAGTCGCCGAGCAGCCGCCAGCCGTCGCGGGCGACCAGCCGGACCGCGTCGATGATGTAGTCGGCGACGGCGTCGGAGACGAAGTAGTTGAAGTTCACGCGCACCCAGCCGGGCTTGATGCCTTCGCAGCCGCCCATGATCTCCCGCTCGAACTCGTGGGAGCGCTCGATGTCGATCCCGAGCAGGCGGTGGCCGTAGGGGCCGGCGCAGGAGCAGCCGCCCCGCGACTGGATGCCGAACAGGTCGTTGAGCAGGGCCACCACGTAGTTGTGGTGCAGGTAGCGCCCCGACGGGGAACGGATCACGAACGACACGATCGAGAGCCGGTGTGCGTCGAGGTTGCCGAGGAGCTCGATCCCCGGGTCGTCGCGCCAGGCGGTGACCGCGCGCTCGAGGAGGCGGTCCTCCCGTTCGCGGATGGTGTCGGTGCCGACGGCCTGCTTCAGCTGGAACACCAGCCCTGCGCGGACCGACTCGATGATCGCGGGCGTGCCACCCTCCTCGCGGTGGGTGATGTCGTCGAGGTAGCGGTGGTCGTCGGGGTTGACGTAGGCCACCGTGCCGCCGCCGGGCACGTCGGGGACCCGGTTGATGAAGACCTGCCGACGCGCGACCAGGACCCCCGGCGTGGCGGGCCCGCCGATGAACTTGTGGGGCGACAGGAAGATCGCGTCCTTGTAGGCGAGCCGGCGCTCGGGGTCGGCGGCGTTGAAGTCGATGTCGATGTACGGCGCGGCCGCGGCGAAGTCCCAGAAGCTGAGGGCGCCGTGCTGGTGCAGCAGCTCGGAGATGCCGGCGGTGTCGGAGACGATCCCGGTGACGTTGGACGCGGCCGAGAACGACCCGATCCGCAGCGGCCGGTCGGCGTACTTCTCGAGCTGGACGCGCAGCTCGTCCTGGTCCACTCCCCCGTCGGCGTCCTCGTGGATGGTGACGACGTCGGCGAGCGACTCGCGCCACGGGATCTCGTTGGAGTGGTGCTCGTAGGGGCCGATGAAGACCACCGGTCGCTCCGACGGCGGGATGTGCATCGACAGGTGGTGGGTGTCCTCGAGGACCGACGGGATGCGCAGCCCGAGGATGCCGATCAGCTTGGCGACCGCGCCGGTCGACCCGGAGCCGGCGAACAGCACGACCGTGCTCTCGTCGCCGCCCACCGCCTCGCGGATGATGTCGCGGGCGTCCTCGCGCAGGCGGGTGGTCTGGAGCCCGGTGCCACTGGACTCGGTGTGGGTGTTGGCATAGCTCGGGAGCACCTGCTCGCGGATGAAGTCCTCGATGAAGCTCAGCGCCCTGCCGGAGGCCGTGTAGTCGGCGTACGTGACCCGGCGGGCGCCGTACGGCGTCTGCATGACGTGGTCCTCGCCGATCACCGACTCGCGGATCAGGCGCAGCAACGCGTCCTTGTCGTCCGTCATCACCCTCCTCGTGGCGTCCCGCGGCCAGAATAGGCCCGTCCGGCCGGCGGGCGCTGACCGTACGCGACTGTCGGGGCAGCACCCCACGCGGTGCGGCCAGCAACCTGCCCGGACGCCGGGGGCGTCCCTAGCGTCGAATCATGACCTCATACCCGGCCGTCTCCGACCGTGTCTTCCTCGTTGCCAGCGGCCTGATCGCGCTGCACGTGGTGGACGACAACTTCGTCCAGCCGCGGGCGGGCACGTCCGCCGTCGACCACCTGGTCAGCGGCTTCGGCACGCTGGCGCTGGTCGGCCTCGCCGTCTGGGCGTACCCCCGGGTCCGGGCCGGTGCGGCCGCGGCGATCGCGCTGCTCCTCGGGCTCTGCGGCGTGATCTTCGGCATCGAGGCGGTCTACTACACGCTGTCGGTCGGGCCGTCGGGTGACGACTTCACCGGGCTGCTCAGCATCCCCGCGGGAGTCGTGCTGGTCGGGCTGGCTGCGCTCCGGCTCTGGCGCTCGCGGCGCAACACGCCGAACCACGCCTGGCGCTACGTCCGGCGGATCCTGATCGGGGCCGTCTCGGTGGTCGCCGTCTACCAGACCATCCTGCCGCTCGGCCTCGGCTACGTGACGACCCACGCCGCCCGCGCCGAGGTCCCGGCGGCCGAGCTCGGTACGGCGTACGAGGACGTGACCCTCACGACCAGCGACGGGCTCGAGCTCGAGGGCTGGTACATCCCGTCGAAGAACCGTGCCGCCGTCATCGTCTTCCCCGGCCGGGCGGGCTCCCAGAAGCACGCCCGGATGCTCGCCGCCCACGGGTACGGCGTACTCCTGTTCGACCGTCGCGGCGAAGGCGCCAGCGAGGGCGAGGGCAACATGTTCGGCTGGGGCGGCGAGCGCGACATCTTCGCGGCCATCGACTTCCTCGAGTCGCGGCCCGACGTCGACCCGGACCGGATCGGCGGGCTCGGCCTCTCCGTCGGCGGCGAGCTGATGCTCCAGGCCGCCGCCCAGGACGACCGCCTCGCCGCCGTGGTCTCCGAGGGCGCCGGCACGCGCACCATCTTCGAAGAGGTGCATGACGTCCCGAAGCCCGAGATGTACATGTTCTTCCCGGCGATCGCCCTCAAGACGACCTTCGTCGGCATGTTCTCGAACACCATGCCGCCGCCCCAGCTGCGCGACCTGGTCCCCGAGATCGCCCCGCGGCCCGCGATGTTCATCTGGGCACCGAACGGCGGGAACGTCGAGACCGAGAACCCCGCCTACCACCGGCTCGCGGGTGACAGCTCCGAGATCTGGGCGATCGACGACGCCCGCCACATCGGCGGGATCACCGCCCGTCCCGAGGAGTACGACCGTCGGGTCACCGGCTTCTTCGACGACGCCCTGCTGGCGGGCAGCTAGGCGTACCGAGCGCGCCGCATCCCCGACCTGCGATGCCACGGGTCGGCCACTCCCCACACGAGTGCGGCGCCGCCGGCGGTCCCCAGGACAGTCCAGAGTGCGGTCGCGTCAGTCCAGGGCTCCGAAACGTCGTACGCCGCCAGATCACCGGGAAGGGGCAGGACCATCAGGCCGAGCACGGACACCACGGCTGTCGACGCCACCACCGAGCCCGGCTCTCCGGCCCGGGAGCGGCCGAGCGCCGCTGCCGGGCCGGCGGTCGCGAGAACCAGTGCCGTACCGATCAGGACCAGCGCCGCCCAGGACACCGGATCGGCCGGCGTCGACATTTCGCCGACGACCCGCACCACGTAGACCGTCCAGCCGGCCAGCGCCGCGACCCCGACCAGCAGCCGGATCGCCGTCCGCCGCCAGCGCGGCGTCGGCACCGCGCCGGTGAGCATCGCGGCCGGATCGTCGAGAGCCACGGCCACCGACCCCCCGAGCAGGCCAGCGACGAGCCAGAGCAGCTGCGAGCCCGGACCGTTGGGCCAGACCGTGAGGTCGAGCGCCGCGAGCCCGGAGGCCGCAGCCAGGCCGCCCGCGACCGGGCTCCAGTGCACCGCGCGGAGCTCCGCCATGAGCGTCGAGGTCACCGGTCGTCCCAGCTGAAGTAGCCCTCCGGTCCGGTGAACGTACCGACCAGCAAGACGGCCAGGGTCAGGACGCCGAGCGCGATCGCCCAGCGCACCTGCTTGCGGCGCAGCTCGCCGGCGCTCCCGTGCGCGCAGGCCGCGATCACGGCCAGACCGCAGAGCCCGGCGAGATAGGCAACCCGCCACAGCCAGCTGCCCCCCAGGTGCCAGGACCAGTCGTCGCCGTTCGAGGAGACCAGCGTGTACGGCGCAGCCAGGTGGTTGAGGGTCAACAAGCGGTTGGTGTCGTTGATCAGCCCGAGGATGGTCCAGAGGATGAGCAGCACTGCCGTGACCGCGGCGGCTGTCGGCCAGCGCCACCAGCGGGCGGTCACCACGCCGAGGAGCGATCCCGCCGAGGGCGGCCAGCACACCGCACGCCATGACCGCGGCCAGCTCGGCGTTGCTGAACTCTCCCCAGTTCTCCGTGTGCACCGGCGGGTCGGTCATCCAGAACACGAAGACGAAGCAGGCGCCCAGCAGCGCGAGTCCGGCCGGCACCAGACAGGCCAGGCACAGCGCGAGGGTGCGCCGCGGCTCCGACATCGGAGCCGCGTCCAGCACCTGGCCCGAGCGCGCGGAGCTGCTGGTGATCCGGTTCATCGCGATCAACCCGCCCAGCCCGAGCAGGAACGCGGCCTGCATCGTGTAGTCGAGGTTGGAGAAGGCGCCGTGCGGTGGTGCGTCGTACTCTGCGTTGGCGTACTCGTTGAAGGGCGTGCTCACCGTTCCGTAGATGAAGAGCAGGGCAGCGATGAGGAAGACCGGGTGCCGGACCAGACGCAGCGACTCGTAGCGGGCGATCGCCCAGAGAGCCCGGCGCTCGTCGGTTGCCTGGTCCGGCCCCGGAGAAGTGGCCACGGCGGTCATGCCGACACCTCCCGCTCGTCGCTCCCGGCCTTGGCCCGCAGCAGCAGGTAGGCGTCCTCGACACTCGGTTCGGTGGTCTCGACGCCGACCGGCGGGTCGAGAGCGACGTGGCGGTGGCGGCCGGTGCCGGTCCGCCACGAGGACAGTGCCGTCGGGTCCTCGTCGTCGGCCAGCCAGACCTTGCCGGTGGCGGTCGCGACCAGGTCGGTGACCGACCCGTCCCACAGCACCCGGCCGTCGTCGAGGACGATCACCCGCTCGCACAGGGCCGCGACGTCTTCGGTCTGGTGCGTGGCCAGCAGCATCGTGGACCGGTGCCCGGCGCCGGAGAGTACGCCGCGCAGCGACGCCCGCTGCTCGGGGTCGAGGCCGGTCGTGGGCTCGTCGAGGACCAGCAGGTCCGGAGACCCGATCAGGGCCTGGGCAAGGGCGGCGCGGCGACGCTGGCCACCGGAGAGCGTGCGCATCCGCTTGCCCGCCAGGTCGGAGAGCCCGACCAGACCGAGCACCCGGCGTACCTCGCGGTGCCGCGCCTCGCGGTCGGTCCACTCCTTCAGCGCAGCCACGTAGTCGACGAAGCGGAACGCCGTGAACCCGCGGGGGTAGCCGCTCTCCTGCGGGAGGTAGCCGAGCCGGCGGCGGATGTTCGTGCGCTCCTCGGGAACGTCAGGGTCGAGATCGAGGATCCGGCAGCGTCCGGTGCTGGGCGCCAGCACGGTGGCGAGGATGCGCAGCAGCGTGGTCTTCCCGGCGCCGTTGGGCCCGAGCAGGCCGGTGATGCCGGTGGACAGGTCGAGGTCGAGCCCTTCCAAGACGGTGGTGGAGCCGTAGCGACGGGTCACGTGGTCGAGATGGATGGTGGTGTTCACGAGGTCCTCCGGAGGAGTGAGAGCTGGTCGCTGCGCATCCAGAACGTGACGGCAGCGACGAGGCCGATGGCGAGGTAGACGGGCAGTACCGGTGCCGCGAGCACCGCCACCGCGTGACCCTGTGCGGGTCCTGCGACCACGAGGACCGCGGCGACCCACCCCAGACGAGGTGGCACCGGCGGCGTGCTGGACCGAGATCCAGGTGGAGAGGGCGAGGGTGAAGCGCCGCGCAGGCGAAGGCCGGCAGCAGCCAGGCACCTGCGATCCACGGCGGCCCGGGGAGGACCGGCGCGGCGACGAACGCGAGCGGCAGGGCGACCACGACCACTGACACGGCGCGGAGGAGCAGCAGGCGCAGCGGTGGGTACGGTGCGGCCAGGGTGATTTCCCAGATCGGGTCGGCCTCCTGTCCGTAGGCGAAGGCGACCGCCATGACCGGCAGCAACGGCGCGATGCACAGGAAGGCCAGCCCGCCGCGAACCTCCCCCTGGGTCACCGCGGTGATGGAGAAGAGCAGGCAGAGCAGCAGCGCGAGCAGCCAGGACCCGCGGAGTGCCGGCGCCGCCGCGACGAGCAGGGCGTCGCGGTCGGTGAGACCGAGCCGCGCAGCGACCCGCTCGGTCCTGGTGCGGGGCGGCGCCTGCAGCTCGTCCGCCACCCGATCCCAGACACCGCGCAGCGGAGCCGGATCGACGAGGGGGGCCAGCGCGCTACGGCAGTGCCCGCAGCCCATCAGGTGCATCTCGACGGACGCGGTCACGGGAGGGTGGGTCCGGCCGGCGACGTACGCCGCGAGCAGGTCGTCGTCCGCGTGCCAGTGCAGGTCGGTGTCGGTGTTCACGAGATGCCTCCTGCCAGGTCCTGGCGCAGCTTGGCCTTGGCCCGGTGCAGCCGGGTCTTGACGGTGTTCTGGGGGATTCCGAGCAGCCGCCCGGCCTCCTTGCTGGTGAGTCCGTCGAGCACGGTCGCCTCGACGACGGCACGCATCTCGGGGCTCAGCCGCCCCAGGGCGTCGCCCAGGCCGCCGTACTCGATGCCGAGGAGCACCCGCTCCTCGGCGCTCGGCTCGGCCCGGCGGGCGGCGGCGCCGGTGGGTTCGGGAGAGAGCGGGGTCCGGACGGTCAGTCGCGCGAGGGTGCGGTCGCCGGCCCGTAGCCGAGAGATCAGGCGGCGTACGGCGATCCCCCAGAGCCAGGCCGCCACCTCACCGTCGCCGCGCCACCGTCCGGACTCCTTCCAGACCGCGACGAAGCAGTCCTGGAGGGCGTCTGCGACCACGTCGGGGTCGCTGCAGCGGCGGTTCAGCCGGACCGACAGCCAGGGGGCGTGGCGGTCGTAGAGCACGCGCAGCGCCGCCAGGTCACCCTGCGCCAGAGCTGCGACCAGCTCCGCGTCCGGGACCTCACGTGGCTCCATACTCCGACTGTCGCACCGTTGGACCGGAAAGGTTCCCGAGCGGCCGCCCGCTCTGTCCCGGCAGGGCTTGTAGCCCGCCTGTGGAGACCGTCCGAAACCGCACGGCGACGGCGACCGCCGGACTAGAGTTAAGGAATGGCTGACCGGGCGGCTGACTACCTTCGTGCGCGGGTTGCCGCGTGGCGGAGCGGCACCCGGGAGAGCCAGGCGCACGTCGCCCTGACCCTGCTCGTGATCATCGCCGCCTCGTTCGTCGTCTCGGTCACCGCTCCGGAGTGGATGCCGCTGGCGGCGTACTTCATCTGGCTGCTGGTCGCGATGATGCTGCTCCAGTTCCGGCCGCTCGTGGTGGTGGGCGTCGCGGACGCCGCCGCCGGAGTGGCCGCGATGGCGATCACCGGGCCGATCACCGGGTCGCGCGCGGTGGCGATGGCGGCGTTCCTGGTCGCCGTGGTGCTGGTGCTGGTGGTGGCCAGCCGACAGCGGAGCGGGCTTCCGGCGCTGCTGAGCGAGGCATTCCTCACGGACCTGCGCGACCGGCTGCAGGCGCAGGGCCGGGTGCCGCCGCTGCCGGACGGCTGGGACTCCCAGAGCGCCATGATCGCCGCGCACGGGGTCGCCTACGCCGGCGACTTCCTGGTGGCCGACCTGAGTGAGGACAAGAGGCAGCTCGAGGTGATCCTCGTCGACGTCTGTGGCAAGGGAACGCGTGCGGGACCGGCCGCGCTCCAGTTCGCCGGAGCCCTCGGCGGCCTGATCGGCGCCGTACCCCCGCAGGAGCTGTTCCGTGCGGCGAACAGCTTCCTCATCCGGCAGGCAGGCGACGAGGCGTTCGCGACCGCGGTGCACCTGCTGGTCGACCTCGTGGAGGGCAACTACCAGGTCACCAGCGCCGGCCACCCGCCTGCCTTGAGGTGGGACGTGTCCGCGGGCGAGTGGGTCATCGACAACGCCCGGGGCACCGCCCTCGGCGTGCTCAGCACTCCGGAGCTGGACGTCAGTGCCGGCCGGCTGCTGTGCGGCGAGGCCCTGCTCTTCTACACCGACGGCATCGTCGAGGAGCGCGGCATCCACCTCGACGCCGGGATCGCCTGGCTCCAGCGGGCCGCCCACGACGCCATCGGCCCCGGCTTCGACGGAGCCGCCAGCCGCATCATCGCCCAGGTCGAGAGCGGGGACGACGACCGGGCGGTGCTCATCCTCAGCCGCACGGACGTCGCAGCAGCGTCGGTCGACCAGTCATCGGTGGCCTGATCCGAGACTGCGGGTCACGGCGACGACGAGATCCTGCGGCGTGGTGTTGAAGGCGATCGCCGCCCGGGGCGCATGGCGGCGTACCAGGTTGATGATGGTCTCGAAGAGCTCCAGCAGCTCCTCCGCCCCACGAATGCCTCCGCCCACGACGACGCAGTCCCACGTCCCGGCCTCGAGCTGGGTCCGGACGCGGGCCTCGATGTCGTCGGTCCCATCGAGGCCCACCAGGCAGGCGTCGGCCTCGAAGCCCGCCTCGGCCAGGCCCGCGAGGCCGGCCTCCACTGCGTCGGCAACGGGCTTCGGGTCCCAGGGGCCGGGCACTCGATAGGGGTCCAGGCCGATGACCAGGACCCGACTCCTGGTGACTGGGCTCCGCACCGGATCCACGGTACGCAGTCCGCGTCGTCGATCACCGGCAGGGCCCGCCGTCGACTAGAGACGCCGACCCTGTTCCGGGTTAGTCTGACCTCACCGGCTGCCCAAGACCTCGGCGGCATCGCGCCGACCGCAGGTGGCCACATGTCCGTCGTCGACAGTCCTTCCCCACGCGTACCCACCGGCGGCTACGCCGAGCTCGCCGCGGAGATCCGCGGCCTCGGCCTGCTGCGGCCGCGGCCCGTCTACTACGCCGGCCTGCTGGCCACCATCCTGATCGGCGGCGTCGCCACGATCGGCGCCATGCTCCTGCTCCGCGACTCCTGGTGGGCGATCCTGCTCGCGCCCGTCCTCGCGATCGTGTCCACGCACCTCGGCTTCTTCGGCCACGACGCGGGCCACCATCAGATCAGCCGCCGTCGCGGCACCAGCCGGGCACTCGGCCTGCTGGCCGGGAACCTGCTCAATGGGCTGAGCAACAGCTGGTGGATCGACAAGCACAACGCCCACCACGCCCACCCCAACGACCTCGACTCCGACCCCGACGTGCACGCCGGGATCCTGATCTTCGACAGCGGGCAGGCCGACGAGCGGACCGGCGGCGAGGGCTGGCTCACGCGCAACCAGGCCTGGCTGTTCTTCCCGCTGCTGACGCTCGAGGCGCTGAACCTGCACGTCTCCAGCGTCCGGTCGCTGCTCCGGCCCGGTTCCCGGCACCGCACGATCGAGTGGGTGCTCCTCGCCGTCCACCTCGTCGCGTACGTCGCGCTGCTGGCGTGGACGCTCACCTGGCCGCAGGCGCTCGTCTTCGCGGCGGTGCACCAGGCCGCGTTCGGGGTCTACCTGGGCTGCTCCTTCGCGCCCGGGCACAAGGGCATGCCGATCCTCGGTCCCGAGCAGGCCGCGGACCCGCTCCTGCGCCAGGTGCTGACCTCGCGGAACGTGCGCGGTGGCCCCTTCGTGGACGTCGCGCTCGGCGGCCTCAACTACCAGATCGAGCACCACCTCTTCCCGAGCATGCCGCGACCGAACCTCCGCCATGCCCAGCCCGTCGTGCGCCAGTTCTGCCAGAAGCGTTCCGTCACGTACACCGAGACCCGCGCGCGGACGTCGTACGCGCTGGCCCTGCGGCACCTGAGCGCGGTCGGGTCCGGCCTGCGCGAGACCCGACGGCGCAGCCGCGACAAGACCCGGGCATGAAGAAGGGCCCCGCTCTCGCGGGGCCCTTCTCCTTCCATGCTGCCGGTCAGTCAGTCACCACCGCCTTCAGCACGTCCACCTTGGCCGCGGACCGGGCCGGTCCGATGGCGGCCACGACACCTGCCACCGCCGCGAGGGCGACGTACAGGGCGATCTGTCCCGTGGGAATCGAGATCGCCTTGATCCCCTCGTCCTTCAGGACCTGCGACAGAGCCAGCCCGATGCCGATCCCGAGGGCGGCACCACTCACGGCGCCGATCAGCGAGATCACCGCCGACTCCCAGCGAACCATCGCCCGGACCTGGCTGCGGGTCATGCCGACCGCGCGGAGCAGGCCCAGCTCACGGGTGCGCTCGAAGACCGAGAGCGCGAGCGTGTTGACGATGCCCAGCAGGGCGATCAGGACGGCCAGCAGGAGCATCACCGTCATGAACACGAGCAGCTGGTCGATGAACCCGCTGGCTTCCTTCTCGAAGCCCTCCTGGTCGAGCACCTTCGCGTCCGGGTGGGACGCCAGGGCGTCGTCGATCGCGCTCTGGACCGTGGCCTGGTCGGCACCCTTGGCGATGGTGACCAGGGCGGTCCCCACCAGCTGCGGGCCGGCGAAGGCGTTCTGCTGGTCAAGGCTCAGGATGAAGTCGTCGCCGACCCAGCCCTTGCCTTCGTAGACGCCGACCACGTTCAGCTTGTGCTTCCCGCTCGCGGCGAACTCCGCCGTGATCGTGTCACCCATCTTCCAGCCGTTGGTGGTTGCCGCTTCCTTCGCCACCACGACCCCGTCCTTGCCGAGGTCGGAGATCGACCCCTGCGAGACGTTCAGGTTCATGACCTCTTCGGCGTTGGTCGGGTCGACAGCCGAGTAGCTGTTGTCGGCCTTGTCGAAGCGGGCCTGGCCCCAGCCGGTGCCGGAGATCTCGTCCACGCCCTCCACGTCCTGCACGGTGTCGATCACCGACGGGCTGAAGCCCGGCGCCTGGGCGCTGGAGGTGGCGACGTACAGGTCGGCGTTGGTGTTGTCGGACAGGACGTCACCGAACGACGCCTTGAGCGAGGAAGCGAAGACACCCATGCTCACGACGAGCGTCAGCCCGACCATCAGCGCGGCTGCCGTGGCAGCGGTACGGCGCGGGTTGCGCGTCGCGTTCTGCTTCGCCAGCTCACCGGGCATGCCCCGCAGCTTGAGCGGAGTGGCGATCGCCGCGGCCAGGGGACGCACTGCCATCGGCAGCGCGACCATGACACCGGCCATCGCGGCCACCAGCCCGAGCCCGAACACCTTCATGCCGGCGTCGCATGTACAGCGCCGACACCAGGCCAGTGGCGCCTGCCGCGATCAGGCCGAGCCCGATGAACGGCCCGCTTCTTCGAGAGCTTGTCAGCGCCCGGAGTCGACTCCCGGAGAGCCTCGATCGGCAGCACCTTCGTGGCGCGCCGGGCCGGAACCAGGCCGGCGACGACGGTGACGACGGTGCCGACGAGCATCGAGACCCAGATGGTGCTGGGGTTGACCTGCAGCGAGGTGAACGGCAGGGCCAGGCCCACCGTGTCCATGAGCGCCTTGAGGCCCTTGGCGACGGCGAGTCCGAGCCCGAGACCGATCGCCGAACCGGCGAGTCCGAGCATGAGTGCCTCGATCAGCAGGCTGTTCATCACCTGGCGGCGGCGGGCACCGATCGCCCGGAGCAGCGCGATCTCACGCGACCGCTGGGTGACCGTCATCGTGAACGTGTTCCAGATGATGAAGGAGCCCACGAAGAGCGCGATCCCGGCGAAGGCACCGAAGATGATGCCGACGATCTTGAAGTTCTCCTTGACCGCCTTGGCGTTCTCGTCGGCGACGGTCTTGCCGGTGACGGCCTCGGTCCCCTGGGGAACCACGGCCGACAGCCGCTCGGTGAGCTCGGTCTGCGACACGCCCTCCTCGGCGCTCACGCCGATGGAGTCGAACTTGCCCGGCGTACCGAGCACCTTCTGCGCGGTGTCGGTGTCGAAGTACGCCGACGTGGTGCCGCCGAGGTCCGTGACGCCGTCGCCGTAGCCGACGGTGCCGACCACGGTGAACTCCTGGGTCGGGCCCTGGAACAGCACCTCGATCGTGGAACCGACAGCGATGTCGTGCTCCTTGGCGCTCGTGCCGTCGATGGCGACCTCGTGGGCGTTGGTCGGCGCCTCACCCTCGAGGAGCTCCACCTCGCCCCGCAGCTGCTCGTCCGACGGCATGCTGTAGCCGTTCGTCGGCGAGCCGCCGTTGGTCGTGATCGCCTGGCCGTCGTTGTCGGTCAGCAGCGCGTAGCCCTGGACCGAGCCCTCGGCGCTGCGAACGCCGTCGACGGAGCTGATCTTGTCGAGGACCGACGCATCGATCGGCCCGCGAGTGGTGCCGACACCCTCGGAGGTGTTGTACGGCGCCTCGGTGCGGACCACCGCGTCGGTTCCGGAGGAGATCTTGCCGAAGAGCTGCTCGAACGCGAGCCCCATGGTGCTGGTCAGCACCATCGTTCCGGCAAGAAGGGCGACGCCGAGTGCGATCGACGCCATCGTGAGAAGGAGGCGCAGCTTGTGCGCCACCATGTTGCGAAAGGTAGAGGTCAACATCGGTCAGGCTCCCAGGTGCTTCATGTAGTCGTGGACCCGCTCAGCGGTCGGCTCGTGCATCTCGTCGACGATGTGACCGTCGGCGAGGAAGATGACCCGGTCGGCGTAGCCGGCCGCGGTCGCATCGTGGGTGACCATGACGACGGTCTGGCCGAACTCGTCCACCGCGGTGCGGAGGAACTTGAGGAGCTCGCTGCCGGACCGCGAGTCCAGGGCACCCGTGGGCTCGTCCGCGAAGACGATCTCGGGCTTGGACGCCAGGGCACGGGCCGCGGCCACGCGCTGCTGCTGGCCACCGGACAGCTGCGTCGGGCGGTGCCCGAGGCGGCCGCTGAGGCCGACGGTCTCGACGATCTGGGCGACCCAGTGGGCGTCCGGCTTGCGCCCGGCGATCTTCATCGGCAGCACGATGTTCTCGGCCGCCGTCATCGTCGGGAGCAGGTTGAACGACTGGAAGATGAAACCGATCCGGTCGCGACGCAGCAGGGTGAGCGGCTTGTCGCGGAGCCTGGTGATCTCGGTGTCTCCGAGATACACCTCGCCGGACGTAGGTCGGTCGAGGCCGGCGAGCATGTGCAGCAGGGTCGACTTGCCGGAGCCGGAAGGACCCATGATCGCGGTGAAGCGACCACGCTCCAGGCCGACGCTGACGTTGTCGAGTGCGGCGACGGTGGCGTCTCCGCTCCCGTAGACCTTGCTGACGCCGACGGCCCCGGCGGCGGTGCCGCTGGTCGTGGTGGTCTGGGTGGGGTTTGCGAGGGTGGTGAGGGACATTGCTGGTTTCTCCTGAGGTTGGTTGCCGTCCGGGGTGGGCGGCCTACAACGAGGACAACCGGAATCCGAGCCGCCCGCCGATCGGGCTGGGCGCAGCGCCCGAGGCGCTGACCGTGCGGCGCCGGGGGCTGGCATGGTGGGGCTAGCCACACCCCTGCGGTTCGGGAAACTCCCTCCCCCCTGGCCGACGGAGCGAGCAGACTGCAGGAATGACCCCGCTGGCTCCGGTGGCGACGGCGCACCCGACGCGAGCTCCTCGCGAAGGGCCTCGTGTACGCCGGCCTGTTCGCCTTCGTCGTGCTGACCTACGTCGTCGTCGTACTCGGCGGAGGGGCCCTGATCGGGCAGACGTCCTCGCCGAGCCTCGGCCTCTCGGTCCTCGCCACCGCCGTCGTCGCGCTCGGGTTCGACCCGGTGCTGACCCGCCTCGAGAAGCTCGTCGCACGCACCGTGCTCGGCGGCCGGCCGTCGCCGTACGACGTGCTGCGGAGGTTCACCGCAGCGGTCACCGGGAGCTACCCGGCTGAGGAGCTGCCGGAGCGGATGGCCCGGGTCCTCGCCGACGGGACCGGCGCCCTCTCGGCGCAGGTGTGGGTGGCTGTCGCACGAGGGCCGCGAGCTCCTCGCCGCGACCTGGCCACCGAGCCCGGCGGGACAGGTCGTCCTCCCCCCTGACGGGTCCCCGCGCGTGCGTCGGGTCGAGGTCCGCGAGGGCGGCGAGCTCCTCGGCGGCCTCGCCGTGGAGGAGCGGCCGGGTACCCCCCTGACGCCGGTCGAGGAACGCCTCTTCACCCGGCTCGCGACCCAGGCGGGGCTGGTGCTCCGCGGTGCGCGACTGCGGGCCGACGCTCGAGCTGCCGGGCAACCGAGCTGTCGGCCCGGGCCGAGGAGCTGCGGGTCTCCCGCGAGCGCCTGGTCGACGCCCAGGACGCCGAACGCCGGCGCCTCGAGCGGGACATCCACGACGGCGCCCAGCAACACCTCGTCGCCCTCGCGGTGAACCTGCGCCTCGCGCACACGCTGGCCGGTCGCGCCCCCGAGCGCGCCGAGGCCCTGCTGACCGCTCAGGAGGCGGCTGCCGCCGAGGCCGTGGAGGCGCTGGTCCAGCTCGTCGCGCGGCATCTACCCGCCACTGCTCGCGGAGCGCGGCGTGCCGGCCGCCCTCCGGGCCGTGATCAGCGGCGCCGGGAGCAGCGCGCAGGTCTCGGAGACAGCGGTCGGGAGGTACTCGCTCGAGCGCTCGAGGCCGCGGCGTACTTCTGCTGCCTGGAGGCCCTCCAGAACGCCGCCAAGCACGCCGGGGCGGCCGCGGTCCGGGTCGAGCTGCGCGGGGAGCCGGACACCCTGATCCTCGACGTCGCCGACGACGGCCCGGGCTTCGACCCGGGCACCGTCACGGCGGGCTCCGGCCTGGCCAACATGCGCGACCGGGTCGAGTCCGTGGGCGGGTCGCTGACGCATCGACTCACGCCCGGGCGAGGGCACCCGGATCCATGCCGTCCTCCCCGTACGCACGCTCGCGACCGCGAACGGCGGTGGCTGAGGTGCGCGCCCGGATCGCCTGGGTGATGGCCGGCGTCACGTTCGTCATCATGGTGGGCGACGCCGTGATCTCGGCCCGGGCCGTCGCGCTCCTCTCCGAGACCTCGATCGCCGTGCACGGCTTCCCGTTCGTCCACGGCGCGGTCGTCGGGTGCGCGGTGATGGGCGCACTGATCATCTCGCGCTACGACCGGCACCCGATCGGCTGGCTGCTGAGCATCATCGGGATCTTCAGCGCGGTCTCGCTGTGCGCCGAGGCGTACGCCTACTGGGTGCAGGAGGCCGACGGACCGGGCAGCGACAGCATGGGCGGCGTCGCCGCCTGGATCTCCGCCCTCTTCGGTGGCCAGCTCGCGATCGCGGCGCTCACGCTGATGTTCCTCCTGGCTCCGGACGGCCACCTCGTCTCGCGACGCTGGCGGTACGCCGCGTGGGTGACGGGTGCCGGGGCCGCCGTCGTGCTTGCTCGCCGTCCTCAGCCTGTCGCCGACCTCGTTCCAGCTCTACGTCGAGGGAGACGACATCGGCCTGGGCCAGCGGCTGATGCTGTCGGTCGGCTTCATCGCGATCAGCGGCGGGCTGATCGCCTCGGTCGTCTCGCTGGTGCAGCGGATGCGACGCAGCACTGCGGAGCAGCGGCAACAGCTGGCGCCGATCGTCCTGTCGGCGCTCCTGATCGCGGCCGGCATCCTCTGCCTGTTCGGCTTCGAGCTGGTCGCCGGCGCCGAGCGCACGTGGCTGGCCGGGATACCCCTCTTCGTCGCCTACTTCATGGTGCCGATCCTGTTCGCCACCTCGGTCCTCCGCTACCGCCTCTACGACATCGACGTGATCATCAACCGGACGGTCGCTGCTGGTGGCCGGCACGGCCTTCGCGGCCCTCGGCTACACCACCCTCGTGGTGACCGTCGGCCGACTGGTCGAGGGCCGGGCCGGCAGCTTCTGGCTGTCACTGCTCGGATTCGCCCTGGTGGCGCTCGCCTTCCAGCCGCTGCGACGCAGCGTCGTCCGGCTGTCCGACCGGGTCGCCTACGGGTCGCGCGCGCAGCCGTACGAGGCGCTGGCCGACTTCAGCAGCCGCCTCGCCGAGGCGCCCTCCCCCGGCACCCTGCTGCCGGCGGTCGCCGAGGCAGCGGCCCGCTCCGTCTCGGCCGCCGGCGCCACCGCCACCCTCGAGGTGCCCGGCAGCGACCCGGT
This sequence comes from uncultured Actinomycetota bacterium, assembly GCA_963844305.1. Classification (GTDB taxonomy): domain Bacteria; phylum Actinomycetota; class Actinomycetes; order Propionibacteriales; family Nocardioidaceae; genus Nocardioides. The sequence goes on from CAWJNT010000009.1 coordinate 465,977, forward strand.
CTCCGGCAGCTGGGGCGTCCGACGGGTCCGGCCGACCACGTGGTCCCGGTGCGCACGGAGGGACGCGATCTCGGGACGATCGCGGTCGTCCTGGCCCCGGGCCGCGGACTGTCCAGCTCCGACCTCCGGCTGCTCGAGGCCCTCGCCGCCCAGACCGCCGTCGCGTTCCGCAACACCTCGCTCGCGAGCCGCCTGGCCGACCATGTCACCGAGCTCGACCGGACCACCCGCCGGCTGACGGAGTCGCGGCTGCGGATCGTCGAGGCGGACGACGCCGCGCGACGGGCGCTCGAGACAGCGATCGCGCGTGACGTGCTGCCGCACCTGGCCGCGCTGCCGGACGGGATCCGGCGGGTCCGCGAGACCGTCGGGAGCGGCTCGCCCGACGGGCTGGACCAGCTGATCGCCGGCACCAACGAGGCGCTGGAGGCGCTCCGCGACCTCACCCGCGGGGTCTTCCCCGCCCAGCTGGAGCGGGCCGGGCTCGGACCCGCGCTGCGGACGCTGGTCACCCGCGACGGCGCCGGGGCCACCCTGTCCGTCGAGGACGCGGCCGACGCGCCGGTTCGCCCCGCGCGTCGAGACGGCCGTCTACTTCTGCGTCGCCGAGGCCTCGCGTCGAGGCCTGGTCGCCGCCGACCTGTCGCTGACGGGCGACGAGCTGGTGCTCGTCCCTGGAGTGTTCCTGGGACGGCGACGTCGACCTCGCGTCGATCAGTGACCGGGTGGAGTCGGTCGGCGGCTCGGTCGAGGAGGGCGCGGGCACGCTGCAGGTGACCATCCCCGTGGAGCCGGAGCGGGCCTCAGCCCTGGTCGGTGCCCCGACCGGCCCAGGCCTCTGAGAGCCGGTCGGGGCCGAACGCCGCCTTGGCGACGTACGCCGTGGCGCCGCAGTCCGACAGCTCGAACTGGTCCTCGTCGTACGTCGACAGCAGCACGACGACCGGGCCGTCGGGCCGCGCGGACAGTCGCTTGGCGGCCTCGATGCCGTCGATGCCCGGCAGGTTGATGTCCATCAGGACGAGGTCGGGCCGCAGCTCGGCGGCCGCGGTCAGCGACTCCTCGCCGGTCGTCGCCGAACCGACGACGACGAAGCCGTCGGTGGCGTCGACGACGGCGCCCATCGCTCGTCGATAGGTCTCCTGGTCGTCGACGATCAGGACTCGGACTTCGGTCACGGCACACCTCCTCGAGCCGATCCTCCCCCGTGGCCCGGGTCCAGGTCAGTGGGGTTGTCCGCACTCCTGCCGGGGGCTGGCCGCTCAGGTCGCGGCCGCGCCACCGGTCGCCTCGAGATACGCCAGGACCGCCATCACCCGGCGGTTCGTGTCGGGCTCCGTCGCGAGCCCGAGCTTCTGGAACACCGACCCGACGTGCTTCTCGACGGCACGCTCACTCATGTAGAGGGTCTTGGCGACGGCAGCGTTGCTGCGCCCGGTCGCCAGCTCTCCCAGCACCTCGAGCTCGCGCTCGGTCAGCCCGCGCAGGGCGGAGCTGGTCTCGCTCGACTTCCGGGCCAGCAGTCCCTCCACCACCTTGGGGTCGAGCGCGGAGCCGCCCCGGGCGACGTCGTGCAGGGCGCGGACCAGCTCGTCGACCTCGCTGACGCGCTCCTTGAGCAGGTAGCCCAGCCCCTCGACGCCGTCGGCCAGGAGGTCGAACGCGTAGTCCTCCTCGACGTACTGCGAGAGCACCACCACGCCCGTGCCGGGGAACTCGACCCGGATCCGCTTCGCCGCGTCGATGCCCTCGGTCGTGAACGTCGGGGGCATCCGGATGTCGGTGAGCACGGCGTCCGGCTTGTGCACCGCCACGGCGCGGTGCAGCGCCTCGGGGTCGGCCACGGTCTCGACCAGGTCGACCTCGTCGGTCTCGGCCAGCAGGCCGGCCACGCCCTCGCGCACGAGGTAGTTGTCGTCGGCGAAGACGACCCGGACGGTCATGGACTCACTGTAGGGGTGGTCGCCGGGCCTGTGGGGCCCGTCATGCTTCGGCTCATGAGCATGGAGGACGTCCTGTGGTCGTTCGCCTGGATCACGGCCGTCGCCGCCATCGCTCCGCTGCTCGTGGGACTGCTGCCCGGTCCGCGCATCCCCGAGGTCGTCCTGCTGCTCGCGCTCGGCATCGTCATCGGTCCGTACGGCGTGGATCTCGCCGCGTCGAGCGCCCCGATCGAGCTGCTCTCCCAGCTCGGCCTCGGCATGCTGTTCCTGATGGCCGGGCTCGAGATCGAGCCGGCGATGCTCCGCAGCCGCGACGGCTCCCGGGCCGGCGTCGCGTGGCTGGTCTCGCTCACCGTGGCCCTGGTCTGGGTCGGCCTGCTCTCGCTGGCCCTCGGCTTCGAGGCCTGGCACGCGCTGGCCATCGCGATGACCTCCACCGCGCTCGGCACCCTGTTGCCGATCCTGCGCGACACCGGCCTCCTCGAGCGGCCGATGGGCAGCCTGGTCATGTCCAACGGGGCGGTCGGCGAGTTCGGCCCGATCGTCGCCATGAGCGTGCTGGTCACCACGGGCAGCGCCTGGGCCGGGATCTCCTCGCTGCTGGCGTTCGGAGCGATCGCCCTGGTGATGGGCTTCGCCATCGTCCGGCACGGACCGCGAGCCGAACGGATCGTGGCACTGGTCCAGCACCATGCCGAGACGACGTCGCAGGCACCGATCCGGCTGGTCATCCTGCTGCTCGCCCTCATGCTGGTGCTGTCCGAGGCCTTCGGGCTCGACGTCATCCTCGGAGCCTTCGTCGCCGGGGTGATCGTGCGGATGCTGCTCCCCGACGACCACGACCGGTTCCTGGCGAGGCTGGACGGGATCGGCTTCGGGCTGCTCATCCCGGTCTTCTTCGTGGTCTCGGGCATGGCGATCGACTTCGGCGCCGTCCTCGACGACTGGACGATCGCGCTGGCGTTCTTCGTCAGCATCCTGGTCGTGCGCGGGCTACCCGTCCTCGTGGCGTTCCGGCACATCGGCCGCGGCGACTCCGTCCAGCTGGCGCTGTTCAGCGCGACCGGTCTGCCGGTCATCGTGGCCGTGACCACGATCGCCGTCGACGCCGGCCTGATGGACCTCGCCGGTCAGTCGGTGGTGGTGGCTGCGGGCATGTTGACCGTCCTGGTCTTCCCGCTCACCGCGATCGAGCTGGGTCGCTCGCGATCGACTGCCTGACCCGCTCCCTCACCCACCGGGCGTCGGTCCGGTCGGCCTCGTCGACCAGGTGGCCCAGGCCGGCGTGGAGCTCGTCGGCCTCCGCGAGCAGCCGGGTCGCCGCTGCCCGGTCGCCCTGCGTCTCCGCACGCCGGGCCAGGCCGTCCAGCGCCACCAGCTCGGCCTCCCGGTCGCCGGTGCGACGCGCCTCGGCGAGCACCCCGTCCAGGTCCCCGTCGTCGGCGATCGCGGCGAGCATGCCCCGCACCAGCAGCGCTCCGTCGCCCCCACCCGCGGTGCGGTACCACCTGTCGGTCTGCTCCAGCAGCGCCGTCGCGACCACGTCGTCCCCGGACGCGCGCATCAGCCGGGCGAGCGTCGTCCGCGCCGTCGCGGCGATGCGCAGGTCCCCACTGCGCTGGGCCGCGCTCATGGCGCGGGTGAGCGTCTCCGCCGCACCGTCGGGGTTGCCCCGCTGCTGCTCCACCCGGCCCAGGCGGGTCAGGTGCAGCGCGGCCTGTCCGAGGAAACCGAGACGCTCGGACTCGGCGGCGGCACCCGCCAGTGCGGTGGCGGCGTCGTCGAAGCGGTGCTCGGCCTGCGCGATGGCTCCGATCATGCCCTGGGCGTGCACCATCCCCCAGGAGTCCGCCAGCGGCCGCAGCAGGCCGACGGACTCCTCGGCGGCCGCGGTCGCGCTCCCCGTGTCGCCGAGCATGATCGAGCCGTACGCCGCGAGTACCAGGCTCGCCGCCGTCTCCCAGGTGAACCCGCTGTCGCGGTAGACCACGAGGCTCGCCTCCGTCTCGGCGAGCACGTCCTGCGGACGGCCCTGCTGGATCCGCAGGAACGCGGTGTGCCGGCGTACGTCGGCCATGACGTGCTGGTCGCCGAGCGTCGTGCCCAGCTCGGCCACCCGGTCGAGGTCCTGTTGCGCGAGCTCGACGTCCCCCGCGGATGCCTCGAGCCAGCCGGCCACGAGCAGCGCCTCGGCCTGCGCTCCCAGCGGTGCCTGGGCACCCGCGGCCGTCACGGCGTCCCGGACCCGCGCGGCACCGGTGGCGCCGTCGCCGAGCACCACCCAGGTCCAGCCGAACCCGATCGCCAGGCGGAGGCCGAGCAACGGGTCGTGCTCGGTCGTCCACGCCAGAGCCGAGTCGATGTTCGCCCGCTCGGAACGCACCAGCGTCACGCACGCGGACTGCTCCGGGCCACGGATGTCGGCACAGCACCGGTCGGCGGCGCCCGCAAACCAGCCGGCGTGGGACGCGGCGGCCACGTCGTCGAGACCTGCCTCGCCGAGCCGGGCGCGCGCGAACGCCCGGATGCTGTCGAGCAGCCGGTACCGCACCTCTCCGCCGGCCGCCACGTCGACGCCGACGAGCGACCGGTCGACCAGCCGGTCCACGACGTCGACGGCGGACTCCGGGGGGACGTCCAGCGTGCCGAGCACGTGCTCGACCGCGGCCAGGGGCGCGCCACCCGAGAACACCGACAGCGCCCACAGGCCGCGCTGGTCGTCGGGGAAGAGCAGGTCGTAGCTCCAGCCGATGGCTGCCGCCAGGCCGTGTCGGCGGTCCGGGACCCGGCTGGTCGGGTCGCGCAGGAGGCTGAAGCGGTCCTCGATCCGCCGCGCGATCTCCTGGACCGACAGCGACCTCACCCGCGCCGCTGCCAGCTCGATCGCCAGCGGCAGGCCGTCCAGCGCGCGGCACACCTCCTCGACGACGACCGCGGACTCGTCGTCGACCGCGAAGTCCCGGCGCGCACTCGTGGCGCGCGAGCCGAACAGGGTCACCGCGTCGACCGGGGACAGCGGGTCGAGCACGTGCACCACCTCGCCCGGAAGTCCCAGCGGCACCTGGCTCGTGGCCAGCACCGACAGTCCGGCCGCACCGTCGAGCAGCCGCGTCACCAGGTCCGCCACGGCGTCGACCACGTGCTCACAGTTGTCGAGCAGCAGGACCGCCTCGGCCCCGGCGAACCGGTCGACCAGCTGGGCCTCACCGCCCGAGACCTCCAACGTCTCGGCAACCACCCGCGGGACCGACGTGGTCTCGTCCACCGCGTCGAGACGCACCAGCCAGACACCGCCTGCGGGCCGGAGGCCGCGCGCGAGCTCGATCGCCGTACGGGTCTTGCCGACCCCGGCGGGGCCGACGACCGTCACGAGCCGGTGGTCGCGCAGCAGGTCGCGCAGGGCGGTCAGCTCGTCGGTCCGCCCCACGAGCTCGGAGGTGAGTGCCGGCAGGTTGCCGATCCCGCCAGCGAGCACCCTCCGGTCGGCCTCGCCGCCGAGCGCGGGGCTCTGCAGGAGGATCTGCTCCTCGAGCGACCGCAGGGCCGGACCGGGGTCGACCCCCAGCTCCTCGACCAGCAGGCCGCGCACCCGGGCGTACGCCGCCAGAGCGTCGGCCTGGCGACCGGCCGCGGTAGAGCCCGGTGATCAACGACGACCACAGCCCCTCACGCAGCGGATGCTGCTCGACCAGGCTCTCGAGCTCACCGATCACCTCGCCGCCCGCGCCCAGCGCAACCAGCGCCGCGAGCCGGTCCTCGACCAGCCCGAGCCGGATCTCCTCCAGCCGCGCCCGGTGGGGTGCGAGCCAGTCTCCTTCGCCGGCGTCGACCAGTACCTCGCCCCGGAACAGCGCGAGCGCCTCGTCGGCCGCGGCGACGACGGCCGCCTGGTCGCCGGTCTGGCGAGCCGCGGCCACCGACTCCGCCAGGTCTCCGACGGCCAGGGCATCCACGCTCGCTCGGTCGACATGGAGGGCGTAGCCGCCGCTCGTGGCGCTGACGAGGCTCGCGTCACCCAACGCGCGCCGCAGCTGGGAGACCTTCGACTGCAGCGTGTTGCGACCGGTCGACGCCGCGTCGGCCCACAGGTCCTCGATGACCTGCTCCGCGCGGACCGCCCGACCGGCCTCGAGCGCGAGCCGGACCAGCACCTCGGTGGTCTTCCCGGACGGGACCGCCACGAGCTCGCCGTCCCGGCGTACCTCCACGGGGCCGAGAACGGCGACGGTCAGCACCCGCCGAGCGTAGTGCCGCTCCGCGGTTCCGCGTCAGGTTGCCGTCAGCGGATCGTCAGCGTTCCCCACAACGGTGTACCCGTGACCGACAACGAGACCCTGATCCGCCGGCTGGTCGGTGGCGACACCGCCGCCCTGCGCGAGCTGATCGAGCGCGACCACCCGCTGGCGCGGACCACCCGTGACCGCCAGCTCGTGGCCATCGCCCGTGCCCACCTCGCCGGGGACGCCGACCTGCTCGACGCCCTGGTCCGCGACCACCTCGTCGACCACCCGGACAGCCGCCTGGCTGCCTGGATCGCCACCCACCCCACCACCGGCACCGACCCCCAGGAGTGACCATGTCCCCCGTCCAGACCACCTCGCCCGCTCCCACCACCCGAGTCACGTCACCCCGAGCCTTCGGGAGGTGGATGGTCACGTTCGCCGGGTTCCCGCTCGGCGGGTACGCCGCCTACCTGACCACCGGCCGGGTCGACAGCCTCGTCCCCGCGCTCCTCGGAGGCCTGATCACCGGGGCCATCCTCGGCGCGGTCCAGGCCTGGGGACTCGGCCGGAACCGGCCGCCCGTCGCCGCGTGGGTCGTTGCCACCGCCCTCGGGATGATGGTCGGCCTGGGCCTCGGGTCCGCCCTCGTCGACTACGGCACCAGCCTCTCCGACCTGGTGCTGCAGGGCGCCGTCACCGGTCTGGCCGTCGGGCTCGCCCAGGGCTTCGTGCTCCTGCCTCGGCTCGGGCGACTCGCCCTCGCCTGGCCCGCCTTCCTCACCGCCGCCTGGGCCGCCGGCTGGGCCGTCACCACGCTGATCGGCATCGACGTCGACCAGCAGTTCACCGTCTTCGGCTCCGGCGGCGCCCTCACCGTCGCCGCGCTCACGTTCGTCCTCCCCGCCGCCCTCAACCGCACCGCCGCCCGCAAGGAGATCCAGTCATGAGCAAGCACGTCGTCTTCGGCACCGGACAGATCGGCCGCCACGTGGTCGAGCAGCTCGTGGCCCACGGCGTCGACGTGGTCGCCGTCAACCGCAACGGCGCGGGTGAGATCCCCGGCGCCACGGTCGTGGGCGGCGACGCCACCGACCCCGGGTTCACCACGCGCGTGGCGGCCGGGGCGGACGCCGTCTACTTCTGCCTCAACGCGATGAACTACGCACGCTGGTCCGAGGAGTTCCCTCCGCTCCAGCACGGCGTCCTCGCCGGCGCCGAGGCCGCCGGGGCGCGCCTGGTCGTGCTGGACAACCTCTACGCCTACGGACCCACCCACGGCCACGACCTGGTCGAGAGCCTCGCGGCGCGACCCACCTCCGCGAAGTCGGCCACCCGCGCGGCCATGACCGTCGAGCTGATGGCGGCGCACGAGGCCGGCCGGGTCGAGGTCGCGGTCGGCCGGGCCTCCGACTACTTCGGCCCCGGCGCCACCCGCTCGGCCCTCGGCGAGACCGTGTTCGGCACCGCCCTCGAGGGCCGCACCGCGCAGGTCATGGGCGACCCCGACCAGCCGCACAGCTACTCCTACACGCCCGACGTGGCCGCGGCCCTGATCACCCTCGCGACCGCGCCGGGCGCCACGGGCCGCATCTGGCACCTGCCCGTGCCGGAGACCCACACCACCCGCGAGGTCGTCGAGCGCGTCTACGAGCTCGCCGGGCGACGTACCCGCCTGTTCGCCGCCGGCGCGACCACCCTGCGCCTGTTCGGGCTCGTCAAGCCCGCGATGCGCGAGTACCTGCACACGCTCTACCAGTTCACCGACCGCTGGGTCGTGGACGACAGCCAGTTCCGTGCCGCGTTCGGCACCCCCACCACATCCCTGGACGACGCGCTGGCCACCACCCTCGAGTGGTACGCCGCGGCGCGCGACACCGCGAAGGAGACCACCCGATGAACGCCACCACCACCCGCCGCCTGGCAGCGGCCGCGATGACCTCGGCAGCCCTGCTCGCCATCGCCGGCTTCACCGCTCTCGGCTCGGTGTTCGACTACCCGCAGATCCTGCAGGAGCCCACCTCCGACATCCTCGCCCTCTACCGCGAGCACGCGACGACCGTCAGCGGCTGGTTCCTCGTCCTGGTCGTGAGCGCTGCCATGCTCGCCCCGGCCGGGATCCTGCTCGGCCGCCTCGCCGGCGGCCGGCTCGGGCGCTGGACCGCGATCGTCGGCGTCGCCGCCGCGACCGTCCAGGTGATCGGCCTGTCCCGCTGGGTGCTGTTCGTCCCCGGCCTCAGCGAGGACGGCAGCGCCGACGCCCGGCACACCTTCGAGCTCCTCCACACCTGGCTCGGCGTCGCCCTCGGGGAGACGGTCGGCTACGCGCTCACCGCCACGTTCACGGTGCTGGTCGTGGTCGGCCTCGGCCGCCGGGGCGCACCCGTCTGGCTGGTCTGGCTCGGCTACGCGTCGGCGGCCCTGATCGCCACCGGTGTCGTGAGCCGGGCGCTGGGTGGCGAGGTCGCCGATGCCGCAGATGGCCAGGCTCATGGGCTGGCGCCGTGGCAGATCGCGCTGTCGACGTCTTGCGCCAGCCGCGAGCGCAGGGCGCCCGGAAGGACGCTGTCAGCGCTCGTCCAGGAACGTCACCCGGCCCTGGCCGAGCGGCTGGCCGTGCTCGATGGCCGAGGAGTCGGCCTCGGCGATGACCCCGCGGGCTTCGTCCCGGGCCCGTTCCCGGCCGTCGGGGCAGTGGATGTGCAGCACTTCTCCGGACGAGTCCATCCGGGTGGTGAACCCCTGGCTCTCGAGGGCGGCCATGACGACGACCGGGTCCTGGCCGGTGGGGACGACGTACTCCAGCGTCTCGGTGGCGGGGCTCTCGAGCTCCTCGGCCGTGGCGGCGCGATCCTTGCTCCAGCGCAGCATCCAGAACAGCACGAGGACGGCGAGCGCCACGAACACCACCACGATGATGATGAGTCCGGGCATGCTGCTCCGTGCCCCATCGCGGGATCGGGCAAACCCTCGCCTAGGTTGTCTGCATGGCTGAGGCGTTCCGGGTCGGGTTCGTGACCGGCGCGACGCCCGACAAGTGGGCACGCACCTGGCGTGAACGCCGCCGCGACCCGCTCGACCTGGTCCCGGTCGACCAGCCCGAGCAGGAGGCCGGCCTGCGCGACGGCTCCCTCGACATGTGCCTGGTGCGGCTCCCGATCGACCGCGATGGCCTGCACTGCATCCCGTTGTACGACGAGGTCCCGGTCGTCGTCGTACCGAAGGACCACGTGGCGACCGTGGTCGACGAGGTGTCCCTGTCCGACCTGGCCGACGAACAGCTGGTGCTGCCGCACGAGTCGGGATGGACCCCCAGCGTGCCCCAGCTGGACTTCCCGCCCATGTCGGTGCCCGACGCCGTGGAGGTCGTCGCCTCCGGGTCCGGCGTACTGATCGTGCCGATGTCCGTGGCCCGCCTCCACCACCGCAAGGACGTCACCCACCGGCCGGTCACGGACCTGCCGACGACGAAGGTCGGGCTCGCCTGGCGGGTCGACAACGAGGACGAGCGGGTGCAGTCGTTCATCGGCATCGTCCGCGGCCGGACGGAGCGCAGCTCCCGCTCCTGACCCCGAATTGCGTACCGCGGGTATGTGTTGAGAGGGTCGAGTGACCCCCTGTCGACTCGGAGAAGGAGGCTGCGTCCGCGTGCCGCGGCGCAGGTACACGTGACCACTCAGGAACAGACAACACCCACCCAGAAGCGCAACCGCGTCGCCGACGCACTGTCGTCACCCGTCGACGACGTCGTCCCCCATCCCGCACTCGACGTCCCGGTCGACGCCGAGCCGCAGCGCGGTCTCGGACTCGACAGGCTCGTCTTCGGGGTGTCCGCCGCGGTCGCGGTCGCCTTCGTCGTCTGGGGTCTCGTCAGCAAGACGACCCTCGGGACGGCGTCCGGCAAGTCGCTGACCTGGGTCATGACCAACACCGGCTGGCTGTTCGTGCTCACCGCGAGCGCGTTCGTCGTCTTCGTCATCTGGCTCGCGGTCAGCAGGTTCGGCAACATCCCGCTCGGCCGCGACGACGAGGGCCCGGAGTTCCGCACCGTGTCGTGGGTGGCGATGATGTTCAGCGCCGGCATGGGCATCGGCCTGATGTTCTACGGCGTGAGCGAGCCGATCACCCACTTCGCGACACCACCGCCCGGCACCGGCGAGGCCGGCAACCCCGAGGCGGCCCAGACCGCGATGGCGACCACGCTCTTCCACTGGACCCTGCACCCGTGGGCGATCTACGCCGTCGTCGGACTGGCCATCGCGTACGGCGTCTACCGCAAGGGCCGGCTCCAGCTGATCTCGTCGGCCTTCGAGCCGCTGCTCGGCGAGCGGGCGAACGGTCCCGCGGGCCGGGTGATCGACATCCTCGCCATCTTCGCGACCCTGTTCGGCTCGGCCACCTCGCTCGGGCTCGGTGCGCTCCAGATCCAGCGCGGGCTCGAGATCGTCGGCGGAGTGGGCCAGGTCGGCAACGCCGTCCTGATCGGCATCATCGCGGTCCTGACCGCGGCGTTCGTGCTGTCCGCTGTCACCGGCGTGGCCAAGGGCATCCAGTGGCTGTCCAACATCAACATGGTGCTGGCCATCGGCCTCGCGCTGTTCGTCTTCGTGGTCGGCCCGACGATCTTCATCCTGAACCTGGTGCCGACGTCGATCGGCAGCTACGTCCAGGAGCTCGCGATGATGTCCGCCCGCACGGGCGCCGAGGGATCCGAGACCAACACCTGGCTCCAGTCCTGGACGATCTTCTACTGGGCCTGGTGGCTCTCGTGGACGCCGTTCGTGGGCATGTTCATCGCCCGCATCTCCCGTGGCCGGACCATCCGCCAGTTCGTGGCCGGCGTACTGCTGGTGCCGAGCCTGGTCAGCCTCGTGTGGTTCTGCATCTTCGGTGGCGCGGCGATCGACCTGCAGAAGAAGGGCACCGACATCGCCGGCGCCGGCGGCCTGGAGTCGCAGCTGTTCGGCACGCTCGAGGCCTACCCGCTCGCCACCGCCGCGAGCGTCGTGGTGATGCTGCTGGTCGCGATCTTCTTCGTGTCCGGGGCCGACGCCGCCTCGATCGTGATGGGCACCCTGTCCGAGCGGGGCACCATGCACCCCAGCCGGCCGACCGTCATCTTCTGGGGCGTCGCGACCGGTGCCGTCGCCGCGGTCATGCTGCTCGTCGGCGAGGATGCCCTGACCAGCCTGCAGACGATCACCATCGTGGCCGCGCTGCCGTTCGTCCTGGTCATGGTCGGCCTCGCCGTCGCGCTCGTGAAGGACCTCCGCAACGACCCGCTCATGGTGCGCAAGCAGTACGCCGAGGAGGCCGTCGAGCAGGCGGTGATCACGGGTGTGACCGAGCACGGCGACGACTTCGTGCTCGCCGTCGACAAGGACCCGAGGGCCTGACGCCTCACCAGCTGGTGTCCAGCGGCCGTCCCTCGTGGAAACCGGCGGCCGACTGGACGCCCACCACCGCGCGCTCGTGGAACGCGGCGAGGTCGCCGGCTCCGGCGTACGTGCAGGCCGAGCGGACGCCGGAGCAGATCTCGTCGATCAGGTCCTCGACGCCCGGTCGCGCCGGGTCGAGGTACATCCGCGAGGACGAGATGCCCTCCTCGTAGAGTCCCTTCCGGGCCCGCTCGAACGCCGACTCGGTCGCGGTCCGGTTGGCGACGGCGCGGGCCGAGGCCATGCCGAAGGACACCTTGAAGGCGCGGCCGTCGGCGTCGTGCAGGAGGTCGCCGGGCGACTCGTGGGTGCCGGCGAACCAGGAGCCGATCATCACCGACGAGGCGCCCGCCGCCAGGGCGAGGGCGACGTCGCGCGGGTGCCGCACTCCCCCGTCGGCCCAGACGTGCTTGCCGAGCGACCGGGCTGCCTCCGCGCACTCGAGCACCGCCGAGAACTGCGGCCGGCCGACGCCGGTCATCATCCGGGTGGTGCACATGGCGCCCGGGCCGACGCCGACCTTCACGATGTCGGCGCCCGCGTCGATCAGGGCCCGGGTGCCGTCGGCGGAGACGACGTTCCCCGCCGCCACGGGGACCCTCGGGTCGAGCTTGCGGACGATCCGGAGCGCCTCCAGCATCCGGTCCTGGTGGCCGTGGGCGGTGTCGACCACGAGGCAGTCGACGCCGGCGTCCAGCAGCTCCTCGGCCTTCACGCCGACATCGGCGTTGACGCCGATCGCGGCCGCGATCCGCAGGCCACCGTGGTCGTCGAGCGCCGGCTGGTAGACCGTGGCGCGCAGGGCACCCGTCGGCGTCAGCACGCCGGCGAGCGAGCCGTCGGCCGTGACCGCGACCGCGAGCTGGGCCCGGGCGGCGTCGATCGCGTCGAAGGCGGCCCGGGGGTCGGTGTCGTCGGCGATCCTGACGAACCCGGGGTTCATCACCTGCTGGACCTGCGCGAAGCGGTCCACCTCGAAGCAGTCCTGCTCGCTGACCACGCCCACGGGGCGGTGGTCGTCGTCCACGACGACGGCGGCGCGGTGCGAGCGCTTGGGGATGAGGGAGAGCGCCTCCGCGACGGTCTGGTCGGGGCGCAGCTCGATCGGGGTGTCGAAGACCTGGTGCCGCGACTTCACGAACCTCACGACATCGGCCACCACCGGCGTCGGGATGTCCTGCGGGATCACCGCGAGCCCGCCCCGGCGGGCCACGGTCTCGGCCATCCGCTTGCCGGCGATGGCGGTCATGTTCGCGACCACGAGCGGCAGGGTCGCCCCGGTGCCGTCGGCGGTCGACAGGTCCACGTCGTACCTGCTGGCCACCGACGAGTGCCGGGGCACCATGAAGACGTCGTCGTAGGTCAGGTCGTGCGGCGGGGCCGCGTCATCGAGGAAGCGCACATGTTGACGCTACCCGCCCGACGCGGCCCCGTCCGTCACGGGAGGATCACTGCAGGGCGTTGGCGGCAGCCACCACGTCCACGAGGCCTGCGCCCTTGTCGAACGACGTCGTGACGCCGTCGGACCCGGCCTCGTACGGCGCACCGAACGAGTACTTGTACGCCGTGGACCGGATCGCCGTCTCCACCTGGGCCGGGGTCGCACCCGGAGTGTCCTGGAAGAGCTGCGCCACGATGCCGGCGATGTGCGGCGCGGCCATCGACGTACCGCTGATCGTGTTGAAGTCGCCGTTCTCCTGCGGGTCGAGACCCGTGCTGCAGATCAGGAGGTAGATCCGGCACGACGACAGGATCATGTCGCCGGGCGCCGAGATGTCGGGGTAGGTCGACTGGTCGCCGGACTGGCCGCGCGAGGAGAACTCGCTGACCTCGCCGTCGCGCGTGCCGGTGCCGAGGTCGTTGTACGACGCCACCGAGATCACGCCGCCGGTCGGGTCCATGCCGGGCGGGTTGGAGAGGCTCGCCGAGCCGTCGCCACCGTCGTTGCCGTTGGCCCACACGGTCGCCACGCCCTCGGCGGCGAGCGCCTGCTGCAGCTTGACCGTCGCGGAGTTCGGGTCGAACTCGCCGCCGCCGCTCGGGCCGTAGGAGTTGTTGGTGACCTTGATCGGCGGGCACTCGGCGGCCGGGACGCCCTCGCCGCAGGGCGCGGCGTGGTTCTCGAGGACCCAGTTGAGGGCGCTGTCGGCGCCGAGGATCACGAGCGCGGCGCCGGTGGAGAGCGAGACGAGCTTGGCCTGCGGGGCGGCGCCGTGGATGGTCTCGCCGGTGCTCAGCTCGGTGGGACGGCCGGCGATGATGCCGGCGACGTGGGTGCCGTGGCCACCCAGCGAGAGGGTGTCGGTGTCGACGCTGGTGCCGACGTCGAGCACCTGGCAGGCCGCCTCGAACGGGTCGCACAGCACCTTCTGGTTGCTGACGACGGCGCTGGTGCCGTCCGCCTCCTGGAGGTAGGGGTGGGTCGGGTCGACGCCGGAGTCGATCAGGCCGACGCTGACGCCGGCTCCGCCGAGGGCGTTGCCGTCGGCGCCGGTGAGGGTCTCGTACGCCTCGGCGCCGCGGGTGGCCTGGTTGGACTTGGTGCCGAAGAACTCGATCGGCTGGTTGCCCTCGAGGTAGGTCACGCCCGGCTGGAGGCGGGCGGCCGTGATCTGGGCCTTGGTGGCGCGGGCGACGACCACGCCGATCTTGTCGAAGCTGCCGGTCTTGGTCATGCCGGTGGCGGTGACCGCACGGTTGGCGGCGGAGAGGGTGCTGCCGTGCACGAGCACGGTGGCCTTCTGGCTGCTGGTGAGGCTGGTCAGCTTGCCGGCCAGGAAGTCCTGGACGGGCGCGAGCACCGGCGCGGACTGCGCGGGGCCCTGGACTGCAGGGACGAGTGTTGCTGCAGCGACCAGAGCTGCGGCGAGGAAGCGCACCGGACGGCGCATGTGGAACCTCCCGAGAAGGAATGCGAATGAGTTCAGACGACAGAGTGCTCAACGTGAGCGACCCCGTCAGGTCACGTTCCCCCGCGGACTCTCCGGCAAAACCTCCGGCAATACCTCCGGTCGCCTAGGCTGACGCCATGGCCTTCCTGGAGCCCGGATCCACCGCCGACCGAGCCGCCACCGTCCGTGCCGACCTGGAGTCCGCGTTCGAGGCGCGAGCCGAGGTCGTGGTGCGCGCGCCGGGGCGGGTCAACCTGATCGGCGAGCACACCGACTACAACGCGGGCCTGGTGCTCCCGCTGGCGCTCCCCCACGCGACGTACGCCGCCGTGGCTCGCCGCGACGACGGCCGGGTGCGGGTCCGCAGCCGGCAGGAGGACGACGTGTGGGAGGGCCACGTCGACGCCGTTGGCCCGGGGCAGGTCTCCGGGTGGCCGGCGTACGCCGTGGGCGTGCTGTGGGCGCTGCGGCAGGACGGAGCCGAGGTGCCCGGCATGGACATCGCGGTCGACACCAGCGTGCCGGTCGGTGCTGGGCTGTCCAGCTCGGCGGCGCTCGAGTGCGCGGTGGGCGTGGCCGTCGCGTCGCTGCTCGACCTGCCGCTCGACGTCGCCGGTCGCCGTACCCTGGCGGCGGCGTGCATGCGGGCCGAGTCCGAGGTCGCCGGCGCGCCGACCGGTGGCATGGACCAGACGATCTGCCTGCTCGCCGAGGAGGGTTCGGCCCTGCTCATCGACTTCGACGACGACGAGACGGCGATGGTGCCGTTCCCGATCGAGGACGCCGGGCTGGCCCTGCTGGTGACCGACACCCAGGTGTCGCACGCGCTGGTCGAGGGCGGGTACGGCGACCGCCGCGACGAGTGCGACGAGGCCGCGCGGCAGCTCGGACTGGACACCCTCCGGCACGCCGGGCTGGGCGACGTCGAGGAGCTCCGCGAGGAGGTGCTGCGTCGCCGGGCCCGCCACGTCGTCACCGAGATCACCCGGGTCGAGCGTG
The DNA here is from genome assembly GCA_963844305.1 of uncultured Actinomycetota bacterium. Lineage (GTDB taxonomy): Bacteria > Actinomycetota > Actinomycetes > Propionibacteriales > Nocardioidaceae > Nocardioides. Next base: position 481,468 of record CAWJNT010000009.1, read on the forward strand.
CGGTCTCGGCGATCGAGGCCAGGGACTGGGCGCGCCTGGGGCGGCTGTTCGGCGAGTCGCACCTGTCGATGCGCGACGACTTCGAGATCTCCTCGCCCGAGCTCGACCTCGTGGTGACGACGGCGCTCGAGGCAGGCGCCACCGGCGCGCGGATGACCGGCGGCGGGTTCGGCGGCTCGGCGATCTCGCTGGTGCCCGAGGAGCGGGTCTCCGCCGTGGTGCGGGCGATCGACACGGCGTTCGCCGCCTCGGCGTTCGGGGCGCCGGCACACCTGCTGGCCACGCCCTCGGCAGCCGCCGACGTCGTCGCCTGAGTCGACCTAGCCGGTCGACTTGATCCCGATCCGGCCCTCGCGGAACGCGTTGACGAACAGCACGTGGTCGCGGCGCACGCGATCGGCGTACGCGATGCCGAAGTCGGTCAGCCAGGCGGTGAACTCCCGGCGACGGCGGTGGAGTGACTCGGCGATCGCCTCCTCGACCTGGAAGTCGACGAGGTCCTGCTCGCTGTCCTCGTCGGAGGCGCAGTGGATCTTGGCGGTGGCCCGCCCGAGCAGGTCGACGACGTCCGCGATGTCGTCGGGCTCGGTCAGGCCGGCCCAGTCCAGGTCCACCTCGTACGGCGACACCTCCGCGACGACGAACCCGACCCCGTCGATGGTGGTGTGACCCAGCATCGGGTCGGTGTGCACCTGCAGCGCCCGCTGGCTGACGACGGTGCGGTGCCCCTCGTGCTCGAAGTAGGACTCGACCTCCCCGGTGTCCACGAACCGGCTGACCGCCGGGATGTTCGCCTGCTTCATCGACAGCACCACGTCGTTGTCCAGTGCCTGGCTGAAGCCCTCGACGAGCAGGTTGTACGCCGGCAGGCCGGCGCTGCCGATCCCGAACCCCGACTTGCCGACGAGGTCGCGCAGGTCGTAGAAGAGGTCGCGGTCGAAGTGCTTGTCCTCCGGGATCGTCTCGAGGTACCGCTCGAACGCCCGGACCACCTTGTCCCGCTCGGTCCGGGAGAGCTTCCGGGTCGAGGCGACATCACGGAACCGGCGGATGCCGTCGGTCACCTCGGTGATCCCGTCCAGCTGCTCGGCCCTCCTGCGGAGACGTGCCTGCACGAGGGCCGTCCGGATCGGACCGTGGGTGTTGTCGAGGTGCAGCGCGAAGTCGTCGTCGCTCGTGCGGTACTCGTCCACCTGGGCCAGGTAGGCGCGGACGAACCGCCCGATCAGCCGGCGTACGTCCTCGTCGGGGAGCGCCTTCTGCCACCCGACCAGCGCCAACGACGCCGCGAACCGCTGCAGGTCCCACGTGAACCGGCCGAGGTAGGCCTCGTCGAAGTCGTTGACGTCGAACACCAGGCGCCCGTCGGAGTTCAGGTAGGTGCCGAAGTTCTCGACGTGCAGGTCGCCGTGGACCCAGATCCGGCCGCTGTGCTCGTCGGCGAACGGGTCCTCGTCGGCCGTGACGTCGGCGTAGAACAGGCACGCGCTGCCCCGGTAGAACGAGTGCGGGTCGGAGGCCATCTTCCGGTACTTCGCGCGGAACGCGACCGGGTTCGCCTTCATCAGCGGCGCGAACGCGTCGTCCAGCGAGGACACGATCAGGTCGGTGCGCTTCTTGTCCGAGGTGCGGGGCGGCATGCGCTCACCCTGCCACGTGAGTCCTGGTACTCAGCCCTCGTCGGGTACGCCGGCGCATCAGCTGGCGCGCCGCCGCGGTGAGGCTGTCCGTCATGAGCACATCGACTCCCACCAAGAACACCAACGCCTTCTACGCCCAGGCCGGCATCTCGTTCGCCATCGCCCTGCTGACCATGGTCTTCGCCGTCATCTACCTGCCGGTCGACCCGTGGATCCGGGCCTTCCTCGGTCTCGGCGTCATGTACCTGACGACGTCGGCCTTCACGCTCGCCAAGTGCGTGCGCGACGCGCAGGAGAACCAGGCCGTCTACGCCCGCCTCGACCAGGCCCGCGTCGAGAAGATCCTCTCCGAGCACGACCCGTTCCGCGCCGTCTCCTGAACCGTCCACCGACCAACCGGCCCACGGGGGCGAAGGGCGCAGCCGCAGCCAGCGGTTGCGCCCTTCGTGCTTGACTTCGACACAGGAGTACGTCGACCGCAGGAAGGAACGAGCGTGGACCGCACCACTGCCCTCGACCGGATCAGCAAGGCCGCCCGCACCGGGTACGGCGTCGGCAGGACCGTCGCCGGACAGGCCGGACGGGCCGCTCTCGGCGTCTCCAAGGCAGCAGCGGCGGCCGGTCGCGACGTACTCGAACGGCGACGGACGCGCCCGTCGGTCCCCGCACCCCGGGAGCCCGCACGCGCGCCGTCCACACCGGTTCCCCCGCCCGCCGCGCCCTCCCCCGAGACGGACGCCGCCGTGACGTCCGACGTCGACGCGACCGTGGCACCCCCGAGCCCGACCCCCGCCGACGTGGCCCGGGTCGCGGCGCGCAAGCCGCCGCCGAAGGCACCGGCCACCAAGGCCACGAGGAAGCCGGCCAAGAAGTCGGTCCCCGGAGCGAAGCTGCCGCCCCGCAAGCCGACGACGGACACCAAGGACGCCGACAAGGGATAGTGCGGGAGTGACCTCCCGGCTGCCGGACCCCGCCCTCGTGGTCCTCGTCGGTGCGTCCGGGTCGGGCAAGTCCACGTGGGCCGAGGGACGGTACCGCCGCGAGGAGGTCGTCTCCTCGGACGCGCTGCGCGGCGTGGTCGGCAGCGGCCCGCACGACCTCGACGCCTCGACCGACGCGTTCGCACTCCTCGAGACCGTGGTCGCCGCGCGACTCGGCCGCGGGCTCACCACGGTCGTCGACACCCTCGGGCTGGACCCGGAACGTCGTCGCGGCTGGCTGGCCCAGGCGCGGAGCGCGTCCCTCCCGGCGGTCGCCGTCGTGTTCGCGACCCCGGACGCCGAGTGCCGCCGGCGCAACTCTGCGCGCGACCGCCCGGTGCCGGCACCCGTGCTGGCCGGCCAGCTCAAGCGGATGCGCTCCGTCGCCGACGAGCTCGCCGGCGAGGGCTGGGACATCGTGCACCAGGAGACGCAGGAGCCGGGTCGTGTGCCTGAGGCCGTCGCCGATGACGGCCTCAGGCACACGACCGCTCCGACGCCCGACCGGCGCAGCTCGCAGGGGCTGGAGATCGTGCTCCAGGTGTCCCGGTTCCCGTGGGGCGACGACCCGGCGGCGTGGCTCCGATCGGTCGCGCTCGCGGCCGACGAGGCCGGGTTCGCCGGGGTCGCGCTGATGGACCACGTGCTCCAGATCCCCCAGGTCGGTCGCGTCTGGGAGCCCATCCCCGAGCCCTGGGTGACGCTCGGCATGCTCGCCGGGCTCGGCACCGGGCTGCGGCTGGGCACGTTGGTGACCCCGGTGACCTACCGGCCGGCGGGCATCATCGCCAAGGCCGCCGCGACGCTCGACGTGCTCAGCGGCGGCCGCGCCTTCGTCGGGATCGGCGCCGGCTGGTGGGAGCGCGAGCACGCCGGTCACGGGATCCCGTTCCCCGCGGACCGGGAGCGGCTCGACACCCTCGAGTCGGCCATCGAGACGATGCGGGCGCTGTGGGGCGCCGGCACCAAGGCGTACGCCGGCGAGCGGGTGGACCTGCCCGAGACCACGTCGTACCCGCGCCCGGTGGGCCGGATCCCGGTGATCGTCGGAGGCGGCGGCGAGAAGCGCACGCTCCGGATCGCGGCCCGGCTGGGCGACGCGATCAACGTGTCGTCGGCGCCCGAGAAGCTCGACCGGAAGATCGCCGTGCTCCACGAGCACTGCCGCTCCGTCGGGCGGGATCCCGACGAGGTCGCGGTCACCGTCCTCGACCTGCCGGTGATCGGCCGCGACCGCGACGACACCTGGGCCAGGGTCGAGCACCTGCGCGGTCGCACGCCCGCGGCGGCGTACGCACGGCGCACCAACGCCGGCACGGTGGCCGAGCAGCGGGACAGGTACGCCGGGCTGGTCGAGCGGGGCGTGAGTACGGTGTTCCTCGGGGTACCGGACCTGGCCGGACCCGAGGACGTCATCGCCCTGTCAGGGCTCACTCGCTAGCCGAGGAGCGGAGAGGAACAGTCGTGCCGAACCCGATCGACAAGTTCAAGGCTGCCGCCACCGAAGCGGTCCAGCACCCGCGCCGTACCGCCGAGCACGTGGTCGGGGGCGCCGTCGCCGTCGCGAAGGGCGCGGCGCACAAGGGACTCGAGGTGGCCGGGACTGTCACCTCGAAGGTCACGGGCGGCGGCCGCGACGACGACTCGCGCCCGGTCGACCCGGAACCGGTGATGCGCACGCCCGGCGAAGAAGACGCCACCTCCCAAGAAGGCCGCGCCGGCGAAGAAGGCCGCCAAGAAGGCACCGGCCAAGAAGGCCGCGAAGAAGACGGCGAAGAAGGCTCCCGCCAAGAAGGCACCGGCGAAGAAGACCGCGCCGGCCGCCGAGGCGCCACCGCCGCCACCCGTCCCCTCGGAGGACACCGAGCCGCCCGCACCCGAGGTGTCGGGAACACCTGGGCCCCCGGCAGCCCCTCCGGAGGACCGCCCCTGACTACTTCAGCTCGGCGGACGTGAGGCCGAGGATCCGGCGCGCGACGATCAGCTGCTGGATCTGCTGGGTGCCCTCGAAGATGTCGAGGATCTTGGAGTCGCGGGCCCACTTCTCGAGCAGCTCGCCCTCGCTGTAGCCGACCGATCCGGCCAGCTCGACGCAGCTGAGGGTGATGTCGGTGCCGGCCCGGCCGGCCTTGGCCTTGGCCATCGACGCCTCGAGCGAGTTGGGCTTGCCGTTGTCGGCCATCCAGGCGGCCTGGAGGGTCAGCAGCCGGGCGGCCTCCCAGTCGGCCTCCATCTGCAGGAACTTCGCCGCGGCGGCCGACTGCACGACGGCCGGCCGGTCGTAGTCGACCTGCACCCCGGCCTGCTCCAGCAGCTCGCGGGTCAGGTCGAGCGCCGCGCGGGCGCAACCGACGGCCATCGACGCCACCAGCGGCCGGGTGTTGTCGAACGTCGCCATCGCGCCGGCGAAGCCCTGCTTGACGTCGACCTCCGGCGACCCGAGGAGGTTCTCGGCCGGCACCCGGCAGTCCTCGAACCGGATCGTCGCGGTGTCGGAGGCACGGATGCCCAGCTTGTGCTCGAGGCGCTCGACGTTCATGCCGGGCGTGCCCTTCGGGACCACGAACGACTTGATGGCGGCGCGGCCGAGCTCCTTGTCGAGCGTCGCCCAGACGACCACGGCGTCGCACGCGGTCGCCGGAGGTGACGAAGATCTTCTCCCCGTTGAGGACGTACTCGTCGCCGTCCAGCCGCGCCGTCGTCTTGATGCTGGCCGAGTCGGAGCCGGTGCCCGGCTCGGTGATCGCCATCGCGGCCCACAGCCCGTCGAACCGCTCGTGCTGCTCCTCGTTCGCGACCGAGGCGATGGCCGAGTTGCCGAGTCCCTGACGGGGCAGCGACAGCAGGAGGGCCACGTCGCCCCAGCACATCTCGGCGATCGACATCACCGAGGCGAGGTTGGTGCCGTTCCTGACTCCGCCGGTGTCGCCGTCGCCGTTCTCGTCGCGTCGTACGCCGGTGGCGCCCGCGCCCTCCGACGCGCCGGACTCCGAGAGCCCGTCGATCATCGCGGCGAGCATGTCGAGCTCCTTGGGGTACTCGTGCTCGGCGCGGTCGTACTTGCGCGAGATGGGCCGCAGCATGTTCATCGCCACCTGGTGCGCCTGTGCGACCAGCGGCCGTAGCTTCTTGGGGTCGTCGAGATAGATGGCCATCAGACCAGCACGCTTCCTTCCATGACGCCGATCGCCCGGAGGTCGCGGTACCACCGCTCGACCGGGTGCTCCTTCACGTAGCCGTGGCCGCCGAGCAGCTGGACGCCGTCGAGGCCGATCTGCATGCCCTTCTCGGCGCAGAGCTTGCGCGCCAGCGCGACGTCGCGGGCGAAGTCCTTGCCGGCGGCCGCGCGTGACGCGGCCTTGTAGGTGAGCAGCCGCATCGACTGCAGCTCGATCGCGATGTTGGCGACCATGAACGCGACCGACTGGCGGTGTGCGACGGGCTCGCCGAACGCCTCGCGCTCCTTCACGTACGGCACCACGTAGTCGAGGACCGCCTGGCCGGTGCCGATCGCGAGCGCGCACCACGCGAGTCGCGAGAGCCGCACGCACTCGGCGTACGTCGTGCCGTCGGTCGCGCCGAGGACGGCGTCCTGGCCGACGCGCACGCCGTCGAGGGTCAGCGTGGTCAGGGACGCGGCGCGCACCCCCATCGCCGGGTCGCCCTCGACCTGGAGGCCGTCGGTGGAGGACTCGACCAGGAACAGCACGGGCTGGCCGTCCAGCTGCGCGCCGACCACGAACAGCTCGGCCTCCGCGCCGCGCGGCACGAGCGACTTCACGCCGTTCAGGACGAAGCCGTCGCCGTCGGGGGTCGCGGTGGCCGCCGGGTCGAGCACGTCGAACAGGACGGTCGGCTCCATCAGGGCGAGCGCCGCGGCCGGGACGTCCTCGCCCGTGAACGCCGGCAGGTAGGTGCGCTGCTGCTGGTCGGTGCCCCAGAGGCCGAGCGCGGTGGCCACGGAGCCGGGGGCGAGTGCGGCGACGGCGAGTCCCATGTCGCCCTTCGCCAGCGCCTCGGCGACGAGGGTCCCGGCCATCGCCGACCGCTCCTCCGAGATGCCGCCGAGCTCCTCGGGGATGCCGAGGATCGGGAGTCCGATCTCCTGCCCGGCGGCGAGCACCTCGTCGGGGGCGGCGCAGGCGTCGTCGGCGGCAGCGGCGGCGGGCCGGACGACCTCGGTGGCGAACTCGCCGACCACGTCGACGAGCATCTGCTCGTCCTCGGTCGGGGTCAGGTCGAAGACGCCGCGCGGTTCGGTGGCCCTGGCCCGGACACCGGCCTGGCCCTTCTTGCCCTGCCGGGCGAACGTCCGGCTGGCGGTGGTCAGGGTCTTGAAGCCGCCGCGGGTCACCGTGAAGACAGCCTGCTCGGTCTGCTTGCGCAGGCCGATCCGGTCGATCAGGTCGCTCTGGGCCACCCGGTTGAGGGCGGCCACGGCGAACCCGATCGGGTCCCGGCTCTCGGTCGACGCCAGGCCGAAGCGTCCGCCCGGCTTGAAGCTCTTGGTCAAGGACATGCGGATAATGTAACTCTGAGTTACACACAATGCTACGACGGGCGCGGTGGCTCCGGTCACAGTGCCGATCACCGTGGCCCGGCCCGGCTGGATAGGCTCCCCGCCATGAACGACGCGCCCGTCCACGCGCCGTACGGCCCGCTCCCCGACGGCGGCGCCCCCCGGCCGATGACCCGCTGGGGAACCCCCGTCATGCACCGCCCCCAGCAGGCGGTCACGACGTACGACGAGGAGCTGCGGGCGCTGGTCGCGGACATGGTGGCGACCATGTACGCCGCGGACGGCGTCGGGCTGGCGGCGTGCCAGATCGGCGTGGACCTGGCCGTGTTCGTCTTCGACTGCCCCGACGCCGCCAACGAGCACACCGCCGGAGTCGTCTGCAACCCCGTGCTGACGCTCCCCGAGGGCCGCGACCGGCGGCTGGAGGAGACCGACGAGGGCTGCCTGTCGCTGCCGGGCGCCTTCGTCCCGTGCGCGCGACCGGACTTCGCGACCGTGACCGGCACCGGCGTCACCGGGGAGGCCGTGACGTTCTCCGGAGACGGCCTGCTGGCGCGCTGCCTGCAGCACGAGACCGACCACACGCTCGGGACCGTCTTCGGCGACCGGCTGTCGACGAAGGCGCGCAAGAAGCTCCAGAAGGAGCACGACAAGGTGGCCGACGACTACCCCGCCGACTGGCCGGCGTAGTCCGGTGGCCGGGGTCCGGGTGCGCATCGTGCAGCTCGACGCCGCCACGCTGGCGGCGCTCGCCGACGGCGACCTCGACCGGGCCCGCTTGTCGTCGCCGGTGCCGCTCACCCCGTGGCTGGCCGGGCCCGAGTCGGTCGGCACCTGGCGGTTCCGGGCCAGGCAGGCGGTCGAGACCCCCGACGACCTGCCCTGGGTCACCGGCGTGCTCTGGGACGAGGACCTCGAGGAAGCGGTCGGCAAGGCCGGCTTCCACGCCGCGCCGAACGACGACGGCATGGTCGAGCTCGGGTACGCCGTCGACCCGGCGTACCGGCGACGCGGCTATGCCCGCGCCGCCCTGGAGTCCCTGATCGCCCGAGCCCGGGCCGAGCCGTCGGTCCGGGTCCTGCGGGCCACCGTCTCCCCCGACAACGCCCCCTCCCTGGCCCTGATCGCGCAGTACCCGTTCGTCGAGGTCGGCGAGCAGTGGGACGAAGAGGACGGGCTCGAGACCATCTACGAGATGCCCGTCGCCGCTGGCGGTTGAGCTTCTCGGGGTTTCTCTCAACTTCTCGGCCAACCCAACACCCGAGAAGTTGAGGGATACCCGGTGCACCGGGTATCCCGCGCGACCTCGGGTCGCACTCAACCCCGGAACGGGTACGCCTCTCCCCCGCCCTGAGCCAGCGCACGCGCCACGATGTCGAGGTGCTCGCGCTGGAGATCGTCCGGCAGATCCGGGAGCACGTCGTCCCAGAACGCCAGCATCGCCCCGCGACCCTGCATCATCCCGAGCGGTCGGGCGAGCACCCACATGTGGAAGTGCTCGCTGCCGTCGCCCCATCGCGCGAAGTGGGCGCGGGCGACGCCCGGGATCGACTTCACCGCGCTGCCGAGCCGCTGCATCAGCGGCCCGAGGGCGGAGAGCACGTCCAGCGGCGCGTCGTCGAGCCGGCAGTGGTCGTTGGGCGCGAAGCCGCCGACGAACGGGATCCCCATCGGGGCAAACCCCGCGTTGAGGTGCCAGACGTCGTCACGCCAGATCGTGTGTTCGGAGGGGCGGCAGTGGCTGCACTCCGTCGGGTCCAGCTCACCGGCCCGCGGCTGCTCGGGCACCAGCATCGGTTCGAGCACCTTCAGCGTCACCGCGTCGAAGCAGGACAGTCGGTCGTCGACCAGCGGCGCTCCCGACAGCCGCTCCCCGATCGGGAGGGTCCGGTGGTACGGCGAGTCGGCGGATGCGGTCTCGAAGTCCTCCATGTCGCCCAACCTAGGCCCGCGTTCGCCGTCCAACGCGCGGCTGCGCCGATTTCCGTGCCGCGTCGCCGACGGGTTCGGCAGAAGTCCTGTGCCCTGGAGCCGCCGTGGGTAAAGTCGCAAATCGAGGCAAGGGGCGCGCGAAATGGAGGCATTCAACTGCGGCACTGACGCCCGGTGCCGGGCTGGATGACGAGGTGGGTGCTGGCCATGACTGAGGACCGGACGACGGGGGCAGGCACCGGCGCCGCAATCGCGGTGCTGGTCGTGGTCGTCGTCGCCGCCGTGCTGATCCTGGCGGGATACCTCTATCTCACGCGCGACAGCGAGGAGAAAGAGTTCGGATGCCGGGACACGGTCGAAGGGCGGATGGTCTGCGAGTGACGACCACGGCGCCCACTGCGGGCCCGACGCCCCTGGTTCAGCGGGTGGCGTAGAACGCGACAGCCGTGGCGGCCGCCACGTTCAGCGAGTCGATCCCGGCCGCCATGGGAATCCGGACGCGATGGTCCGCCAGGGAAGCCATGGCCGGCGTGACCCCGGAGCCCTCGGTACCGAACACCAGGGCCAACCGCTCCGGCGCCATCGATACGAGCCGATCCAGCTCGATCGAGTCCTCGGACAAGGTCATCGCCGCCACCATGAATCCCCGCTCCTTGAGTGATGCGAGGCCCGTCGGCCAGGGGTCCACTCGGGTCCAGGGGATCTGGAGCACCGCGCCCATGGACACCTTGATCGACCGGCGGTACAGCGGGTCCGCGCACCGGGGAGACAGCAGCACTGCCTGGACGCCGAGTGCGGCAGCGTTCCTGTACGCGGCCCCGACGTTCGCATGGTCCACCAGGTCTTCGAGGACCAGCACCGATCGCGCGTCGCGGAGCACCTCGTCCACCGACGGCAGGGGTCGCCGCTCGAGCGAAGCCAGCGCTCCGCGGTGGACGTGGAACCCGGTGACCTCCTCGGCCAGTTCCTCGCTGACGACGAAGCAGGGCGCGTCGGTCGTCGCAAGCACGTCGTCGAGGCCCTCCAGCCAGCGCTCCGCCATCAGGAACGAGCGGGGCACGAAACCGGCCTCGACGGCGCGCCGCACGACCTTCTCCCCCTCCGCCAGGAAGAGGCCGTGCTCCGCTTCCAGGTGCTTGCGCAGCTCGACGTCCCGCAGGTCGCGGTAGTCGGCCAGCCGGGGATCCGCCGGGTCGGTGACCTCGTGCAGCGTGACCATCAGCGGTAGTGGTCGGGGTGCGCGACGGCGACCACCCCGCCCACGACGATGATCGCCGGGGGCCGGACACCGGCCGTGGCCAGGTCGTCGGACAGCCCGCCCAGGGTGGACAGGACGGTGCGCTCACCGGGCATGGTCCCGTCGCAGATGACGGCGACCGGCGTCTCGTCGGACCTCCCGCCCTCGACCAGCGCGGCCGCGATCGCCGGCGCGTTCTGGACCGCCATCATCAGCAGGAGCGTCCCGTCGAGCGACGCCACCGCGGGCCAGTTGACCAGCGACTCGGGATCCCCCGGAGGCAGGTGCCCGGAGATCACCGTGAAGTCGTGGGCCACGCCTCGGTGGGTGACCGGGATGCCGGCCACGGCGGGGACGGCGATCGGGCTGCTCAGTCCCGGGATCACGGTCACCGGTACGCCGGCCTCGCGACACGCGATCACCTCCTCGTAGCCGCGGCCGAACACGAAGTTGTCGCCGCCCTTGAACCGGACGACCAGCTTCCCGGCCTGGGCGTGCTCGACGACGAGCCGGTTGATCTCCTCCTGCTGCGCCGACCGCCCGCGCGGCAGCTTGGCGACGTCGATCAGCTCCACGTCGGCGGGCAGCTCGCCCAACAGCTCCCGCGGTGCGAGCCGGTCGGCCACGACCACGTCGGCCTCCATCAGCGCCTTGCGCCCGGCGACGGAGATCAGCTCGGGATCGCCCGGACCGCCACCGACCAGGACCACGCCGGGGCTGCGCTCGCGATGGTGCCGCGCCGCGATCGTCCCTTCCCGCAGGCCCTCGAGGATCTCGTCGCGCACGCTCGCCGAGCGGCGCGGATCCCGGTTGCCGAGCACCGCGACCGTCACCCCCGCGTGCCGTCCCACCGCCGGCGTCCAGGCCGTCGCCTCGGTCGCGTCGTCGGCCCGGACGCAGAAGATCCGCCGCTCCTCCGCCGCTGCGCTCACCGACTCGTTGGCCGCCTGGTCGCGCGTGGCCGCGATGACGTACCACGTCTCGTCGAGGTCCTCCGGCTCGAAGCGGCGCTCGATCCAGGTGACCTCTCCCGCGCCGACGAGTCCCTCGATGGCGGGCGTGACGTGCGGCGAGACGACGTACACGTCGGCGCCCACGGCCAGCAGGCCGGGCACGCGCCGCTGCGCGACCTGGCCGCCGCCCACGACGACGACCCGTCGACCGCCGAGCATCAGACCCGATGGGTACGTCGCGAAGTCGTCCACGTGTCCATTCTGGGGAGGGCGGGTACCGGCCCGATGACGTGGGCCACCCACCGGACTAGGTTGGCCCCGAGTCCGCACGCGAGTTAGGAGAACCATGAGCCTCGACCGCCCGGTCAGCCCGAACCCCTACGACCTGCTCCCCGAGGTCCCGTCGTTCACGGTGACCAGCTCGGACGTCACCGACGGGCAGCCGCTCAAGGACGACCAGGTCGCCGCGAAGGGCAACACCTCTCCCCAGCTGTCGTGGGAGGGCGCCCCCGAGGGCACGAAGAGCTACACGGTCACCTGCTTCGACCCGGACGCACCCACCCCCAGCGGGTTCTGGCACTGGGTGCTCGTCGACGTCCCGGCCGACGTGACGTCCCTCGACACCGGCGCCGCAGCCGGCGACCTGCCCGGCAACGCCTTCCACTGCCGCAACGACGGCGGCGAGTCGGGGTTCATGGGCGCCGCTCCTCCGGAGGGCGACCAGGTGCACCGCTACTTCTTCGTCGTGCACGCGGTCAAGGAGGAGTCCCTGGGCGTCGACGCGGACGCGTCGCCCGCGGTCGTCTCGTTCAACCTGGCGTTCAAGACCGCCGGCCGCGCGATCCTGCACGGCACCTACCAGCACTAGAGCCGTGCCCTAGGCGCGCGGGCCTCCGCCGGCGCGGCGGAGCAGCTCCTCGAACGGCGTCGGGTCGGCGAACTCGTCCTCGACGGTCCGCCGGACCTCGGCGGCCGGCTCGGCGTCGCCGCCGTCCAGCCCGCCCAGCAGTCCGGCCAGCTCGCCGGCTGCCCGGCGGATCCGCTTGTCCAGGTGGCCCTCGTCGGTGCTGCCGAAGTCCTCGCTCGCGGCGAAGACGCCGGTGGGTACGACGACGGCGTGCAGGTACGAGAACAGCGGCCGGAGCGCGTGGTCGAGCACGAGCGAGTGCCGGGCCGTGCCGCCGGTGGCGGCGATCAGGACCGGCTTGCCGTCGAGGGTGCCCGGCTCGAGGACGTCGACGAACGTCTTGAACAACCCGGAGTACGACGCCGAGAACACCGGCGTGACCACGATCAGCCCGTCGGCCCGGCGTACCTTCTCGATGGCCTCGGCCAGGTCTCCGGTCGGGAAACCCGTCAGCAGGTGGTCGGCCAGCGCGTGCGCCAGCGGCCGGAGCTCGACGATCTCGACGTCGACGGCCGAGCCTCGGGCCTCGATCGCCGACCCGGCGGCGTCGGCGAGCCGGTCGGCGAGCAGCCGCGTGGACGACGGCACCGAGAGCCCCGCCGAGACCACCACGATGTGCTTGGTCATGCGGTCACCTCCTGCGACTCGGTCGCGGCAGTGACACCGGCCGCGACCCGCGCGGCGTGGGTCGGTCCGTCGGGCACGTCGGCGGGCCTGCGCGCGGCGAACTCCTTGCGCAGCACCGGCACGACCTCCTCGCCGAGCAGGTCGAGCTGCTCGAGCACGGTCTTCAGCGGCAGCCCGGCGTGGTCGAGCAGGAAGAGCTGGCGCTGGTAGTCGCCGACGTACTCGCGGAAGCCCAGCGTCTTCTCGATGACCTGCTCGGGCGAACCGACGGTCAGCGGCGTCTGCTCGGTGAACTCCTCCAGCGACGGCCCGTGTCCGTAGACCGGCGCGACGTCGAAGTACGGCCGGAACTCGCGTACGGCGTCCTGGCTGTTGCGGCGCATGAACACCTGGCCGCCGAGGCCGACGGTCGCCTGCTCGGCGGTGCCGTGCCCGTAGTGCTCGAACCGGCGGCGGTAGAGGTCGACCATCTGCGCGGTGTGCGAGGCCGGCCAGAAGATGTGGTTGGAGAAGAACCCGTCGCCGTAGTAGGCCGCCTGCTCGGCGATCTCGGGGCTGCGGATCGACCCGTGCCACACGAACGGGGCCACGCCGTCCAGCGGCCGCGGCGTCGCGGTGAAGCCCTGGAGCGGCGTCCGGAACCGGCCCTGCCAGTCCACGACGTCCTCGCTCCAGAGCCGGTGCAGCAGGGCGTAGTTCTCGATCGCGAGGTTGATGCCCTCGCGGATGTCCTTGCCGAACCACGGGTAGACCGGTCCGGTGTTGCCGCGACCGAGCATGAGGTCCATCCGGCCGTCGACGAGGTGCTGGAGCGTGCCGTAGTCCTCGGCGATCCGCACCGGGTCGGTGGTCGTGATCAGCGTCGTGGACGTGGACAGGATGATCCGCTCGGTCTGCGCGCCGATGTAGGCCAGCGTGGTCGTCGGCGACGACGCCACGAACGGCGGGTTGTGGTGCTGTCCCACCGCGACGACGTCGAGCCCGACCTCCTCGGCCTTCTTCGCGATCTCCACGGTGGCCTTGATCCGCTCGTGCTCCGTCGCCACCCGACCCGTCGTCGGGTCCGGCGTCACGTCGCCCACGGTGAAGATGCCGAACTGCATGACCACTCGCTCCCTCATTGTTGAATCTGCAACTATCCCATGAACCCTCCGGCGTGGCGAGATATTCCGGAGGCCCGCCCGCGATCCCGGGTGAGATGATGCCGCTTCCGCCCACGTCTCGGAGGTCCCGGCCATGCTCTACGTCGCCATCGCGACGCGAGCGTTCCGCCGCTACTCCACCTACACCGCCGCCACCCTGGCCGGGCTGTTCACGAACTGCGTCTTCGGCGTCATCATCTGCTTCGTCTACCTCGCCGTCTGGCGCGCCAACCCGACCGCCGGCGGGTACGACGCCACGGACGCCGTCACCTACGCCTGGCTGGGGCAGGCGATGATCATGACGCTGATGATCTTCGGCGGCGGCAGCCCCGAGGACCTCTCCGACCGGATCCGCACGGGTGACGTCGCGATCGACCTCTACCGGCCGGTCAGCCTGCTCGGCTGGTACGTCGCCGCCGACCTCGGCCGGGCGGCGTACCACCTGCTGTCGCGCGGCATCGCGCCCACGCTCGTGGGAGCCCTCCTGTTCGACATCCGCTGGCCGCCGGACCTCGCCGCGGCGCTCGGGTTCGCGGCCAGCCTCCCGCTGGCGGTGCTGGTCAGCTTCGCGCTGCGGTTCCTCGTCGCCAGCACGGCCTTCTGGCTGCTCGACGTGACCGGGCCGACCACGATCCTGTTCGTGCTCACGGTGTTCTTCAGCGGCATGACCGTGCCCCTGGTGCTCTTCCCGGGCTGGCTCGGCGACCTGGTGATGGTGCTGCCCTGGGTGGCCTACCTGCAGGTGCCCGCCGACATCTGGCTGGGCCAGCGTGCCGGCCTCGAGCTGCTCGCCGGCCTGGCCCTCCAGGCGCTCTGGGCGGCCGTCCTCCTCGCAGGCTGCGCCGGTGTGCTGCGGGCGGCCACGCGGAAGGTGGTGGTCCAGGGTGGCTGACACCACGGTCACGGCCGTCCGGGGCTACCGCGACATCGCGCTCATGTGGATCCGCGCCTCGATGACCTACCGCGCGTCGTTCTGGATGATGGCGGCCAGCAACTTCGTGATCGGCGGCCTCGACTTCGTCGGCATCTGGATCATGTTCTCGGCGGTCGACTCGCTCGGCGGCTACACCCTCGGCGAGATCGCCCTGCTGTACGGCGTCACGGGCCTCGGGCTCGCCATCGCCGACATGTTCATCGGGCAGGTCGAGCGGATCGGCCAGCTGATCCGGATGGGCCGGCTCGACGCGATGATGGTCCGCCCGGTGCCCCTCCTGGCCCAGGTCTGCGCCAACGAGTTCGCGCTGCGGCGGATCGCGCGCGTGCTGCAGACCGGGATCCTGTTCGGCATCGGCTGCACGTTCGTGGACTGGACTCCCACCAAGGTGCTCCTCGCGGGAGCCATGGTCTGCTCCGGGGCGGCCATCTTCTTCGCGGTCTTCCTCGGGTTCGCCTGCATCCAGTTCTGGACGGCCGACTCCAGCGACGTCGCCAACGCGTTCACCTACGGCGGCAACACGATCACCCAGTACCCGCCCACGATCTTCCCGAAGGAGCTGCTCGCGACGCTGACCTTCCTGTTCCCGCTGGCCTTCGTGAACTGGTACCCCTGCCTCTACCTCCTCGACCGACCCGATCCGCTCGGACTGCCGGACTGGGTGCAGTTCGCCTCCCCCGTGGTCGCACTGGTCATGCTCGTGGGCGCGGCCGCCGTCTGGCGCAGCGGCGTCCGCCACTACAACTCGACCGGGAGCTGACATGAGCCTGATCGACGTCCGCGACCTCGAGCGCACCTTCGTTGTTCGCCGCAAGGCCGGCCGGGTACGTCGCGAGCGGAGCGAGGTGCGCGCCGTACGCGATCTCTCGTTCCAGGTCGAGGCGGGCGAGATGGTCGGCTACATCGGCCCGAACGGGGCCGGGAAGTCGACCACGATCAAGATGCTCACCGGGCATCCTGGTTCCCTCGTCCGGCCATCTCGAGGTCGCCGGACTCGAGCCGAGCCGTCGGCGGGCGGAGCTGGCCCGCCGGATCGGCGTGGTGTTCGGCCAGCGCACGACCCTGTGGTGGGACCTGCCGCTGCGCGACTCCTTCGAGCTGCTGCGCAAGATGTACCGGATCCCCGATGACCGCTATCGCCACAACCTCGCCGAGTTCCTCGACCTGCTCGACCTCGGCGACCTGCTCGACGTACCGGTCCGCCAGCTCAGCCTGGGCCAGCGGATGCGCGGCGACATCACCGCCGCGCTCCTGCACGACCCGGAGATCCTCTACCTCGACGAGCCGACGATCGGGCTGGACGTCGTGAGCAAGGGGCGGCTGCGCGAGTTCCTGCGCGCGCTCAACCAGGAGCGCGGCACCACCCTGCTGCTGACCACCCACGACCTGCAGGACATCGAGGCGCTGTGCCGCCGGGTCATCGTCATCGACCACGGCACCGCCGTCTTCGACGGCGCGCTCGACGACCTGCACCGGCACGGCGGCTCCACCCGCACGCTGGTGGTCGACCTGGTCGACGAGGCCCCGCCGATCAGCATCCCCGGGGCCGACACCCGGCGGGTCGAGGGGCCGCGCCAGTGGCTCAGCTTCCCGGCCGACGCCAGCGCGGCGCCGCTGGTCGCCGCCGTGGCCGCGGCGTACGACGTGGCCGACCTCTCCATCAACGAACCCGCCATCGAGGACGTCATCCGCGACCTGTACGGCACCCCGCCACGGTCCGACTTTTCCTGAATCACTCCAGAATGACAGGTGGGAGGGTGGGTACGCACCCCGACGAGCAACCCACCGTCGATCCTCAGGAGTGATCACCATGGCCGATGTCCCCCAGCCCACGGACGGCACCGCGATCGAGACGGCTCCGTCGAGCGAGGCACAGGTCGGATCCACCACCGACACCGGAGCGCCGGCGCCGAGCGACCGCAACAGCCTGACCGTCGGCCCGGACGGCCCGATCCTGCTGCACGACGTGCACTTCCTGAACCAGATGGCGCACTTCAACCGGGAGCGGGTGCCGGAGCGCAACGTGCACGCGAAGGGCTCGGGCGCGTTCGGCGAGTTCGAGACCACCGCCGACGTCTCGGCGTACACGAAGGCGGGACTCTTCCAGCCCGGCGTGAAGACCGAGATGCTCGCCCGCTTCTCGACCGTCGCCGGCGAGCAGGGCTCGCCCGACACCTGGCGCGACCCGCGCGGCTTCGCGCTGAAGTTCTACACCGCCGAGGGCAACTACGACCTGGTCGGCAACAACACCCCGGTCTTCTTCATCCGCGACACCATGAAGTTCCCGCACTTCATCCGCTCCCAGAAGCGGCGCGGCGGGTCCGGCCTGCGCGACAACAACATGCAGTGGGACTTCTGGAGCCTCAACCCCGAGTCCGCCCACCAGGTCACCTACCTCATGGGCGACCGCGGCATCCCGAAGTCCTACCGCCACATGAACGGCTACGGATCCCACACCTACCTCTGGATCAACGAGGCGGGCGAGAAGCATTGGGTGAAGTACCACTTCCACAGCGACCAGGGCGTCGAGGGCATCACCGACCAGGACGCCACCCGGATCGCCGGCGAGGACGCCGACTTCCACCGACGCGACCTGTACGACGCCATCGCGGGCGGCGACTTCCCGAGCTGGACGCTCTCGGTGCAGCTGATGCCCTACGAGGACGCGAAGACCTACCGGATCAACCCGTTCGACCTGACCAAGATCTGGCCGCACTCCGACTACCCGCTGGTCGAGGTCGGCCGGATGACGCTGAACAAGAACCCCGAGAACTTCTTTGCGCAGATCGAGCAGGCGGCGTTCGAGCCCAGCGCGCTCGTGCCCGGCATCGGGTTCAGCCCCGACAAGATGCTGCTCGGCCGGGCCTTCGCGTACGCCGACACCCACCGGCACCGGATCGGCCCGAACTACCTGCAGCTGCCGGTCAACCGGCCGCACGTCGAGGTGAACACGTACACCCAGGACGGTGCGATGGCCTACGAGCACCGCGCCGACGACCCGGTCTACGCGCCGAACTCCTTCGGCCGCGGGTACGCCGACGAGGTCGGTGAGGTCGACGAGAGCTGGGAGTCCGACGGAGCGATGGTCCGTCAGGCCTACACGCTCCGCCCGGACGACGACGACTGGTCACAGCCCGGCACCCTCGTGCGCGACGTCTGGAACGACGAGCAGCGCGCGGCGTTCGTGAAGACGGTCGCCGGGCACCTCCTCGGCGGGGTCGAGGGCGACGTGCTCGAGCGGGCCTTCCAGTACTGGAAGAGCGTCGACGCCGACACCGGCAAGCAGATCGAGGAGCTGGTCCGGGCCGACGCCGACCTCGGCGGCCCCGGCGGTCAGCCCGACGAGGCGGCCGAGGACGCCTCCGACCCGATCGTGGAACCCAACACGAACGCCAACACCTGACCCGTCAGAAACTCACCGCTGACCCGTCGCTAATTAGCGACGGGTCAGCGTCATTTGAGGGGTGCCTTGAGGGTCGGGCGGGCCGCGCACCGCTCGCCGGCGACGTCGACCTCGAACTCACCGGAGTCCAGCCAGTCCTGGGTGACCGGGTCGTCGTGGCGGACGTAGGCGAGCCCCACCGCCGCGCCCACGGTCGCTCCCCACGCGGCGCTCGTCACCTGGCCCGCCGGGCGGCCGTCGCGGAGCACGAGCTCCCCGCCCCACACCATCACCTCGGGGTCGTCCAGCACGAACGACACCAGCCGGCGACGCGGGCCCCCTTCGCGCAGGCGGTCGCGGTGCGCCGCCAGCGCCTCGCGACCGAGGAACGGCTTGTCGCCCTTCAGCGCCGTGGCGAACACCAGCCCCGCCTCGACCGGCGTGTAGTCCGGGGTGAGGTCGCGACCGAACGCACGGAAGCCCTTCTCCAGCCGCAGCGAGTCGATCGCGTAGTAGCCGGCGTTGGCCACGCCGTGGGCCTGCCCCTCGCGCAGCAGGAGGTCGTGCACGCCCGCGGCGAACTCCACGGGCACCATCAGCTCCCAGCCGAGCTCACCGACGTACGTCATCCGGGTGGCGCGCACGGTGGCCGCGCCGAGCGGGATCATCCGGCTGGTCGCGAACGGGAACGCCTCCTCGCCCAGGTCGGCGTCGGTGAGCGGCTGCAGCAGGTCGCGGGACCGCGGCCCCATCACGCCGAGAACCGAGTACGCCGTGGTCACGTCGCGCACGCGCGCGTCGCACCCGTCGGGCAGGTTGCGGCGGATCCAGTCGATGTCGCGGACGGTCGTGGCCGAGCTGCTGACCAGCAGGAACTCCTGCTCGCCCGTCCGGGTGACCGTCAGGTCGGACTCGTAGGCGCCGCGCCGGTTGAGCAAGCGGCGTGTACGTCGCCCGGCCGGCCGCGGTGTCGACGTCGGCCGCACACACCCACTGGAGGGCCTCCAGCGCTCCCGGGCCGTCGACGACGTACTTGGAGAACGAGGTCTGGTCGAACACGGCGACCGCCTCCCGGGTCGCCTGGTGCTCGGCCGCCGACCACGACAGCCAGGGCGGCTTGCCCCACGCGTACTCGAGCTCGGGTGACTGACCGTCCGGCGCGAAGAAGTTCGGCCGCTCCCAGCCCATCTTCGAGCCGAACGACGCGCCCGCGGCGGCCAGCCGGTCGTGCACCGGCGAGCAGCGGAACGGCCGGGCCGTCTCCATCTCGCGGTTCGGCCACGGCACGGCGTAGTGCAGGCCCAGCACCTCGGAGACCCGGTCGCGCAGCCACCGGTTGTTGCCGTTGAACTCGGCGAACCGGCGGATGTCGACGGCCACCAGGTCGGACGTCGGCTCGCCCTCGACGATCCACTCGGCCAGCGCCCGCCCGGCACCCCCGGCCGACGCGATGCCGACGGAGTTCAGCCCGGCGCAGACGAAGTAGCCGTCGAGCCCGGGCGCCTCCCCCATGACGAACTGGTTGTCGGGGGTGAACGACTCGGGCCCGTTGTAGAACTTCCGGATCCCGGTCTCCTCGAGTGCCGGGACGCGACGCAGGGCCTCGTCCATCAGCACCGAGAAGTGGTCCCAGTCCTCCTCCAGCAGCTGGAACTCGAACGGGTGCGGGATGTCGTCGGGCGAGCGCCACGGCTTGGCCTCGGGCTCGAAGCCGCCGACGACGAGCCCGCCGACCTCCTCCTTGAAGTAGGTGTAGCCGTCGGGGTCGCGCATGAGCGGCAGGTCCGGGTGCACGCCCTCGACCTCGTCGGTCACCACGTAGAAGTGCTCGGCCGAGTGCAGTGGCACCGTCACACCGACCTGCTCGGCCAGCGCCTTCGCCCACTGGCCGGCGCAGTTCACGACCACCTCGGCCTCGACGTCGCCACGGTCGGTGCGGACACCGGTCACGCGCCGCCCGCCCGCCGCGTCCGAAACCTCGACGCCGGTGACCCGCACCTTCTCCACGATCCGTGCGCCCTGCTGTCGGGCGCCCTTGGCCAGCGCCATGGTCAGGTCCGTGGGGTTGACCTTGCCGTCGCCCGGCAACCACAACGCCCCGAGCAGGTCGTCGACCGCCATCACCGGCCACTTCTCCAGCGCCTCGTCGGGCGTGAGCAGCGCGCACTCCATGTCGTAGGCGATGGCGTTGGCCGCCGTACGCCGCAGCTGGACCATCCGGTCCTCGGTCCGGGCCACGATCACCCCGCCGACCTGCTTGTAGCCGGTCGCCAGGCCGGTCTCCTCCTCGAGCCGGCCGTAGAGCTCCGCCGAGTACTGCACGAGGCGGGTGCCGCCCTCGGACGCGCGCAGCGGGCCGACCAGCCCGGCCGCGTGCCAGGTCGACCCGCCGGAGAGCGTGCCCTGCTCCAGCAGCAGTACGTCGTCCCATCCGGCCCGGACCAGGTGGTAGGCGACGGACGTGCCGATCACGCCCCCGCCGACGATCACCACGCGGGCCCGAGAGGGAAGGTCAGTCGTCACCCGTCACATCCTCCAGCAGCCGCTCGAAGTCCGGGCTCCGGAAGGTGCGGTCCGCCTTGTCGAACCGCTCCTGCCCCCAGCTGTAGAAGTCGAAGTCGATGCTGCTCGCGGCCGACTGGATGGCTCCCCAGAGCGACCAGCCGTACTGCGAGACCAGCGACTGCAGCCGCACCCGCGCCAGCTGGTGCCGGCGTACGTCGCCGAAGTACGCCGCCACGAAGGCCTCGACCTGGTCGTCGTCGAGGTCGCACTCGGTGGCGGTGTTGCCGATCTCGAAGCAGGCGTCGTTGTTGCCGGAGTACTCGTAGTCGATCAGCCACATCTTGTCGCCGGCGTCGACGAAGTTCCCGGCCAGCAGGTCGTTGTTGCACGGGACGGTGGGCAGGTCGTGCACCTCGAGGGCCCGTTGCACCCGACCCCACGCGTCGGCATGGCCCTCGTAGCCGTCGAAGAGGCGGTACCCCTTCTCCTGCACCGTGCGCAGGTACGTCGCCTGCCGGGAGAACATGTCGAAGTCGCCGGTGAACCTCGGCCCGCCATGGAGCTGCCGACACGCGCTCGCCGCCCGCTCGATCACGCCCGGCTCGGCGAACGACTCGTTCTCCAGGGTGGTCCCGGTGAGGAAGTCGATGACCAGGACCCCGAGATCGGGCCGGTAGTCGACGACCCCGGCGCCCACGCCGGCCTCGGCAGCGGCGCGCGTGTTGTCGTGCTCCGCGTCCCGGTCGATGCCGAGCTGCTCGGCGTCGCCCCGGAACACCCGCACCACGTAGTCGTGGTCGGGGGTGGTGACCCGGAGGTTGAGGTTGGTCAGGCCGCCGGCCAGCTCGACCACGGTGCGCTGGAGGCCCTGCAGGACCGGGATCCGGTCCAGCAGGGCCTCCAGCTGCTCGTCCTGGCGAGTCACCGATCTCTAGTCGTCGAACGCGTCCACGACGGCCTGGTCGATCGTGTGCTTCGGGCCGGTGAACCAGTTCTTCGCCGACACGTTCCACCAGATCGTCAGCAGCAGCAGGGCGCCGATGGTGACGATCGGGGCGTAGTTGACGAACTTCCACTCGAACTCGTCGCGGAACGGGTTCGCAGCCGGGGTCGTCGGCATCATCAGGAACAGCGACACGATGACGATCTCGGCGACCGCGATCGGGTTCATCCACTTGTACTTCGACCCGTTGTTCCACGACCCGACCTCGAACTTGTCGCCGTGCCGCCAGCGCAGGTAGATCGGGATCGCGAACGCCAGGTAGAGCCCGATCACGGCGATCGAGGTGACGGCGTAGAAGGCCAGCGGGATCGGCACCCCGTTGACGTCGACCTCGATCAGCGCCGGCAGGGTCAGGATCGCGGCGCAGACGCCCACGAAGACCACCGCGTTGGCGGGCACCCGCGTCTTGGTCAGCTTCGCCAGCGTCTTCGACCCGGGGATCGCGCCGTCACGGCTGAACGCGAACGTCATCCGGGACGCGGACGTCATGCAGGACGTCGCGCAGAAGAACTGCGCCGACGCCGAGATGAACAGCACCAGGGTCGCCCAGTTCACGCCCAGGGACTCCAGGAAGATCCCGGCGACACCTCCGCCGGCGAGCGCGTTGTCGGGGTTGCCCTCGGCGTCGTTCGGGATGGCGAACACGACGCACAGCAGCAGGACGTAGCCGCCGAGCACCGAGTAGAGGATCGAGCGCCAGATGCCCTTGGCCGCGGCCTTGGAGGCTTCCGCCGTCTCCTCGGACAGGTGGGCGCAGGCGTCGAACCCGGTGATCGTGTACTGCGTGAGCAGGAACCCGAACGGCACGATCGCGAACCAGAACGCGAAGCTGGTCGTGCTGCCGTCGCCGTACCCCGAGTTGTTGAAGCGCTCGGTGAACACGTAGCTGAACGACTGGTGCTGGTCGGGGACCAGGATCAGGATGCCCACGATGATCAGCGCGCCGGCGACGTGCCACCACACCGACACGTTGTTCATCAGCGCCATCAGGTGGCTGCTGAAGATGTTCAGCGCCGATGCCAGCGCCAGCACGATCACGAAGATGATGAAGACGCGGGTCAGCGAGTAGTCGGCGGCCCACGATTCGGAGTACACGCTGATCGTCAGGTCGATGAACGTCGCGCAGCCGTAGGACACGCCCGCGGTGACGGCGACGAGGCCGATCAGGTTCAGCCAGCCGGTGAAGAAGCCGGCGGCCGGGCCGCCGAGCTTCGCGGCCCACCAGTAGATGCCACCCGATGTCGGGTACGCCGAGACCAGCTCGGACATCGTGAAGCCGATGAGCAGGATGAAGACGCCGAGGATCGGCCACGACCACGAGATCGAGATCGGCCCGCCGTTGTTGAAGCCGGCACCGAAGTTGGTGAAGCAGCCGGCCAGGATCGAGATGATCGAGAACGAGATCGCGAAGTTCGAGAAGCCCGACCAGGACCGGTTGAGGTCCTGTGAATACCCGAGTCTTGCCAGGTGCTTCTCGTCCTCCGTCAGTTCGCGACCCTGTTCTTCGGGAACTGATGCGTGCGTATCGGTCATTGTGTGACACCTTCTCGGGAGAACGGAGCACGGTTGCTTGGGAGGTTAGACCCGCTCAACTGAGCCGTAAAGACCCAAATGCGATTGGTCTGAACACAGACCATTGACCAATTGACAGTCTCCTGGCACGAGTCGAGGATGACACGCATGAGCGCCTCGGCGGCACGTCACCTGCCGGAGGCGGTGCTGCGGCCCGTGCGCGGCCACCACGCGTTCGAGGCGTGCGTGGAGCAGCTGGCCACGATGATCCGTCTCGGCGTCTACCCGCTCGGGACGACGCTGCCGTCCGAGCGCGAGCTGGCCACCATGCTGAGCGTCTCCCGGGCCACGCTGCGAGAGGCGATGGCCGCCCTGCGTGAGGCCGGACTGGTCGAGACCAGGCGCGGGCGCGGAGGCGGGACCGTGGTGACGCTCAAGCCGAAGACCCCGTCCGCGCGCGCGGCCGCACGGATCTCGCAGCGCAAGCGCCGCGACTGGCTGGACGCCCTCGAGTACCGCCGGATCGTGGAGCCGGGCGCCGCCCACCTCGCCGCGCAGCAGCATCTCGGCGACGATCGCCGCGAGCAGCTCGAGCAGGCGCTGGCCGACGTCACGGGCGCCAGGCGCCCCGCCGACCACCGGCAGGCCGACTCGCGGCTCCACCTCACCGTCGCCGCGCTCGCCGACTCCCCCCGCGTGATCGAGGCCGTGACCCGGGTCCAGGGCACCCTCCACGAGATGCTGCTCGCCATCCCCGTGCTCGAGGCCAACATCGCCCACAGCGACCGCCAGCACGCCGCCCTGGTCCGCGCCATCCTGACCCGGAAGCCGGAGCGGGCGCGGCGGGTCATGGAGGAACACTGCGACGACACCGCCGCGCTGCTGCGCGGCCTCGTGGGCTGACCGAACCCGACCGTCAGGAGAACGCATGACCACCCGCAACGACCGGCACCTCACCATGGACGGGCTCGTGGACCGGATCGAGAACGGCGACATCGACACGGTCGTGGTCGCGTTCACCGACATGCAGGGCCGGCTGCAGGGCAAGCGCCTGCACGGGCGGTACTTCGTCGACCACGTGGTCGACCACGGGACCGAGGGCTGCAACTACCTCCTCGCGGTCGACGTCGACATGAACACGGTCGACGGCTACGCGATCTCCTCGTGGGACAAGGGCTACGGCGACATGGAGTTCGTCCTCGACCACGACACGATCCGGGTGCTGACGCACCTGCCGGCCACGGCCATGGTGCAGTGCGACCTGGTCTGGCCCGACCATGCCCCGGTCGTCCAGTCCCCCCGCTCGATCCTCAAGAAGCAGCTCGACCGGGTCGCCGAGCGCGGGTGGACGGCGCTGGCCGGCACCGAGCTGGAGTTCATCGCGTTCGACACGCCGTACGAGGAGGCGCACCGCAACGGCTACCGCGACCTGGTCCCGTCCAACCAGTACAACATCGACTACTCGATCCTCGGGACCAGCAGGGTCGAGCCGTTCCTGCGCGACGTCCGCAACCACATGTACGCCGCCGGGATGGAGGTCGAGGGCGCCAAGGGCGAGTGCAACTTCGGCCAGCAGGAGATCGGCTTCCTGTACGCCGAGGCGCTGATCAGCGCCGACAACCACGCCGTCTACAAGAACGCCTGCAAGGAGATCGCCTCCCAGCACGGCAAGTCCGTCACCTTCATGGCGAAGTACAACGAGCGCGAGGGCAACTCCTGCCACATCCACCTCTCGCTGCGCGGCCAGGACGGCGACCTCGTGTTCTGGGACGAGGACCGCGGCGACCGGTCGAAGCTCTACGACCAGTTCGTGGCCGGGGTGCTCGCGACGGCTGCGGACTTCACGCTGCTCTACGCGCCGAACATCAACAGCTACAAGCGGTTCGCCGACGCCTCCTTCGCGCCGACCACGATCGCGTGGGGCATGGACAACCGCACCTGCGCCGTGCGGCTGGTCGGCCGCGGCCCCGGAGCCCGGATGGAGAACCGCATCCCGGGCGCCGACGTGAACCCCTACCTCGCGCTCGCGGCCATGCTCGCCGGCGGCCTGTACGGCATCGACAACGAGCTCGAGCTCGAGGACGAGCTGGTCGGCAACGCCTACACGTCCGGGCGGCCGCAGGTCCCCTCGACGATGCACACCGCACGTGAGGCCTTCGCCACGTCCAAGGCGGCGCGGGAAGCCCTGGGCGAGGAGGTCGTGGACCACTACGTCAACATGGCCGACGTGGAGCTCGCGGCCTATCGCGCCGCCGTGACCGACTGGGAGCTCCGTCGCGGATTCGAAAGGCTCTGATGTCCGACACGTTCACCGTCATCAACCCGGCCACCGCACAGCCGGTGACCGAGGTGCCCGAGGCGTCGACCGCCGACACCGACCGGGTGATCGAGCAGGCCCAGGAGGCGTTCGCCACCTGGCGGTCGGTCGCACCCGGCGACCGGGCGGCGCTGCTGCGGCGGTTCGCGACGGTCGTCGACGAGCACGTGGACGAGCTCGCCGAGCTCGAGGTGCGCAACGCCGGCCACACCTGGGGCAACGCCCGCTGGGAGGCCGGCAACGTCCGCGACTGCCTGAACTACTACTCCGCGGCCCCGGAGCGCCTGTTCGGACGGCAGATCCCCGTGGCCGGCGGCACCGACGTGACGTTCCACGAGCCACTGGGCGTGGTCGGGATCATCGTGCCCTGGAACTTCCCCATGCCGATCCTGGGCTGGGGCATGGCGCCCGCGCTGGCCGCAGGCAACACGGTCGTCCTCAAGCCGGCCGAGCTCACGCCGCTCACGGCGATCCGGATCGGCGAGCTCGCGCTCGAGGCCGGGCTGCCCGAGCACGTGCTCAACGTGGTCCCCGGCAAGGGCTCGGTGGTCGGCGAGCGGTTCGTCACCCACCCGCTGGTGCGCAAGATCTGCTTCACCGGATCGACCGAGGTCGGCAAGCGGATCATGGCCGGCTGCGCCGAGCAGGTGAAACGGGTGACGCTCGAGCTCGGCGGCAAGAGCGCCAACATCGTCTTCGCCGACGCCGACATCGACGCGGCGGCAGCCAGCGCGCCGGCCGCCGTCTTCGACAACGCCGGCCAGGACTGCTGCGCCCGCTCCCGGATCCTCGTCGAGCGGTCGGCGTACGACGAGTTCCTGGCGAAGCTCGAGCCGGCGGTGACCGGGATGCGGGTCCTCGACCCGAGCGACGAGTCCAGCGAGATGGGCCCGCTGATCTCGGAGCAGCAGCGCACGAGCGTGCGCGGTTTCCTCGACGAGGCCCAGGTCGCCTTCGCCGGATCCGCGCCCGGCGGCGACGGCTTCTGGGTGCCGCCGACGGTGGTGGCCACCGAGGACCCGGCCGCCCGGATCTGGCGCGAGGAGGTCTTCGGGCCGGTCGTCGCGGTGATGCCGTTCGACGACGAGGCGCACGCGGTCGAGCTCGCCAACGACACGGAGTACGGCCTGTCCGGCTCGATCTACACCAACGACCTCGGCCGCGGGCTCCGGGTCGCCCGTGCGGTCGAGGCCGGCAACCTGAGCGTCAACTCGCACGCGTCGGTGCGCTACTGGACTCCGTTCGGGGGCTACAAGCAGTCCGGCCTCGGCCGCGAGCTGGGTCCGGACGCGCCGAACGCGTTCACCGAGGAGAAGAACGTCTTCATCGCCCACTGACTGACGGGCGCACAGGAGGAGGGCACGTGGCAGGAAGGATCCAGGGCAAGACGGCCGTGGTCACCGGAGGGTGCTCCGGCATCGGTCTCGCGACGGTGCGTCGCTTCGTCGAGGAGGGTGCCCAGGTCGTCGTCGGCGACATCGACGACGAGCGCGGCCACACGCTGGCCGAGCAGCTCGGCGGCAAGGAGTACGCGACGTACGTCCGCGTCGACGTGACCGACAAGGACCAGGTCGAGGCGCTGTTCCGCACCGCCAAGGAGACCTACGGCTCGGTGGACATCGCGTTCAACAACGCCGGGATCTCGCCTCCCGAGGACGACTCGATCCTCGACACCGACCTCGACGCCTGGCGCAGGGTGCAGGAGGTCAACCTCACCAGCGTCTACCTGTGCTGCAAGGCCGCGCTCCCCCACATGCTCGAGCAGCGGTCCGGCTCGATCATCAACACCGCGTCGTTCGTCGCCGTCATGGGCGCGGCGACCTCGCAGATCTCCTACTCGGCGTCCAAGGGCGGCGTGCTGTCGATGTCGCGCGAGCTGGGCGTGCAGTTCGCCCGCGACGGCATCCGCGTGAACGCGCTCTGCCCCGGTCCGGTGAACACCCCGCTGCTGCAGGAGCTGTTCGCGAAGGATCCCGAGCGGGCCGCGCGCCGCCTCGTGCACGTGCCGATGGGGCGCTTCGCCGAGCCGGTGGAGATGGCGAACGCCGTGCTGTTCCTGGCCTCCGACGAGTCCAGCTTCATCACCGCGAACACCTTCCTCGTGGACGGCGGGATCTCCGGCGCCTACGTGACTCCGCTCTGAGATGCCCGCACCCGTCATCGGGCTGACGACGTACCGGGAACAGGCGGCCTGGGGCGTGTGGGACCAGCGCGCCGACATCCTGCCCTCCCAGTACGCCGGGGCCGTCGAGGAGACCGGTGGCGTGCCGATGCTGCTGCCGCCGCTCTCGCAGGAAGGCGCGGCGGACGCCGTCGTGGCCCGGATCGACGGGCTCGTGATCAGCGGCGGGGCGGACGTCGATCCCGGGCGCTACGGCGCCGACCCCCACCCGAAGACGGCCAGCTGGCGTCCCGACCGGGACGCCTGGGAGCTGGCTCTGCTCGATGCCGCCGAGGCGGCCGGCGTACCCGTGCTCGGCGTCTGCCGGGGCATGCAGGTGATGGCCGTCGGCGCGGGTGGCCGCCTCGACCAGCACACGCCCGACCTGGTCGGGCACGAGACGCACAGCCCCGGTGGCGACGAGTTCGGCGAGGTCGAGGTGACCACCGTGGCCGGGTCCCGTGTGTCCGGGCTGGTCGGCGACCGGCTCTCGGTCAACTGCCACCACCACCAGTCGGTGGCCGACCACCCCGGCTTCGTCCCGGCCGCGCACGCCGAGGACGGGACGCTCGAGGCGATGGAGGCCGAGGGCGAACGGTTCTGCGTGGCGGTGCAGTGGCACCCCGAGACGGCCGCCGACGTCGGCCTGCTGGCGGGCCTGGTGCGGGCGGCCGCGGCGTACGCCGACGCGCGGGCTGACAGAATCCACGCATGAGCGCGACCGTCGACGTCCTGGGCGAGCCGTACACCGCCGAGACGCTGGAGTTCCCCGACGACCGGGAGGGCCCCGTCGTCGCGACGCTGGTCAAGCGTCCCGCGCCGGAGCCGACCAGCCGCGCGGTGCTGCACGTGCACGGGTTCGCCGACTACTTCTTCCAGACCGAGTACGCCGAGTGGTGGAACGCGCGCGGGTACGACTTCTACGCCCTGGACCTGCGCAAGTACGGCCGGTCGATCCGGGACCACCAGACCCCCAACTACGTCACCGACCTCGCGGAGTACTACCCCGACCTCGACGAAGCCTGGCGCCGGATCACCCAGCGCGACGGCCACGACCACGTCGTCGGCAGTGCCCACTCCACGGGCGGCCTGACCCTCCCTCTCTGGGCCGACAACCGCCAGCCGCCCGAGCTCGCCGGCATGCTGCTCAACTCGCCGTGGCTCGACTTCCAGGGACACGTGCTGATCCGGACGGTGGGCACCGCGATCCTCGACCAGGTCGGCGCCCGGCAGCCGATGCGCGAGTTCCCGCGCAAGGTCAGCGGCCTCTACACCCGCAGCCTGCACCGCGACCACGAGGGCGAGTGGGACTTCAACCTCGTCTGGAAGCCGGTGGGCTCGTGGCCGGTGTACACCGGATGGCTGCGCGCGATCCGGCGCGGGCACGCCCGGCTCCATCACGGGCTCGACGTACCCTGCCCGGTCCTGGTGCTGTCGTCGGGCGGCAGCGCGCACCCGCTCGAGATGGGCGACGACGTGCACCGCCACGACATCGTGCTCGACGTCGCCCAGATCCGGCGGTGGTCGACCGCCATCGGCCGGCACGTCACGATGGTCGCCGTCCAGGACGCCCGCCACGACGTCGTGCTCTCCCTCCCCGAGGTCCGGAAGGTCGCCTACACCGAGATGGACCGCTGGGTGTCGGCGTACGTGGACTGACCCCACAACTGGAACACGTTCTCGCTAGGGTTCCCCCATGAACTCCGCCCTCGGTCTCGCCGCCGGACGGGTCGCCATCGGGGGCGTCGCCCTCGCCGCACCCGAGCTCGGCGCCAAGCTGTTCCGCCTCGACCCGGTCGGCAACCCGCACCTGCCCTACATGATCCGGATGTTCGGATCGCGCGAGGTCGTCCTCGGCGCGGCGACCCTGCTCGCGCGGGGCAAGACCCGCCGCAACCTGATCCTGGCCGGCATCGCCGTCGACGCCGCCGACACCGCGGCCGCGGTCCTCGCCGGTGAAGCACGGCAGGTGGAGCGACCCACCCAGGTGATCCTGGCCGGCGTCGCCGGGATCGCGGTGCTGAACGGCCTGGCGGGGCTGCGCTCCAAAGCCTGACCGAACGGCGGGCAAAATTGGACCGATTGGGTCATGCCGACGGGGTGCGGCGGCAATACCTTGTGAATCCCCACTCGCACAGGAGACACCCCCGTGAGCCAGATGCCCCCTCCCGCCCCCGAGCCGACCAACGCCCCCGTCACCGGGCGCCCGGGTGAGCTGCTCGACCGTTTCCTCGCCCGCCTGATCGACGGGCTCGTCATCGGCGTCGCCTACGGGATCCTGGCATCGATCTTCCAGAACCTGTTCCTGAACGGGTTCGTCTACTCCACCGGCGAGTGGTTGCTCTACTGGATCGTCCTCACCCTGATCTGGGTGCCGCTCGCGCTCGGCTACTTCGCGTTCATGGACTCCACCCGCGGACAGACGCTGGGCAAGATGGCGCTCAAGCTGCAGGTCTTCGGCCCGAACGGCGGCCACCCGACGGCCGAGCAGTCGGTGCGACGCAACATCTTCTACGCCTTCCAGCTCGCCGCCATCATCCCGATCCTCGGTGGGTTCGTGGCCGGTATCGCCGCGCTCGTCGGCGTGATCATGATCGCCGTCGGCATCAACAGCGACACGGTCCGGCGGCAGGGCTGGCACGACCGGTTCGCCGGCGGGACCTACGTCCTGAAGGTCGGCTGACGCGGCTCAGTCGAGGACGAACATCAGCAGGGCGGCGACACCGACCACCACGATCACGCCGCGCAGCACCGGCTCGGGCAGGCGGCGGCCGACGGTGGAGCCGATCACGCCGCCGATCACGGCCCCGACCGCGATCACGCCGGCGACCGTCCAGTTCACGTCGGCCACCAGGATGAACACCAGCGCCGCGACGGTGTTCACGAGTCCCGCGAGGACGTTCTTGGTCGCATTGTGCCGTTGCAGGTGGTCGTCGACGCCGATGCCGAGGATGGCCATGAGCAGCACCCCCTGCGCGGCGCCGAAGTACCCGCCGTACACGCTGGCACCGCAGACCGCGGGCCACACCCACCAGGCGCCGTGGTCGGGAAGGCCGCCGCGCGCCTCGGCGCGCTTCGCGACCCGGCGCGCGATGGCCGGGCCCAGGAGCACGAGCAGGACCCCGAGGCCGATCAGGACGGGCACGATCGTGTCGAACGCCTCCGACGGCAGCACGAGCAGCAGCACGGCGCCCGCCGTACCGCCGATCAGTGTGGCCACGCCCAGGATGAGCAGCCGCCGGCGCTGTCCCGACAGCTCCCGGCGGTAGCCGATCGAGCCGGTCAGCGACCCGGGCACCAGGCCGACCGTGTTGGACACGTTGGCGGTCACCGGCGGCACCCCCAGCGCGAGCAGGGTCGGGAACGTGATCAGCGTCCCCGCCCCCACCACCGTGTTCATGGTGCCGGCCGCGATCCCGGCGAGCAGGATCGCTGCTAGTTCAAGCCCCGTCACTGAGCGGGCGGCGCCTCCGGGCCGGGCGCCTCGGGGTCAGCCGGCGGCGGGGTCGCCGCGGCCCTGGGCGCTGCGCCCGGGTGCGCGGCGCTCTCGGCCTCCGCGATCGCCGCCGCCACCGCCTCGCTCGTGCGGGTCAGCTCGGCGTCGCCCTCACCAGCGGACAGCTGCGGCTCGGTGGGCCCCATGTCCACCCGCTTCCGGGGCCCGGACGACTGCTGCGGGATGCCCGCGATCTCGTGGATGGACGAGCCGAGCCCTTCGAGCGCCTTGGTGATCTCCGACGGGATCACCCACACCTTGTTGGCGTCGCCCTCGGCGATCTTCGGCATCATCTGGAGGTACTGGTAGGCCAGCAGCGACTGGTCCGGCTGCCCGTCGTGGATCGCCTGGAAGACCGTCTGGATGGCCTGCCCCTCACCCTGGGCCCGCAGGATCTGCGACTCCCGGTCGGCCTGGGCTCGCAGGATCTGCGACTCGCGGTCACCCTCGGCGTTCAGGATCGAGGACTGCTTGGTCCCCTCCGCCGTGAGGATGGCGGACTGCCGCTGGCCCTCCGCGGTCAGGATGAGCGCACGCTTGTCGCGGTCGGCGCGCATCTGCTTCTCCATCGCGTCCTTGATCGACGGCGGCGGGTCGATGCCCTTGATCTCGACCCGGTTGACGCGGATGCCCCACTTGCCGGTGGCCTCGTCGAGGACGCCGCGCAGGCCGCTGTTGATCTCCTCACGGCTGGTCAGCGTCTGCTCGAGGTCCATGCCACCGACGATGTTGCGCAGGGTCGTCATGGTGAGCTGCTCGACCGCCTGGATGTAGTTGGCGATCTCGTACGTCGCCGCCACCGGGTCCGTCACCTGGAAGTAGATGACGGTGTCGATGGACACGACCAGGTTGTCCTCGGTGATCACCGGCTGCGGCGGGAAGCTGACCACCTGCTCGCGCAGGTCGATGAGGTAGCGCACCTTGTCGATGAACGGCATCACGATGTTCAGGCCGGCCGGCAGCGTCTCCTTGTACTTGCCGAAGCGCTCGACGATGCCGGCCCGCGCCTGCGGGACGATCCGGACCGTCTTCGCGAGCAGCACGATGACGAACAGGAACAGCACGGCCATCAGGATCAGGAAGACCATGGGTGACTCCTCTCGGTACGGGGTCGGTGTCTCAGGCCTCGAGGCGAGGGAGGGGATGGACGTACGCGGTCGCGCCCTTGATCTCGAACACCTCGACGGTCTCGCCGGGCTCGATGGTCAGGGTCTCGTCGTACGGCTGGGCGGACCAGATCTCCCCCGCGAGACGGATCCGACCAGGGTTCTGCGCGGTGACGGTCTCGGTCACCAGGGCCTGCTTGCCGACCAGCTTGCCGTGGCCGAGCTGGAGCTCGGGCCCCGTGTGCAGCCGCTTGGCCAGGCTGGGGCGCACCAGCGCCAGCATGGCGACCGACGTGCCGGCCGCGATCAGGAACTGGAGGCCGAGCGGCGCCCCGAGGAGTGCCGTCACCATGCCGGCCAGGGCTCCGACCGACAACATGAGGAGGATGAGGTCGAGACTGAACATCTCGGCCACGGCGAGCAGCGACGCACCGGCCAGCCAGCCGGCCCACGCGTTCTCCCCCAACCAGTCCATGCGGGAACCCTATCCCGGCGGCCTACTGGAGTTTGTGTGTTCGGCGACGCGCGGCGTAGCGGCCGTCCTCCAGGCTCAGCCGCAGCGGCATGCCGAACGTCGCCGACAGGTTCTCCTCGGTGACGACGTCGGGCAGCGCGCCCGACGCGACCACCCGTCCGTCGCGCAGCAGGAGCGCGTTGGTGAAGCCCGGCGGGATCTCCTCGACGTGGTGGGAGACCAGCACCGTCGCCGGCGAGTCGGGGTCGTTGGCGAGCACGTTGAGGGTCGACACGAGGTCCTCGCGGCCACCGAGGTCGAGGCCCGCCGCCGGCTCGTCGAGGAGCAGCATCTCGGGGTCGGTCATCAGGGCCCGGGCGATCTGCACCCGCTTGCGCTCGCCCTCGCTGAGCGTGCCGAACGTCCGGTCGGCGAGGTGCTTCACCCCCACCTCGGTGAGCAGCTCGGCCGCCCGGCCGTGGTCGAGGTCGTCGTAGGCCTCGCGCCAGCGCCCGACCACGCCGTACGACGCCGAGACGACGACGTCGCGCACCCGCTCGTCGCGCGGGATCCGCTCGGCCAGGGCAGCGCTGGTGAGTCCGATGCGCGGGCGCAGGTCGAACACGTCGACCGTGCCGAGGACCTCGTCGAGGATGCCGGCGACGCCGGACGTGGGATGGATCTGGGCCGAGGCCACCTGCAGGAGCGTGGTCTTGCCGGCGCCGTTGGGGCCGAGGATCACCCAGCGCTCGTCCTCCTCGACCGTCCAGCTGATCGAGTCGAGGAGAGTCGCCTGTCCGCGTCGCACGCTCACGTCGGCGAACTCGAGGACGGCGGACATGACGCACACCCTAGGGCACACGAAAGGACCGTTCCGAGGCGTATCGTCGGCCGCCGTGACGACCTCCCTGCCGGTCTCGGCCGTGCTCGCCTGGTGGGGTACGGCGTGGCTGCGCGGCGACGTCGTGCCCGACCTCGTGCTGGACGCGGTCATCGGCGAGGACGCCACGCACGCGGTCGCCGGGCTGCCCGGCGAGGACGGCACCGTGACGCTGCTGGCCGGCGCTCGCCGCGCTCCGCATCGACGGTGCCACCGGCTTCGGCTGCGCCGCCCCGGCCCCCGGCGACCCGGTCGGTCTGGGTGGCCCCGCGGCCTTCAACGCAGCCGCCCTGGAAGCCGGTGAGGCGGTCGTCGTGTCCGGGAGCGGTCTCGGGCTGGTGCCGTCCCGCGTCGGAGCCGCGGTGGTCTGGGAGGCGCTGCCGGCCCAGCCACGCCCGCTCCCCGACGTCGGAGAGGCCGATCGCGACCTGCGCTCCGCGCTGCTCGACGCCGCGAACCGACTGGCCGCGCTCGACGTCGCCCACTGGCGTCCCGAGGTCGCGGACGAGCTGATGAACCTGCGGCATCCCCGCCCGGTCACCGCCCCGCCCGGCATCCCCGGTCGCTGCCTCGACCTGGCCGGCCGCGGCCTGCAGGCGATGACCATCGTCGACCTGGCCCTCGCCGACGACGGCGGCGCCCTGAGCGCCCACGAGATCGAGCAGCGGCGCGACGCGCTCGCGGGGCTGGGCCGTGCCGGACGTCGGGCGCTGGTCGCCGCCTGCTCGCCGGAGGCGTGGCCGCCGCCGGACTCAGGGAGCCAGTGAACGGGTGATCTCGGCCGCCGGGGCCGCGGGTACGTGTGCGTGTCCGGTCCCGGCCCACAGGGACGCGACCTGGGCAGTCGCCACCGGCCACCGCCGCCGCCCGGAGCGGGCTCGTCAGGTGGTGCAGGTGGGGGTACCCGGCCGGGGCGTCGCGGTGCTCGGTCGTGAAGCGGTTGGCCAGCCCCCGCGCCCAGCGGCCCGTGAAGGCCCGGGTCAGGACGGTCTCCGTGAAGGCCGGGTCGGTCAGCGCCGCGCGGTGCACCGGGTTGGTGCCGGCTTCGTCGGCGAGCAGGTACGCCGTGCCGACCTGGGCCGCAACGGCGCCTGCGGCGAGCACCGAGGCCACTCCGGCCGCGTCCGTCAGCCCGCCGGCGGCAGCCACGGGGGCCTCGACGGCGGCCACGACCTCCGCCACGAGGTCGAGCAGCGGCGTCCGGTCGGGCTCCGCCCGGAGGTCCCAGATGCCGCGATGGCCGCCGGCCTCATGGCCCTGCACGGCCAACGACCCGGCGCCGCGGTCCACGGCGGCGCGTGCTTCGGACACCGACGTCACGGTGACCGTCGTCAGCACGTCGCGATCGGCGAGGGCACGCAGCACGTCGGGCCCGGGGCAGCCGAACGTGAACGACACCGCGTCCGGGCGCAGGTCGAGGACCAGGTCGAGCTTGGCCTGCCAGTGGTCGTCGTCCCACCGCGGCTCCCCGAGGTCGACGCCGAAGCGAGCGGCCTCGGGCTCCAGGGACCGGCGGTACTCGTCCAAGACCGCGTCGTCGGGCTGGTACGGCTCGACGAGGAACAGGTTCACGCCGACGGGCACCGACGCCGCGCGCACCGTCTCGATCTCGGCTGCGACTCGGTCGGGCGTCTTGTAGGCGGCGGCCAGGAACCCCAGGCCGCCGACGCCGGACACCGCCGCTGCCAGGCCCGGCGTGGACGGACCGCCCGCCATCGGAGCGCCCAGGACGGGCACCTCGAGGTCGCGGAGATCGAGCACGACCGCCACGCTACGGCGTCACGGAATCAGGCCGGCTCGCGAGCGTCGACCTGCACCGCCCGGTCGTTGGGGTCGCCGGACCACTCCCAGACGTCCTGGTGGCGCTGCGGGCTGCCCGGCTCGACCAGCCCGCCGGTCAGCACGACGACGTCGCGCGCCGCGTCGTACGCCAGACCGAACGCCTGGCGCGCCGGGAAGACGCCCTGGGCCATCGGCAGCCACCGGTCGCCGTCCCAGTGCCACACGTCGCCGGTCGCCTGCTCGAGGTCGGAACCGCCGACGAGCAGGGTCCCGAGCTGGGGATGGTCGAGCGCCTGGGCATTCACGAGCCGGCCCGGCCCGGACGCGTTCGGCCGAGCCGTCCACCGGGCGTCGGCCCAGACCCAGGTGTCCCGCCAGCGCCGCCGGCAGGTCCGGGTCGACCACCTGGTGTCCGCCGTAGAGGACGAGCGCGTGACCGACCGGATCGGCGACCATCGCCGCCGGCCACCTGATGGGCTCCGGCCCGCGGCCGGCGATCATCCCCCACTGGGCACCGTCCCAGGACCAGGTCTCGCCGTGCAGGTCGCCCTCCTGCTCGTTGCCGCCGTACAGCGTGACGACGCCGGTGGCCGGGTCGTAGGCCAGGCTCGCGGACATCACCCCGTCGGGCCCGGGCACGTCCAGCCCGCGCCACCGCCGGCCGTCCCACTCCCAGGTCTCACCGGTGGAGGGGTCGCCGCCGAACAGCACGACGACCTTGCGGGCCGGGTCGTACGTCGCCGCGAAGAAGCTCCGCGCGCCGGGGGCCAGGTCGGACGGCAGCTGGGTCCAGGCCTCGCCGTCCCATCGCCACGGCAGCAGGGGGCCGTCGTCGGCGGCTCCCTCGGGCGGGCCCGTGAGCAGCAGGACGCCCGCGCCGGCCGGATCGGGCAGGAGCACCTGCGAGGCGCCCATCACGGGGGCATCCGTCGACGGCGTGGGCGTGGGCGAATCGCCCGGCGCCGACGCGCCGGAACCGGCCGGGTCGTCCTCGTCGCCGCCGGAGCAGCCGACGACGACCAGGCCCGAGGCGGCGGTCGCCGACAGGAGCAGCCGCCGCCGCAGCCGGACGGGAAGGGTCACCCGGCCACGGTCGCGCCGCCCGGTGACCCGGTCAATCACGGACAGGTCACGATGTCGCCCAGGCCCCCAGCTCGTTGCCGCTCGGGTCGGCGAAGTGGAACCGCCTCCCTCCGGGGAAGTCGTAGGGACCCTCGAGCACCCGCCCGCCGGCGGACTCGACCGCCGAGACCGTCGCGTCGAGGTCGTCGGAGTAGAGCAGCACCAGCGGCCCGCCGGGCTTCGGCTCGCGCGCGGGGTTGAGCCCACCGACCTCGCCCTCGCCGTCGGGCGAGCGGATGCCGGAGTACTCGGGCCCGTAGTCGTTGAACGCCCAGCCGAACGCGGCGGCGTAGAACTCCTTGGCAGCCGCGAGGTCGCTCACGTTGAGCTCGATGTAGTCGATCGCGTGATGTGTGTGTGCCATGCGGCCACGCTACGAGCCGCCACCGACAACGCACCGCGACCGGCGATAGCCTCGTGGCGACATGGATGACGATGCGCCGAAGACCCTCCTGATCACGCTCACCGGCAAGGACCGCCCCGGGGTGACGTCCTCCGTCTTCGCGACGCTGTCGGCAGCGGGCGTCGAGGTGGTCGACATCGAGCAGATCGTCCTGCGTCGCCGGCTGGTGCTGGGCGTGCTGGTCACCGCCCCGCGGGACTGGAAGAAGCTGCGCGACGCCGTCGAGCAGACGGCCGCGGCCCTGGACATGCACGTCGAGGTGGAGCGCGGCACCGGCGACAACAAGCCGCGCCGCGAGGGCCGCTCCCACGTCACCGTCCTCGGCACACCCCTGAAGGCCGCCGCGATGGCGGCCGTGGCCGGCCGGATCGCCGACAGCGGCGCGAACATCGACCGGATCGAGCGGATGGCGCGCTACCCGGTCACCGCCATCGAGCTGCACGTCTCCGGCGTCGACACCGAGAAGCTGCGGTCGCTGCTGGGCCCGGAGGCTGCGCAGCAGAACCTCGACATCGCCGTCCAGCCCGCCAACCTGATGCGGCGGGGCATGCGGCTGGTGGTGATGGACGTCGACTCGACGCTGGTGCAGGGCGAGGTGATCGAGATGGTCGCCGCGCACGCCGGGTGCGAGGACGAGGTGGCCCGGATCACCGAGGCGGCGATGCGCGGTGAGATCGACTTCGAGCGCTCCCTGCGCGAGCGGGTCGCGCTGCTCGAGGGCGTGGAGGCGAAGGCCCTCGACGAGGTGTACGACGCTCTCACCCTCGCGCCCGGGGCGCGCACGATGGTGCGGGTCCTGCGCCGGCTCGGCTACCGGTTCGCGATCGTCTCGGGCGGCTTCAGCCAGATCACCGACCGGCTGGCCGCCGAGCTCGGCATCCACTTCGCCCGCGCCAACGAGCTCGAGATCGTCGACGGCGTTCTGACCGGTCGCATCGTCGGCGACGTGGTCGACCGCGCCGGGAAGGCCGACGCCCTGCGCCACTTCGCCGCGGAGGTGGGGGTGCCGGTCGGGTCGGTCATCGCCATCGGCGACGGCGCCAACGACCTCGACATGCTCAACGCCGCGGGCCTCGGCATCGCGTTCAACGCCAAGGACGTCGTCCGCAACGCGGCGGACACGTCGGTGAACGTGCCGTACCTCGACGCGATCATGTACCTCCTCGGCATCTCCCGCGAGGAGATCGAGGCCGCCGACGCCGAAGCCGGGATCACCACGCCTGCCCCGCCGGTCTGACCCGGTCGGGCGGCTCGAGTCGGGTGCGTGGAAGGCCACCACGCTGCAGGTGCCCTCGGCCAGCTCGGCCCAGGTGCCGTCGTACGAGAAGATCGTGGCCGCTCCGGCCGGGTAGCCCCGCATCGCCATCTGGGTGCTCGCCTCGACGTCCCCGTCGCCGTCGTCCAGCATCTGGGCGACCGTGGCGATGGTCGGGTTGTGGCCGACGACGACCAGCGTCGTCGCCTCCGCGGGAGCCGTGTGCAGGATGTCGAGTGCGGTCTCGGGCCCCGCGGCGTACAGCCCGCGGTCGAGCTCGGGCTCGAGGACCCAACCACCGCCCGAGGCCACGGAGTCCCAGGTCTGGTGGGCCCGCGTGGCTGCCGAGACCAACGCATGGTCGGGCGTCACACCCTGTCTCGCGAGCCAGGCGCCGGTGCTGGCGGTGTCGGTCCGCCCGCGCTCGGTGAGCACCCGCTCGAAGTCCGTCTGGCCGTCCTGCTCGGCCTGGCCGTGGCGCATCAGGACGAGGCGTCGGGTCTGCTGCTGCACGGCGTCACTCTGGCAGCCGCTAGCCTCCCTGTCATGTCCAGGGGACCGCTCATGATCATCGGAGGAGCTGAGGACAAGCTCGGCCGACGCACGATCCTCAAGGAGTTCGTGTCCGCGAGCGGGGGCGAGCACGCCCGGATCGCCGTCATCGCCACGGCGTCCTCGCTCGGCCCCGAGGTGGTCGAGGTGTACGACGCGCTGTTCCGCAAGCTGGGCGCCGCCGAGGTGGTCTCGGTGCGGCCGGAGAGCCGCCAGGACGCCCACGACCCCGACCTGATCGCCGAGATCGGCAAGGCGACCGGAGTGTTCATGACCGGCGGCAACCAGCTCAAGCTCTCGTCGGTGATCTGCGGTACGCCGTTCGCCGATGCCATCGTCGAGGCCAACCGATCCGGCACGGTCGTCGCCGGCACGTCGGCCGGCGCCAGCATCCAGTCGTCCCACATGGTGGCCTTCGGCGGACCTGGCTCCACGCCCAAGCAGCGGATGACCCAGGTGGCCGCCGGACTCGGGTTGCTGAGGTCGTCGGTGATCGACCAGCACTTCGACCAGCGCAACCGCTACGGCCGGCTGCTGATGATCGTCAGCCAGTCGCCGTCCCTCCTCGGGATCGGCGTCGACGAGGACACGGCGGCCGTCGTCGAGGAGGTCGACGGCCATGAGCTGATGCGGGTCGTCGGCCGGGGCGCGGTCGCCATCTTCGACCCCGCCAACATCGTCACCAACGCCCACGAGGCCAAGCGCTCCACGCCCCTGCTGGCCAGCGGCGTGACCCTGCACGTGCTCCCCGAAGGAGCGAGGTTCGACCTGACGACGCGGACCCTGATCCCCCAGCCCGCCCGGGTCGACCCGAAGGAGGCCGCCGAGATCGCGGAGGCGGGTCAGGACCTGCGCCAGCTCGCTCGCGACATCGCCGCCGACGACCGGTCGCCGTCGGTGCTGCGGCGGCGGATGGCCCGCAAGCGCACGAAGTCCGAGTATCCCCACCAGGACGGAGCCCACTGATGAGCGAACGCCCCACGCCGGACCTGACGATCCTGGAGACCCGGGTCTATCGAGGTGCGAACGTCTGGTCCTACGAGAAGTCGATCCATCTCGTGGTCGACCTCGGCTCGCTCGAGAAGTACCCCACCAGCAGCCTCCCGGGCTTCACCGACAACCTGCTCCAGATGCTGCCCGGGCTGCGGGAGCACTCCTGCTCGCGCGGCCGCCGCGGCGGCTTCGTCGAGCGGCTGAACGAGGGCACCTGGCTCGGGCACGTCGCCGAGCACTGCGCCCTGGCGCTCCAGCAGGTGGTCGGTCACGACATCAGGCGCGGCAAGACCCGCGGCGTGAAGGGCCGGGAGGGCGTCTACAACGTCGTGTTCGGCTACATCGACGAGCAGGTCGGGCTGGTCGCGGCCAAGCTCGCCGTACGCCTCGTGAACCACCTGGTCGAGGCCGACCCGGAGTTCGACTGGGAGAAGGAGCTCGAGGCCTTCATCCTCCGCGCGGAGCGGACGGCGTTCGGCCCGTCCACCCAGGCGCTCGTCGACGAGGCCGTCTCGCGCGACATCCCGTGGATCCGGCTCAACCAGCACTCCCTCGTCCAGCTCGGCCAGGGCGTCCACGGCAAGCGGATCCGGGCCACGATGACCTCCGAGACGTCCTCCATCGCGGTCGACATCGCCTCCGACAAGGACCTCACCACCAAGCTGCTGGGTGCGGCGGGCCTGCCCGTGCCCAAGCAGGACTCGGTGCGTACCGAGGACCAGGCGGTGCGGGTCGCCGAGCGGATCGGCTACCCCGTCGTCCTGAAGCCGCTCGACGGCAACCACGGACGCGGGGTCTGCCTCGACCTCCGGAGCGAGCTGGACGTCCGCGAGGCGTTCCCGATCGCCAAGGAGCAGTCCCGTCGCGGGTGGGTCATCGTCGAGTCGTTCGTGACCGGCAAGGACTACCGCTGCCTGGTGATCGACGGCCGGATCGCCGCGATCGCCGAGCGGGTGCCTGCCTCCGTCACCGGCGACGGTACGTCGACGGTCGAGGAGCTGGTCGACCTCACGAACGCCGACCCGCGGCGCGGCGTCGGCCACGAGAAGGTGCTCACCCGGATCAAGGTCGACGCGGCCGCCGAGGAGGTGCTCGCCGCCCAGGGGCACGCGCTCGACTCCGTGCCGAAGGAGGGCGAGATGGTGAAGCTCGCGCTCACCGGCAACATGTCGACAGGCGGCATCTCCATCGACCGCACCTTCGAGGCCCACCCCGAGAACATCGAGATCGCCGAGGAGGCGGCCCGGATGGTCGGCCTCGACATCGCGGGCATCGACTTCATCTGCCCCGACATCACCGAGGCGGTGCGCGAGACCGGCGGCGCGATCTGCGAGGTCAACGCCGCGCCGGGGTTCCGGATGCACACGCACCCGACGATCGGGGAGCCGCAGTTCATCGCGAAGCC
This sequence comes from uncultured Actinomycetota bacterium, assembly GCA_963844305.1. Taxonomy (GTDB): domain Bacteria; phylum Actinomycetota; class Actinomycetes; order Propionibacteriales; family Nocardioidaceae; genus Nocardioides. The sequence goes on from CAWJNT010000009.1 coordinate 522,667, forward strand.
GGTCGTGGACATGCTGTTCCCGCCGGGCACCACCTCGCGGATCCCGATCGTGGCCGTCACCGGCACCAACGGCAAGACCACCACCTCGCGGATGGTCTCCCACATCTTCAAGGGCATGGGCCGCAAGGTCGGCATGACCTCCACCGACGGCGTCGTCATCGACGAACGCCTCGTGATCCGCGCCGACGCGTCCGGCCCGCGCTCGGCCCGGATGGTGCTGCAGAACCCGCGTGTCGACTTCGCCGTGTTCGAGGTCGCGCGCGGCGGCATCCTGCGCGAGGGCCTCGGGTACGAACGCAACGACGTCGCCGTCGTGCTCAACGTCCAGCCCGACCACCTCGGACTGCGCGGCATCGACACCATCGAACAGCTCGCCGACGTGAAGGCGGTGCTGGTCGAGGCAGTGCCGCGCGACGGCCACGCCGTACTCAACGCGGACGACCCGCTGGTCCGCGAGATGCGGCGCCGCTGCTCCGGCCAGGTCGTCTGGTTCTCCATGGAGGATCCGGGTTCCGAGACCCGCGACATGATCGACGCCCACTGCCGACGCGGTGGCAAGGCGCTGGTCCTCAACCCGTCGGAGCGCGGCGAGATGATCGTGGTCAAGCACGGCCGCCGCGAGATGCAGCTGGCCTGGACCCACCTCCTCCCCGCGACGTTCGGCGGCCGGGCCAGGATGAACGTCCAGAACACGCTGGCCGCGGCCGCCGCCGCGTTCGCCGCCGGCGCCCCGCTCCACGACATCCGGCAGGGCCTGCGCAGCTTCTCGACGAACTACTACCTCTCCCCCGGCCGCCTCAACGAGGTCGAGGTGAACGGCGTCAACGTGATCGTCGACTACTGCCACAACGCCCCGGGCATGAAGATGCTGGGCGACTTCGTGGACCGGGTCGGCGAGTCCCTGTCGTCGTCCCACGACCTGGCGCGGCCGTCGCGGATCGGGATCATCGCGACTGCCGGCGACCGGCGTGACGAGGACATGCGCGAGCTCGGGCACATCGCTGCCCAGCACTTCGACGTCGTGGTCGTCCGGGAGGACGAGGCACTGCGCGGCCGGCAGCGCGGCGACATCGCCGACCTGGTGACCGAGGGCGTCCGCACGGCGATCGACGAGGGCGCGCGCTGCAAGCAGGTCGAGATCGTCCTCGACGAGATCGACGCCGTGAAGCACGCCATGAGCCGCGCCAACAAGGGCGACCTCCTCGTCGTCTGCGTCGACAAGCACGCCGCCGTGATGGCCGAGCTCGAGAACTGGTCCAACCAGGCACAGGCGGGCAGCACCGCGAGCGCGGAGGCCCCGGCGGCCGACCCCGACTACGTGCCGGCGTCCACCGACGCCTGACCTACTCGTCGGTGGCCGGGTGGGCCGTGAGCACCTTCTCGCGCAGGGTCTCCGGGGAGTCCGGCGTGCCGCCGTGCTCGGCGATCCAGGCGTACACGCCGTCCCGGTCGGCGTGGCACATCAAGCCCACGACGTCGCCGGGCTTGGCCTGCTCGACCAGCCCCGCGAGCCCCTCCACCTCGCTGCCGTAGGCGACGACGTCGGTCACGCCGACCCGCTCGGCGCCCGCGCGCATCAGGCCCTCGAGCTCCTCGATCGTGCGGCCGCGCAGGTAGCGCTGCTTGTGGGCGATCACGAGTACGTCGCTGTCCCGGGCGCCGATCTCGCCCAGCTTGTCGATCAGCTCGTCCGTGCGGTCGCCGACCGCCCCCAGCCCGAGCAGCAGCCGGCAGTCGGGCCGGCGTACGCCGTTCATGATCTCGATCAGTGCCTCGAGACCGGCCTCGTTGTGGGCGAGGTCCACGATCACCGTGATGTCGTCGACGGTGAAGAAGTTCATCCGGCCCGGGTTGTGCTCGGGGTCCGGGAGGAACGTGCGGAGGCCCTCGACGACGACCTCGCGCGGGATGCCGGCGGCCAGGGCTGCCGACGCGGCGGCGAGCGTGTTCTCGACGTTGAAGCGCGAGAGCCCGGCCAGCGTCATCGGCACGTCCACGAGCTGCACGATGGGCTCCGCGTCGGCGTTCGGGGTGATGACCGACACCCAGCCGTCGATCACCGTCGTGGCGCGACCGCCCGTGCTCAGCACCTCGCGGATCGCCGGGGAGTCGGGATCACGTGAGAACACCCACGGCTGGGCCTTGATCACGCTGCGCATCGCGAGGACGCGCGGGTCGTCGGCATTCAGCACCGCCCAGCCGTCCTTGCGGGTGATCCGCGGGACCACCGCCTTGACCTCCGCCAGCTGGTCGAGCGTGTCGATCCCCTGCAGACCGAGATGGTCGGCGGAGACGTTGGTGACCACCGAGACGTCGTTGCGGGTGAGGCCGATTCCCTTCAGCAGGATGCCGCCGCGGGCGGTCTCCGTCACCGCGAACTCGACGTTGTCATGGGCGAGCACCCGGCCGGCACCGCTCGGGCCGGAGTAGTCGCCCGCCTCCACCAGCTCGCCGTCGATGTAGATCCCGTCGGTGTTCGACCAGCCGACGACCTTGCCTCCGGTGCGGGCCAGGTGGGCGATCATCCGCGACGTCGTGGTCTTGCCGTTGGTGCCCGTGACGGCGACGACCGGTACTCGCGGGGTGATCGTGCGAGGCGCCGTGCCGACTCCCGCCGAGGCCACCCGCTCGGCCGCCGCGCTCACCGCGGCATCCACGTCGGCTCCCGGCAGAGCGTCGAGCACGTCGGCCACGGCCTGGCCCATCACCTGGGCCCGCTCGCGGTGCACCCACGGGAACGCGACCACGATCCGCTGCGGGTCGCTCGTCGGCCGGACGCGTACGGCGAGCCGCGACGTACCCGACTCCGCGGCGATGGCGCGGACCAGCCGGCCCACCGCCCGGACGGCGAAGCGCTGGCGGAAGCCCGACTCCGCGCGACCGGGCCGGGCGTTCGGGAGGCCGATCCGCTTCGCGAACCGGGCCGCCGTCTGGTCGGACGCCTCCGACAGGGTGCCGATGTCGAGGGTCAGCTTGATCGCCGCTCGGGGGAAATAGAGGTTCGGGCCCTCGAGGACCCGGAGCTCCACGAGTGAGGAAGTCACCGTGGCACGTTAGCGTTCTTTGACATGGGTGAGCTCCGGGCCCGGGTGGTGACGATCGTCTCGGGTGGACAGTCGGGCGCCGACCGCGCCGCGCTCGACTGGGCGGTCCGTCAGGGCATTCCCTACGCCGGCTGGTGTCCCCTCGGCGGACTCGCCGAGGACCTGACCGAACCGCCGGGGCTGCTGGCGACGTACCCGCTGCTGCGCGAGACGTCGCGGCCCGACGTCGACGACCGCACGACCTTCAACGTCCGCGACTCCGACGCGACCCTGCTGGTGATCCTGCCCGGCACCGAGCCGAGCGGCGGCACCGCGTTCACGCGGGACGAGGCACTCCGGCTCGGCCGCCCCCACCTGCTCACCGACGGCGTCGACCCGGAGGTCGTCGGCGCCTGGCTGGCGTCGCTGCCGGCCGGGATGATCCTCAACGTCGCCGGGCCCCGCGAGAGCAAGGCGCCCGGCATCTACCTCGCGGTGACCGCGCTGCTCGACGCGCTGGACGCGTGAGCGGTTCGCTGCCAACATCGAAAGGTTCACCTGGGGCCCTTCGTCCGAGGCGTAGGAGCCCGCGCATGACGCGACGACAGCCGCGAGCTCCCGCCCCAGCGCAGCGCGCCCGTCTGGTCCACCGAAGGCGACGACTGGTCGGCGGCGCTGCACGAGTTCGTCGATCGCCCGGTTCGACCTCGTGCAGGCGGCGGCCAGGTTCTGGCTGGGCACCGATGACGACGCTGGTCGCGCTGTTCAGCGCCCTGATCGTGATCAACCGCGGAGAGGCGCTCGCGGCATCTACCCGTCGGCACGCCCGTGCGGGTGCTGCTGTTCCTCGGCGTCGTCGCCGTCTACGGCGTGCGCCTTCGGGGCCGTGGTCCTGGGCTCGCAGGCCAGTTTCGGCGGTCTCACACTCACGCGTCCCTGGCCAACACCCACTCGTTCCTGACGCGCACCCGCAGGCGATGGGTGCACGACCAGTGGTCACCTACACCGATGCTGGACCCGCACTCGGTTCCCTGGTGGGAGCTTCCGCGACCTTCGCCAGCAGCGTGGCGACAGGGCGCGCAGGTACCTCCACCGGTCGCGCGCGTTGGGCGTCGGCGCCGTCGTGGTGCTAGCCAGTCGTGGTGGCGCTGGTCGTGTTGGCGCTCGGCGGTTTCGCCGACGACCCTCTGGCCCCGACGTACGTGGTCGTGGTCCACGACGGGCAGATCACGTGCGGCCCGCATGGAGAAGCACGTCCGACGGGAAGTGTTCTCGTCGGCGGTCAGGAGCCTCGACGGGGTCAGCCACCTGACCGTCGTTCCGGACTGCTGATTCCTCAGGGCCGCGTCAGGCGCCCATCGCGTGGAAGCCGCCGTCGACGTGCACGATCTCGCCCGTCGTCGCCGGGAAGAAGTCGGACAGCAGCGCGCAGACCGCCTTCGCGGTCGGGGTGTGGTCGGTCTCGTCCCAGCCGAGGGGCGAGCGGTCCGACCACATCGACTCCAGCTCCTCGAAGCCCGGGATCGCCTTGGCGGCCAGGGTCTTCAGCGGCCCGGCCGAGACCAGGTTGCAGCGGATGCCGTCGGGGCCGAGGTCGCGGGCGAGGTAGCGCGAGGTCGACTCGAGCCCCGCCTTGGCCACGCCCATCCAGTCGTACGCCGGCCACGCGACGGTGGCGTCGAAGGTCATGCCGACGACGGAGCCGCCCTCGGACATGAGCGGCCTGCAGGCCGTAGCGAGCGACTTCAGCGAGTACGCCGACACCTGCACGGCCTGCGCCACGTCGGGCCACGGCCCGTCGAGGAACTTCCCGCCGAGCAGCGTCTCGGGGTTGCCGTAGGCGATCGAGTGCACCACGCCGTCCAGACCGTCGACGTGCTCGCGCACGGCGTCCGCCAGCCCGGCCAGGTGGTCGTCGTCGGTGACGTCGAGCTCCAGCACGGGAGGCTCGCTCGGCAGCCGCTTGGCGATGCGCCGGGTGATGCCGAGTGCGCGCCCGAAGTTGGAGATCAGGACGGTCGCGCCCTGCTCCTGCGCCACCTTGGCCACCGCGAAGCCGATGGAGCTGTCCATCGTCACGCCCGCGACCAGGATCCGCTTGCCGTCGAGGATTCCCATGCTCAGTGCCCCATTCCCAGTCCACCGTCGACCGGGATGACTGCCCCGGTGACGTACGCCGCGCCGTCGCCGGTCAGCCACAGCACTGTCTGTGCGATCTCGTCCACCGAGCCGTAGCGGCCCAGCGGCACCTGCGTCTTGATCAGGCTCTTCTGCTCGTCGGTGAGGACCGCGGTCATGTCGGTCTCGATGAACCCCGGCGCGACCACGTTGGCGGTGATCGACCGGGAGCCGAGCTCGCGGGCCATCGACCGAGCCATGCCGACCAGGCCCGCCTTGGACGCCGCGTAGTTGACCTGCCCGGCCGAGCCCAGCAGGCCCACGACCGAGGAGATGAACACGACGCGCCCGCGGCGCAGCCGGAGCATGCCCTTGGCGGCCCGCTTGGCCAACCGGAACGAGCCGGTGAGGTTGGTGTCGATGACCGAGGACCAGTCGTCGTCCGACATCCGCAGCAGCAGCGTGTCGGCGGTGATGCCGGCGTTCGCGACCAGCACCTCGACCGGGCCGTGCGCCTCCTCGATCTCCTTGAAGGCGGCGTCGACCGCCTCGCCGTCGGTGATGTCGCAGCGGACGTCGAGCGCTCCGTCGGGCGCGCCGCCACTGCGTGTGGTCACCGCAACCCGGTCGCCGTTGGCGAGGAACGCCTCGGCGATCGCTCGTCCGATGCCTCGGTTGCCGCCGGTCACCAGGACCGACCTGCCAGCCTGCTCCGTCGTCTCGCTCACGTCGCCGACGCTAGCCATTACCCCGGGGTAAGGAGGAATCGTCGCGCCGCAAGGTCCTGCCGACCCTCACTCGTCCTCGAGCCGGAAGCCGACCTTCATGCCGACCTGGAAGTGCTCGACGGCGCCGTCCTTGGCCTGGCCGCGGACCTGCGTGATCTCGAACCAGTCGATGTGCCGGAGGGTCTTCCCGGCCCGTTCGATGCCGTTGCGGACGGCCTGGTCGATGCCGTCCGGCGACGTGCCGACGATCTCGGTGACGCGGTACGTGCGGTTGCTCATCTGGCTTCCTCCCGATCGCGGACGCGGGCCGGTCCCCGGTGGTGCGACCGCCCTCGTGATCGCCCGATCGTAGCGGCGTACGCTGGCGACATGACCCGGCACCAGCAGGCTGACCGGGACGTCGTCCGGATCACCACGGCCTCCGCCAGCCGCGAGAAGGACATCGCCGCGCGGCAGCGCCGCTACGTGATCTCGATGGGCATCCGGACGCTCTGCTTCGTGGCCGCGATCCTGGTCGGCGACGGCTGGCTGCGCTGGGTGCTGATCGTCGCGGCCGTGATCCTGCCCTACATCGCCGTGGTGATGGCCAACGCCGCATCTTCGAAATCCGACGGGTTCGCTCTTCTGGACGGGGCGTCCGGATATCGGGAACTGCCCCCGACTTCGGAATCCGAAGGCCCGACAGGCCGTCCGGGCATTTGACTTCACAGGCGCGCGTGGAAGAATCGCGCGGGCGAACTGAGCCTCCCCCGTCTCAGTCCGCACCTGGTGCCGGACGGCTTCCCCCGTGGTCGTCCGGCACCGCCTATTTCACGCCCCCCGGGGCTGAGCCTGCGAAGCCCCGGACCCGGGGCGGGAGATTGAGGAGGGCTCGGCGTCGGCCCGAGCATGGGAGGCGGAGCGAGCTCGATGACCGACCCGGACCAGCCGATCTGCTCGGCCAAGGGCTGTACGTCGCCCGCCGTCTGGGCGCTGCTCTGGAACAACCCCAAGCTGCACACCCCCGACCGCCGCAAGACCTGGCTGGCGTGCGACGAGCACCGCTCCACGCTCGGTGACTTCCTGGGCGCGCGGGGGTTCCTGAAGGACGTCGTGCCGGCGTCCGAGCGGACCGAGTAGGCCGCCGCTAGCCCCCGATGGCCGACATCGGCCGGTCGGGCTGGAGGAACGTCGGGTCGTCGATCCCGTGACCGGCGCGCTTGCCGCGCATCGCCGTGACCCAGCGCACCGCGAGCTCGTCGTCGGAGGCGCCGCCGCGCAGCGCCGCCCGCAGGTCGGACTCCTCGCGTGCGAACAGGCAGTTGCGGACCTGTCCGTCGGCCGTCAGCCGGACCCGGTCGCAGTCGCCGCAGAACGGCCTGGTCACCGATGCGATCACGCCCACCGTCGCCGGACCGCCGTCGACGAGGAACTTCTCGGCCGGCGCGCTGCCACGTGGCTCGCTCGCGGGGCTCAGCACGAACTCCCGCTCGAGGTGCGCGAAGATCTCGTCGGCCGTGACCATCGCCTCACGGCTCCAGTCGTGCTGGGCGTCCAGCGGCATCTGCTCGATGAACCGCAGCTCGTACCCGTGGTCCAGGGACCAGCGCAGCAGCTCCGGCGCCTGGTCGTCGTTGTGGCCCCGCAGCAGCACCGCATTGATCTTGACCGGCACCAGCCCGGCGTCGCGGGCGGCCTCGAGGCCGGCGATCACGTCGTGCAGGCGGTCACGGCGGGTGATCTCGAGGAACGTCTCGGGCCGGACCGTGTCGAGACTGACGTTGACCCGGTCGAGCCCGGCGGCCTTGAGGGCGTGGGCGGTGCGGGCCAGGCCGAGGGCGTTCGTCGTGAGCGACAGGTCGACCGTGGGGTCGATCTCCTTGCAGCGGCGCACGATGTCGACCAGTCCGCGGCGTACGAGAGGCTCGCCGCCGGTGAACCGCACCTCGCGGATCCCGAGCAGGCGCACGCCGATCCCGACGAGGCGGACCACCTCGTCGTCGGTCAGGACCTCGTCGGTGGGCAGCCAGTCCAGCCCCTCGGCCGGCATGCAGTAGGAGCACCGCAGGTTGCACCGGTCGGTCAGGGACACGCGCAGATCGGTGGCCACCCGGCCGTACCGGTCGTCGAGCGCATGTGTCGTCACTCTGGAGAGTCTAGGTGGCGGCTCCCCCAAGTTCACATCGAACGGCCCCCGGATAGCCTCACGACGTGCGTTCCCTGGGGTTCCTGCTGAGCCGGCGGTGGATCCTGTTCGGGGTCGTCGTCGCCCTGCTCGCGTGGGCCACCTGGTGGCTCGGCGAGTGGCAGTTCGGCCGGCTCGAGGACCGCAAGGCGAGCAATGCGATCGTCGAGAAGAACGAAGGTGCCCCGCCGGCGGCCGTCGGCGACGTCCTCGCACCCGGCCGGGAGGTCGACGAGGACGACGAGTGGCGTGTCGTCCAGGCGACCGGAACGTACGCCGTGGACGACACCGTGGTCGTCCGCTACCGCACCCGCGACGGCGCCGCCGGCATCGACGTCGTCGTACCCCTCGAGACCCCGGACGGTCCCTCTCTCCTCGTCGACCGCGGCTGGATGCCGACGGACAACCAGGGCACCGACCCCTCCGAGCTCGACATCCCCGACCCCCCGGCCGGCGAGGTCACGGTCACGGGATGGGTCCGGGTCGACGCCACCGGCGACAGCACCTCGGTCGCCAACCAGTCGACCCGGGCGATCTCCAGCGAGGAGATCGGGCCGGCCCTGGACCGTGAGGTGTACGGCGGCTTCGTCGACCTCCGCTCCGAGGACCCGGAGGCGGCGGAGCCGCTCGAGCAGGCGGAGCTCCCGGAGCTGAACAACGGCCCGCACTTCTTCTACGGCCTGCAGTGGTGGTTCTTCGGCGTGCTCGCGATCTTCGGCTTCTTCTACCTCGCCTACGACGAGTGGCGGAAGCGGCCCGGCGGGTCGAAGCACCAGCGCAAGCCCGCCGACGCCGACCAGGATGCCAACGCGTCGGCCTAGCGTCATACGAAGTGGTTGCTCTGACGACCACTTCGTATGACGTCAGCGGCCTGACCGCCTACAGCGCCCGGACCATCCCGCCGTCGACCGGCAGCATCGCGCCGCTGACGAACGAGGCGGCCGGCGAGAGCAGGAAGGCGGCGGCGCGGCCGAACTCCTCGGGCTCCCCGTAGCGCCCGAGCGGGATCGTCTGCACCGCCGCGGCACGGGCGGCGTCGGGGTCGCCACCGGCGGCGTCGAGCTCGGCAACCCGCTCGGTCGAGACCCGGCCGGGCATCAGCCCGTTGACGCGCACGCCCGCCGGGCCGAGCTCGTCGGCCAGGGTCTTGGCGACCATCGCCAGGCCCGGACGCAGGCCGTTCGAGATGGCCATGTCGGCCAGCGGGGCACGGACGCTCGAGGACAGCACCAGCGCGAGGGCGCCGCCGTGCGGGAGGGCGCCGCCGATCTCGCGGGCGAGGCGTACGGCGCCCAGGAAGACCGCGCCGAACGCCTCGGTCCACTGCTGGTCGGTGATCTCGCTGACCGGTCCCTTGGGCGGGCCACCCACGCTGATCAGCGCGCCGTCGACCCGCCCCCACGTGTCCCGCGCGGCGGCGAGCAGGCGGGCGGGCGTGTCCGGATCGGCGTTGTCGGCGACCAGGGAGATCGCCTTCTCGCCGAGCTCCTTCTCGGCGACGGCGAGCGTCTCGCTGGTGCGCCCCGACAGCACGACCCGGGCGCCGTCGGCGACCAGGCACTCGGCCGTGGCACGTCCGAGTCCGCGACCACCGCCGGTCACGATGTAGACGCGATCGCGAAGCTCGAGGTCCATGCAGCGACCCTACGACCGCACTCCAGCGGCCCGCTGTCAGCCGGTGGTGGAGAGGTCCTGCACGAACTGGGTGCGGTAGAGGTCGGAGTAGAGCCCGCCCTGCGCGATCAGCTCCGCGTGGGTGCCGGACTGGACGATCCGGCCGTCCTGGAGGACCAGGATCCGGTCGGCATTGCGCACGGTGGAGAGACGGTGCGCGATCACCAGCGAGGTGCGGCCCTCGAGGGCGGCGTCGAGGGCACGCTGGACGGCTGCCTCGGACTCGCTGTCGAGGTGGGCGGTCGCCTCGTCGAGGACGACGATCGCGGGCGCCTTGAGCAGCAGCCGCGCGATCGCCAGCCGCTGCCGCTCGCCGCCCGACAGGCGGTAGCCGCGATCGCCGACGACCGTGTCGAGCCCGTCGGGCAGGCTGCCGATGAGGGTGGCGATCTGGGCGGACTCCAGCGCCTCCCAGACCTCGGCGTCGGTCGCGCCGGGCCGGGCGTAGAGCAGGTTGGCCCGGATCGTGTCGTGGAACATGTGGGCGTCCTGGGTGACGTAGCCGACGGCGTCCTCGAGCGAGTCGAGCGTCACCTCGCGTACGTCGTGGTCGCCGACCCGCACCGTTCCCGAGCCGACGTCGTAGAGCCGGGCGACCAGGTGGGTGACCGTCGTCTTGCCGGCGCCCGACGGCCCGACCAGCGCCACCATCTGGCCGCGCTCGGCGACGAACGAGATGTCGGCCAGGACCTGCTCGGAGTCGCGGGACTCGACGCGCGCGACCGACTCGAGGGAGGCCAGCGAGATCTCGTCGGCACGCGGGTAGGTGAAGGCGACGTGGTCGAACTCGAGCCGGGCCGCCGACCGGGGCAGCACCACCGCGTCGGATCGCTCCTGGATCATCGAGGGCAGGTCGAGCACCTCGAAGACCCGCTCGAAGCTGACCAGGGCGGTCATCACGTCGATGCGGACGTTGGAGAGCCCCTGCAGCGGCCCGAGCAGTCGCAGCAGCAGGGTGCCGAGCGCGAGCAGCGTCCCCACGGTCAGGGTGCCCTCGATCGCCAGGTGACCGCCCACGCCGTAGACGAGAGCGGTCGCGAGCGCCGGAATCAGCAGCATCGACGCGGAGAAGATGCGGGTGATCAGAGAGATCCGGACGCCGAGGTCGCGCACCGTCGCCGCCTTGTCGGCGAACATCGCGTCCTCCTCGCCGCGGCGACCGAAGAGCTTGAGCAGCATGGCGCCGCCGACGTTGAACCGCTCGGTCATGGCGTTGCCCATGTCGGCGTTGCCGTCCATCTGCTGCCGGGTGAGTCCGGCCAGCCTGGCGCTCACCAGCCGCGAGATCAGCAGCAACAGCGGGAACAGGGCGAGGCAGAGCAGGGTGACCTGCCAGCTCAGGGCGAACATGGCGATGCCGACGACGAACACGGAGACGGTGCTGGAGACGGCGCTCGACAGGGTCGAGGTGAAGGCGCGCTGCGCGCCGATGACGTCGTTGTTGAGCCGCGAGACCAGCGCACCGGTCTGGGTGCGGGTGAAGAACGCCAGTGACTGACGCTGGACGTGGCCGAACACGACGGTCCGCAGGTCGAAGATCAGGCCCTCGCCGATGCGCGAGGAGAGGTATCCCGAGCCGATGGCGAGCAGGGCGCCGACGAGCGCGACCGCGACCATGCCGAGGGCCAGCACCGTGACCAGCGTGTGGTTTCCCTTGAGGATGCCGTCGTCGACGATCCGCTGGATCAGCAGCGGAGTCACGACCACGAGACAGGAGTCGATGACCGTGAGGGCGAGGAAGCCCGCGATCAGCCGACGGTGCGGGCGCGCGAAGCCGAGGACCCGGCGGACGGTACGCCGGTCGATCGTCTCGTTGACGACGCTGCGGTCGGACCTGAGCGAGCGCCAGGCCGGCCCCATGATTCCCATCCCCGACATCAGGACCCCCTCTTCTATCCCTGGCCCGCCAACAGGCCGGCCAGCTCACGGAACCGACGGACCTGGGCTTCCCGCTCGAAGCGGCGCTGCTCGTCCAGTGACCGGCTCGACGCCGCGAGCAGCAGCGCCTTGGTCTCACGAACCGCGCCCGCCAGGGGCTCGGTCAGGGCGGCGACCAGGTCATCGACGGTGGCGTCGAGGTCGCCCAGAGGTACGACGGCCGTCGCAAGCCCGGTGTCGACGGCTTCGGCGGCACCCACCATGCGGGCGGTCGCGCAGATCTCCAGAGCCCTTGCGTAGCCAACCGCCTCGACCAGGGGTTTTGTTCCCGTCAGGTCGGGCACCAGCCCGAGCGCAGCCTCCTTCATGCAGAACTGGGCGTCGTCGGCCACCACGCGCAGGTCGCACGCCAGCGCCAGCTGGAAGCCCGCGCCCACGGCGTATCCCTGCACCACCGCGACCGACACGAACCGCGGGTCGCGCAGGAACGTGAACCCCTGTTGGTACTCGTCGATCGTCGCCGACATCTCGTCGTCCGACAGGGCGAGCAGGCCGACCACCGACTCCCGACCGTCCCCTCCTCCGGGATCGAGCATCGCGGTATCGAGGCCCGGCGGAGAAGCTCTTCCCGGCGCCACGGACGACCACCACCCGGACGTCGTCGGGGATCGCGCGCCCGATCGCAGCGAGTGCGCGCCACATGGTCGGCGTCTGGGCGTTGCGCACCTCGGGCCGGTCGAGGGTGATCGTGGCCACGGCGCCGTCGACGGCGTAGCGGAGACCGGCGGCGGCCAGCTCGTCAGGGGTCATGCCCGAAGTGTAGGAACCCCCACCGACACCCGACCGCACCACCTTGACTTCAAGCGTGCTTGAAGTTGTCGAATGTGCGTGCATGCGCGCGATCAGGCTGCACGAGTTCGGCCCCGCCTCCAACCTCGTCCTCGACGAACTGCCCGACCTCCACCCGGCCGCCGGCCAGGTCCGGATCGCGGTGGCCGCGAGTGGGGTCCACCTCCTCGACACGAGCCTGCGCCGCGGCGAGCCGGGCCCGCTCCCGCCACCCGAGCTGCCGACCATCCCGGGCAGGGAGGTGGCCGGCGTCGTCGACCTGGTGGGCGACGGCGTCGACACCTCCTGGCTCGGCCGCAGGGTGGTCGCACACCTCGGGCTGGTGCCCGGCGGGTACGCCGAGCAGGCGGTCACGACCCCCGACCTGCTCTTCCCGGTCCCGGAACACGTGGACCTCGCCGATGCCGTGGCCATGGTCGGCACCGGACGCACCGCCCAGGGCATCCTGGAGCTGGAGCCACCGACCAGCGGCGACACCGTGCTCGTCCCGGCCGCCGCCGGTGGACTCGGCTGGCTCCTGGTCCAGGCCGCGCACGCGACCGGTGCCCGCGTCGTCGCCGCCGCCCGGGGCGCGGACAAGCTGGCGCGGCTCAAGGAGCTGGGCCCGGACCTCGTCGTCGACTACAGCGATGACGACTGGGCCGACGCGGTACGCCGCGAGGTCGGCGGCGTCTCCCTGGTGTACGACGGCGTCGGGGGCGCGGTCGGCCGCAGCGGCCTGGAGCTGCTCTCCCCCGGTGGCCGGCACGTCATGTTCGGCTACTCGGCCGGCTCGCCGACCCGGTTCGAGACGTCCGACGTGGTCTCGGGCGGGATCAGCGTCTCCTGGAGCCTCGGCGCGCGGATGGTCGCTCTCCCCGGTGGCATCCCCGGGCTGGCCGGCCGTGCGCTGGAGCGGCACGCGGCCGGTGAGTGGCGGCCGCTGGTCACGACGTACCCGCTGGCCGATGCTGCCCGCGCGCACGCCGACCTGGAGGCCCGGGCCACCATGGGAAAGGTCGTGCTGCTCTCCGAGACCCCACCGACCGGCTAGTCCGGAAGCCCACCCGGGTCCGGAAGGGTCAGTGAGGCCACGACGTCGTCCAGCTCCTCGAGGCTCCGGGCGTACACCGTGACTCCGAACGGCTTGTCGGCGTACCGGAGGACCTCGCTGTACACGGGATATCCCGCGTCGGGCTGGTTGTAGTCGACCTGCCACCGGGACACGTGGCCCCAGACCTCCCCGCCCGCGTCCGGCACCCAGTCCCGGGTCTCGAGCAGCGTCAGTCGCGACTGGTAACCGGAGTGGTCCTGGGCGACCTGTTCCAGGTGCTCGCTCCGCTCCTCCGAGAGCGTGCTCTCCAGGTCCACGGGCGCGTCGAACGCCTCGAAGGTGACCGCGGGCGCGAACTCGCCTCCACCACGAAGGTCGCAGCCGAGGCTCCATGTCCGGTCGTCGTCCCCCCAGCCGCACGCCCACCGCTGGTCGGCGATGTCGGCGAACGCGGCGCGCACCTCGTTGCGCATCACGCGGTCCTGGTTCTGACCCCGCTCGTACCTGACGAACGGGACGAGCAGGGCCACGGCCAACGTCGCGATCAGCACCCAACGCAGCGCGCGGCGGCGGCGCTGCGGGAGTGGGGCGCTCGGCCGGTCCTGCGTCGTCGTGCTCATCGTCGGGCCCTCGTTCAGCGCGTCTGCCGGGACCCGCGCACGGTGAGCAGGAAGAAGCCGACGAGCGCGACCGCCCACACCAACGCCATGATCTCCAGCCCCTCGGGCGGACGGGCCTGGCTCAGGTCCGGGAGCTGCGGGAGGGTCGGCGCCATGCCCAGCAGGCGTTCCACGGCCCCCGGACTACCCGTCGACAGGGTCCCGGTCGGGTCGTTGACGCTCCACCACGACATCGCCTGCACGACCGGGAAGGCAGCACACACGAGCGCGCACACCCGCCACACCAGCGCCAGGGGCCGGGCCCGCGTCACGGCCGTCAGCATCGAGAAGAAGACGACACCGACCATCGCAGCGAGCAGTGCGCCGGGGTCGACAGGAGCGTCGAGCGGCACGCCGGCGGGCTGCTGGAAGAGCATGAACGGACCTTCCGAGAGGGGACCGTCACCTTGTCAGGACGGTCGGCCGGAAGGCCGGTGGCGGAGCGGGAGTTCCCCAGTTTCAGGGACGGCGGCGACGCCTCTCTACGCGAGCGCGACGAGGTCGGCGTACTCGGCGTTCCAGAGGTCCTCGACGCCGTCGGGGAGGATCAGCACCCGGTCGGGCTCCAGCGCGTGGACGGCTCCCTCGTCGTGGGTGACCAGCACGATCGCGCCCTCGTAGGTGCGGATCGCGGCGAGCACCTCCTCGCGCGACGCGGGATCGAGGTTGTTGGTGGGCTCGTCGAGCAACAGCACATTGGCGCTGGACACCACGAGGATCGCCAGCGCCAGCCGGGTCTTCTCCCCGCCGGACAGCACGGCGGCCGGCTTGTTCGCGTCGTCGCCGGAGAACAGGAACGACCCCAGCACCGACCGAGCCTCGGTGTCGGCGAGCTGGGGCGCGGCGGAGTGCAGGTTCTCGAGGACGGTGCGCGAGGTGTCGAGCGTCTCGTGCTCCTGGGCGTAGTAGCCCAGCTTGAGGCCATGGCCGGGCGTCACCTCGCCGGTGTCGGCCCGGTCGACGCCGGCGAGGATCCGCAGCAGCGTGGTCTTCCCGGCGCCGTTGAGCCCCAGGATCACCACGCGCGAGCCCTTGTCGATCGCCAGGTCGACGTCGGTGAACACCTCGAGCGAGCCGTAGGACTTCGACAGCTCGGCCGCCGTGAGCGGCGTCTTCCCGCAGGCCGCGGGAGCCGGGAACTTGATCCGCGCGACGCGGTCCGCGCGCCGTTCGCCCTCGACCCCGGCCAGCAGCTTCTCGGCGCGCTTGAGCATCGACTGCGCGGCCTGGGCCTTGGTCGCCTTCGCGCGCATCTTGTTGGCCTGGTCGGTGAGCGTCTTCGCCTTGTTCTCGGCGTTGACCCGCTCCCGCTTGCGGCGCTTCTCGTCGGTCTCGCGCTGCTGGAGGTACGCCGTCCAGCCCATGTTGTAGACGTCGATCTCGGCGCGGTTGGCGTCGAGGTGGAGCACCCGGTTGACCGTGGCCTCCAGCAGGGCGGTGTCGTGGCTGATCACCACGAGCCCGCCCCGGTGCGCCTTGAGGAAGTCGCGCAGCCACACGATCGAGTCGGCGTCGAGGTGGTTGGTCGGCTCGTCCAGCAGCAGCGTCTCGGCGCCGGAGAAGAGGATCCGGGCCAGCTCCACGCGCCGGCGCTGCCCGCCCGAGAGCGTCTTCAGCGGCTGGGCCAGCACCCGGTCCTCGATGCCGAGGCTGTGCGCGATCTGGGCAGCCTCGGACTCGGCGGCGTACCCACCGCCGGCGTGCAGCTCGGCATCGGCGCGGGAGTACCTCCGCATCGCGCGCTCGCGGACCTCGGGGTCCTCGCTCCCCATCGCCGTTTCCGCGTCCCGGAGCTTGCGCACGACCTCGTCCAGCCCGCGCGCCGAGAGGATCCGCTCGCGCGCGACGACGTCGGGGTTGCCGATGCGCGGGTCCTGCGGGAGGTACCCGACCTCACCGGTCGCGAGGACGCTGCCGGACGCGGGCAGCCCGTCCCCGGCGAGGATCTTCGTCAGCGTCGTCTTGCCCGCACCGTTGCGGCCGACCAGGCCGACCTTGTCGCCGGCAGCAACCCGGAAGCTGACGTTCTCCATGAGTAGACGGGCCCCCGCACGGACTTCCAGGTGCTGGGCGGTGATCATGAGGGTGGTCAGTCTAGGCGGGTGGGTACTGGCTCCCAACGACGGGAAGGTGTGCGACGTGCGGTTCAACCCCAAGGCGAGGCTCGACACCCGGCGCGTGTCCGACCGGGGCCGCGGTCGCTCGGGCGGAGGAAGTGGTGTCGCACTCCCCGGCAAGGCGGTGGGCGGCGGGATCGGGGGTGTCCTCATCGTCGTCCTGTTCCTGGTCGCCACCCAGATCCTGGGCGACGGCACCGGCGGGTCAGGACTCCCCGGCGGTGGCCTCGACACCGGGCGGTTCTCCGGCGAGGACACGGAGCGCTACGCCAACTGCCAGACCGGTTCGGACGCCAACGAGGACGTCGACTGCGCGCGGGTCGCGGTCGAGAACTCGTTGTACGACTACTGGTCGGAGACGCTGCCCGACCAGGCCGGGCTCACGTTCCAGCCGGAACGGGACGTCGTCACCTTCAGCGGCGGGGTCGCCACGGCTTGCGGCAACGCGAGCAGCGCCGTGGGCCCGTTCTACTGCCCTCCGGACGCGACGATCTACCTCGACACGACCTTCTTCCGCGACGTGCTCGACCGGCAGCTCAACGGGCCGAGCGGTGCCTTCGTGGAGCCCTACGTGCTCGCCCACGAGTACGGACACCACATCCAGAACCTCACCGGCGCCACCGACGAGGTCCGCACCCGGCAGGGCCCGGAGAGCGACGCCGTACGCCTCGAGCTGCAGGCCGACTGCTACGCCGGCATGTGGGCGGGCGCGCCACCTCGACCGACGACGCCTCGGGCCAGGCCCTGATCGCGGACCTGACCCAGGACGACATCGCCCAGGCTGTGGCCGCCGCGAAGGCGGTCGGCGACGACCGGATCCAGAAGGCCGGATCGGGACGCGTCGACCCGGAGGGCTGGACCCACGGGTCGGCAGCGCAGCGGGTCCGCTGGTTCATGACCGGATACGAGCAGGGCAGCCTGGAGGCCTGCGACACGTTCTCCGCCTCGTCGCTCTAGCCGGACTCACCCAGCAGGGCCTCGATCTGGGGGAACTGCCGTTGCAGCGCCCGCAGGTGCGGGGCCACGGCCGGGTGCCGGTACTTCGACGCGAGCGCGCCCTCGCCACCGGCGACGCGGGCCAGCGCCCAGTCGGCGCGGTTCAAGACGGTGTACACGGCGGTGACCCGGGCGCCGAGAGCGGCCTCCTCGCGGGTGGCCAGGCCGTCCGGGAGCCCCATCAGGTAGGCGTCGAGCAGCGGCTCGAACTCCTCGCGCGCCGAGAGCACGTAGTAGCCCAGGTCCGCACCGACCGGACCATGGCCGAGCATCCCCCAGTCGATGGCGACCACCTCGTCGGCCTCCCGCCCCGGGAGGTTGGCCGGCACCGGATCCCCGTGCTGGGGCACCTGGGTGAGGGCGTCGAGCTCGTCCAGGAACTGCTCGCGGCGTCGCCACAGCACGTCGGCCACGTCGGCGACCGTGGTCCGCGCCAACGTCTTCCACCCGCCCCGGCGTTCGACCCGCGCAAGCCGGTCGCGGAGCAGGTCGCGCGCCAGCCACGGGACGTCGCCGAGGTCGGAGCCGGCGAACCGGCCGATGGCGTGCGCGGCGAACAGGCCGCTGTTGGCGGCATCCTCGACCCAGTCGGAGACGAGGGTGATGCCGTCGACGTCCTCCTCGACCGACGCGTCGAGCGGGCTCCGCAGCCCGGGCGTCGCCACCACGATGCCGGACGTGACGACGTCGGCAGCCCGCCGCCAGTAGGCGAAGTGCCGGCGGTCGCTCAGCTCCGCCGGGTCGTGCTCGGCAGGGGCGGCGAGCCGCTTGACCGCGACCGGACGCTCACCGAGGACCGCCCGCCAGACACCGATCGTGGACGTGCCGGTGCCACCCGGCATCGCGTGCCACCCGGGCTGGGGCTGCCACATGCGGTCATCCTGACAGAGCGGACGCCCCGTTCAGTGGACGTCGCGGCGAGCGAACGCGACCTGTCCGGCGATGCTCACCGCGGCGGCCAGGAGCGCGAGGGCCAGGAACGGCGCCCACGCGAAGTCCTCGGCCGGCACCAGCGCGAGGTGCTCGAACGGCGAGAGGTCCTGCAGCCACTGCGGCAGGCCCAGCAGGTCGCCGAAGAACATCACCACGAACGCGAGCCCCAGCGGCAGCCAGGCCAGCACGCCGAGCCGAGGGTTGACCCCCACCAGCAGCCGGGCCACGCCGGACAGCACGAGCACGGGCGCGACGTACGACAGCAGCGGGAGCAGGTAGCGGCCCACGGCGTCGCCGTCGCCGGTGACCAGCGCATAGCCGAGGCCGAGACCCAGGCCGGCCAGCGCGAGCACCGCCACGACGCCCAGCACCGTCACCGCGACGTGGCCGAGCAGCCAGTCGCGGCGTCTCAGGGCGGTGGCGAGCAGGGTCTCGACCCGTCCCGCCTCCTCCTCGCCGCGCGGCCGGAGCGCCGAGGAGATCGCGAAGCCGCACGCGATCAGGGCCAGCATCAGCAGCGCGGTCGCGTAGAAGCCCTCGACCAGGTCGGTGGCGCCCTGCAGGAACACCTCCTGGGTGGTCTCGGAGTCGCCGACCAGGTCGCCCACGTCGTCGCCGATCGAGCCGTAGGCCAGCCCCATGAGGAACAGCCCGGCCGCCCAGCCGATCACCGACGCCCGCTGGAGGTGCCAGGCCAGGCCGAACGGGCCGCGCAGCCCGGGTCCCGCGCGGTCGGGACCCGGCCGGGCAGCCAGGACGCCGGACCCGATGTCGCGACGCTGGAACACGGCGTACGCCGCGAACGTCGCGACCGCGGCTCCGGCCAGCAGGAGCAGGGCGGGCCACCAGCGGAGGCCGGAGAACGCGTGCATGCCCTGGTACCACCCGATCGGCGAGAGCCAGCTCAGGGCGCTCGCGCCCACGTCGCCGACGGCGCGGAGCACGTAGGCGACGCCGATCACCGCGCCGGCGATGCCGTACATGGAGCGGGTGCTGGCCGTGAGCTGCGCCGCGATCAGGGCGGTGCCGGTGAACACCCACCCGCGTCAGCGTCAGGCCCACGCCGAGGGCGATCGAGTCCGCCGTCTCGAGCGGGTACGTCGCCAGGCTGAGGGCGACGAAAACGCCGAGCGCGACGTTGGCGAGCATCGCGTCGACGACCGCCGCGGTCATCGGCGCCTGCCGGCCGATGGCGGCGGCGCGGACCAGCTCGTCACGCCCGGACTCCTCCTCGGCGCGGGTGTGGCGGCCGATGATGAACATGCTCATCAGGCCGGCGCAGATCGCGCCGAACGCGGTGGACTGCCAGGCGACCTGTCCGCCGATGGTGTCGAGGGCGCGGGCCGGGCCGGTCATCGCGATGAAGGCGGCGTTGCCCTCCATGCTCGCGGCGGCCTTCTCGAAGTCCGCCTGGGTCTGGTAGAGCCCGTCGATGCTGACCGCCTGGCTCCAGTACAGGATGGTCACGCCGATGGTCCACCAGAGGTACAGCCACTTGTCCCGCCAGAGGAACGTGCGCAGCAGCAGGGTGGTGCCGGCCAGGCCACTCATGGTCATGAGTCGGCCGGCTCCTCGTCGTCGATCTGCTCGCCGTAGTGGCGCAGGAACAGCTCCTCGAGCGTCGGCGGCTGGCTGGTCAGCGACCGCACGCCGGCCGCCTGGAGGGTGTCGAGGGCGGCGTCCAGGCCGCTGGGCTCGACCTGGAACCGAGCCCGGTTGCCCTCGATCACGAGGTCGTGGATGTGCGGCAGGCCGCGCAACGCCTCGGGTGGGGTCGCCAGCTCGGCGCCGATCGACGTACGCGTGAGGTGGCGGAGGTCGGCGAGGGTGCCGGACTCGACGCACCGGCCGGCCCGGATGATGCTGACCCGGTCACACAGGCGTTCGACCTCGGCCAGGATGTGGCTGCTCAGGAGTACGGCGTGCCCGTCGTCGCGGAACCGGTCGACGTACTCCTGGAAGACGGCCTCCATGAGCGGGTCGAGGCCCGAGGTCGGCTCGTCGAGCACGAGCAGCTCGACGTCCGAGGACAGCGCGGCGACCAGCGCCACCTTCTGCCGGTTGCCCTTGGAGTAGCTGCGTCCCTTCTTCGTCGGGTCGAGCTCGAACCGCTCGATCAGCTCGGCTCGCAGCCTCTCGTCGAGCCCGCCGCGGAGCCGGCCCAGCAGATCGATCGCCTGGCCGCCGGTGAGGTTGGGCCAGAGGTTCACGTCGCCGGGGACGTAGGCGAGCCGGCGGTGCAGGGCGGCCGCCTGGCGCCACGGGTCGCCACCGAAGAGGCTGACCTCCCCGGCGTCCTTGCGCAGCAGGCCGAGGAGCACCCGGATGGTCGTGGACTTGCCGGCGCCGTTGGGGCCGAGGAAGCCGTGCACCTCGCCGCGAGCCACCGTCAGGTCGAGGCCGTCGAGGGCGCGGACGTTGCCGAAGGTCTTGACCAGGCCCCGGATCTCGACCGGGGAGTCGCTGTCTGTGGTCACGGTCTTCACTCTACCCAATGTTCAGAAGTTTCTGAATCTTGTAATATCTCTGCATGGCCGACCCGACCGAGCGTGAGCGCTTCGTGGAACGCATGGCCGGCGCGCTCACCGACGCCGGCCTCCCCCGGCTGCCGTCGCGGGTGTTCGCGGCGCTGCTCGTCGACGACGACGGCCGGATGACGGCCGCCGAGCTCGCCGACGCGCTCCGGGTCAGCCCGGCCGGCATCTCGGGGGCGGTGAACTACCTGTCGCGGGTCGGGATGCTGCGGCGCGAACGCGAACGCGGCTCACGCCGCGACGTGTACGTCGTCGACGACGACGCGTGGCACGAGGCGATGATGCGCGAGGACCAGGCATACCGGCCGATGCTCGCGGCCCTCGACTCGGCGGTCGAGAGCGTCGGTGACACCGATCCGGCGTACCGGCGGCTGCGCGTGACCCGCGAGTTCCTGCGCTTCGTGAGTGAGGAGATGCGTGGCATCTCCTCGCGCTGGGAGGAGCGGCGCCGCGCGCTCGAGCGCGAGCTCGACGGCTGACCCCCGGGATTCAGAGCGGGCGCGATCGGGTAGGGGTCTTGGTGAGAGGCCGTCTCGGGCCACTGATCCCCGCAGTGAGGAGCGCCCCATGTCGCAGTCCACGCCTGCCACCCCGACCGGAGCCCCAACCGGAACGCCGGGGCTGCAGAAGGGGCTCCAGCAGCGGCACCTGACGATGATCGCGATCGGCGGCGTCATCGGGGCCGGGCTGTTCGTCGGTTCGGGCGTGGTGATCAGCGAGACCGGCCCGGCTGCGTTCCTCAGCTATGCGGTGACCGGCCTGCTGATCATCCTGGTGATGCGGATGCTCGGCGAGATGGCGACCGCGCACCCGTCGACGGGCTCCTTCGCCGACTACGCACGCCGCGCCCTCGGCGGCTGGGCGGGCTTCTCGACGGCGTGGCTCTACTGGTACTTCTGGGTGATCGTGGTCGGCTTCGAGGCCGTCGCCGGTGCCGAGATCCTGCGCTTCTGGATCGACGTACCGCTCTGGTTGCTCTCGCTCGTGCTCATGGTCCTGATGACCGCGACCAACCTGTTCTCGGTGCGCTCCTACGGCGAGTTCGAGTACTGGTTCGCCGGCATCAAGGTGGCGGCGATCATGGTGTTCCTGTTCCTCGGGTCGCTGTTCGTGCTCGGGCTGTGGCCGGACCAGTCGTTCGACGTCAGCAACATGACCGACCACGGCGGGTTCTTCCCCAACGGCGTCGGGGCGATCTTCTCCAGCATCGTCGTCGTGGTCTTCTCGATGGTCGGGGCCGAGATCGCGACCATCGCCGCGGCCGAGTCCAAGGACCCGAAGCGGGCGATCGCCCGGGCCACCCAGTCGGTCATCCTCCGCGTGGCCACGTTCTTCGTCGGCTCGATGATCCTGCTGGTCTGCATCGTGCCGTGGGACGACAACGAGCTCGGCGCCTCGCCGTACGTCGCCGCGTTCACCGAGATGGGCATCCCGTACGCCGACCACATCATGAACGCGGTCGTCCTCACGGCCGTGCTCTCCTGCCTCAACTCCGGGCTGTACACGGCCTCGCGGATGCTGTTCGTGCTGGCCGAGCGGCACGAGGCGCCGAAGCGGCTGGTGCAGGTGAGCGGCCGCGGCGTGCCGATGTGGGCGATCCTGTTCTCGACCGTCATCGGCTTCCTCAGCGTGATCGCGGCGTACGCCTCGCCCGACACGGTCTTCCTCTTCCTGCTGAACTCCTCCGGCGCGGTGATCCTGTTCGTCTACCTGCTGATCGCGATCTCCCAGCTGGTGCTGCGGCGTCGTACGCCCGACGAGGACCTGGTCGTGCGGATGTGGGCCTACCCGTTCCTGACGATCGTGACGATCCTCGGCGTGCTGGGCGTGCTGGTGCAGCTCGGCGTGAACTCCGACACCCGCTCCCAGCTGCTGCTCGGCCTCGGGTCGTGGGCCGTTGCGCTGGTGCTGTACGCCATCACCCGGAAGCTGGGCGGCTCGCTGTCCACCGAGGAGCTGGAGGCCAAGCGCGAGCGCGAGGAGGAGGCGGTCGGGCGGAGCTGACGCCCGCTCAGGCGTTGCGCACCTCGATCGGGACTGCGCACGCCTCGCGTACGGCCTCCTCGAGCACGTCGCGCTTCGGGTCGGGCACCGGCAGCCAGGGCTCGACGACCGCGAGATGCCCGAGCCGCGTGTCGGTGAGCACCTCGTCGACGGCGGTGTGGTCGCCACCGGTCACGACGGCGGCCGCCGGAGGCAGCTCGCCGAGGATGCGTACGGCGTGCCCCGCAGCAGCCTCGAACGCCTGGCGCGCCTGGTTGTCGCGGCGCCGGGCGAACCGCTGCTGGCTCTGCCCGCCGGCCTTGGTGCGTCCCTGCACGTGGCGCTGGCCGACCTTGGACTCCACGATCCGCTCCCCCGCCAGCCGGGCCACCGCGAAGCCGCCCTTGCGGACCAGCAACACGCCCCAGGCGTCGGGCGCGGTCACCTCGGCCGAGAACGCGGCGGCCTCGGGCAGCCCGTGGTACTCCTCACCGAACGGGAGCCGCGCCGTGAACGTCGACCCGTCGGACGCCGCCCCGTGCAGCGCCCCGTCGCTCACGGTCAGCCCGGTGGTGCCGTGCCGGCCGTTGAAGTTGAGCACCCAGCGCTCGATGCGGGCGGCAGGGATCCGGACGGAGCTCACCCGACAACCGTAGGGTCGTCCGCCTCAGGAGGGTGTATTCGCCCCCGTCAGGCGGACGACTCGGGCCATAGGTCTCGACCCGCCCGTCGCGGACTCGCGGCTCAGACGTTGAAGCCGAGGGCGCGCAGCTGCTCGCGGCCGTCCTCGGTGATCTTGTCGGGGCCCCACGGGGGCATCCAGACCCAGTTGATCGCGACGTCGTTGACCAGGCCCTCCAGTGCGGAGTTGGTCTGGTCCTGGATGACGTCGGTCAGCGGACAGGCCGCCGAGGTGAGCGTCATGTCGAGGACGACGTTGTGGCCCTCGTCGAGGTGTACGTCGTAGACGAGGCCGAGGTCGACGACGTTGATCCCGAGCTCGGGGTCGACGACGTCCTTCATCGCCTCGGTGACGTCGTCCTTGGTGACGGTCGCCGTGGCGCTGCCGCCCGGTGACCCCGGTGATCCCGGTGATGTGGCCTCGGGGACCTCGGGCAGGTCGCTGTGGTCAGCCATTGCTCTCCTCCATGACTTGCGCGGTGGCGTCCTTCCAGGCCATCCACGACAGTAGCGCGCACTTGACGCGGGCCGGGAACTTCGCGACGCCGGCGAACGCGATGCCGTCCTCGAGGACGTCCTCGTCGGGCTCGACGGTGCCGCGACCCTGCATCAGGGTCAGGAACTCTTCGTGGATGGACAGGGCCTCGTCGACCTGCTTGCCGATCACGAGGTCGGTCAGCACCGACGCCGAGGCCTGCGAGATCGAGCAGCCCACGGCGTCGTACGACACGTCGGACACGACGCCGTCGGCGAGGTGGACCCGCAGGGTCACCTCGTCGCCACACGTCGGGTTGACGTGGTGCACCTCAGCCTCGAACGGGTCGCGCAGGCCCTTGTTGTGAGGGTTCTTGTAGTGATCCAGGATGATCTCCTGGTACAGCGCGTCAAGATCCTGGGACATCGATCAACTCAACTTGAAGTACGAGCGGGTGTATTCCAGGCCGTCGACCAGCGCGTCGATCTCGTCGGGCGTCGTGTAGAGGTACGACGACATCCGGGTCGAGCTCTGCACCCCGAACCGCGCGTGGCACGGCTTGGCGCAGTGATGTCCCGCGCGCACGGCCACGCCGCGCGAGTCGAGCACCTGGGCCACGTCGTGCGGGTGCACGCCGTCGATCTCGAAGCTGATCGCTCCCCCGCGCCCGGTGGCGTCGAGCGGGCCGAGGACGGTCAGCCCGGGCACGGTCTGCAGGCCTTCGAGTGCGTACGCCGTGATCGCCTGCTCGTGGCGATGGATGTTGTCCATGCCGATGTGCGAGAGGTACTCGACGGCCGCACCGAGCCCGACCGCCTCGACGATCGGCGGGGTGCCGGCCTCGAACTTGTGCGGGATCCCGGCGTACGTCGACCGCTCCATGGCGACCGTCTCGATCATCTCGCCGCCGCCGAGGAACGGCGGCAGCTGGTCGAGGATCGCGCGCTTGCCCCACAGGACGCCGATGCCGGTCGGGCCGACCACCTTGTGGCCGGTGAACGCCACCAGGTCGGCGTCGACGGCCTGGACGTCGACGGGCAGCTGCGGAGCGGCCTGCGAGCCGTCGACGACCACGATCGCGCCGACCTCGTGTGCGCGGCGGGCGATGTCGGCGACCGGGTTGATGGTGCCGAGCATGTTGGAGACCCAGGTCAGCGAGACGACCTTGGTGCGCTCGTTGATGAGCTCGTCGATGTTCGACAGGTCGAGCTGTCCGTCGTCGGTCAGCCCGAACCAGCGCAGGGTCGCGCCCTTGCGCTCGGTGAGCAGCTGCCACGGCACGATGTTGGAGTGGTGCTCCATCTCGGTGATGACGACCTCGTCGCCCTCGCCGATGGACAGGTCGCCGCGGGCCCAGGCCAGGGTGTTGGCGACCAGGTTCAGCGCCTCGGAGGCGTTCTTGGTGAACACCACCTCGTCGCGGCTGGGGGCGTTGATGAACGCCGCCACCCGGTCACGCGCGGCCTCGAACGCCTCCGACGACTCCGCGCCGAGCTGGTGCATGGCGCGGGCGACGTTGGCGTTGTGCCGCTCGAGGTGGTCGACCATCGTGTCGATGACGACCTGCGGCTTCTGCGAGGTGTTGGCGCTGTCGAGGTAGACCAGCGGGACCCCGCCCGCGAGCGTGCGCTCGAGGATCGGGAAGTCCTTGCGGATGACCTCCAGCTCGGGGAGGAGGCCTTCCAGCTGCGTCATGGTCAGACCGCCGCCTTCTTCAGGTACTTGTCGTAGCCCTCGGCCTCGAGCTGCTCGGCGAGCTCGGGGCCGCCCTCCTCGGCGATCCTGCCGTCGACGAAGACGTGCACGAAGTCGGGCGTGATGTAGCGCAGGATCCGCGTGTAGTGCGTGATCAGCAGGACGCCGCGGCCCTCCTGGCCACGGAACCGGTTCACGCCCTCGGCGACGATCTTGAGCGCGTCGATGTCGAGGCCGGAGTCGGTCTCGTCGAGGATCGCGATCTGCGGGTTGAGCAGCTCGAGCTGGGCGATCTCGTGGCGCTTCTTCTCGCCGCCGGAGAAGCCCTCGTTGACCGAGCGGGTACCGAACGACGGGTCCAGGTTGAGCTGCTCGAGCGCCTTGTTGACGTCCTTGACCCAGGTGCGCAGCTTCGGGGCCTCGCCGTCGAGCGCGGTCTTGGCGGTCCGCAGGAAGTTGGAGACCGACACGCCCGGCACCTCGACGGGGTACTGCATGGCCAGGAACAGGCCGGCGCGGGCGCGCTCGTCGACGGTCATCGCCAGCACGTCAGCGCCGTCGAGGGTCACCGTGCCGCCGGTGATGTCGTACTTCGGGTGGCCGGCGACCGAGTAGGCCAGGGTCGACTTGCCGGACCCGTTGGGGCCCATGATCGCGTGCGTCTCGCCGTCCTTGATGGTCAGCGTGACGCCCTTGAGGATCTCCTTGGCGCCGTCCTCGGTGTCGACCGAGACGTGCAGGTCCTTGATCTCGAGCGTGCTCATGATGGGGTGACTCCGTTCAGGGTGGTCTCGATGTCGACGTACACGTCGCCGTCGCGTACGTCGACGGGGAAGATGGCGACCGGCTCGGTGGCCGGCAGGTGGGTGGGCTTGCCGGTGCGGAGGTCGAAGCACGACCCGTGCAGCCAGCACTCGACGGTCCCGTCGGCGACCTCGCCCTCACTCAGGGGCACGGTCGCGTGCGAGCACTCGTCCTGGATGGCGAAGAACTCCTCGCCGTCGCGGGCGATCGCCAGGTCGAGGGCTCCGACGGTGACGCCGAGCGCCTCGTCGGTGGGCACCTCGCTGATCGAGCAGGCACGTTGGAACGCCATCAGAAGGCCTTCAGCGCGTTCTTGGCCAGCTCGGCCTCGACGGTCGCGACCAGCTGCTCCTCCAGCTCGGGCACGTCGATCTTGCGGATCAGGTCGTTGAAGAACCCGTGGACGACCAGGCGGCGCGCCTCGGACTCCTCGACGCCGCGCGAGCGGAGGTAGAAGAGCTGCTCGTCGTCGAACCGGCCGGTCGCGGACGCGTGGCCGGCACCCGTGATCTCGCCGGTCTCGATCTCGAGGTTCGGCACCGAGTCGGCCTGGCAGCCGTCGGTGAGGACGAGGTTGCGGTTCTCCTCGTAGGTCTCGATGCCCTCGGCGACCTTGCGGATCAGCACGTTGCCGATCCACACCGTGTGGGCACCCTGGCCCTGCAGCGCGCCCTTGTAGACGACGTTGCTCTTGGTCTGCGGCTCGTTGTGGTCGACGAACAGCCGGTGCTCGATGTGCTGGCCCTCGTCGGCGAAGTAGAGGCCGAGCATCTCCACCGAGCCGCCCGGGCCGGCGTACGTCGCGGTGGTGTCGTGGCGGACCACGTCACCGCCGAACGACACGTCGACGTGCTTGAACGCGGCGTCGCGGCCGACCCTGGCGAAGCGGTGGCCGGCGTGGACGGCGTCGTCCTCCCAGTCGTCGATGTTCACGACGGTGAGCTGGGCGCCGTCGCCGACGACGAACTCGGCGAGGTCGGCCAGGGTCGCGGACCCGGTGTAGCGGAACACGACGGTGGCCTTCGAGAACTTCTCGGCGTTGACGATCACGTGGACCGCCGCGCCGCCCTCGACGTCGGTGCCGCGCAGGTCAACGATGACCGGCTGGTCGAGCACCGTCTCGGCCGGGATGGTCACGCTGAAGATCCGGTTGGCGGCGTGCCACACGCGCGCGGCCAGGCGGGAGCTCGGCACGAACCCGCTGGCGCCACGCAGGCCGCTCTCGACGGTCAGCTGGTCGACCTCCACGCCTTCCGGCGCCTGGGCCTCGGCCTGGACGGTGTCGGCCGAGAGGTCGGCGTCCTGGTGCAGGCCGCGCATCCGCTTGAGCGGGGTGAACCGCCAGATCTCCTCGCGTCCGGTGGGGACGGCGTGGTCCTCCACCTCGAAGGAGCCTTCGGGGTGGAGATGTGAGGAGACCTTGGCAGTCTCGATCGCCTCGGCCACGGCCGGGGTGTCGGTCACAGTCACTACTTCTGCTTTCTGGGTCGTCGGAAGGTCGGCCGGGCGGGCGTCAGCCCACCGCCCCTTCCATCTGCAGCTCGATCAGCCGGTTCAGCTCGAGGGCGTACTCCATCGGGAGCTCCTTGGCGATCGGCTCGATGAAGCCGCGCACGATCATCGCCATCGCCTCGTCCTGCTCCATGCCGCGCGACATGAGGTAGAAGAGCTGGTCGTCGGAGACCTTCGAGACGCTCGCCTCGTGACCCATCGACACGTCGTCCTCGCGGATGTCGACGTACGGGTAGGTGTCGGAGCGGCTGATCTGGTCGACCAGCAGCGCGTCGCACAGGACGTTCGACTTCGAGCCGTAGGCACCCTCGTTGATCTGGATCAGCCCGCGGTACGACGTGCGGCCACCGCCGCGCGCCACCGACTTCGACAGGATCGACGACGAGGTGTGCGGCGCGGCGTGCACCATCTTGGCGCCGGCGTCCTGGTGCTGGCCCTCGCCGGCGAACGCGATCGACAGGGTCTCGCCCTTGGCGTGCTCGCCCATCAGGTAGACGGCGGGGTACTTCATCGTCACCTTGGAGCCGATGTTGCCGTCGACCCACTCCATGGTGGCGCCGGCCTCGCAGGTCGCCCGCTTGGTGACGAGGTTGTAGACGTTGTTCGACCAGTTCTGGATGGTCGTGTAGCGGCAGCGGCCGCCCTTCTTCACGATGATCTCCACGACGGCGGAGTGCAGCGAGTCGGAGGAGTAGATCGGGGCGGTGCAGCCCTCGACGTAGTGCACGTACGCGCCCTCGTCGACGATGATCAGGGTCCGCTCGAACTGGCCCATGTTCTCGGTGTTGATCCGGAAGTAGGCCTGCAGCGGGATGTCGACGTGGACACCCTTCGGCACGTAGATGAACGAGCCGCCGGACCACACGGACGTGTTGAGCGCCGCGAACTTGTTGTCGCCGACCGGGATGACGGTGCCGAAGTACTCCTTGAAGAGGTCCTCGTGCTGCTTCAGCGCGGTGTCGGTGTCGACGAAGATGACGCCCTGCTCCTCCAGGTCCTCGCGGATCTGGTGGTAGACGACCTCGGACTCGTACTGCGCCGCGACGCCGGCGACGAGGCGCTGCTTCTCAGCCTCGGGGATGCCGAGCTTGTCGTAGGTGTTCTTGATGTCCTCGGGCAGCTCTTCCCACGAGGTCGCCTGCTTCTCCGTGGACCGGACGAAGTACTTGATGTTGTCGAAGTCGATCGTGTCCAGCTCGGCGCCCCAGTGCGGCATCGGCTTGCGGTGGAACAGCTTCAGGCCCTTCAGGCGCAGATCGAGCATCCACTGCGGCTCGCTCTTCTTCGAGGAGATGTCACGGACCACGGTGTCGTTGAGACCACGCTGAGCGGTTTCGCCGGCGGTGTCCGAGTCGGCCCAGCCGAACTCGTAGCGGCCGATGCCCTTCAGCTCCGGGTTGAGCTCTTCGATGGAGGTCATGTGGTGACCTGCTCCTTCTTCTCGGTGGTGCTGACCGGGTTCGGAATGCATGTGGTGCAGACGCCGTCGCCGTGGGCGATGGTCGCCAGCCGCTGCACGTGGCGACCGAGGACCCGGCCGATGGCCTCGGTCTCGGCCTCGCACAGCTGCGGGAACTCGTGGGCGACGTGGGAGACCGGGCAGTGCTGCTGGCACAGCTGCTCCCCCACGACCGGGAGGTCGCGCACGGACGCGGCGTACCCCTCGTCGGTGAAGATCTGCGCGAGCGCCTCCACCGGGCTGAGGTGCGGGTTGGTCGCGAGCGTGTCGTCGAACCTCTCCTCGATGAACGCCACGCGACGGTTGGCGAATTCCCGTACGGCGCCTTCGCCGGCGGTCTCCGACAGGAACCGCAGCGCCTGCGCCGCCAGGTCGTCGTACTGCTGGTCGAAGTGGTCGCGCCCGGACTCGGTCAGGGCGAACAGCTTGGCGGGCCGGCCGCGCCCCCGGGCGGCGGCGGCGCGCGGCTCGCGCGGCTCGAGCATGCCCTCCTCGAGGAGGTGGTCGAGATGGCGGCGTACGGCGGCGGGCGTCAGGTCGAGCCGCTCGGCGAGAGCGGCGGCGGTCGACGGCCCGTTGACCAGGATCGAGCGCACGACTCGCTCGCGCGTCGGCTGGTCGCCGGCCGCCACGAGCTTGCCCTGGTCGAATTCCACAACATCAGTGTGCCTTTATTGCTTCGGCCGCTTCAAGTAAGGACAGCCTTACCCGCTTGCCCGTGACGCGGGTCACCGGCGACTACGGTCGCACCATGGACGTGAGCCTGTGCCTCGACCCCGGGCGGCCGTGGGCGGACTTCCTGCAGATCGCGCGTGCCGCCGAGGACGCGGGAGTCCACACGCTGTACGTCCCCGACCACTTCCTCCCGCACGAGAACGACGGCGGCGTGTCCGACGGCCCGATGCTGGAGTGCTGGACGCTGCTGTCGGCCCTGGCGGGACACTCGCGGCGGGCGCGACTGGGCACGCTCGTGCTCGGCGGGACCTACCGGCACCCCGCGGTCGTCGCGAACATGGCCGCCGCGCTCGACCACGCCAGCGAGGGCCGGGTGGTGCTCGGGCTCGGCGCCGGCTGGCAGGCCAACGAGCACCGTGCCTACGGCATCGAGCTGCCGCCGGTCGGGCCCCGGCTGGACCGCTTCGAGGAGTCGACCCGGGTCGTGCACTCGCTGTTGCGCCGCCCGCGGACGACGATCACGGGCACCTACTACTCCCTGGTGGACGCTCCCTGCCGGCCCGCGCCGCTCCAGGACCCGCTGCCGATCCTGATCGGCGGCGGCGGGGAGCGCCGCACCATGCGGATCGCGGCGGAGTACGCCGACCTGTGGCACGCCTGGTCGACCCCGGACGCCTTCCCCGCCAAGAACGCCGTGCTCGACCGCCACTGCGCGGAGGTCGGGCGCGACCCCGGCGCCATCCGGCGCGTGACCGGCGCGTTCTTCGAGGATCCCGCCGGTGCGGCCGAGGGTGTCGCCGCCTTCGAGGGCTGCGGTGCCGACGAGTTCGTCCTCATCGATCACCGCGAGCGACCACCGGGCACCACCGTCGACATGGTCGTGCAGACCGCTCCCTAGACTGACCGCCGTGTCAGCCCCCTCCCCTGCCGTCGTCGTCGACGGCCTGGTGATGCGGTACGGCGACAAGGTCGCCGTCGACGGGCTCAGCCTCGAGGTCGGCGCGGCGACGATCACGGCCGTCCTGGGGCCCAACGGCGCCGGCAAGACCACCACCCTGGAGACCTGCGAGGGCTACCGCCGGCCCCAGGCGGGCAGCGTCCGCGTGCTCGGGCTCGACCCCGTCCGCGAGCGGCGGCGCCTGCTGCCACGGATCGGCGTGATGCTGCAGTCCGGGGGTGCGTGGGGCGGTGTGCGCGCGATGGAGATGCTCCAGCACATCGCCCGGCTGCACGCACACCCGCTGGACGTCGACATGCTCGCGCAGAGGCTCGGGCTGGGCGACTGCGGACGGACGCCGTACCGGCGGCTGAGCGGCGGTCAGCAGCAGCGCCTCGGGCTGGCGATGGCCGTGGTGGGTCGCCCGGAGATCGTGTTCGTCGACGAGCCGACCGCGGGCATGGACCCGCAGGCGCGGCGCGACACCTGGCAGCTGCTGGAGGAGCTCCGCTCCGACGGGGTCACCGTCGTCCTCACCACCCACTACATGGACGAGGCCGAGCGGCTGGCCGACCGGATCCACATCATCGACCGGGGGCGCCTGATCGCGAGCGGGTCGCCGCTCGAGCTGACGCGGGGCGGCGCTGCGGCCACCATCCGCCTGGTCGTGACCCGTCCGTTCCCGCCCGGCGCGCCCGAGTCGCTGCGCCGCACTCTCGGCGAGCAGACCGAGGTCACCCAGCTCGACGAGGTGAGCCTGCTCGTCACCGGCCCGGCCGACGCCACGACGCTGGCCAAGGTGTCGCGGTGGTGCGAGGACTCCGGCGTGCTGCCCGAGTCGCTGACCCTGGGCCAGCGCAACCTCGAGGACGTGTTCCTCCAGCTGACCGGACGGGAGCTGACGCCATGACCACGGGCACCTTCTCCCCCATGCCCGGCGCGGCGCCGCTGGTCCGCCAGGTCGCGGCGCAGGCACGGATGGAGGCGCGGCTGATGCTGCGCAACGGCGAGCAGCTGCTGCTCGCCATCGTGATCCCCGTGATCGTGCTGGTCGGTGCCGTCGCCGGCTCGGACGCGCTGGACCTCGACTTCGACCATCCCGCCGTCGACGTCTTCACCCCGGGCGTGCTGGCGCTGGCGGTGATGTCGACCGCCTTCACGTCGCTGGCGATCGCGACCGGCTTCGAGCGTCGGTACGGCGTGATCAAGCGGCTCGGCTCCTCCCCGCTGCCGCGCTCGGGACTGCTCGCCGGGAAGGTGTGCGCCCTGCTGGCGGTGGAGGCGCTGCAGGTCGTCGTGCTCTCGCTGGTGGCGTTCGGGCTGGGCTGGGACCCCGCTCCGGGCGTCGTGGGCGCCGTACTGGCGATCGTTGCCGGCACGGCCGCGTTCGCCTCGCTCGGCCTGTTCCTCGCCGGCGTGCTCCGCGCCGAGGCGACGCTGGCGGCGGCGAACCTGGTCTACCTGCTGCTCATGGCCGGAGGCGCGGTGGTGCTGCCCGCGTCGGCGTACGGCGACTTCGGCGAGTTCGTGGTCTGGCTTCCGTCCGGCGCGCTGGGCGATGCGATGCGGGAGGCGCTGATCGACGGCGTGACGGCCTGGCGCGACCTCGGCGTGCTCGCGCTGTGGGCCGCGCTCGGGGCGTTCCTGACCGCGAGGACGTTCAAGTGGGAGTGAGCCTGCCCCGCCTGGACCCCTGGCTGCGGCCGCTCGCCTGGGCGACGCTCGTGGCGAACATGGTGCTGGTCGTGACCGGTGGCGCCGTACGCCTCACGGCGTCGGGGCTCGGGTGTCCCACCTGGCCGCGATGCACGGAGCGGTCGTTCACCCCGCACGGCGAGCTCGACGTGCACTCGGCGATCGAGTTCGGCAACCGGATGCTGACGTTCGTGCTGGTCGCGATCGCGATCGCCACCTTCCTGGCCGCGTGGCAGACCGGTCGTCGGGAGCTGCGGGTGCTGGCGACGGTGCTGGCGCTCGGGATCCCGGCGCAGGCGATCATCGGCGGGATCACCGTCCTGACCGACCTGAACCCGTGGGTCGTGTCGTTCCACCTGCTGTGCTCGCTGGCGATCATCGGGCTCGCCGTGCTGTTCCTGCGGCGGATCGACGTGCCGGTCCCGGTGCTCAACCGGGGGCCGGCGGTGACCCTGGCCTGGCTGGTGTTCGCCGCGGCGTGGGTCGTGCTCTACGTCGGCACCGTGGTGACCGGGGCCGGCCCGCACGCCGGAGACCTCGAGACCGAGCGCAACGGACTCAATCCGCTGCAGGTCAGCCAGCTGCACGCCGACGCGGTCTTCCTGTTCGTGGGCCTGACCGTCGGGCTGCTGTTCGCCCTGCGGGCCGTCGGCGCCCACGCGGAGGCGCAGCAGGCGGTCGTGCTGCTCCTGGGCATCGAGCTGGCGCAGGGGACGATCGGGTTCGTGCAGTACTTCACCGACCTGCCGATCGTGCTGGTCGGCTTCCACCTGCTCGGCGCGGCGCTGATCTCGGCGAGCGTGACGTGGGTGCTGGTGCGGGTGCGCGAGGCCTGAGCGCTCCTGATGTGCGGGAGCGGCGTTCGTGGTGAGCGGGCGCGGCGGCCGGGATTGGCGTGACGGCAGCTCGGCCTGCACCCCCGTGAACAGGCCGAGCCGCTCGTCACATGGGGGTAGACGCGCCGTCGGCGGGTTTGGTTGCCCCGAGTTGCCTCGAATGCGGAGTTTTTTCTTCAACCATCCGAGGGGTCGGCCGGGCTGGTGCGAAGGACCTGGCGACTGGGCACGGGTTTCTTGCACTTCCCACGGCTAGTTGGCCGTGGGAAGTGCGCAGATTCACTGGTTAACCAGTGAATCTTGTGGCACGTGGGACTCGCGCAGTCAGCCGAGCAGCGGGTCGAGCGCAACCGCCACGAACAGCAGCGACAGGTACAGGTTCGAGGAGTGGAACAGCCGCATCGGCTGGATCCGGGTGAGGTCCTCGGTCCCGCGGCTGCGGCGCAGCAGCTTGTGCGCCTCGACCAGGAACACCGCCCCCAGCACGGCCGCGGCGGCGGGGTAGAACAGGCTCGTGTCGGCCACCGGCCAGAGCAGCAGCGACGTCGCCACCATCACCCACGAGTAGACGACGATCTGGCGCGCCACGACCTGCGCCGGGCGCGACGACCGGCAGCATCGGCACGTCGACGTTGGCGTAGTCCTCGCGGTACCGCAGCGCCAGCGCCCACGTGTGCGGCGGCGTCCAGAAGAAGACGACCATGAACAGCACCACCGGCACCCACGACAGCGCGCCGGTGACCGCGGTCCAGCCGATCAGCGCCGGGAAGCAGCCGGCGAGGCCGCCCCAGACGATGTTCTGGGTGGTCCGCCGCTTGAGGACCATCGTGTAGACGAGCACGTAGAACGCGTTCGCGAGCACCGCCAGCGCCGCCGACAGCCAGTTCACCCAGACGGCGAGCACGACCGTCGACACGACACCGAGCACCAGGCCGAACACCAGCGCCGCGCGCGGCGAGACGATGTGGCGTGGAAGCGCCCGTCGGCGGGTACGGCGCATCTGCTCGTCGATGTCACGGTCGTAGACGCAGTTCAGCGCCGACGCGGACCCCGCGGAGAGCGTGCCGCCGATGACCGTGGCGACGACGAGTCCGAGCTCGGGAATGCCCCGGGCGGCGAAGAACATCACCGGCACGGTGGTGAGGAGGAGCAGCTCGATGACCCGCGGCTTGGTGAGTCCGACGTACGCCGCAACCACGTCGCCGACCGTCGCGCGAGCCGGCTCCGGCTGCTCGACAGCGCGGGCCGACTGGCCGACATACGTCACGTGGAAATCCTCGGGTGGGAGTGGCTCCGATGCGGCTCGCAGTCTATCGCCCCGGGTGAGTAGGCTCGACGACGAGGCGGCCCCGCCGATCGCCGACGTGAAGGGATCCCCGTGACCAAGCTCAACTGGACCGACCTCGACGCGAAGGCAGTGGACACCTGCCGGGTGCTGGCCATGGACGCCGTTCAGAAGGTCGGCAACGGCCACCCCGGGACCGCCATGAGCCTGGCACCGGTCGCCTACATGCTGTTCCAGAAGAAGATGCGGCACTCCCCCGCCGACCCGTCGTGGCCGGGTCGCGACCGGTTCGTCCTCTCGTGCGGCCACTCCAGCATCACGCTCTACACCCAGCTCTTCCTCGGCGGCTTCGGCCTCGAGCTCGACGACCTCAAGGCCCTGCGCACGTGGGGCTCCAAGACGCCCGGACACCCCGAGCACGGCCACACCGCCGGCGTCGAGACCACCACCGGTCCTCTTGGCCAGGGCGTCGCGAACGCCGTCGGGATGGCCATGGCCGCCCGCCGCGAACGCGGGCTCTTCGACGCCGACGCGGCCGAGGGCGCCAGCCCGTTCGACCACCACATCTACGCCCTGTGCAGCGACGGCGACCTCGAGGAGGGCGTCAGCGGCGAGGCGTCCTCGATCGCCGGCCACCAGCAGCTCGGCAACCTGACGCTCATCTACGACGCCAACCGGATCTCCATCGAGGGCGACACCGACATCGCGTTCAGCGAGGACGTCGGGCGGCGCTACGAGGCCTACGGCTGGCACGTCCAGACTGTCGACTGGACCCACGACGGGCACGAGTACGCCGAGGACGTCGACGCGGTCTGGAAGGCGCTCGAGAAGGCCGACAAGGTCACCGACAAGCCGAGCCTGATCGTGCTGCGGACGATCATCGCCTGGCCGGCGCCCAACGCCCAGAACACCGGCGAGGCACACGGGTCCGCCCTCGGCGACGACGAGGTGGCCGCGACGAAGAAGGTCCTCGGCTTCGACCCCGACCAGACGTTCGAGGTCTCCGACGAGGTGCTCGCCCACACCCGGTCGCTCGTCGAGCGCGGGCGCGAGGAGCAGGCCGCCTGGCAGGAGGGGTACGACGCGTGGGCGGCGAAGAACCCCGACGGCAAGGCGCTCTTCGACCGCATGTCGACCCGCACCCTCCCCGACGGCTGGGCCGACGCGCTCCCGACGTACGACGCCGACCCGAAGGGTGTCGCCACCCGCAAGGCCTCCGGTGAGATCCTCACCGCGATCGCGCCGGTCCTGCCGGAGCTGTGGGGCGGGTCCGCCGACCTGGCCGGGTCCAACAACACCACTCCGAAGGGCGAGCCGTCGTTCGTGCCGGCGGAGTTCTCGACCAAGGAGTTCCAGGGCGACGTCTACGGCCGGGTCCTCCACTTCGGCATCCGCGAGCACGCCATGGGCTCGCTGATGAACGGCATCGCCCTCCACGGCGGCACCCGCGTCTACGGCGGCACCTTCCTGGTGTTCTCCGACTACATGCGGCCGGCCGTCCGGCTCGCCTCGCTGATGCAGCTGCCCGTCACCTACGTCTGGACGCACGACTCGATCGGCCTCGGCGAGGACGGCCCGACGCACCAGCCGGTCGAGCACCTCGCGGCGTTGCGGGCCATCCCCGGCCTGGATGTCGTCCGCCCCGCCGACGCCAACGAGACGGTCGCGGCCTGGCAGACCATCCTCGGTCACACCGACCGCCCGGCGGGCCTCGCCCTGACCCGCCAGAACGTCCCGGTCTTCCCGCGCGGCACCGACGGATTCGCCACCACCGACGACGTGCACCGCGGCGGCTACACCCTGATCGACGCCGAGAGCGGGTCCCCCGACGTGGTGCTGATCGGCACCGGCTCCGAGGTGCAGCTCGCCGTCGAGGCCCGCGACCAGCTCGCCGAGAAGGGCGTCTCCGCGCGCGTCGTGTCGATGCCGTGCCGCGAGTGGTTCGACGCCCAGGACCAGGCCTACCGCGACAGCGTCGTCCCGCCGATCGTCAAGGCCCGGGTCAGCGTCGAGGCCGCGGTGTCCATGGGCTGGCGCGACGTCATCGGCGAGCACGGCCGCTGCGTCTCGCTCGA
Organism: uncultured Actinomycetota bacterium; assembly: GCA_963844305.1. Lineage (GTDB taxonomy): Bacteria > Actinomycetota > Actinomycetes > Propionibacteriales > Nocardioidaceae > Nocardioides. The sequence continues at coordinate 559,485 of CAWJNT010000009.1, forward strand.
GCACTTCGGCGCCTCGGCCGACTACGCCACCATCTACCGCGAGTTCGGGATCACCGCCGAGGCCGTCGTACTCGCCGCCGAGGACAGCCTCCGGTCCGTCGAGAAGGCAAGTCGCTAGCCGCACCCAGAGAAGGAGCACCCATGTCCGAACGCCTCCAGCAGCTCTCCGACGCCGGAGTGTCCATCTGGCTCGACGACCTCTCCCGCGAGCGGATCGAGACCGGGAACCTCGCCGATCTGATCAAGGACAAGTCGGTCGTCGGCGTCACCACCAACCCGACCATCTTCGCCGGCGCGATCTCCGACGGTGAGCGGTACGACGACGAGGTACGCCGCCTGGTCGCCTCCGGTGCCGACGTCGACAAGACGGTCTTCGAGCTCACCACCGGCGACGTCCGCGCCGCGTGCGACGTCCTGAAGCCGGTCTTCGAGGCCACCGGCGGAGTCGACGGCAGGGTGTCCATCGAGGTCGCCCCCGACCTGGCGTTCGACACCGACGCAACCCTCGCCTCCGCCCGGGAGCTGTGGGCGGCGGTCGACCGCGAGAACCTGTTCATCAAGATCCCCGCCACCACCGAGGGAGCCCCCGCGATCACCGACGCCCTCGCCGACGGGATCAGCGTCAACGTCACGCTGATCTTCGGCCTCGGACGCTACGAGAAGGTGATGGAGGCGTACGTCTCCGGGCTGGAGCGGGCTCTCGACAAGGGCCTGGACATCTCCCGGATCCACTCCGTGGCGTCGTTCTTCGTCTCCCGCGTCGACACCGAGATCGACAAGCGACTCGAGGACATCGGCACCGACGAGGCGCTCGCCCTGCGCGGCCAGGCCGGCGTCGCCAACGCCCGGCTGGCCTACCGCGCGTACCAGCAGTTCTTCAGCGGTGAGAGGTGGCAACGCCTCGCCGACGCGGGCGGCAACACCCAGCGCCCGCTGTGGGCCTCCACGGGCGTCAAGAACCCCGACTACCGCGACACGATGTACGTCGCGGACCTCGTCGTCGACAACACCGTGAACACGATGCCCGAGAAGACGCTCCTCGCCTTCGCCGACCACGGCGAGGTCGACGGCGACCAGGTCACCACGAAGTACGGCGACGCCGAGCGGGTCATGGCCGACCTCGCGGCGATCGGCATCGACTACGACGACGTGATCGCCGTCCTCGAGCAGGAGGGCGTCGAGAAGTTCGTGAAGTCGTGGAACGAGCTGCTCGACACCGTGTCGGAGCAGATGGAGACGGCCAAGGCATGAGCCAGACAGCTTGGAACACCGTCACCGGCAAGGGAACCGAAGCGGAGTTCGAGCTGTCCTTCGGGTACCCCGACGAGAAGGCGTTCGCGTCCGAGGTGGAGAAGCTGACCGCCGACAACGTGGCCAGCCGGATCGCGGCGCAGGACCCGACGCTGTGGGGGCAGGACGCCGTCGACGAGTCCGCGAAGCGGCTGGGCTGGGTGGCGCTGTCCGAGACCTCCCGACCGCTGGTCACCGAGATCTCCACGCTCCACGTCGAGCTGCGCGAGAAGGGGCTGGCCAAGATCGTGCTCTGCGGCATGGGCGGCTCCTCGCTCGCCCCCGAGGTGATCTGCGCTGCGGCCGGGGTCGAGCTCGACGTCCTCGACTCCTCCGACCCCGACTTCGTCCGCACCGCTCTCGAGGACCGCCTCGCCGAGACCGTCGTGGTCGTCTCGAGCAAGTCGGGCGGCACCGTCGAGACCGACAGCCAGCGACGTGCGTTCGAGAAGGCGTTCCGCGACGCCGGGATCGACCCGGCCGAACGGATCGTCGTCGTGACCGACCCCGGGTCGCCGCTGGAGAAGTCGGCCCGCGGGGCCGGCTACCGCGTCTTCCTGGCCGACCCGTCGGTCGGCGGCAGGTTCTCCGCGCTGACCGCGTTCGGGCTGGTGCCCAGCGGCCTCGCCGGCGCCGACATCGCCGAGCTGCTCGACTCCGCCGAGTCGATCCGCCCGGCGCTCGAGGCCGATGAGGTCGACAACCCCGGCCTCCGGCTCGGCGCCCTGCTGGGGCTCGCCAACCGCGGCGGCGTCGACAAGCTGGCGATCGCCGAGGCGGACGCGCCGTACCCCGGCTTCGGCGACTGGGCCGAGCAGCTGGTCGCCGAGTCCACCGGCAAGGACGGCAAGGGCATCCTGCCCGTGGTCGTCGAGGGCGTGGATGCCCCCAACTTCGACCCGAGCACGTCCGACGAGGTGCTCGCGACGGTCGGCGCCGACTTCGTGTTCGACAAGATCAGGCCGGCGTCCGGGTACGGCGTGTCGGTCGACGCCCCGCTCGGGGCACAGATGCTGCTGTGGGAGTACGCCACGGCCGTGGCCGGCCGCTTGATCGGGATCAACCCGTTCGACCAGCCCGACGTCGAGAGCGCCAAGGCGGCGGCCCGGACGATGCTCGACGGCGCCGGCGACCCGCCGACCCCGGCGTTCGTCGACGGTGCCGTGACGGTGTACGCGTCCGACGGGTGGCTGCCCGACGGGACCGCCACCGTCCGCGACGCCGTTGACGCGCTCCTCGACCACCTCGACGCCGAGACCGGGTACGTCGCCGTCCAGGCCTACCTCGACCGGCACCGCGACGCCGAGCTGGCGACGGTCCGGGGCGCCCTGGCCCGGCGTACCGGCCGTCCGGTCACGTTCGGCTGGGGACCGCGCTTCCTGCACTCCACCGGGCAGTACCACAAGGGCGGGCCGCACACCGGCGTCTACCTCCAGGTGACCGGCCAGCCGGTCGCCGACCTCGCGGTGCCCGACCGACCGTTCACGTTCCATGAGTTCCTGACCGCCCAGGCCGTGGGTGACGGTCAGGTCCTCGCAGGCCACGGACGGCCGGTGCTGCGCCTGCACGTCAGCGGCCCGGCGGACCTCGCGGACCTGCACGGACAGCTGGCGTGACCCCACCGAAGGACCCGAACTGGGTCAACCCGCTGCGGGCGCCGGAGGACCGGCGGCTGCCGCGCATTGCCGGCCCCTGCGGGATGGTGCTCTTCGGCGTCACCGGCGACCTGTCCCGCAAGAAGGTGATGCCGGCGATCTACGACCTGGCCAACCGCGGCCTGCTGCCACCCGGCTTCAGCCTGGTCGGCTTCGCCCGCCGCGACTGGGCCAACCAGGACTTCGCACAGATCGTGCACGACTCGGTCAAGTCGTACGCCCGTACCGAGTTCCGGGAGGAGGTCTGGCGCCAGCTGTCCGAGGGCTTCCGGTTCGTCCCCGGCAACTTCGACGACGACATCGCCTTCGACAACCTGCGGCGCACCATCGAGGAGCTCGACCGGGTCCGGGGCACCGACGGCAACCACGCGTTCTACCTCGCCATCCCGCCCGCGTTCTTCGGCGACGTCGTCGGGCAGCTCGACGAGCACGGCCTGGCCCGCGCCAACGGCGAGCTCCTGGCGGCGAGTGGTGGTGGAGAAGCCCTTCGGGCACGACCTGGAGTCCGCGCGCGCGTTGAACAGCACCCTCGACGGCGTCTTCCCGCCGGCTCGATCTTCCGGATCGACCACTACCTCGGCAAGGAGACGGTCCAGAACATCCTGGCCATGCGGTTCGCGAACACCCTGTTCGAGCCGATCTGGAACTCCAACTACGTCGACCACGTCCAGATCACGATGGCCGAGGACGTCGGCATCGGCGGCCGGGCGGGCTACTACGACGGCATCGGCGCCGCCCGCGACGTGATCCAGAACCACCTGCTGCAGCTGATGAGCCTGGTCGCCATGGAGGAGCCGACGTCGTTCGACGCCGAGAGCCTCCGGATGGAGAAGCAGAAGGTGCTCAAGAGCGTCGTGCTCCCGCCGCGGCTCGACCTGACCACCGCCCGCGGCCAGTACGCCCCGGGCTGGGCCGGCGGCGAGAAGGTGCCCGGCTTCCTCGACGAGGACGGCATCCGCAAGACCTCGACCACCGAGACGTTCGCCGCCGTGACCCTCCACATCGACACCCGCCGCTGGGCAGGCGTGCCGTTCTACCTGCGCACCGGCAAGCGTCTGGGACGCCGGGTCACCGAGGTGGCCGTGGTGTTCAAGCGGGCGCCGCACCTGCCGTTCACGGCGTCCGCGACCGAGGAGCTGACCCACAACGCGCTGGTGATCCGGGTGCAGCCCGACGAGGGGCTCACCCTCCGGTTCGGGTCCAAGGTGCCCGGCACGGCCATGGAGATCCGTGACGTCAACATGGACTTCGCCTACGGCGGTACGTTCACCGAGGCCAGCCCGGAGGCCTACGAACGGCTGATCCTCGACGTACTCCTCGGCGATCCTCCCCTGTTCCCCCGGCACGAGGAGGTCGAGCTGTCCTGGCAGATCCTGGACCCGATCCTCGAGGCCTGGGTCCGGCAGGACCAGAAGGGCAACAAGCCGGAGGCGTACCCGTCCGGCACCTGGGGCCCGGAGTCCGCCGAGAAGATGCTGGCCCGCGACGGCAGAACCTGGAGGCGCCCATGATCGAGCTCACCGACACCAACTCGGCCGCCATCGCCGCGGAGTTCGTCCGGGCCCGCACCAAGGCCGGCAGTCCGGCCATGGGGATGGTGATGACGCTGATCATCGTCGTACCCGAGGAGGACGCCGAGGACGCGATGGACGCGGCCCGGTCGGCGTCCCACGAGCACCCGGCGCGCGTCCTCGGGGTGATCCTCGGCGACGGCCGCGGCGCCGGCGTCGTCAACGCGCAGGTCGGCACCGGCTCCGGCTGGGGCGGCGAGACCGCGCTGATCCGCCTCCAGGGCGAGGTGGTCAAGCATCCCGAGTCGGTGGTGCTTCCCCTCCTCCTCCCCGACTCCCCCGTCGCCATCTGGTGGCCCACCGACCCGCCGGACGACCCCTCGGACGACCCGCTCGGCGTCCTCGCCCAGCGCCGGATCACCGACGCGGCGTCCAGCACCCGGCGCAAGCGGCACGCGATCCACACCCAGTGCTCGTTCTACGCCAAGGGCAACACCGACCTGGCCTGGACCCGGGTCACCGGCTGGCGTGCCCTGCTCGCCGCCGCGCTCGACCAGCACCCGCTCAAGGTCACGAGCGCCTCGGTGACCGGCGAGCGCGTGAGCCCCAGCGCCGAGCTGCTCGCGGCGTGGCTCGAGGACCGGCTCAAGGTGAAGGTCACCCGACGCAACTCCGACGGCCCGGGCATCACCGAGGTCATGCTGGACACCAAGGAGGGCCCGATCACGATCACGCGTCCCGACGGCAGGCTGGCGACGTACAGCTCCCCCGGACACCCCGACCGGCCGATCGCCCTGAAGCGCCGGGCGCTGCCCGAGCTGCTCGCCGAGGAGCTGCGCCGGCTCGACGAGGACGAGGTGTACGCCGCCACCGCGCGTCGCCTCTCCAAGAGCCGGGCTGCCCGATGATCACGCCCCGGGTCGAGGTCCACGAGGACGCCGATGTCCTGGCCACCTCTGCGGCTGGTGAGCTGCTCTCGCGGCTGGCCTCCGCGCAGGAGGCCGGTCGCGAGCCGCAGATCGCCCTCACCGGCGGGACGATCGCCGAGAAGCTCCACCGGAAGATCGCGCAGCTGTCTCCCGAGTCGGGGGTCGACTGGACGCGGGTGGTGGTCTGGTGGGGCGACGAACGGTTCGTCGGACCCGGCTCACCCGACCGGAACGCCGGGCAGGCGCGGGCGGCGTTCCTCGACGCCGTCGGCGCGACCCGCGTGCACCCGATGCCGTCCACCGAGGACGCCGCGAACCCCGACGAGGGTGCTGCGGCCTACGCCGACGAGCTGCGCGAGCACGGTGCCGGCGAGTTCGAGGTGGTCATGCTCGGCATCGGCCCGGACGGCCACATCGCCTCGCTGTTCCCGGGCCAGCCGACGCTCGACGTCGACGACGCGATCGCGGTCGGCGTGACCGGCTCGCCCAAGCCGCCGCCGGAACGGATCAGCCTGACCTTCTCCGCGCTCCGGCGGGCCCGGTCGGTGTGGTTCCTCGTGAGCGGCGAGGACAAGGCGCCCGCCGTGGCCCGGGCCCTCGGTGGCGCCGACCTGCACGACATCCCCGCCGCGGGGGTGGCCGGTCGCGAGGAGACGATCTGGTTCCTCGACCGGGCGTCCGCCTCGGAGCTCTAGGGGCGCGTCAAATCACTGGTTAACCAGTGAATTTGCGCACTTGGCTCGGGAAACTCTCCGAGCCAAGTGCATGAAACCCGGGCCCAGTCGGGCTGGCCCCGACCGGCTCGACCGCGCCGCAGCTGACCTCAGAAGATCAGGTCGCCCGACTTCCGCCGGCTGCGGAGCATCTGCAACGCCTCGTCGAGGATGTCGGCGGCCTCGGCGTCGGAGCGGCGCTCCTTCACGTAGGCGAGGTGGGTCTTGTAGGGCTCGATCTTCGGCGCCGGGGGCGGGTTGTCGGCGTCCACGCTCGCGGGGAGCCCGCACTTGGGACAGTCCCACGAGTCGGGGATCTGGGCATCGACCGCGAACGTCACGACCGAGCGGTGTTCATGGGAGCAGAAGTAGGTCACCGCCTTGCGCGGCGCCGCCTCCCCACGCTCGGCCTCGCCCATGGGACCGGCACCGACCCGACTCCCACGGATTGCGTTTCCTCCACCAGCCACGAGTGAGCCTTTCTTAGCTGTAGGCCAGCAGGAGGCCCAGGGCGATGACACAGGCGAACCAGATGACGCCGATGCCGATGGTGAGACGGTCGAGGTTGCGCTCGGCCACGGACGAACCGCCCAGTGAGCTCGAGACGCCACCCCCGAACATGTCGGAGAGACCGCCCCCACGGCCCTTGTGCAGCAGGACAAGCAGAATCATCAGGGCACTCGCCAGCATGAGCACGATGGTGAAAAGCAGAGTCACGGTCAGCAAGCCTACGTCAACGTTTGCGGGATATCAGAGCAGGGGCATGTCATAGAAACGGCAAATTCCTCCGAACTCGTCCGGGTCGAGGCTCGCGCCGCCCACGAGAGCCCCGTCGACGTCCGACTTCTGCATGATTCCGGCGACGTTCGCGGCCTTCACGGAGCCGCCGTAGAGCACGCGTACGCCGTCCGCAGCCTCGTCGCCGTGGACCTCGCGGACCCGCTCACGGATCGCCGCACACACCTCCTGGGCGTCGTCCGGAGTGGCCACCTCGCCGGTCCCGATGGCCCAGACCGGTTCGTAGGCCACGACCAGCCCGGCGACCTGCTCGGCGGTGAAGCCGGCCAGTGACCCGTCGAGCTGGGCGAGCGTGTAGGCGACGTGCTCGCCCGACTGGCGGACCTCGAGCCCTTCGCCGACGCACACGATCGGCGTCATGTCGGCCGCCAGCGCCTTGTGTGCCTTGGTGTTGACCAGCTCGTCGCTCTCGGCGTGGTACTCCCGGCGCTCGGAGTGCCCCACCACGACGTAGGAGCAGCCGAGCTTGGCGAGCATCGCCGCCGAGATCTCCCCGGTGTAGGCACCGCCGTCGTGCTCGGACACGTCCTGGGCGCCGTACCGGATGCTCAGGCGGTCGCCGTCGACGAGCGTCTGCACCGAGCGCAGATCGGTGTACGGCGGCACCACGACGACCTCGACGTTGCCGTAGTCGTGCTTCTTGTCGGCGAGCCCCCAGGCCAGCTTCTGGACCAGGACCACCGCCTCCTGGTGGTTGAGGTTGGACTTCCAGTTGCCGGCCATCAGCGGCGTACGGGTCGGACGGGGCATGCGGGCTCCTTGGGGAGAGGCGTCGGGGACGGGGCGGTCAGCGTTCGAGGACGGCGATGCCGGGCAGTTCCTTGCCCTCGAGGTACTCGAGGCTGGCGCCTCCCCCGGTGGAGATGTGGCCGAACGCGGACTCGTCGAACCCGAGCTTGCGCACCGCGGCCGCCGAGTCACCGCCGCCCACGACCGTCAGGCCGGACGCCCGGGTGAGCGCGTCGGCCACGGCGCGGGTGCCCTCGGCGAACGCGTCCACCTCGAAGACCCCCATCGGGCCGTTCCAGAACACTGTCCGCGCATCGGCGAGCTCCGCCGCGAAGGCAGCGCCCGACTCGGGACCGATGTCGAGGCCCAGGCCGTCGGAGGGGATCTCCGAGGCCGGCACGACCCGGGGCTGGGGCTCCCGGTCTCCCGACGGGAACTCGGTGTCGACCACGACGTCGCTGGGCAGCACGATCTCGACGCCGGTCTCGCCGGCCCGCTCGAGGTAGTCGCGGCAGACCTGGACCTGGTCCTCCTCCAGGAGGCTCTTGCCGACCTCGTGCCCCTGAGCGGCGAGGAAGGTGAACACCATGCCTCCGCCGATCAGCAGCTTGTCGGCCTTGGTCAGCAGGTTGTCGATCACGCCCAGCTTGTCGGAGACCTTCGAGCCGCCGAGCACCACGACGTACGGGCGCTCCGGGTCGACCGTCAGCCGCCGGAGTACGTCGATCTCCGTGGCCACGAGCTGCCCCATGGCGTGCGGCAGCAGCTGGGCGATGTCGTAGACCGAGGCCTGCTTGCGGTGCACCACCCCGAAGCCGTCGGACACGAACGCGTCGGCGAGCTTGGCCAGCTCGCTGGCGAACGCCATCCGGATCTCGTCCTCCTTGCTGGTCTCGCCCGGGTTGAACCGGACGTTCTCCAGCACGGCGACCTGGCCGTCCTCCAGCGCCTCGACGGTCTCGGTGGCGCTCTCTCCCACGGTGTCGGTGGCGAAGGCCACCGGCGACCCGAGCAGCTCGCCGAGCCGCTCCGCGACCGGTCCCAGCGAGTACGCCGGGTCCGGCTCACCCTTGGGCCGGCCGAGGTGCGCGACCACGACGACGCGGGCGCCGGCATCGGCCAGCGCCTTGATGGTCGGGACGCTGGCGCGGACCCGGCCGTCGTCGGTGATCGTGCTGCCGTCGAGCGGCACGTTCAGGTCGGACCGGACCAGGACCCGCTTGCCCTTCAGGTTCCCGAGGCTGTCGATTCCGGAGCTCTGGTGCTCGGGCACGGTCAGAGCGAGGATCCGACGTGGGTGATCAGGTCGGCGAGGCGGTTGGAGTAGCCCCATTCGTTGTCGTACCAGCCGACGACCTTGACCTGGTTGCCGATCACCTTGGTGAGCGGAGCGTCGAAGATGCAGGACGCCGGGTCGGTGACGATGTCCGTCGACACGATCGGGGCGGTGGAGTACCGCAGGAAGCGGCCGTCGGCGGCCTTCTCGATCGCGGCGTTGACCTCGTCGACCGACGTCTCACGGCCCGCCTCGAAGGTCAGGTCGGTCGCCGAGCCGGTCGGGACCGGGACCCGCAGTGCGTAGCCGTCGAGCTTGCCCTTGAGCTCCGGCAGCACCAGGCCGATCGCCTTCGCCGCACCGGTCGAGGTGGGCACGATGTTCAGCGCGGCGGCCCGGGCCCGGCGCAGGTCCTTGTGGATGTTGTCCTGGAGGTTCTGGTCGGCGGTGTAGGCGTGGATGGTCGTCATCAGGCCCTTGACGATGCCGAACTCGTCGTTGAGCGCCTTCGCCATCGGCGCCAGGCAGTTGGTGGTGCACGACGCGTTGGAGATCACCGTGTGGGCGGTGGGGTCGTACTGCTCGTGGTTCACACCCATGACGATGGTGATGTCGTCGTTGGTCGCGGGCGCGGAGATGATGACCTTCTTGGCGCCGCCGTCGACGTGCGCGCGGGCCTTGGTGGCGTCGGTGAAGAAGCCGGTGGACTCGACGACGACGTCGGCGCCGACGTCGGCCCACTTCAGGTTGGCGGGGTCGCGCTCGGCGAACGCGGCGATCTCCTGGTCGCCGACCGTGATCGCGGTGTCGGTGGAGCTCACGTCGGCGTCGAGCCGGCCCAGGATGCTGTCGTACTTCAGCAGGTGGGCCAGGGTCGCGTTGTCGGTGAGGTCGTTGACGCCGACGATCTCGATGTCGGCGCCGGATGCACGCACGGCGCGGAAGAAGTTGCGGCCGATCCGGCCGAAGCCGTTGATGCCTACGCGGACAGTCACTGTGGGGCTCCTCTAAGCGGTCAGCAGGTGGGGGTGGGCAGCCTCGGGAGGGTGCGTACCCACGTCCTCTCGACCCTATCGCCTCGGGTTTGCACGATCGAACCGTCGTCCGCGTACGCGCGGGTAACGAGGAACGCGTTCCAGAAACGCGGTCCTCCGGTGTGGATCGCCTAGGCGTCCTCGGCCAGCATCTCGGGCGTCAGCGAGGCCTCGGTGTCGGGGATCCCCAGCTCCTCGGCGCGCTTGTCGGCCATGGCCAGAAGGCGCCGGATCCGGCCGGCGATGGCGTCCTTGGTGAGCACCGGCTCGTGCAGCTGGCCGAGCTCCTCCAGGGACGCCTGCTTGTGCTCGAGCCGGAGGTTGCCGGCCATCTTGAGGTGGTCGGGGACCTCCTCGGCCAGGATCTCGAGGGCCCGCTCGACCCGCGCGCCCGCGGCCACCGCGGCCCGGGCCGAACGGCGCAGGTTGGCGTCGTCGAAGTTGGCGAGCCGGTTGGCCGTGGCACGGACCTCGCGCCGCATCCGGCGCTCCTCCCACGCCATCAACGACTCGTGGGCGCCGAGCCGCGTGAGCAGGGCGCCGATGGCGTCGCCGTCGCGGATCACGACCCGGTCGACGCCGCGCACCTCGCGGGCCTTGGCCTGGATGCCGAGCCGGCGGGCCACGCCGACCAGCGCGAGAGCGGCCTCCGGGCCGGGGCAGGTGACCTCGAGCGAGGACGAGCGGCCGGGCTCGGTGAGCGAGCCGTGGGCCAGGAAGGCGCCGCGCCAGGCGGCCACCGCGTCGCAGCCGCCGCCGGAGACCACCGCGGGCGGCAGCCCGCGCACGGGCCGGCCGCGCTGGTCGAGCAGACCGGTCTGCCGGGCCAGCGCCTCGCCGTCCTTGACGATCCGGACGATGTAGCGGCTGCCCTTGCGGATGCCGTTGCCCTGGACCATCACCACGTCGGACTGGTGGCCGTAGACGTCGGCGATGTCCTTGCGCAGTCGCCGCGCGGCCGCGCCGGTGTCGAGCTCGGCCTCGACCACGATCCGTCCGCTCACGATGTGGAGGCCGCCGGCGAACCGCAGCATGGACGCGACTTCCGCCTTGCGGCAACAGGTCTTCGTGATCTGGGTGTTGGCCAGCTCGGCCTTCACCTGTCCCGTCATCGCCATGAGGCCGATCCAATCATGAGCGTCAATCACCCTCGCGAGAAGATGCCGTCGAACGCGTCGGCCAGCTTCGCCGGGTCGTGGCGGGGCGTGCCGTCACCGCGAGCCACGTCCCCCATGACCAGGTGTGCGCCGTAGGTGGCCACGGCCTGCTCGAGCTGGTCGACGTCGGCAACGCTACTCCGGTCCGCGAGCACGGTGTGCACCTTGAGATCGGGCGCGTGCTCGAGCAGTGCGGCGAGGTGGTCCTCCGGGCCGTAGCCGCCGGTCTCGCCGTGCTCGGCCTCGAGGTTGAGGACGATCACGAGCCGCGCGTCGGTCTCGCCGAGCGCCGCCCGCAGGTCGGGCACCATCAGGTGCGGGATCACCGAGGTGAACCAGGAGCCGGGTCCCATCACCACCCACTCGGCCTCGCGCACGGCGGTGATGGCCTCGGGGCACGCCGCGGGGTCGGCGGGATCGAGCTGTACGGCGACGATCTCGCCGTCCGTCGTGGCGACCGCCACCTGGCCGCGCACGGTCGACCGGGCAGCGGGATCGGCGGGATCGAGGCCACGCACCGACGCCGTGATGTCCATCGGCGTCAGCGCCATCGGCAGCACCCGTCCCGAGGCTCCGAGGAGCCGGCCGACCCAGTCGAGGGCCTGGACATGGTCACCGAGCAGCTCCCAGAGGCTGACGATCAACAGGTTGCCGACGACGTGGCCGCGCATCTCGCCGTCGCCGGCGAAGCGATGCTGGACGACCTTCTCCCAGGTGCGTCCCCAGTCGTCGTCACCGCAGAGGGCGGCCAGCGCCATCCGCAGGTCGCCGGGCGGCAGTACGCCGAACTCGCCGCGCAGCCGTCCCGACGACCCGCCGTTGTCGGCCACGGTCACCACGGCCGTCGGGTCGTGGACGACGTGGCGCAGCGCCGACAGGGAGGCGTGCAGGCCGTGTCCGCCGCCGAGCGCGACCACCCGCAGGCGTTGCAGCTCGGTCACGTCACTCGCGCCCCAGGTCGCGGTGGGTGGCACGGACGTGGTGGCCGCGCGCGGCGAGCCGGCCGGAGATCTCCTCGGTCATCGCCACGCTGCGGTGCTTGCCGCCGGTGCAGCCGATGGCGATCGTCATGTAGCGCTTGCCCTCGCGGAGGTATCCCTGGGCGACGCCCTCGAGCACGGGGAGGTAGCCGTCGAGGAACTCCGCGGCGCCGGGCCGGCTCTTGACGTAGTCGGCGACGTCGGCGTCGCGGCCCGTGTGGGGGCGCAGCTCGGGAACCCAGTGGGGGTTGGGCAGGAAGCGCATGTCGGCCACGAAGTCGGCGTCGACCGGGATGCCGTACTTGAAGCCGAAGCTGATCACCGTGACTCGCAGCCTGGTCGAGTCGGGCGACCCGAAGGCCTCGGCGATCCGGTCGGTCAGCTCGTGGACGTTGAGGTTGGAGGTGTCGATCACGAGGTCGGCCTCGCTGCGCAGGTCGCCGAGCACCTGCCGCTCGCGTCGGAGCCCGTCGATCAGGCGTCCGCTGCCCTGGAGCGGGTGCGGACGCCGCGCGGCCTCCTGCCGGCGTACGAGCACGTCCTCGGTGGCTTCGAGGAAGACCAGCGTGGCGTGCCGGCCGGTGACGCCCTGCGCGAGGTTGGCCTGCAGCGCCCCGAAGAACGAGCCCGAGCGGACGTCGACGACCACCGCGATCGGCTGGTCGAAGCCGCGGCTCTCGTCGACCAGCCGGACCACGTCGCGGAGCAGGCTCGGTGGCAGGTTGTCGACGACGTAGTAGCCGAGGTCCTCGAGCTCCTTGGCGGCGGTGCTGCGGCCCGCACCGGTCATCCCGGTCACGACCACGAGCTCGCCCCGAACCTGGTCGGACACTGTCTAGCTCTCCTCGATCTCGCCGGTGGCGGTGTTGACGGAGACAGTCTTGCCGCTGCGCTGCTCGACCGCATCCTTGATCGCGGTGGCGGTGCGGGTACCGATACCGGGCACCTGCGCGATCTCCTCGACGGTGGCGGCGCGCAGCTTCTTCAGGGACCCGAAGTACTTCAGCAGCGTCTTGCGGCGTACCTCGCCCAGGCCGGGGACGTCGTCGAGCAGGCTCTCGACCATCGACTTCGACCGGCGGGACCGGTGGTGGGTGATCGCGAACCGGTGGGCCTCGTCGCGGATCCGCTGGAGGAGGTAGAGCCCCTCGGAGCTGCGGGCCAGGATGACGGGGTCCTCCTCGCCGGGGAGCCAGACCTCCTCGAGCCGCTTGGCGAGTCCGCACACGGGGATGTCGTCGATGCCGAGCTCGTCGAGCGCGCGCTGGGTGGCGGCGACCTGGGGAGGCCCGCCGTCGACGACGACCAGGCCGGGCGCGTAGGCGAACTTGCGCGGGCGACCGGTCTCGGGGTCGACCAGCATCGGGCCGGCGTCGGTGGTGACCGTGTCGCTGCGGGCCTGCTCGTCGAGCAGCCTGCGGAAGCGGCGGGTGATCACCTCGTGCATGGAGGCGACGTCGTTCTGGCCGTCCACCCCCTTGATGACGAAGCGGCGGTACTCGCTCTTGCGGGCCAGCCCGTCCTCGAACACCACCATCGACGCGACCACCTCGGTGCCCTGGAGGTTGGACACGTCGTAGCACTCGATCCGCAGCGGGACCTCGTCGAGCCCGAGCGCCTCCTGGATCTCCTCCAGCGCGCGGTTGCGGGTCGTCAGGTCGCTGGCCCGCTTGGTCTTGTGGAGCGCGAGCGCCTGGCCGGCGTTGCGGGCCACGGTCTCCTGGAGCGCCCGCTTGTCGCCGCGCTGCGGCACCCGCACCGAGACCTTGCTGCCCCGGAGGTCGGAGAACAGCTGCTCGAACGTCGCGGCGTCGGGCGGGAGCGCCGGCACCAGGATCTCGCGCGGGATGGTGTCGGAGTCCCCGGCGTACAGCTGGAGGAGGAAGTCCTCGACCAGCTCGGCGGTGCCGCCCTCGTCGACCCGGTCGGCGACCCAGCCGCGCTGGCCGCGGATCCGGCCGCCCCGGACGTAGAAGATCTGGACGGCCACCTCGAGCGGGTCCTCGGCGAGGGCGATCACGTCGGCGTCGGTGCCGTCCCCGAACACCACCGCCTGCTTCTCGAGCGCCTTGCGCATCGCCCCGAGGTCGTCGCGGAGCCGGGCGGCCTTCTCGTAGTCGAGCGCCTCGGAGGCGGCGTACATCTCCTTCTCGATGCGCCGCACGAAGGCCGCCGTCTGGCCGCCCATGAAGTCGCAGAAGTCCTCGACGATCCGGCGGTGGTCCTCGGCACTGATCGAGCCCACGCACGGGGCGGAGCACTTGTCGATGTAGCCCAGCAGGCACGGCCGGCCGATCTGCGCGGACCGCTTGAAGACGCCGTTGGAGCACGAGCGCATCGGGAACACCCGCAGCAGCAGGTCGACGGTCTCCCGGATCGCCCAGGCGTGGCTGTAGGGGCCGAAGTAGCGGGTGCCCTTCTTCTTCGCCCCGCGTCCGACCATCACGCGGGGGTACTCGTCGCCGATGGTCACCGCCAGCCAGGGGTAGGACTTGTCGTCGCGGTACTTGACGTTGAAGCGCGGGTCGTACTCCTTGATCCAGGAGTACTCCAGCTGCAGCGCCTCGACCTCGGTCTTGACGACCGTCCACTCGACGCTGGCCGCCGTGGTGACCATGGTGGCGGTGCGCTGGTGGAGGTTCGCGACGTCCTGGAAGTACGACGACAGCCGGGCGCGGAGGTTCTTGGCCTTGCCGACGTAGATCACGCGGCCCTTGGCGTCGCGGAACCGGTAGACGCCGGGCTGGGTGGGGATCGACCCGGGCTCGGGCCGGTAGGCCAGCGGCCCCCGGGTCGTGCGGGTGGGTCGGGCGGCAGGCACGCCTCAACCCTACGGTCACGCGGGGACACCCCCCGAACGCACCGGGGATGCCCGCGAATCATTGTCTAGTGTTCTAATCTACTTACATGCGATGTCGCGATCCCTACGGCTACGCCCTGTCCACCGGGGCGGAGGCGGCGACGGCGTACGGCGCGGGGCTGGGCGACCTGCTCCGGCTGCAGCGCGGGCGCGGTCGAGTCGGTGGCCCGCGCGATCGTGCACGACCCGACCTTCGCGCTCGGCCACGCGGCCCTGGCGCTCCTCGGCCACGAGCTGTGCGCGCCGGTCGACATCCAGGCCCGGCTGCGCGACGCCGAGAAGCACGTCGCGCGGCGCCACCGCCCGCGAGCGCAGCCACGTGCACGCCGTCACCTCACACGTGCGCGGCGACTCCCGGCCGCTGGTGGCCCACCTCCGCGAGTACCCGCGCGACGCGCTGCTGCTGTCCACGGCGGTCCCGACGATCGCGTTCGCCGGCGTCACGGAGGTCCCCCAGGAGGCGTGGGCGATCGTCGAGCGCGCGATCCCGGCGTACGGCGACGACTGGTGGTTCACCGGCCTGCTGGCCTTCGTGCGTCAGGAGCAGCGCCGGTTCGACGAGGCGATGGAGCTCTCGTGCCGGTCGCTGGCCGTCGAGCCCGCGGCCGGCCACTCGGCGCATGCCCGCGCGCACGCTCACTACGAGACCGGCGACCACGAGGACGGGCTGGCCTGGATGGACGCCTGGGTGACCGGCGACGGGGCGACGACCGAGAGCCTCAGCCACTTCTCGTGGCACGCGGCCCTGCACGAGCTGTCGCTCGGCGACATGGCGGCGGTCCGGCGCCGCTACGACGCGCAGCTGCGGCCCGAGCACGGCCTCGGCTGCCGCGCGCTGGTGGACAGCGGGTCGCTGCTGTTCCGCTGGGCGATCACGCCCGACGCCGAGCGGCGTGCCGGACATGGCCGACGTCGCCGACGTCACCGGCCGCGACGTGCTGGAGCGGCCCGGCGACGCCGTTCCTGGCCATGCACGCGGCGGTCGCGCTGCTCGCGACCGACGACCGGGCCGGCCTGCTCCGGCTCGCCGACTGGGCGGATCGACACACGCATCCCACCCAGCGCGAGGTGGTCGCCCCACTGGCGCGGGCGCTGGTGCTGCTGCACGACGGGCGATGTTCGGAGGCGGCCGACTCGCTGGCCCGGCTGTGGCGCGACGTACCCCGTCTCGGCGGCTCCGACGCCCAGCGCGAGCTGGTCGAGGAGACCCGGATCTGCGCGCTCCTGCGGGCGGGCCGGTACGTCGACGCCCGCGAGGTGCTGGACGCACGGCTGGACCGCCGCCACTCGCCGCGCGACCGACGCTGGCGCGAGACCTGTCTCGAGCCGGCCGCGAGGCCCGCTCAGGCCCGCGTGATCCGGTTGCCCGCGACCTTGATGTCGATCGGGTCCAGCCCGGTGGGCGCCGGCCCGCCGACCACGTCGCCGGTGGCGGAGTCGTACTGGCTCCCGTGGAAGGGACAGGTGATGACGTTGCTCTCCACGGACCCCACCAGCTCGCCCTCGTGCTTGCAGATCGCCGACCAGGCGCGGAACTTCCCCGCTGTCGGCTGGACGATCACGATCTTCTGACCCGTCAGCACGATCCCGCCGCCGACCGGCACCTCGTCGGTCGTCGCCAGCGCGGGCTTCTGGTCCTGCTCGGGCTTCTCGCTGGGTGAGGCCGTGCTCGGTGGCGGCTCGGTCGGGCTCGGCGTATCGCTCGGGCTCGGGGAGCCCGTCGTCGGATCGGACGTCGCCGCGGGTTCCTCGTCGCCGCCGCAACCGGCGAGCACGGCGGCCACCCCGAGGGCCGAGAGGCCCTGGAACACGATCCTCCGTGAGGCGGCCGGCTCGGTCATGGTCGGCTCAGGCCGGTTCGACGCTGGTGAGCGTGCACTTCTGGTGGGTGCAGGTGGCGGAGAAGGCCTTGAAGTCCCCCGCCTCCGGCTGGGTCACCACGACGTCCTCGTCGGCGAAGATCGTGCCCCCGCCCTCGGGGATGTCCGAGGCCTGCGCGATCACCGCGCCGTCGACCGAGACGTCCTCGCCCTCGACCGCGACCTCGGCCGTCGGCAGCGGCTGCGTGGCGGGGCCGTTGACCACGGAGCCGTCGACGGCGGAGAACCTGCTGCCGTGGCACTGGCAGCGGATGGTCGCGACGGCCGCTGCAGTCGCACCGTCGTCCTGCGCGGAGTCGTCGCCGCCGCACGCGGCGAGCAGGGGTACGCCGACCCCGACGGTCGCGACGCCCGCGAGGGCATGGCGGCGGCTCAGTCCTGGGCTGGGTCGTTCAGTCGTCATGTCCGAGACTCCTCTGGGCGGATCTGGTTGAACGCGACACTACTCACGAACATGAGAAGTTCATGAGAGCGCGGCACGAGCCACCTGTCAGCGCGTCTTCCTGGCGGTCTTCCTGGCCGGAGCCTTCTTCGCTGCCGTCTTCGCCGGCGTGCGCTTGGCGGCCGCCTTCTTGGCCGGCGCCTTCTTGCGCCGGAGCCTTCTTCGCCGGCGCCCGCTTGGCGGCCGACTGGCGGACGGAGGTGCCCTCGAGCAGCGGCTTGAGGAACTCGCCGGTGAAGCTGCCGGGCGTCTCGGCGACGTCCTCGGGGGTGCCCTCCGCGACGACCATGCCGCCGCGGGAGCCGCCCTCGGGACCCATGTCGATGATCCAGTCGGACGTCTTGATCACGTCGAGGTTGTGCTCGATCACCAGCACGGAGTTGCCCTGGTCGACCAGCCGGCCCGAGCACCAGCAGCAGCTTGCGGATGTCCTCGAAGTGCAGGCCGGTGGTCGGCTCGTCGAGGACGTAGACGGTGCGGCCAGTCGACCGCTTCTGCAGCTCCGAGGACAGCTTCACCCGCTGCGCCTCGCCGCCCGACAGGGTGGTCGCCGGCTGGCCGAGACGGACGTACCCGAGCCCGACCTCGCCCAGCGTCTTCATGTGCCGCGAGATCGCCGGGACCGCCGCGAAGAACTCCGCGGCCTCCTCGATCGGCATGTCGAGGACCTCGGCGATGGTCTTGCCCTTGTAGTGGACCTCGAGCGTCTCGCGGTTGTAGCGGGCGCCGTGGCAGACCTCGCAGGGGACGTAGACGTCGGGCAGGAAGTTCATCTCGATCTTGATCGTGCCGTCGCCGGAGCACGCCTCGCAGCGCCCGCCCTTGACGTTGAACGAGAACCGGCCCTGGAGGTAGCCGCGCATCTTCGCCTCGGGCGTGGAGGCGAACAGCTTGCGGATGTGGTCGAACACCCCGGTGTACGTCGCCGGGTTGGACCGCGGGGTGCGCCCGATCGGCGACTGGTCGACGTGGATCACCTTGTCGACGTGGTCGAGGCCGCTGATCTTCTTGTGTCGCCCCGGGACCGCGCGTGCGTGGTAGATCTCCTTGGCGAGCGCGGTGTAGAGGATGTCGTTGACCAGCGTGGACTTGCCGGACCCGGACACGCCGGTGATCGACACGAACAGGCCCAGCGGGAACGTCACGTCGATGTCACGCAGGTTGTGGGCCCGGGCGCCGTGGACGGTGAGCTCGCGGCTCTTGGTGCGTGGGCGGCGGATGTCGGGGACGGGGATCTCACGCCGGCCGGAGAGGTACTGGCCGGTCATCGAGTCGGGGTGCTCGAGCAGGCCGGCGACGTGGCCGCTGTGGACCACCTGGCCGCCGTGCTCGCCGGCGCCGGGGCCGATGTCGACCACCCAGTCGGCCACGCGGATGGTGTCTTCGTCGTGCTCGACCACGATCAGGGTGTTGCCGAGGTCCTTGAGCCGCAGCAGCGTCTCGATCAGGCGGTGGTTGTCGCGCTGGTGGAGGCCGATCGAGGGCTCGTCGAGGACGTAGAGGACGCCGACCAGGCCGGCGCCGATCTGGGTGGCGAGCCGGATCCGCTGCGCCTCGCCGCCGGACAGCGAGCCGGACGGCCGGTCGAGGGAGAGGTAGTCGAGGCCGACGTCGAGCAGGAAGTTGAGGCGCTCCTGGATCTCCTTGAGCACCCGCTCCCCGATCTGCTTCTCGCGCGGGCGACAGGTCGAGCGAGCGCAGGAAGTCGGCGGTCTCGTTGATCGGCAGGGCACAGACCGCGGCGATGCTCTGGCCGCCGATGGTCACCGACATGGACACCGGCTTCAGTCGGCTGCCGGCGCACGTGGGGCACGGGACCTCGCGCATGAAGCCCTCGAACCGCTCACGGCTGGTGTCGGACTCGGCCTCGCGGTGACGGCGCTCGATGTAGCTCGTCACGCCCTCGAACTCGGCGTAGTAGGCCCGCTCGCGGCCGTAGCGGTTGCGGGTGCGGACGTGGACCTTCGTCGCGTGGCCGCGAAGCAGGGACTTCTGTGCCTTGTCGGTGAGGTCTTCCCACGGGGTGTTGAGGTCGAAGCCGAGCTCGTCGCCGAGCGCCCCCATCAGCCGCAGGAAGTAGTCGGCGACGTGGGCCTGGCTCCACGGCTGGATCGCACCCTCGCCCAGCGTGGCCTGCGGGTTGGGCACGACCAGCTCGGGGTCGACCTCCATGCGGGTGCCGAGGCCGTGGCAGGCGGGGCAGGCGCCGAACGGCGAGTTGAACGAGAACGAGCGCGGCTCGAGCTCGTCGGTGTCGATCGGGTGCTCGTTGGGGCAGGCCATCTTCTCGGAGAACCGGAGCTCGCGGCCGGGGTCCTTGGCGTCGAGGTCGACGAAGTCGAACAGCACCAGCCCGCTGGCGAGGTTGAGGGCCGTCTCGACCGAGTCGGTGAGCCGGCGCTTCGAGGACTGCTTGACCGCGAGCCGGTCGACCACGACCTCGATCGTGTGCTTCTTCTGCTTGTCGAGGGTCGGGGGCGAGTCGAGCGTGTAGGTCTCGCCGTTGACCCGGGCTCGCGAGAAGCCCTGGGTCTGGAGCTGGCGGAAGAGCTCGACGTACTCGCCCTTGCGGCCGCGGATCACGGGGGCCAGCACCTGGAACCGCTGGCCGTCCTCGAGGGCGAGGATCCGGTCGACGATCTGCTGGGGGGTCTGCCGCTCGATCGGGGCCCCGCAGGTCGGGCAGTGGGGGTGGCCGATCCGCGCGAACAGCAGGCGGAGGTAGTCGTAGACCTCGGTGATGGTGCCGACCGTGGAGCGGGGGTTCTTCGAGGTGGACTTCTGGTCGATCGAGACCGCGGGCGAGAGGCCCTCGATGAAGTCGACGTCGGGCTTGTCCATCTGGCCGAGGAACTGCCGCGCGTACGCCGAGAGCGACTCGACGTAGCGCCGCTGGCCCTCGGCGAAGATGGTGTCGAACGCCAGGCTCGACTTGCCGGAGCCGGAGAGGCCGGTGAAGACGATGAGGGAGTCGCGGGGTAGGTCGAGGGAGACGTCCTTGAGGTTGTGCTCGCGGGCGCCACGGATGATCAGCTGATCCACAGGCGCCACCCTATGTCGGGCCACCGACAGGGTGCCCAGTCGTTCACCCCTTCGGTGCTGGTGGGGCAGGATGGAGTGGTGCCACACGACATCGAACGCGAGCTGGAGCTCCTCCAGGAGGCGACCCAGCGGCTGGTCCGGACGGTCGACGGCTTCCAGGGGGACGACTGGGCGGCGCCGTCCGGACTCCCCGACTGGACGCGCGCCCACGTGGTCGCCCACCTGGCGCTGAACGCCGAGGGACTCTCCGGCGCCCTGGCGAGCCTGGTCGACTCCGGGGAGGACGACGCGCCGATGTACGCCTCCGACGAGGCCCGCAACACCGACATCGACGAGCTCGCCCGGGACGTGCCGAGCCAGCTGCGAGCCCGGCTGATGGGCGGAGCGACCCGGTTCGTCGACGCCGCCACGGCGGTCCCCGAGGACGCGCTCTCGACGGCGATCGAGCGGACGCCGGGCGGCCGGACGTTCCCCGCCGTCTCCACCGTCGGGATGCGTCTGCGCGAGGTGGAGATCCACCACGCCGACCTCGCGGCGCGGGTACACCCACCGCGAGTGGCCGCTCGAGTTCTCCGCCCTGGTCCTCGACGCGATGGTCAAGCGGGGCGCATCGCCCGACCCGTTCCAGGTCGCCCCGACCGACATCGACCGCACCTGGTCGTTCGGCGAGGGCGGCCCGACCGTGTCCGGCCCGGCCGCCGAGCTCGCCTGGTGGCTGACCGGACGGCGGTCCGCGGACGGACTGACCAGCGACAACGGCGTACTGCCGGGAATCGAGGCATGGTGACCTACACCGGAGAAGTGAAGCCGGGCGGGGCGGCCGACACCCGCGAGCTGTCCGTCCTCACCGTGACCAAGGTCGCGGTGGACCCCGAGATGTCGAACAACGCCTACCTGCTGCGCTGCAACGCGACCGGCGACCAGGTGCTGATCGACGCCGCGGCCGAGCCCGCGACGCTGCTGCCACTGATCGGCGACGGCGGGCTGGCCGCCGTGGTGACCACCCACCAGCACTGGGACCACCACCGCGCGCTCGCCGAGGTGGTGTCCGCGACCGGAGCCACCGTCGTGGTCGGGACGCCGGACGCCGACGCCGTGACCGAGCAGACCGGGGTGTCGGTCGACCGGCGGGTCGGGGACGGCGACACGGTCGCCGTGGGTGAGTGCACGCTCGAGGTGATCGCCCTCGCCGGCCACACGCCGGGCTCGATCGCGCTCCTGTACGACGACCCGTCCGGGCATCCGCACCTGTTCACCGGCGACTCGCTGTTCCCGGGCGGGCCTGGCCGGACAACAAAGCCGGAAGACTTTTCGTCTCTCATGGACGACCTGGAGTCCAAGCTCTTCGACAGGCTCCCCGACAGCACCTGGTTCTACCCCGGCCACGGCAACGACTCGACCCTCGGCGCCGAGCGGCCTCATCTGGCTGAGTGGCGCGAGCGGGGCTGGTAGGGCTAGTTCCCGTAGGAGAACCGCAGGTCGGCGAAGAGCAGGTGGTTCATCCGCTTGCGGATGTGGCCGGTCTTGCTGTCGTCCGGTGGATCGCCGGCCGCCAGCAAGGTGAACCGCAGCGCCGTCCCGCCGAGCTCCTCGGAGAGCTCGAGGACGACGCAGTCATCCGGGCGGCTCGGCCACAGCGACGACCACACCACTCGACTCGGTCGCTCGGACTCCAGCACGCGCGGCGCGACCTCGTCAGGCAGGAGGTCCAGCCATGCTCGTGTGTCCGTCGCTCTTGGGCGACACCAGGTCGTCCCAGACGACCTGGGGCGGGGCGGGAAGCCTCCTGGTGCGGCTGCCGTACTCGATCACTGGCTCAACGTAGGCGAGTCGGGCGAACCGGGCTGGGATGGCCGGGTGGGCCGTGCGCAAATCACTGGTTAACCAGGGAAACGTGCACCTGGCGCGGCAAATTTCCCGTGCAGAGTGCGCAATTCACTGGTTAACCAGTGATTTGCGAGCACTACTGAGATCAGTGGTACGTGATCGACACCCGGTCGGTGACGGGCACGGACTGGCACCCGAGACGGATGCCGTCGGCGAGGTCCTCGTCGTCGAGGACGTCGTTGTGGAGGAGCTTCACCTCGCCCTCGAGGATCCGGTAGGCGCACGCGGAGCACTCGCCCTCGCGGCAGGAGTACGGCGCCCGGATCCCCTTCGACTCCAGGAACTCCAGCATCTTCGTGCCGGGCTGCCAGTCGTCGAACGTGTTGGTCTCGCCGTCCAGCTCGACCTCGAGCTTCACCGGCCCCTGCAGCGACGTCTCGGCCTCGGCGGCGTCGGACGCGGCGTCGTCCTCGTCGGTGTCGGCGGCGGTGATCTCCGCCTGCGCCGACTCCACCTCCGCCAGGTCGCCGAACGGGTTGCCGCCCAGCGAGACGAACTTCTCCTGGTGCCGGCGCGCCCGCGGGAACTCCAGCTCCTTCAGCGCGTCGACCGTCGCCTTCATGAACGGCGCCGGCCCGCACACGAACGCCTCGTACGTCGAGTACGCCGTCGCGAACGCCTTGAGCTGGGCCTGGGTCGGGAGCCCCTGCACCGACTCGAGCCAGTGCACGACCAGCAGCCGGTCCGGGTGCTCGGCGGCGAGCTCGGCGAGCTTGTTCGCGAAGATCACCGAGCTCTCGTCGCGATTGGCGTAGAAGAGCACGATCCGCCCGCTGCCCTGCCGCAGCGCGGTGCGGGTGATCGACATGATCGGCGTGATGCCCGGACCCGCCCGCGAACAGCAGCAGGTCGACGTCGAGGTCCGACGGGGTGAAGATCCCGCTCGGGGGCAGCACCCGCAGCGAGTCACCCGGCGCGAGGCGGTCGACGATCCAGTTCGACGCATACCCGTCGACCGTCCGCTTGACCGTGATCGTCGGCGGGCCGTCCTCGACGGGGCTGCTGCACAGCGAGTAGCAGCGCGCGGCGATGCCGGTCTGGTCGCTCGGCACGGCGACGGTCAGGAACTGTCCCGGCTTGTAGGCGAAGTGCTCGGCCGCGTCGGCAGGGATGTCGAAGCTGATCGATCGGGCGTCACCGGTCTCCTCGATCACGTCGAGGACCTTCAGCTCGAAGGACTCAGTATCCATCTTCGGCTCCGATCGGGACCTGTCCGTCGCGTACGGCGGCCTCGATGCTCGCCACCAGCCGCGGACACGCCGTGTGCAGCGCCCGCCCGTCGGGCCCGGTGGACATCCTCGCGAACTCCTGGCAGTCGGTGAGCGCCTGTGTCGTCCACTGGACCGACGTGTGGTGCTCGCTGTTCTTCTTCACACCGACCTTCGCCAGGCAGTCGAGGCAGGCGACCTCGACCAGCCGGGCGCTGGTGTAGAGACGCTGGTCCTCCAGCGTCTCGGCGCTGGTCGGCACGAACGACGGCATCAGGTGGCTTCGCCGGTGGACGCGGTCTCGGCGAGTCTCGCCCGACGTCGAGTCCTCTTCTGCCTTCTTCGCGAGGTTCTCGGCGACCTCCTCGCTGCCAGAACTCGTTGGCCTGGGTGGTGTCCACCTCGAACTCGAACCGGTCGGTCATCTCGGGCGCGATGTCGTCCACGTCGACGTAGAACTGCTCGTACCACCGCCGCAGCTGGTAGACCGGCCCGTCCTCCTCGCACAGCAGCGGGTTCTGCACCGGCACCTTGTTCTTCCAGATGTGGACGTCCTGGAGGAACCCCTCGCCGAACATCTGCGCGTACTTCTTGGCGATGTAGTTGGCGGTCTTGTCGTCGAGGCCCTCGGGCTTCTTCACGGTGATGCCGTACTGGAGCGTGAACGAGTCGGGGCCGGTCGGGAGGTGGCAGTTGATCAGGATGACCTCGGTCTCGAAGCCCTTGTAGTCGACGTCGAGCCAGTTGATCATGTACGCCGGTCCGTAGTACGTCGCCTCGGACTTGAGGAACAGCTCGGCGTCGCCGTACCCGCCGCTCACGTCGGGGCGGCCCTTCGACTGCATGTACTGCGTCGCCTGGGTGCCCTCGAAGACGTTGCGGAAGCTGGTCGGGAACGAGAAGTGCACGTAGTAGAAGTGCGCCATGTCCACGACGTTGTCGATCAGCTCGCGGCAGTGGGAGTTCTCGATCGGCACGACCTCCCAGAACCAGTCGGTGTACTCGCCCGTGTCGAGCCCGGGCAGCTCCGGCGGCAGGATGTCCATGTCGGGCTCGGAACCCTCCACGTCGTGCCAGATCAGCACCTGGCCGTTGCGGATGACGACCGGGTAGCTCTGGGTGCGGGCGCGCAGCGGCACCCGTCGGGCGTACGGGATCTGCTTGCACTTGCCGTCGCCGCCCCACCGCCAGTCGTGGAACGGGCACGCGACCTGGTCGCCCTTGACGGATGCCCTGGGTGAGGTCGCCGCCCATGTGGCGGCAGTAGCCGTCCAGGACGTTGATCTCGCCCTGGCTGTCCTGCCAGACGACGACCTTGCCGCCGAACGTGTCGATGCCGTGCGGCTTGCCGTCGGCGAAGCTGTCCGCGAGCCCCAGGCAGTGCCACCCACGCGCGAACCGCTCCGGCGCCGTGCCGTGGTCGAGAGCGCGTGCGCTCGATGTGCCAGATGTGGTGGTCATCGCTTGCCTCCGGTCGATCTGGACCAAAACAAGAACAGGTTATAGTTTTTGCAGTGGCGGTGCCAGCGGGCACCCAGAGAATTCCCCTTCCAGGAGAGTCCATGCACGTCGCGCTGACGCCTGACCAGGAACGCCTCCGCGAGGAGCTGCGGGAGTACTTCGCCGCGCTGGTGACCCCCGAGGTCAAGGCGGGCCTGGCCGCGGCGTCCGGCGAGTTCGGGGACGAGAAGGTCTACAAGGACATCATCCGCCGGCTGGGCCAGGACGGCTGGCTCGGCATCGGCTGGCCGCAGGAGTACGGCGGACAGGCCCGCTCGATGACCGACCAGCTGATCTTCACCGACGTCGCCGCCGTGGCCGGCGTACCGATCCCCTACCTCACGCTCAACACGGTCGGGCCGACGATCATGCGCTACGGCACGGACGAGCAGAAGGACTACTTCCTCCCCCGCATCCTGAAGGGCGAGCTGCACTTCTCGATCGGCTACTCCGAGCCCGGCTCCGGCACCGACCTCGCCTCGCTCAAGACCCGCGCCACCCGCGAGGGCGACGAGTGGGTGATCAACGGCCAGAAGATGTGGACCTCGCTGATCCAGTACGCCGACTGGATCTGGCTGGCCTGCCGCACCGACCCCGACCTGCCCCGCCACAAGGGGCTCTCGATGATCCTGGTGCCCGCCGACGCCGCCGGCTTCTCCTACACGCCGGTGCACACGGTGGCCGGTGTCGGCACCAGCGCGACGTACTACGAGGACGTGCGGGTGCCCGCCGGCAACCTGGTGGGCGAGCTCAACGGCGGCTGGGCGCTGATGACCAACCAGCTCAACCACGAACGGGTCGCGCTCACCTCGGCCGCCCCGCTCACGCACTCCATCGGCCTCGTCCGGACCTGGGCGCAGGAGACCAAGAACCCCGACGGCCAGCGGGTGATCGACGCCGAGTGGGTGCAGATCGCGCTCGGTCGCGCGCACGCCCGGGCCGAGATGCTCACTCTCCTCAACTGGAAGCTCGCCTCCGACATCGAGGACCTCTCGCCCGCCGAGGCGTCCGCGACGAAGATCTACGGCTCCGAGCTGGCCACCGAGGTCTACCGCTCGCTCATGGAGATCGTCGGCCCCAACGCCGGCGTCACCGGCGACTCCGACGGGGCCGTCCTCGCCGGCCGCCTCGAGCGCTACTACCGCTCCGCGCTGGTGATGACGTTCGGCGGCGGCACCAACGAGATCCAGCGCGACATCATCGGGTACGTCGGGCTCGGCCTGCCCGCCGCCAAGAGGAGCCTCTGACATGGACTTCACCTTCACCCCCGAGCAGGACGAGGCCGCCGAGCTGGCCGCCCGGATCCTCAGGGACCGCGCCACCAACGAGCGGATGAAGGCCGTCGAGGCCGACGGTGACCGGTTCGACGCCGATCTCTGGGCCGAGCTGGGCGAGGCCGGACTGCTCGGGCTCGCGCTCCCCGAGGAGTACGGCGGCGCGGGCCTCGGGCTGATCGAGCTCACCCGGGTGCTCGTCGAGATCGGCCGCCGGGTGGCGCCGGTCCCGCTGACCGCCCACGGGCCCGCCTCCAGGCTGGTGGCCGAGCTCGGCACCGACGAGCAGAAGCAGCGGTGGCTGCCGGGCGCCGCCACCGGTGCCTCGATCCTGACCGCGGCCGTCGCCGAGGAGCGCGCGTTCGCGCCCGAGCGGCCGACCACCGTGGCCGCCGTCGACGGCGACGGCTTCCGGCTCACCGGCAGCAAGGCGATCGTCCCCGTGGGCACCCGCGCCGACCTGTTCCTGGTCCCGGCGGAGACCCCGGCCGGCGTGGGCGTGTTCCTGGTCGAGCCAGGCGACGACGGCGTCACCGTGACCGCGCAGCGGTTCTCCGACGGCGACGCGGTCGCCCGCCTGGACCTCGACGGCGTACGCGTCGGACCCGACCGGGTGCTGGGCGACGCCGGCGGCACGGCGGCGGACCGGCTCCGGCTGCTGCTCCTGCTCGCCGCCTCCGCGCAGCAGCTCGGCGTCACCGAGGGAGCGCTCGAGCTGACCTCGACGTACGCCAAGACGCGCGAGCAGTTCGGCCGCCCGATCGGCACCTTCCAGGCCGTGTCGCAGCGGCTCGCTGACGGCTACATCGACGTCCTCGGCCAGCGCCTCACCCTCTGGCAGGCCGCGTGGCGGCTCGACGAGGGGCTCCCGGCCGAGCAGGCGGTCGCGATCGCGAAGCTCTGGGCGGCCGACGCCGGGCACCGGCTGGCGCACACGACCGTCCACGTGCACGGCGGCGTCGGGATCGACCTCGACGGAGAGGCGCACCGCTACTTCACCACCGCCAAGCGTTTCGAGTTCGCGTACGGCGGCGCCACCGAGCAGGCCCTCCACGTCGGCAGGTCGCTCGCCGCCGAACCCGCGTGACGAACCTTCGCGAGCTCCTCCTCGCCCGGGCACGACGACACGCGGCCCGGCGTCCGCAGCCGCGAACAGTCCTGGACCTGGGCCGAGCACGTCGCCGAGTCCTCGGCCCGCGCCGACGCCGTGCGCTCGCTGCTCGACCCGGACCGGCCGCCGCACGTCGGCGTCCTGCTCGACAACACCCCCGAGATGGTGATGGCGCTCTCCGCGGCCGCCCTCGGCGGGTACGTCGTGGTCGGGCTCAACACCACCCGCCGCGGCGAGTCGCTGCTCGCCGACATCCGCACCGGCGACTGCCAGCTGGTGCTGACCGACGCCGCTCACGCGGGGCTGCTCGACGGCCTCGACCTCGGCGACATCCGCGTCGTGGACGTGTCGACGTGCCGACGTGGCTCGCAGGTTTCGAGACAGGCGCTAGCGCGCCTTCCTCAACCAGCGACGCAGGTGGGCGTCTCCGACACCGACCTCTTCATGCTGATCTTCACGTCCGGCACGAGCGGCGAGCCGAAGGCCGTGCGCGTCACCCACGAGAAGGTGTGGTTCCCCGGGCTGGTGCTGGCCGACATGTTCGGCATCACCGCCGACGACGTCCTCTACGTCTCGATGCCGCTGTTCCACTCCAACGCGATCATGGCCGGCTACGGCCTGGCCCTGAACTCCGGCGCCACGCTCGCCCTCGGCGAGCGGTTCTCGGCCAGCGGCTTCCTCGACGACGTGCGGTTCTTCGGTGCGACGTACCTGAACTACGTGGGCAAGCCGCTCGCGTACATCCTCGCCACACCCGAGCGCGCGGACGACGCGGACAACCCGCTGCGGATCGCGTTCGGCAACGAGGCCAACGAGAAGGACATCGAGGCGTTCTCGCAGCGCTTCGGCTGCCGGGTGTACGACGGCTTCGGCTCGACCGAGAACGCCGTGATCATCTCCCGGGTCGAGGGCACTCCCCCGGGTTCGCTCGGCCGGCCGCACGACGGCGTGAAGGTGCTGCACCAGGCCACCGGCGAGGAGTGTCCGCCCGCGGTGTTCGGTGCCGGCGGCGAGGTGACCAACCTCGACGACGCGGTGGGCGAGTTCGTGAACACGACCGGCGCCGGCCAGTTCGCCGGCTACTACAACGACGACGCCGCGACCGCCGAGCGGATGCGCGGCGGGATGTACTGGTCGGGCGACCTCGGCTACCTCGACGCCGACGGGTTCGCGTACTACGCCGGCCGCACCGGCGACTGGCTACGCGTCGACGGCGAGAACCTCGCGGCTGCTCCGGTCGAACGGATCCTGCTGCGACACCCGGACGTCAGCCGGGCCGCCGTCTACGCCGTACCCGACGAGCGCGCCGGCGACCAGCTCGTCGCCGCGCTCGTGCTGCACGACGACGCCACCCTCGACCCCGCGGGCTTCGAGAAGTTCCTTGCTGCACAGGCGGATCTCGGTCCGAAGCAGTGGCCGCGCTACGTGCGACTCTCGACCGCGCTGCCGCAGACAGCGACCAACAAGGTGCTCAAGCGCGAGCTGGTCCGCGAGGGCCTGGCCGTCGACGACCCGCTGTGGTGCCGCGACGAGCGCGGGACGTCGTACACCAACCCCTGAGGGGGATTCGGGGTTCGACCGGGGTCGCTCCCGGATGTGAGCCCGCGCACACGGGAGCAGGATCCGAGGCGTAGGAACTCCAGAAAAATCCTCAGGAAATGTCTGGTCCGGGCGATGAGTTCTGCATCGACGGTTTGTCTGTATGAGCAACAGGGCAGCAGCCCTACAGAGCAAGGAAGAAAGGGAGGTGAACACCATGGCCGCATCGATCTACGTGGAGCTGGAATCCGGCACGTCGGCCGGTCGTGTCCACCCCCACAACGGCTACTACGCAGGCGACTTCAGCACCCCTCGCCACGAGCCGGCTCCCGCATGGAAGGCCCCGATCCCGTCGTTCGACTCCGGGCTCGACCTGCCGATCAGCGCCTGAGTTTCGAGACGCGCGCTGCGCGCGCTCCTCAACCACCGAGAAGGCGCGCGACTCCGTTCGTCAGTCCGACGACGTAGAAGCCGCTGTTCGCGTCGGTGAACCACACCTGCCGCCGCTTCACGTCCCACGCCGGCTGCGACATCGCATAGCCGCCCTGGGCCTCGGGGTTCGTCGGCTTGGTGCCCGGCGCCATCGGCTTGTTGAAGTACGCCGCCTCCACCGGCCGGCGCACGTTGCTGATGTCGAACACCCGCAGGCCGGACGCGATCATCGAGCACGCCACGAGCTTCGGGTCCACCCGCGTGGGCAACGAGCAGTAGTGGGCGGCGTACCCCTGCACCGGGCTCAGCGCACCCGGGTCGCTCTGCTGGTCTCCCTTGCGCGCGGCGGGCTGGTGGACCTGGAGCCGCAGGTTCGAGACCACCTTCGGGTGCCGCGGGTCGGCGATGTCGATGATCCGCGCCGCACCGACCGGAGCCGCCGACTGGTCGACTCCTCCAGTGAGGTTGAAGTTCGCGAACTCGTCGACCTCGAGCAGGTACGGGCGTCCGTTGCGCGTGAACGGCTCGGCCACCTGGGGGATGGAGTGCTCCGACCAGGACACGTCGGACAGGACCTGGACCTCGGGACTCGGCTCGCGGTCCTGGATCTCGGAGATGTCGATGATCCGCAGCCCACCCGAGGAGAACGCGCCGTTGGTCGGGTTGCCGATGTTGGCGACGTACAACGTGCGGCCGTCACCCGAGAGACGCAGGCCGTGGTAGTTGACGCCGAACTGCTGGAAGACCGGCCGCGGCAGGGCCGGGTCGGTGAGGTCGATCGCCACCAGCGTCTGGCCGGCCGCGCTCGAGGCGTAGAACGTCTTGCCGTCCGGGGCGAAACCGCTCTCGTGCCCGAGCAGCGCCGAGGGCGTCGACGACAGCAGCTTCGGGTGCCGGCAGTCGGTCTTCACGTCGTACACGTCGAGGATGCCGAGGTTGGTCGCGGCGTTGCCGAGCACGCCGGCAAGCAGGCCACGCCTGGCGTTGAGGAGCAGCGACTCGTGGGGACTGTCCATGGCGGGTGACGCGAGGTTGGCGGTCTTCACCGGCTTCGCGGGGTCGTTCATGTCGAGCACGACGACGCCGAGGCCCTCGGTCGCGTTGAACAGCACGTCCTTCGGGAACAGCAGGGTCGAGTCGTAGAACGCGCAGACGTTGCCCTGCGAGTCGCGGTAGCGCAGCACCTTGAAGCCCCCGCTGGTGCCCTGGTGGGCGACCTGCCGGGTGTTGCAGAGGTAGCCGCGCTCCGCGCGCCCCGAGTCGTAGTCGGATGCGGGCACCCGTCCCTGGATGTCGGTCTCCGGACGCGAGCCCGGACCGCAGTCGGCCTCGGGGGTGGGTGCCGGGAACGACGACCCCGTTGCCGACATCAGGTTGCCGACGCCGAGCACCGTCGCAACGAGGCCGAGTACGGCGATGACGAGGGCGAGCCGGCGCGTGGTTCCGTGTTCCCGAGACATGCAATGAAGAACGAGCGGGTCAGCTCTCGGCTATGCCGCTCAGCCGTTTCGACGCCTCCTCGAACTCCGCGACGAGCTGGGCGATCACCTCGGCGACCGGGCGTACCTCGTTCATCCGGCCGACGATCTGGCCGACCGGCATCGAGATCGTGTCGGGGTCGTCGCCGCGGTTCATCCGGTTGTGCGCGTCGGAGACGAGGAGGTTCTGCAGCGGCATCGGCAGCGGGTCGGGCGCGTCCTCGTCGTTCCAGGCCTCGGTCCACTTCGTCTTGAGCAGCCGGGCCGGCTTGCCGGTGTAGATACGCGTGCGCACGGTGTCGGACGACCCCGCCCGCAGGAAAGCGTCGCGGATGCCCATGCCCTGCGAGAGGTCGTACTCCTCGACGGTCAACCAGATCGACCCGGTCCACACGCCCTGGGCGCCCAGCGCCATCGAGGCCGCCATCTGGCGGCCGCTCCCGATCCCGCCCGCGCCGAGCACGGGTACGTCGGGCCCGACGGCGTCGACGATCTCGGGCGTGAGCACCATTCCGGCGATCTCACCGGTGTGGCCGCCCGCCTCGTACCCCTGGGCCACGATCACGTCGACGCCGTTCTTCACGTGCGACAACGCGTGCTTGGCCGCGCCCGCCAGTGCGGCGACCTTGACGCCGTGCTCGTGTGCCTTCTCGATGACGTCGACCGGGGGCGAGCCGAGCGCGTTCGCGATCAGCACGGGCCGGTGGGCCAGGGCGACGTCGACGTGCGAGCGTGCCACCGAGTGCAGCCAGCCGAGGACACCCTCCCGGCCCTCACCTTCCGGCAACGGTGGCACGCCCAGCTTCTGGAGAGTCCGCTCGACGAAGCTGATGTGCTCCTCGGGGATCATCGCCTTGAGATCGACCGCCTTGCCCTCGGTCGGGATGTTCATCGGCATCACGACGTCGACGCCGTACGGCTTGCCGTCGGTGTTCTCGTCGAGCCAGGTCAGGGCCTGGTCGAGCTCCTCGCCCTCGTTGAACCGCACGCAGCCCAGCACGCCGAGGCCGCCGGCCCGGGACACCGCGGCGGCGACGTGCTCGCTCGGGGTGAACGCGAAGATCGGGTACTCGATGCCGAAGGCGTCGCAGATGGGGGTGCGCATCGCGGTCACACCACCGTCGTGGGGTGCTTGGCGGCGAAGGAGGCCAGGGCCAGCTCCTTGGCGCGGGGGTACTGCGCCTTGCCCGTCGCGTTGCGGGGCACGGTGTCGACGATCGTGAGCGCGCGCGGCAGCTTGTAGCCGGAGAGCGAGGTGCGCAGGAACGTGCGCAGCTCCTCGAGCTCGAGGGACTCACCCTCGCGCAGCTCGGCGACGGCGGCGACCGCCTGCCCGTACTTCTCGTCGGGTACGCCGACCACGAGGACGTCGTACACGGCCGGGTGGCCCTTGATCGCCATCTCGACCTCCTCGGGGTAGACCTTCTCCCCGCCGGTGTTCACGCAGTTGGAGCCGCGGCCGAGCATGGTGACCTTGCCGCCCTCCTCCACCCGGGCGAAGTCGCCGGGCACGGAGTAGCGCTCCCCGTCGATCGTGAGGAACGTCTTGGCGGACTTCTCGGGGTCCTTGTAGTAGCCGATCGGGACGCTCCCGCCACGGCCGAGACGCCCGATCTTGCCGATGTCCGTGGCGGTGTCGAGCACCGTGTTGTCCTCGTCGATGACCACGCTGTTCGGCCCGAGCGCGACCACCGGGCCGTCGCTGCTGATGTTGTCCTTCTCCTGCATGCCCATGCCCTGGAAGCCGGTCTCGGACGCGCCGATCGAGTCGGTGAAGATCGAGTTCGGGAACGCCGCCATCCAGCGCGCCTTGACCTGGGGGCTGAAGATCGCGGCACTGCTGGAGATCGCGAACAGGTTGGGGCACTCGTAGCCGCCGTTCGCCTCGAACGCCTCGATCAGCGGCCGGGCCATCGCGTCGCCGGTCATGAAGATCAGCTGCACGCCCTCGCGCTCGATGATCTGCCAGGTGCGGACCGGGTCGAACTTCGGCTCGAGGATCGTGAGGTGCCCGGCGAACAGGTGCATCAGCAGCCCGGCCTGGGCGCCGCCGTGCATGAGCGGGCTGAGCGGGAAGGTGACCATCCGCGGGTCGTTGGCCTGCTTGGACTGGTCGTACTCCGCGAGCGGCTCACCGGTGTAGAAGTCGATGCCGCCGCCGAGGACCCGCCAGAAGTCCTCGTGGCGCCACATGACGCCCTTGGGGAAGCCGGTGGTGCCGCCGGTGTAGATGATGTGCAGGTCGTCGGCGCTGCGCTGCTCGAAGTCGCGATCGGGGCTCTGGCTGCCGAGCGCGTCCTCCCACAGCACCCCGCCGTACGACGCGACGTCGGACTGGTCGTCGGGTGCGAGCGCGTCGGGCACGGCGACGGCGACCCGGAGCTTGTCGTGCTTGGGCATGCAGGCGGCGACGAGCGGGGCGTAGGTGCGCTCGTGGATCACGGCGACGACGTCGGCGTTGTCGAAGAGGTAGTCGAGCTCGCCCTCGACGTAGCGGTAGTTCACGTTGATGCTGACGGCGCGGATCTTCACGACCGCGAGCAGCGCCACGACGTGCTCGATGCTGTTCTTCGCGTAGAGGGCGACGTGGTCTCCGGGACCCACTCCCTGCGCCTGCAGGTAGTGCGCGAGCCGGTTGGCGTCGGCCTCCAGGTCGGCGTACGTCACGACCCGGTCGCCCACCTTCAGGGCACGGTTGTCGGGTGCGGCGTCGACGGCGTGTTCGAAGAGATCGGCGATGTTGTGAGCCACGATCCGAGACTAGAACACGTTCTTGTTTTTGGCTAGCATCCCCCCATGACGGACCCCCAGGATCAGCAGCAGCACGCCCTCGTCGAGCTGGTCGACCACACCCTCGTGGTCACCATGAACCGTCCCGAGAAGCGCAACGCGCTGTCCGGGGAGATGCTCGCGATCATGTCCGACGCGTGGGACAGGGTGAACGAGGACGGCGACGTCCGGGTGGCGATCCTCACCGGGGCCGGCGGCTCGTTCTGCGCCGGCGCCGACCTCGAGGCGATGACGAAGTCGGCCCCGTCGGACAGCTTCGAGTCCGGTGAGTTCGACCCGGCCGTGATCAAGTCCCTGCTCAAGGGGTTCCGGCTCACCAAGCCGCTGATCGCGGCCGTCGAGGGGCCGGCCATCGCGGGCGGCACCGAGATCCTGCAGGCGACCGACATCCGGGTGGCCGGGGAGTCGGCGCGGTTCGGGGTCTCCGAGCCCCGCTGGGGGCTCTACCCGCTCGGCGGCTCAGCGGTCCGGCTCCCCCGCCAGATCCCCTACACCGTGGCCGCCGACCTGCTCCTGACCGGCCGGCACGTCAAGGCGCCGGAGGCGAAGGAGCTCGGACTCATCGGTCACGTCGTCCCCGACGGCGAGGCGCTGGCGAAGGCACACGAGCTGGCCGGGCTGGTCGCCGCCAACGGCCCGCTCGCCGTACAGGCCGTGCTGAAGACGATCCGCGACTCCGAGGGCAAGCACGAGAACGACTGCTGGGCCGACGACGCCACCGTCGGCGCGGCCGTCTTCGCGTCCGAGGACGCCAAGGAGGGGCCGAAGGCGTTCATGGAGAAGCGGACGCCGCAGTTCCAGGGTCGTTGACAGGCTGCTAGGACCGGCGGGTCGTCGTCTTCTTGGCCGGGCTTCGCTTGGTGGTCGTGCCCGAGGATGTGCGCTTGCGTGAGGTCGAGGCCTTCTTCGTTGCCGAGGTCGTGCGCTTGCGCGGCGTCGTGGCCTTCTTGGTTGTGGTTGCCGCGCGCTTGCGTGGCGTCGCCTTCTTCGTGGCCGCCTGCTCGACGTCCTGGGCCGCCTCCTCCGCAGCCAGCGCCCCCTCGGCCTTCGACAGCTCGGCCTGGCACTCCTGTTGTGCCTGGAGGTTCTCGGCGAGCTCGTTCTCGGCATCGGCACGATCCTGGCCGAAGGCTGCGGCGAGCTTCCGGGACCGCTTCGCGTCCTTGTCGAGGCGCTTGACCCTGGCCTTGGCGAGCTTCAGAGCAGCCTTCTTGCGCTTGCGCTCCCGATCAGCGTCCTTGTGGGCCTTCGACGCCGCGTCGACCCGGGCCTGGGTCAGCTCGACGACGGTCTTCGCCTGATCGAGCTTCTGCCTCTGACTGTTGACTTTCTGCTGGAGCAGCTCCCTGTTGTCGGACAAGGTCCGGCCCTCCCAAGGTCGACGTGCGCTGGACTGGGACGGTACCCACCGTCGTCGCGATGACTCCTGCGCCGCGGGTGATCGTCGCGGACGCCGGTGCTCCTCAGGCCCGGGTGACCACGACGTCCGGTGCGAGGACTCGCTCGGCGCCGACCTGCCGGGTCAGCCCGACGAGCTCGAGCGGCACGGTGGCGCGGATGTCGCCGCTCGACGCGCCGATCCACAGCTCGACGTCGCCCGGCTCCACCACGCGCACCAGGTCGCGCCCGGTGAACGAGGTGAGATCGGCATGCAGCGTGAAGCGCACGCGTACGGCGTCGCCGGGTGCGAGGTCGACGCGCGCAGCACCGACCAGCTGCTGCACTGGTCGCACGACCGACGCGACCGGGTCGTGCAGGTAGACCTGCACCACCTCGGACACCTCGCCGTCGACGTCATTGCGCAGCGCCACCTCGAGGCTGACCGCACCGTCCGTGGCCCATGTCCCCCCGTCGGCGCCGCTGACCTCGCCCCAGGTCGCCGAGGCGTAGGAGAGGCCGTGCCCGAACGGGAAGAGCGGCGTCGGGTCGACGACGCTGACTTCGCTGCGTCGGCCCAGTGTCGGGGCCAGGTAGGTCGACGGCTGGGTCGACCCCGGGCCCGGGAAGCTCACCGGCAGTCGGCCCGACGGGTTCACCCGGCCCGCAAGCACGTCCGCGATCGCCTGAGCGCCCTCCTCCCCGGGGAAGAACCCACACACGATGGCCGCGAGCCGGTCCACCTGTCTGGAGAGGTCGTAGGGTCGACCGACCAGCAGCACGGCGACGACCGGCGTGCCGGTGCCCAAGAGCGCCTCGAGCAGCTCCTCCTGCCGACCCGGGAGGTCGAGCGTCGCCACGTCGTTGCCCTCGCCGGAGGTGCCGTGGCCGAAGAGGCCGGCCTCGTCCCCGAGGACGGCCACGCAGACGTCGGCGTCCCGCGCCACGGCCACGGCGGCTGCGATGTCCTCGTCGCTGCCACCGAGGACCGGGACGCCGAGGGCGTGGGTGACCTCGTGGTCGCCGCCCAACGCGTCGCGCACGGTGCGGATCTGGAGGCCGAGCTCTGCCCCGGGGTAGTGCCGCAGCACGTGCATCGGGAAGGAGTAGCAGCCGAGCATTGCCTCGCCCGAGTCGGCGCGCGGCCCGACCACGGCGAGCCGTCGACCCGGCGCGAGCGGCAACGTGCCGTCGTTGGCGAGCAGCACGACCGACCGCCGGGCAAGCTCCAGTGCCAGGGCCCGCGACTCCGCATCGTCGAGGTCGACGGCACCCTCCTCCGCCGGGGTCCAGTCCGCGTCGAGCAACCCGAGCTCGCACTTCTGGCGCAGCACTCGCGACAGGGCACGGTCGACCAGCTTCTCGTCGACGAGCCCGTCGGAGACCGCGCGCAACAGCGGCTCGCCGTACACGTTCGTCGAGGGGAGCTCGACGTCGATGCCGGCGTGGAGGGCGAGCTGGGCGGCATCGCCGTCCGTGC
Organism: uncultured Actinomycetota bacterium; assembly: GCA_963844305.1. Taxonomy (GTDB): domain Bacteria; phylum Actinomycetota; class Actinomycetes; order Propionibacteriales; family Nocardioidaceae; genus Nocardioides. The sequence continues at coordinate 595,857 of CAWJNT010000009.1, forward strand.
GCGCCACGCGGTGGAGCGTGCGCAGGAACGCGATGGAGAAGTAGTCGGCCACGACCGTGCCCTCGAAGCCGAGCTCGTCGCGCAACAGCGTCGTCAGCAGTGCCACGTCGGCGGCCGCCGGGACGCCGTCGGTGTCGGTGTAGGCGTTCATCACCGAGCGGGCGCCGGCGCGCAGCGCCATCTCGAACGGGGGGAGGATCACGTCGGCCAGCTCACGGGGTCCGATGGACACCGGTGCGTGGTTGCGCGCGGCGCGAGAGGCCGAGTATCCCGCGAAGTGCTTGAGGGTGGCGACGACACCGCCGCCCTCCAACCCGCGCACGTACGCCGAGCCGATCAGGCCCGCGAGGAACGGGTCCTCGCCGAGCGACTCCTCCACCCGGCCCCAACGCAGGTCGCGGACGACGTCGAGCACGGGGGCGAGCCCCTGGTGCACCCCGAGTCGCCGCATGGTCCTGGCGATCTGCGCCGCCATCTGCTCGACGATCTCGGTGTCGAAGGTCGCGGCCCAGGACAGCGGCGCAGGGTAGATCGTGGCCCCCGCCATGTTGAGGCCGGTCAGGGTCTCCTCGTGCACCTGGGCGGGGATCCCGAAGCGGTTGGCCGCCATCACCTCGCGCTGCCGCGCCGCCAGCGCCTCGAGGCCGGCGCGCACCTCGACCGGCTCGGTGCCGAACGGCCTGGTCAGCTGGCCGAGGCCATCCTCGATGGCGTCGCGCCACCGCTGGTCCGGTCCCATCCCGTCACGCAGCATCGGCGCCATCTCACCGACGTCCGGGTTGACACCCCAGAGGCCGGAGAGCTGCCCGACCTTCTCGGCCAACGTCATCCGCCCGACCAGGTCGGCGACCCGGGTGTCGACGGGCGCCGACGGGTCTCGCCAGGGCTCGGTCACGAGGTCGCCTCCAGGGGTGCGGTGGACCGACGCTTCACGAGCGTCGTGTCCAGGGTGATGTGGGTGTCGGAGATCTCCTCGCCCGCGATCAGCGAGACGAGCAGCCTGGTGGCGTCGTGGCCGAGCTGGCGCATCGGCTGCTGCACCGTGGTGAGCGGAGGGTGCGACAGCGCGGACTCCGGGATGTTGTCGAACCCGACCACCGACAGCTGGCCTGGCACGTCGATTCCCAGCTCGGCCGCCACGTCGACGGTGGCCAGGGCCGATCCGTCGTTGGCCGCGAAGATCGCGGTCGGTCGGTCCGGCAGCGACAGCAGCTCTCGCGCGGCCTCTCGGGCCTGGTCGGGGTCGAACGCGCCGAGCGCCAGCAGGTCCTCCTCGACACGCAAGCCGGCCGCGTGGATGGCGTCGCGGTAGCCCTGCTCGCGCAGCTGCGCGGAGATGAGATCTGGGCGGCCCGTCACCATGCCGATCCGACGATGGCCAAGCTCCAGCAGGTGGTCGACACCGATCCGGGCGCCCTGGAGGTTGTCTGCCGCCACGGTCGGCAGGCTCGACCGGCCGGTGTGCGGGTCGACGGCGACGATCGGCCCGTCGTACTGGACGTCGGTGACGGTCGGCGTCACGATCACGGCGCCGTCGACGAGCGTGCCCATGACCCGCGAGAGGTAGCGCCGCTCCCATCCGACGTGCTCGTCGACCCGACCTCCGGCCGAGTAGGCCACGAGCTCGTAGCCGGTGTCCCTGATGGCGTCCGCCACGCCCTTGAGCACCTCGGTGCTGAAAGGCTCGAAGTCGGCGACGAGGACGCCGATCACGTTGGTCCGCGCGTTGCGCAGGCTGCGCGCGACGAGGCTGGCCTCATAGCCGAGCCGGCTGATCACGGCAGTGACGTGCTCGAAGGTCTCAGGGGCCACGCCGTAGCGTTCATTGATCACCTTCGAGACGGTCGAGACCGAGACCCCGGCCTCGGCCGCGACCTGCTGCATCGTCACCCGCCCACCCGTGCGCGGGGTGCTGGAGTCCACCATCGCCTACTCTCCTTGCCCGTCAGCCCTTGACCGCACCCTGGAGCCCGTTGACGATGCGGCGCTGCATCGCCAGGAACATGATCAGCGCGGGGATCATGGCCAGGGTCGTGAACGCCAGCACACCGGCGGTGTCGGCGGAGTGCTCGGTGGAGTAGTCGGCCACCCCGAGCGGCAGCGTCCGCATCTCCTCCTGCAGCAGCAGGAGCGGGAGGAGGTAGGCGTTCCAGGACGCGACGAAGGCCAGCACGCCGACCGTGACCAGGCCGGGAACCGAGAGCGGCAGCGCCAGCCACCAGAAGATCCCGACCCGGGAGGCGCCGTCGATGAGGGCGGCCTCCTCGAGCTCTCGCGGTATCGCCATCAGGAACGGCCGCAGGATCACGACCGTCAGGGGCAGCGCGAACGCTGCCTGGGGCAGGGCCACACCCCACCACGTGTTGCCGAGCTCGAGGTCGCGGGTGACCAGGATGAAGAGCGGGATGATCGCGACCGCCGCCGGAAACAGCAGCCCGAGCACGAACACCGTGAAGAGCGGCTCGCGGCCGCGGAAGTCGTAGCGGGCCAGCGGGTACGCCGCCATCACGCCGAACAGCACGGTGACCGCGGTGGTGACGAGCGCGATCACCGTGGAGTTCAGGGCGTAGCGCCAGAACGCGTCGTTCGTGAGGGCCTCGGTGTAGTTGGTGAACACCCACGGGTCCGGCAGCGAGGCCGGGTCGCGGGCGATCTGCTCGTTGCTGCGGAAGCCGCCCAGGGCGCCGTAGACGACGGGACCGAGGGTGATGACGACGGCGAGCAGCGCGAGCAGGTAGACCAGGGGTCCCCCGCTCCCGAACGCCCTCATGCGTCGCGTCATCATCGCTCCTCCGCATCCCGCCGCAGCACGAACACCTGGTAGACCAGCGCCAGCACGAACCCGATCACGAAGAGGAGCACCGACGCCGCGCCGGCGATGCCGTAGTTGTGCCGCTGGGTGCCCTCGCTGATGAGGTACGTCGCCATCGTCGTGGTGGCATTGGCCGGGCCGCCCTGGGTCAGCACCCAGACCATGTCGAAGCATTGGATCGAGCCGATCATCGACAGGAAGCACCAGGTGCGGATCACGGGCCCCAGAAGCGGCAGCGCGATCCGGCGCTGGGTCTGCCACCAGCTCGCCCCGTCCAGCTGGGCCGCCTCGAACAGGTCGGGCGACACGCCCTGCAGGCCGGCCAGGAACAGCAGGACGGCGAGCCCGAGATACTTCCAGGTCAGCACCACGAAGACCGTCGGCAGCGCCAGCTCGGGCGTACCGAGGAATCCCTGCTCCGGAGGCGAGAGCCCGACCGTCTCGATCATGTGGTCGATCACGCCGTACTTCGGCTGGAGCAGCTGGAACCAGACGACGGCGGCGATCACCTCGGCGACGACGTACGGCACGAAGACGATCGTGCGAAGCAGTCCCCGGCCCGCGATCCTCCGGTTGAGCAGCATCGCGAGCAACAGCCCCAGCGGCAGCTGCACGATGACCGAGGCGATCACGATCATGAAGTTGTGCATGACCGCGTCGCGGAAGACCTCGTCGGTCAGGACGCGCTCATAGTTGCGCCAGCCGACGAAGTCGTCCATCGGCCCGAAGCCCTTCCAGCGGTAGAAGGACATCCGGACCGCCGAGACGACCGGCCACACCACGAAGACGCCCATCAACGCGAGCGCCGGGGTCACGAAGAAGGCGACCTCGAGCCGCATCCGCCAGCGTGAGCCCACTGGTCGGGGGGCCACCCGGCGCGCGTCGCGCCGGGTGGCCACATCTGGGTGAACGGGCACCGCCGGAAGGGCGGTCTCCTTGTCCGTCCCGATCAGGTCACTGCTCCTCGTCCGCGGCCTCTTGTACGGCGTCCACGACGTCCTGCGGCGAGGCCTCGCCCGCGAACAGCAGACCGATCTCCGCGTTGAGCGCGCCGCCGACCGACTCGCCGAGCGCGGTGTCGAAGTACAGCTGCACGAACGGCGCCTGGTCACGGAACTCCAGGAGGCCGGCCAGCGCCGGATCGGCGACCGAGCCGCTCGCGGCCGAGTTGGTGGGCAGCCCCATCGAGTTCTCGGCGAATCCGACCTGGACCTCGTCGGACAAGAGGTACTTCACGAAGTCCACGGCGACGTCGGGCGCCTCCTCGGACACCGCCCAGGCGTCACCGCCACCGAGGGCCGCCGCAGGGTCGCCGGAACCGCCCTCGACCTCCGGGAACGGGAACCAGCCTGTCTTGTCACCGAGACCCTTGCCATCGTCGGTCAGTCCCTGCATGACGCCCGGCTCCCAGTGACCCTGCATCTCCATGGCGACCTTGCCGGTGGCGAGCAGGCCGGACGCCGAGGTCGCGCCCTCCTGCGCCTTGGTGGCGAGGAAGCCGCTGTTGAAGGGCTCCATCCCCAGGATCTCCTCGACGGTCTCGCCGGCGGCCACGAAGCACGGGTCGGAGAAGTCGAGGTCGGTCAGCGCCGACGAGAGCGTGTCCTCGGAGCACTGGCGCAGCGCCGCGTAGTACCAGTAGTGCGCGCTCGGCCACCCGTCACCGGCGCCCACCGAGACCGGCTCGATGCCGGCGTCCTTCAGCTTGTCGACGGCGTCGTTCCACTCCGCGACCGTCGCCGGCGGTTCCGTGATGCCGGCCTCCTCGAAGAGCTCGGTGTTGTACCAGAAGCCCACGACGCCGAGCGAGAACGGCAGCGCGTAGGTCTGGCCGTCGACCTGCCAGCCTGCGACCGAGCCGCCGATCTTCTCGATCTCCTCAGCCGCGTCGTCGGAGATGTCGCGCACCATGCCGGCCTCGACGTGGTCGCCGAGCTCGCCGCCTCCTCGCTCCATGTAGACGTCGGGGATGTCACCGCTCTGGAAGGCGGCAGCGAGCTTGTCGACCATGTCCTCGTGCGCCATCGCGCTGATCTCGATGGTCACGCCCGGGTGGTCGGCCTCGAAGTCCTTGGCGACCTGCTCGTAGTAGCCCTTGCCGGGCTCGTTGTTGGAGTTGTGCCACCACGTGATCGTGGTGTCGCCGCCGCTGTCCTCCGAGTCGTCGCCGTCGCCGCCGCAGGCCGCGAACGTCAACACGCCGGCGCAGAGTGCGGCGAGCGCCGCCCTGCGAGTCTTCGACCTCATTCGGGTAACCCTTCCGCTCGGCGCACGCCGGGTGCGACGTACGTCACATTGCCGGAAAGGTCCCACCGGCGCGAGGGTCGTGTCAATCGTTGTCGATAACGATTTCCATCATCGCAAGTTTTCGAAATATCGATAGTCCCGGTCAGGGGCGGACGAGCGCGGCGTTCAGGTCATCCGCGGAGGATCTTCGGCCGCTCCTCCTCGGCGTCGGACGTGTCTCCCCCGCTCCGCTCCTCGCCGACCGGGTCGCAGTCGCGTCCCGCCTCGGAGTCGTCGTCCATGGTGTAGCCGACGACGAACTGCGCGGCGATGGCCAGCACCGTCAGCCAGTGGAGGGTCTTCGTGACCGCGCCGTACCCGTGCGGTCCGTTGCGGAGGGGCATGCGTGGGTCTTACCCCGGTCGGGTCGGCCCAATTCCTGGTTGACCAGTGAAATGCGCAGTGGCGCTGAGAAAACTTTCCGCGCCAAGTGCATGAAACCCTGGCCCAGTTCGGATGCAGTCACGGACCCTTGCTGGCCCAGAAGTCGTCCACATCCCCGATTGCGGTACAGGCGGCTTCCACAGCCTGAGCCACGCCGCGCCGGTAGGCAGCCGACGGTGCACGATCTCCGCCATGGAAATCACTCACGATGACTCTCCGTCGCAACGCGGCTACTTCCTCCGACGCGAGGCCGTCGAGCTCGGCGTCGACGATCGCACCACTCCATCGCGGTGTTAAGGCAGGCCAGCTCGTCCGCATCAGGCAGGGCGCCTACTGCCACTGCAGACATCTGGCGCGACCTCTCCGAGGAGGACAGCACCTCGCGCGAGCGCACGCCAGCCACGACCTTCTCGACGGAGAGGTCGCCCTGTCCCACATCTCGGCCCTGGCCGAGTACGGGTGCCCGCTGTGGGAGGCGCCGCTCGACCGGGTCCACGTCACCCGCTCGACGACGGCAGTCGCGCATCGAGGCCGGTGTCGTTCACCACCGCGGGACGCTTGCCACGAGGACGTGCATCGAGCGGAACGGGCGCTGCTCACCGCGCCGACCCGTTCGACTGCTCGATGCGCTCACCCTGCTCAGACACGGCCTCGGGAATCGTGGCCGGCGACTGGATGCTCAACCAAGGACTCACCAGCACGACCGAGCTCTGGGCGGCCAAGAAGCAGCATGCGTCGGTGGCCGAGGACTCTCAGCACCGAGGTCGTGGTCCGCCTGCTCGACGGCGACAGCCAGTCCGTTGGCGAGTCCCTGCGAGCGTCACCTCCTCTGGAGGATGCACCTGCCCTCGCCCTGAGCTGCAGTATCGCGTCTACGACCGCCGCGGCAGGCTCATCGGCGATCACCGACTTCGCCTGGCCGGAGCACGGCGTCTACGGCGAGTTCGACGGCAGGGTCAAGTACGGCCGCCTGCTCAAGCCCGGCCAGGATCCCGGCGAGGTCGTGTTCGCGGAGAAGCGACGCGAGGACCTCGATCCGAGGCGCCACCGACGGGATCATGGTGCGCCACACCTGGGCCGATCTTCATCCCGCGCTCGGAGCCGTCGCGCAAGCTCGTCGAGCTGCTCCGCGGCGGCGTGGCCGCCTGACTGGGCCAAGGAAACACGCACTTGCCACGGAGAACTTTCCGGGCCAAGTGCGCAATTCACTGGTTAACCAGTGAATTTGCGCACGGCCTCAGACCGGGGTGATCGGCAACGACCGCCGGGGGCGGAACTCGAAGGCGGCGCCGGTGCTCATCCGGGTGACGACCACCTCGTCGGGGTCGGGGGCGGGGGTGTCGCGGCGGACCACGCGGCAGGTCCAGTCGGTGTCGGTCCCCAGAACCGTGACATCGAGGTGCGGGTCGACCGCCCGCACGATGGCCTGCAGCGCCTCCACCCGACCCGGGCCGCACCGAGCGATCCAGGCGCCGTCCTCATGGGCCGGTGAGCGCGAGACGCCCACGGTGGACTCGTCGAACCACGCCGAGACGTACGCCGCGGGGTTGAGCAGCGGGTGCACCGCCAGGACCTCGAGGGCACCGTCGACGCCGTCCGGCAGGTGGAGGGAAGCGTGCAGGCGGGAGGCGGCCAGCCCGGCGATCCCGATCAGCTGGCGCGCGCACACCTCGGCCGCCGCGGAAGACGAGAGCCTCGCCCCCACAGCACGGGCAAAGCCCAGCGAGAGCAGGTGCATCTGCAGGCACACCTCCTCGGCGATCCGCACCAGCGCCGAGTGCGAGAAGGCGCCGAAGTCGACGTCCGACAGCAACGGCCCCGCATAGTCCGAGACCCCGTCACCGGCAGTGTCGATCGGCGCCAGCTCCAGGCCGGCGGCCCGGGAGCCACGCAGGGCAACACATCCCGCCGACTCCGACACCGGAGGGTGGTCGTCCGAGATCACCACCGTCCAGGCACAGTGCGGCGCCCGGTCGGCAGGCACCCGCGGAGGACGGTGGATCGGCCGCACCTGCGCCCGCGCGTTGGTCGCCACCGCAGTCGCGTCGAACGTGGGGTCCTCGATGTCGTGGCACATGGACACGACGTACTCCTCCCCCATCGGCTCGACGTCCATCAGCGCACCGCAGTGGTCGAGCCGGAACTCGCCGTGCCACGGGTCGTGCACGGTGTAGCGGAAGTCCATGAACTGCGGCGGCGCCCCGATGTCGAGCTGCAGCCCCTTGAAGATCGTGACCACGTCGTCGCCCACGAACCGCAGCGCCCGCTGCATCCGCTGCGTGTAGACGGGTGACGCCGCCATCCACTCCTCGATCGCCACCTCGGCCATGCCCTCGCGGCCGAGCGCCCCGATGCACCACGCCATGCCCGACCGGTCGATCAGGTGGCCGATCAGCAGCAGCTCCGGCACCAGGGTCGCGAGCTCGTCCCGCGACAGCGCGGCGTAGCGGGAGGTCACCCGACGGCCCGGTCCCCGCTCCAGTACTGCGCCCGCAGCGCCTTCTTGTCCGGCTTGCCGAGGCCGGTCAGCGGCAGCGCATCGGTGGCGACCACGGTCTTCGGCGCCTGCACCGAGCCCTTGCGCTCCTTGACCATCTGCTGGATCTCGCCGACGACGTCGTCGGTCAGCTCGTGCCCGTCCCGCAGTACGACGATCGCGGTCACGGCCTCCCCCCACTTCTCGTCGGGTACGCCGATCACGCCGACCTGGGCCACCGCCGGATGCTCGGCGACGACGTCCTCGACCTCGCGCGGGAACACGTTGAAGCCGCCGGTGACGATCATGTCCTTGGTCCGGTCGACGATGTACCAGAAGCCGTCGTCGTCCTCGCGGGCCACGTCGCCGGTGTGCATCCATCCGTCGCGGAACGTCTCGGCCGTCTCGTCGGGCAGGTTCCAGTAGCCGCCGGCCAGCAGCGGCCCGGCCACACAGATCTCCCCCGGCTCGCCGACCGGCACCGGCTCGCCGTCCTCGCCGAGCAGCGCCGCGCGCAGGAACGCCGACGGCCGGCCGCACGACGACAGCCGCGTCTCGTCCCCGGAGACGTGGTCGTCCTTGGCCAGGTAGGTGATCACCATCGGCGCCTCGGACTGCCCGTAGTACTGCGCGAAGATCGGGCCGAAGCGGTCGATCGCCTCCTTGAGCCGCACCGGGTTGATCGCGGACGCGCCGTAGTAGACGGTCTCCAGCGACGACAGGTCGCGGGTCTGCGAGTCGGGGTGGTCCATCAGCGCGTAGAGCATCGACGGCACCAGCATCGTCGCCGTGATCTTCTGCTCCTCGATCGTCTTCAGCACCTCGGCGGGGTCGAACCGGCCGAGCACGTAGAGGCAGCCGCCCTTGAGCACCGTCGGCACGAAGAACGCCGCCCCCGCGTGCGACAACGGGGTGCACATGAGGAAGCGCGGGCTCTCCGGCCACTCCCACTCCGACATCTGGACCTGGGTCATCGTCGACATCGCCCGCGACGTACCGATCACGCCCTTGGGCTTGCCGGTGGTCCCGCCGGTGTAGGTGATCGAGACGATGTGGTCGGGGTCGAGCGTCCTGGCCGCGAGCGGCTCGGGGTCGAAGGTGGCGGCCGTCGCGACGAGGTCGGTCCCCGACTCGGCCAGCGCGTCCGGCACCGGCCCGATCGTCAGCACCTGCGTCAGGCCCGGGCACTTCTCCAGCAGCGCCACCGCCCGCTCGGTGAACATCGGGTCGACGATCAGCGTCGTGATGCCGGCGTCGTTGATCACGTAGGCGTGGTCGTCGGCCGAGCCCAGCGGGTGCAGCGACGTACGCCGGAAGCCCTGGGTCTGCCCGGCCCCGAGGATGAAGAGCACCTCCGGCCGGTTCAGCGCGAGCAGCGCGGCATGGGTGCCGGTGCCGGCGTCGAGCTTCTCGAACGCCTGGACGTACTGGCTGATCCGCTCCGCCGTCTCGCCGCCGGTCAGGGTGGTGTCACCGAGGTACATGACCGGCTTGTCGCGGTGCCGCTTCAGGGCGGCCACCATGAGATGGCCGTTGTGGGTGCCCGTGCGGAGGGCCTCGACGGGCTCGACCGACGTGGTCATGCGAGCACCTCCGCGATCCGCCGCACCTCGTCGGGCGTGCGCAGCGTCAGCAGCAGCATGGTCACGCCGGCCTCCTCCCAGCGCTTCACGCCGGCTCGTACCTCGTCTGGGGTTCCGATGATGGTCACCTCGTCGATCAGCTCGTCGGGGATGAGTGCGGCCGCGTCGTCCTTCTTCCCGGCGAGGTAGAGCTCCTGGACCTCACCGGCCAGCTCGGCGTACCCCATCCGTTCGAAGACGGCCTTGTGGAAGTTCTGCTCCTTGGCGCCCATCCCGCCCATGTAGAGGGCGAACACCGGGCGGAAGAACTCGTAGATCCCGCGCTTCTCCTCCTCGGAGTCGGCGATCATCACCTGCGCGGTGGCGGCCACCTCGAACGTCTCGCGGGTGTGGCGGGCGCCGGGCCGGGCGAAGCCCTCGTCGAGCCAGCCGTTGTACATGGCCGCGACCTTGGGGCTGAAGTAGATCGGCAGCCAGCCGTCGGCGATCTCGGCCGCGAGCGCGACGTTCTTCGGGCCCTCGGCACCCATCCAGATCGGTACGTCGGCCCGCAGGGGATGCACGATCGGCTTCAGCGGCTTGCCCAGGCCGGCAGCGTCGTCGCCGGCGTACGGCAGCGGGTAGTGCGGACCGTCGTTGGTCACCGGCTCCTCGCGGGCCAGCACCTTGCGGATGATGTCGACGTACTCGCGGGTGCGGGCGAGCGGCTTCGGGAACGGGCGGCCGTACCAGCCCTCCACCACCTGCGGACCGCTGACGCCGAGGCCGAGGATCATCCGGCCGCCGGTGAGGTGGTCGAGGGTGAGCGTGTGCATCGCCGCCGACGTCGGCGTGCGTCCGGACAGCTGCACGATGGCCGTGCCCAGCCGCACCCGCGACGTCCGGCTGCCCCACCAGGCCAGCGGCGTGAACGCGTCGGAGCCCCAGGCCTCCGCCGCGAAGACCGAGTCGAACCCGGCCGCTTCCGCAGCATCGACCAGCTCCCCCACACCCTCGGGGGGCTGCGCGCCCCAGTAACCCAGCTGCAGTCCGAGCTTCATCCGTCTCCCTTGCCAGCACGTAGAACGTGTTCTAGTTTCGTCCTATGGCGCGAACATTGCAAGCACCGGTCACGGTCGCCTTCGACTACACCCGGTCGACCGGCCCGGTCCTCGGCCGTTTCCTCACCGGACTGCGCGACGGCGTCGTCGTCGGCGGCCGCACCTCCGACGGGAAGGTGATGGTCCCGCCGCCCGAGTACGACCCGCTCACCCACCAGCAGCTCGAGGACTTCGTCGAGGTCGCGCCGACCGGGACGGTCACGTCGTGGACGTGGGTGCCCGAGCCCGTGGCCGGGCAGCCCCTCGACCGGCCGTTCGCGTTCGCCCTGGTCACGCTCGACGGCGCCGACACCCCGTTGCTGCACGCGCTCGACGTCGCGTCGCCCGACCAGGTCGAGACCGGGATGCGGGTGCGGGTGCGCTGGGCCGAGGAGCGGACGGGCGTGATCACCGACATCGCCTGCTTCGAGCCGGACTCGGAGGGCGGTGGTCTCGAGACAGCGCGCCAGTCGGCGACCCAGCCGTCGAGCCACCGACAGCTCCGACCCCGTCACCGGCATCGTCACGCCGGTCGAGCTCGACTACCTGTACGCCGCGTCCCCGGAGGAGTCGACGTTCTACCGCGGCCTCGCGGAGGGCCGGATCCTCGGGCAGCGCTGCCCGACCTGCCACAAGGTCTACGTGCCACCACGCAGCGCCTGCCCGGTCGACGGCGTCGCCACCACCGACGAGGTCGAGCTCGGCCACTCCGGCACGGTCACGACGTTCTGCATCGTCAACGTGCCGTTCCTGGGGCAGAAGATCACGCCGCCGTACGTGTCGGCGTACGTCCTGCTCGACGGCGCCGACATCGCCTTCCTCCACCTCATCCTCGACATCCCGGCCGAGGAGGTCCGGATGGGGATGCGGGTGAAGGCCGTGTGGAAGCCCCGCGAGGAGTGGGGCACCACGATCGAGAACATCAGCCACTTCGCGCCGACCGACGAGCCGGACGCGGAGTACGAGACCTACAAGCAGCACCTGTAAAGGACCGTTCATGAGAGACGTCGCCGTCGTCGGGTTCGCCCAGCGACAGATGCCCGAGTTCGACGGGTCGCCCACCTGCGTGGAGCTGCTCGTCCCGATCCTCGCCGAGTGCTACGAGCAGACCGGGTTCACCCGCAAGGACATCGGCTTCTGGTGCTCGGGATCCTCCGACTACCTGGCCGGCCGCTCCTTCTCGTTCGTCTCGGCCGTCGACGCGATCGGGGTCCTGCCGCCGGTCAACGAGTCGCACGTCGAGATGGACGCCGCCTGGGCGCTCTACGAGGCGTGGATCAAGATCCAGACCGGCGAGGTCGACACCGCCCTGGTCTACGGCTTCGGCAAGGCCTCGGCGGGCGTGCTGCGGCGCACCCTCGCGCTGCAGCTCGACCCGTACACGATGACGCCGCTCTGGCCGGACACCGTCTCGCTCGCGGGGCTCCAGGCCCGCGCCGGGATCGACGCCGGCCTCTGGGACGAGCGGGCGATGGCCGAGGTGGCCAACCGCTCGCTCACCGACGCCGAGAAGAACGAGTACGCGATCCGCAAGGGCGGCTCGTCGGTCGAGGAGCTGCTGGCCCGACCGATGTACGCCGACCCGCTGCGCAAGCACGACTGCGCGCCCGTCACCGACGGCGCGTCCGCGATCGTGCTCGCCTCCGGCGACCGCGCGTACGACGCGGTCGAACGGCCGGCCTGGATCTCCGGCTTCGCCCACAACGCCGACGCCCTCCAGCTCGGTGGGCGCGACCTGACCCGATCCCCCTCGGCGGCCCGCGCGGGCGAGTCGGCCGGCGTCGCCGGCGTCGAGCTCGCCGAGCTGTACGCGCCGTTCTCGCACCAGGAGCTGATCCTGCGCACCGAGCTCGGGCTCGGCGACGACGTACGCATCAACCCGTCGGGCGGCGCACTGACCAGCAACCCGATGTTCACCAGCGGCCTGAACCGCATCGGCGAGGCCGCCCGCCGGGTCTGGGACGGGTCGGCCAGCCGGGTCCTCGGACACGCGACCAGCGGCCCGGCGCTCCAGCAGAACCTCGTGTGCACCATGGAAGGGCGTGTCTGATGGGCAAGCAGCCGGCTGCCGTGATCGGCGTGGGCCAGACCCACCACCGGGCCAAGCGCGAGGACGTCTCGATCGCGGGCCTGTGCCGGGAGGCGATCGACCGCGCCATGGCCGACGCCAACGTCGGCTTCGACGACATCGACGCGATCGTCGTCGGCAAGGCGCCCGACCTGTTCGAGGGCGTGATGATGCCCGAGCTGTTCCTGGCCGAGGCGCTCGGAGCGGCCGGCAAGCCGCTGCTGCGCGTGCACACCGCCGGCTCGGTGGGTGGCTCGACGGCGATCGTCGCGTCGTCACTGGTGCAGGCGGGCGTCCACAAGCGCGTGCTGACCGTCGCCTTCGAGAAGCAGTCGGAGTCCAACGCCATGTGGGCGCTGTCGGTGCCGCTGCCGTTCAACATGCCGGTGCACGCCGGCGCGGGCGGGTACTTCGCCCCACACGTGCGCTCCTACATCCGCCGTGCCGACGCCCCGACCCACATCGGCGCGATCGTCGCCGCCAAGGACCGCCAGAACGCGCTGAAGAACCCCTACGCCCACCTGCGCAACCCCGACACCACCGTGGAGTCGGTGCTGGCCTCGCAGATGCTGTGGGACCCGATCCGGTACGACGAGACCTGCCCGTCGTCCGACGGCGCCTGCGCCCTGGTCATCGGCGACGAGGACACCGCCAAGGCCGCGGACTCCCCCGCCTGGATCCACGGCACGGTGATGCGTTCGGAGCCGACCACGGCCGCCGAGCGCGACCAGGTCAACCCGCAGGCCGGCCGCGAGGCCGCCGCCGCGCTCTGGAAGCAGGCCGGGATCACCGACCCGCTGAACGAGATCGACGCGGCCGAGATCTACGTGCCGTTCTCGTGGTTCGAGCCGATGTGGCTGGAGAACCTCGGCTTCACCGCCGAGGGCGAGGGCTGGAAGCTCACCGAGTCCGGCGGCACCGCCCTCGACGGCGTGCTCCCGGTGAACTGCTCCGGCGGGGTGCTCTCGTCCAACCCGATCGGCGCCTCCGGGATGCTGCGCTTCGCCGAGGCGGCGCTCCAGGTGCGTGGGCAGGCCGGCGAGCACCAGGTCGACGGCGTGCGCCGCGCGCTCGGTCACGCCTACGGCGGTGGCTCGCAGTTCTTCGCGATGTGGGTGGTCGGATCGGAGCAGCCGGCCGCCTGACGGGTGCACCATGGCCGTATGAGCGAATCACTCGCGGCCGACCCCGGCGAGCACCTGACCGACGGCTGGGAGCCGGACACACCGGAGTCCGACACCCTCGTCCGAGCGGCGGTCGAGATCCACGCCGCCTGGCTCGCGGCGACCGCGGAGTCCAAGGGCCGACCGTGGCGGCGTACCCGTTCCTGGGTCGGCGCCTACCTCGGCGACCACGGCGAGCTGACCAACATGGTGATGCCACTGCGTCCGACGGACGCGGACGGTTTCGCCGAGCTCCTCGGCGAGGTCGGCGAGCTGGTGCCGCCGACGGCGCCGTACGTGCTGCTGAGCCCGTTCCCGACCCCCGACCTCTCCTCCCACGGACTCGTCCGCGTCGGCCACCCGCCGCTGATGGCGCGACCGGCCGCACCCGGCCCCGAGGGACTGCCCGAGGGGGTCGAGGTGCGCGAGGTCGGCTCGGACGACGACTTCGCCCTGGCCCGGCGGATCATCGTCGAGGGCTACCCGCTTCCCGACACGGAGCCGCTGGCCGTCACCGACCGGGCCTTCATCGGGTACGCCGACGGCGAGCCGGTCGCCGTGGGTGCGGCGTACGAGGTGCACGGCATGACCCTGGTCGTGTACGTCGCAGCGCTCCCCGCGGCCCGCGGCCGAGGCGTGGGCGCCGCCGTCACCTGGGCGGCCACGCTGTGCCAGCCGAGCAAGCCGGCGGTGCTGGTCGCGAGCGACGACGGGCGGCCGGTCTACGAGCGGATGGGCTTCGTCGCGATCGAGCGCTGGACCGCCTGGCTGCGGCCGCCGGGTCAGTAGCCGGGGAACACCGCGCGAAGGTCGTCCAGCGTCAGGTCGCCGGTGACCCGGACGCCGTCCGTGTACTGCGGACGGAGCCGGCCGCTCAGCAGCCGCACGACAGCCTCCTGCGGACCCTCGAACGTGGCGGTCGGGTCGTCGAGCTGGGTCGTGAAGGACACCGCCTCGTCGATGAGGATGCCGCCGCCGGGCACGCCGACCCGGGCGGGCTTGTCGAGCCGGTCGGCCTTGCCTGCCCAGCCGAGGATGAGGTCGAGCGGGCCGGCGTACAGCTCCAGCAGGAGCGCGGCCGACTCCTCGTCGACGCCGGCCGTCGGGTCGAGCCCGACGCGCGCGTCCCAGGCGTGGTTGGCCAGCTCGTTGAGGCGCATCGCCAGCACGACCACCAACGGCAGCGGCCCGGGGAGGTAGCCCAGGTGCACGGACAGGGTCTCCCGCTGCTCGTCGGTGAGCTGCTCGACCGTGTCGAGGTAGGCGTCGTCGTGCTCGAGGAACCCGGCGGCCTGCTCGGCCGGGGTGGCAGCGTCCCACCGGCCCCAGACCGTCTGGTTCTCCTCCTCGTCCACGGGCAGCCCGGCGGCGCGGGCGATCGGCTTGCGGTTGATCTCCGCTCCGCTGCCCAGGTGCGACAGGGCCTGCGCGACGCTCCACGCCTCCGCGCCGCTCTGCGCCGCGAGCTGGTCGTCGGTCGCGTCGCGCACCAATGCGGCGAGTGCTTCGTGGTTGGACCGGAGCGCGGCCAGGATGCGGCCCACGAGTTCACTGTTCGCCATGCCACGAGCGTAGGGTCCACGTCGTGATCGAGTACCGCACCCCCGCGCAGATCGAGCAGATGCGCCCCGCCGGGCGCTTCGTCGCCGACGTCATCACGGCCCTCATCGACGCGGCCGACGTCGGCGTCAACCTGCTGGACCTCGACGACCTCGCGCACCGGATGATCAAGGAGCGCGGCGCGGAGTCCTGCTACATCGACTACCACCCGTCGTTCGGCGCCCGGCCGTTCGGGAAGGTGCTCTGCACCTCGGTCAACGACGCCGTGCTGCACGGGCTGCCGTTCGACTACAACCTGCAGGACGGTGACCTGCTCAGCGTCGACTTCGCCGCGAGCGTGGACGGCTGGGTGTCGGACTCGGCGTACTCCCTGGTGGTGGGGACACCGCGCCAGGAGGACCTCGACCTGATCGACGTCGCCTCGCGCGCGCTGGACGCCGCGATCGCCGAGGCCCGCGTCGGCAACCAGCTCGGCGACATCTCGCACGCCATCGGCACCGTGGCCCGCGAGGCGGGGCTCACCGTCAACCTCGAGTTCGGCGGCCACGGCGTCGGCCGCACCATGCACGGCGACCCGCACGTCGCCAACGACGGCCGCCCCCACCGCGGGCTGAAGCTCAAGGAGGGGCTGGTGATCGCGATCGAGCCGTGGTTCCTGCACTCCACGAACGAGATCTACACCGACCCCGACGGCTGGACCCTGCGCAGCGCGGACGCGTCGCGGGGCGCGCACATGGAGCACACGGTCGCGATCACCTCGGGCGGCCCGGTCGTGCTGACCGCCCGCGACTGACTGCCGTCGCTGGTTGAGGAAGGCGCGCTAGCGCCTGTCTCGAAACCTGCGACGCTCAGGCGTACTTGACCGGCAGGTCCTTGATCCCGTTGATCCAGCCCGAGCGGAGTCGCTTCGGGTCGCCCGTCTTCGTGATGTCGGGGGCGAGGTCGGCCAGCGCGTTGAACATCAGCTTGACCTCCTGGCGAGCGAGGTTGGCGCCGATGCAGTAGTGGGCGCCGTGCCCGCCGAACGCGACGTGGGGGTTGGGGTTGCGCGTGATGTCGAAGGTGTGGGGATCACCGAAGACGTCGTCGTCGAAGTTGGCGCTGGCGTAGAACAGCCCGACCCGCTGGCCCTTCGTCACCTGCACCCCGCCGACCTCGACGTCGTTGAGGGCGGTGCGCTGGAACGAGCTCACCGGCGTCGCCCAGCGGATCACCTCGTCGACCATCGTGTCGGGGCGCTCGCGCTTCCAGAGCTCCCACTGGTCGGGGTTGTCCAGGAAGGCGTTCATGCCGTGCGTGATCGCGTTGCGGGTGGTCTCGTTGCCGGCCACGGTCAGGATGATCACGAAGTAGCCGAACTCGTCGTCGTTGAGGCCCCGCCCGTCCTTGTCGGCGTGCACGAGCTTGGTGACGATGTCGTCGCGCGGGTTGGCCTTCCGGTCCGCCGCCATCTCCATGGAGTAGCCCAGGATCTCGGCGGCGGCGATGTCCGGGTCGCCCTCCACGTCGGGGTCGTCGTAGGACAGCATCTGGTTGGACCAGTCGAACAGCTTGCGGCGGTCCTCCTGGGGTACGCCGATGAAGTCGGCGATCGCCTGCAGGGGCAGCTCGCAGGCGACCTCCTCGACGAAGTTGCCCTGGCCGCGCTCGAGGGCGTCGCGGACGATCTTCTCGGCGCGCTGCTTCATGATGTCGTCGAGGGCGCCGATCGCGCGCGGCGTGAAGCCGCGGGAGATGATCTGCCGGGTCGCGGTGTGCTCGGGCGGGTCCTGGTTGATCAGCATCACCCGCTGCAGCTCGACCTGCTCGCGGAGCATCCCCTCCTGGAACCTGATGATCGCGCCGTTCTCGGCGGTCGAGAAGTCCTTGCTGTTCTTGGAGACCGCGAGCACGTCGGCGTGCTTGCTGATCGCCCAGTAGCCCGTGCCGGACTCCTCCGACATGCCGTCGCGGGAGCCCTGCTCCTGCTCGATCCAGAAGACCGGCGCCTTCTTGCGCAGGGCCAGGAACTCGTCGTGCGGGATGTTCTTCTCGTTCAAGCCGGGGTCGGTGAAGTCGAATCCGGCGGGGACGACGTCGGCAGCGGTCACGGGTCAGGCCTCCAAATCTGGAACACGTTCTAGCGAGCGATCCTGACATACTCGCGGTTTGTTCGGAAGGCCTCGACACCGATTCGGGGCAAGTTGCTGGACCACCGCGCTTGTCCAGAATGAGAACGTGTTCTACTTTTGACGCATGGGCACCCCCGTCATCATCGACGCCGTCCGGACCCCTCTCGGCAAGCGGCGCGGCTGGCTCTCCGGCGTACATCCGGCGAACCTGCTCGGCCACGCGCTGACCCAGGTCCTCGAGCGCTCCGGCCTCGACTCCGGTGAGGTCGACCAGGTCGTCGGCGGGTGCGTCACGCAGGCCGGCGAGCAGTCCAACGACATGGTCCGCAGGGCCTGGCTCAACGCCGGGCTCGCCCAGCGCACGGGTGCCACCACGATCGACGCGCAGTGCGGCTCCGGCCAGCAGTCCGCACACCTGGTGCACGACATGGTCGCGGCCGGGACCATCGACGTCGGCATCGCCTGCGGCATCGAGTCGATGAGCCGGATCCCCCTGGGCGGCAACGTCCCGCAGGGGCTGGGCAGCCCGCGACCGGACGGCTGGACCATCGACATGCCCGACCAGTTCGGGGGCGCCGACCGGATCGCCCGCAACCGCGGCCTCACCCGCGAGGACCTCGACGCGTTCGGCCTCGCCTCCCAGCAGAAGGCCCGGGTCGCCTGGGACGAGGGCCGGTTCACCCGCGAGATCGCGCCGCTGAAGGCGCCGGTCATGGGCGAGGACGGACCCACCGGCGAGACCCAGGTCGTCGAGCGCGACCAGGGCCTGCGCGACACCACCCTCGAGGGGCTGGCCGGTCTCAAGCCCGTGCTCGACGACGGCCTGCACACGGCCGGTACGTCGTCGCAGATCTCCGACGGCGCCTCGGCCGTGCTGATCATGGACGCCGACAAGGCCAACGCCCTCGGCCTCACCCCCCGCGCCCGGATCGCCGAGCACTGCCTCGTCGGCTCCGACCCCTACTACCACCTCGACGGCCCGGTCGACGCGACCGACCGGCTGCTGCACCGCACCGGCCGCGCGATCCCCGACTTCGACCTGTTCGAGGTCAACGAGGCGTTCGCCTCGGTCGTGCTCTCCTGGGCGCAGGTGCACGAGGTCGACCTGGACCGGGTCAACGTCAACGGCGGCGCGATCGCCCTCGGCCACCCGGTCGGCTCGACCGGCACCCGCCTGATCACGACCGCCCTCCACGAGCTCGAGCGCCGCGATGCCGCCAGCGCCCTGATCTCCATGTGCGCGGGCGGCGCGATGGCCACCGGCACCATCCTCGAGCGCCTCTAGAACGCTGACCCGTCGCTAATTAGCGACGGGTCGGTGTCAGGCGGTGGTGCGGGAGCGGCGGCGCATCCACTGCCAGGCGAGCGTGATGAGCAGGGCGCCCGCCAGCGAGCCGATGATCCCGCTGGCCTGGAGCTCGATGCCGTCCCCGTTGAGGAGACTGATCAGCAGGCCTCCGACGAACGAGCCGACGAGGCCCGAGACCAGGGCCATCAGCCAGTCGATGCCGTGAGCCGATCCGCCCAGCAGGAGCTGCGCGCCGGCGCCGATGAGCATGCCGAACAGGATGATTCCAAGGATGAGCACGGTGTGAGTGTGCGGGCCGCAGCCGCCCGCCCGCTCACCCGATTCGGGCGAACGCGCGCCGGGCTCAGGCTCCGTACACGGGCTCGGGGGCCGCGCCCTCGCCGATCAGGTCGCGTACGGCGCTGCCGACATCGGCCGCGTCCCACCGGCGACCGGCATCGCGGACCGGGCCGTGGGTCCAGCCCTGCTCGAGGCAGATCCGCCCGCCCTCGATCTCGATGACCCGGCCGGTGACGTCGCCGGCGTCCTCGGACGCCAGCCAGGCCACCACCGGCGAGTTGTCGGCGGGCTCCGGCAGCGAGGAGGCGGTGTCGAAGGCGCCCTCGGTCATCCGGGTCCGGGCGACGGGTGCGATGGCGTTGACGGTCACGCCGTACCGGCCGAGCTCCTGGGCGGCGACCAGGGTCATGCCGGCGATGCCCGCCTTCGCGGCCGAGTACGTCGTCTGGCCGACCGAGCCCTGCAGCCCGGCGCCGGAGGAGGTGTTGATCACGCGCGCCGCGCGCTGCCGGCCCTCCTTGCTCTCGCTGCGCCAGTAGGCGCCGGCGTGCCGCAGCGTGCGCGAAGTGGCCCTTGAGGTGGACCCGGATGACGGCGTCCCACTCCTCCTCGGAGGTGTTCACGAGCATCCGGTCGCGCACGAACCCGGCGTTGTTGACCAGGATGTCGAGCCCGCCGAAGGTGTCGATCGCCTGCCGCACCATCGCCTCGGCCGCCGCGAAGTCCGCGACGTCGGCGCCGTTGGCCACCGCCTGGCCGCCCATCTCCTCGATCAGCGCGACGACCTCGTGGGCCGGGCCCTCCGAGGCGCCCTCGCCCGCGAGGGAGGCGCCCAGGTCGTTGACGACGACGTGCGCGCCGTGGCGGGCGAGCTCGAGCGCGTGCTCGCGGCCGATGCCGCGGCCGGCGCCGGTCACGATCGCGACGCGTCCTTCGAGAAGTCGGGTCATGCCTGCTCCTTGGCCGCAGCGAGGAAGGCGGGTGGCTCGCCGCCGCCGTGGCACTCGATGGTGGCCCCGGAGACGTACGCCGCCAGGTCGGAGGCGAGGAAGGCCGCGACGTGGCCGACGTCGACCGGGTCGGCCATCCGCCCCAGCGGGATGGTGGCCTCGATCCGGGCGACGCCCTCGTCGCCGCCGTAGTGCTGGTCGGACTGCTCGGTGCGGACCATGCCGACGTCGATCGCGTTGACGCGCACCTTCGGCGCCCACTCGACGGCGAGCGACCGCGTGAGCGAGTCGACGCCCGCCTTGGCGGCGCCGTACGCCGCGGTGCCGGGCGAGGGCCGCAGCGCCGAGAGCGAGGAGATGTTGACGATGGAGCCGCCGCCCTCCTGCCGCTGCATCACGGCGTTCGCCGTCTGCGAGACCAGCAGCGGCGCGAGCAGGTTGAGCTCGACGATCTTCTGGTGGAAGCGCGGGCGAGCCCTCCGCCGCCGGGACGTACGGCGCTCCCCCGGCGTTGTTCACCACCACGTCGAGCCGCCCGTGGCCGGCCGCCACCCGGTCGACCAGCTCGCGTACCGACTCGGGCTCGCGCACGTCGCACACGTGGTGGCTGGTCCCCGCCACCGGCTCGCCGTCGGTGCGCGAGCAGGTGACGACGGTGGCACCCGCCGACAGGAAGGCCCGCGTGATGCCGAGGCCGACGCCCTTCGTGCCGCCAGTGACGAGCACGACGCGGCCGGAGAGGTCCAGGGTCAATGCCATGCTGCTAGGCTACCAAGCAAACGTTAGGTAGGTGAATCCATGCCCCTTTCGTCCGAGCTCCGCGGGGACGGCATCCGCGTGGTCACCATGGACTCCCCGCCGGTCAACGCACTGACCGTGCAGGGCTGGTTCGACGTGGCCGCCGCGCTCGACGAGGCCGGCCGCGACCCGGCCACCCACGTGGTCGTGCTGCGCGCGGAGGGCCGCGGGTTCAACGCCGGCGTCGACATCAAGGAGATGCAGAACACCTCCGGCTTCGACGCGCTGATCGGCGCCAACAAGGGCTGCTACGCCGCGTTCCGGGCGGTCTACGAGTGCGCCGTCCCGGTGGTCGCCGCCGTGCACGGCTTCTGCCTCGGCGGCGGCGTCGGCCTGGTCGGCAACGCCGACTGCGTGGTGGCCAGCGACGACGCGTACTTCGGCGTTCCCGAGGTCGACCGGGGCGCCCTCGGCGCCGCCACCCACCTCGCGCGGCTGGTGCCGCCGCACCTGATGCGCACCCTCTACTTCACCGGCCGCACCATCCAGGCCGACCGACCTCGTGCAGCACGGGTCGGTGCTCGAGGTGGTCCCCCGCGACCGGCTCGACGAGGCGGCGCTGGCCGTCGCGGGCGAGATCGCGGCCAAGGACACCCGGGTGATCCGGGCCGCCAAGGAGGCGCTGAACGGGATCGACCCGGTCGACGTCAACAAGAGCTACCGCTTCGAGCAGGGCTTCACCTTCGAGCTCAACCTCTCCGGCGTCAGCGACGAGCTCCGGGACGACTTCGCCGGCACCGACAAGGGGAAGCAGTGAGCAAGGGACCACGCGACAAGCGGATGACCATCGACCAGGTCGTCGGCGAGCTCGAGGACGGCATGACCATCGGCATCGGCGGCTGGGGGCCGCGCCGCAAGCCGATGGCGCTGGTGCGCGCGATCCTCCGCTCCGACCTCAAGGACCTCACCCTCGTCAGCTGGGGCGGCGCCGACGTCGGCCTGCTGGTCCGCGCGGGCAAGGTGCGCAAGCTCGTCTACGCGTTCGTCTCCCTCGACTCGGTCCCCCTCGAGCCGAACTTCCAGCGCGCCCGCCAGGACGGCACCATCCCCGAGGTCGTCGAGCTCGACGAGGGCATGTTCCAGACGGGCCTGCGCGCCGCGGCGCAGCGGCTGCCGTTCCTGCCGATGCGGGCCGGGCTCGGCTCCGACGTGATGGTCAACAACCCGTCGCTGCGCACGGTCACCAGCCCGTACGACGACGCCGAGGAGCTGGTCGCCGTCCCGGCCCTGCACCTCGACGTCGCCCTGGTCCACCTGAACCGCGCCGACATGCACGGCAACGCGACGTACCTCGGCCCGGACCCGTACTTCGACGACCTGTTCTGCATGGCCGCCGACCGCGCGTACCTCTCCTGCGAGCAGGTCGTCGACACCGCCGGCCTCACCGTCGACACCCCCGTCCAGCGCCTGCTCATCAGCCGGATGATGGTCAGCGGCGTGGTCGAGACACCGAACGGCGCCCACTTCACGACCTGCACGCCCGACTACGAGCGCGACGAGAAGTTCCAGAAGGCGTACGCCGCCGCAGCGGCCGACGACCAGGCCTGGGCGGCGTTCGAGGAGCGCTTCCTGTCCGGCGACGAGGACGCCTACCAGGCCGCCGTACGCGCGTTCCGCGAGGAGGGCGAGCAGTGATGGAGGCGACCAGGGCGGACTACTGCGCGGCCGCGATCGCCGACGCGTTCCGGGACGACGGCGAGATCTTCGCCAGCCCGATGGGCCTGCTCCCGATGCTCGGCGTCCGGCTCGCCCGCCTCACCAGCAACCCCGACCTGGTGATCTCCGACGGCGAGTCGCTGTTCCTCCACGGCGTCCCGCCGTTGTTCGCGAAGGGCGACGTGGTCGAGGGCTGGATCCCGTTCCGCCGGGTCTTCGACGTGGTGGCCTACGGCAAGCGGCACGTGATGATGGGTGCCACGCAGGTCGACCGGCACGGCAACCAGAACATCTCCGCGATCGGCGACTTCGCCCGGCCGAAGCGGCAGCTGCTCGGCTCCCGGGGCGCCCCGGGCAACACCGTCAACAACCGCACGTCCTACTGGGTTCCCCGGCACTCCCCCCGCGTCTTCGTCGAGCAGGTCGACATCGTCTCGGGCGTCGGCCCCCAGCGGGCCAGGCAGGCCGGGCCGGCGGCGGCACGCTTCAACGACATCCACCGGATCGTCAGCAACCTCGGCGTCTTCGACGTCGGCGGGCCCGACGACACGCTGCGCCTGCTGTCCGTCCACCCGGGTGTCGCCGTCGACGACGTCCGCGAGGCGTCCGGATGCGAGATCCACGTGGCAGGTGAGGTCGAGGAGAGTCGCGCGCCGACGATGGAGGAGCTGATCCTGATCCGCGAGGTGCTCGACCCCAAGGGCCTGCGCTTCAAGGAAGTGCCGGACGCATGATCGACCAGCTGCTCCGCACTCCCCTCACCGAGCTCACCGGCGTCCGCCACCCGGTCGTCCAGACCGGCATGGGCTGGGTGTCCGGGCCGCGCCTGGTCACCGGCACCGCCAACGCCGGCGGCCTGGGCATCCTCGCCAGCGCCACGATGACGTACGCCGAGCTGGAGCAGGCGATCGTCGAGGTCAAGGAACGCACCGACCAGCCGTTCGGGGTCAACCTGCGCGCCGACGCCGGCGATGCCGTCGAGCGCTGCGACCTGCTGATCCGGCACGGCGTGAAGGTGGCGAGCTTCGCCCTGGCGCCGAAGCCCGACCTGATCGCCAGGCTCAAGGACCACGGCATCGTGGTGATCCCCTCCATCGGGGCCGCACGCCATGCCGAGAAGGTCGCCTCCTGGGGCGCCGACGCGGTGATGGTGCAGGGCGGCGAGGGCGGCGGCCACACCGGCAGCGTCCCGACCACGCTCCTGCTGCCGACGGTGCTGGACGCGGTGGACATCCCGGTCATCGCGGCGGGCGGCTTCTTCGACGGGCGTGGCCTCGCCGCCGCGCTGTCGTACGGCGCCGCCGGGATCGGCATGGGCACCCGCTTCCTGCTGACCCGTGACAGCGCGGTCCCCGACGCGGTGAAGCAGCTCTACCTCTCCCACGACCTCAACGGCACCGTCGTCACCGACAAGGTCGACGGCATGCCGCACCGGATGCTGCGCACCCAGCTCGTCGAGGAGCTGCAGGAGAGCTCGGCGCTGCGGCGGCTCGGCCCCACCGCGCGGCGGACCCTGGAGTTCAAGCGGGACAGCGGCATGTCGTGGCTCGAGCTCGCCCGCGACGGACGCTCGATGCGCAAGGCACAGGGCCGCACCCTGGCCCAGATGACGCTCGCGGCCAACACCCCGACCATGCTCAAGGCCGGGCTCGTCGAGGGCGACACCGACGCCGGCGTGCTCGCCGCCGGCCAGGTGGTCGGCGTGATCGACGACCTGCCGAGCTGCGAGGAGCTCATCGAGCGGATCGTGACGGGTGCGGCCGACGAGCTGCGCCGGGCCTCGGCGTACGCCGTCTGACGACGCTCAGATCGCCTTCTGGAAGTCCAGGCCGCGGCCCATGACCTGGTAGCCCATGGCCTCGTTGACGCCGATCATGTGGTCGTTCGACTCGGCGTTCCAGGTGTCGACGTCCTCGACCTGCGGCTCGTCCTCGGCCAGCCACCGCAGCATCTCGAGCTTCACGAGCAACCCGAGCCGGTGGCCACGGTGGGCCCGCTTGACCGCCGTGTCGTGCTGCTCGGCGAGGTGCGGTCGCTCGGCGTCGACGACGACGGTCGTGTGGCCGGCCAGCTCGCCGGTCTCGCGGTGGCGGGCCAGGACGCGGTAGAGCCGGTAGCCCCGCGCGGTCTGCGCCTCCTCGTAGTCGTGGATCCGCTGCGAGGTGAACACCTCGTCCTCGATCTCGAGGTCGTCGGTGGGTGCGTCGTTGATCGCCGCGGTCACCTCGGCCAGCGCGACCAGGTCATCGTCTGCGCTCCGGCCGGCCACGCGGACCAGCTCGTACGACGAGGCGTGCGCCAGTGCCTCGTCGTACAGGCCCGCGAGCAGGTCGCGGTCGAGCGTCTTCGGGAACTGCCGCCGCATGACCGCCACCAGCTTCTGCTCGAGGCCGTGCTTCGCCGCGAAAGCCGTGGCGGCGGGGGCGTCCCACGCGCCGATGATGACGCTGGTCCGGCCCTCCGAACGGGCGCGCTCGACCAGGGCCTCGAGGATCGCCGAGCCGTAGCCGTGTCGTCGATGCGCCGGATGCACAGCGACGTCGAGGCCGGCGAGGTCCTGGTTGTCCCACTCCGACGTGTGGTACTCCGCGAAGCCGACCACCTTGCCTTCGACCGTCGCGAGGAACGGGATCGGCGGCTCCTTGTCCCAGCCGTGGCGGAGCTGGCCGGTGGCCTCGAGCTCGGTCCGGGGGTGCACCCACGGCGAGTCGACCTCGCTCACGGCGTTCTGCACCTCGACGAACGCACGTACGTCGTCGAGGTCGTCTGCGCCGAACCGGTGGAGCTCCATGCTTCGAGGATGATCCCCTCGAAGCCCCACCGCTACTGGTTATTCAGTCGATGGGCCGCAGCTCGTCGGCGTAGGACACCGACTGCCGCCGCAGCCGACCGTCGGCGCCGACGGCGTACTGGCCCATCCGCCACAGCGGCGGGCTGTACGCGTGCACCGACACCGACCCGCTCTCGGCGCACGTGAGCCGGTGGATGTGGTCGGGGCCGAAGCTGAAGACCCGGCCACCCTCGACGAAGGTCTCGATGGTCTCGTCGCCCACGGCGAGGTTGTGCTCGACGAGCGTCCCGCTGACGACCGCGACGGCACCGGAGGAGATGTCGTGGTCGTGGAAGCCGGTGTCGTTCTCGGGGGTCCAGCAGAGCAGCCACACGTCGACGTGGGTGTCGCGGTGCAGCGAGACGTAGACCCGGTTGTCGTCGTCGAACGCCAGGTGGTGCTGCCAGAGGTCGGGCCGGCCGGCGAGGTACGACGCCAGCGAGCGCAGCTCGTGCTCGTCGAGGTCGCGGTCGGGCAGGTCGTGGAGGGTCAGGTCGCCCTCGATCGGGCTCGCTGCACGGGCGGGTACGTCGATCGCGGTGGTGCTCATGCGACTGCCTCCATCGGGATCGTGGGAAGCGTGCCCAGCGCACGCCGCGGGTTGTCGACCCGGATCACCTGGGTCGCCGCGTCGCCGAAGACCGACTGCACCGGTTCGGCGTACGGCCGGTCGCTGCCGAGCACGATCGCGTCGATGCCGAGTGCGCGCGACAGCGCGTCGAGCGCCTGGGCGCCGTAGGACGAGGTGTCGACGAACACGTGCGGGTCGACGGTTCCGACCCGGCCGCCGCGCGCGGCCATCCGCTCGTGCTGCACGGGCGCCAGCCCGGCACCGGCCGCGAAGACCAGCCGCAGCCCGGGGAACTGCGAGCGACCGCCGAAGGCGTGCCATCCCCACCAGGCCGCCTGCATCTGGGCGACGTAGCCCACGACCGGCGCCCACCACGACGGCCCCGAACCGGCGGTGGCCGGGCCCGGGTGCACGAACACCGGCTTGCGGGCGAGCTCCGCCACCCGGAGCACCTCACCGACCGCCAGCCAGGCGTCCGGGGTGGCCAGCAGGTTGGCCGGCAGCTGGACGCCGACGAACCGCCCTGCCAGGAGCTCGTCGAGCTGGTCGAGGTCGGGGTCCACCGCCGGGGCCGAGGCCCACGGGGCGAAGTGCGCCGGAAGCTCGGAGACCCCGAGATGCCAGGCATCGATCAGCGCGACGGCATCATCTCGCGCCAGCGTCTCGATGCCGAGCGGGGCCGAGAGGCTGACGCACGCCAACCCGATGCCGGCGTCGCTGTCGAGCGCGATCCGACGGTCGACGTCGTGGTCGGCCGGATCGACGTCGTACGGACGCTCGGTGGCCGTGTACAGCGTCGTACCGCGCAGGTACGGCGCAAACGTCCGGCTGCGCAGCTGCTCCACGAACGCCTCCGGCCACAGGTGCTGGTGCAGGTCGATTGCAGGCATCTCGCCCCCCTTCATATTCCAAGTAAGTTACTGTACTTTATGTGCTTTGCGGTCGCGGACGCGCCGCTGTACCGCAAATGGATGAGTCCGACGGCGCGGGGTCAGTTCCCGCCGGTGCTCCACTGGCACTCGTCGTAGCCCGCTTCGTAGTCGTCCCGGGTCACCGGGACCACGAGGTCGAAGGTGTGACTGCGGGAGTCCTCGTCGAACGTGAGAACCGTGGACACGTATCCCGGCAGGATGTCGTCGAGACTGTCCCGCTGCACGTAGAAGGCGAGCTCGAGCACGCCGGTCGACGTCGACTCGACCGTCAGGCCCTCGTACACCAGGCCACCTCGGTCCTCGTCGAACACACAGCCGTCACGGTCGCCACCGATCGAGAAGTCGGTGATGGTCGCGAGGTCAGCGACCTCGAGGGCAGCCGGGCTGAGCGAGTCGTCGTCGCTCCCCGCCGACAGGGCCAGGACGGCGCCGGCGAGTCCGAGCACTCCCGCTGCAGCAGCGACGACCTTCACAGTCCGGTGAGCCATGTCCGCAGGGTACGGCGCAGTCAGCCGCGCCACCGCCGCTTTGCCGCAGAACCGCGCCCGGTCAGAGCCGCTCGATGATCGTCACGTTGGCCTGGCCGCCGCCCTCGCACATCGTCTGCAGCCCGAAGCGACCACCGGTGCGCTCCAGCTCGTTCAGCAGGGTCGCCATGATCCGGGTGCCGGTGGCGCCGATCGGGTGACCGAGGGCGATGCCGCCACCGTTGACGTTGACCTTCTCGTGCGGCACCCCGATCTCACGCATCCAGGCCAGCACCACCGAGGCGAACGCCTCGTTGCACTCGAACAGGTCGATGTCGTCGACCGTGAGGCCGGTCCGGTCGAGGGCGTGCCGGGTGGCGGCGATCGGCCCGGTCAGCATCCAGACCGGGTCGTCGCCACGCACGCTCAGGTGGTGGATCCGGGCGCGCGGGGTGAGGCCGTGGTCGGTCACGCGCCCGCTCGGACGCGATCAGCATGGCGGAGGACGCATCGCAGATCTGCGAGGCCACGGCGGCGGTGATCCGGCCGCCGGGCGCGAGCGGCTCGAGCCCGGCCATCTTCTCGAGCGAGGTCTCACGGGGGCACTGGTCGGTGCCGAAGTCGCCGACGGCCGCGATCTCGCGATCGAAGCGTCCCTCGACGGCCGCGGCTCGCGCCCGCTCGTGCGAGGCGAGGGCGAACTCCTCCATCTCCTCGCGGCTGATGTCCCACTTCTCGGCGATCATCTCGGCGGAGCGGAACTGGCTGACCTCCTGGTCGCCGTACCGTCGCTGCCAGCCGGGCGACTCGGCGAACGGGGTCGTGAAGCCGTACTGCTGGCCGACCAGCATCGCCGCGGAGATCGGGATCGCGCTCATGTTCTGCACCCCTCCGGCGACCACGAGGTCCTGGGTGCCCGACATCACGCCCTGCGCCGCGAAGTGCACCGCCTGCTGGGAGGACCCGCACTGGCGGTCGATGGTCACCCCGGGCACGTGGTCGGGCAGGCCGGCCACCAGCCAGGCGGTGCGGGCGACGTCCCCGGCCTGGGAGCCGATGGTGTCGCAGCAGCCCATGATCACGTCGTCGACGGCCGCCGGGTCGATGCCGGTCCGGCGTACCAGCGCCGCCAGCACGTGGGCGCCGAGGTCGGCGGAGTGCACCTCCGCCAGCGCTCCCCCACGCTTGCCGACCGGCGTGCGGACGGCGTCGACGATGTAGGCCTCGGTCATGTGGCGATCCCGTCGAGGAGGATGGTGAGGTACTGGTTCGCGACGTCCTCGTGGGTGAGCGTGCCGCCGGGGCGGTACCACCGGACGGCGACCCACACGGTGTCGCGGATGAAGCGGTAGACGAGCTCGACGTCGAGGTCGCTGCGCAGGGCACCGGACTCGACACCCTCGGCGAGCAGGCGCATCCACACCTGCCGCGACTGCTCGTTGCGCTCGGCGAGGTAGCCGAACCGCTCGAAGGTGCCGAGGTAGTCGGCCTCGTTCTGGAAGATCGCGACCTCGTGGCGGTGCCGGTCGATCGCCTCGAAGGAGACGCGGACAGCCTGCTCGAGCTTGGTGCGGGCGTCGTCGTCGGAGCCGAGGATCTGGTCGTACCTGCCGAACAGCTCGGCCTGGAACGTCGACAGGATCTCGTCGACCATCGACTCCTTGGAGTCGAAGTGGTGGTACAGGCTGCCGGACAGGATCCCGCTGGCGTCGGCGATGTCGCGGACGGTGGTGTTCTTGAAGCCCTTGTCGGCGAACAGCCCGGCCGCGATCTGCAGCAGCTCCTCGCGACGGGTGTTGCCGCTCACCGGTTCTGCGCTCATGTCCTCATCCTCGTCCCCATTCGGCGTCAGGCCTGCTGGCTGCTCACGGCGACCACCTCGCCGGTCATGTACGACGCGTAGTCGCTGGCCAGGAACACCATCACGTTGGCGACCTCCCACGGCTCGGCGGCGCGGCCGAACGCCTCGCGCTGCTTGAGCTCGGCGAGCAGCTCGTCGGAGGTGACCTTGGCCAGGAACGGGTGCATCGCCAGGCTCGGCGAGACCGCGTTGACCCGGATGCCGTGGGCCGCGACGTCGATCGCGGCGCAGCGGGTCAGCGCCATGACTCCCGCCTTGGCGGCGGCGTAGTGGGCCTGGCCCTCCTGGGCGCGCCAGCCGATGACGGAGGCGTTGTTGACGATCACGCCCCTGGTGCCGGCCGCGATCATCCGCCGGCTCGCCGCGCGCACGCAGCGGAACGTGCCGGTGAGCGTGATGTCGAGGACCCGCGACCACTCCTCGTCGGTCATGTCGGTGATCGATGCGGTGCCGCCGAGGCCGGCGTTGTTGACCATCACGTCGACCCCACCGAGCTCGTCGGCGGCGTCGAGCAGGCCGGCGACCTGGTCCTCGTCGGTCACGTCGCAGACCAGGCTGCGGACCCGGTCGGCCGCCGAACTCGGCCGACAGGGCAACCTGTGCCTCGGCAACCCGGCGCTCGTGGGTGTCGCTGAACACCACGGCCTTCGCGCCCTCCTCGAGCGCCCGGCGTACGACGGCGGCGCCGATGCCCGCGCCGGCGGCGGCCGTCACGACGACCACCTTGCCGGCGAGCAGGTCGTGGCCCGGCACGTAGTCGGGGGTGGGCTGCTCCGTGCGGGGCGCGGTCATCCGCGGGGCTCCTTCGGCAGGCCGAGGACGCGCTCGGCGAGGATGTTGCGCTGGATCTCGTCGCTGCCGCCGTAGATGGTGTCGGCGCGGGAGAAGAGGAAGAGCCGTTGCCACGGATCGAGCGCGTACGGCGGCTCGACCGTCAGGCCGTCGGGCCCGGCCACCGCCATCGCGAGCTCGCCGAGCTGCCGGTGCCAGCTGGCCCAGACGAGCTTGCCGATCGAGGCGGCGCCGCCGCCGGACGACGAGCCCTCGCCGGCGACCGCGGCCGACAGCCCGCGCAGGGCGTTGACCCGCATCACCTCGAGCTCGACCTTGGCCTGCGCCAGCCGGTCGCGGATCACCGGGTCGTCGAAGCTGCCGTTCTCGCGCGCCATCGCGACGACGCCGTCGAGCTCGCGGGCGAACCCGACCTGTTGACCGAGCGTGGACACTCCGCGCTCGAAGCCGAGCAGCCCCATGGCGACCTTCCAGCCGTCACCCGGCTCGCCGACGACGAGGTCGGCGGAGGTGCGGGCACCACTGAAGAAGACCTCGTTGAACTCCGAGCCGCCGGTGAGCTGTTCGATCGGGCGGACGTCGACGCCGTCCTGGTCGATGGGGACGAGCAGGAACGACAGTCCACGGTGGCGCTCGGAGCCCTGCTCGGTGCGGGCGACGACGAAGCACCAGTCGGCCTCGTGGGCGTTGGAGGTCCACACCTTCTGGCCGTCCACGACCCATTCCTCGCCGTCCAGCCGCGCCTTGGTCTGCACGTTGGCGAGGTCGGAGCCGGCGCCCGGCTCGGAGTAGCCCTGGCACCACAGCTCCTCGACGGCCACGATCCGCGGCAGGAACCGCTCCTGCTGCTCGGGCGTGCCGAAGGCGATCAGGGTCGGGCCGAGCAGCTCCTCGCCGAGGTGGTTGACGCGGGTGGGCGCGCCGGAGCGTGCGTACTCCTCGTGGAAGATCACCTGCTGCCACAGGCTGAGCCCGCGGCCGCCGTGCTCGGTCGGCCAGCCCACGCAGCTCCAGCCATGGGCGGCGAGATGCCGGTTCCAGGCCAGCCGCTCGGCGTACGCCTCGTCCTCGCGGCCGGACCCGCCGAGCCCGCGCAGGTCGGCGAACTCGCCGGTGAGGTGCTCCTCCAGCCAGTCGCGCACCTCGGCCCGAAAGGCCTGGTCCTCGGGCGAGTAGGTCAGGTCCATAGGTGCTAGCATACCAAGCAAATGCTTGGTTGCGACACGCTTCCTGCCCTGCTCCGCGAGGCCGCGGAGCGCTTCGGCGACCGTCCGGCGTACGTCGAGGGTGACCGCACCGTCTCGCTTCGCCGAGCTCCTGCGACTGGTCCGCACACCGCCAGCGAGGCTACCGTCGACAGCGGCGCTGGCGCCGCGGCGACCGGGTCGTGGTCTGGGGGCCCAACAGCATCGACTGGGTAGTCGCCGCGCTCGCCGTCTCGTACGCCGGAGGCGATGCTGGTGCCGGTCAACTCGCGCTACACGGGGCCGAGGTCGCCGACGTCGTCGAGCGCACCGGCGCCGTGATCGTCGTGGTCGCCGACGGGTTCCTCGGCCGCACCCAGATCGCCGACCTGCGGGCAGCGAGCGACCTCGCGTCGAGTCGACGCAGGTCGTCGACATCCGGGATCTCGACAGGCTCGATCGGCGTGGCGTCACGATCGCCGAGATGGACCGCGATCGCCGCGGCGGTCTCCCCCGACGACGTCGCCGACATCCTGTTCACGTCCGGCACCACCGGGCGGTCCCAAGGGCGCGATGAGCGCGCACCGGCAGACCATCGGCGTCGCCCGGGCCTGGGCCGAGCTCGGTGGGGTGCCGGCACGACGACCGCTACCTGGTGGTCAACCCGTTCTTCCACTCCTTCGGCTACAAGATCGGCATCGTGGTCGGCCTGCTGACCGGCGCCACCCTCTACCCGGTGGCGACGTTCGACGTCGACGCAGACGATGCGGCTGATCGAGTCGCGAGCGGATCACGCTGCTGCCCCGGCGCGCCGACGATCTACCAGTCGCTGCTCAACGCCCCCGGCCGCGCCGAGCGCGACCTGTCCTCGCTGCGGCTCGCCGTCACCGGCGCCGCCGTCGTGCCGGTGGTGCTGATCGAGCGGATGCGCGAGGACCTCGGCATCGACCACGTGGTCACGGCGTTCGGCATGACCGAGGCGGTCGTGGTGACGATGTGCCGCGAGGAGGACTCGGCCGAGACCGTGGCGACCACCTGCGGCCGGGCGATCCCCGGCATGGAGATCCGGATTGCGGAGAACGGCGAGCTGCTGGTGCGTGGCGAGCACGTCATGCTCGGCTACCTCGACGACGAGGCCGCGACTGCCGAGGCGATCGACGCCGACGGCTGGCTGCACACCGGCGACATCGGGACCCTCGACGCGGCCGGGAACCTCACGATCACCGACCGGCTCAAGGACATGTACATCTGCGGCGGGTTCAACGTCTATCCCGCCGAGGTCGAGCAGGCGCTCGCCCGCCTCGACGGGGTCGCCGACGTCGCCGTGGTCGGCGTACCCGACGACCGGATGGGTGAGGTCGGCAAGGCGTACGTCGTGGTCTCGACAGGCTCGACCGACGTGCCCACGCCCGACGACGTCATCGCGTTCGCCAAGGAGCGCCTCGCCAACTTCAAGGTGCCGCGCCACGTCGAGCTGGTCGACGCGCTGCCCCGCAACCTGTCCGGCAAGGTGCTCAAGACCGAACTGAGGGATGCCTGATGGATCTCACCCTGTCCGAGTCGGAGCTGGCGTTCCGCGACGAGGCGCGCGCCTGGCTCGAGGCCAACGTGCCGGCCGAGCCGCTGCCGTCGATGGACACCGAGGAGGGCTTCGCCGCGCACCGCGCGTGGGAGGCGAAGCTCGCCGACGCCCGCTGGTCGGTCGTCTCGTGGCCCGAGGAGTACGGCGGCCGCGGGGCGTCGCTCGTGGAGTGGGTGATCTTCGAGGAGGAGTACTACCGCGCGGGCGCACCGGGCCGGGTGTCGCAGAACGGGATCTTCCTGCTCGCGCCGATCATCTTCGACCACGGCACCCCGGAACAGCAGGACCGCTTCCTCCCCTCGATGGCCACCGGCGAGCAGGTCTGGGCGCAGGCGTGGTCGGAGCCGGAGGCCGGGTCCGACCTGGCGTCGCTCCGGTCGTCGGCCCGGCGCGACGAGGACCGCGGCGGCTGGGTGCTGAACGGGCAGAAGACCTGGTCGTCGCGAGCCTCCTTCGCGCACTGGGGATTCGGGCTGTTCCGTTCCGACCCGGAGGCGCAGCGGCACGCCGGGCTGACCTACTTCCTGTTCCCGCTCGACGCCGAGGGCATCACCGTCCGGCCGATCGCCCAGCTCGACGGGGAGGCCGGGTTCGCCGAGGTCTTCCTCGAGGACGTGTTCGTGCCCGACGCCGACGTGCTCGGCGCACCGGGTGACGGCTGGCGGGTCGCGATGAGCACCGCCGGCAACGAGCGCGGGCTGTCGCTGCGCTCCCCCGGCCGGTTCTGCGCCGCCGCCGACCGGCTGGTCGACCTCTACCGCGGTGGTTTCGAGACAGGCGCCAGGGCGCCTTCCTCGACAATCGGTGGTTGAGGAGGTTGCGCAGCAACCGTCTCGAAACCACCTGACCCGACGGTGACCGGGTCGTGGACGCGTGGATCAGGGCACAGGCCTACCGGCTCTACACATGGGGCACGGTCACCCGCCTCGCGGACGGCGGCGACATGGGCGCCGCGGGCTCGGTGAACAAGGTCTTCTGGTCCGAGCTCGACATCGCGCTGCACGAGACCGCGCTCGACCTGCTCGGGCCCGAGGCAGAGGTCGAGTCGCCCTGGCTGGACGGCTACCTCTTCTCGCTGTCCGGCCCGATCTACGCCGGGACGAACGAGATCCAGCGCAACATCGTCGCCGAGCGCATCCTCGGCCTCCCCCGTGAGCCGAAGGGGGTCGGTCGATGAGGTTCGTGCTCACCGAGGAGCAGCGCGACTTCGCGTCCGCGCTGGAGTCGCTGCTCTCGGCCGCCGACACCGTGGCCGTGGCCCGGGCCTGGGCGGACGGCGACACCGAGCCCGGGCAGAAGCTCTGGGCACGGCTCGCCGACCAGGGGCTGACCGTCCTGGCCACGGAGGCCACCCCGGTGGAGGTCTGCGTGGCGTTCGAGGCCCTGGGCCGGTACGCCGTTCCGGGGCCGTGGGTGGAGTCCGCGGCGTACCTGCCGGTGCTGCTCGGTCGCGAGGTCGACGACATCGCCACGGTGGCCGTGCCTCCCCACGTGCCGTACGCGCTGGATGCGGACGTGGCCGGCACGGTGCTGCTGGTGGACGGCGGGTCGGTGACGCGGGCCGAGGTCGGAGACGTGCGTCGGTCGGTGGATCCCGCGCGGCGGCTGTTCGACGTCGGTGCCGGCTCCGGCGACGTGGTCTCGACAAGCTCGACCGACGTTGCGTCGGCTGCGTTCGACATGGCGGTCCTGGCGACGTCGGCCCAGCTGCTGGGGCTCGGGGAGCACCTGCTCGACGCCTCGGTGGCGTACGTGAAGCAGCGCAGGCAGTTCGGGCGCGAGATCGGGTCCTACCAGGCGATCAAGCACCGCTTGGCCGACGTACGGATCGCGCTCGACTTCGCGCGACCGCTGGTCTTCGGCGCGGCCCTGGGCGACGTCCCGGCGTCGGCGGCCAAGGTGGCGTGCGGAGACGCGGCGTACCTCGCCGCCCGGGCAGCGCTCCAGGTGCACGGAGCCGTCGGCTACACCCGCGAGCTCGACCTCAGCCTCTGGATCCTGAAGGTGCGCGCGCTGATCACCGCCTGGGGCACCCCGGCGTACCACCGCGCCAACGTGCTGGAGGCGATCAGCTGATGGAGGTCGCACTCACCGAGGAGCAGCAGGAGCTCGCCGCGACGGTGCGGAGCCTGCTCGCCAAGCAGGCCGACAGCGCCGCCGTCCGGGCGGCGATGGACAGCGAGCCCGGGTACGACGAGGCGCTCTGGAAGACCCTCGTGGAGCAGATCGGCGTGGCCGCGCTGCCGGTGCCGGAGGAGCACGACGGCGTCGGTGCCTCGCTGATGGAGACAGCGGTGGTGCTGGAGGAGGTCGGCCGGTCGCTCGCGCCGTCGCCGCTCCTCGCGAGCGCCGCCGCCGTGGCCGCCCTGGCCCTGCACGGCACCGACGAGCAACGTGCCGAGCTGCTCCCCCGGATCGCGGCCGGCGCCCTGGCCACGGTCGTCCTCGAACCGCCACTGGTGCTCGAGCCCGGCGCCGAGATCGTGCTGGTGCCGCGGGGCGACGAGCTCGAGGTCTCCGACGCTCGACCCGAGCGTGCGACCCGCGCTCGACCCGACCCTGCGGCTCGGCCACCTCGACGTGACGGCCGAGCCGTCGCAGCCGCTGCTCGACGTTGCGGCCTCCCTCGCGACCGCGCTCCAGGTGGGCGTCGCCCAGCGCGGGCTGGACATGTGCGTGTCCTACAGCAAGGAGCGAGTCCAGTTCGGGCGGCCGATCGGCTCCTTCCAGGCGCTCAAGCACCGGATGGCCGACCTGCTCGTGCTGGTCGAGATGTCGCGGTCGGCGTCGTGGGCGGCCTGCGGCACCGCATCGGCGTACGTCGCCGACCCGACGCCGGAGCGCGCGGAGTCGCTGCGCCTTCGGGCCGCCGTCGCCCAGGCCTACTGCTCCGATGCCGCCGAGAAGGTCGCCGGCGAGACCATCCAGCTGCACGGCGGCATCGCGATCACCTGGGAGCACGACGCGCACCTGGTCTTCAAGCGCGCACACGCCCTGGGCCAGCTGTTCGGGACGGCCCGCGAGCACCGGGCCGCCGTCGAGCTGTGACCCTCCTCAGTTCACCCCCACCGATCGGAACGCTCTCCTGAGGATCGCTGCCCGGTCACCCGGCGACTCGACCTGCTCGGCACCGAAGCCGAGCAGCACGGTGTCGGGGGTGCGCACGGCCGGCGAGAAGAGGCTGGTCGACCGGACGTAGTGGCCCGTGCCGGGCGAGCTGCCCGGCGGCGGCTCGGCGATCGTCCACGGACCGAGCCCGGACTCGAACCCCTCGCTCTCGACGACGTTGCCACCGACGACCACCCTCGTGTCGTCGATGAACACGCCGCTGCCGGCGAAGGCCGGGTCGGTCACGAAGGAGATCGAGACCTCGACCTGCTGGCCCGCGAAGGCGGACAGGTCGAACGACGCATCCTGCCAACCGTCCGAGCTCCCTGTCATCGCGTTCCACGACCCGGTCGTGCCCGTGTTGCCGCACGGGTCGCCCGGTGTCAGGTAGTGCAGCAGGAACGCGTGCGCCTCCAGCAGGTAGCCGACCTCGCACTCGGTGGGAACGGCCGTCGTGGTCAGCCCGCCCTCCTCTGCCAGCGTCGTCCAGTTGTCCTGGCCGACCGTGTGTGCCTCGACGATGACGTGGTCGAAGTCCGGCTCGACGTCGAACGACAGCTGCGCGGCCAACGTCGGAACTTCCGCGGCGGCGACGCCGGTCAGGTCGATCGTCCGGGTCAGACGCATGTAGGAGTCGTCGACGTGCAGCCCGCCGACGTACATGTCGCCCTCGACCGGGTCGAACGGCCCCTCGCCCGGGACGTAGGAGCCGGCCGTCTCGCTCCGGAACTGCGGGAACTGGTCGGGCGCGAGCACCGAGCTGGTGGCCGGGAAGGTGCCGGCCTCGTCGATCGGGTTGTCGGTGACGGCAGGCCCGCCGAACTCGCCACTGGTGCCAGCGAGCGCGCCGGCGCCCGTGAAGCCGGTGGCCGTGTCGGTCGTGCCGCGGGTGTACCGGCCGAGGTAGTACTGGGCAAAGTCGTCGGCGAGCAGCAGACAGTCGGCGGTCAGGTCCTGGGTGACGACGCAGTCGGCGGTCGGGTCGCCGTTGAGGCCGTAGTAGATGCCTCCGACGTCCCCGGCGAGGGCACCGTAGTACGTCGCGGTCTCTCCCGTGTGGACGAGCTTGCCGCCCTCGTTCAGGAAGTCGCGTACCGCGATGGTCAGCTCCTGCTCCCGCTCGGCGACCGCCGCGTCCTCAACGTCCTGGGACCCGATCCTGGTCAGCTCGTCCTCGGGGTCCTGGGTGAGCCGGTTGTCGCCGAGGTACCAGACCGCACCGCGGAAGTGGCTGAGCACGCCGAGGTGGTGCGGCACGCCTTGCGTGGACACGTCCCAGACGGTCGCGCCCACTCCGGCCTGGTTGAGCGCCTGGACGTAGGTGCCGGCGTACTTCGAGGTCGTCCCGGCCGGGTAGGTGGGGTTGACGCCGTTGGTGTCCTCGTCGGCGATCACGACCACCTTGCGACCGGCGTCCTGGGCCAGCCGGTAGGTGAACGACTCGCTCGTGCGCTTCCCCTGGCCGGGCTTGGTGGCCTCGAACCAGACCTTCACCCGGTCGCCGGGCCGGGCACCGCGCACCTCGCCGCGGTACTCGCCGTAGTAGGTGGTGCCGTCCTCGCCGTAGCGCTCACCGCCCTTCCACAGCTTCGCCGGGGAGGTCTTGGCCTTGCCCCCGTTGATCGAGTAGCGCGCCACGAGGCCACGCAGCTCGTGCCGCGCGGTGACCGCGACGGTCTGCGGGTCGCCGTACGAGACGTCGAAGGAGTCGACCTCGAAGTCGGGTGCGGTCCGGCCGACCGGGGACACCGGGTGGGCGGGGTTGCGCGCCGACGAGGCGACGGCGAGCGCGAAGGGGATGTTCTTCTCGAACTCGGCCTGGATCAGCGGCTCGGAGTCGGGGAAGTTGAAGACGCTCTCGCAGTCGTCGGCCTCGAAGGCGTCGTCCGGGTCGACGTCGCTCGCGGACTCGCAGGTGGACATCTCCGGTGTGTAGGCGAGCGTGTCGTACCTGGTGTGGGCGTGCTCGGTGGTCTCGCCGTTGGTGGTGTAGAGCTCCGCCGACTGGTCCGGGTCGTAGCCCGGCACCGCCGGTGTGGCGTCGTCACCGGCCTGCGCCTCGAAGATCAGGTCGTCCGGGGAGCGGGTGGAGACCTGCCAGCCGACGCCGTACAGCAGCAGCTCGGCGGCCGAGTGGTAGTTGATCTGGAACTCGAAGCCGACCCGCTTCATGAGGCCGTCGAGTGCCCGCGTCTCCGGCTCGGACGCCGGTGCGCTGCCGCGGTAGGTCTGGCTGCCGAACGACGGCGAGGAGCCCTCGTTGTCGTAGCCCCACTTCGTCGGGTAGTTGCGGTTGGGGTCGACGCCGTCCTGGCCGGTGATCGTGCCGTCACCGTCGTTGTCGCGCAGGTTCTTGCGCCACAGCCGGTTGCCCTCGGTGAACGTGAAGTCGTAGCCGTCAGGGTTCGCGACCGGCACGAACCACAGCTCGGTGGTGTCGAGGAGGCGCCGGATCTGCGGGTTCGCGGCGTAGCCGTCGATGACGTAGTGGAGCAGGCGGCGGTTCATCTCCGGCGTGATCCACTCCCGGGCGTGCTGCGCCGCGGAGTACAGGACCGCGGGCCGCTTGCCGTCCTTGGTGCCGCGCGCCTGCTTGGTCACCTTGACCGCGTAGATCGGCTTGCCCTGCACCGTCGTGCCGATCGTCACCAGCTTGGTGAGCCACGGGTGGTCCTGCGTGACCTGGACGAGCTCCTCGCTGAGCCCGCCCGGCCCGCTGTAGGGCCGGAAGACGCTGGGAGCTGCCTCCTCGGCCATCAGCTTCGAGACCGTCTGGCCGTCGATCTTCTTCTCCTTCAGCGGGACGCCGGACGCGACCAGCTTGGACGCCAGGGCGCGGCTGGCGACGACCTCGACGGCGACCTTGCCGCCGGCGGCCGGTCGGGCGCTGATGTCCTCGCGATCCAGTCCGGCCCCGCTCAGGTCCCCGAGCTGCCCTGGAGTCAGCTCGCCGACGTAGACAGTCGGTCCTGCTGGCCGGTCTGACTGCGGCGCTCGCGGCGAGGCACCGGCCGGCACCACGGCGACGGCCAGTCCGGCCGCAACGGCCAGAGCGCTGATGATGACGACGGACGAATGACGACGCATGTCGGGCCCCTCCCAGTCCCCGCACCCGAGCCGGGCGCAACAGCTGAGCCCATCCGACCCCTCGGCCGGTCCCCTGTCAACCCTGTCAACGGCACTTCAAACCGCGCACCCGGATCACGGACCAGCGAGCAACCCGCTGTCAGAATGCGGGCGTGACGACGTTCGAGAAGCAGGACCTCAGCAACGCCAGGTACGTCGAGTGCAACTTCGACGGGGCCGAGTTTCGTGAAGTGACCATGGTCGGCGCGCGGATCATCGGATCGGTGCTGATCGACGTCGAGATCGACGCCTACGTGCAGAACGTCACCGTCAACGGCGTCGACGTCGGGCCGCTGGTCGAGGCCGAGCTGGACCGTCTCCATCCCGAGCGGGTCGCCCTGCGGCCGACCGACGTGGCCGGCGCCCTGGCCGCGCTCGACGTCGTCGACGAGGTCTGGGAGCCGACACTGGCGCGCGTGCGGGGACTGCCCGAGGAGGTTCGGTACGCGCGGGTCGCCGACGAGTGGTCGACCGTGGAGACCCTGCGCCACCTGCTGTTCGTGTACGACGCCTGGTTCGGGCGGGCGGTGCTGGGCGAGGCATCGCCGTACCACCCGCTGGGCCTGCCGGCGTCGTTCATGTCCGCGGAATCCCTCGGCCTCGACATCCCGCCGGACCTGCGGCCATCGCTCGATGACGTGCTCGACGCCCGCTCCGCCCGACAGCAGCAGGTCCGTGACCACCTCTCGCGCCTGGACGACGACGAGCTGCGCCGGCCCGTCCCGACGCACGGCATCAGCGGCTTCCCGCCGGAGGAGGAGCGCTCGACCCTGGACTGCCTCAGCGTCCTCTTCAACGAGGAGTGGGCGCACCACCGGTTCGCGGTGCGCGACCTCGACGTGCTGGACCCAGCTCAGTCCTGAGGCGCGTCCGCGAA
Organism: uncultured Actinomycetota bacterium; assembly: GCA_963844305.1. Taxonomy (GTDB): domain Bacteria; phylum Actinomycetota; class Actinomycetes; order Propionibacteriales; family Nocardioidaceae; genus Nocardioides. Next base: position 635,701 of record CAWJNT010000009.1, read on the forward strand.
CAGGCAGAACACGTGCCCGTCCGGGTCGGTCATCACCCGGACGTCGTCCTGCGGCTGATAGCCCGCCTCGCGGGCGCCGGCCTCGAGCGCCCACGCGACCCCCTCGGCGAGGTCGGGGACGCCGATGTCGAGGTGGATCTGCATCTGCTGCTCGCCGTCGATCGGCGGCCAGACGGCGGGCTGGTGGAACGGCTCGTACTGGAACTCGAGCTTGATCCGGGCCTCCTCGGACCGGATCATCGCCCAGCCCTGCTCGCCGGGGGCCTCGCCCTCGCGCTCGACGATGGGCCAGCCCATCAGCCTCTCGTAGAACTCGGCCAGCCGGATCGGGTCGGGGCTGCCGAGCACGGGTCCTGAGAATCGCATGCGTGGTCGCATGCGCCGAAGGCTACGCCTGCTCGGTGGTGCGGTAGGCGCCCTGGAAGAACAGCAACGGGTGCTCGTCGTCGCCCGCCGCGAGGTCGAGCACCCGGCCGATGACGACGAAGTGGTCGCCGGCCTCGTGGACGGCGTGGATCTGGCAGTCGACGTACCCGAGGATGCCCTCCAGCAGCGGCGACCCCGTCTCCTCCGACGGAGTCCAGGGAATGCCCGCGAACTTGTTGCTGCCGCGACTCGCCATCGTGTTCGACAGCTCGGCCTGCTCGACGGAGAGGAAGTTCACCGCGAAGTGGCCGGCGCGCTGCATGAGCGGGAACGCGCGCGAGGTCTTCGCCGGCACGAACAGCACGAGCGGCGGGTCGAGCGAGACGCTCGAGAACGACTGGCAGGTCATGCCGACCGGTTCGCCGCCGCTGATCGCGGTCACCACCGTCACCCCGGACGCGAACCGGCCGAGCACGTCGCGGAAGCGTCGCGCCCGGGCGACGGCCTCGGGGTCGTCGGCGTGGACGACGCTGGTCTCGCCCGGACGCCACTCGAAGTCCACCTCGGCGTCGCCGAGCCACGAGCTGATCAGCTCGGGGCTCGGCCAGGTCTCCCTGGCGTCGGGATTGATCCCCTCCGGGATCTCGTCGCCGGCGCTGGGTGAGGACATGGTCCCGAAGCTAGTCACTGGTTGCCGACGCCGAAGTCGTGACCCCAGTACGAGACGGCGGTCGACTCGCGGGCCACCCACTTCCCGTCGTCGACCTGCAGGCCGTCGGTGCCGAACTCGACGTCGAAGCCGCCCGGCGACTTCACGTAGAACGAGATCATCTCGTCGTTCATGTGCCGGCCGAGCGTCGCCGACAGCGGCACCTTGTGCTTGCGGACCCGTTCCAGCGCGCGGCCGACGTGGTCGAGCTCGTCGACCTCGAGCATGATGTGGACGCACTTCGAGGGGTTCATCATCGGCAGGAACGCCAGCGAGTGGTGGCGCGGGTTGACGCCGAGGAACCGGAGCCAGACCTTGGATCCCGGCTCCTTGCCGACGAACTCGCCGGGCATGCTCATCGAGTCGCGCAGCCGGAAGCCCAGCACGTCGGTGTAGAAGCGCAGCGCCTCCACGTCGTCGGCCACGGGCAGGACGATGTGGCCCATCCCCTGGTCGCCGGTCACGAACTTCGCGGCGTACGGCGTCACCACGGGGCGCGACTCGTAGGTGATGCCGTGGAACAGCTCGAACACGTTCTCCCACGGGTCGGAGAACCGGATCAGCTCCTGCACGCGGCGCTCGTCGAGCTCCTCGCGGGTGCCCTCCTCGAACTCCACGCCGGCCTTGGCCAGGTGCTCACGCGCCTCCTGGAGCGCCTCGTGGTCGGCGACCTCCCAGCCGGTCGCGGCGAGCTGGTCGACGTCGGAGGGGAACACGACGAGTCGGGCCGACACCTCGTCGATCCGCCAGTACTGGTGGTCGGGGTTGGGTCCGCGGCCCTCGGCGAGACCGAGCGCCTTGCCGGCGAAGAGCTTCCACTGGTCGAGGTCGGTGGAGGCCACGCGCACGTAGCCCATGCTGCGAACGTCGATCGTCATGCTCGCCTCATTTCTTGGGGCCTCTCTCGATGTGCCTGGCCAGGAAGTTCGTGGTGATCTCGGCGAACTCGTCGGCCGCCTCGATCTGTGCCCAGTGACCGCAGTTCGGAAACACGTGCAGCTGTGCCTTCGGGATCAGCTTGAGTGCCGTGAACGCACCGTCGAGCGGGTTGACGCGGTCCTCGCGGCCCCAGGTGAGCAGGGTGTGCTTGCGCAGGTGGTGCGCCTCGCGCCAGAGCCGGCCGTCCTCGGCGGTCTCGGGGTTCCAGAAGGACATGCCCATCGAGGCCATCGCCTCGCGCGCGCCCGGCGCCGTGGCGTCGGCGTACCGCTCCTCGACGAGCTCGTCGGTGACCAGGTCCTGGTTGACGACCATGGTGGAGATGAACGCGCGCAGCGCCTCGCGGCTCGGGTTGCCGGCGAAGTCCATCAGCCGTTGGACGCCCTCGGTCGGCTCGGCGTGGAACAGGTTGAGCGTGAGGCCGCCGGGACCCATCAGCACCAGCCGGCCGACCCGGTCGGGATGGCTGAGCGCCAGCCGCATGGCGGTGCCGCCGCCCAGGCTGTTGCCCAGCAGGTGCACCCGCTCGATGCCCAGCTCGTCGAGCAGCGCGACCACGAGGTCGGCGGCGAAGCGGTAGTAGTTGCCGACCACCTCGGGCTTGTCGGAGGCGCCGAAGCCGGGCTGGTCGACCAGGATCGTCCGGAAGCTCTCGGCGAAGCGCGGCAGCGCCGACCCGAAGTTCGACCAGGAGCTGGCTCCCGGCCCGCCGCCGTGCAGCATCACGAGCGGCAGGCCGCCGCCGACGTCGTCGGCCCGAGTCCCCCGCCTCGTAGTAGGCGAGCGTGACCTCCCCCGCCTCCGGGGTCTTGACCTGGACGGTCCGGCTGACGGACTCCTTGTCGACCGGCTGATCGGGGGCGGGCACTCAGTACATCCCCGGGTCGATCTTGTGCCCGAACTCGTGGGCGCCGTACATCTGCAGCGCCCGCTCGGGGTCGTTGGCGGCGTGCACCCGGCCGGCGTGGGCGTCGCGCCAGGCACGCTGGAGGTAGGTGCCCTCGGCCAGCGCCCGGCCACCGGACGCCTCGAACAGCGCGTCGATGGCGTCGATCGCGCGCTGGGTGCCGAGCACCTGGTCGCGGCGTACCCGCAGCCGGAGCTCGAGCGGGATCCGCTCGCCCTTCTCGACGTGTGCCTGCTCCTCGCGGATGTTGTTGACCATCAGCGCCCAGGCCGCGTCGATCTCGGAGGACGCGCGAGCGATCCGCACCGCCGCGAACGGGTCGAGGTTGGCCTTCTCGCCGAGGTACGCCGCGCGCACCCGCTTCTGCTGCATCTCGACGTGCTCGGCGTAGGCGCCCCTGGCCATGCCGACGATCGGGGTGGTGATGGTGCCGGTGAAGATCGAGTGGAAGGGCAGCTTGTAGAGGTCGGAGGTGTTCTGCTCCTGGCCCGGGCCCTTGCACTGCCCGGTCTCGCTCATCGACAGCGTGAACGCCTCGGGGATGAACACCTCGTCGACCACGACGTCGTTGGAGCCGGTGCCGCGCAGGCCGACGACGTTCCAGACGTCGATGATCTGGTACTTCTCGCGCGGGACCATGAACGTCTTGAAGTCGACGACCTGGCCCTCGTCGTTGAACACCAGCCCGCCGAGCAGCACCCACGAGCAGTGGTCGCACCCGGAGGAGAAGCTCCACTTGCCCGACAGCGTGTAGCCGCCGTCGGTGACGACCGCCTTGCCGGTCGGGGCGTACGACGAGCTCAGCCTGGTGTTGGTGTCCTCGCCCCAGACCGCCTGCTGGGCCTCGTCGGCGAACAGCGCGACCTGCCACGGGTGGACGCCGACCACGCTGGAGACCCAGCCGGTCGAGCCGCAGGCCGACGCGATGTCGCGGACGGCGGTGTAGAAGTCGACCGGGTCGGCCTCGAGGCCGTCGAACCGCTTCGGCTGGAGGAGCCGGAAGAAGCCGACCTCCTCGAGCTCCTTGACGGAGGCCTCGGGGACCACGCGCAGCCGCTCGGCGTCGTCGGCCCGCTCCCGGAACGTGGGCAGCAGGTCACGGACGCCGTCGAGCACGGCCTGGGATCCAGTCATGGGCCAATACTAGAACACGTTCTTGTTTTGGTCGAGATCGCTGGCACATCGGATGGTCTACTCGGGCGATTGCCGAGCCCGGTCAACTTCGGGACACTCGAGGAGTCACGGCCGGAGGCCGTCCGGTCGTGGGGAGGGACCGGCGATGGTCGAAGGTGCCCCATTCCCGGCGGGTGAGCCGGTCAGGACAGCCGAGCACGAGCAGCTCCGCAGGGACTTCGCGGCCCTGACCGAGCAGTTCGAAGCGGCGTCCGCGGTCCTGGAGGCCATGGGGCGGTCGGCCTCAGACCCGGACACCGTGCTCGACACCATCGTGGAGAACGCGCGTCGGCTGTGCCGCGGGGACGCGGCTCACCTGTACCTCCTGGAGGACGGCGTCTACCGGCTGATCAGGTCGGTCCGGATGTCCGAGGAGGCCATCCAAGCTCGTCGCCGACCACCCGATGCCGATGGACCGCGACACGCTGATCGGCCGGGTCGGCCTCGACCGACGGGCACAGCAGATCCCGGACGTCCTGGCGGACCCGGAGTACGGCCGGTACGACCTGCAGCGGGTCGCCGGCTTCCGCACGACCATGGGCGCCCCGATGATCCTCGACGACGAGGTCGTCGGCGCGGTCACCGCTCTGGCGCAACGACGTGAGCCCGTTCGACGACCGCGAGATGGCGATCGCCAGCGCGTTCGCCGTCCAGGCGGCGATGGCGGTCAACGGCGTCCAGCTGGTCCAGCAGCTCGAGGCCCGCACGACCGAGCTCGCCCGCAAGGTCGGGCGAGCTGGAGGCGCTGCAGGAGGTCGGCGAGGCGGTCAGCTCCAGCCTGGACGTCGGCGACGTCCTGAGCACGATCGCGAAGCACGCCGTCCAGATGTCCGAGACCGACGGCGGTTCGATCATGGAGTACGCCGAACGCGACCGTTGCTTCCTCGTGCGGGCCGTCCACCGGACCGACCCGGAGGTCGTGGAGCGGCTGCGCTCGATCCGGATCGACCTCGACGAGACCCTCGTCGGCCGTGCCGCCAAGCAGCGCCGGCCAATCGCCGTGGCGGACCTCGACACCGTCGAGCCGGATCCGCACCTGCAGATCCTGCGGGACGCCGGCTGGCGCTCCCTGATCGCCGTACCCATGCTGCGCGAGGGCCAGATCGTCGGCTCCCTGATCGTCCGACGGAAGCGGACCGGCGACTTCTCCGAGGAGACAGTCGACCTGCTGGAGACGTTTGCGAGCCAGTCCGCTCTCGCGCTGCTCAATGCGCAGCTCTACCGAGAGCTGAAGCAGCAGAGCCTCGAGCTCGAGCTCGCGAGCCGGCACAAGTCGGAGTTTCTCGCGAGCATGTCCCACGAGCTGCGCACTCCGCTCAACGCGGTCCTCGGCTTCTCCGAAGTTCTCCTGGAGCGCATGTTCGGCGACATCAACGAGCGGCAGGAGGAGTACCTGCGCGACATCCACGGGTCCGGCAAGCACCTCTTGGAGCTGCTCAACGAGATCCTGGACCTGTCGAAGGTCGAGGCCGGGCGGATGGAGCTCGAGTACTCCTCGTTCGACCTGCGGGCCCTGCTCGACGACGCGGCCTCGATGCTGCGCGAGCGAGCCGCCACGCACGGCATCGACCTGCGGGTCGAGACCGGCGCGGACATCGGTCCGGTGTACTCCGACGAGCTCCGGCTCAAGCAGGTGGTCCTCAACTTGATGACCAACGCGGTCAAGTTCACCGGCGACGGCGGTGCGGTCGAAGTGCACGCCGAGCGCTCGGGACCGGAGATCGACATCACCGTCAAGGACACCGGCATCGGCGTCCCCGAGGCTGACCGCGAGCGGATCTTCGAGTCCTTCCAGCAGGGAGGACGCGGCAGCTCCCGCGAGGAGGGCACCGGCCTCGGTCTCACCCTGTCCCGGCGCATCGTGGAGCTCCTGGGCGGCCGGATGTGGCTGGAGAGCGAGGTGGGGGTCGGTAGCACCTTCGGCTTCTCGTTGCCGGCCCGTCGCACCACCGACGCGGCACCACCGACCCGTCTGGACCCTCAGGCGCCGTCGAGGTCGTGGTCATCGAGGACGACCGTCCGTCGCTGGATCTCTTCTCGGCATACCTGTCGGGTGCCACGATCAAGGTCATCGAGGCGCGCGACGGCCAGACCGGGCTCGAAGCCGTGCGCAGGGTGCATCCCCATGCCGTGCTGCTGGACATCCGGTTGCCCGGCATCGACGGGTGGGCGGTGCTCCAGGCCCTGAAGCAGGACCCGGAGACGCGCGACATTCCCGTGATCGTGGTGTCGATCGTGGACGAACGTGCGCGAGGCGCAGCACTCGGGGCCGCGCAGTACCTGGTCAAGCCGGTCGGCCGGGAGCAGTTGCTGGAGGCACTGCGGGCTGTCGGGGCCCTGGTGCCAGCCGTGGACATGCCCGATGGGACAGAGGTGACGACATGAACCAGAGCCGGATCCTGGTGGTGGAGGACAACCCGAAGAACCTCAAGCTGGTCCGGGACGTGCTCACGTACTCCGGATACGAGGTGCTCGAGGCCACCTCCGGCGAGGACGGGGTGCGCGTCGCCGGCGAGCAGGCTCCCGACCTGATCCTGATGGATCTCCAGCTCCCGGGGATCGACGGGGCCGAGGCACTCCGCCAGATCCGGCTGTTGGGCAAGAACCCCGGCGTCCCGATCGTGGCAGTGACCGCGTTCGCGATGAACGACGACCGGCAGCGCGCGTTCGACTCCGGGTTCAACGGCTACGTCGAGAAGCCGATCAGTGTGCGGAGCCTGCCGCAGCAGATCGAGGACTTCCTCAGGCTGGGAGGTACGTCATGAGCGAGTCACTCGACCACAGGACGCGGGTCCTGGTGGTGGACGACCAGCCGGCGAACGTGCGGCTGCTCGAGGCGATCCTGACGCCGCGGGGATACGACGTCCCGACGGCCGCGTCGGGCGAGGAGGCGCTCGACGCGATCGCCGAGTCCGAGCCGGACCTGGTCCTCCTCGACATCGTGATGCCGGGCATGGACGGGTACGAGGTGTGCCGCCGGATCCGTGAGCAGGCGCAGACGGCGTACCTGCCGGTCGTGATGATCACCGCCAGCGGGGACGAGCAGAAGGTGATGGCCCTCGAAGCGGGCGCCGACGACTTCCTCACGAAGCCGATCGACAAGAGCGAGCTCCTGGCGCGGGTCGCATCCCTGGCCCGGATCAAGCGGTACCAGGACACGATCAAGCGCCAGGCGAGCGAGCTCTCCGCCTGGAACAGCGAGCTCGAGGGGCGCGTGGAGACACAGGTGGCCCAGCTCGAGCGGATGCGCAGGTTGCGGCGGTTCCTGTCGCCACAGCTCGCCGAGCTCATCGTCGACTCCGGCGACGAGTCGTTCCTGGACAGTCACCGGCGGGAGATCGTGGTCGTGTTCTGTGACCTCCGCGGCTTCACACCGTTCGCGGAGGCGAGCGAGCCGGAAGAGGTCATGGGCGTGCTCAAGGACTATCACGAGCAGCTCGGTGACCTGATCTTCCGGTTCGAGGGGACGCTCGAACGGTTCACCGGCGACGGTCTCATGGTGTTCTTCAACGACCCGGTCAGGTGCGACGACGGTCCGTTGCGGGCGATCCGGATGAGCGTCGCGATGCGCACCCGGATCCGCTCGCTGGCTGACGGCTGGGCGCGGCAGGGGCACGACCTCGCGCTCGGCATCGGGATCGCACAGGGATACGCGACGCTCGGGAAGATCGGCTTCGACGGACGGTTCGACTACGCGGCGATCGGAACCGTGACGAACCTCGCCGCCCGGCTCTGCTCCGAGGCAGCCCCGTGGCAGATCCTGGTGACGGAGCGCGTCTTCTCGTCGGCCGGCCCGGTGGTGGTCGGCGACGACGTCGGGACCCGCGAGCTGCGCGGCTTCAGCCGTGCCGTCCGCGCGTACGAGATCAAGGGTGTCGACAGTGCCAGGACATCCTCGTGACCGGCGCGGTGTGGAGCGAGCCGGCCGTCGCTGACAGCGTTTTGTCGTCGATGTCGGAGGAGGAGAGGTACCGCCGCTTCGACCAGCTCCAGGCAGGGATGCCTGAGATCTGGCAGGCGATGCGACTCAACCACGACGACGAGTCCGTCGTCGTCATCCCGTCCATCACGCTCGATCGTGCCGTCGCCAACAGCGGGAGCCTGACCCAGGCCTACGAGGAACGGTTCCTCTTCATGCTCATGCTGCTGCGGCAGCCGCGACTGCGGATGATCTACGTCACCTCCGCGCCGATCGCACCTGAGATCATCGAGTACTACCTCGCGCTTCTCCCGGGCGTGATCCCCAGCCATGTGCGCCCGCGCCTGGCGCTGGTGGCCGTCAATGACCTGTCGCCACGCTCGCTGAGCGAGAAGCTGCTGGCACGACCCAGGCTGCTGCGCCGGATCGCGGCGATGATCCCCAACCCCTCGCGCTCGCACCTCGTCCCGTACAACACGACCGAGCTGGAGCGCGACGTCTCGCTCTGCCTCGGCATCCCGATGTACGGCGCCGACCCGCGGCTGGCGCCTCTCGGCTCCAAGACCGGGTGCCGCCGCCTCTTCGCGGAGGTCGGCGTCCGGCATCCGCTCGGGGTCGAGGACCTGCACACCCTCGACGACCTTGCCGACGCCGTCGTCGGCATGCGTGCCGAACGGCCCACGATGAGCAGCGTGATCGTCAAGCTCAACGATGGCGTCTCGGGGGCGGGCAACGCCGTCGTGCGGCTCGAAGGTCTCCCCACGCCGGGCTCCGCGGATGAACGTGCCGGTGTCAGGGAGCGACTGCTGGCCATGGAGCTGGAGTCGGAGACCACGCCCCTCGACGTCTACCTGGCCAAGTTCGAGCAGGACGCGGGGATCGTCGAGGAACGGATCACGGGAAAGGAGATCGTCAGCCCCAGCGTCCAGCTCCGCGTGCTCCCCGGCGGCGACGTTGAGCTGCTGTCGACGCACGACCAGCTGCTGGGCGGCGCCAGCGGACAGAGCTACCTCGGCTGCTCGTTCCCGGCGGCGCCGCAGTACGCGCGTTCGATCACCCGGCAGGCGGCCGACATCGGCGCTCGACTGGCCGAGGGCGGTGCTCTCGGGAGGTTCGCCGTGGACTTCGTCGTGGTGCGAGGTGACGACGACGAGTGGACGCCGTTCGCGATCGAGCTGAACCTGCGCAAGGGCGGGACCACCCATCCCTTCCTGACCCTGCAGTTCCTGACCGACGGCCGGTACGACGCGAGCAGCGGGTTGTTCATGACGCCGCTCGGCCGTGAGAAGCACCTCGTGGCCACCGATCACCTCGAGTCGGACCTGCTCCGGGGTCTGGTGCCGACTGACCTGTTCGACATCGTCGCCCGGAACGGGCTGCACTTCGACCAGGCACGGCAATCGGGCGTGGTGTTCCACATGATCAGCTGCCTCACCGAGCACGGTCGCGTCGGCCTGACCGCGGTCGGCGACAGCCCCGAGGACGCGCACCAGCGGTACCGCCAGGCCGAGAGGATCCTGCTGGAGGAGGCCCGGCTGTCCCTGCAGGAGCGGCCCCTGCCGGTCTGACCGATGGACGCGCAGCGGGTCTGGTACGTCGCCTACGGGTCCAACCTGGCCTGGGCGCGCTTCCGCTGCTACGTCGCCGGCGGGCAGCCGCTGGGCGGCAACCGTGTCTACGCAGGTTGCCGCGATCCCAGCGACCCCGCCCGCACCGAGAGCCTGGACATCCCCGGCGGTCTCGTCTTCGCCGGCTGGTCCGGTGTCTGGGGCGGGGGCATGGCCTTCTACGACGCCCGAGCCAGCGGCCGCGCGGCCTGCCGCGCGTACCTGATGACCACCGAGCAGTTCGGCGACATCGCGGCCCAGGAGATGCGACGCCCACCCGGTGGCGAGTTCGCCCGGGACCTGGCCGGGCTGCTCCCCGACGTCGAATCCGTGCACACGATGGGGCCTGGCCGGTACGAAACGGTGACCCGGCTCGGCATGCGCGACGGAGCACCGCTGTTCACGGTGACCCACGAGGACGTCGGGCTGCTGAAGCTCGCCGCCCCCACGTCCCCTACCTGCGGTGGATCGCAGCCGGGCTCCGCGAGTCGCACGGGTGGAGCGTCGACCGGATCGGGAGCTACCTGGCCCGGTCGCCGGGAGCGGTGGGTTCGTGGACAGCGGACGAGATCGCCGATCTGGCCTAGCCCGAGGAGTCGACGAAGGTACGCGCGATCCGCTCCAGCCGGTCGTGGTAGGCCACCCAGTCGTAGCCGTCGCCCGGCATGCTCGACCGGTCCGGGCCGAGGCCGGCGGCGCTGTCGATCATCTCGCGCACGATGTCGGCGTGCCCGGCGTGCCGATCGGTCTCGGTGGCCATGTGCACCAGCATCTGGTGGAGCGTGACCGTACGCCGCCCCGGCCGCCACCAGGGCACCTCACCGGTGTCGTCGAGCTCCTTGGCGGCGAACGTGCCGGCGGCGTGCTCCCACGCCCGCTTGTAGAGGCCGACGATGTCCTCGCGCGACTCGTCCTCGGTGGCGTACATGTCGCCGTTCGCGTCGGCGCCCTCGACCTGCCACGGGAGGACGATCCCGTGCGGTCGGCCGAACGTGTCGCCGAAGTAGCCCAGCTCGACGCTGGCGAGGTGCTTGACCAGTCCGAGCAGGTTGGTGCCGGTCGGCGTCATCGGTCGGCGGACGTCGTACTCGGACAGTCCGTCGAGCTTCCAGACCATGGCGTCCCGCCCGGTCTGGAGGTACTCGATCAGGGTGTCCTTCGGGTCAGGGAGAGCCATGCGGACACCCTGCCACGCCGCGAACCGACGCAGTCGTGTGCCTGAGGCCGTCACCGGCGACGGCCTCAGGCGCACGACCTCGCTGGCTCAGGCGTTGGCGGCTGCCTTGTCCTGCTCCGCCTTCAGCATCAGCGCGATGTCGATCAGCTGGTCCTCCTGGCCGCCGATCAGCTCGCGGCGACCGGCCTCGAGCAGGATCTTGGCGCCGGAGACGCCGTACCGCTCGGCGGCGTTGCCGGCGTGCTTGAGGAACGACGAGTAGACGCCGGCGTAGCCCATCATCAGCGTCATCCGGTCGAGCTGGCACTCCTCCGGCATGGCCGGCTTGATGACGTCCTCGGAGGCGTCGACGACCTTCAGGAAGTCGACGCCGGTGGTCCAGCCGAGCCTGTCGCACACGCCGATGAACGCCTCCAGCGGCGTGTTGCCGGCGCCGGCGCCGAACCGGCGGACGGATCCGTCGATCTGGGTGGCGCCGGCGCGGGCGGCGATGACCGTGTTGGCGACGCCGAGGCCGAGGTTCTCGTGGCCGTGGAAGCCCACGGTCGCCTCGTGGCCGATCTCGGCGACCAGCGCGGAGACCCGGTCGGCGGTCTGCTCCATGATCAGCGCGCCGGCCGAGTCCACGACGTACACGCACTGGCAGCCGGCGTCGACCATGATCCGGGCCTGCTTGGCGAGCACCTCGGGCGGCTGGGTGTGGCTCATCATCAGGAAGCCGACGGTCTCCAGGCCGAGCTCGCGGGCCAGGCCGAAGTGCTGGATCGAGGTGTCCGCCTCGGTGCAGTGGGTGGCGATCCGGCAGATCTCGCCGCCGTTGTCCTGGGCGGCGCGGATGTCGTCCTTGGTGCCGACCCCGGGCAGCATCAGGAACGCGATCCTCGCGCGCTTCGCGGTCTCCGCCGCGATCCTGATCAGCTCCTGCTCGGGGGTCTTCGAGAAGCCGTAGTTGAACGACGAGCCGCCGAGGCCGTCGCCGTGGGTCACCTCGATCACCGGGATGCCGGAGGAGTCGAGTGCCTCGACGATGTCGTGCACCTCCTGGGCGGTGAACTGGTGCCGCTTGTGGTGCGAGCCGTCGCGCAGGCAGGTGTCGGTCAGGCGGAGGTCCAGGTCGTCGGACCAGGTGCGGTCGAGCGTGTCGCGTTCGTGTGTCATCACAGGCTCCCGTTCAGCGATCGGGCGATGTTCTCGCCGACCTGCGCGGCGGCGGCGGTCATGATGTCGAGGTTTCCGGCGTACGGCGGCAGGTAGTCGCCCGCGCCCTCGACCTCGACGAAGATCGAGACCTTCAGCTGGCCCTGGGTGGCCGGTGACGGGTCGTCGAGCTGCGGTTCCTGGAGCAGGCGGTAGCCCGGGACGTACTCCTGGACCGCCTTCTCCATCGCCACGACCGACTGCACGATGGCATCGCGGTCGCTGTCGGGTGGCACGGCGCAGAAGATCGTGTCGCGCATGATCATCGGCGGATCGGCGGGGTTGAGGATGATGATCGCCTTGCCGCGCTCCGCTCCCCCGATCCGCTCGACGCCGGCGGCGGTGGTGCGGGTGAACTCGTCGATGTTGGCGCGGGTGCCCGGCCCGGCCGAGACGGAGGCGACCGACGCGACGATCTCGGCGTACGACACCCCACCGAATGGCTGCGCCGCGCGCGAGACCGCGGCCACCATCGGGATCGTGGCCTGCCCGCCGCAGGTGATCATGTTGACGTTCGGGGCGGCGAGGTGGTCCTGGCCGTTGACCGGTGGGATCACGGCGGGGCCGACGGCGGCCGGCGTGAGGTCGACGGCGCGGATGCCCGCCTCCTCGTAGCGCGGCGCGTACTCCTTGTGCACGTACGCCGACGTCGCCTCGAAGATCAGGTCGGGCAGCTCGTCCTGCTTGAGCAGCCAGTCGACGCCCTCGTGGGTGGCCTCGAGCCCCTGGTCGGAGGCGAGCTTCAGCCCCTCGCTCGTCGGGTCGACCCCGATCATCCAGCGTGGCTCGATGACGTCGCTGCGCAGCAGCTTGTACATCAGGTCGGTGCCGATGTTGCCCGGCCCGACGATCGCGGCAGTTGCCTTGGCCATCCCTACTCCTCGAATCTCACGTTGAGCGGGCCGAACCCGCTGATCGACGCCTCCACCCGGTCACCCGGCGCGAACGGCACGAACGGACCGAGCGCCCCGGACAGCACGACCTGCCCCGCCCGCAGCGGGTCACCGAACCTGCTCGCCTGGACGGCCAGCCAGCGCAGCGCCTCCAGCGGGTCGCCGAGGCACGCGGCGCCGTTGCCGGAGGAGCGCACCTCGCCGTTGATGCTCAGCGACATCTCGACGTCACGGGGCTCGAGCTGGTCGAGCGACCTGCCCTCGCGCCCCACGACGTACAGCCCGCTCGAGGCGTTGTCGGCGACGGTGTCGGTGAACTTGATGTCCCAGTTCTCGATGCGCGAGTCGACGATCTCGAGCGCCGGCAGCGCCACCTCGACGCAGGCGCGGACCGACTCGATGGTGATGTCGTCCTCGTCCATGTCGACGTCGCGGGCGAGCACGAAGGCGACCTCGGCCTCGACCCGCGGCTGCACGAGCGTCCGCATCGAGATGGGGTCGCCCGGCTCGGATGCGGCAGCGCTGACGTCCATGTCGTCGAGCAGGTAGCCGAAGTCCGGCTGGTCCACGCCCAGCTGGTTCTGGACCGCCTCCGAGGTCGCTCCGATCTTGCGGCCGACGACCGTGGCGCCGCCGGCGAGGCGCTTCTGCACCAGCCCCTGCTGCACGGCGTACGCCGCGGCGAGGTCGTCGGTGCCGATCAGGTCACGCACGGCGGCGCACGGGACGCGGGTCTCCTGGGCCACCGCCAACCGCTCGACGGCAGCCGAGATCGCGTCCTGGGAGGGCATGTCGGGCATTCTAGAACCTGTTACAGTTTTGCGCCATGAGCGGGTCGCTGCCGGACGAGGTGGACGTGGTCGTGGTCGGCGCCGGCGGCGCCGGGATGACGGCCGCGCTGGCGGCCGCCTCGCACGGCCTGGACACCCTGCTGGTCGAGAAGAGCGCGTACTTCGGCGGGTCGACCGCGCGCAGCGGCGGCGGGGTCTGGATCCCCGGCAACTACGCGCTGCGTGACGCCGGGCAGGCCGACGACCCCGAGCTGTCCAAGCTCTACCTCGCCTCCATCGTCGGCGACGTCGTGCCGCGATCCCGACGCGACACCTACATCGACCGCGGGCCCGAGGTCATGGACTTCATCCGCGAGCGGACGCCCGTGCGCTTCGCGTGGGTGCCGCAGTACGCCGACTACCACCCCGAGGCACCCGGCGGCCGGCCCGCGGGCCGCAGCGTCGAGCCGGTGCCGATGGACGCGCGCTTCCTCGGCGACGAGCTCGAGCGGCTGCACCCGCAGTACACCAAGGCGCCCGCCAACCTGATCGTCACCCAGGCCGACTTCCGCAAGATCAGCCTGGGCATGCGCACCTGGCGCGGCCCGGTGACCATGGCCAAGGTCCTGGTGCGCCGGATCGTGAGCCTGCTCCGCGGCCGGAAGATGTACGCGATGGGCAACGCCCTCGCGATCGGCCTGCGCAAGGGTCTCGACGACGCGGGCGTCCCCGTGTACTACGAGACCGAGCTGACCGAGCTGCTGCTCGAGGACGGCCGGGTGGCCGGCGTACGCGTGCGGCAGGGCGAGGGCACGCTCGATGTCCGTGCGCGTCGTGGCGTGATCCTGGGCAGCGGCGGGTTCGAGAAGAACCTCGAGATGCGCGAGAAGTACCAGCCCTCCCCCATCACCGTCGACTGGACGACCGGATCGCAGTTCAACACCGGCGCCGGGATCCTGGCCGGCATCGCCGCCGGCGCGAAGACCGACCTCCTCGACGACGCCTGGTGGGGTCCGACCATCCCGCTGCCGTCGGGGCCGTGGTTCTGCCTGGCCGAGCGCAACCTGCCGGGCTCGATCATCGTCAACGGCGCGGGCCAGCGGTACATGAACGAGGCGCTCCCGTACGTCGAGGCCACCCACGAGATCTACAAGGGCGAGGCCACCGGCGTCTCGCACGTGCCGTCGTGGATGGTGATCGACCAGCGCTACCGCAACCGCTACCTGTTCGCGGGACTCTCGCCCCGCCAGCCGTTCCCCGGCCGCTGGTACAAGCACGGCACGGTCAAGAAGGGCGCCACCCTGGCCGAGCTCGCCGCCGAGATCGGCGTACCCGCCGACGCGCTGGAGGCGACGGTCGAGCGGTTCAACGGCTTCGCCGCGAGCGGGGTCGACAAGGACTTCCACCGCGGCGAGAGCGCCTACGACAAGTACTACTCCGACCCCACCGTCAAGCCGAACCCGTCGCTGCACACGATCGACAAGGGTCCGTTCTACGCCGTCAAGATCGTGCCCGGCGACCTCGGCACCAAGGGCGGCCTGGTCACCGACGAACGCGCGCGGGTGCTGCGCCCCGACGGGTCGGTGATCCCCGGGCTGTACGCCGCCGGGAACGTGTCGTCCGCCGTCATGGGCCACACGTACGCCGGCCCCGGCGCCACCATCGGCCCGGCGCTGACGTTCGGCTACCTCGCGGCCGAGGACATCGCGCGCAGCGGTTCTTCGGTGGTTGAGGAGGTTGCGGGTTTCGAGACAGGCGCTAGCGCGCCTTCCTCAACCACCGAGCAGCGTCGAAACCACCCCACCGGAGAGGCCGACTAGTGCCCATCGACCCGTCCGTCGCGATCGGCGCGGAGCTCGGCTCGGTCGACTTCGCCTGGACCGAGAGCGACGTGCTGCTCTACCACCTCGCCATCGGCGCGAGCGACCTGTCCTACACGCTCGAGGGTCCCGCGCTGCAGGTGCTGCCGTCGTTCGGGGTCGTCGCGCCGACGTTCCACATGACCGACCCGCCCCCGCTCGACCTCCCCGGCTGCGACATCAACCTCGCCCAGGTCGTGCACGGGTCGCAGTCGATCGAGGTCGCCGGCCCGCTGCCCGACCTCGGGCGCGGCCACGGTCACGACCCGGATCACCGACGTCTGGGACAAGGGCAAGGCCGCCGTGATCTGGCAGGAGGGCGTGGCCACGGCGCCGTCCGGAGAACACCTGTGGACCACCCGCTCGTCGATCTTCGTCCGCGGCGAGGGCGGCTGGGGTGGCGACCGGGGCTCGTCGGTCGCCGTCGAGCTCCCCGACCGCGCGCCCGACGCCGACACGACGTACGACGTGGCTGCCGACGCAGGCGCTGCTCTACCGGCTCTGCGGCGACCGCAACCCGCTGCACGCCGACCCCGACTTCGCCAAGGCCGCCGGCTTCCCGGCGCCGATCCTGCACGGCCTGTGCTCCTGGGGCATCGTGCTGCGCACCCTCACCGAGGACCTCCTCGGTGGCGACGCGACCCGGGTGGGCGGGTTCACGGCGCGCTTCGCGGGCGTCGTGTTCCCGGGCGAGACGATCCGGGTCCGGGCCTGGCGCGACGACGACCGGATCGTGGCGTCCGCGACGATCGCCGGCGAGGGCGAGCGGGACGGCGCGCCCGTGCTCGCCGACTGCGTGCTCACGGAGGCCTGACCCAGCCCCGCGCAAACGGTTACGCTGCCCCATGGGCAAGTCCGAGAAGCTCCCTGCGCACGTCTACGAGGCCGAGCTGTACCGCCTGCAGTCCGAGCTGGTGAAGGTCCAGGAGTGGGTCAAGGCCGAGGGTCAGCGGATCGTGATCGTCTTCGAGGGCCGCGACGCCGCCGGCAAGGGCGGCACCATCAAGCGGATCACGCAGTACCTCAACCCCCGCGTCGCGCGCATCGTCGCCCTGCCGTCACCGACCGACCGGCAGCGCGGGCAGTGGTACTTCCAGCGGTACGTCGAGCACCTCCCCACCCGCGGCGAGCTCGCCCTGTTCGACCGCTCCTGGTACAACCGCGGCGGCGTGGAGCGGGTGATGGGCTTCTGCACCGACGAGGAGTACGAGCGCTGGACCCGGCAGTGCCCGGACTTCGAGCGGCAGCTGGTCGAGGACGGGATCCTGCTGCGGAAGTACTGGTTCTCGGTCAGCGACAAGGAGCAGCAGAAGCGGTTCAAGTCGCGGCTCGAGCGACCCGATGCGGCAGTGGAAGCTCTCGCCGATGGACCTCGAGTCGATCACCCGCTGGGAGGACTACTCCCGCGCCAAGGACGAGATGATGGTGCACACCGACATCCCCGAGGCGCCGTGGTTCGTCGTCGAGAGCGACAACAAGAAGCGCGCCCGGCTGAACATGATGGCCCACCTGCTCTCGACGATCCCGTACACCGAGGTGCCGATGCAGACCTTCGAGCTGCCCGCGCGTCCGGAGCCGAAGGGCTACGAGCGGCCGCCCCGCGACGGCAGCTACGTGCCCGACCACTGCGCGACGCTGGAGGGTGGCTGACGGTGGAGCAGTCCGTCCCGATCCTGCCGAGCCGCGACCTCGCCGAGACGCTGGCGTTCTACGAGCGGCTCGGATTCCAGAACCGGGGCGCCCCACACGACCAGTGGGACTACCTCATCATCGGCCGCGGTGACATCTGGCTGCACTTCTACGGCGATCCGGGCGTCGACCCGCTGACGACCGCGGCCAGCTGCTACCTCTACGTCGACGACGCGGCCGCGCTGCACGACGACTGGGCGCGCCTCATCACGCCGGATCCGGCCACCGGCAGCCGGATCGTGGCACCCGTCCCCACGCCGTACGGGCTGCGCGAGTTCGCGGTCGTCGACCGCAGCGGCAACCTGCTCCGGATCGGGTCGCCCCTCGACGCCTGAGCCTCGACGGCTCAGGCGGGTGCGCGGCCGACGACGTACAGCCGCTGCGTGGTCTCGCCCTTCCCCTCGAAGGGGCTGCGGAGATACCACTCGACGTCGACCAGTCCCGCGGCACGCACGACAGCGGCGACGTCCTCGGGGTGGTGCAGGACGAAGTCGAGGTCGATGGGTTGCTCGAACCACTCGTCGAAGTGCGGTACGTCGGACCCCGCGTGCATCGCGAGCACCAGCAGGCCGCCGGGCGCGAGCGGACGGGCCAGCGCGGCGACGGCGTCGGGCAGCTCGGAGGCGGCGAGGTGGATCAGCGAGTACCACCCGAGCACGGCCGACCAGCCGACGGCCGAGGTGGGCCGCATCAGCCGGCGCAGGTCGCCGACCTCGTAGGCGCCGTCGGGGAACCGGCGCCGGGCCTCGGCGACCATGGCCGGCGACAGGTCGATCCCGGTGACGTCGGCACCCGCGGCGGCGAGGTACGCCGTGACGTGGCCGGGCCCGCACCCGACCTCGACGACCGGACCGCCGGCGGCGTGGGCCACGACCTGGTCCAGGACCCAGGTCTCCAGCGGGCTGCCGCCGACGAGCTCGTCGACCATGTGGTCGGCGTACGCGGTCGCCACCGAGTCGTACGACGACCGGACCCGCGCGTCGCGGGCCTCGGCGCCTCCGGCCAGCACCTTCTCGCGGTCGACAGCGGGCGCCGCGGCGACCGGGACCGGGGCCGTGGGCACGTCGCCGAGCAGGTGCACCCACCGCGGATCGTGCTGACCGGGCTGGCGGGGCAGCTCCCGCACCAGCCCGCGCTCCCCCATCCGCACGAGGCACGCCTCGACCTCGCCCCGGTCCGCGAACGGGTGCAGCCGATCGGTCCGGGTCTTCAGCTCGCCCGCGGCCTGCGGGCCGCGCAGCAGCAGCACGGTGACCAGGGCGCGCTCGTCGGGTTGGAGTCCGAGCGTCTCGTCGAGGGTCTGGTGGTACTTCAACGTCCGGCGCCCGGTGTCGGACCAGACGATCCGCAGCAGTCCGCGGTCCTTCAGCCGGCGACCGGTCGCCTCGACCGTCTGCTCGTCGTAGTCCGCGACGGGATCGCGGCTGCTCGTCTGGTTGCACGCGGTGCGCAGCGCGTTCAGCGACAACGGGTAGGAGGCCGGCACCGTGACCTGCTTCTCCAGCAGGCTGCCGAGCACACGCTGCTCCTCGGCGTCGAGGACGGGAAGGTCACTCACGGCGCCGACCCTACTGACCTTCGGTGACGACCGGATTGCGTGCCCCGGTCACTCCCGGGGTACGGCATGGCATGAGCGAGCCCACGCACGAGGAGACACCGCACGCCGACCCGCCTGCGCCCGCGAAGGACCCGCTGCGTCGCTCCCGCACCAGCGGCGCCTGGTTCGCAGTCGTGGCGCTGGCGATCCTCCTGCTGCTGCTCGTCATCTTCATCGCGCAGAACACCCAGGACGTCCAGGTGTCCTTCCTCGCGTGGGAGGGGCAGGCCCCGTTGGCGGTCGCGCTGATGGTCGGGTCGTTGGTCGGCATCCTGATCGCCGTGGTGGCGGGATCGCTGCGGATCCTCCAGCTGCGTCGCCGCGTACGTCGGCCCTGACCGCTGCATCACACGTCCGCCAGCACCTGCGAGAGCCGGTAGCGGCTCGTCTCGGCGAACGCCGGGAACGTCTCGCGGTAGTACGGCAGACCGGTCAGCGCCGGGATCATCACCCAGGCACGTGCGCGGGCCCACGTCGCCTCGTCGACGCCGCTGGCCTCGCGGAAGACCCTGCGGGACTCGCCGGCGAACAGCGACCAGGCCGGCGCGTACTCACACGACGGGTCTCCGACACCCATGCCGCCCCAGTCGATGACGGCTCTCAGTCGGCGGTCCTCCACGATCAGGTTCCCGGCCTGCAGGTCGCCGTGCAGCCACGTCGGCTCACCCGGCCACGGGCCCGCGTCCAGGGCGATCTCGAAGACCCGGCGGGCGCGAGCACCGTCGATCTCGCCGTCGAGGATCCGCACGTGCTCGTCGACGGTGTCGGCAAGGTTCTCCAGCGGTGCGCCGCGGCTGGTCCCCGTCTTCGCCGGCCCACCGGTGGTGTCGACCTCCTGCAGGGCGACCACGAACGCCGCCAGGTCCTCGGCCGCCCGGACCAGGTCGATGTTGTCGTCGCCGGGCGTGCCGCCCGCGAACCAGCGGACCACCGACCAGGGGAACGGGTAGTCCTCCGTCGGCTCCCCCAGCGCCATCTGCTCCGGTAGCGCCAGCGGCAGGTGCGGCGCCAGCACCGGCAGCCACCGGCCCTCCAGTGCCGCCTGATCGGCAGCCCACGCGACCCTCGGCATCCGCACCAGCAGGTCGTCGCCGAGGCGGTACAGCAGGTGATCGGTGCCGTGCTCGGCGATGGGCACGACCGGCAGGTCGGACCACTGCGGGAACTGGGAGTCGACCAGCTGCCGGACCAGGGCGGCATCGGTGAGGACGTCGTCGGCATGCATCGCCCGGCGACGCTACCTGCCGGCGAGCACCTCGGCCGAACGGTTTTCCGGGTCCCAGCGGCGCAGCCCGGTGAAGGTGAGGACGACGTCGGCGTAGCCGAGCACGTCGATCGCCCGCTGGGCGTCGGCGCGGTCCAGCCGGCGGGCCAGGGTCACGTGCGGGAGCCAGCCGTCGTGCTGGCGGTCGGGCACCTGCACGCGTACGGCGAGCACCTTCCGCACGATGTCGTCGTCGAGGTCGAAGGCGCGGGCCACCGTGAGCTGCTCACCGCCGAGCAGCAGCAGCCCCGACGCCCGGGCGCGGACGGGCAGGAGGCTGCCCAGCCGGACGCCGGCGACGTCGATGGCGTCGGTCGGCAGCCAGGGCGCGGACACCACGGTCAGGTGCGGCTCGTTGGTCGGGCTCGGGTGGTCGAGCTGGCTCGGGAGTCCGGCATCGCGCAGCGCCTGCCAGTCACGGCGTACGGCGTCACGGCCGGCGGCGTCGGGCACGAGCTCGAGGGCGTGGAGGTGTCTCATCCTGCTCCATACTGCCCACATGACCCTCCTCGACAGCTGGGCGCGCGGCGAGCACACGGCGGACGGCGTCACGCACCCGACGTACCGCAAGGGCAGCGGACCGGGCGTCGTGGTCATCCACGAGATCCCGGGGCTCACCCCGCCCGTGATCCGGTTCGCGGAGGACGTGGTCGCGGCGGGGTTCACCGTGGTCCTGCCCGACCTCTTCGGGCGGGCCGAGGAGCCGAAGTCGACGGTGAGCATCGTCAGGACGTTGCGTGAGGTGTGCGTCAGCCGGGAGTACACCTTGCTCGCCACCGGGCAGACCTCGCCGGTCGCCGGCTGGCTGCGCAGCCTCGCCCGGGAGCTGCACGACGAGCTCGGCGGGCCGGGCGTGGGAGCGCTCGGCATGTGCTTCACCGGTGGCTTCGCGCTGGCGATGATGGTCGACCCGTCGGTGGCGGCGCCGGTGCTGGCCCAGCCTTCGCTCCCGTTCTGCGTCGGCCGCAAGCGTGCGGCCGACGTCAACCTCTCCCCCGGAGACCTGGCCGCGGTGAAGCAGCGCGCCGCCGACGGGTGCGACGTGCTCGGCCTGCGCTACCGCAAGGACCCCGCGGTCGGCACCCGCTTCGACACGCTGACCCGCGAGCTGGGCAGCAGCTTCATCCGGGTGGAGTTCGAGGGCAGGAAGCACTCGACCCTCACCGAGCACCGGCAGCAGGAGGGCGTGGACCGGGTGCTCGCCTTCCTCGCCGAGAAGCTCAAGGACTGACTCACGGCCAGCCGTCGGTGCGCGCCGTGATCGGCCCGCCGCTCGCCTCGGTGCTGATCTGCTCGGCGTCGAGCACCGCCAGCGCACCCTCGAGGGTCTCGGAGTCGTAGGTGCCGTCGCCTCGCGCGTCGAGGAGCGTCTCGCGCATCCGCTCGATGACGATCAGTCGCAGGGTGCGGTACTCCGCGTCGTGGTCGCGCGCCGCCTGCCATCCCTCGGCATCGGTCGGCACCGAGATCGTGGTGCGCACCCGCGCCACCACCGCCGGGTCGTACGGCGCCCCGTCGGGTCGCACGAGGTCCGGGTCGTCGACCACGGCGAGCCCGGCCTCGGCGAGCTCGGTGAGCAGGAGGACCCGGTCGGGTCCGCTCCCGCCGCGATCGGTGCTGGTGAGCCCGAGTCCGCGCACCAGCCAGGGAAGCGAGCCTCCCTGCACCAGCAGCGTCCCGACCGCGACCACGAACGCGATCATGATCAGCAGCGACCGGTGCGGTGTCTCGTGCGGCAGCGTCTGGGCCGCCGCCAGCGTGACGACACCGCGCATGCCGGCCCACACCAGCACCGTTCCCTCGCGCCACCCCAGCGGCGCACCTGCCAGGTAGTCGATGTCCGCCATCGAGCGCCGGATCCGGACCCGGAACCGCTCCGCGCGCCGTTCCGCGTGCTCGGCGACGCGGAGCGCGTCCTCGTCGTCGCGAGGCTCCCGGGGCTTCCCCCGCGTGGGCACCACGCCTTCGTCCAGGCGGGTCTGCCACTCCTCGAGGTGTGGGCGCACGGCGGAGACGCGCAGCCGGCGGCGGTGCAGCGCCCAGAGCAACGGCATCACGTACAGGCCACGCACCGCCACCACGATCGCGGCCACCGCCGCGCCGATCCACAGCGCCTCGCCGAGCCGGCTGTGCTCGTGGTGGACGTCCTCGACCAGCCCGTAGAGCTCGAGCCCCATCAGCAGGAAGACGCCGCCCTCGAGCAGCAGCTCGATCGTGCGCCAGTTCTGCTCCTCGGCCAGCCGGTGCTGCGGGGCCAGGTAGCGCGGTGCCGCCTGCCCGGTGACGAGTCCGGCCGTGACCGCGGCGACCAGCCCGGAGGCCCCGAAGTGCTCGACCGGCAGGTAGGCCGCGAAGGGCACCACGAACGAGATCGCGGTGTTGACCGTGGCGTCGGTGATCCGGCTGCGCACCATCAGGTTCAGCCGGCCGACCAGCAGGCCGACGGCCACGGCGATCGCGACCGCGAACACGAAGTCGCCGACGACGCCCATCAGCGAGACGCTCGCCGCCGTGGCGGCGAGCGCGGAGCGCAGCAGCACCAGGGCGGTCGCGTCGTTGAGCAGGCTCTCGCCCTGCAGCACCGTGACCACCCGGGGAGAGACGCCGAGGCGGGCGACGATGGACGTCGCCACCGCATCGGTCGGGCTCACGATCGCACCGACCGCGATCCCGGTGGCCAGATCGACACCCGGGACGACGTGGTCGAGGAAGACGCCGATGACGACCGCGCTGACCACGACGAGCACCACCGACAGGCTGCTGATCGCGCGCAGGTCGCGCCGGAAGTCCATGGCCGGCAACGAGACCGCCGCCGAGTACAGCAGCGGTGGCAGGACCCCCATCAGGATCCACTCCGGCTCGAGCTCCACGGCCGGTACGAACGGCAGGAGGCTGACGCCGACGCCGATCACGACCAGCAGCAGTGGAGCGGCCACGCCGAGCCGGGACGCGAACGCGGTCACCCCCGCGATGCACAGCACTGCCGTCACGCCGAGAAGGGCCACATCCATGGAGCCCGAGTATGCCGCGACCTCCCGGCGCGGTCTCCGTCCGTGACGGCCTCAGACGATGTGCGCGCAGCCCAAGTCCTGCGCGTACGCCGCGCACCGGGCCGCGTCGAGCGGCTGACCGGACGCCTCGAACAGCGCGGTGGCCAGCTCGATCCACTCCCTGGCCTCGCCCTCCTGGCCGAGCGCCGTCGCTAGGTGCGCGCGCGCCTCCGCGATCGCCGCCCGCCAGGCACTGCCCTGCCAGCAGTTCGCGGACGTCTCCCCGAGCTCGAGGTAGGTGCGCGCCCGATCGAGGTCACCAGCGTCGGCGCTGGCGATGGCGGCCGGTGCGAAGAACATGACGTCGCACACCGTGCAGCGGTCGTTCTCGCCCATCGTCGACTCGCCCTGCTCGACGACGATCATCGCGGCCGTCGGGCTGTCCGCGGTGGCGATCAGGGTGCCGTAGATGCGCTGGATGAGGTGCAGGCTCACCACCGACCACCGGGCCAGTGGCAGCGCCCGCTGGAGCAGGGCCACGGCCTCCGCCCGGTCACCGTGGGCCAGACGCACCTCGGCGAGCCGCTGGAGGCACAGCGCCTCCCCCGCGGAGGCGTCCACGTCATGGTGGAGGGCCGCCGCCTCCTCCAGCTCGCGCTCAGCCAGCTCCAGGTCGCCCTTGAGCAGTGCGGCCTCCCCTGCCAGCGCCTTCGCGAACGCCACCCCGCGGAGCGTGCCGTACTGCTCCGCGCGGCGGCGCAGGCTGCCGGCGAGCTCGATCACCTCGTCGTAGGGGATCGGGCCGTAGAGCACGTACTCCGCCACGCACAGGTGGGCGTCGAACACCGTCGCCGCCAGGCCCGGGTCCGATCGCGAGCGCCGCAGCTCGCGGATGAACCGCTCGAACCACTCGCCGCGCTGGTGCGCGATCAGACCCTGGAGACTGATCAGGTCGACCATCTGCCACGGGTCGTCGGCGCGCAGCAGCGTCCGCGCCTCGTTGGCCGCGTCCCAGGCGGCGTCGACGTCCCCCACCAGGTAGGACAGGTTGCCTCGGGAGAGGAGCAGCGTCGCGTCCGCCTCGTCACCCTCCAGCTCCAGGCCCGACAGGGCGGCGGTGGCGGTCTCGATGTCGCCCTGGAAGGCGGCCGCCCGGGCGAGCCGGGCCCGGACGAACCGATGCTCGGTGCCGCTGGTGACCGGCAGGGCGGCTCGATAGGCCTCGACGGCCGCGGGATCCGCCAGAGCGGTCAGCAGGTCGCCCCGCCGGGCGAGCAGGTGCGCACGGTCGGCGCCGTTCGCGTGGTCGACCACCGCGTCGAGCAGGGCGAGGCCGTCGCGGTAGGCGCCGAGGGCCCCCGCGGTCTCGATCGCCGGGAGGGCATACGGCACCGCCTGCACCGGGTGCCCGCTCGAGACAAAGAGGTGCGCGACCCGCGCCGGTGGCGCACCGATCGCCGCCAGCCGCTCGGCGACCAGGCGGCCCTCCCGCGAGCGATCGAGCGGCGAGTAGGTCGCCAGCACGGCGTCGCGCACCAGGGCGTGCCGGAACCGGTAGCCGGACTCATCCGGCTCGACGACAGCCGTGGTCAGGGCCGCGTCGAGGCTCTGGTAGGCGTCGGCCTCGGGACTGCCGGCGACGGCGAGCAGCTCGTCGGTGCTGAAGGTCGATCCGAGCAGCGCCACCCGCCGCATGACGGCCAGCGCGCCCGGTGGAAGTCCCGAGACGGCGACGTCACGGTGGCCGCTCAGGGCGTTGCGTGCGGCCTCGAGAACGCGGAACGGCAGGCCGCCGGACACGGCCCAGATTTCGCCGGCCAGAGCCGGGTCCAGCTCGGGAAAGCGGTCGGCGACCAGCTGTCGGGTGCTGGCCTCGTCGAGCGGCGTCAGCTCCACGACGGAGCCGATACCACGCGCGACCAGGCTCTGTCCGAATTCGCGCAGCGCCGGGCCTCCCTCGGGTCGCGACCCGAGTGCCACCACGACCGGCTCAGCGACCGCGCAGCGGGCCAGGTAGTGGAGCAGCCTCAACGACGCCTCGTCGGCCTCGTGGACGTCATCGACCAGCAGCAGGAGCCCGTGCCCGGACGCCGCGAGCCGGAGCAGCTCGGCCGCGGCGACGAACAGGCGCTGGTGGGCGGCCTCGCCGCTCCAGGTGATCTCGCGGCCGGCCAGGGCGCGCCCCAGCTCGTCGCTGTACGCGTCGTCCAGCCCGTCCAGCAGCGCCGGGTGTCGACGGCAGAGGTCCGCGAACGCCTCGAGCACCGGGGCGTAGGGCCAGGAGCCCTCGACGGCCGAGGCGCCGCCACGGGCGACCCGCCAGCCGCGCCCGGCGGCGTGGGAGGCCATCAGGTTGAGCATCGAGCTCTTGCCCACGCCGGCGACTCCCGTGACCATCACGCTGGCGCCGCGTCCGGCGTCTGCCCGGTCCAGCCGCTCGCGGAGGTACGCGTCGACGTCGTCACGTCCCACGAGGGCATGTCCGGGCGGCTCGGCCGGTGCGGGACGATCCGCCGCGTGGGTGAGCTCAGCGCGGAGCCTTCGCATGGCGTCGCTCGGGACCGTGCCCAGCTCCCGGCGCACGGCCTGGTCCATCCGCTCCAGCTGGCGCAGGGCCGCTCGGGTGTCGCCACGCTGGGCGTGCTGGCGGGCCAGCGCGAGATGGGCTTCCTCGTCGAGCGGGTTGGCCCGGACCAGCTGTTCCCAGCGACCGGCCATGCGCAGCAGGTCCTCGTGCAGCGCGGACAGGGTCTCGCGGGCGTCAGTCGCCCAGGACTCATAGGGGTCCTCGGGCAGCAGCGGGCCGCCGTACGTCGCCAGCGCCGTCTCGGCGTCTGCCACCGATCCCGACGCGAGCGCCGCCCGGCCCAGCCGCTCGAACTCGACCGAGTCAACCGTCACCAGGTGGTCGGCGAGCAGCACCACCTGGTCC
Organism: uncultured Actinomycetota bacterium; assembly: GCA_963844305.1. Lineage (GTDB taxonomy): Bacteria > Actinomycetota > Actinomycetes > Propionibacteriales > Nocardioidaceae > Nocardioides. The sequence continues at coordinate 661,689 of CAWJNT010000009.1, forward strand.
TGGCGGAGGAGCAACCCGTCGGGGACGTCTCCGAGCGCTCGCCTGGCGTAGTGGGCGGCCTTGTGCAGCCGCGGCCCGGCCGCCTCGACGGGCAGGCCCGGCCACAGCGCGTCGATCACCCGCTCGCGGTGCAGCCGGCGCCCGTCGGCAAGGGCGAGCAGCTTCACGAGGGACGCGGCGCCTCGGCGGCTCCAGACGTCGTCGGGTACGGGCACCCCGTCGCGCACGACGGAGAAGCCTCCGAGCAGTGCGATGTGGACGTCCATGCCGGTGCCTCGTTCGGTGCAGCCCCCGCGCTCGGGAAATGCTAGCGCTGGACCGAGGTCATGCCGCTCTGCCAGGTCGGAAGCGACTCGAGGTACTCGACCTCGTCGGTCATTGCGGCGGACACCCTCCGCATCAGGCTGGGCACCTCGTCGATCTCCCAGGCGTACGTCGCGATCTCGTCGGTCACCCCGAAGAGGTCGTCGGACAACCGGTCGCGGGTGGCGGCGTAGTCGGCCATCGCCGCCTGCTCCGACCGGGCACCCGAGATCGCCTCCACCACCGCCGTCGCGAGCAGCTCGGCGTCGCGCAGGGCGTCGGTGATGCCGTGCGCGGTGATGGGGTCCTTGAAGTACGCAGCGTCCCCGATCAGGGCCCAGCCGGGCCCGGACGACTGCCGGACGAACCCGGGGATGCCACCGAAGCCGTGCTGGCGCGACGCGCGTTCCGCCCCATGCAGCCGGTCGGCCAGCCTGGGTGCTGCCAGCCGCCAGAGGACGTCGAACATCTCCGTCGCGGTCCGTCCCGACCGGAGCGAACGCATCCTTTCCGGCGCCGTGGAGACGAAGCCGAGGGCTTGGCCGTCGTTGGTCGGGATCATCCCGGCGCCTGCCCCGTTCCCATACGCCCAGTGGTAGCCCGTTGCCTCCACGCCGCTGAAGTAGGCGTACTGGACGGCGCCCGCCCAGTCGGCCTGACGCAGGGTGGCCGCGCCGACGTTGCGGGCCACGACCGAGGAGATACCGTCGGCGCCGATGACCAGGTCGGCCGTGATGCTGCGAGTCGCGGCACTGTCGCTGGTCACCACCCCCGTGACGCGGCCGGTGTCGTCGCGGAGCAGGTCCACGACGCGGGTCTCGTGCAGGACCTCCGCGCCGGCCTCGACCGCGGCGTCGACCAGGGTGCGGTCGAGCAGGTAGCGCCGGGGCGCGTACAGCGCGTCCACGCCGGCGCTCGGACGGATCGAGATCTGCACGGGTTCCCGCTCCTCGTAGAAGAACGTCACCACCGGGACGGCGGGCGTGCCCGCACCGACGATGCGCGGCAGCAGGCCCCACCGGGACAGCTGGAGCACGCCCGCGCGCATCAGGGCGTGCGTCGACAGGGTGTCGGAGCCGTACTTGCCCCGGTCGAGGACGGCGACCCGCAGGCCGGCCCGGGCCAGCAGCATCGCGGTCGAGGCGCCGGCCACCCGGCCCCCGACGACCACGACGTCGTAGTCGCTCATGACACGTCCACCTTCTCGAGCGGCGCGAACTCGCCCATGCACAGGTGCGAGACCACGTCCTGTGCATTGAACCGCGCCCCGTCGATGAACGTCGAGTCACGTCGGTTCTGGAACCACTGGCCGACGGCGTACAGGCCTGGCGCGGCGGTCGCGCCGCGGTACTGGCGGATCCTGCCGTCCGGTGCCACGACCGGCACGTTCAGCCAGGGGTGGTGCGGCCGGAACCCGGTCGCCAGCACGACTGTCGAGATGCCCTCGGCGCGTAGGTCGATGCGGTTGCGGGTGTGGTCGAGGGAGACGGAACGTGGCCGCAGGCCCGGCTCGACCTCGTCGCCGAGGTGCTGGGCATCGACGTACGCGTCCAGCTCGTCGAGCAACCGGGTGAGGCGGGCGTCCGCCTCACGGGTGGTCCGCTCGAGGTCCGACTGGAAGTCGATGCGGTGCCGGTGCACGCGGGCCAGGCGGCCCACCAGCTCGACGCCGACGTCCTGGAGGGTCGTCAGGTCGAGGTCGGCGCCGCGGTGGTCGTTCTGGGAACGGCCGGCCATCTGGAGCGAGGGTTCGCGGCGCGCGTGCGGTGCGATCGCACGGCCGTCGTCGACCCGGGCCAGCTTGCCGGTCTGCTCCATCCACCAGAAGGCGTCCATCCCCCGGTACCGACGCGGCATCCGGGTGTGGCTGCCGACGGCAAGGACAACCCGCCGGCCCGCCCGCGCCAGCTCGTCGGCGATCTGCGTCCCCGACGCAGAGGCGCCGACCACCAGCACGCCCCCGGCGGGGAGCTGGTGCGGGTTCCGGTACGCCGACGAGCTCAGCACCGCGATGTCGGGGCCGAGGCGGTCGATCCCCTCGGGTCGGTGCGCCCGTCCGGACGGACCGGAGGCGACGACGACGTTCTGCGCGAGCCAGGAGCCCGCGGAGGTGGTCACCTGGTAGCGGCCCCGGTTCTGCGAGACCTCCAGCACCTCCTGGCCGAGCTCGAGGGGCGCGCCGCTGTCGGCGGCGTACCCCTCGAGGAACTCGACCAGCTCGGGGACCGCCATGAACCCCTCCTGGTCGGCGCCGAGGTGGCGCCGTCCGGGGAGTCGCGTCATCCAGCGCGGGGTGAGCAGGCGGAGCGAGTCCCACCGCTCGCTCCGCCAGCTCTCGGCAACCCGTCCGCGATCCAGGACCACGTGGTCCCGTCCTACCTTGCCCAGGAGGTGGCTCACGGCCAGGCCGGCGTGCCCAGCGCCGATGACGACTGTGTTGATGGCGGTCATGATCTGCAGTGCTCTCCGGTCAGGAACCGACGACCACGTCGATGTGGACGGGGGTCGGGTTGGTCAGGGCGTCGTAGACGGCCGAGCGCTGGCGCGACTGGTCGACGATGCTGCGCAGCGTCGCCTCGTCGGCGTCGCCCTCGATGTGGAAGGTGACCCGCAGCTCCTCGTAGCCGTTGCGCACCGAGCCGTCGCTGAGGCCGAGGATGCCGAGCAGGTTGATGTCGCCCTCGACGGTGGAGCTGACCTTGGTCAGGTCGACGCCACGCGCGGAGGCGATGTTGCCGATCCCCGAGGTGAGGCAGGCGGCGATCGCGTGCAGCAGGTACTCGACCGGGGTGGGCGCGTTGTCGGAACCGACGAGCACCTCCGGGTGGTCGGAGTCGACGACCGTCACGTGGCGGTGCGCCATCTCCTGCATCGCGCCGTAGAAGCCCGAGATCTCGGTACGGCTGTGGGTGCCGGTCTGCCAGGTGTTGCGGGCCCGGAACTGGAACTTCGCGATCTCGTTCTGGCCCTTCACGGCGTCCAGCGTCGCGAACAGAGTGGGTACGTCGACGCCGTTGCGGCGGGGACGCTCAGTGGTGGTGGAGCTCATGCGGTGGATCCTCCTGAGGTGGTGACCAGCTCCGTTGCCGGCCAGGTCGCTCACATTCGTCGGGTCGCCTTCCCCGGACCTTCCCTGGTCTGGACCACCGCCCGGGAAGGGCGGGGAAGGCCACGGGGAAGCCCTGGAGAAGCCCAGCCCGACAGCCTGTGCTTCCACATCACAGGAGGAGAGATCCGATGGACGAGATACAGCACCAGGTGGCACGTGCCATGGAGAGCGAGCGGCGCCTCGCCGCCGGCCGGCCGGACCACTGGCAGCGCCGCGAGCTCAGGCTCGGCCGACGCCGCGCCGGCCGCCGAAGGAGATCTGCCTGACCCGTGTCACAGACCCGAGTCGCAGACCCCCGAACTGAAGGCAGGGCGGCGCCCACCGTCCCCCACGCGCCGTCCTGCCTTCGCTCTTGCCGACCGGCTCTGCCGGTGGTTGAGGTGCGAAGGCGCCCTGGCGGCCTGAGCCTCGAAACCCGGTGACCCTGGGCAGGGCGGCGAACCACGTCGGCCGAGCTTGTCGAGGCCCGTCACGGTGGGTGGGTGGTCACCGCGGTTCTCGATTGGTGTGGTTGCTCGCCGTCGTTGGTTGCGCAGGCCATTGCGGCCGCACCCGGGTCACGGTCGGTTCCTTCCGTGACCGCTGTGGTTGCGGTCCGAAAAGTTCTTTCCACAGATCCGCTCAACCACGGGGTTCTGGGCGCTCGAGTGTCGGTGGTCGGTGCTTGAGTAGACCCATGACCACGACGAAGCGCTCGACGAGCTGGACACCGCTCCTGCGGTGCTCGACTTCGCGCGCAGCAGCCGGGCGGATGCGGACCGGGCGGAGGCCAATCTGCTCGAGGCGGCGGTGCAGTGGGCGGCGATGCACCGGTGGACTCGATCCTGGAGGCCGAGACCCTGGCCGCGGGTGCGTATGGCGAGGCGGGGATGCCGGTCGCCGGTGAGGGTGCGCCGTTGGTGGCGGAGTTCTCGGTCACCGAGTTCGCCGCGGCGCTCGGGATGTCGACGGATGCGGGGAAGCGGTACGTCGGCCACGCCCTCGAGCTCCGCTACCGGCTGCCGCGGGTGTGGAAGCGGGTGCAGGCCGGGGATCTGCGGCCGTGGCTGGCGCGCCGGATCGCCGAGAAGACCCTCCTCCTGTCGCATGGACGCGGCGGGGTTTGTGGACCGGCACGTGGCGCCGACCGCGCACCGGATCGGCCCCGTCCAGCTGGACCGGCTGGTCGACGAGGCGATCGGCCGCTACATGCCCGACGAAGCCGAGGCCCGTCGCCTCGAACACGCGGACGGCCGGTACTTCACCGTCGAGTCCCGGCAGGTGAACTCCTTCGACGGCACCCTGGCCGTCCACGGCGAGCTCGACATCGCCGACGCCATCGAGCTGGAGACCGCGATCCAGACGGTCGCCGCCCAGCTGAAGGACCTCGGCTCGACCGAGTCCCTCGACGTCCGCCGCTCGATGGCGGTCGGTGAGCTGGCCAGGCGTGAGCTGTCGCTGGAGTTCTCGGTGGTTGAGGAGGGCGCCCCGCGCCCGTCTCGAAACCACCCCCGCAAGATCGTCCTGTACGTCCACCTCTCCCAGGACGCCCTGACCGCCCGCCTCGAACACGGCAACCACCTGATCACCCCCGGCCAGCTCCGCGACTTGTGCGGTGCGGCCAGCCAGGTGGTCGTGAAACCGGTGCTGGACCCGACCGCCCACGACCCCGTCGAGACACCGGTCGTGCCGGGCCGGCACCGCGAGGTCGATCGCGGTCCGCGACCAGACCTGCGTCTTCCCCTGGTGCACCCGACCCGCCAGATCCTGCGACGCCGACCACACCATCCCCGTCGTCGCGGGGCGGTCCAACCTGCCCGTGCAACGAGGCCTCGTTGTGCCGAAGACATCATCGGGTGAAGACGTTCGCCGGCTGGACCTACACGACCCTCGACGCCGGCACCTATCTCTGGTCGAGCCCGCACGGCTACAGCTACCTGCGCGACAAGACCGGCACCGACGACGTCACCCCACCCTGACCATCCCGCCCCGCACCCCGCCGCAACCGGCGGGGCCACCGGCATGCCCGGCACCCGAACCGGCGGACCGGGACCCGCACCGGGGCCGCGTAGAACGAGGCGTGGCGCCGCAACGACCCGGGCCAACAGCGCAACGCCGTCGGCGACACGGCGAGCCAGCGGCCACGGGGCGGGGCACGGGGAGCCGGACCCAACCCGGCAGGCAGGGCCTCGACAAGCTCAGCCGGTCCGCGTCCCGAGCAACCACCCGAGGTAGCCCAGGTACGTCGTGACGAACAGGGCACCCTCGAGCCGGGTGACGCGCGCCCCGGACACCAGGACGGGCACGGCGGCGAGCGCGACCGCGACCATCAGCACCAGGTCGCCGGCCAGCACCTCGTCGGGAACCACGAGGCTCCCGGGGGCCACCACGACCGTCACTCCGAGCACGATCGCGATGTTGTAGATGCTGGACCCCAGCAGGTTGCCGATCGCGACATCGCGCTCGCCGCGCACCGTGGACACCAGCGTGGTCACGAGCTCCGGCGCCGACGTGCCGATGGCCACGACGGTCAGGCCGATGACCGCATCACTGACACCCAGCGCCTGGGCGCCGTCCACGGCACCATCGACCAGCAGCTCGGCACCCACGACGATCACGGCGATGCTCAGCAACAGCCCCAGCACCAGTGTCGGCGTACGGCCACCACGGCGAGCCGACACGGACTCCGCGTAGTCCTCCGCGACCTCGGGCTCCTCGCCCTTGCTGCTGCGCAGCACACCCCAGGTGTACGCCGCACCGCCGGCGAGCAGCAGCACGCCGTCGAGCGTGGACAGCTCGCCGTCTCGCGCGAGCAGGTAGAGCAAGGCCGCAGCCACCGCGGCGGACGGGACGTCGAAGCGCAGCGTGCGTCGCTGCAGGACGATCGGCATGATCAGCGCGCTGAGGCCGAGGACGAGCAGCAGGTTGACCAGGTTGGTGCCGACGATGTTTCCGACCGCGAGTCCCGGGTTCCCGGTCCGCGCGGCGTCGATGCCGATGGCCAGCTCGGGGAGGCTGGTCCCGAGCGAGACGACGGTCAGCCCGATCACCATCGGGCTCACGCCCAGGCCGGCGGCCAGCCCCGTCGCGCTGCGCACCAGGACCTCCGCGCCGATGGTGAGCGCGACGAGACCCGCGAGGATCAGGAGGACGCTGGACACGCGGGTCCCCGTCTCACCTGAGCTGGAAGACGAGCCCCTGGTCGCCCTTCGTCACGATCAGGACCTTCTCGTGCAGCTCGGCGTTGTCGGCCGGACCGTCCAGCACGCTCAGGACCGTCTGCTCGGTCAGTCGGGCCGGACCCTGGCAGTTGCCCTGGGTGACTCGGGTGTTGGCGAAGGACAGGGTGTCCCCGTCGACCTGGACCGTGGTCCGGCCGCTGTTGCAGCCGGTGAACAGCCGGGCGAGCCCGTCGTCCGCGACGTTGAGGGTGGGCCGCGCCGTACGCACGGGGAGCCGGGTCGTGGCGCCGTCCGCGATCGTGCCGACCGCGGTCCAGGAGCGTCCGAGCACGCCCGCGAGGTCCTCCCCCGCGCCGCTGGCGAGCTCGATCGTGACCTCGCCGTCGGTGAGCGTGAGCGTCGAGCCCTCCGACGTCGCGGTCATGCCGGTGGTCAGGAGACCGCTGAGCCACTGGTCCTGAGCCGCGAGCTCGTCGGGGCAGGCCATCAGGGTGCCGGCGGGCTCACCCGTCCAGGCCAGCGTCCCGTCGGTGACGGCGTACGCGCCGAACATGGAGTTGCAGCCCGCCGATGCCGACATGCTCCCGTCGTCGAACCCGAGCTCGATGGTGGTGTCCGCGACCAGGTCGTGGCCCTCCACCGAGGTCGAGGTGTACGTCGTCCCGTCGAGGCTCGCTGCATCGACCGGCGCCGCGGAGGGCGAGGTCGGAGCGCTGCTCGGCTCGGCAGCATCGTCGCCGCCGCCGGAGTCGTCGGAGCACGCGGCGACCACGCACGTCGCGAGCAGCGCGGCCGCAACTGCCACGAGCCGGCGCATCAGAAGTCCACGGGCTCGCGGATGAGCGGGCAGGTCATGCAGTGGCCGCCGCCGCGGCCGCGCCCGAGCTCGGCGCCGACGATCGTGATCACCTCGACGCCGGCCTTGCGCAGCAAGGTGTTGGTCAGGGTGTTCCGGTCGTAGGTGAAGACCACGCCCGGCTCGAGCGCCACGGCGTTGTTGCCGCTGTCCCACTGCTGTCGCTCCGACTGGTAGACGTCGCCACCGGTCTCGATCACCCGCAGCTCGGGCAGCCCGAGCGCTCGGGCGACGACGTCGGTGAACGGGGTCGCCTTCTCGTCGACCACGTCGAGCCCCAGCGGGTTGTCCGACGGATGCAGCGTGAACGTGTGGACCGCGTCCATGATCGTCGGGTAGAGCGTCACGATGTCGCGGTCGGCGAACGTGAACACCGTGTCGAGGTGCATCGCCGCGCGGAGCCGGGGCATGCCGGCGACGACCACCCGCTCGGCGGCACCCTGGGCGAACAGCGCGGCGGCGACCTGGGTGATCGCCTGCCGTGAGGTGCGCTCGCTCATGCCCATCAGCACCACGCCGTTGCCGACCGGCATGATGTCGCCGCCCTCGAACGTCGCCTGCGCCCAGTCCTGGTCGGGGTCACCCCACCAGACCGTCGACCCGACGTAGTCGGGGTGGAACTCGTAGATCGCCTTGTAGATGAGCGTCTCGTCCTTGCGGGCCGGCCAGTAGAGCGGGTTCATGGTGAGCCCGCCGTACAGCCAGCAGGTGGTGTCGCGGGTGTAGAGCGTGTTCGGCAGCGGCGGCATCAGGTACTCGCGTGCGCCGGTGGACTCGCGGGCCAGCCCGACGTACTTGGTGCGGTAGTCCTCGGGCAGGTCGTGCGTCGACAGTCCGCCGATGAGGAACTCCGCGAGCTTCGCCGGCTCGAGCGACTCGAGGTAGCCGCGGGTGGCGTCGACCAGCCCCAGGCCGACCCGGTTCGGCACGATCTTGCGGTCGAGCAGCCAGTCGCGGGCCTCCGGGATCGCCACCGTCTGGGCCAGCAGGTCGTGCAGCTCGACGACCTCGACTCCGCGAGAGGTCATCTTGTTCACGAAGTCGGCGTGGTCACGCTGGGCGTTCTCCACCCACATGACGTCGTCGAAGAGCAGCTCGTCGTTGTTGCTCGGGGTCAGCCGGAGGTGCGCCAGGCCCGGGCGGCAGACGAGCACCTTGCGCAGCCGGCCGACCTCGGAGTGGACGCCGTACGTCGAGGAGACGCTGTCGGGCATGGGATGGCCTTTCTGTCGATGGTGCTCAGAGGGTGATCCGTCCGGTCCAGAGGCCCACCCCTCCGATGATCCCGCCCGCGACGATCAGTGCGAAGAGCCCGATCTCGGCCGGCGAGAAGATGCGCTTCCCGTGCTCGCTGCGGGCCTTGACGTAGAGCAGCGTCGCCGGCGCGAGGATGACCGTCGAGAGCAGCACGAACTTCATCCCGGCGGCGTCGAACAGGAAGATCGTGTACGCCGTCGCCGCGCCCGCGATGATCGTGTCCTTGCGTCGCGCGCCCGGAGCGATCCCCTCGTAGGACTCCCCGGTGAGACCCGAGCTTCAGCGCGTACGCCGCCGCGAGGAGGTACGGCAGCAGGGCGAGGCTGGTGGCGAGGTCGAGCATGAAGTTCAGGGCGTCGTTGACGAACAGCGTCAGGCCGAGCAGGGCCTGCACACCGAGCGAGGTGACGACGAGCGCGGTGATCGGCGTGCCGCTGGCGTTCTCCCGCCCGAGGAACTCGGGGAAGTCGTCCGCGCGCGCCGGGATGTACATCACCTCGGCCGCCATCAGCGTCCAGGCGAGGTAGGCGCCGAGCACCGAGACGATCACGGCGACGCTGATGAACACCTCGCCCCAGTCCCCGACGACCGACTCGAACACGCCGACCATCGACGGCTGGCGGGTGTCGGCGAGCTCGGGCTGCGGCACGACCGAGTAGCTGGACAGCGTGACCAGGGCGAAGATCGAGAGCACGCTCAGGAACCCCAGCACCGTCGCCCGCCCGACGTCCTAGCGCTTCTTCGCGTAGCGGGAGTAGACGCTCGCTCCCTCGATGCCGATGAAGACGAACGTCGTGATCAGCATCGTGTTGCGGACCTGCTCGTTGAGGCTGCCGAGGTCGCCGTACCCGTACGCCGTCCAGTTGTCGGCGAAGACCCCGGCGTCGAAGTTGACGAACAGGACGACGATGAACACCAGGATCGGGATGACCTTGAAGACCGTCACGATCCGGTTGATGACCGCCGCGTCGCGGACCCCGCGCGCGATCAGGTAGTGGAACAGCCAGACGCCGACCGTGGACACGGCCACGGCCAGGAACGTGTCGCCGTCGCCGAAGCTGTCGAAGAACGCGCCGAGGGTCGCGCTGATGAACACCCAGTAGAAGGTGTTGCCGGCCACCGAGCTGGCCCAGAACCCGATCGCCGAGTTGAAGCCGGCGTAGTCGCCGAAGCCCGCCTTGGCGTAGATGAACACGCCGGAGTCGAGCTCGGGCTTGCGGATCGCGAGGTTCTGGAAGACGAACGCCAGCATCAGCATGCCCGTGCCGGCGATCGTCCAGGCGATCAGCGAGCCGAGGATGCCGGTCGCGACGCCGAACCGCGCGGGCAGCGAGAACACGCCCGCCCCGACCATCCCGCCGACGACCATCGCGGTCAGCGTGGGCAGGCTCATCTTGGCCGCGCTGCTCGTGGGTTCGGACGTCGACCGCCCCATGCCACCTCCCGGGACCGCGAGGGAGGGTGGCGGGGCGGCGCGCGGGCGGTACCCCCGATTCGGGCCAATCGGGTCAGGCGGTGAGGATCAGCCCGCTGGTGGGGACGCCGGTGCCGGCGGTGACCAGCACGTGCGCGACGTCGTCGACCTGGTTGACCGAGGTGCCGCGGACCTGACGGACGGCCTCGGCGATGCCGTTCATGCCGTGGATGTAGGCCTCGCCGAGCTGGCCGCCGTGGGTGTTGAGCGGCAGCTTGCCGCCGATCTCGATCGCGCCGTCGCGGATGAAGTCCGGCGCCTCGCCGCGGCCGCAGAAGCCGAGCTCCTCGAGCTGCATCAGCACGTACGGCGTGAAGTGGTCGTAGAGCACCGCGGTCTGGATGTCGCTCGGCCCGAGGCCGGACTGCCGCCACAGCTCGCGGCCGACGACGCCCATCTCGGGGACGCCGATGTCGTCGCGGTAGTAGGACGTCATCACGAACTGGTCGGCCGCGCTGCCCTGCGCCGCCGCCGCGACGTACGCCGGCGGCTGCGGCAGGTCGCGGGCCCGCTCGGCCGAGACCACCACGAGCGCGACCGCGCCGTCGCTCTCCTGGCAGCAGTCGAGCAGGTGCAGCGGCTCGGCGATCATCCGCGAGGCCTGGTGGTCCTCGAGCGTGATCGGCTTGCCGTAGAAGAACGCGTTCGGGTTGGTGGCGGCGTGCCTGCGGTCGGCCACGGCGACCCGGCCGAAGTCCTCGGACGTGGCGCCGTACTCGTGCATGTAGCGCCGCGCCTGCATCGCCACCGTCGCCGCCGGCGTGGTGAGCCCCTGCGGGTAGCTCCAGGCGTTGTCGAGGCCGTTGGTGTTGACCTGGGTGTTGGCGGCGACCGAGACCTGGCCGAACCGCTGCCCCGACCGCTCGTTGAAGCCGCGGTAGCAGACCACGACGTCGGCGACCCCGGTCGCGACCGCCATCGCCGCCTGCTGGACGGTGCCGCACGCGGCGCCGCCGCCGTAGTTGATCCGGCTGAAGAACCGCAGGTCGCCCACCCCCAGCTCGCGGGCCAGCGCGATCTCGGAGGAGGAGTCCATCGTGAACGTCGTCAGCCCGTCGACGTCGGCCGGCGTCAGCCCGCAGTCGGCCAGCGCCGCCAGGGTCGCCTCGACGGACAGCTGGAGCTCGGAGCGGCCGGACTCCTTGGAGAACTCGGTCGCGCCGATCCCGGCGATCGCGGCCGCGCCGGAGAGCGCCGTCACCGGATCACCACCTGCCCGGTGACGTGGGCGCCGATGCTGACGTTGCCGACCACGTCGACCACGACGCGGTCCCCGTCGACCTCGGCCACCGAGCCGGTGAACACCAGCTCGTCGCCGGGGTACGCCGGGGCGCCGAGCCGGATCGCGATCGACTGGACCTGCACGTCGTGGCCGGCCCAGTCGGTGACGTAGCGCTGCACCAGGCCGTTGGTGGTCAGGATGTTCAGGAAGATGTCCTGCGACCCGTAGGACTGCGCCAGGTCGCGGTCGTGGTGGACGTCCTGGAAGTCGCGGGTGGCGATCGCGGTGCTCACGACGAGGGTCGGCGTCACGGGCAGCCGCCACTCGGGCAGCTGGTCGCCGGGCTTCATGCCGCCTCCAGACCGGCAGGGTCAGCTCGTCGTCGATCCGCTGGAAGCCGACCTCGACCGGCATCCCGACCTCGACCTCCTCGGGGTCGCAGTCCACCAGCTCGGCCAGCAATCGGGTTCCTTCCTCCAGGTCGACCAGGGCGAGCACGATCGGCAGCTCGCGCCCGGGCACCGGCGGGTGCCGGTGCACGACGTACGAGAACACGGTGCCGCGCCCGGAGGCGACGACGTACGACGGTCGAAGGCGTGGCACGCCGGGCAGGACGGCCCCGGCGGGTGCCGCAGCGCACCGCAGGCGTTGCACTGCTGGATGCGCAGCTCGCCGGCTCGCGTGCCCTCCCAGAAGAACTCCGTGTCACGGTTCACCTGGGGGCGGAGGACGTCGCCGAGCGGGGTTTCGACGGTGCTCGACCGATCGCTGCGCTCTCGGGATGAACTTCAGGACCCGGAACAGCATCGAGGCGACCTGTCGTCGCCGTCGTGGCCGACCCGCCAGATGTTGCGGGTGGTCACGAAGTAGCCCTCGCCGACGCCGGTCTGCTTCGGACCGACGACCGACTCCAGCCGGGTGGTCACCGTGACCTCCTCGCCGACGCGGAGGTAGCGGTCGTAGGTCTGCTCGCAGTTGGTGCCGAGCACGCCGGTGAAGCCCTCGTCGGTGAGCACGGTCATCATCGCGTGCAGCGGGTCGTTCGGGTCGCGGTTCGGGTGCAGGCCGCCCATGGTCCACACCTGCGCCATCGCCGGCGGCGCCTCGCCCTCGAGGTAGCGCGGGTTGTCGTCGCCGATCGCCTCGACCCAGTTGTTGATCATCGGCTGGTTGATCGGGTCGCGGCCGGCGCGCGGGGCGGTCTCGCCGGTGGCCTTGATCCGCTCGGCCTCGGCCATGATCCGCTCGTGGACGTCGTCGGGGACGGTCATCGGGGCACCCGCGGCAGGTCGAGCCCGAACATCGCGATCAGCTCGCGCTGCACCTCGTTGACGCCGCCGCCGAAGGTGAGCACGAGGTTCCGCTTGGCCTGGGCGTCGAGGTAGGCCGATCAGGTCGCCGGTCTCGTCGTCGGCGGGGTCGCCGTACCGGTGCACGACGTCGGCCAGCGCCCGGCCGAGGTACTGCACCCGGTCGGAGGCGAACACCTTCGACGACGGACGCGTCGGCGACGCTGATCGCGCCCTGCTCGGCGGCGCGGGCGACCTCCCAGTTGAGCAGCTCGTTGACCCGGAACGCCGCGGTCACCTCGCCCAGGGTCCGGCGTACGTCGGGCTCGTCGAGCACGCCGTGCGGCTCGGCCCAGGCGGCGACCCGGTCGCGCAGGCCCTCGAGGCGCCCGGCCGGCCCGAGCATCACCCGCTCGTGGTTGAGCTGGGTGGTGATCAGCTTCCAGCCCTGGTTCTCCTCGCCGACCAGCATGTCGACCGGCACCCGCACGTCGTTGAAGTACGTCGCGTTGACGTGGTGCGAGCCGTCGGCGGTGATGATCGGCGTCCAGGAGTAGCCGGGGTCGGACGTGTCGACGATCAGGATCGAGATGCCCTGGTGCTTGGGGGCGTCGGGGTCGGTGCGCACCGCGAGCCAGAGGTAGTCGGCCTGGTGGCCGCCGGTGGTCCACAGCTTCTGGCCGTTGACGACGTAGTGGTCGCCGTCCCGCTTGGCGGTGGTCCGCAGCGACGCCAGGTCGGTGCCGGCGTCCGGCTCGCTGTAGCCGATCGCGAAGTGCACGTCGCCCTCGAGGATCCGCTTGAGGAACAGGTCCTTCTGCTTCTCGGTGCCGTAGCGGATCAGCGTCGGGCCGACCGTCTGCAGGGTCACCGCCGGCAGGTGGACGTCGGCGCGCTGGGCCTCGTTGGCGAAGATCGTCTGCTCGATCTCGCCGAGCCCGTGGCCGCCGTACTCCTTCGGCCAGCCGACGCCCATCCAGCCGTCGCTGCCCATCTGCTTGATCGTCTTCTGGTACGTCGGCCCGTGCCGGTCGACCATCATGTCGCGGTGCTCGTCGTGGTTGGCCAGACCGGTGAAGTAGTCGCGGAGCTCGGCCTTGAGCCTGCGCTGCTCCTCGGTGAGCTCGAGGTTCTTGGCGGCCGCGTCCTCGACCGCGACGGCGTCGAGCGTCAGCCGCGGCCCGCCGAGCGCGTGGGTGATGTCGGTGACCCACGAGAAGTAGTGGTGCAGCGGGTAGGTCTCGTCGACGCCCATGCCGCCGTGCAGGTGCTGGCAGGTGTGCAGGGCGGCCAGGCCCTCGTGCACAGCCAGTACGCCGCGACGGCGAGGTCGTCGGCGGCGTCGAGGCCCTCGGCCACCCGCCAGGCGGCGTTGTCGGCGGCCAGGGTGATCATCCGGGACGCGACGTAGACGTCGGCGATCTGCTGGGCGACCGCCTGGAACTCCGCGAGCCTGCGGCCGAACTGCGTGCGGCCCTTGACGTAGTCGGCGGTCAGGTCGCGGGCGCCGGCCACCACGCCGGAGGCGGTGACGCAGAGCCCGGCCACGGCGAGCTCGCGCAGCAGCCGCGCGGCCCCGTCGCCCGGCAGCACCTCGGCGGGCGCGCCGTCGAGGACGACCGTGTGCTCGGTCCGGCCGCTCGACGACGGCGACGGCAGCAGGGTCACGCCGTCGGCGGCCGGGTCGACGAGGGCGACGACGACGTGGTCGCCGTCGATCGCCGGCACGAGCAGGGCGGCGGCGCCCGCGGCGTGCGTGACGCCGATCTTGCGGCCGGTGACGCGGCCGTCGGTGATCGTCGTCGGCCGGGCGCTCGGGGATGCCGCCGCCGACCTCGCGCACCGCCGGGGTGACCACGCCTCGCCGGTCGCGATGCCGGGCAGCAGCGTCTTCTGCTGCTCGTCGCTGCCCGCGGCCGCCAGGGTCAGCGCGCCGCAGCAGAGCGTCTCCCACACCGGCAGGTGCGCCGCGCGGGCGCCGGTCTCGCGCAGCAGCTCGGCGACCTCGCGCAGGCCCAGTCCCTCGCCGCCGTGCGCCTCGGGCACCGGCAGCGACAGCAGGCCGGCCTCGGCGAGCGCGGCCCAGTCGGCGTCCCGGTCGAGCGCCTCGCGGACGACCGCGCGGACGGCCTCGCGGGCCTCGGCGCGGGTCGGGGCTCACGGGCGCCTCCTGACGGATCGGGTACGCGAGCCAAACTGTAACCTGTTCTAGTCTAGACCGAGAGGGGGCGCCATGTCCTTCCTGTCCGTGCGCGGACTCGCGCGCCGGGCGGTCTACGTCCCGTGGGTGCCGATCCCCGAGGGACGGATGGTGGAGCTCCCGGGCCGCGGCGAGACGTACGTGACCGACACCCCCGGGCCGCACCCCGACTCCCCCACCGTGCTGCTGCTGCACGCGGTCGGCTGCACCGGCCTGCTGACCTGGTTCCCGTCGATCGGGCCGCTGCTCGAGCGGTTCCGGGTGGTCACCCTCGACCAGCGCTGGCACGGCCGCGGCATCCAGTCCGAGGAGTTCTCGCTCTACGACTGCGCCGACGACGCGGCGGCGCTGCTGGACGTGCTGGGCATCGAGCAGGCGATCGTCGCCGGCTTCTCGATGGGGTCGATCGTCGCCCAGCGGGTGTGGCGCCAGCACCCCGAGCGGGTCGCCGGGCTGGTGCTGTGCGCGACCACCGACCGGTTCCGGCGTTCGGCGTCGGAGCGGGTGTTCCACCAGGGCATGGAGCTCGCGATGTCGGCGCCCGCGGCGTCTCCCGGTCGCGTACGGCGGTGCGCGCGACGCGCACGGCCGCCGAGGCGCTCGACCTCACGCCCGCCGACATCCACGACTGGGCGCTGCGCGAGTTCCGCAGCACCAGCCCCTGGGCGGTCGGCCAGGCCGTGGCCGCGCTCGGCCGCCACCACTCGCGCCCGTGGCTGTCGCGGATCGACGTGCCGACCGCGGTGGTGGTCACCAACCACGACCGGGTGATCCCGCGCGGCCACCAGCTCGACCTGGCCCGCCGGATCCCCGGCGCCACCATCCACGACATCGACGCCGGCCACGCCGCGCTGCGTGCTGGAGTCGGAGGTGTTCGTGCCGGCCTTCCTCGAGGCGGTCGCCACCGTCAACGCCCGCCGCCGCGACTTCTCCCGCTGACGGCGTGCCCAATTCCCTGGTCAACCAGGGAATTGCGCAGATGGCTCGGGAAACTTCCCTCGCCAAGCGCGGGTTTCCCCGGCCCAGTCGCGGCTACTTCTTCGTGGCTGCCTTCGACCGCGCCTTCGCGGTTCGCCGGATCGGCGTCGCCTTCCTGCGCGCCTCGACGGCCGCCTTGAGCTTGGCGAGCTCCTCGGGGAACCGCTGCACCAGGTCGTCGACGTCCGGCATCGACTCGCGGCAGGCGATGATCCCGACGTGCACGGACCCGTCGTTGGACATCACGGTGATGTTGACGCCGGCGCCGTGGAAGACCGGGCCGAGCGGGTAGAGCGCCTCGATCCGGGCGCCCATGAAGTACAGCGGCACCGGCGGGCCGGGCACGTTGGAGATGACCAGGTTGTGCACGACCGGGTGCCTCTCGGCGAGCCGGAGGCCGGCGTACGCGCGCACGGCGAGGCCGAACGTGCGCGGCGCGGCGAACTCCGCCCAGTCCTGCAGCGAGTCGGCGCTGATCGCCTTGTGGTGGTCCTTGGCGTTCCGGTTGGCCTCGGCCATGTCCTCGAGCCGCTCGAGCGGGTCCTCGACGTCGGTGCCGAGCTTGGCGAACAGCGCCGAGACCTTGTTGGCGCCCGCGGAGCGCCGCGACTCCTCCCGCACCGACACCGGCACCGTGGCCAGCAGCGAGTTCGACGGCAGCTCGCCGCGCGACTCGAGGTAGGAGCGCAGCGCGCCGCCGGACGACCGCCAGCACGACGTCGTTGACGGTGGTGCCGGTGGCCTTCTTGACCGCCTTGATGTCCTCGAGGCTCATGTCGGCGAAGCCGATCGTGCGGTGACCGGTGATGGTGCCGTTGAACGACGTCCGCGGCGCCGAGAACGGCGCGGCCATGGCGGTGCCCGTCGCGGGCCCGGCCGAGGGTCTTGGCGAGCAGCTCGACCGACGGCGTGAGCAGCCGGGCGGCGTCGACCGGCTTGGTCAGGTTGCTGACCACGCCCGCGGCCGAGCAGCTCGAGCTCGCGCGGCGTCGCGGCCGAACGTCGCCGTTGCCGCCGACCGCGAGCGGCGGCGCGTCGGCCTCGAGGCTGCACAGGTGCGAGATCAGGTTGGACCCGGAGACGCCGTCGACCGTCGCGTGGTGCATCTTCGAGAAGACGGCGATCTTGTCGTCGTCGTACCCCTCGATCACCCACATCTCCCACAGCGGGCGGGACCGGTCGAGCGGCTGCCCGGCGAGGTGCCCGGCCAGCTCGACCAGCTCGTCGTACCCGCCCGGCTGCGGCAGCGCGAGCCGGTGCACGTGCCGGTCGATGTCGAAGTGCTGGTCCTTGACCCAGATCGGGTGGTCGAGCTTGAGCGGGACCTTGCGCAGCTTGCGGGTGAACGCGGGCACGTCGTGCACCCGGCTGTCGATCTCGTCGCGCATCGCGTCGAACGAGTACGGCGTCCGGCATCGTGCTCGGGTCGAGCACGATCAGCCCGCAGACGTGCATGCAGCTGCTCGGGCGTCTCGAGGTACAGGAAGCTCGCGTCGAGCCCCGACAGGCGGTCCATGGTCACATCCTAGGGATGGGTGGAACGTGTTCTCGTTACCCAACGACCGGCGCGACACGCGCGACACGGGTGAGATCGATCTCAGCACCCGCTGGACGCGCTGGCGCCGCGGTTAGCATCCGACCGTGGCCTTCCTCCGCCGACAGCTCCTGACCGCTGCCCTCACGGCGAACGCGATCCGCCCGGTGGGCGGCTTCCGCGCCGGCATCCCGTCGTTCTTCGCCGGCTGGCTGACCGGCGAGCTCGCGCCCCACCTGCTGGCGCTGACGGCGGCCGACACCGCCGCCCACGCCGTACGCCGGCCGCGCAGCAACGGCCGGGCTGGCGCTGGCCGGCGCGCAACGCCGCCGGGCTGGCCTACCTGATCGCCGGCAGCCGCAAGGTGCAGCACCAGGTCGAGGACGCGCTGGTCGAGGGCCTCGGCGTCGACTACGTCGAGCAGCTCGACGCCGAGCCGACCCCGGCCGAGCTGGCGACGCCGTGGCGCAAGCTGGTCAACCCGTTCCGGATGAAGGACCTCGGCGTCCGGGTCGAGAAGGACATCCGCTACTCCGACGCCGGCCGCCGCGGCCTGCTCGACGTCTACCTGCCCGGCCGAGGGCGAGGTCCGCAACGCGCCGGTGCTGCTGCAGGTGCACGGCGGCGGCTGGACGATCGGCAACAAGGACCAGCAGGGCATCCCGCTGATGCAGCACATGGCCGCCAAGGGCTGGGTCTGCGTGGCGATCAACTACCGGCTCGCTCCGCGCGACCCGTTCCCGGCGCACGTCATCGACGTGAAGCAGGCGATCGCCTGGATCCGCGAGCACATCGAGGAGTACGGCGGCAACCCCGACTACATCGCCATCACCGGCGGCTCGGCCGGCGGCCACCTCGCCGCGCTGGCCGCGCTGACCGCCGACGACCCGGCGTACCAGCCCGGCTTCGAGGACGCCGACACCTCGGTCCAGGCGGCGATCCCCCACTACGGCGTCTACGACTTCGCCGGCTCGACCGGCCTGCGCAGCGCCGAGCTGCTGCGCGACGGGTTCCTGGCGCCGCGGATCCTGCAGAAGACCTGGGCCGACTCGCCCGACGACTTCGAGGCCGCCTCGCCCGATCCTGCGGATCACCGAGGACGCGCCCGACTTCTTCGTGCTCCACGGCGAGCACGACACGCTGGTCCCGGTCGACCAGGCCCGGCTGTTCGTCGAGCAGCCTGCGCGCGCATCTCGAAGCGCACCGTCGTGTACGCCGAGCTGCCCGGCGCCCAGCACGCGTTCGACGTCTTCCCGTCGATCCGGTCCGCCCACGTCGTCCGCGCGATCGACCGCTACCTGCACTGGCACTGGAACAGCTGGCGCGGCGCCGACCGCGACCAGCAGCCGGCCCGCTCGGTCCGATCGGAGAGCGCTGACGGATGCGGCGCGCTCTCGGGACCGCCCTGCTCGCCCTGGCCGTCGCCGCCTGCGGGTCCGACACCGCCGACGACGCGCCGACGCCCGGCGTCGACGCAGTACGCCGTCGGACCGCCGAGCGGCTCCGCCACCGATCGCCGACCTCGAGGTCGCGACCTCGGCGGACCGTCCCTGCGCCGAGGCGAAGCAGACCGTCGTTCGACGAGGCGATCGCGTCCGGAGGGGTCTGGATGCCGAACGCCGAGCAGGCGCGGATGGACGACCTCGAGCAGGCGTGGACCTGCAGCCGCGACCTGCCCGCACTGGAGTGGCCGGGTCTCACGATCCTGTTCCTGCCCGATGCGCCAGCGAGGCCCCGCGCGTTCTTCGAGGGCGCCGCCGAGCGACTCGGCGGGCGCGTCGACTCGGCGCTCGGTGTGCCCGCGCTCGTCCTGGACGCCGAGGGCCAGCGGCCGGCCGAGGTGGACCTGGTCATGGGCGACACCCACATCGTGCTGCTGGGCGTCGGCGACCAGGAGCCGTCTGCCGATGAGCTGCTCGGCGTCGCGGACTCGATGGCGCCGCTGCACTGACCATCGAAGGGTCAGGTCAGGGCAGGACGTCCTCCGGGAGGTCGAGCGGGCGGACGCCACCGAGTCGGCGCTGGAACCGCACGTGGTCGGCGTACGAGTCGAGGGCCGCCCAGAGCGCGGCGTGTGCTGCCCACGGCAGCGGCTCGGCGCCGTGCTGCCACGAGGGACCGAAGCTGACCCACACCGGCGTCCAGTCGGCGGCGAGGTCCCACGCGCCGCGCTTCTGCATGAGCAGGCGGCGGCGGATCTGGAACGCCATCCGCGGGCCGTCGTCGCAGATCGGTGCCGTGCGCACCGGCCAGACGCGCAGGTCGAGCGACATCAGCTCGAGCTCGAAGTCGCCGAGGACGCGCGGGTCGACCAGGACCGTCGCGACGTTCTCGTGGGGTTCTCGCCTCACGCGAGGCACGCTAACCGCAGGAGGGAGGTCTCGTCAGCCCCCTGGCGGGTGCGCCGAACTCAGCCGGCCAGCTCCAGGATCAGGTTGAACGGCGTCTCGGCTGCGACCCGCACCCGCGTGAACCCGGCCTCGTGGGCCACCTCGGCCAGGCGCTTCGGGCCGGCCTGCGCACCCAGGGCCCTCGCCACGGGCTGTGACTGCGAGTGGGGGGTGCAGACCAGGCTGGAGGCGCCGTAGAACACCCGCCCGACGGGGTTGAGGTTGTCCGCCACCGTGTCGCCGGCGTGCGGCTCGACGAGCATCACGCGGCCGTCGGGCGCGAGCGTCGAGCGGGCGTGCCGCAGGGCTCCCACCGGGTCACCCATGTCGTGCAGGCAGTCGAAGAAGCAGACCAGGTCGTACGCCGACCCCGGGTACCCGTCCGCGGCTGCGACGTCGAAGGTGACCCGCTCGGAGAGGCCGGCCTCACGTGCCGACGCCGTCGCCTGCTCGACCGACTCCGGGTGGTAGTCGAAGCCGTGGAGGGTCGAGCCCGGGAAGGCGTCCGCCATCAGGATCGTCGAGGCGCCGTGCCCGCAGCCGACGTCGGCCACCCGAGCCCCGCGTCGGAGCGCCTCGACGGCACCGTCGAGCGCCGGCAGCCACTCGCCGACCAGGGACGCGGCGTACCCCGGGACGGAAGAAGCGCTCGGTCCCGCGGAACAGCCCCGCGTCGTGCTGGTGCCAGCCGTAGCCTCGACCGTTCCGGAAGGCCTCCGCGACCTCGACCTCCGACTTCGTCGCGGCCAGCACGACCTCGAACCCACCCACCACGAAGGCCGGGCTGGTGTCGACGGTGAAGGCCTCGCGCTGTTCCGGCGACAGCGACCACTGGTCGACGCCGCGGTCGTCCGGGCCGTCGTAGGTCACGTAGCCCGCCGCGGCTTGCGCCGAGAGCCACTCGCGCACGTTCCGTTCGCTGGGTCCCGGTGTGGCCGGCCAGGGTCTCCGCGTCGGTCGGGCCGAGGTCGGCGAGGCCGCGGTAGAGGCCGAGCCGGTCGCCGATCACGACCAGGGCCGCGCCGAGCGTCGCGCCGAAGTCGCCGACGGCGCGGCCGACGAGCTCGCTCGAGGGTCGTTCTGGTCGATCGTCTGCTGTGTCATCTGTTGCTCCTCCTGCTGGTAGCCGCCCCGCTGGCGACCCGGTGGACGACGTCCGGTGGGGGTTGCGGAGGCCCTGCGCGGGCGCTGCAATCGGGTTGCAAGGACCGCTCGCCACGCTGGGCCTAGGCTGGGGCATGACGAGGCGAGGAGCAGAGCCATGGAGGTCGAGATCCCCCGCGTCGCCGGATCGCTCGACGAGCTGGTCGCCGGGGCGACCGAGCGCGAGCCGGTGCGCACGACCGACGCCAAGTCGGGCGCGGCGTTCGAGCGGCTGCGCATCGACGGCCGGCCGTACTTCCTCAAGGTGCTCTCGGCCGACGCCGACTGGATCATGCGGGTCACCGGCAACACCACCCACTGGGAGTGGCAGGTCTGGCAGGCGGGGCTGTACGACGAGGTACCCGCCGAGATCGACCACACGATGGTCGCGATGGCGCTGGACCAGACCGGGCCCGCGCCCGGCTGGCGATGCTGATGACCGACTGCGGCGACGACCTCGTGCCGCCCGGCGACGACGGTGCTCCCGGCCGGACAGCACGCCGCTTCATCGAGCACCTCGCCGCGATGCACGCGGCGAAGCTCGGCTGGACGGACACCATCGGGCTGCAGCAGCTGGAGCGGAGGTTCCTGTTCTTCGCGCCCGACGACGATCGCGCCCGAGCTCGACGGTGGCCGACGTACCGGGACCGATCGCGGGTCGCCGACCAGGGATGGGCGGTGCTGCCCGCGCGCTCGCCCGACCTCGACGCCGTCGTCCGGGCGGTGCACGCGCATCCCGACGAGCTCGCCGATGCGCTGCGCGACGACGCCGCAGACCTTCGTGGCGGGCGACTGGAAGCTCGGCAACCTCGGCTCCCGGGCCGACGGCCGCACCATCGTGCTCGACTGGGCCTACCCCGGCGAGGCCCCGCCGTGCTGGGAGCTGGCGTGGTACCTCGCCCTCAACCGCAGCCGCCTCCCCGAGACGAAGGAGGCGACCATCGAGCGCTACCGGCGGGCGCTCGAGCGCCGCGGCGTCGAGACCGGCGACTGGTGGGACCGCCAGCTCGGGCTCTGCCTGCTCGGCATGATGGCGACGATCGCGTGGGAGAAGGCGGTCGGCGACGAGGACGAGCTGGACTGGTGGACGCGGCGGCCGTGGCCGGCGCGCGGTGGCTCGGGTGAGCGCGACCCGGTCCGCGGCGCGCTACCGCGGCGGCCGCAGGCCTGGGCGGCCGACGCCTCGCTCGCCTACGTCCCGCTCGCCCGCCACCTGGTGGCGAGGCTGGGCGGCGAGCTGCCCGGGCCCCGCGCCCTGGACGCCGGCGCCGGCACGGGCGCCGCCGGGGACGCGCTGCGTGCTCGGCGCGCGCCGTCGTCTCGGTCGACCTCGAGCCCGACATGCTGCGCACCGCTCGCCGAGCGGGGCCCGGCGGTCGCGGCCGACGTCGCACGGCTGCCGTTCCGGTCGGGCAGCGTCGACGTGTCGGTCGCGGCGTTCGTGCTCAACCACGTGCCCGACCCGTGCAACGCTGCGCGAGCTCGGCCGGGTGACCCGCCCGGGCGGCATGATCCTGGCGTCGCGTCTTCGGCAACGAGCGTTCCGCCGCCAAGGAGGCGGTCGACGAGGTGCCTCGTGGCGTTCGGCTGGACGCCGCCCGACTGGTACGCCGCCGTGCGCGAGCGCGCGGAGGTGATCGGCACGCCGGAGGTGCTGGCGGCGGCCGCCCGCCGCGGCGGGGCTCGGCGGCGCGGAGGTCCGGTGCGAGCCGGTCGACGTCGGCCTGGACACCCCCGAGGTCGTGCGCTACCGGCTCGCGCTGGCGCACGCCCCGCCTTCTTCGGCGGACTGGCCGGAGACGCGGCGGGGGGCGTCGTGAGCGAAGCGGCGGACGCGCAGTCGCCGCGACGCGGAGAACCGTTCCGGCCCGAGGTGCTCGAGCTGGTGGCGAGCGTCAGCTAGCCCAGTCGCGTGGAACGTCCGTCCGGAACGCCGCGAGCGCCGCTCGGGTGGCCGGTGCTGCCCGAGCTCGAGCAGTGTCGTCGCGGCCGCGTGGCGACCACTTTCGCGCGCCGAGGCCGGTGTCGTCGGCGACATCGGCCGCCAGCCACCAGCGCCTCCAGCGCCGCGACCTCGACCAGCCGGTCGAGGTCGGCGACGACCCCGGCCTCGTCGAACCGGTCGCCCGAGCCGCGCCTGCGCGGGCGCGCAGGAAGCCGGGCCAGGACGCCGTACCGCTCGTCACCACGCTCCTGCGCCACCTCGACCAGCTCGCCCGCGTAGTCGAGTGCGGCCTCGGCGTGCGCCGGCGAGTGCGAGCCGGGCGGCGAGCAGCTGCGGCGCTGCTCGCAACGCCATCGGTTGCCGAGCACCGGGTCGCCAGGTTCGGTGGCCGTCGACTCGAAACAGATCGACGGCCTCGTCCAGGCGCCCGGCCAGGAGCAGGCAGTGGGCGAGGTCGAGCCGCGGACTGTGCGAGGACCTCGGCCATCGGCGCGCGCTCCGCGACCGCCAGGGCCAGGTCTCGGCGCCGGGGGACACCGAGGCTGCGCAGCAGCCAGCTGCGGTAGACGTCCGGCATGCCGCCGTACCGCGTTGTCGCTGCCGCGCCGGCTGAGCTCGCGGTCGAGCCGATCCAGCACCGCCAGCGCATCGGCGGCGGCGCCCGACCATCCCGAAGGCGTGCGCCGTCATCTGCAGCATGTGCTCGACCCAGAACGACGTGCAGCCGCGGCCGGCGTCCGCACCGAGCAGCGGCTCGAGCATGGCCAGCGCCTCGGTGGGCCGGCCCTGGTGGGTGCGCAGGACGCCCAGCCCACGGCGGCGCCCCAGCCCGGGCGCGGCAGCGCGAGCGCCTCGCTCGAGCACCGCTCGGCGGCCGCAGGTCGCCGGTGCCGCGGTGCGCGAAGGCGACGGCGAGCAGGCAGCTGGCCTTCGTTCGTCGGGATCGGTCGGCGAGCTCCGGCCCCGGCGTGACCGAGGCGGATCGCGGCGTCCATGTCGTGCCGGTTGCGGGCTGCCCAGGCGCGCAGCTCGAGCGCCTCGGCGTCGGCTCCCGGAGCGCCAGCGCGGAGAGGGCGTCCTCGTCGGCACCGGCGAAGTCGCCCTGGGCCATCCGGACCCGGCTGCGGCGCAGCCGCAGTCTCGCTGGTCTCGTCGGCCGCGAGCGCTTCGCCGAGCAGGCTCTCCGCGCCGGTGAGGTCGAAGCCGGCGGCGGCGAGCTCGGCGGCCTCCACCAGGCCTCGCGCGACCAGCCGCGGTTGCCGCCGAGGCGGGCGTGGCGGGCCAGCTCGACCGGGTTGGCGTCGGGCCGCTCGGCCAGCAGCTCGGCCGCTCGGCGCGTGGATCCAGGCCTGCCGGGCATCGTGGTCTCGGCCTCGATCACCTCCCGGAGCACCTCGTGCCGGAACCTCAGGCCGTGCGCGTCCTCGACGAGCAGCGCGAGCCGGATGCCGTGCTCGAGGTGGTCGAGCACCTTCGGCGGCGGACAGCTCGACGACGCCGGGCGAGGAGGTCGAGGTCGACGCGGGTCCGAGCACGGCGGCGGCACGGATCGTGGGCGCCGGCGCACCCGCGTCGGCCAGCCGTGCGTACGACCAGCTCGCGCAGCGACGCGGGTACGCCGTCGTCGGCGGTCGCTGCGAGCTCGGAGAGCAGCAGCGGGTTCCCGCCCGAGCGCTCCCACAGAGCCCTCGGCCCGGGTCGCGCCGACGAGGGCCGCAACGGCGGCCTCGTCGAGTGGTGGCAGCTCCATCGCGCCGCGGTCGCGGGGATCGGCGGGATGTCGACACCGCGCCACAACCCGACGACGAGGAAGCGGTGGTGCTCGAGCGCGATGCGTCGAGATACTCGAGCCAGCCCTGCACGACGTCGTCGGCCGAGTCGAGGTCGTCGGCGACGACGGCGACACCCCGCCGGGTGACGCCAGCCGGTCGAGGCAGCCTGGCCAGCGCGCCGTACACGCGGTGCCGCACGGTCTCCACGCGCGGCTCCCGGGCCTGGGAGGTCCGGCCCAGCCCGGCTGCTCGCTCGCGGCCGGCTGGCCGAACAGCTGTCGCAGACGAGGGCGACGTCCGGGTCGGAGGTCGGCTCGGATCGCCGCGCGGAGCACCACGTCGAGAACCGCGTCGGCCAGCGGCTGGAGGCCGCTACCCGGCTCCAGCCGCGGGCTCAGCACGACCACCGCCGCGTGACCGGGCGCGACCGGTCCAGGCCTCGTGCGAGCTGAGTCTTGCCGATGCCCGGCTCGCCGGTCACGAGCAGGACCGTTGCCTGGTGGGTGCTGAGGTCGAGGGCCTCGTCGAGGATCGCGTGCTCCCGCTCGCGGCCGACGACCACCGGTCCGGCGTCGGACACCGGTGCGGGCGCTGCGTCGGGACGCCCGGCCAGCAGCGCCGCGTGGAGGCGGACTGTCTCCGGGTCCGGGTCGGTGCCGAGCTCGTTGCGCAGCCGCGCCTGCATGCGTGGCGTACGCCGCCAGGGCCGCACCGGCACGTCCCGCCGTCTGGTTGGCGCGCATCAGCCACCGCAGCGAGACCTCGTCGTACGGCGCGGCGTCGAGGGCTGCCGTGGCGTGGGCGATGGCGATGTCGAGCCGGCCGGTGAGGTAGGCCGCCTGGGCCGCGATCTGGCGCGCCAGCGTCACCTGCTCGTCCATCGCCACCCGTGCCGGCTCCGCCCAGGTCGCGTCCGGCTCGTCGGCCAGGAGCCTGCCTGGCACCAGCCCGAGCGCCGCCTCGGCGCGGGTACGCGCACCCTCGGCGTCGCCGTCGTGCAGCCGTGTCGGACGCCTCGCGGACGAGCGCAATGACCTCGTCCCGGTCGGTCGCGTCGGCCCGGAGCGCGTAGCCGCCGTCGGTCCGCAGGAGGTGGTCGGTCCCGACCAGCTTCCGAGCCCGACTGACGAGCACCGCGAGGTCCCCGCTCGGGTCGGCAGGCGGCTCGTCGGCCCACAGGTCGAGCACCAGCCGGTCGGGGTGCACGGCCGCCCCGCCCTCGAGCGCGAGCCGCTTCAGTAGCTGGCGTGCCTTGCGGCTGCGCAGCTCCCGGAGCTCGATGCCGTCGAGCCGGAACTCTCCCAGCAGCCGCGCCGTCAGGCTCACGGGATGACAGTAGCGGGGGTTGCGCGCACCGAACCGCTGCTGCCGTCCAGCACGTACGTCGTGACGCTGAACCCCGAGTTCTCGCTCGCCATCACCGATCGAGCCGGCAACCCGTTCGACCGGGGTCAGCTGTGGCTCGACACGTCCCGGTGACCAAGGGCGCCGTGGGAAGGCTTGGCACCCGCTCGACTGACGGTGGGCGAACGATGTGGGGGATGGGCACCGGACCCGGCAGCCTACGTGGCTGGCGTCGGGCATCGGGACCGGCCGCCCCCGCGGTGCGACCTCGGGAATCGGCACCGGGGGCGGCTCGGCCAGCACGGGTCGGAGCAGCTCGTCGGCCGGACGCGTGGGTGTCGCCACACCGTCCGCCGGCACCGCTGCTCCGGAGGTCGCGGCCACGACGGCGGCGGTCCCGCCGACGACCGCGATCGCGCGCCAGAGCATCGTCATGGGGATGGGACGCGCGGTTCACGACGACGGTTCCCTACCGTGGCAGGCCGAGGATCCGCTCGGCGGCCACGTTGCGCAGGATCTGCGTCGTACCTCCGGCGATCGAGAGGCAGCGGGTCATCAGCATCTCGTGCACGTCGGCCCGGACCTCGTCGTCGGGGACGACCGCCCGCGCTCCGTGCAGCTCGA
Organism: uncultured Actinomycetota bacterium; assembly: GCA_963844305.1. Classification (GTDB taxonomy): domain Bacteria; phylum Actinomycetota; class Actinomycetes; order Propionibacteriales; family Nocardioidaceae; genus Nocardioides. Next base: position 688,290 of record CAWJNT010000009.1, read on the forward strand.
CGACCAGCTCGGAGGACTCCTGCCGGCTGCGCACCCCGAGCAGCTTGGCCACGCTCGACTCCGCGCCCGGCCCCTGACCGGCCAGTGACCGCAGCGTCGAACGGACGCCCAGCAGCGAGCACACGGTCGCCAGGGCCACGGCCTGGCCAACCCGGACCTGCTCGGCCGAGGACGCGTCCGTGGCCAGCTCGACGGCCCGCTCGGTGCTGACACCGAGCTTGCTCCCGGCCATCGCGACCCGCTCGTTGGCCAGGGTGGTGCGAGCGAGCCGCCAGCCGTCGCCCGGCTCCCCCACCAGGCAGTCCTCGGGCACGAAGACGTCGTCGAGGAACACCTCGTTGAACATCGCGTCGCCGGTCAGCTCGCGCAGCGGCCGTACGTCGATGCCGTCGCCGCGCATGTCGACCAGGAAGTAGGAGATGCCCTGGTGCGGCGGCGCATCCGGGTCGGTCCGGGCCAGGCAGATCCCCCAGTCGGCCTCGTGCGCCAGCGACGTCCAGACCTTCTGCCCGGTCAGCCGCCAACCTCCGTCGACCTGCTGCGCGCGGGTGCGCAGCGAGGCCAGGTCGGACCCCGCACCCGGTTCGCTGAACAGCTGGCACCAGGTCAGCTCGCCCAGCAGCGTCGGGCGCACGAACCGCGCCCGCTGCTCGTCGCTCCCGTGCCCGAGGATCGTCGGCGCCGCCCAGCCGCCGATCTTGAGGTCCGGCCGCTCGACTCCCGCCGCGGCAAGCTCCTGGTCGATGACCAGCTGGGTGACGGCATCGGCGGCGAGCCCGTGGGGCTCGGGCCAGTGGGGAGTGAGGTAGCCCGCGTCCACCAGCGCCTGGCGACGCTCGGGCTCCGGCCGCCCCGCGATCTCCGCCACGGCGGCGCGGACGCCGGCCCGCACGGCGTCGTCGCGACCGTCCAGGTCGACCTCGACCCGGCGACGGACTCCGGCCGTGGCCCGCTCCGCCAGCGACGATGCGTACCCGTCGGCCGAGCCGAGCAGGCTGCGCAGGCCGGTCGCCCTGCGGAGGTAGAAGTGCGCGTCGTGCTCGAACGTGAACCCGATCCCGCCGAGCACCTGGATGCACGCCTGGGCGTTGCGGACCGCACCGTCGAGGGCGACGGCACCCGCGACGTCGGCGGCGTACGCCCACTGCTCGTCGTCGGAGAACGCGACCGAGGCGACGTCCCACGCCGCGGCGGTGACCGCCTCGGCCGTCTCGAGCATCTCGGCGCACAGGTGCTTGATGGCCTGGAACTTCCCGATCTTCTGCCCGAACTGCTCGCGGACGCCGGCGTACTCGACGGCCGTCTCGAGGCACCAGCGGGCGATGCCTGACGCCTCCGCGGCCGCCAGCGTCAGCGCCGTACGACGGACCAGCTCGGTCGTCAGCTCGTCGACGGGCGCCGCATCGCCGCGGTCCACCTCCACGAGGCGGCCGAACCGCCGCGTCAGGTCGAGACCGGTCGCGAGCTCCAGCTCGGCCGCAGCCCGGGGCACGACGTACCACCGGTCCTCGTCGGCGAGCAGCAGGTGGGTGGCCGAGGGCGCGTCCCACACCACGTCGCCGAGCACGAGTCCGACGACGGCCCCCTCGGGGAGGCTCACCCAGCACCGCAGCCGCGACCGCCGGGCCGAGCAGCGGGCCGGGAACCAGCTCGTGGGCACAGGCTTCCAGGGCGACCGCCACGTCGAGCGTCGTCCCGCCTCCGCCGCCGACCGACTCGGGCAGCCCGATCGTGGCGAGGCCCATCTCGCCGACCGCCGCCCAGGCCTCGGCGAACGTCGCCGACGCGTCGTCCTCGGCGGCGCGCGCCGCGTCGGGACCACCGAGGCTGGTCGCCCACTTGCGCAGGCTGGCGGCGAGCTCGACGTGCTCGTCGGAGATCCCGATCGACATGTGTGTCCCGGCTTCGGACGGCGAAAACTAGAACGTGTTCCAATCCTACTAGAGTGCGCGCGTGACCGACATGCCCGACGATCTGCTGCAGCACGCGCTCGCCGCCAAGGGCTTCATGCCCGACGACGAAGGCCTGTTGCTCCACCGGTACGCGCGGGAACGGCTGCCCCACGGCCCGGCACTCGAGGTCGGCACCTACTGCGGCAAGTCGGCGATCTACCTGGGCGCCGCGGCGCGCGAGGTGGGCGGGACGGTGTTCACCGTCGACCACCACCGCGGGTCGGAGGAGAACCAGGCCGGCTGGGAGCACCACGACCCGACCCTCGTCGACGGCGAGTCCGGGCTGATGGACACGCTGCCGACGTTCCGCCGCACGCTGGCCCGCGCCGGGCTGGAGGACCAGGTCGTCGCCGTCGTCGGGAGGTCCACCACGGTCTCGGCGCACTGGCGCACCCCGCTGTCGCTGCTGTTCATCGACGGCGGTCACGCGGAGGTGCACGCCCAGAACGACTACGCCGGCTGGGCCCGATGGCTCATGCCCGGCGGACTGCTGGTCATCCACGACGTGTTCCCCGACCCCGCGGACGGCGGGCGGCCGCCGTACGACGTGTACCTGCGGGCGCTCGCCGGCGGCGCGTTCACCGACGTCGAGGCGCTCGGGTCGATGCGGGTGCTAGCGAGGACGGCGGGCGAGGCCGGAGAGCTCGTCGGCTGACGGGCAGTCGCACTCGAGGCCGAACTCCGTGAAGTCGGCGGGCAGGGTCGCGCCGCGCATGATGTCGGAGCCGGGCGTGCCGTGGCCCAGCGCGTCCGCGGCGAGGATGACCGCGGCCGCGGTGTAGGTGGTGTGCTCGACCGGCCAGTTGACGTCGTCGGGGTAGACGTAGCCGGTCCAGTAGCGCCCCTCGGTGTCGCGCAGGTGCTGCATGTCGGCGAACATCCGTAGCGCCCGGTCGCGGTCGCCGAGGGCGTCCAGCGCCATCACCAGCTCGCAGGTCTCGGCGCCGGTCACCCACGGGTTGGTGTCGACGCACTTGATGCCGAGGCCCGGCACCACGAACTCGTCCCAGCGGTCCTCGAGCAGCCGCTGGCCGGCGTACCCGCGGACGGCGCCGCCGAGCACCGGGTAGTACCAGTCCATCGAGAAGGTGCTCTTGTCGAGGAACAGGTCGCGGTGGTGGCGCAGCGCGTGCCCGAGCCTGCCGCCGGCCAGCTCCCACTCCGGTTGCGGGTCGTCGATCAGCTCGGCGAGCGCGATCCCCGCGCGCAACGCGTGGTAGATGCTCGACGATCCCGCCAGTAGCGCCTCGCGGTTGACCGCGCCGGGCCGCCCGTCGGTCCACTCCTGGGACCACGCGATCCCACCCCAGGGAAGCTGCATGCCGGACACCCAGTCGAGGGCGCGGCGCACCGCCGGCCAGTGGCGGCGGACGAAGTCGAAGTCGCGGCGGACCAGCCAGTTGTGCCAGACGCCGACCGCGAGGTACGCCGACATGTTGGTCTCGCCGCTGTGGTCCTCGATCGCGCCGCCGACGATCTTCATCGGCCACGACCCGTCCTCGCGCTGGGTGTCGAGGCACCACTGGAAGGCACGGTCCGATGCAAGCTCCTGGCCGCCCGACCAGCAGGGCCATGGCGGACTCGATGTGGTTCCAGACGTCGGTGTGCTCGCCCACGGTCCACGGCACGGCGCCGTCGGGCTCCTGCATGGCCGCGATCGACGCCGCGGTCTCCAGGACCTGTGGCGCCGAGAGCAACCCCTCGACGTACGGGACGTCAGGCTGCATGAGGCTTCCGGAGGTACAGCACCAGGCTCTTGCCGATGATCGGGTTGAGCACCTTCTCGGCGACCTGGGTGGTTCGCGGGCGCTTCATGATGTCCCAGACCAGGAGCCGGTGGTACGCCTTCGCGAGCGGGTGCTCGTCGTTGGTCACGCCGACCGCGCACTTGATCCACCAGTACGGCGAGTGCAGGCCGTGGGCGTAGTCCTTGCCGTCGTACTCCAGGCCGGCGTTGGTGGCCTTGGTGATCAGCTCCTTGTCGGAGTAGATCCGGATGTGCCCGCCGGGGGTGTTGTGGTAGTCGTCGGAGAGCTTCCAGCAGATGACCTCGGGCAGCCAGCGGGGCACGGTCAGGGCGATCGTGCCGCCCGGGCGGAGCACGCGCACCAGCTCGTCGATGGCCTGGATGTCGGCCGGGACGTGCTCGAGGATCTCGGCAGCCACGATCCGGTCGAACTCACCGTTGGCGAACGGCAGCGAGAGGGCGTCGCCCTCCTTGACGTCGGCGTCGGCTCCCGCGGGCACCTCGCCGGCCTCGCGCATGGCCGCGAACAGCTCGCGCACTCCCGACAGCTCGTCGGCGTCCTGGTCGAAGGCGATCACGTCGGCGCCGCGGCGGTACATCTCGAACGCGTGCCGGCCCGCGCCGCACCCCATGTCGAGGACCCGTTCACCGGGACGCAGCCCGAGCCGGTCGAAGTCAACGGTCAGCATGCTTCTGCTCCTGGTGGTAGTCGGCGATCACGTCCTCGTAGGCCCGGGCGGTCGCGGCGGCAACGGCTCGCCAGCTGAACAGCTCCTGGACCCGCTTGCGGCCCGCGGCGCCCATCCGGGCGCGGCGTTCGTCGTCGTCGAGCATCGCCTCGAGCGCCTGCTCGAGCTCGCCCACGTCGCCCGGCGTGACCAGGTCGGCACACAGGCCGTCGGGTCCGACGACCTCGGGGATGGCGCCGGCGCGGGAGACGACCAGCGGCGTACCGCAGGCCATCAGCTCGGCGGTCGGCAGGCTGAAACCCTCGTAGAGCGACGGCACGCACGCGACCTCGGCCGAGCCCATCAGCTCGACCAGCTCGGCCTCGCTGATGCCGCTCACGAAGCTGACGGAGTCCTCGATCGCCAGCTGCCGGACGAGCTGTTCGGTGCGGCCACCGGCCGTGGGCTTGGTGACCAGCACGAGCTCGACGTCGCGCTCCGTGCGCAGCTTCGCGAACGCCTCCAGCAGGGTGGCGATGCCCTTCATCGGAGCGTCGGCGCTGGCCATGGCCAGGATCCGGCCCTTCACCCGCGGCTTGCTGGGCGGCACGAACCCGTCGTCGACGCCGAGCAGGATCACCTGCATCCGGGCCAGGTCCACCCCGAAGTCCGCGGCGATGTCACGGCGGGAGGTCTCCGACGGGGTCAGGATCCGGCGGGCCCGGCGGGCGACCTTGCCCTGCATCCGGAGGAAGCCGTACCACCGGCGCAGCGTGAGCTTCTTGCGGAGCGTCGCGGCGTCGGCGAGGTCGATCCGCCGGTCGAAGGTGATCGGGTGGTGCAGCGTGGTGATCAGCGGCAGGCCCATCTTCTCGATGTCGAGCATGCCGTAGCCGAGGACCTGGTTGTCGTGGACGATGTCGAAGTCGTCGACGCGGCCGCGCAGCAGCCGGGCCACGCGGGTGCTGAACGTCTTCGGCTCCGGGAAGCCGGCGGCGCACATCGTCAGGAACTCCTCGACGTCCACCAGGTCGCGGAACTCGCGCGGCTTCGGGACCCGGAACGGGTCCGGCTCGCGGTAGAGGTCGAGGCTCGGGACCTCGGTCAGCTTCACGCCCGGGTCGAGCACGGGGTAGGGCTGGCCGGAGAAGACCTCGACCTCGTGCCCGAGGTTGGTCAGCTCCCGGCTCAGGTGGCGGATGTAGATGCCCTGACCGCCGCAATGGGGCTTGGAGCGGTAGGACAACAGTGCGACGCGCAACGTCACGACCCTCTCTCTCGGCCATCCGGACATGGCCCAGAGCCCCGAAGGGGCACAGACACGCCGGGCCGGACGAAGTGAAACGTGTTCCTATTATGTCTCACTCGTTGATAGCCTAGACAGCGATCTTGAGCGGCGGTCTCGGGGGACCTCGTCACTGCTCCTGAGTTGTCGTCGGATCGCCCACTTGCCGAGAGCAACGGAGGAGCCGTGACCAGCGCCAACTCGCTGACCATGGAGGAGCTGGGCTCCGCGGCGCAACGCGACCGCCGCAAACGCATCCTCGACGCCACGATCGCGCTCGCCTCGAAGGGTGGCTTCGACGCGGTCCAGATGCGGGCCGTCGCCGAGCAGGCCGACGTCGCCCTCGGCACCCTCTACCGCTACTTCCCCTCCAAGATCCACCTGCTGGTCTCCGCCCTCGGCCGCGAGTTCGAGACGGCCGAGGCACGCACCCGCGACAAGCCGATCCCGGGCGACACCGCCCACGAGCGGGTGATGTTCGTCCTCGGCAAGACGACCCACGGCCTCCAGGGCGACCCCCACCTGACCGAGGCGCTCACCCGGGCGTTCATGTTCGCCGACGCGTCCGTGCAGAGCGAGATCCACCAGGTCGGCATGCTGCTGACCTCGATGCTCACCCGCGCCATGCACCCCGGCAAGGAGGAGCTCACCGACGAGGACGTCGCCATCGCCAAGGTGATCGGCGACGTCTGGCTCTCCGCCCTGGTCGGCTGGGTCACCGGCCGCACCACCGCCGAGGACGTCGGCGCCCAGATGGACGTCGCGGTGGGTCTGCTCCTGCGCGACTAAGGGTCGTCGCTCTGCTGGTTTCGAGACAGGCGCTAGCGCGCCTTCCTCAACCAGCGAGAACGGTCGGTGGTTGAGGAGGTCGCGCTGCGACCGTCTCGAAACCACCGTCAGCCGGGTCACCCGCCGAAGGCGTGGGTGGCGGTGACGCCGCCGTCGATGGCGATCTCCGCGCCGTTGACGTACGCCGACTCGTCGCTGGCCAGGTAGACGTAGAGCGGGGCGACGTCGGCGGGGTGGCCGACCCGGCGCAGCGGGACCTTGGTCGCGCCGTACTCCATCGCGGCATCGCCGCCGTGGATGCGGGTCATGGGGGTGTCGATCATCCCGGGATGGACCGAGTTGACCCGGATGCCCTTCGGGCCGAGCTCCATGGCGCCGACCTTGGTCATGCCGCGGATCGCGAACTTGGTGGCGGTGTACCCGGCCAGCGACCCCATGCCGGCCAGCCCCTCGATCGACGAGGCGTTGATGATCGAGCCGCCGCCGTTCTTGCGCATCGTGCGAGCCACCGCCTTCATCCCGAGGAAGCAGCCGAGCTGGTTGACCCGGAACAGCAGCTCGAACTCCTCGACGGGCATCTTCTCGATGTCACCGAACCGCAGGATCCCGGCGTTGTTGACGAGCACGTTGACCGGCCCGAACCGCTCGTTGACCTCCTCGACCAGAGCCGTCCACGACGCCTCGTCGCTCACGTCGTGCCGGCGGAAGTACGCCGCACCCGGCTCGATCGCGTCCAGCTCGGCCAGCAGCTTCTCGCCGGCCTCCTCGGCGATGTCGGCGACCACGACGCGCGCACCCTCCTGCACGAACGCGCGCGCGATCGCGGCGCCCTGGCCCTGCGCGCCTCCGGTGACGATGGCGACCTTGTCGGTCAGACGACCCATGGATGTTCCTTTCAGACGGTGAGCTGCATGACGGCGTCGGCCGCGAAGCCCACTGCCGGGTCGCGGTCGGAGAAGTAGCCGCCGACCTGCTTGTCGAGGTCGTCGAGGTTCCACACCGACCCGCTCGAGTCGAAGCGCTGCTCGACGACGGGCGCGGCCAGCAGGGCGACCATGCCGCCGTACACGACGAAGACCTGTCCGGTGATCCGCTCCGCGGCCGGCGAGGCGAGATAGGCCACGAGTGGAGCGACGTGGTCGGGCGAGTACGGGTCGACGTCCTGCCCGGACTCGTCCTCGCCGAACACCTCGGCAGTCATGGCGGTCCGGGCACGCGGGCAGATCGCGTTCGCGGTGACGCCCATCCGGCCGAGACCCCGCGCCGTCGACAGGGTCAGCGCGGCGATCCCGCCCTTGGCCGCGGCGTAGTTCGCCTGCCCGGGCGAGCCGCCGAGGAACGCCTCGGAGGCCGTGTTGACCACGCGCCCGTAGACCGGCTCCCCGGTCTCCTTCGACCGTGAGCGCCAGTACGCCGCGGCGTTGCGCGAGAGCAGGAAGTGGCCGCGCAGGTGCACCTTGAGCACCAGGTCCCACTCGTCGTCGCCCAGGTTGAACAGCATCCGGTCGCGGGTGATCCCGGCGTTGTTGACCACGATGTCGAGCTGGCCGAACTCCGTGAGCGCCGTCTCCAGCATCGCGTCGGCGGTGGCCCGCTCCCCCACGTCTCCGGCCACCACGACAGCGGCACCGCCGGCGGAGCGGATCTGCTCCGCGGCCTCGTCGGCCGCGCCGGGCAGGTCGTTCAGCACGACCCGGGCGCCGGCCTCCGCGAGCGCCATCGCTTCCGCGCGGCCCAGGCCGGCACCGGCCCCGGTCACGATCGCGACCCGGCCGTCCAGGGAGGTCTGGCTCACTCGTCACCCTCCAGCGAGATCGCGGCCCGCGGGCAGGCGGCCACCGCCTTGCGGACGTTCGCGACGGTCTCGGGGGTGGTCTCGTCGGTCTTCAGCTGGAGGAAGTCGTCGTCGTCCAGCTCGAAGACCTCCGGGGCGAGCGCCTCGCAGAGAGCGTTCGACTCGCAGAGGTCGAAGTCGACCTTGATCTTCATGTTCAGTGCTTCCTTCCTGACCCGTCACACCATCTTCGAGTGGTCCCACGTCGCCACCCGGTCCGGATGGACGATCACGGCGATCCGCTTGCGTGCCTGGCGCTCCACCTCGTCGCGCCCGAGGTCGCCGAGCTCCTCGAACGACGTGGCGCCCACCATCCGCGTCGCCACCGCAGACCCGATCTCGAAGATCAGCTCCGGGTCGCGGACCAGCTCCGCCTTGCCGGTGATCGAGACGCCGCGCAGCTCGAAGTAGTCGTCGCCGCCCTCGACCAGGCAGGAGATACGGGGGTCGCGCTCGAGGTTGCGGATCTTCTGGCTGCGCGCCGTAGGTCCAGAACGCGATCAGCCCGTCGCGGACGACGTAGAAGAGCGTGGACAGGTGCGGCGCGCCGTCCTTGCCGACGCTGGCCACCTGCACCTTGATCTGCTCGGCCAGGAAGTCGGCGACCTCCTGGTCGCTCATCTTCACCGCGTCGCGGCCGCCCGCCATGCGCGTCAGCTGCCTTCGCTCGAGTGCCCGGGGAACACGTGCGCGGACGGGTCGATCGCCACCGCCGCGTTGTTGACGGCGGTGGCGGCCTCGCCGAAGCCGACGGCGATCAGCCGGACCTTGCCGGGGTACTCGGTGATGTCGCCGGCGGCGAAGACCCGCTCCAGGCTGGTCCGCATCGCGGAGTTCACGACAACGTGGCGCTTCTGGACCTCGATGCCCCACGTCTGGAGGGGTCCGAGGTCGGCGATGAAGCCGAGCGCCGCGACCAGCGCCTGGGCCGGTCGCGTGGTCACCTCGTCGCCGACGGTGATGTCGATCTCCTCGAGGGCGCCGTTGCCGCGCAGCGCGCTGACCTCGGCCTTGGTGACGATCTCCACCGCGGAGTCGCGGACGGCGTCGACGGTGCGCTGGTGGGCACGGAACGCGTCGCGCCGGTGGACCAGGGTGACCGTCTTGGCCACCGGCTCGAGGTGCATCGCCCAGTCGAAGGCACTGTCCCCGCCGCCGACGATGACGACGTCCTTGCCGGCGTACGGCGCGAAGCTGGGCACGAAGAACTCCATGCCCTTCCCGAGCCAGCCCTCGCCGGCGGGCAGCGGGCGCGGGCTGAACTTGCCGATGCCCGCGGTGATCAGCACCGCACCGGCGGTGATCTCGGTGCCGTCGTCGAGGCCGATCGTCACCGAGTCACCGTGATGGGTCAGGGTCTGCGCGGTGCGGTCGAGGAAGTACTCCGGGCTCGCGGTCGCGGCCTGCTCGACCAGACCTTCCACGAGGTCGCGACCCTTGACGCTGGGGAACCCGGCCACGTCGAGGATGGCCTTCTCGGGGTACATCGCCGTGATCTGGCCACCGAGCTCGGGCAGCGAGTCGACGACGGCGATGCGCAGCCCGCGGAAGCCTGCGTAGTAGGCGGAGAACAGGCCCGTGGGCCCGGCTCCGATGACGAGGAGGTCGGTTTCGACGGCGGTCACGTCGCGATCCTTCCCCTCCGGCGCATCGGTTCTCAACTGGAACGTGTTCTAGTTTCGCAGATCGACCGCGCCCTTGCCAAGCAGCGTCCGGCCCGCGAGCCGGCTACTGGGTCTCGATGCCGTCGACCAGCCAGCCGTTGTCGGTGTGCACCATCGTCACCAGCGCGCGGTACGGCGTCACGCTGGTGCTCTTGCCGGCCCGGGTGACGTAGTGGTCGAGGAAGATCAGCGCGAGGACCTTCTCCGACGACGCCTGGACGACCGACTGGCCGACCACCCGGACCTCCTGCTCGGTCCTGTTCTTGATGAACTCGTCACGGACCCCGGCCGCGGTCTCGCGGTACTTCGCCGCGAACGTGTCGGTCATCTTCGCCGTCGCCTCGTCGGTCTGCGCGTCGAAGTCGTGGTAGCCGTAGGTCAGGATGTCCTGGGTGCTCTGCGCTGCCGCGTCGACAGCGGACTTGCTGGCGATCTCGCCGGTCACCACCGGGCGGTCGCTGGAGACGACCGGCTCGTCGTCGGAGGAGACGTACCAGATCTCGACGGCGAGCAGGCCGATGAGCAGCACCAGCACGCCGGCGAGCACCACCGTGCTCCGGCGACTGGTGAAGACGGGGCTGCTGAAGCGGCCCGGCCGCTCGTCGTCCGGCACCGGCGCGGCGGTCGGGTCGTCGGAGTCGAGCTGCTCGGACGCCGACGGGGGCGGGAGCTCCTCCTCGTGCGGCGGCTCGTCCGGCTCCGGGGTCTCGGCTGCCTCCGACTCAGGCTCGGGCGCGGTCGGCGGCGCCGCCTCACGTCGCCCGGCGACCTTGCGCGGGCGGCCGGTCGGGTTGCGCGACCCGACGACGGGACGCTTGGGAGGGCGGGATCCGGTGGCCATCGCTCAGCTCACGAACTGGAGGTCGTCGGTCAGCCACTCGCCGTCCTCGCGGACGAGGTCGAGGCGGAGCCGGAAGTGCCGGGCCACGGGCTTGCCACCGGTCTGCTTGTTGGCGACGGTGCCCGAGGTCGCGGCGAGCACGGTCGCGCTGTCCTTGTCGACGTCGACGACGCCCGCCCAGACGACCTCGCCCTCCATCACCGACTCCGACTCCTTGAGCACCTGGACGACGCTGTCGGTGGACTTCGCGTACTGGTCGCGGAAGTCGCCGGTCGCCCCGGCCACCACCTCGTCGATGCTGGCCTCGGCGTCGTCGTAGCGGATGTTGATGAACGCCTCGGCCTCGGTGCGGGCGGCCGCGAGCACGTCGCCGTACGGCTCCTGCTCCTCGGCGGCGCTCGCCCGGTCCTGACGGGTGTCCCAGGCGAGGACCCCGCCGACGACGCAGGCGCAGGCAAGGAGCAGGACGACCGCGTACAGCGTGATGTTCAGGCCGGCCCGGTTCGGGCGCGGGCTCACTGTGCCGCCACCGGCCCCACCAGGAGCCACTTCCACGAATCCCCTCCCAGAACCGACAGGTCCCCCTGATCGACGAATCGTACGGGGTTGCCCTGAGCGTCGACCGCGCCCTCGGCCAGTCCGGTGCGCGGGTCGTACGTCGCGCGGTACACGCGGCCTGCCGAGGCCGGGTTGTGCTGGCCGCCGGGGGCGTACTTCGTCCCGCGCATGTTGTACGGCGCCGGGCTGTCGCACTGGGCGGGATAGATCGGCGCGTCGCTCAGCTCGTCGCCGCGGCGCCACTGGTTGTTGGGCATGTACCCCTTCGTGCACGGCTGCACCTTGTTGGCGAACTGGAGGTTGACGCGGCCGCCGTTGTTGTCCGGCGTACCGGTGAAGCCGCTGCCGATGACGCGCGGATAGGTCACCAGCAGCTGCTCGAGACCGGGCAGGTGCGAGACCACGACCTGGTCGATGCTCACGGCGTTGCCGAGCAGGACCGGCAGCGTGGGCTCCAGCTCGTTGAGCAGCTGGTCGACCTCGCGGACCGCGGCCGGGGTGTCCTGGAGCGTGCCCCGCAGGTCGTCGTCGGCCCGGCGCAGGCTGCGGGTGATCAGGTTGAGGTTGCGGGAGAACGAGCGGATGTTCTCTCCCTGGTCGCGCTGGGTCCGCAGCACGGTGAGCCCGTTCTGGAGGAGTGCGACCGTCTCCTCCTCGTGGGCGGCGGCCTCGTCGATGAACTTGCCGCCGGAGTCGAGCAGCTTCTGCAGCGGCACGCCGGTGTCGTTGAACATCAGGCCGAGCTCGCGCACCGTGACCTCGAGGCTCTCGCGGTCGACCGAGCTGACGAACTGGTCCAGCTGGACGAGCAGGTCCGCCTCGTCCACCGGGAGCGACGCCTCGCCGCCCTCGATGGTGTCGCCCGCGCCGGCGTACGGCCCCTTGCCGCCGCGCGGCTCGAAGTCGAGGTACTGCTCGCCGACCGCGGAGAGGTTGTGGACGTACATCGCGGAGTCGAGCGGCAGCTCCGTGCCGTGCTCGAGCGCGAGGTCGAGGCGTACGCCGTCGCGGGTGGCGTCCATCCGCGCGACCTCGCCGATCTTCACGCCGCGGTAGGTCACCTCGCTGCCCTCGAACAGCCCGCCGGACGACGGGAGCGTGGCGTGGACGGTGTACCCGCGCCCGAGGACCTTGTCCACGAGCCCGAGGTAGCTGCCGGCGACGTAGACGATGCCGACCGCGCTGAGCACCAGGAAGGCCGCGATCCGGACCTTGACGCCGCGGTTCATGCGCTCCCCCCGCCGTACAGCGCGGCACCGGAGTACATCGGCGACGGCCTGCCGCTTGCCAGCGCGTCGTTGAGGCCCAGCAGGTCACCCGGGAGGTCCGGCAGGTCGGGCAGCCCCGGCCCGTCGGGCACCTGGTTGAGGATGGCGCAGATCGGGTTGTCCTTGTTGACCGGCTTGCGGCAGTTCTTCTTCAGCTTGTTGAGGAGGTCGACGTCGGCGAGCACCTTCTTGCAGGCCTTGCTCGTCAGGTTGCCGCTCTGCAGGCACTTCTGGACGTCGGTCAGCACCTGGCCCGGGTCGGGCAGCTCGATCGGCGGGATCGGGTTCGGCGCACTCGGCGGGATCAGGGTCCGCAGGTTGATCGCCGCCCGGATCGAGGCGTTGGCGTAGTCGCCCTTGACGACCTCCGCCGCCTCCTTCGGGAACGGGAAGCTGACCATCAGGTTCAGGCCCGGCGCCAGGTCGTCGCCGGCCTCGTGCAGGCGGGCCAGCACCGGGCGCAGGTCGGCCAGCGTCTTGACGATGTTGTCCTTGCTGGCGCCGATGACGCGGCTGCCGACGACGCCGAGGCGGTCCAGGGCGCCGAGCATCTGGATCAGCTCGTCGTGCTGGGCGGCCAGCACCTCCACCGCCGGCCCCATGGCGTCCAACGCGTCGCCGATGGTCTCCCGCTCGGCGTTGAGGGTCTTGGCCAGCCCGTTCATCGACTCGAGGGCCTGGATGATCTGGACCCGCTGGGAGTCGATGGTGCCGACGACGTCCTCGAGCGATCCGAGCAGGTGGCGCAGGCGGTCGGTACGCCCGTCCATCACCTTGTTCAGCTCGGAGGTGATGGTGCCGAGCTGACCGACGCCGCCGCCACTGAGCAGGAACGACAGCGCGCCCAGCACCTCCTCGACCTCGGGGTTGCGGCCGGTGTAGTCCAGGGTGATCCGGTCGCCGTCGCCGAGGGTGCCGCTCGCCGTCTCGGTCGTGGGGTCCTCCAGGGCGACGTACTTCTCACCGAGCAGGGACGACTGGCGGATGTCCGCGATCGCGTTGTCCGGGAGCTTGGTGCCGTCCTTGATCCGCATCGTGATCCGGGCGTGCCAGCCGACCCGGTCGACCTCGATCACCTCGCCGACGGTGACGTCGTCGACCATGACGACCGACCGCGGCACGACGTTCAGCACGTCCACGAAGTCGGCCGTCACCTCGAAGGAGTCGTCCTCGTCGACCGGTGAGCCGGGCAGCGGCAGGTCGTAGGCACCCTCGAACTCGCAGCCCGAGAGGAGCAGGGAGGCGCCGAGGACGAGGACGCCGGCGAAGCGCGGAAGGCGAGGGCAGCTTCACGACGAGCCACCCCCCATCAGGTCGTCGAAGGTGCCGGCGGTCCCGGTGTAGGAGTACTGCTGCGGGATGGTCTGGGAGGCGGGGTCGACGTCGGAGAGCCGGACGTTCTTCTGTCGGGCCGTGGGTGCCGCGGCGCGGCCGGCCTGGCCCTCGACGGGTTCGAGGAGCTGCTCGAACAGCGTGCAGGCGAGATCCTTGCTGGCGCGGGGCAGGTCGGACTGCTGGACGATGGCGCACAGCAGGCCGTCGGCGTCGCCGAACGTGCCCTGGAGGCCGATCCGCGAGCCGATGGTGCCGGTCTCCTGGTTGAACGCGACGGCGAGGTTGCCGATCGCGAGCGGTGCGACCTGGAGCGCGGTGTCGAGGCTCTCGCGCTCGGAGTTGATGTTCTTGACGACCCGGGTCAGCTTCTCGATGTCGGTGACCAGGGCCTCGCGGTTGTCGCGGACGAACGTCTTGACGGTGCCGACGGAGCGGGCGACGGCGTTGAGGGCGCGCTCGATCTCGACCCGCTCGGTCACCAGCGCCGACGACATGCCGGAGAGGTCGCGCATGAACGCACGCACGAGCCGGTCGTTCTGCCCGAGCACCTGGGTGAACTCGGCCAGCTCGGACACGGTGGCGAACAGGTCCTCGCTGCCCTTGCCGAACGTCTCGCTGGCGGCCGAGAGGTTGCGCAGCATCTCGTTGCCGAGCTCGCCCTGGCCGTTCATCGCCTTCGCGGACGCCTGGAGCAGGTGGTCGAGCGTCCCGTCCTTGTTCACGCCGTTCGGGCCCAGCGCCACGGACAGGTCCCGCAGGCTGGCGTAGATCCGGTCCAGCTCGATCGGGACGGCGGTCTCCGGCAGCGGGATGTCCGCGCCGTCCGCCATCGTCGCGCCGCTGCCGTCGTACGCCGGCGTGAGCTGGACGAACCGGTCGGCCACCAGGGTCGGGGTGACGATCACGGCCTTGGCGTCGGAGGGGAGCTGGTACTGCGCGTCGTACTCCATCTCGACGCGCACGGAGTTGCCCTCGGGCGTCACCGAGGTCACCCGGCCGACGTTGACGCCGAGCACGCGTACGTCGGTGCCCTGGTAGACGCTGACGGCGCGTGGGAAGTGTGCCGTGACCGTCCGCACCTCCTCGCCGCCGCGCAGGGTGAAGAACGTCGCCATCAGCAGCAGCACCGCCGCGGCGGCCGCGAGGGCGCGTCCGTTGATCCGGTTCAGGAGTGTCATTCGCCCTCCGGGAGCAGGCCGGGCTGGAACTCGCCGGTCGGGAGGGTGGCCAGGTTGAAGACGTAGGCGTCGAACCACGGGCCGGTGCCGATGATGTTCCCGAGGATCGATGCGTAGGGGCCGACGGCGGCCAGGGTCGCCTTCAGCTCCTTCTCCTTCTCGATGAGCAGGTCGAGCAGGTCGTCGACCTCCTTCAGTGCCGGGGCGATCTGCTCCTGGTTGTCCTCGGCGAGCCCGCGCAGCTCGTCGGCCAGGAGCCGGGCGTTCACCAGCAGCCGGTGGATCGCCTCCTTGCGCTTCTCCAGCTCCTGGAACACGAGGTCGCTGCGGTCCATCAGCTGCACGATGTCCTCGCTGCGGGCGGAGAGCACCTTGCTCACGCTGCGCGAGCTCTGGAGCAGCGCCTGGATCTCCTGGTCGCGGGACGCGACGGTCTGCGAGAGCCGGGAGATGCCCTCGAAGCTGGCCTGGATGTCCGGGCCGGCCGCGTCCATCGTGTCGGACACGACGTTGAGGGCCTGCTGCAGCTGCCCGGTGTCGATCCGCTCGGTCGTCGTGGTCAGGTCGCCGAACACGCCGACGATGTCGTACGCCGACTGGGTGCGGTCGACCGGGATCACGTCGTCCTCGGCGAGCTGACCGGACCCGGACGGCGTCAGCTCGAGGTACTTCTCGCCGAGCAGGTTGAGCACCTCGATGGAGGCCTGGCTCTCGTCACCGAACTCGACACCGTGGTCGACCTCGAACGTCACGAGCACCTTGTCGGCCTCGAGCTGCACCTCCTTGACCCGGCCCACGCGCATCCCGGCGACCTGCACCATGTTGCCGGTGTGCAGCCCGCTGGCGTCCTTGAACTCGGCGCGGTAGAGGCCGCCGCCGAAGCCGGGGAACTTGGAGAGGTTGAACGACGCCGCGAGGATCAGCAGCATCACCACCACGGTGATCGCGCCGAGGCGCAGGATCTTGGCGTCCGAGTAGTTGCCGAGGGCCATGTCAGTTGCACCTCGGGGCGGTGGAGTGGAGTCGGAGGCGGCTGAGCTGCTTGCTCAGCTCCTTGATCCCCGGGATGCCGTCGAGCTCGGGGATCCGGATGTCGGCCGAGACCTCGCAGAGGTAGTAGCTGTACCAGGAGCCGTAGGTGCCGGTGCGGGTCTGGTCGGTCATCGACTCGGGCAGGCGGTCGAGCATCTCGATCACCTGCTTGCGGTTGGCCGGCTGGTTGAGCAGGTGCGAGAGCTCGCGCAGCTTGGCGACGTCCGCCTTCACCAGCGGACGGCTGTCGCGGACCAGGTCGGCGACCACGACGGTCAGGTCGGAGACGCTCGAGAGCGAGTCGCCGATCGTGTCGCGGTCTCGGGCCAGGTCGGTCATCCAGCCCTTGAGCTCGACGATCAGGTCGCTGAGCTGCTCGTGCCGCTGGTCGACGGTGTTGAGGGTCTGGCCGAGGTTGGTGATCACCTCGCCGATGAGCTGGTCGCGGTCGGCCAGGCTGTTGGTCAGGGAGGCGGTCTTCTGCACCAGCCCGGCCACGGTGCCGCCCTCGCCCTGGAGCACCTGGACGAGGTTCATGCTCAGGTCGTTGACCTGCTGGGGGTTGAGCGCCTGGAAGAGCGGCTGGAAGCCGTTGAAGAGCACGGTCAGGTCGAGCGCCGGGCTCGTCTGCTCGACCGGGATGGTGCCGTCGGCCTCGAGCGGCTCGGCGTCGCGACGCCGTGCCCTGCTCCAGCGCCAGGTAGCGGTCGCCGACGAGGTTGAGGAAGCGGATCTCGGCGCGGGAGGCGGTGGTCAGGTCGATCTCGTCCTTGATCCGGAAGGTCACCAGCGCCTGCGTGCGCTCGTAGTGCTCGACCTCGCGCACCTCGCCGACGTTCACTCCGGCGATGCGTACGTCGTCGCCCTTCTGGAGCATCGACGCGGTGCTGAAGACGGCCTTGTACTCGATGCCTCCGCCGAAGCCGATGTTGCCCATGATCGCCGCCAGCAGCCCGGTGACGAGCAGCGAGGTGACGGTGAAGATGCCGAGCTTGACGCCGGCGGCGATGGTCGTGGAGTTCCGGCTCATCAGGCCTCAGCTCCCCGCACCACGGCGCCGTACATCAACGGGCCGAGGGCGCCGTAGCTGTCCGCCGGGCGGCCGGTGCGGCCGGCCAGCATCGCGTTGATGATCGCCTGGTCCCCGGGAGTGCCGGCGAAGCCCATGTCGTTGCGAGCGCTGGCGGGCTGGGTGCCGGGCAGGGTGCTGCGCGGCGGGTTCTCGTCCATGTCCGTGCCGTTGTCGAGCGGGTGCGGGCCGATCGGCACCGGCGGGTTCGGCAGACCGGAGCACCAGGGCCCGTGGCCGATCTCGCCGTACGCCGGGCGGTCGCGCTGGTCGTACTCGCGGTACTGCGGCGTGTTGAAGACGAAGTACTGCCGGATCATGTTGCCGCGGAAGACGCTGGCCAGGCGCGGGGCGTACTTGGCCAGGCCCTGGAGCAGGCAGGGGTACTCGGGCGAGTAGACGGCGAGGAGGCGCATGACGGGGGCGGTGAGCTCGCCGACCCGGATCAGGTTCGCCTCGTTGTCGGCGAGCAGCGTGCGCGAGGTGTCCGCCAGGCCGGCGACGTCGCCGAAGAAGACGTCGAGCTGCTTGCGCTGGTCGACGATCGTGTTGCTGGTGACGGTGACGTTGTCGAGCACGCCGAGCAGGTCGGGCGCGGCGACGTTGTAGGTGTCGGCCACCTCCGCCAGCAGGACCAGGTCCTCGCGCAGGGTCGGCAGGTGGTCGTCGATGGCGTCGAGGTAGCCGTCGAGCTTGTCGAGGGTCTGGCCGAGGTCCTCGCCCCGGCCGCCGAGGGCGGTCGCGAGTGCGTTCAGGGTGGCGTTGAGGTCGGCCGGCCGCACCGTGCGCAGGAGCGGGAAGAGCTCGGACAGGATCCGGTTGAGCTCGACGTTGGTCTCGACCCGGTCCGACGGGATCACGTCGCCGTCCTGCAGCGCCGCCGCGGCCGGGCTGTCGGGCCGGACGAACGAGACGAACTTCTGGCCGAACAGGGTGGTCGGGAGGATCTGGACCTCGACGTTCTCGGGGATCTCGCGTGCCGCCGCCGGTTCGAGGGCGACCTTGATCACCGCCTCCTCGCCGTCCTGGGAGATGCTGCGCACCTGCCCGACGAGCACGCCGTTGATCCGGGCGTCACCGAACTTCGCGAGCTGGAGGCCGGCCCGGTCCGCCTTGATGGTGACCATGGTCACGTCGTCGAAGACCTTCTGGTAGATCGCGATCGAGGTCGCGATCAGCAGGGCGATGACGCTGAGGAACGCGATCCCGGCGACGAACAGCCGGGTGTGCTCGGCCCGGGTGTCGTGGTGGATGTTGACCAGCATGTCGTCCGCTCCCCCGCTAACCCGTGATGCGCACGGTCGTGGTGGAGCCCCAGATGGCGAAGCTGAGGAAGAAGTCGGCGACGACCACGGTCACGATGCTGGTCCGGATCGCGCGGCCGACGGCCATGCCGACACCGGCGGGACCACCGGACGCGGTGTAGCCGTAGTAGCAGTGGATCAGGATGATCGCCGTCGCCAGGAACAGCAGCTTCCCGAACGACCACAGCATGTCGATCGGTGGCAGGAACTGGATGAAGTAGTGGTCGTAGGTGCCCGGTGACTGGCCGTAGATCAGGGTCGTGATCAGCCGCGGCGAGAGGTACGACGCGCACAGGGCCACGACGTACAGCGGGATGACGGCGACGAAGGCCGCGATCATCCGGGTGGTCACGAGGTAGGGCAGCGACGGCACGCCCATCACCTCGAGCGCGTCGATCTCCTCGGAGATCCGCATCGCGCCCAGGCGCGCGGTGTAGCCGCAGCCGACGGTCGCGGCCAGCGCGATGGAGGACACCAGCGGAGCCACCTCGCGGGTGTTGAAGTACGCCGAGATGAACGCGCTGAACTTGGCGACGCCGATCTGGCTGAGCGAGGCATAGCCCTGGATGCCGACCTCGGTGCCGGCGAAGAACGCGAGGAACGCGATCACGCCCACGGTCCCGGCGATCACGCTCAGGCCTCCGGCGCCGAACGTGACCTCGGCCAGGGTGTTGATGATCTCGCGCTTGTAGCGGCGGATGGCGCGCGGCGTCCAGGCCAGTGCCTTGGCGTAGAACAGCAGCTGGTCGCCGTAGTGCTCGATCGAGTCGCGGCGCCCCTTCACGACCGAGCCGCCCACCCGCGATCACACGGCTGGTCATGGTGGGTCGGGTGCGCGTCCCCGCTGTGGTTGCCATCCGCTACAGACCCGGGGGCGGAACGATCTGGAAGTAGATGGCGGTGATCACTGCGTTCAGGAAGAACAGCAGCATGAACGCGATGATCACGGACTCGTTGACCGCACGCCCGACGCCGCTGGGCCCGCCACCGGCGCTGAGGCCCTTGTAGGCGCCGACGATGGCGGCGAGCCATCCGAACACCAGCGCCTTGACCATGGAGATGTAGAGGTCGTTGAGGCTGGCGAGCGCCGTGAACGAGGAGAGGAACGCCCCGGCGGAGCCGCCCTGGACGATCACGGTGAAGAAGTAGGCGCCGCCGATGCCCGCGCCGATCACGAGACCGTTGATCATCAGGGCGACGAACATCGTCGCGACCACGCGCGGGGCGACCAGGCGGGCCAGGGGGTCGACGCCGAGGACCTCCATCGCGTCGATCTCCTCGCGGATCTTGCGGGCACCCATGTCGGAGCAGATGGCGGAGCCGGCCGCGCCCGCGATCAGCAGGGCGGCGGCGATGGGTGCGGCCTCACGGACCACGGCGAGCACCGCCGTGGCGCCGGCGAAGGACTGGGCACCGAGCTGACCGGTCAGGTTGCCGACCTGGAGGGAGATCACGGCGCCGAACGGGATCGAGACCAGGATCGTCGGCATCAGCGTGACGCTGGTGATGAACCAGGCCTGCTCGAGGAACTCACGCGTCTGGAACGGGGTGGTGAAGATGCGCTTGGTGACCTCGACGACCATCGCCGCGATCTCACCGGGTCCACGGATGACGGACACAGCGGAGAACGCCATCGCCCACCTCCCCGGGACAATTGGTGTACGGCCGCCACAGAATAGAACACGTTCTAGTCTGTGGCAACGCGTCTCGTGCTCCCCCTGCGAAGCCCAACGATCCTGAGCCCGCCACGTCACGCCCCCGGGGTGACCAGCAATGCATGCCCTCCGGCCTAGGATGCGAAACGTGGAAGCGAGCGGCCGATGACCGACCCGGCGCAGTTCTGGGCGTCGTTCACACTCGACCCCCGACTCCCCGAGTACGCACCGCTGAGGGCGGCCGACAGCGATCGCAACGTCGTCCACCAGGCGCTCGCCGACGCGTACGCCGACGGCCGGCTGGACCGCGACGAGTTCGAGGCGCGCACCGCCGACGCGACGGCGGCCAAGACGCTCGGTGAGCTGGCCGCACTCGTCGGCGAGCTGGTCCCGACGTCGAGCGTCCCCGCTGTCCGGGCGGGCGGCCGGCTGCTGTCCGAAGCCCAGATCCAGGAGCGCGCGGTCGCGTCCTGGCGCGACGACCGCCGGAGCGCGGCGTGGGGCTTCATCTCCGTGTCCGTCATCTGCTGGGTGATCTGGGCGCTCACCAGCCAGGCGTTCCCGTGGCCGGTCTTCGTGATGCTCGGCACCGGCCTCAACGCCGCCAGGGTCCAGTTCCAGAAGCAGTCCATCGTCGACGCGGAGCGCCGCAAGCTCGAGCGGAAGCAGGACCGCGAGATCGAGAAGCGACGCCGGAAGGGCGAGCTCGGATGAGGGGCTTCCTCACGTCGGCGCGCGAGCACCCCTCGGCTGTGCTGCTCGCCGCCCAGCTGCTGGCGGTCCTGGCCTACCCGTTCCTCGAAGGCTCCCCCGGCGGTCGCGCCTTCGTCGGGGTGGTGCAGATCGCGATCGTGCTGATCGCCCTGGCCGCGGTACGCCGTACCCCCACGCTGACCTGGGTCGCGGTGCTGTTCGTGCCCCCGGCCATGGTGTTCAGCGTGCTCGAGGCGATCAGTCCCGACAACGGCGCGATCGTGCTCGGCTCGGCGCTGTTCCACGTGCCGTTCTACTTCTTCGTGTCCTACGCGATGATCCGCTACCTCTTCCACGACGACCGGGTCACGCGGGACGAGCTGTACGCGACCGGCGCCGCGTTCACGGTCGTCGCCTGGGGCTTCGCCTACGTGTACGCCGCGGCGCAGGTGGTCTGGCCCGAGTCGTTCGCCGGCATCGACGGGGTCGGCGAGCAGACCTGGTTCGAGCTGCTCTTCCTGTCGTTCACCACGCTGACCAGCGTGGGTCTCTCCGACGTGATACCGGTGGCCTCGCACGCCCGGTCGCTGGTGATGGTCGAGCAGGTCGCCGGCGTGTTCTACGTCGCGCTCGTGGTCGCCCGCCTGATCGGCCTGGCCCGCCCGCGGGTGGTCGAGGTGCACTCACCGGACGAGCCGGGGCAGCGCTCCTAGCCCTCCCAGCCCTCGGGGCGGTGCTTCTTCGGCAGCTTCGAGACGACCAGCCGGTAGGACTCGTCGACGGCGTCCAGCAGGTCCTCGTCGGGGATGGCGCCACCGAAGGCCAGGTCGTTCCAGCCGGACCGACCGATGTAGGCCATCACCGACGCGTCGTCCGGGTAGCGCTGCAGCCACTCATCGGCCGCCTCGCGGCTGGGACCGCCCTTGACGCCGACCTTGTCCTGGGAGAGGAAGGCGAAGATCTTGCCGGACTCCCCCGGGCCGACCTTGATCACCGGGTGCTCGTGCCCCCACGGGTTGTCCGGCCAGGCCCCGGGCTTGTCCAGGCAGTAGGTCAGCATCGCCTCCACATCCACGAGCCGAATCTAGTCGACGGCGCATTCTCGGGGCGTTGGCCCGATTCGGGTGGTCCCGAGCACTTCACCTGCAGATTGGCTGAGCCCGGACCAGCGTGGCAGGGAGGGCCGATGGGCATGCGGGATCGGCGCGACAAGCGTCGCGAGAAGCGTGAGACGTTCGGTCGCGGTGGCGACGCCAGCCGCTTCCAGATGCGACAGAAGCTGGTCTCGATCGGCGACGACTACTGGATCCAGAACGCCGACGGCGAACGGGTCTTCCGCGTCGACGGGAAGGCGATGAGGGTGCGCAACACCCTGGACCTCGAGGACGCACACGGCACCCAGCTGTGCCGGATCCAGACCCGGGTCCTGCACATCCGCGACTCCATGGCCATCGAGGATCCCGACGGCGAGCGGATGGCGCTGGTGCACAAGGCGCTCATCTCGCCGCTGCGAGAGCGATGGAAGGTGGACCTGGCCGGCGACCGGGAGTGGAAGGTGCAGGGCAACATCGTCGACCACGAGTACGAGATCGAGGACGACGACGGCACGATCGCCCAGGTCTCGAAGAAGTGGTTCCGGGCCCGGGACACCTACGGCGTCGAGATCGCGCCCGGCCAGAACCGGGCGCTGCTGCTGGCCGTCACTGTCGCCGTCGACACCATGGCCCACCCCGGGCGCTAGACCCCGTCACTCACTCGTCGTCGTCATCGTCGTCGTCGAGCAGGCCCTCGCGGCGCGCGCTGGCGACGATCCGCCGGACGTTGGTGAGGGTTCCGCAGTTGTCGTCGATCTGCTGGTTGCGCTCGGTCGCGAACTGCTCCCCGAGGTCGGCGCGGACCTGCGGGCCGACCTCGTCCCGCGCCGGGTTGAGGATGGTCAGCTCCTCCTCGGTGAGGTGGTGGTTGACCACCTTGGCGAGCTCTTCCACGGCGTCGTCGAAGGCCTGGGTGTCGGTGCCCTTCAGCTCCAGCACCGCGAGCAGGGCTTCGTGGCCCTCGGCGTGCTCCTCGACGCCGTGCTCCGCCTCGTGCTCGCCGACCGCGCGCTTGCGGCGCAGCTTGGGGTAGACGTGCTTCTCCTCCGCCTCCGCGTGGGCGACGTGCAGCGTGGCGAACGCCCGGCGTACGGCGTCGCGGTCGCTGCTGCTGTCGCGCAGGTCGCGGAGCAGGGTCTCGAACAGGCGATGGTCGTCGAGGATCAGGTCCACCACGTCCCCTTGGACGGGTCGGCCGAGGTCGATGGTCGTCATGGCGTCAGCCTACGTAGGCCGGACCGTCGACGGGCTCACCTGTGTGGCTGCCCACCACCGGAGCACGCGGAGCGCCCGCAGGGTCAGCCACCTCGACGGCAGACCCACGCCGCCGTCGACGGCGAACCAGGTGCGGCCCCTCGGGGTGTCGTCGAGCAGCCACCTCCCGTCGGGAGCCTGCTTGGCACGCACGTGGTCGATCGCATCGGCCAGCCTGGGATCGGGCACGCCGTCACCGAGAGCGGCGGCGGCGCGGAAGTAGTCGAGCGCACGCAGCACGTCGTAGCGCCACCGGTTCGGGTGGATGAACGAGAGGAACGCCTCGTCGGCCGGCGCGCCCGTGCTGAGGCGGCGGAAGAGCCGGCGTTGCAGCAGGAACTCCTCGCCGGCGCGCCGGGCCGCGCGGGACTCCTCGGTGCCGCCTGTGGCGAGCTCGTGCTCGAGCAGCCCTTCCAGCACGTTGATGGTGGTGGCGAACGAGGATCGGGTGGAACCGTTGGGACGCTCGCAGTTCCAGCCACCGTCCTCCATCTGTTCCCCCAGGAGCCGGCCGACCAGCGGAGCCATGTCCACCCCGAAGTAGGCGCCGTCGGCGACCACGCGGCCGTTGATGCACTCCTCCGTCTCTCCGCCCCAGAACGGGTAGTCGTCGTCGTCCCACCACCGCGCGTTCTCGCCGACGAGGCGTACGGCGCGCACCGCCGACTCGGAGGTCGGGTCGAGACCGAGCTCGCGCAGCTGGGACAGGGCGTACGTCGTCGCCGTCCACGGCTGGCCGACCTCCTCCCACTCGCTGGGCTCGAAGTCGCGGGGAAGGAAGGTGCCCCCGGCCCACTGCCCGTCGTCGTCCTCCAGGGCCAGCAGTCGGGCACCGAACCCCTCGGTCTCGACGCGGGCGCGCTCCCGGCGCCACTGGGGCTCGGGGACGTCCTGCAGGTCACGCATCACCTGCCACCGGATCGACGGGTCGGAGTCGAGCAGCCAGTCGAGGACCGGGTCCGTGCCACCGTCGTCGGGGTCGAAGGTGACGACCAGACGTCGCAGCCGGTCGCCGTCGACGGTCGCGCGCATGGTGCCGGTGCGGCCCGTGATCTGCCAGCGGTAGGGAACGACCTCCTCGGCACCCTCGTGCGTGACCGGGCCGGTCAGCTCGATGGTGTCGTCGGGCCCGTCGGCGGCGTACGCCGCGGCGATCGCCTCACGACCCCGGACCGGAGGGGCCGGAGCCCCGACGAACTCCATCACGGCGTCGGCGTCGAACAGGTCGACGAGCTCGCCCCACTGCTTGGTGGCCACGGCGCGGTTGAACACGGCGACGTGGCGCGTGAAGTCCCAGGTCATCGGGCCGGCTCAGTCGAGGCAGAACTCGTTGCCCTCGGGGTCCTGCATGATGATGTGGCCGCCGCTCATCGGCGGCGCGGGCTCGAACCGCTGCTGGCGAGTCGCGCCGAGGCCGACGAGGCGTTCGCACTCCGCCTCGAGCGCGGCCATCCGCTCGTCGCCCTCGAGCCCCGGGGCGGCCCGGACGTCGAGGTGGAGGCGGTTCTTGACCGACTTGCCCTCGGGGACCTGCTGGAAGAACAGCCGCGGGCCGACGCCGTGGGGGTCCTGCGAGGCGGAGGCCATGTTGCGGTGCTCCGGCGGCAGCGTCTCGGCGAAGGCGTCCCAGGAGTCGAAGCCCGGCGGTGGCGGTGGGAGCTCGTAGCCGAGCACGTCGTTCCAGAACAGGGACAGGGCGCGCGGGTCGGCGCAGTCGAAGGTCACCTGGACCTGGCGTACGTCACTCATTTGGTCGCTTCCATCATCTGGCGTAGCTCCTTCTTGAGGTCGGAGATCTCGTCACGGAGCCGGGCGGCCACCTCGAACTGCAGCTCGGCGGCCGCGGCCCGCATCTGGTCGGTGAGCTCCTGGATCAGGCCGGCGAGCTCCTCGCTCGGCAGCCCGGCGAGGTCGGGGGCGTGCTTGCTCGCGGCCTCCATGGAGAGGCCGGGCACCGGAGCCTTCGCCTTGACCTTGCCGGCGCGGCCGCTCGCGGCGGTGCCGGCCCAGGTCGCCAGCAGGGCCTGCGTGTTCTCGTCCTCGCGGGCCAGCATCTCGGTGATGTCGGCGATCTTCTTGCGCAGCGGCTGGGGGTCGATCCCCTTCTCGGTGTTGTAGGCGACCTGCTTGGCCCGGCGACGGTTGGTCTCGTCGATCGCCGACTCCATCGACGGCGTGATCCGGTCGGCGTACATGTGCACCTGGCCGGACACGTTGCGGGCCGCGCGGCCGATCGTCTGGATCAGCGACTTGTCGGAGCGCAGGAAGCCCTCCTTGTCGGCGTCGAGGATCGACACCAGGGACACCTCGGGCAGGTCGAGGCCCTCGCGCAGCAGGTTGATGCCGACGAGTACGTCGTAGTCGCCGAGGCGCAGGTCGCGCAGCAGCTCGATCCGCTTGAGCGTGTCGACCTCGGAGTGGAGGTAGCGGGTGCGGACGCCGGCCTCGAGGAGGTAGTCGGTGAGGTCCTCGGACATCTTCTTGGTCAGCGTCGTGACCAGGATCCGTTCGTTGCGCTGGGTGCGGACCCCGATCTCGTGGATCAGGTCGTCGATCTGGCCCTTGGTCGGCTTCACCACGACCTCGGGGTCGATCAGCCCGGTGGGACGGATGATCTGCTCGACCGTGTCGCCGCCGACCTTGTCGAGCTCGTAGTCGCCCGGCGTCGCCGAGAGGTAGATCGTCTGCCCGATCCGGTCGAGGAACTCCTCCCACCGCAGCGGACGGTTGTCCATCGCGCTCGGCAGCCGGAAGCCGTGCTCGACCAGGTTGCGCTTGCGGGACATGTCGCCTTCGTACATGCCGCCGATCTGCGGCACCGCGACGTGGGACTCGTCGACGACGAGGAGGAAGTCCTCGGGGAAGTAGTCGAGCAGGCAGTTGGGTGCCGAGCCGCGGGAGCGGCCGTCGATGTGCATCGAGTAGTTCTCGATGCCGGAGCAGGACCCGACCTGGCGCATCATCTCGATGTCGTACGTCGTGCGCATCCGCAGCCGCTGCGCCTCCAGCAGCTTGCCCTCCCGCTCGAACTTCACGAGCTGGTCGTCGAGCTCGGTCTCGATCCCCTGGATCGCCCGCTCCATGCGCTCGGGGCCGGCGACATAGTGGGTGGCCGGGAAGACGTAGAGCTCCTGGTCCTCGGTGAGGACCTCGCCGGTCACGGCGTGGAGCGTCATCAGCCGCTCGACCTCGTCGCCGAAGAACTCCACGCGCACGGCGTGCTCCTCGTAGACCGGGAAGATCTCGAGGGTGTCGCCGCGCACCCGGAAGGTGCCGCGGGTGAACGTCATGTCGTTGCGGGTGTACTGGATCTCGACCAGCCGGCGCAGGATCGAGTCGCGGTCGTGCTCCTCGCCGACCCGCAGCCGCAGCATGCGGTCGACGTACTCCTGGGGCGTGCCGAGGCCGTAGATGCAGGACACCGTCGACACCACGATCACGTCGCGCCGGGTCAGCAGGGAGTTGGTCGCGGAGTGGCGCAGCCGCTCGACCTCCTCGTTGATCGAGGAGTCCTTCTCGATGTAGGTGTCGGTCTGGGGGACGTAGGCCTCGGGCTGGTAGTAGTCGTAGTAGGAGACGAAGTACTCGATCGCGTTGTTGGGGAACAGCTGGCGCAGCTCGTTGGCGAACTGGGCGGCGAGCGTCTTGTTGGGCTGCATGACCAGCAGCGGGCGCTGCACCTGCTCGGCCACCCACGCGACCGTCGCCGTCTTGCCGGTGCCGGTCGCGCCGAGCAGGACGACGTCCTTCTCGCCCGCGTGGAGCCGCTCGGTGATCTCCTTGATCGCGGTCGGCTGGTCGCCCGACGGCACGTAGTCGGACTCCACCTTGAACGGCGCCACCCGGCGCTCGAGGTCGGTGACTGGTCGCATGGGTTCGAGCGTAGACGGGGCCTCCGACAGGGCCCCAGCGAGTTCACGTTCGGCGTACTCCTGCGCCATTCCCGGGGCTCCGGACGACTCCTCGCTAGATTGGCGCCGTGAGGCGACGGAGCGAGACGGGGGCCGGGCGGGCGCTGCGGGTCCTGCGCCGTACCCTCCTCACTCTCCTGGGGGCGCAGCTCGCCCTCGCGATCGGGATGTCCCTGGTCGACTCCTACCGGCGGCGGGGCAAGAAGCCGAAGCCGTTCCCGACCACGCCGCCACGCACGGTCGACATCGGCGACGGGTCGGTGACGACGTACACCTACGGGCGCGACCTGTACGACGACATGCTGGCCGCGATCGAGGGCGCCCGGAAGCAGATCCTCTTCGAGACCTACATCTGGAAGGGCGACGAGGTCGGTGAGCGGTTCAAGTCCGCGCTCGCGGACGCGGCCCGGCGCGGGGTCGAGGTCTACTGCGTGTACGACGGGTTCGCCAACCTGGTCGTCTCGCCGCGGTTCAAGCGGTTCCCGGCGCCGATGAAGGTGCTGCGCTACCCGGTGTACGCCGCCGGCTGGCGCTTCTTCGACCTGCGCCGCTACGGCCGCAACCACCGCAAGATCCTGGTCGTCGACGACCGCGTCGGGTTCGTGGGCGGCTACAACATCGGGACGCCGTACGCGACCGAGTGGCGCGACACCCACGTCCGGGTCACCGGGCCGGGCGTGTGGGACATGAAGCGGTCGTTCGCCGACTTCTGGAACCTCAACCGGCGCCGGCGGTTCGGGCCGAGCGAGCGTCCGCTGCTGATGGAGACGGCGTCGACGTGGGAGCCGCGGATCCGGCTGCACCGCAACGTGCCGCGGCTGTGGATGTTCCCGATCCGGGCGATGTACATCGAGGCGATCCTGCGGTCGAGCCGCAACGTGTGGATGACCCACGCCTACTTCATCCCCGACCAGGACTTCGTCGACGCGCTCAAGGACGCGGCGCAGCGCGGGGTCGACGTACGCCTCCTGATCCCGCTGAAGTCCAACCACATCGTGGCCGACTGGATCTCGCGGGGCTACTTCTCGCAGCTGCTCGACGCGGGCGTGCGGATCCTGCGGTTCCGCGACGCGATGGTGCACGCCAAGACCGCCACCATCGACAGCACCTGGACGACCGTCGGCACCGCCAACATCGACCGGCTCAGCCTCCAGGGCAACTACGAGGTCTGCCTCGAGGTGATCGACGAGTCCCTGGCGAAGACGCTGGAGGAGATCTTCCGGGTGGACGAGTCGAACTGCCTGGAGCTGACCAGCGCCGAGTGGGAGGCGCGCGACCTGCACCGGAAGTTCACCGAGTTCGTCCTGGCGCCGCTGCGTCCGCTGCTCTGAGGGCAGTCACAACACCGGCGCTCGGACGGTGCGGAAGGACGAGGCGGCGAGTCCGGCCGCCACGAGCGCGAAGACGGCCGCCGCTACGACGAGCACGGGGCGGATCCCCCACGCGTCGGCCAGGATGCCGGCCACGGGTGCGGCGATGACCATGACGGCCCGGTTGAGGGAGCGCAGCGTGGTGTTGGTCCGGGCCTGCAGCTCGTCGGGGGTGACGAGCTGGCGAAAGCTCATCTCGTGGGAGTTGCTCATGCCCATGGCCAGGCCGTAGAGCCCCTGTCCCGCAGCGAGAACCGCGAACGAGACCCACGCGTCCAGGTGTGGGCCGGCAGCGACCATGACCAGCACGCCGCCGGTCGTGACGACGTGGCAGGCGATGATCGTGCGACCCGTTCCCAGCCGGACGCCGACCGCGGTGGTGATCGCGGCCCCGATGAGGGCGCCGACCCCGCCGACTGCTCCGATGATGCCGAACTGGAAGGGCGTCAGGCTGAGGTCGTCGAGGGCGTACGGCGCCAGGACCACCCCGACGATCGCGTTGCCGATGAACCAGCCGTGCGTGGCGATGGCCAGGGTGGCCAGCCCGGAACCGCGGTACACCCATCTGATCCCGTCGCGGATCTCGAGCAGGAGGTGCCTGGCCGTGGCTCCCGCCTTCGGACCGGGCTCGGTCACGTCGATCCGGCTCAGCGCGGCGGCGGAGTAGAGGTAGGTCAGGGCGTCCGCGAGGACGGCGATCGGGGCGCCGAGCGCGCTCACCAGCAGGCCGCCGAGCGCCGGGCCGGTGGTCATCGCGACGGCATCGGCGCCGTCGACGCGCGCATGCGCCGGCTGCAGATGCTGGGGTGCCACCAGGCGAGGAAGGAACGACATCGCAGCTGCACCGTTGATCACTCCTGCGGTCCCGTACGCCATCACGATCGCCAGGAGTGCCGGGAACGACAGCAGGTCCCACCACCACAGGAGCGGGATGGTCGCCAACAGGAGCCGCCTGGGCGAGGTCCGTGGTGATCATGATCGGGCGCCGGGCGTGGCGGTCGACCAGCGCGCCGACCACGACGCCGAGGACCAGGTACGGCAACCAGCGAGCCGAGTTCAGCCAGCCGACCTGGGTCGCCGAGCCGTGGAGTGTCAGCACCACCAGCGTCTGCAGGGCGAGCAGGGTGATGTAGCTGCCGAACCCCGAGACAGCCTGGGCCTGCCAGTACAGCAGGAACGGCCGCGACGGGAACCGCTCGTCGCCTCCCATGACGCGATTTTCCCAGACACCGCCGGGGGTGGTCCGAGTCCGCTGCGCGTTCGCCTTCGAAGGTGCGGTCCTGTGTTTCGTCGGCGAGGTCCGTGGCGGGCGTTGCCTGGGTGCCACGATTGGTCACGAACCGCACGAAATCTGTGCACTTCCTTGCGGTTGGGGACCAATCCGCAACGATCGCTGCCCCCGAAGGTGCGGTCTCGTGATCCGTCGACGAGCTCGGTGGCGGGCGTCCCCCAGGCCCACGATTGGTCACAAACCGCACGAAATCTGTGCACTTCCTTGCGGTTGGGGACCAAACGGCAACTACTAGCGAGCCTGGGGGATGTCGATCGCGCCGCTGAGCTGGAGCGCCTTGCCCTTGTCGCCCTTCACCTTCAGCGTGCCCTTGAGTACGCCGAGGACCGGGTTGAGGTGTCCGGTGGCCAGCCGGAGGAAGTCGTGACCCTCACATGTCACCGTCGCGTCCCGGGCCTCCCCTGAGTCCCCCGCATCCACCCGCACCACCCGCATCCCCGTCCCCCCGACCATCCCCCGCATCCACCCGCATCCCCCTCGACGACACTCGTCACGCCACGCTCGATGCGGACGACGTACCGCTCGACCTCACCCGACGGGTTGCCGGTCAGCCGGAAGCCGACACAGATGTCGAGCTTCGCCGCGCGGGCGGGGTTCACGAAGTCCGGGAGCCTGCGGAAGATCTCGCTCAGCACCACCTGCCGGAAACCCGAGCGCATCACCTTCTTCAGGTGCGCGCCCTTGACGCTCCCCAGCACGGTCGCGACCTCGACCGGGTCCAGCTCCCGCGGGTCGACCGCGACCGAGCCGGTGCCCGGCACCTTGAAGATCCCGCCCACACCGAGAGCCAGGTCGGCGTCGCCGTCGATGTCGAGGCCACCGGCGAGGTACTCCAGCCCGGCGTTGTACTCCCCGCTCACCAGGCGCACGAACCGCAGCAGGCTGGTCCGCAGTACGACGTCGGCGGGCAGGTCGGCGGCGGCGTCCGGCACGAGGGTCATCTCGCCGTCGGCGAACGACAGTGCGTGGCGCTCCAGCACCGTCCCTCGTCGGTCGAGGTCGAACCGGACGACGCCCCGCAGCCGGGCCACCCGATCGGGCAGCGAGAACTCGTGCAGGCGGGCCAGGATGCCCTCGACCGCGGCCGGCCGGACCTGGTCGCGCCCGATCAGCTCCAGCAGGTCGGCGTCCGACGTCTCGGACACCGCGCGCACCAGCTCCTCGGGGTCCGCCTCGGCGAAGAACCGCGCGGCAGCGTCGGCGTCGGCGGTGCGCAGGACGGCGAGATCGGCGGGCACGGCCCCACGCTAGCCGTGACCGCGGGTCACAGGTGTCACGGGCTGGGCAGGTGTGTCCGCGGCGCCATCCGCGGACCGTGCCGCGGCCGGCGGAGCCCGGACATGGTGACCAGCGCCTGCACCCGGCCGCGCTGCGGCCGCCACGGCTCGAGCAGCTCGGCGAGCTGCAGGTCGTCCATCTGCTCGCCGGTCAGCGCCCACCCGATGTCCTTGGCGACGTGGTAGTCGCCGAACGACACCGCGTCCGGGTCACCGAGCGCTCGCTGGCGCACCTCGGCGCTGGTCCACACCCCGACGCCGGGCAGGCTGCGCAGCCGCGAGTCTGCCTCGTCACCGTCGAGGCCGCTGATCCGCTGGATCGAGTCGGCCACGCGCGCGGCCATCACGACCGCCCGCGACCGGGCGGGGTCGATGTGCAGCTTCAGCCACTCCCACGACGGGATGACGCGCAGCACGTCGGGATGCCGGCTGGACCCACAGGTCGAGGTCGTGCCCGGGACCCGGCGCCCGCTCGCCGTACCGCTGGACCAGCGCCCGGAACCCGCCGAAGGCCTCCTGCCCGGTGACCTTCTGCTCGATGATCGACGGCAGCAGCGAGTCCATGACCAGCCCGGTCCGGCCGAACCGCCAGTGCTGGTGGATGGCGTGGGCCTGGGCGATGACGGGGTGCCGCGGCTCGAACCCGCTCGGGTCGTCGTACGCGCCGAGCAGCCCCGGCACCGACGCGAGCGCCCACTCGGCCCCGGGACCGAACGCGGCGGAGTACACCTCGCCGGAGTGCAGCCTCGAGTCGACCATCAAGGTGGCCGGGCCCTGGGGCGTGCGCAGACCCCGCCAGTGGCGGCCGGCGAGGTCGATCTTGTACGTCGGGTCCCCCCTCCCCCGGCGGTGGACGCCGAGGACCGACCCGACCGGCACCGGCCAGCCGGGCTCCCACAGGCGGACCTGGCGGCCGCTCCGCGGGACGGTGGACGAGGTCATGGGCTGAAGGTATCCGACGGCTCCCCCGCCCCGCGTCGTCCATTCGGTGGATAGGTTGCGGTCATGGCGGGTGACGGGAGCACGAGCAAGCGGAAGCGCGAGCTGGAGGCCGGGATCGAGCGCGACTTCGCCGAGCGGATGTCGTACGGCGACTACCTCCGGCTCGACCTGCTCCTCTCCGCCCAGCAGCCCCAGAGCGACCCGCCGCAGCACGACGAGCTCCTGTTCATCGTCCAGCACCAGACCTCGGAGCTGTGGCTGAAGCTGATGGTCCACGAGCTGCGCTCGGCCCGCGACCTGCTCCGCGCCGACGAGCTCGCGCCGGCGCTGAAGCGGATGGCCCGGATCAAGCACATCCAGCACGTGCTCACCGACCAGTGGACGGTGCTCGCCACGCTCACCCCCAGCGAGTACGCCGAGATCCGGCCGTTCCTCGCGACCAGCTCGGGCTTCCAGTCGGCGCAGTACCGCGAGGTGGAGTTCCTGCTCGGCAACAAGAACGCCGACATGGTCGACGTGTTCAAGCACGACGAGAAGGCACGCGCCGAGCTCCACGAGCTGCTCCTCCAGCCGAGCCTGTACGACGAGTTCCTGGCCTACCTCTCGCGCGCCGGGTACGCCGTACCCCCCGAGCTGCTCGACCGCGACTGGTCCCAGCCCTACCGGCTCAACGCCGACCTCGTGGACACGATCGCCGGCGTGTACGCCGACCCGCAGGGCCACTGGGGCGTCTACGAGACCTGCGAGGAGCTGGTCGACATCGAGGACAACTTCCAGGAGTGGCGGTTCCGCCACCTCCAGGTCGTGCAGCGCACGATCGGCCACAAGGTCGGCACCGGCGGCTCGTCCGGCGTGGACTTCCTCCGCCGCGCGCTCGACCTGACGTTCTTCCCCGAGCTGTTCGAGGTCCGGACCCGGATCGGGAGCTGAGCCGTACCACCTCGCCGCCGCGCCGCCGGGTGCTTCCCCCGGCCGATGCGCGGCACCACACTGGGCAGATGACGGACGGGGCCTGGCTCGGGTCCGCGCGTGGCAGGCGGCACGCGCTGATCGTGGCCAGCACCGACTACGACGACCCGGGCCTCACCGCCCTCCGGGCACCGGCGGCGGACGCCGACGCGCTGGCCGGCGTGCTGAGCGACCCGGACATCGGCGGGTTCGAGGTGCGCACGCTGCTCAACGAGCCGGCCCACGTGGTGAACGAGGCGGTCGAGGACTTCTTCGCCGACCGCTCGCCCGACGACCTGCTGCTCGTGCACTTCTCGTGCCACGGCATCAAGGACCAGG
Organism: uncultured Actinomycetota bacterium; assembly: GCA_963844305.1. GTDB lineage: Bacteria > Actinomycetota > Actinomycetes > Propionibacteriales > Nocardioidaceae > Nocardioides. Next base: position 721,588 of record CAWJNT010000009.1, read on the forward strand.
AGGGCGAGCTCTACTTCGCGATGGCCAACACCAAGCTGCGCCTGCTGGGCGCCACCGGGGTCGCGGCCAACTTCGTCAACAGCCGGATGACCCGCAGCAGGTCGCGCCGGATCGTGCTCCTGCTCGACTGTTGCTACGCCGGCGCCTTCGAGCGCGGCATGACCACGCGGGCCGCCAAGGTGATGGACCTGGAGGACAGGTTCACCGGACGCGGGCGCGCGGTCATCACGGCGTCGGGCGCCGTCGAGTACGCGTTCGAGGGCGGCGAGCTCACCGAGTCCGGCGATCCGCCACCGTCGGTGTTCACGACCGCGATGGTCGCCGGACTCACGTCGGGTGAGGCCGACCGCGACCAGGACGGGTACGTCGACCTCGACGAGCTCTACGAGTACGTCTACGACGCCGTGCGTGAGGCCACTCCGCACCAGACGCCGGGCAAGTGGACGTACGGCGTGCAGGGAGACCTGGTCATCGCCCGGCGGAGCACCCCTGTCACGCAGCCGGCGGAGCTTCCACCCGAGCTCCAGCACTCCATCGACAGCCCGCTGGCCGGCGTTCGCACGGGCGCCGTCGAGGAGCTCGTCCGCGTGCTCCGCGGACGCCACCTGGGTCTCGCCCTGGCCGCACGGCAGGCGCTCGAGGAGCTCGCCGAGGACGACTCACGCGCCGTCGCAACGGCCGCGGCGGCGGCGCTCGGGGATCCGCAGGCCCCTCCCGCCGCACCTCCCCCGCCGACAACGGCGGCCGCGGCACCTCCGGCACCTCCCGCACCGCCCGCGCCGGTCCGTCAGGGCGGCCGCCGACGCCTGCTGGCGGCCGGCGCGGCCGCCGTCGTCGTCCTGCTGGTGGCCGTCGCCGTCTGGTGGTTCGCCATCCGGGAAGGCCATGCGTCGACCATCCCGGCGTCCTTCGACGGCTCCTGGCACGGGAACGGACACGTCGGCGACGGCAGCGCGGCCGAGTTCCGGGCCGTCCTGGGAGAAGGGCTCGAGAAGGGGAACCTCGACAGCGGAAACTCCGCCTGCTACGCCGGTCCGCTCACCGTGACCGACGCGACCAGCTCCAAGCTGACGATGGACTTCGAGTCGATCGGTGACGGTTGCAACCCGTGGACGGTGGTCTTCACCCACACGTCCGGCGGCGACCTGCGGATGGCGGTCGATCCCTCGCCGACCGAGTACCCGGAGACGGGCTTCGAGGTCAGGCTGGCGAAGGAGGACTGACCGGCTCAGATCCCGCCCGCACCCGGCCCGGCGTCCGCGTCGGGAGCGGACCCGTGGTCGTACACGAAGTCCGCCGGGTGCCCCTGCAGGAGGAACGACGACAGGCGCGCGTTCCCTGCCCGCTCCTCCTCCAACGTCGGCGGGAGCGCCAGGTGCAGGGCGGCGAGCAGGTCGAAGCGGTGCAGGTCGATGGCCACCCGGATGCCCTCGCCGTACGCCATCGCCGCCTGGACGGCGCCTCGGTAGGAGATCCAGGCCAACGCCAGGCTGACGACGGGCACGAGCAGCCACCAGCCGTGGGTCGCCAGCAGGACGACCGACACCAGGGCCGCGAGCGCGAAGGCGGCGCAGAACCGGACCGCCCGGTCGAGTCCGTCGCGCTGGTCGTCGACGACGGCTCGCGTCCCTTCGGACAGGAGCGGGTAGAGCCGCGGCCACACGACGACGGCGTCGAGCCCGTACGGCTCCCCCGCGCCGGACTCCGCTGCGCGCAGGGCGTTCCCCAGCGCCGTCGGCAGGAGGTGCTCCGGATCGGCCGGGAACCGTCGGCGCAGCTCGCTCGCGGCCGCGCCCATGGCCAGCACCTGCTCGGGAGTGGGCGCCGAGCCCTGGTGCCGGGTGCGGGCGTCCAGCGCCGCCCACCTGCGCCGCTGGCGGCTCGTGCCCGGGCGTCCGAGGGGTCCGGGGAAGTAGCCCTCCAGCACCCGCACGAGCAGCAGCTGGAGCGGCTCCACGACCAGGGTGAACACCGACAGCGCGAGGAAGAGCAGGGCGAGTGACCAGCCGTCCAGGTCCTGCGCCCGGTCCAGGAGCGCGTCGACGTCGGGCGCGTCCTGCGGGGCGCCACCCCACACGAGGAACAGCACGATGACCGCGAGCATCGCCGTCGGGAGGAGCGAGACCAGGCCGAACCGTGGGCCGAAGCCGCGCGCCAGGCCCAGGACCTCGGCGAGGTTCATCGGGGGGCCAGCGGGAGGTCGTGGCGCGTGCAGCGCGGCGGGTGGGCGGCGTCGAACCGGACGGCGTACACGGGGCTGTCCGGGCACCCGTCCTCGGGACAGTCGAGGAGGATCACGGTCCAGCCGGTCGACGTACCGGGCAGCATCGTCCGGCCGGAGTCGCCCACCCCCATCGCGCCCGGCTGGACGAGGTCGTAGACGTCCTGCCGTCGCAGGTACCCGATCTGGTCGCCCTCGACGACCAAGGTGACCACCTGGCGGGTCCGGTCCTCGCCGAACCACCGCACCAGCCCCGGAAGGTCGTCGTCCTGGTCGAGGCGGAGCAGCGGCGCCTCCTCGCTGGACGCGTCGGGGGTGTGCACGAGGTCGCGCAGCTCGTCGAGGTTCATGCGTTCACCGCCTGGAACTCGAGGACGGGTCGTCCGGTGACGTAGAAGGCCTGCGCGTGGACGAGCGACGCGAACGGTGCGTCGCCGGCCAGGTGGTGAGCGTAGGCCTCGAGCTCCATCGCCGCGAAGGGATCGTCGGTCCGGTCCGCGAGGCCCAGGAGGAGTGCCTGTGCCTCGGCGAGCCCGAGCGCGCTGAGGCGTTCGCTCGTACGCCGGACGGCGGCGGGTACGTCGAGCCGGCCGCCGCTCTGCCCGCCCAGCAGCTCCAGGAAGCCCAGGATCCACAGGGCGGCATAGCCCTCCGCGACCTCCCACCGGGTGCCGACCACCGTGTCGACACCGGCCAGCTGGAGGCTGATCGGCACGGTCGGTGACTCCTCGACCCGCCCCACGCCCGCCGCCGAGGAGCACGCCACGAGCACCGCCAGCCGACACGTCTCCAGGGCGTCGGCGAGCATCATGTCGGTCGCCGACCACAGCTCGCAGAGCCGCAGCAGTCGGTCGCCGGCGTACGTGCCGACCACCGTTCCTCCCGAGTGCTCCAGCCGACGATCGACCCGGGGCGTGCCGACCCACTCGCGCTCGACCAGCCGGCCCACGTCGGGTACGTCGGCGCGGCGCTCGACCCACAGCGGATCGTCGTCGTCCTGCGGAGTCATCTCCGTCCAACCGCTGACGGCGGACGCCCAGCGGGGGAACGGGTCCCCCGGCTGGTCGAGGGCCAGGTGTGGGTGCAGCTCCATGCCCGACTGTCCGATGTCCGCCCGACCGTGGCCCGCGAACAGGAGGACACCGTGCTCGGCCAGGGCGGTGACCACCTTCGGCTCGGTGGCGGCCTCTTCGCGGAGCTCGGTCACCCGGAACCCTGCCGGCAGCGACGCGGCCGCCGCCCGGCACGCGGCAGCGGACACGTGGAGGTCGAGGGTCGGGTTCGCCACGACGAGCGTGTCGGGCAGCACCGGCGGCACCTCCGCGCGGCCGGCCAGGACCTCGCTCAGGCCCGCGGCCATCACCACGTCCACGCCCTCGAGGCTGGGCAGGGCCGACCACGGGATCAGGTGGAGCATCCCTTCGGGGATGACTGTCAGCCGGGTGGCTCCGTGCCGGTCGAGCAGGTCGCGCAGCCACGCGCCGACGGCGGCGTCGGTCTCGTGGATCGACGCCTCGAGACCGGGCTCGGCCTCGCTGCCGGTCTGATCCGCCGGCGCCAGCACCCAGTCGCCGCCGGCGGCGGCCAGGACCTCGAGCCAGCCGTTCACGTCGAGGTCCTCGCGCAGCAGCCGCCCGCTGGGCTCGTCGACGTCGCCGGGCGCGACGCCGATCAGGAGGGAACCGGTGTGGTGGACCCCGATCGAGAGCACGAGCTCGTGCGGCTCCAGGGCGGCACCGACGTCGGCCAGGGCCGGACTGGCCAGGAGCGCGGGTCGAGCTGCGGGAGCATCCGCCGGTACCGCTCGAGGAGCTCCACCTGCTCGGGTACGCCGTCGCCGGCGCCGCCCTGCTGCGCGCCCACGCCGCGCGTCGCGGCATCGATCTGCCGTTGCAGGGCCAGCAGGTCCCGTCCCTCACGCGTGAGGCGCAGCGCGTGCAGGTAGCGGCTCAGCAGGCCACGGGGCCGGTCGAGCGCCTCCAGGGCACCGCTCCAGTCGTCCGTCCGGGCCCGGCAGGCCGCCAGCAGGTCGCAGCACTGGCCGAGGTAGTCGCGCGCCTCGGCCCGGTCCTCGTCGCGCACCGCGGTGAGGTAGCGCGCCTGCGCGTGCGGTGCGACCGCCTCGAGGACCTCGATGGCGCGGGCGAGGTCGCCCGTGAGCAGACGGAGCTCCCCCTCCCTGATCGCCAGCGGCTGGACGACGTCCCGCGCGAGATCCGAGCCCGCGACCACCCGGCCGTACAGCTCCGCCGCCTCCGCCCACCGGTCCTGGGAGTCGAACATCGCGGCCTGCGACGCGAGGCTGCCGAGGTCCTCACCCTCGGAGAGGAACGCCGCCTTCCGCTCCTGCCAGCGTTCGGCCTCGGACTCGTCACCAGCGTCGCGGGCCGCGAGGTGCCGGCGCGACGCGTAGCTCTCGCCGGCCAGCTGGAACGCGTCGACCGCGTCGTCGTCGGCCTCGTCGAGCCGGTCGAGGCCCTCGTCGAGCAGGTCCTCGGAGCCGTCGTCGGTGTCGAGGAGCGCGGCGATCGTGAGCACCGCCTCCGACGGGTCGTCGCGCGTCCGGACGGCCGTCAGGTGCGCCTCGAGGACGGCGGCCGCCTCGGCGACGTCTCGCCTCTCGTGGCCGGGGGGCAGGGCCAGCACGGCCTCGGCGTACCAGCGGTCGAACTCGGGGACCGCGTCGCCCCGCTCGGCGCGCGCCTGCTCCGCGGCTCGGAGGCGTCGGTCCGGCTCGTCGGCCCGGTCGGTGAGGCGGGCCCCGGAGAACCAGGCCTCGAGCAGGCCGAGCGCCTCCCGGGCCAGGTCGTCGTCGACGTCCGAGAACGCCTCCCAGGCCCCGAGGCCGTGGACCACGACCGCCTCGCGCAGGGCGTCGCGTCGCCCCTGCCCGTCGGCAGCGTCGAGGACCGCCTGAAGCTCCGGCTCCACATCCCCTCCCAGCCCCCTGTTCCGACGGTGGCGCGTGCCGGGAGCGTCGTCAAGGACGGCTGGACAGGTGCGACATGGCCGCCGGTCAGGGGTTCAGTGACCGCATCTCGTCGGCGACCGGCTCACCCGGCGTACCGGTCAGTCCCTCGATGACGCCGGCGACGTCCTCCTCGGAGCGGTTCTGGCTGAGCTTGGCCTTGGCCTCCACCGACTCGACCACCATCTCGACGCCGACGATGGCGCGGAGCTGGCCGGTGACGTACTTCTCGGGGGCGTCGGTGACCGCCCACGGCTCGTCACGCTTCGACTCGTGGTGGTCGGTGAGCGCGGTGACGACCTCGCGCAGGAAGTCGACGTCGTCGACGACGCGCACCGGGCCGCGCAGGTGGACGACGGAGTAGTTCCAGGTGGGGACGACCCGGCCGTGCTCGCGCTTGGTGGCGTACCACGCCGGGCTGATGTAGGCGTCCGGGCCGGTCACGACGGCGAGGCCCGCGGAACCGTCGGTGATCCGCTTCCAGTGCGGGTTGGCGCGGGCGAAGTGGCCGATCAACCGGTCTTCTCGCCAGAGCACCGGCAGGAGGGTCGCGTCGGGCGCGCCGTCCTCACCCACTGTCACCAGCTGGGCGGCGGCGACGCCCTCGACGAAGTCGCGGACCCCGTCGTCGGGCATGGCGTTGAAGCGCGGGACGTAGAGCCGGTCGGTCACTCCCCCATGGTCCCAGAGTGCTTGCCGATGATCCCCTCCACGACCATGTTCAGCCGCGCGGCGACCGGCCAGCCGGCGTAGTGGGCGAGGAAGACCACGACCTCGCGCAGGGCATCGGCGTCCAGCTCGCCACGGGTGTACGCCGCCTCGAGCTGGATCGAGTTCACGTCGTCGGCACCCTGGCCGGCGAGCATGCCGATCAGCAGCAGCCGCCGCTGCGCGACGTCGAGACCGGGTCGGTCCCAGATCTCGCCGAAGAGGTGCTCGACGGTGTAGCCGAAGAAGTCGCCCGGCCCGTCCTGCACGTCGAAGCCGTAGACCTCCTCCATCTTGTCGAGGCCGCGCTGGCGGCGTTCGTCTGTCATGGCTGCTCCTTCAGGCCGAGAGCACGGGCGAGGTGCTCGCGCGCGAACCTCGCCATCGGTACGTCGACCCCGAGCCGCCCGGCCAGCCCGATGGCGTGGTCGAGGTCCTTCTCGCCCAGCGCCCGCACGTGGTCGAGGATCCCGAACCAGCCGTCGTCCGCGGCGACCGGCGCGGTGGTGGGGCGGTGCATGATCGCGCCCGGCCCGCCGGTGATCGCGTCGGTGTGCCGGACCACCCGGCCCAGGTCGACCAGGTCGATGCCGGCCGCCTCGGCCAGCCGTTGCGCCTCGCCCGCGGCGGTGAACGCGACGAAGTGCAGGAGGTTGCGGGCCAGCTTGGCGGCCGTGCCCGACCCGACCGGGCCGCAGTGGACGACCTCGCTGCCCAGCAACGCGAACGGCTCGGCGCACGCCGCGAACGCCTCGTCGTCGCCGCCGACCAGGATCGCGAGCGTGCCGTCGTGGGCACCCATGGCCCCGCCGCTCACGGGGGCGTCGACGACCCGCACCCCCTTGGGTGCGGCCTGCTCCGCCAGGCTCGCCGGGAGGTCGGGCGAGACGGTCGAGTGGATCGCGACGGTCGCGCCGGCGCGGGCCTGCACGAGGAGCTCGGACACCACGTCGCGCACCTGGTCGTCGTCGCGGACCATCACCGACACCAGGTCGGACGCCGAGGCGACCTCGCCGACGCTGCCGGCGACCGTCGCCCCGGCTGCCTCGAGCTCGGCCAGCGGGGCCGGGTCGACGTCGTACACGACGAGGCCGCCGGGCCACGCGGCGAGCCGGAGCGCCATCGGCTTGCCGATGTTGCCGAGCCCGACGAAGCCGAGGGTGGTCACCTGAACACCTGCCCGCCGTCGACGTTGACGATCTGGCCGGTCAGCCAGGCCGCCTCGTCGGACAGCAGGAACAGGCAGGCGCCGACCATGTCCTCGGGCTGCCCCATCCGCTTCAGGGCGAGCCCCTTGACCAGCTCGTGTGCGGCGTCGCCGGCCTGGGTGCGCGTGGCCGCGGTGTCGGTCGGTCCGGGGGCGATCGCGTTGACCCGGATGTTCATGCCGCCGAGCTCGTGGGCGAGCTGCTGGGTGAGCCCGTTGATGCCGGCCTTGGCGAGGCCGTAGAAGCCGGAGTAGAGCCACGCCGCGGTCGAGCTCTGGTTGACGATCGCCCCGCCGCCGCGGGCCTGCATGTGCCGGTAGCAGGCGCGGGTCATCACCAGCGCGCCGTCCAGGTTCACCGACATGAACCTGCGGTAGTAGTCCCAGTCGACGGTGATCAGCAGGTCGAACTGCATGTCGCCGTAGATCGCGGCGTTGTTGACCAGCAGGTCGATCCCGCCGTACTCCTCGACGGCGCGGGCCGCCATCGCCTCGGCCGACGCCGCATCGGAGACGTCGGTGCGCACGAACACCGCTCGTCCGCCCGCGGCCTCGATCTCCTTGGCCACCCGTTCGCCGGACTCGACGTTGAGGTCGGCGACGACGACCGCGGCGCCCTCGGTCGCGAGCGCCTTCGCGTACGCCTCGCCGATGCCCTGTGCCGCGCCGGTGACGACCGCGACCTTGTCCTGGAACCTCATGCACTGCCCTTCCTGCGGTGGTTTCGAGACGGTTGCTGCGCAACCTCCTCAACCACCGATTGGTTCGGTGGTTGAGGAAGGCGCGCTAGCGCCTGTCTCGAAACCACCTCACCGGCTGTCATCGGATCCCCTCCGCGATCAGCTTGGTCTCGAGGTACTCCTCGAAGCCGGCGACGCCCATCTCGCGGCCGACACCTGACTGCTTGTAGCCGCCGAACGGCGCGTCGGGGCTGAACCAGACGCCGCCGTTGACGGCGAGGGTGCCGGTGCGGATCCGGTCGGGCCACCGCGCGCGCCCGCTCGGGTGACCCGCTGTCGACCGAGCCGGACAGCCCGTACGGCGAGTCGTTGGCGATCCGGACCGCGTCGTCGTCGCCGTCGTGCGGGCAGCACGACCAGCACCGGGCCGAAGATCTCCTCGCGCGCCACCCGCGAGGAGTTGTCCAGCCCCGCGATCACCGTCGGCTCGATCCAGAACCCGCCGTCCCTGCCCTCGGGCTCGCCTCCGCCGCAGGCGAAGGTGCCGCCCTCCTCGAGCGCCAGGGCGAGGTAGCGCTTGACCCGGTCGCGCTGGACGGCCGAGATGACCGGCCCGCAGACGGTGCCCGGGTCGGTCGGGTCGCCGGGCGCGAGCATCGCCATCGTGTCCGCGGCGACCTGCACCGCCTCGTCGTACCGCTCGCGCGGCACCAGCAGCCGCGTCGTGAGCGCGCAGCCCTGGCCGGCGTGCAGCGCGACCGAGAACGCCGCCGTGCCGACCGCCGCCGGCAGGTCGGCGTCGTCGAGCACGATCGCCGCCGACTTGCCGCCGAGCTCGAGGAACACCTTCTTCAGCGTCGGCGCGGCGGCCTGCATGATCCGGGTGCCGGTGGCGGTGGAGCCGGTGAACGACACCAGGTCGACCCGCTCGTCGGTGGTCAGCGCGATGGCGACGTCGACGTCGCGGGTCGGCACGACGTTGAGCACGCCCGGCGGCAGGTCGGTGTGCTCCGCGGCCAGCCGCCCGAGCTCGCAGGCCACCCAGGGCGTGTCGGGCGCGGGCTTGAGCACGACCGTGTTGCCGGCCAGCAGGGCCGGGCCGACCTTGGACAGGTTGATCTGGTTGGGGAAGTTCCACGGCGTGATCGCCGCGACCACCCCCACCGCCTCGCGCCGGATCGTGCGCCGGGTCGGGATGCCCATCGGCTCGGCGACACCGAGGTCGGTCTCCCACGCGTAGGACTCGGCGAGGTCGATGGTCCACCGCAGCCCCTCCACCGGTACGTCGTACTGCGGGCCGGCCGTCAGGAACGCCGGCGCCCCGGCCTCGGCGGTGGTGAGTGCGCGCATCTCGTCGCCGTGGTCGACCAGCGCCTGGTGCAGCTGGCGCAGGCAGCGGATGCGGAGCTCGAGGTTGGTCGACCAGTCGGTCTCGTCGAAGGCCCGGCGCGCGGCACCGATCGCGGCCTCCATGTCGGTCGGGGCGGCGTCCGGGGACTGCCCGATCTGCTGGCCGGTGGCCGGGTTCAGGATCGGGTACGTCGCTCCCGTCGGCCGCGTCGACGAGCTTGCCGTCGACCAGCATCCGTGGTGCGGGGATGGCGTCGGTGACCCTCATCGGTCGCCCACCACCGGAGGCCAGACGGTCGACGGCAGGTCGTCGTGCCGGTAGTGACCCGGCTGCTCCATGCCGTTCAGCGACATCCGGTCGAGCAGGCCCTGCGGCGCCTTCCCGCTGCCGGCGATCTCCAGGAACGTCGTCGCCACGCTGCCGAGGTCGAACCAGTCGCGCTGCCAGGCGAACCCGTCGGGCGTCCAGCCGAACCACGAGCCGCCGATCCCGCGGATCTCGTACTCCCGGCCGGTCGCGTCGTCCGTGAGGCCGGCGCGCTGCTTCCAGAAGCCGACGATCATCCCGTTCGACTCGTCCATGACGGTGGCGGCGTAGTCGTAGTGCCAGCCGTCGAGGCCGGCCATCTCGGTGCCGAGGGCGTACGTCGCGGATCTCCTCGCGGCCGACCGCCATGAAGTGCTCGTCGGGGGTGTACATCCAGCCGTACGTCGCGTCCTCGGTGTAGAAGTCCGCGAGGCCGCCCCAGTCGCGGCCGGCCTCGGCGTCCCGGTTGGCGGCGAGCCACCGTTCCCAGAACGCCTCCATCTCCTTGCGCACGTTCACTCCTCCTCCACCGAGAGGGCCATTGCGGGGCAGTACTGCACGGCGTTGTCGACCTGGGGCCGCAACGCCTCGTCGGGGTGCTCGTCGAGGATCTCGACGTGGTCGGCGTCCTCGTCGAAGCCGAAGACCTCGGGTGCCTCGATCAGGCACATCTGGTGTCCCTGGCACAGGTCGAGGTCGGCGGCCACCCTCATGACCGCCTCCGGTACCGCACCCGGCACGGCTGCTCGAGCTGGATCACCATCTTCGAGCAGTCGTCACGGTAGGTCTCCGACGGCTGCAGCAGCTCGAACTCGTAGTCGCGCAGGATCACCGAGAAGATCGCCTTGAGCTGCATCATCGCGAACGCGTTGCCGACGCAGCGGTGCCGGCCGGCGCCGAACGGCAGCCAGGTCCAGCGGTGGTGCAGGTCCTCCTGGCGCGGGTCGAGGTAGCGGCTGGGGTCGAACGTGTCGGGCTCGGGGAAGTCCTCGGCGATCCGGTTCGAGACCCGCGGGGTCGCGCCGACCATGGTGCCGGGCTCGATCGTGTGCCCGCCCAGGTCGATCTCCTGCTTGGCGACGCGCAGCAGCAGGATCAGCGGCGGGTGCAGCCGCAGCGTCTCCTTCAGCGCCGCCTCCAGCCGGGGGATCTCGCGCAGCGCCTGGAACGACACGGCCGACCCGTCGGCGTACAGCTCGTCGAGCTCCTCGGTCACGCCCGTCATCACGTCGGGGTTGCGCAGCAGCTCGATCAGGGTCCACGCGGCGGTGCCGGAGCTGGTGTGGTGCCCGGCGAACATCATCGAGATGAACATGCCGGTGATCTCGTCGGCGGAGAAGAGCGGGATCAGGACGTCCAGCAGGTCCTTCTCCACGTCGGTCGAGCTCGTCGAGACCGCCTCCGTTGCGCCGGTCGATGATCTCCTGCACCAGGTCGACCAGCGCCGCCCGCGCGGCGTCGCGGCGGCGGAAGCTGTCGATGTCGGCGTACGGGTCGACGTACGCCAGCGCGTCGGTGCCGCGCTCGAGGTCGTGGTAGAGCTGCGCGAACCGGCCGTCGAGCTCCTCGCGGAACCCTTTCCCGATCAGGCAGGACGACGTGGTGTAGATCGTCAGCTCGGCGAAGAAGTCGAGCAGGTCGATCTCGCCCTCCTCGCCCCAGCCCTCGACCATCCGGCGGATCTCGTGCTCGATGGTCGCGGCGTGGCCCTTCATCTGCTCGCCGCGCAGCGACTGGTTCTTGAGCATCTCCTTGCGCCGCTCGGGCGGGGCGTCGAAGACCACGCCCTTGCCGAAGATCGGCGTCATGAACGGGTACGCCTCGGCCTGGTCGAGCACCTCGTCGGGGGCCCGGAAGAACGGCTCGTTCGCCTCGGCACCGCTGACCAGGACGACGTCGCGGTCGACCAGCCGGAACCGCCCGACGTCGCCGCACTCCTCGCGCACCCGGTGCAGCAGGGCGATGGGGTCGGTGCGCAGCTCCTGCAGGTGTCCGTGCGGGTCGTCGGGGTGCAGCCGCGAGAGACTTCCGTGGATCACGAGCTCCTCCTCGATCGGCGCCTCGGGCGTCACCTCGACCAGGTTCAGGTGTACGCCGCGGGGCGCGGAGACGACGGTGACGATGGCGTCGGCGATGGCCTGCGGCTTGAGGAAGTGCGGGTGCCGGGCCAGGCCGAACCGCACCCAGTGGTTGAGCACGTCGGCGGCGTCCTGGTCGTCCCAGCCGGTGCCCATCTCGCTCCACGTCGGACCCGGGCGCACGATCGAGGCGCGCACGCCGGTGCCCTCGAGCTCCATCTGCAGCGCGTGCGCCATCCCTTCGAGACCCCACTTCCCCGCGGCGTACGCCGACATGAACGGCCGGGCGCGGACCGCGACGTCGGACGACACGAAGAGCACGTCACCGCGCTTCCGCTCGACCATCCCGGGCACGACGGCCCGCACCAGCCGGTGGGCACCGAGCAGGTTGACGTCGACCTCGCGGCCGAAGCGCTCGGTGTCGGTGTCGTGGATGACACCCGGGGCGACGAGGCCGGCGTTGGAGACCAGCACCTCGATGTCTCCCAGCGCGTCGGTGGCCGCCTTCACGAACGCGTCGACCGACGACCCGTCGGCGACGTCGAGCGAGTGGGCGAACGCCTCCCCGCCCGTCTCCCTGATGACGGTCGCGACCTTCTCGCACAGGTCGGCGCGGCGGGCGCCGAGCGCGACCGGGAACCCGGCCGCGGCGAGGGCGGTCGCGGTCGCGGCTCCGATGCCGGACGAGGCGCCGGTGACGATCACGGGTCGACGATCGGGCTGTGCGTACTTGCCCATCAGCGCGCCTCCACCGTGACCGGCAGCTCGGCGAAGCCGCGCACGTTGATCGAGTGCACCCGCACGGCCCGGTCGCGGTCGACGTCGACGGTGCGCACCCGGCGTACCAGCTCCTCCAGCGCGATCCGCGCCTCGAGCCGGGCGAGGTTGGCGCCGAGGCAGAAGTGCCGTCCGCCGCCGAAGCTCAGCAGCTGGGAGAGCTCGGCCTGGTCGCGGGTGATGTCGTAGACGTCCGGGCGGTCGAAGACCCGCTCGTCGCGGTTGGCCGAGCCGAGCACGATCAGCAGCTTGCTCCCGGCCGGTGCGACCCGGCCGTGCAGCTCGACGTCGGCCAGCAGGTGCCGGGCCAGCATCTGGCTGGAGGTGTCGTAGCGCAGCGTCTCCTCGATCCACGGCTCGATCCAGCCGGGGTCGTCGAAGACGCGCTGCCGCTGGTCGGGGTGCGCGGTGAGGTGGAACAGCGCGTTGCCGAGCAGCTTGGTGGTGGTCTCGTTGCCGGCCACGACCATGAGGAAGAGGAACGCGATGATCTCCTCGTCGTCGAGCCGGTCGCCGTCGCTGCTCCCATTTTCCAGGCGAGCCGCGAGCAGGGCCGAGGTGAGGTCGTCGGTGGGCTGCTGCCTCCGTTGCGCGAGCATGTCGGCGTAGTAGCCGAACAGCGTGACGGCTGCCTCGACCCCCGCCGCGGGTACGTCGTGCACGCCGTCCTCGCGGTGCACGAGCAGGTCGGCCAGCCGGCGTACCTCATCGCGGTCGGCCTCGGGGACGCCCATCAGCTCGGAGATGACGTCCATCGGCATCCGGCCCGCGAAGTCGGTGATCCAGTCGAAGCTGTCGGACTCGAGCGCGCGATCGAGGTGGCGGTCGACGATCCGCTGGATCTGCGGGGCGAGCTCGCGCACCCGCCGCGGCGTGAAGCCGCGCGACACCAGCGAGCGCAGCCGGGTCTGCCGCGGCGGGTCGAGCGCGAGGATGGACATCACCTTGTGGGCGTCCGGGCCCCAGGCGCCCTTGTCGATCGAGACGCCCATGCCGTTGGAGTAGACGCCCTCGTTGCGGACCGCCTCCGCGATGTCGGCGTGGCGCGTGAGCACCCACACGTCGTGCCGCTCGCAGTGGTGGAGCGGGTCCTCCGCACGCAGCCGCGCGTACGTCGGGTAGGGGTCCTCCTGGAACGCGTAGTCGTAGGGGTCGAACGCGACCGGCTCGGTGGACACGGTCATCTCACTCGTGTCCCTTCATGACCACCGCGACCACGTCGTCGAGCCGCTCCCCCATCTCGGTGTAGGTCAGCACGCCCATGCCGGCCTGGAGCAGCGCGCCGGAGAACGCCATCGTCAGCGTCTCGAGCACGCGCGGGTCGGCGGGCTCCCCGATGGCATCGCGGAACCGGTTCACGAACTCGGTGCCGATCACGATGCGCAGGCGTTCGACCTCGGGATCGGTGCCGAGCAGCGCGATCGTCGCCGCCGCGGCGAGCTCGGGCTGCTCCGCGAGCTGGCTCGCGAGGTTGCGGGTGACCGACTGGATCCGCTCGGTCGCCGTCTCGCCGGTCGGCGCCGGTCCGGGCTCGGTGACCAGGTGGCGCAGGAACAGCTCGGCGAACAGGTGGTTGCGCGAGGCGAGGTAGGTGTACGCCGTCGCCGGCGACACCCCCGCCCGGCTCGCGACCGTGCGCACCGTCAGCCCCTCGTGCCCGGCGGTCCGCAGCTCCTCCGCCCCCGCGGCGAGCAGCCGCTCGACCGTCTCGGCCTGGCGGGCGTTGAGCCCCTGCCGCGGCGTACTGGACACCTGACTAGACATGTGTCCAGCGTAGGTGGTGAGCCTCGGATCGCGCAAGATCCATGGGGTCGTGTGCCTGAGGCCGTCGTATGCGACGGCCTCAGGCACACGACCCCACTGTCGGTGACGCGGGACAGAATGGGCGGGTGCTGCTCGCCGACGTCGTCACCGCCTCGCAGGCGGTGGCCGCCACCCGCTCCCGCAAGGCCAAGACGGCCGCCCTGGCCGAGGCGCTCGCGAAGGCCGAGCCCGACGAGATCGAGACCGTCACGTCCTACCTCGCCGGCAGCCTGCGACAGCGACGCACCGGCCTCGGCTGGCGGGGGCTGTCCGTGCTGCCGGAGCCGGCCGACTCCCCCACGCTCACCGTGCTCGAGGTGCACGAGTCGTTCGACGCGATCGCGGCGTACGCCGGGTCGGGGTCGCAGGCGGGGCGCGCGGCGGCGGTGGCCGAGCTGTTCGGCCGGGCGACCGCCGAGGAGCAGGTGTGGCTGCGCGGTGTCGTGACCGGCGCTGTCCGGCAGGGCGCCCTCGACGCGCTCGTGCAGGAAGGCGTGGCCGCGGCGGCGTCCGTCCCACTGGTGGCCGTGCGGCGCGCGGCGATGATGGCCGGCTCGACGACGGCCGTTGCGGTCGCCGCGCTCACCGGCGGAGAAGAGGCCCTGGCGGAGTTCGTCCTCGAGGTGGGCCGACCGGTCCTGCCGATGCTCGCCTCGAGCGCGCCCGACCTCGAGGCAGCCATCACCAAGGCGGGTGGTGGGCGAGCTCGCGATCGACACGAAGCTCGACGGCATCCGGATCCAGGTCCACCGCTCCGGCGACGACATCCTGATCGCGACCCGCACCCTCGAGGACATCACCGAGCGCCTGCCCGAGGTGGTCGACGGTCGTGCGGGCGCTGCCCACGACGTCGGTGGTGCTCGACGGCGAGGCGATCGCACTCGACGAGGCCGGCCGGCCACGCCCGTTCCAGGAGACGGCGTCGCGCACGGCCATGGGCAGCGGCGTCGAGGTGACGCCGTACTTCTTCGACGTGCTGCACCTCGACGGCACCGACCTGCTCGACGAGCCCGGTCACGTGCGCGCCGAGGCGCTGGAGCGGCTGGTCCCCGAGCAGCATCGGGTCCCCCGCCTGGTGACGTCCGAGCCCGACGCTGCCCAGGCCTTCGTCGAGCAGGCGCTGGCGGCGGGGCACGAGGGCGTCGTCGTGAAGAACCTCGCCGCGCCGTACGACGCCGGCCGCCGCGGGTCCGCCTGGGTCAAGGTCAAGCCGGTGCACACCCTCGACCTGGTCGTGCTCGCCGTCGAGTGGGGCAGCGGCCGCCGCGAGGGCTGGCTCTCCAACATCCACATGGGCGCCCGCGACCCCGCGTCCGGCGGGTTCGTGATGCTCGGCAAGACCTTCAAGGGCATGACCGACGAGACGTTGAAGTTCCAGACCGAGCGGTTCACCGAGCTGGCCGTCTCCCCCGACACGATCCGCGACAACTACGTCGTCGAGGTCCGACCGGAGCAGGTCGTCGAGATCGCCTTCGACGGCGTCCAGCGCTCGAGCCGCTACCCCGGCGGGATGGCGCTCCGCTTCGCCCGGGTGATCCGCTACCGCGACGACAAGACCGCCGACGAGGCCGACACGATCGACACCGTGCGGGAGCTGTACGGGCGTGAATGAGGCCGTGACACGTGTTCGAACACACGGTGTCAACGACTGTTGCAACAACTAGCATCACCGCATGGCCCGCGCCCCCGAGACCGACGGACGGCGTACGGCGGCGGCCGTGCGGCGGCGGGCGCGGGAGGCCGAGATCCTCGCCGCGACCCGGGCCCTGTTCGACGAGCGCGGGGTGCGCGACGCCCAGATCGAGGACGTCGCGAACGCGGTCGGGATCAACCGCGCGATCGTCTACCGCCACTTCACCGGCAAGGAGGAGCTGTTCGCGCTGACCCTCGTCGGCTACCTCGACGAGCTCCGTGACGCCCTCGCCGAGGCCGCGGCCGCGCATGCGTCACCGCCCGACCAGCTGAGGGCGGTGGTCGAGGCGTTCTGCGACTACGGACTCACCCATCCGGCGTTCGTCGACTGCGCCCAGACGCTGATGCGGCGTACCGGCCCGGAGCTGCTCGACGAGATCTCCGAGAGCGCGCTGTTCCGGCTCGGGCGCGGCATCTCGCAGTGCCTGAGCACGCTCAGCGGCGTGCTCGAGAACGGCGTGCAGAGCGGCGACTTCACCGTCGACGACCCGACCCTGCTCGCCAACACCCTCTACGCCAGTGGACTCGGCGCGCTGCAGCTCGCGCGGGTCGGGATCCTCGTGAAGGAGGCCGCGCCGGGCATCCCCACGGTCGGCAGCATCTCGGCCGACCAGGTCAGGCAGTACCTCGTCGCCTCGGCCCTCGCGCTGGCCACCAGCTGACGGTCAGTCGGCGCTCTTCCCGTGTCCCTTCGGGGGCTTCGGCGGCTTGTGGGGCTTGGGCGGCTTGACCTGCCTCACGGCCGGCGCCAGCCCCGGCGTGGGTGCCGAAGGCTCCACGCCCACGGTGAGCGTGACGATGGCGCCGAGCTGGAGCCGGCCGATGGGCAGCGCGGTCACCACGGTGCCGTCACCCCCGGGGCGCTCCACCTCCACCCGGTCGGGCACCAGCCCGAGTGCCACCAGTCGCCGAGCCGCGACGTCGTACTCCCGGCCCACCACGTCCTGCGCCGCCAGCGTCGTCCTGCCCGAGGCCACCTCGAGCACGACGGTCGACCCCTGGTCGGCGCTGGCGCCGGCAGCCGGTGACTGTCCCAGCACGGCGCCGCGGGACGCCGCCGGATCGTCGACCATCCGGCGTTCCACCTCGAAGTCCGCGTCCTCGAGCGCGGCCGCCGCGGCCGCAGCTGACATTCCGTCCAGGTCCGGCACCCGCTCCTCCGACGGCCGGGCGGCGACGAACGCACTGACCGTCAGCACCACCGCCACTGCCGCGGCCCCGACCTGGATCCGTCGTGAGCGCAGGGCCGGAGCCCGCAAGATCGGCGTCCGCACGCCTCGCCGCAACGCCGGGGTCGGTGGTGGCGGCAGGATCGGCCGTGTCTGCTCGGAGGCGGAGGTCACGTGATGGATCCGAGCGGCTCGTTCGGCCACCTCGGCCGACGTCGGACGTTCGGCCGGGTCCTTGGCAATCATCGTTGCCACCAGGCGGCGTACGGCGCCGGGCACCTCGGCGCCCAGCTCTGGCGCGTCGTCGTGCAGGTGCGCCAGCGCGGTCGCCACCGTCGACTCCCGATGGAACGGCCGTTGCCCCGTGAGGCACTCGTAGGCCACCATCCCGAGTGCGTAGACGTCCGAGCGGGTGCTGGCGGCCTGTCCCCTCGCCTGCTCCGGGCTGATGTAGTCGGCGGTGCCGACGACCGTGCCGGTCTGGGTCAGCGGCTCCGAGTCGAGAGTGCGGGCGATGCCGAAGTCGACGAGGACGGCCCGGCCGTCGTCGGTGACGAGGATGTTCGCCGGCTTGATGTCGCGGTGGACGATCCCGGCTGCGTGGGCCACCTCCAGGGCAGCGGCAGCCTGCGCGACGAGGTCCATCACCTCGTCCGGCGGCAGCGTCCGTCGCTCCCGCAGCACCCGCCACAGTGACGTGCCGTCCACGTGCTGCATCACGATGTACGGCGCCGGCTGGTCGCCCGACTCGTCCTCGCCGTAGTCGTAGACCTGCGCGACCCCGGGATGGACCAGCGCACCGGCGAGCTGCGCCTCGGCCCGCATCCGCGCCCGGAGCACGTCGTCGCCGCTGCCCGGACGCAGCAGCTTCAGCGCCACCGGCCGCTCGAGCACGGTGTCGCGGGCACGGCGCACGACGCCCGTGCCCCCGGACCCGAGGACCTCGCCGAGCTCGTAGCGACCCACGAAGAGGTCAGGCATCATCGACCGCCATGAGGAGGGGCGTACCCGCCTCGTGTCCGGTGATGCATCACCGGCCGGACGTGGTCACTTCTCGAGGATCGCGGTCACGCCCTGGCCACCGGCCGCGCACACCGAGATCACGCCGCGGCCCGAGCCCTTCTGGTCGAGGAGCTTGGCGAGGGTGGCGAGGATCCGGCCACCGGTCGCCGCGAACGGGTGCCCGGCCGCGAGCGAGGAGCCGTTGACGTTGAGCTTCGCGCGGTCGATGGACCCGAGCGGTGCGTCGAGGCCGAGGCGCTCCTTGCAGAAGATCGGGTCCTCCCACGCCTTCAGGGTGGCCAGCACCTGGGAGGCGAACGCCTCGTGGATCTCGTAGAAGTCGAAGTCCTGGAGGGTGAGTCCCTCGCGCTGGAGCATCCGGGCCATGGCGTACGCCGGCGCCATCAGCAGGCCCTCGCCGCCGTGCACGTAGTCGACGGCCGCGGTCTCGTACGCCGTCAGGTAGGCCAGCACCGGCAGGCCCCGCTCCTGCGCCCACTCCTCGGACGCGAGCAGCACGACGGACGCGCCGTCGGTCAGCGGCGTCGAGTTGCCGGCGGTCATCGTCGCGGCCTCGCCCTTGCCGAACACCGGCTTGAGCTTGGCCAGCTTCTCCACCGACGAGTCGGGGCGCAGGTTGCTAGTCGCGCTCGAGCCCGCGGAACGGCGTGACCTGGTCGTCGAGGAACCCGGCGTCGTACGCCGCGGCGAGACGCTGGTGCGACGTGGCGGCGAGCTCGTCCTGCTCCTCGCGGCCGACCTGCCACTCGAGCGCCGTCAGCGCGGCGTGGTCACCCATGGACATGCGGGTGCGCGGCTCGGCGTTCTGCGGGACCTCGAGACCGATGTCTCCGGGCCGGATCGCGGCCAGGGCGGTCAGGCGGCCCTTGGTGTCGCGGGCGTTGTTGACCTTGATCAGCTTCTTGCGCAGCTTGTCGGAGACAGCGAGCGGCGCGTCGGAGGTGGTGTCGGTGCCGCCCGCGATGCCGACGTCGAACTGGCCGAGGGCGATCTTGTTGGCGACCTGGATCGCGGCCTGGAGGCCGGTCGCGCACGCCTGCTGGATGTCGATGGCCGGTGTCTCGGCCGAGAGCTTCGAGCCGAGCACCGACTCGCGGGTCAGGTTGAAGTCGCGGGAGTGCTTGAGCACGGCGCCGGCGACGACCTCGCCGACGCGCTCGCCCTGGAGCGCGTACCGCGCGACCAGCCCGTCGATCGCGGCCGTCAGCATCTCCTGGTTGGAGACCGACGCGTAGGCCGTGTTGGAGCGGGCGAAGGGAATCCTGTTGCCGCCGATGATGGCGACGCGGCGGGTCTGCGAGTTCATGGCCCCATCTTTGCTCGGAGGATCATCGCGGACCATCCAATGAGGGGCACATCACGAAATGTGGACGCCCAGTTACACATCTAGTTACATGACGACCATGAGCGACCGGTACCAGGGTTTCACCCAGTCCTCCCTCGGCAAGTTCCTCGTCAAGAACCTCGGCCTGCCGAACCCCGTCCCGCTGGAGCGTTACACCGAGGGCGCGCCGCTGGTCGACGGGACCGTCGCGGTCGGTGGCACCGGCCGACTCGCCGAGTCCCTCCCCGGCCTGCTCGACACGCTCGGCATCTCGTCGACGCCGACCACCGACGCGGCCGAGACCTACAAGGGCCTGGTCTTCGACGCCACCGGCCTGACCAGCACCGCCGAGCTGGTGGCCCTGCGCGACTTCTTCACTCCGCTGCTGCGCAGCCTCGCGACCTGCCCGCGGGTGGTCGTGATCGGCACGCCCCCGGAATCGGTCGCCGGCGGCGAGCGGGTCGCGCAGCGCGCGCTCGAGGGCTTCACCCGCAGCCTGGGGAAGGAGCTCGGCCGGGGCGGCACCGTCCAGCTCGTGTACGTCGCGGACGGCGCCGAGGCCGCGGTCGCGTCCACCCTGGCGTTCCTGCTGTCGCCGAAGTCGGCGTACGTCTCAGGTCAGGTGGTCCGGATCGGCGCCACCGGCACCAAGAAGGCGACGGCGGTGAAGGACTGGCAGCGCCCGCTCGAGGGCAAGGTCGCTCTGGTGACCGGTGCGAGCCGCGGCATCGGCGAGCAGATCGCCCGCGTGCTGCACCGCGACGGCGCCACCGTGATCGGGGTCGACGTACCCCAGGCCGCCAGCGAGCTGCAGGCGTTGATGCGCGAGCTCGACGGCGACCACCTCACCCTCGACATCACCGGCAAGGACGCACCGCAGCGGATCGCCCACCACGTCAAGGAGAAGCACGGCGGGGTCGACATCGTCGTGCACAACGCCGGCATCACGCGCGACAAGAAGCTCGCGAACATGGACGAGGACCGGTGGGCCTCGGTGCTGAAGGTCAACGTGACCGCCCCCGAGCGGATCACCCGCGAGCTGCTCGACCAGGGCGCGATCAAGCGGAACGGCCGGATCGTCGGCGTCGCCTCGATCGCGGGCATCGCCGGCAACGTCGGCCAGACCAACTACGCGGCGTCCAAGGCCGGCGTGATCGGGCTCGTGGACTCGCTCGCCGGCGAGCTCAAGAACGGCATCACCATCAACGCCGTCGCGCCGGGCTTCATCGAGACCAAGATGACGGCCGCCGTACCGCTCGCGACCCGCGAGGTCGGGCGCCGGCTGAACGCACTGAGCCAGGGCGGACTGCCGGTGGACGTCGCCGAGACGATCGCCTGGTACGCCAACCCGGGCTCGACCGCCGTCAACGGCAACGTGGTCCGCGTCTGCGGCCAGATGATGCTGGGAGCCTGATCCGCGTGCCCGTCCCGATCCTGATCAAGGCGGCGCTGCCGTCGGTGCCGCTGGTCAACCAGCTGCCGGGCATCCGCAAGGACCCGCACGGCGACCCGAGCACGCTCTCGTTCAGCCGCGAGGTCACCATCGAGCGCGACCACGTCGCGGCGTACGCCGCGGTGTGCGGGTTCCCGGCGCAAGGACGCCGTACCGCTGACGTACCCGCACGTCCTGGCGTTCCCCCTGCAGATGTCGATCATGACCAGTCCGGAGTTCCCGTTCCCCGCCATCGGGTCGGTGCACGTCGAGAACTCCGTCACCGGGCACCGACCGATCTTCGCCGGCGAGACCCTGGACCTGACCGCCCGCGCCGGCTCGCCGCGGCCGCATGCGAAGGGCACGACCGTCGACTTCACGACCGAGGTGCGCGTCGGCGACGAGCTGGTGTGGGAGTCGACCTCGACGTATCTGCGCCGCGGGAGGGGCGACGACTCCGCGCCGTCGGGCACGACCTTCTCGGAGGTTCCGCCCGGCGGCGTGGAGTGGCGCCTGCCGGCCGACCTGGGCCGCCGGTATGCCGCGGTGTCGGGCGACCGGAACCCGATCCACCTCTACCCGCTGACCGCCAAGGCGCTGGGCTTCCCGCGACAGATCGCGCACGGCATGTGGAGCAAGGCGCGGTGCGTCGCGGCCATCGAGAACCGCCTCCCCGACGCGGTCCGGGTCGACGTGGCGTTCAAGAAGCCGATCGTGCTGCCGGGCTCGGTGTCGTTCGGGGTGGCGGGGACCGCCGACGGGCATGCCTTCTCGCTGACCCGGCCCAAGGACGGTGCCCCGCACCTGGTGGGGCGGGCGGTCGCGGTCTGAGGGCTGCGCAATTCCCTGGTTGACCAGGGAATTGCGCACATGGCTCGGCAAATAACCCGAGCCAAGTGTGGGTTTCCCGAGCCCAGTTGCGCGGGGCCAGGTCAGGGCACGCGCAAACTCAGCGGGGCAACCCGAACCGCACCGTCGTCACCCGCACCGCCCGGGCACCCACCGGCGACTTCGACCGCCGCTGGCTGAACGTCGCCGTGTCCGGGTCCCAGACGCCGACGTCGGTGATCCCGTTGCCGTCCCAGTCGCCCGCGAGCGGGAGGTCGCCGGGCTCACCGAACGGGACCGACGTCAGCGTCACGCCCCCACCGGCGTCGACGGTCCGCAGCGTGAACACGGCGGTCGCCTGGTCGTAGACGCCGAGGTCGGTACGGCGGTCGCCGTCCCAGTCGCCCGTCACCGGCAGGTCGTCGGCGTCGCCGAGGAAGACCGGGGTGAGGGTGCCGTCGGCGGCGCGCAGCCGGAACTTGCCCTTGCCGGCGTTCACGACGCCGATCTCCCACGAGCCGTCGCCGTCCCAGTCCCCCGCGATCGGCAGGTCGGTGACCCTGCCGAACCGGATCGTCTCGATCCCGGCCGGCGTCTTGAGCTGGAAGGCGCGGGTGGCGGCGGTCCGGACGCCCGGGTTGAACCGTCCGATCGCCGTCCCAGTTCCCGACGACCGGCTGGTCGGTGCTCGTGCCGAGCTTCAGGATCTTCGGCTTCCGGGGCGGCCGAGCGAACCGGAACCTCGCCACCTCGAACCGGCGGAAGACGCCGACCTCCGACTTGCGACCGATGATGAAGTTGCCGGCCACCGGCACGTCGACGCAGTTGCGCGAGGCGAGCGTGCTCCCGAAGACGAACTTCACGCCCGTCGAAGAACGGCGCGAGCACCGTGCCGCCGGGCGTTGCGCTCCTCGAAGTGCAGGTGCGGCGCCGGTCGCGTTGCCCGACTCCCCGACGGTGCCGACCAGGGCCGCCTGGTCGAGCGACTGCCCAACTGCCACCGCGACCGAGGCGAGGTGCGCGTACACGCTGGTCTCACCGCCGACGTGCTCGACGCGGACCATCCGCCCGTACCCGCCCGAGCTCGACACGCGGGTCACCACGCCCGGCGCGGCGGCGACCACCTGGTCGCCCGCGTCGTCGGCGCGGTTCCAGTCGACCGCGTTGCGGCTGGGGCTGTGGCTGTCCCGGGTCTTGCCGGTCCACTCCTGTCCGCACGGGAACGGCATCTGGTACGGCGTCGCCGGCGCGGCGTCGGCGGGCAGGCCGGCGACCGACACCGCGGCGACCACGCCGCCGATGAGCAGGGAGCGTCTGAACGGGACTCGCATCGACTCGCACCTCGTACGTCATGGGCGCGGTCCTCTCCAGTCACATGAACACCAGAGCAACACAGCCACCACAGAAACGCTCAACCGTAACCGCACCTCGGCGTGTCTGTCACGAGTCACATGCGTGTAGTGCTATAAGGCCGGGTCACCGGCGGACCCGGATCAGCCCCTCCTGGGCCACCGAGGCGACCAGCCGGCCGTCCTGGGTGAACACCTCGGCGAACGCCAGCCCGCGACCGCCCTGCGCAGCCGGGGAGTGCTGGTCGTAGAGCCACCACTCGTCGGCCCGGAACGGCCGGTGGAACCAGATCGTGTGGTCCAGCGACGCCATCTGGATCTGCGGCGGCCGGACGTCGTGGGCGGCCAGGGTGGCACCCAGCAGGCTCATGTCGCTGGCATAGGTGAAGGCGGCCAGGTGCACCCGCGGGTCGTCGCCGAGGCCCTCCTGCACCCGGATCCACATCCGGGCCAGCGACGGCCGCGCCGGGTCCTCGGGCAGCCCGTGCCGCGAGTTGCCGACGTACCTCGCGTCGAGGGAGGCCCACTCCTTGGCCAGCGCATCGGCGTCGGCGTCGTCGTTGCCGCGCATCAGCGCGACCAGGTCGAGCCCCTCCTCGGGCGGGATCACCTCCGGCATCGTGTCCTGGTGCTCGATGCCGTCCTCGGGCTTCTGGAAGTTCGCGGTCTGGTAGTAGATCGGCCGACCGTGCTGGCGAGCCACGACCCGACGGGTCGCGAACGACCGGCCGTCGCGCAGGGCCTCGACGTCGTAGATGATCGGGATCGACGTGTCGCCGGGCCGCAGGAAGTAGGAGTGCAGCGAGTGCACGACGTACGCCGGGTCGACGGTGCGCACGCCCGCCACCAGCGCCTGCGCCGCGACCTGCCCGCCGAACACCCGCTGTCGGTCGGTGTCGGGCTGCAGCCCCCGGAACAGGTTCTTGTCGAGCACCTCGAGGTCGAGCAGCTCGACCAACCGCTCGGCGGATCCGGTCACGGACGGTCCTCTCAGCTGGGGTCGGAGTCGGGCCGGTCGGTGGGTCCGTCGAGACCGGCGAGGAACTGCTCGACCTGCCGGCCGATCTCCTCACCGCTCGGCAACGGCTGGTCGCGCGGCGAGCAGGCTCTCGCCCGAGTTCTCGGCGCGCTCGAACGAGTCGTACTGCTGCTCCAGCGCCTGGACCACCTCGCCGACCTCCTCGTTGGACGAGAGGTAGCGGGCGATCTCGGCCTCGCGATCCTCGGCCTCGGCGCGCAGGCCGGACAGGTCGACCGTCAGCCGGCCGGCCAGCTCGACCTGCTCCAGCAGCGCCGCGGACGCCCGCGGGTAGTCGAGCTGGGCCAGGTAGTGCGGGATGTGGGCGACGAAGCCGAGCATGTCGTGGCCCCACTCGCCGAGCCGCACCTCGAGCAGCGCCTGCGCGCTGGACGGGATCCGCAGCTCGCCTCGCCACGGGCTCTCGCCGGTGAGCAGGCCGGGGTTGTTGGCGTGGTGGGTGATCGCGATCGGGCGGGTGTGCGGCACCGCCATCGGCACCGAGCCCATGCTGACGACCCGGGTCACGCCGAACCGCTCGACGACATCGCGTACGGCGCGGGCGAACGCCTCCCACCGGGTGTCGGGCTCGGGCCCGTGCAGCAGCAGGTACGGCGTACCGCCGGTGTCGCGCAGCAGCCGGACGACCAGCCGCGGCGCGTCGTAGGCCTCGTAGTGGTCGCGCACGAAGGACATCGGTGGTCGGCGGGCGCGGTAGTCGTGGAGCTCGTCGACGTCGAACGTGGCCACGACGGGGCCCTCGGAGAGATCCGCGAGGTGCTGCGCCGCGCGTGCCGCCGCGTTGCCGGCGTCGAGGAAGCCGTCGAGGACGAGCACCATCGTCAACGCGTCGGCGCCGTCGAGCTCGGGGACGTCGTCGACGATGTGCACGAGCCGGGGATCCTGGGGCACGCGGACCGTCCTTTCGTTGGCTGGTCGTTGGCCTGCTCTGCAGCAGCGGCGCCGCCGCCCACACTATTCCTCGCGCAGCCGCGGCGTGGGGGGTGACGACTCCCACAGCCCACGGGCCGCGATCCCATTGTTACTCCGGGGTAACGTTGGGCGCGCACCGGCCCCGTACCCCGAGGAGCATCCCCCGCATGTCACCCCGCCAGCTGCGCGAGGTCGTCTTCGTCGACGGCGTCCGCACCCCGTTCGGCAAGGCGAAGGGTCAGTACGCCGAGACCCGCGCCGACGACCTCGTCATCAAGTGCATCCGCGAGCTGATGCGCCGCAACCCGTCCCTGCCGCCCGAGCGGGTCGACGAGGTCGCGGTCGCGGCGACCACGCAGATCGGCGACCAGGGCCTCACCATCGGCCGCACGGCCGCCCTGCTGGCCGGCCTGCCCCAGAGCGTCCCCGGCTTCGCGATCGACCGGATGTGCGCCGGGGCGATGACCGCGGTGACGACGACAGCCTCGGGCATCGCCTTCGGCTCCTACGACGTCGCCATCGCCGGCGGCGTCGAGCACATGGGCCGGCACCCGATGGGCGAGCAGGTCGACCCCAACCCGCGGATCCTGTCCGAGCGGCTGGTCGACACCGACGCGCTGGTGATGGGCAAGACGGCCGAGAACCTCCACGACCGCTACCCCACGATCACCAAGGAGCGCACCGACGCCTACTCCGTCCGGTCGCAGCAGAAGACGGCAGCGGCGTACGACACCGGCGTGATCCAGCGCGACCTGGTGCCGGTCGCGACCCCGTCGGCCGAGGAGGGCTGGGGCCTGGCCACGACCGACGAGCCGATGCGGCCCGAGACCTCGATGGACTCGCTGGCCGGGCTGAAGACGCCGTTCCGGGCGCACGGCAGGGTGACCGCCGGCAACGCAGCCGGCATCAACGACGGGGCCACCGCGGCGCTGCTCGCCGACGAGGAGACCGCCCGCGAGCTCGGGCTGCCGGTGCGGATGAGGCTGGTGGCGTACTCCTTCGTCGGCGTCGAGCCCGAGGTGATGGGCGCCGGCCCGATCCCGGCCACCGAGAAGGCGCTGAAGCAGGCCGGGCTCACGATCGACGAGATCGGCGCGTTCGAGGTCAACGAGGCGTTCGCCGTGCAGGTGCTCGCCTTCCTCGAGCACTTCGGCATCGCCGACGACGACCCGCGGGTGAACCCGTACGGCGGCGCCATCGCGATGGGCCACCCCCTCGCCTCGTCCGGCGTGCGCCTGATGAACCAGCTCGCCCGGCAGTTCGAGGAGCGACCGGAGGTGCGCTACGGGCTGACCACCATGTGCATCGGCATCGGCATGGGCGGCACCGTGATCTGGGAGAACCCGAACTGGAAGGGAGCGGCCGCGTGACCGCCATCGACAGCCTGCTCGCCCGCGCCCAGGAGATCTCCTCGGACGCCGAGCGCGTCACCGAGGCCAAGCTGCGCAAGGTGACCCTCCCCGGTGAGGCCGGCGTGCTCGGCCTGATCACCCTCGACAACGGCGAGGACCACACCAAGCCGAACACGTTCGGGCCGCGCGGCCTGATCTCGCTCAACACGGCGATCGACGCCGCCCTCGCCGACGACGAGGTCGTCGCGCTCGGCATCACCGGCAAGCCGTTCATCCTGGCCGCCGGCGCGGACCTCACCTCGATCGCCGGCGGCGGACCCGACGCCGTACGCGTCGTGTCCGAGCTCGGCCACGCGGTGTTCCGCAAGCTCCAGGACGGCGGGAAGCCGTCGTTCGGGTTCGTCAACGGGCTGGCGCTCGGAGGCGGCCTCGAGGTCGCGCTGCACTGCACCTACCGCACCGTCATGGACAGCGCACCGGCGCTCGGCCTGCCGGAGGTCATGCTCGGGCTGGTGCCCGGCTGGGGCGGCGCCTACCTCGTCCCGAACCTGGTCGGCGCCGACAGGGCGGTCACCCTGATCGTCGAGAACCCGCTCAACCAGGGGCGGACGCTGACCGGCAAGGCGGCGTACGACCTCGGCCTCGCGGACGCCTACTTCTCGGGCGCCGACTTCCTGGAGCAGTCCCTGCTGTGGGCCGCAGGCGTCCTCGCCGGCCGGGTCACCGTGGACCGGCCCGAGGTCGACCGTGGCGAGGCGTGGGACGCCGCCGTCGCCCGCGGCGAGCAGGTGGCGCTGGAGAAGACCGGCGGGGCGAGCCCGGCGGCACAGAAGGCGGTCGAGCTGATCGCCGCCGCCCGCACCGCGACCCGCGACGAGGGCTTCGCCGCCGAGGACGACGCCCTCGAGGCGATGTCGCGGACGCCCGAGCTGATCGCCAGCCTGTACTCCTTCGACCTCGTCCAGAAGCGGGCGAAGCGGCCCGCCGGCGCGCCCGACAGGTCGTTGGCGCGCGAGGTGACCAAGGTCGGGATCGTCGGCGCGGGCCTGATGGCCAGCCAGCTGGCTTTGCTGTTCGTACGCCGGCTGCAGGTGCCGGTGGTGCTCACCGACCTCGACCAGGAGCGCGTCGACAAGGGCGTGGGCTACGTCCACGACGAGATCGACAAGCTGCTGGCCAAGGGCCGGCTCAACCAGGACAAGGCCAACCGGCTCAAGGGTCTGGTCTCCGGTGCGGTCGACAAGGGCGAGGTCTTCGCCGACGCCGACTTCGTGATCGAGGCGGTCTTCGAGGAGATGTCGGTCAAGAAGGCGGTCTTCGCCGACGTCGAGAAGGCCGTGTCGCCGGAGTGCATCCTCGCGACCAACACCTCCTCGCTGTCGATCACCGAGATGGCCGCCGACCTCGAGCACCCGGAGCGGGTCGTCGGCTTCCACTTCTTCAACCCGGTCGCGGTGATGCCGCTGCTGGAGATCGTCCAGGGCGAGCGCACCGACGACGCGGCGCTGGCCACGGCGTTCGCGACCGGCAAGGCGCTGAAGAAGACCACGATCCTGGTCAAGGACAGCCCGTCGTTCATCGTCAACCGGCTGCTCGGCAGGTTCATGAGCGAGGTCGGGAAGATCGTCGACGAGGGCACGCCGGTACCGGTCGCGGACGCCGCCTTCGCCGGAGTCGCGCCGATGCCGCCGTTCATGCTGCTCTCGCTCGTCGGCCCGGCGATCGCGCTGCACAACAACGAGACCCTGCGCGACGCGTTCCCCGACCGGTTCCACGTCTCCCCTGCCCTGGCCCGGGTGGTCGAGGCTCGCAAGACGTCGTACTACGGCCCCGACGGTGGCCTCGACCCCGAGGTCGAGGCGCTGCTGGAGACGCCGTCCGAGCCCGTCGTGCTGACGCCGGAGCAGGTGCGCCAGCAGGTGCTCGAAGGCCTGGCCGAGGAGGCCCGGCTGATGGTCGACGAGGGCGTCGTCGTCGCCCCGGAGGACCTCGACCTCGCGATGATCACCGGCGCCGGGTTCTCGTTCTGGAACGGCGGTCTCACCATGCTGCTCGACAACGAGGGCATCTCGGAGAAGGTGTCGGGCAAGCGGTTCCACTGACCGGCACCTTGAGCATCTCGGGGGCGTCGGACACGATGGTCCGGCATCCCTGAGTGCTCCCCCGGAGGTCGATCCCATGCGTCGTCTGCTTGCCCTGCTCGCGGCCACCCTGACGACGGTCGCCCTCGTGGTGTCCGCCGCGCCGGCCGGGGCCGAGGGCCCGGCCCGGGTCAAGGAGCTGCAGCGACGCCTCAACGACCTCGGCTGCTACGCCGGACCCGCCGACGGCGACGTCGGACGGTGGACCCGCTCGGGCGTGATCCGCTTCCAGACCCGGCACGCGATGAAGCAGACCGGCCGGATGACCAAGAACGTCCGCAAGCGCATCCTGAGCGACAAGGCCAAGCGTTGCGACAGGCGTCCCGTGCCCGGCCGGTCGGGCCACGGCCGGCGAATCGTGATCAGCCAGGGCCAGAACTGGGTGTGGCTGATCGGCCCGCGCGGCACCGTCATCGAGCAGAGCGGCATGGTCGACCTGCCGTCGGAGCTGCGGAAGGGCAGCCACCGCACCGGCTCCTACTGCGGCCGCGCCGCCAGGATCAAGCGGAACTCGAACTACGGCGGCAACCTGTGGCTGCCGAACTTCGTCCGGTTCGCGCCGTGCGGGATCGGCTTCCACCGCATCCCGCTCTACAAGTCGAACGGCCGCCAGATCCACCCCGACTGGTACCTCGGCACCAACTTCGACCGCTCCCACGGCTGCATCCGCCTGAGCGGCCCGATGTCGCAGAAGGTCTGGAACTTCACCAAGCGCGCGACGACCGTCCGCGTCCTCTAGCCGACCCCCCAGAGCGCGGCGACGTGGCGGGAGTCGGTGCCGCAGCAGCCGCCGACGATCGCCAGGGACGGCAGCTGCGCGCGGAGGGAGTCCAGCGAGGAGACGAGCAGGGGCAGGTCGCCCTCGTCGAGCACCTCCATCTCGTCCAGCTCCGCGTGCGTCATCGTCGAGGCGTTGGGGCGGATGCCGGCGATCCGGGACTGCCAGTCACCGCCGTCGAACGCGGGGGCGATGTGGGTGGGGTGGGCGCAGTTGACGAGGAACCAGTCCGGACCGCCGGCGGCGTCGACGACCTCGACCGCATCCCGCAGGGGCGTGCCGTCGGGCAGCCTGCCGTCGGTCTCGACGGTGAAGCCGGTCGCGACCGGGATGCCCACCGACCGGGCGGCGGCCACCACGCCCATCGCCTCCTGGGGGCTGGTGATCGTCATCGCCGACACCAGGTCCGCGCCGGCGGCGGCCAGGGAGCGGATCTGGTGTGCGTGGTACTCCGCCGCCTCCTCGGGCGTCGGGCGTGTCACCGGCGACGTAGCCGTCACCGCGCGGACCCATCGCCCCGACCAGCAGCACCGTGTCGAGGTCGGAGTACGTCGTGGCCTGGACGCCGATGAACTCGACGGCGTGCTGGTTCACGCGGTCCAGCGCGGCGAGGTCGTAGCCGACCTTCGCCGCCCAGTCGGGGTTCGCCCGCCACGTCGGGGTCTCGAGCAGCAGGCCCTTGCCCGCCTTGCGGGCGACGTCGGCGTACCCGTCGTAGTACTTGCGCAGCAGCGCCCGGCCGCCCTCCTCCTCCACGAGCGGGAACGCCGCGAACTCCGGCAGGTCGGCCCCGTGATGGAAGATCAGGTCGGTCTCGAGGCCGCCGTCGGTGACGAACGGGCCGCGCGACAGCAGTGGCGATGTGGTCATGGTGTCTCCTCCTGCGCACAGCCTCGCGCCGTGCAGCAGGTCGCCACCAGACACATCTGGGTCAGATCGTGTCCGGGGTCGTGTGCTTGTCGTACTCGCCCCGGCCGAGCCGGCTGTGACTGGCGCCGTAGGTGAAGTAGACCACCAGACCGATCGCCATCCAGACCAGGAACCGCACCCACGTGCCGCCGGTCAGGTTGAGCATCAGGTAGAAGCACAGCAGGACGGAGGCGGTCGCCACGACGTACACCGCCGGCGTCCGGAACGAGCGCGGCAGGTCGGGCCGACGGTGGCGCAGGATCGCCACGCCGACGCTCACGAGGACGAACGCGAACAGGGTGCCGATGCTGACCAGGTGGACCAGCGTCTCGAGGTCGACCAGCCCGCCGATGATCGCGACCGCGATGCCGGTCAGCAACGTGAAGACGTACGGCGTCCCGAACTTCGGGTGCACCTTCGCAAGACCGCGCGGGAGCAGCCCGTCGCGCGCCATCGCGAACCCGACCCGGGTCTGCCCGAGCATCAGGATCATCACCACCACGATCAGCCCGATGCAGGCGCCGATGGAGATCAGCCTGCCCATCCAGTCCATGTCGACGGAGTCGAACGCGGTCGCCAGCGGCGCCGGGTCGCCCGGGTCGATGTCGGTGTAGTTCTGCATGCCGGTGATGATCAGGCTGACCACGATGTAGAGCGCGGTGACGATGGCCAGCGAGCCGAGGATGCCGCGCGGGATGTCGCGCTGCGGGTCGCGTGGCCTCCTCGGCGGTGGTCGCGACGATGTCGAAGCCGATGAACGCGAAGAACACGATCGAGGCGCCCGCGATGACGCCGGCGATGCCGTAGACGGCCGGGTCGATCCCGAGCAGCCAGCTGATCAGCGTCTGGTCCATGAAGCCGCCACTGCCCTCGGCCGCCGCCTTCGGAGGGCGGGACGAACGGCGAGTAGTTGGCGGGGTCGACGTGGGCGATGCCGAACAGGATCACGGCGGCGACCACGAGCAGCTTGATGGCCACGACGATCTGGTTGATGACGCTGGACATCTTGATCCCGAGGATCAGCACGCCCATCACCAGCAGCGCGATCACCACGGCCGGCAGGTCGACCACGCCGTCGGCGGCCGACGCGTAGTTGGTCGGGCACCTCCAGCGGCGTGCCCTCCATGACCTCCTGGTAGTAGCCGGAGAAGCTGGTCGCCAGCGCCGCCGAGCCGATCGTGAACTCCAGGGCCAGGTCCCAGCCGATGATCCACGCGATCAGCTCGCCGAAGGTCGCGTAGCTGAACGTGTAGGCACTGCCGGCGACCGGAACCGTCGAGGCGAACTCCGCGTAGCAGAGCGCCGCGAGCGCACAGGCCAGGCCGGCGATGGCGAACGAGATCGTGATCCCCGGGCCGGCATTGCTGGCGGCGACGGTCCCGGTGATGACGAAGATGCCGGCGCCGATGATGACGCCGACACCGAAGACGATGAGATCGAGGACGCCGAGATCCTTCTTCAGCTGGTGCTCGGGCTCCTGGGTCTCGGCGATGGACTGCTCGACGGACTTCGTGCGGAACACGTTCATGCAAAGAACCTAATCCGTCGGTGTGGCGCTCGGCGACCCCGTCTCGGCGGGTCGCTTCGCGAACGTCTTCTTCATCAGCTTCGCGCCGCGCCGCGCCAGCGTGTCCGCGTCGACGCCGACCACGAGCTCGAGCACCTCGTCGGGATCGTCGGAACCCATCGACTCCAGCAGGAACCACAGCAGGTCGTCGTCGTACGTCGCCGCGACGTACTCGCACGCCCACCACGCCACGGCGTACGCGACCTCGGCGTCCGGCGCCGCTGAACGCGTCGTCGGCCGGCATGCCGGTGACCCGGCCGCCCTCGACGGCGGCGAGCGCCTCCCGCGACAGCGTCTGGTCCTCGGGAGCCATCGGCTGCACCGAGACGTACTCGGCGATCCCCTCGTTGAGCCACGTCGGCGCGTCGTCGGCGCGCGCCCCGACCGCCACGTGGGTCAGCTCGTGACGGATCAGCCGGGCCCGTGCCTCGCCCCTGGCGTCGAGCATGTCCGGGTTGAGCAGGAACCGGGTGTCGGCGGCGCTGCCGTCCTCGGGCGACGCGGGCACCGGGAAGGCCACCGCGTCGAGTGCCTGTGGGTCGTCACCGGGCAGCCCCTCCAGACCGTCGAGGAACGCCGGGTCCGAGAGCGCGTAGAGGACGACGCGAGGATCCCAGTCATAGGGCACGCGGGCCGCGACGTCGGCGAGACCGGTCTCGACGTCGGCGACCACGTCGCCGGCGTGGACCTCGCTGCCGGGGTCGAAGATGCCGAGCACGCCGCTGCCGTAGCGGACGACGACCGGCCCGTCGTCCCACGGCTGGGTCTGGACGTCGTGCGTGTCCTCCCAGGTCGGGTCGCTGACCGATGCCAGGCGGTAGCGGCCCTGCCGCCGGGAGAACTGGTAGCGGTCCCGGGTCACGACGGGCACCTCGTCGTACCCGTCGAGCTCGAGCGTGACGTCGACGACGGCCCAGTAGGACCGGCCGGCGCGGGTGAGGCTCGCCGGGTCGATCGTGTAGCCGAACTCGCCCACCGGCAGCTGCTCGAGGTTGGCGAAGTAGGTCTGCTGGTCGTCGAGGAAGTCGGCGTCGGACGCGTCGACGCCGGCGAGGAAGGCGTCCCGGTCGTCGCCGCGTACGGCGTCGGCTCGGCGATCGAGCAGACGGGTCAGGCCGCGCACCACGTCGGGCGCATGCACCGCCTGGCCGGTGGGCTCGGGATCTCCTGACGGGGCGGGACTCTCGTCGGAGCAGGCCGCGACGGGCACCAGCAGGAGGAGCGCGACGGCGGACCGTCGCAGCACGCGAGGCTCACACGGTGTGGTCGGCATCGACCGGACGACCGCCGGCGTGCAGTGCCGTCACGTCCTCGACGATGCCCCGGGCCAGGCTCTGTGCGTCGAGCCCGATCCGCTCCAGGATCGACGCACGCTTGGCGTGGTCGAGGAACTCCTGAGGGATGCCGTGGAGCCGGAACGGCGTGGTCACGCCCGCGTCGTTGAGGGCCTGGAGCAGGGCGCTGCCGCAGCCTCCGACCCGGCCGTTGTCCTCGACGCTGACCACGAGGTCGTGCTCGGCGGCCAGCTCGACGATCGCCGGGTCGATCGGCTTGACCCAGCGCGGGTCGACGACCGTGACGCCGATGCCCTGGGCGACGAGCCGCTCGGCGACGTCGACGGCCACCCCGGCCATCGCGCCCACCGCGACGACGAGGACGTCCTTGGTGCCGTTGCGCACGAGTACGTCGGCGCCGCCGGCCTTGCCGACCGCCTCGATGTCGTCGGGCGGCGGACCCTTCGGGAAGCGGACCACGGTCGGAGCATCGTCGACCTCGACCGCCTCGTTGAGGAGCTCGCGCAGGCGAGCGGCGTCGCGCGGGGCGGCCAGCCGGAGGCCGGGGACGACCTGCAGGACGGACATGTCCCACATGCCGTTGTGGCTGGCGCCGTCGTCGCCGGTGACCCCGGCCCGGTCGAGCACGAAGGTGACGCCGCAACGGTGCAGTGCGCAGTCCATGAGCACCTGGTCGAACGCCCGGTTGAGGAACGTCGCGTAGACGGCCACGACCGGGTGCAGGCCGCCGAGGGCAAGGCCGGCGGCGCTGGTGGCGGCATGCTGCTCGGCGATCCCGACGTCGAACGTGCGCTCGGGGAACCTGGCCTGGAAGTGGTGCAGGCCGACCGGGTGCATCATCGCGGCGGTGATGGCGACGACGTCCCGGCGGCGCTGGCCGATGTGGACGATCTCGTCGGCGAAGACATCGGTCCAGATCCGGCCCTTGGGGTTCTCCTGGCCGGTGGTGACGTCGAACGGCCCGGGCGAGTGGAACTGGTCGGCCTCGTGCCGCTCGGCGGCGTCGTACCCGAAGCCCTTGCGGGTCAGGGCGTGCACGATCACGGGCCCGTTGAACCGTTTCGCCTGGGTGAGCACCTGCTCCATCGCCGCCCGGTCGTGGCCGTCGATCGGGCCGACGTACTTCAGGCCGAGGTCCTCGAACAGCCCCTGGGGCGCGAGGGCGTCCTTCATGCCCTTCTTCATGGCGTGCAGCACGTCGTAGACGGCCGGCCCGACGCCGCGGACGGAGTTCAGCCGGCGCTTGACCTGGTCGAGCACCTGCTCGTAGCGGGGGTTGGTGCGGAGCCCGGTCAGGGCGGTCGCGAGCCCGCCGACGGTGGGCGTGTAGGAGCGGCCGTTGTCGTTGACGACGATCACCAGGCGGCTGTCGGGAGCGATGGCGATGTTGTTCAGCGCCTCCCAGGCCATCCCGCCGGTGAGCGCACCGTCGCCGATGACGGCCACGACGTGCCGGTCCTCCTCGCGGATGGCGTAGGCCTTGGCCAGCCCGTCGGCGTAGCTGAGGGCCGTGGAGGCGTGGGAGTTCTCGACGATGTCGTGGTCGGACTCGGCCTGGCTCGGGTAGCCGCTGAGACCGCCCTGCTGGCGCAGGCGGGAGAACTCCTCCACGCGGCCGGTCAGCAGCTTGTGGACGTAGGCCTGGTGGCCGGTGTCGAACACGACGCGGTCGCGCGGGGACTCGAAGACCCGGTGGATGGCCAGGGTGAGCTCGACGACGCCGAGGTTGGGGCCGAGGTGGCCGCCGGTGCGGGCGCAGGTCGCGACCAGGAGGTCGCGGATCTCGACGGCGAGCTCGTCGAGCTGCTCGTCGGAGAGGTCACGCAGGTCACGAGGGGTCGCGATCGACTCGAGGTGGCCCATGGCGGGGAGTCTAGTGGTCCGAGCTTCACGGGGAGAGCACCGCGACGGCCGGCTCCTCGAGGCTGCCCATCCACACCCGGCCGTCGTGCTCGCGGACGCCCGTGACCATGTGGTAGCCGTCGCCGTGCACGGCCGCCGGTACGTCGTGGTCGTGCACCAGCTGCCCGGTGTCGTCGTACGCCTGGACGCGCACGGTCCGCTGTGGCTTCGGCTGGAGCCGGTCGGGGATCCGGGTGACCTGGCGGCGCAGCCAGAGTGGTCCCGTCTGGAGCCGCTCCACGAGCGGGTCACGTGGCGAGGCGATGGTGACCCAGATCAGCCCGTCGCTCCCCCGGGCGATGTTGTCGGGATAGCCGGGCAGGTCGTCGACCAGCAGGTCGCGCTGGCCGGCCCGGTCGCCGGTGATCCAGTGGCGGACGACGGTCCGACCACCGGACTCCGCCACGGCGACGTACGACTCGTCGGCCGCGAGCGCCACTCCGTTGGCGAACGCGAGCCCGTCGAGCACCACGTCGATCCGGCCATCGGTGCCGAGCCGCAGCAGGCGGCCCGTGCACGTGGCCTGGACGAAGTCGACCTTCCAGCGCTCGACGCCGTACTTCGTGGACGAGTCGGAGAACCACACCGTGCCGTCCGTCGCCACGGCGGCGTTGTTGCAGAACACCATGCGTCGACCGGCGACGGAGTCGGTCACCTGCTCGACCGCACCGGTGGCGGTGTCGACCCGCAGCACCCCGCGGTGCGCGTCACAGACGACGAGCCGCCCGTCGAGGTCGATCTCGATGCCGAGCGGACGGCCGCCGGTGTGGGCGACGCGGTCGAGCTTCCGGCCGTCGTGGGAGATGCGGAAGATGCTGCCGTCGGCGGTTCCGGTGAAGACCGCACCCTCGTCCGGGCCGGCCGTGCCGACCGCGACGTCCTCGGCGCCGGCAGCGGGAACGGGGATCACGTCGAAGCGCATGCGGCCCAACATAGGGTGTGGCTCGTGCCCAGCCGGAGAGCGCTCCTCGTCTCGGGAGCCGCCGTGGTGGTGGTCGCGGCGACGCTGGCGGTGGTCTGGGTGCTGCGGGACGACGAGGGGTCGGGAGAGCTCGCGGCGGCGGAGGTGCTGCCGGCGGACGCCGAGGTCGTCCGCTACCTCGACCGGGCCGGGGCCGCGCGGCAGCTGGGTCTCGGCAGCGACGTGGACGAGTACCTCGCCGCCCTGCAGGACGCGCCGTGGATCGCCACCCCGCTGGCGACCACCGTCGCCGTGTCGGAGGACGCGCCGTTCGGCGAGCTCGACGTGGACTGGTGGGCCTCGGTCGAGGTCGACGTCGGCGAGGGCGCGCCGCTGAACGTCTACCGGCTGGACGACGACGTCGACCTCGGTGCGGTCGCCGACGCGCTGGCCGATGCCGGGCTGGAGGAGAGCACCCTCGGCGAGCACCGGCGTTTCAAGGTCGGTCCCGATGTCCCCATCGACGAGACCGGGATGGTCGACGGCATCCCGGTGCAGGGGCTGCCCGACGTGACCGTGCTGGAGGACGCCCACCTGCTGGTGGTCGGCGCCGAGCCGGAGCGGGTGCGTGGACGTGGTGGAGGGCGATGCCGACGCCCTGGCTGACCAGGACGGCCTGGCCGCGCTGACGGACCGGACAGGTGCGCCGCTGTACGCCGTGGCCTTCCTCGGCGCCGACGCGCTGTGCGACCAGCAGGTGGAGCTGCTCGGCTCCACCACCACGCCCGAGATCGCGGAGAGGCTGATGGAGTCGGGGATGGGCGACCTCGGCTCGCCCGACGCGCGCGGGCTCTTCGTCGTGGCCGGACGGGGACGGCGTACGCACCGAGGCGGTGCTGTGGTTCGCGTCCGACGACGAGGCCGCCGACGACGCGAAGGCACGTCAGGCCTGGTTGGTCGACGGCATCGACCCGCTGACGAACCAGCGGTACGCCGACCTCCTCGACTCCGGCAACGTCGAGGCGGACGGCGACCTGGTCGTTGTTGACGCGGGACGCGAGCCGGGCCTCGCCGTCCAGGTCAGCGACAACGGCTTCGGCCCGCTCGCCTGCTCCTGACGGGCGTCGCGTCAGGAGGTCATCGCGGCGTAGGCCGCGGAGTCGAGGAACTCCGGCAGGCCGATCCGCCCGGCCGCCGTGAGGTCGAGCTCGCGGGCCCGGGAGGGTTCGACGAAGACGATCTGGCGGCCCTCGTGGCAGGCGATGTCGGCGTCGCCCAGGTCGGTCCGCATCACGTAGATCCGGAACCGGTCCTCGGAGCCGGAGTGCTGCACGGCGTACTCGCCGAAGAGCTGCAGTCCGTCGGCCAGGCGGATGCCGGTCTCCTCCTCGAGCTCGCGGTAGGCGCCGGCGAGATAGTCCTCGCCCTCCTCGAGATGCCCGCCCACGAAGCCCCACTTCTCCGGGTCGATCACGGGGAACTCGTCGCGCTCCTGGAGCAGCACCCAGCCGCGGTGGTCGACGAGGATGACGCTCGAGAACCGCTGCACCTCCGGCACGCTACCCGCGTCACAGGCGGGCGACGTAGCGGCGGCCGCGCAGGGCCTCCTCGACCAGGCCCACGGCGCGCCGGACGCCGAGCAGCCGGGCCTCCTCGAGCTGGAAGGTCTGGACGGCGGCGTCGACCACCTCGAGCGTGGCGACGTCGCGCAGGTCGGCCCGGACCTCGCTCAGCCCGCGCCGGACGGCCGCCTGGTTGGCCTCGACGTGGAGTACGGCGAACCGGGCCAGCACCACGACGTGGCGGCGCAGGCCGGTGTAGCGGCGGTAGTCGGCGGGGCACAGGTCGAGCAGCCAGTCGACGGCCGTGCGCTCCCAGTCGGGCGCGTCGGGCGGCCGCACCTGGGGCGGCCAGCCGGGCGGCGCGACGAAGGATGCCATCCACCGATCATAGACCAGCGTTCGAACGCGTGTTCGAATTGGCGTGTCCTGCTTCGTTCCGCATACCGAACACGGCACCATGTATCCCGTGCAGGCGCAGGTGGCGGTCGACAGGGTGTTGCCGGCCGAGGCGACCAGCGCTTCCGAGGCGCGGCGACTGCTCCGCGACGCCCTCTCCGGGATCGAGTCCGAGGACTCCGTCGACGCCGCCCAGATCGCTGTGAGCGAGATCGTCACCAACGCCCTGGTGCACGCGGGCACGCCCATGCACTTCCGGATCCTGCTCGGCGACTCCGGTGTGCGCGTCGAGCTCGGCGACGGCAGCCCGCACCTCCCCCATCGTCGCGACTACTCCGAGGTCGCCTCGACCGGACGCGGACTGCACGTGGTCGGCGAGATCGTCAATCGCTGGGGCGCCTACGCGTCCGGCGGCGGCAAGGTGGTGTGGTTCGAGATCACCGACGGCCAGGACGAGTACGCCGAGAACGCCGAGCCGATCCCGGTCGACCCCGACGCCCCGATCGAGGTCGAGCTGCTCAACGTGCCGCTGCTGATGCACGCGGCCTGGCAGGAGCAGGCCTCGGCGCTGCTGCGCGAGCTCCTGCTGATCCGCCTCGAGGACGACGTGTCCGCGCTCGAGCACCACGCGGCGGCCAGCGAGGCGCTCAACGTGCTCTTCGAGCAGATCCCGACCCCCGACCTCGGCGAGCACCCCGAGGCGATCATGGCGTCGGCGACCGAGCCGGGCGTCTCCCGGACCCGCATCGTGCTCCGGGTCCCCCTCTCCTCGATGCCGCACTTCGAGGTCCTGGACTCCGCGCTGGTCGAGGCGGTCGCGCTGGCCGCCCTCGGTCGGCTGCTCTCGGCGCCGACCCAGCCCGAGATCCAGCACATGCGGCACTGGCTCTGCGACCAGGTCCGCAGCCAGGCCGAGGGCGGGGCCGGCGTGGCGTGGGCGTCGCCGATCGACGCCGAGGTGCCCGTGGCCACCACCGAGCTCGGCTGGGACGCGGCGGAGCTCAGCAGCTCCGCCCAGGCCCTGGTCGCCGCCGACGACACCAACTGCATCGTCGCGGCGAGCGCGTCGGCGCTCGCCCTGCTCGGCTATGCGGACGCAGGGGAGCTGGTGGGGCAGCGCCTGATCTCGATCATCCCGACCCGCTTCCACCAGGCCCACATCGCCGGGTTCACCCTGCACCTGGTCAACGGGCGCTCCCCGCTCATCGGCAATCGGGTGACGGTCCCGGTGCACCGTGCCGACGGCTCCGAGGTCGAGCTCGACCTCCGGGTCGAGTCGATCGCGCTACCCAACGGCCGGCGGGTCTTCACCG
Source organism: uncultured Actinomycetota bacterium (assembly GCA_963844305.1). Lineage (GTDB taxonomy): Bacteria > Actinomycetota > Actinomycetes > Propionibacteriales > Nocardioidaceae > Nocardioides. The sequence goes on from CAWJNT010000009.1 coordinate 760,571, forward strand.
CCGAGTTCTTCGCCTGAGAACCTCGCCTCGAGCTCCGCCAGCAGCGGGTCGCGCAAGCCCACACAGTCCAGCGCCCAGAACGGGTCGCAGTAGACCAGCGGCCCGGTCATCCACTCCTCGAACGTGTCGAGCAATGCCACCTGGAACGCGGGCTCCGGGATCCTCGGCGACGGGCGGACGAACCCGCGCGGGGTGGCCGGCTCGAAGCCACGGCGGCCGTAGTAGTCGGGCCCGCCCTCGAGGAACAACGCCGGTGACCCGGACTCGCGTGCGGCCTCGATGGCCGCGGCCACCAGCAGTCCGCCGATCCCGATGCCCTGGTGCTCCGGCTGCACCGACAACGGGCTCAGCACCAGTACGTCGACCAGCGCGCGCCGGGTGTCCACCCAGCAGCGGCTGAGCTGGACGTGACCGGCGACGGCGCCACCCACCTCGGCGACCAGGCTGAGCTCGGTCCGGCCGGAGGCGTCCAGGGCACCGACCAGCTCGACGATCCTGGGTCCTTCCTCGCTCCCGAACGCCGCGGCGACCACGCGGCGTACGCCCTCCCGGTCGGTGGGCTGGGCCGGACGCACGGCCACTTCTCTTGACTTGAAGTTCACTTGAACTTGCACCCTTTCAGGAAAGAACGGTTCCGACCCGACCCTAGGAGACATCCCGATGCCTGTCGCCGTCATCACCGGCGCATCCCGCGGCCTGGGCCGCGCCCTCGCCACCGAGCTCGCCACCCGTGGCTGGAGCCTGGTCCTGGACGCTCGCAACGAGAACGCGCTCACCACCTCCTCCGCTGCGCTCCCCGGAGGGCCGCACCGCGCCATCCCGGGCGACGTGACCGACCCGGCCCACCGGCGCGCCCTGGTCGAAGCTGCCGACCGGCTCGGCGGCGCCGACCTGCTGGTCAACAACGCCAGCTCGCTCGGAGCCAGCCCGCTCCCGGCGTTCGCCGACCTCGACCCCGCGACGTACGCCCGGGTGCTGGACGTCAACGTGGTCGCACCGATGGCGCTCGTCCGCGACCTCCTGCCCGGCCTGCGCCAGCGCGGCGGCCGGGTCCTCGCCATCACGTCCGACGCGTCGATCGAGCCCTACGAGACCTGGGGCGCCTACGGATCGTCCAAGGCCGCGCTCGACCACGCCACCCGGATCCTCGCGGCCGAGGAGCCGTCGCTCCGGGTGTACGCCGTCGACCCCGGCGACCTGCGCACCCAGATGCACCAGGACGCGTTCCCGGGCGAGGACATCTCCGACCGACCGGAGCCCGCGTCGGCCGTGCCGGCGCTGCTGCGCCTGGTCTCCGGCGACCTCCCGAGCGGGCGCTACCGCGCCTCCGACCTGGCGGCGGTGCCGCAGCATGATGCTCGCTTCGCTCCGAACGGACCCCAACGTCGCAGCAGGTCCAGCGCTTCCGCCTCCCCGAGCAGTTCGAGGCGACGGTCCCGCCCGAGGCTCGCGGCCTGGCCCGCGACCAGGTCCGGATGGCCGTGGTCGCTCCGGAAGGCACCTACCACGACCAGGTCCGGTCGTTGCCCGAGTTCCTCCGCCCCGGCGACCTGGTCGTGGTGAACACCAGCGCGACCCTGCCCGCCGCCGTCGACGTCGACCGCCAGGGCTGCACCTGGCCGCTCCACGTCTCCACCCAGCTCGACGACGGGTCGTGGGTGGTCGAGCTGCGGCTCCCGGACAACTCCGGTCCGGCCGAGCCGACCGAGGGCGAGGTCCTCCGCCTGCCTGGCGGAATGCGGCTGCGGGTGGCTGCGGCGTACCCGCCCACCCAGCGGCGGCTGTGGCGGGTCACTCCCCTGCCGGCCCTCGACCGCGTCGCCTATCTCGCCGTGCACGGCCGCCCGATCCGCTATCCGTACCTCACCGGCGACTGGCCCCTGGCCGCCTGGCAGAACGTGTACGCCGACCGGCCGGGCAGCGCCGAGATGGCCAGCGCCGGCCGGCCGCTCACCAGCGACCTGCTCGTACGGCTGATGGCGCGCGGCATCCCCGTGGCCCCGCTGGTGCTGCACACCGGCGTGTCCAGCCAGGTGGCCCACGAGCCGCCGCAGCCCGAGGAGTACACCGTTCCGGAGGTCACCGCGCGTCTGGTCAACGGCACCGTGGCCGCGGGTCGTCGCGTGGTCGCGGTCGGCACCACCGTCGTCCGCGCGCTCGAGTCGGCCGCGCCGTCCGGGCGGGTGGTCCCGACGACCGGCTGGACCGACCTCGTGCTCGGTCCTCGTCGGCCGGCCCGGGTCGTGTCCGGCCTGCTGACCGGGCTGCACGAGCCGGCGGCCAGCCATCTCGACCTGCTCGAGGCGGTCGCCGGTGGCGGACTGGTGGACCGTGGCTACGCCGACGTGACGGCCCCAGAGTCGCCGGGCTACCTGTGGCACGAGTTCGGCGACACCATGCTGCTGCTGCCCTGACGCCTGGGCATTGTGACCCCGAACATGCGGCGACGCCGCAACCCAAGGGGAGACGACGGCTGCGGCGTCGCTGGTGAGATCCACCCTGACGCGGGCGGGCTGGGATTCCCTCACCCGAAGGGGGTGATCGCAAATATCACCCGGTGCGGGGAGCCGCCGACGCGTGCCCTTCGAGGTAGGCCGCGACCAGTCCGCCGAGGCTCGGCAGGTGGTAGCCGCCCTCCTGGACGGCGACCGTCGGCAGCCCGAGCCCGCCGAGCACGCGGCCGGCCTCGCGGTACCCGTCAGCGGTCACCAGCAGCGGGCTCTCCGGGTCGTCGGCCGCGGCATCGACGCCGAGCGACACGACGAGCGCCGAGCACCCGTGGCCGCCCACCCAGCCGGCCAGGGCCCCGACCGCCTCCACCCATGGCTCGTCGCGGGTGCCCTCGGGCAGCGGCTCGTTGCGGGTGGCGCCGGTCCCCTCACCCGCGCCGGTCTCGGAGGCGTGACCGAAGACGTGGGGGAACCAGCCCGCGGCCGGGTCGACGTGCAGGGACCCGTACAGCACGTCGGACCGCTCCCAGAAGATCGCCTGGGTCCCGTTGCCGTGGTGGGCGTCGACGTCGATCACGGCCACCCGCTCGTGGCCGGCGACCCGCAGCGCCTCGGCCGCGACGGCGGCATTGTTGAGGTAGCACGAGCCGCCGTACCCCTGACCGGTCACGTGGTGCCCGGGCGGCCGGCACAGCGCGTACGCCGCCCGCTCGCCGCCGACCACCAGGTCGACCGCCGTCAGCGCGCAGTCGACCGCCGACCGCGCGGCCTCCCAGGTGCCGGGGCCGATGACCGTCATCGTGTCGTAGCAGAACTGGCCGGTGCGCGCGTGCAGCGCAGCAGGCGGCGACGGCGTCCATGCCGGCGAGCAGCGCGGCGGTCGGGAAGAAGTAGGGCACCACGCGGTCCTGGCCGACCAGGTCGGCGTACGGGCCCCGCTCCCATGCGGAGCTCGCGCCCTCGAGGAACGCGAGCAGCTGGTCGTCGTGGACCGCCTCGAGCACCACGTCATCGTGCGCGACGGCCTCGTGGAGCGGCGCCGCGCGGAGCGCGTCGAGGATCGCGTCGACCCGGCCCGCCACCTCGGTGCCCGTCGTCGGCACACCCACCCAGACCTCGTGGCGCGGGTCGTGCAGTCGTGTTCGCGGTGACCAGACCACCGGGATCGGGGAGGTCGTCACGTCTTCAGCATGGAGCCTGCTCGGGCAGGATGTGCGCATGCCACGCGCGCGCGACCTGGGAATCCGGATCGGCGCCCTGCCGACCGGGCCGACCAACTCGGTGCTCGACATCCCGGGCGTGGGCGTCGGGCACGCCACCCTGCACCGGGAAGAACCCGAACCACCGGCGGGGCGCGGCGTCGCGCGCACGGGCGTGACGACCGTCGTCCTGGCCGAGGACGCCTACGTCCGGCCGGTCCCGGCGGGCGGCGCCGTGCTCAACGGCGCCGGAGAGTGCACCGGCTTCCTGCAGGCGCAGGAGTGGGGGAACGCGTGGACGCCCGTCTACCTGACCTCCACCATGCAGGTCGGCCGGGTGTACGACGCCGCCTGCGAGATCGAGCTCGACCGGTACGCCGACGTGGCCGACGACGTGGTGATCCCGATCGTGGCCGAGTGCGACGACTCCTGGCTCAACGACTGCCGCCGGATGCAGGTCACCGCCGACGACGTGCGGGCCGCGCACGCCGCGGCGCTCGCCTCGCGCGGCGCGACGCACGCCTCCCGACGAGGGCGCGGTCGGTGCCGGCACGGGCATGTCCTGCTTCGACTTCAAGGGCGGCATCGGTACGGCGTCACGGGTCACCGGCGACGGCCACACCGTCGGCGTACTGCTGCTGACGAACTTCGGCAGTCGTGACCAGGTGGTGGTCTCGGGCGTCCCGGTCGGGCGGCTGCTCGGTGAACCGGGCGACCCGCTCCGGTCGGACGAGCCGCGGCCTCCCGAGGGATCGTGCATCGGCGTCGTCGTCACCGACGCGCCCGTCGACGGCGCCACCTGCCAGCGGCTGGCCCGCCGGATCGGCATGGGCCTCGCGCGGACCGGCAGCATCGCCCACAACGGCAGCGGCGAGATCTTCCTGGGCTTCGGCACCGGCATGCGACACGATCACGACAGCCGTCCCGACCGCACGGACCTGGTCGCCGGCCCCGGCCTCAACGACCTGTTCGCCGCGGTGGTCGAGGCCACCGAGGAGGCGGTGCTGAACTCGATGTTCACCGCGCCACCGACCGTCGGCAAGGACGGCAACCACAACGAGTCCCTGCACTCACCCCACGTGCTGGCCCTGCTGGAAGGAGTGCGGTCGTGACCGGAACGCAGACAGAGGTGCGGATCCCCGTGTCCGACGGCATCGAGCTGGCCGCCACCCTCTATCTCCCTCCCGAGGACGCGGGACCGCAGCCGTGCCTGCTCGAGGCGCTCCCCTACCGCAAGGACGACCTGACCTCGTCGTACTCGTCGGGCTACGAGGACCTCCGCGACCGGTTCGGGTACGCCGTGTGCCGGCTCGACGTCCGCGGGACCGGGTCGTCGTCCGGCGACGCCACCGACGAGTACCCGGCCGAGGAGCAGCGGGACCTGGTGGAGGTGATCGCGTGGCTGGCCCGGCAGGAGTGGTGCAACGGCAACGTCGGCATGTTCGGGACGTCGTACTCGGGCTTCAACTCGCTGCAGCTGGCGTGCGAACGCCCGCCGGAGCTCAAGGCGATCTTCGCGATCTTCGCCACCGACGACCGGTGGACCGACGACGTGCACTGGCGCGGTGGCGCGCTCCGGCTGGTCGACCTGGTCGACTACAACCACTACATGACGCCGATGTGCGTGCTGCCTCCCGTCCCGGCTGTCTGGGGTGAGGGCTGGGAGGTCGAGTGGCGGCGGCGGCTCGCCACCAACCGGCCGTGGGTGCTGACCTGGCTCCGGGAGAACACCCACGGCGACTACTGGCGGGGCGGGTCGGTGCGGCTGGGCGCGAACGGGTCCGGGTACGAACGGATCCAGTGCCCGACGATGATCGTCGCCGGGTGGGCGGACGGCTACCGCAACAACTCCTTCCGCACCCTCCGCGAGCTCGAGAAGCACGGCGTACCGCAACGGCTGCTGGCCGGCCCGTGGGCGCACGCCGACCCGCGGACGGCGATCCCGGGTCCGCGGATCGACCTCGACGTGGAGCTGGCAGCCTGGTTCGACCGCTGGCTGCGGCCCTCGGACGATGCCGACGCGTTCGAGTCACACGCCGACGTCTTCGTCCGCGCGTCCACCCGCCCCGAGCCCGACCTGGAGATGCACGAGGGCTACTGGCTCCGGCTCCCGCCCGTGCCGCCGACCCGCCCGTACTCGGTCCCGCTCGACGGGCACCGCCCGCTGCCCGTGGCCGCCGACACCGGGACGACGGCGTGGATCGACTGCGCCGGGCACCTGCCGTGGGGGCTGTCGACCGACCAGCGACTCGACGACGCGCGCTCGCTGACCTGGGACGCCGACCCGCCGTCCGGGCCGCTGGTCGGCCAGCCGCGCGCGATGCTCCGGGTCAGCGCCGACGCCCCCGCGGCGTCGCTGTCGGTGAAGCTCTGCGACGTCTTCCCCGACGGCACCTCCGCGCTGGTCGCCCGCGGCACCCTCGACCTGGCGTTCCGGGACGGCGTCCACGGGCAGCCGTCGCCGCTGGTGCCGGGCCAGCGAGTACGACGTCGTCGTCGACCTCGACGCCTGTGCCTACGAGTGGACACCCGGCAACCGCCTGCGCGTCAGCGTCGCCGGCGCGGACTGGCCGAACACCGTCGCGCCGCCGGCACCTGTCACGATCACCACGCACGGCGGGTGGATCGAGCTGCCGGTGCTCGAGGACGGCCCGCATCCGGCGCCGACGTTCACCGCCGGCGAGGAGCACTCGACCGAGACGGCCGACGGCGTCGCCTGGGAGATCCGCGACGACGTGCTGCGCCGGACTACGACCGCCCGCACCCACACGCTCTCCGACTACGAGACGCCGTACGACGGGCACGCCCGCGAGGACTACCGGGGCGAGGTGAGCGTCGATCGGCGTACGTTCGAGCAGACGGCGCACGCCGAGACCATCCTCGACCTGACCTGGCCGGGCATCGCCGTCCAGGCGCGGTCGGTCATGGACCTCACCGTCACCGCCGACGGGGTGGACGTGGCGATCGAGACCTGGGTCGACCACGACGGCACCGAGATCTCACACCGCGCCTGGCGGGAGCGGATCGCGCCGCCGTACTAGCGGACCTCGTGGTACTCCTACCCAGCGGACCGGCGACGGCGCGAACACGGGCGCGAACACGTAACCCCCGGCGGCGTAGCCAGCCTCGACCACCAGCAGGCTCACACGAGCGCGCTCTGCGACGCGCAGCCGGTCCACCTCGGGCAGGTCGGGGAGGTCGATGCTGACCAGCACCAGACCGGTGTCCGGGTGCACCACGATCGAGGTCACCGAGCCCACCACGATTGCGCGGTTCACCTGCTCGGTGACGGTGTCCACGTCGAAGGTCTGTGCGGTCATGGTCGGGAGCGTTCCCTGCGAGGACGCCGGTCAGTCTGTGACGTACGGCTCCCGTGAGTTGGTGGGGATCAGTTGATGTCGAACTCGTTCCCTTCCGGATCGGTCAGCGCCACCGCGTAGTGGTCGAGACCCTCCTCGGCGATCGTGTGCAGCCGGGTGGCGCCGAGGGAGACGAGCCGGTCGGCCTCGGCCTCGACCCGCTCGCGCCGGGTCTCGAGCGACGAGCCGCGGCCGCCGCTCGCGTCGACGTCGATGTGGATGCGGTTCTTGATCGACTTCTGCTCGGGGACGACCTGGAACCAGATGGCCGGGCCCTCGCCGTTCGGGTCAGCGATCCTGTCGGGACCGCCGCCGAGCTCGTGCTCGGGAACACCGATCGACCTGTAGTAGTCGTCCCACGACTCGAAGCCCGGCGGCGGCGGCGCGATGACGTAGTGCAGCGCCTCGGCCCAGAACCGCGCCAGCGTTTCCGGTGACCTGCAGTCGATCACGAGCTGGTAGGACACGGCCATCTGAACCTCCATGAGTCGGTGGGCTCACACTGGCACGCGCCACCGACGGCGGGTCGGGCGCCGGTCCTCGGTCCATCGATTGGTCAGAAACCGCATGAATCGGGGCCCAAATCCTGCGGTTCGTGACCAATCGACGCACCATTGCTGGCCGGCGTACGGATGCTGATGCTCTAACGCCACCCGGGGTCCGACTGGGCCGAACGGCGACGACCTAGGCGCTGAGCACCAGGACGCCGACCTCGAGGAACTCCTCCTCGTGCTCGTCACACAGGAGCACGTCCCGGGAGAGGAGGCCGGTGGGCTCGAGGCACTCGAGCTCGTGGGCGGCGGCGTTCTCGCAGCCGTCGAACTGGCAGGTCGTGAGGTTCCAGCGGTGTGCCACGACTCCAGAGTCGCACCAGCACCGGCCCTATCAGCGGCGACACGCGCAGGCGAGTCGTCCGCCTGAGGGGGACATATGCGCCGCCCTCAGGCGGACGACCCGATGGCCACGATGGCCGGGGTCGGGAAGGAGACCGCGCCGTCCGGGCCGCAGAAGCGGCCGAGCGCGTCCGGGGCCGCGGCGAGCAGCCGGTCGAGCTGCGCGTCGGAGATCATCTCGTCGAGCGTCCAGGCCCGGACCTCGGTGGTGACCCAGGCAGCGAGCGACGGGAACCTGGCCACCCCGTCCCACGTCTCGACGCGCACCACGTCGAAGGACCCGGCGACCAGGTCGCGCAACGCCCGCTCGGTCCCGATCCGGAACGGCGCCAGCAATGCCTCGGCCGGCTCGTCCCCAGCGATCCGGCGGATCAGCGCGACGAGGGCGTCGTAGCCCGGGCTGGCGCTCACCTCGGCCCAGGTGGCGAGCACGGCCGGCCCGCCAGGCCGCAGCACACGGCGCATCTCCGCGACCGCCAGCCCGGGGTCGGCGAAGAACATGGCCGCGAACTGGCACAGCACCCGGTCGACGCCGTCGGTCTCGATCGGCAGCCGCTCGGCGACCCCCTCGACCCACCTCACGTCCGGCGCCGTACGCCGGGCCACGGCGAGCATCCCGTCGTTCGGGTCCACGCCGATCACCTCGCCCTCCGGCCCGACCCGCCCACGGGCGGCGCGCGCGAGGACGCCGGTCCCGCAGCCGACGTCGAGCACCACGTCACCCCGGCGTACGCCGGCCGCGCCCAGCAGCCGGTCGGGCCACTGGCCGAACAACGCCGGCACGAAGAACTCCTCGTAGCGCTCGGCCGCCGCCGAGCTCACCTGACCTGTCGTCGCATCCATGGCTCCACCGTCGACCCAGGCGACCCCCGCGCAGTAGACCTGAAATCGAACCGCGACGGTTCTGATTTCGAACTACCGCCGCAGCCGGATCGGGAGCAGCATGGTGGGGTGCGCAGCTACGGCCAGTACTGTCCGATCGCCCGGGCCTCCGAGATCCTCGCCGAGCGCTGGACACCGCTGGTGGTGCGCAACCTGATGTTCGGAGCCGAGACGTTCTCCCAGATCGCGCGCGGCGTGCCCTCGATGTCGCGCTCGATGCTCGCGACCCGGCTCAAGGAGCTCGAGCGGGCGGGCATCGTCGAGCGCTCGGAGGCGTACGCCGGCCGCGGGCCGCGCTACGCCCTGACCCCGGCGGGCCGCGACCTGGGCGGAGTCCTCGCCGCGCTGGCCGACTGGGGAGAGCGCTGGGTCGACGTCGGCCCGGCGCACACCGACCCCGGGTTCGCGCTGTGGGCGTGGTGCCTGGTGCAGCTCGACCGGAGCCGCCTCCCACCCGGCCGCGTCGTCGTGGCGTTCGACTTCGTGGACCAGCCGCCCGGCAACCGGCACTACTGGCTGCTCGTCGAGCACGGCGACGCGCAGGTCTGCTACAGCGACCCGGGCGACGAGCCCGCCGTCCACGTGCGCGCCGAGTCGGCGGCGCTGGTCGACTGGCACCGCGGCGCCCTGTCCTGGACCGCCGCCCTGCGGACCGGCCGGATCGCGGTCACGGGTGACCGCCGGCTCGCCGCGGCACTCCCCCGCTGGAACCTCCGCGAACCCCAGCTCACCGTGTGAAGATCAGTGACGATCAGGGCCCGCCGAGCGGGTTGAGCCCCGTCTTCCCGAACGCGAAGAACAGCAGGTCGGTCATCTCGAAGGTGTCACCGCGGCCGAACGTCGGCGTGAAGGTGGGCTCGCGCAGGATCGAGAACCGGCTGCCCTCCAGGGCCCGGTGGAACGTCTCGGCAACGATCCGGCCACCGACCCGGCGCATCCGGCCGTTCCCGGTCTCGGCCTCGCGCAGGATGTAGAACCACAGCGGGGTCCGGCTGGCGACGATCTCCTTCTCGTCGTCGGTGAGCCGGTTCAGCTTCGCCCCGCCCTTGCCACCGATGATCTGGTTGCGGGTCAGCGGATCGACGGACACCCCACGCGCCTGCAGCCGCTCGACCATCTGCTGGCCGCTGGCGAGCTTGAGCATCGACCCGCGCACGAGGTTGCGGAAGGCGAGGTTGCGGACGATGTCGAAGAAGTCCACGTCCTGCTCGCGCAGACCGAACACGCTGGCGGGCAGGAACTGCAGGGGATCGGCGACGTGGGTGTCGAGCCGGAGCGCCTTGTTCACGCCGTTCGGAGCCGCCAGGTCGGCGTGGTCGCCCGCCGGGAAGTCGTACATCCGGCGCCAGTCGGTGATCCAGTTGCTGGCCAGCTTGAGGTTCCCTCCGAGGGGGCCACCTCCGGCGGAGAACTCGAACATCCAGAACAGGGCCCCGGCCTCGTCGGGGAAGCGCCGGTTCCAGTCGTACGCCGGCCGCACCATGCTGTGGCCGAGCCGGAACCCGGCGACCGAGAACTCGATCGGCATGGCCGGTACGTCGGTGGGTCCGGCGTCGGGCTCGACCAGCTTCCGGCCGTTGGCGAACACGTCGTCCAGGACGGACTTCTGCACGATCCGCGGCAGGTAGTCGTTCCAGATCAGCCACTGGTAGTGCAGGGTCACCAGCTTGCGCGCCTCGAGGAACTTCTGCGCCGCCGGCATCGCGGGCAGCTTGTCGACCACCCGGTTGTGGAACCGGATCATGGCGAGGTGGGTCTGGGCGACGATCAGGTTCTCGTCGTTGCGCGGGTCCGGGATCAGCGCCTTCCGCTTCTGCGCGACCTTCCCCTTGCCGACCCGCGGCAGGTCGTGGGCCCGCTTGACCCGGTCCGGGCCGAACCGCAGGGTGTCACCGGTCTTGAGGTGGAGCCCGTCGGCGTCGTAGAACTTCGCCGACGTACGGCGGCTCGGCCCGCGGGCGTACAGCGAGTCCAGGTCGAGGCTGGGCGACCGGGCCTGCAGCAGCTCGGCCGGCGAGACCGGCTCGCCGAGCTCGACCTCGGTGACGTCCATGGTGAGGTCGTGGTCGATGAACTGGCCGAGGTAGGTGTAGCCGGCCGGGATGTCGCCCTCCTTGTCGGGGACGACCCGGGTCATCGCCCGGGCGACCTTCTCGGCGAGGTCCTCGCTCAGCCTCCGGCCCTTGGGGCCGACCCGCCGGAACCGGAAGGGTGGCGCCGCGCCCGCCGCCAGGTCGGCGGCAGCGGACGCGGCGGGTTTGGCCTCGGTGATCGGATCGGGTTCGCGGTCGGAGCGGCCTCCCATCTGGGTGTTGAGCAGGCCTTCGCCCTCGATCCAGAAGCTCTCTGATCCGTGCCGAGAAGTCATTCATCCACGCTAGGGACCCACACCCGTGTTGGGCGTGGCCCGCGCGGACTATCTGACCTAGCCCGAACTGACCATGGCGCGACCGCGACGCTCGAACAGGTCAGCCCTCGTACGGAACCTCGGTACGCCACTCGGCCTCGTCCTGGCGGGCGGCGGCGTGGATGGCCGCGGCGACGTTGTCGGGGGTGAACGGACCCTCCTTCGAGAGCGTCCCGCGGACGGTCACGGACACGGCGCGGATGCCGTCCGGCTCCAGGGTCTTGTCGATGCTGCGGACCAGGTTGCGCAGGCCGGCCTTCTGGACCCCGAGCGAGGGCGCCTCGTTCCACGGCTTGTCGGCGGCCATGCTGCCGGTGGCCGTGACCCGGCCGCCGGCGCCCATGAACGGGCGCGCCGCCTGGAGCGCGGTCAGCAGCGCTCCGACACCGAGCGCGACGTCCTCGAGCAGCTCGGACGCGGTGAGCACCAGCGGGTCCTTCTGCCGGAAGGCGCTCGGGTTGAAGTGGAGTACGTCGATCCGGCCGAACCGCTCCCCGAACCCCGTCACCGCTGCCGTGGCGGCCTCGGCGTCGGTGACGTCGGCGATCGCCCACTCGACAGTGCTGCCTGCCGCCACCAGCTCGTCGCTCAGCTCCTCGAGCTGCGACGCGTGCATCCCGAGCAGCCCCGCGTCGTACCCGTCCGCGGCGAACGCGCGGGCGACGGAACCGCTGACCCCGGGGCCGGCTCCGACGATGACGATGACCGGGTTGCTCATGCCGCCACCCTACGAGCAGGCACGGATCACGCCGCGTCGCCCAGGAAGCGTTCGGGGCCGCCGGCCGCCCGCGGGTTGGAGGCGAGCCAGGCGGTCACCGCGTCGGGGTGCCGGGTGATGAGCTCGTCGAGGTAGAGCTCGCGGATCCGGACCACGTGCTCGCGTGCCGCCGGGTCCGAGGTCTCGAGGAGGGCGGCGAAGCTCGCCCGCCACGCACGGCACAGCTCCGCGTCGGAGAGCAGCTCCGTCTCACGACGCAGCACCTCCCACCAGGTGGCGTCCTCGCTGCTGAGGACCGGCGCCAGGCGCGCGCGCCGACGGGCGCCGCGCAGCGCACGGAGACCACGCCCCACCACCTTGGGCGAGGTGATCGCACACAGCGCGAGCAGCGGCCAGGCCAGGGGCGCCGCGGTCACGGCGAGGAACAGGACGGCGACCGTGCAGGCCCCGCCGATCAGGCCGACCACCAGGCACCGCTGGACGATGTCACGCGTCGGAGGTCCCGGCGGGCGCTGGTCCTGGTAGTAGTACAGGGCCAGTGCACCGATCAGGGCGGACCCCGTCACGAACATGACCGGAGCGGCCGCATGCGGCCAGGCCAGCCACGCCGCTGCGACCGACAGCAGCACCACCCCGGTCCAGCCGACGCGCCAGACCCAGCCGTACGCCTTCATTGATCCGATGGGTACCCGGGACGGTGGTCCCCGAAACCAGGACGCGGCTCAGGTCGACCCCGTTCGGGCCGATATGGCGGGGACACGATTCGTTGTCAGGGAGGACACGTGGATCACGGAAGATCCGTCGTGGGTGTCAAGGCTGCCGCGGGACTGGTGATGCTGGCGAGCATCTCCTTTGCGCCCATGAGCGAAGCCAGTGGCACCTGTTCGGCGCCCATTCTCGCCCTCGACGTACCCCGCAAGGACCGGCCCGGTGTGGCCGCTGGTGAGGGGACCGTCGTCTCCGGATCCTCCTTTGTCTGGGGCTGCGCCGAGGACGCCGGCCAACGCGGTACCGACGCGGAGGCCCCGATGGAACAGGTGACGCTCCTGCTCCGCCAGGGGGACCAGGAGTGGACCCTCGGCGTCGAGGACGCGGGGGCGGTGCCAGACGAGACGTTCGGCGCCATCACCTGGCGGGTCGCGATCCCCCGGGAGGTGCGGCCGGGCCTCGCCCTCCTCGTCGCCGACAGCGCCGAGCTGCCGATCAACGTGATGCGGGCCAAGGCCCGCCCGGCCGAACGGTCGGTCCGCCGCAAGGTCGTCAGACGAGCCAGTTCGCGACGTACGCCGGGTCGGTGAGGGCGGGACGGTCGAAGCCGAACGTCGGTGAGATCGTCTCCCGCTCCCCCGTGGCCAGGTCGGCGAGCAGCCGGCCGAAGGTCGGCGCGAACTTGAACCCGTGCCCGGCCCCGAGCCCGACCACCACGGACGGGTGGCCGGGCACCCGGTCGATCACGAAGTCGCGGTCGGGGGGCAGTGTGTACTGGCAGCGCAGCGACCGCACCGGCCGGCCCGATCCCGGCAGCATGCGTGCCATGTGCGCGGCGAGCAGCTCCTCCATCGCCGGGTCCGGGTCGCTCCCCCGCGTCTCGGGGTCGACCGCCGGACCGCCGCAGTCCTGGGCGGCCTTCACGGTCGGCTCGCCGTAGCAGGGGAAGCCGTAGAACGACGGCTCGTCCATCCAGATCCACAGCGGCAGCGCGTCCGGCGCGAACCGGCTCGGGTCGTCGGGGGCGAAGTACGTCGCCTGCTCGAGGGTGACCGTCAGCGGGACCTGGTGGCCGAGGTGGGCCAGCACGTCGTTGGTCCAGGCGTCGGCGCAGACGACCACCGCACCGCAGCGGTACGTCGTGTCCCCGGCGCGCACCTCGACCCCGGCCTCACCGTGGTCGACCACCCCGGTCACCGGCGTCCGGTCCCGCAGCACCGCACCGTGGCCAGCGGCCAGCGACTGCATCAGCGCCGTGGCCGGTCCGGCGGGCACGATCGAGCCGCGCTCCTGGTAGAGCCCGACGGTCCCGTCAGGCAGCGAGAACTGCGGCCACCGGCCGGCGATCTCGACGGGATCGAGCAGCAGGTGCGGGATCCCGATCGCGTCCAGGCTGCCGGTGTAGTCGTCCATCGGGATCGCGGCGTCGCGCGGGAACAGGTCGAGCCCGCCGACCTTGGTCACCAGCCGCTCGCCGCTCGCCTCCTCCAGCCGCGCCCAGTCGTCGTACGCCTCGACGGTCAGGTCGACGTACTCGGGCGTGTGGTAGCTGTGCCGCAGGATCCGGCTGGTGTCGTGGCTGGCCCCGCGGCGGTGGCCGAGCTCGAACCGCTCCAGCCCGAGCACGGAGTGCCCGCGCCTCGCCAGCTGGTACGCCGTCGCGGAGCCGAGCGCCCCGAGACCGACGACGGCGTAGTCGTAGCGCTCAGTCATCGGCCGAGCCGCGGGAGCAGCCAGCGGCGGATGTCGGCGCTGTCGTCCTCCATCTCGGCGAACCAGCCGTGGCGGTAGGCCCGCGACGACATGCCGCGCTGCACGGACTCGCAGATCGCCCAGTCCTGCCGGTTGACCAGGTCCCAGAAGTCGCCGGCGTCGGAGGGGTCGAAGCCCGGGTCGGCCGACGGCGCTCGGGTGGAACAGCAGCCGGCACTCGATCCGGGTCCGGTCGACGGCCTGCGGCAGCAGCACGAACACCGCCACGTGGTCGGCGGAGCAGGAGATCATCAGGTTGGGGTGCACCAGCTCGCCCTTGTGGCGGGTCCGCTCGGCCTCGTCGAGCCCGGGCAGCGGCGCCCGGTCGGTGGTGCCGCTCATCGTGAACGTCCACGCGCCCTCGCGGTGCGGCACGCCGCTCTCCCAGTCGATCGCGCGACCGCCACCGCCGAACGTCGGCACCAGCCGCGTCAGCTCGGGGTGCACGGGGCCGCAGTGGTAGCACTCGTTGTAGTTCTCGGCGACCACCTTGTAGTTCGCGGCGACGTCGTAGACCAGCACCTGTCCGGTGACCAGCTCGCCCATCGCGTAGTTGGCCAGCCGCCCGAACTGGGCGGACACGCTCTCCTGCAGCGGGCCCGCCGACGCGGGCGAGAGGTGGACGAAGACGTACCCCTCGGACACCTCGACGCCCACGGGATGCAGCGTGAACGCCTCGCGCTCCTGGTCGGTCAGGGTGGTGTGCGGCGCCTTCAGGAGCCAGCCGTCGAGGCCGTAGGTCCACGAGTGGTAGGGGCAGCGGATCGCGCCCGCAGCGTCGCAGACGGTGGCCGCGCCCGGCTCGACCGGGAACAGCTGGGAGCCGCGGTGCCGGCACACGTTGTACGCCGCATGGAGGCCGCCGTCGTCGTCGCTGGTGATGACCACCGACTCGCCGACCACGTCGACGACCGCGACCCGGCGCGGCTCCGTCAGGCCGAGGTCGTCGTACCGGCCCACGCAGAACCACTCGGCGTACAGCACCCGCTCGCGCTCGCGCCGGAACGTGTCGGGGTCGACGTACATCTCCCTGGGCAGGGCGGGCTGGAGCCCGCCGGGTCCCTGCTCGTGGCCGGGCTTCATGCCGGCTCACCTCCTCGTGCGGCAACCAGGTGACACGCCGCGCGGTGCCCCTCGCTCGCCGGCAGCACCTCCAGCGGCGTCGACCGGCAGGCGGCTTCGACCCCGGCCGCCTCGGCCCGGCCCTCGGCCAGCGCCGGGCATCGGGGGTGGAACCGGCAGCCGTGCGGGATGTGCCGGGGATCGGGGATCTCGCCCGTGAGCACCACCGGCTCGAGCCGCTCGATCTCCGGGACCACCGACAGCAGCGCCTGGGTGTAGGGGTGGCTGGGGCGCGGCGAGCACGTCCTCGGTGGGGCCGGCCTCGACGATCCGGCCGAGGTACATCACGGCCGTGCGGTCGGCGATGTTCCAGGCCAGCCCGAGGTCGTGGGTGACCACCAGCACCCCGAGACCGAGCTCGGACCGGAACTTCAGCAGCAGCGACAGGATCTCCCCGCGGATCGAGGCGTCGAGGCTGGAGACCGGCTCGTCGGCGATCAGCAGATCGGGTCGCAGCGCCAGCGCCCCGGCGATCAGCACGCGCTGCCGCTGGCCGCCCGACAGCTCGTGGGGGTAGCGCAGGAACAGGCGCTCGGGCGGCCGCAGCCCGGCGGACGACAGGGCGTCGGCCACCTGCTGCTCCTCGCTGCGGCCGTCGGGATCGGTCATCGCCATCTTGTGCAGCCGCAGGCCCTCGGCGACCGAGTCGTAGACCGTGTGCCGCGGGTTCAGCGCGCCCGCGGGGTCCTGCAGGATCATCTGCACGCGGCGGCGGAACGCCTTGCAGCGACTTGGGTCCGTAGGCCAGCGGCGACCCGTCGACGAGCACCTCGCCGCGGGTCGGCGGCTCGAGGCCGGTGAGGGTGCGGGCCAGCGTGGTCTTGCCCGAGCCGGACTCGCCCACGAGCGCCACGATCTCGCCCGATCGCACGGTCAGGTCGGCCCCGTCGAGGGCGGTCGCCACCTCGCCGCGACCGGCTGGTGAACTCCACGGCCACGCCCCGCGCCTCGAGGCTGAGCGAGGTCGGTGCTCGGCGACACGGCCGTCATGACTCCTCCACCCGGATGCAGGCGGCGTACCGGCTCGGCGCCTTGGGCGCGAGCGGGGGCTCGGCAACCCGGCACTGCTCGATGGCCAGCGGGCAGCGCGGGGCGAACGAGCACCCCGGCGGCAGCTCGCGCGGGTCGGGCGGGTCGCCCTGCAGGCCGGACGGCGCGTACCGCGCGGCCGGGTCCCCGATCCGCGGGAACGAGTCGGACAGGGCGCGCGGTGTAGGGGTGCAGCGGGTCGGTGAACAGCAGGTCGGCCGGTCCCTGCTCGACGATCGCGGCCGGCGTACATCACCGCGATCCGGTCGCTCACGTCGGCCAGCACGGACAGGTCGTGGCTGATGATCATCATCCCGACGCCGAGCTCCTTCACGAGCCCGGACAGCACGTCGAGCACCTGCGCCTGCACCATCACGTCGAGCGCCGTCGTCGGCTCGTCGGCAACCACGAGGGACGGACGGCAGGCGAGCGCCATCGCGATCATCACCCGCTGCCGCTGACCGCCGGAGAGCTGGTGCGGGTAGGACTTGGCGCGTTCGCGCGAGCAGCCCGACCTGCTCGAGGAGCTCGCCGACCCGGCGCTCCACCTCGGCGTCGGTCACCTTGGGCTCGTGCAGCCGGATCGGCTCGGCGATCTGCCGACCCACCCGGCGTACGGCGTTGAGCGAGTGCAGGGCGCCCTGGAACACGATCGACGCCCCCGCCCAGCGCAGGGCCCGCAGGTCGCCCCAGCGCATCGTGAGCACGTCCGCGTCGTCGACGCAGACCTTGCCGGTGACCTTCGCCGACGCGGGCTGCAGCCGCAGGACGGTGCTGGCCAGCGTCGACTTGCCGCAGCCGGACTCGCCCGCGACCCCGACGCACCTCGCCCCGCTCGACGGTCAGGTCGACGCCGCGTACGGCGGGCAGGTCGCCGCCCTCGGTGCGGTAGGTGACCGACGAGGTCCTCGATCTTGAGCAGGGTGCTCATTCGCGTGCCCCCCAGCTTGCGCAGCCGCGGGTTGAGCACGTCCTCGAGCGCCTGCCCGACCAGCGTGAAGGCGAGCACGACCAGCACGACGCACACGCCCGGCGGGATGAAGAACCACCAGGACCCGGTGGTCATCGCGCCGACGCCGTAGGCGTCCTCCAGCATGCTGCCCCAGGACACGCGGGTCGGGTCGCCGAGGCCGAGGAAGCTCAGCGTGGTCTCCGTCAGGATCGCGGCGGCGACCGTCAGCGTGGTGTTCGCGAAGACCAGCGGCATCACGTTGGGCAGCACGTGCCTGCGGATCAGGTGCCGTGTTGCCGGCGCCGAGCGCGCGCGATCGCTCGAGGTAGGCCCGCTCCTTGATCGAGCAGCGTCTGGGCTGCGGATCAGCAGCGCGGTGCCCGGCCAGGAGGTCACGCCGATCACCAGCACGATGTTGAACAGCGACCGGCCGAGCACGCTGGCCAGCACGATCGCGAGCGGGCAGGAACGGGATGACCAGCATCCACTCGGTGAACCGGAACAGGATCGCGCCCGGTCCAGCCGCCGAAGTAGCCGGAGAGCAGCCCGACGACCGTGCCGATGATCATCGAGATCAGGGTGGCCATCAGCCCGACGAACAGCGAGATCCGGGCGCCCCAGATCAGCAGCGTGAGCACCGACCGGCCGTTGTCGTCGGTGCCGAGCCAGAACTCCGAGGACGGCGGCTCGAGCACGCCACCCGGTGGCCTTGGTGACCTCGAGTCCTTCGGGGTCGGCGAGCACCGGCGCGAACACGGCGACGAGGATGAAGAACGCGAGGACGGCCAGGCCGGCCATGCCGGACCGGCTGACCCGGAACTGGCGCCAGCCCGCGTGCCCAGCTGGCGCGACGACGGCGGCGAGCGAGCTGGCGCGCGGAGAGCCGCGGGAGCTCGTCGATCGTGGTCATGCCCGCACCCGCGGGTCGAGCCATCCGTAGACGAGGTTGGCGGCCAGGTTGGCGAAGATCACTCCGGCCGACGACAGCAGGAAGACGCCCTGGAGCAGCCAGAAGTCCGGCACCTCGCAGCGCCTCGTAGGTCAGCAGGCCGAGCCCGGGGATGGAGAAGATGGTCTCGATGGTGATGGCGCCCGCCGACGACGAAGCCGAAGCTGAGGGCCGCCACCGTGGTGGTCGGCAGCAGCGCGTTGGGTACGGCGTGCCGGTTGCGCACGGCGATGGTCGCGCAGGCCCTTGGCGCGGGCAGTGGTCAGGTAGTCGGACCCGATCTCGTCGATCAGGGACCCGCGCATGATCAGCGCGTAGTCGGCGAGGTAGGCGAGGGTCAGCGTGATCACCGGCAGCGTGAGGTGCCAGGCGGTGTCGAGCACGCCCTCGAGCGATGCCGGGTCCACGTCCGACCGAGTGCAGGCCGCCGGTCGGGAACAGGCCGGGCAGCGGGCCCGGACCCACCGCGAACACCATGATCAGGACCAGCCCGAGCCACCACTCCGGCATGGAGTACAGCGTCAGCGACGCTGCCGGTCGAGAACTTGTCGAACCGGCCGCCACGCTCCCAGCCGCTCCGGATGCCCATCCAGACGCCGATCAGGGCGGCCAGCAGCGTCGACGTGCCGACCAGCAGCAGGGTCGGCCAGAGCCGGTCGGCCAGCACCTCGGAGACCGGCGCCGCGGTAGAGGATCGAGTAGCCCGAGGTCGCCGTTGACGGTGTTCTTCAGGAACGTGACGAACTGCTCGCCAGTGGACTGGTTCAGCCCGTAGGTCTCGTTGAACTCCTCGATCTGCTCCTCGGTGCGCAGGCGGCCGCGGCCGAGCGTGCGGGCCGGGTCGCCGGGCAGCACCCGGAACAGGAAGAAGTTCACGACCAGCATGAAGGCGAGGCTTCCGAGGGAGCCGAGCGACCTTGCCCGTGGCGTACCGGCGGTAGCCCCCTCCGCCGGCGCGGTCCCCGCCTGCGACGGCCGCTGACCGCGGCGCGGGTCGGCGGCGGCAGGCTCATGACGCGCTCGGCCGGTGGCGGTCACTCGCGGTCCTCCGCCGTGCGCCGACGACGCATCATCACACGGCGCCACCGACGACCACGACGCCGGCTGCGACGCCGATGCCCGATCAGGACGCCCGTGCTCACGCCGTCGTCGGACCCGCTCGACGACGATGCCTCGGTGACCGCCCTCGACGCCGTCCGCAGTCGCCGGCCTCGTCGGCCGGACGCATGTTGAGGTAGTTGTAGACGCCGTACTGGATCAGGCAGACCCCGCCGGGGTCCGGCTGGGGCCGCAGGCAGGCGAACCGGTCGCTGCGGAACGCCTCGCCGATCGAGCTGTACGCCGTCACGAGGTAGGGCGCGTCCTCGTAGAGGATCTCCTGCATCTGCTTGACCTGCTCGGCCCGGGCCTCGGGGTCGATCTCGGTCTGCTGCTGCTCGTACAGCGCGTCGTACTCCTCGTTGCAGTACCACGAGTCCGACCAGCCGCCGAGCTGGCCGCAGGTCATGTAGCTGAGCATCGAGCTCGGGTCGGGCTCGACGAACCAGCCCCACTCGAACGCGTCGAAGTCGCCCTCGAGGATCATGCTCGGTGAGGTTGCTCGACTCCTTCGCCTCGACCTCGGCCTTGATGTCGACGTCGGCCAGCCACTCCTGGAAGAAGTTCATGACGTCGAGCGAGGTCGGCGAGTCCGACCGCGCGTAGAGCCGCAGCGTGCCGATCGGGTCGCCGTTCGGCATCGTCCGGAACCCGTCGTCGCCCACCGTGTAGCCGGCCTCGTCGAGCAGCTCCGCGGCCCGGTCGGGGTCGTAGGTGAAGGCCTCGTCCTCGGGCGGCGCCCAGTGGAAGTCGTCGTAGACCGGCGGGATGATCGTGCTCCCCGGGTCGCCGGCGCCCTGGTAGGCCCGCTCGATGATCACGTCGCGGTCGATGGCGTACCCGAGCGCGTGGCGGAACGCGGCGTCCTTCAGCGCCGGGTTGCCGTCGCCGATCGGCTTGCCGGTCTCGGTGTCGATCGCGCCGGTGTTGAACGCGATCTCGTCGAAGCCCGGTGAGTCGCCGTTATGGCGCGGTGATGCCGTCCTGGTCCTCGAGCGACTTCACCTGGAGCGCGTTGATGCCCTCCACGAAGTCGACCTCGCCCTTGATCAGCGCCTGGATCGTCGGGTCCTCGCTCTTGTAGACCCGGAAGACGACCTCGTCGATGTGCGGCGCGCCCTGCCAGTAGTCGGGGTTGGCCTCGAACCGGTACGTCGACCCGCCGGCCTGGCCCTCGACGAGCCGGAACGGCCCGGACCCGACGACCGGCTGGCCGTCCTCGGGCTCGGCCTTGTAGGTCTTCACCTCGTCCTCGGGGACGTCCTTCCAGATGTGCTCGGGGACGATCGGGATCGGCAGCAGCGGCAGCGACGAGTTGGGCTTCTTGAGCTCGAGCACCACCGTGGTGGCGTCCGGCGCGGTGACCGAGGTGACCTGGTGCAGGTAGGAGCCCCAGGTGGCGCCTCGGGGCCGCCGTCGAGGATCCGGTTGTAGGTGTAGGCGATGTCGTCGGCGGTCAGCGGCTCGCCGTCGGAGAACACCACGCCGTCGCGGATGGTGAACGTCCAGGTCAGCCCGTCCTCGGAGTTCTCCCACTCGGTGGCGAGCCCGGGCTGGGGCGACATGTCCTCCATGCTGTAGCGTGATCATGTAGTCGTAGGTCAGCGCCCACATCTCGAACGACTCGGCCTCGATGCCGACGAACGGGTTGAACGAGTCGACCTCGTTGCCGATCGCCACGGTGAAGGTGGCCTTCTCGTCGGCGGCGTTGCGCCGGGCCGCCGTCGATCAGCGCGAGGCCGGGCGCCAGGCAGCCGAGCAGCAAAGCGAAGGCGGCGACGATGCGCCCGGGAGTACGTTGACGCCCGTGACCCAGCCTGCGCCCGCCCGAGGCCCCGCGCGAACCGTTCGAGCACACCGAGCACGGCGTGGCCCGACCGGACCCCTACCACTGGATGCACGGGGACACGCCCGCGCTGACTCGAGTACCTCTCCGCCGAACGGAGCTTCTACGACTCTTCGTGTGCGCATCTGCACCCCTTGGTCTCCACCCTGACGGCCGAGATGTTCTCGCGGCTCCCTCCGGCCGAGGTCTCGGCGCGGTGGCGGCGTACGAGGTTTTCCTACTACACAGTGCACCCCGCCGGGAACGATTACGCCCAGATCTTCAGGGAAATCCACGGTTTTGAAACCGATTCGAAACAGATTTCCCCTGTCTTGGGCCAGTTCGGCCGACGAAAATCGCATCGAGGACGTCTTCGCCGAGCTGGTGCTCGACATCGGGCTCGCTGGCCGACGACAGCGGCTACCTCGAGCTCGGGGTGACCCTCGTCAGCCCCGACGAGGACCTGCTCGCGTACTCCGTGGACACGACCGGCGACGAGGTCTACGCGCTCCGGTTCCGCGACCTGCGCACCGGCGAGGACCTCGACGAGGTGGTGCCGCGCAGCTACTACGGCGGCGCCTGGAGCGCCGACTCGCGGTGGTTCTTCTACACCGTCCACGACGAGGCGTACCGGCCGCACCAGGTGTGGCGGCACCGGATCGGGACGCCGTCCCGCGGACGACGTGCTGGTGCTCGACGAGCCGGACGAGCGGTTCGACCTCAACGTCCGCGCCAGCCGGTCCGGCGACGTCGTGCTGATGCTCAGCGAGAGCCGCGACACGGGCGAGGTCTGGGCGGTCGACGCCCACGCGCCCGAGTCGGCGCCGCGGTCGGTCGGTGGCCGCCGGCCGGGGGTTGTCTACCGGGCCGAGCACGTCCGCGGAGACGCCGGCGGCCACCTGCTGCTGGTCGACGAACGACGACGCGGTGGAGTTCCGGCTGGTGACGTGTCCCGTGCCACGCGACGCCGACCAGGACCACACCGCCTGGACCGAGGTGCGGCCCGAGGACCCCGACGAGCGGCTGGAGCGGGTGGACGCGTTCGCCGGGCACGTGGTGATCGAGCCTGCGCGCCGGGCGGCGAGCACCGGCTCCGCGTGGTGCCGCACGACGACCTGGCCGGGCGAGGGCCGGGTGCTACACCAGCCGGTTCCCCCGCGGCGCGGTCGGCCTGGCCCGCAACACGGCGTACGACGAGGAGGCGGTGACGGTCGTCGACCGTGCCTACACCCACCCGCCGGTGTGGTCCGACGTCGACCTGGCCACGGGCGAGTCGCACGACGTGCACCACCAGGAGGCGCCCGGCCACGACCCGTCGGCGTACCTGACCGAGCGGATGACGTTCGCCGCGCCCGACGGCACCGAGGTCGGCGGCACCGTGGTCCGGCACCGGGACACCCCGCTCGACGGGACGGCGCCCGCGCTGCTCTACGGGTACGGCGCGTACGAGGCCGTGGACGAGGCGGAGTGGGACCCCGCGCTGCCGAGCCTGCTCGACCGGGGCGTGGTCTGGGTGCACACGCACATCCGGGGCGGCGGCGAGGGCGGCCGGCGGTGGTGGCTGGACGGGCGGATGGAGCACAAGCAGCACACGTTCGACGACCACATCGCGGTGGCCGACGGGATCGCGGGCGTGGTCGACGGGTCGCGCCTGGCCACCCGGGGACTGAGCGCCGGCGGGCTGCTCCAGGGCGCCGTGCTCAGCCAGCGACCGGACCGATGGCGGGCGGTCGTGGCCGAGGTGCCGTTCGTCGACGTGGTGACCACGATGTTCGACGCCTCGATCCCGCTGACCATCAACGAGTGGGACGAGTGGGGCGACCCGCGCCGCAAGGAGGACTTCGACTGGATGCTCGCCTACTCGCCGTACGACCACCTGCCGACGGCCGGCAACCGGCCCGACCTGCTGGTGACCGGCGCCGTGCACGACCCGCGGGTGATGGTGCACGAGCCGGCGAAGTGGGTGGCCGCGCTGCGCGGCCTCGGACCCGGAGTGGTCGCCGCGCTGCGTCTTCCGCTGCGAGCTGGGCGCGGGGGCGCACGTCGGCCCGTCCGGCCGGTTCGGCCACCTGGCCTACGAGGCCGAGGTCGCGGCCTGGATCCTCGACCGGCTGGGCGTGGGCTCGTGAGCGGCCTGCGCGACGAGGTGCTGCGGGTCGCCCGCGACCTGGTCCGGATCGACACCAGCAACGCCCCGGCCCGGCTGCTCGGCCGGCGACCCGGCAACGAGACCGCCGCGGCGGCGTACCTGCGCGACTACCTGGAGAGCGCGGGCGTCGCGTGCGAGCTGGTCGCCCGCGAGGAGCACCGCGCCAACCTGGTGGCCCGGCTGCCCGGCACCGGCGATGCGCCGTCGCTGGCGTTCGTCGGGTCACACGGACGTCGTGCCGGTGGACCCGCAGGACTGGACCCACCCGCCCTTCGCGGGCGTGGTCGACGACGACGGCTACCTGCACGGCCGGGGGACGGTCGACATGAAGGGCGAGGTCGCCGCGCGGGCGGTCGCGCTCGCCGAGCTGGCCCGGAGCGGGTTCCGGCCACGTGGAGACCTGTGGCTGCTGGCCGTCGCCGACGAGGAGGACGGCATGGCCGACGTCGGCATGCGCTGGCTGCTCGAGCACCGGCCGGACATCCGGCCGGACGTCGCGATCAACGAGGGCGGGGGCGAGCTGCTCGCGCTGGCCGACGGCCGGACGATGGTGACCGTCGGCATCGGCGAGAAGGGCACCCTGCCCGCGCGCGTGACGGCGGTCGGCGAGGCCGGACACGCCTCGATGCCCAACGTCGGCGACAACGCCGTCCCGCTGCTGGGCGAGCTGCTGCGCCGGGTCGGCCGCGGGATGCCCGACCCGGGCTCGTCGCCGTGGGTGGAGGACGCGCTGGCGGCGCTGGGCGTCGACGACGTCGCGGCGGCCACCGCGCTGCACCCGACCCTGGGCGCGCTGATCCCGGCGATGGCCGGGACCACCATGGCGCCGACCCTGCTCGACGGGTCGACCAAGCGGAACGTGATGCCGGCCCGAGCCTCGGTGGAGCTGGACTGCCGGATCCTGCCCGGCACCACCCGGTCCGACGTCGACGCGACCGTCCGGGCCCGGCTGGGCAACGGCATCACCTACGAGCTGAGCTGGCCGGAGGTCCTGGTCGAGGGCAGCGCCTCTCCCGCGACGTCGCCGCTCATGTCGGCGATCGAGGCGTTCTGGGCGGAGCGGTCGCCCGACGTCACGGTGCTGCCGCTGCTCGACAGCGGCTTCACCGACTCGGTCTACCTGCGCGCCGCGGCCGGCACCACGGCGTACGGCTTCAGCCCCTACATCCACACCCCGCCCGAGGTCCTCGCTGCCGGCTACCACAACGCCAACGAGCGGGTGCACGTCGACGACCTGCTGCTGTCGGTGGAGTTCCACGTCGGCCTGGCTCGCCGGCTGCTCGGCTGAGACCGGTCGTGACGACGGCACGGGAGTAACTTCGCCCTGTGCAGACTCCCGAGCCGGCCCCCGAGCCGGAGCCGCCGCCGGACGGCGGCATCCCCGAAGCCACGCTCAACCGCAACTGGACCGAGCTGATCCAGGAGCTCCGGTCGACCCAGACCGGCGTGCAGGTGCTGACCGGGTTCCTGCTCACGGTCCCGTTCAGCGACAGGTTCGAGCGGCTCGACCGGGTGGAGCTGACGGCGTACCTGCTCGTGCTCTCGGGCGCAGTGACGGCCACGGCGATGATCCTGTCGCCGATCGCCTACCACCGGATCCTGTTCCGGCGCGGACGGCGGCCGTGGCTGGTGGAGACGGCGAACAGGGTGGCCGGACCGGGCTGGTGCTGGTGGCACTGACCACGTGTGGCGTCGTGTTCCTGACCTTCGACCTCGCCGTCACCAGGACGGTCGGGATCATCGCGTCCCTGGTCGCCGTGGTCGGATACCTCGTCCTCTGGGTCTGGATCCCGATGCGCGCCCACCGCGTCGGGAGATGAGGGCTGACGACCGTCGCGCTTCGGATGGCGTGCGCACGGCAACTGGGGCGCTTCGGTGATCTGCCGTTCACAGCCGGTGCGGGTCACTGGCCGGCGGACGCCCGACCCCTGGTCGGTCGAGGTCCGGCCTCGAGCAGATGCCGGGCGACTGACCGCCGCCGAGATCCACTCCCTCACCGTGGCCGACGGCGAGGGCCGCGTCGTGCTGAAGGTCGACGGACGCCAGGACCGCGCCGAGCGCAACCGCATCGAGCTGATGCCCGAGGTCGGACGCTGACCGTGGAAGGCACCGTCGCCCAGTCGCGCCGACGAACGAGTCGGTTGACGTCCGTCTCGGACAGCCCGGCCGAGATCGCCTGACGTCGCGCGACGACGCCGTCCTGCTCGCGGAGGAGCCACTCGAGGTCGGACATGGGTCCATGCTCGGCGCGCCACGGCGGGCACGCACCGCGGTCTCCGCGCCTGTGGACAGGCTGGTTTGCGGTACCTGGCTTCAAGCCTGTTGAAGCCAGGTACCGCAAACCCGCCGGGAGTACGTTCACCCTGTGCAGACTCCCGGAGCCGGAGCCGAGCCGTCGGACGACGGCATCCCCGAAGCCACGCTCAACCGCAACTGGACCGAGCTGATCCAGGAGCTGCGGTCGACCCAGACCGGCGTGCAGGTGCTGACCGGGTTCCTGCTGACGGTCCCGTTCAGCGACAGGTTCGAGCGGCTCGACCGGGTGGAGCTGACGGCGTACCTGCTCGTGCTCTCGGGCGCCGTGACGGCCACGGCGATGATCCTGTCTCCGATCGCCTACCACCGGATCCTGTTCCGGCGCGGACAGCGGCCGTGGCTGGTGGAGACGGCGAACAAGGTGGCCCGGACCGGGCTGGTGCTGGTGGCACTGACCACGTGTGGCGTCGTGTTCCTGACCTTCGACCTCGCCGTCACCAGAACGGTCGGGATCATCGCGTCCCTGGTCGCCCTCGTCGGATACCTCGTCCTCTGGGTCTGGATCCCGATGCGCGCCCACCCGCCTCGGGGCACGATGGGGGCATGACGACCGACTCGGGCTTCCGGATGGCCGTGCGCACCGGCAACTGGGGCGCCTCGGTGATGCTGCCGTTCCACAAGCCGGTGCGGGTCCACCTGGCCCCGGAGGACGCAGCCGAACACGCTGGTCGGGTTCGAGGCTCCCGGCCTCAAGCAGATGCCGGGCGACCTGACCGCCGCCGAGATCCACTCCCTCACCGTGGCCGACGGCGAGGGCCGCGTCGTGCTGAAGGTCGAAGGCCGCCAGGACCGCGCCGAGCGCAACCGCATCGAGCTGATGCCCGAGGTCTGGACGCTGACCGTGGAAGGCACCAAGGGCCAGCTGACGCTCTACGCCCTCGACGGCGAGGACTTCCCGTCCGACGACGTGCTGGACGCGCTGGCCGCTCGCCTCGGGTACTCGACCCCCGCCTAGCCCGACAGGAACGACAGCCGCACGTCGCGCTCGGCGTTGTCGACGTTGAGGTCGACCAGGCAGACGCTCTGCCAGGTGCCGAGGGCGAGCCTGCCGCCGACCACGGGCACCGTTGCGTACGGCGGCACCAGCGCCGGCATCACGTGTGAGCGGCCGTGGCCCGGGCTGCCGTGCCGGTGCTTCCACCGGTCGTCGGCCGGCAGCAGGTCGCCGAGCGCGGCGAGCAGGTCGTCGTCGCTGCCCGCACCGGTCTCGATGATCGCGATGCCCGCGGTCGCATGAGGGACGAACACGTGCAGCAGCCCGTCGCCGCGACTCGAGGCGAAGTCGGCGCAGTCGCCGGTGATGTCGAGGACCTTCTCGGTGCCGCCGGTGCGGTAGCTGCGGGTCTCGGTGTCCATGCCGCGATGGTGTCAGGTCTCTTCGGGGTCCTGCCCCTGGGCCGAGCGACCGCCGTCGACCGGGATCACCGCACCGCTGACGAACGACGCGGCCGGCGACAGCAGGAACGCCACCACCTCGGCCACCTCCGCCGCCGTGCCGACCCGGCCGAGCGGGTGCAGCCGCGCCATCTCGGCCCGGATCCGGGCGGACTCGTCGGGCCCCGCCTGGTCGAGGAGCTCGTCGTAGCGGGCGGTCGCGATCGACCCCAGTGCCACGGCGTTCACGCGGATGCCCTGCGGGCCGGCGTCCACGGCCAGCGCTCGGGTCAGCCCTTCGACGGCCGCCTTCGCGGTGGCGTAGGGCAGGGCTCCGCGGACGGCGCGCTGGGCCTGGTGGGACGACACGTTCACGATCGCTCCGCCGCGCTCCCGGGCGCGCCAGTGGCGGACGGCGACCGCGCTGCCCACCACGGCCGGCCCCAGGTTGGCCGTCACCAGGTCCAGCACCCGGCCGGGATCGTCGGCCAGGTCGGCGTCCTCGAACACCGCCGCGTTGTTCACCCACCCCGCCAGCGGCGCCATGGACTCGGCCCGGTCGGCGGCCGTCGCCGCCACGGTGTCGTCGGCCGCACTCCCGACCACCGCCTGCACCCGGTCGGCGGCACCGGCGTCGACCCAGGACAGGTCGGGCTCGGTCAGCTCCAGCACCACGACCGCCCCGCCGTCGGCCAGCAGGCGCTCGACGATGGCCCGCCCGATCCCCCGGCCGCCACCGGTGACGACGTACGACGCGGCGCTCATACGTCCAGCCCCTCCGTGGCGGTCTCGCGCACCCCACCCACGCACGAGGCCATCGGCTCGGGCGCGGTGTGCCCGTCGCCGTACTCCTCGATGAACAGCTCCAGCCGCGGGTCGTCGGCGCCCTCCAGCTCGAGCTGGCGGCCCCACACGGTGACGATGACCGGGGCGTCCTGGGACGGGTACGGCGAGAGGATGCCCTCGTCGGGCAGGGCGTCCTCGAGCATCGTCGACGTCGTCCGCGGAGAGCTCGTCGGTGTAGGTGATCCAGACCGTGCCGTGCTCGAGGGAGTGCACGGTGTTCTCGTCGCGGACCGGTTCGTCGTACGGCCCGCAGTCGAGCCACTGCGGGTCGTGCGGACCGCCCGCGGGTGGTGTGTGCTCGTAGTCGACGTCGTCCTCGGTGTGGTCGGTGGACAGGCCCCCGAACGAGTGCACGTCGGCGAGATCCGACGAGTCCGACGCCTCGCCGCTGCGCTCCTCCCAGACCCCCATCGCCAGCGGGATCGACACCGCCAGGATCACCACCAGCACGGCGCCGAGCACGCCGAGCACCAGCGCCGCCCGGTTCGGCGGAGGTGGTGGCGGCGGGAGCGGCTCGGGCCCGGGCGGTGCGGCCGGACCGGGGAAGGTCTCGCCCATCAGCCGCCGTCCAGCGCCCGCTCGATCCGCTCGACCTTGGCCGTCAGCTGGCCGTCGTACCCCGGGCGGATGTCGGCCTTGAGCACCAGCCCCACCCGAGGCGAGACCGCGGCGACGACGTCGACGGCCTGCTTCACGACCGCCATCACCTCGTCCCACTCACCCTCGATGTTGGTGAACATGGCGTTGGTCTCGTTGGGCAGCCCCGACTCGCGCACCACGCGTACGGCGGCGGCGACGGCCTCCGAGACGCCACCCGTGTCGTCGGCGGCGGTCGGGGAGATGGAGAACGCGACGATCATGCGGCCAACCGTAGTCACGCCGCGGGCATCCACCGCGGCCGGATGGGTACGTCGACCCCATGACCACGACACCCGCCGAGCCGGTCGAGGACCCCGAGGTCGTCCCCAGCGGCGACCCGAGCCCGATCGAGACCCCGGACCCGCCGGCGACCCCTCAGCCGGGCCCCGACGAGTCCTGAGCGCAAACCCGTCGACCGGAGCACCCGCCCGCGCCTAGCGTGGGCGATGTGTTCCGCTACCCCGACAAGCCCCGCCCCGGCGACAGGGTCGCCGTGCTCTCCCCCGGCGTCGGGCTGCCCGAGATCTTCCCGGCGCCGTACGAGCTCGGTCTGCGACGGCTCCAGGAGACGTACGGCGTCGAGGTGGTCGAGTACCCCACGACGCGCAAGATCTCGGCGCCGGCCGACCGCGCCGCCGACGTCAACGCCGCGTTCGCCGACCCCGCGATCACGGCGGTCCTGACCAGCATCGGCGGCGACGACCAGATCAAGATCCTCAAGCACCTCGACGCCGACCTGATCGCGGCCAACCCCAAGCCGTTCTTCGGGCTCAGCGACAACACCAACCTGCACAACTTCCTCTGGAACCTCGGGATCGTCTCCTACTACGGCGGCGTGGTGATGACCGACCACGGCCGGCCGGGATCGGTCAACCCGCACAGCCAGGAGGCGTTCCGGGCCGCCTTCTTCGGGGACGGCTGGTACGACCTGCGGCCCGCCGAGTCGTTCACCGACGTGCACCTCGACTGGGCCGACCCCGCGAACCTCGAGCGGGAGCCCGAGATGCTCCCCGGCACCGGCTGGGAGTGGCACGGCGGGCCGGGGCGGTCGAGGGCCGGCTGTGGGGCGGCTGCCTGGAGATCGTCGACTTCAACCTGCGCGCCGCGCGGTACCTCGCGCCCGACGACGCGGCGTACGACGGGTGCGTGCTGTACCTCGAGACCTCCGAGGAGATGCCCACCGCCCAGTACGTCGGCGAGGTGCTGATGTGCATGGGCGAGCGCGGGCTGCTCCGGCGGTTCGGCGCGTTGCTGATGGGCCGGCCGAAGGCCTGGTCGTTCGAGCACCCGAACGACCAGCCGGGCAGGCAGGCGCACGTCGACGCCCAGCACGAGGCCGTGCTCGGGGCGATGGCGGAGTACTCCCCCGACGTGCCCGTGGTGCTCGACGTCGACTTCGGGCACACGGACCCGCAGCTGGTGATGCCGAACGGCGGCGAGGTCCGGATCGACCCTGGCGCGCGCACCATCGGCGTCCGCTACTGATCCGGCACCCTCCCGCGAAGAAGCAGGCCGACCAGGGCCGCCATCCACGCGGTCGTGTAGAGCACGCTGGCGACCTCGTCGGTCGGATGGTGCGCGCCCTGGTAGAGCCGGGCCAGCGCCACGACCGCGGGCAGCAGCAGGAGCAACCAGAGCCAGGACCGCGCACGCGGCGCGAGCACCCACAACAGGACCGCGATCCCGCCGTAGACGGCCAGGGCGGTGGCAACGTGGCCGGACGGGTAGCTGTCGTCGGGCACCAGCCCCGGATCGAGGATGCGCACCGGCGGACGGTCCCGTGTGATCAGTGTCGTCGCCGCCCAGTAGAACCCACCGATGCCGGCGACGAGCAGCGCGAGGAAGACCGCGGGGACCACCGAGCGACGCCACAGCGACAGCGCGAGGGCCGCGACCGCCGCGACGCCCATGCCGACAGGTGTGTCGCCCAGCAGGGTGCCGGCGTCCGCGACCCGGTCGAGGTCGGGCGACCGCTCGCTCGCGAACCAGAGCACCACGTCGTCGTCCCAGCCGTCGACGCTCGGCTCGAGCGGGTTCGTGACCAGCCAGCCCAGGCCGAGAACGGCTCCGGCGACGGCCAGCCAGACCAGGACGAGCAGGCAGGCAGTCCTGAGGACGGACCGTTCGGCATCCGGCATGACCCGTGGGACTTACCCTCCGACGTTCGTGTTCATGCGAGCGACACGTGGATGTCGGCGCGCGGGTCTACGGTGCGAGGTAAGCATCCGATCCAACCGGAGGGAGAGCCAGGTGGCCTCGAAACTCAACCCCTACATCAGCTTCGACGGCAAGGCACGCGAAGCGCTGGAGTTCTACAAGGACGTGCTCGGCGGCGAGCTCAACGTCAACACGTTCGGCGACTTCGGCAACGACGCCGGCGGCGACGCCGACAAGATCATGCACGGCCAGCTCGAGACCGACGCCGGCTTCACCCTGATGGCCGCCGACAACCCGCCCGGGCAGGACTTCACGCCCGGCAACAACTACGCGGTCAGCCTCAGCGGCGACGACAGCGACCTGCTGCACGGCTACTGGGACCGGCTCTCCGACGGCGGCATGGTCATGGTCGCCCTCGAGAAGCAGATGTGGGGTGACGAGTTCGGCATGTGCGCCGACCGGTTCGGCGTGACCTGGATGGTCAACATCGCCGGAGAGCAGCAGGGCTAGGGCGCCCTAGAACACCAGCGACTTCGTGGCCAGCACCACCGCCGAGGTGGCGCACACCGCGAGCACCACGCCCCGCACCCGCGCCTCGGGCAGTCGCGGCCGGAGCGCCCGCCCCAGGAAGGCTCCGATCGGCAGCACGGGTGCGAGCGCGGCCGCGAGCAGGGCGTCGTGCGCCTCGAGCTGGCCGGCGAGGCCGAGCCCGGCCAGCGAGAGACCTGCGCCCACCATGAAGTAGACCGCGAGCGTCGTGCGGATCTGCCGCGGTGGCCGGTCCTGGTAGAGGATCGCCATCGGCGGGCCGCCGATCGACGTCGCCGTGCCCGCGAACCCCGACACCAGCCCCGCGGCGACCAGCGTCCCCCGCGTCATCGGCGGCCGCACCGCCAGCCACGTGACCAGGACCGCCGCCAGCACCATCACCGCGACCACCAGCCCGAGCGACCGGGTCGAGAACGTCGCCACCGCAGCGACCCCGACCGCGGTGCCGAGCACGCGCGAGGGCAGCGACCAGCCGAGCCCGGCCCAGTGGATCTCCTCGCGCTCGTGGGCGAGCGTGACCAGCGGGTAGGAGCAGGCCAGCCAGAGCATGACCTCCGGCATCAGCGTGGGGTCGACCAGGCTGATCACCGGCGCCGCGACCAGCCCCAGGCCGAGACCGACCAGCGACTGGACGGTGGCCCCGGCCAACAGGGCCAGGGCCACCGCGATGAGCGCGGGGACTCCGAGCCCGAGCAGGTGGCCCTCAGCCCTTGAGCAGGCTGCGCAGGACGTACTGCATGATGCCGCCGTTGCGGTAGTAGTTCGCCTCGCCCGGGGTGTCGATCCGGACCACCGCGTCGAACTCGGTGTCGCCGGCCTTGACCTTGACCGTCTTCGGGGTCTTGCCGTCGTTGAGCCCGGTCACGCCGGAGAACGAGAACTCCTCCTCGCCGGTGAGCCCCAGCGACTCGGCGGTCTCACCCTCGGGGTACTGCAGCGGCAGCACGCCCATGCCGATCAGGTTCGAGCGGTGGATCCGCTCGTAGGACTCGGCGATGACCGCCTTGACGCCCAGCAGGGCGGTGCCCTTCGCGGCCCAGTCGCGCGAGGAGCCGGAGCCGTACTCCTTGCCGGCCAGGACGACCAGCGGGGTGCCGGCCTCGAGGTAGTTCTCCGATGCCTCGAAGACGGTCGTGACGCTCTGCTCACCACTGGCGCCGTCGGTGAAGTCGCGGGTGAACCCGCCCTCGGTGCCCGGGGCCAGCTGGTTGCGTAGCCGGATGTTGGCGAACGTGCCGCGGATCATCACCTCGTGGTTGCCGCGACGCGAGCCGTAGGAGTTGAAGTCGCGCTGCTCGACGCCGTGCTCGGAGAGGTAGGAGCCGGCGGGCGAGTCCTTCTTGATCGCACCGGCCGGGCTGATGTGGTCGGTGGTGACGGAGTCGCCGAGCTTCAGCAGCACGCGCGCGCCCTCGATGTCCTGGACCTGCTCCGGCTCCTCGGGCATGCCCTCGAAGTACGGCGGCTTGCGCACGTACGTCGAGTCGGCGTCCCACTCGAAGGTCTTGCCCTCGGGCGTCGGGAGCGAGCGCCACTGCTCGTCACCCGCGAAGACGTCGGCGTAGTCCTTGGTGAACATGTCGGAGCTGATCGCCTCGCCGATCACCCGCTCGACCTCGGCCGGCGCGGGCCAGATGTCCTTGAGGAAGACGTCGTTGCCGTCGGTGTCCTGACCCAGCGGGTCGTCGAACAGGTTCACGTCCATCGAGCCGGCCAGGGCGTAGGCCACGACCAGCGGCGGGGACGCGAGGTAGTTCATCTTCACGTCGGGGTTGATCCGGCCCTCGAAGTTGCGGTTGCCCGAGAGCACCGACACGACGGCGAGGTCCTTGTCGTTGACCGCCTGGCTCACCTCGGGGATGAGCGGCCCGGAGTTGCCGATGCAGGTGGTGCAGCCGTAGCCGACCAGGTTGAAGCCGAGCTTGTCGAGGTACGGCGTCAGGCCGGCCTTCTCGTAGTAGTCGGAGACCACCTTCGAGCCGGGGGCGAGCGTGGTCTTGACCCACGGCTTGCGCTGGAGGCCCTTCTCGACGGCGTTCTTGGCCAGCAGCGCCGCGCCGATCATCACCGACGGGTTGGAGGTGTTGGTGCACGACGTGATCGCCGCGATCGTGACCGCGCCATGGTCGAGCGTGAACTTCGTGCCGTCGGAGAGCTCGACGTCCACCGGGTCGCTCTTCCGGCCACCGCCGGTCGCGGCCGCCGAGAAGTGCACCGGGTCGGCCTCGCCGTGCCCGTTGGACGGCGGGTCGGAGGCCGGGAAGGACTCGGCCACGGCCTCGTCGTACCCGTTCTCGTCGCCCTCGCCGGACACGTAGTCCTTGAGCGCGGCCCGGAAGCCCTCCTTGGCGTCGGTCACCTCGACCCGGTCCTGCGGCCGCTTCGGACCGGCGAGCGACGGGACGACGGTGGTGAGGTCGAGCTCGAGCCTCTCGGAGTAGCGCGGCTCGGCCTCGGGGTCGTGCCAGAGGCCCTGCTCCTTGGCGTAGGTCTCGACCAGGGCGAGCTGCTCCTCCGAGCGCCCGGTGAGCTTGAGGTACTCGATGGTCTGCTCGTCGATCGGGAAGACCGCGATGGTGGAGCCGAACTCGGGGCTCATGTTGCCGATCGTCGCGCGGTTCGCGAGCGGGAGCGCCGAGACGCCCGGGCCGTAGAACTCGACGAACTTGCCGACCACGCCGTGCTTGCGGAGCATCTCGGTGATGGTGAGGACCAGGTCGGTGGCGGTCGACCCCTCGGGCAGGTCGCCGTTGAGCTTGAAGCCGACGACGCGCGGGATCAGCATCGACACCGGCTGTCCGAGCATCGCGGCCTCGGCCTCGATGCCGCCGACGCCCCAGCCGACCACGCCGATGCCGTTGACCATCGTGGTGTGGGAGTCGGTGCCGACGCAGGTGTCGGGGTAGGCCTGCAGCTCGCCGTCGACCTCGCGGGTGAACACGGTGCGGGCGAGGTGCTCGATGTTGACCTGGTGGACGATGCCGGTGCCGGGCGGGACGACCTTGAAGTCGTCGAAGGCACCCTGGCCCCACCGCAGGAACTGGTAGCGCTCACGGTTGCGCTCGTACTCGATCTCGACGTTGCGCCCGAAGGCCTCGGGCGTGCCGAACACGTCGGCGATGACGGAGTGGTCGATGACCATCTCGGCCGGCGCCAGCGGGTTGATCCTGGTCGGGTCGCCGCCGAGGTCGGCCATCGCCTCGCGCATGGTGGCGAGGTCGACGACGCACGGGACGCCGGTGAAGTCCTGCATGATCACCCGGGCCGGGGTGAACTGGATCTCCTTGTCGGGATCGGCGTCCTCGTCCCAGCCGGCCAGCGCCTTGATGTCGTCGGCGGTGATGTCGGCGCCGTCCTCGGTGCGGAGCAGGTTCTCGAGGAGCACCTTGAGCGAGAACGGGAGCGAGTCGACGTCGAGTCCCTCACCGGTCACGGCGTCGAGCCGGAAGATCTCGTAGGACTTCCCCTCCACGTCCAGCGTGCTCTTCGCGCCGAAGCTGTCCTGACTGGCCATCAGCCGTCTCCTCGTTGAGTGCCCTGTTGACTGCGCTGTCTCGCTTCGTGCCCATCTTGCCGTCGGTCATTCGGGTGCCGGAAGTGAGGCACACCTAACTTCGGGTGACGGACGCTCGGCGTTATCTCTTGATATCAAGATACATGACGTCGAGCGGAAACGACGAGTCGGTCCGGGTCGGGCCGCTCAGCGGTGGATGTGCTCGGTCCAGTCGTCGGGGACCCGGCTCGGCGGGCCGGGGACCTCCTGGTCCTCCGGACGCGAGGTGGGCGCGGCCAGCTCGGGGCCGTCGATCACCTCGCTGTTCACGTAGTCCCAGAACCAGTCCTCGCCCGGCTCGAAGCTCTGGATGAGGCGGTGGCCGGTGGCGTTCGCGTGGGCGGTCGCGTGCTGGGCCGGCGAGGTGTCACAACAGCCGATGTGGCCGCACTGTGCGCAGCGACGCAGGTGCACCCACCACCCCTGCGGGTCGGCCGAGTCGCAGTCCGCGCACCCCGTCCCGCTCGGCGGGACGTCCGGGTCGATTCCGTCGGTCATGTGTTCCCTCCCCAGGGTGGTGCCGGTCAGGTCAGGCCGCTGGCCCGGTCGAGATGCTGCAGCAGGTCGTGTGCAGCGAGCTCGACATCCTTGTGCCGCCATTCAGACGCACGGTAGACGCATGCGATGAGAGCGGTGCGGTGCACCCGCCGGAAGTCGCCGAACACGAAGGCGTAGCGGGCCTTGGTCTCGTCGGACGGACCCTCGGTCAGCCCGAGGTGCCACCCGGCGTACTCGTCCCAGGAATGCTTCTCCAGGTAGGCGTTCTCGATCGCGGCGTTGGGCTGGACCTCGCCCCAGTCGCTGTCGAGGACGTACTGCCGCGCGTCGATCAGCTTCGTCGCCTGCTCGACCCCCGCCGGGTTCACCGTGTACGACGCCATGGGGCCATCTTGCCCCCCGGCCCCTGACCTAACCTTGCGCCAGCTCCGCGACGTCCTGCCACTGCTCCCACGTCGCGAGCCGCTGCTCGTAGTCGGCGCGCGCCGTCTCCAGCGGGGTGAGCCCGAAGAAGACGCGCAGCGGAGGTTCGTCGGCGTCCACCACGCGGAGGATGGCCTCGGCCGAGGCCTGGGGGTTGCCCGGTCCGGCACTGTTGCGGGTCTGCCGCCACTCGTCGGCCTTCCGGCGCACCTCGGCGTACGCCGCGAGCGGGGTGGCATGCCTGGCCGACGGCCCGGCCCAGTCGGTCGCGAAGCCGCCGGGCTCGACCAGCGTCACGTGGACGCCGAAGTCGGCGACCTCCTGCGCGAGTGCCTGCGAGAAGCCCTCGAGCGCCCACTTCGAGGCGTGGTAGGCGCCGATGTTCGCGAACGCCGAGATCCCGCCGATCGAGGAGACCTGGACGATGTGCCCCGATCCCTGCTCGCGCAGGAACGGCAGCGCCGCCTGGGTCACCCACATGGCGCCGAACACGTTGGTCTCCAGCTGCTCGCGGAACTCCTGCTCGCTGAGCTCCTCGATGAACCCGAACTGTCCGTAGCCCGCGTTGTTGACCACGATGTCCAGCCGGCCGAAGTGCGCGTGCGCCTCGGCGACGGCTGCGAAGTCGGCGTCGCGGTCGGTCACGTCGAGCCGCAGCGGCAAGACGGCGTCGCCGTACTTGGTCACGAGGTCGTCGAGCGTGGCGGTGTCGCGTGCGGTCGCGGCGACCCGGTCACCGCGCTCGAGCGCGGCCACCGCCCACTCACGACCGAAGCCTCGGGAGCAGCCGGTGATGAACCAGGTCTTCTGTGTCATGGGCTGAAACTAGGGACTGGAGCGCGCTCCAGGTCAAGCGGACCGAGGAGTGAGCAGGGCGACGCACTCGACGTGATGGGTCATCGGGAACAGGTCGAGGGCACGCAGCCGGTCCAGCCGGTAGCCGTGCTCGGCGAAGATCGCGACGTCGCGGGCGAGTGCGGCCGGGTCGCAGGCGACGTACGCGACGGCGCGCGGCGAGCGGGCCACGACCTGCTCGACGACGCGTCCGCTTCGCGCCTTCGCGGGGCGGGTCGAGGACGACCAGGTCGAAGGGCTCGTCGTACGCCGCCGCCAGCACCCGATCCACCGACCCGGCCGCGACCTCGGCCCGGTCACCCAGGTTGACCGCGGCGTGCTCGACCGCCCGGCGGTTGCCCTCCACGGCCAGGACGCGGGCGCCGGGCACCGACGGCGTCGGCGAGGAACCGGGCGAACAGCCCCACGCCGGCGTACAGGTCGAGCACCGACTCCCCCGCCCGCGGTGCCAGGAAGTCCACGACGGTCTCGACCAGCGCCTGCGGCGCCCCGGGGTGCACCTGCCAGAACCCGTCGTCGTCGACCGAGAACTCGTGGCCGAGCACGGAGTGTGACGCGGGGTCCGGCGCCTCGAGCAGGCAGTCGTCGACCGGCACCACGTCGTGCGAGCGGTGCTTGCGCATCCCCCGCCGCCCGTCGGGCAGCTCGACGTAGCGCTGGCGGGTCCGCCAGCGCAGCCCGTCCACGTCGCCGGGGACGGCCTCGACGACCACGTCGAGGTCGAGGCCGGCCAGGCGGGACAGCTGCTCGCGGACCACCTCGGCCTTGAGCTCTCGCTGGTGGACGAGGTCGACGTGCTGGAAGTCGCAGCCGCCGCAGAGCCCCGGCCCGGCCACCGGGCACGGCGCCGCGACCCGCTCCGGGGCGGGGTCGAGGACCTCGACCGCGTCGGCGCGCCAGAACCGGTCGCCCTCGGTGCCCTCGGTGATCTCGAGGACGACCCGCTCCCCCGGGATCGCGTGCCGGACGAAGACGACTCGGGTCTCGGGCTCCGGACAGCCGGACCACGCAGTGGCCGCCGTGCGCGACCGGGCCGACGTCGGCGGTGAACCGCTCCCCGACCCGGGACCGACCCCGTGCGCGGCGCTGCCGCGGGTTCCTCGTCCCCCTGCGGGTCACCGCTGGATCTGCCGCCCGCCGGACTCGCTGCTGCCGCCGACCCGACCTCGGCGCAGGTCGCCCGGACGGACCCGGCCGGCGCCCCGCTCCTCGCGTTCGACGGCGATCTGGGACGAGCGCAGCTGGTAGGGCACCGACGTGACCATGACCCCCGGCGCGAACAGCAGCCTGCCCTTGAGCCGGAGCGCGGTCTGGTTGTGCAGCAGCTGCTCCCACCAGCGCCCGACGACGTACTCCGGGATGTAGACCGCCACCACGCCGCGCGGGTTGGCCTGCTTGATCTCCATGGCGTAGTCGACGATCGGCTTCACCACCTCGCGGTACGGCGAGTGCAGCACCTTCAGCGGTACGCCGAAGTTCCGCTCGTCCCACTCGCTCAGCATCCGGTTGGTGGCGTCGTTGTCGGTCGCGACGTACACGCCCTCGAGGACGTTGGGCCGCGTCGCCTTGGCGAAGGCCAGCGCCCGGAGCGTGGGCTTGTGCAGCTTGGAGACCAGGACGATCGCGTGCACCCGGGTCGGGAGCAGCTTGTCGTCCTCGTCGGCCGCCAGCTCGCGGGCCACGTTGTCGTAGTGCTTGCGGATCCCGCTCATGATCAGGTAGAAGACGATCATCGCCAGGATGGCGATCCAGGCGCCGGCCAGGAACTTCGTGAGCAGCACGATGACCAGCACGACCGAGGTGAACGACAGGCCGATGGTGTTGATCACCCGCGACCGCTGCATGTGGCGGCGGGCCTGCGGATCCTTCTCCCGCTTCAGGTGGCGGGTCCAGTGCCGGATCATGCCGAGCTGGCTGAGGGTGAACGACACGAAGACCCCGACGATGTAGAGCTGGATCAGACGGGTGGTCTGCGCGTCGAAGACCTGGATCAGGATGATCGCCATCACGGCCAGGAACACGATGCCGTTGCTGAAGGCGAGCCGGTCGCCGCGGGAGCCGAGGGCGCGTGGGGCGAGGCCGTCCTCGGCGAGGATCGACCCCAGCACGGGGAAGCCGTTGAAGGCGGTGTTGGCGGCGAGCACCAGGATCACGCCGGTGACGGTGACGACGAAGTAGAAGCCCGGCGAGAAGTCGCTGAACACGGCCCGCGCGATCTGGGCGATGACGGTGTGCTGGTCGTATCCCTCGGGCAGCGGCTGCCCGTTGTCCGTGAGCCGGTCCATGTCGTGCGGGTCGACGTACTTCAGGCCCATCTGGTTGGCCAGCACGATCACGCTCATCATCATCGAGATCGCGATCAGGCCGAGCATCAGCAAGGTGGTGGCGGCGTTCTTGCTCTTGGGCCTGCGGAACGCCGGGACGCCGTTGGAGATCGCCTCGACTCCGGTCAGGGCGGCACACCCGGACGAGAACGCCCGGGCCAGCAGGAACATCAGGGCGATGGACGTCAGGGGTTCGTCGTACCCCGGCGCCGAGGCGATCTCGTACCCGGCGCTCTCCACGTCGGGCAGGTTGCCGGCGGCCAGCCGGAGCAGGCCGTACCCGCACATGCCCAGGATCGCGACCATGAAGGCGTACGTCGGGAACGCGAAGAAGGTGCCGGACTCGCGGATGCCGCGCAGGTTCATCGCCATCAGCACCACGACGGCGACGCTGGCGACGGTCGCCTCGTGGCCGATGAACGACGGGATCGCCGCCGCGGCGTACTGCGCGCCCGAGGAGATCGACACGGCGACGGTCAGGATGTAGTCGACCAGCAGGGCACTGGCCACGGTCATGCCGGCCCGCCGGCCGAGGTTGACCGTCGCCACCTCGTAGTCGCCGCCGCCGCTGGGGTAGGCGTGCACGTTCTGCCGGTAGGAGGCGACGACCACGATCATCACCAGGGCGACGGCCAGGCCGATCTTCCACGACCAGACGTACGCCGAGGCCCCGGCCAGCGAGAGCATGATGAACACTTCGTCGGGCGCGTAGGCGACCGAGGAGAGCGCGTCGCTGGCGAAGACGGGCAGCGCGATCCGCTTGGGCAGGAGCGTCTCCCCGAGCTGGGAGCTCCGAAGCTTGCGCCCGAGCAGGATCCGCTTCGAGACGTCGCCGACACTCACGTTCGAGAAGGCTAGACCCTGTTGCGCGTCAGGGGCCGCATCGGGAGGTGTCGGCTGGGATACGGTTTGGCACGTGCATGTCGTGATCATGGGCTGCGGCCGGGTCGGTTCGACCCTGGCGCGCAGTTTCGAGGACCGCAACCACACCGTCTCCGTCATCGACAGCGAGCCCGACGCGTTCCGTCGCCTCGGCCCGGGGTTCAACGGCGACAAGGTCACCGGCTACGGCTTCGACCAGGAGGTCCTCGAGAAGGCCGGCATCCGGCGGGCCGAGGCGTTCGCGGCCGTCTCGAGCGGCGACAACTCCAACATCATCGCGGCCCGGGTCGCGCGCGAGACGTTCGGCATCCAGCAGGTCGTGGCCCGCATCTACGACCCCGGCCGCGCGGAGGTCTACCAACGGCTGGGCATCACCACCGTCGCGACGGTGAAGTGGACCGCCGACCAGGTGCTGCGCCGGATCCTGCCGGCCGGCGCCGAGCCCGACTTCCGGGACCCGTCCGGCACCATCCGGGTCGACCACATGTCCATCCCGGAGAAGTGGATCGGCCAGCGCATGGTCGCCTTCCAGGAACAGACCGGCAGCCGGATCGCGTGGATCGACCGGCTCGGCGAGGGCATGCTGCCCACGCGCGAGACGATCATCCAGGAGGGCGACATGGTCCACCTCGTCATCCACGAGCAGAACGCCGCCAACACCTACTCCGTCATCGACCGCGGTCCCGAGGAGAGCTGACGAGATGCGTGTAGCCATCGCCGGTGCCGGCGCCGTCGGCCGCTCGATCGCCCGGGAGCTGATCACCAACGGCCACCAGGTCCTGCTGATCGACAAGTCCCCGAGCTCCATGAAGCCCGAGCGTGTGCCCGAGGCCGAGTGGCTGCTGGCCGACTCGTGCGAGCTCTCCTCCCTCGAGGAGGCGCGGCTCAACCAGTGCGACGTGGTCATCGCCGCCACCGGCGACGACAAGGTCAACCTGGTGACCTCGCTGCTGGCCAAGACCGAGTTCGGCGTCCCGCGCACGGTCGGCCGGGTCAACCACCCCAACAACGAGTGGCTGTTCACCGAGGCCTGGGGTGTCGACGTCAACGTGTCGACCCCGCGGATCATGTCGGCCCTGGTCGAGGAGGC
Source organism: uncultured Actinomycetota bacterium (assembly GCA_963844305.1). Taxonomy (GTDB): domain Bacteria; phylum Actinomycetota; class Actinomycetes; order Propionibacteriales; family Nocardioidaceae; genus Nocardioides. The sequence continues at coordinate 801,569 of CAWJNT010000009.1, forward strand.
GGTGACGGTCGGTGACCTGGTGCGCCTGTTCACGTTCCGCCAGGGCAACGCCAACCTGGTCGAGCTGACCCTGCCCGACGACTCGCCGTACGTCGGGAAGCCGGCCGGGCTGATCCCGTTCCCGGAGAACTGCGCGCTGGTCACGATCCTGCGCGACGGGCAGGTCTACACGCCCGACGCCGAGCAACCGGTCGAGACGGGCGACGAGCTGCTGTTCGTGGTCTCCGCCGAGGTCGAGGAGGAGCTCGAGCGGCTGCTCGCCCCGAGCCTCCACCCGAAGGCCGGCCCGTAGGCCACAGCCGTCTCGGACGCCGTCAGGAGGCGGGTTCCGGCTGCACAGGCGTGTGGTTGCGGGCCAGGAGCGCGACCATGAAGGCCAGCGCGGCCAGCTGGAGTGGCCAGCCCATGGCGATCTTGAGCACGCCGAGGATCGCGACCGCGGCGTCGGGGTCCATGGCCCCCGACTTGCCGGCGAACCAGATGGGCGCCTGGCTGACCACGCGCAGGATGCACGGCGCGACCAGGACCCACGTCAGCTGGGAGCACAGCCGCACGACCTGACGGTCCTTCCGCCAGGCGGTCGGGTCGCCGGTCACGCTGCCGACCATGAAGCCCACCAGGGGCCAGCCGATGATGCACGTGAACGCCAGGACCACGGAGTAGCCGGCGTTGTAGATGATCCCGGGCAGGAAGTAGGCGAGCGCCTGGTCGTCGGCACTGCCGCCGGAGCGCGCGGACATGGTCACGAACAGCCAGCCGATGCCGATCCCGACCAGTGCGTTGACGACGAACTGGACCGTCGAGCGCTGCACGATCCTGGCCACCAGCAGCACGACCGCGGCCGCCACGCTCACGATCAGGGCCGTGGTCAGCTCCTTGGTGGTCAGCCAGAACACCGTGAACAGCACCGTCGGGACGGCGGCCTCGATCATGCCGCGTCGCCCGCCGAGCGCCTTGGAGAGCTGCGCGCGTACGACGGCCTCGACCGTCTCGACCGACGCCTCGGACTTGTCGCTCACGAGGCCGCGATCAGCTGGTAGCGGGGGTTGTACATGACGCGGTGGCCCTCGGCGGCGCCGATCCTGCCCTGGATCTCGATGCCGCGGCCGGGTGAGATCCCGGAGATCCTCCGGCGCCCGAGCCAGATGATGGTGACCACGCCCGATCCGTCGTACAGCTCGGCCTCGAGGGCGGGTACGCCGCCACGCGGGCGGAGGGTGACCGTGCGGAGGGTCCCGCGCAGGGTCACCTGCTCGCGGTCGGGCGCGTCGGCGATCGTGCTCACGCCGGACTCGGCGTACGTCTTGCGCATGTCGCGGGCGTGCTGGTCACTGCTGTTGGCCCACTTGCTGATGCTGCGCCGCAGTCGGCTCTTCTCGCCCACGCCTCAAGCCTAGGCGGTGGGGGGCTGTTGCTTGCGCGCGTTGTCGGGGAGACGCAGCGGCAGCGGGTCGCCCGGAGGCATCGCCTGCTCGCCGCGGCGTACGACGACCCTGGCGAGGGTCTCCTCCCAGTCGACGGCCGCCTCCGGGTCGGTGGCCGGCCGGCCGAGGAACGTGGCCCGCAGCATCCACCGGGCGCCGTTGACACCGACGATCCGCGACGGCTGCTGGGTGGTGCGCCCCTCGCTGCTCTGCACCGACAGCTGGCAGGCCAGCTCGGGCCCGAACCGGCCCTCCCGCTCGGTGGCGGTGCCGCCGCGCCGGGCCATGTCGGCCGCCAGCTGGGGCCGCACCTCGCTCCACAGGTCGCCGTTGCGGGACGCGGAGAACGCGCGCAGCTCGAGGGCGCCGTCGGGACCGGCCAGGAGCACCGCCTGCACGGCCTGCGAGGCCTCGTCGACCTGGAGCCGCAGCTCGCGGTTGGGCTCCGGGGTGATCAGCAGCGAGCCGAGGTCGATCCGCTCCGTGCCGTCGTCGTCGGCGACGTCGTCGACGTCGTAGGGCCCCTGGGGCACCGACGCCTCGGACGCGGCCTCCTCCGCCGTCTCCTCGACGGGTTCGGAGGTGGCGGACTTGCGGCGGAACTTCACGGTCACTCCTCAGGAACGGGGTCCGGTCAGGACTGGCCGAATCCCCCGGTAGAACCGTAGCCGCCCGCGCCACGAACCGACTCGGGGAGTACCTCCACGTCGACGAAGCGCGCCTGCTCGAACCGCTGCACGACCAGCTGGGCGATCCGGTCGCCGCGACGCAGCTCGATCGGCTCCTTCGGGTCGTGGTTGATCAGCAGCACCTTGATCTCGCCCCGGTAGCCCGCATCGATGGTCCCGGGGGTGTTCACGATCGAGAGGCCGTGCCGGGCGGCGAGCCCGGAGCGCGGATGGACCAGCGCCACGAAGCCCTCCGGCAGGGCCAGGGCGATGCCGGTCGGGACCATCGCCCGCTCCCCCGGCGCGAGGGTCACGTCGACGGTGGTCACCAGGTCGGCACCGGCGTCGCCGGGATGGGCGTACGCCGGGAGCGGCAGGTCCGGGTCGAGCCGGAGGACACTGATCTCGAGGTCGGGCACGGCCGGACCCTACCGGGCGGCCGGAGGTCCGCCCCTCTCTACGATTCCCCCGTGGACTACGACGAGCGCCTCGCGGTGCCCCTGCGCTGGTGGGTGCAGGGCACGATGCTCGTCGCCAGCCTCTGGCTGGCCGTCGTGGTGGCCGTGCCCGGGGCCGCCGCCTGGCTGGTGACGGCCGTCGCGCTGCTCGTGCTGGCGGCGGTGCTGCTCTCGGTCGGCTCGGCGCGGCTGACCGTCCGCGACGGCGTCTTCCGGGCGGGCCGGGCCCGGATCGCGGGTGCGCACCTCGGGCCCGCCACCGCGCTCGACCCGGAGAGCACCCGCCGGCTCGCCGGCGTCGAGGCCGACGCCCGGGCGTTCCTGCTCCTGCGCCCCTACCTCAAGCGGGCGGTGCGGGTGGAGATCACGGACCCGGACGACCCGGCGCCGTACTGGCTGGTGAGCACCCGGCACCCCGACCGGCTCGTCCGGGCGCTGACCGCACTGAATGAGTCGTCGCCCGCTGGGTAGTGTCATCCCATGGCTAAAGGTGGTGGCTCGAAGGTCTGGTCGGTCTTCTCGCTCGTGGCGGCGCTCGGCGCCGCGCTCGTGGCGAGGAAGACCCTCGACACGTCGTGGAAGCTGGCCACCGGCAAGAAGCCCCCGGAGAACCCCGCCGACCCCGACGTGAACGTGTGGGAGGCCGTGACCTGGGCCGTGGTGACCGGCGCGTTCATCGCCCTGGCGCGGATGCTCGCCCAGCGCAAGGCGGCGTCGTACTACACGAAGTCCACCGGCCACCTGCCGCCGGACCTGAAGAAGGACGACCAGGAGGCCTGAGCCGCTCCTGAGCCGGACATGACGAAGGCCGCAACCCCTCGGGGTTGCGGCCTTCGTGTCTGATCATGCGTGTCTGACCATGGGGCCAGATCAGGCGCAGTCACGACAGATGAGCCTCTTCTCGTCGGCGAGCTGGCTGCGGTGATGCACCAGGAAGCAGCTCATGCAGGTGAACTCGTCCTCCTGCTTGGGCTTCACCTCGACGGCGAGCTCCTCGTGGGAGAGATCAGCGCCGGGAAGCTCGAACGACTCGGCGGCTTCCGCCTCGTCCTCGTCGACCTTTCCGGAGTTCTTGTCGTGACGGCGCGCCTTGAGCTCTTCGATGCTCTCTTCTGACTGGTCCTCTTCGGTCTTGCGCGGCGCGTCGTAATCGGTCGCCATCCGTCCTCCACTCCCCTGAAACCCTGGTCCTGCTGTCGTGCAAACGTCTTCGTCGGCGCCAGATTGTGCACCATCAGGAGCACCTTCCGCACGCCCGTCCCACGACGTGACGCTGGAACGACCTGCCGAGGACGCCTATTCCCCCGTTTGGGGGAGAAGTCCCGCCTCGTTCACAGCCGCCCGAAACGTCCGGAATCCGTGCTCGGGTGCACACATGACGAGCTCCCGACCACTGATGCCGCGGGTGACCTCCACCGTGGCCCCGGCGCCCTGCGCCACCAGCGCCGCCGCCGAGTAGTCCCACGCGTGCAGGCCCTCCTCGAAGTACGCGTCGTAGGTACCCTCTGCGACCGAACAGATGTCGAGGGCCGAGGATCCCATCCGACGGATGTCGCGGACGACCGGGAGCAGCCGGGCGATCCCCGCGGCCTGGACGGGCCCGGAGCTCGGGGACGTAGCTGAAACCGGTGCCGACCAGGCGCTGGGCCAGCGGCGTCTCCTCCCGTACGGCGATCGGGTCGCCGTCGCGCCGCGACGTGACGGACCCGTCACCGGCCACGACGGCGGTGAACTCCCGGCCGCTCGGGACGTCGAGGACGATCCCGGCGACCACCGCACCGTCGCGCTCGGCAGCGATGGAGACGGCGTACGGCGCGAGGCCGTAGAGGAAGTTCACGGTGCCGTCGATCGGGTCGACGATCCAGCGGACGCCGGACGAGCCGGGCTCGTCGTGGCCCTCCTCGCCCAGGAAGCCGTCGTCGGGTCGAGCGGCCCGGATCCGGCCGCGGATCAGCGCCTCGCTCTCCCGGTCGACCTCGGTGACCACGTCGGTGGCGCTGGACTTGGTGTCGGCCACCTCGACCCGCTCGCGGCGGCGGTCGCGGACCAGCGCGGCCGCCTCGCGGGCGACGTCGACCGCCAGCTCGAGCAGCTCGTCGTTCATGGGGTCCTCCATCACTCGACGCCACCGAGCGCCGGGCGGTGGACGTCCTGGGGGTTGGGGCAGCAGCCCGCGCCGCAGAGGTCCCACCATGCCTGCAGGCTCCCGAGGGCGGTGCGCCGCGGGTCCTCCCCGCGTTCGGTGGCGGCCCGCTCGACCAGCAGGTCGCGGATCATGGCCACGAACCGCGGGTCGACACCGGGGGTGGCGGCCCGCACGGCCGGCAGGTCCAGCTTGCGCGCGGTGGCCAGCGCCTCGGTGTCGAGGTCGTAGATGACCTCCATGTGGTCGGAGACGAACCCGATGGGGATCAGCACCGCTCCGGCAGCGCCCTGGGCGGCCAGGTCCTCGAGGTGGGCGTTCACGTCGGGCTCGAGCCACGGCACCTGGGGTGGCCCCGACCGCGAGCAGTAGACCAGCGCGTGGGGGTTGCGCCGGCCCGTCTCCTGGCGCACCCGCTCCACGACCTCGGCCATCGCGCTGCGGTGCTGGTGGACGTAGGCACCGCCGGTGCGGCCGCTGCGCTCGTTCATCGACTCGGGGATCGAGTGGGTGACGAACACCAGCTGGGCGCCCTCCCGGACGCGCTCGGGCAGGTCGGCGAGGGCGGCCAGGGTGGCGTCCACGACCGGCTCGATGAAGCCGGGGTGGTTGAAGTACTGCCGGAGCCGGTCGAGGCGGGGCGCGGCCTCGACCGCGTCCACCGCGTCGAAGAGGTTCTCGCGGTACTGCCGGCAGCTGGAGTACGACGAGTAGGCACTGGTGAGGAAGCACGCCGCCCGGGTCACGCCGTCCTTGGCCATCTCGCGGACGGCGTCGGTGAGGAGCGGGTCCCAGTTGCGGTTGCCCCAGTAGACCGGGATGTCGATCCCGGCGCCGTGGAGGTCCTCGCGCAGGGCCGCGAGCAGGGCGCGGTTCTGGTCGTTGATCGGCGAGCGGCCGCCGAACCGGAAGTAGTGCTCGCCGACCTCCTCCAGCCGTTCGCGCGGGATCCCCCGGCCCCGGGTCACGTTCTCGAGGAACGGCACGACGTCCTCGGGCCCCTCGGGGCCGCCGAACGACACGAGCAGCAGCGCGTCGTACGGCGCGACGTCGGGAACCATGGTCACATCGTATTGAGCGACAAGGATTGGTTGGCCGGAGCCTCCCGGACCTACCCTCACGGGGTAATGCTTTCGTCCTACCGCCGGATCCTGCGCCAGCCCGGCAGCCTCCTGTTCAGCGCGACCGGCTTCGTCGCTCGCCTGCCGATCTCCATGGTCAGCCTCGGCATCGTGCTGCTCGTGTCGGCGGCCACGGGCTCCTACGCGCTGGCCGGCTCGGTGTCCGCGGCGTACATGATCACCAACGGCGCCCTCGCCGTGGTCCAGGGCCGCCTCCTCGACCGGGTCGGCCAGGCGCGCGTCCTGGTGCCGATCGTCGTCGTCTTCGCCACGTCGCTGACCCTGCTGATGTGGTCGGTGCAGGCCGACTGGCCGCTGGCGGTCACCTACCTCTCCGCGGCGGTCGCGGGCGGGTCGTTGCCGGCCGTGGGCTCCTGCGTCCGCGCGCGCTGGTCGCACGTGCTCTCGCAACCCGACCAGCTGCAGACGGCGTTCGCGCTGGAGGCGGTGTGGGACGAGACGGTCTTCATGCTCGGGCCGATCCTGGTCACCGTGCTGGCCACCACCTGGCACCCGCTGGCGGGCCTCACCGCCGCCCTCCTGGCAGCCGTGGTCGGCACCCTCGCCTTCGCTGCCCAGCGTTCCACCGAGCCGCCCGCCCATCCGCAGCGTCACGCGACAGGTCCCCGCCCCGCGATGCCTTGGGGCACGGTGATCCTGCTCGGGCTCGTGTGCGCGGCGCTCGGCGCGCTGTTCGGCGCCGCCGAGGTCAGCACCGTCGCGTTCGCCGAGGAGCAGGGCAACCGCGCGTACTCCGGCTTCCTGCTCGCGCTGTGGGCCTCCGGGAGCCTGATCGCGGGCTTCGTCACCGGCGCGATCAACTGGCGACGGGGACCGCTCCAGCGGGTCCGCTGGGGTGCCGCCGGGATGATGCTGGCGATGGTGCCGCTGTCGTTCGTCGGTTCCGTCGCGGTGATGGCGGTGGCCCTGTTCGTCGCCGGCTTCGCGATCGCACCGACCCTGATCGCCACGACGTCGGCGACCCAGCAGGTCGTGCCCGCCGCCCGGCTGACCGAGGGCATGTCGATCATCCACACCGGGATCACCGCCGGTGTCGCTCCGGGCGCCACGCTGGCCGGCTACGTCATCGACCACTACGGCGCCTCGCCGGCGTTCCTGGTCGCCCTCGGCGCCGGCACGACCGCTGCCCTGGTCGCGCAGACCCTGCCGCGCCAGCCGATGGTGCCGGACGAGGAGCCCGAGACGGCCCCCGTCTAGGCTCCCAGCGTGGAGTGGCGCAACTGGTCGGGCCTCGAGACGTCCCGACCCACCCGGGTGGTGCATCCGTCCGACGCCGAGGCGGTCGTCGAGGCGGTCGGGAAGGCACGGGCCGACGGCTCGACCCTGAAGATGGTCGGCACCGGCCACAGCTTCACGGCGATCGGCGTGCCCGAGCAGACGATGCTCACTCCGGGCCGGATGAGCGGGATCATCTCGGTGGACCGCGAGGCGATGACGGTGACCGCCCTCGCCGGCACCCCGCTGCACGAGCTCAACGCCGAGCTGGAGCACCTCGGGCTCTCGCTGCACAACATGGGCGACATCGCCGAGCAGACCCTGGCCGGCGCCGTCTCGACGGGCACCCACGGCACCGGCGGTGTCGCCGCCGGGCTGTCCGCGCAGGTCGCCGGTCTGGAGCTCGTGACCGGGACCGGTGAGCTGCTCCGGGCGACGGCGCGAGGAGAACCCGGACGTCCTCGACCTGGCGCGGGTCGGCCTCGGTGCCCTCGGCGTGCTCACCACGATCACGTTCCGGGTCGAGCCGCTGTTCCTGCTCGAGGCGCACGAGCAGCCGGCCCGATGGGACGACGCGCTCGCGGCGTACGACGACGACACGGCGGCGCACCACCACGTCGACATGTACTGGTTCCCCCACACCGACCGGATGCTGCTCAAGCACAACGACCGGCTCGACGCCGACCTCTCCGAGGCCGAGCCGCTGTCGCGGTGGCGGTCCTGGCTGGACGACGACTTCTTCTCCAACACGCTCTTCGGCGCGCTGACCGCTGCCGCGAACCGGGCCCCTGGAGTGATCCCGCGGATGAACCAGCTGAGCTCCCGGGTGCTGTCGGAGCGCACCTACAGCGACGTCGCGCACCGGGTGTTCACCGCTCCGCGCCGCGTGGTGTTCCGGGAGATGGAGTACGCCGTCCCGCGCGAGGCCGGGCTGGCAGCGCTGCGAGAGGCCCGTCGGGTGATCGACGCGTCCGACTGGAACATCAGCTTCCCGGTCGAGGTGCGGGTCGCCCCCGCCGACGACGTACCGATGTCGACGGCGTACGAGCGGGACTCGCTGTACCTCGCGTTCCACACCCACCGCGACGCCGACCACACGGCGTACTTCGCGGCGATGGAGCAGATCATGCTCGCCCACGACGGGCGGCCGCACTGGGGCAAGCTGCACTCGCTGGCCGCCTCGGACCTCGCGGCGAAGTACCCCCGCTTCGGCGACTTCGTCGCGCTGCGCGACCGGCTCGATCCCGACCGGGTGTTCGCCAACACCCACCTGCGGAAGATCCTCGGCGACTGAGCTTTGTCGGTGGTTGAGGAGGTTGCCCTGGCAACCGTCTCGAAACCACCGAACCTTTCAGGCACGTGACCGCGTCTGGGTGGGCGAGGATGACGCGCACGGCGTCGACCCGGGACGGGGAGGTTCGATGGCAGGACGCGACAGGAGCGACTTCGCGGAGTTCGTCACCGCCCGGTCGCCCGCCCTGCACCGGGCGGCGTACCTCATGGTCGGCGACGTCTCGCTCGCCCAGGACCTGGTGCAGGAGGCGCTGACCAAGACGTACGTCGCGTGGCCGCGGCTGCGCGACAAGCGCAACGCCGAGGCCTACACCCGCAAGGCGATCACGACGACCGCGATCTCGTGGTTCCGGCGCAAGGGCTGGTCGCACGAGATCAGCTCCGACGCCCCGCCCGACGCCGGCGCCCCCGGGCACGCGGACAAGGTCGCGCAGAGCGCCTGGCTGTGGGAGGCGCTCCAGGAGCTGCCGGTCCGGCAACGGGCGGCGATCGTGCTGCGCTACTACGAGGACCTCACCGAGGCCCAGACCGCCGACGCGATGGGATGCGCCGTCGGCACCGTGAAGAGCCAGGTCTCGGCCGGGCTCTCCAAGCTCCGCGAGCGGCTGGGCGACGACCCCGACCTGCTCCCCCTGACCGACCTGGTGGTGAACCGATGACCGAGAAGCTGAAGCAGCTGCTGCACGAGCGGAGCGACGCCGTCGACTTCGCGATGCCCGACATCGACGCGCTGACCCGCGCCGGCGACCGCCGGATCCGGCGTCGCGGTGCCGCACTCGTGGCGGGTGGTCTCGCCGCTGCTGCGGTGACGGCGACGGTCCTGGTCCCGCAGCTGCGAGGCGGCGCGGACCCGGTCCAGGTCGTCGACGTACCCGCGACGGACGCCGTCAGCTGGGCGAAGGGTGACGTGATCCACGTGGGCAACCAGACGGTGGACGTGGGCCATGAGATCTGGGCGTACTCCCGCACCACCCGCGGGTACGTCGTCGCCGACCGCGACGGCACCGTCTGGTCGGTCACCGACTCCGGGATCAGGAGCGTCGGGACCGTGTCGGCCAAGCACCCGCGGATCGTCGCCGACACCGACGGCACCCTGGCCGGATGGGTGGACCCGTCCGGCGAGTCTCCCGCCTTCGTGGTGCTCGACCAGGCCACCGGCGACGTGGTGCGTGAGGACGGTGAGACCTCTCCCGGCATGGGCGAGCTGGCCGACGAGGAGAACCCGGCGTACATCTACGCGATCGACGGGCGCACGGCGTACTGGCGCGACGCGCGCGGTGCGGTCGCGGTCGATGTCGACTCCGGCGAGGTCCGGGTCGTGAATGCGAGGGCCCGCAACGGCTTCGACATCATCGCCGCCGAGGACGACCTGGTCGCCTTCAGCCGGCAGCGGGGCACGCAGATCGGCCAGGGCCCCGACGACGTGGTCGCGATGCTCCGGGAGGTGTACGGCAGCATGGGCGCCTTCTCGCCGGACGCGCGCTTCTACACCGCCGACGCCGACGAGCCGCAGGTGTACGACGTCTCGACCGGCACCCGGGTCGAGCTCGACCTCGACCGCGGCTTCGCCACCGGCTACGAGTGGCTCGACTCCGAGACCCTCGTGGTCCTCGCGGCGGCCGAGGCGGAGAACACCTCCGAGGCAGAGCTCCTCACCTGCTCCGTCACGACGGGTGAGTGCACTCCGGTGGCCGCGGACCTCGGCACGTTCGACGACATGGTCGAGTCGGTGGCCCTCCCGGTCGGCGAGCGGCTCGGCGGCTAGGCGGCTAGACGCTCGCCGGGCCGGTCGGCATCGGCGCCTGCCAGCGTCGCCAGATCGCGAGCAGGCGCCAGACCAGGCAGACCCCGCCACCCAGGAGGGTGACCACGACGGTGCCGAGGTCGAGGTACTCGACGCCGACGACGACGATGGCGGCCCCGGCGAGGGCGGGCGTGGCGTAGAGGTCGCCGCCGAACACGGCCGGGACCCGGCCGGCGAGCACGTCACGGGCCATCCCGCCGCCGATGCCGGTGACCATGCCCATGAGCGCCGCCGACAGCGGCGGCGAGGTCGTACTCGAGCGCCTTGAGTGCACCGGTGACACAGAACAGCGCCAACCCGAACGCGTCGAAGACGTTGACCAGCGGCTCCATCCGGCGGAAGGCCGGGTGGAAGGCGAACGTGACCAGGCCGGCGACCACCGGGGCCATCAGGTAGCGCCAGTCCTCGAGCGCGGCCGGCGGGGTGGCCCCGATCAGGACGTCGCGGAGGAACCCGCCGCCCAGGCCCGTCGTACCGGCCAGGACCAGCACCCCGAACACGTCGAGGCCCTTGCGGACCCCGACGAGGGCGCCCGAGATGGCGAAGACGAAGATGCCGAGCAGGTCGAGCAGGACCAGGCTGGTCGACGGTTCGGGCTGCACGTCTGGCGACGTTACTTACCAAGGCGCGCCGTGAAGGGAACCCACGCCGGGGGGTGCCGCTGGCGTAGGCTCGGCGCACCGGACAACAGCAGGCGAGGAGCAGGACAACAGATGGCGCACCTCACGCTCGCGGGACTGAGCGATGACGGCAAACGCCTGCTTCTCGTCAGTGACAAGGGCGTCGAGTTCACGCTCGACGTGGACGCTCGGCTCCGGGCCGCGCTGCGCGGTGAGCACTCACGCCTCGGCCAGTTGGAGATACAGATGGACAGCGCACTCCGCCCTCGCGACATCCAGGCCCGGATCCGGGCCGGCGAGTCACCCGAGGCCGTCGCCCAGGCCGCCCAGACGTCGCTCGACCGGATCATGCCGTTCGCCGCGCCCGTGCTCGCCGAGCGCCAGCACGTCGCCGACCGCGCCCAGCGCTCGTCCGTACGCCGCCGCGGTGGCGAGGGCGGCTCGCACGGCGGCGCCCGGACCCTCGGCGACATCGTCGCCTTCCACCTGCGCTCCCTCAACGTGGACCCCGGATCCGTCACCTGGGACGCCTGGCGCCGCGAGGACAACCGCTGGTCGCTCACGGGCGACTTCGTCGCCGGCCAGCGCAGCGGCTCGGCCTCGTTCACCTTCAACGCTCCCGGCAACTACGTCGTCGCCGAGAACGACGACGCTCGCTGGCTGCTCGGCGAGCAGATGGACCGCTCCGACGCCGCCCCCGTGCGCGACGACCTGAGCAAGGTCCGCGAGCGGCGGCTGACGTCCGTCGCGGCCGACGAGCTCCCCCTCGGGGACGACGCGATCGAGCTGGTCCACGAGGCCGATGAGTCGCGCTCCCTCGGGTCCGAGCAGTCGGTCGAGGCCTACCTCGACGAGCCGTCCACCCCCGACATCCCCGCCGTCCGCGACGACTCGCCCGCCGCCGACATCGACCCCGAGGGCGACGCCGTACCCGACCCGGAGCCCGAGACCCGCGACCCCCGCGCCCGCCGCCCCGCGAAGAAGAAGGGCCGCGCCTCGGTCCCGAGCTGGGACGAGATCATGTTCGGCGGCGGCAAGGGCGAGTAGCCGCGCCGCACCAACGCCGGTCGAGCCTGTCGAGACCCGGTGACTGACCCACCACCGCAACCCAACGCCGGTCGAGCCTGTCGAGACCCCGTGACTACCACGGCGACCCAACGCCGGTCGAGCCTGTCGAGACCTTCGCCGTACCTTCGCGGTACGCGCCAGAGCCGGCAGGTCCTCGAACCTCCCTTCGATCAGCGCGCGACGCTTGGCGTGGCCCCAGCCCTGGATCTGTTTCTCGAGGAAGTAGGCATCGCGGACGCTGCTGAACTCGGCCGTCCACACCACCCGGACCGGACGGCGGCGCCGTGTGTACTCCGCTCCCTCTCCGGTGCTGTGCTGGACGAGACGGCGTTCCAGGTTCGAAGGTGCTGCCGACGTAGTAGGTGCCATCGGAGCACTCGAGGATGTAGGTGTACGGCATGCGCGACAGCCTCGGTCTGCAGGTGACGGCTGGCAACGACCACTTTCGCGCCTGTGGATGACTAGGTCTCGACGGGCTCGACCGGCGTTCGGTTGCGGTCCCGCCCGGCTCACGAGGTCTCGACAGGCTCGACCGACGTTTGGTCGCGGTCCTGCCCGGCTCACGAGGTCTCGACAGGCTCGACCGGCGTGGGTCGCCGTCCTGCCCGTCTCCCTAGGTCTCGACAAGCTCGACCGACGTCGGTGTCACCGCGAGTAGTCTCCGGGCATGTCGTACTTCGTCACCGGGGCGACCGGGTTCATCGGCCGGCACCTGGTCCAGGAGCTGCTCGACCACCGCGAGGGCGACGTCTTCGTCCTGGTCCGCAAGGAGTCGCTGCCGCGGATGGAGGCGATGATCCGGCGGTGGGACACCAGCCGGGTGGTGCCGGTGACCGGCGACCTGGCCAAGCCGCGCCTCGGGGTCGCCAAGAACTGGGTCGGCACGCACGCCGGGTCGATCGACCACTTCTTCCACCTCGCCGCGATCTACGACATGACCGCCGACGACGACACGAACGAGCTCATGAACGTCGACGGCACGCGCCACGCCATCGACCTGGCGGAGGCGCTGCGACGCGGGCTGCTTCCACCAGGTCTCCTCGGTGGCCGCGGCGGGCGAGTTCCACGGCAGGTTCGACGAGACGATGTTCGACGAGGGCCAGCACCTGCCCTCGCCGTACCACCGGACGAAGTTCGAGTCCGAGCGGATCGTCCGCGAGGAGGCGGGCGTGCCGTGGCGGGTCTACCGGCCCTCGATCGTGGTCGGTGACAGCCAGACCGGTGAGATGGACAAGGTCGACGGGCCCTACTACTTCTTCCCGACGATGAAGATGATGCGCGACCGGCTGCCCGCCTGGCTGCCGCTGGTCGGCGTCGACCTCGGCGACACCAACGTGGTCCCGGTCGACTACGTCGCCAAGGCGATGGACCACATCGCGCACGTGCCCGACCTCGACGGGCAGGCCTTCCACCTCGTGAACCCGGAGCCGCAACCGGTCTCCGAGATGGTGAACCACTTCTGCGCGGCGGCCGGTGCGCCGCAGTTCCTGACTCCGATCGACCGGCGGGTGACCGGCTCCGCCCCCTTCGCGCTGCTCCCGCGCCGGCTCCGGCCGCTGTCGATCGCGAGCAGCGTCATCCGGTCGGCTCCGGTCCAGGCCGTGCTCGACCTGACCGTGGGCCGACTCGGCGTCCCGGCCGAGGTGCTGGCACACACGAGCTTCACCGCCGAGTTCGACTCCCGGCGCACCGAGAAGGCGCTGGCCGGCTCCGGCATCGGCGTACCCGACCTGGAGTCGTACGCCCGGACGCTGTGGGGCTACTGGGAGGAGCACCTCGACACCTCGACCGGCCGCGACCCCGAGATCCGCGAGGCGCTCACGGGCAAGTACGTCGTGATCACCGGCGCCTCGTCCGGCATCGGGCAGGTCACCGCCCTCAAGGTCGCCCAGGCCGGCGGTGTCCCGGTGCTGGTCGCGCGGGGCAAGGACAAGCTCGAGGAGACCAAGGCGACCATCGAGATGCGCGGCGGGACGGCGTACGTCTTCCCGTGCGACCTGTCCGACCTCGAGGCGATTGACGCTCTGTGCGAGCAGATCATCGCCGAGCGTGCCGGGCGTCGACTTCGTCGTCAACAACGCCGGCCGCTCGATCCGCCGGTCACTGAAGCTCTCGCAGGACCGCTTCCACGACTTCGAGCGCACCATGCAGCTCAACTACTTCGGCGCGATCCGGCTGGTGATGGGGCTGCTGCCCGCGATGCGCAGCCAGAAGCGCGGCCACGTCGTCAACATCTCCTCCATCGGCGTGCAGACCAACCCGCCGCGGTTCTCGGCGTACGTCGCCTCGAAGGCGGCGCTCGACGCCTGGAGCAACGTGGTGGCGTCGGAGCTCGTCGGCAACGGCATCACGTTCACCAGCATCCACATGCCGCTCGTGCGGACGCCGATGATCGCGCCGACCAAGCTCTACGACAAGTTCCCCACGATCTCGCCGGCGCAGGCCGCCGACCTGGTGGTGAAGGCGATGGTGGAGCGGCCGCACGAGATCAACACCATGCTCGGCAACGCCGGCGCCGTCGCGCACACGGTGGCGCCCAAGGCGGCGTTCCGGGTCCTCAACATGGCCTACCACGTCTTCCCCGACTCGGCCGCCGCCAAGGGCGAGGTCCAGGGCGGCACGCGCGAGTCGGAGCAGATCATGCTCGCGCGGATCTTCAGGGGCGTGCACTGGTGACCCGTCGCTAATTAGCGACGGGTCAGCGATCAGCCGGTCTCCACGGGCCGCTCGGGGTCGGTGATCCAGCCGCTCCAGCTGCCGGGGTAGAGCGCCGCGCGCACCCCGGCGATCTCCATCGCCAGCACGTCGTGGGCGGCCGTGACGCCGGAGCCGCAGTACGCCGCCACGTCGGCGCCGGCACTCGCGCCCACCGCGGCGTACGTCGCCCGCAGCTCGTCGGCCGAGCGGAAGCGACCGTCCGGACCGACGTTCTCCTCGGTGGGCACGTTGACCGCGCCGGGGATGTGCCCGGCCACCGGGTCGATCGGCTCCGTCTCCCCGCGAAAGCGCTGCGCCGCGCGGGCGTCGACCAGCACACCGACGTCGGGCACGGCGTCAGCCTCGACGATCGGCATGCCTCCCGGTCGGGACGTGAAGTCGCCATCCGCCGGAGTCGCCGTGCCGGACTCGACGTCACCTCCGGCGCCCGTCCACGCCGGCCAACCGCCGTCGAGCACCCTCGCGTCGGAGTGCCCGTGGAAGCGCAGCAGCCACCAGGCCCGCGCCGCTGCCCGGCCGTCCCAGTCGTCGTACACCACGACCGGCCGGGCGTCGCTGACCCCGGCTGCGCGCATCGCGGCGACGAACACCTCCGGGTCGGGCAGCGGGTGCCGCCCGCCGATGCCCGGTGGAGCTGCCAGCGCGGTGTCCATGTCGACGTACGCGGCCCCGGGGACGTGCCCGGCGGCGTACTCGTCGGGCCCGCCGCCGGTCCCACCCATCCGGTAGCGCACGTCCAGGACGGTCACCTCGCCGAGCCGGTCGCTCAGCTCGTCGACGGAGATCAGGGGCGACGCGGTCATGGCGGTCATCCTGCCGGAACCGTCTGTGAAAGGATCTCGCCCCGTGGCCGAACTGCACTTCTTCACGGGAACGATGGACAGCGGCAAGTCGACGCTCGCCCTGCAGACCAACCACAACCACGCGGCCCGCGGTCGGATCGGACGGATCTTCACCACCCACGACCGCGCGGGCGAGGCGCTGCTCTCGAGCCGGCTCGGCCTCACCCACGAGGCACTCGAGGTGACCGAGGACTTCAACTTCTGGCGGTACGTCGTGGACAGCCTCACCCAGGGCGGCCGGATCGACTACCTGATCTGCGACGAGGCCCAGTTCTACTCCCCCGACCAGATCGACCAGCTCGCCAAGGTCACCGACGAGCTCCAGATCGACGTGTTCGCGTTCGGGATCCTGACCGACTTCCGCAGCGAGCTGTTCCCCGGCAGCCGGCGACTGGTCGAGCTCGCGGACCGGATGAACGTGCTCCAGGTCGAGGCGTTGTGCTGGTGCGGCAAGCGCGCCACCCACAACGCCCGCACCGAGAACGGCGTCATGGTCGTCGAGGGCGAGGTCGTGGTCGTCGGCGACGTCGACGATCCCGACGAGGAGCCGGCCGAGGTGCGCTACGAGGTCCTGTGCCGCCAGCACCACCGGCGCCGGCTCACGTCCGCCCGGGCCAAGGCGGTCAGCCTGGCGCCGGAGCCGCTTCCGTTCGGCTGACGTCGGGATACCCGGTGCACCGGGTATCCCTCAACTTCTCGGCCCATGGAGCACCCGAGAACGTGAGGGAAACCCCGAGAACCCGGCCGGCGGCCGCCTCAGGTCGCGTCGCTCGCGTGCACGGAGACGTCAAGATCGCCCTCGTCGGGTACGACGGCACGCGGCCGCCGCCCCACCACACCGGCCCGCCACACTGCGGGCGCGGCCAGGACGAGCAGGACAGCCCCCACCGCCTCGGTCCACGGCGACGTGTCGTACGACGAGTACCCGGCGCCGATCGGCCCCGCGAACACCAGCCCCAGGGGCGTGCTGCCGAGGAGGAGGAAGACCGCGAGCCAGCGCCAGCCATCGCCGGGTCGTTCGTCATAGGCAGCCACCACGCCCAGGGTGATCAGCATGGCCGGCAACCCGAGTGCCCACGCCGGCCCGGCCAGCCGACAGCCACCACCCCTGCAGCTCCGCTTGGCCGGACAGCCCGGACAGCAGCGCCACCAGGCCGAACACGAGTGCGCCGCCCGACATCACCAACACTGACACGAGGTTCAGCGACCGGTGTCGCCGACCGAGCATCACCGTCGGGAGACCGGCCAACGCCACCGCGAGCACCAGGTAGGAGAGCCCGGCCAGGACTGCTGCGTCGCCCACCGACACCCACGGGTCCGCAGGCCATGCGAAGTCGTAGAGGTGGTCCTGGAGCTCCACGCAGCGACCCGAGTCGAACGCACCTCGCGGACAGGCGGGCCACCAGCGCTCCCAGGCGGCGGCGTACATCAGCGCGCCCGACGCAGCGATCAGGACGGCCGTGACCACTCCGCACAGTCGTGTCAGGCGATTCATGACGTCCCCCGACCTCAGTCCAGCCACCAGGCCGTCAGCGACTGCCCGAACGTCGACATCCGCCAGCCCAGGGTGCCGAGCGCGACCGCCACGGCCAGCAGGAGCGGCACCCGCCGGGACCAACCGAGCGTGGCACGGTGTCGAACGAGCAGGACGAGCGACCAGACCAGCGCCGTGAGCACGAGCACGACGCCCATCAGCACCGTCAGGTAGGCGCCCATGTCGATGAAGCGTTCGTACGCGGTGTCGTGCGGCCAGAGGTCCTTCGGGTCGTGGTACCCGCCGGCGACGTCCTCGAGCGGGTATCGGTCGAGGCCGTTGACGTAGTAGGGCACGACGAAGAACAGCGCGTACGCCGCGGCGCACGCGAGCGCCAGCACGACCGGGGGCCAGACCCGCCTCGGGCGGACAACCTCAGGCGGCGACGCTTCGAGGGTCGCCGCTGCGGCATCGGACATGCCGACAGTGTGCGCCCGCGCAACGGCTGGCGCAGGCGAACCGGAACAGAGCGTCAGCAGACGATCATCGGGATCAGCATCTCGTCGGGCGTCAGCGAGCCGTGGAAGCCGACCAGCGTCGACTCGTAGGCGAACGCCTCCGACGAGATGACCGTGTGCGTCCCCCGGCAGGCGACCAGCACGTCCCCGATCCGCGGCCGGACGGCGGGCTCGAGGGCTCCGAACCAACCTTTCAGGACGGCCTCGTCACGCGTCACGACGTCGGCCCGGTCGCCCAGCACCCCGCGCCAGGTGGCGACGACGTCGTCCACGGCACCGTTGGCACAGTAGAGATGGCGGAAGCGCGCCTCTCCGCCGACGAGGACCAGCCCGTCGCGCAGGTCCGCGATCTCGTCGACGTCGATCCGCGCGTCGGCTGGGCTGTCCACCATCCCGTGGTCGGCCACGACCACCAGCCGGGTCTCGGGCGGCAGCGTGTCGCGCACCTGCTCGGCCTCGGCGTCGACCATCGACAGCTGCTGCAGCCAGTGGCTGGAGGCGACGCCGTAGCGGTGCCCCGTCCAGTCCAGGTCGCCGTCGTACATGTAGGTGAGCGACGGGCGCTGCGCGGACGCCGCGACCACGGCTGCGATCCGCTCCCCCACGCGGTCGGCCCCGACGTACTCCGCACCGCGGTGCGCGGCGACGGTCAGCCCGCTCGTGCGGAACTCCCGCTTGTTCACGATCGTGACGCTCACCCCGGCGGCGGTCAGCCGGGCGAACGCCGTCTGGTGCGGCTGCCACTCGACGGGGTCGATCTTCTTGTCCCAGAACAGCGCGTTCAGCAACGAGTCGGTGCCCGGGATCCGCGAGGTGAAGCCGACGAGCCCGTGGGCACCGGGAGTCAGGCCGGTGCCGAAGGACGCGAGGCTGGTCGCAGTCGTCGACGGGACCCCGGCGGTGCCGACCTCCTGCCCGGCGAGCAGCCCGGAGAGGAACGGCGCCGCATGGCCGTGGCGTCTCAGCAGCTCGGCGCCGAGGCCGTCGACGAGGAAGACGACGTACGACGGCCCCGCGGGGAAGGTGAGACGTGACGGTTCGTTGCCGAGCGAGCTGCCCAGCGCGGCCGCGACGGCCGGGACGACGTCGCCCAGGGAGCGCTGGTGGTACGCCGGCTCGACGAACCCCCCGTCGACGCTCACCCGTCGTGGGTCCGGGCGGACAGCGACTCGGCGAACGAGAGCAGCCCGCCGACCGCGTCACCGCCGTCGGCGGCCGCGGAGACGCGCAGCGAGAAGTCGTCGGAGGCGAGCACACCGGTGTAGCCGTGGTCGGCGTCGCACTGGGGGTCGGAGCAGCCGGCCGGCTCGAGGTCGATCCGGCTCACGCCGCCCCAGCCGATGGTCATGACCGCCTCGGCCGGCGGCTGCGGGCCGGACGTCGGGTTGGCGATCATCCGGGTCACCACGACCGACTTCACCGCCGAGAGGCTGATCGCCTCGGTGGACGTGGACGTGTAGGGCTCGGGAAGCAGGTCGTCACCGGCGTGCTCGTCGGTGTGGGCGAGGATCAGCCGGCTGGGCGTGAGCACCACCACGGTGAGGTGGCGCCGCACCTCGTCGCGCTCGAACGTCGGCTCGTGGTGGACGTAGAAGGACACCACCTGCTCCCCCGACATCGCGGCCTCGACACCGTCGGCGACGACCTCGGGGTAGTAGCCGCTCCGGTCGATCGCCTCGCGCAGCTCGAGGGTCCGGTCGCGGTCGTCGGTGGTGCGTGTGCGCATACGGGCAGTCTGTCACGCGAGGTCCGCTAGTCGGGGAGAGTGTCCCCAGGGGTGCGCGACAGGCGGCGGACGAACCAGTCCGAGCGCGGGTCCTGCACCGGGTCGACCCGGCCGGTGGCGGTCAGCACCTTCACGCCGTCGGCGCCGGCCAGGACCAGCGACAGGTCGAGGGAGCTGATCTGGGGCAGGTCGTTCTGCAGCTGCGAGACCCGCAGGATGAGCTCCTCGACCGCGGCGACGTCGACGACCTCGCTGCCGCGGTAGCCGAACAGCATCGGCGAGGACTTGATCTCGCGCACCATCGCGGCGGCGTCGCCGGCCAGCAGCGGCGGGATGCGGTACGCCTTGTCCTCGAGCAGCTCGACCAGCGGCCCCGCGATGCCGAACGACACGACCGGTCCGAACAGCGGGTCCTCGATGCTGCGCAGGGCGACGGGTACGCCGGGCGGGGAGTTCTTCTGCACCACGAACCCGGCGTGCTCGGCGCCCGTGATCAGGGAGTTGAGGGACTCCCACGCATCCCGCATCTCGGCGGGGGTGTCGATGTTGCGCCACACGTGCGCCAGGTCGGGGCGCTCGCGGAGGTGGTCGGCCGTCGCCTTCAGCACGACGTCCCAGCCGAGCTTCCGGGCTGCGGCCACCGCCTCCTTGGCGTTCGACACCGGGATCGTCTCCCACAGGACCATGCCGTACGCCGCCAGCAGGGCGGCCAGCTGCTCCTGGTCGAGGTCGGCGCCGTCGCCGTTCTCGGCGAGCACCTCGTTGACCAGCCGCTTCGCCGGCGCCGGGTCGATGGCGTCGGGGTCGATCTTCAGCCCGTCGGGGGTGCGCAACCACACGGCGTACCCGACGACCCGGGCGAGCGCCCGCACCGCCGCCTCGACCGCCGGGTACGACGGCACCGAGCCGCGGCCGGCCGTGCTGCCGGCGACGTCGGGCACCCGCAGCAGCTCGGGGACGCCCTCGGAGCCCAGGAACGAGGAGACCAGCGGCTTGTCGGACTGCTCGCCGACCGCGGCCAGGACGTTGGCGACGTCCTCGCCGGAGACGTTGAGCGGCGGGATGTAGACCGCGACGACGCTGTCGACGTCGGGATCGTCGATGGCCGAGTCGAGCGCGTCCTCGAAGTCCTCGGCGGTCGCGTCGGCACCGAGCGGGACGGACTTGTTGACGACCAGTCCGACGGCCGCGGCGGCGTCGGCGGCGAGCAGGCCGAGCGCGTCGGAGTTGCCGACGATCGCGACCCGGCGCCCGCGCGGGAGCGGCTGGTGGGCCAGCAGCTGGGCGACGTCGAACATCTCCTCCAGCGTGTCCACCTGGATCACGCCGGCCTGGCGGAACATCGCGTCGACGGCCGCGGGCGGGGCCGCGATCTGGCGTACGGCGTGGCCCATGGGGATGCCCTGGGTGGTCCGGCCCGACCGGACGGCGATGATCGGCTTGCGCAGCGAGACCCGGCGGGCGATGCGGGAGAACTTCCGCGGGTTGCCGATCGACTCGAGGTAGAGCAGGACGACCTCGGTGCTCTCGTCCTCCTCCCAGTACTGCAGCAGGTCGTTGCCGGACACGTCGGCGCGGTTGCCGGCGCTGACGAACGTCGACAGGCCGAGCCCGCGGTTGTTGACCTTCTCGAGGATCGCGGAGCCCAGGGCACCGGACTGGCAGAAGAAGCCGGCGCGGCCGCGGGGCGGCATCACGGTCGACAGCGAGGCGTTGAGGCTCTGGCCGGGATCGGTGTTGATGATCCCGAGGCAGTTCGGCCCGATCAGCCGCAGGCCGTAGGACCGGGCCAGGCCCACCAGCCGGCGCTGCCGCTGACGACCCTCCTCGCCGGTCTCGGCGAAGCCGGACGAGATCACGACCAGCCCGTGCACGCCCTTGGCGGCACAGTCGAGGACGACGTCCTGCACGGACTCGGCCGGCACGGCCACGATCGCGAGGTCGACGTCGCCCGGGATGTCCACGACCGAGGCGTACGCCGGCAGCCCGGACACCGCGGCGCTGTTGGGGTTCACGGCGTACACGCGGCCGGTGAAGTTGCCCATGACCAGGTTGCGCACCAGGGCCTGGCCGATGGTGTCCTGGCGGCGGCTGGCGCCGATCACCGCGACCGACCGGGGGTTGAAGAACTTCTCGATGGAGGCGGACTCGGCGCGGTGCTCGCGGTTGGCGAGCACCCCCATCGCGGTGTCGGTCGCGTCGATCGGGAACTCGAGGAGCATCACGCCGTCCTCGTAGCCGCTGACCATGCGGTACCCGGCGTCGCGGAAGATCTGGATCATCTTCTGGTTGTCGGGCAGCACCTCGGCCAGGAACCGCTCCACGCCGCGCTCCCGCCCGGCCTGCGCGAGGTGCTCGAGCAGCAGCTGGGCGATCCCGCGACCCTGGTGCCGGTCCTCGACCAGGAACGCCACCTCGGCCTCGCCCGGCCGCACCACGTCGTACCGCCCGACGGCGATCATCTCGCCGGACAGCAGGAGGATGAACGCCACCCGGTCGACGTGGTCGACCTGGGTGAACCGGGCGACGTCGCGGTCGGACAGCCGGGGCATCGGGCTGAAGAAGCGGTAGTACTTCGACTCGTCGGAGACCCGTCCGTAGAAGTCGACGAGCAGTGCCGCGTCGTCGGGCCGGATCGGGCGGATGTGGGCGGTCCGCCCGTCGCGCAGGAGTACGTCGGCCTCCCAGTGCCGGGGAGCCTGCGGCGCTTCCTGCTCGGTCGGCGGGCCGTTCACGCACGCGAATCTATCCGACGTAAAGGACGCTGACGTAAACCGATGGTGCCCAGCGGCGTGCCCGGCGCCGAACCGCTGGGGCGGCCGGGGAGAATGCCCCCATGGCACGGCGGAAGACACAGCAACCCCTCCCCGACGACTTCGAGGAGCACATCCTCGACACCGACATCAAGCAGGAGATGGAGTCGTCCTTCCTGGAGTACGCCTACTCCGTCATCTACTCCCGTGCCCTCCCCGACGCCCGCGACGGGCTCAAGCCGGTGCAGCGCCGGATCCTCTACACGATGAACCACATGGGCCTGCGCCCCGACCGCGGACACGTCAAGAGCGCGCGCGTGGTCGGCGAGGTGATGGGTCGTCTGCACCCCCACGGCGACGGCGCGATCTACGACGCACTCGTCCGTACGGCGCAGCCCTGGTCGATGCGGCTGCCCATGGTCGACGGGCACGGCAACTTCGGCTCCCCCGACAACGGCCCCGCCGCCATGCGCTACACCGAGTGCCGGATGGCACCGCCGGCGGTGGCGATGACCGCCTCGATCGACGAGGAGACCGTCGACTTCAAGGCCAACTACGACAGCCGCGAGGTCGAGCCGACGGTGCTGCCGTCCGCGATCCCGAACCTCATCGTCAACGGCAGCACCGGCATCGCCGTCGGCATGGCCACCAACATCGCCCCGCACAACCTGGTCGAGGTCGTGCAGGCGCTCCGGCACGTCATCAAGCACCCCGACGCCACGCTCGACGACCTGATGCGGTTCATCCCGGGCCCCGACCTCCCCACCGGAGGCAAGATCATCGGCCTCGACGGCGTCCGCGACGCCTACGAGACCGGGCGCGGGACGTTCCGGATGCGGGCCACCACCCGGATCGAGACGGTCGGTCGCCGCAAGGGCATCGTCGTCACCGAGATGCCGTACGGCGTCGGCATCGAGAAGGTCATCGAGCGGATCAAGGTGCTCGTCCAGGGCAAGAAGATCCAGGGCATCGCCGACGTCAAGGACCTCACCGACATGGCCAACGGCACCCGTCTGGTGATCGAGGTCAAGAACGGCTTCCACCCGGAGGCGCTGCTCGAGCAGCTCTACAAGCAGACGCCGATGGAGGACAGCTTCGGCATCAACGCCGTCGCCCTCGTCGACGGCCAGCCCCGCACGCTCGGCCTCAAGCAGATGCTCGACGTGTTCCTCGGGCACCGCTTCGACGTCGTACGCCGGCGCTCGGCGTACCGCCGGGGCAAGGCCGCCGACCGGTTGCACCTCGTCGACGGGCTGCTGGTGGCGATCCTCGACATCGACGAGGTCATCCAGCTGATCCGGTCCTCCGACAACGCCGCCGCCGCCAAGGAGCGGCTGATCACGGTCTTCGACCTGAGCAACGAGCAGGCCGACTACATCCTCGAGATGCCGTTGCGCCGGCTCACGAAGTTCTCGCGCATCGAGCTGGAGAAGGAGCAGGAGGAGCTCAAGCAGACCATCGAGGAGCTCGACGCGATCCTGGCCGACGACAAGCTGCTGCGGAAGGTCGTCTCCGACGAGCTGGGCGAGGTGGCCAAGACCTACGGCACCCCGCGCCGCACCGTCCTCCTGGCGTCGGCCGGCACGTCCGTCACCGCCGCGGCGGTGCCGCTCGAGGTCGCCGACGACCCGTGCTTCGCCTACCTCTCCTCCGGCGGCCTGCTGGCCCGCTCCAGCAGCGACGAGCAGCCCGGCGAGGGCGGCTCGCGCACCAACCACGACGTGATCGTGTCCGCGGTCCGCACCACCGCCCGCGGCGAGATCGGCGTGGTCACCTCACGCGGCCGGCTGCTCAAGCTCGGGGTCCTGGACCTCCCCGCCCTGCCGTCCGGCGCCAACGACCCGAACCTCCAGGGCGGGCTGCCGGTGAGCGAGATGCTCCCCCTCGACGACGGCGAGCGCGCGCTCGCCCTCACCTCGCTGGCCACCGACGGTGCCGGCCTCGCGCTCGGCACCCGCCAGGGGGTCGTCAAGCGGGTCAACCCCGAGGTCCTCGGCAGGGACGAGTGGGACGTCGTCTCCCTCAAGGACGGCGACGAGGTCGTCGGCGCGGTCGAGCTCGCCACCGGCGACGAGACGCTGTGCTTCATCACCTCCGACGCCCAGCTGCTCCACTTCGGGGCCGACGGCGTACGCCCGCAGGGCCGCTCCGGCGGCGGCATCGCCGGCGTGCGCGTGACCGGCAGCGAGTCGGCGGCCTGGTTCGGGGCGCTGGACCCGACGGCGTCCGTGGTCGTCACCGTCTCCGGCTCGTCCACCGCGCTGCCCGGCACCGAGCCCGGCGCCGTGAAGGTCACCCCGTTCAGCGAGTACCCGCCCAAGGGGCGCGGCACCGGCGGCGTGCGCTGCCACCGCTTCCTCAAGGGCGAGGACACGCTCGTCTTCGCCTGGGCCGGCACCGCCCCCGCGCGGGCCGCGGCGGCCAGCGGAGCGCCGGTCGACCTCCCCGACGCGACCGGCAGGCGCGACGGCTCCGGCGTACCCGCCAGCCAGCCGATCGTGGCCTGCGCGGGACCCGTCGCGAGCCGCCTCGCGGCCGCCGCCGATGTGCGAGGCTGACCGCATGCCGAAGCCCGTGTTGCGCGCCTCCCTCGTCATCGCTTCGGTGGCGCTGCTGGCCGCCTGCAGCGGCGACGAGAAGTCGGTCTCGGACGACCGCACCCCCGAGGAGGTCATGGAGCTCGCCGCGACGACGCTCGACGAGACCAGCGGGGTGCAGCTCAGCCTCTCCAGCGAGGGCCTGCCCGAGGGCAAGACCGTCCTCAAGGCCGCGGAAGGGGTCGGGACCCACGCGCCCGCGTTCGACGGTGAGATCACGGTCGTGCTCGCCGGCACCGACTTCAAGGTCCCGGTCGTCGCGGTGGACGGCACCGTCTGGGCGCAGATCCCGCTCACACCCGGCTTCTCCGACGTCGACCCGGCCGAGTACGGCGCGCCCGACCCGGCCACGCTGATGAGCCCCGACGCCGGCTTCTCGTCCCTGCTCCCGGCCACCGAGGGCCTCGAGGAGGGTGAGACCGTCCGCGGCGGCGAGGACAACAAGGAGGTCCTCACCGAGTACACCGGCACCGTCTCCGCCGACGTGGTGAAGAACGTGATCCCGAGCGCCGAGGGCGAGTTCGACGTGACCTACACGGTGACCTCCGACGGCGAGCTGCGCGAGGCCGTCCTGGACGGTGTCTTCTACCCCGACACCGACCCGATGACCTACACCGTGGGCTTCGACGACTACGGCACGGAGAAGGAGATCACCGCTCCATGACCGGCAAGCCGCGGCTCGTGCTGGGGCTCGCCGCGGTCGCCGTCGCGTTCGCCGCCGCCGACACCTACGTCGTGGTGCTGGCCCTGCCGGACATGATGGCCGGCGTCGGGGTGTCCACCGAGGAGCTCCAGCGTGGCGCCCCGATCGTCTCCGGCTTCCTGCTCGGGTACGTCGCCATGCTGCCGCTCATCGGCCGGATCGCCGACCTGCGCGGGCGGGTGCCGGTGCTGGTGGCGGCCCTGCTGGTCTTCGCGGTCGGCTCGCTCGTCACCACGCTGGCCTACGACATGCCCACGATCGTGGCCGGCCGGTTCCTGCAGGGCGTCGGCGGCGGCGGGCTGGTGCCGGCCACGCTCGCCCTGGTGGCCGACCTCTACCCCGTCCAGCGCCGCGGCGTACCCCTCGGCGTCGTCTCGGCCGTCCAGGAGCTCGGCAGCGTCCTCGGGCCGCTGTTCGGCGCGCTGGTGCTGGCGGTTGCCGACTGGCGGGCGATCTTCCTGATCAACCTCGTGGTGGGGCTGGTGCTCGCGGCTGCGATCCACGCGCTGGCGTCGGAACGGCGCTCGGTGGTTCGAGGAAGGCGCGCAGCGCCTGTCTCGAAACCACCCGGGCCGACCCGACTTCCTCGGCGCCCTCCTCCTCCTCGTCACCCTCGTCGCCGGGTCACTCGTCTTCATCCAGCCCTCGCAGCTGCTGCGCGACCTGACCTGGGGGCAGCTGTTCATCCCGTTCGCCGGCGAGAGCCGCTGGCTGACGCCCCTGGGCGCGGTCGCGATCGTCGCCGCCGTGCTGTTCGTCGTCCGCTGCGCCACCGCCCGCCGTCCGCTCGTCGACCTCCGCGGCTGGACCCGCACCGCCCGCGAGGCCGACCTGGTCGGCGCGCTGTTCCTCGCCGTCGCCCTGGCCGGCGTGATCCTCGCCTTCGCCACCGCCGACCCCAAGATCCAGGTGTTCTCCGACCAGGGCGTCTGGTACCTCCTCGGCTCCGCCGTGGCCGCGGTCGCCTTCGCGCTCCACCTCCGACGGGCCGACACACCCCTGATCCCGCCCGGCGCGCTGCGCGCCACTCCCGCCTGGGGGTCGCTGCTGGTGAGCTTCTTCGTCGGCGCCGCGCTGATCGCGGCGCTGATCGACATCCCGCTGTTCGCCCGCACCACCATCTACCGCGACTCCCAGCTGATGGCGGCGCTGGTGCTGGTCCGGTTCCTCGTCGCGCTCCCCGTCGGCGCCGTGGTCGGCGGCTACCTCACCCGCACCCTCCCGTCCGGAGTCGTCACCGCAGTCGGCATGGCGTGCGCGGCGGGCGGCTTCGGCTGCGATGACCACCTGGCAGCTGGACACCCTCGAGAGCTTCTCGTCCAACATCCCGCTCGTCGTCTGCGGATTCGGGTTCGGTCTCGCACTGGCCCCGTCAACGCCGCCCTGCTCTCCAGCACCCACCACGACGTGCACGGGCTGGCGAGCGCCTTCGTGGTCGTCGCGCGGATGGTCGGCATGCTGGTCGGCATCTCGGCCCTGACCACGATCGGGCTGCGGCGCTACTACACCCACCTCGAGGAGAACCCGCTCCCGTCGCCGCGTGAGGTCTGCGACGGCAAGACCCGCTGTACGGCGTACTCCGACCTGCTCGCGGCCGCCGGGATCCCGCAGGAGCACACGGTCTTCGCCGGCGCGGCGATCTGCGCCGTGGTCGCGGGGGTGCTGGCGCTCGCGCTGTTCCGCTCGGCGAACACGCGCGCGCTGGATGCCGCGCGCCTACTGCGCTCCGCCGGCTGACATCCGCTCGGCCAGCCAGTCCAGCTGGCCGGGCAGCTCGCGCGTCCAGTACGCCGAGTCGTGGGCGCCCGGCTCGTAGTGCTGCTCGACCTCGACGTCCTCGAGCACGTCGCGCACGTCGCGGTAGAACGGGTCGCCGGTGCCGCAGTCGACCCGGGTCCCGTCGAGCAGGCTCTCGCGCGCCAGCGCCATGCACTCGTCGTACTGCTCCTCGTCGTCGAACGCGAGATCGGTCATGACCTGGTCGTACGCCGGCCACAGCGCGGGGCTGACCGCCAGCACCGGCAGGTCGCGGTCGAGCTCGGCCCCGAGCATCAGCACCCCGAGGCCGCCCATCGACCAGCCGAGGAGACCCGGCCGGTCCGCGGCCAGCCCCTGCTCGGCCAGGAGCGGCAGGAACTCCTCACGCACCATCCGGCGCGCGTCCTGGCCGTCGGCCCGCTCGTGCCAGTACGACGCCACGCCGCCGTCGACCGCGGCGACGGCCATCCGGTGACCCGACGCGGCGAGGAACCGGTCGAGGCCGAGCGCGTCGCACCAGGCCTTCGCCGTGCGGCCGGCGCCGTGCAGGGCCACCACGACCGGAAGCCGCTCCCCCGGCTCCGCGCCGGGCGGGTAGCTGATCCAGTACGCCGGGCCGCCCGCGACGTACTCGGACGGGATCACGCCCTCGATCTGTTGCCCGGGCTCGACGTCCGGCACGACACCGGCCTCGCCGTTCAGGCCCAGCAGGGCGTGGGCACGGGAGCGACCGGGCAGCAGGTCGTACTCGACGAGGGAGCCCGCCACGGCTACCGCGGCAACCCCACCGCCGCCCGCCAGCAGGGCTCGTCGGCTCACACGCACCCGCGAACTGTACGTGTCGCCCGCTGAGCTCCCACGCGCAGCCACACGCACCTCCGCTAGCGTCCTGCCCGTGGGCGACTTCGACGACCTGATCAGCGCGAACCGCGAGTTCGCTGCCGACTTCGACCTGGGTGGCTTCGACGGCATCGCGCACGCCGGGGTCGCGATCGTGACCTGCATGGACTCACGGATCGACCCGCTCCGGATGCTCGGCCTCGAGCAGGGCGACGCCAAGATCTTCCGCAACCCCGGCGGCCGGGTGACCCCCCAGGCACTCGAGGCCCTGGTGCTCGGCGTGCACCTGCTCGGCGTGCGACGGATCCTGGTCATCCCGCACACCCGCTGCGCCATGACCGCGAACACCCAGGAGGAGCTGCGGCAGAAGGTCGGCGCGTCCGCCGGCCAGGACGCGTCGTGGCAGTTCTTCCACGCCATCGCCGACCAGCTCGCCGCCCTCACCGAGGACGTGAAGACCGTGCAGTCGCACCCGCTGATCCCCGACACGGTCGCGGTGGGCGGCTTCGTCTACGACGTCGACACCGGCGTCATCGAGCAGAAGGTCTAGCCGCCGCCCGGGCATCTGTCAGACTCGGCCTGTGCTCATCAAGCTCGCCATCTTCGCCGCGCTCTTCCTCCTGGTCGTCTGGCTCGGGGTGAAGATGCTCCGCAGCCGCTGACCGTCAGGCGTCCAGCGCCTCGACGTCCACGTCGTAGGCGCCCTGCACGATGAACTCCTTGCGGGGCGCGACGTCGGAGCCCATCAGGAGCTCGAAGACCTGCGCGGCCTGGTCGGCGTCGTCGATGGTGATCCGGCGCAGGGTGCGTTGGCGCGGGTCCATCGTGGTCTCGGCCAGCTGGTCGGCGTCCATCTCGCCGAGCCCCTTGTAGCGCTGCACCGGGTCCTTCCAGCGCACGTTCTTCTTCGTCAGCTCGGCCAGCTTCCGCTGCAGCTCGGCGTCGGAGTAGGTGTAGATGTACTTGTCCATCCCCTTCTTGGGGTTGGACACCTCGATCCGGTGCAGCGGCGGGACGGCCGAGTAGACCCGGCCCTCGTTGACCAGCTCGGGCATGTACTTGAAGAACAGGGTGGCCAGCAGGCAGCGGATGTGGGCGCCGTCGGAGTCGGCGTCGGCCATGAAGATGATCCGTCCGTACCGCCGGGCCTCGAGGTCGAAGGTGCGGCCCGAGCCGGCGCCGACCACCTGGATGATCGAGGCGCACTCGGTGTTCTTGAGCATGTCGCCGACCGAGGCCTTCTGGACGTTGAGGATCTTGCCCCGGATCGGCAGCAGCGCCTGGAACTCGGCATTGCGGGCGTACTGGGCGGTGCCGAGCGCGGAGTCGCCCTCGACGATGAACAGCTCGGTGCGCTCGTTGTCGGCGCTGCGGCAGTCGCGCAGCTTGGCCGGCAGCGCCGAGGACTCCAGGGCGTTCTTGCGGCGCTGGGTCTCCTTGTGCTGACGGGCGGCGATGCGGGTCTTGGACGCGCCGACGACCTTCTCCATGACCAGCTTGGCCTGGGCCTTCTCGGCCCGCTTGGTGGAGGTGAGGAACTTCTTCAGCTCCGCCGACACGACCTTGCGTACGACGCCGCGCGCGGCGGGAGTGCCGAGGATCTCCTTGGTCTGGCCCTCGAACTGGGGCTCGGCGAGGCTCACCGTCACCACGGCCGTGAGGCCCTCGAGGACGTCGTCCTTGACCACGTCGTCGTCGTTGACCTTGAGCGCCTTCGACGAGCGCATGACGTCGTTGAAGGTCTTGGTGAGCGCCTGCTCGAAGCCGCTGACGTGGGTGCCGCCCTTGGGCGTGGCGATCACGTTCACGTAGGAGCGGACCTCGGTGTCGTAGCCGGTGCCCCAGCGGGCCGCGATGTCGACGGTGAGCTCGCGCTCGACCTCCTGGGGGGTCATGTGGCCCTCGTCGTCGAGCAGGGGCACGGTCTCGACGAACGTGTCGGAGCCCTGGAGCCGGAGGACATCGGTGACCGGCTCGTCGTGGGCGAGGAAGTCCACGAACTCGGCGATGCCGCCGTCGTGGCGGAACTTCTCCTCCACGGGAGTGTCCCCGCGCAGGTCGCGGATCACGAGCTCCAGGCCGGGCACGATGAACGAGGTGTGCCGCGCCCGGCCCAGCAGCCCCTCGAACTCGAACTTCGCGTCCTTGGTGAAGATCTGGCGGTCCGGCCAGAACCGGATGCGGGTGCCGGTCTTCCCCTTGGCGACCCGCTTGCCCTTGCGCGAGAGCCCGGACTTCTTCGTGAACTTCGCCTTCGGGCCGTCGCCGTCGAAGACACCGGGCACGCCGCGGTGGAAGCTGATGCCCTGCTGGGACGGCGACCGGTCGACGTCGATGTCCATCCGGGCGGAGAGCGCGTTGACCACCGAGAGACCCACGCCGTGCAGGCCGCCGGTGGCGACGTACGAGCCCCCGCCGAACTTGCCACCCGCGTGCAGCTTCGTGGCCACCACCTCGACGCCCGGCAGCCCGGTCTTGGGCTCCTTGTCGGTCGGGATGCCCCGGCCGTCGTCGTGCACCTCGACCGAGTCGTCCGGATGCAGGGTCACCTCGACCCGGTGCGCGGACGCGGCCAGCGCCTCGTCGACGCCGTTGTCGATGATCTCCCAGAGACAGTGCATCAGGCCGGGGGTGGCGGTGGAGCCGATGTACATGCCGGGACGCTTGCGGACCGCCTCCAGCCCCTCGAGGACGAGAAGGTGTGCCGCGTTGTACGTGTTGTCGATCGTGGGCTCCCAGTTGATTTGTTGCGCTCATCGGCGGTCGCGCGCCTCGCGACCCAATCCATCTCTGGCTGCTGCTCCGAATCTACCTGCGACACGCCGAGGCCGGGCGGAGGCACGCGTGCAGGCGTTCGGCTCAGGTCGGGTCTACGTTGGTCGAAAAGAGTGGTACGTGGGATACGTCACGATGCGGACACGATCCGGCAGAGGTCCGGCAGTTCCGGCATCGGTGGGGGCTCCGACGAGCGTCACACTCACATCAGGGGGTCGGCTTTCCCCAATGTGAGGGAGTCGAGGAATGGAACGGCCCCACGCGGGGTAGAGACCAGAGCACAGTGTGACGTGTCAGGCTCCACAGGCTGGCGGGAATCTTTGAGGCCCACCGCTACGTTGAAGAAGACACCGAACGAAGAGAAATGAGGCTGAAGTGACTACTGCCGTTGCCACCGCTCCCTCCCTGAGCGCTGCGGACCGCTGCGACCGGTGTGGGGCCCAGGCCTACCTCCGAGTCGAGCTGCAGACCGGTGGCGAGCTTCTCTTCTGCGCCCACCACGCCCGTGAACACGGCGACAAGCTGCGTGAGATCGCGGCCAACCTGGTGGACGAGACGCACAAGCTCGCCGACACCCCGCCCGTCGCGCCCGACAGCGAGGTCTGACCCAGACCCCGCACCCCCCGATCTGAACGCTCGGCCCCGGACCTGAACGGTCCGGGGCCGCCGTCATTTCGGGGCCCTGTGGCAGGGTTCCCACGTGAGCCTCACCGAAGTCGTCGTCGGTCTGGCGATCCTCGTCGGCCTCCTGGGCATCATCGTCCCGATCCTGCCCGGCGGCCTCCTGATCTTCCTCGCCGTGCTCGTGTGGGCCTGGGTCACCGGCGGCGGCACCGCCTGGCTGGTCTTCGCCGTGGTCGCCGCCCTGCTCGTGGCCGGGAACGTCGTGAAGTACACGGTTCCCGGCAAGCGGCTCAAGGAGGCGGGGATCCCCGCCTCCACCCAGTGGACGGGCGTGGCGCTCGGCGTCGTGGGGTTCTTCGTCATCCCCGTCGTCGGGCTGTTCGTCGGCTTCGTGGTCGGGATCTACCTCGCCGAGCGCCGGCGAGTCGGCCAGGTGGACGCCTGGCCGTCGACGAAGTCCGCGCTGCGGGCCGTGGGCCTGAGCATCGTCATCGAGCTGACGTCGGCGGTGCTCGCCGCCACGGCCTGGGCGGTCGGACTGGTGCTCACGTGACAGCGGTCCTGCTCTCGCTGCTCGCGGCCGCCTCCTACGGACTGAGCGACTTCGTCGGCGGCATCGCCTCGAAGCGCGCGGGAGCCTGGGCGGTGGCGCTGGTCTCGCTGCTCGCGGGCGCCGTCGCCGTCCTCGTGCTCGGCCTGCTGACCGACGGCACGCCGCAGTCCGCAGACCTGTGGTGGGCCGTGGTCGCCGGTGTCGGCAACGGCTTCGGTACGTCGTTCCTCTACCGCGGGCTCTCGACGGGCCGGATGGGCGTGGTGGCCCCGATCTCGGGTGTCGGTGCCGTGCTGGTGCCGGTCGCGGTCGGCGTGCTGACCGGCGAGCGGCCTTCGGCGCTGGTCTGGGTGGGCATCGTGGCCGCCCTGCCCGGCATCTGGCTGGTCTCCCGGGAGCCGGAGGTCGAGGACGTCGGCGGCGACCAGCCGTCGGCCTCCGGCGTCGTCGACGGGATCCTCGCCGGGCTCGGCTTCGGCTGCCTGTTCGCCGCGCTCGGGCAGATCCCCGAGGAGGCCGGCTTCCTGCCCCTCGCCCTGAACCAGATGGTCGCGGTCGTGGCGATCATCCTGCTCGCGACCCTGCTCCGCGCGCCGTGGGTGCCCCGGCACCGGGCGTCGCTCCTCGGCATCGTGAGCGGCGTCCTGGGCGGCCTGGCCACCGGCGCGTTCCTGGTCGCCACCCAGAGCGGCTTCCTCACCGTGACGGCCGTGCTGGCCTCGCTCTACCCCGCGTTCACGGTGATCCTCGCGGCGACCGTGCTGCGCGAGCACGTGCACCGCCACCAGGCCATCGGCCTGCTGTTCTGCGCCGTCGCCGTCAGCCTGGTCGCCGCGGGCTGAGTCGGGGTCAGCCGGCCGGCGACCGGGGCCGTGAAGCGGCGGGGGCCCTTCATCCAGTCGTGGACCGGGTGCGAGCCGTCGAACTGGTCGATCATCTTCGCGCCCACCCGCACGGTAGCCGGCGTACCGATGCAGCGGCGGGCGACCGTGAACACCAGCCGGTCCTTCCGGAACTGCAGGGCAAGGTCGTGGTTGCAGGTCTTCGGGTTCCCGCGCGGCTTCCAGTTCCGCATCCGCACCAGCTGGAAGTCGGTGCCCTCGTTCAGGCCGCTCCCGAGCCGGAACTCGGGGCCGCGGCGATCGGGGTTGGTGTCGAGGAAGATGCCGATGCTCGCGGGCCCGCCCCGGGAGTGCCGGCGGAGGTCGGTGAACCTGATCTTCACGGTCACCCGCCCGGGGCCGTGGTTCAGCCTGACCCGGAGGATGTCGTTGAGGGACGCCGTGG
This sequence comes from uncultured Actinomycetota bacterium, assembly GCA_963844305.1. Lineage (GTDB taxonomy): Bacteria > Actinomycetota > Actinomycetes > Propionibacteriales > Nocardioidaceae > Nocardioides. The sequence continues at coordinate 834,572 of CAWJNT010000009.1, forward strand.
TGTCGGCACCGTCGTCGAACGTGGTGGTCTCGGCAGCCGCGGGTCCGGCCAGTCCGATCGTCAGCGCCAGGCCCCCCACGACGGCCAGCAAGCGGGTGGTGCGGGATCCGATCGACATCGTCTGCTCCTCGAGATGGACGGTTACACACTCGGTAGACGCAATCTCCATGAAAACAGTTGCCACCGCATGACCCGGACGGGTGGTTGTCCCCGGGCGATGCGCCGGACCCGCGGCTCAGTCGTCGGCCGGTGGCTGCTCGGCCAGCTCCTTGATGAGCGCCAGTCGACGGTCCCAGGCGGCGGCCAAGGCGTCCAGCTCGCGGGCGACGGAGCTCAGCCGAGAGCCGAGCGCGCGGTGCACGATCTCGCGCCCGCGCGGCTCGGACTCGACGAGCCCGGCCGCCTCGAGCACGTCGAGGTGCTTGACGATGGCCTGCCGGCTGACCGGCAGCTCGCCCGCCAGCGCGGAGGCGCTCGCCGGACTCTCGCCGAGCCGGGCCAGGATCCCCCACCGGGTGTCGTCGGCCAGGGCGGCGAAGACCGGTGACAGCGTGGCGGTCACCGGGCTGCCGCTTCCGACCGTGCGGCCACCAGCCCGGTGAGCAGGCCGAGGCCGGCCTCCCAGCCCTGGCGGTCCTCGTCGGCCAGCCCGCGCGCCTCGCCGAGGCCGGCGTCCAGGTCGGGGTAGCCCGTCTGGCGGACCGTCAGCAGCGTGCCGCTCTCGCCGGACGGCCGCAGGGTGAACGTCACGACGGTCGCGCGGCCGTCCTCCGGGTCGGCGTCGGGCTCGACGGCGAGGCGGTACGAGAACGTCTCGTGCGGTACGGCGTCGAGCACGCGACCGCGGAAGGTGCCGTGCTCCTCCCAGCGCAGCTCGACAGCCCCGCCCGGGGTCGCGTCGACGGCGGCGCCGCCGAAGGCGTACCAGCGCGCGAGCAGGTCGCCGTCGACGAGCAGCGGCCACACCTGCTCGGGCGGCAGCGGCAGGTTCACCGAGCGGGTGACCGCCACCGGGTCGAGGTGGTCGCGCGCGGCGCCGAGCTCGATCTGCCAGCCCTCGACGTTCTCCTCGCGGGCGTCGAGCCAGACGGAGCGGTCGTCGCTGAGCGTCGAGAAACCGCTCTCGACCACCGACAGTCGGACACCACCGGCGCGGTCCTCGATCCGGAACTCCACCAGCGTCGTCGCGTCCGACGGCACGTCGTCTGTCTCCTGCGGGAGCCAGCGGAACGCGGCGTAGCGGGGTGGGTCGAGGAGCTCGGTGCGGATCCGGAAGTCGCCGTAGACGGCGTGGCTGACCAGGTGGTCGTCACCGCGCTGCTCGACGGCCTGGTTGCTGAGGATCTCGCCCTCGTTGATCCACCAGCCGGGGCGCGAGACCAGTCCCCACACCCGCTCGGCGTCCGCGTCGATGTCGATGTGCCGCTCGATCCGGTCCAGCTCGTCCATGGTTCGCTCCTCGGTGCGTGGTCAACGTGCAACTCGATGGTTGCATGATCATCCCGTTGATGCAACCCATGAGTTGCAGTTCACGCCGACGGAGCGAGCCACGCGAGCACCAGCCGGCCGCTGCGGCGCAGCTGCGCCCGCTCGACCACGCCGGGCAGGTCGGCGGCGCTGTGGTAGGCGGCGTACGGCGTGCTGCCGACGCGCAGCCCGGGCAGTCCGGCCCGCACGAACGACCAGTGGTCGCTGGACCGCTGCCCGGTCTCCGGCGCGACCGGGACCCCGGCCCGCTCGGCGGCGCGCACCAGCGCGGTCGGCTGGCCCTCGGCCGCCCCGACCGGGACGACGGAGCCGACCCCGACCCGGTCCAGCGAGATCATGCCGCGGACCGCACGCCGCTGGGCGGGGCCCAGGGACGCGACGTAGGCCCGCGAGCCGTAGTGGTGGTCGGCGTCGGTGGATCCGCGCGGTTCCTCGGCGCCGAAGGCCACCAGGACGACGGGCAGGCGGGTGCGCCGGCCGGCGATGGCCTCGGCGGTGGCCAGGAGCACTCCGATCCCCGAGGCGTTGTCCTCGGCGCCGGGCGCCTGCGGGACGGTGTCGAGGTGGGCGCCGACGACCAGGTGGGGGTCGCGGGCGTCGAAGCCCGGTGGCGTGGCGATCACGTTGGTGGACCTGCCGGGCGCGACCGGCACGCCCCAGGAGTTGCCGCCGGGCACGGCCAGCGACTGCCGGCGTACGTCGAGACCGTGCGACCGCAGCTCCGCGGCCACCCACGCGGCTGCTCGCCGGTACGCCGGGCTGGTGGCATGGCGCGGGCCGATCCGCCCGGCCAGGACGTCGACGGCGGCGATCGCCGTACCGACGTCGAGGTCGCCCGCCCGCACCGCGGGATCGGGAGCCGGGGTCGGCTCGGCCGACGGCGACGGGCTCGGGGTGGGTGCCGGCTCGGCCGGATTGGTCGAGGCCCCGGAGCGAGGCGCGGCGTCCGGGGGCTTCGACGTGCACCCGCCCGCGACCAGCGCGACGGCCGCCAGGGCCACCGCGCACCGGGTCCCGGGCCGCGCCACGCCCCGATCCTCCGTGACCGGTGGCCGGAATCCAACCGCGTGCGACACTCCGGCCATGAGCGAGCCGTGGCAGCCCGGCGGCCCCGAGCCGCGCCGGGGTGGCTTCATCAGCCGGCAGAGCTTCGTCAAGCAGGCCGTCCGGATCGTCCACGCCGACGGGAGCTCCGACGAGGAGGTGGCCCATGTCCGCGGCGGCACCGGGTTCTTCGACATCGAGGCGCCGGTGCGCGAAGGCGATGTCGTGGAGGTGGACGGTCGAGAGCTGACGGTCACCCATGCGACGCTCCGCGACAGAGGGCCGCGGCTGATGCGGCACGTCCAGGTCACCCTCGAGGAGGCGCCGGGTGCGCTGCCGGTGCCCTCGGTCGAACATCTGCGCCGGGCACTGGCCGAGGTCGACTCCAGGCTCGCCGAACTGGAGACGCTCGACGGTGCGCGTGCGCGCGATGCGCTGGAGCTGGTGCGCCAGCTCCACCGTCGACTGGATGGCGGCTAGCGGAGCGTCAGAGCCGCTCGCCGGCCTCCACGCGGGCCGGGATCGTGTTGCCGGCCGGTGCCAGCGGGCAGCGCCAGCGGTCGTCGTAGCGGCAGGACGGGTGGTAGGCGAAGTTGAGGTCGAGCACCAGGGACGACTCGTCGCCGCCCAGCCAGGCGCCCTTGGCGGTGTCGAGGAGGTAGCGCCCGGCGCCGTAGCTCCCGGACCCGGCGGTGCCGTCACGCAGCGGGACGAACAGGCCGCCGGCGTACTGGTCGAGCCACCAGACGTCGAGCGAGCCGCCGACCGGCGCAGGAAGCTCGACCCGGCCGATCCGGCGCATCCGGACCGACCCGTCGTCACCGCCGTCGACCTCCCGCTCGTCCGGCTCGGCCGCGAGCACGGGGACCTCGAACCGCAGGGCCGGGTCGTAGGGCCAGTACTCGACACCGGACTCCTGGAGGGACGGCACGGCGGCGGTCGGGCTCTGCGGATGCGTGGCGAACAGCTCGGCTCGGCCCTCGCGCCAGACCCGGTGGCCGTCGGCGGGGTCGGCCTCGGCGCGTACGGCGGCGTACAGGTCGGCGACGCGGGTGCGCCAGTCGACGAGGGTCAGCCGACCCGGTGAGAACGACACGCCATCAGCGTAGGTGCCGCCCTCTGGAGGCCGCGCGGCGGCGCTTCCACTCGCAGGTATCCGGGAGTAGCGTGAACGTCAGCGTCCGTGTGCACGGACGTGGCACCAGGCCCCAGACCCTGGCCCCCAGGAACCGGACGTTCCTCCGGTTCCGGCATCACGAGCACGGCCGGCGGCGAATCTGCACACCCCGTCCGTGCTCGCGCCCGCCCCTCATCCCCATGCGGGGCGGGCGCTCTCAGAAGGGCTCAGGCATGGCCAGCATCGAGACGTACTACGACACCGCGGCGGGGGCCTGGAAGAATCGCGGACCGGACGGACAGGAGCTCCCGGGAGCCGAGGACCGTCGCGGCGACGCCATCGCCCGCGGTCGCGCTCTCGCGCTGTCGCGCGGCGACTGGCACGTCATCCGCGATGCCGAGGGCGCGGAGGCGTCGCGCAAGGACTACGGAGTCGACCCCACGTGGCACGCGGATCCAGCGTTCGCGCCGGACCGGGATCAGTCGAGGTAGTCGCGCAGGACCTGCGAGCGGCTGGGGTGACGCAGCTTGGACATGGTCTTCGACTCGATCTGGCGGATCCGCTCGCGGGTCACGCCGTACACCTTGCCGATCTCGTCGAGGGTCTTCGGCTGGCCGTCGGTGAGGCCGAACCGCATGCTGACCACGCCCGCCTCACGCTCGGACAGGGTGTCGAGGACGGCGTGCAGCTGCTCCTGGAGCAGCGTGAACGACACGGCGTCGGCCGGGACGATCGCCTCGGAGTCCTCGATCAGGTCGCCGAACTCGGAGTCGCCGTCCTCGCCCAGCGGGGTGTGCAGGGAGATCGGCTCGCGGCCGTACTTCTGGACCTCGATGACCTTCTCGGGGGTCATGTCGAGCTCCTTGGCGAGCTCCTCCGGGGTGGGCTCGCGACCGAGGTCCTGGAGCATCTGGCGCTGCACGCGGGCCAGCTTGTTGATGACCTCGACCATGTGCACCGGGATCCGGATGGTGCGGGCCTGGTCGGCCATGGCGCGGGTGATGGCCTGGCGGATCCACCACGTCGCGTACGTCGAGAACTTGTAGCCCTTGGTGTAGTCGAACTTCTCGACCGCACGGATCAGGCCGAGGTTGCCCTCCTGGATCAGGTCGAGGAAGAGCATGCCGCGGCCGGTGTAGCGCTTGGCCAGCGAGACCACGAGCCGGAGGTTCGCCTCGAGCAGGTGGTTCTTGGCGCGGCGACCGTCCTCGGCGATCCACTCGAGCTCTTCCTCGAGCTTCGCGGAGATCTTGCCGCCCTTGGCGAGCTTCTCCTCGGAGAACAGGCCGGCCTCGATCCGCTTGGCGAGCTCGACCTCCATCTCGGCGTTCAGCAGCGGCACCTTGCCGATCTGCTTGAGGTAGTCCTTGACCGGGTCGGCCGTCGCTCCGGCCACCATGACCTGCTGCTCGGGCTCGTCGGTGTCGTCGGCGGCGGAGACGACGAAGGTGGCGGACTTCTCGTCCTCCTCGATCGTCGGGTCGGTCTTGACGTCCTTCTCGAACTGCTCGTCCGGGACGTCGGGCAGGATCTTCTTGCCGTCGGGGCCGATCACGGCCTCGGCCTTCTCGTCCGCTGCGCGCGGGCTCGGCCGCCTTCGTCGCGGCGGCCTTCTTGGCGGGGGCCTTCTTCGCCGGAGCCGCCTTCTTGGCGGGCTCGGCCTTCTTGGCGGCCGGCGCCGACTTCTTGGCGGGGGCCTTCTTGGCCGTGCTCGCCGAGGTGGTCTTGCGGGCGGTCTTGGCCGCCACGGTGCGTGCCGACGTCGCGGCCACGTCGACCGAGATGCCGAGGCCGCTCAGGTGTGCCAGCAGGCCCTTGAGATGCCGGGGCTCGATCGCCGCGTCCTCACTCGCCTGCCGCACGGCCTCGGGACTCACCGAGCCGGTGGGCTTCCCCTCGTCGATGAGGGCGAGGACGGCTGGGTGCGTCAGCACGTCGGCAGGAACAGATCTGCGCGCGTTCGAGGACACGAACACCTCTCGTCAGGAGCTTCGGGGCGCGGCACAGCCCGGTGATGTCAAGAGCCGCAGCCGCAATTGTGCCACGCAGGCCCAGTCAATCCCGAACTCGCCCCGTCTTGGCAGTGGCCTTCTTCTGCAACTTGTCGGCCCGCGTGGTGACTGGCGGTGGTTGTCGTAGGCCTCCGGACCAGCTAGCAGCACAAACGCGAACGTACCCGGTGAACGCCGGCGACTAACGGCGGGCGTCGTGCGTAGTTCTCCCGCTCCCCCACGTGGCCCCGGACGTCGTGTGCAGCTCTCAGCGGGCACACTCCTGACGACACAGAGCCGCCCCCACGACACCTGCGTGTGGGGGCGGCTCTGTTGACTGTGATGCCGGCGGCCTCGGCGGCGGCCTGCGTAAGTCCCCCGTGCCGGAGGCCACCGGCTTTGTCTACTGCAGCAGTGTAGTTCGATCGGACCTTGCCGCCTCACCCTTTCGGACCAGAGTCGCCCCTCGGGTGTGGGCCCCAAGTCGTGGTGCTCGTCGGGCTGGGCACCATCGCCCTGCCTGCTCAGAGGGCCTGGGCCTTGGCGGCGGCCTTCTTCTGCTTCTTGAAGTCGCGGACCTTCTGGAGGGACGCCTCGTCCACCACGTCGGCCACAGACCGGTAGCCATCTTCGGCGTACGCACCCACAGCGTCCTCCCAGCCAACGGGTCGGACGTCGAGCTGTTTGGCCAGCAGGGCCACGAAGATCTGGGCCTTCTGCTTGCCGAAGCCGGGCAGCTCCATCATCCGTCGCAACAGCTCCCGACCGGAGTCCGCACCGGTCCACAGCTTGGACGCGTCGCCGTCGTACCGCTCGACGACCAGGGCCGCCAGCGCCTGCATCCGCGCGGCCATCGACCCCGGGAACCGGTGCACCGCGGGGGGCGTGGTGCAGAGCGCGGCGAAGGTCTCCGGGTCGGCGGCGGCGATCGCCGCCGGGTCGAGCGTGCCGAAGCGGTCGAGCACCTTCGCCGGGCCGCGGAACGCGTGCTCCATGGGGTACTGCTGGTCGAGCATCATCCCGACCAGCAGGGCGAACGGGTCGTCGCTGAGGACCTGGTCGGCGGCGGGGTCGCCGGTGATGTGGATGGTCATGAACCCATCCTGCCCGATCCCCGGGCGTGCCCTCAGGTGTCGGCCTTCACCGCCAGCACGGGGCACTTGGCGTCGAGCAGGATCCGCTGGGCGTTGCTGCCGAGGATCAGCTTGCCGACGGGAGAGCGCCGGCGCAGGCCGATCACGATCAGCTCGGCGTCGCTGGCCTCCGCGATGCTGATCAGGTCCTCGGCGGGCTCGAAGCCGCGCACGAGCTGGCGCAGGTCGTACTGGACGCCGGCCGCGTCGAGCCGGCCCTTGACAGCGCCCATCTCGTCCTCGGCCTTGCGCGCGGCCGAGGAGTCGAACTCCTGGCCTCCGCGGTGAGAGTTCACCACGACGACCTTGGCGTCACGGAGCTTCGCCTCGTCGATCGCACGGTCGAGTGCCGCCTCGCCCTCGGGCTTCGGCACATACCCCACTACGACGGTCCCCATTGACTCCTCCTCGCCTCGGATGTCGCGGACCGTTCGGCCCTACGCTTCGCACCGTACCCAAAAAGGCTCCCCGGAGGCAGCACCGGGCAGCCTGTGGACGAGCCGGGGCCTGCGCGGCCGGAAGCGGGCAGGCTGTCGGCGTGGGCCCGCTCGCCGAACCGCTCGACAGGTGGACGGGTCGGACGCTGCGCCGAGCCGTGCTCGACTTCCGGTCCTCGGAGCGTCGCCGCCTGGTCGCACCGGTGCTCCACGTCGGCCAGCCGGGAGCCGGCCAGACGGTCTTCGCCGCCGTGGGCGGCGGACCCATGGACCAGGCGCTGCGCGCCGATCTGGTCGGCGCGATGCTCCGCCGGACGGCCACCGGATCCACGCCGCCCCTGGTCTGGCTGACCCGGTCCGGCGGGTTCACCCTCCACGACGCGGACGCCGCCTGGCTGCCGGCGGCGAGCGCGGCGTACGCCGAGGCGGGCCTGCCGCTGACGATGGTCGTGGTCACCCGGCAGGGCTGGTGGGACCCGCGCAGCGACGTAGGTCGGGTGTGGAAGCGGCTGCGGCAGCGCTAGACCTCCGCGCTGCCGCAGCCGCTCTTCGTGGCCGTCGGGTCACACGTCGCGGAAGAACACCCGCAGGTCGGCAACGACGTCCTCGGGCACCTCGAGGGCGGCGAAGTGGCCACCGCGCGGGAACTCCGACCAGTGCACGATGTTCGCGTTGTCGCGCTCCGCGAAGGCCCGGATCGTCTGGAAGTCGTCCTTGAAGACCGCGACGCCGATCCGGCCCCGGCTGACCACGGGCTCGGCGCCCGAGTGCTGCTCCTCGTAGTGGTAGCGCGCCGCGGTCGCGTAGGTGTTCGTCAGCCAGTACAGGGTCGCCTGCGCCAGCACCTGCTCCGGACGGACCAGGCTGGTCCCGTTGCCGAAGCTCTCGAACAGCTCGCTGTAGGCGAGCACGGCGACCGGCGAGTCCGCGAGTCCGGCGGCGACCGTCTGCGGGCGGGTGGCGTTCATCGTGTTGTAGCCGCCGACGCTCTGGAACCACTGCAGGTGACCGAGCGCGGCGTACTCCTTCTCCCCGAAGCCGTCCATCTCGCCGGGCGCGCCCGAGGGGAAGGAGAACAGGTGCAGCACGTGCGCGCCGAGGAAGCCCTCGGGCTCCATGCACGGCGAGCTCGCGGGAGACCAGGGCCCCGCCGTCGCTGCCGTGGATGCCGTAGGACTCGTAGCCGAGGCCGCGCATCAGGGCGTCGTAGGCACGGGCCACGCGCGCCATCGTCCAGGCGCCGTCGGCCATCGGCATGGAGAAGCCGAAGCCGGGCATCGACGGCACGACGACGTGGAACGCGTCCTCGGGCCGGCCACCGTGGGCGACGGGGTCGGTCAGCGGGCCGATCAGGTCGAGGTAGTCGAGGACCGAGCCCGGGTAGGTGTGCGCCAGCAGGAGCGGCCGCGCGTCCGGCACCTCGGAACGCACGTGGAGGAAGTGGATCGTCTGCCCGTCGATCTCGGCGAGGAAGTTCGGGTGGGCATTGATGCCGTCCTCGACCGCGCGCCAGTCGAACGCCTTCCAGCGCTCGACCATGTCGCGCAGGTACGACGTGGGCGTGCCGTAGTCCCAGGAGTCGCCGGGTGCGGTCGGCGCGAACCGGGTCCGGTCCAGGCGGTCGCGGAGGTCGTCGAGGTCGGCCTGGGCGAACTCCACGCGGAAGGGGCGGGTCTCGAAGGTGGAAGCGGTGCTGGTCATGGCGGGGTCTCCTGTTCGGGTTGATCTGATGCTCCGACGGTAGGAGGAGTTCAGGAACAGTTCGTTCCGCTATTCTCGACGTCATGCGCGAGACTTCTGCCCGGATGCTGGCCCTCCTCGGACTGCTGCAGTCGCGGGTGGACTGGTCCGGGTCGGAGCTGGCGGAACGGCTCGACGTCACCGACCGCACCGTGCGCAAGGACATGACCCGGCTGCGTGAGCTGGGCTACCCCGTCGACGCGACGCGGGGTCCCGGCGGCCGCTACCGCCTCGGTGTCGGCGCCAAGCTGCCGCCGCTCCTGCTCGACGACGAGGAGGCGGTCGCCGTCGCCGTCGGCCTCCGCGCCGCGACCGGGCTGGCCGGGTTCGAGGAGACGGGCGCCCGGGCGCTCGCGAAGCTGGAGCAGGTGCTGCCCGACAAGCTGCGCCGGCGTCTGAAGGCGTTGCGCTCGGCCACCAGCGCCGGCCCGGTCAACACCGACTCCAACGTCGAGGACCCGCCGGTCGACGCGGAGGTGCTGAACGAGCTCGCCGCCGCGATCCGCGACCACCAGGGGCTGCGCTGCTACTACCGGGACGAGCCCCGCGAGATCGAGCCCTACCACCTGGTCGGCTGGCAACGGCGCTGGTACCTCGTCGGCCGCGACCCGTCGACCGGCCGGTGGGCGCCGTACCGCGTCGACTGGCTGCGGCTGCGAACGCCCGGCGGACGCCGGTTCGCCCCGGTGCCCTTCCCCGGCGATCTCACGGAGTTCGTCGTCCGGGAGGTGGCGCGGACCGGCTGGGCGGTGCACGCCCGGGTCCACGTGCACGCGCCGGCCGACGAGGTGCTGGCGCGGATCAACCCCGCGGTCGGCACCGTGGAGGCGGTGACCGACACGGAGTGCGTCCTGGTCACCGGCGGCGACAGCCTCGAGGTCGTGGCCGTGTGGATCGGCATGCTGGGACTGGACTTCTCGGTGACCGAGCCGCCCGGGCTGGTCGACCACCTGCGCGTGCTCGCCGGCCGCTACACGCGGGCCATCGCGCCGCAAGGCCCCTGACGGGAGCTACTCCCAGGTGTGCACCGGCTCGTTGCTGTGCATGTTCTGGCGGTACTCCAGCAGCGTCGCCCGCAGCGCGTCGTAGCGGTCGAGGTCCTCGCGCTGGTGCATCCGGCCGACGAACCACTCGGCCCCGTTGGTTCCCGTCAGGCACCGTTGCTCGATGATGCCGAGCAGCCGGTCGCGCTCCTCGGCGGAGGCACCCCAGCTGTCGAGGCCTTCGTGCGCCAGCGGGAGGAGGCGGCGCAGGATCAGCTCGGTGACCCGCACCTGTCCGACGCCCGGCCAGTAGATCTGGGCGTCGATGCCGTGCTCGGCGGCGACGTGGAAGTTCTCCTCGGCCGCACTGAACGACATCTGCGACCACAGCGGCCGCTCGCTCTCGGCGAGGGCCCGGACCAGGCCGAAGTAGAACGCGGCGTTCGCCATCATGTCGGCGACCGTCGGCCCGGCCGCCAGGGTGCGGTTCTCGACGCGCAGGTGGGGAACGCCTGCGGAGATGTCGTAGACCGGCCGGTTCCAGCGGTAGATCGTCCCGTTGTGCAGCCGCAGCTCGCTCAGCTCCGGCGTCCCGCCCGCCTCGAGCACCTCGAGCGGGTCCTCCTCCTCGGTGATCGGGAGCAGCGCCGGGAAGTAGCGGACGTTCTCCTCGAACAGGTCGAAGACCGAGGTGATCCAGCGCTCGCCGAACCACACCCGCGGCCGCACGCCCTGCGCCTTCAGCTCCTCGCTGCGGGTGTCGGTGGCCTGCTCGAACAGGGGGATGCGTGTCTCGCGCCACAGCTCCTTGCCGAGGAGGTACGGCGCGTTGGCACCCACCGCGATCTGGATCGCGGCGATGGCCTGCGAGGCGTTCCAGTAGTTCGCGAACTGGTCGGGCGAGGTCTGCACGTGGAACTGGGTGCTCGTGCACGCGGCCTCGGGCACGATCGAGTCCGCCGTCGTCACCAGCCGCTCGGGCCCGGCGATCGCGATCGAGATGTCCTCGCCGCGCGCGGACATGATCTGCTCGCTGAGCAGCCGGTAGCGCGGGTTCGAGCTGAGCGTGTCGAGGGTCAGGTGGCCCTCGGCGAGGGTCGGCAGGATGCCGATCATCACCATGTGGGCGCCGACCTCGCTGGACCGGCTCTCGGCATCGTTCAGGCTGCGCCGCAGCGTCTGCTCGAACGTCGTCAGCCCACCCTCGCGCAGCTTCTCGGGCGGCACGTTGATCTCGATGTTGAACTGACCCAGCTCGGTGACGAACCCGGGGTCGGCGATCTTCTCCAGCGCCTCGGCGTTCTTCAGGGCCGGGTCACCGTTGTCGTCGACGAGGTTGAGCTCGACCTCGAGCCCGGTCATCGGGTCGTCGGTGTCGAACCGCGCCTCCCGCAGCATCCGAGCGAAGACGTCGAGGCAGCGCCGCACCTTCTCCCGATGCCGGGTGCGGTCGGCTCGGGAGAACTCTTGTGCGTCTACCTCTTCGCCCATGCACGAACACTAGGCAGGGATCCGGGCTATGGCGAGAGGTCAGGCCGGGTCGCGCACAGGCTTCACCTCCTCCCAGCTCGACGGTGGCGTGGCCGTGGCCAGCAGCTCGCCCACCAGCCGCGCCAGGGAGTGACCGGGCGCCACGGACTCGGCGCGGTCGACCGCGCACCACGCGAGGGCACCGTGTCCGGCCAGCCAGGCGGCCACCCCGAGCACCGCGGCGGCCGAGCCGGCCAGGTGGTCGGGCGCGCGACGCAGCAGGTCGACCCAGAGCTCCACGTGGTGACGGGCGTCCTCGCGGCGCAGATGGGCCCAGGCGGCGTCGCGCGACAGCACGTGGGTGCCGACGTCGAGGAGCAGGCGGGCCGCCTCCTCGTCGCCGGGGACGGTGCGCTCGGCGGCGTGGCGTTGCACCGTCGAGCGCACCCAGGCCGGATCGGGATCGGCCCGCGTCGGCAAGGCTGCCCGCACCCCCGCGACGGCGTCGGGATCGGGTCGGAGGGTGCCGGCCAGCTCGTCCCGAGAGCCGTGGGTGACGTGGCCCTCCACCACGGCCTGCGCGGCGAACGGGTGCGCGACGACGTCGTAGGGCACGCCCGCGGCCGGCAACGACCGCCGGCCGCGCAGCAACGGGAACCACCGACGGCCGTCGGCCCGCAGCACGTCGACCACCTCGATGTCCGCGGTCCGGAAGGACCGCACCAGCCGACGCGCCACCCGCTCGGCGGGGACGGCGTCCTCGCTGTAGACGACGAAGACGACGCGGGTGACGCCGTGCCGCTCGGCCGGCTCGCGCAAGCACGCGATCATGTCGTCGACATCGGTCGGGTCGGGCCGGTCACGGGCCGGCGGCAGGTCGACCCGCGCATGGAAGGTGTTGCGTGCGCCGAAGGTCAACATGACGACCGAGTCGTGCGGCACGAACCCGAGCACGACCGGCACGACGGCCAGGACGTCCTCGGGGCTGCGGGCGGTGAGCGTGGTGGTCATGGGTGGAACGCTGCCCGCCTCGACCGACGGCGCGACGACGATCATTGGTGGACTGTGGACAGCAGGCACCGGAAGCGTTCTTGTGGACGGTTCCTGGGCCGTCGGAGGTGGCCCGGGCTCACGGCATCGATGAGTCTGCGAGCATCCGCGTGTCTACCACCCGACCACCTGACGTCGTTCCCACGACTGCCGCAGCCCTCAGGAGCGCCCGTGCGACCCCTCCGCTACTCCATCAACGTCACCCTCGACGGGTGCTGCGACCACCAAGCGATCGTGCCGGACGAGGAGCTGCAGGCGGAGCTGCATCGGCACGCCGTCGAGAACATCGAGCACGCCGACGCCCTCCTCTTCGGCCGGGTGACCTACGAGCTGATGGAGGGGGCGTTCCGGCCGCAGGCCGGGACGGGCACGGGTCCCGACGAGATGGAACCCTTCGCCCGGACGATCGACGCGGCGAAGAAGTACGTCGTGTCGAGCACCCTGGACCGGGTCGACTGGAACGCCGAGCTGCTGCGCGGAGACTTGGGAGAGGCAGTCCAGCAGCTCAAGCGGGAGCCAGGCGAAGGGCTGTTCGTGGGCGGCGTGAAACTCCCTCGGGCGCTGGCCGAGCTGGGACTGATCGACGAGTACGAGCTCGTCGTCCACCCCAGGCTGACGGGCCACGGGCCGACGTTGTTCGCCGGGCTGTCGAAGCCTCTCGACCTGGAGCTCGTGAGCAGGTTGGAGCTCGGGTCGGGCGTCGTGGCGATGCGGTACGTGCCGCGAACGTAGCCAGAGACACGGCGGCCTGACCCACGGGTGGGGGTGGCGGCGGGTACGTTGCGCGCATGCGTCCGGTCGCGTCGGTGCTCCACATCGACCTGGACGCCTTCTTCGCCGCGGTCGAGCAGCGCGACAAGCCCTCGCTGCGCGGCAAGCCGGTGGTCGTGGGCGGGGTCGGCGGCCGGGGCGTGGTGTCCACGGCGTCCTACGAAGCCCGCAAGTACGGCGTCCGGTCGGCGATGTCGACCCGGGAGGCGCGGTCGCGCTGTCCCCACGCGGCGTTCCTGACCGGCCGGTTCCACGCCTATCGATCGACCAGCGCACAGGTGATGGAGGTGCTCCGCTCGGTGTCGCCGCTGGTCGAGCCGCTGTCGCTCGACGAGGCGTTCGTCGACCTCGAGCGCGCCGGCCTCGCCGACGTCGAGGTACCGACCGTGACGGCGTTCGCCGAGGACCTGCGGGCCCGCGTCGTGGTGGCCACCGGCGGGCTGACGGCCTCGGTCGGCATCGGCAGCTCCAAGTTCATCGCCAAGGTCGCCAGCGACCTCGACAAGCCCGACGGCCTGGTGGTGGTCGCGCCCGGCACCGAGCAGGAGCTGCTCCGCCCGATGCACGTGACGGTCATCCCCGGCGTCGGACCGGCCACGGCCGAGCGGCTGCGCCGCGCCGGCATCCACACGGTCGCCGAGCTGGAGCGGGTCAGCCTCGACGAGCTGGTGCGGCTGATCGGACGGGCGCACGGCACCGGCCTGTACGCCCTTTCCCGCGCGCAGGACGACCGCCCGGTCGTCTCGGAGCGGGAGGCGAAGTCGGTCAGCGTCGAAGGCACCTACGACACCGACCTGACCGACCGCAAGCTGATGGAGGGGCTGCTCACGCGCCAGGCCGGCTCGGTGTCGCAGCGGCTGCGCAAGAGCGGCCTCTCGGGGCGCACGGTGACGATCAAGGTGCGCCTGCACGACTTCACCACCCTCAACCGGTCGACCACGCTCCCCTCGCCCACCGACAGCGGGCCGACGATCGCCCGCCTCGCCCGCTCGCTGCTGACCGACCTCGACACCTCCGGCGGCGTCCGCCTGCTGGGGGTCGGTGTCTCGGGCCTGGCCGACTGGATCCAGGAGGACCTCTTCGGCGAGATCGACCCCGAGGAGGACGAGCTGCCCGACGAGTCCGTCGTCGAGCCGCGACAGCGCCAGACCTGGGCACCGGGCATGGACGTCGAGCACGCCGAGATGGGCCGCGGCTGGGTGTGGGGCTCGGGGCGCGGGGTGGTCACCGTGCGCTTCGAGACCGCGGACACGCCGCCCGGGCCGGTGCGGTCGTACGCGGCGGACGACCCGGCACTCAGCGCGTGGCGTCCGCCGGAGCCTGCGGATCCCGCGTGAACCGCACCTCGTCGCCGGGCCGGAGCTGCGCGCACTGCCACAGGTCCTCTGCCCGGACCACACCGATCACCGGGTAGCCACCGGTCGGCGGGTGGTCGGCCAGGAACACGACGGGCTGTCCGCTCGGCGGCACCTGCACCGACCCCAGCACCATCCCCTCGCTGGCGAGCTCGCCGTCCTGCGTGCGCGACAGCTCGGCGCCCTCGAGGCGCAGCCCGATCCGGTTCGAGTCCGCGGTCACGGCGTACGGCGCGGCGCAGAGGCGGTCGACCGCGTCGCCGTCGAACCAGTCGGCGCGCGGACCCGGGTTGATCCGCAGCGGCCCGGTCGGCCGGGGTCGAGGCGTGTCGTGGGGCTGCGGCTCCCCGGCGGGAGCGCCGATCGACAGCTCGGCGCCGTCCTCCACCCGGTCCGGCCCGACCCAGGCGAGGGTGTCGGTGGACCGGGACCCGAGCACCGGCTCGACGTCGACGCCACCCGCGACGGCGACGTAGCACCGCACCCCGGTCGCGGGCGGGCCCAGCCGCAGCTCGGCGCCCGGCGGAACCCACACCGCCTCGCCGTGCGCGGCGGGACCACCGTCGACGGTGACCGGGCACGGGGCACCTGTCACCACGACCCATCGGCCCTCGGAGAACCGCCCCACAAAACCGCCGAGGAGCACCTCCAGCACCGCCGCGTCGGCCGGGTTGCCGACCAGCCGGTTCGCGAGGTCGGCGGCCGGCCGGTCCAGCGCCCCGGCGCGCGGGACCCCGAGGTGCGCCAGGCCCACCCGCCCCTGGTCCTGGACGGTGGTCAGCGCGCCGGCCTCGGCGACGGTCAACGTGCTCATCGCGGGACGAACCTCACCCGCGTGCCCGGCGGCAGCAGCGCCGGCTCCTCACGCGCGGCGTCCCAAAGGACGACGTCGGTGCGGCCGATCAGCTGCCACCCCCCGGGGGACGCCGTCGGGTAGACCGCCGACCAGGTGCCGGCGAGGGCGACGGACCCGGCCGGCACCTTCGACCGCGGAGAGTCGAGCCGCGGCACCGCCCGCTCCTCGGGCAGTCCCTCCAGGTAGGCGAAGCCGGGCGCGAACCCGCAGAACGCCGCGACGTACTCGACGTCGGCATGCGCGGCGACGGCGTCCTCCTCGCTCATCCCCCAGTGCTCCGCCACGAACGCCAGGTCGTCGCCGTCGTAGGTCACCGGGATCTCGACCAGGTCCAGCTCGCCGCTGGCCGCCCCGGGCTGCCAGTCGGCCAGTGCCTCGCGCAGCGTGCCGGCGTCGGGGACGCCGTCGAAGAGCACCGTCCGCGCGGCCGGCACCACCTCGTCGGCGGTGACCTCCTGCTCGCGCGCCCAGGCCGCGAGGGACCGCGCGGCCGCGGCGTCGTCGACCTCGACGAGCAGGGCATGGGGTCCGACCGGCCGGAAGTGCACGGCACCAGTCTGGACTGTTCACCCGGCGGGGGTTGTCACCGCGGGTGCGCTGTGGTCAGCATGGAGCCGGACGCCACGGCGTCGAAATAGGGTGAGGGGCTCCAGATGGTATGAGCATCAGGAGCCCCTCGGCTTTGGTCGGTGTGTGACGCCCGACCCACCGAACGAATTCTCCGACCCCGCCGCCCCCGTCACCGGGCCGACGCGGCGAGTTGCCTCGCCGTCAGGATCTTCGCTTCCGTCCGATCCCCAACCCTCCGCAAGCGGTGAGTTGGTAGGAGAGTTCTACGGGGCCCGCGACACCCCGCGCAAGGGGTTCGGGCAAAGAAGTGCCGACATTCTTCCGGTCCCACAGGGTCCTCCACAGAACACCCCGAAACGTCCACAGGAGCGGCCCGATCTCCACATGATCGTGCACAGGTCCTGTGGACAGTGGATCCTCAGTCCTGCCACCAGCCGATGGCCGACTGCCCGGGGTGGGAGGCGAGGAACACGGCGAACGTGGCCACGGCGACGAGCACGACCAGGTGCAGTCGTCGCGTCGTGTCATCGAGGTCACCGCGACGCCACAAGGCGACACAGCTCGCGAACCCCGCGAGGCCGGCGGCGGGCGGGGCGAGGACCAGAGCCAGCGGCCCGCCAAGGCTCCACAGCACGTCCAGGCCCGCGGGCGGTGCGAAGTCGTTGACGGCGTACGGGAGCACGACGAGCACCGCAAAGCCAAGGACGGCCGCCGCCACGGTGCTCAATGCCAGCCGCGCGTCCGACCTCCCCGCGCGGTCAACGACGCCGTTCGGTGGCCCGGGCGTGGTCGTCATGGGACGAATGATGACGGGGCTGGCCCGGCACCACAATGGCTGGAAAGGTCAGAGACCCTTGACGGCGAACCCGGCGGCGTCCAGGGCGTCCCGGACGGCGCGCGCATGGTCGACCGCGCCGGGGGTGTCGCCGTGCACGCACACCGACTGCACCTCGGCCGCCAGCTCGACGGCCCGGGCCGCGATCTCGTCGGTCTCCTCGAGCACCGCGCCCGGCTGGTCACGCGGCAGCAGCCGCCCGTCGTCGCCGTACCCGCGGTCCGGGAACCCCTCGACGTACGTCGTCCGCCCGGCCGCCGCGGCCAGCTCCAGGATCAGCGCCCCCGGCATGCCGAGGACCGGCAGGTGGCCGGACCCGGCCAGCACCGCCCGCGCCTGCTCCTCGTCGTCGATGACCCGGTGGTAGAGCGCGCCGTGCGGCTTGACGTACCGCACCTCGACGCCCTCCCCCGCGGCGATCTCGCGCAGCGTCCCGACCTGGTCGACGATCTGCTCGCGCAGCAGCTCGTAGGGCACGTCGCGGGCCACGCGGCCGAAGTTCTCGCGGTCGTCGTAGGACACCTGCGCCCCCACGGACACCCCGCGTCGCGCCGACTCCGCGCACACCTCGCGCATGATCGCGCGGTTGCCGGCGTGGTAGCCGCAGGCGAGGTTGGCGCTGGTGACGACGGCGAGCAGGCCCGCGTCGTCGGTCACCTCCTCGCCCAGATCGGCGTTCAGGTCGACGGTCCGATCGATGGTCCGATCGATGGGGCGCTCCACCATGGACCGGACGCTACCCGGCCGCGGATACGCTTCCGCACATGGAGCCACCCGTCGCCGACCGGCGCCCGATCACGACCAGTCACCACGGGCACGACCGCGTGGACGACTACGAGTGGATGCGCGCCAAGGACGACCCCGACGTGGTCGGCCTACCTCGAGGCCGAGAACGCCCACGCCCGCGAGCGCACCGCGCACCTGAAGGACCTGCGCCAGACGATCTTCGACGAGATCAAGGCCCGCACCCTCGAGACCGACCTGTCGGTGCCGACCCGCAACCGCGGCTACTGGTACTACGGCCGCACCTTCGAGGGCCGCGAGTACGGCGCCAGCTGCCGGGTGCCGATCGGCGCGGAGGACGACTGGGATCCCCCGAAGCCCGCCGAGGAGGTCGGCCCCGACCAGCCGGCGCTGCCCGGCGAGGAGCTCCTGCTCGACCTCAACGAGCTCGCCGAGGGCCACGACTTCTTCTCGCTCGGCGGCTCGGCGGTCAGCCCCGACACCCACCTGCTGGCCTACTCGACCGACACCACCGGCGACGAGCGCTACACCGTCCGGGTCAAGGACCTGCGCTCCGGCGAGCTGCTCGACGACGTGATCACCGGCGTCCTCGGCGGCGTCACGTGGACCCGCGACGGCCAGGACCTCTACTACACGACCATCGACGAGAGCTGGCGCCCCGACAAGATCTGGCGGCACCGGCTCGGCACCGCCCAGGCCGACGACGAGCTGGTCCACCACGAGCAGGACGGGCGGTTCTGGGTCGGCGTCGGCCGCAGCCGCACCGACCGGTTCCTGATCATCGCCTCGGGCGCCAAGACCACCACCGAGTACCGCTTCCTCGACGCCGACCGGCCCGAGGAGGGCTTCCGGGTGTTCTCCGCGCGCCGCGACGGCCTGGAGTACGGCCTCGAGCACGCCGTGATCGCGGGCGAGGACGTGTTCCTCGTGCTCCACAACCACACGGGCGCCGACTTCGAGATCGGCGTCGCGCCCGTGGAGCCGACCGAGCCGGAGGCGTGGCGCCCGCTGGTGCCGCACGACCCGTCGGTGCGGCTCGAGGAGGTCGACGCCTTCGCCGGCCACCTGGTCGTGCACCAGCGCAGCGACGGGCTCACCCAGCTCCGGATCCTCGAGCTCGGCCCCGACGGCCTCGGCGACGACTACCTGGTCGAGTTCGACGAGGAGGTCTACACCGTCGGCTCGGGCGGGAACCCGTCGTTCACCCAGCCCCGGGTGCGGCTCGGCTACACGACCATGGCGATCCCGTCGTCGGTCTACGACTACGACGTCCGCACCCGCGAGCTGACCCTGCTCCGGCGTACGCCCGTGCTCGGCGGCTACGACCCCGCCGACTACGAGGAGCACCGGCTCTGGGCCACCGCCGACGACGGCGAGCGGATCCCGATCTCGGTCGTGGCCAAGCGCGGCTCACGCGAGGCTCAGCCGGATCGGGGGCGGTGGCACCCGTCCGGTCCCCGTCCTGCTCTACGGGTACGGCGCCTACGAGATGTCGATGGACCCGTACTTCTCGGTCGCCCGGCTCTCCCTCCTCGACCGCGGCGCCGCGTTCGCCATCGCCCACGTGCGGGGCGGGGGCGAGATGGGCCGCCGGTGGTACGACCACGGAAAGCTGCTCCACAAGAAGAACACCTTCAGCGACTTCGTCGCCTGCGCCCGCCACCTCGCCGCGAACGGCTGGACCACCCCCGAGCTGACCATCGCCGAGGGCGCCAGCGCCGGCGGCCTGCTCATGGGTGCGATCGCCAACCAGGCGCCGGACGCGTTCGGCGGGATCGTGGCCGGCGTGCCGTTCGTCGACAACCTCACCACCATGCTCGACGCCAGCCTGCCGCTGACCGTCCCGGAGTACGAGGAGTGGGGCAACCCCGAGGACGACGCGGAGGCCTACGACTACATCGCGTCCTACGCGCCGTACGACAACGTCGCGGCGGTCGACTACCCGCCGATCCTGGCGGAGACCTCGTTCCACGACACCCGGGTCCTCTACGTCGAGCCCGCCAAGTGGATCGCCCGGCTCCGGGCCACGGCCGGCGGCCGGCGCGACTTCGTGCTGAAGACCGAGATGGCGGCCGGCCACGGCGGCGTCTCCGGGCGGTACAAGGCCTGGCACGATCGCGCCTTCTCCCTCGCCTGGATCCTCGACCGGATGGGCCTCGCCGACGCCTGATTCTCCCCTGAAGTGGGGGAATCCCCTGAGAAGTCCCTGAGAGTCGCCGCGGCGGGCAACTTATTCGCCCTTTCACACGTCGATCCGGGTGAAGACTCCGTACCGAATCCCGGGAATCTCCAGGCGTGCAGAGTCGTTGAATCCGGTGTGAGACGCCGCTTGGCGACGTTTTGCGACGTAGGAAGGGGCGCAGGGATGGCAACACGCACCGCCGCGGCCGGCAGCCGCGAGATCGAGGGCAGGGACAGCGTAGGCCTGTACCTCGACGAGATCGCCCGTAACGCCCTGCTCGACGCTGCACAAGAGGTCGAGCTCTCCAAGACCATCGAGGCCGGCCTGATGGCCGAGCACCTGCTCGCGACCGGCCGCGTCGGCCGCCGCAAGGGCGGAGCGCCGATGAGCGCCTCCGAGGCAGAGCTCGAGTGGCTGGCGGAGGAGGGCCGCAAGGCCGTCGACACGTTCATCACCGCCAACCTGCGGCTGGTCGTCTCGATCGCCCGCAAGTACGGCCGGGCCCAGATGCCGATGCTCGACCTGATCCAGGAGGGCAACACCGGCCTGATCCGGGCGGTCGAGAAGTTCGACTACACCAAGGGCTACAAGTTCTCGACGTACGCGACGTGGTGGGTGCGCCAGGCGATCACCCGCGGCATCGCCCAGCAGGCGCGGGTCGTCCGGCTGCCCGTGCACGTGGTCGAGGAGCTCAACCAGGTCGGCGGCGCCCGGCGCACGCTCGAGCGCCAGCTCGGCCGTGACCCCGAGCCGCACGAGATCGCCCACGAGCTCGGCATGGACGTCGACCGGGTCCTCGACCTGATGTCGTGGGGCCGTGAGCACGTCAGCCTCGACACCCCCGTCGACGAGGACGGCGACACCTCGCTCGGTGACCTGATGGCGCAGGAGTCCTCGCCCGGACCCGACCTGACGGTGCTCGACGTGGAGGCCCGCGACCGGCTCAACGACCTGGTCGACCTGCTCGACGAGCGGGCCGCCGACATCATCCGCTCGCGCTACGGCCTCAGCGACGGCCGGCAGCACAAGCTGGCCGACATCGGTCTCAAGCACGGCATCTCCGCCGAGCGGGTGCGCCAGCTCGAGCGGGAGGCGCTGCAGAAGCTGCGCAGGCTGGGAGACCCCGACCTCGCCGCCTGACGACCGGTCGGCGCGAGCTCGGAATGGCGCAGGCGGGCTCGCGCCGACTCGGCCCTGGCTCCCGGGGAGGTCCGTCGCACGCCGACGGGCCTCCTTGGCCGTTCCGGGACGTCACAGGTGGTCGGCCAGGAACTGCATCATCTCGACGGTGTGGTCGTTCCAGTAGACCCGCGTGTGCCCGCCATCACCCTGGACCCACGGGTCGGGCGCGGTCGGGGCGTCGTCCGCCAGTGCCAGCGCCCCGTCGTGGAACGGGTCCCGGTTGCCGCACCACAGGCCCCAGGGCAGTGGGCCGAGCACCGACAGGTCGGCCAGTGCGGGGTCGTCCGCGTGCAGCGCGGGACTGAACAGCGCCAGCGCCGACGCCCAGTCGGGCTGGTCCTGGACGTAGCGGAGCGCGCCGTACCCACCTCGCGACCATCCCCACAACGCCCGCCGGTCGGCGGCGAACCCCCGTTCCTCCAGCCAGGTCGGAAGCTCGTCCCGGAGCATCGCCTGCGGGTCGACGCCGCCCCCGGGCAGCCAGCCCGCAGGACCGTCGTCGGTGCCGGCGAGCACGAACGGTTCCGCGCCCGCCTCGACTGCCGCCGTGACGAACCGGGCCAGCCCGAAGTCACGGAAGGCAGCCGCGGTCGCGCTCGACCCGTGCAGGACGACGATGACGGGAAGTCCGGCACCGTCGCCGTGGCCGTGCGGTACGGCGGTGAACAGGTCGATCTCGCCCATGTGCTCAGACGTCATCCGCTCGAGGCGGACCTCGCCCTCCGGGGCATCGGGAATCTCCGGTTCCGGCAGCGTGCCCAACGCATCACGGACCCTGAACCGAACCGAGTTGGGCGCCACCTCCCACCCGACCAGCGCGGCTACGCCCAGGCCCGCGGCCGCCGCCCCGCCCACGAGCGCGCCTCGTCGCGTGATCATCCACGCAGCCGGTCGTGGACCTCGGCGACGCGTGCGCGCAGCTCGCCCAGGGTCCCGGTGTTCTCGACGACGTGCGTGGCCACCGCGAGCCGCTGGTCACGGGTCGCCTGGGCCGCCACGCGCGACTCGGCCTCCTCGCGGGTCATGCCGCGCAGCGTCGTCATCCGCTCCACCTGGACCTCGGTCGGCACGTCGACGACGATCACCGCGTCGAAGTTGGCGGCCTGGCCGGTCTCGGCCAGCAGCGGGATGTCGTGCACCACCAGCGCGTCCGCCGCCGCCTCGGCCTCGATCTCCCTGCCCCGCCGGCGTACCCGGGGATGGATGATCGCCTCGAGTGCCTTCCGGCGCTCGGGGTCGGCGAACACGATCGCGCCCATGGCCGGCCGGTCCAGGTCGCCGTCCTCGGTGAGCACGTCCGGCCCGAACTCCGCGACGATCTCGGCCAGCCCGTCGGTGCCGCGGGCCACGACCTCGCGGGCGAGCAGGTCGGCGTCGATCACGACCGCGCCCAGCTCGGCGAGCATCGCCGACACCGTGCTCTTGCCCGAGGCCACTCCGCCCGTCAGTCCCACCCGCACGGGGTGAGCCTAGTCAGCAGCCGTGGTTGACCTGGGCGCAGCCGTTGCGGAACCAGTCCAGCCGGTAGGTGTTCACCACGCCCGAGAGCGCGTCCTCCACCTTCACCGGGTCCCACTTCGAGCTGTTGCCGCTCGTCATGATGCCCTCGGTCGGCAGGTAGGCCACCGACCACCACTGCCGTCCTGCGGCGTCCGTGGCGATCCGAGCCTGCTCCGTGTGGCCGTCCGGGAACGTGTAGGTGATCCGCTCGTGGGGCACGACGAGAGGGCCGCCGGCGACATAGGCGGTGAAGAACTGCTGCGCGTTCCAGTCGTACGTCGAGGTGCTGAAGTTGAACGCCTCCTTGTCCAGCTGCTCCTCCCCCAGTGGCCGGGCAGCGTGGACGGTGGCGATCCGGCCGCTCTGCTCGCAGAGCGCCCACTGGTCGCCGGCCACCCAGATCCCGACCTCGCCGACCGACGTCGGCCACGACACGACCTGCTCCGCGCCGCGCGGACGCACCTCGCGCGCACAGGTCGTCCGCGGGATGTCCTCAGCTCCCCAGTCCTCATCCGGGCCTCCCGGGGGTGGCTCGCTGCTCGGCGGCGCCGACTCCTCGAGGGTGGGCGCATCGCTGGGTGGCTCGGTCGGCGCCGGGCTCGGGGAGTCGGCGGGCGCCGTCGTCTCCTGGATCGCCGGCGCGGGCGAGACGGGACCTCCGCCGCCGGGCCAGAAGGCGGCGTACGCGCCACCCATCGCGATCGCCAGCACCGCGACAGCCGCGACCACGGGCAGCGCCCAGCGGCGCACGCTGGTGGACTCCGTCGCGGCTTCCTCGGCGATGCGCGCCCGGATCCGGGCGCGGGTGGCGTCGTCCATCGGCTGCTCGGGAGGTGGGGTCGGGTCGGTCATGATGCTTCTCCGTCGGTGTCGGGCAGGGACAGTCGCTTGCGGGCCCGGGAGAGCCGGGACCGGACGGTCCCGACGGGTACGGCGAGCGCGGCCGCGGCCTGCTCGTAGGTGAGGCCGGCCCAGGCGACCAGGGCCAGCACCTCCCGCTCGTGCGGCGGCAGCTCGTCGATCGCGGCCAGCACCCGCTTCATCCGCTGCTCCGCGTCGATCCGTTCCGTCACCGCGGCGGCGTGGTCGGGCTCGTTCTCGGGACCGGGCAGCCGCCTCACGGCACGCAGGTGGCGTCGCGAGCGGCGGTTGAGGTTGCGGCAGACGTTCGTGGCCACGCCGTACAGCCACGGCACGGCCGAGCCGTCGTGCTCGGTGATCCGGTGCCGGTGCCGCCACACCTCGAGGAACACCGTCGCGGTGGCGTCCTCGGCCTCGTGCCAGCTGCCGAGCTGTCGGAAGCAGTGGGTGTGGATGCGGTCGCCGTACCTGTCGAAGAGCGCGGTCAGGGCCTCGGGCGACCCCGCCCGCAGGTCCTCGACCAGCGCCGACTCCGGATGCGGCTCCGTCACGGTCTCCCCCGGTGCGTCCATACCCCTACATGTCCGCAGGACAGCGGTGGTTCCCGGCCGATCCTGCCCCATCGTTAGGGTTTCGCCGATGGACGCGCACGCGGGGCTCGAGCCGGGAGACCGGGTCGCCCTGCTGCAGCCGGGCTCCACGGCGTACGTCGAGCTCGTCGTCGCGCTGCTGGCGCGGGGGATCTTCCCGGTGCCCCTGGACCCCCGACTGACTGCTGCCGAGCGGGACGGCATCCTCGCCGACGTGCGTCCGGCGCTGGTCGTGGACACCCCCGAGGCGTTCGAGTCCCTGGCCGCAGGTTTCTCGCCCGGCGTCGCGGGCGCGCTGCCGCTCGGCCGGCCGATGCACGTGACCAGCGGCACCACCGGCCGTCCGAAGGCGGTCGACTCGGGGATCCTCGACACCGCGCGGGCCGAGGCGCTGGTCGCCGAGGAGCGCGACCTGTGGGGGTTCGCCGCCTCCGACGTGAACCTCGTCCTCAGCCCGCTCTACCACTCCGCTCCCCTGCGCTTCGGCATGGGCACGCTGCTCGCGGGCGGCCGGATGGTGGTGCCGGGACCCTTCGATCCAGCGGCCGTCACGGCGGCGATCGAGGCCGAGCGGCCGACGTCGGTGTTCTGCGTACCGACCCACCTGCAGCGGCTGTTCGCCCACTGGGACCGGGTCGGGGTGCCGGACCTCTCGAGCTTCCGCCTGGTCGCCCACGCGGGAGCTCCGTGCCCCCCGGCCGTCAAGGAGCGCTTGATCGAGCTGTTCCCGGACGGCTCGACCTGGGAGTTCTACGGCTCGACCGAGGGCCAGTTCACGGCCTGCCGCAGCGAGGAGTGGCTCGGCCGTCGGGGCACCGTCGGCCGCGCGCGTCCCGGACGCGAGCTGGCCCTCGACGACGACGGCACGATCTGGTGCCGGGTGCCGGAGCACGCGCGGTTCGGCTACTTCGGCGACCCAGAGAAGACCGCGGCGGCCTGGCGCGACGACGCGTTCACCGTGGGCGACCTCGGCCGGATGGACGACGACGGCTACCTCTTCCTCGACGGGCGGCGCGAGGACCTGATCATCAGTGGTGGCGTGAACGTCTACCCGCTCGAGGTCGAGAACGCCCTGCGCGAGCACCCGGGGGTCGAGGACGTCGCGGTGTACGCCGTACCCGACGACGAGTGGGGCCAGCGCGTGAGCGCCGCGATCGTCGGGACGGCCACCGAGGCCGAGCTGGCGGCGTACGTGCGCGAGCGGCTCTCACCCCCCAAGCGACCGAAGACCTGGCGGTTCCTCGACGAGCTCCCCCGCACGCTCACCGGCAAGGTACGTCGCGACCAGCTCGCCGACGGCCCCTGAGCGCCGGGCGGGCGATGATGGGGCGATGAGCTCCGCCGCGGCGTCCGACGGGCTTCCTCACGAGGAAGCCCTGGTGGCGCTGCTCCGGGAGGGGGACGAGGCGACGTTCGCCGCCCTGCTGGATGCCTGGTCCCCCAGCATGTTCCGCGTCGCGAGGTCGATCGTGGCGACCCCCGAGTCGGCCCGCGACGCCGTGCAGGAGACCTGGCTGGCGGTGGTCGGCGCCCTGGCCCGTTTCGAAGGCCGGTCGTCCCTGCGCACGTGGGTGTTCCGGATCCTCGTCAACACGGCGCGGTCGCGGGCCCGGATCGACGCCCGCGAGACGACCACCAGCTTCGTCCCCGAGACCGAGGACTTCGCGCCCGCCGTGGACCCCTCGCGCTTCCGCGCCGCCGAGCCGTGGCGCGGACACTGGGTGTCGTTCCCGACACCGTGGCCGGCGCCCGAGGAGCTGGCGCTCGACCGGGAGTGGGTCGCCCGGCTGGCGGAGGCGGTCGAGGAGCTGCCACCGCGGCAGCGCGCGGTGATCCTGCTGCGCGACGTGGAGGGGCACACGTCGCAGGACGTGTGCCAGATCCTCGACGTGACGCCGACGAACCAGCGGGTCCTGCTGCACCGTGCCCGGGCGTCCGTGCGTGCCAGACTGGAGGAGTACTTCGGCGCCGACGACCACCCCGAGACACCGGACGCCGCGAGGAGCACCCCGTGACCGACCTGGACTGCAACGAGCTGGTGGAGCTGGTCACCGCCTACCTCGAAGGCGGGCTGGACGATGCCGAGACCCGCCAGGTCGAGGAGCACCTCGCCGGCTGCACCGGCTGCACGGCGTACGTCGAGCAGATCCGCACCACGATCGCGGGCGCGCAGGCGCTCGGCGGCGACGGGCCCGCCCGGCTCCCCGACGACGTACGCGCCGGGCTGATCGAGGCGTTCCGCAACTCCCGCCGCTGAACGTGTAACGGTCCGGCCCCGCCGGAGTCTGTACCTGCATGGACACCTTCTGCCGTGAACCCGCCCAGCAGTCCCTGACTCCGACCGGGCGCGGCCTGCGCCGCCGACTGGTGCCGCTGCAGCTGGCCACCGTCATCCAGGGGATCGCCTTCTGGGTGCCGGTCGAGAAGCTGTTCATGAGCCAGATCGGGTTCGACGCGGCATCGGTCGGCCTGATGGCCGCGGCGTACGCCGCCGTGGTGCCGATCCTCGAGGTCCCGGCCGGCATCGTGTCCGACCGGTGGAGCCGGAAGGCGGTCCTGATCGGGGCCAGCCTGGCCATCGCCGGCTCCGCCCTCGTCGGCGGGCTCAGCCACAGCGTCTCGACGTACATCGTCGGGGCCCTGCTGCTCGGCGTCTACTTCGCGCTGTACTCGGGCTCCATCGACTCGGTGGTCTACGACACCGTCCTGGAGGAGACCGGGAGCGGTGATCGCTACGAGACGGAGATCGGCCGCGTGCGCGCGCTGGAGAGCGCTGCGTTCGTCGCCAGCGCGCTGCTCGGCGGCTGGCTGGCCGAGCTCACCAGCCCCCGGCTGATGTACTTCCTGACCATCCCGTTCGCGCTGGCGTCCGTGCTCGCCTACCTCGCGTTCCGCGAGCCTCGGCTGCACCGGTCGGAGGCTCCCACGTCACTGCGCAGGCACCTGGCCGAGACGGCGTCGACGGTGGCCCGCAACCCGGCGATCGTGCCGGTCGTCGCGTTGACAGTCGTCTGCTCGACCACGCTCATGCTGCTGTTCGAGTTCGGGCCGCTCTGGCTGGTGGCGCTGGGCACCTCCGCGGTCTTCTTCGGGCCCCAGTGGGCGATCCTGATGGCCACCCTCGGCTTCGGCGGGCTGCTGGCCGGACGGCTGCAGCTGACGCGCGGCCGGCACCTGTTCCCGGCGGCGGCTGTGCTGGTGGTCAGCACCCTCGTGCTCACGACCAGCCACTCCGCGCTGCTGGTCACGCTCGCCCAGGGGATGCTCGCCTTCCTGCTGGTGATCGCGGGCATCCACGCCAACGCGATGCTGCACTCGCAGGTCGCGTCCACCGTCCGCGCGAGCGTCCTCTCGGGAGTGAGCGCCGTGTCGTGGATGGTGTTCCTGCCCATCGCGCTCGGCTTCGGGGCCCTCGCGCAGGCGTTCGGGATCCACGCCGCTGCCTGGGTCCTGGTCGCGCTGAGCGTGCTCATGGTGGTGCTCCTCTCCCGTCGGCGCAACGCCGAGCCCGTGCCCGCCCCGGCGCTCGAGCAGGTGGCGGCATGAGCTCGCTGCGCTGCGTCGAGTACGTCGAGCTCGCGGCGGCGTACGTCGACGGCGAGCTCGACCCCGGGCGGTCGACCGCGTTCGAAGCATCACGGTCGGTCGTGCCCGGGCTGCCGGTGCCACCTGGACCAGCTGCAGTCGGTCGTCGACGGTCTGCGGGAGCTCAGCGCCAGTGATGGATGGGCGGAAGCCTTCGCGGGCTGCTATCCGCCCTCGTGCCAGGGCCGCGGGTCGTCGCGCAGCAGCGAGTAGAGCACGACGTCATGGTTGCGGCCGCCGTTGAAGAACGCGCCGCGGACCGTGCCCTCGAGCACGAACCCGCACTTCTCGGCGATCCGCCGGGAGGCGGAGTTCTCGGGGACGATCACCAGGTGGATCCGGTGCTGCTTCTTGGACCCGAACAGGTAGTCGACGAGCAGCTGGACGGCCTCGGTGACGAAGCCCCGCCCGGCGTAGCCCTCGTCGTAGAGCTGGTAGGACAGCTCGAACGCGTCCCAGTAGGACACCGGCTTGAAGAACTCGATGTGCCCGGCCATCCGGTCGTCCGCCTCGGGGTCGAGGATGAGCAGCATCCCCTCCTCGCGCTGCCAGAAGCCGTGCTCGGCGAACTCGCGCCGGAACGCCGGCTCCGACATCACCCCGAGCGGGAAGTACGCGCCGCGGTTGGCGATGTCGACGTGCGCGGCGTACGCCTGGTCGAGGTCGGCTTCGCGCAGGGGCCGCAGCGTGACCCTGCTGCCGGTGAGCACTAGCTCGCGCGCTCGCCGGTGAACGTACGGCGGTACTGCTGCGGGCTGACGCCGCGGGCGCGCGAGAAGTGGTGGCGCAGCGCGGCGGCGTTGCCGAACCCGACCTCGCTCGCGATCCAGTCGACGGGGTGGTCGGTGAGCTCGAGCATCTCCTCGGCCGCCTGCACCCGCTGGGCGGTCACCCAGCTGTGCGGGGTGGTGCCGGTCTCGTCGCGGAAGCGGCGGGCGAACGTGCGCGGCGACATGTGGCTGCGCCGCGCCAGCTCCTCGACGGACAGGTCGTCGCCGAGGTTCTCGGTGATCCAGGTGAGCAGCGGGCCGAGGGTCTCGGCGTCGCAGTCGGGGACGGCGCGGGCGATGAACTGGGCCTGGCCGCCGGAGCGGTGCGGCGGGACGACGATGCGACGGGCGGTCGTCGCGGCCGCCCTGGCGCCGAAGTGCTGCCGCATCAGGTGCAGCGAGGCGTCGATGCCCGCGGCCGAACCGGCACCGGTGAGGATGGTGCCGTCCTGGCAGTAGAGGACGTCGGGGCAGACCTTCGCCTCGGGGTACAGCTCCGCCAGCCGGTCGCTGTAGCGCCAGTGGGTGGTGCACTCGCGGCCGTCGAGCAGTCCGGCGGCAGCGAGCTCGAAGACGCCGGAGCAGTGGGCGTAGATGATGGCGCCGCGGTCGTAGGCCGCGCGCACGGCCTCGAGCACCAGGGGGTCGTGGTCGAGGAAGCCGTGCTTGGGGCTCAGGCACACGAGGTCGGCGTCCTCCATCGCCTCGAGGCCGCGCTCGACGTACATGTCGAAGTCGGAACGGCCGGTCACCCGGCCGGGTCTCGGCGTACAGACCTTGAAGTCGAAGACCGGGTTGTCGTCCTCGGGGTGGTAGGACTCCCCCCACACCTCGACGAGTGAGCCGAGCCCGAAGGGCTCCGCTCCGTCCTGCACCACGACCGTCACCTTTTGCATGGGGAACAGCCTGCACCCAAACTGGCAGAAAATCAACGCAAGGTGGCATTCCTGCCACTCGTGGCAGGATCACGTTCGGCGCATGATTACTGCCATGACCTTCCTGATTCTGACCCTCGTGGTAGCCGCCGTTCTCGCGATCGCCGCCGCTACCGTCCGCACCATCTCCCACGACGGCCGCTTCTCGCGTCCGCCCCGGTCCCACTACGAAGACTCCCGCTTCATCGCCTACGGCGCCCGGTGAGCCCCGCTCCCCAGCCCCGAACGCACACTGACCCGCCAGAACTTCTGGCGGGTCAGTTGCATTTGCGCACAAATGACGCTGACCCGTCGCTACTTAGCGACGGGTCAGCGTTTGGGTCTAGCGGTTCAGCGGGTCAGTTGCCGCCGCCGGTGAGCTTCTCGCGGAGCGCCTGGAGCGCCTCGTCGGAAGCCAGGGAGCCGCCGGTGCTGGCGTCGTCCTCGTCGCCAGCGGTCGCGGCCGGCTCGGTGCCACCGGAGGAGTACGACGTGGCCTCGCCGGCCTCGACCTCGGCCTTGGCGGCCTCGGCCTGCTGCTTGACGTGGGCCTCCCAGCGGGCGTGCGCCTTGGCGTACTGCTCCTCCCAGACCGCACGCTGCTCGTCGAAGCCCTCGAGCCACTCGCCGGTCTCGGGGTCGAAGCCCTCGGGGTAGACGTAGTTGCCCTGCTCGTCGTACGTCGCCGCCATGCCGTACATGGTCGGGTCGAACTCCTCGACGTCGGCGGCGGTGGCGGTCTCGTTGGCCTGCTTCAGCGACAGCGAGATCCGGCGACGCTCGAGGTCGATGTCGATGATCTTGACCATGACGTCGTCGTTGACCTGGACGACCTGCTCGGGGATCTCGACGTGACGCTCGGCGAGCTCGGAGATGTGCACCAGGCCCTCGATGCCCTCCTCGACCCGGACGAACGAGCCGAACGGCACCAGCTTGGTGACCTTGCCCGGCACGATCTGGCCGATCTGGTGGGTGCGGGCGAAGTGCTGCCAGGGGTCCTCCTGCGTCGCCTTCAGCGACAGGGAGACCCGCTCGCGGTCCATGTCGACGTCGAGCACCTCGACGGTGACCTCGTCACCGACGGTGACGACCTCGGACGGGTGGTCGATGTGCTTCCACGACAGCTCGGAGACGTGCACCAGGCCGTCGACGCCGCCGAGGTCCACGAACGCACCGAAGTTGACGATCGAGGACACGACGCCCTTGCGGATCTGGCCCTTCTGGAGCTGGGTCAGGAAGCCGTGGCGCACCTCGGACTGGGTCTGCTCGAGCCAGGCACGGCGCGACAGCACGACGTTGTTGCGGTTCTTGTCGAGCTCGATGATCTTCGCCTCGAGCGTCTGGCCGACGTACGGCTGCAGGTCGCGGACGCGGCGCATCTCGACGAGGGAGGCGGGCAGGAAGCCACGCAGGCCGATGTCGAGGATCAGGCCGCCCTTGACGACCTCGATGACGGTGCCCTCGACGACGCCGTCCTCTTCCTTGACCTGCTCGATGGTGCCCCAGGCGCGCTCGTACTGGGCGCGCTTCTTGGACAGGATCAGGCGGCCTTCCTTGTCCTCCTTCTGGAGGACCAGGGCCTCGACCTTGTCGCCGACCTCGACGACCTCGGAGGGGTCGACGTCGTGCTTGATCGACAGCTCGCGCGAGGGGATGACGCCCTCGGTCTTGTAGCCGATGTCGAGCAGGACCTCGTCCCGGTCGACCTTGACGATGGTGCCATCCACGATGTCACCGTCGTTGAAGTACTTGATGGTCTCGTCGATCGCGGCGAGGAAGTCCTCTTCCGAACCGATGTCGTTGACCGCCACCTGGGGCGCGTCGTAGTCCGGAAGAGTGGAGATGGTGCTCGTCATAAGGGAAGTGATTCCTTGGGTGGTCAGATGTCGTGCGGGCGCGCGAGATGCCGGGTTTCACTACCGGTGAAGATGCTCCGCGGTCGGCGCGTGCCGGGTGCGGTGCTGATAGCGAGCGAGAGTCCGCTCCGTCTGGAACTCGGGCAGACATCAGGCGCAGTGTCCAAGAGTACGCCGGGGCGCGCGACCCAGTCCAACCGAGGGCCGGCCACGGGGCCCGCCGGGACCCGACCCTCTTGACAGGAGCCAACTAAACCGGTTTAGGTGGTCGGGATGCCCCGCCCCACGATCAACGACGTCGCCCGCGCCGCGGGTGTGTCGAAGGGCGCCGTCTCGTTCGCTCTGAACAACCGTCCGGGCGTCGCCCCCGCGACCCGGGCCCGGATCCTCGAGGTGGCCCGCGAGCTCGGCTGGACGCCGAGCCCCCGCGGCCGCGCGCTGTCGGTCTCGAAGGCGCTCGCCGTCGGCCTGGTCGTGGCACGTCCGCCGGAGACGCTGCGCGCCGACCCGTTCTTCCCCTCCTTCATCGCGGGCCTCGAGTCCGTCCTGTCCGAGCACGGCCACGCGCTGCTGCTCCAGGTCGCCCAGGGCGACGACGAGGCGGCGTACCGCCGACTCGCCGCCGAGGGCAGGGTCGACGGCGTCCTGGTCACCGACCTGACCGTCGACGACCAGCGCCCCGCGCTGCTGGCCGAGCTCGGGCTGCCGGCCGTCATCGTCGGGCCCGCGCTCGACGAGGCCTTCTGGCCGGCCGTCGGCGTCGACGACTCCCCCGGCATCGAGGCCGCCGTCGAGCACCTGGTCGGCCTCGGGCACCGGCGGATCGCCCACGTCTCCGGCCCGCTGCGCATGGTCCACGGCCGCTCCCGGCGCGACGCCTGGGAGCGCGCGCTCGGCAACGCCGGGCTCGAGCCCGCCGCCCAGGTCGAGTCCGACTTCTCGGCCGAGTCCGGCGCCGTCGCCACCCGGGCGCTGCTCGACGGACCCGAGCCGCCGACCGCGATCGTCTACGCCAACGACCTCACGGCCATGGCGGGCATGGCGGTCGCCGCCGCCCGCGGTGTCGCGATCCCCGCCCAGCTCTCCGTGACCGGCTACGACGACACGGAGATCGCCGCCCACCTGCAGCCCCCGCTCACCACGGTGTCCACCGACGTCCTCGCCTGGGGCGAGGCGGCCGCGGCCCGGCTGCTCGACGTCATCCACGACCGTCCCGCACACCCGATCGACCTGCCCCCGGCACGCCTCGTCGTGCGCGGGTCGACCGGACCCGTCCCGAAGGAGAACCGATGAGAACGAAGGTCCTGTCCGCCACGATCGCGGCGTTCGCCGTCTGCCTGACCGCCGCCTGCGGCGGTGACTCCGGCGACGGAGACGCCGCCGGTTCCACTGGTCCGATCAAGGTCTGGCTGTCGAACAACCCCGAGGAGATCGCCTGGGGCAAGGCGATGGTCGAGGAGTGGAACGCCGACCACCCCGACGAGAAGGTCACCGCCCAGGAGATCCCGGCCGGCAAGACCTCCGAGGAGGTCATCGGTGCGGCGATCACGGCCGGCAACGCGCCGTGCCTGGTCTTCAACACCAGCCCCGCCGCGGTCCCGCAGTTCCAGAAGCAGGGCGGCCTGGTCGCGCTCGACTCGTTCGACGGCGCCACCGACTACATCGAGGAGCGCTCCGGCGACTCCGCCGCGCAGTACCAGTCGCCGGACGGGCAGTACTACCAGATCCCGTGGAAGCAGAACCCCGTGATGATCTTCTACAACAAGGCGATCTTCAAGGAGGCCGGTCTCGACCCCGAGAACCCGCCCCTCTCGACGTACGACGACTTCCACGCCACCAGCAAGAAGATCGTCGACAGCGGAGCGGCCGACGCCGCGATCTGGCCCTCGCCCGCCAGCGAGTTCTTCCAGTCCTGGTTCGACTTCTACCCGCTGTACGCCGCGCAGACCGGTGGCACCTCCCTCGTCGAGGACGAGAAGGCGACGTTCGACGACGAGAACGGCCAGGCGGTAGCGGACTTCTGGTCGCAGATGTACGCCGACGGCCTGTCACCCAAGGAGGCGTACACCGGCGACGCGTTCGCCGAGGCCAAGTCGGCGATGGCCATCGTCGGCCCGTGGGCGATCGCGGTCTACGGAAAGGACATCGACTGGGGCGTGGCACCGGTGCCGACCCAGGACGGCACCGACCCGGCCGAGACCTACACCTTCAGCGACGCCAAGAACGTCTCGGTCTACTCCGCCTGCGAGAACCAGAAGACCGCGTGGGAGGTGCTGAAGTTCGCCACCTCCGAGGAGCAGGACGGCAAGCTCCTCGAGACCACCGGCCAGATGCCGATCCGCGCCGACCTCGAGCAGACCTACCCCGAGTACTTCAAGTCGCACCCGGAGTACACCGAGTTCGCCGACCAGGCCTCGCGCACCGTCGAGGTCCCGAACGTGCCCAACTCGGTCGAGATCTGGCAGGAGTTCCGTGACGAGTACTCCGCGGCCGTGATCTTCGCCAAGACCCCGGTCGACGAGGCGCTGGCCGCCGCCGCCGAGAAGATCAACGAGCTCGCCGGGCAGTCCTGACCCGGATGCCCGAAACGACGATGGCGACGACGAGTGCGCCCGCGGCCAGCCCGCGGCGGCTGACGGCCCTGCTGGGTCGTCAGCCGCTGGGGATCCTGTTCGCGGCGCCGTACGCCGTGTTCCTGGCCGCGATCTTCGCGTACCCGATGGGGCTCGCGGTCTGGATGTCCTTCCACGACTACTTCTTCGCGGCGCCGGGTGCGCAGGTGGACCGGCCGTTCGTGGGCTTCGAGAACTACCAGGCGGTGATCTCCGACCCCGACGTGCGCCAGTCGTTCGTCAACGTCGGCATCTTCCTGATCATCAACGTGCCGCTGACCGTCGGCCTCGCGCTCACACTGGCGGCCGCCCTCGACCGGGCGGTGCGGTTCCGCACGTTCCTGCGGGTGTCCTACTACGTGCCGTACGTGACCGCCAGCGTCGCGCTGGTCGCGGTGTGGATGTTCCTGTTCAGCAAGGACGGGATGGTCAACCAGATCCTCGGCCCGCTGGCGCCGGAACCGTCGTGGCTGGTCAACAGCACCCTGGCGATGCCCGTGATCGCGGTGTTCGTGACCTGGAAGCAGCTCGGCTTCTTCATCCTGCTCTACCTCGCCGCGCTGCAGAACGTCTCGAAGGACCTGTACGACGCCGCGGCCGTCGACGGGGCGTCGCGGTGGGGCCAGTTCCGGCACGTGACAGTGCCCGGCGTCCGGCCCGCGACGACCCTGGTGGTGATCCTCGCGACCATCACCGGCGCCAACCTCTTCACCGAGCCCTACCTGCTCACGGGCGGCGGCGGGCCGGACGGCGCGTCCAGCCTCGCCGGTCTTCGTGATGTACCAGAAGGGCATCGAGCAGGGGAACCCCGACACCGCGGCCGCGATCGGCGTGATCCTCATGCTGATGGTGCTCGCGATCTCCCTGGTCAACCGGAAGGTCCTGGAGCGTGACTGACGTGACCGACGTACACACCGAGCACCCCCGCACCGAGCCCGAGAGCTCCGGGCGCCGGCGGTTCCACCGACCCCGCGCCGGGACGGTGCTGCTGGTCCTGGGCGCGCTGGTGTTCCTCTTCCCCTTCTACTACATGGTCGTCGGCTCCCTGCAGGCCGAGAGCGACACCTCCGTCCGCGGCGCGTTCCCCACCGGGGGCTTCACCCTGGAGAACTACCGCGACATCGACGAGCGGGTGGACCTCGTCCAGTCCCTGCTGAACTCCGGCATCTTCACCACCGGCGTCCTGCTCGGGACCCTGGTCTTCGGCGTCCTGGCCGGCTACGCCCTGGCCCGGCTGCACTTCCGTGGCCGGAGCTCGCTGTTCGCGGTGATGCTGCTCGTGCAGATCGTGCCCGTTCCAGCTGCTGATCATCCCGATCTACGTGATGATCGTGCGCACCTACGGACTGGCCGACTCCTACCTCGGCATGATCCTGCCGTTCCTCATCAACTCGACGGCGGTCTTCGTGTTCCGGCAGTTCTTCCTGTCGCTGCCCGACGACCTGTTCGCGGCCGCGGCGCTCGACGGCGCGAGCGAGCTGCGGATCCTGTGGTCGATCGCGCTGCCGCTCGTGCGTCCGGCGCTGCTCACGGCGCTGCTGCTCACGTTCATCGGGCCGTGGAACGAGTTCCTCTGGCCGTTCCTGGTCACCAAGGACACCTCCATGCAGCCGCTCGCGGTGACCCTGGCGAACTACATCAGCAACGTCGCCGGCCGCGCGAGCAACCCGTTCGGCGCGGGTCTCGCGGGCGCAGTCGTGCTGGCCGCACCCGCGGTGATCCTGTTCATCGCGTTCCAGCGGCACTTCACCGCGTCCAACATCAGCAGCGGGGTCAAGGGATGACCCTGGCGCCATCGGTCCGCCCGCTCGGTCTCGGGCTGGTCGGCGCCGGCAGGTTCGGCGGCTTCCTCCTCGACGCCGTGGCGGACCTGCCCGACGTGACCGTGCGGGCCGTCGCCGATCGCGACCACGCCGCGGCCACCGACCTGGCCAAGCGGCACGACGCCGAGACGTACGACGTGGCCGACCTGCTGACCGACCCCGAGGTCGACGTGGTCGTCGTCGCCACCCCGCCGGCGACGCACGCGGCCCTGACGGTCGCGGCGCTCGAGGCGGGCCGGCACGTGTTCTGCGAGAAGCCGCTCGCCACGACCGCCGAGGGGCTGGAGGCCGTGATCGCCGCGGCCGAGGACAGCGACGGCGTCCTGGTGGTCGACCACGTGCTGCGGCACAACCCGCTGCTCCATGCGGTCCAGCGGCTGCAGGAGCACCTGATCGGCCGGCCGCACCGGTTCCTGTTCGAGAACGACGCCAGCGACGAGGACCTCCCCTGCGACCACTGGTTCTGGGACGAGCGAGCCAGCGGCGGCATCCTGGTCGAGCACGGCGTGCACTTCTTCGATGCCGCCGCGATGCTCGTCCACCGGCCGGTGACGGCCGTGCAGGGCACCAGCGCCCGGCGCCCCGACGGCCCGGTCGACATGGTCACCGCGACCGCCCACCACGGTGACGACGTCCTGGCGACGCACACCCACTCGTTCACCCACGCGCACCGCTGCGAGCGCCAGCTGATGAGGCTCGACCACGGCGCCGCCGAGACCCGGGTCGAGGGCTGGATCCCCGTCGCCGCCCGGATCGACGCCTGGACCGACGACGCCGGGGCCCGGGTCTGCGAGGAGCTGGACCTCGACCTGTTCGCGCTGGGCGGCTACCGGCTGGGCCCCGCGGTGCGCATCGACGTGACGGTCGAGCCGCACGCCGGCTCCGGCGAAGGCCCGGGGCCGCGGCCGGTCGCTGGACCTGCCTCACCACGTCACGCATCGAGCTGACCCTCGGCGGCCACGACGCCAAGGCCGAGGTGTACGCCGAGAGCGTGCGCGCCGCGATGGCCGACCTGGCCCACAGCATCCGCACCGGCACACCCCCACGCAGCGGCCTGCCCGAGGGCGCGGCCGCCGTCGCCGTCGCGCTCGCCGCCACCGAAGCCGTCCGCACCCAGACCACCGTCCACCTCTCGGGAGAAACCAGATGAGACGCCTGCTGCCCGTCCTCGCCGCCACCGCGCTCGGCGCCGCCCTGCTCGTGGCGCCGACGACCGAACCCTCGGCCGCGGCACCACCGGCCGCGGCGCCCGCGAGGCTGACCAACCTCGACCACCTCGACTTCCTCGGCACCCGCGTGGCACCGCCCGACCAGCCCGGCCACACGACGTACCGGCTGGCGCAGGAGCCGGAGATCGGCACCCTGTGGACCTACGCCGACCAGCGGGACGACGGGTCCTACGAACGGGTCGGCGGTGGCGCCTACGACGCCGCCACCGACACCTGGGGCCAGGGCGCGTTCAACGCCGACGACGTGACCCGCGCGGCCGTCGTCTACGTGCGCGACTGGAAGCAGAGCCGCCGCGCCTCCAGCCGCGACGCGGCCTACGACCTGCTCCGCGGCGTCGCCTACCACCAGACCGTCACCGGCCCCGACGCCGGCAACGTCGTGCTCTGGATGCAGCCCGACGGCACACTGAACCCGAGCGCCGACCCGGTCGAGCTGCCCGACCCGTCCGACAGCGAGGAGTCGTACTGGCTGGCGCGCACCATCTGGGCGCTTGGGTGAGGGCTACGCCGCGTTCCAGAAGCAGGACCCGGCGTTCGCGCGCTTCCTCAAGCAGCGCCTCGACCTCGCGGTCCGCGCGCTCGACCGACAGGTCCTCGACCGGTACGGCGATTACCTGCAGGTCGACGGCCAGCGGATGCCGGCCTGGCTGATCGTGGACGGCGCGGACGCGTCGGCCGAGGCGGTGCTCGGGCTGGCGGCGTACGTCGAGGCCGGCGGCACGCCGCAGGCCCGGACGGCGCTGCGCCAGCTGTCCGAGGGCATCGCCCGCACCGGCGGCGGCGACGCGGCGAGCTGGCCGTTCGGCGGGCTGCGCCCGTGGGCGGTCTCGCTGTCCGACTGGCACGCGTGGGCCTCGCAGATGCCGGCCGCCCTCGCCGTCGCGTCCCAGACCCTCGGCCAGAAGCCCTGGGCCGAGGCCGCGGCTCGCGACTCGTTCACGTTCGACCCGTGGCTGCTCACCTCGGGCGGCCCGGACAACGGGCGGCTGCCGACCCGTGCCGACCGCACCCAGATCGCGTACGGCGTCGACTCGCGCGTGCAGTCGCTGCTCGCGACCGCCGACGCGACCGGCCGCCGGGTCGGCGTCGACCTGGCCGGCACGACGGCCGCGTGGTACTTCGGCGCCAACGCCTCCGGCGCCCCCACCTACGACCCTGCCACCGGCATCACCTTCGACGGCGTCGCCGACGACGGCGTGGTCAACCACAACTCGGGGGCGGAGTCCACGATCCACGGCCTGCTCTCGATGCTCGCCCTCGACGCGCACCCGCGCGCCGCCGAGATCGCCCGCACGGCCACCGTCGTCGACCGCCTCGGCACCACCACCCTCGAGGCCGAGGACGCCGCACTGGCAGGCGACGCCACCGCGGTCGTGCCGGAGTCGGCGTGGACCGGCGAGTCGCTCTACGGCGGCGGTGCCTACGCGGAGCTCGGCGACGGCGGCACGGCCACCTTCACCCGGGCCGACGGGCCGGCCGCTCGGGTGATCCCGGTCCTCGACCTGCGCCCGGGCAGCACCGCTGTCACGACGTACGACGGGCTCGGTCGGGTGCGCTCGGGCGACATCGGAGCGCAGGGCGACTCCCCCGCACCCGGCGCGCTGCTGCCGCGCACGCTCCCGCGCTCGTTGCCCGCCGGCCCGGCGACCGTCACCGCGACGGCGACCGCGTCCGGCGGCGACACGGCGCTGCTCGACGCACTGCTGCTGGAGCCCGAGGTCTCGCACCTCGTGCTCGGCGGCGGCGCGCACGGCACCGCCGTCATCCGCAGCGCGGCCGACGGCAAGCGGCGCACCACGGTCGCCGTGCCGGGCACCGGCCCCGCCACCGTCTCCGTGTTCGACGGCCTGGGCCGGCCGGTGTCCACCCACCGCGCCACCGGCCCCACCGTCGACGTGACCCTGCCGGCGGGCGGCTTCGCCCTGGTCCGGCGCTGACCCAGACCCACGACCCAGACCCCTCACCCATCCAGGAAGAAGGACGAGGAGCCATGAGCCACTCAGACATCCCCGACCCCCACGCCGAGTTCCCGCTCGGACCGTTCACGCCGTACGCCGAGAACCCGATCCTGGTCCCGCAGGGTGACACCTGGGAGTCGTCGAGCGTCTACAACCCGGCCGCCGTCGTGAAGGACGACCAGGTGGTGCTGCTCTACCGGGCGCACGCCGACGACATCATCAGCCACGTCGGCCTGGCCACCAGCGACGACGGGATCCACTTCGAGCGGCGGCCCGAACCGGTGCTCTCGCCCAGCGAGCCGTACGACGAGTTCGGCGTCGAGGACCCGCGGGTGACCGAGATCGACGGCACCTACTACCTGACCTACTCCGGCTGGGACCGCAAGAACGCGCAGCTGTGCCTGGCCACGTCGACCGACCTGGTGACGTGGGAGAAGCACGGGCCGATGTTCGACGACTTCAACACCTTCGAGCCGCAGGGCAACGGCGTCCCGGGTCCGTGGAGCAAGGCCGGCGGGATCCTGCCGACCCCGATCGGCGGCCGCTACCTCATGTACTTCGGCGAGGGCTCGATCTGGTACGCGTGGTCCGACGACCTGCTCCACTGGGAGCCCGGCCCGCAGGACGAGCCGCTGATGGTGCCGACCCCGCCGGGGACGTTCGGCGAGTTCCTGGTGGAGGTCGGCCCGCCGCCGATCCGCACCAGCAACGGGCTGATCCTGCTGGTGCACAACGCGGCCGTGAAGTTCGAGGACGGCACGGTGCGCTACACGTGCGGCCAGCTGCTCTTCCACCCCGACCGGCCGACCGAGATCATGGCGGAGATGAACTACCCGTGGCTCGAGCCGACGACGTACGAGGACCAGCACGGCCTGGTCTCCAACGTCACGTTCGTCGAGGGCCTCGTGCACTTCAAGGGCACCTGGTTCACCTACTACGGCCAGAGCGACTCCACCCTCGGGGTGGCGACGTACAAGGTCGGGGAGACGTACGCATGACCTGGCTGACCAGCCCGGCGCACGCGCGCTGGCTCGAGGGCGAGTGCGACCGGCTGCTCGAGTTCGGCCGCGCATCGCGGCATCCCGACGGTGGCTTCGCGTGGCTCGACGACGCCGGCCGCCCGGAGCTCGACCGGCCGGTCGAGCTGTGGATCACCTGCCGGATGACGCACGTCTACTCCCTCGCCCACCTCATGGGCCGCCCGTACGCCGGGGCGCTCGCCGACCACGGCGTGGCCGCACTGACCGGTCGGTTCCGCGACCACGAGCACGGCGGCTGGTACGCCAAGAGCGGATCCGACGGGCCGGTCACCACGAGCAAGACGGCCTACGAGCACGCGTTCGTGGTGCTCGCCGGCGCGAGCGCGACCGCTGCCGGGCGGCCCGGCGGGCGGGAGCTGCTCGACGAGGCGCTCCGGGTGCTCGACGAGCACTTCTGGGACGAGACCCAGGGCATGGTCGTCGAGGAGTGGGACGAGTCGTTCACGACCCTCGACGGCTACCGCGGCGTGAACGCCAACATGCACAGCGTCGAGGCGCTGCTCTCGGCGGCCGACGTCCTCGGCGACACGCGGTTGCGCGCCCGGGCGCAGCGGATCCTGACCCGCGTCGTGCACGACTTCGCACGCGGCAACCAGTGGCGGATCCCCGAGCACTTCGACGCCGACTGGACGCCCGTCCTCGACTACAACGTCGACGAGCCGGCCCACCCGTTCCGCCCGTACGGCGCCACCATCGGCCACTGGCTGGAGTGGGCGCGGCTGGCGCTGCACCTGCGGGCCGGGCTCGGCGACGACGCCCCCGACTGGCTGCTCGGCGACGCCGTGGAGCTGTTCGACGCCTCGGTCCGCGAGGGCTGGGCGGTCGACGGCGCCGACGGGTTCGTCTACACCGTCGACTGGAGCGGGAAGCCGGTCGTGCGCGAGCGGATGCACTGGGTCGCGGCCGAGGCGACGGCGACGGCCGCCGCCCTGCACGCCGCCACCGGGGACGCGACGTACGCCGGGTGGTACGAGACCTGGTGGCAGCACGTCGCCGACCACTTCCTCGACGCCGAGGGCGGGTCGTGGCGGCACGAGCTGTCGCCGCAGAACCAGCCCTCGAGCGTCACCTGGGCCGGCAAGCCGGACACCTACCACGCCGTCCAGGCCACGCTGATCCCCCGCCTTCCGCTGTCTCCGATGCTGGCCGGCGCGCTTGCTCAGGGACTGCTCGACTGAGGCAAAGCGGCATGTGGGTACGGTCGCGTCCCAGTCGACGGGACCCGTCAGCGGCTGGCGAAGTTGACGCGTACGTCGAGTCCGTCTTGTGCTGGTCCGGCGAGCCCGCCCAGCACGCCGACGAGCACGCCGATCACGACCAGCTGGCGGATCGGGGCGCCTTCGTGGGCCGGGGGCTTCGTGCGCTGCCAGGCGTACCAGTCGGTGCGGCGGAACCTTGCCAGCCCGGCCAGCGCCACCGCCGTGGTCGCGAGCGAGAGCACCGCGAGGGCAGCCTCGCCCGGGTCGTCGACGGAGACCAGACCGGCGAGCCCCGCGATCGCGCTCAGCACGAGCACGACCACGGCGAGCACGAGCCGGACCGTGCGGGCGCGGACGACCCCGGCGGAGACGTAGCCCACGATGAGGGCGCCCAGGACGACGGAACCGACGAGCGACACCTCGTCGTCGAGCCGGCCGCCCTCCTCGACCAGCAGCACCGCCTGGCCCACCAGCGCCGCCCAGGCGACCGTCCAGATCGACCTCGGCAGCGGTGGCGTGGCCACCGGCTGCCCGACTCCCCCGTCGACACTCACGGCGTCATCCTCGCACCTGGTTCAGGGGAGCACGTCCCATCTCCGGGTCGTGCCAGCCGGGGATGTCGCGACCCCCGGCTGGCCGGGGAACCTGTCACTTGTCGGGGGTTGCAACCCCCAATGACAGAAGTCTGCACGTTGGACTCAGTGACGGATGCGCCGCCCTGACGTCGTCTCAGCGGCCGATCACCAGGGCATCGCCGACGGGGCGCTCGCCGGTGCTGTCCGACGGGCGAGAGATGACCCGGCCGTCCACGACCATCGTCGTCGAGCCGCCACCGTCGAGGTTGATCGCGTCGACCAGGCCCAGCGACCGGGCGACGTCCGCCGCCTCCGGGATGCTGAGCCCGAGGTCGCGGGACGTGCGCCCGTCGACCGTCACCAGGACCAGCCGGCCGCGGGCGTCGACTCCGGCGAAGGTCCGCGGGTTGCGCTTGACGAACCAGCCGTACTCGAAGCTCGGCTCGCCCGGGTGGACGAAGCCGTCGCGACGTTGGGTGATCCGCTCGCGGCCGTCGCGCACCAGCAGCGGGCCGCCGTTGACGACGTACGTCCCCTCCGGAGT
This sequence comes from uncultured Actinomycetota bacterium, assembly GCA_963844305.1. Taxonomy (GTDB): domain Bacteria; phylum Actinomycetota; class Actinomycetes; order Propionibacteriales; family Nocardioidaceae; genus Nocardioides. The sequence goes on from CAWJNT010000009.1 coordinate 876,576, forward strand.
GGCCAGCGCCCTCTTCCGCGTCAGCAGTCGAGGCCGGATCGAGAGGGCATCGCCCACCGTCACGTCGGCCAGCAGGTCGACGTCTTCCCCGGTCGCCTGGACCGACGACTGACCCGGGAGCAGTGCGACGCCGCGGCTGTCGCTCACCGCGGTCACCCGGCCGTCCTCCACGACGACCTCGCGGCCGTCGCCCTGCGGGGTGGCAGCGGCGTACTCGGGAGTGAACGCCACCAGCTCGGCGTCGTCGGTGCACGTGACGTCGTGGAGGGGGTGGCGGGTGGGTGCGTCGGTCGGGTCGCCGCCGCAGTTGCGGACGAGGTCCGGCACCCGGTCGATGCCGTCGAGGGGCGTGCGTACGCCGTCGACGACCGCCACGCCGCCCCACCGCAGCCGGCCGACCGTCGAGCGGCGGGCGTCGTCGTGGACGACCAGCACGGGCCGGTCTCCGACCGCCTCCGACAGCACCTTCCCGTCGTAGACACCGGCACCCGCGGGATCACCCGGAGCGCCCGCGGCCGGGTCGAGGACGAAGAAGCCCGCGTTGACGGCGGCCGTCGCCCCGAAGGACAGGGCCAGCTCGGAGGTGGTCTCGCGGTCGTGCAGGTCCGGTCCGTACGACGCCGCGAGGCTGCCGCGGAACCGCTTCGGGTCGATCGTGAGCACCTTGACCCGCCAGGGGCCGCGGTCCGATGCGCGGCCGTCCCAGCCGGTGTAGACGGTCGCAGCGCTCTGGCCCGTGGCGACCAGCCTGGCCTTCTCGGCGTCCGCGTCGGCCTGGCTCCGGAAGCTTCCGACCCGCACGCGGTAGCCGAGGGTCCGCGCCGCGACATCCGCGGTCCGTGGTCCGCGGACCCGCTCGACCCGGGCGTCGAAGCCGTCGGCGCGCAGCTCGCGGGCCTGCGCGCGCGCCGTGGCCCGGTCGGACAACGCCGTCGGCGGGGCGTCCGGATCGGGCGAGCCCTCCCCCGCCGGCAGCAGCACCTCCGCCGTCCAGCGGAGTGACCGGTCGCGGACGCCGCGCGTGATCTGGGTGAGGGTGACCCCGCGCTGCAGGGTGCGCGTCGTACGTCGCTCCGGGAGGTTCGGCGGACCGAGATCCAGGGTGGTGGCGCGGTGTGGAGCCCGTTGCCCCTCCGCCGCCGGGTGGGCGGCGGCGGCCGGGGCGACCGGCCCCGGCCAGAGTGGCCGCGCAGACGAGCGCGAGAGCGGCGGGCAGCGTGCGATGACCGTGTGTTTCCCGAGAAGTGGACACGTCTCGACCCTACGACGAGCCGATGAACGGAAGGGGTAGTCAGTAGGGTTCCCCCATGTCCGTCCGCGACGACGACCGGGCGGCCGTGACGGTCCCGGCCCGCCGGCGCTGGGCGTCCCTGGCGGTCCTCTCGGCCAGCCTGCTGGTCGTCACGATGGACCTGACGATCCTCAACGTCGCGCTCCCCGAGCTCGCCGCCGACCTGCGTCCGACCGCGACCGAACAGCTGTGGATCGTCGACATCTACAGCCTCGTGCTGGCCGGCCTGCTGATCCCGATGAGCGCGCTGGCCGACCGCTGGGGGCGCAAGCGGATCCTGCTCGCCGGGTTCCTCGTCTTCGGCGCGGCGTCGGCGGTGATCCTGGCCGCCGAGTCGTCCGAGCAGGTGATCGCCACCCGGGCGCTGCTCGGCGTCGGCGGCGCCATGATCATGCCGACCACGCTCTCCCTGATCCGGTCGGTCTTCACCGACGCCGACGAGCGGGCCACCGCGCTGGGCGTGTGGGCGGGGGTTTCGGCCATGGGTGCCGCCGTCGGCCCGATCGTCGGCGGCGCGCTGCTCGAGCACTTCAGCTGGCAGGCGGCGTTCCTCGTCAACGTGCCGCTGATGGCGGTCGCGTTCGTGGCCGGGGCGATCATCCTCCCCGAGTCGCGCGACCCGAACCCGGGCCGCTGGGACTTCGTCGCCACGGCCCTCTCCATCGTCGGCATGGTCCTCCTCGTCTGGTCCATCAAGCACTTCGCCGAGGAGGAGTCGCTGCGCGATCGCGAAGGCTGGCTGGCGGGCGGGTCGGCCCTGGTGCTGCTCGCCGTGTTCGTACGCCGCTGCCTGCGGCGGCCGGACCCGCTGCTCGACGTGCGCCTGTTCAAGAGGCGCCCCTTCACCGCGGGCGTGGTGGCCGCGCTCAGCGCGATGTTCGCGATCGCGGCCCTCCTCCTGCTGCTCGCGCAGTGGCTGCAGCTGGTCAAGGGGCAGTCACCGCTCGAGGCCGGCGTCCACCTGCTGCCGCTCGCCGCCGGCGGCCTGGTCGCCTCGCTGCTCGCCGCGACCCTGGCGCGGATCGTCGGCGCCCGGATCGTGCTCGCGAGCGGGCTCGCCGTCGCGGGCGTCGGCATGGTGCTCATCTGGGCGGTCCCCGGCGAGCTGACGTATCCCGTGGCGGCGATAGCGATGGCCCTGGCCGGCGCCGGGGCAGGCTCGCTGGCCATCGGCTCGGCCATGATCATGGCCGGCACCCCACCGGCCAAGGCGGGGAACGCCGCGGCGATCGAGGAGACGGCCTACGACCTGGGCAACGTGCTCGGCGTCGCGATCCTCGGCAGCGTCGCCTCCCTCGTCTACCGCCAGGAGCTCGATGTCGACGCCCTCGTCGAGGACGGCCTGCCCGCACCTCTCGGCGCCGCCGCCGAGGACTCGCTGGGCGCCGCCACGGCGATCGCCGAGCAGGCCGGGCTACCGGGACTGGCGGATCAGGCCGGCGTGGCCTTCACCGACGCCCTCGCGCTGACCAGCCTGATCGGCGGCCTGGTGATGATCGCCGTCGCCGTGGTCGTCCTCCTCACGGCGCCCCGCGGACTCGACATCAGTCAGCAGCAGCACTGATATCGCCGGTCCGGGCGATCGAACGCAGCAGCGCGTGGGCCCGGTCGGCCACGGGGTTCTGACCGACCCGGCCCGCCAGCTCGACCAGTGCCCACAGGTCGGCGGCGCGCGCCTGCTTCAGCACAGAGGCCGGGTCGCCTCCGTGGCGGTCGACGTACGCCGCGACGACGGCCTCGACGTACGCCGGGTGCCGGTCGAAGCGCAGCAGGTTGCCGAGGTCGGTGCCGGGAACGCCCGCGTGCGCGAACTCCCAGTCGAGCAGGGCCCGCAGCTCGAGCGTGTCCGGGTCGAACACCATGTTCTTGGGGTTGAAGTCGCTGTGCACCAGGCAGCAGCGACCGACCGCCTCCAGCCGGTGCTCCGCCTCGGCCGCCACCGAGCCGAGCCCGTCGAGCTCGGCCGCCGAGAAGCCGGGCAGGAGCGTCGCCTCGACGTACTCGCGCAGCCCGCCGACCCCGAAGTCGCCGATCCGCAGCTCTCCGTCGACGAACGGGCCGGGCCGGAGCATGGGCATCCCCGCGAGCGTCGCCAGCAGCAGCCCGAGCCGGTGTCCGACCAGGGCCAGCCGGTCGGCATCGAGGGTCGGCAGCAGCTCGTCGCCGCGCACGCCCTCGACGTACGACGTGACGAGCAGCGCGGGCGCCCCGGTGGCCGGGTCGGCGCGCCGGACCTCGAGCACCTCGGCGACCGGGACCAGCCCGCGCACCAGCCGGAGCAGCGCGGCGTCCACCTCGTGCGCCGCCTCTCCCCGATGGCCGGGGGTGGCGTAGATCCGGACCACGCTGCGCTCCCCCGCGACGTCCGCGAGGAACGTCTGGCCCGAGAAGCCGCCGGCGAGCGGAGTCAGGGAAGCGAGGTCCATGCGGCCGATCGTGCCAGAGCACGAAGTACCCTCCGGACGTGAGCGCCGACCAGCCGATCCGGCATCCGTCCGTCCGTGTCGAGCGCCGGGCGGTCGACGAAGCGGAGTCGCGGCACGCGAACGGCCCCGACTGGGACCGCTACGCCGACGAGTACCAGGCCACGCACGGCGAGTTCCTCGGTGACATCGGCTTCGTGTGGGGACCCGAGGGGTTCACCGAGGAGCAGGCGGGGATCCTCGGCGACGTCGCCGGCAAGGACGTGCTCGAGGTGGGCTCCGGTGCCGGGCAGTGCTCGCGCTGGATCCGCGGCCAGGGCGGCCGCGTCGTACGGGCTGGACCTCTCCATCCGCCAGCTCCAGCACTCACGGCGGATCGACCAGCAGACCGGCATCGCGGTGCCGTCGGTCCTCGGCACCGCCACGCACCTGCCGTTCGCCGACGGCTCCTTCGACGTGGTGTTCTCGTCGTTCGGCGCGCTGCAGTTCATCAGCGACCTCGACCTGGCGGTCAGCGAGACCGCGCGGGTGCTGCGCCCGGGCGGCCGGTTCGCCTTCTCGATCACCCACCCCACCCGGTGGATGTTCCCGGACGACCCCGGCGAGGAGGGCCTCATCGCCAGCCAGTCCTACTGGGACCGGACGCCGTACGTCGAGATCGACGACGCCACCGGGGTCGTCGCGTACGTCGAGCACCACCGCACCCTGGGCGACTGGGTCGCCGTACTCTCCGGGCACGGCTTCTCGATCACCGACCTCCTCGAACCCGAGTGGCCCGAGGGCCACGAGCGGATCTGGGGCGGCTGGTCGGGCGTGCGCGGACGGCTCACGCCGGGGACGGCGATCTTCGGCGCCACCCTCCGGCCGTAGCCGCGAGCCGCCGGGCTCAGGCGGCCGCGGCGGCGCTTCTTCTTCTTGGCGTCGCTGCGCAGGCCCAGGATGCCCAGGATGATCAGGATCGGACCGCCGATGAAGCCGAGCCAGCGGCACGTACGTCGAGGCCAGGTCGATCAGGAAGATGTTGTCCTCGGCGTCGGCGACGTAGTCGGCCACCTGGTCGTCGGTGAACGCCATCTCGATGTCGAGCACCGGCGTCCCGTCGACCGCCCGGACGTCGTGGAACTCCTGGTCGATGATGGCGCCGGTCTTGGGCTCGACCCACATCGTGGTGTCGTTGCTGTAGGTGCCCTCGACGCCGTCGGCGATCTCGGCCGGCTCGTCGTCCACCGACATCTCGAACCGGTAGACCTCGAGCCCGTCGATCTCCTCGGTGTCCTCGTAGGTCGCCGGGACGGTCTGCCCGATGGTGCCGTCCCAGTAGTCGTAGTCCTTCTTCTCGGTGCCGGAACGGGAACTTGTTGACCAGTCCCTCGTGCTCGGTCGCGACGTCCTCGGGGAGGTAGTCACCGTCGGTGACCGCGATGCCGGTGTTGCGGTCGGTGGCGAAGTAGTCGGAGCTGATCGACACCACGTTGGGGTCCGCGTCGTCGCCGACACCCTGCTCGCCGCAGTCGGGGGTGTCCGGGATGTCGAGCACCAGGCAGGAGTGGTTCTCCCAGACGATCACCGTGTCGTCGGAGGCGTCGGAGTCGGCGCGCGTGAAGCTGGTCGCCCGGATGGCGTAGTCGCCCGGGCCGGCCGGGAGCACCGTGGCGGTGCCCTCGAGATGGGTCGTGCTGTCGGTGTCGAGCGGGGTCCGCTCCACCCTGTCGCCGGCCCATGTCACGGCGACGATGGCCGCCACGAGCAAGAAGGAACCGAGTCCCAGCAGCACCCAACTGACGATCTTCCGCACCGCACCCTCCCAGGCGATCCCCGTAACGAGTCGCCGAACATTAGCAGAAGTTACCGGCGGGTTAGGGCCCTCCTCCCCACGGTTACGCCAATGTGACCAGCGATGCCTCCGGGGCCCGGAACGCGTGAGATAGTCCGGGCGTGAAATCCGCCCTCGCCGAGCGCGTCGCGGCGTCGCGCGAGGGCCTCCGGCACCCGGTCGTGGCCGTCGGGATCTGGGCCTGATCGTCTCCAGCTCATCTTCCGCGCCTGGGCGCTCTACACCAACTGGTTCTTCTCCGACGACTACAGATCCTGCTGCGCGAGCGCAGGACCGTGACCTCGACGCCGGCTACCTGCTCGAGCCGATGAACAGCCACCTGATGCCGGGCACACGCTCCTCGCGTGGCTCGTGGCAGACTCCGGGGACGCTCAACTGGCCTCTCGCCGCGACCATCACTCTGGTCGTGCATCGCGCTGACCAGCCTGGCCTGCCTTGTGGATGCTGGTCACCGTGTTCGGCCGGCGCTGGGGCGTCGTTGGCGCTGCTGTGCCTTTACCTATCGTCCGCGATCACCGCGCCAGGCGACCATGTGGTGGGTCTCCAGCCTCAACCAGACGCCGGTCCAGCTGGCGTTCTTCCTGGCTGTCGGCTCCTCGGTCCGGTACCTCCGCGGGGATTCCATGGCGTGGCTGGCAGTCACCGCCGCTGGCCTGCTGGTCGGGCTCCTGTTCTTCCAGAAGACGCTCCTGGTCGCTTCGTCCTGGCCTACCTCGCCGCTCGCCTACTTCGCGCGGGTCGGTCATCGCCCGACTGCCGAACGACGCTGCGCCGATTCTGGCCGGGCTGCTGGCGGTGGCGTCGTGGCCGGTGGCTACCTCGCGTACTTCCTGGCCAGGTCCCCCAGCCGCTGTCGAGAACATCTGCCCCGTCCGACTCGATCGTGCGCCTGGCCGGAACGATGGTCGGTGTACGCGTTCATCACGGGGGCGTTCGGCGGTCCCTGGAGTGGGATGGCCACGCCGGCGGCGCCTGGGCGAGCCCACCGTGGGTCGACCGCACTGTGCTGGGTCGCGGCGGCACTGGTCATCGCGCTACGGCGTCCTGACGCGGACACCGAACGCTCCGCGCCTGGGTGCTGCTCGCGGCTGTACCTGGCCGCGTCTCGTCCTGCTCGTCGCCCAGAGCCGGGGGCTGGTCTTCGGCAGCGAAATCGGCCTGGCGTACCGGCTGCAGACCGAGGTCATCTGTGTCCTGGTGCTCTGCCTGGGCCTGGCGTTCATGTCGCTGCCGGGAGCCGTGCGAGTCGAGCGACCAAGCGTGTCGAGCCCTTGATCACGGTCGACCGTCCCACCTGCCGTCTCGTGGTCGTGGCCGTGGTCGTCGTCACCGTGTCGGCGGCACTGAACTGGGCGGCGTACGCCGATTACTGGCATCACGAGAACGCCAGCGACGCCTATGTCCACGCGTCTAGCGCGAGCCTCGATGCAGCGGCACAGCCCGGCCGACCTGGTGGACCAGGCGGTCCTCCCGGCGTCATGCCTGGCTGATCTTCCGCCCGAGAACAGGGTCAGGGGCTGGCGCCGCTCCTCACCGAGGAGGCGCGTTCCCGACGGCGTCCGACCGCTGTCCGTCGTGGAAGTCGACGGGGACCGTCCACCGGGCGCTGATCAAGCTCGGCGTCCGGTCGAGGAGGGCCCCGTCGAGGGGTGCGGCTGGCGGGTGACGGCAGCGCGGTCGCGAGATCCCGCTCACGGGCACGGGCGATCCGCTGGACTGGTGGATCCGCATCGGCTACCTGGCGTCGGACGAGTCTCGGCCGTGGTCGTGTCGGCCCGGGGGACGAGGTCGAGTCCGAAGTCAGCAGGGCTTGAACAACCTGTTCGTCCGAGCTCAGGGTACCTTCGACTCCGTGCGGATCGACGGCCTGCCCCGCGGCACGACCCTGTGTGTCGACACGGATCGAGGTCGGGCAGCCGGTGCGCGGGTGCTGACGACTGTGAGCACGCGACGGCTCACCGCCGTCGACCGCCGCCGAGCCCGAGCTCGCGCCCGGGTTCCCGGCGCTCGACACCCTGCGCGTCGTCGGCGCGATGGCCGTGCTCACCACCCACTGCCGCCTTCTGGGCGGGCGCCTACACCGAGCTACGGCGTACTGGGGCAGCCTCCTCGCCCGACTGGACGTCGGCGTCGCGATCTTCTTCGTGCTCTCGGGCTTCCTGCTTGTCCCGCCCGTGGATCGCGCGGGCGCGCAGCGGGCCTCGCCCGGCCGAGGTCGGTCGCTACTTCTGGAAGCGCGTCCTGCGCATCTTCCCGGTCTACCTGGTGACGGCCGTGATCGCCCTGTCCCTCATCCCCGACAACGACGGCCTCGGCGCCGGTCGACTGGCTGAAGACACTCACCCTGACCGACATCTACTTCGCCGAACGGCTGCCCGCCGGGCTGACCCAGATGTGGAGCCTCGCGACCGAGGTGGCGTTCTACGTCGTCCTCCCGCTGCTCATGCTGATCGGCTCGGCCGCCGCGCGCGTGCGCGCCGACGGCGCATCGTCGCTGCTCGTGCTCGTCATGTGTGCGTGCAGCCTGGTCTGGCTCGGCGGCGTCTCCGGCGGGTGCCGGGAGCGCCGGACCGCGCGGTCAACGAGTGGCTGCCGGCGTTCCTCGACTGGTTCGCGGTCGGGATCGCGCTGGCGGCGGTCGCACGTGCTGCACCGCGACCGGAGCCGCTCCGCGCTGGTCGGCCGAGCTGTCGACGAGCTCGGGCAGCCCCGGCGTCTGCTGGGTCGTCGGCGCTCGGCGCTGCTCGCTGGTGGCCAGCACGTCCGGTGGCCGGACCGACGCTGCTGGTGCCGCCGACGACGCCGAGGCCGTCGCGAAGAACCTGTTGTACGCCGCGCGTCGGCGGACTCCTGGTCTTCACCGGCGTCTTCGCCGACTCGGCGTCGCGGTACGGCGCGCGATGTCGCACCCGTCGCTGCGCCACCTCGGCCACATCTCGTACGGCATCTTCTGCATCCACCTGCCGCTGCTGCACTTGGTGATGTGGATGACCGGGTACGACGCTCTTCCACGGCCACTTGCTGCAGATCTGGTCGCTGACCCTCGTCCTGTCCGTGTCAGCCGCCGAGCTGCTCTACCGCTTGGTCGAGATGCCCGCCATGCGGTTGCGGAACTGGCGCAGCGGGCGCGGCCCACGCGCCAGCCGCCGAGAGCGCCCAGCACGACCAGGTAGTGCGGCCAGGACCAGGTGCCCGCCCACCCGGCCGGGTCCGCCCACGGGCGCAGGAAGTACGCGAAGCCGGCAGCCAGCAGCAGCACGGCCACCAGCCAGGCTCCGCCGGGCCCCAGCCTGGCGCCGACCCACCGTCCGACGAGCACCCCCGCCGTACCGACAGCGACGCCGACCCAGCCGGCGAGCAGCCCGCTGACGAGGACCGACCGCGGGCAGCACGGCAGAGGCCGAGTACAGCCCTGCCCGTCGAGCGGCGGAAGAGCGGCACCCGGCCAGCGCCGGCGCGGCACGAAGAGCAGCAGTCGCCAGGAGCAGCAGCGAACAGCGCCACCCGCCCAGGAGCCCCCACCGGTAGGGGCTGTCGGGCGCGAACGTCGTCGTCGACGGTGTCGTCCGAGCCGTCGGTGCGCCAGCCCTGCTGCCAGCCGTCGACGACCACGGAGTCCAGGTCTGCGTCCGCCCTGGGTCGCGACCCAGCCGGGGTTGCGTGTTCTCGCGCAGCGGCGAGGACGCGATGACCCGGCGTCGGGTGTGATGCCCTGCTCGACCGGGCCGTCCGGTCGACTGGGGCGTCCGGCGTTCGCGCTGCCCGTCCCGACGGGCTGCGCTGCAGGACCAGCCGTTCGGCCACGGCCACCGGACTGCTGACGGCACGCACCGCGGTCTCGCCCGCGGCGAGGGACAGGCCGGGCCGAAGGCTCGCAGCGGAGCGGTGCCGGACCGACTCACCCTGGTACAGCTCGACGGGACTCGCGATCAGCCGGGTCTGCCGCGGTACGTCGTCCACCACGGATCGTGGGACCGGTGCCGCACGGCCAGAGCGCCGAGCATCCGCGGACAACCGGATCGGGTCGAACGGGACGCCGCGAAGACGCACCTCGCCGATACCCACCGGCAGTCGCGACGCCGAGCCGTCCTCGTCGAGGGAGACCGCGCTGTCCGTCGCGATCACCCGCACGGTGATGCTGTCGGTGGTCAGTGGCCGGAACTCGCCCACGCCGCGGTCGTCGAGCTCGACGCGGCGTCGGCCCTCCGGCGACAGCAGCAGGAGCTCCGTGGGTCGCCGCACGGGCAGCGCTCCGTTGAGCCCCACCTTGATCCGGGCGATCCGGCGCTCGCCCAGCCAGTTGAGCGCCAGCTGCGGACGGGCGTCCGTGACCAGTGGCGTCCAGGCCGTCCGGCGCGTCGCCGTCGACGGCGGCCAGCCCCGATGCCCGGAGATCCGGCACCGCGGTCGACGACCCGGTGGCGTTCAGCGGCTGGTCCTGCTGCAGCAGTGAGCGCCAGCGCGGTCCCGGCGCGCGGCACGCGCCGTCATCGTCAGCGTCGTACGTCGCCGCCTCCGGGATGGTCACGATCCGATCCAGCCCGTTCGGCTCCTCGGGCGCCACGTCGCGCCCCTCGACGCACGGCACCCGGTTGTCCACGACGGCGCAGCCCGATCGCGCGTCCAGGAGCGACCGCAGCAGGATCTGGTCCGGGCTGCCCCAGGCCTCGGGCACCTCCGGCAGCACGAGCGGCCGGCGCACGTCGACTCCGGATGCCTCCACCTCGGCGATCGCCAGGCGTTGCGGGGTCTCTCCGGCGGCCTCGACCCGGATCCACTCGACCGGCGGTGCCGCCGACCTGGACGGTCGTGCTGTCGCCCGGCTCGAGCTCGAGCACCTCGCTGATACCGGCCGGAGTCTCGACCCGGACGCGCTGGACCGACGAACCATGCTTGCCGGCGGTGACCGTGACCGCCTGGAGCGAGCGCGGCTGGTCGAGGTCGACCTGCCACCACTCGTCCCGGGCGCCGGCGGACAGCCATTCCGTGTCGTCGAGCCCGTCCAGGGCGGCGTACGGAAGGTCACCGGGCCGGGCGCCACCGCCGCCCGCGTTGGCGTCCGACTGCGACGACGACGCCGACAGCGTGCTCGCGCCGACGAGCCGGGCCGTGGTGCGCCACCGGTCACCGCCGGGCAGGAGGTAGTCCTTGGTGGGGTTGCCGGATCGGCGGACGTCTCCGGGCGTGATGACGGAGGAGGCGCCGTCGTGGACCCGGCCGAAGAAGCGCTCCCGGTCGAGCATGCCGTCGGTCAGCACCACGGGCCCTTCGGGATCGGCGTCGGGATCGCTGTCCGCGGCAAGCCGCGTCGGCTCGGACCGGGCCAGCCCGGCGTCGGCCAGGGCGAGCAGGTCCTCGGGACCGCCGACGACCGTCGGCAGCACCTCGGCGGTCACGGCGTCGTCGACGAAGTCGACCTCGAAGATCTCGATGGCCGGGTACTGGCTCTGCCAGCCACCGTTCACCAACACCCGGCCACGCGGCGTCCGCACGGCGGCACCGCCGCCGACATCCGGGCCGAAGGTCGCGGCCAGGCTCAGGCCCCGCGATGCCGCCAGCGCCTGGTGCACGAGCACCGGGTCGGGTACGTCGTTCGAGCGTTGCAGGTCGTTGCGGACCACGACGTACTGCACGCCCGCGCGGCGGAGGTAGCCGCCAGCCCGGGCGATCCCTCGCCCTGCGCCATCCGCGCCTCGAAGGCGTCGAGCATCCGGATGTTGCCGGGCGGGGCCAGCGGGATGGCGTTGCGGACCGCCCAGCGCGAGTCCGCCAGCCACTGCATCGGCTCGTCGCGCGGCGAGCCCCACAGGTAGTCGCCGAACGCCGGACCCGGGCGCGAGCAGGGCCACCGACCCGTCGGAGTTGTCCGCCAGCCAGTCGGCGGTCTCCGCCCAGTACGCCGGGGTCGCCGAGCACCGGGTCCGTCGGCGCGAGCCGGCCGGCGGCCGCGGGGATGCTGGCGCCGATCACGCCGAGCAGCGGCGAGTCCGACGACCTGGTAGTGGGTGCGCCAGCGCAGCGTGCGGCCGCCGATGTCGACGGCGCTGGTGCCGCGCGCCCGCACCGCCGCCTCGATCAGCCAGGCCATCCCGAGCACCATCGGCAGCCGGATGACCGGGTCGAACTTGTGCACGTTGCGGAACGGCGCGAGCGACACCGTCGAGCAGCCGATGGAGTCGGCTCCGCGAACCAGCCCTCGACGGCGCCGAGGTGTCCCATCGTCACCAGGAACAGTCCGACAGCGACCGACAGCAGCAGGAACTGGCGGTGCGGGTTGCCGCGCTGCATCAGCCCGACCAGGCCGAGCATGAGCACGATGCCGCTGTTCAGGGCCAGGTAGGACTGCGTGATCAGGTCGTTGCCGCCCTGCCACGACGGGTCGACGTACGGCACCCAGTCGGACGTCCCGCGCAGCGCGTCGAACAGCGTCGTGGGGAACGTCGTCACCGACGCGGTCTCGATGAAGTCGAGGAACGGCGGGCTGTAGGCGCCCATGACGAACAGCGGCACCAGCCACCAGAGGGTGCCGAGCAGCGTGAACAGCGGCCACCAGAGCATGAGGCGACGTCGGCGCGGACCACGGCGTGCGCGTCAGCAGCCAGATCGCGCCCAACGGGATCACCGCGAACGTGGCCGCGGCGTTGACGCCGCCGACCATGGCGACGGCCAGGGCCGAGAGCAGCGCCATCCGCCGAGGCGAGCCGCGGGTGGCGCCGATGACGAGGGGCAGCAGGACCCAGGGGGCGAGAGCGCTGGGCCAGGCCTCGATCGAGATCGGCCCGATCGTGCTCAGCATCCGCGGCGACGTGGCGTACGCGAACGCAGCGACCAGGCACGCGACGTCGGAGCGTACGCCGAGCGCGCGGGCCAGCCGGGCCGTCCCCACGAAGGCGACGCACATGACGAGCGCCAGCCAGAGCCGCTGCACGACCCAGCCCGGCAGGTCGAGGAGCTGGCCCAGCGAGAAGAACGGTCCCATCGGCCACAGGTAGCCGTAGGCCTGGTTCTGCAGCTGGCCGAACGCGCCCTGGTCGTCCCAGAGATGCGTGGCCCGGCCGAGGAACCCGATCGGGTCGACGGCGAGGTCGAACTTGGTGTCCGCGATCAGGAAGCCCGGGGACTGGACGAACGCGATCCCGACCAGCAGCATGCACCCGGCCGCGATGCGCAGCATCGTGCGCGCCCGCTGCTCGTCGTGCTGCTCGGTCACCTCTTCCGCAGGACGAGCACCAGGTTCCATGTCACCGCCTCGCGCAGCAGGGGCACGCGCAGCAGCCACGGCTCCAGGACGGGTTGTAGCGAGGGGTGAGGTCGATGACGTCGCCGAGCTCCTGCCGGCGCGGCCCAGGACAGGCCGGCGCGCACGGTCACCTTGAACAGGGACTCGCCGTACTTGTTCTTCGGCTCCTTGCCGTGCGTCCGCGCGTAGCGTCGCCGGGCCCTGCGGCCGCCGAGGTAGTGCCAGGGCGCGGTCTCGTGACCGCCCCAGGGGCCGTACCAGGTGGTGTAGCTGAGGAAGACGAGCCCGCCCGGGCGGGTCACCCGCAGCATCTCCTCGGCCATCCGCCACGGCGCGGGCACGTGCTCGAGCACGTTGGAGGAGTAGGTGACGTCGAAGGCGGCGTCCGCGAACGGCAGCTGCATCCCGCTGCCGATGACGGTGCCGGGCGCGATCTCCCCTGTCCGGACAGCTCGCCGACGTCGGAGTCGAGCGCGAAGTACGTCGCCCCGGCGTCGGTGAACGCGTCGCGGAAGAAGCCGGGGCCGCCGCCCACGTCGAGCATCCGCCGGCCGCCGAGGTCGACGTACTGCGAGAGCTGCTGGGCCGAGTCGCGCGCCAGCGCGGTGTAGAAGCGGGCGGGGTCCGGCTGCTCGTAGCGGAACTCACGCAGCAGCCGCACCGAGCGTCCCAGCGACGCACGCCACGGCCGATCCGGTGGCGTGGAAGGGCTGAACACGGGCAGACACTATCCCCCCGCTCCTAGGGGTCATCGACGACTCCACCCGTCCGGCTACTCGCCGGTAAGGTTCCTCGGTGCAGGACCATGTGACCCTCGACGGCCGCCACGTCGTCTTCTTCAGCTGGCGCGACACCACCAACCCCGAGGCGGGGGGCGCCGAGCGTCTACCTCGAGAAGGTGGCGCGCGGGCTGGTCGAGCGCGGCGCCCGGGTCACGATCTTCTGTGCCGCCCACGACGAGGCCCCCGCCGACGAGACCGTCGACGGCATCCGCTTCGTACGCCGCGGCTCGAAGCTGAGCGTGTACCTCCGTGGCATGCAGCTGCTCGCGACCCGGAGGTTCGGGCGGGTCGACGTCGTGGTGGACGTCCAGAACGGCCTGCCGTTCTTCACCCGCCTGGTGACCCGACGCGCCGGTCGTGGTGCTCGTGCACCACGTGCACCGCGAGCAGTGGCCGGTGGTCTACCCCGGGCTGATGGGCCGGGTCGGCTGGCGGATCGAGAGCCGGCTCGCGCCCCGCCTCTACCGCCGCTGCCAGTACGTCGCGGTGTCGCAGGCGACCAAGGGCGAGCTGGTCGGTCTCGGCGTCGGCGCCGACCGGATCGCGGTGGTGCACAACGGCTCCGACCCGGCGCCGGCACCCGGCGTCCCGCAAGACGTCCACCCCGTCGATGTGCACGGTCGGGCGGCTGGTGCCGCACAAGCAGGTCGAGCACGCCATCGAGGCCTGCCTGCGGCTGCGGGCCGAGCTGCTCGACGTGCACCTCACGGTGGCCGGGTCGGGCTGGTGGGAGGAGGAGCTGGCGGCGTACGCCCGCGAGCACGGCGCCGGCGAGTGGGTCGCCTTCGCGGGCCACGTCAGCGAGGAGCGGCGCAGCGAGATCTACGCCAGCTCCTGGGTGATGGCGCTGCCGTCACTGAAGGAAGGCTGGGGGCTGGTCATCGGGGAGGCGGGGACCTACGGGACGCCCACGGTCGCCTACCGGTCCGCCGGCGGCACCCGGGAGTCGATCGAGGAGGGACGGTCCGGGCTGCTGGCCGACGACCTCGACGAGTTCGTGGCCGGGCTGCGCAGCGTGCTGACCGACCCGGGCCTGCGCGAGAAGCTCTCGGCCGGCGCGCAGGACATGAGCCACCGCTTCACGTGGTGGCACGCCCAGGGGTCGTTCGCGCAGGTGATCGCCGATGCGATGGCGGGTGCGCGGGTGAGCGCGCAGGACCCCGACGAGAACGGGTGACGCGGAAGGTCAGTTGCTGCCGTAGGGGATCACGGGCTCGCTGACACTGCCCGGGGACCGCTCCGGCGCACCCTGCTGAGACGACACGAGGCCGATGACGGTGGCCGAGGCCACGGCCGCGCCGACAACCAGAGCCGCGATGGCCCCGATGATGCTTCCTCCCACTGAACCCTCCCTAAGGTCGACGAGACTCTAGCAGCGCTGACTACGAATTGAGCCCTCCGCGACGCCGTTTGTTACCGATGAGTTGCGCAAGTCTCACTCCGGGGCCCCGGACCACACCCGTGACCACCGCGCCGACGTACGCCGCCCACGCGACCAGCATGCCCAGCCACCACGACGTCGGCGCCGGATCGGTCGTCGACGTCACCAAGACCGATGACGCGGAGGTCGTCGGTCTCCAGCAGCACCTCGCCGGCCACCTCGACGGCCTCGCCGGGCGCCTCGCGGTCGACGGCGACCACCCCGATCCCGAGTGCGGCCAGCGCTGCAGCCCGCGCCGGGGCGGTCGGCTGGTCGAGCGCGCGGCGTACGTCGTCACCGCGCGGGTCCTCCCCCGCCACCTCGGTGTCCCCGACGACCAGGACGTCGCTGGCGACGTAGTCGGGGCGGAGGTACCGGCCCAGGGGGTCGAGGACGATGCGCCGGTCGTTCCACACCGGCGCCCGGAACGCGCTGAACGGCAGCAGCAGCACGTCGGCGCCGTCGGCAGTGCCGACCTGGTCGCGGGCCTGCTCGTACGACGCCGGGTAGTCGGCCGTGCCGAGGCGGCCCGAGCTCCCCCATCCGGCGTCGGGCAGGAACGCGAGCGGCACCAGCGCGAGCAGTCCGGCCACGACCGCGCCCTGGAGCGCACCGCCGAGCCGGGCGGCGACGAATGCCACACCGTGCGCCGTGAGGACGGCCAGCAGCGGGACGCACAACCCCAGCAGCCGGGTGCCGTCCCGGAGCAGGCCACCGCCGGGCACGCTCTCGGCCAGCCAGCCGGTGGCGTCCGGCGCCGCCCAGCTGAGCACCGCCACGCCCCAGCCGACGAGCCAGCACGCGACGAACGCGACCTGGTCGCGGCGCACGGTCGCGGCTCGCCACGACCGCACCCCGACCGCGGCCAGCCCGACCAGCACGACCAGGAGCAGCACGGCCAGCAGCCCATCGCGGGTCTCCGGCACGACCTGCTGGTTCCAGATCCCGCCGAGGCCGAGGAAGGCCAGCGGTGCCGGGCAGCATCCCTTCGTCCTGGCCGGCGAAGAGCCGGGCGCCTGCGGCGTCGGAGGTGGCGTCTGCGGCATGGAGCAGTCCGGCCACGACCCAGGGCGCGTTCGCCGCCGCCACCAGGCCGACGAGGCGGGCGTTGGCGCCTGCCGGGGCCCGGACCAGGCCGAACGCCAGCACGACGAGCGCCGTCGCGAGCCCGGCGCTGGCGCTCAGGCTTCCCAGCGGCACGAGCAGAAACAGTGCGGCCGGCAGGCGTCCGCCCTGCCGGTGCCGCCGCGCGGCGACCACCAGCCACGGCAGGACCGCGTAGCCGACGAGCACGGGCCAGTGGCCGAGGACCAGCCGCTCGACGACGTACGGGTTCCACACGTAGACCGACGCGGCCAGCGCAGCGAGCCGGGGTCGGCAGCTGCCGGGCCAGAGCCGCGGCGCCCGCTCCCGCCGGCGGTCAGCATGCCGACGAGCACGAGCTTCTGCAGCAGCATCCCGGGCAAGACCTCGTCGAGGACGGCCACGACCGCGTCGGACGGTACGGCGCGCGGCAGCCCGGAGCCGAGGCCCAGGAAGTCCGGCCGGAGGGCGAGGTCGGGCACCCAGACCATGTCGTAGCTCAGGACGTAGCCGGGTGCGAGGGCCGGTCCGAGCAGGACCAGCGCCAGCGCGAGCGACCAGACCGCCGGCAGCGCACGCAGCGCCGTACGCCTCGGATCCGTCGCCACGCGCCCTCACGCTAGTCCCCGCAGCAGGCAACCAGGCCTGTGACACACTCCCCTGCGTGCCCGAGCAGCGCTCCCGATCGGCGCGGTGACGCGCCGACGTGGCGTCCCGGGTTGGGGAGGTCGTGGTAGAGGTGGCCGCCGATGGTGACCTGCCCGTGACTGGGCGGGGTCAGGCCGACCATCACGCGCATCGTGGTGGTCTTGCCCGCACCGTTGGGCCCGAGGAATCCGGTCACCCTTCCCGGCTGGCAGACAAAGCTGACGTCGTCGACGGCGGTGAATGCGCCGTACTTCTTGGTGAGTCCTTCGACCTTGATCATGCGGACCATCCTCGCTGTACGCGGAGCGCGGGACATCGGCCCGCGGGATCGTGTCGTGCATACCTTAGTAGGGGGTCCGCCGCGACCGCGGCAGCCTGCGCCGCTCCGAGTCGCCGCCCTAGCCTTGGCTGCGTGGACCGGCCCACGCCCGAGGAGTACTCACCGCCGCTGACCCTGTGGAGTCACGCCTGGCGGATCGTGGTCATGCTCGCGGTGTCCGCCGCGGCGTGGCCCCCGATGGCGGAGGCGCAGAGCCGAGCACGAGGATCTGTTCCTCCTCGACGTCGCGCTCGCGCGGTCGCCCTCGTGGCCGTCTTCTTCCGCCGCCGGTGGCCGGTGCCGATCGCGTGTTCACCGGCGTGCTGTCGGCGGTCTCCGGCCTCGCCGCCGGCCCGGGCATGCTCGCGGCGGTGTCGGTCGCGACGCGGCGCCGGCTGTGGCAGATCGCGCGTCGGGCGGCGGTGAGCCTGGCGGCCGGGCAGACCATCGTGCACATCCAGCCGGTCCAGGGCGACGAGCCGGCATGGCTGACCCTCGACCGTGAACACGATCTTCGTGGCGGGCGCCCTCGGCTGGGGCATGTACATCGGCTCCCGCCGCGAGCTGATCTGGACGCTGCGGAACGCGCCGAGCGGGCCGAGGCCGAGCAGGAGCTGCGGGTCGCCCAGGCGCGCGGCAACGAACGAGCGCGGATCGCGCGGGAGATGCACGACGTGCTCGCCCACCGGATCTCGCAGATCTCGATGAACGCCGGTGCCATGGCGTTCCGCGAGGACCTCGACGCCGAGGAGCTGCGGGCCAACGCGGCGGTGATCCAGGTGGCGGCGCACGAGGCGCTCACCGACCTGCGCGGCGTGCTCGGGGTGCTCCGCGACGCCGCACCGGCGAGCCGCTCGACCAGCCGCAGCCGACGTACGCCGACCTCCCGGGGCTGGTCGCCGAGGCCCGCGACGCCGGGCTGCAGCATCGACTACTTCGACCTCGCTGCACGCCGAGACGGCCGTGCCCGACGTCGTCGGGCGGACCGTCTACCGGATCGTCCAGGAAGGCATCACCAACGCCCGCAAGCACGCGCCCGGCGCCCGGCTGACAATCCAGGTCAGCGGCTCCCCCGACGACGGCGTCGACATCCTGCTGCGCAACCCGCTGGGCTTCGGCCCGAGCGCGACGCCCGGCTCCGGGCTCGGCCTGATCGGGCTGTCCGAGCGGGCCGAGCTGCGGGGCGGCCGGCTCGAGTCGCGGCGGGACGGTCGATGTTCGTGCTCCGCGGATGGATACCGTGGGAAGCGTGAACGACGACACGACTCGGGTCCTGATCGTCGACGACGACCCGTTGGTGCGCTCCGCGCTCGCGCTGATGCTGGGTGGCCAGGCCGACCTGGACGTCGTCGGCGAGGCCGGCGACGGCCGCGACGGGTGACCCGGCCGCGCGAGCTCGAGCCCGACGTGGTGCTCATGGACATCCGGATGCCCCGCCTCAACGGGCTCGACGCCACCCGCGAGCTGCACGCCCGGCCGGAGCCACCCCGGGTGATCGTGCTGACCACGTTCGACGCCGACGAGCACGTGTTCGGGGCCCTCGCCGCCGGCGCCGACGGCTTCCTGCTCAAGGACACCCCGCCGGCCCAGATCGTCGACGCGATCCGCAAGGTCTCGGCGGCGAGCCGATGCTCTCCCGTCGGTCACCCGACCGTGCTCACCCGCTTCCGCAAGCGACGACGGGAACAACCGGGCCACCGAGGCCGAGACCCGGCTCGCCTGCTGACCGAGCGCGAGCGGGACGTGGCGCTGGCCGTCGGCCGCGGCCTGAGCAACGCCGAGATCGCGCCGAGCTGTACCTCTCGGTGCCCACCGTGAAGGCGCACGTGTCGCGGCTCTTCGACAAGCTCCAGGTCACCAACCGGGTGCAGATCGCGATCTGGTCCACGACGCCGGCCTGGTCTGACCCGCGTGCCGTCGCCGTCCGCCGTGCTCGCTCCGGGGGTGTCCCGCGCGATCGAGGAGGCCTTCGGACCGGAGTACCGCGACACGGACCCGGTGCTGCGACCGAGCCAGTTCGCCGACGTCCAGGTCAACGCCGCGATGGCCCTCGCCAAACGGCTCCGGCTCCCGCCACGCGAGGTCGCGCCGCGATCGTCGAGCACCTCGACCTCGACGACGTCGTGCGAGGCCGCGAGATCAGCGGGCCGGGCTTCATCAACCTGACCCTGCCCGACGCGGTGGATCGCCGAGCAGGTCGACGGCCATGGCGGCCGACCCGCGGCTCGGCGTGCCGCGCCAGGCGCCGCAGACGGTCGCGGTCGACTACTCCGCGCCCGAACGTCGCCAAGGAGATGCACGTCGGCCACCTGCGCATCGACGGTCATCGGCGACGCGCTGGCCCGCATGCTCGAGGCCTCGGCCACGACGTCATCCGGCAGAACCACATCGGCGACTGGGGCACGCCGTTCGGCATGCTCATCGAGCACCTGCTCGACATCGGCGAGGACTCGGCCGAGGCGCGCTGCGGTCGAGCGACCTCGAACGCCTTCTACCAGGCGGCGCGGGCAAGTTCGACGGCGACCCGGACGTTCGCCGACCGCGCGCCGCGGCCGGGTGGTCGCGCTGCAGGGCGGCGACGCCGGCGACGCTGGCACTGTGGCGGCGAGCTCGTCGACGCAGTCGCAAGCGCTACTTCAACGCGGTCTACGACCGGCTCGGGGTCACGCTGACCGACGACGACATCGCCGGCGAGAGCTCGCTACAACGCCGATGCTCGCCGGCGTCGTGCGCCGAGCTCGAGGCAGCGGGGGCTCGCGCGGATCAGCGACGGCGCGCTGTGCGTGTTCCCGACGGGCTTCACCGGCCGGGACGGCGACCGGTGCCGCTGATCGTCCGCAAGTCCGACGGCGGCTACGGCTACGCCACGACGGACCTCGCCACCATCCGGCTACCGGGTCGAGGAACTGCACGTCGACCGGATGCTCTACGTCGTCGGCGCCCCGCAGGCGCTGCACTTCGCGATGGTCTTCGCGACCGCCCGCGGGCCGGCTGGCTGCCCGACGACGTCGAGGCCGGTGCACGTCGCAGTTCGGCAACGTCCTCGGCGCGGACGGCAAGATGTTCCGGACCCGCGTCCGGCGACGCCGGTCAAGCTGGCGACCTGCTGGACGAGGCGGTCGACCGCGCGCCGCGGGACGTCGACGAAGAACGCCCGACTCGACGAGACGACCGCGCCGCGATCGCCCCGCAGGTCGGCATCGGCGCGGTGAAGTACGCCGACCTCTCGGTCGACCATGACAGCGACTACGTCTTCGACCTGGACCGGATGCTCGCCCTGACCGGCAACACCGGGCCCTACATGCAGTACGCCGACGCGCGGATCCGCTCGATCTTCCGCGCGGCCGGTACGACCCCCGACGAGGCCGCCGGCGCGATCGCGTCGACGATCCGGCCGAGCGTGCGCTCGCCCTGCACCTGCTCGGCTTCGGCACGGTCGTCACCGGGGTCGGCGGCGCCGCTCGAGCCGCACCGCCTGTGCGGCTACCTGTTCGGGGTCGCCCGGGCGTTCAGCACGTTCTACGAGAGCTGCCCGGTGCTCAAGGCCGATCCGGCCACCCGCGCGTCGCGGCTCGCGCTCTGCGGGCTCACCGTGAGCACGATCGTCACCGGCCTCGACCTGCTCGGGCTGGAGGCCCCGCAGCAGATGTGACCCGGCCCGGCGGGCGCCGACCTCGAGGTCGAAGACCACTGCCGGCTCGGGCGACCTCGATGTCGCCGTCGTACGTCGTGCGCGCCTCGGGCAGCGCGTCCTGCGGCTCGTACCACGGCGGGACGTGGGTGAGCACCAGGCGGCTTCGACCCGGCCCCGGGTGGCCGCCTCGCCGCACTCGGCGCCGGTGAGGTGCAGCTCGGCGGGTTGTCGGCCGCGACTGGAACGACGCCTCGGCCAGCAGCAGGTCGGCGCCGCTCCGCGACCGCGTCGAGCGCGTCGCACGGACCGGTGTCGCCGGAGTAGCCGAGCGTGACGCCGCCCGCGCAGACCCGCAGGCCGAACGCCGGGACCGGGTGCTCGACCGGGACGGGGTCACGGTGAACGGGCCGAGCTCGACCGGGCCGTCGTACTCGCGGAAGTCGAACTCCTCGTGCATCCCGGGTCGGTCGGCAGGTCGTAGGCGCGGGCCATCCGGTCGGCCGTGCCGTCGGGCCCTAGACCGGGATCCGCGGCTGCTGGCCGTCGGGGTGGTACTTGCGCATCACGTAGTAGCCGCACAGGTCGAGGCAGTGGTCGGCGTGCAGGTGGCTGAGGAACACCGCGTCGATCGACGAGCGGGTCGGCGTACCGGTGCAGTGCGCCGAGGGCGCCGCTGCCGAGGTCGAGCAGCACCCGCCAGGTGCGGCCGTCGTGCTCGGCCTCGAGCAGGTAGCAGCTGGCCGGCGAGCTCCGGGCCGGGGTAGGAGCCGGAGCAGCCGACGACTGTGAGCCTCATGCGATCAGGCCCCCGGCGAACTGGGAGGCGGCCACCATCTCGGGGCCGAGGAAGCGCCGGCCGATGGTCTCGAACTCGTCGGGCGCGCCGGTGGTCAGGAAGTCGTACGTCGGCGTCGCCGCCGTCGCGCATCAGCTCGGTGCGGACCAGCATCTTGTAGACGTCCTTGGCGCACTCCTCCGCGCTGCTGACCAGGGTCACGTCGTCGCCCATGACGTAGGAGATGACGCCGGTGAGCAGCGGGTAGTGCGTGCAGCCGAGGATCAGGGTGTCGACGCCGGCCGCGATCAGGGGGTCGAGGTAGTCGTGGGCGACGGCGAGCAGCTCGTCGCCGCCGGTGATCCCGGCCTCGACGAAGTCCACGAAGCGCGGGCAGGCCTGCGTGAAAGCTTGACGTGCGGGGCGGCGGCGAACGCGTCGTCGTAGGCCATCGACTCGGCGGTCGCGCGGGTGCAGATGACGCCGATCCGGCCGCTGCGGGTGGCGGCGACCGCGCGCCGGGTCGCGGGAGGATGACCTCGACGACGGGGACGTCGTAGCGCTCGCGGGCGTCGCGGAGCATCGCCGCGCTGGCGGAGTTGCAGGCGATGACCAGCGCCTTGACGCCGTGCTCGACGAGGTGGTCGAGGCACTCGAGGGCGTACTCGCGCACCTCGGCGATCGGCTTGGGGCCGTAGGGCTGCCGGGCGGTGTCGCCGACGTAGAGGACCGACTCGTGCGGCAGCTGGTCGATGACCGACCGGGCCACGGTGAGTCCGCCGAAGCCGGAGTCGAAGATGCCGATCGGGGCATCGGCGGACAGTTCCGGCACGTCTACCAAGGCTAGGCGGAAGGCGACGCTTACTGCACGTTCACGCGACCCATGTCACGAGAGACGGTGATCACGTGTGTTCTACTGGCGGCGTGCTCGGGAACCGACGCCACTGTATGCGTGTGGCAGCCTTCGCCCT
>CAWJNT010000010.1:0-381822 GCA_963844305.1 uncultured Actinomycetota bacterium
GCGATGCCGGGCGGACGCCTCCACGCTGTTTCCAGCGAAACCGTGGCAGAGACCGGCAACGAAGAGCGCCATCGGCTGGCCCGGCAGGGTGGACGGTTCGCAGAGCGTCACCGCCAGGTCGGCCTGATCGGCTGCCGCGGCGGGGGGGTGCCGTCCCAGACCGCGAGCATGGCGGCCGGCACCAGCAGCAGCCGAGCGACTGGGGTCATCGATGGTGATGGCCAGCTGGTTCCCGCGTCGGACTGTCCCGGCTCGGCCCCGGTCGTGCTGCAATGCCGCGAACCGCGCGGCGAGGGCCATCGCCCGGCACGCTCCTGAGCAGTCCCATCACCGGTGACCAACCCGGTCTCCAGCCAGTGACGGGCCTCGTCCAGCAATCCGGAGGCGGACCAGTACAGGTCCAGCTCCCCGCCATCACCAGGCCGGCTTCTGGGCATCGGGCGTTCGTGGCGAGGTGTTCGAGGCCGCCTGCAGGTTGGCATGCTCCATGCGCAGTCGTCGCAGCCAGGCAACCTGCTGCGGCCCGCATGCCTCAGCGTCGAACTGGGAGACCGACTCCGCGCACCAGGTGGCGTGCCGCTCCTGCATTCCGCGGAGTCGCCGTCCTTCTCTGCCCGCTCCAGGCCGAACTGCCGGATGTCGGTGAGCATGCGGTACCTCGTGTGGCCGGTACCGGTGTGCTCGGCGATGACGATCGACTGGTCGACCAGTCCGCTCACAAGGTCGAGAATCTCCCCAGCCGGCAGATCGTCCGCCTCACACACGGCAGCCGCGGCCGCGAAGTCGTATCCCCCCGTGAACACCGATGACCGCGCCCAGAACTTCTGCTCGATCTCGGAGCACACGGTAGGACCACTCGACGCAGGCACGCAATGACCCGTGCCGGTCGGCGGCGTCCCGGTAGCCCGTGGTCAGGACTCGGAGGCGTTCGGTGAGGCTGTCCCGAATCTCCGCCGGGGACATCACCCGGACCCGGGCAGCGCCAGCTCGATGGCCAGCGGCATGCCGTCCAGATCCCGGCACAAGCCCGCCACGGCCGCCGCGTTGTCCGGGGTCACCCGGAAGTCGGCGCGGGCCGAGGTCGCGCGGTCCACGAACAGGTTGACCGCCTCATAGTGGGCGATGGCCTCCGGCGCGGCTGCACTCCCGTCGTCGGGAACGCTGAGCGGTGGTACGACCACCACGTCCTCGCCGCTCAGCCCGAGCGGCCGCCGGCTGGTCAGCAGGAACCTGAGGTTCGGACAGGTCGCGCGGAGCTCGTGCACCAGATCCCCGATCGCGGGCACCAGGTGTTCGCAGTTGTCGAGCACCAGTAGCGCAGCCCGGTCGGCAAGGTAGTCGGCCAGTGTCTCGACATCCCATGGCCGGTCCGCTGCCTGGAGGCCCAGTGCCTCGGCGACAGCAGGGCTCAGCAACGCGGGTTCCGCAACCTCGGCAAGCCACACCACCCAACACCCGTCGCGGTAGCTGCGCCGCTCCACCTCGGCGAACCCCACGGCGACCCGAGTTTTCCCCACCCCGCCGGGCCCCACCAGGGCGACGATCCGGGACGACCCGAGATGCTCGCGAACATCGGCCAGCAGTGACCTGCGGCCCACGAACGAGGTGTAGAAGGCTGGCGTTGCGATGGAGTCACCCTAGTTGAACGGGCATGGCCGGCAGCGCCGGAACGTCAGGCCGTGGCCCGCGACGGTGGCCGGGATGACAACAACCCGCTCAGTTTCCTCCAGCGCTCGTGCTGATGGGCTCACGGTCGGCCCCTCGGTATGGGCCGGCGCGTTGCTGTTGGCGGAGCTCAGTCAGCCGTCTGTGCGAACACCGGGGCGAAGACGTAGCCGCTGCCGCTATAGCGGGCTTCCACCATCGCGATGTCGATCCTGATCTCCTCTTCGGCACGGAGTCGTTCGGCTTCCGAGAGTTCGGGCAGGGTGATGCTGAGCAGGATCAGCGCTGCGATCGAGGTGACCGTGGCGTCCGTGTGGCGCAGGGCGTCGTTCAGCTGCTCGTGCAGGACGGCCACATCAGGGGAAGCGGTGTGCTGGGCGATCATGATCGGAAGAACTCCTGGTGAGGGTGCTGATCAGGCAGCGAAGGAAGGATGCTCCGAAGCCTTGGTTCTGCGTTCGCCTCGTGCTGTCGGCGGCGTGGTCGGGCAGCCCCCAGCCCCGGGTAAAACGCCAGCGCCCGGGGCCGGGGGTGTCTCAGGGACGACACACGGACGAGGCGGTTGACCACCTCGCCGTCCCCACGTCCCTGATCCGCATCAAGGGTCGCGCCCACAAGAGCGCCGGGACACCCGCCGGGTGACGGGTTTGCTTACCTGCTTTCGGAAGCTGGCCCCCGGGTGCGTCGCCACTCGTGATCTGGGTTGCTTCGAGCCGAACAGGGGGCAGTCCTACGCCAACGACATGCCGCTCAGCGACGCCGATCTGGAGAGGATCGCCGAGCGCGTGAACATGGTGCTGGGGGCCTATAACGCCGAGGGGCGAGCTTCGGTACTGCAAGGAGAAGGACCCCGATCAGGGCAACGCCCGGCTCACGCAGATCGAGACGACGGTGCGCACGCTAGCCGAGGACGTTGACCGGATCCTGAAGAAGCTCGACGGATGACGTGCACCGCCTACACCCCGCCCGCGGAATGCAGGACGCCGTCGCCGGGGGGTCGGAGTCCGGCGGTGCTACGCCGTGTTCCGGGATGCCCGGCTGCAGGTCAGCGAGGGGAGACTCCCTCGGGGTGCTCGCGCTCTTCCCACTCGGCCCACGTCATCTCTTCGTCCAGGTCCCAGTCGGGGTGTTCGAGGGCCGCGGTCGTGACGGCCTCCTGCGCGACCCAACAAGGCTGCCCGTCGTCCATGACGCGGCGGTACTCCATGAACTGCCGCCGCGTGTAGGTCCTCCGTCTCGCCTGCTCCTCGCCCTGCTCGCTCGCCATACCGAGCCAGTACCCTGTCTCACCCCGGTATCCCCCAAGATTCGGTGCCCAAGGCGTGGGTGGCCGCGATGCCGACGACCCGGAGCGGTCCCTACAGGCGGCGGGGGCCACGCCCGGACCGGCCACCGGGCTCCGAGGCGCGCCGACATCGCGGCCAGGGGGTCACCAGGCCGCAGCGCGGTCTGCCGGACAGTGCGTCGATCGGCGGCTGGAAGAATCGCGGACAGGTGGAACTGCAGTCCCATCCGGGTCTACGGCTGCCCCTGGCCGATCAGGAAAATCCCCCACGCAATCGCCGCGACGGTGAGCATGAAGGCCATGAAGTCCAGCGCCCACCCTCCCGGCGGGTCCAGGTCGGCATCACCTTGCACTCCATGATCCAGCCAACCGGGCCGGACCGCCCGGGCCGGCCAGGATGCGCGGGCTCCCGCCGACGACGGCCCCCGCTTCCCCTGCCCTTCCCGTGCACCGTCGCTCACGGCGTCCCCACTCCCCAGTCGCGGAGGCCATCACGGCTCCCCTCAGAGCCCCGTCCGCATAACGGAACAGTGCAACCCAGGACCGTGCCGGCCTTCACGCCTGAAAGGGTGGGGACCGCAGTGCGACCACCTGGCGCGCACCAGAAACCTCCCTGTCCGCGTCGCCGGCGGAGCGCGGTCGTGATCAGCCGCCTATCTGACAGGTGAGCGCCGTCGGGCGTCTCGTGAATGCTTCCCGGGCTCGGGAAACGATGCGAAGTGACCGGAGCTGATCGGGAGAAGCCGGTCCCTGAGGACCAGTTGGACGTAGATCTGGAGGGAAGGGGAGCTTGCTGGGGGAGGTGGAGCTGCCACGGGACCCCTGATCGTCGCCGCGAGCGAGACCGACGGCGGCTTCGCACGACCGGATAGATGAGATCTCTGGGGATGTCCGTCCCCAAGCCACGTTCCGGCGCACCCTTCTCCCTCTCCCTCCTCTCCTCCCCCCCTACGACCAGCGAGTTGTCTGGCTGAGCCACGCTGCCGGAGCCCCCGTGCCTAATCGGTCCAGGCTCGTAAACGGCCTACCGGAGCCGGAGTGGGTTCGCCGGGGACACCCGATCGGTGCCCCACGTCGACTACGGTCCACGATCTTGACCCGGTCCGCACCGGGGTGTCGTGTCCCAGGCCATCGAGCCGTAGCGAATCTCGGTCGGCACCTGGACGTCCCCACCTCTAGGGGTCGTTTTCCCGGTGGTAGGTGGCGGGCAGGCTCGCATCGAGGACCAGGCGGGTCCTTCCGAACCCTGTCGAACCACAGCAAACCCCGCTCGTTGCTTCCAGGAGGTGAAGGGCGTCGGCAGGTTGACCGGTGACCCTCCTGCCCATGTCCTGACTCGTCAGCATCGCCGTGACCGCACCGCCCGAGCACTCGCGACCGCGGCCCGGACCCGCAGCGAGGGCCGCCGCGAACAGCTGCTGGGCTACGTGGTGGGGATCAACATGGGGGTGGCCCGCGCGTCGCCGCCGCTACGTCAACCGCGGCATGAGCAGGACGACCTGGTCCAGGTCGCCTATGCGGCGCTACCCGGGCCGCCCGCGACTCGACCCGAACCACGATCAGGACTTCCTCTCCTACGCGGTCCCCACCATCCGCGGCGAGCTGAAGACACTTCCGCGACCTCGGCTGGCCATCCGGCCACCCCGCGGGTCCAGGAGGCAGGCCCAGATCACGCCGGGCCGAAGCGGAGCTGCTCCAGAGCTTGGCCGCTCCCCCCGCCCCTCGGAGATCGCCGACCACCTCGGCCTCGACCTCGAGCCCGTCACCGAGGCGATCGCCACCAACGGCTGCTTCACCCCGGCTCCCTCGACCGGCCGGTGCCGGAGGCGGTACCGCCCGCGACCGCGGCCGACCTGATGCGCGAGGACGACCCGCCCAGGCGGCAGCCGAGGCACGGGCCACGCTGGCCCCCGTGGTGCGCGGGCTCCGGGACGGGACCGGCGGATCCTGTACATGCGGTTCTTCGAGGGCGGACCCAGCAGGAGATCGCCGACGACATCGGCGTCACCCAGATGCAGGTCTCCCGGCTGCTGTCTCGCATCATGCGGGACCTGCGCACCGACCTCGCCGACAACCCCGCACCGGCAGACGAGGAGCGGCTCGCTGCGGTCGGCTAACCCGCTCAGCGTCCAGCCCGACCTGCGCGAGGCAGCGACCACGCTACCTCGCCGGCGCTAGCACTCGGTCCAGAGCACTGCGTTCCCAGCCGGCCCGCAGGGTGGTGTCCTAGTCCTCCGGCAGCGCAGCGAGGTCGACGGCGACGGTGACTGTGGGTTCCTCTGGCAGCGGACTCTCCTCAGGGACTAAGTCCTCTTCCAGCGCCGACTCGCCGTAGACCGCCTGCGCCAGGCCGAGCCAACCCATGATCTCGTGATCGGCCAGCCAGCCGGATCGCGATGCCCGGCGTTCGCAGGTCGGTCGCCTGGGTCCTTGGCGAGCAGCCCTTCGATCACGCCGACCAGGGCCTCCGGGGCGTCGTCGGGCAGCGGTGGCGGTGCTCGTGGAGGTGGCACATCGCGGTAGCAAGCGGCGTCGGCTTGTCGAACGGCTTGGCCCCGCCAGCATCTCGTGACCGACGACGCCGAAGGCGTACAGGTCGGAGGCACCGGTCGCTGGACGGCCGAGCGCCTGCTCCGGGCTGATGTACGCCGGCGTCCCGACAGTCCCCGGCACCGTGTGGCCGGAGGCGTCGGCCGCCCGGCGATACCGAAGTCGGTGAGCTTCACGAGGCCGTCCTCGCGAACCAGGATGTTCGCCGGCTTCACGTCGCGGTGGACCAGCTTGGCCGCGTGCGCGACGCCCAGCGCCAGGGCGCACTGGCCGATCACCGACCGGACCTGGTCGGCGGGCAGTGGTCCGCGCTCGCGGATGAGCTGCGACAACGGATTGCCGTCGACGAGCTCCATCACCAGGAATGCCAGCCCGTCGTCCTCGCCGTAGTCGAAGAGGGTGGCGATGTTGGTGTGGATCAGCCCGCGGAGTGCAGCGCCTCGTCACGGAAACGAGGGCGAACAGCTCCTCGTGTCGGGGTCGGGGCGCATCACCTTCACCGCGACCCTTCGCTGGAGGACGTCGTCCTCGCTCTCCAAACGTCGCCCATACCCCCCGATGCGACGCGCCCTCCAGCCGGTACCGGTCGCCGAGAAGAGTCCTGGCTCCAGCCGCTTCACGTCGTGAGCCTCACAGTCCGTCCCTCCACGCTGACCGCGGCTCACATGAACATGTCGGCGATGTCCAGTCCCGCCTGCCGAGAGCCAGCGCGCCGCCGCCTCAATCTGAGCAGGGGATCCGTCATCGAGGATCGCCGAACATGGCCAAGGAGACATCCGTTGACATATGGGTTCACGTGCCTGTCTCGTCAGCCGTCGGCGGCGAACACCGGGGCGAAGACGTAGCCGCCGCTGCTGTAGCGGCTTCCACCATCGCGATGTCGATCCTGGCCTCTTCCTCCGCACGGAGACGTTCGGCTTCCGCGAGGTCGGGCAGACTGATGTTGAGCACGACCAGCGCGGTGACCGGATGCACGACAATCGAGGTCGACGGTGGAGTCCGTGTGCCGCAGGGCGTCAGTCAGCTGCCCGCGCAGGGAGGCCATGTCGGGGTCGGGCGTTGGCTAGGCGGTCTGATTGGAAGAACTCCTGGTGGGGGTGCGGTCAGGCTGTTACGGAAGGCGCTCAGCGACCCTCTGGTTCTGCTATGCAGCGCTGCCAGCGGTCTCGGTCGGGCAGCCCCCGGCCCCGGGTTAAACGCGAGCGCCCGGGGCCAGGGGTGTCTGAGGGACGACACACGACGAGGCGGTTGACCACCTCGCCGTCCCACGTCCCTGATCCGCATGGGGGCCGCGCCCCCAGAGCGCCGGGACACCCGCCGGGTGACGGGTTTGCTTACCTGCTTTTCGGAAGGTTGACCCATATTCGCCCGACAACTCGACCCACGACTCGCAACCGGGTCCATTCCGACTGGGCTTCGCACGCACGCCTCAGGTCACTTTGACTGCGGTGGGGCATGCGGATCACGGAAAGGGCCAGGGTCGTCATGCCTGGGCGGGAGGGGAGGCTGAGGCCGCGGACCCGCCGCGCAGTGATATCTGCCCGGCTCGGGAAGCGAGTCACCGTGGAGGAGGTTGTCGCCGAGGACGCAGCGGAATCGTGTGGGTGCACCTCGGTCTCCCCACGACCTCGGAGCAGGACATGCTGGCGGTGCAGGATGGGTGCAGACGGAGTTCGGCTGCGCGCAGCTCGAGCAGGCCGACGGTGGCCTCATCATCGCCCGCGCTACGGGTGAGCCACAGCTGAGCGTCTCACTGGGGGACGGCGCACCTCGTAGGGCATGGCGAGCCGGGGGCTCGGCGCAGGGAGCCCGATCCGCGCGCCCTCCTCGATCTGGATCGTCTCGCCGGGCGCTGTCCGTCGCTGCAGGGGAGAGTTTCGAACGAGCCAATCCGCCTCCACATGCGATCAAGCAGGATGCCGTTCGGGTCGCTCGTCCGCCCTGGAGATCGGCACGATCTCGCGTCCGAGGGGACTCACCAGCGAGAGGGGATCATCTTCCAGAGGCGACCCCGAACGGGACCGCGATGATGGTGACCATCAGCATCACGCGCTCGTGCTCATCGGGTCGCCTGGATCGGGCTCGGTTGCCTTCCTGGTTGCCTGATTGGGCTCGTCGACATCGCCGTGGTGGCCCGGCGACGGATGAGCCGGCCTCATCGTCCTCAGGGGCATGACGACGGGGACCGCGGCCGGTCGCCCTGCACGTGAGGCTGTCGAGCCCTAGAAGCTCGTGCGCCTGTCGATCACGCGCAGGATCAGATCGGCCGCTCTGACCGAGCCAGCGATCGCCTGCGGCCAATGCGCCGCTTGAATCGCGTCCAAGCGTGCGAGCGCTCGCGGTGCTCCGTGACCGCCTCGGCGATCCTGGAGTTGAGAGAGTCCTGTACCGCTCGCCACGCCGTTCCCCTGCTCTGATAGCCAACCTCCAGGGCGATCTCGTCGAGGAGTGACCAGCCAGGGCGAGTTCCACGCATCTGGCCCTCCGCCACTTGGCCAAGGTCTTGCCAGACAGGTCGGGTACGCCCTCGCCCTTCGGGGATACCTCCACGCTCATGGTTCTGGCATCCTCACCCCGTCTAGCCAGGTGCGCCCCAGACCTGGATCGCGCCAAGACGAGCCGCAGTGCCGGACGCAGCACGACAACCGGTCCGCGACCGTCACCTGGCCCTAGGCCACGGACGGCGGCGCGCGCATCCTCAGTACACGCCGGCGTCGCCGTCATCTGACTACTAGCAACGACGACGACAATCCGGACGGCACTCCTGACGGCAGTTCTCACGGCACTTCTTGACACGACCGGAGACCTGCGGCGCCTACGCCGGTCCGGGTGAGACCGGCTGGCACGCTCAGATCCTGACTTCCGGTACTCAGCGGGTTCGGGGTTCGAGTCCCTGATGGCGTACACCACAGCAAGAGCCCGGGTCCTCCTTGATGGAGTGGCCCGGGCTCTTTCGTTGTCCGACCCGACTGGCTAGCCGGGCCGGCGGGTTGGACGAGATCCGGTCTGCTCGTCGTCGACCTCGGACGTCTGGGCGCCGGCGTCTCTGGCTCGGCGCTGATCGGTGCAGGCACTCGCCGCACCGGCCACGATGGCGAGCAGGACAGCCGTGCCGCGGAGGCGACGCATCACCAGATGCCCGTGACGGTGATCCGGTCGAAGTCCGGGACCTCCGTGGCACCGGAGAAGGTCTCCATCGAGGTCGACTCGCCGGGCCGGACGGCGTCGCCGGAGGCCTCGACCTGGGCGACGGCGGTCCCGCCGTTCCAGAGGGTGAAGATGAGCATCGGGTACTCGTCGGCCCAGTCGTCGTGGTGGCTGACATTGGTGATCTCGAGGCCCGCGATGGTCGGGGATCCGTCTCGTTCGCCGACCCGCCAGCCCTGGTGATGCGGTAGCCGTCGTGCTCGAAGGGTGCCCCCTCGGGGACGTGGCTTCGGCTTGTCGATCACCCGGCGTTCTGGGACTTGTCGGTCGTCGTGCGCGGCCCGACCCACGAGCGCCGCGCGGCCGGCCAGCACGCCGATCATCACCGCACCGATGACGCTGAGGGCGATCAGGAACCTCTTGCTGCCGGGGATCATCCCGGCCGAGGGCTGCGCGTAGAAGTAGCCGTACTGCATGTACCGACCGTCCGGCTCCTGCGGGGTGGAGTGGTGCGGGTTGCGCTTGTTCACGGGCATGGGTGTCCTGGGGTGGTCTCGAACGGCGGGTGGCGCGTCCGCCGTGTGGGACACGCAGGCGTGCCCGTCATCGAGGGTGCCGGGAAGGCGCCGGCGGGACACCCGCCGATCTACCCGTTCGGTTACCTGCTTCGGCGCTCGGCCAGTCGACGCTCCGTGACCCAGGCAGCGATCAGGGAGCGTGAGTTGAAGCCGAGCTTGCGCAGGATGTTCTCGACGTGTCCCTGGGCGGTACGCACCGAGATCACCAGACGTGCGGCGATCTCCGGGTTGGACAGGCCCTCGGCAACCAGGTCCGCCACCTCGAGCTCGCGCCTGGTCAGCGGGGAGGGTTCGGCGGGCGCGGGAGGTGGAGCCGCGTCCGTCGTGTCGTCGATGGCGAACCGGACCGCGTCGTCGAGGCTGAGCTGGGCGCCTCGGCGGAGCAGCTCACGGAACCGCTCCTTGCCCAGAAGCCTGCGCGTCTGCTCGAGACCGTCGGACCGGGACGGCGTGAAGGCGAAGGGGTTGCCGGTCTCCGACATGCCGACGCCCTCCCAGATCGCCTCGGCGGCACCCAGCAGCAGGGCCGCTCGCTCACCCAGGCCCTGCGCGTTCGCAACTCGTCCCAGCGAGTCCAGGCCGACGGCGACACCCATCCGGTCGCTCAGCTCGCGTTTCAGGGCGATGGCCGCACGGAACTGGACAGTGGCCTCATCGAGACGGCCGGCGGCCAGTGCCTGCTCACCGAGCCCGGCGACCGCGAGCGCCTTCATGTGGCGTTCGCCGACCTCGTCAGCCCGGGCGATGCACTCCTGGTGCCGCGCGGTGGCTTCCACGCTGTTGCCCGCGAAGCCGTGGCAGACTCCGGCGACGAACAGCGCCAGGAGCTCGCCCGACAGGTGGCCCGTCTGGCCGCAACAGCGCCACCGCCCTGTCGGCCTGGTCCGCGGCCACGTCCGGGGTGCCGTTCCACACCGAGAGCATCGCGGCCGGCACGAGCAGCATCCCGAGAGCACGGGCGTCGTCGACGGACGTGGCGACCTCGTTGCCCTCGTCGACCAGCTCCCTCGCCCGGAGTCGGTCGTTCTGGAGGACCGCGAACCGGGCGGCCACGGCCAGCGCGAGGGATCGCTGCTGCGGCGTACCGGCGCCGGAGGCCAACGCCAGCTCCAGGGAGTGGCGGCCCTCGTCGAGCATCCCCGAGGCCGACCAGTAGAGGTCGAGCTTCGTGGCCATGTCCAGACCGGCCGCGGCGCCGTCCGCCGTCCGGGCGACGTACTCGATGGCCGCCCGCAGGTTCGCCTGGTCGAGACGGAGTCGTCGGAGCCACTCGCGCTGGTGCGGCCCGGCGGCATCGTCGTCGAAACGAGAGAGCATGTCCGCGCACCACGTCGCGTGCCGCTCCTGCAGACCATGCAGCTCGCCGTCCTTCTCGGCCCGCTCGAGACCGAACTGCCGGATGTCGGATGGCATGCGGTACCGGGTGTGGCCGGCGTCGTCCGTCTCGGCGACGACGACCGACTGGTCGACCAGTGCGCTCATCACGTCGAGGATGGCGTCGGCGGGGAGGTCGTCGGCGGCACAAACTGCGGCAACGGACCCCAGGTCACGTCCGCCGATGAACACCGAGGAGCGCGCCCACAGCCTCTGCTCGATGTCCGAGCACAGGTGGAAGGACCAGTCGACGCAGGCTCTCAGGGACTGGTGCCGTGCGCCGGCATCGCGGAATCCCATGGTGAGCACGTCGAGGCGTGCCGTGAGGCTCTCGCTGATCTCCTGCGGCGAGAGCACCCTGACCCTGGCGGCCGCCAGCTCGATCGCCAGCGGAACTCCCTGGAGGTCACGGCACAGGACGGCGACGGCCGGCGCGTTGTCCGGTGTCAGCTCGAAGTCGGACCGTGCCGAGGTCGCGCGATCGACGAACAGGCGGACCGCCTCGTAGTGCGAGATGACTTCTGGCGTGGCTCCGGGCGCCTCGTCGGGGAGGTCGAGCGGTGGGACAACGACCACGTCCTCCCCGCTGAGCCGGAGCGGCCGTCGGCTCGTCAGCAGGAACCTGACGTGCGGGCAGGCCGCCCGCAGTCCCTCGACGAGGTCGCTCACGGCGGAGAGAAGGTGTTCGCAGTTGTCGAGCACCAGCAGCGCGTCGCGGTGTGCGATGTGGTCGGCGAGCGCCTCGACCTGCCACGGCCGGTCGGCGCCATGCAGGTCGAGGGCCTCCGCGACGGCGGGGCACACCAGCTCGGGCGTGGCGAGGTCCTCGAGCGGCACCACCCAGCATCCGTCGCGGAACGTGCCTCGCGACTCCTCGGCGACCCGGAGGGCGACCCGGGTCTTCCCCACCCCGCCGTGTCCCATCAGGGTGACGACCCGCGACGACCTCAGGTGCTCGCGAACGTCGGCCAGCAGTGCTCTGCGGCCCACGAACGACGAGTGCGAGGCGAGGGTGTTGATGAAGCCACGATAGTGCGCAGCGAGCGGCCTGGCTCTGGCCGCGCTGGGTCGTTCCTCAGAACCGGGCGTTCTGGTGGGCGAAGATCTCCTCGAGGTCGAGGGGCATCTCGGAGCCGGTGACCGGGTCCGGCCCGGCGACCTGCTCGGCCACGGGCTCGGCCACTGGCTGGGCGACGGCGACCGGTTCACTCGGCGCAGGAGGTTCCGGCGGCGCGGGCGGCTCGGCGAGCTCCGCCAAGGGTGGCGCATCGGGAGCGCGGTCCGGGTCCTCGGTGACGTCGAGCGTCACCCGGGTCCAGCGGCGTCCGTGGTCGCGACGCGACAGCACGACGGGGTCGTCGAAGCGTTCGTCGACGTAGGCCAGCGCGGACTCGAACGAGCCGGCCGTCACGTGCCACGTCTCGTGGTGCCACGAGACCTCCACGCGATCGCGTACGTCGTCCACCATCTCCGCAGATGACCTGCCCGAGCGGCATGGCCCACCACCTGCCTCCCTGTCACGGTCGAGGTTAGCGAAGGACCGACCTTCTGGCCGCAGGTCCCGCGGCGCGTCCCCGGACGGGAAGAGCCGGGCCCGGTCTAGTCGTTTTATTCAAGTGATCTACTATATTTACGTGACGACTGGATCACGGAGGGCGAGATGCAGCACAGGTCGATGCCGGACTTCCTCATCATCGGTGCACCGAAGGCCGGGACGACGGCACTCCATGCGGCGCTCGCCCAGCATCCCGAGGTCTTCGTCAGCAACCCGAAGGAGCCGAAGTACTGGCTCTGCGACGACGCCCCTCCCCCGTCGTGGAACGGCCCCGGCGACAGGCACTCGCAGCAGGAGTGGATCTGGCGGCGGGCCGAGTACGAGGCGCTCTTCGAGGGCGCCGCGGCCGGGCAGGTGCGCGGCGAGAGCACGCCGTTCTACCTCTGGAGCCGCGGCGCCCACCGGCGGATCGCCGAGAACCTCCCCGACGTCCGGCTGATCGCCGTCGTCCGGGACCCGATCGACCGCGCGTACAGCAACTGGATGCACCTGTGGTCCGACGGGCTCGAGACCGAGTCCGACTTCGAGCGCACGTTCGCCCTCCAGCAGGATCGGATCGACCGGGGCTGGGCGCCGTTCTGGCGGTACGTCGACCTCGGCCGGTACGGCGACCAGCTCGCCCACCTCTACAGGTACGTCGACCCCGAGCGGGTGCTCGTCCTGCGCTACCGCACCGTGGTCGACGATCCCCGCGCAGCGGTGGACCGCGCCTGCCGGTTCCTCGGCATCAGCCAGGGCCTGATCGGCTCGATCCCGCGCGACAACTCCCGCGAGTTCGTGGAGCCGGGCTGGCGGCCACGGCTGATCGGGCCGGTCGTCCGCACGGGCGCGCGGCTCGGGCAGTTCGCGCCTCCGGAGGTCTGGCGCAAGGCGAGCGTGCCGATCGTGGCCAAGCTCGCGACGCCCGGCGAGAACCACCGGCCGCACCTGGCACCGGAGGTCCGTCAGCGACTGCTCCCCTACTTCGCCGAGGACATCGGGCTGCTCAGCAAGCTGACCGGCGAGGACTTCGGCGACTGGCTGTCGACCGCCAGCCGCGGCTCGTTCCTGCAGCGCAGTCAGGCTCGGGGCAGTCAGGCTCGGGGCAGCCAGGCAAGCAGCCAGTCGCCGAGCCGGGAAGTCACCGAACCAGCGTGACCAGGTCGTGCGCGCCGTCGGGGCGCGCGGCCTCGACGTAGTACCGGGTCCGCCCGTCGGGCAGCGGCACCGCGGAGGCGTAGCGCCAGGCGCCGTCGGAGTACGGGGACGAGATCGGGTCGAGCTCCTCGGCGACCAGGCGGGAGCCGTCCCAGCGCGCGATGCCGGTGGTCTCGAACCAGTTGGACTCCGCGTCGGCCCGGCCGTCGTAGAGCACCGTGAGCGGCTCCTGCGTGAGCTCGGTGGTGACCCGGGCCCCGCGCGCGTCCCAGTGTCCCGGCCGGCCGGCGAGCGCCTCGCCGCGGTCCACCCAGTCGATCCCGTTGTTGCTGACGAACAGCCGGGTGGTCATCCGGTCCTCGTGGCCCACCTCGTCGAGCGGGTGGCAGCACAGCCACATCCGCCAGCCGTTCGGGGTGAGCGTGATGACGGGGTCCTTCACGGCCATGCTCGCGTCGCCCGCGTGGATGACATGCCGCTCGCCTCGGGGCAGCTCCTCGGGTGTCTCGGCGGTCAGGCTGTCGAGCCACCAGTGCTTGGAGCCGGGCGTCGCGCAGGAGAGGAACAGGCGCCAGCCGTGTCCGGGGATCGGCACCAGCGCCGGTCGCTCGAACGACTCGCTGCCGAACGCCTCGCGGTGCACCTCGGCCACCTGCTCGAACTCGATGCCGTCCTGGGAACGCGCGACGATCACGCTCACGCCGCGCCCGGAGGTGAGTGGCCGGCGTACGCGATAGGTCAGCCAGAAGGTGCCCGCGTGCAGCACCGCGCTCGCCGCCCCGGACCAGTTGCCGGGGCCCATGCCCGGAGCCGGTACGACGACCTGGGCGTCGCCGTACGACGGCAGCGGGGGCACGATGTCGATGCTCATGTTCCCACCATAGTCGATCGGCCCAGTCGACTTTGATCGGCGCGGCCGCAATAAGCCATTTGGGGGACGCTCAGGCGGGGTGCGGGTCCCGCCGGTACTGCTGCGCGGCGTACACGCCGAGCCCGGCGAGCCCGGCCGTGATGAGCAGACCGGTCGCGACCTGCGCCGTTTCGGGCAGCACGCCCGAGAGGGGCAGGGTCAGCACGTGCCCGATGAGCACGATCGGGATCCAGCGGGGAGTGCTGGTGTTGCGGAGCAGGGCGATGGCGAGCAGCAGCTCGCCCAGGTAGAGCGCGCCGGCCCAGCCGTAGAGGAACCCGAGCAGGGCGGGTTCCTCGGTCACGGCGCTGAGGTCGCGTGGTGGCGGAGTGGGTCACGGCGAGAGCACGCAGGAAGAACAGCAGCATCGCGTAGCCGGCGATGCCCAGGCAGCCGATCACGAACACCCCGATCGCCAGCAGCCCCAGCCGGTTGCGCGTGCGGAACAGGGTCAGGATCGACGGCAGGCCCAGCGTGAGCGCACACGCGGCGGCGAAGTAGAACGTCGCCACGATCAGCCAGCGCTCGTCCTCGAAGCGCGACCAGCGTCAGCGGCTCGTCGTCCGACACCATCGGCGTCACGAGGGCGCCCGCGAACAGCGCCGCGGCGCCGGCCACCAGGCCGACGGCGGAGAACGGCACCCAGGTGACCCGCATCCCGACCTCCGTTGACCCCGACGACGAGTCGGTTCGATCCGCAGGCTAGGGCGCCCCGACCGCGCCCGGGTGAGAACCGGGTGATCTTTGCCAAACCGTCACCCGATCGGGTGACCTGCCGGTCGATCTCGACCGCTGCTCCGCGGCCCGACGCGCCGAGCCTCGTGGGCTCCACCGTCGACCACGGTCGGCGGCGTGCGACGCCAGGGCACTCCCCCCTGCCGGCCTCCGGCTCGGACGATTCAAACCCGTGGCGCTTTACTTTGTTCGGCTGCCTCTCCGAGCTCGGCCACGGCCTCGGCCAGCTGGTCCAGGCCCCACAGCAGGTCCTCCTCGCTGATCATCAGCGGTGGCGAGAGCCGGATGCTGGAGCCGTGCGTGTCCTTGACGAGTACGCCGCGGCGCGCGAGCGCCTCGCACAGGTCGCGGCCGGTGCCGAGGGCGGGATCGAGGTCGATACCGGCCCAGAGCCCGTGCACGCGGACCTCGAGGACTCCCTCGCCGACCAGCTTCTCGAGCGCCTGCCGCAGCGGCTCCTCCAGGTCGGCTGCTCGCTGCTGGGGCTCTCCGGTGTCGAGCAGCCGCACCACCTCGCGGCCGACGGCGCACGCGATCGGGTTGCCGCCGAACGTGCTCCCGTGGCTCCCGGGCGTCAGCACGCCGAGCACGTCGCGGTTGGCGGCGACGGCCGACAGCGGGACGATCCCGCCGCCCAGGGCCTTGCCGAGGATGTACATGTCGGGGACGACCGCGTCGTGCTCGCAGGCGAAGGTGGCGCCGGTGCGGCCGAGCCCGGACTGGATCTCGTCGGCGATCATCAGGACGTCGTGCTCGACGCACAGCCGGCGCACGTCGTGCAGGTAGCCGGGCGGCGGCACGATCACGCCGGCCTCGCCCTGCACCGGCTCGACCAGGACGGCCACGGTCGTCTCGTCGATCGCCGCGGCGAGCGCGTCGGTGTCGCCGTACGGCACCGAGCGGAAGCCGGGCGTGTAGGGGCCGTAGTGGGCCTTGGCGACGTGGTCGCCGGAGAAGCTGACGATGCTGATCGTGCGGCCGTGGAAGTTGCCGTCCATGACCACGATCGACGCGTGCCCGTCGGGCACACCCTTGACCTCGTGGCCCCAGCGCCGGGCCACCTTCAGCGCGGTCTCGACGCCCTCGGCGCCGGAGTTCATCGGCAGCACCATCTCCTTGCCGGCCAGCGCCGCGAGCTCGGAGCAGAACGGCCCGAGGAGGTCGTGGTGGAAGGCCCGGCTGGTCAGGGTCAGCCGGTCCAGCTGCTCCTTGGCGGCGGAGACGAGCGCCGGGTGGCGGTGGCCGAAGTTGAGGGCGGAGTACGCCGCCAGGAAGTCGAGGTACCGGTTGCCGTCGTCGTCCCACACCCACGCCCCCTCGCCGTGGGACACCATCACCGGCAGCGGGTGGTAGTTGTGCGCGCCGTGGACTTCCTCGAGCTCGATCGGACCGAACGTCATGTGCCCACTGTGCATCACGGCGGCTCAGGGCGGCGACCCGACGCCCTGCATCAGTTCCGGGGTTTCGAGGCTCGCGGAGATGTGGGTTGAGGAGGGCGCGCAGCGCCCGTCTCGAAACCTCGCACCTCAACCGTCCGGTCGGCTTCGAGGTGCGAAGGGGTCCGCACCGACGCGCCTGCGCCTCGAAACCCGCCGCTCCGACCCACGGCGGTGACCCGACGCCGACCGAGCCTGTCGAGGTCCATCAAGGGGTCTCGACAAGCTCGACCGACGTTGGGGTCACCCGCCGGTGACGACGTACGTCGAGCGTGCGTGCCGGCGTACGTCGGCGGGTGTCCAGGGGAACTGCACCCAGCGCCCCTGGGAGAACAGCCGGGTCTGGTCGCGCGACCAGGGTGAGGCCGGGTCCTCGGCCTGGCCGTAGGTGAGGATCGTGCGCGCGTCGACGCGGCCGTCGGGGAGGAACGAGATGGCCTGGATGTGCGAGGAGCCGTAGGTGACCGGGCGGTACCGGTCGGTGTTGTCCTCGGCCCATCGCGAGGCCAGCGCGTTGGCGTTGCCGACCGAGTCGCCGGTGCCGCCACCGAGCGGGATCGGCGGGGAGCCACGGTCGCCGGCCACCTGCAGCGAGCCCCACGTCGCGTCGAGCGGGACGTGCTGCTCGCGCAGCGACGCGATGGCGTCGGACATCGCCTGCACCACGAGCGGGTTCAGCGTGTTCAGGTCGCGCGGGGTGTTGAGCGGGTCGTCGGCGCTGAACGGCGTCAGCCACACCGTCTGCGCCGGCAGCTCGGAGACCCGCGCCACGAACTCCTCGAAGATGTGGGTGCCGACCGAGGACGTCTCGGAGCGGCCGTCCCACGCGGCCAGGACCGCGCAGGCCTCGGTCTCGCCGGTGGCGTCGCAGACCTCGTCGAGGTCGCCGTTGGCGCGCATCACCTCGGCGGCCATCAGCCGGTTCTCGTGCTCGTGCCCGCGCAGCGTCGCCGGCGACTCCTTGCCGCCTCCGCTCAGCCGGTCCTGCACGTAGCGGTAGACCATCCGGGTGCGCATCGTCCGCTCGCACCGCTCGCAGCCGATGATCCCGGCGTACCCCTCGAGCGGCTGGTCGGGGTTCGGCAGCCAGTAGGAGTCGTTGGCGTTGGCGACCCAGTCGCGGCGGATGGCGTCGGGCAGGTTGCCGGGGCCGAAGACCCCGCTGCGCGAGGCGTCGGCGTCGGTGCGCCAGGCACACGACGACCCGGCGCGCGTGCCGTCGAGACCGGGCAGCCCGGCGACCTGGTTCAGCACCCGGCCGGTCACCGTCATGCACTGCGCGGCCAGGTCGTCGGGCACGTTCGGTACGACGGAGTGGTCGGCGTACAGCACGTCGCCGTTGCGGTCGGCGGCGGTGGTGTTCACCCACGGCATGCCGGCGGCGGCGTCCTGCCGCCGGAGCAGGTCGCGGACGCTGGTGGCCTTGCCCATGTCGAGGAACGTGTCGACGGTGCGCAGGTGCTCGGCGTTCGCGTCGCGGATCGCCCACACGGTCGCGGCCGACCACGGCATCAGCAGGGCGGGCGCGTCGACGACGTACCCCTCCTGGGTCCGGTACAGGTCCTCGGTGACCGTGCCGAGCGAGCCGTCCTTGCGGCGGATCGTCACGGTCACGTCGCGGTGCTCGAGCTGCTGCGGGCCGGCGTCGGTGAGGTAGCTGTTGCCGCCCAGCGAGGGGTACTCGTACGGCGTGAACCGGTACGCCGTCGACACGGTGTGGCTCCAGGCGACGTCCTTGTTCCAGCCGATGTTGACCGCGGGCGAGCCGATGAGCGAGGCACCCGCGACGTCGTACTCGCCGGGGATCGTGAGGTGCTGCTGGGTGAACCGGTAGCGACCCTTCCAGGGGAAGTGGGGGTTGCCGAGCAGCATCCCCTTGCCGGTCGTCGTGGCGTCACCGCCGACGGCTGTCGCGTTGGACCCGAACGGCGCCTCCGGGTCCCGCCCCAGCCCGGCCAGCAGCGCGTCACGGTCGACCGCGCTGACGGTCGGGTTGGGCAGGCCCGGGTCGTCCGGCGCGGGCGGGTCGGCGTCGACGATCTCCTTGACGAACACCCCGCTCGAGGCGAGCAGGTTGGCGAGGTACACGCCGTACCAGAGGTCGATCGGGCGCGCCTTCTGCCGCAGGTACGCCGCACCCGCGCAGGCGGGGTCGGTCACGCCGTCCGGGCCCACGTCGGCGAGGTAGCGATTCACGCCGGCGACGTAGCCCGTCACCATCTGGCGCGCCTCGGCGCCGGGTCCGCGGTCGGGATCGGCCAGCAGCTGCTCGACGACCTTGCGGTTGCGCAGGTCGGTGACGAACGCGTCGACCTGGAGGTTCGACGCCTCGAGGGTGACCTGGTCGTTGTAGCGGGCGTCCGGGCCCGAACCACCGCGACCGCTCACCGCGCGCAGTGAGCACGGTGTCGGCGAGGGTGCAGATCGAGGTCTCCGCGGCGGCGTACCCGCTCCCGAAGCCCAGCGACCCGAAGCTCGGACGCCGTGATGTGCGGGATGCCGTGCTCGGTCCGCCGGATCGTCGCGGGGTACGCCGCACCCGACTGCCGACCGGTCGTGCACGTCGGTCGAGCCTGTCGAGACCCCCTCCGCGCCGACGGCAGCGGTCAGGGGCAGCAGGGCCGCCGCGGCAGCAAGGACGACGAGCCGGGATCGGAGCATGCCCCGACAACGGGTTACCGGCCAGTCAGGTTATGTCGGCTACAGGTAAAGGCCGGTCGCCTCGTCGCCGATCCGTTCGGCCGCGACGGCGTGGATGTCGCGCTCGCGCATCAGCATGTAGACCTCGCCGGCGACCTCGACCTCGGCCTTGTCCTCGGGGTCGAAGAGCACGCGATCGCCCGTCTGCACCGCGCGGGCGTGCGGCCCGACGGCGGCCACCCGCGACCAGGCGAGGCGACGGGCGCCCATGGCGGCCGTGGCAGGGATGACGATGCCGCCGGCCGAGCGGCGCTCACCGGAGTCCTGGTCGAGCTCGACCAGGATCCGGTCGTGGAGCATCTTGATCGGCGTCTTGTCGGTCACGGCACTCAGGAGGCGGGCACGGAGGTCAGGACGCGACCTTGCGGATGAGCACGAACAGCGCGGCCACGCCGACGACCCCGCCGGCGACCTTGAGGATGTTGTTGGTGCGCGGCTGGCCGGTCAGCTCGTCGACGAAGTAGCCCTTCACCGACGACACCTCCCGCTTCACGATGGTCTTCGGGTGGGCGCGGT
Source organism: uncultured Actinomycetota bacterium (assembly GCA_963844305.1). Taxonomy (GTDB): domain Bacteria; phylum Actinomycetota; class Actinomycetes; order Propionibacteriales; family Nocardioidaceae; genus Nocardioides. The sequence continues at coordinate 19,589 of CAWJNT010000010.1, forward strand.
AGACGAGCTGGTCGATGGTGGACGCCAGTCGCTCGCGGGTCTCTTCGATCTCGCGCTCGAGGGGCGACATCTGCTTGGTCACGCGGGAAGGCTACCAATCGGCCGTGGTCGCCCGATCACCCGCGGATCGAACCCGAACGGCAGCTCCAGCCGGTGGGCGCCCATCAGCGCGTCGTCGGTGAGGACGTCGTACGTCGTCCCGTCGGCCACCACGACGCCGTCGCTGAGCACGACCGAGCGTGGGCACAGCTCGAGTGCGTACGGCAGGTCGTGGGTCACCATGAGGACGGTGACGTCGAGCGAGCGCAGGATGTCGGCGAGCTCGCGCCGCGAGGCCGGGTCGAGGTTGGACGACGGCTCGTCGAGCACCAGGATCTCCGGCTCCATCGCGAGCACCGTCGCCACCGCCACCCGGCGACGCTGGCCGAACGAGAGGTGGTGCGGCGGGCGGTCGACGAAGTCGGCCATGCCGACCTGGTCGAGGGCGTCCATCACCCGCCGGTCCAGCTCGGCGCCCTTGATGCCGAGGTTGGCCGGGCCGAACGCGACGTCCTGCCGCACCGTCCCGAGGAACAGCTGGTCGTCGGGGTCCTGGAACACGATGCCGACGCGCCGCCGGATCTCGCGGAGGTTGTCCTTGACGACCGGCATCCCGCTGACCTCGACCGACCCGGCGCCGGCCCGCAGGATGCCGTTGAGGTGCAGCACGAGCGTGGTCTTGCCGGCCCCGTTGGGTCCGAGCAGCGCCACCCGCTCGCCGCGGTGCACGTGCAGGTCGACGCCGTACAGCGCCTGGTGACCGTCGGGGTAGGCGTACGCCAGCCCGCGTACGTCGAGCACGGGGGTGGTCATCGGCCGCCTCCGGTCGGGAGGGTGCCGGTGTAGCCGCGCGAGAGCATCGCGAGGTGCACCCGCTCGCCGCGCTCGTAGGAGCGGATGAACAGCGCGCCGAGGGACCGCGCGAGGGTGGGCCAGTGCCGGGGCGAGCGCGGGTTGCAGCCGCGCGACTTCATGGCGGTCAGCATCCGGCCCATCTCGCCGGTGACGACGTCGAGGTAGCGGATCATGAAGCCCATGATCTGGACGAGCACGTCGGGCATGCGCAGCCGCTGGAGCCCGCGCAGCACGTCGTCGGGCTCGGTGGTCGCGGCGAGGGTGAGCGAGGCCAGGACGCCGAGGGTCCCCTTCATGAGCAGGCCGGCCGCGGCGACCAGACCCGGCTCGGACACGCTCACGCCGAGCACCTCGACCTGCGGCCCGTGCGCCACGAACGGCACCAGCACCGCGAACAGTGCGAACGGGACCTCGACCACCATCCGCTTGGCGAGGTAGGTCGGGGGCACCCGCGACGCAGCGACGACGGCGAGCAGCAGGGCCGCGTAGAGCGCGAACGCGGGATACCAGTCCCGCGGCGTGGCCACCACCACGAGCATGAAGCCGAGCAGGGCCACGAGCTTCACGTGGGCCGGAGCCCGGTGCACGACGCTGTGGCCGTGGTAGTGCAGCTTGTGGCCGTGACCGGCGCCCACGGGCGCTCAGTCCTCGCGCTCGGTCGTACGGCGGCGCAGGGCCCAGAACAGCCCGCCTCCGAGCACGAGCACCAGCAGGGCACCCGTCACGCCCGCCAGGCCGCCACCCAGGCGCGCGTCGTCCACGCCCTTGGTCGCGTAGTCGGCGAACGGGCCGTCCGACGCCGGTGAGTCGTCGGCCGAGTCGAGGAAGCCGGTCTTGCCGGCGACGTACTCGAGGCCGTCGGGGTGGCTGCTCGCGTAGAAGCTGGCGACGCCGGCGATGAGCAGGGCGAGCAGCAGGCCGGTCACGAGGAAGGTCTTGCGCCTCATCACGCCACCCGGGTCCGGATCTCGAGCTCGCGCTCGCCGAGCACCCGGCGGGCGCCGTAGCAGAGGTCGGGCCGGGCGGCGACCACGCTGGCGACCACGAGGCCCGTGATCACCGCCTCGCCGATGCCGATCACCGTGTGCCAGCCGACCATGGCCGCGAACACCTTCACGGTGTCGACCGGGGCCTGGCCGCCGATCGCAAAGAGCAGGGTGAACACCGAGGCCGCCACCGGGACGCTGACCAGCGCGGCGACCGCCGCTGCCGGGGGAACCATCGAGAGGCGCTTCGGCAGCACGGACTGGACGACCCGGAAGACGAACCAGCCGACCGCGACGCCGACGATGGCCATCAGGGTGATGTTGGTGCCGAGCGCGGTGATGCCGCCGTCGGCCATGAACAGCGCCTGGACGATGAGGACGACGCTGATGCAGAGCACTCCGGTGTAGGGCCCCACCAGCACGGCCGCGAGCGCGCCCCCCAGGAGATGGCCGCTGGTGCCGGCCCCGACCGGGAAGTTCATCATCTGGCCGGCGAAGACGAACGTCGCCACGAGGCCGGCCATGGGTGCCGTGCGGTCGTCGAGCTCGCGACGCGCCCCGCGCAACGCCACGGCGACTCCCGCCGCCGCGACCACGCCGGTGGCGATCGACGTGGGTGCGTCGAGGAATCCGTCGGGGACGTGCATCGGTCGCCTCCTGCTGGGTTCAGTAGGTTGAGCGGGACGGTGATTAATCGGCGTCATGCCCACCCTATGTTGTTGCACATTGTTCGCAACAACTGGCCCAACGGATTGGAGCGACTTTCGGTGAGTGACCAGCAGCGCCTCGCACCCGGCGATCCCGCCCCCGACTTCACCCTGCCGACCGACACCGGCGAGCAGGTCTCGCTGGCCGACCTGCGCGGGCGGAAGGTGATCGTCTACTTCTACCCGGCCGCGATGACCCCGGGCTGCACCAAGCAGGCCTGCGACTTCACCGACTCGCTCGACTCGCTGAAGGGCGCGGGGTACGACGTCCTCGGCATCTCCCCCGACAAGCCGGAGAAGCTGGCGAAGTTCCGCGAGCGCGACCACCTGACCATCACCCTCCTCTCCGACGCGGACAAGTCGGTGATGAATGCGTACGGCGCGTTCGGCGAGAAGAAGCTGTACGGCAAGACCGTCGAGGGCGTCATCCGCTCCACCTTCGTCGTCGACGAGGAGGGCAAGATCGAGCGGGCGTCGTACAACGTCAAGGCCACCGGCCACGTCGCCAAGCTCCGCAAGGACCTCGGCCTGGGCTGAGCGCGCCGTTGCGATCTCCGGCTGGCCGGCGATCCGTCACTTGTCGGGGGTTGCAGCTCCCGACAAGTGACAGAAGTGCCTGCCCGGTGTGACGGGTGTGACTTCTAGACTCGCTCCGGGCGCCCGTAGCCCAACGGCAGAGGCACCAGGTTTAGGTCCTGGCCAGTGTGAGTTCGACTCTCACCGGGCGCACCAGATCACTACAGTCCCGCCATGGACTCCGCGCTGACCACCATCGGCCTGCCGATCGCCCTGGCCATCATCATGTTCGGGCTCGGTCTCGGTCTGACGCTCGCCGACTTCCGGCGGGTCGGGAAGCACCCGAAGGCCGTGGTCGTCGCGCTGGCCTGTCAGCTGATCCTGCTGCCCGCGGTCTGCTTCGGGCTCGTGGTGCTGTTCGACCTGCCGGCCCTGCTCGGCATCGGCATGCTCCTGCTGGCCGCGTCGCCCGGCGGCACCACCGCCAACCTGTTCAGCCACCTGTTCCACGGCGACGTCGCGCTCAACATCAGCCTGACCGCCGTGAACTCCGTCATCTCGGTCGTCACGCTGCCGCTGATCACCAACCTCGCGATCAGCTACTACGACCGCGGCGACGACGTGTCGCTCCCGCTGTCCGAGGTGCTGCAGGTGTTCGCGATCGTGCTGATCCCCGTCGCCATCGGCATGCTCGTCCGCAACCGCAGCCAGGGCTTCGCCGAACGCATGGACCGGCCCGTGCGGATCGGGTCGGCGCTCGTCCTGGCGATCCTCGTGCTCGGGATCCTGCTCGACGAGCGCGAGAACGTCGGCGACTACCTCGCCGACGTCGGCCTGGTCGCCGCGATCTTCTGCGCGATCAGCCTCGTCGTCGGGTACGCCGTGCCGAAGGCGTTCGGCGTGGTCGAGGACCAGGCGATCGCCTCCTCGATGGAGATCGGCGTGCACAACGCGACGCTGGCGATCTTCGTCGCCGTCGAGGTCCTGGACAGCACGGAGGTGTCGGTCCCGGCGGCGGTCTACTCGATCTTCATGTTCGTCTTCGCCGCGCTCTGGGGCATGCTGCTCACCCGCCGTACGGCGTCGGACCGCGTGCCGACCGGCTGACCGGCCCGGCTCAACCCGACGTGAGCGCGGCCGCCACGGACGGCGCGATCTCACGCAGCGCCCGGCCCCGGTGGGAGATCGCGTCCTTGTCGGCGACGGTCAGCTCGGCGGTCGTGACCCCGGACTCGGTGTGCTCGTCGGCGACGAACAGCACGTCGTAGCCGAACCCGCCACTCCCCCGCATCTCGCGGATCACCCGACCCGACATCTGCCCGTGCACGACGAGCTCGGTGCCGTCGGGATGCACGAACGCGACGGCGCACGCGAAGTGCGCGCCCCGTCGCTCGTCGGGTACGTCGGCGAGCTGCGCCAGCAGCAGCTCGTTGTTGCGCACATCTGACTTGGGTGGGCCGGCCCAGCGCGCCGACAGCACCCCGGGCATGCCGTTGAGGGCGTCGACGCACAGGCCGGAGTCGTCGGCCAGCGCCGGCAGTCCGGTGGCGGACGCGCCGGCCCGCGCCTTGAGCAGGGCATTGCCCTCGAAGGTCGGCTGGTCCTCGACCGGCTCGTCGTACGCCGGCACGTCGTCGAGGCCGACCACCGCGACGTCGGGCGCGTGCGCGCGCAGGATCCGCTCCATCTCCTCGAGCTTCTTGGCGTTGCGCGAGGCCAGGAAGACCCGGGTCACCGGACGCCTGACGACTGGGCCAGCGCCTCCTGCTGCAGGCGGGTCAGGTCGGCGCAGCCCTGCTCGGCCAGCCCGAGCAGCGCGTCGAGCTCGGACCTGTCGAACGGCGCGCCCTCGGCGGTGCCCTGCACCTCGACGAAGCGGCCGTCGCCGGTCATCACGACGTTCATGTCGGTCTCGGCGCGGACGTCCTCCTCGTAGGGCAGGTCGAGCCGCGGCGTCCCGTCGATCACGCCGACGCTGACGGCCGCGACGGACCCGGTCAGCGGCTCGCCCGCCAACGCGCCCTCGCGGCGCAGGTGGGCGACGGCGTCGGCCAGGGCGACGTAGGCGCCGGTGATGGCGGCGGTGCGGGTGCCGCCGTCGGCCTGGAGCACGTCGCAGTCGAGGACGATGGTGTTCTCGCCGAGCGCCTTGTAGTCGATGACGGCGCGCAGCGAGCGGCCGATCAGCCGGGAGATCTCGTGGGTGCGGCCCCCGATCCGGCCCTTGACCGACTCACGGTCGGAGCGGGTGTTGGTGGAGGCGGGAAGCATGGCGTACTCGGCCGTCACCCAGCCGAGCCCGGAGCCCTTGCGCCACCGCGGCACCCCCTCGTTGGCCGACGCCGCGCACAGCACGCGGGTGCGACCGAACTCGACGAGCACCGACCCGGCGGCGTGGTCGAGCCAGTTGCGGGTGAACGTGACCGGTCGGAGCTGGTCGTCCTGACGGCCGTCGAGGCGCGGTGCTTCACTCATGGCCGCCAACCTAGGGCACGCCTCCGACGCTCCCTCAGAGGGGCGTGAGCTGCCCGCCCCTGCGGGCCTCGGTCCACGCCAGCCGCACCGCCCACGGCCCGAGGTCGCGGGCACGCCGGCCGAACCACGGCGCACCCTGCGCCACCATCCACGCCAGGTCGCGCCGCCAGCTGGGCTCGTAGCCACCTGACGCGGCCAGGCCGGGGAGCTCGAACGCGAGCCCCTCGTCGAGCAACAGCTCGCCGTACGCCCGGGCGAGGGCGCGGTGGCCGATCTCGGAGGGGTGCAGCCGGTCGATCGACCAGAAGTCCCGGTCGCCGATCTCGGGCCGCTGCCCGAGGTCCACCCGGACGCCGCCGTAGCGGGCGTGGATCTCGTCGTACACGCGGTTGACGACCTCGATCCGGGCGAACAGGGGACGCCGCAGGACGCCCGGGAGCCCGAACACGGCACCGTGGTCGTGGAACCGGGCGGTCAGCAGCAGCGCGCCCTGCCCGTGCAGCGCCGCGGCGCACTGGAGCAGGTCGGTACGCATCCGCACGGGGTCCCAGGTGGAGCGCATCGTGTCGTTGACCCCGACGATCAGCGAGGCCAGGTCGGGTCGGTGCGCCAGCGCGACGTCGAGCTGTTGACCGCGTACGTCGGCCGACGTGGCGCCGGACTCCGCGACGTTGCAGAACGAGATCCCGTACGACGACCCGAGGGCGTCGGCGAGCAGCCTCGCCCATCCGCGCCATCCGGTGGGGACGGGGTCCCCGATGCCGCACGTGGTGCTGTCCCCCAGCGCCGCGAACCGCAGGTACCGCGTGTTCCGCATGGCCTCAGCGTCTCCGGCCCGGCTACGACACCACGCCCCGGACATGACGTGTCCCGCAACGTCCGCTGAACACTCCGCCGAACAAGAAGGAGCGGGTCCGGCTCACCCCCGTGAGAACCGGACCCGCTCCAGTCTGTGCAGCCCTTCGGCTACTTGAACTCGATCCGCAGCAGGCGCCAGATCCCGAGCGCCAACGGCAGGATCAGCCAGATCGTGGCTGCGGTGGCGATCTGCGCCCACTCCTCGCCCGTGGGCTTGTAGTCGCCCGTGAACAGCGGCGTCTGGGCCGTGTTCAGCTCGATCCAGGGCGCGACCTTCTCGAAGCCTTCGCTGACGGCGCTGAGGAAGCCGGCCACGGTGGGCAGGATCAGCGAGTACACGAAGTAGGCGACGATCCCGGCCGCGGTGTTCATGATCAGCATGCCGATGGCGAAGCCGATGAAGATCCCGATCAGGTTGGACAGGACGAACCCGTTGAAGACCAGGTTGGCGTCGAGGGACCAGTCGGGCGAGCTGCCGTCGATGGTGCCGAGCAGGGTGCCGAGCACGGCCATCAGCGCGGCGACGACCATCACCGCCGCCCCCAGGGCCACACCGGCGATGAACTTGGCGATCACGACGCGGGAGCGCCGTGGCTCCAGCGTGAAGGTCACCAGGCCGGTGCGCTGGCTGGCCTCGGCCGTCACCAGCATGACGATCAGGATCGGCAGGAAGGACCCGAGCACGGCGCCGGCAATGCCGAGCAGGTCGATGTAGTCGCGGTCCGGGTCGTTCACGACGAACGCGTAGATGGTCACCACGACGAGGGTCAGGGCGATGATCGAGAACGTGAACCAGCGGCCGGCCCGGGTGTCGAGCGACTTGCGGAACTCGACCTTGGCCAGGCGGCTCATCGGCACCCGGGACGTGCCCGAGATGTCCAGCGGGGCAGGGTCAATGGCGGTGGCGGTCATGCCGTCTCTCCTTCGGGGAGTACGTCGCGCTGGGACTCGGAGGTGAGCTCGAGGAACAGGTCCTCGAGGCCAGCGGCTCCGGAGCGCAGGTCGGTCAGGACGATCTGGTGCTCGGCGGCGGCCCGGCCGACGTCGACCGGCGCGCACGAGACGCGCAGGCCATCGCCCGCCTCGCTCACCGCGTAGCCCGCCTCCTCGAGGATCCGCCCGAGCTTGTCGTTGTCGAGCGACGTGACGAGGCTGCTGACGTTGGTGTCCATCGACAGGAGGGACTTCTTGTCACCCTGGGCGACGATCTTGCCGTGGCCGATCAGGATCATCTCGTCGGCGATCAGCTCCACCTCGTTGAGCAGGTGGCTGGAGAGCAGGACGGTGCCGCCGCGGTCGGCGTACCCCTTGAGCAGCCCGCGCATCCAGCGGATGCCGGCCGGGTCGAGGCCGTTGGCCGGCTCGTCGAGGATCAGCACCGACGGGTCGCCGAGCAGCGCGTGGGCGATGCCGAGGCGCTGCTTCATGCCGAGCGAGTAGTTGCGCAGCCGCCGCTTCGCCTCCGTCTTGGACAGCGACACCAGCTCGAGCATCTCGTCGACGCGGGAATCGGGCAGGCCCATGGTCTGGGCGCCGATGGTGAGGATCTCCCGGCCGGTGCGGCCGGCGTGCTGCGCCCCGGCGTCGAGGAGCACGCCGACGTGGCGTCCCGGGTTGGGGAGGTCGTGGTAGAGGTGGCCGCCGATGGTGACCTGCCCGTGGCTGGGCGGGGTCAGGCCGACCATCACGCGCATCGTGGTGGTCTTGCCCGCGCCGTTGGGACCGAGGAAGCCGGTCACCCTTCCCGGCTGGCAGACAAAGCTGACGTCGTCGACGGCGGTGAATGTGCCGTACTTCTTGGTGAGTCCTTCGACCTTGATCATGCCGACCATCCTGCCCGTGGGCAGGCCACCGGACATCGACCCGCAGGATCATGTCGTGCATACCTTGGTAGGGGGTGCCCGCGACCGCGGCAGCCTGCGTGGCCCCGTCCGCAGCCCTAGCCTTGGCGACGTGGACGACCGGCCCTCACCCGAGGAGTACTCGCCGCCGCTGACCCCCTGGGGGCACACGTGGCGGATCGCGGGCATGCTCGCGGTCGCCGCGGTCGCCTGGTTCCCGCTGGCGGAGGCCCAGTCGGAGCAGATGTTCGTGATCGACGTGGCGCTCGGCCTGATCGCGTTGGTGGCCGTGTTCTTCCGGCGCCGCTGGCCGATGCCCGTCGCCGTCTTCACCGGCGTCCTGTCGGCCGTCTCCGGGTTGGCGGCCGGGCCTGCGGTGCTGGCGGCGGTGTCGGTGGCCACCCGCCGTCGGCTCTGGCAGATCGGGGTCGTCGGCGTGATCAGCGTGATCGCCGGGCAGACCGTCATCCATGTCCAGCCGGTGCAGGACGGCGAGCCGCAGTGGCTGACGCTCACCGTCAACACGATCTTCACCGCCGGTGTCCTCGGCTGGGGCATGTACATCGGCTCCCGGCGCGAGCTGATGTGGACGCTCCGTCACCGTGCCGAGCGCGCGGAGGCCGAGCAGGAGCTCCGGGTCGCGCAGGCCCGGGCGAACGAGCGGGCAGGCATCGCGCGCGAGATGCACGACGTGCTCGCCCACCGGATCTCCCAGATCTCCATGAACGCGGGAGCGCTCGCCTTCCGCGAGGACCTGACGGCCGAGCAGATGCGGGCGAACGCCGCGGTCATCCAGGCGGCGGCACACGACGCTCTCACCGACCTGCGCGGCGTACTCGGCGTGCTGCGCGATGCGCACACCGGCGAGCCGCTCGACCAGCCGCAGCCGACGTACGCCGACCTGCCGCGCCTGGTCTCCGAGGCCAAGGAGTCCGGGCTCGCCATCGAGTACCACGACCTCGTGGAGGCGGACGACGGCGTCCCCGACGTGGTCGGGCGGACGGTGTACCGGATCGTCCAGGAGGGCATCACCAACGCCCGCAAGCACGCTCCCGGCGCCCGCCTCAGCATCCAGGTCAGCGGCTCCCCCGACGACGGCGTCGACATCCTGCTGCGCAACCCGCTCGGCTTCGGCCCGACGGCGACGCCCGGCGCCGGGCTGGGGCTGATCGGCCTGTCCGAGCGTGCCGAGCTCCGGGGCGGGCGGCTGGAGTCGCGGCGCGACGGAGTCATGTTCGTGCTGCACGGGTGGATACCGTGGGCGGCATGACCGAATCAGCGACTCGGGTGCTGATCGTCGACGACGACCCGCTGGTGCGCTCGGCCCTCGCCCTCATGCTGGGCGGCCAGGCCGACCTCGACGTGGTCGGCGAGGCCGGCGACGGCCGCGAAGGCGTCGACCAGGCCCGCAGGCTCGCCCCCGACGTCGTGCTCATGGACATCCGGATGCCGCGCCTCAACGGGCTCGACGCGACCCGCGAGCTGCACGCCCGCCCCGAGCCGCCGCGGGTCATCGTGCTGACGACGTTCGACGCCGACGAGCACGTGTTCGGCGCGCTGGCCGCGGGTGCCGACGGCTTCCTGCTCAAGGACACCCCGCCCGCCGAGATCGTGGCGGCGATCCGCAAGGTCTCCGCCGGTGAGCCGATGCTCTCGCCGTCGGTGACCCGGACCGTGCTGCAGCGGCTGCGCACCGAGGACAACGACGGGCGGACCAACGAGGCCGAGACCCGGCTGGCCTGCCTGACCGACCGCGAGCGCGACGTCGCGCTCGCCGTCGGGCGAGGGCTCAGCAACGCCGAGATCGCCGCCGAGCTCTACCTGTCGGTGCCGACCGTCAAGGCACACGTGTCGCGCCTCTTCGACAAGCTGCACGTCACCAACCGGGTCCAGATCGCGATCCTCGTCCACGACGCCGGCCTGGTCTGACCGTCGCACGGCTGGTTTCGAGACGGGCCGCGAGGCGGCCCTCCTCAACCAGCGAGTTGATTCGGTGGTTGAGGAGGTTGCGCAGCAACCGTCTCGAAACCACCCTGCGGCTACAGGTCGTAGACCGCTCCGGCGTGGGCGAGCGCGATCTCTCCGGCGTACGTCGTGCGGGCCTCCACCAGCGCCTCCTGGGGGTCGTACCAGGGCGGCACGTGGGTGAGCACGAGCCGCTTCGAGCGTCCGTGGGTGGCGGCCTCGCCGCACTCGGCGCCGGTGAGGTGGAGCTTCGTCGGGTTCTCGTCACGTGACACGAACGACGCCTCGGCGAGCAGGAGGTCCACCTCGGTGGCGACCGCGTCCAGCCCCGCGCAGGGTCCGGTGTCGCCGGAGTAGCCGACGGTGGCGCCGTCCGCCTCGATCCGCAGGCCGTACGCCGGCACCGGGTGCTCGACCGGGATCGCCTCCACCCGGAACGGGCCGAGCTCGACCACGCCGGCGTACTCGCGGAAGTCGAACTCCTCGGTCATGCCCGGCTCGGTCGGCAGGTCGTAGGCACGCGCCATCCGGTCGGCGGTGTCGGCCGGCCCGTAGACGGGGATCCGCGGCTGGTGGCCGTCGGGGTGGTACTTGCGCAGCACGTAGTAGCCGCAGAGGTCGAGGCAGTGGTCGGCGTGGAGGTGGCTGAGGAACACCGCGTCGATCGCGAGCGGGTCGACGTACTGGTGCAGGGCGCCGAGCGCTCCGCTGCCGAGGTCGACCAGCACCCGCCAGGTGCGGCCGTCGAGGTCGGCCTCGAGCAGGTAGCAGCTGGCCGGGGAGGAGGGGCCCGGGTAGGACCCCGAGCAGCCGACGACGGTGAGCCTCATCGGCGTCCTCGGGAGGGCGCTGCGGAGAGGGGCGTGTCGGGCACGAAGAGAAAGGCTAGGTGTCCGGACCCCCTCGGTGCACGTCCTCGCGACGGAGATCACCGTCACGTGTCCTAACCTGAGTGCGTGCTCGGGACCCGCGCCTACGCCCTCGCCAGCGTGCTCGTCGTCGCCCTCGCCGCCAGTGGATGCGGCGCGACCACTCCCGCCCAGCAGGCGCCGCGAGCCGTCCACCGTGCGAGCCAGGTCGCCAGCGCACCCCGAGCGGTCACCAGCGTGGTCGTGGTCTCGATCGACGCGCTCAACCCGGCCGCGATCCGCAGGCTCGGCAGGCGCGGGACACCCACCCTGCACCGGCTGGTCCGCCGCGGCGCCTCCACGATGAACGCCCGCACCGAGCGCGAGCGGACGGAGACCCTGCCGAACCACACCGGCATGGTCACCGGCCGCAGGATCGTCGCGGATCGTGGCGGCCACGGCGTCATCTGGAACGACGATCGACGCCACCCCGCCACCGTGCAGGAGGCGGCTGGACACGGCGTCTCGTCGGTCTTCGACATCGTCCACGGGGCCGGTGGCCCGACCGCGGTCTTCGCCGGGAAGTCGAAGTTCTCGCTGTTCGATCGCTCGTGGGGCGACTCGATCGACAGGTCCACGCTGATCGAACGCGACCGCAGGCTCACGCGTGCCGTCCGACGAGACCTCGCCCGCCGCACGCGTGCGTTCCGGTTCGTGCACCTCGCCGCGGTCGACCACGCTGGCCACCGGCACGGCTTCATGTCATCGCGGTACCTCGACGCCGTGCGCGCCACCGACCGGCGGCTCGGCAGGATCGTCGCCGCGATCGAGAGCGGCCCGGACGCGGGCAGCACGCGTGCTGGTCGTCACGGCCGACCACGGCGGCAAGGGGGTCGACCACTTCGACCCGACGCGGCTCGCGAACTACCGGGTGCCGTTCATCGTCTGGGGCACCGGCGTCCGGCGCGGGGCCGACCTCTACGCCCTCAATCCCGACTACCGCGACCCCGGGCGACGCCGTACGTCGTACGCCACCCGGCGCCAGCCCGTCCGCAACGGCGACGTCGCGAACCTGGTGACCGACCTGCTCGGCCTCGAGCCCGTGGCCGGCAGCCAGCTCGACGCGCAGCAGGACCTCGACGTCCGCTGACGGTGGTTTCGAGACGGTCACCGATCCCTCGCTGGTTGAGGAAGGCGCGCTAGCGCCTGTCTCGAAACCAGCACGGGGCTAGGCCCAGAGCTGGCCTTCGAGGCGTTCCTCGGCCTCGTCGACCGTGCCTTCGTAGGCGCCGGTGGAGAGGTACTTCCAGCCGCCGTCGGCGACCACGAACGCGATGTCGGCGGACTCCCCCGACTTGACCGCCTTGGCGGCCTGGCCCAGGGCGGCGTGCAGGATCGCGCCGGTGGAGATGCCGGCGAAGATGCCCTCGAGCTCGAGCAGCTCCCGCACCCGGCGTACGGCGTCCCGCGGGCCGACCGAGAACCTCGCATCGATCAGCGTCTCGTCGTACAGCTCGGGCACGAAGCCCTCGTCGAGGTTGCGCAGGCCGTAGACCAGCTCTCCGTAGCGCGGTTCGGCGGCCACGATCCGCACCTCGGGCTTCTCGCGACGGAAGAAGCGCGAGACGCCCATGAGCGTCCCGGTGGTGCCGAGGCCGGCGACGAAGTGGGTGATGCCGGGCAGGTCCGCGAGGATCTCGGGGCCGGTGCCCTCCTCGTGGGCGAGCGCGTTGGCGGCGTTGCCGTACTGGTAGAGCATCACCCAGTCGGGGTGCTCCGCCGACATCTGCTTGGCGACCCGGACGGCCTCGTTGGACCCACCCGCGGCCGGCGAGGAGAAGATCTCGGCACCCCACATCCGCAACAGCTGGCGGCGTTCCTCGGAGGTGTTCTCGGGCATCACGCAGACCAGGCGGTAGCCCTTGAGCTTGGCGGCCATGGCCAGCGAGATCCCGGTGTTGCCGGAGGTCGGCTCGAGGATCGTGCATCCGGGACGCAGGAGCCCGTCCTTCTCGCCCTGCTCGATCATCTTCAGCGCAGGGCGGTCCTTGATCGACCCGGTCGGGTTGCGGTCCTCGAGCTTGGCCCAGAGCCGAACGTCGGGAGTCGGCGAGAGCCGCGGCAGTCCCACCAGCGGCGTGTTGCCGACGGAGGCGAGGAGGTTGTCGTGGCGCATGCCTTCAGGATGCCACCGGGATCGGGACACCCTCGCCCCGTGGCGCTGCGGCGAGACCGGCCAGCGCTGGAGGTCAGCGCAGGAAGTACTCCGGGTCGAAGTCGTCGAGCGGGATCACCCGGACGCGCGGCAACGGCACGTTGAAGCCGTTCACGTCGTCCTCGAGATCGTGGACGTCGACGCCGAGGCTGGTGAACTGGGCACTGGCGTACTCGCGCAGCGCGATCACGCCGACCCGGCGCTCGGTGCCCAGGAGCGCCTTGATCTGCGGGGCGAAGTCCCCGTCGTGGCTGCACAGGAAGACGTCGGCGTCGTGACCGACCAGCGCCTCGAGCGTGCGCTGCACCCCGATGTCGACGACCTTCTGGTCGGCCCGGCCGGCGAGCGGGACCGGGCGGTAGTTCATCGCCAGGAGGGCCTGCACGAACGACGAGGGCAGCTGTCCGTGGGAGGCGTTGAGGAAGAACAGGCCGGTCACGGGCTGGCCCCACACGTCCTCGGCGTACGCCGTCACGCGCTCCCAGCGCGGGCGTTCCTCCGGCGTGGGCCGGCGGCCGAGCAGCGAGTTGCCGAGCGTGGCGTCGATGTTCTCGCCGTCGACGAGCACGAACGTGCGTCGTCCTCGCGGATCCGTCTCCATCCGCGCACTCTACGGCGCTCGGCGCGCTCGCGTGGCTACGCGGCGCCTCCCGCGACGGCCGGCAGCACGACCACCTGGTCGCCGTCGGTCAGCTCGGCCTCGAGGCCGCCGATGAACCGCACGTCCTCGTCGTTGACGTAGACGTTGACGAAGCGCCGCAGGTCGCCGTCCTCGACGAGGCGCTCCTTGATGCCGGGGTGGTTGGACTCCAGGTCGTCGATCAGCGCGCTGAGCTTCGACCCGTCGCCGGTCACCGCCTTCTCACCCCCGGTGTAGGTGCGCAGGATGGTGGGGATCCGGACCTCGATGGCCATCAGGTACTCCTCGGTGTAGCGGGGTCGAGCTGGGGCACGACGCTGACCTCTTCCTCGGTCACCTCGCCGTCCACGATTCTGTACGACCTGAACTCCACGGGACCGTCGTTATTCCCGTGCTCCCGGGTCGACACGAGCACGTAGTGCGCGTTCGGCTCCATCGCCAGGCCGATGTCGGTGCGGCTGGGATAGGCCTCGGTCGCGGTGTGCGAGTGGTAGACCACCACCGGCTCCTCGTCGCGCGCGTCCATCTCCTTGTACAGCGCGAGCAGGTCGGTGGAGTCGAACTCGTAGAACGTGGGGCTCCCGGCGGCGTTGACCATCTCGACGTACCGCTCGGGGCGGTCGCTGCCCTCGGGGCCGGCGACGATGCCGCACGCCTCGTCGGGGTGGTCCCGCTTCGCGTGCGCGACGATCGCGTCGTACGTCGTCTGGTCGATGGTCAGCACCGATCCAGCCTAGGCAGCCGATCCGGCCGGGCTCACATCGACCACGATGTGGGAGTGGGCAGAATCACCCGCCCAGCGACTCCACCAGCGTCTCCTGGAGGTAGCCCACCCACTCGTAGATGTCGTGCGCCTGGGCCCGCGGGTCGTCGTCGGGCAGCGAGTGCCAGTACGCCTCGTCCCCCTCCTCGACCTCGAGCCGGGTGGCGAGCGCCAGCCGGAGGTCGGTGAAGGAGCGCATCCACGTCTCGGCCTGGGCCGGGTCGAGCTCGACGTCGATCATCAGCCCGTCCTCGGTCAGCTCCGGCGGGAGACCCGCCTCCTCGAGGCCGTCGATGATCGCGATCGCACCCGCGGCCTTGCCGTCGCGCAGCGACCCCTCGGTGAAGCGGCGGAACTCCGAGGCCGCCTCCTCGTCCTGGGGGTACGCCGTGGGGAACAGCCGCGCCAGCACCGGGTCCTCGGGCTCGGACGTGGGCCCGCTGAAGTCGAGCAGGTCCTCGAGCGGGTCGGTGCTGTCACGCGGGACCGCCGCCTCGTTGCGGAGCAGCTCGACGAGCTGGGAGGCCAGCGAGCGCAGCAGGTCGGCCTCGAACCCGGTGAAGGTGGCGATGATCCGGCCGCTGCGCCGGTGGCGCGCGAATCCGCTCACTGCTTCTCCATCGTTGCCCACAGGCCGTACTCGTGCATGGCCTGGACGTCGCGCTCCATCTCCTCGCGGCTGCCGGTGCTGACCGCGGACTTGCCGTCCTTGTGGACCTCGAGCATCAGCTTCTCGGCCTTCTTCTTGTCGTAGCCGAAGTACTTCTGGAAGACGAACGTCACGTAGGACATGAGGTTCACAGGGTCGTTCCAGACGATGGTCACCCACGGCTTCGCGAGGACGGTGATCTCGTCAGGGGTGATGTCCGGCTCGACCTCGACCGGGCTCGTCGCTGACACCCGTCCATCGTGTCACAGGCAGCCACATCCCTCCGGACCTGCTCCCTAGGCTGGCCCGGTGACACGCCCCGCGGGTTCTCCGGCCCTGCTGACGGACCACTACGAGCTGACCATGCTCCAGGCGGCGCTCGGCAACGGCACGGCCGACCGCCGCTCGGTCTTCGAGCTCTTCCCGCGGCGGCTCCCGCCGGGCCGCCGGTACGGCGTGGTGGCCGGCGTCGGCCGGGCGCTGGACGCGATCGAGTCGTTCCGGTTCGACGACGAGGCGCTCGCGACCCTGGAGGACGTGGTCGACCGCCCGACCCTGGACTGGCTGGCCGGCTACCGGTTCACGGGCTCGGTCTGGGGCTACGGCGAGGGCGAGATGTACTTCCCCTACTCCCCGCTGCTGATCGTGGAGTCGACGTTCGCCGAGGCCGTGGTGCTGGAGACGGTGCTGCTGTCGATCTACAACCACGACAGCGCGATCGCCTCGGCGGCCTCGCGGATGACGCTGGCCGCGGGCGACCGGCCGTGCATCGAGATGGGCTCGCGCCGCACCCACGAGGAGGCCGCGGTCGCGGCCGCGCGGGCGGCGTACGTCGCCGGGTTCGCGAGCAGCTCCAACCTCGCGGCGCGGCACCGGTACGGCGTACCGACCGCCGGCACCAGCGCCCACAGCTTCACGCTGCTGCACGACACCGAGGCGGACGCGTTCCGGTGCCAGGTCGAGTCGCTCGGCCGCGGCACCACCCTGCTCGTCGACACCTACGACATCGCCGAGGCGGTCCGGCTCGGGGTGGAGATCGCCGGGCCCGAGCTCGGCGCCGTCCGGATCGACTCCGGCGACCTCGGCGAGACCGCCCAGCAGGTGCGCAAGCAGCTCGACGAGCTCGGCGCGACCGACACCCAGATCGTGGTGACCAGCGACCTCGACGAGTTCGCCATCGCGGCGCTGGCCGCGGCGCCGGTCGACAGGTACGGCGTCGGCACCGAGCTGGTCACCGGCAGCGGCCACCCGACCTGCGGGTTCGTCTTCAAGCTCGTGGCCCGCACGGACGACTCCGGGGACATGGTGTCGGTGGCCAAGAAGAGCCTCGACAAGATCTCCGTCGGCGGCCGCAAGTACGCCCTGCGCCGCCGCGACCGGCGCGGTGTCGCCGAGGCCGAGGTGGTCGGCATCGGCAGCGCGCCCATCGACGACGGCGACGACCGCCCGCTGCTCGTCGAGCTGGTCCGCGACGGCGAGGTGGTGGGCCGCGAGAGCCTGGACGCCGCCCGCCGCCGGCACACCGACGCCCGCGCGGAGCTGCCGCTCGAGGCGCACCAGATGTCCCGGGGCGAGCCGGTCATCGAGACCCTGCACGTAGGAGGCTGACATGGCACTGGTGGACTGCGACTTCTTCTCCGAGTCGCTCGAGGTCGGCACGTCGGTCACCGTCGTGCTGCCCCAGGAGACCGAGGCCCAGATCGGCGTCGACGCGACGGCGCGGACGAGCGCGGAGATGCCGGTCCTCTACCTGCTGCACGGCCTCTCGGACGACCACACCGCCTGGCTGCGCTACACCTCGATCGAGCGGTACGCGGCGGCCGCGGGACTGGCGGTCGTCATGCCGGCCGTGCACCGCAGCTTCTACACCGACGAGCGGCACGGCCACGCCTACTGGACCTACGTCGCCGACGAGCTGCCCCGGGTCATGGGCTCGTTCTTCCGGTTCTCCGACCGGCGCGAGGACACCTTCGTCGCGGGCCTCTCCATGGGCGGGTACGGCGCGCTGAAGCTCGCGCTGCGGCACCCCGAGCGGTTCGCGGCCGCGGCGTCCCTGTCCGGGGCCGTCGACCTCGCCCGACTGGCCGGGCGCCCGGAGCGCCGCGACCTGTTCGCCCGGGTCTTCGACGGCGAGCCGGCACCCGACGAGGACCTGTTCGCGCTGCTCGCCGCCGCCGAGGTCTCCGCGCTCCCACCGCTGCACGTCTCGTGCGGGACCGAGGACCCGCTGTACCCGCTCAGCGTGCGATTCGCCGACGAGGCCAGCGCTGCGGGCGCGAAGGTCACCACCGACTTCCGCCCGGGCGAGCACGAGTGGGGGCTCTGGGACGCGGTCATCCGCGACGTCATCGACTGGCTGCCTCGCTAGTCGATACGCTCCCCGACATGAAGCGGGCGCTGATCGTGGTCGACGTTCAGAACGACTTCTGCGAGGGCGGCTCGCTGGCGGTCAAGGGAGGCGCCCGGGTCGCTGCAGACATCGCCGAGGTGCTGCACCACTGGGTGGTCAAGGACCCGAAGGCCCCCGACTACGCCCACGTCGTGGCCACCAAGGACCACCACATCGACCCCGGCTCGCACTGGTCGGACGACCCCGACTTCGAGCACTCCTGGCCGGTGCACTGCAAGGTCGGCACCGACGGCGAGGCGTTCCACCCGAACCTCGACCCCCAGCCGTTCGACGCGATCTTCCTCAAGGGCGAGCACGCCGCGGCGTACTCCGGCTTCGAGGGCACGACCGTGGGCGACGTCGGCCTGGCCGACTGGCTGCGCCGGCACGAGGTGACCGACGTCGACGTGTGCGGCATCGCCACCGACTACTGCGTCCGCAGCACCGCGCTGGACGCCGTCGAGGCGGGCTTCGGCGTACGCCTGCTGCCGCACCTGTGCGCCGGGGTCGCCGAGCCGAGCACCCGCTCCGCGCTGGCGGAGATGGAGCAGGCGGGGGTCGGCGTTGGCTGACCTCGAGGTCCGGGTCGAGGACGGCGTCCTGTGGCTGACCCTGAACCGGCCCGAGGTGTTCAACGCGCTCACCGGCGAGATGGCCGACGACCTGGGCCGCCTCGTCGAGGAGGCGACCGTCGCGCGACGACGTACGCGTGGTGGTGGTGACCGGGACCGGCGCGGCGTTCAGCACCGGCGCCGACATCTCCGGCGCCAACGCCCACGAGCACTTCGACGTCACCGCCCTCGACCGCGCCAACCGGATCATCCGGGCGATCGTGAACCTCGACAAGCCGGTCGTCGCCGCCGTGAACGGCGTCGCGGCCGGGGTCGGCTGCTCGGCCGCACTCGCCGCCGACATCGTCGTCGCGGCCGAGTCGGCATCGTTCCTGCTCGCGTTCGCGCGGATCGGGCTGATGCCCGACGGCGGGGCCACCGCGACCGTGGCCGCCTCCGTCGGGCGTGCCCGCGCGATGCGGATGGGCCTGCTGGCCGAGCCGCTCAGCGCTCAGGAGGCGTACGACGCCGGGCTGGTCACCCATGTCTGCGCCGACGCCGACCTCGACGAGACCGTGGGAAAGATCGTGCGCCGACTGGCCGCCGGACCACCGCTGGCGTTCGCGGCGACCAAGAAGGCGATCAACGCCGCCACCCTGACCGAGCTCGACGGTGCCCTCGAGCGCGAGCGGACCGGGCAGACCCTGCTGCTGCGCACCGCCGACGTCGCCGAGGGGATGCGCGCCTTCGGGGAGAAGCGGAAGCCGGTCTTCCGCGGCGAGTGACCAGCGCGCCTAGCCGCCCCACTTCTCGGCGACGGTGCGGATCACCTTGAGGTTGCGGTTGGTCGCGACGCCCATCAGCTTCTCGACGCTCGCATTGGTCAGCTTGGCCTCGTGGTAGTTCGGCCCGAGCAGCAGGTGGACCGCCCGCCCGCCGACGCGTGCCGACTCCTCGCCCTTGCCGGCGGCCTCGATCTTCTCGATCAGCGCCGCGGAGGGCTCGTCCTTGAGCAACGAGACGTAGTGCACGCCGTCGTGGTCCTGGGCGAAGTCCGTCGCCTCCTCGGCGATCGCGGTGATCTCCGCCGGCGTGAACACGATGGTCGGCACCTCGAAGCCGCGGTCCTCGAGGAACGCCTTCTCCAGCGCCTGCTCGACCTTCGCCCGCGACCGCAGCTTCGTGGTCACCCGGACGTTGCCGGTGTTGATGTAGGTCTCGACGTCGGTGAAGCCGGCCTGCTCGGCGGCCGCCCTGATCGCGTCCTTCGGGAACTTCCGGGTCGGCCCGAGGTTGATCGCCCGCAGGAACGCGATGTACGTCGGCATGGCGCCCATCCTGCACGATCATCCGACTCGGGACGCCTACCCTGTCGCCATGACCCAGACGCCTCCGGGCTGGTACCCGGATCCCGGCGCACCACCCGGCGTCGCGCCGCACGTGCGCTACTGGGACGGCCAGCGGTGGACCGCCCACGTGCAGCCGGTCCAGGGGGCCCAGCCGCCGCAGCCGGCCGCAGCCGGTCCAGCCGGCGTACGGCGGGGCACCGGCGCGGCCGCAGAAGCCGGGCCCGACGACGCCCGACGGCGAACGGCTCTCCGGCTGGTGGTGGCGGGTGCTGGCGTCGCTCCTCGACGGCGTCTTCCTCAGCATCGCCGCCAACGTGGTGTCGCTTCCGTTCCAGATCCAGTTCCAGCGAGACCTCGACGAGCTGACCCAGCGCTACCTCGACACCGGTCCCGGAGAGTCGATCGACTTCTCGACGTTCTGGAACGAGTCGATCGACGTCTACCGAGACCACATGGTCGGCATCCTCCTGGTGCCGACCCTGTTCACGATTGCCTACTTCGTGGGCTTCCTGCGCTGGAAGGGGGCCACGCCGGGCAAGCTGATCTGCGGCCTGCGGGTGCGGCTCCGCGACCGACCCGGGCGACTCCCCTGGTCCACGATCGCGATCCGGGTCGGGGTGCAGACCGTCCTGCCCTCGGCGCTCCTGATCACCGGCCTCCTCAGCGGGTCCACCTCGGTGCTGGTGCTGTGCTACCTGGCCGCGATGACGTTCTGGATGGTGGACGCCCTGTGGGCCGCGGGCAGCAAGAAGCGCCAGGCCCTGCACGACATCGCGGCGCGGACCAACGTCGTCAGGACTCGCTAGGCGGAGCGGCTGCGGCGAGGTCGTCGACCGACGGCACGAAGTAGTAGGCGCCGGTGAGTGGCCGCGAGTACCTGGTCAGCTCGTCGCGCGTTCCGTCGATCCCGGCCATGCTGTGCAGCATCGTGGCCAGCGGCCGCTGCTCGGCGCAGAAGCCCACGAACATCGTGCCGTGGTCGCTGACCGTGCCGTAGGCCGTGTTCCGGCGGAAGATGTGCCCGAAGTCGTCCTGGTCGGTGCGGGCGACGTGCGAGCTCTCCGGCCGCGGGTCCAGCTCGACGCTGTCGGGCTTGGTCCGTCCCATCGCCCGCTCCTGCTCCTCGACCGGGAGCGAGGTCCAGGCCACGGCATCGTGCGCCCACTGCTGGATCAAGAGCACCGAGCCGCCGGCGCCGGGTGCCCCGTCGGGGACCAGCGTCGTCGCCGGCGCCTCCGCGACCGGTGGGTTCTCGGTCCCGTCCTCGAAGCCGGTGAGGTCGCGGTCGCGGTGGTAGGACCAGCCCTCGACCTCGGTGGCCAGCCCGGCGACGGGAGCGAGGGCGCCGATCATCTCGATGGCGGCGTCGAACACGATGTCGTACGCGCCCCCGGCGATCCACAGCACCACGTCGTGCTGCGTCGCCGGCATGGTGTAGCCGTCGGGTCCGACCACGGGCGCGTCGAAGCCGGTCAACCGCGCGGGCGTGCGGTCCGGCGCGAACGACCGCCACACCTCCGGCCGGAAGCCGGCCACGAGGTTGACCCCGCCCATCGTGGTCGTCGGCTCGTCGAGCGCAGCCACCGCACGGACGATCGCGTCCGGGTCGGCGCCGTCGACACCGTCGAGCTCGAGGTAGGTGTGCGCGAGCGTGCCGAGCGCGAAGATCCCGATCTGCGGATGGGCCACGGCTCCTCCTGGCTTGCCGGGACGGCGTGGCCGCCCAGTCTAGGGTCACCGCCGGGGCAGACTGACCGACATGCCAGGCAACGGCAAGGACGACGGCCGGACGAAGCGGTGGGCGGCGCACCGCGACCAGCGACGCGCCGAGCTGGTGCTCGCAGCGGTCCGCGCGATCGACCGCCACGGCCCGGACGCGAGCATCGCCGACATCGCCGCCGAGGCGGGGGTCAGCAAGCCGGTGCTCTACCGCTACTTCGCCGACAAGGACGAGCTGCACGTGGCCGTCGGACAGTGGGGCGCCCGGGAGGTCCTGGCCCGGATGGTCCCCGCACTCGGCTCGGACGCGCCCATGCGCGAGCGGATCGCCGAGGCCACCGACGCCTACCTCGCCACCCTCGAGGAGCATCCCCAGGTCTTCCTGCTGCTGGTCCGACACCGCGGCGCCGACGCACTGGCCGACGGCAAGGCCGAGATCGCCGCCACGTTCGCCCGGTTCCTCGGGGACACCCTGCGTGACCTCGGGATCGACGCCGCCGGCGCGGAGCCGTGGTCCCACGGCCTCGTCGGCCTCGGTCTGTCGACCGGTGAGTGGTGGCTCGAGCGGCGCACCATGTCGCGGGCCGCGGTCGCCAACTACCTGACCACCTTCATCTGGCACGCCCTGAACGGCGCGGCCACCGACCTCGGCGTACCGCTCTCCGCCGTCGACCACCCCAGCGTGGCCGACCCCACCGGCCCCACCCCGATCCGGAAGAAGCGCTGACCCCCAACTCGAATACATAGGCTTCCTATGTAATAATCGAGGAGTGGCCAACCACTCCTCCGACACCCGCGAGCTCGCCAGCGACCTCGTCGTCTATGCCGCGCGCCTGATCCGCGCCGTACGCCGGGAGAGCCAGCTGCCCGCCGGCATCCGGATCCTCTCCGTGATCGACCAGTACGGCGCCCTCGGCGTCTCGGCCCTGGCCGTCGCCGACCGCAGCTCGCAGCCCACGATGACGGCCGCGGTCAACCAGCTCGTCTCCGACGGGCTGGTCGCCAAGCGACCCAATCCCGACGACGCGCGCGGCAGCCTCGTGTCGCTGACCGCCGCCGGCAGCCGTGAGCTGACCCGGGTCCGGAAGGCCAACGGCGACCTCGTCGCCGAACGCGTTGGCCGCACCAGCCACTCCCCCGAGGACCTCGCGACGGCCGTGGCCGTGCTCCGCGACCTCCTCGCCGTCGCCGACGAACCGGAAGGAACAGCGTGACCAGCACCACCGACACCCGAGCCGACGAGGGCTCCTTCTTCGACCAGCCCCGCGCCGTCTGGGCGGTCGCGTTCGCGTGTGTCATCGCGTTCATGGGGATCGGCCTCGTCGATCCGATCCTCAAGCCGATCGCCGACGAGCTGGGCGCGACGCCGAGCCAGGTGTCGCTGCTGTTCACCAGCTACATGGCCGTGATGGGCGTGGCGATGCTGATCACGGGTGTGGTGTCGTCGCGGATCGGAGCGAAGCGCACCCTGCTCACCGGCCTGGCGCTGATCATCGTGTTCTCGGCGCTGGCCGGCTCCTCGGACACCATCGGCGGCATCGTCGGCTTCCGCGCCGGGTGGGGCCTCGGCAACGCCCTGTTCATCGCGACCGCCCTGTCGACGATCGTGCTGTCGGCCCGCGGCTCGACCGCGCGCGCGATCATCCTGTTCGAGGCGGCCCTCGGCCTGGGCATCGCCGCCGGCCCGCTGCTCGGCGGCGAGCTCGGTTCGATCTCGTGGCGGGCGCCGTTCTACGGCGTCGCGGTGCTGATGACGATCGCCCTGGTCGCGACGGCGTTCCTGCTGCCGGCGACCCCGCGCACGGGCGGCGTACGTCGCTGGCCGACCCGTTCCGGGCGCTGCGCTATCCCGGCCTGCTGACGCTCGCCCTGACCGCCCTCTTCTACAACATGGGCTTCTTCACGCTGCTCGCGTTCACGCCGTTCCCGCTCGACATGACGGCGCACCAGGTCGGGCTCGTCTTCTTCGGCTGGGGCATTCTGCTCGCGATCACCTCGGTGTGGGTCGCACCCCTCCTCCAGCGGGCGATCGGCTCGGTGCCGACCGTGCTGATCTCGCTCTCGCTGTTCGCGCTGGACCTCGCAGCCATGGCGATCTGGACCGACTCGCGGACCGTGCTCGTGGTCGGCGTGATCGTCGCCGGCGCGTTCCTGGGCGTCAACAACACCGTGATCACCGAGGCGGTCATGGGTGCCGCCCCGGTCGAGCGGCCGGTCGCGTCCGCGGCGTACTCCTTCGTGCGCTTCAGCGGCGGGGCCATCGCGCCGTACGCCGCCGGGAAGCTCGGCGAGAACGTCAGCATCCACGCCCCGTTCTGGATGGGCGCCGCCGCCGTCGCCGTGGCCGTCGTGATCCTCGCCGTCGGCTCCCGCTACCTCCGCGGCGACCAGCCGCCGGCCCCGCGCAGCGAGGCCGAGGCCGAGGCGCAGCTGGTCGGCGACCTGGCCTGACCTGGTCGTGTGCCTGAGGCCGTCACGGGGGACGGCCTCAGGCACACGACCGCCACAGCCACGGGCCGGGCACAATCGGGGCATGCCGGAGACCGTGATCACCGTCCAGGGAACGTTCGACGCCTTCCACCCCGCCGAGCGCGCGACCGTGACCGTCTCGATCGGCTTCGAGGGGCCCGAGGCGGGGCCGGTGGTCGCGCAGACGACGCAGGGCACGAGCGCGCTCGTGGCCGGGATCGTCGAGCGCCGCGACCCGGAGCGGGGACCCGTCACGTGGTACGCGACCGACCGGATCCGGGTCTGGGCGAACCGCCCGTTCCACGACAAGGGCGTCCAGAATCCCCTCGTCCATCACGCCCAGACCACGACCAGGGCGAAGTTCAGCGACTTCGAGGAGCTGGCCCGCTGGGTCGAGCGCGCCGCGGTGCACCCGGGAGTCCGCGTGGACGGGATCGAGTGGGCGCTGACCGAGAAGACCAAGGCCGCCACCGTGGCCGACGTGCGCACCCGCGCCGTCGAGGACGCGCGCCGCAAGGCGACGACGTACGCCGAGGCGCTCGGGCTCGCCGACCTGCGCTGCGTGGCCGTCGCCGACCCGGGCATGCTCGGCGACCACAGCAGCGGCGGAGGCGCGACACCCCTGGCCTACTCGCGGGCTGCCGCCGCCGAGGGCGCCGGCGGCCTGTCGTTCACCCCCGAGGACATCGCCGTCTCGGCGGCCGTCGACGCCCGCTTCCTCGCCAGCTGACCTGAAATCACGCTGACCCGTCGCTAATTAGCGACGGGTCAGCGTGATTTCAGAGGTTCCCGCGGGCGTCCTGCTCGCGCTCGATGGCCTCGAACAGCGCCTTGAAGTTGCCCTTGCCGAAGCCGAGCGAGCCGTGCCGCTCGATGAACTCGTAGAACACCGTCGGGCGGTCGCCCATCGGCTTGGTGAAGATCTGCAGCAGGTAGCCGTCCTCGTCGCGGTCGACCAGGATCTTGCGCTTCTTCAGCTCCTCGATCGGCACCCGCACCTCGCCGATCCGGGCGCGCAGCTCGGGGTCGTCGTAGTAGGAGTCCGGGGTGTCGAGGAACTCGATGCCGTTGTCGCGCAGGATGTCGACCGAGCGCAGGATGTCGTTGGTCGCGAGAGCGATGTGCTGGCAGCCGGCGCCGTCGTAGAACTCGAGGTACTCGTCGATCTGCGACTTCTTCTTGGCGATCGCGGGCTCGTTGAGCGGGAACTTCACCCGGTGGTTGCCGGACGCGACCACCTTCGACATCAGCGCGGAGTAGTCGGTGGCGATGTCGTCGCCGATGAACTCGGCCATGTTCGTGAAGCCGAGCACCTTGTTGTAGAACTCGACCCACTCGTCCATCCGGCCGATCTCCACGTTGCCGACGCAGTGGTCGACGGCCTGGAACAGGCGCTTCGGGTGGCCCTCGATCCGGCTCACGGTGGTCTGGCGCGCGACGTAGCCGGGC
The DNA here is from genome assembly GCA_963844305.1 of uncultured Actinomycetota bacterium. Taxonomy (GTDB): domain Bacteria; phylum Actinomycetota; class Actinomycetes; order Propionibacteriales; family Nocardioidaceae; genus Nocardioides. The sequence goes on from CAWJNT010000010.1 coordinate 44,872, forward strand.
AGGTAGGGGCCGGAGTACCTCGAGCGGTCGACGAGCGTGTGCCGGGTCTCGCCGTACGTCGCGATGGCGGCCATGCGGACGGTGCCGTGCTCGTCGGAGACGTCGTGCGGCTCCTCGAGGATCGTGGCGCCGACCGAACGGGCGTGCTCGATGCACTTGTCGACGTCGGGCACCTCGAGCGCGAGGTCCACGACGCCGTCGCCGTGCTTGCGGTGGTGGTCGAAGACCGGGCTGTCGGGCGTGACGCCGCCGGTGAAGACGAACCGGGCCGAGCCGGAGCGCAGCACGTAGGACTTGGTGTCGCGGTGACCGGTCTCGGGGCCGCGGTAGGCCTCGAGGTCCATCCCGAGCGCGAGCTGGTAGAAGGTCGCGGTCTGGGTGGCGTTGCCGACCACGAAGCCGACGGCGTCCATCGCGGTGACCGGGAACGGGTCGCTGCTGGCGTCGTACTCCACCAGCCCGACCAGCTGCTTGAGCTGGTCGAGGGTGAGGTCGGCCTTGAGCTCGTCGGCGGTGAGCGCACCGCCGGTGGACATGGTCTCGTGGGTCGAGGTCATGGGCGTCAGCCTGTCGCCTTCAGGCACACTGTGCAACAGTACGCCGAAACACTGGACAATCTGCACAGGAAAGGACCGCACATGGATGGCCTCGACGGCAGATTGATCGATCTGTTCGCACACGACCCCCGCATCGGCGTCCTCGAGGCGTCGCGCCGGCTCGGCGTCGCCCGCGGCACCGTCCAGTCCCGGCTCGACCGCCTGGTCGAGCGCGGCGTGATCACCGGGTGGGGCCCGGAGCTCGCCACCGGCGCGCTCGGCTACCCGGTGACCGCGTTCCTCACCCTGGAGATCCGACAGGGGTCCGGCCACGACACGGTGGCCACCCACCTCGCCGGCATCCCGGAGGTGCTCGAGGCGCACACCATCACCGGCGCCGGCGACATGTGGGCCCGCGTCGTCGCCCGCTCCAACTCCGACCTGCAGCGCGTGATCGACCGCGTGCTCGGCGACCCCGGCATCGTCCGCTCCTCGACCGTCATCGCCCTGGAGCAGCAGGTCGGCTACCGCGTCCTGCCCCTGGCCAAGGAGGCCAGCCGATGAGCGAGGCGGAGGTGCTCGACGCCGCGGCCCGGCGCGGCGCGGCGCTCGCCCGGCAGGACTGGTCGGCGGTCGACCAGCTGCTCCACGAGGACTTCGTCTACACGAACTCGCAGGGCACCCGCCTGGGCCGGGCCGAGTACCTCGACTTCGTGCGCACCGGCCCGCTGCGCTGGAACGCCCAGTCCTACGACGACGTCGCCGTCCGCGTCGCCGGGGCGACCGCCGTCCTGACGGGTGTCGTCGTCGACGACGTGGTGGTCGACGGCGACCGGCACGTGCTGAGGTTCGCGACCACGCAGACCTACCTGCTGCTCGAGGGGCGCTGGTCCTACCTCGCCGGCCACACCTCGACCATCGGTGTCGGCTGACGCACGACGGCGACCCAACGTCGACCGAGCTTGTCGAGGTCCGTCGAGAGGTCTCGACAAGCTCGACCGGCGTACATCACCGCCCTGCGTACGTCAGCTGAAGATCATGCAGGTCGAGGTGGCGTGCGCGATCAGCCTGCCCTGCTCGTCGGTGAGGCTGGCCTGGGCCAGCGCCGTACGCCGGCCCCGCTGCAGGACGGTGCCCTCACAGGTGAGCAGGCCGGAGTCGACGGTCGCGGCGCGGAGGAACTTCGTGGTCAGGTCCATGGAGGTGTACATCTCCCCCACCCCCAGCGTGGAGTGCACCGAGCATGCCGCGGCGGTGTCGAGCAGGGTCGCCAGGACGCCGCCGTGCACCGTCCCGAGCGGGTTGTAGTGGAACTCCTGGGCGCGCAGCTCGACGACGACACGACCCTTCTCCGGGTGGAAGCCGCAGATGTCGAGGGTGTCCATGATCGGCGGACGCGGCGCGGTGCCCTCGACCATGGCCTGCAGCTGTCCTAGACCATCGAGCTCGGCCAGCGCCGACAGGTCGAGCTGGCCGGGCGATGTCCAGGTGAAGGTGCGGGTGCCGGTGCGGAGCTCCTGGGCCGAACTCTGTGCAGAACTCGGGGCCGGACTCTGGGTCTGGGTCATGGACCCAGCCTCGCAAACCATTGCTGAGTCTGTCAACAAGACTTAGGGTGGTGGGATGAGCACGACAGCAGCGCCGGCCGCCCTCGCGTACTCGACGGAGAACTGCACCGTCGGCCGGGCGATGGAGATCCTCGGCGAGCGGTGGACGTTCGTGGTGCTGCGCGAGGTCTTCAACGGCGTACGCCGGTTCGACGACATGCGCCGCCATGCGACGATCCCGCGCCAGGTCCTGACCAACCGCCTCGGCCTCCTCGTCGACCACGGCATCCTCCGCAAGGAGCCCTACCGCGACCCGGGCCAGCGGGAGCGACACGAGTACCGCCTCACCCCCAAGGGGTTCGACCTCTACCCCGTCCTCGTGGCCATCGGCCGCTGGGGCGACCGCTACCTCGCCGACCCCGAGGGCTCGCCGGTGCAGTTCGCCCACCGCGACTGTGGCGCCGACGTCGAGCTGGTCCTGCGGTGCACCGACGGGCACGAGATTGCCGACCACCGCGAGGTGGCCACGAGGCCCGGGCCGGGCGTGATCCCGCTCAACTGAGCCGTTTTGCGACCTCGGCGGCGGCGATCGCCACCTGCTCGCCGACGCTCTCCGGGTCCACCTGGTCGAGGGTGACGATCCCGACACTGGCCTCGAGTCCCTCGACACCGCGCACCGGCGCAGCCACCCCGCGCACACCGGCCTGGAGCTCGCCGGCCGTCGCGATCCACGGCTCGGGATCGGGCTGGCGGCCCGCGAGGATCGCCTTGCCGGCGGCCCCCCGGTTGAGCGGATGGCGGGAGCCGGAACGCAGCGCGACGTGGAAGTCGGTCCATGACGGTTCGACGACGGCGAGGGCGAGCGCCTCCTCACCATCGGCGACGGTGAGGTGCGCCGTGCACCCGACCGACTCGGCAAGGGATCGCAGAACCGGGACGGCGAGATCCCTCAGCACCGGCTGAACGGCACTCGCCAACCGGAGCACGCCAAGACCCACGTGCAGCCGCCCGCGGGAGTCCTTGCGCACCAGCGCGTGCCCCTCGAGGGTGCTCACGAGTCGATACACAACAGTTCGGTTCACTTCGAGCCGCCCGGCCAGCTCGGTCACCGTCAGACCTCCAGGGGAGGCCGCAAGAACGTCCAGTACACGCAGCCCCCGGTCCAGCGTTTGCGAGGTCTCCGCCGCCATTTACCGATGGTAGTGCCATCAGGAGGTCTTGCGCGCCGCCCATTCCCTGATCCGGCTGATGCGGGCATGCAGCTGGTCGGCGCTGGCGACCGCTGCGGCCGGTCCGCCACACTCCTTGCGCAGTGATGCGTGCGTGATCCCGTGCGCCTGGCCGGTGCGATGGTGCCACGCGGCGACCAGACCGTTGAGCTCCCGCCGCAGGACCGCCAGCTGCTCGTGGGTCGACACCGCGGACACCGTGTCCGGCTCGCGACCGGCCGCCGACTTCTGCTTCTTCGCGCGGTCGCTCTGCCGCTGCTGGAGCAGCTCGCGCATCTGGCCGGGCTCGAGCAGGCCGGGGATGCCGAGGAAGTCCATCTCCTCGTCGGAGCCGACGTGCACCTCCCCCGCGTGCCCGAACTCGCCGCCGTCGAAGAGCACCCGGTCGAAGCGGGCCTCCGACCCGATCGCCTCGTAGGACAGGTCCAGCTCGTCGGAGGCTGCCTCGGTCGCGTTCGCCTGGTTGAGCAGGTCCTGCTCGGCGGCGAAGATGTCGTCCTCGTCCCTGATCGTGCGGCCGAGCACGTGGTCGCGCTCGACCTCCATCTCGGAGGCGAAGCCGAGCAGGGACGGCACCGACGGCAGGAACACCGACGCCGTCTCGCCACGGTTGCGGGCCCGGACGAAGCGGCCGACGGCCTGGGCGAAGAACAGCGGGGTGGCGGTCGTGGTCGCGTAGACGCCGACCGCCAGCCGGGGTACGTCGACGCCCTCCGAGACCATCCGGACCGCGACCATCCAGCGGTCCTCGCTCTCGGTGAAGGCGGCGATCTTCTTCGATCCGGTCTTCTCGTCGGACAGGACGACGGTCGGCGACTCCCCCGAGATCGTCCGGAGCAGCTTGGCGTAGGCACGCGCCGACTCCTGGTCGGTCGCGATCACCAGGCCGCCCGCGTCGGGCACGTGCCGGCGTACCTCCGAGAGCCGCATGTCGGCCGCGGCCAGCACCGACGGCATCCACGAGCCGCCCGGGTCCAGCGCCGTGCGCAGCGCCTGCGCCGTGAGGTCCTTGGTCAGCGGCTCGCCGAGCCGGGCCGCGATCTCGTCGCCGGCGCGCGTGCGCCACTGCATCTCGCCGGAGTACGCCATGAACAGCACCGGCCGGACCACGTGGTCGGCGAGCGCGTGGGCGTAGCCGTAGGTGAAGTCGGCGACCGACCGCGGCACCGCGTCGTCGCCGGGGGCGTAGCTGACGAACGGGATCGGGTTCACGTCGGAGCGGAACGGCGTGCCGGTCAGTGCCAGCCGACGGGTGGCGGGCTCGAACGCCTCGCGTACGCCGTCGCCCCACGACAGCGCGTCGCCGGCGTGGTGGACCTCGTCGAGGATCACCAGGGTCTTGAACCGCTCGGTCCGGATCCGCAGGGCCAGCGGGTTGACCGCGACGCCGGCGTAGGTCACGGCGATGCCGACGAAGTCCTGCGACGTCTTGCCCTTCCCGGCCGAGTACGCCGGGTCGATCGGGATGCCGGCGCGGGCGGCCGCCTCCGCCCACTGGAGCTTGAGGTGCTCGGTGGGCGCGACCACCGTGATCCGGTCGACGATCCGCCGCCCGAGCAGCTCGGCCGCCACCGACAGGGCGAACGTGGTCTTGCCCGCCCCCGGCGTCGCCACGGTCAGGAAGTCGCGCGGGGCGCGGGCGAGGTACTTCTCGAGAGCCGCCGTCTGCCAGGCGCGCAATGACGTGGCCGTCCCCCAGGCCGCGCGGTCTGGCCAGGCCGGTGAGAGGGGGACGGCGTCGGGCCGTCCGGTCACTCCTGGGGGTCCCCTCCGCCGGCGCCGGGTGGGATGCCGTCCCAGATCTCCTTGCACTCGGGGCAGACCGGGAACTTCTCGGGAGCTCTGCTGGGCACCCACACCTTGCCGCACAGCGCGACCACGGGTGTGCCCATGACCATCGCCTCGGTCAGCTTGTCCTTGTCCACGTAGTGCGAGAACCGCTCGTGGTCACCTTCGTCGGTCGGGACGGTGCGCCGATCTTCGATCGTCTCGGTGCTCGTGCCGAATCCGAGGGTGCTCATGGCTCCAACTGTAGTTGGGAAAGCCGACCTAGTTGAGGTCCGGGTCGACGGGGCGTGTGGAGTGCCACGCGAGCTCGCCCGGCTGGCGGCGCAGGACGTCGCGCCAGAGGTCGCCGGGGTCCATCCGGAACACGTCGGGAGCCTCGGCCGGTACGACGTACCAGCTGCCCTCGGCGATCTCGTCCACGAGCTGCTCGGCCCCCCAGCCGGCGTACCCGGCGAAGATCCGCATGCCCTCGATCGAGCCGTTGACCAGCTCCACCGGCGTGTCGAGGTCCATCACGCCGAGCTGGCCGTGCACCTCGCGGAAGCCGACCGGCGCGTCGTCGGCCTGGCTGAGCAGGGCGACGGCGAGCGCGCCCTCGGTGCTGACCGGTCCGCCGTGGAAGAGCACCTCGGGCTCGGCGACGATCTCGCCCCAGTCGGAGAGGACCTCGGCGACCGGGACCGCGGACGGACGGTTCAGCACCACGCCGAGGGCGCCGTTCTCGTCGACGTCGAGCAGCAGCACGACCGTGTCGACGAAGTTCGGGTCGAGCAGGATCGGCGTGGCGACCAGCAGCATTCCTGCGTGCGCCTCGGTCATGGACCCCATCATGACGGCCGATGCGAGAACGGGACAGCCCCGGGACCGACGCGGGAGGGAAGGTGCGGTGGGAGGGCCGCGAGGGAGTGCGTCGGCACCCGGGGCTGTCGGTTCGGGTCGGTGGCTCAGGCAGCCATGGGCGTGGCCCGGGCCGCGTCCTCGATCGTGGCACCCACGCGCGGGGCAGCGGCGTCCTGCGTCCCCGCCCGGCCCGCCATCACGGCGAGCATGGTCCGCTCCTTGTTCGCGGACTTGGTCATGGCCTCGGCCATGGCCTCGTCGAGCGGCTCGGCGCGGTAGTGGTCGACGACGGCGAGCACGCCCGGCATCTCGTCGGCCGTGGCCCGCCAGGCGGTGAGGACCGCCTGCTCGAGGTTCATCGGCTGGTTCATCAGCTCGCGTTCGATGCGCCCGGCCAGGCGCGTGTGCCAGCGCAGCTGCAGCGCGCCCAGCAGCGTCAGCTCGTCACCGAAGGTCTCGGCGACGCCCTCGACGTCCATGGGGAGCAGTCCGTCGCGGCGGGCGTCGGCGGTGGCGATCACGGTGCGGAGGATCTCTCCGCGGTGGTGGAAGGACTTCCAGGTCATGGTTTTCTCCTGTCTCACACCTACATACCGTCGGTACGTACTCAGAGTATGGGACAGACCGGCGGTACACAAACCACACCGCCGTGACCTCAGCCACCCATCGCCGCGACGGCCGGCCGGGCCGGGGTGGGGTTCCGCCGGCCGGTGCCGAGCAGGAGCAGGTAGCCGATCATCCAGAACTCCCCCACGCTCGCGGGGATCGTCAGTGCCGCGGCGAGCGCGTCCGCGTCGGGCCCGACGTAGGCGGCCAGGGCGCTGAGCACGTAGCCGACACCTCCCCCGACGAGCAGCCAGCCGAGCGGCCGGGGCATCGAGCCGGACCGCAGCACGCACACCCCCATCGGCACCAGCCACAGCCCGAAGAACACCCCGCCGGCGGTCCAGAAGTGGCCGCTCACGACGTACATCAGCTGCGCGGTGGCCGCCACCCCACCGCCCGGGGCGAGCGAGTCGTCGAGGGCGACGTCGAGCGCGGTGGCGAGGAAGGCGGCGCTGGCCAGGATCGCGGCCGCGTTGACCAGGCCGAACGCGGCGATGCAGCCGGCCGCGAACGCGTCGACGCCGCGGAACAACCGGTAGAACCACACGGCGACGAGCGCCTGGGTGACGACCACGCCCAGCTCGAGGGCGATGCCCGTGCGAGCGAGCGCCTCGTGCTCCACGAGGTTCGCGAGGGTCGCGCCCGGGTCGCCGGCGACGAACAGCTGGCCCCTGATGACCAGGAAGCCGAGCAGCCCGGTGACCGCGAGTCCCAGGTAGAGCAGTCCGGTGGTGCGGGCGGTGCGGGTCAGCTGTTCCATCGGGGCCTCCTGGGCGTGTCGTACCTTACGACGTAAGGTAACCATACAATGTAAGGTACCGGCAAGGGCCGAGAGGAGATCAGTGGCAGCGACGAGGACGACCGAGCGGGAACCCCTGAGCCGCGACCGGGTGCTGGCCGCGGCGGCCGCGCTGGCCGACGCCGAGGGCCTGCCCGCGGTGACGATGCGCCGCCTGGCCGCCGACCTCGGCGTCGAGGCGATGTCGCTCTACCACCACCTGCCGGGCAAGGGAGGCCTGCTCGACGGCCTGGTCGAGACCGTGATCGTGGAGATCGAGGCCGAGCTCGCGCAGAGTCGGCCCGCGACCGAGGACACCGACGGCACCGACTGGCGCGACGACGTACGCCGACGCTGCCTCTCCGCCCGCACCGTCATGGTGCGGCATCCGTGGGCGCCCGGGCTGATCAGCTCGCGACCGACCATCCCGCCGGCGGCGTACGGCTACTACGAGGCGCTGCTGGGCTCGATGATCCGCGGCGGGCTGACCTACCACCTCGGCCACCGGGCGCTGCACTCCCTCGGCAGCATGGCCCTCGGGTTCGCCCAGGAGGTGTTCAGCCCGGCCGACTCGGGCGGCGACCTCGATCCCGAGGCTGCCGAGGCGGAGTTCGCAGCGATGGCCGAGGTGCTGCCCTACATGGCGGCGATGGCGGCAGCCGAGATGCACGACGCCGACGACCCGACCCTGGGCTGGTGCGACAGCCAGTCGGAGTTCGAGTTCACGCTCGACCTGATCCTCGACGGACTCGCCCGGGCCAATGAAAGTCCGACGCAGGCCCGTTGAGGCCGCGTCTGCTTAGACTGCCGCAATGGCCAAGTCGACCGTGCAGAAGCTGGTGCCGAAGATGCCGCCCGTTCCCGGCACCAGCCGGCGGGCGCAGTACTCCGCCTCCACGAAGCGGGCGCTGGTCGACGTGGCCGAGGAGCTCTTCACCGAGAACGGGTACGCCGCCACCTCGCTCGACGCGATCGTCGCGGGCGCCCGGGTGACCAAGGGCGCGCTCTACCACCACTTCAGCGGCAAGCAGGCGCTGTTCGAGGCGGTCTTCGAACGGGTGGAGACCAACGCCTCGCGATCGATCCAGAAGACGCTGAAGGGCCAGCGCGACCCGTGGGAGAAGGCGCTCGCGGGGCTCCGCGCGTTCCTCGAGGTGGTCCGGGAGCCGACGTACCGCCGGATCGTGATCCAGGAGGGCCCGGCCGTCCTCGGCTACGCGCGCTACCGCGAGCAGGAGGAGCGCTCGACGTTCGCGAACGTCCTCGACATCGTCCGCTCCGTGCTGAGCGCCGGCGACTGGGTGCTCGACGAGGAGATGCTCCAGACCTTCGCCCGGATCTTCTTCGGCGCGATGTCGTCGGCGGGCGAGTCGGTCTCCAGCGCGGAGGATCCAGAGGCCGCGGCCGCTCGCGTGGAGACCGCGATCGGGTACATCCTGGCCGGTTTCCAGGCCCTGGCCGACGCCGGCATCGAGGTCCCCGGCGCCGAGCCCGAGGACGTCGAAGCCGACTGACCACGCTGACCCGTCGCTCATTAGCGACGGGTCAGCGGTTGAAACGTCTACTTGAAGGTGACGTTGCCCTGGCTGCCGGCGGGGACCAGCTCGAGCCAGGTGTGACCGGCCGGGACGGAGATCTTGCCGGCCTTGGTCGACAGGTTGAGCTGTCCCTCGAGGCCGTTCTTGGACCAGGTGGCGCGCACCATCCGGCCGTTGTGGAAGATCAGCGCGTCGCCCTTGCCCTCGAGCTTGGTCTCGGGCACGGGGTTGCCGGCGGGGTCGGTGTAGCCGGCGTCGCCGATCGGCACCCGCAGCACGAGCACGGTGTCGGCCTTGAACTCGTCGCCGTCGGCGGCGTAGCTGTTGAGGTTGTCGTAGGTGCCGCCCTTGAACTGCCAGTTGGTCACGTGACCGCCGAAGGACGCGCCGATGCTGTTTGCCTTCTGGCCCTTCGGCAGGTCGGCGGCCTCGCCCCACTGCAGGTAGTCGTCGGGACGACGCTCGTCCTGGTCGATCTCGGCGCCGATCTCCTCGAGGTCGGCGAAGACGTTGTACGGCGCGCTGCGGTCGGTGTCGCGGTAGACGCCCTTCGCGCCCTCCTGGAAGAACGTGATGCCGGCGTGCTTGATGCGCGCGATGGTCTGGCCGGCCGCGCCGCTGGTGACGACGGAGCCGTTGACCGGCGAGACGATGCCGATGTCGCTGGCCCGCATCGACCGGACCGGGCCGACCTTGTCGGGCAGCTGGGAGTAGTAGAAGACCGCGAGCCGGGTGAGGCCGCCCTCGACCAGCTCCTCGACCACCATGTCGGCCTCGCCGAGCCCGATCTGCGGGAGCGCTGGACGCGGTGTTGTCGATCTTGGTGACCAGGACGGGATGGGTCTGGGCCGAGCTGTCGTCGCCCTCCACCGGAAGACCGGTCAGCGGCCAGGTCGAGTCGAGCGTCGAGCCGCCCTCGATCTCCTGGGCCTCGGGAGAATCCTCGCTGGGCTCGTCGTCGCCCCCGCACCCGGCGAGCACCAGGCTCGTGGCGACGAGGACGGCAGCGGTCAGGCGGAGACGACGCATGGCAAATCCGATCATTTCTCTACAGTTTGGCTTTTCCAGTGTGTACGACGACCCTGCGCGCGCTGGGAGGCGCGCCCGGGGCCCGGCTCAGCCGAGCTTGGCCCCACCGTCGACGTACAGGGTCTGCCCGGTGACGTACGACGCCTCGTCGCTGCACAGGAATGCGGCTGCGGCGGCGATGTCTTCGGGGTAGCCCACCCGCTTGACCGGGTTGGCCTCGGCGTTGAGCCTACGGAACTCCTCCACGTCCATCTTCAACCGGGCCGCTGTGGCGTCCGTCATATCCGTGGCGATGAAGCCCGGAGCGATCGCGTTCGCGTTCACGCCGTAGGGCCCGAGCTCGATGCCGAGCGTGCGGGTGAAGCCCTGCACGCCCATCTTGGCGGCGGAGTAGTTGGCCTGGCCCCGGTTGCCGAGCGCGGACACGCTGGAGAGGTTGAGGATCTTGCCGTACTTCTGCTCGACGAAGTGCTTCTGCGCCGCCTTGGTCATCAGGAACGCGCCCTTGAGGTGCACGCCCAGGACGAGGTCCCAGTCGTCCTCGGTCATCTTGAACAGCAGGTTGTCGCGGGTGATGCCGGCGTTGTTCACGAGGATGTGCACGCCGCCGAGCTCGCCGACGACCCGCTCCACCGCGGCGTCCGCGCTGGCAGCGTCGCTGACGTCGCAGCCGACGCCGATCGCCCGTGCGCCCTCGGTCAGCGGCAACCGGCCGGCAGCCTCGGCGGCGGCCGACTCGTCGAGGTCGACGACGGCGATCGAGGCACCCTCCTCCGCGAACCGCGTGGCGATGCCGAACCCGATCCCGCGCGCAGCACCGGTGACGATCGCGATGCGCCCGTCGAAACGACCCATGGGGTGACTCCTAGCTCTCCGTGGCGTGAGGCCCCGGCCCGGGGCCGCCCGTCACTCTAGAGCGGCCCGCAGCCGGGCGACGTACTGGCCTCGCTCGTCGAGATCGGCGTACTTCGTGCGCGGCCAGAAGAACCCGCGCAGGCCGTCGCCCTTCGTCCGGGGTACGACGTGCAGGTGCAGGTGCGGGACCGACTGGCTGACCACGTTGTTCATCGCCACGAAGGAGCCCTGCGCGCCCAGACCCTCCACGACCGCGGACGACAGCCGCTGGGCGGCCTCGAGGAAGCCGTCGCGCAGCGGCGCCGGCAGGTCCGGCAGCGTGACGACGTGCTCGCGCGGGACGAGCAGGACATGTCCCTTGAAGACCGGACGCGCGTCGAGGAACGCCGCGAAGTCGGGCTCGTCGAGGACCAGGTCGGCGTCCGTGTCGCCGGCGACGATCGAGCAGAAGACACAGTCGTCGGCGGCCATCAGCCCTGCCCCGCCGCGCTCAGTCGCAGACTCCGCCGCACTCGAGGAACGTCGCGTTCAGGCGGGCGCTCGTGCGGGCGCCGCCGGCTCGGGCGTCGAAGTGCTGGGTGTCGCCGTTGCCGTAGGTCCATCGCAGGCCGTGGCTGGCCATGACCCGCACCACGGCGTGCGACCGGGACCGCCAGGCCACGCGCTTGTGCGAGTGCCCCATCCACCACGTGTTGGGAACGGTCCCCTGCGCCGAGCGGTAGGGGTTCTCCCACGTGTTGACGTCGAGCGAGCGGCCGTAGGAGTGCGGCGAGCGGGCCCCGGGGTTGCCGACCACCTGGCGGCAGTTGAACGCCGAGGTGTTGCCGGCGGCCATCGACTTGTAGTCGTTGCCGCCGCGCACCCGGTTGGACCAGCCGAACCTGTCGACGCGGTACATCGCCCGGATCGGAAGCTTCTTGCGGTACATCTCGGCCAGCGCGCCGGCCATCTGGCGCACGGCGTCGGCGTTGGCCACCAGCTCGCCCCGGCGGTCGTAGCCCTGGTAGTCCCAGTAGTTGATCCGCAGGTAGCGCAGCCCGCTGCGGCCGACCGGGCAGCCCGCGTGCCAGGTGCGACCGGTCATCTGCCGCCAGACGCGGTCGGGGATCTGGGTGATGACGGGGTTGGCGCCGCTGCCGGCTCCGCGCCGCTGGTCGGGCAGGTTGATCCGCGGGCTCGGGGCATTCCTGGGCAGCTTGACCGGCGTCCCCGGCGGGATGCTGTTGATCGGGTGCGCGTTGCTGCGGTCGCCCTGGACCCACGCCCGCCGCTTTCCGCGCGCCTGCCACCACGTGTCACCCGAAGGGGTCACGGTGATCTGGGCGCGACCGGTGGCGTCGAGGGTGACCTTGCGGGCCCTCTTCCACTTGCCACCCTTGCTCGCCTTGCGGAAGAGCCGGACCGGTCCCGACACCGGTTCGCCGTTGCCGGTCACCCAGCGCACCCGGATCTCGACGGAGTCCCCGTCCTTGACCCTCCTCGGCCCGCCGAGGGTCAGCGTGCTGGCGCGTCGCTTGAGCGGGACGGTCACCGGCCCGGACGTCGCCTGTTCGGGGCCGACCGCGGGGTACGACGCACGGAAGACGTTGCTCTGCGCCCTCCGCCCCATCACTGCCGGCACCGAGGCCCGACCGTTCGAGTCGGTGGTCTCGACCGACACCAGCTGCCAGGACCCGCCGCTCCGTCGCTGGATGAGCACGTCCGCCCCCGAGACCGGCTGACCCGCGTCGGTGAGCAAGATCCGTATCGGTGTCGTCCTGCCGGCGTACGCCGCCGCACCAGAGAGTGACAGCTCGAACGGTGCCGCCTGCGCCGCCGTCGGAGCGAGCACGCCCACGCCGAGGACCACGCCGAGGAAGCCGATCAGTACACGCTGCCCGAGTCGTTGCATGCGCTGCATTGTGCCCTCCCCGGCCGGCCGCGGACGGGCGGGGCTCGGCGTGTGAAACGCAAAAGGGTGCGGGGATGGCCCCGGCAGGAGCAGAATCCGGGCGATGGATGGCGTGACGATCGTCTTCGTGGCAGTGGTGGGTGCGCGCTTCGTCGTACCCCTGGCCATCCCGCTCTACCCGCTGCCGGCCATCATCGCCGCCCTCGTCCTCGACGCCGCGGACCAGTCGATCTTCCAGGCGTTCGGCTACGACCCGCCCGGGTACCAGAGCTACGACAAGGCGATGGACGTCTTCTACCTCGCGGTCGCCTACCTCGCGACGATGCGCAACTGGGAGGCGCTGCCGGCGTATGCGGTGGGCCGGTTCCTCTACTTCTACCGCCTCGTCGGCGTGGTGGCGTTCGAGCTCACCCAGACGCGCGCCCTGCTGCTGGTGTTCGCGAACACCTTCGAGTACTTCTTCATCGCCTACGAGGGCATCCGCACCCGCTGGGCGACGGTGGTCTACAAGCTCCGGTGGTGGGTGGTGACCGCGGCGTTCATCTGGATCTTCATCAAGCTCCCGCAGGAGTGGTGGATCCACATCGCTCAGCTCGACTTCACCGAGTTCGTCGCCGACCACTCGTGGGCCGCTCCCCTGCTGGTCGTGCTGTTCGCCGTGGCCGCCCTGGTCTTCTGGTTCGTGATCCGGCCCCGGCTGCGCCCGACGGACCACCCCTGGCAGTTCGCGGCCGACGCGCTGCCCGAGGAGATGGACACCGCCGCCGAACGGTCCACCTGGCACGCGACGTACGGCGCCCTGCGGTCGACGGCGACCGTCGAGAAGATCGTGCTGCTGGGCCTGATCTCGGTGATCTACGCCCAGACCCTGCCGGGCGTCCACGCTTCCAACGCCGAGCTGTTCATCGGTGTCGCGGTCATCGTCGTGGTCAACGCCGCGGCGACCCTGTACGTCGCGCGGCGGGCGGTCACGATCGAGAACGCCCTCGCCCTGTTCGGCGCCCGACTGCTGTTCAACATCGTCTTCGTCGCCCTGGCGGAGTGGCTGCTCGGCAGGGGTGACGACCTCGACACGGTCGACACCTTCTTCTTCCTGATGCTGATCAGCCTGATCACGACTCTCCACGACCGGTTCCTGCCGGTGCTCGAGACGCGCAGGCGACTCGTTGCGGAGGCGGCCTCGTCCGCCAGCGTGACCGAGGTCATGCAGGCGGCCGTCCAGCGACAACTCGGCGAAACATGTCCGAAATCCCTGTCCGGACACTCCTATAGACATGGACATGTGCATCTTCTGCAAGGGCCCGACGGATCGCCACTGCGAGACCTCCGCCTGCGCCTGGCATCGGTGCCCCACCTGCGACGCGGTGATCGACCGCGCGGCTGCGAAGGCACTCCACCGCGGTCTGGCCGTGCCCTGGCCCTACGCCGTCCCGGACGCCGGTGAGGCGTCATGACCGCGGAACACGCTGTCTAACCCCCGACGCGCAGCGCGAGGATCGCGATGTCGTCGCTCTGCGGCGAGTCGGCGAACTCGACCACGAGCCGGCGCAGCCGCTCGGCAACGGCTTCGGCCGGCTCGTCGCCGACCTTGGCGAGCTCGGCGACCACGCCGCTGTCGTCGAGCATCAGGCTGCCGTTGCGCCGCTCCAGCACGCCGTCGGTGAGTGCCACGAGCAGCTCGCCGCGCTCGAGGACGTGCTCCTCGGCGACGTAGGCCACCTGGTCCATCACGCCGAGCAGCAGCTGGGGCATGCCCACCCGGCGTACCTCCTCGCTGTCGGCGCTGGTCACGAACAACGCGGGGTGTCCGGCGTTGACCAGGCTGATCCGGACCCGGCTCCCCTCCTGGCGGAACAGCCCGCACACCAGCGTGAGGAACCTGGCCCGCTCCCCCTCGTCGAGGATCGCCGCGTTGAGCCGTTCGAGGGTCGGCGCCACCGGGAAGCCCGCGCGAATGAGGGAGCGGATGGTGTGGCGGGCGAGGCCCGTGACCGCGGCGGCCTCGGCGCCGGTGCCGCAGACGTCCCCGACCACGAAGCACCAGGTGCCGTTCTCGAACGGGAAGATGTCGTAGAAGTCGCCGCCGGCAGCGGTCCCCTCGCCCGCGGCCTCGTAGACCACGCCCACCTCGAGTCCCGGGACGTCGGGCAGGGACGGTGGCAGCAGGCTGGCCTGCAGTGCCTGTCCGGTGGCGAGCAGGGCGCCGTGCGCCCGGGCGTTGTCGATGGCCAGGGCCGCGCGGCGCGCGATCGACTCGGTCACCAGGAGTACGTCGTCGCGCAGCGGGTTGCCGACCGGGCGGCCCAGCACGAGGTGCCCGATCCCGCGTCCGCGGGCCAGCAGCCGCAGGGTCGTGCGCTCGCCGGCGAGCAGCGCGTCCTCGGAGCCCGCGACGTCGTCGGGCGGCGATCTTCGCGAGTGCGTTGCGGAGGTCCTCGACGCTGCGTTCGTCCTGGTGCCAGACCTGCTGCAGGATCGGCTCGCTGCGTTCGTCGTCGAGGTAGAGAGCACACCAGGTCGCGAGCCTGGGGATGACGATCTGGCCGGTGATCGCCATCGTCATGTCCTGGTCGAGCGAGTGGGCGAGCAGGTCGCCCGCCTCGGCCACGAACGTCAGCCAGCCGCGGCGCTCCCGTTCGGAGGCCTGGAGCCGGGCGCGGTCGGCGGCCAGGGCGAGCGAGTCGGCCAGCCGTTGCAGCAGCACGCACTGGTCCTCGCTGAACCCGTCCGACCGGTCCGACGCCACCGCCAGCGCCCCGATCACCCGCCCCTCGGCCGACACCGGCACCATCACCATCGACCGGGCCGGCGAGCCGCGGAGGGGCGCGACCTGGGTGTTGGCGCCGTCGGCGATCACGACCGGCAGGTGGGGACTGCGCGCATCGGGAGCACCCGCCTCACCCGCCGCGACACGGGTGCCGCGGACGGAGTCGGGGAGCCCGCTGACCGCGACCACCTCGAACGCGTCGTCGACGTCGTGGCCGATCAGCAGGTACGCCGCGTCGGCGTCCAGCGCGTCACGGACCCGCTCCGTGGCGAGCGGAAGGTAGTCGTCGACGGCGAGCCGGAGCAGCGAGTCGTCGCGCAGGCCGAGCGGGTCGGAGTCCCGGCGTACGGACCGGGTCATCGGCCGGACCGCTGGGTGCTCGAGCAGCATCCGCTGGGCCTCCGGGACCATCAGCAGCGCTGCGGAGCCGTCGGCGGTGACGGCGCTGTGCGATGCGAAGACCGGCACCGGCGAACCGTCGCCGGCCAGGAGCGAGTACACGCCCTGCCAGACCCCTTCGGGCGGAGCGGCCCGATCGGGCGGACGCTGACCGGCGACCGGGTCGACGACCTGGTGGAAGGGGCGGCCGACGATCTGCTCGGGCCGCCAGCCGAACAGGCGGGTCGCGTCGGAGTTCCAGGTCGCGACCGTGCCGTCGGGCGCCAGCTCGACCACGGCGACGGCCGCGCCCTCGACCGTGATCGAGTGCGGCAGCCGCGCGGGCCTGCCGTCGGTGCCGGTCGACGCGTGGCGGTCGCAGACCAGCCACACCCGCTTCGACGACGAGGTGTACTCGACGCCCCACGAGGAGGCGATGGACGAGGTGATGAGCAGGCCGCGTCCGCTCTCGGACTCGTCGTCCGGTGCACGCAGCCCGGTGGGGATCGCGCGACCGGGATGCTGGTCCTCGACCTCGACCCGGAGGTTGTGCGTGTCGAGCCTGAGATCGAGGGTCGTGGTCGTACCGGTATGGACCACTGCGTTGGTGACCAGCTCGCTCACGGCCAGCGCTGCGTTGTCCGCGAGCTCGGGCGCGCCCCATTCCTCCAGCTGTTGACGGGCAAACCGGCGCGCCTGCGCGACAGAACTCGGATCCGCGTCGAAGGTGCGTCGTGCACGCTGCGGCAGAGATGACATGACGTCCCTGAAGGTATAGGCCGACTCTCGCTCATGGTGACAGACTTGCCCGCGACGGCGCACGGCCCAGAGCAAGGGAGACCTGATGGCCAGCACCAAGACGAAGGGTGGTGCCGTCACGGCATCGTCCCGCCGCTCCACCCGGACCGACGACCAGGTCACGGACCCCGCCCAGCTGCGCCGCCTCCTGGACGCACTCAGCGCCATGCGCGACGGCAACTTCCGCAAGCGCCTTCCGGCCACGGGCACCGGCCTCGCGGTCGAGCTGGCCCTGGCCTACAACGACATCGCCGAGCGGCAGCAGCACCTCACCAGCGAGCTGTCCCGCGTCCAGCGGGTGGCCGGCCGCGAGGGCCGTCACTCCGAACGGCTCCAGTCCGGCGTCGGCGACGGCGGGTGGGCGAAGTCGATCGACGCCGCGAACCACCTCATCTCCGACCTGGTCCGTCCCACGGGTGAGCTGGCGCGCGTCGTCTCCGCCGTCTCCGAGGGCGACCTGACCCAACGCATGGACGTCGACCTGGACGGCCAGCCGTTGCGCGGCGAACCGCTCAAGCTCGCCAAGAGCGTGAACCTGCTCGTCAACCAGCTCTCGGGCATCTCCCACGAGATCACGCGGGTCACCCGCGAGGTCGGCACCGAGGGCAAGCTGGGCGGCCAGGCACGGGTACGCAACGCGGACGGCGCCTGGCGCGACCTGATCGACGCCGTCAACGCGATGTCGTCGCGGCTGACCGCGCAGGTGCGCGACATCGCCCTGGTGACGACGGCCGTGGCGAACGGCGACCTCTCCAAGACCGTGACCGTCGAGGTGTCCGGCGAGATGGAGCAGCTGAAGGACACCGTCGACCGGATGGTCGACCAGCTGTCGTCCTTCGCCTCCGAGGTGACGCGCGTGGCGCGCGAGGTCGGCACCGAGGGGCGGCTGGGCGGCCAGGCCGACGTACGCGGTGTCTCCGGCACCTGGAAGGACCTCACCGACTCGGTGAACGTGATGGCGTCCAACCTGACCAGCCAGGTGCGGGGCATCTCGTCGGTCGCCCAGGCGGTCGCCCGTGGTGACCTGAGCCAGCAGATCACGGTGACCGCGCGCGGCGAGGTGGCCGAGCTCGCGCAGACGCTGAACTCGATGACGGCGACGCTGCAGACCTTCGCCGTCGAGGTCACCCGAGTCGCCCGCGAGGTCGGCACCGAGGGCATCCTCGGCGGCCAGGCCGACGTGCCCGGTGTCTCCGGCACCTGGAAGGACCTCACCGACTCGGTGAACGGCATGGCCGACAACCTGACCAACCAGGTGCGTGACATCGCCCAGGTCACCACGGCGGTGGCGCGGGGCGACCTGAGCCAGAAGATCACCGTCGACGTGAAGGGCGAGCTGGCCGAGCTGAAGGCCACCGTCAACACCATGGTCGACCAGCTGTCCTCCTTCGCCGACCAGGTCACCCGGGTGGCCCGCGAGGTGGGTTCCGACGGCATCCTCGGCGGCCAGGCCGACGTGCCCGGTGTCTCCGGCACCTGGAAGGACCTCACCGACTCGGTGAACGTGATGGCGTCCAACCTGACCAACCAGGTGCGCAACATCGCCCAGGTCACCACCGCGGTGGCGAAGGGCGACCTGAGCCAGAAGATCACCGTCGACGTGCGCGGCGAGCTGGCCGAGCTGAAGACGACCGTCAACACCATGGTCGACCAGCTGTCGTCGTTCGCCGACGAGGTCACGCGTGTGGCCCGCGAGGTGGGCGGCGAGGGCCGCCTGGGCGGCCAGGCGGCGGTGCCCGGCGTGTCCGGCACCTGGCGCGACCTGACCGACTCCGTGAACTTCATGGCCGGCACCCTCACCGCCCAGGTGCGCAACATCGCCGAGGTGACCACGGCGGTGGCGCGGGGCGACCTGAGCCGCAGCATCACCGTCGAGGCCCGCGGCGAGATCCTCGAGCTCAAGAGCACCGTCAACACCATGGTGCAGCAGCTGTCGTCGTTCGCCGACGAGGTCACGCGTGTGGCCCGCGAGGTCGGCACCGAGGGCCAGCTGGGTGGCCAGGCCGACGTGCACGACGTCTCCGGCACCTGGAAGGACCTCACCGAGAACGTCAACATGATGGCGGCCAACCTGACCTCCCAGGTGCGCAACATCGCCGAGGTGACCACGGCGGTGGCGAGCGGTGACCTGACCCGCAAGATCACGGTCGACGCGCGCGGCGAGATCCTCGAGCTCAAGAGCACCGTCAACACCATGGTCGACCAGCTGTCGTCGTTCGCCGACGAGGTCACGCGTGTGGCCCGCGAGGTCGGCACCGACGGCGTGCTCGGTGGCCAGGCGCGCGTGCCCGGCGTGGCCGGCACCTGGCGCGACCTGACCGACTCGGTGAACTCGATGGCGTCCAACCTGACCAACCAGGTGCGCAGCATCGCGATCGTGTCCACCGCCGTCGCGCGCGGCGACCTGAGCCAGAAGATCGCCATCGAGGCGCGCGGCGAGGTGGCCGCACTGGCCTCGACCATCAACGCGATGGTGGACACCCTGCGCGCGTTCGCCGACGAGGTCACGCGTGTGGCCCGCGAGGTCGGCACCGAGGGCATCCTCGGCGGCCAGGCCCACGTCCGAGGTGTCGCCGGCACCTGGAAGGACCTCACCGACTCGGTGAACTCGATGGCGGGCAACCTCACCAGCCAGGTGCGCTCGATCGCGCTCGTGACCACGGCGGTGGCCCACGGTGACCTCACCCAGAAGACGTACGTCGACGCGCGCGGCGAGATCCTCGAGCTGAAGACCACCGTCAACCGGATGGTCGACCAGCTCTCGTCGTTCGCCGACGAGGTCACGCGTGTGGCCCGCGAGGTCGGCACCGAGGGCAAGCTCGGTGGCCAGGCCGAGGTGGCCGACGTCTCCGGCACCTGGCGCAAGCTGACCGAGAACGTCAACCAGCTGGCCGGCACGCTGACCACCCAGCTCCGCGCGATCGCCGAGGTGTCGACCGCGGTGACCCAGGGAGACCTGAGCCAGCAGATCACGGTCGAGGCGCAGGGCGAGGTCGCGGAGCTCAAGGACAACCTCAACCAGATGATCGACAACCTGCGCGAGACGACCGGGGCCAACCAGGAACAGGACTGGCTGAAGACCAACCTGGCCCGGTTCACCGGCCACATGCAGGGCGGCCGCGACCTGCTCGACGTGACCAGCCTGATCGTCAGCGAGCTCACGCCGCTGGTGGGGGCGACCCAGGGGTCGTTCTTCCTCACCGAGGCCGGCGGCGGCGACGAGTCGATGCAGTCGCTGCGACGGATCGCGTCGTACGGCTACCGCAAGCGGGACGGCGTACCCGACGTGTTCGGGTTCGGCGAGGGCCTGGTCGGCCAGTCCGCCGTGGCCCGGCAGACCCTCCGGGTCACCGACGTGCCGCGGGAGTACGTCCGCATCTCGTCCGGGCTCGGCGAGGCGCCGCCGCTGTCGATCGTCATCCTGCCGGTGATCTTCGAGGACACGGTGCTCGGCGTCGTCGAGCTCGCCTCCTTCACCCCGTTCACGACCGTCCACATGGACTTCCTCGAGCAGCTGATGGAGATCATCGGCGTCTCCCTCAACGCGATCATCGCGAGCTCGCGCACCGCGGCCCTGCTCGTCGAGTCGCAGCGGCTCGCCGGCGAGCTGCAGGACAAGTCGGGAGAGCTGCAGACCCAGCAGCGTGAGCTCCAGCAGAGCAACGCCGAGCTCGAGGAGAAGGCGCGGCTCCTGGCCCGCCAGAACCGCGCCATCGAGATCAAGAACCTCGAGATCGAGGACGCCCGGCGCGCACTCGAGGACCGGGCCGAGCAGCTCGCGCTGTCGTCGCGGTACAAGTCGGAGTTCCTCGCCAACATGTCCCACGAGCTGCGCACGCCGCTGAACTCGCTGCTCATCCTCGCGAAGCTGCTCGCCGACAACCCCGACGGCAACCTGCTCGGTCGACAGGTGGAGTTCGCCCAGACCATCCACAGCGCCGGCACCGACCTGCTCCAGCTGATCAACGACATCCTCGACCTCTCCAAGGTCGAGGCCGGCAAGATGGACGTCCATCTCGCCGACGTCGCGGTCGCCGGCATCGTCGAGTACGTCGAGGCCACCTTCCGGCCGCTCACCGCGGAGAAGGACCTCGACTTCACCGTCGAGGTCGGGCGACGACGTACCCCGCGCGCTCTACTCCGACCAGCACCGTCTCCAGCAGGTGCTGCGCAACCTGCTCTCGAACGCCGTGAAGTTCACGTCCGCCGGCGGGGTCACCCTGACCATCCGCCACGCGGCCGACGAGCGGTTCACCAACCCGCCGCTGACGGCGGCCGAGCACGTCGTCGCCTTCCAGGTCACCGACACCGGCATCGGCATCGCGCCCGAGCAGCTGCGGACGATCTTCGAGGCGTTCCAGCAGGCCGACGGCACGATCAGCCGCAAGTTCGGCGGCACCGGCCTCGGCCTGTCGATCAGCCGCGAGATCGCGCGCCTGATCGGCGGCGAGATCCACGTGGAGAGCGACCCGGGCCACGGCAGCACCTTCACGCTGTACATGCCGGTCCGGTTCGACGGCGGGGTGCGGACCCCCGCCCCGGAGATCGCCGGGGCCGCGTCGCGCCGCGAGATCGAGCCGGTGGCCGACGAGCACGGGTTCGCCGACCTGATCCACGAGACCGTCGCCGACGACGAGGGCGCGATCCTCGACGGCGACCGGGTGCTCCTGGTGGCGCTCGCCCAGCCCGACCTGTGCCGGGCGGCCGTGGAGATCGGCCGCGGACACGGCTTCAAGGTGATCGCCACCCTGCAGCCCGACGACGCGCTGGTGGTCGCCCACCAGCGCCGGCCGGATGCCGCGATCGTCGGGATGGACATGGTCACCCACGACGGGTCGCCGCTCCTCCAGGGCCTCAAGCGGCACCCGCAGACCCGACCGATCCCGGCCGTGGTCACCCACGCCCCCGAAGCCGCCGAGGATGCCCACGAGGGCCGGCTGACGGGCGCGCTCGACGTCGTCGAGGAACCGGTCACCCGCCAGAAGCTCAGCGAGATGCTCGAGCAGCTCGACGGGTTCCTCAACACCGGCCACCGCCGGCTGCTCGTGGTCACGGAGCAGGCCGATGGTGGCGCCGTCGACCTCGCCGACCGGATGTCGACGCTCGAGGGCCTCGACGTGGACGTCGTCGGCTCGGCCGCCGATGCGACTGCGTCGCTCGAGGGACACCGCTACGACTGCGTGGTGGTGGACCTCGGCGTCAGCAGCGGCGGCGGCTTCGACGTGCTCAAGAAGCTCCGGTCGCGCAAGGCGCTCAAGTACACACCGGTGGTGACGACGTCCGAGGTGGCGCTGTCGGCGCGCGAGGAGAAGCGCCTCCAGCCGTACGCCGACGCACTCACCCTGGTCCGGCCGGGTTCGATGGACCACGCGCTCGACGCGCTGTCCCTCTTCCTGCACCGGAGCGACCTGCTGCCGGACGCGGACCTGGCGCCGTCGCCGGAGCAGGTCCGCGAGGGCGAGCTGCTGTTCACGGGCAAGCGGATCCTGATCGTCGACGACGACGTGCGCAACGTGTTCGCGCTGACCAGTGCTCTGGAGCAGCACGGCATCGACGTGGTGTACGCCGAGAACGGCGAGGCCGGCCTCGAGACCCTCCGCAAGGAGCCCGAGATCGACCTGGTCCTGATGGACGTGATGATGCCCGGCATGGACGGCTACACGGCCATGCGCGAGATCCGGAGGATGCCGTCGATGCGCGACCTCCCGGTCATCGCGCTGACCGCGAAGGCGATGCCGGGCGACCGCGACAACAGCATCAGCGCCGGCGCCTCCGACTACGTCACGAAGCCGGTCGACGTCGATCAGCTGCTCTCGGTGTTCAGGTCGTGGCTCTCATGACGGACCGGGCCCGGATCCTGCTGGTCGACGACCGCCCGGAGAACCTCCTCGCCCTCGAGGCGATCCTCAGCTCGCTCGACCAGACGCTGGTGCGGGCGAGCTCGGGTGAGGAGGCGCTGCGCGAGCTGCTCAAGGACGACTACGCGCTGATCCTGCTCGACGCCCAGATGCCCGGGATGGACGGCTTCGAGACCGCGGCGCGGATCAAGCGGCGTACGCGCACCAAGGACGTGCCGATCATCTTCCTGACCGCGGCCGACACCGAGCACCGCAACTCCTACCGGGGCTACGCCGCCGGGGGCGCCGACTACATCACCAAGCCGTTCGACCCGTGGATCCTGCGGGCCAAGGTGCAGGTGTTCGTCGACCTGTGGGCCGCCGGTCAGCGGCTGGCCAGCCAGGCCTCGTTCCTGCGGAAACAGATGGACGAGCACACCGACGGCGCCGACGTGATCGGCGTGCTGCGCGACCGGGTGGCCGAGATGACGGCTGCCGTGGAGCGGCTCGAGACCGCGGCGGCGGCAGGGGACGACGGCGACGTGGGCGACGCCGTCGTGCAGGTACGCCGCGGTGTCGACCGGCTGCGCGAGGGGTTGGCCGCGCTCGCGCCGCAGGGCACCGTCGCGGGCGCCACCCGCGCCGAGGGTCAGAGCTGAGTCAGGCCAGCTCCGCCGCGAAGAACTCCAGGGCGGTCTTGGTCTTGGTCTGCTGCGGGGCGGTGAGGTCGACCCCGTGCTCGCCGAGGACGACCCTGGCCTCGGCCGAGGTGGTGAAGGCATCCGCGGGCTGGCACTTGGTCGACAGCTCGAGCACCCGTGAGCCGTCCGGGTAGAACCACAGCTCGGCCACGAACCGGCGTTCCGTGCCGGGCGGGACGAACTTGAGCTTGAGCACGGTGACCGGACCGAGGATCGACAGCTCGTCCATCGTGATGCCCTCCGGGGCATGACTCGCGAACAACTCACGCTGTTCCTTCGAGAACAGCTTGCGGACCGGAAGGTCGCCGGCGAGTGCCGACCGGATCTTGCTGTCGTCCACCTCGGTCTTCATCGTCCCGGAGCAGACGAAGCCTTCCGGGCTCGCGTCGACCTCGACGCCGAACGACGGCGACTTGCGCAGGCCTTCCGGCAGCGCGGCGGGGTCGACCGGGCGCAGCTTCACGATGGCGTCGCCCGGCTTGCGCTGGACTCGACGCGCCCGCAGGACCACGCCGTTGCCGGACAGACGCAGGTCGGGGGTGTCGAAGAAGATGATCTGGCGGATCTGGGCGTCCAGCGGATCCATGCCGAGCGCCTGGACCGTGGACCGGGTGTGCGTGTCGGGCACCGTCAGCTTGAGCTCGACGCTGTCCACGTCCGGCAGCAACGCGAACAGCTCGACCAGCTGCTCGGCCGACAGCACGGGCGGAGGCGCGGCAATGGTCATGGCGCCAACCTCGCGCCACCGGGACCCGGGCCGCGCCACCTGAATCGGGTGAGACGCCCGGCGCTTTACCCACATGACTGAGGTCACAGGGGCGGGCAACCCGCGGGGCCGTGACGCCGGGTTTCTGCGCTCGTTCTTACGGGCACAAGCACTTCACTGCGGACCGGACGGCCGGCCGCACCGGAACCTGGGTGGTCGCGCTCATGACCAAGAAGGACAACTGCATCTACTGCAAGGGTGCAACCGATCCGCACTGCGCCACCCGAGGCTGTGACTGGGAGCGCTGCAACGAGTGCGGCGCCGTCATCTGGTCGGCCGCGGGTCGTGCGATGCACCGCGGCCGGTCCGTCCCCTGGCCCTACTCCTGGCCCGACTGAGAGTCGAGCCGCAGCCCAAGCCACGACGCGGTGGCTGTGACGTACGGGGTACGTCACAGCCATCGCGTCGTTCATTTCTGCGCAGGTCTGACCGGCTCTGGTCAGGCGCCGGTGACCCGCCGGTCGAGCTCGTGCTGTGCCGCCAGGCGCACCGAGGCGTTGGCGGCGCCGTACCCGTCGTAGCCACCGCGGCGCTGGACCACCTCGAAGAACACGGTGCCGACGGTGCGGGTGTAGAAGTGCGTGAACTCGGCGTCCCCGTCGCGGTCGTACAGCACGCCGAGGTCGTGCATCTCCTCGACCGCCCCGGCCGGCAGGTCGAAGCGGGCGAGCAGGTCGTCGTAGTAGTTGGCGGGGATCGGCAGCGGCCGCAGCCCGCGCGCCCGCGCTGCCCGCGCCGCGGCCATCACGTCGGTGCTCGAGAAGGCGACGTGCTGCGGGAACCCGGCCGGGTGGTCGAACGCGAGCGGAGCGACGTTCAGGGCCAGGCGTACGGCGCCGTCGTCGCTGCGCACCACCTGGCTGCGGACCAGGCCGGTCGGTGCGGCGACGTCCTGGCTGCTCCCGGATCGCAGTGACAGCACGCCGCTGTAGAACAGCACCGCCTCGTCGAAGTTCTGCCACGGATGCGCGAGGTTCACGTGGTCGATGCCGGTCAGGAACAGGTCGTCGCCCGGGCGCTGCCCGCCCTCGAACTCGGGGACCCAGTCGGCGTCGTCGCCGGCCACGTCGGCGAGGAAGACCTCGGTGCCGTCGGGGGCGCGGAACGCGGCCAGCTCCTGCTCGTTCGCATGGGTACGCCGGAACACGGCCGGCGCCTTCAGCCGTCTGGCCCGCTCCGCGGACGCCTCGGGGTCGGCGACCTCGAACCCGACGGCGGCCAGCGTCGGCACCCACTCGCGGGCCAGCCCCTCGTTGCAGACCACGCGCGCGCGGCCCTGGGTCCACAGGCGCACCGGCTTGGTGCGGTGGTGGCCGCGGAAGGTGAACCCGAGCTGGCGCAGGAGCACGTCGACCTCGCCGGCGTCCTCGGCCTTCACCTCGACGAAGTCGAAGGCGGTGGGCTGCTCGACATCGGGCAGCCGGCTCGGCGCGTCGGGGCGACTCGGCCGGAGCGGCAGCCGCGCCACCTGGTCCTCCAGCCAGGTCAGCGACCGCTTGGCCTGGCGGGCGGTGCGCAGCACCTCGGTCTGCCGGAACGTGTCGTTGAAGACCTCGAGCGAGATCGGGCCGGCGTAGCCGGCGTTGAGGACGTGGCCGACGAAGGTGGCGAGGTCGAACGAGCCCTCACCGGGGAACAGGCGGTGGTGCCGGCTCCACGACAGCACGTCCATGGTGAGCGCCGGCGCGTCGGCCAGCTGCAGGAAGAAGATCTTCTCTCCCGGGATCGACTCGATGTCCGCCGGGTCGTGGCCGCGGGAGAGGATGTGGAAGCTGTCGAGGCAAACGCCCACCGACGGGTGGTCGGCGAGCTCGACGATCCGCCAGGCCCGGCGGTAGTCGTCGACGAAGCGGCCCCAGGCGAGGGCCTCGTAGGCCAGCCGGACGCCGTACTCCTCGGCCTCCTCGCCCAGCCGGCGCAGCTGTGCCGCCGACACCTCGTCGTCGTCGACGGTGGCGGTGCCGACGTTGCTGCACACGAGCATCGTGTCCATGCCCAGCCGCTGCATCAGCCGGAACTTCGAGCGCGCCCGGTGCAGCACCCGCTCGAACTCCGCGTCGGTGACCCCCTCGGCGTCGCGGAACGGCTGGTAGAGGTCGAGCGTGAGCCCGAGCCGCCCGGCCAGGGCGGCCACCTCCTCCGGGCCGGCCGCAGCTGCCACCAGGTCGGGCTCGAAGATCTCGACCCCGTCGAACCCGGCCTCCGCGCAGGCGTGCAGCTTCTCGGCCAGGGTTCCGCTGAGGCAGACGGTGGCGATGGACGTTCGCATCGTCATGTGCCGGCACCTCCCGGCGCGAGGATCCGGGCCGGGTTGGTCACCATCATCTGCCGGACGTCCTCCTCGGTGGCGCCGCCCGCGATCAGCTGCGGCACGATCCGCCGCGGGAGGTTCTGCATGTGCCAGTGTGGCGCGTGCACCGCGCGCCACGACGGCGGAGTGACCCTGCTGAAGAACGCGGCGTCGTGGGAGAGGACCATCCGGTCGGCGTACCCGAGACGCAGCAGCTCCAGCACGGTCCTGACCCGGCGGTCATCGGCGAGGACGTGCTCCATGCCGAAGCGGTCCATCCCGATCGTGGCCCCCGCGTCCATCAGCTCGCGCAGGTAGTCGAGGTCCTCACTGTCGCCGCAGTGGCCGATGACCAGCCGCTCCGGCGCGACCCCGCGCGCGAGGAAGAACGCCAGCTGGTCGCGGCCGTTGCGCGACGGCGCATGCGTGTGGGTCGTGATCGGCACCCCGGTCTGCTGGTGCGCGACCGCCGCCGCCCCCATCACCCGGCACACGTCGGGAGTGAGCCCCGGTCGGTCGGTGACGACCTTGAGCATGCCGGCGCGCACGCCGGTGCCGGCCATGCCCCGCTCGATGTCACCGACGAACAGCTCCTCCAGGGGGTCGGGGCCGCCGACGAGCAGGCCCGGCCCGTGGGTCTGGAAGTACGCCGGCAGCACGTCGGCGGTGTAGTAGCCGGTGGACCCGACCAGGTTGACCCGGGTCCGCTCGGCCACCCGCGCCACCCGGGCGACGTCGCGGCCGAGCCCGAGCACGGTCAGGTCGACGACCGTCCTGATCCCGAGCTCCCACAGCTCGTCCAGGCCGGCGACGGCGGCGTCGACGAGGGCGTCCTCGTCCCACTCCGGATGGGGGAGGTTCAGGTCCAGCTCCTGATGCCCCACGAAGACGTGCTCGTGGATCAGGGTCGTCCCGAGGTCGCCGGCTCGCCACCGGTCCCCGGAACGTCTGCACCTCCCCCGCGTCGGTCACTCGGCGGTGCCCCGGATCCCCTCGTAGACCGCGAGCTGCTCCTCGTTGAAGTTCTCACGCAGGTAGGAGTCGACCTGGCTGCGGAACGCCTCGACGTCCACGTCGTCGACGATCTCCATCGCGCCACCCTCGCGCCACTCGGCGAGCGTCGCCTCCTCGTCGTCTGCGACACAGCCGGGAACCTGCTCCATCGCAGCATCGACGGCGGCCTGGAGCGCGTCCTGCTGCTCCGAGGAGAGCTCGCCCCACTTCTGGCCCATGATCACCAGGTTCGAGTTGGCCTGGTGGGAGGAGAGGCTGATGTAGTCCTGCACCTCGTCGAGGTTGATGGCCGCGATGTTGACGATCGGGTTCTCCTGACCGTCCACCGTCCCCTGCTGCAGCGCGAGGAACAGCTCCTCGTACGCCACCTCGGTCGCGTCGGCGCCGAGCGCCTCGGCGTTCATCAGGAACTGCGGGGAGTTCGGGAAGCGCATCCGGAGGCCCTCGAGGTCTCCGGGCTCGCGGATCGGCTCGTTGGCGGTGAAGTGCCGCATCCCGGCCGACCAGGCACCGAGCGTGTGCACGCCGGTCTCGTCCTCGAAGCCCTGGAGCAGCTCCGTGGACGCGTCGTCCTCGAAGTACCTGGCCAGGTGGTCGCCGTCGTCGAAGGCGTACGCCGCGTCCAGGACGCTGACCGGCTCGTAGACAGCGCCGAGGGCCGAGGCGCCCTGGATGTCCATGTCGATGTCACCGGAGACGACCGAGCTGATCCGGTCGGCATCGGCGCCGAGCTGGCTGGCGGAGAAGATCTCCACCGTCACCCCGACGTCGGCCTTCTCGACCTCGTCCTTGATCACCTGCGCCCCGCAGCGGTGCTGGGGCTGCTCCTCGGTGTAGCTGTGCGCCAGCGAGATCTCGACGTCGCCACCGTCGCTGGACTCTCCGCCCTCGTCGTCGCCGCCGCAGGCGACGAGGACCATGGCCGAGGCGACCGCACAGGCGGCGAACAGGGCGCCCCTTCGGTTGTGAGCTGCCATCTCTACTGCTTCCTTTCTGAGGAGTTATCCCGAGCCTGCGGGGCGGGTTCGCCCCTCCCGTCGTCGACTTCGGCGGCCACGAGCTCGTCGAAGTCGCGGAACATGGCCTCGCGGTCGGCGGACCGACCGGAGATGAGCTCGAACGAGTGGGCCGCCTGGTGGACGGCCATCCCGGCCCCGCTCGCCGTACGACAGCCGCGTGCCTCGGCCGTGCGCAGCAGGGCGGTGCGCAGCGGCCGGTAGACGATGTCCGCGACCCAGAGGTCCGGATGCAGGACGTCCACCGGGACCGGCATGCCGGGGTGGGCGGCCATCCCGACCGGGGTGGCGTTGACCAGGCCGGACGCCTTCTCGACCACCACGGCCAGGTCGCCGACGTCCACCGGTGTCACCTCGACGGCGGCGTCCAGCGCCGACAACGACTCGCGGAGCCGTTCGCCGCGACCCCGGTCGGGGTCGACGACGCGCAGGCGTTCGGTGCCGAGGTCGACCAGCGCGTGCGCGACCGCGGTCCCCGCTCCTCCCGCCCCGAGGAGCACGACCTCACGCAGGTCGGCGTCGGGCAGCCCCGCATGGAAGGAGGTGCGGAAGCCGGTGACGTCGGTGTTGTGGCCCTCCGTGACCCCGTCGCGGACCAGGACCGTGTTCAGGGCACCGATCGCAGCCACGGAAGGGGTCACGTGGTCGACGAGCGGCACCATCGCCTGCTTGACCGGATGGGTCACGTTCATCCCGTCGAAGCCGAGCTCGACGGCGAAGCGGAGCAGGTCACCCAGGTGGGCCGGCGCGATCCGCTGGTCGTCGAGGTCGACGACCTTGTAGACGTAGCGAAGCCCTTGCCGCGCAGCCTCGCGCTCGTGCAGCTCGGGGCTGAGCGACGGCTTGACTCCCTGCCCGAGCAGGCCGACGAGGATCGAGCGGAGCGGACGGTCGGGCGCGCTCACAGTCCCAGCTCCCGTGGCAGGTACAGGATCGCGTCGGGCCAGAAGATGATGCCGAGGCAGAGCAGCAGCATCGGCACCATGAACGGCACCGAGCCCCAGAACACCTCCGACATGCGTGCCTTCGCGATGGCCTGCAGCACGAAGATCACGGTCCCCACTGGAGGCGTCAGCAGGCCGATCATCTGCGAGACGATCATCAGCACGCCCAGCGCGATCGGGTCGACGCCGTACGCCAGGCTGATCGGGAGCAGGATCGGCACGGTCAGGGTCAGCACCGCGATCGCGTCCAGCGCCGTACCGAGCACCATCGACAGCAGCAGCACGAGCAGCAGGAACACCGTCGGATCCTCGGTGAACCCCAGGAACCACTCCGAGATCTCCTGCGGGACCCGCTCCCTGGCGAAGATGTAGCCCAGCAGGTTGGCGGACGCGACGATCAGCATGATCGCGCCGGTCGTGAGCACGGCCTCGGTGAGCACGGCGGGCAGGGCGCGCAGTCGGAGGGTGCGGTAGGCGAAGCCCAGGATCGCCATGTAGGCCACGCCGACCGCCGCCGCCTCGGTCGGTGTGAACAAACCGCCGAGGATGCCGCCCAGGATGACGACCGGCGCGCCCAGCGGCGCGATGACCCGCTTGCCCGTGCGGGCGACCTGCGCCCAGCTGAACTCCGTGCGCACGATGTTGTCGTCGCGCCGTACCCAGAAGAACACGACGATGCAGAGTCCGAGCGCCATCAGCAGCGCCGGTACGACGGACGCCGCGAAGAGGGCGCCGGTGGAGACCGCGGCCAGCCCGGCGTAGATGACTGCGGGAATGCTCGGCGGCATCACCGGCGCGATCAGCGAGGCCGATCCGACGACGCCGAGTGCGAAGCGCTTGGAGTAGCCGGTGCGCAGCATCATCGGGATCTGCAGCTTGCCCAGCGCGGCCGCGTCGGCGACCGCGGACCCGCTCATCCACGAGAAGCCCAGGCTGACGCCGACGCTGACGTACCCGAGGCTTCCGCGGACCCGGCCGAGCAGGGCGAGCGCGAAGTCGAAGAGGCGGTCGGCGATGCCGGCCGCGTTGGCCAGGCAGCCGAGCAGGATGAACAGCGGCACGGCCAGCAGCGGGAAGCTCGCCGTCGACTGGGCCACCAGCCGCAGCGCCAGGCCCAGGGACTGGTCGTTGGTGACCATGTAGAGCAACGACGGCCCGACGAACGCGAACGCGATCGGCACCCGGATCACCATGAGCCCGGCGATCAGCAGACAGAGGACGAGGAGAGTCATGCGATCGGTGCCTCGACGTCCTCGGGGCGGGGGTCGGGTACGCCGACGACGGCGTACTGGAGCGCGGCCACGAGTGCGCGCAGGGTGCAGCTGACGAAGCCGATCATCGAGATCGCGTAGAGCCACGACATCGGCATGCCCATGGCCGGCGACTTGAGGATCCCCTGCTGCTGGACCAGCTCCCACGCCTCTGCTGTCAGCCCGAAGCCGACCACGGCCACGATCAGGCACGAGAGCACCCGGACGAATCGCCGTACCGCCGGGTGCGGCACCGCGTCGATGGTCTCGATCGCGATGTGCGAGTCGCTGCTCACCAGGACGCCGGCGACGACGAACGTCAGCCACACCAGGCAGAACCGCGCCAGCTCACCGGTCCACGGCCACCCGTCGATCGGCAGGTAGCGCTGCAGGGCCTGGGCGAGCACCAGGAAGAAGATCAGCAGCAGGGCCGCGGCGCCGATCGCGATCTCGATCGCGGTGAGTGTCCGCACGCTCCGCGCCAGCCAGCGGGGCGGATCGGTGAACACTGCCGTGAGTTGCGCGCGACCCCGTTCCCCCATCTTGCGAGCCCCTGCGGCGCCGGTCACAGCCGGAACGTAGAGAGCGGCGATCGGCGATGGCAAGGGGTTGCCATCGGGTTGCCAAAATGGTTGGTTACCGCCGTGGGCGGGCCGACGATCTACGACGTGGCCGCCGCCGCGGGCGTGGCCACGTCGACCGTCTCGCGCGCGTTCTCGAACCCCAACCGGGTCAACGCCGCCACCCGCGACCGGATCCTGGCCGTGGCGACCGAGCTCGGCTACCGGCCCAACCCGCACGCCCGCGCCCTGCCCTCCGGGCGGAGCCGGACGGTGGCGATGGTCGTCTCCGACATCACCAACCCGCACTACTTCGAGCTCATCCGGGGCGCCGAGCAGCGCGCGAAGGCCTCGGAGTACACCCTGGTCCTGGTCAACGCCGAGGAGTCGCCGCGCATCGAGTACGACCAGATCCAGCGGCTGGTGACCTCGGTCGACGGGTTCGTGCTCGCCGCCAGTCGGCTCCCCGACGAGAACCTGCAGCAGGTCGCCTCACAGCGGCCGGTCGTGCTGATGAACCGCGAGCTGCCCGGACTCGCGAGCGTCGTCCTGGATCACGAGCAGGGCTGCCGCCAGATCGTCGAGCACCTGGCGTCGCTTGGCCACCGGCACCTCGTCTACCTCGCCGGCCCCCGCAACTCGTGGATGGCCAAGACCCGCTGGCACGCCCTGCGCACGGCTGCGGCCGACCTCGGGGTCAAGGCCGACCGGGTCGGGCCGTTCACCCCGAGGGTCTCCCAGGGCGGGGCCGCCGCCGACGGCGCCCTGCACACCCGCGCCACCGCGATCGTCGCCCACAACGACCTGCTCGCGATCGGCGTCGTCCAGCGCCTCGCCCAGCGGTCGGTGCACGTCCCCGACGACGTGAGCGTGGTCGGCTTCGACGACATCTTCGCCGCCGATCTGTGCACGCCCCGGCTCACCACCCTCGGCGGCGCGCACGCGGAGGTCGGGCGGGCAGCGGTCGAGATCCTGCTCGACGTCGTCGGCCCGGTCGCCAGCCGCAGTGGTGGTCTGCCGCAGGTCGTGCTGCCCAGCGAGCTCGTGCTCCGCAGCTCGACCAGTACGGCGCCCGTCGTCACGTGACTGACCCTCACCGGGCGGGTCTACGGCTGCGGCCCGGTGCGGGGGGTCGACTCGACGAGGTCGTGGTCCCATCCCCGGTGGTCGAGCACGAGTCGCATGAGGAGCGAGTCGCTGGTGGGCTCGATGGTCCGGAGCAGGTGTTCGACGTCGGCGGTGCCGAGACCCGGCCGGTAGGCGTCGAGAGCCTCGCGTCGTCGAGCCTCGGTTTCGGATGGACCGTCCAGGCGCAGGCTGCCCGATGTGTCGGTGCCGGCGGTGCTGCCCGAGCCCACGTCCGTGCCCACCAGATCGTGCGCTCGTCGACGCGCTGCTGCGACGTGCGCAGCATCGAGCACGGCTCCCAGGCACCGGGGTCCGGACCGCCCGAGTCGCTCGGCGGCCGACGCGACGGCGTGGTGGCACGCAATGTGGTCAGGATGCCCGGTCAGGCCCTCCGGCCCGACGGTCAGGACGGTCGAGGGGGCAAGGGCCATGATCTCGGCCATCACGGAGGAGGCGACGTCCTGGACAGACGCAGCGGCCAGCGTGCGGCCGGATTCCTGCGGGGTGTCGGTCCAGCGTCCCTCGTCGACGTAGCCCCACGAGTCGATGCCGAGCAGCAGCGCTGAGCGATCGAGCTGCTCGGCCCGGCGTCGGCGGGCCTCTCGGAGACCGGCAGGTGTCGTGGCAGCAGAGCGACCCTCGCCTCCGGTGAGCACACGCAGGATCACTCGATCGCCTGCCTCCCTGGCCGCGAGCGTGGCCGCGCCGGTGGCGAAGACCTCGTCGTCGGGATGGGCATGGACGACCAGAGTCGTGCGCTGCATCGGCCGATCGCCAGTTCCGTCCGGCACCCGTCCATCCTGCCAGTGGGTACGGTCGGCGGGTGACGGAGCCGCTGGTCGTGAGCGTGCCAGCGTCGAGCAACCTGGAGAACGAGGACGCGGTTGCCTGCGGCGAAGGCGACGGCGTCGTGGTCGTCGTCGACGGTGCCGGTCTGCCAGCCGAGCTGCGAGCCGGGTGCAGCCACAGCGTTGCGTGGTTCGCGCGTTCCGTGGCGGAGACCTTTCACGCACACCTGACCGATCGGTCATCGTCGATGCGGGATGCCCTCGCCGAGACGATCGCTGTCGTCGGGAACTCACATCGCGCCTCGTGTCGGCTCGCCGACGGCTCGCCCAGCGCGACCGTCGCCGCGTGGAGGATCACCGGAGACCAGCTGGAGTACCTGGTCCTCTGCGACGCCTCGGTCACGCTGGTCGATGCCCGGGGCGGCACCGTGGAGGTCACTGACCGGCGCCTGGGTGCGGTCCTGGAGGCTGCAGGCAAGGCGGGCTCGGCCACCACGGCCGGAGATCGCCGCGCAGCGAGGAGAGCCGTGGTCGAGGACGCTCGCAACCAGGACGGCGGATTCTGGTGTGTCCACCACGACCCGGCTGCCGCAGCACACGCGATCGAGGGCCGGGTCCCCGTGCGCGCGCTGTCCGGCGTGGTTGCCTGCAGCGACGGCGGAACCCGCGCCTACGAGGTCCTGGGCACCCACACGCTGACGGACTTCGCCCAGAGCGCACTGAGAGGCGACGGCAGCGCACTCGTCGCGAGCATCCGGCAGGCAGAGAACGCGCAGGCAGACGACCTCCGGCGCCAGGGACTCAAGCTGCACGACGACCTGACCATCGTCGCGCAACCGCTGACGCCGGACCAGAAGGACACGTGACGTCCCGAACCCACTAGAGGGCGCGGAGGATGTCTTCGACGCGTTCCTTGGCGTCGCCGAAGAGCATGGCGGAGTTGTCGCGGAAGAAGAGTGGGTTCTGGACGCCGGCGTAGCCGGCGGCCATGGAGCGTTTGAAGACGATGACGTTGTCGGCGTTCCAGACGGTGAGGACGGGCATGCCGGCGATCGGGCTGCCGGGGTCTTCGGCGGCGGCGGGGTTGACGGTGTCGTTGGCGCCGATGACGAGGACGACGGCGGTGTCGTCGAAGTCGTCGTTGATCTCGTCCATCTCCAGGACGATGTCGTAGGGCACCTTGGCCTCGGCCAGCAGCACGTTCATGTGGCCGGGCAGGCGGCCGGCGACCGGGTGGATGCCGAACCGGACCTCGACGCCGCGGTCGCGGAGCTTGCGGGTCAGCTCGGCGACGCCGTACTGGGCCTGGGCGACGGCCATCCCGTAGCCGGGGGTGATGATCACCGTGTCGGCGGAGCCGAGGAGCTCGGCCACGCCGTCGGCGGTGATCTCGCGGTGCTCGCCGTAGTCGGTCTCGTCGGAGGGGCCGGCCTCGATCCCGAAGCCGCCGGCGATGACCGAGATGAAGGACCGGTTCATCGCCTTGCACATGATGTAGGACAGGTAGGCACCCGAGGAGCCGACCAGGGCGCCGGTGATGATCAGCAGGTCGTTCTCGAGCAGGAACCCGGACGCCGCGGCGGCCCACCCGGAGTAGCTGTTCAGCATCGAGACGACCACGGGCATGTCGCCGCCGCCGATGGAGGCGACCAGGTGCCAGCCCAGGGCCAGGGCGATCACGGTGACGGTGATCAGCAGCCACAGCGCCGGGTCGATCACGAACCACACCGTGAACCCGCCGAACGCGACCAGCGCCCCGAGGTTCAGCACGTTCTTGCCGGGCAGCATCAACGGGCTGGACTTGATCCGGGCCGAGAGCTTGAGGAACGCCACGATCGAGCCGGTGAACGTGACCGCGCCGATGAAGACGCCGATGAACACCTCGGCCGAGTGGATCCCGGTCAGGTCCTGGGCCGCGATGACCGCGGCCTCGGCGCCGTCGGGGTCGCCCTCGACGTGCAGGTAGCCGTTCCAGCCCACCAGCACCGCCGCCAGACCCACGAACGAGTGGAGCAGCGCGATCAGCTCGGGCATCCCGGTCATCTCGACCACCCGCGCCCGCCACAGCCCGATCGCGGCCCCGACCAGCATCGCCGCGACCAGCAGCGCGAGCCCGGCCCCGGAGATGTCGTGGTCGACCGCGAGCGCGATCGTGGCCACCAGCGCCACCGCCATCCCGGCGATCCCGAACGTGTTGCCCGGACTTGGCGGTCTCGTGCCGCGACAACCCGGCCAGCGCCAGGATGAACAACAACGCGGCGACGATGTACGCCGCCTGGGCGGCCGTCTCGACCGTCATCAGCCCACTCACCAGCCCACTCACCAGCACAGTCATCAGGTCAGCACCCATCAGCTTCGGGAGAACATGCCGAGCATCCGGTGGGTCACCGCGAACCCGCCGAACACGTTGATGGAGGCCAACAAGATCCCGGCGAACGCCAGCGCCGTGATCAGTGGGTCATCATGACCGATCTGCAGCAGGGCACCGGTCACGATGATCCCCGAGATCGCATTCGTCACCGACATCAACGGCGTGTGCAACGCGTGGTGGACGTGCCCGATCACGTAGTAGCCGATCACGATCGCCAACGCGAACACCGTGAGGTGACCCAGCAGCGCCGGCGGCGACAGGGCGGCGACCAGGAACAGCACCGCCGCGGCGACCCCGACGATGGTGAACCTGCGCTGAGCCGACATCTTCTGCTTCGGGGGCCTGATCACCTCGGGCGTCTTCGCCGCCGCCGGCGCCGGAGTCGCCGAGACCTGCACCGGCGGCGGCGGCCAGGTCACCTCAGCAGTCGGCTGCCCTGCTCCGTCGTGGTAGCGGACCACGGTCATCGACCGCTGCACCACGTCGTCCCAGTCCAGGACCAGCTGCCCGTCCTTCTCCGGGGTCATCAGCTTCATCAGGTTCACCAGGTTGGTGCCGTAGAGCTGGGAGGACTGGGCCGGCAGCCGGCCGGCCAGGTCGGTGTAGCCGATGATCGTCACCCCGCCCTCGGTCACCACCGCCTCACCGGCCACGGTGCCCTCCACGTTGCCGCCGTTGGCCGCCGCCATGTCCACGATCACGCTGCCCGGCGTCATCGAGGCCACCATCTCCCCGGTGATGATCCGCGGCGCGGGCCGGCCCGGGATCAGCGCGGTCGTGATGATGATGTCGACCTCGGCGCACTGCTCGGCATACAGCCGGGCCTCACGGACCTTGTAGTCCTCGCCCATCTCCTTGGCGTACCCGGTCGCGGAGACCTCCGCCGCCTCATCCTCCCCATCACCAACCGAGAGGTACTCCCCACCCAGCGACCGCACCTGGTCGGCCACCTCGGGCCGCGGATCGGTCGCCCGCACCATCGCACCCATGCTCCCCGCCGAGCCGATCGCCGCCAGCCCCGCCACACCCGCACCCACCACCAACACCTTCGCCGGCGGAACCTTGCCCGCCGCGGTCACCTGGCCGGTGAAGAACCGGCCGAACACATGGGCCGCCTCGACCACCGCGCGGTAGCCGGCAATGTTCGCCATCGAGGACAGCACATCCAACGACTGCGCCCGCGAGATCCGGGGCACCGCATCCATCGCCATCGCCGTGATCGGCCGCCGGGCCAGATCCTCGACCAGGTCAGGATCCAGCGCCGGGCTCAGCAGGCAGACCAGCGTGGCGCCCTCCCTCAACCGGCCCAACTGCTCCGACGACGGCGCATTCACACCGAACACCACATCGGCCCTCACCGCATCGCCGACGCTCGCCCCGGCCTCGACGTACGCCTCGTCCGTGAACGACGACGCCACGCCGGCATCCGCATCGACGACCACGTCGTAGCCCAGCTTGAGCAGCTGCGCCACCGTCGCCGGTGTCGCTGCCACCCGGGTCTCGCCCGGACGGGACTCCTTGACCACACCGATGATCACGACTTCTCCCCTCGGATCGCGCGCCCTCCGGAATGTATTGCATCAGGAGCCCGTCATCGGTCGGGCCCCCGTGGGGCGGACGTCGGCGAGGGTCAGCCGGCCGGAACCGGCTGCCAGTCGGGCGTGGCGTCGTTGCCGGGCGTGTTGGTGAGGTTCACGGCGCCGGTGCCGTTGGCGTTGATCACCCAGATGTCGCCGTTGCTGGCGCTGCCGCGGTACGACGAGAAGGCGATCTTGGTGCCGTCGGGCGACCAGGCAGGCGTCAGGTTCTGTCCACCGGCGTGGTAGATGCGGGTGACCGCGCCTCCGGTCGGGGCGACCGTGTAGAAGTCGTTGCTGTTGTCGCGCAGGCTCCGGAAGACGATCCGGCTGCCGTCGGGCGACCACGTCGGCGTGCCGTCGTACGTCGAGTGCCGGGTGATGTTGGTCTGCGCGGTGCCGTCGGGGTTCATCGTGTAGATCTCGAAGTTGCCGTCGCGCTTGGTCTGGAACACCAGCTTGGTGTCGCCCGGTCCCCAGTCGATGCAGCAGTCCTCGATCCGGGCGGTCGTGGTGAGCCGCAAGGCGTTGCTGCCGTTGGCGTTCATCACGTAGATCTCGAAGTTGCCGTTGTTGTCGCGCATGCTCATGAACGCGATCCGGCTGCCATCGCGCGACCAGGCCGGGAAGCGGTCCGAACCGTTGCGGTTGGTCAGGTTGACGAGCCCGGAACCATCGGCGTTCATCACGAAGATGTCGTAGCTGCGCGCACCCGACCGGTTCGAGGAGAACGCGATCTTGGTCCCGTCGGGCGACCAGGCGGGCAGGATGTCGTCACCGGCGCTGGTGGTGAGGCGACGCAGGTCGGAGCCGTTGGCGTTCATCGAGTAGATCTCGTTGTTGCCGGCCCGGTTGGAGGCGAAGACGATCCGCCCATTGGCACCCGGGACCACCGCTTCGGACGGCGTCACGACCGCGGTCACCGCAGCCACCGCTGCCAGACTCGTCAAGACAGCCCCCACTGCCGCCCACGTCCGCCGTCGCGCCATGTGCCCGTGCCTTTCTCGTGGTCGATGCTGCCGACCGGGGGTGGCCGACAGCACGATGCGCCCGGCCCGAGCTCGGGGACTGTTGTGCGTTCAACGAACCTAGCGGCCTCGGCCGCCGCAACGGAACGCGGCGCGCGCCAAATCTCGGACGGCGGGCAGCGGTCTGGTCAGGCTGGCCGCACCACCTTCGATGAGTCCGGCCGGTGGGTGCAGTCTGTAGGGCATGACCACTGCGACGCACACCCTCGGCATCCCGGGTGCCACCCTTGTCTACGACGTGCACGGCCCGCTGCCGGCGACCGACGGCCGGCCCCCGCTCTTCTGCATCGCACAGCCCATGGACGCGAGCGGCTTCGGCGCGCTGACGTCGTACCTCACGGACCGCACCGTGATCACCTATGACCCCCGCGGTCTCGGCCGCAGTACCCGGCAGGACGACAGCCTCGAGAACACGCCCGAGCAGGCGGCGGACGACGTGCACCGCATCATCGAGGAGCTCGGGGTCGGCCCGGTGGAGATGTTCGCGAGCAGTGGAGGCGCGATCAACGCGCTCGCCCTGGTGGCAGCGCACCCGGAGGACGTGGCCACGCTGGTCGCACACGAGCCGCCCCTGCTGGCGACGCTGCCGGACGCCGACCGGGCGTTCACCGCCGAGCGCGACGTGCAAGAGCGCCTACCACGACAAGGGCTGGGGCTACGGCATGGCCGCCTTCATCGCCCTCACCTCGTGGCACGGTGAGTTCACCGACGACTACGCCGCGCAGTCGGCGCCCGGACCCGGCCGCGATGGGCATGCCGGTCGACGACGACGGCTCACGCGAGGATCCGCTGCTGTCCGGCGTCTCGAACGCGATCACGGCGTACCGCCCCGACTACGCGGCGATCGCGGCCGCGCCGACCCGGGTCGTGATCGCCTTCGGCGTCGAGTCGCGCAACGTGCTGACCGGACGCACGTCGGTCGCGACTGCCCAGGCGCTCGGCCAGGACGCGGTCGAGTTTCCCAGCCACCACGGCGGGTTCATGGGCGGCGAGTTCGGCTACCCCGGCGAGCCCGAGGCGTTCGCGGCGCGGCTGCGCGACGTGCTCGACCAGAGCTGACACAGCGGTCGCGCTTGAACTGCCTCGCCTCGACCGCGAGCTGGCGCGCCCGCGGACCGGAGAAGCTGCTCAGGTAGACCTCGACGTACGCCTCGTGGTTGCTGCGCAACGTCTGGTAGATGCTGGCCCAGTCGTAGGCGCCGCCGTCGACCATCTGCTTGGCGTGGAAGACCTTGCGGTTGGTGGACGGGCTGTTCCACCTGCCGAGCCCGTTGCCCTGGACGACGGCGCGCCTGCTCCACGGGCCGGTCCGGTCGATGATCCGGTCGGCGATGGCGCCCGCGGCGCTGCCGTTGCTGCCCCAGTCGCCGCTCAGGGCGAACTCCACGGTCAGCCGACGGCTGCTCACCCGGTGGCCGATGCGGACGAGCTTGAGGTGGCCCTTGAGCCAGGCCCTCTCGCTGTATCCGCGCGCCGCCCGGACCGCACTGCCGTTGTAGATCTCGGCCCAGCGGTAGCCGTACCACGGCAGGTGCAGCAGCCCGACCTTCTTGCGCTCGGCCCAGGCGGCCAGCTTCATGACCACGGCCTTGTAGTTGCGCTGGAACACCGGGTTGCCGCCTCGGCCGGAGTTGCTGAACGGCTTGGGGATCCGCTCACCATTGGCGGTGTAGTAGTACGCGCCCTCGCGGAAGACCCGGGCCGGCGTGGAGCGACCGGCGAGGAACCGGACGGCCAGCGCCTTGTCCTGGGAGTTCGCGATCTTGCGTGCCTTGTTGAGCAGCTTGAAGTTGCGGTCGATCGAGCTCCACGGGACCCGGATCGAGAGGCCCCGCACGCCCCGCTTGCGCAGGGCCGCCTTGATCGCCGGCGCCTGCTGCCTGAGCTGTGCTCGGCTGCTCACCTCCTGCAGCACCCAGGTCCCGCATCCGGGCTGGGGCCGGGACGCTGGTGGGACCGGGATCGCGGCGGACGCGGTCCCGGGGGTGACGGCCAACAGCCCGACCACGAGGGTCAGGCTGACCAGACTGCAGCGAACGATTGCGGCAAGGCGCATGGGCGAAGGTCTCCATCTCATCGGCTGTGGCCGCCGACGGGAGCCGTCGGCAACGCTCTTCCAGCCCCCGACTCCCGGATCGTCCCCGCCCGGCTCCTGAACCAAACCGGCTGTATCGATCTCGAGACGCGCTCGACCGTAACGGCCTTTACCCGGCGTACGAAATCCCCGCCTGAGCGTGGCCCGGTGAACCTGCCCTAGCTGGCCTGCTGGTCCTGTCCGCCGAGCAGCGCCGGCAGCAGGGCCGACTCATCGTCGGCGTCGGCAGCACGGACCGGCAGCGTGACGGTCATCGTCGTGCCCGTGCCCGGCTCGCTCTCGGCCCAGATCCGCCCACCGTGCTGCTCGACGATCGTGCGGCAGATCGCCAGACCCAGGCCGGTGCCGCCCATCTCGCGAGCGTCGGAGCTGTCGACCTGCTGGAAGCGGTCGAAGATCAGCTCGAGGTGCTCGGCCGGGATCCCGCGGCCCTGGTCGTGGACCTCGAACCGGAGCTGGCTGTTCGTGGTGCGGGCGACGAGACGCACCGTTCCGCCCGGCTCCGAGAACTTGATGGCGTTGCTGACCAGGTTCGTGAGGGTCTGCTCGAGGCGGTCGGGATCGGCCCACACGCGCCCCGGCTGGGCGTCGACCTCCAGGCGTACGCCGGCCGACTCGGCCATGGACCGCATGGCGTCGATCGACCGGGTGGCGAGCTCGGCGCTGTCGCAGCGCTGCCGCTGGAGCGCCATCCGGCCGGTGTCGAGGCGTTCGATGTCGAGGATGTCGCTGATCAGGCGGACGAGACGGTCGGTGTTGTGGACCGCGTTCTCGACCACTTGCGACCCGCGGTCGCTCAGCTCACCCAGCAGGCCGGCGCGCAGCAGCGAGAGGGCTCCGTGGATCGAGGTCAGCGGGGTCCGCAGCTCGTGGCTGACGACCGAGACGAACTCGTTCTTCGTCCGCTCGACGGCCTGCCGCTCGCTGATGTCGCGGACGAAGCAGCTGAAGAGCTGGTCGTCGCCCGCCTCGCTGGCCCACGACGTGACCTCGACCGGGAACTCGCGCGCCGACCGATGCAGCATCGTGGTCTCGAAGCGCTGGTACGTCGCGGCCTCCGCTCCCGGCTGCCGGCGCAGACCGACCCGGCGCTCGAAGGAAGACCGTTCCTGGGCCGCGAGGACCAGGGGCGGCAGCGCCAGCCCGATGACCTGGTCCCTGGCCAGCCCGAACGTGCGCTCGGCCTGGGCGTTCCACTCGGT
Source organism: uncultured Actinomycetota bacterium (assembly GCA_963844305.1). Taxonomy (GTDB): domain Bacteria; phylum Actinomycetota; class Actinomycetes; order Propionibacteriales; family Nocardioidaceae; genus Nocardioides. The sequence goes on from CAWJNT010000010.1 coordinate 86,019, forward strand.
GATCTTGCCGTCGCCGTCGAACTGCACGTAGGCGTCACCCGCGGTGGCGATGACACTCCGCGCGCGCTCCTCGCTCTCGCGCAGGGCCTCGGCCGCAGCGTGCCGCTCGGTGATGTCGAGGACCGTTCCGAGGATGGAGGCCGGCCGCCCGTGCTCGTCCGGGATCACCTCGCCACGTGCCTGGACCACGATCACGCTGCCGTCGTCCCGGACGGCGCGGTAGGTGAAGTCGATCGGCTGCTCGGCCCTGCCCTGCCTGGAGCTGGAGAGCGCCTCCTCGCGGTCGTCGGGATGCACCGTGGCCAGCCAGGACTCGACACTCTCATCGCCGTTGCGCGGCTCCATGCCGTGCAGCCGGTACATCCCCGGCGACCAGAGCACCCGGCCGCTCTCGAAGTCCAGCTCCCAGCTGCCCATGCCGGCGACGCCCTCGGCGGACGCCAGCCGACGCTCGTTGTCCCGGCGCTCCCGCTCCTCCGCCCGCTCCCGGCGCAGGTCGCGCATGGTGCCGGTGATGTAGCGGTGGTCCTCGGACTCGCCGGGGTGCACGTGGTGGGTCACCCAGGCCGGGATCTGCGTCCCGTCACGCGACTGGAGGGTCCACTCCCCCTGCCAGTCGCCGTCGCGGGCGAGCACGGGCATGTCCTCGGCGTACACCCGCGCCATCTCCTGCGGGGAGAACATGTCCTCGATCCGGTACGACGTGATGTCCTCGGTGTCGTCGAACCCGAGCAGTCGCCTGCCGGCGTGGTTCAGCCACACGAAGTGCCCGTCGGAGCGGCCGATCAGGGCCGCGTCGGGAGACGCCTCCGCGATCGAGGCCAGCTGGTCGCGCTGTGCCTCGAGAGCGTGGCGTTCGCGGAGGTCGCGGACCGTGATCACGCTGCCCTCGCCGTAGGCGCCGCTCTCCACGTGCCGGATGACGTACTCGACCGGCACCGGGAGGGCGCCCTCGCTGCTCAGGTACAGCTCGCCGCTCACCAGGGGCACCTTGCAGGCGGCAGCCGCGCACAGCGCGCAGTCAGCGGGGTCGGCCGCGCCGCCCGGCTCCGACGCGTGGCCGAGGGACACGTGGTGGTCGGTGGCCAGCAAGGAGTCGGAGTCACGCCCGACGAGGTCGCAGAGCATGGGGTTCACGAAGGTGATCCGGCCCGACGCGTCCACGCCGTAGATGCCGTCGCCGGCCGCGCCGAGCACCCGCTCGACGTTCTGGCGCTCCACGTCGGTCAGCCGCCACGTGGCCAGGCTGGCGAGGCTGGCCAGGACGACGAAGCCGCCGTGGATCACCGCCCAGAGCAGCGGGCGTTCCCAGGCGTCGGCGTGGTTGAAGACCGCGGTGGGGGCCCAGACGCCGACCACCCCGTGGTGGACGACCACGTAGGCCAGGGCGACGGCGAACGGCAGCCACTCCTGGTAGAGCGTGATGAAGGCGACCACGGCGAAGAAGTGGAAGTGACTCTCGGTCAGCCCGCTCGTGAGGTGCACCAGTACGGCGCTGCAGGTCACCAGCGTGATGACACCGGCCAGGGTCCGGACCCGGCGGGAGAAGTCGGGCAGGGTCGCCACCGTGGCCCCGAAGGCCAGCGGCGCCATGTCCACCATCACGTGCAGCGGGGGGTAGCCCAGCAGCACGCCGAGCGTCCAGAGCGCGGGCACGTGGATCCACAGCACCCACACCATGGCGCGGTGCCGGCTCGGCCACCGCGCGTCCGACAGGCTCTGTCCCCGCGGCAGCCACCCGACCACGGGCGCGAGCCAGCGTTGCAGTTCCCCCATGTCGGTCATTATCGGCCGACGGAACGCGATTCCGAGGTGGTTTGGGTGATCTGGACCAGCGCGCTCAGCGTGCGGGGCGCCCGGACATCCGGACACCCCGCACGCGTGGCTGCGACGACGACGTCACGCAGCGTCGAGCAGCGGCTCCTCGCCCACGGCCAGGGGCACCGGCGCCTCGAGCTCGTCGCGCCGGATCAGGGTGAGGGACGGCGAGCACACCGACGGCGGCGATGACGGCGCCGGCGAAGAACGCCGAGGAGAACCCGTCGACCAGCGCCTCGGGCAGGATCGCTCCCGATGCGACCGCGTCCTGGACCCCGGACGTCGCGATCGTCGACAGTACGGCGATCCCGAGCGCGCCACCGATCTGCTGCGAGGTGTTGATCAGCCCGGACGCCAGCCCGGCCTCGGCCGGACGGACGCCGGCCAGCGCGGCGATCGAGATCGGCACGAACGAGAACCCGATCCCGACGCCGATCACCAGGAAGCCCGGCAGCAGGTCGCGCACGTACGTGCCCTCGACCGACACCTGGGTGAAGAACACCAGGCCCGCGGTCAGCATCGCCATCCCGACGACCAGCACCGGCTTGACGCCGACCCGGGTCACCAGCTGGCCGGCGACGGCCGACCACACGATCGCCGTACCGGCGACGGCGAGGTAGGCGACGCCGGTCTTCATCGGTGAGTAGCCCAGCACCTGCTGCATGTAGAGGGTCAGCATCAGGAACATCGAGAACATCGCCGTGCCCATGATGAAGCCGGCCACGTTGGCCCCGCTGACCGTCCGGGACTTCAGGATCCCGAAGCGCATCAGCGGCTCGGCGTGCCGCAGCTCCCAGGCGACGAAGCCCGCGAGCATCGCGGCCGACAGCACGAAGATCGTCACGGCCTCGGCGGACAGCCAGCCGTGCTGGCCCGCCTGGGTGATCGCGAGGACCGCGCCGGAGAGCCCGCCGGTCACGAGGATCGCTCCGGGCACGTCGAACCGCTTGACCCGGGCGTCCCGGCTCTCGACCAGGAGCACCGGCGCCAGGACGAAGCCCAGCACACCGACCGGGATGTTGACGAAGAAGATCCACTCCCAGCTGAGGGCGTCGGTCAGGACTCCCCCGAGCAGGACGCCGGCCACCGCTCCGAAGCCGCCGACGGCACCCCAGGCGCCGAGCGCGATGTTGCGCTCCCGCCCTTCGGGGAACGTGGTCGACAGGATCGAGAGAGCGGCGGGCGTGATGATCGCCGCGCCGAGGCCCTGCAGGGCCCGGGCCGCGATGAGCGAGCTCTCCGACCAGGCGAGCCCGGCGAGCAGGGACGCCGCGGTGAACAGGACGATCCCCGCGAGGAAGACCCGACGCCTCCCCAGCATGTCGGCGGCGCGGCCGCCGAGGAGCAGGAAGCCGCCGAAGACGAGGGCGTAGGCACTGATCACCCACTGGAGGTTGCCCTGGGAGAAGCCGAGGTCGATCTGGATGGACGGCAGTGCCACGTTCACGATCGCGATGTCGAGGACGACCATGAACTGGACGACACAGAGGAGCGCGAGGGCCAGCCACTTGCGCCGGTCGGTGTACACCATGGTCGTTGCTTTCATTTCCGAAGTATGTTCAACGACCGTAGCAGTCTCTACTTCACTTTTGCAAGTATTTTCTTGCAACATCTCACCGAGTGCTAGTCTTTCGGTATGGGCAAGCACTACGACCAGTACTGTCCGCTGGCGCACGCACTCGACCTCGTGGGTGATCGCTGGGCGCTGCTCGTGGTCCGCGAGCTGATGCGCGGTCCGCAGCGCTACACCGACCTGGTCGACGGCCTGCCCGGCATCGGCACCAACATCCTGGCCGCGCGCCTGCGCGGCCTCGAGCAGGCCGGGCTGGTGACCCGGCGTACCCTCCCGCCACCCGCCGCCTCCAAGGTCTACGAGCTCACCGACTACGGGCACGGCCTCCAGGCGGCCATGCGAGAGCTGGCCCTCTGGGGCGCGCGCTCGCTCGGCCCGCCGACGCCGGAGTCCGGCCTGTTCAACGGCTGGGTGGCCAACGCGATGGACAACGTGCTCGCCCCGCTGGCGCCCGCGGGACGCTTCGAGTTCCGCGTCGGCGACGAGGTGGCCTCCATGGTCGACGGCGAGGTCCGGCGCGGGCCGGTCGACGACCCGCACGTCGTGGTCGAGGCGGATCCCCCGTCGCTCTACGACATGTTCGTCAACCGGCGCCTCGACCAGGTCACGGTGACCGGCGACCGCGACCTCCTCGAACGCCTGGTCGCGGCAGCTCCCCCACGCCTCGACGAGTCCGTCACGGTGTAGGACGGCCGGGAGCCAGCAGACACCACCCCAGGGCCTTCCCCGATGTTGGGTAAAGGACCCCTGATCACCCCGAGCAGAGCCCGTTCCGGGACAAGACTGCACGCGTCCCTGACGGGACTCGCAACGCCGGGGGGGCCGGCGTGCGGGGGGTTCTCTGGAGGTTCTCCACGTGGTTTCTGTGCCGTTCGAGCACGCTCGTCCTCGTCGTTCGCGGGTCTCCGCTGCCGCCTTCCTGGCGGCGGGAGCACTCCTCGGGTCACTGGTGGCGCCATCGTCGCCGCCGCGCCCGCATCAGCGGCGGCGCCGCCGCCCGACTTCCTCGGGACCCTGGCCGGTCCCCGGTCGGCGCGATGTACCCCTCCGGCTTCGAGTACGACGCCGTCAACGACCGCCTGGTCGTCGCCGACACCGGCCGCGACCGGATCCTCTTCTACTCGCTCACCGGCACCAAGCTGGGCGGGTTCGGCGCGTACGGCGACCGGCGAACGGCGCAGTTCGCGAGCCCGCGCGACGTCGCGGTCGACGAGGCCGGCAACATCTACGTCGCCGACGCCGAGAACAACCGGATCCAGACGTTCACCAGCACGGCGCGTTCCAGCTGTGGACGGCGGGCTGAACACGGGGACGGGCAACGACAACCTGAACACCCCGATCGGTGTCACCTGGGACTCACCAGAACGACGTGCTCCTGGTCGCCTCCACCGGCCAGGACCTGATCAAGGCCTTCGACGCCGCCGGCACGTTCCAGTGGAAGTCGCCGCCCGGCGACCACCCTCGGCGCCCACGACCCGCGCGACGTCACCCGCGGCCCCGACGGCCGGCTGTGGGTGACGGCGTACGAGGAGCACCAGATCAAGGTCTACGACGTCACCGCCGACGGGCGTCTGGCAGAGCAACACGCCGGTCGTCGATGCTCGGCGACGCCGACCACCGGCACGGCGACGAGCCAGATGAACTTCCCCTACAACGTGGTCTTCTCCCGGACGGCGACACCGTCTACGTCTCCGACACCGGCAACGGCCGGATCGCCCGCTACGACATCTCCGGCGCCCAGCCCGGTGTGGCTGGCCCCGTTCGGTGGCCGCTGCGCCAACCACCCGCAGCCGTGCGAGGACCCGCCGACCGACGCGGGCAAGTTCAACCACCTGCGCCGGGTGGCGATCGACCCCGCCGGCAACATCTACGGCGCCGACTTCTGGGGCGCCGGCATCGAGGTGTTCGACCCCGACCGGCGCCTCCGATCCGCTCGATCGAGGGCGCCGAGCCGCCGGCTCCCGGCTTCGCCGAGGCCTACGGCGTGGACGTGCGCCGCAGCAGCGGCCAGCGTCTACGTGATGGACCGGCTCAACCACCGGATCCAGAGCTTCCAGCCCGACGGCACCTACATCAACAAGGTCGGGTGCCCGGGGCACCAGGCGGGCACGTTCTCGTGGCCCGAGGGCCTGACCGTCGGCGCCGGACGGCACGCGTCTGGGCCGTCGACACCCGCGGCGACCGGATCGAGCAGTTCCCGGCCGACCTGTCCGCCGACCGGCCGTGGAGCCGCCGGTCGGCGGCACCGGCAGCCCGAGCCCGGACGCAGTTCAACTACCCCGAGGGCGCCGACGTCGACGCCGACGGCATGGTGTGGGTCGCCGACACCCGCAACAACCGGATCCAGACGCTACAACCCGCGCGACACCAGGCCTTCTCCTCCTTCGGCGCCAAGGGCACCGGTCGCCGGCCAGTTCCACGACCCCATGGGTGTCGCCGTGACCGCCAACGCGGTCTACGTCGCCGACACCGGCAACGACCGGGTGCAGAAGCTGTCCCTGACCGGCGTCCACCAGGCCACATTCACGACCGGCCTCAACGAGCCCGAGGGCATCGAGGTCGCGCCCGACGGCACCGTCTGGGTGGCCGACACCGGGAACAACCGCCTGGTCCACCTGTCGGCCAACCTGGCCGACCTCGGCGACGGCTTCGGCTCGTCTCGGCGACGGGCGACCACCAGTTCTTCGAGCCCGCACGACCTCGCGTTCGGCAACGACAAGATGTACGTCGCCGACACCTACAACGACCGGGTCCAGATGTTCTACGAGTGCCCGGCCCGACCGAGCCGCCGCCGGCCGACCTCGACGCCGGAGTACCGCGACCAGATCTCGGACCCGGGCGGCGTGGCGCCGATCTACCCGGCCGGCGTCGAGATCGTCGACGGCACCTGGTACGTCGCCGACTCCGGCGGCAGCCGCGTGGTCACGATCAACCCCTCGAGCGGCGCCGTCACCCCGCTGACCCCGACCGGATCTGAACGACCCGCGCGACCTCGAGGTCGACGCGGCCGACCCGACGGCCCTCTGGGTGCTCAACACCGGCGACAACCGGGTCGTGCGCGTCGCACGGACCGGCGGCCAGGTGCTGTCGACGCTGACCCCGGCCAACAGCCTCAACCGAGCCCTACGGCCTCGGCCAACGACGCCGACCCGGGTCTACGTGGCGAACACCTACGCGGCCATCGCCGGGAGCCCGTCACCGCCGGCTCGGTCAAGGCGTTCAACCGCAACGGCACCGCCGCCTGGGACGCAGACCGACCTGCTTCAGCAAGGCGTTCAGCCGGCCCCGCGACGTCGGCCTCGCTCGACAGCGGCGAGGTCGCTCGTCGCCGACACCGACAACGACCGGATCGTCGTGCTCGACGCCGCGACCGGCAGCTGCGTGCAGCCAGTTCGGCGCCAACGGCACCAACGCCGGCCAGTTCAAGTCGCCGCGCAGCGTCACGTCCGACGGCGCGGGCGGCATGTGGGTCGGCCGACGCGCTCAACTACCGCGTGCAGCACCTGAGCGCCGACGGGCAGCCCCCTGGGCACCCAGCCCGACCGCGGCCTACGGGCGACGGGCAACGGCCAGTTCCGGTCCCCGCACTGCGTCACCCCGATCCCGGGCAGCGACCGACGTCGCGGTCTGCGACACGTTCAACTTCCGGATCCACGGTCTGGGACGGCGCGGGCTCCACGCCCGGCGTTCCAGGAGCACATCGGCGGCACGAAGCCGACCAACGGCGGCTTCAACGGCGCCTTCGCGCGTGGCCTACGGTCCCGACGGCTCGCTCTACGTCGCCGACTGGTTCAACCACCGGATCCAGAAGTTCAACGCCGACGGCGACTTCGTCACTGGCAGCTGGGGCGGCTACGGCCCGCAGGACGGCTCGCTGATCTTCCCGCGCGGCATCGTGGTCGACGCCGAGCGGCGAGGTCGTCGTCACCGACAGCGAGAACAACCGGATCGACGTCTTCACTCCAGCGGCACCTTCGTGCAGCCGATCAAGCCGCCGACCGGCACCCCGGCCCTGAGCCGGCCGCACCAGACCGCGCTCGACGGCTCCGGCGGGTACTGGATCGCCGACACCAACAACAACCGGTCGTGCACCTGGCCTCGACCGGCGCGGATCCGCGGCGTTCGACGATCACCGGCTCGGCGGCGAACAGCAGGCCCGAGGGCGTCGCGGTGGACACCGACGGCGAGATCCTGGTCTCCAACACCGAGCAACAACCGGGTGGAGCGCTACTCCGGCCACCGGCGCCCTGCTCGGCACCGTCGTTCCGAATGGCACCGGCGCCAAGCAGGTGCGACACAGCCCGGCTGGGCTGCTAGATCACCGGCACCGGCCAGACGCCGTCGACTGTGGATCGCCGACAAGGGCAACAACCGGGTGATCGTGCTGGACGACGCCGACGGCACAGGAGGCCAGGCCTTCGGCGCCGCCGGCTCCGGCGCCGGCCAGTTCAACCTGCCGCGTGGCGTGGCGGTCGACCCGACCGACGGCGACATCGCGGTCGCGGACTTCGGCAACAACCGGGTGTCGGTGTGGAAGCGGGCGACAGACGTCACCTGCACGACGCGGACGGCGACGCACCACGCGTCGCTCGGCCTCCGGGCCGGCCGTGCTGCGGTACACCCTGCGCCGGGGTGGAGCTGTGCACCGACGGCACCGCCTCGACCGTCGACAGCGTGGGCAGCGTCCAGGCCACCTCGGTCGCTCCGTCGGCCGTCAACAAGGCGATGTCGGGGCTGGGCATGCAGTTCCGCCTCGCCACGAAGGGCGCGCCCAAGGCCTCCACGCTGTCGAGCGGCGACGCCCGGGTCGCAGGTCTCCGGCAGCTGGTCGGCGTGCATCGACCTCTCGTACAGGAGCGCGGTGCTCAAGGCCGGGGTCAAGTCGGTGCGGGCCTCGGCCCACGGGAAGCTCAAGCAGCGGCTGACCAACTGGAGCGTGAAGAAGATCGCGAAGAGCAAGAAGATCCCGAAGAAGGTGAAGCACAAGATCGCCGACCGCGGCATGGCGAAGGTCCTGGCCAAGCTCGAAGGTGAAGGCGGGTCGGGCGACGCTGCAGCAGCTGGCGGCCGACGTGGTCGACCGGGCCTTCGCCCAGGCGGGCCGCAACGGACTGAAGCAGCTCGTCGCCGGCACCTGCCTGAGCAACGTCTGGGCGCCGACGATCACGGTCACCATGAAGGCCGACGGCGTGTCAGGACGGTGGTCTCCGGCACGGTCGGCGGTGCACGTGAGCTGACGCGGACCGCCACCGGCACGCAGCAGGGGCCCGTCGCATCGCGGCGGGCCCCTGGCGCGTTTCAGGCGGATCACCAGACCTTGATCTCCACGCGCGGTACGAACGGGGTAGACCCTTTCCCTTAGGTGTTTTTGCGACGCCGGCGAGGACACTGGCCGGATGGCACCGGGCTACGACGACGGGCAGTCCGAGATCCCTGGCGGAGTCGCGGGGGCGGTCGAGCGCGTCCTGGTCGTCGGCGCCGGCATCGCCGGGCTCACGGTCGCCAACGCGCTCGCCCACGCCGGCGTCGACTGCCTCGTGCTCGAGGCCGCGAGCCGGGTCGGGGGGCGGCTGCACACCGTGGACCTGGCGGGGTCGCCGGTGGACCTCGGCGGCTCCTGGCTCCACCACCCGTCGGGCAACCCGCTGCGCCGCTTCGCCCGCGAGGCCGGGCTGGACTGTCGGCCCGGCGACCCGCTGCCGACCCTGACCGCGTTCGACGTCGCGACCGGACTCTGGCAGTCGCACGCGGACGTCGAGGCGGGCCTGACCGGCGAGCTCGACGGTTCACGGAGGCGCTCCCGGCCCTCCGCGACCGGCTCGGGCCCGGGGCCTCGGCAGCCGACGGGATCGAGGCATTCCTGGCCGCCACCGACCTCGCCGGTGAGCCCCTCCGTCGACGCCGGGCAGGGCTTGCGAGCCAGCGTCGAAGCCGACGCGGCCGGTGCGGCCGAGCACCAGTCGCTGCAGTGGCTGTGGACGCAGGACGAGTACGACGACGCCTACTTCGGGGACCTGCCCGAGGGCGGGTACGCCGCCGTGGTGGACGCCATGGCCGCGGGCATCGACGTACGCCTCGACTGGCCGGTGGCGCAGGTGGACCTGACGGGCGACGGGGTCACTCTGACGTCGGACTCGGGAGCAGACCGAGACCGGTTCCCACGTCGTGGTCGCGATCCCGCTCGGCGTGCTGAAGAGCGGCCTGCCGAGCTTCACGCCGCCGCTCCCGGCCGAGCGCCTCGAGGCCGTACGCCGGCTCGGCTTCGGCCGCTACGAGAAGGTCGCCCTGAGGTTCGACGAGTCCCTTCTGGCGCGAGGCGGGCTGGTCCCACCTGGTGCTCTTCCCGCCGGAGCCGACCGAACCGGCGGCCTGGGTCTTCGACCTCGACGCGTTCGGCATCGGCCCGGTCCTCGTGTGCCACACCTTCCACTCCGCCGCTGCCCGCGTCCTCGAAGCGCACCGGCTGCTGCCGTCGGCTGGGTGACCGACCAGCTCGCAGCCGCCCTCGGAGAGCCGTGCCCCGAACCGACGGCGTTCGCGGTGACGGCTGGAGCGAGGACCCGTACACGGCAGGCGCCTACACCCACGTCACGCCGGGAGCCTCCAACGCCGACCTCGACCTGCTCGGCACACCCGTCGCCGGCCGGCTCCTGTTCGCGGGCGAGCACACGCAGAGCGCGCGGGTCGGCTACGCCGACGGCGCCATGACCAGTGGCATCCGCGAGGCCAAGCGGCTCCTCGGCACGTCTTCAGTGACGTTGGGTCGAGTCCCGGCCTGACTGGCGGCGCAGCGGGTGCTGGGCAGCCACCTGTCGCGACCCGCCTGATGTCGGCCAGGGTGGGACCGGTGACATCGATGATGAAGCCGGACTGGAAGAGGTACACGACCCGGGCGCGCGACGTCCCGGCCGAGGTCTCCGCGGTGGCGCACGCCGGGCGAGTGTACGTTCCACGGACGCTCCTCGACGCGACCACTCCGCTCCCGCGCGTCGCGCTGTAGCGTGTCCGCGTACGTCGTCGGAGTGCAGCGACCGCACCTCGACCTCGCCGCGCTCGCAGCGGACGGACACCTCCGACACCCAGGGGCGGCCGGTGACAGTGGTAGTCGCACGCCACACGTCGGAGCCGAGGAAGGCAGCTCCTGGCGCACAGTCAGCCGGCTGTCGGCCGCGTCCGGTAGTGACGAGGTACCGGCTCCGCCGACGGCCAGCACGAGCAGGAGCACCGCGACCAGGACGGCGACGGCTCTGCCCCCTGGCCGGGGCCGGTGGTGGGGCGCGGCGGTCCGGCGCGTCCGTTCGCCGCGGGTCGACGCGGGCGGATCGGCACCGGGTCCGAACCGCGTCGACGTCTCGAGGGGTGCTCGCGGCGCCGGCGGGCCGGGGGTGGCAGGCCCCGGGGATCCGCCGAAGACGGTGAACGTGGTGAACGGGACGGGTCTGAGGGTGTAGGGGTGGTGAGGGTGGAATTATAGGGGGGGGAAGAGATGATGTAGTGAGAGGTGACGGCCCGCCGCGGCCCGGCCAAGTCCACCTCCGGGCGGTCAGGCCGCGACCCGGACGTCCAGCGCCAGGAGCGCGGCCCGGGCCTCCTGCGGCCGAGATCCCGCGGCCACGGCCCCCAGGGCCGCCCGCCATGCCGCGGCGAGCACGCTGCCGAGCACCGGAGAGGCCGACGGCGTACTCGACCTCAGCAGGTCGACGAGCGAGTCCTGCTCGCCGCCCGGCGGCGGCGCACCGAGGAGGTGGAGGAAGCTCTCCCGGACGGCGAAGTCGAAACCGACCAGCAGCGCCGCCCGCGTCCCCGCCGAGCGATCCTCCTCGTCCCCCACGGCCGCCAGGGCGCCCTCCATGCGGTCCAGCAGCCGTCGTTCGACGTCGGCCCGCACGAACGTGTACAGCCCGAGCTTGCTGCCGAAGTGGTGGTACAGCGCTCCGGTGGTGACGTCCGCCGCCGTCGCCAGCTCGCCGACGGTGACCTCGTCGAAGCTGCGGGCGCCGAACTCCCGGACGGCGGCAAGCGCGAGCCGCCCCTTGGGGGAGGTCGACACCGGAATCCACTCGCGCACAGGACCATAATGCGATTATGCTGAGCGAGAATCCAGTTACGACACGGAAAGGTGTCCCATGAAGCTCGAGTTCTTGTTGATCCCGACCTCCGACCTGACCGCCTCGCTCGCGATCTACCGCGACGGTCTCGGCTTCACCGAAGCCTGGCGCGAAGGCGACGCGACGGTTGCCCTGGTCCTGCCCGGCAGCGACGTGCAGATCATGCTCGACGCCAACGACCCCGACGCCCCGGTCGGACCGCTGTTCGTGGTCGACAGCGTCCAGGCCTTCCACGCCGATCTCCCGGGGAAGCTCGCGCCGGTCGAGGAGCCGTCGGAGATCCCGGGCGGCCACATGGCCACCTACCGGGACCCGGGCGGAGCGACCATCTACGTCATGGACCAGGCGACGGACTCCGCCACCACGTAGACGGTGTTCAGTCGGTGAGGCGGCGCGCCTCCTTCACCTCGCGCGCGATCGCCCAGCCATCCGCCACGGGACCCACGTGCCCGAGCTTGTCGGGGTTCACGACCAGGCGGACGCTCTGGATCCGCCCGTCGAGCACGTCGAGCAGCAGCGTGCCGCCCACCTTTCCGTCCCGGTCACGCAGGATCGCGCCCGGCTGGAGGTTCAGCTCGCGCTGCTCGACTCGCGCGTCGATCCGGTCGAAGAGCGGGAAGGTGGTGGCCAGCACGCGGGCCACGTTGTCAGCACCGACCACGCTCCTGGCCAGGGCGGGCGCCTTGCCTCCCCCGTCGCCGACCAGCTGGACGTCGGCAGCGAGCAGCTCGCGAAGTCCATCGACGTCGCCGTCCCGGAGCGCATCGAAGAACCGCGCCGCCAGCTCCTCGCGCTCCCGACGGTCGGCCTCGAACCGAGGGCGCCCGAGGTCCATGTGGCGTCGCGCACGTACGGCGAGCTGGCGGCACGCGTCCTCCGAACGCCCGACGGCCGCTGCGACCTCCGGATAGCCGAACCCGAACACCTCGCGCAGCACGAACACCGCCCGCTCGAGCGGGGTCAGCCGCTCGAGCAGCAGCAGGGCCGTCATCGAGACCGAGTCGGCGAGCTCTGCCGACCGCTCCGGGTCGGCATAGGGGTCGGTGAGCAACGGCTCGGGGAGCCACTGCCCGACGTACTCCTCCCGGCGGACGCGTGCCGAGCGCAGCACGTCGATCGAGATCCGCGTGACCACGGCCGAGAGGAAGGCCTTCGTCGACGTGGGCTCCGTCGGCGAGGACTCGAAGCGCAGCCAGGTCTCCTGGACCGCGTCCTCTGCCTCGGCGACGCTGCCGAGGATCCGGTAGGCGATCGCGAACAGCAACGGCCGCAGCTCCTCGAACTCCTGGTCCCGCGTCATCCGACCCGCGCTCCCGACAGCTCCGCCTGGAAGCCCTGCCGCCACGAGGGGTAGCTCAGCTCCCAGCCGAGCTCCCGCTTCGCCTTCGCGTTGGAGAAGCCGCGCCCCTCCGTCACCATGCCCACGGCCATCTCCCCGGCCAGCAGCCGGACCAGCCACGCGGGGACCCGCCGCGGCGGCTTGGCACCGGCGCACTCGGCCAGGTATGGCAACCACTCGCTGACCGGAGCCGGCTCGTCATCGACGATGTTGAAGACGCCGTGCGCGCGCTGCTCCACGGCCAGGACGGTAGCGCTCACCGCATCGTCGACGTGCACCCACGAGAAGTAGCCGGTGCCGCCGCCCACCAACGGGATCAACCGCTTCCGCAGCAGCGCGACCTGGTCGTCGTGGGCACCCGCCCCGTAGAACCCGCCGTACCGGAGGACCGCTCCCCCGGCCTCGACGACCACGCGCTCGAGGTGGTTGATCGCCGTCGTTCCCTCGATCACCTCCAGCGGGTCCTCCTCGGTCTTGACCCAGCCGCCCTCCCGGCCGCCGTTCATGCTGGCATGACCCTGGGCGACGACGTGGGAGACGCCCGTCGCCTGGGCCGCGGCCAGCAGGTGGTCGATCCCCTCGCTCCGCAGGCGGTTGGTGCCGGCGAAGAAGCGGTCGGCCTTCCTCAGGCTGGGCTTGCCGGCGTGCGCCTCCGACAGCGCCGTCATCTGGTGCACGATCGTCTCCGGGCGGGCTGCGGCGACGGCCTCGCCCACGGCCGCCGCGTCCAGCCCGTCCATCACCACGCCCACGGCGCCCAGCTGCTCCAGCAGCCCCAGCTTGCCCGCGCTCGTCGTCGTCGCGGTCACCTGGTGGCCACCGGCCACCAGCCGCGGCACCAGACGACGCCCGATCACCCCGGTCCCACCTGCCACGAACACCCGCATGTCCCTCACCATCCTCGTCTCGCTTCGGCTCTCACCACCGAGACGAGACAGGACGGCGGACTGTGACATGAGAAGGGAGGGCGCTGTCGTCACAGGCGACCAGACCGTGGTCCAGACGTTCGTTGACCGAGGAAAAGCCCGGTGCCACTGTGCTGAAGCGGGGCGATTTCCGCCGTCCGGGCTGTCGCGTCCTGAATTCGGGAGGAACTGCGATGAATTCCACCAATGAGAAATTCCATCTCGTCTCGACCGGGGTCCGCTGCGCCACGGAGGGCCGCGGCCACACGACTCCGGGAGGACGGCCGCCCGCGAGGATCGTCGTCGACGCCACCGAGGGGTTCGTCCCGCTCTGGTACCCCGGCTCGATCCTGCACTGGCGCTTCCAGGAACGTTCCTTCGCGACTGTCGAAGACCAGGAAGCGAGCGAGGCAGCAGTCATCGAGCTGATGAGCGAAGCCTTGCTGCGCTGGGGATCTGCCGCGCCAGTCAAGTTCACCCAGGACGACGACCTGTGGGACTTCGAGGTCATCGTGCGCAACGCGCCCGATTGCGACGCTCAGGGATGTGTCCTCGCCAGTGCCTTCTTTCCCGACTCTGGACGGCACGACCTGACGATCTACCCGACCATGTTCGAGCAGGACTCCGAGGAGCAGATCGAGACGTTGATCCACGAGTTCGGGCACGTCTTCGGGCTGCGGCACTTCTTCGCGCCCGTCAGTGAGACGGACTGGGCCTCGGAGATCTTCGGCACGCACAACAAGTTCTCGATCATGAACTACGGGGAAGACAGCGTGCTCACCGATGCCGACCTTGCCGACCTGACCGAGCTGTACCGGTCGGCCTGGAGCGGTGAGCTCACCGAGATCAACGGTACGCCGATCAAGTTCGTCCAGCCCTACAGCACCCTGGGGCAGTCGAACGGCTTGGCTGCCGTGTTGCCGGGCGGGGCCCAGGCGGCCGCTGCCTATCTCCGGCGCTGATCCGACTCACCGGGGTCGCCACGTATCCTGCGCAGCAAACAGCACTCTCCAGGGGGACCCATGCGCAGCGACCTGTTCGGCACCAACCTCGAGTCGTCCACGGCCGACCGCTTCACGTTGCAGAACTCCCGCATGCTGCGGGTGGCGCTCGACGGGGACGTGATGGCGCGGCAGGGAGCGATGGTGGCCTACCAGGGCCAGGTCGACTTCGCCTACCAGGGCGCCGGGGGCATGGGGAAGCTGTTCAAGAAGGCCTTCACCGGTGAGGGCATGCCGCTGATGAAGGTCTCGGGCCAGGGCGACGTCTTCTTCGCCGACGACGCGATGGAGATCCACCTGGTGAATCTCGAGAACGACGCACTCACGGTCAACGGCAGCAACGTCATCGCCTTCGACTCCGCACTCACGTGGGACATCAAGAAGGTCGAGGGTGCGTCGATGATGGCGGGTGGCGTCTTCAACACCACCTTCACCGGCACCGGCACGGTCGCCATCACCTCACACGGGACGCCCGTCGTGCTCAACGTCGACGCCCCCACGTACGCCGACATCCAGGCGGCCGTCGCCTGGTCGACGTCACTGACCACGAGCGTGCGACGTACGGCGGGTGCGAGTGCGCTGATCGGCCGCGGCTCGGGTGAGGCGTTCCAGCTCGTGTTCAACGGCCAGGGCTTCGTCGTCGTGCAGGCCAGCGAGGGCCGGATCGTTGCGCCGCACAGTCACTGAGCGGCCGCTGGCGATCAGACGCGAGAACGACCTCCGCGCACCCGGCCCAGGATGAACAGCACGAGAGCGACGATGGCGACGATGATGAGAATGGTCCACAGCATGAAGGGATGTCCGTCCGGTTGATGGAGTGAGAGTGCGGGGCTCCGCCGAGACCCACCCACTACGTTCCCCTCGCACCCATGTTGAAACGTGCACGAACCCCTCTACCCGTGAGCGGATCGCTCGCAGGAGTCGAGCGAAGGATGGGCACCCACAGCTCGACCTCGGTCGTGCCGGCGGTAGAACTCCACGAGCGGTCGGCCACCGTCCCGCGGAGCCTCCGCCTCGAGCTCGGCCATGGCGCCGGGGATGGCGTCGTACAGCGCCGGCGGTTGTCCGACGAGCCGGCCGCGCAGGTAGCGGCCGCCCGGCAGGACGCCGGTCTGCAGGTCGAGCGATGCAGGGTCGTCCTCCTCGCGCACCGGCGTGCAGACCGTGTAGGTGGCCCGAGCGGTGTCGATGAGGGCATACATCTTGCGTCCCCGGAGCCCGACGCGTTGCTCGAACCACGGCCACAACGCGCGGATGTGGTCACGGTCGTCGACGGTCGTGCTCTGCATCACCGGGATCTCGGAACGCTCCATGACGCGGGGAGCGCCCGTCAGGAGGGATGCCGCCATGCCTCCAGCCAAGCGTCTCCCGCCGACACTCCGTCACCGATCGTGCTTGTTCACGACGCGGCCTTGCGGTTGAACGTCAGGTGGGTGACGCCGCTGGGCGAGGAGATCGCCTCGATGTCATAGGCATCCTCGAGGGCCTCCAGGCCGTCCCAGACGCGGACGCCGCGGCCGAGCACGATCGGGACCTGGACGAGGTGCATGTGGTCGACGAGCCCGGCGGCGACGAAGTCGCGGACGACGGTCGCCCCGCCGCCGATCCGCACGTCCTGGCCGCCGGCTGCGTCGAGGGCGGTCTCGAGCGCCTCGGCCGGGGTGGCATCGAGGAAGTGGAACGTCGTACCCCCCTCCATCTCGATCGGGGGCCGCGGGCGATGGGTGAGCACGAACGTCGGTGAGTGGAACGGCGGGTTCGGGCCCCACCAGCCCTTCCAGTCCGGGTCGTCCTGCCAGCCGGGCGGGCCGAACTTGTTGGCGCCCATGATCTCGGCGCCGATGCCCTGGCCGTTGCGCTCGGCGAAGGCGTCGTCGACTCCGACGGTCCCGCCCGCGTCCCAGAACCGGGTAGCGAACATCCACTCGTGCAGGCGCTCGCCCGCGTGGCCGAAGGGTGCCTCGACGGACTGCGGCTCGCCGGTGGCGAAGCCGTCGAGGGAGATGGCCAGGTTGTGGATCCTTGCGTGTGACATCTGCGTGCTCCTCGATGGGTGACTGCCCTGTGCAATCGGTTCAGGGAGACCGACCAGAACGGCCGGACATACTCATCGGCAGCCGAGCTCCATGATGGTCCTCAGGCCTCGGGGATCTCGCGGCCGAACCTCTCGCGGGTGATCTGCTCCGGCTCGGGTCCGCCGCGGACACCGGTGTCGAGGGCATCGATCGCGGCGAGCTGGTCGCCGTCGAGCTCGAAGTCGAACACGTCGAAGTTCTCGGCGATGCGCGAGGGAGTCACGGACTTGGGGATGACCTGGCGGACCTGCTGCAGGTGCCACCGGAGCATCACCTGGGCGGGGGTCTTCCCGTGTGCCTCGGCGATCTGCCTGATCACCGGGTCGTCCAAGGTGCTGCCCTTCGACCCGTCGCGGTAGAAGGTGATCCCGCCGATCGGAGACCAGGCCTGGTTGACGATGCCGCGCTCGGTGTCGTAGTCGAGCAGCCCGGACTGGCGGAAGTAGGGGTGGACCTCGATCTGGTTGACGGCAGGCACGACCTCGGTCTCCGCCAGCAGGCGGTCGAGGTGGGCGGGCATGAAGTTGCTGACCCCGATGGCGCGGACCTTCCCGTCGGCCTGCAGTCGCTCCAGGGCCCGATAGGCGTCGAGGGTGAGCTCGAACTCTCCCGGCAACGCCTGGTGCAGGATCAGCAGGTCGATCTGCTCCACACCGAGCTTTCCTGCGCTCTTGTCGAAGGCGTGCAGGGTGGCGTCGTACCCGTAGTCGCTGATCCAGACCTTGGTCTCGAGGAACACCTCGTCGCGCCCGATGCCGGACCGGCGGATGGCCTCCCCGACCTCGCGCTCGTTGCCGTACGCCGCGGCGGTGTCGATGTGCCGGTAGCCGGTCTCCAGTGCGCTGAGGACGGCCGCGATCGTCTCGTCCGGCGGGGTCTGGAACACGCCGAACCCGAGGGCGGGGATGGTCACGCCGTTGTTCAGCTGGATGGTGGGGATGCTCATGTCCGCAACGCTAGGCGCAAAGCCTGTGGGCAGGGAGTGCCTGTCGTTCGGGGCACCACCGGTGCCCCCTTGGGCGACGGGGACCCGTCGGCGCCGGGGTGGTCAGGTGAGGACGCGGGCGCGGCGCAGCCACTCCTCGACCTGCGGGCGGGCCTGCCGCGCCTCCTCGCCCCGCACGGCGAGCCCTTCCCGGATGGTGGCGCCGACGCAGGCCTCGGCGTACTCGTCGGCTACCTGGGCCATGCCACTGACGGCGTAGGTGACGAACGGAAGGACGGTGCGGCCGCTGAAGTCGAAGGAGTCCACGAAGGTCCGCATGATCATCGGTGGGCGCAGGTTCCAGACGCCACTGCCGAGCAGGACGGTTTCGTACCGCTCCAGGTCGGGCAGTTCTCCGGCGATCGCAGGCCGTGCGTCGGACTCCTGCTCGCGGCTGTTGCGTTCCACGGTGGCCTCGTAGTCGTCCGGGTACGGCTCGGCAGCACGGATCTCGAAGACGTCGATGTCCGCGAGTTCCGCGATCATCCCGGCGACCACGGCGGTGTTGCCTACCCTCAGATCGATGCGGTCGCCGTAGTAGTAGTTCTCACCGGCGCGGGAGAAGTAGGCCAGCAGTGGCTTGCCCGCCGGCCGGCGCGTCCCGCTCTCGCCCCGCGATCGCTCGGTGCTCGCAGGGCTGTCGACGGACTGCCGCGAGGAGCACGCCGCAGCCGCGAGGGCCGCTCCCGATCCCGCCGCCGCAACGACGACACGCGTCAGGGTGCGCCGTCGCACCCGGGGATTCGCCGTCGAGGGGCTCATGCTGACCGGACGGGGTCAGGGACCTGGCCGACAGGGCTGGGGCGGCGTCGAGGCAGGATGAGAGCGACCGTCACGAACAGGGCCAGGACGAGCAGGACGCTGCTGCCGGTGAGAGCCGTCCGGACCTGCTCGGCGACGGCAGCGGCGCCGTCCAGGTCGGCGCCCGGGCGGGCCGAGACGGAGACCAGGATCGCAAGCCCGAGCGCCATGCCGAGCTGGTGGGCAGTGTTGACCAGGCCGGAGGCTGCCCCGGCGTCCGCGGGAGCGACGCCGGCGAGGCCGGCGTTCGTGAGCGGCGCGAAAGCGAATCCCTGGCCGGCGCCGACCAGGATCATGGGCAAGGCGATGGACGCGACGTAGGACTCCCCGACGCCAGCTCGGCTCAGCGAGACCATCCCCGCGAGCGTCAGAGCGGTCCCCCCGACGAGCAGGACGGCATTCGGGATCCGCGCGCTCAGCCTGGGGATCGCCAGGGCGACCACGAAGTTCACCAGCGACATCGGCAGGAACCCCAGCCCCGCTTGGAGCGGGGTGAACCCGAGGGCGTCCTGCATGGCTGCGTGGTGAAGTAGAAGAACCCGATCATCGCGCCGAGGTACAGCATGCGGGCGGCGTAGGCGCCGCTGCGCTCGCGGCTGCGGAACAGTCGCAGGGGCATGATCGGCTGCAGGGCGCCGGCCTCGTTGGCGACCAGCGCGGCGAGCAGCACGACGCCGACGGTCAGCACGCCGACGACTTGGCCCGAGCTCCACCCGCGCTCCGCGGACTCGATGAACCCGAAGACCAGGGCACCCGTGCCGAGCGTCGCCAACAGGGCCCCGACTGCGTCGAATCGACCCCGCCGACGCGGCGTCTCGACGAGGACGGTGCGGGCGCCCACGATCATGGCCGCAGCAATCGGCACGTTGACGAGGAACGCGGCCCTCCACGACACCAGGTCGGTGAGGGCCCCGCCGACGAGGAGTCCGAGGCTCGCGCCGATCCCGGCAGTGGCGGCGTACCAGGCGACGGCCCGGTCGCGCTGCTCTCCCTCGAAGTTGGCGGCGATCAGCGCCAGGGAGGTCGGCGCGACGATCGCCGCACCCACGCCCTGCAGCGCCCGGCCGGCGATCATCCACGACCCGGACGGCGACAGCCCGATCAACAGGGATGCGGTGCCGAAGATCGCCAGCCCGATCGTGAAGAGGCGCCTTCGACCGACGATGTCACCGGCGCGGGCGCCGAGGAGCAGCAGACCTCCGAAGACCAGCGTGTAGGCGTCCTGGACCCAGGAGAGCCCGGTGGGCGACAGGTCGAGCCCGGTGCGGATGCTCGGCAGGCCCGTGAAGATCACCGAGTTGTCCAGCAGGATCATGAAGTAGCTGATCAGGATGATCGCCAGGATCGCTGCCGGACCACCTTGCCGGGCGCCAGGTCGTTCGACCTCGGTGCTCGCTGCGGTCACGGGCGGACCAGCACCTTGAGAGCGGAGCGGTCGTCCATGGCGGCGTAGCCCTTCGCTGTCTCGTCCAGAACGACTTCCTGGTCGAAGACCCTGCCGGGGTCGACGCTGCCGTCGAGGACGGCCGGGAGCAGCCGCTCGATGTAGGCCCGCACGGGCGCCGGTCCTCCGGTCAGGGTGACATTGGCCCCGAACAGGCTGCCGAAGCCAACGGCGGCCTCCTCGTACTGCGGGACGCCGACGCGGCTGATCACACCGCCGGGACGCACGACCCCGACGGTCTGCTCGTACGCCGGCATGTGTCCGACCGCCTCGAGCACGATCCCGCTGCCGCCACTGGTCAGGTCGCGTACCTTCGCGATGCCTTCTTCCCCGCGCTCGGCGACGATGTCGGTCGCGCCGAAGTCGCGACCCAAGTCCGTGCGCACCTCGTGACGGCCCATCAGCACGATCCGCTCCGCTCCGAGCTGCCTTGCCGACAGCAGGGCCATCAGACCGACCGCACCGTCGCCGATCACCGTCACCGTGCTGCCGGCGGTCACGCCGCCGCGGACCGCTGCGTGCCAGCCGGTGCCGTAGACGTCGGAGAGGGTCAACAGGCCGGCCAGGCGCGCCTCATCGGTGGTCTCGTCGACACCGGGCACCTTGACCAGCGTTCCGTCGGCCAACGGGACGCGGACCGCCTCAGCCTGCCCTCCGCCGGTGCCTCCATGGGCCCAGAAGCCACCCCGGACGCAGGAGGTCTGCAGGCCTGCGAGGCAGAACTCGCACTCGCCACACGACCAGGCGAAGGGCGCGATCACGAAGTCGCCACGGGTCAGCGTGGTGACGTCACGCCCCACCTCCTCGACGACGCCGATGAACTCGTGGCCCATCGGAGTGCCGGCCGGGTCGGCCGGCATCGCGTGGTAGGGGTGCAGGTCGCTGCCGCACACGCAGGCGCGGGTCACCCGCACGAGAGCGTCGGTCGACTGCTGGATGGTCGGGTCGGGAATGTCGATGACGCGGACATCGCCCGCGCCGTACATGTAGGTGGCTCGCATGCCGTCCAGTCAATATCGGATCGGCGCTTCGGAGGAGTCACTCTCGTTCCGGGTACTGCCAGTCCCTCCCTCGACTCCCATCGCCCGCCTACCGTTGGACGCATGAGCAGCATGGAACGGCGCTCGGAGATCCGCGAGTTCCTGAGCTCGCGGCGCGCGCGCATCACCCCCGACCAGGCCGGACTCCCGGCGTACGGCGGCAACCGCCGCGTCAAGGGGCTCCGCCGCGAAGAGGTCGCCATGCTCGCCGGTGTCTCGGTCGACTACTACGTGCGAATGGAACGCGGCAGTCTCGCCGGTGCCTCCGAGAGCGTCCTCGATGCCCTCGCGTCGGCACTGCAGCTCGACGAGGCCGAGCGCGACCACCTGTTCGCCCTCGCCCGTGAGTCGTCCACCTCCAGCACGCGGCGCAAGCGGCCGACGGCGACGAGCGTCCGACCGGTCCTGCAGCAGGTGCTCGACGCGATCACCGACGCACCCGCGTGGATCCGCAACGGCCGGCACGACATCCTCGCCATGAACCAGCTCGCCCGCGCGCTCTACTCACCGGTCCTGGACGATCCGCGGCGACCCGCCAACACCACCCGCTTCGTCTACCTCAACCCCGCGGCCCCTGAGTTCTTCGTCGACTACGACCAGGTCGCACGCGACGCCGCCGCGATGCTCCGGCTCGAAGCCGGTCGGAATCCTCACGACAAGAGCTCATCGAGCTCGTCGGCGAGCTGTCCACGTGCAGCGAGCTGTTCCGGCAACGCTGGGCCTCCCAAGACGTCCGCTTCCACCGGACGGGCCGCAAGCGCCTCCGCCATCCCGTGGTCGGCCAGCTCGATCTGGACTTCGAGGGAATGGAGCTCCCGTCGGAGCCCGGGCTGCACTTGAACATCTACACCGCCGCCGCGGGCACCCCCACCGCCGACGCCCTCAAGCTTCTGGCCTCCTGGGCGGCGTCTCAGGACGAACCTGCCCACCGAGGCCGCCACGACCCGCTCGTCTTGAGCGATCGCTGACACAGGCAACTGCCCCAGATGAAGGCCGGCGGTGCCGACGCGGAAAAGCGGCTGACAAGGTCCCCTTGACCCGGCACGCTGGACCCATGGCCCCGGCCACGCGGATGCTCGGTCGCGATGCCGAACTCGGGCGGATCGGCGGCGCGGTCGGGCGAGCCCGAGCGGGAACCCCCACGTGCGTGATCGTCGACGGCGACGCCGGAATCGGCAAGTCCCGACTGGTCAGTGAGGCGATCGCCGCCCACCGCGACACCGGCGTGGCCCCCGACATCGTCGCCACCGGTCACGGCATCGAGCTGACCGGCGGCGAGCTCCCGTACGGCACCGCGGCCGAGGCGCTGCGCACCCTGGTCCGCGGCCTCGGCGCCGATGTCGTCGCCCGGGCCGCCGGACCGTACGCCGAGGACCTGGCCAGCATCTGCCCACTCCTCGGGACACCCTCGAATCGCGAGGTTGACCGGCTCCGGCTGCTTCCCGGGTACGCCGCCACCCTGGAGGCGCTCGCGGAGAACCGGCTCGTGTGGCTGGTTGTCGAGGACGTGCACTGGGTGGATGCGTCCACCCGTGACCTGCTCAGCTACCTGCTGCGGGCCGGCCAACCCTGTCAGCTGCTGACCTTGCTGACCGTACGCACGCGCGACGCGGCCGTGGACAGCGTGACTCGTCAGCTGGTCGACGCCCTGGCCCACCTGCCTGGTGCCTCCCACCTCACCCTGTCGCCCCTGTCCCGCGCCGAGACCCAGGGAGTCGTGCAGTCGCTCACCGGCGCGGCCGGGCCCGACGACCTGACCGCGCGGATCGCCGACCTGGCCCAGGGCAACCCGCTGCTCGCGGAGCAGCTGGTGGCGGCCGGCCTCGCCGCGACCGGGCCCGTCCCCGACGCCGCGGCGCAACCGATGATCGCCCGCATCCGTCGCCTCGACCCGGCCACCCTGCAGGTCGTCCAGGTCGCCAGCCTCGCCGATGGTCACGTGACCGCGCGGTTGGTCCGCGAGGCCTGCCAGCCGGCCCTGGAGCCGCACCAGGTCGACTCCGCGATCGACAGCGCCGTCACCGCCGTGAACGTCCTGCGCCACGACCCCGCCTCCGACGCGTTGACGTTCACCCACGCCCTGCTCCGGCAGGCCGCAGAGTCCACGATGACGCGCACCGAACGGCTGAGGACCCACCGCACCTGGGCCGGTCTGCTGTCGCAGCCGAGACACCATGGTGGCGACCGACTGCTGCAGATCGCCGCCGCCCACCACCTGGCCCGAACGGACAACGACGTCGAAGCCTTCGACGCCGCCCTGGCGGCCGCGAAGCACGCCGACTGGCTGGGCGGCCCCCTGGAAGCGGCCACCCTGCTGCGCGGCGCCCTGGCCCGGTGGGACCGGGTTCCCGACGCCGAGGTGCGCGCCGGCCGCAGCCGGGACGCCGTACTCGGTGAGGCCATCTTGAACTACGACTACGCCGGACATCTGCACGACGTCGTCGAGGTCCTGGACGCCGAGATCGCCCGTGGTGACCAGGACAGCCCGCTCCGGTTGCTCTTCATGAGGGTCACGCGCGCGGAGTTCGTCTGGAGCATCGAAGGGCTCTCCTCTGGCGACGAGTCACTCCTGGAAGCCGGGGTCGCCCGGATCAACGAGATCCACGACGCAGAACCGACGCTGCTCCTCTTCAACACCTTGCGCGCCCTCGGCTGGCACCAGCGGTACCGGGACCCGGACCAGTCCTTCGAGCTCCACGCCCGAGCCAGCCGGGTCCTCGCAGATCTCGGTCAAGGGCGAGGCGCCCCGACGGGAGCCCACATCGACCATCTCCGGTCCCGTGGCCGGTTCGAGGAGGCGCTCGCGCTCCTCGAGCACGCCCGCCCGTACGCAACGCAGGTGCTCCACCAGGCCACGATCGAGTGCGACATCGGCATCCTCCACCACAGCCTCGGCCACCTGGGAACGGCCGCCACCTGCTTCGAAAGTGCGCTGGCCCACTTCCCCGAACCCCAGATCGCGCCGGGATGGTGCGCCTACACCTTGGTCTGCGCCGCAGCCGTCCACCACGACACCGGGGACTGGGACCGTGCCGACGTCGCGCTGGCCGGCGCGGCGGCGCTGGAGTTCGACGACTCGGAGAACCGCGCCTGGGTCCTCGTCCACAGGGCCCTGCTCGCCGCTCGGCGAGGCGACACCGAACGCGCCCTCCGCATCGCCGCCGAGGTCAGGCCCCTGTACACGTCGCAGTACGGGTCGTTGCTCGACGTCGACCGCTACCTGCATCAGCTGGACGCGGAGATCGCCATCATCGGAGGCGACCTGGTCTCCGCCCGGGCCCACGTCGCCCCGACGCTCGACGTCCCGGGCCTCCACGCCTACGGCGACGGATGGCCGGCAGCCGCCCTCGCCGCCGGCATCGAGGCCGAGCTGCACGAGACCGGCCCACCGGCTGCTGCCCGTCGAGACCTGCTCCGCTCCATCGCCGACGAGCTGCCCGGGAACGGCGACCACTGGGGCACCTACCATCGCCAGGTCCTGGCCGACCTGGACCGAGCCGCCGGGACCGACGATCCCTCCGACTGGGCCGACATCGCCGATGCGTGGCGTGCGATGACACACGTCCCCAACCACGGTTGGGCACTACTGCGGCTGGCAGCCGCGCACGCAAGCGCGGGCAACAAGGATGCGGCCGCCGAACCGCTCACCGAGGCCTGGGCGATCGCGCAGCGTCTCGGCGCCCGGCCGCTGCGGGACAGGGTCGTCGACCTCGCCCGCCGTACCCACACCACCCTCGACATCGCCGACGGATCGCCCACGTCGGGGCCGCTGATCCGCCTCACCGCACGCGAGCTGGAGGTGCTGCGTCACGTCGTCGCCGGTGAGAGCAACGACGAGATCGCGCAGGCGCTGTTCATCTCCCCGCGGACCGCCTCGGTGCACGTCTCCCGCATCCTGGCCAAGCTGGAGGTCACCAGCCGTGCCAAGGCAGCCGCACTCGCCTACGAGCATGGGCTGTTTGCGGAAGTGCCGTGAACCGCGGGCGGGTCAGGGCCGGTAGACCCAGCGATCGATCTTGCCGAACATGATCACCAGGATTTCTTTCACGTCACTGTCGGTCAGGTCGCTCCGGTCGCCTTCCCAGGTCCGCGCTGCCACGGTCATGCCGGCGACCTCACCCGCGATGACCTGTCTGAAATGCTGCATCTGACCCGCTGGGGCGTCCTCCACCACCCGGCGGGCGACCGCGAGCGCATCTGCGATGAGCTCGTCGATGGTGTGCTCTTCACTGAGGACTTCGTCGAGGGAGCTCAGGTCCCCCGCAACCGCGAGCTCGACCCCACGCAGCACACCTGACAACACGGCCTTCTCATCGACTTCAGCCATCGGAACTCCCGAACTCGTCGGTCCACCCCTCTGCCATGAGAGCCAATCGCACTGACGGCAGGGCGTCAATCAATCCCTGACAGGTCTAGGCGGGTGCCTCCTGCCGCGAGAAGTACGCAGTTCGCTCAATGTGCGTACGCGCTCTTACGCCGAACGTGGATGGCAAGCCACCACCATCCAGCCAAGGAGCGCACCATGTACAGCTCGACCAATCACCCGCACACCCGTCGCCACTTCACCGGACGCCAGCTCAGGAACGTCGTCGCCGCAACCGCACTCACCGCGACCACCACGATCCTGACCGCACCGTCCGCCACCGCCGGCCACACGGCCATCGGCAACCCGGGCGAGGAACCGTTCTCCCGGCCCTGCTTCATGGTCCAGGCGACCTGGAACGAGGCCCTCGACGGCGAGCAGCCGCAGTGTCCCGCACCCACCAACACCACCAGCAGCACCGAGACCGCCGGCGAGCCGGAACCCCTGTACGGGAAGGGCAAGATCCCGTACTTCAACCTCCGGCGGTCGTGACCGGCAGCCGGGACGCAACGAGACGGCTCCGCCTGCAGTGCAGGCGGAGCCGTCCCTTTGGTGACCTTGACAGGCGTCCTCGATCTGCTGGAGTGGTCACGTGCGGACGATCGGCAACATCCTCTGGCTGGTGCTCGCCGGTTTCTGGCTCGCTCTCGGCTACGTCATTGCCGGCTTGCTCGCGTTCGTGCTGATCGTGACGATCCCCTTCGGGATCGCTTCCTTCCGCCTGGCGAGCTTCGTCATCTGGCCGTTCGGCCGGACGACGACCTGGCGACGCGACGCCGGCATCTGGTCGGTGATCGGCAACGTCGTGTGGATCATCTTCTTCGGTTGGGAGCTCGCCCTGCTGCACCTCGTGACCGGACTGCTCCTGATGATCACCATCATCGGGATCCCGTTCGGCGTGGCCTGCTGGAAGATGATCCCGTTGTCGCTGGTGCCGCTCGGGCGCCAGATCGTGCCGATCTCGAGCGTTGCGAACGACCCGTACGGCATCCCGGCCTGAACGCTGCCTGCCACCCGACGTCGTTCAGGCTGGATTCAGCATCCGTGGGTCAGGCTGAGGGCAACGAGAGGAGATCTCCATGAGAAGGCGTCTGATCATCGGCGCTACCGGCCTCGCCTTCGCCGGCGCCGTTGTCGCGGGTGGCGTAGCCGTCGCGGGTGACGGGGGCGACGACGGACCGGCAAGTCACAACTACACCCAGCAACAGGCCGATGCCGCGACCAAGGCGGCACTCGAGGCCACAGGCGGCGGCACGGCCAACAGCGTCGAGCGGGACAGCGAGAACGGCGCGACCTTCGAGGTCGAGGTGACCAAGCCGGACGGTGAGACCGTCGACGTACGCCTCGACTCGGACTACGCCGTTGTCACCATCGAGGGAGACAGCGAAGCCGGCGACGGCGACGACTGACCCGTCACCATGACCTGCCGGCGGCGTCACGTGACGCGGATGCACGTCCCGGTCAGCGCACTCTCGCGGGCCGCGTCCAGCACCTCGAGGGTCCGCAGCGCCGCCTCCGCAGGGACCGGTGGTTGTGCCTGTCCCTGGACGGCCAATGCGAGCTGTGAGTAGAGGTCGTGCCAGCGGCCCTGCTCAGAGGGAACCTGTTCCTCGCCCGCCGCCGTCGCCAGCAGACCCCATCGCGACGGATCCTCGTAGCCCCATCGCTCAGGGTCGTGAGCCGGCCGGTGGCCTGCGTCGATGGCGGCGGCCTGGACATCGGTGCTGGTGACTGAGTAGCTGCCCTTGCTGCCGTACGCGCGCAGCTCGCGGGCGGCCACATGGCCGACCTTGGATGACTCGAGGTGGGAGGTGACTCCGCTGTCGTGGGACATCTGGATGGTGAACCCGCCGTCGGCGCGTCCCTCCGGCAGGTCGACCCAGTCGAGGTGAGCCATGACTGTCTTCACGGGGCCGAGCAGCCACAACATCTGGTCGACCAGGTGGCTGCCGAGGTCCAGGAGGAGCCCGTTGCCGGGGCCGGCGGTGACTTCCTCGGGTGAGTCCTGGTCCATGCGCGAGAAGATCCGCCAGGGCTCGCCGACGCTGCCGTCGCGGAGCACGCGTGCGAGCGTCTGGATGTCCGCGTCCCAGCGACGGTTGTGGTAGACGCTCATCAGGACGCCGGCGGCATCGGCCGCCTTCACCATCTCCCGCCCCTCTGCGGCGGACGGCGCGAACGGCTTGTCGACCAGCACGTGCACACCGGCGGCGACCGCCTCGAGGGCGAGATCGCGGTGTGTGTCGGGCGGGGTGGTGATCGTGACCGCGTCGACACCGGACGCGAGCATGTCGCTCAAGGAGTCGAAGACCGGGACGTCGGGCCAGTCGTCGGCGACCTCGGCCCGTCGGGTTGGGGACCGCGTGACCACCCCGGCGAGAGTGATCCCGGATGCGGCCTCGACGAACGGGGTGTGGAACCTGCGGCCACCTGCTCCGTAGCCGACCACGCCGAGCCGAACGTCCGTCATCCCAGCCACCGCAGCTGCTGCTGCTTCGCCTCGTCGTACGCCGCACGCCCGGTCAGTGACGCGGGTACGCCGGTCTCCCACCACGCACCGGCCTCGGTCCACGAGGCGGGGGCGATCTTGCAGGCGACGACGGCCGGCCGACGCTGCACCCGTGCGGCTTCCCGAGCGCGCCGATAGGCAGCCGCGAAGTCCTCGGTCGACGAGCCGAACGGGACGTGCTCGACGTGCGCTCCCAGCGACGCGGCGTGGGCCGGCGAAGTCGACCCGGATGCTGCCGTCGGCCCCCGGGCCACGGGAGTCGGACAGCATGTTGTTGAACCCCTCCGCCCCCTGGTTGGTCTGCAACCGGTGGATCACGGCGAACCCGCCGTTGTCGCACACGACGGCGACGTACGGGTGGCCCGCGAACGCGGCGGAGTAGATCTCGGAGTTCAGCATCAGGTAGGAGCCGTCCCCGAAGATCGAGGTCACCAGGCCGTCGGGGTGCGTCACCTCGCGGGCCATCGCGGCGCCCCAGGGTCCGACGACTTCGTAGCCCATGCACGAGAAGCCGTACTCGAGGTCCATCGTCGCGCCGGACGTCGCCGAGGTGCCGTGCTTGACCTCGCCCGTGCGCCAGCCTCCGTGCAGCTCGCCGGGCATGCCCCCCGACGCGGTCAGCACGTAGTCGTCGGGCGTGCTGAGGTCGTTCACGATGCCGGTGACGGTGGCGTAGGTCAGCACGCCTTCCGGGCCCACTCCGGCGCGAAGCTCATCGATGTGTTCGTCCCAGGTGGCCTTGGCGGTCTGTCCGGTGCGGACCCAGGAGTCGGCGAACCGTGTGCTGCCCAGGGCCTCGTCCAGCTCGAGCAGGCTCTCGCGCGCATCGCCGACGACGGCGTGCGCGTTGTGCTTGACGGCGTCGAACCGCGCCGCGTTGACCGTGACGAGCCGGACGTCGGCGGCGAACCCGGTCCACGAGGAGGTGGTGAAGTCCTGGAGTCGCGTGCCGACGGCGAGGACGACGTCGGCCCGGGCGGCCAGCTCGTTGGCCGAGCTCGAGCCGATGATGCCGAGCGCGCCGCCGTACAACGGGTGGTCGTGCGGGACCAGGGTGCGCCCGGCGACGGTCTCGACGACCGGGAGGTGGTGCCGTTCTGCGAAGGCCAGCGCCTCCGCGCCGGCTCCGGCGTACCGTACGCCGCCTCCGACGACGAGGAGCGGACGTTCGGCGTCCCGCAGCAAGCGGGCCGCCTCGGCCAGCGCCGCCGTGTCCGGACGTGGCCGCGGGACCCGGTGCAGTCGTTCGGTGAACATGGCCGTGGGGAAGTCGTACTCCTCGGCCTGCACGTCCTGTGGGAGGGCGAGGGTCACCGGTCCGCAGTCCGCGGGGTCGGTGAGCACCCGCGCCACCTGGGGCAGCGTCGAGAGGAGCTGCTCGGGGCGGGTGATCCGGTCGAAGTACCGCGACACCGGCCGGAAGGCGTCGTTGACCGACGTGGTCGGGTCTCCGAAGTGCTCGACCTGCTGGAGCACCGGATCGGGCGCCCTCCCGGTGAAGGTGTCGCCCGGCAGCAGCAGTACCGGGAGCCGGTTCGCGTGCGCCAGCCCGGCGGCGGTGACCATGTTCAACGCACCCGGACCGACCGAGGAGGTCGCGACCATGACCTGCCGGCGGTCCATCGCCCGCGCGTAGGCGACTGCGGCCAGCGCCATCCCCTGCTCGGTCTGTCCGCGCCAGGTCGGCAGCTCGTCGCGAGCCTCGTGCAGCGCGGTGCCGAGCCCGAGCACGTTGCCGTGGCCGAAGATCCCGAAGACACCGCCGAACAACGGGACGACCGTCCCGTCGAGCAGCTCCGACCGCTGCGCGGTCATCCAGCGCACCAGCGCCTGGGCGGTGGTGAGGCGGACGGTCCCGGACATCAGGCGGCGTCCTCCCCCGCCTGCGCGGCCTGCAGGACGGCGGCAGCCGAGGCCACTGCGGCCCGTACGTCCCCATCGGGTGGGTAGAGCAGCGCGCGGCCGACGACCAGGCCGCGGACAGCCGGCTGGACGAGCGCTCGGCCCCACGAGCGCAGGTCGTGGGCCGGGTCGGGGCTGGGCACGCCGCCGAGCACCACGCAGGGGAGGGTCGTGGCGGAGAAGACCAGGTCCGGATCTGCGCAGGACGGCATCTTCAGCCAGGTGAAGGCACTGGTCGTTCCGAGGCCGGAGGCGATGGTGATCGCGCGCGCCAGTGACTTGGCGTCCTTGAGCAGGGTGAGGGAACCGTCATCGTTGCGGTGGTACGGCAGGGGTTCGACCATCGCGATCAGGCCGTGGTCGGCCAGCTCGCTGACTGCGGTCGCGCACCCCTCGATGGTCCCGGCCGTCGCGGAGTCCTGGTCGTCGATGCGCAGCAGCATCTTGCCGCCGTCGAGCCGGTGCGCCGCGATGCTGGCGGCGTCGTAGCCGGTGAAGCGGTCGTCCATGGTCCAGGTGGCGCCGTCCAGGCCGCCGCGATTCATCGACCCGATCACCACCTTGCCCTCGAGGACGCCCAGCAGCAGCAGCTCCTCGACCACGTCGGGGGTGCCGAGCACGCCGTCGACGTTCGGGTTCTCCAGCGCGGCGACCAGGCGGGCCAGCAGCGACCGTCGGTCTGCCATCGCCAGGTCGTCACCGCCGGAGGCGAGGGCACCCCGGGCCGGGTGGTCGGCGGCGACGAGGAAGAGCGAGTCCTTCTGCGAGAGCACCGCGGGCGGACGCCGGCGCGCGGCGTAGGCGTTCGCGACGGCGTCGCGGTCGGTCGCGCGGATTCTCAGCAGCCGCGCCCATGCCTCGTCCGAGAGGTCCGGCGTCGCGGAGGCGACGGGCAGGTCGGTCGTGGTCATACGGCGGCTCCTCGGGGGGCGACCAGGGCGTCGAGCTCGGTCGCGGTGGGCATGGCGTCGGCGCAGGCGAGTCGGGAGGCGACCACGGCGCCGGCGGCGTTGGCGTACTCGGCGATGCGGGTGGGGTCCCACCGGGAGAGCAGGCCGTGGACGAGCGCGCCGCCGAAGGCGTCGCCGGCCCCGAGGCCGCACACGACCTCGATCCGGTGCGGGGGGACGACCGTGCGTGTGTCGGGTGTTGCGACGAGGACCCCGTCGCCGCCCATCTTCACCATCGCGAGCTGCACCCCGCGGTCGAGCAGGCGGTCGGCGGCTTCGTGTGGGTCGCGGGTGCCGACGGCGACCTCGACCTCGTCGCGGTTGCCGACCACGACCGTGACCGCGTCGAGCATCCGGTCGTACTCCGCGCGAGCCTCGTCCGGCGAGGACCAGAACATGGCGCGCCAGTCCAGGTCGAGCACCGTGTGCCGGCCGGACCCCGCCGGTGGGCGTCCCCGACGGGCCAGCATCTCCAGCTGGGTCGAACGGGCCGGCTCGAGGCTGACGCCCGTGCCGGTCACCCAGAGGATGGGGACCTCGGTCACCAGCTGCCAGGGCACGTCGGTGGGTTCGAGGGTGAGATCCGGGGCGACCGGCATCCGGTAGAACAGCAGCGGCGGGTCCTCGGGCGGATCGAGCTCGCAGAACACGACGGGAGTCAGCAGGTGCTCGGCGGTCCCGACGTACGACGCGTCGACGCCGAAGCCGGCCAGTGCCTGGCGCACGTACGCGCCGAACCCGTCGGGGCCCACCTTGGTCAGCACGGCGGCGCGGCGACCGAGCCGGGCAGCCCCGACCGCCACGTTGGTGGCGGTGCCGCCGAGGAACTTCTGGAACGTCGACACGTCCCTGAGGGGGCCCTCCTGCAGCGGGTAGAGATCGACCCCCACCCGCCCGACGGTGAGCAGCTCCAGCTGGGTCATGTCACGGTCACCAGCCACTCACGTAGGAGTCGATGGTGCGCCGCATGAACCGGCTCGACTCCTCCGCCCGGTCCTCCCAGGCGAACACGCAGGAGGTCATGACCGCGCGGTCGTTGTCGCCGAAGCCCAGCTTGTTGAGGGTCTCGAAGAACAGGTCCCACTGAACCTCGCCCTGGCCGATGTCCAGGTGCTGGTGCACGCGCACGGTGTTGCCCGGGGGGTTGGTGATGTAGCGCAGGCCGGAGGAGGCGGTGTGGTCGAAGCAGTCGGCCAGGTGGACCTGCGTGAGCAGCGGCCCGGCGTACTCCATGATCTCGACCATGTTGCCGCCCTGGTGGAACGTGTGCGGGGTGCAGTAGAGGAAGGACACGAGCGGCGAGTTGATGCCGCGCACCATGTCGACCGCGATGAGCCCGTCCTCGACGAAGTCGTCGGGGTGCGGCTCGAGCCGGAGCTCCACGCCCTCGCGCTCGAAGACGGGGAGCAGGTCCTCCATCGACTTCCAGAACTGGCCCTCGCTGAGCGACGCCTTCTCGGGTCGCCCGTTGAACTCCGAGTTCATCACGTTGCAGTCGAGCATGGTGGTGATCTCGATGGCGCGCTTCCAGTACCGGACCGCCGCCTGACGCTCGTCCTCGTCGGGCCCGGACCAGCGGTACAGCGGCAGGTTGGCGGCCACCTTGACCCCCGCCCCGTCCAGCGCCTTCTTGAACGCCTTGACCTTCGCGTCGTCGGCGCGCGGCATCAGGAAGAAGGGCATGAAGTCCTCGCGCGGCGACAGCTCGACGTACTCGTAGCCCAGGTCGGCGACCAGCCCCGGCAGCTCGAGCAGCGGGGTGCTGCGGTGCATGTAGGGGTCGAGAGCGATCTTCATGGGGTCCTCACTTGGCGGTCGGGAAGTGGAAGCTGGCGTCGTTGTCGTGGCTGCTGCGAGGCCAGCGGGAGGTCACGACCTTGGCGCGGGTGTAGAAGGAGACCCCTTCGGGACCGTGGATGTGTGTGTCGCCGAACAGCGAGTTCTTCCAGCCGCCGAAGGAGTAGTAGGCCATCGGGACGGGCACCGGGACGTTGATGCCGATCATGCCGACGTGCACTCCGCGCTGGAACCGGCGAGCGGCCTCGCCGCTGTTGGTGAAGATCGCGGTGCCGTTGCCGTAGGGATTGGCGTTGATCAGGGCAATGGCGTCGTCGACGTCGTCGGAGCGGACGACGGAGAGCACGGGTCCGAAGATCTCCTCGCGGTAGACGTCCATCTCCGACGTGACCCGGTCGATCACGGTCGGACCCACGAAGAAGCCGTCCTCGTGGCCCGGGACCGTCAGGCCTCGCCCGTCGACGGCGAGGGTGGCTCCCTGGTCCGCGCCGGACCCGATCAGCCCGGTGATCCGTTCCTGCGCGGCCCGGGTGACGACCGGCCCCATCTCGCTGTCGACGTCGCGGCCGGATCCGACCCGGACGTCGCGGGCGCGCTCGGCGACCGCCTGCACGATCCGGTCACCGACGGCACCCGACGGCGACCGCAGCGGAGATCGCCATGCACCGCTCACCCGCGGACCCGAACGCGGCCGCGGCCAGGTGGTCTGCGGCGAAGTCCACGTCGGCGTCCGGCAGGATGATCGCGTGGTTCTTGGCACCGCCCAGCGCCTGCACCCGCTTGCCGGTGGCGGTGGCCCGCTCGTGGATGTACTGCGCGATGGGCGTGGACCCGACGAACGAGACGGCAGCGACGTCGGGCGAGTCCAGGATCGCGTCCACCGCCGACTTGTCGCCGTGCACGACGTTGAACACGCCGTCCGGGAGACCGGCCTCCTGCCACAGCTCGGCGATCCGCATCGATGCCGAGGGCACTCGCTCTGAGGGCTTGAGCACGAACGTGTTGCCGCACGCGATCGCCACCGGGAACATCCACATCGGCACCATGGCCGGGAAGTTGAACGGCGTGATGCCCGCGACGACTCCGAGCGGCTCGCGGAACGAGAACGTGTCGACGCCGGTGGACACCTGGTCGGAGTACTCCCCCTTGAGCAGGGTGGGGATGCCGCACGCGAACTCGACGACCTCCAGTCCTCGCTGCACCTCACCGAGGGCGTCGGAGAGCACCTTGCCGTGCTCGTCGGTGATCAGCTCGGCGATCTCTCCCGCGTGCCGGTTGACCAGCTCGCGGAACGCGAACAGGACCTTGGTGCGCCGGCTGAGCGAGGTCTGCGACCACTCGTCGAACGCGTCGCTGGCTGCGGCGATGGCTGCATCGACGTCCGCCGGCGGAGCCAGGAGCACCTCAGCGCGCTGCTCACCGGTGGCGGGGTTGAACACGGGCGTCGTGCGGTCCGATACGCCGGGCGTGGGTTTGCCGGCGATCCAGTGCTCGATCGTCTTCATCGGGTTCGGGTCCCTTCGTTCTCAGGTGGTGACGCCGGCCTGGTCGCCAGCGGCGATCAGGTTGCGAGCGGCGTACGCCAGGCCTTCGATCTGCCCGAACGAGGCGTCCTCGTGCTCGATGTTGACGGGCATGTCGGGGTCGACCTTGTGCACGGCGGTCAGGAACCGGGACCAGAAGTCGACGTCGTGCCCCCGACCGACGGCCACGAACGACCAGCCGGGAACCGCCGGCCAGCGGGTGACGGTGTAGCGGCCGCCGAGGCCGACGGGGTTCTCCTCGGCGGGGATCCACTCGAACCGGTCGTCGAGCACGCCGTTGATGGCGGCGGTCTCGTGGATGAGGGTGTCCTTGGCGGCGGCGAAGAACGTGAGCTCACCGAGGTCCTCGAGGGCCTGGATCGGGTCGATGTGCTGCCAGAACAGGTGGCTGGGGTCCATCTCGGCGCCGACGTGGTTCACGCCGCCCTCGGGGGTGGTGAGCTCGACCAGCCGCTTCAGGGTGGCGGGGTTGAACACCAGGTTGTGCGGGTGCATCTCGATGGCGACCCGGACGTCGTGCTCGGCCGCGAGCTCCTGGATCTCCTTCCAGAACGGGACCGCGACCTCGTTCCACTGGTAGTCCAGGGTCTCCTTGTAGACGGAGTCCCACGGGATCACGGTCCACGAGGGGCGGGTGCCGCCGGCCTCGGCGGCGGGCAGGCCGGACATGGTGATCACGGTCTTGATGCCGAGCAGGCCGGCGAGCTTGATGGTGCGCTTCAGGTCGTCGGCGTGGGTGATCTCGGGGTCGGGGTGCAGCGGGTTGCCGTTGCAGTTCAGGGCGGTCAGCTCGATCCCGTACTTCGGGAAGATGGCGAGGTACTCCTCGCGAGCCTGGGCGCTCTCGAGGAGCTCCTCGACGGGGATGTGGGGGGTGCCGATGAATCCGCCGGCGTTGATCTCCGCGCTGGTGAGGCCGAGGTCGCGCAGGATCTCCAGCGCCTCCTCGAGCGGCTTGTCGTGCAGGCATGCGGTGTAGGCGCCGAGCTTCATGGTGGTCGTTCCTTCTGGATCGTGGGGTCTGGGAGTGGCGGTCAGGTCGAGGGTGACGGCCTGGCCGCTGTTGAGGGCGGACTGGGTGACGGCGGCCTGGATCTCCATGTTGTGCAGGCCGTGGGCGAGTGACGGCAGCGGCGCGAGCTTGTCCAGGCCGGCGACCTGGTCGAGGAAGGCGCGTGCCTGCCAGGCGAACAGGTCGTTCTGCCCGTGGCCGACCGACGGGAAGTCCATCGCGATGCCCTTCCCGATGCCCGGGTGCTGGGGGCCGATGAGCACGGTGCGGGTGCCGTTGGTCTTGCCGTCGGGGCCATGGTCGGCGAACGTGAACTCGCCGGGGCGGTTGAGGTCGAACGATGCCGCGCCGTCGGCGGCGAAGACCTCGAACCCGAGGCCGTTGGGCAGGCCGTGGGAGATGCGGCTGATCGAGAACGTGCCGACCGCTCCGTTGGCGAAGCTGGCGGTGAACGTGGCGATGTCCTCGTTCTCGACGGGCTCCTTGTCCTCTCCCACTGCGCCGGCGGCGTGGCCGACCGTGGCGCCGAGGGGCACGGGCCGCTCGGTGGTGAAGGTCTGGAAGACCGCACCGCTGACGCTGGTGATGGGTCCACAGAGGTACTCGCCGAGGTCGATCATGTGGCTGCCGATGTCGGCGAGCGCGCCCGTTCCGGGGCCGCCCTTGTAGCGCCAGCTGATCGGGTTGTTCGAGTTCTGCGCGTAGTCACACCAGTAGTGCCCGTTGAAGTGTCGGACCGGTCCGATCGCGCCGCTGTCGAGCTGCTCCCGGATGGCGTTGATGCCCGGCGTACGCCGGAACGAGAACCCGACGCCCGAGTGGGTGTCGGCGGCCTCCGCGGCGGCGACCATCGCCTTCGCGTCCTCGACGGTGGGGGCCAGTGGCTTCTCGCAGAGCACGTGCTTGCCGGCGGCGAGGAGGGCCTCGACCACCGGGCGGTGCAGCTCGTTGGCGATCGCCACCGAGACCACGTCGATGTCCGGGGCGTCGACGATGGCCTGCCACGAGGTCTCCGGCCGCTGGTAGCCGAACCGCTGGGCGGCGTCGACGGCGAAGGGTTCGTAGGCGTCGGCGATCGCGACCAGGTTGATCTCGGGGAGGTCCAGGTCGTAGAGCTGGCTGGCGACGCGGTAGCCGGCGGCGTGCGCGCGCCCGACCATGCCGGCGCCGATGACGGCGACGCCGAGGGACTTGTCGGTCATGTCAGTGACCTTCCGTGTGCAGTGGGGTGCGAGTCAGGTGGTTGTCTTGTCGCTGGTCATCCGCTCGAGCTCGGCGGCGTCGGGGACCTGCCCGTGGTGCTCCTGCTGGAACTGCTCGATCTCGGCCTCGAGCTCGGCCATGGCCTCGCCACCGGCCATGAGGTCCGTGATCTCCTCGCGGGTGCGCTCACCCTTGCGGAAGTCGGCGGCGAGGGCGCCGCGGATGAGCACGGCGAAGTGGTCACCGACCGTCATCGCATGCGTGACGTTGTGGGTCACGAGGATGACCGCGATTCCCTTCTGCCGCGCCTGCATGATGATCCGCAGAACGTGTGCGGCCTCCTTCACCCCGAGCGCGGCGGTGGGCTCGTCGAGGATCAGGACGTTGGCCCCGAAGTAGACGGCACGTCCGATCGCCAGCGCCTGGCGCTCGCCGCCGGACAGACCGCCGACGAGCCGGTCGCCGTCGGTGACGCGGGTGATGCCGAGTGCCTGCATCTCCTGGACGGCGACGCCGCCGGCGAACTTGCGGTCGAACCGCTTCAGCGGTCCGAACCCCTTGAGCGGCTCGGCGCCGACGAAGAAGGAGCGGCCGATGCTCATGAGCGGGAAGGTGCCGCCGAACTGGTGGACCGTGGCGATGCCGTGCGCGCTGGCGTCCTTGGGACTCTTGAACGCGACCTGCTTGCCGTCGATCTCCATGCGTGCCCGGAGGTCGGCTCGTGGAAGCCCGAGAGGACCTTGATCAGGGTGGACTTGCCGGCGCCGTTGTCACCCAGGAGGCAGAGCACCTCGCCGGGGCGGACCTCCAGCGAGACGTCGGTGAGGACGTCGGTGGTGCCGAAGGACTTGCACGCGTTGGTCAGCTTCAGGAGCGGCTGGGTCGAGTCTGGCTGAGTCATGGTCAGGCCTTCTTCTTGGGTGAGTAGGAGAGCGCCATCCGGCGGAAGGTGTTGTTCATGAGGACCGCCGCGAGGAGCAGGACGCCGAGGATGAAGCTGGCCCAGTCGGAGTTCCAGCCGGTGTAGTAGATGCCCTGCTGGACGATCGCGAAGGTGAGGGTGCCGAGGACGACCCCGAAGACCGAGCCGTAGCCGCCGGTCAGCAGCACGCCGCCGATGACGACGGCGATGATGGAGTTGAAGACGAACGACTGGCCGTTGGCGACCTGCGCGCTGTTGTAGAGGATCGTCTGGATGACCCCGACCAGGGCCGCGCCGAACGCGCTGCCCATGAACAGGCCGATCTTGACGTTGCGGACCGAGATGCCGGTGGCGCGGGCACTGACGTTGTCGCCGCCGACGGCGAAGATCCAGTTGCCGTAGCGGCTGACGTGCAGCATCCATCCGACCACGAGGATGACGCCGATCCACCAGAAGATGGCGACCTCGAACTTGTCGCCCAGGAGGGTCCCCATCAGCTCCTTGGCCGGGGATCCGGGCTCGATCGCGGCGCTGGTGCTGCCGGTGATGATCCGGGAGAAGCCGAGCGTCAGTCCCACCAGGCCGAAGTTGGTGGCCAGGGTGACCACGAACGACGGGACATTGGTCGCCGTGACCAGGACCCCGTTGAGGAAGCCGACGAGCAGACCCAGGCCGAGGGCGAGGAGGATGCCGAGGCCGACCGGAGCGCCGTAGTGTCCGGAGACGATGGCCAGCGTCATCGAGCTCGAGGCCAGGACCGACCCGACCGACAGGTCGAGCTCGCCGGCGATCATGAGCAGACCGACGGGGATGGCGATGATGCCGAGCTCCGCGGCCACGTTGAGCCAGCTGGCCGCTCCTCCGGCGGACATGAACTGGGAGCCGCCGGCGATGGCGAAGAAGACGAAGACGCTGACCGTGCCGATGAGGGCACCGGTCTCGGGCCGACGGATCAGGTTGCCGAACGTGGCGCCTGAGAACACGGGGCGCACGGGCGCCGGCGCCGTCTTGGGGGTGGTGGTGATTGTTGCCATGACTGATTCCACTTTCGAGAGGGTTGGTCCGAAGACGTCGGGGACGCCCGGTCGGAGCCGGTGCCGGGCTCGACTTGGTCAGGCCCGGCACCGGGGATGGTCAGCGGACTCCGGCCTTGGCGCCGGCGATCGCGGTGTCGACGTTGGCGGCGTCGATGATGGCCGGACCGGTCAGCAGGGGACGCTGCGGGAGGTCGATGCCGTACCGGACATAGCTGTGGGCCAGCGACACGGCCAGGTAGCCCTGCATGTAGGGCTGCTGGTCGATGCAGAAGAGCATGTCGCCGTCCTTGATCCGCTTGAGCTGCGTCGCATCCATGTCGAAGGTGCCGAACTTGACCTGGTCAGCGACGCCTGCCTGCTCGATGCCGCTGTAGGCCGCGTCGGCGTCGGCGGTTCCGATGGTGACGACGGCGTCGATCGAGTCGTCCTTCAGCAGCGCCGCCTTGATGGCCTGTGACACCGCGGTCGGGTTGCCGAAGTTCGACGACGGCAGGGGAAGCTGTTCGCCTTCGCCGCCGCTCTCCTCGACGCCGTCGGCCAGGCCGGCGCAACGAGCCTCCTGGTTCACCGAGCCCGGGACGGTGTTCACGCACAGGACGTGCTCTTGCCCCCTGCTCGCCGAGGTACCGGCCGCCCGCCAGACCCGCTTCGTGGTCATCGCTGCCGATGTAGTTGATCGCGCCGACGTTGTCGGCGGCCTCCAGGCCCCCGGCGTTGTAGATCCACAGCGGGATGCCCTTCTCGACCACACGCTTGAACGCGGCGTCCTCGGCCTCGGGCACCCAGTCCGGGCCGATGACCGCGGTGGCGCCGTTGCTGACGGCGGTGTCGATGAGCTTGGCGGCGTCGGGGCCCAGGTTGTCGTAGTTCTGCGGGCCCAGCCAGGTGACGCTGCCACCGCCGGCTTCGACCACGAGGCCGGCGTCTTCTGCGCCTCGCTTGACCCGGGACCAGAACGGGTCGTCGGCCTTGCCTCCGACCACGTAGATGTCGGCCTTCCCGGACGCCTGGGCGACGGGCTCACCGCCACCGGTGCTGCCGGTGTCCTCCGACTCGCTGGTGCCCGGCTTTCCGCTCGCACAGGCGCTGACCAGCAACAGCGTGGCTGCGGTGGTGATGCCCAGGGCCAACCGGGCCCGACTTCGAGTCTTGCTCACGAGGATTCTCCCTGCCTAGACCGAGGCTGCACGGGCTATTTCACGTGTCCGAGTCCCCGGAGCCAGCGGTGGTTTCTAATGTGATGTTCGGTGGGCCTTGTGGCGCCGGTCACAAGGAAAACGCGCAGGCCAGTCCCCTGTCAAGACTTTGTCAGGACTTTTTAGAGCGCTCTAGTCGATGCAAGCGTAGAGCGCTATAGTCAAATCCCTAGAGCGCTATACCCGTGAGCCGCGGCGAGTCGTCGTACGCGGACCTGGCGACCGACCACTACCGTGGCTGGCACAAGCGAGACGAGATGAGAGCCGAGATGAGCGAGCACCCTGGCCGGCCGGGCCGTCGCGTCACCCTGGCCGACGTCGCTCGCCGCGCCGACGTCTCGCCGGCCCTGGTCTCGATCGTCATGCGCGGCGCCCCCGGCGCCAGCGCCGAGAGCAGGGAACGGATCATGGCCGTAGCCGGCCAGCTGGGCTACCGACCCGACGCGCGTGCCCGATCTCTCGCAAGCCTGAAGTCCCACGTGATCGGGGTGCTCTTCGGGCGCGCCGGCCGGTTCCACATGGAGCTGATCGACGGCCTGTACGCCGCGGCGGAGAACCGCGGCTGGGACCTGGTCCTCAGCGCGCTCACCACCAGCCGGGACGAGAAGCGTGCCCTGGACTCCCTTCACGACTTCCGCTTCGACGCGCTGATCATGCTCGGGCCGGAGATCCCCGAGCCCCTGCTCGCGGGCACGGTTCCGCTCGTCGTGGTCGGCTGGCACGTGGACCACCCGGACGTCGACATCGTGCGCACCTCCGACGACCACGCGATGACGATCGCCGTCCAGCACCTCGCTCGACTCGGGCACCGGCGCATCGCGCACCTGCAAGGGGGCACGGGCCTGATCGCCGTTGCTCGACGTGACGCCTACCTTGCCGCCATGCAGGCGCAGGGGCTCGGACCGGACATTCGGTTCGTCGTCTGCGACGGCGAGGACCAGCTCGACGGGCAGCGTGGAGCTCGGGCACTCCTGGCAGAGGACCAAGAGCTGCCGACCGCGATCATCGCGTTCAACGACGACATCGCGGCCGCTGCAACGAGCGTCCTGGCGCAGGAGGGCATCAGCGTCCCGGGGGACATCTCGATCATCGGCTTCGACGACAGCGCACTCGCCCACAGCGTTGGGCTGGAGCTCACGAGCATCCGGCAGGTCCCGCAGGAGTTGGCCCGCCTGGCCATCGAGCGGGTCATCGCCCGCACCGACAACACTCCCTTCGACGACCGCGAGATCGTGCTCGAACCCGAGCTCGTCGTACGAGACACCACCGGTCCTGCCCCGTCGCGATGATCGCCACGGCCTAGCCACTGCTCGTATCCCACCGGGATGCGCAGCTCGTCGGCCGCACTCCTGCTCGGCCCCAGGCGAGGCCGTGAGGCCGTGAGGACAAAGTGACCTTGCCGGTACGGCGGTCTCAACGTCACGAAACCTGCGGCTCCCACGATCGGGGCATCCGATCACACAGGAGCCCGCTTCGATGTCCCTCACCTCGAACCCCGACGTTGCCGCGACGGACGTCGCGGCCGCCCACACTCCGTCGCGCCGCACCGGCCGCTGGATCGACGACTGGCGCCCCGAGGACCCCGCGTTCTG
Organism: uncultured Actinomycetota bacterium; assembly: GCA_963844305.1. Lineage (GTDB taxonomy): Bacteria > Actinomycetota > Actinomycetes > Propionibacteriales > Nocardioidaceae > Nocardioides. The sequence goes on from CAWJNT010000010.1 coordinate 127,135, forward strand.
GGCGGAGACCGGACGGCCGATCGCCCGACGCAACCTGGTCTGGTCGATCTTCGCCGAGCACCTCGGCTTCTCGGTCTGGCTGATCTGGAGCGTCAGCTCGGCCTTCCTGGTCGCCACCGGCTTCGACTACTCGCCGCAGCAGCTGTTCCTGCTCGTGGCCCTGCCCAACCTGGTCGGTTCGCTGCTCCGGCTGCCCTACACGTTCGCGGTCCCGAAGTTCGGCGGCCGCAACTGGACGATGGCCAGCGCGGCGCTCCTGCTGATCCCGACGCTGGGGTTCGCGTACGCCGTCCAGCACCCGGGGACGCCGTTCTGGGTCTTCTGCCTGATCGCCGCCACCGCCGGCCTCGGCGGCGGCAACTTCGCCAGCTCGATGGCGAACATCAACTTCTTCTACCCCGCGGCGAAGAAGGGCGCAGCGCTCGGCCTCAACGCCGCCGGCGGCAACCTCGGGGTCTCCCTGATCCAGCTCTTCCTGCCGGTCATCGTCGGCGCCGCGGGGATCTTCGGCATCGTCCAGGCCTCCGACGGTGGCATCCACCTCGAGCGGGCGGCCTGGGTCTACGCCGGGCTGGCCGTCGTCGCGACCCTGGCGGCGTACCTCTTCATGGACAACCTCGGCACCGCCGCCTCCAGGCCGCGCGAGCAGCTGCAGGTGGTCCGGAAGCGCCAGACCTGGATCATGGCCTTCCTCTACATCGGCACGTTCGGCTCGTTCATCGGCTACTCGGCCGCGATGCCGCTGCTGATCAAGCTGAACTTCTGGGTGCCCGAGCCGGCACCGCTCGGCACCGGCATCTACTTCGCGTACTTCGCGTTCCTCGGCGCGCTCGTCGGCTCCGCCACCCGTCCGCTCGGCGGCTGGCTCGCGGACCGGTTCGGCGGCGCGCGGGTCACCCTCGCCGCGTTCGGCGGGATGGTCGTCTTCACGCTCGCGGTGCTGTGGACGCTCACGCAGCTCACGCCGAACCCGACCGCCGACCCGGGGATCGCCGCCGACAACCAGTCGTGGTTCCCGTGGTTCCTGGGCTTCTTCCTCTGCGTCTTCGCGGCCACCGGCATCGGCAACGGGTCGACGTACAAGATGATCCCGGCGATCTGGCGCACCGAGGCCGAGCGCTCGACGGCACCCGGCACGCCGGAGCGCAGCACCGCCCTGCTCGCCGCGACCAAGCAGGCGTCCGCGGCGATCGGCGTCATCGGCGCGGTCGGCGCGCTCGGCGGCTTCCTGATCCCGATCGCCTTCAGCTCGCCGTGGATCGCGGACCCGATGTCGGCCACCAAGGCCGCGTTCGTGGTGTTCACCGCGTTCTACGTCGTCTGCGCCGCCGTCACCTGGTTCGTCTACCTCCGCCGACCGGCCGAGGTCCGGGCCACGAGCCTGGCCGGAGCCGGCATCTAGTGACCAGGACGCACTGTCCCTACTGCAGCCTGCAGTGCGGCATGACGCTCGAGCGCTCCGGGCGTGCGCTCGAGGTCGCGCCGTGGCCGGAGTTCCCGGTGAACGAGGGAGCCCTGTGCCGCAAGGGCTGGACCGCCACCGGGCTCCGCGGCAACCGCGAGCGGCTGACCACGCCGCTGGTGCGGGACCGGGACACCGGTGTGCTGCGCACGGCGACCTGGGACGAGGCGCTCGACCTCGTCGCCGGGCGGCTCGCCGGGCTGCGGGAGGAGCACGGCGCCGACGCGGTCGCGGTCTTCGGTGGCGGTGGCCTGACCAACGAGAAGGCCTACCAGCTGGGCAAGTTCGCGCGGGTCGCGCTCGGCACCAGCCAGATCGACTACAACGGTCGCTGGTGCATGTCGTCGGCAGCGTCCGCCGCCAACCAGGCGTTCGGGGTCGACCGCGGGCTGCCCTTCCCGTTGGCCGACGTCGAGGGCACCGACGTGCTGGTCCTGGTCGGCTCCAACCTGGCCGAGACGATGCCGCCGGCGGCCCGACACCTCGACCGGCTGCGCGAGCGTGGCGGCCAGGTCGTGGTGATCGATCCGCGGCGCACGCCCACGGCCGACCGCGCTGACCTGTTCCTGCAGCCGTTGCCTGGCACGGACCTGCCCATCGCGCTGGGGCTGCTGCACCTGCTCGACGCCGCCGGTGCGGTCGACGAGGAGTACGTCGCGGCCCGCACCACCGGCTTCGCCGACGTACGCCGGTCGGCCGCGGCCTGGTGGCCCGAGCGGGTCGAGCGGGTGTCCGGTGTGGCCGACGTCGGAACTGCGCGCGCTGGCTGCTCTGCTCGCCGAAGCGGACCGCGCGATCGTGCTGACCGCCCGCGGCGCCGAGCAGCACAGCCAGGGCACCGCGACCGTGCTCGGCTGGGTCAACGTCGCCCTCGCGCTGGGCATGCCGGGCAGGGAGTGCGCCGGCTACGGCTGCCTCACCGGCCAGGGCAACGGCCAGGGTGGTCGCGAGCACGGCCAGAAGTCCGACCAGCTGCCCGGCTACCGGATGATCGACGACCCGGTCGCCCGCGAGCACGTGGCCCGGGTCTGGGGCATCGAGCCGGAGAGCCTGCCCGGGAAGGGACGATCGGCGTACGAGCTCCTCGACTCGCTCGGCACCGAGGACGGCGCCCGCGCGCTGCTGGTCTTCGGCAGCAACATCGTCGTCTCGGCGCCCAACTCGACCCACGTGCGCGATCGCCTGGAGTCGCTCGACCTGCTCGTGGTCGCCGACTTCGTGATGAGCGAGACCGCCGCGATGGCCGACGTCGTCCTCCCGGTCACGCAGTGGGCGGAGGAGACCGGCACCATGACCAACCTCGAGGGCCGGGTGATCCTGCGCGAGCGCGCCGTCACGCCGCCCGACGGGGTGCGCAGCGACCTCGACGTGCTTGCCGGGCTGGCCGAACGCCTCGGGTCGCCCGTGCCGTTCGAGACCGATCCTGAGGCGATCTTCGCCGAGCTCGGCGCCGCCTCGGCCGGCGGCAGGGCCGACTACGCCGGCATCGACTACGACCGCATCCGTGGCGAGCACGGCGTGTTCTGGCCGTGCCCGGCAGCCGACCACCCGGGGACACCGCGCATGTTCACGGACTCCTTCGCCACCACGGACGGGCGAGCCCGCTTCGTCGACGTCGCGCACGTCGGTGCCGCCGAACAGCCCTGCGACGACTACCCGCTCCACCTCACCACCGGGCGGGTGCTGGCGCAGTACCAGTCCGGCGCCCAGACCCGCAGGATCCGCGACCTGCCCGACGACGGGCCGTTCGTCGAGCTGCACCCGATGCTGGCCGACCGGATCGGGGCCGTGGACGGGGAGCCGGTGGTCGTCACCACTCGTCGCGGGGAGCTCAAGGCCCCGGCCCGGGTCGTGGCGACGATCCGCCCGGACACGCTGTTCGTGCCGTTCCACTGGGTCGGCGCCAACCGGTTGACCAACGACGCGCTCGACCCGTCCAGCCGGATGCCCGAGTTCAAGGTGTGCGCCGCGGCGGTGCGCTCATGACGACGGTCGTCGTCGGGTCCGGGATGGCGGCCACCCGGTTGGTCGAGGAGCTCGTCGCCCGCGGGCACACCGACGTGACGGTCCTCGGCGACGAGCACCACCCGCCGTACAACCGGATCCTGCTGTCAGCCGTCCTCGAAGGCACCCATCGACCGGAGGCGCTGACCCTCCGCGAGCCCGACTGGTACGCCGATCACGGGATCGCGCTGCGTCTGGGCACCCGGGTCGTCGAGGTCGACCGCTCGGGGCAGAGCGTGACGCTCGTGGACGGCAGCACCGTCACGTACGACCGTCTCGTGCTCGCCACCGGCAGCATCCCCACCCTGCCCCCGATCCGCGGCCTGGTGCGGATGGACGGTCGGCTGCACCCGAAGGTGCACGCGTTCCGCAGCCTGGACGACTGCACGCGGCTGGTCGCCGCATTGCCGGAGGCCCGGAACGCGGTGGTCGTCGGCGGCGGGCTGCTCGGCCTCCAGGTCGCCCGCGCCCTGGCGGTCCGCGGTCTCGTCACCGAGGTCGTGGAGGGCGGGGAGCACCTGCTCCGCAGCCAGGTCGGCGCGCCGGCCGGCGCCGTCCTGGCCCGGGACCTCGAGCGGCTCGGCACCACCGTCTACACGGGCGCGCGGGCGGTCCGGCTGACCGACGCGGGTCTGGTGCTCGACAACGGCTACACGCTGGACACCGACCTGGTCGTCCTGACGGCCGGTGGCCGCCCGTCGACCGCGCTGGCCCGGCGTGCTGGGCTGACCGTGCGCCGCGGCATCGTCGTCGACGACCGACTCCGCTCCGTCGACGACGAGCACGTGCACGCCATCGGCGACTGCGCCGAGCACGCCGGCCGCACCACCGGATTCGTGCCACCCGCCTGGGAGCAGGCCGGGCTGGTGGCCGCACACCTGTCCGGCGACGACGTCGCCTACGCCGGCAGCCGCAGCGTCGCCCGGCTCCGCGCCACCGACCTGGACGTCGCCGTGCTCGGCGACCCGGAGCGCGCCGAGGGCCAGGTCGTCGAGATGACCAACCCGGTCGTCGGCACCCATCGCAAGCTGGTGGTCCGCGACGGCGTCATCGTCGGCGCGACGCTCGTCGGCGACCTGTCCCGGATCGGGCTGCTCACCCAGCACTACGACCGGCGCACGGTGCTCGGCCCGCACGAGCCCGGCGCCCTGCTGCTCGGCGACCGGCCCGTCCCACCGGCTGCGGCTGCCCGACGACGCCGAGGTCTGCGCCTGCGCCGGCGTGACGGCCGGCCGGATCCGCGCCTGCAGCTCCCTGACCGAGGTCTGCGAGACCACCCGCGCCACCACCGGCTGCGGCGGCTGCGCCCCCGCCGTACGCCAGCTCCTCGCCCAGCGTCCGTCGCTGGGTCACCACCCTGGAAGGAACCCGCTCATGAGCCCCCACCTCCGCAAGACCCTCGTGGTCGTCGGCCACGGCATGGTCGGTCACCGCTTCGTGCAGGCCGCGATCGAGCGCGGACTGACCGAGACCCACGACATCGTGGTCATCGGGGAGGAGCCGCGGGCGGCGTACGACCGGGTCGCCCTGACCTCCTTCTTCGAGGTCGGCGCCGACCAGCTCTCACTCCTGCCGGACGGCCGGTACGACGATCCGCGGGTGCGGCTGCGCCTCGGCGTCCCGGTGGCGGGCTTCGACCCGGAGACCCGCACCGTCCTGCTGGACGACGGCGAGGTCGTCGCGTACGACGAGCTGGTGCTGGCCACCGGTGCGGCGCCGTTCGTGCCGCCGGTGCCCGGACACGACCTGGACGGCTGCTTCGTCTACCGGACGATCGAGGACCTCGAGGCGATCCGGGAGGCGGCTGCCGGGGCGACCGTCGGTGCGGTGATCGGGGGCGGGCTGCTGGGCCTCGAGGCCGCCAACGCGCTCGCCCAGCTCGGCCTCGAGACGCACGTGGTCGAGATGGCGCCCCGGCTGATGGCGGTGCAGGTCGACGACGCCGGCGGCGCGACCCTGAGCCGGCACATCGAGAAGCTCGGCCTCACGGTGCACACGGGTGCCACCACCACCGAGGTGCTCGGGGAGGACGAACCGGGTCACCGGGCTGGCCCTGAAGGACACCGAGCCGATCGACGCACAGGTCGTCGTCTTCTCGGCCGGCATCCGGCCCCGCGACGCGCTGGCCCGCGCGGCCGGGCTCGACCTCGCCGAGCGTGGCGGCGTCCTCGTCGACGAGCGCTGCCGCACCTCCGACCCGCACGTGTGGGCGATCGGGGAGTGCGCCGCGCCGGGCGGGCGGATGTACGGACTGGTCGCCCCCGGCTACGCCATGGCCGAGGTCGTCGTCGACGCGCTGCTCGGCGGCGCCGGCGCCTTCACCGGCGCCGACATGTCCACCAAGCTCAAGCTGCTCGGGGTCGACGTCGCCTCCTTCGGCGACGCGCACGCGGCCACACCGGGCGCGCTCGAGCTGGTCTTCGCCGATGCCGTCGCCGGGATCTACAAGAAGCTGGTCGTCTCCGCCGACGGTCGCCAGCTCCTGGGCGGCGTCCTCGTCGGCGACGCGACGGCGTACGGCGTGCTGCGGCCGATGGTCGCCAGCGGCATCGAGCTCCCCGAGAACCCCGAGGAGCTGATCCTTCCGGTCGGTCGGGGCGGCGCCGAGGTCGGGCTGCCCGACGAGGCGGTGGTCTGCTCGTGCAACAACGTCAGCAAGGCGGAGATCGTCGCCGCGGCCGACGGTGGCTGCGCGGACGTCGCCTGCGTCACGGCCTGCTCGAAGGCCGGCAGCACCTGCGGGTCGTGCAAGCCGGTCGTGAAGAAGATCGTCGAGGAGTTCTTCGCGGCCCAGGGCAAGGTGGTCGATCGCAGCCTCTGCGAACACTTCCCGCTCACCCGGCAGGAGCTCTTCGACGTCGTCGCGGTGCACGGCTACACCTGTTTCGACGAGATCGTCGCCGCCCACGGCACCGGCCGGGGCTGCGACATCTGCAAGCCCACCGTCGCCTCGATCCTGGCCAGCCAGCTCAACGGACACGTCCTCGAAGGACCGACCCGGACCCTCCAGGACACCAACGACGCCTACCTCGCCAACATCCAGCGCAACGGCACCTACTCCGTCGTCCCCCGTGTCCCAGGCGGCGAGATCACCCCCGAGAAGCTGATCGTCATCGGCGAGGTGGCCCGCGACTTCGGGCTCTACACGAAGATCACCGGCGGCCAGCGGATCGACCTCTTCGGCGCCCGGATGGAAGAGCTTCCCGCGATCTGGCACCGCCTGGTCGAGGCAGGCTTCGAGTCCGGTCACGCCTACGGCAAGGCGCTGCGGACGGTGAAGTCCTGCGTCGGTTCGACCTGGTGCCGCTACGGCGTCCAGGACTCGGTGCAGCTCGCGATCGACCTGGAGCTGCGCTATCGCGGGCTGCGCTCACCGCACAAGCTCAAGGGCGGCGTGAGCGGCTGCGCCCGCGAGTGCGCCGAGGCCCGCGCCAAGGACTTCGGGGTGATCGCCACCGAGCAGGGCTGGAACCTGTACGTCGGCGGGAACGGCGGCGCGAACCCGGCCCACGCCCGGTTGCTGGCCGGCGACCTCGACACCGAGACGTTGGTCCGCTACCTCGACCGGTTCCTCATGTACTACGTCCGGACCGCCGACCGGCTGCAGCGGACCGCGCCGTGGATCGACTCCCTCGACGGCGGGCTCGACCGGGTCCGCGAGGTGGTCGTCGACGACGCACTGGGCCTCGGCTCGGAGCTCGAGGCGGCGATGGCGACGCACGTCGACGGCTACTTCGACGAGTGGCGGGCGACGCTCGACGACCCCGAGAAGCTGGCCAGGTTCGTGTCCTTCGTGAACGCACCGGACACCCCCGACCCGCACATCACGTTCCGCGAGGAGCGCGACCAGGTCGTGCCGGCCGACTCCGAGGGCCCGGTCCACCTCGGGTCGGCGATCCCGGTCGGGGCGCCGCAGTGACCGCGACCGGCACGGCCGAGACGGCGACGTACACCCTTGTCTGCCGGGTCGAGGACATCGAGGTCGAGGGCGGGGTCTGCGCGCTGGTGGGCGGCGAGGCGGTCGCAATCTTCCGGACCCACGCCGGCAACATCCACGCAATCTCCAACTACGACCCTTGTTCCCGTGCGTCGGTGCTGTCCCGCGGGATCGTCGGCACGCGAGGGGAGGTCCCGTTCGTGGCGTCGCCGATGCACAAGCAGGCCTTCGACCTGCGAACCGGACAGTGCCTCGACGACGCGGCGGTCCGGGTCCCGACGTACGACGTGCAGGTGACCCGGGGCCAGGTGCTCGTCGGCCCCCGCAAGGAGAGTCCGTGACCGATTCCGTCAGCTCCCTGGCCGGATTCCGGGTCGGGGTCACCGCCGCCCGCAAGGTGGAGGAGCAGGTCACCCTCCTGGAACGGCGCGGCGCGCAGGTCGAGTGGGCTCCGGCCCTGTCGCTGGACCCGAACCAGGTCGACGACGCCCAGCTCCGGGCAGCCACCGACGAGGTGCTGAGCCGGCGCGATCGACATGTTCCTGGCGACGACCGGCATCGGCATGAAGACGTGGTTCGCCGCCGCCGACGCGTGGGGCATGGCCGACGAGCTGGTGGCCGCCCTCGCGCAGTCGGAGATCCTCGCCCGCGGACCCAAGAGCGTGGGGGCCCTGCGTCGGCGGGGTCTCCGCGAGCTGTGGGCACCGGAGTCGGAGTGCTTCGAGGACGTCCTGCAGCACCTCCGCGGCCGTGAGCTGGCCGGGCAGCGGATCGTCGTGCAGGAGCACGGGCAGTCGCTCTCGATGGTCGCGCACGCGCTGCGTCGGCGCGGCGCGGACGTGACCGTGGTGACCGTCTACCGGGTGGCCGGAGCGGACGACCCGGAACCCATGTTCAAGCTGATCGACCTGATCGCCGAGCGACGGCTCGACGCCGTCACCTTCACCTCCGCCCCCGCGGTGGCCGCGCTGATGGATGCCGCCGGCCCTACCGGCCGCCGCGACGACGTGATCGGCGCCTTCCAGGCAGACGTGGTCGCCTCCTGTGTCGGGCCGGTGACGGCGGCGGCGTTCGAGCTGTGGGGCGTGCCCACGGTCTTCCCCGACCGGTCCCGGCTGGTCGCGATGGTCAAGCAGCTCGAGACCGAGCTCCCGTCGCGTCGCAACGGACTCGCACTGGAGCTCGCCGACGGCCAGCTGCTGCTCCTGCACGGTGACGACGTCCTCCTCGACGGGGTCGACGTCAAGCTCTCCCCCGCGCCTTCGGCCGTCCTGCAGGCGCTGGTCACCAACCCGGGCAACGTCGTGTCCAGGCGGGCACTGCTGGCGATGCTCCCGAGTGGAACCGCCGGCTCCGAGCACGCGGTGGAGATGGCCGTGGCCCGGCTCCGCGCCGCTCTGGGGACCCGCGCCGTGCAGACCGTCGTCAAGCGCGGATACCGACTGGCGGTGGCTGCGCTCTGACGCTGGTCACGTCGAGCCAGCCGACGGTCCGCCGCCGCCCGTCAAGCAGCGCCCGGGCAGGTCGGTCTCCAGCTGTGCCGACCGTCATACCGACCTGTCATGTGAACCTTGACATCGAAACCGGTCGAGCGGACTATCGGAAAGCGCAAGTCCGCGATCTCGACTGGGCGAACAACACACACGCGACCGAGCGGTCGGCTTCGGAAGAGCGTGGTTCTCAGACCGCGGGCATGTCTCGCTCCCGGCACGTCCGGTGCCGGCTCCCACCAGGGAGGTCGGAATGAAGCGTCTCAGCGCACTCACGACCGCGATCGCACTCGCGACCGTCGCCTACTTGACCCCCACCGGAGCCGCGGCAGCGCCGCCCACCGCATCGCCGACGGTCACCAACGTCACGAACAGCGACGTCGTCGTCGACTGGAGCCGGATCGTCTTCGAAGCGGCCATGACCGACGACGGCTTCGTCGCGTTCCTGGGCCCGCGACACCAGGCGATGGTGCACATTGCGATGCACGACGCGCTCAACGCCATCGAGCCCAGGTTCGACCAGTACGCCTACTTTGGCCGCTCGCGCGGCGCGAACCCGATCGCGGCCGCGGCGAAGGCGGCGCACGACGTGCTCGTGGCGGTCTATCCCGCCCAGCAGGCGACGCTGGACGCCGAGCTCGCGACCTGGCTCGCGACGGTGCCCAACGGCAGCGGCAAGGCCAAGGCTCTCACCCTGGGAGCCAAGGCGGCCGCGGCCATCGTCGCGCTCCGTCAGAACGATGGCACGGACGTCGACCTCTTCAGCCCCAACTACACGCCGGGCACCCAGCCGGGTGACTACCAGTTCGTCCCCCCGTACGACTTCGCCTTCGCGGAGGACCTCCGGTACGCGACGCCGTTCGGACTCGAGTCTCCCAAGCAGTTCCGCGTGCCCGCGCCCCCGGCGCTGAGGAGCCGCACCTACGCGACGGCTTACAACGAGGTCGAGTCGGTCGGATCCATCAACAGCACGACCCGCACCACGGATCAGAGCAACTACGCCAACTGGTGGTACGAGGCCTCCGAGATCGGCTGGGCCCGCGTCGCCCGCGTCACCACGACCAGCGAAGAGCTGAAGCTCTGGCGGGCTGCCCGGCTGTTCGCGCTCGTCCACATGACCCTCTACGACAGCTACGTCGCGGGCTGGGACTCCAAGTACCACTGGGACTTCTGGCGGCCCTACACCGCGATCCGCGCCGGCGACACCGATGGCAACCGCCGCACCGTCAAGGACGCTTCCTGGCAGAGCTATCTCGAGACCCCGCCGGTCCAGGACTACCCGTCGACCCACAGCACCCTCGGCGCCGGGGCGGCCGAGGTCCTCAAGCGGGTCTACAGGACCGATCATGTGCCGTTCTCGATGGATTCACTGACGGCGCTGCCCGCGAATCCCGTCCGCTCGTTCACCACCTTCACCCAGGCGGCCAACGAGAACGCCGATTCGCGCGTGAGAGCCGGCATCCACTTCCGATTCGCGACCGAGCAAGGAAAGGCACTGGGCCGCAAAGTAGGCAGCTACATCGTCAGGCACCATCTCCAGCGGCGCTGACGGCAAGGTGGCGGCGCGCCACGTCTGCACAACCCAGGTCCGCACATGATCCTGTTCGACCCGAACACAGCGTCACCGGACAGGCACGCGACGCATGCCTCCAGGTCGGCGACTGCGTCTTCGTCCAACGTGGCATCGAGCCACGGGGAGAGGGTGACCACGCCGGCCGGCAGCGTTCGGCTCAGGTCACGCAGCCGTGTCGTGACCGCCAACGCGAGCGCGCCGCCGGTCTGTTGGCGCCGCTCGGCCTCGAGGAGCGTGTGCCGGCCGCCCTCGAACGCCTGCTTGTCCCGCGCAAGCCACATGCCCCGCTCGTACAGGCGCGTGAACAGGGACGCCGACCGGTCGTCGACCCCGAAGCCCACGAGGTCGGCCTCACGACGCCGCCTTCACCAAGGTCCGGGGTCAGATACGGCGGCGGTCGTCGGTGGCCAAGGCGGGTGTAGCAAACACCAGATTGGCAATCCTCGGAACAACGACGGCAACCGCCATCGAGCTCGGTCGTCCACAACCCACGGGCCGGGATGCCGCATGATTGCCCGCAATCGTCACGGCTGGTGCACGGTGGAGGCGGGGTGGACGAACAGGCCGACCAGCTCGGATCGGCCGGAGATGCCGAGCTTCGCGAACACGTGTGTCAGGTGAGTCTCCACAGTTCGGCGGGTGACGTACAACCGTTGGGCGATCTCGCGGTTGCCGTGGCCGGCCGCGGCGAGATCGGCCACCTGGCGCTCGGCGGGAGTGAGCGACTCGATGCCGGTGACGGCGCTCCTGCGCGGACGGGCGCCGCACGCCCCTAGCTCGGAGCGGGCCCGGTGGGCGAGACGAAGCATGCCGCCGCGCTCGGCGAGGTCAAGTCCCCGCCGTAGCGGGTCGCGGGCGGCCGCGCGCTGGTTGATCCGGCGCAGCATGGAGCCGAGATCGACCAGGGCCCTGGTGTGCTCCAGGCGCGCTGGACTCGGGTCGAGCAGACCCACGGCCTGCTCCAGCAGCCCCACCGCGTCCGCGGGCTCCGCGGTGTGAGCGAGCGCCCGCAGGGCGGCTCCGCGAGGTTCGGGCAGGCCGGTGCGTACTGCCAACTCGAGCTGCTCCAGCGCCAGGGTGCGGGCGGAACCCGAGTCGCCGAGCGCGACGAGCGCCTCACAGTCGTCGACGCGCCAGCTGGCGACCCCGGGGTGCTGAACCTTGAGTCGGCGCCACCAGTCGGCCGCAAGGAGCAGGTCGGTGTGCGCTTCGTCGTACCGGCGCTGGGCCAGCCGGAGGTGCGCTCGCCGCTCGAGCAGCATGGTGCTCGAGACGCAGGCCGGCGGGGGGTCGCCCAGCCGATGGCCGGCGTCGAGCGCCGCCTCGGCCGCGTCCAGCTCGTCCATCTCCGTGAGCGCCTCGACCAGGGGAAAGAGCGACCACACGAGCGCGGCCGGGGGGCTGTTGCCCTGCTTGAAGTCGAAGGACAGCTGAGCGTCGGCATGGGCTTCGTGGATCCTGCCGAGGTGGAGCAGCGCGATGGCCCGCATGAAGCTGCCGTGCGCCAGGGCAATCAGCCATCCCTGAGGGCGTGCAATCTCGACCAGGCCGTCGCACAGCCGGCGCGCGGTGTCCAGCTCACCGTTGGCGATCAGCAGGAACTTCGCGGTCGTGCTCACCAGTGACTCGGCATTGCGCGGCGGGGTGACCGCGTCGAGGGCCGGCAGCAGCAGGTGATTCACCTCGCTGGCGGGACAGCTCTCGTTGAGCAGCGCCCACGCGGCAATCACCCGCCACAGCACGTCATCGTCGAGGTCCCTGTGCTTCGTGCCAGGTCGAGCCCCTCCTCGACGGTGTCCGCGGCGAGAAGCATGCTGCACGCCATCTCCAGCTCGAGCGACCCACGTAGCTGTGCGCCCGCGTCGACCGGTTGGGCCAGCCCCAGACGGCAGAGCTCGATGGCGCGGTCGAAGTGACCGGCCATCCCGAGCGCACGGCTCCCGGACAGGGCGATCCGCACGCGCTGCTCCGGCGTGGCGGCAAACTCGACCGCGTCGGCAAGGAGGGCAGCAGCGCCAGGCCGCACCTGCGCGGACAGACAGAGGCCGAGCTCGCTGCGCAGGTCGGCCGTGAGCGCCCGGCTGTCGGGTGGCTCGAGCAGCGCACGGCGCAGGAAGACCGCGGCGCTCTCGGGCGCTCCTCGTCGATTGGCCCTCTCCGCTGCGGCACGCAGGGTCGAGACCGTCTGCGGCTCGCCGGCCGGCTCAGCGTGCAGCAGGTGCAGTCCGACGGTCTCCACGTCGACCCGTTCGGCGGCCAGCACCCTGGCCGCGCGCCGGTGCAGGAGGGAGCGCTCACCGTCCGGAAGCCCGAGGTAGAGCGCGTTCGCCACCAGCGGATGGGTCAGCGCGAACCCGTCATCGGCTCGTCCGACGAGGCCGCTGGCCACCAGCCCGTCGGCGAGGTGGTGGGCACGGACGAGGTCGAGACCGGCGACCTCCGCGGCCTGGCGCAGCAACGCTCCGCGACCGAGGACCGCGAAGGCACGGGCCAGGTCGGAGGTACCCGCGGGCAGTCGCGCGAGCTGGACCTCGACGCTGCGGCCCACCTGCTCCGGGCCGAAAGTGGTGAGCCTCGCTGCGACCTCGGAGGACGGCTCGACCCCTTCGGCGATCACCTGGTCGACGAGGGCGCCGAGCAGGAACGGGTTGCCGGCGCTGGCGGCGTGGCAGGCAGCGACGAACGCCGGGTCGGCGCCGGGAAGCCGCTCGGTCACCAGTGTCTCGACCGCGTCCGGACCCAGCGGTCTCGGCTGCAGCGGTGGCTCCGGTGCCGCGGCAATCAGGTCGGCCAACGTCGCGGGCTCCGTCGCCGGCTCGCCCGAGCGCACCGCGCACAGCACCCCCAGGCGCAGGTCGGCCAGGTGACCGCTCAGCTGGGCCAGCCAGCGCAGTGACGGCCCATCCGCCCAGTGCACGTCGTCGACCACCAGCAGCGTGGGCGTGCGCTCGGCCAGCCCGTAGGCGAGCCAGCTCAGTCCGTACGACGCAGCGTGCACCGCATCGCCGGTGGGCGTGGGGGCGAAGGGATCGGGGTCCAGGACCCGCCGCGCGAGCGCCGCCGCGCCGACACCGAGGTGTTCCCACTCCGGACCAGCAGCGGTCGGGCCGAAGAGCTGGCGTACGACGCCCCAGCCGGCCTCCCGTTCCAGCGGACCGGCCCAGGCGCTCAGCACGCGCACGCCCGCCCCGCTCGCGGACTGGGCGACGGCGCGAACCAAGCTCGACTTGCCGACACCCGCGGGCCCCTGGACGAGGATCACGCGGCCCGCCCCGGCACGGATCTGCTGGAGCTGCCGCTCGAGCGCGGCCAGTTCGAAGCTGCGCTGCAACAGGCCATCGCGCATCTCGTCAGTCTGGACCGAGTGCGCCGACGGTGTCCATCACCCGTCGAAACCTCGTGGTCCCGACCACGACGCGCGGCCTTCCCGGCTCCGAGGAAGGTCGTGGTGAACGGACCGCGACCCATACCTGGAGGCACGATGACCATCGGAACCGAGGCCGGCTCGAGGTACGTGCTCGGCACCACCCAGCGAGAGTACGAGCGGGTGCGACGGCAGGCAGAAGTGTGGCAGCACGCCACCGAGCGCGTGCTGGACCGGGTAGATCCAGGTCCGGGCTCGCGTTGCCTGGACGCCGGCTGTGGACCCGGGGTGACGATGCGTCAGCTGGCCCAGAGGGTCGGTCCGCGGGGACGGGTCGTGGGTATCGACGTCGACGAGGCCCTGGGAGCGGACAGCGTTGCGCGGCTGCACGACGAGGGTCACCGGCAATGCGAGTTCCGCGCCCACGACCTGAGCAGAGACACCGCGATCCCTGGTGCTCCTTACGACCTCGTCTACGCGCGACTGGTGCTCTTCCACCTCCCGGAGCGCGTCGCCGTGCTCGGCAGGCTCTGGGAAGCCGTGGCCCCGGGGGGCCACCTGGTCGTGCAGGACTATGACCTCGCGGCGGTGGGGTCGGTGCCCCGGATGCCGATCGACGACCAGCTCGCCGGATTCATTCTGGGTGCCTTCACCGCGGCCGGCTGCGAGGTGCGCGCCGGGGCCCTGCTGCCCCGGCTGTTCCAGGAGGCGGGCGTCGGACGTCCCGGACGCGACCGACGTCGCCGGCCGGCTGGACCGGCTCGCCGACGCCGCGCCGATGCTGGAGGGGGTTGTCCGCAGCCTCCTGCCGGCCGCGATCGGCCGAGGCCTGGTGACCGAGTCCGACGCACACGCTCTCCTCGCCCGGCTGCACGACGCGGTCGCCGAGGATCCGGATCGCCCGCTCCTGTGGCCGCTGCTGCTCGGCGCCTGGAAGCGCAAGGGCTTCTGAAGGCTGGGGAGTCCTCATGAGGCCTCGTCTGCGCGACCAGCGGGCGCGCCACCCGACCCACACCCTCGACGTCGACCGGGTCAGGTCGCACTTCGACTTCCCCGACCTCGGCCGGGTCGTCACCAACAACGCGGCGAGCACCCAGCCGCCTCGGGAGCTGGCCGCGCTCCTGGTGAGGTTGACGAAGGGCTACGAGAACGTGCACCGCGGTCAGTCGGTCGCCTCTCAGCAGATGACCGAGCTCTTCGAGGCGTGCTACGACACGTTCGCGCAGTGGCTCAATGCGCCGAGCCGGCGCAGCATCGCGACGTACCGCAACACGACCGAGGCGATCAACGCGGTGATGTACTCACTGCTCACCGACTTCCGTGACGGCGACAACGTCGTGACCACGATGTTGGAGCACAACTCCGACTTCGTGCCGTGGTACGCCATGGGCCGCGAGATCCTGCCGCGCTTCGGGCGTCACGTCGAGTGCCGCATCGCCCGTTTCGACCATCAGACCGGCGAGCTCGACCTGGACCACCTGGCCGGGCTGGTCGATCACCGGACCAAGCTCGTCTGTGTGACGGGGGCCTCGAACTTTCTGGGCACCAAACCCCCGCTCTCCCTGATCCGCGCCATCGCCGACGGCAGCGGCTATCGGCGAGACGACGGCAGCTCGGGGTCGCTCCTGCTCGTCGACGCCGCTCAGCTGGTCCCCAGCAGCTACGTCGACGTCCAGCGGCTCGACGTGGACTACCTGGCCTTCTCCTGCCACAAGGTGTTGGCACCGTTCGGTGTCGGCGTTCTCTATGCCAAGGAGCGGCTGTTGGCGCAGGCACGGCCGTTCCTCTACGGCGGCGACATGATCGCCGCGGGCCGGGTGGCGCCGGACCAGGTGGAGTACAACGAGCTGCCCTGGAAGTACGCCGCTGGCACCCCGAACATCCTCGGCGTGATCGCCTCCGCCCACGCGCTGCGTCTCCTGCTCGACCTCGTCGGCGTGGATGGGTCCACGCGCTGGTTCAGCTCGACGGCGCCGCTCCCGGCCCCGCTCGTCGCGAAGACGATGGACTGCGTGGGCCGGCACACGGCCGAGCTGACCGAGCTGGCGTTGTGCGAAGCGATGTCGATCGATGGGCTCCACTGTTACGGGCCGGCGGCCGGCTTGCCGCGATCGCCGCTGCTGGCGTTCAACGTGGCCGGTGTCGACCCGTTCGCCCTGGCCGAGGACCTGGGCCGAGAGGGCGTCGAGGCTCGGGCGGGCTGTCACTGCGCGACGCTGGCCCACCGCGACCTTGGCATGAACCCTCCCGCCAGTTGTCGGCTGAGCTTCGCTCTCTACAACAGTCGCGACGACGTGACCCACGCAATGGACGCCGTGCGCCGGGTGACCGACCGCCTACGCCGGCCATGACGCTGCGGGGAGGTGGGTGGAACCGATGACGGTGGACACACCCGTCGTGATCGTGGGTGCAGGGCTGGCTGGCTTGGTCACGGCATGGGAGCTGACCCGGGTCGGCGTGGCCTGTCGTGTCCTGGAGGCGAGTCCCCGGGTTGGCGGGCGGGTCGAGACGACCGTCTTCGGTGACGGCCTGACCGCTGAGGCGCACATGGAGGAGTTCTGGGAGTCCAGCCCGGCGTACCCCTTGCTACGGGAGCTCGGGCTGGACCTCGTCGAGGACTGCGCTCACTCGAGCATGGTCCTGGGCGAGCGGCTGCTCCCCTACCAGGGTGACGGCGATCGGGACGCGTACCTGGCGGGCATGTTCAACCCGCGGGAGCGGAGTGCCTGGCTCCGCTGGAACGAGCACGCGTGCCATTTGCTGGGTCGTCTTGGAGCCCGAGGTACAGACCTGACGGCGGGTTCCCGGGCGACTCCGCTGATCGCCGGCCGCTTCTCGGCCTATGTGCGCAACCTGGTGAGGGAGCCGCGCGTCGCGGAGTGGATCAGGGTGGTCGTCGAGTCCGAGACAGCCATCGAGTGGGATCGGATCTCCGCGCTCGACGGTGTGATCGAGCTGCAACCGTTCCTCGACACGCCCGCTGGCTTCGGCGAGACCAACGCCCACGTCGCAGGCGGCAACGAGCGCTTGATCGACGCGTTGGTCCAGCAGCTCCCCGAGGGGACGGTGTGGACCAACGAGCCCGTCTCCTCCGTTCGCCAGGTCGGACGTCAGGTCGCCGTGCGCCATGGTCGTGGCCGACACCTGACCGTCTCGCGCTGCGAGCATGTCGTCATCGCGGTCCCGTTGTGGTCTCTGGACACCATCCGGCTTCACGCGACGATCGAGCCCGCTGCAGCCCAGGCCATCGCGTCCTGCACCGCGGGCAGCTACGTGAAGGTGTTGCACCGGCTTCGACCTGAGGCAGCTCAGATGTGGGAGCGCCATGGGGGCGGCCTGTTCACGTTGCTGTCGGACTCGCAGGCCGGTTGCATCTACCTCGGCGCCGCACGTGAGGGGAGCGACCTTGTCCTCACCCAGCTCATCCATGCCCAGCATGCGCGGCAGCTCTGCGGACTGCCCAGGGAGCAGATTGCCCGACGTGCTGTCCGCGCGCTCGACCGCCTGAGTGCGCCGGGCCCGCTGTGGCCAGGCCTGGGCGCGCTCGTCACGCAGACGCGGGCCTTCGCCTATCCGCGTGCGGTGGCCTACTGGTCGGTCGACCGTGGTCGGTCGCGTCTTGACGAGAGGGCCGCGGCGCTGCGCAGGCCGCAGGGCCGAGTCCACTTCAGCAGCGACACCTTGATGAGCAGCCATTCGGACGGTGCCGTCGGTTCCGGTCAGCGGGTGGCCCGGACCTTGGCCACCATCCTCACGGGCACCGCCCGGCGCTCGATGGCAGGCGGGTGAGCCGTGGCTCCCGAACGCGAGACTGCGCCTCCGGAGCAGCTGCCCGCGACGCGGCAGGACTCCGAGCTCGCCAAGCTTCGCCGCGAGCTGAGTCGCCTCGACACGGTCCTGTTCCTCATCTCGGCGATGGTGGTCGTTGACACGATCGGCGCCATCGCCATCGGCGGTGTCCAAGCCTTCACGTGGCTGGTGGTGCTTTTCGCCCTGTTCTTCGTGCCGTCCGCACTCATCAGTGCCGAGCTCGGTGCCGCCATCCCGGAGGAGGGCGGGGTGTATGTCTGGGTGCGGATGGCGTTCGGCCGTTTCGCCGGTGCGCTGACCTCGCTGCTCTACTGGGCCGGCACTCCGATGTGGCTGGGCGGATCCATCGCCGCGGTCGCCATCACCGTCTATGGCCGGTTCCTGGGTGATCTCTCCCGGCCCGGCATGTTCGTGTTCGGTGCCGCCTTCGTGCTGCTGGCCACCGTTGCTGCTGTCGTGCCGCTCCGCTGGGGCAAGTGGGTGCCGGCGAGCGGTGCCATCGGACAGATCGTCCTGCTCGTAGTCTTCACGGTGAGCGTGGTGGCCTACGGCGTGCAGCACGGCGTGCAGAGCATGTCCCTCGCAGACTTCAGCCCGACGCGAGCGGCCTTCATCGCGGTGGTTCCGGTGCTTCTGTACTCGTTCGTCGGGGTCGAGCTGCCCACCACAGCCGCGGAGGAGATGCACGACCCGCGACGCGACATCCCCGCCGCGATCGGCACCGCAGGGGTGGCTCAGGCCCTGATGTACGGGATCCCGATCCTCGCCGTCCTCATCGTGCTGCCCAGCGGTCAGATCACCTCGCTGCACGGGCTGATCGACGCGATGAAGACCGTCTACACCGTCTACGGCGGCGACGTCTCCGGCAGCCAGGTCACGCTGACTGGCGCCGGGGCTGTCCTCGGAACGCTGAGCGCCGTGGTCTTCATCTGGGTCCTCATTGCCAGCGGATCCGCCTGGATCATGGGCTCGGGTCGAGCCCAGGCCGCCGCCTGCCTGGACGGCGGCGGCCCGCGGGTCCTCGGCCGGATCTCCGCACACAGCGGGGTCCCGGTGGTGATGGGACTGGTTTCCGGTGGCGTCTCGTTGCTCCTGCTGGTGCTGAGCCTGTGGGTTACCGGCGGAGACAGCCAGAAGTACTTCTCGGTCGCCCTCAACGTAGCCATCTCTCTGATCGTGTTGGCCTACCTCTTCATTTACCCGGCCTTCCTCAGGCTCCGCTCACGAAATCGCGATCTCGACCGGCCCTTCCTCGTACCGGGCGGTGCGATCGGCGCCTGGTTGGTCACGATCCTGGCGACCGCCTGGTCTCTGCTGGCCACCATCTGTCTGCTGTGGCCGGGTTTCGGGACACCCCACCCCGACGACCACCTGCCTGCCGGCTTCGAGGGCCAACGAGTCGAGTACGAGTTGCTGACGATCGCGCCGATACTCACAGTCGTCGCTGCCGTCGCGGCGTACGTGATGATGAGACCAGCGAGGGGTCCGCGAGCAGGTAGTCGATAGAGGCGGTGCAGCCGAGCGTGCGAACGGACCGCCTAACAGGCAGGGCCCGGGCTGACCGACGCAGCTGGGGGCCGTAGCGTGGCGTCATGGACGCTCGCCCCCCACTACCCCCGTTCACCACGGAGACCGCGGCGCAGAAGGCGCGTGCAGCGGAGGACGCCTGGAACTCGTGCGATCCGGACAGGGTGGCGCTCGCGTACACCGAGGACAGCCGGTGGCGCAATCGGGACATGTTCGTGAACGGTCGCGACGAGATCGTGGCCTTCCTCAGGCAGAAGTGGGCCCGTGAGCTGGAGTACCGGTTGATCAAAGAGGTCTGGACCCACGGCGGCAACCGGATCGCTGTCCGGTTCGTCTACGAGTCCCACGACAAGGAAGGTCAGTGGTTCCGCTCGCACGGCAACGAGAACTGGGAGTTCGATGAGCACGGCCTCATGCGGAGGCGACACGCGAGCATCAACGACGTCGCCATCGACGAGTCCGAGCGGCTCTTCCACTGGGACCGCCCCGGTCCTCGACCAGCGGATCACTCGGGCCTGACAGACCTCGGTCTCTGATAAGTGACGGGCAGCTATAAGCGGAGACGCGAACGGCTCCACCTCAGGTCGAGGTGGAGCCGTTCTCGCGAGCTAGGTGTGATGCCCAGCTAGGTGTCCGGCAATTCGCGAACACCCCTCAGTGGCATGTTCCCGAAAGTCTCCTGACCTGCAAGAACAGATTGCTCTGGGAGGACTCTCCACGCGATAAGGGCTGAGGTCTCCCCAAGTTCGCCTGTTTCCGCAGGTCAGAGCGCTGCCCGCGTCTTCGACCCCGGAGCGCACTGCTCAGGTCTCGAGGACGCTGCTGCCGAGCCGCTGGGCGAGGCGCAGGGCGCTCTCGAGCTCCAGCTTTCGCTCACGCAGGTCGCGGCCGATCAGGCTCTCCACCTTCTTGACGCGGTAGGCGACGGTGTTGCGGGCGACGTGCAGCAAGTCGGCCGCCTTGGCCAGGCTGCGGTCACAAGCCAGGTAGGCGGCCACCGTCTCCCGGAGCTCGTGGGCCGCGGGAGTGTCGACGGCGAGCTCGCCGAGCTCACGGAGGACGAAGTTGCGGGCGAGCTCGGTGTCGCGGCTGAGCAGGACAACCAGCTCGACGTCGGCGTACCGGGTCAGTGCCCCGGTGGTCGGGGAGGAGCGCATCAGCTCCGCTGTCTGGTCGGCCTCGAGGTGTGTCTGCCGGAAGCCGCTGACCCCGGGGGCCATGGTGCCGATGGCGACGTTGATGCCGGGTTCCGGCGGCTTGTCGAACGCCGGCATCGGGGTGTCGCGGGAGCGCCAGGAGGCCCAAACCCAGACCGAGGCGGCGCCGTACGGGACGACGAGGGTGCTGCTGCACCCGCTGTCGACGAGGAGCCGGGTCGCTGCGCGCTGCAGGTCGGTTGGTACGCCGGGAGTACCGGGCTCCTGCCAGAGGACGATTGCCAGGTGCTGTCGCTCGAGGGGATAGCCGAGCGTTGCCGAGGCCTGGCTGGTCGAGACCGGCCGCCCGTCGAGGATCGTCGCGACCAGCTCGGCGCGCTCGGCGGCGGCGCTGGTGACCCAGCGGTCGCGCTCGGTGAGGTACTCGGTGGCCATGCTGGCGGTGAAGTCCCTGATGTACTCGAACAGCAGCTCCGAGGTGCGCTTCATCTCCAGCGCGCGCAAGGGCTCCGGGACCTCGGTCGCGGCGGCGTCGAGCAGGGCTCTGGCCATCAGTGAGTGGCCGAGCTGGATGCCGCGCAGCACCTGGTCGAGGCTGACCCCGCGGCGCACGAAGTCGCGGTCTCCCTCGAGCGCCTCCTCGGTGACACCGATCCGGCCGGGGTCGTTGGACACCAGAAGCAGCACCGACCTCAGGGTCGAGGACTCGGTGCCCATCCGCAGCGTCTGGAAGGCCTCCTCTCCACCGCTGAACGACGGGATCTCGGCGGTGATGCTGACGGCCATGTGGTGCCCGAGGTCGACGGCCCAGGCCAGCGGCCCCGTGCCGAGCGTGTCCAAGGCCTCCGCGACCAGCGGCGGGTGGCTGGCCGGCTGGTGCAGCCCGGAGCCGGTGAGGTGGAGCAGCCACTGGCCGTCCGGCTCGACCGTGCTCACCATTCCGCGTAGTGGTCGCGCTGCCAGTTGCCCTTGCTGGGCACGGTCCTGGGGTCGAGCTGGCACAGCTTCCCCCGGAAGAACACCAGCGGTTTGTGCAGGGCGGAGGGCACCTCCAGGCCGTGGACGCGGCCCACCACGACCGCGTGGTCACCGATGTCGATGGCGGACTCGATCTCGCAGTCGATCCAGGCCAGCGCGCCGGCGAGACGTGGCGACCGGTGGTCACCCTCGACAAGGGGTACGCCGGCGAAACGGTCGGCACTCTTGCGGGCGAAGACGCCACAGAGGTCGTCCTGCCGGTCGCTGAGCAGGTTGATCGTGAGGTGCCCCGCGCGACGGAGCCGCTGCAGCGTGGCGGACGAGGTGTCGGCGAAGAAGCCGACCAGCGGCGGGTCGAGGGAGATGGAGGTGAAGCTGCCGACGGTCATGCCGACCGGGCCGTCGTCGTCGGTCGCGGTGACCACGCACACGGAGGTCGGCACGTGACCGAGTGCCCGTCGGAAGGTGGCCGGGTCGAAGGCGGGTCGTACGGCGGTCATGTTCATGAGCTCCTCCATCGGTGTCGGGCGGCTCGGGAACCGGGGTTCGGGAGCCGACGTCGTCTGAGTGAAGCACGTCACATCGACGCGTGGCTTGGCCTGCTGGACCAAGGAAACCGATGCCCGTTGCACTCGGCAAGCCGGCCGTGACGGCTGTCACACGAGAGTCCAAAGGGGCCGACAGATTCTGGTCTGGCAGCGCAGGCGCGGAGGTGGCGGTACGGCGCATGGTTGCCGGGACCCGACCGCCACCCCGACGGTCAGCCGCCCGCCAGGAGAACACCATGACCATCACCGCCGAAGCCCCCACAGCAACCATCGCTCCCCTCACTGCAGCCGAGACCGAGGTGAGTGCCGACGAGCTGGTGGCCCGCGCCGCTGCTCTGGTCCCGCTGCTGCGGTCCAACGCTGCCGAGACCGAGAAGAACCGGCGGGTGGTCGAGGAGAACATTCAGACGATCGCCGACGCCGGTCTCTACCGGCTCGCGGTGCCGGCCCGCTTCGGTGGCCTTGAGCGCGACTTCCAGACCTTCGTGCGCGTCAGCGGCGAGCTCGCCCGGGGAGACGGCTCGACTGCCTGGGTGAGCACGCTGATGAACGTGTGTTCCTGGATGGTCGGTCTCTACCCCGAGCAGGCACAGCACGACGTGTACGGCGCCGACCCCGACGCCCGTGTCTGCGGCGTGCTCGCACCTACCTCCACCACCACCCACGCCGAGGGAGGCCAGGTCGTTAGCGGCAGCTGGGGCTTCGCCTCGGGCTGCCTGCACTCGCAGTGGGCCGTGCTCGGGATCCCGGTCGTCGACGAGAACGGGGAGCAGGTCGACCAGGGACTGGCCCTGATCCCGATGACCGAGCTGAGCATCAAGGACACCTGGTACGTCGCGGGGATGAAGGGCACCGGCAGCAACACCCTCATCGCCGACGCGGTCTTCGTTCCCGACCACCGCATCGTGTCGGTGCCCCGCTCCATCGGCGGTGACTACGGCACCGAGCACACCGAGGAGTCCCTCTTCCGCTCGGCGTTCGTACCCGTGCTCGCGCTCGTCCTGGTCGGCGCCCAGGTGGGCCTGGCCAAGCAGGCGTTCGAGATCGTCACCGAATCGCTGGCCAAGGGCCGTGGCATCAGCTACACCTTCTACGACAAGTCGAGCCTCGCCCCGACCACCCAGCTCCAGATGTCCCAGGCCGCGCAGCTGATCGACACCGCAGAACTGCACATGATGCGTGCGGCGCGGGACATCGACGAGGCGGCGGCGTCGGGCGACTACCTGGACTTCCTGACCCGCGCACGAGTGCGAGCAGACGTCGGCACCGTCGCCCACCGCTGCCGCGAGGCGGTCGACCTGCTCCTGAACGTCCACGGCGCGGGCAGCTTCGCCGAGTTCAACCCGCTCCAGCGGGTCTGGCGCGACCTGGAGACCTGCAGCAGGCACGCGGTGGTCAACCCCGAGATCGGTGCCGAGCTGTACGGCCGTGCGCTCCTCGGTGTCGAGGAGCAGATCACCGCCCTGATCTGACCCTCCCGCTCCCCCACCCCCATGAACCAGAGGACACCATGAGAATCGCGAACGTGGACGGCCGCGCCGTCCTGCTCACCACCGACACCTCCGGCATCGACGTCGCCGTCGCCAGCGCAGGCAAGTTCGGCCCCCATCTGCCGGCCATCTACGAGGACTGGGACAGCTTCCTCGCCTGGGCCGAGGAGCAGACCGACGTCCCACCGGACGTGCACTTCCGGCGCGACCAGCTCGGCAGCCCCTCACCCGCGCCGAGGCAGATCGTGGCCATCGGGCTGAACTACTCGGCGCACGCGGCCGAGTCAGGCTTCGACGCACCGACCGGGCTGCCCCCGACGTTCACCAAGTTCGTGAGCAGCCTCGCCGGGCCCGACTGCGACGTGGTGCTCCCGCCCGGTGGCCACACCGACTGGGAGGTCGAGCTGGTGGCGGTCATCGGCACGCACCGCACGCAACGTCGCCGAGTCGGAGGCGTGGGACCACGTCGCCGGACTCGCGGTCGGCCAGGACATCTCCGAGCGCGTCTCGCAGCTGGCCGGTCCCGCTCCGCAGTTCAGCCTGGGCAAGTCGTTCCCGAACTTCGCGCCCGTCGGGCCCTGGCTGGTCACCCCCGACGCCTTGCCCGGACAGGGACGACCTCGCACTCGGCTGCGCCGTCGACGGCGAGACCGTGCAGGACGGCCGCACCCGCGACCTGATCTTCCCGTCGCCGCGGCTGGTCGCCGAGCTGTCGCACACGATCACGCTGTTCCCCGGGGACATCGTCTTCACCGGCACGCCCGCCGGCGTCGGGGTGGGCCGCACGCCGCAGCGCTTCCTGCAGCCCGGCGAGACACTGGTCAGCTGGATCGAGGGCATCGGCGAACTGCACCAGACGTTCGTCGCCAAGACGGGATGATCGTCATGAGCCTGCACCGGTTGACCAGCGTGACGATGGGCGTCCCCAACGTCGAGGAGACCGTCGCCTACTACGCCGAGTTCGGCCTCACCCACATCGGTGGCGGCGTCGTTCGCACCGAGGACGGCGGGGAGCAGCTCCGGGTCGTGCACGCGCCGTACCGCCGGCTGGTCGAGCTCGGCGTCGGCGTCGACGATCGGGACGACGTGGCCAGGGTGGCGGCCCAGCTGGCCGGGCTCGGCGTCATGTCCGACGTGGACGACGACGTCCTGCGGGCCCGCGAGCCGGTCTCCGGCTTCGTCGCTCGGGTCGAGATCGCGCCGCGGATCAGCCAGGATCCCGTTGCGGCCACGCCGTACAACGGACCCGGCCGCACCGAACGGTGCGGGCCGCGCGCCCGGCGTCGTCCGCGAGTCCCCGATCAGGCCGAAGAAGCTCGGCCACGCCGTCATCGGCACCACGGACCTGCCGGCCACGATGCGGTTCTTCACCGAAGGCCTCGGCTTCAAGGTGAGCGACTACGTCGGGGACAAGGGCGCGTTCATGCGCTGCTCGGTCGACCACCACAACGTGCTCGCCATGCCGGCTCCGGTGAACTTCCTGCACCACACCAGCTGGCAGGTCGACGACATCGACGACATCGGTCGGGGCGCCAGCCGGATGCTCGAGGGCAACCCCGAGCGGCACGTGTGGGGACTCGGGCGGCACCACGCCGGCTCCAACTTCTTCTGGTACCTCAAGGACCCGGCCGGCAACTTCTCCGAGTACTACTCCGACATGGACTGCATCCCCGAGGACGAGCTCTGGCACCCCGAGGTGTTCGACGGGCGCGCAGGGCCTGTTCAGCTGGGGGCCGCCGCCACCGCCGTCCTTCCTCGAGCCGGACGACCTCGCCGCGCTGATGACCGGGCAGCACTCACTGACGAACGCGCTTAGCCGCTGAACCCGCACCGCGATCAGCGCGTTCAATTGACACGGGGATCCAGGTCGGCCGCCGGTCCGCCCGTGGATTCACGCGCGCTAGACGAAATGTGCACACACCAGCCCTGCGCCCATCGACTAGTTGCAGCGTCTTCAGCCCGTGTCTGGTCGCGGTCGCGCATGTCGGACCGGTCCTAGTCTCGGGCGCTACCTCACTACCCCGATCTGGCCGTCCAAGCCGGAGGAGCGTCAATAGCGGCGAAGTGACGCAACTCGGATTGCGCTCCCGCCGCATGTGGGGATGCCCGTATCAGGGCGTCTACGGACGGGCACTTCCCACCCTGTTAAGCGTCCTCCGAGCATCTGCTTCGCCGGTCAGTCTTGGTGCGAAGGTGCCTCTGGCGGCCCACCTGACGCCGGCCCTCCCGCGGCGGGGGAGCTGTCAGCTGCTAGTACTCGGAGAAGCCGCTCCTCGCGGCTGTAGTGGCCGACCGAGTCGAAGGCGTATTTCGCTCGCAGTCCCGCGCTGAGATCACAGTCGGCAATCAGCGTTTCCTCGTGTCCGTAAACAGGCCCGGCGACCACCGTGCCGTCGGGCGCGACGATCATCGTGCCGCCCCTGGTGACGAACTCGTCTCCGTCCGTGGGCACGGTTTCCACCTCAACGGGGTGGTCGCTACGGCGACTGAGGCCGCACACCGACACCACCCAGGTGCCGGATTCGAAGGCGATGGTCTGCATCAGGGCAGGCCATACCGCACTGTCGTCCATCGTCGGAGCCAGCCAGATCTGCGGTCCCTGCCGGTAGACCGCATATCGCGCCAGCGGCATGAAGTTTTCCCAGCAGGTCAGTCCGCCGAGCCGTCCCACGTGCGTCGCGACCACGCCCAGGTCGTCCCCAGCTCCTATTGCGTGGAACAAGCGCTCGTGATGGGTTGGCATCACCTTGCGGTGCCGCAGCAATAGGCCGCTTGGCCCAAAGAGGAGCATGGTGTTGTACAGGCTGCCGGGCCTGTCGTCCTCACGCTCATTGACGCCAATCGCCAGATGAACATCCAGCTCGCGGCACACACTCGCGAAACGCTCCGCCAGCGGCCCGCGGACATCAACGGCGCTCCGCCACATCCGCTCGAAGAGTCGTGTCTGTCTCGGATCCCAGTCCGACCGGGTCAGCCGCGACATCGGGTAGAAGGATACGAAGCATTCCGGGAGGACAATCAGGCGAGCCCCCTTCGCGGCCGCCTCCTTCGTCAACGCGATGGCCTTCTCAACGCTTGCCTCCGCGTCGAGAATTACCGGGGTTGCCTGCACAGCGGCCACTCTCACGGATTCGAGCACCACCATCACAAGAGCGTGCCACCAGCCGCCCAGGTTGAAAAGGGACCAGCTGGGCAGGAGGCGGTCATGTGCGGGTCATGCCGCGGGGCCCCTTCATCAGCGCCGCGATCGAACGCCCTTCCAGTGTGTCCACTTGCGACGGGCACGGCCAGTGCCGTCATGAACTTGCAAGCGGTCGCGCGCACGTCGGCAGATCCGCGCACACCTCGCGGCATGAGAGTGCGTCCTGTTGAGGTGCGGCAGGTACCCATCAACCTGCGGGGATCAGTCCCGCGCTCCGCATTGCCTGCCAGGCAGTTGCTGCTGCTTCGGCATTGCCTGCCGTGGAGATGTGCTCTAAGTCGCCGCCGATGTCCTCGCGCTGAAGCCGAACACGGGTGAACGCACCGCCGTCGTAGGTGCACCGATCGGCGTTCGCACAGGCGGACTCGATGGCGTTGTTGTACCCGACAATGATGTGCCTGAGCCGGCCCAGCTCGGCGGCGACCACCTGGCCCGTTGGGTCGATGATGGCGCAGGGGCCGGTGCCGCCCACCTGTCGTCTCTCGCTGCGGCCGAGAGCCTCGACGTAGGACGCGGGGTCTGCGTAGAACGAGGTCATGAACATCCGCGCCACTGGCAGCCCGTCGGCGATTCGCTGCAGTAACGCGGTCAGGTCCGACTCGAACCCTCGGTAATCAACCTCGGTTGCTGGGCACACCATGTCGTTGTCGACGACCAGCACCAGCACCAGCTCGGGTGCCGGGTCGACCTCGAGGAGTTCGTCGACCTGTTTATGTACGTCGGCGATGGTGGCACCGCCCATCCCGAGGTTGGTGACGTTGCCCTCGATCTCGGGATTCTCGGCGAGGACCCGGGCGTAGACACTGTCCACCTCCGGATTGGCTCCCGTCGCCCAGGAATCCTCCACGCTGCCCCCGTGGCCCTGCTCGTGAGACGAGTCCCCGGTGATGCCGGAGTGTCCGATGGCCGCGATCGAGTCGGGGTAGCCGGAGTCGGCCTGTGCAGGTGCGCTCGGTTTGAGGGACGACGGTGTGCCGCTGTCGGCGTCGGCATCGGTCCCTGAGCCGGAACATCCGCCAGCAAGCAACGCCATCAGCACTGCAAGTGGGGCAGCACGGGTGAATCGGGACGGTACTCGCATGACACGCACCTGCACTCTCAGCCGAGAGACACACCCGTGTCATGTAGTGCGAGCCTCGCCTTCCCCGTCGTCATGCGCAATGACCCGTTCGGGTCATGCACTGCCCAACCGGCAACCCGGCCGTGCGGCTAGATCAAGACCCGGCGGGACGCCCTCCCGATTGTGGCTCTGTATCGGGCTGGACGACAGGCCGATGCCTTGGAGGCATATCAGGCGGTGCGGGCGCTGCTCCCCGAAGAGCTCGGGGTTGACCCGGGTCCGGAACTGCGTCGGCTGGAGACTGCGGTGCTCCAGCAGGACCCGGATCTGGAGGCATCGCCGGCCGCTCACCACCTGCCGGCCGCGTTGCCGGCGCCGCCGACACCGCTGGTCGGGCGGCGCGAGCATCTGGAGGCCGTGGCGTCGCTAACGGCGTCCGAGGATGTGCGGCTGGTGACGCTGGTCGGCCCCGGCGGTACGGGGAAGAGTCGGTTGGCTCTGGGGTGGCGTCGGTTCTGCAGGCCAGCTTCGCCGGCGGCGCCTGCTTCGTGCCGCTGGCTCCAGTCAGCGATCATCGTCTGCTGCTGAGCTGCATCGCCGATGCCTTGGGCCTCGCCGGGGGTGGCGGCCGCCGATCCTGGACCAGCTCCGTCACCATCTCGAAGGTGCCGCCGCCCTGCTGGTGTTGGACGAGTTCGAGCAACTGCTGGCCGCGGCGCCCGACCTCGGTCACCTCTTGTCGGCCGTTCCCACCCTCACCATGCTTGCGACCAGCCGCTCCCCGCTGCGACTCAGCGGGGAGCGCGAGTACCCAGTGCCACCCTTGAAATTGCCGCCGCTCGATCCGGTGCCGCCGGTACTTGGGTTGCTGGACAACGAGGCGGTGCAACTGTTCGTTCAGCGAGCGGAACAACGCCGAGGCCCTGGCCCAGATCTGTCACCGGCTGGATGGGCTCCCGTTGGCGCTGGAGCTGGCGGCGGCTCGCGTCCGTCGATGGTCGCCCGCAGGGTCCGCTGGCGCGGCGGAAGGTCACGAGCACCGCCGATCAGTAGACCCAGACGTGAGTCAAGCAGGGACCAGGAGGTGTTCGCGGATCTGTCTGTCTTCGCCGGCGGCTGCACCCTCGACGGTATCGAGGCGGTTGTCTCCTCACCCGGTTCCCTGCCACCCGACCTGCTGGACCGCCTGGATGCCCTGGTCGGGCACAGCCTCGTCCGCACAGACAGCACTCCCGTGGGCGGCCCCAGGTCCTCCATGCTGGAAACCATCCGTGAGTACGCCGCCGAGCGCCTGGACGCCGCCGCTCGAGGCACCGCAGTCCGCCGGAGGCATGCCGAGCACTACTTGGCCCTGGCGGAGAACGCTGCTGCGGAACTGACCGGGCGACGGCAGCGTGAGGGCCTGGCCCGCCTACGCGCCGAGGACGACAACCTTCGCTCGGTCTTGAGCTGGAGCGCGGAGAATGACAACGAGGTCAGGTTGCGGCTCAGCGGAGCCCTGGCCCATTACTGGGAGATGACCGGCGCCCTGGACGAGGGGCGACGCTGGTTGGAGATGGCGTTGACGCACGCAGACGGGGCGAGCATGGAACTGCAACTCCCCGGTCTGCGCGGGGGCCGGAACGTTGGCCTTCGACCAGGGAGACCAGGACGCGGCATCCCGGCTCCACCACACTGCCCTTCATCACGCCCACGCCTGTGGCGACAGGGCCGCCGAAGCGTTCGCCCTGAACAACTTGGCGGTCCAGGCCTGGGAGGAGGATGACCTCGCCCCGGCACTGCGCGGCTTCGCGGAACCCGCTGCCCTCGCAGAGCTTGTCGGCGACTTCCGCGTGGCGGGGATGGCGAAGCACAACTCGGGGCTCGTCGCCTTCCATCAGGCCGCATACGTGACTCGCTGGAAGCAACTAGCGTCGGCCGAACGTGGCTGACTCGAGGAAGCCCGATGCCCCTTCGGCGACGGCGATGATCTCGCACGGCTCGATCAGCGCAGGGGCCGAGCCGATTATCTGCGAGCTCGGTGACCCGCCGCCGGCCGCTTTGAACTCTCGCTCGAACGCGTCTCTGGCAGCGGTGGTCTCGAAGACGTAGCAGCCTTCGAACCACTCTCCGTCCCGCATGCGCCAGGTCTTGAACCGCAGGTCCTTCCTGCCGGAGTAGCGGCTGTAGGACGTGGCTTCGACGTACGCGCGGAGGGCGTCCTCGACGCCTTCGGGTGCGCGTGCGAGCGACCAGCGGACTGTGAGTCCATGCATGGTTCCCAGCCTACGGCCCCGGCTGGCGGCGCGGGGCCGCTTGCTGCCGGTCCCCTTCCTGGCAACGAGCTTCTTAGCCGGTGACTTCGGGCTGCGACTGGCCCTCTCGGCGAGCTCCCCGAGCGGGGAGCCGTTGTGCACGGGTCGCGCATTGCCGATCCGGACGGCCGGAGCGCACCCAATCTGCGGCAGATCGGGATGGTCGCAGCGCACGCTATCTGCGGCACGTGCGGACGGTCGTAGTGCCCGGCGGCAGTTCCGCCGACTGTACAGGGCGCGGCTGCCTGCTGAACGCTGGCCCACATAGGCCATTGCGGTGGCATGAATCAGACTGCGACTCTGCAAGTTCAGGGTTACGGGCGCCCATCTAGATGGGCAGGTGGCCGATGAGGAAGCGTCTGCGGGTATTCGCGCTGATCAGCGTCGGCGTCCTAGCAGCAGCGGTGGGCGGCTGTTCAGATTCGGATGATGGTGATCCCGCTGCGTCCACGTCGTCAGCCAGCGCCGGCGGGTCATCGGGACCGGCATTGAGTCTGGTGGTGATCGGTGACTCGATCCCCTACAACAGCCCCGACGACTGCCCTGGCTGCACCGGATTCGTCGACCGGTACGCGAAGGCGCTGGCCGAGGCCACCGGTCAGAAGGTCGAGACCTCGAACCTGTCCGAGCACACCGGGCTCACGCTGCCACAGCTCATGCAGCAGCTGGACTCGTTCAAGGAGCCGCTGGCCGGAGCTGACGCGATCATCGTCGGCATCGCACACAACAGCTTCGAGCTCAACAACGACGAGCAGTGCGGGACGACGTTCGACGAGGCGGCGTCGACCTTGAAGGACTGGTCGAAGGTCACCCTCCGCTGCGCCGCATCCTCGGCCGCCAAGTATCGCCCCCAGTATGACGAGCTGTACTCCACCATCGCGTCGTGGCGCGAGGGCCGCCCCACGCTCCTACGCACCATAGACAAGTACAACGACTGGAACGGCTGGGAGGACGCACACCTGACGCCAGACCAGCAGCGCCGCACGTTCTTCATGCATGACTCCTGGAACAGAATGCTGTGCCGGTCCGCCGAGCAACACGGCTTCGGTTGTTCCGACATCTACCACGCCTTCAACGGCCAAGACGGCGCCGAACCCTCCGGCGACCTG
The DNA here is from genome assembly GCA_963844305.1 of uncultured Actinomycetota bacterium. Taxonomy (GTDB): domain Bacteria; phylum Actinomycetota; class Actinomycetes; order Propionibacteriales; family Nocardioidaceae; genus Nocardioides. The sequence goes on from CAWJNT010000010.1 coordinate 158,140, forward strand.
CTGGCCGCGGACTACACCCACCCCTCCGACCAGGGCAACGCACTGATTGCCCGTGTCCTACTCGCCCAGGGGTTCAACCCGCTGGCCTGATCACTCGAACCGCTGCGCGATCACGAGCATCCGCTCATCGGCATGAGCGACCCTGACAGCGGCAGATGCGGACGTCTGGGCGGTCGTCGGGCTGGTCGTAAGGTTTCTGCGACCCGAACGTCGATTTGAGAGCGCCCCGCTCGTCACCCCGATGTCAGGTCCATCACTGAAAGGAATCGTCGTGACCGACTACGTCATCATGTTCCCCGCCGACAACGAGGCAGAGTGGGAGGCCGGCACCGAGGCCGATCATCAGGCCACCTTCGACACCGACCATGAGTTCGCCCAACTGCTCAAGGCGCGTGGCGGTGCGGTGACCGGTGGGGCCGGGCTTGCCCACAGCAGGACAGCACGGACGATCAAGCGCGGACCGAAGTCGAACGCGCTGGTCACCGAAGGGCCCTTCGCGGAGTCTGTCGAACAGATGTCCGGCCTCTTCATCGTCACCTGCGACGACTACGACACGCTTGTGGAGGCCGCACAGGTCCTCACCAGGGCTCACCCCGTCGTGGAGATCCGACCCGTCGAGGAATCCTGACGCGACGGGCCACACATCCGCACATCGGTGCGAGCGGATCGCGGCATGAGCGTGCTGTCCGAGGCTGGCTGGGACTCGGGCGCGTCGCCTAGTTGCTCGTGTCGAGGCTCTCGACGAAGCCGGCAACCCTGGTGGCGCAGGGGCCCTCGGTGGGTTCCTCGCCACAGGACAGCTTGACCTGCGTGGCCTGCGGGCTGGTCTGCAGCCAGAAGCTTTCGTTCTTGACGCTTCCTTCGCCGGGGACCGGGGTGATCAGCAGCAGGGGCGCGTCAAAGTGGGGTGGGTGGTTGGCGAAGCGGTTCTCGAAGCCGTGGACCACGTCGAGGTGCGCGGTGTTGCCCGGCGCGTCCCATACCAGCTCGGGCTCGTTCTCCTCGGTGAACTCGGCCGACGGCGCTGGCGTGTCGAGCACGACGACGCCGATCACGTCCTTCGGCATCACGTCCGCGTAGTGGGTGACGATCATGCCGCCGAAGGATCGGCCGAGCAGCACGAGCGGGCCGTTGACGTGGGCCGCCTCGAGCAGGGCTTGGGCCTCGGTCACGACGTCGTCTGCGTCCCGTCGCTTGTTGGGCGCCGCGTCACTCCGGCCAGTTCCCGGCGCGGTCGTAGGTGCACACGCGCGTGCGCGAGGCGAGCTCGTCGACAATTCCAGAACCCGCCCACTCCTCGATGCCAGGGCCACCGGTCTCCAGGAGCACCGTTGGACTCCCTGTGCCCCAGCACATCAACCTCAGCTGTCTGCCTCCGGCGGCGACCGTGAACGCCCCATCGATGGAGGGCTGCGTCGGCCGGGTCGACGACGGATGTAGGAGTAGGGCTGGCCGGAGACGAGCTCGCCGACTGGGAACCGGCTGCCTCGGGGGGTTCGCCTCCCGAGCAGGCCGCGAGCAGGAAGAGCATCACAACGGCGGGAAACCTGATGGCTGTCATAGGTGACTCCCTTGCGGCAAAGCGGCACCACAATCTGCTAGCTCCGACCAATGTCGCAGTTCCTCACGCCCTTGGAGTGACCCCACTAGACCTGCGACCACGTCCGACCATCGGCAGGTGAGTAGGCCGGAAAGCGGCAGATCCGGACGTGGCGTCGGTGCCCGCTCCCGAAGTCACGTCGTTACGACGGTTGCACTGCCTCATGCAGCCGGTTCAACACGTACTCGACCTCTCCGAAGTCGTCCGCGTTGGCCTGCACCGAGATGACGAGGCCGGTCCGGAGGAAGGCGACCAGCCTGACAAAGTGGGACTCCTCGCTCCCGCCGTGACCGATAGCCGGGGTGTCGAAGGTGCCGGCGTCGGGGTGCGTGAAGTTGATGACTCCGAGGCCGTACCACTCACCGTTGAAGTCGGTCATCTCGCGGAGCGAGGCGTCGGAGATCACAGACCCGCCGTACAGCTCGTAGCCCCACCGGGCCAGGGTTGCCGAGTCGGTCACGACGTCCCATCCGTCGCCGGCCAGCGCGTTCTTGATCCCGCTGTACTCCAGCCCGCCCAGGTCGGGATGGGCCAGGACGCCGGTGAGGGTGGTCTGCGAGAGCGAACGGCCCGTGACCTGCTCGATGATCGCCCCGAGCAGGATGAAGTTGATGTTGGCGTAGTGGATCGTGGACCCGGCAGGTGCGATCGGATCCGGGACTCCTTCCACTAGTTCGGCGACTGTGGCGTGGCGCTCCACGAGTGCAAAGAAGTTCGGGGGGTCGCTGAGACCGCTGCGCATGCCCAGCAGGTCCCGGACGGTGGCGCCGTTCGCGTCGAAGGAAGACAGCTCCGACGAAAAGTGATCCGTCGCCCGGTCGTCCAGTCGCAGCTTCCCGTCGTCGACCAGTCGGAGGATCTGGGCCGCGGTCACGGTCTTGCCGACGCTGGCGGTGAGGAGCCGGGAGTTCGAGGTCAGGGCGCCTCCCTGCCGATCCACGCCCGCGGCTCCGGCCCAGCCTCCCGAGCCGGCCACGACCACCGCGGCTGTAGCCCCGCGGACGATGTCGTCCGCCACGGCCTGGTCGAGCACCGCCTGGAGCGATGCGGTGACCGAGTCCGGAAGCTGCGCCTCCGGGAAGGCAGGGAAGTGCCCGAGGCTGGTGTCGGCTGTGGGCACAAGGTCCGCCGCGACCGCGCTTGTCTCGCCCGATGTGGTGGGTGTGGGCTCCTCCGTCACAGGGTTCGCATCCGTCGACGTCGTGCACCCCGCGACCAGCACGAGGGTCGCGGTGGCCAGTCCGGCCCGTACTGCGAGTGCGTGTGTCATGCCGTCTCCGATCAGTGACCCGGGTGTGGGCGTGTGGATTCTCAGCCGGCGGACGGGGCGAGCCAAGCCAAGGACGGTTCCCCGGTGGCGCGGACTGGCGTGACGTCGCCCTCCCCGTCAGCGGAGAGTTCGCCCAGGGGGCGGTCCATCGCTGCTACCCGGGCCAGCGCAGGTAGACGCGGATCAGGGGCCCCTGGAGGAGGTCCTCGACGCGCTGGTAGTCACCTGTCAACAAGTAGCCGGTGCGGAACAAGGTGGCGCAATGCGCACGCACGAGGCCGGTAAACCGATTCTCCGCTCTACCGCATCTGGCCTCCTCATCGAGTGCCCAACCGAATGGGAACCCCTACAACCTCAACGCCTCGAAGGCGCATCCCGGTTCGGTGGTCTAGCCGTCGGGGGCGTCCCCCACTCACGATGCACCCGCGCACCAGCAGGCGTTCAGCCTCCGGGCCGCAGTGGAGCGGCCCGCCCGGCCACCTTGCACAGCACTGCGGAAACCACGGCTACTTGGATCTTGCCGATGATCGTGCGGCCCGCTCGCAGTCAAGACTCAGTTCGAACGCCCGTCTGGACCTTTACTCGACCCGCGGCGACTCGACAGGACTCCACCTGTTCAAGCCGCCGGCCGAATCCGAGTTGTCAATGGTCGCTGTCGGGCCATCGGTCGCTCGGGTCCGTGCCCGTGCCGCCGAAAGGCGCGATCTCGGCAGGACAGCGCCATCAGGCAGACCCGTTTGGGGTCAACGCGTCATGGTGGGCGCTGTGGGCTACTGAATGGGCTCGTCGAGGATGCCCGTCCCGCCCACGTCCCCCGTACCGGCCGGGCGGGCATCACCCGACAACACACCCGCCCCGGAGACCCCTTCGCCAAGGGGACCGTTCGCCAGCCCCGCCGCCTCCGAAGTAGCCCTCGGTACGCCGCTCCCGGTCAGTTCGCGCTCCGTCCGCCTTGACGCCTGCCGTTGCCACGGCACGGGTGTAGGCGTAGGTGGGTCCGGAGCTGGTGTCGCAGTGAACGTAGGCCAGGCGGCGAGGTCCACGAGGTCCACGAGGTGACCGACCCGATGCCGTTGTCCCCGGCCGAGCAGACGACGTCGTAGTCGGAGTTCCGGTCACCCGTCCCGACCACAACGAGCGGGACCTGACCAGACACGCCAGCTGGCTGCATTGCCCGGGCGCGGAGGTCGGACCCGATCACGATGATGGCCGCGCAGCCCTCTGGGGATTGGCACAAAACGGCTCCCCCTGAGGTCAGGGGAGCCGTTTTTGTGCGAACCAGGCGCTCGGAATAGTGCGAACACCCCTCGTCAGTGGAGCTGGCGGGAATCGAACCCGCGTCCTCGAGCGTCGAACCAGGTCTTCTCCGGGTGCAGTTCGTGATGTCGCTTTTCTCGGCCCCGGCGCTCCCACGAACAGGTCGCCGACGGGCTCAGTCACGAAAAAGTCCCGATCAACCTCCGTGACGAGGGTTGAAAGGCAAGCCTCCTAGTCGACGCCAGGATCCGGGACGGAGGCAGATGCCCGGTCTGACGCTTCGATCACCGCTCAGGCGGCGAGAGCGAAGGAACTGCGCTGGTTCTTGGCAGTTATAGGTTTCCAGCGATCGTTTACGAGATGACGCTGGCTCCTCGACCCGCTTCCCCTGGAACTAACGTCCCAAGTCGAAACCGATCAGCCCCTTTTGAGTTATCAACCAGCCCAGTCTACGGGGCAGACGCGCAGGGGACGAACTCGTTTGCCGGCTGGCGGCTCAGACTGCCGGCGCGAACGGCAGGAACTGGTCCTCGCCGGGCCGCACGACGACGCACGACGACTCGGGCACCTCGTTCCAGGCGCCGGCCAGGTCACGGAGCGGCTCGGAGACGACGAGCCGGGCCTCGTCGCCGAGCTGGTGCAGCACCTCCAGCTCGGGGTGGATCAGCAGCAGCTGGGCGACGTCCGTGGAGTAGAACAGCGTGCGGGACTTGCCCTCGCTCGAGTAGCGGAAGGCCCAGACCGACTCACCGTCGGACGTGGCGACCGTCATCTGCACCGGAGACACGACACCGCGCTCGGCCGCCAGGCGCTCCACGAAACCGACCGCTCGGGCGACAGCGGTCACCGGGTCGTCGACCAGGCCGAAGGTGAGCGCCAGGAAGAAGAGCGCCTCGGAGTCCGTGGATCCCTCGATCTCCGGGTAGATCGAGGGATCGACCGCGACGAGCATGTCTCGCTTGAGCTCGTGGAAGCCCGCGATCGAGCCGTTGTGCATCCACATCCAGTTCCCGAACCGGAACGGGTGGCAGTTGCTGCGCTGCACGGGTGTGCCGGTCGAGGCGCGGATGTGGGCGAACAGCAGGCGGGTCCGGACCTGCGCGGACACCTCCTGCAGGTTCCGGTCGTTCCACGCGGGCTCGATGCTCTTGAAGACCGCCGGCCTGGGCCCCTCGCCGTACCACCCGATGCCGAACCCGTCCCCGTTGGTGGTCGTCGCACCCATCCGCGAGTGCTGGCTCTGGTCGATCAGCGAGTGCACCGGACGGAACAGCAGGTCCGACGCGAGCAGGGGGTTGCCGGAGTACGCCATCCATCTGCACATGGCTCCCATTGGGCCAGCAACACGAGGCGACGGCATCGTCCGAGTCGGGTGACCAGGAAACCACCGCGTCGGTGTCATCCTGAAGGCCCACTCGAGCGAGTGAAGAGGCATGAGCGAGGTTCCCCGTGCGGAGACCGTGGCGTCGCCCGGCCGGCCGCAGCAGAAGAGCACGGGCAGCTTCGACGAGTTCTACGTCGGAGAGCTGCCACGGCTGGTCGCGCTCGCGCGCGGGCTGTGCGGCGCCGCGATCGCCGAGGACGTCGCCCAGGAGGCGATGCTCGTGGCCTACCGGCGATGGCGTGAGGTCGGGGACCTCGAGCGGCCGGACCTGTGGGTACGCCGGACGTGCGCCAACCTCGCGGTCTCGCAGTTCCGGAGGAAGGTCGTGGAGCTGCGGGTGACCGCCCGGCTGGGTGCGCGCCGGACGCCGCCACCGGAGCTGAGCGCCTCGACGGAGGACTTCTGGGCGGCCGTGCGGGCACTCCCCCGGCGCCAGGCCCAGGCCGCCGCACTGCGGTTCGTCTACGACCTGCCGATCGCCGACATCGCCGTGACCCTCGACTGCACGCAGGGCACCGTCAAGCAGCACCTGAGCCGGGCCCGGCACGCGCTGGCGGCCACTCTCGGCGTGCGTGCGGAGGAGGAGTCATGAGCCTGGACAAGCTGGCCGACGCGGCCACCCGCGAGCTGCTCGAGCACCCACTGCCCGACGCCGACTGGATGCTCGACGAGCTCAAGCGCACCCGCCGGCAGCGCAGGGTCACCCGGTGCGCCGCGGCCGCCGTCGCCGTCCTGTTGCTCGGTGGCAGCTGGACGCTCCTGCAACGTGACGACGCCCCACCCGAGCCCGCGGGCCCGACGGACGTGACGGGCGGCGCGATCGTCGCGGCCACGGCTCACTCCGCCGGCGCCCGGCCGGACTTCATGTCCTTCGGTGCCGATCTGTACCTGCCGGAGGACGCGGCGAGGTTCGCATCCGTCGCGTTCACCCCCGATGGGTCCGAGCTCGTCTACCCTGGCCGGGACCACACGATCCGGGCCATCGACGTCTCCACGGGCTCGACCCGGACGCTCGGCGTCTGTCTGGACGACCTCTGCTGGCCCGCACTGTCACCGGACGGCACCCGGCTGGCGTACGCCGGCGAGGAGCACCTCAAGATCCAGACCATCGACAACGGCGCAGCTGAGCCGATCCACACCCCGGGGGTGGAGCATCCTGCAGCACCCACCTGGTCGCCCGACGGGGATGTCATCGCCTTCACGGGCTCGCGCGGGCTCTACACCGTCGACCTGGCGTCGGGGGAGGTCCGCGAGCTCGCGCGCTACACCCGCCGCGCGGAGAACCTCACGGCTCCCAGCTGGTCGCCGGACGGGCGCACGATCGCCTTCCTCGACCAATGGCCGCGCCCCGAGGGCCCGGCCTACGAGTACTCGTTCGCCGTGGTGACCGTGGGCGCGGACGGAAGCGGCTTGCGCGAGGTGCACGGGGCCGGTCACTGCGGGTGCTTCGGCCTCCCCGCGCCGTCCATCACCTGGAGCCCGGACGGCGAGCGCATCGCCGTCGCCGTCCCGCAGGGAGAGGGCGGCGGGGGCATCTACACGATGAAGCCGGACGGTTCGGACTGGGAGGTGTTCCACTTCGGCTCGTTCGTCGACGTCGCCTGGCAGCCGGTGCTCGACTGATCCGTCGAGCTCAGCGGCCGAGGCCGAACATCCGCAGCCCGTTGTTCCAGCAGACGTCGCGCAGCCAGTCCTCGCCGAGCCCGAGCCGCTCGAGGCCCTCGATCTGGTGGGCGTAGGGATACGGGATGGTCGGGAAGTCACTGCCGAGCAGCACCTTCGGCTGGATGTCGACCAGCCGGGACGCCAGGTCGGGCGGGTACGGCGCCTCGGCCTCGAAGAAGTCGGTGAACACCATCGTGGTGTCGAGGCAGACCCGCTCGTTGGTCTCCGCGATGGTGAGGAACTCGGCGTACTCCGGGGCTCCCATGTGGGCGATGATCGCCGTCAACCGCGGGAACTCCGTCAGCACCCGCCGCAGCGGGCCGGGCCCGGTGTACTCGTTGCCGACCGGCCCGGAGCCGGCATGGATCACGATCGGTGTCCCCGAGTCCTCGAGCATCCCCCAGACCGGGTCGAGCAGCGGGTCGTCGAGGTGGAACTCCGCCACCTGCACGTGGACCTTGAACACGTCCACGCCCTCGCCCAGCAGCTTGTCGACGTACGCCGGGGCCTCGGGCTCGGGGTAGAACGTCGCCGACCACATCGACTCGGGCACGACGCGGGCGAAGTCGGCAGCCCACTCGTTGAGGTACGTCGCGATCCCCGGCCGGTGGGCGTACGGCAGCGTCGAGAACCGACGTACGCCGAGCTCGCGGAGCAGGTCGATCCGCTCCTGGTGGCTGCCGCGGTAGCGGATCGGCCACTCCCGCCCGATCTTCGGGCCGGCCTGGTCGAACTGGGCGTAGACCTTGCGCTGGACGTTCTCGGGCAGGAAGTGGACGTGCACGTCGAAGAGCCCCGGCAGACCGAGGTCCTGCCAGAACGAGCGGACCTGCTCGACCGGCTCGTCGGCCGGGCTCATTCCATCCCCTTCAGGTGCCGGCCGAGGGCCTGCTCCTTCTCTCTGTTCGCCTGCCTCTCGGCGAGCGAGTGCCGCTTGTCCCACGACTTCTTGCCCTTGGCGAGCGCGATCTCGACCTTCGCGCGGCCGTCCAGGAAGTACAGCGCCAGCGGCACGACCGTGAGCCCCTTCTCGTTGACCCGGCGCTCGATCTTGTCGATCTCGACCCGGTTCAGCAGGAGCTTGCGCTTGCGGCGGGCGGCGTGGTTGGTCCAGGTGCCCTGGGAGTACTCAGGGATGTGTACGCCGTGCAGCCAGGCCTCACCGGCCTCGATGTCCACGAAGCCGTCGACCAGGGAGGCGCGCCCCATGCGCAGCGACTTCACCTCGGTCCCGACGAGGACCAGGCCGGCCTCGAAGGTGTCCTCGATGTGGAAGTCGTGTCGCGCCTTCTTGTTCTGCGCGACGATCTTGCGCCCCTGTTCCTTCGGCATCCCGCCAGTCTCTCAAAGGCGGTCAACTGCGTTTGCCCGGGTGGTTTCGAGACGGTTGCTGCGCAACCTCCTCAACCACCGAGGCGTGGCGCCTACATCCAGTTCAGCGGGTCGACGGTCTGGCCGTTCACCATCACCGTGAAGTGCAGGTGGCAGCCGGTGGACCAGCCGGTGCTGCCGGCGTACCCGATCACCTGGCCGCGCCCGACGGTCTGGCCGACGCCGACCCGGTAGCTGGTCGCGTGGTTGTAGATCACCGACACGTACTTGCCGTTGACGTTGCCGACGCCGAGCACCAGGCGGTTGCCGTAGACCGACGAGTAGTAGCTCGACAGCACCCTGCCGCCTGCCGCGGCGTACATCGGGCTGCCGCAGCGCGGTGCGGAAGTCGGTGCCGTCGTGCAGGCCGTAGTAGCCGTAGATCGGGTGCACCCGATAGCCGTACGGCGAGGTGACGTACCCGGGCACGGGGCGGTTGAGGAAGCCGCCGGTCGCGCCGTTGAACCCGCCCTTGGCCTTGCTGGCCGCCTCCAGGATCAGCTGCTTGATGTGGCGCTCCTGCGCCTTCAGCTGCGCGAGCTCCTTGCGGTCCGCCGCGCGGGCGCGGAGCGCCGCCAGCCGCGCGTCCTTGCGTACGCCGACCGTCTCGCGGAACCGGATCTTCGCGTCGCGGGCCGCGGCCGTCATCTCCTGCATCGCGACGAGGTGCTCGGCAGCGGCCTTGCGCTGCACGGCGACCTCCGCGCGGGCGTCCTCGACCTGCTCCTCGCGTGATCTCGAGGAGCACCTCGGCCGCACGCAGCTGGTCGTAGGTCCGCTCCTCCTTGCTGACGACGACGTTCTCGTACTCCTCGACCCGGGTGAGGTCCTCGGTCGAGTCGGCCTCCAGGAACGAGCTGAACCGCGAGAGCGGCGAGGACTGGCCCTGGTACATGTCGTTGACCGTGTCGATCACGTGGTCGCGCTGCGCGTCGAGGTCGGCGCGCCCCTGGACCAGCTCGGCCTCGGCGCGCTCGAGCCGGGCCTCCGCCTCGGCCAGCTTGGCCTGCATCAGCTGGTCGCGGATCCGGGCTGCGGCGAGCTTCGCCTCCGCCTGGTCCAGCTCCGACCTGCGCCTGCTCCAGCGTCGGCCTGCGCGGCCGCGAGCTTGGCGGCCGCCTGGCGGTACCTGTCGCTGGACTCCTCGAGGGCGTGGTCGGCCTGCTTGATCTTCTTCTCGACGTTCTTCTGTCGATCCTTGAGGTCGTCAGCGTAGGCGAGAGGGACGGTCACTGCGCCGATCGCCAGCGAGCCAGCCGCGGCAGCGGCGACCAGGCGACGGCGAGCGGTACGGGGGAAGAGACGCACCGGTAAGCCTTCGATGTTCGGGGAAGTGAACCCCTCGACCGTAACCGGGCGGAATCAGACTTTGATGTATTTGCGGGTCAGCAGGAGTGTCGGGATCAGGGTGAGCACCGGCCCGAGGATCGCGATGACCAGCACCGCCCAGGCGTAGCTCGTCCCAGCTCGACCCACGGCATGAACCCGACGAAGTCGCGCAGACGCTCGCTCGACCCGAAGTACATGAACGCCGGCGAGGGCGCCCGCCGCGAGCACCACGCCGATGAACGCGGTCACCAGCGCCTCGAGCAGGAACGGCAGGGCGATGTAGAGCGTCGAGGCACCCACCAGCCGCATGATCCCGATCTCCGGCGTCGCGCGAACGCCGCCAGCCGGATCGTGTTGCCGACCAGCAGCATCGCCGCGACCACGCAGGAAGCCGGCGATCGACCAGCGCCCCGGTCTGCATCGCGCTGCATCCCGCGCAGGATCGGTCCGACGATCTCGCGTTGGTCGCTGATCCGGGAGACCCCGTCGAGGCCGATCACGGCACTGGTGATGCCTTGGTACTCGTCGGGGTCCTTGAGCGTGATCCAGATCGACTCGGCCATGTCGTCCTCGGTCATCGCGGGTTCGCGCCCTCGAACCGCTCCTCGCCGTACAGCTCCTTGACCTTCTCGAACGCCTCGTCCTTCGACTCGTCGCGGTAGTCGGACGACCTCGGGGTTCTGCTGGATCTCGTCGATGATCGCGGTCTTCTGGGCCTCGGTGACCTCGCTCGGGCAGCCCGGGTTGTCGTCGCCGTCGCGGCAGAGGAAGACGGTGATCTGGAGCTCGTTGCCCCAGCTGCTGCGCGGCATGCTCGGCCTGCTGGTTGAGCAGGACACCGAGTCCGACCAGGGTCAGCGAGACGAACAGGGTCAGGATCACCGCGATGTGCATCGACAGGTTCCGGCGCAGGCCCTGGCCCAGCTCGGAGAAGACGTAGCGCAGCTGCATGTGTTCGGCGGAGCTCTTTTCGGGTTCGGGGCTGGGTCGAAGTGCCGGTCGGTGGCGTCGGGGTGCGGGTGGCCGTCAGTTCTGGAAGCCGTAGACGCCCTGTGCCTGGTCGCGGATCACGCGGCCGCCGTCCAGCTCGATGACGCGCTTGCGCATCTGGTCGACGATGCCGGCGTCGTGGGTGGCCATGACGCACCGTGGTGCCGGTGCGGTTGATCCGGTCGAGCAGCTTCATGATGCCGACCGAGGTGGTGGGGTCGAGGTTTCCGGTGGGCTCGTCGGCGATCAGGATCATCGGCCGGTTGACGAACGCCCGGGCGATCGCGACCCGCTGCTGCTCGCCACCGGACAGCTCGTCGGGCATCCGGTCGCCCTTGCCCTCCAGGCCGACCATCTCGAGCGTCTCGGGCACGAGCTCGGCGATCTCGGAGCTGGACTTGCCGATCACCTGCAGCGCGAACGCGCACGTTCTCGGAGACGGTCTTGTTCTGCAGCAGCCGGAAGTCCTGGAAGACGGTGCCGATCTGGCGGCGCAGCCGCGGCACCTTCCACCCGGCGAGGCGGTTGATCTCCTTGCCGGCGACGTACACCCGGCCCGAGGTGGGGCGGTACTCGCGCAGCACCAGGCGCAGGAACGTGGACTTGCCCGATCCGGAGGCGCCGACGAGGAAGACGAACTCGCCCTTCTCGACGTCGACCGACACCTGGTCGAGTGCGGGGCTTCCCTGGCCGGCATAGGTCTTGACGACCTTCTCGAAGCGGATCACCGCATCGAGAGTAGTCGAGGGGACAACCCGGCCGGGGCACCCGGTCTGGTCGGGTGTGGCGGGAGGTGGCCCGGGTCACGCTCCGCGTTCAGCCGGTGTGATCCGTCGGGCCGTCCACCACCCACCACGCGGCGTACGCCGGCAGCCAGACCAGGCCGTCGGCTCCCGCCGTCACGGCGTACCCGCCCAGCGCGTCGTACGGCGCCGCGAGGCCGGCCGCGCGCAGCCGGTCGATGGGGAACGGCCGGGTCGTGCTCGGTGACGTTGTAGAGGCCCACCATCGGTCCGCTCGGGTGCCGCCGGACGATGGCCAGGACGCCCGGCGTCGGTGTCGAGGAGCACCCGGCTGGGGGCGGAGGCGTGCAGCTGCGGCAGCCCCGCGCGGACCCGGGCGAGGTGGGCGAGCCCGGCGAACACCTTGCCGGGCACGGTGCGCAGGTCGTCGCGGCGCGGCCGCGCGCTCCCAGTCGAGCCGGGGCCGGTGCGCCCACCGGTTGTCGTCCTCGTGCCCGGGCTCGGCCGCCCAGTCGGGGTCGTTGGGCTGGCCGAGCTCGTCGCCGCTCCACACCACGGGGACCCCGCCCCAGCCGGCCACCACGGCGTGCGCGAGGAACAGGCGGGCAAGACCGGCGCCCGGGTCGCCGCCGTCGTCCTCGTCGAGGCCGACCAGGGACGCGGCGGTGCCGCTGATCCGCTTGTCGCCGGTGGCGGGGTTGTGCTGGAACACCAGCCCGTGCGCCCAGGAGCCGGGAAGCTCGCCGGCGTACCACTCGGCGAGGAACCGCCGGTGGTCGTGCCCGTTGAGCCCCACCGCGGCCGCGTCGCGGTCGTCGATCGCCCAGCCGATGTCGTCGTGGCAGCGGACGTAGGTGATCCAGGTGCCGGTGGCCGGCGCGGTCGGGAGCGACGCGAGCGCGTGCCGGGCGAGCACGGTGTCGCCGGTGGCGAGCATCGACCAGACCTGCACCATCAGGCTGTTGTGGTAGGCGAGGTCGCTGACCCGGCCGGCGTGCCGGCCCGGTGCCGAGGTACTGCACCAGGTCGCGCGGCCCGACGATCGCCTCGGCCTTGAACGCCAGCGCCGGCGCGGCGATCCGGGCGACGGCGCGCAGCACCTGGGTGATCGCGTGCACCTCGGGCTGGTTCTGGCAGGCGGTGCCCGAGCCGCTTCCAGAGGAACGCGATCGCGTCCAGCCGCAGCACCTCGACGCCGAGGTTGGCCAGCGAGCAGGATGATGTCGGCGAACTCGACGAGCACGTCGGGGTTGGCCCAGTTGAGGTCCCACTGCCACTCGTTGAACGTCGTCCACACCCACGCCTGCGAGCTCGTCGTCCCAGGTGAAGTTGCCCGGCGCGAAGTCGGGGAAGACCTCCGGCAGCGTCTGCTCGAACGCGTCGGGGAGGCTGCGGTCGGGGTGGACGTGGAAGTAGTCGCGGTACGCCGGGTCCCCGGCGCGGGCGCGCACGGCCCAGTCGTGCTCGCGGGCGACGTGGTTGAGGACCAGGTCGAGCACCAGGCTGATGCCGCGCCCGCGCAGCGTGGTGGCGAGCTCGCGCAGGTCGTCGACCGTGCCGAGGTCGGCGCGCACGGCGCGGTAGTCCTGCACGGCGTAGCCGCCGTCGTTGTCGCCGTCGCGGGGCTGCAGCAGCGGCATCAGGTGCAGGTAGGTGACGCCGAGCGTCCTCGAGGTGGTCGAGCCGCTTGGCCAGCCCGGGCAGGTCGTCGGCGAACCGCTCGGTGTAGCAGGCGTAGCCGAACATCCGCGGCTGCTGCAGCCAGTCGGGCTCGAGCAGCCGGCGCTGGTCGAGGCGGTGCAGGTCGTCGGGGCGGTCGGCGTACGCGCGGGCGGCGACGTCGACCAGCCTGCGCGCCACGGCGCCGGGATCGGCGTAGACGACCGCGAGGCCGTCGAGCAGGTCAGCCCACCAGCGGTCCAGGCGGAGCGCGAACTGCTCGCGCCGCGCCTCGCCGGCCGGGGCCGTCACCTCGGCCGCGGTCGGCCTGCACGTCGTCGGGGGCTCGCCATCGGTTGCATTCAAACGCATGTGGGCAGGAGGCGCCCTGTGGCGACGCCGTATCTTGAGCGCATGCCGCTCCCCCGCCGCGCGGCCGCCGACGGTCGCGGCCGGCGTACTGCTCCTGGCTGCGGGATGCACGGGCGGCGACGACGAGCCCGCTCCCGAGGCCGAGCCGTCGACGCCGAGCACTCCCCTGGAGTCGTACGCCGCCGACACCGTGGTCCTGCAGCGGGCACCGTTCTGCGAGCGGATCCCGGCGAGCGCCGTCGAGGAGGCGCTCGGCGGCGAAGCGACCAAGGGCTCGGCGTACGACAACGGCGAGCGCGCGCGGATCAGCGAGGACGTCCGCGACGTCGCCCACGAGTACGGCTGCGACTTCGCGGGCGAGGACGGCACGACCGCGCGCGCCTGGCTGTTCGCGCCCCCGGTCACCCCGCAACGCGCACGGCAGCTGGGCAAGCTGGCGCGCGCCGACCAGGGCTGCACGCCGGAGCCCGAGGCGCCGGGGTTCGGCCAGCACTCGGTCGCCCTGGTGTGCGAGTCGGACGAGCGCGGCTGACCGCGTCGTACCGCGGGCTGTTCGGCGACGCCTGGCTGAGCTGCGAGGTGAGCGTCCCCGCAGGCGACGTCGAGCGGCGAGCGCTGGTCGACCGGGCCGGCCGCTGGTGCGTCCAGGCCGCCGAGGCCGCCCGGCCGCCTCGTGGTTGAGGACGCGCAGCGCCGTCCGACCAGCGAGCTCAGTTGGCGGCGGCCTTCTCGGCGCCGCGGCGCCAGCGGATGCCGGCCTCGAGGAAGCCGTCGATCTCGCCGTCGAAGACCGCCTGCGGGTTGCCGACCTCGTACTCGGTGCGCAGGTCCTTGACCATCTGGTACGGGTTCAGCACGTAGCTGCGCATCTGGTCGCCCCAGCTCGCATTCGACGTCGCCGCGCAGGGCGTCGAGCTCGGCCCGCTCCTCGGCCTTCTTGACCGCGAGCAGCTTCGCCTTGAGGATCACCATCGCGCTGGCCTTGTTCTGCAGCTGGCTCTTCTCGTTCTGGCAGGACACGACGATGCCGGTGGGGATGTGGGTCAGCCGGACGGCGGAGTCGGTGGTGTTCACCGACTGCCCGCCGGGGCCCGACGAGCGGTAGACGTCGACCCGGATCTCCTCGTCGGGGATCTCGATCTCGTCGGTCTGCTCGAGCACCGGCACCACCTCGACCGCGGCGAAGCTGGTCTGCCGGCGGCCCTGGTTGTCGAACGGGCTGATCCGCACCAGCCGGTGGGTGCCGGCCTCGACCGACAGCGTGCCGTAGGCGTACGGCGCGTGGATGGCGAAGGTGGCCGACTTCAGGCCGGCCTCCTCGGCGTAGGAGGTGTCGAAGACCTCGACGCCGTACTTGTGCTGCTCGGCCCAGCGCGTGTACATCCGCATCAGCATCTCGGCGAAGTCCGCGGCGTCGACGCCACCGGCGCCGGCGCGGATGGTCACCAACGCCTCGCGGACGTCGTACTCGCCGGAGAGGAGGGTGCGCACCTCGAGCTGCTCGACGGCCTTCTGGACCCGGCGGAGCTCGGTCTCGGACTCCGCGAGGGACGACGCGTCGCCCTCCTCCTGCCCGAGCTCGACCATGACGGCCAGGTCGTCGATCCGGCCCTGGAGGCCGGTGAACCGATCGAGCTCGCCCTGCAGGACGGAGAGCCGGCCGGTCACCCGGGTGGCGTTCTCCTGGTCGTCCCAGAGGTCGGGCGCCGCGACCTGCTCGCCGAGGTCGGCGATCTCGCGGCGCATGCCGTCGAGGTCGAGCACCTGGCCGATCGTGCTCATGGTCGCCTGGAGCTGCTTGATCTCTGCGTCGAAGTCGGGTCCTGCCACGGGAACCAACCCTACGGGGCGGACCGCACCCCGACGAATCGCCTCAGAAGCGGGGACCGCCGAAGACCTGGGCGACGTACCAGCGACCGTCGGCGCCCTTGCGTGCCGCGATGCCCATCACCCGGTACCCGCGGTTCAGGATGTTGGCGCGGTGGCCGTCGGAGTGCATCCAGCCCGCACTACCGCCCGGCCGGTCGGGTACCCGTAGGCGATGTTCTCGCCGGCGCGCGCGCCCGCAGTCGCGCATGATGGGTCGCATGGGCTGGTGGTCCATTTCCTGAGGCGGGCCATCTTCCTGGCGTTGCGCCTCGCCCACTTCTGGATGCAGTCGTTGCGGCGCAGCGCGCGCCGCTCGTGGGCGTCGCGCCGGTTGTTGGTCGCCGCGAAGGCCTTGTTCGCGTACCTCTTGTGTGCGGCGGGCCGCTGCTCCGCGGGAGCGGCGGCCTCGACCGGAGCGGCGCTGAGCAGGCCACCGAGGAGCAGCGCGGCGGCGAAAGCGGCAAGGACGGACTGGAGCTGTCGCATGGTTCACCACCGTAACCTCACGCCGGCAGGGCGGCCGGCGGCGGGTCGGGCAGGCCGAGCTTGCGCGCCCAGGCCACGTAGATCTCGCGGAAGACGTGCGCCATGAAGTCGGGCAGGTAGTGCTTCTCGAACGCGGCGCGCACGTCCTCGACCGGTACGACGTAGCGCAACGTGTCGCCGCGGATCACCAGCCGGTCGTCGGGCCGGTCCTCGTAGAAGACGATGCAGACCCGATCGGCTCCGAAGATGTGCTCGCCCAGCCACGCCTGCCACTCCGGTCGCGCCGCGAGCTCGCCCCAGACCTGGTCCTGCACCGACTCGGCGTACGTGTGCGGGTCGGCCATCCACACCACCGTGATGCCTGTGCGCACGAAGCGCCCCCAACCCTGCCCGCGTACGGGCGACCGGTCCAACCCCCGGGCTCGATCCTAGGCCCGCGTCGACCGGACCGGCGTTTCCCGATGAGCAGCCAACCACCCACCCGATATGGTCAAGGGTTGGCAAGGGCCGGTCGCCGAAATATGCACGGGAAAACCCAAATCGGCCGGGAAATCATCCGCTCCGCGCGGGCGCGAGGAAGAATGAGTCACGTGGACAGCGAACTCGCCGGGCTTCTCCGGACCATCGACCTGCCGACGCTCGGCACCCGCGTCCGCAACGCGCGGCTTGCCAAGGGGCTGACCCAGTCGGAGGTCGCCGGTGAGGACGCGTCGACGGCGTACATCTCCCGGATCGAGTCCGGCCACCGCCGTCCCGACGGCCGGCTGCTGGAGAAGATCGCCGCCCGCATCGACACCACCCTCGAGCAGCTGTTGCACGGCATCGACGCCAACCAGAAGGCCGAGCTGACGCTGAAGCTCGACTACGCCGAGCTGGCGCTGGCCTCCGGCAAGCCCGACGACGCGCTCGCGGGCACCGTCGAGGTGCTGGAGCACGACGCGCCTCCCGAGCTGCGCACCCGCGCTCGCCACCTGCGCGCACTCGCCCTCGAGTCGGCCGGCGACCTCGACCACGCGATCGGCGCGCTCGAGGAGCTGGTCGCGGCGCCCGCGGGCGGGCTCGACTGGCTGGTGTCCGCCATCGCGCTGAGCCGGTGCTACCGCGAGAGCGGCGACCTGGCCCGCGCCATCGACACCGGCGAGAACGCCATGAGCCGGCTCGAGGAGTACGACCTGGCCGGCTCCGACGAGGCGGTCCAGCTGGCCGTGACCCTCGCGGCGGCCCACTTCGAGCGCGGCGACGTCGCCCACGCCGTACGCCTGTGCCACCGGGCGATCGAGCAGGCCGAGGGCCTGGACTCGCCGCGTGCCAAGGCCTCGGCGTACTGGAACGCCAGCGTCATGGAGTCCAACCAGGGCCGGGTCGAGGCGGCCGTGTCGCTGGCCCAGAAGGCCATCCGGCTGCTCGAGCTCGACACCGACAACCGCAACCTGGCCCGGCTGCGCACCCAGCTCGGGTGGACCCAGCTGCGGCTCGACCCACCGGCCCTCGAGGACGCCGAGGCCAACCTGGCTCGCGCCGAGCGGGAGCTGGACTGGTCGAGCGCGAGCCCGACCGACGCCGCCCGCCACCGGCTGGCGCAGGCGCGGGCCCGGTTCCTGGCCGGCGACCAGGAGGAGGCGGCCCGCCGCGCCGACGAGGTCATCGCCGCCACCCAGACCGACCTGCCGCTGCTCGCCACCGAGGCGATCGTCATCCACGGGCAGATCGCCGCCGACCGGGGCGACGTCGACCGCGCCAAGAACTCCTACCGTCAGGCCATCCTCACCCTGTCGGCGGCCGGCGCCGACCGCCAGGCGGCCCAGCTCTGGTTCGAGCTCGGCGGCCTGCTCGAGGAGATCGGCGCCGCCGACGAGGCCATGGACGCCTACCGACGGGCGGCCGCCTCGACCGGCCTGACCGTACGCCGCAGCACCCGCACCCAGGTCTGATCCTCCCGGGGCGCAGCGGTGACGGGTGCACCCGTCACCGCTCCCCCGCGCGCCAGGGTCAGGGTCAGGGTCAGCAGCACCATCCGTCGCCGGGGCCGGCGACGGTGCTGACGGCGCCTGCCTGCGCGCCCACGAGCAGGGCGGCGACGGTGGTGACGGTGACGGCGATGAGCTTGATCGAACGGGACATGAGGGGACTCCCTTCGTCGGGCTCCTGTGGTCAGGAACCTCTTGACTTACGGGAGTAACATGTGGGCAACTCATTCAGGCACACTCAGGCAAATCTTTACCTTGGCTTGGCGATGGCGCGCTCCGGGGCGTCATGGCCAGGCAGGGGCGACCCCTGGCGCAGCACGAAGCCCGCCGACGCGGCCGGCAGGCGGCGCGTCGACGGGCGGACGGGTGAAGGTCGGGTCAGCCCCCGGGGCTGAGCCTGCGCTGGATCACGAGCGCCGGGTGGACCTGCTGCCGTTCGTGGCGGCCGCAACCACGGCCACGACGAGCGCGATCGCCCCGATGACGACGAAGGGGTGCCACCACGTCGCGCCCAGCCAGTAGATGTTCTCGGCGAGCAGCCCGGGGTCCTCCGCCGTCCCGACCAGCCAGTCGCGAACGACCGGCGTCCCCAGCGCCAGTACGGCGCCGATCAGCGTGACCGACAGCAGGGCGCCGAGCAGCTTGCCTGACAGCTGCCACGTCCCCAGGACCACGAGAATGGCGCCGATGCCCGCCATCACCAGGCCGGTGACTCCGGCGAGAGTCGCGGACTGGATGGCGAGCGCGACGCCGAGCACGAGCAGCCCGATGCCGAGCGCGAGCATCCGCTTGGTGACGCCCTTGGTCAGTGACACTGCCCGGTAGGCGCCGAGCGTGAGTGTCCGCAGCGTGGTCACCGCCGGCTTGAGGACGCCGGGCACCTGCTTGGCCGAGCCGACGGCCCCGGACGCCGTGGCGGCGGCCTTCGTGATCGTGCGCGCCATCAGCGGCGACGCCTTGTCGGTGGCGAACGTCTCGCGGGCGACCGGCGCCTCTCTGAGCAACGCATACTTCGCCTCGGGTGACGCCGTCAGCACCTTGTCCGCCCACGTCCGGGAGACCGTCGGGCTCCAGTCCGGCCGGGTCGCGGAGTTCGGGTCGTACACGGCCCTGGCCAGACCCTCGAGCTCGTCATCGACGACCCGGTGCTGCCAGGTCTGGGACAAGCCACATGGACGTCATGGGCAGGCTGATGGGCAGTGGCAAGGCCGGGTCGTCGAGGAACGCGAGCTCGGCCTCCACCTTGGCCAGGGTCAGCGTGTTGTCGGCCGCGTCCCTCGCGTCGGACAGGGGGTAGCCACCGGCGGGAAACTCGGGCGCGCCGAGGTCCTTCAGCCTGCCGAGGAACCAGGCGACTCCGGTCTCCGCACCTCGATGCCGATCGGCGACCCACAGCACGCGTCGCGGATCCAGCAGCACGTGGACCAGCCAGCCGGCTCCGTCGAGTCGCCCCCACATCCAGTCGTTGGCCCTCCACGACCGCTTGTAGAACGCACCGAAGTGGTGGAACTGCATGCCGGTGAGCTTCTTCTGCGCGGTGTCGCATCCGGGCGCGAGCAGGGTGCGGGTGTCGGCACTCACCTGGACCAGCTGGAAGTTCTGCTCGACGTCGGCCTCGACCGGCTGCATGGCGCGCTGCGTCACCGCCAGGTCGAACAGCAGCCGCGCCACGCCTTCCGCGTCCGCAGCCGGCGACAGGTAGGCGAGGTACGCCGCCAGCTGCTCTGCGGCTTCCAGCCGTCCCCGGCGGAGCGGGCCGGCCTTGGCGGCCTCGATGGTCGCGTCCGCGAGTGCCTGCAGGGAGGCGCGGGCCTCGTCGTCGAGGGCCGAACCGAGGTAGGTCCAGGCGTCCGCCTCCGTGGCGCGCTGATCCAGGTAGCTCGTGGCGAGGGTTGCCACGGCCTCGTCGAACGGCAGCTGTCGGACCGCCGGGTCCGTGCACACCTGGCGGACCAGGTCAGGCACGTCGACCGGCGGAACAGGCGGCCTGGCTGCGTGGATCGCCTGGGTCAGCCTCGCCAGCTCCGCCATCTCGGCATCGGTCGTCGCCAGCTGGTAGGCGGCGCGGACGACCGCGAGGGCGCCGACCTTGGCGAAGGTGTGGGCTGCCTGGCCGAACTTCGCCAGGTCTGCCGAGGTCTCGGGGAGCCCCGACGACGGCGGGGCCCACCGTTCGAGAATCACCTGGGTGATCCGCAATCGGCAGACTTCCTCGGTGTCGCCGCCGCGCCGTAGGTCCTGCTGCCACGTACTGGGGATGTACGCCAGGGAGTTGCTCGACGGCGCATCGTCGGGCCACGTGCTCAGCTGCTTGAGCAGGCCGGCGGTGAGGTCTCGGGCCTCCTTGGTTGCCTGGCGCGTCCGATAGTCGTCCAGCAGGGGCACCGTCAGCAGACGTGACCCGTCCCGCAGGGCCGGCGCGAGCTCGGCGAGGCGCAGACGGGTGTCGGTCCGGGCCTCCAGGCGGTCCTGATGAGCGCGAATCGCCTTCAGGTCCGCCGCGATCGACTGCGTCGTCACCGCCGCCAGATCCTGGAGGAGACCGTCGACGAGACCGAGAGGGTCGCTCACGTCGTCCGGCGGGGCCTGCTCGAGCAGGTCGGGCGCCGGTCCGGAGGACGGGACGACGAAGAGGAGCACGCGTCGTACCGGTCGTCGGGCGGGTCGGTCGAAGATGCTCTGGAGCAGGACGCCGATCGGGCGGTTGTCGAGCAGTCCGCCGTCGGCGACCCAGTGCGGCCGGGTGGTGTTCGCGTACGCCGCCATCCCGGGCCGGGCAGGAATGGCCTTCGTCTTCGCCGTTCCCCTGTTGAAGGGGATGAACGACGGCTCGAAGGCGCCGGGGAACGATGCGGAGCTGCGAGCCGCGAGAGCCAGGGCCGGGGCAATCCCTTCGCGCTCGGCCAGCTGGGATCGGGTGAACGTGAAGAGGCCACGACGGTCGACGTCCTGGACCACGGTCCCGAAGGAGTCGGTGAACCTCCCGACCTCCCCCGTGAGCAGCGTCGTCGTGACGTACAGGGTCGTGGGGGGCGTCCACGCCGGATCCTCGTGCCGCACCGGTGGGAACGGGCCGATCGCGAGCTTCGGCAGGTTCTCCTCCAGCGCGGCGAACATGCGCTCGTCGCCGTACAGCAGCGACGGCGTGGTCTTGTCCGCGGGGTTGCGGAGGAGATCGGTCAGGGCGCCGAGGTCCATCCAGAGGTCGCGGAACCCGCCGAGATCGATGCCGGTGGCACGCGCCGACGCCAGCAGCGCGGCGTTGATGCCTCCGGCACTGGTCCCGGACAGGACGTCGACGTCGACCACGAGGTCGAGCAGGTCGATCAGGCCGGCGTACAGCTTGAGGGACTCGGTGGCCGGCGTGCTGAGCGACGTACCTGCCGGGAACTCGCCGCCGGTACGCCGCCACTGCGACGCCTGCGACAACAGGTTGATCTCGCGGGCGACGCCGCCCATCCAGATCGCGAGGCTGACCCCGCCCGTCATGGTGGTGGCCAACCGGAGCTCCTGCGTCAGCTCGGTCACCTTGGTCGGCTGGACGAATGTCATCGCGCCCTCCCTGGTCGCACAGCCCGCGCGGGACGAACTGGCCCGCGACCACAGTGCCCGATGCGGGCGGGCAGACGATGGATTGCTGACCCCAATTGCCGGGACCGGACCAGACCACTCGACCTGCGGCAGGAGTGCCTGCTGGGACGGGAGTGGGCCCGGTGTCGTCGTTGTCCACAGGTTCGAGATCAGGCTCTCGCGGGTAGGCCTCGATTGACGTAAGTTGCCGCCAAGGAATCCTTGACTCGGGACGGGGGTCCTGATGACGCTGGCCGATGCCCGCGTGGAGCTGGTCGAGTCGCTCGACGAGCGCGTCCGCGCCCTGGTGCGCAGCGAAGGCGTCGACCCGCAACGCGACGCGGTCGTCGTACGCCGGATCGCCGAGAGCGTGGTCCGCGAGCACGACGAGCACAGCCTGACCGGCGCGGTCGCGCCCGTCCCCGACATCGACGCCGTGGTCGGCGAGCTCGTGGCACGGGTGTCCGGGTTCGGGCCGCTCCAGCCGTTCCTCGACGACCCGGCCGTCGAAGAGATCTGGATCAACGACCCCAGCCGGGTCTTCGTCGCCCGCAACGGGCGTCACGAGCTCACCAACCTGATGCTCTCGTCCGCCCAGGTGCAGGAGCTGGTCGAGCGGATGCTCAAGTCGAGCGGCCGCCGGATCGACATCAGCCAGCCCTTCGTCGACGCGATGCTCCCCGAGGGCCACCGGCTCCACGTCGTGCTCGAAGGCATCAGCCGCGGCTTCTCCGCGGTCAACATCCGCAAGTTCGTGCTCCGCGCCGCCCGCCTCGAGGGGCTGGTCGAGCTGGGCAGCCTCACTCCCGCCGCGGCCCGGTTCCTGGAGGCCTCGGTCCGGGCCGGACTCAACATCCTGGTCGCCGGCGGCACCCAGGCTGGGAAGACGACGATGTTGAACTGCCTGGCCGCGGCCATCCCCGGGGGCGAGCGCGTGGTGAGCGCCGAGGAGGTCTTCGAGCTGCGCTTCCCCCACCCCGACTGGGTGCCGATGCAGACCCGCCAGTCCGGGCTCGAGGGCACCGGCCAGATCACGCTGCGCCACCTCGTGAAGGAGAGCCTGCGGATGCGGCCGAGCCGGGTGATCGTCGGCGAGGTGCGGGCCGAGGAGTGCATGGACCTGCTGCTCGCGCTCAACGCCGGGCTGCCCGGCATGTGCACCATCCACGCCAACAGCGCCCGCGAGGCGCTGGTCAAGATGTGCACCCTCCCGCTGCTGGCGGGCGAGAACATCTCGGCGCGGTTCGTGGTCCCGACCGTGGCGACGTCGGTCGACCTCGTCGTACACCTCGGCATCGACCAGTACGGCGTCCGCCGGGTCAACGAGATCGTCGGCGTACCGGGTCGGGTCGAGAACGACATCATCGAGGCCGAGCCGATCTTCACCCGCACCACCGGCGAGCTCCGCCGGACGCGCGGGATGCCGCCGCGTCGCGAGCTCTACGAGCGGGTGGGCATCGACCTGCAGACCATCCTGGGCGAGTCCGGCTGATGGGCGCTCTCGTCGGACTGGGGGTGGGCGTCGGGCTCCTGCTGATCTGGTCGGCGTTCTTCCTGCCGCTCACGCCGCGGGTCCGCGACACCCGTCCTGGTCCGGTCCGCCAGCTGCTCGATCGCGCCGGCCTGGGCCAGGTGTCCGTCGTCGGCTTCGCGGTGCTGTGCGCGGTGCTCGCGGTGGCGACCGCCCTGCTCATCCAGCTCGTCTCGCGGACGCCGCCGGTGGCGATCGCTTTCGGGGTGATGGGCGGCTACCTCCCGATCGTGGTGGTGACCGCCCGCGCCCGGCGTCGGCAGCGCGAGTTCGCCGAGGTGTGGCCCGAGGCCGTCGACAACCTCGCATCGGCCGTGCGCGCCGGTCTGTCGCTGCCCGACGCCCTGGCCGGGCTGGGCAGCCGCGGCCCCGAGCCGCTGCGCGACGCGTTCGACCAGTTCGCGCTCGACTACCAGGTGAGCGGCCGGTTCGGCGAGTCCCTCGACCGGCTCAAGGCCAGGCTGGCCGACCCCACCGGCGACCGGGTGGTCGAGGGGCTGCGGATCGCGCGCGAGGTGGGCGGCGGCGAGCTCGGGCGGCTCCTGCGCAACCTGTCCGGGTACCTCCGCGACGACGCCCGCACCCGATCCGAGATGGAGGCCCGGCAGGCCTGGACGGTCAACGGCGCGCGGCTCGCGGTGGCGGCGCCCTGGCTGGTGCTGCTGCTGATGTCCTTCCAGACCGAGGTGATCCGCCGCTATGCCTCGGCGGCCGGCGTCGTCGTCCTCGTCGTCGGCGCCGTCGCGTGCTTCGTCGCCTACCGCCTGATGATGCGGATCGGCAGGTTGCCCATCGAACGCCGGATCCTGTCATGACCTTGACCATGTGGGGTGCAACGCTCGGGCTGGTCTTCGCCGCCGGGGTCCTCCTCGTGCTGGCGCGCGTCGCGACCATCCGGCGTACCCAGCTCGCGGTCCGCGTCCTCCCCTACGTCCGCGACCTGCCGCAGGTCGGGCGCAGCCCCGCGCTCCGCGTCGCCTCGTCCTCACCGACCACCGCAGCTGCCGGCGTGTTCGGTCCGCTGCTGCGATCGGCAGCCGATGGTGTCGAGCGCGTGCTGGGCGGCGCGACGTCCGTGCGCCGCCGGCTCGAGCGCGCAGACATCGACAAGACCGTGCACGAGTTCCGGGTCGAGCAAGTGCTCTGGGGGCTGGTCGGCTTCGCGATCGCGGCGGCGTACGGCGTGCTCAAGGCGGTGGCGGGCTCCGGCGGGGCGCTGTCGTCGCTGCTCCTGTGCGCGGTCGGGTTCGCGCTCGGCGTGATCGTCCGCGACAGCTACCTCACCAGCCAGGTCAAGAACCGCGAACGCCAGATCCTGGCCGAGTTCCCCACCATCGCCGAGCTGCTGGCGCTCGCCGTCGCTGCCGGCGAGAGCCCCGTCGCCGCGCTCGACCGCGTCGTCGGCCGCAGCGGCGGCGAGCTCTCCCGCGACCTGGCGAAGGTGCTCGCCGCGGTCCGCACCGGCGAGCCGCTCGGTGCCGCCTTCGACAGGTGGTCGGCGACGACCGGCCTGCCGCTGGTCGCCCGCTTCGCCCAGGGGATCGCCGTGGCGGTCGAGCGCGGGACGCCGTTGGCCGAGGTGCTGCACGCCCAGGCGGCCGACGTACGCGAGGCCGGTCGCCGCGAGCTGATCGAGATCGCGGCGCGCAAGGAAATCTTCATGATGGTGCCGGTCGTCTTCCTGGTGCTGCCCGTCACCGTGTTCTTCGCCTTCTGGCCCGGCGTCGTCGGGCTCGACCTCACCACGCCATGACCCCAAGAGAAGAGGACCGACCATGCCCGCCCTGACACTCCTGACCACCCGGTGGCTCCTCGCCCTCGGCGCAGCCCGTCGCCGTGACGAGCGAGGCGACGTACCCGGATGGGTGCTGGTGACCGTGATGACCGCCGGCCTGGTCGCGGTCATCTGGGGTGTCGCCGACGACCAGCTCAGCTCCATGCTGCGCAACGCACTCAACTCGGTGCGCTGAGGCCACACATGTACGGCGCCCGGCGCCGCGGTCAGCACGGAGCGGCCGTCGTCGACTTCGTGCTGGTCCTGGTCGTGCTCGTGCCACTCTTCCTCGGCATCCTCCAGCTCGCGCTGGTGCTGATGGTCCGCAACACGCTGGCGTCGGCCGCCTCCGAGGGAGCGCGGTACGCCGCCACCCTCGACCGCGGTCCGAGCGACGGCGTCGCCCGCACCCGCCAGCAGATCGACGGCGCCATCTCCGGCAGGTTCGCCCGAGACGTGGACGCGACGACGGTGTCGATCGACGGCGCGCCGGCTGTCCGGGTCACCGTGCACGCGGAGGTCCCGGCGCTCGGGCTCGGCGGCCCGGCCGTCTCCATCGACGTCTCGGCCCACGCCGTCGAGGAGCAGGAACCATGAGTAGGCGTCGCCGCGGTGAGAGCGGCAGCGCCCTGGTCGAGCTGACCTGGTTGGGCATCCTGCTGCTGGTTCCGGTGATCTGGATCGTGCTGTCGGCGTCCGAGGTCCAGCGCGGCGCCTTCGCCACCAGTGCCGCGGCCCGTGCCGCCGGTCGTGCGTACGCGCTCGCGCCGACCGATGCCGAGGGACACGCTCGAGCCGAGGCCGCCGCTCGCCAGGCCCTCGCCGACCAGGGCGCCGACAAGCAGTCCCTCACCCTGAGCGTGTCCTGCCGCCCCACCCCCGGTGACTGCCACCGCGCCGGTTCGGTGATCACCGTCCAGATCCGCTCCGGCGTCGAGCTGCCGCTGCTGCCCAGCGTTCTCGGCGGCGGCACGCCCAGCTTCCGGCTCGACGCCAGCCACACCGTGCCGATCGGCCAGTTCCGGGACGAGCCGTGAACCGCGACGAACGCGGCCAGGCGACGGTGATGATCATCGGCCTGGCGATGGTGCTGCTGATGGCCGCCATCGTCGCCGTCGACGCCTCGGCTGCGTTCCTGCGTCGCCAGGAGCTCGACACCGTCGCCGACGGTGCCGCCCTTGCCGGCGCCGACGCCGGCTCGCGCAACCTCGACGTGCTGTACGGCGAGGGCGTGGCCTCCGCCGACCGGCTCGACCAGGCCGAGGCCGTGGCCCGACGTGCCGTCGCCGACTACCTGCGCGCCACCGGTGCCCACGCGGCGTACCCCGGCCTGACCTACCGCGTCGGCTTCGACGCCAGCCGCGACGCCGTCACCGTCCAGATCGACGCGCCCCTCGACCTCCCGCTCACCATCCCGGGCTCCCCGCACCGACCCGTCGTCGGTGCGGAGGGCTCGGCGGTCGTCGAGGTCGACCCGTAGCCCGGCCCGGCTGCGGACGAAAACGGGTAACCGAACCCGTCAGTCGGCGGATGTCCCCCGTCGCCCTTTCGGCGACGCTGATGACGGATCAGGGACCTGGGGACGTCGAGGTGGTTCGCCACCTCAGCCGGGCAGCTCCCTGAGACACCCCGGCCCCGGGACCCTGGCGTCAAGCCCGGGGCCGGGGGCCCGATCGCCCTCGCCACCTCGGCCAACGCCGACGTGACCAACAACGGCACCACCCGCGACGCCAGGGCTACTGCTCGCCAACCACCTGCACAACGGCTGGTCGGAGGACAACCCGTTCAACGGCACGAGAAGGGCATCGGCCACATCGCTCCAAGCAGACCGGCGCGGCGATCTCCGGCTCCGCGGGCAACCGCGTCCCGGCCGAGCACTGCGTCACCCCGCAGGGCGTCTGGGGTCCGATCAGCAACAACGGCTGACCACCCCACACCAGAGCAGCGCCCCCGGCTTACGCAGCCGGGGGCGCGATCGCGTGCACGTAGCACCCGACGGCGATGCCTATCGCAGCTCCACCAGGAAGTCGCTCGGGTCGGCGCCGAGCACGATGCGGTTGGCACCTCGCAC
Source organism: uncultured Actinomycetota bacterium (assembly GCA_963844305.1). Taxonomy (GTDB): domain Bacteria; phylum Actinomycetota; class Actinomycetes; order Propionibacteriales; family Nocardioidaceae; genus Nocardioides. Next base: position 185,048 of record CAWJNT010000010.1, read on the forward strand.
GCGGAACGCCTTGCTGGTCGGCTTCGTGGTCCGGTTGCCCTCGAAGACGTAGCGCCAGCGGAACTGGTTGCGCGAGAACCCCAACCGAACAGGCCCTTGCGCTTCGTCCGCATCGAGTCGATCATCACCCAGCCCGTCGACCGGGTGTAGGCCTGGACCTCGACCCGCTTGCCCCGGTAGGCCTTGCCGGCCCGAGTCAGCTGGCCGACCTTCACGAAGGGATGGTCGCCCTTCTGCTTCACGGTGCGGATCTTGATGTGGGACTTCTTCTTCTTCTTCGGCGGAGTCGGCTTCACGATGGTGACGTAGAAGCTCGCGTCCCCGGAGGCTGTGCTCTCGTCCCAGTTCTCGTCGTACCCGGTGACCTCGGCCTCGGCGGTGTACCAGCCGGCCGGGTCGTAGTCTCCGCACAGCATGAAGTCGGAGGTGACGCGGCCGTCCGAGGTCGTCGATATCGACAGTCACCGCCGACCCAGCTGCCTTGCGAGTCGTAGATGTTGGTGTCGACCGAGTTGCCGTTCGCCTCGGCGCCCCAGTCACCCGAGAACTCGACGGAAACGGTCTTGCAGTCCGCCGCCCTCAGCGACACGTCCGGTGCAGACACCTCGACGTACGTCACTGCGCTTGCCGGCGCCGCCCCGGCGAGCGACAAGGTGGCGGCCACGAGTGCGGTGGCGATGGTCAGGCTGATGTGCTTGAGCACGAGAATGATTCCCCCTGGATCGATTGAAACGTGCGACAGGCATCCTGCGGCGTCAGGGCCCGCATGTCAGGCGTTCCGGGCAAATCGGGTCAGGAAGTGGGGGCTTCCGCGGGCCGGCCGCGATAGTCCACGACGTTTTCGTCGCCAGATCGGCCTTCGGTTCATGCGGTGGTGGCAACGCCTGATCTCTGAGGAGGGGTCATGGCTGGTCGGCTGCGTTTTGCTGGTGAGTGGGAGCGGATGTTCTGGGAGCAGGTGCCGTTGTGGGCGTCGTGGGACGCGGCTGGGGCCGCGGTCGGCGTGTCGCAGGGCGCCTCGAAGACGGTGGGCGGCTCAATCGGGGGGTGTGAAACCACGGCTGAGCGCGACCGAACAGTCGGTTGTACGTATCGGGAGCGGTGTCGCATCGAGGATCTGCTCGATGCGGGGTGGAACCAAGCCGCGATCGCGTGTCGACCTGGGTCGGCAACCGGAGCACGATCTGTCGCGAGGTCGCCGCAGCACCGCAGGGTGTAACGGCGGATACGGCGCGGACCATGCCCAGGCCCAGGCCGATGCGGCAGCACGGCGTCAGGCTGCGAAGCTGCACGAGAATCAGCGGTTGCGCCGTGCGGTGCAACAATCGGAACTCCTCAGGAGCAACCACAGTCGTGAGCACGTTTCCTCGGGCGCTACACGAGGAGTTCCCCGACGATCCGGAGATGTGGGTGTCGCACGAGACGATCTACCAGTCGCTCTACGTGCAGTCCCGGGGCGGGCTGAAACGGGAGCTGGCCGCGGCATCTGCGCACCGGCCGCACCGCTGCGCAAGCCGCAACGCGAGGCCGAGGCAGCGTCGCGGACGACTCAAGGGCATGGCGATGATCAGCGAACGCCCCGCCGAGGTCGAAGACCGCGCGGTGCCCGGTCACTGGGAAGGCGACCTGATCCTCGGCTCGTCCGAGTCCGGCTCCGCGGTCGGCACGCTGGTCGAACGAACGACCCGGTTCGTGATGCTGCTGCACCTGCCCGGCGGACACACCGCGGACATCGTGCAGGAGGCGATGGTCGCGAAGATGGCCACCCTGCCCGAGCAGCTACGCCTGTCACTGACCTGGGACCAAGGCAGCCGAGATGGCCAACCACGTCCAGATCGCCGAAGCCACCGGCCTGTCGATCTACTTCTGCGACCCCCACTCGCCCTGGCAGCGCGGCACCAACGAGAACACCAACGGACTGCTGCGCCAGTACCTCCCCAAGGGCAAGGATCTGTCCTTCTACGGGCCTGGAATGCTCGACAACATCGCTGCCGAGCTCAACGGGCGACCCCGCAAGACCCTCAACTGGCGCACCTCGGCCGAAGCCCTCGACGCAGCTACGTCCGGACGGTCCAGACCACCGGTTGCGACCACGGTGCTCTCTGGGTGCGCTGCGACGTCGTCCGGCTGGGCGGCAAGAGCCTGCTGCCGCTCGCGGCGCCCGGCGACCTGCTGTCCGACCGCAGGCTCGGCAACGACGAGGCGCGCTGCCTGATCAAGGACGGCCGGACCACCGCCTGCGCGAAGGGCCACGTCTGGCGCGCCAAGCAGGTCCTCACGCTGCCGTTCCCGAAGTACCCCAGCGTCAACAAGGCCGGCAAGTACGCCGCCACGCACTGCAAGCTCGGCAAGCAGGGCAACCCTGGTACGCGAACTGGCGCACCCGCGCCGTCTGGAAGGCCGGCGACCACAAGCTCGTCTGCTACGCGAAGACCCGCAAGTAGCCTGACCCGCCGATCGGCCTCTCCCCGGGGTGGCGGCCCGATCTGCGTCCTCAGAGCCGACTCAGTCCACGACCCGTCGGGTCTCGTAGGCCCACATCGCGACCTCGACCCGGTTCCGGGCGCCCAGCTTGGCCATCAGGCTGGCGATGTGGGTCTTCACGGTGCTCAGGCTGATGTGCAGCTCGTCGGCGATCTCGGCGTTGGTGCGGCCCCGGGCGACGGTGAGCAGGACCTGCTCCTCGCGGTCGGTCAGCGGGTCGATCGGCTGGGCGGGCGGGGTCGAGCGATCGGTGCCGGCGAACGTCGACAGCAACCGCCGGGTGATGCTCGGGGAGATCAGCGAGTCGCCGCGCGCGGCGGCGCGGATCGCCTCCCCGAGCAGCTCGGGCCCGGCGTCCTTGAGGAGGAAGCCGGTCGCGCCGGCACGCAGCGCGCCGTGGACGTACTCGTCGAGGTCGAACGTCGTGATCACGACGACGGCCACCCGGTCCTCGACGCCGGGCCCGGCCAGCTGGCGGGTGGCCTCGACCCCGTCGAGGATCGGCATCCGGATGTCCATCAGGCACACGTCGGGTCGCAGCTGGCGGGCCAGGCGCACGGCCTCGAGGCCGTCCTTCGCCTCCCCCACCACCTCGATGCCGTCGAGCGTGCCGAGGATCAGCCGGAGGCCGGTGCGCACCAGGTCCTGGTCGTCGGCGACCAGCACGCGAATGCTCACCGCGCGACCTCGCGGGGCAGGGTGGCGTCGACGGCCCAGCCGCGGTCGGGTGCCGGGCCGGCCGCACAGGTGCCCCCGAGCAGGGCCGCGCGCTCGGCCATGCCGGTCAGCCCGTAGCCCGCGCCCCACAGGGCCCGGCCGAGGACGGGATCGCCGTCGTCGCGCACACTCAGCAGCACCGACGAACCGTTCCCCTCGACGCGTACGTCGACACGGGTCGCGTTGCGCGCATGGCGCAGCGAGTTCGTGACCGCCTCGCGAGCGATCCGGAACACGGCCGCGTCCACCGCCGGCGGCAGGCGACTCAGGTCGCCCGAGGTCGTCACCTCGACCCGCGGGCCGGTCGGCGTACCGGCGGCCAGCCTTCCGAGGTCCGCCACCCCGGCCTGGGGTGCGTAGTCCGCGGGCTCGCGGTTGCGGAGCACCCGCACCATCGCCCGCATCTCGGCCAGCGTCTGCGACGCCTCGGTCTCGATCACCTCCAGCGCCTCCACCGGAGCCCCGCTGTCGGTCGCGGCGAGCGCGCGCCCGGCCTGCGCCCGGATCGCGATCGCCGAGACGTGGTGGGCGACCGTGTCGTGGAGCTCGCGCGCCAGCTGCACCCGCTCCTCGGCCTTCGCCTGCTCCAGCCGCCGCTCGCGCGCGCCGTGCTGGGTGCGGGCCGAGACCCCCAGGACCATCGAGCTGGCCAGCACGATCATGCCGCCGATGGCATCGCCGATCCCGGTCCAGGTCCCGAAGAAGCCGAGCGTGGCCGTGAGCAGGATGATGGCCAGCCCGACCACCACCTCCCGTCCCGAGCCCCAGCGGAACAGCGCGTACGGCAGGATCAGGAAGTAGATCATCGAGGCCATGTCGAGCGCCGGCGCATCGGCGATCAGCAGCACGATGTCGACCACCACCGCCGAACCGAACGCGATCGCCACCACCGCGAACGGGTGGGTACGCCGCCACAGCAGCGTCGGCGCCAGGCCCACGGTGATCGCGATCGCCAACCCCCGCAGCGGCACGTCGGAGCGGAGGGTGCCCTCGAGCAGGCCCGCCACGACCACCGCGGCGAGCAGCACCCAGTCGCGCCACACACGTGACGGCGGCGGGGGCGTCGCCCGGGGCTCGTCCCAGACGGCACGCAGTGGGTTGCTCACCGCTTCAGAGTAGGGAACGAAACGCCCGTGGATACCGGCCGAAAGGCCGATCCCTCCTCGGCCGTGTGGCCGACCCTGCTCCGGCCTCTCTCCCGATGTGCCCACCGGCATCCGGCCGAGACGGTGGATCCATGTCACTCACCCTCGCCCGCCTCGGCCGCTTCGCCGCCCGCCGTCCCTGGACCGTGATCGGTGCCTGGGTCATCATCGCCATGCTCGTCCTCGCAGCGTCCACCGCCTTCGGGCAGGACCTCGAGGACCCGTTCGAGGCGCCGGGGCTCGACTCCCACGACGCCGCCGTGCTCCTGGAGCGGGCAAACGCCGGCGAGATGGGGATCGGCGCGGACGTCGTCGTGACCCCGGACTCAGCCGCGACCGGTGCGCTCGACACCCCCGCGCTGCAGGCCGACGTGGCACGCGTGGAGGACACCCTCGCGGCGCTCCCCCACACCCTCGGCACCTCCGTGACGACCGAGGGCGAGGTCGCCCTGGTGCGGGTGCAGTACCCCGAGACCCAGCACCTCGACCCGCAGGACCTGGCGAACCTCAAGTCGGCCCTCGACGACCTGCGCACGTCGACCCAGCTGCAGATCGAGGCCGGCGGCGACCTGTACTTCGCCTTCGAGACGGCGCCCGCCGGGGCCAGCGAGGGGATCGGACTCCTCGTCGCGATCGTCGTGCTGCTGGTGGCGTTCGGGTCCCTGATCGCGATGGGGCTGCCGATCGGGACCGCGCTGGTGGGCCTCGCCGTCGCGAGCGGCCTGCTGCCCCTGGTGGCGTACGCCGTGGACATCCCCGAATGGGCCAGCGTGATCGGGGCGATGATCGGGCTCGGCGTCGGGATCGACTACGCCCTGTTCATCGTCACCCGCTACCGCGAGCAGCTCGCCGAGGGCCACACCGTCGAGGACTCGGTCGGTGGCGCGCTGGCCACCGCCGGCCGGTCGGTGGTCTTCGCCGGGGGCATCGTGGTCGTCGCCATCCTCGGGCTGGTCGTCGCCCGGATCCCGTTCATCACCGCCGGCGGGATCGGCATCTCGATCATCGTGCTGGTGATGGTGCTCGCCTCGATCACCCTGCTGCCGGCCCTGCTCGGGCTCGCCGGCCACCGCGTGAACGGCCGATGGGCGCGACGTACCGCGCTGAGCAACGGTCGCTGGCACCGCTGGGCCGCCCACGTCGGCCGGCACGCCACGGCGTACGCCGTCGGGTCGACGCTGGCGCTCCTCGCCCTCGCCGCGCCGGTCTCGGCGCTGACCCTCGGCTTCCCCGACGAGGGCACCATGCCGCAGTCGCGCACCGAGCGACGCGCCTACGACCTGATCGCGGAGGGCTTCGGCCCCGGCGCCAACGGCGCGCTGGTCATCGCCGTGGACCTCGCCGACGACCCCGGCGTACTGCAGCCACTCACCGCCGCGGTCGCGGCGGACCCGGGGATCGCCGAGGTGTCACCCGCCCGCGTCGACGACGCCTCCGGGATCGCCGTCCTGGTCGCCGAGCCGACGACCACCCCGCAGTCCGAGGCCACCCGGGAGACCATCGACCGGCTCCGGGCCGACGTCTTCCCGGAGGCACTCGACGGCAGCTCCGCCCGAGCCCACATCGGCGGCCAGGTGGCGGTCTTCGCCGACCTCGGCCACCGCGTGCAGGAGCGGCTGCCATGGTTCATCGCCGCTGTCGTGCTGCTGTCGTTCCTGCTGCTGCTCGTGGTGTTCCGCTCGCTGCTGGTGCCGCTCAAGGCCGCGGTCATGAACCTGCTCAGCGTCGGTGCGGCGTACGGCGTCCTGGTGATGGTGTTCCAGTGGGGCTGGGGCGCCGACCTGATCGGCCTGGAGTCGACGGTGCCGATCCTGTCGTTCATCCCGCTGTTCATGTTCGCGATCCTGTTCGGCCTCTCGATGGACTACGAGGTCTTCCTGCTCTCGCGGGTGCGTGAGGAGTACGACCGGACCGGCGACAACGACGACGCCGTACGCCGCGGCCTGGCCGGGACGGCCCGGACCATCACCTGCGCGGCCCTGATCATGGTCGCGGTCTTCGGCGGCTTCGTGCTTGCCGAAGACCCGCTGATCAAGATGATGGGGCTGGGCCTGGCCTCCGCCATCGCGATCGACGCGACCATCGTCCGGCTGGTGCTGGTGCCGGCCACGATGACGCTGCTGGGCAACGCGAACTGGTGGCTGCCGGGCTGGCTGGACCGGCTCCTCCCCGGACGCAGCCCGTCGCCGCCGGCGGCCATGCCCGACCGGCAACCGCAGGTCGTGCGGTGAGCACGATCAACCGCCGCGGTGCTGTCCGGCGGCCACCGGCTCCGGCTCGTCGTCCCCGCCGGCGACGGCCGCGGGCGGTGGCGCTTCCTCCCCCTCGATCGACACGTGCGGGAGGATCCGGTCGAGCCAGCCGGGCAGCCACCAGGCCGCCTTCCCGAACAGGATCAGGGCCGCGGGCGCGAGCGTGACCACGAGGATGCCGGCCAGCAGCACCGCCACCGACAACCCGACCCCGAACTGCTTGATCGTCGGGTCGATGTTGAGGATGAAGCTCGCGAACACCGAGGCCATGATCAGCGCAGCCGCGGTCGTGATCCGGGCGCTGGAGATCAGCGCGGAGGACACCGCGTCCTTCGCCTCCTCGCCGGCATGGACGTGGCCCTGGACGTGGCTGACGAGGAACACCTCGTAGTCCATCGACAGCCCGAACAGCCCGGCGAACATCATCAGCGGCACGTAGCTCGCGATCGGGACCGACGCGTCGGCCGTGTCGATGCCGAGCAGCGAGATCCCCCAGCCCCACTGGAACGCCGCGGTCAGGACGCCGAACGCCGCGGCGGCCGACAGCAGGTTCGTCACCGCCGCCTGCAACGGGATCAGCAGTGAGCGGAACGCGATCATCAGCAGCAGGAAGCCGAGCAGGATCACGGTGCCGATCACGAGCAGCAGCCGGGCCGAGATCAGGGACGCGAGGTCGACGTACGACGCCGTGAAGCCGCCGACGTACGACGTGATCCCCCCGTCCTTGTTGGTCTCGGGCAGGACGACGTCGCGGACCTCGTTGACCAGGTCGGCGGTGTCGTCGGAGGCCGGCGCCGTCGACGGGACGGCCGAGAGCAGGACCACGTCGCCCGCGTCGTTGATCTGCGGCGGCGTCAGCGAGACGACACCGTCGGTGCCGGAGAGCCCCTGCTGGAGGTTCACGACGCGTGGGTCGGTGCCGCGCTCGTCACCGCCGGCCGCCGTCATCATGTCGGTCAGCTCGTCCTGGAGCTTCTCGGCCTCCTTCTGCTCCTGCTTTGCCTGCTGCTGCTCGGCCTTGAGCTGGTCGGCCTGAGCCTGGAGCTCGTCGCCCTGCCGCTGCAGCGCAGCCCCCTGGCGCTGGAGGTCGGCCGCCTGCCGCTGCAGCTCGTCGGCGCTCGCCCGGAGCGCGGCGGCCGCCCGCTCCAGCTGGGACTTCTGGGCCTCCAGGGCGTCGGCCTGACGCTGCAGCTGGTTCGCCTGCTGCTGGAGCCGGTCGGCCTGCGCCTCGAGCTTCCGGGCCTGGTCGGCGAGCCGGCGCGCCTGCTTCTCGAGCGGGGCGAGCTGGTTGCGGACCACCGCCTGGCGGTCGAGCACGGTCGCCAGCCGGGCCTCCAGGCGGGCAACCCGGTCGGGATTGCCCTGCGCCTGCTGGATGCGGCGCTCGAGGATCCGCTCGCGGATCTCGAGCCGGGCCAGCTCGCGCACGAGCGGCCGGGCCTTCGCGGCCAGCGCCTCCGCCTGGCGGCGCAGGGCGCTGCGCTCGGCCTCCAGCTTGCGCTTCTGCGCCTCCAGCTGCGACTGGCGGGCCTGCAGCGCCGAGGCCTCCCGCTCCAGCTCCGCCTGCTCGGCCTGGAGCTGGTCGCCCTGGCGCTCGAGCGATGCCTGCTCGGTCTTGAGCTGGTCCCCCTGGCGCTCGAGCGATGCCTGCTCGGCCTCGAGCTGGGCCTGCTGGTTCTCGAGCTTCTGCTGCTGCTTGGGCAGCTGCTTCTGCTTCTTCTCGAGGTCGCTCTTCAGCGACATCGCCTTGTCGTACTTCTTGGTGTACTCGGCACTGGGCGTGGCCGCCGGCTCGAGGTGGGACGCCACCTGGAGCGGCCCGTTGTACCCGACCCCGAAGCCGGCGGAGATCAGGTCGTAGGCCTGTCGCTCGGTGGTCTCGGGCGAGGTCGCGCCGACGTCCTCCTGCCCGAGCTCCAGCGTGAAGACCGGGATGATCAGCGGGACCAGCGCCAGCAGCGAGAGGCCCGCGACCCGGCCCGGGTGACGACGTACGACGCCGGACCACTTGGCCCAGACACCCTGGCTCTGCGGGCGACGCGGCCGCATGAACGCCGGCAGCGCGAGCCAGCCGATCCGGTGGCCGACCAGGCCGAGGAACGCCGGCAGCAGGGTGATCGCCACGAGGACGGCGGCCACCACGGCGATCGCGGAGGCGATCCCGAGCGCGGTCACGAGCGGGATGCCGGCGACCCCCAGGGAGAGCAGGGCGATCACGACGGTGGTGCCGGCGAAGACGATCGCGCTGCCGGACGTCGCCACCGCGTTGGCGATCGAGTCACGGATCGGCATGCCGTCGCGCAGCTGGTCCTGATGTCGGGTGATCAGGAACAGCGCGTAGTCGATCCCCACCCCGAGGCCGATCATCGTCGCCAGCGTCGGTCCGCTCGACGGGATGGCGGTCAGGTGGCCGACCAGTCCGACCGTGGCCAGCGCGATGCCGAGGCCGACGACGGCCGTGATGATCGGCAGGCCCATCGCCACCAGGCTCCCGAGCACCAGGCTCAGGATGATCATCGCCATCAGGATGCCGACGACCTCGCTGATCTCGGAGTCGTCGGTGGACAGGGTGGAGCCGATGGACCCCGCGGCCGCGGTGGTGATCCCGGCGTCCTGCGCCGGCTTCGTGGCGTCGAGGACGTCCCCGGCGATCTCCTCGGTCAGGTCACCCGAGCCGATGTCCATGAGGACCGGCGCGAACGCCGTCTGCTTGTCCTTCGCGAGCAGGCCGGCGGTCTGGCCCGCGCTGCTGAGCGGGTTCGTGACGCTGTAGACGTGCGCCTGCTTGCGCATCTCCTTGACGGCGGCGTTGACGGCCTACTTGTTGTCCTCGTCGGTGAGCTTGCCCTCCGAGACGTCGAAGACGATCGGGTTGACGCCGTTCTGCTGCGGGGGGAACTTCTCGGCGAGGAGGTCCTTGACCTCCTGGCTGCCGGTGTCCGGCAGGGTGAGGTCGTTGTTGGTCTGCGCTCCGGTCGTGGCGACGGCGGCGAAGATGGCGACGGCGATCGCGATCCAGATGCCGATGACGATCAGGCCGTGCGAGGCACAGAACGCACCCAGCCGTCGCAGCAATCGCGCCACGTCCGCTCCCTCCCGCGCCCGGGGACAGGGACGCACGTCCCCCGGGCGCCCTCCGAGAGACCGTCGCCGCCGGACTCGTCGTGAGACCCGCGGAGCGACGTGGGCTGCGCGCACTGTACCGACGTTCAGTCGGCTCAGGTAGCGGTCGTCACGACCCTCCCCCGAATCGGGTGAGGTGCGCTCCCCTCCGGGCTCGGCTGGTGACGTTCTTTACCCAACTGTTGTGATGTTCAGATCTCGGAGGCTCCGTAGGTTCGGCAAACCAGTGCTCTGCCCAACGGGTGGGCGAGCCGGACCATGGGGGCCTGATGCACCTGCCACGCCGTACGACCGCCGCCCTGTTCGCCTCGACGGTCGGGCTCGCCATGCTCACCGCGCCGGCCGCAGACGCCGTCAACGCCAACCACGGCGACCGCGTCGTCTCCGCGATGCCGGCGAACAACACGCCCCACGTCATGAACGGCGCGGTCATGGGCATCGCCCAGATCGGCAACAAGATCGTGGTGGCAGGGACGTTCACGTCGGTCAGCCCGTCCGCCACCTTCTCCAACAAGGCCGACGACGTGATCCGCAACCGGATCTTCGCCTTCGACGCCACCACCGGCGTGATCGACCCGAGCTTCAACCCCAACCTGGGTGGTGCCGCCAACACGATCGACACCGACGGCACCTACCTGTACGTCGGGGGCGCCTTCGGCAACGTGGGCGGTAACACGGCCATCAAGCGGCTGGTGAAGCTCGACGCCAGCGGCCAGGTCGTCTCGACGTTCAAGTCGGTGCCCAGCGCCGTCGTCAACGACGTGGTCGTGCGCGGCTCGCGGCTGTACGTCGGCGGCTCGTTCAAGAACATCAAGTCCGGCGGTGTGACCTCTCCGCGGACCGCCCTCGCTGCGGTCGACGCGACCACTGGTGCGCCGCTGAGCGGCGTGAACGTGGCCTTCGCGGGGACCTACGACCCGAACCAGACCAACCCCGGCGTCACGAACATCAAGAAGATGGACGTCAACGCCGCAGGCAACCGGCTCGTCGCGATCGGCAACTTCAACCAGGTGGGTGGCCAGTCGCACACCCAGGTGGCAGTGATCGACGTCGGTGCGGCGAACGCAGCGCTCACCTCATGGTCGACGAACCGCTTCGACCGGTCCCAGAACTTCTGCGCCGGCGTGTTCGACTCGTTCGTGCGCGACGTCGACATCTCCCCCGACGGCTCGTACTTCGTCGTCTCGACGACCGGTGCCTTCGGCGGTGGCGCGGCCGCCAACTCGCTGTGCGACACCGTCACCCGCTGGGAGACCAACGGCGGCGGCGGCAGCCAGCCGAGCTGGGTCAGCTACACGGGTGGCGACACGACGTTCGGCGTCGCCGTGACCGGCAGCGCCGTCTACATCGGCGGGCACCAGCGCTGGCACAACAACCCGATCCAGGGCGACAACGCCGGCCCGGGCGCCGTTTCGCGCGAGGGCCTCGCCGCGCTGGACCCCGTCAACGGAATGCCGCTGCGCTGGAACCCGGGGCGCGCGCGGGGCGTGGGCGCCCAGGCGATGTACGCGACCAGCCAGGGACTCTGGGTCGGGAGCGACACGACGCTGCTCAACAACCAGCGTCGAGGGCGCATCGCGTTCCTCCCGCTGGCCGGGGGCACCCAGGTCCCCGCGGTGCCCGCGGCGAGCCTGCCCAACGACTTCTTCATCGCCCTGCAGTCCAGCGGGACCCTCCAGCGCCGCGCCATGACTGCGTCCGGCAGCCGAGCGGGTCGCCCACGGCTGCCAATTCGTCGATGGACTGGTCGCAGGTGCGGGGCGCGTTCATGCTCAACGGCAGCGTCTACTACGGCCTGTCCTCGGGCGGATTCTTCAAGCGCACCTTCAACGCCTCCACCGGAGCGCTGGGCGCCCAGCAGACGGTGAACCTGTACGACGATCCCGACAACGGGCAGCGGATCCCGTGGTCGATCACATCCATGACGGGCATGTTCTACGACACCGCGACGCACCGGATCTACTACACGGTGTCCGGTGACAGCCGGCTCTACTACCGGTACTTCACGCCGGAGAGCGAGATCGTGGGTGCCCAGACGTTCACCGGCGATGCGGGCTCGGTCAGCTTCAGCAGTGCGGCGGGCCTGACCCTGGCGAGTGGCCGGGTCTACTACGGGTCCACCAGCGACGGCTCGCTGCGGTGGGCTCCGTTCTCGGGCGGGCGGATCACCGGCTCGGCCACGACGGCCAGCAGCGGACGGGACCTGGCGGGCGCGGGCGATCTTCGTTCCGAACAGCTGACGCGATCAGGAGTCAGGCGCCGGCGGGTCTCACCCGCACGGCGTGATCGAGGCCTTGGACGTGCTCAGGGAGACGTTGTCGCCGGCGCGGGTGAGCTCCGCGTCGGTCACGACCTCGGTCGGCGTACCGGGGTCGCAGCCGGACTCGGCCTGGAGGGCGTTGACGTCGCCCTCGAGGTCGTCGACGCGTGGGGTCAGCTTGCGGACCGACGTCCGCAGCAGGGCAACCTCCGACTCGATCTGGGACACGTCGCTCGCCGGACCGGGCGGGCCCTCGACACCCGCCTCCCCCGCGGGCCCGGTCATGCCGGGCTGGCCGGGCGGCCCCTCCTGCCCGCGCAGGTCGTCGGCCATCAGCCAGATGCCGCCGACCGCACCCGCCAGCCCGAAGAAGGCACAGAACACCGCCAGCCCCACGCCTCGCATCACCACGGCCAGCTTCGCCTTCTTCGCCATGCCCGCAAAGGTAGGAGCGGAACGCCGTCGGTGGGGCCGATCCGGGGAAGTCGGCGTGTCCCGCGGCCGGTCTCAGCCCACCGCGGCGCGGGCGTCGGCGGCCAGCTCGGCGAGCACGCCATCGCCGTCCCAGGCGCCCGGGTCTGCGGCATCGGGCCACTGCGCCACCTGTTCGCGCACCCAGTCGACCCAGCGCAGCACCGCGACCTCCTGGTCGAGCGCGAGCCGCAGGCAGACGGTGCTGACGTGCTGGCGTCCGGGGAACCTCGGCTCGTCGATCGCGGCATCGGCGCGCCCGCGGAGCACGTCGATCCGCTCCGTGGCCTCGGCGGCGATCGCGTCGAGGGTCGTCGTCAGCTGCTCGAGCGACCCGGCCTCGGCGAAGAACAGCTTGACCAGCCCCTCGAACTCGGTCGTCGGCGGCGCGGGCGGCGCGTCGAGCCAGCGGCGCAGCTCGTCGCGGCCGGCGTCGGTGATGCCGTAGACGGTGCGCGGGCGCTTGCCGGTCGTCTCCTTCGTGGCCGTCGCCAGGCCGTCGGCGACCAGCCGCTTGGGCTCGTCGTACAGCTTCCGCTCGGCCCGTGGCCAGAACCAGCTGAGGCTGCGCTGCACCTGCTTGGCCAGCTCGTACGTCGTCCAGCTCTGGACGTTCAGCAGGCCGAGGATGGCGTACGTCGTCGGCGTACGGCGGTTCGTCATGCTGCATCTTGACATACTGCCGTGGGCAGTATCAATATACTGCACAGGACAGTATTCGAAGGAGCATCATGAACGCCGAGCAGCCTCGCGTCACCGTGGTCGTCGCCCACCCGGACGACGAGACCTTCGGCTGCGGCTCGATCCTGCTGCACGCCGCCGCGGCGGGCGCCCGGACCACCGTCGTGTGCGCCACCCGCGGCGAGGCCGGGGGCGTCGCTCCCGGTGTGCAGGTGCCCACCGGCGGGATCGCCGCGCTGCGCGAGGAAGAGCTCCACTCCGCCTCCCGCGCGCTCGGCGTCACGGAGGTGGAGCTGCTCGGTTTCACGGACTCGGGGATGGACGGCTCCCTGGCGGACGGCTCCCTCTGCGGGGCGCCGTACGACGAGGTGGTGACGGCCGTCCGGAGCGCCGTCGAGCGGCACGACCCTGACGTCGTCGTGTCGCTCGACGGTAGCGACGGCCACCGTGACCACGCGCGCATCCGCGACGCCGTCGTCGCTGCAGTGGCCGGCAGCGAGCGCCGGCTCTACCTGCAGGGCCTCCCCCGGTCGCTGATGCACCGATGGGTCCGCCACCACGCCGGCAACCCCGATGCCGCGGCGTACGTCGAGCTGCCCGAGATCGGGACGCCGGACTCTCAGTTCACGACGGTGATCGACAGCTCGGCCCACTTCGCCGTGCGCGAGGCCGCGATCGCGCTGCACCGCTCGCAGGCCTCGCCGTACGACGGCCTGCCGGCCGAGCTGAAGCGCGCGTTCCTGGCGGCCGAGCACCTGACCCGGGTCAACCCGCCGTGGACCGGCGGGCCGCTCGAGCGCGACATCCTTGTGGACGACGGGCCATGAGCAGCCTGCTGCTCGGCGCGATCCCGGGTTTGCGTCGCGTGATCAGCCCGGGCTCAGCGGCGCTCGCAGTTCCTGCGCACCTCGGCCCGGCACAGGTCGCGACCCTTCCATCCGAGGGCCCGGTCGAAACCGGTCCCACCCAGCAGTCGGTCTGGCCCCCGGCCGCCGGTGAGCCGGTCCGCACCGGCGCCGCCCTTGAAGGTCACGCGGTGGTCACACCCCTGGCCATAGTCGAGGAGGCCGGTGCTGGTCAGCACGTCGTTGCCGGCCCGACCCACGGCCGTGACCGAGCAGCCGTAGCCGTCTAGTTTGTTGGGGCCGCTGTCGCCGCGGACCGTGACCTCAGCACCGAGGACCTGGAGGCCCTCGAAGCTGTCGAGACGGATGACCGGCGACACCGCGCCTCCGTGCTGCGTCGTCACCCTCCGGAGCGCGAGGTTTGCGGTGATCCAGCCGTCGTAGGGTCCTGCGACCAGGAGCCAGTCGTGGCCGCGGCCCCCGGAGAACAACCGCTCGAGCGGATCGGACTCCATTGCGTACGTCCAGACCCGGTCATCGCCGCGCCCCATGATCGCGCCCTCCAAGCGGTCGGACTCCACGCTCTCGTCGCGCGGACCACCCACGAACAGGATCGGGCGGTCGGCTCCCAGGTAGAGGTCGAAGTCCTCGAACCCTCCCCAGGTAGCCACCGTCTCGCCGTTGGCTCTCGCGCGGCCCGCGTCGTTGTCGAACTCGTGCACGCCGGTCTCGCTCGTCGTGTGGACGTGGAGCCGATCGCTGCCGGCGCCGCCGATGAGCCGGTGGCCGGGCCCCGGCGCTCCGCGCACGTTGACGAAGTCGGCCCCCGCCCCGGCCCGGACCCGGTCGACCACCGGCGTGTCCGGTCCGCCGACGAGGACGTCGTCCCAGTTGGCGCCGGTAATGATCCGGTCCGGGTCGTCGTCGGTCGGCGCTCCCCATGAGTCGGCGGAGTCCACACGATCCTGCGTGCTACCGCTGCGGAACAGGTCGGCGCCGGAGCCCAGCTCGGCGGCCACGGTCATCCTGCGGTGATCGACCTTCACCAGCACCCGGTCGTCGCCGGGTCCGGTGTGGACGGAGACGTACTCCTGCGCTCGACCGGTCACGCACACCCGATCGTTGCCTGCACCGGCCCTCACGGCCGAGGAGCCGTTGGACACCATGACATCGTCGCCGGGCGTTCCCCTGAGGAAGTACCTGTTGGGTCCGCCGACGATGGTGGCGGCCCGGCCGTCACACCGGGCCGGGGCTGCGGCCGCCGGGACCGCCGCGAGGGTCGTGGCGGTGACGACCAGGACCGCGCCGAGCACGAGCTTGTCCATGGGGCATCCCTGGTGGGTGCGAGGACTTGACCCACTGTATGCCGCTACTTGCCAACCAGGTCGGTCAGCGTCGGGGCAGGAGGATCTCCAGGTCCTGCGCCTGACCGTCGCCGGTGATCCGGCCGCCCTGCGCCTCGACCACCTCGCGGGCCTCGGCCAGGCCGACGCCCGGCTGGCGGCCACGGCGCCTGCGGGCGCTGTTCGGGACGACACCCGCGGGCATCTTGATGCGCAGGTGGTCGTCCTCGCCGAGGAACATGATCTTCACCGGACCCTTGCCGCCCTGCACGATGTCGGAGAGCACGAGGTCGAGGACGTGCTCGACCGGGCCCGGCGTGAAGGCCATCTGCAGGTCGCCGTCAGCGGACGCCGAGAGCGGGCGTCGCTTCTCGGCCAGCCGGTCGGCCCAGCGCTGGGCGAGCTGGGTGGCCATGTCGTGCAGGGTCAGTTCCGCTCCCTCGACCAGGGGGCCTCGTCGCGACAGGGCGACCAGCTCGCCGGCCGAGCGGTTCACCGCGTCGACGCTGCGGATGCAGCGGGCCGCAGCCGCCTTCGCGTCCTCCGGTACGTCGTCGCGCAGGGTCATGTCCTCGAGCTCGAGGCGCAGGGACGTGAGCGGGGTCCGCAGCACGTGGGAGGCGTGCTGCGCGAAGTCGCGCTCCCGGCTGAGCCGGGTCTGGAGCTCGTGCGCGCTGGTCTGCAGCGCCTTGCCGATCGCCTGCGCCTCGGGCACGCGCGTCTTGGGCAGGTCGAGGTCGAACCTGCCGCGGCCGAGGGCACGCGCGGCGACGGCCAGCCGCTGGAACGGTGCGGACAGGGCGCGGGCGGCGATCCAGCCGGCGAGGCCGGCGAGCAGCCCGATGAGCAGGAACAGGGTGATCAGGGAGCCGGTGTCACGGCCCAGGATGTCGCCGACCACCTCGGGTTGCTTGCTCACCGTGATCATGCCGACGTCGGTGGACGCGGTCGAGGAGAGGTCGTCGCCCTCCGGGTCGCCGGCGTACTCGTCGCCCTCCACCACGATCGTCTGGCCGGACGGGTCGACGTACTCGAGCCGGGTGGTGTCGGCGACGACGCTCTGGAGGAACTCCTCGTCGATCGGCTGACCCGCTGCACGCTGGTTGGCGACCAGCTCGCCGATCAGGACGACGTCGTTGCTGAGGTGTGCGCCTTCCTGCTCGCGCAGGAGGTCACGAAGCGTGTACGCGCGCACCGTTCCGGCCCCGATGAGCACCGCCATCGCCAGGATGACGAACGCGATCGTGATCCGCTCACGCATCGCCCGCGCCCTCGAGGCGGAATCCGACTCCTCGGACCGCCACGACGCGCTCGGTGACCCCGACGCTCTCGAGCTTCTGGCGAAGCCGGCCGATGGTGACGTCGAGCGTCTTCGTCGAGCCGTACCAGTTCTCGTCCCACACGTCGGCCATCAGCCGGTCGCGGGAGACGACCTTGTCGCGGTTGGCGGCGAGGATGTTCAGGACCTCGAACTCCTTGCCGGTCAGCGAGACCTCGTCGGACCCGGCGTAGACGCGCCGGGCGGCGACATCGATGCGCAGCCCGTCTGCGCGCGCCTGGCGCGCCGCCTCGTCGGCGCCCGCTCCAGCGCCGCTGGTACGTCGCAGCAGCGCGCGGACCCGGGCCTGGAGCTCCGCCAGGCCGAACGGCTTGGCGAGGTAGTCGTCGGCGCCGTAGTCGAGACCGACCACGCGGTCGAGCTCGCCCCCGCGGGCGGTCACGATCATGATGGCGCCCTCGTAGCCCGCGTCACGCGCGCGACGGCACACCTCGAGGCCGTCCATGTCGGGCAGCCCGAGGTCGAGGATCACCACGTCTTCCTGGTCGCTCTGCAGACGATCGAGGGCAGCCTCGCCGTCCTCCACCCAGGTCACGACGTATCCCTCGCGCTCCAGGGTGCGGACAAGGGGGAACGCGATGTCCTCCTCGTCCTCGACGACCAGAACTCTTGCCATGGTTGGGAGCATAGTTGCCCCCTTCGACTCGACCGGGCTCAGCAGCTCACAAGTCGACATCGGCAGCGCCAGGCGCTTCCTGAGCAACAGTGGTGGCGCAGGCGTTCCCGAAGGTGTCGGTGACCGACGCGGACGGCGTCCAGCGCGCGGCTCCGTTGGTGTTCGCCGTGTTCACGAACTCCGAGCCGACGGTGACCGAGCTGAGCGTGATCGTCACCTCCGTGACAGTGCGGCCGTTGAAGGTCGTGGACGTCGCGGCGATGGTCGACCCGCCGAACTGGGCCTGCGCGCCGGGGTCGATGAAGTCCTGGTCGAACGTGATGGTGCCGAGGTTGGTGCCGGGCACGGTCAGGTAGTCCGGGTTGTTGCCGGCGCCGTCGGCGATGGTGACCGAGGTGGTGGTGCTGCTGCCGTTCCAGCTGCCCGGCCGGACGGTGTTCAGGTTCACCGTCGACGAGTAGGTCAGGAAGATCTTGTCGCCACCCGTCGGCCGGCCCGTGATGCCGTTGTTGGTCGTGTGGACGCGCTCGCCGTGCAGCTGTTCGAGGGTCACGGGCCGTGGAGCCGACGTGACGACGGGTCCGGTGGTCGGGGTCATCACGGCACGCACCTCGGTCGGCCCGGCGCTGCGCCCTGCGGTGTTCCAGGGGCAGGAGTACGGCGCCCCGGTGTCGGTGCAGATCGTGGTCCAGCTCTCCCCCGGCCCCGCGGTGGCGTCGTACTCGAAGCGGACCGACGTCACGCCGCTGGGCGACCAGGTGTCGGCCGAGAGGGTGATCGTGGAGCCGAGCGGGAACGTCGACCCCGGGCCGGCCGCGGGCTCGGTGATCGTGACGCTCGGGCTGTTGTCGACCTGCCGGGGCTGCATCGTGGTCGTCGTGGTGTTGCCGGCGCCGTCCGTCGCCGTTGCCCGGAACTCGTAGTTCCCGGTGGTCAGCGCCGTGGTGTCCAGCGAGCAGGCGTACGGCGAGCCGTTGTCGGTGCCGCACGAGACCCACGGGTTGGCCGGGCCGCCGCGGCGGTACTCGAAGAGGACGCTGGCGATCCCCGAGCTCTCGTCGCCGGCGTTCGAGTCGGTGTCGTCGGCGGTCGCCGTGATCTGGACGGTGCCGTGCAGCGGAGCCGTCGGCACCGTGAGCGCGATGTCGGGGTCCTCGTTGTCGACGACCGTGCTGCGGATGCTCTCGTAGGTCACGCTGCCGACGAGCGCGTGGGCCCGTACGTACCAGCGCTGGGAGTCGAGGCTGTCCGCGTTCGTGTTCCAGCTGCAGGTGTACGGCGCACTGTTGTCCGTGCAGAGCGTCGACCACCCGCTGGTGCCGTTGGCCGACCGGGTGAAGATCACCGTCGGCGTTCCCGGTCCGACCCAGGTCGCGGTCAGCCCGTAGGTGTCGCGGATCGCGACCGGGAGCGCGGCGAGGGTCACGCTGCCGTTGCTGATGGCGCGCGTCGTCGTGGCGGTGATCCTGGTGTTCCCCGCGACGTCGGTGGCCGTCGCCCGGAACTCGTAGCTCCCGTCGGAGAGGCCGGCGGTGTTGAGGCTGCAGGAGTACGGCGAGCCGGTGTCCAGCGCGCAGGTGGTCCAGGTGGCGACGCCGACCTTGCGGTGCTCGAAGCGGACCGACGCGACGCCGCTGTTCGCGTCGGAGGCCGTGGCGGTCAGGTTGACAGTCCCGCTGAGCGGGGCGGCCGGCACGGTCAGGGTCACGTTCGGCTGCACGTTGTCGACGAGCACGTTCGACTCGATGTCGTAGTACGTCGTGCCGTTGACCACGCCCACGGCGCGCCAGTCGTAGTAGCCCGTGATCGACGAGGTGTCGACCGTGCAGGTGCGGACCAGGCCGGCGGCAGCGCCGCAGCCCGGGATCTCGAACCAGCTGTTGGTGTTGGCGGTGGACGCCTGGAACGCGATGGTCGCCGAACCGGTGGCGTTGACGATGCGGCCGGTCAGGGTCTGGGTGCCGCGGACCGGGCCGAACACCGGGTCGAGCACGACGCCGGCGGCGTTCTGGACCGTCGTCATGATCGAGGTCGAGGTCCGGGTGTTGTCGTGGACGTCGGTCGCCACGGCGCGCAGGTCGTACTCGCCGTCGGTGAGCGGGTGGGTGTCCCAGCTGCAGGAGTACGGCGCGTTGGTGTCGGTGCAGATCGTGGTCCAGGTGCTCGACCCGTGGGGAGCCCGCTGGATCTGCACGTTCTTGATCAGGGACTCGCTGTCCGTCGCGGTCGCGTTGACCGTCACGGTCGCGGTCACGGCGTACCCGGGGTCGACCATGGTGACGTCGGGCGCCGTCCAGTCGGGCGCCGAGAACACGCTGAGCGGGGTCGCGCTGGTGTCGGTGAACGTGGCACCGGAGGCCTGGACACCGGAAAACGCGCCGGCTCCGAGGAGCAGCGCGCTGGCGAGGTAGAGAAACTTGCGGAGCACGTCGCTAGCTCCCGACCGGGACCGTCGGCTTCGGGACGGCTGCCGGAGTCGCCTGGTCGGGCCGTCGGCGCGTGACCCGGAAGAGCTGGACCAGGCTGATCAGCGCGATGATGCCCGCCGGGACGCCGATGAGGAGCATCCGCAGGGAGCGGTCATGGAGCGCGAGGAAGACGTAGCCGACGTACGGCACGGAGTAGGAGACGCGCGACTGCGAGGTCGAGGTGAGCTGGAAGGTCCAGGGGTCGACGTCGGCGTTGGCGTCGCCCTTGGTCCGGAACACGTCGCCCTCGATGCCGACGATCCGGTGGGTGACCAGGTTGTCGACGCCGGAGTCGGCCGGCGGCCGGTAGGTGATCACGTCGCCGACGCGAAGGTCCGCGACCGGGACGACCTCCTCGAAGGCCACCGAGCCGAGGCCCAGGGAGCCCTCCATGGAGCTGCCGGTGATCACGTAGCGCTGGTAGCCGAAGGCGGCCGGGACGATGAAGGCGACTGCGAAGAGCATGACCAGGATGCAGGCCAGGTTGACCAGGATTCGCCCGCGGCGGCGTGGCCGGCGGGCGCTGGTCGCGATCTCCACGGTCGGTTCCTTCCTGGTAGTCAGCCCGTCGAGGGGCCCGATGAAGCGGGTGGCCCGCCCGGCTCCCCCCGAGCCGGGCGGGCCATGATTCCCCCCATGTTTCCCATGTAGCGCGTCCCCTCGTCCCCCGGTGGGACGCGCCGGTGGTTCAGAGCCAGTTCTCGACCAGCGTGGTGCCGGCGTCCTTCTGGGTGGTGACCCAGGTGTACGTCGCGCCCGCGGTCTTGTTCTGGTTGGCGTTGCTCGCGTCAGACGGCATCGAGACCGTGAACGTGAACTCCGAGGTCTCGCCCGCGTCGAGGTCGCCGAGGTTGTGCACGGTGTTGGCGTAGCCGCCGAAGTCGCCGTTGTACAGCTCGGTGCTGCCCTGCTTGATCAGGAGGTTCAGGCCGCCGGCGGCGAACGTGTTGCCGGTGTCGGCGGACTCCTGGAAGCTCAGGACGGCGTCGAGAGATCCGGTGTTCTCGATCTCCACGGTGCCGGTCACGGTGTCACCCGGCTTGATGTTGGCGACGGTCAGGACCGCGCCGTCGTGGTTGTTGGTGTGCAGGACGTCCCCCGACGTCACGCTCACCGAGCTGCTGGTGGTCGAAGTCCAGGTTGCGCCCGAGCCGATAGCAACTGCACCCGCGACGAGCAGCGTCGCGAGAGGTACGAGGACCTTGCGGCTGTTGGCGGTCATGTGGGTTCCCCTTGGTGTGACATTCGTTGCAAGTTGGCAGGAGAAACGTACGAAGCGGGCGTCCACGCCCCGGCAACGTCAGATCCACGCTCGATCCACGGTTCGGTAACAAGTCCTGAGGGACCCGTTACCGTCCGGAAACCGGATGGTCGGCGCTCAGGCCTCGATGTCGAAGAGGTCGCCGTGCTCGTCGGCGCGTTCGAGGACGTCCTCGAACCGGAACTGCTCGAGGCCGAGCGGGTCCTCCGCGCCGGCCTCCACCTCGGCCCAGGTGACCGGCGTGGCGACGTACGGCGTGTCGCGGCCGCGCAGGGAGTACGGCGAGATCGTGGTCTTGGACCCGGCGTTCTGGGACCAGTCGAGGAACACCTTCCCCGAGCGCTTGGCCTTGGTCATGGTGGCGGTGACGTCCTTCGGGTGCTCCTTCTGGAGCTCCTCGGCCACCTCCTTGGCCAGGCCGGTGGTCGCGTCGGGGTTCAGCTTGCCCGGCAGGGCGGCGTACAGGTGGAGGCCCTTGCTGCCGCTGGTCACCGGCCAGGCGTCGAGGTCGCGCTCGGCGAGCCGGTCGCGCACGAGCAGGGCGACCGCGCAGCACTCCATCAGGCCGGCGGGCTCGCCCGGGTCGAGGTCGATCACCAGTCGGTTGGGGTTGCGCGGCTTGCCCTGTTTGTTGACCGTCCACTGGTGCACGTGCAGCTCCAGCGCGGCGAGGTTGACCAGCCAGGTGAGCGTGGCCAGGTCGTCGACGATCGGGAAGACCAGGTGGTCGCCGTTGCGCGACGGTGCCCGCGAGCCGGTCGTCGGGACCTTGGCGGTCCGCACCCACGACGGCGTACCAGCGGGGGCGTTCTTCTCGAAGAAGCTGCTCTCGTGCACGCCGTGCGGCCAGCGGATGCGGGTCACGGCGCGGTCCTTCAGGTGCGGCAGCAGCACCGGCGCGATCCGGGCGTAGTAGTTCAGGATCTCGCCCTTGGTGGTGCCGGTGCGGGGGTAGAGGACCTTGTCGAGGTTGCTGATCTTGAGCGTGCGCCCGTCGACCTCGACCCGGACCTCCGTCACCTGCCCACCGCGCTCACCGGCGTCAGCGGCCGATCGCGATCAGCGGGACGTACTCCTGGTGGAGCTTGACCATCAGGCGGCGCATGAACCCGCGGGGCGCCGACACGCAGCCCGCGGTGGCACCGCTGCCGTTGACGTGGAGGAAGATCGCCCCGCCGCGGTGACGGACCTGCTTGGCGTTGAAGCTGGTCACGAACGCGAACTCGTACTGCGACTTGAAGTCCTTCAGCCGCTCCGAGGAGTCCGGGTGGCTGGACGGCAGCCGCCAGCGGAACCCGCCCTGGGACTTGTTGCGGTAGCGGTTGTAGTAGGCGGACTGGTTGTCGAGCACCCAGTAGTCGCCGTTGCGCACCCGCCGGTAGCTGGGGTCCCAGCGGTCGTCCTGGGCGTTCATGCCGAACGCCCACGGCAGGCGGTGGGTGCCGAGCGGGGTCTTGCCCGAGCCCTGTACCCGCTTCCTGGGCCGGACCAGGCCGTTGTAGCCGATCCGGCCGTTGGTGGTCTGGAAGCGCTGGACCCACTTCCCGCCCTGCTTGGCCCACAGGGTCACCCGCGCGTGGTAGCCGCGGGTGCGGTTGACGGTGACGACCTGCCGGGTGCCCTTGCGGAGGTCGACCCGGACGCCGTCGAGGCGGCCCGCGGCGGCGCGGGGCTGGGTCTGGGTCTCGGTGCGGGTGGCGTCGGCAGCGTCGTGGGCGGGGGCCGCCGAGGCCGGCGCGAGCGCCGCCGGAGCGGGGGCCGCGAGCAGGCCGGTCAGCACGAGCGGGATCAGCAGGCGTCTCATGTCAGGTCCTCGGGTCCGAGATCGTTGCGGACCCCACGGTACGACGGTTGGCGCAGGCGCTGCTGCGGGGTCAGCCCCAGCGCCTCGATGTCGACCACCAGCGCCGGCTCCACCCAGTGGGTACCGAGTGCGTCCAGCTTGGGCACCTCGCCGACGAACGGACTGGAGTCGCGCGCCAGCGGGGCGAGCACCTCGCGGAGCATGGGGCCGACCTTGCCGGCGATGCCCGAGCCGACCCGTCCGCGGTAGACCAGCCCTTCCGCGGTCGGCTCTCCGACCAGCACCGCACCCAGCCGCGTCTCCGAGCCGGTCTCGGGGCGCCAGCCGCCGACGACGTACGAGTCGCGGCGGCGGTGGGCGAACTTGAGCCAGTTGCGGCTCCGCGCACCGAACTCGTAGCGCGACTCGCGGCGCTTGCTGACGATCCCCTCGAGGCCCTGTTCCAGCGTGGCGGCGTGCAGCATCAGCCCGTCGTCGTACGACGGCGGGGTCTGCCAGCGGTCGTCGTTGATGTCGAGATCGAGGAGGAGCTCGCGGCGCTCGGTGAGCGGGAGCCGACTCAGGTCGCGGTCGCCGATCCGGAGTACGTCGAAGACGAGCAGGGTCACCGGGTTGCTCTCGGCCAGCGCCGCGGCCCGACGCGGGTTGCTGACGTGCATCCGGTCGGCCAGCCTGCCGAAGGTGGGGATCCCGTCGCCGAACGCCACGACCTCGCCGTCGAGCAGCACGTCGCGGACCGGCAGCGACTGGAGCTCGGGGAAGGAGACGGAGACGTCGTTCTCGTTGCGCGAGGTCAGCCGCACCCGGTCCTGGGTCTGCACCAGGACCCGCATGCCGTCCCACTTCACCTCGTGCGTCCACTCCGCACCGGTGGGTACGTGGGTGCCACGGGTGGCCAGCATGGGACGCATGGGGACATCCTGACCGATACCGTTGACGAGCAGCGGTGACCCATCGCCGTACGAGCCGGGCGAGACCCGTCCGTGAAAGGAAGAGCATGCGAGCGATCTGGAAGGGTGCGGTGTCCTTCGGGCTGGTCAGCGTGCCCGTGAAGCTGTACTCCGCGACCGAGTCCCATGACGTGTCCTTCCGCCAGGTGCACGCGAAGGACGGCGGCCGGATCAAGTACCAACGCGTCTGCTCGATCGACGGCGAAGAGGTCGCGTACGCCGACATCGCCAAGGGCTACGAGACCGAGGACGGCGAGATGGTGATCCTCACCGACGAGGACCTCGCCGAGCTCCCGACCACGTCCAGCCGGGAGATCTCGGTCGAGAAGTTCGTCCCGTCGAAGCAGATCGACCCGCTGCTGTTCGAGAAGTCCTACTACCTCGAGCCCGAGAAGTCCGGCGCCAAGCCCTACGCCCTCCTGCGCCAGGCCCTCATCGACGCCGACCGGATGGCCGTGGTCACCGTCGCGCTGCGCCAGCGCACCACCATCGCGATCCTGCGCGTGCGCGACGACGTGATCGTGCTGCAGACGATGATGTGGCCCGACGAGGTCCGCCAGCCCGACTTCAACATCGAGTCCGGCGACGTCAAGCCCGCCGAGGTCAAGATGGCCAACATGCTGGTCGAGACGCTCGCCGGCGACTTCGACGCCAGTGAGTTCGAGGACGACTACGCCGAGGCCGTCGAGGCCGTCGTGAAGGCCAAGATCGAGGGCGGCGAGGTCAAGAAGACCGCCACCTCCACGAAGTCGTCCGGCGAGGTCGTCGACCTGCTCGCCGCCCTCCAGCGCTCCGTCGACGCCGCCAAGACCGCCCGCGGCGAAGATGAGGACGAGGACGAGGGCTCGACGGAGAAGAAGCCGGCGAAGAAGACCGCCAAGAAGTCCGCCGCGAAGAAGTCGGCGGCCAAGAAGTCCACGAAGAAGACCGCCGCCAAGAAGAAGGCCAGCTGAACGCGTGCATCAGCCTCGAAGCTTGAGGGCGCAGGGCGTTGACCCAACGTCGGCCGAGCTTGTCGAGGCCCTGTTCACGGTCTGATCGGCGGTTGCGGGGCCGGCTCCCCGTGCCCCGCCCGTGGCCGCTGGCTCGCCGTGTCGCCGACGGCGTCGGCTGTGGTGGCGGTGGGTTGCGGCGCCACGCCTCGTTTTACGCGGCCCCGGTGCGGGTCCCGGTCCGCCGGTTCGGGTTCCGGGCATGCCGGTGGCCCCGCCGGGTGCGGCGGGGTCCGGGGCGTGGTGGTCAGGGTGGGGGTGGTGTCGTCGGGTGCCGGTCTGGTCGCGCAGGTAGCGTAGCCGTGCGGGCTCGACCAGAGATAGGTGCCGGCGTCGAGGGTCGTGTAGGTCCAGCCGGCGAACGTCTTCACCCGATGATGTCGTCGGCACAACGAGGCCTCGTTGCACGGACAGGTCGGACCGCCGCGCGATGAGGGGACGATGTGGTCGGCGTCGCAGGATCGGGCGGGTCGGGTGCACCAGGGGAAGACGCAGGTCTGGTCGCGGACCGCGATCAGTTCGCGGTGCCGGTCCGGTACGACCGGTGTCTCGACGGGGTCGTGGGCGGTGGGGTCGAGGACGGGTTTCACGACCACCTGGCCGGCCGCACCGCACAGGTCGCGGAGCTGGCCGGGGGTGATCAGCTGGTTGCCCTGTTCGAGGCGGGCGGTCAGGGCGTCCTGGGAGAAGTGGACGTAGAGGACGATCTTCGCGGTGGTGGTTTCGAGACGGGCGCGGAGCGCCCTCCTCAACCACCGAGAACTCCAGCGACAGCTCACGCCTGGCCAGCTCACCGACCGCCATCGAGCGGCGGACGTCGAGGGACTCCTCCGAGCCGAGGTCCTTGAGCTGGGCGGCCACCGACTGGATCGCGGTCTCCAGCTCCATCGCGTCGGCGATGTCGAGCTCGCCGTGGACGGCCAGGGTGCCGTCGAAGGAGTTCACCTGGCGGGACTCGACCGTGAAGTACCGGCCATCCGCGTGCTCGAGGCGGCGGGCCTCTGCTTCTGCGGGCATGTAGCGGCCGATCGCCTCGTCGACCAGCCGGTCGAGCTGGGCCGGGCCGATCCGGTGCGCGGTCGGCGCCACGTGCCGGTCCACAAACCCCGCCGCATCCATGGGACAGGAGGAGGGTCTTCTCGGCGATCCGCCGCGCCAGCCACGGCCGCAGACCCACCATTCATCACCCGCCGCCACACCCGGGGGAGCCGGTACCGCAGCTCGAGGGCGTGGCCGACGTACCGCTTCCCCGCATCCGTCGACATCCCCAGCGCCGCGGCGAACTCGGTCACCGAGAACTCCGCCACCCACGGCGCACCCTCACCCGCGACCGGCATCCCCGCCTCGCCATACGCACCCGCGGCCAGGGTCTCGGCCTCCAGGATCGAATCCACCGAATGCATCGCCGCCCAGTCCACCGCGTGCTGCAACAACCGCGCCTCGCTCGGCAGCGTCCGCGATCGCCCGATCCGCACGCGCGGCGGCCAGCACCGCGGCAGCGGTGTCGGTCTCGGGCGTGGTCTCGATCATGGGACAACTCAAGCACCGACCACCGACACTCAAAGGCCCAGAACCCCGTGGTTGAGCCGATCTGTGGAAAGAACTTTCGGACCGCAACCACAGCGGTCACGGAAGGAACCGACCGTGCGCCGGGTGCGGCCGCAATGGCCTGCGCAACCCACGACGGCGCGCAACCACACCTATCGATAACCGCGGTGACCACCCACCGCCGTGAGGGGCCTCGACAAGCTCGGCCGACGTTGTGGTCGCCGCCCTGCCCACACTCACCGGGCCTCGACAGGCTCGGCCGACGTAGGTCACCACTGGCGAACATTGACCGGAGCGATGAGTTCCGGGTGGTGGCAGAGTCGGTAGTGGCACCCAGCCCCACGTGCTCAGGAGGCACCCATGACCAGCTACCAGCCAGGCGAGCCGTGTTGGATCGAGCTGTTCACCACCGACACCGACCGGGCCAAGGCGTTCTACGGCGCTCTGTTCGGCTGGACGGCGAGCGACAGCGGGCCGGAGTACGGCGGGTACATCACGTTCGAGCGTGACGGCGAGCCGATCGCCGGGATGATGCACAACGACGGCAGCGGTGGGCCGAGCCAGTGGACGGTCTACCTGCACAGCGACGACGCCGCGAAGACCACCGACCTCGCGCGGCAGCACGGAGCGCAGGTCCACCTCGAGCCGATGCAGGTGGGCGATCAGGGCCACATGGCCTTCCTCGCCGACCCCGCGGGGGCGACGGTCGGCGTGTGGCAGCCCCAGGAGCACCAGGGCTTCGCGGCCGCCCACGGCCCGGTCGGCGCACCCACCTGGTTCGAGACGCTGAGCCACGACTACGCCAAGTCCACGGCGTTCTACAGCGACGTCTTCGGCTGGGACCTCCACGTGATGGGCGACAGCGACGAGTTCCGCTACAGCACGCTCGGCGCGGACGCCGATGCGAAGGCCGGGAT
Source organism: uncultured Actinomycetota bacterium (assembly GCA_963844305.1). Taxonomy (GTDB): domain Bacteria; phylum Actinomycetota; class Actinomycetes; order Propionibacteriales; family Nocardioidaceae; genus Nocardioides. Next base: position 212,264 of record CAWJNT010000010.1, read on the forward strand.
CATGGACGGCTCGGGCTTCCTGGGCGAGCAGCCGTCGCGCTGGCAGTTCTACATCGAGGTCGAGGACACCGACGCCGCGGTGGCGAAGGCGGAGGCGCAGGGCGCCAAGGTCGTCCAGGCGGCCGACGACTCGCCGTACGGCCGGCTGGCCTTCCTCGAGGACCCCGACGGGTGCCTGTTCGCGGTGGTGCGGAGCCAGCAGGCCTGACTCAGGAGTCCGCCAGCCAGGCTCGGATGGTCTCCTTGTGCTGGTCCAGGGTCGGCGGCGCAACGTGGTCGTCGCGGGTGACCTCGGCGCCGTCGGCGGCGAAGAAGCGCAACGGCGGCCCGGGGAGGGTCACCGACCCAAGGGTCGGGTGGTCGACGTCGAGCAGCAGCCGCTGGCTCGCGGCCTGGTCCCATTCGTAGACCTCGTCGAGCGTGCGCACCTTGCCCGCCGGTACGCCGACCTCCGCCAGCCGCGCGAGCAACGGTTCGGCGTCCCAGTCGGCGAACGCCTCCTCGACCACCTCGATGACGCGGGGACGGTTGGCCACCCGCTCCGGGTTGCTGGCCAGCCCGTCGGCAGTCGGATCGAGGGCGAAGCCCTCGCAGAACCGCCGCCACAGCCCCTCGCTGCCGAGGGCGATCTGGACGGCGCCGTCACGGCAGTGGAACAACCCGTACGGCGCGATGGACGGATGGTGGTTGCCCTGCGCCCGGCCCACCTCGCCGGCCACGGTCCAGCGCGTGCCCTGGAAGGCGTGCACGCCGACCACGGCCGCGAGCAGCGACGTCCGGACGACGGTGCCCCGGCCGGTGCGGTGTCGCTCGTTCAGCGCGGCGACGACGCCGTAGGCGCCGTACATGCCCGACAGCAGGTCCGCGATCGGCACCCCGACCCGCTGCGGGTCCTCGGGTCCGGAGCCGGTCAGCGACATCAGGCCGGCCTCGCCCTGCGCGATCTGGTCGTAGCCCGCGCGGCCGCCCTCGGGCCCGTCGTGCCCGAACCCGGTGATCGACAGCACGACCAGCCGCGGGTTGCGCTCCATCAGCGACTCGATGCCGAGCCCGAGCCGCTCGAGCACGCCGGTGCGGAAGTTCTCGACCAGCACGTCGGCCCGGTCGACCAGCTGCAGCAGCAGGTCGCGGTCGTCCTCGGCCTTGAGGTCGAGCGCGATCGACTCCTTGTTGCGGTTCGTCGAGAGGAAGTACGTCGACTCGCGGGTGTCCGGGTCGCCCACGAACGGCGGACCCCAGCCGCGGGTGTCGTCGCCGTGCCCGGGCGCCTCGACCTTGATCACGCGGGCGCCGAGGTCACCCAGCATCATCGTCGCGTGGGGGCCGGCGAGTGCTCGCGACAGGTCGACGACGAGCACGTCCTCCAGTGGCCCCATCAGGTCACCACCCCGGCAGCACGAGAGCTGCCCAGACGAGGAGCGGACCGGCCAGCGTGACGATGACGCCGTAGGTCAGGATCTGCTTGTAGTACACGGGCTCCTCGATCGTGTCGGGCTTGTTGGCGAGCATGAGCGCGCCGTTGGTCGAGAACGGACTGACGTCCACGATCGTCGAGGATACGGCCAGCGCGGCCACGAACAGCCCGGCGCTGATCCCGCCGTCCGCGATCAGCGGCAGCCCGATCGGGATGATGATCGGCAGGAGCGCGGTCGACGAGGCGAAGGCCGAGACCACACCGCCCACGTAGCAGAGCACCAGCGCACCGAGTGCGGCAACGCCGAGGCCGGCCGCCCAGTTGCCGACGAACTCCGGCGAGCCGGCCTCCTCGAGGATGAACGCGTAGGTGCTGACGCCCGCGACCAGGAGGACCGTGGGCCACGCGATCTGCTTGACGGCGTCCTGGTGCTCCTTGGGCGCGAGCATGTGGAGGACGACGGCGGCGGTGATGGCGGCGAAGCCGATGTTCCTGTCGAAGGCGAGTGCGACGAGCGCCACTCCCGCGAAGGCCACGAGGGTCAGCACCTGGTCACGACGTACGCCGGTCGCCTGGGTGGTCGTCTCGGTGGACGTACCGAACCCGCGCTGCGGGACACTCGCGCCGCCGCCGTGCAGCTCGTCGCCGACGGTGGCGCCCTCGCCCTCGTCAGGATCGACCCGCTTGTTGAGGAGGCCACGGCCACCGAGCACCACGAACAGGATCGCGGCCAGGATCGTGTTCACGATCAGGCTGGACAGGAAGATCACGACTTCGCTGTTCGGGAGTCCGGCGTCCTTCATCACGGAGTTGGTGATCGAGCCGTAGATGCTGATCGGCGAGAAGCCGCCGGCCTGGGCGCCGTGGACGACCATCATGCCCATCATCAGCGCGCTGATGCCGTAGCGGCCGGCGAAGCCGAGAGCGACGGGACCGATGATCGCGCAGGCCGCGGGACTGACGGCGCCGATCGCGGTGAGCAGCGCGGTCACCCCGAACATCACCCACGGGATGAGCGCCACCCGGCCACGGACACCCTTGACCGCGGATTGGACGATCAGGTCGACCGTGCCGTTCTGCTTCGCGATCGCGAACAGGTAGGTGACCCCGATCAGGGTCAGGATCAGGTCACCGCTGACTCCGGCGACGATCTCCTTCTCGTCCAGGTCGAGGGCGTACATCCCGACCAGCCACGCGGCGACGTAGGCCAGCGCGCCCATGTTGATCGGCATCACCGTCCCGACGACGAACAGCGCCACCAGCCCGATGATTGCGACCCATTCCGCTCCCATGACTTCCTCCTGTGCCGCGGCGCCGGGCCCGAGTGACCGCCATCACGCTGTGGCTCAGTGGCCTAGCCTCTAGTCCAATGAGGCGGGAGTCAATAGGGTGGCTCCATGCGTGAGACACCGTCGGTGACGTCAGTGTTCCCCGAACGGCTCCTGCGTACGCGTCTCTACGAGCAGGTCGCGGAGCAGATCACCACGTGGGTCGCGACGAACGGCCTCACGGCCGGCGACAAGCTCCCACCCGAGCGCGAGCTGGCGAGCCGACTGGGGGTCAGCCGGGCGACGCTGAGCCAGGCCCTGGTGGCGCTCGAGGTGATCGGCGTCGTCGCGGTCCGCCACGGCGACGGCACCGTCCTCAGGAAGCCCCCGGCCTCGGCGAGGATCGTCGACGCCATCCGCGCACACGCCGACCGGCTGCCCGAGGTGATCGAGACCCGCGACGCGCTCGAGACCAAGATCGCCGCCCTGGCCGCCGTACGCCGGACCGACGAGGACCTGGCCCGGATCGACGACGCGCTGGCCGCGATGGAGCGCGACGTCGACGAGGGCGGCCGCGGCGTCGAGGGTGACGAACGGTTCCACGGGGCCGTCACCGCGGCGGCCCACTCGTTGCTGCTGGCGCGGCTGATGGACGAGATCGGAGACCTGATCAAGGAGTCGAGGCTCGAGTCCCTGTCCCAGCCCGGCCGCCCCCGCGACTCGCTCGCCGGCCACCGCGCGATCGCCGAGGCCATCCGCGCCGGCGACTCCGAGGCCGCTGCCAGCGCCATGCACGCCCACGTCGAGATGGTCAGCGACGTCGCCCTCCTCCGCGAGCCCGAATGACGGGTCTCGAACAGCTCGCCGTCGTGGCGGCCGGCTTCGGCGCGGGCATCATGACCTCGACCGTGGGCGTCGCCTCGCTGCTGAGCTTCCCCGTCCTGGTCGCCGTCGGGCTGCCGCCGGTCGTCGCGAACGCCTCCAACACGGTCGGCATGACGCCGGCCGGGGTGAGCGGCTCGTTCGGCTACCGCCGCGAGCTGGCCGAGCACCCCGTGGTCACCGCGCTCGTGATCATCACGTGTGCCGTCGGGTCGGTCGCCGGCGCGATCCTGCTGCTCGCCCTCCCGCCCGAGGTGTTCGAGCAGATCGTGCCCTGGCTGATCCTGTTCACCTGCCTGCTCGTCGGCGCGCAGCCGACGCTGAAGAAGTGGGTACGCCGCCGGGCCGACGGCCCGCAGGAGCGCCGCGAGCACATGTCCCCGTTGACGACGTTCTTCGCCGCCCTCACCGGCGTGTACGGCGGGTACTTCGGCGCGGGCTCGGGCGTGATGATGATGGCCGTCCTGGGCTTCGGCACCGACCTGGAGTTCCGGATCGTCAACGCCCTGAAGACCCTCGCCGTGCTCGCGGCCAACGTCGTCGCCAGCGTGATCTTCCTGTTCATCGCGGAGCTCGAGTGGACGGCGGTGGTGCTGCTCGCCGTCGGCTCCGTCGTCGGTGGGTACGTCGGCGCCCGGATCGGCAACTACCTGCCCGAGACCGCGCTTCGCGTGGCGATCGTGATCACCGGCATCGTCGCCGCGATCTACCTGTCCTGACGAACGTCAGCTCGTCTCCCACTTGAACAGGCGCGCACTGACCAGCGTCAGCACCGTCGCGAACGCCGCCAGCACCGCCATCGGCAGCAGGGCCGCCGTCCACGGCTCGCCACGCACCATCACGTCGAGCATGCCCTCGTTGAGCCAGTAGAGCGGGAGCACGTGCGAGAACGCCTGCAGCCAGGCCGGTGCCGCGTCGAGCGGGAAGAACGACCCGCTGAGGAACGCCATCGGCAGCACCAGGAAGTTCGCCATGTTGACCGCGCCCTCGGTGGTCTTGGTGACCGAGCCGGCGAGCAGGCCCACCGACATGAAACACAGGGTGCCGACCACCAGCAGCGGCACCGACACCCACCACGCGCCCGTGAGCCGCAGGCCGAACGCGGCCGTGCCGAGGCCGAGGAAGATCGCCATCTGGGTCAGCGCGATCGCGACGGTGACGGCGACGCGGGCGCCGACCACCGTGCGGGTCGAGACCGGCGCGAGCTGCAGCCGGCGCAGCAGCTTGCTCTGTCGCCACCCCTGGAGGGTCGCGGCCGCGCCGAAGCTGGCGCTCATCGCGATCGCCCAGCCGAGCAGTCCGGGCGTGACGTACTGGATGGTGTCGAGCGAGTCGTCCTCGACGCTCTGCGTCTCGAGGGTGTACGTCGGCGGCGTACCGCTCGCGGCGACGTTCGCGCCGTCCACGAACGCGCGCAGCGCGCCCTGGGTGACCGCGGCCTTCACCTGGTCGGTCTGCGTGTAGTGGGCGACGACGGTGTTGCCCTGCTCCGCGATGGCCACGTCGGCGTCGCCCTTGCGGACCTCCTCCAGGGCCGCGTCGAGGTCGTCGGTGTGGGTCACCTCGAAGGTGTCCTCGAACGCCGCCTTCGCGTCCGGCGGCAGGTTGTCGACCAGGGCGACGTCGCCGACCTGGATCATGTCGACCTTCGACTGGCTCTGGTTGCCGAAGATGCCGCCGAAGAGCACCAGGAACATCAGCGGGAAGACGATGGCGAAGAACACCGACGACTTGTCGCGCAGGAAGCCGCGCAGGATCGCGAGCGACAGGGCGAGGAACGGGCGCGCCGTACGTCCTCCCGGGCGCGAGGTCGTCTCGCTGGTCGGTGCCTCGGTCTGCCGGGTGTCGCTCATCCGGGGTCCCCGCGGAAGCGCGAGCGCAGCGAGCGGTTTCGTGGGGTGTTCATGCGCGGTACTCCCGCCCGGTGAGCTCGAGGAAGACGTCCTCGAGCGTGCCCGTGCTGACCCGCACGCCGTCGAGCTGCTGGAGCTCGGCCAGCCGCGCGACCACCGTGGCGGGCGACCTCGTCATCAGCACCAGCCCGTCGGGCCGCGCCTCGGCCTCGTCGACGGCCGCGAGCGCCCGGGCGTCGTCGGGCGTCAGCTGCCCCGGGTTGACCGTGATCCGGGTCGGCGCGTCCAGGCCACGGATGAGCGCGGCCGGAGTGTCCAGCCGCAGGATCTGGCCGTGGTCCATGATCGCGACCCGATCGCACAGAACCTCTGCTTCATCCATGTAGTGGGTGGTCAGCACGACGGTGCGACCCGAGTCGTTGAGGCCAGACAGCAGGTCCCAGAGGTTCCGCCGGGCCTGCGGGTCGAGCGACGAGGTCGGCTCGTCGAGGAACACCACGTCCGGGTCGTGCACCAGCGCACACGCGATCGAGAGCCGCTGCGCCTGGCCACCGGAGAGGTCCTCCACGCGCGTGCCCGCCTTGTCGACGAGACCGACCCGTTCCAGCCACTCGTCGCCGCGCGCGGCGGGCAGGCCGTAGAGGGCAGCGAAGGTCTGGATCTGCTCGCGCGCCGTCAGCCGCTCGAAGAACGACGAGGCCTGGAGCTGGACGCCGATCCTCGGCAACAACCTGGGGTTCCGCGGCCACGGAGACTGGCCGAGCACGGTGATCGTGCCGGCATCCGGCTTGCGCAGGCCCTCGATCATCTCCAGCGTCGTGGTCTTGCCGGCGCCGTTGGGCCCGAGGATGCCGAAGAACTCCCCCTCGGCGACCTCGAAGTCGACCCCGTCGACCGCCTTGAGCTCGCCGTACGCCATCGCGAGGTCGTGCACCTCGATCGCACTCACGATGCTCGACCATATCCGCCGGCGACAAGGGGCCAGGGACGCGCGCTCTCGAGCTGGGCGGAGAGGCTCACCAGCGTGGTCTCGCCGTCCGTCGGGCCGACCAGCTGGACCGACGTCGGCAGGCCGTCGGGGCCCGGTCCGCACGGGACCGAGGCGGCGGGGTTGCCGGCGACGTTCCAGAGGGCGACGTACGCGATGGCCGGCATCGACGCGAGCGCCGAGCCGACGGTGCCCTTGCCGCCGAGGATCCCGACCTTGGGCGGGCGGTGGGCGATCGTCGGCGTGAGCAGCACGTCGCAGTCGTCGAAGACCCGGTTGGCCTTCACCGACACCTTCTCGGTCTGCGCGAGGGCCCAGTCGATGACCTTCGGCGTCACCCACGAGCCCATCCGGTAGGTCTGGCGGGTACGCCGCTCCAGCCGGTCGTAGTGCTCGACCAGGTCGGACTCGTAGCGGATGCCCGCGAAGAACTGCGGCACGAACGCCGGCGTCGGGTCCGGGTAGCGCGGGTCGATCTCGCGTACGTCGTGGCCGAGGTCGGCGAGCAGCCTCGCCGTCTCCTGCACGACCTGCACGTGCACCGGGTCCGGGCGGACGCCGAGCGTCACCGGCTTCGTCGACCAGCCGATCCGCAGCCGGCCCGGATCGCGGCCCGCCGCCTCGACGAACGACCCGGACTCCCCCGCGGCGTACAGGTCGCCCTCGACGTTCCCGCGGATGACGTCGTAGACGATGGCGCTGTCGAGCACGCTGCGGCTCAGCGGCCCGGAGGTGCCGAGGGCGTACCAGAGGTGCGGCTGCGGGGCAGTGGTCACCCGGCCGCGCTGGGGCTTGAGGCCGAACACTCCGCAGCAGGCGCTGGGAATCCGGATCGACCCGCCGCCGTCGCCGCCCAGGCCGACCGGCACCATGCCCGCTGCCACCGCGGCCGCCGTACCACCGCTGGAACCGCCGGGGGTCCGGGTCGGGTCCCACGGGTTGCGCGTGATCCCGCGCGAGACGGACTCGGTGTAGGGGAAGGCGCCGAACTCCGGCATCGTCGTCTTGCCGATCACGACCGCACCCGCCGCCCGGAGTCGCCTGACCATCTCGGCGTCGTCGGCGACCGGCGTGGAGTTGGCCTCACCGCCGAACGTCGTCACCGTGCCGGCGACGTCGATCTCCTCCTTGATCGCGATCGGAACGCCGTGCAGCGGGCCGGGCGTCGCGCCCGAGGCCAGCAGCTCGTCACGGGCGTTGGCTTCGCGGCGGGCGCTGTCGGCCAGCACCACGGAGAAGGCGTTCAGGTGTGGATCGGCGGCCGCGATCCGCTCGAGCGCGGCCTCCACCTCGGACCGGGAGGTGACCTCCCCCGACGTGGTGCGGCGTACCGTCTCGGCGACCCCGGCGACGTCGGTCATCCGGACTTGAGCAGCCCGCGGACCACGCGTAGCCCCACCGACATCCGGGCCAGGTCGGCCGAGTCGTCGGCGCAGATCTCCTCGAGCGTGGCGACGGCGCGGCCGACCACCACGCTGTCGTCGTCCTCCCAGGCGGCGACGCGCGCCGGGATCGAGTCGTCGGGCGACGTGGCCAGGAGGACCTGCGCGGTGAGCTGGATGTGGACGGCGTACAGGTCGTCGCGGAGGGCTCCGCGCGCCATCGTCTGCCACCGGTCCTCGCGCGGCAGGGCAAGGATCCGCTGGACGACGGCGGGCAGGCCGAGCCGCTCGCCGAGCGCGAAGTGCAGCCGCGCGACGTCGGAGGGGTCGAGGTCCTCGCGGTCGGCGATCTCGACGATGCCGAGCAACGTGTACGCCGGGTTGAGCACCGCCACGCGCGACGCCAGGTCCTCGGGGACTCCCTGCTCCACGAGCCCGTCGCGGCGTTCCTGGAACGCCGTCAGCTCGCGTCCGGTCATCAGCTCGGGGAGCACTGCCATCGCCCGCTGCACCGGCTGGCTGAAGAACTCCACGGTGCCCTGGCTGTCGAGCGGAGGGCGCCGGTTGGTGACGAGCCAGCGCGACGCGCGCTCGACGAGGGTGCGCATCTCCAGCCGCATCCGGGTCTGCACGCGGGCGTCGAGGATGTTGTCGTAGGTCTTCAGCTCGTCGCGCATCTGGAGCGACCCGAAGATCTCGCGGGCCACGAAGTTGGCGCGGGTGAGCTCGGCTGCGGTCGCACCCGTCTCGCCCGCCAGTCGGGGCCAGAACGTCATGCCGGCGCCGTTGACCAGGTCGTTGACGACCCGGGTCACGATGATCTCGCGCCGCAGCGGGTGCTCCTCGATCTGGCCCTGGAAGCCCTCCTGCATCGGCTTCGGGAAGTAGGCCTTGAGGTCGAGGTCGAGGTAGGGATCGTCGGGGAGGTCGCTGGCCAGCAGCTCGTCGGCCAGCACGATCTTGGTCCAGGCCAGCAGCACCGACAGCTCGGGCACGGTCAGGCCCTCGCCACGGTCGCCCCGCCGGCGCACCTGGCGGACGGTCGGCAGCGCCTCGAGCTCGCGGTTGAGGACCCCGCGCCGCTCCAGCTGCTTCATCCAGTCCTCGTGGACGTGCAGCAGCGACGGGGCGTTGAAGTCGGCGTTCGCGAGGGCGAGGTTCTGCTCGTAGTTGTCGTTGAGGACCAGCTCGGCCACCTCGTCGGTCATCCCGGCGAGCAGTGTGTTGCGCTGCTTCTCGGTGAGGTCGCCGTCGCCGACCACCCGGTCGAGCAGGATCTTGATGTTGACCTCGTGGTCGGAGGTGTCGACACCGGCCGAGTTGTCGATGAAGTCGGTGTTCATGCGGCCGCCGTCGACGGCGTACTCGATCCGGCCGAGCTGGGTGAACCCGAGGTTGCCGCCCTCGCCCACGCACTTCGCGCGCAGGTCGCGGCCGTTGACCCGGATCGCGTCGTTCGCCTTGTCGCCCGCGTCGGCGTGCGTCTCGTCGCTGTCCTTGACGTAGGTCCCGATGCCGCCGTTCCAGAGCAGGTCGACGGGCGCCTGCAGGATCGCCTTCATCAGCTCGGCCGGGGTCATCGCGGGGATGCCGTCGTCGATGCCCAGCGAGGTGCGGATCGCGTCGTTGAGCGGGATCGACTTCAGGGCGCGGGGGAAGATGCCGCCGCCCTCGGAGATGAGGGAGGTGTCGTAGTCCTGCCAGCTCGAGCGCGGCAGGTCGAAGAGCCGGCGCCGCTCGGCGTACGACGTCGCCGCGTCGGGGTCCGGGTCGAGGAAGATGTCGCGGTGGTCGAACGCGGCCACCAGACGGGTGTGCTCGGAGCACAGCATGCCGTTGCCGAACACGTCACCGCTCATGTCGCCGATGCCGACGGCGGTGAAGTCCTCGTTCTGGCAGTCGATGCCGCGCTCGCGGAAGTGCCGCTGCACCGCGACCCACGCGCCGCGCGCGGTGATGCCCATGGCCTTGTGGTCGTACCCGACCGACCCGCCGCTGGCGAAGGCGTCACCCAGCCAGAAGCCGTAGTCGATCGCCACGCCGTTCGCGATGTCGGAGAACGTCGCGGTGCCCTTGTCGGCGGCGACCACCAGGTAGGAGTCGTCCCCGTCGTGCCGGACCACGCCCAGCGGCGAGATGAGCTCGCCCTCGACCAGGTTGTCGGTGATGTCGAGCAGGCCGGAGATGAACGTCTTGTAGCAGGCGATGCCCTCGGCCAGCCACGCGTCGCGGTTGCTGGGGTCGGGCAGCTGCTTGCAGAAGAAGCCGCCCTTGGCGCCCACCGGCACGATCACGGTGTTCTTCACCATCTGCGCCTTGACCAGGCCGAGGATCTCGGTGCGGAAGTCGTCGCGGCGATCCGACCAGCGCAGGCCACCGCGGGCGACGGAGCCGAACCGCAGGTGGACCCCCTCGACGCGCGGCGAGTACACGAAGATCTCGTACTTCGGCCGCGGCTCGGGCAGGTCGGGGATCGCCGACGGCTCGAGCTTGAACGACATGTAGGGGTGCACGCGGTCGGGGTGGCCGCCCGCGGGTTGGAAGTAGTTGGTGCGCAGGGTGGCCTTGATGTGGGTCAGGTAGGACCGCAGGATGCGGTCGTGGTCGAGGCTGACCACCTCGTCCAGCGCGCGGGTCAGCCGACGCTCGACCTCCTCGACCTTGGCGACGCGCGCCTCGTCCCTGGCCGACAGGCCGTTCTTGCCCGGGTCGAACCGCGACTCGAACAGCTGCACCAGCAGCCGGGTGATGTCGACGTTGTTGCGCAGCGCGTCCTCGATGTAGTCGAGCGCGAACGGCGAGTTCCCCTGCCGCATGTACTTCGCGTACGCGCGGAGCACGGTCGCCTGCCGCCAGGTCAGGCCGGCCCCGAGCACCAGCGCGTTGAACCCGTCGATCTCGTTGTAGCCGTCCCACACCGCGCGCAGGGCGTCCTGGAACAGCTCGCGCGCCAGCGCGGGCACCATCTGGCCGTAACGCAGCCCGAACTCGTAGATGAACGTCGGGCGTCCGAGCCCCTCGAGCTGGTAGGGCCGCTCGTCGACGACCTCGACCCCCATCGAGGACAGCATCGGCAGGATCTCCGACAGCGAGAGCGCCGGTCCGACCCGGAACACCTTCAACCGGGCCTCGCCGCGTCCGGCGTCCATCTCCTCGTACAGCGACAGGTCGATGCCCTCGGCGTCGGTGACCGAGGACAGCGCCTCGAGCCGACCGAGGTCGAAGGACGCCGTCGCCGGGAGGAAGTCCTCCTTGTAGGCCTCGGGGAAGGAGTCGACGTACTGCCGGGCCAGGCGCGCACCCGACTCCTCGCCGTACTCGTTCATGACGGCGGTGGCGAAGTCGTCGCGCCACGAGCGCGAGGCCTCGGCGAGCCGGCGCTCGAGGTCGGCGATGTCGACCTCGGCGATCTCCTCGCCCTTGGGCGGGTGGATCACGAAGTGGACGTTGGCGGTCGTGGACTCGGTCACCCGGGCGCTGAACTCGACGGAGTCTCCGCCGAGACGGTCCTTGAGGATGGCGGAGAACCGCTCGCGGACGTTGGTGTTGTAGCGGTCCCGCGGCAGGTAGACCAGCACGGAGACGTAGCGGCCGTAGGTGTCGCGCCGGATGAACATCCGCAGCTGGCGGCGCTCCCGGGCGTGCATCACGGCCTCCGCGATCGGGGCCAGCTCGTCGACGGGGGTGTGGAACAGCTCGTCGCGCGGGTAGGTCTCGAGGGTGTCCATCAACGCCTTGCCGGCGTGGCTGCGCGGGTCGAAGCCGATCCGGCGCAGCACCTCGGTCGCCTTCTCGCGGAGCAGCGGGATCCGGGTCAGCGACTCGGTGTAGGCGGCGCTGGAGAACAGGCCGAGGAACCGGCGCTCGCCGATGACCTCGCCGTTCTCGTCGAACGACTTGACCCCGACGTAGTCGAGGAACGCCGGGCGGTGCACGGTGGCGCGGGAGTTGGCCTTGGCCAGGACGAGCAGCGTCTTCTCGCGCGCCTTCTCCTTGACCAGCGCGGGCAGCTTGCCGAACGACGCCGACATGTCCTGGTCGGCCCGGAGGATCCCGAGGCCGGTGCCGGGCGTCGCCCGGAGCATCACGTCGTCGCCGTCGGTCTCGAGGCGGTACTCGCGGTAGCCGAGGAAGGTGAAGTGGTCGGAGGCCAGCCACCGGAGCAGGTCGCTGCCCTGCGCGACCTCCTCGTCGGACAGCGGCAGCCCGTCGTTCGCGAGCTCGTCGACGATGGCCAGGACCTGGCCGTGCATCTTCTCCCAGTCCTCGACCGACTCGCGTACGTCGCGCAGCACGCGGAGCAGCGAATCCTCGATGGCTCCGGTGTCCTCGTCGTCGGGGACCCGCGCGATCTCGATGTGCATCCACGACTCGCGGATCGCGTCCTCGGGCGCCTGGACCGAGCCGTCGGCGACCGGCATCACCGCCTGCAGCGCGCCCGTGATGTCGCGCTCGACGTCGAACTGGGGGTGGATGACCACGTGCACGTCGCGGAGCTGGCGGTTCAGCTCCATCGTCAGCGAGTCGACCAGGAACGGCATGTCGTCGGTGACGACCTCGACGACGGAGTGGCCGCTGGCGCTCCAGCCGGCCTCGCTGACCGCCGGTGTGAAGACGCGCACCTGGGCGGTGCCCTGCGGGCGGGTGCTGGCGAGCTTGAAGTGGGACGCGAGCGCGCCGTACAGGTCGATGTCGGTGCGGTCGGTGACGTCCTCGGGAGCGACGTGACGGTAGTAGGACTTCAGGAGGCTGCCGACCGTCTCGTGGGGCGGCCCACCGGCCCCCTTGCGAGCCAGGGCAAGGTCGATCGCCTTGGCCAGGAGTTCGGACTTCTCACGGTCGAGCGTCGTGGACACGTCTTGACCCTAGGACCCTCGGTGTGGGCACACAACATGCGCCACACCGGGGGCCGTGGCCGGGTCGCCGGACGCTGCGCAAGGATGGCGACATGCGCCTCCGACACGAGCACTTCTACGACGACACGCCGTCCGCGGTGTTCGAGATGCTGGCCGACCCGGCCTTCCGGGAGAAGGTCAGCGCGGCCCAGGACGTGGTGTCCGCGAAGGTCGCCGTGGACCGCTCCGGCGAAGGGTTCGTCTTCACCAACGACCAGGTCCAGCGCACCGACGGGCTGCCGTCGTTCGCGAGGAAGTTCGCCGGTGACACCACCCGCGCCGTCGCCGTGGAGGAGTGGGCCGACGAGACCATCGGCAGCCTCCGGATCGAGGCCCCCGGCAAGCCGAGCAGCATCGACGGGACGATCGCGCTGGTGCCGACCGGAAACGGCACGACCCAGGTCTACGAGCTCGAGATCAAGGTCAAGGTGCCGCTCATCGGCGGCAAGCTCGAGGGCCTGCTCGAGGAGCAGGTCACGCGCGGGCTCGAGATCGAGCACGAGGTCGGCCAGGCCTGGCTGAAGGAGAACAGCTGATGTCCAAGCGCCTGCGCCACGACCTGACGTACGACGCGCCGATGGCCGACGTCGCCGCGATGCTGGGCGACCCGGCCTTCCGCGAGGAGGTCTGCGACGAGCAGCGCGTGCTCCGGGCGATGGTCAACGTCGACCCCGACGGCGAGGGGATGCAGGTCACCATCGACCAGGTCCAGGCCGCGACCGGGATCCCGTCGTTCGCCAAGAAGCTCGTCGGCGACGAGATCAACATCGTGCAGCAGGAGTCGTGGACGTCGGCGACCGACGCCGACATCACGGTCACCATCCCGGGCAAGCCCGGCGAGATGACCGGCACGGCCACCTTGGTGGAGTCCGGCGGGGTGACGACGGAGACCGTCGACCTGACGATCAAGGTCAGCATCCCGCTGGTCGGAGGCAAGATCGAGGGCCTGATCTCCGACCTGCTGCTCAAGGCGCTCAAGGTCGAGAACCGGGTCGGCCGCGACTACCTCTCGCGCTGAACGTCCTCGCGGCGCTCCGCGCGCCGGCGTACGACGATGACGATCCCGAGCACCACGAACGGGCCGAACGCGAGCAGCAGGGTCATCGCCTGCTCGACCGGGTGCAGCGCGCCCATGTGAAGGGGTGTCATCGTGCCCATTGTGCGCTGACCCGTCGCTGATTAGCGACGGGTCAGCGTGTCCGGGTCAGCCCATGTAGGGGTAGCGGTAGTCGGTCGGCGGGGCGAACGTCTCCTTGAGGCTGCGCGGGCTGGTCCAGCGCATCAGGTTGGCCGCGGCGCCAGCCTTGTCGTTGGTGCCGGAGGCGCGGGCGCCACCGAACGGCTGCTGCCCGACGACCGCGCCGGTCGGCTTGTCGTTGATGTAGAAGTTGCCGGCGGCGAACCGCAGCGCGTCCTGGGCCCACGCGACCGCGCGGCGGTCCTGGGCGATGATCGCACCGGTGAGGGCGTACGGCGCGATCGACTCCATCTGGCCGACGACCTTCTCGAACCGGTCGTCGTCGTAGACGTGGACCGCCAGGATCGGACCGAAGTACTCCGTGTGGAACATCTGGTCGGTCGGGTCGCCGCCCTCGACCACGGTCGGGCGGACGAAGTAGCCGACGGAGTCGTCGACCTGACCACCGGCGATGACCTGGAGCTTGTTGGTCCGCTTGGCCCGCGTGATCGCCGCCTTGTGCTTGGCGAACGCACGGTCGTCGATGACCGCGCCCATGAAGTTGTGGAAGTCGGTCGGGTCGCCCATCGCGATCGAGTCGACCTCGGCCACGAACGAGTCGCGGATCTTCTTCCACACCGACTTCGGCACGTAGGCGCGGCTGGCGGCCGAGCACTTCTGGCCCTGGAACTCGAAGGCGCCGCGGATCATCGCGGTCTTCAGCACCTCGGGGTCGGCGGAGGGGTGGGCGACGATGAAGTCCTTGCCGCCGGTCTCCCCCACGATCCGTGGGTAGGAGCGGTACGACGTGATGTTCTCGCCGACCGTGCGCCACAGGTGCTGGAAGGTCGGCGTGGAGCCGGTGAAGTGGATGCCGGCGAGGTCGGGGTGCGCGAGCGCGACCTTCGAGACCTCGAGGCCGTCGCCGGGGAGCATGTTGATGACGCCCGGCGGCATCCCCGCCTCCTCGAGCAGCTGCATCGTCAGCGACGCCGCGAGCTGCTGGGTCGGCGACGGCTTCCAGACCACCGTGTTGCCCATCAGCGCGGGCGCGGTCGGCAGGTTGCCGGCGATCGCGGTGAAGTTGAACGGCGTGATCGCGTAGACGAAGCCCTCGAGCGGGCGGTGGTCGGTGCGGTTCCAGATGCCGGGGCTGTTCGCGGATCGGCTGCTCGGCCAGGATCTGCTGCGCGTAGTGCACGTTGAAGCGCCAGAAGTCGATCAGCTCGCAGGCGCTGTCGATCTCGGCCTGGAAGGCCGTCTTGGACTGGCCCAGCACGGTCGCCGCGTTGATCCGCTGCCGCCACGGGCCGGCCAGCAGGTCGGCCGCCTTCAGGATGACCGCGGCGCGGTCGTCGAAGTCCAGGGCACGCCACTCGGGCGCGGCCTTCCCGGCCGCGGCCGACGGCGGCCTTCGCGTCGGCCTGCGTGGAGTTCTTCAGTACGCCGAGCACGTGCTGGTGGTCGTGGGGCTGGACGACCTTGATCTCCGCCCCGCCGCCCGACCGCCGACGTCCCCCGATGTGAGCCTTGAGGTCGTGCTGCTTGCGCTCGAGCCGGTCGATCTCGGACTCGAGCTCCTTGCGCTCCGCGGAGCCGGGAGCGTAGGTCAGGTTGGGCTCGTTGACCGGAGCCGGCGGGTGGGTGACAGCGTCCATGAACGCGATGTTGTCACCGGTGGTTCCCCTTGTCGAAATTAGGGGTGTGTCGAAATCAGGTCCGGGATCTCCTGGCTCGCGTACCACGCGAGGTCGTCGTCCTCCTCGGCGTCTTCGGCCGTGTCGACGTGGACGGCAACGACCCGGTCCATCGGCACCACACCGTCGGACTGCGCCACCTCGGCCACCAGCACGACCCTGCGCCCCGGGCCCGCCAACAGCTCACGGGAAACGGCCGCCGCCTCCATCAACGAGGCGTACTCGGCGTCCTCGCTCTCGTCGGCCGCCGTCACCCGCGCGACGTCGGCCGGGATCTCGCCCGACGCGTCGTACGTCGCGAGCGCCGCGAGCGTGGCCGGGAGGTAGACGCGGACGCTCATGACTCGGGCGACGCCTTCTTCGGCGGCGGCTTCTTGCGACCCCGGGGAACGCGCGGGCGGGCGCCGCTCGCCGTGTCCAGCAGCTCGTCGAGCGCCTCGGTCACGCACTGCCCGAGGACGTCGACGTCGGGCAGCATGTCGTGGTCGGCGGTGATGCCGTAGAACACGCTGCCGTCGTACGACGTCACCCCGATCGAGAGCGCGTGGCCGGGCTGGAGCGGGTGGACGGGGTAGGTCTCCAGCATCCGGGCGCCCGCGGCGTACAGCGGCGACTGCGGGCCGGGCACGTTGGTGATGCTGATCTGGGCTCCGCGGCGCATCTCGGTGGCGGCGACCCGCGAGCCGATCGCGTGGAACGTCGCGGGCGCGAACCCGGCGATCCCGGCGAGCCGGTTGGCGGCCACGGCCCGCCCGGTCTCCTTGTGTGCCTGGAAGGAGTAGGAGACCTGGTGGAGTCGCACGACCGGACTCGCCTCGCCCACCGGGAGGCTCACCAGGTGGGCCGCGATCTGGGTGCCGAGCGAGGTGGCCTCCAGCTCCTCGTCGATCACCGAGATCGGCACGACCGCCTTGATCTTCCGCATCCCCGAGAGGGACTCGGCGCGGGTCATCAGCCAGGCGCGCAGCGCCCCGGTGACGGTCGCCAGGATGACGTCGTTGACGGTGCCGCCGTGCGCCTGGCGGACCTTGCGGTACGCCGCGAGGTCGGTGCGTACGGCGACGAACCGGCGCTGCTGCGACAACGGGCCCTCGATCGGCGAAGCGCGCGGGGAGCGGCGGTTCGACAGCGCGTTGGCGACCGCCCCGACCCGGCTGGCCGCCGTCTCGGCGCCGCGGAGCACCGCGCTGGTGTTGGTGCGCACGGTGTCGAGCACCAGGCTCGGGTGGTCCCAGGAGTCCTTGACCGCCTCGGCGACCATGCTGCCCGACGACGGCTGCCGCGTCGGAGTCCAGCCGTCGCCGCCGAGGCCGCGCGGCTCCTCGCTCTTGTCGAGCAGCACCTGCCCGAGGTCGACCGTGTCGACGCCGTCCACGAGCGCCTGGTGCGACTTCGACAGCACCGCGACCCGCCCGTCGGCGAGTCCCTCGACGAAGTACACCTCCCACAGCGGGCGGTTGCGGTCGAGTGGCCGGGAGACGATCCGGGCCACGAGCTCGCGGAGCTGGTCGTGGCTCCCCGGCCGCGGCAGCGCGGACCGGCGTACGTGAAAACCGAGGTCGAAGCGAGGATCATCCAGCCAGACCGGGTTGGCCAGGCGGCCGGGGACGAACCGCACCCGCTGCCGGTAGCGGGGAACGAACGAGATCCGGTCGCCGATCAGCTCGACGAGCCGCTCGTAGGCGAAGCCGGAGGATCCGGGCTCGAAGATCTCGACGGTCGCGTTGTGCCGTGGTGCCGACGGGGACTCCTCGGCGAGGAACGCCAGGTCCCGCGGCCGGAGCCGCTGGGTCATCACGATCCCCTTTCGTCGGTGCGAGCGGGACCCGCTCGGGGGCCGGTCCCCGAGGGGCTTGCTCAACGTGGGATTCTGGCAGAGGCGAGCACCCGGTGGGTGCTCGCCCCACGAGAAGGAGGACTTCAACGATGCGTCGCTGTGCCGCCGTCCTGGTGGTCCTGTTCTGCACGGTCGGGCTCCTCGCGGGCTGCGGCGAGGACGAACCCACCGAGGGATCCGACGGCACCACCACCGACAGCCAGACGATCGAGATCACCTTCTCCGGCGACACGGTCGAGCCCAACGGCGAGCGGGTCGACGTCAAGGCCGGCGAGCCGATCACCCTCCAGGTCAAGGCCGACGAGCCGGGCGAGCTGCACGTGCACTCCAACCCGGAGCAGGAGCTCCCCTACGGCACCGGCACCACGACCCTGAAGCTGACCATCGACGAGCCCGGCGTGGTCGAGGTGGAGTCCCACGAGCTGGAGAAGGTCATCGTCCAGCTCGAGGTCAGCTAGCCCCGTGCGCTCCGACGGGATCACGCTGGCCCACGGGATCGGCGGGGCCAAGGACCTGCCCATCTCGCCCGAGCTGGCGATCGCCGGCGCGGTCGCCGCGCTCACCGTCTCGTTCACCGTCCTGGCCATCGCCTGGCGGGAGCCGAGGTACGACGAGCGCACGAGCGGGCGGCCGGCACCGGCGTGGCTCGCGGCGATCGTCGACTCGACGGCGTACGTCGTGGCCGCGCGCGTGCTCGGCATGGTCGTGTTCCTGTACGCCGCCATGGCCGCGGTCATCGGCAAGGACCTGCTGACCAACCCGATCTTCGGGATGTTCTACGTCTGGTGGTGGGTCGGGCTGGTTCCCGCCTCGCTCCTGCTCGGACCCGTGTGGAAGGCGATCAGCCCGGTCCGCACCATCAACCTGGCGTTCGCGAAGCTGTCGGGCAGCGACCCGGACCGCGGCGTGTTCACCTACCCCGAGCGGCTCGGCTACTGGCCGGCCGCGGTCGGCCTGTTCGCGTTCGTGTGGCTCGAGCTCGTCTACCCCCACTCCACGGAGCTCGGGCCGGTCCGCCTGTGGTGCGCGGTGTACGTCGCGCTGATGCTGCTCGGCGGTGCCCTGTTCGGCAACCGGTTCTACGAGCGCGGTGACCCGTTCGAGGTCTACTCCAGCCTGGTCGCGAAGCTGTCGGTCTGGGGCCGGCGCGACGACCTGCTCGTCGTCCGCAGCCCGCTGGCCAACCTCGACACCGTCCCGGTCGCGCCCGGCCTGCTCGGCGTGACGGCGGTGCTCTTCGGCAGCACGGCGTTCGACTCGTTCAAGGACTCCAGCGTCTGGGTCCAGTTCACCCAGCAGAGCACCGCGTCGGTGCCGCTGCTCAACAACCTGGCCCTGCTGGGGTTCTGCGTGGGGGTCGGCCTGATCTTCGCGATCGGCACCATGACCACCGGCGTCGGGCCGGGCACCCGGCGACGAGACCTGCCGGACAAGTTCGCGCACTCGATCGTGCCGATCATCGTCGGCTACATCATCGCCCACTACCTGACCTACTTCGTGGAGTACGGCCAGCAGACGCTGGTGCAGGCCTCCGACCCGCTGGGCAGGGGCAGCGACTGGCTCGGCACCGCCGACCTGACCGTGAACTACTGGCTGTCCTTCCACCCGACGTTCCTCGCGAACACCAAGGTGGTCGCCGTGGTGGTCGGGCACGTGCTGGGCGTGATCGCGGCCCACGAGCGGGCGATCAGGCTGCTGCCGAAACGGCACCAGCTGACCGGCCAGCTGCCGTTGCTGTTCGCGATGATCGCGTTCACGGTGGGTGGCCTCTACCTGCTGTTCGCTGCCTGAGCGCCGCCGATGGGTCGATACTCGGCTCGTGAGCCTGCCCACGACTGTCGAGGGCGTCGTCGCCCGGATGCGCGAGATCGACGCGGAGCTGCCCGCCGGTGACGGCGTTGCCGTGTTCAACCGGATGTACCTCACCGTCACCGAGCGGATCGGCGAGCTGCTGGCCGGCCCGGGTGCCGACCCGCCACTCTTCGGGGATCCGGAGACCATGGCCGAGCTCGACATCCGGTTCGCCCACCTGTGGCTGACGGCGTACGACGCGGGGGTGGCGGAGGAGACGTCTCGCGCGCCTGGCGGCCGTTGTTCGAGGCGCGTGCCGGTGACCGGGTGCCCGTGCAGTACGCGATCGCGGGGATGAACAGCCACATCGAGCACGACCTGCCGATCGCCGTGGTCGACACCTGCCGGGCCCGCGGGCTCGACCCCGACGACCTCCACCAGGACTACGAGGCGGTCAACGACGTGCTCGCCCAGGTCGAGGCCCCGATCCGGCGGGCGTTCCTCGACGAGGTGGGCCAGCTGGTCGACGATCGACTCGGTCCGGTCGTCCACCTCATCAGCGCCTGGAACATCGACAAGGCGCGCGACCTCTCGTGGGTCACCGTCGAGACGCTCTGGGCGCTGCGCCGGACGAGCTTCCTGCGCGGTCGGCTGCTGGACAGCCTGGCGCACACGGTCGGGATGACCTCGCGCGCGCTGCTCACGCCCGTCGGACTCTAGACCGCCTGAGCCGACCGCGGTCGGGCGTGGTGCCGGTGTCGGGCGCCAGCTCGTCGACGACCCGCGCCAGCGCCGAGGCGAGGGCGGAGTCGCCCACCTCGACGACGGTGCGGCCGGCCACGAGCGCCTTGTCGACGCAGGCTCGGTCCTCGGGGAGGAAGTGCAGGCCGGTGAGCCGGGTGAACCCCTCGACCATGCCCGCGATGTCCTTCTCGGACCAGCCGAGCGTGGGCCGCATCCGGTTCACCACGACGCGCACGGGGGCGCCGGCGGTCAGGTCGCGCAGCTCGACCAGCCCCCGGGCCAGGCGGGACAGACCGACCGGGTCGGCGCTGCCGACCACGACGATGTCGTCGGCCACCTCGAGCGCGCCCTGGGTCATCTGGTTGCGGCCCGGCCGGGAGCCGAACTCGGGCGTGGCGGCCTGCTCGAGGCTGAAGCCGGTGTCGACGACCACCTGGCCGTGCTCGCGCGCAACCTCGAGCAGGTGCTCGACGACGCCGCTGCGGATCTCCACCCACCGGTCGGCGCGGGGCAGGCCGGTCACGACCGTCAGGTGCGGCCCGACCGAGCGCTGCACCGAGCCGAACCGCTCCGCGAGCATCCCGCCCGCCACCACCCGGGCCGCCGACAGCAGGCCCGACACCTCGTCGAGGATGCCGAGCTGCTGGGCGACGGCGCCGCCGTAGGGGTCGGCATCGACGAGCACGGTGCGCAGCCGGCGCCGGGCGAGCTCCGCCGCCAGGCCGGTGGCGACGGTGGTGCGGCCGGGGGCGCCGGCGGGGCCCCACACCGCGATCACCCGCCCCGCCACGGTCGGCGAGACGGTGGCCTCCTCGTCGGGCTCGGCCGGGCGGACGACGGTGTCGGGTGGCTCCTCGCCCGCGGCCACGGCGTCCGGCAGGGACGCGAGGTCGTCCTCGGCGACCATCGCCCGGATCCCGATCCGGGTCGCGCGCAGGGCGGCGGCGTCGAGGGCCGCGCCGCCGGGCACGATCGCGACCGGTCGGACGGCGTACGCGCGGAGGTGCTCGACCGCGGCCTGGTCGAGGCCGGGGGCGTCGATCCCGAGCACGGCGACGTGCGCCTGGCCGGCGCTGGCGGCGGCCAGGAGGTCGTCGACGTCGACGCACCGCTTGAGCACCACGATCCCGGCCCGTTCCCCGAGCAGGGCGAGGGCTGCCGACTCCCACGCGGCGCCGGCCGCGACCACGAGGACGACGACCACGTCAGCCCCTCCGGACGACGGTGAGCGCCGGGTCGTCGAGCGGCCCGACCAGCTCGAAGAACCGGGCGGCGTCCTCGGCGGAGACGCCCAGGACCAGTTGCTGCTTGCCGCTGACCGCGAAGGACTCGTCGAGCGGCGGGGCGTCGATCACCGCCACGCCCGTCAGCACGGCCTCGCCCCGGTCCGGGGTCTCGGCCGCTGCCCCGCCGCGCTCGTCGGTGCTGCCGGTGAGGTAGACGTCGACGATCGCCCCGGACCGCACCGACGGCGGGACCAGGGCGGTGTCGACCGCCACCGGGAGCTGCAGGGTGTCGCCCTCGGACGCCGGCCCGACCGCGTCGCGGGCCAGGAGCTCCCCCGCCCCGACTCCGTGTCGCAGCTGGAGGTCGGCCGGCAGCTCGTCGCCCGCGCGGAAGTAGGTGGCGAGGTGCTCGTCCTCGCCGAACCGCACCCGGCGCACCACCAGGTCATCGGCCGTGACCGCGTCGCCGGTCCCCATGTCGGCCTCGACCGCCCAGACCGCGACCGAGTCGTCCGCGGACCCCAGCAGCCGGGCGCCGGTCACCACCGACACGGCGACGATCGCGATCCCGATCCAGAGGCGCGGGTCGCGCCAGCCGGGTGTCGTGGCGCGAGTGGCCGATGGCGCGTCAGGTCCCCCGAGATTCCTGCTCACCGCCACATCATGCAGTCCCGACCGCCCGCTGGTCACCTGGTTCTCCACAGGTCCGCGTGCCGCCGTACCGTGCCCGCCGCGCGGGATGGGACGATGTGGCCATGCCCGGCACGCCTCGATTCCTGACCCTCGCCGACGTGGCCGAGGTGCTCAGCACGTCGAGCGCCCAGGTCTACGCGCTGGTCCGCCGGGGTGACCTGCCGGCGATCAAGATCGGCGGCCGCGGCCAGTGGCGCGTCGAAGCGTCCGAGCTCGAGGACTACATCCAGCGGATGTACGCCGAGACCCGCACCTTCGTCGAGAAGCACCCCTACGTCGAGGCCGAGTCGGACTAGGAGGGTTCTTCAGCAGTCTCCTAGCCGGTCTCGGCGCCGAGGGTCACCTCGACGACCTGCTCCTGACCGTCGCGCTCGATCGTGAACTCGATCGTCTCGCCGGGCTGGTGGGTGCGGATGGCGACGATCAGGGCGATCCCGTCGGTGACGCGCTCACCGTCGACCTTCACGATCAGGTCGTCCTTGAGCAGGCCGCTCTGGTCGGCGGGCGTGTTCTCCTGCACGGAGTCGATCCGGGCGCCCTCGCCGTTGGTCTCGCCGGTCTCCACCTTGGCGCCGATGACGGGGTAGCTCGCCTCGCCGCTGCGCAGGATCTGGTCGGAGGTGATCCGGACCTGCTCGATCGGGATCGCGAACCCGACGCCGATGTTGCCCGCCTCGCCGGCGGCGATGCCACCGGTCGTGGCGATGGCGCTGTTCACGCCGACGACCCGGCCGCGCAGGTCCACCAGCGGGCCGCCCGAGTTGCCGGGGTTGATCGCGGCGTCGGTCTGCACGGCGTTGATGTAGGACGACTGGTTGCCGGAGTCGCCGGTGGTGACCGGCCGGTCCAGCGCGCTGACGATCCCCGCGGTGACGGTCGAGCTGAGCCCCAGCGGGGACCCGATCGCGACCACGCCGTCGCCCACGTGCAGTGCCCGCGAGGCGCCCAGCGACGCCGGCCGCAGGCCGCGAGCGTCCTTGGCGAAGAGCACCGCCAGGTCGTAGACGGGGCTGCGGCCGACCACCTCGGCGCGGTAGCGGTTGCCCTCCTGGTCGACGATCTCGATCGGCCCGTCGTTCTGGGCGGCGTCCGCGACGACGTGGTTGTTGGTGATGATGTGGCCCTGCCGGTCCAGGACGAAGCCGGAACCGGTCGCCGCGCCGCGCTGGCCCTCGAACTCGGCCGAGATCTGCACGGTGCTCGGAATCAGCTCCTGCGCGACCGCGGCGACCGAGCCGTTGTCGGCGGGCAGCGGTGCCTCGGTGACGGTGTCGACGTCGTCGAGGCCGCCTGAGACCAGCCCCGGGGTGTCGTCGGTCAGCCGCGCGACCAGCGCGCCGCCGAAGGCGCCGCCGATGACGCCGACGACGAGAGCCACGACGCACACGACCGGCCACAGCCAGCCGGGGACGCGGCTCGTGGGCGGCGGCGGGGGCGACGGCTGCCCGTACGCCGGAAACGGTCGCGGAGCGGGCGGCGCCCACTGCCCCGGCGGGGGCTGCACGGCCGGTGGCATCCACGAGGCGCTCTCGGGCGACCGATCCGGCGTCCCCTCGGCAGCGCTGTCAGGAGCACTGTGGCGCCCGAAGGTCACCGGCTGGGTCTGTTCGGTGCCGTCGTCCGCCGAGTCGTACGCCGGACTGTCCCCAGGGCTGGCCGCCGGGCCGTCGGCCGGAGGCGGGGCCTCCTGGTCGTGGTCGCTCACCACACCATCTTCACCCCCCGCTGGTGAACGCGCCTAACGGGCGCCGTTTCTGCGGGCGTCCGCGGTCGGCAGCTGCTTGCCGTCGAGGCGCTGCTGGGCCGGCGAGTCGGGCGGGATCATGCTGGGTGGAGTGGGCCGGTCGATGGTGGGCGTGTCCGCGGGAGCCGCGCCCAGCGCGAGCACGCCGACGAACGCGGCGCCGACCGCGCCACCGCCCATGGCGACCAGCCCGATGTTGCGCCGCAACCGGCCGCCGTACGTCGGGAACTGGGGGCCGGCGAGCGCCAGCTGGCGCGACGATCGACATCGACGCCGAGGGCGATCCGAGCAGCGAGCCCTTGAGGTGGTCGGGCGTCGGAGGTCTCGCCCCACGACATGCCCGCCAGCCGGGTCTTCACCCAGCCCTCGCGCTCGACGAGGTCACGGCAGGCGTGGCAGGCGTGGACGTGCGCCCAGGCCCGCTCGGACTCCTCCGGGTCCATCTGACCGTCCAGCAGCGCGCTCACCCGGGATCCGAGGTGACCGATCACGACGCGCCCCACCCGATGCTGATCGGTCCGGTGTTGGGGCCGGAGTAGCGCGAGCGTCCCTCCCCCGGGGCGCGGTGGGCCAGGCCCTTGCGCAGCATCGCGCGGCCGCGGTGGATCCGGGAGCGGACGGTGCCGAGCTTGGCACCGAGGATCTCGCTGATCTCCTCGTAGGAGAGGCCCTCGACGTCGCACAGCACGACGGCCGCGCGGAAGTCGGGCGGCAGCGTCGCCAGCGCCCGCTCGATGTCGTCGTCGAACGTCTGGTCGGCGTACGCCGCGTCGGGCGAGGGCGACGCGCTGGTCAGCCGGCTCGCCCGCTCGTCACTCAGGGCGTCGAACCGGATCCGCTGCTTGCGGCGCGCCTGGTCGAGGAAGAGGTTGGTGGTGATGCGGTGCAGCCAGCCCTCGAACGTGCCGGGGGTGTAGGTCTCGAGGCTGCGGAACACCCGGACGAAGACCTCCTGCGTGAGGTCCTCGGCGTCGTGACGGTTGCCGGTGAGGCGGTAGGCAAGGCGGTAGACGCGGTCGGAGTGCCGCTCGACGATCTCGTCCCAGGTAGGGACTTCGCCGGTCGTCTCCACCGGGGCCTCCTTCTCGCGCTGTCGCGCCTGCGAACCGAACAGTGTCCTGACCTTCCTCACGCTAGGGCCTGCTGCTGAGAGAACGCTGTGAGACGCGTCCCCTGATTCCTGCCAATCCTGCCCCTCTCAACGAGCCGGGGCCACCCCGTGTTCCCGCGGCCCGTCCGGCGACCTGCGCGGTAGGGTCGACCCACGCTCGCCCACGCCGGCCGGGACTCGGCCCGCGCCCCACCGAGGAGGCCGCCATCACCACGCCGATCAAGTCCGCGAGTTGGTCCTACGCCGAGGCGCACCTGACCGAGGACGACGTCCTCGCCGCCGCCCGTTCGCGCGCGGAGGAGGTCGGGGTCGTCCCGATCAGCTCCGGCGGCGGAGCGGCGCTCCGGTTCCTCGCCGCGGTGCTCGATGCGCGCGCGGTCGTGGAGATCGGCACCGGCACCGGCGTGTCCGGGGTGTGGCTGATGCGCGGCATGCGCCCCGACGGCGTCCTGACGACCGTCGACATCGAGGCCGAGCACCAGCGCCTCGCGAAGGAGACCTTCACCGAGGCCGGGATCGCCTCCCAGCGGGTGCGGACCATCTCCGGCGCCGCGCTCGACGTACTCCCCCGGCTCACCGACGGCCACTACGACCTGGTGTTCTGCGACGGCGACAAGGCCGAGTACGGCGCCTACCTCAAGGAGGCGCTCCGGCTGCTGCGGCCCGGCGGGGTCGTGGCGTTCGACAACGCGCTCTGGCACGACCGCGTGGCCGACCCGTCCCATCGCGACGAGGAGACGCTCGCGATCCGCGACCTCGGCCGCGAGGTCGCCGAGAACGAGAGCCTGGTCTCCGTGCTGCTGCCGGTCGGTGACGGCCTGCTCGCGGCGAAGAAGGAGTGGGCGCCGGAGGGCGGCGACTGACGTCAGGCGCGTTGCCCAGTGCGGGCGCCGTCGCGAGCGTGGTGTCGCGCCGACTCTGGCAAGGCGGAGGTGCGAAGGCGGGACGGAGTCCCGTCGAGTCGCCGACAACGCTGCCAGATCGGATGCGGCGCCGCGCGCAGCAGGCGCCTCCGCACTCGGGCTGACGAGCCTTAGGCGCGCGGGGTGGCCTCGAAGCCGTCCCAGCCCTCGGCGATCGCCACGACGTCGCACTCCTCGATCAGGATCGGCGCGCTGCCGATGATCTGCGAGCCCGGCGACTCGGCGGCGCCGGCGGCGAAGGTCTCCTGGAACTCCCGGCGGGCGTCGTCGGACGCGAACACGTAGACACCCTTCGAACCACTCGCCGCCGCGCATCCGCCAGGTCTTGAAGCGCAGGCCCTCCTTGCCCGTGAACCGGGCATGGGAGGTGTCGGCGACGTACGTCGCGAGCTGGTCCTCGACGCCGTCGGGCGCGTCGGCGAGGGACCAGCGGACGGTGAGGCCCTTCATCGGATGCCTTTCAGGGGTTCGGGCGTGCCGAGCCAGGTGAGCAGGGCGCGGGCGCCGAAGCCGGTCGGGCCCTTGGTCCACTCGAAGCTGTCGTCAGGAGCGTCGCCGACCGACGCGATGTCGAGGTGGGCCCACGGGACCTTGCCGACGAAGTGCTGGAGGAACAGCGCCGCGGTGATGGCGCCCGGACCACCCGGGGCGTTGTCGGCGTCCGCGACCTTGGAGGACAGCTTCTCCTCGTAGTCCGCCGCCAGCGGGAACCGCCAGAGCGGCTCGCCCGAGTCCTCGGAGGCCTCGCGCAGGGCCGCGGCGAGGCCGTCGTTGTTGGCGAAGTAGCCGCCGACCTGCTGGCCGAGCGCCACCTTCATCGCACCGGTGAGCGTGGCCACGTCGACGAGCACGTCGGGGTCGAGCTCGGCGACGGCGTACGCGAGCGCGTCGGCCATGACCACCCGCCCTTCGGCGTCGGTGTTGGTCACCTCGGTGGTGCGTCCGCCGTAGTGGCGTACGACGTCACCGGGCCGCAGCGCGTTGCCGCCGACGGCGTTCTCGGCGGCGGCGACCAGCCCGGTGACCCGCACCGGGCAGCCGACGGCCGCGAGCGCGCCGAGCACGGAGAGCACCACGGCGCCGCCGGTCATGTCGCGCTTCATGTTGACCATCGACTCGGCGGGCTTGATGGACAGGCCACCGGTGTCGAAGGTGATGCCCTTGCCGACGAGGACGACGTGCGGCGCCTTCCGGGCGCCCTTGTCGGGGGTGTACTCGAGCTGGATCAGGCACGGCGGGCTGGCCGAGGCCTGCCCGATGCCGAGGATGCCGCCGAACCCGTCGGCCCGGAGCCGATCGACGTCCCAGACCGTCGACCGCAGGCCGGTCTCGTCGGCCAGGTCGATCGCCTGCTCGGCGAGCCAGCCGGGGTTCTTGATGTTGGACGGCACGGTGGCGAGCATCCGGGAGCGCCATCCGGCGCCGCCGATGGCGACCGCCCGGGTGAGCGTGTCGGCGTGCTCAGCGTCCTCGGGCACCTCGGCGAGCACGACCCGGCCGACGGGTGGGTGTTCGGGAGCGCCGGAGCGCAGGTGGAACACGAAGCTGCCCAGCATGACGCCGACGACGAACGCGTCGAGCCCGGCGCGTGGGTCGAGTGCGGGGATCGAGGTGGCCAGGCTCGCCCGGCCGCGGGCCTCGCGCGCCAGCGCGGCACCCGCCCGCCGGAAGTCGTCTCGCCGCTGCTCGCCCACGCCGACGAGGTGGACCCACCTCAGGTCGGCGTTCTCGGCACCGCCGAGGGGCACGGGCACCGACGAGACCTCGCCGGCCTTGCCCGTGGCGTGGTTGAGCTCGAGGACGGCGAGCAGGTCGAGCCCGACTTCCTCGGCGAGCTCGGCTGCACCCGGGCCGAGCAGCGGCGACGCGTCGTCGCCGGCGCCCGGGAGGACCGGGAGCGCGATCGCCTCCACTCCGCCGATCGCGTGCGGGTGCAGCGCACTGAGAGCGAACTCCGGCGGGGAGACCTGGGCGGGTAGAGCGGTGCTGTACGTCCGAGAACCGTTGGGGGGCACGAGTCAGCCGACGACGTCCTTGAGAGCCTCGCCGAGCGCTCCGGCCTCTTCGGCGTTCAGCTCGACGACGAGGCGGCCACCACCCTCGAGGGGGACGCGCATCACGATGCCGCGACCTTCCTTGGTGACCTCCAGCGGACCATCGCCCGTCCGGGGCTTCATCGCCGCCATCCGCGCACCTCTACTTTCGTGCTCGATTCAGATTTGGACACGACGTGGCCGGGGCCACGCCGTACGCGGGATCCATTATCCCCCATCGGGAGGTGATGCGGAGCACAGGCCCGATGCCGTGGGCTGGCAGACTCCCCTCATGCACGCGCGGTCGGCATTGTTCGACGTCTACGGCGACCACCTTCGCGGGCGCGGCAGCCAGGCGCCGGTCGCCGGCCTGGTCCGGTTGCTCGACCCGGTCGGCATCGCCGCACCCGCCGTCCGCACCGCCATCTCGCGGATGGTGACGCAGGAGTGGCTGGAGCCGGTTCGCCTCGACGGCGGCCGCGGCTACCGCGCGACCAGCCGCGCGATCCGGCGCCTCGACGAGGCCGCCGACCGCATCTACCGGCGTACCGAACCCGGCTGGGACGGCACCTGGCACCTCGCGTTCGTGGAGCCGCCGGCCAATCGCGCCGCGCGCAACCGGCTCCGTGCCGACCTCGGCTTCATGGGGTACGCCGAGCTGGCCGGCGACGTGTGGGTCAGCCCCTTCCCCCGCGGCGAGCTGGGGTCGGTGCTCGAGCACGCGGGCGCGACCGCCCGCACGGCGCGAGCCGACTCGTTCGACCCGCCCCCGACGTCTGCGTGGGACCTCGACTCGCTGCGCGCGGCGTACGAGCACTGGCTCGGCACCGCGGACGACCTGATCGCGACCCACACCGCAGATCACGACGACGCGGACGAGGCGGCGTTCGCCGCGCGCTTCCACCTCGTGCACGAGTGGCGCAAGTTCCTCTTCGCCGACCCGGGTCTGCCCGACGACCTGCTCCCGCGCGACTGGCCCGGCCGCGCGGCCGCGGACCTGTTCGCGGGCGAGGCCACCCGGCTCAAGCCCGGGACGGACCGGTTCGTGGCCCGGTGCCTCGACGGGGGTTAAGGCAGACTGCCGCCCATGACCGACTCCCCCGTGCTCCTCGACCTCACCGACGGCGTCGCCACCATCACCCTGAACCGCCCCGACGCCATGAACAGCCTCGACGTCGCGACCAAGGTGGCCCTGCTGGAGACGGTCCGATCCGTGGCCGAGAACCCCGAGGCCCGCTGCGTCGTGCTGACCGGCACCGGCCGCGCGTTCTGCGTCGGCCAGGACCTCAAGGAGCACATCGAGATCCTCCGGAGCGCGTCGAGCGAGTCGCTGTTCCGCACCGTCGACGAGCACTACAACCCGATCGTGACCGCGCTGGCGACGATGGCGAAGCCCGTGGTGGCCGCCGTCAACGGGGTGGCCGCGGGTGCGGGGGCCAGCCTGGCGTTCGCGTGCGACCTGCGGGTGCTGGCCGACTCGGCCGGCTACAACCTGGCCTTCGCCAACGTCGCGCTCTCGTGCGACACCGGCGCCAGCTACCACCTGCAGCGGCTGGTCGGTCGGGCCAAGGCGATCGAGCTGCTCTACTTCCCGCGCACGATCTCGGCCGACGACTCCCTGGCCCTGGGGCTCGCGACGCAGGTGGTCGCGGCAGCCGAGCTGGAGTCCACGGTCAGCGACCTGGCGGGGCGGCTGGCCGCCGGCCCGACGGTGGCGCTGGGCGCGATGCGCCAGTCGGTCGCGTACGCCGCCGGGCACTCCTTCGAGGAGGCGCTGGAGTTCGAGAGCGCGATGATGCAGAAGACCGGCGCCACCGACGACCACCAGGCCGCCGTGGCGGCGTTCGTGGCCAAGGAGAAGCCGACCTTCGAGGGTCGCTAACCGCTAGCCGCGGCGGGCGCCGAAGATCCGGAGCACCTGTGCGGGCGCCTTGCGCCGCATCAGCCGCTTCGACGGACTGGCGCCGTACTCGACCGTGAGCGCGGCGCCGTTGAACTCGTGGTTGTACCACATCGTCATGGTGCCGTGGCAGACGCCGCCGCAGTCGAACCGCTTCGCCGGAAGGTGCAGCTTGCGGGCAACTCTGCGGGCGAACTTCTTGTTCTTGGTGTCGGTGTCCACGCCGTGCAGCGGCTGGTGGAAGCTGAGGATCCGGCTCGGCCGGACGTTCCTGAGGAACCGCATCATCGCCCGCGTCTCGGGCTCCGACCTCGGTCGTGGGCCGGACTCGTAGCTGCCGTCGAGGTCGCGCCAGCGGTAGGGGAAGTTGCGGTTCAGGTCGACGCCGCGGGCGTTCTTGCGGGTGTGCCGCGCCATCCCGTCGGGGTTGTACGTCGGGACCACCCACAGGTCGATGCCGCGGATCGCCCGGCCCTTCGTGAGCGCGCGCAGGATCTGGCGGGTGTCCTGCTCGTCGCCGTGCATGCTCGAGATCAGGACGACGCGTCGTTTGCCGGGCTCGCCCAGCCGGTACGCCATGATCGCCCGTCCGCGCACGGAGTGACCGAGGACGCGTTTCCCGACCACCGCGTCGCGTTGCTCGGCGCTCGCCGTGGCGCCACCGGCGGAGGTCGCCGGCAGGACGACGACCGCGAGCGCGGGGAGCAGGAGGGAGAGGACAGCAGTCAGCAGAGCCCGAGAAGGTCGCATCACGAGGTCACACCGCCGCTGTGGTGTAGGCAAAGGTGAAGACGCACACCCCGACGAGCATGCCGACATGGGCCAGGATCGACAACCCCGGCCCCTCCGACCAGGAGTCGGTGGTGCCCTCGGACGCGTGCTTGCCGCGGCTCGGCAGCCAGCGGACCAGGATCAGCAGACCGGCGATGACCACGATCCACCAGAAGACCAGGGCGATGACGCCCACGAGGGGGCTGCCGAGCGTCGTCTCGTCGTCGGCGATGAGGAACAGCACCCAGATCACCAGCGCGAGGACGCCGGCCGTGGTGTGCACGTTGATCAGGCCGTGCGCGACCTGGATGCTGCCGGCGCCGTCGGAGTCCCGACCAAGCCGAAGGCGGGTCAACACGATCACGACCGCCGCCAGGGCGGTCAGGATGTAGACGATGACGTCGAGCGACACGGCCTGAAGTGTGCCCTAGTCGGTCGGTTCGCCGCCACGACCCTCCGCGGACGGACGTTGTTCACCTTCGGAGGTGGCGTCGGTGGCCTGCCGCAGCTCCAGCTCGGTCGCGACCCGGTCCAGCAGCGCATCGACCTCGGACATCCGGTAGCCGCGGAAGGCCAGCGAGAAGCGCACGCGGCGCAGATCGGCCCCGGCCAGGGGGCGATCCGCGGGTACCCGCGCGTCCGGCCGGTCGTCGTACACCTCGGCCATGGGGGTGCCCCGGCCGGCCGCCACGACGGCGATGCCGCCCATGGCCAGGACGATCAGGATCGCGAAGAACCACATCATGACGGGCTACTCCGGGGGCTTGGGCTGGTCGACGCTGGGGCCGCGGCCGGCGCGGGCCTTGACCATCAGCGCGACCGCCTCGTCGATGTCGTCGGTGACGGTGATCAGGTCCAGGTCGCTGGCCGAGACCTTGCCGTCGGCCAGCACCGTGTCGCGGAGCCAGGCGACCAGACCGCTCCAGTACTCGCTGCCGAGCAGCACGATCGGGAACGACGTCTTCTTGCCGGTCTGCACCAGCGTCAGCGCTTCGAACAGCTCGTCCATCGTGCCGATGCCACCGGGAAGCGCGACGAAGCCCTGCGAGTACTTGATGAACATCGTCTTGCGGACGAAGAAGTAGCGGAAGTTGATGCCCTTGTCGACCCACGGGTTGAGGCCGGTCTCGAACGGCAGCTCGATCCCGAGCCCGACGCTCACACCGCCCGCCTCGGACGCACCCTTGTTGGCGCCCTCCATCGCTCCCGGCCCGCCGCCGGTGATGACCGCGAAGCCGGCCTCGACCAGGCGCCGTCCCGACCTCTTCGGCCTGCTGGAAGTGCGGGTGCTCCTCGGGCGTGCGGGCGGAGCCGAACACCGCGACCGCCGCACCGAGGTCGGCGAGCGAGCCGAACCCCTCGACGAACTCGGACTGGATCCGCAGCACTCGCCATGGATCCGTGTGAACCCAGTCGCTGGTGCCGCGTGAATCCAGCAGCCGCTGGTCGGTGGTGCCGCTGTCGACCTGGTCACGGCGCAGCAGTACCGGCCCGCGCCGCTTCGATCGCTCGTTCATCGGTCCGCCCCCAGCCAGTCGCGCAACTGCCGTTCGCAACGTTCGATGTGCTCGATCGGCACGTACTCCTCCTGCTTGTGGGCCAGCATCGGGTCTCCGGGTCCGAAGTTGACGGCCGGCACGCCGAGGCCGCTGAACCGGGCCACGTCGGTCCAGCCGAACTTGGGGTTCACCTCACCGCCGACCGCGTCGATGAACGCCTTCGCGGCGGGTACGGCGAGCCCGGGCAGCGCGCCCGGCGCGCTGTCGGTGAGCCGGACGTCGTACCCCTCGAAGAAGTCGCGGACGAACTGCTCGGCCTCGGCCTCGCTGCGGTCGGGCGCGAACCGGTGGTTGACCTCGACCACGCACTCGTCGGGCAGCACGTTGCCGGCGACCCCGCCGCGGATGAAGACGGCGTTGAGGCCCTCGTGGTACTCCAGGCCGTCGATCACCGGCTTGCGCGCCTCGTAGGCGTTGAGCCGGTCGAGGATGTCGCCGGCCCGGTGGATGGCGTTGACGCCGCGCCAGCTGCGGGCGGAGTGGGCGCGCTCGCCGGTGGCGCGCACGTCGACCCGCAGGGTGCCCTGGCAGCCGGCCTCCACGACGGCGTCGGAGGGTTCCATCAGGATCGCGAAGTCGGCGGTCATCAGCTCGGGGTTGCTCTGGCTGAGGAGGTTGAGGCCGTTGAACTCCGTGTCGATCTCCTCGGCCTCGTAGAGGATGAACGTGAGGTCGCGGTTGGGCTCGGGCACCGTGGCGGCCAGGCGCAGGATGACGGCGTCCCCGCCCTTCATGTCGCAGGTGCCGAGCCCGTGCAACAGGCCGCCCTCGCGGCGGGCCGGGAGGTTGCCGTTGACGGGCACCGTGTCGAGGTGGCCGGCGAGCACCACGCGCTCCCCCCGGCCGAGGTCCGTGCGGGCGACGACGGTGTTGCCGTGCCGGCTGACGGTGAGGTGTGCGAGCGGGCGCAGCGCAGCCTCGACGGCGTCGGCGATCGCCTGCTCGTTGCGGCTGACCGACTCGATGTTCACGAGCTGCTCGGTCAGCGTGACGGCGTCGGCGGTGAGGTCGAGGTGCATGTCGCTATCCAACCAGCCGGGCCAGCTTGTCCAGCGCCATCCGGGTGCCGGTCTCGTTGTCGGCGGGCGAGACGGCGTCGGGGATGCCGTCGTGGCGGATCTCGATCGCGGTGCCGCCGTCGACGTCGCGGAGCGTGGTGGTCATCGTCATCGTCCCGCGCAGCGCGGGGTCGTCGGACTCGAACCGGATCTCCTCCACGACCCGCTCGCCCTCGACCAGCTCGACGAACCGGCCGGCGTACGTGTCGGTGGCGCCGCCCGACTTGCCTGCGCTGGTCGGGTCGTCGTACGTGAGTGACATCCGGATCCGTCCGCCGACGCGGGCCTCGAGCTCGTGCACCTCGCCGCGCATCCCGTCGGGCACCCGCCACTGCTCGATCGCGGCGGGGTCGAGCAGCGCGCGGTAGACCGCGTCGCGCGGGGCCGCGACCAGGCGGGTGATCGTCGAGGACTGCATGGCCCGCACTGTAGGACGCTCACCTATCCGGAAACTGGAACACGTTCTACTCTAGGGCGCATGCGCCACGGGATCGTGCTGTTCACCAGCGACCGCGGGATGACCCCCGCCGCCATGGCCGTCGCGGCCGAGGAGCGGGGGTTCGACACGTTCTACGTGCCCGAGCACACCCACATCCCGGTGCGCCGCGACGCCGCCCACCCCGGCACCGGCGACGAGTCGCTGCCCGACGACCGCTACATGCGGACCCTCGACCCGTGGGTCTCGCTGGCGACGGCCGCCCAGGTCACCTCGCGGATCCGGCTCTCGACGGCCGTGGCGCTGCCGGTCGAGTCCGACCCGATCACGCTGGCCAAGGCGATCGCCACCCTCGACCACCTGTCGGGCGGGCGGGTCACGATCGGCGCCGGCTTCGGCTGGAACACCGACGAGCTCACCGACCACCACGTGCCGGCCGGGAAGCGGCGTACGGTCCTGCGCGAGTACGTCGAGGCGATGCGGGCGCTGTGGACCCAGGAGGAGGCGTCGTACGACGGCGAGTTCGTGTCGTTCGGCCCGTCCTGGGCGTGGCCCAAGCCGGTGCAGTCCCACATCCCGCTGGTCATCGGCGCCGGCGGCGGACCCAAGACCTTCCGCTGGATCGCCGAGACCGCCGACGGCTGGATGACCACCCCGATCGAGCAGGACATCACCGACAAGGCGGTCGCCCTGCGCAAGGCCTGGGCCGAGGCCGGCCGCACCGGCGACCCCGCGATCCACGTGCTGATCGCCGCCAGGCCGTCCCCCGACGACCTCGCCTCCTGGGCCGAGGCCGGTGCCACCGAGCTGATCTGGGGCGTGCCCGACAAGTCCGAGGACGAGGTGCTGGCCTACCTCGACCGCCTCGCGTCCCGCGTCATCCGCTGACCCGTCGCTAATTAGCGACGGGTCAGCGCTTGCGGGTGACGCCGACGGTGGCGGGCTCGCCCTCGCCGACGGTGACCTCGGCCGTTGCGTCATACGATCCGGTCGCTCCCGCGACCACTTCGTATGACGTTGCGAGGGTCTCGCCGGTGATCAGCGCCTCGTGCGTGCGCGCGGCCGCCTGGACCGCCTCGGAGCCGGCGACGGTCAGCGCGATCCGGTCGGACACCTCGAGGTCGGCGTCGCGCCGGGCCTGCTGGACGGCGCGTACCAGGTCGCGGGCCAGTCCCTCCTCGGCGAGGTCGGGAGTGACGGCCGTGTCGAGGACGACGAACCCACCACGGGGCAGCAGGCCGATCGCGGTCGCGTCGTCGGCGGAGCCGGCCACGGTCTCGAGGGTGTACTCCCCCTCCTGCAGCGCCAGCCCACCTGCGGTGACGGTGCCGTCCTCGGCCACCGACCAGTCACCGGACTTCGACCCCTTGATGGCGGCCTGCACGTCCTTGCCGAGTCGCGGCCCGGCCGCGCGGGCGTTGAC
This sequence comes from uncultured Actinomycetota bacterium, assembly GCA_963844305.1. GTDB lineage: Bacteria > Actinomycetota > Actinomycetes > Propionibacteriales > Nocardioidaceae > Nocardioides. The sequence goes on from CAWJNT010000010.1 coordinate 247,069, forward strand.
GGTGAGCTTCTGCGAGACGCCGTACGACGCCGCCTCGGGCGCCTCCAGGTCGAGCAGGCGCACGTCCTTGACGTTCACCTCGTCGGAGACGATCGACTCGAACCCAGCCAGCGCCTGCGCGTCCTCGGCCACGACCGTCAGTGTCGCGAGCGGCAGCCGGTTGCGCAGGCCGGCGGCCTTGCGCAGCGCGGACGTCGACGAGCACACGTCGCGCACCTCGTCCATCGCGGCGACCAGCTCGTCGTCGGCCGGCAGTGCCGAAGCGTCCGGCCAGTCGGCCAGGTGGACCGACCGCTCGCCGGTCAGGCCGCGCCAGACCTCCTCGGTCGTCAGCGGCAGCAGCGGCGCCGCCACCCGGCAGACCGTCTCGAGCACCGTGTAGAGCGTGTCGAAGGCACCCCTGTCGAGGTTGCCGTCGCTCGCCCAGAACCGCTCGCGTGAGCGGCGGATGTACCAGTTGGTCAGCACGTCGAGGAAGCCGCGCGTGGAGTCGCACGCGTTGGCCACCTCGTAGTTGTCGAGCTGGTGGGTCATCGCGGCGACGTACTGGCGCAGCTTGGCGAGCAGGTAGCGGTCGAGCGGGTCGGTGGAGTCGGTGCGCCAGGCCGCGGTGTACTTCGCGGCGTTGGCGTAGAGCGAGAAGAAGTACCAGCTGTTCCACAACGGGATCAGCACCTGGCGCACCGAGTCGCGGATGCCCTGCTCGGTGACGATCAGGTTGCCGCCGCGCAGGATCGGGCTGGACATGAGGAACCAGCGCATGGCGTCGGCACCGTCGCGGTCGAAGACCTCGTAGACGCTCGGGTAGTTGCGCAGCGACTTCGACATCTTGTTGCCGTCGGACCCGAGCACGACCCCGTGGCTGACGCACGTCGAGAACGCCGGCTTGTCGAACAGCGCGGTGGCCAGGATGTGCAGCGTGTAGAACCAGCCGCGGGTCTGGCCGATGTACTCGACGATGAAGTCCGCCGGGAAGTGCGCGCCTCGAACCAGTCGGCGTTCTCGAACGGGTAGTGCACCTGGGCGAACGACATCGAGCCGGAGTCGAACCACACGTCCAGTACGTCGGGGACCCGGCGCATCATCGACTTCCCGGTCGGGTCGTCGGGGTTCGGGCGCACGAGCTCGTCGATGTAGGGCCGGTGCAGGTCGGTGACCGGCACGCCGAAGTCGCGCTCGAGGTCCTCGAACGAGCCGTAGACGTCGATCCGCGGGTACTGCTCGTCGTCGCTGCGCCACACCGGCACCGGGCTGCCCCAGAACCGGTTGCGGGTGATCGACCAGTCGCGCGCGTTCTCGAGCCACTTGCCGAACTGGCCGTGCTGGATGTGGTCGGGGACCCAGCGGATCTCCTCGTTCAGCTCGAGCATCCGCTGCTTGATCGCGGTCACCTCGACGAACCACGACGAGACGCCCTTGTAGATCAGGGGTTCGCGGCAGCGCCAGCAGTGCGGGTAGGAGTGGTCGTAGGTCTCGCGCCGGAGCAGCACGGTCCCCTCGGTGACACTGCCGGAGGCTTCGCCCCGGGTCACCTGCTTGAGGTCCTCGATGATCGCCAGGTTGGCGTCGAACACCAGCATTCCGGCGTACTCGTCGACCGGGTGGGTGAAGGCACCGTCCTTGCCCACCGGCATGACGGGCTCGATGCCCTCGCGGTCGGTGACGATCTTGTCGGCCTCACCGAAGGCGCCGGCGCTGTGCACCAGCCCGGTGCCGTCGGTGGTCGTGACGAACTCGGCGGCGGCCACGATGCGGAAGGCGTTCTCGTGGCCGAGGTAGTAGGAGAACGGCGGCGTGTAGGTGCGGCCGAGCAGGTCGCTGCCCTTGAGGCGCTCCACGATCACCGGCTCGTCGCCGAACTCGCGGGCGTACGCCGGAAGCCGAGCCTCGCCGATGACGTAGCGCTCGGTGGTGCCGGTCGCGTCCGACTCGACCACGACGTAGTCGATGTCCGGGCCGACCATGACCGCGAGGTTGGACGGCAGGGTCCACGGCGTCGTCGTCCACACCAGCGCCAGCTCGCCCGTCTCGAGCCGGACGCCGACGGTGACCGCCGGGTCCTGGCGGTTCTGGTAGACGTCGTCGTCCATCCGCAGCTCGTGGTTGGACAGGGGCGTCTCGTCGTTCCAGCAGTACGGCAGGACGCGGAAGCCCTCGTAGACCAGCCCCTTGTCGAAGAGCTGCTTGAAGGCCCACATCACCGACTCCATGTAGTCGGGGTTCATGGTCCGGTAGTCGTTGTCGAAGTCGACCCAGCGCGCCTGGCGGGTGACGTAGTCACGCCACTCGCCGGTGTACTTCATCACCGAGGCGCGGCAGGCCTCGTTGAACTTCTCGATGCCGAGCTCGTGGATCTCCTCGGTCGTCTTCAGCCCGAGCTGGCTCATCGCCTCGAGCTCGGCCGGCAGCCCGTGGGTGTCCCAGCCGAACCGCCGCTCGACCCGGTGCCCGCGCATCGTCTGGTAGCGCGGGATCAGGTCCTTGACGTAGCCGGTGAGCAGGTGGCCGTAGTGCGGCAGCCCGTTGGCGAACGGCGGGCCGTCGTAGAACACGAACTCGTTCTCGCCGTTCTCCCCGGGGTCACGCTGCTCGACCGAGGCCCGGAAGGTGTCGTCGTCCTTCCAGTAGGCGAGGACGCGCTCCTCGAGCTCCGGGAAGTTCGGGGTCGACGAGACGGAGCGGTGCGCTCCGGTGGAGACCTGGGGGTAGGTCATCGGCGGTTCTCTCCTGCGGCTCGGTCCTCGTGTCTGCCACGAGGACGACACCCCCGTCGTGGCAGGGCCGCGGTACCACCTCGCTTGCTCCGTCGTACGACGGAGCCGCTTCATCACGGCTGTGACGGGCCTACCCGTCCGGTTCTACTGGGCGACGTGGTCGCTGTTCTTCCGGAGGCTCACCGCTGATGACGGCTCGAACGCCTGTGCCCACAGCGTACGGCGGGGTGCCCGCCGGGCGCGAATCAGATGCCGTCGGGGACTGCGTCGCCGAGGAACACGGAGATCCGCTCCCCGGTCCAGCCGGCATCCTCCAGGTGCGGCAGATGGCCGACGCCGGCACGCGACTCGAAGGTCCAGCCCGGGCGGGTGCCGGAAAGCGCCCGAGCGTCGTCGATCGGCGAGAGCTTGTCGTCCTCACCGTGGAGCCACAGCGTCGGCGGCGCCAGTGTGTCGAGCCTGCCGCTCAGCTCGCGGGACCGGCTCAGCAGGTCAACAGTGCCGAGGATGGCGTTCCACTGGAAGCGCTGCGCCTCCCGGTAGTGGGCATCCGCCGACCTCAGCCGTGTCTCGGCGACGGAGGCGGCGACCGCGTCCGACGGGACGTCGTCGACGTGCGGGGTGGCGTCGGCCAGCTGAGTGTGCACCAGCTGCTCGGGCGTGCTTCCGAGGATCTTGCGCTCGACCAGTCGACGTACGCCGGGTGCCCGCAACATCGCCAGCCGCAGTACCAGCTTCCGATCGCGGGCCCGGCGGGTGCGGTTGGGCACCGGCGGGTCGAGCAGGACCAGGCGCTCGACCTCTGTCGGGGACCGGAGCGTCAGCTGCATGGCCATCACGCCGCCCAGGGAGTGTCCGACCAGCACCACCGGACTGCCCGCGACCTCGCGCACGAACTGGCCGATCTGGTCGACCAGCGCATGCAGGGTGTCCGACCCGTTGAGCGTCGGGTCGCCGGGCGCCGACCGACCGTGCCCGAGGAGGTCGACCGCCAGCACTCGCCGCGCGTCCGCCAGCCGCGGGCCGAGGAGACCGAAGTTCAGCGCCGAACCCCCGAGCCCGTGGACGCAGACGACCGGGGGCGCACCGGGAGGACCGCCGAAGTCGAGGTAGTGGACCTGCTCGCCCAGGTCGACGTACCGGGACGTGGTGGATGGGGGCCAGGTCAGCTCGGTGTCGGCCATGATCCCTCCTCACGACGCCCGTGAGCGTACTGCCGATATCCGGTTGCCGCGCCGATGGTCTGACAGCAAGGGTGTCCGGCGTGACCGAGCGCAAGTACCCCGACATGTGGGTGGACCCCGAGGACGACCCCCGCGACACCGGCCAGCAGGCGGTGGGTGAGAAGGCGGTGCTGCTTGGACTACCTGCGCCACTACCGCCTCACCCTCGAGATGAAGTGCGACGGGCTGGACGCCGAGCAGATGGCGCGGCGGTCGGTTCCTCCGTCGACGATGTCGCTCTTGGGGCTGGTGCGGCACATGGCGAAGGTCGAGCACAGCTGGTTCCGCCGGGTGATGCAGCACCAGCTGGAGCTGCCGCGGCTCTACCGGACCGAGGAGGACCGCGACCTCGACTTCAACGGCGCGGTCGCCGACGACGAGGTCGTGGCCGACGCCTGGGCGAGCTGGCGGCGCGAGGTCAAGCATGCCGAGGAGTACGTCGACGCGGCGCCGTCGCTGGACGTCGAGGGCACCCTCGACGAGGGCACGATCACGCTGCGCGAGGTGATCGTGCACATGATCGAGGAGTACGCCCGGCACCTGGGCCATGCCGACCTGCTGCGCGAGTGCATCGACGGCCGTACCGGCCAGTGACAGGGCCCCGCATACGCTGTAGGGCGTGACTTCCACTCCCACCCAGTCCTGGGGCTACGGCCTCGCGACCATCGACAACGACGGCACCGTGCTCGACGTGTGGTTCCCGTCCCCTGCCCTGGGCGGGCCCCCCACGGACGCCGCGGCCCCCGGCGAGCTCACCGAGCTCGAGGGCAGCGACCACGCCCGCGGGGTGCGCCGGGAGGTGCGGTTCGTCGAGATCAAGGACCTCCAGGAGGCGCCCAGCTCGACCGAGGACGTGTGGCTGCGGCTGCACCTGCTGTCGACCCGCCAGGTCGTGCCGCACACGATCTCCATGGACGGCGTCTTCGGCCTCCTCACCAACGTCGTGTGGACCAGCGCCGGGCCGTGCGCAGTGAAGGACTTCGAGCTCACCCGCGCCCGGATGCAGTCGGGTGGCCACCACATCACGGTGTACGGCGTCGACAAGTTCCCGCGGATGGTCGACTACGTCGTCCCCACCGGCGTACGGATCGCCGACGGTGACCGCGTCCGGCTCGGTGCCCACCTCGCCGAGGGCACGACCGTCATGCACGAGGGCTTCGTCAACTACAACGCCGGCACGCTCGGCCACTCGATGGTGGAGGGCCGGATCTCCGCCGGCGTGCTCGTCGGCGACGGGTCGGACGTCGGTGGCGGCTCCTCGATCATGGGCACGCTGTCCGGCGGCGGCAAGGAGATCATCTCCATCGGCGAGGGCTGCCTGCTCGGCGCGAACGCCGGCATCGGCATCTCGCTCGGCGACAACTGCGTCGTCGAGGCCGGTTGCTACGTCACCGCCGGCACCAAGATCACGATCCTCGACATGGACTCCAAGCCCAAGGTCGTCAAGGCGGCCGAGCTCTCCGGCGCCAGCAACGTGCTGTTCCGGCGCAACTCGGTCACCGGGACGGTCGAGGCAGTGGCGTGGCAGGGCGACATCGCGCTCAACCCCGACCTGCACTCCAACTAGAGAAAGCCGTAGATGCACAGACGTTGGCTCCTGGTCGTCGTCGGCCTGGTGGTCCTGGGAGTCGTCGTCTGGGCCGGATTCCGGCTGTTCGACCGCGTCGGCCCCCTGCTCACCAGCGAGGAGTGCACCGCCGTCGTCGACGGCAAGGAGGTCACGCTCAGCGTCGAGCAGGCCGAGAACGCCGCCCTGATCACCGCCATCTCCGTGCAGCGCGGCATGCCCGCCCGCGCGGCCACGATCGCGCTGGCCACGGCGTACCAGGAGTCGAAGCTGTACAACATCGAGTCCGGCGACCGGGACTCACTCGGCCTCTTCCAGCAGCGTCCCTCGCAGGGCTGGGGCTCGCCCGAGCAGGTCCTCGACCCGTACTACGCAACCAACGCGTTCTACGACGAGCTCGCCGAGATCGAGGGCTATGACTCGATGCGGATCACCGAGGCGGCGCAGGAGGTCCAGCGCTCGGGCTTCCCCGAGGCGTACGCCGACCACGAGCCGGACGCCCGCGTGCTCGCGTCCGCCCTGACCGGGAACTCGCGGCACGCCTTCTCGTGCGTGCTCGACGACGACGTCGACGAGGCCCCCGACCGGCTGCGGGAGTCCGGACTGACCCGGCGCGCCGACGTCGTACGCCGCGACGTGGAGTCTGCGTTCGGCCCGCTGATGCTCGGTGGCTTCCAACCCGGAGGCGTCACCACGGGCCACATGCCCGGCTCCGCGCACTACGAGGGGCGGGCGGTCGACATCTTCGTGCGACCGATCTCGGCCGACAACAAGGAGAAGGGCTGGGCGATCGCCCACTACCTCGTCGCGATGGCCGACCGGCTCGACATCAGGACGGTGATCTTCGACGACCGGATCTGGACCGCGGGCCCGCAGTCCGACGACGGCTGGCGCGACTACGACCCGCCGGACCGCCCGGGCGACCGCAAGATCCTCGAGCACCGCGACCACGTCCACGTGGACGTGTTCGACTAGGGCCTGCGCGTCAGCCGCAGGCAGCAGCCGACGGGTCGAGGTCGAGCTTCGTGCCGAGGTCGACCTCGAGAACACATCGACGACCGCACCCCCCTGAGCGCCGCACGCATCGACGTCGCAGCGCGGGCCGGGGTGGCTGCTGTCGCACTCACGGACGGTGGCGGGTCGTCTCGACTGCGCCAGATCTCGACGTCCTGGGCGAGCTCGGCGTGGGCGCGTCCGCCGCGAGGCTGAGCCGGATCGAGACCGAGGGCCAGCGGGTTCCGCTCGTCCTGGACGGTATGCCCGCGTTCTCGACGCCCGGCGGGCGCCATCCGGGCCGACATCGACATCCTCTGCCGAGGTTTCTCCTACGCCCCTCCGGCCCTCGCTGAGTCGACGGTGCGGTCGCTCATGGCCTTCGACCGCGGGTACGAGTCGATCGACGTGCACCCAGCCGTCGGGTGGAGACTGGCTGGAGTTCGGACGGCAGCACGCGCTGACAGACGGCTTCGGGCTGCCTGCGCGGCTGATGGAGCCACACGTGCACCGCCTCACGTGCGAGGTGGGGCGCGGGGTCGGGCAGGCCCGGTTGCTCCGGTACGAGGCCCTCAACCAGTGCTCCAGAGCCCCTACCGCGACCTCGTCGCGTCAGTGCTCCGTCGAGACGGCCGACCAGCCGGGCCACCAGAACTTCTTCGACTTGACGAGCGTCTGTCGGACCACCCCTCACCCGAGCTGCTGGCATGGGCCGCGCAACGACTCGCCAGCCCGTCGGTGTTCCAGGTGCAAGGCGCGTCGTACGCGTTGCAGGGCATGCTCGTCGCCGGTGGTCTGGGTCTGGACCACTGGCGCCGATGGTGCCGATGCTGGCCCGGGCCTGGTCACGGGCAGAGGGCGACGCCGCTCGCCGCGCGATCATCGCGCAGGTGTGCCGAGCGCTCCCGGTGGTCCTGCAGGAGGAGGCCGCGACGCCGGGGTGGGGCCGCCGTCGCCGCCCCGCGCAGGTTGCCTGGCCGCGAACCCGCAACAATCCTCAGTACGCCTTCGCCGCCTCGATCGCGCGAGCTGCCTGCCCCGGCTCGACTCCGGAGGAGCCGCTGCTCGAGCGGCTGCTGTTCGAGGCCGGCTTCGAGACGCGGGGCGTGCGGATGGCGACGTCCGCCTGGTTGATCGGCGGCTCGGCGTTCGCGCATGCGGTCATGGAGACGAGCCTCGCGGTCCGCGACGAATGCCCGGACCAGGCGAGCCGCAGCGCGTTGCTGCGCACGGCGACGGTCTGTCACCAGGGCGAGAGCGTGCCCGAGGCCGAGAACCTGCTCGACAGCCCCGATCCCGTGGACTTCCGGCTCGCGACGACGATGATCGGCCGGGCGGGCATGGCACTACCGGACGTGTCGCTCGCGGAGGGGCTGGCCGGCGACGAGTCGTCCGTGCGCCAGACGCTGTACTGCCTCGGCATGGCCGGGACGCGCGGCTCCGGGTCTGGCCGGGGACGGTCCCTGCCGGCCACGACCCGAGCCGCCGCGCGGTGGTGGCTGGAGCAAGGCTCCCGCATCCTCGCCTGAGCGACGGGGAAGGCGCGGAGCGGCGTCGTCCCCCGTGCGGTCTCGCCGCCCCGCGCACACGCCCCGGTGCACCCCGTCTCGACGAGGCGAGGTCACTTTAGGAGCAACAGAGCGGCCCCGGCATCGTTGTTTCGCGGAGCCGTCGTCGCGCAACAACCCGGCCTAGGCGAGGCGTCCGACCGCGGCGTCGACCCGCTCGTCGGTGGCGGTGAACGCGATCCGGACGTGCTCCTGGCCGGCCGAGCCGTAGAAGGCGCCGGGAGCGACGAGGATGCCCTGCTCGGCGAGCCACGAGACGGTCTCCCAGCAGTCCTCGCCGCGGGTGGCCCACAGGTAGAGCGACGCCTCGGAGTGGTCGATCCGGAACCCCGCCGCGGCGAACGCCTCGCGGAGCTTGGCCCGGCGGGCGGCGTACCGGGCGTGCTGCTCGACGGAGTGCGCGTCGTCGTCGAGGGCCGCGACCATGGCCGACTGCTGGGGGCGGGGCATCATCAGGCCGAGGTTCTTGCGGACCGCCAGGAGCTCGCCGACCAGGAGCGGGTCGCCGGCCACGAACGCGCAGCGGTAGCCCGCGAGGTTGGACCGCTTGGACAGCGAGTGCACCGCGAGGATCCCGTCGTGGGTGCCCCCGCAGACGTCGGGGTGGAGCACGGAGACCGGCTCGGCCTCCCACGCACACTCGAGGTAGCACTCGTCGGAGACCAGCAGGGCACCCCGCTCCCGGCACCAGTCCACGACCTTCTTCAGGTGCTCGACCGGCAGCACCCGGCCGGTGGGGTTCGACGGCGAGTTCAGCCAGACCAGCGCCGGCGTCTCGGGGCCGAGCGAGGTCAGGGAGTCGGTGGCGACCGCCCGGGCTCCGACGAGCGCCGCACCGACCTCGTACGTCGGGTACGCGAGCGCCGGGTAGACGACGAGGTCCGCGGGGCCGAGCCCGAGGTGGGTCGGCAGACCGGCGATCAGCTCCTTGGAGCCGATGGACGGGATCACCGCGTCCAGGCCGAGCCCGGTCACGCCATGTCTCCGAGCCAGCCAGTCGACGCAGGCCTGGCGGGTCTCGGGAAGGCCGATCGTGAAGGGGTAGCCGGGCGCGTCGGCGGCCGCGCGCAGGGCGTCCTGCACGACGGCCGGGGTCGGGTCGACAGGGGTTCCGATCGACAGGTCGACGACGCCGTCAGCGTGCGCGCCGGCGCGCTCGGCGTACGACGACAGGCGGTCCCAGGGAAAGTCCGGGAGACGCGAGGAGACCTTGGGCAGGATCAGCCGTCCTGGGCCTGCGGCGGGAGGCCGGCGATGAACGGGTGGTCGTGGTCGATCTCACCCATCTTGGCGGCACCGCCCGGAGAACCGATGTCGTCGAAGAAGTTCACGTTGGCCGTGTAGTACTCCTTCCACTCCTCCGGGGTGTCGTCCTCGTAGAAGATCGCCTCGACCGGGCAGACCGGCTCGCAGGCGCCGCAGTCGACACACTCGTCGGGGTGGATGTAGAGCATCCGCTTGCCCTCGTAGATGCAGTCAACCGGGCACTCGTCGACGCACGCGCGGTCCTTGAGGTCGACGCACGGCTGGGCGATGACGTAGGTCACCAGTTCCTCCTGTGGGCACAACGTTCGGGAGACAGGTAACAGCCTAGTATCCCCGCGTGACGGACTCCCACGAAGCCCACCGCTTGGGCCCCCATGTCGTGGGGCAGCGGGTGGTCGTGCGCCGCCTGCTCCGGGGAGAGACGGGACCCTCCGGCGGGCCCGCGATGACCGACCTGCTGGGCGTGTGTACCGCGTGGGGCGACGGGATGTGCGTGATCGCCCCGGAGTCCGGTGATCCGGTCACGATCCGGCTCGCGGACATCGTGTCCGGCAAGCCGGTGCCGCCGCGGCCGTCGGTGCGGCACCGGGTCTCCCCGCTGGACGCCCAGCTGCACGGGCTCGCGCTGTTCCCGGACCTGGAGACCGAGCCGGTCGGCAACTGGCTGCTCCGCCGCTCCCCCACTGCCACCGCGCGCCGGGCCAACTCGGTGCTGGCCTTCGTCGCGGCCGACGTCGACGGCGCGTACGAGCGGGTGGTCGCGCACTACGAGCGGCCGGTCGCGGCCGTGCTGCCGGACTCGCCCGAGGACGACCTGTTCCGCTCCCGCGGCTGGGTGACGGAGAGCCACGACGCCGACACGCAGTTCCGGGTGGCGAGCGTGGCCCAGGTGTCGCGGCGGCTACGGCGCCGCGAGGAGCCGTCGGTCGAGCTCGTCGAGACCCATCCCGGCGTGGTGGAGGCCCGGATCGGCGACGTGGCGAGCGGGGTGGCGGCGTACGCCGACGACTGGGTCGGCTTCCGCAGCATCCACGTCGCCCCCGAACAGCGCCGGCGCGGGCTCGCCCTCGCGGTGATGGCCGCCCTGGTCGAGTGGGGAGCCGAGCAGGGTGCGACCACGGCGTACCTCCAGGTGCTGGGCGACAACGCGCCCGCGCTGGAGCTCTACGACGGGCTCGGGTTCGCGACCCACCACGCCTACCGCTACCTGACCCCCGCCTGACGCGCCGCCGGCCTCCCGAAAGGAATTGTCGAGGCGTCCACCCCGGCCGTACGATTTCCCCGGCCACGTGAGGCGTGACGACCCTCCTGAAGCGTGGCCCGCGCGTACGGCGTACCGACGAGAGGCCGGAGCCGATCCGGCGAAGGTGTGGTGGCACAGCGATCTAGCCCCCGCCCACACCTCCAGGGCTTTCCGCCACTGGAGGTACCCATGCAACGCACTCTCTGTTCCGACCTACCCGCTGCCGAGCCGGGCTCGACCGTCCGGCTCCAGGGCTGGGTGCACCGCCGTCGCGAGCTCGCAGCCCTGACGTTCCTGGTCGTCCGCGACCGCACCGGACTCGCCCAGGTGGTGGTCCGCGAGGGCACCGTCCCGCCGGAGGAGACCACCGTCGAGGTCATCGGTACGGCGACCGCCAACGCGCAGGCGCCGGGCGGGATCGAGGTGACCGACCCGCAGATCACGCTGCTGACCGAGCCTGCCGCGACCCCGCCGGTCGAGCTGTGGCGGCCGGCGTTGAGCGCCGGACTGCCGACGCTGCTCGACCACGCGCCGGTGACCTGGCGGCACCCCGCGCAGAAGGCGCGTTGGCAGCTTGCCGCGGCCTCGCTGCGCGGATTCCGCGACACCCTCGACGCGGCCGGGTTCACCGAGATCCAGACGCCCAAGTTCGTGGAGTCCGCGACGGAGTCGGGAGCCAACGTCTTCGAGGTCGACTACTTCGGCCGGCCGGCGTACCTCGCGCAGAGCCCGCAGTTCTACAAGCAGCAGATGGTCGGCGTCTTCGAGCGGGTCTACGAGGTCGGCCCGGTGTTCCGGGCGGAGCCGCACGACACCGTCCGGCACCTGGCCGAGTACGTCTCCCTCGACGCCGAGCTGGGCTTCGTCGGCGACCACCGCGACGTGCTCGAGGTGCTGCGTGAGGTGATCGCCGGCATGGTCGCCGGGGTGCACGAGCACGCCGGGGCGGCGGTGGAGCTGACCGGCGCGGACGTCCCGGTGGTGCCCGACGAGATCCCGGTGCTCCACTTCCGCGACGCGCTGGCACTGGTCGGCGCCCCCGAGGACGAGCCCGACCTCGCGCCGGAGCACGAGCGCGCGATCGGCGCCTGGGGTCTGGCCGAGCACGACAGCGACTTCGTCGCGGTCGAGGGATACCCGATGGCCAAGCGGCCCTTCTACACCCATCCCCAGCCGGACGACCCCCGCTGGTCGAACAGCTTCGACCTCATCTTCCGCGGACTCGAGCTGGTCACGGGCGGACAGCGGCTGCACCGGCCCTCCGACTACGACGCCGCGATCCGGGCGAACGGCGAGGACCCGGAGGCGTACGCCGCGTACCTGCAGGCCTTCCGGCACGGGATGCCGCCGCACGGTGGCTTCGCGATCGGGCTGGAGCGGTGGACGAGCCGCCTCACCGGCGCCGCGAACGTGCGCGAGGTCACGCTGTTCCCGCGCGACCTGAACCGACTCACGCCCTGAATTTGCATGTTATCCATAGCGATTAAGTACAGTTAGAACATGTTGCGCGACAGATCTGGCCGGCCGGTGGACGGGGGATTCGTCCATCACGGGACCGACGTGGAGACGGCCTGGGAGGACGACGTTCCCTACTTGACGCCGAACGAGCGGTTCTTCGTGCGCAACCACACCGAGTCACCGCAGATCGACGCCGCCTCCTGGCGGCTGCTGGTGTCCGGCGACGGCGTGATCGGCGAGACGACGTACACGCTCGCGCAGCTGAAGTCGTTCACCAACCGCACCTACGACCGGGCCCTGGAGTGCACGGGCAACGGTCGGCGGCTGTTCGACGAGCAGCAGGGCACTCCCCGGCCGGGGACGCAGTGGGGTCTCGGCGCCATCGGGGCCGCCCGCTGGACCGGCGTACCCCTGTCGACGGTGCTGCGTCACGCCGGGCTGCGCGACGACGCGGTGCAGGTGATGGCCGTCGGGCTGGACGACCCGTACGTCTACGACGGCGAGAACCACGGGCGCGTACGCCGTCCGCTGCCGATCGAGAAGGCGCTCGACGACGTGCTGATCGCCTGGGAGATGAACGGCGAGCCGCTCCCCCGCGACCACGGCTTCCCTGCCCGTCTGATCGTCCCCGGGTGGGTCGGCATCGCGAGCATCAAGTGGCTCGGCGAGCTGCGGGTCGGCACCCTCGTCGAGGACTCGCCGTGGAACACGAAGTGGTACCGCATGCACGGCCGCGGGTGGAAGGGCGAGGACGCCGTCCTCAACCGGATGCCCGTCAAGAGCAGCCTGGACGCGGCCCCCGACCTGGTCGAGGGGCAGACCACCGTGCTGCGGGGTCGGGCGTGGTCGGGCGAGGCCACGGTCGCGCACGTCGAGGTCAGCTCCGACGCGGGCCAGACCTGGCACGAGGCCACCCTGACCGGCCCCAACGAACCGTCGTGCTGGGTCGGCTGGGAGCTGGCCTGGACGCCGCCGCGCGCCGGCGACCACGAGCTGTGGGTGCGCGCCACCGACAGCCTGGGCCGATGTCAGCCGGAGGAGGCGCCGGACAACGACGACGGCTACTTCTTCTCCGCCGTCATCCGGAGCCCCGTGAAGGTGGCGGGCCCGGTCAACCGCACGTTCGCAGCGTCGGGTCGGCCGGACCCGGCCGTGTCAACGCGTCCAGTGTGAGAGCGATCGCCGTCCTGCTCATCGGGATCTGGATGTGCTCGGCCAGGTCGGTGGGGCACACGTCCTGAAGGGTCAGGTTCGTGGTCTGCGGGCCGGGCTCGAGATAGCCGGAGGTGTGCGGCACCACGACCTCGTCGTACTTCGTCGTGATGTTGGTGTAGCTGGCCGTGCCGGGAGTCTCGTCGTCGGCGTTGAGGTTGGCCAGGAACTCCGATCCCGCCGACTGCTGCTGGCAGGCCGGGCAGAAGGTGTCGAGGAGCGGGTTCGGTGACCCTGCCCCGCCGCCGGTACTGCTGGTGCCGTGGTTGGACGGCGCCAGGCCGACCAGGTCCTCCACGACCTCGGCGCCGCCGAGGAACTTGATGTAGTAGCGCGGCATCATCCCGCCCTGGGAGTGGCCGACCATGGAGACCTTGGCCGCCCCCGTGGCCCGGCGGACACGGTCGACGAACGCCGCCAGCTGCTCGGCCGACTGCTCGACCGGCCCGGTGCCGCGGTTGCCGTAGTCGAGCGAGTACACGCAGAAGCCGTCGTCCACCATCGCGGCCGAGAGGTTGTCGAGCAGGCTCTTCCGGTCCCCGAACGTGCCGTGCACGATCACCACGGGAGTCGGTCGGTCCGTCGATGGCTGGCAGTCCCAGTCGTTGGCGCCGGTGGGCTCGCCGAACGGGCTCGTGGGGTACGTCGGCGCGGCCTCGCTCTTCACCGGCCCGACCACGATCAGGGACGCGGCGAGCGAGACGAGGGCGAGGCGCAGCAGGATTCGGAGCATGTCGGCTCAACGAGCGCCGGCGCTCCCGGGTTACTCAGCCGCCGTACGTTGAGCCGCCCAGGGCGTCTCGCTGCCCCACCTGTGGATGAGGTGCGAGGACGTCAGCGACGAGCCTCGAAACCCGGGGAGGGAAGGCAGGGCGGCGACCCTGGGCATGCCGGTGGCCCCGCCGAGGTCGGCGGGGTCCGGGGCGCGGTGTTCAGGGTGGGGTGACGTCGTCGGTGCCGGTCTTGTCTCGCAGGTAGCTGTACCCGTGCGGGCTCGACCAGAGATAGGTGCCGGCATCGAGGGTCGTGTAGGTCCAGCCGGCGAATGTCTTGAGCCGGTGGTGCCGGCGGCAAAGTGAGGCCTCGTTGCGCGGACACGTCGGACCGCCGCGGGCGCGGGGACGATGTGGTCGGCGTCGCAGGATCGGGCTGGTCGGGTGCACCAGGGGAAGACGCAGGTCTGGTCGCGGACCGCGATCACCTCGCGGTGCCGGTCCGGTACGACGGGGGTGTCGACCGGGTCGTGGGCGGTCGGGTCGAGGACCGGTTTCACGACCACCTGGCTGGCGGCGCCGCACAAGTCGCGGAGCTGGCCGGGGGTGATCAGGTGGTTGCCCTGTTCGAGGCGGGCGGTCAGGGCGTTCTGGGAGAGGTGGACGTACAGGACGATCTTGCGGGGATGGTGGGCTTGAGACGGTCGCGGGGCGCCCTCCTCAACCACCGACGGATCGGTCAGGTCGAAGGCGAGCTGGCGTCGGGCGAGCTCACCGACCGCCAGGGAGCGGCGGACGTCGAGGGACTCTTCCGAGCCGAGGTCCTTCAGCTGGGCGGCCACCGACTGGATCGCGGACTCGAGCTCGAGGGCGTCGGCGATGTCGAGCTCGCCGTGGACGGCCAGGGTGCCGTCGAAGGAGCTCACCTGGCGGGACTCGACGGTGAAGTACCGGCCGTCCGCGTGTTCGAGGCGGCGGGCCTCGGCTTCGTCGGGCATGTAGCGGCCGATCGCCTCGTCGACCAGCCGGTCGAGCTGGACGGGGCCGATCCGGTGCGCGGTCGGCGCCACGTGCCGGTCCACAAACCAAGCCGCGTCCATCGACAGCAGGAGGGTCTTCTCGGCGATCCGGCGCGCCAGCCACGGCCGCAGCCCACCGGACTGCACCCGCTTCCACACCCGCGGGAGGCGGTACCGGAGTCGAGGGCGTGGCCGACGTACCGCTTCCCCGCATCCGTCGACATCCCCAGCGCCGCCGCGAACTCGGTGACCGAGAACTCCGCCACCCACGGCGCACCCTCACCCGCGACCGGCATCCCCGCCTCGCCATACGCACCGGCAGCGAGGGTCTCGGCCTCCAGGATCGAATCCACCGAGTGCATCGCCGCCCAGTCCACCGCCAGTGCTCAACAACCGGGCCTCGTCGCGGTCGATGATCGCCCGAGTCTGCACGCGCGGCGGCCAGCACCGCGGCAGCGGTGTCGGTCTCCGGCGTGGTCTCGATCATGGGACAAGCCAACCATCGACCACCGACACTCAACGCCCGAAAACCCCGTGGTTGAGCCGATCTGTGGAAAGAGCTTTCGGACCGCAACCACAGCGGTCACGGAAGGAACCGACCGTGACCCGGGTGCGGCCGCAATGGCCACCGCAACCCACGGCGGCGAGCAACCACACCAATCGATAACCGCGGTGACCACCGACCTGCCGTGAGGGGCCTCGACAGGCTCGGCCGACGTACTCGCCGCCCTGCGCATGGTCACCGGGTTTCGAGGCTCAGGCGCCAGGGCGCCTTCGCACCTCAACCACCGGAGGTCCTCAGCGGCGGTTGTTCTTCGGCGGCTTGCAGATGACGGTGTCGGAGGGCGTGTAGGTGGTGTGGAAGTTTTCCTTGTGGTCGAGCTCGGACTCGCCGTGGCGGCGGAAGAAGCGGGTGACGTCGACGTCGAAGCCGGCGTAGCCGGAGTTCGGGTAGCAGTCGGGGGTGCGGAGGGTGCGGGTGCCCTCCTCGACGTAGTTGTAGCGGTCGGAGGTGGAGCTGGTGATGTCCCAGTACTTCGTGGAGTACATGTTGACGGTCACGGACCCCTGGGTCGCCTCGGTGCTGGGGGTGACGTCGGCCTTGATCAGGACGCCGTACGGCGTGTCGTTCTGGAAGCGCAGGTCGACCGAGCCCCAGTAGACGGTGGCTTCGCGGCCGACGGGGTAGCGGTCGATGTAGAACGAGTGCGGCTTGTGCTCGACGTCCTTCAGGCCGGCGAAGAACATCGCGTTGAAGGTCGTGGTCGCCATCTGCGAGACACCACCGCCGAGGTCCTCCTTGAAGATGCCGTCGCTGATGATGAAACCGGTGGTGAACCCGTTCTCGGCGGTCCGCTCCCCCAGGGTGTCGTTGAGCGAGAACGTCTCTCCGGGCTCGAGCAGCGTGCCGTCGACGAGCTCGGCGGCGCGGCCGATGTTGACGTTGCGGTACTCGGCGTACGGGAAGTACGTCGTGAACGTCGACACCCGCTGCTTGATCTTCAGCGCCCGGGCGTCGGCGGTCGTGAAGTCGGCCTCGGCAGCCGTCGCCTTGACCTTCACCTCCCGCTCTCCGCTGGGCCGGGTGACCAGGTCGAGGAAGGCCGCGCTGACGTCGTCCGGCTCGTAGCTGACGCCCGGCTTGGCGGGCACCACCCTCGGCTTGCCGTTGACGATCCGGAACGTCGCGTCCTCGGGGTCGCCGTCCTTGCTCACGGAGTCCTCGACCAGGGTCGCGAGCTTCTCGGTGCGCAGCTCCGGCACGAGCTCGCCGTCCTCGGCCTTCATCGCGAGCGCCGGCGCGAACTGGCGGGGAGTCAGCCGCACCCGCGAGTCCCCGAACACCAGCGTCACCGGCGCCGACACGGCCGGGTTGCCGAAGGCATCCAGCGCCTCCTGCACGTCGGCCTCGTCGATGGCGGGCTGGGCTGCCGTCAGCGACAGCTCGGCGGTCTCGTCGTCCGTGAGGTACGCCGAGACGAGGGCTTCGCGCGCCTCCTCTGCCGACACCTGCTCGCCGGCGCGGGGCTCGATCACCCGCACCCGACCCTCGTCGAAGGCGACGTCGCCGTCGCGCGGGAGAGTGCCGCTCGACGCGACCAGCTCGTCGACGGTCGCGGCCATGGCCAACTCGTCGACGATCACGACCGGGTGGAGGTCGTCGCCTCCCGTGTAGTAGTCCCAGAGCCGCCCCGGCTCCCACGACTTCTCGCCGCCGGCCGCCGCGATCGAGGCGGCGTAGTCGACGGACAGGCCGGCTTCCTCGGGCGTGACGCTCTGCGGCTCCCCGTCCACGGTCACCGGGATCGGCTCGGCGATCCGCTCCGAAAGGCCCTCCTCGAGGGCGGCCGCCGCCTCGTCGGGGCTGAGCCCGCCCACGTCGACGCCGGCGATGGTGGTGCCGCGCGGGAACGTTGTCACCGGCGGCGACGGCAGCGGCGGCGTACCCGCCCACGCCGATCAGGACCAGCACGAGCAGCATGACCACGACGACCTTGCCGCCTGCCTTCTCCCGCATCGCCGCTGACACGCGGGTCATCCTAGGAGGCATCGGCGTCGACTCCGGGACGCACCCGCCGAGGTCGCGGAAGGGTGACCACGGCCACGACGAGCACCATCAGCGAGAAGACCAGCAGCGCGTAGCCGGCCGAGTCGGAGGAGATCACGAAGTCGCCCTCGTCGCGCTGCGGAGACATCCAGGCCACCAGCGCCACCCAGCCGAGCGCGAACGGCAAGCGGGTGAGCCAGCCGCGGGGCAGGGCCCACAACGTCGCCAGGGTCGCGGCGATCGAGAGCGCGAGGCCCCACCAGAGGGTGTGCAGGAGCACCGTGGCCAGCGCGGTGGCGGCGCCCGCTGCGACGAGCAGCACCGCCCCCGCGAACCTCATCCGACCCCGGCGAACAGGTCGTCCTCGAAGCCGCCCTCCGCGACAGGTCCCTGGCGGCCCTTGACCAGGCGGTAGAACTCGGTGCCCCAGGCGACGTTGCCGAGGTTGTTGGACAGGGCGAAGAACGGTCCGTCGGTGCTGATCTGGGTCGCGTGGGCGCGCAGCGCGTCCATCTTCTGGTCGACGTACTCGGTCGCGTCGATGGCGGCGCTGATGTCCTCGTCCTTGATCGCGAAGAACGGGAGGTCCCCCTCGGGGTCCATGCCTTCGAAGCTGGTCGTGTCGCCGGCGGCGCGCAGCGCCCGCAGGCCCTCGCGCATCCGGCTCTCGGACATCGCGCCCCAGTAGGTCTTGGCGATGTCCCAGGCCTCGCCCAGGTCGCGCCGGTACGACGGCACGGCGGCGAGCATCGAGCCGTACATCGCCACCCGGTGGGCCTGGATGTGGTCGGGATGGCCGTAGCCGCCGAACTCGTCGTAGGTGACCAGCACCTGAGGCCGGACCTCGCGGATCACCGCGACGAGGTGGTTGGAGGCCTCGGTGAGGTCGGCGTGCCAGAAGGCGTTGGCGTGGACGTCGTCGGCCGCGACGGCGTGGCCGTCCTCGTGCCACTTCATGCCGGAGTCGCGGTAGGTCCCGAAGCCACCGAGGAAGCGGTGGTCGGTGACGCCGAGCGCCTTCATGGCCGACTCGAGCTCGCCGCGGCGGTGCTCCCCGAGCCCGTCGTCGCGGTCGGCGGCGAGGTGCTCGAGGTCGGGCACCAGGATCTCGCCCATCTCGCCGGCCGTGCAGGTCACCAGCGTGACGCCGCGGCCCTCGGCGACGTACCTGGCCATCGTGGCGCCCTGGCCGATGGACTCGTCGTCGGGATGGGCGTGCACGAGCAGGAGCCGCAGGTCGGGCGAGTCGGTCATGCTCGCCAGCCTAGTTTGTGCCTCCGACGCTCCCGTCCCTCGAGCCCGGCCGCTTGATCCGCCGGGGCGCGGTCGGCAGGTCGAGAGGGAGCGGACTGGGGGCGGTCCGGGCGCCGGTGTCGGCGTCCAGCCAGCCGTCGTACCGGTCGACGAGCAGCTCGAGCGCCACGTCGGGTGCGTCCGTCAGCACCGCCCACGGGTGGTCCTCGTCGTCGTCCTCGCCGGCCAGTCGTTCGCGGACCACCCGGGCGGAGAAGCCGTCGGCGGTCAGCCGGGCGACCACCGCCTGCGCGTCGTCCTCGTCGAAGAAGATGCCTCTCACGGGCCCATCCTCTCGCCCATCCGGGTGCGCAGCTCGGGCAGGAACGGTCGGTCGGGCTCGAGCCAGTCGACGCTGCCCAGCTCGTCGGCAGCCAGCCACCGCACCAGGTCGTGCTCCCGCGGGACCGGGTCGCCGCTCACCAGGTGCGCGACGGCGACCGTGAGCAGATGTGTCTCACCGATCGGTGCCTCGCCGGCCAGCCAGCCGGTCACCCCGATCGCGCAGCCCAGCTCCTCGGCGATCTCCCGCACGAGCGCCTGCTCCGGCGTCTCCCCCGGCTCGACCTTGCCGCCCGGGAACTCCCACCGCCCGGCCGCTGCCACCGGAGCGGTACGGCGGGCCGCGAGCACGCGGTCGCCGTCGAGGATCGCGGCGCCGACGACGACTCGTCGGGACGGCTCGGCGGTCACGCGCCTAACGTAGCCACATGCCCGATCCGATCGCCGGGGTCCACCTGCGGCGCACCGAGGAGAACGTCGCGGAGATCGACGCGCTCGCGACGCTGGTGGGCGGCAGGGCCGGCCTCGGTGCCGTGCTCGACGACCTGGACCGCCGCGGCCGCCGCGGCTGGGCGCCCGGGCTGAAGTCGCGCCGCGCGTTCACCTGGGACCGCGCGGACCGACGTACGACGCAGTGGTGGCCGCAGGGCATCTCCACGTCCGCCGACGCGTCGGACACCGAGCTCGTGCACGGTCGACGGCTGGTGGTGACCACGTGGTACGCCAAGGACCTCGGCGACGGCAACCACGGGAGCCGACTGAGCTTCGTGGACCTGGCGACCCGCCGCTACCGCCACGTGCTGCTGGTGGTGCCGCGCCTCGTCGACGGCGGCGTCCGCGTCGAGCCGCTCGAGATCCACGCCGGCGGGCTCGCGTGGCACGGTCCGTGGCTGCACGTCGCCGCCACGGCGGCGGGACTCTTCGTGTTCCACGTCGACGACATCGTGCGCGTGCCCGAGCAGGCACCGGAGTCCGTCCGGGTCGCGGGTGAGGAGTACCGCTACCTGCTCCCGGTCCGCTTCGCCTACGAAGCACGCACCGACGACGGCCACGAGCGGCTCCGCTACTCCTTCGTCTCGCTCGACAGGGCATCGTCCCCGCCGCAGCTGCTCGCCGGGGAGTACGGCCGCGGCCGCCAGACCCGGCGACTGGCGCACTTCGCCCTCGACCCCGACAGCCGGTTCGTCGCCCCCGGCGACGACGGGGCGTGCCGGCCGCAGCGGCTCCACGACGAGGGGATCGGCCAGGCGCAGGGCGTGGTCCAGGTCGACGGTCGCTACTACGTGACCACGTCGCACGGCCCCTGGAAGCCGGGCTCGGTGCACGTCGGCGTCCCCGGCGCGTGGCGAAGCCACCGGTGGGCCGTGCCGATGGGTCCGGAGGACCTGGCCTACTGGCCCTCGCGCGACGAGCTGTGGTCGCTCAGCGAGCACCCGCGGCGGCGGTGGGTGTTCAGCGTGCGCCGGTCACGCCTCGCCCCCTGACCCGTCACGGCCAGGACCGCGCCTCGCGCTCGAACACCTCGCCGGTCTGCACGGGCACGACGCAGAAGACGAGGCCGACCGGGTCGTGCAGGATCGCGTAGTCGCCGCGGTCCTCGATGACGCCGGCCCCGAGCGCCACCACGCGGGCCACCTCGGCGGCCACGTCGTCGGTCTCGATGTCGAGGTGCACCCGGGCGGGAGTCCCGTCACCCGTGCGCTGCGACGCCAGCGAGGCCGAGCCGATCCGGCCGATCGACCGGTAGACCTCTTCGTCGCCCTCGTCGAGAGTCGGCTCCACGCCCTGGACGCCCGCCCAGAACCCCAGCCCCTCCTCCCAGTCCTGCTCGGGATGGTCGATCAGGACGACGCCGATGCGGGAGCGATGCATGGGGTGGAGGCTAGTGGGCGGCGGCGACGGTGGTTTCGAGACGGTCGCAGAGCGACCTCCTCAACCACCTCTCCACGCTGGTTGAGGAAGGCGCGCTAGCGCCTGTCTCGAAACCAGCGCACCCGCAGGTCAATGGCGCCGGGCGGCGACGGTGGTTTCGAGACGGTCGCAGAGCGACCTCCTCAACCACCCTCCTCGCTGGTTGAGGAAGGCGCGCTAGCGCCTGTCTCGAAACCAGCGCACCCGCAGGCCAATGGCGCGGGCCGCGACGGTGGCTTCGAGACGGTCGCAGAGCGACCTCCTCAACCCCCTTGCCTCGCCGCAGGTCAGTGGCTCCGGAGGTAGTCGAGCACGACCGCGGCCTGGGCGCGGGCGCCGGCGGCGTTGGGGTGCGCGGGTACGCCGACGGCGGGGTCGTTGACCGACGGGCCGAACGTCTCGCCGTACCGGATGTGCGGGAGCTGGCAGAGGTCGTGGCCCAGGGTCGGGGTGAAGGTGTCGACGAACTCGGCGCCGCCGGTGCGGGCCGCGCGCCGGACCATCGTGTTCAGCTCGAGGAACTTGGCGTGGATGTACGCCATGTCCTCGTCGGTGGCGGGCACCGTCGGGTAGCAGCCGTGGTCGGGGACGAGTGCGAGGTAGTCGATCGCGAGGATGCGGGCGTTCGGGGCGAGCTCGTGGATCCGCTGGAACGCACGGACCAGCTTGGGCTCGGACTCGCGGATCCGCTGGGAGAGCCGGTCGACGCCGTCGCCGGCGTACTTCTCCTTGCAGCCGCCGAGGGGTACGTCGGGCACGGTCCCCGGTGGGAGCGGGCTCGCGACGGGGAGCAGGTTCAGGCAGTCCATCCCGGCACCGGCGATGCCGGCGTCGTTGCCTCCGATGCCGACCGTCACCAGGTCCGTACGCCGGGTGAGCCGGTCGAGCTGAGGGGGGTTCTGGCCGCCGAGCGGAAGATCCTGGGGGGCGTAGAAGTCGTCGGTCGTGGCCGAGCCGCACGTGGCGTCGCGGTGCACCGGGATCCCGAGCTCGGCGGCGACCAGCTTGGGGTAGTTCGTGTGCGACTGCGCGCAGTCGATCGGGGCGTGGGTGGTGTCGGGGGTGCCGCGCCCGTCGGCGAGCACGACGTCGGCCGACCACGAGTCACCCAGCGAGACGTACTCCTGGAACCCGAGCCCCGCCCCGGCCTTCTCGCGGGGCGCCGCCTCAGCGGGAGGGGCGGCGACGAGGGAAAGAGCGGTCGCGCCCGCCGCGAGCGCGGCCAGGGTACGGGTCAAGAGCGTCATGACAGGAAAACGTCCGAGCGCCCGCCGGGTCACGCGAGGAGGCCTTACTCTCGTGAACGTGGGTGCGTTGGGGACGGTCGCACGCGGGGCTGTCGCCCTCGCGGTGGCGAGCGCCGCCCTCTTCGTCCTCCTCGGACCCGAGGGCACGGGCAAGGAGCTCTTCTACATCGGCTGCCTCGTGGTGGCCGCGGCGGTCGCCTGGGTCGGTGCCGAGCGGCAGCCGGTGGGCAACCGCCTCATCCCTCGCCTGATCGCTGCCGGGCTCACCTCGTCCGCGCTCGGCGACGTCCTCTGGTACGCCATCGTCTGGTCCGGCTCGGAGCCGAACGTCTCGATCGCCGACCTCCCGTGGTTCGCCAGCTACGTGTTCCTCGGCCTGGCCCTGTCGGTGGCGCTCGTGCGGACCCTCGACCAGGGCCGGGTGGACTTCGACTCGGTGCTCGACGCCGTGACCATCGTGACCGTCTGCCTGCTCTTCGTCTGGACGATCTCGGTCGACGCCATCATCGCTGACACGACGGTGTCGCCGTTCGTGCGCACCGTCTGGGCGGGCTACCCGGTGGCCGACGCGGTGCTGCTCGCGCTCGTCGTGCGGGTGCTCATGCGACCCCAGGCCCGCGCCGCGATCGACGTGTGGTTCGGGGTCGGCGTCACGTGCTGGCTGCTCGCCGACACCGCCTACCTGATCCTCGAGCCGACGACCACCGTCGAGTCGGCCACGAACGCCGTCTACGTGCTCGCCGCAGCCCTGATGGCGCACGCGACCTGGCGGCCACCGCCGTCCGCAATGCCGGTCACCACGGGCGCACAGGACACCAGCCGTGGGTACGTCGCCCAGCTGATGCTGGCCATCGTCCCGCTGCTGGTGCCGCCGGTGCTCGAGGCCGTCACCGACCTCATGGGCCAGCCGGCGGAGCCCCTGGAGCTCCTGGTCGGCACCGCCCTCGTCATCGCGCTGGCCATCGTCCGGATGACCAGGCTGATGCGCTCGGAGCGCACTGCCCAGCGTGAGCTCGAGCTGGCCCGCGATGTCGCCCTCGAGGCCTCGCGGGCGAAGTCGGCGTTCGTGGCCACGATGAGCCACGAGATCCGCACGCCCATGAACGGCGTCATCGGCCTCACCGGCCTGCTCCTGAACACCCGCCTCGACGAGCGCCAGCGGCAGTACGCCGAGGGCGTCCGTGGCGCCGGGGACGCCCTGCTGACGATCATCAACGACATCCTCGACTTCTCGAAGGTCGAGGCCGGCAAGCTCGAGCTCGAGTCGATCGACTTCAACGTCGTCCAGGTGGTCGAGGACGCCGCCGAGCTGGTCGCCGACCCGGCGCAGAACAAGGGCCTCGAGCTGCTCGCCTACTGCTCTCCGGAGCTGCCCCTGGGTCTGCGTGGCGACCCGTCCCGCCTGCGGCAGGTGCTGCTGAACCTCGCGTCGAACGCCGTGAAGTTCACGCAGGAGGGCGAGGTCGTCCTCCGCGCCCAGCTCGAGGACCGCACCGCCGACAGCGTGCTGGTGAGGTTCGAGGTCACCGACACCGGCGTGGGCATCGAGCCCGAGGAAACCGACCGCCTGTTCGACGCCTTCTCGCAGGCCGACTCGTCGACCACCCGCAGGTTCGGGGGCACCGGCCTCGGCCTGGCCATCTCGCGGCAGCTGGTCACCGCGATGGGCGGCACCATCGGGTGCGACAGCCAGCCCGGCGAGGGCAGCACGTTCTGGTTCTCGGTCCCGCTCCAGCTGGCCGGCGACCTCGCCCTCGCTCCGGCGCCGTCGCACGACCGGCTCGCCGGACGCCGGGTGCTGGTCGTCGACGACAACCAGACCAACCGGCTGATCCTGTCCGAGCAGCTCGGCGCGTGGGGCATGACCGTCGACGTCGTCGAGGACGGTCCGTCGGCGCTTGCCGCCGCGCGGGCTGCGGCCCGCGACGGGTCGCCGTACGCGCTGGCGATCCTGGACCTGTGCATGCCCGACATGGACGGCATCGAGGTCGCCCGGGGCATCAGCGGCGACCCGGTGCTGACCAGGACCCCGATGGTGCTGCTCACCTCGGGCGAGGAGGACAACCCCGAGGAGGTGCGGGCCGCGGGGATCGCGGCGCGGCTGAGCAAGCCGGTGCACCTCTCCCAGCTCCACACCACGCTGACCACCGTGCTCGGTGCGGCCCGCGGCGCCGCGGCTCCCGAGCCCCTGACCGCGCCGGCGACGACCCGCGGGCACCTGCTCGTCGTCGAGGACAACCCGGTCAACCAGCTGGTCGCCTCCGGCATCCTCGAGCACCTCGGCTACAGCTGCGACCTCGCCGACAACGGCCTCGAGGCCCTGCGCATGCTCGGACGGTCGCCGTACGACGCCGTGCTGATGGACTGCCAGATGCCCGAGATGGACGGCTACGAGGCGACCGTCGAGCTGCGCCGGCGCGAGATCGGCGCCCGGCGGACCCCGGTGATCGCGATGACAGCCGGAGTCACATCGGTCGAAAGGGAGCGCTGCGCGGCGGCGGGCATGGACGACTTCGTGGCCAAGCCGGTCGACCCCCAGGCCCTCGACGGGGCGCTGACCCGCTGCCTGTCTCCCTCCGCGAACTGACTGACGCAAATTCTGTCAAATCGCGATCACTGGTCGGCTTCTCGGTTCACAATGACGACACGTTCTGTGCCAACGCAGATCGAGAACGGGTGCTCATGGACAAGGGGACTGTCCTTTTGCGCGCGCGGCGGGCCACCGCCTGGCGCGCGCTGTGGCACGCCCTCATCGTCGCCGGCGTGGCGACGGCCGTCATCATCCAGTTCACCCGGCCCAGCTACGAGCTGCTGGTCGGCACCTTCATCGGCGTCGAGGCGGCGGCAGCGCTGGCCGCCTGGCTGTACGCCCGCACCGCTCCGGCCGAGCGGCGCCTGCCGTGCGCGCTGATCGCGGCCGGACTGACGTCGAACGTGCTCGGCGAGGTCGTCTGGTACGCCTTCGTCGACGACAACGAGTTCACCGACGTCTCCTTCGCCGACGTCGGGTGGCTGCTCGCCTACGTCTTCATGATCTCCGCGCTCTGGATCACGCTCGTGCGCTCCCAGAAGCACGGCCGGGTGGACGTGGACACCGTCATCGACGCGCTGACGATCGTCACGGTCAGCGTGCTGGTGCTGTGGAACTTCACCGTCGACGCGATCGCCGGCGACGAGTCGCTCCAGCCGATGATCAAGTTCGTCTGGTCGGTCTATCCGATGGCCGACGCGATCCTGCTCGCGCTGGTCATCCGGATCCTCACCAACCGGCGCGCGCGGAGCGCGATGTCGGCGTCGTTCGCGCTCGGCGTGATCCTGTGGCTGGTCGCCGACCTGGGCTTCCTCATGCTGCCGCTCTCGGACTTCAACGAGGGCTGGGAGAACGCCGGCTGGCTGGTCGGCGCGGTGCTGATGGCGCGCGGCTTCCGCACCCACCGCACGCGCGACAACATCGACCACCACGAGTCCGAGACGACGTTCACCAAGCTCGGCATCGCCATCCTCCCGCTCGTGGTGCCCCCGGCGCTGGTGCTGATCGACGTGCGGATCGGCCTCGGCGTGCAGCCCATCCAGCTGGCCATCGGCACCACGATCCTGCTGATGCTGGCCTTCATCCGCACCGCCCGCCTGCTGCGTTCGGAGCGCGAGGCCCGTCGCGAGCTCGCCGAGACCCGTGACAAGGCCCTGGAGGCCTCCCGGGCGAAGTCGGCGTTCGTCGCCACGATGAGCCACGAGATCCGCACGCCCATGAACGGCGTCATCGGCCTCACCGGCCTGCTGCTGAACTCCGAGCTCGACGACCGCCAGCGCCAGTACGCCGAGGGTGTGCGCGGCGCGGGCGAGGCGCTGCTGACGATCATCAACGACATCCTCGACTTCTCGAAGGTCGAAGCCGGCAAGCTCGAGCTGGAGACCATCGACTTCAACCTGCTCCAGGTCGTCGAGGACGCCGCGGAGCTGGTCGCGGAGTCGGCACAGCGCAAGGGTGTCGAGCTGCTGGCCTACTGCTCACCTGAGCTGCCCATCGCGCTGCGTGGCGACCCGTCCCGCCTGCGCCAGGTGCTGCTGAACCTCACCTCGAACGCGGTCAAGTTCACCGACGAGGGCGAGGTCGTCCTCCGCGCCCAGCTGGAGGATGCCGGCCCGGACGGCGTGGTGGTGCGGTTCGAGGTCGCCGACACCGGTGTCGGCATCGACGTGGCGGACACCGAGCGCCTCTTCGACGCGTTCTCGCAGGCCGACTCCTCGACCACCCGCAAGTTCGGTGGCACCGGCCTGGGTCTCGCCATCTCGCGCCAGTTCGTGACCGCCATGGGCGGCACGCTCGGCGTGGAGAGCGTTCCCGGCGAGGGCAGCACCTTCTGGTTCACGCTGCCGCTCCAGCGCGCCTCCGACGCCGGCATCGCCCAGCCCCGGTCGACCGACCGACTCACCGACGTGCGGGTCCTGGTCGTCGACGACAACCAGACCAACCGGCTGATCCTGCGCGAGCAGCTCGGCTCGTGGGGCATGGACGTCGACGTGGTCGACAGCGGCGTGGTCGCCCTCGACGCGCTCCGGACCGCTGCCGGCACCGGCGCGCCGTACGCCCTGGTGCTGCTGGACCTGCTGATGCCCGAGATGGACGGCATCGAGGTGGCTCGCCGGATCACCGCCGACCCTGCGCTCAGGGGCACCGGCCTGATCCTGCTGACCTCCGACTGCGACGACCGGCCGGACGCTGCCCGCCGCGCCGGGATCGCGGCGCGGCTGAGCAAGCCGGTGCACCTCTCCCAGCTCCACACGACGATGGTCGAGGTCCTCGGGGCAACTCGGGTCGTCGCGACGGCCGCACCCGAGGAGACAGTCCCCTCGAGCCGCGGGCATCTGCTCGTGGTCGAGGACAACCAGCTCAACCAGATGGTCGCCGTGGGCATCCTCGAGCACCTCGGGTACACCTGCGACGTCGCCGACAACGGCCGCGAGGCCCTGCGTGCCATCGCTCGCCGCCGGTACGACGCCGTACTCATGGACTGCCAGATGCCGGAGATGGACGGCTACCAGGCCACCGCCGAGCTGCGCCGCCGTGAGGGCACCGTCCGCCACACCCCGGTGATCGCGATGACCGCCGGCGTCTCCCTCGAGGAGCAGAGCCGGTGCTCGCGGGTCGGCATGGACGGTTTCGTACCGAAGCCGATCAGCCCGGACTCCCTCGACGCCGCGCTGGGCGGGTACATCCCTGCCGCCCGCGCCTGACCGAGCGCTTTACCGACTTTGCGGCATGACCTCCCGCCGTATGCCCGCCATTGTCATGTGGGTCTTGACGTCCACGGCCTAGCCCGGCGTGCCGCGGGGGCGTCGTACGAACCGAGGCGGGGGACCTCGGTTCGTACGACGGTGCGGGGGGCTCAGCCCGCCAGCCGCGTCCTGGTCTCCTCGACGTCCATGCCGTGCAGGCGCAGCAGGTTCTCGCCGAGGATCTTCTTCTTGGCCTGCTCGGTGAGCTGCGGGTAGCCGTAGCCGTCGGTCAGGTCCTGCGGGATCTGGAAGTTCCAGAACGCCTCCAGCGCCCACTGCGGCTGCCAGATCGGGGCCTCGCTGCCGTAGATGATCTTGTCCTCGCCGCACCAGAACAGCAGCTTCCCGAGCACCTCCGCGAACAGCCGCGGCGCGCGCACCACGAAGTTGATCGTGGCGGCGAGCGAGGCGTGCAGGTTGGGGTAGCGGATCAGCTGCCAGCAGGTCTCGTCGATGAACGGCAGGCCGACGTGGTAGATCACGAAGTTGATGTCCGGGAACGCACCGGCCGCGCCGTCCATGTCCCAGGTCTGGGTGTGCTCGATCATCTGCGGGCCGAGCGGCACGCCCTTGTGCACCCCGATCAGCTTCACGCCGAGCTCCTGGATCCGCTCGAAGACCGGGAACGCCACCTTCGGGTCGTCCATCCGCCACGGCACCTGGCCGCCGTCCTCGTAGCGGACGTTGTAGAACTTGAACGCCTTGGCGCCGTACTCCTCGACCTGGCGGGTGACGTCGTCGAGGGCCTTCTTGCCCTCGAGCGGATTGACCGTTCCCCACATGACCGTGCGGTCGGGGTCGCGCTCGGCGAGCTTGGCGCACTCCGTCCACGGTGAGAGGCCGTCGTGGTAGAGGTCGGTGAGCGGCAGCGGCATCGCGACGAGCATGTCGGTGTCGGAGTTCGCGTAGACCATCTCGTGGATCTCCTCGACGCTCCACTTGTGCAGGAACTCCTCCGCGGACATCAACGGCTGACCCTCGGGCGTCAGCACCGTGTGGAACGCGTAGAGGTGGTTGGAGAACATCTGGCCGGCCGGGCCGCGGGCGTTGTCGGCCTCGAAGTTGAAGGGGTGGGCCACCCCGTCGAACACCAGTGCGTCACCGATCATGAGGGTTCCTTCGTCGTGCGGGCGGTGGCCCGGCTGGCTGCGACGTACGACGCGGGGTCGCCGGCGCTGGCCGGGTCGGGGAGGAAGCGGAGCTTGGCGCGGGCGCTGTCGGAGAGCCGCTCCGGGGACCAGGCCTCGTGCCAGACCAGCTCCACGGTGGCGGTGTCCACGCCGGGGAGGGAGCGCACCGCCGACTCGATGTCGCCGAGGACGGTGGTGGCGAACGGGCACCACCCCGAGGTGAGCATCAGCTCGACCCGCGCGGCCGCCCCGTCGATCTCGGCACGGTGCAGCAGCCCCATGTCCACGACGGAGATCCCCTTGTCACGGCAGCACGGGTCGTACACGTCACTCAGCACGTCACGCACCGACGGGTCGATCACGCCGCCAGTCTCGACCCGCCCTCGCGGGTCCGGTACCCCCGCAGATTTCGTATGGCGAAAAGGTGGACGCCGCCGCGCCGCTGCCTACGATGGGGGCGACGGCCGGGTGGCGACGGCCGGGAGTAGGTGTGTGCGATGCAGCCTGAGGTGGAGCCCGGTGGCGAGGCTCCGGACGACGGTCGACCGGACGACTTCGTGCAGAGTGTCGGCCGAGCCATGCGCGTCCTGGAGGTGGTCGGGCGCCATCCGGGGCTGCCGGTCAAGGCGATCGCGCGTCAGTGCGACCTGAACATCTCGACCAGCTACCACCTGGTCCGCACCCTCGCCTACGAGGGCTACCTGGTGCGCCTGCCCGACGGCACGTACGTCATCGGCGACACCGTTGCCCGCCGCTTCCACGACCTGGTGTCCACGCTGGAGCGCCCGCCGGACGCCGCCGTCGTGCTGCGCCAGCTGTCCGACCGGGTCGGCCTGAGCTCCTACCTGGGGCTGCTCCAGGACGGGCGGGTCACGGTGGTCGAGGTGGCGGAGGCGGCCGGGTCGCCGTACCTGGAGGACTTCGAGGTCGGCCTCGACGTCGCGCCGCACGCGACCGCGCTCGGGAAGGCCCTGCTGGTGGCGATGCCGCCGCGTGATCGGCACCGGTTCCTCATGTCCCACGAGCTGCGTCCCTTCACCACCCGCACCCGCACCGACCCCGAGCTGCTCGAGGTGGAGCTCGGAGCCGTCGGCAACGGCACCGTCAGCGAGCACGGCGAGTTCCGCGACGGCGTCTCCTGCACCGCCTCGCTGGTGCCGCGGCGTACCGACGGCGATCCGGCATGGGCCGTGGTCGTGGCGGTCCGCGACGAGGACGTGCCGAACCCCGTGGCCGCCGAGGTCCGCCTGGCGGCCGCCGACCTGGCCGGCTACTCCTCGTCGTCGTCGTAGCGCTCGGCCACGTACTGAAGCTCTGCCTCCAGCTCTTCCTGGCTGAGGTCGGCCCACTCGGGCCATCCGGGGCGTTCCTTCCTGCCGCGCCAGGTGAGGTGGACGATCGCGGCACCGCCCCTGGTCTTGACGATCACGTCGTCCTGCGGCCACGCGGACGCCACCACCTCGAGCAGCGCGTCGTTGCGCGGGCTGCCCTTGCCGAGCTCGGTGCGCAGCTCCTCCTCGAGGCCGCCCGCGCGGTCAGGGTCGTTGCGCAGGTCGTCCCAGCCCTGCTCGGGGAACTCCAGGGAGTCCATCCAGTGCATCCGCGGTCGGCCGGCCAGCTCGTCGGCCAGCTGGTCGGCCGAGGTGCACTCGACGAACTCGGGCCGGCCGTCCTTCGACTTGGTCCCCAGCCAGGTGAGCTGGATGACGAGCGCCGTCTGCTTCTTGGTCGCGAAGACGACGTCGCCGGTGCCCGGGCAGCTGGCGACCAGCTTCCCGACGTACGCCGCCAGTGGGTGCGTGAAGCCTGTCTCGCGCCAGTACTCGGCGCGCACCACCGAGAACTCCTTCTTCTCATCGCGGAGGTCGACCCAGTGCGGCTCGGGAAAGACGTAGGAATCCATCCAGTGCACGGAGGGACGGTAACCGGTTGCCGTGAGAGCGTGGCCCGCATGACTCCGACCCTGGGCATCGTGTTCCGACCGCAGTCGCCGCCCGAGGAGCTCCGCACCGCGGTCGAGCTGGCCGACCGCGCCGGCGTCGACGAGCTGTGGCTCTGGGAGGACTGCTTCCTCGAGGGCGGGCTCACCGCCGCGGCGGCGGCGCTCGCGTGGTCGGAACGGTTGCGGGTGGGCGTCGGCCTGCTGCCCGTGCCGCTGCGCAACCCGGCCCTGGCCGCCATGGAGATCGCCACGCTCGCCCGCCTCTTCCCGGACCGGTTCGTGGTGACGCTCGGCCACGGCGTGCTGGACTGGATGGGACAGGTCGGCGCGCGGGCCGAGTCTCCGATGACACTGCTGCGCGAGCACACCTCCGCCGTACGCCGGCTGCTCGACGGAGAGACCGTGTCGGTCGACGGCAGCTACGTACAGCTCGACGCCGTGGCGCTCGACTGGCCGCCGGAGCGCCGGCCGGTGCTGCTGGTCGGTGCCCGTGGCCCGCGCACGATCCGGCTCGCCGGTGAGGTCGCCGACGGCGTGCTGCTCGACACGATCACCGACCCCGACGTCGTACGCCGGGCGCGCGGCATCGTCGACGAGGCTCGCGCGGCGTCCGGCCGGGACGGACGCGCGCGGGTGTACGCCTACACGCCGATCGACCCGACCGACGACCCGGCCGGACTACCGGACCGGCTCGGCGCCTGGGCGGCCGAGCTCGCCGAGGCCGGCGCCGACACCGTGATCTTCCAGGGCACCGATGAACATCCCGACGCGCGGCCGCTGATCGAGGCGCTGACCACCCGGGCCGGCGAGGCGTAGTCTCCGAGGACGGGGCCGACGAGGGCGAGGAGCCAGGATGACCGGGACGGCGCACCACTTGCTGGAGGAGCTCGAGCCCGTCGTGGCCGAGAACCTCGACCGCCACCTGGGGCTGGCGCAGGAGTGGCACCCGCACGACTACATCCCGTGGAGCCAGGGTCGCGACTTCGCGTTCCTCGGCGGCGAGGACTGGGCGCCGGAGCAGTCCCAGCTGTCGGAGACGGCGCAAGCCGCGATGTTCACCAACCTGCTCACCGAGGACAACCTCCCGTCGTACCACCGCGAGATCGCCACCCGCTTCGGACGCGACGGCGCGTGGGGGACCTGGGTCGGCCGGTGGACGGCCGAGGAGAACCGCCACGGTGTCGCCCTGCGCGACTACCTCGTCGTCACCCGGGGCGTCGACCCGGTCGAGCTGGAGCGGGCCCGGATGGACTACATGACCTCCGGCTACGACTCCGGGGACAAGACCCCGCTGGAGACCGTGGCGTACGTGTCGTTCCAGGAGCTGGCGACGCGCGTCTCGCACCGCAACACCGGCAGGGTGACCCAGGACCCGATCGCCGACAAGCTGCTCGCCCGGATCTCCAAGGACGAGAACCTGCACATGGTCTTCTACCGCAACATCGGCGCGGCCGCGCTGGACATCGCGCCCGACGACACGATGCGTGCGATCGCCGACGAGGTGATCAAGTTCGAGATGCCGGGCGCCACGATGGCCGGCTTCCGGCGCAGCTCGATGATCATCGCCAAGGCCGGGATCTACGACCTGCGTCTCCACTACGACGAGGTGCTGATGCCGGTGCTCCGGCACTGGAAGGTGTTCGACCGCGACGACCTCGGCCCAGCCGGCGAGCAGGCTCGCGAGGAGCTGGCGACGTTCCTGGCCGAGCTGGACACCCAGGCCGCCCGCTTCGTCGAGAGGCGTGCCGAGAAGCGGGCCCGCGACGCCGCCCGCTCCGAGACGGACGCCACCCCCGACATCGCGTCCTGAGGGCCGCCGGCGGGTCAGTGCCCGCCGACGATCTCCTCGCGCCGTCGGCCCAGCTGCTGCCGCTCGCGCTCGGACGGCGCCAGCTCGATCGACCGGTCCAGGGCCGCGACTGCTTCCTGTGGCCGGCCGGCCCGGGCCAGCAGGTCCGCGCGGGCCGCGTGCACCAGGTGGTGGGTGGCCAGCCGGGGGTCGTCGGCCACCCCGTCGATGGCGGCGAGGCCGGCCAGGGGGCCGTCACACATGCCGACCGCCACCGCGCGGTTGAGCGCGACCACGGGCGAGGGCACCAGGTCGAGGAGCTCGTCGTACAGGGTGACGATCGCCTGCCAGTCGGTGTCTTCGGGGGCGGCCGCCCGGGCGTGCACGGCCGCGAGCTCGGCCTGGAGCCGATAGGTCCCCCGCTCCTTTGTCGGACCTGCCAGAAGCGCGATGCCCTCCTCGGTGGCCGCGGCGTCCCACCGCGAGCGGTCCTGCTGCTCGAGGGTGACCAGCTCGCCGTCGACCAGGCGCGCGTCACGCCGGGCGTGCTGGACCAGCATCAGGGCGAGCAGTGCACGGGCCTCGTCGGAGTCCGGCATCAGCTCGACGAGGAGCCGACCGAGCCGGATCGCCTCGTCGGCGAGCTCCGGCTCGGTGGCGGCGTACCCCTCCGTGAAGACGAGGTAGACCACCGCCAGCACACCGTCGAGCCGCTCGGGCAGCAGGTCGGGCGTGGGGACGCGATAGGGGATGCCGGCGTTGGCGATCTTCTTCTTCGCCCGGAGCAGCCGCTGCGACATCGTGGCCTCGGCGGTGAGGAAGGTGCGCGCGATCGCGGGCGTGGACAGGCCGGAGACCACCTTGAGCGTCAGCGCGACCCGGGCGTCGAGCGGGAGGGCGGGGTGGCAGCAGGTGAAGACGAGCCGCAGCCGGTCGTCGGTGAGCGGCCAGGTGTCGGGGTCGTGGGCCTGCCGGTCGAGCTCCTCGGTCAACGCGACCTCCGCCAGCTTGGTGCGCTCGGTGGCGGCCCGGCGGAAGGTGTCGATCGCCCGTCTCGTGGCGACCGTGGTCAGCCAGGCCGCCGGGTTGTCGGGTACGCCGT
This sequence comes from uncultured Actinomycetota bacterium, assembly GCA_963844305.1. Taxonomy (GTDB): domain Bacteria; phylum Actinomycetota; class Actinomycetes; order Propionibacteriales; family Nocardioidaceae; genus Nocardioides. The sequence goes on from CAWJNT010000010.1 coordinate 280,566, forward strand.
CCTCCGGCCAGCGCTGCAGGGCACGCTCGACCGCGTCGGCGAAGCAGTCCTCCGCGAGATCCCAGTCACCCGTGCGGCGGATCAGGCCGGCGACGATCCGCAGCCGCTCCCCTGCCAGCACTTCGGCGAGGGAGCGGCGTACGGCGTCGTCGGTCACTCCTCGTCGTCCGGCCAGAACGGACGGAGCTCCAGGCGGCCGTGCCGCGCCATCGGGTGCTCGGAGGCGACCTTGATCGCCTCGTCGAGGTCGGCGCACTCGAGGATGTCGAACCCGGCGATCCACTCGCGGGTCTCGGCGAACGGTCCGTCGGTCACGAGCACCTTGCCCCCGCGCTTGCGCACCGTCGTGGCGTCCGCCGGCGGGCGCAGCCGCTCGCCGAGCATGCGGGTGCCCGACCCGTCGTACTTCTCGCACCACTCCTCGATCTCGAGCTCGCCCTCCGGGTCGTCGCGCTCGGGCTCGGGGTCGGTGGCCACGAACATCAGGTACTTCATGTCAGCTCTCCTCGGTCGGTGTTCATCGTCGTACACCGGTACGACGAACGGGGCCCACCCCGATCCGACATGTCCGCGTCCCTACATGAACCGACCCATCGCCACCGCTCTCGGTGTGGGCACTTCTGTCGATGAATCGGTCGCTCCACGCGCCTAGCGTGACGAAGAACAGCACGGCGTCGGAGGTGAGGGTCATGAAGGGGACGGAACTGCGGCGGTGGTACGAGCGGGTGCTGCCCGGGACGGGCGCCCGGAGCCGCGTGGTCGAGGTGCCGGGCGGCGGGCGCGTCCATCTGCTCGAGCAGGGCTCCGGTCCGCCGCTCGTGCTGCTCCACGGGTCCGGTCTCGCCGCCGGTGTCTTCCTTCCCCTCCTAGCATCACTTCCGGATGTGCACGCCGTGGCCCCCGACCTGCCGGACTTCCCACGCAACCGTGGCCACGTCGCAGCAGTCGCCTGGTTGGATCGCCTCCTCGACGCGCTGGCCATCGGGACGACGACACTGGTCGGCCACTCCGGGGGTGGAGTGCTGGCCATCCGGTACGCGCTCGCTCGTCCCGATCGGGTGGACCGGCTGGTGGTCATCGGCGTACCGACCCTGCCCGGAACCCGTTGCCCGCTCCCCCACCGCCTGATGGCCACGCCCGGCGTGGGTCGGCTGCTGGCGAAGCTGCCGGCGAGCCGGGAGTCGGTTCTCCGCTTCGCCGAGGTGATGGGCGAGGGTACGACGCTCGCGGGGCACCCCGACCTGGTCGACCTGTTCGTGGTCGCGCACCGCGAACCCGAAACCGCGGCCGCACTCCGGTCCGACCTCCGCGAGCTCATCTCTCCAGCCGCGTTGCTGACGCCCTCGGGATGGGGCCGAGGCCGTTTGCGGGTCGAGGACCTGCGTGCCGTGGACGTGCCCACTCTGCTCGTCTGGGGTCAGGCTGAGCCGCTCGCCGAGGCCAGCGTCGCCCAGGCCGCAGCGGAGCTCTTCCCCCGTGCGCACCTGAAGGTGCTGCCCGGTGGACACGCACCCTGGCTGGGGCACGCGGAGGTCACCGCCGCGGCGGTGTCGGAGTTCGTGCGCGCGACGGCCGCCTAGCCACCACGCGTCAGCCGTTAGTGAGGAGCTGCTCAGACGACCGCGCCGGCCTTGGGGTCGGGCCCGTACTGGTTGTCGGTTCTCTGCCCGTCCTGGGCGTAGAAGACGATCAGGATGATGAAACCCACGAGCGGGATCAGGCCGATCAGGAGCCACCAGCCGGTGCGACCGGTGTCATGGAGCCGGCGGACACCGACCGCGAGGCTCGGGATGAGCACCGCGAGTGCGTAGATGCCGCTCAGCACCCCGGACCCGGTGCCGAAGTCGGTGCCGATGATCATGTCGATGATCCCCAGCCCGATGGAGATGACGAAGTTGATCAGCGCGAACATCCAGAACTCACGACGCCGTGCCCGTCCGGAGAAGACGGCGTACTTCCGCAGGACTGTGAGATACCACTCCATGGCTGCCTCCGCGAGCCCGTGGCCGCCGTTGCTCGGTGACCGGTACGTCGATGCTGGCGAACGGTAAAGGACCCGTCAACGCACCACGCGGGGTTGGCCCGCGCAGGACTTCATCCCGGTGATCCACCTGCGGCCGACGCCATCGCCTCCACCATCCCGCGCGTCGCGAGCTGGTCGGCGAGCTCGTTGTCGGCGACGCCGCTGTGCCCCTTCACCCAGTGCCACTGGACGTCGTGACGGCTGCATGCGGCCTGGAGACGCTGCCAGAGGTCGACGTTCTTCACCGGCTGCTTCGCCGACGTCAACCAGCCGTTGCGCTCCCAGCCCAGTACCCACTTGGTGATGCCGCTCCGGACGTAGGTGCTGTCGGTGTAGAGGTGCACGACCACCGGCCGCTTCAGCACCTCCAGCGCCATGATCGGAGCGGTCAGCTCCATCCGGTTGTTGGTGGTCGTGCCGGGCTCGCCACCGCAGAGCTCGAGGACGTGCTCGCGCTCCCGCAGCACGGCCCCCCACCCGCCGGGTCCCGGGTTGGGGGTGCAGCCGCCGTCGGTGTGGATGACCACGACGCGTTCGCTCACCGCCGCTGACCGGCTGCGGGGCGAGAGCACATCCACCCCGGGAGGCTACGCCCGAACGGCGCGGCATCGATGCTGCAGCGCCGGACTGGCCCCTCAACCCTGTGGGCGGGCGCCCAGGTCAGGCGCTACCCGAGTGCGACCAACAACCTGGAGAGCGCAGACCGCGGTGGTCGCCCCCACGATCACGACCGCACCGAGCCACTGCCGAGGCTCGAGTCGCTCGCCGACCAGGTAGCCGGCCGCGAGGCCGAACACCGGGATCAGGGGCAGGAACGCCCCTGCCACCGAGGCGGGAACCTGGCGCAGGCCGGTCACGAAGAACCAGAATCCGAGGCCGTAGTACAAGACGCCGGACGCCGCGGCGGCCAGCCAGTCCCCTGCCCCGTGGCCGGTCAGGTCCCACCCCGTGCCGCCGGCGATGTCGACGACCGACGCCAGGACGACCGCGAAGAGCAGGGCGGCGAGCTGCTGGGCGAGCACCACGGTCAGCGCAGAGTCGTCCAGCAGCATCCGTCGGGTCAGCACCGAGTACAGGGCGCAGAACCCGATCGAGACGACGGTGAGGGTGATGCCGATGGTGTCGCCGGTGGCGCCGGGCTGGTAGACCACCAGCAGCACCCCGGCGATGGCCACGGCCACCGCGGCCGCGAGCGGGAGCGGGATGTGCTCGCGGAGGACGAGGGCGGCGAGCAGCATGATGGCCACCGGTTCCAGCGCCCAGAGCAGCACGGACATGCTGGCGGTGATGGTGGTCAGACCGATGAGCCCGAGGGCGTAGGCGATACCCGGGTTGAGGACGCCCAGGGCGGCCAGCCGGCGGACCGGCGGAGTCCACGCGAACGGCTCCTTGCGGACCAGGGTCACGACGAGCAGGAGGACGCAGCTGGCAGCCAGCTGCATCGGGAGCAGGGTGAGAGGTGCGACGTCGTCGACGACCTGCTTGGAGGCGACGGTGCCGGTGCCCCAGCAGGCGGCCGCGGCGACCAGGGCTGCGAAGGCGGTGCGTGCCGTGGGCGCGCGATCAGGAGAGGTGTGCGTGTGCATGGTGGTGCTCCGATGGAAGGCGGGATGAGGGCAGGACTGAGCGTCGGCGCCGCCGGGCGGCGCCAGAATCGCTAGTTCGCCGCGTCTTCCCCGTCGCAGCAGTCGTAGGCAGGGACCCGGCAGGCCTTCGCCGGCTCGCGGGTGCACACCTGCCCGTCCATGTGGCTCACGCTACTCCTGGTCGAGCACCGACGGAGGCAGGTCGATGTCGGGAACGAGCTCCACGAGCAGGTCGCGGACCCGGGCGTCGAGGTCGGCGATGATGCGGCGCACGGTCGCTTCGTCCTGGCCGCCGGGGTCGTCGACCGGCCAGTCGACGTACTTCACTCCCGGGACGTAGGGACATTCCTCGCCGCAGCCGAGGGTGATGGCGAGGTCGCTGGCCGCGATCGTGTCCCGGGTGAGCAGCGTGGGGTGCTCCCGGGAGGTGTCGAGGCCGAGCTTCTCGAGCACCTCGGCTACCTCGGGGTGGATGTGTTCGCCGGGCTGGGTGCCTGCCGAGCGGGCGACGACGCGGCCGCCGGCGTAGTGCTCGGTCAGCACTCGGCTCGCCACGGAGCGACCGCCGTTGCGGACACAGGCGAACACGACCTGCGGCACCCCGTCGGTGTCGTGCGTGACGGTCATCGGGGTCTCCTGGGCTCGGCGTGGGGATGGGGGACGACGACGTCGTCGGCGACGTCGACGACGCCCGGGTACAGGTAGCGCACGACGGCAACGGCGACGGCGCCGCCGACCAGCTGGGCGACGACGAACCCGGGCACCGAGCCGGGTGCGATGCCGGCGAAGGTGTCGGAGAAGACCCGGCCGACGGTGACCGCGGGGTTGGCGAACGACGTGCTGGAGGTGAACCAGTAGGCGGCGCCGATGTACGCGCCGACCGCGGGGGCTGCGAGCATCCCCCGGCCGGTGCGGGCCAGGGCGAAGATCAGCACGACCAGGCCGGCCGTGGCGACGACCTCGCCGACCCAGAGGTTCATCCCGGTGCGGTCGGTGGTGGCGAGCTCGGTGAGGGGAACCTCGAACATCACGTTCGCCAGCTCCGCACCCAGGATGGCGCCGGTCACCTGGACGGCGCTGTACGCGAGGACCTCGGGGCCGGTGAGGCCGGTGCCGCCTCGACGGCCGAGCAGCCAGTCGGCGGCCGAGACGACCGGGTTGAAGTGGGCGCCGGAGATCGGCCCGAGCATCAGGATGAGGACGGTCAGGCCGAGGAACGTCGCGGTCGAGTTCTCCAGCAGCTGCAGGCCGACGTCGTCGGTCGAGAGCCGTTGTGCGGCGATGCCGGAGCCGACCACGACGGTGACCAGCAGGCCGGTGCCGAGGAACTCAGCGACGAGCCGGCGGACCAGGTCGGTGCGCACCCGGTCGTTGCTCATGCGTTGCCCGCCGGGGTCGGTGATCGGCCTGCGGACGGGTCGTTGGGCGCAATGCCGAGCTCGGTCATCAGCTCGAGTACCCGGCGCTCGACGTCGTCGCGGATGGGTCGTACGTCGGAGACGTCGAGGCCAGCCGGGTCGTCGAGGTCCCACTCGAGGTAGCGGCGGCCGGGATACACCGGGCAGGCGTCGCCGCAGCCCATCGAAACCACCACGTCGGCTGCCCGCACGATCTCCTCGGTCCAGGGCTTCGGGTACTCGCTGGCGATGTCGATGCCGCGTTCGGCCATCGCTGCGATGGCAGCGGGGTTGACCTGGACCCCGGGTTCGGTGCCGCCGGACCAGGCGATGGCGGCGTCGCCGGCGTGGTGGGTGAAGAACCCGAGCGCCATCTGGGAGCGGCCGGCGTTGTGGGTGCACAAGAACAGCACGACGGGCGTCCCGGTGTTCGCCTTGCCCTCCACCTTGGCCAGCGCGGTCAGGCGCTGGCGGGCGAATCGCTCACCGAGCAGCGGGAGGAAGTTGGCGACGGTGGCGCGGTCGGCGAACTCGTCGTAGGACGAGGTCAGGAACCGTTCGATGGTCTCGGCGTTGAAGGTGCCGGTGAACTCGGCCGCGAGCCGGGACGCAGCGGACTTGAGGGCGAGCTGCTGGTCGATCGTGATGGCGGAGTGGGGTGGCGATGTGGGCTGGTTCATGACGGCGCGCTCCTCAGGAAGCGGTGGCGGTGAGGCGTGGGGCGAGGTGGGCGACCCGGGTGGACAGGTCGTCGTAGGTGGCGTCGTACGCGGCGGCGGTCCCGACTCGGACCGGGTCCGGGACGGACCAATGCACCTGGACGGTGCCGGCGTCGAGCTCCTCGTAGGCGTTGTCGCAGACCGCCACCACGAAGTCGGCCGTGGCGAGCACCTCGGCGAGCTGCTGGGGCTCGTCCTGGACCAGCGCCAGGCCGTGCTTGCGCGCGGCTCGCGCGGCGCCGGGCGCGATCTTGGCTGCGGGGTGGGTGCCGGCCGAGGTCGCGGGCACGGCGCTGGCCTGAGCCCACAGCGCGGCGGCGAGCTGGGAGCGCGCGGAGTTGGCGGTGCACACGAACACCACCCGTGGCACGGGGGTCACTCCGGCCGGAAGCAGTCCGGACAGGGGGTCGGGCAGCAGCCGCAGGTAGGACCGGCGGCGATCGGCCTCCGAACGGTGCCGGGCCACCAACCCGGCGCGCTCGAGGACGCCGAGGTGGTGGGCCAGCAGGTTCGACGGCATCGCCAGCAGCGTCGCGAGCTCGGTCGACGACGCGTCACCGAGGCTGAGGTGGTCGACGATGCGCAGCCGGGCCGGATCGGCCATGGCCGCATGCACCGCAGCCCGGAGCTCGATCGCCATTCGCTCAGTAGCCATTGACTCAATGATCGTTGAGCAAATGCCGGTGGTCAAGCCCGATGGTCTCGTCTCAGGTCGGGCGACGTCCGATGGTGACCAGCTGCGGCTCGGAGGCGTCGGGGTCATCGAAGGCGCCGGCACCGTTGCAGACCCCGGTCTCGGGCAGCACCAGCTCCACCTTGGCCGCGGCCTCGAGGTCGCCGTCGAGGGCGGCCACGACCGAGCGGACCTGCTCGTACCCGGTCATCGCCAGGAACGACGGCGCGCGGCCGTAGGACTTCATCCCGACCAGGTACAGGTTCTGCTCGGGCTGGGCCAGCTCCTTGTAGCCGTGCGGCTGTACGTCGCCACAGCTGTGGTGGTCGGGATGCACCTGGTCGGCGAGCTCGCGCACCGCGCCCAGGGCCGGGTCCAGGTCCAGGCGCACCTCGGAGAGGAAGGTGAAGTCGGGCCGGAAGCCGGTCACCACGATCACCTCGTCGACGTCGCCAACGCGCTGGCCGTTGACCGACGCCGATGGTCAGGCGGCCGTCTGCCTGAGTGGTGACGGACTCGGTGCGGAACTGGGTGACGTTGGTGACCAGTCCGCTGCTGGCGGCGGCCTTCGCCTGCTGGCCGAGCTTGCCGCGCTCCTCGAGCTGGTCGTTGTCGCCGCCGCCGAACGCGTCGCCGACGCTGGGCCGGCGCAGCAGCCAGGACACCCGGGTCCGCGGACCGTCGACGTCGCGGCCGGCGAGCCCGGAAAGGCCGATGAGGACGCCCTGGGCAGAGGCGCCCTTGCCGGCGACGGCGACGTGCTTGCCGGCATAGCGGGCGGAGACGGCGGGGTCGGTGAAGTCGGGGATGCCGTACGTGACGCGGGCCGCGTTCTCGCGCTCCCCCAGCGCCGGGTAGCCGTCGGCGCCCAACGGGTTCGGCTGCGTCCACGTGCCCGAGGCGTCCACGACCGCGCTGGCCAGCAGCCGTTCGTGACCGACCGGGGTCTGGACGTGGACCGCGAACGGGTCGGCGTCGCGGCCGGAGTCGACCAGCAGGTCGCGGCCGGCGCGGCTCACGCCGACAACTCGGGCGCCGTAGCGGACCGTGCCTGCGGCCGTGTCGTCGAGCAGGTCCGCGAGCGGCTGGAGATAGGTCTCGCGCCACTGCCCACCGGTGGGATAGCTGTCCTCGTCCGGCGCCGTCCAGCGCCCGGCGGCGTCCAGGAGGCGTCGCGCCGCAGGGTCGATCAGCTCGCGCCACGCGGAGAACAGGCGGACGTGCGCCCAGTCGCCGACGGCGGCGCCGGCGTCGGGGCCGGCTTCGAGTACGACGAACGGCATGCCGCGCTCGGCGGCGTGTGCCGCGGCGGCCAGGCCGATGGGACCGGCGCCGATGACGAGGACCGGTAGCCCTGCCGGCACCTCGGCCGTCGCGGGTGGTCGTCGGTGTGGCGGTGTTCATGGTGGTGTCCTTCGTTGTCTCGTCCGAGTGCCGGGGCTGGTTCAGCGTGTCAGTTGCAGCAGGCCGGTGGGGGCGGCGCCGGCAGAATGAGGTACCTCAACTTCGGCGGGGCTGGCGGTACCGGCGCAGCAGCCTCCGGTCGAGCTCGCTTCGGTGGCCTCGGTGAGGGTGAGGTCGGCGTGGGCCTTGCCCTCGAGCTCGGGGTGGGCGTCGGCAAGGACGACGTAGTTCTCCCACCGCTGGCCGTCGGGTCCGGTGACCCAGTGCTTGTCCTGGCGGGCGTAGCAGCAGACCACGTCGCCTTCGACGTCGAGAGTCAGGCCGGCCGCCTCGAGCCGGTTCGCCTCGGCCTCGACCTCCTCCATCGACTCCCGCTCCACGCCCACGTGGTTGAGGGTGCCGGTGGCCGCTGGGTTCTCGAACAGGACCAGCTTGAGCGGTGGGTTGGCCACCGCGAAGTTCGCGTAGCCCGGGCGGCGCTTGGCCGGTGGGGTGTCGAACAGGGTGGAGTAGAACTCCACGGCGGCGTCGATGTTCTGGACGTTCAGGGCGAGCTGGAGGCGGGACATCGGGTCTCCTTCGGGCGGTGGTCGGCTGGTCAGCAGCAGGAACCGTCGGTGGCCCGGCGATCGCGCGGGCAGGGACAGGTCGGCCAGCGGCCCCAACCGGTCGGAACGCTCGAGTACTGCCTCTGGCGGGCCTCGCCCGCAGCTCGGAGCGCGCGGAGCCCGGGGGTGGCGCTGCCCGACGTCAGGGGCACCGATCCGGTCCGACCGGGGATGAGGTTGCTGTTCATCGTGACCTCCTGCGAAGATATCGACGTTCGTCAATATCGGTGAATGTCGATGATGCTGCCAGTCGTCGGCGCCTCGACGCAAGGGTTTCGACGAGATTCATTGATCGAGCATCGATATTGTGGCAGGATGGGGGCATGCCGAAGCTGCCCGTCCTCGAGATCGTGCCGACCGCTCAGGTGTGCTGCACACCGCTGACGGCGTCGCCGCTGTCCGTCGAGGATGCCGCCGCGATCTCGATGCGACTCAAGGCGCTCGCGGACCCCGCCCGGCTCCGGCTGGTCTCGCTGCTGCTGTCCAGCGAGAACGGCGAGCTCTGCACCTGCGACCTCACCGAGCCGCTCGGCCTGTCCCAGCCGACCATCAGCCACCACTTCAAGAAGCTGACCGAAGCCGGGTTGGTCACCGGCGAGCGACGCGGAACCTGGACCTGGTACCGGGTCGTCCCCGAGGCTCTGGCCGGGCTGGCGGCGGTCATCTCCCCCGCCCCGGCGGACGCCGTCTGCTGAACCCTCCGGTGCAGCCGGGTCACGACGGCCGACAACTACACGTTGAAGCGGAACTCGACCACGTCACCGTCGTGCATGACGTAGTCCTTGCCCTCCATCCGCACCTTGCCGAGCTCCTTGGCCTTGAGCATCGAGCCGGCGGCCATGAGGTCGTCGAAGGAGACGATCTCGGCCTTGATGAAGCCGCGCTGGAAGTCGGTGTGGATCACGCCGGCGGCCTCGGGTGCGGTGGCGCCCTGGCGGATGGTCCAGGCGCGGGACTCCTTGGGGCCGGCCGTGAGATAGGTCTGCAGGCCGAGGGTGTCGAAGCCGACCCGGGCGAGCACCTCGAGGCCGGGCTCGTCGACGCCCATCTCGGCGAGCATCTCGCGCGCCTCCTCGTCGTCGTCGAGCTCGACCAGCTCGGCCTCGAACTTCGCGTCCAGGAAGATCGCCTCGGACGGCGCCACGAGCGCGCGCATCCGGTCCTTGAGCTCCTCGTCGGCGAGCTCGTCGGCGTCGCAGTTGAAGACGTAGATGTACGGCTTGGCGGTGAGCAGCGACAGCTCGCGGACCAGCGCGCGGTCGATGGTGGTCGCGATGATCGGCGTACCGGCCTCGAGCGCCGCCATCGCCTCCTTGGCCGCGGCCACGACCGGGAGCAGGTCCTTCTTGCCCTTGGCCTCCTTCTCCAGCCGCGGGATCGCCTTCTCCACCGTCTGCAGGTCGGCGAGGATCATCTCGGTCTGGATGGTGGAGATGTCGTTGGCGGGGTTGACCTCGCCGTCGACGTGGGTGACGTCCTCGTCGCGGAAGACCCGGGTCACCTGGCAGATCGCCGCCGACTCGCGGATGTGGGACAGGAACTTGTTGCCGAGCCCCTCCCCCTCCGACGCGCCCCGGACGATGCCCGCGATGTCCACGAACTCCACGGTCGCGGGCAGCACCCGTGCCGAGTCGAACAGCTCGGCCAGCCGCGGCAGCCGGTCGTCGGGGACGCCGACGACGCCGACGTTGGGCTCGATGGTGGCGAACGGGTAGTTCGCCGCGAGGACGTCGTTCTTGGTCAGCGCGTTGAAGAGGGTGGACTTGCCCGCGTTGGGGAGCCCGACGATGCCGATGGTGAGTGCCACGGGCGGCGAGTCTACGAGCCCGCGCCGCGCCGCTCCGAATCAGCGGCAAACCCGGCGCCCCGGCGTGACAGCCACGTGACAGCGGGCACGGCGACGCTGGGCACCCGAGATCGAAGGAGCAACCCGTGTCCACCCTGGCCCCGTGCGCACCCCCCGCTGACCACCTCGTCGTCGACGGCGGCCTGGCCATCCTCCGACCGCTGGTGCCCGACGAGCCGGAGCGGATCCAGGAGGTCTTCGACGCGCTGTCGGACAGGTCGCGCTACCTCCGCTTCCACGCGGCGACGCCCCGACTGACCGGGACCGCGCTCCGCCATCTGGCCCGGGTGGTCGCCTGCGAGCGGGGAGCCGTGGTCGCCATGATCGGCGCCCGCGCCGTCGGCGTCGCGCAGTGGGCGAGGTACGCCGACGAGCCGCACGTTGCCGAGCTCGCCGTCGCGGTCGGCGACCGCTTCCAGCAGCGAGGGATCGGCCGGGCGCTGGTGGCGACCGCCGCCGGAGGCGTCGTCAGGGCGGGCGTCGCCCACATCGCGGCCACCGTCCACCCCGAGAGCAGGACCGTCCTGCGCTGGATGCAGGGTGGCGGCGCCGTACCGCGACCCGGCCATGCGGGCGAGCTCCTCGTCGAGGCGGCCGCGCTGGCCCGTTCCCTGGACGTCCAGCGGAGCGGCCGGCTCACCGCCTGAGGGTCATCGCCCGAGTCGCGCCACCGCGCCGGCAGGCCCGCTCGCCCAGCACGAGCCGTCCGCCGGGCACTGCACCGCGTCGTACGCCGCGTCGTCGAACGCCCGCCAGTGCCGGCCGCCGTCGTAGCTGATGTCGCTGCCCGTCGGCCCCACCGCCACCGCGGTGGCTCGCGTGCGCGACAGCCAGTCGACCCCGGAGCGGTAGCCGCCGAGGTCGCCGCCGTTGGTCCACGAGCGCCCACGGTCGTGGGAGTACGCCGACATGTCCACGCCGTTGTCGGCCGCCGTGAAGTCGCCGCCGACCGCCAGCACCTGGCGCGGACCGCGGGTGGCCAGCGAGAACACGCCACCGGCCTCGGCAGCCGGGATGGTGGAGTCCGCCACCGTCCAGGTGTGCCCGCCGTCGCCGGAGTGGAAGACCCGGGACGCGGTGCCGCCCGAGGCGAGGTAGGCGTCGTGCCGGCCGGCCGTCACCAGGCAGGTGCCGCTGGCCGCGAACCCGAACTCGCCCTCGACGGCGTCGGGCATCCCGGCCGGGTCCACGACCGACCACGTGGCGCCGCCGTCGGTGGTCTCGATGACCCGGAACTTGCCGTCGACCGGGTCGCTCATCGCCAGTCCGCGCTTGCCGCCGGGCCACATCGCCATGCAGTCGTAGAAGGCGGCCGGGTCGTCGTTCACGAACGGCTGGGTCCAGGTCCGGCCGCCGTCGGTGGTGCGGAAGATCCGGCTGTCGCCCGCCTCCCCGATCGACATCACCAGGACGTGACCGGGCCGGAGGATCTCGACGTCGCGCAGCAGCAGGCCGGCGGCGTCGGGGGGCGACACGTCGGTCCAGGTCCGGCCGCCGTCATGGGTCTTCCAGACGCCGCCCTTGCTGCCGCTGACCCACGCGTGCCGGCGGTCGGTGGCGTCCAGCCCGCGGAACTGCTGGTCGGTGTCGACGCCGACCGGGTGCCAGGTCGGCTGCCGATGGCCGTGACCACCACCGGCGTTCGCAGGGCCGGCAGGGCTGGAGGTGACGAGCAGCAGGCAGGCTGCCGCGATCCCGAGAAGAGTGCGCATGTCCCCACCCTCACGCGCACCGACCACGCCTGTCCACCGCACCCGACCCGACCTCTACCCTGACCGGGTGCGCATCGCCACCTGGAACGTCAACTCTCTCCGCTCGCGGATCGGCCGCGTGGAGGCCTTCCTCGAACGCCACGACGTCGACGTCCTCGCGGTCCAGGAGACCAAGGCCCGTGAGGACCAGCTTCCGCTGATGGGCCTGCAGTCCCTGGGCTACGACGTGGCCGCGACCGGCACCAACCAGTGGAACGGCGTCGCGATCATCAGCCGCGTGGGCCTGGACGACGTCGAGGTCGGCTTCCCGGACATGCCCGGCTGGGGTGACCCCGTCGAGTCCGAGTCGCGCGCGATCGGCGCGACGTGCGACGGCGTACGGATCTGGTCGCTCTACGTCCCCAACGGCCGCAAGCCCGACGACCCGCACTACGTCTACAAGCTCGACTGGCTGGCGCGGCTGCGCGACGCGGCCCACGACTGGCTGGACGGCCCGACCGCGCTGGTGGGTGACTGGAACATCGCTCCGCAGGACGACGACGTCTTCGACATGGCGGCGTACGCCAAGTCGACCCACGTCACGCCGCCCGAGCGGGCCGCGTTCCGCGCGTTCCTCGACGACGGGTACGTCGACGTCGTCCGCCCGCACGCGCCGGGGCCCGACGTCTACACGTACTGGGACTACTACCGGCAGCGCTTCGAGCGGAACCGCGGGATGCGGATCGACTTCGTGCTCGGCTCGCCTTCCCTGGCCGACCGCGTCACCGGCGCGTCCATCGACCGCGACGAGCGCGCGGGCACCGGGGCATCCGACCACGCCCCCGTCGTCGTGGACGTGAAATGATCCGGTGGTGAGCGCGAGCCCGGCCGAACCAGACTCTTCGGCGGACGTCGGCACCCCGCTGCCGGACGACCAGCCCGAGGAGCGGCTGGACCCTGCCCAGTTCACCTACTCGATCGTGATTCCCGTCTACAACAGCGAGCAGCTCGTGGGGCAGACGATCGACCGTGTGGTCGAGGTGTTCGAGGAGGCCGGGCTGCGCTACGAGCTGGTCCTGGTCAACGACGGCAGCCCCGACGGGAGCTGGCAGGTGGTGGCCGACCGGGCTCGCCGTACGCCGCACGTCGTCGGGCTGAACCTGCTCAAGAACTACGGACAGCACCACGCCAACCTCGCCGGCATGCGCGAGACGACGGGCGACTACGTCATCACGATGGACGACGACCTGCAGAACCCTCCCGACCAGGCGCTCGTCCTCATCGACAAGGCGATGGACGGCCACGACGTGGTGTTCGGGAAGTTCGTCACCAAGCAGGCTCCCGGGTTCCGGCGGATCGGCAGCCGCCTGATCAATGCGATCAACCGGCGCATCTTCGGGCAGCCGCCCGACCTCGACGTGTCGAACTTCCGGATCCTGCGCCGCGACGTCGTCGACCGGATCTGCGCCTCGCGCACGGCGCACCCCTACATCACGGGCCAGGCGCTGATGTACTCGAGCGACCGCGCGAACGTCGACGTCCGGCACGAGCCCCGCTCCATCGGGAAGAGCAACTACAGCCTGGTCCGGATCCTGAGCCTGGTGTTCACGATCCTGTTCAGCTACTCCTCCTACCCCCTGCGAGCAGCCGCGGTCGGCGGGTTCGCGCTGTCGGCGCTCAGCTTCCTGCTGGGTGGCTTCTACCTGCTGCGGTCCTTCTTCGCCGACACCCGCGTCGAGGGCTGGACGACGCTGGTCGTCCTGGTCTCCGCGTTCAGCGGCTTCATCATCGCGCTGCTCTCGATGGTCGGCGAGTACGTCGTGCGCACGCTCAACACCGTCGGCGCCGACGACAGCTACCACGTGGTCGAGAAGGTGCAGCGACGGTGAGTGACCACTTCGTCGTGATCGGCGCCCAGCGGTCCGGCACGACGTACCTCCACGACCTGCTCGAGGCACACCCGGACATCGCGATGGCGCGCCCGGCCAGGCCCGAGCCGAAGGTGTTCCTCGCCGACGAGGTCGTCGAGCGGGGCGCGGCGTCGTACCGCCGCACCTGGTTCGCGCACGCCACCGACGAGACCGTGCTCGGCGAGAAGAGCACCAGCTACATCGAGTCCGCCGCCGCCGCGATCCGCGTCCGCGCGGTCCTCGGCGACGCGCGCATCGTCGTGCAGCTGCGCGACCCCATCGAGCGGGCGGTGTCGAACTGGAAGTTCACCCGGGCCAGCGGCCTGGAGGACCTGCCACTGCCGGACGCGATCGAGCGCAACCTCACCGGGCGTCGCGACTGGGACCCGAAGCGCAGCTCGGTGTCGCCGTACAGCTACCTCGAGCGCGGCCGGTACGCCGAGCAGCTCGTCCCCTGGCTGGAGACGTTCCCCGGGCTGGTGCGCGTCCAGTTCCTCGAGGACCTCGTCGCCGACCCCGACGTGATCGGCGATCTCTACCGGTGGCTGGGCGTGGACGCGACCGTGCGCCCCGACGATCTGGGCCTGCCCGTGCACGTGTCGGACGAGCCGGCCGGCGAGCTGGGCGAGGACCTGCGCTCGCGGATGCGGGACTGGTACACCAAGCACGACCAGGAGCTGTCCGAGATGCTCGGCGTCGAGCTGCCCTGGCCCGCACCCACCCCGGCGAGGAGCACCGAGCCATGACCGACGCTCCCGAGATCCGCTTCAACGTGCCTGCCCTGGAAGGCAGGGAGCTCGACTACGTGCGCGAGTCGCTCGAGGGCGGGCACACCTCGAGTGGCGGGCCCTTCTCGGCCCGCGCGGGCGAGCTGATCGCAGCCGCGACCGGCGCGGAGGAGGTGCTGCTCACGACGTCGTGCTCCACCGCCCTCGAGCTGAGCGCGATGCTGATGGACCTCGGCCCGGACGACACGGTGATCGTGCCGTCGTTCACCTTCACCACGAGCGCGCTCGCGTTCGCGCGGCAGGGAGCCCGGCTGCTGTTCTGCGACATCGAGCCGCGCACGCTCGGCATCGACCCCGAGCACCTCGCCGAGCTGCTCGACGACTCCGTGCGGGCCGTCGTGCTCGTGCACTACGCCGGCATCGCGTGCGACGTCGCCGGCGTACGCAAGGTGCTCGAGGACCGGCCCGACATCGCCGTCGTCGAGGACGCCGCGCACGCGCTGTTCGGACGCTGGGCCGGCGAGCCCCTCGGCAGCCTGGGCCGGATGGCCAGCCTGAGCTTCCACGAGACCAAGAACTTCGTGTGCGGCGAGGGCGGTGCGCTGCTGCTCAACGACCCGCGGGACGTCGACCGCGCGCGCGTCCTCTACGAGAAGGGCACCGACCGGCGAGCGTTCCTCCTCGGCCAGGTCGACAAGTACTCGTGGCGCGACACGGGCTCCTCCTTCGGCATGTCCGACGCGCTGGCGGCGTACCTCACCGGCCAGCTCGAGCAGGCCGAGACGATCCAGGCGAAGCGGCGCCGGCTGTTCGAGACCTACCTCGAGCTGATGGCGGAGCCCGCGGCCGAGCTGGGACTGGGTCTGCCCGTGGTGCCGGCCGACTGCGAGCCCGCCTGGCACCTCTTCCACGTGCTCATGCCCGACCACGACATCCGCACCCGGGTGATGGCCAGGCTGCGAGAGGAGGGCATCGCGACGACGTTCCACTACGTGCCGCTGCACAGCTCCGACGGCGGACGCCGGTTCGCCGCGCGGGAGGTGGACTGCCCGGTGACCACCGACGTGAGCGGCCGGCTGCTGCGGCTCCCCTTCCACAACAACGTGCCCGAGGCCGACGCCACCCGCGTCGTCGAGACGCTGGCCAGGGCCACGCGCGAGGAGATCGGGTGAGCTCGTCGATCGCCCAGCCCGACTACTGGTGGTACCGCGCTCGTGCCGACCTGCTCGAGGCCGCGCTGGGCGAGTTCCTCGGCTCCCCCGACCGGATGCTCGACGTGGGGAGCGCCGACGGGCCGAGCGTCGCCTGGATGCGCACCGACGGGCGGCGCGTGACCGTCGACGTCGACCCGCGCGGGCTGGCGCCAGGCGAAGGCGTCTGCGCGTCCGCGCTCGCGCTGCCGTTCGGTGACGCCACGTTCGACGTGGTCGGCGCGTTCGACGTCGTGGAGCACTGCGAACCCGAGTCGGTCGCGCTGGCCGAGCTCGGCCGCGTGCTGCGGCCGGGTGGGTGGCTCCTGCTGTCGGTGCCGGCGTACCAGTGGGCCTGGACCGGCCACGACGTACGCGCCGGGCATCATCGGCGCTACACCCGGCCGCGGCTGCGCACCGCGGTCGAGGCGGCCGGCTTCGACGTACGTCGGTGCACCTACGGCTTCGCGGGCGTCTTCCCGCTCTTCGCGGCCGAGCGGCTGGCCCGTCGGCTGCGCGACCGCAAGCCCGGCGCGGACGACGGGCTGCCGCAGGTGTCGCCGACGGCGGACCGGGTGCTCAGCGGGATCTCGCGGGCCGAGAGCAGGGTCCTGCGCCGGCGCGACCTGCCGTTCGGCTCATCGGTCTTCCTGGCCGCCCGCAAGCGCTGAGCGACGCCGCTCGGACACGACGTCCTCGCCAACCAGCCACACGAAGACGGAGACCTCGACCACGAGGAACGTCCAGCAGGTGCGCTCCAGGGGGTCACCACCGGCCCACGCGAAGTACGCCGCCCCGGGCACCAGCCCGACCAGCCAGCCGCGCACCAGCGCCGCGGACCTGCCGCGCGCCACGACCAGGATGGTGAGCACCAGGTTGGCCATCGCGAACACGGTGCCGACGGCGAGCACCGCCGTGAGCTCACCGGGCAGCCGGATCCCCGCGCCGAACACCGCGCTCATCAGCGGCGGTCCGATCCAGGCAGCAAGTGGAGCCCCCACCGCAGCGGCCACCAGCGCGGCCACGACGACCAGGGTGCGGAACCGTCGCAGGGCCGCCCAGCGACCCTGCACCACCTGGGCGGTCAGGCGACCCGTGAGCGCCGCGACCAGCCCCACGGCGAGCGTGTACGGCGCGCGGAACAGCGCGAGCCCAGCAAAGATCGCCGTGACCTCGGCCGGCGCACCGCCCGCCACGGCGAGCAGCACCGGGCCTCCGGTCAGCGTCGCCTGCGCGAGCAGCTGTCCGAGGCCGACGCCGCCGACCAGGGCCAGCGGCGAGCCCGGGTCGGGTGGCGACCCGTCCCGCCCGAAGCGCAGCGACGACGGCCAGATCGCGGCCGCGAGGTAGCCCACGACCAGGCACGCGCCGTACGCGACGGGACTGTCGACGCCCGCGGCGTACAGCACGGCGGCCGCGACGCAGCGCAGGGCGTTCTCGGCGGCGATGCTGGCCCCGACCGCGTCGAGGCGGCCGCGGGCGCTGAGGGTGCCCCGGACGACGCCGAGCAGCCCCGAGCCGAGCGTCACGGCGACGACGAGCGCGGGGAACGCCAGGTCACCGCGCCCGAACAGGAGGTCGCGCGCCAGCCACGAGACGACGCCGGCGGCGGCCGCGGTGCCCGCCACGACGAGGATGATCCGGCCCGCGAGCAGCCGCAGCGCTCGCTCTCCGTCGTACGCCGTGACGGTGCGGGTGATCCAGTGCTGGAGCGGGAACGTGAGCGCGGCGCCGGCGAACCCCCACCACACCCAGAGGACCGACACCGGCGCCGCGGCGACGGCACCGAGGGCCCGGGTCACGAGCGCGAAGAAGACGTAGGCCAGCAGGCCGCCGATGACCGATCCGACGGCCAGCCCCAGGGGCCGCCGCAGGCGGCGCTGCCAGCTGTTGGTGGTCATCGAGAGCCGATTGTGCCGGACGGGTTGTCCACAGGGTGCCGACGTGGCGCCGTTGCTATGTCGGTGGTGTGGTTCAGGCTCATGGCATGGACACGTTGACGTTCCTCGTCGCCCTCGCGATCGGGCTGGCCCTCGGCTGCCTGGTCGGCGTGCTGTGGGCGCGCTCGCGCACGTCGTACACCTCCGGCATGGTCGACCAGGCCGAGGTCATGCAGGGCCTCGACCGGCTCAGCGACCAGGTGCACGACCTCGACCGGGAGCGGGCGTCCTGGCAGGGCCAGTTCCACCAGCACGTCTCCGACCTGCGCCGTGAGACCCACGCCCTGTCCACCGCCCTGCGACGCCCCCAGGTGCGGGGACGCTGGGGCGAGCTCCACCTCCGTCGCGCCGTCGAGCTGGCCGGGCTCGTCGACCGGTGCGACTTCAGCGAGCAGGTCCGGCTGCAGGATGGCGCCCTGCGGCCGGATCTGGTCATCCACCTCGTCGGCGGCCGCCAGGTCGTCGTCGACGCCAAGGTGCCGCTCGACGCCTACCTCGACGCCACGTCCACCGACGACGAGGCCGAGCGCCAGGCGGCCCTCCAGCGGCACGCACGCCAGCTGCGGCAGCACGTCGACGGCCTGTCGTCCAAGCAGTACTGGCGCTCCCTGCCCGAGACTCCCGAGTTCGTGGTGCTGTTCGTGCCCGCCGAGTCCTGCCTGGCAGCGGCGCTCGAGACCGACGGGTCGCTGATCGAGTACGCCGCGACCCGCCAGATCGTGCTCGCCACGCCGACCACCCTGATCGCGCTGCTCCGCACGGTGTCCCACGGATGGAGCCACGAGGCGCTCGCCGACCAGGCGCGAGAGATCCACCGCCTCGGCCGCGACCTCCACGACCGGCTCGGCACGCTCAACGGCCACCTCGACAGCGTCGGACGCTCGCTGAACGCCGCCGTGGGCAACTACAACCAGGCTGTGGGCTCCCTGGAGTCCCGGGTGCTCGTCGCCGCGCGGCGGTTCACGGAGCTGTCCGTGGTCGACGACGAGCTCGACAGCCCGCGCCAGGTCGAGACGGCCGCGCGCTCCGTGGCCCCCACCGAGCTGCGGCGCGTCGCCTCCGGAGACTCCTGAGCGCGCCCTACCGTGGGGGCGTGACGCATGCCCGGACCCTCTGGGAGGAGGGGCAGGAGCCCGGCCGCCAGGTCGTGGCGCTCGGAGCCGCGCTCGCGCTCACCGTCGTGGTCATCGACCTGATGCTCATGGGACGGGTCAGCCTGCTGTTCGACCTGTGCTTCGTCGCGCTGTGCATCGGCCTCGCGCTGGCCGTGCGTCCGCGCGACTTCTTCATCGTCGGCGTGCTGCCGCCGCTGATCATGCTCGGGGTTTTCGCGCTGCTGGGGCTCACCCGCCCGGCCGTGATCGCGCATCCCCAGGACGGCGTCGTGCAGGCGGTCGTGTCCGGGCTCTCGCACCACAGCACCGCCCTGGTCACGGGCTACGTGCTCTGCCTGGCCGTGCTCGCCGTACGACACCGGGTCACGACGAGCCGCCGCCGCGAGCCGGTCCGGGTCTGACCTCGCGTTCGTAGCGCAGGAGCTCGGCGTACGGCGGATACGTGCTGTGGCTGCGCTCACCCGTCGGCCGCCACCCGAGCTTCTCGTAGAACCGACGACCTCGGCCGTTCCCCGTGAACACCCGCAGCCATGCCAGCCGGATGCCACGGCCGTGCATCCGATCGAGCACCGCGTCGTGCGCGAGCAGCGCCAGTCCTGTGCCCCAGTGCTCGACCGCCGTCCCGAAGTGCAGGAACTCATCGTCCCTGATCGCGGCGAACCCCACGACCGCGTCGTCGAGCAGGATCACGCAGCAGTCGATGTCGGGCGTACCGATCTCCTCCAGCCACCGCTCCGCCAGGACGTCGCGGGGGAACGGATAGGCGTCCTGCGGAAACACCTCCGACAGTCCGAGGACTGCGCCGGGCTCCTGGACAGCCAGCACGTCCGGGACGTCGGCTGCGGTCATCCGCCGCAGCACTAGGCGACCTCGAAGCGGGCGGCGTCCCCCGCGCCGTACCTGAGCACCTCGGGGGCCCCACCGGAGAAGTCGATCACCGTCGTCGGCGTCGCGGTGGTGTCCCCGGCCTCGACCACGATGTCGACCTGGTGGTCGAGCTCCTCCTTGATCTCCCAGCCCGAGGTCCGGGCCTCGTCCTCGTCGGGAAGGATCAGGGTGCTGGTCAGGAGCGGCTCGCCCAGCTCCTCGAGCAGGTCACGGACGAACGTGTGGTCGGGGATCCGGACCCCGACGGTGCGCTTCTTGGGATGCAGCAGCCGGCGCGGCACCTCGGGCGTGGCGGGGAGGATGAACGTGTACGGCCCGGGCGTCGCGGCCTTGATCGCGCGGAAGGCCGCGTTGTCGACGTGGACCAGCTGCCCGAGCTGGGCGAAGTCCTTGCAGACCAGCGTGAAGTGGTGTCGCTCGTCGAGGCCGCGGATCCGGAGGATCCGGTCGCGTCCATCCCTGTTGCCGACCCGGCAGCCCAGGGCGTACCCGCTGTCGGTCGGGTAGGCGATCAGCGCGTCGTCGCGCAGCGCGTCGGCGATCTGCGCGAGCAGCCGTGGCTGCGGGTTGTCCGGGTGGACGTCGAGGTAGCGCGCCATGTGGTGGCCGGACCGATCCTGCGCCGTCAGCCCTGAGCCGCGGCGGCCTTCAGGTCGCGCCGCAGCTCCTTGGGCAGGGCGAAGATCAGCGACTCCTCGGCGCTGTGCACCGCCTGGGCGTCGGGGTAGCCGCGCTCGCTGAGGAAGCTGAGCACCCCCTGGACCAGCTCCTCGGGAACGCTCGCCCCGGAGGTGACGCTCACCGCGTCGACACCCTCGAGCCAGGCCTCCTCGATCTCGGAGGCGTCGTCGACGCGGTACGCCGTCTTCGCCCCTGCCTCGAGCGCGACCTCGACCAGGCGGACGGAGTTGGAGGAGTTGCCGGAGCCGACCACGATCACCAGGTCGGACTCGCGGGCGATCTCCTTCACCGCGAGCTGGCGGTTCTGGGTGGCGTAGCAGATGTCGTCGCTGGGCGGGTCGAGCAGCTCGGGGAACCGCTCGCGGATCGCCGCGACCGTCTCGAGCGTCTCGTCGACCGATAGGGTGGTCTGCGAGAGCCAGGCGACCTTGCCCGGGTCGCGGACCACGATGTTCGGGACGTCGGCGGGGCTCTGCACGAGCTGGATGTGGTCGGGAGCCTCACCTGCGGTGCCCTCGACCTCCTCGTGGCCCTCGTGCCCGATCAGCAAGATGTCGTAGTCCTCGCCCGCGAACCGCTTCGCCTCGTGGTGGACCTTGGTCACCAGTGGGCAGGTGGCGTCGATGGTCTTGAGGCTGCGCTGCTCGGCCTGGCGGTGCACCTCGGGCGAGACTCCGTGGGCGGAGAACACCACGGTCTTGCCCTCGGGCACCTCGTCGAGCTCCTCGACGAAGATCGCTCCACGCGACTCGAGGTCGGCGACGACGTGCTTGTTGTGCACGATCTGCTTGCGGACGTACACCGGCGCGCCGTACAGGTCGAGCGCCTGCTCGACGGTCACGACCGCCCGGTCGACACCGGCGCAGTACCCGCGCGGAGCCGCGAGCAGGACGGCGCGCTCGGCCTCGTCCGGCGTCAGGATCAGGGGCGTCCCCAGGTCGGTGCTCATGACGCCCAGTCTATGGATGTCTGCCCTGTGCCCTAATCTCGCGGCCATGGCCCTCGACACATCCCCGGAGGCACCGGCCCCGGTCCGGCAGATCGCAAACGCGATCGCGGGCTGGATCGACCGCCTGGGCGCCGTGTGGGTGGAGGGTCAGGTGGCCCAGGTCAGCCGGCGACCCGGCGTCAACACGGTCTTCCTGACGCTGCGCGACGCCGTGGCCGACATCTCCGTGCCGGTCACCTGCTCGCGGACCCTGTTCGACGGGCTCAATCCGCCGCTCGTCGAGGGCGCGAGCGTCGTGATCCACGCCAAGCCGTCCTACTACGCCAACCGCGGCACCATGTCGCTGTACGCCCGCGAGATCCGCATGGTCGGCCTCGGCGAGCTGCTGGCCCGCCTCGAGCGACGCCGACAGCTGCTGGCCGCCGAGGGGCTGTTCGCGCCGGAGCTCAAGCGCGCCCTGCCGTTCCTGCCGGGCTGCGTGGGGCTGGTCACCGCGCCCAACTCCGCCGCCGAGCGCGACGTGCTCGAGAACGCCCGCCGGCGCTGGCCGGCCGTGCGCTTCGAGACCGCGCACGCCGCCATGCAGGGCACGCGTGCCGCCGCCGAGGTGATGGAGGCGGTCGACCGCCTCGATCGCCATCCCGACGTCGAGGTGATCGTGGTCGCGCGGGGCGGCGGCTCGGTGGAGGACCTGCTCCCGTTCTCCGACGAGGCGCTGATCCGGGCCGTGCACAAGGCGCGCACCCCCGTCGTGTCAGCGATCGGGCACGAGCCCGACCAGCCGCTGCTCGACCTCGTGGCCGACGTCCGTGCCTCCACGCCCACCGACGCCGCCAAGCTGGTCGTCCCCGACGTCTCCGAGGAGCTGCGCGGGGTCGACCTGGCCCGCCAGCGGATCCGCTCCGCGATGACCGGGTACGTCGCTCGCGAGCAAGCGGGCCTCGACGCGCTGCGGTCGCGTCCTTCGCTCGCTGACCCGCGCTCGCTGGTCGACGCCCGCGCCGACGAGGTCGACCTGCTGCGCGACCGGACCCGCCGGAGCCTGCGGCACGCCCTCGACCGGGCCACCGACGACCTCGCACACCAGCGCGCCCGCGCCCGCGCGCTGTCCCCCCTGGCCACGCTGCGGCGCGGGTACGCCGTACTCCAGGACGCCGACGGCCACGTCGTCAGCTCGGTCGCCGGCGTCGAGACCGGCGCCGACGTCGCCGTGCGCGTCGCCGACGGCCGCATCCATGCCACCACCACCCGGGTCGACCCCGATCCCGCCGAGGAGAGCGATGACTGAGAAGCCGATCCCCTACGAGGCCGCCCGCGAGGAGCTGATCGAGGTGGTGCGCAAGCTCGAGGCCGGCGGGATCACGCTGGAGGAGTCGCTCGCGCTCTGGGAGCGAGGCGAGGAGCTGGCCCGGATCTGCCAGGAGTGGCTCGACGGCGCCCGCCAGCGCCTCGACGCCGCCATCGACCCCGACGACGAGTAAATGACGCTGACCCGCCAGAAGTTCGCGGCGGGTCAACGTGTGAGTTTGTGACGGGTCAGCGGTTCTCGAGGATCTCCCGCATCAGGCGCGCGGTCTCGGAGGGGGTCTTGCCGACCTTGACGCCGACGGCCTCGAGGGCTTCCTTCTTGGCCTGGGCGGTGCCCGAGGAGCCGGAGACGATGGCGCCGGCGTGGCCCATGGTCTTGCCCTCGGGGGCGGTGAAGCCGGCGACGTAGCCGACGACCGGCTTGGTGATGTTGTCCTTGATGTACGCCGCTGCCCGCTCCTCGGCGTCGCCGCCGATCTCGCCGATCATCACGATCGCCTCGGTCTCCGGGTCCGCCTCGAACGCGGCGAGGGCGTCGATGTGGGTGGTGCCGATGACCGGGTCGCCGCCGATGCCGATGGCGGTCGAGAAGCCGAGGTCGCGCAGCTCGAACATCATCTGGTAGGTCAGCGTGCCCGACTTCGACACCAGCCCGATCGGACCCTTGCCCGCGATCGTGTGCGGGGTGATCCCGGCAAGCGACTCCCCGGGGGTGATGACGCCCGGACAGTTCGGCCCGATCATCCGGGTGTCCGGGTTGGCGAGCCGTCCAGGTAGGCCCAGACCTCGGCGCTGTCCTGGACCGGCACGCCCTCGGTGATCACCACCAGCAGGCCGATGCCGGCGTCGATGGCCTCGATGCAGGCGTCCTTGGTGAACGCCGGGGGCACGAACACCACCGACACGTCGGCGCCGGTCTCGGCCATCGCCTCCTTGACGGTCCCGAAGACGGGCAGCTCCTGGCCACCGAGCTCGACGCTGGTGCCGGCCTTGCGGGCGTTCACGCCGCCGACGATGTTGGACCCGGCGTCGAGCATCAGGGTGGTGTGCTTGGAGCCCATCCCGCCCGTCATGCCCTGGACGATGATCCGGGAGTCCTTGTTCAGGTAGATAGACATCTCTTCTTCGTCCTTACGCGTTCGCCAGCTCGGCGGCCTTGTCGGCCGCGCCGTCCATCGTGTCGACCTGGGTGACCAGCGGATGGTTCAGCTCGTCGAGGATGCGGCGTCCCTCGGTGACGTTGTTCCCGTCGAGACGCACTACCAGCGGCTTGGTCGCCTCGTCGCCCAGGATCTCCAGCGCACCCTTGATGCCGCTCGCGACCTCGTCGCAGGCGGTGATGCCGCCGAAGACGTTCACGAAGACGCTCTTGACCTGCGGGTCGTGGAGGATCACGTCGAGACCGTCGGCCATCACCTGGGCGTTCGCGCCGCCGCCGATGTCGAGGAAGTTGGCGGGCTTCACGCCGCCGTGCGCCTCGCCGGCGTACGCCACCACGTCGAGCGTGGACATGACCAGCCCCGCGCCGTTGCCGATGATGCCGACCTCGCCGTCGAGCTTGACGTAGTTGAGTCCCTTGTCCTTGGCCTTCGACTCGAGCGCGTCGGCCTCCTCGCGGATCTCGAACGCCTCGTGGTCTGGGTGGCGGACCTCCGAAGCGTTGTCGTCGAGCGACACCTTGCCGTCCAGCGCCTCCAGCTTGTCGCCGGCCAGCCGCGCGAGCGGGTTGACCTCGACCAGCGTGGCGTCCTCCTCGACGAAGACCTTGTAGAGCGACTGGATCATCTCGACGGCCTGCTCGAAGACCGGCTCCGGGAACTTGGCCTCGGTCGCGATCTCGCGTGCCTTCGCCTCGTCGACGCCCGTCCCCGGGTTGATCGAGATCTGCTTGACCGCGTCGGGGTTGGTCTTGGCGACCTCCTCGATCTCCACACCGCCCTCGACCGAGGCGATGCACAGGTACTGCCGGTTCGCGCGGTCGAGCAGGAACGAGAAGTAGTACTCCTCCTCGGGCGGCGTCGCCGGAGTGACCAGGACCCGGTTGACGGTGAGGCCCTTGATCTCCATGCCAAGGATGTTCGACGCGTACTCATGGGCCTCGTCGGCGGTCTTGGCGAGCTTCACGCCGCCCGCCTTGCCACGCCCGCCTGCCTTGACCTGCGCCTTGATGACCGTCACGCCGCCGATCTGCTCGGCAGCCGCCTTGGCGGCATCGGCGCTCTCGGCCACCTGGCCCAGCGTCGTCACGACCCCATGCTTGGCGAAGAGCTCCTTCGCCTGGAACTCCATCAGATCCACGATCGGCCCAGTCCTTCTCTGTTCGACACGCCCGGATAGGGGAAAGACTCACTGCTCGGCACCCTAGCCCCGGCCGCCGGCGAGCCACCACGCCGGGTGCTCAGGTGGACACCGGTGTGGGCGATCGGGCCTACGTTGGTCGGCATGACCAAGGTGCAGTACTACACCGCGGCATCGCTCGACGGCTTCATCGCCGACCAGGAGAACTCCCTGGACTGGCTGTACGCCGTCCCGCACGACGACGGTGAGAGCACGTGGGACGACTTCATCGAGGGCGTCGGTCCGATGGTGATGGGCGCGACGACGTACCAGTGGGCGTTCGGCCAGCACGACTACGGCGACAACCCCGGCCAGTGGCGCGAGTACTACGACGACCGCCCGTGCTGGGTCTTCGCCCACCGCGAGCTGCCGTCGATCCCCGGCGTCGACATCAGGTTCGTCTCGGGTGACGTCCGTCCGGTGTACGACGAGATGGTCGCGACCAGGCCGGGCAACGTGTGGCTGGTCGGCGGCGGTGAGCTGGTCGGACAGTTCGACGACGCCGGTCTGCTCGACGAGATCCACGTCCACGTGACACCGGTGGTGCTGGGCGGCGGGGCGCCGCTGCTGCCGCGCCGGATCACCTCCGAGCGGTTGAGCTTCCGCGAGGGGTCGGTGTCGGGCCAGCGGTTGAACGTGGTGCTCGACGTACGTCGTCAGGCCGGGGCGGAGCCCGCCTCGTCGAAGTGAGCGGCGACCCAGCCGGTGATCTCGGTGGTCGGTGCACCGGGGGTGAATATCTTCGCCACCCCCATTTCCTCGAGCACGGGAATGTCCTCATCGGGCACGATTCCGCCACCGAAGACGACGATGTCGGAGGCGTCCCGCTCGGCCAGCAGGTCGATCAGCTTGCGGAAAAGGGTCATGTGCGCCCCTGACAGAACCGATAAGCCAATCAGGTCGGCATCCTCCTGGATGGCGGTCTCGACGATCTGCTCGGGAGTCTGGTGCAGCCCGGTGTAGATCACCTCGTGGCCGGCATCGCGGAGGGCGCGGGCCACGATCTTGGCTCCGCGGTCGTGCCCGTCCAGTCCGGGCTTGCCAACGACGATGCGGATCCGCCCAGTCGAGCTCGAGGAGGCCATAGCCGCAGGCTATCCGACTGTGACACCGGTCATCCGCCTGGCCGACGCACGCCTGAAACGGCCGACCCTAGGCGAACTGGCAACCCCAATGTTGGGGATTTCAGGTTTTGGTCGGTGCTGGTTGTGCACAATCACACTGACACCGATTTCAGGGGCCGTAACTGGTCCGTTACAGTCTCTGCTCGTTGTCTCAAGCCACCCAACCGAGTCGATGGAGTCAAGCATGGGGTCCCACCGAGCGGATCGTCGCGGCCACAGCCGCCGACCCTCGGTCTCGTCGACCCCTCGCGTCGCCGGCAAGCGAATTGCGACTCCCCCGGCCAAGCGGGCCGCCGCTCCCGTCGCGCGGGAGGCAGCCACCGCCGAGCTGCCCACGGCGGAGCTTCCCACTGCGGAACTGCCCAAGGTCGAAGCGCTCGCGGCCTCCGTGTCCACGGCCGACGTACCCAAGGCCACGACCGGCAAACGCAAGGCGTCGCGCCACAGCGCATCCCGGGGCTCGCTCTTTCGCGGGCTCCCGTCCGCCCCGATCGTGATGGGCGTCGCCGCCCTCGCCGTGTCGGCCGGTGGCGCGGTCACGGCCGCCAACCCCACGCTCATCGGCGTCGCCAACAACGACGCGCCCGTCAACCAGGCCAGTGCCATGGGCGGTGACGCCGGCGTCGCCAGCACCAACCTCCTGAACCGCCAGGCCGCCGTCAGCCGCGACTCCCGCCGCGACGCCCTCGCCGACGCGGCCACCCAGGAGCTCGTCGAGCAGGCCGAGGCCCAGGCCGAGGAGCGCAACGCCGCGCTGGCGAAGTTCGCCAAGCAGGCCGAGGCGCAGGCCGCGAAGCTCGCGCTCAACCAGTGGGTGCTGCCGATCGAGCCGGTGTCGATCACGGCGGAGTTCGGTGAGTACGGCTTGTGGTCGAGCTACCACACCGGCATCGACTTCAACGGCAGCGACGGCGACCCGATCAAGGCGATCGCCAACGGCGTGGTCACCTCCGCCGGGTACGACGGCTCCTACGGCAACAAGACGGTCGTCACGCTCGAGGACGGCACCGAGATCTGGTACTGCCACCAGAGCGCGTTCGGTGTCAGCGAGGGTGACGAGATCCGGGCCGGCGAGGTCCTCGGCTACGTCGGCTCCACCGGCAACGTGACCGGCTCCCACCTGCACCTCGAGGTGCGCCCCGGTGGCGGCGACCCGGTGGACCCCCGCGCGGCGTTCGCCGTGCACGGGCTCGACCTGTCCTGACCAGCCGCTGAAGAAACTCTCGGCTGCCTGACCTCCGCCACGCACCCACTCGGCGTCATCATGAGTGAGGGTGTGAGGAGATGGTCATGGCGCCCATGTCGGACGAAGCGGCGTTCACCGACTTCGTCGTGGCGCGGGCAGCGGCCCTGACGCGCACGGCGTACCTCCTCACGCACGACCACCAGCTCGCCGAGGACCTGGTGCAGACCGCGTTGTTCAAGACGGCCAAGGCATGGCACCGCATCGAGGGCGACCCGGAGCCCTACGCACGACGCATCCTCTACACGCAGAACGTCTCCTGGTGGCGTCGACGGCGACCGGCGGAGACGCTCACCGGCGGCTACGACGCGGCCGCTCCGTCGCCCGTCGACCAGGACCTGCAGGTGTCGCTGGAGCGAGCGCTGAGCCAGTTGACCCTGAAGCAACGCACGGTGCTCGTGCTGCGCTACTACGAGGACCTGACCGAGGCCGAGACCGCCCGTGTGCTCGGCATCGGGATCGGCACGGTGAAGTCGACCCACCGCCGGGCGATCGAGCGGCTCCGGGTCATCGCACCCGACCTCGGCGACCTGATCGGAGCGGGACGATGACCGACCAGCTGCACGACGTCCTCACCCGGATGGCCGACCGGTCCGAGCCGCCGGCGTTCGACCCGACGCTGTGGTCGCGGGCGCGTCGCTCTCGCCGGCGTACGGAGGTGGTGGCCGCGTCGGCCTCCGGCCTCGCCGTCCTCGCGTTGGTGACGGCCGCCGGGGTTGTCGGGATGCGGATCGACCGGGCCGACCCTCCTTCCGACGAGCCGCACCCTGCGCCCGGCATCCCGTCGGAGGTCCGCGGCGTGGTCCGCGACGGCGGACTCCCCCTCGAACGCGATCTGGCCGTGGGCCCGGCGTCCGTGGCGATCGCCAATCCCTCGGATGCGTTCGTCGTCACCGCCGCGGACGGCGAGTACCACCGGCTCGACCTGCCCGGCTTCGACGCTTCGATCTACGACGACGAGCAGGTACGGCGCACCGGCATGGTCGGGCTCAGCCTGTCGCCGGACGGGCTCAAGCTCGCCTACGGCTGGCACGCGCCGCTTCCCGACGAGACCGGGCAGCAGCATGGGTTCGTGCCCAGCGGGGTGCGGATCCTGGACCTGCAGACCGGGCGGACCGAGGCCGTGCCCGAGGACCGCCCGCCTCCGGGCGAGTTCGGTGCGGCCATCCAGAACCAGGATTTCCCATGGGGCCGGGTTCCCTACGGACTGCGCTGGTCCGCGGACGGCCGCTTCCTCACGTACGACCTGGTGTGGGCGGCCGCGCCCGTCGAGGGCCGCGTGGCCGAGCACTGGGGCAACGGACTCGACGAGGCCTACGACCATGCCAACTGGGCCGCGGGCATGTCGGTCTACGACACCGCCACGGGGCGACGCTTCGACCCCGAGGAGACCCGGCTCGACCCGACCTCACGGTTCTGGCTGAGCACGTTCTGGCGCGACGGCTGGCCGCAGATGGTGTCCGATGACGGCGCCCTCGCGCGGGTCGACGTCAACAACGCTCTCGCGTTGGCGTCGCTGGGCCGACGCATCTCCACCGTGCAGCACCTTCCCGGCGGGCCGCAGAACGACGTCTACACCGTCGGGCTGTTCGACGGTCGCCAGAGAGCCTTCCTCGAGAGCCGGGCCCCGAGCCAGTCCCTGCTGGCCGTGGATCTGCGAACGGGCGAGCGCCAGAGGTTCCGGCTGGACATCGAACCGTGCCGGATCGACCTGCTCGCGTGGGTCGGCGAAGACCTCGTGCTCGCCGAGGTGCACCGCGCCGAGGGCCCTGGCGCGTGGGCCGAGGAGGGGAACCTGACAGTGCTGGACGTGTCCGACCCCGAGGTGGAGTCGAACCTGGCCGCCACCCTCGACGCCGCGGGCGCGGAGAGCACGTTCAGCTTCGCCACCGGATACGCGACGGCTGAGCTCCCGACCCGCGACGTCGCCGAGAGCGAGGGGCCGGTCACGGCTGCGAGTGGCGACGGCGCGCCAGGTGCCCGGTGGCTGGTGGGCGGCGTCGCCGGTGGCCTCCTCGCCGCGGCGCTCGTGGTCGGGCTGCTGCGACGCCGAGTCCGGCCGTACTAGAGCTTCTCGACCGGCGCGTAGCGCAGCAACAGGCGCTTGACGCCCTCGGACCCGAAGTCGATCGACGCCACGGCCTTCTCGGCGACACCCTCGAGCGCGACGACCGTGCCCATCCCGAACGAGTCGTGCACGACGCGGTCGCCCGGCTCGAGCGACGGGATGTCGCGGCTGGTCTTCGCCTTCGCCGCGGCATCGGCCTTGAGCGCGGCCGAGGAGAAGTTGCGGCGGCCCGCGGCGGTGGGTGTGCCGAGCCGGGCGGCCGAGCCGCTGGCCAGGTCGGGCCGGCCCCACATGGTCTGGGCGGCCTGGGTGCGGCGCCAGTCGACGAGGTCGACCGGGAGCTCGTCGAGGAACCGGGACGCCGGGTTGTGTGAGGGCGCGCCCCAGGCGGAGCGGACCACCGCCCGCGAGACGTAGAGCCGCTGCTGGGCGCGGGTCACGCCGACGTACGCCAGCCGGCGCTCCTCCTCGAGCTCGGGCTGGTCGCCCAGGGATCGGGCGTGCGGGAAGACGCCGTCCTCGAGGCCGGTCAGGAACACGACCGGGAACTCCAGGCCCTTCGCGGTGTGCAGGGTCATCAGGGTGACCACCCCGGAGTCCTCGCCCTCGGGAGCGTCGGGGATCTGGTCGGCGTCGGCGACCAGCGCCACCCGCTCGAGGAAGTCGGACAGGCCGGGAGCGACGATGCCGGCATCGACGTCGGCGGGGTCGGCGGAGGGACCGGCGACCGGGTCGTCGGAGAACTCCCGCGCGACGGCGACCAGCTCGGCGAGGTTCTCGACGCGGGTGTCGTCCTGCGGGTCGTCGGAGGCCTCGAGCTCGGCGAGGTAGCCGGAGCGCGCGAGCACCGACTCGAGGATCACGTCGGGACGTTCGGCGGCGTCGACCATCGACTGCAGCTCGTCGACCATGCCGACGAAGCCCTCGATCGCCTTGAGCGACCGGGTCGCCAGCCCGGGGGCGTCCTTGGCGCGGCGCAGGGCCTCCCAGAACAGGATCCGGTCGCGGTCGGCCAGCGCCTGCACGCACTCGACCGCCCGGTCGCCGATGCCGCGCTTGGGGGTGTTCAGCACCCGCCGCAGCGAGATCTCGTCGGCCGGGTTGACCAGCATCCGGAGGTAGGCGAGCGCGTCGCGGATCTCGCGGCGCTCGTAGAACCGGACGCCACCGACGACCTTGTAGGGCATGCCGACCCGGATGAACACTTCCTCGAAGACCCGGGACTGGGCGTTGGTGCGGTAGAACACCGCGACGTCGGCGGGACGCACGTCGTCCTCGTCGGTGAGCTTGTCGATCTCCTCGGAGACGAACCGCGCCTCGTCGTGCTCGTCGTCGGCGACGTACCCGACGATGCGCGCGCCGTCGCCGGCCTCGGACCACAGCCGCTTGGGCTTGCGGCCCTTGTTGTGGCCGATCACCGAGTTGGCGGCGTTGAGGATCGTCTGCGTGGAGCGGTAGTTCTGCTCGAGCAGGATCGAGGTGGCGTTCGGGAAGTCCTGCTCGAAGTCGAGGATGTTGCGGATGTTGGCGCCGCGGAACGCGTAGATGGACTGGTCGGCGTCGCCGACGACCATCAGCTCGCTGGGCTCGACCCGCTCCTCACCGGTCTCCTCCATGCTGTCGGCGCACAGCTGGTGGATCAGGGCGTACTGCGCGTGGTTGGTGTCCTGGTACTCGTCGACGAGCACGTGGCGGAACCGGCGACGGTAGGTCTCTCGCACCTCGGGGAACGCCTGGAAGAGGTGGACAGTGGTCATGATCAGGTCGTCGAAGTCGAGGGCGTTCGCCTCGCGCAGCCGACGCTGGTAGACGGTGTACGCCGTCGCGTAGGTCTCCTCGAAGCCGTTGCGCGCGTCCTTGGTCGCCTCCTCGGCGTCGCGCAGCTCGTTCTTGTGGTTGGAGACCCAGTGCAGGATCGCGTTCGGCTGGAAGCGCTTGGGGTCGAGGTCGAGGTCGCGGCAGACCAGCGTCATCAGCCGCTTGGAGTCGGCGGCGTCGTAGATCGAGAAGTTGGACTTGTAGCCGAACTTGTCGATCTCCTTGCGCAGGATCCGCACGCACGCTGAGTGGAAGGTCGAGACCCACATGATCCGGGCGCGCTTGCCGACCAGCGCCTCGACCCGCTCCTTCATCTCCGCCGCGGCCTTGTTGGTGAACGTGATCGCCAGGATCGAGCCCGGGTGGGCCTTGCGCTCGGAGACCAGCCAGGCGATCCGCCGGGTCAGCACGCGGGTCTTGCCGGACCCGGCGCCGGCCACGACGAGCAGCGGCGCCCCGGCGTGCATGACGGCAGCGCGCTGGGGTTCGTTGAGGCCGTCGAGCAGCTCATCGGCCGTCGGACCGCGCCGCGTGGTGCGGGGTTCGGCCGGCGCGACGTTCTCGAGGTCGGGGATCGGGATCGAGCTGCTCATCTCTCCGCCAACCCTACGTGTCGCCACCCCCAGGGACTCGGCGGCATGATGGGGACATGACGGACACCGCGAACGTGCTGGTGGTGGGCGAGGGACCGGTCGCGTCCGCGCTCGCCCCGATGGTCTCGGCGGCGGGCTGGACGCCGCTGCCGGCGACCTCCCTGGAGGAGGTCGAGGCGGGCCTCGGCGCCGCGGACGCGGTGGTCGTCCTCAGCCACCACGAGGGCCTCGACGGCCCCGCCATCAAGGCGGCGCTGGAGCGGGGATCGGCGTACGTCGGGGCGATGGGCTCGCGGAAGACCCAGGAGCGCCGACGCGAGTGGCTGCTCGCGAACGGCGTCGACGAGGCCGCGCTGGCGATGCTGCGCGCGCCGATCGGGCTCGACATCGGCGCCGACGAGCCCGGCGAGATCGCGGTCTCGATCCTGGCCGAGGTCGTCGCCGTACGCCGTGGCGCAGCCGACGCGGTCGGGGCGGTCAGCGCGCGCTCCGGCCCGATCCATCCCGACCTCGAGCCGGGGACGGCCACCTGTCCCGGAGGCTGACGGCGTGCGCGCCCTACTGGTGCACGGGTGACCAGAACACGGCGACGCCGATGTTGACGAGGGTGAGCACGAACAGCCCGTAGAACAGACCGTCGGCGATCCGCGGCTTGCGCGCGTTGGCCATCACCAGGATCAGGATGACCAGGCCGACGCCGAGCTTGACCCCGATCTTGGTGTGGTTGACGTCGACGTCGTCGGCCTCGAGCACCCCCACCAGCGCCAGGCCCGCCAGGAACGCGGTGCCGGCGCCGTCGCGCATCGGCCCGTTGACCACCTTCTCGGCCGAGCGCATCTGCACGAGCATGCCGCCCAGCAGCGCCGCGAAACCGAGGATGTGGACGAACAGCAGGACCAGCCGCAGGGTCTCCATGCGGCGAAGATTACTGGTCCGCGCGTGCGCTCAGTTCGCGAGGCTGGGGTCACCCCGCTCGGAGCCTTCGGGGCGGTCCTGGCGACCGAAGAAGTACTCGATCAGGAACAGCACGACGCCCACGCCGACCAGGCCCGCACACCACAGCAACGACGTCGGGTCGTCGTACACCGACCACGCCAGGATGGCGAGGTTGCCGGCAAGGCCCACGAACAGCAGTGGGGTGTTGGCGCGATAGGTGTTCTCGTCCTCGTCCTGCCCGCGGAGCTTCAGGCAGGACACGATCACCAGGCCGTAGATGAAGAGCAGGAACAGCACGGTGACCGTCGCCAGCCGCGCCACCAGGTCGAGCCCGGAGCCCGCCTCGGTGAGCACGGTGCCGACGATCAGAAGCGCGGAGACCACGATCGCACTGAACAGCAGGCCGACCCACGGGCTGCGGCGGCCCTCGTGGATCCTGCCGAAGACGCCGGGCACGACGTCCTCGTTGGCCATGCCGTAGAGGATCCGGGGCTGGGTGACGACGGCGACGAGCGTGGTGTTGGTGATCGCGATCATCGCGATCACCGCGAACAGCTGGGTCATGAAGTCGCCCGAGATCGGCAGCACGCCGCTCTTGACCACCTCGAGCAGCGCCGCGTCGGAGCCGGCCAGCGTGTCGACGTCGACGGTCAGCGCCGCCGACATGGACACGAGCACGTAGATGACGCCGGCGACGATCATGCCGCCGATGAGGGAGCGCGGGAACGACTTCTGGGGGTCGACCGTCTCCTCCGCGACGTTCGCGGTGTTCTCGAAGCCGGTCATCGCGAAGAACGACAGGGCGACGCCGGCCAGGATGGCCAGGGCGGGGCTGCCGGAGGTGGTGAAGTCGCCGAGGACGCCGAAGTCGGCGTTGCCCTCGGCGATGTACCAGATCCCGATCAGCATCACGATCGCGAGGCCGAAGATCTCGACGAAGGCCATGATCATGTTGATCACGACGGACTCGGTGATGCCGATGAAGTTCACGACCGACAGGGCGGCGATGAACAGCAGCGTCACCAGCAGGGCCGGCGGGCTCGCCCACAGCTCGGCGAAGTACGACGCGAAGCCACTCGCGAGCGAGCCCGCGGCGGCAAAGCTGGCCGACAGGAACGACACGGTGACGAGGAACGTCAGGGTCTTGTTGCCGAAGGCCTTGTTGACGTAGAGCGCCGCACCGGCGGCGCGCGGATACTTCGTCACCAGCTCGGCGTACGCCGTACCGGTGATGGCCGCGACCGTGACACCGACCGCGAACGCGATCCAGAACGCCCCGCCGACCGCGGCGGCGACCAGCCCGATGAGCACGTAGATGCCGGAGCCGAGCACGTCTCCGAGCGTGTAGAAGAAGAGCTGCCGGCCGGTGATCGTCCGTTTCAGCCCGGAGTCACCGGGGTCCTCGGCGCGCTCGACGGTGCTGGTCTGTCCTTCGGCCACGATGGCCTCGCTTCCCGAGTGGCGAGTGGTGCCGGATCAAAGGCTCCACGGAAACGTGCCCACGCGGGAGAAGTCAAAACGTGTTCTAGTCGAAGCCGTTCATCTCGTCGGCGTCCTGCCGGAGCCCGGCCACGACCGGCGCGCTCGACCCGGGCAGGACGGCGGCCCGGTCCGTCGGGAGCCGCAGGCGTACGGCGACCCCCGGCGCGAGACGGTACGGCTTGCTGTGCAGCAGCGACCCGAGGTCCTTGCGGAGCCGGGACATCTCGGCCCGCACGGTGACCAGCCGACCGGCGTCCGCAAAGAGGTCCTCGGAGAGATCAGCGGCCGACCGGCCGGTGGCACCCGCTCGCGCGAGCGACAGGAGGATCTCGGCGTGCCGGGGAGTCAGCCGTCGCTCCCAGGCACCGGAGTCGGCGGTGACCCGCACCGTCGGGTCACCGGTCAGGTCGAGCTCGACCGCCGTGGCGCCCAGGTCGGCCTCGGCCGGACGGAGCAGCCAGCCGCCCGGCAGGGCCTCGGCGACCGCGGCCCCCATCGACGGGATCCAGATCTGGCCCACGGCCATGTCGCCCGGAAGCGCGATCCGGCTGGGCGCATCCATGCCCGCCGCTGCCGCGAGGTGACCGTGCCGGTCCACCACCAGTGCCGCACCGCCGATCCTGGCGAGCAGCGGAGCGGCGTGCGACCGGAGCGCGTCGAGCCCGGCGCGGTGCTGCTCGAGCACCTCGAGCGAGCACACCCGAGCCGCCATCTCGACCAGGGCCAGCTCGGCCGGATGCAGCCCACGGCTGGGGCCGCTCACGTCGACGATGCCGAGCGTCCGTCCGGTCCACGGGTCGGTGATCGGAGCCGCCGCGCAGCCCCACCGGGCGTGCGACTCGACGAAGTGCTCGGCGCCCTTGATGAAGAACGGCTCGCCGAGGACCAGGGCGGTGCCGATCGCGTTGGTCCCGACGTTGCCCTCGGTCCAGGCCGAACCCTCGACGAATCCGAGGTCGTCGGCCATCCGGCGGACGCCGGCGTTGCCGCTGCGCCAGAGCACCCGACCCTCGGCGTCGGTGATCACCACGAGCTGGCCCGCGTCGACGACCGGTGCGAGCAGCTGCACGAGCCGGGGCACCATCGGCGCGAGCGCGGTCAGGGCACGCCTGTGCTCCAGCTCGGTGACCGGCAACGGTGCAATCTCGGCGCCGCCGGCCGGGTCCAGCCCGACCGCCGCCATCCGGCGCCACGAGGCCGCGATCTCACCGCGCGGCCGCACCGCGGCGTCCTCGCCGGACAGGACCGCGTCCCGGCTGCGTCCTCGTTCGAGCTCGGCGTGGTCCACGAGCGCTCCTTCCGACCGGGGGCGGGCGTTGCAACCCCTTGCAACCCTGTCCCGCGCGAGGTCGTGGGGTGTGTCCTGCCTCACACAGCGTAGAGGGAGGACACCACCATGACCCAGACCATCGAGCCCGGTTCCGGCACCGCCGCCGACAGCCCGGCAGCACGGGCCACGGCCTGGCTGACGGGCTTCGAGGACGCGTTGCGCGCCCGCGACGTCGATCGTGCGGCCGGGATGTTCGCCGCGACCAGCTTCTGGCGCGACCTCGTGTCGTTCACCTGGAACATCACGACCGTCGAGAACCCCGACGGAGTCGCCGACCTGCTCCGCAGCACGCTCGAGGGCACCGACCCGAGCGGCTTCTCGTTCGAGGAGGAACCGACCGAGGCGGACGGCGTGATCACCGGGTGGTTCACGTTCGAGACCGGGGTCGGGCGCGGCCGCGGGCTGTTGCGGCTGACCGACGAGGACGGTCCGAAGGCTTGGACGATGCTGACCACCCTGACCGAGCTCAAGGGGTACGAGGAGGCCCGCGGCGCCGCGCGTCCCAAGGGCGTCGAGCACGGCGCCCTCAAGGACCGGACCAGCTGGCTGGAACGCCGCGAGCAGGAGGAGGCGGAGCTCGGCATCTCCGTCCAGCCCTACGTCCTGGTCATCGGCGGCGGCCAGGGCGGGATCGCCCTGGGCGCCCGGCTGCGCCAGCTCGGGGTGCCGTCGCTCGTCATCGACAAGCACTCGCGCCCCGGCGACCAGTGGCGAGGGCGGTACAAGTCCCTGTGCCTGCACGACCCGGTCTGGTACGACCACCTGCCCTACATCAAGTTCCCCGACAACTGGCCGGTCTTCGCGCCCAAGGACAAGATCGGCGACTGGCTCGAGTCCTACACCAAGGTGATGGAGATCCCGTACTGGACGAACACCGAGGCGAAGAGCGCGACGTACTCGGAGGAGACGGGCGAGTGGACCGTCCAGGTGGAGCGCGACGGCAAGCCGCTGACACTGCGCCCCCAACAGCTGGTCCTCGCGACCGGCATGTCCGGGAAGCCGAACGTCCCCGACCTTCCCGGTCAGGACGTGTTCACCGGGGACCAGCACCATTCCTCGGCCCACCCCGGCCCGGACGCGTACGCCGGCAAGAAGGCAGTCGTCATCGGCAGCAACAACTCCGCGTTCGACATCTGCGGCGCACTGTGGGAGCACGACGCCGACGTGACCATGGTGCAGCGGTCCTCGACGCACATCGTCAAGAGCGACACCCTGATGGACATCGGCCTGGGCGACCTGTACTCCGAGCGGGCCGTCGCAGCGGGGGTGACGACCGAGAAGGCGGACCTGATCTTCGCCTCGCTCCCCTACCGGATCCTGCACACGTTCCAGATCCCGCTGTACGAGCAGATGCGCGAGCGGGACCGTGACTTCTACCTCCGCCTGGAGAAGGCCGGGTTCGACCACGACTGGGGCGAGGACGGATCGGGCCTGTTCATGAAGTACCTCCGTCGCGGCTCGGGCTACTACATCGACGTGGGCGCTGCGGAGCTGGTCGCCGACGGCGAGGTCAAGCTGGCGAGCGGGCAGGTCGACCACCTGACGGCGGACGCGGTCGTGCTGGCGGACGGCACCGAGCTGCCGGCAGACGTGGTCGTCTACGCCACCGGCTACGGCTCGATGAACGGCTGGGCCGCGGACCTGATCAGCCAGGAGGTCGCGGACCGGGTCGGCAAGGTGTGGGGCCTCGGCTCGGACACCACCAAGGACCCGGGACCGTGGGAGGGCGAGCAGCGCAACATGTGGAAGCCGACCCAGCAGCAGGCGATGTGGTTCCACGGCGGGAACCTGCACCAGTCACGCCACTACAGCCAGTACCTCTCACTGCAGCTGAAGGCACGCTACGAAGGCCTGGGCACCCCGGTCTACGGCCTGCAGGAGGTGCACCACCTCAGCTGAGGAGGTGCTTGTGAACGCCCCGACCGTCGCCGGCCTCAGAGCAGGCGGCGGTCGGAGGCCCAGCGGGCGAGCTCGTGGCGCGAGGAGAGCTGGAGCTTGCGGAGCACGCTCGACATGTGGGTCTCGACGGTCTTGATGGAGATGAACAGCTCCTTCGCGACCTCCTTGTAGGCGTACCCGCGGGCGATCAGCCGCATCACCTCGCGCTCGCGCTCGGTGAGCCGGTCGAGGTCCTCGTCGACGGCGGCGACGTCGATCGAGCCCGCGAAGGCGTCCAGCACGAACCCGGCCAGCCGCGGCGAGAACACGGCGTCACCGTCGGCGACGCGCCGGATCGCGGCGACCAGCTCGGGCCCGGTGATGGTCTTGGTGACGTAACCGCGGGCGCCGCCGCGGATGGTGCCGATGACGTCCTCGGCGGCGTCGGACACCGAGAGCGCGAGGTAGCGCGTGTCCGGCGACTGCGCCCTGCGCATCACCTCGACGCCACCCCCACCGGGCAGGTGCACGTCGAGGAGCACGACGTCGGGGTGGTGCTGGTTGACGGCTGCCACCGCCTCGTCGACGTCGGCGGCCTCGGCGACGATGTCGACCGCCTCGCCCAGCTCGCCGCGCACGCCCGCACGGAACATCCCGTGGTCGTCGACCAGCACGACCCGTGTCAGGTCAGCCATCGTTCTCCTCCTGCTGTCTCGGGAGGTGCAGCCGCACCTCGGTGCCCTCACCGGGCGTGGAGCGTACGTCGGCGGTGCCGCCGTGCCGGCCCATCCGGTCCATGATGCTGTTGCGGACGCCGTACCGGTCCTCGGCGATGGCGGACAGGTCGAAGCCCCGGCCCCGGTCCCGGACGAACACGTCGACCGCGGCGTCGGTGACCTCGGCGTACACGTCGACCTGGCCGGTGC
Organism: uncultured Actinomycetota bacterium; assembly: GCA_963844305.1. GTDB lineage: Bacteria > Actinomycetota > Actinomycetes > Propionibacteriales > Nocardioidaceae > Nocardioides. Next base: position 318,957 of record CAWJNT010000010.1, read on the forward strand.
CGGCGTGCTTGGCGGCGTTGGTGACGGCCTCGCGGGTGGCGTTGACGACGGGGCGGAGCTGCTCGGTCATCGGGCAGTCGCCGACGTTGACCACCTCGACCGACACCCCGTGGGCGTCCTCGACCGCCGCCGCCGCCCCGCGCAGTGCGCTGGCGACGGTGCTGTCGTCGGTGGCCTCGCCCACGTAGAGCCAGGAGCGGAGGTCACGCTCCTGCGACCGCGCCAGCCGGGCGACGGTCGGGCCGTCGTTGGCGTTCTTCTGGATCAGCGCGAGCGTCTGCAGCACCGAGTCGTGCAGGTGGGCGGCCATGTCGGCGCGCTCCTGGTTGCGCACCCGCTCGGCCCGCTCGGCGGTCAGGTCGGAGGCCAGCCGGAACACCCAGGGGCCGACGACGATGGCGAGGCCGACGATCGTGAGCAGGGCCGCGACCGTGATGTCGCGTGCCATGGCGATCGACCCGCCCCGGAACGAGAACAGCACCAGGGCGGTGACGATCAGCCCGACGCCCGCGGCGAGCCGGGCCCAGGCGGCCCATCCGCCACTGCCGAGCACGGCCCGGATCGGGTCGATCCGCCCGGTCGTGTCGAGCCAGCGCTCGCGCTGGGCCTCGTCGGCCTGCCGCCAGAGCAGGGCGATGCCGACCAGGCCGATGAACACCGGCCAGAACACCGCGCCCTGCCCGAGCAGCGCCTCGAGCAACAGGATCGCGCCGAACCCGAGCGCGGCCAGCGCGATGGCCGGACCGACATCGGTCAGCCGGCGCATCCGGCCGGGTCGGCGACCGCCGCGGCTGGCGCTCGCCAGCCCGGGAGCCTCGTCCTCGAAGTGGGAGTCGGTCGGCAGCACCAGCCAGAGGCCGGCGTACATCACCACGCCCAGGCCGCCGAGGACGGCGGCGAGCACGAAGCACGCGCGCACCCAGATCACGGGCACGGCGAGGTGCCGGGCCAGACCCGAGGCGACCCCACCGATGATGGTGTCCTGGGTGTCGCGGGTGGCCCGGCGTACGTCGCGCACGTCGGCGGGAGTGGAGGTGGTCGTCATGACGCCTCAATCGTCACACAGGGAGGGCGCGCCAACCATGAGGAGCAACCCCGGCCCACCCCTGACCCGCGCGGGGGGTGGGGAGGGCAGGATCAGGGTGTCCCCCGATGGTGTGGAGGGCCCGGAAGGCACACGCTTGTGACATGACCACGACACCACCCGAAGCTCCGTCCGGCCCGTCCGCCGGAAACCCCGGCGACGACGGCCCCCGAGTGACGCGCGACGAGATGCGCGACCTCGGCCGGCTGCGGCGCTCCGCCACCGACCGCAAGGTGGCCGGCGTCGCCGGCGGCCTGGCTCGCCACCTCGACGTGGACCCGCTCATCCTGCGGGTCGCGTTCGTGGTGCTGTCCTTCTTCGGAGGGGCCGGCCTCATCCTGTACGGCGCCTGCTGGCTGCTCGTGCCGGACGAGGAGACCGGCGAGGCAGCCGTCACCCTCGACGACCGCAGCCGCACCCTGGCGCTGCTGGTCGTCGGCGCGATCGCCGCGTTCGCCCTGATCGGCGACTCGTGGGGGATGTTCTGGTTCCCGTGGCCGCTCGCGATCGTCGCGCTGGTGGTGCTGTTCTTCATCACCCGCAAGGACCGGCGGACGCCGCCGGGTCCCGCCGCCGGGCCGCAGCAGCCGGCCGGTCAGTACACCCCGCAGCCGGAGCAGTGGAACGCGCCGACCTACCCGGGCTACACCGGCTACGCAGCCTCGCCGTACCCCGAGACCGGCCCGGCGTACGGCCCGCCCGAGCCGGCACCGGCCCGCAAGCGCCCCCGCGACCCGCGTCGCCGTGGTCCGATCCTGTTCTGGTTCACGCTCGCGCTGATCACCCTCGGGCTCGGCATCCTCGGCACCATCGATGTCGCCGGAGCGCCGGTCGCGGACGGGGCGTACCCCGCCCTGGCCGTCGGGACCATCGGCGTGATGCTGCTGGTCGGGGCCTTCTGGGGTCGCGCCGGCGGCCTGATCGTGCTGGGCCTCGTGGCGAGCTTCGGCCTCGCCGGCGCCACCGCTGCCGACCAGTGGGACGGCACCCAGCGCTACGAGTCGCCGGACACCGCCGCTCTCGTGCAGGACAAGTACGACTTCGGCGCGGGTGAGATCACCATCGACCTGACCCAGGTCGCCGACCCCGAGAACCTCGACGGACGCACCATCGACATCGAGGGCGGCGCCGGCCGGATCGAGGTGATCGTGCCCGACGACATGGACGTCGACCTCGACGCCTCGGTCGGAGGCCCGGGCGACATCTCCGCCTTCGGCGAGCACCACAGCGGCATCGGCAACGACCTGTCGCGGCAGTACGACGGCGGCACCGACGCCCCGGACATCAGCATCGACGCCCAGCTCGGCGTCGGCGAGATCATCGTGAAGGCAGCGTGAGGACGATGGAAGACACCGCGAACACCACCGTGGACAAGGCGTTCGACCGCTTCGTGCGCGGCCGCCACCCCGTGAACATCGGGCAGCTCGTGATGGGCATCGCCTTCCTCGGCCTGGTCGGGGTCTGGGCGATCATCCAGAGCGACCTGGTCGAGGGCGCCGACGTGCGCTGGCTGCTGCCGGTGCCGTGGGTCCTCGCCGGCATCGCCGGCCTGCTCGCCACCACCCTCACCGGCAAGAAGCGGTACGCCACCACCCGCACCGGCTGGGTGGACACGCGCGATGACCTGCGTGAGGACGACACGGCGATCTGAGGCGGGTTTGGGGACTGCGCAAAACACTGGTTAACCCGGGTTTTGTGCACTGGGCACGGAAAGTTTTCCGTGCCCAGTGCGCATTTCACTGGTCAACCAGTGTTTTGCGCATCGCCCATCACGAGGCCGCGTCGCGCTCGGACCACTCACCCAGCGCACCGACCACGACGTCCGGGTTGTCGCTGAACATCCCGTCGACACCGGCGTCGAGGAACGCGAGGGCCTCGGCCCGGAGGTCGCCGGGGGCGTTCGGGTCGGTGCCGACCCGGAAGTTGGTGGCCATGAACTGGTTCTCGACCCGCAGCGTCCACACGTGCACGGCGAGGTCCTCGGCGTGCGCGTCGTCGACCAGGGCGGACGGCTCGCCCGTGGCGCCGGTGGCCGGGTCGCGCGGGAGCACCAGGTCCTTGTGGGCGCCGATGGCGTCGGCGTACGTCGCGATCTCGGCCAGGCCCTCCGGCGTGGTCAGGTCGCGGTAGGTGCGCGGGTCACCGCCAGCGACGAAGTCGTACGGCGCCCCGGCCGCGTCGATCAGCTGGACCAGCGGCACCCGCGTGCGCTTGCTCAGCGCGCGCAGGTTCGCGGTCTCGAACGACTGGATGAACACCGGCGACCAGCGCCGGTCCAGGTGGTGGCGCCGCAGCGTCCGCAGCAGCGGCTCCTCCATCGACAGCCCGATCGAGTCGAAGTACGTCGGGTGCTTGGTCTCCGGGTACACACCGATCGTGCGCCCCCCGCGCCGCGACGCCTGCTTCGCGAGCCGCAGCACCTCGTCCAGGGTCGGGACCTTGAACATCCCGTCGTACCTGGTGTTCCCGGGCCGCACTCCCGGCAGCCGCTCCTTGGCCCGCAGCGTCTTCAGCTCGGCGAGGGTGAAGTCCTCGGTGAACCACCCGGTCACCTCGCGGCCGTCGATCACCTTCGTGGCCCGGCGGTCCGCGAACTCCGCGTGGTCGGCCACGTCGGTGGTGCCGCTGATCTCGTTCTCGTGCCGGGCGACGAGGACGCCGTCCTTGGTCGACACGAGGTCGGGCTCGATGTAGTCGGCACCCTGCCGGATCGCGAGCCGGTACGCCGCGAGCGTGTGCTCCGGTCGGTAGCCGGAGGCGCCGCGGTGCCCGATCACGAGGGGCTCCGATGCTGGATGGTGGTGCCCGCCTCTTTCGGCCGGGGCGGCCGGGGCGGCGTGGGCGCCGGTCGTGGCGACGGGGGTCAGGGCGACGGTCATGAGGGCTCCTCCGGCCAGCACGCGGGACACGAGGGAAGTGCGGGACGTCATGACTCGACGGAAGCGCGCCCAGATGACCGACCGGCCCCCGCACGGTGAAGGTCAGGTGACGATGATGGGCACATGACGTTGCCTGTGCTCGGCACCCTCGAGTCCCTGCCCGCCCTCGACCACCCCGACCTGCTCGGCCCGACCGTGGCCGCCGCGCTCGCCGACTGGCCCGGCGCCTCCGAGATCGCCGTGGCCGCGATCGACCCGGAGCTCGCCGACACCGCCGCCTGCGCCGAGGCCTACTCGCTGCCGCTCGACTCCGGCGCCAACTGCGTCGTGGTCGCGGGCAAGCGAGACGGTCAGGAGCGGGTCGCCGCCTGCCTCGTGCGCGCCGACACCCGTGCCGACGTCAACAACCTCGTCAAGCGCACGCTCGACGTGCGCAAGGCGTCGTTCCTCGCCATGGACCGCGCCGTCGAGGAGTCATCGATGGAGTACGGCGGGATCACGCCGGTCGGGCTGCCGGCCGAGTGGCGGCTGCTCCTCGACCGCCGGGTGGTCGAGATCGACGTCGCGGTCATCGGCTCCGGCGTACGGCGTTCCAAGCTGCTGGTGCCCGGACGGCTGCTCGCCGAGCTCCCCGGCGCGGAGGTCATCGACGACCTGGCCGGGCCGCTCGCCAACTAGGGACTCCAACTACAGCGGCAGAGTTCACCCGCCGGCCACACGGAAGCCGGTGTCCCGACGAACTCGCGAGTCAGCGTGAGGTCGACAACGACACCGCCCGAAAGGGGCTGACATGTCGCCCTCGGTTCGCGACATCGCCGTGCTGGCAGTGGCCCTGCTGGCGTTCCCCCTGGCCATGAACATCACCAACGTCACGTCCTCGGACGGCGTACCCGACCGGCAGACGCCGATCTTCCACCGGGACGGGCAGGCGCAGGCACCCGCCGCCGCCGCCGACGAGTAGCAACCCACGTCCCCGGGTACACCATCAGGGTGCCCGAGAAGAGTCCCGCCTCCGACCGCCGCGAGACCGAGACCGAGCGTCTCGACCGCAAGTGGAACGAGCTCCTCCAGGAGCTTCGGGTCATGCAGACCGGGGCCCAGCTGACGGCCGGGTTCCTGCTGACGCTGCCGTTCCAGGAGACGTTCAAGGACCTGGACGGCTTCCAGCGCTGGCTCTACCTGACCCTCGTGGTGCTCGCCGCGATCACCACGGCCCTGGTGATCGCGCCGGTCGCCGTCCACCGACGGATCGCCGGCCTGCACATCAAGGAGCGCCTCGTCGCGACCGCGCACTGGTTGGTCGCGGCCGCGCTCACCACGGTCGGCCTGCTGGTCGCCGGGATGGTGCTGCTGATCTTCGACGTCGTCACCGACCGCACCACCGCGCTCATCGTCTCGGGAGCCGTGGGCCTGGTGCTCGTCGCCCTGCTGGTCGCGCTGCCGTTCGGGGTCGTCGAAGAGGACGACTGACCCCACGGCGACGCGTCCGAAAACCGGGTGCGTCCGCCGGGGTCTGCTCCGTACTGTGGGAGGAGTGCGCAAACTCCCCCTCGACCACCCCGGTACGCCGGTCCACCGGTCGCCGGGTGCGTTCCTGTGGTGGATGGCCAAGGGCCAGTGGCGCACCCTCGTCGTCGGGATGATCTTCGGCATCATCTGGATGAGCACGCAGGCCGTGATGCCCGCCGTCATCGGCGGCGCGATCGACCACGGCGTCGCGGCGAAGGACACCTCCGAGCTGCTGAAGTACGCCCTGATCATGCTGTTGATCGGCCTCGTCCAGGCGGGCAGCGGCATCATGCGGCACCGGTTCGCCGTGACCAACTGGCTGACCGCGGCCTACCGCACGGTGCAGCTCGTCGGCCGCCAGACCGTCCACCTGGGCGGCACCCTCCCCCGCAAGGTGTCCACGGGCGAGGTGGTCGCGATCGGCACCAACGACCTCTCGCACATCGGCCAGCTGATGGACGTCAGCGCCCGGTTCGCCGGCGCGATCGTCTCGTTCCTGCTGGTCTCGGTGATCCTGCTCTCGACCTCGGTCACCCTCGGCGTCGTGGTGCTGGTCGGCGTCCCCCTGCTCATGCTGCTGATCGGCCCGCTGCTGAGCCCGCTCCAGAAGCGCAGCGCCCACCAGCGGCACCTCATGGGCGACCTCAACAACACGGCGAGCGACATCGTCAGCGGCCTGCGCGTGCTGCGCGGCATCGGCGGTGAGCAGGTCTTCCTCGACCGGTACCGCCGCGAGTCGCAGACCACCCGCCGCGCCGGCGTCGCCGTGGCCAGGCTGCAGTCCGTCCTGGACGCCCTCCAGGTCCTGCTTCCCGGCGTCTTCGTCGTGCTCGTGGTCTGGCTGGGAGCCAGGTACGCCGTGGCCGGCACCATCTCGCCCGGCGAGCTGGTCGCCTTCTACGGCTACTCGGCCTTCCTGATGGTCCCGCTGCGCACCGCGACCGAGTACGCCAACAAGGTGATCCGGGCGCGCGTCGCGGCCGTGCGGATCTGCCGGGTGCTGGCCCTCGACCCCGACCACACCGAGCCCGCGGACCCGGCCGAGCCGCCGCCTCCCGGGTCGGACCTGTACGACGCCCGCACCGGCCTGCGCGTGCGCGCCGGCTCGCTGACGGCCGTGGTGTCCGACCAGCCCGACGAGTCCGCCGCGCTCGCCGACCGGCTCGGCCTGTGCGCGCCGGTCGTCGACGACGACGTGCGCCTGGGCGACGTACCCCTGAGCAGGCTGCCGCGCGACGAGGTCCGCCGGCGGATCGTCGTGTCCGACACCGGCGCCACGTTCTTCTCCGGGCGGCTCGCGGACCGCATCGACGTCCGGGGCTCGGGTGACGTCGACAGGGCGCTGGCCACCGCCTCCGGCGATGACATCCTCGAGGCGCTGCCCGACGGCCTCGACACCGTGGTGAGCGAGCGTGCCCGAAGCTTCTCCGGCGGCCAGCGGCAGCGGCTGATCCTGGCCCGCGCGCTGACCCTCGACCCCGAGATCCTGGTGCTCGTCGAGCCCACGTCGGCCGTCGACGCGCACACCGAGGCCCGGATCGCCAGCCGGCTGCGCGCGCACCGGGCCGGCCGCACCACCGTCGTCACGTCCTCCAGCCCGCTGGTGCTCGATGCCGTGGACGAGGTGGCCTTCCTCCGCGACGGGCGGGTCGTCGCGACCGGCACGCACGCCCACCTGCTCGACAGCAACCGCACCTACCGCGCCGTCGTCACCCGCGAGACGACGACCGAGCTGGAGGAGGCGACCACGTGAACACGACACTGCCGGTCGCCGACGGCCGCTCGGTGCGGCGCTACGCGACCCGGATCGCGCGCAAGCACCCGCGGATGCTGTGGGGCGGGTTGACCCTGCACGTGCTGGCCGCACTCGCGGCGCTCGCCGGCCCGCGCCTGATCGGCGACCTGGTGCAGGCGGTCGAGGACGGCACCACCACCGCGCACGTCGACCGGATCATCCTGCTCCTGGCCGGGTTCGTGATCGTCCAGACCGTGCTCACCCGCTACGCCCGCTACGTCAGCCAGGCGCTCGGCGAGCAGGTGCTGGCCGAGCTGCGGGAGGACTTCGTCGGCAACGCCCTCGCCCTCCCGGTCGGCGTCGTCGAGTCGGCCGGGTCCGGCGACCTGCTGACCCGCACCAGCCGCGACGTCGACCAGCTCGGGTGGTCGGTGCGCTGGGCGCTGCCCGAGTGGACGATCGCCGTGGTCACCGCCGTGCTGACGTTCGCGGCGGCGCTCAGCATCGGCTGGTGGGTGGTCATCCCCTGCGCCATCGGCGTACCCCCGCTGGTGATCGGGCTGCGCTGGTACCTCGCCCGGGCCAAGAACGGCTACCTGCGCGAGAGCGCGACGTACTCGCAGATCAACGCGACGCTCACCGAGACCGTCGAGGGCGCCCGCACGGTCGAGGCGCTCGGGCTCGGCGACGAGCGGATCACCCAGATCGACAAGGACATCAAGTCCTCGTTCGACGCCGAGCGCTACACGCTGTTCCTGCGCACGGTCTTCTTCCCGAACATGGACATCGCCTACCTGATCCCCCTGCTGCTGACGCTGCTGACCGGCGGCTACCTCTACACGCAGGGCTCGGTGTCGCTCGCCGATGTCACGACAGCGACGCTGTACGTGCAGATGCTGATCGACCCGGTCGACCGGATCGTCAGCATCCTCGACGAGCTGCAGATGGGCGCGGCGTCGCTCGCGCGACTGCTCGGCGTCGCCGAGGTCCCCGACGACCGCGAGGTCTCCGGCGCCCAGCCGCAGAACGAGAAGCTCGAGGCCGACGACGTGCGCTTCTCGTACGTCGAGGGGCGCGACGTGCTGCACGGCATCGACCTCGACGTCGGCGTGGGCGAGCGGATCGCCATGGTCGGCCCGTCGGGCGCCGGCAAGTCGACCCTCGGCCGGCTGCTGGCCGGCATCCACCCGCCACGCACCGGCGCGGTCACCGTCGGTGGGGTCGGGCTGGTCGAGCTGCCGCTCGACGACCTGCGCGGCCATGTCGCCCTGGTCACCCAGGAGCACCACGTCTTCGTCGGGACGCTGCGCGAGAACCTCGCCCTGGCCGCACCCCCGGGTGCCGGCGAGGACGAGATCCGGGCCGCCCTGGACGCGGTCGACGCCCTCGACTGGGTGGACGCCCTGCCCGACGGGCTGGGCACCCTCGTCGGTTCCGGCGGTCGCGCGCTCACCGCGGCCCAGGCCCAGCAGATCGCGCTGGCGCGGCTGGTGCTCGCCGACCCGCACACGCTGGTGCTCGACGAGGCCACCTCGCTGATCGACCCCCGAGCGGCACGCCACCTCGAGCGGTCACTGGCCGCCGTGCTCCACGGACGCACGGTGATCGCGATCGCCCACCGCCTCTTCTCCGCCCACGACGCCGACCGGGTCGCCGTCGTCGAGGACGGCGTGATCTCCGAGTTCGGCTCCCACGACGAGCTGGTCACCGCCGGCGGCTCGTACGCCGCCCTGTGGGACTCGTGGAACGGTCGGCACTGAGCGGCGCTACTCGGTAGGCACCAGGCCGAGAGGACCGCGGCCGCGCGACGGGACGGCTCCGCAGGGTGGCGGGGCCTTGGCGTCCGACGAGCGTGCCGCGGCGTCCTCGATGCCGCGCTCGACGAAGCGGAGGAAGTAGCGCTCCGAGAACCCCGCCAGGAACGCCGCCACGATGTAGGTGCCGGCGCTGGTGACGGCCACGCCGCTGATCACGTTGGCACCCAGGAAGAAGTAGAGCGTGAGCGCGGCGACCGCACCGACGAGCGGCTTGAGGGTCATCCGCTTCACGCTCGTCCGGTAGTCCAGCAGGCTCGTCGTCGAGTCCCGGACCGAGAACATGCCGCTCACGATCCCGCCGACCGCGCCGACGAAGGACAGGCCCAGGGCTCCGAGGAACAGGTCGAACCCGTCGGCGTACTTGAGGTCGAAGACCGGCCAGATGACCTGGCCCGCCGCGTTCTTCTGGACGCTCGCGAGGAACGGGACGATCGCCATCAGGAGCACCCAGCCGAAGGCCACGTAGCCGATCGCCTTGGACAGCCGGCTGACCTGGAGGTCGTCCTCGATCCACCGTCGCTCGTCCTGCTCGCCGAGGAAGCTCAGCACGTCCTTGACGGCGGTCTCGACCTGGTCGCGCGTGCCGTCCCGCAGGCCCTTCACGGCCTGACCGAGGAACCTGAGGTGCTGGCGGGGTGCCGGCTGGACCTGGAGGAGACGGCTGCGCAGGGTGTGGACCCGGAACCGCATGACCTCGTCGCTGTAGAGCGACACCAGGGCGCGATCGGCCAGCGACAGCAGGTGCGCCACGACCGTCAGCGTCACCTTGCGCCGCTCCAGCGCCTTCTTCGCCTCCCGGAGCATGTCGGAGCAGACGTACGCCGCCTGTTCCTTCGTCTGATCCTGCCCACGTACGCCGTCGGGCAGCGCCATGAGGAGGTCGCCGCGGATCCGGACGTAGCGGCCGAGGAGGAGGTTGACCTGGCTGGCCTGGTAGATGCTGCGCCCATAGGCGCGCTGGCTGTTCACCGCCTCGGGGACGTGAAAGCGCTCGGCCGGTTCGAGCGTCTGCGGGTCCGGGGTGCGCTGCTCGCGACGTCCCCTCAGCGTCATCCGGGTCGTGGCCGGCTGGGGTTCCAGATGTACCGTCATGGCGAGTCTCCTGGTTGGGGCCACTAGTTGCGGAGCCACCAGGACGCGCGCAGATACGACCCAGACGGGCTATTTGCGCTTTTTCTCGGGTCAGCCGGGCGACGTCAGGGCTGGATCGGGATCCGCAGCCGCTGGCCGACCTTGATCTCGTCGGGGTCGTCGAGCTTCGGGTTGGCGGCGACGATCTGCCTGACCGTGACCTTGGTGAAGGCCTTCACCTTCCTCACGATCGCGGTGAGGGTGTCCCCGCTCTCGACGCGGTAGATCAGCCAGCCCTGCATCTGCGGGAAGACGATCACCTCGACCTCGCGCAGGTCGAAGCCCGGGCTCGGGCCCTGGTCGGGCAGTCCGGGGTTGTCGCCGAAGACCTGGACGGTCACGCGGGTGCCGGCGCGCGGCGGGTCGGCGAACCGCACGTGGGTCGAGAACTCCCCGACCCCGAAGCCGCCACCGCTGGACTGCGCCGAGTCCTCGGCCAGCACCTTGCCCTTCGGGCCGAGCACGCGGATGCCGATCGTCCCCTCGAAGCCGGCGCCGATCCCCGCGACGAGGAACCTCCGCCCCACGAGCTCGTTCCTGGCCGGCTGCCGGACGCGTACGTCGGTGATGATGCCCATGGCTACTCCCTACGGATGCGATACGGCGGGACGACAGCCTTCACAGGCTATCCCTCCGGTCGCGGCCAGAAGTAGAACGTCGCGGACGGTACGGCGACGCCGCCGACCGACACCAGCCCGATGTGCATCGGAAGGGCGTGCCGCCGTCCCGCCGCTGCCACCACGCGTAGGGGGGCCAGGTCGAGCCCAGCCCCGGCAAGGCGGGCCAGGAGCGCCCGGAGGGCCGGGCCGTCGGCGAGCCCCCACGGACGCGTGAACAGGAAGAGACGATCTTCCGCACCGTCGGGTCCGAAGCGTCGCTGCCGGAAGGTCGCGCGCTCCCGGAGCGGCTCAGGGACGCCGGCGGCGAAGTGGTCGTGCAGGTCGACGGCCAGCGCGGGAAGCCCTTCCTCGGCGTGCCTGGCAGCCACCGGCGCGTCCGGGTCCACCGGGAACCAGTGGTAGCTCTTCCAGCATGCCAGCGCGCCGTTTTCGAAGTCGTACCCGACCACCTGCGCGGGCTGGCTAAGCCCCGTCGGACCCGGTAGCCGATCGTCGATCTCGGTCCCGTCGACCCAGCCGGCCGGCAGGTAGACCGTGCTGCGTCGGCGGTTCTCCGAGGCCCAGCCGACGCCCAGCATCACGTTCGCCAGGGTTCCGGGAGGGGCGTCGTGCAGATGACTGGCGAACAGGCGACGCAGGAGATCCTCGGGCTGACCCGTGGCTCGCGTCGCGGCGTCGAGGTACCGATCGGCATTGCCGGCGAGGTCGGCCGCCGGGTCGGCGACGTCCACGACGTACCGGACCGAGGCACTGCCGTCCGTCCCCACCTTGACCGACAGCTCGAACGGTGCCCCTGCGTCGGTGAGCGACGAGCGCCGCGCTCCGGGATCTCGTCGGTACGCCGGCCACGGATCCGCCAACCAGCCGCCCAGCTCGGTGCAGGCCAGGTCCGCGTCGACGTCCAGCCCGATGGTCGCGATCACCTCGCCCAGGACGGCCACCGGTTCGATCTCGGTACTCATGGGCGGATGCCGCTAGCGTCGCCGGGGTGGAGCACGCCGACGTCGTCGTCCTCGGGGCTGGGGCAGCCGGGCTGGCGTGCGCCCGTCGCCTGGTCGAGCACGGGGCGTCCCCCGTCGTGCTCGAAGCTCGACAGCGGCTCGGTGGCCGCATCCTGACCCATCGCGCTGCGGTCGCCGGCGTGGTCGAGCTGGGTGCCCAGGTCGTGCACACCACCGGCGACACCGCGCTCGCCGCGTTGGTCGCCGACGCTGGCCTCCGCGTCGCACCGCTGGGCCGTGACGCCGACGTCGTCGTGGTCGGCGGCGGCCGTCGGTGGGACGCCCCATCCCTCGCCCGTCGCCATCCTCCACCGCCCTGGGCTGTCGAACAGCAGATCACCGGACCGGGCAGCGTGGCGGACAGCCTTTCCTGGCTGCCGACGACAGCAGGCGCGCTGGCGACCACCTGGCTCGAGCAGTCGATCGGCGGCGACTGTCACCAGCTGGACGCCGACGGGGTGGCCGCCGTGCGCGTGGCGCGTGGCGGGAAGGACGAACAGATCCTGGTCGCGGGCTTCGATGCGGTCACCGGGGCGCTGGCCGACGACCTCGACATCCGGCCGGGATGCCCGGCCACGTCGGTGACCTGGCGCGAGGGCGAGGCGCGCGTCGACGGCTCGCTGCCGGTCACCGCGCGCGCGGTCGTGGTCACCGTCCCGCCGTCGGTGGTCCTCGCCGACGGGCTCACCTTCGACCCTGCGCTGCCCGGCGAGAAGCTCACCGGGTTGCCATCGCTCGCGTCGGCGGATGCCGTGACAGTGGCCATCACCGCCAGCCGCATCGCGGAGCGGTCGACGTGGGCTCTCGTCGCCGAGGCGCCGTGGGGACTGTGGCACAGCACCGCCGGGAGCCCGGTCGTCGTCGGTCACGTCAAGGGCCCGCGCGCGGCCGTGGCGCGCCGGGCCGAGTGGACCACGTCCAACGCCGGCTGGCTCGTGCGTCAGGTCGACGAGTCCCTCGCGGGCGCAATCGACGTCGTCGTGCAGGACTGGGGTTCGGACCCGTGGTCCCGCGGCGCACACACGGTGCCGGCGTTCGGTGCGGACCGAGCCTCCAGCCGCTGGGCCGCCCGGCTCGCGGACACCCTGTTCTTCGCCGGGGAGGCGACGGCCGAGGTCCGGGGCCGAGGCCTCGTGCAGGGGGCACTGTCCAGCGGCAGGCGAGCAGCCGACGAGGTGGCCCGCGCGCTCCGTCACCGGTGACCCGCCTCGGCCACGACCAGGCGACGATGCCCGCGCGGCACCACCGCGTCCGACCGGACGGCCTCGCGGATCGCGAGGCGGGGGCAAGGGCGCGGCACGGCCTGCACCACCAGCTCCCCGAAGAGCCGGACCAGGGGCGCGCCGAGGCAAGCGTGCGGCCCGGCGCCGAAGGACAGGTGCGGATTCGTCCGTCGGTCGAGGACCAGCCGGTCCGGTTGATCGAACCGCTCCGGGTCACGGTTCGCGGAGCCGAGCAGGGCGACCACGTGGTCGCCCTGCGGGATCCGGGTGCCCGCGAGGTCGACGTCCACGAGGGCCCTGCGCGCGGTGAACTGGATCTGTGGGTCGTAGCGCAGCAGCTCGTTCACCAGGGTGCGGGTCCGGGACGCGCCGTACCCGCCCTCCACGGATGCGGTGAGCAGGGCCATAACCGAGCCAGTCGCGAACCCGACGAGTGGTTCCAACCCGCCCACGACGAGGAGACCCGCCGCGGACAGGGCTTCGCCGGCCGAGACCATCCCTCCAGCGTGACCGTGGGCCAGGACGCTCAGCGCACCGTGCTCATCCGTGGGCCGGTGCATGACGTCGGCGAAGCGCCCGAGCATGTCGTGCATCGCGTCCGCAGCCGCACCCTGACGACCAGGGTCTGCGAAGGGATCGAGATTGATCGCCACGGCCCTCCCCCACGATGCGAAGGCCGGGTTATCCGCGTCATCGAGCCCGAGGAATCGACCCAACAGGCTGACCGCGAGCGGCTCGGCCAGCTCGCCGACCAGGTCCACCTCACCGCCCGACCTGAGGGTGTCGACCGTGGCTCCGACCGCGCCCTGCACCATCGGCTTCAGCCACGTGCGTACGGCGGCCAGCGCGGCGGGCCGGAACGCGGGCGCGGCCGCCGCCCGCAGCCGGGTGTGCTCCGGCGGGTCTGCCGACAGCATGGTCACCGGCAGAGGTGTGCTCCGCACCCTCAACTCCTGACCCTGGGCGGCGGAGAACCTCGCATCCGTGAGCGCTGCCCGGCACCGCCGGTGGTCCGCGACGAACCAGGTACGCGCCGACGGCGCGTGGTGCACGCCGCCGCCTTCACGCAGCGCGGCGTACGCGGGGTACGGGTCGCGCCGCACCTCGGGGTCGCGCGGGTCGAACGACGACACCGCCACGACTCAGTGCATCGTCAGTCCGCCGTCGACCGTCAGCACTTGTCCGCTGACGAAGGCGGCATCGGAGGAGCAGAGAAACCGCATCGCGCCGACCAGGTCGGAGGGCGTCTGGGGGCGCTTCACAGCCTGGTAGTTGACGATTTCGTCCACGGCCCGCGTGCCGGCGCTGCTGAGCCGCCGGTCCGGGATCACGGCCCCGGGGGCCAGCGCGTTGACGGTGATCCCGTCGGCTCCGAGCTCGCGGGCAAGTGCCTTGGTCAGGCCGACGACCCCGGACTTGGCAGCGATGTAGTGGGTCATGTTCGCCAGTCCCGACCAGACCAGGTTCGTGGCGACGTTGATGATGCTGCCGCCTCCCTGGGCCCGCATCACAGGGAGCACCGCCTTGACGCACAGGAAGACGCTGTCGAGGTTGAGACTGACCACGCGTCGCCAGGCATCGAGGTCGATGTCGTCGAACGCGACATGCGGATAGCTGCCGGCGTTGTTCACGAGGACGTCCACGGTGCCGAATGCACTAGAGGCGGACGCCACCATGGCCTGCGTCTCCTCCACCGACGTCACGTCGACACCGACACCGATCGCCCGCTTCTCGCCCAGCTCGTCGGCCAGCGACGCCGCGAGGCTCCGGGCTCCGTAGTCGTCGATGTCGGCGACCACCACCCGCGCACCACCGCGTGCGAGGTCCGTGCAGTACGCGCGGCCGATGCCGTTCGCTCCGCCGGTCACGATGACCACGCGGTCATCGAGCTGGCGAGTGACGTTGCCGCTCATGAGGTGCTCCCTTGTCCTTGGGGCTCGAAGAACATCAGCCGGTTGCCGTCGAGGTCGTGGGCCGAGAGGACCCGAGCGACGCCGGCGATCTCTGTGGGGCGGTCGTCGACGACCACGCCGTTCTCGGCGAGCACACCGCGGATCCGTTCGACGTCGTCGACCTCGAAATCGAGGACGGCGCCGCGGTTGGAAACGTCGGTCGGCACCTCGGTGAGTCCGAGGGTGACCCCCGACGTACCGGTCGAGACCTCCACCCAGCCGAACTCGGGGATGGTCGAGACCACACCGCCCCCGAGGACCCGGCCGTACCAGTCGGCGGCCTTCGTCGCGTCCGACACGGCGAGCACACACTGGAGCCGGTGCCCGACATGGACAGCGCTCGCGGCGACAGCGGCCGCGTGCCCAGCGGCGGCGGGCCTGGCCCCACCTTCCGGTGCCTTCGGCTCAGCGACGAGCCCAGCCATGCGCTCGGCCGTGATTGTCGAGTCGGAGGGCAGTCGGCGCAGCGCCTCCGCCAGTTCGTCGGCCCGCCGTGCCAGCTCCGCGAGCGGATCGCCACCCGCCAGCCCGATGCGCCAGTCGGTCCGGGCAGTGAGGCCTGGGCGGACGAGGTCCACCAGCAGCATGGCAACGTCGACAGGTGCGAACGAGAAGTTGAGCGCGAGGGACGGCCCGCCCGCGGCCTTGGCCTCGTGCCAGGTCCCTGCGGGAAGGCAGAGCACGTCCCCGGGCCGGACCTCGACCTCGACGAATGTGGCGCGGTCGACGTCCGGGCGCTCCCACGGCGCGAGCGAGCCGGGAGCGCGGCCGTTGTAGCGGACGGTACCCGTGCCGTCGAGGAATGCGTTGTCGGTCGGAAACGGCACGCCGGGTGCCTGCGATACCCGCCAGTGCTTCGTCCCCTCGATCTGCACCGTGGTCACCACCTGGGCGTCGAAGTGAGTGTTGAAGCCGAAGCCCGGAGTGGACAGGTAGGCCTTGACACTGACCGCTCCGAGGTGGCCGAGACCCGCGCGCAGCTCGGCGGCAAGAGCCGCCACACCCGGGTCTGCCCGGTCGACGGGGTCGACGCAGAGTGAGGTGCCCGTGCGCAGCCGCTCCCCCACGTCACCGGCATCGACGAGCACGTGCGCGGAGGCGCCGCCGTCGTCGCCCTCGTGGTCGCCGCTCACCCTGACCGAGATGCCAAGCTCGTGCTGACGGCTGAGCACCCGCGCCAGCGCTCCGCGGTCGAAGAGGCCGGCGAACCGTTCGCGCCAACCGGTGAGGTGGAGGGGCCGACGGTGCCAGTACGCCTCCAGGAACTCGTCTCGGCCGAGCGGGTGGAGCAGCGTGTCGACCGGGGAACCACCCGCGGGCGCTGGGCTCTCGGCGACGATAGTGATGGATCTGTTCATGATGGCTCCGGGCGCCCCAACAAGATTGTGTAGACCACGGACTCGTGCAGCCCGTCGAGACCGATCGCCCGGTCTAGGTCGCGGTCGAAGTACCCCCCGACGGGGACCGCGGCGAGCCCTCGGCCCGCGCAGGCCAGTACGGCGTTCTGTGCCACGTGGCCGGCCTCGAGCAGGACGAAGCGGTAACCGCGCTCGCCGTACTTGAAGACCGACCGGAAGAACACCGATCCGATCAGGATCCCGGCGGCCGACGACCCCACCAGGTCCTGCTGGACGAAAGCGTGCTCCAGCTCGGCCGGCCCCAGGTCGTCGAGCTCGTGCTCGTACGGGTCGTAGTGATAGAGACCGGGGCGCAGTCCGTCAACGGATCTCACCCACGCGTAGAGCTCCAACGGATAGAGCGCGCCGCCCGACGGCGCGCTCCGGAACGGCCGCGGGTAGTCAGTGTCCTCGTTGTCGCGGGTGACGCTCTGCATCCGGCGTAGCACGGCACCGAGGTCGGCCGCCCCGATCGATCCGGCTCCGAAGGCGCGCGCGGACACGCGCCCGAGGAGCGCCTCATCGAGGCCCGTGGAGCCCGACTCCTCGGTGGGGAGCGGCAGCTTCTCACGGTCGGCGTACGGCTTGACGTCGCGAAGCCCGCGCATCATCCTCACCACCGTCGCATCCGCGGGGTGATGCCCGAAGTAGATGTGCGGTTCGGCCCGCGAGGTCTTCGAGTTCTCGTGAAACAGCTCCCAGACGATGTCTCGCCCCTCGCTCTGCAGGTACGCGTCAACTGCGTGCACGGTGCCTCCTCGAACGGGCCGGCCACTCATCGCGGGCTCACGGGAACGGGTGTGGGTAGAGGTTGTCCTGGTCGGGCTCGCGGCCCGCGGCGTGGAGCGCGTCGGCCAGCCGAGTGCCTCCGAGACACCTGTTGGCGTGCCCCATCTGCAGCGGGTGGAAGCCGGGTACGACGACGCGGACCACGCTCAGTCCGAGATCGGCTACGTCCGCTGAGGTGAGGTCGACGGCCACCACGTCCTGTCCCGTGGCGGCCACGGCGGAGACGAGGGAGACGAGGTCGCCACCGGCCGGGCACGAGACGTCCTCGAGCCGGACCACGTGCCCGCTCGCCCAGAGGAAACGGGCGGCATCCTTGGCGTCCTGCGGGCAGTAGAAGCGCAGGTGCGCCCGCTGGCCGTCGACGTCCGGGTGACCCCCGGCGACATCGACGGGCACCGGCGGGAGGTAGTCCATGACCTGCGCGGCGTACTTGCGGGTGTGTGCGAGCTCCTCGAGGCTCTTGCGGACCGCCACCGACGGGTCGGGGTGCGTCGCAGCGGCCACGGCGATCGCCGGCGACGTCTCCGAGAAGCCCTCGACCACGGAGAGCACTGTCGGGCAGCCGACGTCGGAGGTGATGTCGACCAGGTGGACGCCGAGGTCCACGGCCTCGTAGCGACCGACCAGGTCGGCCAGATGGGCGGGCAGGGCCCCACCCTCGATCAGGGGATGCTGCTCCATCGCCTGCCAGGTCCGGGTGAACGCGTCGCGCTCGACGACCTCGCACAACGCAGAGAGCGCGGCATCGGCGAAGGACGCACCGCACGCGAGACCGGTCGAGATCGGCTGGGTGACGGGACTGTCACCACGGTCTCGCTGGAAGTGGTACGGCACGAAGGTGAACGCCGCCGGAACCATGGTCTCGGCGCCGGTCACCAGCGACCTGCCTGGCACCCAGGCGACGGGGGTATCCGTCGTGAACGGCTGCCAGGGGAAGCCAGGGACTGCGTATTGCGCCGGACTGTAGAGCGCGAAGGACTCTGGATGCGTGGCAGGCATGCCCAGCCCCGCGTACGGCGCCCAGTCCAGCTCGTCGTAGCGGAACAGGGCGCTGCAGTACCGCTCCACCGCCTCGCCGAGCGCCTTGGCAATGGCCGTCCGAGCGGTGGCCCCGACGCCTCCGTTGTTCCCGAAGTTGGGCAGGAACCCGAACGCAGCGGTGTCCGATGCGAACGACAGGTAGTGCACGAAGCCGGGCTCGTCGTCGTCGACGAAAAGCTCCTTGACCTCCCGCACGATCCCGGTCCTCGCGTCGACCAGGTCGGGCCACAGATCGAGGATCGAGCGGGCGGCGGTCATGGGTCTACTCGACCAGCTGCGAGGCGTGGGCCACGACCGGCGCCCCCCGGTCGGCGACGCCGCTGCACAGGGGGCACCTCGGCACGCGCAGGACGCGGCGAACGTCGCACTTGAACGGCACCAGGCTGAGCTCGATCGCGTGGCCGACGCTGGTCACAGGCAGGCCGGCCAGGTGCTTGACCAGCTCCATCGCGGCTACCTGTCCGGCCACGGTCGCCATCGGCGGCAGGAAGCCGGAGCCGGAGTGCTCGTCACCGCGCTCGACCCGCATCAGGCGATGCAGATCGCGCTCCGGGTCGTTGGCATCCGCCCGGAGCAGGAGGCACTTGAGACAGGCGGTGTCGAACGGATGGGTCATCGGGCCAACCCGGACGACCAGGTCCTCCAGCCACACCGGCAGGAAGACGATCCCGAGCGCAAGGCCACCTCGGCGGCACCGATGAGCCCGACACCCGCCTCGACCGGCGCCTCGGAAGCCGCGCACCACACATCGGCGGCAGGCGCGTGCTCGGCGTCGCCGCTCAGCGAGACAGCTCCGACCCCGCACGCGCGCAAGGCATCGGCCACTGAGTCGGCGACGGCGCCGGTGCCGATCACCACGGCCGACGCGCCCTCGAGGCCAGTGCCGCCGTCCGCAGAGAACGGCGTCATGGAGAACCAGAACGATTCCGTGGGGTTGCCGGAGTCGGCCGGGTGCAGCAGACCCCGCGACCTGATCCCCGAGACCAGCCGACGGACCTGCGGCTGCAGATCGGGCTCGAAGGCAGCGACCAACTTCTCCTCGTCGATCGTGCCGTCCGCCAGCTCGCTGACGCGGTCGACGATCCCGGCGAGTCCCGGGAACGCGAGCCGGACCTCCGACAGGCCGCGCTTGAGCACCACCTCGTCGTCGCTGACCCGGACGATCCGGACGCCACGCAGGGTCAGTCCGTCGGCGTCCGGTCCTCCGTTGGAACTGGACGGTGGATCGGGCTCCATCCCTCTAGGCGGTCTCGCTCATGTCGGTCGCCGCGCAGCAGCAGCACGGAGTGCAGCAGCAGCAGGACACGTCGACCGATGCAAGCTCTCCCCTGCCGCCGAGACCAGACAGCTCCTTGCCGGCCGCGACCTTGAAGTCGAAGAACACCGCCTCGATCTCCTGAATGTCTTCGAGCGACAGGTCGGAGACCTTGGAGTTGTTGCTGGGCACCCCACTGAACTCGTCGGCCAGGTCCTCGAGGTCCTGCACGGTGAGGTCGGCGACCTGAGGACTGCGTTCCAGGACTTTGGGGTCCACGAGATTCATGTCGCGAACCGTGCGGAGCTGGCGCTCCTTGGTCAGGTTCTTCGCCTTGCGACGGAACGGGGTGAACTCGGCCTCACCCTCATCCAGCGCCTTTCTGAACGGGTTCTCCTCGCCGGCCATGGCGGCTCCCTCCGAGCGTGATGCATCGAAAGTACTCCCGGCGATGTTGCCCGTCAACGTCCGGTATTGGGCTCTACTGTGGGGGTTCTGACCGCTCGACCAGGAGTTCTGCGATGTACCTCGGATGGACCCAGGTGGCCTTCGACGAGGACCTGCGCGAGGAGGTCGTCCCGGTGGATGTCGGCGACCGCGCCCTCGTGGCCGTACGCCGCCCCGACGGGTACGTCGTCCACGACGCGCGCTGTCCCCACCGGGGCGCCCACCTGGGGCACGGTGGGCGCGTCGACGGCGACGTCTTGGTCTGCCCCTTCCACGGCCATCGGGTGCAGCTGGTGGACGACATCGAGGGGCGCGACCCGTTCCCGTTCTGCGTCCGCCGCTACCCGACGCTGCACCAGGCCGCAGGACTGTTCGTGCTCCTCGACGCCGAGCACGACACCGGACTCGGCGCCCGGCTCGCGGAGGTCGAGCGCACGCACCAGGTCCACCCTGCCTTCGCCAAGAACATCGCGGTGCCACCGGAGTACGTCGTCGAGAACGTGCTGGACGCCGACCATTTCGCCGAGGTCCACGCGCTCACGCGGCGGCCGGAGCTGGACGTGCGCGAGGAGGCGGGCGGCTCGCTGCTCGTCGACGGACATCTCGACATGGTCCGCCCGAACAAGTGGCAGTCACCGGAGGACGGGGACAGGGACGGCGCGGCTCGCACGCGGTTCACCGCCCAGGTGTTCAGTCCCACCGTCGTCGTTACCGAGCTGCGCTCCGGTCTCGACCGCAACGTCGTGATCACCGCGGCCACGCCGGCGGTCGGCGGGGGCTGCACCGCACGGGTAACGGTGGCGCTGCCGAAGGAGTCCACCACGGGACGGCCGACGGTCCGCCAGCTTTCGTCTCTGGTAAGCGGCAGCCGGATGGCCTTCGAGCAGGACGCACGCGTGTGGGAACACCTCGACACGACGGTCACCCCCCACTATGTCCCGGGGGACCGACTGGTCCAGACCTATCGCGACTTCTGCCACCGCTTCGAGGCATGACAACTGAGGCGTGGGACGGGCTGGCGGTGTCCGCGAGTGGCACCGGTCCCGGCGTGCTGTGGCTGCACGGCTACACGATGCGCGCGGAGGTCTGGGAGCCCTTATGGGCACTGCTCCCCGGCTGGCGGCACCTGGGGCTCGACCTGCCGTGGCACGGAGCATCGCGCGATCTCCGCGACGGCGAGGACCTCGCGTCCCTGGCCGACACCGTCGTCGCGCACGCCTACGAGCACGGCGTACAGCACGTGGTGGCCCTGTCTTTCGGAACGGTCCTCGCGAGCGAGATGGCGATCCGACATCCGGAGGCTTTCGCCTGCTGGCTCCTCGCCGCTCCGGCTCTGGCCGGCATGCCGCACGAGCCCCCGGTCGCACGGCGGTACCAGGACCTCGCCACGGCGTACGCCGACCGCGGACCGGGGCCGCACCTCACCGCGCTCTGGATGACCACGCCGCCCGCGATCTTTGCGGGCGTCAACGCCCACCCCGAGGTGCACGACCGCATGCGGGCGCTGATCGATCTGCACCCCTGGCGCGAGCTGGCCGGCGAGGGGATGCGCCCGCTCGTGTCCCGGACCCAGCGCCCAGCAGAGCTGGCCGCTGTCCACGGCGAGCTGCACGTGGCCGTGGGCGAGCAGGACCTGCTGACCCACCGGGCCTGCGCCCGATCGCTAGAACTGCGGGCCGGCGCCCGGGTCCACCGGATACCCGCCTGCGGTCACCTGCCCCTGCTCGAGGATCCGGTCCGCGCGGCTGCAGTGGTCGAGGCAGTGCTCCGCCCGTTCGTCAACCGTTGACCCAGCGCACCAGCCGGGTCACCATGCGCATGCCGTCGTGCGGGCGGCCGGCGTAGACCTGCTCCGCCTCGCCGAGCGGCAGCACGTTGTCGACGCCGAGCGCCGCCAGGTCGTCGCGCAAGGACTCGGTCAGCAGCCGCGCCCCGACGCCGACGTGGGAGACGTCGCCCTCGACCAGTCCGGACAGCGCAGCACCCACGTCGGGCACTGCACGCACGAGGACCACGCGGCCACCCGGGTGGCGGTCGAGGTCGAAGGCGTGGTCGAGGCGGACCACGGCGGACCCAGGCGTCGGCCAGCTGCCATTGACCCGCCATTGGGCCGTGGCGAGCAGGCCGCGTCGCAGGTTCTGCACCTGTCCGAGAACGTGGTCGGAGGGTCGGTGCTGCAGCTGCTGGTCCCAGCGCGCCAACACCTCCGCAAGCACGTCGGCGTACGCATCAGCATCCTCGGGGCGACCTTCGATGACGTGCAATAGGGACGACATGCAGGCTCCCTGGTCGGCCACCACGCTGTCCGCTGCGGCCCGCCGGGCGGTGTCCTGCACGTCGTCCGCAGCCGACAACAGGCTGATGGCGTGCCGCGGGCGCATCAGGATCGTGTCGCTTCCAGGGCTGCGCCCGACAACGGACCGAATGGCGTCCGCGGACCCCCACACGAGCCTGCGGTCGAACGCCCCGGGCTCCAGCAGGGTCCCCTCGACGCGGGCGTCTCCACCGGGCCAGTAGGCGATCGTCGTGTGCCGGGCCACGGGGTGGTCGACGGCCGCGACGGCACCGGCGAGGTCCGCCGCCATCGCGACCAACGCCGCCGCCGGTTTGACGACACAGGCCCCCTTGGTCGCCCAACCCCACAGCAGCGACGTGGCGGGCACGGCCGGAGAGTTGCCCGCGGTCACGTGCAGCTGAGTGGTGGGCAGCCCCCGCACCAGCGGCGGGGCGACGCCCGCGCCCCCGGTGCGCAGCTCGTCGTGCCTCGCGGCCATCCGAGCGGTCACTCCGCTGCTCACGCTGCCGTCGACCGGTGTCCAGTGGTCCAGCGCCCCTGCCAGGACGACACCGAGCTCGGCCTCGACCATGCGCAGGACAGCGCTCCCCTCGAACAGGCCCGCCACGGCCGCACGGTTCGCGGCGTGCCACCGGTCGTCGACCGACGACGCAGCGGCGTCCAGCCCGGCCCCGACGCCTCGGGCGGCGCGCAGATGTCCTCCCACGGCGTCGACGAACCCGCCGACATCGGCAAGGGGGACGTCCATCAGCTCCCGAATGGCAGCAGCAGGGTCCGGCTCGAGCAGCTCGCGCGGGTCGAGCGCCGGGACCACGAGGACCTGGATCTCCCCGGTCGGAGCCAGGCTCGCCCGGTCGACGAGCGGTCGCGGCAGCAGGTAGCTGCCGTCGGTGGTGGGGCCGACGACCTGGCCGTGGGACGTCACCGCCTCCCTGATCTCTCCGACGCGCGGCCACGCGGGAAGTCGCGCCTCCCCGCGTACCAGCGCCGGCACACGTATCGCGGTCACACTCCCGATCGTGCGGACTTCGAAGCCCGCCTGTGCGGTCGTCACCTGCCCACCCGGTCGGTCATCCCACACCCGCGCGCCGCGGCGCCCGGCAGCCGGACGATCCCCGGCAGCAGCGTCTGGCCCTCCAGCCCACAGGCACAGCGATCGTTCCGCAGCCGGACGAGGTCGGAGGTCATCAGCCGGCCCGGGTAGGACATCGCCATCGGCTCGAGCAAGGCCAACCGACCATCGGCGTCGCCCGAGACGGGGCGCAGTTGGTGGTCCACCACCACGGCCTCGATCACCGGGGGCACGTGATACCTGCGCTCCGGACAGGACACCAGCACCGTGTTGAGCTCCGCAGTGGAGTAGGTGTCGACGCATCGGCCGATCGGCAACGCAAAGGTTGATGCGGCCCTCATCAGGAGCTCGAAGACGTCATCGTCGGCCGCTCCCTTCCAGCCACCACCGGTCACCACGCAGCTGCCGGTGGGCAGCGCCAGGGCGGTGGTGCCCAGGCCGGACAGGAGCCGGGAGAGCCGCGACGGGGAGCCGTAGAGGACGACCGGCTGCGCGTCTGCCACCGCTGCGGTGACGAAGTCCAGCCAGTCGTCGTCGTGAGCGGACCGTCGCGCCGCCGCGGCCATGCCGGCGGCTCCACTCTGGATGCCAGAACCCATCCCCCGTGTGGTGAGCAGCAGCGCGTCGAACGCCCCGGCCGGCAACGCCCACGGCAGCCGGACGCCCGAGCTGCTGCGCAGCGCGGTGAGCGTCATCCGGTCCCGGGGAACCAGCGAACGAGGGCCGGTGGTGCCGCTCGACAGGGTCACGAACACGTCATCGGCGCGCAGTGCTGAACGCCACGTTTGGAGGTCGTCCACGCCCACGGGATGCACCGGCCGGACTGTGGACACCTCAGCCAGCCACGCGGTGAGCGACAGGAGGTCGCCATCCGGCCAGTACGGGTCGTAGCCCTTGAACCAGTCGTCGCTGACGAGTAGCTGGTCGCCGTCGTACGTCCCGTCAGGGGCCACGCCGAGTTCGGAGGACAGCCGGGCGTACGCCGGAATCGACTCGACGTGCCGACGATGGTTCTCCGCCAACAGCTCCGAACGCAGCGCCGCCAATGCGGTCAGGTCGACCCGCCCACCGGTGGACCAGGTGCGCGCGCCGAGAAGCAGCTTCGGGACGACGTCCAGTGCCCCTGCCAGCGCCGCCTGGACCATGCCCACCTCCCGGCCTCAGGTCCATCATCGCCGAATCTGTCCGGAGCAGACAGCCCCGTGCGACAGTGACAGGGTGCCGGATGCCGCCGAAGAGCTGGTCGTGCTCATCGACGAGCAGGGCCGTCCAAACGGTCAAGCGCCCAAACGCACGGTGCACGCGGCACGTACTCCTCGCCACCTCGCGTTCTCCTGCTACGGCTTCGACGCCGCGGACCGGCTGCTCGTCACCCGGCGGGCCGCCACCAAGGTGACCTTTCCGGGCGTCTGGACCAACACGTGCTGTGGTCACCCCGCTCCCGGCGAGTCTCCAGCAGACGCAGCGTCACGGCGACTGCGCGACGAGCTCGGTCTCCAGGCAGCGGAGGTTCGCGTGGTGCTGCCTGACTTCTCCTACCGCGCCTCCGCTGGAGGGATCGAGGAGAACGAGCTGTGTCCGGTGCTCACCTGTCGGCTCGAGGGCAATCCCGTCCTGAACCAGGACGAGGTGGCGGAGTGGGAGTGGTGGAGCTGGGATCGCTTCGTGGCGATCGCCGCCGACCCCGACGGTCCCCTGTCCCCCTGGGCCCGGTTGCAGGCGCCGCTTCTCGACGGGCTGCGGTGACGGCATCTTGCCATCGTGACAGTGATTCTGTCACAGTTGTTGCGTACCCGAACGCCCGGACCGACAGGACCACTTCGTGAAGCTCTCCATGCCGCTCATGTACGCCGGAAACCCGCGCGAGGCCGCCGACCAGGTCGCCGGGCTCGAGAAGGCGGGCCTCGACACGGTGTGGGTGGCCGAGCCGTACGGCTTCGACGCCCCCACGCTGATGGGCTACCTCGCCGCGAAGACCGAGACCGTCGAGATCGGCGCCGCGATCCTCAACATCTACTCCCGCACACCGGGCGCGCTGCTGCAGACCGCGGCCGGCCTCGACAACGTCTCGGGCGGCCGCGCGGTGATCGGCCTCGGCGCGTCCGGCCCCCAGGTGATCGAGGGCTTCCACGGCGTCCCCTACGACAAGCCGCTGGGCCGCACCCGCGAGATCGTCGACATCCTGCGCCGGGGCCTGCGCCGCGAGACGCTCACCAACGACGGCATCTACCAGCTCCCGCTCCCCGCCGACCAGGGCACTCGGGCTCGGCAAGCCGCTCAAGCTGCTCAACAAGCCCGAGCGCAAGGCCGTCCCGATCTTCATCGCCGCGCTCGGCCCGAAGAGCGTCGAGGGCACCGCCGAGTACGCCGACGGCTGGCTGCCGTTCCTGTTCCACCCCGAGAAGGCCCACCTGGTCTGGGGCGACGCGCTCGCAGAAGGGCCTCGCCAAGCGCCACGAAGGACTCGCCCCGCTCGAGATCTCCGCCGGCGGCATGGTCGCGATCGGCGAGGACGTCAAGGGGATGCTCGACTTCATGCGCCCGATGTACGCGCTGTACGTCGGCGGCATGGGCGCGCGGGGCAAGAACTTCTACAACGACCTCGCCTGCCAGTACGGCTACGAGAAGGAGGCCAAGGAGATCCAGGACCTCTACCTCGACGGCAACAAGCGCGACGCCGCGGCGAAGGTGCCGACGGAGTGGCTCGAGGCCGGCAACCTGGTCGGCCCGGAGTCCTACGTCAAGGAGCGGATCGCCGCGTTCCGCGAGGCCGGCGTCACCAACCTCCAGGTCGCGCCCGCCTCCGACGACCCGGCCGCCACCATCGCCCAGGTCAAGGAGTGGGTGTCGTGAGGCTCCCCCGGAGACTCGGTCACCCGCGCCGCTTCGACAACCTGGAGCGGATGCGCACCCTCGACCCCGAGACCGACTACGACGAGATCGCGTTCATCACCTCCCGCTACGAGTTCCCGTGGGACTACGTCCAGGGCACCGGCATCGCCTTCCTGCGCGACTACGGCGTCCCGTCGATCGCCCGGCTGCTCGACCGGACCCGCGAGTTCGAGGACCACGGCGTCAAGCGGTACGACGACACCCTCCTGATCGGCGAGGAGGCCACCGTCGACGGCATCGACTCCGCCCGGTCGCACGCCGCGGTACGTCGGCTCAACAAGATCCACGGGCACTACGACATCCCCGACGACGAGTTCGCCTACGTCCTGGCCACGACCATCGTCGGGCCGGTCCGCTGGATCCGCGACTACGGGTGGCGCCGGCTCGACCCGAAGGAGGTCGCCTCCCTGGCGAAGGTGACCACGCGGTTCGGCGAGCTGATGGGCCTCAAGGGCCTGCCGTCGACGTACGACGGCTACGAACGGCTGCTGGACGACTACGAGGCCGAGCGGTTCGCGTTCGACCCGGCTGCCCGGCGGCTGACCGAGGCCTCGATCAGGATCGCCCGCGAGATCTCGCCGCTGCCGCTGAAGCCCGTGATCCGGCGGGTGACGATCGCGCTCATGGACGAGCCGCTGCGGATCGCGCTCGGCATGCCGAGGCAGCCGGCCTGGTTCGTCCGCGCGGTCCGGGCCGGGCTGCGGGCCCGGGGGCGGGTGCTGCGGTTCTTCCCTCCGCGACGCGAGGCCTACCACCACCAGCCGTCGACGTACCCGATGGGCTACCGGCTCGGCGACCTCGGGCCGGCGTCGATGCTCGACGAGCTCAACGACCGTTCCAACGGCAGATCCAACGACAGCGTCAGCCCGAGAGCGAGCGCCTGATCACGGCGTTGGCGGCGCGCTGGAACCCGGTGACCACGGCCTCGAGCGTGAGCTGACGCAGCCGCGCCATCGTGCGTTCGAGCTTCACGGCGTCCTCGGGAGAGTGCGGCTCGCGTCGGTACGGCTCGAGCACCTGCGTGTGCAGGATCTCGGTCAGCTCCTCCACCAGGGCCTCCATGTGCCGCCGGATGGCATCCCCCGCCGCGCCCATGCTGTCGCGAGGGATGTCGAGCGCCAGCAGGTCCACGCCCACGGACAGGTTCGGCATGGCGACGAAGCCCTTCCCGGTCCGCTCCAGGGTGCCGATCTCGACCAGCAGGTCGATGTCGCGGTCGCTGAGGCGGCGCGACGCCTTCTTCTCCAGCTGGCGCCGGGTCAGCGTCTCGGGCGGGTGCGGCGACCAGGAGGTGAGCATCGCGCGCTGCAGCGCCAGGTCCTCGACCGAGGCGCCCTCGGGGATGGTCGCCATGTAGCGCTCGATCGCCTGCAGCGTGAACCCGTGGTCCTGCAGCGCCCGCACCATCTCCAGCCGGGCCCGGTGGGTCTCGTCGTAGAAGGCGACGCGCCCGCGCCGGATCGGCGGCGGGAGCAGGCCCAGCGAGGCGTAGTACCGCGTCGTACGCACGGTCAGCCCGACCGTCGACGAGAGCGCGTCGATGGTGAGGAGTCCGTCGCTCTCGGGCTGCGCCTGGGCGGTCATGACTGTCACAGTACGGCTGTCACATCAACACTGGCAATGACACTTCCATTCTGACAGTTCTGCTGTCAAGATGGCCGTTCCGCACCTTCGAGGAGTGACGTGACGCGCGAGATCTTCGACCCCGAGCACGAGGCCTTCCGCCAGGCCGTCGGCACCTTCCTGGACAAGGAGGTCGTCCCCCACCACGACCAGTGGGAGCAGGACGGCATCGTCGACCGCGAGGTCTGGGCGAAGGCCGGCGCGCAGGGACTGCTCGGCCTCCAGCTCGACGAGGAGTACGGCGGCGGGGGCACGCCCGACTTCCGCTACAACGTCGTGATCGGCGAGGAGATGACCAACCGCGGGGTCTACGGCGCGGCGTTCCCGCTGTTCAACGACATGATCGTTCCCTACCTCGTGGCCAGCGCGAACGACGAGCAGAGGAAGCGGTGGTTCCCCGCGCTCGCGAGTGGCGAGAAGATCGCCGCCATCGCGATGACCGAGCCGGGCGCCGGGTCCGACCTGCAGGGCGTGCGGACCACCGCCGTCGACGCGGGCGACCACTACGTGCTCAACGGCCAGAAGACCTTCATCTCCAACGGCATCCTCGCCGACCTGGTGATCGTCGTCGCGCGCACCGACCCCGAGGCCGGCCACCAAGGGCATCTCGCTGCTCATGGTCGAGCGGGGCATGGAGGGCTTCGAGCGCGGCCGCAACCTCGACAAGGTCGGACAGCACGCCCAGGACACCGCCGAGCTCTTCTTCGAGGACGTGCGGGTGCCCAAGGAGAACCTCCTCGGCGAGGAGGGCCAGGGCTTCGTCTACCTGATGACCAACCTGTCGCAGGAGCGGCTCTCGATCGCGGTCTCCGCGGCGTCCGCCTGCGAGCGGATCCTCGAGGACACGCTCACCTACGCCAAGGAACGCACGGCGTTCGGCAAGCCGATCGGGAAGTTCCAGCACAACCGGTTCGTCGTCGCCGAGATGGCGACTGATGCCCACATCGCGCGCGTCTTCATCGACGACTGCATCAAGCGTCACGTCGCCGGCGAGCTCGACACGGCGACCGCCTCGATGGCCAAGTGGTGGACCACCGAGCTGCAGAAGAAGCTGGTCGACCAGGGCGTGCAGATGCACGGCGGCTACGGCTACATGATGGAGTACCCCATCGCGCGCGCCTTCGTGAACAGCCGCGTCCAGACCATCTACGGCGGCACGACCGAGATCCAGAAGGAGATCATCGGCCGCAGTCTCGGGCTCTAGGAGGGTGCTGAAGAATCCGGTCGTCGCGCAGCAGAGCGGATTCTTCAGCAGACTCCTAGCCACCGGCGCCACCCTGCGACAGGATCGCTTCCACCGACCCTCCGAGGAGTTACCGATGACCACCGACGTACTCGCCGAACGGGCCAGGATCGAGCAGCAGGTCGAGGGGCGCACCCTCGTCGACGCGCTCGCCGACACCGTCCGCACCTACCCCGACGAGCCGGCGTACTCCGACAAGCACCACGTGCCCGAGGGCGAGGCGTGGCGCACGCTGACCTGGACCGAGACCCGCGAGCTGGCCCTCGACGTCGCCGCCGGGCTGGTCGAGCTCGGCCTCGCTGTCGGCGACTCGGTCGCGATCATGGCGACGAACCGGATCGAGCACTACGTCGCCGACATGGGCGCCGTGCACGCGGCAGCGACCCCGATGTCGATCTACAACACGCTCTCCCAGGAACAGGTCGCGTACGTCGCCGGGCACGCGCAGCCGGCCGTCGCCGTGCTCGAGAACGCCGACCAGCTCGCCCGATGGACACGCGCGCTCGACGAGACCGAGAGCCTGAAGAAGGTCGTCGTCCTCGACGCCGACGCACTGCCCGAGGGCGAGCTGTTCGTGGCGTGGGACGACCTGGTCGCCGCCGGCGCGGCGTACCGCTCGGCCCACGCCGACGAGATCGCCGCCCGCGCGGACGAGCTCCACCCCGACGACCCGGCCACGATCCTCTACACCTCGGGCACGACCGGGAACCCCAAGGGCGTGGTGCTCACCCACCACAACGTGCTCTACGAATCGGTCAGCACGCTCGAGGCCGCCGGGCTGCACGGCGTGCAGACCGCGGTCAGCTACCTGCCGCTCGCGCACATCGCCGAACGGGTCCTCGGCCTCTACGGCCCGCAGATGCAGGGCAGCCACATGCACGCGATCGGCGACCCCGCCGAGCTGCTGGCCGCCCTGGGCGAGGTCCACCCGACCAGCTTCTTCGGGGTGCCGCGGGTCTGGGAGAAGATCAAGACCGGCATCTCCGCGAAGCTCGCCGCTGACCCCAACCCCGACAACGTCACGCTGGTGCAGGACTCGATGGCCGCCGGGCTGGCCTGGGTCGAGGCGCAGGGCGTGGGCGGCACGATGACCCCGGAGATCGAGGAGGCCTACCGCCAGGCCGACGAGGCCATCCTCGGGTTCCTCCGGCTGCTGCTCGGGCTCGACCAGCTGAACTGGGCCGGGTCCGCCGCGGCGCCGATGCCGCTCGAGGTCGCGAAGTTCATGGCGGGCCTCGGGATCACGGTCTTCGACGTGTACGGCATGACCGAGACCTGTGGCGCGATCACCGCCAACGGTCCGGGCGGCTTCAAGCTCGGCACGGTCGGGCGCGCGACGCCGGGCATGGAGGTGACGCTCGGCGAGGACGGCGAGGTGCTGGTCCGCGGCCCCGTGAACACCCCCGGATACTTCCGCCAGGAGGAGGCCACGAGGGCGCTGATCGACGAGGACGGCTGGGTGCACACCGGCGACATCGGCACCCTCGACGACGACGGCTTCTTCGCGATCGTGGACCGCAAGAAGGAGCTGATCATCACCTCCGCCGGCAAGAACATCGCCCCGTCGAACATCGAGAACTTCCTCAAGGAGTCCCCGATCGTGGGTCACGCGATGGCGGTCGGCGACGGCCGGCCGTACGTCGTCGCCGTCCTCACCCTGGACGGCGAGATCGCCCCCTTGGTGGCGCAGAAGATGGGCGTCGAGTTCACCGACCTGGCCGACCTCGCGCAGAAGCCGGAGATCCAGGCGATGGCGCAGGCGGCGGTGGACAACGCGAACGAGCGACTGTCGCGGCCCGAGCAGGTCAAGGCGTTCGAGCTGCTCCCGACCGAGTGGACCGCCGAGTCCGAGGAGCTGACGCCGACCCTCAAGCTCAAGCGCCGGGTCGTGAACACCAAGTACAGCGACGTCCTGGATCGCCTCTACAGCTGAGGCTCGACGACGACCTCGACCTCGAAGCCCTCGGAGTTCTCGAGGTAGAGCGCGGTGTGCTGCTGCCCGCCCGCGTGCGGGTAGCGGTCGGCGAACATCTCGTGCCAGCCGTGCGCCGACGACTCGGCACGGATCCGGTCGAGCGTCTCGCGGTCCTCGCAGACCACGGCGAGATGGTTGACCCCGGGGCGCAGCCGATCGTGCGGTTCGTCGACCTGGTCGGGCGAGCGCTCGAGGAAGAGGTACGTGCCGTCGGGGTGCTGGAACGACGTACCCTCGCAGCCCCAGCCCAGCTCGCCCAGCAGCCAGCTCCACTCGCCGGCCGCGAGCTCAGGATCGCTCACCCAGAGATCGAGGTGGTGGACGGCACGGCCTGCTGCCTCTGTCATGGACGTCAGGCTGTCACAGCCGGGACGCGACGCGTTGACAGCCGGCCAACGGCGGCGTACTTTCACATCTAGTTAATTAACCACTAGGTGAAGTAGGCGGGTGGCATGACGATCACGATCGACGAGGACGAGCGGCTCGACGCGACGTTCGCCGCGCTGGCCAGCTCGACCCGCCGGGCGATCCTGGCGCGGCTGGCGGACGGCGCGGCGAACGTCAACGAGCTCGCCGAACCGTTCGCGATGACGCTCCCCGCGATCTCGAAGCACATCAAGGTGCTCGAACGCGCGGGGCTCGTCGTGCGCGGCCGCACTGCGCAGTACCGCCCCTGTGCCCTCGAGGCCGGGCCGCTCCGCGACGTCTCGGACTGGGCGGAGCAGTACCGACCCGTGTGGGAGGCCCGCTTCGACCGGATGGACGACTACCTCAAGCAGCTACGACCGGATGGACAGGACGGCACGCACCATGGCTGACGACAACGACCCGGGCAACGCCGTGGTGATCGAGCGCACCATCGACGCACCCCCCGACGTGGTGTGGCGGATGTGGACCGTGCCCGAGCACTTCGCAGCGTGGTACGGCCCGGCCGGTGCCGAGATCCCCGTCGCGCGGCTCGACGTACGGGTCGGTGGCACCCGCACCGTGTGCATGGAGTCGGAGACTCCCGGTGGGCGGATGCGGATGTGGTTCACCGGCGAACACCTCGAGGTGGTCGACCACCGGCGGCTCGTGTACACCGAGTCGATGGCCGACGAGGACGGTCGGATCCTGGCGCCCTCGGAGCTGGGCATGCCCGCCGGTCATCCCACGACCACCGAGGTCCGGGTCGAGCTGGAGGATCTCGGCGGCAGCACCCGGATGACGCTGACCCACGTGGGCATTCCGCCCGACTCCCCCGGCGCCGCGGGCTGGACGATGGCGCTCGACAAGCTCGCCGCAGTCGTCGCCAGGACGCACAGCGGATAGCCACCGCTCCGGGGGCTCTGCGGTCCGCCGCGGAGGCGTCTCCTCAATCTGGGGTACAGATCGCGCATCCCTGCTTACCGGACGTTGGTGTCCGGCACTGTGCGGGCAGCCCCCACGGGGAACGGCCAACACAGGGAGCAACAAGTGAAGAGAATTCTCGCGCGCCTGCGAGCTCGCAACATCGTCACGGTGGCAATCGCCGGACTCGTCGTCGCACTGGTCGCCGGCGGAGGAACCGCCGTCGCCGCGAAGCTGATCACGTCCCGCGACATCGCGGACGGCACGATCCAGAAGGCGGACCTCTCACCGTCCGTCAAGAACGAGCTCGGCAAGCCGGGGCCCCGGGGCCCGGTCGGTCCACAGGGCCCGCGCGGCTACACCGGCGCCCAGGGCCAGCAGGGCCAGCAGGGCCAGCAGGGTGAACCCGGCCAGGACGGCAAGGACGGCAAGGACGCGATGTTCGGAGCGGTCTACCGCGTCGCGAACTACAGCAACGGCGGTGGCGGTCGCGCCACGGTGGCCTGCGCCGACACGGACGCCGAGTCGCAGCAGTACACCGCGATCTCCGGTGGCGCTCATGTCGAGGTCGCTGCTGGTCACACGAACACCGAGCCGATCACGTCCTCGTTCCCCGGACGCATGGACTGGTCGACCAACACCCCGAAGCCCAACCGGCTCGACGGCTGGATCGTGAACTTCGGCAACGGCGAGGCACCCAGCGCCAACAACGGCTCGCTGGAGATCTGGGCGCTCTGCGTCCCGACCACCTCGATCCCGGTCGAGGTCACCAACTACTGACCGGAAGCTCAGTGGAGCGAGGGCTCGGGCCCTCTCTCCGCTGGGAGACTCACTCCCACTCGATGGTGCCCGGCGGCTTCGACGTGATGTCGACGGTGACCCGGTTGACCTCGCGCACCTCGTTGGTGATCCGGGTGGAGATCCGCTCGAGGACGTCGTACGGGAGGCGGGCCCAGTCGGCGGTCATCGCGTCCTCGGAGGTGACGGGCCGGAGCACGACGGGGTGGCCGTAGGTGCGGTGGTCGCCCTGCACGCCGACGGAACGGACGTCGGCCAGGAGCACGACGGGGAACTGCCAGATGTCGCGGTCGAGGCCGGCGCGGGTGAGCTCCTCGCGGGCGATCGCGTCGGCCTCGCGCAGGATGTCGAGGCGCTCACGGGTCACCTCGCCGATGATCCGGATGCCGAGCCCGGGGCCGGGGAACGGGTGTCGCCACACGATCTCCTGGGGCAGGCCGAGCTGCTCGCCGACCAGCCGGACCTCGTCCTTGAACAGCGCCCGCAGCGGCTCGACCAGCTCGAACTCCAGGTCGTCGGGGAGTCCCCCGACGTTGTGGTGCGACTTGATGTTGGAGGTGCCGGCGCCTCCGCCCGACTCGACGACGTCCGGGTAGAGCGTGCCCTGCACGAGGAACGCGACCTTGTCGCCCTCCTCCGCCGCGGCGCCGAGCACCTCGGCCTCGGCGGCCTCGAACACCCGGATGAACTCGCGACCGATGATCTTGCGCTTCTCCTCGGGGTCGCTGACCCCGGCGAGCGCGTCGAGGAACCGCTTCTCGGCGTCCACGACGTGCAGGTCGACGCCGGTGGCGGCGACGAAGTCGCGCTCGACCTGCTCGGCCTCGCCCTTGCGGAGCAGGCCGTGGTCGACGAACACGCAGGTCAGCCGGTCGCCGATGGCGCGCTGGACGACGGCGGCCGCGACCGCGGAGTCCACACCGCCGGAGAGGCCGCAGATCGCCTTGCCGGCGTCACCGATCTGGTCGCGGATCCGCTCGATCTGCTCCTCGACGATGTTGACCATGGTCCAGGTCTGCCGGCAGCCCGCGATCTGGTGGAGGAAGTGCTCGAGCACCCGCTGGCCGTGCTGGGTGTGCATGACCTCCGGATGCCACTGGACCCCGGCCAGCTGGCGGTCGACGTCCTCGAAGGCGGCGACGGGCGTGACCGACGTGGACGCCAGCACGGTGAACCCCGCGGGCGCGGCGGTCACCGAGTCGCCGTGGGACATCCAGACGGTGTGCTCGGTCGCGATCTCGGAGAGCAGGGTGCCGGCGCTCGACCACCGAGACGCCGGTGCGGCCGTACTCGCGGGCGCCGGTGTGGGCGACCTCCCCGCCGAGCCCGAGGGCCATCAGCTGGAAGCCGTAGCACATGCCGAAGACGGGTACGCCGGCCGTGAAGATCGTGTTGTCGATGCCCGGCGCTCCCTCGGCGTACACCGACGACGGACCGCCGGACAGGACGATCGCCTTCGGCTCCCTGGCGAGCATCTCGGCGATCGGCATCGTGTGCGGGACGATCTCGGAGTAGACGCGGGCCTCGCGCACCCGGCGGGCGATCAGCTGGGCGTACTGCGCCCCGAAGTCCACCACCAGGACCAGATCGTGCTCCGACATCGGACTCCTCTGCACTCGGGAAGCCGCAGTCTATCGAGGCAGTGGCGCGAAGCTCAGGCGGCGGCGCTGGTGACGACGAGATGGGTGATCGCGTCGACCGGGGCGGTCACGAGCACGGCGGCGACGAGCGACCACACGCCGGCGGCCAGCCACGGGCGCGCCGACTGGCCCGCGGTCCGGAAGACCCGGAGCGAGAGCACGAAGGCCACGGCGAAGGTGGCGACGAACACGACGTACAGCACACCGTTCCGATCGGCCCGGGGCTGGCCGGCCTGAGACGAACCCAGTGTTTCGACACGCCCGTCGGAGCCTCGGCGCTGCGCGCCGATGCTCCGGGGCTGCTCAACCCTGTCTGCCCACGCCAGTCGCGGGCTCCGCCCGCGACTGGCTGCAGAAATGCATCAGGGCCCGGCCGGGGAGGGAGGGTTGGCCGGGCCCTGATCGTCCACACATCCGCACTTGGACGGTGCCTGGACTGCGGGGTCCGGCGAGGGAGGGAGCAAAAGTGCCGGACCCACAGGCTCAACGACCCGCTCGGAGACGGGTTACGCGGCCCTCCGGGGAGTTTTTCTACCGAGTTTCCGGAGCCTCAGGAGACGCCGACGATGGGCAGTCGGAGCGCTCCAGGAGCGGCGTCCGGGACCGCCGGCGAGGTGGGCGCGACGGGCGTCGTCGGCCGGTACGCCGTGCCGGGCGCGGGGCGGGTGTCGGCCTCGCCCTTGTTGGGCCAGTAGGCCATCGCGCGCTCCGCCTGGGCCGTGATGGTCAGCGACGGGTTGACCCCGAGGTTCGCGGAGACCGCCGACCCGTCGACGACGTGCAGCCCGGGGTATCCGTAGACCCGCTGGTAGGGGTCCACGACGCCGGTGTCGGGCGAGTCGCCGATGGCGCAGCCGCCGATGAAGTGGGCGGTGAGCGGGCGGTTGAACGGTTCTCCGATCGACCCGCCCTCGGTGCCGCCCATGATCCGGGCCATCCGGCGTACGGCGTCGTTGGCGGCCGGGATCCAGGTGGGGTTCGGCTTGCCGTGGCCCTGCCGCGACGACATCACCCAGCCGAGGGGGGTCTTCTTGGGGAACGTCGTGATCGAGTTGTCCAGCGACTGCATCACCAGCGCGATGACGGTGCGCTCCGACCAGTGCCGGAAGTCGTAGAGGTTGCGCACCTCGCGCCTCTGGGCCCACATCTCCCGCAGCCAGGTCCGCCAGCGCGGCTGCGGCCCGTCACCGTCGGTGAGCACGGTCTGCATGAGCGACATGAAGTTCGAGCCCTTGCCGTAGCGCACCGGCTCGATGTGCGTGTGGTCGTCGGGGTGGAAGGACGAGGTGATCGCGATGCCCTGGCTGTAGTCGACCGAGAGGTCGGGCGCGATCGCACCGAGGATCGACTCGGAGTTGGTGCGGGTGAGGTGGCCGAGCCGGTCGGACAGCCGCGGCAGGTCGCCCTCGACCTTGAGCCGGTGCAACAGCCGTTGGGTGCCGAGCGAGGCCGCGGAGAACACGACGTGCTCGGCGGTGAACGTCTTCGTGGCCGTACGCCGCGACAGCTTGGCCTTCGTCCAGCGGGCGTCCACGCGGTAGCCGCCGTCGTCGAGCGGGCGGACCCGCGTCACGGTGGTGAGCGGGTGCACCCGGGCACCCTGCTGCTCGGCGAGGTAGAGGTAGTTCTTCACGAGTGTGTTCTTGGCGTTGTGACGGCAGCCGGTCATGCACTCGCCGCAGCCGATGCACGGGTTCCGCTCGGGGCCGGCGCCGCCGAAGAACGGGTCGGCGACGGTCTCACCCGGCGCCTGTCCGGAGCCACCGAAGAACACCCCCACGGGCGTGGGGGTGAAGGTGTGGCCCACACCCATCTCCTCGGCGACCTGCTGCATGATGTCGTCGCTCGGGGTGTGCAGCGGGTTCTCGACCACGCCGAGCATCCGCTTCGCCTGGTCGTAGTACGGCGCCAGCTCGGCGCGCCAGTCGCAGATGTGGGCCCACTGCGGGTCGGTGTAGAACGCGTCGAGCGGCTCGTAGAGCGTGTTGGCGTACACCAGCGAACCGCCGCCCACGCCCGCGCCGGCGACGATCATGCAGTCCTTGACCATGTCGATCCGCTGGATGCCGTAGCACCCGGCCTCGGGCAGGAACAGGAACTTCTTCACGTCCCACGAGTTGCTGGGGTACGTCGAGTCGTCGAACCGCGCGCCGGCCTCGAGGACGCCGACCCGGTAGCCCTTCTCGGTGAGCCGGAGCGCGGTGACCGAGCCACCGAAGCCGGACCCGATGACGAGGACGTCGTAGTCGAAGTCCGTCATGCCCTGCCGATCTTCTTCAGCAGCCGCAGGTTGGCGGTCATCACCTTCGCGTAGGCCTGGTCGGACATCCCGAACATCGGCGAGAACCGGATCAGCCGCTGGGTGCCGACGCTCTGGCTCTCGGTGTAGCGGTGGATGCCCTCGCTGCCCTGGCGGCGGCCCATGCCCGACTGGCGCATCCCGCCCATCGGCGAGTCGATGCTGCCGAAGGTCGCGCCGTACGCCTCGTTGATGTTGACCGTGCCGCACTTGACGTAGCGCGCGATCTCCCGCGCGCGGGCGCCGTCCTGGCTGTAGATGGAGGCGTTCAGGCCGTACTCCCCCGCGTTGGCGCGGGCCACCGCGTCGGCCTCGTCGTGGAAGCGGTAGACCGAGATGACCGGGCCGAACGTCTCCTTGCCGAAGCAGGTCATCTCGGGGGTGACGCCCTCGAGGATCGTGGGCTCGTAGAAGAACGGACCGAGGTCGGGCCGCGCTCGACCGCCGGTGAGCACGCGGGCGCCCTTCGCCACGGCGTCGTCGACGTGGGCGACGACGGTGTCGAGCTGGTCCTGGGAGATCAGGGTGCCCATGTCGTTGCCCCACTCGAGGGTGGCACCCAGCGTCATCGCCTGCGTGCGCGCCACGAACCGCTCGACGAAGCGGTCGTAGACCTGGTCGGCGACGAACATCCGCTCCATCGACACGCAGAGCTGGCCGGCGTTCGAGAACGTCGCGCGTACGGCGCCCTCGGCCGCCTTCTCCAGGTCGGCGTCACGCAGCACCAGGATCGGGTTCTTGCCGCCGAGCTCGAGGGAGCAGCCGATCAGCCGCTCGGCGCACTGCTTCGCGACGATCTTGCCGGTGGCGGTCGAGCCGGTGAAGCAGATGTAGTCGGCGCGCTGGATGATCGACGTACCGACCTGCGAGCCGGGACCGGCGACGACCTGCCAGAGGTCCTTCGGGAAGCCGGCCTCCTCGAGCAGCTGCGCCGCGAACAGGGCGGACAGCATGGTCTGGGCGTCGGGCTTGGCGACCACGGCGTTGCCGGCCAGCAGCGCGGGCAGCCCGTCGCAGAGCGCCATCGTGAACGGGTAGTTCCACGGAGAGATGATCCCGACGACGCCCTTGGGGACGCGGTTGACCTCCACCCGCGTCAGGCCGGGGACGATGCCGAGCTTGCGCTCGGTGTCGAGGTGCTCGTGGGCGGTGCGGGCGTAGTAGCGCGCGGTGAGCGCGATGTGCACGGGCTCCTCGAAGGCGTGCTTGCGGGCCTTGCCGGACTCCCACACGATCAGGTCGATGATCTCGTCCTGGCGGTCGAGCACGATGTCGTGCAGGCGCATCAGGATCCGGGCCCGCTCGTCGAGAGGAGTGCGCGCCCAGGCCGCCTGAGCGCGCTCGGCTCGCGCGAATGCCTGGGCGACGTCGGCGTCGGACGACTGCGGGATGTGCGCGAGCGGCTGGCCGTTGAGCGGCGAGCGGACCGCGACCGTCTCGCCGGTGCTGGACGCGACCCGGCGGGTCAGGGACGCGACGTACTCACGCTCGAGGGCGTACGACGCGGTGGGGTCGTGCTCGGGATCGGCCGGTCCGTCGATCAGGGGTCCACCTGCGGGGTTCTGCGCGCTCATGTGACCGAGGCTATGTGACCCCGGTCTCCCTGCCTACCTCGCGGTAGGCCACTGAGAGCATTGACACATCACCGTGACCTGTAAAGCACGGTGAGGCGGGCTCACTCGACGCAGAACTCGTTGCCCTCCGGGTCGGCCATGACCACGATCGGCTCCTCGCGCAGCACCGTGGCGCCGAGTCCCTCGAGCCGGCGTACCTCGTCGGGGATCGCGTCCGGGCGCGCGCAGGTCGAAGTGCAGGCGGTTCTTGGCGGCCTTCGGCTCCGGGACCTGCTGGAACCACATGTTCGGCCCGCCCCACCCGGCGGCCTCGACGTACGACTTCTCCGAGGTGGAGTCCTCGTCGAGGTCGGTGCCGAGCGCCGCGGCCCAGAACCGCCCGACGACCATCGCGTCCGCGCAGTCGAAGGTGACCGACTTGATCCAGGTGCCCATGCGGGCAACGTAGCCCGAGACTCCGGCGGACGCCCTCGATTTTCCTGAGTGGTGGTTTCGAGACGGTTGCTGCGCAACCTCCTCAACCACCGAGATCGCGTCAGACGATGTCGGGGGCGCTGACCCGGGCCTCGTCGGCCTCCTGGTCGGTGCCCTTGAGCTGGCTCTGCCGCTCGGCCTCGACCCGGCGCAGGTAGTGGTCGACCTCGTCGTCGAGGCGGGTCTGGTCCCAGCCCAGCTCGCCGGCCATCAGCTCGGCGACCCGGCGCGCGCAGTGGATGCCGCGGTCGAAGGTCTCGATGGAGATCCGGGTACGCCGGGTCAGCACGTCGTCGAGATGCCGGGCGCCCTCGTGGGTGACGGCGTACACGACCTCCGCGGCGAGGTAGTCCTCCGCGCCCTCGAGCTGCTCGGCCAGCTCGGGCCGCTCGTCGCAGATCGCCAGCACGTCGTCGACCAGCCCGCCGAAGCGCCCGAGCAGGTGGTCGATCCGGGCCACGTGCAGCCCGGCTCGCCGCGAGAGGAGCACCCGCTGGTTGGACCGGGTCTCGAAGTCGGCGGCGCCGACCAGCGGAACCCGGTCGGTGATCGACTCGCGGACGACCAGGTTCCCGGTGGTGCGCAGCGAGTGCGCGGCGGCCTCGACGGCGTCGCGCGCCATCACGCGGTACGTCGTCAGCTTGCCGCCGGCGATCATCACCAGGCCCGGCACGGGGGTGACGACGGTGTGCTCGCGCGAGATCTTCGACGTCGGCTCGCGGCGCCCGCGCAGCAGCGGCCGCAGCCCGGCGTACACGCCCTCGACGTCCTCGTGGTCGAGGGGCTCGCGCAGCATCGTGTTGACGTGGGCGAGCAGGTAGTCGATGTCGGTGCGGCTGGCGGCGGGGTGGGCCCTGTCGAGGTTCCAGTCGGTGTCGGTGGTGCCGATGATCCAGTGCCGTCCCCACGGGATGACGAAGAGCACCGACTTCTCGGTGCGGGTGATGAAGCCCGTCTCGCTGCGGATCCGGTCGCGCGGCACGACCAGGTGGATGCCCTTGCTGGCCTGGACGTTGAGGCTGCCGCGACCGCCGACCATCTCCTGGATCTCGTCGGTCCAGACGCCGGCCGCGTTGACCACGACGCGGGCGCGGATCTCGAGGTCGCGCCCGGTCTCGAGGTCGCGGGCGCGCACCCCGACCACCCGCTCTCCCTCGCGCAGGAAGCCGGTCACCTGCGTGCGGGTGGCGACGTGCGCGCCGTGGGAGGCGGCGGTGCGGCCGGCCGCCACGACCAGGCGGGCGTCGTCGACCTGGCAGTCGTAGTAGCGGATCGCGCCGTGCAGCTTCTCGGTCCGCAGGTCGGGCGCGATCCGGGCCACCTGGCGGCGGAACAGGTGGCGGTGCCGGGGCACGCCCATCTCGTACTTCCCGAGCATCGCCATCGAGTCGTAGAGCGCGAGCCCCGCGCCGACGTACGGGCGCTCCCAGCCGCGGTGCAGGGGGTAGAGGAACGGCACCGGCCCGGACCAGGTGCGGAGCGAGCCGGGTGAGCAGCAGGCCGCGCTCCTCCAGCGCCTCCTTGACCAGCCCGAAGTCGAGCATCTCCAGGTAGCGCAGGCCGCCGTGGATGAGCTTGCTGCTGCGGCTGCTCGTGCCCGAACCGAGGTCGCGCTGCTCGACCAGCCCGGTGGACAGGCCACGGGTGACGGCGTCGAGGGCGGTCCCGACCCCGACGATCCCTCCGCCGACGACCAGCACGTCGAGCTCGCCCTCCCCTGCCATCGCGGCGAGTGAGGCGTCACGGGCGGCCGGGCTGAGTGCGCTCGGCTGGCTCATGCGTCCAGTGAATCAGGCCGGAGCGCTCCGGCGACCGCGACTCCCGCACACTGGACCCATGACGGACATCGAGCTGGCCCGGTCGCTGCGGCGGGCAGGGGTGCGCTGGAGCCCGGTCAAGGGCGACCGGTTCATGGTCCCCGACCGCGACCTCGACGACGAGGTGTTCGTCGTCAGCGACATGGTCGTGGAGGCCATGGACGTGCCGAACGCCGGCGGGATCCTCGCCTTCAACGGCACCACCGAGTGGGCGCTCGACAGCCTCGAGGCGGCCGAGGCGATCTGGCTGCCGCGCGAGGACCAGCTCCGCGGGCTGCTCGGTGACGCGTTCGTCTCACTGGAGCGGCTCGACACCGAGCCGGTGGGGTACGCCGTCACCGTGCGCGTCGACGGAGAACCGGTGCGGCACGTCGACGTGGATGCCGAGGCCGCGCTGGGGCGGGCCCTGCTGCAGCTGCTCAACCCGACGGACGGGTAGCCGCCTCGAGGGTGCCGTCGACCGCGTCGCGTGTCGCGCCCAGGCTCTCGCTGATCTCCCACGCGACGTCGGTGCAACGCTGCCCGAGCTCGTCGGCGCGATCGTCGTCCATGCGCACGCTCGGTACCGACAGGCCGATGGCGCCGACGACCGCGCCGGTGTGGTCGAAGATCGGCGACGCCACGGCGCGGATGCCGGGCGTGCGTTCGGCGTCCGACCCGGCCCAGCCGCGCCGCCGGGCGACGTCGAGCTCGTCGGTGAGCCGGTCCGGATCGGTGACGGTGTGCGCGGTCACCGGTGAGATCGGACGCGCGAGCACGGCCTGCTGCCGGCTCCAGGGAAGGGCGGACAGGATGGCCTTGCCGGGCGCCCCGTGGGGCAACGGGATCGGGATGCCGATGTCGGTGTAGTGGCGGCGCAGCTCCTGGTGGGACTCCACCTGGTCCACCACGACCCGCTCACCCGAGGGCAGCAGCTCGTGCAGGCCGACCGTCTCGTCGACCTCGTCACGCAGCGCCGTCATGAACGGGAGGGCGGCCCCCTTCAGGGTGGAGGGAACGGCACCACTGCGCCCGAGCTGCACCAGGAGCGGGCCGGGTCGGTACCTCCGGTCGGGGCCCTGCGCCAGCAGCCGGTTGTCGGTCATCGCGTGCAGCAGGCGGTGCGCCGTACTCGTGGAGAGGCCGGTCATCCGGGCGATCTCGGAGATCCCCAGCGAGGAGTGTCGCGCGTCGAAGCAGCGCAGGATCGCCACCGCGCGGTCGATCGACTGCACTCCTCCGCGGGCGCCGCCCGCACCGTCCTCATGCATGGCCATGAATTCTCACGCATCTCTTGACGAGGCCAGATCTCGAATGGCAGGGTTCCCACATGACGGCAACGTATCCCACGATGCGGGAAAGCGCAACGGTCCTTCCGCTCTCCGGTTTCCGCGTCCTCGACCTCACCCGCTTCCTCTCCGGCCCCTACTGCACGATGGTGCTCGCCGAGCTCGGCGCCGACGTGATCAAGGTCGAGCAGCCGCACACCGGTGACGACTCCCGGCGGCTGGCGCCCAAGATCAACGGCGAGAGCTACCCCTTCGCCATGCCCAACCGCAGCAAGCGCTCGGTGTCGCTCGACCTGAAGGACGAGCGCGGGCGGGACCTCTTCCTCAAGCTCGCCGCCGACGCCGACCTGGTCATCGAGAACTTCCGGCCGGGCGTGGCCAACCGCCTCGGCATCGGGTACGACGACGTGCGCAAGGTCCGCGACGACATCCTGTACTGCTCGATCAGCGGCTTCGGCCAGACCGGCCCGTACCGCGACCGGCCGGGCTTCGACATCATGGCCCAGGGCACCGTCGGGTTCCTGCGGATGACCGGCCAGCCCGAAGGTCGCCCGGCCAAGATCGGCATCGCGATCAACGACATCGCCGCCGGCGCCACCGCCATCTACTCGATCATGGCCGCCCAGATGACCCGCCAGCAGACCGGCAGGGGCCAGTACATGGACATCTCGCTGGTCGACGCCGGCCTGGCCTGGACCGTCTGGGAGTCCGGAGCCTTCTTCGGCGCCGGCGAGGTCCCCCAGCCGACGGGCACGCGCCACCGCCGCTCGACGCCGTACCAGGCCTACCGCACCTCCGACGGCTACGTGACGATCGGCGCTGCCAACGACAGGCTGTGGGAGCGGCTGGCGACCACGGCGCTGGAGCGTCCGGAGTGGCTCGAGGACGAGCGCTTTCGCACCCTGCCCGACCGGATGGACAACATCGACGAGCTCGAGCGCG
The DNA here is from genome assembly GCA_963844305.1 of uncultured Actinomycetota bacterium. GTDB lineage: Bacteria > Actinomycetota > Actinomycetes > Propionibacteriales > Nocardioidaceae > Nocardioides. The sequence goes on from CAWJNT010000010.1 coordinate 362,079, forward strand.
AGATCGAGCAGATCACGATGACCCGCACGACCGACGAGTGGATCGAGATCATCGACAAGGCCGGCGTGCCCTGCGGCCAGGTACTGACCTTCGACGAGACCCTGAACGACCCGCACGTGCTGGCGCGCGACATGGTCGCCGAGGTCGAGCACCCGATCATCGGCCCGATGCGCACCATCGGCCCGCCGACCAAGTTCTCCGACATGGAGTACGTCGTCCGCGGTCCCGCGCCGTGGCTGGGCCAGCACACCGCCTCCATCCTGCGCGACTCCGGCGTCAAGGACGACGAGATCGATCAGCTGTTCACCGACGGCGTGCTCTTCGACGCCCACCCCGAGCTGGAGAGGGACTGACATGACCGACCACCTGCTCGTGGAGCGCCGCGACTCCGTGGCGACCGTGGTGCTGAACCGGCCCGAGAGCCACAACGCGATCAACGTCGGCATGTACACCGCTCTGCCCGACCTGGTGCGCGGCCTCGACGAGGACAGCTCGGTCAAGGTGATCGTCTTCCGCGGCGCGGGCGAGAAGTCGTTCGCGTCGGGCGCCGACATCAGCGAGTTCGAGAAGGAGCGCGGCAACGCCGAGGCCGCCCGCGGCTACAACGAGAAGGTCGCCGGGGCCGAGCACGCGATCGAAGGGCTGACCAAGCCGACGATCGCCATGGTGCACGGCTACTGCATCGGCGGCGGCGCCGGCCTGGCGCTGGCGTGCGACCTGCGCTTCGCCGACACCAGGGCGCGCTTCGCGATCACGCCGGCCAAGCTCGGTCTGGTCTACAGCCTCGAGTCCAGCAAGCGGATGGTGGACCTGGTCGGACCGTCCCGCGCCAAGTGGGTCCTGATGTCCGGCCTGCACATCCCGGCCCAGCGCGCCTACGAGCTCGGACTCTTCGACGAGCTCGCCGAGCCCGAGGACCTCGAGAAGCTGACCTACGAGTTCGCCGAGACGGTGGCCAGCCGCGCGCAGTTCAGCGTCCGCGCCGGCAAGGAGATGGTCCGCCGGATCACCGACGGCCAGGTGCACGACGACGACGAGACCACGCAGCTGCGCAACGGCTCGTTCGACACCGAGGACTACGCCGAGGGCGTGCGCGCGTTCCTCGGCAAGCGGTCCCCCGAGTTCCGGTGGTCCTGACCGTGACGACGACCAACACCCCCCGTATCGACGCCGACGCTGGTGGTCGAGCGGGCGCGTGCTGCCGCCGAGGACCCCGCGCAGGAGTTCGGCTCGTTCTTCCTCAGCCGTTTCTTCGACCTCGACATCAGCTACGACGACGAAGCACAGACCTGCACCGTCGTCCTGCCGTACGCCGCCCACCTCTGCAACCCGCAGGGCTCGGTGCACGGCGGCATCGTGACCTCCGCGCTCGACATCTCGATGGGCCACCTGTGCCACCGGTTCCTGTCGACCGCGGTGACCATCGAGATGCAGATGCGGTTCTTCCGTCCACTCACCGGCACCGGCACCTGCGTCGGGCGCCTGGTCCGGGCCGGTCGCCGCATCGTCACCCTCGAGTCGCGCATGACCGACGACGCCGGCCGGCTCACCGCCATGGGCACCGGCACCTGGCACCGCCTGGAGGGCACGTGACGTCCCGCACCTGCCCCATCTCACCTCTAGCGCCCGCACAAATCAGGGAGGAAACCCGATGAAGCTCACCAAGATCGCCGTTGCGGCGGCGACCACGACAGCGCTCGCCCTCACGGCTGCGTGCGGAGGGGGGAGCACCGCCGACAGCGGCAACTACCCGTCGCAGGACATGGAGTGGACCATCGCGTTCGGTCCCGGCGGCGGCAACGACATCATGGCCCGCACCATCGTGGACCTGATCCAGAAGGACGACATGTATCCCGAGAACATCGTCGTCGAGAACCGCGAGGGCGGCAGCGGCGCCACGGGCTGGGGATACCTGCTCGGGCAGTCCGGCACGGGCTACGGCATCTCCACGACGTCCGGCTCCTTCATCACCACGCCGATGCAGGCCGACACCGGCTGGACCTACGACGACTTCACCCCCGTTGGCCTGCTGGCCGCGGACAACGCGCTGCTGCTGACCTCGGGCAAGAGCGGGATCGACAACTTCGAGGACTGGGTGGAGTTCGCCAAGGACAAGGGCAAGGTGGTCGTCGGCGGGATCGGCACCATCAACGTCGACTACATCCTCCACCAGATGATCGCGGACGCCGAGGGGTACGAGATCGAGTACGTGCCCTACAACGAGGAGGGCCAGGTGCAGACCTCGCTGCTCTCCGGCGCCCTGGACGCGATGGTGTCCAACCCGGGCTCGATCCTCGGCCAGATCGAGGCCGGCGAGATGAACCCGCTGCTGTTCACCGGCCCCGAGCGCCTCGAGGGGCTGCCGGACGTGCCGACCGGCGAGGAGCAGGGCATCACGGACCTGCCCTCCATGCCGCGTGGCCTGATCCTGCCGCCGGACGCGCCCGAGGAGGCGCAGGAGTGGTGGATCGACACCATGAAGAAGGTCGTCGAGACCGAGGAGTGGCAGGCCTACCTCGAGGAGAACTACCTCGTGGAGGACGTCCGCTGGGGCGACGACTTCACGGCGTACCTCGACGACACCAGCTCCTCGCTCGAGAAGCAGCTCGACGAGGTCGGAGCCCTGTGACCACGATGGTCACCTCCGCCACGAGCAGCAGCGAGAAGGTCACCCGCCGGCTCCCCGGCTGGGTGCGACCCAAGGTCGTCTTCCTGCTGCTGCTCCTGGCGGTGCTCGCGGTGTACACCGAGATGGGCTTCGCCCTGGAGTGGCGGACCGCCGCCGGCCGCATCGGCCCCGGCTTCTTCCCCCGGATCGTGGGCTGCCTCGGGCTCGCGCTGACCCTCGTCGCGCTGGTCCAGACGCTGCGTTCGCCGTCCGACGAGGACGAGACCGTCGAGCTGGAGGACGAGGTGGGCGACGCCGACCTCGGCCAGCACCCGAAGATGCTGGTGCTGTTCCTGGTGGTGGCGCTCTTCCTGGTGGCGACGCTGCTCGCGCTCGGCGCGATCATCGCCTCGACGGTGTTCATGCTGGCCGGGCTCAGCCTGCTCAACCGGGGCCGGCACGTGTTCAACGTGGTGCTCAGCCTGACCCTGCCGCTGGCCCTCTACCTCCTGCTGCAGACGGCCCTCAACTCCGGGCTGCCCGAGGGCATCCTGCCCCGGTTCTGATCGATCGTAGGAAGCATCGACATGGACGTGTTCGACAACCTCAGCCAGGGCATCCTGGCCATCCTCACCGTGCAGAACCTGCTGCTGCTCGGCGCCGGCGTGATGCTCGGGATGATCGTCGGCGTGATGCCGGGCCTGGGCCCGTCCGCCGGCCTGGCGATCCTGCTCCCGATCACGTTCACGCTCGACCCGACCGGGGCGATCGTGATGCTGGCTGCCGTCTACTACGGAGCGATGTACGGCGGCACGATCACGTCGGTGCTGATCAACACACCCGGTGAGTCGGCGACGGTGGCCAGTACGTTCGACGGCTATCCGCTCGCCAAGCAGGGCCGGGCGGGGCCGGCCCTGGTGATGGCCGCGGTCGCGTCGTTCGTCGCCGGCACCATCGGCGCGATCCTGATCAGCGTCGCGGCCCCGGTGACCGCGTCGGTCGCCGCGTCCTTCGGACCGCCCGAGCTGTTCCTCGTGGTCGTGGCCGGGCTGCTCACGCTGATCGTGATCATCGGCACGAACAAGCTGCTCGGCCTGCTCTCCGCCCTGATCGGGTTCGCCATCGCGACCGTCGGCATCGACATCGGCACCGGCCAGCAGCGCTACACGTTCGGGAACGTCGAGCTGATCAACGGCATCGACTTCATCCCGGTCGCGATCGGGCTCTTCGGCGTCGGCGAGATCCTCTACACGTTGTGGCGAGGAGGGCACCTCGAGAAGCTCGGCTACTTCAAGGTCTCCGCCCGCGACAGCGGCTTCTGGCCGAACAAGCAGGACTACCGCGAGTCCGCCGGACCCATGACCCGCGGCTCGTTCCTCGGCTTCTTCGTCGGCGCCACCCCCGGCGCCGGTGCGACCGTGGCCTCGCTGATGTCCTACAACCTCGAGAAGTCGATCTCGAAGCGTCCCGACCGGTTCGGCAAGGGTGCGATGCCCGGCCTGGTCGGTCCGGAGGCGGCCAACAACGCCGCGTCCGCGGGCGCCATGGTGCCGCTGCTGACCCTCGGCATCCCGGGGTCCGCCGCCACGGCGGTCCTCATCGGAGGCTTCCTGATGTGGGGCCTGCAGCCGGGACCGCTGCTGATGGAGCAGAACCCCGAGTTCGCCTGGGGCCTGATCGCCAGCATGTACCTCGGCAACGTGATGCTGCTGCTGGTCAACATCTTCTGCATCCCCGCCTTCGCGAGCATCGCGCGCATCCCCTTCCGCGTGCTGGCGCCGATCGTGATCATGGTCTGCGTCCTCGGCACGTTCACCGTGAACGGCAGCATCGTCGAGGTGCAGATCATGCTGGCCTGCGGTGTGCTCGGCTTCTTCATGCGACGGTTCGGGATGTCGCCGGCGGCGCTGGTGATCGCGCTGGTGCTCGGCCCGATGGCCGAGGAGACGCTGCGCCAGACCCTGCTCATCTCCGACGGCAGCTTCGACATCTTCGTCGAGCGGAACACCTCGCTCGTGCTGCTCTGCATCATCGCCCTGCTGCTGTTGCTGCCGCTGATCTCCCGCCTGGTCAAGCAGGTGGTCCAGGCACAGATCCGCGAGGTCGGCCAGTCGCGGCGCAACAAGGCCCGCGCCGAGGGCGAGCAGCTCTCGGACGACGCCAGTGAAGCCGGCGACGCCGGGGAGCGCGATGACGACCGGGTGGGCTCTTCGTGATCCTGCACGCCGCGACGACCGCAGCCGCCGCCCTGGCCGGTGCCGGGATCGCGACCCTGCTCCGGCTCCCGGCCGCGCCACTTCTGGGCGCGATGGCCGGCGTGGCGCTGGTCGGGCTGTTCTCGAGCATGTCGTGGCAGATCCCGTCGGCGGGGCGGTGGCTGGTCTACTGCCTGGTCGGCTGGCTGCTCGGGCAGACCATCACCCGCGACGCGCTCGGAGCGCTGCGCAGCAACGCCGTACCCGTCGTGGTCACCGTGGCGCTGTTCCTGGTCTTCGGCCTGGTGCTCGCCTGGTGCCTGTGGCGCTTCACCGACCTCGACCTGAACTCCGCCCTCCTGTCGACCGCGCCGGGCGGGATCGCGCAGATGGGCGTGCTGTCGGCGGAGGCCAAGGCCAACGTGCCCGTGGTGCTGGCGATCCACGTGCTGCGGGTGACCTCCGTGATCGTGCTGATGACTGTCGGACTCAAGCTGCTGGGAGGCCGTTCTTGACCGAGCATGATTCCGGGCACCATCCCCCGCGACCGCTCGCGGGGATCCGTGTGGTCGACCTGAGCCGGGCACTGGCCGGCCCCTACGCCACGATGATGCTGGCCGACGTCGGCGCCGACGTGCTGAAGGTGGAGCCACCGTCGGGTGACGACAGTCGCGGCTGGCTGCCGTTCACCTCGCCCGAGGGCGAGGAGGAGCCCGCCTCGGCGTACTTCCTGTCCGCCAACCGCGGCAAGCGCTCGGTCCGGCTGGACCTGAAGCAGCCCGCCGACGTGGAGCGGCTGCGCGCGCTCTGCGCCGAGGCGGACGTGCTGGTGGAGAACTATCGACCCGGCCTGATGGCCCGCCTCGGAGTCGACCCGGCGGACCTGCGCCGAGCCAACCCACGGCTGGTCACCCTGTCCATCACGGGGTTCGGCAGCGGTGGTCCCGACGGCATGCGCCCCGGCTTCGACCAGATCGTGCAGGCCGAGGCGGGACTGATGAGCCTGACCGGGTCGCCGGACGGCGAGCCCACCCGCGTCGGCCTCCCGATCGCCGACCTGCTGGCCGGCATGTTCGGCGCCTTCGGGGTGATGACGGCGCTCGCGGACCGGGAGCGCACCGGTCGGGGGACGGCCGTCGAGACGTCCCTGCTCGCCGCCGTCACCGCCGTGCACACGTTCCACGGCGCCGGCTGGCTGAGCGCCGGTGTCGAGCCCGCGCGCACCGGCAACCGCCACCCCTCGATCGCGCCGTACGGCACGTTCCGCTGCGCCGACGCCTCGGTGGTCATCGCGGTCGGGTCGGAGTCGCTGTGGCGCCGCTTCGCCGGCGTCGTCGGCATCGACCCCGACCGCCCCGACGTCGCCACCAACCGGCTGCGGGTCGCCAAGGTCGCCGAGCTCGAGGCCGAGGTCGAACGCCTGCTCCAGGACAGCAAGGCCGACGACGTCATCGCCGAGCTCGGCGCCGCGGGTGTGCCGGCCGGCCGGATCCGCACCGTGCCCGAGGTCTACGACTGGGAGCAGGTCCGGGGACTCGGCCTGCTGCACACGATGACCCACCCGCTCCTGGGTGAGGTGACCGTGCCGGGCGGCGCCGTGCGGTACGACGGCATGATGGCTGCGTCACCAACTCCTCCTCCGCTGCTCGGGGAGCACGAGGACGGTCTCGACTCACCCTGGGAGGCGGATCGATGAGCCCGACGTACGCCGTGGTCGGCGGCGGGATCCTCGGCCTGGCCGTGGCCGCCCGGCTGCAGGAGGTCGACCAGGACGCCGTCGTCACCGTCCTCGAGAAGGAGGACGCGCTCGCCACCCACCAGACCGGTCGCAACTCCGGCGTCGTGCACGCCGGGCTCTACTACACACCCGGGTCGCTCAAGGCGCGCCTGTGCCGCCGGGGCGTCGGGATGCTCCGCGAGTTCTGCCAGGAGCACGGCGTCGCGTACGACGAGATCGGCAAGGTGCTCGTCGCGCTCGACGAGACGGAGCGGGGCCGCCTGTCCGCCATCGAGGAGCGGGCTCGCGAGAACGGCGTCCCCGGCGTACGTCGGCTCAGCGCGGGAGAGCTGCGCGAGATCGAGCCGCACGTGACAGGCGTCGCCGGCCTGCACTCCCCCGCCACGGCGATCGCCGACTTCCCCGGTGTCACCCGCGCGCTCGCGCGGCAGGTCGAGGCCCGCGGCGGCAGCGTCCGCTGCGGTGTCGAGGTGACGGGTATCCGCCCCGACGGCAGCGGCGTACGCCTGCACGCGTCGACGCGCGACGGTGCGACTCTCGACGAGCGGGTCGACAAGGTCGTGCTCTGCGCCGGCCTGCACAGCGACCACCTGGCGGAGCAGGCGGGCGACGAGCCCGACCCGCGGATCGTGCCGTTCCGCGGCGAGTACTACCTGCTCCGTCCCGAGAAGCGGTCGCTCGTCAACGGGCTGGTCTACCCGGTGCCCGACCCGCGCTACCCGTTCCTGGGTGTCCACCTGACACCACGGGTCGACGGCGAGGTGATGGTCGGACCGAACGCCGTGCTCGCACTGGCCCGCGAGGGCTACGGCTGGGGCACGGTGTCGCTGCGCGACCTGCGCGAGACCGCGCGCTCGCCCGGCTTCCGCAAGTTCGCCCGTCAGCACTGGCGCACCGGCGTCCTGGAGATGGCCGGCTCGCTCAGCAAGCGCCGGTTCGTGGCGGCCGCCCGCCGCTACGTGCCCGAGCTGCGGGTCGAGGACGTCGTCCCCGGACCGAGCGGCATCCGCGCCCAGGCCCTCGACCGCGACGGCAGCCTGGTCGACGACTTCCGGATCAGCTTCCGCGGACCCGTGGTCGCCCTGCGCAACGCGCCGTCGCCCGCGGCGACCTCGAGCCTGGCCATCGCCGAGCACCTCGTCGACGCCGTGCTCGGCCGCACCGGCGAGCGGAGCCAGCCGTGAGCACGCCGCTCGACCGCGGGCTCTGGGTGGTGCTCGCGACCCCCTTCGGCGCCGACGGCGACATCGACCACGGGTCGCTGCGCCGACAGGTCTCACTCGCCGAGCGGGTCGGGGCCCGCGGCGTGGTGGCCCTCGGCGTGTTCGGCGAGGCCGCGGCCCTGTCGTCGGTGGAGCAGGCAGCAGTGCTGGCCACGGTGACCGGCTCCACCGAGCTGCCCGTGGTGGCCGGCCTCGCGGGCCGGACGACGGCGGTGGCGGTCGAGCAGGCACGGGGCTGCGTCGACGCCGCCGCCCGTCCGCTGCGGGCGGTCATGGTGCAGGCCCACTCGCCCCGGCCCGACGTGCTGACCGACCACCTGCAGCGGATCCACGCCGCCACCGGCGTACCGGTCGTGCTGCAGGACTACCCGGTGGTCTCGGGGGTGACGGTGACGCCGGCGGCCCTGCTCGAGGTGGTGCGGGCGTGCCCGTTCGTGGTGGCCGTCAAGGCCGAGTCGACCCCCACGGCACCGTCGGTCGCCGCCCTGACCGCGGGCACCGACCTGCCGGTCTTCGGGGGCCTCGGCGGGGTCGGCCTGATCGACGAGCTCGCGTGCGGCGCCGCCGGCGCGATGACCGGCTTCAGCCATCCCGAAGGGCTGCGCGCGGCCCTCGACGCGTACGCCGCCGGTGGCTTCGCCGCCGCCCGCGAGGCGTGGGCGCCGTGGCTTCCGCTGGCCAACTTCGAGGGCCAGGCCGCCATCGGGCTGGCGCTGCGCAAGCAGATCCTGCACCGCCGCGGGATCCTGGACACGCCGTCGGTCCGGCCGCCCGCCCGCGAGGTGCCGGCCGACCTGCGACCGGTGCTCGAGCAGCACCTCGCCACTCTTCCGTTGTTCACATCGCTGCAGGAGGTCTGATGGAGCTGGGTCTGGTCGACAAGGTCGCGGTGGTGCTCGGTGCGACGTCGGGGCTGGGACGTGCCACCGCCGAGGCGCTCGCCGCCGAAGGCGCCCGCGTGGTCGTCGTCGGGCGGCGCAAGGAGCTCGTCGACGAGCTCGCCGCCTCACTTCCCTCTGCCGTCGGCGTGGTCGCCGACGTCACCGACCCCGACTCCCCCGCCCGCATCGCCGAGGCGGCACGCGAGGCCTTCGGGCCGGTCGACGTGCTGGTGCTCAACGGTGGCGGACCGGCCCCGGGTGCGGCACCCGACATGTCGGCCGACGACGCGCGCGCCGCCGCCGACCTCCTGCTCACACCACACGTCGCCATGGTCCAGCAGGTGCTGCCGGGCATGCGCGAGCGCGGCTGGGGCCGGATCCTGGCCATCGGCTCCAGCGGCGTGCAGCAGCCGATCGCGACGCTGACCGCGTCGAACGTCGGCCGCGCCGCCCTGGCGGCGTACCTCAAGACGCTGGCGGGCTCGGTCGCCCGCGACGGCGTGACCGTGAACATGGTGCTGCCCGGACGGATCGACACCGACCGCGTCGCTTCCCTCGACGCCGCGGCGGCCGAGCGCACCGGCAAGGACGCCGCGGCGGTCCGCGACGCGTCCGAGGCAGCGATCCCCACCGGTCGGTACGGCGCACCGGCGGAGTTCGCCGCCGTGGTGACGTTCCTGGCCGGCCAGCCCGCGGCGTACGTCACCGGCGAGCAGGTGCGCTGCGACGGCGGCCTGGTCGCGGCGTACTGACCCTCCCCCAACCCACAAGCGAAAGGCATCCATGAACCTCGCGACCATCGACCACCGCGGTACCGACACCCCCGTCCTCGTCGACCCGCAGCGCGGCGTTGTCCCGCTCTCGGCGCTGACCGACGACGTCCCAGCCGACGTGATGGCCGTCATCGAGGACGGCAGCTACGACGGGCTGGTCAAGGCGGCGGAGGCCGCGGACGACGCACAGTTCACCCCCGCCGGCGCCGTCCGGTTCACCGCGCCGTACCGGCGTCCGCACAAGATCTGGGGCATCGGCCTCAACTACGTCGACCATGCGGCGGACCTGTCGGAGACCGCACCCGACGAGCCCGCGTCGTTCATCAAGGGCGACCACACGATCATCGGGCCCGGCGACGACATCCCGATCCCCACGCAGAGCGAGCGGACCACCGCCGAGGGCGAGCTCGGGCTCGTGATCGGCCGCTACTGCCGCAACGTGTCGGAGGAAGACGCGCTCGACCACGTCTTCGGCGTGACCACGATCCTCGACCAGACGGCCGAGGACATCCTCCAGCGCAACCCGCGGTTCCTCACCCGCTCGAAGAACTTCCCCGGCTTCTTCTCCTTCGGGCCCGAGATCGTGCCGATGGCGGCGGTGCTGGAGCGGTGCGGGCGGATCGAGGACGTCGAGGTCTCGACGGTGGTGAACGGCGAGGAGACCCGCACCAACACGGTGGAGCGGATGATGCACGGGCCGGCGTTCCTGGTCGCGTTCCACAGCGCGGTGATGCCGCTCTACCCGGGCGACATCATCTCCACCGGCACGCCCGGGGCGATCCACGTGCGGCCCGGAGACGTCGCGGAGTGCCGGATCCCCGGCGTCGGCACGCTGGTCAACCCCGTGGTGGCGGGCTGACCCGAGGTGCGCGCCGTCAGACGACGACGACCTCGACCCGCTGGAACTCCTTGAGCTCCGTGTAGCCGGTCGTGGCCAGCGTCCGCTTGAGGGCGCCGATCAGGTTCATCGTGCCGTCGGCGACCCGGGAGGGACCGAACAGGATCTCCTGCATGGTGCCGACGGTGCCGATCTCGACGCGCTGGCCGCGCGGCAGCTCGTGGTGGTGGGCCTCGGCTCCCCAGTGGAAGCCGCGACCGGGCGCGTCGGAGGCCCGGGCGAAGGGCGAGCCGACCATGACCGCGTCGGCACCGCACGCGATCGCCTTGGCGAGGTCACCCGACTTGCCGATCGACCCGTCCGCGATGACGTGGACGTAGCGACCACCCGACTCGTCCATGTAGTCGCGCCGGGCGGCGGCCACGTCGGCCACGGCGGACGCCATCGGCACCGCGACGCCGAGGACGGTGCGGGTGGTGTGGGCGGCGCCGCCGCCGAAGCCGACCAGCACGCCCGCCGCGCCGGTGCGCATGAGGTGCAGGGCCGCCTGGTACGTCGCGCAGCCGCCGACGATCACCGGCACGTCGAGCTCGTAGATGAACTCCTTGAGGTTCAGCGGCTCGGCCTGGCTGGAGACGTGCTCGGCGGAGACGGTGGTGCCGCGGATGACGAACATGTCGACGCCGGCGTCCACGACGGTCTTGGCGAACTCCTTGGTGCGCTGCGGCGACAGCGCGCCGGCGACGGTCACTCCGGCCTCGCGCATCTGCTTGAGGCGCGTGGTGATCAGTCCGGGGTCGATCGGCTGCCGGTAGATCTCCTGCATCCGCCGGGTGGCGTCGTCACCGTGCAGGCCGCTGACCTCTTCCAGGAGCGGTGCCGGGTCGTCGTACCTGGTCCAGAGGCCCTCGAGGTTGAGCACGCCCAAGCCGCCGGCGTTGCCGAGCGCGATGGCGGTCTCCGGCGACATCACGGAGTCCATCGGCGCGGCGACCACCGGCAGGTCGAAGCGGTAGGCGTCGATCTGCCAGGCGACGCTGACCTCCTCGGGGTCGCGCGTGCGGCGTGAGGGCACGATCGCCACGTCGTCGAAGGAGTACGCGCGGCGGGCCCGCTTGGCACGGCCGATCTCGATCTCGGTCATGCACGCGACACTATCGGCGGAATCAGCCGCCGGTGTAGTTGGGCGCTTCGACGGTCATCTGCACGTCGTGGGGGTGGCTCTCCTTGAGCGAGGCGGAGGTGATCCGGACGAACCGGCCGTTCTCCTGCAGCTCGGGGATGGTGCGGGCACCGACGTAGAACATCGACTGGTGCAGGCCGCCGATCAGCTGGTGGGCGACAGCGGCGAGCGGGCCGCGGTAGGCGACCTGGCCCTCGATCCCCTCGGGGACGATCTTGTCGTCGCTGGTGACCTCGGCCTGGAAGTAGCGGTCCTTGGAGTAGGACTTCTTGCCCCGGCTCGACATCGCGGCGAGCGAGCCCATGCCGCGGTAGGACTTGAACTGCTTGCCGTTGACGAAGACCAGGTCGCCCGGCGACTCCTCGCAGCCGGCCAGCAGCGAGCCGACCATCACCGCGTCGGCGCCGGCGACGAGCGCCTTGGCGATCTCGCCGGAGTACTTCAGGCCGCCGTCGGCGATCACCGGGATCCCGGCGGGCTTGCAGGCGAGCGCGGCGTCGTAGACCGCGGTGACCTGGGGTACGCCGACACCCGTGACCACGCGCGTCGTACAGATCGAGCCGGGGCCGACCCCGACCTTGACCGCGTCGGACCCGGCGTCGACGAACGCCTGGGCGCCCTCGCGGGTGCCGACGTTGCCGCCGATCACCTGGACGTGCTGGGTGGCCGGGTCGGTCTTGAGCCGCTTGACCATGTCGAGCAGCATCCGCACGTTGCCGTGGGCGGTGTCGGCGACGAGCACGTCGACACCGGCCTCGATCAGCGTCGTCGCGCGCTGCCAGGCGTCGCCGAAGTAGCCGATCGCGGCGCCGACCATGAGCCGTCCGTGGTCGTCCTTGGACGCGAGGGGGAACTGCTCGGACTTCACGAAGTCCTTGACCGTGATCAGACCGCCGAGCCGGCCCTTGTCGTCGACCAGCGGCAGCCGCTCGCGCTTGTGCTTGCGCAGCAGCAGCGTGGCCTCCTCGCGGCTGATGCCGACCTGGCCGGTGATCAGGGGCATCGGCGTCATCACCTCGTCGACCTTGGTGGTCGCCCACTCCGCGACCGGGGTGAACCGGAGGTCGCGGTTGGTGATGATGCCGAGCAGCCGGCTGTCGGTGTCGACGACCGGGAAGCCGGAGACGCGGTACTCGCCGGCGAGCTGGTCGAGGTCCTCGAGCGTGGCGTCGGGCCCGATCGTGATCGGGTTGGAGATGATCCCGGTCTGGGTCCGCTTCACGAGGTCGACCTGGTAGGCCTGGTCGTCGATCGAGAGGTTGCGGTGGAGCACGCCGAGGCCGCCCTGGCGGGCCATCGCGATCGCCATCCGCGACTCGGTGACGGTGTCCATCGCCGCGCTGACCAGCGGCACGTTGAGCGAGATCTCGCGGGTCAGCCGGGTCGTGGTGTCGATGTCGGACGGCGCCAGGTCGGAGTGACCGGGCAGCAGGAGGACGTCGTCGTACGTCAGGCCGAGGGCGGCGAACTTGTCGGGGACTCCGGCGAGATCCATGGGGTCCTTTTCGTTCGTGGGCGGCGGAACACCATCCTACCGAGGCCGTGAGCGGTTTCCGGGTCAGGGCTGGCCCCGCGTGGGACGCTGGAAAACATGCTGACCTGGACCCGCGCCCGTGGGCGCGACACCTGAGGTAAATGAGAGGAACCGGACCGTAGCTCCTGACAGGGTGGGGAGCGTGGTTCGGGGGAGCTGGGACGTCAACGCACGTCTCGTCGTGTACGCCGCCGCCCTGCTGGCCGCGCTCTTCCGCTTTCCCGGGCTGCTCTACCCTCTCGGCTCGGACGAGGCCGGGCTTCACGCTGGTCGCCCGCGCCTGGGACCCGCAGCCGGACAGCCTCTACGGCACCTACTGGGTCGACCGGCCGCCGTCCCTGATCGCGCTCGTGAAGCTCTCGGACGCCATCGGTGGCCCGCTGTTCATCAGGCTGCTTGCGGTGTTCGCCAGCGTCGCGCTGGTGATCCTGGCCGCGGGGACGGCCCGGGCGGCGCTGCGGTTCGCGGGCGAGACCGACGAGCGCTTCGTCAGCCGCACCGGCGCCTGGACGGCCATCCTGGCCGCCGCGTTCACCTCGACGGCCATGATCGACCCGATCATGGCCAAGGGCGAGATCCTCGGGATCCCGTTCGTGATGGCCAGCTTCTACCTCGCGCTGCGCGCGCTGACCCGTGACCGGATCGGCGCCCGGGCCACGATCCTGGCGTTCGGGGCGGGCCTGACGGCCGTGCTGGCGCAGGGCATGAAGCAGAACCTCGTGGCCGGGCTGGTGTTCGGGATCGCGTTGCTCATCGGTGCGCGACTCTCACACCGGATCACCACCCCCGAGTTCATGCGGCTCGGTGGCGCCGCCCTGGCCGGGGCGGCCGTGCCCGTGCTGGCGACGGTCGGGTGGGCGGCGTACGAAGGCGTCCGGATCCACACCCTGTGGTACGCCGTCTACGGGTTCCGCTCCGACGCCATCGAGGTGATCGCCACCGGCACCACCGACGGACCGCTGATGCGCGGGCTGCTCCTCCTCGGCGTCGCCGTCGGCAGCGGCGCCGCGTTCGTGCTGGCCGGCGTCGCGATCCACCTGCGCCGGATCTGGCGGTTCGACCGGACGCTGACGGTCGCCACGCTGCTCGTCATCACCGTCGACGGACTGGCCCTCCTCCTGGGCGGGAGCTTCTGGCGGCCGTACCTGTTCGCGATCGTCCCGGGCGTGGTGCTGTGCACCGCGCTGCTGCTGGCGATGCGGACCGACGTCGCCGCCCGGGCGCGCGTGATCGTGGTCCTGTCGGCCATCGTGTCGGTGCTGGCCACGGGCATCTGGACGACCGTCGACCTGGCCGGGCTCGCCTCCTCGGACGGGACCAAGACCGGGGCGGCGCTCAAGCGCGCGGCCGAGCCCGGCGACACGATCGTGGTGTACGGCGGCCGTCCGGAGATCCTGCTGGCCAGCGGCATGGCGTCGCCGTACGAGCACCTGTGGAGCCTGCCGATGCGCACCCTCGATCCGGACCTCGACGAGCTGCGGACCCTGCTCGACGGGCCCGGTGCGCCCACGTGGATCGTGATGTGGGTGCCGGAGTCGGGGTGGGGCGGACTGGGCGATGCGCTGGAGCCGGTGCTCGACGAGCGGTACCGGCCGCACGGTCAGGGCTGTGGCGACAAGCAGGTGCTCCTGCGCGCCGACGTGAGCAGGCCGCCGCTGCGGCTGAACTGCGACCCGACCGGGATCTTCGGGTCGTTCTGACCCGGGCGACCGCTCAGGCCCGGATCGGCTTGAGCTCGTGGACGGGGATCCGCACGGTCAGCACGTCGGCCGCCATCCGGATCCGGCCGCGCAGGCCGGCGGCGAGCACCATCGGCAGCACCGCCTGGTTGTCCGCGCGCGTGGTGAGCACGATCTCGACCGCGCCGCCGCGCGTTGGCCAGCCGGGCGGCCTCGACGAGGAGGCGGGTGCCGACGCCGCGGCGCTGCCAGGCGGGGTCGACCCGGAGCGTCACCGGCCGCACGCCGGGCTCACCGGTCTCCGGGCGGACGGCGGCGACGCCCACCGGGTGGTCGTCGACCAGTGCGGTGACGGTGTCGCCCTCGACCTGGTAGTCGGGCGTGGACCCGGTGCCGACCCGGCGTCCGGAGGACGGCGACATGGCGGCGTCGCGGGTGCGCTCCAGCACGTCGGAGACGAGGTCTGCCATCGCCGCGCCGCGGGCGAGCTCGGTCGCGGTGAACGGCGCGGCACGACGGACCTGCACCTGGACGTCGCCGACGGTCATGTCCATGACGTCCATGACCGGCGCCAGTCGCGGGTCCGACGGCTCGGCCTCGGCGTCGAACAGCTTCGCGACCACCTCGGGGAACGACGCGGGCTGGGCCAGGACGGCGCGGGCGGCCTGGACGTAGCGCGTGGGCTGGTCGGTCAGCGCCGCCTCGGTACAGGCGGCGGCGCTGACCGAGATACCGCCGGAGCTCTCGATCAGGCGCGCGATCTCGGGGACGCCCCAGCCCTCGGGAGTGCGCAGGACCAGCTCGTCGGTCACGGCCTCCACCCCGGGGAAGATCTGCAGGCCGAGGATGTTCACGCCGGCCGCGCCGCAGTGCTGGGCCAGCACCGCCAGTGCGCCGGGCCGGTCGGGCAGCGTCGTACGGACTCTCCAGAGCATGGCGTCATCGTGACTCCGACGGGATTTCGCGTCGGCGTCACCCGTGTTTCCCCCGTGCTACACGCACAAATGACGCTGACCCGTCGCTAATTAGCGACGGGTCAGCGTTCTAGGCGTGGGTCAGTGGCCGTGTCCGTGGCCGTGACCGGCGCCGCCCGCGGAATCGTCGTCGTCCTCGGGCTTGTCGACGATCAGGGTCTCGGTCGTGAGCAGCATGCCCGCGATCGAGGTGGCGTTGACCAGCGCGGAGCGGGTCACCTTGACCGGGTCGATGACGCCCTGGGCGATCAGGTCGCCGTACTCCTGGGTGGCGGCGTTGTAGCCGGTGCCGGCACCGCCCTCGCGGACCTTGGCGACGATGACGTGGCCGTTCTCGCCACCGTTCTCGGCGATCCAGCGCAGCGGCTCGTCGGCCGCGCGACGCACGATGCGTACGCCGGCCGCCTCGTCACCGGTCAGGCCGAGGTCGTCGTCGAGCACCGAGACCGCGTGGATGAGCGAGGCACCGCCACCGGCGATGATGCCCTCCTCGATCGCGGCGCGGGTCGCGGAGACGGCGTCCTCGATGCGGTGCTTCTTCTCCTTGAGCTCCACCTCGGTGGCCGCGCCGACCTTGATCACGCACACGCCACCGGCGAGCTTGGCGAGACGCTCCTGGAGCTTCTCGCGGTCCCAGTCGGAGTCGGTGTTCTCGATCTCGGCCTTGATCTGGTTGACGCGACCCTCGACCTCGGCGGAGTCACCGTTGCCGTCGACGATCGTGGTGTTGTCCTTGGTGACGACGATCCGGCGGGCCTGGCCGAGCACCTCGAGGCCGACCTGGTCGAGCTTGAGGCCGACCTCGGGGGCCACGACCTGACCACCGGTCAGGGTCGCGATGTCCTGCATCATCGCCTTGCGACGGTCGCCGAAGGCCGGGCTCTTCACCGCGACGGCGTTGAACGTGCCGCGGATCTTGTTCACGACCAGGGTCGACAGGGCCTCGCCCTCGACGTCCTCGGCCAGGATGAACAGCGGCTTGCCGGCGGCGATGACCTTCTCGAGCAGCGGCAGCAGGTCGGCGATCGCACCGATCTTGCCCTGGTGCAGCAGGATGTAGGGGTCCTCGAGGACCGACTCCATCCGCTCCGGGTCGGTCACGAAGTACGCCGAGATGTAGCCCTTGTCGAACTGCATCCCCTCGGTGAACTCCAGCTCGGTGCCCATGGTGTTGGACTCCTCGACCGTGATCACGCCGTCCTTGCCGACCTTGTCGAAGGCCTCGGCCAGGAGCTCGCCGATGTGGCTGTCGCGGCTGGAGATGGTCGCGACCGCGGCCATGTCCTCCTTGGTCTCGACCTCGCGGGCCGACTCGCGCAGGGAGTCGGCGACGGCCTCGGCCGCGGCGTCCATGCCCCGCTTGATGCCCATCGGGTTGATGCCGGCGGCGACCGCGCGGAGGCCCTGGTGGACCATCGCCTGGGCGAGCACGGTGGCGGTGGTGGTGCCGTCGCCGGCGACGTCGTTGGTCTTGGTGGCGACTTCCTTGGTCAGCTGTGCCCCGAGGTTCTCGAACGGGTCGTCGAGCTCGATCTCACGAGCGACGGTCACACCGTCGTTGGTGATGGTCGGCGCGCCCCACTTCTTGTCGAGGACGACGTAGCGGCCCTTGGGGCCGAGCGTGACCTTCACGGTGTTCGCGAGGGCGTCGACGCCCCGCTCGAGGGCGCGTCGTGCGCTCTCGTCGAACTCAAGGATCTTGGGCATTGCTCTCCTCTAACGAAAATCGGGTCGTCCGCCCGAGGGCGGCACACGTGCCCCCGTCAGGCGGACGACCCGGACAAATCAGGAAACGACGGCCAGCACGTCGCGGGCGGAGAGGATCAGGTAGTCCTCGCCGGCGTACTTGACCTCGGTGCCGCCGTACTTGCTGTAGATGACCTTGTCGCCCACGCTCACGTCGAGCGGGACGCGGTTGCCGTTGTCATCGATGCGACCCGGACCGATGGCCAGGACCTCGCCCTCCTGGGGCTTCTCCTTGGCGGTGTCCGGGATGACCAGGCCGGAAGCCGTGGTCTGCTCGGCATCGAGGGGCTTGACGACGATGCGGTCCTCGAGGGGCTTGATGTTGACCGACACGATGTCGACCTCCACTTTCGATCTCACTCGGTTGGGCGCTCCCCTGTGGTGGAGCGGCCCCGACGTTTGGGCCTGCGGTGAGGTACGCCGTCGCGGGGGTCGCACATCGTCGCAAGCGCTGGCACCCTCGGGGCGAGAGTGCCAGATCAGACGTTAGCACTCGCCTCGATGGAGTGCTAGGCGGGTCCGGTCGAGTCGCGAGCAGGTGGCGAGTCAGTCGAGCCGGGGCAGGGCGATCCAGTCCGCCCAGGAGAGGTCGCGGCCGACGTACCGCGGCTGCTCGAGCGGCCAGTCGTCGGCGATCCAGCGCGGCACGAACTCGTCGAGGGCGCGCTCGACATCGGTGCCGACGCACTCGTCGACCACCCACCAGGAGATCTCGGCGTCCGCGCCCGGCTTCTCGGGCGGGTCGATGTAGACGCAGCCGAGCAGCGCCGTCTCGTCGGCGTCGAACAGCGCGTAGTTGAACGACTCGTTGGTCTGCATCTCGTCGGCGTGGCGGGCGAGGTCCTCGCGGTCCTGCTCGTGGGTCATGTGCGCGGGCGGCCAGCCCCACGCCTCGCCGTAGATGCCCCAGAGCCGCTCACGCGAGCCCATCACGGCGACCATGTCGAGGTCGGTGTCCTCGGCGCGGATCGGGCGCAGGTGGTGGCCGATCGGCAGTTCGACGTGCTGCGGGTGGACGAAGTCCTGCGGTAGCCAGCGATCAGAGCTCGTCATGCGCGCCTCCCTCGACTCGGCGAGGAGTGTACGACGCCACCCCGCTGCGGTCCGCGGGCTCTCTGGAAGGATCCGTGGGATGGATCTCGAGGCGTTCCGCTGGTTGCTCACCGAGGACGGGCAACGGCTGCTGGCGCGGGCCGCCGAGACGACCGGCGACGAGCTGGCGGCGCAGACCGCCCTCCGGCGTACGGCCGCCCCCGAGCAGGTCGCGGCGGCCCTCACCCAGGTCGAGCTGCGGCGCCGGGCCGAGCCCAAGTTCGGCGAGCTCGCGGCCGCATGTACTTCACCCCCGAGGGGCTCGAGCAGGCGACGCGCACGCCGGTCTCGGCGCACCGCGCCGCGCGGCTGACTGCCGCCGCGACGGAGTCCGTCATCGACCTGGGCTGCGGCATCGGCGGCGACCTGCTGGCGTTCTCGAGGGCCGGGATCACCTGCGCCGGCGTGGACGTCGACCCGGTCCGGGTCGCGGTGGCGCAGGCGAACCTCGACGCGCTCGGCCTCGCCGGCGCGGTGATGGTCAGGGACGCGACGACCGTCGACACGACTCCGTTCGCGGTCGCGTTCGCGGACCCGGCCCGTCGGTCGGCGAGGGGACGCGCCTTCGACGTCGAGGGCTGGACCCCGCCGTGGCCCTTCGTCGAGGAGCTGCTCCGGCGGGACTCCTGCGTCAAGGCCGCCCCCGGCCTCCCCCACGACCTGGTCCCGCACGGCGTCGAGGCGGAGTGGGTCAGCGACCAGGGCGAGGTGAAGGAGGTCGCGCTGTGGTCGGGGCGGCTGGCCACCACCCGACGACGGGCCACCGTGATCGGCCACGGTGGCCTGGCGACGATCACCGACGAGGACGACCCGGGCGCCGCCGTACGCGACATCGGCGCGTTCCTGTACGAGCCCGACGGGGCGGTGATCCGGGCCGGCCTCGTGACGGCCGTGGCCGCGGGCGTCGACGGCGGGCTGGTCGACGACCACATCGCCTACGTCACCTCGGACTCGTCGTTCCGGACTCCGTTCGGCCGCGGCTACCGCATCCTGACGCGCCTCCCCTATCGGGAGAAGGCACTGCGCGCAGCACTGCGCGAGCGCGGACATCGGCCGGCTGACGATCAAGAAGCGCGGGGTCGACGTGGTGCCCGACCAACTGCGCAAGCGGATGGACCTGACCGGTGACGACGAGGCGACGATCGTGCTCACCCGGGCCCGTGGGCACGGGGTCGCCCTGCTGGTCGAGCCGTTCTGACGCCGCCTCAGCGGGCCTCGGCAAGGCCGGCCGGTGAGCCCGAAGGCAACGCCTTGGACCCGCACACACACAGACGACCTCC